>NZ_JACHBD010000053.1 GCF_014200175.1 Rhizobium lentis | reverse complement strand
GCGAGGATATAGACGATGAGCGTCGGAACGGCCGCGATCATCGCCGCCGCCATGTTGACATTGTATTCGACCACCCCGGTCGAGGTGTTGACGACATTGTTGAGCGCCACCGTCATCGGCATGGAATCACCGGTGCCGGCGTAAGCCGAGGCAAACAGGAAGTCGTTCCAGATATTGGTGAACTGGTAGATGACGGTGACGACGATGATCGGCAGCGAGTTCGGCAGCATGATGCGGCGGAAGATCTGGAAGAAGCTGGCGCCGTCGACCTGGGCGGCCCGCACCAGCTCGGTCGGGAAAGCCTCGTAGAAATTGCGGAAGAACAGCGTGGTGAAGCCCAAGCCGTAGACGACATGGACAAAGACCAGGTTGACCGTCGAATTGCCGAAGCCGAAGGAAAGGCCGGTGGCGTTCTGCAGGGTGACGCCGAAGCGGCCGAGCGAGCCGAGGATGGTGGCCATCGGCAAGAGCACCGACTGGAACGGGATGAAGCAGGCAAACAGCATCAGCCCGAACACCAGCGTATGGCCGGGGAAACGCCATTTGGTCAGGATATAGCCGTTCAGTGCCCCCATGATGGTGGAGATCGCCACAGCCGGCACCACCATCTTGATCGAGTTCCAGAAGTAGCCCTTGATGCCGGCGCAGGTCAGCCCGACGCAGGCCTCGCCCCAGGCCTTCACCCAGGGATCGAAGGTCGGGGCCTCAGGCAGCGCCAGCATGTTGCCGCCCTGGATCTCATCCATCGTCTTGAACGAGGTGGTGAGCATGACGAAGAGCGGCATCAGGTAGAGGATGGCGAAGACGACCAGCAGGCCGTAGATGACGATGCGACCGATTAAGCGGGCGCTGTTGCCGCGCTCCACTCCTGCGGCTGGCGCAGCCGATGAGGAGGTGCCGATCGGAGAGGTCATGCTGCTCATCGCGCCTTCTCCTTCAGTTCGGAATAGAGATAGGGCACGATGATCGCCGAGATGGTCATCAGCATGATGATGGCGCT
>NZ_JACHBD010000052.1 GCF_014200175.1 Rhizobium lentis | reverse complement strand
TGCAGGACTTGCAGCGAAACGATCCGGATCTCGCCGCCAGGACGCGGCTTATCGATCCCCTGATAGCCCATTATCATCTGCGCCTGGGCGACGAGAGCACCGCGCTGAGCGCTTTCCAGCGCATCGTTAATGATCAGAATGGAAGAGATACAGCCGACTTCCTGTTCCTTCCAGTGAGCGATGCCAGTGCTTCGGATCCTGATCACCGCGGCACCCATTGGTCGCTGCTACTCGTTGACCGTCGCAACCGCGAGGGGCCGGCTGCCTTTCACTATGACTCCTTCCGGGGACAGAACGACGAGTTTGCAGCAATGCTCGCACAAAGATTGGGTACCCGTCTGGAGCCCGTCCGCATGACCCAACAGCGCAACGACTATGATTGCGGAGTCTTCGTGGTTGACGGCACGCGGGCGCTCGTTAGACGACTGGCGCGAAGAGACCGGCCAGCCGTGCTGCACCTCGACAACCTCGTCGCCGATCGGGAGCAACTCCAACGACGTCTGAGCCCCGCGCCCAACAGTGCTCGAGCGGGGGCTGCGGCGGCTGGACCGGAGTCCTCCACACAGATCGCCGATCCCGCAGAGTTTTGGCATGGAGTGGCTCAACCCGGCCAGCTTCCCGCCGATAGCTGGAATACAGCGACCTTCCGGCCGGATTTGCCGTCAGCCGCCTATTCACCGGTGCAAAGCGTCAATCCGCCAGACGCACCATGGGAGCAAAGCTTGGGGGCATCGATCTTCGGCACCCCACAGTACATGCTGCCTGTGGACGACTTGGGAGAAGCTGTCCCTCCGAGCTGGCAACACCGCAATCAACCGGCACCGGCTGGCCTTCGGCTTGCAATGTCCTGGTATGAGTTGCTGCCGAGCGCGGACAACCCCCAGACCAGCATCACTATCCATGGTGTGCCCTACACGGCCACTCTGGGGCCATCAGGCAGGGAGAACGACATTTACCTTTTCCGGCAATAGGGTGGAGATGGATCGAGCAATAGATGCCAGTCGTTCTTGAAAAA
>NZ_JACHBD010000051.1 GCF_014200175.1 Rhizobium lentis | reverse complement strand
CGATCGAGCCGGCGCGCAGTGCAACGAGCAAGGCCGATCGAGGACAATGAAGAGTATCAGAGAAATCAGCATAGCGACGCCCAAGGGGCGGGATTTCGGGAATTCTCGTCGTGCGAGAGCGGGAAATAGCGCAGCCGCAGGAGCCTCAACATAGTGGCCCACAGGGGAGGCGGGACCGACTGCGCCCCGCGCCTCGCACACCGCATGGGGGCACCTTGTCCGTAAACGCAGATGAAACCGAGTCCGAGCTAGGTTGAGGCAAACGGGAGAGGACGGGCTAGTGGCGAAATCGAATGTGGTTCCGTTCAGGAGGCCGCGGAAGTCCGGCGGCAAGAACGATCGCCGTAGCCCGCAGGGAAAATCCCCAACGGGACAGAATGGTCCGCGCATATCGCTGATGGCAGTCATCTCAGCTGTCGTCATCACTGCGGCAGGCTGGCTTGCCTTCGGCGGCGCCGGCAACCTCCCCGGAATGCCGGCGGTGGCCAAGACGCCGGTAGCGGACTCATCGTCGGCCGCGTTTTCAGTCTGCGGCGGCGGCCGTCATGTGAATTGCGTCGTCGACGGCGACACGTTCTGGTTCGAGGGCGAGAAAATCCGCATCGCGGATATCGACACGCCTGAACTCAGCCCGCCGCGCTGCGAGGCGGAACGGATCAAAGGCGAGGCCGCGAAAGCACGCCTGCTGGCGCTGCTGAATGGAGGCAACTTCTCACTGACGGCCGGCTGGCGCGACGAAGACAAGTATGGCCGCAAGCTCCGGACCGTAACGCGATCGGGACACTCGATCGGCGACACCCTTATCGATGAGGGTCTCGCCAGACGCTGGGACGGCGCAAGACATGGATGGTGCGGCTGAGTGCCGCGAGAGGATCGTCACCCTTGGGGCGGAGACCACATGGGGGCTGCGTGAGCACCGCGAATAGAACCGTGCGCCGAAGGCGGTCGCCTAAACCTCTCGGGATTTTTGGCCTATCATCACAGTTATGAATCGATCTGCGCCGACCGATTCATAAGTGTCGTTGGACG
>NZ_JACHBD010000050.1 GCF_014200175.1 Rhizobium lentis | reverse complement strand
CCATCCGGATCGGTCAAGGCCTCCGGGCGGATACCGAAGATCACCTGCTTGCCGGCATAGGCCGCGAGGCCGTGATTGCCGGCAACAACAGGCAATCGCAGCGGCGCGCCGTTCGGCCGCTCGAGTGCAACGGCAAGCCCGGACGCGCCGGCCTCGACGGTGGCGGTGAGCAGGTTCATCGCCGGCGATCCCATGAAGTCGGCGACGAAGAGATTGGCCGGGCTGTTATAGATCTCGGCCGGCGTGCCGAACTGCTGCAGCACGCCGTCCTTCAGCACGGCGATCTTGGTCGCCAGCGTCATCGCCTCGATCTGGTCGTGGGTGACATAGACGAAGGTGGTGCCCATGCGCTGGTGCAGCCGCTTGATCTCGGTGCGCATGTCGACGCGCAGCTTGGCGTCGAGATTGGAGAGCGGCTCGTCGAACAGGAAGACCTGCGGATTGCGCACCAGCGCCCGGCCCATGGCGACGCGCTGGCGCTGGCCGCCGGACAGCTGCGACGGCTTGCGGTCGAGCAGATGACCGATCTGCAGCATGTCGGAGACCTGTTTGATCGCCTTGGCCCGCTCCTCCTTCGGCACGCCGCGGATCTCCATGCCGAAGGCGATGTTGCCGGCCACCGTCATGTTCGGATAGAGCGCATAGGACTGGAACACCATGGCGATGTCGCGCTTGGACGGATGCAGGCCGTTGATGGCGCGACCGTCGATCCGGATATCGCCCGACGTGATCGTCTCCAGCCCGGCAATGGTGTTGAGCAGGGTCGACTTGCCGCAGCCGGACGGGCCGACGAGCACCAGGAAGCCGCCCTTTTCGAGTTCGAGGTCGATGCCCTTGAGGATGTCGACGGCGCCGAAGCGCTTTCTGAGACCGGAGATTTCCAGGAAGGCCATGACTTACCCTTTGACTGCGCCCGCCATCAAACCGCGCACGAAGTAGCGGCCGGCGAGGATATAGACGATGAGCGTCGGAACGGCCGCGATCATCGCCGCCGCCATGTTGACATTGTATTCGACCACCCCGGTCGAGGTGTTGACGAC
>NZ_JACHBD010000049.1 GCF_014200175.1 Rhizobium lentis | reverse complement strand
TCTAGATGTGGAGCCTCAACAGGTTGTCCTTGATTAGGCCGAGTCTACTGACGGGCGGTTTGGATTGTAGGCTGCCGTGCGGGCGATGCCAATTGTAACGGTGGAGCCAGAGCGGCAGGTCGGCGGCGCGCTGCTGCGAGGTTTCGTAGGCCTTAGCATATGCCCATTCGCGCAGTGCGGTCTGGACGAGGCGTTCGGCCTTACCATTTGTCTTCGGCGTATAGGGTTTGGTGCGGATGTGTTTGATGCTGAGCCGCTGCAGCGCCTTGGCGTATCGATGGGAACGGAAGCTTGTGCCGTTGTCGGTCATGACGCGCTGGACCTTGACGCCATGGGCTTTGAAGAAGCGCAAAGCATTGAAAAGAAAGCGCAGACAGGAGCGTCGCGTCTCGTCGGGTAATATTTCCAAATAGGCCAGGCGTGAGTGGTCGTCGATGGCCAGATGGACGTATTCCCAACCGATGCCGCGGCTGTTGCTCTGCCCCGTGCGATCGCCGGTGATGCGGTGGCCGGTTCGGTTGAATTTGCCGAGTTTCTTGATGTCGATATGGATGAGTTCGCCGGGCTGGTCGCGTTCGTAGCGCCGCACCGGCTCAGCCGGGGCCAAGGCCTTGAGCTTGTTCAGGCCAAGGCGCTTGAGGATGCGGCTGACTGTGGCTGGCGAGACACCCGTCTCCTTGGCGATGTGTTGGCCGGTCATGCGCAGGCGGCGTAACGTCTCGATCCGGGCGGCGGTGGCCTGCGAGGTCGGATGATACAGGCGGTGCGGTCGGGAACTGCGATCATTGAGACCGGCCTCGCCCTCCCGTCGATAGCGCCTTACCCACTTATAGACAGTCTTCACGCCGAAAGCCGCAGCGACGGCCATCGGTCGCTGTCCTTCCATCAGCACGCGGTGCGCAATTACCGCTCGACTGAGCGGCGTGAGGCGGGCATTCATATGGATGTCCATTCGGTCCCCCGAGAATCACTGAAGCTTCGACAACCTCAGCTTTCCCGGTCCGGATCGAATGGACAACCTATTGGAAGCTCACATCTAGAGCGGGATGATTTTA
>NZ_JACHBD010000048.1 GCF_014200175.1 Rhizobium lentis | reverse complement strand
AAATCGTCGGTGTGGCAGATGCCGGTCGCCTTGACCTCGACCAGCACTTCGCCGGCCTTCGGACCGTCGAGCTGCACGGTCATCACTTCGAGCGGTTTTCCGGCCTGAACGGCTACGGCGGCGCGAACGTCCATTTGATAATCCCTCCTGTTAATTCAATTTCGGTTGTTAAATATGCGGAGATACAACCGAGGGATCGAAACGATCCGCTTCGGCGTCACCTCGTTCATCCCGGCTCGACCTGACACCACACCGCAAGAAGCGGCTGGGCCGTACATCTTATCGCGAAGGATTGCCCGGCATCATTCGCGAAGACCGTACCTGTCGCGGCAGAAAACCACTGGGAATCGCCAAGGCAGATTTCTCCCGGCGAAAGCAGAATGAAGGCGCGCGGCTGCGTCTGAACATGATCGGGGAAGCGGGTGTAGCGATCCATATAGATCACGCCGACCCGGAGATCGGCGCGCTCTTCCATGCCGCCAGGACCGACCAGAACCGCATGGGAATGCGTATTGCCGAAGTTCAGGCTTGCAAACGGGCCAGTGCGGCCGCGTCTCCACAGCAGCCTGCCGGCGAGACTGTTGAACTGATTGGCGATTGCCTCGTATTTCCGCCCGGATTTCGCCAGATGGCTGACGGCGTCATTCAACCCTTCGGGCATCCCGGGGAGAGGGCCTCCCTCCGGGCGCACCTTGCCTGTCTTGAGCAGTCTTTGGAGGACCTTTCCGGCGACAAAACTAGCAACGGCGGGAGCGTCGGCCGACAGCATCAGCCCACCAATATCGTTGAGAAACTCCTGCAGCGGCTGGGGACGCCTTTCCCTTCCGATGTCGTGCAGCCTAATATAAGCCGGCTTTTCGTCATCGTTCAGGAGAAGGTCAGCACCAGGTCTGGTTGGACGTCCCACCACGCGCGCCACGTTCGATCTCCCCCTTAAAGCGCCTTCTGCAATTCCGGCAGGGCGTCGAAGAGATCGGCGACGAGGCCGTAATCGGCGACCTGGAAGATCGGCGCCTCCTCATCCTTGTTGATGGCGACGATCACCTTACTGTCCTTCATGCCGGCCAGATGCTGGATGGCGCCGGAGATGCCGGCGGCGATATAGAGATCGGGCGC
>NZ_JACHBD010000047.1 GCF_014200175.1 Rhizobium lentis | reverse complement strand
CCTAGATCGTTACGAAGACTTAGCAAGTGGTCAAACAACTGGTGTGCATCCTGCCGGCGGCCGCTAAGAACATAGGCATCAGCCAGCCAGAAGCTGCACGCCAGGAATGCTCCTTCTCCGCCACCGACCCCGTCGTCGGTGTCGTTTGTTGAATAGCGCATGACCAGTCCGCCCTGCACAAGCTCCCGCTCCACCGCCGAGATTGTGCCAACGACGCGCGGGTCATCGGCAGGCAGAAAGCCCACCTGCGGCATCAGGAGCAGGCTCGCGTCAAGCGCTTCACCGCCATAGTATTGGACGAAGCTGTTCTTTTTCTCGTTGAAGCCGCGGGTGCAAATTTCGTCATGAATTTGCTGGCGCACCTCACACCACTTCGCCGCCGGGCCTTCAAGACCGTACCGCTCGGTGCAGATGACGGCTCGATCGAATGCTACCCAGGCCATCATGCGCGAGTGGGTGAACGCCCGCGCCGGCCCGCGCACTTCCCAAATGCCGCGATCAGGTGTTTGCCATGCAGTCACAAGGTGAGCGAGCAGCACCTTTTGCAGCCGCCAGGCCTCCTCCTGCGGCTGCAGCTCGGCGTCGCGCGCTGCGTTGAGGGTGTCGATCAGCTCGCCATAGACGTCGATCTGCATCTGGTTGGCGGCATCGTTGCCGATCCTGACCGGAACGCTTCCTTCATAGCCTTTCAGCCACGGAACCTCGAATTCGGGCAGCCATCGCTCACCCGCGATCCCGTACATGATCTGAAGTTGGTCCGGAGCGCCCGCTACTGCGCGCAGCAGCCATTGCCGCCAATCGTCTGCTTCCTGACGATATCCCGAATTCAGCAGCGCATAGAGCGTCAGTGCCGAGTCGCGCAGCCAGCAATAGCGATAGTCCCAGTTGCGCGGGCCCCCTATCTTTTCTGGAAGCGAGGTCGTGGGCGCCGCGACGATCCCACCCGTCGGCGCGTAGATCAGCATCTTGAGCGTGATCAACGAGCGGACTACCGGCGCACGCCAGGCATCGGGCATATCTTCAAAGCTCCCGTGCTTTACCCATTCGCGCCACCACGTCGTCGCTCGATCGAGTTCCTCTGAACGGTCTCGGACAAAATGTGGCTGCTCGTTGGAGGGATGGTACGACATCGTCATCGGCACGC
>NZ_JACHBD010000046.1 GCF_014200175.1 Rhizobium lentis | reverse complement strand
GTATCCATCCGAGCAGGGCCGCGGGATTTCGGGCGCCGCGCGTGGTAACGTCGGTTGATGGAGATCGATGAGGACAAGATCGACGATGCCGTTTTGGCGCTGTTATGGCTGACGCTGCATAACGAGCGTTGTGCCTGGAAGGGCTTCGACCGGGCAACGACGGATCGGCTTCACAAGAAGGGCATGATCGGCGACCCAGTCAACAAGTCGAAGTCATTGATCCTGACAGATGAAGGCCTGGAGCGTTCGCAAGCATTGTTCCGGAAGCTGTTTACGCGGCCGCCGCAATAACGGAGAGCATGATGGCGGCACGATCGGCCCCACGCTGGGAACCGGCGAAGGTCCAGTTTCGACGCCCGAGTGCAATTCCTCTCAGAGCGCGCTCGGCCGTATTGTTCGTGAGACAAATCCGGCCATCGTCGAGGAAACGCGCAAAACCATCCCATCGCTTCAGCATGTAATCGATCGGCTCGATCACCTCGGACGATTTGCTGAGCGTGGCGCGCTCCCGTTTCAGCCACGCGTGCATGTCATCGAACAGCGGCTTGCTCTTTTCCTGCCGCGCGGCCAATCGTTCTTCGGCGCTCAATCCATTGATCTCGCGTTCGATCTCGAACAGCGCATCATACCGTTGGACGGCCTCCAGGGCGATCGGCGAGATCGGCTTGCCCTTGCGTTTGCGGTCGCGGGCACTTTTCTGGATGTCGGCCAGTTCAAAGAATTTGCGCCGCGCGTGCGCATGGCAAAAGGCGAAGGTGATCGGTACCGCTTTCTTTTCGGCAACACTGAGCGGCTCGAAGCCATTGTAGCAATCACTCTGCAGAATGCCGCCATACCCGGCAAGGTGCTTCTGCGGATGCTCGCCGCGGCGGTCGCTCGACGCATAGTATATGGCCGCCGGCGCTGCCGCTCCGCCGTAGGACCGATCATCGCGCACGTAGGTCCATATTCGCCCGGTCGTGCATTTGTCTTTGGCCTGAATGGGAATGGTGGTGTCATCGCCAAAAAGCCGCTCGGCCGCGAAGACATGCGCCTCGATCAGATCAAAGATCGGCAGGAGCGCGGCCGTTCCATACCCGACCTGGTCGGCCAGCGTCGAGGTCGAAAGCTCGAGGCCCTCACATTTGAACCGGGTGCTCTGGCGGTTCAGCGGACTATGCATGCCAAACTTATCGAAGAGGATCGTCGCCAGCAGATGAGGGCCGATGAAGCCGCGCGGCGCGCCTCGCAGTCACGGCAGGTAAATTTCTCCCGCACCG
>NZ_JACHBD010000045.1 GCF_014200175.1 Rhizobium lentis | reverse complement strand
CCGACACCATTCATTCCGCAGCCTCCATCCGCGCCAGCGCCTTCTGCCGTTTGGCAATGACTTCCGGATCGTTCATGAAGTCCGTCCGCCGGCCGGGTTTGCGACCACGCTTTTGATAACCGTTGCCCTGGCTGCCATCCGGTATCCCAAACATATGATCCGTCTGACCGGTGCGGCGCGGGCCGCTCTTACTGCGCTGCAGTTCACGTCCAGCCTGCAGCTCAGCGACGATCGAAAGCATGTCGTCCAAACGCTTGTTCTCAACGACTTCGGGTCTATGTATCGATCGCAACTTATCGAAGGTTCTGTAGGGCAGGGCAAAACTCTCGTGCATGATCTCGAGGCGACCGTCCGGATAGTCGCAGACAACGACCTTCTTACCCGCCAGCGCCTTGGCCTGCTCCGTCGGATCGAGAATGAACAAGACCTTGTCGTAGCGTAACGTCAGGGACTGCGACAGCGTGCGGACCTCCTTGCGGCACATGGCGCTATCGAGATTCTCATGTGCGGCGAGGGGGCGGTGCATGTCTTTCGGATTGCGCGGCGGCTTGCCGAACCGGACATTGAAATCCGCAATAAACGCCGGTGCATAGAGGTTTGCCGCCTCGATCGTGTCGATGCCGCGCAGCCGGAGTTCCTTGACCAATCGATCCTGCAGCGTCTGATTGGCGCGTTCCACGCGACCTTTGGCCTGCGGGGTGTTGGCGCAGATGATATCGATGTTGAGCTCATAAAGGGCACGACCGAACTGCGTCAGGCCGCTCGTCCGGTCTTTCTCCGATGCATGGACCGGGCGGAAGACACCGTGCTTGTCGCTATAGAATGCCAGAGGTTTGCCCCATTGCTGCAGATAGGCCTTCGTCGCATGCAGGTAGTCGAAGGTGTTCTCCGATCCGGCGAACCGCAGATGCAGCAGCTTGCCGGTAGCATCATCGATGTAGACGAGCAGGGCGCATTTGGGACCGCGGTTCTCAAACCACCAGTGATGCGAACCGTCGATCTGGACGAGCTCGCCGAGACAATCCCGCCGGCCGCGCGGCTGAAAAACCCGCTTCTTGCGTTCGCGTCGCGAGATCCAGATGCCGGCCTCGGTCATCCATTGGCGTAACGTCTCCTTGGCGACCGAAATCTGATGCAGTTCGATCAGTTTCTCGCGTGCTAACGTCGGACCGAAATCCGGATAGCGTTCGCGGATCAGATCCAGCGCCGCATTGCGAAAATCCTCGCTGTGGCGCCGATTGCTCGGCCGTGATCGCTTCTTCGAAACAAGACCGGCTTCACCGGAACGATCATAAGCCTGCAGCAGCCTGTGAACCTGACTTCGGCTGAGATCGAGCACCTCAGCCGCCTGGACGACGCTCAGGCGTCGATCACGGGTCTTCTGAACAACTTCGAGGCGATGCAATTCTTTCTGCGACATGGTGATCAAACAGGACATGACGACTCCGACCGCTCATGGTCTCGACCAGGCTGAAGGTCGTCATCCTTGCTCCCAACGTTGGCATTGACCAGCACGTCGAGAGGCGAGACTGTCGCATCTCTAACTGGCCCAACTGTCGCATTACTAAATAGCTCCTACA
>NZ_JACHBD010000044.1 GCF_014200175.1 Rhizobium lentis | reverse complement strand
TGGCAGCGTCGAAAGCGTAGCCTCGATCCAGACCTTCAGCTCTCCCAGTATGGGCTTGGCATGTTGTTGGCGCAGTTTGCGTCGCTCGTCGGCAGGCATGCCGCGGATGCGATCCTCGATATCGTAGAGCGCACCGATGCGCGACAGTGTATGGCGCGGCGATCAGGATGAGACGCTCACCTTGATTGTCGCCGCGCAACAGTGCCTCGTCGGCGATCGGAGATGGCTTCAACTTGATCACATCGTGGAACTTGCGGCGCACATGCGCCATGCACGCGGGCCCTCGACGATCTGGTTGCCGTAGAGCTTCTTGTAACCTCCATAGCCATCAGCATGCGTCACGCCGCTGAAGTTTGCGAGGTGGTCAGCCGGATGCACGCCCTTTCGGTCGGGGCTATAGTAGTAGGCGATTGCTCCGGGAGTGGGATCTTGATAACCGCTGCTGTCGAAGACATAAACCCAAACCCTGCCAGCCTCGCCCAGGGTCGAGAACATCGACCGGGGTATCGTCCGTATGTATTCGGTCAAGCGCGGCGATGTGCGCCCTGATAGCCAAGACGGAGCGGCGCAAGCAAAACGGACACGCGGCCAACCCAGTCCGCCATGACAGAGCGAGAGATGTCTATCCCCAGCCGGTCGTACATCTCGGATAGGCGGTAGAGAGCGATATGATCGTCGAATTTGGCGACCATGATATGGGCGAGCAATCCCGATCCGGGTTTGCCTCGCTCGATCGGCAAAGACGGCATCTCACCCGATTACGGTCGTATCGCAGTCCCTGCAGACCATGCGCTTCTCGATATGCCGGACGATCTTTACAGAAGCCGGCACATGCTCCATCACCTGGACCACCTTGTCAGCCGCCTTCAAGAAGGAGGAGCCGCCACAGGTCGGGCAATTGCAGGGCGCTGCATACACCCGCTCTTCAGTTGGCAGGTCACCCGGCAGAGGTCTGTTTTCGGCTTGTCCGGGGCATCATCCAGATCGGCAGCTGCCTTTTTCCAGAACAAGCATCAGCCTCGGCGCGGGCGGCTTCGAACTCCTCCTGCATGAGTTCAAATTGGCCGATCTTCCGATCGATCTTCTCTGAAGATGCGCTGTGCTGCCGATGTCGGAGCAGTTCCAACTGCGCGCGCAAAAGACCGATGATGGAGTCGCGTTTGTTGACTTCGGCTTCTTGCAGCTCAAGTTTTGCCGCCTGTTCAGCGACGAGCGCGCACAACGCCGATAGCTCGTCCTGACTGTCCAGAGGCGGTGCTTCCATGCCCAAAAACATAGCCGATTTGCAGCGGAAGCACTAGCATTTTGCCCGGATGTCCTTGCAAAATATAGCTTTTAACCCGTTCTGCCAGGAGCGGAAGTCCACGCCGGCCGACGCCAATCGATCCCCTCAACAAGCATCGACAACTGAGCCTGCGTCAGATGCGCGACGCCTTCTTTCGCTGTTGGCCACGGAAAGTATCCGCGTTCCAAAATCTTGTAAAACAGGCAGAACCCTTGGCCGTCCCACCACAGAAGTTTGATACGGTCGGCGCGTTTTCCGCGGAAGCCGAAGATTGCGCCTGAGCCCGGCGCCTCCTT
>NZ_JACHBD010000043.1 GCF_014200175.1 Rhizobium lentis | reverse complement strand
CGTTGAGAGAGAATCCGTTTTTACGCGGCCACGTGCAGCGCGCCAACCCAGATGAGACGATCCCCAGTGCCGGGGCAACATCGAATGTGCACGTCGCCAGTCTTCCTTCAAAACGTTGACGTTTGGCCAGCATCCCAAGAGGCGACGACTGTCGCATCTCTCTTATGTCGTATGCAAGCTCTTTAGTCATGCCTTTTTCCTTCCGGCTTTGACGACGAAAGCACAGCGTGAAGCTACTGAGCAAACGAGGAAGGCAGGGCATTTTGACGACGGCTGACATACTCTTATGCGCGGGCTGGGTACCGCGGGCTGTCTCTGTCGAACGTCGCAGGGAGCGTTATCGATCATGACGCGCTCGACGGTAATGCCGAGGGTATTATAGTAGGTCAGAGCCGCCCTTGAGAAAGGCGACCGCGCGCTCCTTCTTTTCGTCTGGCAATATCTGCGAGAAGGCAACCCGCGAGGCGTCATCAATGGCGACGTGAACGTACTCCCAGCCAGCGCCCCAGCCTTTGCCCCTGAGCGAACTTTGGCGGGTTCGATCACCCGTGATGCGGTGGCCAACCTGGCTGAAGCGGCCAAGTTTCTTGATGTCGATATGGATCATTTCGGCAGGCCGCTCGCGCTCATAGCGTCACACCGGTTCGGCCGGCTCGATATCCTTCAGCCTGGAAAGACCGGCGCGCTTGAGAACCCGGCTCACCGTTGCCGCCGACACGCCCGTCTGCTTGGCGATGTGCTTGCCCGTCAGCCGCTGTCGGCGCAACACTGCAATCTCGCCGGCAATGTTGGCCGCGGTGCGTCTCGGACTTGTCCGCGGCCGCGACGACCGGTCCGCCATGCCGGCGGCGCCATCCGCCAGAAATCGCGCCTTCCAACGAGCGACCACCTTCGACGTCACCCCATATGTCCGCGCAGCCTCGGCTTTGGGCCAAGCGCCCTCAATAACGGCGCGCGCCATCTCCTCTCGACGCCGCGGTGTCAAACGGGCATTCTTGTGAATGTTCATTCGGTCCTCCTGCGTTTTCATCTCGACGGCGGGTGTCGGCATGGTTCCCGACGGGCTCGATTTTCGTCCCGATGCGGCCCGGCTGGGCGATGCTGTGATCATCCCAGACTCCATCTGTGACCACGGTGTCGCCGTGATGTCGAAGCGCGAGAACCTGGAATTCGATAGAGATATCGTCTCCGCAGCGCAGCGCTGAACCAGCTCGTAGCCGTGATGGTCGCGGCGGCGGGAGGCATATCCGGTTGATGCGGATCCAACGCGCGGCGGCATCGCCGTACCCTGAACGAAATCGCCAGCCAGTCGAAAGCCGGCTTTCGCATCGAGGAGGATGCGATCCCCTTTTCGTCAGGCCGAAGGTATCGGAGACCACGACATTTTCATGATGCGTCGATGGTACAATATGGAATTCACATATAACCTTCCGGAAGCTGAACGTATCTGCGGGAAGATGATTGACGCATCATCAAATAATCCGCGAGCCCTTAGTGAGTTCTGGAGCAAGCGCGGACAATGCCATTTAGCGAGGGCAACTTCTCTGGCAACGTCAAGTCGCGAAAAGCCTTTTATCTCTTCGGGACTCTATCGTTAATCATTTCGAAGGATGGTGGATTGCGGCGACAGCTCGAATCGATTCTTGGGAGGGCAGTTGTTGGGCAGACCGTCCTTTGCACCGCCTCGTTTCGTGGATGGGGCAGGATGTTGAGCATATATTTTTGCTGATTGAGGAGTTAGCGCAGAAGCGTCACGATATCACTAGAAATAGGATGTACCACGTAATGTAATAACATTCCATAAGGGTTATTATGGAACTGTCGGGCGGCCTGGCCGCTGCTAGAGCGGGATGATTTTACGTCCGTTCATATCCGGCTTCCTTGAAGTAGTTTAGGCACTCTTGTGGCGAGACGGTTTGGAGGATAGCTGCAAGT
>NZ_JACHBD010000042.1 GCF_014200175.1 Rhizobium lentis | reverse complement strand
AAGTTTTGGAAGGCCGTTGCGGGAGGACGATCGAGGCGAAGCCGGTTTTCGATCAGACACGCCTCATCGAGCCCGCGAAGGACGTGGCTCGGCTCAGTGGCGGAAGGTACATGACGATGGCAGCCGCCCCCGACTGCCTGCCGGATCCTGCCGCCATCAAGGGAACATCCGTGACACGACGCTTGCCGCCCCCGTAGCGAAAATCAGGATTTCCGCGACACGGGTCTCGTTACCACTCCCGCCATTCGGCGGTGATATCTTCATCATCCGGGAGGCTGAAGCCCGACGCCCTTACGACCGCGTCGATCAGGACACCAAGTTCGTCCCGCTCCAGTGTTTCGATCATCCCGCTTCTGCCGTGGATCTCATTGATCGCAAGAACGATGTCCTTGACCGCTGCCTGGATTGCCTGCGCATCCCGCTGGCTGGTTGCGGCCTTCACCGTGTCGATGAACGCATTCAGCGCCGTTTCAGCCGTGGCGATATCGGCCTCGTTGAAAAGCTCGTCTCCCTCGGCCATGGACTCCCGCCAGCGCTGCGTCGGCATCTGGACCCGCAATGCTTCGACTTTATCGATATTACCAGGCATGATCTTCTGCTTGGGCAAGGACGCCTTTCGGCGCGTGGCCTTGAGCATGGTGCGGTCAGCATGCATCAGATAAACCGCCATCAGCCGCAAGTCCGCGTCATATTTTGCGATCACGACTATATTGCCGACAGCATATGAGTGAACGAAACGTTCGGCTGAATATTCCGGCAGCGTGCTGCTCTTGCCTTCTCGAAACGGGCCCGTCCCGAGCTTCTCGGCCACGATGTCGCTGCTGTCTCCGAACGTCAGACCGAAGGGCAACGCCGACGAATAGGCGCGTTGCACTGCCCTGATCGCATCCGGCCCGGTAAATAACAGGCGAGAGACGATCCTCTCCTCGCCGTCCGACAGGCGTCTTGACCGCACCTCTTCGAATTCGGCACTGTATGCGGAAAGGCTTTCCACCTGCAGACCGAAACCGCTATCGAAACCGCCGAAAAATCCCATCTCCGCATTCGTACGAAAATCGATAGGGTCTAGCTTCTCGTGATGGGCAAGATAAGACTCGACAACTGGGTCGGCAAAGCTGCGGCCAAGTATATCGAAATGATTCATTCTCTGCCTTTCCTTTCACAGTATTTCTATCCAACATTACTTACGGTCATTGTGACGTCGAACGAACGTCCGCTTATGGCAGATTCCGTTGAAAACTCCGACGAGCGGGTGTTGAAATTAGATTACTATGTCAACCTGTACGCGACCGCCTTCGATAACGACATGGCGGCCTTGAAGCTCGACAAAGCGCCAATCCTCACCAAGTGAACCATCCGGGAATACCTGTAGGCGGTAACCACCTGACAGCAAGAAGTCGGCCCCGCCATAGTTGTCTGTGTTAACGGCTATGACGACGAGTTGCTCTGTGGCGTTCACGTAGGAGTTTGTCTCCGCGTCGTAGCCTTTCAGCAGAGATGCAATTTTGATGAGCTGTAGGTTTCCCGATTTAGGGTCGTCATCGTTTGGCTCCGTTCCGTCAGCCGGCTCGACGAAACGATCTGATGTCCCTGTGACTATTGTCTTCTCGTCAACGAAGCGCCACGGGCATTGAACATGCAGTGCATAGGCCCCGACAGTCCCTCTGCCTGAGGGATGCGGTCGAATGGTACCAAAATGGAAAACCTTCATGTCCGCAGCGTTGCGGGCAATGCTTAATGGCAGCCCTACCAGTAACTGAAGGCAGTTTTCGAGACTGACTTGAATATCGTTTTCGGCCATCAAATTGAAACTCGGCTAATCAGAAAAAAGAGGCGCGCGTTGGCGGCCCTGTTAGGTGGCTTGCCCTGAGAGCAGCGCATTAAATCAAACGCACCTTTTCATCTCAAGTTCTGCTTGCCCTTGCCCACATAATCAGACACGTCCGGTCCCGCATGGCACCGAAAAAGCCGTCGGCGGGCTCGATGCCTGCCGCCGGCTTGTCTTTGTCGCCGGTTGGCCCCGCCTGGCCGGCGGGGCCTGTCCGGATCTCAGTCCCTGTTGGGGCGGGACCAGATCAGCTGGTAGCCGTCCTCGCCCTCGACC
>NZ_JACHBD010000041.1 GCF_014200175.1 Rhizobium lentis | reverse complement strand
GCCGAAGGCGGTCGCCTAAACCTCTCGGGATTTTTGGCCTATCATCACAGTTATGAATCGATCTGCGCCGACCGATTCATAAGTGTCGTTGGACGCGATTCCGGCGATCGGCGATTCTGGTCTCATGATCGCACAGCCCTATCACCTCTATGTCGAACGCACCGATGTGGCGAAGAACATGGCGCGCTACTATGCCATGTCGATCGAACCGAACCTCTTTGGCGATGTTTGCCTGCTCAGGAAATGGGGGCGCATTGGCGCAAAGGGTCAGACGATGATCCATCATTTCGGGCGGGAAGAGGAAGCAGTCGAATTGTTTCTCGATCTGCTCCGACAAAAGCGAAAACGCGGTTACCGCCCGCGCGCCACCGTGGCGAGTTGAGAAAGGCCCGCCGAAGCGGGCCAATATGCCTCATCGGCGCCGGTTCCAATCGGTCTCGAAGAATACCTCGATTTCGATAAAGAACGGGATCTTGATCGCAAGCTTCAGGCCGAGCTTACCCTTGCGGAAGAAGTGGCTGATCACCTTGCCGAGAGAACGGAGCCGACGGCCGGTGGCGGCGAGGAATTGAGCGAGTTGTTGCATGTGTTTCTCCTTTCGAATTGCGGTCATCGCGGGGATAGTGGCGGACCGGAAAGGAGGGACGCACCCAGAGGGCCGAAACGAATGTGGAGGACTTGCCGGCGACTGAATTTTGATCGGCGAGGAGCCGCAGAACGCGGCGGGGAAAATTCTGGCGGCGGCAGGTTGCGTCGCGACGCACGGGCTGCAACATCCCCGATGAGAGATGACGGCAGGTCGAAAGGAAGAGACTCAGCTGGTCGTTCTCGCGATCATTGCGATGGTCTCGTCGGCATCTCAACGAAGGGCCGCTCTCGCCGCCCTCCGGATGGTCGAGCCCGCCGACGGATTGATTATGATGCTGGGCACCTGATGTAGCTGACACGGGAGGCAGTTACTGCGATACCGGTTTCCCGTGTGATATCCTTGATGACCGGCGCAAGTGAGCCGAGTTCGTCGTCGGTGAGCGCAATCAGCTCCGGATAGTCGATGTCGACGCCGGTATAGTCCGCCGTGAAAGCGATGGACCAATCGCCGCCATTGACGCGGTATTCGTGCGTGTCGAAATCGATGTCCAGTTCATCCAGCAGATTGATGGTGAGGCGTCCGAAGATCTCGGTCTCACCTTCCAGCCGGTACGCGGCATATTCGTCGTCGCCGGCAAGAACGCTCCGCTCCAATGCCATGATGGTCTGGATACGACCGGTAGCCGCCTCAAGCCCTTCGAGCAGTCGATCATGGAGCTTTCGCGAGACGTCGGTATCGCAGCCGAAGCGGTTTGCCAGGACGACGAGCCGGAAACCGGAAAGCTTGGTGTAGAGCGCAAGGTTCTGGTCAGATGTCATTGTGTGATCTCCTTCATCTTGATGACGGAGATTGGCCACTCCGTGGCAAAGAGGGGTCAAGGATCGCGGGACGCGGCGCGCAAGCGGGGGAACCGATTTTTTCGGGAAGCGACAGCGGCGGAAAAATTGGGGGAAACCGCGCCGTCCTTGACGCCGGATTTGCTGGAGTACGATGGGACGTCATAGAGAGAAGAGACCCACGCCCACAAAGGGGGCGTGACCGTATCCGGCGCGAGCCGGCGGGAGTGTCGAGGGATGAAATCCCTGACAGCCGGAAGGCCGGTCGATCCGGCCGACAGGCTGATATTACGGCAGAATGAGAGCCGCCTCAGAAAGGCGGCTCGGCTTCGATGATGCCGTCCTGTTCGGCAAGCGCCACGGCCAGATCGGCCTCGGCGAGCTGAAGCTCCGCTTCGACCTGGCGGCGCTCGACGGCGTCGCAGGCGTTCCTCAACTCGGCGCGCAGCTCCTCGATGTGCCGTTCGATGGTCATCGTCTCATCTCCTTGAGTTCGTGAAAGACGAGACGGCGGGGCGGGAAGAGATGACGGGGTCAAGGAGCGCGGAAGCGACCGGCGGAGCCGGCGAGTGGGGGAGCCGATTTTGTTGGAGTGGAGGGAACCGGAGCAGAGGCAAAATTGGGGGCACCGCTCGTCCTTGAGGCAGGCATTTCTTCCCGGCACGATAGCCTCCACTGAGCAGACAAATTCCGGTTCCGTATTGCACCGAAAAGTCCGGCGGCAGGCTCGATGCCTGCCGCCGGCTTGTCCTTGTGGCCGGTTGGCCCCGCCTGGCCGGCGGGGCCTGTCCGGATCTCAGTCCCTGTTGGGGCGGGACCAGATCAGCTGGTAGCCGTCCTCGCCCTCGACC
>NZ_JACHBD010000040.1 GCF_014200175.1 Rhizobium lentis | reverse complement strand
CGTAAGCGGTGTTTTGACCCCACCTTCCGGATCAGCGCGTGATTGTTGATGTTGTTGCCGAACGAGGCTTCGACATATGACGATTACAGGGTTTACGCATGGCACCAGTGCAGACGTGCCGGTGCAACGGTTTGAGGTTTTTACGGGAACTGGCCGTCGCCGCGACTGGAGCGACGAGGAGAAAGACCGAATTGTCGCCGAGAGCTATAGCGGCGAGATGTCGGTCAGTGCTGTTGCGCGTCGGCACGGGTTGTCTCCCGGACAATTGTTTACCTGGCGTCGGCAGGCGCGGAGTCAGGCGCAGCAAGACTCGCCGCCGATGTTTGTGGCAGCAGTAATTGATCGTCCGGTAGAGCCGCCTCCGACACGGCGAAAGACGATTACGAGGAGCGCACTTCCAGTTGCGGCAATCGAGCTGGAGGTTGGCGGCGCGGTCGTCAGGATCGCATCTGGCACGGACAGCGCGACAATTGCTGCTGTGATCCAGGCGTTGAAGGCTCAGTCGTGATTGGTCCGTCCGGTGCGGTAAAGGTGATGATCGCCACCAAGCCCGTCGACTTTCGCAAAGGCGCTGACGGATTGGCGGCGCTCGTGAAAGCCGAGATGGGTGCTGACCCATTCTCTGGCACGATCTACGTGTTCCGGGCCAAACGAACGGACCGGATCAAGCTGGTCTTCTGGGACGGTAGCGGCGTGTGCCTGGTTGCCAAGCGGCTTGAGGATGGCGAGTTCCATTGGCCTCGAATGCAGAACGGCGCGATGCATCTGACGGCCGCCCAATTCTCGGCTCTGTTCGAGGGATTGGACTGGAAACGCGTGCATACGCCGAGCGAAACGCGCACCCCGATAAAGGCTGGATAGCGGCCGCGACCAATTGAATCATCATCATCCTGCCTCTCGTTCTGAGCGGCAAAATATGCTGTTCTCGATCCATGACGATAACGGCGGACGAGCTTCCGGATGACCTGAACGCGCTGAAAGCGATGGTGCTTTCGCGCGAGGCGGAGAATGCCCGCCTGCGTCAGATCATCAAGGAATTGCAGCGCCACCGGTTCGGTCGCCGTGCCGAGACGCTTCCCGAGGACCAGCTTCTGCTTGGGCTTGAAGAGGCCGAGCAAGTCGAGGCTGCCGGTCTGGAAGACAATGAGCAAGCCTCCCCTGCTGTTCGACAGGCGCAGGTCGCCAAACGGCGCACGAACAGAGGTTCGCTGCCAGCCCATCTGCCGCGCATCGAGATCGTAGTTGATATTGATGACCATGCCTGCCCCTGCTGCCGCAATGACCTGCATCGGATCGGCGAAGACGTCAGCGAGAAGCTCGACATTGTGCCCGCCCAGTTCCGCGTGCTTGTGCTGCGCCGCCCGAAATATGCTTGCCGGGCTTGCGAAGAAGTCGTGGTCCAGGCTCCGGCCCCGGCAAGACTGATTGAAGGCGGCATTCCGACCGAGGCCACCGTCGCCCAGGTGCTGGTCTCCAAATATGCTGACCACCTGCCACTGTATCGCCAGGCGCAAATCTATAAGCGTCAAGGCATCGACCTCGACCGCTCGACGCTCGCCGACTGGGTCGGTCGCGCCGCCTGGCATCTGCGTCCTGTCCATCAGCGGCTGCTCGATCATTTGAAGTCATCGTCGAAGCTCTTCGCCGACGAGACGACAGCCCCCGTGCTCGACCCGGGTCGTGGCAAGACTAAGACCGGGCAGCTTTGGGCCTATGCGCGGGACGACCGCCCTTGGCAAGGAAATGACCCGCCCGGCGTCGCCTATATCTATGCCCCGGATCGCAAAGGCGAGCGACCGATGGCCCATCTCGACGGCTTCGTCGGCATTCTGCAGGTCGACGGCTACAGTGGATATCGCCCACTCGCGGCAAAGAACACCGTGTCACTGGCTTTCTGCTGGTCTCACGTTCGCCGCCGCTTCTATGAACTCGCCGCCGCCGGTCCAGCACCCATTGCCAGCGAGGCGCTCAAACGCATCGCCGAACTTTACAGGATTGAAGACGAGATACGTGGCCTCACACACGAGGAGCGTACCGCCACGCGCCAAGAGAAGAGCCGACCGATCACAGATAGCCTCGCTCCCTGGCTGCGCGAACAACTCGGCCTCATCAGTCAGAAGACGAAGCTCGCCGAAGCAATCCGCTATGCCTTGTCACGCTGGGATGGCTTGACCCGGTTCATCGACGATGGCCGGATCGAGATCGACTCCAATACCGTCGAGCGATCCATCAGGCCAATTGCGCTCAATCGCAAGAATGCACTATTTGCCGGTTCCGACGCCGGGGCCGAACACTGGGCAACCATCGCCTCGCTCATCGAGACTGCCAAGCTCAACCATGTCGAGCCACTGGCCTATCTCTCAGACGTCCTCACCAGGATCGCCAACGGCCATCCAAATAGCCAAATCGACGACCTGCTGCCGTGGACCTATGCCGCAAGGCACGAACTCAAAGCCGTGGCCTGAAAACAGCGCTTAC
>NZ_JACHBD010000039.1 GCF_014200175.1 Rhizobium lentis | reverse complement strand
AGGCAGAACCCTTGGCCGTCCCACCACAGAAGTTTGATACGGTCGGCGCGTTTTCCGCGGAAGCCGAAGATTGCGCCTGAGCCCGGCGCCTCCTTTACGACCGTTTCGACCAGCGCCGACAGACCATCAATGCCACGCCGCATATCGGTCACCCCGCAGGCCAGATAAACCCGCACACTCCCCGCCCGATCATGCCGCCTCAACACAAGCGACCAGCGACGACAGCACCTCAAGATCCATGTCAGCCGCAATTCTGAGCACTCGGCCATTCCTCAGGACGATTTCAACGTCTTTGCATCTCGACCGAGGATCGCTCCTCTTGGAGCCGTCACTCACGCTCTCCGATCCCCCGACAAGCGACACCGGGACGAACGATAAGGTCTCTGGAAATTTCAATTCGGGTGGCGAGAACTTCTTTCGCCATGCGTATATCTGTTGCGGAAGAACGTCGTGCCGGCGCGCTACATCGAAAAACTCCCATCCGCGCTGAACGCTTCCTGCAATATCGAAAGCTATCTGTCGACCATCGACGTTGTCGCTCGGCACCCGTCAGGATCTCAACCTTGGCCATTCATACCCTGTTACGTCACAAATGAATCATCTGTGTCGTAACTTGCGCTAATTCCGCACCTGACCAAAACCGACTCACCGGACGCTCACGCCGAGGCGGCGTCAGGAATGGTTTGATGGCCAGCTCGATCTCGATCCCGCCAAGTTGGTTTTTATCGATGAGACCGGTCTTTCCACGAAGATGGCTCGACCGCGCGGGCGATCCCTATGCGGACAACGCTGCCGGTCGGCCGTTCCCCACGGACACTGGAAAACCAAGACCTTTACAGGCGCGCTCAGGCTTTCCGGCATGACGCCACCGATGGTCCTCGACGGCCCGATGAACGGTGTGGCATTCCTGGCCTACATCGAACAGCTCCTCGTGCCGACGCTCAGTCCGGGGGATACTGTCATCATGGACATGTGTGGACGCCCCCGTTTGTGCAAGAAAAATCTTTTGAAGAGCAAGGAGCGTGGTCGGGGGCTGACATGTGTCCGGCCTCTAAGTTGCGGCCATCAGATGCCGCGGGCCCGTATGGGAGTTCGCGGAGCGGGTCCAATTCAATCTGGCGCGCTCGTGGCGCGTATCCATGATCTGGTTCTCCCGATCCCGTCTCGTTGACCGTTGCACCATACTCTCCTTTTGACCTTCTCACACTTCGCCAGTTCGCTCCGAGAAGCGAACTAACACTGCAGGACCGGTGTCCGATAGGTTCCTCCCTTGCTCAGCAACGCCCACACGATGCGTGCTGTCTTGTTAGCAAGGGCGACGATCACCAGCATGGGCGGTTTACGTTCCAGCATTTGCGAGAGCCAAGGATCCCGTGATCCCTTCCGCATTGCCCAGCGTACGGCCGCGCTGGCCCCGATGATCAGCAATCGACGTAAGGTCCGTTCACCCATGCGCGAGGTCTCGCCGAGCTTCTGCTTCCCTCCTGAGGACCGTTGCAGTGGGGTTAGGCCGAGCCACGCCGCAAAGTTGTGCCCTTTCTTGAACGTTGTCGCTGATGGGGCCAGTGCTGCGAGTGCGGTCGCGGTGATCGGTCCTATCCCAGGAATCGTCATCAAACGCTTGGCTTCAGCATCCTCCCTAGCTCGTCGTGCAATCTCGCGATCAAATACGGCTACTCTCTCATCCAGCGACTGTAACTGCACGACAAGCAGCGATAAGATCGGGCGCGCGGCTTCAGGAATGGCAGCATCGTTGTCCTCAATTGCTGCGACAAGCTTGGCGGCATGGAAAAGCCTTGCGCAGCCACAAGGCCGGTTTCAGCAAGATGGCCACGTATCGCATTAAAGTCTGTCAGGTTTATTATGAACCATACCCTGCATGTCTGAGGTAGTTGGAGCACTCTTGGGGACTGAACGTCTTCAAGAGGTCTCCAATGCGTCTCCATGTTGTTTCAACGGTTCGTTCGTCTGCCTTTCTGACGAGTGTCTTGAGCTTTGCGAACATCATCTCGATGGGATTGAGGTCGGGGCTGTAGGGCGGCAGGAAGAAGAGATGTGCACCGACATCTCGGATCGCATCGCGGGCCGGCTTTCCTTTGTGGCTTCCGAGATTGTCGAGGATGACGATGTCACCGGCTTTGAGTGTCGGGACCAGACATTGCCGAACCCATGCGGTGAAAGCGATGCCATTGATGGGACCATCGAGGACGAAGGGGGCAACGATGCTATCGCGGCGTAAGCCGGCCAGGAAGGTCAGTGTCTTCCAATGACCATGAGGGACTTCTGCAATGAGGGGCTCTCCCCGCTGACACCATCCGCAGGTGCGTGTCATATTGGTCTTGACCCAGGGGTGAGTAGGCCGGAGGGATTTCACCTGCCGGCCTCCGGTGCGGGAGAAATTTACCTGCCGTGACTGCGAGGCGCGCCGCGCGGCTTCATCGGCCCTCATCTGCTGGCGACGATCCTCTTCGATAAGTTTG
>NZ_JACHBD010000038.1 GCF_014200175.1 Rhizobium lentis | reverse complement strand
CTGCGTTCGCCTCAACGACTTGCTGGTACTGCCGAAGCCGCTTGAAAGACATAGTGAGTTTTTTTCCCATGGCTTCGCTGAAGTCTTGGTAATCTTTTTTCAACGACCATTGCTGCTGATCACTGCCGTTGAGCCGGCTCGCTATGCTCTCCCTACCCCTGGTTTGCAGCCAATCACTAAACTTCCGTTTATTGCTGGCCAGCCTCGAGACGCCTTTCCTCTTGGAAGTCGAGTCCGATCCGAGCTTGCTCAGCTCTTCGTTGGCGCAGCCATCAATCATGCGGACGTCGTCGGGATAAGGATGATGCTGTTTCAACTGCGACTCGGCGCCTAGATACTGCCGCAGCCGATCGAGACTCACGTTTATTTTTTTTCCTTCAGCCTTGGTAAAGGCCCTAAAATCGTCCTTCAACGACCCTTGCTGCTGATCACTGCCAGTCAGGCGACTGCCTATGCTCCCCCGACCATTCTTATGGAGCCAATTACTAAACCTCCGTTGATTGCTGGCCAGATTCAAGACGCCTTTCCTCTGCGAAGTCGAGTCCGATCCGAGCTTGCTCAGCTCTTCGTTGGCAAAGCCATCAATCATGCGGGCGTCGTCGGAATAAGGATCATGCGGTTTCAACTGGGACTCGGCGCCTAGATACTGCCGCAGCCGATCGAAACCCACGCTCATTTTTCCTTCATCGCTGGTAAAGTCCCTAAAATCGTCCTTCAACGACTGTTGCTGCTGATCACTGCCAGTCAGGCGACTGCCTATGCTCCCCCGACCATTCTTTTGGAGCCAATCACTAAACCTCCGTTGATTTATGGCCATATTCCGGACAACTTTCCTCTGCGAAGTCGAGTCCGGTCCGAGCTTGCTCAAATGTTCGTTGGCTAGGTCATCAATGATGCGGGCGTCGTCGGGATAAGGTTCATGCGGTTTCAACTGGGACTCGGCGCCTAGATACTGCCGCAGCCGATCGAAACTCACGACCACTTTTTTTCCTTCAGCCTTGGTAAAGGCCCTAAAATCCTCCTGCAACGACTGTTGCTGCTGATCAGTACCCGTGAGTCGGCTGACTATGCTCCCCCTGCCCTCCCTTTTGAGCCAATCGCTAAACTTTCGTTGCCTACTGGCATTTTTCCGGGAAATCGAGGCCGGTCTGAGCTTACTCAGCTCTTCGTTGACCAAGCCATCAATGACGCGGGCGTCATCGGGATAGGGATCATGAATTCGGCGCCCCATCAGGCGCGGCCCAGGTCCAACGGCTTGGAGTTCTTGCCCCTCAGACGCGAGCCTCCTGAGATGAGACAGTGCTGAGTTAAGACGGTTCTCAGCGTCCTCACCGCTTGCCCAATAATCCGCGATATCAACGGCTAGTGAATCTGGATCGTTTAAAAACCGAGAAGCCATCGAATCTCTGTTCTCTGCTCTGAGCCAACGAGCGAAACCCCTAAGAATACCTAAATTGTTCTCGACGGTACGCTCGGGAACCCTTCCGTCCCCTCGGCCGATGCTACCGTCGGGTAGAATTTCGTAGTCTCGGACTGCTTCCGCGAACTGGTTGATGCGGGACTCGTCATCGGGATGCATGTCCCGGTCGGCGGGGCGACCACGCTTGGCGCCGACGCGAACCTTGGTTGAGACCTCCGTTGCGGCATCAACGTCTTGCTGCCCCGAACCCCTCTCCGGCGCCAGCGACTGCGGCGTCACTCGCATCGAACCGCCCACGGGACTGCGACGCGGCACACGGTCGCCGGCGTCACTATCGTGCGAACCGAGGCGCAAGTCGGTCGGATCCTGCTCCATGTCTCGGCTCTCTGGATAGTAGTCCTCGATCCAGGCGTCCGTATCGAAAGCTCCGGTCACGCCTTCGATCCACCCACTTACTTCGCGAGAATCGTCATCGCGCGGCTGGTTCCGTCTTGGGTACATCGATGCCGGTCCTCCGGAAATTCAAATTTGGAACCTCGATCCTAATGCCTGCCGACCGCCGCCCAGCATGCAAAAGCCAGATCCGATCATGCCCTCAAGGCATGGCCGAACACCATATGGCGACGGCTTGCCGACAATCGTCTGCACTCGACCATCAGGCCGTCACAGAGCCTCGCCAGCTTGCCGCTTGCCATGCGGAGCCCGCCAGAATTGGCCTTAATTTAAGCAGTTTCGAGTGATGTGTGGGACATGCAGCGTGAAGGCGCCGTCAGGATGTCCGATTCCAACCAATCCATCCGCCGGGCGGTAAATCTTCCAAGGCCACCTCCAACATTCAAGCTAATCTTAGCCCGGCCGCGGCGCAGACACCTCCGGCGGACTGTCAGCCGTTTCGACGATGGTCTGGGAAGGGAGCCGTCGTCAAAATGCCCTGTCTCCCTCGTTTGCTCAGTAGCTTCACGCGGTGCTTTCGTCGTCAAAGCCGGAAGGAAGTTGCATACGACATAAGAGAGATGCGACAGCCGTCGCCTCTTGGGATGCTGGCCAAACGTCAACGTTTTGAAGGAAGACTGGCGACGTGCACATTCGATGTTGCCCCGGCACTGGGGATCGTCTCA
>NZ_JACHBD010000037.1 GCF_014200175.1 Rhizobium lentis | reverse complement strand
AAAACGGCATCGTCGATCTTGTCCTCATCGATCTCCATCAACCGACGTTACCACGCGCGGCGCCCGAAATCCCGCGGCCCTGCTCGGATGGATACCGTAAAGGATGCTTGGCATTACCTCCTTCGAGGACAAGATGGCGCGGCGCGCTGCCCCGGTTTTGAACCAATCTGGGTGAAACGTCGACCGGATTGGAGCGCCTTATCTCGGTGTCCATGAAACCGGCAGCAGGCCACTGTGACGGACGCCGACTTAGCGGTGAAAGTGGAAGGCTCGATAGCGCTCGACGTTAACACGCCGAATAGAGAAGTTCCAGAACGAGGCGGAGACAGAAGCCCACAGAAGTTCAGTCTTCGGACACCCAAGACCTTCAGATGGAGTGTGATTGCCACGTGCGATAGAAGAGGATTGCGCACCGATTAGGCTTTGATCGTTTCCCTTAGTGTCGAGCCCGGATACTCCTTGCGGAAGACGCCACGCTTCTGGAGGATCGGGACCACCGATCTCGTGAACGTCTCGAAGGAGCCGGGCATTTCTGTGGGGCTCACAATGAAGCCATCGCAACCCTTCTTTTCGAATAATTCCTGAAGCTGGTCGGCCACGCTCTGGGGCGTCCCAACAACCTGAGGACAAAGCTCGCTCGTGGCAAAACGCTTGGCCGCTTCGCCGAGCGTGAGATTGATACCTTCCGTCCCTTTGAGGATGACGTCAATGGAGCCGCCCGAGCCGTTCTCCGTCGGGATCTCGTCAATACGCTTGTCGGCTGGATATCGCGACAAGTCGAGACCGGTATGAGCCGACACGAGCGCGATGCCGAGGTGAGCGTCCACCATTTCATTGATGTAAGCCTGCTTCTCGCGGGCGATCGATTCCGTTTCACCGATGATCGGGTCCACCGAGATGAGGATAGCGCAATCGTCCGGGTTCCGCCCAGCTTTGTCGGTGCGGTCCTTCATGTCGGCATAGAATTCCTGCATGTTCGGCAGCGAACGCTCGAGAGTAAAAACAAGCTCGGCGTAGCTCGCCGCAAACTTGCGCCCTCCCGGTGACGTTGCCGCCTGCATGATGACAGGGTGCCGCTGCGGGCTCGGGGGAACGGCGAACATGCCCCTCACCCCGACCAATTTTCCCGCGATCTCCGTGCGGCTCACTTTCCGCTCATCAATGAACATGCCGCTTTCTTTATCGACGACTAGCGCACCATCGGCCCACCCAGCCCACATGGCGCGAGAGATCTTGAGGACCTCCTCAGCGAGGTCATAGCGTTCGCCGCGCGGCGGCCGCGCTTCATTGCCGAAGTCCTGCGCCCCCAGGTCATTTGCGGAAGTCACGATATTCCAGGCGATCCGGCCGCCGCTCAGCACATCAAGCGAGGAAAGCAGGCGGGCAATCGAATATGGCTCCTGGGGACTCGTCGATATCGTTACGCCGAGTCCGATCCGCGATGTCGCCCGCGCCATTATCGCGACGAGCGGGACAGGGTCGAGTAAGGACATCTGCCCGCCCCTCGCCATGATGGTTTCATTGTAGAAGGACAGTGTGTCCGTGAAAAAAAGACCGTCAAATTTACCGACCTCAAGTGTCCGTGCCAGCGTTTCCCAGAATGCCGGGTCGAAAAACCTATTTTCGGATTCCGGATGGCGCCACATGGCGTGGTGATGGCACGTTGGCCCCGCCATAAGGAACGCTACGAACTTCATCTGACGCGACATTGCAGGCCCTTCAATTTGGTTTTGATCACTATCCCGCATTGAAGCAAAGATCGTGCCATGGCCGCGGTGAGGTAGGGCGCCTGGCGCTGGCAGAACAGAAACAGATTGCCTGACTTCAATTTCGAGTCAGAAGGGCTTTGCGCAATGCCGCCGTTGATCGATGAACTCGAGCTTTCCACAGTGCTCTGACATGCCCTTTCGCGAAGAATTGCGACCTCGCGTCCCTGGGTGGGATCGGTGAGGCGGTCCCAACCGTGCGCGATCATCGCGCGCCCGGGTCAGATCAGCATGATGCGCTACGACTGTCCGGAGAGGGACCGCTATCGCCAGTGTGCTCTCTCCAAGCGTCCGCCATTTCTGAAGGACGCAAAAGCATCGTCAATAGATCGTCTCGAGTCAACCAAACGAGCCAATCGTCGTCGTCGATTCCCTGAGCAGGCAAGCGCAGGAGTGCCCCGTGGGGCTCTCGGTGCCGATAACCACAGCGATCGGCTATGCCTTTTTCGATGTACCAGCCGGCGACTAGCCCGTAAATGAAATCCGGGGACCATTTGCTCCATGCGAGTCCAAACGCCAGCCGTCCAAGGAAAGCCATCAGGCCGCGTCCTCTAAAGTCCTCCCGTAACCACAAGTCACCGCGGTATGCTACTAGCCCGGTGATGCTGTGAGCGGTCGGAGCGTCACAGCTACACGCGGAACCAACCCCGGCTCGGAGACCGGGATCCGCAAAGCAGGCTCTGAGCGACCGGAGGTGCTCAGCAAGGCTGGTGTTGGATATATTATCTAAACGCATTGCCTGGACATGCGCTACCTTTTGTTCTCCGTCCCGCCCCACGATCCAAAAGGCTCTTCCTGGTTGTAAATCGGAACAATCCGGATGGAAGTTTGGATAAGTCGGAGACTTTCCGGGGAGTCTGCTGGTGATACCAATATACTCCTTAAAATCATCGCCCATCGTAAGCGTGAGGCCGGACTGGCGCGCCAGCTCCTCTGCTGTAGCGATGTACTTAGAAATCTCAAGCGTGGTCACGTTGCTCGGCATGCTTGTACGTCCTGGTCAAAAAAGGGTACATGGCTTTTACTGCCCTTGAGCAATCATCGATACTGCGGCATCTGGTAGTTGACACATCCGCTCTCGACTGGGCCCTTCGTGGGTCTTCCTCCCGCCCAAGAGGCGACGACCGCTGCCCTGGTTGTCGGGGGCCAGTGTCGCAGGGCGTGATGCGTTGAGACGCCAATTAGATGACTCTAGCCGCAGGTATCGCCAGAATTGTTAATTTAATCTTTGCAAAACCAGTAGGCTTCCGATGAGAGCGGATCTGCCGTGAGGCGTTCCTGCCCTGCCTAAGCTAAGCTTGACCTGTACAAAATCCCTTGGGAATTTCAGGTTTGTAGCGGCGGTGCTGATCTTCCACGTACTGGCAGGGTCGCACGAGGCAATTTGAGCGGGGTGAATCAATTCGCCGCAGTCTCTTTGACTTGCCTGTTCCGCACATCCTTCGCCAACGGGGGGTATGTTCTTCCGGTTGGAAGCGAAGCAGAAGCGCTCCTAGCGAAAGCGCACAAACTCGCTGACCGTTCACGAAGCGATCTTCAGCGTTTCATAATGCCTTGCTACCTCGACTCCGCAGTGTGCCTTGCACGGGGGGGACTTTCAGCGCTCGTTGAGACGGCTATCAAGGAGGCGCCGGGCTCAGGCGCAATCTTCGGCTTCCGCGGAAAACGCGCCGACCGTATCAAACTTCTGTGGTGGGACGGCCAAGGGTTCTGCCT
>NZ_JACHBD010000036.1 GCF_014200175.1 Rhizobium lentis | reverse complement strand
GTAACCGATGTTCCACTCCCACGTTGTCCTTCCTGCCCTGATCTGTGATCGGCTTTCCATGGATGAACAAAGGGAGTTTCTCCATGGAGACTACAGTGGAGGTTCTCACAACCAGGAAGCCTGGACGTGAGGTCCACCGTCATTGGCCTGATGAGGTCAAGGCGCAGATCGTTTCGGAAAGCTTGAGACCCGGCGCGATGGTGAATGAGGTCGCCGAGCGCTATGGATTGCGGGCGAACCGCCTTTCAACTTGGCGCACGATGGCGCGGCAAGGCAAGCTGGTTCTGCCCGCGCCCGAGGACGCGGTGGAGTTCGCAGCGGTCATCGTCGATCCGCCAGTCTCGGAACTGCCGATCAAAAAGACCAGCCGCCCTGAGATCATCGTCGGCGCTGTCACTATACGTCTGGAAGAAGGCGCGTCTGCTGCCCGGATCGCCGCTGTCGCGCGTGCCTGCGCGGTTCCGGCATGATCTTTCCATCGAACCGAGTTCGGATCATGGTCGCGACCAAGCCGGTCGACTTCCGCAAAGGCCATGATGGATTAGCTGCGCTGGTAAAGAACGAGCTGCACAAGGACCCATTTACAGGGACCGTCTTCGTATTCCGGTCACGCAAGGCGGACCGGTTAAAGCTAATCTACTGGGATGGCAGCGGGCTGGTGATGGCCTACAAGCGGCTGGAGGAGCACACCTTTACTTGGCCAGATATCCGGGACGGCCTGATGACCCTGGGACATGCCCAGTTCGAGGCGTTGTTTGCGGGGCTCGACTGGCGTCGGGTCCGTTCCGTTGAGGCGAGAGCGCCTAACGCCATCGAATAGGTGCGTCACGATGACTCGGGCGGCAAATTTTGACGGAGAGCGGAGCCGGAATTTGATAGATTTCCACCATGTTGGACGCTGCCGATTTGCCGGACGATATTGCTGCTCTGAAGGCGATGCTGATCGCGGCGCAAGCGCGTGAAGTCCGCAAGGATGATCGGATCGAACGGCTGGAGAAGCTGGTCGCCGCTTTCAAGCAGGCGGCCTTTGGCCGCAAATCCGAGAAGGCCGATACCGAGCAATTCGATCTCGCACTGGAGGACCTGGAAACGGCCATTGCGGCCGTCCATGCCGAAGACGAGGCCGATAGCCCTTTGGGTAAACAGCACCCCAAACCACGCGCCGCCAATCGCGGCTCTCTTCCTGCCCACCTTCCTCGTGTCGAGGAGATTATGGAGCCGGAAAGCCTAATCTGCTCCTGTGGCGGCGGCCTGCATTGCATCGGCGAGGACGTGTCCGAGCGGCTGGATGTCATTCCGGCGCAGTACCGTGTCATCGTCACCCGCCGTCCCAAATATGCCTGCCGTTCCTGCACCGACGGCGTAGCGCAGGCACCAGCACCTACCCGACTGATCCACGCCGGATTGCCGACCGAGGCGACTATAGCGCATGTCCTGGTGTCGAAGTACGCCGATCATCTGCCGCTCTACCGCCAGGCCCAGATCATGAGCCGACAGGGCATCGATCTCGACCGTTCCACGCTTGCCGATTGGGTCGGCCGGGCAGCGTTCGAACTGCGTCCGGTCTTTCATGCTCTGATCGCCGACCTGAAGCGCTCGACGAAGCTGTTCATGGACGAGACTCGTGCGCCGGTCCTCGATCCCGGCTCCCGCAAAACCAAGACCGGATATTTCTGGGCCCTGGCTCGCGATGACCGACCTTGGGGCGGAGGTGCGCCGCCAGGCGTCGCCTTCACCTATGCCCCCGGTCGAAGCGGGCAGCATGCCGAGCAGATATTGCAAGGGTTCACGGGCGTCCTTCAGGTCGACGGCTACGCCGGATATAATCGGCTGGTCGCACCGGACCGCGTCGGTCCTGACATCCGGCTTGCCTATTGCTGGGCGCATGCACGGCGCAAGCTGGTCGAGATCACCCGCACTGGCTCCGCGCCGATTGCAGAGGAAGGCGTGAAGCGGATCGGTGAACTATATCGCATCGAAGCCGAGCTGCGCGGCCTTGACCTTGAAGCTCGGTTGGCCGGAAGGCAAGCACGGTCAGCGCCTTTGATCGCAGACATGCGGACCTGGCTCACGCATCATCGTGCCCGTGTCGCTGGCAAGTCGCCGCTCGGCGAAGCTCTCGCCTATGTCGCCAAATTCTGGGATGGGCTCTGCGTCTTCCTGACTGACGGTCGCATCGAGATCGACAACAACACCGTCGAGAGAACCATCAGACCGATAGCCCTGAACCGTAAGAATGCTCTCTTCGCCGGGCACGACGCCGGAGCGGAGAACTGGGCGGCCATCGCCTCCCTCATAGAGACCTGCAAGCTCAATGCTGTCGATCCATTCGGCTACCTGGCTAGGACGCTCGCCGCCATCGTTAATGGTTACAAGCAGAGCCACATTGAAGGTCTCTTGCCGTGGAACTACCCCTCAATCTGCCCTTTGCAGACATCTGCTGTCGGGATACGCTTATCCGCGTGACTCTATGAGAGACAGAAAGGCGAGCCCCATGACATCGCCGATTTTCAGAATTTTGCGGCTCTTCGATGAAGCCGGTATCCGCTATATGCTCAATAGATATCGCGAGGATACGATTGATGTGCATGCGACCCTTGTAGGTGAGCGCATCGAGCTTTCGATATTTGAAGACGGCCATGTCGAAATGTCTCGTTTCGTTGGAAACGAGGATGTCTTGGAAGGCGATCTTATCTACGAAGTCGTGGCGGCCTACGTTCAGGAAAATGCGGAATGGGAAAAGCGCATGCGGGAACCAAATCAGGAGGCGTGACCGCTGCTGCCACCCCAGTATCGTTAGACGAACTCCCGCATACGTCGCTACCCGGCCCGAAGCGGTCTTGAGGCAATCGTAAAATCAGATTGGCTGCGAGGGCTCGTTGAAAGCTCGCGTTAAACCTCGCCCCCCGTTTGCCAGCAACTTTTTCTTATAGTCCATGCTTTGCATTGGTGGACAGTCAAGGACGGCTTGGACGAAAACCGCGGGCGGGCTGTACCAATGCGTGGCGATGTAGTGAGCGACCCCCACTGGGGAAACATAAATGCGGCCTTGGCCAGGGATGTACAGTTCACCTTTGAAAGGTACGCCATCATATTGGCAAAGATCGCAACTATGAAATCCGACGGTTGCAAAAGGTTGCCAGGGGTTTCGGCACAGCTCGGTCAGCTTCTCGTAGAAGTTCGGTGCAACCTCTCCCGTCGCATACTTCATATCTCGACTAAGCCAACCGACGCCGAACAATACAGTGTCATCGCTCCGAGTGCCCAGCCGCTCAAGATCGCGAAAATTTGCCATTCGACTTAGTTCCCTCAAAGGTGTCTTCGCAAAAATCTGTTCGCGATCGATGTCACGCGTGTCCTCTTGCGAGGAGGTTTACAAAGAATGAGAAACGTCTGCAATTGGCGCATTCCTGCCATCAATGCCGCAGGCGGTAGCTCTCAGAATCGCCTACCGCACTTGGTCAATATGGCAGGAGAACACCGCTTTC
>NZ_JACHBD010000035.1 GCF_014200175.1 Rhizobium lentis | reverse complement strand
CAAACTTATCGAAGAGGATCGTCGCCAGCAGATGAGGGCCGATGAAGCCGCGCGGCGCGCCTCGCAGTCACGGCAGGTAAATTTCTCCCGCACCGTCTCGATCACTTTGAACCGGCGCGGAACCTCCTCGAGCGTCTCGGTGACGTCCTCGCCCAGTTTCGACAGGCGCGACCCGCCGCAGCATGCACAGGTGGCTGGAGGATCGATCACCACGCGCTCACGCTCGATATCCTCCGGCCACGGCTTCCGGACCGGCCGTTTGCGTGTGAACGAACGTACGCTCGAGGTCCTGGCGGCAGCCGCCTGCGCTGCGGCTTCATCCTCCGTCGCCGCCATCACCAGTTCTTCGAGCTGCAATTCCATCTGGTCGATCAGGCGCGCCGTGCGCTCGGATCGCCGGCCGCGCAGTTCGCGCTTCAGCTTTTCGATCGCCAGCTCCAGACTGGCAATCAAGGCCTCACTGTCCGACAGCATGGCCTGCGCATTGGCGGCTTGCGCCACCGCAATGTCCCGCTCGGCGACGACGGTGTCACGCTCGGCAACAACGACGTCGCGTTCAGCCTGCAACATCTCACGCTCGGAAAGCAGCGCCAGATAGGCGCTCGTAAGGTCCGCAGGGAGATCCACAGGCTTCGAAGTCATGAAGCCATTCGATCAGATTCACTCAATATTTTCAATGCAATAATGCTATCCGACCCGTGTCGGACGCCAGGTTTCCTGCGGATTGCGCCAGTCGATCCCGGACAACAAATAAGACAATTGCGCCGGTGAGATCGCTACCGCGCCGCCCTCCATATTCGGCCAGATAAACCGGCCCTTCTCCAGCCGCCGGGTAAAAAGGCAGGCGCCCAGACCATCATGCCAGATGATCTTCAAAATATCCGATCTGCGCCCCCTGAAGACGAAGAGATGCCCTGATAACGGATCATGCTTCAGAACCTCCTGCACCCGAAGCGCCAGAGAGTGAAAGCCACAGCGCATGTCCGTGAACCCCGTAAAAAGCCAGACCTTGACCCCTGTTCCCATCGGCAACGGATTCACCGCAATGTCTCCAGGCCTCGGACAATCCGGAGCAGCGCTTCAACGTCGACATCGCGGTTCACGATCACACGGCGACCATTCGCGCTGACAACCTCCATAAGCCCACTTTGTGCCGTCGAAGAATTGTTCGGCGCAACAACCGGCATGCCTGGCTCCGGGAACAACAGTGCAGGAACAAACCCTTCACTCCCCCGGCCATTGCCGAGCCGTCCCTCGCGTGCGGCTTTACGCCAATCGTTCAACTGAAAGCGTGTGATCCCATGGCGACGTGCCGTTGCGGTGACCTGACGCGGGGCGGAATAACTCTCCGCCACGATCGCAAGTTTGGCCTCGTTGCTGAAACGGCGACGCCGCCCGCTATCGACAATCTCCATACGGCTAACTTGCGGCCGCTTCTCTATCGTTAAATCCACGGTTCTCACACTGTCTATATTGACGTCCATATAGACAGAACACCCAGTTCGCCTCACTTCTCAGCAAGGCGGCCCTCCTCGGATGCGTACCTTTCAACTATCATTTAAGTTGAAAGAAAAGCATCGTGGCGGAGCCAAGGTGATCAAGCGATATCTTCGCCCCGCGACACCCTATCAGCGGCTGCTTGACGATGCACGCACACCAGAGGATTCGCCCCGCCCCCCAATTAGCACTTTGCGGTTCCCGGCAGATGCGCCGCCGATTCTCCTCCTTTGAGCTCGGCACTTTCACCCTTTGCATATATGCATGGCTCGCCGCCCTTGAGCTCGAGCAGTGCTTTGACCGATTCTGTCAGTCTTCGCTTTCCGGCGCCGACGTGAACGAGCGACCGATCGATGCCGCATCAACAACGTAACCCATCGATCCCGTTCGCAACCGCGCCTTCTGGTCCAGCAAACCTCACCAGCAGTTCGGCAACGTTGCCGGCGCCCACCACATGCTTCTTCATCTTCTCGGCGTTGTCCGGTGGGAACAAAAGTAACGGCAGGTCGATCAGTTCAGTCCCAAAGTCGCGAAAATTGAGCCACGAATGCGTGCGGACAGCAGTCGACGTTTCTGAGTGAACCGGTGTGGCGCCCCCCCCCACAAACCACTCCTTCCGGGCGAGTGATTTGATCTAGCCTCATGCTGCCAGAGCACCTGCCCGCCGGTCAGATTGGTGCTGGTCGTCGCGGACACGGTGGTCCTCACCGGACCTCACCGGATGGATACTGCCAATCCGGTTGAATGGCGGGTGAATTCCGTTTCACCTCGGAGCAACCTTGTCCGCATTCCACGGAAGACACTGAGCAGCCGGTACTCGCTGTAGGACTTGTCGGGTCCGCGACACGGCGGTGTCGGTTCAACCCGGGCTGGGATCCCCACTCAAACCGCTAGAAACGAAAGAGAAGTTCTATGGTGGTTATGTTCTACGCAGTTGGCACAGTTTTTGAAGCTCGCTTGCAGCGAGGCGACAGGCGTCACCAAGCGGAGTATTTCTTGAGCTTTTGGAGACCGAGCGTCTTGGTGCGCTCGCATGAATCATGAATCGTCTTCCTATCGATCTGCGCGGCGGCACTTTCTATGACGTGCTCGCCTTCACAGCCCGCCACTGGAGCAGACAGCCGACCCCGCTCACGATCATCATCATGGCAGTGCTTGCCTCCACGCTCGCTGACGTGCTGACGCCGCTGTATTCGGCTCATCTTGTCGACGCTGTTTCCCGCGGTGCTGCCGCGGAAGATACGGTTTGGGATGAAGCCATTCTAGCATTTTTCGTGTTGGTTGGACTCGCGCTCAGCGCAATCGTCATGCGCACCATAGCCTTCCTCTACATCAGCAAGCTGACGCTGAAAATGAAGTCCGATGTTGCAAGCGACGCCTTCCGCCGCGTCCAGCGCTTCTCGACAGACTGGCATTTGCAAAGACTCGCCGGCTCTACGGTCCGTAAGATCACGCGCGGCATGTCTGCGCTTGACCTCCTGAACGACTCGATCCTTATTGCGCTGTTTCCGTCGCTCATTATGTTAGTTGGTTCTACCATACTTCTCGGCCTGTACTGGTTTGGTATGGGCCTGGTTATCGCCTGCGGCTCATTTGTCTATGTCGCGCTGACGATCATGTTATCGCTCGGCTATGTCGCTCCCGCGGCGAGCCTTGCAAACAACTCGGATACCCGGCTCGGTGGTGCGCTCGCAGATTCAATAAGTTGCAACGCTGTGGTGAAGAGCTTCGGTGCTGAGGTGCGAGAAGAAGAGCGCTTTGCGAAGATTCTCGCCAAATGGCGGTGCCACACGCGCCGGAGCTGGATGCGGGGAACAATCAATAGCGCGGTTCAGGGCTTAACTCTTGTTGTGATCAGAGCCGCAGTAATCGGCTTTGCTCTGTTTCTGTGGTCGCGCGACCAAGCGACTCCAGGTGACCTTGCGTTCGTGCTCACCTCCTTCTTCGTGCTATATGGCCATTTGCGCGATCTTGGCATGCACGTCCGCAACCTTCAGCGCTCGGTCTCCGATATGGAGGAACTACTCGAAATTGAGGGACAGCCCCTCTGCATCGCCGACCGCCCGGGGGCCAGACCAGTCCGGATTACGACAGGCCGAATCGATTTCAAGAATGTCTGTTTTCACTATGGCAACTCTGGGCTGCCGCTCTACAGTGACTTCTCACTATCGATCAAGGCAGGAGAACGGGTTGGTCTCGTTGGCCCGTCCGGCTCCGGGAAGACCACTTTCGTGAAGCTCGTTCAGCGGCTCTATGACGTGAACGATGGTGTGATCCTAATCGACGGACAGGATATCTCGAAGGTAACGCAAGCATCTCTGCGGTCACAGATCTCAATTGTGCAGCAGGAGCCGATCCTCTTCCATCGCTCAATTGCAGAGAACATCGCCTATGGCCGGCCCGGTGCCGGACAGTCGGAGATCGAAGAGGCCGCACGGCTCGCTCGTGCGCATGAGTTCATTGCGCGCCTCCCGAAGGGCTACGCTACCCTTGTTGGGGAGCGCGGCGTCAAGCTTTCAGGTGGAGAGCGCCAGCGTGTAGCAATCGCCCGCGCTTTTATGGCTAACGCCTCCATACTGATCCTCGACGAGGCGACGTCAAGTCTCGATTCGGAATCGGAGATGCTGATCCAGGCCGCGATTGAACGGCTGATGATCGGCCGTACGACGCTTGTCATCGCGCACCGGCTGGCAACGGTGCGCGCGCTCGACCGGCTGCTCGTCTTCGATAGCGGCCGTGTCATCGAGGAAGGTGAGCATGCGGCGCTGATCCGCCGTCCAGGTGGTATCTACCGCCGCGTGTTCGAGCGGCAGGTGCTTGAGTTGACGAAGGGTCTTGTCTGAGCGGTTTCTCGACGGCTGTGGGATTAGAGCGCGTCCGCTGAACGCGGAATCTATTGAAATGACAGTCGCTATTTGCCGTGATTCCCTGTCTTCGAATCAGGAGGAAAAACCTGGACCGCACACCGGGTCGCTTCTGTAAGGCGCGTGCGCGCGATCCACGCGTGCAAATCAGCCGGCAAAGATGGCGAATGGCTGACCATGACAGAAGCTGCGGCGGTTTTGGGCGTAACCAACCACCGAATACGCCACCTGATCAACA
>NZ_JACHBD010000034.1:0-2500 GCF_014200175.1 Rhizobium lentis | reverse complement strand
ATAGCTGGTTCTCCGCGAAATCTATTTAGGTAGAGCGTCGAGCGAATACCCCCGGGGGTAGAGCACTGGATGGGCTATGGGGACTCACCGTCTTACTGATCCTAACCAAACTCCGAATACCGGGGAGTACTACTCGGCAGACACACGGCGGGTGCTAACGTCCGTCGTGAAAAGGGCAACAACCCTAACCTCCAGCTAAGGTCCCCAAGTCATGGCTAAGTGGGAAAGGATGTGAGGATCCCAAAACAACCAGGATGTTGGCTTAGAAGCAGCCATCATTTAAAGAAAGCGTAACAGCTCACTGGTCTAAATAAGGGTCTTTGCGCCGAAAATGTAACGGGGCTGAAGCCATGCACCGAAGCTGAGGATTTGCGAGCAATCGCAAGTGGTAGCGGAGCGTTCCGTAAGCTGATGAAGGGAGACCCGTGAGGGCTCCTGGAGGTATCGGAAGTGCGAATGTTGACATGAGTAACGATAAAGAGGGTGAGAGACCCTCTCGCCGAAAGACCAAGGGTTCCTGCTTAAAGTTAATCTGAGCAGGGTTAGCCGGCCCCTAAGACGAGGCGGACACGCGTAGTCGATGGGAACCACGTTAATATTCGTGGGCCTGGTGGTAGTGACGGATTGCACAAGTTGTTCTGGTTTATTGGATTATCAGGGCAGCGGAGCGGTTCCAGGAAATAGCTCCACCGTATAGACCGTACCCGAAACCGACACAGGTGGTCAGGTAGAGTATACCAAGGCGCTTGAGAGAACTATGTTGAAGGAACTCGGCAAATTGCACGCGTAACTTCGGAAGAAGCGTGACCCCATTTTAGGCAACTATGATGGGGTGGCACAGACCAGGGGGTAGCGACTGTTTATCAAAAACACAGGGCTCTGCGAAGTCGCAAGACGACGTATAGGGTCTGACGCCTGCCCGGTGCTGGAAGGTTAAGAGGAGAGGTGCAAGCTTTGAATCGAAGCCCCAGTAAACGGCGGCCGTAACTATAACGGTCCTAAGGTAGCGAAATTCCTTGTCGGGTAAGTTCCGACCTGCACGAATGGCGTAACGACTTCCCCGCTGTCTCCAACATAGACTCAGTGAAATTGAATTCCCCGTGAAGATGCGGGGTTCCTGCGGTCAGACGGAAAGACCCCGTGCACCTTTACTATAGCTTTACACTGGCATTCGTGTCGGCATGTGTAGGATAGGTGGTAGGCTTTGAAGCGGGGACGCCAGTTTCCGTGGAGCCATCCTTGAAATACCACCCTTATCGTCATGGATGTCTAACCGCGGCCCGTCATCCGGGTCCGGGACAGTGTATGGTGGGTAGTTTGACTGGGGCGGTCGCCTCCGAAAGAGTAACGGAGGCGCGCGATGGTGGGCTCAGACCGGTCGGAAATCGGTCGTCGAGTGCAATGGCATAAGCCCGCCTGACTGCGAGACTGACAAGTCGAGCAGAGACGAAAGTCGGTCATAGTGATCCGGTGGTCCCGCGTGGAAGGGCCATCGCTCAACGGATAAAAGGTACGCCGGGGATAACAGGCTGATGACCCCCAAGAGTCCATATCGACGGGGTTGTTTGGCACCTCGATGTCGGCTCATCGCATCCTGGGGCTGGAGCAGGTCCCAAGGGTTTGGCTGTTCGCCAATTAAAGCGGTACGTGAGCTGGGTTCAGAACGTCGTGAGACAGTTCGGTCCCTATCTGCCGTGGGTGTAGGAATATTGACAGGATCTGTCCCTAGTACGAGAGGACCGGGATGGACATATCTCTGGTGGACCTGTTGTCCTGCCAAGGGCATAGCAGGGTAGCTATATATGGACGGGATAACCGCTGAAGGCATCTAAGCGGGAAACCCACCTGAAAACGAGTGTTCCCTATCAGAGCCGTGGAAGACGACCACGTTGATAGGCCGGGTGTGGAAGTGCGGCAACGCATGAAGCTTACCGGTACTAATAGCTCGATCGGCTTGATCGTTCTCATTGACTGTGCTCATCTCAAGGCGACCGCAAAGCGGTCGTCCTGACAAGCGAAGGCGATAGCCTTTGCCCGGGCCCGGCGAACACGAAGTGTTCGTCCGGTTGAGTATCAAAGACGTGTTCAAAACTAATCACTCCCGACTGATCACTAATCACTGTCGGAGTGAACCAGCTTCTCAAACAAAAAGTTGCGCTTTGCCGACCTGGTGGTTATGGCGGGGTGGCTGCACCCGTTCCCTTTCCGAACACGGCCGTGAAACGCCCCTGCGCCCATGGTACTTCGTCTTAAGACGCGGGAGAGTAGGTCGCTGCCAGGTCTGCAAAACGCAACTTCTTCAAAAACAATCTTCTCTCAACAAAACTAACGGCCAAAAGCCGATCAAAAGGCCGCCCATCAAGCGGCCTTTCGTGTTACAATATACCGCGGGGTGGAGCAGCCCGGTAGCTCGTCAGGCTCATAACCTGAAGGCCGCAGGTTCAAATCCTGCCCCCGCAACCATATACAAAAATAGCCCGCAAATCCGGCGGGCTTTTTG
>NZ_JACHBD010000033.1 GCF_014200175.1 Rhizobium lentis | reverse complement strand
CAATTGGCATCGCCCGCACGGCAGCCTACAATCCAAACCGCCCGTCAGTAGACTCGGCCTAATCAAGGACAACCTGTTGAGGCTCCACATCTAGATGCACATGAGGCGTTTGTTATCGAAATGATCGATGATCGCAAGGACGTGACGCTCGATGAAATGGTCGGGCGCCTGTCGACTGAGCGGCAGGTCACCATCAGCCGGAGCGCGCTTGTCGTTCGATTACCTGACGGACGCCGCCGTTCAATTCGCCGATCAGCAACCGATCTTGCAGCCGCTTGGCCGGAAGCGCGGAGCGAGTCGAAGTCGGCGCCTCGCATCAGCGTTCGAACCCTGCTCACATTGATGCGCCACTTAAACAGCATGGTTACCTTCCGTTCGTAAGCGTCCGGCGAGCGGATTTTGCTGATCGGGCAAATCGGGCGATGTTCTGGCATTAGAACCAGCATTGGTGTAAGCGCCGCCTCCATCCCATTGAATCCGGATATTCCTGAGCATTGAGGTCCGTGCCAGAACGGCTCCGGCAAGAGCTGGAGATTTGGCATGGCGGATGATGAGGGGTTTGTTGGGCGCTTCGAGGTTGTCGAGGCCCGTCGTGGAAACCGGCGGTGGCCTAATGATCTGAAGGCGCGAATTGTAGCAGAGAGCCTTCAGCCGGGTGCGCGGGTCATTGACGTTGCCTGCGGAGCTGGTGCCAGCCTTGCTTTGCGAGAACAGCGAGCCATTTGAGCCTGCCTTTGTGCCTTTGGCGATTACGACGGAGCCGCGGCGGCCTGCCGATGCTTTGCCGATAGCGGATGCAATCGAGGCCAGTTCGGGGATCGTCACATTAGAAATCGGCTCAGACCTCGTGGTGCGGGTTCCCGGGGATGTGCCGGTTGATCGGGTTGCTGCGTTGGTGCGGGCGATGCGAGGGATGGTGTGATCGTCGCGGGCCAACGATTGCCGATCCTGATCGCAACACGGCCGGTGGACTTTCGCTGTGGCCATCAGGCTCTGGCATTGATGGTGCAGAGCGAGTTGAAGCTTGATCCGCATTCGGGGGTGACGGTGATCTTCCGGTCGAAGCGCGGGGATCGCCTGAAAATCCTGGTGTGGGACGGCACCGGAATGGTGTTGATCTACAAGGTTCTGGAGCAGGGCAACTTTGCCTGGCCCAAGGTGCAGGATGGAACGATGCGCCTTTCGCGGGCTCAATACGAAGCCTTGTTCGAAGGGCTCGATTGGCGGCGGGTGATGGCGCAACGGGTGACAGCGCCGGCTGCGGCAGGATGACTCACTGGCTCGTTTTTGGCGTTGTTGTTTTGTTGGGCTTTTCTGCTTCAACTTGCTATGAAGCTGCATGTCGCAGCCGATCGATCACAGCCAGTTCCCGGACCTTCCTCCCGAGGTATTGAACGCCTTTGCGGCGGTTCAGTTCGAGCTGTCGGTCGAGCGTGCGGCACGTCAGCATAAGCAGGCGGTGGTGGCCGAGAAGGACGCCTTCATCACCGAGCTGAAGGAATTGATCGAGAAGCTGGAGAGCCAGGTTCAGGACTATCGGCGCACGAAGTTTGGGCCGAAATCGGAAAAGCTCGATCCGACGCAGATGGAATTGGCGCTGGAAGATCTTGAATCGGCGATTGCCGAAACACAGGCCCAGATCGCCTTCGTCGAGGAAAAGATCGCGGCCAGCGCAGTCGATCCCGAAAAGGCTGTTCCTCGCAAGGAGCGCAAAGCACGCGCATTGCCGCAGAACCTGCCGCGGGTCGAGCGGGTAATCGAGCCCGATAGCATTGCTTGCCCCCTGCGGTTGCGGCAACATGGTGCGGATCGGCGAAGATCGGACGGAACGGCTCGACCAAATTCCGGCTTGCTACCAGGTGATCGTCACGATCCGTCCTAAATACGCTTGCCCCAAGGGCCGCACGGGCGTGGTTCAGGCCAAAGCGCCGGCGCATCTGCTGGAAGGTAGCTGGCCGACCGAAGCCCTGTTGGCGCAGATCGGCGTGTCCAAGCATTCCGAACATATGCCGCTCAACCGTCAGGAAAGGAGAATTTGCCGTTGCCAATGCGTCCCCTTCGTGGTCCGGCGCCGCACGAAGTGGGCGTGACGCCAGCAACCCGCGCGTGCACAGCATTCTCCATAATCCCGGCTATGCTGGGGCCTTTGTCTATGGTCGGCGGCGGCAGACTGGCGGACGCGTTCGTCAGGACGTTTATCGTCCGCGGACGACTACGGTCCCCATCGCGGACTGGGAGGAGTTCATGGAGAACCAACGGCGATTGGAGAACAACATCAACCACTACGAAGCCGGCCATTCGGGCGCGCCGCGCAAGGGGGCCGCACTGCTGCTGGGCATCGCTGTCTGTGGGCGGTGCGGTCGCCGGATGAGTTTGCGCTATAGCGGCCCTGCTGGAAACTATCCCGTCTACACATGCCGCGCCGACCGCGGCCACGACGGAGGGCCGTTATGCCAGGAGGTGCGCGCTCTGCCGGTCGATGCACGCGTCGAAAGCATTCTACTCCAAGCTCTGACGCCGGACAGGATCGCTATCGCCGTCGCCGCACTGGGCCAGAGGGAAGAGGAGGCACGTCAACTCGAGCGTCAATGGGCTCTGCGGCGCGAACGTGCGCGCTACGAGGCGGAAAGGGCACGGCGCCAATATGATGCAGTCGAGCCTGAGGACCGCTTGGTGGGCCGTTCGCTGGAACGAGGAGGGGAGGAAAAGTTGCGCGCAGCCGATGCCATCGAGCAGAACTATGAACGGTGGCGGTCTGACGAGCCCCTCGTCCTGAGCGAGGCAGATCGCGACGGGTTACCGGCACTCGGCGAGAACCTGCCTAGCATCTGGCGTGCCCCATCGACCACGGCGGCCGAGCGAAAGAGCATCTTGCGCCTCATTATCTGCGAGGTCGTTCTCGACCAGAAACGGCTGCAAGGACAGGTCTGGTTCAAGATCCTGTGGCAAACGGGAGCGACGAGCGAGCACTCTCTCCAGAGGAGAGTTCACACCTACGGCGACTACCTCAATATCGACAAATTACGAACGCGCGTGACGGAGCTGAACGCCGCAGGCAAAATGGACAAGGAAATCGCGTCGGCGCTGAACCCGGAAGGCTTCCTTGCCGCACAGAATTGCGCCTTCAAAGGTGACAATGTCTAGATCTTGCGCAGACGCTGGGGTATTCCCACGGCCAATCAACGGAACGAGTCCCAATCCCTTCCGATGGCCAGACGGAACCTATTCCGTCCAAGGAGCTGCTGTAGCTCTTGGCATTACGCCACAGACCATCTTCAAATACCCGGCACGCGGCCTGATTCAAGGTCGGCAGCTAGTGAAAGGACAACCATGGTATATCCAATTGATGGAGGACCAGATCGACATTCTGCGCTCTCGCGCTCAACACAATAGACGATCGAGGAAACAGGCATCATGAAATCATTGGTGACGCGGTGGTCGCCACAGCTTGCTCGACAGACTTTTGCATCATGCCGTCGTCGTCCAAATCGAGGGATCAAGTTACAGGCTGCGTCAACATGCCGAATTGATGCCTGAACACGTACGATCCAAGGCTTTGATCACCCCGCCATCTTTCACCCCGCCGCAACGCCCACGCGGAAGACCACGGAAAAAAACCCAATTCTCCACGTCGTTGGGAGCGGCATATGGGAATTTTACTTCGGCACTTCTGGGGAAATTTCGCCCGGCATTGACAGCATGATTCATCGTGCCGCAGGCGCTGTCAGCCCGTTAACAAAGGCCGCCTGATCTTGGCCGGGCGGATCTTTTTCCAATCGATTCCAGCCAGCAACGCCATCAGCTGAGAATGGTCCAGGCGCATCCGTGCCGCCGAGATCCTGGGACAGAAGAAGCTTTGCTTTTCTAGGGCTTTCGAATAGAGGCAGACCCCGCTGCCGTCCCACCAGACGATCCGAATACGATCTGCCCGCTCCGACCGGAATACGTAGAGCGCACCATTAAACGGGTTGAGACCGCCATCCCTCACCAGCGCCATCAAGGAGGCGGCTCCCTTGCGGAAGTCGACCGGCTGGCACGACACATAGACCACCACACCAGACGCGATCATCCCTTACGAACCGCCGAGAACCTTGACGAGGTGATCGAGGTCAACATCACCACCGGCCCGCACCACGACATCGCTCACCACAATTTCCACCACCGAACTGTTCACCGCTTCAAAGCGCGTGAACTTGTCTGGTTTTCTCGGTCCCTCCGTCAACGGGGCAACCGTTCCGGACGAAAGCGCCTTGCGACGCCACGCATAGCGCTGCGACGGGTCCCCTCAGAACGCGCAGTCGCCGAAACATTGCCACCAGGCGGAAACGCCTCCGCGACAAGCCTAATCTTCGTCCGACCGGCGTCGAGACCGAACCGGCTCAGCCGTCAAAACCTCAATGGCGATGATACGAGCTTTTCAAGAACCAAGACGTCGTAATGCTTTCCACGGTCGTAAAAAATCTCTGGAAGGCATCCAGCGACTGAAAATCCACATTTCGTCTTCGCAAAAGAGATGACGCCGGGCGCATCTTTAAAAACCATTGCGAAAATGCAGTGCAGGTCGAGCACACTTGCTCGATTCAGAACAGTTTGCGCAAGAGTCGACCCAATTCCGTTCCGACGAAATGTCTCTTGGACATAGAGCGACATTTCGGCTGTGTGCCTAGCATTTTCCGCGACGCGAAATCTCGTGAGCGCTGTCCAGCCGACGACGGCATCGTTGTCAACGCATATATAGGTCTCAAATGACGGACGTGCTTCGAACAGAAATTCTCTCATTTTTTTGATGCTCCAGGGGCGAGTTCCTTGTGTTGATTCCCCTGCGCAACACGCCGCGTTATAGATGTTTGTGACGCTTGGCAGGTCACCTGTTCCCAACGGGCGGATTTGGTACGACATCAGCAGATCCTCCGATCTCTTTCCGCATAGTGGGCGGGTCTATCCCCCATCTATCTCACAGTTACGTTCTCTAAAGCGCGAGGCAATCCTACCCGAGCTGATAGCTTGTGAAGACAGGTCTGCCCGTTGTTTGTTAGGTGTGTTAAACGACGGATCGCGATATCCGCGCTCTAGGCTTAACGAAGAATCTGGCGTAGGGGCGGACGCCGAGTTGTCATTGATAGACCCTACATCGATGCTGAGGCACACAACGCACCGTAGAATGCCTTGTTGCCCGCCTAAACATGGACGGATAAGTTAGATAAATGTTTCGACGTGCAACTTATGCCGATGCCGGTGACATGGCGAAGATCTACAATCAGGCGATGAAGCCCGGCATCTTTGCTATAAGTCAAATTGCTCCCGACACTCACAACGAACGGATTTCTTGGTTGAGCGAACATCAAGAGCCATATCCTGCATTCGTCTATGAGATTGATCGCACAGTGATCGGCTGGTGCTCATTGAGTAGGTTTTCTGTGCGCCCTGAATATGCGGGTGTAGCCGAGACATCGCGCTACATTGATGAGAATCATCGAGGACAAGGAATTGGCAAACTGATGCATGCACAATTGGTCAAAACTGCAACCAAGTTAGGATTTCGGCTACTGGTATCGCGTGTAAATGAGAGAAATACGCCCAGTATGAAGAGTGCCAATGTCTTCTTTCGGCAGGTCGTGGTGCTTCACGAGGCGACATGCATCCATGGTGAATGGCACAACGACGTTTGGCTGTGGAAGAAATTGCGATAAAGTTGCAAATCGGCGAACATGTATACGCGAGGGGTTGGAGTGGATGCCTCTCCCGACAGTATCGCAATGTGCCAGAGTGATGGTCGTAGAACGTCACTTAGAGGAGATTGCATCCATGAAGGGGGCCTTGAACTGGCAAAGTGAGTGTTTCAGGTTCATGCCGCTGAAAGCAATGGCGCGGTTGTCGTGCGGAGGCGAGGAACTGTCACGCGGTCTTTGCGACCACCGAACTATCAGGCACATGAGATTGGCAAGGTCAAGAGGTTCCGCCTCTTACCTCCCGTTTATGCGAAGCCCTCAGTCGAACATCGGAAAAATAACGCGAGGCGGTCGTCGATGCGGCTCGTAGTACCCGAGACAAAGAATCAGCAAACGCTTCCATGATCTTCCGGGGGCCGCGGCGCCGGAAAGGATCAACGGCGATCCGGCGTAGTGTTCCCGTTCGGACTTTCTCAGATTGGGGTGATCCCGCACCCGGCTTTGTCGAGGCGGATCTCGTTTTTCACTCTGGCCCCTACGCGAAGGGTGCTTTCTCGCAAACGCTGGTGTTGACCGATGTCGCCACGGGCTGGACGGAATGCGCGCCGCTGCTGGTTCGCGACCAAACGGTACTGATCACAGCGTTGGCCGAACTACGCAAGTTACTGCCGTTCCCGCTCCTCGGCTTCGACACCGACAATGACAGCGTCTTCATGAACGAGAGCGTTCATGAGTATTGCTTGCGCGATAATATCGAACTCACCCGTTGCCGCCCCTACCGGAAGAATGATCAGGCATTTGTCGAGCGGAAGAATGGAGCGATCGTGCGTAAGATCGTTGGATACCGGCGCGTCGAGGGACTGCAAGCCACACGGGAGCTAGCCAAGCTTTATTCATCAATTTCTTTCAACGTATCCATCCGAGCAGGGCCGCGGGATTTCGGGCGCCGCGCGTGGTAACGTCGGTTGATGGAGATCGATGAGGACAAGATCGACGATGCCGTTTT
>NZ_JACHBD010000032.1 GCF_014200175.1 Rhizobium lentis | reverse complement strand
GCTGGCCTTCGCTCGCCTGGTGCGCACCAACCTGATGCATCGCAAAAGGATCGACCGGCTGCTAAAACCAAGCCAACGTCCCCCCGGCAATCCCGCCCAGATGAGCCTCCAATGGTGACAAAATTTAAACCGGACAGCAGTGGCCTTGAGCCTGGGATCCATGCGGCGAATGCGGTGTAGGTGGTCGGCGCTGTGAAAGGCAGGGGGCACGCCCTCGTAAATTATGCACGCCGAGTGCTGCGTGTGGATCCTCGGGTCAAGCCCGAGGATGACGGAGAGGGGGAAGGGTCGGCGAAAACGGCAGCGTCGGCGGCCTGCGCTACTGCCCCTCAACGCGATCCTCACTCCCCCTGCCGCCGCCGCTCCGCCCCGGCCGCGATCGTCTGCACCAGCTCGTCCACCTCGCGTGCCAGCCGCTCCAGCGGCAAGCCGACGAAGCGCCCCTCCAGACTGATGCTGACCACCCCGTGGACGGCGCCGAAGAGGGTGCGGGCGCGGATGGCGCGGTCTTCGGGCGGCATGTCGGGCTGCAGTTCGGCGAGCGGCTCGGCGATCACGTCCATCAGGAAGAGGTGTTCGTCGAGGTGCCATTGTGGCGTCGGGCTGGTGTCGGGGGGGAAGTGGTCGAACAGCGCCTTCCAGAGGTTGCGGTGCTCGACGGCGAAGGCGAGGTAGCCCTGGGCGAGGTTGCGCAGGCGGTCGGTCGGGCTTTTGTCGCGGGCCTCGGGCAGCGTCAGCTTCGCCTCCAAGGCCTTCAGCGTCGACGAGTTGACGTGGATGACCAGCTCGGCGAGGTCGGAGAAGACGGTGTAGAGGCCGCCGAGCGCGCAGCCGGCGTCCTGGGTGATGTCGCGGGCGCGCAGATTGGTCAGCCCGTCGCGGGCGATGCGCTCGCGTGCCGCCTCGATCAGCCGCGCCTTCAGATCTTCGCGTTTTTCTTCTCGCCTGCCGGCCATTCACCATTCCACTTCGATTTTTTGAACGACGTTCAAAAATTATCTTGAACGTCGTTCACGATTCTGCCATAACTCATCTCGTGAACAACGTTCATAAACCGGAGGCAAGAAATGTTCAAACTGATTTCCATTCTCTTGCGGGGCAGGGCGCATGATGCCGAGCAGGCTTTTGCCGATCGCCACGCCGTGCCGCTGCTTGCCCAGCAGATCCGTGATGCGGCGCAATCGATCCAGTCGGCGCGCCGCAGCGTCGCCGTCGCCATCGCCCAGAACGAGCAGGAGAAGGCGCAGCATCAGACGATCGTCAGCCGCATCGCCGATCTCGAGACCCGCGCCTGCGCGGCACTGGATAAGGGCAATGAGGGCCTGGCCCGCGAGGCGGCCGAGGCGATCGCCTTTCTCGAAGCCGAGCGTGATGCTTCGGTGGCGGCGCAGGCCCAGTTCACCACATCGATCGGCAAGCTGAAGGGCATTGTGCGCTCGGCCGAGGCGCGGCTGCAGGAGCTGCAGCGCGGCGAGCGGCTGGCCCGCGCCACCGAAGAGGCGCAGAAGCTCGATGTCGTCGTCGCTGGCCCCGGCCTGGCCACGCTCGACGAGGCCGAGGAGACCCTGGCGCGGCTTCGCCTGCGCCAGAGCCAGAACGAGCTGACGGCGGCTGCCCTGAAGGACATGGAAAGCGCCACCCGGCCGGCCGGCATCATCGAGAAGCTCGCCAATGCCGGCTGCGGCGCGCCGCTCGCCGCATCGGCCGATGACGTGCTCGCCCGGCTGAAGAGCCGCATCACCCCGGCCGCCTGAATTCATCCATCCTCACCCCTAAAAATTGAAGGGCCAATGCTATGAACGACAGTTTCCAGAAACACTCCGCCAGCTGGGTCAGCTTCTCCTACATCTCTTTCGGCGCCGCCGCCTTCATGCTGGCGCTCGGCCTCTACATGATGCCGCTCGATCTCTGGGGCAAAGGCTATCTCGCCATGGGCATCCTGATGCTGGTGCAGACCACGGTGAACATCACCAAGACGCTGCGCGACAATGCCGAATCCGAGAAGCTGATCCGCAAGGTCGAGGATGCCCGCACCGAAAAACTGCTCGTTAAATTCAATCGCAGCGATGAAGATTGATCTTCCTTAACCACAGCGCAGAGTTGTTGCCGCATTCAACCAATGGGTAACAACTCTGTGGCCTTCTCAGCGAGCCGAAAGAGGGACCACGCCCGTGCAACACAATCTGATGACGTCAAGGAAATTCGCTCCGCTGTTCTGGACCCAGTTCCTCACGGCCTTCAACGACAATTTTCTGAAGAACACGCTGGTGTTCCTCATTCTCTTCAAGATGTCGGCCAGCGAAGGGGCCGCCCTGGTGACGCTTGCCGGCGTGATCCTGATCGTGCCCTTCCTGCTGTTGTCGGCGCTCGGCGGCGAGCTGGCCGACAAGCATGACAAGGCCAAAATTGCCGAGCTCTTGAAACGCTGCGAGATCGCCATTGCCGCGCTGGCCGTCGTCGGCCTCGGCTTCTCCTCGATTTTTGTGCTGATGGCAGCCCTCTTCGGCTTCGGCGTCGTCTCGGCGCTGTTCGGGCCGATCAAATACGGCATTCTGCCCGATCATCTCGAGCGCCGCGACCTGCCGAAGGCGAATGCCTGGATCGAGGGCGGCACCTTCATCGCCATCCTCGCCGGCACGATCATCGCCGCACTGGCCTTTTCCAGCGGCGACAATGTGCTGCTCTTCGGCTCGATGATGATGGGCCTCTCCGTGCTCTGCTGGCTCGCCAGCCGGATGATCCCGCCGACCGGCTCCAAGGCGCCGGATCTTCAGATCGACCGCAATGTCATCCGCTCCAGCTACACCCTCGTCAGGGAAATCCGCGAGGACAAGCGGCTCTGGCGCTCGGCGCTGATGAACTGCTGGTTCTGGCTGGTCGGCGCCTTCGTGCTGTCGATCCTGCCGACCATGGTCACCGAGCTGCTCGGCGGCTCCGAACTCGTCGTGCCCGCCTATCTCACCGTCTTCGCCATCGCCGTCGCCGTCGGTTCCGGCATCGCCGCCTGGATGTCGTCCGGCCGCATCGTGCTCTTGCCGGCCCCGGTCGGCACGGCGCTGCTCGGCCTCTTCAGCCTCGATCTCGCCTGGAACCTCTGGGGCCTGGCCTCGACTGCGCACGCGACGACGATCCTCGATTTCTTCGCCGGGCAAAACACCATCCGCGTCGCCATCGATCTCGCCGGCATGGCCATCTCGGGCGCCTTCATCGCCGTTCCCACTTTCGCTGCGCTGCAGACCTGGGCGCATGAGGACCGCCGCGCCCGCGTCATCGGTGCCGCCAATGTGCTCTCGGCGCTGTTCATCACCGTCGGCCTCGGCCTCGTCGCCGTCATCCAGGCGCTCGGCGCCTCCATTCCTCAGATTCTGATCGGCCTCGGCATCCTCAATTTTGCTGTCGCCTGGCTGATGCTGAAGACGCTGCCGACCAACCCTTTCCGCGATTTCATCTCGATCCTGTTCCGCGCCTTCATGCGCCTCGAGGTCGAGGGGCTGGAGAATATCAAGAAGGCCGGCCGCGCGCCGATCATTGCGCTGAACCATGTCAGCCTGCTCGACGGTGCCTTGGCGCTCGCCATCACCGAGGAGGAGCCGACCTTCGCCGTCGATTACAAGATCGCCCAGGCCTGGTGGGTGCGGCCCTTCCTGAAAATGTGCAAGTTCCTGCCGCTCGACCCGACCAAGCCGATGGCGACGCGGTCGCTGATCAAGGTGGTGCAGGATGGCAGCCCGATCGGCATTTTCCCCGAGGGACGCCTGACGGTGACCGGCACGCTGATGAAGGTCTATGACGGCGCCGCCATGGTCGCCGACAAAACAGGCTCGATGGTGGTGCCGGTCAAGATCGACGGGCTGGAGAAGAGCTATCTCTCCTATCTCAGCGACGGCAAGATCCGCCGCCGGCTGTTCCCCAAGGTCAAGGTCACCATTCTCGAGCCGGTGAAGCTCGAAGTAGCGCCGGAGCTGAAGGGCCGCAAGCGCCGCACGGCGGCAGGCGCCGCCCTCTATCAGGTGATGTCGAACCTGTTGTTCCAGACCGCCGACACCTCGTCGACCGTCTTGGACCGCGTCATCCGCGCCGGCCACGAATTTGGTATGAAAAAGCTAGCCGTCGAAGATCCGGTCACCGGCAGCCTCACCTATGGCAAGCTCTTGACCGGGGCGGCCGTGCTCGGCGCCAAGTTCCGCGCCCGCTTCCCGGAAGCAAACATCGGCGTCATGCTGCCGAATGCCAATGGCGCCGCCGCCACCACTCTCGGCGTCATGAGCGCGGGCAAGGTGCCGGCCATGCTGAACTTCACCGCAGGTGCTGCCAATATCCTCTCCGCCTGCAAGGCCGCGGAGGTCAAACATGTGCTGACCTCGCGCGCCTTCGTCGCCCAGGCCAAGCTCGGCCCTGTCGTCGAGGAGCTGCAAAAGCAGGTGACGATCGTCTGGCTCGATGATCTGAGAGCCGAAATCGGTCCCGTCGACAAGATCCGCGGGCTGCTGCGCAAGGGCCGGCCGCTGGTGAAACGCCGGCCGGATGATCCGGCCGTCATCCTCTTCACCTCGGGCTCCGAGGGCACTCCGAAGGGCGTGGTGCTCACCCACCGCAACATCCTGTCGAACGCCGCCCAGGCCGCCGCCCGCATCGATTTCCACAGCGGCGACAAGGTGTTCAACATCCTGCCCGTCTTCCATTCCTTCGGGCTGACGGCCGGCACCGTGCTGCCGCTGATCTCAGGCGTGCCGGTCTATTTCTATCCCTCGCCGCTGCATTACCGCATCGTGCCGGAGCTGATCTATGTCTCCAACGCCACGATCATCTTCGGCACCGATACCTTCCTCAACGGTTATGCCAGGACCGCGCATCCCTACGATTTCCGCTCGATCCGCTATATCTTCTCCGGCGCCGAGCCGGTGAAGGTTTCGACCCGCCACACCTACATGGAAAAATTCGGCCTGCGCATCCTGGAAGGCTATGGCGTCACCGAGACCGCGCCGGTCATCTCCATCAACACGCCGATGTACAACCGCTCCGGCACGGTCGGCAAAATCCTGCCGGGCATGGAATGGAAGCTCGAACCGGTGCCCGGCATCGACGAGGGCGGCAGGCTGCATGTGCGCGGCGCCAATGTCATGGCCGGCTATCTGCGCGCCGAAAAACCCGGCGTGCTCGAGCCGCTCGCCGATGGCTGGCACGATACCGGCGACATCGTCACCATCGACGAGGACGGCTTCGTCAAGATCCGCGGCCGCGCCAAACGCTTCGCCAAGATCGGCGGCGAAATGATCTCGCTCGCCGCCGTCGAAACGCTGGCCGCCGAGCTCTGGCCCGGCGCGCTCTCGGTCGTCTCGTCGCTGCCCGACCCCAAGAAGGGCGAGCGCCTGGTGCTGCTCACCGAAGCCGAAACCGCCACCCGCGCCGAATTCCTCGCCTTCGCAAAGTCGAAGGGCGCCATGGACATGATGGTCCCGGCCGAGGTCACCATCGGCAAGGTGCCGGTGCTCGGCTCCGGCAAGGTCGATTTCGTCGCGGCGCGCAAGCTGGCGGAGAGCGTGGCTGAGAAGGGGGAGGCGGCCTAGGCGGAGGGTGGGATGCAGGGGAGGGCACCACCTCTCCTGCGCCTTGCTTGGTTGTGGATCCCAGGGTCAAGCCCTGGGATGACAGAGAGTGTGGTTGGCGTTCTCGCCAAACGCACCGGCGATGCAGCTTGCGCGCCGCGCCTGCCGTAGCTTCATTGCGCCCGGCGCGGCTTGGGGCTCCGGCACCGCCCTCCGCCATCAACCCGGCACAACCTCTCCTCCGTCATCCCCTGACCTTGGGATCCATGCGGCTGGCATCAAGTGGATCGCGATGGCGCCCGGTTGCAGAGAAATAGAAGTCCGCGTGCTTGGTTGTGGATCCCAGGGTCAAGCCCTGGGATGACGGAGAGTGTGGTTGGCGTTCTTGCCAAACGCACCGGTGATGCAGCTCGCGGCGCCGCGCTCGCTCGCTTCATTGCGCCCGGCACGGCTTGCGAGCCCCGGCACCACCTCGCCGCCGTCGGCCCGGTACCTTATCTCCTCCTCCGCCACCTTCCACGGTCATCCAGGCATCACCTTTCCTCCACCACCCAGGCACCACACTCTCCGTCATCCCAGGGCTTGACCCCGGGATCCATGCGGCTGGCACTGGGTGAACGGCGACGACCTCCGGGGAACAATTGACACCCCCGTGCTTGGTCGTGGATCCCAGGGTCAAGCCCTGGGATGACGGAGAGTGTGGTTGGCTTCTTGCCAGACGCACCGGCGATGCAGCTTGGGGCACCGCGCTCGCGGTTCGCTTCATCGCGCCAGGCACGGCTTGCGAGCCTTGGCACCACCTCGCCGTCGTCGGCCCGGTACCTTATCTCCTCCTCCGCCACCCTCCACGGTCATCCCGGCACCACCACTCCTCCACCACCCAGGCACCACCTCTCCTCCGTCATCCCAGGGCTTGACCCTGGGATCCATGGCCGCACGCGCTGCCGTCGCATCACCACAGCGTCAGATAGAGATCATCCCATTCAGGGTTCATCGCCTCGACCAGATCGATCTTCCATTGCCGGTTCCAGCGTTTCAACGACTTCTCGCGCTGGATGGCACTGCCGATGTCCCAATGCTCCTCGTACCAGACGAGACGGGTGCAGCCATATTTCCAGGCAAAGCCCGGCGTCAGCCCCTCGCGATGTTCATGGATGCGTCGCTCCAGATCGGATGTCACGCCGATATAGAGGGTGCCGTTTTTCTGGTTGCTGACGATGTAGACATACCCTGCCATGGCGGCAGAGTGCTTGGTTGTGGATCCCAGGGTCAAGCCCTGGGATGACGGAGCGTGTGGCTGGCGTTCCCAGGGGTCAAGCTCTGGGATGGCGGAAGGTGAGGTCGGCGGTTTCGCCAGACGCATCCCCCGAGGAATTCTCTGGCGCGCCGCGGCGTCGGCTTGTGCTCGCACGCTCCGCCGCCTTCGGCCTGAGACCGAGCACCAGCGGCACGGCGAGCGCATAGACGGCGACGACCGATAGCCAGATGGCGCCCGGCCATTCCTCTCGGAAGAGGAAATAGAGGCTGGAAAAGCCGAGCGGCGCCACGATCGAGGCGAGGCTGACGGCCGAGGCGAGCACGCCCTGGAACTGGCCCTGGCTGTTCTCGTCGACCTGCCGGGTCGCGAGCGACTGCAGCGCCGGCACGCCGATGCCGCCGAGGGTGAAAACCGGCATGATCGCGAAGATCATCCAGCCCTGGCCGGCAAAGGCCATGACGGTGAGCGCGACGGAGACGCCGGCAACACCCACGAGGATCGCCGCGCGTTCGCCGAGCAGTTTCACGGCCGGTCCGGGCAGCAAGGCCTGGGCAAACGTCTGGCAGACGCCGAAGGCGCCCAGCGAAAGGCCGATCGACAGCCCGTTCCAGTGAAAAGCATCGCTGCCCCACAGCGCCCAGCAGGTGCCGTAGGCCTCGCCGGTGGCGCTGAAGATGAAGAACAGGATGACGATGGGCAGCAGGCTTTTGACCTCCAGCACCGAGCGCAGCGGTTTCAGCGGGTTGAGCGCAGCGAGATCGATCGTCTCGCGGCTGCCCGGGCGCGATTCCGGCAGGATGAAGACGGCAAGCAGCAGGTTGGCGCCATTCAGTACGGCGGCCGCGATAAAGGGCAGCCGCAGCCAATGATCGCCGAGCACGCCGCCGAGCACCGGGCCGATGATGAAGCCGAGGCCGAACATGGCGTTGAACAGGCCGAAGCGGCGGGCGCGTTTCTCTTCCGGCGAGATGTCGGTGATATAGGCTGTCGCCACCGAGATATTGGCGCTGGTCAGCCCGGCGATCGCCCGGCCGATGAACAGCAGGGTCAGATTGGGCGCAAAGGCGAGGAAGAGGTAGTTGACGGCAGCACCGGCGAGCGAAATCAGCAGCACGGGGCGGCGGCCGAGCCGGTCGCTCAGCGCCCCGAGCACCGGCGCGAAGATGAACTGCATCAGCGCATAGAGCGCCGTCATCGCGCCGATAGTGGGCAAGACGTTTGCGGCATGGGTGATGTCCTTGAGCAGCGACGGCAGGATCGGGAAAATCAGCCCGATGCCGACGGCATCGAGAACAATGGCAGTGAAAATGACGATAAGAGATCTGGTCATGGGTGCGTTCCGGGTCGACGCAAGCAGGCAGCGCCGACAGAGTGCGCCGATAGCTCACGATGAGGCCTGATCTGGTCAGGCACTGGTTTCAGGGAGGTGCTGGCCGAACCATGGCCAAGGCGCATGGCGGGCCTGTGCTCGACCGCCTGGACGACCCATTCGTCCACCTGTTTACTCCGCCACTGAGCGGATCAAGGGAGGCAGTCGCTTTTCGCGACGGAGAAGAGATACGCTGGAAGGTTGAGTAGGGCAAGCCTGTTTTTATGTGGGGGATGGTTGCGGTTGTGAGGTTTTGTGGCGCCGCGCTCGCGGTTCGCTCATCGCGCCCGGCGCGGCTTTAGGTCCCGGCACTACCTCTCCTCCGTCGACCCCGGCACCACCTCTCCACCGCCAACGCTGCATCACGTCTCCACCGCCAACCGGGCACCACGCCTCCACCGTCACCCGGCACTACCTCTCCTCCTCCATCCGGGCACCACTTCTCCTCGGTCATCCCAGGGCTTGACCCTGGGATCCATGCGGCTGGCACTGGGCGAACAGCGAAGGCGCTCCGCTGCAGAGAAATAGAAGTCCGCGTGCTTGGCTATGGATCCCAGGGTCAAGCCCTGGGATGACGGAGGGTGTGGTTGGCTTTGTTGCCAGACGCACCGCCGATGCAGCTCGCGGCGCCGCGCTCGCGGTTCGCTCACCGCGCTCGGCGAGGCTTTTAGTCCCGGCACTACCTCTGCTCTGTCGACCCCGGCACCACCTCTCCACCGCCAACGCTGCATCACGTCTCCACCGCCAACCGGGCCTCCACCGTCACCCCGGCACTACCTCTCCTCCTCCATCCCGGGCACCACTTCTCCTC
>NZ_JACHBD010000031.1 GCF_014200175.1 Rhizobium lentis | reverse complement strand
CAACGCTGCATCACGTCTCCACCGCCAACCGGGCCTCCACCGTCACCCCGGCACTACCTCTCCTCCTCCATCCCGGGCACCACTTCTCCTCCGTCGTCCCAGTACCGCCGATCTCCAGGCAGGAAAGCGCGTCGCGTCCCGCCGCCCATCGCGCCATCATCAACGATACGGCCCCCAATGACGCGTTTCGCCTGTCGTTCGGCGCATATGAGCTTGTCCTGCCCGAGCACTCACTTCACCATGACGGCGACTTCAGCTCCGGGAACAGACAGGCAGGCCATGACAGATATCGCGCAGATGCAGGAACAGCGATTGAACGCCCTTCGACAGACCGCGTCGGGTGCGCCGAAACTGCCGTCCAACCCGTTCTTCGGCGTCGGGCCGATCACCGATGCGACAACCGATGAAGTGGATAGCCGCCTGCGGCGCATCGCCTTCGACGCCTGGATCGAGAAGACCTATCGCAAGTTCGACGACAAGGGCAACGATATCGGCGGATTCACCACGGCCGAGATCTCCCGCAGCATGCATCGCGGCTATCCGGCCGACAAGATCCTCACCGACATGATGCGGGCGATCCATCGTTATTTCGGCTTCCCGAAGGAGAACCGCATGGCGGTCGGGCTCGGTGGCGGCCATAGCGGCTTCACCGTCTGCATCCAGCACCTGATGAATGCCAATGACGCCGCCCAGCGCGTCTATGTCGATACGCCGCGGCCGGAGAGCGATCCATCCAAGGCGGCCGGCTTCTTCCGCCAGTCCTGGGCGACGCAGCTGATCGAGATGCAGCGCTTCGCCGAGAAGGGCTGCGAGAGCCGCATCCATTTCGCCGCCTCCGAAGGCGTGATCCCGACGGCGGCCGAACTTTCGGCGCTTGGCGTTTCGATCTTCGTCGGCGTCGGCCATGAGACGACAGGGGCGAACGCCTATACCAGCGGCGAGATCCGCGAGCTCCTCTCCTGGCTCGACGGCGACCCGGCCAACCGCCATGCGGTGTTCGACGCCACTTCGATGCTCGGCGCCATGCCGTGGGAGCCGGAGCTCGTCAGCGCCGTCATGGCGAAATGCTGCCTGTTCATGCCGTTCCAGAAGGCGATCGGCGGCATCTCCGGCTATTTCGTGGCCTCCTTCACGCCGCATGCGCTGGCGCTGATCGAAAAGAACCAGCAGGATCCGGCCTGGGCGATCCCGCGCCAGCTGAAGATTGCCCCGCCGATCGATCCGCGGCAGCCGTTTTCGGCCAAGCGCTCGGTCGATGCCGGGCCGTTCTACGATGCCGGCGAAGACCGCATGCTCGGCGGCGTCATCAACACCTACAGCGCGCTCGCCTTTGCCGAGACCACTTTCGGCCTGCTGCAGTCCGAAGCCCGGGTCGGCTCCGTCGTCGAGCTCAACCGCCGCTCCGCCGCCAACCGCGCCGTGATCGACGAATGGGTCAAGTCGCATCCGCTGCTGTCGCTGACCGTCACCGATGCCGAGCGGCGTGGCGCGGCGGTGACGCTGCTGAAGGTCGAGGATACTGACATCACCGATGCCGGCATCCATGCCCGGATCATCGCCCGCTCCAAGCAGCTGCTCGGTTATGAGGGCATCACCCATCCGAACGGCGAATACGAGCCTGGCCTCGATGCGGCCCGTTACGTCAATGCCTTCCCCGGCACCCCCGGCGATTACCGCGCCTGGGTCGGCGGCATCCGCGAGCCCGAAGATGTCGTCGCCCTCCTGGAAAACCTGCAATATGCCTATCTCAGAGCCAAGATCGTCGTGCTCGAAGAGGAGCTCGCAAAACACGGCGTCACCTTCGAGGCGCCCGCCAAGGCCGATGGCGCCGTGCGCAAGGACGATCCGAACCGCGCCTATACGGTGCTGATCGCCGATCTCGTCGGCCTGCGCTTCGGCGCCGACGGCGAACCCGACTATAGCGAGGTCAAGGCCTATATCGAGGAGAAGGGCGGCAGCTTCCATCTCGGCCCACTCAGCGATCGTTCGGCGCTCGAAAAGGGCCGCATCCACTTTTTCTATCAGCCGAACCTCAGCACCGAGGCGGAGATCCTGCCGCAGACCGACAAGGGCCAGTATGACGCGCTGATCGCGGCGGCGACCTTCATCCCGAAGGCTTCCGTCTTTTCGCTCGGCGGCGTGCGCATCGGCGCCGGCACCGGCAATATGGGCTCGGCTTCCTGGGGCGGCGGCAATGGCGAGGGCGGCAATGCGCCCCTGATGAACACGCCCGGCATCAACAGCCGGGCGACCGCCCAGATGGCTATGAAGGCGATCCTGAAGGTCGTGCCCGACCTGCCGGTCGACCGGCTTCACCGGATGGTCGCCGGCGGCGATTTCGATACCGGCCGCCAGCTGAAGGATTTTCCGACGGCCAAGCTCGAGGGCCGCAAGCTCGCCGTTCTCGGCTACGGCAATATCGGCCGTGAAGTCGCCAAGCTCGCCAAGGCCTTCGGCATGAAGGTGGCGATCTATGCCCGCGAACATCACAAGCGCTGGATCGAGGCCGAGGGCTTCGACTATGCCGCAAGCGCCGTCGAAGCGGCAAGCGGCGCCGACGTGCTCTCCGTCCATATCGGCCTTGGCCGCCTCGATGCTTCGACCGGCACCTATTCCAATGCCGGCACCGTCGATGCCAAGGTGCTCGGCGCCATGAAGGACGGTGCGGTGCTGGTCAATTACGACCGCGGCGAAGTCGTCGATGCCGGCGCCCTCGATGCGGCACTTGCCTCCGGCAAGATCGCCCATGCTGCGATCGACGCCGACCTCTTCAGGGATGCCGCGACCGGCACGCTCAGCGGCCCGATGCTGCCTTACCTGCCGCTCGAAGCGCGCCACAAGGGCAAGCTGGAGCTCTTGCCGCATGCCGCCGCCGACACCGACCACCCCTCGCGGGTGACCGGAGCCAAGCAGGCGGTCGACCAGATCTTCGACGTGATCCGCTTCAAATCGGTCGTCAATCTCAAGGGCGACCTGCCGGAGGGCTACGTTTCCGGCGGCAGCCGCACGCCGGCCGGCATCGGCAAGGTGACGAAGCAGGTCGTCGCCGAGGCCGGAAGCAAGGCGGAACTTCTCGAGGAATTGCGCGAGGTCTCGGAAAAGATCGCCGCCATCACCGGCGCGCTGTCGGCGGTTTCAGATCCGGATCACCGCGGCCGGATCGTCGAGCGTTATACCGGCCTGCTCGTCGAAAGCGCCGACCGGCAGCGGGCGCTGCTCGACCAGCTCGGCCTGTATGGGCCGGCTGAGGGGTGAGACCACTAACGGCTCGGCGGATGGCGATGCTTTCCTCGTCGCTGACGCCGTGCCGTGCGGCCCCCTCATCCGACCCTGCGGGCCACCTTCTCCCCGCTGGGGAGAAGAGGGGAACGCGCGGCCTCACCATCGACCCTCTTGGATGGCGTGCTTTTTAGCAGGCTGGTTCTGTTTGCCAGTGTCGGAGCGACTTGCTCCCTCTTCTCCCCAGCGGGGAGAAGGTGGCCCGCAGGGCCGGATGAGGGGGCCGCGCGGCACAACCGAACATCATCATTTCCGTGCCCGATCTTATTACCTGCATCGATCCGCAGCTGCCTCTCATGCGGATGCTTTGAGGCTGAACTTGAGCCCAAAACAAAACAGGCGGCACATCGGCCGCCTGTTTTCGTGTGTTCGGGTCGATCGTTACTTCTGTTCAGGCGCCAGGAACTCGGCGCAATAGGACGGGCCGTTGACGCCGGGAATATCGGCGACGGTGCGGATGTCGCGGATCGTATAATCGGAATTGGTGGTGATTTCGGCCTGGCAGCGCAGATAGGCGGTGCGGGCGGCGGCGATCTGCTTGCCGCGCTTGCCATCGGCGCCCTCGGCATATTTGGCCGGAATGCGCACGGTCTTGTAGCCGCCGCGCCAGGTATAGATGGTGCTCGCCCCTTCCTCGCGGTCGCTGATCGGCGGCCCATAGGCGGCAAAGAAGATGCCGGCCGATTTGCCGACCCAGCGGGCCTCGATCGGATTGCCGGCGGAAGGAATGGTCGTGCATCCGGCAAGCGCAATTGCAAGCCCGGCCGCGGTGATGGTGCGGAGTTTCATCGTGTCGTCCCTGATCTCTGGCGCATTGGCTGCGAAGCCGCCGTCGCGGCGGTTTCGCCTGTCCCGCCGAGCCCTTTAGCGCGGAACCCGGCAAAAGAAAATTGCCGCTTTCGCACTTCCGATTAATTTGCCCGGGGTGTGTCTTTTTGCAGCAACGGCCCATTCCGGCCCTGTCATCAACCCGTCAAAAATTCCGTCGGGTTTTTGAATTTTGGCGCTTGTGCAACCAGATAGGCTGTTCTATAGAAGCGCCGCTGGTCACGGAGTGTAGCGCAGTCTGGTAGCGCACCACGTTCGGGACGTGGGGGTCGAGTGTTCGAATCACTCCACTCCGACCAGCTAGAAACCCCGCTTCGGCGGGGTTTTTCGTTTTCGGGGAGTTTGTTCCGGCCGCTAGTCACGGCTCTTGCTACCGCTGGCCCCGAAGGCCGAAGACCGAAGCTGTTAGCGATTTAACAAAATTGTAAACGTCAAGTGAGGGAGGTCTTGTGGAGCAGATCCGCGATACCCATTTCACAGTGCGACACCAGACAGCCGCGTGACGATGACCACCGCCCAGCTGTATTAACGGGAAATAGTCATCGACATTGGTCCAACCGTGCATTGGCGGTACCAAAGGCCACGCACGACGATATGGAAGGAGGCGTCATGGACGCTGTCTTGCTTATCGAGGCCAACCAGTCGGAGAAGTCTTTCCGGTTGCGCTTCGCTGTTAAAATCAGCTTGGCTTCATTTCTGAAATTCTTCTTCTAATCTGGAAAACCGCCCCTCTTGCCTCGGCAGGAGGGGCTCTTGTTGCTAACTTGCGGGTAAGCGCGAGAAATTTCTATGTTTGCCGGCACCGCTCCGGGGCGAGAGCGTGGGAGATTCGGGCGCCGCTATCGGAACCAATTTTACAGGGACTGGACATTCGATTTCGAAGCACCTAAATCGCAGATGCAGAGCACTTCGATGTGCCGACAAGCTAAAGGCGGTCCAACAGACGTTCCGGTATTCGTACCTAAAGTCTTCTCGCACCGCCTTCCCCTCTCTTATTTAGGGCCGTCCGTTTAGACGGCCCTAAATATTTTTGCCGGTTCGGCACTTTATCTAGATAGACGTTGAAGACCCTGTATCTCAAATCCTTCCATGATTTGAAGGTCAGCTTGTTGCTCCACGAAGGGCGGTCCCGAGTCACTAGCCTATCAGGGTCCAACGTATCGACCATCGCATGAATGACGATGCCGTATTGAAGAAACTGCTGGCGCTCTGTGGTGTGTTCCGTCCTACCAGGACGTGCGTGAGAAAAAAACGCGGCGACCGGAACGAGTCCCAAAGTGATTCGTTGAGTCGCGTTCCGTGTGAGATACTGGGTTATGAGCAGGCGGCGAAGCTTCAAACCGGTGAAGATCACCATCAATGGCAAAACCCGGACGGTCTATAATGTCGTCCAGGCCGGCAATATGCTGCTGAGCGAGTGGCCGGAGCAGACGCCGGCGGCTAGGGCTGCCGAGTTGCTCGTGCTTGATGTCTTCAACGACGCTGCCGGGCCCGAGCAGGTGCGCCGCGCCTTCATAACGGCGGCCAAAGCGAGCGACATCAAGTTCAGTTCCTGAACGGTTTGGCCGATCACGCCGGCCTGAAGGCGGCCGGAAGATCAACGGGCACGTCAAGCGGCTGGAAATGCCGCAGATTTTCGGTGACGACGATGAGGTCGTAGGCCCGCGCTGTCGCGGCAATGATGAGATCGCCGAGGCCGGGATGACAGCCTTTGCTTTCCGCCTCATCTTCCAGAGCGCCGGCGATCCTGGCGACGATGGTATCCATCGGCAGTATCCGGTCAGCGAATGTGTCGGTGACGACATCAAGCCATTCCGAAAGCCGTTGTGCCCGCGCAATCCCGCCGCGACGGTGAAGGCTGCGCATTCCCTTCTCGATCTCCGCCACGGATAGAGCCGACAGGAAGAGAGCATCGGCTTGTCCCTGTTCGTGGAACCATCTCCGCACTGGATCGGACGGCGCCACCTTGCCCGGCGCGAACTTCGAAACGATATTCGTGTCGAGAAGGTAGGCCGTCATAAATCGATGCCCCTCATTTTTGAGGGGTTTCGCTCCAACTCGACGCCGCCCGGGAAGCTCAGCAGGAAATCCCCGAAATTCGGCCGTGGCTTGTTCAAAGCCTTCTTGGCAGCCTCGGCCGCTTCGACCGACACCAGCACGGCGGCGGGTTTGCCATGGCGGGTGATCGTCACGAATTCGCCGTTTGCGGCTTCGTCCACTAGGCTGGCGAAACCGGCCTTTGCCTCTGCCACGCTGATCGTCGACATGACGCCCTCCCGATTAATATGACCATTTATGGTCATAATAGGCTTGCTATGGTTGGAATCAAGGGAAATACCCATCCAGGCGGCCGAGGTAATCGCTGCGAGGATGCCGAAGGCGATGCAGGTGAGGGCCTGGATCCGCCAGGAGGTGAAGGTGACCGGCGCCGGGGTGGCGGGCCTCTCCACGCAATGACCGGGCGGGCAGGGGCAGCCGGAAAAGGCCTTGATGATGCAATCGGCGGACATCTCCGTTCTCCCTCAGGCGTAAAGCTGATCGCGGTCGGTGATGCCCATGATCTCGCGGGCATAGCGGTAATGCGCTTCGACGCTGGCGGTGGCGCCGCGCAGCCAGGACGGCCCGCGGACCGAATGTTCGGGGCGGCCGAGATAGACAAAGCCGAGGGCGCCCATGCGCTGGGCTTCGTTGGCCATATAGGCGGCGCAGTCTGCGAGCCCGCGGGCGGCATTCCAGCGGGCGTCCCTTAGGCTCTGCTCGGTCTCGATCTTGCGGAAATGCTGCATCGCTTTGCCCTCTCTCATGCCGTCTGATAAAGGTATATATAATACCTCTACGCGTCAATCGATGTGGGTATAAAAAATACCTCCAATGTTGACGAGGTACGAATCGTAGGCGTATGGGTGAGCGCAGTGATTGGGCGACCGGGTGCAACTCCCGAGCTGACGAAGCCCAGCGGCGCGGGAAGCGAAAGTCCTTAAGTGCGCTGTCAGAAAATCAGGACGAGGGCGAAGCGAATGGCCCCTCTGGCACGTGTCCCGTCCCGGCTCCGGCCTTCAGGACATGGCCAATGCTCTCCCGGCTTCATGGGCTTTGCTCATGGGGTAGGGGGAAGCTTTGGCCGGAACCCTCCCTCACCAGCCTTCAGGAACGGGAAAGAGATGGAAGAGGGAAGGAGTAAAGAGATGAGGATGCCGCGGGCGCGGGGGCGGCATGTCCGCTCGGCTGCATCGCGATCCTTCAGATTTGCTCCCGGGCGTTCAACCTCCCGTTTCCCGGGGCAGCTTCGCAAGGCGTCGAACGGGTTTGGGCGCGATGATTGAAGCGCCGGCCGAGCCGGTTTCGATGCCCTCGATTTTCGAGGCGAAGCTCGGCTCGATGCGGCATCGCACGCGCAGCGTCGAAAGCGATGATCGGCACGGCGAGCGTGGCGATATGGAAGCGAATTCCGCCGGCGCGTGAGGACGGGCGGATCATCTTGATTCTTTTTCGGAAGAGCTTGGCGTTCTGCTGGAGCGGTGAGTTCTATGTCTTGGAATAGATTCGGGTTTTCGGGAGATCCGGGACGCTCACATCTCGATCACAGAGCGGCGGACGCGGCCGATGATGGTGACGGCGCCCTGGAATTGTGGCGGCGGCACATCCTCGTAAGAGGCCGGCTGGAAGGGCGGGTTGTCGTTCGGGCGGTAGCGTTTGTAGGTCGCAGCCCCGGTCTCGTCGGCGACGACATAAAGCGCGTTCGGCGCCAGGCGCTTGTCGCGGCGGTTGACGAAAATGATCGAGCCCGGCGGCGAGATCTTGTTCATCGAATTGCCCTCGACCTCGAGTGCGATCCAGTCGCCGTCCGGCAGATCGAGCGCGGCGACGGTCGGGAATTCCGAAAAGTCGGTAATCGGCGCCTGCTCGGTCAGCTGGCCGGCGCTGACCCAGGAGATCTTCGGCACGTCGGCGACGGAGACCGGCCGCTCTTCCGGATCGAGCGCGTCGCCGGTTCCGAACTGCAGCCAGTTGAGATTGACCTTGAACGCCTTGGCATATTTCTTCGCGTCGGCAATGCCGAAGCCGTTCCGGCCGGACTCATGCGCCTTGTAGACATTGGCGTTCCAGCCGAAACGATCGACGATCGCCTTCGGCCCGGCAAAGCCGGCGTTCTTCCTGGCCATGACCAGACGCTTTGCGCGTTCTTCGCGCTCAAATTGTTCCTGATCTTTCAACATGATATAAATTATACCCTAAAAAAAGGTACATGTAATGCCCTAAATCGCTTGACGTGCGAGGTATTTTACGTACCCTTATTGCCATGACACAAGCACATATCATCAATAACCGGCCCCGGCTTTCGGGTTTTGCCGATCACCGGGGCGCTCGCTACACCGGCTGCCCGAACTGCGGCAGGGCGCTATCGATAGCCGAGGTGATCGAGCGCCATTGCGAAAATTGCGGCCGGCAGACCAACCCGGAAGAGATGCGGCAGACGACGATCCTGCCCTCTTCCTTGCCGATCACCAGATCCGACAGCCTCACTCCTCCCTGACGGCTATCGGTCGCCGGCGTCGTCGCCCTCCCTCGGCGACGCCGGCATCCAGGACGCGACTCGTCGCGCTGCCCTGAGACGGCGACCGGAGCCCTCGCTTCCGCAACAAAGCAGGCTCCTGATGTCAGCAACGAATTTGAAAATGAAACACGGCCAGGCCCGCTTTGCCGGGAACATCGGGCCCCGCGTCCGAGGCAAAGAGGATTAAGCGATGAACATCGCTCCAGCCTGTCAAGGCACCCACATGAACGCCCTCGAGCTCTTCCGCTCCGGCCGCGACTATATCGAAATCGCAGCCATTCTTGGGGTGTCGGTGCCGGCCGTGGAAACGGAGATCCATCGGCTGCGCAGTGCCGAGAAGGGCGACACGGCCCAAGAGGATTATTCCGCCGGCAAGGTCCGGCGGTTTGCCGGCCGCGCCGTCAGGCCGGGCTCCCCGGTCGGCTTTGCCGGCGCGCGACGCCGGCTGCCGGTCTGAGTGGGCGAGCGGAAAGGGATGCGCATGGAAAAGGAAGCGATGAACAAGGACATCATGGAGATCCTCAGCCCCGTGCTGGGGCCGGAACTGGCGGCGGCGATCATCGAGCATCGCAGCCGCACGCTGAAGAAGCCGCTGACGGCTTACGCGGCGAAGATCCAGGTCAAGGAATATCTGAAGACCGGCAATCCGGTCGACGCCGCCGAGATGCAAATCCTGCGCGGCTGGCGGGCGATCAAATCCGACTGGTATTTCAATGAGAAGGCGAGGGAAGCGGGATCGAGTGATGCAAACACGGGCAGAAGGACATTGGTCGATGCCGCAAGAGATTTCCTCTCCGGTGACGATCATAGCGGGGATGCTTTCGGGCTTTCCGGCCTCCGCCGGCACTGATCCCGACATGCAGATCCGCGCCTATCTCGTCGCCATCGACGGCATTCCGGCCGAGGCGGTCTGGCGCGCGGCCAAGCTGTTCCTCTCCGGCAAGGTCAGGGACCATAACCGCGCCTTCGCCCCGAGTGCGGCGAGCTTTGCCGAAGTGGCCCGCCAGCAGCAGGCGGGGATCGCCAGGGAAAGCCGCCCGCCGATCGAGGTGCAGCCCGAACCGCCGCAGCCAAAGGTCGCGGCCTACAAGATGCAGCTGCTGAGACAGGCGGCGAACGGCAGCCTGAACGCCAGGCGAGAGCTCGCAGACATGTTTCCCGACAACCCGGTCATCGCAAGGGCCGCACGAGACGCACAGGAGACAATGGGATGAGAGACCTGTTCTGGACCGAAGACAAGATCGCCGAGGCGCAGAAATTCTGGCAGGCGGGGTTCTCGGCACGAGAGATCGCCGAGCTATTCGGCTCGAAGAAGAACACCGTCATCAACATGGCGCATCGCAACCGCGACCGGTTTCCCTCGCGCCAGGATGGGCGCAAGCCGCTGCCCGGCGTTGAAGCTCCCGCGCCGATCCGCCATCCCGACCGGGTGACGCGGGTGACGCTGTCGGGCGCCCATGTGACGATGCCGCGCGTGCCGACCATCGACGGGCCGGCGCCATGAGCGCCGTCACCCCGCGCGAGCGCGAAATCATCGGCTGGATGGCGGCAGGCAAGACCGCCGCCGAGATCGGCGCCATCCTCGGCATCTCGCCGATCACCGTCAACACCCACATCGCCAACGCCAAGGCGAAGCTCGGCGTCTTCAAGGAGACCGCCCTGGTCGCCGCAGCACTCCGAAACGGCATCATTCGATAGGAAGGACATCAGATGGGCGGCAAGGCCACCAAGGTGAAGATACAGCGGGTAAACAAAGGCGCCGGCCGGCCGCGCAAGGCCAATGTCGAGCGTTTCCCCTGCGGCAAGATCAAGCCTTTCGAGACCGAGAAGGACAATGTCAGCGTCGCGGTCGCCGCGCGCCGGCGCATCCACGGCTTCAGCAGGACGGTTGATGACGAGACGGTCAGGAGCCCCTATGCCGGCTATACCCTCGGCCGCATGTTCCTCGATGGCGTCATCACCGACGAGCAGCGCCAGGCCGGCGACGACTATGCCGAAGCCATGGCCCGCTACCACAAGACAACAGGCATCCCGGCCCCGAGCCCGAGGGCGCAATCGCTCTTTGCCGTCAAAGGCCATGAAGGCGAGGTGACCGAAAGCCTCGCCGAGCGCGCCCGCAAGGCCAGCAACCGCATGATGGCGCTGCAGGCGATCCTGCTTGCCTGCGAGGACGGCCCGCAGGTGCGTAGCACCGTCTATAATGTGGCCGTGATGGACTACGACCATCTTCGCCACATGCCGCCGCAGCAATTGCTGTGGCTGCGGCGCGGGCTGATCGCGCTGCGGAAATCGAAGGGCGGGTGAGGGCGGAGGTCATCAACGCGCCTCCGGTTTCGCGCTGGAGCCCACCCCACCCTCCGTCGTCCTCGGGCTTGACCCGAGGACCCATGCCGGCCTCGCCGAGTGCTGCCATGGATTCCAGGCTCAAGGCCTGGAATGACGGAGGGTGGGGAGGGCGATGGGCAGGAGGGGCAACGGAGGTCGGCAGGGCTACCGGCAAGAGGCGCAACGCTATTCCCTCGCCATCGCTGGGTTTGCCACGGAGCTCACCCCACGCTCCGTCGTCCTCGGGCTTGACCCGAGGACCCATGCCGGCCTCGCCGAACGCGGCCATGGATTCCAGGCTCAAAGCCTGGAATGACGGAGAGTGGCGAGGGCGATCGGCAGGAGGCGGCGCCTGCAAACCCGCGACAGGCCGGGAACCGAGAGACGGGTTCGATTGTTAGAAAGCGCACAGCTGAAAACGCCGGAGGCAGCCCCATGAACCCGAAAAGCACATTGAGCATTGCCGGCCATCCGATCCATCCGATGTTGATCCCGTTCCCGGTCGCCTTCTTCGCCGGAACGCTGGTCACCGATATCGTTCACAGCCAATCCGACAACCCGTTCTGGCCGGCCGCGTCGAACTGGATGCTTGCAGCCGGCCTCGTTATGGCGGCACTTGCAGCACTCGCCGGACTGACCGACTTTTTGGGCGACAGCCGCATCCGCGCCTTGCGGGATGCCTGGCTCCACATGATCGGCAATGTCGTCGTCGTTCTGATCGAAGCCGTCAGCCTCTGGCGCCGGCTCGTGCAAGGCCCCGATTTCATCGTGCCGACCGGGCTGGTGCTGTCTCTGCTCGCCGTTGCGCTGCTTTTGTTCAACGGCTGGAAAGGCTGGGAAATGGTCTACCGCCACCGGGTCGGCGTCAGCGAAGAGACTGACATCCGGTGAGGTGAGGCAGAGGGCGGCCGAGTGGCTGATGGGCAACTTCCGTGCTGCTTTCCCGCGCTCCCACGCAAACATCTGCGCCTGACGGGCGGCAGCAGCTGCGATGGCTACGGCGAGGTTGAAAGGTGCGGCGGAGATCGGGTTGGCCGGGTTTCGAGGGGCGGGCCGCACAGAGTATCGAAGTGCATGGCTGTGTTACTAGCACCTCCGCACGGCCCACAATACTTACGATCGGCTGAGCTTCTTGTTCCCGCGCCGACATAATATTCCGGCCAGCCTCGTCCGTCCCGTGCCGCGGCCGTGGCTCCAGCGTTCAAAGAAACGTCGTTTGATGTCTAGACAGAGGAGCGAGAGCCGCAGGGCGAAGCCGCATGGCGGTGGATGCAGCCGAGCGGGCCCTTCGATTGCAGTCGTACTTCCACTGTCGCCCTCAAGCTGCCATGCGCGTATTCGAATAGAGACCACAACGGCAGAGTTTCGTGCTATGATCGCGACGGCTTGACGCTCGAGTTCGACACTGGGAGGTAAGGGCAACCGGCGTAAACGCGGCGCAACCGCTGGATCTCGACCTGTCGCGATTCTGCTCAGGCCGGATCGCCCTCCATTCGTCACCCAGGTTGATCTCTCGGCTGTCATAGCAAGGTAACAGGATGCCTCCCTTGGCCCTGCCTGCGCCGTCCAGGATCTCTGATGCCAAAATGCATTCCAAGAAATGATTGGTAGCAACGTCCATGCAGCGAGCACGGTACCACCTAAGAGATCTCCTATTTGCCAGGGGAAAAGCAGTGAAGGTCGATGAGCTCCTGTGCAGGCAGGAAACGATCGTCAGGAGGTCGCACGACAACGGAAAGTCCGTGGACGCGGACAATGAGCTGCTGATGCGACTTTGCGATCGCAAGCGCCGTATCATCGATCGCGTGATCAGGATTGAAGCCGCGCTGGACGCCAAGTCGTGACGTTAGAGAATCTTTTCAGGGGCGGGAGGTCGGGATGGAACTGCGGGAAATGAGCGATGACGCCTGCATCGCGTTCTTGGCAAGCCACACGTTTGGCCACCTCGCAAGCATGGGCGAGCAATATCCCTATGTCGTTCCGGTCCACTACGCCTATGACTCGCGTAAAGTCTTCCTGTTCTCGATGCCCGGACAGAAGGTAGACCAGCTTCGAATAATCCCCTTTGCCTGTCTTCAGGTGGAAGAGATGGAAAAGGACAAAATGTGGAAAAGCGTTCTGGTTCAGGGCCGTTTCGACGAACTGCCGGACATTCCTGCGAGGCGCAACGAACGCCTCCATGCATGGTCCTTGCTAGAGAAGCGGCCATTCTGGTGGGAACCCGGATCCTTCGAACTCAGCGCCGGCGAAGACGGAGATAGCGGCAGCCCGATCTTTTTTAGCCTGTCCATCGACGTGATCTCTGGCCGCCAAGTCGAGCACCGCGCCTAGAATTGGAAGAGAGAAAGAGCAGCGAATGAAGAGGGGTGCTGCAGCGTGAGCCATACTCAGAGCCCACGCTGCTTTCGACCACCGTCGAAACTCTCGGCTGGTCAGGATAAGCCTATCGCTGCGTCTTCAGTTGGCTCGTGCAATTTTGAGAAGATCGCTGTCGCTTCCGGTTCCCTCGCCGTACATCATGAAGCGAAGCCTGGACAGAGATTTTGGGCCGTGATCGCGCTTGGCGACGGAGCTTTCGAAGTTTCCCTCGACGATTGACAGTCCCAATGGTTTTCGAAGGCGGGTTCGGACGTAGCCAAACATGGTTCGTCCTTTCACGTTGGGGCGGAAGCTGTGTCACTTCCAGTCGGAGCCGCCCGTGAAAGGTTGGCCACGATAGGGTGGTTATGCGCCGGTTCATCCCCAGGCGCAACCTTTCCTTCGTAATCACTTTAGGCGAAAGGGCTGGGTGATCGAGAGCCCACCGCCTGTTTTCAGGCGGGATCCTGCAACGCTTCAGTACAGTTCATAGCACGATGTCCGCTGACGGCGCGACTGCAACTTAGGCCTTTACGACCGCTTCGCGCCGCATATCGGTCGCTACCGCAGGCGGCTTTTACCGTGTTTCCGTCGTGGTGATCGAAAAGATCGACTGTGGGTCTCCACCGCGATGAGCCCGCGGTGGCGACATGCCCGGAAAGCCGGCCGCCGTTGATCAGAGGATGAGATCCGAATCCGTCAAGCCCAGGTTTGTGCCAGTCAAGACGATCGTCATTTCGTCGGTATTCGCGTCCCCGTTGGTATCGAAGTGCATGGCTGTGTTATCAGCACCTCCGCACGGCCCACCATACTTGCGATCGGCTGAGCTTCTTGTTCCCGTGCCGACGGAATATTGCCTTCACCGCCTTGGCGCATGCAATCGCTGGAGGTCCCGACATGGATACCGCCCATCGACCCGCCGAAACTGCTCAGACCGCTCGAACTTCGGCGAGCCGCTTGACGGCGTAGTCGTCCTGCCAGCAGACGGCGGCTTCCCATGCGGCTGACGCTTGCGCGGCGATGTCGTGCGTGCCGTCGTCGAGACCGGCGGCGTTGCCGGGCAGCACCAGGTCGAGGTCGGGAACGTCGACATGTGACTCGTCCCAGTCGATCAACGCGACCCCATCGGCGGTCACGCGGACGTTGCCGGGGCTGTTGGGGTTGCCGTGGACCACGCATGTCTGACGTCCGATGAGCCGCGCCCACGCTGCTCGACATCGAATAACGCCCTCGGGCGGCATCGCGGCAAGGTTGATCCTCGTTCCGGTCTCGGCGTGTAGGAGGTCGGTCGACGATCGCCAGCCTGGGCGCTGCGGCCAGCCCTGTGTCAACCGATGCAGCTCGCGGAGCGTGTCGGCCACGCGACGCCAGTCGGACTGCGTCTCGGGCGGCCCACCCTCCATGTATTTCATCACCACCAGACCATCCACGAACAGCCGGCCGTCAGTCGTCGGGATCGGCACTGGAACGCGCATGCCTTCACTGTCGAGGTATTGGATCAGCTCGGTTTCCCACGCGAGATCGGCGTCGGTCCTGCGGCCGAGACGACCGACCGCGATCTGCCCGTGGACGCGAACGCTCCACACGTCGTTGGCAACTCCACCCGTCAGTCGTTCTTTGCGAACCGCGTCTTTACCCCATTGTCCGAGTGCTTCCCATCCCATTGGCGATAGATCCCTGGCGGCGATGATTGAATCGGCGGCAGAAATAGAGAAAGTTTAAGACGCCACGATGTCCGCGTCCGGTCAGGCCGCAGGGGTTTCGATAACCGCAATCTGCCCCAAGCGGTCATTGCGGAAGGATTTACCGTTTAGTCTGGTTCAGGTGCCGGAGTAGTCGCTCACCCTATTCATCCCGGAAGGCTCGGTTGATCTGGTCGGTGAGCGGTTTGACCAGATAGGACAGCGCGGTACGCTCGCTGGTCTGGATGAAGGCCTCGGCCGGCATGCCCGGCAGCACCGTCAGGCCATCCAGCTTCTTCAGTTCTTCAGGCGGCACCGCTATACGCACGAGATAGTAGGAAAGCCCGCTGCGCTGGTCGGTGGTGAGGTCGGCGGCGATGAGGCTGACATGGCCATTCAGCTCCGGCGTGGTGCGCTGGTTGAAGGCCGACATGCGCAGCACCGCCCTCTGGCCGATCTGGAGTTGATCGATGTCCTTCGGCGCGATCCGCACCTCCAGCGCCAGGTCGTCATTTTCCGGCACGACCAGCATGATCGGATCGGCGGGCGTCAGGACGCCGCCGATCGTGTGCGCTTGGAGCGAATGGACGATGCCGGACTGCGGAGCGACGATGTCGGTGCGCTTCAGATCGTCCTCGGCGGCAATCTTGCGCTCGACGTACTCGCCGATCTGCGCCTGCGTATCGCGCAGCTCCCGTCCGACTTCGGCCTTCAGATCCTGGTCGACCTGGAGAATCTGGAGGTTCGTCTCGGTGATGCGGCCGGCAGCCTGCGCCTGAGCGGCGATCTGCTCGCCGCGGTCCCCGCCGAAGGTGGCGCGCTGGGTCTTGAGGCTGTTGAGCCGCTGGTCCGACACCGCACCCTGTATCCGCAGGGAGGTGAGGGAGGCGATTTCCTTGTCGAGCACCTCGATGCCCTCGCTATAGGCGATCTCCTGCGCCTTCACGCCCTCGATCTCGTGCTGGTACTGAAGAACGCGTTCGCGCAGTTGCGCTGTTTTGCTTCGCAGCGCCTCGCGGCGGATAGCGAAGAGCCGTTCCTCTCCGCGCAGGATCGCGGCGATTTCCGGGTCGTCGCGCCGGGTCAGCAGGCTGTCGGGGAACATGATCGCTGGCAGGTCGTCGCGTTCGGCCTCGAGCCGGGCGAAGCGCGCCTGGAATTCATCCAGCCGTCGCGTGACGATCGCCAGATTGGCGCGCGTCGCCGTGGCGTCGAGCCTCAGCACCACGTCGCCGGCTGTCACCTCCGAGCCCTCGTGAACCAGGATTTCGCCAACCACGCCGCCGGTCGGATGCTGAACCTTCTTCACATAGGAGTCGACCACGAAGCTCCCGGATGCCACTACGGCTCCGGCGAGGTTCGTCGTCGATGCCCAGCCGCCAACGCCGACGACAAGGCCGCCACACACCACGAGGCTGCCGAGCAAGTGCCGGCGAATGGAAGCGGAGAGGCCGCCGTCCCTGTCAATCCCGGTCATGGATCACTCCATCGTCATTTTGTTTCAAGCGTTCCAAGCTGTCTGCGCGCCGTATTCGTCTGGAGCCTGTTTCCTGCCTCTGCGCGGCCCCTTGCCGGAGCAGGAGCCACCTGCAGAACTTTTGACAGCACCTCGTCTTTCGGACCGAAGGCGCGCTGGCGGCCACCCTCCATCATCAGCACCTTGTCGACGACGCTGATCGCGCTCGGCCGGTGTGCGACGACGATCGCGATGCCGCCGCGCTCGCGAACCGAGACGATGGCCCTGACCACGGCTGCCTCGCCCTCGGCGTCGAGGTTGGCGTTCGGTTCGTCCATCACCACGAGGAAGGGATCGCCATAAAGCGCGCGGGCGATGCCAATACGCTGGCGTTGACCGGCCGACAGCGCCGAGCCGCCTTCGCCGATGCAAGTCTCATAGCCCTTCGCGAAGGAAAGGATCAATTCGTGCGCGCCCGCCGCTTTCGCCGCTGCCACGATCGCCTCCGGATCCGGATCATCCTCGAACCGGGCGATGTTCTCGGCGATCGTGCCGTCGAACAGATCCACGCCCTGCGGCAGATAGCCGATATGGCGGCCAAGCGCCTGATTGTCCCAATGGTCGAGGCTGGCCCCGTCAAGGCGGACATTCCCGGCCGCCGGCGCCCATGCCCCGACCAGCACCCTTGCGAGGCTCGACTTGCCAGAGCCGGACGGCCCTATGATGCCGAGTGCGGTTCCGCGCTCCATGACAAAGCCGAGGCCGGCGACATTCGGCTTGCGTTCGCCCGGAGGAACGATGGTGAGATCTTCGGCGCGCAGTTCCCGCACCGGCTTCGGCAGCGGCAGCGCCGACCGTTGTTCCGGCATCTTCTTCAGCATGTCCTGCAGCCGGGCCCAGCTCTGCCGCGCCATGAGGAAGGGCTTCCAGTTGATGATGGCGAGATCGACCGGGGCAAGTGCACGACCCATCATGATCGAAGCGGCGGTCATCACGCCGGGCGTCGCGACTTGATTGATGACCAGCCATGCGCCGACGCCGAGGATCGCCGATTGCAGGATGGCGCGCAGCGCCTTGGCAAGGCCGCCAAGGCCGCCCGTGACATCGCCCGCCCGGCGGTTCGCCTTGAGATAATCGGAATTGGCTTTTTGCCAACGCGCGCCGATCCGCCGTGAAAGACCCATCGCATGGACGACCTCGGCATTGCGGCGAGCCGCTTCCATCAGCCCGTTGCGGGCCATGTTGTGGGCCGTCGCCTCCCTGATTGCCTTCTGCGAAAGGGTGTTCGTCAGCAGCGTCAGCGACACCAGCACGATCGCCCCGGCAAGCGCTGTGATGCCGAGCCAGAAATGGAAGATGAAGCAGATGCCGAGATAGAGCGGGATCCACGGAAGGTCGAAGAGCGCCGTTGGGCCGGCGCCCGACAGGAAGCCTCGCACATTATCGAGATCGCGCAGCGGCTGCAGGCCGTCGCCGGGCATGCGGGCGATGAGCGGCAGGCGCGTCACCGCCGCATGTACCCGGTCCGAAAGTTGCCGGTCGAAGCGCTCGCCGATGCGCAGCAGGATGCGCGAGCGAAGGATGTCAAGCGCCGCCTGAAAACCGTAAAGCCAGAGCGCGAGAACACCGAGGCCGACCAGCGTTGGGACGCTTCCGCTCGCCAGAACCCGGTCGTAGATCTGCAGCATGAACAGCGGCGCGGTCAGCGCCAGCAAGTTGATGACGAAGCTCGCGGCAACAAGACCGCCGAAAACACCCAGGTTCAGGAAAGCAAACATGATACTTCTTCTTTCACAGTACCGCAGGCGGCTTTTATCTTGCTTCCGTCGCACTGATCGAAAAGATCGGCTGTGGGCCCGCCACCGCGATGAAACCGCCGCGGTGACGACGTGGCCCGAAAGCGGCCGCCGTTTTGATCAGAGGATGAAATCCGAACTCGCCAAGCCCAGATTTGTGCCTGTCAAGACGATCGTCATTTCGTCGGTATTCGCGTCTCCGTTGGTATCGAAGTGAAGGATCGTGTTGCCGCCGCTTTCCGTGTACCAGGCACTGTGGGTCGTGGCCGTCGTTCCACTCCAGGCGAAGGCTTGGTCGCCTGGAGTGCTGGGGTTGAGCGTATACGCGTCGAGCGCGCTCACATCGATCTTGTCAAACCCATGGTGGAAGTCATGGATCGTGTCCGGGGCGCCGGACATGCTGTCCACCGCCAAGGTAAACACAAATGTGTCATTGCCGGAGCCACCCCAAAGGTCATCCTGCTCGCCGCTGCCATTGAGCGTGTCGTTGCCGGAGCCCCCGTACAACGTGTCCAGGCCTTGGCTTCCGATCAGTATGTCGTTGCCCGCCTGGCCGTAGAGCGCATCGGCGCCGTTATTTCCATTCAGCGTGTCGTTGCCTGCCTGGCCATAAAGCGTATCACCAGAGTTGCCGCCGCTGATTGTATTGTCGGCCGCATTTCCGACCTTGATATCGATACCGTTGGTTTCGCCCCAATTTGTCGTTGTGGCGGTCGCTGTGTCCGTATCGTGGTCATTGCTCGTATCGCTGTCGCTTTCGAGCACGTCGATGATGCCGAGATGGAAATTATGCGAGGCATCCGGCGTGCCGCCGACCGTCGGATCATTCACGTTCACGGTCACGTCGTAGCTGGCCTTCGCTTCGAAGTCCGCGCCGCCGTTGAAGTACAGCGCCCCGTTCAGGATCGTGAATGACGCGACGTCACTTCCAGACAGCGACAACACGTTGTTTCCGGAATCGACATCTGTGACCGCGATATCGGCAACTTTGATCACGCCGCCATTTTCGGGCGTCGACGTGACCGTGTTCGACAACACAACCGCCGTCGGAGCATCGTTGACCGCCGCCAGCGTCAAGCTCTGGCTTGCCGGCACACTGCCGCCGTGGCCGTCGATGACGGTGTAGCTGAGGCTGACCGGGCCGTTGTAGTTGGCATCCGGCGCGAAGGTCCAGGTGCCGTTATTGTTGTCGACCAGGGCGCCATGGTTGGCGGTCAGGCCCGAGACCGACAGCTGGTCGCCGTCGACGTCGGAGAAGCCGGCGAGCAGATCAGCGGCGCTGATCGTGTAGGGCGTGTCCTCGCTGCCTCCGGCGAGCGTCGCCGCATTGCCGCTGAGGACGGGAGCGTCGTTGACCGCATCAAGCGTCAAGCTCTGGCTTGCCGGGACACTGCCGCCGTTTCCGTCGGTGACGGCGTAGCTGAGGCTGACCGGGCCGTTGTAATTGGCGTCAGGCGTGAAGGTCCAGGTGCCGTT
>NZ_JACHBD010000030.1 GCF_014200175.1 Rhizobium lentis | reverse complement strand
CAGGCAAAACCTTCCTTCGCCAGATCCTCCTTCAACACGTTCAAAGCCGCCGCCTCGCCGCCTGACGTCCACCAGTGCAGCATCTGCACTTCCTTAACGTCGGCGGCGCGGGCACCACCGAGGCCAGCCGTCATCACGACAGCAATAGCCGCCGAGCTCAAAAACTTGCGCATGAATTCCTCCCGTTTGAAATTCGGCGGCGGGCCTTCCCAGCCGCCCGATGTTTACCGCCTTTGCAGCGGTCGACATACGGCCGCGCTCCTCCGCGCGGTTGCTAATTTAAAACGGTATAAGCGCTTGGTCGTCAAGCCCTTTCTCGACTCCCGAGAAAAATATGGCTATTCCGCTATCCTACTGAATTTACAGCGTTCTTGATTTTTCATACCATCGCCGAAAGTCGACACGATCCTTAAGGAGTAGACGCCGGCGGGGGAGGATCCGGGACGCTGGCCGCGTCGGCGCATCAGCAATCCTGACCCGGAGGCCTCCGCCTCCCGTTGCCGCCGCAAATCGATTTGCCGATCGGCAGGACCGCACAACTTTCGAGGCCGACATCTTAAAACGGTTTGCATCACGCGCGATTTGGCCTAGAAGCACGCCGTAATCCGGTCGCAGCCCACCCGGTCAAAACAAGGGATCCAGAATATGAAGACTCTCGTCGTCTGCTCCGGCGGACTCGACTCCGTTTCGCTTGCGCACAAGATCGCGGCGGAGCAACAGCTTATCGGCCTCGTCTCCTTCGACTACGGCCAGCGGCATCGCAAGGAACTCGACTTCGCCGCCCGGTGCGCCGCACGTCTTGCCGTTCCGCATCAAATCATCGACATCGCCGCCATCGGCGGCCATCTCAGCGGATCGGCGCTAACCGACAATGTCGAGGTCCCGGACGGCCACTATGCCGAGGAGACCATGAAGGCCACCGTGGTGCCGAACCGCAATGCCATCATGCTGGCGATCGCATTCGGCCTCGCGGCCGCGCAAAAGGCCGATGCCATTGCCGTCGCCGTGCACGGCGGCGACCATTTCATTTACCCCGACTGCCGGCCGGGGTTCATCGACGCCTTCCAGCGCATGCAGAACGAAGCGCTGGACGGTTATGCCAGCGTCAGACTGCTGGCGCCCTATGTCGATGTTCCCAAAGCAACGATCGTCGCCGACGGCGCAAAACACGGCACGCCGTTTGCCGAGACCTGGTCCTGCTACAAGGGCGGCAACCTTCATTGCGGGCGCTGCGGAACCTGCGTCGAACGCCGCGAAGCCTTCCACCTTGCCGGCGTCGCCGATCCAACGAACTATGAAGACCGGGACTTCTGGAAAGCGGCGGTGTCGCAATATTCCGCGGCGGAGGTGCGTTGATGTACCGCATCACCAAGGAGTTTCATCTCTCCGCTTCGCACCAGCTGGATCATCTGCCGGCGGACCATCAATGCGCCAGGCTCCACGGCCACAACTACATCGTGGTCGTCGAACTCGCCGCCGAAAGCCTGAATGACGACGGGTTCGTTCGCGACTATCACGACCTGTCGCCGCTCAAGCGCTATATCGACGAGGCTCTCGATCATCGCCACCTGAACGAGGTCTTCGGCCATTCGAAAGTCACCTCCGAATTCCTGGCCAAGCATTTCTACGACTGGTGCAAGCAGCGTTTCCCCGAGACATCGTCCGTCCGCGTCAGCGAGACGCCGAAGACCTGGGCGGAGTACCGGCCATGAGCGGAGAGACCATTCGCGTCAGCGAGATCTTCGGCCCGACCATCCAGGGCGAAGGCGCTTTGATCGGGCTGCCGACAGTGTTCGTCCGGACCGGCGGCTGTGATTATCGCTGTTCCTGGTGCGACAGCCTTCACGCCGTCGACAGCGCCTTCCGGGATCAATGGCTTCCCATGTCCGTCGAGGCGATCTGGCAGGAGGTCACGAAGCTCTCTGGAGGTAAGCCGCTGACCATTTCTCTTTCCGGAGGCAATCCGGCAATCCACCCTTTGGGGCCGCTGATCGAGCTCGGCCGGTCCCAGGGATATCGCTTCGCGCTGGAAACTCAGGGGAGTCTCGCTCGGAACTGGTTTCGCGATCTCGATGTTCTGGTCTTAAGCCCGAAGCCGCCGTCGAGCAGGATGCAGACGGACTGGGATGAAGTCGATAACTGTCTCCGGCTCACCGCCGGCGGGCCGGAGATCGTGTTGAAAATCGTCATCTTTGACGATGACGACTATGCTTTCGCCCGGGAGGCGGGTCGGCGCTACCCCTATATTCCCCTGTTCCTCCAGCCGGGCAACCATACGCCGCCGCCACCCGATGACGACGACGCCCGTATCGATATCGACGGCGTGATGGACCGGATGCACTGGCTCGTCGAGAAAGTGACGGCAGACCAGTGGTTTGCAGCGCGCGTGCTGCCGCAGCTGCATGTGCTGCTGTGGGGAAACAAGCGAGGCGTCTGAGCTTCTCTATCATTCCGGAAAAGCGAAGACATCGACAGGCTCTCCGAGCCCGCGCAGCGGGAAGGTGCCGAGGCTGTCCATGTCTTTGGCGCAGCCCGCCATTTCGACGAAGGCCCGCGACAGCAGCACCGGACGCTTGACCTCCTTGGTCAGGCTTTCCAGCCGCGAGGCGATATTGACGGCAGGGCCGATGACGGTGAAATCCAGCCGCCGGCGCGAACCGATATTGCCGTACATGACGTCGCCGACATGCACGCCGACGCCGTAGCGCAGCGGTTCGCGTCCTGTTCGTGCGTGCTGCTCGTTCAGCTCGGCCATCAACGCTTGCCCTTCGCGGATCGCCTGCAGCAGATCGGCACAGGCCGTTTCCTTGCTTAAGGGGAAGATTGCCAGCAATCCGTCGCCCATGAACTTCAGGATTTCGCCGCCATAGCGTTCGATCGGATCCGACATGGCGTCGAAATAATCGTTGAGCAGATGGATGACATCGTCGCGCGGCCAGAGATCGGAGATCGCCGTAAAGTCGCGCAGGTCGCAGATCATGATCGCCGCACCGACGGTGGCGCCGCTGCCGCGGGTCGTCACGCCCGACAGGATCTGCTCGCTCGCATGCGGTCCGACATAGGTCTGCAGCAGCGTGCGCGCCATGATGTTCTTCAGGCGAATTTCGCTGACCAAGGTCAGGGCCGGAAGGAGATCACGCAGGAAATCGACATGTTCGCTGGTAAAACCGCCCGGCCGGCTGGTGGAAAATGTAGCCACATGCCGTTTGCCGAAGGTGTGTTCGAGCGGCCAGGCGATATACTCGGTCAGGCCGTCGTCGCGCAGTTCCCGATAGAAGGAATCCAAGTCGCCGTCGGCTGCACCTTGCAACTGCCTGCGCACTTCCTCCGCACCCTGATGGATCGCGTTAACAGGGCTGGTCAGGAACTCCGGCGTGTTTTCGACGCCATAGGCGAATGTATCGATCTTCGCCTCGGTGAGCCCTTCCTTCCAGAGAATGCGGGCACCCACCCATTGCGGGTGGTTCACCCTGAAATGCAGCGTCGCCCGCGCCACCGGCACCCCAGCCGCAAGCAGCTTCCCGCACATGTCCACCAAAATATTGTCGATGAAACGCTCGCCCCGCGTCTCGTTCACCAGCCAATCGAGAATCCGCCTCCTGCGGATCGGCCAGACGCCCTCGTCCGCTTCAACGGCAGTCCCGGTCTTGTTCAAAAAAGGCGACATCAAAAACTCCGCTACATCACGTCATCGGCGAGGATCGAATTCAGTTTCCGCTGAATGTGGGCGACAGGGAAGCAAATGATAAGAGCAGACTGCGAGAAAGGCTCAGAAATCCCAATCCTCGTCTTCGGTCGCGACAGCCTTGCCGATGACATAGGAAGAACCGGAGCCGGAGAAGAAGTCGTGGTTCTCGTCGGCATTCGGCGACAGCGCCGACAGGATCGCCGGATTGACCTTGCAAGCCTCGGCCGGGAAAAGCGCCTCGTAGCCGAGGTTCATCAGCGCCTTGTTGGCATTGTAATGCAGGAACTTCTTGACGTCCTCGGTCAACCCGACGCCGTCATAGAGCGCCTCGGTATATCGGGCCTCGTTGTCGTAGAGCTCGAGCAGCAGGTCGAAGGCGAAATCCTTGATCTCCTGCCTTCTCTCCTCGGAAAGCCGCTCCAACCCGCGCTGAAACTTGTAGCCGATATAATAGCCGTGCACCGCCTCGTCGCGGATGATCAGCCGGATCATGTCGGCCGTGTTGGTCAGTTTGGCGCGGCTCGACCAGTACATCGGCAAGTAGAAGCCGGAATAGAACAGGAAGCTTTCCAGGAAAACGCTGGCAACCTTCTTCTTCAAGGGATCGCCGGAACCATACTGCTCCATGATCAGCACTGATTTCCGCTGCAGGAACTCGTTCTCCTCCGACCAGCGATAGGCATCGTCGACATCGGGCGTCGAGCACAGCGTCGAAAAGATCGAGGAATAGGAGCGCGCATGCACCGCCTCCATGAAGGAGACGTTGGAAAGCACCGCCTCCTCGTGCGGGGTTACCGCATCCTCCATCAGCCTGATAGAACCGACGCCGTTCTGGATCGTGTCGAGCAGCGTCAGCCCGGTGAAGACGCGGATGGTCAGTTGCTGCTCGGCCGCCGTCAGCGTCGCCCAGGAGGGAATGTCGTTGGACAGCGGCACCTTTTCCGGCAGCCAGAAATTGCCGGTCAGCCGGTTCCAGACTTCGAGATCCTTGTCGTCCTCGATGCGGTTCCAGTTGATGGCGCGCACGCGGCTGATTGGCTTGATGGATATGTTCATTGGGTGGTCTTTCTCCACAAATTCTAACGGAGTGCGGAGCCCCCTCACCCTGCCCTCTCCCCGCTGGGGAGAGGGGAACGCCATGCAATCGGCTTGTCTCTTCTCCCCATCGGGGAGAAGGTGCCGGCAGGCGGATGAGGGGGCTACAAGCTCGAAACTCTCGGCCAGCAGCCCAAAATCACAGCGTACAAGACACGCAGCCCTGCACCTCGGTGCCGGACAGCGCCATCTGGCGAAGGCGGATGTAGTAGATCGTCTTGACGCCCTTCTTCCAGGCGTAAATCTGCGCCTTGTTGATGTCGCGCGTCGTTGCCGTGTCGCGGAAGAACAGGGTCAGCGACAGGCCCTGGTCGACATGCTGGGTCGCCGCCGCATAGGTATCGATGATCTTCTCCGCGCCGATCTCGTAGGCATCCTGATAATAATCGAGATTGTCGTTGGTCATGAACGGGGCCGGATAGTAGACACGGCCGGTCTTGCCTTCCTTGCGGATCTCGATCTTGGAGACGATCGGATGGATCGACGAGGTCGAGTGGTTGATATAGGAGATCGACCCCGTCGGTGGCACCGCCTGCAGGTTCTGGTTATAGAGGCCAGACGTCACGACAGCTGTCTTCAACGCCGCCCAATCGTCCTGCGTCGGAATATGGATTCCTGATTTGTCGAACAGCGCCTGCACCTTCTCGGTCGCCGGCTTCCATTCCTGTTCGGTATATTTGTCGAAATAGTCGCCGGAGGCATATTTCGAATTTTCGAAGCCCTTGAAGCTTGTGCCGCGTTCGACCGCCAGCAGGTTCGAGGCGCGGATCGCGTGGTAGGTCACCGCATAGAAATAGATGTTGGTGAAATCGACGCCTTCCTCCGATCCGTAGAAGATGCGTTCGCGGGCGAGATAACCGTGCAGGTTCATCTGGCCGAGACCGATCGCATGGCTTTCGTCATTGCCCTTCTCAATCGAAGGGACCGAGGCGATGTGGCTCATGTCGGAGACGGCCGTCAGCGCCCGGATCGAGGTCTCGATCGTCTTGCCGAAATCGGCGGAGTCCATCGCCGCCGCAATGTTCAGCGAGCCGAGATTGCAGGATATATCCTTGCCGAGATGCTTGTAGGAGAGGTCGTCATTGTATTCGCTCGCCTCGCTGACCTGCAGGATCTCGGAGCAGAGGTTGCTCATCGAAATGCGGCCGGCGATCGGGTTCGCCCGGTTCACCGTGTCCTCGAACATGATGTAGGGATAACCGCTCTCGAACTGGATTTCGGCGAGCACCTGGAAGAATTCGCGCGCCTTGATCTTCTTCTTCGAGATGCGGGCGTCCGCCACCATCTCCCGGTACTTTTCCGTCACCGAAATCTCGGTGAAAGGCACGCCGTAGACGCGCTCCACGTCGTAAGGCGAGAACAGATACATATCCTCATTATTTTTCGCGAGCTCGAAGGTGATGTCGGGCACGACGACGCCGAGCGACAGCGTCTTGATCCGGATCTTCTCGTCGGCATTTTCGCGCTTCGTGTCGAGGAAGCGCATAATGTCGGGGTGATGGGCGTTGAGATAAACGGCGCCGGCTCCCTGACGGGCACCAAGCTGGTTGGCATAAGAGAACGAGTCTTCGAGCAGCTTCATCACCGGAATGATGCCCGAGGATTGGTTCTCGATCTGCTTGATCGGCGCGCCGGCCTCACGGATATTCGTCAGCGACAGCGCGACACCGCCGCCGCGCTTCGACAGCTGCAGCGCCGAATTAATCGATCGGCCGATCGATTCCATATTGTCCTCGACCCGTAGCAGGAAGCAGGAAACCAGTTCGCCGCGCTGCTTCTTGCCGGCATTGAGGAAGGTCGGCGTCGCCGGCTGGAAACGGCCGGAAATGATCTCGTCCACCATGTCACGGGCGAGCGCCTCGTCGCCACGCGCCAGGGTCAGCGCCACCATGCAGATGCGGTCCTCGTAGCGCTCGAGATAGCGTTTTCCGTCGAAGGTCTTCAGCGTATAGCTGGTATAATATTTGAAAGCGCCGAGAAAGGTCGGAAACCGGAATTTCCTGGCATAGGCCTGATCGAACAGGTCGCGGACGAAATTGAAGGAATACTGATCGAGCACCTGCTGCTCGTAATACCCCTCGGTTACGAGGTAATCGAGCTTTTCCCTCAGATTATGAAAGAACACCGTGTTCTGGTTCACGTGCTGCAGGAAATACTGCTTCGCCGCCATGCGATCCTTGTCGAGCTGGATCCTGCCCTCATCATCATAGAGGTTCAGCATCGCGTTCAGCGCGTGATAGTCGAGCGTTTCCGCCGCTTTCGAGGGGCGTTCGCCGACGGGATGAGCAAAAGTGTTATGCGGTATTGCACCCGCATCCCGCGTCAGAGTTGTTCCCGTGTCCAAAACCGTTCCAATCCGTATCTGACGTTGACGACGTCCTCCTCGGTGCCGAGGAGCTCGAACCTGTAGAGGTAAGGCACCCGGCATTTGCGCGAGATCACGTCGCCGGCAAGCCCGTATGTCTCGCCGAAATTGCTGTTGCCCGCGGCAATCACGCCCCGGATGTGTCCTCGGTTCTCCGCTTCGTTCAAGAAACGGATCACCTGCTTGGGAACGGCCCCCTTGCCACCGCCGCCGCTATAGGTCGGCACGACAAGCACGAAGGGTTCGCGGATATGGAACCCGTCTGCGCCGCTTGCGGGAATGCGCGCCGTGCGCAGTCCGAGCTTGGCGACGAAGCGATGGGTATTCTCCGATCGGCTGGAATAATAGACGAGCAGCCCCATCGCCGTTTTCCGGTCAAGATAGCGCGCTGATCATATCGGGACGGAAACCCGCCCAATGCCGTTCGCCGGCGATGACGACGGGCGCCTGCATGTAGCCCAGGCTGCGGACACGATCGAGCGCTGCGGCATCCTGCGAGATATCGACGATGTTATAATCGACCCCCAGACGGTCGAGGGCGCGGTAGGTGGCGGTGCACTGAACGCAGGCGGGTTTGCTGTAGACGGTAACGCTCATCATCTTCCTCGTGATGTCAAAAAATTCAGGACGCAATACTGGGATCGGGCGCCTTGCGACGTCCGGGGCAACGCTTGATGGTGATCTGGCAAGTCGGCGCTCTAAACGCCCGATATGATCCCTTTCGGGATTAGCGCGGGCGGCGGCCTTGATATTCTCGACATGACTTCAACCCCGAAGTGCTCATGCGGACGTTCGGGGGCAGCGTAACAGGCGCGGATCATTCCGCTTTCATGCACGCGACCTTCCGGACACCCCGCCCGTGGACATCTGGTTCAAGGCAGGTCTCCTGGCTTGCGGGTCGAAGCATCCTGCCCCAGCCTTCCCGAGGCATCATGCCTCAGTGACCTGTAATCGGACAGTTGCTCGCCGCTTACAGTTGCGGGGGCAGCTCCGGCTTTGTTGCGCCGTCATGGCGAACACACCGTATTCCCGTCTTAGCCCGCGATCCTGACGAATCGAAGGAACCTTGAACACTAGATATAGTACGCGAATCCAAAATCACGTCAACGGATGGTTTGTGCATTGCGTTACGACAGGTTTGAAATTACTGCGTTCCTCTGAAAAACACGGATAACGAAGGCTTACGAAAGCGGGCTGTGGAGAAGGTCGGATGAAGAGAGCGAGCCTATAGCCACTCTCATATTTGATGACCAACCTCCCTCTCCGCGTCATCCTCGGCCTTTTGCCGAGGATCTGCTGCCTATCGACCGGAGGCAGATGCCCGGGACAAGCCCGAGCATGACGAAAGAGGGTTTGGCGGCCGCTGTCAGCGGCACTCTTCAGGTGACGAGCGCCGCAAGCACGACATGTTTACATCTTTACTCGAAGCAGCCTGAGCGCATTGATCGTCACCAGCACGGTGGCGCCGGTATCGGCGAGAATCGCCGGCCAGAGGCCGGTGATGCCGGCAATCGTCGTCACCAGGAACACCGCCTTCAGCCCGAGGGCGATGGTGATATTCTCTAGGATATTGCGCATCGTTCGTTTGGACAGTTCGATCATCCGCGCCACGTCGCCGACGCGCCCGTGCAGCACGGCGGCATCGGCCGTCTCCAGCGCCACATCGGTGCCACCGCCCATGGCGATGCCGATGTCAGCCGCCGCCAGCGCCGGAGCGTCGTTGATGCCGTCGCCGACCTTGGCGACGACAAAACCCTGACGCTTCAACTCGCCGACGACCCGCTGCTTGTCTTCCGGCATCATTTCGCCGCGCCAGTCGATGCCGAGCATGCCGGCAACAGCTGCCGCCGTCCGCTTGTTGTCGCCCGTCAGCATCATCGCCTTGACGCCGGCCGATTTGAGCGCGGACAGTCCGGCCCTGGCATCCGCGCGCGGCTCGTCGCGTATGGCGATCAGTCCGGCCGCAACGCCGTTGACGAGCAGCACCGATACGCTCTTGCCCTCGTCGTTCAGTGCCGTGATGCGTGCATCCTTCTCGCCATCGAGCGCCCCACGCTCGCGAGCGGCGGACGGCGACAACAGATCGAGCGTCTCGCTCCCGACCTTGCCGGTGACGCCCTTGCCCGGCAGCGCCTCCAGCTCGAAGGCCGGCGGCACGGGGACGCCGTCCGCCCGAGCACGGTTGAGGATCGCCAGCGCCAGGGGATGGCTGGAGCCCTGCTCCAGTACCGCCGCGCGTGACAAGACCTGCGCCTCGCTCAATCCGAAGGCAACGATATCGGTCACCTGAGGCTTGCCTTCCGTCAGCGTGCCTGTTTTGTCGAAGGCGACCATCGTGACCTTGCCGAGCGTTTCCAGCACCGCGCCGCCCTTCATCAGCAGCCCGCGCCGCGCGCCTGCCGAAAGCGAGGCGGCAATCGCCGCCGGCGTCGAAATGACAAGCGCGCAGGGGCAGCCGATCAGCAGGATGGCAAGGCCCCTATAGATCCATTCGCCCCACGACCCACCGAACAGCAGCGGCGGAACCGTCGCCACCAGGGCTGCGACCACCACCACGCCGGGCGTGTAATAGCGCGAAAACCGATCGATGAAACGTTCGGTCGGCGCCTTCGATTCCTGCGCTTCCTCCACCAGCTTGACGACGCGGGCGATAGTATTGTCGGCAGCGGCCGCCGTAACGCGTACCCTGAGCACCGCATCGCCATTCACCGTTCCGGCAAAGACGACGGCATCGACACCCTTGCGCACTGGCGTACTCTCGCCCGTCACCGGCGCCTCGTCGATCGCGCTCTCGCCGGAGACAATGATGCCATCCGCCGAGATGCGGTCGCCGGGACGCACCATGATGGTCGCGCCGACGGCGAGGCTTTCCGCCGGCACCTCCCGCGTCTGGCCATTGTCTTCGAGCAGCGCATTTTTCGGCACCAGCGCCGTCAGCGACTGGATGCTTTCGCGCGCCTTGCCGGCCGCCACCCCCTCCAGCAGCTCGCCGACGAGAAACAGGAAGACGACGGTCGCTGCCTCCTCGCCGGCATTGATGATGACGGCGCCGACGGCGGCGATCGTCATCAGCATCTCGATCGAAAACGGTGTGCCCGATAGAGCCGCCATGATGGCGCGGCGCGCGATCGGCACCAGCCCGACCAGCATGGCGATGACGAAGGCGTAGGATGCGACCGCAGGCACGAGATGGCCGATGGCATAGGCGGCGATTAGCGCTGCACCCGAGACGATGGTCAATCGACCCTTCCGGCTTTGCCACCAGGAACCGGTCATCGGCGCATGGGCATGGCCGTGCAGCCCCTCGATTTTCTTTTTGCCATGATCGTGACCTGCGTGATCATGATCATGGCCGTAGCCGGCATGATCGCCGTGGTCGTGATGATCGTGCGGGCCGTGATCCTGTGCCGGCGCCGTGCTTCCGGTAAAAGGCGAAACCGAATAACCGAGCCCCGTCACCCTCTTCTCGATCGCCTTGAGGTTGCTGCTGCCGTCATGCCGCACGGTCATAGTGCCAGCCACCACCGAGACGGACACATCGGCGACACCCGCCACGCGCCTGACCGCCGTGTCGATCTTGGTCGCACAGGCGGCGCAATCCATGCCGCCGACCCGGTATCGTGTCTCGCTCGTCTCAGCCATGATCCGCTTCCTTGTCAAACAGAAGCATCCCTCCTACATCCTCTAGCGACTAGAGGTGCAAGAGGAAAATCATGAAAAAGATCACGATCGGCGAAGCCGCTCGCCGTAGTGGGGTCAAAGTGCCGACGGTGCGTTATTACGAGAGCATCGGCCTGCTCGCGGCCCCAAGCCGCAGCGAAGGCAACCAGCGCTCCTTCGAACCCGCCGATATCAGCCGCCTCACCTTCATCCGCCATGCCCGCGAACTCGGCTTCGAGATCGAGGCGATCCGCACGCTGCTCACCCTGCAGGATGATCCGCACCAATCCTGTGCCTCTGCCGATGCCATCGCCAAGGCTCGTCTCGTCGAGGTCGAGCAGCGCATCCGCAGCCTGATGGCGCTGAAGGCCGAACTCGAAACCATGGTGGAAGGTTGCGGCCATGGCCGCGTCGACCAATGCCGTGTCATCGAGGTTCTCGCCGACCACGGCCGGTGCACGCATCCGCACCATTGATCCCCGCCCTTGCAGGCAATCGACGCCCGCGCCACAACTGCACCAGATAGAATCGGGCGAAGACATCCATGAACCAGAAGCGAATTGCGATCATCGGCGGCGGCCCGGCGGGCCTGGCGGCCGCCGAGCTGCTTTCGCTCTCCGGCCATGCGGTGACGGTCTACGACGCCATGCCGACCTTCGCCCGCAAGTTTCTGCTCGCCGGCAAGTCGGGGCTGAACATTACCCATTCCGAGGATTATGCCCGTTTTGCCACACGCTTCGGCGCCGCCTCTGCCCGCCTGCGCCCGGCTCTCGATGCCTTTACCCCTGGCAATATCAGAGATTGGGCAGGAGGGCTCGGGACCGAGACTTTCGTCGGCTCGTCCGGCCGGGTTTTCCCTGATGTGATGAAAGCCTCTCCCTTGCTGCGCGCCTGGCTCAAGCGGCTGGAGGCGCAGGGCGCCACCCTGCGCACCCGCCACCGCTGGATCGGTTTTGCCGATGAGGGCTATGATTTCGAAACGCCCGAAGGACGCAGCATCGTCCACTGCGACGCAGCCCTGCTGGCGCTCGGCGGCGCAAGCTGGCCGCGCCTCGGCTCCGATGCACGCTGGTTGCCGTGGCTATCGGAGAAGGGCGTCGAGATCGATGCCTTCCGACCCGCCAATTGCGGCTTCGTCGCCGGCTGGAGCGAGAGCTTCCGCGAGCGTTTCGCCGGCGAGCCCGTGAAGTCGGTCACCGCCACCTCCGACGCCGGCACCTTTCCCGGCGAATTCGTCATCACCGCAAACGGCATCGAGGGCAGCCTGGTCTATGCCCATGCGGCAAGCCTCCGCGACCGGCTACAGAGGCACGGCAGCGCTGCCCTGACGCTCGACCTCGCCCCGGGCCGGACGCTCGAAAGGCTGATCCGCGACCTCACGCGGCAGGACGTTAAATCGAGCTTTGCGAACCGCCTGCGCAAGGGCGCCGGCCTCGACGGGGTCAAGGCGGCCTTGCTGCGTGAGCTCGCCGCCGAGCGCGACCGAGCCGATCCCGTCCGTCTCGCCGGCATGATCAAGGCGTTGCCGGTGCCTGTCCTCGAAACGAGGCCGATCGGCGAGGCCATCTCCTCGGCCGGCGGCATCCGCTGGAGCAGCATCGACGACGGCTTCATGTTGAAGGCGCTGCCGGGCACTTTCGTCGCCGGCGAAATGCTCGACTGGGAAGCGCCGACCGGCGGCTATCTCCTCACCGCCTGCCTTGCGACCGGCCGGGCCGCGGCACGCGGCATCGAGGCTTGGCTGCAAGAATAGCCCCGGCGCTCGCAGGCTGAGCAGCAAACAAGAGCTTCTTCGATCAGGCCGAGGCTGCACGAAACATCATGACAAGGCCATTCATGCAGTAGCGAAGCCCGGTTGGCTTTGGGCCATCATCGAAGACATGTCCGAGATGGCCGCCACAGCGGCTACAATGGACCGCCGTGCGAGCCATCCCGAAACTGGTGTCGTGTGTGGTGCCGACGGCATGGTCGAGCGGTGCCCAAAAGCTCGGCCAGCCGGTGCCGCTATCGAATTTCGTTGCCGAGGAAAAGAGCTTTTGGTCGCAGCCGACGCAGGAGAAAATGCCCTTCCGCTCCTCATGCAGCAACGGGCTGCTGAAGGGATTTTCCGTCCCCGCCTGACGCAGGATGACGAATTGATCCGGCGTCAGCAGGCTATGCCATTCCTCATCGGTGTGGGTCACCGGAAACGTTTCGACGGCGATCGCCTTGCCGGCTAGGCTAGCGCGGCCGGCAAGCGCCCCGAAAACGGTCGTCATCAGCACCAATCGTCTGTTCAGCATGATCCAGGATCTCCCCATCTGGCAAAGCCTTGCTCTGTAGGAAAATACGGGCGAGAGAAGTCTTTGTTACATTCTCACCGCTCAAACACCGAAATGTGATGCGCCCCTTTCGCCGCGCGCTGACGGCCGCCACGCGCCGCCTGATTGCAAACCCGCGGCTTTTCCATCAGACTGTGCTGAAGTTCCGGGGGAGGAGCAGATGCACGAACAATCAGCGCACGCGGAGCATGTCTATACCTCTGCTCAGCGCGATTCCGCCGCGGCCAGCTCTCCGGTGGTCGCCTCCTGGCGGCGATGCATGACCATGCACCAGCTCGCCCCCGAGGACGAACGGGCGCCGCTGCGCCTGACCGATGTAGAATTCCGGCGCGCCCGCGAACAGTCCGGGCAGCTGATCGCCAGCGCGACGGACGAGCTCGATCGCCTCTTCACCACCGTCGGCAAGGCTGGCTGCTGCCTGCTTCTGACCGACAAGAACGGCATTGCGCTGGAGCGGCGGGGAGCGGCCGGCGACGACAAGGAATTTTACGCGCTCGGCCTCTGGACCGGCTCCGTATGGACCGAGGCTAGCATCGGCACCAATGGCATCGGCACCGCGCTTGCCGATGAACGCGCGGTCGCCATCTTCCGCGACCAGCATTTCTTCTGCGCCAATACCAGCCTCAGCTGCACGACGGCGCCGATCCGCGACCATCGTGGCCGGCTGGCTGCGGCCCTCGACATCTCCACCTGCCGCGAAGACGCCAACGAGATGACGCTGACGATCCTAACGCAGACCGTGCGCGATGCGGCGATGCGCATCGAACTCAATCTCTTCCGTTCGGCCTTTCCCAGCGCCCGCTTCGTGATGGTTCCGGCCGGCGCCAACTCGGCCGCCGCCCTGCTGGCCGTCGACCGGCATGACCTAGTGCTCGGGGCGACGCGCGCCGCCCGCATCGCGCTGCAGCTGGACGACAAGCGGATCGCCGCCGGCATTCCGGCCGCCGATGCTCTCCGCGAAGCCGTCGTCTCACAGCAGGAAGAGATGGTCCAGGCCGAGAAGGCAGCCTTGCTGCGGGCGCTGTCGCGCGCCCGCGGCAACATCTCTCAGGCGGCAATCGCCCTTGGCATCAGCCGTGCCACCCTGCACAGGAAAATGAAGAAGCTCGACCTCCACTGACCGGTTCAAAGGTTTCGCCGTTGCGGCAAATCCGGCGCCGATCCTGTCGCAAGTCTGCAACACTGTGCACTGCGGTATGGAAGAGCCTCCCTGTTCCCTTCGCCAAAACACGCACATTTTCCTCCCACTGGTTCGCTTGGAACCTGGATCATCAGGGAGGATGACATGCTTCATCAGAAAATCGTCGAGTCGCCGTTCAAGCTGAAATACGGCAACTATATCGGCGGCGAATGGCGCGAGCCGGTCGAAGGCAAATATTTCGAAAACCTCACGCCCATCACCGGCGGCAAGCTCTGCGACATTCCCCGTTCCCATGGAAAGGACATCAATCTCGCGCTCGACGCCGCCCATGCGGCCAAGGAAAAATGGGGGCGCACCTCCGCTGCTGAGCGCTCCAACATTCTCATGAAGATCGCCGAGCGGATGGAAGACAAGCTGGAATTGCTCGCCCAGGCCGAGACCTGGGACAATGGCAAACCCATCCGCGAGACCATGGTCGCCGACATTCCGCTGGCGATCGACCATTTCCGCTATTTCGCCTCCTGCATCCGCGCCCAGGAAGGTTCGATCGGCGAGATCGATCACGATACGATCGCCTATCACTTCCACGAGCCCCTCGGCGTCGTTGGCCAGATCATTCCCTGGAACTTCCCGATCCTGATGGCCACCTGGAAGCTCGCTCCCGCGCTTGCCGCCGGCAACTGCGTCGTCTTGAAGCCTGCCGAGCAGACGCCGGCCTCGATCCTGCTCTGGGCCGATCTCGTCGGCGATCTTCTGCCGCCCGGCGTGCTCAACATCGTCAACGGTTTCGGCATCGAGGCCGGCAAGCCGCTGGCGACCAGCCACCGCATCGCCAAGATCGCCTTCACCGGCGAGACGACGACCGGCCGGCTGATCATGCAATATGCCAGCCAGAACCTCATTCCGGTGACGCTGGAACTCGGCGGCAAATCGCCGAACATCTTCTTCGCCGATGTAATGGCCGAAGATGACGATTTCCTCGACAAGGCGCTCGAAGGTTTCGCGATGTTTGCCCTCAACCAGGGCGAAGTCTGCACCTGCCCGAGCCGCGCTCTCGTCCAGGAATCGATCTATGAACGCTTCATGGAAAAGGCGGTCAAACGCGTCGAGGCAATCAAGCAGGGCAACCCGCTTGATCCCGCCACCATGATCGGCGCCCAGGCCTCGACCGAGCAGCTCGAAAAGATCCTCGCCTATCTCGACATCGGCAAGCAGGAGGGGGCTCAGGTCCTGGCTGGCGGCTCCCGCAACGATCTCGGCGGCGATCTGGCGAACGGCTATTACGTTAAGCCGACGATCTTCAAGGGCCACAACAAGATGCGCATCTTCCAGGAGGAGATCTTCGGGCCGGTGGTCTCGGTCACGACCTTCAAGACCGAAAAGGAAGCGCTCGAAATCGCCAACGACACGCTCTATGGCCTCGGCGCCGGTGTCTGGAGCCGCGACGCCAATCGCTGCTATCGGTTCGGCCGCGAGATCCAGGCCGGCCGCGTTTGGACCAACTGCTACCACGCCTATCCCGCCCATGCCGCCTTTGGCGGCTACAAGCAATCGGGCATCGGCCGCGAAACCCACAAGATGATGCTCGAGCACTACCAGCAGACCAAGAACATGCTGGTGAGCTACAGCCCGAAGGCGCTCGGTTTCTTCTGAGAACTTTCGTGTGGGAGGGAGTGTCAAAACCCCTCCCCACCCCCCACAAGGGGGAGGGGCCTGACCCGCTGAACCGCCTCGCTCTGGAACTCACATATCGCCTTGCTGAAACGTCATCGAGGAAGGTTGCCGGTGCGGCAGCTTAGCTCCTCCCCTTGTGGGGAGGGGAAACTCTTCTCCCGAGACTCTGAGGAAGACCGATGGAAACGACCGTCAACGGCGAACCGCGTGTTCTCGCAACCGACGCAGCCCTTGATCTGATCGCTGAGATCAGGCGCGATCATCCTGATATCCTCTTCCACCAGTCCGGCGGCTGCTGCGACGGCTCCTCGCCGATGTGTTACCCCGCAAATGAATTCATGGTCGGCGACAGCGACGTCAAGCTCGGCGAGATCGGCGGCGTGCCGGTCTATATCAGCGCCACCCAGTTCGAGGCGTGGAAGCACACGCAGCTGATCATCGATGTCGTGCCGGGTCGCGGCGGCATGTTCTCGCTCGACAATGGCCGCGAGAAACGCTTCCTCACCCGTTCGCGACTCTTCGGCGACGGAGAGGCCTGTGCTGTCCCGGATGCTACGGTCAGAACAGTCTGATGCATCCGCTAAGACGCACAGGCGGTCTGGCGCGCAACGTGCTGAGAATTTCGCCTGTAGTATTCCCATAGTACCTTCTGTCCGATGGTCTTTGTTAATCTTCATCCGTTGGTTTCAAAGGAGGATACGATGCCAGCTTCAAAGATCCTGATGATCACCGGTGATTTCACCGAAGGTTATGAAACGATGGTGCCGTTCCAGACGCTGCTCGCCTGCGGCTATACGGTCGATGCCGTCTGCCCCGGCAAGAAGGCGGGTGAGAGCGTCGCCACCGCCATTCATGATTTCGAGGGCGACCAGACCTATTCTGAAAAGCGCGGTCATAATTTCGCGCTGAACGCCACTTTCGACAGCGTGCGGGCAGAGGATTACGATGCCCTCGTCATCCCCGGCGGCCGCGCCCCCGAATATCTTCGCCTCAACGCCGACGTCATCAAGTCGGTCCGGCACTTCTTCGATGCCGGAAAACCTGTTGCAGCCATCTGCCACGGTGCGCAGCTGCTTGCCGCTGCCGGCGTATTGAAGGGCCGCACCTGCTCGGCCTATCCCGCCTGTCGGCCGGAAGTCGAACTGGCCGGCGGCGTTTATGCCGATATTGCAATCACCGACGCGGTCTCGGACGGCAATCTTGTCACGGCGCCGGCCTGGCCGGCGCATCCCTCCTGGCTGCGCCAGTTCATGGTGCTGCTCGACGCCGCATCGATGCCTGAAACCAACGCCGCCTGACAAGGGCGGCACCGCGAGGACGACATGTGTGAACTCTTCATCAAAGCGGATGCGCGGCTATGGGAAAGCACCACCCGGTCGCTGCGCATCGACGGCATGGTCACCAGCGTCAGGCTGGAGAACTTCTTCTGGTCGAAGCTCGAGGAAATTGCCCGGCGCGACGGCATGAACGTCGCGCAGCTGATCACCCGGCTGCATCATGAGTCGATCGATGCGGGCCACGATCTCGGAAATTTCACATCCTTCCTGCGCGTCTGCTGCGCCCGTTATCTCGACCTGCAGCTCACCGGGGATATCCCCGCCGATGTCAGCCGCCCGATCTCCGAGCTGGATGCGCCGGTCATCCTCGGCCGCGAACGGGAAAAATATCACTGAAGCCTGGCCGAACCCCCGATGACGCGGGCAGAGCTCTCCACGGAGAACTCTGCCGACAATCCTGGGATACCTGACCTTGGCGCGGTTGCACGGGGGTTGCGTTGCGACGCAGCCTGGATCAACAATGCGCAGCATCATCCAGCACCGGCAGCACCGTCAGGAGATCGATTGCCATGAACGACCAGAAAGCCGTGATCGTCACGGGAGCCGGTGGCAACCTTGGCAGTGCCGTTGTCCGCGAACTTGCCGCAGGAGGCGCCAAGCTCGTCTGCATGAACCGGTCGAGCCAGGAGCTGGAAGCCTTGGCCGGCGAGCTTCCCGCCTCCACCGAGTTCCTGTCGATCGCCGGAACGGACCTCACCGATTATGCCTCCTGTGCAGCCGCCGTCGCGCGGGCTGACAAGCGCTTCGGTGGCGTCAGCGCCCTGGTCAATACCGTCGGCGGCTTCCAGATGGGACCGGTCGGGCCGGATGCAACTTCCCAATGGGACACGATGATGACCGCCAACGCCCGTACTGCGCTGACGATCAGCGCTGCGGTTCTCCCGACCATGAAGGCAGCAGGCTATGGCCGCATCATTCACGTCGCCGCCGCCCCCGGCCTGAAGGCCGGAGCCAATCAGGCGGCCTACGCCGCTTCGAAAGCCGCCGTCATCCGGCTGACCGAGGCGATCGCTGCGGAAAACCGCGACCACCGCATCACCGCCAACTGCATTCTGCCCGGGACAATCGACACGCCCGAGAACCGCGCTGCCATGCCCAATGCGAAGACGGACGGCTGGGTATCGCCGCAATCGATCGCCCGCCTCATCGCCTTCCTGATTTCACCGGCGTCAGCCGTCGTTACCGGCGCGGCGATCCCTGCAACCGGCCGCGAATGAAGGAAGCCCTTGCACGTTTTGTACGATTGCATGCCCCCCGGCTTGCGGTACGATTCTCATAATTATGATCGCATTGTGGCGGCATTTGCAGGAAGGCAGGTGGTTTCGATGACCGACGGTCCCGCATTCCCCGCCGTCAGCGCCACCAGCTTGGTGCGTGAGGAATGGTTCCTCGGCGTCAGCGTCGCGACGAGCGTGGCATTTCTGGCTTTCCAGGAGCAGCTTTTCGGGCGGCTTTCCGATCCGCTTTGGTTCACCGTCGTTTTCGTGTGGCTGTTTGCCGTCGTACTCGGCTCCGCCCTGTCGGTCGTGCGGCACGCGGATCATTTGGCGGAGCGGCTAAAGGAGCCCTACGGCACGCTCATTCTGACGCTTGCCATCACTTCGATCGAGGTGATGGCGATATCGGCCGTCATGCTGCACGGCGAAAACAATCCGACGCTTGCCCGCGACACGCTGTTTGCGGTCGTCATGATCATCCTGAATGGCATGGTCGGCCTGTCGTTGCTGCTGGGCGCGTGGCGGCGGCCGGAACAGCAGCACAATCTGCAGGGTGCCAACGCCTATCTCGGGGTGATCGTGCCGCTGGCGACCTTGAGCCTGGTCATGCCGACATTCCTGGCAGACCCAGGCGGACAGCATGCATCGGCGCCGAGACAACTGATCCTCGGCATAATATCGGTCGGCCTTTATGCCACATTTCTGTTTCTGCAGGCTGGCCGGCATCGGGACTATTTCACCGACGAAAGCAACCGTCACGAGCACCCCGGCGAACGTCTCCCTCACCATGGACCGGTCTGGCCTCATGCCATTCTGCTTTTCGCCTATATGGGTCCTATCGTCTTCCTCGTCGAACAGCTTGCGCGGCCAATCGATTACATTATCGAAACCCTGCATGCTCCGACCGCATTTGGCGGTGTCGTGATGGCGGTCCTCGTTGCGACGCCCGAGGCAATGAGCGCCGTGCGCGCATCCATCGCCAACAATCTTCAGCGCTCTGTCAACATCTTCCTTGGTTCGGTATTGTCGACGATCGGGCTGACGGTGCCGGCGATGCTCATTGTCAGTCAGCTCTACGGACACACAGTGACGCTCGGCCTGGAGCGCGGCGATCTGGTGATGCTGCTGCTCACGCTCGCCGTCAGCATCATTACCTTTGCCAGCGGCCGTACGCATCTCATGCAAGGTGCCGTGCACCTGGTGCTTTTCCTGGCTTACGTGCTGCTCATTTTCCAGCAATGACGCCCACCCGGCGCCGCTCGAAGGCGGCACTGCAAGACCAGGAAAGTAAAGTTCCGCGCCCGGCCTGTCTTCCGCTATGATGGCGGGAGCTATTGCACGGATTGCAAACAATCGCAGTGGCTGAAGCAACTCAAGGTGCGACAGCGTCCTTTGCCCGTCTGAAAAGACGCGCGGCGCTGCAGGTGGCATTACGGAGACCGGACTTGGGCTCACTGTTGCTTGGCGGACTTGTATTTGTGTTTCTGTCGACCACAACGGCGATTGGATTGATCGTGCGCGGCCGCTTGCCGGATCATCATCTCAATGCGGAATCCAAGGACGTCATCAGGCTGGCGACCGCGGTGGTGGGAACGCTGTCGGCCTTAGCGCTCGGCCTTCTGATCGCCTCGGCCAAGTCCACCTACGACAACGCCGAAGTGGAGATGAGAACAGCGGCCGCGCGGGTGCTCCTGCTTGACCGCGTCATGGCCCAATACGGGCCGGAAACCGGCAAGGCGCGGCAGTTGCTGCGTGAATTGATCGAGAAACGGCTGAGCCGCGGCTGGTCTGCCGAAACCACCGACGAGGCATCCGGCAAGGCGCTGGGGGAATATCAGGATATCGAGGCGGTTCAGGGCGACCTTCGGGCGCTCTCGCCGAGGGATGCCGTGCAGCGTTCTCTCCAGGCGCGGGCTCTTGAGGTAAGCGGCATGGTGGCCGAGACCCACTGGCTGCTGGTCGAATCCGGTAAAGAGGGTTTGCCCTGGGCCTTCCTCACCGTTCTCGTCTGTTGGCTCGGGCTGCTTTTTGCGACCTTCGGGCTGCAGGCGCCGGCCAATCCGACGGTGCTGTCAATTCTGCTCGTCTGCGCCCTGTCCGTCGCCGGCGCGATCTTCCTGATTGCGGATATGGCCAATCCCTATGTCGGCCTGATCCATGTTTCCGATGCACCTTTGCAATCGGCCATCGAACGGCTCGGGAAACCCTAAAGGATGTCGCGCAAAGGTCGGCGCGCAGCAGGAATGCGACTTGCACCGCCGATCGGAATCGATCAGAACGCGCACGAGTTCGTCGCCGTCCTGTTCTGTCGCCCGGAAACGCAAAAAGCCCGCCGGATTTGCGGGCTATTTTTGTATATGGTTGCGGGGGCAGGATTTGAACCTGCGGCCTTCAGGTTATGAGCCTGACGAGCTAC
>NZ_JACHBD010000029.1 GCF_014200175.1 Rhizobium lentis | reverse complement strand
TCCAGACCGGCCTCCTTACCGGCCAGAAGGATGAATCTGATTTGCCTCCAAAAGGGAATCCCAATTGCGATTCCACCTAAAATCATCCCGCTCTAAGCAACGACAAGCGGTTCAACCACCAAGCCGGACGGAACCTATGTCACGGAAGCCAGCGGGGCTGCTTACTCAGCCCGCTGGATTACCCATGCTTAAAAATCGGTTTGAGCGCCGAATTTAAGCTTCTTTCAGCGACGACGTCTGGGACGTAAGTCTCTTTCGCCACCAGGTGAGATAGAGAGCAACAAGCCACAGCAACGGCATCAGCGTAAGTAACGATCCCACTGCAGCCAGTGTCGGATCAATCTGTTGCTTTAGGTTTTCCAGCATCTTTAGCGGCAGGGTGTAGACAGAAAATCCACCAACCAGTGACGTAACAATAACTTCGTCGAAAGAGGAAATGAAGGCGAACATCGCCCCACCGATAATACCTGGACGTATCAGCGGAAGCGTGACCCTTACAAAGGTCCGGAGAGGATCGGCCCGCATGCTCAAAGCCGCGCGCTCCAACTGCTTGTCAAAGTTCGCAAACGTCGCCGAGACTGTAACAACGACCAACGCGATTGCACCACCACTGTGAGCAAGAACGACCCCTATAGTTGATCCAATCAATCCAAGATGCAGGAGCCCAAAGTAAGCTGCGACGCCCATAACAATGACAGGAGCGGTGATGGGGGTTACAATGGCCATGGTTAGAATGTTGCGGAGACGTGGCGATGTGCGGTCAATGCCGTATGCCGCCAGCGTACCGGTTATCGTCGACAAGATGGCGACGGCGACACCGAGTTTTAAGCTGGTGAGAAAGGCGTCCATCCATCCCGCATCCCCTAACAATACGTAATACCACTTCAATGAGAAGCCAGCGGGGGGAAACTCCAAAAAGGCCCCAGCGCTGAACGACATCACCACGATCACCAGGCCAGGGAACTGAAGGAAAGCCATAGCAAGCACAACATACAAGCCCCCTACAATCCGCGCCCAGACACTGGGCCGAGCGCTTTGATATAACTCAGCAGTCCAGCGCTTTGAACGATGGTGATTTGTCGCTTTGTCCGCTACCCTTCTCAGTGGATTGATGCGGTTCAGCCAAGTTGTCCGAACAATCGAAGCGTCCGAAGCCTTTCCACCGGAAAGGTCGAGGCCGAATATCGACAAAACGAGCATTGCGAGGGCCAAAAGTATGAATGCCGACGTGGCGATAGCGGGCAAATTCGAGGTACTTCTAAACGTTTCGGCAATGTAGGTCGCCAGCATGATTTCACGAAGGCCGCCTAGTGCCTGCGGAGTAATGTAGAAACCAAGGCAAACGACGAAAACCAACAAGGAGCCGCTGCGCACGCCGGGCAAACTGAGCGGTACGAAAATGCGCCAGAATGCCTCAAACGGGCGCGCGCCCATGCTTCGGGCTGCTTCCATAAGAGACTTATCGATACCGTTCATAACGCTAAGCAGTGGCAAGATCATCGTCGGAAGCATGATATGCACCATGCCGACATAAGCGCCGAACCGGTTGTAGATGAGCGAAAGCGGACTGCTGATTACACCGAGGTCGAGCAGCAGACTGTTGATCACACCGTGATCGCCTAGAATCACCGTCCAAGCATAAGTGCGCACCAAAGCACTCGTCAGCCAAGGAAGGACGATGAGTACGATAAGTATGACGCGCAGGCGCTTGGACGTCGACATAATAAGGTATGCCAGAGGATACCCGACGATAAGGCAGATTGCAGTCACAACCAAACTTATCGTAATCGTTTGGATGAGGACGGGCCACCCCGATTTGCCGAAGAATGCTTGATAGTTCGTTATCGAGAATTCCGGCGCATTGAAGCTATCCAAGAAAAGTTGGAAGAGCGGCAACCCAACTACCGAGAGCAGAATTGCGAGCGCGGGGACCACCAGCACGATGGGCATCCGCCCGAGCTTTTGAACTATTTCCATCAGCTCACACCTTCACAAATCGCAGGTCGGATCGCAGCCAATCAAGCCGTACTTTGTCGCCGGCTCCGAAGATCTGCTGGTCCGATGCCACGTGTTCACGAACTGCGAGAACGCTGTTGCCGACAAGCACCTGATACTTCCGCAGAGGACCCGCATAGATCATGTCGGCTATAACGCCGGTCACGAACTGACGCCTCTCCGCGTCCGGGCGCTTGGGCGCATCGACGCTAGCGACAGAGATCCGCTCCGGGCGTATCATCGCGACGGTTCCGGTTGATGGGGTGGCGTCGGATTGTAGTTCGAACCCGGGATTATCAAAGATGTTGGCTTCGCCCAGGAAATTCGCCACAAAGCGTGTGGCTGGCCTGTCGTACAACGCTTGTGGAGTGTCGGTCTGCTCAATTTGCCCCGCGCGCATTACCACAATGCGATCCGACAATGTAAGTGCTTCGTCCTGATCGTGGGTAACGCATATCGTAGTCTTTCCAAACTCCTTGTGCAGGCGTTTGATTTCGAGCTGCATCTGCTCACGTAGGTTGCGGTCTAGTGCGCCCAGCGGCTCGTCCAACAACAGAACAGGCGGATCGGCAATCAGTGCGCGCGCGAGGGCCACTCGCTGTTGCTGACCCCCGCTAAGTTGCGATGGCATTCTGTTGCCGAATTCTTCAAGATGTACGCGCTGGAGCATCCGATCGGTAAACTCCGCCCGCTCGACTGCCTTAATGCCACGCATCTCAAGGGGAAATTCTAAGTTGCGGCGCACGGTGAGATGCGGAAAGAGGGCATAGTTCTGAAATACGATGCCCTGGTCGCGCCGATAAGAAGGTACTTTGCCAACCGACTTTCCCGATATGCGGATATCACCTGACGTAGGCGCTATAAAACCGGCAAGCAGCATTAGTGCTGTGGTTTTGCCCGAACCGCTCGGACCCAGGATCGTGAGGAACTCACCCTGACGAACTGTTAGAGACAATTCTCTAACGGCAGCAAGAGCTCCATACATTTTAGTCACGGCCCGGAACTCAATTTGCGCGCCTGTCGAAGAAATGCTCTTCGAAGGCATATCCTCAACCAAGACTGTATTGCTTGGATGTATCGTCATTTACTAATACTCCCAATGGGTATGCTGGCGATGCCATTGAAGCAATCGCAGGATGAAATGCGTCACGCTTCAATGGCAAAAGCTGTTGTCGTTAGGCTGCTTAGCGAAGAATCCATTCCTGCCAACGCTCTGTCAGGCGTTGAGAATTTGTAAGGCCGTCTGGCCCCACTTCTGCATACCACTTCGGATTTGAGGGGTAGCTGATCGAGGCATAGTCGGGATGAGCAGCTAGCTTTCGCGCGATGTCGTCAGGGATCAGAGAATAGGCTTTTTTGTTGCTAGGTGACTGCGCGAATAGCTTCGCCAACGTCGCCTGTCGATCAGGTCGAGCGAGTGAAGCGATGAATTTCTGCGCGAGTTCCCCATTGGGACTCCCCTTGGGGATCGCATAGATGTCCCAAGTGAGCTTGGCCTGATTGCGATTGATTTCGATTGGCTCACCGGCGTCGATAAGAGAATTCGCTCGACCGTCGTAGGAATGCGCGATCTCGACAACATCATCGCGCAACATCTGCAGAATTTCGGAGCCGCTTGCCCACCATTTGCGAATGTGCGGCTTTATCTTGTCCAGGCTGGCAAAGACCCGGTCAATGTCCATTGGGTAGAGCGCGTCCATGGCAACACCATCTGCAAGCAGCGCCTCCTCGAAGGGGCCCTCACCTCCCCATGCGCCTGTCTCCAGCGATCGGGTCCCCGGAAATTTCTCGACATCCCAGAATTCCGCCCAATTGGACGGGCGCGGCTTCCCCGCGGGGAATTTCTCGGTATTCCACACCATGTTCTGGGAGGACACATAGGGCCCGAAGCCGAATGGTTCCTTGCAATAGTCTAGTGTATTATCCAGATCATCCTTGTTAAAGATCGAATAATCGATCCTTTCAAGATAGCCGGCTGCGGCTTGGACTAGATGGTCTTGAGCGACAGCTTGGACGATATCAATCGAGACATTATTTGACTCCACCATCAAACCAATCTGCGACGTGGAGAGGTCTTGCTCGATAGGAACGACTCTTATCCCCGTCTCTGCCTCGAATGGCTTGACGAAGGCTTCCTTAAAGACTTCCGCCCAGTTTCCGCCGCTCATGTTTACCCGTAGCTCGCCCGCCGTGCCGGCCCGAGCAAGCCCAGAAGCGGATGACAACGCACCGAACGCTACTGCCGATGACGTCGCCTGCATGAAGTGCCTGCGATTGATTAATAAACTCATTGTGTTCTCCCTCCCATTCGCCAAGCCCTTGCTATCTGAGACCTTAGTGGGGTGGCCCGCAGATTTTCGGTGATCTTCATGCTCGCACGCAGGAATACGGCGAAGTTTCGGAAAATGGGAAGGTTTTCTGCGCATTAATCCCACACGCAGATGCACGTTGCGGGTAGCGTGTCGTAGAGTTCATGAAACGCACCGACCGACTAGCGGAAGTTGATTGCCGAAAATGGCGGTCAATCGTTGCTTTAGAAATGTGAGGTCTGCTCTGACGACGCGGATCTGCCCTACATCTTCGCTAGTTGTATGGGCCACCCGGACAGTTCGCATGCACGGGCCAGCGCTGTCACTAGATCTATCGCAGCGGGTTTCGTCATAGTAGACAAGGCGAGCTCCAGTTGCTCAGCGCGGCGGCCGGCATGTCAATTCACGGGATGCACTCGCCCGTACGATAGGTCACGAAAGGTCCGATATTTCCTTCGAAAGTACGACAGCTTCGCATAGAGCGAATTCGCGGAATCCTGCATAATGCGAAGGAGTACGCGGCGTCCGCCTTCATTCCATCTGCAAAACGCTGCGAAAGCTCCGGTTTTCCCATTTACGCTTGACCGAAGGACAGAGGCTACTCTGACTGGCACTATAGTGGAGGATGGGATGAGACTGACTGAATACACGGAATTTGACGCAACGGGACTAGCGACCCTGGTGAGCGCTGGGGAGATGAAACCTGCGGAGTTGGCGCGGTTGGCTCGGGAAGCGCATGATGACGTGAACCCCATAGTAAATGCCGTGATCGAATTCTATGAAGACGCCGAAACGGTTGCGGGTGCCGATGGAGGCCCCTTCCACGGCGTGCCCTTTCTGCGCAAGGATCTCGGCTGTAGCGAGGCCGGAAGGCTACAGGAAAAGGGAAGTCGGCTCTTTAAGGGCAACCGCCCTTCGACCGATAGCTACTTTCTCCAGCGCGCACGGGCTGGTGGACTGCGCTGCCTTGGAAGAACAACGCCGACGGAACTGGGCGAAGCGGGGATGAGCGAGTCCGTCCTAAATGGCATCACTGCAAATCCGTGGGATGTCCAACGCACCGCAGGCGGGTCGTCCGGGGGGTCCGCGGCGGCCGTTGCAGCAGGCATTACGCCGATTGCCCATGGTAGCGATGGTGGTGGCTCAATCCGCATTCCAGCGGCCTGGTGTGGACTCGTGGGCCTCAACCCATCTCGCGGACGGATATCTGGTGGACCAATGGGGCAGGATGCTGCTTTCGGATTCGTCCGCCCATTTGTTCTATGCAAGTCAGTCCGTGACATGGCAGCTGCGTTGGACGTTTTTTCAGGTCCTCATCCTGGCGATCCATTCATAATTATCCAGCCAGATCGGCCTTATGTTCAACAATTGACTCGACCTACTGGCACTCTGCGGGTTGGGGTCGCGCGCACCGAATGGGGCGCAGTTGATTTGGACCCGGAGATCCTTCAAGCAGTCGATCGAATAGCTTCGCTTCTTCAAGATATGGGCCATCGCGTCAGCGAAATGTTGTCCCCCTACGATCAAGCCGAAAAAATGAAGATCTCACTTGCCAACACTATCCTCGGTGCAAATTCGCTGGAGGAGACGGCTCGTGAAATGGGTCGCCCACTAGACGCAGATACTTTGGAACCCATCACTCTGAAGTTAATTGAATTTGGCCAAGGTTCTGAGCCCGTAGACATCGGCAAGCACCTGGACAACATGAGGAAGTTCCGTTTCGATGTGGGTCAGGCGATTGAGCCGTTTGACATCCTGCTGACGCCGACAATGCCTACTGTGGCTCCACCGCACGGCGGTATCTACAGTACTACCAATCCAGCATTGTCCGCGGAAGAATTTCTCGAGGCGGACAACTCATTCTATCAATATCTGGGTGTTTTCAACGTAACCGGACACCCATCGGTGTCGCTACCACTGGCTCACAGCGCCAACGGCTTACCGATTGGGCTTCAAATTGTTGGCAGGTTCGGCGACGAAGCGACATTGGTACGTATCTCCAGAGACTTGGAAGAGGCCTGCTCCTGGCGGGGTCGACAGCCACGGGTCATAGCGGGAGCACAGGAGAGATAGGCTAAGCAGGAGCTTGCGCCATTGCGCTGCCACGAACTTAAAGTGGAGGCTCTCCGGGAGCTTCCCAAGCAGACAGCGGTTTAGCCCGCAATGGCGCACAGCTTCAGCCACGCCCCCCATTCCGAAGTGGTTCGGGGGCGGGCGAATACATCGTTGGCTTTTATCGGAAGGTCGCGCCAAAAAAATTCAACGTTCAAGGTCCCTCAACAGTTACCCTGCGCGACGCAGCAAGGGCGAGATCTCCGCACCACCTGACCCGCCCTGTCGGGCTAAATTATTGAACTGCATTTTTTTAGCAGGGTCCTGCTAATCTGGTAGGCTACTCGCTAGGGCGCATAGCTTCGATAAGCTTGACGATCTGCTGTCCATCAAAAGCCTGTTCAAGTGCGATACTCATTTTGCCGTCGTCGAACGCGCCCTGAGCAAGGCCATCAATTGCCTGCTTCATCGCCTGTAGAGGTAACGGCGGCATTGATGAGATATATTTTGCGAATTCGAGTGCTCTCGATTCCAGCCTTTCCGGCGGTACGATCTCGCTTACGATGCCTAGCCTTTGTAGTTCCTCGGAGTAAGCTGGTTTCCCCGTTAAGATCAGATGCTTTGCTCGGCAGGTCCGAACGCCAGTAAATAGCGACGCAATGCTCCCAAGTAAAGCGGCATACCAAAGCGGGCGGCAGGCATACGGATGCCGGCCGTTACAGTCGCAAGACGCAGGTCGCAGGCAAGTACGAGATCGGAGGCAGCTCCGATTGCCAATCCGTTTAAAGCAGCAATAGTAATCAGGCGTGACGCCGCCAGGCGGTCGATGAAGCTTTCCAAAACCGCCACTTCGTCAGTCCGCGCGGATGCGGCCTGCTGTTTGAGAGTTCGCAAATCAAAGCCAGAACTGAACGTAGTACCACAGGATGTGATGAGCAGGACGTGTAGGTCCTCATTGGCGTCACAGGCCGAAAGATAAGACTGCAGTAACCTTAAATCCGCTGCCTCAAGCCGGTTGGCTTCCTTTGGCCGCCTAAAGTCGATCCGCGCGATGTGCGGATGCGGAAACGAGAGCTGAGGCGGTCGGCTTCTCAATTTTCGGTCACCATGTGGTCGAGATTCCGCTCCCACTATCCTCACTAATCGATCGGCCCGTCCCCTTTGTCGGCCATCCTAATCTCGCGCGCATGCTCGGCTATGTCGAGAAAAATGCCTGTCATGATCTTCATTGCCTCACGAGCGATCGAAAGAAGGGCATGCTCGTCAGGACCATGCTGGCCGCTTCCGGCATATGAGTGTGGAATCCAGATCGTGGGCAAACCAAGTACGTCTGCAAAGAGATCGTTCGGCAGCGAGCCTCCCAAATTTGGTAACACGTGCGGCCTTTTGTCTACAGCCTTTTCGATTGAGTTACAAACAAACCGCACCCAGGGGTGGCTTGGAGACAGCCGGGTCGCCTTGAAGGCATCGTCGGTCTGCGACACCTCAACCATATCGAAGCCATGGGCGTCCAGGTAACGCCTTAGAGCCGGCAATATGTCTCGCATGTTGGTACCGACTACAAAACGCAGTTGTCCAACAGCCCGCGCTACTGCGGAAATAGCCGATTGAGGAGCGTCTATTGAGCCCGAGGACATCGCAAGCACTGAAAACGAATTCCAGCCGAAAACTCGTTCTGATGGCGAAAGAGATGTTTCTCCCCAATCAAGATCGTTCAATGGCGACGGAAGATCAGCGAGAGTCGCGCGGACATCTTCGCTCAAACTGTCAGGCAGCCACTCAGGAATGCGTATTCTCCCCCGTGCGTTCGTAATGCTTGCTATCGCATGGGCAAGAATGATGGCCGGGTCTGCCAACAGACCTCCAAAATTGCCCGAATGATAACCACGATCCCGTGCCCGTACGGACATTTCGAATTCGACGGTGCCTCTGGAGCCTAAGAACACGGTTGGAATGTCAGTCGAGAGCCGCGGTCCATCGGATCCGATGAAGACATCGGCAACAAGCTTATCGCGGTTTTCCTCCACAAACTCCCGCAGTCCAATCGACCCTCTTTCTTCCCCCATTTCCAAAAGGAATTTGACGTTAAAGCCAAGTTTGCCGTTGGTCTGCACGAGCAGGCCTAGTGCAACGATATTTATGAGGTGTTGGATTTTGTTATCGGCCGTTCCCCGGCCGTAGAGCCGGTCCCCTTCTTGAGTGAGTTCGAAAGGCCGCAGGTCGTCGCGCCAGCGGTGCTGCTCACCGTTACACACATCGCCATGTCCGTACAAAAGCACCGTCGGCAAGGCGTCGTCTTCGAAATGTCCTCCTAGAAGCAACGGCGCGCCCCCAGGGAGCGGATTGTCGTAGATGTCAGCGACAAAACCGAAGCGCACTAACAATGGCTTGAGATCTTTTTTTAGATACGCTTCCAAATTCTCCGGCAAACCCTCGCTCTGACTAATAGAGGGACGCGCTACGAGCTTAGCAAGCTCGCGTATCAAAGCTCCATTTTCGACATATTCAACGGCGTGCTGGAAATGGGTTTCACGGGACATCGCAACACCTGATTTTGAGGCTGCTCATTGTGCAAAAAGATCTCGATATTTGTCCCGCAATACGTTCTTTTGGACTTTCCCCATGGCGTTGCGCGGTAAGTCTTCAATCAAAATGACTCGCTTGGGATGCTTGAAGCGAGCTAGCCGCGCCCCAACACTGGCCGCGATTGCCGCCTCGCTGACGTTGGCGGACGTCTCCGTCACTACGACGGCAGTTACAGCCTCACCAAAATCCGGGTGCGGGAGACCAATGACGGCGCTTTCGACGACGCCTTCGATCCCATCAATTTTTTGCTCTATTTCTTTGGGATAAACGTTGTAGCCGCCAGAAATTATCAAATCCTTGTTGCGCCCAACAATGGTCAGACGACCATCGGCTTCCATCATGCCGATGTCACCAGTGATGAAAAAGCCGTCGGAGCGAAACTCCTCTTTTGTCTTCTCAGGCATATTCCAGTAGCCCTTGAAAACGTTCGGACCTCTAACTTCAACCATTCCAGGTTCACCCGCCCGAAGAGACAGCCCGGTATCTGGATCTGTAACGCGCACCGACACACCTGAAAGGGCATAGCCGACCGACCCCGGCACACGTGCGCCTTTGTAAGGGTTCGATGTGATCATGATCGTCTCGGTCATCCCATAGCGTTCCAGGATATCCTGACCTGTACGCTCGAAGAACGCACGGTGTGTGTCGACGAGGAGCGGCGCCGAACCGGAGATAAACACGCGCATGTGCTGCGTGGCTTCCTTGGTCAAACGTTCGTCCTGCAGCAGGCGCGTGTAGAATGTCGGAACGCCCATTATGACTGTTGCTCGGGGCAGAACAGCGAAGATCTGATCGACGTCGAATTTGCGGAGAAGGTACATGCTTGCCCCAGAAAGCAGCGTTAAGTTGGCCGCGACAAACAAACCGTGCGCGTGGAACAACGGCAACGCATGGATCAATCTATCGGTATTGTTGAAATGCCATTCTGCCTGCAGTGCAAGGGCATTCGAGAGTAGATTGTCATGCGTGAGCATCGCGCCTTTCGATCGGCCAGTCGTACCGGAGGTATACAAGATTGCGGCAAGATCCTCCGGCTTCCGATCAGCGTCAACAAAGTTGTCTGCGTGATCAGCAACGAATTCAAAAAGTGTTCCCTCAGCCTTTTCACCTAGCGTCTCCAAGCGGGCGCCCGCCCGAGAGACGACGACTTGAAGGCGCTCCGCGGCCTCTGGCGCGACGACCACCAACTTTGGCGCGGCGTCAGCGACGAAATATTCAAGTTCCGACGCCGTGTAGGCAGTGTTCAACGGCAAATAGACTGCACCTGTTCTAACACAGGCGAGATATAGCATGAGAGCTTCGGCACTCTTTTCGACCTGTGCAGCAACTCGGTCACCCGCACCCACACCGAACTTCCTTAGGACATTCGCAATGCGGGCCGAGGAATCCAACATGTCACCGAAAGTCCACGTGATGCCATCATCGGCATCGATGAACACTTTTTCGCGCGAGGGAATAGCGTTACGAATTGCGTCAAATAGGTGATTGGCCACGTGATGTCCTTCATGGTGTGCCGATTCTGCAAGTGTGAGCGCGAATGACGGAGACAATCTGCCGAAGCGTCATCTCGTCATCCATGTAGATTGTTCGGCTCAAGCGGCGTCTTGATGACCGCATGCGCAACCGCCGCAGGTTGAATGGTTACTCTTGGTGCTCTCTGACCGTAAGCAGAGTTGCCCGTGTCACGCACCTCTATTTCGGGAGAAACTAGCGCGCTGTTTCGCAGGCCCAGCCCAGCCGCGAGTTTTAAAGCGGTCGGGCTGGGAGTTTATCACGATGCGAGTACTCGTGGGCCATACAGGCCGCCTTAGCGAAGAACCCATTCGTTCCAACGCTCTGTAAGGCGTTGAGAATTCGTAAGTCCATCCGCTCCTTTTTCTATATACCACTTCGCATTGGAGAAATAACTGGTCGAAGCATAGTCGGGATGAGCAGCGAGCTTTCGCGCGATGTCGTCAGGGATCAGAGAATAGGCTTTTTTGTTGCTAGGTGACTGCGCGAATAGCTTCGCCAACGTGGCCTGTCGATCAGGTCGAGCGAGTGAAGCGATGAATTTCTGCGCGAGTTCGACATTGGGGCTACCCTTGGGAATCGCATACATATCCCAGGTGAGCTTAGCCTGATTTCGATTGATTTCGATTGGCTCACCGGCGTCGATAAGAGAATTCGCTCGACCGTCGTAGGAATGCGCGATCTCGACAACATCATCGCGCAACATCTGCAGAATTTCGGAGCCGCTAGCCCACCATTTGCGGATGTGCAGCTTTATCCTATCCAGGCTCGCGAATACCCGGTCAATATCCATGGGATAAAGCGCATCTATCGCAACGCCATCTGCGAGCAGCGCCTCCTCGAAGGGGCCCTCACCTCCCCAGACGCCGGTCTCCAGCGATCGGGTCCCCGGAAATTTCTCGACATCCCAGAATTCCGCCCAATTGGACGGGCGCGGCTTCCCCGCGGGGAATTTCTCGGTATTCCACACCATGTTCTGGGAGGACACATAGGGACCGAAGCCAAATGGCTCTTTGCAATAATCCAGAACATTGTCCAAGTCATCCTTGTCGAAGATCGAATAATCAATTTTCTCAAGATAACCGGCTGCGGCTTGGCGAAGATTGCCTTGAACGACGGTTTGAATAACATCAATTGATACATTGTTTGTTTCCACCATCAAGGCGACGTGGGATGTAGAGAGGTCTTGCTCAATAGGAACAACTCTTATCCCCGTCTCTGCCTCGAACGGCTTCACGAAGGCTTCCTTGAAGGCTTCACCCCAGTTTCCGCCACTCATGTTTACCCTTAGCTCGCCCGAGGTGCTGGCCCGCGCAGGCCCAGAAGCAGATGACAACGCACCGATTGCTACTGCCGATGACGTGACCTGCATGAAGCGCCTGCGATTCATCGATAAGCTCATTGTGTTCTCCCTCCCATTCGCCAGGTACTTGGCACTACCAGAAACCTTAATGCCGGGGACCGCAGGTTTTAGGTAAACTTCGCGCTCGCGCGCAGAAATGCGGCGAAGATTTGTAGAATGGAAAGGTTTGCTGCGCACCGGGCCCACGTGCCCGACTGTAACAGAAGGAGTTGGTGCCTAGACTGGCAGGCGGAAACGATCTTACTAACTATGAAAAATCGCCGGCACACCACCCCAAACCGTGCCGCTTTGGCGGCGATCGTCATCATTGCTCAGCGCTCTAATCAGCATCAGCACTCGTCAAGGGAGTCACGCATCGACAGGAATAGCGAAACTCGCCTTTATCCGATCCATAACTACCGTTGTCTTGAAACCTTTGATGTCCTTATTCTCATAAAAGAAGCGACGAGTGAACTGCTCATAGTTCTCCATATCTCTGGCTGTTACGACTAAGATGAAGTCAGCTTCCCCAGTTACGTAGTAACCCATCATCACTTCACGTGTATTTTGTATTGCAGTTTTGAAACGGTCGACGATGTCAGCTCTCTCTCGCTCGAGAGAAACCATTACAATCATTGTGATGTGTCGACCAACGCCCTTGGGGGAGATGATCGACACATCCGCCTCAATAACACCCGCACTTCGCAAGCGCTTGAGTCGCCGTTGGCAAGCTGTGGGCGACAGATGTACGATCACGGCCAATTCGTCGGATGTCAGCCGATTGTTATTCTGAACAGCTTTTAGTAGTGCGATATCCATGCGATCGAGCTGAGTCATTGCTGTAGCCTTCAACGATAAGATGTCATCGCAGAGATTTAATAGAGCACCGAAGCCGACCGCGTAGGCCAAGTTGCAGTGGGTGATCCTCTCGGCGGGGTGCCTTTAGGCAGATCCAGGAACATATGGTGTGGAGAAGCGTCTTGTTTGGCGAGGCATAAGGCGCGTGGCCAGAATGCCTGCTGTTGGGGCCACTCCCTACGCACAGACTACGAAGAACAGCGCGCCTGGAATCGATAATAGGACTTTTGAAAATCGGCTTGCCCATACTTTAGTAGTTAACCGCTCGCGTCAGACGAAGAGTCTCGGAGTGAAGTCGACCAAAGCCACTATTCGATCGAGAGAAAGCCGACCACAGACCAAACATTTGCGGCTTTGGAGACTTCTTCGACTTCTTCGACTTCTGCGTCGTGGCGACGTCTTCCGTCAGATCAATGTCGTGAACCGACGCCTCAAGCGCATCTTCAGCGAACTTGCCACCAGGATTGAATGGCGTCGCCGACGGAACTGCCAATTTGCCGCGGTGCGGACTTACGAGTGCTGGACTATCGGCAAGTTCGAAAGCTGCTCCGGAGATTGTAGGGTGCTTATCGAGCTTTCCCAACTGTGTCTCGTCGCGGTCCGACATGGTTACATTGGAACCCCTAGTTTCAGCCAGCGTCAAAGCGATGACACCGCCGATATTTTCTGCGCCGATGGCAACCACACCGTTCATGGAAGTCCCTTCAAATCGAGAGGTGGATTTCGCAATTTGATGCAGAATGATGCTCTAAAGAAAGGGGCGTATTGCTATTTACGTGCCATTAATTTAGCCAGATCGGAGTAGTCCATTGTCAGAATGGCAGGTGGCGCGTGAATATTACGGAGAAGGACCGCGAACTGCTGGTCCTGTTGGGTGAAAATGCGCGCGCGCCAGTAGCGGGCCTTGCAAGAAAGATCGGTTTGTCGAGGGCGACCGTTCAGGCAAGAATCGACCGCTTGGAGCGTCAAGGTATAATTGCCGGATATGGCCTGAGATTGTCGGACGCCTACGCATCCGGGCTGGCGAGAGCTCATGTCATGATCACACTTGCGCCGAAAGTTCTGGCTCAGGTTTGCGTTTCGATCCGCGGAATTCATGCCGTAAAATCGCTTTACTCCGTGAGCGGCACATTCGACCTGATCGCAGTTGTTGAGGCACCGTCAATTTCAGAGCTTGACCAACTCGTTGACAGAATTGGAATGGTCGATGGCGTTGAACGCACACTTTCGTCGATCATTTTGTCGACGAGGATTAGCCGATGAACGAGCTCTGCTTAGCGCTATGGGAATTTCTTAGATCGCTACAGGGGCCGAAAACGAACAGTCATCGGTAAAGTTAAAGTAGCGGCAGCAGAGCATCTTACCTCGCAGAGAAGTCGCCCAAAGTTCACCATCAAGGCATTCATCCGATAGGTTGCCTGCGAATTCCGTCAAGCACAGCGTGACCAATCAATAGTAAAAAACCCGGAAATCCGTCGGTTGGACGAGTTGCAGGTGGCGCTAGCGCCTTAAAAACGCCGCCATCAATTGCCTTGTGTTAAATCGTGACGTACGGCTTTCTCGCGCGGTTACCATCTATTCGGATCGTGTCCCTGGACGTGGTGTAGCTCTCGGCTGATGGCCGTGCTTTCCGGCATGGGCCGGAGGGGATATCAGCGTGCCACAGCGGGCAGACTGATTTGGGCCATGGTCTCAAGTGTAAGATATCTGGCCCGCTGTACGGCCCACCCATCGTTTTGCTCGAGCAACAATGCGCCAACGAGGCGGACGATGGCGTCGTAATTCGGGAAGATGCCGACCACCTCGGTGCGGCGCTTGATTTCGCCGTTGAGACGTTCAATCGGATTCGTCGAGTGCAGCTTTGCCCGGTGCTCTTTCGGGAAGGTCATGTAGGCGAGCACGTCCTCGTCAGCATCGTCCGTGATGGTGGCGAGCTTGGGCACTTTCGGTCTGATGTGATCGGCGACACTGCGCCATTGAGCGCTGGCTGCGTCTCCTGGGCAAAGGCCGTTGCGATGAAGGCGGATACGACCCGCCGACAGCTCTTTCCGGCATGCGCCAGCACGTTCCGAATGAAGTGAACCCGGGGGCTGTTGAAGAACCAATCGTCGGCGGAGCTATGCGGAAGCCACCGACAAGCCGATTCCAAAAACTTTCCTTTGCTTGAAGGCATGTCGGGCTGAACTGGTAGCTTCTTGGCTGTCCACGAACAGCAAAATTGACAGAAAAGCACTCGCCAGTCGTTTCAAGTTGACTGCCGCGGCCGTCAGATAGGCTTGGATTTTCATATTTATGAGGCCGCGCCGGATCGCTCTCGATAGCCCGTGCCAAGTCTTCGCTTCGCCGTGATATCCCTCTGAGCGCCAGCGGTGGCGCTGGTACAAAGCTCGGTCCTCGTCCGACCATCGTTCTCTTCGGCGACGAGCTCGCAGGAGTGCCGGATAGTCATCGCCGAGCACTACCGCCTTGTTCATACGGCCATTGGAAAGGCAAAGTCAGATCGCAGTGCCGACAGTCGGCCGCGCGAGATGTAAAGAAGCGCCCATGTTTAACGGCACGGCCCGCCTTCAGCATCTTGCCACGCGGACATTTAAGGGTGTCGTGCTTGGCGTCATAACGAAAACGGCGCATAGGCACAGGGCTACGGATTGGCTCTGCTTTTGCCGGAATAACCGCTTCGATCGCGCGTTGCTCCATTCCTGCGAACACCTTAGCATACGCATAGCCGGCGTCGGCCGTTGCCGTTTTGATTATCGTGCCGGTCATCGCGGCGACCGCGTCGAGACGACTGAGTATGACTTGCCCCTCATTAATCTCGCCTGTGGTGACCTCCACATCTAAAATTACGCCGCAAGCATCATCCACCACGGCATGTTGCTTGTAGGCCGGCTCCAGTCTCCGATTACGCCCGTTGGTCGCCATCGACGCGTCAGGGTCGGTGACGCAGACTTTCTTGTATTTGCCTGTTTTGCGGCTTTTTCGTTCGCTCTCAGCGGCTTCGTTGGCGTCGGTGACCGCATCAATATGGCGGACCGCCAGACTTTCCCAACTGACGTCGGCCCGAATAAGTGAGGCGTCGACATGAACGATCTCACCCTTGGCGACTTTGGCCGCTACGCAGACCTTTACCGTCCGCTCAAAGATAGTTCGGAAACGTTCTGCACCCCAGCGCTGACGGATACGGGTCAACGACGAATGGTCCGGTAGAGCTTCGTGCAGACCAAACCAGCGAATAGCGATGTTTACCTGAGCCTCGCGCATCAGCCGACGGTCATGGACAATTCCGAGAAGAAAGCCTGCAAGCATCAGTCGGACTGCTACTTCCGGGTCGATGCCGGGTCGGCCGAAGCCCGCCGCATAAAGCTCAGCCACCTCCTCGTGTAGCCAGGAGAGGTCGAGAACTCGATCGACCTTTACCAAGACGTGATCGTCGGGGACCAGATCCCGAAGCGAGCCGCACATGTACAGTTCAAGCTGATCGCGTTCCTTACGTCCGAGCATCGTGGAGGCTCCAGGGAATCAACGACTGCTCAATTGAATCAGATACATAGCACTTCTTCAACAGCCCCACCCGGCACCCTTGCCAGGTGGCATTGAGAACCTTGGTGACGGCAGCTTTGAGGCGTTCATGGGCATCGGAGACGACGAGTTCTACGCCGCGCAATCCTCGGCGTGTCAGCCTACGCAGGAATTCCGTCCAGATCGGCTCGGCCTCCGACGTGCCGACCTCCATGCCCAGGACCTCGCGCCGACCATCGCTGTTGACGCCGACGGCGATAATGACGGCGACGGAAACAACACGTCCGCCGCGCCTAACTTTGAGATAGGTCGGCGTCGACCCAGACGTAGGCCACTCGCCTTCAATTGGCCTGTCGAGGAACGCCTTCACCTTGACGTCGATCTCTTCGCATAGCCGCGACACCTGGCTCTTGGAAATGCCGCTCATGCCCATGGCCTTGACGAGGTCATCGACAGAACGCGTCGAAATTCCCTGGATGCAGGCCTCCTGGATAACGGCCGTCAGAGCCTTTTCGGCCATCCGACGCGGTTCGAGGAAGCTCGGAAAATAGCTGCCCTTGCGCAGCTTCGGATTGCGAAGCTCGACGGTTCCGGCCCGCGTCTCCCAATCCCGGTCACGATAGCCATTGCGTTGTGCCAGGCGCATCGGGTTCTTCTCGCCGAAGTCAGCCCCCGTGGCTGAGCCGACCTCCAGCTCCGTCAGCCGCTCGGCCGCAAAGCCGATCATCTCGCGCAATAAATCTGCATCAGCACTCTTCTCAACAAGGGAGCGCACGTTCATCATATCATTGGTCATCGGTGGTCTTTCCGTCAGGTTGGTCTTCGACAACCCGACCCTATCGGAAAACACTGATGGCCGCCCGCAAAGCCGATCACCCGCTACCGCGCAATGAAAAGCGCGCGGGCGTTCGGCTTCGCTACCTCCAGCCACCTACACCACCTGCCGGGACGCGATCTCTATTCGGAATCGGCGCCAATTGACACGCTTTGCCGGACGACTTCCACGTTCTTCGTCCGCTCGCCTTGCAACGCATCCAGAATGAAATAAAGAGAGCTCTGAACTGCGGTGAACTTCCGTTTTCTACGGTCTCGCGCGCTGCCCGTTGAGCAAGGTAAAAGTCAAAGTCGACGCTCACGACACACTCCTTTGCGTTGCGTAACTAAAGCTTCCTAGCTTTAGCGGTGGCCTCTCAAAGATCCTTACTGCGCAGCGCCAGAGACAAAGTTGCCGCTGATCTCAAGTCAACGACAGACAGTTGCTTCTATGGGGTCGCGATGAGCCCCGACTAATCGATTCCCACACTCGCAATCATGTTCCCCAAATTGACAAAGTCGCAAACCGGCAGTCCCGTTTCGCGGCGAACGGTGCTTGAAGCGAGCGTAAAGCCGGCGCATTCAAAAAGGAACGCCCCTACGGTCGGTTCACGCCGACGAAGCGTATTTGCCGCCTTCGTTACGTCGTCTAATATGAGCTTTGACGAGGCATCAGGAATTGGGTCAGAAAGCTGACGCCAGGTTTCCGAGCCCTCGATACCAATAACAGCAATATCGATGTCTTTCGATGACCATCCGGCAGCAGCGAAATGTCGCTCCTCCAGCTTGTTGGCGTCGAAAGTAAGAATTCCAATTTTTCGGCCCGGCGGAAGCGTACGTGCCATAAAGGGTACCAGCAGAAGACTAGATAGCGCCACTGGAACAGAAACAGCGGCCGCAACGTCGTTTTGGTATATCGCGCTAAAGCCGCAGTTTGTCGTTATTGCCGTAGCACCTTCAGTTGCCAACGTGTGCGCCGTTCTAATGTACGCGTCTTTCAGCGCTTCATCGCCATCGACAACGCTTTTCGAGGTTGCGCCAGGAACCGTGAGGCGTTTTACCGGAAACGGAAAGCTCCCTGGTGCGCATAGCGCACCAGGGAGTGTAATCGGCCTGTTTTCCAGCTCGAGGATTCCAAGTATCTTTTTGCTCATCCTGAACCCTTTTTGCGGCTCAACTGTAGGCCATGAATCGAAGTGAGTGAGTAGTCGTCGGCTGCGCAATCTTCAAAGATTGGCAACCCGAAGTCTGCGGCAGATAAACAAGGAACCAGTCATCCTTCAAACATCTGGCGATGAACTTGCCGACTCCGCCAGAGGACCATCTCCCGCCAATCCGGTGAACGCGGATCATAATGCTCGCGAATGCGGCGCCGAATAGCACTTGCGGTTGAAGCATCGGTGCCTGGGTTTTTGGCGAGCCAGTGGTCCTCGCGAAGCACTCGCCGCCCATTTTCAGGGTCAAACGTGCCAAATTCAAGCGCGACGTATACGTGCCTTCCTCCGAGAAGGCGTTCCCAGAATTCGTCGATCGAGCCATTGACGAGAACAGAAGTCGACGTTCCAAGATCTGGCGACGTGACCGATCGACCGAACATCGCCAGCGCGCGCTCATATCCTGAGACGCCCGAGCATTGCTCGGTCTGTAATTCTCCGTATCCGAATGGGCCAAGTCCAGTGTGGGCGTCAGCGATGACAACTAGGCCCCTGGACTTTAGATCGAACTCCTCGGCAATCCGCTCGAGCGTCACCCGAGAATGACTTGGGCCAAAGCCGCCGAAGAATACGCCGTCGGAGTGACGATATTGGCCTGACTTCCGCGCAGTTTGGAATGCGAGTTCGCCTCGCTCTTCCCGGAACTTCGCGATTGCGGTCTCCGATGCTTCGAAGGTCGGTCCTTCGAGCTCCTGCGGCACCAAGTGCTCCGCAAGCTCATCGTAACCTTGATTGTGAGGGATGGGCTTGCTGAAATCAATGAAGTTTCTATTTAGATCACAACCCTCCTGCGTAACACGGCGATCCCAAGCAAAGCCGTACGGATTGAGGGCGTGAACCATTAACATCGCTTGCCCTGGCAGAAGGGATGCGGGCCCGCCACCACGGATCCAATCAATCTGTCCGGCCGAGCCGCAGTAGCCCTCAACGCCGTGGGTACCCGATATCAGGACGCCGACGTGTTGAGCGTCGGGGTCACCGAACCAAGCCACGTCGGTGAACAGCCTTTCGTCGGCTGGACCTCTGGCGGGCGATTCATACGAGCTAACTGACCCCGCGCGATCGAGGAGCTTCTCCCGGGCTTCGAAATACGTCTCGGAAAAGCTCGCCGAAACATCTGCCAAAATGTCCTCTCTGATATTCACAATTCATCCTCTCAGGATATCCGACGAGCGGCTTGCATCGATAAGTCGGCGGGATCTTCAGATCCCGGGGCAAGCGGTTCCTACAGCGCTTGATTGGATCGCTGAGCGTTGCTTTCCAATCATCGGCCGCCGCTGCCCCTATTCATCGCCAGGACCTGCCAGTGGTCCGGTTCGATGACGTAGCATAACGCGCCGCAGCTAGAGAAAACATGCAGATAGACAGGAGGTGGTGCAGAATATCCGCGAAATTGCAGGCTATCACGCAAGAAAAGAGAACCTCGTTAAAAGCGTTCTGGGCAAGCCGAACCGCGGACTTCGTCGGCCGAATTCATCGGAGTCGCTCTTACTGCGCAGTGCTAGACCCGTATGATTCCGATTTCGTTTTCGATGGCGACTTCAGTCCCCAAGGACTCTGAGAGTTTCTTAAGGCGCTCCAGAATTGCGCGAGCACGATTCCCTGAGGCGAAGCTCGGAACTCCCCTATTGGCAAATCGTTTAGAATGGCCGAGCTCGATCGCATGTAGGCGCAATTCGAAAAGTTGATTTTGTTGGAACCGGCTGACGGCGACGACGCTTTCATAGAAAACCGGTTCACTAAAGCCTGGATCCGACTCATATCCTTTTGACATCTCCGAGACGGTCACATCAGGATCGGTGCTCACACGCGGATCCAGGTCATATCCATCATACATGTCAGCTCCAACCGGAGTGCGCAGGTCGTCCATTATGAAGTTGCCGAGACTGTAGAAAATCGGCCTACCCTTATAGATTTCAATGCCTCTGAGTTGATGGGGCCCGTGCACTATATAGGCGTCTGCTCCTGTATCGATCATCTTGCGAGCAAGATCCTGTACATAGTCAGGCGAACGCTGCGACCAGTTTCCAGGTTCGTGGCCATGATTGGTAACGATGCAGAAATCTGCCAGCTGTTTGCCCTGACGAACGCCTCGCAGAATGCGAGCGACATCCTTCGGATCAGGCCGGTAACTGAAGCCCACCTGATCACCAACTCTGAACCGCGCTCCGGCAAGCGCGACGATTTCTGGATCGCCGTGCCCGGGCCTATAATCCGGCAAGGCCTCTCGGACCTGTCGAAGGTTGTCAAGCATCGTTTGAGAAACTGTTATGTCTCTGCGCAACCGGAGGGCATTGAGTCCCGGTCTTCCCGACGCCTCACCGGCCGGATCGCAGGCTCGCGACATCGGCGTGAATGTGGAAGCATACGACACTAAGGCCACTCGTCCTCGCGGTGTCTCAAGAAAGCGCGCAGCGCTCGCCTGGGAGAGGTTTTCGCCGACACCCGCATAGACGATCCCATTTTGATCAAGGGCCCGACATGTCTCGCGCATGCCTTCAGCACCCCATTCGAACGTGTGATTGTTCGCGTAGCTTACGAGATTGAACCCCATGGCTTTCAAGTCTGGCCCGAGCTCAGGAACACTACCGTGATAGGCGCCGCCGTGTTCGGCCTGCGGGCTTCCACTGAATGAACGGGCGTTAAAAATATTGGTTTCCATGTTTCCGAAGGTGACATCAGCCTCACGTAGGATCTCAACGATGTTTCCAAATCTCGGATGGTGTCCTCTGGTGAGCGGTCTGGTCACGATGAGGTCGCCTACCGCCACAACGGTGAATCCGTCAGCTACGTTCGTCTCTGTGGTGCCGACGGTAGTAACCGATGTTCCACTCCCACGTTGTCCTTCCTGCCCTGATCTGTGATCGGCTTTCCATGGATGAACAAAGGGAGTTTCTCCATGGAGACTACA
>NZ_JACHBD010000028.1 GCF_014200175.1 Rhizobium lentis | reverse complement strand
TGTCGGGGGCCCACGACCAGCACGACTCGCGTGTCTGACATGGCGTCGGCCACGCGTTGCTCGACAAGCCTTGGATAAAGCGCCACAGCCACATTCCCTTGATGACTATTTGAAATTACGGCGATGACTAATTGAAAGTCAAGATGTGACCATTTGAAATCTACATGGCGGCTGATTGAAACGATAGACCAGAATTAGGTGGCATGCCCGATGGCGGCATGAGGTAGCCGAGAGGCTGCGCAGGCGTTGCTGAACCTCTCGCTGATTGATCACTGGAACTGATCTAGCTGATCCTCAACGGAGGAGATATCTGATCAAGAGCGAAGCGAAAGCGAATTTGTTTATACTTGATCGCAAAGCAGCTTTTTACAAATGAAAGGAATGCAAACGCCTTAAATGGCTTCGAACCGTAAACCATCAGCGCTTATGCACCTGCTGACGCTTGTAATCTTCGCCTGGCGCCCCGGCTGGTTCCCATCGATCCATTATGCGATCTTTTTAGCCCCGAACGTGAATACCATGGCAACAAAGACGGCGAGATGCATGGAATGTCACCAAAGGTCGGTGCCGTTACTTGCAGCCTTGGCAGGCATTGTCATACCGCGGTTAGCGTCGTCGAGCAGTCCTTGGAGTCCTGGCTAGAGAGAATGCCATTCCTCACCAGGCGCATGAGAAGATGGACCTGGATTGTCGTCTGCGCGTGAATGGCTGCCTCAAGGGTCTTCAGCCAGATTGCTAACGTAGCAATGGCCGGCGGAAAAAGAGAGAGAGAGAGAGAGAGAGAACGATCACGCTTGATAATAGTTGATAAACGGCATATCTTATCTCCATCAGAACCGATGGAGACCAGAATGATTAGTGCCGATCTGGGAAAGCAGCTCGAAACCTATATCCAGCAACTTGTCGATACAGGTCGCTATGGCTCGAAAAGCGAAGTCCTCCGCGAAGGTGTTCGACTTGTTCAGGACCGGGAGACCCGGCTTGCGGCACTGGATGCTTCCATCATGCGCGGCATTGCCGATGCCGAGGCGGGCCGGACTAAGCCGGCGAACGATGTCTTCGACCGGCTCGAGGCAAAGTACAGAGTGATGGCTGATCATGCCGAAAAATCGGCATGATCCTTGAATTTTCCGAAGAGGCGGAGAACGATCTTGAGCAGATCGCCGATTACATCGGCTGGGACAATCCACGCCGCGCCCTTTCATTCGTCCGGGAGCTCCGCAGCAAGTGCGAAGACCTCGTCGACAGCCCCAACGGTTTCCCCCTCGTTCCCCGCTACGAGCACCATGGTGTCCATCGACGCGTTCATGGCAACTATCTGATCTTCTACCGCGTTGAGAAAGCGAAGGTGATCATCATCCATGTCCTGCATAGCGCAACGAACTATGGCGCAATCCTGTTCGGCGAATAATTTAAAGGGTTGATCTGGGGCGACCCCGCGCACTAAAGCCGAGCTAAGCGGCTACCCTCTGCGTCTCAGTGTCATGGCGCAGATCAGCCATTCCACAGTCATAGTTGAAAGGATTCGAACTGCTGACCCGGCGATTTCACCCGTGTGGCATATAGCAAATTTGTGGGATTGGACCCTAGTCAGACAGGGCTGATTGCGTTCGCTTACTTCACAACACGATAGGCGATATGCCGAGCGAGTGGCGTATCGAGCATCCTTGTGGGCTCAAGCTTGATCTGATTGGGCAGCGTGTCGATCAGGCGAGTCCCAGCACCGAAGAGCACTGGCACGATGTGCAACTCGATCTCGTCGACAAGCCCGCCGGCCAGTGCTTGGCGAAAGACGTCGGCTCCGCCCATGAGGCTCACATCCTTGCCTCCGGCCGCCGACTTCGCCTGCTTCACCGCGTCGGGAATTGTCCCAGCCGCCTGATAGATTCCAGTGCTGTGCGAGGCGAGTAAAGGGCGGTGGGTGACGACGAAAAGCGGCAGCTTTAGCGACCCCGTTGGCCCGTTTTCGTCCCAATATGGAATCGAGTCGTCATAGCATTTGCGCCCGCAGATCACGGCGCCAACATTGCTGGTGAGGCGTTGCGCATATGCATCGCCCTCTGCACCGCCGTTGAAGAACCATTCGTGAAGAAATTCGCCGTTCTCGCCGAGTGGTTCCTCTCTGGTCTGGTTTCCTGCGGTAATGAAGCCGTCGAGCGACATGCTGATATTGAAAGCGACCTTGGCCATTTGCGTTCTCCGTGACCGATCGATTGAGGTTACGCCTTCATGACGAATGAGTGTCGGTCAAACCTACATCTGGGGGAACGAATAACTCGTCGCGGCCTTTCGAAGCGCCCGAACTCGTCTGTGCTGCACGGCATCTATCCGCAGCAGCTTCCTGCAGCCAAGCAACGTGAATGAAGCCGCGCATAAGGACTGCTTTCCGCCCCTCCCCACTTCGGCGTGTGTTCCGGTCGATCCATTATGCGATCTTCCTGGCCTAAAACGCGAACTCTATGGCAACAAGCCGGTCGCTGGCCTCGAGAGCTCTGGCCTGCCAGCGACGTTCGACGCCCTGCATAGCTTCCTCGATCTTCCCAGAAAGAATACGAACGCGGCGAAAAATACCAGTATGACACGCGTCGTCTTCCCCTCTCATTGCAAACTGTCAGAAAACTGCATATATTTCTGACAGGAGACATGCCATGCAAAAGCTGACGTCACAAATCATGGGCCATGCTGAACGACTGCCGGAAGGGTCCGCGCTATCGGCAAAGAGCTTTTTGCATCTCGGAAATCGTGCCGCGCTTGACCAGGCTCTGTCGCGCCTGGCCGAGCGCGGCGAGCTCGTCCGGGCCGGCCGCGGCATCTATATGCGGCCTGTCAAAAGCCGTTTTGGCAGCCGGCCGCCGACAGTTGAACAGGCGGTGGAGGCCGTGGCGCAGCAACGCGGCGAGGTCATCGTCTCAAACGGCGCCGCCGCTGCGAATTCCCTGGGCCTGACCACCCAGGTCCCGGTCCGCTCCGTCTACCTTACATCCGGCCGCAGCCGGACGATGAACCTTGGACAGCAGTCGGTCGAGCTCAGGCATGTGCCTCGCTGGCAACTGGCCTTGGCCGATCGGCCCGCCGGCGTGGCGGTCCGTGCGCTCGCCTGGCTTGGGCCCGAGAAGGCCGATGAAGCACTGTCTCGGATCAAGCGAAAGCTGCCGCCAGATGCGTTCGGCGAGCTGGTGGCGGCCGCACCGCAGTTCCCGACCTGGCTTGCAAGAAGCGTGGGAAAGGCTGCGCATGGCTGATCAGTTCCTGACCTTGTCAAAGGACGACCGGCGCGAAGCCTTGGCCGTGGCGGCCGACCGCACCGGACGGCCCATTCACCTGCTCGAAAAGGATGTCTGGGTCGTCTGGACGCTGCAGATGCTCTTTTCGTCCAAGCTCGGCGAGCACCTCGTCTTCAAGGGCGGCACTTCGCTTTCGAAAGCCTACGGCGTCATCAAAAGGTTCTCCGAGGACGTCGACCTGACCTATGATATCCGCGCTCTGGCGCCGGACTTGGTCAGCGACAATGATGAGGCGCTGCCGAAAACCCGCAGTGAGGAGAAGCGCTGGACCAGCGAAGTGCGAAAGCGGCTTCCGGTCTGGGTCTCGGACTCGGTGGAGCCGGTGATCGCCGGCGCGCTGCGCGATCAATCTCTTCCGGCGGCAATTCGCCTCGAGGATTATACGCTCTATCTGGACTATGACGCGGTGAGCAGCGGATCCGGCTATGTCGCCCCGAGCGTCATGCTCGAATTCGGCGCACGGTCAACCGGTGAGCCAGCCAGTATCCGCGATGTCGGCTGCGACGCTTCGGGTCACGTCGATGGTGTCGAATTTCCGAAAGCGAGTCCGCGCGTCATGCACGCCGAGCGGACGTTCTGGGAGAAGGCGACGGCCATCCATGTCTTCTGCCTGCAGGAGCGCCTCCGCGGTGATCGGTTTGCCCGCCACTGGCATGATGTCGTCCGGTTGGACGATGCCGGCTTTGCAGAAGCGGCATTAAAGGATCGGCAGCTTGCCAATGCGGTGGCCAAACACAAATCCATGTTCTTTGCGGAAAAGGCGGCCGACCGCTCGCCCATCGACTACACTGCAGCCGTCAACGGCAATCTGGTTCTGACACCGTCCGGCGAAGGGCTCCGGGCGCTCGGCGAGGATTACGCGCGGATGGTCGACGACGGTTTGCTGCTCGGCGACTCCGAGCCGTTTGAACACCTGATCCAGCGATGCGCGCAAATTCAGGCGCGCGCCAACAAAGCCGACACGCCGAAATAGCCGCGTACAATTTGAAAGGAACAGGACCGTCGACCCCCGCAATTTTCAGTGTCAGTGGCGTAACGGGTATTTATGGAACTTTTAGTTCGGCGCCCAATGCGTCGACGACCGACCGATTGCATTTTTCCACCGCGCCGCTCGAAAAAGCCTCGGCGAGACGGAGCAGTTCTGATCTGGGAAAGTAGGAGTCGCACAGGACTTAATCGAACATTAGGCTCGGCCCTTTTGCATGGGCCACCCGTGCGATTGCCGTCGACCTAACAACAAACGATCGACTAGGTTCCGGTTCGATTTCGCACTATGACTAGGGTGCGCATCACACCGTTGTCTGAAGCGCCTGATTCCCAAAAGTTCCGCGGAATTGGATCGCGTCGTGGGTCAATGAGCTAATAGCCGCCCGCGTGTCTCCCCCGGTGATAGGCGATCACCGCTTCACGCTCATCGAATTCCACGGGTTCGCCGATTGGCTGCTCGCGCATATCCGTGCTCCACACTTCAGTTTTCAGGGTGGCGGTGACCTGCCACTGAACTTTCATCCAGCGGCGACTAGAGCCCCGGCGGTTTTGATCCGCCCCCAAACGTTGGACCAGCGCAGGCTAGAGTTTTCCGGCTTCATTCAGGGAGGCGGGCTGGTTGCGCGTCCCGAATTTATCAGTGAGATCGGCACCTTATTGCCGATTGCACCATGAGGCCGTTCTTCGTTGTAGTATCGACGCCAATCCTCCATCTTTTCGCGGGCATCCGCAAGTGTCAGGAACCAATGCTGGTTCAGACATTCGGCCCGGAAGCGCCCGTTGAATGCTTCAATGAACGCATTATCGGTCGGCTTGCCTGGACGTGAGAAGTCCAAGGTCACGCCTTTGGCATAGGCCCAAAGGTCGAGATCACGGGACACAAATTCCGTCCCCTGATCGACACGGATCGTCTTCGGATAGCCGACGTTCCGACACACCCGTTCCAAGGTTTGGACGACATCTTCCCCTCGATAGCTGTGACGCGGATCAAGCACGGGAACATACCGTGAGAAGGTGTCGACCACCGTCAGAACCCGTAGTTTCTTTCCGGTTGCGAGCTGATCGTGCACGAAATCCATCGCCCATACGTCGTTCGGGCTGATGGCCGTCTGACGATCTTCCCGAAGCTTCGCCTTGACCCTGCGCTTCGGAGTCTTGTTCCGCAGCTGCAAGCCCAAGTCTCTGTAAATGCGATAGGTTCGCTTGATATTCGTGCCCCAACCCTCGCGTTCCAAGAGCACATGCACGCGACGATAGCCGTACCGCACACGCGTCTCGCAGATCTCACGAATACGGCGTTCCAGACCGGCCTGATCGGTACGGCGAGAGGTGTAGTGGTAGGTGGAGCGATCGAAGTTCAACGCTCCACAGGCACGCCGGATCGATACCATCCAATCCCGGCACATGCCCTTCACCACCTCCCGCTTCCGAGCAGGCCTTAGAGCTTTCGCCGAATGACGTCCTGCAACATCTCGCGGTCCAGCGTCAGATCTGCGACGATCCGTTTCAACCGGGCGTTCTCGTCTTCAAGCTGCTTCAGCTTCTTCATCTCCGGCGGCAACATGCCGGCATACTTCTTCTTCCAATTGAAGTAGGTCGCCTGGCTGATACCCGCTTTGCGGCAGATCTCAGCAACCGACACACCTTCATCACCCTGCTTCAGAATGAACGCCTTCTGCGCGTCCGAAAACTGCGATGCCTTCATCGTCTTCCGTTCCTTTCCCAGCCAGGAAAATGCACCGGAAAACTCTAGCTAAAATTGGTCCAGTTTGAAGGGTTCAGATCATTTTGAATACGCCAACAGGCGCGGTGTGAGCAACCGGCGGAAACGCGAAGCTTTCATCTTGCGCAGCGTTGGAGCCGGTTGCGGCGATGGTCCCGGCAAAGTCTGCCGGGGTTTGGTATCCGAGCGATGAGTGCGGCCGAAAAGTATTGTAATCGTCCGCCCATTCGGCAATGGCGCTGCGGGCGTGATCGAGGCCGAAGAACAGGCTTTCATTGAGCAACTCGTCGCGCATGCGACCGTTGAAACTCTCGACATAGCCGTTCTGCATCGGCTTTCCCGGCGCGATGTAGTGCCATTCGACCTTGTGATCCTTCGACCAGGCGAGGATGGCATTCGACGTTAGTTCGGTGCCGTTGTCGGAGACAATCATTCCTGGCTTGCCGCGTCGTTCGATCAGCGTCGTCAGTTCTCGCGCGACACGTCGACCAGAGATAGATGTGTCCGGGATCGCTGCCAGGCATTCGCGCGTCACGTCATCGACAATGTTGAGGACGCGGAATCGTCTGCCGCAGGCGAACTGGTCGTGGACGAAATCCAGCGACCAGCGGGCATTGGCCTTCGCTTCGACCAGGATCGGCGCACGCGTGCCGATGCGATCGAGAAAAGGCCCCGCCGAGGCGGGGCTGAGCGGAGAAGTTGATCGTTCAAGGTCGCGAGCCAAGACATTGCGGCTTCGCGAAGCTTGTCTCGCTAAAGTCACCCAGGGCATCTTCGCCACCACTGAAGCCCTGATCACCGCATCAAAAAGTCTTGATCCCGCAGTAGCGTGGTGATCTTTCCAGGCAAGGGACGGAGTCCAGGAAGTTTTTATGACAGGGCACGATACCAAAGACCATCTTGACTGGGGACCAGAGCAGCTTCTCCACGCGCTTGATGCTGCTGGAGTGGCCATGTGGTCCTGGAATGTCGACACGGACGCGTTCATCATGGACACCCAGGGTTACCGCTTGTGGGACGTGTCGCGGGAGGGACCACTCTCCTTCGAAGACTTGTCTGCGAAAATCCATCCAGCAGACCGTGACCGGGTGAGGGCCGCATTCTCCGCAACGCGTGCTATCGTTGGCCCGTACGAAATCGACTTCCGAATTTTGGTCGGCGAGGATGTCAGGTGGATTTCCGCGCGGGGACAAGGCAACGACGCGGGTATCAGAGACCGGAACATGACTGGCATTTTTCTTGACGTCACCGGCCGAAAACAGGCCGAAGAGAGCCATGAGCTGCTGGCAGGGGAAATGGGCCATCGCGTCAAGAACCTGCTGGCCGTCGCGTCTGGGCTGACCCAGATCACGTCTCGGTCGTCGAGTTCAATCGAGGATATGGCCAAGCAATTGACGCAGCGACTGACGGCTCTCGGGCGAGCTCACGATCTCGTTCGTCCGTTGCCCGGTGACCAAGGCGAAGCCGCCTTGCTCGGTGACCTGTTCACGGTACTGCTCACGCCGTACGAAGACGAAGGAGCGTTCGCAGGCCGTATTAGGATCGCGGTCCCCCGCATGGGCGTCGGAGAGGCGGCGGCGACAGGCCTCGCGCTCGTTATCCACGAGCTGGCGACGAACTCCTTGAAGTACGGAGCTCTTTCGGTCCCGGAAGGGACACTTGACGTGTCGGGCACCATCATCGGCGACGACATAGAAGTGGTCTGGACGGAGCAGGGAGGCCCCGAGGTCTCGCCCCCAGAGGGAACTGGCGGGTACGGGAGCAAGCTGCTGTCACGTACGATGACGGGAAATCTTGGCGGAACGATCAGCCATAACTGGTCCAAAGGCGGTGTCCTCGTCAAGCTGAAGATCGACGGTAAGAAGCTCGCGGTTTAGCGAATGGTCGGCTTTGCGGCTAGCTGAACGACTATTCGTCGCCCCGTTTGAGCTCTTAGAGATCGGGGCTCCTTGAGCTGGAGCCATGCAAAAGTGAGCTTGTAATCGAGCGGAAGACGCTCGTTGGCAGGCATTGTCATACCGCGCTCGCGTCGTCGAGCAGTCCTTGGAGTCCTGGCTAGAGAGAATGCCATTCCTCACCAGGCGCATGAGAAGATGGACCTGGATTGTCGTCTGCGCGTGAATGGCTGCCTCAAGGTAGCCAATCATTTTCCGTGTGTTCGTCAGCCATCTGATCCTCTGTTTCCGTGCTGACCGCAAGCGGCCCCGATATCTCCCGTGAAGAAACGGGTTGCCGCCCCGCAAATGCGCGGAAATACGCGTGGCTCGCATCCTGTTTTCTGCCTGTATTATCAGGCGGCTGAAAGCCGTCATCGATCGGTCGTGCGCCTTCGCATATCTCCTTCCGCGCCTTAGCGCTACCTGGCGCCGCCAACGGCTCAACCATCGCCGAAAAAAAGCTGTAGCGAATTCGCCAGATCGGCGGGATTCTCTTCAGCGACATGGTGGCCACTATCGATGCCGTGACCAGTGACATTCGTCGCCCACAACCGCCAAATTTCTCGCGGGTCGCCAAAGAAATATTCGAGATCGTCACGTGTCGACCAAAGACAGAGCAGAGGACACGAGATCCGCCTTCCGTCAGCCCGGTCCTGCAGTTCGTCTTTCCTATCGACAGTCAAACCCGCCCGGTAGTCCTCGATCATCCCATGAACGACTGCCGGGCTGTGGATCGCGGTCATCAGGTCCGCATAGGCTTCCTCGCCCATGAGGTCCGGCCGTATGGTCTTATACCATGCCTTGGGATCGACATTGATCGCCCGTTCCGGCTTTTCCGACTGTGCGAAGAAGAACCAGTGGAACCAGTCGCGCGCGAATTGCCAATCGATCCGCTCGAGATGCTCAATGATCGGAATGCTGTCGATGACGGCGACCTTGGTGACGATCTCGGGATAATCCATGGCAAGACGGTAAGCCACGTAGCTCCCTCGGTCATGTCCCGCCACGCCAAATTTCCGATACCCGAGTGCGCGCATCAGTTCTACACAGTCAAGCGCCTTGGCTCGTTTTGAAGAATGGCGGCTGTCTTCGCTATCGATGGGTTGGAAGGACTGTCCAAATCCCCTGAGATCCGGACAGATGACCGTGAAGCGTGGGGTCATGAGATCCGCGACATGGCCCCAGGTCATATGTGTTCGCGGATGGCCATGAAGCAGCAGCAAGGGCGGGCCGTAGCCGCCATGGCGGACACGCAAAGTGCCCTCTCCCACGTCGACATAATCGAGTGCCATTCCGCTGAACACGACCAGCCTCCCTAATATTCAGTCGGTAGCTCCTACGTTTACCGCTTCGAATTGTTCCGTCTTCTCGAATCCTCGCGCGCGCACATGCAACTAGCAAGTTACGTGCGACATATTTGCCCCCGGGACATTCCGATCGCCCTGCTGTGCTAGCAAATCCTTCCCGCGCTGCATGCCTAAGTTGCGCCGATGCACTGCTCGCCGTCACGTACTATTGTGCAACGCTGCCGAGGCTGATCTGCCGGAGCCTCGACCCGGATCCGCGCCTGAGTTATTTCCAACGCCCGTCGATCTCGGTGCGGTTCCAGTGGAGGAGGCTTGGCTGTTCGCTACCGCCACCATCCCCCCACGGGTAATTGCGTTCGCTGATAGGTGAACTGGCAAAGAAAATGGCTGCCGGAAGAATCTTAGAACCTATGGTCCGATGGCATTGGTCGCGGCCCGAGCCGGCGAACGGTCAATAGCATTGCTTGACGCGATCTGAAGCTACGAGCCTGTCGTGGCGATCGCACAAAGACTTACCGCCTTGAACCAGTTCGAACCACCGACCCGTTGACTCTCGGCATCGAGAACAAAGCCTAGGTCGTTGGCAAAGTGTCTGGCCATTCCTGCGCACCATGGAGGATGCGAAGAATACGGACCGCTCTTTCGATGATTGCATACGCCCCAACGTACGACGTGCCGTTAATTACCAGTTCGCGGGTGCCAGCAATTCTACCAACACGACCGCTCGCGGGAAAATCTAAACCGACGAACGGCAGCAACGATCCGTTCGCCACCAGAATATCGGCTGAGGGAAGGTCAGGAACTCCCCACGCCGGACGTCGAGATTGACCCTGATTGCGCTACGCAAACATATTGGGTCCGATCTCCTCGCTGACCTCGATGATCACATCTGCGGGAACATGGTTCCTCCGGGCTGCCGCAAGAATGGCTTCAGCATTGGGCGCCTCGTAAAGGCAGTAAGTCTTCTTCCTGTCCGCGCTGAGGAAGGAAAAAATCCACTTCACACCTTCCTGGTCGTTGATCAGATTGACTTGCTCCACCCCCTCTTTCGACAAATTGAGTTGCTCTGCGAAGTTTCTTTCAATGATGTAGCGTGGCATGACAAGACCTTCTTCCCACTAAAAGCAGCGAAATACTGGTCCTAATGAATCGTTGGCTTCAGTCGCTGTTGCAGCCGGACCATTCCCAGTTCCGCCGCGGTTGACCGGGCATCCTCGAATAGCGACATTGCTCTCTTTATCGCGGCCGGGCTACCCACTTTCATTAGAAAGCCCGCATAATCTGCCTGTGTGTGCGCGAGCCATGGCCGTGCGCCGATCGCCGAGTTCATCTCGAGCGCGTGCTCGAAGTGCTCCGGCGCTCTATTGAATTCACCCAGCGCGGCGGCCAACACTCCCAGATATCGGCTTGCCGCGCCGAAGCAAACGGTCGCCATACCTATTGTGACGGTCATCTCCTTGTAGTCGAGCATTAGCTTATAGAGGGTCTGGGCAGCATCTGCGTCGCCGAGCCCGGCGGCGACTTCCGTCAGGAACGAGAGAGACGCGCTTCGTTTTCCGTCTATTGGAAGTGCGAAGCGCGTGCGGGCGAGCTCGCGCAGCCGCCGCTGGGCCGCTTCCCGATATCCGAGGTCAAAGGCGACCAATGCAAAACCCGGCAACCACGTCGTTTCCTCCGGGTCCTCCTCGATCAACAGTTTCATGACCGGTGCGACCTCCGAGAGGCGGCTCTGCTCGCGTCGGATCGCGAACATCTGCATTCCGTAGACGCCCTCTGGCGCCGCGCCAAGGGTACGCATACCCAGCTTCAAAGCCTCTTCAGCAAGCTCCTCTGCTGCGGTGAACCTTCCGTCGAGGATGGCCATCATCGCTCTTGCGATGCGTGCGTAGAATTGGACGTTGAGATGCTGCCGCTTGGTACCAAGTTCGTCCAGTGCGTCAACCGCCCGATCGGCTCGGGCGCGATCGCCGAGTTCCGTGGAGACATACGCCTCGACAGAAAGCGCACGGCTTTGCACGTCGTCGTCGTCGATCTCCTCCGCGATGTGTCTTATTTCATCTAAGCGAGCGAGCCGGTCGTTTCTCTCCCTGACGGACTTGATAGGTGCCGGCGTCAGGAATGGCAGAGTAGAGAGCTCCACTAACGCAGTTTTGTCCCCGACCCGTCGGGCTAGTTCGATCCCCTCTACAAGGTATTTTGCGGCGTTCTTACTGTCGCTCAGGTAGGTGTAGCCCCGCGCAAGGCGGCTGAGGAGCTGGCACCTTGACCTTTCATCCGCTGGTTCAACCATCGCGAGGGCTTCCTCGAGAAGCGGCACCGTCTCGGCAAGGGAGTTGGAAGAGAGGAACTTGGAGCCATCAAGACCGACGACTGCGCGGACAAAGGCTTGCGTGTCGGCCGCTTTGCGTGCCAACGGGGCGGCTAACCTGTATTTTGCCAGCGCATCCGTCATCCGGCCAGCCGCGAATAGGGCATCGCCGAGTTTTAGAATCGCGGCGAGCAGGTCCATTTGCCGATCAGGTTGTTTTGGCAATTGCTCTGCGATGGCCAAGGCGTTCTGGAAAAGGTCTACGGCCTCGTAATTGGCTGATCGCGCAAGGGCGCGTTCTCCGGCCTTCATCCAGAAGGGAAGCGCTAGCTCAATCCGTTGCGCTTTCTCGTAGTGCTGGGCGATGAGCTCGGGCTGCGTGGCAGCGACGTCGTCATGTTGGTCGATCAGAACCCTGGCGATCTCATTGTGGAAATGTCGACGGCGCCGGTTGAGGAGCGATTGGTAGGCCGCATCCTGGGTGAGCGCGTGGCGAAAAACGAGAGTGTCATGCAAGCCTCCGCCTTCGACGACGATCTGATTGGACTCAAGCTGGTTCAGCGCCTTCTCGAGCGTTCGATCGTCGACGCCTGCGATCTTTGAAAGAAGGCCGCGATCGAATTCCCTGCCTATCACGGCCGCAATTTGCGCAATCTCCTTGGCCGTTTTCGGCAGACGGTCGAGGCGCGTCATAAGGGAGCCCTGAAGGCTGTCCGGGATCTCCATGTTAAGCGGCGACCACTTTCCGCTCTCCATAATGGAGCGTGTGAGCTCCTCGACGAACAGCGGCACCCCGTCCGTTCGCTCCGCAATCATTTCGGCAAGCTGTTCAGGAATGTCGGATGCCATCGATGCGATAAGCTCGCGCATTTGCGGCCTGGTCAGGCGCCCGATGGAGAGAGTCGTCGCCTGCGCCAGTCCTGATGCCCAATCCGCCTTCCATTCCGGCCGGTGGGTCACGACGACAAGGACGGCGGTGCCATGAAGCCGGCCCACGAGTTCTCTCAGCACCTCGCTGGTGGACGGGTCCATCCAATGAGCGTCTTCGAGAACCATGAGCACCGGTGCGATCCTGGCCGCAAGCAGCAACCGATTGGCCAACGTCCGGACGAGAAGTTCCTTGCGCTCGTGGGCGGAGAGATCCGGCGGTCTGAACTCGTCGCCCAGGTCGAGCGAAAGCAGCTCGGCATAGATCGCGCCAACTTCGGAGGGACTTTCGCCATAGCGGCGAACTAGAGCACGAAACTTTTCGACACGCGTGTTCCGGTCATCTGCCGGGTCAAACGAAGCGACCCGGCTCAGTCGCTCGACAATGGGGTAGAAGGCGGAGGTGGCGTGATAGGGTGAACACTGTAGTCGGATGAGTTCATGCTGCGTGCCTTGCAGATGCTCTTCAAGTGCTTCGACAAGGCGCGATTTCCCGATGCCAGCCTCCCCCGACAGAAAGATCGCCTGGCCTTGGCCCGCCTTCGCCAACTCCCACCGTTCGAGCAGCAGGCCAATCTCGCTAACGCGGCCGACAAATTTCGAAAGCCCGCTGGCATGCGCGGCTTCGAAGCGGCTATCTACCTCCCGCGGACCGCGGACTTCGAACAGCGCAATGGGCGAGGCAAAGCCTTTGAGGTCCCGCTCGCCGAGGCTTTCGATCTCGAACGACTGTCCGGCGAGGCGGCGGGTGCTGTCCGAGACCACGATCTGGCCTGGGGCAGCGGCGCCCTGCAGGCGTGCTGCCAGGTTCGGAGTGTCTCCCGCGATCGATGCACGCTCCTTCGCGCTGCCGTCGGTGTTGCCAACGACCACGTGCCCAGATGCGATGCCGATGCGAGCCTTCAATTGCTGCGAGTTCGCTAACTGCAGGGCGTCGACGGCGGCCATCGCTTCGAGGCCGGCCCGGATTGAGCGCTCGGCATGGTCCTCGTAAGCCATAGGCCATCCGAAATAGGCAAGCACGCCATCTCCGAGATACTTGGCGACGTAGCCTCCGAACCGCGTAACTGCGCTGGCAACGCTATCCTGGTAACGACGGATCAACTCGTGCATGTCTTCAGGATCGAGCTGTGCTGACAGCGCTGTTGATCCGACCAGATCGCAGAATAGTACGCTGAGCAGTCGCCGGTCAGCCGCACCTTCGGGCGTGGTGTCGGAAGCGGATGAAGCAGCGGGCTGGTCAGCCGGACGTGGCTGCGAGAGTCCGTTGATAGCAGCTAGAATAATCTTCCGGTGGCCAAGAGAGACGCCCAGTTCCTGGAGGTCGGATTCCGCGATATGAGGGAGCGCTCGAAGATCGACGTCGTTCTCGACGAAGGCCTTAGCGTACTTGCCGAGACCGAGTTGACGTAGCCAATCCTCAATCGTCTGCATCGACGTTCATTCCGCTGTACCGTTCTAAAAACAATACCACGAACGTCGATGAAGCGAAATTCTTCGCCTTCGACATCATGTACCTCGACGGGCATGATCTCCGGCGAATGGCGTTCTCCGAGCGGCGGCAAATGCTTGAGAGCATCATCCCCGGGGACGTGTCGGCGCCATAAGGCTTTCCGAGGCGATCGAAGCCGATGGTGACGAGCTGTTCGCGTCAGCCTGCGAGCACCTATTGTTCGGGAGATGCCGCCACTACGGCTTCGGATACGGGCATGCAAGTCGATGGCCCGAGCCATTTCGAGGCGTGGCGAAATGGAATGCGCATGCTTGCGCAGGCGCCAAATGTTGCATGTAAGATCTCCGGCCTGGGCATGGGAGACTTGACCTGGTCCGTCTCAAGCATCAGACCGTATGTGGAGGAGGCGATTGCAGCATTTTGGCGTCGAGAGGTGTATGTTCGCTTCGAACTTCCCGGTGGACAAACTGTTCGGCAGCTACGACGAGATCATGGACGCGTTCAAAATCATCACCGCCAACTATTCTCCAGACGAACGCATTGCGCTGTTCCACGACAACGCTGCGCGGTTCTATCGGATATAGCCATGTCGGTAATCGCCAAAAAGGTCGGCTTTACCGCTGGCCACTTCCAAGCCATTTTGCAGACGGGATCAGTTAACGCCGTGCTCTCGGTCCGCGTTCCCGCTAGAAGCGGCTTGATCAGCGGTTTCGCCTAATCGTTAGATCGAGCCAGTCAGCTCAAGCCTTCCGATCGAGGATGTCGATCTGCCGGTCGTGGTATGGAGCCAGGGGTGGGTTCCGGTAAGGGTCGAAACGATACCCTAAGGAAATCATGTGTATCGCAGCAGCCAAAAAAGTTAGAAAATTGGCCCTGTCCTGCCCGACGACCTGATTCCATCCAGATCGCCTCCGATCGACAATTCGATAACCTGACTGGGTTCGCGATCGAACTGGAAGGGCGAGCTTTGCGGGAGTGCACCTGCCCGCAGTCGCTGATAACCGGCCTCCGGCATCATCGTGAGAACCAGCGGGCTAGGCAAAAACAATTTGACACTCTCCCGACCGGAAACTCTGCATCGCATAGAAGTCGGTGCGGAAGTCCAATTCCTGCAACTCTGCTGACAGCGGCGCGACGCGGCCTTCGAAATCGCCCACCTCAGGAAATTCTGGCGTCCGGTTGCCGGCTCGGTTTAGCCGACGGAACCCATCACCATCACGAACCGTCGTCGGGTTCGAAAAAATCCGGGCACTCGATGCAGCGCGCGCCATGCTCACGGAAGTGTTCCGGGGCTCGACAGAGAACCGTAACCGGTGTTCTTCCCCCACATTGCCCGCTTTCGCCTGATCTGTGATCGACGTTCCATGGACGAGCGACAAGGAGTTTCTCCATGGAGACTACGACGGAGGTTAGCCCGTGAGCTTAACAGGATTCTCGATGGCGGGCGGCCCCAGGCAGGCCGCTATCATACGTGCGGCGGCCGAGCTGCGGCTTACGCCGCGGCAAATATACTGAAACCATCCGGTGGTGCGGTGACTACTTTGATCCGAAATAGTTCGACCTTTCGATCGCGGATAAAAATCTCCGCAATGCGCTACGCTCGAACGTCAAACGGCGTCTGTGTCAACCCAAGCCGAAAGCCGTCCCGAAAAAATGAGTCGGGCGAGGGTTCCAGGTGGAACGCCTTGATGGGACGCCAACCTGCGACCATTGCCGTCAAGCGCCCATCCTATATGGTGGAAAAGCTGAAACCTTTGACGTGCTCAATGAATGCCCGCAGCTTTGGATGAACCTGAGAACGCTGCGGATAGTAGAGATAAACGCCAGAGCTGGTTCCAGTATACCGGTCGAGGACGATTTCGAGCTTGCCGCTCTTCAGCTTGTCGCGAACCGCCTCTTCAGGGCTGTAGACCAATCCCATTCCGTCAACAGCCGCCTCGATGGCCAAGAGCACGTCATTCAGGATCAGCGGGCCTTTCACCTGGACCTCGAACTCTTTCCCGTTGCTCTCGAATTCCCAACGGTCATAAACGCGGCTGCCAGCTCCTGCGCAAACGCACGGATGCGCCAAAAGGTCTTTGGGATGCTTGGGACGCCCATGCTGTGCAAAGTATGATGGCGCACCTGCAACAACCCAGCGAACCGGGCCGAAGAGCTTGAGCGCCACGACGTCTTTCGCAAGAATGTCCGACACCCGGATCCCCGCATCGAACCCGCGCTCGAAAATGTTGGTCGCAGCGTTTTCGAAGAAGATCTCCACCGTCACGTCGGGATATTGCTCCAAGAAGCTCGCGACGACGGGCTTGAGGAAATTCGGATAGACGGTCTGCGGAACATTTAAACGGAGGCGCCCTGCTGGCTTGTCGGCCACGCTTCCCGCGTCAGTCATCGCAGACAGGATCGCGTCCAGCGCCGGTCCTGCCTGTTGAAGAAACTTCTCGCCCGCCTCGGTAAGGCTTGTCGCTCGCGTCGTTCTGGTGAGCAGGGTGACGCCCAGGCGCCTCTCCAACTGCCGGATCATCTTGCTGATTGCAGGTGGCGAGATCCTGAGCGCTTCGGCGGCCGCTGTGAAATTGCGCTTCTCGGCGACGAGCGCGAACGCCACGAGCCCATCGAGCTGATCCTTATCCATTATGAACCCTTGGTTAATGTCGCATCAACCGGAATGCCATTTTTCGAAAGTATGGGCGACTGTAATCTCCACCCAGTCAGCAAGTCCAGCGGCACAGGCCACTGTGTTTCGCAGGCTTGTTCCAACCCACTGGAGGCGCAGCATCATGACAGATCATAGGGAAGATAAGATCGAAACCGGCGCACCCGAGATGCCAGGCCGACGTCAACTATTCGCCGCGGGGCTGGGCATAACTGCAGCATCACTGTTGCCGCTTTCCGCCTCGAGAGCTCAGACGGCAACACCGGGAACTGCGACCACGGGTTCAATCACGAGCAGCGCGCAACGCCGCATGCTCGGCTCGCTCGAGGTTTCGGCGCTTGGGATGGGCTGCCAGAACTTCGCCGGGATGTATGGTCCTCCGACGAACAGGCAGGAGGCGGTCCGAATTATCCGCGCAGCTCGTGACCGGGGCATAACCTTCTTTGACGTCGCTGAAGTCTATGGACCCTTCCTGGGCGAGGAGATCGTTGGTGAAGCGCTTTCGCCGATCCGCGGCCAAGTAATTATCGCAACCAAGTTCGGATTCGACATTACGCCCGACGGCCAGGTCCGGGGCGTCAACAGCCGCCCGGACAATATTAAGCGGGTGACCGAACAACAGCTCCGTCGTTTGAAGACCGACTACATCGATCTTCAGTACCAACATCGCGTCGATCCCACGGTGCCCATCGAGGACGTGGCCGGGGCGGTGCAGGAGTTGATCCGCGAAGGCAAAGTTCGCCATTTCGGTCTCTCCGCTGCAGGCGAAGCGACCATTCGCCGGGCTCACAAAGTGCAGCCGGTGACGGCGGTGCAGAATGAATACTCCGTCTGGACGCGTGATCCGGAGCTGGAAGTTCTAGCGACCTGCGAGGACCTGGGCATCGGGTTCGTCCCGTGGAGCCCGCTCGGCATGGGCTACCTGACCGGAACCGTCACGCCGTTGATGGTACATGGTCCAGCCGATCTGAGGGCAAACCTGCCGCGTTTCACCACCGAGGCCCGCCGCGCCAACTGGCCAGTGGTCGAATTGCTGCAGCGCGTAGGCACCCGTCATCAGGCGACGTCCGGACAGGTAGCGCTGGCATGGCTGCTCGCCCGTAAGCCATGGATCGTGCCGATCCCCGGTCCCACGACGCAGGACCAGATGGATCAGAACGTGGACGCGCTGCAGGTCCAACTTAACGCCGAAGATATGAAGCAAATCGAGGACGGCTTCACCCAGATCAAGGTGGAGGGCGCGCGGTTGAGCCCGCCGATGCTCGCAATGATCGATATCGGCGCCAAGCTTGGAACGAGTTCCAAGGGCGGAAGCGGCATGTCGCCCGTTCGGTAAGAAGTCTCGGGAGCCGGCGGGCTGAATGTCCAACCGGTTTCCCTCCGGCGGCTCCCGTACCAGGGGCCGCGGCCTATGTGGTCAGTCAAATCTAGACCCGGCCCCGGATCGGTACCGGCCAGACACAGTAACAAACGAAAGGACACGGTCATGAGTAACCCCAACCGAGTTGCGGTGATCACCGGTGCATCCTCCGGGATCGGAGAGGCACTCGCTCGCGAGCTTGTTGGAGAGGGATACCACGTTGCGCTTCTGGCGCGCCGCCTTGAGCGCATCGTAGCCCTTTCGCATGAACTGGGCAACGGTGCCATTGCGATCCAGGCTGACGTGACGGACCGGGAGTCCGTCGTTGCAGCAGCCGCGCGCGTCCAGCACGAACTCGGCGGCGCCGATGTCGTGATCAACAATGCAGGCGTCATGCTGACGGCGCCGTTCGGCTCAGAGAAGCGGTCCGAGCACCGCCAGATGGTCGAAACCAACCTTCTGGGCGCCATGACTGTGACCGAGGTGTTCCTCGATCAGCTTCGCGCCAAGAAGGGAGACCTGGTAAACATTTCTTCCGTCGCAGGACGTGTCGCCCCGGCCGGGTTTGCTGTCTATTCGGCAACGAAGTGGGGGATCAACGGCTGGTCTGAGGCGCTTCGTGTCGAGCTCCAGCCCGACATCCGCGTGATGGTCATCGAACCTGGCGCGGTGGCAACGGAACTGTCCGACCATATCACCCATGATGAGAGCAAGAGGGCCGCTCAGGACTATCGCGACAACGTGGCGATGCCGGCGACAGATATTGCCCAGGTGATCGCCTTCGCGCTCAGCCGCCCCAAGCGGATCACCCTCAATGAGATCCTGGTGCGTCCGACCGTTCAGGCGATGTGAGGCGCTCTCAACGAGCGCCCCCAATCGGCCGCTGACGGGCACTACAAACGACAAAAAGGAAATATCTGATGAGTAACAACGTGTGGTTTATCACTGGTGCAGGACGCGGCCTGGGTCTGGACATTGCGAAGGCGGCACTGGCAGCCGGTCACCAAGTGGTCGCGACCGGCCGCAATTCGGAAAAGGTGGCGAAAGCCGTAGGCGCTTCCGGCAACCTCCTCGTAGTGAAGCTCGACGTTACCAATGCAGCGGATGCCGAAGCTGCCGCTCAGGCGACGCTTGGGCGGTTCGGACGCATCGACGTGCTCGTCAATAACGCGGCCAGCTTCTACGCTGGGTACTTCGAAGAGCTGTGCCCCGAACAAGTGCAGCTGCAACTCAGCACCAGCCTTGCTGGTCCGATGAACGTGACCCGGGCGTTTCTTCCGGCTATGCGCAAGCAGCGCTCTGGTCGGATCGTCTCGATCTCCTCGACCGCGGGCCTGATGGGCTTCGAGTTCTGCACGGCCTACTCGGCTTCCAAGTTTGGCCTCGACGGCTGGATGGAAGCGCTGCAGACCGAAGTCGGTCCGTTCGGCATCGAGACGATGATCGTCAATCCGGGCTTTTTCCGCACGGAGCTCCTCACCGAGCAGTCGACCAACTACGCGGAAAACTCCATCGAGGACTATCACGAGCGGCGGACGGCGCAGATCGCGTTCTGGAAGTCCCAGAACGGCAAGCAGGGCGGCGACCCCGCCAAGCTTGCACGTGCCCTGATCACGCTTGCCGACCAGGACGAGCTTCCACGACGGTTCCTCGCCGGTTCTGACGCCATCCGGGTGGCCGAGCAGAAGATCGCCCTCCTGCAGCAGCAGATCGAAGCTTACCGCGAATTGTCGACCTCGCTGGCAATCGATGAGAACGGCAACGAGTGAACTCGTTGTTGGCCCGGGAGCAGTGCCTACACTTTGGTCTGCTGGCATCTCGGTAGCCTGACCAATCCACCAAGCAATTTCCACCCATTATCTCAACTGAAGGAGACGAGAATGAAGAAGTTTCTGATCACTGCCATTACCGCCCTCACACTGACCGTGAGCTCGACCGCCTTTGCCCAGGATACCGCCAAGGCCCCGACCCCCGCCTACATGATCGGCAGCTATGACATCCGCGACGAGGCCGGTTTTCAGAAATATATCGAGGCTGCCGCACCGCTTGTCCGCCAGTATGGCGGTCGCGTGATTGTTTACAATCCGGGTCCCAAGCCCATTGTTGAAGGCGAACCTAGGTCGGTGATTGCCATTGCCGAATTTCCCAGCCTGGCTGAGGCCGAACGCTACTACAATTCGCCGGAATACACCGCCGCCCGGAAGTTCTTCACGGATTCGACCGAAGGTTGGCGCATCATCACCGAAGGCGCTGATCTTCCGCAACAATGACCGCCATTGCGACGTCGCAGAGCATCTGCTCTGCGACGCTTCGGAACAACGGTGCTGTCGGAATTGCCATGGGTCTACCGATCGTTCGCCCCCGTTAGTAGGTCTCTTTCTCTCACGCCTTGAGATCCCATCAGGGGTGAGTAGCGGCCAGCACGGTGGCAGAGTGAGGTCGCTAGAAAACTCTCTGGAGGCCAATCATGCCGATCACAGCAGATCAAACTCAAGCACAGACCGCTACCCCTTTCGATCTTGGCGCAATTTTCGTTTCGTTGGAATTGAGCAAATCGACATGGCTCGTCACAGCTTTGTCGCCTGGCAGCGAAAAGATGTCTCGCCACTCGGTGACCGGAGGCGATATCGCCGGTTTGTTTTCATGTTTCGCCGTCCTTCGCCAAAAGGCAAAGCGGCGCAAGAACCGGCTTTATCCGATGGTGATCATCCAGGAGGCCGGGCTTGATGGCTTCTGGTTGGGGCGAGTACTCAGCGAAGAAGCCTGGATTGAGAGCCACATTGTAGAGGCGGCGTCCATTGCCATGCCCCGCCGCCATCGCCGGGCAAAGACAGATCGCATTGACGGCGAAATGCTGATCCGCACCCTGATGGCATGGAAACGTGGCGAGCCGCGTGCCTGCTCGATGGTCAAACTCCTCACACCCGAGGAGGACGATAACCGTCCGATCGGACGGGAGCGGAAAACTCTTGTTGCGGAGCGTGTCTTCCACGTTAATCGGATAAAGGGACTTCTCTTCGCGCAAGGAATACGAGAGTACGAGCCTGTAAATCGAGATCGTCGCCAGCGTCTGGACGAGCTTCCACCTTGATCGCCTCGAATTGATACTCACACAAATCAAGGCCGTAGAAGCAGAGCGAGATGCATTGATCGTGCGGGAGACGCCGGAAACGCCGGCAGGGGCGACGGCGCTTTTGGGGATCAGAGGAATTGGTCCAGAGTTCGCCACGATACTCTACACGGAAGGCCTGTTCCGACACTTCCCGAATCGACGGCGATTCGCATCTTACGCTGGGCTTGCCCCCTCCTCCTGGCAGAGCGGCAATGTCAATCGCGAGCAAGGGTCTCGAAAGCGGGCAATCCGCGATTGCGAGCGACAATGGTCGAGCTTGCCTGGCTATGGCTCCGCCATCAACCGAGTTCGGCACTGACCTGCTGGTTTAAGCAGCGTATCGTAAACGGTGTGCCGCTGGCACCTTGACTAGCTTGCTCAAAATTGGACGCGATCATTGTCAGTCGCTGACGCTGGTGATAAAGACGCACCATGGAATTTGTTCGCGCTTTCACTTTGATTATTATCACCATTCATCGAGTGGTGGGTTAAGCACGTCATATTTCAAGACAAAGCAACCCGCCGCGAGGCGGGTTTTGTTTTTCCGCTCGCGGCCATTTTGGAGTCCAGAATGTCCGACCATCCCTTGAAAGCCCTTATCGAATCTGCAGACCGTTCCATATCGGCCAAAGACTTCGACGGCTTGATGCGATTTTACACCGATGATGCCACCTTGGTGGTCAAGGCAGGCATGTACGCCAAAGGCAAAGACCAGATCAGGAAAGCGTTCGAAGCAATCTCTGCTCATTTCCAAGGTAAATTGAAAGTCCGCCAAGGGAGGATGGAGGAATCGAGGGCGGAGACACAGCGCTGGTCATCATGGAAACCTGGTTGGATGCCGTCGACGAAAGCGGCATTGCGACGTCGACGGTACGACGTGCCACCTATGTGTTTCGTCGGGACTCGTCTGGCACCTGGTTATGCGCTGTAGACAATTCCTACGGCACGGCTCTCCTCGATAGCTGAGAAGGCTCCCGGCCCGGTGCCCACGTTGGGTCGGGGGACAGCGTTCCGGTTGGCGCAGATTACGTTGCCGCATACTTCCACGGCAGAAGCTCATCGATCCGGCTCTGTTTATGGCCGTTGACAATGACGGTCAGGGTGGCGGTCAGATAGGCGAAGGGATCAACCGAATTGGATCCGTTTGACGCCGTCCTCGGCAATCGGTGCTATTCCGTTGCGGGTGATCTCCACCAACCTGCGACGGGCATGATGGTATGGACGCCCCCTTCCGCCGGAGCCAGCCGCGAAGGAGGCGTATCAACCAGGAGGCTCATGATGGAAGCTCAAGTCAGTGTTGTTGGTCTCGATATTGCAAAGTCCGTTTCCCAGGTTCACGCGGCGGATTCTGTTGGCAAAGCCATCATTCGACGCAGGCTCAAACGGGAGGAGGTAGAGATTTTCTTTCGCAAATTCCCACCGTCTCTCGTCGCGCTCGAAGCATGTCCTGGTTCACATTTTGGGGCCAGATTGCTTCGTGACATTGGCCATGACGTTCGTCTCCTCCCTCCGCAATATGTGCGGCCCTACGTCAAGACGAACAAGAGCGATGCGGCTGATGCCGAAGCGATCTGCGAGGCAGTCACACGACCGACGATGCGCTTCGTGCCGATCAAGGAAGAGATGCAACAGGAAGTTCTGGTTCTATGGCCTGCTGCCGGTTTTTCGGACACCGAGTTAGGCTAATCCGACCTTGTTTTCAAATTCCATCGGGCTGAGGTAGCCCAGTGTCGAATGCCGACGCTTCGGATTGTAGAAGCGCTCGATGTAGTCGAACACGTCCGCCTTTGCATCGTCCCTGGTCCTGTAGACTTTGCGAGCTGTCCTTTCCGTCTTGAGTGATGAGAAGAAGCTTTCCATCGCGGCATTGTCCCAGACGTTGCCGGACCGGCTCATCGAGCAGGTGATGCCGTGATCGGCCATGAGACGCTGGAACTGATCGCTGGTGTATTGGCTACCCTGGTCCGAATGGTGGAGAAGCGCATCCGGCTTGCCTCTGCGCCAGATCGCCATGATCAGCGCATCTGTGACGAGCTGGGCCGTCATGTTGGCATTCATCGACCAGCCGACGACACGGCGCGAGAACAGGTCGATGACGGCAGCCACATAGAGCCAGCCCTCAGCCGTCCATAGATAGGTAAAATCGGCCACCCACTTCTGGTTCGGCCTCGGCGCCGGGAACTTCAAGGCGCTCGTCTTGTTACGTATCGACCGCACCGCGTAGAAGTCTCCTGTACCTACGCCCCTTTTTTGCTGCCTCGCGGTTCTATTGCGGCACCGCCCCCTCTGCTCTGCTATACGCCGTTCCGGAGTTGATGGGCATATCAGAATGAGATGAGTCTTGCCGAAGTTCTATTTCCACATCAGGCATGCCGGTCACAGCGTGCAAGATCCCGAAGGCAGTTCCTTCGCTGACCTTCGAGAGGCAAAACACGAAGCAACAGAATGCCTTCGCGAACTGGTCGCTCACGCTCTCCTGTCAAGGAACCCAGATATTCCGATCGCGATTGAGATCTACGATGCTGATGGGGAATTGGTCGCCCTGGTTCCTATTGATGCAGCGATACCCCAACTAGTCCATAGGGCGTGCCCTGGGCGCAACCGGCTAGCCTGAAGCTCAGCCGTCCCGGCCCAATGGCCGACGGCTTCATGACAACGCGTCGACTCTTTTGGTCGATGGCTGGCCGTGGCGGGTTTCGAGGAGATGCCGAAGCTGAAGATCGAAGGCGAGATGCTCGACCTCGCAAAGCACATAATCTCGACAAAGAGAGGCGAGTTCGACCCGACCACATTTGACGACCGCTACGAAGCCGCCCTGGCGGAGCTTGTGAAGGCCAAGTTGGAAGGCAAGGCGCTCCCGAAGCCGAAGAAGGTGGAGATTTCGAAGCCCAGCGATCTGCTGGCCGCACTTCGCGAGAGCGCCGGGCTTCTGAAGGCTGGCGCGGCCGGAGAAAACAGACCGAAACGCACTGCCGCCAACGCCAACAAAGGCACTGGTCGGGAGCGCGCCGCGCGCGGAGCGGCCTCGAAAGCCGCCTCTTCCGGAGCTGCTCCGCGGCGCAAGGCCAGCTAGGGAGATCGGTCATGGCTCCGAGATATTACTGGAAGGGCTATCTTAAGCTGTCACTCGTCACCTGCCCCGTGGCGATGACCCCGGCAACTTCGGAATCCGAGAAAGTTCGCTTCCACACGCTGAACAAGGCGACTGGGAACCGAGTGGTTTCGCGGTACGTCGACTCCGTGACCGGAAAGCCCGTCAAGGACGAGAACGAGGCCAAGGGCTATGCACGAGGCGAGAACGACTATGTCATCCTGACGGAAGACGATCTTGACCGGGTCGCGCTGGACACGGTGAAGACGATCGACATCGAAAAGTTTGTGCCCGCCGACTCCATCGAGTGGACCTATCTCGAGAAGCCCCATTACCTCATGCCTGACGACCCGGTCGGCAATGAGGCGTTCGCCGTCATCCGCGATGCCATGAAGGCGGACAAGGTATTCGGCGTCTCGAAGTTGGTGATGGGACGGCGCGAACGCGCCGTCATCCTGGAACCGCGTGACGAAGGCATCGTTCTTTGGAGCCTGCGGTTTGGCGACGAGGTGCGGCCCGAGGATTCGTATTTCGAGGATATCGACGAAGAGGCCGATCCCGATCTAGTTCCTCTTGTCCAGAAGCTCATCAAGCTCAAGACGGCGCACTGGTCGCCGGAGATGACCAGTGATCCGATTCAGACCAGCTTGCTCAAGCTCATCGAGGAAAAAAGGAAGGCGCTGAAGCCGAAGAAGACCGCCAAGAGCAAGTCGTCCGAGGCCGCACCGAAGTCCAACGTCGTCAACATCATGGACGCTCTCCGGAAGAGCGTCGAAGCTGATCTCAAAGGTCGGAAGGCAGGGTGACCTCATACATCAGACGAACACCAAAGTTGCCCATGAGGACGGCGGTTGGCGCGTCGACTTCCTTGGAGACGACGGCGATCCGTCCATGTGGCCGATGCCGCCTATATCGATGAGGAGGCTGCGGTCGAACGCGCACGCGCCATCATGGTGCAGTTAACGGCGTTCGGTACCAGAGGCGGTGGTCGGAGCGTGAACACCTACGATGCCGCCAGCAATGGCAATTTCAACGAGGATCTGCCCCTGCTCGAGACCCGGCATTGATTCCGCGACGGCCGAGAAAGTCGGCCTGTTGACGCTCGCCTCTTCCAATCCCATCTGCTCCAGTATGTCCAACTCGAAGACCAAACTTAAGAGCGACGATCCTGAGCTGATCAAAGAGTGGTCGCTCCCGGTGGAGGCGACGCTCGGATCGGCCGTCAGGGTGAAGGGAATCCTTCAGGAAATCCGGTCTCGCCTGCCTCCCGCCGTCAGGAAGTCACTGGATATGCAGTCGGGCGAGCTTGTTCTGGTCATGCCGGAAACTTCGAAGACCGCGTTTCGTGTGACCTCGTCGATTATCTCGGATTCACTCCAGGGCATTGCTGACCTTCCGATCATCCCCCGCGAGATTGAGGACATCCTGGGGATAACGGCTTCTCAAAGGAAGCGTTGGTTGGAGGACGGGCGTCTTCCAAGCGCTGGAACCCGAACCGTCAGGCTTCAGGGGCGAGCGCGGCGGATCACCTTCCATGTATTCGACCCTCGGGTTGTCGAGGACCTGCTCGATCGCGGGGCCGTGGATGAATGGCGCGAGGAAGACGCGGCGGCCAAAGCAGAAAACCGGAGGCGCGCCGCGTACCAGGCGAAGCTGACACGTACGCTGAAGAAACAAGAGAAACGCAAACAAGCTGATCCGGACACTGACGACGCCGTGATCGGGTTGAACGGTTGGGACGAGTTCGGGAGCACGGGTTTGCTTCGCTAAATTGTCTAGAGCACAGGCTCTGGACTCTCGGCCCAGAGATGGAGCGGTGGCGTGGATTCGCTTACTGACGATTGACCGATTGCATCACGACCAGCGTTTATCCGACGTTGGCAGATGAGGCGCTGTTTCCGACCCGGTGGAAGAACGGCCGGCCATCGTCGAGACGTTCGTGGAAAGGTTCCGCGTACGCCTGCGCGGAATAGCTGGTGAAGAGCCTGACGGATTCGTAGCGCGAGCTTTCGCGGCATCGTCGCGCTAATGCTTCTTTCGCTTCTTGTATGGGCAGCAGCTCTTCGGGCCCCTGTCAACGCACCATGGACGAGTGCCCGCAGCTCTTTGCGCACAGGAATGGCGCTTGAAGGCAGCAGTTGCGTGAAGAGAATGACAACCATGTCGTCGACCGGGCTTACCCAGAAGAAGGTGCCTGCCGCGCCGCCCCAGCCATAGTCTCCCACCTGCGCCGAATTTGTGCCTTGGCCGGATACCCGCATTATTGCAATAGTTGCGTGCTTGTAGCGAGTTCATTGTGCTTCATTTCGGCTAGATTCACTTCCTTAAGGTGGGTTAGCAGCGTCGATCGGCCGCGTCATGTCCATCAGCTTGTACATGATGCCAGCGGCCATGCCGGGGATCAAATTGCCACAATGGGAAACTATGCGCTCAAACCTCCCAGCAGTGTCGGAAAAATCCACTCTCCTTTAGGTCCCTCACCCGGCTGCATTTACGATTTTTATCGCGCCGGGAAAGCCGATGCAGAACGGGTATGTCGGGTCCTTCAATGGCCGCTTGCGCGACGAGCTGCTTCAACGAACGCCTGTTCTTCAGCCTCGAGCATGCCCGAAGCGCCATTGCTGAATGGGCGGACGATTACAACCATTTCCGGCCGCACTACTATGCCGGGTCCATCGCCGCAACCGGCTCCAACGCTGCGCAAGACGAAAGCTTCGCGTTTCCGCGGATTGCTCCCACCGCGCCACTTGGCGTATTCAAAACCGCCGGGGCTCTAATCGTCGCCGGATGATCAGCCGCATGCGAAAGTCATCCCTGTCACCTCGACCGGAGGCGCTCCTTGGATGTCGCTGCCAAGGTGGGCAACGTGCCGTCCAACTTCCAGAACGGCCGGGATTACGTCGCCCGTGTCCTGGTGACCTGATGTGGTGGACGGCCTCCGCTCCCGGCATCGCAATGTGCCAAAGTGTGGCTGTCGAAGTCACATAAGGGAGAGCCGTCCATGGAGAAGATTACCACAATTGGTCTGGATATCGCCAAGCATGTATTTCAGGTTCACGGGATTAATGGTGCCGGCGCGACGGTGAGCCGCCGCAAGCTGCGCCGCGACGATGTCGTTGGATTCTTCAAGGCATTGCCGCCATGCCTGATCGGAATCGAGGCATGCGCGACTGGACACCACTGGGCTCGGGTTCTTATGGCGCTGGGTCACGAGGTTCGGCTGATGCCGGCGTCTTACGTCAAGCCATACGTGAAGCGGCAGAAGAACGACGCGACAGATGCCGAGGCGATTTGCGAGGCGGTGACGCGGCCGACGATGCGCTTCGTTCCAGTGAAGAGCGAGGAGCAACAGGGTGTGCTGATGCTGCATCGGGTCCGCGAGCTTTTGATCCGGCAGCGGACAATGCTGGTGAACGCCTTGCGTGGCCACTTGGCGGAGTTCGGCATCGTAACGCGACAGGGCATTGCCGGCGTCGGAAAGCTGATCGCGTTGGTCGACGACGATGATCACGATCTAATCCCGCCGCTTGCGCGGTCCGCGCTTCTTCCGCTGATCGGGCAGTTGCGGGAGGTGCACGAGAAGGTCAGCAAGCTGGATCGCCAAATTCATGCTTGGCATCGCTCGAACGAACTGAGCCGCCGCCTTGAGACGATCCCTGGAATTGGCCCGATCACTGCCAGCGCAATTGCCGCGACGGTGACCGACGCGTCGCTCTTCAAATCCGGCCGACAATTGGCGGCATGGCTAGGCCTGGTGCCGCGGCAGAACTCATCGGGTGGCAAGGACCGCCTCGGAAGGATCAGCAAACAAGGCGATCCCTATCTCCGCCGGCTTCTCGTTGTGGGCGCGCACGCGGTGCTTCGTTTCAGCGGCAAAGCTAAAGTTGCACCGACGCGTTGGGCCGCCGAACTTCTGGTGAAGAAGCCGTACAACGTCGTCGCTGTTGCTTTGGCCAACAAGATGGCGCGGATCGTCTGGGCGTTGATGACGACGGGCAGGCGCTTTGAGGCGACCGCCGCCCTTTGAATGCTCACAGAGAATGCAGAAATTGGTGAGGTGCTGATGGCGTGATGGCGAACGGTCGAGCCGGGATCGGACAAACCCGATCAGTGGGTGCCGCTTGAAAGCGCGTTGACCTGTCTGGGATCCGATCAGCGGACTACATCAGGGCCAGCGGCATGAACGCGCCGCAATCAAAGGCCGTATACATGCCTGCACCCGACCAATCTGCCGGAAACACCAAACTGCCCCTTGCCACGCGGAGGCCGTCCATACATGCCGCTGACTTTCACCATTCATACCCGTATCGATGACCGCGCCGCGACGACCCCCTCTGTCGAACGTGCGCAGTCGTCCGGGATGGGAGGGCGCTCCCCGGTGCGGCGCTTTCATCAGGTTCAGGATCAGGAAGAGGCTCTCCGCCAGGAATGCGATCAGGATCCGGGGGCGGATTGTCGAGCGGGGGCACGGACGTCGGTGGCAACGATAAGCTCGAAAGAAACTGACATTGGTATTCTTCCTCGCCGCCTCGGCGAGTTCCTGGTTCCCTCTTTCCCATTAGTGGATATTCCGTGCCCTCACCTTCAACGTGTCGATGTGGAGGAACAGAGCTTTCCGTGTAGAAAGGGCTTGGGCCTACCGAGACCAAGCCTGCCATTTTCGGCAAGGCATCGAAAATGCGGATAATGCGATGTGCGTCAAGACTGTCGCGGATCAGTGGTACTAGAGCTGAGACTTACTTGGTCCTCAAGCCTTCGGCCGCGGTCGTTGCCTTACTCAACCACATCGCAGCCCGAAGGCTGAAAACCCGCATGGCCACGGTTCAGAACACGAACATGCCAATGGTGCTCAGCCCCATCACAAGCGCGGTGAAGCTGCTGATAAATATCATCCAGCGCGGCGCTTTCAGCCCGCCCATGATGGCCGGGTTTCTCGCCATCATCACCATCAGGATGATGATAGGAGTGGCGAGGACCCCGTTCATGACCGCGCTCCAGTACAGGGCCTGCACAGGGTCAAGCCCCAGCATGATAACCGCGACACTTGCGATCGTCGCGACCACGATTGTTGCATAAAAGGCCTTGGCTTCCCGAAACTTCTTTTCCAACCCCTCGGGCCATCCAAAGCTTTCGGCGACAGCATAGGCGGCTGACCCCGCGAGAACGGGAACGGCGAGCAACCCGGTTCCAATTATACCCACGGCGAACACCGCGAAAGCGAATTCGCCAGCCACAGGCTTAAGGGCCTCGGCTGCCTGGGCGGAGGTTTCAATCTTGTCAATGCCGTTCAAATGAAGAGTGGCGGCGGCTGCCATAACGATACAGAGCGCCACGAGATTGGAGAAGCCCATACCGACGAGCGTGTCCATGCGAATGCGGCCAAGTTCAGGTCCTGCCTCGTCTGGGTTTCGCCGGAGGCGCGCAAGCTTTCTACGCCTCAGTTCCTCAACCTCTTCTCCTGCCTGCCAGAAGAACAGATAAGGGCTTATCGTTGTGCCGAGTATCGCGACGATCGCGGTGAAATAGTCACCGGTGAAGGCAATGGTCGGCATTACAATCGCGCTGAGGGCCTCACCCCACGCTACGCCCGCCACGAGGACGACGGCGACATAAGCAAAGAGCGACAAGGTCAGCCATTTCAGGACGGAGACGTAGGCCGGATAAGGCACGACAACCTGGACGGCGGCGCAGACTATGCAAACAAGAGGGCGTAGGCGACTTCTGGACCACCGATGAGGAGGCGGACAGCGGCACCCATGGCGGCGAGATCCGCACCGATGTTGACGAAGTTGGCGGCAAACAGAAGCGCCATTGCGGCGTAAGCGAGCCATGGGTGGTAATGGAGCTTCAGGTTCTTGGCGAGCCCCCTGCCCGACACCGCGCCGATGCCCGCGCTCAATCCTTGAACGGCCGTCATCAAGGGATAACTGAACAACATCGTCCAGCCGAGACTGTAGCCGAACTGGGCGCCGACCTGACTGTAGGTCGCGATGCCGCTCGGATCGTCATCGGCGGCTCCGGTCACGAGACCAGGCCCAAGGGCCTTGAGGAAGTTCGGGGTCTTCGCACGAAGAGGTGTCGGCGCGTCCATCGGCCACCCAGAGGTTTTCGGTGCCGCAATAATGCGCGAAAGCGCTACGAGTTCCGCTAGTTATCGTCTCTTCTCGTCACGGCGAGGCGACCAACCTGGGAAAGCCGACGGATGACGCCCGCTTGGTCGCCACCATTCTGAAACAGGTCGGCTAGCGTCCACCGAAAAAAATAGTCATTCGATCGTGATTGTGGATGTCGATCGCACCTAGTTTGTGCCGTCATCCTCCTGGTATCGCAGGCTGTGATTCACGCAGGTCAGCGTAACAAGGCCGATCGCTTCCCAACTCGGCCGCCCAGGCTCTTACCGGGTGCAGCATGAGAACTCAGCAAGCTCCGCTCCGACGGGCTTTTTTTCGTCAGCCTGTCATTTTCATTTCGACCATGTCGTCCGGGAGGACGTGCATCCCCGCGGCATGAGCCGCTTTCACGAACGCGTCGCGGGCGACCTCGGGATCGAGGTAGAGTTCCATGGCGTCGAGCGACGTTGCGAGCGCATTGTGAAATTCGTACGACTGCTTACCGCCGGGCGGCCAGCTCACGCTCAAGAGAAGGCTCGCTAGCTGGTCAACGGTATGCGCCTGGCGGTACCGCGCAAGACCCTCGATCTCAACGTGAAGCGGACGGATAGGAACCTTGTGTTGGGAGTTGTTCATAACGAGACTCTCCTGACATGCAGCGAATCAAAGCGTGAACATTGGTTCGGTTCCACGACGATGCGAATCTAAGGAGACAGGCACTCTTCACAGATGCCGTAGAGAGCGATGTACAACATGATGAGGAGAACATTTAGAACGCGAGGGCGGCAAGGACCTAAAAACGTAGTGTTGCAAAGGGTTCAAGCCGAGGGTCAATGGTCGACTGCCCGTACCGCTAGCGAGACGCTCCTCGACGAAGACCCAGGCAAATCGACCGTCCTGCGACCGACGAATGATCGATCGCCACCAACGGCCAACGAAGTTGCCTTTCATTCCGCCAGGAAGCCAGCCCAAAGGTGTGTTCGACAACCATCGCCGTGGTGATGAACTTCGGACACACGGCTTCGTGCACGCTTCGCAAGCCCCGGAAGTTCGGGCTCGCGTAGCCGCGATTCGAAACGTGGATGCAATCGCTGAGCATGCGTTTTCGCGACATTATGGAGCAGTTGCCGCAAGATCCAAGCGAAGGGCTGATGCTACCGTGGCACTCAACTATGTCGGCGCTGCTGAAAACTCTAGCGGTCCGGATGGCCGCATCAGATTTCTGCCTGGCCTTCGAGGTAGAAGACGCAAGAACCCTCAAGCTCGACGCGCTCGCCGAAAGCACGGCAACGTAGCTCACCACCACGCGCGGAGGCCTGGAATGCGCGTAGGCTGGTTTTGCCGAGCCGGCTCGCCCAGTAGGGCGTGAGCGCGCAATGCGCTCCGCCCGTGACCGGATCTTCAGGAATGCCTTTGGCGGGGGCGAAATAGCGGCTGACGCAGTCATAACCATCGTCGCCCGGTGCGGTGACAATCAGGCCAGCCCGACCAAGCAGGGTGACTACCCCGAGATCCGGGGCCAGTTTCCGAACCTGTTCGGCAGTTTCAAGGACCGCGAGATAGTTATGCTGATCCACCAAAGTCTCGGTCGGGTTCTGCCCGATCGCGGCGGTCAGCGCCTCGGGCGTGGAAGTGGTGAGCATGGGTCGAGCCGGAAAGTCCATGACGTAGCTGTACCCCGAACGGGAAACGACGAGCGGGCCGCTCGCGGAATGGAAGGTTACAACCTCCCGACCCGGCTCAAGCCGCTCAAGAACCACGGCAGCGCTTGCGAGCGTGGCATGGCCGCATAGAGGCACCTCAACGGTCGGCGTGAACCAACGCAAACGATAGTCCGCGCCGTCACGAACCAGGAATGCGGTCTCTGCGAGATTATTCTCGGCGGCGATGTCCTGCAGACGCGCATCATCGAGGAAGCTTTCGAGGATCATCACGGCAGCCGGATTGCCGCCAAAGCGCCGCCGCGTGAAGGCGTCTACCTGGAAAATCTGTACCAACATTAAGGTCTCCGTTCATTTGCTCCCAGACAGCCGCTGATTGACCAAGCAGTCAATTCGCTTGTTGTCGCCGTGACAATTTGAAGGGACACGTCGATGCTTTGTGGCACTTGCTCCATGATGCCGGATTCTTGCAACGTTTACGTACTGGAAGGGGAGAGGCAATCGAAGCGTCTTGGGCCTTCCGAAGAAATCTGCGGCATGAGCAATATCTCCGCAATTAGGTAGCAACTGCCACCAAGCATTTGCCAGAATTTCCGTCGCTCCGTCCAACCAACGGCGCAGGTCGTGTGACACGGGCATCCCTACGCGTCTTTGCCCTTGAGCCATACTGGACCTCGTCCTTCTGCTCGTGCCATATTTAGCGTATAGTACTCCAGTCGGCGATCTTACCAGGGCGAGGCCGATTGGGCGATAAGACGTGCTCTTGCCTTAGGTGGGGCCACAATAATGTCTCTGAACCTCTTAAATCTTCCGGAACTATCCGAACGGCACATAGAGATGCTCGCCAAGGTAATAGCCGACTGGTGCGATGCGAACTCTATCGATGCAGGCGGGAGTTGCGCAGAAGCCGCATATGCGGCCGCCATTGATCTTTTAAGTGCAGACCCGGACCTGTCAGCGGGTCAGTTGCGACAGGCACTGGACCTCAGTATGGCTGAGAATAAGCGTGCGGA
>NZ_JACHBD010000027.1 GCF_014200175.1 Rhizobium lentis | reverse complement strand
CGGCCGGCGGACGGACTTCATGAACGATCCGGAAGTCATTGCCAAACGGCAGAAGGCGCTGGCGCGGATGGAGGCTGCGGAATGAATGGTGTCGGTATAGTCTCAAAGCTAAAGCCGAAGGGCGCCTCTCACCCGCCCCCTCCCTACCCTTGCAACCCGGCCCAGCCGGTTCGGTCGGGGGCTGAGCGCCAGTGCCAGTGTCGCGTTTCTAACTGGCTGGCGGCGCCGCACCTCTAACCAGCTTTGACACGTACTGTAGCGGGGTACATTCTATTTCCAAGTGCGACATGCCAGAAAAACAACGGCTTCCCCTTTGAAGGTTTTGGAATGTCCCGATGCTATTTGAAACTGACCAGAAGGCGGACCTGTGTGCAGCGGAAAACCGCCGGAGGAACCGGACGACCCTGGACCGTCGGGCGCTTAGCGTGCAGGCGCGTCCACGGGCGGGAACCTATTGATCTGGTAGTCGTCGAGAAAGCCGCTCGGCAGCGGGTCGATCAATTCGCAATCCGACAGTCGAGATGGCGAGCCCGCCAGCCGTCGGCAAATATCGAACCCGGAACGAAACCTCGCTCGCTGCCGGCGTCCTCCAGTTCGTCTCCGTGACCTACAGCCTTGGCCAGTTCATTTGTAGTGGTCACGGATGACCGGGAGCAACCAGCGCCTACTGAATGGTCTTCGACTTCTCACGGCGTAGACTGCTTAGGCGCTTACCGATTTGCCAGTGCCTTTACGCAGCGCGCGCTGGCGAGGCCGGAGCGGTATGGCTGGTCGGTCCTGCAAACGAAATCGCAGGCCGCCCGCCGGCTTGCACCTTAAATCGTGAAATCAACCGGGATAGAGAAACGACTTCGTCTGCCAACCGGTTAGTGCTTGCGGTGGCCTCCTCCACCATGGCCGCGTTTTGCTGCGTGACCTGATCCATCTGATTGATGGCCGTATTGACTTCTGAGAGACCAGTCGTTTGTTCTCTTGCCGCAGTGGCGATCGACTGAACGTGTTCGTTTATCTTGGAAACCTGACCTTGGATCAGGTTCAGTGCTTCGCCGGTGGCGGTCACAAGTCTCACACCAGTCTGCACTTCGCTGCCAGAACGGGTAATCAGATCCTTGATGTCCTTAGCGGCGCGGGCGGAACGCTGCGCAAGCTCGCGGACCTCCTGGGCGACGACCGCAAACCCCTTGCCGGCCTCCCCGGCGCGCGCTGCCTCGACGCCGGCGTTCAGCGCAAGCAGGTTCGTTTGAAACGCAATCTCGTCGATGACATTGATGATCTGGCTGATCTCGCCAGAGGCCCTTTCGATACGTCCCATGGCCGCCACGGCATCGGTGACCACCGCGCTCGATTGATCCGTGCTTCTGCGCGCCTCGTCAACCATGTGACTGGCTTCGGCCGCGCGGTCTGTGGAACTCTTCACCGCCGATGTGATCTCCTCCAGACTTGCGGCGGTTTCCTCCAATGCGGCCGCCTGCTGTTCGGTACGTTTGGACAGGTCGCCGGACGCATTGCTGAGCTCGCCAGTGCCGGAGTTGATCGCGTCGATCGCCGCGCGGACTTCTGCCATCACGGTTCTCAAACCGTCCATCGTTGCATTCACATCGCGCTTGAGTTCTCCGAATGAACCTTGGAATGCGCCTCGCATCTCATCGGTGAGGTCACCATGCGCCAATGCCGCGATGACACGCTGCACCTCACTAACGCCGCTGTGCACGGAGGTTACGAGCTCGTTGACGCTTCCCGCGAAACGATCGAGATCAGGATTGTCATAGGTTTTCTCAATTCGCCGGGTAAAGTCTCCGGCAACAGCCGCAGCGACGACGGTCGAAATATTTGACGACAGATCCGCGCTCTTTTCGTGCAGGGCACGTTCCTGGGCATTGAGGTGGTGCATCCGAATGCCGTTTTGCTTAAACACGTTCACAGCGGCCGCCATTTCGCCGATCTCGTCGGTCCGACTTGCGCACGGCACTGCGGTTTCGAGGTTACCGTCGGCAAGCTGTCTCATGCTCGCTGTCAACTGGCCGATTGGGCGAGCGATCGCCTTTGAACCGAAAATCGCCGAAGCGACGAGCGTCGCTACAACGAGAAACCCCATTCCAAGGCTGAGTTGCAGAGCCAGGGCCGATGCCGACGCCATCTGCACTCCCGCTTCGTCCGCTTTGCTTTTCGTCGCATTCACGCACTCATCGAGCAGCGCGCCAATTTGGTCGGCAATATCCAGGAGCTTGCCTTGTGCAGCTTTTTCCTCAGCAGAGGCTTCGACACCATTGGCAGCGTTGCCTAATCTAACGTCGATTCTGCGTGAAAGAACTTCGTATTCGGTCATCCACTGGCCCGTCAGCTCGGCAACTTTTGCTATCCGGTCTTTGTTGGACTGAAGTGTCACATGAGCGCTTGCGCTTGCCAGGTATTTTGTCACCGATTCATGCCGTTTGGCCACATAGTCGCGCGCTTTCGTTACGTCGGTCGAAGTCTCCGCGAGGCGCAATTCCAACATTCCCATCACCATGCCGCGCAGCGATGCTTTCGCGTCCACCAGATCCCGGGAAATCACCAGCTGCATTCGACCGAATTCGGAGCTTCTTCCCACCGAAGCGCCGCCAATCCAGACCGCCGCTAGCAAGGTGAAAACCATGAAGATGCCAACCGCTGACATGGCGGTCAGTTTAGCACTGATGCGGGTGAAAAATTTGGATGGCATCGTCTCACTCCCGTCGCACGGGCCGCCAGGCTCCGGTCGACGCAATCGGTCAACAAGCTGGACAATCGTGTTCCAGCGGCATATGCATGCGGATCTCAAACATTGCTACACACACTCCGCGACGAGGTGATTGATTAGAATTATGACAGAGTGCTTAAGTTTCCGTTGAGGCTATCGGCGCAATCCAAGGACAGTGCGCACTTCGACACGACGCCGCCTCCCGCGCTTGCCGGCGACTTTGCCATACGTTCGGCAGACCCCCTCGGGAGCGCCGCGTGCCCTACGCCGGGAAGACAGAACAACCATCTCCACAGCATGCCCCATGGGCAGTTCGCTGCCAAATATCCCTACCATTGGCGACAATGACATAGCGACCGTTGTGTGGCACTGTCAGCGCGGGTCCGTGGTGGAAGTCTCGGTCGCCGTTGCCTTCCGCCGCACATGTCACTCGCCTAATCTGCGATCTTCTGCCAAACGGAGACATGTCGATCGCTGACTTTTGTGAACGGCTCCTTTTTCCATCCGCCCCATCGATCGTTGAGTTTCAAGCCGGCCAGCCGCGCCATAAGATCGAATTCCGCTGGCCAAGCATATCGAAACGGGACCGAGAAATGTCCATAGTTTCCATCCCGGAACCAGATGTGATGTGACGAGAAGTTCTGGTTTACCACGTCGTATTCGTCGACGCCCCAATGCGTCTCGGTGCGGTCGAACGCCAGGAGCGTCTCGCCGAGCGGAAGTCGCTGAAGCGGCGGTACGCCAACCTCGATCAGGAAGTGCCCACCAGTTTCCAGATGCGCGGCCGCATTTCTAAAGCAAGCGACCTGGGCTTCCTGCGACGTCAGGTTGTTGATCGTGTTGAAAACCAGATAAACGAGGGAAAAGCGCCGCTCGACACGGGTGGTGGCCATGTCGCCGATCACCACCGCAATTTCCGCGCCGCCCTCTTTGGCGCGAAGGCGAGACACCATCGCTCTCGAAAGCTCGATGCCTTCCACCTGTACCCCTCTCCGCGCGAGAGGAAGCGCCAGGCGGCCAGTGCCGATCGCGAACTCCAGGACGCGCCCGCCTCCTGCGAACTCGGCGAGGATATCGACCGCCGGATCAACTAGTTCCGGAGCTGAGATGCCGCCATCGTCGTCGTAGGTTGCTGCAACCTCTTCGTCAAAAAGCCCGTCGTCGTGCATCTTGCTTACCTCTCTTATAATGCGGTTGCTTGAGGACCGGTATCGCCATCACCTTGCCCGCCGCTTCGCGGACATCGCATCAATTGGCGCTTGCGACCGCGCCACCTCGCGGATCTCATGGCGCGCGACGCCTATGTCTGCCAGATCACGGTCCGATAGCCACTGTAGGGCCTGTTCCGTTTCGCGCCGTTGCCACCAGCCAAGGACGACGGGCGCTCCAAACCGCAAAGCTGCCAGCTTCGTCAGCAAGCTTGGAGCAAAGCGATCCGAAATTTCAGTTTGTCGGAGCTCGAATGTCATAACTTACGTCCAAGTTGTTCTGCGGTGATATCAATCTAGTGAAATGCCATCCGACGTGTTATCGGCAGTCTGTCAAATTATGTCTGTGAGACGCCATGATTGCCCGCGACAACGTCACTAACGTCTATCTGCCGGAAGACGAATTTGGAGATTATCCGCACACCGCTGTCGCTCAGGGTGGAGCAGAGCCAGCCGGGCGAACCTACTCCTTCCACGTGCACCACCGCGCGCAGCTTTTCCAGATCGTGCGTGGTTCGCTAAGGCTGGAGACCGAGCGGGGCTACTTCATCGTTCCGCCTGAACGCGCCGTATTCGTGCCGTCCGGCGTCCTCCATGAAGTGACATACCTGCAGGAGACGGAGCGCAGCTACCTTTTCTTTCGCCCCGACGGGGTCGTGAACCTGCCCTCCCGGGTCTCCGTGATCGGTACGACACCGCTCCTCCGCGAACTGATCCTGGCGTTCCTGGAGATACCGCGTGCGGACGCCGGCAGTGCCCGTGCCGAACGCCTTGTCGCGGTCATTCTCGACCAGCTTGAGACGAGCCCAGCCGCGCCGCTGTCCCTTCCCTCGCCGGGATCCGAACGCCTCCGGAGCATCGCTTCAGACATCCGGAATGAACCGGGTGCCGATTGGCCGCTCGATGAACTTGCGTCACGTGCGGCCATGTCCCCCCGCAGCTTCCAGCGCCATTTCCAATTTGAGACAGGCATGAGTTTCCGCGCCTGGCGTCAGCAGGCGAAACTCCTCAAAGCAGTGGAGTGGCTCGCCGTCGGCCGAAGCGTCGGCGATATCGCCTTCTCGCTCGGCTACTCGAGCCCCAGCGCCTTCATTGCGGTGTTCAGGACGGCCTTCGGTGTCTCCCCAGGGCAATATTTCCAGCTGGAAGCAAGGGAGACTTGCTCTTGATCAGCCCGGTTGGCTACGTGCGCCTTGGCGGGGCGCAAGCTGGGGGATGGGATAAGCTACATCTAATAGTCAACATATGTTATAATCAATTAGGAGTTGTGGATCACAATCAGGTCCGTACGACGCGCAGAATTGTCTGCGCGTACAGCGTTCGCTCCGAAAGCCTCGAAGCCCACAAAGTGCTGATATGGCCGTTACCGCATCAACTTCAGAGCAATTCGATTTTGCACTCGCCCTGATCAAGTCATCCGACACCCCTCTGTTGGTGCTCGACAAGGACCTTGTGATCCTTGCTGGAAGCAGTTCATTCTGCAGCGCGTTTCAGATCGATCCGACAGCCGTAAAGGGCAATTCCATGTCGGTTCTGGGTTCCGGCGCGGCGGCATAAAGGGCCGGGTCATCGGCGTTGCTGCCTGGCTTAAGCCTCCTCCGAGACTTGCTGGACGGCGTGTCGTGGCTGCGACTCTTTGCCAAAGCAACGGCGTCCGGTATAACTCAAGATGAGGCCTTTCAGCCTTGCAGGCCCTGAAAGGATCAGGCCCATCACATGATCATGAAACTGTTTGCCAATTCCCGAGAGCGCTTTCTCGAAGCAATCCTGCAGAGCGCGATCGAGTATGCGATCATCTCCACGGATCTCGATGGCCTGGTGACTACGTGGAATGAGGGCGCGCGACGAATCTTTGGATGGGACGAGGCTGAGATGATCGGCAAGGCCGCAGCCGTAATATTCACCCAGGAAGACCTGCAGGCGGGAATTCTCCAACGGGAGATGACCGCCGCTTTAGCGGAAGGCCATGGCAACGATGAGCGCTGGCACGTTCGCAAAGACGGCTCGTTGTTCTGGGCCTCGGGCCAGATGATGGCATTGACGTCCGACGATGGCAAAGTCGAGGGCTTCGTAAAGATCCTCAGGGACCAGACCGAGCAGAGAGAAAATGAGGAGCGACAGCGGGTTCTCATGCACGAACTCTCTCACCGCATCAAGAATACGCTGGCCGTCATTCAGGCTATTACCAGTCAATCCTTCCGAAACGCCAGCTCTATAGAAGATGCAGAACAGGCGATCTCGGCCCGGATCAATGCCTATTCGAAAGCACACGACATTTTGCTGCAGCAGAATTGGCTGGGCACTACCATGGCGACGATTGTCGAGGCGACCGCGATTAATCTTGGACTTGAGACGTCGGGACGTTTCAAAGCAAGCGGTCCTGCAGTTGAATTGGGCCCGCAGGCCGCCCTTTGTTTCTCCCTCGTGCTTCACGAACTCGTTACCAACGCCAATAAGTATGGTTCGCTGTCGGTCGATCCAGGGTCTGTCGAAATCGAATGGTCCGTGCGCGACGAGGCCGGCGACAAGCGCCTGAGCTTCATTTGGCAAGAGGTTGGAGGTCCGGTGGTGGAACCTCCGTACAAGAAGGGGTTTGGCACTCGGCTCGTTAGCTCCAGCTTGTCCGCTTTCGGAGAGGTATCTCTTGATTTCGCACCGACCGGGCTCATCCTCAGGCTGGATGCATCGCTTCAGAAGCTGCAATACAAGAACTATTCCGACGCGGAGGAATAATTTGATTGCAAAGCTGGGAGGCCCTGGACCAAGCAGAAGCCGCCGGAATGCCGATGGTCCCGATCCAACGTGAAGAAACACCCGAATGATGAAGAGGTCCCGGGTTGCTCCGCACAGTCGGATCAATCGAGCAGAGCGACAAGCGGATTGGGTTATTTGGTCTGGCCGCCGTTACCCCGCGGCCGCCTGACGCCAGGCAGAAATGGGCATTTTCTTTGCCACGCCTTTTTCGATGGTGAGCACGCTGTCGAAGAAATCAACGCCGCTTCCTGATCGGATGGGTGAAACGTCATGCATGATGGCGATCACAGTCACCTCCGGACAATGATCCATGATCGCCTGGTGAAATGCATGAACTGCTTGAGTGTCAAGGGCGCTCGTGGCCTCGTCGAGAAAGATGAGGCCAGGCCGTAATAAAAGGATCCTGGCAAGAACGAGCTTCTGCTTTTGGCCTCCCGACAGCAGCTGATCCCAGCTCTGGCCGTTGCGGCCTTCGTTGGGGAGCTCATCGATGAATTCGCCGAGTCCCGCCTCGTGCAACGCCACCGCGACGTGCGTCTCCTGATAATCGCTCGCCGGGTCTGGAAGGCAAGCGAGCTCCTTCAAGGACACGGCCTGAAGCTTGACGTCCTGGGCGGCATACAGGATTCGGGCGTGTCTTGGCGTTGCGACAGTACCGCGGCCGTGCGCCCAAAGACCGTTTATCGCCTTTATAAGCGAGGTCTTCCCGCTCCCTGACTCGCCGACGACCAAGGTCCATTCGCGGGGCAGGAACTGAAGTCTGTCGGCGATCAGAAATGGGAGCTCGGTGCCCGCATGATGCAGGCCAATTTGCTGGAGAGTCAGGCCGAGCGCCGGGTCCTGCTCGGTATATTGGAATTCGTAAAGGCCTGTTTGGGCATAAAACTCCTCGGGTCGCTGAACGGTTTCGATCGCGTTCGCGAGATCGGTCATTCGCCGGGCGTTAGCCTTCAACGTCGCAATATCGGGCATGACGTGTATGAACCACGAGCATTCGTTGATCAGGGCAGTCGCCAGTTCGGCACCGGTTACGTAGTGCTGCAGGCTGACCTTGTTGTCCATGTAGGGGAGCAGGCCGGGTGCATAGGCGACAATCCGCGAGCCAATGAAATTATGGACCAGTTCGAACCCCATGTAGCCGGCAGTCACCCGATTTAGGCTGGCCCAAGTTTGATCGATGTCGAGATACCGGCGCTTGTTGACGACGTTCTGGGCTCTTTCTCCATGGAGGACGGCAACATGGAAGCTGCGGTGCAGGAGAGCGTTCAGTTCCGTGCGGTAGCTTCCCTCCGCCCATTGCATGCGTACCGACAGGCGCTGGAGAACGCCGCCGAGCTTGGCGGCAATAACGGTGTTGAGCGGTACATAAATCGCGACCGCCATGAAGGCCAAACAGGCGCTTCCATAGCTGCCGAGGAACTCAAGCCCCCCGACTTCGCTCGACATCTCAACAAGTTTACTGCCGACGAAGCCAAGGGACAGCACGACTCCCGCAATGCCCATCGCCAGCCCGATAGCACCGCCAGTCAAGCCTTTGATAGACTCCTGGACGCGCTGATCGATATTGTCCGGCGCCGGGACAGCGGACCCGGACGCATCGGAGCCCATTTGCAGAAGATGGAAATGCGTATGATTGCTGTCGAGCAGGGCTTCGTTAAAGCGTCGGTCGAGCCACGCGCGCCATTTGCGGTGAAGCGTGGTCGAGAAGAAATGGCGGACAGCGGTGAAACACACGTCCCTCATGATCGCGATCGTGGCAAGCGTTGCCGCTGTTTTCAACAGTTCCATGGGCGTCGTGGGCGTGGATGGATGGTGGAAGTAGGCGATCCGATTGATCAACTCGCCCGAGGTGATAGCGAACCAGACGCTGGCCTGGGCGGACAATGCCGTGAGGACAAGAATGGCGGATGTCAGCCCCCAGGCCTCGCGCCAGCTTTCGGAAAGCCAGTAGGCGCGCATTAGGCCCCAGAAGCTGCACATCGCGGAAACAGGACTTGTATGACTCCGTGCTTTGCGGGTGAGCATCCGCTCGACAAATGCGCCTATCTGCCAATCACGACTTCGCATGGCGGCTACACTCTCCATACCGGTAAGAGCAGAGTTTTGGAGCATGGGTCGGGGTTGTCAACTCAACACAGCTGAGGCGAGAGGCAATCGCTGCATGGCTGCGATCCGGCGGCAGATGCACCTTCCTCCGGACGGATGGTGACCGGACCCGCCACAAACTCGGCGCGGGAGAATCTTAGCAGTTGGCGGCTCCGGCGTTCTGATCGGCACCGGTGCCTCGACAACCATGGCAGCGAATTCGGCTGCGTCTTTCCAGGCAAGACCAGCTTGCAATGCCGCGCCAGTGTTCGTCGGGACGACAGGTGGTTCGCCTTCAAGCCATGGCGTTCCGCCACTTCGTTTACCGTCACGCCCGCCGCAGACTCTCTGAAACGGTCCGCGCCTTGAGCTCATCCGGCCATTGGCGATGCGCCTCACCTCAGCTCCGCTGCGTTCTGAGACTCCAACATAGACTCCATGGTCAATCTCCGCCTCCGTTTGTCATACTTCCCTCATCATTATGACTTGGCGTCCAGCGCGGCCTCGATCCGCTTCACACGTTCGATTATACGGCGGTTGCGATCGTAGAGCCGCATCAGCAGCTCATTGTCCAAGTACACCGACTTGCCGATGTTGCGAGATCGCTTTCCGATCATTTCCTGTCTCGACAGGCGATCGTGGGCTCTCGCAGCCGTTTTCTTCGCGAATGTCAGATCTCTTAAGTGGTACCTTACTGGGGGCATGCGGGCCTCATAGAGTGGCAGGATGAACCAAGGCGACGGAATGGAAGGCAGGATCGGAAGAGGTCGAGACCCGGACGTCTGCACCAATGCACCGTTTCGCCGTAACGGGTGTTCTGCTTCCACGTTTCCCGTTGTCACCTGATCTGTGATCGACTTTCCATAGACGAGCGATAAGGAATTTGACCTGCGGAAATCGGCGATGAGGCGCAAGATCGTCGTGCCTCAATCTTCTCAAGACGTACTGGTCTTTAAGTCGAGCACTGGGCCAAAAATTGGTCGAGAGGAAGAGCAACTCGTTTAATAGGTACTACAGCGTGAGCCATACTCAGAGCCCACGCTGCTTTCGACCACCGTCGAAACTCAGTGTTTCACAACAAGCCTACGGTTGAGGGCCAGTTGGCTCGTGCTATTTTGAGGAGATCTCTGTCGCTTCCGATTCCTTTGCCGTACATAGCGAAGCGAAGGCACGAAAGAGTATGGTGACCGTGATCGCGCTTGGCGACGGAGCCGTCGAAGTTTCCTTCGATGGTGGACAGTCCCAACGATTTTTTATGGCCGGTTCGGACGCCAAACATGGTTCGTCCTTTCAGGTTGGGGCGAAAGCTGGGTCACTTCCAGGCGAAGCAGCCCGTGGAGGTTGGCTTCGATAGGGTGTTATGCGCGCCTCGCTGCCTTAGCGCAACGTTTCATTCCTAATCACTTCAGGCGAGCTCGATTGGGTGAGCCTACACCGCGCCGTAAAGCCGTACGCTCTTCTCTGCATCGACGATCGAAACTCTGAAGGATTTGGTCACGTACCGCAGCTTCTCGTCATGTGTCCAGGCTCGATGTTCGGCCTCAGCAACAAACTTGGGATCGATCAGTCGGAGTCGGAAGGCGGGGTGGGGTTACTGCGTTCCTCGACTTCGGCCATGGTCCACTCGCGGAAGAGGCTGTAGGCGGCCGCCAGCAGCGTTGGCCCAAGAAAGATCCCGATAAATCCAAAGGCGATGACACCGCCAAGGAGTCCGAAGAGGCCGAGCAACACCGGCAAGTTGTTGGTCTTGCCGAGGATGTAGGGTCTGATGACATTGTCGATGCTGCTGACGAGAAGTAAGCCCCACGCTGCGACGAAGATGCTTCTCCAAACGGCTCCCTGAGCAAGAAGCCATAGCACCACGGAGCCCCATACAAGCGGGGGGCCTGCCGGCAGAAACGACAGGATGAAGGTGAGGAAACCAAGCAGCAGCGCCTGAGGTACACCGGCGATCCAAAAACCAATGCCGGCTAAGAGGGACTGGGCGAGTGCCGTGCCTATCAAGCCATAAATAACGCCCTTGACAGTTGCGCCCACGACCATAAGCAGCTCTCGGGCCCGGGGCCCGGCGAATCTTTCGCCGACTGCGCGCACGTGGGCTGCCATCCGCCGGCCGTGAAGGAAGAAGAAAAAGGCGATGAATACGCTCAGCCCGAGTTCGAGGAGTCCGGCGCCGAGCACCGCCCCGCTGGCTACTGCTAGGTCTGTGGCCGGGCCGATTAGCTTCTTGAGTTCAACGGTGAACGCGGGCGCATTATGGGCCAAGCTCTCCCAGTAGGCAGCCAGGTTCTCGCCGATTACCGGCAGTCCTGCGACCCAGCGCGGCGGCGTCGGCGGACCTTGCTCGAGAACCTGGTTCACAGCCGGGAGCAGGTTCCCCACGCTGTCCGTCAACGTCGGCACCACCACGGCGAATGGTGCGACCAAAATAAGGGCGACCAGCAACGTCATCACGGCGGCGGCCACGCTTTTGTTGCCACCGACTGCCCGCTCGCACCTCCTGTAAACCGGCCATGTTGAGAAACAGATCACCGCCGCCCACAGGATAGCTGAGAGGAAGGGCTGAAGCACGAGAGCGCAGCCGATCGCAAGGAGTAGTAGGGCGCCGACCCCTAGAATTTGTTCGATCGGCTTGCCGAGGGGTATCATGTCCAATCTTTCCTATTGCTTTAGGCTAGATTATCACGAGTGACGCGATGTGCAGCCAGTGGCTCATGCGTCGCAGCCAACGATCCTGTCCACCTAAACCTGGGCGACGCTGTCTAGAGACAGGTTACGGCCACTCTTACATTCCCCCGCAGCTTGCGGCACCCTGCATGCTGGCGTAAGACCCGTTCCCCGAGAGTCACGATCAAGCTCGTTTCCTCTGCGAGCGGGATAAACTCCGCGGAACCGAGACCCCGCTGAGGGTGGCGCCAACGCACGAGCGCTGGTTGCCGCGTGCGTCGAACTGGGCGCGGTGCTCTCCGAGATTGCCCGCGCGGCTGGCATCCATGTCAGACAGCTCTTCCATTAACGCGCAATGGGGTTTGCCGAGTTGATGCGTGTGTTCCCACGTGCAAATTGATCCCCTTGGCGGGGTAATCGGCGTCGAAAAATTGGACGCCGATCGACATTGATGCGGCGTCGACGCCGGCGGCGGGCACGTTGGTACCTGTGATCGTGTCCGAGACCGCACCGTCAACCTCGCCGATGCCCTCAGAACACCCGCCCCATCACCTTCCCGCCGGAAGAGCAGCGATGTGACGATTGGCGGTCGTGCCCGGGTGGACAGTGGCATCGGACACGGACTGTGCGGCATGTTTGCCAAAACCGCATCAAAGCGACTGTTCTGATCGTTGAAGTTCTTCTTGATGGCCGTGAAAATCGAGATGTCATCGCAACTGATCAACCACCCGCCCTCATAGGCGTGGCCGTAAGCGAGACAGTCCGTCCCTTCGATCGCAAATTCCTGATACAGCACCTCTGATCGTATGTGGAGCGCGCACGCCAGCCTCGCGCCTGGCGAGGAAATCGAAGCGGCTGTTTCACGAAAACAGGCAAAATTAGAAATTGTTGTCTACAGATTTTGTAGATTATGCGGTTCCATAGCCCTGTCGACTTCAGCGCTGAGATTTCGAACGCCCAATGGATGCATCCTTAGGCGCATGTGACCTGCCGACTTCTTCCCAAATCAAACAGGAGATTTCCATGAGCAATCCGGTTCTCGTCAATCAGATCATTCCCGAGTCCGATATCGTCCCGCTGACCGGCCGTGTTGGCGCCGAGATCAAAGGCGTCCGCCTCGGCGGAGAGCTTTCGGACGCAGCGGTGGCGGCCATCAACCAGCTTCTCCTGAAGCACAAGGTCATCTTCTTCCGCGATCAGGGGCATCTTGGCGATTCCGAACAGGAAGCTTTCGCACGCCGCCTCGGCGATCTCGTGCCGCATCCGACCCAGGGACCGGTCGCCGGCACGGCTTCGATTCTCAATCTCGATTCCAGCCGCGGCGGTGGCCGAGCGGACCAGTGGCACACCGACGTCACCTTCGTCGATGCCTATCCAAAATTCTCCGTGCTTCGCGGCGTCGTCATTCCGGCATCCGGCGGCGACACGATCTGGTCCAACACCCACGCCGCCTATGAAAGCCTGCCGGCGCCGCTCAAATTGCTGGCCGATCATTTATGGGCCATTCACAGCAATGCCTACGACTATGCTGCCGTGCGCCCCCGCGCCACCGCCGAAGAGAAGAAGCATTTCCAGGACGTTTTCACCTCGACCATCTACGAGACCGAGCATCCGGTCGTGCGTGTCCATCCGGAAACGGGCGAAAGGTCGCTGTTGCTCGGCAACTTCGTTCAGCGCCTGGTCGGCGTTTCGAAGAGTGACTCCGCCAAACTCTACGAAGTGTTCCAGTCTTACGTCACGGCCCCGGAAAACACCGTGCGCTGGCGCTGGAGAACCGGAGATGTCGCGATCTGGGATAATCGTGCGACACAGCACTATGCCGTCAACGACTATGGCGACCAGCACCGGGTCGTGCGCCGCGCCACGGTTGACGGCGACGTCCCAGTCAGCATCGACGGCCGCCGCAGCATAACCCACGTCAAGGCTGCCAAGCCGCAAGCAAAAGCGGCGTGATCGCACACATCTGAGTGTCGCCCGGAAGCAGTGTGAGCCGCATGCCTTACGAGAAGGAAAGCTTCTCGCTCGGCCGGGTCAGCGTTTCCGGGCGCAGCACCGCATCGAGATGCTCCTTCTGCATCAGCCCGCGCTCGAGAAGGATTTCGTAGACCCCCCGTCCCGAATGATGCGCTTCCAACGCAACCTCTGTGGCGTTGCGGTAGCCGATATAGGGGTTGAGCGCTGTCACGATGCCGATCGATTGCTCGACCATCTGCCGCAGCCTTTCGCGGTTGGCGGTAATGCCTCGAATGCAATTCGCCTCGAGCGTCAGGCAGGCATTGGTCAGATGGCTCAGGCTGCGGTAGAGGCTGTAGAAGATCACCGGCTCGAAGGCGTTGAGCTGCAGCTGGCCGGCCTCCGCCGCCATGGTGATCGTCACATCATTGCCGATCACTTCGAAGGCGACCTGGTTGACGACCTCCGGGATAACCGGGTTGACCTTGCCGGGCATGATCGAGGAGCCGGCCTGGCGTGCCGGCAGATTGATCTCGTTGAAGCCGGCCCTCGGCCCCGAGGACAGCAGCCGCAGGTCGTTGCAGGTTTTGGAAAGCTTGACCGCCACGCGCTTGAGAACGCCCGAAAGCTGCACGAAGGAACCGCAATCCTGCGTCGCCTCCACCAGGTCAGGTGACGTCACCAGATCGACGCCGACAATATCGGACAGGCGCTCGCGCACCAGCGCCGCATAGCGAGGATGGGCGGTGATGCCGGTGCCGATCGCCGTCGCGCCGAGATTGATCTCGCGGATCAGTAAGACCGCTTCGGAGAGCCGCGCCTCGTCCTCCGCCAGCATCAGCGCGTAGGTTCCGAATTCCTGGCCGAGCGTCATCGGCACGGCGTCCTGCAACTGGGTGCGGCCCATCTTGAGGACGTCGGCGAACTCGACCGCCTTGGCCTCGAAGGCCCGGCGCAGGATCGCCATGGCCTCGACGAGACGGTGAACGCCGATCCATGCGGCAAGCTTCAGCGCCGTCGGATAGACGTCGTTGGTGGATTGCGAGAGATTGACGTGCTCGTTCGGATGCAGGTGCTGGTACTCGCCGCGGCGATGGCCCAGGATTTCCAGCGCCCTGTTGGCAATCACCTCATTGGCGTTCATGTTGGTCGAGGTTCCCGCCCCGCCCTGGATCAGATCGACGACAAACTGGTCGTGCAGCGCGCCGTCGCGGATTTCGATGCAGGCCGCAATGATGGCGGCGGCCCGCTCCTGATCCAGAAGGCCGAGGCTCAGATTGGCCTGAGCCGCCGCTTGCTTGATCGCCGCCAGGGATGCGATCAGATCGGCCGATTCCTTCAGGGTCTGACCGGTTATCGGAAAATTCTCGACCGCGCGCAGCGTATGCACGCCGTAATAGGCCGAGGCCGGCACGTCGCGATCGCCGATCAGGTCGTGTTCGACGCGGATAGCAGTCATATCGGATGTCGTCATGGCGGGAACTTTCGAGAGGGGCGCACGCATTGCGGCGACAGGCTGAAGACAAGAATGGCTGGTGACGCGGCAGAATAGCCGCGTCCGCAGGCGTCATCGGGTCAGGCGGCAGGATGAGGATCGTCCCCGTCCGGCTTCGATCCGCGCAGCTTGAATGGGAAAGATACGCCGCCTGTTGTGACACCCATCGTGTTCACGCGCTGGGGATGATGGAACGGCGCGAGCTGGCTGCGGATATCAGGCGAGCCGATGCCGAGCCGCTCGAGGAGCTCCGTCACGACGGCGTACAGGATTTCAAGGTTGCCGTCCTCGATCTTCACCGAGATGCCGAGCCCACTGTCCGTCCCTAATCGCCGGGTTGCATCCGAGGCCCGCACGCCGATCGCGTAGCTCGCGTCGGCGCCGAGCTTGCCGATGAGGGCGCCGTCGAATGCGCACATCAACAGCGTGCAGTAGCGCCCCTCGCCCGCGACCATGTCAGGGTGGCCGGCCATTGCATGGAAGATGCGGGCCAGTGCCGGCCCTCGCATCGATGGCCCCTCGCCCGCACTACTCCCATCAGCTGCCGCGGCAAGCTTGGCATAGATGCGGGCCAGGCGATCCAGGGGAAAGGCGGGGGTCGGGAGATTGCATCCGTCGATGCCCCATTCGACATCCCGGACATCGAGATCGCAGAGTTCGGCGACGGTGCGCTTGACCCTCCGCTGCATCGGATGATCCGGCAGGTGGTAGCCTTCCATGCCTGCTCCGATCGCCCGAGCGCCGGCAAGCATGCCGACGTGCTTGCCCGAACAATTGCTGCAAACGGCCGTCGGGACAAAGTCCTGCCTGATCCAGGAGCGGTTCACCATTTCGGACAGGGAAGGATGACCGCCGCAGCGAAGGTCGGCCTCCTCGGCCTTGATCTTCGACAGCATGGTCCGCGTGCGCGCGATATGCCGCTCTTCGCTACTGTGGGACGCGCACATCAGCGCAATATCCGCATCATCGAAGCCGAAACGCTCGAAACCCTCCGTCTCCAGTATGGCAAGCGCCTGGGCCGGCTTGGCCGCGGACCGGGCAAGCGTCATACGCGTCGGATTTCCCAGCGCGTAGAGCAGCCTGCCCTTTGCATCGACGACAGCCGCGTGGACGCGATGGCTGTTCTCGACGATCCCGCCACGATCGGTGACGACGAAATCCTCACTCGGGGTCATGTCTCTCTCCATTCATGCCGCACCCCGGCGGCCTGCGCCGCCGGAGCAAGCTTGGATTCTCGATCAGTGTCAGGCGAGATCGAAACCGCCGCGATCGTCGCCTTGTTCGGCGGCGAGCATGTAGATGCGTTGACGCATCAGCAGCCAGCCGACCACCAGTGCCGGAATAATAATCAGGGCCAGCGAGGCGACCGTGTAGGTTCCGACGGGATAGTCGAGGGCCATCAGGATCACGACGACGGCAAGGAAGCCCAGCGTCAGCAGACCGGTATAAGGCGCGCCGAACATCCGAAATTCAGGCCGCGCCAGCTTGCCCTGCCGCGACAGCTGCCACAGCTTGAGCTGGCACAGCACGATCACGCCCCATGCCGCAATGATGCCGAGGGCTGCGACATTCAGGCCGATTTCGAAGGCTTCCGCCGGAACGACGGCGTTCAGCACGACGCCGAAGGCGGTCACGACAGCCGTCACCGCGATACCCCCATAGGGCACGCCTGATCGGTTCATCTTCGCCAGCGCCGCCGGCGCCGAGCCTGATATCGCCATGGAATGCAGGATGCGGCCAGTCGAATAGAGGCCGGCATTGAGCGACGACAGGACGGCGGTCAGCACCACGAGGTTCATGACGACGTCGGCGCCCTGAATGCCGATCTTGCCGAAGAAGGTGACGAACGGGCTCTCGCCACCCTTATAGGCCGTGTAAGGCAGCAGCAGGGACAACAGCAGGACCGAGCCGACATAGAAGACCACCAGGCGCAGCACGACCGTGCGGATCGCCCGCGGCATGACTTTGCGGGCATTTTCGGTTTCACCGGCGGCGGTCCCGATCAGCTCGATCGAGGCATAGGCGAAAACCACGCCCTGTATCACCACCAGGGCCGGCAGGACGCTGTTCGGGAACATGCCGCCGAAATCGGTGATCGTGTTCACGCCCGGGACATGGCCGTCGATCGGCGTGCCGGTGACGACGAAGTAGACGCCGACGACCAGGAAGACGACGAGGGCGAGAACCTTGACGAGGCTGAACCAAAATTCCAGTTCGCCGAAGACCTTCACCGACAGAAGGTTCATCGAGAGGACGAGGACCAGCGCCGCGAACGCGAACACCCACTGGTCGATCATGGCGATCCAAGGGACATATGCCTTGAAGAAATTCATGTAGAGGGCGACCGCGGTGACGTCGGCGACCGCCGTCATCGCCCAGGTCAGCCAATACATCCAGCCGACTGCGAAGGCGAGCTTTTCGCCGTAAAATTCGCGGGCATAGGATACGAACGAGCCCGAGGTCGGACGATGAACAATCAGTTCGCCGAGGGCTCTCAGAACGAGGAAGGCGAAAAAGCCGCACAAGGCATAGACCAGCACAAGTGCCGGACCGGCAGCAGCAAGCCGACCGCCGGCGCCGAGAAACAGCCCCGTGCCGATGGCGCCGCCGATGGCAATCATCTGGATTTGTCGCGGCTTCAGCGCCTTTTGATAACCGAGGTCCTCCTCGACAAAGACCTGGCTATTGGCCTCGCTTCTGTTGGATTGCATCACTGTCATTTCTCCTCCCTATCGCGTGGGTTCGGCAACCTCCCGGCCGCCCTCCGCGCAGACGCCAAAGATGTTAATCTGCTATGCGGTCTGACAGATTTCGCGATAAAGGAAAAACTACCCTGCAGTCAAGGATTTTCTCTTTGCTATTTGTGGATGCGTAGCGAAGGCCTGTGACAAGGCAGGCCTTGGCGGCTGGATTAGATTGAGCCTATAATGCGGCTGACCGCCGCCTCGACCTTCTTCAGATGAATTTCCATCGCCGCCTGGGCATCAGCCTCCGCCCCTTTTCGGATGGCTTCGACGATGGCGCGATGCTCTTCGTTCGATTCCTGACGCCTCGGCCCCAAGGCGGTCAGCAGCCCGGATTGCTGCGCCATCGCCTCGCGGACGTCATCAACGATGTCGCGAAAGAGGGCATTCTTCGATGCCTCGGCAATCAGCCCGTGAAAATCCGAATCCAGCCGCACCCAGGCCTCGGTATCTTCTTCCTGCTCCATCCGGTCGCAAAGCCCCAGCAGCCGGGACAACTCATCATCGCTCCGGCGCAGCGCCGCCCAGCCGGCCGCGGACACCTCGACGAAGGGGCGCGCCTCCAACAGATCACGCGCCGAATAATTGCCGTAGCGGATATCTCCGTCGCCTGCAGCGGCGAGCACATAGGTCCCGCTCCCGGTCCGCGTCTCCGTTAGCCTCAAAATCTGCAGCGAGCGCAGCGCTTCCCGCACGATCGGACGGCTGACACCGTATTTTACCGCGAGCTTGGCTTCCGACGGCAGCTTCGAACCGGCGGCAAAACGGCCGGAAAGAATGAGATTGCGCAGCTCCTCGAAGACCAGTTCCGAGGCGCTTTTTCGACTGAGGATCGCGGAGTCGGAAAGCCAGCTTTCTAGATCGTTCATCGCTTTGCATTCGATCGGCAGCGACCCGGACACCCGGGCGCGACATTGGAAATCATATCGTCAGCGGCGCTCTCTCTTCACCGGCAATGCCGATGATGGAGCGCTTGACCTCCAGCAGGTGCTCCGCCATGGCGGCGCGTGCATCCCGCTGGCTGCCTGCGGCGATAGCCTCCAGAATTCGACGGTGCTCGGCGTTGGAGGCTTTGCGCCGGCCGCGAACATGCTCCACCAGTTCCGACTGCGTCGAAAGCGCGCCGCGGACGTCGGCGACGACTTTCCGGAAAATCGCATTGCCCGAGGCTTCGGCGATTTCGCCATGAAACTCCGCGTCCATCCGCACCCATGTCTGGACGTCCTCCTCGTCGTCCATCCGGTCGCACAAGGATGAGAGCGATGCGAGCTGCGCGTTCGAGCGCCGCAATGCCGCCCATCCGGCAGCCGGGATCTCGATGCAGGGGCGCGCCTCCATGAGATCGCGGGCGGAATAGGCGCCGCCGCCGAGCTGCCGCGCCGGGCTCTCCGAAGCGACGAAAGTGCCCCGCCCCGTCCTGGTTTGCGTGAACCCCAGCGTCTGCAGCGAGCGAAGCGCCTCACGCACGATGGCCCGGCTGATGCCGTAACGTTCGGCGAGCTGCACCTCCGAGGGAAGACGGGTGCCGAGAGCCAGTTTCCGATCGATAATAGCCGTGCGGACATCTTCGAAGACCGCTTGGGCAGCGTTTCTCCGGCTTATCTCTTTCTTCTCCGACAGCCATGAATCCATATCCTGCATCGAGCGACGATGCGGGCATTCGAAGGAGCTGTCAAGCAACCGGACAGGTGTGCGATACTGCCTACCAGAGCTTCATATGCCGGTTGACATCCTTGTAGAGGAGGTAACGGAAGCGGCCGGGGCCACCGGCGTAGCAGGCCTGCGGGCAGAAGGCGCGCAGCCACATGAAGTCGCCGGCCTCGACCTCCACCCAGTCCTGGTTAAGGCGGTAACCCGCCTTGCCCTCGAGCACATAGAGACCGTCCATGACATGGATTTCCATGAAGGGGATCAACCGCGCCCGGCTCCAGCGTGACGATATTGACGTGCATGTCGAAGCGCACATCCGCAGAGTCGTTGAAGCGGGTGGTGCCCCAGCGACGGCGATCACCGAGAACAAGCGGCTCAGCGACGTTCTGGCTGTATCAAGGAGCGCCAGGAGCAGCAGTCAAGGCCAGTGGTGAAGACCAACAGCGAGAAGAACGGCTATGTGCGACGGGCTCATGGTCCGGGACGAGGGAGGATTTTATGACCAATCCGGCGACGATCGAACGCCGTAAAGCAGCGCTGGCAAAGCTTGATGCTGCCGACCCCACGCCAATCTGTTCCACGTTTCCCCGCCACTGCTCTCCTCTCACCATCATCGAATGTCGCGCTCAACGGCGAATGAACCTGTGGACCAAAAACGCTGGGGCTTTACCACCGATGGGCGGTTTCACCATAGATCCGTGGCCGACAGGTTCACAGTTTCCGTCGGAACATGTTCTTAGAACTTCACCCGGAACCCGGCAGTCCCAGTGAGGCTGTAGCTGTCCGCGAAGTTGGACAGGCTGGTGTTGATGGAAACCTCGCCATACAGGGAATATTTGTCGTCATTCCAGTTATAGCTGCCGCCCGCGCCGATACCACCCCAGGTGCGGTCGCTCTCGTTGGCAAAGCCGACGCCTGATACTCCAACCTCTGTCCCGTCAAGGAACTCGTAATAAAGATTGGCAATGCCATAAAGAAGCGCGCGGGTCGTCGTTCCTGAAGCGCCCTCCCAGGTATTTTCATAATCCGCCGAAAGTCCAAGACGGCCCTTAAGGCTTTCGCCTCTCCCGAGAGAAACATTGGCACCGAAGGGATCCGTGAAGTTATCAAAATCGACATTGGAATATGCGAGCTGAGCTTGCGGGGTAAGCGTCCAGCTCTGGTTCAACGCAAATCTTTCGCCGGTTTCCAAGCTGAAGGCGTAGCCGAAACCGCCATTCCCTCTCGAGAGCCCACCCAGGAAGTCGGAAGACAGGTCACTATCATACCATGTCGCCTGCGCCTGCCCGTCAAGATAGAAACCATTCTGGCCATACCAGGTCAGCGTAGCGCCAACGCCATATCCGTCGGTATTGACCGTGCCATCGCCGAAGACGGAGGACACATCTGCGGACGCTTTGCCGTACTGAGCCGTGATGCCTCCCATGAGTGTGCCGCTGCCGCTTTCGTAAAGCTGCTTATCCAAGCCGCCTTGGAACTTCCATGTATCCAAATCGTAATCAGCGGAACTCGTTGACGTTCTCGGGTCAAAGCTTTGATGTGCGCCTTCGACGCGTGCCCACACGCCGCCTCCCTCGACGAGGGTCGGTCCGCCCTCAGACGGCTGCGGGGCCGGCTCGATCGTTCCAGGGCCGTCACCCTGGGACAGCGTTCCGTTGCCAGCTCCTGACCAATAGCGGTTTCCAAGACGCTGTTGCAGCGTTGGCAGCCCGTTCAGGCCTAGCAATGTCTGCGCGTAGACCTCGTAAACGGGAACACCGGGTTGGTAGAGCGGCGATGATGCGGCGTCAGCCGCATCGACTAAAGCGGAACGCAGATACCAATCACCATCGTTTGGCGTTGCGATGCCATTCTTGTATAGCCGGTAGGCATAGGCGCCGCCGACAACGGCTTCTTCGCCCTGAAAGAGATAGTCTCCGTCAAGGGCAAAGCTGCCGGCGGAAGAGCCAGCAACATCGATCACCCGTATCCCTTCCACAGTCAGCGCTCCCTTGCCGCCAACATTGTTCACGACAAGCGTCGTCAATCCTGACGTGTTACCCGCAACCACAAGCCGGTCGGTCGTTGACGCGTCATTGCCCAGCGCCGTATTCAATCGTAAAGTGCCACCCGCGCCCACATAGTTACCGCTGACAGTCAGTGTTGCTCCCGGGGCGCCTCCCACAATGACCGATCCGGCATTGGTGAGCACGCTAAGGGTCTGATCGAATCCGGCCGCATCGAGGGTCCCGCCAGCAAGCACAGAAGTCGACGAAGTGGAGCTAAAGGCGTTCGTGGTCCCAGCCGCGAGCGTTCCAGCCTCGACCGTCGTTGCACCTGAATATGTATTCTGTGCGGTCAGAATTGTCGTTCCGCCGCCGATCTGCCTGACGTTACCCAAGCCGGATATCACGCCGTCGAAATTCATGCTGTCCGAGCGATTGAATGCAAGTGAACCGTCGTTGGCAACATCTCCGACAATAGAGCCCGACGTGCCGCCATTGCCGAGCTGCAGTGTCCCGGCATTGATGGTGGTTCCGCCAGTGTAGGTATTGTTGCCGGCGAGGACCGTGGTGCCCGAACCGTTCTGTTCCACGGCACCCGAACCGGAAATAATCCCGGGCACTAAAAAAGCGTCCGAGCGGTTGAACGCGAGGAGACTGTTGTTCAACACATTGCCAGAGATCGAGCCGCTCGTTCCGCCGTTTCCAAGCTGGAGGGTGCCTGCTGAGATCACGGTACCACCAGCATAATCGCTGTTGCCCGTCAGGACCAGAGACCCTGATCCCGTCTTCGTAAGTCCGCCGGGCCCGGTTATACCCTGTGCCAAGGTCGAATCGAAGGCCTGTGTATTAATCGTGCCGCCCCCGACATTCAACGTCACTGCGCGACTGGCCGATAAGTCGAAACTGCTGTTGAGTTGCAAGGTGCCGCCATTGAAACTGACACCGCCCGTCGAAGCACCCAGGGCATTGTCGGCGCCGACCGCGACAACGCCGCCATTGATAAAGGTTCCTCCGGAATAGGTATTGCCCGCCGCGACCGAGGGATCGAGCGTAAGGGTGCCCGCTCCGGTCTTTTCGACGGCACCGGTTCCGACGATCTGACCGACATAGGTGCCATTATCGGGCTGAGTAAACCGGACAAGGCCGTTATTGGTGATGTTGGCGATATTGTTTGCGGGAACAAGTTGCGTCGGGAGAGCCTGCGCGCGCGCTTCCAGTATGCCGGCAGGATCGATGATAACCTGCCCGGTATAGTTGCTGTTCGTCCCCGTCAGGACAAGCGTGCCGTTCTGAACCGTAGCGACCGTGACGCCGGTAATGGTACCTGTGAGCGTCCACCTTCCGAGATCGTTTTTAATGAGGCTTTCAAACCCGGTGAAGTTGCCGGCCATAGACGATTGCCCATCGCCGCTGAGGAAGATCGCATCAGTCCCGCCGCCGCCGGTAAAATTGCCAGTGACACTCGATCCGGTATAGAGGCGCAAGATATCATTGCCATTGGCTAGATTGATACTGCCTCGAATTATGCCTTTGTTGGTGAAGTCGAGCGCTCCGGCGCCCGATCCACCGATGACGGTGCTGGTTGTTCCATTGCCCGCTTCGATAATTCCGGTTTCATTGTTGATGACCGTGTTCAGGCCGGACGTGTTCTGCGACCAGATAGCGACAGCATTGTTCGCGTCGATTAGGCCATTGTTGGTAAGCACATTGCCAGTGCCCTGGAAATTTACGGCTTCCGCACTGTTCTGCGACCCGAGGGCAAGTAGCTGCCCTCCCTGCTCAATCGTCACCGTACCATTGTTGTTGACCTCAATGGCGTTCCCACCCGTGTTGTAATTGCCAAGGGTGGAGACTGCCGTCGCGCTAACAAGGCCCCCACCGGAAATGGTGATCACCGCGCCGTTGCGCAGGCTGATACCATTCATGTCGCCGACGGCAATCTGCGCACCGGCTCCAACATTGACGGTGATGTTGTCTCCAGCAGCAGAATTGCCGGCGCCGACCGTGGTTGTATAAGGATTGGGAGCAGTCGTGTCGCAACTGATGACACCCCCAAAGGTGACGCAATCAGCAAACGCCATCGTCGGCGCCAGGAATGAGCCCCCCGATGAATACGGCAGCGCAGATCGACAAACGGGAGGTGCACGAAGCAAAGGCGGAATGAAGTTCCTGCATTCATTATCTCCAAATCTTTTCCACCTCCTTAACCTAAAACGGGCCAAATGCCTGTGTTCGATCGGCAACAAGGAAAAAAAAGAAACCATTCCGGGCAATATTTTTAATTAACGATCACAGGTGGTTCTGGCAGGCACATTGCGGGCGCGGCGAGTTCTCTTTGAGCCGCTGACCAAACGCCCACAGGTCGCTGCAGAGAAGGCCTAATGTCATGATTGATGCGCGATAGGGTCGAGAATTGCGTCCCTACTGGTCTTGCCTGCCGAGCCCGCTCGATTTCAAACGAGCCCTGCACAGAACGAATATCAGGCAGCAGCTTCGCTTTGGGCTCGGCGCCAAACCGACGATGGTCAAAAGTTATGGATTTCATCGTATCAATGCCGCCCGATGATTGGGTGCAACAGCGAACGACCATTTCTCTGCTGCCGGCCGATTGGCTGCGCCTCCCCTCTCATGGATCGCCGAAAAAGAGGCCCGGGAGTAGTCCCATTCACTCCCAGAGCGAACGGCACCTATGCTACCAGAGCTTCATATGCCGGTTGACATCCTTGTAGAGGAGGTAACGGAAGCGGCCGGGGCCGCCGGCGTAGCAGGCCTGCGGGCAGAAGGCGCGCAGCCACATGAAATCGCCGGCCTCGACCTCGACCCAGTCCTGGTTGAGGCGATAGACGGCCTTGCCCTCCAGCACATAGAGACCGTGCTCCATCACATGGGTTTCCATGAAGGGGATCACCGCGCCTGGTTCCAGCGTGACGATATTGACGTGCATGTCGTAGCGCACATCGGCAGGGTCTATGAAGCGGGTCGTGCCCCAGCGGCCGTCGGTGTCGGGCATGGCGCGGATCGGATGGTCGTCCTCATGGGTGACGATCGCCGGCGGCGGCTCCAGCTCCTCGACCTCCTGAAAGGCCTTTCTGACCCAGTGGAAGATCGCTGGGGCCGAGCCGTCGTTCTTCAGACGCCAGGCCGAACCGGCGGGAATATAGACGAAGGAGCCGGCGCGCAGCGTATGTTTGACGCCTTCGAGCTCCACCGTCATGCCGCCTTCGACGACGAAGAGCACTGCCTCGGCCCGCTTGTCCGGCTCCGGCCGGTCGCTTCCGCCGCCCGGCTGAACCTCCATCACATATTGCGAGAAGGTCTCGGAGAAGCCGGAAAGCGGACGGGAAAGAACCCATGCCCGCGTTCCCGTCCAATGCGGCAGGAGGCTGGTGACGATATCGCTCATGACGCCGCGCGGGATGACCGCGTAAGCCGTGGTGAAGACGGCCCTGCCGGAAAGCAGCTGGGTCTGCGGCGGCAGGCCGCCGAGCTTCGAGAAATAGTCTGTCTTGTTCATCGTCCGGGCTTCCAAGCAATTGTTTCTGCATCTGCTTTATGCGCCACGGGCCGGATAGGCAACTGCGAATAGGCCAAACCAACCTACCGGTCGGCCATCACCAGATGGCCCGGCCCGACTTCACGATACAAGGTGGCCGGAGGCTGGTAGTCCACGGCACGCATCGGGCTCTTGATTTCGTCATTCGCCACCATGCGTTTTTCGTGGCGGCGGTGGGGATCGGGCACCGGCACGGCGGCGATGAGTTTCTTCGTATAGGGGTGCTGCGGATTGTCGAAGACGGCGGCGCGCGGGCCGATCTCGACGATTTCGCCGAGATACATCACCGCCACGCGGTGGCTGACGCGCTCGACCACCGCCATGTCGTGCGAAATGAACAGGAAGGCGAGGTTGAGGCTCTGCTGCAGGTCGAGCATCAGGTTGATGACCTGCGCCTTGATCGAAACATCGAGCGCCGACACGCTTTCGTCGGCGACGATGACCTTCGGCTGCAAGGCAAGCGCCCGGGCGATGCAGATGCGCTGGCGCTGGCCGCCGGAAAATTCATGCGGGTAGCGCGAAGCCATATCCGGGGAGAGGCCGACTTTGACCAGCAGGTCGGCGACGACGTCCCTCGCCTGCTGCGAATTGCCCATCCTGTGTTCGAGATAGGGCTCGGCGATCGCGGCCCCCACCGTCATGCGCGGATTGAGGCTGGCGAACGGATCCTGGAAGATCATCTGCACGGATTTGCGCATCTCCCGCAGATCCTTCCTGTCGAGGCCGAGCACCTCCCTGCCCTCGACGAGAACGGAGCCTGCCTGCGGCTCGATGAGGCGCATGATGGCTCGCCCGGTCGTCGATTTGCCGCAGCCGGATTCACCGACGAGCGACAGCGTTTCGCCGGCATGAAGATCGAAGGAGACGTTTTCGACCGCATGCACGCGGCTCGTCAGCCGGCCGAACAGGCCGGAATGAATGTCGAAGCGCTTGGTGAGGTTCTTGACCTCGAGCACCGGCGTCGCGGCGACGGTATCGGCGGCCTCGGCCGGTATGTCCGATTCGCCCGTCGCCGTATTGACCACGGGAAACCGCAGCGGCCGCTGACGGCCCTGCATCGAGCCGATCACCGGCACGGCCGACAGCAGCGCCCTGGTGTAAGGATGTTTGCCGCGGTGAAAAATATCGGCGGTGGGGCCGCTCTCGACCTGTTCGCCGCGATACATCACCACCGTCCTGTCGGCGATCTCGGCGACGACGCCCATGTCGTGGGTGATGAAGAGAACCGAAGTCCCCTCCTCTTCCTGCAGCATCTTGATGAGATCGAGGATCTGGCCCTGGATCGTCACGTCGAGCGCCGTCGTCGGCTCGTCGGCGATCAAGAGTTTCGGCCGGCTGGCAAGCGCCATGGCGATCATCACCCGCTGGCGCATGCCGCCGGAGAAACGATGCGGATATTCGTTGAAGCGCGTGGCGGCCGAGGGAATGCGGACCTTTTCCAGGAGCCTGATCGTCTCGGCCCTGGCATCGGCCTTGCTCATCGCGGAATGGCAGAGCAGCGCTTCGGATATCTGGTCGCCGATGGTGAAGAGCGGATTAAGCGATGTCATCGGCTCCTGGAAGATCATCGCCACCTCATTGCCGCGCACCTGCCGCATGGCCCGTTCCGGCAGGGCCAGCAGGTCGCGCCCTCCGAGCACGACGCGGCCCTCGATGCGGCTGACCTCCGCCTGCAGCAGCCGCATGATCGACAGCGACGTCACGCTCTTGCCCGAGCCGGATTCGCCGACGATCGCCACGGTTTCGCCGGGCGCCACGGTGAAGGAAACGTCGCGCACGACAGGCTTCCTGGCGCCGTCGACCAGAAAGGACGTCGTCAGCCCCTCGACGGAAAGAACGGGGATGGCGGTCTCGATCGATTGTGCTTGGACGCTGCCCATTTCGGCTCCTGTTGCGGCGGATGAGAACGGCGGATCAGTCCGGCCAGCGCAGCAAGCCGTCGAAGCGATGCCTGCTGCGGTTTTCGATTGGGGTTGCGATGATCTCGTTGGAAGCGCGCGCCTTGTCGAGTTCCTCTGCCAGGCGGTCTGCGACGATGACCTCCTGGCCCGGATGCAGGTTGCACGGGTCGAGATAGAAGTAGCGGTGCTCCACTTCATGGTCGCGCACGATGATCGGCGGGTTGCCCCTCGCCAGCGCGTCGGCGAGATCCCAGGCGGTGATATGCGCCTGTTCGGAATTGACGATCAGGCGCAGCCGGTCGAGCGGATTGTTGGTCGGGTCGGGTTCGATCAGCGCAGTGATGCCGGGGCGACCGTCGAGCGTGCGTTTCCACAGGTTGAGATAGCCGGTCTCGCGCTCACGAATGCCGGCATGGTCGCGGCTTTCCCAGGCTTCGAGTGCGGCCATGACGCCGAAGATGCTTTCCTTGCCGACCTTCATGCCGCGGCCGATGCCCATATTGTGCAGGAAGGCATGGCGCACCAGCTCCTTGCGGCCGGCGACGATGCCCGAGGTCGGGCCGCCGAGGAACTTGTGGCCGGAATAGAGCGCGATATCAGCCCCTTGCTCCAGGAAAATCCTCAGATCATATTCCGACGCCGCATCGACGATCACAGGCACGCCCTTGGCATGGGCGATCTCGACGAATTCCTTGAGGTTCAGCAGGCCGTAATCGACGACATGATGGGAGACGACATAGACGGCGGCGGCGGTCTTGTCGGTGATCGCCTTCTCCATGTGGAAACGATGGGTCGAGGTCGCCTGCCCCACCAGCACGACCTTGCCGCCGGCAAGCCGGATCGCCTGATCGACGGGGGCGCCGTAGCTCACCACATGGCCCATCTGCACCAGCACTTCGTTTTTCTCGGGCACGGCATCCGGCAGTTTCTCGATCGCCAGCAGATTATCGCCGGTGATGGCGCCGGCGACGGCCAGCGAAATGCCGGCCGAGCAGGAGGAGGTGACGAAGCCGGCCTCGCCGCCGGTCAGCCGGGCGATGACGGCGCTTGCCTTGCGCTGCAGGTCGTTTATCTCGACGAAATGCGGCAGGATCGATGCCATCGCCTCGATCGCCTCCGGCACGACGATCGAGGCGCCGAGGCTGGTCATCGTGCCGGATACGTTGATGACGGGGCGAAGGCCGAGCGAAGGTCTGATGTCATTGGGCATGAAGGTCTCCGGAAGTCTGGGGCGAGGAACGGGCCGTGGGTGGACGTTGCTCCAAATATGCAAGCTCTCGTCAGCCATTCAAGGCGACGATCGCCTCGATCTCGACGGTGATGTTGCCGGGCAGCGAGCCGAAGCCGACGGCCGAGCGGGCATGTTCGCCGGCCGCGCCGAAGACCGCGATCAGCAGATCCGAGCAGCCGTTGATGACGCTCGGATGATCCTCGAACTCAGGCACGGCATTGACCATGCCGAGCAGCTTGACCACCCGCTTGACGCGGGAGAGATCGCCGAGGGCCTCCTGCATGACGGCAAGCAGGTTGATGCCCGTCAGCCGCGCATGCCGGTAGGCCTCCTCGACACCGACGCCGCCGCCGACCTTGCCCGCATGCAGGAAGCCGTCGGCCTCGCGCGGCCCCTGGCCGGAGAGGTAGAGCATATTGCCCTCCACCACATGCGTCACGAAATTAGCGATCGGCGGCGGTGGCGGCGGCAGCTTGATGCCGAGGGCGGCTAACCGTTGGTAAGGCGAGTTCTCGACCTTGCCGGCGGCGTTGGGAAACTGATTCACGCAAACTCCTGTCATGCGAATTGGATTAGGCGAATTTCGATTGGCCGCGTCTGGCCAGCGGATTAAAGGTCCTTGCGAAGTCTTGGGTCGAGCATGTCCCTTAGGCCGTCGCCGACCATCTGCAGCGACAGCACCGAGAGGATGATGGCGACACCGGGAAACAGCGTCATCCAGTCGGCCTGGCCGATATATTGCCGGCCGGCGGCGATCATTGTTCCCCAGGTCGGGATTTCCGGGCTGACGCCGAGGCCGAGGAAGGAGAGGCCGGCTTCGGCGAGCATGGCGCTGGCGAAAAGGAAGGTGGCCTGCACCAGGATCGGCGAGAGCAGGTTACGCAGCACATGCCGCGTCATGATGTGGAACGTCGAAATGCCGAGCGCCTTCGCCGCCTCGACATAGGGCAATTCGCGAATGACCAGTGTCGAGGCGCGGACGATCCGGGCAAGGCGCGGGGAATAGACGATCGACAGCGCGATGATGACGGTTGTCAAGGAGGGCCCGAGGGCAGCGACGAGGGCGATGGCCAGCAGAATATCCGGAAAGGCCATCATCGCGTCGATCAGCCGGGCGATCGGCGTATCGAGCTTCTGGAAGAAGCCGGCCAGCAGGCCGAGCGTCACGCCGATTACCGCCGACAGACTGACGACCGCAGCACCAACGAGCAGCGACAGGCGGCCGGCGAAGATCGTCCGCGAGAAGACGTCGCGGCCGAACTCGTCGGTGCCGAAGTAGAAAGTGCCGCCCGGCGGCTTCAACCGGTTGACGATGGAAAGCTTGGAGGGCGAATAGGGCGCGACGACAGGCGCGAAGATCGCCAGCAGCACGAAGAGCGTCAGGATCAGCAGGCCGAAGGCCACCGTCTTGCGCTTCAGCAGGCGGCGGACGAATTTGCTGCCTTCGCTCTCGGCGGGCTTGATTGCGATATCGGCCATCAGTAGCGCACCCTCGGATCGACCAGCAGATAGAGCATGTCGATCGCAAAATTGATCAGCACATAGAGCGCGGCGATGACGAGCAGCGCCCCCTGGATGACGGGATAGTCGCGGCGCAGCACCGCCGAGACGACGAGATTGCCGACGCCCGGCAGGCCGAAGACGGTCTCGGTGACGACGGCGCCAGAAATCAGCACTGCCGCCGTCAGGCCGAGCACCGTCAGGATCGGGATCAGCGCATTCTTCAGCGCGTGCTTGAGGATGACCTTGCGCTCGACCAGCCCCTTGGCGCGGGCCGTGCGGATATAATCGTCACCGAGCACGTCAAGCATCGAGGCACGGGTGAAACGCAGGATCAGCGCCGAGGAGACAATGCCGAGCGCGAAGGCCGGCAGCGTCAGATGATACATGCGGTCGGCGAAGGTCGAGCCCGGACCGCCATAACCAGAGACCGGGAAGAGGTTGAGCCGGACGGCGAAGAATTGCATCAGGATGAGGCCGAGCCAGAAGCTTGGGATGCTGGCGGCAAACATCGCCAGCGTCGTTGCCGCCTGGTCGACGAAGGAGCCGCGCCGATAGGCGGCATAGATGCCGATCGGCAGCGCGATGATGCTGGCGATGGCAAGCGAAAACAGCGTCAGGAAGAAGGTCGGTTCGGCGCGGTCGATGAGCGCCGACGTCACCGGCATGTTGAGGAAGATCGACTGGCCGAGATCGCCCCGCAGCAGCTGGCCGATATAATAGACATATTGCAGGCCGAGCGACTGATCGAGGCCGAGCCGGGCTCTCAGATCGGCGACATCCTGCGGCGTCGCATCCGGCCCGAGCATGACGGCGGCCGGATCACCCGGCGTCACGCGCACGATGACGAAGACGATCGTGACGACGAGAAACATCACGACGATCATGCCGAACAGGCGCTGGAGGATGTAGCGGATCATCCGACTCTTGCTCCTAGGCTCGGTTCACTTGGCACTGTAGTGGAACTTACCGCCCCGCCCTCATTCCTGTGCTTGTCACAGGAATCCAGCCACGGCGCGTCTGCGCCGTGATTGACTTTTATCCGTTCAAGAAGTCCTCCGCGCCCAAGGACTTGGGCGCGCTGGATTCCTGTGACACCCCTCGGGTCAAGCCCGAGGACAGGAATGAGGGAGCAAGTGGTAGGCACAAAAATCACTCCATCACTTCTTGATCGAAGCGTTCCAGAAATACGGCCACGGAGCCGGATCGACGCCTTCGAGCTTGACCGATTTTGCCGAGACGGCGTTGAAATCGCCGATCTTCATGAACGGCGCATCGGCATAGACGGCCTTCTGGACATCGGCCCAGAGTGCCACGCGCTTCTTCGGATCGACTTCGGAGGTGAAGGCATCGACGGCGGCCTTGCGGGCCGGCGTATCCCACCAGCCGGGCGAGCTAGTCGAGAGCGAGCCGATCAGCGCCGGCTCCGGTAGGAACGGGCTGTGGGTGATGTAGATGTCCCAGAGCTTCGGATCGGTACGGCGCTGCGTCAGCGTCGCCCAGTCCACCACCTGCATATCGACGGTGAAGCCGGCGAGCTTCAGATATTCGGCGGCGACCTGCGCCATCTTGTAGTGGAATTCGTACTGGCGGCTGGTCAGGATGCGGATCGGCTCGCCATTGTAGCCAGCCTTCTTGGCGGCAGCCGCCGCCCCTTCCGGATCAGCGACATTATAGGCGCCTTCGGCGCCGGCATCCGTCGACCAGGCAAAGGTCTTCGGATAGATCGAGCCATCGAGCGCATAGAAATCCGTGCTGCCGAAGGCGGCGGCCAGCATGTCTTCCATGCTGAGCGCCTGACGGACCGCCTTGCGCACCTCGACATTCCCGGCAATGCCTTCCTTCGTGTTGAAGACGAAAACAGGATAGCCGAAGGGCTTCAGCATGACCGGCTGCGAGGCGGTGGAAGCCTTCAGCTTGTCGTAGGATTCGACCGGAATCGAATCGACATAATCATACTGGCCGGACACGGCGGCCTCGACGCGGGTGTTCGGATCCGGCACCGGTACGAAGCGGATTTCATCGAGATATTGATGGCGGGCGCCGCCATAACCATTGCTGTCGCCTTCCCGCGACTTGTAGCCGTCAAAGCGGACGAGCTCGATATACCGGTCGGCCTTGCGCTCCTTCAGCATATAGGGACCGGTGCCGATGAACTCCTTCATCGGCTCATCCTGCTTTTCCGACGGGATGATGATCGCCGCCGAATTGTTGAAGGCGAGCAGCGAGGTCAGCGGCGCATAGGGCTGCTTCAGCGTGATCATCACGGTCGCGGGATCGGCAGCAGCGATCTTGTCGATGAAGCCGGCCACCTGCTTGCCGCGCGAAGCGATCTTCATCCAGCGGCCGAGCGAGGCGACGACATCGTCCGAGGTCATGTCGCTATTGTCGTGGAACTTGATGCCGGTCCTGAGCTTAATCGTATAGGTTTTGCCGTCGGCGCTGATCTCGGGCAGGCTTTCAGCCAGAAGCGGCGTGACATTCCAGCTCTTGTCGAACGTATAGAGCGTTTCGAAAATATGCTGTGTGACGATGCCGACGAGATCGGCCGTCGACGACATCGGATCGAGCGTCGGCGGCTCGCCGATCGTCGCGATGTTGATGACGCCACCCTTTTCCTGGGCAAAGAGGGTCGAAGGCAGGGCGATAAGCGCAGTGCCGAGCAGGAATGCGACAAGCGTTTTCATACGAGGGCTCCCGGTTAAGTTCCACAATTATGTAATTCATGTTTTTGTAAAAGAATAAGAGATGAAATGATCGTGTCAAGCGGAAGCCGCGGATTATATCGTGAGACGAAGGTCGGAACGGCGGAAACAGCGCCGCACCATCGGCGGCTAGCCGTCCAGGACAAGGTTGCGCATTATGCGGGCGCGAAGAATCGGCAGCGGCAGAGCTTCAACAAAGCGAGGATGGAATGGACATCGATTTCAACGACGGAAAATGGCTGAACGAACCGGAAAGCTGGCAGGCCGACGCAACCGGCCTGACGCTGACAACCGGCGAAAAGACCGATTTCTGGCGGGAGACGCATTACGGCTTCACCCGCGACAGCGGCCACTTCCTCGCCTTCCCTACCACCGAGAGCTTCACCGCGCAGATCCGCGTACAAGGCGAGTTCCGCACCCTCTACGACCAGGCCGGCCTGATGGTGCGCCTCGACGAAAAACGCTGGGTCAAAACCGGCGTGGAATTCACCGACGGCGAAGCATTCCTCAGCACCGTCGTCACCAACGGCCAATCCGACTGGTCGGTCTCGCAACCCTTCAGGCAACTCGACGACTTCCACATCCGCGTCACCCTCGCAGCCGGCGCCCTGCGCATCCAGGCCTCCCGCGACGGCAGCCGCTGGCCGCTGCTGCGGCTAGCGCCGTTCCCGATCGCCGACAGATACGAGGTCGGGCCGACCGCCTGCACGCCGGAGCGAAGTGGACTGAGGGTGCGGTTTTCGGAGTTTTCGATCGGACCGGCGATTACGACGGATCTGCATGATTTGAGTTAGGCCAAGATTTCTACGCCGATCAATTTGCCGTCCTCTCCGCAATCGAGGACCATATCTGCTTCACCGAGTAATTGAAGCAAATCTGTCCGGCCGAGATCAACAAACAGATCTCTCAGCCTGATCGAATTGGAAACTACGCCAGAGATTTCCTTGCCTGGATGATTGGGTAGATAAACGTAAAAAACGCCTCTTTCGTCAGCATCCAGTTGAACGTAGTCATCGCCCATGAACCCATCACCTTTGTGCTCTGACACGCGCGTCACGCCGCTCAAATTTCCCGCCCAGTATACTTTCTAGTCTGTCCAGGCCGCTCATCATGTCCCCTTCAGGGAGAGGTCAGCTGCGTTCGATACGAACAAGGTCTTCATAGTGGCCGAAATCCGGCTTGCGGGAGTAGTTCGCCGATACGTCCGCTGTCGCATTGCTCTTTTCTGCTCGGTGCGGATTGAAGTACTGGCGGCTGATAACCAAACTACCGTCCTGCTTGAAATAGTAGGTCGATCCATTGTCGACCTGATCTGTGCCGCCAACATATTCTCGATGCGTAGCCCGCTGAAGAAAGAGAACGCCGGGTGAGCCTCCTGCAAAGACATATTCGACATATTCTCGAAGATCGTCGTCGAGAAAACTGACGCCCACGAAATCGTTCTTTACTTCAAGAAAGCAGGTCGGATGCTCGACTGAACCGACGAGCACAGTATAAAGTGTGCCCTTCGCATGAGATTCCCTTGCTTTCTCCTCCGTCCAGACCTCAGTCGGGCATTTCTCAGCCCGGAACCATGACTTACAAAAAAGAGCTTCATTTACGCGACCCAGCCATCATTGACGTGCCCCCAATATTTATGCCATTTGGAAATGGAATTTTCCACTTATGATCCCCGATGGGAAGAAGAGGAGAATTCGATGAAGGCCTCGAAGTTTTCGGAAGCGCAG
>NZ_JACHBD010000026.1 GCF_014200175.1 Rhizobium lentis | reverse complement strand
TCGCCCTTCTTGACGCCGTGCTTCTTCAACACATTCGCCATCCGGCAGACGTGCTCGTAAAGCTCGTTATAGGTGATCTTCTTGTCGATATAGGGGTTGTCGCCTTCCCAGATGATCGCCACCTGGTCGCCGTTCGTCTTCAGATGACGATCGATGCAATTGTAGGAGACGTTGGTCTGGCCGTCCTCGAACCACTTGATCGAAACCTTGCCGGTAAAGGAGGTGTTCTTGACCTTGGTATAGGGCTTGAACCAGTCGATCCGCTTGCCGTGTTTGCCCCAGAACTTGTCCGGGTTCTCGACGCTTTCCTCGTACCATTTCAGGTACTTTTCCTTATCGATCAGGGCTCGTTCCCGGATGAGACACGGCACGGTATAGCGCTCGTGGACCACTTTTTAACTCCTATGATTGGCCCCTTGAAACTGATCCCGATCAACGAGAAACTTGAAGCCGGTTCTGTCTGATTGATACCCCGGACCCATTCGTCGGTCTGAGGCCCCCGTGGGCACGCTGCAGCGCTGGGGCTGCAATCAACATCGACTGCTACATCATTTCCGGTCGTCTGATTGCCGAGCCATCGCTGAACCGGCTCAGCCTGTAGGGTGAAATATCCGTGATGGGCGTCTCGTTCATCACGATCTCGCTGACCAACCGACCGGCACCCGGTCCGATGGCAAAGCCGTGTCCGCTAAATCCCGCGGCAATCACGTAACCAGGCAGATGCTCCACTCTTGAGATAATCGGCACGAGATCTGGGGAAGTATCTATGAGCCCTCCCCACGCGCGCTCGATCCCGATTCCCTTGAGCGCTGGATATTCGCGTTCAAGGTTCTTCAATGCGAGCTTCACGAGCTGTCCATCCGGCGCTGGATCCAGAATGCGGTTTTTCTCAAACGGCGAGATTTCATCGTTCTCCCAGCTGCTGAAAGCATCGGGTCCATTCCAGAAGCTGCTGTTCAGTCTGTACTTCAGCTTCTTACCGATCTTACTGCGGTACATCTGGTAGAATTTGAACGCATATCGCATGCCTCGAGGCGTGATATCTAGCGTTCCACGCCCCGGTACGGCAATTGTGTATGACCCGTCTATCCGACGACGCAAGACGAAGTTTGAGGCGGAGAGGCATCCGGCTTGAATGATTTGGGGCGCAGGAGTGGTCTTGATCGCCGTCCCCGCGATGTTTGCGACCGGAATTTCGACGCCATACCGATGAGAAAACCGGGAAGCCCATGCTCCGCCGGCGCAGACAACGGTGCTGGCTCTCACCAGTCCTCGCTCTGTCCAAACGCCTGTTACCCGGCCGTTGGCAATGTCGAGGCCCCGGACCGCACAGTTCTGGTGCAGCGATACGCCATTTTCCTTCGCGGCCTCGGCGATGGCAGGCACAGCCAGGCCGGGCTCGGCTCTCCCATCGCTTGGCGACCAAACGCCACCTATCCAGGAAGACGTGCCGCCCGAAGCGCGCTCATTAGCCTCAGAAGCGCTAAGTATCTGGCTATGAAATCCCCGAAGGCGTGCAGCCTGACCCCACTTTTCCCAACGGGCGACATCCGCCTCTTCTTTGGTGCAGTAAAGGATTCCGCTTCGACGAAACCCGAGATCACGGCCTATTTCGGTGCTCAGCTCCTCCCAGCGCCGCAGACTGTACATGGCTAAAGGGAGCTCATAGAGGTCACGATTCTGCTGTCGGACCCACCCCCAGTTGCGGCTCGACTGCTCGCCACCGACGATTCCCTTTTCGAGCAGGGCAACCGAGACCCCCTTGCGAGCGAGTTCGTAGGCCGTGCAGGTACCGACGATCCCTGCGCCGACTACGACGACGTCGACCTGGCCTGGAAAAGAGGCGCTATCACTTACTTTCTGAACCTGGACCCGCATTGCTTCTGTTCCTCTGGCATCGCGCTCAAGTCATCTCCGACTGGATACGCTAAACGCTCAATTATTAGTGTGCGCGAGCAGTCGTTTCCGACCCTTATCGTCGGATGATCTCGCTACTCTTGCTGACGGCGCCGCACGAAATCGTGGTTCTCTCAGCTGTGATCACCGCGAACATCGAACGCATCGCGGAGGCCGTCGCCGATGAAGTTGAAGCTGGTGACAGCGATCGTTATGGCCGCGCCGGGAATAATCGCCAGCCAGGGCGCGGTACCCAGATATTGCTGCGCGCCGTTCAGCATATTGCCCCAGCTGGGCAGTGGCGGCTGAATTCCATAGCCGAGGAAGCTGATATAGGCCTCCATCAGGATCGCGCGGGCGACGGTCAGGGTGGCCGCGACAATGATCGGACCGATGGCATTGGGAAGGATCTCACGGAACATGATATGCGTTGCGCTCAGTCCCAGCATGCGGCCCGCCAGCACGAATTCACGCTCGCGCAGGGAGCGAACCTCGGCCTCGACAATTCGGGCAACTTCCATCCAGCTCGTTGCAGCGATGACCACGGTGATCATGAAAGGGCTCGGCTTCAACGCAGCCGCAAGAGCAAGCACCAGGAAGATGGACGGGAAGGACAGGAAGCCATCAACGGCACGCATCAGTACCGTGCCGACCAGACCACCCCTATATCCCGCCACTACGCCGACCAGTGTTCCGATCAGGGTCGACAAAAGCATCGCCGAGAAACCAACCAGCAGCGAAATTCGGCCCGCCATGAACAATCGGGCGGCCAGGTCTCGCCCCAGCGGGTCGGTGCCGAGATAATGTTGACCTGTCAGCGGCGGAGCGAAGCGGGCGCGCAGATCGATATAGAGCGAATCGTACGGCAACAAATGGGGTCCGAGGACGCACGCGAGGGTCAGGAGGGCGATCATCACCATGCCGATGAGGGCCAGATGATGCTTCATGAAACGGTGCGTCGTTCGGCTGTTCCACCAGCGCTCCCGGGTTGAATTTGCGGCAATGGCAGTCATGATTGCTGACTCCTGATGGGCGTTCATGGCGCTTAACTCAGACGGATACGGGGATCGATGAAGGCGACAACGATGTCGGCGGCCAGGTTGCTAAGCACGACAAGGATCGCCGAGAACATGAGCAATCCCATGACGACCGGGTAGTCGCTGTAGCCGAGGCTGTCGAGGAACAGGCGGCCCATCCCCGGCCAGGTGAAAACCGTCTCGGTCACCAACGCCCCCGTCAGGACGCTGGGAAGCTGCATCCCAAGGAGCGTGATCATCGGCAGGAGGGCATTGCCGATAACATGTTTCATCAGAATTCGCCGCTCGCTCAATCCTTTGGCGCGGGCTGTCTTGACGAATTCCTGATTGATAACGTCGAGAGTAGCCGTTCGCATATAGCGGCTCCAGATGGCCACATGTACCAGCGCGAGCACCACGCTGGGCAGAATTAGATGGTGGAGATAATTCAGAACGGACTCGTCGCCGATCGTGTACATGTTGCCGGCCGGCAGCCAGCCAAGTTTGAGCGAGAACACGTAAATGCCGATCAGGCCGAACCAGAAAGTCGGGATCGAAAGAGCCACCATCGCACCGACCGTCGCCATGTAGTCGAAAAGCGAATAGCGTTTGATGGCGCCGCGGACGCCGATCCACGTTCCGATGGCGATCGCGATGATGGTGGACGATCCCATCAACAACAGCGTTGCCATTAGGTGCCGTCCAATTACTTCGATTACTGGTGCTCCGTCACGGAAGGAATGGCCCCAGTCTCCCTTTACGAGGCGCCAGGCCCAATCCAGATACTGCATCCACAGAGGACGGTTGAGGCCAAGCTGCTCCGCCAGTCGGTTCAGGTCATCCTGCGTCATGCTCGCATCCAGCCCAAATTGTGCCAGGGGCCCGCCGGGGATCAGGTTGAGGACCACGAAGCCAATGACGGAAACGATGAGGAGCAGTACGAGGCTCTGAGCGAACCGGGTAAGTAGGAAGCTACGCATGGAGCTCTCCCTTTGATAGCGCCAATAGAGGTCGCCGCCGCGACACGCGGCGGCGACGGTAGGTTACTCAGCTCTTCCAATGCCAGGCGGCAGCATGCCATGAGGCCGTGCGCGTGTTCGTATTCGGTTCCCAGCCCTCAAGGCCTTCCTTCGTGCCAACCACATAGGTGGCGGCAAACAGCGGAAGGAAGGGAAGGTCCTGACGCACGATTTCCTGGATGCGGTAGTAGATTTCACGCCGTGCATCCGGATCGAAGGTCTGGGCACCCTTCTTGAGCAGCGCATCCACTTCCGGATTGGAATACTGGCCGACGTTCGATCCCTTTCCACCCTTCGCGGCAATCGCGCTGCTCGCAAGACGGTTGGTTGCATCGGGATCCGCGGCAATCAGATGCGTCACGCCCGAGATTGCCGTGTCGAATTGTGACTTCAGCCAGAATTCGCCGAACATGACGGCGGCCGGCAAATTCGAGATGGTCATCTGGACGCCAATTTCAGCAAATGTCTGCTGCAGGAACTGCTGCACCTGCTCACGAAGATTGTTGCCTGACGTCGTCGAGTTGTTAAATGCCAGCTTCACTCCATTCTTCTCACGGATCCCATCCGATCCCGGCACCCAGCCGGCATCGTCGAGGAGCTTGCGTGCGGCGTCGAGATTGAATTCCTGCGCCGGAAGGTTCGGATTGAAATAGTACGACTCCTTCGGCATGAAGGTTTCGGTCGTTGTGACCACGCCGAAATAGAGGGCGTCGATGATTGCCGCCCTGTCCATTGCGGCATACAGTGCTTGGCGCACTGCAAGCTCCTTGAACTGCGGCCGCTCGAGATTGAGGTAGAGCGACTCGACGGAGGCACCGGGCACGAGGCTCACCACACGGCCCGGCAATTTGCTGGCTTCCTCGTAGTGGTCTGGCGTGATGTAGGCCTGGTCTGTGAGGTCGATGTCGCCGCTCTTGAACTGCGTGTACAGCACCGTCTGGTCAGGAATGTATTTGAATACAAGCTGTTCGACATACGGACCGTCCGCAAAATAATCCGGGTTCGCGGCCAGTTCGAGATGGTCACCTGCTACGCGCTGACTCCACTTGAAAGCGCCGGTGCCAACGGGTGCCTGGTTGAAGGCTGCGGTGTTCGGATCGGCCTCATTCTCGAAAAGGTGCTTTGGCACGATGAAGGTTTCGGTGAGAAACGAGAGGTAAGGAGCGAATACCTGCTCCATGCGCCAGGTGATTTCAGTTGGCGAGACTACCGTGAGGTCACGCACCAGCGAATGGCCGCCGGTACGCCAGGCGCGGAATTTCGGATTGGTGATCAATTCAAGGGTGAACTTCACATCCTCGGCCGTGAACGGCTTGCCGTCATGCCAGCGAACATCATCACGGAGGCGGACGCGCCAGTTCAGGCCATCTTGGGAGATGCCGCCGTTCTTTTGCGTCGGCACTTCTGCCGCAAGATTAGGCTGGAGCACGCCACTGGGATCCATGCGAAAGAGGGCGTCGAAGAGCGAGAAGTGTACCGCATCGTCCGTTTCGATATGTGCCATCAGCGGATTGAAGACGGTCGGTTCCTGCGAAAGCCCGACCACGACACGACCCGCAGGTTTCTTGTCGGCGGCCCACGCAATATCCGGCTTGCCGATCAGGTTGGGAGCGGCGAAGCACGCAATGCCGCCTGCTGCCATCAGGCGCAGTGCGTCGCGCCGAGAATAGTTCGCTTTGGTCGTAGAATCTTTTGTCATTTTATTCCCTCTCTTTTGCTCATTAGGAAGCTGCTGCCGGCAGTTGATCTCAGCTGTCTCTTCGGCTTTCTCCCGGAATTGCAGCAACAAGCTCGCGCGTGTAGTTCGATTGCGGCTTCAGGAAGATCTGAGACGGCGGGCCGCGTTCGACGACCCGGCCCTTCTGCATGACTGCAATTTCATCGCAGATCTGGCTGGCAACACGAAGATCATGGGTAATGAAGATCATTGAGACGCCGGTTTCGCGCTGGATTTGATCAAGCAGCTTGAGGATCTGGGCCTGGATCGACACATCAAGCGCGGAGACCGCCTCGTCCGCAATCAGCAGCTTCGGCTTGAACATCAGCGCCCGAGCAATGCCGATGCGCTGGCGCTGCCCACCCGAGAACTCGTGAGGGTAGCGGCCGAAGGCACCGGCATCGAGACCGACGTGGGAGAGCAAAGCTCGGGCCTCTTCGCGCGCCTGTGCGTAAGGCATACCATGCGCGACGGGCCCGACGGTCAGGATCTGACCGATCGTGGAGCGTGGATTGAGTGAGGCGAAAGGATCCTGGAAAATCATCTGAATTCGAGGGCGCAGCGGCCGAAACTCGGATTCTGAGAGTTTGACGATGTCCTTTCCCTCAAACAGGATCTGACCGCTGTCGCTGTCCTGAAGCTTGATCAGGAGCCGTCCCAGCGACGATTTTCCGGAACCGCTTTCCCCGACGATGCCGAGGGTGCGGCCCGCCGACAACGTGAATGACGCGTCCTTCACCGCAGGCACGACACGCTGGCTGCCGAACAGGGCGCTGCCGCTGCGGTAGGTCTTGCACAGTCCATGGACCGTCAGGATGGTCTCGTCGCTCGCCGGCGCATCGAGCTTTCTGTCTTCGCCCGTGAGGCGCGGAACAGCCGCGCTCAGGCGCTGGGTATAGGGATGTCTGGGGGATTTGAGAACCTGATCGGCGCTGCCCTGCTCGACGATCCGTCCTTTCTCCATAACAACGACGCTATCGGCGATCTCAGCCACAACGCCAAAGTCGTGGGTGATGAACATAACGCTCATATCCTTACGACGCTGAATGTCTCGGATGAGCTTCAGGATCTGCGCCTGGGTGGTGACGTCAAGGGCTGTCGTTGGTTCGTCTGCGATCAAAACGGTCGGCTCGAGGGCGAGCGCCATCGCGATCATAACGCGCTGGCGCTGACCACCAGAAAGCCGGAACGGGTACTGGTGGTACATGAGTTCAGGGTCGGGCAGGCCGACTTCGGTCAGCAACTGGAGGGCGCGCTCGCGCCGCGAGGCTTTCGTACCCACTCCATGGGCCGCCATCACCTCGGTGACCTGTTCGCCGAGCGTCATCAGCGGGTTCAGCGCCGAAAGCGGATCCTGAAAGATCATCGAGACGACACGGCCGCGCAGCTGGCGCAGCTTTTTTGCCGGCGCGCCGACAAGGGTCGTTCCGTCAAGCGTGATCGCGCCCGACGAGACTGGAATGACCTTAGGCAAGAGTCCCATGATCGTGTTCGCCGTTACCGATTTTCCCGACCCGGACTCGCCGATAATGCAAAGGATCTGACCACGCTTGAGCTCAAACGAAACATTTTCGACGGCATGAGCCCGTTCCATGCCTTTCGGCAGGTCGACTGTCAGGGCGCGCACCGAAAGCGCTGTCTCATCTGCTGTAACAGCCTCAGTCGTTACGGCCATAGCTATATCTCCCTTGTCTAAGCAGCTTCTTGATTGATGTTTTTGTCGCTGCTTATGGGTGCTGCTCATAACTCTCGAGCGGTGCACCGCATGTTCCTGGACTTCAGCGCCATTCGCTACCAATCGGCGTTGGTTCTGCGATTAATATAAGATTGGTCTTGCCATTGGTGTCAATATAGATCAAATTGGTTTCGCAAAATTTTTATCGGAGGGCACATGAGCGTCGTGTTGAAGGATTTCATTGAGGCGGAAGGTCTGGAACCTGGGGATCGACTGCCTCCCGAGCGTGACCTGGCGTTGAAGCTCGGGCTGCCGCGTACCGCCCTGAGAAGGATGCTAAGCTCGTTAGAGAAGGAAGGCCGCCTTATCAGGCATGTTGGCAGAGGGACTTTTATCGCCGGCAGCGGCGTAAGCTCCAGCGCCCTCCGACCACCGTCCAGCAATGAAGGAAACACATTGCGCACCTATCCGGCGGAAGTTTTCGAGGCGAGGCTGATCATAGAGCCCAAGATCGCCGCGCTGGCAGCGTTACGAGCGACCAGGCAGGAAGTCGAAGAAATGCAGAAATCAATCGCTCGAGGCAACGCGTCGGAATCTCTTGGCGAATTCGAGAAATGGGACGCTGTTTTTCACCGTATCATCGTCCAAGCCGCGCGCAATGGTCTTCTTGCCTCGCTCTATGAAGGCATTCACGCTGTGCGCGCCGGAAATCTTTGGGGGAAAATGAAGGAACAATCGCTGACCTCTGAGCGCATGACGGCCTATATCGTCAGCCATCAGGCGATCCTCGACGCAATCAAGGATCGCGACAGCAGAGAGGCTGAGCGAAACATGTACGACCACATCATTGACGCCAGAACTAACATACTCGGACCGAGCATCTGAGAACGCGATCTGAGCGATTGGTATCGATTGCCTGCTATCTTGATCTAATCCTCTCGACAATCAGACGAAGCGGAGGGTGCCGGTCGAACCGCTCGCTTCAGGAGCCAAACTGCCCCCGTAGCCACGTTAGGAAGTCTCGCTTTCTGGCATCCCCCTCAAAAGCAAGGCGGCTCAAGAGGATGTAACTATAGCCGTTGCTGGAGAATCCTCGGGGCGCCACGAGTTGCCCGCTTTCGACAGCGTCGGCTACCAACGGCTCGGGGCCGATCGCGGCGCCTAATCCAGCGATTGCAGCCTCGATGCTCAGATAGAAATGTTCGAACACGTGACTACCGGGTGGATTTGGATCTCCGATCCGGTTGTCCGCCAGATACCTAGCCCATGCATCTCTACGCGTTGCCGAATGAATTCGAGGCAAGGAGAGGATGTCATCTCCGCCGGCAACCAGCAGGCGCGGCGCACATACTGGTCCGACACGTTCTTCGACCACCGTTTCCACAAAGAGCTCCGGCGACCAGCTAAAATCGCTCCTCCGTAGTGCCAAATCGATGTGACTTCTGTCGAAGCTCACAGGACCGCCAGCGGCCAGTACGTGAACTTCGATGTCAGGATGAAGTGCATTGAATTGCGGAAGGCGCGGGATCAGCCAGCGCTGCGTAAAGGTCGGTTCACATGAGACCACCAGCGGTGCCGAACCTCCACGCTTAATTTCGTCGCAGCAATCGCTGATCTGGCGGAACACCTCACTCATCGTGCCAAGCAGGCGTCGCCCCGCTGCGGTGAGGAAAACGGCTCTGTTTCTTCTTTCAAAAAGGGTTACGCCAAGCTCTTCCTCGAGCAAGCGGATTTGCTTGCTGACGGCGCTGTGCGTGACAAACAGTTCATTGCCGGCACGCCCGAAATTCAAATGACGTGCGGCAGCTTCAAAGGCTCTGAGCGCGGACAAAGAGGGGAATCGTGGGGCCATATCTGTGAGCTAAAGTGACTGAATTCTGTCAGAATTGATCGTTTTTCCGCCAAAGGCAATAGCGCTAGTATCCTCGTCGTTACAGCGAATGCCGACAGGACTGCGACCTTGAAAGTAGGAATCCTAGCTGATGATCTCACGAGTGCAACGGATGGCGCTGGGCCATTCGTGAGCATGGGGCACAGATGCCTGGTTTTCACCGACTACCGGCAGACGTCACCGGAAAACGTGTCGATCATATCGGTGAACAAGGCAAGCCGCACCGCATCGGCTGAAGACGCTGCCGATCGGGCGAGGACGGCGGCGAGAAGCCTTGCGTACGCGGATATCCTTTACAATACCGTTGATTCCACCATTCGCGGCCACGTTGGAGTTGAGATAACTGCCGCGCTCGCGGCTTCCGGTCGGGCGATCGCAATCGTCGCTCCGGCTTTCCCCGCCGGTGGAAGAACCACTGAAGGCGGGCGGCAGCTTCTTCGTGGCGTGCCGTTGGAGCAAACCGAATTCGCCAAGGACCCGCTACACCCCATAACGGACTCCCATCTTCGCTCCCTTTTTCGAGACATCCCCGAGGCAGAAGTGGGTTATGTCACGCTTGCGGACCTGCGGGCATTGAGATCCGGTGAACTTGTCGCCGATGGCAGAAAGTTGCTGATCGCCGATGCGACTATGCAAGAAGACTTGGCACTGCTGGTGAAATCGGCGGCCGATCCAAAGTCCATCCTGTGGTGTGGATCTCCGGGCCTGGCGATCGCGCTGGCGGATTATGTAGGCCGGGGTGGTGAAATCGCACCGTCCACGGTCACGACATCTGTCAATCTCTTTGTCATCGGCAGCGTGAATCCGCAGAGCCGCGAGCAATGCTCAACACTGATAAGCACCGGCAACGCCCGGCAGATCATCATCAACTCGGAGGTGGCGTCTCGCTCCCCCGCTCTCGCTGCCGAACGAGCCGCTGCGGAGTACAGCCGATTTGGATCCGGCGGCGACATTATTCTAACCACCTCAGAAGGAAGTGCGTCAGCCAATCCTCGGGCCATCGCAACCGCTCTTGGCCAGGCTGTGCGGGCAGTAATGGGGAGTCACCCCGTTACCGGGCTTTTCCTCACGGGCGGTGACACTGCCGAATGCGTGTTGAGCGAACTTGAGATCAGTTCACTTGAACTCCTGAGCGAGGTCGAGCCTGGAATTCCGGTCGGCCGCACCACGGGACCGCATCCCATTCACATAATCACAAAGGCGGGCGGCTTCGGTTCGCCGCGTATCCTGGTGAAATCAGCCGAGTTGCTTCGGGGCCTCTGGCTTGGAGATAAGAAATGAAGAAGCCTATTGGAATAACCATGGGCGATCCCTGCGGGATCGGCCCGGAAATTATCGCCCGTGTTTTCGCGGATGGGCTGCCGGAACAAGCAGTAGTGATCGGTGACGCCAAGGTAATGGAGCGAGCGGTCCGGGCCCTTAATCTTGCCCTGCAGGTGCAGCCCATCGCGTCAGTCGATAACGCTCTGCCAGACAGCGGACTCATAGCCGTTCTCAACGTCTCGCATCTGCCGGACGATTTGCCCATCGGTCAGGTGGACGCTCGGGCCGGGCGTGCCAGCTACGACTATGTCGCACGGGCGATCGACGAAGCGCTGGCAGGAAACATCGGAGCAATCGTCACCGCCCCGATCAACAAGGAGGCGATGAAGCAAGGTGGGCTCCATTATCCCGGCCATACGGAAATCCTTGCTGAGCGGACGGGGACCGACAAGTTTGCAATGATGCTCGCGAACGACGAACTGCGCGTCATTCTGGTCACGATCCACGTATCATTGCGCGATGCCATCGACCTCGTGACAGAGGATTCAGTTTTCCGAACGATCGAATTGGCGCACCGGGCAGGTAAGGCTTATGGGATTGCGTCTCCGCGCGTTGCGGTGGCCGGCCTCAATCCCCATGCCGGTGAAAATGGTATGTTCGGACGCGAAGATCTGGACATCATCGCGCCCGCAATCAGCCGGGCTCAGGACGTCGGAATAGACGCGTCCGGTCCCTGGCCCGGAGACACGATTTTCATGCGCGCTCGCAGGGGGGAGTTCGATATCGTCGTCGCGCAATATCACGATCAGGGCCTCATCCCGGTCAAGTATCTCGGTATCGACAACAGCGTCAACGTCACTATCGGTTTGCCTTTCATCCGTACGAGCGTCGATCACGGTACGGCATTCGACATCGCCGGCCAGGGTAAGGCCGATCATTCCTCTCTTCGCTACGCCTTCGATCAGGCGCTGCTTCTCAACGCATTCTAGGAGTGCTTTCGATGCCCCAAAATTCTCCCATCTTCATTTTTATGCTCACCAATCAGGATCGCACCGTTGCCGACGCGGCCGAGCGCCTCAAAGATGTGCTTGCCGCCGGCATCAAGCATGTGGGGTTCAAGGATATTGGATTGCCGTTCGATAAACTTCTGGTCCTCGCTTCAGCAGTCAAAGCGGCGGGTGCGAGTCTCTATCTCGAGGTTGTAAGCCTTGACGAGGAGAGCGAGCGACGATCCGCGCAAGCCGCGGTGGACCTTGGCGTCGACATCCTGATGGGTGGAACCCGGCCGAACGTCGTTCTGCCGGTCATCGCCGGGAAGAACATCCGGTACTATCCGTTCCCTGGCAAGATCGTCGGCCATCCGAGCAAGCTCGAAGGGACGATCGAAACGATCGTCGACAGTGCCCGGCAGTTGACGGCGATCGAGGGTGTCAGCGGTCTCGATCTGCTCGCTTATCGCTTCGACGGCGATGTCGAGTCGCTGATAACGCGCGTATGTAGGGCTATCGGCAAGCCCGTGGTGGTTGCCGGCTCGATCGACAGCCCGGAAAGAATGGCGGCCGTGGTACGATCTGGCGCGGCAGGGTTTACCATCGGAACCGCTGCTTTCAACGGCGCATTTTCCGGCAGTTCCAATCTGCGGATGGAGATCGAGACGGAAATCGACGTGCTCAAGCGAATTCAGGCTGATGCGGGTGATGTCGCACGGTCAGCGTTAATATCCAACTAAATCGAACCTTCACCGACCATTAATTGCTATCTTTACGGATTGGCGACAAGGTGAATTTCGAGTTTGGAGACCAGACACATGGATCTAGCGACGTTCGACCCCTCCGTACGCTTGGCGGCCGCGACTACTCTTGAGGCGTTAGAAACGCCCTGCCTGGTTCTGGATGCGGACCGGATGGACCGAAATATCACGCGGCTTAGGAACCGGCTCGATGGTCTGGGCGTGTCGCTACGACCGCATCTGAAGACGGCAAAGTCGATTGACGTCGCGCGGCGGGTCATGATTGCCCCTGAAGGGCCTGCGACAATCTCCACGCTGAAGGAAGCTGAGCAATTCGCGAACCATGGTCTTCGCGACATGATCTATGCGGTCGGCATCGCCCCGGCAAAGCTCGCGCGCGTCGTCGAACTGCGCGCCAAGGGCGTCGACCTCGTAGTCATACTGGATACCGTTGAGCAGGCGCTTGCGGTTGCCGAGGCATCCAGAAAGTCCGGAATGCGGATCCCAGCCATGATCGAGATCGATTGCGACGGCCACCGCTCGGGTGTTGTGCCCGCCAATCACGCCCAGTTGCTGGAGATCGGGCAGGCGCTGGCGGCAGGTGCGGAGTTGCGTGGCGTTCTGACTCATGCCGGCGACAGCTACAAGGGTGGGGGGCCCGAGGCACAGCAGCGCTATGCGGAAGCCGAGCGAGCGGCCGTTGTGGGAGCGGCGCAACTTCTGCGCGGTGCCGGGCTGCCCTGCCCCGTCGTCAGCGTAGGTTCGACGCCGACGGCCCATCACGCGCAGGATCTTACTGGAGTGACCGAAGTCCGTGCAGGCGTATTCGTGTTCTTCGATCTCGTGATGGCGGGGATCGGAGTCTGCCAGGTCGACGACATTGCGCTCAGCGTTCTTGCAACGGTGATCGGGCATCAGCGGGAAAAAGGCTGGATCATAACCGATGCGGGATGGATGTCGCTGTCGCGGGATCGTGGCACGAGCAAGCAAGCCGTCGACCACGGATATGGCCTCGTCTGTAACATCCAAGGCGACATCTATCGTGACATCATCGTTGCCGATGCCAACCAGGAGCATGGCATTATCGCCGTCCGGCCCGGGTCGGACGCTCGCCTTCCCGATCTGAGGGTCGGAGACCGCGTGCGGATCCTGCCGAACCATGCCTGTGCGACGGCGGCGCAGCACCAAGCCTATCATCTTGTCCAAGGTCAGTCGCACGTCGTTGATGCCCGCTGGCCACGCTTCGGAGGTTGGTGATGTCATACTTGACAACCGTAAATACCAATCGTGCGCCCAGCCCTGCAGGTCATTATGTCCAGGCGAAGCTAGCCGGTCAGCATCTCTATATATCGGGGCAGCTCCCGATCCGACCCGATGGAGCGCCCCTTGCCGACGATAGTTTCGCGGGGCAGGCCGGACAGGCCATCGACAACATGCTGGCCGTCCTGGAAGCCGCAGGCGGTACCCCGAGCGATCTCGTCAGGGTGACGGCCTATATCGTCGGCGTCATCAATTGGCCCGGCTTCAACCAGGTCTATGCAGCACGGCTGGGAGAGGCGCGCCCGGCGCGCACCGTGGTTCCAGTGGCCGAGCTCCACTACGGCTATCTTGTCGAAGTCGACGCGATCGCCGTGCTCCCGCCTGATGGCCCTGCCCGGCAAGCAGAAAATAGCTCCAACTAATCAGTTCAGGTCAACCTCGATGTCACCACTCCTCAAACGCATACAAAGCGATCAAGAGCTACCCGCCAAGGCGGACGTCGTCGTCATCGGCGGCGGCATCGTCGGGGCTTCGGCAGCATTTTTTCTCGCGGAGCGAGGGTGCTCGGTTGCGTTGGTCGAGAAGGGCTATATCGGCGGTGAGCAGTCCAGCCGAAACTGGGGCTGGTGCCGCCGGCAGAACCGGGATCAGCGCGAACTGCCGCTCTCGGGAATTTCCATGCAGGCGTGGGAACAGTTTGCCGCCAAAATCGACGAGGACGTCGGCTTCCGCCGATGCGGGCTGTTCTACGCCACGGACAATCCTGAGCAGCTGGCGGAATGGGAACAGTGGCTTGATATTGCCCGGCAATTCGATGTCAACACCAAGATGCTAACTGCCCACGAAGCGCACGACCGAATTCCGGCACAAGGCCGCCGCTGGCTCGGCGGCGTCTATTCAGTCGATGATGGCAAAGGCGAACCGGCCATTGCCGCGCCGACGATCGCGAGCGGCGCCCGCAAATTTGGCGCGACCATCCACCAGGAATGTGCAGCACGAGGCCTCGATATCGTCAATGGTGCAGTTGCTGGAGTGGTCACCGAAAAAGGTATCATAAGGTCGCAGACCGTTCTGAACGCCGGCGGTGCATGGGCTTCCATGTTCTGCCGCCAGTACGGCGTGCAGTTCCCGCAGGCAAGCGTGCGCCAGACTGCAATTCGGACGCGCCCTACAGCCAGTCTCGGCGAGGCGATCTATACGCCAGAGTGCTCGCTGACCCGCCGGTTGGATGGCAGTTATACGCTTGCGATCAGCGGCAGGGCGACACTGGATATCACGCCGCAAGGTATCCGATATGCACGCTGGTTCATGCCGATGTTTCTGAAGCGACTGAAAGCGGTTCAGATCGGCGTCGGCAGATCTATGTTCTATGGAGCCGAAGCGCTGGCGAGCTGGACCAAGGATACCACGTCACCGTTCGAGCGGATCCGGGTTCTCGACCCCAGGCCGAGCCGCCGGACGATCGCGGCCATTGTCAAGGGCGTCACCGAGCAGTTTCCGGCCCTTAAAGGTGTCGAAATCGCAGACAGTTGGGGCGCGTATGTGGACTGCACACCTGACGCGGTGCCGGTCATCTCGGCGTCCGATCACGTGAAGGGCCTTTATTTGGCGGCCGGCGGCTCCGGCCACGGCTTCGGCATTGGCCCGGGCATCGGTCGCTTGGCAGCCGACCTTGTTGCTAACGACAAACCCTGCGTTGATCCGACACCCTTCCGCCTGTCGCGCTTCTTCGATGGCTCTAAAGTTGAGGTAGGCGCACTCTGATCGTCGCGCAAAGCCCGGAACGTCGGGCAAGAACTCCTCGGCGACACTGTCCAGCATCTTTTGATAGATAACGACCCAGCGGCAGGAAACACGGCGTTCCAAAGTGGCCTGGAACGGCCGGCCATTCGAGCCTCTTCATCGGATTGCAGTCGGGGCGACCGAGGATTGCGTCGGCAATCAGGATTCCGAGATGGGTTGAAAGCTGGGCGCCATGGTCGGAATAGCCCATCGCGTACCAGACGCCGTCGGCACGCGAGCCGCCCCAGCAATAGTCGATGATCACTGTGATGTCATAGTGGCCCTCGACAGGCCCCTCCGCGGCCCCGGCAAAAACCGGGGCGGCATCATCTCAGTCGGAGAAGAACTTCATTGCGGCGCCTTGTTCTCGAGTTGGATCGCCCGGAGATGGGCGAGGAGGTCAACCGGGTTGAAATAGCTTCGTCAGCGGCAGTTGCATCTTGCGGATCGGCGATTTCAGCACGACGTAGCTGAAATACTTGTCGATCCCGACGTCCAGCTCGATCAGCCGCTCCATGATCTCCTGGTATTCGCCGATCCCCGTCGTCACGAATTTCAAGAGATAATCGTACCCGCCCGATATCACATGGCACTCGATGAGTTGCTCGATCTTCTCAATAGCAGCAAGGAAGCGTGCAAAATCGGTTTGCCGATGGTTCTTCAGCGTAACCTCGGTAAACACCGTTAGCGCCTGCCCAAGCTTGGCGATATTGATGAGCGCCGTGTAGCCTTCGATATAGCCCTCCGACTGGAGCTTTTTCAGACGCATGAGGCAGGGGCTCGGCGACAGGTTGACCATCTCCGCAAGCTCAACATTCGTCATCCGGCCATTCTGCTGGAGAACATGCAGGATCTTGATGTCGATCCGATCTAACTTCATGGATATCGCTTTCGCTGATGAAAGTAGCGCGTGCCATTCGGGCGCCGAGGCAGCTGATGTCACACCGGCGCGGCGGCTTTTTTTAGCGCATTTTCGATGGCTTCAAGGAATCGGTCCACATGCTCCGCCTGGCACACGAGCGGAGGACGAACTTTAAGTGTATCCTCGTTGGCGCCCGTCGTACTGATTAGAACGCCATCATCGCGCAGCAGGTTTACGATCTCCAGTGCCATGGCGCGTCGACCGGCCGCCCCCGTTCCGTCCAGCCCGATGTCAATGCCGAAGAACAGGCCGGCATTTCGAACACCGCGAACACCAGGATTCCGTGTGGCAAGGTGCTCCAATCCCGCCCTCAGGCGCTCACCCATGACATGCGCATGCTCCTTGATCCGGTCTCGACGCAAGATGGTCAGGACGGCATCAGCTGCCGCGATCCCGACCGTATTGCCCCCGAAGGTGTTTGAATAACGGGCGGCAGAGCCAAAGCGATCCATCGATGTCTTGCGGCCAACAACCGCGCCGATGGGAAATCCATTGCCCATCGGCTTGCCGAGAGTGACGAGGTCCGGAACGACTTCGTGCAGCTCAAAACCCCACATGTTTTTGCCCGTCCGCCCAAAGCCTGGCTGAACTTCATCGGCAATCACGAGACCACCCACCTCCCGGACCGCTTTGACTCCTCCCGCAATGAAGCCAGGCGGGTCCACCCATACGCCGTCGCTGGAGAAAATGCTGTCAAAGAGCAGGGCTGCTACGCCAATGCCACGTCGATTCAAATCGGCGATGGCCGAACGGACCTGTTCTTCAAAGAATACCGCAGCTTGTTTCTCGGAGACGCCGGCAGGCCCGTGCAGCGACACCATCCGGACGGCAGGACTAAGCTTGACGGCGTCGCCCAAATTGGGCGAGACCATCGCCGTGGCCTCGCTTGTGCCGTGATAGGCATGAGAAGTGACGATCACGCCCTCGCAGCCGCTAACCAATCTGGCGATGCGGAGCGCCAGATCATTCGATTCGCTGCCCGTGCAAGTAAACACAACGCGGTTCAGCTCCTGAGGAAACGTGCCGACAAGCCGTTCTGCATAATCGACAAGCCTCGGTTCGAGATAACGCGTGTTTGCGCTAATTCGGCTGGCTTGTTCCGCCATCGCGGCGTTTACTTCTGGATTGCAATGCCCGAGAGAAGGCACGTTGTTATAAAAGTCCAGATAACGACGTCCGTCGGGATCATAGAGCCACATGCCCTCACCGCGAACGAAATGTACGGGTCGGCGGTATTGGAGCCTGTAAGAGCTCCCAAGTACGTTGTCCCGGCGCGCGATAAGCTCAGTTTCGCGCAGTGGAATCGTGGCCTCACCAGGGGTAAAGCGGTTGGGCATGAGATCTGTGGACATAGCTTTGATCCTGTAAGTTTCATCCGCGAGAAGGCGCGAGTTATCGTTCTGACTGCCAAGGCGACTGACGAAAAGCTTGGGTCGTCTCCGGCAACGCCGGCTCAAGCCACCGCACGCAGCACAGCGAGCTCTGCCTCTTCAACCCCGAGCGGCGAAAGAATCGAGAGCCCGCGTTCGGCGCGGCCCACGTTCTTCTTGATATACGCTGCCTCCGCCGGAAACAGTCTGGCTCGCCAGTAGTTGATCAGGATGAGCGCGCTTTGCCGCGCCTTTATCAGCCCGACGAGCAGCTTTGCCTCGAGCGCGGAAAGCGGAAGCACCGACGCATAACCCGAGATGAGATCTTCTGCGCCTCCGAGAGCCAGAGACGGGTCTGTCACCACGAGGCTTGCCGCAATCGCCAGATCCTGAATTCGTGGTCCCCAGCAGCCGTCCCCAAAATCTATGAACGCGACACTATGATCGGTGAGGAGTGTGTTGAACGGGCTGGGGTCATTGTGCGTGACTTGCCATGCTACCTCGCGCAATTGCGGCTCGACAGACTCGACATAATTGTTCATGGCAAGATGCACGGATGCCGCGACAGGCTCTGAAGGCAAATGCTCCTGCAGTCCCATGAGCCTCGACCAGCACCCGACATGCCAAAGAACTGGGCGGTGGGTCGCGGGCAAGCTCAGCGGCTCGAGCGCCAAACTGAGCCTGGCGAGCGCTTTGCCGACCTTGTAAAGGACGTCCCGAGTTGCGGTCACCTGGTGCAACGGCGTCCCAGAAAGTCGGGTCTGCAGATAGCCGCAAACCTTCTCCTCTTCGAACATCAACCTAGCATCATTGGTACGCACGATATGAGGAGCTGCAAAACCGGAAGCGCCCTCCAGTCCGCCAAGGGCCGCAACCTGGAAGCGGAAACTGTCTCTTCCTTCGGGCCGGGTTGACGTTTTGAAGATCAATTGGTCGCCGGTCAACAGCTTGACCTCCGCGGTACACTCAGCCTCCGAGGAGAGAACGCTGATCGCTCCCGTTACACCGTAGTGGCGCAGTAGCAACTCGGACAGCGGTGTTCCGGGAGAGCTCGGCTTTGTCGCCAGAATAGCTGCAGCGTCCTCAAAATATGCTTTAGTGAACGGCTCCCGGACGGATGGGCTGTCGTCGAGATGACGCGCACTGCCGTCTGAAACCGCATCATTAGAGGCACCCACGACTAAAACCCTCGCACTGTTGAATTCGGGCGGCTTGCTCATCCGAAGCGATCGTCGCTTGACATCCAGTGCGGCGATCGATCCCGACTGGGGTCGGGCATTTGCTGCTGAAGCACGATTGTCTCGCTCCGGGCACCGAAAATTCTTGCCCGTGAGTGAATGTATTTCGCACCGCCGAACACGGCAGAACTGCGATGCCCCCGATCCACGGCAAACCGCGACTGGTTATTGGTCCGGCGGGATCGGGATTCTCAAATCTGTCTGGGCACCTTAAAGTCCGACGACGCCGGGCAATCCGGAGATGCCCGCGATTTCAGTATATCCGTAATAGGGATTGGCCGGCTCGTGACCGCGATTGACCCAAACCTTGTTCTTGATCCCGAGGTCATGTGCGGACATCAGATCGTAGCGGAACGAGGAGGAGCAATGCAGGATGTCCTCCGGGCGGCAACCAAGCATATCGAGCATATATTCGAACGCCCGGAAGTGCGGCTTGTAGGCGCCGGCCTGTTCGGCGGTGTAGATGGCGTGGAAAGGCGCGCCGAGCTTCTCGACGTTGGACATGATCTGCGAGTTCATCGCATTTGACAGAATGACCAGTGGAATTTCCTTGGCCACCTTGGCAAGCCCCGCCGGAACGTCTGGATGCGGCCCCCAAGTGGGAACGCGGTTGTAAACCATTTGCGCGTCTTCGTCCTTGAAGTGGATGCCGTTGCGTTTGCAGGTCCTTGCCAATGCGTTATGGACCACTTCCGCATAAGGCTTCCAGTCGGCCATGACTTCATCAAGGCGGTATGCGGAAAAATCCGCGATGAACTGCAGCATTTTCTGCTCGCTCATTCGGTCGCCGTAAAGATCGCGGGCGGCCTCCGCCATCTGGAAGTTGATGAGCGTGCCATGGCAGTCGAAAGTGATGTATTTCGGCCGGAAAGTAGTCATGGGCTTCGTCCTTGCTTTGCAGGGGAATGTTTAAGTTATGACCAATCATAGCCCGGCACTCACATCTGAATTGCTCGGAGATTGCCGAACATCAGCACAAAATGCTGGAGGGAAACATCATTTGTCCTTGTGAGTGCTGGGTCAAAGTGATCCGCGGTCCGGATGGCAGACGCGGACAGGTACGCCCAGTCAACCCGCCATGCCGGAAACGAAGCGCCCTGCGAAGTATAGGCTTGCATTGCGAGATTTCGCGTAGCGGAAAGGATCCGATCCTTGGAAGCTCGTCATTCGGCACCTTACGCGACAGCGAGGAAGATCGACTGAGTCAGCTCCCATTCATTCGCCTATGTTAGGATTGGAGTGGCGTAATAGTTCCAGCACTCCGCCCAAGCTTCAAAGGGCACCTGCCGGTACTCTCTACCAAAATTGCCGTGCGATATAAAACAATCTGCCAGGGGTTCCGCGAATAAGGTCAATAGACTTACAGCAGGCTTGATACGATCAGCGCAGGTCGGGTCGTAATACGCCGACACATCCAATGAATTGAACAGAGAGGTCACGCATGGAAACGCTGCTGCTCAAGAAGAATGAGGTAGCGCGGCTTATCGGCATGACGGAAGTCATCACCGCGGTCGAAGAGGCTTACAAGGCCTTCAGCAGCAATCAGGTGGAACAGCCCGACTATATCGGAATTCATCTGCCCTCCCTGCGTGGCGAGATCGACTTCAAACTTGGCTACCACAAAGTCGCTGAAATCATCTCCATGAAGGCGCATTCCGGAGGGTTCGCGAACAACCCGGTAGAACACGGCGTGCCGAACAGCATGGGCACGATTCTCCTGTTTGATGCCAGGAGCTGTGCGTTGATTTGCATCATGGATGGAAGCTTGATCACCGGCCTCAGAACCGGAGCGGCGGGAGCCGTCTCCGTCAAGGCACTGGCCAGAAAGAACGCCAGGACGATCGCGTCGATCGGCACAGGCAATCAGGCAAGAATGCAAATCCGGGCGATCAACGAGATCATGAAGATCGAAGAGATCCACGCCTGGGACAGCACCTACCAAACAAGTTCCAACTACAAGGCGGATATCGAGCGAGAATTCGGCATTCCCGTCACCGTTGCCAGCTCGAAGAAGGAGGCGGTCGAGCGGGCCGACATTTTGATCACGACGACCCGAGGAAAAGGGTCGCTTGTAGAAGCGGATTGGGTGAAGCCCGGTACGCACATCGTTGCGATCGGCACGGATCAGCGCGGCAAACAGGAGCTGGATCCGGAGCTTTTCCGAAACGCCAAAATCATCGTCGACTCTCTTTCGCAATGCGTGGCAAAGGGCGAGACCTGGCACCCGCTGGATAAAAACATCATTACCAAGGACGACATCCACGGTGAAATCGGCGAGGTATTATTGGGGAGGAAGCCGGGACGAGAAAGTGATGCCGAAATCACCATTTTTGACTCCACCGGGATGGCCATTCAAGACAATACGACCGCCAGCAAAATTTATCGCAATGCTGTAGCCAATAATGTCGGCACTTTCTTCCCGTTCTTTGAGGCATGACACCATGCGCAACTATCCGACCATTCAGGACATCCGTGAAGCTCGGCAGCGGTTACAGCCGCACGTCAGACACACGCCGCTACTGCGTGCAGACAAAATCGAGAAAGCAGCTGGTTGTCAGCTCTACCTCAAGCCGGAAACCCTTCAGATCACTGGCGCATTCAAGATCCGCGGCGCCCTGAACAAGGCTCTCTCGCTTCCCCGAGAAGAAATCGAAAACGGGATCATTGCGACCTCGTCGGGCAATCACGCCCAGGCGCTTGCTTACGCAGCCAAGATGCTCGGCGTAAAAGTGATATTGGTGCTGCCGGTCACCACGCCAAAAATCAAGATCGCCAATACAGAAGCCCTTGGCGCGGAAGTCATTCTTTTTGATGGTGATAATGCTGCTCGATGGAGAAAAGTCTACGAGATCGCGGACGGACACAATTATGCGGTCATTCACGGCTTCGAGGACCCCGTCGTAATGGCTGGTCAGGGAACGATCGGGTGTGAGATCCTCGAAGACTTGGAAGATGTGGATACGGTCATCGTACCCCTGGGCGGTGGAGGGCTGATCTCGGGCATCGCCACTGCGATTAAGGAAACCAAGCCATCGGTACGTGTTATCGCGGCAGAGCCTGCCTTGACGCCGAAATATTTCTACAGCCGGAAAAACAAGGAGCGCACCTCGCTTCCGTTAAAAAACACGATCGCGGATGGTCTGAGGTTAAGCGTTCCGGGTCAAAATCCGTACCCGATTATCGAAAAATATGTCGACGAGATTGTTCTTGTTGAAGACGAACACATCATTGCCGGAATGCGTGCCCTCGCCAAGGATGCGAAATTGATTGCGGAACCAGCCGCCTCCATCGGCATAGGAGCGCTGCTGGGCGGCGGCATAGACGTCAAGCCAGATGAAAAAGTGTGTGCGGTCTTGTCTGGCGGTAATTGGGATCTAAGCGACCTTGCCGAGATTTACAATCTGGCGCCGTGATCGGCCTCAGCTTCGGTCAGTACACTCCGATCGCCGTTCGACGTCTCCGATTCTCATATCCTCTCCCACAAATGCAAACAGTTGCGACCGCGGGACGGATCGGAATTTCACTCGGCAAAGAGGATAAGAGCCATTCAAGGGAGCCACCAATGAACCACGCCCACAGCTTCTATATCGACGGTGAGTGGATCGAGCCCTCGGTTTCGAAAACACTTGAGGTCATCGATCCCTCGACGGAGCAGCCGATTGGTACGATCGCACTCGGCAGTGCCGCCGACGCGGAAAAGGCGGTCGCGGCTGCGCGGCGAGCCTTTGCCTCCTTCTCGCAGACGTCCAATGGCGAGCGCATCGAACTGCTGAAGCGCATTGTAACGATCCTGAAGCGCCGCAATGACGAGCTCGGCGACATCATCTCGCGGGAAATGGGCGCGCCGCTCACCATGGCCCGGGCCGAGCAGGCCGGCATCGGCGCTACCCATTTCGAACAGACCATCAAGGCCCTCGAGACCTTTGCCTTCGACTACATGCAGGGGACCACGCGCATCATGCACGAGCCGATCGGGGTCGTCGCGATGATCACGCCGTGGAACTGGCCGATCAACCAGATCGCCTGCAAGGTCGCTCCGGCGCTCGCCACGGGATGCACCATGGTCCTGAAGCCTTCGGAGATCGCTCCCTTCAACGCCGTCATCTTCGCCGAGATCATGGATGAGGCCGGCGTGCCGAAGGGGGTGTTCAACCTCGTTCAGGGGGACGGGCCTACGGTTGGTGCGGCGCTGGCCAGCCACCCGGATGTGGATATGGTGTCCTTCACCGGGTCTACACGCGCCGGCATTGCCGTGGCGCAGGCGGCGGCACCGACCGTCAAGCGGGTGCATCAGGAGCTTGGCGGCAAGTCGCCGAACATCATCCTGCGCAGCGCCGACTTCTCAGCCGCGGTCGCCGCCGGCGTACGCCGTTGCTTCGGCAACTCCGGCCAGACCTGTACCGCGCCAACGCGGATGCTGGTGCCCATCGAGCGAATGGACGAAGCAAGCTCGATCGCTGAAAGGGAAGCGGCTGCGCTCGTTGTCGGTCCGCCTTCGGATCCGCGCACCAACCTCGGACCAGTCGCAAGCGCTGCGCAGTTCAACAAAATCCAGGTCTTGATCGAACGCGGCATCGCGGAAGGAGCGGACCTCGTCGCGGGTGGCCCTGGCCGCCCGTCGCATCTCAACGCAGGTTACTACGTGCGCCCGACCGTGTTTGCTCGCGTCACCAATCAGATGACAATTGCGCGGGAGGAAATCTTCGGCCCGGTGCTGTCGATCATCGGCTATGACAGTGAGGATGAAGCGATCGCGATCGCCAACGATACGCCCTACGGTCTGGCGGCCTACATTCAGGGCGATCCGAAGGAAGCGCGTGCGCTCGCAGGCAGGCTGCGCGCCGGTAGCGTCCGCCTCAACGGCTCCGCCTGGGACGCAGCCGCCCCTTTCGGCGGCTACAAACAATCCGGCAACGGTCGGGAATACGGCAAGTTCGGACTGCACGAGTTTACCGAGATCAAGGGCATAGCCGGTTTTTCGAACGAGTGAATGGTCACAGTGCGGTGTAGCCGTTTCGGATGCCTGCGCAAGATGCTGTGAACACAGTCAAACGGGAGATCCCAGGAAACAGGCCGAGCGGGGTCGAAGTTCAGTGTCACCTCAGGCCACGTCTTCACTCATGAAGAGGAAGACTAGCCGACCCGTGCAATTTCGAACTCGCCGATCAAACGCGGAAGCGGACAGCGATAGCGACTCGCAACAAACGCCTGCTAAGTCCCACGTGCCGTTGCGTTAAGCTCGGATCATACCGTCGTCTCTAAGGCCAGCAGGTCACGCGTGCGGTTGGGTCCCCCGAAAGCCGATGCCTGCTCTCCTTCAGACTAAAGAGAAGGGGCGAACGGACCGCCCCGATCCATCGTCGTCACAGCGCCTGAGCCCTGACTTTTCAGGCGCGCTTGAGGGCTGGCTCCAGGCCAACGGCGGCCGCTAGCCCGCCGATATCCTTGATCTCGGTGTATTCGTAATAGGGATTGGCGGGCTCATGGCCGCGGTTGACCCAGACCTTGCTCTTGATGCCCAGGTCATAGGCGGTCATCAGGTCGTAGCGGAAGGATGAGGAGACATGAGTAATGTCTTCCGGTCCGCAGCCGAGCTTGTCGAGCATGTATTCGAAGCCCTTCATCAGAGGTTTGTATGCCCCGACTTCTTCTGCCGTGATTACCATATGGACGGGTGCGCCCAACTTTTCCACGTTCGACATGATCAGGCTGTTCATGGAGTTCGACAGGATGACCAGCGGAATTTCCTTCGCCACTTTGGACAGGCCAGCCGGAACGTCCGGGTGCGGACCCCAGGTTGGCACCTCATCATAGATGCGTTGCGCGTCTTCGGGTTTGAACGGGATGCCAATGCGTTTGCAACTGCGTTCGATTGAATTGTGAACCACTTCAACGAACGGTTTCCATGGGCCCAGCACCTCGTCAAGGCGATAGCCCCTGAAAGCCTCGACGAAGGCTGACATCGCTTCAGGGGAGAGGCGCTCGCCGTAGACGCGTCGCGCTGCGCCGGCCATGTCGAAATTGGTGAGCGTGCCGTAGCAGTCGAAGGTCACGTACTTCGGTCGAAATTGAGTCATCGCGTGTATTCCTTCCAATTTTCATGGCACGGTGTGCCTATCCAAGGTCATTTGGCGGGGATGCCGCCTGTCTAAAGAGGTCGCGGTCCCGACGGACCCCCAATGCGGACGCGGCAGGTACCTTTGGGAATCTGGTCAATTTCCTCTGCCTTTTCAGATGCCGGGCCAATCCACCAAAGCGGATCAATCCGACGTGTTCGCTGCATTCCGACCAGTGGGAGCACACTTGCATATCTTTCCTGCAATGGCAACTGATTGTCCAACAATTTTTGCATCTTCGGCCCCTGAAGTTTCTCGGCGACGGGGTGCCACTCGCCACCAAAACAGCCATCAACGCATTGTAAATGTGCGTTTTTTATTGATTAAGCTTGAAATCATCAGAAAGCTGAGCTTGATCCCATTCGTCGTCGAAATAAAATTGTTGTACAAAAACTGAAGTATGAGATACTAAGTCATCGAACTGCCCTTCCGAGGCGGGACAGGAATGAGTTTGAAGATGGGTTACAAGCATCAATGCGGGCCAGCCCGCGTCCCTGAGCTTTCCGAGGCGTGCCATACCGTGGGCACTGCGGAAGCCGAACGAATTGCCGAGCGGCTATATGGTACGCGCGGCTCGGCAACGCGCTTTGAAACAGAAAAGGACGACACGTTCCTCCTCGACTGCGCCGCCCAGGGGAAGTTTGTATTGAAAATCGCTCATCCTTCTGAGCGGATCGAGGAACTCGATTTCCAGGTGTCGCTGATGCGTCATTTGGAGCAGCGATCCCCTGATCTACCAATTCCCCGCACATATCGCGATGTCGATGGGGCGGATTTGCCGACCGTCACTACGAGTGGCGGCGAGCGGCGAGTCGCGCGCCTTATTACCTTCCTTGCCGGCACCCCGCTCGACCGGACTTCCTGCACAGCTCCACAGCGCGAACGGATCGGCGAAATCCTAGCAAAACTGCGTCATTCCATGGCCGATTTCTCGCACCCCGCAGATGACCGGACGGTGGCATGGGACGTCACCCATCTGCTCGACCTCACCGATCTATTGAGCTTCATCCCTGAGGGCGGCAAGCGGGCCTGGACCGTCCGTGCGCTCGAGCGGTTTGCCGAAATCAAGCCGAAGCTCGATCTGTGCCGGCGGCAAGTGCTCCACAACGACTTCAATACGTCGAACCTGGTCGTCGATCACACCAATCCACAGTTCCTGACCGGCGTCATCGACTTCGGCGATGCGGTTCGTACCGCCATCGCCGTCGATGTCTCCACGGCGTTGATGAACCAGATGCCAAAAACATTCGACCATGGGAACCGGCGAGACCTGTTCGACGAAGCGCGCGACGTTCTGCGCGGTTATCTCCGCCATGCCGAGCTGACGGATGAGGAGCTCCGGCTCATTCCCTTCCTGTCGATGGGCCGCCTTGCGGTTCGTGCGCTGCTGACATGCTGGCGCGCAGAGATCTTCCCCGAGAATAGCCGCTATATCCTGCGCAATACAGAAGCCGGTTGGGCCCACCTCGAGTGGTTTCACTCAATTTCGACCGCGCAGATTTCCGATCTTCTGACACGATAGGAACAGCAATGTCCAAACAAGCGACTACCCTGCCCAAGGGCTTCCGTGGCGACATGCCGAATGGCTTCAACCCTCAGGACACCTCTCATCTCACAAGTGAAGACCTGGCACATGTCGCCAGGCGGCAAAGGCTGCTCGGGCCTGCTTATCGGCTCTTCTACAAGTCGCCGGTTGAGATCTCCCGTGCGAAGGGCGTCTTCCTCTATGACAAGCACGGCAACGAATATCTCGATGCCTACAACAACGTGGTGTCGCTGGGTCACTCGCATCCGCGTGTGGTCGAGGCGATCCAGAAGCAGCTCGAGGTACTCTGTACCCACACGCGTTACATGCAGGAGCCGCTGCTGGACTATGCCGAAGCCCTGATCAATACGTTCGGTGGCGAACTCGGCCGGACCGGATGCGCGATGTTCACCTGCACGGGCTCGGAAGCCAACGATCTCGCCTTGCGGATCGCGCGTTACCACACACGCAAAACCGGCGTCATCGTCACGGCGGAAGCCTATCACGGCAACAGCGGCGCGGTGGCGGCAATCTCTCCGTCACTCGGCAGGAAGTCGGCTTTGGATCCCTATCTTCGCACGGTCGCCGCGCCGGATTCCTATCGCCTGCCCGTCGAGGAAATCGGCCGGCGGATGGCGGAGGATGTCGCGCGGCAGATCACCGACATGGAGCGGCATGGCGGCGGCTTCGCGGCCTTCATCGCCGATTCCGTCTTCTCCTCCGATGGTCTCTACGTTGATCCGACGGACGTATTAGCGCCGGTGGCGGAAGTTGTGCGCAAGGCTGGCGGCCTGTTCATTGCCGACGAGGTGCAATCCGGATTCGGGCGGACCGGCACCCATCTTTGGGGCCACAGCCGTCACAAGGTCGATCCGGACATCGTCACAATGGGCAAACCCATGGGCAACGGCTATCCTGTTGCCGGCGTGGTGCTGCGGCCCGAACTCGTTGCCGAATTCGGATCCAGCATGCGCTACTTCAATACGTTTGGCGGCAACTCCGTCGCTATCGCCGCAGCAAGAGCCGTGCTCGACACTATCCTCGAGGAAGGCCTGTTGGACAATGCCGTCAAGGTCGGCGGCGAAATCCTCGACGGCCTCCGGAGCCTGCAGAAAAAATACGAATTTGTCGGCGATGTTCGTGGGGCCGGCCTCTATTTCGCCGTCGAACTCGTTACGGACAGGGACCGGAAAACACCCGACATGGACCGAGCGCTTGCGGCGGTCAATGCCCTGCGCGACAGGCGCATCCTCATTTCCGCGACGGGAGCGGACGCACATATCCTGAAGATCAGGCCCCCGCTCATCTTCACATCAGCCAACGCGGCGCGTTTGCTCGAAGGCGTCGACGAGGCGCTTCGGTCCGTGCAGATCTAGGACCCGTCAGCATGCGGGGCGGAGGTACGATATCATCTCCCTTGCCCTGCGCCGCCGCATGTGGCGTAGGTATACGACATAAACAACGAGCAAAGCCAGAGCCATGCCGTCGCTACCCGCCAAGAACCGAGCCGAAGATCCAGAGATGAACGTCGAGCCTTTGCCCGCCAGCGCAGTGGAGGTCCTGACTCACGCCTTGCGACGGCGAATCTTGTCGGGGGACTTCCAACCGGGCGAGTTCCTACGCGACGTGAAGATGTGCGAAGAGCATTCGACTTCGCGGCACACGTTCCGTACAGCAGCCCAGGTGCTCGTCACGCAAGGTCTGTTGCGTCAGATACCGAACCGGGGCTTTGTGGTGCCCGAATTCGGGCCAGACGATATTGTGGATATCACGCGGGTGCGCGGCGCCATTGAAGGCGAGGCCATACGTCTGATCGTGCTGACCGGCATTATCCCCTCTCAGGCGCTGGAGGCGGTCGATGTCATGCACAGGTCGACGCTGTCCTCCGACAGATCCCTGCTGGTTGCTGCGGACCGCGACTTCCACCGCGCGATCATCGCCTCCAGCGGTAGCCCTCGGCTCAAGCGGACCTATTCGGACCTTGAGGGCGAGATCGAGCTTCTTCTCGCACAGCGGCAGGATTTCTACTCCACCGCTGAAGAAATGGCGGAAGAACACGAGCGGCTCATCAACAGCTTGAGGAGCCGTCACTACGATACGGCGCGGGATGCATTCCAGGAGCATTGGGAGGATCTCCAGATCAAATTGCTCGATCAACGTTGACCAGCGCTCGCTGGGAATGTGACGTTTCGGAAAAGACCGCCTCTCGGGCGGCGTTGAGGATGCCGGCGACGCGGGTTCGGCGCCGATCGCATGCCCTGTTACGGTCGCCGGCAATCAACTTGAGCCAATAACGCTGCGGAGAAATTTTATGCGTGAATGCTCCATCGCAACCATACCCGCCGACGGCATTGGACCTGAGGTGATCGCTGCTGGCCAGACTGTTCTTTCAAACCTGGAGATGCGACTCGGCGACGTAAAATTCACCTTCCAAAATTTCAACTGGGGATCTGAATACTACAAGAAATATGGTGTGATGATGCCGTCGGACGGGCTGGAGCAGCTCAAGAAATTCGATGCTATCTATTTCGGCGCGGTCGGAGCACCGGATGTTCCCGACCATGTTACTCTGTGGGGGCTCAGATTGCCGATCTGCCAGGGCTTCGACCAGTACGCCAATGTCCGGCCAACCAAGATCCTGCCTGGCATAACTTCGCCGCTGCGCAATTGCGGTATCGGCGATCTCGACTGGGTGATTGTGCGGGAGAACTCCGAAGGTGAATATTCTGGCCATGGCGGCCGCGCTCACCGCGGCCTGCCCGAAGAGGTCGGCACCGAGGTCGCCATCTTCACCCGCGTCGGCGTCACCCGCATCATGCGCTACGCCTTCAGATTGGCCCAATCCCGGCCGCACAAGTTACTTACCGTCGTTACGAAGTCCAATGCCCAGCGGCACGGCATGGTCATGTGGGACGATATCGCTTGCGAGGTGGCGGCGGAATTCCCCGAGGTTACGTGGGACAAGATGCTGGTCGATGCCATGACGGTCCGGATGACGCTCAAGCCGCAGAGCCTGGATACCATCGTAGCAACGAACCTTCACGCCGACATCCTTTCCGATCTCGCTGGTGCTCTTGCCGGTAGTCTGGGAGTTGCACCGACGGCGAACATCGATCCGGAGCGTCGCTTTCCCTCGATGTTCGAGCCGATCCACGGCTCCGCCTTCGACATTGCCGGCAAGGGTATCGCTAACCCGGTTGCCGCATTCTGGACTGCTGCCCAGATGCTCGACCACCTCGGCGAGCGGGAAGCCTCGGTCCGCCTGATGCGCGCTGTCGAGCGGGTGACCGGCGCCGGAATCCTTACTCCCGACGTGGGCGGCTCAGCCACTACCCGGGAGGTTACCGAGGCCGTCTGCGACGCGATCCACTCTTCGAATTTCTAGAGACACGTTGGCCGACGATGACTTGGAACGATCACAAAGCAAGGAAGCCATTTCGCCGGATCGTGGGGCGCTGCATTGGCCGGGGTCGACCCCGCATTGATCGCCCGCGGCATCTGCCGCGCCGCCAAAAGGCAGATGTGTCGTGATCGGCGCCGCAAAGACATCCGCCGGCAGCCTCGGGCACGTGTGAACGGAAGTGCGACGAAGGCCTCGTGATCAATGGCCCAGCTAAGCGACGTCACCCACGTCCGCGCAATCCTCATCAGCGGGAACTAGCCAATGAAACTCGATCGAATTGACGTCAAGATACTGAACGCATTGCAGACAAATGGCCGAATGACGAATGTCGAGCTGTCGGAAATGGTCAACCTGTCGCCAAGTCCCTGTTTGTTGCGCGTAAGAAAGCTGGAGGCGAAGGGCTATATCCAGGGCTACTCTGCGCTGATCAATATCGCAAAACTGGGCCAGACGCTGACGGTGTTCACCGAAATCACGCTGAAAAACCACCGTCAACTGGACTTCGCGAGATTTATCAGCGCCATCGAGAAGGTCGATCAGGTCATCGAGTGCCATTTGGTTTCGGGAGGCTACGACTATCTCGTAAAATTTGTCACCACCGGAATCGAGGAGTACCAGACGATCATGGAGCAGCTCCTCGATTTGGAGATCGGCATTGACAAGTACTTCACCTACGTCGTCTTGAAATCGCCCCTGATCAAAGTGCATGTGCCGCTTGCAAACCTGCTCCAGCGTCCAAACCTCGACGGCCGGCATCTCGTGCCGCTGGAATGATGATAGACGACAACTGAAGAAGAGGTCATGGGTGCCTACCATTTCGAGGCGGCGGAGCCGTGGATGCTGCGAGAGTGGGAGCGCCTGCTCAAGGCTGCTGCGTGTCGACAGCAAAGCAGAGGGAAAACGTCAACGCAGACTCAGATCCGGCCAGCTCTCCGAGCGCTGCGGCGATGCCGTGGGGGACAGCCAGCATTGCATCTAAGGAGCCGCCCGTCAGAATGGGAGTCCCTGTTGACAGGCAGCATACACGTAAAGGCCGATGTCTTGTCTGGTGGGAATTAGGATAATCGACCCTTGCCGGAATTTTTGGTGCATCTTCGTGATCGCCACGCGCGCGGGCGCCTTTGGGGCGAGACGCTTTTTCCCAGCGGCAGCCAGATCTGACCAATGTCGCCGGGTCGCACTTCGGATTTCACGTTAGCCGATGGCTTGGCTCGCAAGGCAGAAAGTTTGAACGGCCGCTGTATCAGATCGAGCCGCCGCGCCGCGAACCATCGCAACGACGGTCCCCCCGCGAGGCAGCCCCCAGTCTTCGAGCGGTGATGAGAGGCCGGTCTGTTCAGGGATGTCGACTCTTACAATGCGACCTTCCTTGCCCGAGAGGATGAAGGCAAGCAAGTCCCTCGCCTGTTCCGAGTTTTCCGCAACGACGGGCCCGACGACTTCACCCTTTCCGAACAACCGCGTTGCCGCAAATGCGACGATACGATCACCTCTCCGGATGGCGGCGAAACTCCCCTCCCTTGCCAAGGCATTGTATACCGCGTCACGGTCGGCCCCGAATGCCATACGATCGAGCGCTTTGATTGCCGGCAGCGCGCCAGGATCGATCCACTCAACATTCTCAGGAGCATCGACCTGACCGGCAATGCCTTGATGACGGAGGATTTGGTGCGTCGCGGCGAATCCGAGTTTTTCATATAGAGGCAAGCCGTCATTCGTCGCCGTCAATCGGCATTCACGCCCACCAGCGAGTTCCAACACGGCGGTGGTCAATTTTCTTCCTACCCCCCGGCCACGCTGGCTTTCATCGACAATAATCATGTTAATGGCAGAGCAGGTGTCGCCGAAGGGAGTCATGAGGGCGGTACCCACAACCCGGTCGCCGGCGAGCGCAACGCGTCCTTCGCTCAGAGACCGTATCATTTCCCAGTCTTCGCTCCTGTGCGCCCAACCCACTGCACGCGACAGCGCGAGGGCTCCGCCCACATGATGAGCCTCGAAAGGCGCAAGAACGATCGATTCCGTTTGCATGAGTTCATCCATTCGTGGGTCTACTGCTCGCCATTGATAAGAGCGAAGGATCTATGAAGCCGCGGCGGAGAAGCGAGACTCCTGGCCGTACCGGACGACACGGACATACAAGCCGAGTAAAGAGCGACGGACAAACCGCCCATCAATTTTAAATCTCGGCGACCGAAACGGCTTGCCAGCCGCCTCGCCCCGTCCCGCCTGCAGATGCGAAGATGCACGTAATAGCGGCATCGTTTGCTCGAATGATCAGGTGACGGTGACGAAAATCTTCCGCACCGTCTCGATCGTCTTCCAGACCCCGACGTAGCCCGGCTTCATCACGAAGCTGTCGCCGGCGCGATAAATGACCGGGTCCTTGTCCTTCTCCGTCAGTTCGATCACACCGTGTACGAGATGGCAAAATTCGAAGGTTTCGCCCTTGATGGAGTGCGTTTCACCGGGCGTCGCCTCGAAAACACCGGTATTGACCTTGCCGTCCTTGGCGGTGTCCTGCAGCCAGGTCTTGAAAGCGGGGCTGCCCGAAATGAGGCGATCCGGCTCGGCAGTTCTATGCTTCGGCTCGAAGGATGGATCCGGGTCGATGGTTTTCAGTAAGGACATTCATCTCTCCTATTCTTGCTACATATACCCGCGTCATTGTTCCGTGTTCGAAGCCTGCCTGACGTCGGTACCTGATCGCCAACCAGTAACCGGCGTTGCTCGCAACGACCTACCAGGTGACGGCGATGTACTTCGTTTCCAGGTATTCGAGCATGCCGTGATGGCTGCCTTCGCGCCCGAGGCCACTCTGCTTCATGCCGCCGAACGGCGCCGCAGCGTCGGAAACGACACCGCGGTTAATCCCGACCATGCCGCTTTCCAGCCTGCCGGCGACCGCAAGCACACGCTTGAGGTCTCGGCTGAAGATATAGGATACAAGCCCATATTCGGTGTCGTTGGCCAGATCGACGACCTCGTCCTCGGTATCGAACACAATCACCGGCGCAACCGGACCGAAGATTTCCTCGCGAAGAATCTCGGCGTCCGGAGAGACATTGGCGAGAACGGTTGGCAAATAATAGAAACCCTCGCCGCTCAACCTGCTACCGCCTGTCACCAGCCGGGCTCCCTTGGCGATCGCATCGTCTACCAGGCGCTCCACCTTGGCAACCGCGGCATCGGTGATCAGTGGTCCAAGCTGCGTATCCGGTGCCAGTCCCGGCCCGACGTTGAGCGCTGCCATCTCCTCCGCGAAGCGGCGTATGAAGTCAGCAGAAATTCCCTTTTGGACGTAGAAGCGGTTTGCGGCCGTGCAAGCCTCACCGCCGTTGCGCATCTTTGCAACCATTGCGCCGGCGACCGCCGTTTCAAGGTCGGCATCGTCGAATACGATGAAAGGCGCGTTGCCGCCCAATTCCATTGAGCAACTGACGACCTGGTCCGCGGCCTCGCGCAATAGTATCCTGCCAACGCCTGTCGAGCCGGTGAACGACAGCTTCCGGACCCGCTTGTCATGCAGCATTGCGCTGACCAGAGGACCGGCTTTTTTCGTGGAAACGATGTTGACCACTCCGGCAGGAACACCTGCCTGCCGCATCAGTTCTCCAATGGCGAGCGCCGTCAGAGGCGTCTCGGCTGCCGGCTTCAGGATGCAAGTGCAGCCTGCAGCCAATGCCGGGGCAATTTTTCGGGTGGCCATCGCTGCCGGGAAATTCCAGGGCGTTACCAATACGGCGATACCAATTGGCTCATGGCTGACGATGATCTGGTTTGCGCCCGAAGGCGCTGATCCAAATTCACCGGGAGCCCTAACGGCCTCCTCGGCATACCAACGGAAAAACTCGGCCGCGTAGGCGACCTCCGATCTCGCGTCGGGAAGCGCCTTGCCGTTTTCCACCGTGATCAGTTGCGCCAACCACTCTGCTTGTTCGAGAAGGAGGTGAAAACACTTCATCAGGACATCTGCGCGCCGCCGCGGCGACGTTGCCCTCCAGGCCGCAGCCGCCTTTTCTGCCGCGTCGACGGCCGCCATTGCATCCGGGATGTCGCCGTCACAAACTGTGGCGATTGCTTCCGCAGTTGAAGGATCGATCACATCGAAGGTCCGGCCACCTTTTGCCGAAACCCATTCGCCGCCGATGAACAGTTGCGTGGGAGCTTCGCATGCTACAGACGCCTGCGAAGGCGCACGGCTTGCTTCAAGTGTCGGAGTTGCTTTCACGTTCACCACCATTCGCTACCAATCAGGATCGTTGTGCGATCAATATAGAATTGGTTTGGCGATTGGTGTCAATATAGATCAAATTGGTCTCGCGGGATTTTTTCGATCTTCCGAAATCCCGGTGCCCTGTAATCAGCGACTGCGCCATTTGCAAGCGCTTGCGCTGACCGCCGGAAAGCTGATGCGGACTGCGATGCTCGAAACCTTTTAGCCCGACTTTCGCGAGCCATCTCATCGACCGCTTGCGACGTTCGGCAGCGCCGACACCCTTGAACATAGGACCGAACTCCACGTTCTGATCGCGGTCTTCCACGGAAGCAATGCATCCTGGAACAAGTAATCGATGTCGTTCTGGATCCCGCGCACCGGCTGACCATCGATGGAAACGATGCCACTTGCAGCTTTCAGGAGGCCGGCGATCGCATTGAGTATGGTGCTCTTGCCGCATACGGTGGGTCCGACGATAGCGAGGAACTCGCCATCGGAGACACTGAGATCGACATCCTGGACAGCCACATAGGCGCCGAAGGACATGGTGAGTGAGTCGATGGAAACCATCGGCTTTGCCTGGCTGGGATTGTACGCCGGGGGTGCGGTTTTCTCCGGCCGCCGAAAGGTTATTCGAAATTGATCAGCCTATGGGCAGTAATCGCTGCCTTAAGCTCTCGTGCCGCCTACTGTCACTTGCTTACCGTCGCCGCCGGTGGTGTCTCCCCACCCAGTACTTTCTGGAAGACCTCGGCGTCCACATTTGCGCCGCTCAAGATAAGGCCGACTTTTCTGCCGCGCATGGCAGAGGCTTCCTTAAGCATCGCCGCAAGCGACGCGGCGCCGGCACCCTCGGCGACATTGTGGGTCGCGCGGTAGATGAGGCGCATCGCTTCGGCAATCTCCTCGTCGCTGACGGCGACGATCCGCGAGGCGCCCTTCGAGTAGATTGCGAATGCTTCTTCGACGGGAATGCGTACGGCCATGCCGTCGGCGAACGTCAGTGCCGTTTCGGTTTCGATCAGTCGTCCGGCCTCGAAGGAGAGCTTCGCGGCCGGCGCGTGCGTCGAAACTACGCCGATCACTTCCGTCTTCAGGCCCAGGGCCTCGCGCGCGGCGATGACGCCGCAAATCCCCGAGCCGCAGCCAATGGGCACATAGACCGCATCGAGATCGGGCACTGCGGTGAAGAGTTCCAACCCATAGCTTGAGACACCCCGGACGATTTCTTCGTGAAAGGGCGGTACCAGAAATAGGCCCGTTTCGGCGGCAAGTCGCCGAGCTTCGGTACGGGCCTCGTCGAAGTCGCGGCCGTACTCGATGACCTCGCCGCCAAAGGCCCGCATGGCTGCGTTCTTCTCGACCGAATTGCCCTGCGGGACAACGATCGTGGCGGCAAGACCGGCTGCCCGCGCGGCACGGGCCTGGCTCTGGCCATGATTCCCGCGCGTTGCCGTGACTATTCCCCTGGCCGAACCCCCGCGGCGGAGCCAATCCATAAAGGTGATTCCGCCGCGGACCTTGAAAGCGCCGGCTGGCGTATGATTCTCGTGCTTGATCCAGACCACGGCCCCTGCCATTTCCGAGATCTGCGGCCACACGTATTGCGGTGTAGGTGACATATGCCGGTAGACGAGTGCGGCGGCTTCCTCGAGGTCCTTGCGTGCGAACAGATGCATGCGTTGCTTCCTTGCTTGTTCGACGCGTAACCAGCGTCGTTTACCAGTCCAATAACGTGGCGAAGGTCTCTGCCACCTACCGCATCTCCACCAGACCCCACCTACAATATCGGTGCTTCTTCAGGTAAATATGGAAAGCGCCCCTGCCTTGGCAGTCTTTCCGCCAGTTCCGACCGCCCATCCGGTCTGCACGCTCTCCTTCCCCCTCAGACCGGCCCAGTCATCGGGCTATGACGGTGCAGGGGCTGTTCGGTGCGGCAGTGGCGTGGTCCTCGATCAGCCGGTCGACGTGATGGTCGAGCGCGTACAGCCCAGCCGCTGCAATTATCCCTGCTTGCCTCATTCCGCCGCCGAGCATCTTGCGCCACCGGCGCGCACGGGCGATCAATGGGGCATCGCCGACCAGCACTGATCCGATCGGCGCCCCCAGCCCCTTTGAAAGGCACAGCGACACGCTATCGAAGCCCTCTGCCAGGTACCCGACATCAACGCCGAGCGCCGCAGCCGCGTTAAACAGCCGCGCACCATCGAGATGGGTGGCGAGCTTCCGCTCCCGCGCAAATTCGACGACCTCGGCCAGATGGTCGCGCGGCAGGACCCGCCCGGCGAACGTGTTCTCGATGCTGACCAGTCGCGTGATCGCAAAATGCGGATCATCGTCCTTCACCGCGGCGTGAAGCTCCTCGATGGGGATCGTGCCGTCGGCGCGCACCGGCAATGGCTGCGGCTGGACCGAGCCCAACACCGCAGCGCCTCCGGCTTCCCACAGATAGGTGTGAGCTCCGCTTGCGCAGAGAAATTCCTCGCCGCGCTGGCAATGGCTCATGATTGCAGCGAGATTGGACATGGTGCCGGTTGGCACGAATAGTCCGGCTTCCTTGCCGAACAGTGCGGCAAGTCGGGCCTCGAGCGCCTTGACCGTCGGGTCGTCGCCAAGGACATCGTCGCCCACCTCGGCGGCAGCCATCGCTGCACGCATGCCAAGGGTGGGACGGGTGACCGTATCAGAGCGGAAGTCCAGGCGGATAGCAGCATTGGCTTGCATGATCGAGACCCTATCGGTTTGGCTGTATCGGTTATACTAGCGAATGGATAGGCTCGGACTATCTATATAAACTGACGGATTATGGGTAAGCGCTGTTTTCAGGCCACGGCTTTGAGTTCGTGCCTTGCGGCATAGGTCCACGGCAGCAGGTCGTCGATTTGGCTATTTGGATGGCCGTTG
>NZ_JACHBD010000025.1 GCF_014200175.1 Rhizobium lentis | reverse complement strand
GCCGAGGACGATTTCGGCGCTCTCGGCGATACCTCGACACTTGCCGACCCGGCTGTCGTCGATGATCTGATCGCCAACCGGCAGAACAAGGCGACGGCTGGGGCCATCACGTATTGATGGTTCAGAAGTATGACACTGGCCTGAAAAGATATCTAATGACGCGCCTCGATAATATCTATGAACGTCCGATCAACGAGATTATTTGCCCGCCCCGGTCGTCATCGCGGGACGTGCGGCCTTTGCTTATCGCCCTATCGCTTCATTTTGACCCAACATTCTGTTCGCAGCGTTCTCCGAGCGGTGTGGACGATATTGCTTTCGAGGTCGAAACTCGACGAACGTCAGCAGATCCTGCCAGCACGGAAAGTGCGGGACCTGCAAGACCAAATTGTCTATCGGGCAGGATCAATCAATGCGATATCTTATTGACCGCTTGCTTGAGGTACACCACTGACGGCACGATGGTCTGCGTCTCTCACGCGGCAGATTAGCTGGACACCATCGTACCAGATGGTCGCAGCTCTGGATTTTCGCTCCTCTGGCATCGGCAAGACTAGCTCAAGGCATGGCCAGCGAGGCCAAATACCGCCGGTTCATTCGCTTTTCGATTCAGGAACGGACGGCCTTTAGACATGGTCGTAACGGTCTCGGATATAGCCAGCCGGCTTTGTTGAAGAAAGTTGGCAAATGGGCCTTTCTCCCGCGTATCGACGCGGGCAAATTGACCAGCCAGATCTTCAAGATGCACGGCCGCGAGATGCATCGCATCGTGATCATTGCTTGCCACGATAGGGCCGACCACGTGACCGCGTCCGAACTCGCGACACATGGAGTAGCCGACGATTCCGCCGCCGCGCCGAAGCACGCAAATTGCAGCACCTTCTGCAAGAAGGGCAAGCAAGCGCGCTCGGTTCGTCCCGAAGGCACATGTATCCAGAGCGGTAATCTCCTCGATCTTATCGATCGACAGCGCACTCAACTCACCATTCAAAGCTGGTAGCGCGGGTAGCGCAGGAGGGACCTCCCCCTGATACTGGTAAACGGTCGCTTCCTTTGTGAAACCGAGCGCCAGATAGAGTTTATAAGCCGCATCGGTCGAGTTCAGAGCCAGATTGCGGTCGCCGCACTGCTCGAACACTTGTTGCATCAACCAGCGGCCGTTTCCCTGTGACTGCGTGCGAGGCGATGTGATCACGAGGCCGATGGTGGCAAAATCGTCTCCATGAGGAAACCACATTGCACTTCCGAAGACGCGTCCAATGCCATCCACGGCGACGATGCCCCGGCCGGCGCGGCGCAGAAACTCCCAATCCTTGAGACGATGCGGCCAGCCCACGCCGGTCGACAAGGCATGAAGCAGGCTTACGTCAACGCTCTTGATATCCTTCGCGATTAGTTCGAACGACTTCAGGCGCACCGATTTTTGCATTTTAGCTATCCGCTCCGTTCTCCGGATCGTCCACCGCGCTGGCAGTGTCTCTAATCCGGGCATTAGGTGCAATCTTGTTAGGATATTACATGCAAAGAGCGGCAGGTTCGGCTTGCTTTTAGGCATAGTCCGCAATCTTTTACCTAACAAAGCCGCGATTCGGCAGGAATCGCACTTGGCTCCGCTTAGAGTGTGTCCGACTCTAAGGGCAACTGTTCGGGCATGAACGGTAAAGATGTTCTCGTCTATTGATCGCATATGGTGCGCAAGATCTATGTGTGTTTATGACTGAACGATCATCGCGGTAGGCGCGCCGGAATGCGGTGAGCACATTCAAATCTGCGGCACCTGGGGCGCATGCCACGCGAACAAAATATCGTGTGGTTCGCACCTCACAAGAAAGTGAAATATTGCGGGACGCGGCCGATCGCCCCGCACTATTGAGCGCAACCAGGTCTATACTTGAAGCATTCGATCAGACGAGCATAAGGGCTTGGCGCGATGAGATTTGCTTCGTACTGGCATGAAACTTCCACGTCATTTGCTATGGGCACCGCCGGCCCGGTCTCGGGAGATTTCGAGGTGGCCGTGATCGGTGCGGGCTTCACGGGCCTGAGCGCTGCGCGCAAACTGGCGCAATCCGGGGTGAAGGTCGCTCTGCTGGAAGCGGAGCACGTCGGGTATGGTGCGTCCGGTCGCAACGGAGGGCACCTCAATAGCGGTCATTTCGCAAGTTTCGGCGCCGCAAAACAACATCTCGGGGAAGACCGGGCACGCCGCTTGTGGCGAGCTTATGATGACTCGATCGATTTGATTGAACGGATCATCGAGGATGAAAAGATCGCGTGCGACTTCCGGCGGGGCGGCAAAATCAAACTGGCCTCGAAGCCGTCCCACGTGGCCAAGCTCCAAACGATGTGCGCAGAAATCCGGCGGGAGGTTGACCCGTCAGCCGAATGGCTGACGCGTGAGGACCTACGAAAGGAGGTGATTTCGGATGCCTTCCATGGCGGAATTCTCTCTCCGAAATCCGCGATGATGCACATGGGACGCTACGCCAATGGCTTGGCCCAGGCGGCCCACCGCCATGGCGCGGCGATCTGGGAACGTAGCCCCGTCACCGCGCGCGAACGCATGCGGAATGGCTGGCGCCTCAACACGCCGACAGGCACATTAACCGCGCGCCAAGTCATTCTGGCAACAGACGCCTATACCCCAAGCACCTTCAACTATTTCCGCCGAAGGCTCATGCCGATCGCTTCCTTCATCATTGTGACACGTCCGCTCACCTCGCAGGAGATTGCCACGACGCTTCCGGGCAACCGTAACTTCACGAACTCCCTCAACATCGCCAATTATTTCCGCCTCACACCTGACAACCGCATGCTCTTCGGCGGCCGCGCCAGATTTTCGGCAATATCGAACCAAAAAAGCAACGTTAGCTCGGGTCAGCTTCTACGCCAGCAGATGGTTAGCGTCTTCCCGCAGCTCGCAAATGTCGAGATCGACTATTGCTGGGGCGGCCTCGTTGGTTGCACGCAGGATCGTTATCCTCGGGCGGGCAGCGCCGACGGGGTGATTTACAGCATGGGTTATTCCGGCCACGGAGCCCAGTTATCGACTTTCATGGGCAACGCGCTTGCCGATATGGCCATGGGGCAGAAGGACGCCAACCCGCTTGACGGTTTTGCCTGGCCCGCGGTTCCGTTGCATGCCGGGAATCCCTGGTTCCTGCCTATTGTGGGCACCTATTATCGAATGAAGGACTTGATGCCCTGATTTCCGCACGACGTATTAGCAACTGAAGAGGCCTCGGCTGGCAAACACAGCATGAGTGTCCGCGTGGCGTTGAAAGCGCGTGGCCAACCCACAGAGGAAACAGACGCGTTAACGGCATATGCGCTTTGACGATGGGCGACTTCAGCACCACGAAACTGAAATATTTGTCGATGCCGATCTCCAGATCGGAGAGCCGCTCCGTGATCGTCTGATACTCGCCGATATCGGATGTAACGAACTTCAAGAGATAGTCATAGCCGCCGGAGACGAGATGGCATTAAATGACCTGGTCAACCTTTTCGACCGTCGCCAGGAAACGGGCGAAGTCGACCTGCCGGTGGTTCTTCAGGGTAATCTCGGTGAAAACCGTTAGCGTCTGGCCTAGCTTTGCGACATTGATTTGCGCGGAATGGCCTTCGATAAAACCTTCAAGAATGCTGAGCCCGACGTCTCCAAGAACGTGCTGGTGCGCTTCATCAGCAGCCGTTTCAACATCACTGACAGCCATCACGGCGAAAGGTTCTTCGTGAAGCAGGCACATCCGCGGACCGGCAGGACTGTCTGGTTCATCACGCCGCTTTTCATGGACCTGGTCCTGATCGAGGTCGCCGACGTCATCTTCGCTGTCGACTCGGTCCCGCCGATCTTCGCGATCACGACGGATCCGTTCATCGTCTACACGGCGAACATCTTCGCGATCCTGGGCTTGCGCGCCCTCTACTTCGCGCTGGCGGCGATGATCCATCGCTTCAAATATCTCGAACCCGCGCTGGCGCTCGTGCTCGTCTTCATCGGTTCGAAGATCTTCATCGCCGACATGCTGGGCCTGGAGAAGCCCCCGCCGCTCTGTCGCTCGGCGTCACCTTTCGCAATCATCGCAAGCGGCGTCGCCTGGAGCCTGCTGAAGACCCGCACCAATCCCAGCGCCCTCAATACCCTGGGCGCGCCGCCGCCCGAAACAAACAGGAGGAATGTGAAGATGTTCTCTGAAATCGTCGCCTCGATCTTCTCGATGTTGCTGATCGCGCCGTTGCAGGACGAAGTGGCGGCGCTTGTCGCCGCAGCGAAGGCGCCCACAGAAATCACCCGTGCCTCACTGTGTTGACAACTCAGGCGCCCCGCCTGCTCGAGCGCGCAACCAACGAATTGGGCTGGTCGGTCTCGACCGCCGTCGGCATTTCAATCGGCTGGAAGGATCCGATCGATCTCCTGGACAGGAGTGCGCCTGGATGTGCGCAGTTGATTGGCGTGTTGAAACAGACGCCGGGGGATGGTGAAGCATGACGAAGCGCAATGGAGAGTCTGAGCGTAGGGAAGGGGTCGCCTCGGGCAGCCTGCGCGAGCTTGCCGCTCAGGGCCGCGCTGACGGCGGTATCGAAGTCGGAAGGGCCATATCCGTCCTGGGACAGGCCGGCACTTCCCTGGTCGCCCTGCTTCTGACTTTGCCGACACTTATGCCAGTTCCTGGTCCGTTTGGGATGGTGTTTGGAACGCCGTTGGCCAATGGTCGCTCTCCAAATCGCGGTGGGACGCGAGACCGTCTGGCTCCCTTCTGCTCTTAAGCGGCGCATGCTTTCGACAGCGGTCGTGGATTCCGCGCTTCGCTATACGGGGCACCTCTCGTCGCCTGGGCGGAAAAGATGATGCGACGTGACCGGCTTGCGGTCCTCGCCGGCAAACCAGTGCGGATGCTGCTCGGCATTCCCATCTTTCTTCTCGCCATCGCAATCGCACTGCCCATACCCTTCGGGAATTTTTTGCGGGCCTTCGCCCTGATCGTCATCGCAGTCGCACCGATGGAACGCGATGGATTGGTTGCTTTGATCGGAGCCGGACTTTCAGTCCTGGCCTTGGCGGCGACCACCGCTTTGGCACACGCCGTCGTCGCTGCATTTGGGTGACCGTATGCAGGGCGCTGGCCATCGACGCCGAGGAGGAGCTTTCCGCGGGGTGACGGCAATGGAAGATAGAAATGACATTCGGGGGAGGATACGTTCCGCCCTTAGCTCGGAAGCCTGCCAGCGCGCCGCCGCGAGACGCAGTCGGCGCTTCATCAGTCTAGCTTATCCAAGCCGCCGCGAACAACCCCTGACGCAGGAAATCGCCGATGGCTTCGGAGGACATCGGGGCACCCAAAAGATGCCCTTGTAGTCGATCGCATTTCTCTCTTCTAAGCCACGTCGCCTGACCGGCCGTTTCGACGCCTTCGGCCGTAATTCGCATACCCAGCCCATGTGCAAGGCCGATGACGAAGCGGACGATGGTCTGGCTCTACGGATTGGTCTCGACATCCTTGATAAAGTGCCGGTCGATCTTGATCGTGTCGAACGGAAAGTTTTGTAGGTAGCTGAGGGATGAATAGCGAGTGCCAAAGTCGTCGAGTGCGATTCGGACGCCCAGGACCTCGAGAGTATGGAGTATGTCGAGATTGTTGGTGGTGCGCTCAAGCAGAACGCTTTCGGTTATCTCGATCTCCAATCTCTCTGCCGGAAACCCGACCTCGTCGAGGATTCCGGATACCCGATCGGTGAAGCCGCCGCGGAGGAATTCTGCCGGCGAGAGATTGACCGCCACGATGAAATGCGAAGGCCACGTCGACGCCTCGCTGCACGCCTGTTCAAGAACCCACGCTCCAATATCTCCCATGAGACCGTCGGCTTCGGCCATCGGATGAAAACACTCCGCGGAATCACTCCGGCATAAGGATGACGCCAACGCAGCAGCGCCTCGAAGCCGACGATTCCCTCCGACACCTCCACCAACGGCTGATATTCGATGAAGAACTGCCGCTCCTTGAGGGCCACACGCAAACTGCGCCTCAGCGTCTCACGCTGCTCCAGCATGATCATCATCGAGAGGTTGAACGTTCTCGCCCGGCCGCGTCCATCGTTCTTGGCAGCATAGAGCGCGATGTCGGCTGCCTTCATCAACTGTTCGCCGTCATTGCCATCGGTCGGCGCAATGGCAATTCCCACGCTTGCGCCGACAAATACATCGATCCCGTCGATGGTGAATGGCTCTTTGAACGCGCGGACCAGGGATCCAGCCAGGTCTTCGGCCTCCGCAGGCTGATCCCGGCCCCGCTGAATGACGGCGAATTCGTCGCCCGCAAGTCTGTAGGCGGTTTCACCCGTCGCGAAGTATCTCTTGGATCCGTTCCGCCGTCATTTTGAGCACCACGTCGCCGGCGCCGTGCCCAAGCGTGTCGTTGACTGGTTTGAAGTCATCCAGATCTAGCAGCATCAGCGCGAGCTTGTGACCCTTAGGCACGGGAAAGCTTGTCTCGAGATCGCTGGTGAATTGGCGGCGGTTTGCCAGTCCCGTCAGAACGTCATGTCTGGCCTGATGAAGAAGGAGCGCGCGATCGGCCCCTCCGGTCGACGCCTCAGAATTCGCGCTTGCCTCGACGACCCCAAGGCCCCGTTCAGTACCGAAAACGAGAACACTGCGACTTTTGCCGGGCGAACCGCCGATCGCGATGTTGCGTGGCAGGCCACCGGCAAGCACGGCTTCGATCATCGACCTTTGGTCGGGATCAAGCAGCTCCGGATATAGATCCCAAAGGGTCGCCCCTGACGCCGCTGCAATTTCGTAGGCCTTCGTAACCGCGGGAGAGCATTGGTGAGTTTCAGGCCCTCGCCAAAAAAAGACACGAGTTCATCAGGCCGACCGGACATGGGCGCTCCACGTTGGATCATTCATTCCCGCCCCGTTTTGTCACGCACGAAAGCTATCATGCCAGCGGAATTATTCAATCATGTCTAGCTGATTGGCAGATGTACAGCCAGAGAGCGAGAGCGCGGATCTGTCTTCGAACATTTCGATTGTCGTTGCTGCGGCAGTGGCTGGAGACTTTACCCGGCGAATTGACACTAAAGCTGGCCCGATGACCTTAGCCGGATAAGGTGGCACATGGAGGCCAGCGACGTCAGATCGAACGCCTGTTTTGCCGATCTCACGGTGATCGACTTTCGCAGATGTAGAATAACAACACTCGTCCACAAGACACATGCTCGGCGGCTCAGGGCCATAATCTGGCCCCTGAAGTAGCGGCATGCCTATTCCGGCATCAAGGAGTCACGAGCGGCTCGGAGTGATAGGCGCGGTGAAGCACTTCCAGGAAGGACGGGGCCTCGGGCAATGATACCGAGCCGATCCGGTGAACAGGCACACCCGGTGTCCACGAGTTCATGACCGCCGCTCCGGCAAAGGTTGATAGTTCATCGCGCGTAACGTCTCGGATGCGCTGGGAGACACCGAGGCGATCCAGTTGCCGGCGAACAATACTCATTGTGGTGCCGAGGAGGACGTCTGCTGCGGGCCAGACCACCGCGGCGCCGTCCCAGAAGGCCAGATTCCAGATCGTCCCTTCGCTCAACTTCCCGGTTCGATCAACGAAGGCGGCATCATCGAAGCCCTGCCGGACCGCCTGCCGGAGGAAATATGTCTTAGCCACCTCACCGACGTGCTTTACGGCTGGAATGGTGCGTTCGTACTCGACCGCGGCTAGAGCCAGCGGGCCTTTCGGGCCAGACGCAGCTGGCCCGGTGCGAACCAACACTTCGGGTTCGACATCAGATCCGGCCACCGTGAACTCTCCGGCCGGGGAGTACACCGTTGCCAGCAGCGAGAGGTCAGCCGGGCCGCCCTCCAGCGCCGCCCGCAGATAGGATCGGACCCGGTCGTCTGGCAGTGCCCAACCGAACAGTTCAACCGAGGCACCCCGAAGCCGCTCCAGATGAAGGTTCAAACCGCGAATTTTGCCCTCACGCACCTGCATCGCGGTGAAGTGGGCGTAGCCCGCGAAGGCGAGCGGAGCTAGGTCGTCTGCGGTCGCCATCCGCCCATTGCGCTCGACGACGAAAGAGGATGGGGAAGGTGACATTTATTCACTCCGGGATCGGTGCCGGGGCGGACCGCCCCGCGCACATGGTTGCCGATGCCCAGACTGTCTTTGATTGAATGAATTTAGAGAAACGAATAGTTTTCGATGAATCGTCAAACAGGACTTGAAGATCGATGAGCCGCACGCTGCCCGGAACACGAGCCCTCAGGATCTTCGAGGCGGCAGGGCGACACCTGAACTTCACGCGTGCCGCCGCTGAGGTCGGACTGACGCCCGCAGCAGTCAGCCATCAGATCAAAGAAATCGAGGAGCAGCTCGGCCTTGTGCTGTTCATGCGCACTAGTCGTAGCATCCGGCTCACGCCGAGCGGCGCCTTGTTGCTCAAGGCTGCCGCGGACGCCCTGGATACGCTGCAGCGCGGCATCAGCCGCGCCCGCAGAATGGCACGGAACCCGGCGCACCTACGTATCTCTACCAGCGCACGATTTGCCACGAATTGGCTCCTGCCCAGACTCCCGGGCTTCCGTGCCGAACACCCAGCTCTTGAACTGACCTTCGACATTACTGACGAGGTTCGAGACTTCGCCGTGAACGACATCGACCTCGCGATCCGGTTCGGCACCGGGAACTATGACCAGGCGCGATCGGACCGCTTATTCGACACGATCATCGCACCGGTTTGTAGTCCGAAGCTAATCGAGAGCGGTTCCAAACTGGACGAGCCGCGGGATCTACTTAATCACACGCTCTTTCACGTAAACTGGAAGACCGACGGTATGGTTTGGCCCAATTGGCGGATGTGGATGGCTGCGGCCGGTGTCACCGACTTCGACGATAGCCGATGTGTTGGTTTCACCGATTCGGGCCATGTGGTTCAAGCGGTCATCGATGGCGGCGGGATCGGTCTGGCCGACCTCGACATGATCGCAAGTGACCTCGCCGATGGCAGGTTGGTAAAGGTATTCGACATCGCCATCAGCGTAGCACCGGAATATGCCTATCATCTGGTTTACCCAGAGAGCAGCAGCGAGGATCCATGTATCCTAGCCTTTCGTGAGTGGATAAAGGCCGAGACGAAACGCCAGTCAGACAGAGATTTCGGCGAGGATTCATAACGACAAATCCCCTCAAAGTCGGGGCCTTGCTACCTATCTGCTGGTGCGTGCTGGCGGGCCTTTCCACTCTATGCTTGCGCTCCGTTCCCGGTCGTAAAGGGAACTTGTCTCCGCCTCCCAGCAGGCATCGCAGGTGACCTTTGTGGAAGTCTCCGTCGCCATTGCCTTCCGCTCGTCCATCTCCCTGGCCTAATCGGCGATCTTCTGCCAAACGGAGATATGTCGATCGCTGACGCTTGTGAACGGCTCCTTTTTCCAGCCGCCCCATCGATTTTTGAGCTTTAGGCCGGCCAGCCGCGCCATAAGATCTAGTTCAGCTGGCCATGCATAACGCAACGGGATCGAGAAGTGCCTGTAGTTCCCGTCCCGGATCCGGATGTGATGGGAGGTGAAATTCTGGCTTACCACGTCGTACTCGTCGAGCCCCCAATGCGTCTCAGTGCGGTCGAACGCCAGGATCGTCTCGCCGAGCGGAAGCCGCTGAAGCGGCGGGACGCCAACCTCGATTAGGAAGTGCCCGCCAGTTTCAAGGTGCGCGGCCGCGTTCAGAAAACAAGCGACCTGCGCTTCCTGCGACGTCAGGTTGTTGATCGTGTTGAAAGCCAGATAAACGAGGGGAAAGCGCCTGCCGACACGCGTTGTCGCGATGTCGCCGATCGCCACAGGAATTTCGGCGCCGCCCTCTTTGGCGCGAAGGCGAGACACCATCGCTCGCGAAAGCTCGATGCCTTCTACCTCTATCCCTTTCCGCGCGAGAGGCAGCGCCAAGCGCCCTGTACCGATCGCGAACTCCAGAACGCGCCCGCCGACTGCGAACTCGGCCAGGAGACTGACCGCCGGATCAACGACCTCCGGGGCCGAGATCCCGTCAGCGTCGTCGTAGCTAGCCGCGACTTCATCGTCAAAAAAACCATCGTCGTGCATCTTGTTTACCTCTCTGACAATGCGGTTGCCTGCGATCGCGCCAGCTCGCGAATCTCATGACGCGCGACGCCTATGTCCGCCAGCTCGCGGTCCGATAGCCACTGTAGTGCCTCTTCTGTTTCGCGCCGTTGCCACCATTGAAGGACGACGGGCGCTCGAATTCGTAAAGCTATCAGCTTCGTCAGCACGCTAGGCGCAAAGCGATCCGAGATTTCAGTTTGTCGGAGTTCGAATGTCATAACTTACGTCCAAGTTGTTCTGCGGTGATATCAATCTAGTGAAATGCCGTCCGACGTGTTATCGGCAGTCTGTCAAATTTTGTCTGTGAGACGCCATGATTGCCCGCGACAACCTGACCAACGTTCATCTGCCGGAAGACGGATTTGGAGATTATCCGCACACCGCTGTCGCTCAGGGTGGAGCAGAGCCCGCCGGGCGAACCTACTCCTTTCACACGCACCACCGCGCGCAGCTTTTCCAGATCGTGCGTGGTTCGCTAAGGCTGGAGACCGAGCGGGGCTACTTCATCGTTCCACCTGAACGCGCCGTATTCGTGCCGTCCGGCGTCCTCCATGAAGTGACATACCTGCAGGAGACGGAGCGCAGCTACCTTTTCTTTCGCCCCGACGGGGTCGTGAACCTCCCGTCCCAGGTCTCCGTGATCGGTACGACACCGCTCCTGCGCGAACTGATCCTGGCATTCCTGGAGATACCTCGTGCGGACGCCGGTAGTGCTCGTGCCGAACGCCTTGTCGCGGTCATTCTCGACCAGCTTGAGACGAGCCCAGCCGCGCCGCTGTCCCTTCCCTCGCCGGGATCCGAACGCCTCCGCAGCATCGCTTCAGACATCCGGAATGAACCGGGTGCCGATTGGCCGCTCGATGAACTTGCGTCACGTGCGGCCATGTCCCCCCGCAGCTTCCAGCGCCATTTCCAATCTGAGACAGGCATGAGTTTCCGCGCCTGGCGTCAGCAGGCGAAACTCCTCAAAGCAGTGGAGTGGCTCGCCGTCGGCCAAAGCGTCAGCGATATCGCCTTCTCGCTCGGCTACTCGGGCCCCAGCGCCTTCATTGCGGTGTTCCGGACGGCCTTCGGTGTCTCTCCCGGACAGTACTTTCAGGAAACCTTTCCGGGCCATTGTGCCGGATCCTCCGCGCGGCTGGCGCAATGACGCGTCCCAGCGGCGGCTGCCGCGACAAGTTCGAGCGGATCGCCAGCTTGTATCGCGCCTTTGCAGACACCATTCATGGTTGTTAATCGAACGCCTATATCTGAGGGCATCATTAACGATATGCGGTTCCATAAATGCCTCTTACGCGACTGACAGTGGGGTCAGCGGTTCGATTCCGCTCGAGGCGAACGAGACCACCCACTTTCGGCGGCGCACATTGCAGCTAGCAAGATCGCTCGATGCGATGCGCCGCGGGGACTAAAATACCGTACTCCCATCCTGCGATATTCACCTTCGTTCCAGATCGTTCCGGCGACAGCTAAGCTGCCTCTACAGTCCGATCGCGCTCCCTGAACTGGGGCGTTCGTGAAGACACCGAAACGCCTGCGCCGGATGTGCGAAGACAGGCTCTCGCGTAGATGCAGAACCACGCCCCGATCCAATGGATAATTTTGCCCGGCAACCACGATTCGCTGCAGTCAACGCAGCTTTGGACGACGCTGAATGCAGAAGTGCCGGGAAATGTCGTGCTTGCTGTTGAGTCCCGACCGCTCGAGTTGGCGAGGGACGTCATTCTATTGCCTGCGCCTTGCACCACACGCCGCCCCGGGGCGGGATTTGACTGAATGGATGGATGGCGAAGCAACGCCAGACAGGGCTCCGCATCGGGCTTGCCCATACCGGGCACGGCGGGCCGGCCTTGACTATCTGGCGCTTGGCGATTGGCACGGCGCGGTCGAGGTCGATCAGCGAACCCACTACTGTGGTACGCCTGAACCCGACCGTTTCAAACACCAACGTCCAGGCACCGCGTTGCTTGTTAGCATTGCCGCCCCTCTCCGAATCCGTGACTCAGCCAGCTGTAAGCGCCGGCAGGCTGATCACCATGCCTCTAACATTGCCGTCGCGCTATTCAGCCTCGTCCGTCATCGCGAGCGGCATCATACGTGGGTGGCCAAAGTCGATCTGCAGTTGGCGGCCCGGCGGCGTTTCGAACCGAACTGTCGCGCGCTTCTGCGCCTTCAACTCACGGCGCCATTGCCGGACTCGAAGCTCTACCGAACGCAGACCGATGACCACTCCGTGCTCGCTCGACAATTCCTGGCGGATCACATCCGCATTGCCCTCATGACGGAAGAACCTTTCGCGAAGCCAATCGTCAGGGCCATCGAAAGCACTGCGCCGAACCGGCTTCTTAAAAGGCAACGCTCCACCTTCACGCAGATATCGGGTGACAGTGTTGCGAGCGCAGCCAAAGTCTTTCGTGCCAGAGATGGCGCTGTGGCTACGATCCGGCATTGGTTGAATTAACTGACCTGAGGGGAAAAGACCCCGCACCGCTGGGCAAATTTCAGGATGAACATGAGAAGGGGTCGCTGTGTTCAGCGTTCTCCACGTCCGCACCCCAACTTGCCCGCTTCAATAAGGTTCCAAAAATATATAATAAGTATTTCTCTTGATATGCCCTTGGACTGTTTGACTTCTGCTCACTTAAGGCGCGCTATGCTTCTAGCGCTACGGGCTGAAGATACGTCTTGATACAGAACTGATGCATAGGAATGAGGATGATGATATGTTGATTACTTCCGCACGTCCCTTTCAGTCGGAAAAAATAATTCGCGCCGTCTGCGACCACCCTCTCAAGTCCTTTGCGATGAAGGCAGCGGCATTGGCAGGAATGGCACTCTCAATAGCCATAGTCATCCATATGTTTATCGGCGCCTAATACGCGCTTCGCCATCATCCAAGGAGACACGACTATGCAATTCAACGATGAAGAGCAGCTACGCCGTCGCGCATACGCAATTTGGGAACGTCAAGGTTGCCCCGAAGGAAAGGACGCCGAGATCTGGGATCTGGCCGTGAAGGAGATGGACGGCCAGCAAGCTCCGCAATCTCGGAATGCGCCTTCTTCCACCCAACTGGACCAACAAGGTCAGGCACGTTAGAGGATCGCGGCCATAATGATCCTCACGGCGATCCGGCGCACCAGTCGTTTCGACGCTTCGGACTCCATCTCATGGCTAGGCCCTCCTGAACAGCGTTTACCGACTTCTTCACCATTCGATCGGTAGATGTTGACGAGCGGCCGGTGCGTTTGTGTCTTGTCCACCGCGCCGCTCCACTCAAGCCGCAAGCCTTCTTCGGCCAGCAGCTCTTTCAGCCTTCCCTTGGCGATCGGCATGAACACCCGGCAATCAAAGGGCCGAATACATGCCTGCACCCGACCAATCCGCCAGAAACACCAACTTTCGCCATGCCACGCGGAGGCCGTCCATACATGCCACGCGGAGGCCGTCCATACATGCCACTGAGCTTTCATCCAGCTGCGACTGGAGCCGCGGTCCCTAAACTACTAATCGCGCCTCGGTCTCAACCTACTAGAAACTCTCTTTCGGGTCCGCCCCTCAGTGGCGCTCATGTGCCAGGAACTGGCGAAACCGCTCGGATTTCGGCTGCTTAAACAGCTCAGCAGGCGCGCCCGCTTCTTCGACAACACCCTTGTGAAGAAACACCACTTTATTGGAAACGTCGCGCGCGAAGCCCATCTCATGCGTCACGACTAGCATGGTCCGGCCCTCCTCGGCGAGGGAGCGCATCACCTTGAGCACTTCGCCGACGAGTTCGGGATCAAGAGCAGAGGTCGGTTCATCAAACAGCATGACCCTCGGCCGCTGCGCGAGTGCGCGCGCGATCGCAGCTCGTTGTTGCTGCCCACCGGACAAATGCGCGGGATAAAAGTTTCGCTTGTCGGCAATACCGACCCGTTCGAGCAGGGCTTCGGCCTCTGCAATGCATTCCGCACGGTTGCGCTTCTGCACGTGCACCGGCGCTTCGATTACGTTCTCCAGGATGGTCATGTGCGACCAAAGATTGAAGCTCTGAAACACCATGCCGATGTGTTCGCGCATCCGGTCGACTTGCCTGCGGTCAGCCGGCACCGTTCTATGCCCCGATTTCTTCAGAGCGTACATCTCGCCTCCGATGCGAATTTCCCCACTGTCCGGAATTTCGAGCATATTGAGGCATCTCAGCATCGTCGATTTGCCGGAACCGGATGAGCCGAGGATGGAAACCACGTCCCCCTCATGCGCTTCAAGCGAAATTCCCTTCAGCACTTCCAGTGGGCCGAAGCACTTGCGAAGATCCTTGACCGAAACGGCAGCGCTTTTGTCTTTGTTGTCGCTAGCCGAAAACGTTCCCCTGCCAGACATGCATACTCCCATCTAAGATTGCAACCGCATGCGCATGTGCGGCGAAAGCCAGAATTCGATCAGCAAGAGCATGCGCGTCACGATGAAATTGATTGCGAGGTAGATCGCCCCCGCGACGATGAAGATCTCGAAGGCGCGGAAGCTGTCGGCGATCAACTTTCCGGCCAGGCCGGTGACCTCCATGATCGTGATGACGGACGCGAGCGCCGTTGCCTTGAGCATCAGGATGATCTCGTTGCCATAGGCCGGCAGCGCATGCCTGATGGCGATCGGAAGGATGATCCGTCTGAAGAGCAGAACGCCCGACATCCCGCAGGCGCGTGCCGCCTCGATCTCCTGGCTGGAGACGGCCCTGAGGCCACCGCGGAAAATTTCGCTGCAGTAGGCGGCCGTGTTCAGAGTAAGCGCCAGCACCGCACACCAATAGGGCTCGCGAAAGAACCACCAGAGCCCGAGGTCTTGCAACCCGTGCCGAAACTGGCCGAGGCCATAATAGATCAGGAACATTTGGACGAGCAGAGGCGAACCTCTGAAGACGAAGACGTAGGCACCGGCTATGTTTCGTCCCATCGCACCGCCGGTCACCGCCAGCAGCGAGATCGCAAGCGCCAGGATGCTGCCTGCCAGGATGGAGGTGACCGCAAGCTCGAGGGTTAGTGGCACACCGGTCAGAAGCGTGAGAAACGTATCCCACATGAAGCCGATATCCGTCATAGCGCTCTCCTTACGCCTTGGGTCGTTCGAGCTTCCATTCGTTTGAACACAATCGAGGAGAACCAGGTTACGACGAGGTAGAGAATGACCGCCGACAGGTAGAACTCGAAGGGCCGGCGAGTGGAGCCGGCGGCGATCTGCGACTGGCGCAGTAGTTCGACGAGGCCCGTGACGGAGATCAATGCCGACTCCTTCAGCACGAGTTGCCAGGTGTTTCCAAGGCCGGGAATGGCGTAACGAAGGACGAGCGGCGCGACGATACGCCTGAATTTGGGCCACGGCCGCATGCCGACGGCGCTGGCGGCTTCGATTTCGCCGGGCGCAACCGATCTGTAGGCTCCGCGAAATACTTCGGCCTGATAGGCCGCCGAAACCACGCCAAGCGCCAGCGTCCCGGTCAAAAAGGCCGGCATTCCGATAAAACCTTGATATCCGAAAAGGCCGCCGACAGTCCCGAGGAAGGCGCTGCCGCCGAAATAGAAGAGGTAGATGACCAGAAGGTCAGGCACGCCGCGAAGGACGGTCGTGTAGCAGTCGGCAAGCCAGCGGAGTCCCATGTGGCGGGACAGCTGCATGAAGGTGACGACCGAGCCGATCACCGTTCCAGCCAGAAAGCCGCAGACGGATACTCCGATCGTCATGGTCGCCGCGGTCAGAAGCAGCCAGCCCCAACCGGTCGGTCCGAAACCGATGAGAGTCAGGTAACTTCCGATAAATGCCATGCGTGGACCTCTTGATGACCGATCAGGGTTGCTTCACTCGGCAGCGCGCCGGTGCGCCCAAATGCGCTGAAGCTTCGACATGTTCTTGAGCGAGCTTTGGACATGCGCGCGAGCTGCAATCGCGGCCGCCTCCTTATCGCGTGCGCAGATGGCATCTGCGATCGCCCGGTGCTCATCAAGATCGGTGTGCTCCAGATCGACCCAAAGGACTTCGAGCCAAAGTGCGAGGCGAAGCTGCTGGTAGATTTGATCCGTCGCTCTCACGAGGGCCTCGTTTCGAGTGGATTCGACGATCACGCGATGGATGTGCAGTCCAAGATCGAGATTGCGCGCGGCGTCCGACGGCGCCTCGTTGGTCGTTTCCTTGAGTTCCACCATCTGGACGATGACGCCGCGAAGCCGATCGAGATCTTCCTCGGTCGCCATCTCACAGGCGAGTTGCGCGGCGCAAACGTCGAGCGCTTCGCGAACAATCAGCAGATTGCAGAATTTGGTCACATCAAGATCGGTCACCGTGTAGCCGAAATTCCGCTGCCCGACGACAAGCCCTTCTTCTTCGAGCTTCATCAGCGCCTCGCGCAGCGGCGTTCGGCTGACGCCGAAGCGTTTGGCAAGCGTCACTTCAGAAAGGCGCTCCGAGGGGCGAAGTTGGCCGCTGAGGATCAGGTCCTTCAATTGCGCATAGGTGCTCTCGCGCAACGATCCCCGCTGTTCCGTTTTGGTCGCTGCCAATCAATTCCCCTTCCATCTCTGGTCCATTCACCGGGTCCCGGCGAACTCACCATAACGTTTTTCCTCTTGCCCGATCAAGAAGAATACGATTATGTATACAATGTTGGCGACAACAAGCAATGGCTCATTGTCGGCTTTTTGATCGCGGCCTGATGGGGCGGAACATATGGAGGTCCGATGTCGGAGATTCTCAGTCTGGACGAATTGCGGAAGCGCTATTTGAATGCTTCGGGCGGTGAAGTGTTCGATCCTGAGTTTCGAAAGGTCGCCGAACTGGTCTTTGGTGACGGCGATAGCCGTCAGGCGCCCTATTGCGGCCTTCCGACATTGTTGAAGGCCCCGTATCGTCCCGATGCCGCACCCAATTTCAGTGATATAGACATTGCCCTTTTCGGAATTCCGATGGATCTCGGGGTAACGAACCGATCGGGTGCGCGGTTCGGACCGAGAGCCTTACGCAACGTCGATCGCGTTGGTCCCTACAATCATGTTCTGCGAGCCGTCCCAACTGCAAATGCACGCGTTGCCGACGTGGGCGATGTCCCATTCAAAAGCCGTTTTGATCTCGCTGCGTCCCACCAGGATATCGAACGATTTGTCCACCGCTTGATAGGAGCTGGAGTCGTGCCGCTGGCGGTGGGCGGCGACCATTCGGTCAGCCTTCCCATCCTCAGGGCTGTCGGCAGGCATCGGCCGGTGGGGATGATCCACATCGATGCGCATTGCGATACGGGCGGTTCATTTGAGGGCTGCAAATTCCATCATGGTGGACCGTTCCGCCAGGCGGTTCTCGACGGCGTGCTTGATCCCAGGCGGACGATCCAGATCGGAATTCGAGGAAACTCCGAGTATCTGTGGGAATTCTCCTATGCATCGGGCATGACCGTCATCCATGCGGAAGAAGTCGGCGATCTCGGCATCAGCGGCGTGATCGCAAAGGCGAGAGAAATCGCCGGATCAGGCCCAACCTACGTCAGCTTCGATGTCGATTCTCTTGATCCGGCATTTGCGCCCGGCACCGGAACACCGGAGGTCGGTGGGCTGACATCCGCCCAGGCGCTTGGAATTCTGCGCGGTCTTTCAGGTTTGAACATCGTCGGTGGCGACGTCGTGGAGATCGCTCCGCAATACGACCCTACCTCGAACACGGCGCAAATTGCCGCTCAGGTCTTATTCGAACTCCTCTGCCTGACGGCCGAGGCAATCAAGGTTCGCACGTCCTAGCAAATCGCCGGACGCGCGGAGTCTGCAACAGCCTTGCCTTGGGAAAAGGGCAGGGCGCTACAAAAAGGGGAATACCAATATGCAACTTTCCAAACTTTTGCTGACGTCCGCTCTGCTTGGCGTGGTGTCGGCTGGCGTTGCCGTCGCTGAGACAAAACCGACGGAAATCACCATTGCAACCGAGGGTGCATATGAGCCCTGGAATTTCACCGGCCCCGACGGCAAGCTCGCAGGCTTCGAGATCGATCTTGCCAACGACCTCTGCGCTCGCATGAAGATCAAGTGCACCATCGTCGCCCAGGATTGGGACGGGTTGATTCCATCGCTCACTGCGAAGAAGTTCGACGCCATCATGGCGTCGATGATCGTTACCGAAAAGCGTCTTGCCGTCATTTCGTCAGCAAGCCCTATGCTCCGACCGCGGCCGCTTTCATGGTCGATAAAACCGGTCCTCTCGCAGATCTGCCGGGCACGGGGACGACGGTCGATCTTGCCGGCGACAAGACGAAGGTCGAGCAGGAATTGCAGCCGCTTAAAGACGCGCTGAAGGGCAAAGCCGTGGGCGCCCAGGTGTCGACGGCGAACGCCGCCTTTCTCGACACCTATTTCAAGGGCGTCGTCGATGCCAGGGAATACAAGACCGTCGAGCAGCATGATCTGGACCTGCAGGCCGGTCGTATCGACGCCGTCATTGCCCAGAAGACGTCACTGACTGCAACGCTCGGTAAGGACGACTTCAAAGACTACAAGATCGCTGGTCCGACATTCAAAGGCGGCGTCTTTGGACAAGGCATCGCGGCGGGCCTTCGCAAGGACGATACCGTCTTGAAGTCGATGTTCGATGCGGCGATCGAAGCGGCCGAAGCGGACGGCACGATCAATAAGCTAGCTGAGAAGTGGATCAAGACGAAGCTTGATTGATCAAGCGGCAGCGCTCGCATTTCGGCAGCGATTGGCAGCCGGCGTACCGAGAGGTCGCGCCGGCTGACCGGCCCAGCGTCGCCATCGAAACACACCCATCATTTGGAGAACCACTGTGACCATCCTTCTCAACTCGCTCGAATCCCGCGACGCCGCCTTCGTTCTTCATCCCTATACAAATGCCTCGCAGCATTTGAAGGACGGCCCGCTGGTGATCGCCAGGGGTGAGGGGATCCACATCATCGACAGCGACGGCAATAAATACATCGAGGGGCTTGGCGGGCTGTTTTGTGCGTCGCTGGGTTTCAGCGAACAGCGGCTGGTAGACGCGGCAACCCGCCAGATGAAGGAATTGCCCTTCTATCACAGCTTCGGCGGCAAGACGCATGAGACCGCGGTCGAGCTTGCCGACCGGCTCATCCAGCTTTCACCGGTGCCAATGTCGAAGGTGTTCTTCGCCAATTCGGGTTCCGAGGCCAACGACACGGCCATGAAGCTTGTCTGGTATTACCACAATGCCATCGGCAAGCCGGAAAAGAAGAAAATCATATCGCGGATGCGGGCCTACCACGGCGTGACGATCGCTTCGGCCAGCCTGACCGGGCTTCCGAACAACCATCGCGATTTCGATCTTCCGATCGATCGAGTGCTCCATACCGATTGCCCGGAATTTTATCGCTACGGCCGTCCGGGCGAAACGGAGGAACAGTTTGCGACGCGCTGTGCCGGTTCGCTCGAACAGATGATCCTCATCGAGGGACCGGAAACGGTCGGTGCTTTTTTCGCCGAGCCGTTGATGGCATCCGGCGGCTGCATCGTTCCGCCGCCGACCTATTACGAGAAGATCCAGGCAATCCTCAAAAAATACGACGTGCTGCTGATCGCAGATGAGGTCATCTGCGGCTTCGGCAGGCTCGGCACTATGTTCGGCTCCGAAAGCTTCGGGCTTCAGCCGGATATGATCGTCATGGCAAAACAGCTTTCGGCCGCCTATCAGCCGATATCCGCATTGATGATCAATGAAAGGGTCCATTCCGCAGTCGTTGCCGAGAGCGAGAAAATCGGAACATTCGGACATGGTTTCACCTATAGCGGCCATCCCGTTGCAACCGCCGTCGCTTTGGAAACCTTGAAAATCTATGAGGAGCGCGACATTGTCGGTCACGTCAGGGATGTCGCCCCGGTATTCCAGAGGCGGTTGAAGGAGCTTGGCGACCATCCGCTCGTTGGGAACGCCCGCGGCCGCGGCCTCATCGGGACCCTCGAACTGGTTCGCAACAAGGAAACCAAAGAGCCGTTCAAGCCAACGGACGGCATTGCCATTCACGCAGGCAAGCAGGCCCAGGTCCATGGCGTCATCACGCGCGCCCTTGGCGACAACTACTCGCTTTGCCCGCCGCTCATCATTACCGAAGCACAGATCAACGAATTGTTCGACCGCTCCGCCCGTGCGTTGGATGACACTTACACATGGGCGAGGGCGACCGGCCTCTACTGAGCAAGGGAATCGACGACATGCGAAATTTCGAAATGCCGGGAAGATCGATAGCTGTCGGTCGCAATGGGATGGCAGCAACATCGCACCCAATGGCGACTTTGACTGCGATCGACATCCTCAAGGCCGGCGGCAAGGCGATCGATGCCGCGGTGGGGGCCTGTGCCGTGCAATGTGTGGTCGAGGCCGGATCCACCGGCATCGGCGGTGATTGTTTTGCGCTCCTCGCATCCAATGGCAATGATGATGTCGTTGCCTATAACGGCTCGGGCCGCACGCCGGCCGCGGCGCATTTCGAGTGGTATCGGGACAACGGCATCACCTCGATCGAGCGATCGTCGCCGCATGCGGTGACGGTTCCCGGTGCGGTGGATGCATGGGCGCGTCTGGTCGCCGATCACGGAAGGATGCCGCTCTCCGAAATTCTCGCTCCCGCGATAGCGTTGGCGCGCGACGGCTACGGGATCACGCCGCGAGTTGCCGTCGACATCTCGAACCAACGGGACTTGTTGCTGCGCGATCCTTCGACACGCCGTATTTTCTTGATCGACGATCAGGCCCCACCCGTCGGATCAGTTCAGTGTCAGCCCGAACTGGCACAGACACTCGAAGCGATCGGAGTTTCAGGCCGTGACGGCTTCTATCGTGGTTCCGTGGCGGACGACATGGTGACACGGCTGAATTCGCTGGGCGGTCTCCATACACTTGAAGATTTTGCATCTGCCGCCGGCGAGTATTTGAAGCCTGTCAGCGCAACATATCGAGGATGGACGGTGCATGAATGCCCGCCAAACGGGCAGGGGATCATCGCCCTGATGATCCTGAAGATCTTGGAGCGTTTTGAACGCAAAGGCGATCCGCTGGGCGTCGACAATCTGCACATTGAAGTTGAAGCCACTCGGCTGGCTTATGCCGCTCGTGATCGTTGGATAGCCGACGCGGCAGTATCGAATGTTCCGGTCGATTTCCTGTTGTCTGATGAACTTGCCGACAGTCTTGCTGCCAAGATCGATATGAAGACGGCCGCCGACGCCGCGGCGGTCCTCCACGGCGTCGAGCATTCGGACACGGTTTATATTTCGGTCGTCGACAAGGACCGAAATGTTGCCAGCTTCATCAACTCGGTCTTCCATCCATACGGAAGCGGCTTGATGGCGCCAAACTCCGGCGTCCTGCTCCACAATCGGGGACAAAGCTTCGTCATGAAGCCGGGCCACCCGAACGCGATGGGGCCGCGCAAGAGGCCCATGCACACGATCATTCCGGGGCTGGTGACCCGCCATGGCAAAAGCGTTTTGTCGTTCGGCGTTATGGGGGGACACTATCAGGCGATGGGCCACGCTCACTTCCTCTCCAAGCTGTTCGATTTCAATATGGACATTCAGAGCGCCATCGATTTACCTCGGCTCTTTCCGCTTCCTGGCACCGCGACGATCGAAGCCGAAGGACGTCTTCGCACCTCGATCGGCGACAATCTCGAAGCGCGCGGCTTCAAGGTTGTCGCTCCGAGCTGGGCGATCGGCGGTGCCCAGGCGATCTGGATTGACGATCAACACAACACACTGTTGGGCGCTTCTGATCATCGGAAAGATGGTTGTGCACTCGGCTACTGACGGCAATGGAGAGCGACATGTCAGGATATCCGGATACCCAACTTTACATCAATGGCTTGTGGCGGGACGGCTCAAACGACCATCTCGGTATAGTCAATCCGGCTTCGGGCGAGGTCATCGGCCGCGTTTCGAATGCCAGCAAGAGCGATCTCGACGAAGCGCTTGCGGCCGCTGCCGCCGGCTTTGAACAATGGCGGCGCGTAAGTGCGTTCGAGCGAGCAAAGCTTATGCGTCGAGCCGCCGAGATCCTGCGCGACCGCTCTCAGGCGATCGCGCGGATCATGACGTTGGAGCAGGGCAAACCGCTCGCTGAATCCAGAGCGGAAACGGCGGGGGCTGCCGATACGATTGACTGGTTTGCCGAAGAGGCTCGCCGGGCCTACGGGCGTCTGGTTCCACCGAGAGCGACCAATATCAGGCAAGTGGTTGTCAAGGAGCCTGTCGGTCCGGTGGCGGCCTTCAGTCCCTGGAATTTTCCGTTGAATCAGGCGGTGCGGAAGGTTTCTGCGGCCCTTGCCGCCGGCTGCTCGATTATTGTGAAGGGGCCGGAGGAGACGCCGGCAAGCTGCGCCGAGCTGGTTCGCACCTTTGCAGACGCAGGCCTGCCGGCGGGCGTGCTCAATCTCGTTTTTGGAATTCCAGCCGATATTTCGAATTATCTTATTCCGCACCCGGTTATCCGGAAAATTTCCTTCACGGGATCGACCGCCGTTGGAAAGCAACTGGCTTCGCTGGCCGGCGCTCACATGAAACGCGTCACGATGGAACTGGGAGGCCACGCGCCGGCGCTCGTTTTCGATGACGCCGATATCGATCTGGCGGTTAGACTGCTGGCTGGTGCGAAATTTCGAAATGCCGGCCAGGTCTGCGTGGCTCCGACGCGGTTCCTCATCCAGGAACGCGTCTTTGAAAAATTCCTCGACCGTTTCGTCAAGGCGGCTGAGTTAGTCGCTGTTGGCGATGGATTGAGCGACGGCACGACAATGGGACCGCTGGCCAACGCGCGAAGAGTCGAAGCCATGGAAGCGCTGACGGCCGATGCCGTCATGCGCGGCGCGAAGATCGCAACCGGCGGCAAACGGATCGGCAATCTCGGCAACTTCTTCCAGCCAACAGTTCTGACCGACGTTCCAGAAGATGCGCGCGTGCTGAACGAAGAACCCTTCGGTCCGATGGCGATCGTCAGTGCATTTTCTGATTACGGTTCGGCCATTGCGGAAGCCAACCGCCTGCCATACGGGCTGGCGGCTTATGCTTACACGACTTCCGCGAAGACGAGCGCCGACCTTGCCCGCGATATTGAAGCCGGGATGCTGTCAATCAATCATCATGGACTGGCGCTGCCAGAGCTACCCTTCGGCGGCATAAAGGATTCCGGCCACGGTTCGGAAGGCGGTACCGAAGCGATGGAAAGTTACTTCAATACAAAGCTAGTAACCGAAGCGACATAGTCCAATTTTTGCCCGCAGAACTCGAGGAAATTTCAAGAGTCGTACCTAAAGATGCTGGAACAGTCTCCGCATTAATCAAAAATCCAAAACCAGGTTTCACGGCCCAAAATCTGCCGGTCTGCTTACGGCCCCAAGAAAGTCATCCCAACCAGGCTAAGTTATTAGCCCGACTGCGGATCTTCCAACCACGGAATCTTGAAATACAGGGTCGTTGGTTCTGATACTTTCAAGGCGTTAGGTATGCGCAGTCGCAGTTAGGGGGTCATAGATCGTCGCCTCTCCGCCAGGCACTCGATCGCATCAGGCCTTCACTGCACTAACGTATTCCTCGCCGGCAGCGGAAGGCCAGTCCTTGATCAGGATATACGCTGCGTCGCCGAGCATGCGCGCCTTACGGGCTGGCTGACCGCCCAGAGCGAGCGCGACGGGCGTGAATGTCGATGATGTGTTCCAGTTCATTGCCCTCTACCCTTCAAGGCACGGACACTGTGGTCCCAAGCGGACTATACGCGTGCCTTCTAGAGTACTGAATTAATGATCTTTGGCTGCTACGTCGTGCGGCCAAAGTCTGCCGCACGAGAGGAGAGGCGCTCGACGACCAGTGGGGTACCGTCTCGATCACCATGAGCAGCAATGCGAGATGAACAGAGCCGGTGACTTGCGGATGAATGCCTGAGGACAGAGTCGGCACGGGCTTTCGTTCGTCTTCGACTGCGCCGCCGACTTTTTGAAATGCCGACGACAAGAACCATTACACGGAGTACCAGAATGATGTCGCAAGAGACGGAACTTGATACACGCTTCGCCTTCGCCAAGGCCATCGCGCAGAAGGCGGGCGCCATGCGCTCGATTATTTTAAAGGCCGCGACACGCTGGTGATCGAGACGAAGCGGGATTTGCAGGATGTGGTGTCTATCGCCGACCGCGACGTCGAGATGTTCCTGCGACAGAACGTGGCGGAAACTTTTCCGGCTGACGGATTTCTCGGTGAGGAGTACGGGTATCAGCAAGGGCAGTCGGGACTGACGTGGGTGGTTGATCCGATCGACGGAACGGCGCCGTTCGTCAATGGCATGGGGACGTGGTGTGTATCGATTGCCGTTCTTCACCATGGTGTACCAGTGATCGGGTGATCCACGTTCCGTGCGATGATGAACTTTATGCAGCGGCAGCCGGAATGGGTGCGAGCCTGAACGGCAAAAATCTCAGCCTCGACCCGTCGAGGACGTTGCAGAATGCGATTACCGGCATCGGCTGCAACTCCTATGTTATCCCGGAGCGGGTAGGTGCGATTGTCTCTGCCCTGCTCGGGAAAGGTGGGAGTTTCATCCGCAATGGCTCCGGCGCCCTGATGCTCGCCTATGTGGCGGCAGGCCGGCTTGTTGGCTATTACGAGCCTCACATGCGCGCCTGGGACTGCATGGCCGGCTACTGCCTCGTCAAGGAGGCCGGTGGGACTTATCTGCCTTTTCCAGCTGAGGGCGAAGCCTTGCTGCAGCGGCATCCTGTGCTCGCAAGCAATGAGACAGTCTATGCCGATCTGCTGGCAATCCACATCGGCTGAACGGTCTACCGACCAACTCCGGCTCCCGGTCGATCCGCAGTCCAGCGACTGATAGCCCACGCCTCCGAGCAGGCGATCGCCTATTTGATCTCGATTGGGACGAGGATGAACGCCTCGAGAAGTGGCGCGCCGTCCTCATTCGATCCTGCGATGCCGGTTTTCGCCCCCGAAGGGAGCGTAGAAAATCCCACTACTTCTCTGCACTCGCGGTACGGATCAGCGAACGGGCCGCGTCACCGGCGGCTTCGATGTATGCCGGGTCGCGATGCAACAGAACGAGGGCGAACGAGCCATCCAGCAAGAGGACGATCTGTCGGGCGAGTTGTGGCGCTCCCGTCCCGATTCCTGCCGCCTCGAACATGACCCGCAGCCAGTCCTCGACTTTCTTCTTGTGGGCAGTCCCGATTTTCATCGCCGGATGGCCGGGCATGTTGGCGAGTTCCGCCGCGGTACGCAGAAAGCCGCAGCCCTTCCATTTCGAATGACGGGCCGATGAGGCGAGATTGCGAAAGATGCCTTGCACCTTGTCCGCCGGATTACCCTCGGTTTCCGCGAACCAGCGTTGGAACAGGGCGAGATTGGGCTGGTCGCGCGCTTCGAGATAAGCCCCTATGAGGTCGTCCTTACTCGCGAAATGATAGTAGAGGGTGCGCTTTGTGACGCCGGCCTTTTCGGCCACCGCATCGACGCTGACGCTTCTGATCCCCTCGTTGTAGAATAGCTTAGCTGCCGCCGAGATAATGCGTTCGCGTGTCGGGATCGTATGTGAGGTCATGCAGCTATGTATACCGACTAGTGAATATACACAAGCGTCGACCGACGACATACTCTCCAGGCGCAGCATGGCGGATAGGAAACCGAATGGCCGACACTGTTCTGATCGAGAGCCGCGATGGAGTAACCATCCTCACTCTTAACCGTCCCGAAAAACTCAACGCGCTCAACTACGCCCTGATAGACCGTCTGCTCGCGATCCTCGATGCGATAGAAATTGACGACTCGATCCGTGCGCTTATCCTGACCGGCGCGGGCGAGCGAGCGTTCTCGGCGGGCGGCGATATCCACGAATTCTCCGAAAGCGTGGCGCGCGGCGCCGATGTTGCCATGCGCGATTTCGTCATGCGCGGGCAGCGATTGACAGCGAGACTGGAAGCGTTCCGCAAACCCGTCATTGCGGCCGTCAACGGTCTTGCCTTTGGCGGGGGCTGTGAGATCACCGAGGCCGTCCCGCTCGCCATTGCCAGCGAACGCGCTCTGTTTGCCAAACCCGAGATCAATCTCGGAATGCCGCCGACCTTTGGCGGAACGCAGCGTTTGCCGAGGCTGGCCGGACGCAAGCGCGCTCTTGAAGTGCTGTTGACGGGTGATACGTTCTCGCCGCAGCGCGCCCTGGAACTCGGCCTTGTCAACCAAGTGGTCCCGCATGACGATCTGATGCTGGCGGCGCATGAACTCGCACGGCGCATCCTGCGTCATTCATCGCTGGCAACTGCGAGCATTCTGACGGCGGTGACGCGCGGTATCAACCAGAGCATCGCCGAGGGGCTGCTGATCGAGGGAGAACAATTCGCCCGTATGGCCTCGACTGCTGATCTGCGAGAGGGGCTTGATGCCTGGATCGCACGTCGCAAGCCGAACTATCGCGGTTCCTGGTCGCACGATTGAAGCGCGGCAGGCATTGTGGCTGAATTCCGAGAGATAACCAGCCGAACGGATAGCCAGCCCAACGAGCTTGGGCGGCGCGGCATTGCACACATATCGTTGTTTTCCATCAGAATTTTGCTTACTCGTGCAGCGTTTCTCATCAGCGGTTCTTGCGCGGCGATTCCTGTATTATCGCATACAGACGCCTTTGCAGAGCTGGCGGTTCAACCTCCATCCGCATGCTGCTAAGCGCACATTGCGGCCGTGAACGGCATCCATCATGTTTTCAAGGGGACCAACACCCAATTGACCGAGCGCCTTCTCGTGATAGGGTAATTGGGCTTGTGCGATGATGGCGAGGGCCCGTTTCAATGCAATGCCTCTTTCCCTCGAGAATAGTCGTTCGTTGACGAGGCGTAGGAAAGCAGGATGCTCGAATTGGCGCTCCTGCTAGGCCGACATCGCCCATGCTGCGTGGCGTGACCGCTCCAGATCACGGCGCGATTGCGATTTATCGCGCAAGTCAGGCGATGCCCGACAACAAGTTCCGGAAAAGTGCCATTCCCATAGGGTAATACCCTCTTGAGTGTGTTCCGGCGTGCAATTTTGACCCCCTTGGCGGGGTAATCGGCGTCCAAAAATTGGATGCCGATAAGGGGTGAATTTTGGACGCCGATTGACACGCGGCGGGAATAGGTCATCTCGGGAAGCGGTCATGATGGCGTTCGATCTCCTCTATTTCGATGGTCATGATCTGATGGAAACGGAACTCACCGCGCGGCGCCAGCTCCTCGAGGAGTTGGTGCCCGCCGGCGGAGAAAGCCATCCGGCTATCCGAGGAGATCGAGGCGGACGGGGACACGCTCCTGCGCATCGCCTGCGAGCGTGGACTTGAGGGCATCATTGCCAAAGATCGGAACAGCACCTATCGCAGCGGTCGCGGCGGCGACTGGCTGAAAATCAAATGCATCCAGAGCGACGGATTCGCGATCGTCGGCTATCAGAGGTCCAGCTCGGCGTTCGGGAACATAGGCGCGCTTCTGCTGGCTGCTCGGAAGGGTGGGGATCTGGTTACGTGGGATCGGTCGGAACGGTCTTTAAGGCTGACGACGCGATGAAGCTTCGCGCGACGATGGACAAGATCAAGGCGACCGAGCCGGCGGTAAAATATTCCGGTGGGCGCAAGAACCTGATCTGGATCAAGCCGAAGCTGGTTGCCGAGATTGAATATCGAGCCTGGACACATGACGGCAAGCTGCGCCACCCGTCATATAAGGGACTGCGCGATGCTGCTGATAATGCGGCGGTTTATGAGGTGAAATGAAACCCCAACTTCGTACGGTTCGGGACGGTGAAAACCTGTCAACGGGACCTAACTTAATTGGATGAGCACCGTCACCCGCTACTTCTTCAACGTCATTTCGGCTTCCGGGGCTGTTACTGATCTCGAGGGGACCGAACTCGCCTCTCTGGAAGACGCCCGCGCTGAGGCGATTTTGGACGCCCGCGAACAAATGAGCGATGCAATCCGCGCCGGCCGGGACGTTTCTAGCCGCTCAATTGAAATTTGCAATGAAGCCGGCGACATCGTCTTGGTCTTGCCGTTCCGCGAAGCCATTTCCATGACTGAGTAACCGGTTAGGCCGCGAGCACCCTGGCATATTCGGCTTCAGACCGGCCGTAACTGCCGCCAGCCATCTCGATAAGCTTGGCGCGGTCACGCACGACGACATTTGCCCTGATCGCTTTTATCATGCCTTCGCCCTCCAGGATTGCCATGGCTACGGAAACGCCAGAACGCCTCACCCCCAGCATCAGCGCGAGGAATTCGTGTGTCAGCGGGACGTCGTTACCGTCGGCGCGGTCATGGCCCATCAATATCCAGCGCGCGAGGCGCTGATTGACTGTGTAGTGGCCGAGGGACAGGGCCGTGTCGGCAGTCTGGATCATGGCCGTGTGGGCGTATCGCAGGAGCCTTTTTCGCAGCGATGGGCTGGCTTCTACCGCCTCCAGCAAAGCTGGTACCGGAATACGAAAAGCCGAACCTTTCACCTGCACAAAAGTTCGCAAAGGCGTTCGGTCGAGGTCGAAAAGGATAGCGATGCCAGTCATGCCTTCCCGCCCGACATTCGAGACTTCAAGAGTTCGACCGGATGGCGATACGGTCACCACCGACGCAATGCCGTCTTCTACGAAGTAGACATGCTCGATGGGCTTTTCCTGCTCCACGAGAACGTCCTTAACGTTCAAGGCGACAGGCTCGAGATGAGGGTCAAGCCTCCCCAGATCTTCAGATGAGAGCGATTGAAGGAGTTTGTTACGGAACTGCATTGATATTGGATGGGACACAGGGGTCTCCTCCGTTATGGCGGGAGACAAATAGTAAGGCCCTCAGGTGCCAAGCCAGGATCTGCGGCACCATTAAATTAGTATGCGCTTGCAAGCGCGCTGAAGCAACCTCCAAAAGGATTTATGTTGCCATTTGATGTTTGCGCGCTACTCAGGCATTCCCGTCCACATCGCCATCCTCATCGAGGTTGTGCACCGGCAGATAGGTGTTCTTCTCCATCCACTCCCGCGATAAATCTGATCGTGTCGTTGCGCGTCAGCACCAGATCGCTCGAGACATTCCGTAGAGCCTCTTCAGGATCGTCGTCGAGAGTGATCGACCCGGCGTTGCGCACCAGCAGGGCCGCGCGCCGCAGCATAATCTGCAGATCCCGAGATTGTGTACCAATCTTGCCAGCCTTCGAGAATACGCAGCGATACGTGAGCCGCTGCCGGCGCGATCCCATCGGCTGTTCTGGACCTGGTTTTATTTTGGCTTTCCGGCCTTCCCTTCGGTGCTGGGAATTCTCTGGCTGATGATCACCCGCCCGGTTGGATAATCGGGCTGCGCATTTGTTGAAGGCTCACTATGGCAATTGCGGTGAGATGCACCTTGAATATTCCAGCGATTTTACTTCGGCTTTGACTCCCTTTTTCTATTTTGCACCGAGTTGGGTGAAAAGTCCGCAGAGTTCCGGCCCTTCGACCAAACCTCCCGCCTCGGCCGGCTCCACCGCCGCTGCACGAACTCGGCGTCGTCGCGGACGCCGTCGAAATATACTCAGATTACAATCCTCCAGTATCGCCGGATCACGACCTTCTCCCTATGTTCTCTTCCAAGCTGTCCGATAACGGACCAACCAGTACGGCTTGGGAACTCGGACACCTGAACCCGGTTGTCGGGGAAAACCTGGCAATGAGGTCTGCAATGGAAAAGGTTATCGATATCGACTTCCATGTCACTTGGAAGCCAACGGTATACGTCCGGATCGGCGACGGCATGCGTGAACGCATCGAGGGTCCGGACGCGGCGCTTGCGGCGCTTCTCCATCGCTGGCCGTCGACCCATTCTCGCGAGTTCGGCATCGCCAAGCGAAGATGCGTCGACGCCATCGCTCGCCGTGGAAGTGTCGAGGGAGCCCGCAGGGCGTTCATGGAGGCGGCGCTCGCCGCGAGGGTATTCGCATGACAGTGCTTTCAATCGACGCACCGCACTGGGCGATACTTTTGGGGACGTTGACGCTTACATGCTGGATTGCTGCCGGCCTGGCGGCCGTTCTCGGGACCGCTGAGGAGATCAGGCACGGCCAAGCCGGGAGATTTACCGGTTATATGACAACGGGCCTCGCTGGGGCCGGCGTTGGCTTCGCACTAGCGATGATCACCATCTTGGTATCCGCGTGACGGGCAACGGACGCCGGACGCGCTCTCTTCCGCGGAGCGGTATACCTCGTCGATGCGGGCGATGTCAGTTATTCCAACATCGCCGAAGCAGCTGCGGACCAAGCTTTGTCAATTTATGACCTGAAGGTCCATCTATTGAGTTCCGCGGATGGCATCAATCTTGAAGCAAGACGGTCTGATCGGGCATGGCGTCAGCTTTTCGAAGGAAACCGTTCGAGGAACCAACTCAAACGCCCGCGAGCAGCTGTCGGGCCTGCTCAGGGAAATCAGAGAATGCTCCCCTCTAAGTGGCGCCTTACGACATCTTAAGTGGCGATGGTCTGGAGACATGATGCGCGATTGCATTATCATCGGAGGTGGACCTGCTGGCTTAACTGCGGCCATTTATCTTGCGCGCTACCACCTCTCAACAACCGTATTCGATGACCATAGCAGTCGTGCCGCCACCATTCCGATTTCCCATAACCTCGCAGGGTTCCCGGATGGCATCAGCGGAAGGGAGCTTGTCGCCAGGATGCGCACACAGCTTCAAAGGTACAAAGTTCAGATCCTGACTGAGGGCGTTAGCCAGCTTCGGAAGGAGCAGGTCGGCTTTCGAGTTCTCTCCAGCAGCGGCAGCATGCGGGCGCAAACGGTCCTTCTCGCCACCGGTGTCACCGACCGCAAGCCACCGATGCTGGCCGAGCGTCATGACGAGGCTGTTGCGCGCGGCCTTATCCGCTACTGTCCTGTCTGCGACGGGTTCGAGGTCACCGACAGGCGTGTGGCTGTTATCGGTTGCGGATCGAGAGCGTTTGCAGAGGCGCTGTTCCTGCGGAGTTATACGACACAGGTGACGATCATTACACCGCAAGGGGAACACGAGCTCTCCGAGATTGAGGTCAATCGGCTGCGGGACTTGCGAATCGGCCTCCAGAAAGGTCCGATAAAATCCATCGACCCCGAGCGCGATGCAATCAGAGTCGCGACAGCTTCCGGTATCGGCGAGTTTTCGTCTATATACCCGGCACTTGGATCGGACGCTCGGTCGAAACTGGCAGCTATGGTCGGCGCAGAATTGTCGGAGAACGGCTGCGTCATCGTCGACAGTCACCAAAGGTCAACCCTACCTGGCCTGTATGCAGCTGGAGATGTGGTGATTGGCTTGGATCAGATCGGGACCGCGATGGGGCAGGCGGGCATAGCGGCCACCGCGATCCGAAACGATTTGAACGAGGCTAGACCTCTAGCGCGCTAAGGGATGCCGTCGCTGGGCCCCACCCCCCGCATTTCCGGAAAAGCTTGTGGACCGGCTGAGCCTACTTGCTCTACGTCGGCGCTCACGATCTCGCAAATCAAAGTTGAGCCGCTGCCCGGAAGCTCCACGGGGAGGCGTGCGATAAAGCCTTAGCCCAATTCTGCCCTAAAGCGGCACCTGCGGTCGGTGCCTCTGACGCCTCCGCGGGTGCCACGATTACCAGCCACGTCAACGGACGCACTGGCAGGCATTCTTGCCACGACATAAGCGGTTACGCAAGCTGATCCAACAGATGGCTCGCGTTTTGTTCCTCGCCTGGCGACAATGTCAGCCCGACAATTTTCCAGGGCTCTCCTTCGTTCGACGGACCGCGAACATCAACCGCGCCGAGGTGACCTTCGCCGGTGGAGTCATTGAAAGAATTGTGTCGACCAATCCTGGTGTGGGCGCGATTCTTCCGACACTGAGGGGAGGTTTACCCATGCTTTCGAGTTCCAGCTGGAATGGCCGCATATCGGTGATCTCTCTCGTCATGAGAAATTGCAAAGCCATTAGCGAGAGCGTTCATGCTTCGCTGGAAGTTGCGGATGGTGCAGGTCACGGTTAAACGGGATCGTGACCTGGGACTGAATTGCCCAGTGCGCAGCAACCTTGCTCTTGGGACCGAGTTAATCATCGAATCGGACTGCACGAGGCGCCTTTCGGGAAAAGTCGCGGCCAACCGTTTCCAAATCTCAGGATCAAGGCAATGAATGACGACCATCCGGAGCGCAAAAGCCCAACAACTCCGGCCGCGGCAGGATTAACACCCGCCTTAACCCGCAACATAGAAGCCATCATGCAGCGCCGCCGGCAGAGCCAAAATGCAGCGTCGGCTCAGGAGCGTGCCGCTGCTGCGGTCAGCAAGTTTGCTGGCTCCATGATGTTCGTCTACATTCACATCGTGTTCTATGGCGCCTGGATCGTCGCAAATGTGGGTTTGATCCCACAGGTGCAACCCTGGGACCCCTCTCTGGTTATCCTCGCGATGGAGGCGTCGGTCGAGGCGATCTTTCTCTCGACGTTTGTCCTGATCAACCAGAACCGAATGGCTGCACAGGACAATGTCCGCGCAGACCTAGACCTCCAGATCAGCTTATTAAACGAACACGAAACGACCCGCCTAATCGCGATGGTCGAAGCCATTGCAAAGAAGCTTGAAGTCCCGACCGAGGCGGACCATGAGGTCGAAGAGCTAAAGAAAGACATTGCGCCGGAAGCAGTGCTGGATCGCATCCAGGCGGAAGGGCAAGACAAGTAGAAGTGTTTGTGTTGGCTGCGAAGTGGGACTCCCGGGCTGATTTTGGCGGGATCCGTGATCCGACACATAGCCGCGTGGTCCGTGACATGCTCTCGGAGCGTTGCTTTATGATCGGATCCGCTCATGGCGGCCGTCTCCGAGTTTCCCGCGGCCCGATGGCTAGATGCATGCCGGACACTAAGTCGTGAGATCCTGTCACGTGAACCATCGCGCCAGCGACCTACCTTTTGCATAGGGGAGTGAGGGCGTTATGATCCTGTCCGAGGTATTCCAAACCCAAACCGCGCTGAATGATGCCGAGGTAGCCCTCTGCCAGAGGTATTCAATCACGTCGCACGTGAGAGGATTACCTCGGACGCCGAGCGCCAGGATCTGGCCTCTCGATTATTCAGTCCTGTCAGCACGGCGTGAAGGATGAGGATGGACTGTTGAGGCTGCTCATCGATGTTCGGTCTTGGAACAGGACTAGCTACCCCACGTCCCTTTTAGTCTCGCCGCACTTTGACCGTCTGACGACGTGGACCCAAGAAGCCGTTCGTACTCGGCTTCCGGAGCGCCGTAACAACCATCGGCAACATCGAGGAGAATCTGGCGGCTCAAAATCTGGACGTTCCCGCGCGTCGACTTGATGGCGTGCATACCCTCGAGAATATGCAGATGTTCGGTAACACCGGACCGTCTGACGCCAAGCATCAACGCCAAAAACGCGTGAGTAAGGGGCATATCATCCACGAGAAGACGATCATGGCACATCAGCAGCCATCTCGCGAGGCGCTGGTGCATGTTGTATCGGCCCGCCGCCAAAGCCGAATGAGCCAGTTGCAGCTCTCGCGTGTGAACGTAGCGGAGAAAGATCAGACGAACCTCCTCGCCGCGCAAAAGCGACAGGAAACGGCTGGTGGCCAGTTCTAGCCCGTCTCCTGAAACCTGCATGAAAGTGCGGTTTGGCGTCCGATCGACGCCGAGCACAACCGGATATCCGCTCATGCCTTCGTATCCAATCTGACCCACCTCGATGCCTATTCCGTTCGAAGCCACGGCCACCATTGAACCTAGGCCGCTCTCGATAAAACAGACGTGCTCAATGCGTTGATCAGGTTCAACAAGCGAGCGGCGGACCGGAAGATCAACGGGCTTCAGGTATGATGCGATATGGTCAAACGCCTGCTCAGGAAGCCCCCGCAGCAATCTGTTCCTGGTATCTGTTTGCGCGATTTTTGTCACAGCGTCGCCTTCGTCAGTGTCTGCGTTGGCATACGTCATTTGCCGCTTCAGACCCGTTCGCCCTCGTAAACGCACGAGCGAGGCCAATCGATACCGTTTTAATCCCAATTGCTAATGCGTTCTACCCCAGCGGAACCTGCACGTGAAAATGTAGTTTGGCGACAAACTGCAGGGAATTGTCACCTGTGTAGCCTGCCCTGGAGTGGCCAGGGCGATCTTATCCAATCAGGCGGAGCTCCCGCAGGCAATCAAGATTTACGACGTTAACGGTCATCTGTCTGCCGAAGTTCATATTGATGCAGCGATACCCCAGATCGCCGGTCGAAACGGAGATCGATAGCGCCGGTAATCGGTTGATCTTCAACCAGTGACGTGACCACGCCACCGCGCCGTCGCTTACATAGGCCACAGTTCAGCGAATGGTTTAGCCGGCAATGGCTATTAGGCCAGTACCTGGGATTGAACAGGCGCGCGTCGCTGAAAGCGCTATCGAACAAAGCCACGACTGATTGACCTTCGGCAACCAGTGCCGCAAACGACCTAGTCTTCAGTCGAATATTTCCAGCGAGCAAACCGCGGAGCCCGGCTTCTTTGGGGCTCTCCGAACCGGGTAAGAGCGCGGATCTTTGGCGCATGGTGACCTCACCGATGAGATGCGAGGCGCATTCCAAGGTTCATTCGGAGAACTCAAGCGCGATGTGAATGCAACGATGGACGGTTTGAGAACCGTGATGGCAGAAGTCCGCGCGGCGATCGACGCGATCAACTCCGGCACTGGCGAGCTCAGCAATGCGTCTGGCGACCTGTCCAAACGTACCGAACAGCAGGCGGCCGCATTGGAGGAAACCGCCGCAAGTCTGGAGGAGATCACATCGGCTGTAAAGAATTCCACAGACCGCGCGGCCGAAGCCATCCATATGGTCAGTGAGGCGCGCAGAAGCACGGATCAATCGAGCGCGGTGGTCACGGATGCCGTGGCGGCCATGGGACGTATCGAAAGTGCCTTCGGTGAGATCAGCCAGATCATCAATGTCATCGACGAGATTGCGTTTCAAACGAACCTGCTTGCGCTGAACGCCGGCGTCAAGGCAGCGCGCGCCGGGGAGGTCGGCAAGGGGTTTGCGGTCGTCGCCCAGGAGGTCCGCGAGCTTGCGCAGCGTTCCGCCCGCGCCGCCAAGGACATCAAGTATCTGATTACCCGTTCTGGCAGCGAAGTGCAGACTGGCGTGAGACTTGTGACCGCCACCGGCGAAGCACTGAACCTGATCCAAGGTCAGGTTTCCAGGATAAACGAACACGTTCAGTCGATCGCCACTGCGGCAAGAGAACAAACGACTGGTCTCTCAGAAGTCAATACGGCCATCAATCAGATGGATCAGGTCACGCAGCAGAATGCGGCCATGGTCGAGGAGGCCACTGCAAGCACGAACCGGTTGGCAGAAGAAGTCGGTTCTCTTTCCCGGTTGATTTCACAATTTAAGGTGCAAGCTGGCGGGCGGCCTGCGGCTTCACTTCCAGCAGCGGCCAGCTACACCCCCTCGGCCCCGCCAGCGCGCGCGCTGCATCAGAGGCTGGCAAGCGCGATGAGTGCCGTCTAGCAGCGAGGGCTGCCCTGGAGATGGTTCTCGGCGAAAAGCGAAAAGCCAGGAACAACGCGCTTCGCATTGGCGTTACTGGGTGATGGCGGGTGAAGCGCCCCGCTTGATCGATTCTGCGGACATCCTGATGAACCTCGGACTCAGCAATAAGCGTGCTCTCGTGACGGGAGGCAATTCTGGTCTCGGAGCCGCGATATCGAAGGCCTTTGCCGCCGAGGAGGCACGAGTTGCAATCAACTATCTGGTAAATCCACAAGAAACCGAGAGGCTCGTTGAGGAATTCACCGCTGCCGGCGGCGAAGCTCTTGGTCTGATGGCCGACATCAGCGACCCCAAAGCGGTCGAGACGATGTTCACTGCGATCGACAATGCCTGGGGCGGCATCGACATATTGGTCAACAACGCCGGAATTGACGGCGGATATGCGTTCGGCTGGGAAGCTGATCCGGATGCCTGGGGCAGGGTCGTCGACATCAACCTCAAGGGAACGTATCTGTGTGCGCGCCAAGCTCTGAAACGCATGGTCGCCCAGAGGTCGGGCGTTGTGCTCAACACCACGAGCGTTCATGAGGTAATCGCCTGGACCGGCTACAGTGCCTATACGGCGAGCAAGGCCGGCGTATCAATGATGTCCAAGTCGCTGGCACAGGAAGCGGCTCCGCATGGCGTTCGCGTTCTTTGCATTGCGCCGGGGGCAATCCGCACCCCTATCAATCAGGCGGTCTGGCAGAATGCGGAGGGCTACAGGGATTTACTGAGGAAGATCCCGCTAGGCCGTATTGGAGAACCCGAGGACGTCGCGAACATCGCCGTCATGCTGGCGTCAGATGCCGCGAGCTACATCACTGCGACGACGGTCTTCGTCGATGGAGGCATGACCGACTATCCTTCCTTTGCGCACGGTGGGTGATCGGACATGGCGATGCGGATCGAGGACTACGGGCTAATCGGCAATATGCTCTCCGCAGCTCTCGTGGCCAAGGATGGATCGATCGATTGGCTGTGCCTGCCGCGCTTCGATTCCCCTGCCTGCTTTGCAGCGCTGCTCGGAACCGCGGACAACGGCCGCTGGAAGATCGCGCCGGTCGACAAGGTTGTCAAAACCAGGCGGCGCTACCTTCCCGACACTGCAATCCTGGAAACCCAGTTCGAGACGACGACCGGCGTCGTTGCGCTCATCGATTTCATGCCGATCAACGAAGGCGATCGCCACGTCGATTTGATCCGCATAATTACAGGTGTCTCTGGCAGCGTCGAAATGGAAATGGAGCTCGTGCTGAGGTTCGAGAACGGTCAGGCGGTGCCTTGGGTGCGGCGCAAGGATTATGGACTGAGCGCGATCGCCGGGCCAAACGCCGTCGAACTCCACACCGCCCTGGAGCTCAAAGGGCGCAACATGAAGACGTTCGCACGTTTCACCGTAAAAGCCGGCGACCGCGTGCCGATGACGATGTCGTACCATCCCTCCAACGAGCAGCCACATTTTGTCCGAGACCGTTCAGAGGAACTCGATCGAGCGACGACGTGGTGG
>NZ_JACHBD010000024.1 GCF_014200175.1 Rhizobium lentis | reverse complement strand
TAAACCCTGTAATCGTCATATGTCGAAGCCTCGTTCGGCAACAACATCAACAATCACGCGCTGATCCGGAAGGTGGGGTCAAAACACCGCTTACGATTATGGTGATAATGGATCACCAATCATGCGATCTAGCCGCGTCGAGTCATGTGCCATGTCAATATGGCGTTCTCTGTCTTGACCACCACCTGCAACACCAATCTTTGGCTCGATCTTCTCGGCGTGTCTGCAAGCGGCAGCCGCCCTGTGACGTCACATATGTTGTCTCAGTTCACAGGAAGCTGCCGTCTTCGATGGAGACAACATCCGAAACGGTGCCGTCCCTGCCCTATTCTGCAGATTCGAGGAGCAGCTCTTCACGAGAGCGCCGCCTCGGCCGGTCCGCCGTACTTTGAGATGGAAATTGATATGATTTCAAATCTACCGGTGATAGTTTGTCACCAATGAAGCGGTCGGACATTCCATCCCTCGATGACCTGCGTGCCTTTGAAGTCGTTGCGCGGCTTGGTTCCGTGCGTGCGGCGGCGGCTGAGTTAAATTTGACGCACGGTGCTGTCAGCCGGCGCGTTTCGAAACTTTCCGAACACCTCGACATTCGTTTGCTGGAAGTTGATGGGCGTGGCCTAAGGCTGACGGAGGAGGGTTCACGGCTCGCGAAGGCGACGACAGACGCTTTGTCCCTCGTTTCGGCGGCGCTGGAGGATATCCGCAAAGTCGATCTGTCACCACCGATCGTCGTTTCATGCGAACGATCCGTCGCCATGCGATGGCTGATCCCGCGCCTCTCGGAATTTCAGGATCGCCATCCCGAAATTGACTTTCATCTTTCTGTCGGTGGCGGGGGGTTCGATTTTGCGCGCGACCGTATCACCCTTGCGATCCGCAGGCTTGATTTCGCGATCGATGCGAATTGGCAGGTCGAACGGTTGATCGAGGAGGAAGTCGGTCCTGTCATGCATCCTGCCATGACGGATCGGTTTGCTGCCGGCGATTATGTCGCGCTTGCTGCAAAGACCCGTCCGGATGGATGGCAGAAGTGGTCCACCGCTCATCCGGACGCGCCGAAGCCGCGCTCGACGCGCTCTCTTGACCATCATTTCCTGATGGTGGAGGCCGCAGCCAGCGGTCTTGGTGTGGCCATGTGCCCAAAGATCATTGCCATTGACGATATCCGCAAAGGCCGCCTGACCGCACCATTCGGCTTTCACCCTGATGGTTCACATTACGGCGTTATTCGTTCGGCACTGGCGAAGAGGACGGCTGGAATCGATCAATTCGTGTCTTGGCTTCTCGCCACCATCCAAGAAGATTTTCATGCTGCGTCATGAGGTCGGCGGCAAGGAGCCGACGAATGTCAACTTTCAAAGAACGTGCCGGCACTTCGTTCTTCGGCGCGCGCAAACGCCAGCGTGGCAATAGCGGTATCCTGAACACCGGTGCCCGTAAGATCGGCTATGGTGATGTCCGAGGCACTTCTGCGGCCCGGTCTGGCGCCTGCAACGATCTGACCTAGTTCCGGAAAATCAGCATCGCTTGCGACGAGACCTGCGTCGATGGCATGGCGCAATTCACCCAGTCTTCGCGTTTGTTTGAGGCTGTCAGCCGCGTAAACATCTGCCGCTTTGATAGCAATGGGGTCAATCTCGTTCTTATGTTCTGCGTCCGAACCCATGGCGGTCAGGTGCTGTCCGGGTTCGAGCCACGAGGCATCGACAATCGGTCGGTCGGCAGGTGTCGTCGTGACGACGATCTGTGACCCGGCGATCGCGCTTCGCGGATCCTCAAATGCGGAAATGGAAAGATTTTGTCTTGCTCCGAGCTGCTCAACAAGCGCTTGCGCCCGTCGATAATCACGCGCCCAAACGCGGATCTCTCGAATAGGTCTCACCAGCATGAGGGCCTCGAGTTGCAGCCTGGCCTGAACGCCCGCTCCGAAGACCGTTGCAATCGACGCGTACTTCCGAGCCAGATGGTTTGCCGCGACAGCGCCAGCGGCCGCTGTGCGAACGTCGGTGAGGTAGCCATTGTCCAGCAAGAGCGCCTGCACCAAGCCCGTTTTGCTCGACAGCAAGACCATCAGACCGTTGGTGCTCGGAAGTCCGATCTTCGGATTATCAAAGAAACCAGGGCTGACCTTGACGGCAAAGCTGCTCAAACCATGAATATAAGCCGTCTTCACATCGACTTCGCCTCTGCTGTCGGGCACGTCGAGGCGCAAAATCGGCGGCATCTGAACCGCGTTTTCCACGGCTAGTGCGCGGAAAGCGTTTTCAACGCAAGTCACCGCATCCATGTCGAGCGGAACGATGGTTCGAAGCTCTGACTCGGTCAATATTCTTATTTTCGGCATCAGCTTCCCTCACCAATTGTGTCGTGGCCGTTGGCCACCTTCATGTGCAACGCCATGTCGATGTTCCCACCTGAAAGAATGGCAACGATCGGGCCTTCAACCTGCGCCAGTTTACCTGAGAGCAGCGCAGCAATGCCGACTGCCCCAGCACCCTCGATTATCTCATGCTCATACGCATAGGCGTGACGTATGCCGGCGGCTATCTCGCGCTCGCCGACGAGCACCACGTCGTCGAGAAGGGTTTTGCACATCCGGTACGTCCAGGCATTGGCCAATCCGATGCCGCCTCCGAGCGAGTCGGCGAAACTTCGATGCTCTTCGACCTGGATCGGGTGCCCCGCGTCGATGCTAGCCTTCATCGCCGCTCCCCTTTCCATAGTTATACCGATTACCTTGGCATCCGGGCGCACCGCCTTGACCGCCGACGCGACACCTGCTGCCAAACCGCCGCCGGACAGGGGAACGAGAACCACGGCGGCGTCAGGCATCGCCTCGACGATTTCAAGTCCGACGGTGCCCTGGCCGGCGATGATCCAGGGGTGATCAAAGGGCGGGATCATGCTGAGGCGCTCCTCCGCGACGAGACGATCAACCTCGACCTGCGCTTCATCTTGGGATGACCCGACGATCCGTACGCGAGCGCCGAGCCGGCGGATTTCGGACACCTTGTTTTCCGGCACGAGGTGCGACATGCAAATGGTCGCTCGGGAACCAATCGCGCCGGCGGCATAGGAGAGCGCGCGTCCGTGATTGCCAGTGGAAGCCGCAACGACGCCTCTATCCCGCTCGGATTGGGTGAGCTGCAACACGGCATTGGTGGCTCCACGAAGCTTGAAGCTTCCGGTCAACTGGCGATGCTCCAGCTTTAGGCTGACTTGCGTCCCGGCCAGTTCGGACAGTGTCGCCGACATGACGACAGGCGTGATGCGGATGTGCTCGCGCGCCTGCTCAATCGTTTCCAGACTAATCATGTCTGTTCACCTTAGCTCCGGCCTTTGCCAGTTGTTGCCTGCTGAGCGTAGCGCCAACGCAGGGACTTGATTGCAAGCGGACGGCAAGAACCTTTTTCGGCGCCATGGCGGACTTGCACAAATGAGTATGACATCTGAACCTCAGCCCTTAAGGCGTCTGAGGAGCATCTTCCTGTCGTGCCGCGCATACATCGAGTAAACGATAGGAATGAACCAGGGTTTGCCGTTGAAGAATGGGACGGCCCTCGGAGCGGCATCGAAATCGAACGCAGAGCGCGATTGTTCCCCGTCACCGAGGATCTTGAACGCCGCCTTCTTGCCCAGCCATCTTGCCCACACGACACCGGAGCCGCAATAGCCGGTCGCATAGACTGTATTTCCGCGGGTGAACATGCGCGGGATCATGTCGCGGTTCATGGCGACATAGCCGAACCAGCTGTGTGTAAGACCTATTCCTGCGAGTTCGGGAAAGAGCCGAGCAAGTTCGCTTTGCAGATGTGCAATCGGAGCAGCGGAGTCCCCTTCAGTCGTCCCGTCGCGCCCGCCGAACAAGATCCGAGATCCATCGTGCGACGGCCGATAATAATAGCTGAGCTTACGCAGGTCGCCATACATCATGCGTGGCGGCATCAGCCGATCCATCACCTCTCTGTCGAGCGGCTCAGTCGCAATTATCCTGCTACGGACAGGAACAAGCCGGCGACGCAGCCACGGGTCGAAACCGTCGGTGTAGCCATCAGTGCAGACAAGAAGCTTTCTGGCGAAAACCTCTCCGCGCTGCGTTTGAATTCGCACGCCTCCGGCCTCGCTAGTCGATCCAAGGACTGCGGTATTTTCATGTATGACCGCCGTCGATGAACTTGCCAGATCGATCATGGCCGCAAGAAGCTTGGCCGGCTGCAGCCCACCGATGTCTTTGCGCACAAGGCCTCCGACATAAAGGTCAGTTCCGATGAACTTCGGAACATCGGCCCTTTCCACCGGATATGCCTCGATGCCGAGATTCCGATTCAGAAAGTCTGCCTGACGACGGAGTTCGTCGGCTTGGTCAGCCGTCATGGCCCCGTTGAAGGCGCCAGACAGTGAGAAGTCACATTCGATATTCTCGTCTCTGAGGAAGCGCCAGAGATCCTCTCGCGCCGCCTTACCTTCCAGGAGAATGGCTTGTGCCCTCTCCTGCCCGAACCGCCTGACCAGATCCTTTCGCCCCGGACGGATGCTTCCGCTGGCCATGCCCCCATTACGGCCCGATGCCGCAAGGCCAAGGGCCTGACGGTCGAACAGCTGGACATGCTTGCCCGCACGGGCAAGTTCGAGCGCTGCCGACAAACCCGTATACCCTCCCCCAACGACCGCCACGTCGCATGTCTTCTCGACGTTCCGCGCTGGCAGGGAAGGAAATGTGCTGTCCTCCCACCAGTAGGGCGTGGATTTAAGGGAATGCGCTTGAGCCTGGGCCATGAGAGCTAAGTTCCGGAAAGATGATTTCAATCGATTATTGGCTTAGTCTCGGCAGACCCAAAGCTTTCGCGTCGTTTCGATCACCCTCCAGGTTCCGACGAAACCCGGATGCATGGCGAAAGCGTCGCCGGCAACGATGCGTCGCGGCTCACAGCCATCCTCAATCAATTCGGACACACCCGACAGAATGACACAGAATTCGAAAGTTTCGCCCTTGATCGAGCGGTAGGCGCCGGGCGTCGCTTCCCAGACGCCGGAGCGAACGACGCCGTCGGCGGTCTGCGCGATGTCCCAGGAGAGAAACTGCGGATTTCCCTCGACCAGCCTTTCAGGCGCGGGCTGGCCCTTACGCGGTTCAGGCAGATTGTTGTAATCGACGAAAGTGAGTTTGGACATTGGAAGACCTTTCTTGGATCTGTTTATCGGGCAAACGACAGGCGCCGTTCGAGGAGTTTCAAACCCGTCAAGACGACGACGTTTATCGTGAGATAGAACGCTGCGGTGACGATGAAGATGTCCATGATCGCGAACGTCTCGCTCATGAGCCGCTTCGCATATCCGGTTATTTCCAGAACGGTAATCGTTGACGCGAGGCTGGATTCCTTCACGATGATCGCCGCCTCGCTGCTGTAAGCGGGAAGCGCCTGGCGCAGGGCAAGCGGAAACCTCACCCTCCTGAAGACATGCCACGGGTGCATGCCACAGGCTTCTGCCGCTTCGATAAGTCCTTTCGGCAGGGAGAGGAAAGCCGTGCGGAAAATCTCCGCCGTGTAGGCACCGGTGTTGAGCACCACGGCAAGGATTGCAGCGTTCAGCCCATCTGCGATCATCCACCATAGACTGGGGGTCTGACGAATAAAACTCACCTGGGCCAAGCCGTAATAGATGACGAAGACCTGCACCAGCATAGGCGTGCCGCGGAAGATCGCGCAGTAGGCATCGCATACGCGGCGCAATACCCGGCTTCTCGAGCAGCGCGCGAGCCCGACGGCGACACCAAAGGGAAGCCCGATACCAACGCCGAATAAGGCGATCAGCAACGTCGTCTTGGCACCTATGACAAGGAACGGAACGGCATATGCAATTATTCCAAGATCCATGTCATCTTCCTTGGAAGCCGCGGTCGAGCGCACGTTCTGCGCTGGAAAACGCGGTTTGACTGACTGCGGTCATGCAGAAGAAGAGCGCCGCAGCGATGCAGTAGAAAAGCAACGGGGATCGCGTGATTCCTGCACCGATGGCAGCCGTCCTCATCAATTCCTGTAAGCCGACGACCGAGACGAGCGAAGTATCCTTGATCGTCATCTGCCAGACGTTGTTGATCCCGCCAAGCGCCAGCCGCAGTGCCAGTGGGAACGTGATGCGCATAAACGTTACACCTCTTGGCAAGGCGAGCGACTGAGCGGCTTCCAGCAGACCGTACGGCACCGCCTGAAGCGCACCCCGGATGACTTCTATCGAATAGGCGCACGAGATGACGGCAATCGCGATCACCCCGACGACGTAGGGGTATGCGTCATCAGCCGACTCCTGGTAGCCGAACGCAGCCGTAATCGCCTTCACCCACTCGATCGACCCGAAAAACAGGAGATAGATGACCAGCAAGCCCGGAACGCCACGAACAAGAATGCTGTACCCGTCGACAAGTTGCGAGACGAACACGACCTTCCGCCAGCGCATGATGGCCAAGGGGGTTGCAACGAGAAAGCCGAGTGCCATTCCGATCAAACCGATCACGATCGTGACGAAACTTCCTTTCAGCAGAGCCAGCGCCCAACTCTGCTCCACCATCAACACCCAAAGGTCACCCAACATGGACACAATCCCCGTGACCTGCCCTGGGTCGTGCCAAGGCAGGCTTCATGTTCGAAACGATCACTTCTTGCAGGGAATCGTGTAGTCGTCCTGGAACCAATGCATCGAGGCTTCCCTGACCTTGCCATCGTTGATCATCTTGCAGAGGGCGGCATCGACCTTGGTCTTGAGTTCGGTATTGCCCTTGCGCATGCCGACTCCCATGCCATGGCCAAGAACCTCTGGGTCATCCATGGCCATGATCTTCAGGTCAATCCTGGTGAAGTTGGCTCCGTCAGGCGTTGCGAAAAAATCCATCCATGTCGGCGAATCCGCGAAGGCGACGTCGATACGGCCGCTCGCGAGATCGGCGGTCAGCTGCGTGACGGCGTCGTATGTCTTAAGATCGGCGCCGTGCATCCGCTTCTCCATGAACCTGGCGTAGGTCGTCCCGGTGACGACGCCGACACTCTTGCCCTGGAGGGCCTTTTCGATTTCGGCGAGGCTCTTGAGGCCTGCAAGCGGGGAGTCCTTTGCGACAGCGAAATAGAGGGGTGTTGTCGCATATGGGATGGAGTAGTCGATCTTCTTCTGACGTTCGGCGGTGATACCAAGGCCGGAAATGATGACGTCAAAGCGATCCTTATCCATGGATGGCACCAGTGAGCTGAATGTCTGCACGACGAATTCACACTTCAGTTTCAGCTCGGCGCAGATGCCGTTGGCGATATCGGCGTCGAACCCGGTTACCTTGCCGCTCGGATCGGCCATGCTGAACTTCGGCGCATCGCCCTCCGTCCCGATGCGCAGAACGCCGTCCTTTGCCGACGCGCCCGTCGCCAGTGCGCAGACGAGCAGGCTGGTTGCGAATGCTGACTTGATGAGATTGCTGTTGATCATGATTGTTACCCCTTTTGGTTTTCGTTGCGCTTTCAGGCGTTGGCCGCCATCACTGTCGAAAGAAACCGCTTCACCCCTTCCGTTGCGGGATTTCGAAACAGTTCCTTCGGCTCGTCATCCTGCTCAAGGCGGCCGTTTTGCAGGAATATCATCCGGTTCGACACATCGCGTGCGAACCGCATTTCATGCGTGACGAGGAGGATCGTAGCCCCCGCTTCCGCCAGCGCCCTTATGACTTTCAGCACTTCACCGACGAGCTCGGGGTCCAGTGCGGATGTCGGCTCGTCACACAGCATGAGTTTTGGCTTCATTGCCAGAACACGCGCGATTGCTACACGTTGTTGCTGCCCGCCCGAAAGCTGTTGCGGGTAGCGGTCACGGAAACTCGCCATGCCGACTTTCGACAAGGCCGAGAGCGCAACCTCTTCGGCGTCTTTCTTCCCGAGTTTCAGCACCCAAACGAGTGCCTCGGTCACGTTGGACAGGACGCTCAGGTGAGGCCAGAGATTGAAGTTCTGGAACACCATGCCAATCTGTCTGCGAAGGTTCCTGATATCGCGGGCGTTGATGATCTGGCTTCGCCCGCTCTCGTCATTGACGACGGAGACGGACTGGCCCATGCACTCGAGCCGACCTGATGTCGGCGTCTCCAGAAAATTGATACAGCGAAGTGCGGTACTTTTTCCACATCCGGACGAGCCGATCAGAGAAATGACCTCACCTTCTCTCATATCGAAGCTGATACCATCCAGCACCTTCGTCGATCCAAACGTCTTTGTGAGTTCGTGAACCTTTAGAATTGCGTTCATGCGCAAAGCCTCAGACGATTGCCCATTCGTTATCCCGCCACCAGCCCTTGGGAGTCCAGCTCCCGCAGCACCTCGTCAACGGCAGCCCTGGCGATCGCAACCATTTCGTCGATTTCCGCTTCCGTCATCACAAGTGGCGGTGCAAAGCCCAGAATGTCTCCATGCGGCATTGCGCGGGCAATGAGGTTGCGATTTCGAGCGGCTTGGGAGATGCGCGCGCCGACCTTCAGGCCCGGATCGAACGAAGCTCGGGTATCGCGATCGGAAACGAACTCGATGGCTGCAAGCATGCCGACACCACGAACTTCCCCGACGATCGGGTTCTGCTCGAACTCTGCCTTCAGCCGTTGCATAAGATAGGCGCCTCTAATAGCGGACTGGCCGGCCAGGTTTTCGCGCTCGACGATATCAAGGACTGCGTTCGCGGCCGCGGCGCCGATCGGATGACCGGAATAGGTGTAGCCGTGTGAGAAGGAGCCCACACGCGAGGTCGCCTCCTCCATGACCTCGTAGACTTTCTGCGAAACTATCGCCGCCGACATCGGCACATAGGCTGACGTTAAACCCTTGGCGACGGTGATCAGATCGGGATTCATACCGTAGAGATCCGAACCGAACGTCGCACCGGTGCGGCCAAACCCACAGACCACCTCGTCGGCAATCAGCAGTATGTCGTACTTCTTCAGCACAGCTTGGATTTTCGGCCAGTATCCTGCCGGCGGCGGTGTAATGCCTCCCGTTCCAAGGACCGGCTCCGCGATGAAGGCGCCGACAGTGTCGGGCCCTTCGGCGAGAATAAGCGCTTCCAGTTCATCAGCGCGACGCTGTGAAAAGGCCTCTTCGGTCTCGCCAGGCACGGCGCCGCGATAGAAGTGCGGAACGCCGGTACGCAGAATCCCCGAAACCGGGAGATCCATATGATCGTGGTAAAAGCTCAAGCCTGTCATGGAACCGGAAACCACAGAACATCCATGATAGCCACGCTCACGCGAGATGATCTTCTTCTTGTGCGCTTTCCCGCGTAGATTATTGTAATACCAGACGATCTTCGCCTGCGTCTCATTCGCGTCCGACCCGGACAGTCCGTAGAAGACCTTCGACATCTTGCCTGGCGCCATTCGGACCAGGCGATCCGAAAGTCGTGCGAGTTCCTCAGTCGTGTGTGCTGCGTAGGAATGATAATAGGCAAGCTTGTACGCCTGCCGAGCGATCGCTTCGGCGACTTCGGTGCGGCCGTAGCCGACATTCACGCAATAGAGGCCCGCAAACCCGTCCAAATATTCTCGGCCGGATGCATCGCGGATGCGAACGCCTTTTCCAGTCTCGACGATGGTAGGATCGGTCTCCCCGGCAGCGTAATTCTTAAGGTAGGTAAACGGATGCAGAACGGTCCTGCGGTCCATATCAGCAATTTCAGTAATATTGATCATTTTCGGTCCTCATGCAGCGAGGTCATCGTCGGGCTGGACTTTTCTGCCACCTCTGTCTTGTCCGTGAAGCGTAGAAGCATCGAGGCGATCAAATCCGGCGTTGATGTTGCAACAGCGAGGAAATCCTGCTTTTGATGCCTCCCAAACGAGGAATTCCTGCGGAGATTTCAATGCAGCTCGATCGCCTAGACGCCCGTCTTCTTAGCATCGTGCAGACTCATAACAGACACAGCAGCGAGGAGCTCGGTACGATGGTCGGTCTTTCGGCCACTGCGGTGCAGCGCCGCCTCAAGCGGCTTCGTGACGCGGGAGTGATTGAGGCCGAGGTTGCGGTTGTGAAGCCCAAATCTGTCGGCCGGCCGATCGCAATGCTTGTACTGGTCACGCTCGAGCGCGAAAGAGCGGACATCGTTGACCGGTTCAAGCAATCGATACGGCAGACGCCGGAAGTGATGAACGGCTACTATGTAACGGGCGATGCGGATTTCGTCCTGATTGTCACTGCCGAGAGCATGGAGGACTACGAGGTCTTCACCCGCAAGTTCTTTTATGAAAATCCCGACATCAAGGGCTTCAAAACAATGGTGGTCATGGACCGGGTCAAGACAGGCTTTTCAGTTCCGATCGACTTTGATCACTTCTCCTGAGATTGCTGCCGACAGCCGCTGGAGCCGCGTCGTCTTTGCGGAACAATAGACACTTCGACGTATTGCATGAGCAAGTCGGCTTTCCTCGCCCGAGCCATTTGTCGTTGCGAGTGCGGGAGCCGAACCGGGATACGGGCAAACGGTCAGCGTTATGAGCAAAATGCACGGCAGATTGGTCCGTTTGTGCCGTTCCGACTGAGCGATTCGCATCTGATGATGTGCGCACAAATCGCTTCATCGGAGGAAACCGCATGAAAATCTACAATATTGCTCTAATCGGATTTGGTGGCGTCAACCGTGCTTTGGCCGAGCTCATCGCGAGGAAGAGCCCACTTTGGGAACGGGACCTTGGTTTCCGCCTGAACATCGTTGCGGTCAGCGATCTCCATCTGGGCTCCGTCATTTCGCCCAACGGTCTGGATGCCAAGACCCTCGTGGAGGCGAATTTCGCGAAGGGCGGTTTCGGTCGGCTCTCCGGCGGCAGCGGCGAGGCTGACAACGAAGCCATCATCAAGACGGCGCCTGCCGACATCGTTGTGGAGGCGACATATACGAACCCGGCGGACGGCGAGCCGGCGGTTTCACACTGTCGCTGGGCTCTCAACTCGAGCAAGCACGTCGTCACCACCAACAAGGGGCCTGTTGCAATCGCTGCTCGGGAACTGAAGGCTCTTGCCAAGGCGAACAACGTTCACTTCGAATATGAGGGCTCTGTCATGAGCGGCACGCCCGTCATAAGAATGGCAGAGAAGACCCTTGCCGGCGCAGAGGTGAAAGGGTTCGAAGGGATCCTCAACGGCACGTCGAACTTCGTCCTCTGCCGCATGGAGGAGGGTCTGGACTTCGCCAGTGCTGTCGCGGAAGCGCAGGCGCTGGGCTATGCAGAGGCCGATCCGACTGCCGATGTCGAGGGTTTCGACGTTCGCCTGAAAGTCGTGATCTTGGCGAATGAGCTGCTGGGCGCAAATCTCAAGCCGGAGGATGTCTCCTGCAACGGCATCTCCAAGCTTTCTCCCTCCGACATTCAAGCAGCTGCCAAGGCAGGGAGTCGTTGGAAACTGGTCGGGTCAGCAGTTCGCAATGCCGACGGCACGATAACCGGCAGTGTCGCGCCCAAACAGCTTGCCCTCGAACATCCGCTCGCCGGCGTCAACGGCGCTACCAACGCAGTATCGTTGAACACAGAGCTTCTCGGTCCCGTCACCGTGAGCGGCCCGGGCGCCGGTCGAGTCGAAACCGCCTACGCACTGCTGTCCGACATCGTGGCTATACACAATGCGCAGTCGGCAAATTTCGCCAAGGAGGCAGCGTGATGCCCGGTCTCGCCTTGAAACCCGCCTCTTCCAACGAGATCATCGTCACTAATCCGTTCGACGGCAGTTTTGTCGGCGCTATCCGAGAGACCGGTGCCGAGGCTGTGGACCTGTTGCTCGAACGCGCCAGGCGCGGCGCGCAGAGTGCCCGGTCGCTCCCCCGCCACCAGCGCTCTGCAATTCTCGAAAGGGCAGCAGCCACTATCGGAGAACGCTTGGAGGAGTTTGCGCTCCTGATCGTACGAGAGGCGGGGAAGACAATTGCCCAGGCCCGCAAGGAGGCGACACGTTGTGTCAACACACTGAAACTCTCTGGCGAAGAAGCCAAGCGCAATGCTGGCGAAGTCATTCCGTTTGATGCCTATGCGGGCTCTGAATCTCGTCAGGGCTGGTACACACGGGAGCCGCTAGGAATCATCGCGGCAATCACGCCCTACAACGACCCGCTCAATCTCGTGGCCCACAAGCTTGGCCCTGCCATTGCCGGCGCAAACGCTGTACTGCTGAAGCCATCGGAGCTTACGCCTCTATCGGCGATCAAGCTGGTGGAGGTCTTGATCGAAAGCGGCTTGCCCGAAGAGATCATCACGGTCGCTGTCGGCGGCGCCGACCTGGGCAAGGCACTTGTTTCGGCCAAAGAGGTTCGCATGATCTCCTTTACAGGGGGATTCGTCACGGGCGAGGCCATTGCAAGATCTGCGGGCATCAAGAAGCTCGCAATGGATCTCGGTGGCAATGCGCCGGTTATCGTGATGGAAAATAGCGATGTTCAGGCCGCCGTGGAAGATTGCGTGTCAGGCGCCTTCTGGGCGGCTGGCCAGAATTGCATCGGAACGCAGCGGATTCTGGTACAGCGCTCGGTCTATGAACGCTTCAAGACCGAGTTCGTGGCCCGAACCGTCCTGATGAAGACCGGCGATCCGATGAATTCTGAGACCGATATGGGCCCCATGATCTCCGAAAGCGCGGTGAACCGCGCCGCCGCCATGGTGGAACGAGCAATCGCTGCCGGCGCGACGCTGCTCTGCGGTCACAAGCCGGCCGCACACTCTACCCCCCGACCGTCCTGGAAAACGTGCCGGCCACGTGCGACGTACTGAACGAGGAAGTCTTCGCCCCGGTGGTCATGCTGCAGCCGTTCGATGAACTTGAAGAGGCAATAGAGTTGGCCAACAAGCCGGAATACAGCCTCCATGCCGGGATCTTTACCAACGATCTTGCCAATGCCCTCCAGGCCGCCAAGCGGATCGATGCCGGCGGCGTCATGATCAACCAGTCGTCCGACTATCGGTTCGACGCAATGCCATTTGGCGGATTCAAATATGGCAGCATGGGACGCGAAGGCGTTCGCTTTGCTTATGAGGACATGACCCAGCCGAAGGTCGTCTGCATCACGTCACTGCAGCACTGATCGCCGGCGCCGGCGCCAGTTTGAATCCATCGTCGTTTTTGGAAGTCAAGATGTTCAAAGGATCCATCACTGCCCTTGTCACCCCTTTTGCCGATGGGGAAGTCGATGAGATAGCCCTCCGCAACCTCATTGAATGGCAGATCGCCGAAGGCACGTCAGGGCTTGTCCCCTGTGGAACAACGGGGGAAAGCCCGACCCTCAGCCATGCCGAACATATGCGAGTCGTGGAACTCGCGATCGCGGCAGCGAATGGTCGGGTTCCGGTCATTGCCGGCGCCGGGTCCAACAGCACCGAGGAAGCGATCAGCTTCGTGCGGCACGCACAGGAGGCCGGCGCGGACGGTTTGCTGATCGTTGCGCCCTACTACAATAAACCCACCCAAGAGGGAATCTATCAGCACTTCAAGGCCATCGACGCTGAAGCTACGGTTCCGATCATTGTCTACAATATCCCTGGTCGGAGCGTAATCGATATTGAAGTCGAAACACTTGCCCGTATTTTCAGGGATTGTCCGAACGTCAAGGGTGTCAAGGACGCGACAGGCAATCTCTTGCGACCGTCGCTGGAGCGTATGGCCTGCGGCAATGAGTTCAATCTCCTCACTGGCGAAGACGGCACGGCGCTGGGTTACATGGCCCATGGCGGTCACGGTTGCATCTCGGTGACCGCGAACGTTGCTCCCCGGCTGTGTGCAGACTTCCAGCGGGCATGCTTGAAAGGCGACTTCGCGGCGGCACTGGCTCTTCAAGATCGACTGATGCCCTTGCATCGCGCGCTATTTCTCGAGACCAGCCCGGCTGGCGTGAAATTCGCGCTGACGCAACTCTCGAAGATCCGCGGTGACCTGCGCCTTCCTCTCGTGGAGGTGAGCCATCCTGTTAAAGAGGTTATCACTCATGTCATGCGCCACGCCGGGATTCTGGACTAGGGGAGCGGCGAATGGAAATTGAACGCATAGAGACCGATTTGATCGGCCCCCTCCCTATCCCCGGTGACGTTCTCTACGGTATCCATACGCGTCGAGCCGAGCTCAACTTCACCGTTTCAGGCCTTCGCCTGAAAGACTTCCCTGAACTCGTTCAATCTATGGCTATGGTGAAGAAAGCAGCCGCGTGCGCAAACGCTGAGCTTGGCCTGCTGTCAGCGGAAAAGGCGTCAGCGATCTCAGAGGCTTGCGATGAGCTCATCGCGTTGAAATGCATTGATGAGAATTTCCCGGTCGATATGATGCAGGGTGGCGCCGGAACATCCACCAACATGAACGTGAACGAGGTTGTCGCGAACCTGGCGCTCTTGAAGCTCGGTGCGAAGGTCGGCGACTATGACAAGCTTCATCCGAATGATGACGTGAACCTGTCGCAATCGACAAACGATGTCTATCCGACCGCACTGCGTCTGACCATTCTTCGTGCTTGCGAAGGGCTGATCGAGTCCCAGGTCGGGCTACGCGATGCATTCCGCGCCAAGGCACGTGAATATGCGACTGCGCTGAAGGTCGGTCGCACTCAGTTGCAGGACGCCGTCCCAATGACAGCCGGGCAGGAATTTGATGCGTTCGCCGAGCTGATCGACGAAGATATCAACCAACTGCAATCCGCTTCCAGGCTGTTGAAAGAGGTTAATATCGGCGGATCGGCGATCGGAACTTCGATCAACGTCCCCCGCGGCTTTCCAGCCGCGGCTTGCATCCACCTCACACAGATTTCTGGTATCCAGCTCATCCGAGCTCGAAATCTGATTGAGGCCACCTCCGACACCGGTGGTTTCGTGTCCATCTCCAGCGTCCTCAAGCGGATTGCTGTGAAGCTGACAAAGGTCTGCAATGATCTGCGGCTCTTGAGCAGTGGCCCGAGGAGCGGCCTGGGGGAAATCCGACTTCCGCCCGTCCAGGCCGGTTCCTCGATCATGCCCGGCAAAGTCAACGCCGTCATTCCAGAGATGATGAACCAAATCGCATTTCAGGTTATCGGCAATGATCTCACGGTCACTCTGGCGGCAAGTGCGGGGCAGTTGCAACTCAATGCGATGGAGCCCGTGATCATCCTCAACATCCTACAGTCCATGCGGATGTTGACGCGGGGTATGGACATTTTCAAGCAGCGGTGCGTCGCCGGCATTGAAGTTGATGTCGACCGTTGTAAGGACCTCCTCGATCAGTCTCTTGTCCTTGCGACACCGTTGGCGATGCTTGTCGGCTACAGTAAGGCAGCGCAACTTTCCAAGAAAGCCCTGACCGAAAGGCGGGGGCTGCGCCAGGTCGTGGAAGAGGAAGGGATCTTAGCCTCCAGTCAGGTTGAAGAGCTTTTCGAAGGTAGCGCGGCCTTCGCAAATTTCTGATGGGTTCATCGTCCGCACAAGGGTGGGAAATGGCTGTTTTTACCGAGATTTCTGACGAAGATCGCCAACTCATTACCGCGGCTTATGGTTTTACGTCGCTTCTGTCGGTGATTGGCATTGCGGACGGTGACTCCGAGACGACCTATCTGTTTCGGACGAGGGAAGGCGAATTCATCGTTACCCTTTTCGAGAACGGAGCCCAACCTTCAGATCTGGAAAGGGCCTTCGAAACCATGGAGGCGCTTTATCGTCATGGCGTCCCCTGCCCGAAGCCGCTCCGCACTGTCGATGGCCACGCCACGTCTCGGGCTGCAGGTCGATTGGTTGCCATCGTCAGCTTCGTACCCGGCGCCTCACCCACATTTGCAAACCCGGCAAAATGCCTCAGCCTGGGCCGAGTGATGGCTGAAATGCACACTGTCTTGGAACGAAAAGCGAAGTGGAAATCGACGGATCTTCCCACTGGCGCAATTCATGGCGCATTGGTCCAGGAGAACGTCTTTTTCCTCGGAGAAGAAGTCAGCGGGGTAATCAACTTCAGGCTTCGGCACGAGGATGCGCTCGTGTCGGAGCTTGCTGATGCGCTTGTCGATTGGGCGGGCGAAATCAACGGAGATCTGAACAAGGAGCGGGCGCGGGCACTGTTGCAGGGTTATCAGGGAGTCCGCGTCCTAACAGATGCGGAAAAGAAGGCGCTGCCAGGGTTCATAATGGCTTCGACATCGAAGCGATTTGCGAGCCGAAAGGAAAGAATATTACTACCGGAAATCGCCGTGTTAGCTTATCGGTCCGTAACCACCGACATTTTTGGTTAAGCGACCCGACTCAATCTCCATGAAATATCTTCTCGATCGAACTGACGAACAGATACTTGCCGAATTGAAGGCCAACGCCCGTATCTCGCACGCGGATTTATCGGCGAAGGTGAACCTTTCTCGCAACGCCGTGCGGGTGCGAATCGAACGTCTGGAACGAGAAGGTTTCATCAAGGGATATACAATCCTCACCGCGGATGGAGGGAATAGCCAAAACGTCACAACCGCATTGATTTTCGTCTATCGGCACGATCGCATGCGGGGCGGCGAAGTCATTCAGGCGCTACGGAAGATCCCAGAAGTCGTTGCTTGCGACGTTATGACCGGCGATTTCGATCTCCTCGTGCGGGTCGAGTCCCCTGAGGCCGACCGCATCCGCCAAATTTGGCAATTAATTGCCGAGATGCCCGGCGTGCGCGATACACTGACTGCGTTCGCCCTCTCCTCGGCAATCCGAAGATAATCCGGTGTAGATCGGTTAAAATGGGCAAGTGTCCGCCCAACAACAGTCCCGGGTCCGAACTCAAATGGCGGACCATGCCACTCCTTGACGCCCAAAATTGCGCCACCATCGCTGCATGCGAGCGAACTATGATCGTTCCAGCGACCAGGCCGATTCGAGCTGTTGTTCACATATGGGGCTTCGAATGAAGAGGCTCCCGGACTGGCGCACAGCCTCTCATCGACAAGCGGACTAACCCTTGCCGATCATATGTTGAAGCCCACGTCTTCTGCGCCGAGTTCGCGTCGGGCTCTCACATCGGCGGAGAGCAATGCTTCTCCGCCGATTTACGGTTCGTTGTTGGCTAGGCCGATCGGTCGCAACGCGCGGACCGGAGGCGGCGGAGCTGGTTAGTTGACAGTGACGTAGATCTTTCGGACCGTCTCCACGGTGCGCCATGTGCCGATGAATCCCGGTTTCATCACGAAACTATCGCCTGCTTTGTAGGTCACCGGTTCACCGCCGTCCGGGGTGATTTCCACGACGCCTTGAAGGATGTGACAGAATTCGAATGTCTCTCCCTTGACGGAGTGCGTCAGCCCCGGTGTCGCTTCCCAGACGCCGGTGTGAATCATGTCGTCTCGCGCAACGTCTTGGGGCCAGCTCTTGAAAGAAGGATCGCCGGAGATGAGGCGTTCCGGCCCCGGCTTGGACTCGCGAGGCGCTTCGGTGCTGTTGGGTACTATGGTCTTGAGGAGGGACATGTTTTCTCCTTGCTCTCCTGAGTTGTAGCTTCAATAACCGCGGTCGCGATCGACGAGCCCGATCGGGTCAAGACCGTCGCGAAGCCGTTTGATGTTGTCGATGACGGCGCCGGCCGCCGTCTCTGCTTGCGTGACGCTTGCGATGTGCGGTGTAAGGATGATCTTCGGATGCCTCCAGAAACCATGTTCTGAAGGCAAGGGCTCAGGTTCAGTGACATCGATGACCGCACCTGACAGATGTCCATCATCGAGAGCCGCAATGAGAGCGTCATGATCGAGTTGCGCGCCGCGCCCGACGTGGACGAGTGCCGCGCCCGCTGGGAGGGCCGCGAAGACCCCAGCGTCGAGTAGTCTTTGCGTCTCTTGGGTCAGCGGCAGGAGACAGACCAGGATGTCGGTGCGGGCAAGGAACGGCATGAGCCCGTCCGGGCCGTGATAGCAATCAACACTATCCACTTGTCGTTTTGAGCGGCTCCATGCGGCAAGCGGAAAGCCGAAGGGTTTCAGTCGCTCAATAACGGCTTGGGCGAGCATGCCAAGGCCAAGGATGCCGATCCGCTGCTCGCCAGCTTGCCGCACAGGAAGCGGGAGCCAGGCGGCATCAGCCTGCTGTTCGATATAGACCTTCAACTTTCGGTGCAGGGCGAGCACGGCGAGCGTGACATATTCTTGCATCATCCGCACGATACCGTCCTCGACCATGCGGACGAGTATGACGTTTGGCGGAAGCGATTCTGGCTTGAATTGATCGACACCGGCACCGATCGAGAAGACGACCTTCAGGTTCCTGAAACGATGAAGATCAGGCGGCGCAGTCCAAGTCAGGATGTAAAGGATCTCGTCCGGATCGTGTTCTGAAATGTCCATCACGAGAGGTAGATCGGGCAACTCACGGGCAAAAGACTCCGCGAAAACCCGGCCCCTCTCTCGATCCGAATTGAACCAGAAAACCACGGGGCGCCCTCTCAGTGTCGTAGCGTTTTGGCTAGCCGCAGGATCATTTGCTCGCAAGCAGCGAGTTCATCGAGGCGGATGAATTCGTCGGCGCGATGGGCGCGGGAGATGTCCCCGGGGCCGCAGATGATCGCATCGATGCCAGCGGCCTGATAGAGTCCGGCCTCGGTGCCGTAGCTGACGGCAGCCAATGTCGGCGCTCCGGTTAGTTCCTCTAACAGTCGGGCGAGCGGTGCGTCGGCATCAAGCGAAAGCGCCGGATAGGTGCTGCTGATTTCCCACGCGGTGCGGAAACCTTCATTCTCGAGGGCCTCGGCAGTTGTCTTGATGGGTTCCAGAAGAACCGCTGGCGATACGCCAGGCACGGCGCGGGCTTCCAGTTCCAGGGTGCAAAGATCCGGGATGATGTTGACGCTGCGTCCGCCCGTGATCGTCCCGATCTGCAGGGTGGAATAAGGCGGCTCAAAGTTCGGGTCTAAGGCACTGTTTCGCAGGGCATCGACAGTCTTCAGCGTCGCGTCCATCACCGCAGTCATGGCGTGAATGGCGTTCAGGCCTTTGTCAGGGCGCGATGAATGGCCGGTCGTGCCATGGATCTCGATGCGGGCGGCGGCCTTTCCCTTGTGGCCGCGGATCGCCACCATGCTGCTCGGTTCGCCAATAATTGCTCCCAAGGGCGGCGCGCACAGGTTTTCGATCCGCTGTAACATGTGCGGTACACCGCGGCAGCCCGCTTCCTCGTCATACGAGAAGGCGAAGTGGATCGGGCGGCTTAATTGCATCTTCGCCATAGCGGGAAGCCCGGCAAGCGCGGCGGCAAGAAAGCCCTTCATGTCGGACGCCCCCCTGCCGAAAAGCCGATCGCCCACCGCGCGCAGGCGGAAGGGATCCGATGTCCATGTCGGTTCGGATGCCGAAACGACATCCATATGGCCCGAAAGAATGTAGCCGCGCGCGTCTTTCGGGCCGATGGTGGCGAATAGGTTCGCCCGATCGCCTTCGGGGCCGGGCAAAACAGTCACTGTGGCGCCATTACTTTCGAGATAGCCTCTCACCCATCCCACGATTTCGCCGTTAGGAGTCCCGACGACAGATGGAAAGGCGACAAGGTGGTCGAGTAGCTCTTTAGCATTCATTGCAGGTTCTCCATCATGTCTAGGGGCACACCGCGGCCCCGTGTGCACTGACCACATGGTGGGCTCCGTCTGGGCTAGAAATTAATCCGATTTCCAACCAGAAGCTTACCTTGTCGCCAAACCCTAAAGATGGCAATTAACACTCAGTGAATTAGCGCTTCAGGTGCAGATTAATGCTCACGTCGGACGATCTTGCTTTCTTCTCGGTTCTCACGGGGTCGAAGTCTCTCGCGGAAAGCGCGCGAAAGCTGAACGTGACGCCTCCGGCAGTGACCCAGCGCCTGCGTGCGCTTGAAGAGAAGGTCGGGGTAAGGCTGATCGACCGGTCCGGACGCCATCTGCGCCTTACCGAGGAGGGCTCACTGGTCGCTTCTCACAGCGTGATTGTCAGCGATGCCATAGATTCCCTTGCCGAAGCCTTGGCTGACCGGAAGGGTGCGGTTCGGGGGCACCTTAGGGTCGCAGCGCCTCACGGATTTGGAAGGAGCTATGTGGCCCCGGTCGTGGAGGCGTTTGCTCGAGAGCATCACAACGCCGCTGCGACCCTGCAATTGTCCGACCATCCCACAGCGCTGATCGTCGACAGTTATGAGGTGGTTGTTCACATTGGGGCATCCGCGCATCTGGACCAGGTGGTGACGACACTGGCGCCGAACCATCGAATTCTTTGCGCAAGTCCAGAATACCTTGCTTCGGCTGCGCCCATTTCTACCCCCGCCGATCTGGCGCGACATCGCTGTCTCGTCGTTCGCGAGAACGAGGAGAATGTCACGCTCTGGCGGTTTAAGGGATCACGGCAGGAAAGTGCGACAGTGCGCGTTAATCCCGTAATGTCGAGCAACGATGGTGCCGTCATTCGGGATTGGGCGCTGGCTGGTCAGGGCATCATGATGCGCTCCGAATGGGCCGTTGCAGAAGACCTCGCCGGGGGACGTCTGAAGCAGGTGCTTCCCGACTGGAAGCTTCCGTCGGCCGATATCGTCGCCATCCTCGGATCGCGGCACGGCCGAAGTGCGCGTACTGCCGCTTTCCTGACGATGCTTCGTCAGTCTCTGAAACCGCTTCCCTGGCGGGTCGACCCGGCGGTGCCGCCACGTCAATAACCGAGGATGGACTTCGTCTCAAGATATTCTTCGAGCCCGTATACGCCATACTCACGGCCGTTACCGGACCGCTTGTAGCCACCGAACGCAGCCGCTCCATCCCAGGCGGGATAGTTGATATGAACCTGGCCGGCACGAATGCGCAGCGCCACCCGCCGCGCCCGCTCCGGATCTGAAGACTGGACATGGGCACCCAATCCATAGACGGTGTCGTTGGCAATACTGATTGCCTCTTCCTCGTCCTTGTAGGGCATAATCGAAAGTACGGGACCGAAAATCTCCTCACGAGCAATGCGCATGTCGGATGTCACCCGAGAAAAAATCGTCGGCTGTGTGAAAAAGCCCCTATCGAGCCCGGCCGGCCGGCTCAAGCCGCCGCATAGCAGCTTCGCTCCATCATCGATGCCGGCCTGGATCATCACCTGCACGCGCTCGAACTGAGCACGGTTGGCAATCGGGCCCATGTCGGTCGCCGGATCAAGCGGGGCGCCGACGCGGATGGCACTCGCAGTAGCGCTTGCCAACTCCTCGACTTCCTCGAGCCGATCTGCGGGCACGAGCATGCGCGTCGGCGCACTGCACGACTGGCCCACATTGCGCATGCCGGCGAGCACGCCCTTCGCGACCGCCTCGCGGAAGTCGGCATCGTCGAGCAAAATGTTTGGCGACTTGCCGCCGAGCTCCTGAACCACGCGCTTCACGGTCGGTGCGGCAGCCTGCGCGACGAGTACCCCTGCGCGGGTGGAACCGGTGATCGAGATCATATCAACGTCAGGATGGCTGGCGAGTGCTGCTCCGACGGCTTCGCCAGTGCCGTTGACAAGATTAAACACGCCTGGCGGAACGCCGGCGTCATGCATCAACTGGGCGAAGAGCAGAGCGCTATAAGGGGACAGTTCGCTAGGCTTGAGCACGACGGTGCAGCCTGCCGCGATAGCGGGAGCGACTTTGGCGGTGATCTGGTAAAGTGGCCAGTTCCACGGTGTGATCAGCGCGCATACTCCGATCGGTTCCTTGGCGGTCGCGGTGCGTCCGTCAACGGTCACGAACCGGTACTCTTCGAGAATCTCCATCTGGACACGGATGTGCTCGGCAGCAAACGGCACCTGGGACGCGCGCGCGAAGCTGATCGCTGCTCCCATTTCCATGACAAGCGCTTCTGCGAACGTCTCCGCTCGTTCCATGAGGAGCGAATGCATCCTTCCAAGCAGCGCGAGCCTTTCCAGCACAGACGATTGAGAAAAGGCGGGGAAGGCCCTACGCGCCGCGGCAACCGCTAAATCGACATGATGAGCATCGCCCGCCGAAATCTGCCCGACGACTTGTTCCGAGGCGGGATCAACGACCGGCAAACGGGCTATGTTGGCAAATTCCTGCCATTTCCCTCCAACAAAAAACTGGTTTTCCTCACTCACCATAGCTTCACCTCGTGTCACAAAATCGCGGCCGGTCGAACTTTTTGAGAAAATGCCGGAAACGACTAAGATCACAATTCATGTTGCCTAAAGGGTCGCTTAAGACAGGTGTTAAGAATTACGCATGTCGCCGCCGACTACATCTCGCATATTTCCACTTGGTAAAGGACGGCTCGATAGTGACCTCTCACCCAATCTAGCCCCTGAATAATTTGGTGGCGGACACAGAAATGCTCTATCTTTCCCTTAGTCACACGCTGAAGAGCAAGACAGGCTGCATCATCCCTATTGCGGAGCGCTAGCTCAGTCAGACAGACCGCACCCGCTGCTTCCAGTCCCATGACGGCCACAAGCCTAATGTGGATTTCGATGCAGAGGCCTATCGCCCCCGACAAGAAGCGGCTGGAGTTGCTCTCGATGCAAAGGCGCACACGCCAGTATACACGTGGCGCTCGGCAACTTTCGCTTTGGTACGATCACCGAACAAAATAAGATGCTTATTGATCGGCAACTTCAGCAGCCCACCGCTCGGTGCGGCGCTTTAAAGTACTAAGCGTTGGACGGAGACCTGAAGCCAAGCTCAAAGTGTCGTCCACTTGCCTTTCCCCTCCCAGGGTAGATTGGCTGCCGGTGACCAGGTCCGTCGGCAGCAGTTTTTTTCCTACGCTCTGCACGCTCAAAGCTATCGACAGCGGCGGCGCCCAGGCCGGACGTACCGTCAACCTATTCAACAGCAGCTCTCTCCTCATTTTCAAGGCGATCGATGCCCTGAGGACCGTCAGGAACAGTGTCTCAATGCATCTTTACTGCCGTTTGTTGATCGACGATGAGGCGGAACCCGTTGGTCGCGCAATCTTCCATCTTCGCGATCTTCCTTTGGAGGCACCAAGCTTGATGCTGTCGTGAACCTGCCCTCCCAGGTCTGCGTGATCGGTACGACACCGCTCCTGCGCGAACTTATCCTGGCGTTCCTGGAGATACCGCGTGCGAACGACGGCAGTGCCCGTGCCGAATGGCTTGTCGCCGTCATTCTCGACCAGCTTGAGACGAGTCCGGTCCGCCGCTGTCCCTTCCCTCGCCTGCATCCGAACGCCTCCGCAGCATCGTTTCACACATCCGGAACGAACCGGGTGCCGATTGACCTCTCCATGAACTTGCGTCACGTGCGGCCATGTCCCCCAAGCTTCCAGCGCCATTTCCAAATGGAGACAGGCATGAGTTTCCGCGCCTGGCGCCCGAAAACTCCTCAAAGCAGTGGAGTGGTTTGCCACAAGTTGTCGAGCAGGTGATCTAATGCCACAATTTCAACCAAGCTGCCGACGAACCATTTCGGCTAAACTCCAAACTGAAGACCGAGACCGTACAGTCGGATGCGAATGGACCTTCGCCTTGATGGGAATCGAAACACCGCTGCGCCTGGCTACTATTAGTCAGCAGCAAATCTACTGAAAATTCCTGCCTTTGATCTTCAGGGTATCGATATCAAAGGTCCGGCACAAACATATCTCCCAGGCGAAGCCCCGGCGCGGCCGTTCGCTAGAATCCGGGCTGAAGAGCCGTGCGCAAACACGTTGCCGCCGCGTCCGGTCGGCGGCCAGGATTCACTGTCGCGCCCGGCAGGCACGACAGATCGGCCGAGAGATCGAAGATCTACTGAGCGACGAGGTGTTCCGCGTCCGCCTCCTGCTGAATCCTGCCATTGATCATGGTGGCGCCGAGCACCACCTTGCGCGAGCGAGCCGATGTTCCAACCGGGCTTACGCGACGCTTCAGTGCCGGCGGGCCAGCCAAGGAACGGCGATGCAAACTGCTCTATCCATCTAAGGTTCGCGCCGATAAAGCAGCGGTTGCCGGTTGAGCAGCATTGAATCGCCGAATTCATGCGCACGGTAACCGCATGCAGTTAGAGCGGTGGAGGCACTGGCAAGGAGGCCGTCGTCGGCGAAGGCCCGCAACAGCTCGAAATGGCTTTCGCCCGGCTGGTGGACGCCAGTGAGAACCGCATCGACGACGCGGAGCGGAGTGCCACATGCGATGCGCCCTGTCGCAATACCATCTCCGGCGCGCACGCTGCCATCGGGAGCGGCGGCTGCTTCAAGTGCGCGCACGACGCTCGTGCCGATCGCGATGATGCGGCTGCCCCTGAGTTTCGCCCGCGCTACCTGCGACACGGTACATTCAGGGATATGGTACGGCTCGTCGAAGGGAAGGCGCGAGTCGAGCGCGGGATCGCCGGTGGAAGAAATGCCCGCGGCATGCGTGAGTGTTGCAAAACCGATCTCGCGCCGACGCCAAGCTTGCAGTGTGCGCCAGTCAAGCGCGAAGGAAGCTGATGGCGCCTCGAACGCGACCGGCCGGGCGGCAATCCTCGTCCAAACATCCCACAGTGCCAGCGGCTCGGGAACATGCGCGTATTGAATCGGCCTGCCATGCTGCGCCAATCCTGTAAACATGGCTGCTCGGGTGCCTTGGAAGCTGAGCTCGACAAGGCGAGGATGGTCGAGAACGCGCTCGACCCTGGCTTGAATTGGACCGAGCTGGAGGCGATCGCCTGATGACAGCGCAGGCGGCGGTAGCCGATCTTCCGTGCGGGTGCGGTGATCGCCCGAGCCGAAGACGATCGCCGTGAAGCGGACTGGAGCGGAAGCTGAGAGCCAGCCGGCTAAGCGGACCTCGATTGTCTTTCCACATTGGAGATGCGTGCCGTGCAGGCTGGCAGGCAAGGTCGCAGCGTCGTTGGCGACCACCAGATCGCCAGGATCGAATAACGTCCCGAGGTTTGCCCGCGGCAGGTCGCGCATCGTGCCGTCCGCCTCCACGACGAGCAGCCTGGCCGATTGCCGATCGAGGCGATCAGCGGCGATCACGCGTGGGCTCCGGCGGTAAGCGCATCGTGACTCGGCAACGCGTCGAGCATCTTTTCGATGATCTCGGCAGCGGCCAGTTCCGGATCTTTCAAGGTCGACCGATCGGCGTCTGGCAGCGCCAGCGCGTGCAGCGGGGTGTCCATATCGCCCGGGTCGAGGGCAACAAACCTTATTCCATCTGGGTTCGACTCCGAGTCCCAGATTGCCGTCAGATGGGCAAGCGCTGCCTTGCTCGCGCCATATGCGCCCCAGCCGGGATAGGCGTTGACCGCCGCATCGCTGGAGATGTTGATCACCAGCCCGCCGCGGCCCTCGCGCGCGGACGCAGCAAGCGCACCGAACAGGGCTTTCGTCAGCCGGAAGACGCCGAGAACGTTGACTACGAGCGCCGCTTCCAGCTCCTCGCACTCCGTATCGGCAAGAAGCGCCAGAGGCACAGGACCGAGGCTCGATGCATTGTTGATCAGGACATCGACCCCGCCAAGGTTGGCACTGATCTGCATCGCAATCGGATAGATGTCTTCCTTCTTGCCGATGTCGGCGACAATGCCGTGCGCGCCCGTCTCGGCTGCGACGCATCCGACATTCGCGGCGGTGCGGGCGACGAAGGCAATGCTCGCACCCTTCCCGGCAAGCTGCCGCACAAGCGCCAGTCCGAGGCCGGAAGTGCCGCCGGTGATTCCTACGCGAAGTCCTTGAAGATCGATATTCGCCTGCATTGCGGTGCTCCTTCAATGGGTACCTAACTGCTACAAGTTCAAGTTAACTTGAAGTCAAGAGAGCTTCGTGCTTTTGTTTATGCATGGATTCGATGCTGACCATCACCGACGTGTCGCGACGCAGCGGCGTTGCCTCATCAGCTCTGCGCTTCTACGAGGAGCGTGGGTTGATCGCATCCGAGCGCGCCGGCTCGGGACATCGACGCTACCACCGGTCCGCATTGCGTCGGATCGCTTTCATCGTCTTTGCACAGCGGATCGGGTTGACGCTTGAGGAGATCGGCGCCGAGCTCGCCAAGCTGCCGGCCGATCGCGTACCGTCACGTCGGGATTGGTCGCGGTTGTCGAGCGTGTGGGCAAAACGTATCGACCAACGCATAGCCGAGTTACAGCGCCTGCGGTCTGGTCTTGGCGAATGCATCGGTTGCGGTTGCCTGTCGATCGACCGATGTAACTTGGCGAACCCTGCTGACGTGGCAGGGCGCAAAGGCCCGGGGGCGAGGTATTGGCTGGGGTGAATGAGCCTCCAACGGTACGCCGAACGATTTTCCCGATTAATCAATGTCGCCCAATTCCATATACCGATAGGCTTTCTAACGACGGGCAACGTCCGACTACCTTATTCGAGTCTTGAATGGATTCGCACGCGCGCCGCTAGTGCGAATTTCCTGTGTGCTCTGCAAGCCGCACTTTTCTATTCGCCTCAAGGCCGGTTCCCTTCGATCCATTATGCGATCTTACTGGCCTGAATCGTGAACCCCGTAGCAACAAGCCGGACTCTGGCCCGGAAAGTTCACATCTAGCCGTGCCAGACCGTTGACCCCGCTTTTTCGGTGTCAGTGGGGTAAAGCTTATTTACGGAACTCGGTCCGGGTGTGCGGTTGTAGCCTTTGGTCCCAGCCATCGTCCGATGAAGCCGATATAGTCGTGATTGTGGTGCCTCGGAACTCGAAGCGAGAGCGGAATCTCAATGAGCGTGCCAGGAACAAGCGTCAAGCTTAAGCGCCTAGTCCATCTCGTTAACGAGGTCCCTGCGGCATCGAATTCACGCAGATGAGAAACCAGACTGCTTTTGAGATTTGCAAGCTTTGGATAATTCTTGGAAGCCAGCGCTTCTTGTACGTCCCAGAGATACGCTCGGAAACACTGCCCCTCCCACCCGTTGCGGATGTTGATGATAGCTTCGGCCATTGATATTTTCGAATGGCTTTCCTTGAGCTGATCAATGATCATTTCGAATATAGGGGGTATAGGCGTGTCGAGAAGTTTGGGAGCATGCGATCCGACATTCGCCTGGACATGATCGAGCGCATTGGTCCCCTCGACCACTTCGATGATCGACAGCGGCAGAGCGCCTTCGAAATCACGCAGCGCTGCGCGATGGGACGCGGCAAGGCGAACTGGCGCCCCGCTAAACCTTTGCACGTTGGCATAAAAAAGAACCCTCTCCACGCTCCCCTGCGAGTCCACAAATTGAGACGGGATCGATGGAAATCCGTGGTCTTTGAACATCCTGTCCAACATCTCTTTAAGACCTCCGTCGAAATATTCCGACGTGCCTTTATGCCGAGTGCTTGTCTCCAGGTATTTTTGGTCGAGTCCCGCTTCACCGATGTAGGCCATCGCCTGCATAATGGCGGCCTTGTAGACGTCGAGGTCGACCTCGACAAGTTTCACCATTTCGGCCAGGGGTCCAAGCGCTTCTTCAAGCTTCTTCATGCTGCCTTTCCAGTTATGAAGCGACAGCTTGTCGATGTAGAGATTTTCGAATGCCACAAAATTGCAAAGAACTTCCGCCGCATTCCTTGCCTCGTAAAAATGGTCTCGGATGTGGTCGGCAATCACCGCGGGAAAGGGCGTTACAAGATTTCGATTTTGGGCAATAAGATTCTCTGAATCGCTCAGCGTCAGCCAAAGCCCGCGACGGTCCCTCACGTCAGCAAATGAAACTTCCTCCATCTTTCGCTCCACCATCAAAGACGGGACAAGCATGCTTGCACTTTCGAAGGTGGTCAATGCAACGCCATTCACGCGCACGGTTAAGAGAAGGTGGCCACAATTCACCGCCAACCGAATTCGGTGGCCTCTTTGTTGTGGCGACAACCTAGCAGGTGTCCTTGGCGCAGGTTGACGTGTCTCCATATCCTCAACGGCGGCGTCTTCTCAGCGCTTGATGGTCCGAGGTTTTTGTTTGGACGACCGAGGCCAACGGTCGCCGCATTCCAACGGGCTAGATGTTTAGTCCCGTGGACAGTTGTTCTGTCCCCTCCAATACGAGCGCTCACGCAGAGTTTCCGACATCCACCTCAATTCACTGTTTCCGGGAGCGCAGCAGATGAGCGACCATGATTCGAACGTTGCGCAGATGCGGGTTGCAGGACTGAGGTCAGGCGTAAGTCTACAAATTTATGCACTGAAACCAGCACGTTGTTGATGTTGCAGCTCTATGCTGAGTAAGTTGTGACGTCGGGAACGCCGGAGTCTATAAACGCCTGCTTTCTCTCGTTGCATTGGGAGCAGACACCACAATGGTTGCTGCTCTGAACAGCGGCCGAGCAACTCCATGTTCTCTCCAAAGGAACGTTCATCTGCGCTCCGAGCTTGATCACGTCTTTTTTCGCTAGCCCCAATAGTGGGGAAAGAAGCGCTGGAGCAGCTGAGTGTGGATTGAGCTTTTGAAGAAACTGCTCAAAAAGATCCAACGCAATCCTGAGCTCCGGCCGTCTTGCCTCCTGTTCGGCGATGAGACCGAGGGCAAAGGCAGCGTTCCCGGTTATTTGAGTGAAATAAGCTACCGCGCTGACCAGCGTGTGAAAGCCGGAAATGGCATTTTCGTTGTTCAGCTCCTCAGCCTTCATATCCGCTTCATCGGATGCGATTTGGACTGGGTCTACATATCCGACCTGCATCGATGTGATACCTGACAGATCCACCACCTCAAGAGGCAGCCGAAAGTTTTGGCTCGCCCATTTTGCGAACGCTAGTTCGTGCTGCGAGCTCGGCTTGTTGTAGTAGCCGTGAAAAAGGGTCACCTGCTTGCCGGCTTCGATCGCCGAGTAGAGCAATACGGAGGAATCGATCCCGCCAGACAGGACCACGACAATTGGATCATGCTTCCCGAATTCAATCATCATACCCCTCCCTTTAAAGAATGGTCGATAGTTTCACGTGCCATTGCTAACCGGATACATTATATCCAAATGCAATCTCTTGGACGCCATTGCGATCGACGGCGGTCGCGGTGAAAGAACACATGGTTCCCGCTCGAATTCCCCAAGCCGGGGAGACCGGGGCGCCATTTGATTTCAATACGGACTCGAATGTTAGGTACCCACTGCTGGGGAGGGCGGCGCAGGTCGAACCATTATAGACTTCAAGCGCTAGGCCGACTTGCACGAAGGGTTCCGGGACGTCGATCCCGAGGAATGTACCCTCAATTCCCACGAGGTCGCTCGAGTAGAAGTAGGTCTTCCTTCCGGAAGCGCCTGGACCGGCCTCAAGCTTGATCACGGCATCCAACCGTTGGCCTGGGCCCACATCCCGGCGTGCAGAGTAGGCACCTACGTCGAGGCCAGTTTGAGGCGTACCGCGGATATAATAGGACTGAACAGTCCAGGAATTTCCTCCGCCGGCGGCAGACGGCCCCCACTGCAGCACCGGCTGGAGGATGGAGATGTGCGCCGAATTCCGGGAAGGCTGAACTCCAGGAAACATAAAGATCGTCTGTCCCTCACTACGCGACGGCGGCGGAGGCACAACAACGGTTGTTTGGAAAAAATCGAACGGAGCGGTTCTGCCTACCACCGTTGGCAACTCGCAGTAAGCTAATCCAATGTAACCGTGGAGCAACGGGGCGGTTTCATCGAATGTTTTAACATCAGTTCGAGCGTCAACAAGCGCTCTAAATCTATCTTGAATCGAAGTCATAGGCCCCCACCCGTCAGAACTTCTACCGCAACTAAGCGACCGCTAGATAGTAATACAGCGAACTTTAGCATAAATTGCAATCAGAAACTTTGTTGCAACCCGGATCGTCATTTGGGATTCTCGGGACAGAAGTCGGCGCTCGACGCGGTCGACGATGGGGAACGAGCCGCAACTTGCCCTTGCGCTTTGAGTAATTTGCCTAAACGCAATCAGCGCGGCAAAATCCCTGCAAAATTGTGGCGGAACGCTAATTTACAATGCAACAATGTGTTGCATTGTTCAGGACATTGTGGTTTAGTTACACTCAGCATCTCACTTCTCGCAATATAGTTTTATATCTTCGATAGTTTTGGGAGCGCAAAAATGGCTGGTGGAAAAAAACTTCCTGGTCGCTTAGATCATCTCGACATTTCTCCTGAAGAATTAATAACGGCTCTTAATGATAAGAGCCTATCCGACGCGCTATTGAAAGCGAAGGGTTGGACACGCGAAGATCTTTTGCGGCGGGCTGATCTTCTGTCGAAGGAACTTGCGGCGGCTATTTCAGCTGTGAATGTCGTATAGCACGCTATGCTCAGCGCAGTTACGTAAATCCCCCAAGTATATTTCGCTTTTGCTTGATTGGGTGTTCTATGGGCGCCACACATATGGATGCCCTTGCGGAGCTGATAGCGCCTTCATTGTCGGGCTTGTCGACCGGCTTTGAGGCATTCGAACAGTACCTCAAGGGTTGCGTTGGCGCCGTCCTCAGCGCGACGGACGTGGTATCTGCCGGGCTATCGCTGAACATTTGCACCCTTCGAATGAAGGCATCGGCTTTAGGGTTTGATGAGCGAACAATCGCGACCACTGCGCAAGCACTTCACGGAGAAGATCTAGCGCTTTTTCACTTTCGAATGCTATCTTTCCTGTCAGTCCCCGTATTTCAACGCGAGAGCGAAGGCTTACTTCACGTAGCCGGCCAAAAAGCAGTGGCGGAGTTCAACCAGCTATTTGAGAGGACAGACAAGTGCGACGAGCATGTCTTCTCCTTTTCTCTTCCCCCTACCGAACGTGAGTTCTCCACCCTTACATCGGACGGCGCCTATTCCGCTGAATGGCTGTCGCACGCTGCTGACCTTGTAGATTTCGTCGATACAAACGGACTATCTGTAAATTTGGAAGTGCGCGAAGGAGACCAGCTCTGGCAGGTAAGGCCTTGGGGCGCGCCACCATTTGCCGGCGATGCACCCCAGTTAGGGTCTCGTGCTGAAGTTCGGCTCCCTGGACTCCGGCGACTCCAACCGCTTCATAGTATAGCCGCCACTGAACCACGCATCCTTCTGCTTGCCCACCATTGGGCACTGTTGTCGCAAACGCTGCGCTTTTCCGACGACGCTGGAACCCTTGAAATCAAAGGTTTCTCGCTCAGGGACAATCGGCATTGGATTGTGAGTTCGCATGGGCATCCGTCGGAGGTTTATGAGTATCTGGCGCGTGTGTGTAATGTGAGCTGTAGCTTCTGCTATCTTCACGGAAATCCTAGCGGGCTTGCGATTGCGCGAGGGGCGAAAGTCGCCACGCGTGACGAGCTCGATACTCGCCTCAAATACTATGATCCCTCGAAGCGTCACTCTCTTTTTAAAGCGCAGTGGGAAATCAACGAGTTTCTCGTGGATCCCAGCCTAACTCACGTTTTGACGGAACTCCGCCACAAAACTGCGTCCACCTTCTTTTTTGTCACGAATGGCAACCCTCTGGATGAACGCGTCGTTGATCTTCTCGCGAGAGTAGCCCCTGTCGATCTGATCGTTTCTCTTAACGCAACTGACCCGATCCTCAGGCAAAAAATGATGCAGGAACGCCCGGGTCAAACGGCCAAAGCCGCGCACTCGCTTGAGCTTTTACGCAGTAGAGAAATTCCATTTGGTGTCAGCATTGCCGCATTTCCAGACGTCAAACGTAGCGACTTCGACATGGTCATCGACGAGGCAAACCGCAACGACGCCGCGTTCATACGTGTCAATCTTCCTGGATTTACGGCAAAGCTGCCTCCAGACCCACCCTTTGATACCGAGAAGCGGTGGGCGGAAGTTATCGATTGGGTACAGGAGGCCCGTGCCCGATGGCCAATTCCGATAGTCTCAATTCCAAGCGCGTACGAAACAAATTTTCACCAGGATTTCTATCGCGGCGCTGATATATGGGGAGTTATTCCCAACTCCCCTGCTTCGATTGCCGGGCTGCAACCGGGCGACATCATCACCCGTCTCGGTGACTTTGAGATTCGCAGCCGCTCCGAACTCACGAGCCTTGCATTGCTCTTGCGCCCGCCGGTTCAGGTCGAATTCGTCCGATCCGGCAGTCTGCGCGTTTGCCGAATCCCAGCAGCGCCCCCAAAATATCCGTATCTAAGGCCTGTATTTGGGAAATATTTGTTTCCCCTTGGGATCGTGTCAGCGCCATCCCTCGGCCATTCAGATGCTATGGCATTGGAGAGAGTTCTGGTGAGCGCCGGATGCAGTTCGCCCGCCATTATCACGTCGCCTCTGATGAAAGGGGCTGCGGCACGTATCGTCGATGACTTCCTTCCCGAGTGGAGCAAACAAATCAAATGGGTGGTCGCGCACAACAAATATCTCGGGGGGAACATACAAGTGCTCGACATGGCGACGGTCGGAGACCTTCAACAGGCCGTTGACCTGGAATTGAATGGCGCACTGAGAGGTGCGGACCTTCTCGTCGTCCCAAGTTCCGGCTTTAACGCTCTCGGTCGCGACATCGTTGGGCGTCACTGGTCGGACCTTGCTACTAACTTAGGCATGCCGCTGGCAACAGTGGAATGCCAACAGTTTTTGTTTTGAGGCAGTCTCATGCGAAGCCATCCGATCCGTTTCGCCTTAGTTCGCCCGCCAGTAGAGGTGCTTCACAAATTCTCAAAGCCGGTGGAAAGCTTGGCAATCGCCTACTTAGCCTCGGCCCTACGGCGAAATGGACACGACGCCGTCCTCCTTGATGGAATGCTCGAAGATTGGACTGACGAGGAAACTGTCAATCGAATTCTCAACGAAAGGTCGGACGCTGTAGGATTTACAACGGTCTTGCAGAAGTTCCCCACTAACCTCGGCAAGATTACTGCGCTTCTTTACGACTCTGGGTTCCGAGGGCCAATCGTGGTTGGAGGTCATGCCGTCTCATTTTTTGCGCGCAGTATCCTCGAACAAGTGCCAACAATCGATGGGGTTGTTCGCGGCGAGGGCGAGCAAACCATCGTTGCTATCGCGGATGCCCTGGCAACTGGCAGGGATTGGCGAGATGCTCCCGGCGTAGCGTTCCGACGTAACGACCAAGTGATAGAGCAGCCGGTGAGGCGAATTCGGAATCTAGATGAACTTGGGAACCCAGCGCGTGACCTCACCGCAGATGTCATCCGACGAGACGGGCTGGTTGCGGTTTCAACCAGCCGCGGGTGTCATGCCCGATGCTCGTTTTGTAGCGTTCCACGTTTCTACGGTCTTGAAAACGGCCGGCGCCTAGCCGCCGGTGACTGGCTTGCTCGCGATCCGGAAGGCTGTGCGCGCGAGATTGCGTCTTTGCATGACCGATTTGGCCTGCGTGAGATTCTAGTTGTTGATGACGAGTTTTTCGGAGGAGGGCAAGAAGGTCGCGCGAGAGCAAATGTGTTCGCCCGTGAACTTTCTGCGCTGAACCTTCCTGTCAGTTTTGCGATGTCATGCCGCGCAGAAAACGCTGTGCCGGAATTGATTGAGCCGCTTGCGCGAGCCGGTCTAGCGCACGTCTTCATTGGCCTCGAGGCAGGCTCTGGCGCAGATCTTAAGCTCTATGGCAAAGGCCATAGCGTAGAGCAAAATGTTGCCGCTGTTCGCACTGTCAAATCGCTCGGACTATCATTTCAGCCCGGATTTATGCTCTTCAACTACCGAAGCACCCTGGACACAGTTCAACTTGGGTTAGATTTTTTGAAGGAAATAGGAGAGCTCAAACCCACCACAATCAACAGCGCGGTCGACCCTCACTATGGCGCTCCTCTCACTGCCGACATGAGGCGACAGGGGCAGCTAAACGAGGGAGCTTTGGAGATGACTAGTAGCTACCTAGACCCAGGCGTCGCTATCGTTAAGGCGGTGGCTTCGATCAGCGCCGAGAAGTTCATCTCTTTCATGAACTTTATAGCAACCGCCCAGTCGGCGATTACGTACGAGTGGCGCCGCCGCCCTCCAGCTCGGACCGACGAGACCCAACGCGTATTGGACGCATTTGAGGAAAGTGCCAATCGTATGTTGTCTCAGCCAGTGCTACGTTCCCTGAGATTGATAAGACATGGAGGCAAAACACCTGGAGAGATACTAACCGAAGCTATCGTGGAAATAGACGAAGCTGTCGACGACCTGAAGGTCAAACAAAGCTTGGTCGCCATCTATCTACAACAACGCGAGGGTGGCATTAGGTATGTTTCACAGCTCGACCTGATAGATCGCTACAATACATCCAATGCGAGGCAGGAGGTCGATGGTGGACGTTTCAATCTTGTTTAGTGTAAGTCTCGACGAGGCTTCTTTCGCACAGGATGTGACAAAACTTCTGTTCACGCGGGACGATTGGCCATCTGTTGTCTCAGACCTATTGCGATCCATTAGCGATAAAGAACTAATTCGGTTAGCGAACCTACACCCGGAGCCAGAAGATATACAGCCACGCTCGATATGCATAGCTGCAAATAGTAGCGCAACGGTAGTCATAAATTGGTTTGACGTCGCAGAGTATTCGCGATTGGCTTCTCTAAAAAAGCAGTCTGCACACCGCCATCACTTTGATTTTGGGGCACGTATCCTTCGCGGCGGCTATGTACAATGGCTGTTTATAAACGAGGGTGACCTTACGATCCCAAAGCTCCGTTTCGGAAAGCAAATGAAGTGTGCCGTAGGTGATGGCTACTACCTGCCCCACAGCGCCTTTCATCATGTTTTCGCACCTGAACCAGGGACCGTTACGTTGATGGTTAGATCCCCGCTGCGCACACCGGTTGAGCGCTCAAGGCGCATCGTTAATCCCCCTCAACTTTCAGAGGAAAAGGCAATGGTCCTTGAGCTTCTCGATAGACTGCCTTCGCTACCCGCGAAACGGCCAAGTGACTGTAGAGTCGATGACACCCGCTGACAGACTTGTCCTGGGCACCTGGGGCCTGGGCGGCATACATCGTACTGGGCTAGGACCAGCTTCCTACGGACACGTCTCCTGGGATGAATTTAACCAAGTTTGCAACGAGGCCGCGGCTGCAGGAATTGGTTGGTTCGACGTTGCTCCCGGATACGGCAACGGAGAGTCAATGAGGCGACTTGCCCGCTGGCTGGGCGACACTCACCGTAGACCCAAGATTGGGATAAAACTTGGGAGGCCTTATGAAGCAGGGAGACCGGTATCGCGCGTCGCCGCAGATGATATTTCAAAGGAGTTCGAGGCGGCTACCGCCTTGCTTGGCTTTGCTCCTGATGCGATTATGATCAAAGATCCACCAACCGCACTACTTCACTCCCGTGATTTGCACGCGTTCCTGAAGACTGTTGCCGTTCGCCTGAATGCGGATGCGATGGGCATCGCAACCCATAATCTCGATGTGACGGATCTGCCCCAGACTACCGGTGGCATTTTGCAGATCGAATACAACGGCATCCAATGGCATCGAGCGTTGCCGTCCCTACGAGAGGCGAAGTTGCGTGGCTGGATCATCTGGGGAATGCAGCCACTAGCATACGGCTTCCTCGCGACGCGCAATGCTACCGACCCATTCTCTGACGATGATTTGCGTTCTCGGTTCTCTGAATCTGTTAAAGTGGGTCTGTGCGCGATGTCGAATGGCTTTCATAAAAGCTTTGAAGAGTATTCAGGTTTTTCGCGTGCTGAGCGAGCTTTAGCTTTTTGCCTGTGTTCGCCATCGGTAGATAGAGTTGTGATAGGGCCACGAAGTGTTCCGCAGCTTCGTTCATCGTTGCGCGCCCTGACTCTCGCAACATACCCGGAGTTCAGAAATGCAGTTCAGCGGCAACTTGGGAGTGCAGAACATTGAACTTCAACGATGTCTTCGACGAGCGATACATTCGCTTCCACGATGGTCTGATAGGTCGTGCGTCGCGGGACGTCGATGACATTGTTCGAATGTCGCGCGCCGGTTCACAGACGTCCTTCATCGAAATTGGATGTGGTGAGGGAAGATTGCTCAGGGAGCTCGCAAAACGCGGCTTCAGCGCGACCGGCATGGATGCCAGTAAAGTCATGGTGGCGGAGGCGGCGACGAGAGCTGCAGCTGCGGGCCAAGCAGTCGATGTATTCGAATGGGATATCGCAAATGGACCGCTTCCCAAGCGATACGATGTCGCCATCTCCTGGTTCACCTCCTTTGGCCTTTGCGATGATCAAGCGTGCCGCACCGTTCTGAAAAGTGTTCGGGAAAGCCTAAATCACAACGGGATCTTCGTAATGGACCTTGTGAACAAGGACTTTCTCCTCCCACGGCTCAAGGATGCGATAGTTGTCGAACTTGGGACTTCACTGATGATCGATCGGCTTAAATACGACTCGCGGTCGGGCCATCTGCGGACGGACCGCATCTACGTCGAGGAAGGCAAACAAGAAGGTAAAGCGATCGAATTTTCGGTTCGGCTTCTTGCGTTCCCAGAACTTAGAGACTGGCTGCTACAGGCGGGGTTCTCCGACGTAGAACTCTGTACAGGAGGCAAGGATGACGAGCCATTCGACCGACTGCGTGTGAGGGCGTCCACCTGATGCTTCCGACGCTCGCACACTTTGAGGAATTTGAACCACGCTATCTGGCGGACAACTTCCGCCCTTGGGAACACGCGATTAGCCCACGCGAACTACGCGCCGCCTTCGGAACTCTCGCACCCCCTGCCCACGGTCGTTTGATGAAAAAGCTAGGGCCAGATTGTCTCGCCTATCTTGATGGAGCGAAAGGAGAACCCCCTGATGATCGCGCGGAACAAATTAGGGCAGCATCGAAGATTCTTTCGATTTACTTTTGGGAGATCGTGTATCAGCGCTTTCCGGAAAGCTACGACGCGTTCTCGGCTTGCCAAGAGTTTCCCTTTACCGAACTTTTCCCAAGCAACATATTTCACGGTTTGCGGCTGGCAGAGGTTGCTGCAGGCTCCGGCAAGCTCACTCTGCATTTAGCCAACTATGCGAAGGAGGTGGTCGCCATTGATCCCTCAGAACCACTGCTACGAACTCTGAGCCTTCGGTCAGAGGATGCGAGAAACGTGTGCTGTAAAGTCGGTTCCTTCTCCGCAATTCCACTTCCCGACGCATCCGTCGATGCAGTGGTTTCAAGCATGGGTTTCCAGATCAGTGAGGAGCGGGGTGGAAAGTCTGGGTTAGCAGAGATGTTACGTGTTTTACGACCACGCGGGGAAATTCGGCTCGTGGTTGGGTCTCAGGCGACCGAGCAATGGTTGCGTAAACACGGGTTTCGGGAGATTGCGACACCTCGGTCGATCGTCTGGAGCCTTCCAGAAGCAATTACGCCTTTGCTACAGACGTTGCTTTTATCTGTCGGGGTGCCCTCTGAACCTCGTTTAAGGATTCGCGATCGTTGGCTTTTCGTTCGGCCAAGGCCTTCAATAACTCGCCTAGTAGTTGCATTTTCCGCCTTATTCAGAGGCTCACGTCCAACGGAAGTCTTTGATCGTGGTATACCTTGGCGTCCAATGGGTTGTTCTGCAATGGTGCTACGCCGATGATCCTATCGTTTAATTCGTGGCAGGACTGGCTTGATCCGGCGGTCCGCAACCTCCAGGCAAACAGTCTCGCCGCCGCTCCGAACCGTCTACTTTGTGTCGATGGATTTCTGGTGAAGGCAATGGCAATCAAACTTGCGACGATCCTAACTGGAAACGTCAAGTTCGAGCCTCGCTTCGCATCCATACCTCGTATGGAGTCAACGCATCCGTCGGCCCGCGCGCAACTCGTCACCGAGAAAGAGTGGGAGCAAACGCCGGTGCGTGATCGCTTCTTTCGTTTCGATTCGATCGAGGCTCTCTCCGACGCGGCGACCGACGTCGAGGACCGACTAGTGCTCATGGCTTTCTGGCAGGTCCTTGCTGGCGACGATTTTCGCATCTGGATCGAAAGTTTGTCTCGCCGCCCATGCAATCGTCCTGTACTTGAAGCCCATAGTATGTCTTCAGGGCATTTTATCGCGCCGCACAGTGACGCGCGGGCAGGCAGGACGGTTGGGGTCTTCCTATATTTAACTCCGGGCTGGTCTGAATCCGACGGCGGTGCGCTGGAAATCCAAGGAAGCAATTTGAAGCTCTTGCCATTGTTTAATCGCGCGGTCCTTTTCGACGTCGATGGGCATGAAAAGCATCAGATAAGACCATTGCCTCATGCTAGAGGATTGCGCCGGCTCAGCCTTGGTGCCTGGTTTCACGGATGATTGAATCGACCGCATCATCGCGATCGGCCACCAAGCGGCGTCATTTGAAAATCTCTGACCTTGCCCCGTTGAGTTAATCCATTTTGAAGTAAGCTCTGGCCCATTTGAAGTGCTCCCCAATTTTGGGCCAGCGGGAGCTGGAATTTCCGGGATTATTGGCTCAGCTCGGCGGGGGTGCCGATGAGCCGTTCATAAGCGA
>NZ_JACHBD010000023.1 GCF_014200175.1 Rhizobium lentis | reverse complement strand
TTCACATTGGCAAGCTCGACACCCGTGCCATCCGGCTTCACCCGGATCTTCACGTTGTAGTCGACAACCCGTTTGACGGGCACGAGAATCTTCATGGGGTCTCCTTCAAGAAAAACTGGCTTCAGCGAGGCTTTTAAGGAAAATGCGCGCTCGAGCGCCGCTTCGATTGTCGAATGGCGACATGGATACGCGTTTTTCCCCCAAATACAACGCTTGCATGACGCAGGCAGGGGATTGCGTCGGCAATATATGGACGTTGACGTACACGTCAATATGTCTGTTAGCCTCGGCCACGGCCCCAAGGTAGACGCTCGATCCGTCCATCCGCGCCGGCGGCAACGGCCGTACCGACGCCGGCTTCGTTCCTCACGGCGCGCGGCGTCACTATTTCCCGATCGAAGAGCGGTACGCCGCGACGACGCAGCACCAGGATCAAAACAGCCCCGGCAAGAATGCCGCCGACATGGGCGCCCCAGGAGACGTCGCCATCGGGCGCCACCGCCAGCATGAAGAACTGCTGGCCGATCCACAAAAGCAGAGGCACGAAGGCCGGAAGGGGCAAGGGAACGCGGAAGAACACCAGCACCCAGACCTTGACACGCGGATGCAGCATGACATAGGCGGCAACGACCCCGGAGATCGCCCCCGAGGCGCCGACCAGCGGCGCTTCCGGCATTGTCGTCAGCAAGCCGTGGCAAAGCGCGCCGGCGGCCGCGCAGAGGAGGTAGAAAAGCAGGAAGCGCATATGCCCCACCGCATCCTCGACGTTGTCGCCGAAGACCCATAGGAAGACCATGTTGGAGGCGAGATGCCAGAAGCCCGAATGGACGAAGGCATAGCTGAGATAGGTCAGCGGCTCTGGCACAATGTCCAATCCCTCAGCCAACTGCGCCTGCCCGAAGGCGATTGCCGGGATGTAGCCGAGGCCGACGGTTGTTGCCTGCGCAGCCTGTTCGCTTTCCAGGCTGATAAAGAGCCAGACCGCGACATTCAACGCGATCAAGGCCAACGTCACCCACTGAACCTTGATGTGTTTAAGCGTATTGGCGTCATGAAATGGTATGAACATAAAGGCCCCCCGGCAATCGTGATCGCGGCAAGCCTATCTGTTTTTTCCCGGAACCCAAAGCACATCCGCACGACCCCGGTCATTTGCATGGCGAGCGGCGACGAAGAGGAAATCTGAAAGCCGGTTGATATATTTCATCGCGGCCCCGCCGACGATTTCGCCCTCCATGCGCCCCAGCGTCACCATCAGCCGTTCGGCCCGGCGGGCCACCGTGCGGGCCAGATGCAGATGCGCGGCGGCCGGGCTGCCGCCCGGCAGAATGAAGGAGCTCAGCGGACTGAGGTCGGCGTTCAGCCGATCGATATCGCGCTCGATGCGCTCGACTTGCGTCTCGACAATCCGCAGCGGCTCATAGGCCGGTGGTTCGCCAGTGTCGGGCGTGGCAAGATCGGCGCCGAGGTCGAAGAGATCGTTCTGGATCGACATCAGCATGGTGTCGAGGTCGGCCAGGTCTGTCGTGTAAAGCCGCGCCAAGCCGATCGCCGAATTGGCCTCGTCGATCGTGCCATAGGCCTCGACGCGCAGATCGTCCTTCCGGCGGCGCGGGCCGGAAGCCAGCCCTGTCGTGCCATCGTCGCCGGTCTTTGTGTAAATCTTGTTGAGTTTCACCATGCTGCACCGCGTGTTGGGGGGAGGGCGGTCGCGCTCACCCGTTTTGCCTCATCAAGTCGGTTCAGCCCGGTGCCGACATTGTTGGTTGCGCTGGCGGACCCTGACACGGGTGTATACGCCCTGAGTGGTTTCTTCGACCCACCCCACCCTCCGTCATGCTCGGGCTTGACCCGAGCATCCACACCGCATCCATCAGCAGCTACGGGGATGGATCCTCGGGTCAAGCCCGAGCATGGCGGAGGGTGGCGGTGGGCTTCTGCGCCCAAGTCCTTGGGCGCGGGAGAACGTCGGATTTTGTTATTCACCGCGCGGACGCGCGGTGGCTGGATTCCTGTGACGAGCACAGGAATGAGGGAGTTCGATGAGGCGATAGTACCCATATTTACCCCTCTATCGTTAGGTCAGCCCTCAGGTCGGGCGGCCGCCGCCGGTGATCCAGAGCGTCAGCATGATCAGGATGACGGCGACAGCCTGCAGCAGGACGCGAAGCTGCATCAGCTTGTTGGAAAGGTTGGCGTCGCCGCCCTTCATCATGTTGAAGAGGCCGCGGATCAGCACGAGGGCGACGACGCCCATGACGATGACCGCGAGGATATAGGTGATTGTGGACATGGCATTCAGCTTTCTCAGTCAGTCCGTCCAGCGCATCAGGCGGTAGAAGAGGTCCGCCGGAAGCAGCCGCTTCAGGAACATGCCCTGTTTAGCCGGAGTCGTTACGGGATAATGTGGCCTTGGATATTTTGAGTTCAATGCGTGTTTCAATACCGAATAGACAGCCTCGGGGCCAAGTTTATGACGATTGACCGGCCCCGAACCGTCGAGCCTCGCCAACTGCCTGATATAATCGGCCGCGTGCGCCGAGTTCTCGACGTCGATGTTTTCCTTGATCTTTGCGAGCGCATTGGCAGTGAAACGCGTGGCGATCGGTCCGGGCTCGATCAGGCTCACATGGATGCCGCTGCCATGCAGCTCCATGCGCAGGGTGATGCTGAGGCCCTCGAGCGCGAATTTGGAGGCGGTGTAGGCGCCGCGATAGCGATAGGGGACGACGCCGAGAATGGACGAACATTGGACGATCCGGCCCTGCCCATGTTTGCGCATCGCCGGGATGACCTGCCGCGTCAATTCGTGCCAGCCGAAGAAATTCGCTTCGAACTGGGCGCGCAGCGCTGCCGTCGAAAGATCCTCAACGGCGCCCGGTTGGCCGTAGGCACCGTTGTTGAAGAGCGCGTCGATACGGCCGTCGCTGCGTTTCAAGACGGTGTCGACCAGCTCGGAAATCGTCTCGATCCTGGCATAGTCCATCAACAAGGCTTCAATGCCGTCGGCTTCCAGACCCGGCAGATCATCCGTTTTGCGCACCGTCGCAAAGACGCGCCAGCCATCGGCTTTCAGCGCCCGGGCGCAATGCGCGCCGATGCCGGAGGAGCAGCCGGTGACGACGATTGTGCGCTCTCCCGCCATGGAATGATTCCTGTACAAAATGAGACTCGTTTCCCATATTCGGCCAGAGGATACAATGTGGAAAGCCGGAGACGGAATGCGGAAGGTGCTGCGCACGATCTACGACGTGGTCTATGACGCGATCTGTCACATGGTCGAGGATGACGGATTTGCGATGGCAAGCCACGTGGCGCTGTCGAGCCTGCTTGCGGTTTTCCCTTTCCTGATCTTCGGTACTGCGCTTGCAAGCTTCCTCGGCGCCGATCAGTTTTCCTCGACCGCCATCCATCTGATCTTCGACACCTGGCCCGAAGCGATCGCCAAGCCGCTGGCCGACCAGGTGCTGCAGGTCCTGACCATTCAGCGCGGCGGGCTGCTGACGATCTCGGTGCTGGCGGCCGCCTATTTCGCTTCGAACGGCGTCGAAGCGCTGCGTATTTCGCTCAATCGTGCCTACCGCGTGCAGGAAAGCCGGCCGTGGTATTTCACCCGCCTGGCCAGCCTCGGCTACGTGCTGATCGCGGTCATCATCTTCGCGGCGATCAGTATCCTGCTGGTGGCGGTACCACTGGCGCTCGACTATGCCCGGAAATGGTTGCCGCTGTTTGCCGATACGCTCGACATCGTCTTCAGCTGGCGCATTTACGGCACACTTGTCGTGCTGACCGTCGGCCTGCTGGTCATGCATCTCTGGCTGCCGGCCGGCAAGCGGCGGGTGTTCGACGTTATTCCGGGGGTCTTGCTGACGCTGTTGCTCTGGCTCGCCGGCGCGTTGATCTTTGCCTATTATCTCGCCACCTTCGCCAATTATACGGCGACCTATGCCGGTCTCGCCTCGGTGATGATCGTCCTGATCTTCCTCTACATGGTCGGCGTCATTTTCATCGTCGGAGCGGAGATCAACGCGGCGCTCATCAAGTTCCGCGTCTTCCGGATGTTCTCGCATACGCTTTCGATCGTCGGCAGAGAGCGTGTCGAACGGCCATCAGAGCCCGACAAGGCGGCGAATGTCGGTCCCTGACATGCCTCGGGCACGCAATTCGGCGAGCCCGCTGTCACCTTCGCTTTTCGAAAGCTTGCGGCCATCGGCGTCGAGAATGAGACGGTGATGGTGGTAGACGGGCTGCGGCAGGCCGAGCAGAACCTGCAGCAGCCGGTGCACCGATGTGGCGTGGAAAAGGTCGAGGCCGCGCACGACATGGGTGACGCCCTGCAGGGCGTCGTCGACGACCACCGACAGATGGTAGCTCGAAGGAGCATCCGAGCGCGACAGGATGACATCTCCCCAGATGCCAGGTTCGGCGGCGATCTCGCCTGTCCTGCCGTCGCCGATTTCCGTCCAGAACAGCAGTTCGCCGATCAGGTCGAGTGCCTTGCGCATGTCGAGCCGCCAGGCATGTTTTTTCCCGGAGGAAAGGATCTCCCGCCATTCGGTTTCGGGCCGCTCGCGATCAATCGGCGGATAATGCGGCGTGCCATCGGGATCGCGCGGCCAGGATTGGCCCGCTGCCTCATAGACGGCGACACGCGCCTTCACTTCGCCGCGCGTCAGAAAAGCCGGATAGACCAGGCCACGTTCGATCAGTGCATGCAGCGCCGCCTGGTACTCCGGAAAATGCTCCGACTGGCGCCGCACCGGACTTTCCCAGTCGATCTCAAGCCAGTCGAGGTCTCTCAGGATGCCGGCCTCGAATTCGGCGGTGCAGCGGGCCTGGTCGATATCCTCGATGCGCAGCAGCAGGCGGCCATGCAATGCTTCGGCCATGTCGCGGTTCAAAAAGGCCGAAAGGGCATGGCCGAGATGCAGCGATCCGTTGGGGCTCGGCGCAAATCGAAAGACAGGTTTTTGACGCTCGCTCGTGGTCATGCTTTCTTCTGCCACGGATTTTGGTTTTGAACCACTGGGAGGACGCGGTGCAGATCATCCGCAACGACGATGACGTCAGGCTGGGGCTCGAAGCGCTGCTTCGCCTCGATCCGCGCCTTGCACCGATCGCCGCGGATGTAGGTCCCCTTCCGCTGCGGCTGCGCGAAGCCGGTTTTGCCGGCCTTGCCCATATCATCGTATCGCAAATGGTTTCGCGCGCCAGCGCCGAGGCGATCTGGCGGCGCATGCTGCCGGCGGATGGCCCGCTGACGGCGGACGCTTACCTGCTGCTTCACCCCGAGGCATGGCGAGAATTCGGCCTGTCGCGCGCCAAGGCCGATACGCTGACGCGGATCGCTGAAGCGGTTGCCTCCGGCCGCCTCGATCTTTCCGGGCTCTGCCTGAAGCCGCCGGGCGAAGCGCTCGGCGAACTGACGGGGCTGAAGGGCGTCGGCCCCTGGACGGCGGAGGTCTATCTGATGTTCTGCGGCGGCCATGCCGATGTCTTTCCGGCCGGCGATGTCGCGTTGCAGAATGCCGTCGGAGCCGCGCTCGGACTTGCGGCGCGGCCGCAAGCGAAGGCGCTTGCCAAGCTTTCGCAGGTCTGGTCGCCGTGGCGCTCGGTGGCAGCCCGGCTTTTCTGGGCTTACTACGCCACGAAAATGCGACGTGACATGGTGCCGGTCGGCTGATCGGCAACGCTCTTTAAATTGCCTTTATCCTCTGAATTTATTGGACTTCACAATCCTGTAACAACCGGCCTAATATACAGGTGCAGATGCCGAATCGATCAGGAGAGTCCCTTGACGATTGCAGTCTCCCCGCAGGCCCTGCCAGCGCTCGTCCTGAACGCTGACTACCGGCCGCTGAGTTATTACCCCTTGTCGCTGTGGTCCTGGCAGGACGCGATCAAGGCGGTATTTCTCGACCGTGTGAACATCATCGCCGAGTATGAACATTCGGTTTCTTCGCCGAGTTTTTCGATGCGGCTTCCGAGTGTCGTATGCCTCAAGACCTATGTGCAGCCATCCCGCAATCCAGCCTTCACCCGGTTCAACGTCTTCCTGCGCGATCGGTTCGAGTGCCAATATTGCGGCTCGCATGACGACCTGACCTTCGACCACGTCATCCCGCGTGCCCACGGCGGCGAGACGACCTGGGAGAATGTCGTGGCGGCCTGCTCGCCCTGCAATCTGCGCAAGGGCAGCAAGCTTCCGAAGCAGGCAGGCATGTTCCCCGCGCAGAAGCCCTACCAGCCGACGGTGCAGGACCTGCACAATAACGGCCGGCTGTTTCCGCCGAACTATCTGCATGACAGCTGGCTCGATTATCTCTACTGGGATACCGAACTGCAGCCCTGATCGCAGCCGTCTGCAGCGCGTCGCATCGACCGTGGTCAGCAAGCCGCGCTTTGGCTCTTGCTTCCGCGTCGTTGTCAGCGGCCCCCCGGCCACGTCCGCAGCGACTTGTCTCAGGCGGCCTTGCGCACGCCGATGAAGGCGAAGGCCGCAAGCAGGATCCCCGCAATCACGTTCCAGCCGGCGAAAGACAGGCCGAGCACCCGCAGCGCCGCATCGGTGCAGGATGGACCCTTGATCGTATTGAGTTCGCCGAGCAGATCGCCGGCATTGGTCGTCATGCTGCTTGCGGTGGTCGAGCAGGTGGCGGGGCCGGGCCAGAAATGCCATTCGACGCCGGCGTGATAGACGCCCATGCCTGCGGTGACCACCATCAGGATGCCGGCTGCGAGAATCATTGCGCGGGAAATCCAGTTCGGCAGACCCGCGAGCTCGCAGATCGCAGCGAGAATGGCGATCGGAATCGCGTAGTAATAGGGCTGGCGCTGCAGCAGGCACAGTGCGCAGGGAATATAGCCGCCGATATACTGGAAGCCGATAGCGGCGCCGACCACCGCCGCCATGCCGATGGCGAGCAGTATGGAATAGATGAAGCCGGGACGGGCGAGGGGTGAGGCGGTGGCAGTCATGGCGGAGCTCCGCGAGAGTTTGGCTTGAAGCAATTCCAGCAAAAGTGTGAAGCGGTTTTGCGTCCGGAATTGCGTAAAATCAAAAGAGATAGAGCACCTTCGTTATTCGAAGAAAAGGGAAATGCTCTAGTGAGCGAAAGAGCGGTAGCCGAAATATAGCACGATTGCCGCAGTGGCACCGATGCCGACGAGCTGGCCGAGGCGCTTCTCGATGAATTCACGGATCGGCTCGCCGTAGCGGCGCAGCAGCCAGGCGAGGAAGAGGAAACGGGCGCCGCGGGCAATAATCGCCGAAACAATGAAAAGGCCCAGATTGACGTGAATGACGCCGGACAGGATGGTGACGATCTTGATCGGCGGCAGATGCGCAAGGCCCGACGTGACGAGCAGCAGCAGGATCCACTCATAGGTGACATAGGCCTTCATCTGCTCGAAGGCATCGAGTTTGCCGTAGAATTCGAGAACTGGCCGCGCCACCGTCTCATAGGCGTAAAAGCCGAGCGCCCAGCCGGCGATGCCGCCGAGCACGGAGGCGATAGTCGCAATCAGCGCATAGCGATAGGAGCGTTCTGGTTTGGCGAGCGCCATCGGCAGGAAAAGCACATCGGCGGGGACGAGAAAGACGGAGCTTTCGACGAAGGCGATGACGGCAAGCCAGACTTCAGCCGATTTGCGCGCGGCCAGAGACATGGTCCAGTCGTAAAGTCTGCGGAGCATTCCGTTCCCTTCCTGTTGCGGTGCAAAAGAGCTTTAGGGGCCGTGCGCGGCCCTGTAAATGCTTGGCCGTGTCCTTCGTGCCACCCGCCGCCTAAAAATTTCGTGATGCGGACATTGATGCCTCTCCCAAGATTTCATGAGATGGCGAATCGGCCATTGTGAGGCAGGCTGGTTTGAGGGCGACGTGCAGGGTGGCATGAGAATGTTTAAAGTGATCGAGGGCGGCCGCGCTCAGGCCGTGGAACTGGATGACGGGCTCGGAGCGGGACGGGGACCGAACAGGGACGATGTGCGTCGAGAAGCCGCCCGGAGGCTGAACGAAAGCGGTTATCATCTGTCCCGCGTTCGGGAATTCGCGACCGGCGTGCCGATGCTGGCGTCTCTGAAATACTTGTCGCTGCAGATCGATTTCGCGGCCGAGACACTGTCGCGGCTCGATCCAATCCCGGAGGATTTCCGTTCCGACGGCTATTGGCCGGCAGGCTGACAGCATCGCACAACGGGTTTGCAGGTGGTTCTGGCCCCTGAACTCCGGGTGTCTGCGCGTCAGGACAGATCCATCGACTTTTCCCATTGCTGACGCAGCACGTTCATTTCCGTGCGCTTCTGGGCCATTTCGCTGACGATCGCCCGCAGGTTGGGATGGTGCGACATGAACATGTTGAAGTCGCGTCGCTCAAGGACTTCGAACTGGCAGAAGTCGACGGCGATGACATCGGCCGTTCGCCGTCCGCCGCTCAACAGCGCCATCTCGCCGAAGAAGGCACCCGGTTCGAGGCGGATCGCGCCGCTGGCGAGCCGCACTTCCACGGCACCCGAGGAGATGAAATACATGCTGTCGCCGCGGTCGCCGCGGCGGATGACGCGTTCGCCGGGCGGGGCTGACTTTGCCTTGAAGAGCAACAGCAACTCCTCCTGTGCGTCCTCGCCGACCTGGGAAAACAGCGGGAAGGTTTCGATCAGCTGCTGCATCTTCAACTGGTGCTGACGTTCGCGCTCCTCACCGAGCGCCCTGATCTTTTCCAGTTCCTTGCCGAGTGTCTTCTGCCTCTTCCTGCCGTAGCTTTCGAAGAGTGGGGGCCATTTCGAATGGATATATTTTTTCAGGCCCTCGCTGGCAAAGATCACGATCGGATTGAGGGTGATCGACAGGATCGCGGCGGCAAGGATCAAATCCTGGCCCTCATGAGGCAGCAGCCCGAGCGAGACTCCGAGGCCGGCAAGAATGAAGGAAAATTCGCCGATCTGGGCGAGGCCGCCGGCCAGCGTCAGCCCTATGCCGATCGGATAGCGCAGCAGCATGACTATCATGAAGGTGATGACGGCCTTGCCGAGAATGACGAGCGCCAAGGCACCGATCACGGCGAGCGGCTGGCGCACCAGGATCGAGGGATCGAAGAGCATGCCGACGGAGACAAAGAACAGCACGGAGAAGGCATTCTGCAACGGCAGCGAATCGGCGGCCGCCCTGTGGCTGAGCTGGGATTCGCTCATGACGACGCCGGCGAAGAAGGCGCCGAGCGCAAAAGAGACGCCGAAGATCGCCGCCGAGCCGAAAGCAATGCCGAGCGCGATTGCCAGCACGGTCAGCGTGAAGAGTTCGCGTGAGCCTGTGCGGGCGATCATCGTCAGCAGCCAGGGCACGATACGAGGGCCGAGGAAGATCGCCATGGCGGTGAAGGCCGCCACCTTCAACAGGGTCAGCCCGATTGTCAGCGCCAGCGGCAGTTCGCCGAGGCCGTGATTGGTCGTATCGACCGAGTGGCCGCCGAGAAGCTCGGCCAGCGCCGGCAGCATCACCAGCGCCAGCACCATCACCAGATCCTCGACGATCAGCCAGCCGACGGCGACGCGCCCGCTCGGCGCGTTGACGAGATTGCGCTCCTCCAGCGCTTTCAGAAGAACCACGGTACTCGCAACCGACAGGCTGAGGCCGAAGACCAGGCCGGCGCCAAGGCTCCAGCCCCAGAGTTTGCAGAGACCAATACCCAGAAGGGTGGCGAGGATGATGCGCCCGATCGCGCCGGGCACGGCGAGCCCGCGCACGGCGAGCAGATCGGAGGCGGAAAAATGCAGGCCGACGCCGAACATCAGGAGGATGACGCCCATTTCGGCAAGCTGGCCGGCAAGCGCGGTGTCTGCAACGAAGCCGGGCGTGAACGGCCCCATCAGGATGCCGGCGAGGAGATAGCCGACGAGCGGTGGCAGCCGGAGCCGGTCAGCGCAATAACCGAGGATCGCCGCGAAAACGAAACTGACGGCGACCGTTGCGATAAGCCCTACTTCCTGATGCACGTCCGACCCTTCCTGTGATGGCGGCGGCCACTCTGTACGAAGTACACGCAAAATTAAACAGTTGATTTGGCGGGTGGCGGCCCTTGTTCTCAATCCTTGCGATCAGGTGTGGAACTGGTCTGCTGTCGTTTGCGGCGGGCCCGGGCGATCGGCGATGTTGGAACCAGTTGCGTCTTGTCTCGTTGCCCTTTCATCAAGAATGGAGAAACGACATGCGGAAGATCATCCTGAATTGTACTGTAGCGGCCCTTGCCGCCTGCTCGTTTGCAGCGCCTGTTCTCGCCGACAGCGTATACGTGAGGGAACGTACCTATGATGACGGTTATCGTCATGAACGGGTCAGACCCGGCATCACCATCAGCGAGCGTGGCGTCACTTTTGGTGCGGTGCGCGAACGTGAGCACCGCCGCTATCGCGACAATGGCTGCGAAACCAGAAGTGTCACCCGCCAGACCGATGACGGCGAAGTGACCAAAACCGTCCGGCGTTGCAATTAACCGGAAATCCGCGACAATGACTTGAAACCCGGTTCAAAGAGCCGGGTTTTCGCCTTTCGTGGCGCGCATATTCTCTATGCAGTGGTGAAACTCGTCCGTCGGTGTTATGAGCACGCCCTTGGTACAAGCGCACTCCCAGCGCAAACAACTCCTGCACAGGATCTTTTAGTATGATTGAGCTTACGCCGTCCCAGATCGCCGCACTGAAACTGGCCAGGGATGGAGACCTTTACCCTCAACCTGCCAATAAATGGACGCATCAGAACGCGACGGTAACTTACGCGAAAAATGACCGTTGGAAAGAGCGGCCTCAGAAAATCAAATCGGTCACCGCCAAGACGCTGGGCGAGCTGAAGGAGCCGGGTTTCCTCGAGCGGCGGCACCTGGATGACGATGTCTCGAAAGACGTCTACGGCATCACCATGGCCGGCAAGATGTGGCTGCTGAAAAACAAGTAGTTTTATTCGGATAGGAGTTCGTTCGGTGCTCCCGCGTCAGCTCTTTGAAGCATGGGCTACGCGGCGCATCGTAATGATGGTGCTGCCAACCGGAGCGCTATCGAACCAGTCCGCCTTCGTTCCTGATGGAACTGCGGCGCGACATCCTCCGCTCTGTGAGCTCCGGGCTCCGAGACGAAGCTCACAGAGAGGAGGCTGGTGCCCCATGCCGGGGTCGAACCAGCACTTCTTTCGAAACTCGATTTTGAGTCGAGCGCGTCTACCAATTCCGCCAATGGGGCAACGGATACCGACGAGGCGGGTGTCTAACATGTGTGCGCCTGCGCATGCAAGACGGACGAACGAAGTTATCGCGGCAATCCGGTGGAGAGACCCAGCCTTGTTTCCAGACCGGGTCCTCTCTGAGATCAGTGGGCCGCGGCAGGGGCGGCACTCGGCAGACCTGACTTCTTCAGCGTGATCGCCAGGATCGAGGCCAGCAGGCAGAAGGCGCCGGCGACGAAGAAGGCGGGCAGATAGCTCGACAGTTCCGTGCGCGAGAGGCCGGCGCCATAGGCGGCGGTGGCGGCGCCCAGCTGATGGCCAGCAAAGACCCAGCCGAAGACGAGGCCGGCCTTTTCACGGCCGAAGCGGTCGGCGGCGATCTTGACGGTCGGCGGCACGGTGGCGATCCAGTCGAGGCCATAGAAGATGGCAAAGATCGAAAGGCCGTAGAAGCTGAAATCGCTGAAGGGCAGATAGAGTAGCGACAGGCCGCGCAGGCCGTAGTACCAGAACAGCAGCCAGCGATTGTCGAACCGGTCGGACAGCCAGCCGGAGCCTATGGTGCCGAAGAAATCGAAGATGCCCATGACGGCAAGCACGCTGGCGGCGGCCACCGGCACGATTCCGAAATCGCCGCAGAGGGTGACGAAATGGGTCTGAATCAGGCCATTGGTGCTGAGGCCGCAGATGAAGAAGGTGGCAAAGAGGATCCAGAAGGTCGAGGTCGTCGAAATCTCGCGCAGCGTGGTGATCGGCGTCATCAGGGCGGCACCGAGCGTCGGCCTGGCCGGTGCCGGCGTCACATGCGCCTCACCCAGAGAGGGCAAATTGACGTCAGCCGGCCGGTCGCGCATGAAGGCGAGAACGGCAAGGGCCGCGACCATGATCATGGCGCAGACAAAAAACACCGTCGAGCGCCAGCCGTAACGCTCCGTCAGCTCCGCCATCAGCGGCAGGAAAACGAGCTGGCCGGTGGCAGAACTCGCCGAAAGCATGCCGACGACGAGACCGCGATGCTTGGTAAACCAGCGCGTTGACACCGTCGCGGCGAGCACCATGGCGGTCAATCCGGTGCCGAAGCCGACGACGATGCCCCAGAGCAGCAGGAGCTGCCACAACGTCGTCATGAACAGCGAGCCGACGAAGCCTATGCCGATCAGCGTCAATGCAAAGACGATGACCTTGCGCACACCGAAATAATTCATGAAGGCGGCGGCAAACGGCCCCATGAAGCCGAAAAGGATCAGGCGGATCGCAAGTGCGGAGGAAATCTGCGAGGTTTCCCAGCCAAATTCGTCCTGCAGCGGCTTGATGAGCACGCCGGGCGCGCCCATGGCGCCCGCCGTCACCAGCATGGTGAGGAAGGTGGCGGCAACGACGACCCAACCGTAATGAATGTTGCGCCGGGCAAGGGTGGAGGCAAGGGCTGTGGAAACCATGTGCGCGATTCCGTTGGGATTCAGATTGGCGGAGATACTGGACCGATTTACATGATGGTCATCATATTTCTTGCGTATTGATGATGGACATCATATAATTTGTCAAGCCGCTATTTCTGGAGACGACGATGCGGGTCAGCCGCGAGAAATTTGCCGAAAACCGCGAGAAGATTCTGAGTGTTGCCGGTGTGCTCTTCCGGGAAAACGGTTTTGACGGCGTCGGCGTTGCCGACATCATGAAGGCGGCGGGACTGACGCATGGCGGCTTTTACGGTCACTTCAGCTCCAAGGATGAGCTGGCGCTGGAGGTCAGCCGCAAACTGATCGATCGGGTAGAAGAGCGCTGGAAGGAACATATCGCCAGTTCGCCGGATCGGCCGCTCGAAACGCTTCTCGACCATTATATTCACTGGCGCACGGTTGATGATCCCGGTGGCAGCTGCGTCTTCGCAACACTGATCCAGGAGGTGAGCCGCAGCCGCGGCGCGGTTCGCGCCGTTTTCAGCGATGGGCTATCCGTGCTGGTCGATACGCTCGCCGATATTGTTCCCGGCGAGAGCGAAGAGGAACGCCGGGCCAATGCAGCAACGACGCTGTCATCGATGATGGGCGCGGTCATCCTTGCCCGGGCAGTCGAGGACCGCGGGCTTGCCGAGCAGTTTCTGGTGACGATGCGCCGGCAGCTCGATCCTGCCAACCGGCCATAGGCTCAGTCGCGGGAGGCGATGAGGGCGTTGGCCTCGATGATCTCGGTGAATTTTCCGTCCGGCGAGAGAGCGGCGAGCTCGTTTCGTAAGGCCTGTTCGAGTTCGGCCGTGCTCTCGCCGAGCGCCTGCGGCGAAGTGACCGACATGGAGAAGGCACGGCCGATGATCTCGTCAGCATCGAGCAGCCGCTCGGTGACGATGCCGATCCGTTCGAGATTGCGGAAGGCGGAGCGCAGCAGAAATTCCTCGTGCTTTATCCAGTCCGGCCCGCGGCGAAGCTGTCGTTCTGTTCTGATCGGTTCCGGCGAAAAGCGTTCCGAGATCTTTTCCAAAACGTCGCGCCAGGCGGGCGAGGCGGAGATGTGGCTGTCGCCGAAAAGGATGACGGCGCCCTCCGGCTCAGTCAGCCTGTCCAGCGTCGCAAGCGTTGCGGCGCGGTCCATCCAGTGGAACGAGCGGCCCATGGTCGTGATCTTCAAAGGTCCGAAGGCGGGGCCGAGATCGTAGGAGGAGCCGAGGACGAATTCGACGTGAATACCGGCTGCCGCCGCGCCCTCGCGGGCCGCGTCCAGCATTTCCGGCTCCGGATCGAGACCGGTGACGTCGGCACCGGCAAGGCGGGCGAAGGCGATGCCGATCTGGCCCGGTCCGCAGCCGAGATCGAGCAGGCGGTCGCCTGGCCGAAGGCCAGTTCTGGCGGTCACGCGTTCGATCAGCGCGTCGGGATAGGGAATGCGGAAACGGCTGTAATAGGCGGCGGTGGTGCGGAAGCGGCGGGGCTCGAAAGGAACGGTGGTCATGATGGACGATTCCTCGATATTTCAGGCAAGTGCCAGGACGGAACTGTAACCGGCGTGTGTCGTATCCCGATCCTCTACCGCGGTCGGGAGAGGATCTGCCTTTATGAGGGCGCTGAGAAGAGGGATGCGGCTATTTGAAGCCGGCGACGGCATGCGGAATATAGGGTGCTTCCAATATGGCGATTTCCTCGGCAGTGAGCTTGACCGTGAGCGAAGCGACGGCGTCCGTCAGGTGGTTCGGTTTGGACGCGCCGATGATCGGGGCGGACACCACGCTCTTCTGCAGGATCCAGGCGGTGGCGACCTGGGCGCGGGAAATGCCGCGGGCGCTGGCGATGTCGGCCACCGCCTCGACGATCCTGCGGTCGGCATCGATCGATTGCGTGTAGAGCGTCTTGCCGAATTCGTCGGTCTCGCTGCGCGCCGTCGTCTCGTCCCAGTCACGGGTCAGACGGCCGCGGGCCAGCGGGCTCCAGGGAATGACGGCGATCTTCTGGTCTTCGCAGAGCGGCAGCATTTCGCGCTCCTCCTCGCGGTAGAGCAGGTTCAGATGGTTCTGCATGCTGACGAATTCCGTCCAGCCGTTCAGCCGGGAGACGTAAAGCGCCTTGGCGAATTGCCAGGCATACATCGACGAGGCGCCGATATAACGCGCCTTGCCCGCTTTGACGACGTCATGCAGCGCTTCCAGCGTTTCCTCGATCGGCGTCGTGTAGTCGAAACGGTGGATCTGGTAGAGGTCGACATAGTCGGTGCCGAGACGGCGAAGACTATTGTCGATCTCCTCGAGGATCGCCTTGCGTGACAGGCCGGCGCCGTTCGGACCCGGCCGCATGCGGTTGAACACCTTGGTCGCCAGCACGATATCTTCGCGCTTGGCGAAGTCCTTGATGGCGCGCCCGACGATCTCCTCTGAAGAACCGTTGGAATAGGTGTTGGCGGTGTCGAGAAAATTGATGCCGAGGTCGATCGCCTGCCTGATCATCGTCCGGCTTTCCTCTTCGCGCAGGCTCCAGGCATGATTGCCGCGGCCCGGATCGCCGAAGGTCATGCAGCCCAGACAGATTTTCGACACTTCGAGACCGGTCTTTCCAAATTTGACGTATTCCATGAAACGACTCCGTGAATTGAGACACCCCGTACGGCGTTTCATGATCTAGTGCGAAACCCTCAAAGTCGCAGGGAGGCGCACGCGGAATCGGTGCGGCGATGCGTACAATGTTACGTGATAGGGCCGCCGGTTCCGTCGTCGGCTTGCACATCCGCGCCGCAAGGTGTTAGCTGCTGCAGCATTTCACCGGAAGCCAGACTATGCGACTGCCCTCCCATGATCGTTACGACGATCTCTATCGTGATTTCTCCTGGCGGATTCCGGAAGACTTCAATATCGGCCGCGCCGTCAGCGACGATTGGGCGGCGAGAGATCCGGAGCGTGTCTGTCTCGAACATTTCAGTCCGGACGGCGACCATCTTTCGCTGACCTATGGCGAGCTTTCCGGCAGCTCTTCCATGTTCGCCAATGCGCTGGCATCGCTCGGTATCAATCGCGGTGATCGCGTTGCTTTGCTGATGCCCCAGTCCTTCGAGACCGTGGTCGCGCATGTCGCGATCTATAAGATGGGCGCGATCGCCTTGCCGCTGGCGTTGCTGTTCGGCGTCGAGGCGCTGGAGTATCGGTTGCGGATATCGGGTGCGGCGGCAATCGTCACCAATGATTTCGGCCTCGATCGTATCCGGCAAATCCGCGATCGTCTGCCGGAACTGCGGCATGTGATCAGCGTCGATGGCGCTCCCGACGCTCTCTCCTTTGCCGATCTCATCGTATCGTATGCGCCGGTCTTCGAAGGAGAAAAGACAACGCCCGACGATCCGGCGCTGATGATCTTCACCTCGGGCACAACGGGGCCGCCGAAAGGCGCGTTGCATGGTCACCGTGTTCTGCCCGGCCATATTCCCGGCATGCAGTTCGCCCATGAGGGTTTTCCAAAGGTGGGCGACAAGGTCTGGACGCCGTCCGACTGGGCCTGGGCGGGTGGTCTGCTCAATGCACTGCTGCCGAGCCTTTTGCTCGGGGTTCCCGTCGTCTCGTCGCCGGCGCAGAAATTCGATGCTGATATGGCCTATCGGATCATGGCGGAGATGGATGTGCGCAATGCCTTCATCCCGCCGACGGCGCTGAGGCTGATGCGATCCGTTTCCGATCCCCGCTCGAAATATGATCTGGTGCTGCGCACAATCGGCTCGGCCGGGGAGGCGCTCGGCCGCGAGACCTATGAGTGGGCGCGGCGCACGCTCGGCATCACCGTCAATGAATTCTACGGCCAGACGGAATGCAATTTCGTGCTCTCGTCGGGTGCTGCCTATGATGTCAGCAAGGCCGGTTCTATCGGCCGGGCGGTGCCCGGACACCGCGTTGCGATCGTCAATGAGGCCGGCGATGAATTGCCGGCGGGCGAGCCGGGCCAGATCGCCATCGCCAGTCCCGATCCCGTCATGTTCCTCGGCTATTGGAACGATACGGCGGCGACGACACGAAAATTCGCCAAGGGCTGGCTGCTCACCGGCGATATCGGCCGGCAGGACGCAGACGGCTACGTCACCTTCGAGGGCCGCGACGACGACGTCATCACCTCATCCGGATATCGCATCGGCCCGGCGGAAATCGAGGATTGCCTGATCGGCCATCCCGCCGTGCAGCTTGCCGCCGCCGTCGGCAAACCCGATGCCATGCGCACCGAGATCGTCAAAGCCTATATAGTGCTGGCGCCGGGCCATTCGCCAAGCGAGGCGCTGGCCGTCGATATCAGGGACTGGGTGAAGATGCGGCTCTCGATGCACGAATATCCGCGCGAGGTGGAATTCGTCGAATCATTGCCGCTGACCACGACCGGCAAGGTGATCCGCCGGCTGCTGCGAGAGAAAGCTGCGAGGGAAGGTTAGCCCCGGCCGGCGAGCGACATGATCTTTTCCCGCAGCACCTTTGCCATGTTGCGGGTGCTGCGGTACATGTGGAGCTGGGCGGCCACTTGGCGCATGTCCCGGTCGCCGTTCTGCTTCAGGCCGATCACCAGGGTTCCCATCTCCTCGCGCTCCTGCCAGAACCGGCTCATGATCGGATGGTCGGAAACGGCGCAGGAATCGGAGCGGACGATATTGGCATCGTCGAGATGCCATTCGGTGAGTTCGCTCATCAAAAGCTTGCCCGGAGAATAGCGGGCATAGTTTTCGTCATAGGCTGTCTTCCAGGTATAAGCCTCGCCGCCCATCATCAACACGACGATCGCGGCGATCGCCTTGCCGTTGAGGTCGATCGTATGAATGCGCACGGCGTCGACGGCGGCAAGGTTCGACACGGCCTCGCGGGCGAAGGCGGTATGATAGCGGTCGGTGACGAGAGCGCTCCGCCGCTTGCCCTTCCAGCCGCCGGCTTCCATCGCCAGGAATTCTTCGAAGCGGACGTGGATTTCGCGCGGCTGGCGGGCGACGGCATAGGCCGCCGTTCCGAGTTCCTCCAGCAGACGCCACTGGCGGCGCATCTCGCGCATATGCGAGGAGGAGATGGTCTTGTTCAGATAGGCAGGCGCCTCTTCGTCGCTCTGCAGCATCGGGCGCAGATAGGGATTGGTCACGGTGAGCGGCAAATTGCGACCGAGCGCCACGGCCTTTAGCATGCGCACGAAAATTCCGTTCAATCTCAGATCCGGCAGGACCAGGGTACTGGGCAGGTTGAGATCGCGGATGGTCAGCCCCTCGAAGAAATTGTCGAGGGTTTCGGCCGCATCCTCGCTGTCGACAAGCGGCGTGCCGAGCGGGCCGAAGCTGTTCGACCAGCCGCGGATGATCGAGGGACCGACGGCAAAGCCCGGCTTGTCGACAGAAAACGGCAGCAGGAAACGCATGCGGCTCCGGCCGGCATTGTGGTCGCGGATCAGGGCGAAATTCACCTGCCTGTCTTCGAGCCGCGGCATGGCGGGCGCAAGGAAGCGGCCGGAGAAAAAGACGTTCGGCTCCATCGCCCGGTTGGAGAGGAAGTCGAGCTCGTCCTGAAGGTCGTAGCCGAGCTTGCCGGGATAGAGGCAAAGTTCGCGTCCGGGCCGGCCGATCTCGGCACGGGCCTCGGCCTGCGGTGCCTCGAAATGCAGCGACGCGAGATCATGGATCATGCGGTTGGTGATGCTGTCGGTGCTTTCGGTGACGGGGGGCGGACGCACCATCTATCGAACTCTCATTTCTGGCGTTGCGGCGGAGGGGCTGGCAAAGGCGAAGAGGACGATGCCGAGCGTGCGGCGCACGGCGACATGCAGAAGAATAGCCTCGACCGCCATGGCGGAGGCGGTGGCAATCGCGGTGCCTTCGATGCCGTAATGCGGGATCAAAGCGAGGTTGAGACCCACATTGGCGGCCAATGCCCCGGCATAGAGCGTGACGCAGAGATTCTGCTTGCCGGCCATCATCAGCAGCGTTTCGGCCGGGCCGACCAGCGATTTGGCGAGGATGCCGGCAAGCAGGATCGCCATGACCAGATAACCCGCAGTGAAGGCGCCGCCGAACAGCGACAGCAGCAGATGGCCAGTCCCGAGAACGGCAAGACCGACGCCGAGCGCCGGCCAGAAGGTCCAGCGGGCGGCATCGGCAGCGGCGCTCGCCAGCTGGGCATGGTCGCCCTCAGCGATGATCGAGGAAAAACGCGGGCCGGAAGCGGCCTTGACCGAGAAGTTGATGAAATGCACCAGCGCCATGGTCTTGGCGGCGGCGAAATAGATGGCGACGTCATGCGGCTCGAGGAAAATGCCGACAACGACGACGTCGGAATTGGTCAGCAGGAAGCTGACGCCCTCGATCAGGAAGATCGGGAAGGCGACACTGAGCCAGGCAAGGAAATCGACCTTGCGCGGACCGTCGTCATAATGCCGGCGGAGGCGGTAAAGAGTCGCGCCATATTGGCCGAGTGCGGTGACGAAGGTGGCCACGAGCGCGGCCTGCATGGCGGTGACAGCCGTATGCTCCGCGCCCATGACAATCGCAATCAGCATGCAGGCGATGATGAGGATCGGCCGGATTATATAGACCGGACTCAGCGCCATCACCGGCCAGTGGTTCGCCCGCGAGGTGCCCTCCAGGATATCGCCAAGCGCGATCATCGGCATGGCAAACAGGCCGAGGAAGATCGGGACGAAATAATAGGGCTCGATCAGATCACCGAAGAAATGCAGCCCGAGCATGCCGGCGGCAAGCATCGCCGTGCCGGACAGCAGCGCGAAGATCCGTGCCATACCTGTGAGGCCGCGGATTTCCTCGAAGGCGCCCGCCGCCTTGTACTGCGGCAGAAAGCGGATGATCGCGGTGTGGAAGCCAAGGCAGGAGAGGTCGCCGAAGACGACGACCAGCACCCAGACGAAAACGAAGATGCCGTATTCATATTCGCCCATCAGCCGGGCGAGCACGATCTGGGAGACGAAGGCGAGTGCGGCGCTGAGGATGCGGATCGAAAAGGCCGTCAGCGCCATGCGCTGGGCGGCGGCCTTCTCGCCGCCCTCGGTCAGCACGGCCGCGAGCATGCGCAGCGTTCGGCCGCCGATCGGGCGCAGTCCCGCCGGCAGCATTTTCTCCGCTGTTTCTATGACCGCCATGATGAACACGCATAACTCTGAGGTCAGGCAAATCGTCCCCGAAGTCTTGACAGAGCAGGGTTAAGAAACGGTTCCGGAACAGCCGCGGTCCGCGGGCCTGGAACTCCAGTTGCCCGGCGTTGCCGCACAAAAGCAAATGCCGCCCGAAGGCGGCATTTTCAGATTTGTCGTGTTTGCCTCAGACCTGTTCGAAGGCGCCGTGGCAATGTTTGTATTTTTTGCCGGAGCCGCAGGGGCAGGCCTCGTTGCGGCCGACCTTGCCCCAGGTGGCGGGGTCCTCGGGATTGCGGTTCTCAGGCGCGACCGTCACTTCGGAGGCTTGGTAGATCGGAGCGAAATTGTCCTCACCGGTCATCGGATCGAGATGATGGGCCTGCATCAGCGGCGGTTCGGGTTCGGCCGGCGCCTGCTGCACCAGCTCGACGCGCATCAGTTGGGCGGTAACGGCCTCGCGCAGATTGTTGAGCAGGCCGGTGAAGAGTTCGAAGGCTTCCGACTTGTATTCCTGCAGCGGATCGCGCTGGGCATAGCCGCGGAAACCGATGACCGAGCGCAGATGGTCGAGGTTGACGATATGCTCGCGCCAGAGATGGTCGAGCGTCTGCATGACGATCGAGCGCTCGACATAATGCATGATGTCGGCGCCAAAACGCTCGGCCTTCTCTGTAAAGGCGGCATTGGCGGCTTCCGTCAGGCGCTCGCGGATGTCGTCCTCGCCGATGCCTTCCTCCTTGAACCAATCCTCGATCGGCAGATCGAGATTGAGGATATTGGTGACGCCGGTCTTCAGGCCGACGGCGTCCCATTGTTCAGCATAGGCGCGTTCGGGGATATGCTTTTCGACCAGATCCTCAATCACTTCGCGGCGCATGTCGGAGACGGTCTCCGAAATGTTGGTCGATTCCATCAGTTCGAGACGCTGCTCGAAGATCACCTTGCGCTGATCGTTCAGAACGTCGTCATACTTCAGCAGGTTCTTGCGAATGTCGAAGTTGCGAGCTTCGACCTTCTTCTGCGCGCGCTCCAGCGCCTTGTTGATCCAGGGATGGACGATCGCCTCGCCCTCCTTGAGGCCCAGCTTGGTCAGCATGCTGTCCATGCGGTCGGAGCCGAAGATGCGCATCAGGTCGTCCTGAAGCGAAAGGTAGAATTTCGAACGGCCTGGGTCGCCCTGGCGGCCGGAGCGGCCGCGCAGCTGGTTGTCGATGCGGCGGCTTTCATGGCGTTCGGTGGCGATGACATAGAGGCCGCCGGCGGCGAGCGCCTTCTGCTTGAGTTCCTTGATCTCTTCGACGATCGCCTGGATGCGGGCATCACGCTCCGGACCGGCTTCCATCTCGCCAAGTTCGCGCTCGATGCGCATTTCCAGGTTGCCGCCAAGCTGGATGTCGGTGCCGCGGCCGGCCATGTTAGTGGCGATCGTGACGGCGCCCGGCACGCCGGCTTGCGCGACGATATAGGCCTCCTGCTCGTGGTAGCGGGCGTTCAGCACCTGGAAGTCATTGAAGCCCTGCTTGCGCATGCGCTCGGCGAGCAGTTCCGATTTCTCGATCGAGGTTGTGCCGACGAGCACCGGCTGGCCGCGCTTGTGGGCGTCAAGGATCTCCTCGATGATCGCCTTGAACTTTTCGTCGAAGGTCCGGTAGACCTCGTCGTCCTCATCGATACGCTTGATCGGCAGGTTGGTCGGGACCTCGATGACATCGAGATTGTAGATATTGCCGAATTCTTCTGCTTCCGTCTGCGCCGTGCCGGTCATGCCGGCGAGCTTGTCGTACATGCGGAAATAATTCTGGAAGGTGATCGAGGCCAGCGTCTGGTTTTCCGGCTGGATCTGCACCTTTTCCTTGGCTTCGAGCGCCTGGTGCTGGCCTTCCGAATAACGCCGGCCCGGCATCATGCGGCCGGTGAACTCGTCGATGATGACGACTTCGTCGTTGCGGACGATATAGTCCTTGTCGCGCTGGAAGAGCTTGTGGGCCTTCAGTGCATTGTTGATGTGATGGACGATCGCAACATTCTCGATGTCGTAGAGCGCGTTGCCCTTCAAGAGGCCGGCCTGGCGGAGCAGGTTCTCCAGCTTCTCGGTGCCCTCTTCGGAGAAGTTGGCGGAGCGCTGCTTTTCGTCGATCTCGTAATCGCTGGGGGCGAGCAGCGGAATGAAGGCGTCGATCGTATTGTAGAGTTCGGAACGGTCGTCGAGCGGGCCGGAGATAATCAGCGGCGTGCGCGCCTCGTCGACGAGGATCGAGTCCACTTCGTCGACGATCGCGAAGTTGTGGCCGCGCTGGACCATCTGGTTCTTCTCGTACTTCATATTGTCGCGCAGATAATCGAAGCCGAGCTCGTTGTTGGTGGCATAGGTGATGTCGCAGGCGTAGGCGGCGCGGCGCTCCTCGTCGGAGAGACCGTGGACAATGACACCCGTGGTCATGCCGAGGAAGCCATAGACACGGCCCATGGTCGCGGCGTCGCGCTGCGCGAGATAATCGTTGACGGTGACGACGTGCACGCCCTTGCCAGAAAGCGCGTTCAGATAGACCGGCAGGGTGGCGACGAGGGTCTTGCCTTCGCCGGTCTTCATCTCGGCGATCGCATTCGAGTGCAGGATCATGCCGCCGATCAGCTGTACGTCAAAAGGTCGCAGGCCAAGAACGCGGCGCGAAGCCTCGCGCACGACGGCAAAGGCGGGGATCAGAATGTCGTCGAGCGTCTTGCCTTCGGCCAGAAGAGCGCGGAATTCCGCGGTCTTTGCCGCGAGCTGCTCGTCCGTCAGGGCTTTCGTCTTCTCTTCGATGGAATTGATCGCGGTGACGTTCGGCTGGAAGGACCGCACGCGGCGATCATTGGACGACCCAAATAACTTGCGGGCTATACCGCCAAAGCTGACCATGTGACTGGTCCTTTCTCAATATTCATCCGCGACGTTTCTTGTCCGCGGCCCAGCCGAAAATCAGGCGCACGCCTTGAAACGCCCGGAAACTGTTCTGGACGCGAGGTTGCGTGACAGATAAGAGGGGGGTCGAATGATGTCAACGGATTTGGCGGATACAGAAAGGCCACAATCCGGTGTTGATGGCTATTTTGAGCTGGAATAGGCGATGCTGACGCCGGCGATGAAACTGTGAAGGGTTATTTGATGTTGAGCACCAATAAATTCGCCCTGCTGGCGTTTGCAACTTTCGTTGCATTCCAGACTCCGGCCCATGCAGAGGACGCTGTCGTCGCCAAAGTCGGCAATCTGGAGATCCACCAGTCGGAACTCGATCTTGCCGTCGCCAATCTCGATCCGCAGCTGGCGCAGCTTCCCGACGACCAGAAGAAGGTCGCAGCTCTCTCCGCCGCCATCGACGTGAAGCTCCTTGCTGCCGACGCCATCACCGAAAAGCTCGACCAGACCGAAGAATTCAAGAAGCGCATGCAGTATCTCTCCGATCGCGAGCTGCATAACGCTTATTTCAAGAAGCATGTCGTCGACACTGTGACGCCCGAAGAAATCAAGGCGCGCTACGACAAGGAAGTCGCGGCCCTGCCGAAGCAGGAGGAAGTCCACGCCCGCCATATCCTCGTCAAGACCGAGGACGAAGCCAAGGAGATCATCAAGCAGCTCGATGCCGGCAAGGATTTCGCCGAACTCGCCAAGGAAAAATCCACCGATCCGAACAAGTCGGAAGGCGGCGATCTCGGCTATTTCTCGCGTGGCCGCATGGTCAAGGAATTCGAGGACGCAGCCTTCGCGCTCGAGAAGGGCGCCTATTCCAAGACCCCGGTGAAGACCGACTTCGGCTATCATGTCATCAAGGTCGAGGACAAGCGCGACGCTCCGCCGCCGCCTTTCGATCAGGTGCAGGATCAGGTTCGCCAGCTCGTCATGCGCGACAAGTATCTCGCCCTCCTGAACCAGGCCAAGACGTCCGCCAAGATCGAGATCTCGGACGAGACGCTGCGCAAGGGTTATGATCAGGCCAACAAGCAGCCGGAGCCGGGTAGCGAGCCTGCCCAACCGGCGCCGAAGCAGTAATATCGCATCAGGGCCCGGTTCTTCCGGGCCCTTCCTTATCGTTGTTGTTGTCGCATTTCCGGACGGCGAACCGGTTTCCATTTCGCCGGGAAATGCTCATTGGCAGGTTTCATCATGTCCGGTTCCGTTTCTCCGCTCGCACCGAAATCCTTCGTCCAGATGCCTTCGCTGCGCGGCGTGCGCATGGCGACGGCGTCCGCCGGCATCAAGTACAAGAACCGTACCGACGTGCTGATGATGGTCTTCGACAAGCCGGCCGCCGTCGCGGGGGTGTTTACCCGCTCCAAGTGCCCGTCGGCGCCGGTCGATTTTTGCCGCGCCAACCTGCCCCATGGCAGCGCCCGGGCCGTCGTCGTCAATTCCGGCAATGCCAATGCTTTTACCGGCATGAAGGGCCGCCAGGCGACCGCGCTGACGGCGAAATCGGCAGCCGCCGCCGTCGGCTGCGGCGAGAACGAGGTCTACCTGGCATCGACGGGCGTCATCGGCGAACCGCTCGATGCCACCAAATTCTCAGGTGTCCTGGATAAGATGCAGGCTGAGGCCACCAGCGATTTCTGGTTCGAAGCCGCCAAGGCGATCATGACGACCGACACCTATCCGAAGGTTTCGACCCGCAGCGCCGAAATCGGCGGGGTTGCCGTGACGATCAACGGTATCGCCAAGGGTGCCGGCATGATTGCGCCCGATATGGCGACGATGCTCTCTTTCGTCGTCACCGATGCCGATATCGCGCCGGCCGCGCTGCAGGTGCTGCTGTCGGATGGCGTCGGCCCGACCTTCAATTCCATGACCGTCGACAGCGACACCTCCACGTCCGACACGCTGATGCTGTTTGCGACGGGTGCGGCGGCCGAAGACGGCCAGACCCGCATCGAACGCGCCGACGATCCCCGGCTTGCCGCCTTCCGCGCCGCTCTCAACGAAGTGCTGAAGGATCTGTCGCTGCAGGTGGTGCGTGACGGCGAGGGCGCCACGAAGATGCTCGAAATCACGGTGACCGGTGCCGAGAGCGACGCCGCCGCCAAGCGTATCGCGCTGTCGATTGCCAATTCGCCGCTGGTCAAGACGGCGGCTGCCGGCGAAGACGCCAATTGGGGCCGGATCGTCATGGCCGTGGGCAAGTCAGGCGAGATGGCCGACCGCGACCGGCTGGCCATCTGGTTCGGCGACGTCAGGGTCGCGGTCAATGGCGAGCGTGATCCCGATTATTCCGAGGAAGCCGCCTCGAATGTGATGAAGGCGCAGGATATCCCCGTCAAAGTCGATATCGGCCTCGGCTCTGGTTCGGCAATCGTCTGGACCTGCGACCTCACCAAGGAATATGTTGCGATCAATGGCGACTATCGGAGCTGATCGTTCGTTGGAGCAGGCATCTATTTCCTCGCAGAATTTGCCGCTGGTCCGCAGGCTGGAGGCTGTCGGTTTTCGCGCCTGGCCGGCGGCATCCGTGCAATATGACGGCAGTTGGCAGGTCCGGTTGACAGCCGGCCACCCGTCCAATCGGCTGAACTCCATCGTGCCGCTCGATCCCTCGGACCATCGCGACGTCCAGATCCGCCTGGAAAAGGCGAGCCGCAAGTTCGAGGCCTATGGCCGCGCCGCCGTCGTCCGGCAGACTCCGCTGGCGTCGCCGGTGCTGATCGAGCTTCTGCGCGCCCAGAACTGGACGCGATTTGACGAGACAGTGGTAATGACCTGCGATCTCGCCGAGGCTGCGCTGCCGGATACGCTCGATCATCTGCCGACCCATGACGTCGGCCGTTTCGTCGATGCCAATCTGACGGTCGAGAGGGCGCCGCTGAGCTTGAAGCCGGCGCTCGCCGAAATCATTTCCGCGATCAAGCCGCCATCGGGCCTCTTCATGATCGAAAATGCGGCAGAGGGACCGCTCGCGACCGTGCTCTGCGTCCAGGACAACGATCTTGCCGGCATCATGTCGCTTTCGGTCTGCGAAACGCGGCGGCGCGAAGGACTGGGCACCGAAATCCTGACTTCGGCGCTGCGCTGGGCCCGCATGCGCAGCGCCCGATCGGCCTGGCTGCAGGTAAAGCTTTCCAACCGCCCGGCGATCGCACTTTATGAGCGCCTCGGGTTTCGCGACGCCTATCATTATTGTTATTGGCAGCGGGAGACGCGATGAGCGAGGCAGGCCGGAAGATATTGCTGGTCGCCGCCTGCGCGCTGATCGATGCCGATCGGCGTATTCTATTGGCACAGCGTCCCGAGGGAAAATCGCTTGCCGGGCTCTGGGAGTTTCCCGGCGGCAAGGTCGAGCCCGGCGAGACGCCGGAGGAGACGCTGGTGCGCGAGCTCGAGGAAGAACTCGGCATCAAGACGAAGATCGCCTGCCTCGCGCCGCTGACTTTCGCCAGCCATTCCTACGAGACGTTCCATCTCCTGATGCCGCTTTATATTTGCCGGCGCTATGAAGGCATTGCACAGGGCCGCGAGGGGCAGGCGCTGAAATGGGTGCGTGCGGGGGCTCTTCGGGATTACCCGATGCCGCCGGCCGACGAGCCGCTTATCCCGATGCTGCAGGATTTGCTTTAAAGCGGCTCTCGTTGAGCTTGGTCCGGGCGACCCGCCCGCGATTTTGTTTTGTCGATGTGTCATTATTCTGCAGTCGCCGGACATTTCCAGGTGCTATGCATTAGCGTTTGCTGATTATTATTACGCCGTGCTGCTTTCGGCTGTGGATATTAATGGATCGTTTAACACCTTCTGCCAAAGATCGGCCTCAATCAAGCATCTGGCGTGCGTGTATTAAAAGGCTTGACCTCATGGACGATGATTTCTGGAAAGCGGTCCGGGAGAAGGAACGGGCTTCGTCTGCCTCGCGCAGGACGGGTGCGCTCAATATCGCCCTTCTCTTTGGCACGGCGGTGGTCGCCCTGACGCTGATCCTGACGCCGATGCTTGCCGATTCTTCGAAGAAAAGCGTCTTTGCCAGCGCGCCGGTGGATTTCGACACGATCACCACCGGATCGATCCCGAACAACGAAGGCGGTAAGCGTTATACGATCCGCCGTAGCGTCCTCCAGGAGACGCCCGGGTCGGTTTGCGTCGTTCAGGGATATGGCGTCGGCGCCGGTTGTTGAAAATGCCGGCCATCGCCTGATGGCTTGCAATTGGTCATTGCAGTCAATTCAGAGAGTTGGTAATGCGTCTTTTGAAAGCATTTCTTGCGGACGGCACAGGTGCAACGGCGGTCGAATACGGCCTGATCGCCGCCGTCATCTGCACAGCGCTTGTCTCGGGTCTCGGCATCTTTACCGGCAGCCTGCAGAACGTCTTCAGCGTTGTCAGCAACAATATCACCGTCAATTGAACTGGCGGCCGACTGTTTTTGACGGGCTGCAGCATGACGAGCTGCACTAGCCCCTGACACTTTTCGATATCATTCACTATTGCCTGAGCTTGTGCTCGTCCACTTTCAGCGCATCGGCAAGGCGTACCTTGGCCGAACCTGGCTGGAGCGGCTTCTGCTGGCTCTCGTGAGCCGCCCATCCGGAGACATAGATGATTGAAAAGGTCGCGCGAATGCGTCCGTCCGGGTCGGAATAGCGATCGGCATAAATCTCTGCCGCACGCAGGAAGAAGGCGCGGGTCAGGGGCATGCGGTCGCGGGCTGCGAGCGGATTGCTCATGCCCATGGCTCGGAGATCGCGCATCAGCGGAAAGAGAGAATCATATCGTACCGTATAGGTCTCAGCGTCGATCACCGGCAGGGTGAAGCCGGCGCGCTGCATGAGACTGCCGACATCGCGCACATCGGCGAAGGGAATGACGCGCGGGCTGGCGCCGCCGGTCATTTCGACCTCGGCGGTCAAGAGGGCGTCGCGCAGTTCCTGCAGCGTGCCGGCGCCGGGAATGGCTGCCAGGAACAGGCCGTCCGGCTTCAAAGCACGCCGGATCTGGATGAAAACACCCGGTGTGTCGTTGGTCAAATGCAGGCTGAGCGGCGCAAGGACGAGATTGGTCGATTGCGGCTCGAGCGGGACGTCTTCGAAAGGCGCTTCGATCAGGGTATCGCCTGGGGCCGCATAGGCCTTCTCGCTCTCGATGCGGATCATTGTGCTGATCTTGCCCGTCGCCATTGCCGCGCGGGCCGCCGCACCTGTCGTGCCGTGCAATTCGACGGCGGTTTCAAAACGCCGCTCGACGACATCAAGCCTCTCGGCCATTTCCTCTGCCGCGATGTCCAGCAGAAAGGCGGCTTTCGGGTCGTTGTTGACAAGCGCGCGATGGCGATGTGCGGCGATCAGGTCTCTGTCGAAGATCGTTTCCATGGCGATGTCCATAGTCCCGCCCCGCTGAAGCAGCAAGGCGATTTTCCTTTGGATGAGAACAGGCTAGTCTCGTCGGCATGGGACCAATCGATTTCGAGAGACCGGCGGAGTTCTTGCGGACGCAGCTCTTGCGGCCGTTTTCGGCGCTCGCCGACTTTCTTTATCCGCCCGCCTGTTCTGTCTGCGGTATTTCGACCGGTGGCCATCGCGGACTGTGCGCGAAATGCTGGGCCGGCATCCGCTTCATCGAACGGCCCTATTGCGAGGTCCTCGGCATTCCGTTCTCGCACGATCTCGGCGCCGGCATCCTCAGCGCCGAGGCGATCGCCAATCCGCCGCCTTTCGACCGGCTGCGGTCGGCGGCGACCCACGACCATGCGGTTCGCGACCTCGTGCACGGGCTCAAATATCGGGATCGCACCGATCTGGCGCCGATGATGGCCGGCTGGATGCTGCGCGCCTCTGACGGGACGGTCGAAAGCTGCGATGCGCTGATTCCGGTGCCGCTGCACCGCACCCGCATGCTGACCCGCAAGTTCAATCAGGCTGCCGAGCTTGCCCGCCATATGGCAAGGCTTTCGGGAAAACCGCTGCTTGCCGCCACCCTTGTCCGCGTCAAGCGGACCAGCCAGCAGATTGGCCTCGGCGCCAAGGCACGCGAGGACAATGTCAGAGGCGCTTTCGCGATTACGAAGGGGCGCGAAAACGACATTTTCGGCAAGCGCGTCGTCCTTATCGACGACGTCTACACGACAGGGGCGACGGTTGCCGCCGCAAGCCGGACGCTGCGCAAGGCGGGTGCGGCCGAGATCACGGTTTTGACCTTTGCAAGGGCTCTCTCCGAGCCTATATGACAGAAATACCCGGCATCCGTCTGGAGATATTATGGTACCCGTCACGATCTATACACGACAGTTCTGCGGCTATTGCAGCCGCGCCAAGTCCCTTCTTGAAGAAAAGGGCGTCGACTACGTCGAGCACGATGCGACCTATTCCCCGGACCTTCGTCAGGAGATGATCGGCAAGTCGAACGGGCGGACCACCTTCCCGCAGATCTTCATCGGCGCCGAACATGTCGGCGGCTGCGACGATCTCTTTGCCCTCGACCGAGCCGGCAAGCTCGATCCGATGCTGGCGGCCTGAGGAGGAACCGATGAGTTTCAAGGCTGCCGCCATTCAGATGTGCTCCGGGGTCGATCCGGTCAAGAATGCCGCCGCCATGGCGCGACTGGTGCGCGAGGCTGCCGCCCAGGGCGCGACCTATGTGCAGACGCCCGAGATGACCGGCATGCTGCAGCGCGACCGCGCCGCGGCGCTTGCCGTGCTCGCCGACGAGACGCATGACATTATCGTCAAGACGGGCTCCGAGCTTGCTCGGGAATTTGGCATCTACATGCATGTCGGCTCGACGGCGATCGCGCTTTCCGACGGCAAGCTCGCCAATCGCGGTTTCCTGTTCGGTCCGGACGGCAGGATCCTCAATCGCTACGACAAGATCCACATGTTTGATGTCGATCTCGACAATGGAGAGAGCTGGCGTGAAAGTGCGGCCTATAAGGCCGGTTCGGAGGCGCGTGTCCTGTCGCTGCCCTTTGCCGAAATGGGTTTTGCGATCTGCTATGACGTGCGCTTTCCCGCCCTTTTCCGTGCCCAGGCGATTGCCGGCGCCGAAGTGATGACGGTTCCCGCCGCCTTCACCCGGCAGACGGGCGAAGCGCATTGGGAGATCCTTCTGCGCGCCCGCGCAATCGAGAATGGTGTCTTCGTCATCGCCGCGGCGCAGGCCGGCCGGCACGAGGATGGGCGCGAGACTTTCGGTCACTCGATGATCATCGATCCCTGGGGCACGGTGCTGGCCTCGGCCGGGGCCACAGGCGAGGCGGTCATCCTCGCCGAGATCGATCCCGGCGCGGTCAAGGCTGCGCATGACAAGATCCCGAACCTGAGGAACGGCCGGGAATTCTCGGTCGAAAAGATTGCGGGGGCAGTCGAAGGAGGCGTCGCCGCTTGATCCGCTATTCTCTCACCTGCGACAATGCCCATGAATTCGAAGGCTGGTTTTCGGAAAGCGCCGACTTCGACCGTCAGGTCGCGACCGGTTTCCTGACCTGCCCGGTCTGCCATTCCGCCGCCGTCTCCAAGCTTCTGATGGCGCCTTCCGTTTCGACGGCGCGCAAGAAGGAAGAGAGGCAGACCCTGGCGATGGACGCGATGCGGCAGGAGGCCCTGCAAAAACTGAAAGAGGCCGTCGCCGCTGTCAAAGCAAATTCCGAGGATGTCGGCACGAAGTTTCCCGAGGAGGCCCGCAAGATCCATTATGGCGAGGCCGATGCCCGCGGCATCATCGGCCAGGCGACGTTGGACGAAGCGCAGGCGCTGGTGGAAGAAGGCATCGAGATCGCTGCTATTCCGGTTCTGCCGGAGGATGTACACTGAAATTCAGCCGGCGCATTGGCCCAATGACGAAACGTAGCCGGCTTGAATGCCGCATCAAGCCGGCCGTTTTGCCAGCAGCATATAGTTCACGTCCATATCTCTCGACAGATTCCACTGGTTCGACAGCAGATTGAAGAAGACGCCGGTGCGGTCGGTGATTTCGAGGCCGCTTGCGGCAAGCGGTTTCTCCAGCTCTTCCGGACGCACCAGCTTTTCATACTGGTGGGTGCCGCGCGGCAGCCAGCGCAGGATGTTCTCGGCGGCGAAGATGGCAAGCGCTGCCGCCTTCATCGTGCGGTTGATGGTGGCAACGAAGATCAGGCCGCCGGGGCGGACCATTTTTGCGCAGGTCGTCATGAAGAACTCGACGTCGGCGACGTGTTCGACCACTTCCATGTTCAGCACGATATCGAAGGTCTCACCGGCCTCGGCGAGCTCCTCGGCGGTGACGGCGCGGTAGTCGACCGGAACGCCGGACGCTTTCGCATGGGTCGAGGCGATGCCGATATTTTTCTCGGAAGGGTCCGCGCCGGTGACGGTGGCACCCATGCGGGCGACCGGTTCCGACAAAAGGCCGCCGCCGCAGCCGATATCGAGGACGCGCAGACCCTCGAGCGGGCGAGGGCTTTTCGGATCGCGGCCGAAATTCTCGCAGGCCTTGTCTCTGATATAGGCGAGGCGGACGGGATTGAATTTGTGCAGCGGTTTGAACTTGCCGGTCGGGCTCCACCATTCCGCCGCCATCGCCGAGAAGCGGTCCACTTCGCCCTGGTCGATCGTGCTTCTGGCGCCTTCCGTCATCGTCCACTCCTTCGTTCGTCAGATGTGAAGTCGGATGATCACAGGCATAAGTCAAGGGGCGCGAAGCAGGAGACCGGCAGGCGTGGAACCGCCCGGCAATTGCTTTTATCGCGCGCGCTTGCCTCCCCCCGCCAAACTCGCTAAGAGACCCCGCAACTTGGGGCCTTACAGGCCTGGGCTTTTAGAGTGGTTCCAGAAAATGTAACTCGGCTCTTTCGCCAAGCGGTCCGCCCCAGAGCTTTCGTGATGCCGGGTCCGGGTTTCCGTTTTCCGGCGCCAGTCGTGGTAGAGGCATATGGCACGCATCGTAATGAAATTCGGCGGGACGTCCGTCGCTGACCTGGACCGCATCAAGAACGTTGCCCGCCATGTGAAACGTGAAGTCGATGCCGGCCACGAGGTGGCGGTGGTCGTTTCGGCCATGTCCGGCAAGACCAACGAGCTGGTCGGCTGGGTGCAGGGCATGCCGAAGGTGATCGGCGCCAACTCTCCGTTTTACGATGCGCGCGAATATGATGCGGTCGTCGCCTCCGGCGAGCAGGTGACCTCGGGGCTGCTGGCGATCGCATTACAAGCGATGGATATCAATGCGCGATCCTGGCAGGGGTGGCAGATCCCGATCCGCACGGACAATGCCCATGGCGCGGCGCGCATCCTGGAGATCGACGGCTCCGACATCATCAAGCGCATGGGCGAGGGGCAGGTCGCCGTCATCGCCGGCTTCCAGGGGCTGGGACCGGACAACCGCCTCGCCACGCTCGGACGCGGCGGATCGGATACGTCGGCCGTCGCCATCGCGGCCGCTGTCAAAGCGGATCGCTGCGATATCTATACCGATGTCGACGGCGTTTACACGACCGATCCGCGCATCGTGCCGCAGGCGCGAAGGCTGAAGAAGATCGCTTTCGAAGAAATGCTCGAGATGGCTTCGCTCGGCGCCAAGGTGCTGCAGGTGCGCTCGGTCGAGCTCGCCATGGTGCACAAGGTGCGTACCTTCGTGCGCTCGTCTTTCGAAGATCCCGATGCTCCGGGCATGGGTGATCTGTTGAACCCGCCCGGAACGCTGATTTGTGACGAGGATGAAATCGTGGAACAGGAAGTAGTCACCGGCATCGCCTATGCCAAGGATGAGGCTCAGATCTCGCTTCGCCGTCTTGCCGACCGGCCGGGCGTCTCCGCCGCGATCTTCGGGCCGCTTGCCGAATCCCATATCAACGTCGACATGATCGTCCAGAATATTTCCGAGGACGGATCGAAGACCGATATGACCTTCACCGTGCCGTCTGGCGACGTCGAGAAGGCGATCAAGGTGCTCGGCGACCATAAGGAGAAGATCGGCTACGACGTCGTGCAGAACGAATCGGGACTGGTGAAAGTCTCGGTCATCGGCATCGGCATGCGCAGCCATGCCGGCGTTGCTGCTACCGCATTTCGTGCACTTGCCGAAAAAGGCATCAACATCAAGGCGATCACCACCTCCGAGATCAAGATTTCCATCCTGATCGACGGTCCCTATGCAGAACTCGCTGTCAGGACTTTGCATTCCTGCTACGGTCTGGATAAGAATTGATTCCCAGCGGGTGGCCTGCTCCTTCAGGTTGAGGAGACGACGGCAGGCCGGCCGGGACAGAGTGCGTTGTTTCGGGAGCTTGAGACGTCATGAGAGACCTTTCCGGCGGTCCGCGCGTGCTGCTCAGGCGGCTGCGCGAGTTGATGGCAGAGCCGCTGGAGCCGCAGGATCGTCTTGACCGGATCGTCCGCCAGATTGCCAGCAACATGGTGGCGGAAGTCTGCTCCGTCTATGTGCTGCGCGCCGACGGTGTGCTTGAACTCTACGCCACCGAAGGCCTCAACCGCGAGGCCGTGCACCTGGCACAGCTGAAGATGGGGCAGGGCCTCGTCGGCACGATCGCGGCTTCAGCGCAGCCGCTCAACCTTTCCGACGCGCAGTCGCATCCGGCGTTCCGCTACCTGCCGGAGACGGGTGAAGAGATCTACCATTCCTTCCTCGGCGTGCCGATCTTGAGGACCGGGCGCTCGCTCGGCGTTCTCGTCGTGCAGAACAAGGCGAGCCGCACCTATCGCGAGGAAGAGGTGGAAGCGCTCGAGACGACGGCAATGGTGCTTGCCGAGATGATCGCAACCGGCGAACTGAAGAAGATCACCAAGCCGGGCCTTGAACTCGACCTGACGCGCTCGGTGACCGTCGACGGCGACACGTATAATGACGGCATCGGCCTCGGCTACGTCGTGCTGCACGAGCCGCGCATCGTCGTTACCAACCTGCTCAACGAGGATGCCGAGAAGGAGATCCGGCGGCTGGCTGAAGCCATGGGGTCGCTCAGGATCTCGATCGACGACATGCTGTCGCGTCGCGACGTGTCGATGGAGGGCGAGCATCGTGAGGTGCTCGAAACCTACCGGATGTTCGCGCATGACCAGGGCTGGGTGCGCAAGCTCGAGGAGGCGATCCGCAACGGCCTGACGGCGGAAGCGGCGGTCGAGAAGGTGCAGAGCGACACCAAGGCGCGGATGATGCGGTTGACCGACCCCTATCTGCGCGAACGCATGCATGATTTCGAGGATCTGGCGAACCGTCTGCTTCGGCAGTTGACCGGTTATGCCGGGCGGACGACCGCGGAGGGGTTCCCCAACGACGCGGTCATCCTGGCGCGCGCCATGGGGGCGGCGGAACTGCTCGATTATCCGCGAGCCAATGTCCGCGGGCTGGTGCTGGAGGAAGGGGCGGTGACGAGCCATGTGGTGATCGTCGCGCGTGCCATGGGCATTCCTGTTATCGGCCAGGCGGCGGGTGTCGTGGCGCTCGCCGAGAACGGCGATGCCGTGATCATCGACGCCGATGAGGGGCATGTGCACCTGCGGCCAATGGCCGATCATCGCCGTTCCTACGAGGAAAAGGTCCGCTTCCGCGCCAGACGGCAGGAGCAGTTCCGGGCACTGCGCGCCATCGAGCCGGTCACCAAAGACGGCCAGCGGATCTCGCTGATGATGAATGCCGGCCTGCTGGTCGATCTGCCGCAGCTGTCGGAATCGGGTGCAGAGGGCATCGGTCTCTTCCGCACCGAGCTGCAATTCATGATCGCCTCCACCATGCCGAAGGCGGACGAGCAGGAGCAGTTCTACCGCAATGTGATCAAACAGGCGGCCGGCCGCGTCGTCACCTTCCGCACGCTCGATATCGGTGGCGACAAGGTCGTGCCCTATTTCCGCGGCCACGAGGAGGAAAACCCCGCACTCGGCTGGCGCGCCATCCGGCTGTCGCTCGACCGGCCGGGATTGTTGCGCACTCAGCTGCGCGCCCTGCTGAAAGCGTCGGCCGATACCGAGCTGAAGCTGATGGTGCCGATGGTGACCGAGGTTTCCGAGCTGAGGATGGTGCGCGAGCTCCTGCAGAAGGAAGTGCAGCATCTCTCGCGCTTCGGCCACGGGCTGCCGCGCAAGCTGCAATTCGGTGCGATGCTGGAGGTGCCGGCGCTGCTCTGGCAGCTCGACGAGCTGATGGAGGCGGTCGATTTCGTTTCGGTCGGTTCGAACGACCTCTTCCAGTTCTCGATGGCCGTCGACCGCGGCAATGCGCGGGTGTCGGACCGCTTCGATCCACTGGGCAAGCCGTTTTTGCGGATCCTGCGCGACATCGTGCGTGGGTCGGATCGGAACAAGACGCCGGTGACGCTTTGCGGCGAACTTGCCGGCAAGCCGCTCTCGGCAATGGCGCTGCTCGGCATCGGATTCCGCTCGATTTCGATGTCACCGGCCTCGATCGGGCCAGTGAAAGCGATGCTGCTCGGGCTTGATGTCGAAGCGTTGGCAAAGGTGATGGACGAAGTGCTGGACGATCATCGCAGCACGGTGACGATGCGCGAGGTGCTTGCCCGCTTCGCCGAGAGCCACAATATTCCCCTTTAGAGAAATATAAGAAGAATCGGAGTGAAGGGTGGCGAAGCTTCCCGTTGAAAAGATGCGCGAGCTGGAACGTCGATTCGGCGAGATCGAGGCGCGCATGTCGGCCGGCCCGGCCGCCGATGTGTATGTGAAGCTCGCATCCGAATATTCCGAGCTGCAGCCTGTCGTCACGAAGATCCGCGCCTACGAGAAGGCGGTCGCTGAGCTTGCCGATCTCGAAACGCTGCTCGAGGACAAATCGGTCGATCGCGAGATGCGCGATCTAGCCGACCTCGAATTGCCCGAAGTGAGAGCGCGGATCGAGGCGCTGGAGCAGGAAATGCAGATCCTGCTTCTGCCGAAGGATGCGGCGGATGAAAAGAGCGCGATCCTGGAAATCCGCGCCGGTACCGGCGGCTCGGAAGCTGCCCTTTTTGCTGGCGATCTCTTCCGCATGTATGAGCGTTTCGCCGCCGAAAAGGGCTGGAAGGTGGAGGTGCTCTCTGCAAGTGAGGGTGAAGCCGGCGGCTACAAGGAAATCATTGCGACGATCACCGGGCGAGGCGTCTTTGCCAAGCTGAAATTCGAATCCGGCGTACACCGCGTGCAGCGTGTGCCGGAAACCGAGGCGGGCGGGCGCATCCATACCTCGGCCGCGACGGTGGCGGTGCTGCCGGAGGCAGAGGAGATCGACATCGAAATCCGGCCGGAAGATATCCGCATCGACACGATGCGTTCCTCCGGTGCCGGCGGCCAGCACGTTAATACGACTGACTCGGCGGTGCGCATCACGCACCTGCCGAGCGGCATCGTCGTCACCAGCTCGGAAAAATCGCAGCATCAGAACCGCGCCAAAGCGATGCAGGTTCTGCGTTCCAGGCTCTACGATGCCGAGCGGCAGCGGGCCGACAGCGAACGCTCGGCCGACCGCAAGAGCCAGGTCGGCTCCGGCGATCGCTCGGAACGCATCCGCACCTATAACTTCCCGCAGGGACGCGTGACGGACCATCGCATCAATCTGACGCTCTATAAGCTCGACCGGATGATGGAGGGTGAGATCGAGGAGGTCGTCGATGCGTTGATGGCCGACTATCAGGCAAGCCAGCTTGCGCAGCTCGGCGAGCAGCTATGAGCCAGACGGTCGCCGAAATGCTTGCCGAAGCGCGCCGTCGCTTCACGGAGGCAGGCATCGCCGATCCGGCAACCGATGCGCGTCTGCTTGTCGCGGGCCTTCTGAAACAGTCATCGACCGAACTGTTGACGCGATCGGCCGAGAAGCTTTCTGCTGATCAAATCGCGATGATTTCCAAGGCGCTGGAGCGGCGACTCGGCCATGAGCCGGTGCATCGCATTCTTGGCGAGCGGGAATTTTACGGCCTGGCGCTCCAGCTATCGGCGGAAACCCTGGAGCCGCGGCCGGATACGGAAATTCTGGTCGATACAGTGCTTCCCTATCTCAAGGACCTTGCAAAGGCCCACGGGCGTCTCCATATTCTTGACATCGGAACAGGGACCGGGGCGATATGCCTTGCGCTGTTGAGCGAGTGTCCCGAGGCGTCAGGTATCGGCAGCGACATATCGGCGGATGCCCTTGGAACGGCAAGATCAAACGCAGAAAGAAACGGGTTGCAGGATCGCTTTCAGGCTGTACGGTCGAAATGGTTCGAGAAGATCCAGGGCTCATTTCACGCGATTGTCTCAAATCCGCCCTATATTGCCTCCAATGTCATTCATGATCTTGCTCCCGAAGTGACGAAATTTGATCCGGTTGCGGCTCTGGATGGCGGCCCGGATGGGCTTGACGCCTACAGAGCCATAGCCAAGGATGCGGCAAGGTTCATGAGGCCCGATGGGGTTCTCGCACTGGAAATCGGCTACGATCAGCGAAACGATGTGACGGCGATCTTCGAAGCGAAGGGCTTCAACTGCCTCAAATCCGTGAAAGATTATGGTCAGAACGACAGGGCGCTCATGTTCGCGCTCGCCTAGAAGGCGATTATGGCGGCATTGAACGGGACATTATTGTTATTGCGAAGAAAAGGCTTGGATTTCCCCGGGAAGCAATATAGGTTGCGGACACGTGTTGGGCAGAGAGGAATGAACGAGATTCGTTCGGTACTTGGTTTGCCTCGGGGGTCCGCTCTTTTAAACGAGAGTTTCAACGGTTGAACACGACCCAACGCGTGAATCAGTCAAACTGACTTGAGAACCAAGCGGCAGGTCGGCGCAGAGGCGCAGTATGCTCGCGGCACAAAGGTCCTGACCCGGTTTTCCGGTCATGGCGGTTGGTGCCATGTATCCATCACAAACAGAGAATTCAGGTGAACGATCTATGAGGCCAGGACAGCAAAACAAGCGCGGTCGAGGGCGTGGTAACAATAATAACAATGGCGGCGGCGGAAATAACAACAACAACAATTTTAACCGCAAGGGCGGCAATCCGCTGACCCGGACCTATGACAGCTCCGGCCCCGACGTGAAAATTCGCGGCACTGCCCAGCATATTGCCGAGAAATATGCGCAACTTGCCCGTGACGCCCAGAGCTCCGGCGACCGCGTGATGGCCGAGAACTATCTTCAGCACGCCGAACACTACAATCGGATCATCGCCAGCGCCCAGGCGCAGATGCAGGAGCGTTTCCAGCGCGACGACCGCGGCGACTACAATGACCGCGACGCGGCGGATCGCGACGGCGACGATGTTGATAACAACGACAATGACGGCGATGATGTCGTTATCGTTCAGCCGCCGCAGAGCAGGCAGCACCAGCCGCAGGCACAGCCGCAGCCGGCTCCCGCTCCGGCACCTCAGCCCGAGGTCATCGATGGAACCGGCCCGCAGCCGGAGATCGAAGGCATTCCTGCCGAGGTCGCCATGGACGAGGAAGGTTCCGCCGGCCAGCCGCGCGAACGCCAGCCGCGCCGCCGCAGCGCCGGCAATCGTCCCCGTCGCCCGCGTCGTGGCGCAGAAGGCGACGCAGCCCCGGAAGGCGAGGGCGCTTCCGCCGAGGCGCCTGTTCTGGCGGACGCCACATCGGAGTGAAGGATTTCGCCTTTCCTTCGGGAAAAGGCGGGACGTTCATACCATCTGCCCGGATTTGCTTGAAAATCCCCGGCCCTGTGCCGGGGATTTTCATTTTACCGGCTCTTTAAACTCCTGGAAAAGGCTACCATATTCTCCTCGAACTGCTTCGCCCAAATCGAGAGACGGGCAAGCGCGGCCTGCCTTTTCAGGGGGCCGATCTCAATCATCGGTCTGCGCCTCGTAAGGGCAGGGCGATCCATGGAGGTGGAATATGAATATCGAGAAATATTCGGAGCGGGTGCGCGGCTTCATCCAGTCGGCGCAGACCTATGCGCTAGCGCAGGGTCATCAGCAATTTTCGCCCGAGCACGTGCTGAAAGTCGTGCTCGATGACGATCAGGGGATGGCGGCGTCGCTGATCGAGCGCGCTGGCGGCGATCCCAAGGCTGCCCGGCTTGCCAATGACGCCGCCCTTGCCAAATTGCCGAAGATCTCAGGCGGCAACGGCAACATCTATCTGGCGCAGCCGCTGGCCAAGGTGCTTTCGACCGCCGAAGAGGCGGCGAAGAAGGCCGGCGACAGCTTCGTCACCGTTGAGCGCCTGCTGCAGGCGCTGGCAATCGAATCCTCGGCGTCGACCTTTTCGACACTTAAGAATGCCGGCGTCACGGCTCAGGGCCTCAACCAGGTCATCAACGATATCCGCAAGGGTCGGACGGCCGATTCCTCCAACGCCGAGCAGGGCTTCGATTCTCTAAAGAAATTCGCGCGTGATCTGACCGGCGAAGCTCGCGAAGGCAAGCTCGATCCGGTGATCGGGCGCGACGATGAGATTCGCCGCACCATCCAGGTCCTGTCCCGCCGCACCAAGAACAACCCGGTGCTGATCGGCGAGCCAGGCGTCGGTAAGACGGCGATCGTCGAAGGGCTGGCGCTGCGTATCGTCAACGGCGACGTGCCGGAATCGCTCAAGGACAAGAAGCTGATGGCGCTCGACATGGGCGCGCTGATTGCCGGCGCGAAATATCGCGGCGAATTCGAAGAGCGGCTGAAGGCCGTGCTCAACGAAGTGAAGGCGGAAAACGGCGAGATCATCCTGTTCATCGACGAGATGCACACGCTGGTCGGCGCCGGCAAGGCCGATGGGGCGATGGATGCCTCCAACCTGCTGAAGCCTGCTCTTGCCCGCGGCGAGCTGCATTGCGTCGGCGCGACTACGCTCGACGAATATCGCAAGCATGTCGAAAAGGATCCGGCGCTTGCCCGTCGCTTCCAGCCCGTCGTCGTCGACGAGCCGACGGTCGAAGACACGATCTCGATCCTGCGCGGCCTCAAGGAGAAATACGAGCAGCATCACAAGGTGCGCATCGCCGATGCGGCGCTTGTCGCCGCCGCGACACTGTCCAACCGTTACATCACCGACCGTTTCCTGCCCGACAAGGCGATCGATCTAATGGATGAGGCGGCAGCGCGGTTGCGCATGCAGGTGGATTCCAAGCCGGAGGAGCTCGACGAGCTCGACCGCCGCATCATCCAGCTGAAGATCGAGCGCGAGGCGTTGAAGAAGGAAACCGACGTCGCCTCCGCCGATCGGCTGAAGCGGCTGGAGACCGAACTGACCACGCTTGAAGAGGAGGCCGATGCGCTGACGGCCCGCTGGCAGGCGGAAAAGCAGAAGCTCGGCCTTGCCGCCGATCTCAAGAAGCAGCTCGACGATGCCCGCAACGAACTGGCGATTGCCCAGCGCAAGGGTGAGTTCCAGCGCGCCGGCGAGCTGACCTATGGCGTCATTCCGGATCTCGAAAAGCAGCTCGTCGAAGCCGAGAAGCAGGATGGCGAGCGCGGCGCGATGGTCCAGGAGGTGGTGATTCCCGACAACATCGCCCATGTCGTGTCCCGCTGGACCGGCATCCCGGTCGACAAGATGCTGGAGGGCGAACGCGACAAGCTGCTTCGGATGGAAGACGAGCTCGGGAAATCGGTGATCGGTCAGGGCGATGCTGTTCAGGCCGTGTCGCGCGCGGTCCGCCGCGCCCGCGCCGGTCTGCAGGATCCGAACCGGCCGATCGGCTCGTTCATCTTCCTCGGCCCGACCGGCGTCGGCAAGACGGAGCTCACCAAGGCGCTCGCCCGCTTCCTGTTCGACGACGAAACGGCGATGGTTCGCATGGACATGTCGGAATATATGGAGAAGCACTCCGTTGCCCGGCTGATCGGCGCCCCTCCCGGCTATGTCGGTTATGACGAAGGCGGAGCGCTGACGGAAGCCGTGCGCCGCAGGCCTTATCAGGTCGTGCTGTTCGACGAGATCGAGAAGGCGCATCCGGACGTCTTCAACATCCTTCTGCAGGTACTAGACGATGGACGTCTCACCGACGGCCAGGGCCGGACGGTGGATTTCCGCAACACGATGATCATCATGACCTCGAACCTCGGCGCCGAATATCTGACGCAGCTCAGGGACGGCGACGACAGCGATACGGTTCGCGAACAGGTGATGGAGGTCGTGCGCGGGCATTTCCGGCCGGAATTCCTGAACCGCATCGACGAGATCATCCTCTTCCACCGCCTGAAGCGCGAGGAGATGGGCGCGATCGTCGATATCCAGCTGAAGCGGCTGGTGGCTCTGCTGTCGGAGCGCAAGATCGTCATCGATCTCGATGAGGACGCCCGCCACTGGCTGGCGAATAAAGGGTATGATCCGGTCTACGGCGCAAGGCCGCTGAAGCGGGTAATCCAGAAATTCGTGCAGGATCCACTGGCCGAGCAGATTCTGTCCGGCCAGGTGCCGGATGGATCGACGGTGAAGGTGACAAGCGGTTCGGACCGGCTGCAGTTCCGGACCCGGCAGTCGGTCAGCGAAGCGGCATAGGCCGAGCCGTCGGATGAATGAGAAATGGCGGCCTCGGCCGCCATTTTTTGGGCCGAGACGCCCCAGCAGTTCATCAGCCTGCCGGCTGTGGCGACGATTACTTGCTCGCCACCTGATCCGGTGTCTGGTTGTTCAGCAGGGTATCGATGCGCTTGCGCTCATCCTCGAATTTTGCCAATGCCTCGCCCTGCAAGGATTTGCCGCCCGGCAGGCGAATGCGCAGGGGGTCGACCTTGGTGCCGTTGACGATCAGCTCGTAATGCAGATGCGGTCCGGTGGATTCGCCCGTCGTGCCGACCCAGCCGATCACTTGGCCCTGGCGGATCTTGGCGCCGGGCACGACGCCCTTGGCGATGGCGCTTTGGTGATTGTAGGAGGATTCGTAACCGTTCGCATGGCGAATGATCGTCTGGTTGCCATAGCCACCGGAATCCCACCCGGCTTTCTCGACCGTGCCGTTGCCGGCAGCGATGATCGCCGTGCCGCGGGGGGCCGCCCAATCGACGCCGGTATGCATGCGGGCAAAACCGAGGATTGGGTGCCGGCGCATGCCGAAGCCGGATTTGAAGATTCCGTTCGGAACCGGGTTGCGCAGCAGGAACTGGCGAATGCTCTTGCCGTTTTCGTCGAAATAATCGACCGTGCCGTCCTCGGGATCCTGGAAGCGGTAGAAGCGCGTCTGCGTATCGCCGAAACGGGCGTTGACGTATAGCAGTTCGGAATCCTCGGTTGCCTGGCCGGCACTGTCGGCGACGGAGAAGAAGGCCTCGAGCGTATCCGTCGGTCTCAGCTGCGCCTGGAAATCGACATTGCTGGCGAGCAGCTTGATGATCAGCGCGGTCATATCCTTGGTCATGCCGTAGGAAAGGGCAGCGCGAAAGATACCGTCATAAACGCGTGGCAGGTTCTGGCCGGGCGGCGGGGCAAAGGAATTGTCATCAAAAGCTGTGGCGATGGCGTCCAGCATCGGCGGCTCGCTCCCTGGCACATATTTGCCCTTGTCGTCGAGAGCCACGGTGACCAGATGGCGCGTTCCGCGATAGACGCTGGCCCGGATGATCTTTGCCTGTTCGCCCTTCTGGATGATGCCGATCCGCAGCACGTCGCCTTTTTCGAGGTCGCTGGCTCCCAACTGCTGGGCGATGATGCCGGCAATGCCATCGGCATATTGCTGCGGATAGCCGGAATCTGTCAGCGCCTTGGCGATGGGTGCGTCGACGCGCACCGGCAGGATGTCGTCTGCGAATTCTTCGGTCTGCGGCGTGATGGATTCCGGTGCGGAGACGGTCATGTTCTGCTCGAGCACGCGGGCGGAGAGACCCGCAGTCAAATCGACATCGGCATCCTCGTTGGAGAAACGACGCGGATCGACGTAATAAAGCGCTGCGAGCTGCGTATTGCCGTCGGTCAGCACGGAACCATTGGAGCGCACATTTTCTTCGACCTCCTCGAGTGACAGGCCGGAGGCCATCTTCATACCGGTTTTGCCGGTCGGGAAGGCGATGGTTTTCAGGCTGACTTCGGATTCAACGTCGGAGCCGTAAAGCGCGCCGGTGCGGCTTTGCGGGGCAGGCTGCGGCTCGTCGGCGGAGAAGATCGCCAGGGGATCGAAATCGGGATAGTCCTCGGTCGCGACATGGTTGGCGGCCAGCGTCATCTTCACATGCGCGAAGGGCTGGCGGCGCACGACCTCTTTTTCGCCGTCGTGGACGACGGTGGAAACTTCCATGATCGCTCGGTCGGACGGTTTTGCGGCGATGGCGGGCGCGATCAGCCGGCCGCCGCGGACGACGGTCGTATCCTCATGCGCTTCTGTGGCAGCACTCGCATAGGCTTCGGCGGGGATCGCCAGCTGTTGGCGGCCATCAAGGGCGGCAAAAAGGGCGACGCCCATCAGGACGGAAGAGGTAATGCCGGTGAGGAACGTGCCCGAGAGCCAGCGCAGGGAAACCTCGCGACGGTCGGGAGCGCGCCTGCCGTCGGCCAGAAGCGGAGGCTCGTTGCCCAACGAGCGGATCATCATTTTCTCCGTCATCATGGCAGTCGGGTCCGCATCCTTACATTTGAAGTCTCTTGGAGCATTTCCTGGCCATCCTGGCTGGGGCGAAAGATGTGCATATTTTAAGCATGGAAGTCAAATCGCTCACTGGAAGCAATCTGCCTGCATTTGCCTGTGTGAATCATGTGTCCCTTAAGACCAGCAGATTGTGATCATGTCGGGGCGTGAGAGACGAAAGGGCGCCCTTTCCACGAAAAGTCGAAGAATATTCGCATCTCCGAACCCGTCCGCTCGAGGTCGGAAGCCGGAAAACGACCGGCTTTCAGCGGGTTCCGAAATTTCGCGTGTTGAAACAATGATTTGAAAGAAAAATGATTTTTTTCAGAATGGGCTGTTGACTTGGAAAAGGGGTTGGTTCTATAAGCCCACTCACTGAACGAGGGCGGCGGCGCTGCTGGCGACGAAGTCTCTCGCTCTAAAGAAA
>NZ_JACHBD010000022.1 GCF_014200175.1 Rhizobium lentis | reverse complement strand
GTGGACCTGCCGCCCCGTCCACATGTCAAAATCAGACGTCCGGGAACAGCCGAACCAGGGCGTTGCTTTGGCCGTTCTTCGGGCTATCGTCGTGCGCGCGAATCGTCGCCTGGAGGATCTATGCGTCAGCAGCCAAAGCCGTTTGTCGTCGAAATCAAGCCGTCCCGGAAGCTCAAGCCGATCGACCGGAAAACCTCGATCTGGGGCAAACTGGACCTTACGGCTGATCCTGACACGCTCTCCGCGTTGAAGCCTGAACAGGTGCCGGCCGCTGGCGAGACCAACGACCGACGCTGATGGTCCTCAGGCAGCGAGCCGCTCGCCAGCGGTTTCGGGCTGCAGCGAGTGCAGGAAACTTAGCTGATCTATTTCGCAGGAGCTGTACTGGCGGCATATGGTGGAGCCGGCCTGTCGGACGCTCACAAGCGGCGACAGCCGCCGCAGAACTCCTAAGTTGGCTATAATTGCTCGCAGAAGTCACTATTTTGCGAGGAAGTTTTCATCCCATTCATTTCCGCTCCGGGCGACAGACGTCGATATTCCTTGACTGTCAGGATATATCGCCGACCTCGGCAGCTGCTTCCTGTGCGCCGATCTTGGCATTGCTCCCGAGCTCGAGCTCGAGCTCGAGCCCCCCCGATCACGCCTCGTACCTTGGCTCCTGGCTCAAGGTCCTGAGCGACGCGACCGACGGGCTATCTTCCAGGCGGCGGCGCATGCACAATCATCAGACCCATCATCGTGGCCGGCGCGTAAGCCACGCGACCTTCAATGATTTGGAACAGGAAAACGAATAGTGGACCAAGCGCCGTAATCGCGGCCAGCGACAGGGTGGACATCAGCGAAATGGCCTTTTGCATCGCAAAAACTGGAAACGCCATGATCGCCAATCCGATCATGATGACAGCAAGCAGCCCACTGAGATCGACCGGACCTTTCCCATCCAGGTCGAACCACGCGGCTGGGAGTGCCATCATTACGTACAGCGGAAACCGCAGCCCATATTGAGCAGCCGGTGCGATACCGAGGCCGTTGAGTCGCTGGCTGTAGACCATAATCGCCGTGAGGCTAACGGCAGACACACTGGTCAGCAGCAATCCGGCCATCGCGGCAGCCCAGCCGCCTCGCACGAAGCCTGATTGTCCGAGCATCGTGATCGTCGCCAGATAACCGACGCCGATTACTATGGCGATCAAGCCGACCCCTTCGACCCGGTTGCGGCTTCCGGAACCCCGCAAGCGGAGGCAACTAGGACGCTAACAACTATAAGCCCTGAAAACACTGTGAAGACCACAGCGGGTTCGATCATTTGAAGCGCGAAGAAATATGTGATCCAGACAAGGGCCGTCGAGAGGAGCCACTTGGCGCGTTCTGCGAGGAGTCGGGCATGCCGCCGGCGATCAACCTCCGTTTCAGCTTCGTAGGAAACGCTTCAGTAGAATGGCATTTTCTGTGACGGGCCGTCGTTCCTCGACCTGTAGAACCTGGATCAGCGATCGCTGCTGGGCGAGCTTGTCCTCCCACGCTGCGAGTCTCTCGGGCACGACCTTGCAATCGTTGGCGCGGCGCAATTCGTTGATCTGCCGACGGTTGGTGTAGATCGCGATCCGCCGGCGTGCGCTTGGCGTGCGCGCGCCGCGGCGATCAGCCGGTGCGGTCCTGCCGGCTAGCCTGGGCTTCGATCGGCGCGTCATCTCCAGCAATTATCGAGCGGTTCGGCACCTAAGTCCTTCATGTGCCCCTTTCCTCCGCCGACATCGCGACCGGCCGGGTCCAGGGTCGGCTTGAACCGGGCGGAGCCTGCCTCGACGCGGCTGGGGCGCATGCGGCACGCCTCCTTCTCTTTCCCACCCACCCTTTTCCTGTTCTCATTCCTCTGTTTCACGCGAAGCTTCAGAGCCTCGTTCCAATCCTCTCGCGGTGGGCGGAGCCGCATCCAGTCGCAGCCGGCGCCGTCGGCAAGCGCCCGTAATCGCCCGGCAAACATGTCGCCTTGAGGATTGGAGTCTGTCGCAGCGACGAGTTGGACATTGCGACGTGAAGCAAGCGCACCAAGGGCTGCGGCCGTGGTCGGAGACCAGCCGCCGCCGGTGCTGAGATAAAGCGTTCCATCACGCAATCCTTCGATGGCGGCAAGGCTCATGGCGTCAATCGCAGCTTCCGTCACAGCCAGGCGCATTGAAGCGTCCGAGCCAAAGCGGAACAGGACCTTCGCTCCCCGGTGGCAAAGCCGCGATATTGCGGGCCGCGCGCCTCCCATCCGGTGATGTCGCCGGCATGGTTCGTATGAGCGGCCCAAAGGCTGCCGTTCGGGCCTTCTCGAAGGAGGTCGCGTTCGATCGCCGTGCGGAGCAGATATGTCGGAAGGCAGCGCTCGTTGTGCAGGTATTGCCAGGTCGATGAGCCTTGCCACGGGCGGCGACGTGCCTGCCAACGATCGGAAACGGAAAACTCGGAGTTGGCGACAAAGCTTCGAGATTGCCATCCTGGCGCGGAAATTTTGAATCCCACGAGACTCCCGACCTTTTCGACGGCTTCGAGAAAGCCGGCGCGATCGAGGTGCTCGACGAGCCCAAAGACATCGCCTTTCGCCTCGCTTAGGGGGTCGAACCATCCCCGCCCTTCATGCGTGACTATGACAATCTCACTGCTGCGCCGAAACTTCACTGCCCGACGGGTGCTCCCCTTGGCGTCAACGGCAAAACCGGCCTCTTCCAGCACCGCGGCGCAGGATACGGCCTCGCGAAGGCCCTCTATCTCTCTTCTTTTCATTTTCCTTCCGATCACGAGTGATCGCCTCCTGCTCGTCAGCGTTATCTATTAGCCGCTTCAGCGGCCGCGAAGAGCAAAGGCCGCAACGGCGCGGCTGGCAACCTAGTGAATTATACAAAGTCGGCCGCGGCGAAGCCTCCCTTGCGGCCCGCCGCTCGCAAGCGGCACGGCCGCAGGCCATGTCGCCGCCCGCTCAATGCCAAGGCGTGTATTCATGGACGATCTCAAGATCGTCGTCGACGTCGATTTCGTCGGACGGTAGGACGCCGTATTCGCGGTCGACGGAAAAGATGGTGGCGGGGGCCATCAGGTCGGAGAGAGCTGGAAAGTGCGTCTTAGCGATCTCGATAGCTCCAGCTAACAAGCTCCCGAAAACAGATCGCGGGCACCCGGCGTGACATATCGGACGCTTTCAACTGGCGAAGAACCCAGCAACTTGGTATCTCACCGCGTAGGCGGCAGGCCGGGCAGGGAAGTTGGTAATGGATTCACGCAGGGACATAGCCGAGCGGGTCATCGCGCGTTGGAATGCACGGGGAATTCGGCTCGATGAAGACCCGGGTTTCATGGAACTGGTCGCTCTTTGGACGGCAGGGAGGATTGCGTCCGATGAAATGCGCCGCCGATATTCTGCGCTTCAGCGCGAGCGGTCGCTGTCCAGGTCAAATCCACTTGGTGTGAATCGCTGCGACGAAGGGGCGGATGTCGATCATCGGTCGATTGCGATTCCAGACGATGGACCGGATGACCGGGGAGGTCTCGGACTGCCGCCGCAAGGATAACTTTCACGAAGGGCTCAACGGAAGAGAAGCTCCTTCGCCGAGTTGCTTCGCGCGGGAATGCCGAGAATAAAATCGAACACCGGTTCCGGATTTCCTGGAATCGCGACCTAATACAGGCGGCGTTCCCGCGGCTCCTTCCACCGTGCGCTCGAATCCGAATTTTCAAAGCCTCAAGCAGCGCGCCGAAAGATCGCCATCACTTCAAGCTGTCTTTTCGATCATACGAATGGCCGCCTCAATCGAGTCTGCGCCGAGCAGCACCAAAGCATCCTGCAGGCATCGCTCGATATCGACGACGGTTCGGTCCTCGATCCGCGCGATCTCTTCCAACGTTCTGCTCTGTTTCAGCCATCGGAGGGAGGCCAACTGGAGGGGGCAAAGCTTCGACGTATCCATTATCGAACGATCCTCTCTTGCTGGATGAGTTGCCTCGGAGTCGCATAGCGTGCTCATTTCTGGGAAACGTACGGCACGGGCGTGGACTTGCGCGCAGCCGTCGGGCGCTCCACCAGAACGATTGTTCGCGGGAGGTCGGATGCCACGCTCAGCGACTTGAGCTCATCGCCCAGGCGCTTGTCCGCTTCGTTGAGGCGGTGATGAAGGCGATGGTAATCCGTCCAGGTTGGCGTCCGGAAGGTCTCGAGCCATCGCGAAGGCTGCTGAACGTCGCGCGTGAGGGTCCAATGGCGTGCGCCGGCTCGGCTTTGAACATGCCGCCGTCTGCGCATGATCTCAAGAAAGACAGCGGCGTTCTCTTCGGCAATCGCATATTCCGTCGTCACCAGAATTGGGCCGCTTCTCGGCTTCAGATCGAGTGCAGGTACTGGCGCATCGAAGGCGCCGGAGGCTTCGAGTTCAGACTCCAAGCGGTTGCTGATCGGCAGCTTGAGCCCAAGTGCGGCGACCAGCAACGAGGCGGCAGCAGAACATGCCAAGGATAAGGAGAGGGAATGGTTTTCGGCGATAATTCCCCAGAGCCAACTGCCAGCGGCGATCCCCCCATAAGTAAAAGCGCTGTAGATGGAAATCGTGCGACCCACCACCCAGCGCGGGCTTGCCAACTGCACGTTGACGCCGAAGCCCGACCATCCGGTTACCCAGCCGGCGCCGCCGAAGGCGAGGCAGACTGTTGCGATGATCAGGGAAGACGTCAGCGCAAGTGAGATCGCACATACCGCGCACGCGACACATGCCAGAACAATCAGCAGTTCCTGCGTGACCGCGCGCCTGAGTGGCGGGTTCAGGAGCCCCGCGATCAGCGCGCCGGCGCCGAAGCCACCCATGAGAATACCGTAGTCGATTGGGCCGCCCTTCAAGAAGTCTCTTGCGACGAGCGGCAGGAGCGCCAGCATCGAGGTTCCGGTCAGCCCAAACAGCGTACCGCGGACAATAGCTGCCTTGATTTCCGAGGATATCGCCGTGAACCGCAGTCCATCATAGATCGCCGTCATGAGCGCTTCGCGAGGGAGGGGCGACGCTTTCACGGTCCACTTGTTTCGCCACAGAGCGGTGAGGGGCGCGACGAAGCCAAGCGTGGTGAGCGCGAAAGTGACGAGCGGCCCAAAAATCGCAACGATGATGCCGCCAAGCGCGGGACCGACGCTACGGACCGTGTTGAATCCGACATTGAGAAGGGTGACGGCCGACGGCAGATGGCGGCGCTCCAGCATGTCGCCAAGCGAAGCGCGCCACGCGGGATCGCTGAGTGCGATACCGCAGCCGTCAAGGAAACTGAACGCCAGGATCATCCATGGATCGGTGATGCCGAAAGCCATCAGGATCGTCAGCATCGCCGAGGCCGCCATCATCAGGCTTCGGCCGACGATCATGACCATGCGCCGGCTGTAGTTGTCGGCAATCGCGCCAACGAAAATCGCAAGAAAAAAGGCAGGCAGGGTAGACGATGCCTGGACAAGGGCGACCATCACATCCGAGGTGGAAACGGTGGCCATCAGCCAGCTGAGAGCCGCCGTCTGCATCAGCCAACCCAGGCTGGAGAGCTGCGACGCGAAGAAAATCGAACGGAACGTCGAATTCTTCAGTGGCGCCAGTAGGCCTACGGATGCTGTCCCTTCATTTGATGGCATGTCATTCGGTCTCTTTCGGACGGGGCACTTCGGCCGTCTTTGCGGGGCGGCGGCGATGAGGGAGGGCAGTGGGAACTGGGTTGGCCTTACTTCCTCTCTCCGGCCTTGAGCCTGTGAGCAGAGGGTCGCAAGTTCCGCTTCGGCGGGCTGCGGCAAGACCACAATCAAAAACAGAGGAAAAAGCGGCTGTCGTCGACCAGGGATCGACGACAGCCGAGTGAACCTGGATGGCAGGGGTTGATGCCACTCCCAGGCCAGGAGCTGTGTTGGGCTTGCAGCTATTCTCCGCAGTCCTAGTGATCGTGAGGTTTTGTTTTTGGTCGGCGCCGCCTTCTAACCGTTGCTGCTCGACGGATGGTCTCATCACTAATCACCTCACGGACGCAAAACGCGCGGGACTGGATGGCTCCGGGTTCGTCGCGCGTCCGTTGTACGTTCAATAACGAGCTCAGTTTCCGCAGGCTTTTCACTCAAATGCAAAGCGGCGAGAAGCTGGGAGACGTCCTGATCCGATAGAGAGAGGCGATGATGCAGACGCCGGAAACTCATCCAGGCCGGCGTGTGAAACGTTTCCGTCCAATGGGAGGGCTTTCGAAGATTTCGCTGGAGCGTCCAGTCGCGCGCGCCTGCGCGAGCTAAGGCGTATCTGCGAGTGCGCATGTGATCGAAGAAGCTGTCCAAGTCGCTTTCGTCTATGGAATACTCTGTCCTCGCTGCAATCGGACCGCTTTGCGGCTTCAGATCAAGCGCCACCGATGGAGCCGGAAAAACCGCGCCCTGCTGGTCTCCCTCCGCCCCCAGATGCACCTGCAAGACCAACCCTGACGCAGCAACAACAAGCAGGGCGGCCGCGGCCAGCTCGAGAGAAGAAGCGAGCGAATATGACTGGGCAACATTGCCCCAGATCCAGCTGCCGGCTGCCATGCCGCCGGATAGGAATGCATAATAGATCGAGAGCGTGCGGCCGACGACCCAGCGCGGACTTGCCAATTGCACCCAGACGTCAACGCCGGTCCAGGTGATGATCCAGCCGGCGCCGCCGAAAGCAAGCGCAAGTGTTGCTGAAGGCACAGAGGAGGTGAAGGCAAGTGAGATGCAACACACCGCGCAAGCAATGGAAGCAATTGCCATCAGCCATTCCTGCCTTAAGAGCCGGTTGTTCAATCCGGCCACGCAGGCGCCCGTTCCAAAACCTGCGAAAAGAACGCCGTAGGCGATGGGGTCGTCGGCCAAACGATCGCGGGCGACGAGCGGCAGAAGTGCGAGGATAGCAATAGCGGCAAGGCCGAAGAGGGTTGCGCGCATGATTGTCGCCCGGATATCGGACGAAAGCGCCGTGAACCGGATGCCATCTCGGATTGCGGTCGACATACGCTCCGCAGGCAGAGGAGACGGGCGCGCGTGCCACTTGTTACGCAATACCGCGGCGAGAGGCGCCAGGTTGCTGCATGCGGAGAAGAGAAAGGCGGCCAATGGTCCGAGAAAGGCGAGAATAACCCCGCCCAGCGCCGGCCCAACGCTTCGCGTCATGGTATATCCAGTAGACATAAGCGTCACCGCGGCCGGGATATCCCCCACGGAGGCGTGCCAGGCGGGGTCATTCAGCGCAAATCCGCAGCCTGCGATAATGAGCCAGGGACTGAGGAAGCCGAAGGCGGCGGCACCTGCCAGTGCGACAGACGCTAGCGCGATCAATGACAGTCCTATGATCATCACCGATCGGCGGCTATGAGTATCGGCGATGATGGAGAGTATGAATGCCGGAAGCGTAGTCGACGCCTGTACGAGCGCGACCGTCAGATCGGAAGCGGTGATCGTCACCATCAGCCAACCAATCGCGACGGTCTGCACAAGCCATCTGAGATTTGCGACTTGCGCTGAACTCCAAATCGAACAGAATGCTGCGTTGCGCAGCGGAGCAGGGGTGGTTGCCCCGGTCATGAAAACGTCTTCGATCTGCATCTGCATTTAGGTTACTCTGACGCTTCCCATCATCTCGCTGACGAAGGAGCTTATCCGTAACCACGATATGATTTCCGGCGTTATTCAGCTGCTTGGCGCAGGAACACTGCATCGAGCAGGAGAGACACCAGGCACGTAGCGCCGGTGTGAAGGCGGGCCGCCTGATATTCCCCCTCGCGAATCTTTGAACCGGCCGCCGAAATTTGTCCCTTCAGAGTTCACGCACGGCACTGCCGGTTCGGCCAACTGCCAAAGGCTTTCCCAGACCTCATGCGCCTCCCATACTCGCCGGGATTTGGCCCTAGACGGAATCGCGCGAGGCGCAACGGCCCGACATGGTAGCCGTGGCTCGCCAGACGCGCACGGGATGCGGCTGCCGACCCGGAAGTAAGCACAATCCGGAATAAAGTTAGGGTAACGGGCCGCGAATTTTCGCAGCAGCCATGACCATATCATCTATCGCTAAGGACCTCACGAGAGGCTCCCCACAAGGTCAGAAAAAGGGTGCCTAGAAGTGATTAGCGAAAACCTTGATTCACTCCGATGGCTTAAAAATCAGGCCAAACATATTGCGGATGGCACCTCGTCGCCTTAAAGGTTTTTGCAGCGGCAATCTGCTTTGCAATCGTGAAGGATTTGTTCATGGCCACCGGAACAGTTAAGTTTTTCAATGGAGACAAGGGTTTTGGCTTCATTACGCCCGACAATGGAGGCGCTGACGTGTTTGTGCATGTGTCTGCTTTGCAGGGCGCCAGCAATCTGAGCGAAGGGCAAACTGTGAGCTACGATGTCGGTCAGGATCGGAAGACTGGTAAATCGAAGGCAGAAAACGTACGCGTTCTTTGATTTGCGATCGTCTAGTTTGTCCATCGAACTTGGCCTTGCAGGCCGTTCGTTGTTGCGGGCGAAATCCTGAGATTGGAGCTCGAATCCTGTCCTTCGGGCTTCAAGTATTTCGAGGAGTTGATTCCCAAATCCCCTCCGGGAGCTGTGTGTCGGCTTCGAAATACAGCAGTTAGACATTCCTTCACTTGGACTTAAGCTCGACGTCCAGACGAAGAGGGCGCAGCGGGTACGTTGTCCAGAGTAAGCTTCTATTCCCGCATACTAGTGCATACCCGCGGATTTCCGCCGCCGCGTGGCGCGGTTGAAGGTACTGCCTTACGTGACGCAATAAATCTAATTATATGATGTCAAGCGGATCGCGATCTCACAAATGCTGGCAAAGCAGGGGTGTCCCAATATGCAATTTCCCATGTCGAACTTGAGGGAAACATCGAAACAAAAATGATCTACAACCCAGGCAAGTTGACCCTTTGCCGTGACTGAGAGCTTGTGGATCCACGGCGTTTGCCCGCGGTCCGCCTACGGCAATAGGCCGGATTTGCCCCTCATCTTTCTGGACTGCGTGGGCAAGGAGACGTGCGGGTGGATCGCCGGCTGGCACGCCGCTACCGAGGGTACGGTTCCACAGCTGACTGACTAGCGTCAGACTGAATTCGCCAACCGTCTCTCTCTGGGAACCTCCCAGCGTTATGAAGAAACAAATTTCGAGTCCAGCTTTGCCAGAAAGACACGTTCAGTCTCGGGTTGCTTGATCCATACGTGGCAGCGGTAGCCTGATTGTCGGCAATTGCATCAAGCGCGCGGAGCGTGGGCGGCTCGTCCGCATAGATCCTCGTTAATTCAGCCCTCCACGCTGCACAATCGTCCATCGTAGGCCCGCGTGTCTCTTCGACAGATGCGAGCAGATCATAGTAGCGCTTTTGTAGGCGCTCATGGTGATGTGCCTTTCCACTAAAATCAAAGATGAGTTGTACAGCTCCGAGAGTAGCCGAAGCCAAACCTAACACAAACGTTCCTCGTGGGCTGTTGATAAAGACCTGCGCTGCGTAACTCGTTCCACCGAGAATGACTGCCAAATTGAGAAATCGGCTGACGCGTTCCAACCATGCACGTCGCGCAATATGGTAAAGCGCGTTGCGCAGCGTGTTGTGGCGAATGCCGTGCACCTCGTTATAGCAGTCATCCTCTACGTTGGTCATTTCTATCCCTTCCTGGGAGGTGGCGGCGGTGGTTGAGTTCCAACATGCCGTGTTCCACCTTTTTCGATATGAACGGGTGGCCGTGAAGGCGCCGGAGGACGCGGTGGCGGTGGCGAGCGTTTGTCTGACATAGTTTTCTTTCCAACTCGTTTTGGTTTAGAGAATCTATGCCGGAAGCAGCATAGACAGTGACAATTCCATCAGGCAATCAACGGTTCTCTTTCCGATAAACTAGCTATCATGCATTGAAATGAATGAACAATTCGCCGTTTATGATCTTGCTACTTCCGCAGAGCGTTCTTTAGCAATGGCAGATATTTCTGGACCTGCTCGCGGTCGCTTTTCTTTTCCGTATCGGAAAGTTGCGAGAACGGCGTAGCAATCTGTCGTTCCCATTTGGCGACAAGATTTGCAGGAATGACGATAGAGCCATCAGGTTGCTTAAGGGATTGGCCGTGCACATATTTCTGCCAGTGGGCCCAACGTTCGTGTTCGATGCTGGCTAATTCGTCCACGAGGCCATCTAGGATGTCGTCAAGGGCCATTGCTTAGATCATCCCCGCTCCAACAAGCTTTCGATAGTGCTCACCTAGCACGGTCAGCTCGCAGCCCTTACTCTGCATTGCAGCGTGCCACATATGAGGTGCGTTTACCGGCCGGACTAAGTTGACCTTCACGTATCTCTGAAGGATCGCAAAAACAGAATTCTTTGCGGGATCTGGCTTTGGGATTGCTGGATCGTTCTTTTGTTCGTCATTGCGTTCGGGCTCGTATTCGGGATCAAGCGGAAATACGTAGTCCTGCGAAGGGAACAAGGTCGCCAATTGCTGCAAATCCGCAAGAGGAATGGGGGCGTCAGCCTTTTTCAAAGACACGAAAGTTTTGACGTTAGTTTTGAACAGCGGCCGTTGACCGGCCCAAGGCCCGAGCGACTGATCAATATGGGCGTAGACGCTCCCCGGCGTGACATCTCCGACAAGATTGGCGGCTGCGCCAGCCAACGCGTCTATCAAGAGGCCCGTGAAAACGCCACCCGGTGTGGGTCCGTTCATTTCAAGTGCATACTGTTCTGCGGTTGACGCGGTGAGTATGGTCATCCCGGTCACGATTTCGGAAACACCCTTCATAGTCGGGTTTTCACCAGCGATTCCGCTGTGGCAACTATCCAGGATGATGACTTTGTTGGTGGCTGGGGAGTTGGCTGCGATGGTCATGACCTCATTCAAGGAAAGACCATCGTCTCCTACCTTGCAATCTCCCGCACATAAATAGCCACCTGTATCCTCGATGTAGCCATGCCCGGCAAAATAGAACAACGCAATCTCGGACCGGTCGGCAAAAAGCGCTCGGACAGCCTCCTTAAGCTCCGCTCGCTCTACAATGTCGCCCCGTCCGGTACCGGTAATTAGCTTGGGCGTCTTGAAGTTGGTTGTACCGTCTGCGTTACGTTCGAGGGCTGCACGGACAGAGTGAGCATCGTTTACGCACCCATTCAGACATGCAATATGCTCATAATGATCGATACCTACAATCAACGCTTTACGCATGAGGCTCCTTACAGGCTATCGATCCAATTGCTGATATTTGCCCACGTCCATTCCATTGTTTCGACGCCGGCAATTTGAGTGTGATCGTCCTTGTAGGCCCAGATTCCCCGTACAGGCACACCTACTTCATGAGCGCACGCGATTTCCCAATTTTGGCCTGTCGATGATATCGAATTTTTCGTCGCGATCACGAGAACCCCAGCCGAGCGCAAGATTCGGGTCTTCACTTTGTTTTTCCAGTCGGATTCGTATGCCTCTTTCACCGACATGTCGATGTATTCGAACGGCGTGCCCGTGTTCAGCGACTGACCTTTTATCATGTCCCGAATACTCTCGTCTTCGATGGCAAACGCCACGAAGATGACTTTCTTAGTTGCCATGTGATAATCTCCATCGCCGATCCCCGGCACTAAAATGATTTATTTGCATTGATGAGAATCAAATCGCAGCCACAACAATGGTGAAGTCCCGCAAACCGACGACAGCTGCCATGCGATCTCTGATCGGCGGCCGGCCGAGCTTCCCATGGCAAAGTCCTTGATCTGCATCAAAGGATGCGAGCCGGTATCGTAGTTCTTATACCGCCATATCACTGATATCGATGGTCACGACGTGTCCCCCATTGATGTGTCCTCAGCCGGACACTTTCGTCGGAGCCCTCACAACGGCAAAATACTGCCGCGCCTGAGACAATGTGCAGCGTTTAATAGGGAGTTTCTGCAGGTCCGCGGCGATTTTCGGGCGAGTCCGCAGGAATGCTGCAAGTAAACGCAGAGCGCTCCTTGACGACCCATCGACCGTAGACAGATGTTCGTATTGCCTCATTGGCGAATGCCTCAGCGCCATGCAATCACTGGCTCACGAGACTGCTCCTTTAGCCACCCGCGTAATCGGTCTAAACCCTCGGACTGAATATCTAGCTGAAGGTTTTGATGCATTTTCTAGCCGGGAAGAAACGGGAGACAATGAAAGGTACAGTAGTTTTCGGTCACGCAGAAAGTGTAGCGTTTTAGCGTCGTATGGAGCGTCCTCAAATATTGAGGTCCACTCAAAGGCCTGAAGAACGCGGGTCCAAGTATGTTTGTCGCCACTGCGACCTCGCCAGAGGAACACGCCGGTCGTGATCGCACCGATGCCGAAGCAACCCTGCCTGGCAGCATCGCCACGGCCTCGACGCCCATCGCTGCACTCGTTCACAAACCTGTCGATGGCGCACGCTTCACAGGCGCCCGATCAGCCGCGGCGCTCTTGCCGTGGCGACGGGACAACGGTTCAAGCCCTACAGGAGAAGGACAAGGAAGTCATCAAGGCACCGTATAATACGAAGCCGAACGTCTAGTCCGGTTGACGCAAATGGATCACTTCAAACTGACTGTTCGTCCTGCCCTCGCACGCCGGTATCTCCTGATCAAGGAGACCGTCCGCATCGAACCCGCGCCCGAAGGCGCGGTCCGTCAGGTTCTCAGCTGCTCTTGTGCCGGACAGCGAGTTCATCGGAGCGCTGACACCCGTAGGCCTCGCGATTCGCCCGATCGCTCCCGGCCAATGGCTTTAACTTGGCGAATCCGCAATGGCCGAGCCGGAATCCATTGAGGGAATCCTCAAGTCGAAGGACCACATGTCGATCAGAGCCACGGGCGAGCCCGCGTTTCGATCAGCGGCGGGATGGTCGCTCGGGGACCTGCAAATGGTACGGCTGTCGATCTCTCCCTGCCGGTATTCCCGATCGGTGAATCTGCCGTGACGCTCATCGGCCACGTTAGAGCGCACATGACCCCACAAGTGATGAGACGTTCGAGCTGATGCGCGGGTTCGCCGAGAGCCTCTGGAACGATCTAGTCAGATGAGTCTCGAATTCAATTAATCGCCAAATTGAGAGCGCCGAAAGACATGACAATTATCATCGAGGCAAGGCCACGGCTGCAACGGTCATCGACGCGGTCAAGGGGTTTCAAGCTGATATCGGCAAGCCTGCTGGTCTTGCCGCGGTGATTGTGGGCAACAATCCGGCAAGCCACGCCAGTTGCTACAGGATCGCGGGAAGGCCGCCGTTAGGGGCAATGGTGACATTGCCACCATTGATGAAAAAATCGGTGAGGCTGCTGCCGCCCCCGATCCGTGGCTCAGAATGTCAGCGGCTTATTGGTTATGGAGACCCCTGTCGAGACCGCACTCGAAATGGTCGAGCGCCACTTGCTGCGCGGTGAAGTGATCATTGAGCAGCAGCGCATGCTTGTCCAGCGCCTCCGAGAGGCAGGCGCGTCGACGGTCCAGGCTGAGCATGTTTTGGACGCGCCAAATAAGATCGACACCTCGTTTGGGCGAAAGGGTTATTCCTTTGCTGCAAAGCCTAGCTCAACGCGGCTTACATCCAAGATCGCCCGAAGGACGTCGATGCCGAATTTGAGGCTTTCTACCTCGACATCCAGCGAGATGCCCTCGGTGACTGTGCCTTTTGCGTTAGCGATTACCACCTCCTCCAGGTCTTCGAACCACTGAGGATTGTTCCCTTTGTGAAGCTTCGATAGTTCCGCAATCGCGACACTAAATGCCGATTGGACCGCGATTAGAGCGGCGCCGAGCTTTCGTTCGTCCACACCCGAGATGCAAACAATGGGGCTGTTTTTCTCATCCATGGGCTGTCCCTCTGCTGGCTCGCCACGAAACCCTATTTCAACTGATAGGCGACAGAGTCCTCGATCGCCGATGAATCCAAAAAGGCCCGTAGGCTGGAGTCTCGGGTAGTTAGATCAACGAATACGCGATGCTGGGATGTGGAAATGGCCGATGCGCTTGAGGACTGTTGGTATCGGGTCCAGCTTGCGAGGTTTCCAACCGGCAGCAAGGCCTCTAGGCCATAAGCATCGCACCTTTCTGATACGCGAGAGCGGGTAATCCTTTCTACAAAGTGGCTCGCATGCAAGTTCGCCCGAAGGACACAAGTGCCGAGCCTGGGCTTCCTTGTTCGGAACTATTGCCACCACCCCCTGCCTTCTGCCGTACATTGCGTCGCTCCTTAGGTCATTGCGTCACTGCTGATGTTATTTCCGTCGCGACCTTTCCTTCCAATACCAAATTCGTATCCCGTTATGCTTCGGGGGCATGGCCAGCGTCCTTCCTCGAGCTGGACAGCGCATGATTCTTATCGCGACATTGACCAATTCCACCATTGACATGCTGCGCGAACTCGGCCTGACAGGCATGGCCAGCGCCCATCAGAAACTCGAAACGCGAACGGAAGCGAGACACCTTCGAGCATGGTGAAAGGCTTCGACTGCTGCTCGAGGCGGCCACGCTCCGCCAGAAGCGCTTCGAGGCGAGAGCCCGCCCTACAAAGCAGCGCTATGACGCCCAGATCGAGAACGCTGATTTTTGCGCCGCCCGCGCCCTGATCGCAATTCCGTGACGCCGAGTGATAAAGGTATTTCATCCTCATCGATGGGCTATACTCCAGCTTGGTGGAGACATAAACTAGACGCATTTGGAGCCGCTTGCGGCCGATTTCGCGAGGCAACTCCATCAACTGAGGCGCAAGTTCCCGGAACAAACGCTCACGCACCATAACCTTTCCTCATTTTCGGGCAATCTCGCGGTGTCGCGTTGATTCGGTAGGTCAGCTTACGACGCCGAAGCCGTTCCGCTGTTGATCTCTACGCCTGCAGGGCCCTGACGACTTAAAGGCAACGACTGCCGGACAGCCCAGACCCAGAACCAGTTCACCTTGACATCGTGTCACTCGGGCGTCACAGGCGGCAGCCCGAGTGTCGCAATAAGCTTCATTATCGACGGCGTGGGTGGACCCGGTGTCGGCGGCGGCATGGAGACGATGGACCCGAGCCGCGGAGGCGTTGCCATAACGCCAATCATCGTGCCGATAATGGCTATCCCATCGGCGCTGATTTCGATGGCCTGGGGGCCGGTTCTGCCCGATACTACAAGGCGGATCTTGTCGGGTGTTACCTCGACGCGGCTACCCAAGGCCGCTGCGGCAGAGGACGCGGGCGCGGCGACGCCCGAGGTCAGGAGGAAGTGTCTCTTGACGTCGATGCTGTAGATATTCCCGACCTCGACGGTATGATTCTTCTGCGCCTTCAAATAGACCTCCTCACGGCCTTGCTTGTCCTCAAAGCGCAGTTCATTGTACGCATTAGCGGCGCCGCCATCGGTATGCGTCCGGAAAGTCGACCGCGTTTTGTCAGTCGGCAGGGTTTCAGGCGGCAGATTTGAGCCGTTGTATACGACGCCGGTCACCAGGGGCGTGTCGGGATTGCCGTGGATGAAATCAACGACGACCTCATGGCCGATCCGTGGGACGACCAGGTTGCCAAAACCCTTACCAGCGAAGTTTTGGGCCACCCGAATCCAGCAGGAGCTGTTCTCGTTCTTTTCGCCTTCTCGATCCCAGAAGAACTGAACCTTCACACGGCCGTACTTATCCGTCGCGATCGACTCGCCCTCGGGGCCTACGACGACGGCCGTCTGCGGTCCGTGAATCAACCGCGCCGATGTGCGGCGCCTCGGGCGGTACTGGGTGGTCGCGGGGATAATCTCTACGTTGCTGTGATAGAGGAAGCGCTCGCCCTTCCCCCCCACGGTGTCCGCAGTGAGATCGTCCCCCACCTCTCCGATGACAGTGAAGTCCTGTCCGACTGCCAGAAAGCGATCGGTGGGTTTCGGCCGGGAACCGACCTGGCCGTAGTAGAAGGGATTTGCGGCCTTGAATAATGACCCGGTCGTTATCTGGCGCGCAGTGCTTTCGATCCGCGCGCGATAAGCGTTGCAGGCGAGTTCCTCGGCACGGATGGTGGCGTAGAAATCGCCATCGCTTTTTTTTGTATAGTGGCCTGGATACTCGAAGACCTCCCGCATTGCCGTGCAGCCGCTGCTTCCCGACGAGGTCTCGCCCGTTCTGACCGCCACGCTCTCCGGCGGTCGGGTGATGGCGCTTCCCGTGAGCTTGCGGGGCGGAATGCCGCCTGTCCTCACGGGAGGAACGCGCGCGACAGACGTGAGTTCTGCCATCGGCTTCTCATGGTCATAGTCCCTGAGAACGACCTTGTTCGGCTGTAGCGAAACGACCTCGTCCCAATGCAGGATGACGTCTTCTTGGTAAAGACTTCGGGCAGGCCTGAGATTGTGGTGGGTCTCCACGATCTCAGGCGTGCAGGCCATGTGGCTCGCGGCGTTGTCGACCAGCACGAGGTCATGTTGGTCCTCAGCATGTTCAAAATAGTAGTAGATGCCGTCCTGCTCCATGAGGCGGCTGACGAAGGCCAGATCCGTTTCATCGTACTGGACGCAATATGGGCGCTCTGGGAACCGTCGGGCGGTCTGATTCTTGAAATTGCCTTTATGTTCTCGAAAAATCGTGGTGATGATCTCGATGCTGGTCTTGTTCTGAAAGACCCGACTGTTAGAGCGATGCTCGAGCAATGAAATCCACGGCCGCACCTGCGCCACGTAGTTGAGGTGCTCGGTATCGTCGAGGCCGAGATATTGGAAGCGCGTAACAACTCCGTTGAAGAAGCGCGTTTGCGAGTCCTTGAGCTTAAGCCCGATTGTCAGGCTTTGACCGGGAATCGTAGCAAAGTTCTGAACTGGATTGCGGCTGGCGAGCTTCACCTCGTAGAGGAAAGGTTCCCCCAGCCGCTCGGTGCCACTGAGCCGTCGGAGAGAGATTTCATTCAACTCGGACGCGGCCGAAGTGACCGCAACAAAACGATTGTGCCTTAAGAGACTCTCGATTCTTGACAGGACCATGGTGGTGTGTGTTCCGCAGATTTGATGAGAAGGCGCGGTTGCGCCCGATAGCGTGAGTAAGATGCCGCCGAAGCCATCGGCGAAGATGCAGAAAGGCGTTTATCTCGTGCATCGAAATCGCCGACCGTTGCTCAGCCAAGATGTCTTGCTGGCCCGCATCGTCAGAGCCAAGCGGGGGGGGGGCGGGGCGAAGAAAGCGTGTGGGCCTCTTGGAACTCACCCACGCTAACTCCCACCCAAATCGCGCCATGCGGCCTTAGAACTTCGATGAGTTGGCGAATTCCGGCGGTGCTAGCGACGACGTATCTCCTGGAATTCTCAGCCAGGCCCAGGGCGCAGCGCCCTAGCGGACAACCACGGTGGTCGAGTTTCGCCGCGATCGTCGCCTCGATCGGCCTCTCCGCTGCTGAAGCCTCAAGGGCGTCAAAATGGCGAGAACATTCCAAAGAGGCGTCACGGCGAATTTTGCAAAGGGCCTTGGCGGTCTCATTGCAGTTTGCGTTGAGCTTACTGAAGATAGTCTGGCTTCCGATGCTTGTCATAACGGGCCTTCCAAGCCGCCGCCCGCCGTGCCGCCGCACTTGGCATCGAGGGCACGTGGGCCATTCATCCGATCCAGATCGATCTCGCCAACGAGATCTTCTCCCCGCCCGAAAAGAAGGTCGAGCGGGCCCGCCGCATCATGGATGTCCGTTTCGGGAGAGTGCCATGCGGCTGCCGGTGGGCCGCGGTCAGTTGGGGTAGTTGTCAAGTCATCGGCGTGCTGGCGCCTTTTCCGCTTGCCCATCCAACTGGACCAACCGAGTCTGCCGCAGCGACCCAACTGCACTTCCGGGACCTGCTCCTGACGAAGAACGAGGTTAATCTCCCAGTCCAGTTCATCTCCAAGGTAGTTGGAGATGATCTGCGCTATCGACTTGAGGCCGGGAGCTGCGGGCAGAAGCGACTCGTAATGAGCCAGGCTGAGGGGACCCACAATGAGTCGGAACCGATGGTGCCACACTTTGATCCTCGCACCTGCAACAGCCGTGCTGTTCAGCGTACCCGTGCCCGGGTCGCGGCCCAGGAGGCAGAGCGATATGCGGGGCAGCTCGACCCATTTTGGGACAAATTCACGGATATCAACCGGCGCCTCGACGAAGCTGGCGAGTATGGCAGCGAGCCCCTCGGCGTTGCGGGTGTGTGAGGCGAGACGGCCGGTGAAGTGGAGTTTGGCCTGATCGGGCATAGCATCCCGCGCGCGCAGGGAGGTCATCCCGAAGCCGGCTAGCGCGCCGAGCTGAAGGGCAAATCGATCTTCTTGTGGCCTGTCATAGCTCACGGTCGGTTCGCTCTCCGCCCATGCGCGGAAGAAGAACGAGGCCATTCGATGATGAAAGGTATCAGCAAATCGGATCAGCGTCTCATCCGCCGCGTTGTGCTGCCGGAGAAGGGCGTACTCCGTCAGATGCAATGGGAGGGGACCGTGGGGTCCAAACAAGCCGAAGGCGTAGGTGGAGATTACGGGATCGTTCTCCTCGTGCGCAGTCACGCCCGCGATCGATCGAGTCGGAAATGCAAGGGAGGGCTGCTGGGCGATCCGCACACGATCCAGGCTGGGACCGCTCGATTCTCCCAGCCGAGGCCGATCTGAGCTGATTGCATCGATCCGCCGCAGAGCCTGGAAGAAGTCGCAGGCATGCGGCTCGGCCCCAAGCGAGCTTAGGAAGTCGCCGAGTGCCCCCGAAATCAAAGGATCGCCCGGCGGCCGGCCATCGTCGGCCATCGCATTACCTCCCCGCGCTGTAGCGTCGAGACGACCATCTCGGTGAAGCTGTTGATGGATACGTATTTTGCGAAGAACTGGTTGAGCACGGAGGCGAGCGGAAAGATGCCAACGCCTTCGAAGGCGGCTTCGTCCAGGATGATGCCAACCTCAATCCCACGTGCTACGGCGGCTTGTCCACCGCTGGACAATCGCCTGACCGCAGGCCTGGACCGGATCTCCCGGATCCCGTCGATCTGCCGTGAGGCGAAGGCATTGACTGGATCGACGTAGAGGCGGAGGAGTTCACGCAGCGCTTCTGCGCCCCGGTGGTCGTTCCTATCGGAATTGCTGATCGAGAGGTAGTTCAGTGAGAGATGGCTAATTAATCGCCAGGTGATATCGCCATTGGCGAAAGAGTGGCTCGGTCGGCTCGGGGGCGATACGCACCGGGTGGCGGTAACTGGAGCGCCGATTTCCAGGGTGAAGTCTGTCTCGTCCCGGCCGATCGGCAGCAGCAGCGCCAGATCCCGGTTCGAGCACAGGCAGTTTAGAGACAAATGCCGGAGTTCCGCCGAATAGGGAGCCGCCTGGCGATCAACCAGAGAAACGAACGTCTCGCTGCCGATATAGCCAGTCCGCGCGCCATTTAGACGCTGGTGCTCCGACATGAGGCGCTGCTCCCGCCGGATCGAGTAGTATCTGGAATGCTGCTCCTCCTGACCGTGCGCGCTGATGCTATAGAACGGGTAGAACCTCACGGGAGCCGCTTCGTTTTTCGCCCCGTCTCCGCTCATCTCGAGGATCGAGTGGACCTCAAAGTCGAGCGGCCTCATCCTGTCAACAATCACATGATGCTCGGTGTTCTTGTCGCTCACGTGGACGAGATCTGCCTGGCGTTCGAACAGATTAATCGCGGGCGTTGCGAAGAGAACGATATTTTGGGGTCCGAGCTGTCGTTCCAGGCGTGGCTCGACACGTCCAAGTGCGAAGACGATCTCAAGGGTCTCTGCAGTTGACAGGGCTACTGCGTCTGCCAGCCCGCTAACCTCGACGAACAACGTCCGCTCCGCGAGGGCGAAATACTCCTGTAGGAGACGGTACCCGTCGAAAGAGCGTGGCACCTCGGGCAGGAGAGCACAGCTCGGCTCCAAACCGCGCTGCTGCAGCGCATGAACCGGAATCTTTTCCTGCCAAGGGATGGGCCGGCCGACCGGACGGGCTATGATATTGCATGCGTCACCGAGAAGCTGTTCGGCGAGTGCGGCGCCGATGCCACCGGGGCCCGTTAGGTGCAGTGTGAGAGCCTCTAGTGCGAGTCTATTGAACGGCATGCCATTGGTGGTGCGAAGGCGTAGTCGCAAAGCAGCCTTCGCATCTTGCCGGGCCGGAAGATCCAGTGCGGCGATCTGCCCCGGCGTCGAAAAATAATCGGCAGCGCTTACCACAATTGGCCAGAGATGCACATCATGGGCCGTGCGGAACTCGCAATGTGTGACGGCACCCGGAGCAAGACGGCCCAAAAGCTTGGTTCCCCGCGGCACGACGTATCCATTCTCAAGTCGTCCGGCCTCCTGGTCGGGCTCGAAGCGCACGATCGTCATCGACGGGAGCGGCGGTAGAAAATGCGGATAGACCATTTCCAGGAGGTGCTGGGTGAATTCCGGAAAGCGAGACTGAAGCTTCAATTGCACCCGCGCCGCCATGAAAGCGAAGCCTTCCAGAAGCCGCTCGACGTAGGGGTCGGCGACCTCCACCGATTCCATCCCGAGCCGGGCGGCGACCTTCGGGAATGCGCGGGCGAACTCGGCCCCCATCTCGCGCATGTAAGCAAGTTCATCGTTGTACAGTCGCAGGAGCCGGGGATCCATCAGCTTATCTCTGTACCGAGATGAAGGACGCGGGCGGATTCGAGCTCGGAGTTTACCTCCGTACGCATCACCATTCGCACGGGCAATGGCTGCGCCCACAGATCGGCTTCGATCCTAAAGCGAAAAGTGCCGCAACCCTGACCATCGTCCAGGACCGTCACCTTGAGGGTGTCCGGTAAGAGACGCGGCTCAAAGCGCTGAAGGCTCTCGATTATCGCTTCGCGCAATGCGCTCTTATCCATGCCTTCGCGAATTTGTCCGCTAAGAGGCCAGGCACCATAATTAAGTGCACTGGCAGCTACGTGTGGGTACGCTTGTAGATCTACGGTTGCACCCAATTGGTTGGTGTTCAACAACCAGGAAACATCGCGTAGAATCACCTCTTCCAGTTGGCGAACAGAGAAACTGCGCTTGTCCTGCGCTTCACACGAGTTGCGGGGCTCATCGTCCGTAAGCCGGTCCAGGAGGGATGGTTGCACAAGATCCCGCTTAACATCTCTGCCCATGTTACAATCTCCAGGTGCAATATCGAAGAGGCGATCCGCCGTTTTCGCGCGCGGCCCGGAATATTCCCGTTCCCGATGGCGCCATCAGCCGACGAGCCTATTGAAGTCGGTACTGTTCGCGATCTGGTTCCAGATGCCCTCGCCTGCTTTGGTAAGAGCGCCTTTTTCATCCTGCCTGTAATAGATGACCTTGCAGGCGCCGAACCGGAATGTGATCGTCTCCTCGGGGGCCTCTTCCGCATAGGACCACTCGACCTTCTCGACTACCAGCATGTTGAAACTCCAATGCAAGAACAGGTTCGATTCTGATGTAGCTTGTCCGCTCCCCGTCGCTTTGAAAAGTTTTAGTTCAACGTTATTGAAGTGGGCGCCGCGACCGCAGGCAACGTACAAAGAGGGCGATGACGTATCCACCTGCTTCTTGATAGTGAAGACCTCGAATTCGGCCTTGCCCGCGCCCGCCCCGGCGGTATGAGGCCCAATGTTCAGCTTGTTTTCGAGTGAAAAGCTCCATTCGTCCGCTAGCGTGATACCGTCCTTTAGAATGATAGATTCGCCCTTGGGCAAAATGCCGTCCTTGGACGCCTGCGTGAACTTTATAACCGCGTCGAACGCCATGATGGATTTTCCTTATCTCGTTGATCTGATTGGGCCTGGATTGCATCGGCCCGCCCAGGGCAGCCATTCCCGAGTTTTGGCGCCGAGAACGGAGCACAATCATCTGCGGGTTTTCTCAGTCCTTGCGGGCGGATGGCAGGCGCGAGACCAGTCTCAAAGAGATGGTTAGGCCTTCGAGCTGGTAGTGTGGCCGCATGTAAAATCTCGCAACGTAATATCCGGGATTATCTTCGACCTCTTCCACCTTGACCTCGGCCGAGGAGAGCGGCTGCTGTGCCTTACTCTCTTCGCTCCCAAGCTCGGGCGAGGGGTGGACGTAGCCCTGAATCCATTGGTTGAGCCACTCCTCGACCTCGTGGCGCTCCTTGAACGTGCCAATCTTGTCCCGGACCATACACTTCAAATAATGTGCGAAGCGGCAGGTTGCGAAGATGTAGGGTAGCCGGGCACTGAGTTCGGCGTTCGCTGACGCGTCGGGGTCTTCGTATTTGACCGGCTTGTTAATAGTCTGAGCGCCAATAAATACGCCGAGGTCCGTGTTCTTGCGGTGCAACAGCGGTAGAAGACCGTTTTTGGACAGTTCGGCCTCACGGCGGTCGCTGATCGCGATCTCAGTGGGGCATTTTAGGTCGACGCCACCGTCGTCGCTGCGGAAGGTATGTACCGGCAGGCCCTCGACGAGGCCGCCGGATTCGACGCCACGAATTCTGGAGAGCCAGCCATAGAGCTTGAACGAGCGCGTGATATTTACGCCCATGGCGTAGGCTGCGTTCGTCCAAAGGTATTTCTCGCTGTCGCCGCCGTCTGTGTCCTCCTCGAAGGCGAATTCATCGACCGGGTTGGTTTTGGCCCCGTAGGGCAGTCGGCCAAGGGTGCGTGGTAAGGTCAGGGCCACGTACCGCGAGTTCTCGCTTTCGCGGAACGCTCGCCAAGGAGCATGTTCGGGAGTGAGGAAGATTTTTGTGATGTCACGCGGGTTCGCAAGCTCACGCCAAGAATCCATCTGCAGCAGATGTGGTGAGACGGCAGATATAAGCGGTGAGTGGCTCGCCGCCGCGATCTGCGCGAGTCCCGAAAGCAACTCTACGTCCGGTGGGGTATGGTCGAAATAGTAGTCGGCAATCAGGCAGCCATAGGGTTCACCGCCGATTTGGCCATATTCGTCTTCGTAGATTTTTTTGAATAGCGGGCTCTGATCCCAGGTGACACCCTTATATTTCCGCAAAGTTCGGGACATCTCCAACTTTGAAACTGGGAGAACGCGAATCTTTAACGTCTCATCGGTTTCGGTGTTGAGGGCAAGGTGATGCAAGCCCCGCCAAGCTGATTCCACGCGCTGGAAATTTTCGTGATGGAGGATCTCGTTGAGTTGCGCGGAAAGCTTCTGGTCGATCGAAGCAATCATTTTTTGGATAGTCGCGACGACATCGTCGCTGATCAGCGACGTGTTTTGAAGTGCCTGCTCGGCCAGTGTTCGGACGGCACTCTCTACCAAGTCACGGGAGTGGTCCGAGCGGATCCTGAACTCGAATCGAAGCATGCGGGTGAAATCGCCGAGATCAACGGTGGCGACCTGTACATCTGTGGCATCTGCAGGCGTCACGATCAGTTCTCCTCTGTGTCTGGGGATGCCAATGGTGGAGCGGCAACCACTCCATCAGGCTTCTCAGTCTCGATGCCATTGCCGAGGGCGCTTAGCAGTGCCGAATCGGCGAGGAAGTGGGTGAGCAACTCTTCGGCACCGTTCTTCCCGTCCATGTAGGCCAGCAGATTGGAGAGCTCCGTTCGCGCTTCGAGCAGCCTGCTAAGGCTGTCGACCTTGCGCGCCACGGCCGCCGGCGAGAAATCTTCGAGCCGCTCGAAGGTCAGGTCGACAGCGAGTTGGCCTTCTCCGGTCAATAGGTTCGGCACCCGCATCACCACCCTGGGCCTCAGCGATCTGAGCCGATCATCGAAATTGTCGATATCGATCTCCATCATCTTACGCTCCGCGACAGGAGCAAGCGGCTCGGCAGCATTGCCAGCGAGATCGGACATCACGCCGACCACGAAGGGAAGCTGAACCTTCTTCTGAGAGCCATAAGTCTCCACGTCGTATTCGATCTGTACGCGAGGCGGACGAACCCGCGCGATGAACTTTTGACTACTCGCCTTTGTCATGTGTTCCACTCCTGATTAGGAAGATTACGCACGTCACGTGCCCTCATCGACCGCCAGGCCGGCAATCGAGCGGTACTGGGCAACCCCTTCTGGCGCCAACTCTTTGACAAGAGCCATGAAGTCCTTCGAGACAAGTCGCTGTGCGCGCTCCAGAAGGGCTGATAGCGGGCTCGCGGGTTCGTTCACCTGGTACCAGTGGCAAATGCGGCCAAGGATTTCGACAACGTCATCGCGGTTGCGGATCACTTCGGGGTATGGGGCCTTGCTGGAGTCTGGCAAGGAAGATGCCGCGGCTGCAGGCTGGGCCCTTTTCCGATGGACGTCGACCAGATCCTTGGCCTGGGTGAGTAGCACTATCAGAGGGTCGAATCGAACGGCCTCGTCACTCGCAACGTGCCGCCGAACACTCGCGTCTAGATCGGTGGCGGCTGCTAGGCTGGCGTCGAGACCAGTGCTGATCTGCTCGAGCTGCAGTGGGTCGGTGTCGGTGAAAGCGAGCTCGATAGTCGAACGATCAACTTCCGCAGACTGCGACCGTAGCGCACCAGCCCAATCGCGGAGCGTAAATGTCCCGAATTGCCTGGAGGCGGTGAGTGGAACTTGGCGTATTTCCGCCAAGATCCCGGAGAGATCGCAGAGGCTTGCCAGAGCGTTGAGGCGAACGGTCTGATCTCCGTCATCTTCTGGATCCGGTCGCGGATGTAGCTCTGACCAGTAGAGCTCGACATAGGCCGCGAGCAGCTCAAGCCCCTGACTTAGACCAGGGAAGCCGAACTGACTGAGGGCGGATCGTGTGAGCAAGATGCCGACTCTTAGATCCTTAGTGCGGGCAGAAAGGTCGAGGCCAAGCCGCCACACCTCTGTCCAATTGGGAGCCTCCTCGGTGGCGATGGAGTCGCCTATCTGCTGGTGCGGCTTGCCATGCGACGCTATCTCGAGCTCCAGGAAGCTCAGATCGTAATCGAGAGCATCCCCGCATGCGTTGCCGTCGCTGATCGGTTTTAATAAATGATCTGCATCGAGCATGACCAAAATCCCAGTTTTCCCGACATTAAAGATCGTCGCGCCTCTGTTTCTCAATGTTTAGCAATGAGCAGACGCGATTGCTCATGCACAATCGACATTCGTATATGTCGTGAATGCTTGGGGCGTGAACGCCGCCGCTTCGGATCTTGACGCAGCTATGTGCTGCTCAGGCGCAAGGGACACCTTGTGAACCACAAGAAGCTCTTCCGGCTCCATCGGGAGGAGAAGCTCACGATGCGCAAGCGCCGTGGCCGGAAACGAGCGAAAGGAAAGCGTTGGTGTTGATCCCGCTGGCTGCCAATGATCGTTGGTCGCTGGACTACGTGTCGGATCAACTCACCGATAGCGCGGGGGCAGTCGTTGCAAAGGGCAACCTGCGGAGTACCGTTGCAAACGTGATCCTGAAGGCCTCCAACTACGGAGTCTTCGCGCGGCCGCCTCCGCGCCAGCACCAGGGTCCGCACCAAGGCGACGGGCGTGGTGTGATACATGTGAAGCTCAACGCCAGCTGGCCTCGAATTGACCTGATGAGGCTACGAGATTGCCGACGTGAGAGGTCCACGGCACCCGGTCAAACGCATTAGCTTGCTAACGCGAGAAAGCCTGGGAGTTGCAACCATTCGGCCGTCTGCCGCTCTGCCTAGTGGAGGATTCGAAGCGCAGAGGGTGCAATGGGTGCTGCATAAGGTGGATGGCGTCGTCGGCGATCGGTCTTGGGGGTGTCGGGGCGCGGACCCACATCGAACGAGCGGCCAGCCGGCGGGTCCATCGCGCGTGCAGCGACCCGGCGTCAGTGGTAGAACGGCTCGAGCACTTCAACGGCATGTAATCTCCTGCGCTCCGCCGGACCGCCGCACGAGGCGTATAGGGCGACAATCTAGATGAGATCCGTATTGACCGCATGTAACGATGCTCCCCGAGATTCGCACGTTGCCTCATTAAATTTTGCTCCCAGTTGGAGCGAACGAGTGGGGTGCGGAGATGGCGGGGTTTCGCAGCGGCCGGCCTCCTTCGCGAGCGCCATTGCCGTTTTCGACGGAAGTCGAAGTCTAATAACCATCGTCGCGGTATATTCTATTGACAATGGGTGTGATGCGGCTTTGCGTGATCTTTTAAAAGGAATCGAATCCCGCCGCCAATCCTTCTACCTCTATGCTAAAGAACGTTTTGGGAAAACTTGCCTCCTCGTCATCGTTCGACGGCGGCCTTGGCGCCAATCTTGCGAGGAGCAGGCCGATGGTCGCAGCGGCATGCGAGCCGACATTCTGCGATCCGCGCCGTCGAAGCCGAGGTCGCTCTCGGCGTGTTAATCAGCCGGAATGCGCCGGCCGTCGTGCCCCTAAATCTCGATCTCGAGCCAGGTATTGGCCTCCAGGCTGAAGAAAAATTCGGCGCTCTCACATGCTCATGCAATCCCGTGGTGGACAACCAACGCACATGATGGTGCAGTTCCTAGGGAATGTGGTGATGAGTCATGAGCCGCCCTATATAACCTTGAACGCTGCCCTCCTGGCTATCCGTTTCTTTGAGGCACCCACAATTATGGCGGCATCGGCGGCGCTGAGATCGGGATGGGCCGCCTTCAGCGAGTCCGCCCACGCCCCCTTGCTCTGCCTCGACTGCCGCGGTGTCTGCCTGGCGATTTCGTCCAGCCTCGCCTGATCCTGGGCCGACACCGTCTTGAACGCCGCTCGATCGACGAGATCGCCCGTTGAGCCCCCCACGATTATGCTGGCATTCGCGGCGCTGAGATCAGGCGCCAACGCCAGCGGCCTTTGAGCATATAACCTCTGCTTGCGGCTGGGCCTGGGATCTGCGTGCTTCTCAGTAGTCCGCCTCTTGCGCCCGCCACCGGTCGGATCGCCGGGCTCCGCGGGCACCTCGGACATGGCCGAATGCTCCTCTCTTTCACCTGTCACCTCGGTCGGCCTGGCAACCGCCGAAGCTTCAAAATTATAAAATTTTTGCTTGCGGCTGGGCCTGGGATCTGCGCCCTTCTCAGTAGTCTGCCTCTTGCGCCCGCCACCGGTCGGATCGCTGGGCTCCGCGGGCGCCTCGGACATGGCCGAATGCTCCTCTCTTTCACCTGTCACCTCGGTCGGCCTGGCAACCGCCGAAGCTTCAAAATTATAAAACTTTTGCTTGCGGCTGGGCCTGGGATCTGCGCCCTTCTCAGTAGTCTGCCTCTTGCGCCCGCCACCGGTCGGATCGCTGGGCTCCGCGGGCACCTCGGACATGGGCCGAATGCTCCTCTCTTTCACCCGGCACCTCGGTCGGCCTGGCAACCGCCGAGGCTTCTAAATTCCCAAGGCCATGCAGCCCCCTGCGCTGAGGGCCAGTCTCCAGCGGCTGGCCCTCGACGAGGTGAATAATGCGATCGGCATTATTGTATTCATCTGTTGTCCTCGTGAGGTTGAACGCGGTCTCTGCCGGGACGACCGGAACTCTCATCAGTTCCGTCATGTCAGCCATCATTTGCTGGGTTAGTTCTTCAGGGCTTTGAAGCTCGGTCGGCGGGCTTGGCTGGTCGACGCTTAACGCAGCCCAAGAGGCCCACTCAGAAGGCTCCAGCCAGAAGTCCTGTGAATTGAAGCTCGCGGCCGACGGCGGACCGGCTTGATCCACCGCCTGCCAAAGCTCCTCAGACGCCACTAAAGGCTGCGTGCTTTGATCCATTGGCTGCCGAGGGCTGGCTCCCGCCGCTGTCGCGCTCGCGAGGTTGAACGCGGTCTCTGCCGGGGCGACCGGAACTCTCATCAGTTCCGTCATGTCAGCCATCATTTGCGGGGTTAGTTCTTCAGGGCTTTGAAGCTCGGTCGGCGGGCTTGGCTGGTCGACGCTTAACGCAGCCCAAGAGGCCCACTCAGAAGGCTCCAGCCAGAAGTCCTGTGAATTGAAGCTCGCGGCCGACGGCGAACCGGCTTGATCCACCGCCTGCCAAAGCTCCTCTTGATCGGCAGACGCCACTAAAGGCTGCGTGCTTTGATCCATTGGCTGCCGAGGGCTGGCTCCCGCCGCTGTCGCGCTCGCGAGGTTGAACGCGGTCTCTGCCGGGGCGACGGGTACTCGGGTAAGCCCCGTTAGCCTTTCCACGTAACGCAACATCGGATTCTCTTGCCAGATGTCGTCCGAATTGAAGTTGTCGGCCACGTGATCGACACGCGCCACCGAAGACTGCGCTCTTTGATCCGCTGGGTGCCGGCCCTCCTTCGCGCGCGAAGAGCCCTGCCCTCTAGTCCGAGGGTCCCTGTCAACCATGCTCACCCCCCTGGGATATGGCCTTCAGGAAACAAGGGGTCAGCTGTCGAGCACCGACTGCTGACGGAAGGTCAGAATTTATCAGGGGCTCAAGCGACTTAACCAGATCGCAAGGGACGCGACTGCAACCATCGACCGCTCCAGGTTGCCGAGCCTCGTTCGGACGCCGCTCAATCACCGTGGGTCCCGTTTGCTGCTGTTGTGGCATGGGGCGGCTCTGCGGAATCGAGCTCAGGTGACGGGAGGCCGGCAGATCCCGAACATGGCCAGGCCGTTGATAGCTGGTGGCGTGAACGCATCATTGCAGCAGAACATCGAAAACCACGGAGAAGAGCCCGCGATTCAAACTAGCGCAGTCCCGGCATTGGATTGCATGCACAGGTGATATGCTCGCATCCAGTTAGTGAGCGGCTATGGCGCAGCTCCTGCGTAACCCATAACGACAGCGGCGATCCTTCGAGAGATGCAGCGACGACCCGTTCTCCAGACTGGAGGTCCGTGCTTGATGTGGCGATCGGCACGGATTGGCTATCAACGCTGACGGCCGCCGGTGCCGCGCAAGCCGGTTACGACGCGAAAATCTTATAATCTCTTCTATGGTGGGATTGATTGGCCCACCGATCCCAGGGTAGTGGCAACTGTCGCCAATTGCGGCGCCAGTGAGGTCGGCGCTTCGTCTTCGAACTCTTTGCTGGCTTCCGCTAAACAACGCGGCCTTATCACAAAAGACTGGGAGATTTAACGATAATCCCGGCATCCGGACTTCTGCGCATTGCCGGCCGGTAATAGCGCGAAAGACTTGCAGCAATCGCAGCGCCGGCGGCACCCGTGACCAGTATCCGCACTGCCTGGCCCGTAACAATGCGCTGTGACCAGCGGAAGCCGATCTCGTGGAAAGGCAAGGCATGCTGGGGGCTGATATGATATGATGAAAGACGCCGGCAATGGTGCGGCGGACCCGGGACTTGAAACCTCCCACCGAGTTGACGTGGGCGGCGTCTCGAACGAATTCGCGGCTCGAATGCTTTACGTTCTCATGCGTAGCGAAGCTCTTGCCAATCGCCATGAACGCCTCACCGCCCATCAAGCAGGCATGCGGTTCGATCCCTTTTCGCCGTCGCGCGCCCTGCACGTATCGAAAGGCCTTTTCGGCCACGTCCAGGCGGTAGACCGTCCGGATTCTTTCTCGGTCGCTCACCGAGATGAAAACGGTCGATCTTCACCGTGCCATCGAGCATGTGCTCGCGCGCCAACATGAGGCGCAGCGCATATCCCATTCGCTAGCTATTGGGCCTCACCAAATGTGGAAAAGCCTATCTTCGCCGCATGAATGATCCATGCCGCCAGGGCTGCTACCCCGCACCTGGCGCGAACCGGGACTGCAACCGGTTCGTGGATCGTGTCCAGGAGGTGGTTGTCTAATCGCTAAACTAGTCGTCAAGGTGCTTTAGGGGCGGCGGCGCGTGAAGACGATGTTGGCGGCGGCACATGCCTTCGGCGTATTCAGGAACATTTTCGACGAGGCAATGCGCATCACGTGTCACCTTGCCTGTTGCGCTGCACTTTTGGCCCCGTACTTGCGGCGCCGGCTCTCAAGGCTTCCGGGCGGTCATTTGCAAGATTCATCCCGTACGAGCGACAGGACGGGCCGAATTGGCACGTAGTAGGTCAGTGTGAACATGAACGACCAATAAGGCTCTGAGGGCAACGGGCTACTGAGCGACAGTCTAGATGAGATCCCTTGCTTGTCGCGCTGCAAGGGGGCTCATGACCAATCCTGATGAGCTTCGGCACTTGCATATCTGAGCTGTCTCGACACGCGATGCTCTTCTACCAGCGCATTGTTGGATATCAGATGTGCATGCAAGGGGGCAGTGAAGCTCTGCTACTTTTTACGGAGAAAAGCCGTTCTGTCAGGTGGACGCGAGGCGAGTCTTGAATGTCGTGGAATAATAGGGTCGTCTGGTCGGAGGGCTTATTCCTCCGCCCGCAGCATTTTCAGCAGGCCGATCGTCACGTCGAACAGCTGGTGCGTAGCAGGACGGCGGTTTTGCATGGGTACGGGTGGGGTATCAGCGAGCTGCGGCTCAATCGAGAGCTACTTGGTCTCGGCAAGATCGCCATCGAAGTGGCTCGCGGCGTCTTGGAGGACGGCATGCCCTTCAGTATTCCTGACGAAGCCAACCAGCCAACTCCCTACGACGTTCCGCGGGATTTTCGAGATTCGCTTATTCACTTGGCGGTACCGTTTTATCAACCCGGCGCTCTTGAAACCGACGCTCAAGCGGGAATTGACGTACCTATCCGCTTCGCAGTCTCCACTGAGGATGTTGTCGACACCAACGCTGGCGAGCGGGGCAGCGCCTCCATCGACGTAGCGCGGCTGGATTTTCGACTGCTGCCGGACGCGGCAGACCGGTCTGGCTACACTTGCATCCCAATCGCCCGTATCATAGAGGTCCGGGCCGACGGACAGATCATTCTGGACGAGACGCACGTGCCGCCAACCCCCGACTGCGCCAGCTCCCGGGTCCTCTCGAACTACATCACTGAGATCACCGGCCTGCTTCACCATCGTGGTGAAGCTCTGGCTACTCGGGTCTCCCAGTCGGGCACGAACCGGGTTGCAGAGCTCGCGGACTTCCTTCTGCTGCAGGCGATCAATCGGTACGAGCCGTACTTCTGCCACCTGTCCAAGGCCGCCGTTGTAAATCCGGAATCGCTGTATGTTCTCATGCTCCAGCTGGCGGGTGAACTAGCCACGTTCGCCCGCCTCGATAAACGTGCCCCGACCCTTGGTGTTTACAAGCACGACTCTCTCGCGGAGGCGTTTTTGCCAGTGATCCAGTCGATCCGGGCTTCGCTGGGTGCAGTGATTGAGCAGACTGCGGTCTCCGTACCGCTGCAGCGGCAAAAATACGGTATCCATGTGGCTGAGGTGGCCGACCGCTCTCTCTTTACGACCTCGAGCTTCGTGCTGGCTGCTCGGGCTGATATTGAGGTCGAGCGCCTCCGGCGCGAGTTCCCGTCTCAGATTAAGATCGGCCCGGCGGAGAAAATCACGGAACTCGTCAATGTCGCACTGCCCGGCATTATCATCAATCCCCTACCGGTCGCGCCGCGTCAGATCCCGTTCCATGTTGGATTCAGCTATTTCGAGATCGATCAAAATAGCCGCTTCTGGAAGGATATGCCCCAATCCGCTGGCTTGGCGCTGCACGTTGCTGGCGACTTCCCAAATCTCGAAATGGCTCTTTGGGCCATCCGAGCCGGACAGAACCCAAATTTGAGTTAGCCCACCAATGCCCCTCACGCTACGTGTACACAGCAATAGATGCAGTTTTCCGGAATATCTCGTGCCTGGCGACGCGGCTGGTGGGCTGACTACCAGCCGAGCAGGCAACAGCCTCGTTCTGCCGGATGATCAGCAGATGGTCTCGAAATACCACTGCTCAATCGAATGCATGGCACGGCGATACGGACTGATCGACCGAGGCCGCGGCAACACATGCCTGAGTGACGAGGCTGTGCCGCTTCCGTCAGAGGCGCCGGTCGCCCGGAAAACCAGCGATGTTATTCAGATCGGCGCCTATAGGATCGATGTCGTCGTGTCGCCTTCGATATCCATTGCGGAGAGTGCCGCCGAACCGGAGGGACAACTTGCAGCGACAAGTGAGGAGTTGAGTTTTCTTGGCCCCCGCGAAATGGCCTCGTCGCTCCTGGCGGGCAAGCGCGCCCGGGGTGAAGAAGCGCTGCTGGACCTGAGGGACGGCGAGTTCCCACCATTGCCAGTCTTAGACACTCGGTTTGACGCGCTGGCGGGCATGATGAGAAGTCCGTTGGATATCTACGCAGACAGTGTGCCGGATCGGGCCCCCATCTTGGCGCAACCCAAGGTAGATCAATCATCTCGACAAGAATCATCGGGCGGCCGTCACGGCTTTTCTTGCCGCCTGTGGCTTATCATTGGCAGATGTCCGGAATGCCGGCATCGTAAGCGTGCTGGATCGTGCAGGGAAAATGCTTCTGTATTCCGCCGCGCTGCACAACATTCACTCCGAGCGAGAGCTGGCGAACAATCATTCAGAAATAAGAGTTCCGACGAAAAACCCCTGAGGTTCGTTCCGGATGTCAGGGGGTTCCTCCGCGGAGACCTGGCCATTGAGCATGCCTTCGCCGACCGTGGGACGCATGACGTGTTTTTCGCGGCTGTGCAGAAGGCTCTGTCCAGCGTCCGTGCACGCTTGTCCCTAGCAGGGATCGAGAAGGCGATGGGGCGGACCCGTTCCCTTTTGCACCGCAACCATAAGGCGCGAAACCGGAGTGCGTACGTGCGTGTCTTCAATGACGTCGTATCGAACATCGAAACTGATTTGCTCCGGAGCTTCGGCGCCGACTTCGCGCGCCCAGTGCGAGAGCGTCGACGACCCGCCCGCCGATCCCACGATGAGAGCGTCCGCTCCGAAGGGAAGTGGGCGGGTTGATGATGGTGATTGAGGAAACGATGCCAGAATCCCAGCCACTCGTCCTCCTCCACGCCGAGGAGCAGTTGGCTGTCCCTTCGCCGTCATCGCCAGTGCCGGACGAACTTACCTGGGAGATGCTTGCGCTCGACCGACTTAATCCACTGGTCGCCGCCGCGGCGGCGCTGCTGGGTCTCAGCGCTCAGCTCAAGAGCAGTGCTAGCCATATTGACGTTGAAGCACTGCGCCTTAGAGTGCTGCAGGAGATCGATGCTTTTGAGCGTCGGATCACGCCGCTCGGATTGCCATCGCGAGCGATCAAGGTCTGCAAATACGCCCTCTGCGCGACCATCGATGACATCGTTCTGAACACAGCCTGGGGCAGCAACAGCGTCTGGACGACGCGCAGCTTGGTGGGATCGCTGTTCAGCGATACCTGGGGCGGCGAGCGTTTCTTCGATCTGCTGACGCAATTGAAAAATGAACCGGCCATCAATATAGAACTGCTGGAGCTGCTCTACTACTGCATGAGGTTGGGCTTCGAAGGCCGCTACCGCGTCACTGCGGGAGGAGCCGCAGAGCTCAGTGTGCTGTGCGAAGACGTCTACCGCCTGATCCGAGCAGCCCGTGGTGACTTCGAGCGCGAACTATCCCCGCACTGGCGGAGGAACTCTAATAATCCGAAGCCACGCCGCACAATCGTTCCAATCTGGGCTGTCGTAGCGTTTGGGGCAGGGTTACTCCTCTCGATCTATACCGGACTTCTGCATGCATTAAATGCCCGCGCCGATGCTGTCTTCAACGATCTCGCGACATTGCCGCCGAACGGCGCTGTCAGATCGGTGAGAATCGTATTGCCGCCAAAGGTTGTGATGAGCAGCGGCCGACTGCGTAACTTCCTCGAGCCCGAAATCCGCGAAGGGCTTGTCACTGTGTCCGAGGACCCACAGCAGATCGTCGTTACCATTCGCGCCTCCGGGATGTTCGATTCTGCTAGTCCGGAAGTGAAGAAAATGTTCCTGCCGCTTCTTTTACGAATTGGTCGTTCTCTGAACGATGAGTCGGGAGCAATCCTCCTGACCGGGCACACCGACGCCATGCCGGTGCAATCGCTCGCCTTCCCTTCAAACGATTCCCTTTCGCTCGCGCGTGCGAGGACAGCTGCCGAGATTATCAAATCCATCATGGATGACCCAGGCCGCGTGCGAGAAGAGGGCAGAGGGAGCGGTGAACCGGTCGCTTCGAACCATACGCCTGAGGGCCGCGCGCGGAACCGTCGGATTGAAATCATCATCACAAAGACACGATGAAGGCAGGCCATGCAGTCAATCAAAAAAGCGCTTAGGTGGCAATGGCTCCGTGTCGGCGGGGCAGGGATCGTGTGTGCCTTAATCTTCACGCTCGGACCACACATCTCGGTCGGAGGATTTGCGCCGCTTGACAGCCTTCGCAGCCAGATCGCGGCATCGATGCTGATTCCGGTCGGATACACCGTGATCTACTTGATCCAGTCCCAGCTTTACAAGGTTCAGGCCTATTTTGAAGACCTCGTCCAATCACGAGTGTCGGGAGCCCTGGACGAGGTTGGGGCCGAGCAGAAGAAGGGAGACCCAAGGCCTTCCGACCGAAGTGTGGGCCAAGCCAGCACGCTTGCTGAAAGAGAGCTTGAGGCGATTCGTCATCGTTTCCGCGAGGCCCTTACCACACTCAAGGGGCGCCGCTACGCAGGAGGTATCAGCAGGCGGTGGCTCTATCAGCGGCCATGGTATGTGATGATCGGTCCGCCCGACTCGGGGAAGACCACAGCAATAGTCAATTCCGGGCTCAGCTTTCCGCTGGCTGCAAGGTCCGGTCTGAGAGCCGCCGGTGGGGTCGCGGGTACGGAAAACTGCGACTGGTGGATCACCGATGACGCGGTGTTCGTCGACACTGCTGGGCGCTACACGATACAGGAAGGTGATGCAGACCGGGACAAAGCGGTTTGGCGTGGCTTGCTTCGTATGCTCAGACGCTCCCGGCCACGGCAGCCGCTGAACGGGGTCTTAGTCACGATCGGGATCAGCGAGCTGAACTCGACATCCGAGGAAGTGCTCGCCGATCGCGCGCGCTGTATCCGTGAGCGGCTCCTCGAAGTTTACAGGGAGCTTCGCCTGCAACTGCCGATTTATGTGCTTTTCACTAAGAGCGATCTGCTGGCGGGATTTGTTGAATTCTTCGACGATCTGGGTCGCGAGGGGCGGGAGGCGGTGTGGGGGTTCAGCTTTGCGCAAGAGGCTTCGGAGGACGAAGGCGATCCGATGGCGTTTGCCGCAGCATACGATGCGCTGGTTGGCCGCCTAAACGAAAGGCTGCTTGAACGAATGCAGCATGAAAGCAACCTCCAGCGTCGCGCGCTCATGTTCGGCTTCCCACAGCAGGTCGCTAGCCTCAAGCACCTGACGCAACAGTTCTTGAAGGAAGCCTTTGGCGGGAATTCGTTCCAGGAACCGCTTATGCTCCGCGGCGTCTACTTCTTAAGCGGCACGCAAATTGGCATGCCCTTCGATCGAGTTGCGAACGCCAGATCTCAGACCTTCGAGATCGCTCAGCCGCCCTGTACAGCGCTTCGTGGCCCGGGGCGTGGTTATTTCATCAGCCGGCTGCTGCGCGAAGTCGTTTTCGCCGAAGCTGGGCTCGTCGGTGCCAATCACCGCTTCGATCGGCGCCAGCGGCGGATCCGATATAGCGCCTACACGATGATAGCGGCGGTCATCGTTAGCGCCGGCGTCTTGTGGACGTTCAGCTATATTCGGAATGTTGAGCGGATCGAGAGCGTTCGCCTAATGGCTGGCAGCTATGTCAGAGGGGCCGAAAAGCTGAAGCTCGACCGGGTTGAGAGTGCCGATCTTCGACCCATCCTGCCACTGCTTCAGCGGCTGCGTGATTCTAACGGCGACAGCGCGGGCGACCGCCTATCAAGTTCGGGTCTCGACCAGAGTAAGAAAATCAAGGTTCAAACGCTCGCGGCGTACCGCCGCGCCTTGAACACCGTCCTTCTGCCGCGGCTGATCTTCCGATTGGAAACCTTACTGGCCGAGCGGCACGACGATGATCAGTTCGTCTACCAGGCGTTAAAGGTTTACCTGATGCTGGGTCAGCAGGGTCCGCTCCAGCGCGCGGTCGTCATGAACTGGATGGCTGCCGACTGGGGAGTGATGTTTCCGGCCGAAGCCGATGCCGGCCTGCGCCGCGCGCTCGCTGATCACCTGGATGCCCTCATGGAAGGGCCGCTGCCCCATAGTGAGCTTAACGGCGAACTGATCGAGAGGAGCCGCGCGAAGCTCCAGGCCGTCTCGATGGCGCGCCGCGTCCTCGACATCATCGCGACCAGTCCCGAAGCCTCGCGGGCGCCAACCTGGCGTCTGGCCGACCATGCCGGGCCGCTGGCGCAGGGCGTCCTGGCTCGCAAATCGGGACAGCCGCTCAGCGAGGGGGTTCCTGGCATCTACACGAGGGCGGGGTTTTACGGAATTTTTCTGCGATTGCTGCCGCAGGTGGCTGACGCTGTCGCTGCAGAAGGCTGGGTTCTCGATGCACAGGTAGTCGCGCCGACCGCAGCCGATGATGTGAGCCAGAAGCTGCGGCGTTCGGCGGCGGATCTCTACGCTCAGGAGTTCGCGTTGCGCTGGGACCAGCTCATTGGCGATATGTCTATCCACCCGTTTGGGGGCATCGATGACGCGCTGCGCACCTTGAACACGCTGTCCGCGCCGACGTCACCAATGCGCCTGTTCCTTTTCGCGGCGGCGCAGGAGCTAAAGCTCAAGCAACCACATGTTCCCGAGGACGGCTTGACGAAAGGTGACAGTGTCCCCCAAGGCGAGGTGTTGCCAAGCGAGCTCGAGGCACTGTTCCGCTCTCAACCGGCCGCGGACACGCCTGAAGCTCACGTCCGGCTCTATATGGACGATCATTTCCAGTGGCTGCACCAGTTGGTCGAAGTGCCGTCGAACAGCCAAGCGGGCGCGCAGGCGCCGATCGACAGTGCTCTCCGCGATCTGGGCGAACTGTATCGCTCCCTCAGCCAGGCGCAGGGGCTGGCGGGTTCGAACATCTTGGAACACAACGGGCAGGCGGGCGTCGCCATCCACCAGATCGAGGCGGGAGCGACCAATCTGCCCGAACCCATCCGGCAATGGATCCTCGGCCTCAGCCGCCACAGCTCGGACCTAACCGTCAGCGGCGTGAGGCGCGAGTTGGCGAGCGGTTGGGCGGGCGGCCCCGGCGATTTGTGCCGGCGGGCTACGGAAGGACGGTATCCCTTCGCGCGCGGATCCCGCCGGGATGTCCCTTTGAGCGATTTCGCCCGACTGTTCGGCCGCAAGGCGGAGATCGACACTTTCTTCGCCGAGAACCTTTCCCCCTTCGTCGACAAATCCACAGGTTCGTGGCAGTTTCGGCCAACGAGCGGTGTCGATTTCCCTATCGGCCGCAATACCTTGGCCCAGTTCCAACGGGCAGCCACAATCCGCGACACCATGTTCGAGGATACCGGCCAGTTGTCAGTTGGATTCCTGCTCACCGTCGCCGAGACCGATCCGTTGACAGACCAGGTGGTGGTGGACATCGACGGCCAGCGCCTCGAACATCGACGAGGAACGGCCGCCGCGGCCATGCATTTCCATTGGCCCACGGCCAGCGGCGTCGGCGGCGCTTCCGTCGCTTTCATCGGTTTTCGAGGCGCCATTCTCTCCAAGAGCGGCCATTGGGCGCTATTTCGCCTCTTAAATGAGGCGGACAAGCGGCCCTTAGGAGGTGGGGACCTTATTCAGGTACGACTGGTGTCCGGTGACCATTGGGCGGTTTTTAACCTCCAGCCTGACAGCGTGATGAGCCCGTTGTCCCGCAATCTGCTGTCAGAATTCCGATGTCCAGATTTCTTATGACCGCCGGGATAGCATCCGACTTGCGCTGGGAAGGCCCTATGGGATCACGAGACGCCCACGCAGGTCTGCGGCGGGAGAGGTCGGCATTTCGGTTGCCGGCCGGATCGGAGGCGGTCACGGCTGCGACTGGCGGCGATCGTTGCTTGATCTCGGCGCGCCGCTTTCCGGCTCGACTAGACCGCTGGAGAGCGCGGTCACCTCCATCAGGCAAATCTTCGGGAAGTTGGGTGATCAGATCCTGTCCCATCCTATCAACCGACGTACACTGATCTAGAACAGGAAACTGGAGAGATATAATGGCCGGAATGAAGCACAATAGGACAAGAGCAAAGAAGTTTATGCAGTTGATCGACCAGACGAGGAACAGTGCGGATTTGGAGTTCTGCTTTGCGGTTGGCACGGTTGGCGATCTGCGGAAGCCTGCTGTCCTGGTGAGTAAGAAAAAGCTCAATGGATTGGCACAAACTTTGAAAAGCATGCCTTTTGAAGATGATGAGGATAGTGGTAAGGAGACCTTTTCGCTTCTGCGGAGAGGCACGGGCAGGATGAACGAAAACGGCGTTATCCTCGTCAAGTTGGCTGATGGTGGAAAGGCCGGGTTCCCGCAGGTCCAAAAGGTGATGAAGAAGTATTTCGTGAACTTCCGCATGAGGCTGCCTGACATGCAGGAAGCAGGAATTTTAACTGAAGAAGACATTCAGCAGTTTGAGATGAACGCCGAGGAGAACTCTCAATTTCTTCCACCCGATGACTCTGAAGAATTAAATCGGCCGATGGCGGCACTCGATAGCGCGGAAGGGAACTCCGCAGGGAGTGTTGAGGAAACTGAAGAGAGAAGCAAGCGTGAAGGCGGGGCTGAGCTCCTGGAGCAGCTTCTCCCGGAAGTGAAGGAGGGCATTGCCGCCGCGGCAGCGACCATTTCCAATCACGCAGTAAGTCTCAGCGCGCAAATTGGCGCGGGACAGACCGCAGAGTTGTCCCATCTGACCACGAAGATCGCGGATTGGCTGCAACGTGTGCTGGCTGCGACGCCTCAGGAAGAGCAGGAGGCAACGCTGCACAACTTCGCCGGCCGGCTTCTGTTGATGCTGGCCTATCCTGAGAATCTGCGAAATCTTCAATATGTGGATGACATGCCCGATGGGGCGGGGCAGGGCGAGACAAACGGCGACCGCCGCGAAGAGGTCGTGGTGAATGGGATCGATCTGAACAGAGTCCCAACGGGTGCTCTCGATCAAGACGAGGTAGTAGAGTCCTTGTTCCGTCTGATCAAGGCAAAGGCTCAGGAGCGACAGCTTTCTTATCCGCTAGAGAACGCGAATTCTGAAAGGATTGCGAAGATAGTGTCGTCGCAATGGCCGAAGGAACTAGGCGATGCAGCCCGTAGGCGCGCGGTTGTGGAGCGTCTGATCGCAGCGGTGGTCCCGCGGCTCGGTAACGATGATCAACTTCTGGTCCTTCTTGGCATCACAGACCAGCCCGAAAGGACCAAGTCCGTCGAAAACTCGGTCGAAAGTATCATAGCTGCATGGCAGGCTCATCTCGACACTGCCTTGACGCTGAGGGATGAGGTAAAGAGCAAGATCAACCAGATGGTCGATGTGGAAGCCCGCGGCGGAACGTGGAGGTATGTCGACGACATCTTCCTGCAGTTCGGTGGAGAGCTTTCGGATCAGCTCTCCGCCATCACCGAACGCAACGGTGACGCAATGTCGAGCGCGACCGAGCGTGTCAGAACCACAGTCCAGAAGAAGCTCGACTATCTCAACGGCAGCGACATTGTAGCCATGCTTGACAATCCTCCAATCGACATCGGTCCGGGCACTATAGGGCAGACGCTGCGGGAAGGGCTCGCCGCCATCACCGATGGACTGAAGCGCATCGAAACCTCGCGCGCCGCGCCCGCCGCGTAGTGATCGCCTGCCTCGATGCCGGTCGGCCCACCGGAAGGCCGGCCGAGCACGCCATCAACGGCTGCATCAGCGACGGAAGGAGTTCCGCCGCTCAGGTGGATCAGCGAAGCGGTGAAGGAGCGGCGCACCAACAGAGGCTTCTTCTTCATCGGCTGCCGCTTCAACGACCAGATGCTGCGCACCTACGCCCGACAGATCACGAAGCGATCCAACGCCCCACGTTTGGCGGTGCTGGATGCGGCAGCGCTGACCAACAACGAACGTCGTTTCTTTGCAGCAAGCCCGATCACGCTTATCGACGTGCAGACTGGCGAAGCTGCGGCTCGGCTTGTCGGCTGAAAACTAGAGTAGAGAAGGAGTATTGCGGATGCGACGATACACGAGGATTTCGTCGGTCGGTCGGTCGGTCGGTCGACACCGACGTCGGAGGCGGATTTGCCGTAAACGTTGATCATCACGGCCGCCATTTGAAAGGAAGGATGGTAGTGCCGCTCGCCTTCCTATCAATCCACCCATCCCTTTTATGCACGCATTCCATCCAAACAAACAATTTTACTGGTCAAAACAATTGCCCTTAGAAAAAACGCTGAAGAGCGCTGTGCAGAACGATTGTGTGGAGTTCTGAAAATGGGTCCTCAGGTTCGGTAGAGACTGTGCTGGAAAACGAGTTGGAGCACTCTGTCAGTTGCCTGGCCTCGATTGTTATCACGTTGGACGTGATCGGGCAGAATCTTGGCCGTTGCTTCTGCCGTTTCAGTGCTAATGGACTCTCACAAGAAGCACTGTTGCCTGGTCGACTAAATCTGTGAGTGCATCCCTCACAATGACTAGAAGCCAGAGCAGGCGCGCTCGCAGCCGCAAGGACATGATCTGCGCCTTTTGCAGGAACACCAAACCTCGTGATGTTTTCTTGCGGCTGTCGGGCCGAAATATGAAGGACTGAGTAATGTGGATAGGTTACGTGGCAGTTCTGCTGCAAATGCTTCGGTCAGGGTTTCCGTGCGGCGTCGCAACTATAGCATCAAGAAGGTTGCGCAGCATCGATTGTCGGCAATGTCGCCGAGCCGGTCGCTATTAGTATCGGCTTCGCCTGTGAGCTCTATCTGACACGTCAAACACAAGCTTTGAACTTACGAAAGCCGGCGGTCGGGCCAGAGCGACCTACCTTTCGAAACGGACTGGAGAGCAACATGCTGTGTCTAGGGCTGAGTGGGCGTCTAAGCAGAGTCTACGAAAATTCGTTCGATCTACCGAACAGCTTTATGCACGATGGGGCTGCGGTTCGCGTTCGCGACGGCCGAGTGATAGCGGCTGTCGAAGAGGAACGGCCTAACCGAATCAAGCACTCCAACACGCTACCAATTCGTTCGATTCAATATTGCCTCGCATCTGCAGGTGTTCAGCTCAGCGACATCGACCGCATCGCGTATTATGCAACCGAGGCCTATTGCAACGCTGTGCTCGAGCGCGTGCGCCTCTCTCACCCAAGCACCCCAGTATCGGATGCGAGGCTGTTGCAACGGGCTCGGGGAGGTCGACACGGGCTCTATATTCCTGTGGGACACCCCGATGTTCCATGTGATCGCCATCGTCACACAGATCTGGCCGCCCATTGGACGCGTGTTGGCACAATGCCATGGAGGTTGTCACCCACGCTCCACCGCCGAGATGAACTCGAAAACGTTGGACCCGGAATTGATTGTTGAGGAATGAACTTCATGAAACGCAATGTAGAACAAGAGGTGACGGATCAACTCGCTTATAGGCGAAAGATGTTGCAAGATTGGAGAGGAGAGCGCCTCACTGGACACCAGATAAACCTAGCATCAATAGACCTCAACCTCCTGGTGGCGCTCGAGGCTCTGCTCGAATACCGGAACGTGACGCACGCGGGCCAGCACATCGGGCGGAGTCAACCGGCGATGAGCCGCGCACTGGGAAGGCTGCGCGGCTTGTTCAATGATGATCTCCTGGTGCGGTCTTCAACGGGTTTGATCCCAACGCCGCAAGGCGAACATTTGGCTCAAAGGCTGCCGTCGGCACTGCGTACGATCCGAGAGATGGTGACAAGCCGCAGCGTAATCTCAAAAGAATCGGGGAGGGGGGCAACGCTGGCGATCCCCGATCATCAAGCTTTGGCTGTACTACCGCGCCTCCTGCCGTGGTTACGCGAGCGTGCCCCTCATCTCGACACACTCGCCTGTTTGCCATTTGATCGTGCCGTGCGGGGGCTTGAGCAAGGTGATATTGATTTGGCCGTTGGGCATATCGACGTGCAACTGCCTGGCTATTTTCGGCGCAGTCTTTATACAGACCGCTTCGCGTGTTTGTTGCGCCACGACCATCCAGCGCTGGCGCAGGAATGGACGATCGACAACTTCGCGACCTTGCGTCACGCTGCCATCAGTACGGACTCCCCCGACCACTTCGGCCCGATCTACGACCACTTGCCCAACCTGCGAGCGGATCGTAGTCCCATACTGTTTTCCGGCGTTCTCACGGCAGCGGTGGTAGCTTCGGCAACGGATTTGGTATTGCTCGTCCCGCGCCGCGTTGCGACCCAAGTTTCCGCGATGCTGCCGCTTAGGGTTGTTGATCCACCCCTCGAGCCGGCACCGTATAAGGTCATGCTCATCTGGCACGAGCGGTGCCATCACGACCCGCAGCATAAATGGCTGCGCAAGGAGGTCGCCGCCGCGTTGGAGACGGGAGCGGACTGACACAAGAAGCGGTGATCGGGATGCTCCTGAAGCATCAAAGAGAGCAACCGGGCATTTTGCGCGGGGAGATGACCAAGGCCCCAGCGCTGCTGCGACCGAGAGTGCCAGGCATGTTGGACGAATATCGAGACTTGGCTGCCTATGTGCTCGCGGGGCCTGCTTGTGTCCGGGCTTCTGCTGAGCTGCGGCACGGCCCGGCAGTGGCGCGGATATCTTCGCGCCGACTCTCGGATCGACCATGTTGATGGTGATCGTCGAGTGATCAACATTCATGTCAGCAAGCTCTCCGAGACGGTCCGGCAGTGCCAGACCGTTCGTTGAAAGACACAGCTTGATAGCGGGGTTCTCTGTGGCTCCGCGTTCAAATGTTGCCTTTGTATTCTTCCGGTCATAACAGGCATCGCCTGTTCCGGCGATAAAGAGCACGGAAAGCTGCGGCACTTCATTGGCGACGGCAATGACCTTGCGCCGCTTGGTCTGGCGTCAACTTTTCCGAGACTACCCCAGGCCGGCTTTCGTTGGCGCAGTCATATTTACGGTTGCAATAGTTGCACTGGATATTGCAGGCTGGTGCGACCGCGACATGCATGCGCGCGAAATAATGGTGAGCTTCTTCTGAATAGCAGGGGTGGTTTTTGATCTTCGCCCAGATAGCTTGGTCCATGTCGGCCGGCTTTGCGGACGAACCGCACAATGACGCGGCGCAAGCAGTGGACTTCGCTGTGGCCAGCAGCCGGTTCATGGTTGTCGTGCTGGTCAGGCTCTTGTGCGGAATCATTGGTGGGGACATTGAAGGTTCCGTTGCTGCTTAACGTCGCGGTTCAAGAAGCAAGGGTCATGCCAATGAAAATCACTACTTTTTTTCAATATGTTAGCGTTTTTTGTCCGGTTCCCTCCATTTGCGACCCGACATAAAGTTGTCAGGCATTTGACAATAGACAGACACCGGTAAAATGGCAGCTCGCCTCGAGTGCATGAGTTGAGGAGGGCAGGTCGGGCCGTTCGACCACACCAGGCTTAGAACTTTCTTTCACCCCGATTTGATGCCCGCGGATGGCATAACCAACCTAAGGTGGGGTTAAGCCGAGAGGCGAGCCGCCTGGCCTGAACCCACCCAGATTTCTCCATCGCGTCGATCAGCCGTTCCCGCTCGGTCAGACGCGCACCGATTGCGAGTCAGGCAGGATCGTTCGGATCACAGGCTTTGGAGGAGGCTTCGCCGAGGCAGGCGCCGGCGCGCCCGGCGGCCGCAAACGGGATTCAGTCGACATTGGGCTCTTTCTGGCGAACTCGTCAATCGCATTGTTGCCGAATGGACCGTTAGCTCCCTTCCACACAAGCGCAGAGAGGCACTGGCTGTTCTTGCAGGCAAAATCCAACGGAGCAATGGTCCTTGATTGCGCGAGAGTTGCTGTCCTACGCACGCGGTTTCAAGTTCACAGACGTTCCCTGGGAAGCGGCATTGCGAGGCCAGGTCAAGCGCCGACGGCGCGAATGTCCGTTCGCAGATGCACCGAACGCCACTTTCAACTCAAGACTAGACTTGCGACGGGCCATGGACCAAAAGAAAATGGTCGAATTGCATGATCGCGAAACGATCCGCGACTGTCTCTATCGGTATTGCCGCGGGCGGACGAGGCGGCGCTGCGCAGCTCCTTCTGGGTCGATGCGCAGGACAATCACGGAGCGGATACGGGCTCCGCCGAGGCTTCATTGAGTTCGCGCTTGGTGTCTTCAAGACCGAACCGCCCAACATCCACCAGATCACGAAAGTTCTGATTGAGTTTATCAGCCCGACTGAAGCAGCTGTCGAGAGCTACTTCACAGTGCAGCATGAGGCGGGCCGTCGCAGACAGTCGCAGCAAGATTGCAGTCTCTAATCTTCGCCTGCGTCCTCGTAATAGAGGGGCGTATCAACTCGGCCGGCGGCGCAAAAAGTCATCACGATGACGGCAAGCTTTTATTCGCGGTTCAAATTGAGGTGTTCGAAGTACCAAGACGGGTCATCATCGGATGAATCTGTCTCGACACTGGCTTCACTCGAATGCCCCTCGACACCTGCTTCATCGTCGCTAAGATAGTCCACGGTTTTAGAGAGATAACTCCAAGGTTTGCCTGCGCGCTGCCATCCACCCTTGCTATTCTTTGTCCACTTGTCCGGATGTTGCGTAGGGTCGAGCACCCAGCGATTTTGACCCACGTCAACGAAACCCATCTGCTCTAGACGGGCTCCCATCTCTGGCGAAGCGGGACGTGACATGATTAACGGCTGTTCGCCGTCGAGTTGAAGTTGATGTTCGAGCAGAATATCGCCTGCGTTCTCGACAAGCGGATGAGTAACGCGAAGGTCTACAATCGAAGTGATTCTTTTTCGACCGGGAAATAGTTCCCGCCACGCCTCGTTTTCGATGCTAAATCCATCCTCTGTTCTTAAAAGCCCAACGCTTCGTTCTCCCAGATCATAGCTGAAATATCGCGCGCTGGGCGTATCAATGTCGGTGCCGCCGTAGAGTCGAGCGATGGTAGCCGTACGCAGGGCTTTAGAGGACACGAAGGGCGAGTACTCTTGTGGATTGACGGAAATGTGCTTGATATCATCACCGTAAAATTCCCTCACTTTTCTGGCAAATGTCGATCTGTCGAGCACCTTAATTGGAGGTTCGGAAGAGAGCGAGTATGGCCGCGTTGGCGACGAAGGCGAACGAGCATGGGGATCTGACGTTGATCGGGACGGCATGCCCGTAAGTGTTTGTGCCCCGGTCATATTCTCGATCCACCCCGCCATGGCCCGGGTGCGATCATCTTCCTCGGAAATGTTGTAGCGCAGCGATCGTTCTGAGTTATCCATGGCGGTCTCTCCTGAGAGTGAAAGGTGTGATGAAGCGCATCCTTTTCAGTCGCTTCACATGTGGGAACGGTGCGCTCACATGTCCGGCCTATAAAGCGGATACGTGACTGCTAAGCTTCGATGAAGCGGGGGGTACGCGTTGCATGCGCGGCTCCTGGTCTCGCCTAGAGGGGACTAAACTTCCGCGAACTGGGCGGAAAGACGACCTGCGGGGCCCATATAGCCCGATGCGATCACTGGTTCTGCCAGCGTCGTCCGGACCCGCTCGAGAAGCTGCTCACAGCCGGTTGTCGTCCGCGAGCTTCTGGAGCTCTGGCGGAACAGTGCCGGCGGCTTGGCCAGCCGCAGTGATTGTAGTTGCATTAACATCGCCAGCGTCCATCCACGTTATAGTTCGTCTTACCGCCTCCAGCCTCTCCTCGTCTCCTCCTGATCCCTTTCCTCAGCCCAAGCCTCGAGGATTCGTGAAAGCGTGGTCCCTTCGCCAAACCATCGTCGAAGTCCGTCGGAGGTGTCTGCGCCGCGGCAGGGCTAAGATTAGCTTGAATGTTAGAGGTGTCCTCGGAGGATTTACCGCCCCGCGGGCCTGTTCTGTGTTCACCGTTGTTGGTCTCCAATTGCAGATTACGCATATGCTAGTGCAACCGGACTGGCCGCCATCATGCAAAATCGATATTCCAAAATGCTTTGGAAAAGCGGATCCACGGAGTCCCCTTAGGTGGTGAAGGTTCTGAGGAGTAGGTGGGCATCAGTGGTTTTTCGGCAGGGTCTGGTTGTTCAAGCACAGCCCGATACAAGGCCACTGATGACCAATGAGATGATGGACCTCCGCTCGGGAATACGTCATGCCAAGCTGATAGCTGCTTGGCGGCGCAAGTCCCATCCGGCCAAAGTCACAGCGGCGAAGCCGGGGCGAGTCTTGCGGGCGTCGCGGTAACGGGGGGGCTGAAGTGTAGACAGATACGGGTGCGGGAATGAGCCTCAAAAGTTGAATGATCACGGAAGGCCGAGTGGGTTCTGTAGAGCGACAATCTGGCTGAGTCTCACCTTGTTTGTCGCCGCGCACTGAGGCGGCGAAATCAGAAAGGCCGGCGGAAAGATTGGTTGGAATCGGAAATGCTGACGGCACCCTTCACGCTGCATGTCCCACACATCACTCGAAACTGCTTAAATTAAGGCCAATTCTGGCGGGCTCCGCATGGCAAGCGGCAAGCTGGCGAGCCTCTCAAGCCATGTACCGGCCTGATGGTCGAGTGCAGACGACTGTCGGCAAGCCGTCGCATAAGGTGTTCGGCCATGCCTTGAGGGCATGATCGGATCTGGCTTTTGCATGCTGGGCGGCGGTCGGCAGGCATTAGGATGGAGGTTCCAAATTTGATTTCCGGAGGACGGCATCGATGTACCCAAGACGGAACCAGCCGCGCGATGACGATTCTCGCGAAGTAAGTGAGTGGATCGAAGGCGTGACCGGAGCTTTCGATACGGACGCCTGGATCCGGGACTACTATTCACTGAGACGAGACGTGGAACAGGATCTGAGCGACTTGCGCCTCGGTTCGCACGACAGTGACGCCGGCGATCGTGTGCCGCGTCGCAGATCCGTGGGCGGTTCGATGCGAGTGACGCCGCAGTCGCTGGCGCCGGAGAACTCGTTGAGCGGCGCCCGCCACAGCATAGACGTCTCTCGGGCGGGCTCCAGCAGCTTGCGATTCGGCGGCTCGGGGGGCAAGACATCGAGCAATATGGCGGAGGCGGGCGAAGTCGCCGCGGCGCCGCAGGGCAAACGCCGCGGATTTAAGTCGCGCATGGCGTCAGGGTTCAAGAAGGCGTTCGGATTGAGCAGCGGCAAGACGTCGTCGCGGGGTTCGGGGCAGCAAGACGTCGATGCCGCAACGGAGACTCACGTGGTCTCAACCAAGGTTCGCGTCGATTACGCCAAGCGTGGTCGCCCCGCCGACCGGGACATGCATCCCGATGACGAGTCCCGCATCAACCAGTTCGCGGAAGCAGTCCGAGACTACGAAATTCTACCCGACGGTAGCATCGGCCGAGGGGACGGAAGGGTTCCCGAGGGTACCTTGGCGCCCATTTTAGGTATTCTTAGGGGGTTCGCTCGTTGGCTCCGAGCAGCGAACAGAGATTCGATGGCTTCTCGGTTTTTAAACGATCCAGATTCACTAGCCGTTGATATCGCGGATTATTGGGAAAGCGGTGGGGATGATCAGAACCGTCTTAACTCAGCACTGTCTCATTTCAGGAGGCTCGCGTCTGAGGGGCAAGAACTCCAAGCCGTTGGACCTGGGCCGCGCCTGATGGGGCGCCAGATACATGATCCTTATCCCGACGACGCCCGCGTCATTGATGGCTTGGCCAAGGAAGAGCTGAGTAAGTTCGGACCGGTGCCGAATTCTCAGAAAAATACCAGTAACCAACGAAAGTTTAGCGATTGGCTCAAAAGGACGGGCAGGGGGAGCATAGTCAGCCGACTCACGGGTACTGATCAGCAGCAACAGTCGTTGAAGGACGATTTTAGGGCCTTTACCAAGGATGAAGGAAAAAAAGTGGTCGTGAGTTTCGACCGGCTGCGGCAGTATCTAGGCGCCGAGTCGCAGTTGAAACAGCATGATCCTTATCCCGACGACGTCCGCATGATTGATGGCTGCGCCAACGAAGAGCTGAGCAAGCTCGGATCGGACTCGACTTCCAAGAGGCAAGTTGCCCGGAATATGGCCAGCAATCAACGGAGGTTTAGTGATTGGCTGCGAACCAGGGGTAGGGAGAGCATAGCGAGCCGGCTCAACGGCAGTGATCAGCAGCAATGGTCGTTGAAAATAGATTACCAAGACTTCAGCGAAGCCATGGGAAAAAAACTCACTATGTCTTTCAAGCGGCTTCGGCAGTACCAGCAAGTCGTTGAGGCGAACGCAGCGTCGGGGTTGTCCCCTGAGCAGGCAGGTATCCGGGAACCGGCCGGTCCGAACGGCCGTTCGGATCCACGTGCCGAGTCCAGATCAAGTTCGCCGCTGCAGCAGGTTGATCCACCGATCGAAGGCCGCAGCGGATTGTCGCTCGACCATACCGAATGGCTGGGCGACCAGCATATCCAGACGGATTATGAGCTGCTATTGCAGGACTTGCAGCGAAACGATCCGGATCTCGCCGCCAGGACGCGGCTTATCGATCCCCTGATAGCCCATTATCATCTGCGCCTGGGCGACGAG
>NZ_JACHBD010000021.1 GCF_014200175.1 Rhizobium lentis | reverse complement strand
GTCAGGCTCATAACCTGAAGGCCGCAGGTTCAAATCCTGCCCCCGCAACCATATACAAAAATAGCCCGCAAATCCGGCGGGCTTTTTGATTCCTAGAGACGTCAATGCTAGCAGTCAGCGATGAGCGATGAGCTGATTTGCGAATCCAGAATGCCTCAGGCGATCATATAGCCCCCGTCCACCGGCATCGATATGCCGTTTACCATGGCAGCCTCGTCAGAGAGGAGAAAAAGGACAACTTCGGCAATGTCCGCTGGCTCAGCGAAGCGACCGACAGGAATTCGCTTCATCATCCCCGCGGCCTTCTCGGGGTCGCTCCATGCCTTTACCGCCATCGGCGTCATCGTGACCGTTGGGTGGACGCCGTTCGCGCGTATACCATGAGGCGCAAGCTCCTTTGCCATGACCCGGGTCAAGCCATCCAATCCTCCCTTTGAGGCACAATAGGCCGCGTGGTCGGGGATGCCGATGAAGGAGGCGACCGACGAGACATTGACGATGGCGCCTTGGCGACCGTCCTTGATCAGCGAACGGGCGTATTCCTGGCCGACGATCATCGGAGCACGCGTGTTGACCGCGACAAGACGGTCAAATGCTTCGACTGTTGTCTCCAGGAACGGCTGGAGCTCGGTCGTGCCGGCGCAGTTGACGAGGAAATCGGCCGGAAGGGCGGCGATCGCCGCCTCTCTCGTCGCATCGGCGTCCGCGAGATCGACCTGTATGGCCCGGCAGCCGGATTCCCCACGCAGCGCTTCGACATCGGCGGCACTCCGGGTCAGGGCGACGACATGCGCGCCCCTTTCGACCAGCATTTTCGCGATTTCTCGTCCAATGCCTTTTCCGGCGCCGGTCACGATGACCGTCTTTCCTTTGAACTCCATAGGTCGTCTCCCTTACAGCCTCTGGCCTGTTTCCCGATCAAAGATATGCGCACGCCGGGGATCGATGTGGAAATACATCGTCCGTCCGGGATCGATCTCGATGCGTTCGCGGATGAGGGCGTCGATGGGTACGCCTCCGGTGCGGCCGAAGATCAATGTCTCCGAACCCGTGGGCTCGAACACCGAGACTTCGACCGGAACGCCATCCTCGCCGATCGTGATATGCTCCGGCCGGATGCCGTAAGTAACGGCTCGTCCTTCGTCCGCATTTGTATTTCCCAGGGGAAGGGCGACACCCTGGTCGGTGACGACGACCTTTCTGCCGTCGCGGGTCGCGATGCGGCCCTGCAGGAAGTTCATCGACGGGCTGCCGATAAAGCCGGCGACGAAGAGGTTGACCGGGAAGTCGTAGAGATCGAGAGGCTTACCGATCTGCTCGACCCTGCCGTCGCGCATCACCACGATCTTGTTGGCCATTGTCATGGCCTCGATCTGATCGTGCGTGACGTAGACGGTGGTGGTCTTCAACCGCTGGTGAAGCTCCTTGATCTCGACTCGCATGGTGACGCGAAGCTTGGCGTCGAGGTTCGACAACGGCTCGTCGAACAGGAAGACCTTCGGATCGCGGACGATCGCGCGGCCCATCGCCACGCGCTGACGCTGCCCACCCGACAGTTGCTTCGGATAACGGTCGAGATAGGGCGTCAGGTCGAGAATCTCGGCTGCCCTGCCGACCTTCTCGTCGATCTCCGCCTTGGGGCGCTTGGCCATCTTCAGCGGAAAGCCCATGTTCTCGGCGACCGTCTTGTGCGGATAGAGTGCGTAGCTCTGGAACACCATCGCGATGTCGCGCTCCTTCGGAGGAGCGTTTGTGACAACACGGCCGCCGATCCGGATGTCGCCGCCGCTGACGGTCTCGAGACCGGCGATCATGCGCAGCAGCGTGGACTTGCCGCATCCGGATGGACCGACCAGCACGACGAATTCGCCGTCCTCGATGTCGACGCTGACGCCGTGCATGACCTGAAGCGCGCCATATTTCTTGGTGACGTCGCTCACCTGTACGTTTGCCAATGTCGTGCCTCCCTAAAGCAGTAATTTGAAGCGCCACAGCGTCCTTTGCGCGTCTTGGAAGACGCGCTACTCTGTCGTGTCGTGATGGTGTTGACGGAATTCATCGGCTCATCCCTTCCAGACGAGATAGGCGCCGAGGGCCGCCGAGATTGCTGCCGCAAACCATACCGAAAGCCCGAACGGCTCGATGAACCGCATCCAGAACAGCGAGAGCGCGACCCAGATCACCACCGAGATGAAGAGCCGGTCGAACCAGTTCGTTTCGATCGGGAGAAACCCTGGCTTGCGTTCGTCATTTCCTGATGGAGACGTCATGGCTTCATCCTTTCACGGCACCGAAAGTCAGGCCGGCAACGATGTGACGCTGCACCACCGAAAAGACGATGAGCGCCGGAACCAGTGTCAGCATTGAGATTGCCGCCATGATGCCCCAGGCCGTTCCCGTCGTGGTCACGTATTCCGACAGGCCGGTGGTCAGCGTCCGCGCATTGAAGTTGGTGAGCGTCGCCGCAAGCAGGTATTCGTTCCAAGCAAACACCCAGGTCAGGATCAGCGTCACCGCAAGTCCTGGCCGCGCCAAGGGAAAGACGATGTCGTAGAGAACGACCCATGGGCTGGCGCCGTCCATATAGGCGGCCTCATCCAACTCCTTCGGAATGCCTTCCACGGTCGGGCGCAGCGTCCAGATGGCGAAGGGAAGATTGAAGGAGCAATAGACCAGAATCATGCCCAGCCGGGAATCTGCGAGCGAGAAGTCGCCGATCTTGTAGACCTGCGTCAGCAGCAGGAAGAGTGGCAGGAGGAAGACCGCCGGCGGCGCCATGCGGTTGGTGATCGTCCAGAAGAAGATGCTTTCCTTGCCGGCGAGGTCGAAGCGCGTCAGGGCGTAGCAGGCAAAAAAACCGAGCGTCGTCACGAGGAGCGCGTTGCCCGACGAAATGATCATCGAGTTGAGCATGTATCCGCGCAAGGTCGGATTGGTCAGCACATCCTGGTAATTCTTCCAGAAGAAGCTCCGGAGAATGACATCGGGCGTCGAGAACAGGTCGAAGGGCTGTTTCACCGAAATGACGAACAGCCAGTAGATCGGGAAAAGGGTCACAAAGCTTATCAGGGTCCACAGGACGGCCGGAAGCCAGGGGATCTGCTTCTTCATCGCTTCAACCTCTCTTTACGCGGGGCGCAATCAGGCCGACGTAGAGCAGCCAGCAGACGACGATAGTGAGGTAGAGGACGGTGACGGAGATTGCCGAACCATAGCCGTAATTCGTCTTGGGGAAGACTTCCCGGAAGATATGGACGCCAATGTAGCGGGTCGATGAACCCGGGCCGCCTCCGGTCAGCATCAGGACTTCGTCGACGGTACGGAGTGCATCCATCAGCCGGATGAACACCGTGGCGAGCAGAGCCGGGCGGATCAGAGGGAGCGTAATGTGCCAGAAGATCTGGCTCTTGCCCGCGCCGTCGATCTGCGCCTGTTCGAAGGGGTCTGACGGAAGCGAGACGAGAGCGGCGATCAGCGACAGGGTGACGAGCGGCGTCCAGTGCCAGATGTCCATGATCACCGTCACGGTGAAGGCCGCGACAGCACTCTGGCCGATATTCAGATCGTACCCGAACCAGTTCCTCAAAAGATAGGGAATGATGCCGATCGACGGTGTGGTCATCAGCTTCCAGACGGAGCCGACGATGATTGGCGCCATGATCAGCGGTAGGGTATGGATCGTGCGAAACACTGCTTTTCCGGGAAAGTCCTTGAGCAGCGCCTGGGCGAGGATGTAGCCGAGAACCAGCTCCGACACGACGGCGAACAAGACGAATGCCAGGGTTATGCCGAGCGATGCCAGGAACTGCGGGTCGAAGACGAGCCGCCGATAGTTTTCAGCCCAGTTGAAGATCATGCCCGGATTGGCCGCGAACGGGTTCCATGAATGGAAAGAGACCCAGAGGACATAGATGAACGGAAAGATCCCGAACAATCCGAGGATCACTATGGTCGGTGACAGCAACAGCCACCCGAGCTTCTGCGAATGCATCGCCTATCCCCCATTGAACGTTATGTGGACGTCCGCTCCATTCCGGAGCGCAAGATGACGGGTCGTCGGAACGACCCGTCAGTTGGGGAGGATGTTTTATTTGCGATAGCCGAGCGAGGTGAGCTCCTCTTCAGCCTTGGCCGCCATCTGGTCGAGGCCTTCATCGGGACCGATCTTGCCCGTCAGGATGTCGTAGAAGATCGGAGCGGTCGCTTCACGCACCTGAGCATGGAAGGGGTAGGGAGGAGCACCGGCGAAGAGCTTGCCCTGGTCCTTCAGCATCGTGTAGAAGCCGCCGAGCTTGACGTCCATCTCCTTCACCTTTGGATCGTCGAACGTCGCCGTGTTCGTGATGCGCGGTGCGGCGATGGCCCAGTCGGGCTGCACTTCGTTCTGACCGATGAATTCGAGGAAGAGCAGCGATGCTTCCTTGTTCTTGGACGTGACCGGCACGCCGAAGGCGCCGCCATCGTAGTAGCCGATATAGCCTTTTCCGGCTTTCGCATCTTCCAGCACGCCCGGCTCGAGCGGCGGCAGAGCAAACCCGACCTGGCCGACCACCTTCGACTGCGCTGGATCGCTGGCGATCCACGCGGCGTTCTCACCGTAGATCAATCCCTGGGCGACGCGGCCCGCGGCGAACGTCGTTGCTGTTTCCGTCCAGGTTGACTGCGTCGATTCCGGCGGGGCGATGTCGCGCAGGTGCAGCCAATATTTCAACGCGGCCTTCGCCTTGTCGCCGTTCATCGCGCCGCCATGTTCGACCGTTGCCGCATAATTGTTCTTGGCGTCGATGCCCCAATTATAGACGCCGAAGGTTGGCACGATGGACTCGAAGAATTCATACCACGACGCCGCATGGCCTGTATGTGCCTGAGCAGTCGTGCCCCAGAGTTCCATGCCATTGTCCTTGCCGTATTTCGTGAAGAATTCGGCGATCTGGGTGTATTCCTCGTGGGTGGTCGCCGGCTTCAGGTCCTTGCCAGTTTCCTTCTTGAAGGCTTCCTTGATCTTCGGATCGTCGAAGAGGTCCTTGCGATAGAGATAGGTCTTCAGGAAGGCTTCCATCGGAACGCCGAAGAGATCGCCGCTCGTGTCCTTGAAGTAGTCGGCAAAGCTGGTGAAGTTCGCATCGTCGTAGGTGGGGGCTTTCAGATCCGGCTGGTCTTTCAGCGTCTTCGTGATGTCGATGAGGAAATTCCTGGCGAGATAGGAGTAGATGATGTCCTGTTCGATGTAGACCATGTCATAGATGCCGGTCTTGGATTCCATATCCTTGATGGCCTTGTCGTACATCTGATCCCAGGACGTCGTCTCGATGTCGACCTTGATGCCGGTCTTCTTTTCGAATTCCGGAGCAAGCACGTTCTTGATGTAGTTCGACGGCGGGGTGCTTTCGGTGACGCCGTGTAGGGTGACGCCCTTGAATTTAGCACCGGCGTCGGACCAGAAGTCGGCCCAGGCCGGTGAAGCAGCGGCGGCGAGGCTGAGCGTCAGCGCGAGTGCGCTAGCCTTCAAAGCATAGTTCATTTCCAATCCTCCCAGAGTGCAGCGAGATCATTTCGCCGGTGCTTTGTGTAGGCCAAAAAAACCGGCAGCGCAACATTTGTTGTCAAGACATGCAAATGCTCTGTCTATCCTATTGATTTTCGCGGAAACTAATCTTTACGGGAAGCCCCAGTATTCTCGGTCCGAGATAAAATGTTGCGATGCAAGCAATTTTTGCAAAGCAGCAAAAAACATGCCACGAAAATTATTTGTTGCCTAGCCAAACTAAATGCCCTAGCACTGTCCGTAATCAAAGGCATTTCGTGGAGGAAAAGACCATGCGTCGATTGGGTATCCACTCATTTGTATGGACAGGCGGCCAAACGCAGGAAGGGCTGGAGATGGCCCTCAACAAAACGGCTGAACACGGATATCGCACGATCGAATTTGCCTATCTGCGCCCTGAGAAATTCAACCTCGATCGATTGGCCAAGCTTGCCCAGTCCCTTGACGTCGAGATTGGCGTAACGATGGGTCTTCCGCTCGACAAAGATGTATCGAGCGAGGACATATCCGTTGTCTCCGCTGGCAAGCAGACGTTGGCCGACGCCATTCGCGCGGTGCGCGATATCGGCGGCAACAAGCTCGGCGGGATTCTGTATTCCGCGCACACCAAGTACAATCGCCAGCCGACGAAGAAGGGCTGGGACAACAGCGTCGCTGCGATCGCTGCGACCGGGGAAATCGCCACACAGGCAAATGTCGACCTCGTCCTTGAGATCGTCAACCGGTTCGAGACGAACCTGCTGAATACGACGGCGCAGGGACTCAAGTTCATCGCCGAGACGGGATCGGAGCATGTCCGTCTCCATCTCGACACCTTCCACATGAACATCGAGGAAGCCAACCCGGCCGCCGCGATCCGTCTCGCCGGCGACAAGATCGGCTACTTTCACATCGGCGAGAGCAATCGCGGTTACCTCGGCGACGGCGTGATCAACTTCGATCTGATCTTCGACGCGCTGCTCGACATCGACTACAAGCGCGACATCGTGTTCGAAAGCTTCTCGACGACGGTTGTCGACGAAGGCCTGTCGCTCGCCTGCGCGATCTGGCGCGATACCTGGGAGGATAATGATCCGCTCGCGGCGCACGCGAAGCGCTACATCGAGCTTAAATATGACGAGGCCAAGCGCCGCCGCGCCACAAACGCGCGGCCCTGATCATCCTTCTGACAGCCTGTTCCAATCGTGTAAGGGTTGGGCGACTGAAGGGAATTGCAAGATGAACGACACCGTCTCCATTGGAAGTTCGCCGCGCCGGATCCGGCAGAACAATATCGTCGCCGCCTTGCAGACGATCTACGCCCACGGGAGCCTCAGCCGGGCGGATCTCGCCCGCAAGCTCGGCATGAATCGCTCATCCTCGGGAGAGATCGTCGCTGAACTGACGGAAGGCGGGTTCGTTCAGGAGTCGGACGAGGGTGCAAAGCAGCGGCTGGAGCATTCCCGTGCTGGGCGCCCGGGCATCATGCTCGAACTGGTTCCCGATGCCGCATTCTTCGTGGGGATCGAGATTGGCGTCGAGCATATATCAGCGGTCGTTATCGATCTTTCCGCCGAAGTCCGGGCATGTCGGAAAATGGCCTTCGATACGCCGTCCTCCACGGTGGAGGAAGCCATGGCGCAGGGTGTCGAGCTTATTGTCAGTGCGATGGCAAAGAGGATGATCGGAAAGTGCAAAGGTCTCGGCATATCGACGCCGGCCCATATCCGGCCGGATGGATTTGTCACCCTCGCACCCATCATTGGCTGGCGAGACGTACCGTTGAAGGAGATTGGCCAATCCGCCTTCTTGGCCGCCTTCCCAGCCGCCGTGCCCATCGCGGTCGAAAACGACGCCAACGCCTTTGCGATCGGTGACAGCTATCGTCATGGCGCCGCAGGTGTGACCCTGTTTCTGCTCATGGAAACGGGCGTCGGCGGCGGCATCATGATTGACGGCAAGCTGTTCCGCGGCGGCCACGGTCTGGCGGGAGAAATCGGCCACACCCTGGTGCCGGGAAGCGGCGGTCAGAAGTTTGAACAGCTGATCGGTCGCGAGGTGCTCATCAGACAGTATCGCGAGGCTGTCGGACGCCAGGAAGCGGATCTGCAGGAATTCCTCGGCGACGTTCGTGACCGTGTCCCGGCTGCCGTCAATATCGCCGAAAGCTGGTCGCGGCATCTCGCATACGCATTGCTGCAAGCCTGTCGTCTGCTCGATCCGGACAGGATCGTACTGGGCGGCTCCGTGGCATCGCTCTACCCAATGGTGGCCGCACGGGTGGCGGTCCACATGTCGGAGGGCCAGAACATCCCTTTCCCCACGCCTGAGATCGTCGTGGACGATGAGGCGGAGTTCGGTTCCGCCTTCGGGGCGGCATGCATGCTGCACCAGCGCTTTCTATCATTGGAAAGCGAGGAGTTCGGCAGCGAGGATGGTGCGCCGGCCCAATCGGCGCCGGGTTGATGACAAGAACTTTCGAAAGCAGGATTGCACATGGCTTCAGCACTGGCCCCGGATGCGCTTGGTCCTACGGTCTGCGTGGGCGAGATCCTTGTGGAGATCGTCGCCACGACCGTCGGAGACGGGTTTCTCGAAGCCCAGCCGCTCGTCGGTCCGTTCGCGAGCGGGGCGCCGGCGATCTTCATCTCGCAATGCGGTCGCCTGGGCGGCAAGGCGGCCATGGTCGGCGCCGTCGGCGATGACGATTTCGGCCGTGTCAATACGGACCGCCTGAAGCGCGACGGCGTCGATGTTTCGGCGATTTCGATCGATGCGGACTATCCCACGGGAAGCGCGTTTGTTCGCTATCGCGCGGATGGCTCCAGAAATTTCGTATACAACATCGCCACATCCGCGGCGGCCCGCTTCGGCTGGTCTCAAACGGTCGGCGATCTCATCGATCGAAGTGGACATCTTCACGTGATGGGCTCGGCTCTGTCGGTCCCCAGTGCGCGCGAAGTGATCGACAAGGCGGTCGACATCGTAAAGGCGCGCGGGGGAACGCTCTCGGTGGATCCGAACATTCGCAAGGAATTGAAGCTGGACGAGGACACCGAGCGCCGGTTTTCCAAGCTTGTGGCCGCCGCCGATCTCGTTCTGCCGACCGGAGAGGAGCTCGAGCGTGCCGCAGGTGTCGAAGGCGAGGCAGAAGCGATCCGTCGCTTGTTCGAGATGGGCGTCAAGGAGATCGTGCTGAAGCGCGGCGTCGACGGGGCGACCTATTTCGGCAGGCAAGGAGACCGCATCGACGCTCCGGCATTTGTCGTTCAGGAGGTCGACCCCACCGGCGCCGGCGACTGCTTCGGCGGAGCCTATCTCACTTGCCGGCGGCTCGGAATGTCTCAGAAGCAAGCGTTGACCTATGCCTCGGCCGCCGGCGCCCGCAACGTGACGGTCCTGGGTCCGATGGAAGGTGCCGGCACTCGGCAGGAACTGGACGCGTTCATCGCTTCAACGGAAAGGCGGCGGTGATGCAGGTGCATCTCAACGAACTGGCCAGGCTGCGGATTGAAGGCCGTCCGACAGGCGTGACCTCCGTATGCTCCGCCCATCCGATCGTGCTCCGCGCCGCGCTCCGGCACGGGCGGCAACAGGGAAGCACCGTCCTCATCGAGGCTACCTGCAACCAGGTCAACCACCTTGGCGGCTACACCGGAATGACGCCAAACGATTTCGCGTCCCTCGTCGTGAAGGTGGCCGCCGAAGAAGGGTGCCCCGAAAAACTCATCCTTCTCGGCGGTGACCATCTCGGCCCCAATCCCTGGCGCGACCGCCCGGCGGAAGAGGCCATGGTCGAGGCTGAGAAGATGATTGCCGCCTATGTCGCGGCCGGTTTCCGAAAGATTCACCTCGACGCCTCGATGGGCTGCAAGGGCGAGCCGGTGGGGCTTGATGATGAAACCACGGCCCGTCGCGCCGCCCGGCTGGCAGCAGTCGCCGAAGCTGCAGCGAAGAAGGTCGGCGGCGCAATGCCGGTTTACGTCATCGGAACCGAAGTGCCGCCGCCGGGCGGGGCTGATCATGCCCTGACAACAATCGAACCGACGGATGCGGCAGCGGCACTGAAGACGATCGATGTCCATCGTCGGATCTTTGCGGAGGCAGGACTCGGGCAAGCGTTTGGACGCGCCATCGGGCTGGTCGTTCAGCCGGGCGTCGAGTTCGGCAATCACAACGTGATCCTGTATGAGCGCAACAAGATAGACACGCTGAAATCAGTGCTCATCACGCAGCCGCAATTCGTGTTCGAGGCTCACTCGACGGATTATCAGGGAAGCCGACCGTTGTCCGCGCTGGTGGAGGACGGGTTTTCCATCCTGAAGGTCGGTCCCGAGCTGACCTTCGTCCTGCGCGAGGCGCTCTATGCGCTGGATGCGGTCGCGTCGGACCTCTTGCCCGATTACGGCCAGCGTCCGCTCTATGCGGCGATGGAAGCGCTGATGCTCGAGCAGCCAGGCAATTGGAGGCGCCACTACCACGGGAAAAATGCCGAGATGCGCTGGCTACGCCACTACTCGCTGTCAGACCGCATCCGCTATTACTGGGCGTCCGCTGAAGCGCAAGATGCCGTCGGTCGCCTGTGCGAGGCGCTTCGAGGGCAATCCGTACCGCTGCCGTTGTTCTGGCAGCATATGCCGGCCGCAGAAGATTTCGCGGATGCGCCGCTCGATCCGGAACAGGTTTTGATCTGGAGAGTGACGAAAAGTCTTTCGGACTATCACGCAGCCTGCGGCATCGAGAAAAATTAGCAGTCAGGATCAAGACAGGAGGAAAAAGCGATGAACGAATTGAATGGGAAGATCGCGGCGGTCACGGGTGCAGCGTCAGGCATAGGATTGGCCTCGACCGAGGCGATGCTCGCCGCCGGTGCGACCGTCGTGCTGGTGGACCGGGATGAGAAGGCCCTTGAGACGATTTGCGCCCGGCTTGGCGAGCGCGCTATTCCGCTGGTCATCAACTTGCTGGATCCGGACCGGTGTGCGGGACTGCTCGAAGGCGTCCTGTCGAAGACCGGCAAACTCGACATCCTGCATGCCAATGCGGGCACCTATATCGGCGGCGACCTCATGGAAACCGACCTCGATGCCATCGATCGGATGCTCAATCTCAACGTGAACGTCGTCATGAAGAACGTTCGAAATGTCATTCCTCACATGATCGAACGTGGCACTGGCGACATCGTCGTCACCAGCTCGGTCGCGGGACATTCTGCGGTTCCGTGGGAACCGGTCTATTCGTCATCGAAGTGGGCGATGACGTGCTTCGTCCAGACGATGCGACGCCAACTTCTTAAAAATGGCATTCGTGTGGGGTCGGTTTCTCCAGGGCCGGTGATCAGCGCTTTGCTCGCAGATTGGCCGGAGGAAAACCTTCGCAAGGCCAAGGAAGCTGGGGCTTTGATCGAGCCCAAGGAAGTCGCCGATGCGATCATCTTCATGCTGACCCGGCCGCGCAACGTCACCATCCGCGATATCGTGGTGCTTCCCAGCGCATTCGATATCTGAAGGAGCCGAGCATGAGCTACCAGGAGAAATTTCGCCTCGACGGCGAACGTGCGGTGGTCACAGGCGGAGGGCGTGCGATCGGCCTTTGCTGCACCGAGGCGCTGGCGGAGGCGGGTGCCGCCGTCGTCGTTATCGAACGCGGCGAGGCCGACGCCCAGCAAGCGCTTGCGCTGCGCGACAAGGGCTACGACGTCGAAGTCCAGGTGGGCGACGTCACCGATGCGGCCCGCATGGATGCGATTGCGACCGAACTTGCCGACCAAGGTCGGCCGGCGACGATCCTCGTCAACAATGCTGGAATTGGCCAGAGTGGCATCCCGGCGGAGGAGCTCACCGATGCAGACTGGCTGCGCATGATGGACGTCAATCTCAACGGCGTCTTCTGGTGCTCGCGCGCCTTCGGTCGTCCCATGATTTCGCTGAAACGCGGCGCCATCGTCAACCTCGGCTCGATGTCGGGACATATCTGCAACCGGCCTCAACCCCAGACGGCCTATAATGTCTCCAAGGCGGCGGTCCATCATCTCACGCGTTCGTTGGCCGCCGAGTGGGCGCATCACGGCATCAGGGTAAACGCCGTCGCGCCCACCTATATCGAGACACCGATGGTGGTGGCCGTCGAAGCCAATCGCGAGCGGATTCCGCTCTGGCTCGCCGACACGCCGATGGGAAGGATGGGAACGCCGGAGGAGGTTGCAAGCGCGGTCCTCTTCCTCGCATCGGGCGCCGCCAGCCTGATGACCGGCGCAATAGTCAACGTCGATGCAGGGTTCACCTGCTGGTAACTCCAGTCTTCTCAGCCAGTTTTGCAAATCTCTGTGCGATCATGCCCCCGCAACCAAATACACAAAAGCCCGCCTCGTGCGGGCTTTTTTGATTCCAGAACACATCAGAGCAACCAGCGACGACATAACTGTAATGTCATTGTAAGAGGTGCGTCACCGTTATACCATGTAGCCTGACAAAGTGCACAAGTGCTTAGTGTATAGCCGGAGCCGAAGTCCGGTTGAGCGTTTCAACCCGATGAATAAGTAGTCGCGGATCATGGAACTTATCGTCGCCCTTGGCCTGATCGTCTTCAAGGTCGCGTTTCTGATTGCGCTCTTGCTGCTGCTGCCCTTGCCGCTGACCTGGCTGGAACGCAAGATCGCAGGGCACATTCAGCAGCGGATGGGACCGATGCGCGTGGGGTGGCACGGGCTTCTGCAGCCGGTGGCGGACGGAATCAAGCTCTTAACCAAAGAGGACCACATCCCGGCCGAGGCCGATCGCTTCCTGTTCAAACTGGCGCCAATATTGGCGCTCGCCCCGCCCTTTGTGGTGTTCGTCGCGATCCCCTTCGGCGAAAGCATCTCGGTCCTCGGCGCCGAGATCACGCTCTACGTCTCCAACATGAATGTGGCATTACTCTTCGTCTTTGCGGTGATCGGGATCGAGGTCTATGGCGTCATCTTCGGTGGTTGGGCCGCGAACAGCAAATACGCGGTCCTCGGCAGCCTCAGGACCTGTGCGCAGATGATCAGCTACGAGATTCCGATGGGGTTCGCCGTGATCGGGGTGGTTATGTTGGCGCAATCCATGAGCCTGCTCGACATCGTGCGGGCCCAAACCAATGTCTGGAATATCGTCTACCAACCGGTCGGCTTCTTCGTGTTCTTCGTTGCCGGATTGGCCGAGGCGCAGCGTATACCTTTCGACCTTTCGGAAGCGGAAGGCGATCTGGGCGCCGGCTTCCATACAGAATACAGCGGTATCCGCTTTGCGTTTTTCATGGTCAGCGAATATGCCATCGTGTTGCTGGTGTCGGTTCTGGTGGTGATCCTGTTTTTCGGCGGCTGGAACGGCATCCTCATCCCCTTGCCACCACTGCTCTGGTTTGTGCTCAAGGTCGCATTCTTCGTCTATGTGTTCATCTGGTTCCGCTTCACTTTCCCCCGCTACCGCTACGACCAACTGATGGCGATCGGATGGAAAGTCTTGCTTCCTCTGTCGATGGCGAACATAATTATAACCGGCGTACTTTTAGGGGCCATGGCGGCTCCGTAGCGAGGCGGCGATGTCGCGCGCGCAGGACAAAGTTGGAACATGGATTGGTTGGGCGTTCTTCGCCGATCTGGCGAATGCGTTGGTTCTGACCTTCGGCTACCTGTTCTCCAGAACCGTAACCATGCAATATCCGGACAAGGAAAAATGGCTCCCGTATTCACGCTATCGAGGGCATCACTTCCTTACGCGCGATGAAGAGGGCGAGATCAAGTGCGTGGCCTGCGAACTCTGCGCGCGGATCTGTCCCTGCGACTGTATCGAAGTCGTCCCCTACGAGGACGAGAAGGGCAACCGGCACCCGGCCAAATTCGAGATCGACACGGCTCGCTGCCTGTTCTGCGGGCTGTGCGAGGACGCCTGTCCAGCGGATGCAATCGCCCTTGGCCAGCAGTACGAATTTTCGAGTTTTTCCTCGCGTGACCTGGTGATCGGGCGCGACGACCTGCTCGCCAAGCCGGGCAAGGCGGCAACCGGCGGCGGCGTGGTTACCGCACGCCTGAATACCAAGAAGGACGTGCTCGTCGAGACGAAAGAGATGCAGGGCTATAACTGGTGGCGGAATATCCGGCGAACGTGAACGCGCGCCATCCGTCAAGCCGGAGCGCGCAGACAGGAGGCTCAGATGCTTGTCGGCGAAATCATGAAGAACAAGGGTGTCGGTGTCATCGCGGTCGCGCCCGATCAGACGATGTTGGAAGTCTTGAGGCTGTTTCGCGACAACAATATCGGCTTCGTCGTCGTCAGCCAATCGAACGACGAATACCTGGGTTCGCTATCGGAGCGGGATTGCTGCAATGCGGTGGCGGAATACGGGGCCGAGGCGGCGATGATGCGGGTCGGGGATGTCATGAACCGCAATGTGGCGACCTGTTCGACACGGGATTTGCTCCCCTCCGTGATGGGGATCATGACCCAGCGGCGTACGCGTCATGTGCTGGTCCTGGATGGAGGCGACGTTGTCGGCGTGGTCAGTATCGGCGACGTGGTTAAACATAGGCTCGACGAAGCGCAGCGCACAGAGCAGGATCTGCAGGATTACATCTGCGGGACCAGGTATCACTGACGTCGCTAGAACAGGATGATTTTAGGCCTGGTCGGCCTAAAATCTGAATCCTGTTCTAAATTAAACAGTTAGAGCAATGATGTCGCCCGAAAACCGCTCACACTTTTCGGCATCATGCTCTAGCTTGATTGTGAGGACGCTGGGGCAGGGCAGCTTGCGGACGCGCGGCGGCCCGACTCCAAATCTTCAGACCCCACGCCAGATCCGGCTCGTGCGGTCGGCCTCAAGAGTGGCGTGCACCTTCTGGACTTCCACCGGGCATGGGTACTCACCCCGCCGCATCAAGCCGTTGAGACGCAAGGCTCTGTAGTTTTCCGGAACGAAGACGAGGCCCCTGGGAAACCGGGGGTCGATCTTCAACTGCGCCGCCAGTTCGCCCTGGGCGGACCGCACAATGACCTGATCGCCATCCGAAAGGCCAAGCTGTACAGCATCCTGCGCGCTCATCGCGACATAGGGATCATTGGCGACCGTGTTCAGGATGTCCGACCGTTCGGAAAGATATCCGTTGTGGAACAGGCAGTCACCGGTGATCAGCATGAGCCGGTCGGCTGCTGGCGGGACGGGCGGCGGCGAAAAGAACGTGGCCACAGGTGCCGTCGGCGCTGCCTTGGTGAATGCGCCGTCGGCGCCAAGTCCATCCTGTGTCAATCCCTGGTAGGCGGGAACAAGCCGCGCAACCTCGTCGAAAATTTCGCCTTGCGTCGACGGCCGCAGTGCCTGGTTGCGAAGCGCCGCGACGAAGTCGAAGATCGCCAGATTGCTCCGCGCCTCGAAGGCGGGTTCGCGAAATTTGCGGATCTTCTGGATCCGGCCCTCGTTATTGGTGAACGTGCCGGTTTCCTCGCCGTAACCTGCCGCGGGTAGGACGACGTCGGCAAGGCCCGCCGTATCCGTGAGGAAGGCGTCCTGCACAATCAGGAGATCGGCGGCGCCAAGCGCCCGCGTCACGAAATCCCTGTCGGGATAGGCAATCAGAGGGTCGGTTGCGACGATGTAGAGAGCGCCCATCCGCCCGCCAACGCAGAGTTCCAGCATGGCGTCGAGATCCGCGCCGGGGTCAGACGGGATTTCGGCGCCCCAGTTCCGCGCAAGCGTTGCGCGCGCTACGTCGTCGGTTATCGCCTGCAACCCCGGCAGAGCCGCCGGCAGAACTCCCATGTCCCAAGCGCCCATCTGGTTGGCACGGTCGAAGAGGAACTGCATCGCCAGGTCCTTGCCGAGCAGGCGCAGAGCCTGCAGCAGATTATTGATCTGCTGCAGCGTCGCGCTGGCTTCGGGTGATCTCAGGAGGTCGACGCTGACTAGTACGGTGACGCTGCGGCCTTCCTTAAGCGCCGCGGCCAGACGATCCGGCCCGTCAATGCCGGTTTCCGCCGCTGGCTTGCCGATTGTCGCGCCAATGCCCGCGAGAACGTTGCCCGGTAAGGCCTCACCAACTGCCGCTACGAGACCGGCCACCACCGCCGCAAGGCTCGCCGCTTCTCCGCCCGGCGGCACGCGAACCACCACCCTGGCATGGGCATCCAGACGGGATGGCCGCGCCGAGAGCATGAGCAATCCGGTCTGCCGTCGCCGCACGCCATCCCGCAGCAGGTATTCGGTGACCGGGTTCTCCTCGGTGACGTTGCCGCCGACGATGAGCACGCAGTCGTTGCCGATCACTTCGTCCAGCGGTGCGCGGCTGTTGAAGGCTGCCATTAGCGGGCCGAGCGTATCGAAGGGCGCGGACCAGCGTGACGAGCAATCAATGCTGTTGGTCCGGAACGCGGTCCTCATCAGCTTCTGAAACTGATAGAGTATCTCGTTGGGTAGGCGAGGCGAGGCCAGCCCGCCGGCAGCCTTGCCCTCGACGGCCGACAGCCGCTGGCGCAGATAGTCCCCCGCTTCGTCCCAGGAAACCGGAACCAGGGTGCCATCACGACGGATCATCGGTCGCTTGATCCGGTCCCGGTTCGCGACGAAATCCAGGCCGAAGCGTCCCCGAACGCAGAGCACTTCGCGGTTAAGCCCCTCGTCCCACTTCGAGCGCACCCGCATGAACTCGCCCTTGCGCGTGCCCACCGTCAACTGACAACCGGTGCCACAATGCGGGCAGACCGTATCGGTCTCGACCAGATCCCAGGGCCGCGCCTTGTAGCGATAGGGGAAGCTCATCAGCGCGCCGACCGGGCAGACCTCGACGCAATTGCCGCACTGATCGCAGCTTGCGAGACTGCCCTCGAAGCCGGTGACGGCGGTATCCATGCCTTTTTCAACGGTACCCAGGGCGACCGCGCCGACGACCTCCTCACACATCCGGACGCAGCGTTGACACTGGATGCAGCGGTTGACGTTCATGATGATGACCGGGCTGAGACGGATGTCCTCGGAATGGAATACACGTTTTGGATCGTGAAACTCGCTTTTGCGAGGCCCATAGGCCATCACCATGTTCTGAAGCTCGCATTCGCCGCCCTTGTCGCAGATCGGACAGTCGAGGGGGTGGTTGGCGAGCAACATATCGAGCATGGAAGCGCGCGTTTCCTCGATCAGAGCTGTGTTCGACCGCACCACCATACCCTCGGTGACGGCGGTGGCGCAGGACGGCTGCAGCCGCCGCTGCCCCTCGATCTCCACCAGGCACATGCGACAGGAGGCCAGCGGCGGCAGACGCTTCAGATAGCAGAAGGTTGGGATATCGATGCCCAAACGCCGGGCGGCCTGCAGCACCGTCGAGCCAGCCTCCACGTCCAGCGTTTGTCCATCGATCGTAATGCTAACCATACTTCCTCGCACTCCTGTCGCGGCGCAGGCCTTCAGTGAAAGGGGCACCTGTGCTCCTCGATATGGGCGACGAACTCAGCGCGAAAATGCGCGAGTGCAGCCCGCAATCCCATCGCCGCCCCGTCACCCAAGGCACAAAACGTATTGCCGAAAATGCCCTTGCAGAGCATCTCCAGCTGCTCCAGATCGCCGGCAGCACCTTCGCCGGCCTCGACCCGGCGCAGGACCTTCACGACCCAGTTCAATCCTTCCCGGCATGGCGTGCACTTGCCGCAGGACTCATGATGGAAGAATTCGATGATCCGGGTCGCGACCTTGACCATGCAGGTCGAGTCGTCGATCACAATAACGCCAGCCGAGCCGAGCATCGAGCCGGCGGCGGCCAGCGAGTCGAAATCCATCCCGACCTCCAGCCCGTGCTCCGGTATGACCGGCGCTGAGACCCCGCCCGGGATGACCGCCTTGATTTTGCGGCCCGGCAGCACGCCGCCGGCGTGGTTCTCGACCAGTTCGCGCAGCGGTATGCCCATCGGCAACTCATAGAGGCCGGGTTTGCGCACCTGCCCACTGAGGCAGTAGAGCTTCGGCCCGGGGCTCTTGTCCGGACCGATGCCCCGAAACCAGTCCGACCCCCGCGTAACGATATGCGGCACGCAAGCGAGCGTTTCGACGTTGTTGATCACTGTCGGGCTTGCGTAGAGCCCAGCCACGGCCGGAAATGGCGGCTTCAATCGCGGCTGCGCCCGTTTGCCCTCGAGCGACTCGAGCATCGCAGTCTCTTCGCCGCAGATATAGGCGCCGGCGCCGCAGTGGATGTGTATGGTGAAATTGAAATCCGAGCCCAGAATGCGCTTTCCGAGATAACCCTTTGCTTGGGCCTCGGCGATCGCCTGCTCCAGACGACGGATCGCCGTCACATATTCTCCGCGAATGTAGACATAGGCGGTTTCGGCCCCAATCGCGTATGCACTTACCGCCAACCCCTCGATCAGTTGATGCGGGTCGCGCTCCATGATGATCCGATCCTTGAACGTGCCCGGCTCGCCCTCATCGGCGTTGCAGCACAGATATGTCGGCTTGCCGGTCCGCTTCGGCACGAAACCCCATTTCATGCCCGTTGGGAATCCGGCACCGCCGCGACCGCGTAGATTGGACCGCTTGACGAGGTCGATAACCTCGTCAGGCGTGTTTTCGCACAGCACCTTGGCCAGAGCCTGGTAGCCTCCGCCGGCCTCGAAGGTGGAGAGCAGATGGCCATCCCGAACATCGACATTCTTGAGGAGGATCGGTTCGAACATGACGCTATTCTCCCGGCGGTGCTGCTGAGGCGAGATCGGCACCAGTCGCTTTCCCCGCCTCCGTTCGCAACCTGTCGAGAAGCGCGTCGATGCGCGCGATGTCGAGGTCGCCGTGATAGTCATCACCAACCTGCATCACTGGAGCCATCTCGCAGGCGCCGAGGCATTCGACGGTCGAAAGCGTGAACAGCAGGTCTGGGGTGGTTTCGCCCTTCTTGATCCCGAGGACCTCCTCCAGATGCCTCAGCAGGTCCTCGGAGCTGCACAGCATGCAGGAGACGTTGTCGCAAAGCTGCAGATGGAACATGCCCACCGGTTCGGTATGGAAGAGCGTGTAGAAGGTCGCCAGCTCGTAGACCCAGATCCGCTCGACTCCGAGAATGTTGGCGACCTCCTCCAGCACCGGACCAGGCAAATGGCCATGCTCCGTCTGCGCGATCCGAAGCGCGGGCATGATCGCCGAGCGCTGGTCTGGATACCGCGCCGCCGCCTCTTCGATCTTTTCGCGCAGGGTCATCACGTCCAAATCCTCTGCTACTTGTCCACCTCCGCCATTACGGGGTCGAGGCTGCCGAGCACGGCGATCATGTCCGCCAGATAGCGGGCGTTGCTGACCCCGAAGAGGGCCTGAAGATTGACGAACGAGGGTGCCCGCACCTTCATGCGGAACGGTTTTGGCGAGCCGTCACTGATGATGTAAAAGCCAAGCTCGCCCTTTGGGGCCTCGATCGCCGAATAGACCTCGCCCTTCGGCACCTTGAAGCCGTAGGCCGACAGGTCAAAATGCTGGATCAGCGCCTCCATCGAGCAGTGCACCCGATCCTTATCCAGTGGGAAGGCGATTGTCGGCATATCGATCTGGAACGGCCCCTCAGGCATCTGGTCGATGCATTGTTCGATGATCCCTATGCTTTCGCGCATCTCGTCGACGCGGCATCGCCAGCGTGCATAGCAATCGCCCTCATGACGGGTGATGACGTTGAAATCGAGCCGGTCGTAGATCTCGTAGGGCTCATCGCGCCGGATGTCCCAGTCGACACCGGAAGCACGCAGGTTCGGGCCGCTGAGGCCGAGATCGACGGCATCCTCGGCGGAGATCACGCCGATCCCCTTCGTGCGATTGAGAAACACCCGGTTATCTTCGAGCAGTCGCTCATAGTCGCGAATCCGGTTCGGAAAGATGTCGCAAAACTCCCGGATCTTGGGGAAGAATCCGTCAGGCAGGTCCTCGCGCACTCCGCCGACCCGGCAGAACGAGGTGTGCATGCGCGCGCCGGTGATCATTTCCAGGAGGTCCATGATCATTTCACGTTCGCGCATGACGTAAAGCAACGCGGTCATGGCGCCGAGATCCATCGGCAAAGCGCCCGTGATCAGGAGGTGACCGGAGATCCGTGCCAGCTCGGCCATCATCACGCGGATATATTGCGCCCGGATCGGTGCTTCTATGCCGAGGAGTTTCTCCACCGCCAGCGCGAAAGCGAGGTTGTTCGAGGGCGGACAGAGATAGTCGAGCCGGTCCGTCAGCGGGAAAATCTGGGTATAGGTGAAGCTCTCCGCCAGTTTTTCGGTGCCGCGATGGAGGTAGCCGATATGCGGATCGACGCGCTCGACGAACTCGCCGTCCAGTTCGAGGACGAGCCGAAGAACCCCATGGGTGCTGGGGTGCTGCGGACCGAGATTGAGAAGCACTTCCCTGGTATTGAGCGCTTCGCCCTCAGGCCTGCTGAGCTCGGTGACTTCGGTCATCTCATCGTTCCGGCGTAGAACGGCCTCCCTTACGGAATGTCCCTGGTGGCAAGGTCGGGCTGCGTTGGCGGCGGACCTTCGGCACCGAAGGGGTTCAACTTGTCCTTATAGCCCCTGAGGGGGAAATCCTTGCGCTGGGGAAAGCCCTCGAAGCCTTCCCACATATAGATCCGGCGCAGATCGGGATGTCCCGCGAAGCTGATGCCATACATGTCCCAGGCCTCACGCTCATGCCAGTTGGCGGTGCGCCAAACTCCCGTGACCGAAGGCACTTCAGGAGGATCGCCAAGGCGGCACTTGATGCGGACCCGCCACCTATTGGGCAGCGAATAGAGATGGTAGACCGCCTCGAACCGCGGCGTTTCGGGATAATGATCGACCCCGCAAATGTCCGAGAGGAAATTGAATTGCAGCGCCGGATGCTCTTTCAGGAGCCGGCAGAACTCGACGATCCTCTCGGGGGGAACGGCAAAGGCGTCGATGCCGTGCGCAGTGCCGAGGTCCTCGATGGTTTCTCCGAAGCGCTCGATGATCGGAGCGCGATTGAGGGACGGCTCCGCACTCATGACGCTATAACCCGATCCAGAGGTGTTCCGGCGAGCGCCCGCGACCTCTTGATCTTTTCTTGAAGCAGGAGGAAGCCATGCATCAGCGCCTCAGGCCGGGGCGGACAGCCAGGCACATGCACATCGACGGGCACGAAGGTCTCCGATCCCTGCACCACGGCGTAGGTGTTGTAGACCCCGCCCGAAATAGCGCAGGTGCCCATGGCGATCACCCAGCGCGGTTCCGGCATCTGGTCATAGAGCCGCCGCACGACGGGCGCGAATTTCCGGGTCACTGTGCCGGCGATGATCATGACGTCGGATTGTCTCGGCGAAGGGCGGAACACCACGCCGAACCGGTCGAGATCGTAGCGGGCGCAACCGGCGGAGATCATCTCGATGGCGCAGCAGGCAATGCCGAAGGTCTCCGGCCACAGCGCCGATCTTCGGCTCCAACCAATGATGCTGTCGGCCGTAGTGAACAGCACGCTGTCGCGGATCGCGTTGTTTACGCCTCCCATTCAAGCGCTCCTTTCAGCCAGGCGTAGGCGAAACCCACGAGAAGCAGCAATATGAAGACGAACATCTCGATATAGCCGACCAGGCCGATCTCTTTCAGGACGACGGCCCAGGGAAAGAGAAACATCGCTTCGACATCGAAAACGACCAGCAGGATCGCGAGGATAAAGAACGGCACCCTGAAGCGGCCCGCCGCCGCCTCGCCCGCTGCGTCCATGCCGCATTCATAGGGCATGTTCTTGGCGGGATAAGGATTGGATGGGCGCAGCAGCGAGGAGACGAACAACGTCACCCCCGCCACCAGAACGACTCCGGCGACCATGAAAAGAACCGGCAAAAATTCCATTGCAGTCATATCACTGCACCGGTCGCCCATCGACCACGCCGCGGCGCGACTTGGGCAATCCTTCCTCTGCCTTCAAGTCTATTCCGTCGGTGTGATCATTGCAAATCCAATCGCTCACCCGCCAAAGACCGAATCTTGGGCAAGCTTTAGAAACCACGACGGAAATAGGCCGATGCCGATGGTGCCGGCAGCGGTGACGGCGAGTGTCGCGCTCACCAAAGGGGTCAGCGCCGGGGCGAACGCCCTCTTCGGCTCGCGCATGTAGATCACCATCACGATGCGGATGTAGAAATAGGCGGCGACGGCACTGAGCAGTACTGCGATAACAGCCAGCATGACGAAACCACGCTCGACGAGGGCGACCAGCACGTAAAACTTGGCGAAGAACCCGGCCGTCGGCGGAATACCGGCCAGCGAGAAGAGATAGAGCAGCATTAGGAGCGCCAGCCCCGGATGTGACTTGGCGAAACCCGCATAGTCGTCGATGACCTCGCCCGAAAAATCGCCGTTCCGCATCATGATGACGGTGCCGAAAATGCCGAGATTCATGAACGCGTAGATCAGGAGATAGAGCATCACGCTGGCGATCCCATCGGCGCCGCCAGCGGCCACGCCGAAAATGGCGAAGCCGGCATGGGCGATGCTGGAGTAGGCCAGGAGGCGCTTGAAATTGTCCTGGACCAGCGCCACGAAGCTGCCAAGCGCCATCGTCACCACCGCAATGACCGCGACGATGATCCAGACGTCTGAAGCTGCGACCAGGGGGTTGAGGAACACCCGCAGGATGACCGCGAACCCCGCCGCCTTGGGGCCGACCGACATGAACGCGGTGATCGTCGTCGGCGCGCCTTCGTAGACGTCCGGAACCCACATATGGAACGGCACCGCGCCGACCTTGAAGACCAACCCCGCGACAATGAAGACTACCGCTAGCAGCAATCCGGGATCGCGCGGATTGCCGGTTACCGCTGCAGCCATCGCGTCCAGTTGGGTGGTGCCGGTCAGCCCGTAGACCAGCGAAACGCCGTAAAGGAAAATCCCGGTCGAGACCGCGCCAAGGATCACATATTTCAGCGCCGCTTCGTTCGACCGCCGCTCTCGCCGCAGGAAGCCGGTCAGCACATAGGTACAGAGCACCACCAGTTCGAGGCCCACATAGATCGACATGAGATCGGTGGCCGACGCCATGATCATCATTCCCGAAAGCGCGAAGAGCAGCAGGACATAGTATTCGCTGCTGCCGATCCCTTCGATATCCGCATATTTTCTTGAGAGGAGGAATGTCAGGACGGTGGCTAAATAGAACACGAACTTAAAGAAGACCGCGAAGCGGTCGGCGACGAACATGCCCGTGTAGGCCGGCCGCACCTCGCCCGCCAGCATGAGTGTCGCCAAGGCGGCAATCAGTACGATGGCAACGGAAGCCCAGACAAGGAAATGTTCCTGTCTCTTTTGCACAAACTGTCCCAGAATCAGCAGGATGCAGGCCCCCGTGACCACGATGATCTCGGGCAGGCTCGCAAGGACCGACTGGAGAAGAGCAGCGGCGGTCATTGGCCACTCTCCTCACCGTGCACCTGCGCGAGCAGATGTTTCGCCGAGGCATCGATGATGTTGAGAAAAGGTTTTGGATAGAGCCCGACCCAGAGCACGAAGACGCTCAGCGACAGGATCGCAGCGATCTCGCGGGCGTTTACGTCACGTATCTTAAATCGGGCACTGACACTCGCCGGACCAAGCGCGACCTTCCCATACATGCCGAGCAGATAGGCCGCGCCCAGCAATGCGCCCAGAACGGCGGCCGCGCCGACGGCCTGGTTGGCCGCAAACCCGCCAGATAGCACGAGCAACTCACCCACGAACGAATTCGTTCCCGGCAGCGCCATCGACGACAGGATGAACAAGGCAAGAAACGCGGTATAGACTGGTGCTGCCTTCATCAGCCCACCATAATCGGCGATGCTGCGGGTGTGGGTCCGCTCGTAGATCAGGCCGACAAACAGGAACAACGCGCCCGTCGTCACGCCATGATTGAACATTTGCAGGATGCCGCCCTCGAGCCCGCGGAGGTTCAGCGCGAAAATCCCCATCGTCACGAAGCCCATGTGGCTGATGCTGGAATAGGCCACCAGCTTCTTGAGGTCATCCTGCGCCAGCGCAAGCAACCCGCCATAGACGATCGCAAGTGCCGAAAGCGAAAGCATCAGGGTTGAATAATACACCGACGCCTCCGGCAGCATCGGCAGCGAGAACCGCAGGAAGCCGTAGGCGCCCATCTTCAGCAGCACTCCGGCGAGGATGATGCTGCCCGCTGTCGGCGCCTGCACATGGGCGTCCGGCAGCCAGGTATGGACCGGCACCATCGGCACCTTGACTGCGAAGGCGACCAGGAAAGCGAAAAACAGCCACGACTGGACCCGGAACGGCAAATCCTGTGCTGTCAGAGCGAGAATGTCGAAGGTCTCGCCGCCGTTGAAATAGAGCACGATGACGCCGACCAGGAACAGGACGCTGCCTGCCAGCGTGTAAAGGAAGAACTTGAAGGCCGCATAGACCCGGCCGTCGCCGCCCCAGACGCCGATGATCAGGTACATCGGGATCAGCATCGCCTCCCAGAAGACGTAAAACAAGAACAGGTCGAGTGCGCAGAAAACCCCCAGCATCAGCGCCTCCATGGCCAGCAAACTGACCATGAATTCCTTCACGTTGCGATCGATCGCGACCCACGAGGCTAGCACGCAGGTCGAGCCCAGCAGCGCGGTCAAGAAAACGAAGAGGGCACTGATTCCGTCAATTCCAAGCGCATAGGTGATCCCGAGCGCAGGAACCCACGGGCGCGTCTCGGTGAACTGCATCGCGTGGGTCGTAGTGTCAAAACCGGCCAACATAGCGATGCAGAGAGCGAGGTCGAGGACGGTGACACCCAGCGCCATCCATCGCACCGCAGCGTCGCTGCGCAGAACCATCAGAACCGCTGCCCCGGCGGCGGGTGTGAATACGATGAGGCTGAGTAGCGGTAACCCCATGTGACCCCCTACCGCCACGCCACGGCGAAGATGGCGGTGGCCGCGATCACACCGACGATCATCGCCAGCACGTAATGGGTCACGACGCCGGTCTGGAGTCGCCGGAGCCGCCCGCCGCCGCGCAGGATCGAGCGGGCAACGCCGTTCACGACAGCGTCCACCCCGGTGAGATCGATCCGCAGTCCCGCCCGTGCCGCTCCATACAGCAGCGGCAGCGCCCCGGTTTCGGACACGTCGCTCACCGCCTTCTCGTAGCGCGCCAGCGGTCGTTCGGCGAGCCACATGAAGACCCGCGCGCCCTTGCGATAGAACCAGTCGGTGTCGATGCTGATGGTGTTCTCCGGGTCGAGCGCCCGCAGGAACAGCACGAACCCGAAGGCAGTGAACATCAGCACGCCGAGGCTCTCCGTGACATGGAGGCCAGTGTAAGGTTCGAAGTCGACCGGATAGGGGAGAAGCGCATAAAGCGGCTGCGGGAACACTCCGATCGCAATGCAAAGCACCGCCGCCATTCCCATCGCGACCAGCATGTTGCGCGGCGGCTCCCGCGCCTCCAGTTTCGGGTCCGTGCCGAAAAACATGTAATACGGCAGCTTCAAGCCCGTGTGCAGGAAGGTCCCCGACGATGCCATTGTCAGCGCCAGCACCACCAGCGCCCGATGATCCTGTCCGGCAGCGGCGATCACCATCGATTTGGTGACGAAGCCGGAGAAGAAGGGAAATGCCGAGATCGCGAAGGCGCCGACCATGTAGAGCGCCACTGTCAGCGGCATGGTCTTGTAGAGCCCGCCAAGCTCTGTGAGCTTGCGACGGCCGGTGACGTAGATCACCGCCCCAGCACCCATAAACAGAAGCGCCTTGTAGAGGATATGCGCGAAGGCATGGCTGGTGGCGCCGTTGACAGCCATCTCGGTCCCGATGCCGACGCCCGCCACCATATACCCCACCTGGCTGACGATGTGATAGGCCAACAGGCGCCGGCAGTCGTTCTCCAGTACTGCATAGATGACGCCGTAAAGCGCCATCGCGGTGCCGAGCCAAACGAGAAGCTCGGTTCCCGGAAACGCGCGCGCCAGCACATACACGGCGGTCTTGGTGGTGAAGGCGCTCATGAATACCGCCCCGGTGACTGTTGCCTCAGGGTAAGCGTCGGTCAGCCAGGCGTTGAGCGGCGGCACGGCGGCGTTCAGAAGGAACCCGGCAAGGATCAGGTAGGCGCCGGCGCCCATCCCCCCCTCGATCGGGCCTAGGAGTAGCGAGCCTGTTGAAAGCCCGTAGAGAATGATTCCGCCAAGCAGGACGACGCCGCCGGTGATATGAACCATGAGATACCGAAACCCGGCGCTGATCGCTTGCCGGCCGCCCTGTGCGAAGACTAGATAGGCAGAGGCAAACGCCATGCCTTCCCAGAACAGGTATAGCGTCAGGTAGTCGCCGGCGAATACCACGCCGAGCGCGCTCCCGACGTAGACGAACGCAGCGACGTGCTGGCCGGGGCGAGGCAAGTGCAGCGCGTAGACCGTTCCGATCAGAGCCATGATGGTGAAAACCGTGGCAAAGACGCTGCTCAGCTTGTCGACCTTCGCGATCTGAATTTGCTGCCCCAGGAACGACGCCGCGCCGTAGTTGTCCGGCTGCATCGTGACCACGGCGAGGATCGCCAACGCCGGGATCAGCAGCAGATAAGCCTTGCGGATCGATCCTCTGAGGAATGGGATCGGCAGAGCGCCGAGAATGAAGAGCAGGGCCGGATGGATGAATTCAGTCATAGTAGTCCTCGCGCCGCATCAGCCCAGCCCGATGGCCGAGAAACTTGGAAACGAAGATGAGAAGCACGCAGGAGCCGAAGCCGTAGACAGCCGACCAGCCCGGCAGGTGGTCCCACAGGTATTCGGCGTGTTCGCGGGGAACTAGAAAGTCGGCGATGACGATAAGAACGAGCGCCAGATAGAACAGCCGGCGCCGCTGATGCGCATATTCTTCGGCGCCGAAGAAATCGACCACGCGCTTGATCATCTGACCACTCCGTCCGCCAAGGTGAGAAAATAGCCAGGGAAGATGCCCATCAGCACCGACAGGATGGCGGTTGCGACCAGCGGGATCGTGACCATCGGAATTTCCCGAACCGTCGCGGGGCTCTCCTGTGCCTCAGTCCCGAAAAAGGCGAGATAGCTGATTGGCAGGAAATAGGCGGCATTCAGGACCGAACTTATGAGGAGCACGATCAGGAATGGGATTTCCCCCGCCTCCACCGAACCCCGTACCAGATACCACTTGCTGACGAAGCCCGCGGTCAGCGGCACCCCGATCATGCTGAGCGAACCGACGAAGAATGCCCCCATCGTCCAGGGCAGCCTTCGGCCGATCCCAGCCATATCGCTGATGTTGCGCTTGCCAGATGCGCAATAGATTGAACCCGCGCAGAAAAAGAGTGTGATTTTGGAGAACGCATGCGCCGCGATGTGAATGATGCCGCCGACCATCGCGACCGGCGACAACAGAACCGCGCCCAGCACGATGTAGGAGAGTTGGCTGACGGTCGAATAGGCGAGCCTCGCCTTCAGGTCGTCCCGCGTGAGGGCGTAGACCGACGCCATGAGGATCGTGAACGAAACCAGATAGGCCGTGGCGATACCGAGGCCCAGCTTCCCCACCAGTTCGACGCCGAAAACATGGAAGACCACTCGCAGCACGCAGAACACGCCCATCTTGACCACGGCCACCGCATGCAGGAGCGCGCTGACCGGTGTCGGAGCCACCATCGCGGCAGGCAGCCAGGCGTGCATCGGCATTACCGCGGCCTTGGCGAAGCCAAAGAGATAGCAGAAATACACGACCGTCAGCAGCAGCGCGGAGGCATCAGCTCCCGCCAGCAGCCCGCCCGTCACAAAGTCGAGCGACCCGGCAATGTGGTAGGTCAGCGCCAACGCGGCGAGCAGCACGCTTTTCGACGCGCCCATCAGATAGACGAGGTACTTGCGGCTGCTCGTCCATCCTTGCTCGTCCTCGTGGTGGTACACGAGGGGATAGGTAACGAGACTGAGCACCTCGTAGAAGATCACCAGCGTAAACAAATTGGCGGCGAAGGCGCCCCCTGCGGCGGCGGCCAGACTGCTGGCGAAGCAGGCGAAGAACCGGGTCTGCGCGTGCTCGTGCAAGTGCCGCATGTAGCCGATGGAATAAATCGCAGCCACGATCCACAGCAGCGACGAGACGGTGGCAAACACCATGCCGAGCGAGTCGACCCGAAAAGCGAAGTCAATCCCCGGCAGGATCTCGAACAGGCGCAAATCGATCGTCCGGCCCGCCAGCACGGTGGGCGCCATCGAGGCGACAATCGCGAACATGGCGATTGCGGCCAACGGGGAGACGACATCGCGGAGTTTCTCACGGTTGTCCAGAAGGAGAATCGCAAGGGCCGCCAGACCTGCGACGGCAACGGCAAGCAGCGGCCGGATCGATATCACCGGGTCCAAACCGCTATCCTTTCATCATGGTCACGTCGTCGACCTTGAGGGTGGACTTGTTCCTCACGAGGGCGACCAGGATACCGAGGGCGACCGCAACCTCCGCCGCGGTGATTGCGATGACGAAGATCGCGAAGATCTGCCCGCGAAAATCGGCGTAGTAATGCCCGAAAGCGATGAAGTTGATGTTGACCGAGTTGAGCAACAGCTCCAGCGACATGAGCACCACCAGAATGTTGCGCCGGATCAGTACGCCCGCCGCTCCGATCACGAACAGGACCACTCCAAGCACAATATACCACCAGAGCGGAACCATCACTCCGGCTCCTTCCGCGCCAGCACGATGGCGCCGACCAGGGCCGCCAAAAGGATCACGGAGGCGATTTCGAACGGCAGGAGATAGTCGGCGAAAAGCGTCGTGCTGAGCTGTCTGATCTGATCGCCGCCGGGTATGGCGACAGATTCGATGACCGAAAAGCGGTCACTCCAGAGCACCAGCACAAGCATCTCGACGCCAAGCAGAACGACCAGCACCAGAGCCGGAAGGTTGCCGCCCGGCAAGAACCGCTGCAACACCGCTTCGCGCACATCGATCATCATGATCACGAACAGGAACAGGACCATGATCGCGCCGACATAGACAAAGATCTGGATGACCGCGAGGAACGGCGCCTCGAGCAAGACGAAGATGGCCGAGATACTAAGGAAACACGCCATCAACGCCAATGCGCTGTGAACCGGATTCCGCGCCAGGACCACCGTCAGAGCGGTGATCACGGACACCGTAGCGAACAGAAGAAAGAACCCCTGATCCATCGACGCCGCCCCTCCGGCGCGAACTGTCACTCGGCGCGAGACGGCCGGCTATGAGATCGTGCCGCAACTTCAGATGCGTTCATAAATTGTGCCCTAGTATGAGCTTTTTCACAAGGTTATTGTCATCGGCGGAGCGAAACCGGGCCAGCCCGATGTGGCGAAGACCACTCGCGACGCGCGCGTTCGATAGCGCCATAGCGAGCGGGCGATCTAGCGTAGCCGCGAGAACCAGGCGGTCCCGGCCGACCGAGAGGCATCGATCGGACGTGTCGTGCTATTTCCTTGTGTAGGCAATAGCGTCCTGCAGCTTGGTGCGTCCGCGAAGTACGTATCGTCCTTATCCCTCGCGAAGACAGCTGAGGCCGGTTTGCGGATCGAAGAGATGCATCGCCTCCTCGTCGAAGAAGAGGGTGAGCGTTTCGTCGTCGCGGATCGGCGTGCGCGGCGGTAGGCAAGCCATCAGCCGCTGATTTCCGGCAAGGGCGGTGACGACGAGTTCTGGGCCAGCTCGGCGACCTCAAGGGTTGCCTTGAGCGACGGGCCGGCGCCGTCCGTGCGAAGGGCCTCGGGGCGGATGCCGAGGACGAGTTCGCGGCCATTGACGGCGGCTTCGGCGAAGCGGGCCAGCAGGGGCAGGCTGGCATCGGAACCTGCAATCGCCAGCCGGCCATCGCGCACTGTCGCCTTCAGCAGGTTCATCGGCGGAGCGCCGCGCCGCCGGCGCCCTTCTCGCTACAGCGATTCTTGCTGGTCCCGGTGCCGCCGATTAGACCAAGATTGACTTCTGGTTCGGCAATTCCGGTGACATCGCAAAGCGTGTCCAGGGTGAGAGGGACTTTGCCGAGATCAGTCACGGCACATTCAAGCCGCGCTCTCACCTGGCGGTAGACATCTTCGGAGAGGCAGATGGCGCCGGGCTGAGCAACTCCCTCCAATCGCGCGGCGATGTTGACGCCGTCGCCCATCAGGTCGCCGTCGTTCTCCTCGACAACATCTCCCAGATGGATCCCGACCCGGAACTCGATGCGATGCTCCGGAAGCACGCCGATATTGCGCTCGACCATCGCCGTCGGCACCTCGATCGCGCAGCGCACGGCGTCGACGGCGCTGCGAAACTCGATGAGGCTTCGATCGCCGGTGGGCTTGACGATACGGCCATTGTGCACCGCGATCGTCGGATCGATCAGGTCGCTGCGCAGGGTTCTCAGCCGCGCCAGGATGCGATCCTCGTCCGCACCGGCGAGACGGCTTTAGCCGACTACATCCGCGACCAGGATCGCCGCCAGTTTTCGCGTCACGCTCGTAGCCTCAGTTCCTCATCGGACCAAAATAGCACAGTGTGACCGGCAGCGGCGCTAATCTTCGTCTTTTAGAGAAAAGGCGAACACGTAATCGCCGTTGTCCTTGGAATATGGCGCTCCGCCAACCGAGATCACCACATATTGCCTGCCGGTTTTCGGCGAGACGTAGGTCATGGGCGTGGCGCTCGAGCCGACCGGTAGGGGATATTTCCAGAGCTCATCGCCGTTCTCGGCGTCGTAGGCGCGGATGTAATAATCCTGGAAGCCGGCAAAGAAGACGACGCCGCCGGCGGTCGCCGACGTGCCGGCATAACTCGGCAGGCCCATTGGCATCGGCAGATTGGTTTTGATCTTAAACGGCCCGAGCTGTTCGGCGGTCCCGGCCGGGACCTGCCATGCGATCTTGCGTGTGTTCAGATCCACGGCTGTGACGGTGCCGAAGGGCGGCTGCGTGCAGGGAACGCGGAGTCTCGAGGTCCACATTTCGGTGGCCATGCCGTAAGGCGTGCCGCGCTGCGGGGCGGAGGGGCCGTGAGCGGTCGTGGTTAGGGCAAAATCGACATACTCCCCGCGGGGAATGAGTGCGAAGAGGCTGGGCACGCGGATATCGTTCAGGAAGACCCGGTTGTTGGGCAGGTCGACCGACACGCTCCCCCAATTGAGGCCGCCAAGATTTCCCGGCTGCTGGATCGCATATTGCGGGCCGATCGGGGTGAAATCGCCGTCGTAGCGCATTTTTCGAAAGGCGATGCGGCATGCCAACTGATCGAACATCGTCAGTCCCCAAGCCGTCTGCTCCGTCACCCGTTCCGCACCGATCGTCGGCATGCCGACGGAATAGGGCTGCGTCGGAGACAGCTTCTCTTCCGGTGCGCCGCCTTCCTGCGGCACTGGTCTCTCCTGAACCTCGGCAAGGGGTACACCGCTCTGACGGTTGAGCAGGAAAAGCTGCCCGCGTTTGGTGGTCTGTAGGAGAGCCGGCACGGTGGCGCCATTGCCATCGGGCAGGTCGAGCAGAACCGGCTGGGCCGGCAGGTCATAGTCCCAGATATCGTGATGCACGGTCTGGAACTTCCATCTCTCCCGTCCCGTCGTGACATCGAGCGCCACCAAAGTGGCATTGTATTGATCGGCGAAAGCCGGGCGATTGACGCCGTAATAATCCGGGGTGGTATTGCCGAGCGGTGCATAGATGAGGCCGAGCTTGTCGTCGAATGCCGCAGTCGTCCACATGTTCGGCGTGGCCCGCGTATAGGTCTGGCCCTCCGGCGGGAGTTTGGTGATCTCGGGATTGCCGAGATCCCATGCCCATTCGAGTTCGCCGGTGACGACATTGAAGGCGCGGATGACGCCCGAGGGTTCTCCAACCTCCTGATTGTCGATGACCCAGCCTCCGACGACGATCAGATTACGGGCAATCAGCGGGGCCGATGTCTGGAAATAGTAACCTGACTTGACTTCACCCATGCCCTGGGAAAGCCGCACGGTGCCATTGTCTCCGAAGCCCTTGCAGAACGCGCCGGTCTTGCTGTCGATCTCCAGGAGGCGGGCATCGATCGTCGTCTGCACCAGACGCTCATTGCAAAAACCGTCGGCTGATTGGGCCTCCGATGGCATCTTGTAGTAACCGAGGCCGCGGCAGCGCTGCCAGTACGGCGCCGCCGCCTTCGGATCGAAGGTCCAGCGCGGTTTGCCCGTATCTGCGTCAAGCGCTGCGATCACGTCCGTCGGCGTGCAGGTGTAGATCGTGTCGCCGATCTGCAGCGGCGTGTTCTGGTCGGCGCCATCGCTTTTCCCGGTGCGATATGTCCAGGCAAGATCGAGCTTGGCAACATTGCCGCGGTTGATCTGATCGAATGGGGAGTAGCGATCCCCGGCCGTGCTGCGGCCATAGGATGTCCAGTCGGAGGGGGAGTTGTTGCCCTTGGCAGTCTTATAGGCGGGGATATCGGCGGAAGGGCGGATCAGCCCATGCGGCGTGAAAGCAAGGCTGAACCCCGCCGCGAGCAGGATCGCCGCAAGCAAAGTGCCACCGTAAAAGAGCTTCCGGTTGGCGGTTGGCGACAGCGACGGCGCAAAGAGAAGTGCAAAGCCCGCCAGTGCGATGGGGGACATCAAACGCGGAAAGAGCGCCCAAAAATTGAAACCCGACTCCCATAGTGCCCAGGGAAGGGTGAGAGCTGCGACAAGCAGGACAATGAGGGCGCCAGACATCTGCCGGCGCCACAGCAGAAGCGCGGCAGCCAGATAGGCAACCCCGCCGATCGCGTAATAGGGCGAGCCACCGAGGCTGAGCAGCAGGGCGCCGCCTCCTATCAGGCCCAATCCGATAAAGGCGAGAACAATCAAAAACAGCCTGGCCAGAAATTTCATGGTTTCCTCATTTGAATTCGCTGCCCGATCGCCTGGTTGTGGTCAGTTGCCTCGTCTTCGGGAGAGGGGCGCTCTCTCCTTCAATTTTTCCTAATGTAGCTCTGGTCACTGACACGCGGTCCCGACCCGGCAATCATGCCGCCGCTGCGCTGCGGCGACAGCTTGCCAATCCAAATCGAGTCAATACTTCTGAAAGGGCCACAGATGTTTCTCGGCGAAAAGCTTGATCTAGCGAAAGGGCGACCGACAGGATTCGATTATATGCGATTACTGTTAGCTTTTTCAGTACTTTGGATACATACGGCCCGCGTCACATACGGCGATGACCTGTTTCTCTGGGAGTCGCCTTTCCGTCCTGTCATCAAATCAGTGCTGCCGATGTTCTTCGTCTTGAGCGGATTCCTAGTGGCTGGCAGTCTTGAACGGTCGAAGACATTGATCTCCTTTCTCGGCAACCGATTTATCCGGATCTACCCTGCCCTTGCGGTGGAGGTATTGCTGGCAGCCTTTATACTCGGAGCGATCTATACAGAGTATGACCTAAGTGACTATTTCACCGATCCTCAGTTCTTTACTTATCTGCTGAATGTCACAGGCCACATCCACTTCAATCTCCCTGGTGTATTCCTGGATAATCCCGACGCCGCAATGGTCAATGGGCAGCTCTGGACGGTGCCCTTCGAGCTTGAGTGCTATGCCGCGATCGCCGCCCTGTTTCTGCTCGGCGTGGTCAGGCGGCGGGTGATCGCCCTTATCGCAACGCCGGCTTTGATCATCAGCTTCGGTATCGCAAGGTATTGGAAACATGAGAGCGATTGGGCAACCATGCCCACGACCGCGTCGGGCAATCTGCTCATCTGCGCGTTTCTCATGGGGGTGACCTTCTATCTCTACAAGGACAAGGTTCTCTGGGATGTGAGAATTTTCCTTGCTTCGGCAACAATCATATTATGGGCCTATTGGTTCACTTCCTTTGGAGATTTCATTGCCATTCCGGCAATCGGATATGTCACGGTCTTCCTCGGCCTGACCTCGCCCCGCAAGCTTGGCATTCTCAGTGGGGCCGACTATTCCTATGGCGTTTTTCTCTACGGCTATCCCATTCAACAGGCGTTCGTAGCGCTCGGATCTTGGGCGCATAACTGGTGGTTGAATGGCATTGTCTGTAGCATCATTGCGACCTGCTTTGCCGCCTTCTCGTGGAGATTCATCGAAAAGCCGGCGTTGAAATTGAGGAAACAAGTTACTTGGCTTGAAAATTTCAGCCTCCAGCGCGGCGCAAAACGGCAATTGGCCGCCGCAGTCTCGAAATAGCCTTATCGATGCAGGACATCAGCAGGGCTCGCCATTCACCGGCGAGCCCTGTTTCGTTGAACCGTGGTCGATTGTCGGGGGAGGATCATCACTCTGTCGTGGTAAGGAGGAGGCTTACTGCACATGATGACGTGCATTAATCTTGCTGCATGCCGCAAACATCTCTTGGTTTCGGACGATAGAGTGGCCCTGTCGGATGAATAGCCGAATATTCTGCGCTTGGTTCGGTCGGCTTACTGAGCGTGTTTTAGGAATATTTTAACAATAATAGATAAAATACTTTAATCGAACTTCGCTTCGACTTTGAGCTTTTGCCATGTCATTGAGGCAGCCGGCGGTTTAAAGGAGATGTGAAGAGAGGAGCGGGTTAATGCTGAAGAGCGCGCTTGTCGTGGTTGCCATCTCCATCGCTGCTGGAGCGACCATTCGCGCCTGGGCCTTTGCAACCTTTGCATTTCTGCTGGTCGTTGCCTTGGGTGCTGTGATCCTGCTGAAAGGTTCCTCCTTCTCGGATGCGATCGCCTACTGCCTCCAAGCGCTTGTCTTGATGGAAGTGAGCTATCTGGCGGGTCTATTCGCCTACTCGTTGTGGGAGCATATGCAAAAGCGCCGGAAAAGGAACTCTGTTGCCGAGCGCGATCCTATGACCGGCAAGCGCCCCCACGGATAATGCTACGAGTATGAGGGAAAACCGAACGACCCTACAGGTCCGTCTTGGGCAGTAAAGCGTGCCTGGAAAGCAGGGCCGCCATAGTCTTTGCCATTATCATGAAATCCAACGTGAGTGTCCAATTGCGCAGATACTCGACGTCGAGGAAAACTCTATTCTGATAACTGACGTGTTCGCTGATCTGCCAATGACCGGTCAGGCCAGGACGGACTGCGACGTAGGCATAGGCGTGTTCGCCGTAACGGGGCAGCTCCTCTTTGGCAATGGCGCGAGGTCCGACGAGGCTCATCTGCCCAAGCAGCACGTTGATCAGTTGCGGAAGCTTGTCGAGGCTCGATCGCGTCAGGATGTCGCCGACGATAGCCGCATGCAGGCTGGGCGTTGCGTCTGATCGTGTCGTCCGAAACTTAAGGCAACCGAACTCTTTTCCCCTATAGCCGATAAGCCGATGGGATTTGAAAACGGCACCCCGATCGCTGAGCATTATAATGACTGCTCCCGACAGAAGGAGCGGCGACAGAAGAAATAAAAGAGATGCCGCAATGACAAAGTCTAACGCGCGCTTCAAAATTCTGCTGATTGTATGGGATTTTGACGAATTGAAGAGACGCCCTTCCTTCCGCACCCCGGTGCTACGCCGCCAAAGGTCAGCTGGGTTGATGCCCTGATTTTTTCCCGCCATCCGCGTCTCCGTTGGGCGAATCCCAGAAATACCATCCGAAGCTTGCTTCAATACAAGTTTGACGTCTGTGACCGAGGTCATAATGGTGAATAAATTCTTTATTTCCCAAAGTTCTTCTTTTAAAGCTTTAAGATACTGTTTGCTTTTTGGATATATAAACAAAATATTATTAATTAATGAAAGTGGACGATATTATTCTATAAATCTAATTTTTCGTTTAGTGATTGTCATAAATCGTATAAAAATTCGGTCTTGGCTTAAGATGATCGATGAGTTAGAATTAAATTTGCATCATATTGTATATTAATGTGAGCATTAGTCACTATTTGTGTATAAATCAAGATGAAGACTTTATATTATTATAATTTTACTTTACAATTTAATGAATTATGAATGTCGCCGAATAGCAATAGCTAAAATATTCTGCATGGAGTTTCGTCGTATGGACGGAGCGATTAACATAAGAGATAACAAGACTGGTGCATGCGCGGCGCGAATAGGCGAAGCGGTTACTTCAGGGCCTGCAGATATCATATACGGCGGCCGTGGTGATCTGGATCACGAGTTCCCGTCATAAGAGATAACAAGACTGGTGCATGCGCGGCGCGAATAGGCGAAGCGGTTACTTCAGGGCCTGCAGATATCATATACGGCGGCCGTGGTGATCTGGATCACGAGTTCCCGTTTTGCCGTTCGAGTGTTCGATAGTTTCGACGGGGTGAGGTGATTGGCTGCGCCGGGGACGCCATCGACATGTTCGCCTGCGTCCAGCGCGGAATGGTGAGCGCAAGCACGCCGCTGCCGATGGACGGGAGTTCATCGTGGAGATGATCCCAAAAGACGGCTTGATCGGCGAATTGAAGGTGTTGCGCAAGCAATCCCTCAGCCTGGAATATCGCGCCTCATCGGACTGCGAACTGCATTACTTCGATGGTCGTTTGCTGCGGGATTTGTGTGCGAACGATCCGCAATTTCAGGTGAAGCTCCTGTCGAAGGCGCTGGCGCGTGTTTCCGAACTCGAACTGCGGATCATTTGCAACGCTGGATCGAACCTGAGGCAGAGATTGGCCCGGACGCTGCTGCGCCTTTCTGCCGTGTACAAAGTGGATGCACAACATAGCGGCGATGAGCTGATCATCTCCCAACATGACCTGGCGGCGACGCTGCCGGCGTCGCGCGAAAAGGTCAATCAATGCCTGCGGCATTTGCGCGAAAGCAAAGTGGTCGACGGCATGCAGGGCAAAGTCCGTATTCTCAATCGGAAGGCGCTGGAAGCCTACGCCGATGGTGTGGCGTCCACATCGCTTGAGGGCGCCTCGACGAATGCGGCAGCGAAAGCCTCGACAAAACCCGCCTCGGCGGGGCTTGTGTTTGACGGCGGTTGAAGCGGCTTCCCGATAATAGTGGTTAGACGTCGCTTTCGGAGGCATTCTTCCAGTATTTCCAGCCTTCACCCTGAATAAGCCCGTGATCGGAGAGATCCTTCCAGCTGCGGTAGGTGCCCGTATCGTCGTAGACGAAATCATCCTTGTCCTTGCTCGAGGAATATACCGCATATTCCTCCGTGTGCTGGGAGCGGTGCGCGGCATCGGCAACCTTGTGAACGAAGGTCGACAGGAATTTGAAATGCAGAAGGGCGCCGGATACGCCGAGCGCTCCGCGCATGTCGCCCAAATTCAGGGAGAGCGGCCAGACCTGGTGCGATGATTTGAGAAAAAGACGTTCACCTTCGATATAGACGAGAGGGATCTTGTTGAGCGCGGGACCATCCCAGAGCCGGTCATGGAAATAGACCCGGCCGCGGACGCCGCCCTTGATCCATATCGTCCAGGTGCGTTCGTCGAAATGCGCGACATAGCCGGACCGGTCGAAGAGATTGCAGACCTCGAGCGGATTGCGGCCGGGTTCGCATATGTTTTCGAGAACGGGATGCCGGCTGTACATGTCGATCATAACCGAGCGCAGCGAATGACCGCCGGTGGAATCGATATAGGCGGTCAGTTGATCGATTGGTCGTGTGTCGCAATGCGGATAGACCAGGAACTCATCGGCGTCGACATAGAGGACCCATTTCTGCTGGCAGTGCCGGTTGATGACTTCGTTGATCCAGTCGTTTCCAAATCTCGCCGCCTTGTAGGATCCGTGAGCAGAAAGAAGGGAGACATCGTCGAAGCCGGACAGCAATTCGGCTGTGCCGTCTGTCGAGCCGTTGTCGATGCAGATGAAGTGCTCGAAGCCGAGATCGCGATAATACTGGAGGAAAAATGCCAGCCGGTGCCCTTCGTCGCGGATGACGCAGATGACGACGTGACGCGCCTGCTTGAGCCCGTTGCGCAGCAGGTCGTAGCGAACCTGCCGAGCCTTGAGCGAGCGGCGCAGGCGGGCTTTTGCGTAATGCGAGATACTGGTGGCGGAAGCCCTATAACTCATATTCTGTCCTGACCATTATCCATCCTGCAATGAATAGATGAATAGTTGCGCGTCCGCCTGCAACCCAAGGGTCGACCGCGATGCCGAGATCAGTCCCGCGGCTATTCACCCCCAGGCGGACCTCAATGCATCACACGGCGTAATCGCCAACCAGCAGGCTCTGGACCCGCGGATTGGGTCCGTTCGCCTCGATTGCGTGTTTGATGCGCGCCCGCATCGACCGGTACTTATACAGGGCCTTACGATCGAAGCTTATTCCGCGATACAGCGAGTTATAAATCGGATGTGCTTTGCGCAAGTGGACATAGACTTGGCTTTCCCGATCGGTCCAGGGAAAGAAGGTGCCATGCCAAGGCTTCGGATGCGCCATATAATGGACGATCGACAGGGCGGACATGTTGACCAGATGAAGGAACTGTTTAGGAAAGTTCCAGCGGTTCGATACGAGGATGAGCGATGACCCGCAGACATAATTCAATGCGCCCTGATCATGTTTGCCCTCGCAGGCCTCGGGATTTCTAGCAAAAAGCTCAAGCGCCTCCTGCCCGATCCACCCTTTGCGGTGGAATTTCAAGACCCCCGCGTTGAAATAGTGGCTGTTCTTTCCGGTGTCGAGGAAGTCATGGATCGCCGTGTAATCGCGCGCCGCAAAAAACCTGCCCTCGGGCACAACCGCATTTTCGAGTCCGCCGAGATCGCTGACTATCTGGGTGTCGCCATCGAGGTAGATGATCTGGGTATAGTTGGCAGGCAGGATCTCGCACAGGACCAGCTTGGCCATGGTGCTGACGCTGATACGTCCCTGGAAGTGCGATCCATCGAGCTTGCCGAGCGAGTCCTGCAGCGCTTCGGTCGCATCGATCAAGTCGACCCCGCTCGTAGCCAGTAGGGCTTTGAGTTCGTCGAAATTATCGAGATGTTCCGACATGAGGACACAGACATCGGTCGCGGGGCTCGCGAATTTGCGAGCCTGCAGCGCTGAGAGAATTGTCGGAAATGAATATTCGACATCCGTGACGTAGACGACGCACTGATTGTTCATGTCTTCACCTTTCCGATCGTTTTTAACAGCACAGAATCGCTGTCGCCTTCCAAGTCGAGGGAACAGTTATTGATTGAGCGGAAGGGGCTGTCGTATGAAAGCCCGGTCCGGTATACATTGCCGCGACACAGCCTCGGTCGTTGGCTGGTCGGCGTCCGGCTGCTGGCGGTTTTCGTGTGTTTCATTGTTGAGATATTCACCATGAAGAATGCCCTGCCTGCGACGACGCTGCGTTTGGATATCTTCTCCCCCGGCACGACAATGGGGGCCGGGGCGCATGTCGGGCCGCAGCGAGAAAAGGTATTTGAATGCTGATTACCGCGCTCATCGCCGCCGTGATTTCGATAGCTGCCGGTGCTTGCATCCGCGCTTGGGCTTTCGCAATCTTCGCATTGCTTGTGGCAATCGGCTTCGGCGGCGTGGCCTTCGTGGATGAGTCCTCCAGTGTAGCGGCGATCGGATCCGGTATCGCGATCCTCGTGCTGATGGAGATTGGCTATCTGTCGGGCGTCTTCCTGTCGGGTGTCCTGCGGCGCAATGCCAGACTGCGGCAGAGCAATTCCCCCGACAGTGTCTCTGCCGCCAGCGAGCGTCAGCAGAGCTGATATTGGGACGGAAGCAGCGGCATATCCCTTCCTGGATCGTGGTTTGGCATCGCTTGCGAACGGCAGCCTGATTTCACCGGGAATCCCTGGAGGGTGCGGCGTCGCCGAGCGGCCCCGAACCTGTGTTCGCCCGTGTCCGGCTGCGCCAGGCCGCCATTCGGCGCAATCGCGAAAGTCCCGAGCGGGCGTCATGGCGTTGAAAACATCGGCGCTCTCAAAGGAGATGCCGATGCCTCTATAGGACGCCGGTTCGCAGGCGATGAGGGCGCCCGATGCCGCGGCACATAAGCTTCGGCCAGGCAGCCCGCGGCCAGCCCCGCCGAAGTGCTGAACAGTAAGCCGAGATCCGTGCCGCTTCCTGATATCGCTGCGGAGCCGATCTGTGCGATGGATGCCATTACGGCGGCGGTTCCGATCGCGTGGGTTTGCCGGTCGCCGGATTTGTGCCGGCCGGCTGCCCTCATCAGACTGTACACGAAGACGGCGAACAGCGCGGTGCCGGTCAATCCGACATTGGACAGCAACGCCGCGATGAAGCTGGAAGCTCGAACCGTGCCCAGTCCGGCGCCGAAAGTGGCGGTATCGACAAATGCGATCAATGCCAGGGTGTTCCAGGCGGTGCGCTCTTCGCCGGACTGCGATTGCAGTTTGTCCGATACGGTGGTGGTCAGGAGACCGGCGATGGAATTCCACGCATCGGGGACAAGGCTGAGCGCGGTGATGGCGCAGGGGATGAAGAACAGCGTGATCGCAAGGAAAGTCACGTGCGGGGTCGTGGCGGAACCGCCGATCAGTCGTTTCAGGCAGAACAACACGAACATGCAGACAAGAAAGACGCCCGCGACATAGGCGGTTGTCGAGGTGCAGAGCACGATGGTCGGGCCGATCAGAAGAGTTGCCAACCCAGCCATGCGGCTTTGGACGCGCTCCAGCCATAACATGAGTGTGAAGGCGAAATAGGCCAATGCAACGGCGCCATAAGCACTTGCTTCGGGAAAGGGGCCGACGATGCGCTTGAAACCGTGGATGGTCTCGGCCGTGTGCATCGTATAATTCGCATTCCTGATGATATCGAGCAGCTGGGCCTGGCCGATCTGGAACGTTGCGAGGTCGATCAGCGCGAAGGCAAAACACGCTATCGATGCGACGATCAGCTGCCGCGCGATGAACCGGCCATATCCCAACCGGGCAAGTCCGGCGACGACGGCGAAGCAGGCGAGGTCGCCGAGAAGATAGACGGACTGGCTGATATTGGATGAACCCGGAGCCAGTGGAGCCGCTACCGTCGACATCATCCCCGAGGGGTCTCTGGCGGAGGAGTAAACGAGGGTCGCGCCGGCAAAAATACGGGGCAGGAAGAAGGACGACACCACGGAGAACAGGATGTAGCAGGCAAACCAGAAGCCGGGGCCGGGATAGGCGATGCTGGCGAGCGTCGCTTGCATCTGAACCGGGCGCAGCAAGACCGTCATGACCAGAAAGAGCACCAGAAGATGGCTCGGCTGGATGCTGCTGCCGCCGAGCGCCGGCAACTGCAGAGCCGCTGCGGCACCGAGCAGCGTCGAAAGGCAAAGGGCGGTGACGGCAAAACGCGCGCCGTTCAGCATGCTGAGCGCGCCAAGCAGCAGAACCACGAAACCGATCGGCTCTATCGACATGCTTCAGATCCCAAGCAGAAGAATGAGCGGCCGAGGCCTGGCATTTGCCGAAAAGTCGCATCCAGCTTTCGGCAGGATGTGCGAGGCGAAAGCCCGCCGGCTGTCGTCGATGATCACAATCGCCTCCTAATTCGATCCGGTCTGGGATATCCAGCCGGGAGCGGAGCGATTGTCTCGGGCCACATCGGATGACGGGACCGTCAAGCTCTGTTTCTGCGGTGCTGTCTGCGGCGATGAGGATGGCGCTTGAGGGGCCGTGTCAAGACCGACCTCGACGAGGTCATGCGGTAGCAATGCGGTTTGCTCGTCCGCCACGATGTCGTGGGAGGTTCCGTCATCATTGCGACGCACGATCCTGTAGTTCTTTTTTGCCCGGCCGAGCCCCGGCGCGTCCGTGTTGATCTGGGCGAGCTGAGCGTCGTAGCCGGCCTGTTCGCCGAGGAGCTGGGCTACCTGGATATCGATCGCTGCCCTGCCGATCGCGAGATTGACCTGGTTCAGCAGGTCTTGGTTTTCGCTGTTCTGCCTGTTGACGATGTTGATCTTGGAACGGTCGGCTTCGCTGAGGCCTTGGCGAGCCGTGGTCAGGGCGACTTCGAGATCGATCAAGGTGCCTTGCGCATCCGCCACCCAGCGGTCGACAGAGACCTGGCGGGAATTGCTGACGAGGCCTTTGCTCACCAGGCTGTTGACATTGTCCAGTTCCTTCTGGGCAAGGTCGATCTGCCGTTTTTGCGAACTGATCTTGGCCGTGAGCGATTCGACCTGTTGGCCATAGAGGCGGGTCAGGTCATTCGCCGCTTCGATCCGGCTGTCGATATCGACGCGCCGCAACCGCATTAGGTTCAATTCCTGTGCCTTCAACTTGTCGACGTCGGGCGTTCCCACCAGTTCGTCGGGGATCTCGAAACTCTGTTGGCCGGCGATCTCGGCGCGCAGCCGCGCCTGTCGCATCAGGAGATCGCGCCGGTTGATAACGGCCGTCCGGTAGGCGCCGGCAGCCTGGATCCGGTCGCGCTCGAAATAGGTGTTGTCCTCGCGTTCTCTGAGGAAGCCGCCGGCGATGCTGACGGCCTTCATCACCGTCATGTTGGGTTCAAACGGATAGCGGCCGGGGGTTTGCACGGTTCCGGTCACGAAAATCGGTGCGTGCTCGGCAATCTCCAGGGCGATATACGGCTTGCCCGGAAGTGCGGATTTTTCGGCCAGCGCACTGGCAATGGCATCGGCAAGCTGCTCGGTCGTCTTTCCATTCGCCTGCAGGTGGCCAGCGATCGGGATCGACAGGTTGCCGGCATCGTCGATGGTATAGACGCCATCGAGGGCCTCCCAGCTGGCATAGCGGGAATCCGACGACCGCCATTCGACGACGCGCAGCCTGACCTTGTCTTCCGGCACGAGAGTGAATGTTTGCGCATGGGCGACGCTCCAGCCGGTCAGGCAGGCGAATGCCAGCAAGGCGAGCGTCGCGGAAACGAGTCGATGGAACAGGGATGCTGGCTGCATTGGTCTATCTCCGCTCCGTTGCGATCGACGGTGAAGGCATTTCGTGCGGCGAGGAAGTGCCGAATTCGAGAATGCGGGACGGAGAGGCACGACCGACGACAAGATCGGTCAGCGCCAGCAAATTACCGTTCAAACGTCCCCACCGATCGATCAGCCGGTCCTTCAACAGGACGCCCGACATATTAGCCAGGATATTGCGGCCGATCTGCGCGATTGCACGGCCTTTCGACATCGTGCCCTTGCGGATCAGGTAGAAAGGATTGGCGACCTGCGAATAGCCGAGCCTTCGGCCGGGCTGGCGTCCGGATCTGACGCCGAGATGCACGCCGCGGGCGCCTTCGACATAGACGGACCGGCCGTGGCGGGCGACGGACCTGCTGAAATCGACATCTTCGAGCCAGCCGTAAAGCGGCAACTGCTCGTCGAAGGTCAGGGCGTGCTCGACGACGGGCGCAAGGCGAACCGCCATGTTGCATCCATAGGCGTTATAGACATCCGCCACGTGCTCGGCGCCTTCGCCTGCCGTATAGAGAACCTCCAAGGCCTTCGCCATGCTGAGGCCCCCGTCGAGCACGCCGTCGGCCAGCACCTCGCCGGTGGCGATTGCCACGTCCGGCATTGTTGCAAAGACGGCCGCCATGCGCGATAGGAAAGTCGCGGCGGGAATGAAGTCGTCATCGAGGAAGATCAGAACGTCCGTATCAGCCGCGGCGGCCTGGATGATCCTATTGCGCTGGGCGGTCAGGCCGCGGCTGCCGACGATGACGTCCACGTCGCGGCGGTCGGCAAGCCCGGCCGCATCCTCGATCACGGGCACGCAGACGATGAGCCGTTCCGCCTGGTCCGGCAGGCCGGTGAGATAATCGATGGTCTCCCGCAATATCGAAGGGCGGCCCGCCGAGGCGATCCCCAAGGCAATTCGCAATGGACGGCCCTGTCCTGCTGTTCCTGTCGGAGGTGAGATCATGACTCTATTCTCTTCGGTGCATGGTTGATGACCGCGCCGAGGATCTCGGCGCCGACATTGCGCATGGTCTCGATAACGCGCACGGTATCGTCGATCGAAGTGCGCCCATGCGAGGTGACGACGAGGACGCCATCCAGCTCCGGCGCGATCGCATTGGCGTCGGGGGAAGTCGAGAAGGGGGAAATATCGACGAATATAGCGTCGAATTCCTTTTTCAGGTCGGCGAAGCTCAACTGGGTGCGGCGGGAACTTAGACGAACGGCCGGCGTCACGGCTTCTACCTTCCCGAGTGGAAGGAATTTCAGGGTCGGGGTGAGGGGCAACGCCGCCGTCTGGATCAGTTCGCCATTGTCGAGAACATCGACGAGACCTTTGGAACTATGAGGCGCGATCGATTTGCTGAGCGAGGAATTCTGCGCTGCCGCATCGATGAGCAGCGTCTGCGCCCCTGACATCGACGACAGCACCGCCAGTTCGCATGCAATGGTCGATGTCCCGCTGCCGGTATCGACGGCGACGATTCCGATGACGACGCGGCGTTTGCGCCGAAGGCCGACGACGGTTGCGCTCAATTCCGCCATGCCGGGAATAACTGGATAGGCGGCCGTATTCATGCTGCCCGCGTCGGCGGCGAGGACGCCGGCTGAGTGCCCATTCCGGTTCTGCTTCGATCTTGCCAGCACGGTGATGATGGACACTCCGCCGGCATCCGCGATCTGCTGAGGACGGACGATCCGGCGGTCGCTGGCGTGCCTTACCATGGCGAGCGCCAGGCCGACGCCAAGGCCGACCGCCCCGGCAAAGGCAATGATGAGCGTGCTGCGCGGCCTCGCCTTTGAAAGAGGTAGCGTGGCCCGTGAGACGATCGTGGCGTCGGATACGGGGTAGGTTATGCGCTGCTTGGCTTCGGTAAGCTGGGTCAGCGTGCTTTCATAAAGGGCGCGGCGGGCATCGGTCGCGCTCTGCAGCTCCGCAAGCTTGAACTGGTCGCGCGGGTTGCTGTTGAATGTGTTCAGGGCGCTGGAGGCATCGGCGAGCCCACGCTGTTGCTCCCTCACGAATTTCTCCAGCCAGTCGCTGTATTGGCGGGAGGAATCGGCCTTCATTGCGATATTCTTCTGGATATATTGCCTGGCGAGCGTATCAGCGATGGCGACGGCCTTCTGAGGGGTCGACGCTGCAGCTGATATCTCGATGATCGTGGAATTCCCGATCCGGCGTAAGGCCATCATGTTCTGTAGGGTGGCGATTGCCAGGTCGTGGAGCTGTTCCTGCTCCGTCCGCGGTCTGGATGGGGTATCACTCGCTCTCATGCCTGCCGCTTCCTGCCCCGTATCCATTTGAGCAGAAATTCTCAGAAGCCAGTCCTTCGACTTGTCCAGAAGCGAAGGTTTCCAATCGACAAAGTCGGGATCGCTATCAAGGTCGAGCGCTCTTACCGTTCCGTCGACGACATCGCTTGATCTGGCAATCTCCAGCTGCCCTTCGATGAATGCATCTTCCGCGAAGGCTCTTTGAGCTTCGGAGCTGTTCACCTGGGGGAAGATGACAAGTTGCGTGCTGGCAACATAAGTCGGCGCGGCGGTGAGAAGGTAGCTGCCGGCGATAACAAGGAAGGCAAAGGTCGTGGCCAGGATCCATAGCCAGCGCATTTTAAGAAAAAACAGCATGTCCCGCAGGGTCAGCGGCGAGTTCCCGCCAGCGGCTGCGGCGGCAGGCAGGGATATCGGGGAAACACCGCTGAAGATTGTGCTTGAGGTCATGTCGTCCTAATCCAAACTGGCGAGATTACGGAGTTACGAGATACTGGCAGCCTGGAGGGGACGAAGGGGGCGTGTCTTCCGACGGACATGTTCGGCAGCTTTCCCCTTCGATACTCAGTACGAGCCACGCTGCGAAAACAGAGCTGGGATCGTCTTGGCGATGATGATCAAGTCCCGGCCGAGCGACCAGTTATTGAGGTAGTGAACGTCGAGGGAAACCCGGTGTTCATAGCTGACATCGTTGCGCCCGCTGGTCTGCCAGTGACCGGTCAGTCCAGGACGGACGGCCATGTAGGCCCAGATGTGCTCGCCGTAGCGCGGCAATTCTTCGGCGGTGATCGGCCGCGGTCCGACCAGGCTCATTTCGCCACGCAGCACATTGAACAACTGGGGGAGCTCGTCGAGGCTCGACCGTCGCAGAATGTCGCCGACGGCGGTGATCCTCGGATCATCCTTCAGCTTGCGCGTCGCTTCCCATTCGCTGCGCGCAGCCGCGCTGTTTTGCAGCAATTCGGACAGCTGCGCGCTCGCATCGGTCTTCATCGTGCGAAACTTGAGGCATCCGAACGGCGCTCCGCCGAAGCCGATGCGCGTATGGGAATAGAAGACTGGGCCGCGGTCGGAGAATTTCACGATCATTGCGACGAGCAGCAGAAGCGGGGAAAGCAGGACCAGGGCGGTGATCGCCAACTGAAGGTCGAGTGCGCGCTTGACCGATCTGCCCGCTGTACGAGGCCGGGACGCATAGAGGTCGCCGTCTTTCGCAGACCGTTCGACACGCGACCATGCCTCGAAACTATGTGCATCCCATGCCATTGGGGGTCTCCAAAAACTTTCCGATTAACAACCGTTCGAAATTTGCTGCGCCGCACTCTTGTTGTCTGTTACCAAAGTCATAATCCTTAATAAATACTTTATGCTAGGAAACCGCAGAAGAGAGATCCGATCGTGGCGTCTGGCAAACTATTTTGATTCTAAATCAGGATATAAACTACCAAATCGTGGTTAGGGCGCGTAGATACATCTATATTTGTGATATCGTCATTCGGATTAATGGTATTTTTTAATCATCAAGACTTGTCGATGAGCGTAAATTTCAATCAGATGTGCTTTATTTGATCTTCTCGAGGTTCTTAACGCGATATATTGATGTATTTTTGTTTTTTCGACTAATTGTAATCTCAATATGTACGTTGATTATTGGAGATGTAATTTGACTTGGATATTAAGGTAATATAAATGGTGCGGTGCAGCATTTTTGTCGTTATTCGAGTATTGGAGTTATGCGCATGGACGGGGTGACACACGCATCAGATCGCAGGGCCGGCATCGGCAAGCCGACGATATCGGCCAGCGGCGGCATTCATCTCGGCAGCCGCATCGTGCTTGACGATGAATTTCTTTCCTGCCGGTCGAGCGTCCGGCGTTTCCGGCGCGGCGAGGTCATTGCCGGGGCCGGCGTCCTTATCGATATGTTCGCGCGCGTGCATTCCGGGGTGGTTAACGCAAGTACGATGCTGCCCGACGGCAGGGAATTCATTGTCGAGATCATTCCGAAATCAGGCCTGATCGGCGAGCTCGAGGTTCTGCGCAGGCAGACGGTAAGCCTCGAATACCGAGCCGGCTCCAACTGCGAGCTGCATTTCTTCGAAGGTCGCCTGTTGCGCGACAAGTACGCCAGTGATGCCTCCTTCCGCGAAAAGGTTTTTTCCAGGGCGCTGGCGCGTATTTCGGAGCTTGAACTCCGGATCATTTCGAATGCGGCGTCGAGCCTGCAGTCGAGGCTAGCCAGCACACTGCTGAGGCTTTCGGCTGTTTATGGAAAAGACGTTGTAAACAGCGGGGACGAACTGATCATCTCCCAAAATGACCTGGCCGCGACGCTGCCGGCGTCGCGCGAGAAGGTCAATCAATCCCTTCGGCGCCTGCGGGAAGGCAAGATCATCGACGGGGGGCAGGGCAAGATCCGCATTCTCAACCGCAAGGCGCTTGAAGCCTGTGCCAACGGCGCGGTTTTGGTGAAGTAATGCGCCCGTCGCTTTCCGAGGGCCTTCGATCCACCGCAAGCATTGGCCGCCTTCCCGGCCCACGCACAGCAAAGATCGATCGCGTGGTCGTGATTGACGACTATTCGGTGGCCAAAGGCGGTGCGACAGCCCTGGCGGTACTGTCTGCCAAGCTTTTTCGCGGGCTCGACATCCCCGTGACCTATATCAGCGGGGATGATGCGGCCAATGCGGAGCTTGGCGCACTCGGGATCTCGATGTTCGGGCTGAACAGCCGCGACCTGCTCAGCGCCGAGCGTGCGAAGGCATTCGTCACCGGCATTCACAACGGCGCCGCCGTCCGCATGGCGGCGAACTGGATTGCCGAAAAAGATACCGTCAACACCGTCTACCATGTGCATGGCTGGCACCAGATCCTGTCTCCCGCGATTTTCAAGGCACTGGCGCCGGTCGCCGGACGGTGCGTGGTTCACGCCCATGATTTCTTCACGGCCTGCCCCAATGGCGCCTTCTTCAACTATCAGTCGCAGGAAATCTGCCTACAACGCCCGCTTGGCGGAGGCTGCATTGCGACGGCTTGCGACAAGAGAAGTTATTCGCATAAATTGTGGCGGGTTGCCCGCGGCTCGAATATCCTTCGGCTGCTGAAGGGTCAGGCTGAATTCGGCCGGATCATCCTGCTGCATGAGAAGATGGCGAGTTTTCTGGTCGGCGCCGGCTATCGGCCAGAACGGCTGACGACGATCCGCAATCCCGTCGCTCCACTCTCCATCAACCGCATCGAAGCGGAAGCCAACGACGAGTTCGTGTTCATCGGACGGCTGGACGAGGAGAAAGGCGTTGAGGACGCCGTCGCCGCCACGCGCCGAGCCGGTGTCAGGCTCTGCGTGATCGGCGACGGGCCGCTGATGCCGCGGGTCGCAGCGTCGGGAGATCATGTCAGGGCAATCGGCTGGCAGTCGCATGCGGAGATAGGCCCGATCATCCGCAAGGCGCGTGCGCTGTTGATGCCCTCGCGCTATCCCGAGCCGTTCGGTCTCGTCGCTATCGAAGCGGCAAGAAGCGGTCTGCCCGTCATCATGTCGCGCAGCGCCTTTCTCGCCGAAGAAATGGAAAGAGCCGGCATGGCACTTGCCTGCGACACCGCCGATGAAAGTGCCTTTGCCGATACTTTGACGCGGTTCAGTCAAATGCCCGCGCAAGAGGTCCGCGCCATGAGCGAGCTGGCCTTCCGGCTGTCGCCGGATCTCGCCACGACACACGAGGAATGGCGCGATGCGCTTCTTGCCGAATATTACAGCCTGATTTCGACGAATGCGGTTTCCGAGCCGGCAGACGGTGTGGCGATACAAGGAGTATTCAGTTGACCCTTAAAGCAGCGACCTCTCTTCCCGACGCGAGGCTATTTTTGACCGATGCGCCTGTTATGACGAAAAGAGGCGTCACCGAGGCCGGAACCTCAAAAGAGAGCGGGCAACTTCGTGTCGCCATCGTACATTACTGGCTCGTTTCGATGCGCGGCGGCGAGAAGGTTCTGGAAGAGCTGTGCCGGATGTTCCCGCAGGCCGACATCTTCACCCTCGTCTGCAACCGGGATCGCATCAGCGATTTTCTGAAGACGCGCAACATTCGCACGTCCTTCCTGCAGAAGATCCCCGGCGCTCAGCGACACTACGCCAAGATGCTGCCGCTGATGCCCTTTGCGCTTGAGCAGTTCGATCTGCAGGATTACGACCTTGTGCTGTCGAGCGAATCCGGCCCCGCCAAAGGCATCATCACACGCGCCGACGCCCTCCATGTCTGCTACTGCCATTCGCCGATGCGCTACATCTGGGATCAGTTCCATGTCTATCGCCATGGCCTGCCCTGGGTGGGACGTGCCCTGATGTCAATTACCGCGCCCGTGCTGCGCGCCTGGGACGTGACGACGTCCTCACGCGTCGATGTGTTCGTCGCCAACTCCGAATATGTCGCAAGCCGCATCCGACGGTTCTACGATCGGGACGCCGTCGTTATCCATCCGCCGGTTGCGACCGACGATTTTGCCGTGGGCAAGGGGAAAGGCGAATTCTACCTCTATGCAGGACAGCTAACTACCTACAAGCGGCCGGATATCGCCGTGCGCGCCTGCACCGAGGCCGGCCGGAAACTAGTGGTGATCGGAGAGGGCGAACAACTCCCTTACCTGAAGTCGATCGCCGGGCCGACCGTTCAGTTTCTCGGCCATCAGCCTTTCAACGTGCTGCGCGATCACCTGTCGCGATGCAGGGCCTTGTTGTTTCCGGGCACGGAGGATTTCGGCATCCTGCCGGTTGAAGCGATGGCATCAGGGCGGCCGGTTTTGGCCTTCGATGCGGGCGGCGCCCGGGAAACCGTATCCGCGCCGCAGGTCGGCTTTCGCTTCGCTGAGCAGACGACGGAAGCCCTTTTGGAAACGATGGCAGCATTCGAAGAGGTCGAGGACGATATCGATCCGCATGCAATCCGCGCGCATTCGCTGAAATTCTCCTCGGCCGTATTCCGCGATCGCCTGTCCGGTCTCATTGAGCAACAACTGTCCAGCCACAGAGACGGAGCAGCCGGCGTCTTCAGAAGACGGCCGGGTTGAGGGGGAAAGAACGCAGCAGCCCGCCTTGCAGCCCCGACCGCCGTCTCAACCCCTCGACGAGAAATAGATAAACCGATCATGTCAAGCGTATCTCAGAGGACGGCGACCGCGAGCATCTGGACGATCAGTGGAAAATTCCTCGCGCGGATGCTCGATTTCGTCAGCCTCCTTGTCCTGGCAAGGCTGCTGAGTCCTGCGGATTTCGGCCTGGTCGCCATCGCGACGTCGGTCCTGGTTATCGTCGAGGCAATCCTGGACCTGCCGTTGACCCAGGCGCTGATGCGTCAATCGTCGCCTTCGGACGAGATGTTCGCCACGGCCTTCACCCTCAGCCTGCTGAGAGGGCTGGCCATCAGCCTGCTGATGATGATCATCTCCTGGCCAATGGCGCTGGTCTACAACGATCCTCGGCTTTTCGCCCTTGTCGCCGTTCTCGCGATCGCGCCTGCGATGCGCAGCGTGGTCAGCCCGCGCATGGTTCTTTTCATGCAGCGGTTCGATTTCAAACGCGAGTTCGCGCTCGACCTCATCGCCAAGGGATCGACGTTGCTGTTCGGAGTGGGGGTAGCTGTGGCAACAGGCAGCTATTGGGGGCTGGCGATCGGAGCGGTCGCCGGCCCGACCGCGGCGATGATCACCTCCTATGTTCTTGCGCCGATGCGACCGACGTTCAGCCTTTCCGAATGGAAGCATTTTCAGGACATGATCAGCTGGAATACGGTGTCGCAGGTGTTGAGTTCGATCAACTGGCAACTGGACCGGCTGCTTCTGCCGCGTTTTACCGGCCTGTCGACGTTCGGCGCCTTCAGCGTCGCCGACAATATCGCCGGTATTCCGTATCAAACCTTCGTCGGACCGTTGCTGCGCCCGCTGATGGCGGCCTTCTCCACGGTCGAAGATCGCCGCAACCTGATCGCCGCCTATCTGAAGGCGACGAATGCGATCACCTTCGTCGCAGCACCCATTCTCATTGCACTTGCCCTTCTCGCCGAGCCGACCGTGCGCATCCTCGTCGGCGAGAAGTGGGCATCGGCCGCACCAATTCTGCAGTGGCTGTGCCTTGTCAGCCTGCTTGGTCTTCCGACAAACATGATGCCGCCATTGGCGATGGTCATGAATAATACCCGTTATGTCGCTCTCAGGATGTTTGTCGAGTTCGCCGTCAGGGTACCGGTCACCATTCTGGGCATCGGCTATTTTCAGGTGGCGGGGGCACTCGGCGCGCGGATCGTGGCAGTCCTCGTCGCCTATGGCGCATCGCTTGTCATCACACGGCGGCTGATCGGCGCAAGTTTTGCCACGCAACTGAATTCCTTTATCCGTCCGCTGGCCGCGAGCCTGCCGATGATCGCCTTCCTGCTCTGGGTGGGGCCGATGCTCGTCGCCATGCCTGTCGGCGTCACTCTTGTCGTCTGCGTCGCGCTTTGCGGCGGGGTGGCAGCGGGCATTTTCTGGGTTGGCGCGCTACTGCTGTGGCACATGGTCGGAAGGCCCGACGGCATTGAGGCCATCGTCGTTCAAAGGCTGATGCCGCGACGGAACGAGGTTCTCACCTCATGATCGGGGCAAATGCCCCCGACGATTTGGTTGAAGCGTTTTCAAGGGAATAACAATGCATTACGGGATATCTGCCAAGTGGCTCGGTCTGCTCGTCGTACTCGGTCTAGGCGCGCTGCCCGGCCAGCCCAGCGTGGCCCAGGAACCGCTCAATATTGATGCATACCAGCTGACATTCGACGAGAGTTTCGACAGCCTCGACGTTTCGCCCTGGGGAGAGAAAAGCTCCCGCTGGATCGCTCATACGCCCTGGAACGGCGATTTCGGTGATGCCCGTTTCACTGATCCGGCTCCCGGCTTTCCGTTTACCACCGATCAGGGAATTCTGAAGATCGAAGCACGCAAGGAGGCCGATGGCACCTGGCGTTCAGGCTTGCTGTCGTCAGTGAACCCGAAGGGCGAAGGTTTCTCGCAGCAGTTCGGCTATTTCGAAGCACGGATGAAGCTGCCGCCGGGCAAGGGCGTCTGGCCGGCCTTCTGGCTCATCGGGCTCGACCGGTCGAAATACACAGCCGAGATCGACGTGCTGGAATATTACGGCCGCGCGCCTTACGAATTCAGCATGGGTTTTCATATCTGGCGTCAGAGCCAAGGCGGCCAGAACTCGATCGGCGGCTATTGGAAAACGGTCGAGGACGGAATTCTAAACAGCGAGTATCATACCTACGGTGTCGATATCCAAGCCGACAGGACGACCTTCTATTTGGATCGGCAATACCTTTGGAGCTTCGAAACCCCGAAGGAGTTCCACATGCCGTTCTATCCGCTGGTCAATCTGGCGCTCGGCTCGGGATGGCCGATCGATGAAACGCCGAATCCTTCCATTCTGCTCGTCGACTATATCCATGTTTACAAGCGAAAGCCCGCCGACGCGGCGAATTGAACGAGGAGCTCAGGGTGCCATGGTCGGCCTATTGCTCCTTGAGGCAGCTGAGACCGGTTTCCAGGTCGAAGAGATGCATCGCCTCCTCGTCGAAGAAGAGGGTGAGCGTTTCGTCGTCGCGGATCGGCGTGCGCGGCGGTAGGCAAGCCATCAGCCGCTGATTTCCGGCAAGGGCGGTGACGACGAGTTCTGGGCC
>NZ_JACHBD010000020.1 GCF_014200175.1 Rhizobium lentis | reverse complement strand
CTGCAATTGGCGCATTCCTGCCATCAATGCCGCAGGCGGTAGCTCTCAGAATCGCCTACCGCACTTGGTCAATATGGCAGGAGAACACCGCTTTCCGACGGTATCATACGCGCCAGCCTGATTTCCTCGGACAGATCCATGCTTTTCGTCTGCCATGTCGTTTATTGTCCTGTCATGGATCTAGTGGTTCTTTCGGCGAAACGGGCTCTGCGACGAGACGAGCTGCTTAGCGGTGTGAGGAGTTTTGCCAGGGCGCTGCCAGTGCGGTCCACGTCACGTACCCTGGCAGTGAACCCCCGGAGCTCTCGGACACACTACATTCTGCGATGCGGCTAATTGTTTTTCGTGGGCGAATTGATCGGCAAGATCACACTCGCCCACGCGTTTGCGAAGGCAATCCGATCAGGACTCTTCGACAGGAGTCGCCTCCTATTCCGTGCTCAGCTCTCGAACGACGACCCAGTCCCCGTGGACTCTGCTAGTCCAAAGGCAAGCGTTGCGATAGCAGTGTCCTGAATGCCGGTACCAGTTAGATCGGCGATCGTGATCTGAAGGTCGTTCGAACGGCCCGCATTTTTTCCAGCGATAATCTCACCAAGTTCTGGGAAACTAGCGTCGGCCGCGACTAAGCCAGCAGAGATTGCGTGATGCAGTTCTCCAAGGGTGCGCGTCTGGTTCAGGCTATCGGCGACATAGAGATCCGCTTGGACAATCATATTCGGATCCAGTTCATTCTTGTGTTCGGCGTCTGATCCCATGGCGGTAATGTGCTGTCCGGACTCCAGCCAACTGGCGCTCAAAATTGGCTGAGTGGCCGGCGTCGTCGTGACGATGATATGGGAGCCAGCCACGGCCTCCCTCGGATCCACGCACGCCCTCACGGGAATGCCCAGTTCTTCAGAGAGCTCGCGCGCAAGGTCTTCAGCCTTTGCCGCATTCCGCGCCCAAATGCGAGCCTCGCGAATGGGCCGTACCAGTGTGAGCGCCTGCAGCTGCAGTTTTGCCTGAATTCCCGCACCCAGGATCGCGGCCACGGAAGCGTCATTTCGTGCAAGATACTTTGCTGCGACCGCACCTGCAGCTGCGGTGCGAACATTCGTCAAGTAGCCGTTGTCCAACAATAGTGCTTGGAGCAAACCGGTTTTGCTGGAGAGCAGCACCATCAAGCCGTTCGTACTCGGGAGGCCGAGTTTTGGATTGTCAAAGAACCCGGGGCTGATTTTAACGGCAAATCCATCGAGGCCTTGGACGTACGCCGTTTTGACGTCGACCTCACCCCCATGGTCTTTTATGTCGAGGCGTAGAATTGGCGGCATTGCTACGGTTTTCGTCGCAAGGGAATGGAATGCATCCTCGACGCATTGCACGGCAACTTGGTCAAGCGGTACGGTTCGTCTGAGCTCGCGCTCCGCGACTATCTTGATCAACGGCATTAGTTCTCTCCCTCAATCGGATTGTTAATCCCACATATGATCCGGCGATGCAGTTCCATATCGATGTTGCGTCCTGTAAGCAGAACCGCGACCGGCCCATGCAATCCGGCTATCTTACCCGCGAGCAACGCGCCCAAGCCAACAGCTCCGGAGCCCTCGATGACTTCACGTTCTTTCTCATATGCATGGCGAATACCGGCTGCGATCTCGCTCTCGCTCAGCACTACAAAGTCATCCAGCAGGGTCCGACACATGGCGAAAGTCAGTTTATTGTCGAGCCCGATGCCACCACCGAGCGCGTCGGCAAGCGTGCGAACTTCTTCCACCAGTACTGGGTGACCGGCATCGAGACTCGCCTTCATCGCGGCGCCGCGCTTCATGCTGACCCCTATCACTCGCGCCTGTGGCTGCAAAGCTTTCACTGCCGCAGCTACCCCCGCGGCTAGGCCGCCGCCCGAAACGGGTACAAGAATGGTAGCCACATCGGGAATTCCTTCAATGATCTCGAGGCCAATTGTCCCCTGTCCAGCAATAATATCCGGATGGTCGAAGGGCGGCAGCAGAGCGAGCCCATCATCGCGCACAAGGCGGTCGACTTCCTCTTGGGCCTCATCCTGCGAGTTTCCGATAATGCGCACATCAGCTCCAAGCCGCCGGATTTCGGAAACCTTGTTCTCGGGCACCAGCTTAGACATGCAGATTGTGGCCTTGGAACCCACAGCACGGGCTGCATGAGCCAAAGCCCGACCATGATTGCCCGTTGAAACGGCGACGACTCCTCGAACCCGCTCTGCTTCACTGAGCCTCATAATAGCATTGGTTGCCCCGCGTATCTTGAAACTGCCTGTAGTTTGGTGATGTTCAAGCTTGAGATGGATCGTTACGCCGCAGATTTCCGAGAGCACCGCGGAGCATACGAATGGTGCCGGTTCGATGTGCTTCTTAATGCGCCCGCGCGCATTTTCGATTGCGCTAATATCAATCATGGAGATGCTCCCTTTCATAATCAAACGATGCTCATCCAGTCCAAATATGTGACGCCGACAATGGAATACCCAGCCGTGTGCTAGGACTCCCATCTCGCAACACTTGCGAACGATCAGCTCGGCCCATGATCCAACCAAGGCTTCGAGAAGGTCGGACGCGCCTCACACCGCCAGCTTCGCAACCGAGAAGTCAGTGCGCGTCAACTCCACGAAGATAAAGGGGCTGCCGCCGACACATAGTCGGCGACAGCCAAGTGCCCTGGGAGGCGGGGAACGTACTAACTATGCGCGGCTTGATTTCTAGTTTTACGATCAAACATATGAATCAACCGGCCAACCTCTCTTTCACCAGTTCAGCCGCCGCTTCGTATCCGATCGAGGTTACGAGCTCGGTTGCGAATGCCGTGCTGCTCTTCAGATTCGACCCGCACCGCGCCGCGTCAGCTTGTACCCCTGCGACGCAGGTGTTGGTGAAGGTCGCCACTGCTTTACGAAGAAGTTCGGAGGCGTTGTGGATGCTGAAGATAATCACCGGCTCCATTGCGTTGAGCTGCAATTGCCCGGCTTCGGCGGCCATACCAACCGTTGTGTCCAACCCATAGACGAAGAAGCATACCTGGTTTAATGCCTCGGCTGCGACGGGATTGACCTTTCCGGGCATCAGCGACGAACCAGGTTGAAGCGCTGGGAGGATGATCTCGCCGAGACCACCGCGCGGACCGCTTGACAGCAATCGGAAGTCGTTGGCGATCTTTGAAAGTTTGGCTGCAATTCTTTTCAAAAGCCCCATGTGAAGCATAAATGCGCCCATGTCCCAGCTTGCCTCCAGGAGGTCTTTTGCGCCGACCACCGGCAATTGCAAGTTGCGGCACAAGTTTTCGAGCGCGCGTGCACGATAGGATGGCGTAGCTGCGATGCCTGTCCCAATTGCCGTGCCGCCGAGGTTAACCTCCAGGAACAGTTGCTCCGTTTCTTCTAGGCGCTGGCAATCTTCCAGAATGGTTGTTGCAAAAGCTGCGAACTCTTGTCCGAGCGTCATAGGAACAGCGTCCTGCAACTGTGTCCGCCCGAGCTTGCGAATCTCTGCAAATTCTTCCGCTTTGATGTGAAGTGCTTCGGCGAGAGCGCCAAGCGCATCCCTTAAATTCCGGCTGGCCGGAATAACAGAGAGCCTTACGGCAGTTGCGTAGGCATCGTTCGTTGACTGAGATCGGTTTACGTCGTCATTTGGATGTACGACACGCCCCTCACCCCGCACGCCACCGAGCAGCTCGCTTGCACGGTTGGCCAGCACCTCATTCATGTTCATATTGGTGGAAGTGCCCGCTCCACCTTGGAATACATCGACGAGAAATTCGTCCTCGTGCTTGCCGGCCAACACTTCCTCGCAAGCCAGAACTATCGCGTCACGCTTTTCGGTGGGCAGCAAACCTTCGTCACAATTCGCTTGCGCGGCGGCCATCTTCACATGGGCGAGCGCCTGTAAGACGAACGGCATGCTTTTGATTGGGATTCCCGAGATCGGGAAATTGCCGAGCGCTCTGGCGGTCTGGGCCCCGTAATAGCGATCCGCCGGCACGCTGACAGGGCCGAGTGGATCATGTTCAATCCGATTGACGTTAGACATGTTGCCTCAACAGTTGATCTCTTCACCAAATAAAAGCGCGTTCCTGCAAATTGGTGCTTGGCCTCACTCAGGATCGCCAAGCCTGAGCAGCACTGGCCCAATCCTACCATCACCCTCTGTTGAGGCAGACGACCTTCGGCTGGGTCATTTCTTCGTAGGCGAAGCGCACGCCTTCACGGCCCATGGAGCCGTATTTGGAGCCGCCAAACGGCATGGCGTCGAAGCGGTAGTCCGAGCTATCGTTGATCATCACCCCGCCCGCCTCGATCCGATTTGCGGCTTCCAGTGCGACATTGAGGTTGCCGGTGAAGATACCGGCATGCAGGCTGTACTCGGGTTCATTGGCCAATTCGACCGCTTCGTCGAGCGTGGCGAACGGCGCAAGCATGACCACAGGCGCAAACACTTCCTCGTGCCACAGGCGGCAGGTCACCGGCGTACCTTCCAGCACCGTCGGCTGATAGAGCGACCCTTCGCGTTTATGACCGCAGAGCAGCTTGGCGCCGGCGGCAATGGCGTCGTTGACAGCAGCTTCGGTGCGTTCGGCCACTTCCTTCGAGATCATCGGGCCGACATCCGTGTCCTGCTTGAGCGGATCGCCGGCCGTGAGCTTATTCGTCGCCGCCACAAAGGCATCGCGGAAGCGCTCGTAGAGTTCTGCCTGGACCAGAACACGCTGGGCGCCGATGCAATTCTGGCCGGCGGCCCAAAAGGCGCCGGAGACGCAGCCTTCAACCGCCTTGTCGAAGTCGCAGTCGTTCATGACGATGACCGGGGCATTGCCGCCAAGCTCCATCGCGAGTTTCTTTAGGCCCGCCTTGCGGCTGATCGCTTCTCCTGTGGCAAAGCCACCAGTGAACGAGACCATGCGCACGTCCCGTGCAGCAACCAATGCTGTAACGAGTTCTCTGTCACCGTGAACGACAGTAATGATCTCCGGTGGCAGGCCGGCTTCCACAAGAGCGTCAACAAGATTGATTGCCGAGAACGGCGTCAGGTTCGATGGCTTCAGCAACACCGAATTGCCGCCGGCGATCGCCGGACCAAGCTTGTGGGCGACCAGGTTCAGCGGATCGTTGTAGGGCGTAATGGCGGTAATGATGCCGAGCGGCTCTCGCGTGAACCAACCCTGGCGCTGTTCGGATCCGACGTAGGCGTCAAACGGGACGATCTCGCCGGCGTTGCGCTTAGCCTCTTCGGCGGACAGTTTTAGCGTATTGACGCAGCGAAGCACTTCCTTGCGCGCCTGGATGATGGTCTTGCCTGCCTCGCGCACGATGGTTTCGGCAAACGCCTCGCGGCGGCTTTCGATGATCTGAGCAGCCCCTTCGAGGATGCTCGCACGCTTGTGACGCGGCAGCTTCCCGGAAAGCTCCGCCCCGCGCCGGGCACGGGCTAGAAGTTCGTTAATCTCGCTCGCATCCGTGGCGTCAACCGTTCCCAAAACAGACCCGTCAAAGGGGCTATGGACGGTGATCGGCGCCAAGCTGGTGGTGATATGAAGTTTGGCAGCGGTCATAGGCCGGCTTCCTCTTGCGTGGTGATGCGCCATCTGTGCGACGGGCAGAGTTTCTCCGCCAGGGCAAGGAGAATTCCCTGCCCTGCTCTCAATTTCGTGGATCCTATTGGGTGCGGTCGGGCCTCGCCGACCGCTTATCCGTCAGATCTTCTGGCCGTCGCGGACGAGGTCGTCCATCACGGAGCGCACGGCCTTTTCGGCAATGGAGACGATCTCGTCGATCTCAGCCTTGGTGACAACCAATGGCGGCGAGAACCCGAGAATGTCGCCATGCGGCATGGCACGGGCGATGAGACCACGGTCGCGGGCGGCCTTGGAGACGCGAGCACCGACCTTCAGCGACGGATCGAAGCGCTTCTTGTTCTCGCGGTCGCCAACGAATTCGAGGGCGCCCATCAGGCCAACGCCGCGGACTTCACCGACGATCGGCAGCTGTGCGAACTTCTCCTTCAGCTGGGCCTGGAAATAGGCGCCAACTTCGCGGGCGTTGCCAGGCAGGTCTTCCTGCTCGACGATGTCGAGCACCGCGTTTGCAGCGGCCGCACCAATTGGGTGACCGGAATAGGTGTAGCCGTGCGAGAAGGCGCCGACCTTGTCAGCTCCGTCTTCCATGACCTTGTAGACCTTCTCACCGACAATCGCCGCCGAGAGCGGGAAATAGGCTGAGGTCAGACCCTTGGCGACGGTGATCAGATCCGGTTCGATGCCGTAATGCTGCGAGCCGAACATCGATCCGGTGCGGCCAAAGCCGGTGATCACTTCGTCGGCGATCAAAAGCACGTCGTGCTTCTTCAGCACAGCCTGGATCGCTTCCCAATAGCCTTCCGGCGGCGGCGTGATGCCACCAGTACCAAGCACCGGCTCGGCGATGAAGGCGCCGACATTGTCGGGACCGAGCGTCTCGATCATCTCGTCGAGCTCGGCGGCACGACGGGCCGAGAATTCCCGCTCCGTCTCGCCGGGATTGGCACCCCAGTAGTGGTGCGGAACACCGGTGTGGTCGATCTGCGGCAGCGGCAGATCCATATGGTCATGGTAGAAGCTCATGCCGGTCATCGATCCAGATACCACGCTGCAGCCGTGATAGCCGCGTTCGCGCGAGATGATCTTCTTCTTGGTCGGCTTGCCACGCAGGTTGTTGTAGTACCAGACGAGCTTGGCCTGGGTCTCGTTGGCGTCCGAGCCGGACATGCCATAAAACACCTTGCTCATCTTGCCCGGCGCCATCTTGACGAGGCGATCGGAGAGGATCGCCAGCTCGTCGGTCGTGTGGGCAGCGTAGGAGTGGTAATAGGCCAACCGGTAGGCCTGACGCGAGATCGCCTCGGCAACCTCGGTGCGGCCATAGCCGACATTGACGCAATAGAGGCCGGCAAAGCCGTCGATCAGCTGATTGCCGTACGCATCCTGAATGCGAATTCCCTTGCCCGTCTCGACGATCGTTGGTTCGCCAAGCTTGCCGCTGGCAAAATCCTTCAGCTGCGTGAACGGATGCAGGACCGAGTTGCGGTCCTTTTCAGCGATGTCCTTAATGTTGATGGTCACGGTTCTTCCTTTCAGACGGGTGTTACTCACCAGTCGGTTGTCAACAAAATATTCAGCGAGTTGATCAAACCGCCGACGGCTCCGTTTGCTCTTTGAAATGCATTCTTCGCGCAGCTGCCATCATCTTCAAAGGCATGATGCTGCCTGATAGGACCACCTTCCTCTTACAGGCGAGCAAGTCCCTGCATCACATGCCGAATGCTTCATTTCGATAACGATAGACTAACGCGCGGCAACTGGGTGTTGTCAGCGGATTTAATGCGCCCCTTGCAAGATCTCCGCGAATTTTGACGCTAATATGCAGGAATTCGTCTTATTGCAGCCTGGCCCCAAGCGAATGGCACGACTGGGCGTAAGGGGAAATTAAGGGGAGAAACAGTCGTCGCTGCACCCTGACTCGCGGAGCTTCTGCTGAGCTGGAAACGTCTATATTTTGGCAGCTCTCAAAGAACCCAGGCTAGCGGCGCAACTTCGATTGCTAATGCAAAGATATTGCGTTCTAGTCAACGTCGGGATCAATCTCGATTGGAAACGCGAAACTTGCCTTGACGCGATCCATCACAACCATTGTCTTGAAGCCTTTAATATCGTGATTTTCATAAAAGAATCGCCGAGTGAACTGCTCATAGTCTTCCATGCTTTTGGCAGTCACCACCAGGATGAAGTCGGCATCGCCCGTGACATAATAGCCGATCATTACTTCCGAAGTTGCGCGGATCGCAGTCTTAAACCGATCGACAATATCCGCCCTCTCTCGTTCAAGAGAAACTAGCACGATCATGGTGACAGGGCGTCCGACGGCCTTAGGTGAGACGATGGAAACGTCTGCTTCAATTATCCCCTCTGAACGCAATCTTTTTAGCCGGCGCTGACATGCAGATGCTGAGAGATTGACCTTGTCCGCGATTTCGTCGGAGGTCAAACGATTATTGCATTGCACAATCTGGAGAATTGCTACGTCGAGTCGGTCGAGCTGTGCCATGAAGGAAATCCGCGGGAAAAGACGAGTGCGAGACGGATTTACCCATAGATCTGCAACATTAACCCGTCAATGACCGAGGGAGCCCCGTGGTACGCCTATTTTCGCAACACTCACGAAAGATCGATGAGCCAAGGGCAGTTACCCTTCACCGTCTTTCTACCGGTTTTATTCTAGACGCGCAGCGAGATTCGCCAGATTCGACCGAATCAGTCGTTTCAACCTGTGAGAACGCGGATTTCCCGCATCCGACATACCGTTAACGCGCCCCCTCCCCGCGCAACGGGGGGTATATTGTTGAAGAAGCGCCCATTTAGAGCGTTCAAGAAATAAGATCGGGAACTTGGCTAATCGTCCCGCAGTACAGCGACAGATTGTGGCGACCAGCACCCGCATATCGCGCAATTTCGCCGCAGCATCTCTTCGAGGATCGAACTCGCGAGAGGTAAGCCTTCCGCTGTGGAAGGAGATGTAAACGGTCTGCGCGCAACGCTGTAGACTCGCTTCAATTCAGTTAGAGAGAAGAGGATTAGACATGCGCGGCGTCGAAAACTTCAAGCACTACCAGGATGAGGTAGCGGAATGGCGTCGTTATCTTCATGAACATCCTGAGCTTGATTATGCGCTGCATGACACTTCGAAGTTTGTTGCTGAAAAGCTCGCCTCTTTCGGAATCAATCATATCGAAACCGGGATTGCGGAAACCGGCGTCATTGCACTGATCCAGGGTGAATTGGGAGACGGTCCGACAATTGGATTGCGTGCGGATATGGATGCTCTACCGATTAAGGAAGAGTCTAATAAACCGTGGACGTCGAGGGTTCCAGGGAAAATGCATGCCTGCGGCCATGACGGTCACACGGCCATGCTTCTCGGCGCCGCAAAACATCTCGCCCGCTCTCGCAATTTTAAAGGTACCGTCGCTCTCATTTTCCAGCCCGCTGAGGAAGATGGAAGAGGCGGTGAAAGGATGGTGCAGGAGGGCGTGATGGAGCGCTTCAGCATATCGCAGGTGTTTGGAATGCACAATCGCCCCGGTCTGGATGTTGGCAAATTCAGTATATGCAATGGCCCGATCCAGGCAGGCCTCGACGAATTCGATCTAATCGTCAAAGGAAGAGGTGGGCATCCCGCAACACCCCACGAGAATATTGACCCTATTGTCATCGGTGCCCAAATCATCGTCGGTTTGCAGATGCTAGTCTCGCGCAGCACGGATCCTCTTGAGGCGCTGGTCATCTCAGTGACCAAGATGCATGCGGGAGAGGCCTATAACATCACTCCACAGCAGGCGGAAATCTCCGGCACAGTTCGAACTCTCGTGCCGCAATTGCGCAACTTCGCCGAGACTGCAATCCCCACGGCTGCACAAGGAATTGCCCGCGGTTTTGGCGCGGACATCGAGTTCAAGTATCGTCGTCTTGAGCCCGTAACTGTGAATCATGAGGCGGAAACCAATCTGGCAGTTCAAGCTGCTCGCAACCTGGTTGGCGCTGCGGCCGTCGACGACCGCATTAAGCCAGGAATGGGATCGGAAGACTTCGCCTACATGCTTGAGGCTCGGCCAGGTTCCTACATTTTCCTAGGCAACGGTTCGACTGCGTCTTGCCATAACCCGGCATATGACTTCGACGATGAAGCTTTGCCTTACGGCATTGGTTACTGGGTCAACTTGGTTGAGAAGGTTCTAGCTTAACAGACCGTCACGAGATCTAAAGTTTAACAATCCGCCACGAAGGTGGAAAATCAGAGGGAACGACCATGAGTATATCGATAAATCGCAGACGTTTTATGCAAGCCTCGTCCGCTCTTGCGGTCGGCGTCTTGGCGGCCCCCGCAGGACGGGTATTGGCACAAACGCCAGGAGAGCTACGCGTTGCAACCTATGGAGGACAAGTTGGCAAGAGCGTTGTTGAAGCTTACCTAAAGCCTTTCGAAGCCGAAACCGGGATCAAATGCATTCCGATCTCAGAAGACTTCTCGGGTGCACAGATTGAGTTGATGCAGAAATCAAACAGCGTCACAATTGATGTCGGTCCGCTAAGTCAAGGCTCGTTTCTGCAGACCGCCAGCAAAGGATATCTAGAAAAAATCGACTACTCACTCTTCAAGAGCGAGGACCTCGAAGCCCTAGTTCCTGAAACCAAACACGAGTATGGGATTGGTTTCTACTTCTATAGCTTCAATATGGTCTATAACACAAAGAAATATCCGCATGATAAGCCCCGCCCGAACACCTGGGCGGAGTACTGGGACGTAGAAAAGTTCCCGGGTGTGCGGTACTTGGTATCAGGGCAATGGGGATCGGAGGGCCCCTGGGAAGAAGCTCTCCTTGCCGATGGCGTTTCACCCGACAAGCTCTATCCGATGGACATTGACCGAATCTTCGCGAGTCTCGACAAGATCAAGCCCCATGTCCGAAAGTGGTGGACTTCGGGCTCCGAGATTCAGCAGCTGATGCTCAGTGGGTCGGGTGACCTCATGATGGCTTACGATGGCCGCGCTTTGGCGGCGATCGACCAGGGTGGTCCACTTGAAATGAGCCGCAACCAGGCGAAATTGACTTTTGACACTTGGGCGATTCCGAAGAACGGTCCAAACGTTGAAAACGCCCAAAAATTCGTCGAGTTTGTTTGCCGAGCAGAAAACCAAGCAGCGTTCGCAAAAATATATCCCACGGGCCCGATTAACCGGAATGCAATTAAGCTGCTGCCGGAAGATATCGCGCTGAAGCTTCCAAATCATCCTAAGTACCTGCAGAATTCCATTCTACTTAACGGGCCGTGGTATGCGGAAGTCGGTTCTGACGGTCTCACGAATGTTCAGCGCCTCGTACAGCGCTGGACCGATTGGGTTTCGCAGTAATATCAATCGCCTGCCAGCGGGTCTGTGACTGAGGCTCGCTGGCTTCCATCCGGCCAGCACATAGAAGTGGGAATGGTGCCATGCATTCGACCGCACCGACGCGCTTGGGCGCTGCAGCTGCAATTAAGCTGCACAAACCAGGATCAATAGAGGATGAAGTATTGAAAGACGCCGCTTCTCCGCAGATCGAGTTTCGTAACGTTACAAAAATGTACGGCCCGATCGGCGCAGTAACAGATTTTTCTCTTAGCGTGAAACAAGGGGAATTTCTGACAATTCTAGGTCCCAGTGGTTCTGGCAAGACCACTGCCTTGATGATGCTTGCGGGATTTGAAGCCCCCACTAGTGGTGAGATCCTCATTTCTGGCAAATCCGTGACCGCAGTACCGTCCTATGGCCGAGATCAAGGAATTGTCTTTCAAAACTATGCTCTATTTCCTCATCTGACGGTGCACCGCAACCTGGAATTTCCGTTGGAAATGCGAGGCGTGAAAGCTGCCGCACGGGCATCTCTGGTTCAACGAATGCTTAAGCGAGTCCATCTGGAAGACTTCGGTGAGCGCTTGCCTTCTCAGCTCAGCGGTGGTCAACAGCAACGGGTGGCCTTGGCTCGAGCGCTTATTGCCGACCCTCCGGTTCTTCTGCTGGACGAGCCTCTCGGTGCCCTTGATAGGAACCTGCGGGAGCAGATGCAGGGTGAGATCAAGAGCCTTCATCGGGAGTTCGGAAAAACGACCATTTGCGTGACGCACGATCAGGAGGAAGCGCTTACACTGTCTGACCGAATTATCGTCATGCGGGGAGGCCGGATCGAACAGTCGGGCACTCCTGAAGAACTGTATGACCGTCCCGAAAGTCGCTTCGTGGCGAACTTCCTAGGCGAGGCGAATTTACTTGATTGTCTGGAGTTGGATCGTGAGAAAGCGACGCAGAATACTGTTTCGATGATCCGGCCTGAGCGTGTTCGCATCTTTAAATCAAAGCCGACGGCCCTGCCGGATCAAACACAGCGCTGCGTTGTGAACGGCACTGTTGAAGATATGATTTATGCTGGACCGCTTAGAAAATATCAGGTGCGAGTCGGCGATCATTTAATCATAGTGCGAGAACACGTCGCGTCTGGGCAGGATATCTTTCGGCCAGGTGATGCTGTTTGCCTTGATTGGCTGCGCGCTGATGTCCGTCTATTAAGCGCATAACCAGAGGCAATCCACAATGCAACCCGTCCAGAGAATTCTGAGATCCCCGTTTGCGCTTTTGGTGCCTGCCCTCGCGATCCTCACCATCGTGTTTGGTATACCGATTGTGCAGCTTTTTCTGGAGAGCGTGAATGCTCCCGGATTCAACCTGCAGAACTACTATGCTTTTCTCGAACAGAAAGCCAACATACGTATCTTAATCCAGACGCTCGAGATTAGCACCGTAGCAACGGTCATCTGTTTGTTGATCGGGTACCCGACCGCATACTTGATAGCTTCAGCTCCGAAGAAAACGAGAGTCATTTTGATCGTACTGGTCGTGATTCCTTACCTGACTAGCGATCTTGCGCGGACTTACTCATGGGTCGTTATCCTCGGTGATGCCGGCCTCATCAACAGTGTCTTGACTGAACTTGGCCTGATCTCCAGTCCACTTCCACTAATTTACAACCGCGTCGCTGTTTACGTCGGCATGGTTCACATCATGCTACCTATGATCATTCTCCCTCTTCTGAGCGTAATGACGAGCATAAACAATTCCCTGGTCGCCGCAGCAAAAAGTATGGGCGCAAGACCCTCAACAGCTTTCTGGCGCGTCTATTTTCCTCTAAGCATGCCCGGCGTGCGCAGCGGCACGCTGCTGGTTTTCGTGCTCTGCTTGGGGTTCTACGTGACGCCGACCGCGCTAGGGGGCTTGGGCGATGCAATGCTCTCTACGTCTATAGCTGCGCAAGCATCTACAGGCTTTAGTATGGCTACGATTAGCGCCTCCTCGTTCGTTCTCCTTGCGATTGCTGTGATCGTTCTTGCTACGTTTCGACTCAATCCTGCAGGCTCCAGAAAAGTAGAGTTCAAACCGCGAGTGGGTTGGTTTAGCCGGATCACATTTCTGAACCGTATCAGAGGCTATGCGAACGAAATAGCTGTGGGTTCCAAAGCGAAGAGTTGGCCGCTGCAGGTCCATCGAATGCAGTCTAATAGGCGATTTTCCAAAATAGTAAGCTGGACTTCCTTGGTGCTCGTCTCATTCTATCTGCTGTTCCCCTCGATAGTTGTGGTTGTCATGTCATTCAGCGACGGGCAGACCCTTCAATTCCCGCCGCCAGGTCTCTCGCTCCAATGGTACAGGTCATTTTTCAGCGACGCTTCCTGGTACGGCACGGCTCTCCTCAGCATCAAAATCGGCCTTGCCGTCTCAATTTTAGCGACTGTGGCAGGCACTCTGGCGGCTTTTGGGCTAAACCGTTTCGCACCAGGCGTGCGCAACGTCATGACTACGGCAATTTTAACGCCAATCATTATACCTGTCATTGTTGTAGGCGTTGCAAGCTACTTTGGACTAGCAAACCTCGGCCTCATAGGCACCGAGAGAGGGATCGTATTGACACACACGGTCGGAGCAATTGGCTACGTCGTGGTAATTGTATCGGCAACACTGGTCGACTTTGACAAACAGCTCGTGCGAGCCGCCAACAGCATGAAAGCGCGACCTCTCACTGCCTTCATGAAAATCACTCTGCCGATAATACGTCCAGCGATCATCGGCAGCGCGCTTTTCGCTTTTATTCACTCGTTCGGAGAGGTGGTAATCACTTCATTTGTCAGCGGTTATTCCGTACAAACCTTGCCGCTGAAGATGTGGAACAACATCCGCAACGAAATCGACCCAACTGTCGCCGCAGTGGCCTCGCTGCTCACCCTTTTGCCGATCCTTTGGATGATCGCGCTCTACGTCATGTGGTGGAGGGCGGGAGAGCGTGCTCAGCCGGCTATAGCCAAAAGCGAAATCTGACGTTGCGCAATAGTTAGGTGGCCGGAACTTTGCGACCAATGCCAGACTGCGAACATAGCCTGGCATCGTGGTTCCAACATTGCAATGCGCCAGCTTCAAAAAGACTTTACCCACGGAGGCACTATGCCAGCTCTTTACTTCGCCGAAGCAGAATACAAGGCCCGATTGGAGGCGACGAAGGTGGAGATGCAGAGATTGGGTGCTGATACACTCATTCTTTCAGACCCTGCAAACATCTTCTATCTTACCGGATTCGATGCGTGGGCATTTTACTCGCCACTGTTCCTGGTTGTGTCTTGCTATGAAGATGAGCCGATGTGGATCGGGCGGTTCATGGATGCGGTCTCCGCTCGCGACACTACTTATCTGCGAGAAGAGAACATCCAAGCCTATCCCGATAGTTTTGTTCAATCGAACACTTCACACCCAGTGCAGCCGACCTGCGAGATTTTGCAGGCGCGCGGTTTGGACAGGGGCGCTATTGGCGTCGAAATGGGTGCATATTACTACACCGCACGCATCCATGCTGAATTTATAAAACACCTTCCTAATGCTCGCTTTCACGACGCCGAGCTTCTGGTCAATCGTGTTAGGCTCGTGAAGAGCGTTGCAGAGCAGGCTTATATGCGTCAGGCCGGACGTATTGTCGACGGGGCTATGACGGCCGCAGTAGAGAGATGCGCCCCTGGCGTGCGGGAATGCGATGTAGTCGCAGAAATATACCAAGCCCAGATATCAGGTTCACCTGAGGCAGGAGGCGTCTACACGACCAGTCCGCCACATTTTTGCGCGGCCGAAAGAGTTCGGACGCCCCACGGCTTATGGACGGATAAACCGCTTGTAAACAACAGACCGCTGAACATTGAGATTGCCGGATCTCGCCTGCACTATCATTGCCCGATTACCCGCACTGTATTCCTTGGCAGGCCTCCGGACGGTTACCTGCGATTGGCAGAGGCCGTGGTTGAGGGCTTGAACAAGACTATGGACAGCATTCGCCCGGGCATAGCGGCCGAAGAGGTCGAGCTGGTTTGGCGGCGATCCATCGCCAAACATGGCTTTGAGAAGGAAGCCCGGCTCGGTTACTCTATTGGTCTCGGGTTTCCGCCTACATGGGGGGAACGCACCGCGAGCCTGCGCCCCGGAGACAAGACTGTATTGCGATCCGGCATGGCCTTCCATTGCATGTCTGGCCTGTGGCTGGAGGATACCGGGATCGCAATTACTCAATCGTTCCTTGTGACGGATAGCGGAAACGAACCTCTGACGCAATTTGAGCGACAGCTGATAACCAAACCTTGAGATGCAACCTTCTCGATGTGACTGCGGACCCTAATACTGTGCTATTTATGGGCCGCGTCCAGTGTAGGCACTCCTCGAGTGGCTCACGTTGATTCCGACTAATCGGGTCACATGACGTGACCATCAACTATCGCTATCGATCGGGCGGGCATGAACGATCAGCTACGCACCATAAATTCAGGCGCGACGGGCTTGCCGAATGAACTGTCGTAAGGTCGCTTGCGCGGAACCACCGCCTTCAAGAAACCTGGTAGACGTATTCGACCGTCTACCTCCGAACCAAGGAGAACGCAGTGTCCCTAAATCAAAAACAGCGCGGGCATGTACTCGGCATATTGGACCTAGAACCCGGTTTTGTTCCAGATGCGCCCTCCCCGGTGGGATCGTTGCATCACCCAGCAACCTTCGAGTTTCCGACCATCAGAGAGACCGTCCCAGGCGCTTGGGCGGAAGTGGTCGTCCGTGGTGATCCGGCGCTGGAAGCACCGTTCATTGCCGCCGCACAGCGACTCGCGGAGCGTGGCGCCTCCGCAATAGCCGCGGATTGCGGCTTCTCGATTCGTCATCAAGCCGCGGTAGCAGCCGCAGTCGAGATCCCAGCGGCAGTGTCGGCACTGATGTTGGTACCGATGATACTCCGTCAGTTGCCGGCCGAGGCTAAGCTGGCAGTTTTAACTTTCGACGCCACGCATTGTGGGAAGGAACTGTTGGGCCTCAGTGATCCATCTGAAGAGGCTCGGGTCGTCATCGGCGGATTGGAGCATAGTCAAACTTGGATAAATGAGATGAAACGCCCGCCGGATCCGACAGACGCAGTCATCCTCGAACAAGACGTCTGTGCATGCATTGAAAAACTACGACTGATCCATCCTGAAATCCGCGCAATTTTGCTCGAATGCACCATGTTCCCGCGGATCGCACAACCAGTTCGTCGTTTTACGGGTCTCCCAGTGTACGATGTCACGACATTGTGCCGAATGGTAATGGAGTCCGTCACACCGGGTGACGAGTCAGACTAAACCAAAAATCCGCTGATGTGAGGAACAAGCGACCCGCCCAGCCACACATTCGAATGTTTTCGCGATCTGAGGAAATATCAATTATGGCGATTAGCAGAGGACCGCAGGCGTTTCCCCGAAACGAGTACCTGCGGCGACTTTCACTTGTTAAGTCTGAAATGGCCGACCGGGACATCTCGGTACTTGTGGTATCCGACCAGCACAATATTACGTACCTCACGGGATACACGGCAAGGTCCGCTTATGTCCCTCAAGCGCTGGTGGTGGCAGCAGATGAAGAAGAGCCTGTCTTCATACTACGTCGCATGGATGCACCCGCAGCACTTCATCAGTGCTTCATGAGTCGTGACAAGATCATCGGTTATCCGGAAGAGTTGATCGCTCACCCTTCAAAAGATGGTTATGATGCTGTCGTTGACTATCTTCAGGCGGCAGGTCTGGAAAAACACGGAATAGGGATCGAACAGTACAACCTTTCAACGCTCACGGTCGACAAGTTAAAGCGCCGATTAGCAAGTACGCGGTTTGTTGACTGCACTAAAATGGTCACCTGGGTGCGGTTGGTCAAGTCCGACTTCGAGATCGAAGTCATGCGCGAGGCAGCAGCGATCTCAGATGCTGCAATCGCGCGCGCTGCTGAAGTCCTCCGCCCAGGAGTGCGCGAAGCTGACGCTTGCGCGGAAATAGCATCCACTCTAATTCGCGGCGTGAACGGAAAGCCGGGCACGAGACTTGAGGAGATTGTGATGTGCACTTCTCCTCGCACTGGCACATGTCACATTCCTTGGAGCGAAGATATTCTTCGCGAGGGATCTCAAGTAAATATCGAAGTTGCGGGCTCTCGTCATGGGTACTGCGCCGCACTGATGCGAACATATTCCATTGGTACGCCATCGGATCGGCTCCGCAGGGTTCATGACATTCAACTGGAAGGGCTCGAGGCTGCGCTTCAAGCTGTTCAGCCAGGCGCTACGTGCAGCGACGTCGCAAATGCTTTTTACCGAACGATTGAAGGAAAAGGCCTCAAAAAAGAGTCGCGCTGCGGCTACGCGCAAGGCATCGGTTGGACAGAACCTACAGCCAGCCTTAGGGACGGCGACCTGACCGCCCTTAAGCCGAACATGACGTTTCACCTAATGTTGGGCAATTGGATCGATGAAGATTTCGGCTATGTCATTAGTGAAACATTCCGTGTTACCCCCTCAGGGGTCGAGGTCTTAACCAGGGCTCCTCGGCAGATTTACGTGATTTCGTAAGCGCGACAAATCACATGAGAACATCGTAAGGGTTCGGACGTAAAGTACCCCGTTAAAGGACCACGGGTACTAAGCTCCGAACCCTTGGCCGTTGGCAGGCTTCGGCGCCGGGTCACTTACTGTATGTACACACCTGATGATGCGCCGAGGAGTTCGATGCCATCGTTCTAAAGCCCACGCATCTGGCAGGTTCGTGTCCTGGCGATCGGGCGCGTGGCCTCCCGACTATGCACTGCGCGTGGGACGAAGATTAGTGCAACTCGCGTTGGCAGACTAATTCAATCTGGTCTCCTCGCCGATGAGCAGTCGGACCCGGAAAAGCTCGAACAGATCACGGCCAACGCGCAGAAATCATAATCCCCGCTAACTTCGCAGGACGGATACATGCGAGGGTCGCCTGGTCGCCAGGCAAGCATCAGCGCTCGATGAGCATTCTGCGCATTAATCGCCAGAGCCGACCGGTCTGGCGGGATCAAATACTCGTCGACGCGCGTGCCAACGTGGGGGCAATCTTCCTACCTCTTGCGCAGTTTCAGCGAAAGGTGGGCCCGATGTGCAGGAACCCTGCATTGTGCGCCAAAAGTTCGCAGAAAATCGCCCGGAGGCTGTTGGTATAGTTCTTCGTGACAAATTAAAAAAGGGGAGCGCAAACGCCATGCGTCGTAGAGAATTCATCAGCCTATCAGTTGCTTCGGCGCTCGCCGCCCCGGCGATACTTAGAGCTCAGGACAAGTCGTTTTCCGACATTACGTTGCAAGTCAACGGATATGGAGGAGACTACGACCGGTTGATGACAGAGTTTATTTCGAAACCTCTTTTTGAGCGGACCGGCCTTAAAGTCGTGTTCACACCGGGGGCTAGTCAAGCTGCCGTTGCGAAGGTAATCGCAACTCCCGACAATCCACCTTACGACATCATATTGTGCGATAGCCCATCTTTGCCTGAGTTGATTACAGCGGGCGTAATCGAGCCAATTACCAATGATTCCGTACCAGGCGTTTCTAGACTCCGTCCGGGGATGCGTGAGTTCGACGACTACGGTATACCGATTGCAGTGGCATCAATGGTTTTGACGTACAACACCGATCATGTGAAGGAGCCATTGACCTCCTTCGCGGATCTAGCCCGCCCCGTTCTCAAAGATCGAGTTGGGATGTTCAATCTCGAAAATACGGGCGGTTTACTCTTTTTGATAGCCTTGGCCGAGGGCAACGGCGGAGGAATGGACAACATTGATCCGGGCTTCACTGCGCTGGCGAAGATCGCGCCGAACGTAGCATCCACAACGCCATCGACGGTAAACTTACAGCAACTTTTTCAGCAGGAGGAGATATGGGCTGGGGGGCTTTGGGACGGTCGCGTTCATGCATTGCGCCTCGCTGGTATGCCATTGGAGCTGGTAGCGCCGACCGAAGGCTTGTACGCAGTTCGTTCATACTTCAATCCCGTCAAGAACTCAAAACACCCCGAGGCAGTCAGAGCTTTTATCGAGCAGGCAATGTCTGGGGAACTCGTCGGCGAAATCGCCAGGTTCTTCCGGTTCGGCCCGACGACGGACGTTCAACTCCCCGACGACGTCGCAAGTACGATTTTGACCTACGGCGAACGCGCAAAAATGATCAAGCCAGTTAACTGGAGGAAGGTCGCGGAGAACCGCGCTTCGTGGTTCTCTCGATTCAATCGTGAAATGCGCTAATTTGGAGTGACGGATGCCAGCTCTTTATTTCACCGAAAACGAGTACAAATCTCGCTTATTTGCAACAAAGCAAGAAATGCAGAGGTCTGGATTTGACACTCTTATTCTGTCGGATCCTGCGAATATATTCTACCTAACAGGCTTTGATGCATGGTCATTTTACGCGCCGCTCTTCATCGTCGTATCATGTGATTTGGATGAACCGATCTGGATTGGTCGCTTTCAGGACGCCGTGTCCGCTCGTGACACCACCTATTTGAAAGAGGAGAATATCTGCGCCTACCCAGATCACTACGTCCAATCCAGCACCTGCCACCCTGCTGAACCAGCCTCGCACATCCTGCGGGAACGCGGGCTCGATCGAGGCGTCATTGCCGTGGAGATGGGCGCCTACTACTACACCGCTCGCATCCATGCGGAATTCGTACGATATAATCCTAACGCTCGATTCGCGGACGGCGAACTGCTTGTAAATAGGGTGCGACTTATCAAGAGCGATGCGGAGCAGGCTTACATGCGTCAAGCCGGGCGAATTGCGGACGCAGCAATCGCGGCGGCAATCGATAGGTGTGCTCCGGGAGTACGAGAATGTGATGTCGTCGCAGGCATTTACAAGACCCAAATCTCCGGTACTCCGGAATACGGTGGTGTCTATACGACAAGTCCACCGCATTTCTGCGCTGGAGAGAGAGTCCGCACTCCTCATGGTTTGTGGACCGATCAGCCGCTTCAGAACAATAGTGCCTTGAACATCGAGATTGCCGGCTCGCGTCTTCATTACCACTGCCCGATCTCGCGAACAGTCTATCTAGGTCTCCCCCCCGACAGCTACATTCGTCTCGCGGATGCAGTGGTGGAAGGTCTCAACACCACAATGGATCATATCAAGCCCGGCATGACAGCTGAGGAAGTGGAGTTGGTTTGGCGGAGATCTATTGCAAAGCACGGTTTCGAGAAGGAAGCTCGGCTTGGCTACTCGATCGGGATTGGCTTCCCCCCGACGTGGGGTGAGAGAACTGCGAGCCTGCGCCCGGGAGACAAGACCGTTCTCCAACCTGGCATGGCGTTTCACTGCATGTCGGGTTTGTGGCTCGACAGTACTGGAATTGCGATCACTCAATCGTTTCTAGTAACTAAAGAAGGGAATGAACCTCTTACTCAGTACGACCGATCGCTTGCGGCAAAGACGTAACCCAGTCCTACGTGGTCCTATATGAACATTTTATCGCAAACACCCTTGGTGCCGAAAGATCGACAGCGACTCTGGTTCGCCGCGCTAATAGCGCTTCCCGGGTTGTACCTGTTGGTATTCCTCATTCTGCCATTCTTCGGATTGGTGAGAATCAGCCTTTACCCAGGTGAACGGTCGATCGGAGCCGAAGGTTTCAGCCCGATGCAGTTCCGATTGCTTCTATCTGATAGCACCTTCTTTTCGGTCCTCATTGAAACGTTAGGTTTGGGGGTTGCTGTATCCGCTATTTGCGCAGTTCTCGGTTTCCCAGTCGGATACTCGCTGGCTAGGCTTCCTGCAAAGAAGCGCCGCTGGCGGTTGATCGCAGTTGTTCTGCCTATGACGCTTAGCTTGGTAGTTGTAGTCTTCGGTTGGCTGGTAGTCCTCGGCCGGTCCGGCTTGATAAACGACATACTTTTGGCCGTTGGGATTGTGGAATCGCCAGTCCGAATGGTGTTCAATCATGCTTCGGTGATTTTCGTCTTAGTCCAACAGTTCCTACCGTTCATGATTCTGTCGGTAATGGGAGTCGTGTCGCAAATCGATACGGTCCTTGAGGAGGCGTCCGCAAATCTTGGGGCCAATCGGCTTACAACCTTTAGAAGGGTCATAATTCCGATTGCCGCCCCTGGGATCACATCGGGGATGTTGTTGGTATTCATCCTGACGATTTCGGCATTTATCACGCCCAGACTTGTTGGTGGCAACCGCGTACAGATGATTGGCGCAATGATCTACGAGCAGATTATGGTGCTCTTGAACTGGCCCTTGGGTGCGGCCATGTCGATCATCCTACTTGTGATGACCATCCTTCTACTGACGTCCATTAGGGGAGCCAATATAATCATGAGGAATGTCGGACGATGATGAGCCAGTTTGACCTCTCCGACAAGGTGTTACGCTATGGCGGTCTCGCTGTGCGAGGATTTGTTTATTCAATGATGCTTACACCTGCGGTGATTGTCATTGGAGCATCTTTCAATTCAGGCGAACTATTAAAGTTCCCGCCCCAGGGCTTCTCCTTTCGCTGGTACGCGCAGGTGTGGCAAAACCAACAATTTATGGTCGCCCTATGGACTAGCGTTTACTTGGCGACGTTTGCGACGGTCGTCTCGCTTCTGCTTGGCTTCGCCAGTGCCTTCGTGCTGGATCGTTTCAAGTTCCCCTTGAGCTCGATGTTCTCCTCCCTGCTCCTCTCTCCGATCATAATTCCGATGGTCGTACTGGGTCTGGCGCTTCTTCAATTGTTTTCGTGGCTCGGCCTCAGTCAATCATTTACCGGCCTACTCCTAAGTCATGTTTTGATTATGCTGCCCTACGTCGTGCGCACATTGTCTACCGGCATAGGCTTGATCAACAAAACGCTGGAAGAGGCCGCATTGAACCTCGGCGCGTCACCGCTGCGAACGACAATGCGCGTGTCACTTCCACTGCTCATGCCGAGTCTCGTCGCCGCCGCAGTGTTCGCCTTCGTCACCTCATTCGGGAACGTCACGCTGTCGGTGTTTTTGGCAAGTACTTCAACGATTACCCTTCCAGTGCAGATCTTCGCATTTGTTGAGAGCAGCTACGACCCAACAGTAGCCGCTGTCTCCAGTGTCGTTATCGCAGTTACTCTTGGAGTAATCCTGATGATTGAAAAGCTTGTTGGCGTCAGCCAGGTTATTGGCCGCTGAAGGAAAGATTACATGACCCAATCTGTCGTTTCGCTCCGGAACATTCGGAAAACCTATGGCGACTATGTCGCCGTCGAGAATTTTTCTCTGGAGATGCATCACGGCGAGATCGTTTGTCTGCTGGGGCCGTCCGGATGCGGGAAGACGACAACGCTTCGAATGGTCGCGGGATTCGTTGAGCCGACTGGCGGGGCGGTTCTTATTTCCGGCAACGACGTTACCGTTGCTCCGCCTTACCGACGAGATACGGGTATGGTATTCCAAAGCTACGGTTTGTTTCCGCATATGACTGTGGAGCAGAACATTGCGTTCGGTCTGGACAACCGGAAAATGGAAAAGGCGGCAAAGCGCCGGCGCGTCGACGAGATGCTCAATTTGACCGAGCTGGAAGCCATGCGGCGGCGTTATCCGAAGGAACTATCAGGAGGCCAGCAGCAGCGGGTGGCGCTCGCCCGTGCACTCGCTGTTCGGCCGGCGGTGTTGCTTTTGGATGAACCCTTTTCCAATCTGGACGCACAACTACGATTACGCTTGCGCGAGGAAATGCATTCGCTCATCAAGCGGGTAAACATCACGACTCTCTTTGTCACCCATGACCAAGAAGAGGCGCTGGCTATCGCGGATAAAATTGTTGTCATGAGTAAAGGGGCCGTTGAGCAGACCGGTACGCCTTCAGAGATATACGACGCACCGAAGACAAGATTCGTGGCCGAATTCATCGGCGCCTGCAACGTGGTTCCAGCTAGGACTGATTCAAGCGGCCAGTTGGTCTTGGATGCCGAACTAAAACTGCCCTTCGACGCGCCTGTTGGCGACGCCGTAGCGATGATCAGGCCCGAAGCAATTAAACTGGCGACCGGACTGGATAAGGAGCCGGTTTTCAAAGCGACCGTGGTGAGCAGCAGCTATCTTGGGTACTCTTACCGAACCGTAATTAGGATCGGTTCCCTCAATCTCCTAATGGATGGTCGCTTCCCAAGCGAAATCAGTCCTGCACCGGGCGCGTCGCTTTCGGTCACCATCGATCCTCGTCGAGTGAAAATCCTGCGTCCAAGTGAAAAGCAATAGCCACACACGACATGCCGCCCACGGCGGTCGCTTCAGTTTGAGCGTGAGACTAACGAATTCCGACCACACAGCGCGATCGGCAAAGGTGCCGATATCGCTGCTGAATGGCTCTTCGGCACACAGAGCCATAACCCCGGAAAATTCCAGTTCCGGTTGGGCAGCGCGTCAATAACCGCCGGAGCGATCTCAAAACTGGATAAACCTTGGGGACAAGGGACAAGGTCAGGATAATTCGGTCCTTTATGTCCGGATCCCGGCATTGCTGCAGAGCCTTGAGTAGGCTCTTGGTATCGGCAGCCTCGCAGCGCCTGAAAGGTCACAGCGCCGTCGAAATTCTCTCCCTACTAGATGGCCACGCAATCCAACGACGGCAATGATCCCCACTAGGAGGAGAGGCCGCGCTCGACGTCACCAGCACGAACGCGGATCGTCGCGCTTTATGGCTGGGGAGATATTTCAATTTCAACCCTCAGTACGACAGGCAGTTTATGACACGTTCATTCGCACCCAATCCAACTGAGACCCAGAATTTACAAGTCGAACGTGCCCAAAGGCCGGTTCAACCCTCCCCGACGGGATGATAGCAGACACCCCGGGTACGGCCTTAATTCAGGCCATCACTGGTTAGACCGCCCGGAATCGAGTGTCCGAGTAGGCTGCAGCAGTGACACGCATTGCCTCACAAAAAGTCTCACACATTTTCCAGTAATCCGGTCGGTTGGGCTGTGCGTCCTCGAGCCAAGCAGAACTAATCGCGATTACCACTTTCTCTCGCGGGTAGATATAAATTGCTTGCCCTGCATGCCCTCTGGCAGCGAAGCCATGCTTATAAAGCCACCAGAAATAGCCGTAACCGGAACCCTCGGAGGAAGAGACCAATTTACTAGTAGCTTGTTCAAGCCAGGCGGGCGGGAGAATTTGCTCTCCTCCAGCTGCGCCACCTTCCAATACAAAGAGGCCGACACGTGCCTGATCGCGAAGTCGCATTGATATTCCAGATCCGCCCCGTTCATGTCCGGCAGCGTCGACTATCCAGTACGCTTCGGATTCCATGCCGAAGAGCTGCCAGAGCCTGTCCGACAAATACTCCGAAAGCGACTTACGAACTGCGTTTGACACAACAATTCCCGCAAGATCGGTATCAGCGGAAGAGTAGACGAATTGGTTGCCGGGCGTGTTTACTCTTGGAAGCCGGGACATGAAGGATACGGTAGGGTTCACTTCATTGACGTAAGGTTCTTTCCACTGCCTGCTGCCAAGACCGTTCGGGTCGACGTAATCTTCATCCCATTTCACGCCTGAAGTCATTGTTGCGAGCTGATGGATCGTGACATCGTCGTAAGCACTTCCCTTAAGCTCTGGAACATAATCTGTGACGAGATCGCCCATGCTACGAATAGAACCGTCATGAACCGCAGCGCCTAACAAGATGGCAGTTACCGACTTAGAGACGGACTGCACATCCCACCTATCTTCTGCTGTTCTCCCTAAGCCGTAACGCTCCAACAGTATGTTGCCGTCCTTTAAGACTATCACGCCCGACGCTCGTGTGGCTGCCATGTAGTCATCGACACTCAGGTCCTTACCTTCAAAGTGCCACTTCGGCGAGATTTGTTGGACCGCGAGAGAAAAGCGACGAACTTGACCTCCGCGACCGACTACCCGGACCGGTTCGATGCGCGCCCTTTCTCGGTAGCCGACAATCTGTTGCTCAGGTGTCCAATGATACGCGATACCTCTTGGCGGGAGCGCAAGCCCGCCGCGTTGAGACCTATACTGTTCATCCATTGGTCTATCCTCACTAGTTCGTGGCAAACTCGCCCTTCTTTGCCGCCATCCTGGGGTACACTTACCGCCGATTTCCCGCGAAATTTGTCGAATTTTCACGGACTTACTCAAAGGACGCCTAGATTTTGCGTGGAAACGGCGTCGGGACGCTGTTTAAATTGACGGAGCTGCATTGTTCATCTGCACAGCAACTCGGCCGGTGCGCGATACTAGCTGGTTGGGTTCCTCACGAACGACTCTTGCGTAGGATCATAACTATGAAAGTCCTTTGCATATGGCACGCTACGGACTCCGAGCTGCGTCAAGTTCGGAATTCCCTTCCACAAGCGGCAGAGGTGGTAGCCGCGAGAGGAGAGTATTTTTCTCGTTTTGAGGCCACTTATTCAGACTTGGCCTCCCACGCGATCGATGCCGAAGTTTTCATTGGGTTTGCGCTGCCGAAGGGCATTCTGGAGATTGCCGAGAAGCTTAAGTTTTTCTGCTGGCTTCACTCCGGCTGTGATGATCTTGATCATATCGGAGCGCTCTCGCATTTTAGACAGAGAGGCATCAAGCTCGCAAACATACGAGGCGCGAATGCAGTTGCGGTCGCAGAGCAAGCACTCATGTTCGCTCTCGCGCTAGCCAAGAAGACCGTCTTTAAACACCAGGTAGCCCAAGAGGGCAGACGATTGTCCCCTTGTACGCCGACGAGTATCGCTCGGCTGTGCTCTCCGGCCGAACTATTGGAATTATCGGCGTCGGAAGTATCGGAGGCCGCATAGCGAGGCATGCTAAAGGCTTCGACATGACGGTTCTGGGCGTGCGACGCAACAAGCATCAGCCAGTTGAACATGTCGACCGCATGTATGGGATCGATGAGTTACACTCGGTTCTTGCAAAATGCGACTACGTTGTTCTGGCAGCACCTAGCACGAGCGAGACTACGCAGTTCTTCGGTCGGCCGGAAATGGAGGCTATGAAGAGAACTGCCTTTCTGATCAACGTTTCTCGCGGCAGTCTAGTGCAAGAGCAAGCACTTCACGAAGCGCTTACTTCTGGCCTCCTGCGCGGATATGGTGCGGACGTATGGCATCGATACGAGTACGGTCGAACATTCCCCATGGGCTTCCTGCCCAGATTAGAAGTTCACAAGCATCCCAACGTGATTTGCTCGAACGACCAAGCGGCAAACGCAGACGACGTCCTGGAGCGAAACATTCACTGGGGCACACAGAGCGTTTGCGACTTTCTGGAAGGCAGGCCGATTTCCCGTGAAGTCGATTTAGGACTTGGCTATTGATTCAGGCGTGCGAAAGTTGAGAAAGCCTTCCCCTTTCAGAATGATCCATCATCACCGTGACTAGTGGACCATTGACGCAGAAATCATCCTAGCCAACTTGACGGACCTTGCATCCATCCTTACGGCCGAGCGGGCAAGCCGCTGGCGGAGAGCCAAGCCGAAATCCGCTATGCCGCTTCCTTCGTGGAGTGGTTTGCGGAAGAGGCAAAGCGGGTTTATGGTGATGTCATACTGCACCCCGCGCACAGTCTCGCATCATGGTGCTCTAGCAACCAATCGGTGTCGTCGCCGCCATTACCCCATGGAATTTTCCAGCGGCCATGATTACCCGAAAATCAGCTCCGGCCTTGGCTGCCGGCTGTTCAGTCGTGCTGAAGCCTTCGGAGTTCACACCGTTTTCGGCCTTAGCTTTGGCTGAACTCGCTGCGCGCGCCGGCATACCTGACGGCGTCTTAAACGTGGTGACAGGGGATGCGAACGCCATTGGTGCGGAGATGACGTCCAACCCGTTGGTTCGGATGATCACCTTCACCGGCTCGACGCGCGTGGGCAAACTTCTCATGGAGCAGTCTGCAAACACCGTGAAAATTGGGGGCAATGCCCCTCTGATTGCAGCTGCGATTCAACCTCTTCCAGTTCCGTGAAGGCACCGGCGCCGACCGTTGCGTCCTTGACTGCATCAACGCACTGAACAACGGCGCCGACCTGCTGTGGATTGAGACCGAAAAGCCCCATGTCGAGCAGATCGCGAGCATGATGGATCGCATCCGCGAGGAAATCCCGAACGCCAAGCTGGTCTACAACAACTCACTCTCGTTCAATTAAACCCTGAACTTCCGGCAGCAGGTCTTCGATGCCTGGGAAAAGGAAGGCAAGGACGTCTCCGGGTTCGATCGTTCGAAGCTGATGAGCGGGCCGTATGATGACAGCGATTTGGCGCGCGAAGCCGATGAAAAGATCAGGACATTCCAGCGGGATTCGTCCAAGCGCGCCGGCATCTTCCATCATCTGATCACGTTGCCGACCTATCACACCGCAGCGCTCTCGACTGACAATCTCGCCAGCGAATATTTCGGCGAGCAGGGCATGCTCGGATACGTCGCCAATGTCCAGCGCAAGGAAATCCGCCAGGGCATCGCCTGCGTAAAACACCAAAATATGGCAGGCTCCGACATGGGCGACGACCACAAGGAGTATTTCGCGGGCGAAGCTGCTCTCAAGGCCGGTGGCGCTCACAACACCATGAACCAGTTCGCCGCCTGATTGGTGCATCAACGAAGCAAGGGGCGGCGTCATACGCTCCTTGCCTGACGGAGGAAAAAGACTGTCGAAAAAAATCGAAGAAAAAACTATCCAGCCCGAGCGGTCGCGTGCGGTTTTCTCGCAGCAGGATTTTGAGCTCATTCGGGTCGCGATTGCTCACTATCTGCAAGAGCTGAAGGACAAGCCAGAGGCCGTCAAGTATTCGAACCTGTACCACCGGCTCGGGCGTATTTCGTAGAGCTTCAAACGGCAAAGTCTTGGGTAGACCGCGCCGAGATAACGACGGGCGGTAGATCTATGCTCGACCGCCTGCCTTCCAGCACTGATTAGGGTCCTGGCGACGGTTCGCTTGGTTGTTGCGGATTTTAGGGAGAAACATGCTTGAAAAAAACGCCCTTGTCGCGGTCGACGGTCAGAGCGCCGAACTACAGCTTCGATCGGGAACGATCGGGCCTGATGTCGTCGATATCGGTTCGCTCTACAAGCAGACGCGGATGTTCACCTACGACCCCGGCTTCACGTCAACGGCCTCGTGCGAATCGAGCATAACCTACATCGACGGCGACGAAGGCGTCCTGCTGACCGGGGCTATCTGATCGAGCAGCTCGCCGAACACGGCGACTTCCTCGAAGTCTGCTACCTGCTTCTTTACGGTGAATTGCCCACGGCCGCGCAGAAGAAGGACTTCGACTATCGCGTCACGCACCACACCATGGTGCACGAACAGATGTCACGCTTCTTCACCGGCTTCCGCCGCGACGCCCATCCCATGGCCGTCATGTGCGGTTGCGTCGGCGCTCTGTCGGCCTTCTATCATGACTCCACCGACATCACCGATCCGCATCAGCGAATGGTCGCCAGCCTGCGCATGATCGCCAAAATGCCGACGCTTGCCGCCATGGCCTACAAATACCATATCGGGCAGCCCTTCGTTTACCCGCAGAACGATCTCGACTACGCGTCGAACTTCCTGCGCATGTGCTTTGCCGTTCCTTGTGAAGAATACGTCGTCAATCCGGTGCTGGCCCGCGCCATGGACCGCATCTTCATCCTGCATGCCGACCATGAGCAGAACGCATCGACTTCGACGGTTCGCCTCGCCTGCTCGTCGGGCGCAAATCCGTTCGCCTGTATCGCTGCTGGTATCCCCTGCCTCTGGGGGCCAGCGCATGGTGGCGCCAACGAAGCAGCTCTGAACATGCACTCGATTCCAACACCTCAACGCGCTTTTCATCGTTGGTGTTGAGATAGGCAGTCATTGCATGCGGCAGCGGGATCTCCCGCCGCGGGCTCAGCATTCGCTCCAGGCCCAAGGCATAAAGCATCCCCTGCATGCAGGTCGACTTACCTTTGGTGTTGTCCGCCCACAAGACCGTCAAGCCCGCAGAGAATGTAACATCCGCGCCGTATACGCCGTCTGATGTTACCGCCCGAAGTCGCAACCGCTGGAAGCGTAGTGTCATAGGAGGTCCTCCAGGCGCCAGACTCTTTTCATAAGCGCATCCGTCATTTTCGGAGCTACATCGCGCAGAAACGACACTTCCTCTTTGAGTGTGTCGTCACTCTTGACGATGGCTGCAGCCATTTTCTCGCCGGTGTCTGTCAACGCGACGGACGTGCCTTTTTCGATCTTCACGAGCTTCAAAGCATGTGCCAACGCAACGGCTCGGTTGAGGGACGGCTCTATTCGAACAGAAACCTCAGTCGGCTTATACTCACCTGATAGAAGCCCACGAACTTCCTCTCTGCCCTCGGGCAAGCGGACGGCGTGAGCCATAAACTGGAGCTTCTGGAAGTTCGACTTATTCGCCCGACTGTAGAAGAGTGCCAGCACCAGCACAGCCATGCCCCAAGACATGCGGAGGTCACCTGGCATAGGATCGGGACGCGCCGTATAGGTGAACGCCCCGCCGAGAATGGCGTGCCGAAGGATAGACTCACTGGACATTGGGAAAATCCAGCGGGCACCGCATGATCCATTCACATATTGAGCCGTACGCGATCTGCTCAGCGTTCTCCGTCGACAGACTCGGAGCCGCCGCCTGCATCGCCGCAATCAGGGCATCCAGTTCCGCATGCAATATTTCCCCGGCTGATCCACCGGGCTGCGGACCAGCGAATTTCAATCGCCTCGCTCGGCTTCTCACCGCAGACATGACTTTCTCGTGAAGATCTGGCGAGCCAGAGCGGAGAGCGTCGAGCAACGCGTTGCCCTGAAGGAAAGACCTCACCGCTTCGCCCACGACATCGTCAAGCTTGTCGGGTGGTGCCCGCTTTTTGAGCTTCCCGGCGGCATTCGCCAGTAGATCGGAAGAACCTGCCGCCCATGTGGCGAGTTCGGATTGTGAGGGCGCAGGAATAGAGAGAGTTACTTTGGAGAGAGCCGACATGCCCAGTGCGACTGCGTCGGTCGGGAAGTTGCTGGGGTCTTGAATGATCACCTCGACTGTCGGGTCGAACGCTGAAAAACCAGTGTCGCGCAGGTCTTTCGTTTTCTTAGCGCAATGAAGGTTCACGTCCTTGCTGTCATGAAGGGGCGCCATAAGCACCCAGTGTCGAATGGGCGCCCCGTGGAACAGCTTGCCGATTTCGACGTGGTTCTTGATTAGCTTGGTGAGATCCGTCGTGATCTTCTTCTTTTGCCGTTCCGCCCTGACCGCAATATCGATCGGTTCCTCAACCGCATAGCATTGGTAGGCAACGGCATCCTTGGTGCAATAGTAGTCGATGCCATAGTCGCCCTGGTGGGCAGCCGGAATCTTCTGCACGTGCAGTGGTCCGTGCCGCCCATGAAGTAGTGTTTGAGCAAACAGCTCCCAATCGTCTGGATTCCAGACCTGCACTGCACTCAGCATTGTTGACGCCCCCCGATACTGTCACCTTAGCGTCAACGCGTCATAATTCAACGAAGTTGAAGCTGAAACCCGCAACGCGCAGGACTTCAACCACAGCTGTCTCGTGGACAATCGCACAAAGCCCTCATGTGCAGCGGCGTATCAAAGATCGGGCGAGCTTCCGGAGAGATAACGATCGTTGCTCACGCTGAGAAATGCTCGCTGACCAATTTTTACGTAAAATTTTTGGTCAGCTTGCTACTGACCAATTTTTGTATATATTCTCCGGTCAGAAAGGTCATTGAGCAAATGCCAGACCCTACGTCGGACACTCAAGATCGCATTCTTGACCGGATCGCACGGGCAGCGCCGTCGGGCGTATGGTCGCGCGCGGATTTCCTGGATATCGCAACGCCAAACGCTGTCGAGAAGGCACTGCAGCGTTTGTCGAACAGAGGCGAGATCCGCCGCCCATATCGCGGGCTCTACGACAAGCCCGGAACCAGCACATTGACCGGAAAGCTGGTGTTTCCACCACGGTCCTCTTTCATCGATGCCATAGCAAGGCGGGACAAGCTTCGCGTGTTGGTCGACGGCATGACGGCTGCCAATGATCTCGGCCTGACGACGGCTGTTCCGGCACGGTCAACGATCTACGCCGATACGTATCCTCGAACGATAGAAATCGAGGCGAACGCCGGTGATCCCCAAGCTTCCCGGCCGGTCTTTTATACATTGGACTTCAAGCGTATCTCGGCAAAGACGGCATTTTGGGCCGGACGGCCCGCCATGCGCGTGATTCAGGCCTTAGCTTGGTTTCGCGATGACCCATCCGCTCTCGATGCCGCCGTGAATGGCACCGCGAGGTTCTTGGCGGAAAGGCCCAATCGGGACGAAATAGAACGAGATTTGCGCGAGAACATCAATACCGTTCCGGCTTGGATGTACCCATATGTGGACGCGATATCCCGGCGACTTAGCCCTAATGACGATACCGCCCGCGAGCACCCTGGTTCGCGAGGGAAAGGACATAATGCTGCAGGGATTCACTGAGATTCTTCGCTCGACCCCCGACGATCGGCGCGCACTGTATTCAACGGTTGCAGCAGAGCTGAAAACGCGTGCCGAGAATGTCGAAAAGGACCTCTATGTCTGTTGGGTCCTCGACTTCCTCTTCAACCGGCGGCCTGGTGACCCGATCGGGCTTTACTTCAAGGGCGGCACGAGCCTCAGCAAAGCCTATGGTCTCATCAAGCGGTTTTCTGAAGACATCGATATCGGGCTTTATAAAGCGGACCTGAAGGCACCCCTGGAGGCCGAGATCGCGGCACTTCCATCGGTGAACCAGCAGCAGAAGGCTCTAGTCGAACGCGTGGATGATGCCGCACGCCAGTACATCTCCGGCCCACTTCTGGATCTGCTGAAAAACGAGATCGCCGACGTCGAGAAAGCAGCCGATATCAGCAGGCATTTTTCGGTTGGCTTCGGCTTCGATCCTTACCGAAACCGGGAGGCGCTCGACATCCTCGTCGTCTCCTACCAGAGCGTGTTCGCGGCCGGCGATGACTATGTCCAAGCGGCCGTCAGGATCGAGGGCGGCGCTCGCCCCGATCCCGTCCCGGCCGAGCCACGGGATATCAGTCCCTATGTCGCGACGGAGCTGCCATCGACCATTGATCTCCTCGTGCGCGGCGTTACGACGGTCAAGCCCGAGCGAACCTTCTGGGAGAAGGTGCTCATCCTCCATGCGATGACTGAGATGACGGAGAAGCGGCAGGCGGACGGCAATCCGGAACGCCCCGTGCCTGATCTCAATCGGTACTCACGTCATTATTACGACGTCCACCAGATCTGGACGCACCCCGACTATGGCGAGGCCACGGCATCGATGCGGGATCTCGCCGAAGCATGTCGTCAGCATAAGGAACTGATGTTTCGCGCGCCGGATCACCGCTACGACCGAGCGGTACCCGGCAGCTACCGACTTGTACCGACCGAGGCCATGCGAGGCAAACTTGCCGCCGACTACGAGCGTATGTCGGCCATGATCTTCGGCACGCCGCCATCGTTTGCCGAGGTCCTAGCTAGTATAGACGCTCTTGAGCGATATCTGAATGCGACGGTCGCAAAGCGGGCGTAGGCCGCGTTGAGGCCCGACGATATGGGGGTGACGAGTGAGCCGCTATTTCTCTGATAGACATGGCTTTGGAACTGGAGACGCCGCGATCACGGTGCGGGAAGACGCGCCCCCTGCGCTGCGGTATGCGCTCGCCGAAATTGCCAAAAGGCCGGCCTTTCCCCCACATCGATCAGGAGTATCGTTTGTGGTGTCCTGTTTGAGGCGCCCGACCCGAACAACTGGTCCGAGTACCCAAACATTTGGGACGAAGTCCTTGGCCTCCTCGATGCCTGTGAATGGTACAAGGTCTACGACATCGCGGAGACCATCTGGCGCAGCCTTGAGTATCGGGACGTCGAACAGGAACTGTTCGAGGCGGAGCTCAATCGCCTTTTCCGAGAAAAGGGCATCGGCTGGGAGCTGAAGAGCCCCTTGGGGATTGTTTTTCGTGGCGATGCGAACTTCACCAATGCCACGGAAAAGCCGTCGTTGTCTTTCAGGAAACGGATCGGGAAACGGCCGCAGCCGAGATACGCGAGGCGCTCAAGGACATCTCAAGGCGGCCGGCCCCCGATCGTACTGGGGCGATTCAACATGCAATGGCTGCAGTCGAGTGCGCTGCCCGTGATCTGACCGGCGAACCGAACCTTACTCTTGGCCGGTTGATCCCAAGGCTCAATGTTCCTCGTCCGCTGGATACCGCGCTCGAAAAGCTCTGGGGTTATGCGTCCGAGAACGGGCGTCACATTCGGGAAGGGACAGAGCCCAGCGCCGCTGAAGCCGAGCTTGTCGTGAGCATCGCGTGTGCTGTCAGCGTATTTCTGATCCAGCGAGAAACCGAAATTCATGACCGCCGGACATGACGGAGTTATTTCAACCAATGATCAATTCGCGGGGAGACCGGAGCTTTCCCTGTACATGTGCGCGGATTAGGACGCGGCTTCAGTATCGGTGAAACGGTGGCGACGGACGCTGTTCCTGTCGGTCTGGTATTGGACCGCTCCAACTGTATGGATTTCCACCGATTGCGGATCGACTTCAAGGGTAAAATCGCGTCGGTCGGGGTCAGTGGGATCGTAGGCTTGTTGGAACCACGGCCTGGTGGCGTGAGCAGGCGGCTCCGGGGGTGTTCGGGGCACGCGTTCGTAGATCGAATAGTCGCTCTCCCAGCCATCTTCGGTGGCGTAGCCGTCGCTGACTTCGATCGCCGTTCCGCGGGGCAAATCCATTGGTCTGACACGAGAGGCCTTGTGAAACAGCACGACGTTGTGGGCATCACCCTTGGACTGGACGGAGGGAAACAAGATCCCGTCAATTTCCGGATTTTCGAGTGTCGCAAGAAAATCCGCGATTGCTTGGGTCACGAGATATCCAAGATGCTCGTCATCAGGCATGACCGGCACCGTGATCCTCTCGCTTATTTGCCTCAGGAAATCGGCGCGCTGCAGCCGGTCGAGGAATGACGGGTCGAAAATATCGCCTAAAGTCATTGCGTCCCGCAGCGCCGTAAGATCGAGGAGGGTGACGGGTCGGATCACGTTGAAGCGGGCAACGGCGACGCTGCACCCGACAGGAGGGCGGACCTCTGCGAGCGCAACAAGCGGATCAGTCGCTCCGTAGAAGACCGCGATACCGTGCGCATTCATCCGCCCCGCACGCGCGACCGAGGCCGGCGGAGGACCAAGGTGGATGTCCGGCCGGCCCAGGGCGTCGTGAATGTCCCGGTATCGTGGAAACGAGCGGGCACGAAAAAGGCTCGAGATGGCAGACCCCGGACCGGCATCGAGCAGAACGGTTTTGTCGCCCCTCACCTTCAACGTGTCCAGGCCGTCAAAAAGCTCCGAGAGGTGAAGCATTGCTGAGCGGCTGAAGAAGCGTGCCTCCGTTTTCAAGGACCTTTCGAATTCATCCCATTCGCGGGTCCATCGGCCGCTGCCAACGGACTTGCGCTCGTAGAAAACTGTCTGCGGCAAACTCGGTCTCGTCGTCGAACATCATCGAGTCCCAGTCGCCGAACCGCTCTGCGAGGACCTCCCGAATATCCATGGCGATATCCTGTCCTATCGACGCAGCATAGGCGATCACATCATCGACCGGCTCACCTTCTCGGTCCCAGCTATAGGTCGATTCCCGGTCTGCCTGCATGGCGGTCTGCATGGAGTTCGGTTGATCGGGTGTGCGTTCGTAATGCTGCTCGAAGGCGATGGCGACGCAGTCGGCCATCTCGGATATCGTGAAGGTCGGCTCGTCAACGCCCGCGCAATAGGAACAGGAGGCGACGACCCCTTCCCGTTGGACCCGTTTGCTCAAGTAGTCATTGCCAATGCACTGAAAGCAGACCCTCTTGGTTTCGGTGCTTTCTTCATCGTCAGGATGCATGAGATAAGGGCTCCAAGGCTTTTTCGCCACGTAATCGGTCACCTCCGCGGGGGGCGCGAACCACGTGCTTTAAATTTCGACCCATAGGTGATGAACGCAGATGTCGCCCAGCCCGCGCTCACGAGCGTGCGTTGAGCTCAGGACTGCTGCCCTGTGAACGCGATCATGGCGCGACAAATCGAGCCGGTCTTGCAGGCTCCAGCCGGCAATACTGGCGCGTGAGAAGGCCCTGATCCACCGGTCGATCTTCTTGACCCAGTGGGTGATATCGTTCGTTTGGACATAGGCGATCAAGATCGCGCGGTCGTGGATGGCGCCATGATGACCGGACTTGAACCGCTGGACGCCGCCTGTCGAACCCGCCGCGACACGCAGATATTCGCGCTTGTCGCGGTCCCTGCCGGCGGGCGTCGGAAGTCGCTTGCATTCAATCGGAAGAAGCGGATCGAAATCTTCATATCGTCGCCCTCCCACCCAAATCACCTCACCGGCAGGCGCCGCGGCAAGATCGACGCGACGGCCGCGGTTGACCTCGTCCGGCTCCTCGACACGGAACTGCAGAATATCCCAACCGGCGCTTTTTCTGGCGACGCTGTTGAGATGCGCGCAAAGTTGAGATGTGAGTACCGTCTCGCCATCGGCTTGTGGCCGGGTCGGCCGGTCCCTCCAGGCGGGGAGCTGCTCGCAGACGAATTCGATCAACTGAATCAGCCAGGCTTTCGGCTTGTGAAGACCTGGGGAAAGCCCACCAGTTTGAACCTGGCCTGCGTCATCGTCAGCCAGCATTCAAAACCCCTGCATACGGAGGTCGGCGGCGACGTCATCGCTGTCGCGCAGCGCGACCGAGGGGAGCCAATAGCGCAGGCGGTTTGGTTTGAGGAGAAAGATGAAACGGCGATCGTAAATTCGAGCAATACGCGTGACCGATAGGGAAGATCCCTTCTGTTGGCGCAAAAGCGTGTCGAGCTTTCCGCGAAGATCGTCCTCACCCTGCCAGTCGACCTCTCCACCGCCAAACGCAAACGGCTGGCATACGATGCCTGGCCAGGCCTTCGGCGGCAGGGCCAGAAGGGGATTGTCGTCATAGATCGCGTTGATCTGGTGCGTGAAGAGCTTGGTGAACGTTGTGAGCTCTGATCCCACCTCGTCACGCAGAGGGGCCGATTCACTGCCTCTGCGGATGAAGTCGCGATAGTGGTGAACAACATCGCGCGCCACGACATGCTCGTTTTCGCTGAGATCAAGGTCGCCATTTTCAGGGTATGGCAACGCCAGCACATCTGCCCCCGCGACATTGGTTGCCTTCTGTGTGAAAAGCTTCGTGCTGACGCCGGCAACAAAGGCTCGCAACGCGACCGACTGCGCCCCAAGCCACTGGTCGACCGCCTTGAGTTCGTCCAAGGGCGCCTGAGCAAACCCGACGATCTGGTTTTTAAACGCCAGGTACCCATCCGACCAGACCGCATGCGGCAGATCCATATGTTCGCGGATCAGAAGGAACGGCGGACTGAACAGCTCGCGCGAGCGCGGCCGCTCTATCGGCTTGTCGGGAACGATCGAGATTTGATCCCTATCGATGCCGCTGAGCGTGAGTGCCTCGGATGGAAGCCAGGGCTTTCCGATGACGTGGCTCGCATCCAAAGAGACGCCTTTCTTGCCCTCGACGAACCCTTCTCGCACAAGCCATCCCCGCTCTTGCGCGTACTCTCCGAGGGTCCGAAACTGCCTCAGGCGTTTCATGAGCCCGAACACCCGTGATCCGCCAAGCAGGTTTGCTCGCCACAGGTCGGGCCGCGTCTCCGTCAGGACGACACTTTGGGGTATCCAGTGCATGTCGTAATAGTCGATGTCGAAGCCCTGCTCGGCGTCGGCGCGACCGGCTCGGCGAAAGACGGCATGCAGGATTTTCCGGTCAGCTGGGGCTTGTGCTGCCTCGGCGACGACGGCGACGATTTTCGTGTCGGCACCGCCCTTGCTGAACAGACCGCGGATCGACACAAAGTCGAGGATCTCTCTGACGTCCCAGCGTGCGAAGAATGCCGCGCGCACCGGATCGGCACTCGCGTTGTAGATCAGATTGTATTGCTGGAGCATGCAGAGCACGCCGCCAGGGGAGAGCAATTCCATGGCCTCGTGCAAAAACAGATAGGCGACCTGTTTGTCAGCCAGGGGTCCATGCGTCTCGATATAGCGGAGGTAGCTTCTGCGCGCGCCCTCGGTCTTCAGAGACGACTCGAACGGGGGGTTGCCAACAACGACGCCGACGGGGCCTTCGATGCTGTGCTTCTCCTTCGTCTCGAAGAAGCAGCCTTCAATGAGCGTCTCATCCTTCAGTTTGGGGAAGAGGCGGACACTGGCGCGGATATCCTCCGGCTCGAGCGCGTCGCACAGGGCAAGGCAGAGACTGAAGGCAGCAAGCTCGATTGCGCCCCTTTCGAGGTCGACGCCGCGCAGGCGCTCGGTTAGAGACCGCAGGATCTCAACGGATGGCTTGGCCCAACCGTTTCGCGTGCGCCAATGCAAAACCAGCCGTTTGTATGCCTCGACGAGAAAGACGCCGGAGCCGCAGGCGGGATCGAGAATAAACTCGCCCTGATCAACCAGGCGGTCCAATCGCTTCCAGCTCAATGCTTCATCCAGCATCAATCTGACGAGGGCCGGCGGTGTATAGACGGAACTATCGGTATCGGTGACGAACAATTGGTAGATGTGGCTGATGACTTCAACGGGAAGGTCTTTGAACGAATAGAGCGCCCAGAGATTGAACTGACCACCGGTCTCTTCGCGTGCCTCCACGAGTTTGCTGAAGCCGCCCAATTCGGTGCTGCTTTCAAGTGCCTGACGATCCTCGTCATCGAGCGTGAACACGTGACCGTTAAACCGCTCCTCGAGAGCGCCCAGCAAGCGCACTAGCGCCGGTCCGTCCGCCAGGATGTGGAAGAAGCGGCGTGCACCTTCCTGGAATTGCCCGAAGAACGCCTCAGGGAGTGCCCCACGCTCCTCGAGATAGGCGACGAGAAGAGCGAGAATGAGCAAGCGTCGCCGGAGTTGAGCGTTCAGCAGCTTGCTTTTCTTCAGTCGGCCATGCAGCTCGCCGACTGCGTCAACGAGCCGACGGTGTGCTGATTTTGATGAGGACAGTAGCAATTTGCAGGCCTCGGGATCGTCCCAAAGCGTGTTATTTCGGATGCGCTCGGCATCCCACCATGCCTCTTGAGCGCTGATACGCGCAGCGATCGCAAGCGTCCTGATCGGCTTGCAGACAACCTCGCCGTTCGAGGACGCAAAGTCGGGATTATGTGCGCATCGAAAAAGCTGCACGAGGCCGGGGATCCGTCGATAAAGCAGGGGAACACCACCCCAGCTCCAAAGCCTCTTGTGAAGCTCGGCGAATGCGGGGTCGTCCGCCGATCCCTCCGATACGAAGACGAAGGCCTGGGGCGAGCCGTGTTGGCCCTGTCGCCCTGCTTCGAAAAAGACCGCGTGTGCGCCGTAGGCCGCGGCTTTTTCCATGATCACCACCTCTTCGGGCGGGCGACCTGCAGCTTTGTAATGTTCGACAATGACAAGTCCTTCGATCTGGGCCTCGTTTGAACCCAGCTGCGCCACCCACGCCGTTCCATCTCGGACAGGAGAGATCACCATTTTGGCACCCGGTTGGTCGCGCTCATGGCTCACGTTTGGCTTTGCTGAGCTCGAACCCTTCGCGGAGAAGTTCCAGCATGGTCACGCCTTGAGCGACCGCGTAGCCCTTGAACTCCTTCTTAAATTCGACAGGAACCTTGAAATTCAGGGTTTCGAGTTTCACAGCGCCTTTTGCCCTGTCCTGATCCGCAGAGCTATCGTTTTTAGACTGCGCCATCTCGCAAAGCATCCGCCTGTTTCCGTGAATCAGGAATAACAGATGTCGGGAAAGCCAGCAATCTGTCAACACAGAAAGACGAGACCGTCAAGGCCGCCGCATGGAGCCGAGCGGCACGCATATCCATGCGCCATACGCTCGCGGCCTCGCGTGTCCCGTTGTGATGCGTTCGTCGAATTTGCTTTATCGTGAGCGCGGAATCACGAGCGTTCGAATGAAATGGCCACGCAAGAAATTGTCAACGTAATAGTTCCAAAGCCTTGCAAGCCAGAAACCGACAAGGCCCGCCTCTTGAAGGGCTTCATAAGTCATCTTTGCTATTTTGATGAACAATGACATGCCATCGGGCCGGCGAAGAACGCCATTGAAAATTTGGCTGAAATAGCGTTCCCGCTTATCGACGAACTGTGGCCGGGTCCAGAATTGGCATGCCAGCTCGGAAGCGACAGGCACGAGCGAATTGGGATCCACGCGGGCATCTGTAATTGCTTCCGCGAGTGTATTGTAAGTATCGTCATCCATCGTCGTTGCAAGAATGAGCTCGTCAGACCCCGAGGAAACAAAACCAATCCGCTGGCGCCGAAGTTTGACGAGAAGACTGACGTAATCTTTGCCAGAAAGGGCTCCCTCTTCCCTGAGCTTCATCAGGAGCGGCTGGGTCCAGGAGGATGACGTTACGCCAAGAGCGGCCGCTATCATCCTGACACGCCGGTCCTCGGCGATGATCGTTGACCCTGCCTCCAAAGCAGTCGCTATCGTGTCGATCGTCGAAGCCGACAAAAGATCTTCGATCTTGTCCCTCGTGTTAGAAAGCGGGGCTGTCGGGATGAGGTCCGTGTGGGCGCGAACCCACACAAGCAGGGCATCGTTTGCCTGGAGGAGCGCTTCACGTTGTTCCTCCGTTGATTTGATCATGATGACGCCGCCGTCGCGAGCCTCGAGTGCGCCACCTTCTTGGCTAAGGGCTTGTCGGGCGTTGTCTGTACGTTGAGCAAACTCGTCGATCGTTGCCTGAACGACCTGTACTCTAAGGGGCATCCGCCCTGCAATTTCGAGAAAGCCGATTTCCTGCCAAAGAGCGATGGTGAGGGCGTCGACGAGAACCGTCGAGCGCCCTTCGAGGCTTTCGAAAGCGAGCTGGCGTTCGAAGTGGTCGCCAAGACAGCTGTCGAACCAGACGTCGGACTGAAAACGCAGACCGCGTGAGGTATCGATTGCATCAGACCCTAGGGCCTTGGCGATAGTGTCGACCGGGATCGGATTTTCCTGGTAGATCTTGACGGCATCAGACACGAGCCGAGACCGTTCGCGAGCCTGCTCAAAAATCGGCTGGAACGGCTCCTTGCTTTCCAGATCGAGGGTAAAACGGCCCATCGCCCGGCTCGTGGGGAAGAGACGCGAATGCGCGTTGAGTGCTCGGCGAAACAGATCAACGAACTTGTGAACGATGGCGACGATCTCCCACCGGACAGGCTGAGCGATGTTGGACAGTTCAACGAACGTACCGACCTTTTCGCCAATCAGGCTCTTAGCGAAGTCATGATCGGCCGCCAGGATTTCTACTCCTGGCATCGGACCTGCCCCGATAAGATATGCCGCCTTCTCACCCTGCTCGTCCTCCAGGTAAACGACTGCGTCCTCCCGGACGGTCTTTATCTCAAGAAACCTATCCTTCTTGAATTGCAGCAAGAAGAGAGAGAGATATCCCATGTGGAGTCGCTCGCTGCTTCCCCAATGTGCAGCTAGCGCGCCGTATCCGACCGCGATAGCGTCTCTGCGACGATTGTACCGGTTGAGAATTTGCGCCAGCTCCATCAGTTCGTCGGCGCTCCCATCAAAGGACGCCTTCGCTTTTCTTGCCCAGTCGGCGACGCGCTTCTCCCGGTCAGCCCGGATAGCCATCCTGACCCAATCGAGCCGCGAGCGAAGGTCCGTTTGATCGACTGCGACCGCCTTGTCGAGTACAGCCAGCGCCTCCTCGACGAGACCGGATCGCTCGTAGATAGCGGCGCCCAGTCGAAGCACTTCCGGTCGTGCAAGTACCCGGGGGCCGAGCGAACGGAATAGTTCTCGCGCAGCGGCGCGTTCGTCCGCACGGTATAGATAGAAGAGACGGCGACGGAGCGGTTCAGATGGCCGGTCAACCTGATAGAGACCGTCCAGAAGCTCGGCAGCAACGCCCCAGTCACCCTCGTCGGCGAAGGCATCGGCCAACTCGAAACGCTCTGTCGCATCGAGCCGCTCGCGTTCGAAGGCGCGAAGCTGCGCGAGGGCGTGCGACAGCGCCTGCTCGTTGCCTGCCCTGCGCGCAATCTCAGCGACCTGGGCCTCGAAGCCTATATTCGTCGCGAAGGCAGACCTGATGCTCTCCGCGACGGCGAGAGCTTCATGAGGCGTTTTAGAGCGCGAAATGGTGAGGATAATGAGTGTCGCCGCGCCGGCTTTTGTGCTCTCCGCGCCACTCGGATCGGAGAATGCCTTCTGAGCCCATCTCTCGGAGTCTTCAAACTTCCGATAGGTAGCGGCGACCGACGCTGCGAGGAACCACACCTCCGCATCGGCGTCGCTGCGTTCAGCCAGGGCTGTCGCCAGCCGAAATGCCGCCGCCACATCTTCCCGATGCATATGGGCGAAAATACACCGCTGTGCCAGAGCCAGATCGTCGGGCTCCAAAGCATGAACATCCATGGCGAAGATATCCGCCTCGTCATCATTCCCGACGAGCCGAAGGGCGGCGCTGAGATTCGCGGCGACAAACGCCCAATTATGCCGGTCAGGCCTCGTCTTTACCTGCTCCCATGCTCGGGTAAGCCTTGTTTTGGCCTCTTCGAGCAGAAATTGATCGGTGGGCGCGAGCGGCGCTCCCACACGGACCTCTTTGTTGTGTTCGAAGCGCACCAGGATTGCCTGACCAACGACCGCGTCCTTTCTCCAATCTTGCATCGCGATTGCCCGCGCGACACGCAATGAAGCTTCGTGATCGCCCTCCAAGCTGAAATACCGCCGCTGCAATGAGCTTGCGACGTCAACCTCAGCCGCCACCGCGGCGGCTTTTTGTTCGAGGTCCGCCGTCGACAGGGAGCGCGGCGCGCTCTCGAGAAAAATATTTACCGCCGGAAGGCAGGTCGCATCAATCTCGACGGCGCGCTCGGCGAGCTTGAAGGCTTCCACTTGCCGCCCACGAAGCATTGCCGCCCGTGCTTTATAGGAAAGCCCTTGCGCGGTGTCGGGATCGCTTTCACCCGCTTGAGCGAAGGCGTCTTCCGCGCCATCGAAATCGCCTGCCTGCGCCAAGGCAGCACCAAGGTTTCCATAAACTCTCATTTTTACGCGCCCAGGCGTCTCGATGGTGACCTCGGGAATGAGCGCGCGAAGGCTGTCCACGATATGCGGCCCGCTCCCGCTGCGGATCTGCTCGCGATACACGTCGAGCTTGGCGTCAAGGACCGTCGTCTCGCTGTTGGTCGCCACTTCTGTTGATGCGATCCGATAGGCTTCGAAAGCCGTCGTGATCTCGGCCTGGAACTTCGCCATGGGATCAGTAATGGGGCGGGCCGGGTTCAAAACGGGAGTGGTGGCGGGAATCTGGTTATGGACAAGCAACTCTTGCGCAAGGTCTGGATAGTTTTGCGCGCGCGTTACGATTTCTGGCCATGACCAGACAATCACGCGAAACAATCCATCTCGGGCATTCTCCGCCGTAAGTTCCTGGGCTTTTTGCTGTAGGGCGGCGTCGCGATCACCAGCGTAGGCGACGATCAAAATATCGAGCTTAGGCCGGTATTTTTTCGCTTTCTCGACTTCAGCAGCCAGCTCTGTGGCGGTTAGCTGACGAGGATCGTCTGTTTCCGATGCCTTGCACTGCATCCCCGCATGCGGGTAGTTGTTGCGGCTGTCGCGACCGACAATGTCCACGCCACGCTGGTTCTGACCGCTTCTTCCGAAGGCTTCAGCATAGTCGTCCTGCCAGTAATGGCGAACGAGCTTCAAGCAGAACTCCTGAAATACGAGTTCGCCCTTCAACCGCGTATGCTGGATCTCGGATGTTGTAACCATTGTGGCGCGGTCACTGCCTTTCAAGAAACGAAAGCTAGCCGGCCGTTAGAATCTTGAAGGCGGTAGGCGGATAGAATGCATTATTTGCCAGAAGATACAGCCCATTTACATCATGCGGGTTGTTTTTGCTTGTGCACAAACACGATTTCAGCAACTGAGACAAGATGGGAACGGCCGCATCGAAGGCCGGAGCCCCTTGCTCGATCAGGTCTGTGACGGCTTGTGCCATGCCATCCATCTTCAGACTACGCAGCATGATAACGACGGCGGCGCTGGCGGGATCATGACGCATGGCGACCTCCCACGATCCGGACACGCAAGCCATCGTACCGTTCTACATTGGCCTTGGGTTCCCGCAGCAAGGTCAGCGCCTGTGGCGTATCGATGTCAGGACCGGCGGTCGTCTTGCCGTCAATCAGCCGATGCAGCAGGTTCAAGACGTGCGTCTTGGTCGCCACGCCTGCATCCAGGGCCAATTCCACGGCCCTGACAACAACTTGTTCGTCTTGATGGAGGACAAGAGCAAGGATATCGGCCATCTCACGGTCCCCGCCGGCGCGGCGGAGCATCTGGTCCTGCAGTTGCCGGAAGGCCAACGGCAATTCCAGATGTTGATGATGACGGCGATCGTTGCGTCTGAACTTGCCGTGTCAACGAGTGCCGGGTAGCCGCGGATCACCCCGGCATTTTTCTCGGTCGCAAGCTTCGCATTGCTCATGCGCGCATCGACGCGCAGCAGCCTCAAAATGTTCCGGTCGATGTTATCAAGAGAGGTCATGGCAGAATCTTTTAAACCGCAGCACATTGTGCGACTCTATACTGATTTTCGCTCATTTTGAGCGCAAATTTCGCAGGCTCTTTCGCTGATTATTTCATATCTTTCGCTCAGTCTAGGGAGCGGAAGATGGACGACCTTCTATCGGCAAAACATGCAAGTGCCGGCGTCGCCGGGATCGGGGCGACGGGATATCTGGCGATCGATATCGCAGCACTTTGCCGCAACTACGAGAAGCTCGCCTCGATGATCACGCCGTGCAGCGCGGCCGCGGTTGTCAAAGCGGATGCTTATGGCCTTGGTGCGGAGCGCGTCTCGCGGGCGCTTTACGAACGGGGCTGCCGCCATTTCTTCGTTGCCCAGTTCATTGAAGCGCAGGAGCTCCGGCTTGGTGCTCGCGCCCGATGCGCAAGTCTTCGCGCTGAACGGTTTGCAGCCCGGAACCGAGCTCGCAAGCACCGAGATGGGCATCATCCCCGTTCTCAATTCTCTGGAGCAAATATCGCCGGTGGTCTGCGACCGCGCGCTCGCTTAAACGCACCCTTCCCGCAGTCGTGCAATTCGATACCGGCATGTCACGCCTCGGCTTTCCACCGGAAGAGCGCCCTGCACTCGCCAAGGCTCTGGATGAGCATGGCAACGTCGAAGTCCTGTTCATCATGAGCCATCTGGCCTCCGCCGACGAACGCGATGCGACCCAAATCACTGAACAGCTGGCGGAGATTGGGCGCATCGCCGACGAGTTCTCTGGCTTCGACATCTCCTTTGCCAACTCCGGCGGCGTGTTCTGGGCGATGCTTACCATGGCATCCTGGCCAGACCAGGGATCGCGCTTTATGGCGGGGCGCCGACGAGCGGGGAGCCCAACCCTATGGAGCAAGTCGTCAGTCTCGAGGTGGCGGTTGTGCAGACACGCACTTTGCCGGCGCGCACAAAGGTCGGCTACAGCGGCGTTCATGTGACCGAAGGCGTGACACGACTTGCGACGATTGCTGCCGGCTACGCCGATGGCCTCCCGCGCGCCTTGAGCGGACGCGGCGCCGTCTATTATCGAGGCATCCGCCTGCCGATCGTGGGGCGTGTCTCCATGGACAGCATCACGATCGACGTGTCCGCCCTGCCGGAGGACGCATTGAGCCTGGGAAATCTCGTCGAGGTCATCGGTCCGCATCAGTCGCTCGAGGACATTGCACGCGACGCAGGTACGATCTCCTACGAGATCCTGACCGGCCTCGGCCACCGCTATTACCGGCACTATCGTTAAGAGAACCCTCGGCGGCCCGGCATCGTCGGTGTCACATCCGCCTACCAGCTAGCCAAGGGCGGCCATGAGGTGACGCTTACGCAGGCGCTGAAAATGCATATCAAGAACACCAAAATGTTCGGCGATCTTGCAGCCGCCGCGGGCGCCTCGATACCCCCAGACGCTTTCCGGTTCACAATCCCTCTACCGGTGAATTGCTGGCAGAATTGCCGGACATGCAGGCCTCGGGTGTGGCGCTCGCAATCGACCGGGCTGATGCCACAAGAGAGCGTTGGGCGGATCTGACTGCGCGCGAGCGCTCCGACATCCTATGGCGATGGCACCAGCTGATTGTCGATCACATCGATGATCTGCCGCTATTCTGACCTGCGAAATGAGCAAGCCGCTTGCCGAGGCGACGTCGGAGATTTCCCATGCTGCGGCTTATGTCAAATGGTATGCGGAAGAGGCGAACCGCATCTACGGCGAGACGATCCCGGCGCCGTCCACCGGAAGACGACTGCTGGTGATCAAGCAGCCGGTTGGCGTCGTCGGCGCCATCACGCCCTGGAATTTTCCGGCCTCGATGGTCGCGCGCAAGATTGCGCTGGCGCTGGCAGCCGGCTGCACGGTCGTTCTGAAGCCCGCAGAGCAAACCCCGCTTGTCCAGGCGCTATGTTCGCGCTTGCACGGATGGCCGGTTTTCCGGAAGGTGTGCTCAATCTGATTCGGACGGGGATGCCGTCGGCAAGGAGCTTTGCTCCAATCCGAAAGTTCGCAAGATCAGCTTCACTGGATCGACGGAGGTCGGCCGGCTGCTGATGCGCCAATGCTCCGACCAGAGCAAGCGGGTCAGTTTTGAGCTCGGCGGCAACGCGCCCTCGGCTCAGCCACGGGTGCTGAGTTTGGCGAGAAGAACCCGATGCGGCTTGCTCATCGCAACGGTTACCGTGATCGGGATTTGGAGACCCGAGCCGGAACGGTCGAGCTTCGCATTCCCAAGCTCCGCAAGGGCAGCTACTTCCCGAGCTTTCTCGAACCCCGTCGCATGGCCGAGAAGGCTCTGACGGCGGTTATCCAGGAAGCCTACATCCAGGGTATCGACCCGATCGGTCGATGATCTGGTCAAGGTCATGGGTATGAGCGGGATCTCCAAGAGCCAGGTGAGCCGTCTATGCGAAGAGATCGACGTCAAGGTGAAGGCGTTCCTCGACAGGCCGATTGAAGGCGAGTGGCCGTACGTCTGGGTGGATGCGACCTACCTCAAAGTTCGGCGCGGTGGACGTGTTGTTTCAGTCGCCGTCATCATCGCAGTCGGCGTCAGCAACGATGGTCGGCGGGAGCGCCAGGTCACAAAATCTATCCCTACCTCCTGCGAAAGCTGGCGGTCACCCGGCCCAACCAGGTCTGGGTAAGGACATAACGTACGTTCCGATGGCTCGCGGTTTTGTCTATCTCTGCGCCGTCGTTGACTGGTTCAGCCGGAGGGTTCTGTCGTGGCGGCTGTCGATCACGATGGAAGCAGCCTTCTGCATCGAAGCAGTCGAGGAAGCGCTGGCCCGTTTTGGCAAGCCCGGCATATTCAATGCCAACCAGGGCTCGCAGTTCACCTCGATGGACTTCACGGCAATCAGGCTTGCTTCAACGCGCTGGTGCCGATGATGGTGGCAGCATAATCGAGGCGGAAGTCCACTTAGCGAAACGCCCGGAACTGTTCAGACAAACTGAACCACCTCTTGTACTGGTGGGCGGCACTGATTAGTCCTGATTATCAAGGGTCGGAAATGGTGTGATCGACCAAATAATTGAATCGACTGCTCGCTGAAGTATCGCCGCAGTCTGGTCAGCGCTGGCTGACGCGGCAATGACATGCCCGATCTTGTCTAAGTAATCGCCTTTCCTGACTATCGGCGTCTTGGGGTGGACATACAATTTGATCTCAGCGACACCTGGTATGGCAGCCGCCTGAGTGTCGCCATCTATCCAGTCGAGAATACCATCTCGATCAGGGACCAGGCTTTCCGCGGCCGCAGTTCGCGAATACCTTCTGCTCAAGTTCCAGTCGTCGCCGATGACAAGCTTAATGTGTTCGGTGATGAGATCGACACCGTAAGCCAGCTGAACCAGTTGAGGATCGGGCGTTCCAGCAAGACGGGGATTGACTTCAATGACCACAGGGCCAAGCTTTGTCCACCGGAATTCAATGTTCGTTGGCCCCCAGGTAAGGCCAAGAGCTTGCAAACAATTCAGCGAAACATCGGCGATGCGTTTGTGCTCGTCATCAGTCAGCGGGGCCGGGTAGTTCAACTGACGACAGACAAAATGCGGTGGAGGGCCGTATAGAGCCGCGCCAATCGCTATGACCTCACTTCCCATTATCTGAGCGATGTAGAGGGGCCCCTGGGCGAATTCCTCGATCAGTATCCTCGGCGAAGACCGCCATACATAATTCCCGCCCAACAGATAGCGCGTGTGTTCGGCTAGCTCGTCGACATTGCGGCACAATCGGACACCGCTGCTGCCGCTGCCTTCGGCTGGCTTCACAACCACCGGCAAACCAATCTCCCCGGCAGAGCGTTCTGCGTCTGCCGCATTCTCCGCGAGACGATAAGCAGGTATCGGAACGCCGGCCTCTGCGAGGAGCTGCCGTTGGGCGAACTTGTCGCTGCATCGTTCAATCGACCCGGGGTTTGGTCCAGGGAGATCGAAATGCCGGCAGAGCTTTCCAGCCATCGCATAGGCTGACTCGTCAGCGCGCGAAAATCCCGTAATGCCGGCAATGTCACAGGTCACACGCAACTGGGAACATTCGCGAATCAGCGCATCGACATCGTCTGTATCGACGAGGATCGCCTCAAGTCCTTCCGCCGCAAGATAGTAGTACTGAGCTGGATCAGCCGACAGGGTAATCGGAAGAAGACCGATACGTTGGGCCGCTTGGACGTATAGCAGGCCCATACGCGTATGGCCCTCAATCAAGATGAGCGCTCTTCTAGCCATCAGCTGCCAATCCTCCGTGGTGTAGTGCAGGGCGCGCTGAGATATTGGTCGTCACCCGCCTCTCCTCGTTGACATGGGGGCACTTCTACGCTTCGTTAGGGGGTCAGTTTCTGATTTCGCCCGACAAACTTGAAACGCGCAATGCTTTGCCGGCCATCTACACTGACGGGCACCTCGCCCTGAACGGTCGCGCGACGGACGATGCGGCGTTCGTCGCCGTAATCCTTGGTCGCACAATGCATTGTGGCTCGGTTGTCCCAGATAGCAACATCCCCCTCGTTCCACTTCCACCGCACCGTGTTTTCTTGCGCGATGATATGAGACTCAAACAGATCGAATAGCCTCTCGCCGTCATCTTTCGAAACACCAACAAAACGTGCTACATAAGAGCCGAGAACAAGGGTGCGCTCGCCGGTCTCGGGGTGAACCCGTACGACAGGATGTTCTGTCTCAATCTTCTGTCCGGTATACTCGTCATAAGTCTTTCTATGCGCTCCGGGGAAGCTGTGAACAGCCCAGAGGCCGTCCGCAAGCCGTTGCAGCGGCAGCGGCAAGTCCAGATATGCGGCCGCCGTGTTTGACCACACCGTGTCGCCGCCTACTGATGGGATGACAACGCCTCGCAGCACCGAAATTTTGGGATAAGCATCCATGCAAGACCAATCGATGTGCCAAATGTCAGCCTGGACATCTTTGCCCGCGGAATCAATCTCGAAGATCGGCGTCGTTCCCTCCGGATAGGGCGAAGGCTTCCCAAAACGATGAGCAAAGCGCTGTTGCTCGTCGTCGGCGAGATGGCCTTGGTCGCGGAAGAAGATGACTTTGTGCTCAAGCACCAAGGCGTTTATCGCAGCGATGGTCTCGTCCGGCAAATCGGCCGACAGCTTGATGTTCGTGATTTCAGCGCCGATGCGCGCTGTGCATTTGACGACGTCGGTAGGTGGAACGACATTATCGATCAAGTCCATTTCTCTCATGGTGGCATTCTCCAAAGTTGCTTTCGCCATGCAAAGCTATTCAACTGAGACAAGAAAGCATTCATGGCTTTGAAAGCGAACGGCCAATATTACGATTCTGCTATCATGTGTCGACAGTTCTTGAGAGGCTACCAGAATGTCCCTCTGGAACCAGATAACGGAGCCAAGATCTCCGATCAGTGACACTCCTCCGGCTGAACGACAAGTGTTTTCGACTGCCTGAGCCGCCGCAGGGATCCATGATCGCGACTGATTTTTCTCAGAAGAAGTGCGCCAACTCGGTCCTTGCAAGCTCCAAATTCTATGGTGTATATCCTTCGTTCGTGGCATACTCACAGAGTTTCTTACTGGATCGCACTCGCTATGGCTGACTTCCCAATCTTGCCTCCTGTTTGCGGATGGGTAGTGCTATCATATCTCCATTGCCACCGCGCCTACCTCTCCTGGTGGGTTGATCTCACCCGAGCTAAATCGGGCGACGTCTCGGCTTAGAAATCGCCTTGCCGCTGAACCCATAAGGCGCGGACGAATGCGCTTTGAGACGCATTCGACTTCACACGCATGAAAGAAAGGAGTTACATTCAGGTTGATGGGGTGGACGCCCCCTCACGGCATCGCTGTGGCAGAGTGGGGGTGTCGATCATCATTTGAACGGAGGCGTCCATGTTGGAAGTTAACACAATCGGATTGGATCTGGCGAAGAACGTGTTCCAGGTGCACGGTGCAGATGCGCCTGGATCTGTATTGTTTCGAAAGAAGCTTCGGCGCGATCAGGTCGTTCGCTTTTTTGCGACTCAGCCGACCTGCACAGTTGCAATGGAGGCGTGCGCCGGCAGCCATTACTGGGCACGGGAAATCAAGGCATTGGGGCACGATGTCCGACTAATCGCTGCTGGATACGTGAAACCGTTCGTAAAGTAATGGTCACCTGACCATTACTTCACTAATCATCAGGTGACGATAATGCGAAGGAACACGCGCAGATCGCCTTGATTGCAGGAGCCTCCACCCATAATTCCTTCGCATTATTTTAGACGTATCGAGCCAGGCGAGCAAGCTCGTATCCCGCTTTGAAAGCGTGTGATCCCATGGCGACGTGCCGTTGCGGTGACCTGACGCGGGGCGGAATAACTCTCCGCCACGATCGCAAGTTTGGCCTCGTTGCTGAAACGGCGACGCCGCCCGCTATCGACAATCTCCATACGGCTAACTTGCGGCCGCTTCTCTATCGTTAAACCCACGGTTCTCACACTGTCTATATTGACGTCCATATAGACAGAACACCCAGTTCGCCTCACTTCTCAGCAAGGCGGCCCTCCTCGGATGCGTACCCTTTACGAGCTGTCCACCCTGGGAATATACGCCCATCGGACCGCGGCTCGCGGTAGCGGACGGACTTAATGCGATCGAGCAGGTCCACAAGATTGGCATCGAGGTTCGCTTCATGGACCTCCGCGGTGATGCCGTCGATGCTAGCGCCGTCCTTGTGGGTCAGCCTGGAGGGCCGTTTTCATCCAGCCCACCTCGATGATGTCGTGCAGTGAAACCACGCGCCCCTCCGTCTTCGTGTTCGCCGAACCGCTTCAACGAGTGCGGAGGAGGCTCGTTAAGCCTGGGAGCACTTGGCCGGCCGGCTCCCCATGCCGCTTCACGAACGCCCTTGCCAGTGCCAATGCATGACTTGCTTCCGGCTGGCGGGGCTGCGGCTCTATCGAGAGGGGGGTCGAATCCTCTGTATCGCTTCGAAAGGCCTCAGGGTCACGCGTCAATCGTCACCCTTGTCGAATCCAAAGCCGCGCTGCTTGGTCTTCCGCGCCCCGCAACCGCTGCGTCAACACCGCCGTGCGGTGCCCTGTCCTCGAAAGGACACCATAGAACCCCATTCGCACCCGCGGCGCTTAGCCCGACACGCTTTTAGCTTACCGCCGCAATCCGCGTCGATTCGCTCCCTAAGGTCGAAGACCGCAACAAACTAAAACGCTCTGCAATACGCACATTTTTTGGCATAATCGGAAAAAGCAAACTCTTTGCCAGTTCCGTGGCGCCGACCGGGCCGCCGTCGTACCCACGCTCATCGTGTCGCCCGGCTCAACGGCGTGGACCCAAAGGCGAGGCTCCCCGACATCGTTGCCCGCATACCCAATTTTCCGGTCTTGCGTCTGCGTGCAATGCTCGATTGGTAGTGGAAGAGTCTTTGCCAGGCCGAATACCCCGCTTTCAGCAGGCGATCTAAACCCGCTTGTCGCCAGCGCCGCCCGCGTGCGTTACTTCATTCCGCGTCCCTCGCCGGATGCGCATCCATTTATTTTACTTGGAGGGGCGATACTATCATCCTAGATAGTGGCACGGCCGGTGCTTGCTTGATAAAACCGGGGAACGCCATGAGAATCCGACTTAGCAGTGACTTGTCGAGGCGACCATGGGATCACAGCACTCGTTAAGTACGGGCGGGTGATATGATGCGATCATCTGTTGATGAGGACCATGCTTTAAAACAACCCACTCACGGTCCTGACTTCGAGGGCGTGTGGTATCAAACGTAGGAGATTGCAGTCATGCTAAGAAGCGCGCTCATACTGGTTGAAGGTTCGAGGGGCAATGGTCCGCTGTACGTCCAAGCGGCCGAGCGCCTCGGTCTTCATCCAATTACTCTGTCGAGAGATCCAGGCAGGTACGATTATCTTGCAGCGGAAGGGATGGAGGCAATACGTGTCGATACGGACAGTCTCGATGCGCTGATCCGCGAATGTTCCCAGCTGGGAGGGACGTATGACATTGCCGGCATTAGTGGCTTCCCGACCCCCAGCGAGTCGGTCTGTGCGACAGCCGCCAGGCTCTGCAGGTATTTCGATCTACCGGGACCGGACCCCGAATCAATTGAACGATGTTGTGACAAATTCGTTCAACGTCAGTTTCTCTCGAAGGCTGGCGTTCCGATACCCGCTTTTCGCTTGGCAGAAAATGCGAGGGACGTAGCAAGTGCTGCCACAGAGATCGGTCTTCCGGTCATTCTCAAACCAGCCATAGGCATCAACAGCAGTGGCGTCAGATTGTGCCGCGATCTCAACGAGGTAGCCGAACATGCGACTTATCTGCTGGGAGGGAAGAAACACATTTGGCGGTCTTCGCCGCGGATACTGATCGAAGAATTCGCACAAGGCCCACATTATATAGCTCATACAATGGGAAATGAGGTCATTGGGATTGAGGTCGCTGACTTCGACCGCCCACCACATTTCGTGTTTCGTGAGGGTATGTTCCCGGCTCCGCTGACTGATGACGAGCATGAACGTATCGCCGACGTTTCCCGCGGCTGCTTGAGAGCTCTCGGGCTTACCTGGGGGCCAGCGAACATTGAACTCCGGTGGACGAAGCTTGGTCCAGTCGTAATAGAAGTCAACCCGCGTCTTGCTATCACTCCTCTTTCGGTCAAGTTGGCGTACGGTGTCGATCTCGTGACCGAGCACATCAAGCGTGTCATCGGCGACGAATGGGATTTAGGAAGAAAACACTCGTACATTGCAGTATGGCGTTCGCTACTTCCTGATCGCGATGGCATACTCGATTGGATCAATGGCGGCAGTCAAGCGGCGGCCCTTCCCGGTGTCGCTCAGGTCAAATTGTATGTTGAACCCAAGGCGCCGATCATCAGGAACGGCGATGGACGAGACTGTCTCGGACATATCAATGTCGTCTCACCTACCCCTGCCGAGGCTGAGGCGATACTTCAGCGTGCGGCGGATTTGATCGAGTGGTCGATCACGCCATTTACCTCCCTTGGGGAACAGCAAGAGGCTGCGGGGCCCCCTACCTCTTTACACCAACCAGGTGGCGCCATGCAATTGAAGAGCATCGCCCAACATTAATGCAGAACGAGGACGACACGGTCGGAGGTCCGCGATGTTGTTGTGTTGGTTCATGCAAATCTGTTGTTATCCCACTCGCGCTGGCCGTCATTCCCCCAAATGCTTGGCTTAGGGGCGGCGCGATCTTAGAAATTAAAGACATCCGAACATGCCGCTCGTCCTCTCTAGAGCAGATCCTGTGAACGATGAATCAAACGTGATGTGACGAGGGCGACCGAAAGCTGATTCAACTTCTCCACGGTTGGGAGGTTAATGATGGCACGAGCACTGAGCGATGATCTTCGATCACGTGTATTGAAAGCGTCTGCTGCCGGTATGTCTGCGCGCCAGACCGCTGGTCGGTTCGGGGCTGGGGTTTCCACGGCGATCCGGTGAATTGCAAGAGCCAGAGATGGCGAGCCGACGTCACGGCCCCAGGGTTGGAGACGGCCCTCTGCTCTAGATGTGGAGCCTCAACAGGTTGTCCTTGATTAGGCCGAGTCTACTGACGGGCGGTTTGGATTGTAGGCTGCCGTGCGGGCGATGCCAATTG
>NZ_JACHBD010000019.1 GCF_014200175.1 Rhizobium lentis | reverse complement strand
TCTTTCCATGTCCGGGAACGTCGCCAAACGCTCGAACATGAGTAGAATCAACACCGTGCGCCATGTCCACTAAATTTAAACCGGACAGCTGTGGCCTTGAGCCGAGCATCCATGCTGGCCTCGGTTAGCAACGGACATGGATCGTCGGTTCAAGGCCGACGATGCCGGAATGCGGCATGACGTCTCCGCCGAACATCCTGCCTGCCGCGTCGGTGGCGCCGTCAGGAGGAACCCGCGCCGCCACAAACAGGCAGACCTAAACCCGTTGGCTTTCGCGCCTTGACGCGTTATGCCTGCCGCATCCCGCCAGAATCCGGATGAGAGCCCATGACCAATCCCGTCGCCGTCGAAGTCACCCGTGGCCTGCTCGTCGAAAGCCGCCATCGCGGCGCGGTGGCGGTGGTCGATGGCGATGGCAGCCTCGTCTTCTCGCTCGGCGATATCGAAGCCGCCGTCTTCCCGCGTTCGGCCTGCAAGGCGATGCAGGCGTTGCCGCTTGTCGAAAGCGGTGCGGCCGACGCCTATGGTTTCGGCGACAAGGAGCTGGCGCTCGCCTGCGCCTCGCATAATGGCGAGGACGAACATGTGGCGCTTGCCGCCTCCATGCTGTCTCGCGCCGGCCGCAATGCCGAAGCGTTGGAATGCGGCGCCCATTGGTCGATGAGCCAGAAGGTCCTGATCCAGCAGGCCCGCACGCTGGAGGCGCCGACCGCGCTGCACAACAATTGCTCAGGAAAACATGCCGGCTTCATCTGCGCCTGCTGCCACCGGGATATCGATCCGAAAGGCTATGTCGGCTATGAGCACCCGCTGCAGGTCGAGATCCGCGCGACGATGGAAAACTTGACCGGCGCCGTGCTCGGCGCGGAAAGCTGCGGCACCGACGGCTGCTCGATCCCGACCTATGCCGTGCCTTTGCGCGGCCTTGCCCACGGCTTTGCCAAAATGGCGACCGGCAACGGCCTGGAGCCTTTGCGCGCCAAGGCATCCCGCCGGCTGATCGAGGCCTGCATGGCCGAGCCCTTCTATGTCGCCGGCTCCGGCCGCGCCTGCACGAAACTGATGCAGGTCGCCCCCGGCCGCATCTTCGTCAAGACCGGCGCCGAGGGCGTCTTCTGCGCTGCGATCCCGGAAAAGGGCCTCGCCATCGCGCTGAAATGCGAGGATGGCGCCACCCGCGCCGCCGAGGCCATGGTGGCGGCGACGCTCGCCCGTTTCTTCGAGACGGAAGCGACGGTGCATGCCGCCCTGATGGGCTTTGCCGCGAACTCGATGCGCAATTGGAACGGCATCCATGTCGGCGATGTCAGGGTTACCTCGGCGCTGGCTGAGTGACTATGCCGCGGCGATGGTGTTATTGAGATCGCGATAGGGTTTCAACCGTTCATCGGTCATCTCGGCCGGCACGATCAGCCCTGCCACCTCGGAAATTGCGAGCACCGGGCAGGGCGAGACGAGGTCGAACTTCTCCTGTGTCAGCAGCACATGCGTTTCGGCCGAGCAGCGGGCGATATGACGTTTGATCGCCGCCTCCTCGAAATCGCCGGTGGACAGCCCGTGCACGGGATGGGCGGCGGTGACGCCCAGGAAGAACAGGTCGGGGCGCAGCTGCGAGATCGCCGCCATCGCCGCCGCCCCCGTCGCCACCATCGAATGTTTGTAGAGCCGCCCGCCGGCAAGGATCACCTCGGCCGTCGCATGGTGCTCCAGTTCGGCGGCGATCGTGGGGCTGTGGGTCGCGACCGTCAGCGGCATGTCGCGCGGCAGGTGCCGGGCAATCTCCGCCGTCGTCGTGCCGCCGTCGAGAAAAATCATCTGCCCCGGCTTGACCATCGCCGCCGCTTTCGCCCCTAGCCGCGCCTTGATCTCGGACGAGACACTACGGCGCTGGGTGAAATCCGGCAAATCGGGCGACACCGGCATCGCCCCGCCATGCACGCGTTTCAACAGCCCCTCCGCCGCCATTTCCCTCAAATCACGCCGGATCGTGTCCTCCGAAAGCGAAAAATCCTCGGCGACGCGCTTGGCGATCACCTGGCCGTCACGGCGCAGAATGTCGAGAATGAGGGTTTTACGTTGCGAGGTCAGCATGGGTTCTCTGCACGAAGTTGAACGAGATGGCGTAAAGTTGCACGAAAAGACTCGACATTCAAGAAATATCATGCATTTTCAGGATATCCCGTGCATGATGCCGGGAATGCTCAGCGATGGAGTGAAAGATGCTGATTTTGATTGCCGGGCCTTACCGGTCGGGAACGGGCGACGACCCGGAAAAGATGGCCGCCAACCTGAAGCGGCTGGAGGAGCCTTCGTATAAGTTGTTTGCCGCCGGCCACGTGCCGATGATCGGCGAATGGGTGGCGCTGCCGATCTGGCACGCCGCCGGCGGCAAGTCGGTTGGCGATGCGCTCTACGAAGAGATCTTCCATCCGGTCGCCGGCCGGCTGCTGCAGCTCTGCGAGGGTGTGCTGCGTCTGCCTGGCGATTCCAAGGGTGCCGACAACGACGTGCGCATTGCGAGGGAGCGCGGCATCCCGGTCTGGCACCGGCTGGAGGATGTACCGGGCTGCGGGTGAGGGGAGTCCTCCACGTTGCGCTTCGCTTGACGTTTGGCGAATTCGCGGCTTTGCCGCTCACCCCCTCATTCGACCCTTCGGGCCAACCTTCTCCCCGCTGGGGAGAAGAGTGAGAATGTCGCTTCACCAGCGACCCATTGGATGAGGCGCCTTTGGACAGGTGGGTTCATCTGGGCAATATCGGCGTGCCTTGCTCCCTCTTCTCCCCTCGGGGAGAAGGTGCCCGTAGGGCGGATGAGGGGGCCGCACGGCACGCCGGTCATTGCCGATAAACCGCAATCTCCCCAGTTCCGGCATTGCGACGGCTGCGCTATACCTCATGCCGAAAGGGAGTCGAGAACCATGCTGACATTGTATTACGCCTCTGGAACCTGCGCGCTCGCAAGCCTTATCGCCCTCGAAGAATCCGGCCTTGCCTTCGAAACGAAAAAGCTCAGCTTTCCCGATGGTGAGCAGCGTTCGCCGGATTATCTGAAGATCAACCCCAAAGGACGCGTGCCGGCGCTGGTGACCGACCGCGGCGTGCTGACGGAAACGCCGGCGATCCTCGGCTTCATCGCTGAAAGCGCCCCGGCCGCGAAGCTGGCGCCGCTCGGCGATGCCTTCGAAATGGCGCGGCTGCAATCCTTCAACAGCTATCTCTGCTCGACCGTGCATGTGAACCATGCCCATCGCCGGCGCGGCTCCCGCTGGGCCGACGAGCCGGCGGCGCTCGAAGCGATGAAGGCCAAGGTGCCGCAGAATATGGCCGATTGCTTCATGCTGATCGAAGAGAAGATGTTCGAAGGCCCCTGGGTGATGGGCGAGACCTATTCGCTCGCCGATCCCTATCTCTTCGTCATGACCGACTGGCTGCCGGCCGACGGTGTCGATCCCGCCCGCTTCGCAAAGGTCAGCGACCACCACGCCCGCATGCTGCAACGCCCCGCCGTCCAGCGGGCGCTGGCCCTCGACCGGGGCTGAGGCGGGGTCAACCCCATCAGCCGCCCGCACCCTGGTACTTGCGGGTGGCGTAGCGCCAGTGGGCCATGGCGATGAGCACCCAGGCCGGGCCGGCGGCGAGCGTTACGGGCGCGGCCCAATCGCCGAGGATCGGGATGGGTTTGCCGAGCAGGGCGCCGACCGGGACCGAACTGGTCAGGGCCAGGGGAACAGCGGTGATCAGGGTCAGCTGGATGCTGCCGGGAAAGATGTTGAGCGGATAACGCGTCAGCTCCCAGAAGCCGAAGAAGATCGAAAACAGGTGGTTCGACCGCACCCACATCAGTGCCGTCGCACCGATCATGGTGATCATCGCGCCGGTGAGCAGCGTCGCGCTGACGATTGCGGCAAGCAGGAACGCCACGGACGCGGCAGACCAGGCGAAGTCGACCGACAGGACGGCCCAGCAGAGCAGCGGCACTGCCAGGATAATATGGCCGGCATAGCCGATATTGAGGCCGGAAAAGACGAGATAGGCCCAGGGGCTGAACGGCTTGACCAGGAGTGTGTCGTAGGTGCCGAGCCGCACCAGCTCCTCGAGATCGCGCAATTGCACGAAGCTCATCGCCGCCCCCAGCGAATAGGCGAGCAGCTGGAAACTGAAAAGCAGCGCCAGCTCCGGCCAGGTCCAGCCGCCGAGCGTCTGGAAGCGGGCAAGCAGGATGCCGATGGTGGCGAAGACACTGCCATAGGAGAGGATCTGCGCAAGCCGATCGAGCCAGAAGGCGCCGCGATATTCCATTTGTGAGCGCACATGCATGCGCACCAGCAGCGGAATGACGCGCAGGTGATGAATGAGCACGGTCAGCCTCCCTGCACGGTGATGCGGCGCGACGCCAGGTGCCACAGCCAGAGCACGCCCAAAAGAAACAGTCCGGCCCAGCCGAGGCCGAGGCCGAGATGCAGCCAGGTGTCGGCAACAGAAAGCCTGCCGAGATAGACGGCATTGGGATAATACACGACCCAGGCGAAAGGCAGGTGGCGGGCGATCATCGCTAAGGGCTCGGGGAAGAACCAGAAGGGCACCAGCAGGCCGGAGAACAGATGCAGCAGGGCGCCAAGGATCCAGTCGAGCGAGAAGCTCGTCATCAGCCAGAAGGCGATCAGCCCGAACAGCGCCGACATCAGGAAGATCAGCACGAAGGACAGTGCCCAGAAGACGGCAAACATCACGCCGTGAAACAGGCTTTCCGGCGCCAGCATGCCGTAGAACAGGGCGGTGAAGACAACGGTCGGGATCACCTGCGTCGCCAGCCGGTAGAAAAAGCTGCCGCATTCATTGGCGAAGAGATAGAGCGGATAGGAGAGCGGCTTCAGCAGCCATATGGCGATGTCGCCGGTCTTGAGTGAACGGCCGATCTCGCCGATGATCCTTTCCGGGCGGGTGGCGCCCATGACAGCGCCGCCGAGCAGCGCATAGGTCACCATCTGCTGCAGCGAGACGCCGTCGACCATGGTCGCGCCGACGCCGGCATAGACGGCGAGCCAGATGGCGACACGGGCGACGACCTGCACCAGCTTGCCGAAAATATTGGCCCAGACCGCGTTGCGATAGGCGAGCTGCGCGTGGAAGGCGCTTCGTGTGAAGGCCAGATAAGCGCTCATGGTGTGGGCGCCTGGGCGTTGCGAGAAAAGGCCATATAAGCGCTCATGGTGTCGGCGCCCGGGCGTTGCGGGTGAAGGCGGGGCAGGCGCTCATGAGGCCCGGGCCCTGGCGTTGCGGCCCTGGTAGAAGGTGCGGATGACCTCTTCAATGTCCGGCTCGTGCAGGGCGACATCCTTGAGATCGCGGTCGCTCCCGACCTCCGAAAGGATTTTGACCAGCGACACGTCCTCGCGCTCGATCAGATATTCCTTGCGCAGCCCCTCGTCGCTGACGAGCGACGCCGTGCTGAGCCGCAAGGGCCCTGGGTCGCTGGCAAATTCCAGCGTCAGCCGCCGGGCCGAGCCGAGGGCGGCGCGCAGGCTGCGCAACTCGCCGTCGAAGATCAGCCTGGAGTGATCGACCATGATCAGCCGCGGGCAGATGGTCTCGATGTCTTGCAGATCATGGGTGGTAAGGATGATGGTGACGCCGCGTTCGCGGTTGATCTCGGCGAGGAAGCGCCGCACCGCATCCTTGGCGACCACGTCGAGCCCGATCGTCGGTTCGTCGAGAAAGAGGATCTTCGGATCGTGCAGCAGCGACATGACGATCTCGGCTCGCATGCGCTGGCCGAGGCTGAGCTGGCGCACCGCCCGGTCGAGAAAGGGCGAGAGGTCGAGCAGTTCGCTGAAGTGGCGCAGATTGTCCGCATAGCGGGCGGCCGGGATATCATAGACGCGCTGGTGCAGGGTGAAGCTGTCGATCAGCGGCAGGTCCCACCACAGCTGGCTGCGCTGGCCGAAGACGACGCCGATCTCGCGGGCATTGTCCATGCGGGAGAGATGCGGCGTGCGGCCGAGTACGGAAAGCGTTCCGGCGCTCGGCACCAGAATACCGGTCATCATCTTGATCATCGTCGATTTGCCGGCGCCGTTCGGGCCGAGATAGCCGACGGCTTCGCCCGCTTCGATGTCGAAGCTGATGTCGGAAACGGCGACGGTCTCGAAATATTCACTCGTCACCAGCGTCTTGAAGGCCCCGAGCAGACCGGGAAATCGCTTGTGCTGCCGGAAGCGTTTGCTGACGCTGCGTGCTTCGATCAAAGCCGGCATATCTGTTCCCTCGATGTGAAGCGAGCCGACTCGGACGGGATGGGCTTGCGAACGCAGGCTAGCGCGAAGTGGGATTCGTTCAAGCGGAAGTTGCGTTTTCGACCGTTGCTTCAGCCTTATGTGGCCGCCACCTTGGACCGATGCCTGCCTCCGCTACAGGCATGGACAAGATCTACACCTTGTTCATCGTCGGCGCGGCATCGCGATCATCGTCTCGCCTGAATGGGCTTCGGCAATCTCCGTTCGCGCCGCAAGAGGCAGGCCGGCGACGATGATACGAAAGAAGAATGAGGCGCCGTGATTGACAGCCGTCTTCGATCAGGCGCCTCCGCAGCAGTGGTCAGTGCGCCTGGCGTGAGGAACGCTGACTGAGGATCGTCGCCGCGTTGATCGGCATCGGCTGTTCGACGCGTCGATAGACACTGCCGTCGCGCGTCCGGCGCATCAGGCCGAGTTCGCAGAGCTCCCGTCGCAGCAAGGCGTGATCTCCAAACAGGTGCCTGTCGCGAAGAAGGGCATTGACCTCTTTTTCAGGCATCTCCCTCGCGGCGGGAATGCGCGACCACAAGAGCCAAAGCGCCGTGATCTGATCCATGCGCCGCGACGGCCAGCGCATCAGGCGAAGCTCTTCGTCGAAGCTGCGTTGAACACGGTCGATGTGCTTCCGGTCGATCGCGGCATCGACGACAGGTGCCGGCGTCGGCGGCTGCGCCTCGCTTCCGGCGGGATCGGTTTTCGCACGCAGGCTCTGGAAATTTCCATAACCGGCGGCCCTTGCCAGCATGTTCAGGAGCTGGAGATGAGAGGGGAGGCCCTCAAACGCAACGAGCTGCAGGCGAAGCGATTTGGCAAATGCCGACGTGTCGCTCACTTCGAGCGGAATGGGTTTTCTGGACATGACCTATCCTTTGGTCGTGCCGTTCCGGATGGATTATCGGTGATCGCCCTTCCGACATGGCACGGGATCGGTGTCCATATCTTCATCATTGTCAGGTTTAGCGTGTTCCGAAGAACGGCGATGCCTGGGTGAACTGCAGACCCGAGGCAGCTTTTATCATCGTAATCCTGATATTTCAACGACGTTCAAGTCCCACCATGCGGCCGACCTATTTCCGTTCGACCGTCAGCACGATCGGCATGGCCCAGTTGGCCTCGGAAATCGGCCAGCGGAGCAGGCTTACTCTGTTGCCGTCCGCCTGAGACTCCCACCTTGCGTAGAATTTTTGCCGATAGCCATTCAGCCGAACACTCCGGCAGGCGACGGGACCGCCGTCAAGATTGAGCGCGATCTTGAGATTGAGCGGCGAGGTCTTGAGAAACTCTGCCAGCCGGTCGAGGGAAAAGAATGCCTCCTTTGTCGTCCCGATGATGACACGCCCCAAATCGTCCTTGGCGACAAAGGTACGGTTCGCCAGCCAGCGGCTTTTCACATTCACATGCGTCTGCCCGTCATCGCCGATCAGGAGCGGATAGGAGACCATGGCGTTCGACGCGCCGGCAAAAGCTGCCTGCCAGTCTTGATGCGTCAGATCGCGGATATCGGCAGTGTCTTTGCCGGCAATGAAGGCGCCCGCCTTCGCGTCATATTGCTGAGGACCCATCGCAATGCCCTCGCTGGCGAAGGGCGTGTCGGGCCTGCCATGCATGTCATAATAGCTGCCGTTTACGATGAGCACGGCGTTAGGCAAAGCCTTTTCCCATTCGTCGATGCCGGTATCGCCCGCAGCCGCATTGTGCGTGACGAATCGAAAGCGGGCCGGGTCAACTCTGCTGAGAAATATCCGATCGACTTCGCGGCCATCGGCAAGAACCGGCAGCTCCGCCACCTCGAAGCCCGTCTCCGGCTCCTGCCAGACCAGCGGTCCGGGCAGAACCGCGGGGATCACGGGGCTCAACGCCAAACGCATGGAGGCGGAAAGGCGCTCGTCGTCAGGTTTCATTTCGGTCCAATAGGTTCCACCGCGCCGCAAGACGGTGTTGAAACCGTAGACACCCGCGACCTGCCAGAGCCAGCCGGCGCTGACCACAATCACGACCGTTAAAATTGCTAGGAGTCCGAATAGGATTTTTCGAATTGCTGGCACTGAAAATCTCTTTGCTGAAACAGATAGGCTTCGCGACGCCGGGTTGACGTGACGTCGGGCGAATGCAGGTGCCAACTAAGGTTTTTCTACGACCGACCCGCAAATACCCTCGCCCGCCAAAGCGGACGCACGTCTCAAGCTCCGAGAATAACATGATCGTCAAACTGACTGCCGATGGTTTCGCCGCCTTGCTCCCACCACGCCCGCATGCTGCAGCGCCCCGCCGTTCAGCGCGCTCTGGCCTATGATCGGGGCTGACGCCCGAAACGATTGGCCAGCTTCTTCGGCGCCTGGAACAGCCAGGCGCCGATCAGCCGCAGCCGCAATTCCTCGTCGCCAATCAGGGCGGCGCGCAGCGGCAGATGCGGCCAGCCGACATAATGATCGGTCTGGAAGTAGATGTCCGGTGCCATTTCCAGGAGATGATCCTTGTCGTCGAGCGAAGTCGAGATGACGATCGTCTCGGGTTTTTCACCGCCACAAAACTCTTGCCGGCAACTTTCAGCGCCGGATTGCCATAGTAGGTGCTCTCCTCGACGTCGGGCAGGCCGGCTTCCGCCACCAGGCGCTTCAGGCGCTCGAAGATAAGGTCGACTTCGCCGGCCATTGTCCGGTCTTTTTCTCGGGCGGAGCTAGCATATCTTCACGCGCATTTCGCCAGCGCGGGTCTCTCCTGCGGGTGAAAACCGGTCTCCGCCCCAAGCGGCAGATCGGCGATTTCGCGCAGCGGCATGCGCTCGACCTCTGGATGGCGCAGCGGATCCTCCTCCCAGGTCAGGGTGTTCGTAGGTTGCGTCCTGCTGATGCCAGCAATAGGCTTCAAGAAAAACTTCAGCAACGACACGGCAGACCTCGCTTTCTCCAGCGGTGCTGGATCATGATCCTATGCTGCAATGTCGGCTTACGCGGGCGGATTTTCAATTGAGTTTACCGGGGCGCCGCTATAGAAAAACTACATGAAGAACCTCAATGCGGTCCATCTCAACGGCCTCAGGGCGCTGGAGGCGGTCGGCCGTCTCGGCTCGCTGCAGGCGGCCGCCGGCGAGCTTGGTGTCTCGGTCGGCGCCGTCAGCCAGCAGGTGATCAAGGCTGAGGCACAGCTGGGACAGGTGATCTTCGAGCGCACCGCCCGCGGAATGGTCGTCACCGAAGCCGGCCGGCCTGTGCTCATGGCGCTCGACGAAGGCTTTGCCCGTCTTTCTCAGGCGGTGTCGATCGCCAGCCGCAAGGACGATACGATCCTGACCATCTCGGTGGCGCCGGTCTTCGCCGCCCGCTGGCTCGTCTGCCGGCTCGATCGTTTCGCCGAACGCCATCCCGACATCAAGCTGCGGCTGGATGCGACCACCAATCTCGTTAATCCGGCGCTCGGCGATGTCGATATCGGCATCCGCGTTGGTACCGGCAAATGGCCCGACGTGAAGGCCGAGCTGCTGCTGCAACAGGAGGTCTTTCCCGTCTGCTCGCCCGAGATGGCGGCGAAACTGCGCGAACCTGCCGATATATTGGCGTTACCTGCGGTCACCGATGGTCGCGCCATGTTCAGCTGGGAGGTTTGGATGCGCGAGGCCGGGCTATCGGGCGCGACGCTTGCGACCCGCCACGTCTTCAACGACGCTTCGCTCTGCCTCGACGCGGCGATCGCCGGGCAGGGCGTCATGCTTGCCTGGCAGACGCTCGCCCACTTTGCGCTTGCCGAGGGCCGGCTGGTCGCCCCCTTCGGCATTCGCGCCAAGACCGGCTTCGGTCATTATTTCATCACCGCCGAGGGTGTGCGCGAGCCGAAGAAAGTCAAGGATTTCAAGGCCTGGATCCGCGAGGAAATGGCCGGCACGCTGGCGTTGTTCCGCTAAAGCATGTCGCGCAAAAGTGTGCAGCGGTTTTGCGGTAACGACACGCGCAAACAAAAAGCTAAAGCGCGACGCGCTTTAGATCAAACCTCGACCGGTTCCTTGCTGCGGCCCGCCTGCATCGCCCTGTAGGCAGGGCGCGACTGGCAGCGTTCGATCCAGGCCTTGATGTTCGGATTGGCATCGAAAAGCGCTGCCTCGCTCTGGGCATAGCGCAGCACCTCGGCGATGTTGAGATCGGCAACGGTGAACCGGTCGCCGACGATCCACTGCCGACCGGCAAGGTGGCTTTCGAGTGCGGCAAGCGGCCGGCGCAGCCCGTAGCAGGCGGCTGCGATCGTCTCCTTGCCCTCGGCGCTGTTTTCGAGGCCGTTATCATAGGTGAGCACGATCCTGACCGAATGCGGCTCTACCTGCGAGGCTGCCCAGATCGTCCACATCGTCAGCAATCCGTCTTCTTCGACGGTTTGTCCGGCAAGCGGACCGCCATGCTTGCGGGCGAGGTAGAGATTGATCGCCAGCGACTCGTGCATCACGAGGTCGCCGTCGCGAATGCTGGGGATCTGCCCCATCGGATTGACGGCGGCGAAATCGGGCGAGTGCGTATTGAGCGGCGCTTCCTCGGATAGGGGCTCCGCGAGTCGCCTCGCCTGCAGCACCGGCACGGACCGGAATTCAAGCCCCAGCTCATGCGCCATCCAGTAGACGCGCGAGGCGCGCGATCGATAGACTCCGTAAATTGTCAGCATGGCCATACCCTTTCGATGTGTCGGAGAAACCGTAAACGCCGGACCCCTCTCGAAAAAGTCCTCGTCGCTGATGGGACGATGAAAGCTTTTGATGCGGCTGCGTAATGCCGGAAATCGCCATCAGTCGGGAGCACAATTCCCGGTCTGGGGAACAATGAGAAGGCCGGCGGGTTCGACCCTAAAGGTAGGGGCGTGTGCTGAGACAGGAGGAATGCCATGACGGGGAAGAAGACGCATGAACAGCAGCTTCGCGTCATCGAAAAACGCGAGAAGACGGCAAATGCCGGTGAAGATTTCGAGGCCGCAGCAGATCTGCAGCGCAATCCGCAGGCGAGGCAAGCGCATCGCAAAGGAGGCGATCTGAAGCCGGATTTGGATACCGGAAACGACGATCGCGCGATCATGCGCGGCCGCAACCAGGAAAGCGAGCATAAGAAGGGAAGCGGCCGTTCCTGAGAAGACAAAGGAGAATGTCATGACCTTGACATTGATCAGCAAAGCCTTCGCGCAGGATCAGCCGATCCCGAAGAAATATGCGCGCGCGGGCGAGAATCTCTTTCCGCCGCTTGCCTGGAGCGGCGCCCCCGACCAGACCAGGAGCTTTGCTCTTGTGGTCGAGGATCCGGATGCCCCCCGTGGCACGTTCCGCCACTGCGGTATTGCCAATATCCCGGCGCAGTGGAGGACCCTTGCCGAAAGCGTCGACACTGCACCCGAACAGGCGCCGCGGTTCTACAAGAACGATTTCGGTAACGCCCGTTACGACGGCCCGCAACCGCCGGCCGGCGATCGCCCGCATCATTATATCTTTCGCCTCGCCGCCCTCGACGTGCCGAAGCTTCTCACACCCGATGCCGCCGGCATCAGCGCCATGTGGGCGGAGGCAAAGAAACATGCCTTGGCGGAGGCGACCGTCACCGGCACCTATCAGACGCAGTGACGACGCTATGAATTCACGCGCGTGAGATTTGAAAGCCGCCCCGTCCGTCAGGACATGCGGTTTCGCTCGATGGTGAGCTGCCCATAGGGCGAGCCGCCCTCCGCCAGCTCGCCGGAGACTCGTTTCTCCCACTCGAAGCCGAGAACCGCGCCTTCGGCGATTTCCTGGAAGATGTTGTCGGTGATGACTGCAGTGCCGGCGCCCTCGGCGACCGAGACGGCGCAGCCAACCGGGGCCTTGCGCACGACATTGCCGCTGACGACGACATTGCGCAGATAGGCGCCCCAGCCAATCTGCATTCCCCAGCGCGGCGCCCCTTCGATCACATTGGCCGACACCAGCGTATCGGCCTCCGCTGCAATGCCGATGCCGAAGCCGACCTCGTGCTCGTAGGGGCCCTTCAGCGTCAGGTTGCGCACGACATTGCCGGTGACGCTGGCAAGCCTGCCGCCTTCGTCGAAGTTGGCGATCGAGATGCCGTTGGCCGCCCCGTCGATCAGGTTGGCGGAGACCACAGCACCCTCGAAGGCGAATTCGACATAGATCGCTGTCTCGCCGGAGCGCCGGCACTGGTTGCTGTTAATCTGGATATTCGAGGCGGAGTTGGCGCGGATCGCCGTAAAGGCGCAGTCGGAGATCTGGTTGTTCACCACCATTACGCCGTCGGCGCGGAAGATGTTGATGCCGTTGCCGTTCTGGCCGGTGCCGCCGTCATTGGCGCGTATGTTGGAAATCCGGTTGCCGGAAACGACCGTGCCGTCTTCCGCCTTCTTCCAGCGATGCACGAGAATGCCGCCATTGCCGCAATCGGCGATCGTATTTCCGGTGACCGAAAGATTGGCGGAATCCACCGCGTAGAGCCCGGCTTGGGCGGCACCTGAGATGCGGCTGCGCTCGATCCGTCCGCCGCAGCGCTCCAGCTGCAGGCCGTGCTTGCGGCTGCCGCCGATTTCGCAATTGTCGATCAGCACCTCGTCGACGCCGGTAAATTGCACGAGCCCGCGGGCATAATCGCCGAGCCAGCGGTTGCCGCCGTCGATGACGAGATTGTAAAGCTCGATGCGCCGCACATTCTCGGCCGCGAAGAGATGGCCTTCGCCGGTATAGACGATCCGTGAAGCGCCGGGCACGCCCGTGATGCGGGTATTGTCGGGCAAGGTGAGATTGGAGATCCGGTAGGTGCCGGGCGGCAGGAAGACCGGCACGTTGTCGGCCGCTGCCTGTTTGATCATCTGCTCCAGGTTGCGGGCCTTGCGGTCGCCGCTTTCGGGGATGGCGCGATATTCCACCGCGTCGATCGCGCCGCGCAGATCGGGCTGGGCAGCAGCCGTCAGCGGCGAGGTAAACGCGCGCGACGTCCCGCCCGCGACCGCCGAGGCGGCGAGAAAGAGAAGCATGTCGCGGCGTGAAGGCATTCCGGGCTCTCCTGTCATGGCCCGCCTCTAGCAGGAAACGTGCCATCCCGCCTGTCTTCTTATGGCACAGGCTTTTCCCCGGGCGCGCGAAATTGTGGTTGCCGCCAAGGTTGAGGGCAGGATCTCGCCGCTTATTTTGGCGTGTTGTTCACATCTTTCACTTAAGCAAGCCGAAGGACTTCAGGACTACTTTAAAGGGAAACGACGATCGCGGGGCGGGGGAGAATGGCGTCATGCACGAAACGAGTGCCAGGCGATGGGAATCGGCCGAGGCCCTGACGGCCGAGACGCGGCGCTTCGTCGCCGCGACCGAGGCGATGATGGCGTCGACCGCCTACCACCTCTCCGAAGACGTCGAGAACCTGCGCCTGAAAGCGATCATCCACGAACTGCCGGATTTCCTCTATGTCAAGGATCGCGACAGCCGCTTCGTCTTCGCCAATGCCGTCACCGCCAGCAACCTTGGCTTCAGGAGCGCCGAAGAGATCACCGGCAAGCGCGATTTCGACCTGTTCGATTTCGAGGTGGCGCGCCGGCATTTCGACATCGAGCAGCAGATCATGGCGAGCGGCGAAGCTCGGATCGACATGGAGGAAACGGTCGTTCTTCCAGGCAGCCCCAGGCCGGTCTGCCGGCTGACCTCGAAGATACCGCTGCGCAATGGAAGCGGCGAAATCGTCGGGCTGATCGGCGTTTCCCGCGATATCACCGAACGCAAGCTCCAGGAGGATCTCCATCGCGAACAGGCGAAACTGCTCGAAATGATCGCCCGCAACGAGCCGTTGCCGATGATTCTCGAGGCGCTGGTGCTGATGATCGAGGCGCAGCTCATCGGCATCGACGGATCGGTGCTGCTGCTCGACAGCGAGGGCACCAGGCTCTATCATGGCGCGGCTCCCAATCTGCCCGGCGGCTACAGCCGCCTGATCGACGGCGTTACCATCGGCCCCAAGGTCGGCTCCTGCGGCACCGCCGCCTGGCGCGGCCAGACCGTGATCGTCGAGGACGTGATGAGCGATCCGCTTTGGGAGGATTTCCGCGCGCTGGTTGCCCCCTTCGGCTTCCGCTCCTGCTGGTCGACGCCGATCGCCACCTCTGAGAATAATGTGCTCGGCACCTTCGCCCTCTATTCCAGGGAAGTCCGCCGTCCCACAGAGCATGAAATGAAGCTGGTGGCGCTCGCCACCCATATCGCCGGCATCGCCATCGAGCGCAAGCGGGTCGACGATCGCATCCATTTCATGGCCCATCACGACGATCTCACCGGCCTGCCGAACCGCGCCTTCCTGAAGGAGCGGCTGGCCAATATCCTCAATCAGGCCCGACGCAACAACCGCAAGGTCACCGTCGCCTATATCGATCTCGACAATTTCAAGGACGTCAATGACGGCCGCGGCCACGCCGCCGGCGACGAGGTGCTGAAGGAGATCGCCACCCGCATGGCCAACAGCGTCCGCGCCTCGGATATGGTGGTGCGGCTCGGCGGCGACGAATTCCTCGTGGTGCTCGTCCACCAGTCGAGCCACGATGCCGGCATCTCCCGCCGCCTGCGCGAACTTCAGAAGGCGATCAACCGGCCGATGCGCGGTAAGAGCGGCGATATCGCCATCACCGCGAGCATCGGCGTTGCCGCTTTCCCCGTCGACGGCGCAACCGCCGAAGAACTCCTTGCCAATGCCGACAGCGCCATGTACCGGGCCAAGCAGCTCGGCCGCAACACGCTGCAGCATCACGATGGCGCCGGCACATCGGTCGGCATGCCGCTCGGCGAACACGAGGAACTGCACCTGGCGATAACAGGTGATCAGCTGTTCCTGGAGTATCAGCCACAAGTCGATGTCGCCACCGGCCGCATCACCGGCATCGAGGCGCTGGTCCGCTGGAACCATCCGGCAAAGGGCAGGGTGCCGCCGATCAATTTCATCCCGCTCGCCGAAGAGACCGGCCTCATCGTTCCCCTCGGCCTCTGGGTGCTGAACGAGGCCTGCCGCCGGGCGCGCGCCTGGCAGGATACCGGTGTGGCGCCGCTGACGATCGCCGTCAACGTCTCGGCCAAGCAGTTCGCCGATCCGGATTTCGCAAGCCATGTCGCCGAGGCGCTGGAGCGTCACGGCCTGCAATCCCATTGGCTGGAGCTCGAGGTCACCGAAAGCGTGGTGATGCAAGATGCCGAACGCGCGCTGGCGATGATGGCATCGCTGCGGGCGCTCGGCGTGCGCCTGTCGATCGACGATTTCGGCTCCGGCTATTCCAGTCTTGCGGCGCTGAAGACCTTCCCCTTCGACCGGCTGAAGATGGATCGTTCGCTGGTCGAGGCGCTGCCGGGCGACAAGACCGCCGTCGCCATCGTTTCGGCTGTGATTTCGCTGGCGCAGACGTTGAAGCTTTCGGTGCTTGCCGAAGGCGTCGAAACCGACGCCCAGATGGATTTCCTGCGTCACGCGCGCTGCGAGGAGGCTCAAGGCTATCGCTTCTCCCGGCCGGTTTCGCCGGAGGAGATTCTCCGATTGTTGCAGACGCAGCTCCGCTGACCTTATTTCATCGCCTTGCCGATCGCTTCGATGTCGTTTGTCCAGATGCCGGCGGAGAAGTTCTGCGGCAGTTGCGAAAGTTGCGTGGTGTCGTCGATGCCGGTGGAGAAGTCGCTGCCGCGATAGGGGCCGAGCACGAAGACCTCCGTTCCGGCATCCTGCATTCGGTTGAGGAAGCGGTCGGGCCAGCCCCAGAGCCAGGGGGCGATATTGATCGGCACCAGCATCATCCGCTGCTTGCAGGCATCCGGCAGCAGGCCGGTCCAGCCATAGCCGATATAGCCGGTGAGGCAGCCCTTCAGGCTCTGGCGCGAGGCGGTCTTGATATCGGGCACGCGCCGGCGGATGACGTCGATCGGTTCGTCGCCGCCATAGACGATGATCTCGGCCCGTCGCTCAGTGGAAAGCCCGATGAGCACGGCGGCGAGCTTTTCGCCCTCGGAAGGGTCGCGGCTCTTGACGTTGATCAGGAAGCGCCGATTCGGAAAGGTCGATAGTACCTCGGCAAGCGTCGGCATCATGCCGAGGCCGCGGCCGCGAAAGGGAAAGCTCTTGCCGCCATCGGCGGTGTAGCGATAGCCGATGTCGAGCTTCTTCATGTCAGCCATCGCCTGCTCGCGGGTGACGCCGTGCCCGTCGGTGCGGCAGTCGAGCGTCCAGTCGTGGAAGACGGCGAACTGCCCGTCCGTCGTCGGATGCACGTCGATCTCGACGATATCGGCGCCGGCGGCAAAGCCCGCCTGCATCGAGCGGATGGTATTCTCGAGATAATCGTGTTTCGGCGGCAGCATGCGGCTCGCCGTGCAGGTGTCATTCTTCAGATCGGTCTCGTCAAAGCGCTGGGCGAGGCCGCGATGGGCGAGCAGCACCGGCTTTCCTGGGCGGTGCTCCGCCAAAAGGCTGCTATTGTTGAGATAGATACCGGCCGCGGCGAGCGCGAATGCGCCGGCGCAATAGAAAAGCGTCCTGCCCATATTGCTTCCCCTGATTGCATCGAAGGACGCAACAGCTAGAAAGCGATTCTGGTTGTTCTTGGGCTGTTTTCCGGCTTTTCTATGCTGGCCGCCGATAAACCCGAAAGGACTGTCATCGCCAAGGAACGACACGACGACGAGCTCATCCATTTCGAAGACCACGGCACGGCCCCCTTGCCGCCGGCCGCAGTCGAAGGCCATGTCGGGCGCGAGGGCGCCCGCATCTGGTATGCGAGCTACGGCACCGGGCCGGCCGTCATCCTGCTGCACGGCGGTCTCGGCCATAGCGGCAACTGGGGCTATCAGGTCCCGGCGCTGCTCCAAAGTGGCCGCCGCGTCGTGCTGATCGACAGCCGCGGTCATGGCCGCAGCAGCCGCGATGCCCGTCCTTACACCTATGAGCTAATGGCCGCCGACGTACTTGCGGTCATGGATGACCTCTCTCTGGACAAAGCGGCCTTTATCGGCTGGAGCGACGGCGCCTGTATCGCCCTTATCCTCGCCATGACGGCGCCGTCACGTGTCGAGGGAGTGTTCTTCTTCGCCTGCAACATGGATCCGAGCGGCACGCTGGAATTCGTCGCCACCCCGCGCATCGACCGCTGTTTCGCGAGGCATGCCAGGGATTACGCCGAACTGTCGGCCACGCCGGACGATTTTCATCCCTTCGTCGAGGCGGTCAGCCTGATGATGCGGACGGAGCCGAATTATCAGGCCGCCGATCTCAACCGCATCGGCGTGCCGGTGGCAATCGTGCTCGGTGAACATGACGAATTCATCAAGCCGGAACATGCGGAATATCTCGCCCGCAGCATTCCGGACGCTCAGATGATCTATCTCAAGGGCGTCAGCCATTTTGCGCCGCTGCAGCGGCCGGCCGAGTTCAACGCCGCAGTGCTGTCCTTCCTCGACGGGCTTCCGTCTTGAACGTTCCCTCTGGCCTCGCGCCCAGTTCCCGCTATCTCTTGCAGCATGAGAGCTGACGCGCTGCTTTATCCTGCCCCGGAAGGGCTCTATTGCCCGGAAGGCGGATTTTATGTCGATCCGGTGCGCCCGGTGGAGCGGGCGCTCGTCACCCACGGCCATTCCGATCACGCCCGGCCCGGTCACGTGAACGTGCTCGCCACCCGCCAGACGCTCGACATCATGCGGCTGCGCTACGGCGACGGCTTTTGTGCCAGCGAGCAGGCTGCAGCCCTTGGCGAGGAGCTGCTGGTCAACGGCGTCAAAGTGATCTTTCATCCCGCCGGCCATGTGCTCGGTTCGGCCCAGATCGCCATCGAGAAGAACGGCACCCGCATCGTCGTCTCCGGCGATTACAAGCGCCGTCCCGACCCGACCTGCGCGGCCTATGTGCCGGTTGCCTGCGATGTCTTCATCACCGAGGCGACCTTTGGCCTGCCGGTCTTCCATCATCCCGATCCACTCGACGAGACCGGCAAGCTGCTGGCTTCGCTCCGGCAATTTCCCGAGCGCACCCATCTCGTCGGCGCCTATGCGCTCGGCAAGGCCCAGCGCGTCATCCGGCTGCTGCGCGATGCCGGTTATGCCGAACCGATCTATATCCACGGCGCCATGGAAAAGCTCTGCGACTATTATGTCGGCCAAGGCATTGATCTCGGCGAGCTGCAGCCCGCCACGATCGAAAGCCGCGACAAGTCGGCCTTCAAGGGCGCCGTCGTCATCGGCCCGTCCTCGGCCTTTGCCGACCGCTGGGCACGACGCTTCAACGAACCATTGCCGGCCTTCGCCTCCGGCTGGATGTTGGTGCGCCAGCGCGCCAAACAGCTCGGCGTCGAACTGCCGCTCGTCATCTCCGATCATTGCGACTGGCCGGAACTGACCGAAACGATCCGGGAGCTGCACCCGGCCGAGGTCTGGGTGACCCACGGCCGCGAGGAGGCGCTGGTGCGCTGGTGTCAGTTGCAGGGCATCAAGGCGAAACCGCTGCATCTGGTGGGTTATGAGGATGAGGCGGATTGAGATGAGCTGCGTGCTGGACCAAAACCCCTCCCCATCCCCTCCCCACAAGGGGGAGGGGCTTAACGTCTCGCACCGTCCCACCGCAAAATCTCTGCTGCGAACGAGGTCGAAAGAGGGCAGCGCAGCGCCGCGGGTTAGCCCCTCTCACCTGTGGGGAGGGGTTGGGGAGGGGTCTTTTTCCCAAGCACGGAGGCCATCATGAAAGCCTTCGCCGACCTCCTGGACCGCCTGGTTCTCACCCCCAGCCGCAACGGCAAGCTCAAGCTGCTGACCGACTATTTCCGCGACACGCCCGATCCCGACCGCGGCTACGGCCTTGCCGCGATTGCCGGCACGCTGGAGGTGCGCAACGTCAAGCCGGCCATGCTGCGCGATCTGGTGCTGGAGCGCATGGACGAGGTGCTGTTCCATTATTCCTACGACTATGTCGGCGATCTCGCCGAGACCATTTCGCTCGTCTGGGACAATGAGCGGGACATAGACCGCTCGGCCCTGGCCCAGCCGCGACTCGGCGAGGTCGTCACCCGCATGAACGCGCTCGGCCGCACGGAAGTGCGCGGCTACGTCCGCGATCTGCTCGACCGGCTGGATTCCTCCGGCCGTTTCGCCTTCATCAAGCTGACGACCGGCGCGTTGCGCATCGGCGTGTCCGCCCGCCTTGCCAAGCAGGCGCTGGCCGATCTCGGCGATAAGGACGTCGCCGAGATCGAAACCCTCTGGCACGGCCTGCAGCCGCCTTACGAGACGCTGTTCCGATGGCTCGCGGGCGGCGGTGAAAAGCCGGTACTCGCCACTCCGGCGATCTTCCATTCCGTCATGCTCGCCAATGCGGTGGAGGAGGGCGATCTGGCCAGTCTTAATCCGGCCGACTATGCCGCCGAGTGGAAATGGGACGGCATCCGCGTCCAGCTTTCCCGCTCCGGCGACAGGCGCAAGATCTATTCGCGCTCCGGCGACGACATTTCAGGCGCCTTTCCCGATATTCTTAAGGCGATCAATTTTTCCGGCGTCGTCGACGGCGAGTTGCTGGTCGGCGGCACCGCCCGCTCCAACAGCCCGACCCGCACCTTCTCCGACCTGCAGCAGCGGCTGAACCGCAAGACGGTGACGGCGAGGATGCTCGATGATTACCCCGCCTTCATCCGCGCCTATGACCTGCTCTTCGACGATGAGGAGGATGTTCGCGGCCGCACCTATATCGATCGACGCGAGCGTCTCGCCGATATTATCGACCGCGCCCCCCATGATCGTTTCGATCTGTCGCCGCTCGTGCCTTTCTCGTCCTGGGAGGAGCTTGACGCTTTGCGCGCCGCCCCGCCCGATCCGGTTATCGAAGGCGTGATGATCAAGCGCCTCGACAGCATCTATCAGGCCGGCCGCATGAAGGGCCCCTGGTTCAAGTGGAAGCGTGATCCATACAACGTCGATGCTGTGCTGATGTATGCCCAGCGCGGCCACGGCAAGCGCTCGAGCTACTATTCCGATTTCACCTTCGGCGTCTGGGCCGACGACGAGGACGGCGAGCAGCTGGTGCCGGTCGGCAAGGCCTATTTCGGTTTCACCGATGCCGAACTCGAGCTGCTCGACAAGTTCGTGCGCAACAATACGACAGAGCGTTTCGGCCCGGTGCGCGCCGTGCGCGCCGACCGGGATTTCGGCTTCGTCGTCGAAGTCGCCTTCGAGGGCATCAACCGCTCGACGCGGCACAAATCCGGGGTCGCCATGCGCTTCCCGCGCATCGCCCGCCTTCGCCCGGATAAGCCACCTTACGAGGCCGACCGCCTGCGCACGCTGATCGCCATGATCGACGCCAAGCCAGGCTGAGTTGCCGGCCGCCTGCGCAACAATGACGCAGGGCGATATTTTCAACAGTATGTGTCTTGGCGGCAGCGCGGTTTCCGGTGCAAATCTTGCGGGCCGGGGAAATGATTTGGGTGCTGCGTCATGAGCTCGCATGAACAAAATTGCTTTTTCCGGCAACGCCGTGCCGTGCTGGCGGGTCTTGCCGGCGCGCTCGTCCTGCCGCGCGTGGCGGCCGCTTTCGACGTGCCGGACGAGCCGCGCCTTGCCAAGCACGATTACGCCGAGGTCCGCCGCCACTTCCGCACGAAGCTCCTGCAGAAGGGCCCAGCGCCCGATAAATACGAATCGCTGACTGCGCCTGCCGACGCCGAGAAGATCTTCTACCGCTCCGGCTATGGCGGCGAGCTGGAACTGGTCGCCTGGGTGTCGAAATACAAGCGCGAGCACGCGGCCAAGCCGGCCGTGCTATTCCTGCACGGCGGCAATGCCATGGGGACCGGCCACTGGCAGTTGATGAAGCCCTATATGGATGCCGGTTATGTCGTGATGATGCCGTCGCTGCGCGGCGAAAACGGCCAGAGGGGCAATTTCTCCGGCTTTTACGACGAGGTCGATGACGTTCTCGCCGCCGCCGAGCGCCTGGCGCATCTGCCGGGCGTCGATCCCCAGCGCCTGTTCATCGCCGGCCACAGTATCGGCGGCACGCTGACCATGCTGACGGCGATGAGCACCCATAAGTTCCGCGCCGCCGCGCCGATTTCCGGCAATCCGAACGCCTTCCGCTTCTTCAGCCGCTATCCTCAGGACATCCGCTTCGACGACAGCAATGCGCATGAATTCGAGGTGCGTTCGGCGCTCTGTTACGCCCACAGCTTCAAATGCCCCATCCGGGTGCTTCACGGCACCGAAGAGCCGCATTTCAACGACCGCGCCGATCTGCTCGCCCGCCGCGCCCGCGCCGCCGGCATTCATATCGAAACCGACACCGTCGCCGGCAACCACACCTCGGCGCTGCCGGCTGAGATCGAACAGAGCATCCGCTTCTTCCACGGAGTAGCGGCGTAAGCTCTGCCGATGCCGGCAAGGCTGCCGGAGCATAATGGACGATTGATTACGCATGAGCTCGCCGTCGCCGATCCTGGCGGCGGGTTTATCATTTTGCTCGACTTGGTCTTTCCCACCCCAACGCCAGCCTCGCGCCAGCCGAGCATGCCATCCTTCCGGCAGTATCGCCGTCTCGCCGATCGTTGATAAGGGTGGTCCCATGAATTTTATGCGCCGGGTTTTTCCGATTGCCGGGCTTATGATTGCTGTAGCGCCGCTCAGCGGCTGCAACATCCTCATTCCCGATGTCGCCGCCGATTCGCCCGCCCGCTTCGTTCAGGAAACCTCGCCGGTCTTTTACCAGCCGCCCGGCGTCGATCCGCGCCGGGTGCGGCCCATCCCTGACCAGCCGGTGCCGCAGACGCGCGAGCTTTACAAGACCCAGTTCCACCAGACCTATGGCCTGCCGGTCACCAATCCGGTGCATGCGGCGATGTATGGCGAGCTGCGCGACGAGGATTTCACCCTGCCGCCGATCCCGGTCAGCCGCATGCAGCCGCAATTCCTGCGCCAGGAGGTCGATTATCAGACGACCGAGCGCCCCGGCACCGTCGTCGTCGATACCAAGGCGCGTTTCCTTTATTTCGTCGAGGCGGGCGGCAAGGCGATGCGCTATGGCGTCGGTCTCGGCCGCGACGGTTACGCTTGGTCGGGCCGCGGCGTCGTCCAGTGGAAGCAGAAATGGCCGCGCTGGACGCCGCCGGCCGAAATGGTCTCGCGCCAGCCCGATGTTCGCGCTTTTTCCGCCGAAAACGGCGGCATGAATCCGGGGCTGCAGAACCCGCTCGGCGCGCGCGCCATGTATATCTTCAAGGACGGGCAGGATACGCTCTATCGCATCCACGGCACTCCAGACTGGCAGTCGATCGGCAAGGCCACATCCTCCGGCTGCGTGCGCATGCTGAACCAGGACGTCGTCGATCTCTATGATCGCCTTCCAGCCAAGGCCGAGATCGTTGTGATGTAGCGCTGCAACAGCGCTGCCCATATCGTCGGCTCCATCAGGAACACGTCTGCGTGAAGCTATGGTTTATTTGGCGCAAGCCGATAGATTTCCTTATGTCGTTATTCCAGGATTCCCGCATCAAAAGGAAATCAGTCCCGCGTCATGAGTTCCGATAGACATCTTTCCCGCCGTAGCTTCCTTTCCCTTTCGGCTCTGACGGCGGCCTCCGCGCTCACCGGCTGCGCCTCCTCCGCCAACACCGTGACATCGGGCGATACCTCGATCATCTACCGTTCGCCCATGCGCCTGTTCCAATCGCCGGGAGCGTCGAGCGTCCCGAGCGGCGCCGAGCTTGCCGTCATGTACGGCCCGGTCGAGGACGGTGGCTTCCTCATTCCCGCCGTTCCCTATGAAGAGATCGATCCGCGCTATTATCGTCAGCGTGTCCTCGACCCCACCGGCCAGCCACCCGGCACTATCGTCGTCGATACGCCGTCTCGCTTCCTCTATCTCGTCCAGGCCGACGGCATGGCGATGCGCTACGGCGTCGGCATCGGCCGCGAGGGTTTCGCCTGGCAGGGGTCGGGCGTCATCCAGTGGCGTCAGAAATGGCCGCGTTGGAAGCCGCCGAACGAGATGGTCGCCCGCCAGCCGGAACTGGTCAAATACTCGATCGAGAACGGCGGCATGGAGCCGGGCCTGAAGAACCCGCTCGGCGCTCGCGCGCTCTATATCTTCTCGAACGGCGAGGACACGCTCTACCGCCTGCACGGCAATCCCGATTGGCGCTCGATTGGCAAGGCCGTCTCCTCGGGCTGTGTCCGGCTGCTGAACCAGGATATCATCGATCTCTACGATCGCGTTCCGACGAAGGCGCCGATCGTCGTCTGGCAATGATGCCGCCGGGGCGGCCGCCGGCCGGCCGCCCCTGCTTCTCTTTCGCCTGCCAATTCCCCGCTCGGAAAAGTTTTATTTCTGATTTAGCATTGCTTAATTCGACAAAAGGCCTACATGGTGCCTATCGAATTTTGCTTGTGACCTTTGTCCATGCGCCAAGAGCGCTTCGTCAGATCTCGTCTCAACATCGATATTGCCCGCGGACATCCGTCCCGGGCGCACACAAACGGTTGAAAGGAGATCGTTATGAATTCAGGCGTCGTCAAGTGGTTCAACGGTACCAAGGGTTTCGGCTTCATCCAGCCCGATGACGGTTCCACGGACGTTTTCGTCCATATTTCGGCAGTCGAACGCGCCGGCATGCGCGAACTCACCGAAGGTCAGAAGGTCCGTTACGACCTCGTTCGCGACAAGCGCTCGGGCAAGAACGCCGCCGACAACCTGCAGGCTGCATGATTTGTCATTCGCCTCCGCCGATCATCGATATGGCGGCACGCTGACCACGGATGTACTGGCAGCGAGCCGACCACCAGTGGCGGCGGGCCGACCACCAGTGGCGGCGGATAGGCTGAGTGACGGGAAGAGGTCGGGTCCGCGCCCGGCCTTTTTGCTTTGATCGCGGTCTTTGATTGACCAATTGAACAGCCGAAGAGTTGAGGGACACTGCAATGGGCAGGCCAAACTACAAAGTCGGCGACACGATCGTGCTGAAATCCGGCCTCACGCGCACCGCGAAAGCCGAGAAGCGATGCCGAATCGCCAGCATTCTGCCCAACGACCACGGGCATGTGCAATATCGCGTCCGGTTTGACGCCGAGAATTTCGAACGCCGCATCACCGAGGCCGACATTGACACCGGGAAATCACCATGTGAGGCGTCCCCCGAGGCGGTGGCCAAGTCGGACGGCGCCGGGTCCTGGCTCAAACTTTCGAGCATCAGGATTGGGAAATAGTCCCGCGTTTTATTATGGACAGTGCGGCGTCGCCGCCGAAGAAAGGATATCATCTTGCAGGTACTCGTCAGGGATAACAACGTCGATCAGGCACTGCGCGTGCTCAAGAAAAAGATGCAGCGGGAAGGTCTGTTCCGGGAAATGAAAGCGCGCAGCGCCTTCGAGAAGCCCTCCGAGAAACGCGCCCGCGAAAAAGCCGAAGCCATTCGTCGCCAGCGCAAGCTTGCCCGCAAGAAGATGCAGCGTGAGGGCTTGCTGCCGGCGCCGAAAAAGGTTCTCCGCGCCCGCTGATCCCCGGCCGCGGCATCGCGGCCAACGTGAACCACGGCCCGGCCGCTACACCGCGGGCCAACGTGGAACCACGGCCCGCCGTGGGTCGCGGCCGTCCCCGAAATCACGGCCGCGGTATCGCGGCCCGGCCGTGGCTCAATATCGCCAGCACCTGAGAAAGGCGTATATGACTGCCACCAAGGGAGAATTCTTCAATCCCGCCAAGCTGTCACCCCGTGACAAGGCGGAAACCACCGATCAGACGGCCCGCGCCATCATCGCGGCCGAGGCCTCGGCTCGCGACAAGAAGACGGAAAAGCTGAAGGCGATGCGTTTGCAGCAAGAGGCGGAAGCCGGAGCGGAAGCGGTGCCGGCAAAGAAGCGCAGGTCGCCGGCCAAATCCGCTCAGCGGCGGCCGTAATTCGGCGAGCAGGCCCGGGCAGGAGGCTTCAGCCGCCGGCGGCGCCGGCCCGGCCGAGATTGCCGCGCAGCCGATGCAGCATGTCGCGCATCTGCCCCATCTCCTCCAGCGTGCAGCCGGCGGCCTGCCCGATCGCCGTCATGATCGTATCGACCTCTCCCTTCATCACCTGGCCTTTCGGAGTCAGCGACACGATGACCTGCCGCTCGTCGCGCAGGTCGCGGATGCGCTTGATCAGACCGCTTTGCTCCAACCGTTTCAACAGCGGTGACAGTGTGCCGGAATCAAGGTCCAGCTGTTCGCCGATGGTTTTCACCGGCAGCTCGCTGCGCTCCCACAACACCAGCATCACCAGATATTGCGGATAGGTGAGGCCGACCCTGTCGAGGATCGGTTTATAGGCGCGGGTGAAGGCATGCGCCGTTGCATAGACGGCGAAACATAGCTGCTTTTCCAGCCGCTTCTCCTCTTCCGGTATTTCGATCGTCTTTGTCGCTTGCGCTTTCATATCATCATCCCCGAGCATGAGGCCGAAAAGTGTGAGCGGTTTTCGGACGACATTATGCTCTCATTTTAACGTAGAGCAGGATTCAGATTTTAGGCCGAGCCGGCCTAAAATCATCCTGTTCTAAGGCGCCGATTGTCCTCTTTCCGATTCCCAAATGCAATTTGCAAAATTCACTTGCGTGCAATTTAATTGCGCGATATTGAAAATTCAACCCTGATCGAAGGGCCAACCAAAGGAGATTGTCATGCCTATTCTCTATACGACTCAAGCCTCTGCCACCGGCGGCCGCGCCGGCCGCGCCGTTTCCGATAACGGCGTCCTGGACGTGACGCTGACCGTTCCCAAGGAGCTCGGCGGCGACGGTGCGACCGGCACCAATCCCGAACAGCTCTTCGCTGCCGGCTATTCCGCCTGCTTCCTCGGTGCCCTGAAATTTGTCGCGGGCCAGCAGAAGGTCAAGATTCCCGAAGACACGACGGTCTCGGCCAAAGTCGGCATTGGCCCGCGCGAAGACGGCACCGGCTTCGGCATCGAAGTGGCGTTGACCGTCAATATCCCCGGCCTCGACCGCGAAACCGCCGAAAAGCTTGCCGCGGCAGCTCACATCGTTTGCCCCTACAGCCACGCCATGCGCACTTCGACCGAAGTTCCGGTCACGGTCGCCTGATTGAGGCGCGCTCAGCAAAACTGCCGGCGACGGCCTTCGGCTTTAGCCGAGGCGGTCGCTTTTCTGCTGCTGACATGAACGCAGTGCTCGCAGCATGGGTCCTCGGGTCAAGCCCGAGGACGACGGAGCAAGGGGAGGTCTCTCGCCTCCAGCCAATCCTGCTCCTCAATCTCCGTCAGTGCTCGGGCTTGACCCGAGCACCTACACTCTGGTCGCATCGCTGGAAACCAAGGGTTTCTCGGATCCGAGGCGTGCTCAGTTAGCTCTACTCGGCCATCACCCGCGCTGTAACTCGGCCGGCGCGGCGAGCGGCCGGCTTCGATGCCTCACCACTCATCTCCGACACCGCCTGCAAATCCTGCCGCAGCCGCGTGGCACCGCCATCCGGCAGCCTGTCGTCGAGCGCCGCATGCGTCTCTTTCCAGATAGGCAGCGCTCTTGCCAGCACCGTCTTGCCTTCGCCGGTGAGCACGAGCAGCCGGCCGCGCCGGTCCTTCGGATTTTCTATCACGCTCACCCAGCCCTTGCGCTGTAAGGGCTTCAGCGCCGCCGTCAGCGTCGTCTGGTCCATGGCGAGCAGGGTGGCGACCGGCCCCATCGGCGGCGGCTCCGGCCGGTTCAGCGACATCATCAGTGAAAACTGCCCGTTGGTCAGCCCCGCCGGTCGCAATGCATCGTCGAACAGCCGGGCCAGCGCCCGCGCCGCTCGCTGCGCATGCAGGCAGAGGCAGGTGTCGCGCACCAGCAGCGTTGTAGAAAAAGGAATTTCAACCGAATTTGACATGGCCATTTTATATTGATATCAATCTTTCTAGTCAAGCAGAAGGAGATGGGCCGGCTCGCCGGCAGCGCCGGAGGAGGGCGCATTCCATGCAGAACGAAGTTGTTTCCCGCGAGCAATGGCTGGAAGCCCGCCGCGCCCTGCTCTTGAAGGAAAAGGAGGCGACAAAGCTGCGCGACAGCGTCAACGCCGCCCGTATGACGCTGCCCTGGGTGAAGGTCGACAAGGATTACGTCTTCGATACGCCCGAGGGAAAAAAATCGCTTGCCGATCTCTTCGACGGCCGCAGCCAGCTGCTGATCTATCATTTCATGCTCGGCCCGGATTGGGAGGCCGGCTGCCCCGGCTGCTCATTCCTCTCGGATCACGTCGACGGCGCCCTGCCGCATCTCAACCATCACGACGTCACCTGGGTAGCCGTCTCGCGCGCCCCACTTGAGAAGATCGCCGCCTACAAAAGGCGGATGGGGTGGAAATTTCCCTGGGTGTCATCCTTCGGCAGCGATTTCAATTTCGATTATCACGTTTCGTTCAGCCCCGAGGATCTTGCCAAAGACAAGGTCTTCTACAATTTCACTGCTATTGAGCCGGCCGAGGCCCATGACGAACTGCCGGGCCTCAGTGCCTTCTACCGCAACGACAAGGGCGAGGTCTTCCATACCTATTCGAGTTATGCCCGCGGGCCGGAGGAACTGATCGGCACTTTGATGATCCTCGACCGCGCGCCGAAGGGCCGCAACGAGCAGGGCACAATGAATTTCGTGCGCCGCCATGACGAATATGAGGATGCTCAAACGGCGCCATCCTGCTGTCATTGAGCAGGCACATGATGCCGAAATGCGTGGGGCGGTTTCCGGACGACGCCATGCTCTAAGAATAGGCGTCGCCATCACCTGAAGGGAGAAGAGGATGATGAAGACGGCTGAAGTGCTGAAGGAGCATTCCTTCCTGGAACGACTGGTCGGCGACTGGAGCGTCACCGCACCCGAGATGGGCGGCAGCGACGACTGGACGGAGACCGTCCGCTCGCTGCATGGCATCTGGTTCGTCGCCGAAGGTCACGGCCGCATGCCCGACGGCAAGCAGGCCACGACGATCCTGACGCTCGGCTACAACGCCGAAAAGGGCAAATATGTCGGCAGCTGGATCGGCTCGATGATGGACTTCATGTGGGTCTATGAAGGCGAGGTCGATGCCTCCGGCAATGTGCTCGACCTCTATACGACGGGACCCGACTTCAATGGCGAAGGTCTGGCCGATTACCGCGAGCAGATCACCTTCATCAACCCAGATCACCGCACCTTCACCTCCAGCGCCAGACAGGCCGACGGTTCGTGGAAGCAGTTCATGGAAGCGCATTACACCCGCAAGATCTGACCATCGCGGCGCACTCGAAACGGGGCGCCGACAAAGGGAGAGTATAATGTCTGAGACGCATGGAAAGTTCATCTGGTGCGAATTGATGACACCAGACACGGCGGCTGCCGCGAAATTCTACAGCTCCGTCGTCGGCTGGACCACCTCTGAGATGAAGGTGGAGGGCATGCCGACCTATACGATCTTCCAGGCCAACGGGATCGGCGTTGGCGGTCTGATGGAGTTCCCGGCCGAACTCGAAGGCCAGGGCATTCCGCCGAACTGGACGGGTTATGTCAGCGTCGACGATGTCGACCAGTCGGCAAAGGATTTCGCCGCCAATGGCGGTGCGGTCCGCCGTCCGCCGGAAGACATCCCGACCGTCGGCCGCTTCGCCGTGGTCGCCGATCCGGACGGCGCCGTCATCTGCATCATGACGCCGGCGCCGATGGAGCAGACCTGGCCTGAACTCGCCTTCGACGCGCCGGGCAATGTCGGCTGGCGCGAGCTCTATTCCGGCAACGGCAAGGACGCGTTCGCCTTCTATTCCAAGCTGTTCGGCTGGACGAAGGACAGCGAGATGGACATGGGTCCGATGGGCACCTACTACATCTTCGCCCATGGCGGCCGGCAGACCGGCGGCATGATGACCAAGCCGGACAACATGCCGATGCCCTTCTGGTGCTACTATTTCATCGTGCCCACCCTCGATGCCGCGATCGAACGCGTCACCTCGGGCGGCGGCAAGGTCGTCAACGGCCCGATGGAAGTCCCCGGCGGCAGCTGGATCATCCAGGCCACCGACCCCCAGGGCGCCTTCTTCTGCCTGGTGGCGCCGAAGCGGTAGTTGATCCACTTTTGATCGCAAGCGGCCCCCTCATCCGCCTGCCGGCACCTTCTCCCCGAGGGAAGAAGGGATATGCCGCGACGTCTCGATTCCCCTTCTACCCAACGGGGAGAAGGTGCCCGGAGGGCGGATGAGGGGGCCACATGGCACGCAACAACACATCACCCCACCACCGAAGCAAAGAACCCTTCCGGGCTCGCCACTTCCACCAGCCGCTTCTTCTCGATCAGCCAGAAGCGGTTGCCGACCGCCCGCACGAAACTGCGGTCGTGCGAGACCAGCAGGCAACTCGCCTCGTGCGCCATCAGCTCGCTTTCGAGCGCTTCCTGTCCCTCGATGTCGAGGTGATTGGTCGGCTCGTCGAGCAGATAGAAATTCGGCTCCGTCAGCCGCAGCACCAGCATGCCGAGCCGCGCCTTCTGGCCGCCGGAAAGCTGGCCGATCGGTTTGGCCTGCATGTCGATCGTCATGCCGGCTCCGGCGAGCAGCGCCCGCGCCCTGTGGTCGCCGACATCGAAGCGGCGGATGATCGTGCCGATCGGCGTGTCGCCGTCGGCAAGATCGGCGAGCGCCTGGTCGCCATAGCCGAGAACCAGCGACGGCGTCGCTTTGATCCCGCCTGGCGCCGCCTCCGGCCGTTCGATCGCCTGCTTCAGTATCGTCACCAGCCGCGACTTGCCGGCGCCGTTGAGGCCGAGGAGCACGATCCGGTCACCCTGGCGGATAAATTGCCGGCCGGTCCTGAACAGCAGCGTTTCATCCGGCGTCGTCACCACCGCATCCTCCAGCGTCACCAGCACCTTGGCATGCGTACCGCGGTTGGTAAGCCGGATGGCGCCGGCCGAGCGCTCCAGATGCGCTGGTTTTGCCGCATCCTCCAGCTTCTCCGCCCGCTGTTTCAACTGCTTCGTCTTGACGACGAGCAGGTCGCTGCCGGAATTGATGCCGATATTGTTGAGCTTGGCGGCCTGCTTGCGCAGCTGTTCCGCCGTCTTCATATCGCGCTCGTAGCGTCGCGCTTCGGCGGCGTCGGCCTCGTCGAGGGCGGCGCGCGCCCTGGAATAGGGGAGGGCAAAGACCGGCGATTGGTCGGGCCGCAGGAACAGAGTCCGGTTGGTCGTCGCATCGAGGAAGGCGCGGTCATGGCTGGAAAGGATCACCGGCACGTCGCGCGGCAGCGCATTCAGCCAGCTTTCCAGCTGCGCGATCTTTTCCAGATCGAGATGGTTGGTCGGCTCGTCGAGCAGAAGTACGTCGGGCTCGCCGACCCAGGCACGGGCCAGCATGGCGAGCCGCTGCCAGCCGCCGCTCAACTGCTGCAGCGGCCGTCGCCGCATGGCCTCCGGCACCTCGAGCGATTCCAGCACGACGTCGACGCGCCAGCTCTCGCTTTCGGCCTGGTCGGCCGGCAGAGCCTGCAGCACCGCATCGTAAAACGCCGTGTCGAAAAGGGCGGCCGGCACATTCTGGGCGACATGGCCGATGGTCAACCCGCGCGCCTTGGTGATCTCCCCCTCGCTCGGCTCGAGCGCGCCGGTGATGCAGGCAAGCAGCGTCGATTTTCCCCGCCCGTTGGCAGCGACGAGACCGATGCGGTCGCCGGCATTGACGACGAGATTAAACTTAGAAAACAACGGGTTGCCCAGCGTCACGCCGAGGTTGCGGATAGTGATGAGTGTCATGATCGTTCTCTGGTCTTGACCGGGAGCGGGGCATCCGGGGCATCAGCCATCACGGAATTGCGCCTTTCAGGCCCGGGACGTTACAGAAATGCGCGCGCAGCTCGGAGACGGCGCCGCATTGGCCACGAAGGGCAGACCAGGAAGAGATGTCGAGAAACGGTCTCTGGTCAGCCCTGCAAACGCATTTGCAGGGCGTCGACGGGACCACGCTGGCGATGATGCCGGAAGTAAGTTTGCATAGCGTGATCCTCCTTTCTCGAATGGGTTGCAGGATGGAAATACCATTGCCGGCAAAAAGAGGCAAGAGAATCGCCGGTGCGGCGCCCAAGAGAGCCTCATCCTGAGGTGCCCCGCAGGGGCCTCGAAGGACGGGGCGGGTGCGCTGGCGCCGATGGCTGCAAGAAGCAGCGTCGGAGCGTGTCCTTCGAGGCTCCGGCCTTCGGCCTGCGCGCCTCAGGATGAGGGAGGTTGGTGGGTGCCGCGCCTCCCGAAAGGCGGAGGGAATGGAGAGGTGTCGCTGGCGGGAGGCAGCGCTGCTCCCCCCTAAAATCACCCACCCACACTGGCAGCCAATTCCAGCCGCCGCTCTATTCCGATACTTTCGACAAACGTCTCGTCATGGCTGACGACGATGAGCGCCCCGTCATAAGCACGCAGCCCGGCCTCGACCGCAGCGATCGAGTCGATGTCGAGATGGTTGGTCGGCTCGCCGAGGATCAGGAGCGGGTCGTGCCCAGAAGCGTCACAATGGCTCACCATATCTGCACCAGCATTTCGCCGTTCAGAAGTCATTGGCGGCAAAGGTTACTTATTGCTCCAACCTTTTGCTGCAGATCCGCAAGGGCTTTGCCAGCCAGTTCGGTGCCCAATTGTTTGTACGTCGTGGTGTCGGCCATTTTCTCGGTCATACAGGTGCAATAGGTTTGGATTTGCTGCTGGGTAATAGCTTGGTTGAGTGAGACCTGCTTCTGAATGCACGCAAACTGGGTGTCAGCTATGAATGATTTTCGAGCTTCGCCATCGATTGCTTCGTCGCGAGAGAACACAAGCTCTCCGTAGGTAAAAAGGCCGACGAAAATTGTGACAAAGACCGCCGCGAACGTGATTGCCCCCCGAATGGCACTTGCGTTCGACTTAGCTTGCCCCCTTTTGAAAACGTTTCGTATGGCTGCAATCACAACAAATAATAGTGGAGCGGCGAGAACCTGCCCACCTAAAGCGCTAATCGTTTCCGCACTCCGAGTGTGGGCGTAGCTTGCTAATTCAAAGCCTCGACCGTTCGCGACCTGAAGTAACAAGGCGGCAGCACTAACGCCAATGCCAATATTGGCACTTCTCCAAAGGCTCCACTTTTGGGCTGCACGATGCCCGATCGCCTCTTCCATAGTCATGCCCTTCTCCTTTAAGCCGCCGCTTTCATAGGTTGAATGCGTTATGTATTGCAAGTATGGCATCGCTTTCGAACTAGCGAGATGAAGCCTTTTCATGGCGAAACGGGCTAGTGGAGCAATCGAGATTGAGCGAAGACTTGATGGCAGGCCCGAAAGGCAAAAATGCCTTGGGGCAGCCGTCGGAGCATCATCGCTGATCTGCGAAGGCTGGCCGATCTGGCGGAAGTAAGTGGTGACGGGGTTTCCGCTGTCGGGGCGCTGAAGCTTGCATGGAACATCACGTATCATGTCCCTGCCAACGAGGCGGCCTTCCATCGATATCGTCATTGACGGTGGGGAGGTTGCCGCCGCGCTCGCGGCCCGCTTCAGCCCGGAAGATGTCGCCAGCATTGCCGCGACCGTGGTCGATCTGCGTCAATACCGCCTCGAACTGATCGAGGCAGAACGGGAAAACCGCCACCGTTCACTGATTGCCACTACCGTCCATTGAGGATGCAAGAAAGCAGTGTTGCAGAGTGCTTCGAGGCTACGCCCTTTGGGCTTCGCACCTCAGCATGAGGGACGTTGGCGGATGCCGCGCTCATAACTGCGGGCGTGACAGATGCGCCGTCCCACGAGAGCCTCATCCTGAGGTGCCCCGCAGGGGCCTCGAAGGACGAGGCGGGTGCGCTGACGCCGATGGCTGCAAAGAGCAGCATTGGAGCGTGTCCTTCGAGGCTCCGGCCTTTGGCCTACGCGCCTCAGGATGAGGGAGGTTTGAGGGTGCCACCTAACTCACTGCATCACCGCCAGCCAGTTCCAGCCGCCGCTCTATCCCGATGCTCTCAAGAAACCTTTCGTCATGGCTGACGACCAGCAGAGCCCCGTCATAGGCGCTGAGACCAGCCTCGACCGCCGATATCGAGTCGATGTCGAGATGGTTGGTCGGCTCGTCGAGGATCAGGAGCGGCGGCGGCGTGGCGCCGAGCGTGCAGGCAAGGCCGGCGCGCAGCAATTGCCCGCCGCTCAGCGTCGAGACCGTCTGCAGCGCCGCATCGGCCCGGAACATGAAGCGGGCAAGCGCGGCGCGGCAGGTGTTTTCATCGGAAAGCGGATTGATCCGGCGAAAATTATCGCGGATCGAGGCCGACGGATCGAGAAGGCTGACCTTCTGATCGAGCATTGCAAAGCCGGTCATCACGGCGACCGTGCCGGCCCAGGGTTTCAACGCACCGGTTACAAGCGCCAGCAGCGTCGTCTTGCCTGAACCGTTGCGGCCGGTGAGGGCGATCCGTTCCGGCCCCGTCACATCGAAGGAGAGATCGCGGATGACGGCATCTCCCGGCCGATAGCCCGCCGTCACGGCCTCCATCTTCAGCACGACCTTGCTGGCGGGCAGCCCCGTCGGCGGCAGGCTCATCGATAGCGGCTGCAGGATCTCGATCTTCTCGCGCGCCGCTTTTGCTTCCTCCAGCGCCTCAGTGCGCCGGCGTTCGGCCAGCCGGGCATTGTCGCCGCCGGTCGTCTCGCTCCGCTCCTTCATGCCGCCGAGCAGGATGCGGGGGATGCCGCCCTTGGCCGCCTTCTTCCGCCCGGCGCTGTCCCGGTGCGCCTGGCGTTCCACCGTCGCCTGCGTCTTCCTTGCGACCTCGGCCATGCGCTTTTCGGCATCGGCGAGGTCATGTTCGGCTGCCGTAAGCTCCAGCGCCTTGCGCTCGCGATAATGGCTCCAGTTGCCGCCGTAACGCGTCGCGCCGAGCGAGGTCAGTTCAACGATCTGATCGACGCTTTCAAGCAATTCCCGGTCATGGCTGACGATGACGGCGCCGGCACGCCAGCCTGAAATCAACGCGATGACGGCCTCGCGGCCCTTTCGGTCGAGATTGTTTGTGGGTTCGTCGAGCAGCAGGAAATCCGGCTCGCTGAAGATGAGCGCGGCAAGCGCGGCCCGTGTACGCTGCCCGCCGGAGAGTGCGGCAAGCAGCGTTTGCGGCTCCGCGTCGAGTCCGGTTCGGTTGAGCGCGGCGGCGATGCGGGCCTCCAGCGACCAGTCCGCCGAGGCAAGCTCGTCGGCCGTTGCCTCGCCGGCTTCGGCACGACGCAGAAGCTTGAGCGCGGCGGCCACGCCGAAGAGATCGGCGATGGTTTCGTCAGCCGCGACCTGAACGCTCTGGCGCAGCACCCCGAGGCTGCCATTGATTGATATCGATCCGGAAAGCGGCCTGATATCGCCGGTGACAAGCTTCAGCAGCGTCGTCTTGCCGACGCCGTTGCGCCCGACGAGACCGCTGCGGTCTCTGCCGAAACTTAAATCGAGATCGGAGAAAAGCGGCCGCCCCTCAGGCGTGGCCCAGGAAATTTGCGAGAGAGTGATGGATGCAGGCATGGTTATGGATTTCCCCGTTGGCAAGGCGAATTGGCATTGCGATCGAGTTGAAATCCATTGCGGCACACATCCTGTTGAAATGGTCGATGGCGGGGAATTTAGGGAAGAAAGGCCCAAGGTTCAAGGCAGGGCAGGTATTCAGGGTGGTCGCGATCGTGCCAGCCTTATACCGGGGCAAAGGAATGGGAATTCGGCGCCCCCTCATCAGCCTTCCGGCATCGACGCGGGTGAACCTCGCGTCTCACCCGTCTTTCGAAGCACAGAGAGGAGGTCGCGGCACGTCCCCTTCTCCCCTCGGGGAGAAGTGGCCCGAAGGTCGGATGGGGCTCGGCGCGGACTCTACCGCTTCAAGCTCCCCAATATCCCGCGCACCAATGCCCGACCGACCTGGGTAGCGACCGTTCGCGCGACGCTCTTCATCGCCGCTTCGACCACCGTTTCCCGCTGGTAGCCCGATCGGCCGCGCGACTGCCCGTGGCCCTGGCGGTTGTCGTCATCGCCGCCGAAACCCGGCAGGTTCCAGCCGGAGGTCGTGCCTGGCTGCTCTGCCGCTTCTTCCTGCGCGCGCTTGGCGGCCTCGGCTTCCGCCGCCTTTTTAGCGCGCGCCGCAAGCATTTCGAAGGCGGATTCACGGTCGACGTCTTCGTCATAGATCCCGAGAACCGGGCTCCTGTCCATGACCTGCTGGCGTTCGCTGTCGGTCAGCGGGCCCACGCGGCCGGACGGCGGCCGGATCAGCGTGCGCTCGACGATCGATGGCGCGCCCTTGGCTTCCAGCGTCGAGACCAGCGCCTCGCCGGTACCGAGATTGGTGATGACGGTGGCGCAGTCGAAGGCAGGGTTCGGGCGGAAGGTCTCGGCGGCCGTCTTCACCGCCTTTTGCTCGCGCGGCGAATAGGCGCGCAACGCATGCTGGGCGCGGTTGCCGAGCTGGGCGAGCACCGTTTCCGGCACGTCGAGCGGGTTCTGCGTCACGAAATAGACGCCGACACCCTTGGAGCGGATCAGCCGCACCACCTGCTCGACGCGCTCGACCAAGACCTTCGGTGCATCGTTGAAGAGCAGATGCGCTTCGTCGAAGAAGAAGACCAGCTTCGGCTTGTCGGGATCGCCGACCTCCGGCAGTTCCTCGAACAGCTCCGACAGCAGCCAGAGCAGGAAGGTGGCGTAAAGGCGCGGGTTCATCATCAGCTTGTCGGCGGCAAGCACCGAGATCTGGCCATAGCCGTTATTGCTGGTGCGCATGATGTCCGTGATCTTCAACGCCGGCTCGCCGAAGAAATGCTCCGCACCCTGCTGTTCGAGAACGAGCAGCGCCCGCTGGATCGAGCCGACCGAGGCCTTGGAGATCAACCCGTACTGGGTAGAAAGCGCAGTGGCGTTCTCGCCCATATAGTTGAGCAGCGAGGTGAAATCCTTAAGGTCGAGCAGCGGCAGCCCGGCCTGGTCGGCGATCTTGAAGGCGATGTTGATGACGCCTTCCTGCGGTTCGGAGGCATCCATCAGTCGGGAGAGCAGCAGCGGCCCCATCTCGGCGACGGTGGTGCGTACCCTGTGGCCCTTCTGGCCGAACAGATCCCAGAAGATCACCGGAAACAGGTCGAATTCATAGTCGGCAAAGCCGATCTGCTCGGCCCGTTTCGTGAGGAAGTCCTTGGGTTCGCCCTTGGCGGCGATGCCGGAAAGATCGCCCTTGATGTCGGCCGCAAACACCGGCACGCCGGCCCGCGAAAAGCCTTCCGCCAGCACTTGCAGCGTCACCGTCTTGCCGGTGCCGGTGGCGCCGGTGACGAGGCCGTGGCGATTGCCGAATTTCAGGTCGAGATATTCCGGCTTGTTGATGCTATCGTCGGGATTGCGGCTCGCGCCGATGAAAATCTTGCCGTCCTCGATCATCCGCAACTCTCCCTTCGGCGCCCGCGCCATTTGTTGAGAAGGCTCGGGCTTGCGCCGCCTTCATCGAACCATCGTTTCACTGTTATAAGCAGGCGGAAGCATGCGGACAACTGTTTGCATGGAAAGCAAAACCGCCGTTTGAAAGCGCAGCTTGAGTTGCGATCGAACTTCGAATAACGTTGACGTTAACGTCAAAAGGAGGCTGACATGAATGAAATTGTAACCCAGATCGCCGATCGCGTGGGTATTGCGCCGGATCTGGCCGAAAAGGCGCTCGGCATGATGCTCGGCTTCCTGCAGCGCGAGGCGGCAGACGGCCCAGTCGCGCGGATGATCGAGGCGATCCCCGGCGGCGCTGATCTCGTCGCCCAGTTCAACGGCGCCGGTGCCGGCGGTGGCGGCCTGCTTGGCGGGCTGATGAGCTCTCTCGGCGGTGGCGGCATCATGGGCCTCGGCCAGCAGCTGATGGGCGAGGGCCTCGGCATGGGCGAGATCACTTCGCTCGCCAAGGAAACCATCGCCATCGCCAAGCAATATGCCGGCGAAGAGGTCGTCGACGAGGTCGTCGCCTCGGTTCCGGGGCTCAGCCAGTTCGTTTAAACGTTGGCGGAACAGAGGAGCCTCGCGGTATTCGCTGCGAGGCTTTTCTATTTGTCAGCGCCCCGAAGGAGAGCTGCATGACCGTCTGGCGCCCGCCGCAGCAGATCAGGGTGAAAGTGATCGGCCTTGCCTGGAGGGAAGATCGGCTGCTCGCCGCGGAAGTGGAGGATGACGGCGGCCGCATCAAGGGTGTTCGGCCGCTCGGCGGCTCGATCGAATTCGGCGAGACACGCGAGCAGGCGCTGCAACGCGAATTCCGGGAGGAGCTCGGGACGGCAATCCGCATCGTCGGACCCTGGATTCTTCTCGAAAATATCTTCGAACACCATGGCGCAATCGGCCACGAATTCATCTTCGCCGCCGATATCGAGCTGGCCGATAAAACCCTCTACGATCGTGACGAAATCCGCTATTCCGAGCTGGACGAGACGGCGGCGACGGCACGCTGGTTCGGCCGCGATATGCTGCGTGACTCCGGCCTTGATCTCTATCCGACGGGCCTCGAGACGGTGCTGTCACCCTGGCTTGATTGAGCCCGAAGGACGTTTTGATCTGCTCGCCAAACTTTGATCGTCCTTACTCGCTCCATAGGGAACAAGGGAGTAGATTTGCTGTTTCTGCCACATCGCCGACATCAGAAGGAACAGCATCATGCGCAGGTTTATTGAAGCAACGTCGATTGCTCTCCTCAGCCTCTCCACGCCGGTCCTCGCCCAGTCGAACATGGGCATGGATGCCAGCGGCCGGATCGACGGCACGCCGCCGCTCGGCACGGCGCCGGGCGCCGAGCCGCAAACCGGGCTGGTCATCCCGCTCGACTCGATCGAAACCGGCAGCGTCGGCAACGGCGCCCCGAGCGGCCGCGTCGACTGGGCGCGCTGTCCGCCGCGCAAGGCCCGCGGCGCGCTTGCTACGCAGGGCGGCAATAGCGGCGCTTCCGTCAACCCCGCATGCCGCGAAGGTCAGTAATCAGGCAAGGCTCTCTTTGCCGTTCTTGCCATCCTGGTGCAGGACGACGCCGAGTTCGTGCCACTTGCGCCCGTCGCGCTCGATGAGCGCATCGGCGCAGGCCGGTCCCATGCTGCCCGGCGCGTAAGCTTCGGGCGTGCTCGTCTCCCCAGCCCAGATGTCCAGGAAGGGCTGCACCGCCGCCCAGCCGGCCTCGATGCCGTCGGCGCGCTGGAAGAGCGTCTGGTCACCGATGAAGAGGTCGTAGAGCAGCGATTCATAGCCTGTGGTCTTGCCGATATCGAACTTGTCGGCATAGCGGAAGTCGAGGGAAACCGGCGTGGTATCAACCGAAAGCCCCGGCGACTTGATCGAGATCTCCATGCTCATGCCCTCATCCGGCTGAACCTGGATCACTAGCCGGTTCGGCGGCAGGCGGCGATTGACCTCGGTCTCGCGGAACTGCGCGAAGGGCACCGGCTGGAAGGTGATGACGATCTCGGTGTCGCGCGCCGTGAGCGCCTTGCCGGTTCTCAGATAGAAGGGTACGCCCGCCCAGCGCCAGGTATCGGCATAGAGCTTCAGCGCCACATAAGTCTCGGTCCGGCTGTCCGGCGAGACGTCATTGGTGTCGCGATAGGCAGGAAGCTCGACGCCGTTGAGCCGGCCGGCCGTATAGGCGCCGCGCACGCCATGCGTTTTTGCCTCCTCTGGCGTATAGATGCGCAGCGCCTTCAGCACCTTGCTTTTCTCGTTGCGGATCGCTTCGGCGTCGAAGCTGTTCGGCGGCTCCATGGCGATCATCGCCAGCAGCTGGAAGAGATGGTTCGGCACCATGTCGCGCAGCGCCCCTGTGGCATCGTAGAATTTGCCGCGGCTGCCGACATCGACGATCTCGGCGGCGGTGATCTGCACATGATCGATATAGCGGCTGTTCCACAGTGACTCGATTATCATATTGGCAAAACGCGCCGTCATCAGGTTCTGCACCGTCTCCTTGCCGAGGAAATGGTCGAGCCGGTAAACTTGGCTTTCCTCGATCTGGGCGAGGATCTGGGCATTCAGCGCCCGTGCCGAGGCAAGGTCGGTGCCGAACGGCTTCTCGATGGCGACACGGCGGAAAGTGCCATCCTTCTCGTCGGTCAGGCCATGGGCGGCGAGCTTCTCGACGATCGAACCGAAGAAGGACGGCGGCACGGCAAGATAGAAGGCGGCATTGGCATCCGGCCCCAGACGCTTGCCGATCTCGAGGAAAATTTCGTCCTTGGTGAAATCACCCGATGTGTAGCTTATGCGCGGGCGCAGGCTCTCCCAGGCTTCGTCCTTGACCGACTGCTCATCGCCGTTGAGGTGGTTGAGGAATGCGTCGAGCCGCCCGCGCAGGAATTCATCGTCGCCCGGCTCGATGCCGATACCGAGAATACTGAGATCCTCACCAACGAGGCGCTGGCGCGTCAGGTTGATGATCGCCGGCACCAGGAGGCGGCGCGTCAGATCGCCCGTGGCGCCGAAGATGACAAGGGTGACCGGCGGGGTGGGGGCAGCGTTCATGTGTCATCTCCGAGATTTGTGTCCGACTATAAAGCCTGCCGCTTCCGCCGCAACATAGGCGGCGAGGGGTAACAGGCATTTGACATTACGGGCCAGCGGTGGCCAGACCCGCTGGTTGCGAGAGGTGTGCAATGTCATGGTTGGCGCCCGATCAATTAACCAGCCCTCAGTTATGGACGAGCGAAGCATAGAACCAGTCGATGAAGACACGGACGATCGGCGTTGCATGAGCCTCGGTTCGGCAGGCCACATAGACCGCGTCGTTGGCCGGAACCGTAAGGTCGAATGGCGCGATCAGCTCGCCCCGTGCGATCATGTGCGCGGTGGTGATATTGTCGCCGAGCGCCACGCCATGGCCGTGCATGGCCGCCTCGATCGACAGGCGCGCGTCGCTCATCATGTGCTGGCGCGCCGGCATCGCAACGCCGGCGGCCGCAAGCCAGGTGTTCCATTCATTGCCGCGATCGGCGTTCAGGAGCATGTGGTCGCGCAGATCGCGCAGGGAACGCAGCGGCCGCCTGTTCATGAGTGCCGGGCTGACGACAGGGAAGAGCTCCATCCGGCTCCACAGGCGCGACCAATAATTGGGCCAATTGCCGCTGCCGTAGAGAATGCACAGGTCGACATCCGGGGAGCTCAGATTGTTCGGGTCATTCGAGGCGCGCAGGTCAAGCTGGATGTCGGGATATTGATCGGTGAACTCCTGCAGCCGCGGCATCAGCCAGAGCGATAGCACTGCCGCAACGCAGGTCACCCGTAGCGTGCCGCCGGTCGCTGGCCGGGTCATCGCGGCTTTCGCTGCTGCGATCTCCGAAAACGCGTTGGAGACGACCGGCATCAACAATGCGCCCTGGCTTGTCAGCTTCAGCCATTTGCCGCCGCGCTCGAACAGGCGCACGCCGAGAGATTCCTCCAATGTGCGTATCTGATGGCTGATAGCGCCGTGGGTGACATTCAGCTCGCGGCTCGCGGCGGAAACCGATCCATGACGGGCAGTGGCCTCAAAGGCGCGTAGCGGGTTGAGTGGCGGAAGGCGGCTGGACATGATGGACCTGTGAGAAAAACTCGCACGAAACTGCATATTAATATCAATTGATTTTCCAGCAAGCTTGCCGTTCAATGATCGGAAGAAGCCATCGGGGCTCTGCCGCAGAGCTGCAGCCGAGGACGACTGAATTCCATATCTGATAGCAGCATCATCGCACTCGAGAAGGCCGCCATGTCCTGGAATGAAACCAAGCTTTCCGAACTCCGAACCAAATATGGCGAGAGCCACGGCGGGGAGCTGCACGACCCCGAGTTCCGCAAGGTGGCCGAGAAGATCTTCAACAAGAGCGGCACCCGGCTCGCGCCCTATTCAGGCATCCCGACATTCCTCTCCGCCCCGCTCATGCAGGTCGACAACGAAAACCCGGACTTCGGCGACTTGCAGGTGGCGATCCTTGGCGTGCCGATGGATCTTGGCGTGACCAATCGCCCGGGCTCACGCTTCGGGCCGCGCGCGCTACGCGCCATTGAGCGCATCGGGCCTTACAATCACGTGCTCGGCTGCGCGCCGGTTCAGGAACTGCGCGTGGCAGACATTGGCGACGTGGCGTTTCAGAGCCGCTACCGGCTGGAATTGTCGCACGAGGATATCGAAAAACGCGTGGCGCAGATCGTGGCGGCAGGCGTTCTGCCGCTCTCCGTAGGCGGCGACCACTCGATCACTCATCCGATTCTGCGAGCCGTCGGCAAGGAACGGCCAGTCGGCATGATCCATATCGACGCCCATTGCGATACCGGCGGCGCTTACGACCTGACCAAGTTCCACCACGGCGGCCCGTTCCGCAACGCGGTGCTGGACGGTGTGCTCGACCCGACGCGCGTGGTTCAGATCGGCATTCGCGGCTCGGCCGAGTATCTCTGGGAGTTTTCTTACGCCTCGGGCATGACGGTGATCCATGCCGAGGAGATCTCAGCGATGGGCATCCCTGCGATTATCGAAAAGGCGAAGGCCGTCATCGGCGACGGGCCGACCTATCTTTCCTTCGATATCGACAGCCTCGATCCGTCCTTCGCCCCGGGCACCGGCACGCCGGAGATCGGTGGTTTCACCACCCGCGAAGTCCTGGAGCTGATACGCGGCTTCAAGGGCGTAAACCTGGTCGGCGGCGATGTCGTCGAGGTCGCGCCGCAGTATGACGCGACCACCAACACGGCTCATGCCGGCGCGCAGATGCTGTTCGAAATATTGAGCCTGATGGTGTTCAGCCCGGCAATCCGCGGCGCAGCCTGACGGCCTTGGCCGCAGCTCAAGGCGGCCCGGAATGACAAGAAGGCTGCAAAGGCCTCGATTAGATTGACAGAGGGAAGCGGCGGCGCCGCATCGGTGAGGAGAATGACCATGACGAAGTTGACAATGAACCGCCGCACCGTGCTCGGCGTCGGCATCGGTGCGGGCGTTGCCATGCTGGCAATGCCGCATGTGCTGCGCGCCCAGGACAAGTCGCTGAAGGTCGGCGTTTATGGCGGCTACTTCAAGAACTCGTTCGACAAGAACATCTTTCCGGAGTTCACCAAGGCAACCGGCATCGCTGTTGAATCCATCGCAGAGCCGACCGGCGAGGCCTGGCTGGTGCAGATGCAGCAGGCAGCCCAGGCAGGCCAGGCGCCGGCAGACGTTTCGATGATGTCGCAGGTGGCGATGCGCAAGGGGCAGGCCACAGAACTATGGGCTCCGCTCGACATTGCCAAGATCAAGAATTCCAGCAATCTGCTTGAGCGCTTCATCAACAAATATCCGGATGGCCGGGTTGCCGGCATCGGGGCAGTCTCGTGGTTCATCACGCTGGTAACCAACACCGATGTTTACAAGGAAGCGCCGACAAGTTGGACCGCACTGTGGGATCCCGCCAATGCCGACAAGCTTGGTCTGCTGGCACTCGTCTCCAACTCATTCCTGCTCGATGTGACGGCAAAGACCTATTTCGGCGGCGCACAAGCGCTCGACACCGAGGAGAACATCCTCAAGGTGTTCGCCAAGCTGGCCGAGCTGAAGCCGAATGTCCGCCTGTGGTATCGCGACGAGGCGCAGTTCGAACAGGCGCTAAAGTCGGGCGAGATCCCGATGGGACAGTATTATCATGACGTGACCGGCCTCGCCGCCGCGGACGGCCAGCCCGTTCGCTCGACCTTCCCGAAGGAGGGCGGCATTCAGGACGCAGGCTCCTGGGCGCTGTCGAAGGCGTCGAAGAAGACGGAAGAGGCGCATATCTTCATCGACTATATGTGTCAGCCGTCTGTCCAGGCTGTGCTGTCACGCAAGGTAGGCACGTCGCCAACGGTCAAGCGCGAAACGACCGACCTGAACGAGAAGGAATTTGCGGCGGTTTCTTCCGACATCGAACCGATTATTCCGCATTACGACATGTACACCTCCAAGGCCGACTGGCTGAACGAGAAGTGGACGGAAATGATCGCCGGCTGACACTGATCGTTCTTTCCCGGGCCTCGTCGGGGGCCCGCCCATCCGGTTAGGAAGAGGCATATGTCGGGACTCACGCTACAAAATATCGTCAAGGAATTCGGCGCCTTTCGCGCCGTCGACAATGTCGACCTGACGGTGCCGCACGGCGCGTTCGTCTGTCTGCTCGGCCCTTCCGGCTGCGGCAAGACAACCTTACTGCGCATGATCGCAGGTCTCGATCTGCCGACAGCGGGCCGCGTCACGCTCAATGGAAACGACATCACCAGGACGCCGACGCACCAGCGCGAGCTTGGCATGGTCTTCCAGTCGCTGGCGCTGTTCCCGCACCTGACTGTTGGCGAGAATATCGCCTATCCACTGCGCATTCGCGGCCGTTCCAAGGAAGAGCAGGCGACGCGGGTCGAAGAGCTGCTGGCGATGATCTATTTGCCGGGTTACGCTGATCGCGCCGTGTCGAAACTCTCTGGCGGCCAGAGGCAGCGCGTCGCGATCGCAAGGGCACTGGCGATTTCGCCAAAACTCTTCCTGCTCGACGAGCCACTATCGGCGCTCGACGCCAAGTTGCGCGAAGCCATGCAGGTGGAGCTCCGCCAGCTTCATCAGCGGCTCGGCATCACCACGATTGCCGTGACGCACGACCAGCGTGAGGCGATGACCATGGCCGATACGGTCGTGGTCATGAACGGCGGTCAGATACGCCAGGCGGCGTCGCCGACCGAAATTTATCGTCGACCGGCAGACAGCTTCGTCGCTGATTTCATCGGCCAGACAAATCTGGTCGAAGCCAGGCGAGAGGGCGGCGCGGTCAATATACTGGGGCAGCCAGTCACCGCCCTGTCGCTGTCGGCGGGCGTCGAGCGCGCCACGCTCTCGATCCGGCCGGAAGATGTACGCCTGGGCCCGCCGAAGGCCGGTGCACTGACGGGCGAGGTCACCTTTGTGCGCGATCTCGGCGGGGTCATCGAAACCTTTGTCAATGTCGGCGGTCAGCAGTTCATTGCGGTCTCTACGCCGCGCGAGCGCCCTGACGTCGCGGTGGGTCAGAAGGTGGGCATTGCGCTCACCGACAAGGACTGCGTGGTGCTCGAGCAATGAGACGCGATGCCCCGCGGACGCTTGGCGACTATGCCCCACTAGCCTTCCCGGCGATCATGCTGATCGTCTTCTTTGTCGTGCCTTTCGGCACGATGATTTCCGTCAGCTTCTTCAAGCGCCAGCAGGGCGGCTTCTACACGCCTGATTTTGTCTTCGACAATTATGTCCGCTTCCTCTCGGCCTTCTTCGGCGGCGTGCTCAGCTTCTCGCTGATCCTTGCGATTGCGGTGGCCGTTATGTGTGTCGTTCTGGCCCTGCCTTTCACATATCTGCTGATCCGGATGAAGCGGAGCACCCAGGTGGTCTGGCTGGTCGCACTCCTTTCGATCCTGTCCCTGTCCGAAGTAATCATCGGTTTCGCCTGGTCGACGCTGTTTTCGCGCACGGCCGGCATCACCAACCTGTTCGTGTGGCTCGGCCTCATGCAGCAACCAGTCGCCCTGACACCGAGCGTCGGCGCCGTATTCACCGGCATGGTCTATCAGGCCTTCCCTTATACGGTCCTGGTGCTCTACCCGGCGCTGGTGCGGCTTGATCCGACCCTGTCTGAGGCCGCGCGCACGCTCGGCGCTTCGCCTGTCAAAGCCTTCTTCACCGTTGTAGTACCGGCGCTGCGCGATACGATCGTCGCCACGCTGATCATGGTCTTCATCTTCGCGCTCGGGTCCTATCTGTTGCCGCAACTGCTCGGCCGCCCGCAGCACTGGACCCTTTCCGTGCACATTACCGACCAGGCGATCTATCAATCGAACATGCCCTTCGCGGCTGCGATGGCGGTGTTCCTGGTGTTGGTGACGCTGGGCCTTGTCGCGCTGACCCTTCTCGTTGGCCGCCGGGGAGGGGCCGTCGCATGACCATTCTCCGCAACGTTTTTTTCGGGCTGGTCGGGCTGTTTCTCGCTCTGCCGCTGATCGTCGTCGCCGGCGTGTCGGTCAACGCCAAGCAGAGCCTCACCTTCCCACCGCAAGGCTTCTCGCTCGGCTGGTACGGTCAGATCTTTCTCGACATGGAATGGCGCAACGCGCTAATCGCGTCACTTGTACTGGCGCTGTCGTCGGCGGCGCTGGCGGTGCTGATCGCCTTGCCGCTCGCCTGGTTCCTTTGGCGCCGCTACGCGCCCTGGGCCAACATCTTCCAGTTGCTTGGCGCGGCGCCCTTTACCCTGCCGCCGGTTATCACGGCGCTTGGCCTGCTGACTTTCTGGGCCACGACCGGATTTTACGGCCAGCCCTGGACGGCGGTGATCGGCCACGCCATCTTCTTCGTCACGCTGCCGCTGGTGACCATTTCGCTCGGCTTTTCGGCCATCGACCGCTCGCTCGTGGAGGCCGCCTCGACCTTGGGCGGCGATGATCGTGCCGTGTTCCGAACCGTCGTTCTGCCACTGATCTCGCCTTACATCGTGTCCGGCTATGCTTTTGCCTTTGTGCTGTCGCTCAACGAATATATCGTTGCCTACATGACGGTCGGTTTCACGCTGGAAACGCTGCCGATCAAGATCTTCAATTCGCTGCGTTACGGCTACACGCCGACCATGGCGGCGGTGACGGTCCTGTTTGTGGCGACGGCAGCGATCGTCTTCAGTCTCGTCGCACGCTTCGGCGACCTGCCGAAACTGCTGGGCGCGATGACCTCCAGCGAACCCTGATCGAGGCAATCCGTCGCCGCGACGGAACGCCAGGGCGTCCTGCTGTTTGCCTCTGCCGCCATGGGCGTCGCGGCGGCGATCATTTGATGAACATCCTGAAAGTCGCACTAACGGCAACGATGGCGCAACTGGGCTGCAGGACAGTTGAAGACTTTGCCGCGTGTGGCGCTCAAAGAAGGCAGGGCGGCGAAAACCGAGCTTAATTTCGGATGGAGAATCGCATGACTGAAGCCGTTATGATGAGCGTGGAAGCTCTGCAAAATCGAGTCCTTGCCATCTTCGAGCGCGCAGGATTGAACAAGATCCAGGCGGCGGCTCTGGCGCATGTCATCGTGGCCGGAGAACGCGATGCCTGCAAGTCGCACGGCATTTACCGCATCGAGGGTGCGCTGCGCACGGTAAAGGCCGGCAAGGTGAAGCCCGATGCCGTTCCTGCTCTCGCGCCGGATGACGGCAGCGCCATCGTCAGAGTCGATGCGCAGGGCGGTTTCGCCAATGCGGCGTTTGAACTCGGCGTACCCGCGCTGGCGGAACGCGCAACGCGGCTCGGCATCGCCGCCATGGTCATCAACGACTGCTCGCATTTCTCGGCCCTGTGGCCAGAGGTCGAGGCGGTAACCGCGCGCGGTCTGGCAGCATTGGCGATGTGCCCGAGCTATGCGACGGTTGCCCCATCCGGAGGCAGCAAGCCTCTGCTCGGCACCAATCCGTTTGCCTTCGGCTGGCCTCGCAAGGACCAGCCGCCCTATGTGTTCGATTTTGCCACTTCGGTGGCCGCCCGCGGCGAGATCGAACTGCACCGCCGCGCCGGCAAGCAACTGCCGGAAGGTTGGGCGATTGATGCTGCCGGCAATCCAACCACTGACCCGGTTGCTGCCCTCGAAGGTGCAATGATGCCCTTCGGCGGCCACAAGGGGTCCGCCATCGCCACCATGATAGAGTTGCTCGCCGGCATCATGATCGGCGATCTCACCAGCCCCGAGGTTCTAGACTACCTCGGCACGACGATCTTGGCGCCGTTCCATGGCGAACTGATCATTGCAATGTCACCCGAAGCCTTCGCCAAAGGCCGCCCCGGCGACCCATTCGCGCGCGCCGAAGTGCTCTTCGAAACGATCGTCGGACAAGGTGCGCGGCTTCCGTCGCAGCGCCGCTTCGCCGCGCGCATCCAATCGGAAGCCAAAGGTATCAGCCTGACCGCAGCTGAGATTGCCCAACTGGATGCGCTGTTGGCGGGCGGATTGGCTGCCGTTAACTAGACGAATGCACGTTGCGCGGAAATGTGCAGCGGCTCCGCGGGCAGCGACAGATTGATCGACACAAGCTGCGAAACCATTGGTGCGAGTGAGCATCGGGCCGCAGCCGGTTATTTCTTCACCGCTACCATGAAAATCCGCGGGAACCGCAGCAGCACCCGCCCGTCCGACAGCTTCGGATAGGCCCTTTCCACCCGTTCCCGATAATCGGCCAGGAATGCCTCGCGATGTCTCTCGCCGGCATGGGCGAGATAGGGCATCAGCCCGGTGCCTTTCACCCATTCGACGATCGCCGCCGCATCCGCCATCGGGTGATTGTAGATGGTGTGCCAGATATCGATGCGCGCCGCCTTGGCAATCAGCCTGGAATAATAGGCGGAGGGCGGAGCCAATGGCTGGCGGCGCACGCCCTTTTCCTCGAAGGCGGCCTTCCACGGGCCGGCATGGGCGCTCTCTTCCATCGCCAGATGCGAGGGTTCGCCGAGATTGTCGGGCATCTGCACGGCAAGAACGCCGCCTTTCGAAAGGCCGTCCATCAGCCGCTCGAAAATGTCGAGATGATCGGGAAGCCACTGGAAGACGGCATTGGCAAAGAGCAGATCGGCGGGTTCCTTCGGCTGCCAGCTGCCAAGATCCGCCTCGACGAAGGCGATGCCGGGAAGCCGCTTGCGGGCCGCCTCCAGCATATTGACGTCGCTGTCGAGGCCGGAGACGCCTTCGGCGCCATAACGCTCGATGATGAGTTCGGTCGAATTGCCTGGCCCGCAGCCGAGGTCGACGGCGCGGCCGATGCTCTGCAGCGGCACCTGCGCCAGGAGATCACGCGCCGGTCGCGTGCGCTCGTCCTCGAATTTCACATATTGGCTGGCGGACCATGCCATGGCGTACCTCCCGATGTCAGACCACATTTCCCGTGGCGGATGCCGATCCTGTCGGTGTCCCTTCGTCGAGCTTGACGATCTCAAGGCGCCGGCTTTCACGCCGCAGACACAAGTATCTTGTCCACGCGCCTGCCGTCGAGATCGATGACTTCAAAGCGCCATCCGTCTCGCGTGAAGCTCTCACCCAGTTCCGGCAGATGTTTCAGCTCTTCCAGCACCAGGCCGGCCACAGTCTGATATTCGAGATCGTCGTCGAGCTTGAGATTCAGGAATTCGGCGAATTCGTCGATCGGCGTCCAGCCGGACACCAGGTAGGAGCCGTCGTCGCGGCGAGCGATGGCCTGCTCGTCGACCGGCCCCTCCTGCAGAGCGCCCATGATCGCTTCCAGAATGTCGCCCGACGAAACAATTCCCTCGAAATGGCCGTACTCGTCAAAAACCAGCACCATGTGTACCGGCGATTTCCGGATCGCTTCGATCACATGAATGGCGGTTGAAAGGTCTGAAACCACAGGAACGTCTTGCGTCAGGGCCTTGATATCGACACTGCCGTGTTCGGACATCGAATCGTAGAAATCCTTGACCGGAAGAATGCCGATTACCTCGTCCGAACTGCCTTTTCGAACGGGCAGCCGAGACCGCTTCGTCCGGTGCAGCTGAGCGCGAATTTCGTCAAGGCTGTCGTCGATATCGATGATTTCGACGTCGCGCCGGGGCGTCATAAGCGCCCGGGCGGTGCGATCCGCCAGCCGCATGACGCCTGAAATCATCGCGGACTCTTCGCTTTCGATCACGCCCGCGGACTGCGCCTCGGCCAGAACTGTCTTGATCTCCTCGTCGGAGACGTTATCGCCGCTTTTTCCTGTCTGGCCCAGCAGCTTGAGAACCAGGTTTCCGGAGGTGTTCAGAAGCCACACGAGGGGCAGGGCGATTCTTGAAAGCACCGCCATGGCGGGTGCGACCTTCGCCGCGACTGCTTCGGGTTCCCGCAACGCGATCTGCTTCGGAACAAGTTCGCCGACGATGAGAGAGAGATAGGTGATCGCGACGACGACCGAACCGACGCCGACAGCGTCGGCCGCCGCCGCCGACATTCCCTGTGCTTCCAGCCATCCGGACAGACGGCCGCCGAGCGTGGCCCCTGAGAAGGCGCCTGAGAGAACGCCGACCAGGGTGATGCCGATCTGAACCGTGGAGAGAAAGCGGCCGGGGTTTTCGGCAAGTTTGATGGCCTGGGCCGCACCCTTGCTGCCATTGTCGGAGAGAACCTTCAGGCGGGCTGTTCGAGAAGACACGACAGCCAGCTCAGACATGGCGAGCACACCATTGAGAATGGTGAGAAACGCCACAATTCCAATTTCCAGAAACACAGGGACCCTATTCGTTATTAATCAGGCGACGCGGCGAGGCGTTCGACGAGGCTATATATACGCATCGCCGATCGTCTTCCATCGTCGTTTAAGATCGATGTCGGTTCCCTCAGTCTTTGGAAATGCCTGAGACGGCAAGCGCGAACCAGGCGGAAGGTCTCATCACGCCGCCAGGATGGTAATCCCATAGGCATTGGCGGCCGCCGTCATGCGGGCGATGGTTTCCGCCGAAGGGCTGGTCTGCGGTGGCTCGCTTGCGCCTTCCGCTTCGATGAATTCAGCCATGTCGCGATCGACGACAGCGGAAAACACCGCCGGAACGTTTCCGCGGTTGGCGTAGCCGTGCACCATGAAGGGCGCGATGGTGACGATGTCGCCGGCGCCGGCCTCGATCTCCTCGGGGCCGTTGTCGGTCAGCCGCCAGATCGTCAGGCATCCCTCAAGGATGCGGAACACCTCAGGGCTTGCATGAGCATGTTTCGGTGTCCGGCTGCCGGGCGGCACGGTGACGTCGAAGACGTTGAGCCAGGTTCCGCGGATGCGGACCTGTCGTTCGATCCGGTCGCCGAGGACGAAAAAGCGTCGTGCCTCTTCGCCGGCAGGCATTGTCACAAATGAGTTGGACATCATGTCTCTTTCTTCTTCTTGGTTTTTGTTTGCGCGGCAGCCGTTAAAGCTTGCCGCCGCCTTTAACAACAGCCCTGTCGTCGTGGCTTGCGACGATCTCCGTCGGCAAGCCGGTGACGGCGATATCGGTGCCGCCGGCCATTTTCGCAAGGCCCGCCGGCTGCGACGGCCGCATTTCCGGCCGCCCGCGCCTAATTCCGGCGACACAGAAGAGGCGCACAGAACGCGGCGGCTGTTCCGGCCGTCCGACGCCACTGGAGCCTCGGCGAAGGCGCGATCCATTGGCGCGCGCTCTTTGCAGTCCGAAGGACGGGCGAGACCCGCGGCTCGCCCAGGCTGGTGCCCGAAGGGTCGGATGAGGGGGCCACACGGCACATCCTATCTATTGCTCTTCGCTTGCGTTCAGCGCATCGCGGCTTCGCCGCGCACCCCCTAATCTGCCTGCCGGCACCTTCTCCCCGCTGGGGAGAAGAGGCGTGTAGCACTCGCCTTGCTTCCCTCTTCAGTCGGAGGAAGAGATAAACGCCGTTTTCTGCCTCCCGTGCTTGCCACAGGCGAGAGGCCGGACTTCTCTCACGAAAACTGCGTGATGACGCTGATTCCCGTCCCCTCCGCCTTGTCGAGCACCATCAGCGCCGGCACGGCCTCCTCGAGGCTGATGCGCCGTCCGATCAGCTTTTGCGGCGCGATCTTGCCGGCTGCCAGCATCGACAGCATGGCGTCGTAGCGCCAGGCCTGCATGCCGTGGCTGCCGTAGATCTCCAGCTCGTTGCTGATCACTTGAGCCATCGGGATTTGCGGTGTCGCGTGCTCGGCAAGCATCAGCCCCACCTGCACGTGACGTCCGCGGCGGCGCAGGTTCTTGATCGAGTTGAAGCAGGTGGTGGGATGGCCGAGCGCGTCGATCGAGACATGCGCGCCGCCCTTGGTGATCTCGCGCACCGCCTCGGCCACGTCGGCAACGCTTGAGGCATTGACCGTCGCCACCGCCCCGCACTCTCTGGCAAAGGCGAGTTTCTCCTCCGATATGTCGATGCCGATCGCGTTGGCGCCGAGCGCAGTGGCGATCATGATCGCCGACAAGCCGACGCCGCCGCAGCCATGCACGGCGATCCATTCGCCGGGTCCGGTGCGCGCATGGTCGGCGACGGCGCGAAACGAGGTGGCGAAGCGGCAGCCGAGGCTTGCCGCCGTCGCATCGTCGATCGTATCCGGCAGATGCACCAGATTGGTGTCGGAATAGTCGATCGCCACATATTCAGCAAAGGAGCCCCAATGGGTGAAGCCCGGCTGGAACTGGTTCGGGCAGATCTGCTGGTTGCCGGAATGGCATTCGCTGCAATGGCCGCAGCCGGAAACGAAGGGCACGGTCACCCGGTCGCCCACCTTGGAGCGCATCACGCCGCGGCCGGTGGCGACGACTTTTCCGGCAAGCTCGTGCCCCGGCACATGCGGCAGGCGGATATCGGGATCGTGCCCCATCCAGCCGTGCCAGTCGCTGCGGCAGAGCCCGCTGGCGCCGACCGCTATGACGACGCCATCCTCTGTCGGCGTCGGATCGGGGAGGGTGCGGATTTCGGGGGCCTGCTCGAAGGCTTCGTAATACATGGCTTTCATCGGCGTCCTCCTTCACGTCTCTCCGCTCAAGCGTCCATGATGCCATGCGGCAGGCAGCCATTCCAACAGAGATTCCATCATTTTTGCTGATGCACCCGTCGCCCACGCCGCAGTTGTCGCGCACGAATATTGCGGCCCGGCGCCATCCCCCGGCATTTTCTTGCTTCCGTATTTGCGGCCGGGATTTGTCCTTGACCCGGCTTGCCGCCGGGGCTTTTGCTTTCCCGGATATGCAAGGGAGAGCAGCAATGGCCGTCGATACATCACCGCGTTCCACCACCTGGACTCACGTCGATGGGGAATGGCTTCCCGGCAATCCGCCGCTGATCGGGCCGACCTCGCATGCCATGTGGCTCGGCTCCACGGTATTCGACGGCGCCCGCTGGTTCGACGGCATCGCCCCGGATCTCGATCTGCATTGCCAGCGCATCAACCGCTCGGCGCTCGCCATGGGCCTGAAGCCGGTGAAGTCGGCCGAGGAGATCGTCGCGCTCGCCTGGGAAGGCGTTGGCAAATTCGATGGTGCGACGGCGATCTACATCAAGCCGATGTATTGGGGCGAACACGGTTCGCCCGGCAGCATCGTCTCTGTCGACGCGGCATCGACCCGCTTCGCGCTCTGCCTGTTCGAGGCGCCGATGGGGCGTCATGGCGGCAGCAGCCTCACCGTTTCGCCCTATCGCCGCCCGTCGCCGGAAACGGCGATGACCGAGGCGAAGACCGGTTCGCTCTATCCGAACAGCGGCCGCATGATCGCCGAAGCCCGCAGCCGCGGCTTCGATAATGCTCTGGTGCGCGACCTGAACGGCAATGTCGTCGAGACCGCCTCTTCGAACGTCTTCATGGTCCGCGACGGCGTGGTGATGACGCCGGCCGCCAATCGCACCTTCCTCGCCGGCATCACCCGCGCCCGCGTCATCGGCCTGCTCCGCAAGGCCGGTTTCGACGTGGTGGAAGCAACCCTGGCCGTCGAGGATTTCCTGGCCGCCGATGAAATCTTCACCACCGGCAACTATTCCAAAGTCGTCGGCGTCACCCGCCTCGACGACCGCGATTTCCAGGAAGGCCCCGTCACCCGCAAGGCGTTGGAGCTCTACATGGACTGGGCCCACGGAAGAAGCGAAAGTGAAGAGTGAGCAGCGGCCCCGCGGAGAGGGAGCAATCGATCCAGTGAATCGATTGCAACGACGAACGCGGAGCGCAAGCGCAGGGCCGGCGCGATCCCGCCGGCAGAATTGAGATCGGGATACACCCCCTCTGCCCTGCCGGGCATCCGCCACAAGGAGGGAGATCGGATGGGCGCGATGGCTTCCCTAAACAACGGGCCGTCATGAGCCGTAAATGGAAGGCGAGGCATGGCTTCCTGCCAATCTCCTCCCTAGCGGGGGAGATGCCCGGCAGGGCAGAGGGGGCGGCTACACTCGCGCCCCTCACGTCATCCACTTCCGATGCTCCGCAAACCTCTCGGCCAAGAGGTCGATGAACAGCCGCACCTTGGTCGGCAGGTGGCTGCGGTTGGGATAGACGGCGTTGATGTTGAATTCCACCGGCCGGTAGTCCGGCATGATCTTCACCAGCCGCCCTTCGGCGATGTCGTCGAACACGACGAAGCTTGGCGCCAGGAAGATGCCTTTTCCGTTGAGCGTCAGGAAACGCAGCATCTCCGCGCTGTTGGAGACGACATTACCGCCGATCTTGACGCTCTCCTTGCTGCCGTCGCCATCCTCGAAGCGCCATTCGTCGCCAAAGGGGTAATAGGCATATTGCAGGCAATTGTGATCAGCGACCTCGGCCGGCTTCTTCGGCATCGGATGGTTTTCGGCATAAGCCGGTGAGCAGACGAGCATATGGCGCCAGGGCGTCAGCTTGCGGGCGATGAGCGAGGAGTCCGGCGGCGGCACGGTGCGCATCACCAGGTCGTAGCCATCCTCGATCATGTCGACCATCCCTTCGCCGACGCTGAAATCGAGCGAGATCGACGGATAAAGCTCCATGAACTCGCTGACCACAGGCAGCAGGAAACGCACGATGGCGCTGCTGGTATAGACCTTGAGCGTGCCGCGGGGCGTCGTGCTGAGCGCGCCGGCCGTCCGGTCCGCCTCATCGAGTTCGGCGAGGATCTGCGACGAGCGCTCATAATAATATTTGCCGGTTTCGGTGAGGCTGACCTTGCGCGTCGTGCGGTTGAGCAGCCTGACACCGAGCCGCTCCTCCAGCGATTGCACATGATTGCCGACCATGGTGACGGACATGTTGAGCCGGCGCGCGGCAGCGGAAAAACCGCCGCATTCCACCACCCGGCCGAAGACTGCAAGGCTTGTCAGCCGATCCATATCGCCCTCGGATTATCCGCTGAGAGTTGATGATCCTTCCCGATATAAGCAGATTATCAAAGTGAATGGCAGAGCGCATCTTCCCTCGCATCGAACAAGCCTCGCCGAAACGGGGCGCCAGACGAAGGAAGAGACGATGGTCGAACTACCCCGCAAGCAGGATTTCGAAAGTGCCGGAGAGGCCGAGCGGATTTTGGCCGAGGCGCCGGCCGCCCAGGCGCCTGCGATGCCCGCTGCCGAAACCCCGGTTGTCGCCGCGCCTGAAAAGACCGGCCGCAGCATCGTCAAGCGCGCCGTCATCGCCGCCGCGCTGCTTGCCGGCGTCGCTTTCGCGGGTGATTTCGGCCACCGCTACTGGACCGTCGGCCGTTTCATCGAATCCACCGACGATGCCTATGTGAAGGCCGATTACACCACCGTCGCCCCGAAGGTCGCCGGCTATGTCAGGCAGGTGCTGGTCAACGACAACGACGTGGTCAAAGCAGGCCAGGTGCTTGCCCGCATCGACGACCGCGATTTCCAGGCCGCACTCTCGCAGGCGAGAGCAGATCTGAAGGCGGCCGAGGCCGCCATCACCAATATCGATGCCCAGATCGCCCTGCAGCAGTCGGTCATCGGGCAGGCCAGGGCGACGATCGACGCCTCGCAGGCCTCGCTCGATTTTGCCGTGTCCGACGCCGCGCGTTCGGCCCGCCTCATCACCAACGGCGCCGGCACCCAGTCGCGCGCCGAACAGACCCAGTCGGCCCGCGACCAGGCGGCTGCCGCCGTCGAGCGCGACCGGGCGGCCCTCGTCGCGGCTGAAAACAAGGTGCCGGTGCTCCGGAGCCAGCGCGAACAGGCGGTTGCCGAGCGCGACCGGGCGGCCGCGGCCGCCCACCAGGCCGAACTCAACCTGTCTTACACCGACATCGTCGCCGCCGTCGACGGCACGGTCGGCGCCCGCTCGATCCGCGTCGGCCAGTATGTCACTTCAGGCACCCAGTTGATGGCCGTCGTGCCGCTGCACGCAGTCTATATCGTCGCCAATTTCAAGGAAACGCAGCTGACCTATGTCCGTCCCGGCCAGTCGGTCGAGATCAAGGTCGACAGTTTTCCCGATATGTCGATCAAGGGTCATGTCGACAGCGTTTCGCCGGCAAGCGGTCTCGAATTCTCGCTGCTGCCGCCTGACAACGCCACCGGCAACTTCACCAAGATCGTCCAGCGCATCCCCGTCAAGATCGTCATCGACGACGAGGCCTTGAGCGGACTGCTGCGCTCGGGCATGTCGGTCGAGCCCGAAGTCGATACCAAGGCTGCCCAGAGCGTGGCTTCCCGGGCCTCCGGATAATCCTTCTCGTTCCGAAAGATCGCCGAACCCCATCATCGGAAAGTTTCCGCACCAGCAGGAAGGAGACAGGTCATGGCCACTCTTCAGATCGCCGCAAACGGCAATTCGCTTGCGCGCCCCGCCGCCGCAGCGCCCGCCACACCTGCCGCCATGAGCGCGCTTCGCATGTGGTCGGCTGTCGTCGGCTCGACGCTCGGCGCCTTCATGGCGGTCCTCAACATCCAGATCGTCAATGCCTCGCTTGCCGATATCCGGGGCGCCATCGGCGCCGGCACGGATGACGGCGGCTGGATCTCGACCTCCTACCTGATCGCCGAGATCGTCGTCATTCCGCTCAGCGGCTGGTTGGCGCGGGTCTTTTCGCTGCGCAACTATCTGCTGGCGAACGCCATCCTCTTCCTGATCTTCTCGGTCGCCTGCGCCTTCGCGGCCAACCTGCAGCAGATGATCATCCTGCGCGCCATTCAGGGCTTTTCCGGCGGCGTGTTGATCCCAATGGCCTTCACCATCATCATCACGCTGCTGCCCAAGGCCAAGCAGCCGATCGGCCTGGCGCTCTTTGCCCTGTCGGCCACCTTCGCACCGGCCATCGGGCCGACGATCGGCGGTTATCTCACCGAAAACTGGGGCTGGGAACATATCTTCTACGTCAACCTGGTGCCCGGCGCGCTGATGGTCGGCTTGCTCTGGGCCTCGCTCGACCGGGCGCCGATGAACGTGAAGCTGCTGTCCAAGGGCGACTGGCCAGGCATCATCACCATGGCGATCGGCCTCGCGGCCCTGCAGACCGTGCTGGAAGAGGGCAACAAGGAAGACTGGTTCGGCTCCGATTTCATCCTCCGCCTGTCTGTTATATCAGCCGTCTCGCTGAGCCTGTTCATCGTCATCGAGCTGAGAACGGCCCAGCCGCTGTTGAACCTGCGCCTGCTGCTGCGCCGCAATTTCGGTTTCGGCATCGTCGCCAACTTCCTGCTCGGCATCGCGCTTTACGGTTCGGTCTTCGTGCTGCCGATCTATCTCACTCGCATCCAGGGCTACAATTCCGAGCAGATCGGCATGGTTCTCGCGTGGACCGGCATTCCGCAGCTGCTGCTGATCCCGCTGGTGCCTCGTCTGATGAAGCGGTTCGACGTCCGGCTGCTGATCGTTATCGGCTTTGCCCTCTTCGCCGCCTCGAATTTCATGAACGTCCACATGACCGGCGACTATGCAAGCGACCAGCTCTTCTGGCCGAACATCGTCCGCGCCGTCGGTCAGGCGCTGGTCTTCACGCCGCTGTCGGCGATCGCCACATCAGGCATCGAGAAGGAGAATGCCGGTTCGGCTTCGGCGCTCTTCAACATGATGCGCAATCTGGGCGGCGCGGTCGGCATCGCCTCGCTGCAGACCTTCCTGTCGAAGCGCGAACAGTTCCATTCGAACATCCTGACGCATTCGGTCTCGGTATTCGAGGAAGCCACTCGCGATCGCATCGCCAGGCTGACGGGCTACTTCATGAGCCACGGCGTCAGCGATCAGGCGCTCGCCAGCCACAAGGCCGTCGTCGCCATCGCGCTCAAGATACGCAAGCAGGCCAATATCATGGCCTTCAGTGACACCTTCTTCCTGCTTGGCGTCGCCCTCGTCGTCGCCCTGCTGGCAAGCCTGCTGCTGAAAAAGCCCGGTCAGCTCGCCGGCGGTGGCGCCCACTAACCCGTCTCCGGGAGGAGAACACCATGCCCTCAGCAATCCATGCTCCCGATCTCGACCGATTTCAGCCAAAGGCCACTGGTCATGCCGTCAGCACAGGCGCGCTGCTCTCGATCATCGAGTGGCTTTCCGGCGACGAATGCCACGCGCTTGATGAAGCCGGCCTCGTCTCCGGCCTCGGCCGCCGGCTTCAGGCGCTCGGCCTGCCGGTCGATCGGATGACCCTGCATCTGATGACGCTGCATCCGGAGTTTATCGGCCGCACCATTGCTTGGGCGCCAGGCGAGCCGGTCGAGATCCATGACCGCGAACATGGCGCGCGGGTCGCTATTGCGAACACGCCGCTGCGCAAGGTCATGGAAACCAGGGAACCGCTGATCGTCGGGCCTGGCGAAAGCGTCCATGGCCGCTGGCAGCATATCGATGTCTTTGCCGATCGCGGCCTGATGCAGCTCGTCATCGCGCCTCTCTGCAATGTCGACGGCCCGGTCAGCGCCGCCGTCTTCGGCACCAGGCGGCCGGGCGGTTTCACCGTCTCGGAGCGCCAGGTGATCGAGCGCATCCTGCCGGCGCTGCGCAACACCAGCGAGCTGCGCATTCTTCGCCAGGTCGAGCTCAGCCTGCTCGATACCTATATCGGTCCGCTGACGGCAAGCCGGATTCTGGCCGGCCGCATCCGCCAGGGTGAGATCGAATCGATGGAGGCAGCCCTGCTGCTCTGCGATCTGCGCGGCTTTACCGAGCTGTCGAACCGGCTGCCCGGCAGCACCGTGCTCGGCATGCTCAACGCCTATTTCGACAGGATCGTGCCGGCCATCACCCGCGAGGGCGGCGAGCTGCTGAAATTCATGGGCGACGCCGTGCTCGCCTTCTTCCCCGGCTATGACGCGGCCCATTCCTGCGGCGCTGCTCTTGCGGCAGCCCGCGCCATGCTCGATGAGATCGACCATTTCCAATATGAAGGCATCGGCGTGAAGGCCGGCATCGCCCTGCATTACGGCGAAGTCAGCTACGGCAATATCGGTTCCGGCCGCCGCCTCGACTTCACCCTGATCGGCCGCGACGTCAACCTGGTCAGCCGCATCCAGACCGCCTGCGGCGAACTGGGAGAGGCCTTGCTGATGTCGGCACCGTTCCGTCGGGACGCCGGGGCAGGGGATGTGCTGTCGGTCGGGGCGCATAGGCTGAAAGGGTTTGCCGATCCGGCGGAGCTGTTTACGATCGTGCGGTAGGTGTGCGGTGCATGCATGGCAGGTCTGCCCGAAACGGCTTCGTCTTCCCCCATCTTTTCGCCATAGTGGCGCCGGAATTCCGTAAGCGGGGAGGAGGAGCTTATGACCGTGCTGTTCGACGAACAAGGCGAGATCATCCGCGAACTGGGTGTCGCCGCCGATATCGATCCTGAGCGAGAGATCGAACGGCGAACCGCTTTCCTCAAGGATTATCTCGTCGGCTCGCGCATGCGCGGCTACGTCCTCGGCATCAGCGGCGGCGTCGATTCGCTGACGGCGGCTTTGCTGGCTCAGAAGGCCGTGCGCGAGTTGCGTGACGGCGGCCATGCGGCCGAATTCATTGCCGTGCGTCTTCCCTACGGAGTCCAGGCTGATGAGGCCGATGCGGAGAGGGCGCTTGCAACGATCGGTCCCGACCGCTCGATGGTGGTCAACATCAAGGCGGCGACGGATGCGATGCTGGCCGCCGCTCAGGATGGCGGTCTTGCCTTCGCCGATGCCGGCCGGCAGGATTTCATCCTCGGCAACATCAAGGCCCGCCAACGGATGATCGCCCAGTTCGCTTTGGCCGGCGCGCTTGGCGCCCTCGTCATCGGCACCGATCATGCGGCCGAAGCAGTCATGGGCTTCTTCACGAAATTCGGCGACGGTGCCGCCGATATCCTGCCGCTTGCCGGCCTCAACAAACGCCGCGTCCGCCTTCTGGCAAAGCGGCTCGGCGCCCCCGACGAGCTCATCTTCAAGGTACCGACCGCCGATCTGGAAGACCAGCGGCCGCTGCGCCCCGACGAGGAGGCCTATGGCGTCAGCTATGACGAGATCGACGATTTTCTCGAAGGCCGGCCGGTCGGCGAGATCGCCCGCCGCCGTATTCTCGCCGCCTATCGCGCCACCGCCCATAAGCGCGCTCTGCCGGTAGCCGTCAACGCGCTCTGAGGAGCGTTTAAGGCTGCACCGGCACGCCCGTCCAGTCCGACGAGGCGAGATAGGCATTCGGCGCAAAATACACACCGTCGGCATCGAAGGCCTCGAGATCTTCGGCCCGCAATGCTTCGCGCACCTTCGGGCGGGCCGCCACGCGGGCCATGAAGCCGTGCAGCGCCGGCCATTGCTTGAGATTGATCTCCGTCCAGGGCGACCAGTTCAGGCAGACAAAGAGATAGGCGTCCGCCACGGTGAAGGCCTCGCCGGTCAGATAGGGTCCGGCAAAACGGCCGCTCAGCCAGGAAAGGCGCTTCGAGACCTGAGCGCGGATCCGCTCATGCACGCTGGCATAAGCCGGCTCGAACAGCAGCACCATCGGCTTGTGCAGTTCTGCGGATATGAAATTCAGATAGGACTGCACCTCGTTGCGTCTGAGGTTGCCGACCTCCGGCAGCATCGCGGCGCCTTGCGGGACGCTGTCGGCAAGGAACTGCGCGATCGCCGGGCCTTCGGTCAGCACCTTGCCGTCGTCGAGCATCAGCGCCGGCACATAGCCGTTGCCGTTGATGGCAAGATAATCCCTGCCGTCGCTCGTCCGGTGGGTCTTCCGGTCGACTTCGACGAGCTCGATATCAAGCCCCAGCTCCCGGCAGACGATGTGCGGTGAAAGCGAGCAGGCAGCGGCGTTCATATAGAGTTTCATGGCGATTTCCTCTCTCATGCAGGCGGTCGGCGCCGCCTGTTCGATATCATTGAACATCTGTACTGTTTCGCATAAAATAGCCTTCGTCAAGAAATTTAATGCGAAGCAGTACAAATATGAAGAATGAGAAGAAGCGTGGCCGCCCCAGGGCCTTCGACGCCAAGGCAACGCTCGCCAAGGCGCGGGACGTCTTCTGGGACAGAGGTTTTGCCGCCGCCTCGCTCGACAATCTCAGCGCGGCGACGAACCTCAACCGCCCGAGCCTCTACGGCGCCTTCGGCGACAAGGAGGATCTCTATCTCGATACTTTGGAGGGTTATCGGCAGGACGGCATGGATACGCTGGCCCAGGCGCTCGATCCGTCACTGCCGCTGCGCGATAATCTCGCCCGCGTCTACGCCGGTGCGTTGGATATCTATTTGCATGGCGAAACCGCCGCCCGCGGTTGTCTGCTGATCGGCACGGCGACCGTCGAAGCGGTCGAGCGTGAACGGGTTCGCGAGGTGCTCGGCCGCAGCCTCAGCGATTTCGACGGCGAAATCGAAAAGCGCATGCGCCTTGCCGTGGAAAGGGGTGAACTTCCCGCGGAAACCGATCCGCAAATGCTGGCAAGGCTTGCTTCCGCCGTCATGCATTCGCTCGCGGTGCGCGCCCGCGCCGGCGACAGCCGAGAGATGCTCGAGGCGATCGCCCGCTCAGGCGTCGAGCTGATCTGCGGCAGCGCCCGGCGCTGATCTCGACCCGGCGTCAATCGTTCCAGGGCGCACCATCCAGGCGTAGGCGGCACCGGCAAGGAGCAGCACCGAGGTGCCAAGGAAAACCGCCCGCATGCCGATGTGCCCGCCGACGAAGCCGCCAAGGACGGGGCCGGCCACCTGGCCGACATATTGCGAGGAGACGGAGAGGCCAAGAATGCTGCCGGCCGCACTGTCCGGCACGCTGTGGCGGATGACGGCGGCGATGCAGGGCAGCAGCCCGCCAAGGGCAGCCCCCATCAGGAAGCGCAGGATGATCAGCTGCCAGGAACTGGTGACGAAGGCCTGTGGGACCAGAAGCAGCCCGGCGGCGGCGAGCGCGCCCGCAATGACCGACCAATGGCCGATCCTGTCGGCCAACCTGCCGAGCCAGGAGGCGGAAAGTATGCTGCCGAGGGCGGCCGCCGACATGACGAGGCCCGAGATCATCGTCACCTGCGTTGCGATGGGCACGATCTGCGCGACATAGACGGTGATGATCGGCTCGATCGACATATTGGCGAGCATCAGAAGCATGCCGGTTGCCAGCATGGCGATCACAGGCCGCTTGTCGGCGATGGATTTCCAACCGCCGCTCGCCTTGGCCGCCTGTTTGCGGGCCTGCGATTTTTCCTCCTTGATCAGCAGGGTCGTGGCGAGAAAGGCGAGGAAGATCATGCCGCCGGCGGCGAGAAACGTGCCGCGGATGCCGATGATCGGCGGCAGCACTCCGCCAAGGAGCGGCCCGACGAGATTGCCGGCCATGATGCCGGAGGAGAGCACGCCGAGAGCCCAGGCCGAGCGATCCTTCGGCGTCTGCGTCGCCACCAGCACCATCGAGCCGGAGGAGTAGCCGCCCGCAAGCCCAACGAAGAGCCGCAGCGCCACCAACTGCCAGACATTGCCGGCCAGGCCCATCAGCGAGATCGCCAGCGTCATGCCGAGGCTGGCACGCACCAGCATCAGCTTGCGGCCGTAGATGTCGCCGAGCCGTCCCCAGAGGGGCGCGACGAGAGCGGCAGCCAGGAAGGTGGCGCCGTAGGCAATGCCGGACCATTGCACGATTGCCGCATGGTCGCTGACGCCGAGTTCCTCGACGTAGAGTGGCAAGAAGGGAAGTAGCAGCGTCATTGCCACGATCGTCGTGAAGGAGCCGATCAGCGAGATCGCAAGGTTGCGCTTCCAGTAGATCGAGCCTGCCTTAACGCTCGCCGCATCCATTTTCATATCGGTCATTCCCTGCCTAGGTGTCGACCACGGGGCGCAATTGCGCCGAAACTGGATCATCTAGGGTAAATGTGCTAGAGCCGATTGCGTGATGCAACCGGTTAACGGAGGATCTTGCCATGAACGATATGCGCACGAGGCAGCAGACCGTCCGTGATCTCTACGCCGCCTATCTCGAAGACCGCAAGGATAAAGTCGGCACCATGCTGACGGAGGATTTCACATTTTCCAGTCCGCGTGACGACCATATCGACCGGGCTGCCTATTTCGAGCGCTGCTGGCCGAAGGAGCCGTTGTTCCGCCGTATCGACATCGAGTTCCTGGCGGTCGATGGCGATGAGGCGGCTGTTCGCTACCGCGTCGAAAAACTGGACGGCACAAGCTTCCACAATATGGAGAGCCTGCGTTTCCGCGGCGGTAAGATCGCCTCGGTGGAGGTCTATTTCGGCCGGAATCTGTAGGCTCGGCGCAGTTAGAAGATCCGCATGGCCGATGTTGTGATGATCACCATGGAGACCGCCACCATCAGGGCCCGCACCGGCAGCCGCTTGACCAGGATCGCGCCGAAAGGGGCGGCGACGACGCCGCCGATGATCAGGCCGATCGCCGAATTGAGCTCCGACCAACCGAGCGTCAGGATGAAGGTCAGCGAAATCGTCAGCGTTACCGCAAATTCGGTGAAATTGGTCGAGCCGATCACCCGTTTCAAATCATGGCCGCGCCCGACGAGCGTGCTGGTGACGACTGGTCCCCATCCGCCGCCGCCGATCGCATCGAGCATGCCGCCGCAAAACCCGACAGGCGGCACCGCCCAGTCGCGCACTTCACGCCTGGTTGGCGGGCGAAAGGCCTTGTAGAGTATCAGCAGGCCGATCGCCATCAGATAGGCCGACACGAAGGGCTCGATCACCTTGCCGTTGATATTGGCCAGCAGATAGGCGCCGATCGCGCCGCCGATCATGCCAGCAGGCGCCAGCCGCGCCACCAGCCGCCAGTCGACATTGCGGTGATAGGCATGCGACAGGCCGGAAGCGGCCGTCGTGAACATTTCCGTCACATGCGTCATGGCGCTGGCATTGGCAGCAGGCAGGCCGAAGGCGAGAAGGCTCGTCGTCGACAGTACGCCGAACGCCATGCCGAGCGCACCGTCGACGATCTGCGCACAGAAGCCGACGGCGATGAAAAAGAAGATATCCGATGTCATGCAGTCCCCTCAGGCGAACAGTAGCATCAGAATCGGCGACGCGTGAGAAACTTTTGACCTCAGGCCGAAAGTCCGCGCTGCTTCAGCCGGACGATCTTGAAAAAGCCGTTTGGAAAGACCGGCAAAATATCGTTCGCGGAAAAGTCGCCGCGACGCTCGGCCCAGGCGAGGATGCGGTTGATGCGGAAGGCGGAGGACCAGCCGATGTGACGCACCAGCGGCGCCACCGCCGCCTCGATCGCGCCCTGCAGGCCGGCGCCGTCGCCGAGCTTGCTGGCCAGGATGATCTCACCGCCCGGCCGCAGCACCCGGGCGCACTCGTCGAGCGCCCGCTCGGGATCGGGGATGAGCGTGATGACGAAAGGCAGGCAAACGACGTCGAAGGACTGGTCGGCAAAGCCCAGCGCATGCGCGTCCATCACTTCGAGTGCCTGCACATGCCGCAGGTTTTCGCTGCGCACCTTTTCGCGCGCCCGCGCAATCATATGTTCGGAAATGTCGATGCCCGTCACCCGGCAGCGGCTGGGATAGTGGGCGAGCGTCAGGCCGGTGCCAACGCCGATTTCCAAAATGTCGGTGCCGGCCGCAGCGGCAAGGGCGGCAAGCTTGCGGTGGCCGTCGCGCAGGATGCCGCGGTAGACGCGGTCATAGATCGGCGCCCAGCGCTGATAGATTTTCTGCTGATCTTCCGCCCGGTTGCGAAGTTCCGACATGCCTATGCCTCCTGCCACACCCCCAAGAATCGGAATCATTTTTATAAAAGGATCATGCATTTATCACAAACATTGAGCGCCTCGGCGCCTCTCACAGACGCGCGGCGCTCTAAAAACCCGGAACGTCAACTCCTAAGGGTGGTCTTGGGTTCCGCCCGGATGCAACTGGAGTCGCAAATCGTGACGGCGGCCGGCTATTTGGCCGGCGCCAATCCAAGCTTCTTGACATCCATCGCACTACCGATCTCGACTGACTTCTCCTGCTTGTCATAGACGCAGATCTGGGCGACAAGCCCCTTGGCGCCTTTCGGCTTTCCCGTCACCAAAGCGAGCCCGTAATGGGCGCTGCCGAAAGGATCGACGCTGACGGCAGGCTTCTCGAGCGCGACTGCCGCCTTCCTGCATTTGGCCTCCACATCGGCCGCGAACTGCTGCCAGGCCTCGTCGGAGGAGGCATGGGCCGCGCCGGCGAGACAAGCAAGCGCGGCTGCGGCCGGAAGCTGGATTATATTCCTGTTCATATCGGATCTCCCTTGTTGAGCATTGCGCTCGAGGCGGTTTCCGGGCGGGTATGTCAGGCGATTTGCGCGTGCGATGTCAGCTCTGAAACTGAGGCAAATTTTCCTCCGGCCGGTCGTTTTTTGATATTTCGCCGGTTGCCTCTCCCCCGTTCCCCTCCTATGTTCCGCCTCACCTGCCGATGACGCAATCTATTGCCAAGAGGAGATCTGACATGGCTTTCGAATTGCCTGAACTTCCGTATGATTACGAAGCCCTTGCCCCCTTCATGTCGAAGGAAACGCTGGAGTTTCACCACGATAAGCACCACAAGGCTTATGTCGACAACGGCAACAAGCTCGCCGCCGAAGCCGGCCTTGCCGATCTCTCGCTCGAAGAGGTCGTGAAGAAGTCCTTCGGCACCAATGCCGGCCTCTTCAACAACGCCGCCCAGCACTACAACCACATCCATTTCTGGAAGTGGATGAAGAAGGGCGGCGGCGGCAACAAGCTCCCGGGCAAGCTGGAAGCGGCTTTCGCCTCCGATCTCGGCGGCTACGACAAGTTCAAGGCCGATTTCGCCAATGCCGGCGCCACCCAGTTCGGCTCCGGCTGGGCCTGGGTTTCCGTCAAGAACGGCAAGCTCGAAATCTCCAAGACCCCGAACGGCGAAAACCCGCTCGTCCACGGCGCCACCCCGATCCTCGGCGTCGACGTCTGGGAACACTCCTATTACATCGACTATCGCAACGCCCGCCCCAAATATCTCGAAGCCTTCATCGACAGCCTGATCAACTGGGACTACGTCCTGGAACGCTACGAAGAAGCCACGAAGTAAGCGGCACCGACTTGCCGCCTTCCGCGGCGATGTCTCGGCCTCGTTGATCTTGCACCCGGCGTTCTCCCGAACGCCGGGTGTTCGTTTTCGCATCCGTCGTCACATCCTTGTTACCGGCCGAACCTAATCACGCCCCATGTCCTCGTCCGCCCTTCCCCTGTTCCGCTTCGGCATCATCGCCGATCCGCAATATGCGGCCATCCCTGCGCATGCGGCCATGAACCGCTACTACGCCAACAGCCTCGCCAAGGTCGCCGAGGCGATCGAGATCTTCAACGGCGAAGATTTGAGCTTCGTCATGACGCTCGGCGATGTCATCGACCGCAGCTTTTCAAGCTTCGACGATATCCTGCCGGTCTATGAGAAGCTTAGGCACGAGGCGCTCTTCCTGCTCGGCAACCACGATTTATCCGTCTCAGCGGGGCATCTGTCCGAAGTCGCCACACGTCTCGGCATGCCGTCGCCCTATTACAGTTTCTCCCGCCACGGCTGGCGCTTCATCGTGCTCGACGGCAATGAAGTCAGCACCTTCGCGCCGCCCGAAGGCCATCCAAATCGCGCCCTTGCTGCTGAAATGCTGGCCGAACTGGAGGAGAACGGCGCCAGGAATGCGCATCGCTGGAATGCCGCGCTGAGCGACGCGCAGTTCGCCTGGCTGGCCGATGAAATCGCGCTAGCGAGCGAGGCGGGCGAAAAGGTGATCGTCATGAATCACTATCCCGTGCATCCGCCCAGTGAACATGGCATGTGGGATAGCGAGCGCATCGTCGCGCTGCTCGCCTCGCACGACAACGTCGTCGCCTACCTCAACGGTCACGACCACGTCGGCAATTACGGCATGGCCGGCGCCTGTCACTTCGTCAATTTCAAGGGCGTGGTCGACACCGAAAGGGAAAACGCCTTCGCGATCGTCGAAGTCTACCCCGATCGTCTCGAAATCCGCGGCTTCGGCCGGGAAGAGAGTCGGACGCTGGTTTATTAGGCGGGGTGGACTGCCGATAGAAGTTGGCCAACTCCTCCTTACGTCATGGTCGGCCTTTACCGGCTCTATAACAGAAATTGACCGAGATATTCGGGGTGCCTCTCCGAAGAAGCGCCCAACCCGCCAACGGTGAGTTTGTCGGAACGCAACCTCATCCTCCGTCATCCTCGGCCTTGAGCCACTGCTGTCCGGTTTAAATTTTGTCACCATTGGAGGCTCATCTGGCCGGGATTGCCGGGGGGACGTTGGCTTGGTTTTAGC
>NZ_JACHBD010000018.1 GCF_014200175.1 Rhizobium lentis | reverse complement strand
AATCCCGCCCCTTGGGCGTCGCTATGCTGATTTCTCTGATACTCTTCATTGTCCTCGATCGGCCTTGCTCGTTGCACTGCGCGCCGGCTCGATCGGTTGGGTTTCAGCCGTGTCGTCGAGCCTGTGAAACTTGTTCGTTCCGACGCACGCTTTCATATCGTCGCGCCGGAACCAGATCGCGCGACCGCATCGAAGGGGCGCGTTGCCAGCGGTGAAGACGATCTGCTCGTCGGCACGCATGCGAAGAACTTCATGGGGCTGGATCAACGGTCGCGCCGCCAGCTGTTTCGATCGCGTCCGCGAGGATCCCTTCGCCTGGAAACTGCGGCTGACCTGGTCGATTTCGACCGTCGTCATACCGCAGCGGCGCGAGATGTAGTCGGCTGTTTCCGGATCGTTGATCGCCGCGAAACTGATCCAGCTCGCGCTCTCGAACCATTTGCTGGCGGCGTCCCGGCCGCCGTAGGTTTCACGCATCTGGCCGATCGATTGGTAAATCATGGTGAGCGTGATGCCATACTTGCGGCCGGCATCGCGCGCGGTCTGAAGGATCCGCATGTAGCCGAGCCGCGCCACCTCATCGAGGAGGAAGAGCGCCCGGCTCTTCATCGAGCCATCACGATTGTAAATGCCGTTGAGAAACGAGCCGATGATGACGCGTGCGAGGCCGGCATGCGTCTCCAGCGTCTTGAGATCGATGTTGATGAACACGTCCGTGTTGCCATCGGCCAGATGGCTCGTCGAGAATGTCTTTCCGGAAACCAGCGCGGCATAGTTCGGGTATGACAGCCAATGGGTTTCTTTGATCGCATTGGCATAGACGCCGGAGAAGGTTTCGGGCGTCATGTTCACGAAGGCCGCGACATTCTCCTTCACGAAACTCGAGTCCGAATTGTCGTAGATCTCCTGCAGGCGCTGGCGCAGTTTCGGCTCGGGCTCAGAGAGATTGGCGCGAACCCGGCGAAGCGTCTGACTTTCCTTCTCCGTATGGCCGGACAGGCAAACGTCGGCGATCATCGCCGTCAACAATTGCAATGCCGAAGCCCGGAAGAAATCATCGCGCACACCGCGCGTGCCGCCGCTATCGCTCATGATCCATGAGGCGACGGAGGCGATATCCTCCTCCTTCGTTCCGCCGAACTGCCCGATCCAGTCGAGCGCATTGAAGCCGGTCTCCGGGTTTTTGGGGTCGAGGACGAACAGGTCACGGTTCGCGCTCGTCCGATGGGCCGAGACCATCGGCGCCACTTCGTTCGACGGATCGAGAACGATCAGGGAGCCGCCCCATTTCAAGGCGGTCGGGATCGTCACCGACGTCGTCTTGAAACCGCCGGAACCGGCGAACACAATGCCGTGCGAAGAGCCGAAGGAGCCGTCGAAGCAGAGCAGCGGTGATTTGCCACCGGCGCCCCATGTTTCCTGCTCGTCGGCACGAAACGCGCGCGCCGCGGTGCTGTCTTTGTCGACGCGATATCGCTCGCCGATGACAATGCCGCCGGTATCCGAAAACAGGTTTGCCGCTTCCGGCAGCTTCATCCACTCGGACTCGCCATGCAGCGCCCGCTTGCCGCGGATGCGCCTGGGCTCGGCACTGGCGAATGCCGCATTGCCGGCCAACGCGACGCGCAGAGCAAAGCAAGACGCCATCGCCGCCGCCCCAGCTCCGATCAGTGTCGCCGGGTCGACATAGGAGAGAATGGACTTACCCGGCGAAACCTTGTCGGCGAGTGCAGACAACCTCATCGTTTCGCGAATTGCGGCGATCAGGATCGTCGCCACCCCGCCGGTGACCACGCCCCAACCCGCTGTCTTGATCCGGATCGCGCCGGCGCTCGCAAACAGGAAGACGATGCCGACGAGCCCTGCACTGACATACGGCAGCGCGATCCCGGCTCGAGTGAGCGTTTGCCGTGCAGCTTCCGTCTTTCCGAAACCGGACAGCCGGTGCTCCATCCCGGTCAACCCAATGGCGACCACAATCATCAGTGCTGCGGGCACGATGAAGAGCATGATCCTATTCATCGGCTTTCCCGAAGGCCTCCGCGCCGATCGCCATCAGCCGCGCTCGTTCCATCTCGTCGACTTTGAGGCGCTGGCGCAAATCGATCAGCGCCCCTAGCAGAAGCGCGCGCTTCTCGTAGCGAAGACCGGCTTTGACGATCAGGCCGCCAAGCTCGATCTTTTCCCGCGTGTCCTTCTTGCGGGCATCGGACGTGGTGGTGCGCGCCATCCGCTCAAGCCTCAGCAGTCCCGCCCGCAGCCGCGCCAGCCGCGTCCTGCGTGGACGATGCGCTGCTTTCGCCAGCGCTGCCTCCCCTTTTCCCTCCGGTCGTAGCGACCTTTCCTCCGCGAAACCGTTTCGCCAGATCCTCGAGGGCGCCCTGCAGCTCCGCCTCGTCGATCTCGATGTCGCCAAGTCCAGCCTTGAGGGCGATCCGGCCGATGCGCTCTGCCTCACGGGTCTCGGCGGCCTTGAGCTGCTCCTGGAGCTTGGCGATTTCGTCGCGGATTTTCGAGGATGGCTTCTTCATTCCGTCTAACTCCCTTGGGTGAGAAAGCTTGTCTTTCCTACCCAATGTCCCGGAGGTGAGTGCGGAACGCACTACTGTGAATCCTACAATCGCCAAGGGCGATGCTTTCGTGAATGATCCCGGCCGTTCCGAAGGAGCGGATCCGAAGGGCGCAATTATACGTCGCTGGCGCGACGCCCTTGCTTGAGGCCCCTTGCGGGCCTGCTGCTCCCGACGAACCCGTTGATTTCGTTCGCAACCGGGAAAGAGTTCCGCCGTGGCCGTCCCCCATTTCTCCGTCAGCGTCGTCGCCCGCGGCTCAGGCCGCAGCGCCGTCCTGTCGGCGGCCTACCGGCACTGCGCCAAGATGGACTACGACCGCGAAGCCCGAACCATCGACTACACCCGAAAGCAGGGACTGCTCCACGAAGAGTTCGTCATCCCCACCGACGCGCCGGAGTGGCTGCGTTCGATGATCACAGATCGTTCGGTTGCCGGCGTTTCCGAGGCATTCTGGAACAGGGTTGAAGATTACGAGAAGCGCTCCGACGCGCAGCTCGCCAAGGATGTGACGATCGCCTTGCCGGTCGAGCTGACCGCCGAGCAAAACATCGCGCTGGTGCAGGATTTCGTCGAGCAGCACATCACGGCGAAGGGCATGGTGGCCGACTGGGTCTACCATGATGCGCCCGGCAATCCGCATGTTCATCTCATGACGACCTTGCGGCCGCTGACCGCGGACGGTTTTGGCGCCAAGAAGATCGCAGTAACAGGACCCGACGGTAATCCGATCCGGAACGACGCCGGCAAGATCGTCTATGAACTCTGGGCCGGCAGCATCGACGATTTCAATGCGTTTCGCGACGGCTGGTTTGCCTGCCAGAACCGGCACCTGGCTCTCGCCGGGCACGACATCCGCGTCGATGGCCGCTCCTTCGAGAAGCAAGGGATCGAACTCGAGCCGACCATCCATCTCGGCGTCGGCACGAAGGCGATCGAACGAAAATCCGATGGTGCATCCGAGCCGGTCGAGCTCGAACGCCTCGATCTGCAGGAGGCGAGGCGGAGCGAAAACGTCAGGCGGATCGACAGGAATCCCGAGCTCGTGCTTGCGCTGATCATGCGCGAGAAGAGCGTCTTTGACGAACGGGACGTCGCAAAGATCCTGCACCGTTACGTCGACGACGCGGCGCTGTTTCAAAGCCTCATGGCGCGGATCTTGCTCTGCCCCGAAACCTTCCGCATCGAGCGCGAGCGGATCGACCTTGCCAGCGGTATCCGAGTGCCGGCGAAGTACACGACCCGCGAGATGATCCGGCTCGAAGCCGAGATGGCCAATCGCGCGGTCTGGCTGTCCCGGCGGTCGTCGCACGGTGTTCGCGATGCGGTGCTGGCCGCGACATTTGCGCGTCATGAACGTCTATCTGACGAGCAGAGAACCGCGATCGAGCATGTGGCGGGACCTGAGCGGATCGCTGCCGTGATCGGCCGCGCCGGCGCCGGCAAGACGACGATGATGAAGGCGGCGCGCGAGGCCTGGGAAGCGGCCGGCTACCGGGTCGTCGGCGCAGCACTTGCCGGCAAGGCGGCCGAGGGCCTGGAGAAGGAAGCGGGCATCATCTCGCGCACACTTGCGTCGTGGGAGCTCCGCTGGAACCAAGGCCGTGATCAGCTCGATAGCAAGACGGTGTTCGTTCTCGACGAGGCCGGCATGGTGTCATCTAGGCAGATGGCGCTGTTCGTCGAAGCGGTGACGAAAGCCGGCGCCAAATTCGTCCTCGTCGGCGATCCCGAACAGCTTCAACCGATCGAGGCAGGTGCCGCCTTCCGCGCCATTGCCGATCGGATCGGCTATGCCGAACTCGAAACCATCTATCGCCAGCGCCAGCAATGGATGCGTGACGCCTCGCTCGATCTCGCGCGCGGCAAGGTCGGTAGCGCGCTCGATGCCTACCGCGCCAACGGCAAGATAATAGGATCGGATCTGAAAGCCGACGCGGTCGACAACCTCATCACCGCCTGGGACCGCGATTACGATCCGGTAAAGACGTCGCTGATCCTCGCTCATCTGCGCCGCGACGTGCGCATGCTCAACCAGATGGCGCGCATCAAGCTTATCGAACGCGGTGTTCTCGACCAGGGAACCATGTTCAAGACCGCCGATGGCGAACGCAACTTTGCCGTCGGCGACCAGATCGTTTTCCTGAAGAACGAGGGATCGCTCGGCGTCAAGAACGGTATGCTGGCGAAGGTCGTGGAAGTGGGACCGGGACGCATCACCGCGCGGATCGGCGATGGGGAGAATTCCCGCCAGGTTGTGGTCGAACAGCGTTTCTACGACAACCTCGACCACGGCTATGCCACGACCATCCACAAGAGCCAGGGGGCGACGGTCGACCAGGTCAAGGTGCTCGCCTCCCTTTCGCTCGACCGCCATCTCACCTATGTCGCCATGACCCGTCATCGTGAGGACCTGGCCGTCTACTACGGTCGTAGATCCTTCGCCAAGAACGGTGGGTTGATCCCGATTCTGTCGCGAAGGAACGCGAAGGAAACGACTCTCGATTACGAGAAAAGTGACTTCTACCGCCAGGCGCTCCGTTTTGCCGAAGCCCGTGGTCTGCATCTCGTCAACGTCGCCCTGACCCTGGTTCGCGACCGGCTGGAATGGGTCGTCAGTCAGAAGCAAAAACTTGCCAATCTCGGTGCCCGCCTTGCTGCGGTTGCCGGCAAGCTCGGGCTCGTTCGTGGCGCCGCGCAGTCCCCAAGTCAAAACAACATCAAGGAGGCAAAGCCGATGGTCTCGGGCATCACAACCTTCGCCAAATCCGTCGACCAGGCGATCGAGGACAAGGTCGCCGCCGATCCAGGATTGAAGAAGCAATGGGAGGAGGTCTCGACCCGCTTCCACCTCGTCTACGCCCAGCCGGAAAGCGCGTTTAAGGCAGTCAATGTCGACGTGTTGCTGAAGGATGAGACCGTTGCGAAGTCAACGATAGCCAAGATCGGATCGGAGCCCGAACACTTCGGCGCGCTGAAGGGCAAGACCGGGATACTCTCCAGCCGCGCCGACAAGCAGGAGCGAGAAAAGGCACAAACGAACGCGCCGGCGTTGGCCCGCAATCTTGAGCGCTATCTGCGCCAGCGGGCGGAGGCGGAACGCAAGTTCGAGGTCGAAGAACGTGCCGTCCGCCTGAAGGTCTCGATCGATATTCCCGCACTGTCGCCAAACGCAAAACAAACATTGGAACGCGTTCGCGACGCGATCGACCGGAACGATCTGCCCACCGGTCTCGGATATGCGCTCGCCGACAAAATGGTGAAGGCGGAACTGGAGGGTTTCGCCAAGGCGGTATCGGAGCGGTTCGGCGAGCGGACCTTCCTGTCGCTTGCTGCAAAGGACCCCAACGGGCAGACCTTCAACACCGTCACTTCGGGAATGACAGCCGGACAGAAAGCTGAGGTGCAAGCGGCGTGGAATTCGATGCGGACGGTGCAGCAGCTCGCCGCGCATGAGCGCACAACCGAGGCGCTGAAACAGGCGGAGACCCTGCGTCAGGCGAAGAGCCAGGGGCTCTCGCTCAAATGAAGACATCCGTGTTTGCGTTTGGGACGCGACGCGCTCAAAGGGCGCACGCAGTCGTGCTTTTGGCCCTGGCGGCATCCATCGTTGGCGGTGGTGTTGCTGCCGCAATCGTCGGCGGTTTCCGCATCAACCTAACACCGAGCGAACCCCTCGGTCTCTGGCGTATCGTGACGCTCGATCGCCCGGCTGCTGCCGGGGACCTTGTCTTCATTTGCCCCCCGCAAACGACAGAAATGCGGGAGGCGAGAGAGCGTGGTTATCTCCGCGCCGGCACCTGCCCGGGCGGCGTCGCGCCGCTCATCAAGACCGTCATCGGAGTCGCCGGGCAGCGTGTCGAAATCGGCGCCGGCGTGACGATCGATGGGCGTGCGATCGCGTCTTCCGATTTAGCAGATCGGGACGGCAACGGCCGGCCGATGACACCATTTGCCGGCGGAGTCGTGCCTGACGAAAGCGTCTATCTCCATTCAGGGTTCAGGGGCTCCTATGACTCCCGCTATTTCGGGCCCCTGCCCGCCTCTGGAATCCTTGGCCTGGCGCAACCGGTGCTCATCTATGCGCCGTGAGCAGCTCCAGCCCACCGCTTTGATTGCCGTTTCGATCGTCGCCGGAACGGTGGGATGGAGTGGCTATGTACTGCTACTCCCGGTCGCGTTCGCGTTTCCGTTTCTCTGGGCGCTTGCGCGAACGAGGCGGACGGCCGCGGTTGTCTCGGCCGGCTATTTCCTGGCCGCATCCCGGGGATTGCCGCAGGGCGTAGCGACCTTCTATTCCTCGGACCTCTTGCCCGGATTATTGCTTTGGCTCTGTGCGTGCGCCGGCTTCGTCATCGTGCATACCGTCCTCTGGACAAAGAAGACGGGTGCTCGTCCGCGTCGCTATCTCCTGGCAGCGGTTCTGATGGCCATTCCGCCATTCGGCATCACCGGCTGGGCTCATCCGATCGCCGCTGCAGGCGTACTGTTTCCAGGATGGGGATGGTGGGGACTGGCTGCCGCTACAGCCGGCCTCATGGGCCTCGTAACCCGCATGTGGCCAGCTGTCGCGATTCTCCTGGCAGGCTTTTGGATCTGGTCCGCCGCAACCTGGGACGAACCGAAACTACCGGAAGGTTGGCAGGGGGTCGACCTCGAAATGGGTGCATCGCTGGGGCGCGACACCAGCATTGAGCGTCACCGTGATCTGATTGCCACGGTGACGGATCGGGCATCCGGTGGCGCCCGGTCCATTGTTCTTCCCGAAAGCGCTCTTGGCTTCTGGACGCCGACCGTCGAGCGGCTATGGGTGCGAGCTTTGCAGGCAACTGACGCCACCGTTATCGCCGGCGCGGAAGTTATCGATGCGGGCGGATACGACAATGTTCTGATCGCCATCTCTGGCGACGCCGCTCGGCTCCTTTATCGCGAACGTATGCCGGTGCCAGGCTCGATGTGGCAACCTTGGCGTCCCTTGCTTGGGGCAAGTGGCGGCGCGCGGGCGCACTTCTTTTCGAACCCCGTCGTGACCGTTGCCGGCGGACGCATCGCACCGCTGATCTGTTACGAGCAGCTGATCGTCTGGCCCGTCCTGCAGTCGATGCTGCAGGAGCCGGACGTCATCATCGCCGTCGGCAACGGTTGGTGGACCAAAGGGACGTCTATCGTCGCCATCCAGCGCGCCAGCACGCAAGCCTGGGCGCGCCTGTTCGACAAACCCGTCGTTTTTTCCTTCAACACCTGAGTGCCAAGGAGCCCTCATGCTCGATGCTGCCTTGATTCAACAATGCGCCGACCCCTCGCTGAAGCCCGCGATCGTCGAGCAGTTCGTGTCCGCCGCTGGCGCGAACGATCCCCTTGCCGTCACTGTCAAATCTGGTGGCCGGTTGATCCTCGTTCCGAAGGCGGCGTTGCCGGACGAAGCGATGGCGATCGTCCGGCAGTATGTTGGCCAGGCTGTCGTTCGCGTCGGCCTGACGCAGTTTCCGGCGGGCGTTGGCGTGAAGGACGCCGCCGATCTGAAGTCCGATCTCGTCGATCCTTGCGAAAACCTCCGCAAGGGAACGGCGATGTTCGCCAAGGTCTTGCGGATCGTTGCCAAGTGGTACGGCAATCCGAAGAGCGACGACGTCTTCCCCCAGATCTTCGACGATGCCGTCTATGCCTGGAAGAGTGGAGAGTTCGAGGGCGTGAGTGTCTTCCAGGCGGACAATCCCGAAAAAGGCGTCACGATCGACAACATGTTGCCGGCAGACCAGGGCAAGGCCAGCGTGGACATACCGCCTGCGGCTGCAAACACTGAAAGCGTCGAGAAAGGCGAAAGCGTTGGATCGGCAGAAATGCGGATCGACCTATCAAGGATTGGAGGACAATGATCTCCTTGGGAAGGCCGCTATGCCTCCGGAAGCGAATAGCGCGTGAGAACAGCGTCCTCGCCATCGAGGATCACTTCGATGACTTCGTTGACCATAGCCTGCTCTCCCGCCAAATCCTGCAGTATGAGGGCAAACAATTCTCGTTGCTGCGCGGGAAGCACCTGCGGGACAATGATCACCAGGCCCGCATGCAATTCCTCTTTCGCGTACAGCTTCCGGAAGTCGCGAGCATTGTTCGTTACGAAGGTAAAATCCTCCTCGATGATCCGAGGCATCAGATCCCAGTCTGCTTCGCCGCTCAGTCCCAGCCAGTTCACATGGAAGCCATCGTGGCCGTGCGCTTGAGCCACGGCCACGAGAGACGTGTGAAGGCATTCATCGATAAGAAATTTCAAGAGGTCGAGCCAGACGGTTTGAAGACGTTTTCGTTCCGAAGGCTCAGGCGCTTCACGGATTTCACCTTCAGGCCCTGCTCCGAAAGCTTCCGCGGACGTCCTCTGGCAGGATGGGCCGCAGCCCAGATCTCGGCAAGTTCCACCATGCGCTCGGTGAGCGAAGGATAGCCCTCGACGATTTCCGCTGTACTTGCGCCTTGGGTCTTAATCGCGGCAATCGTTCGCACGGGAACACGGGTTTTCTTGAATACCGGCTCACCGCCCACGACCCCTTTCACGCTTTCAATCAGTCGTTCGGCTTCTCGAAGCGCCTCGGCCCGCGCGGCCAGTTGTTCTCGTGCCCGCGCAACGTCGATAATGAGATAGTCGTCTGCCCTAACAGTTTCGGCATTCGGGTTCTGGTCGATCGTATCGAATAAGCGCTTGCGGCGCTCGGCAGACAAGATCGATCCGACGCCGTACCAGAGCTTCAACCGAAGCAAATCCTCATCGGTGAGTGCTCGACCCCTGCTACCAACGAGATGAGTCTCGATGATACGCTTGTCGATCGCATTGTGCACCGATTTCACAGCGATCTCGCTGACAGCCGCCGCCTCGGCGGGCGTGTAGGCGTGTGATGTGCTGCTCATAATTATTCTCCTTGTGGAGAATATATAATGCAGGTGACGTCCCCCGTAAAGATCGACCGATCTTTTCGATCTTACGAGCTCGTCAGGCCGGCAAGGAAGGTTCACTTCTTGTCCGGCGATCGTTTCAGCAAATCAGACGCTTCTACTTCCAGAATCGCTGCTAAGCGATCCACCACATCAATGCTCGCATTGTATATGCTGCGCTCCAGGGAACTGATGTAGGTACGATCGATCTCTGCTCGAAAAGCAAGCTCTTCTTGCGACAGTCCCTTGGCGAGCCGCGCGGCTTTCAGATTTCGTGCGAATACCTCTCGAATCTCCATGATCGAGAGAGCATCGGCTTGTAGAGTATTTCACCACGGAGTATTTCTACAAAGACATTCCGTTGACGAATCAAGCTGATGCAGCAGCAGCAGAAAGTTCCTTTCGTGCGCGTGCTGAGGCGCTCAAAATATGAACTCCCTCCCATCCTGTGACGAGCTGGTATTTAATCGCGAGCGTATGCAGCTCGGGTCTTGATGTCACAGTATGCAATTTGAGGAGACGGGGATGAAGGACGCCAGCTCATCCGGCGCAGACGACAAAAATGGAAGACAACTTCGTTACAGTTCAGCGCGAAAATCGGACTTGAAGGCGCTAGCTATTTCGGCAATCCGCGAACACCGTCGGCTCCTCGCAGCCGACCAAGCCGTATATGACGAGTGGGCGCACGCAAGCGACGATCCGTCGATTCCCGGTTCGGTGCTTCAAGCTCTTCAAAACGAATACATCGCGCGTCAGAAGAAGTCTGAAATCCAGCATGAGGAGCTCTCGGAGATCCTGGACGCGCTCGGCTACGTTCCGGACGTGCCATTTGAGAGTGACGAATAAACGTCAGACCAAGCCGCGATCCTTGGCAATGGCGACGAGCTGCGGCACGGACTGGGCGTCAAACTTTTCACGCGCCTTGTCGAGATAGTGTTGCACGGTTCTAGCATTGATTCCGGTAAGCATCGCCGTTTCGGGTGCAGTTTTTCCCTTCGTCGCCCAAAGCAAGCACGTCATTTCGCGCGGTGATAGCGTTCGCTTCGGCGCCAGCTGTGTCCTCGCGGCTATGAACCGCAGCCGGTAGTGAACGACTAGCAACGCTTGCAAGGCTTGGAATGTCTGCTGCATTTCAACCAAGTCGGTTCTTGCTTCGGAAGTCGCAAACGTCAACATCAGGTGCGAGCCGAAGCTGCCGTCGGTCCCGATCGTGACGCCGCTCCTCAGCCCATGATCCACGGCTTGTTCTCGGAACTTTCGAAGGTCAGACATCCCGCGCGCCGGCCAATTATCTGCAGTCCACCCAAATGCCTCACGTCGGCGCTTCGCCTCAGTGACAACGGGGTCTATACGTGAGTAGTGACCCGATAAATATGTTTCCTGCCACTCTTTAGGATAGTTGTTGAATGTACGAACTTCCGCGCCTGACGCTTCGAGGTAAGCGTATCTCTCGAGCCCGAATGCGGCTCCAAAGTTACGCAACGCCATTTTGATCGATACCTCGTCTTGCGACGCCTCAACGGTATCGATCAAATTCCTCAACGCGTCATTCAATCTCACTCTCCCATGTTCGTGCCGTCGTTCGACCATGCGATGGGAATGCGAGGAGATAAATCCCCCGAACCGATACCCCTAACTTGGGGTACCAACGTGAGGCGTGATGAGGTTTAGGTGTACTGCATGAGCTATTGCGGCCGACAGCGTGGGGCAGCCCAGCTTGTAGCGTGCAGCTTTTAGGTAGCCGCGCGTCGTATGCTCGGATAGTCCCAGAATCTTGCCAATGTCCTTGCTATCTTTGCCGCGCGAGGCCCAATGAAGGCACTCGATTTCCCGTGATCCGAGCGCAGGTACGGGATCGTTCTCACCGTGGAGTTCGAACACTGCTTTGCGATGCAGAAGAAATCCAAGCTCAAGCCACTCTGGCAAAAATTGGCGCTCGATCAACGTCCATTCTTCATCACTCTTCTGGGAGTTGATCGAGAGGAGCGAACGCCTCGATTTGTCAACAATCGGGACAGAGACTCCGTTGGTGCCGATCCCATGCAGCTCGGCATCGACCATGAACTCTTGCGCAGTCTCGGAAATATCAATCTCGCGCCAATCGAAAGGCAACTGTCGAGAAAAGCCCTCTCGAATGATTGGATCGACGTTTATGTAGTCGTTGAGCAGATAGCGTGAAACCCAGCTATCGGGATAGGTGGTTCGCACGAACGGAGCGTCAACGCTGTCGACGATTGTTCTCGCAAGATGAAACGTGACGAAATCAATGGGATAGTGCGATTGGAATTCATCCAAAGCGGCCGCCACTGTCGCCGCATTTTTCATCGCGCCGAAAGCGTCGGGATAGGTGGTCGAATGCTCGTTTTCCTGCATGCTTCTTTCCGTAACAGTGATTATCGTTTTCGGGTTAGCGACCATAGAATCGCTGAGCTAGTCGCTAAATGCAACCCCTGAGAGCGGTAAAAGCCGACATGCTGCGGCATTCGCTATCGCCGCGAGTATTTTTTGGAGCAATTTGCAATGATAAGAGAACTCATTACAGTTGCGACTGTCGATAAGCTTGCGGAAAAATGATGTCCTGATCGACGAGCACGTTGAATTTGTAGCCAGGGCGAATTTGAATTGTCGGCTGTACATTCAGATTCTTCGAGATCGTCTGCTCGGCGACGCGACCGAAGCTTTCCGCAAAATTCCGCCTGGCCGCATCGGAGGCCGTCTCCTGCGTCGCAAGCGTCGAACTCTCCGGCATCGACATGTCGATCCCGGTTCCGATCAACGCGACGAGGGCTGCCGAACTCCAGGTGCGCCAGAGATGGCGATCGACCTTGTCCTTGAAGCCTCCATATCCCTCGGCATCCGTGCCGGCCATGCCGCCGATCTGCAGGGTGGATCCATTCGGAAAGATGAGGTCAGTCCAGACCACGAGGACGCGCTCCTGGCCGAACGAGACTTTGGAATCGTAGCGGCCAAAGAGCTTGGCCCCCTGCGGGATGAGAAGCCGGTAACCGGTGGCGCTGTCATAGACGTTCTGACTGACCTGCGCGCTGATGCGTCCCGGCAGGTCGGAGTTGAGGCCGGTGATCAACGTGGCGGGAATGACGGAGCCGCGCTTTAGCTCGTAGGGCGACATCTGCGGCACGACCTGGTTCGGCAGATAGCCGAGATCCTTGATGTCCTGATTGAAGAAGTCCTCCTTCGAACCTTGGGCATTTTGGTCAACGGTCTCGCCCATGAGACCAGATTTCATGGCGGCGGCATAGAGGTCCGATGCATTATTGGCTGTCGCAGTCGTCGTCTGCCGGCCCGTGTCTGTGGAGTTGTTGGCGGTTTTCTCGACATCGGAAATGTCCACCTTCAACGGGGAGTCCAGCGCGGTTGCCCGCGCCTGCAGGCGGGCCATCCTTTGACGCTGAGCTTCGCGAATATATTGCTCATCCTGCTCTCGCTTCAGGCGGGCCCTCCATTCCTCCTCCGATTCGAGTCTCGGACGCCGCTCTTCCCGCACTGCGGGCCGAGGATCGACAACCGGTGTTTCCATCTCGATCTTCTGCTCGACGGCGGGGGTTGGCTGGAAGGACTCACGCTCAACCGGCTCGCCAATGATGCCGTCGGTGATGCCGCGCTTGAGCTGATCGCCGAAGTTCGTTGCCGGCGTATTCGAGGCGCTGTCGATATCATCGCCGCGGTTGAACGGGAGGCCGCGCCACGACAGGCCGATCACAACGACCCCGACAAACAGCGCGATGATCACAATGGCGATGATGATCGGCAGGCGGTTGAGGCGGCGCATACCCTTTTGATCGTCGGCCTGATTAGGCGCACCAAGCTGGAGGGACTGAACCATGCTTGCCTCCCTCAATTGCGCTGCATGATTGACAGCGGGCTCGCCGGCGTGGCGCCACTTGGCGTTGCGGTATATGCCCGGCCAAGGGCGATTGAAGGCGTTGAGAGCCTCGCAAGCACCTGCCCGTCAGCGCCATCAATCGAGTACGCGAGTTCGACCGGTTTCACGTCCTTTCCGAGCTTTCCGTCGGTGATGACCGTGTAACCCCATCCTTTCAGTGCGGCCTCGAGTGCCGTCGCAAAATCCGATGTGTCCTTTTCCATCTTGATTGTCGTCGAGCTCGCGGGGCCGATCTGCTCGGCAAGCCGGCTTGCCATGTCGCCGGCGATGGCACTTGCGGCGGGCCCGGACACCGGCGCGGCGTCTGAGTTAGGGTCCAATCCATCCTCAGCCGTTTGGCATCCGGTGAGAAAGCTGGCGATGATGAAGACAACGAGATGCTTGCGCATGGCTCAGCCTCCCCGCCGAATGGTGATCTTCTGCTTGCGCCAGCCCACGCCGGAGACGAGGATCGCCTTGTCGACGGCATAGTCGACGATCATCATGTCGTTCTTCATCCGGTAGTTCACGATGCGGTTCTGACCGCCGCTGACGACGAAGAATACCGGTGCATCCTGACCTGAGATCGACTTCGAAAACTGGATGTAAGTTTTCGTGCCGTCGGAATAGACCCGCTTCGGCTTCCAGGGCGCGCTCCCGCTCACTGAGTAAGAGAAGTTCAGCTTGTCTGGTGCCGTGCCGGGGATGCCGCCGGTCTCGAGCCGTGAATTGATATCGGCAAGCTTCGTCGAGACATCCTCGGGATATGCGAAGCCGATGCGGGCCATGTACTGGCTAGGATGTGACTTGAGCTGGATGTGATAGGTGCGCCGCGACGTTGTGACCACCATAGAGGTGACGAGACCTGCTTCCGACGGCTTGACGATCAGGTGGATCGCCTGGCCTCCGGTGGCGCCGGAGGTAGCGGGTTCCACCTTCCATCGCACAGTGTCCCCAACAAGAACATCGCGGACGATTTCACCGCCCTGGAGTTCGATATCGCAGACCTGCAGGGGCGAGCAGACGACAGAGGGCTGCGTTTCGCCGAAGAGAAAAATGACCTTGCCATCGGGCCCGGTTGTCACCAGTCCGGGCGTGCCACGCCACTTCCTGGAAATATTGGTGCCCTTCACCTCATTGTTTGTCATGCTCTGCGCATCGGCGCCGCTCGCAAAAACGAGTGCGGCTAGGCAGCCGACGGCCGCGATCAATCCTATTCTGTCCATGTGAATTCCCCTGCCCTTAAAGCTGTGCCGTCCAGTCGAAATCCCGGACGTAGAGGCCGATCGGATTGAGGCGGATGGTCGCCTCGTCCTGCGGCGCGGTGAGCGTCACAGTCGCGATCCCGCGAAACCGGCGCGTGCCGGTTTCCTTGCCCTTCCGGTCCCGCTCGTATTCGGTCCAGTCGATCTGATAGGTCTGGTTCGAGAGCGCCACGATGTTGTTGACCTCGATGGCGATCGTCGACGACTTCGCCTTTTCGAACGGCGAATTGCTCCGGAACCAATCATTGATCTTCTGCGTCGATGGATCGGAAGTCCGAAGCAGCGCATAGGTCCGGTCGATATACTGTTTTTGCACCACTGCATCCGGCGTGATGCTGCGGAAGCTGGTCACGAAATTGCCAAGCGTGGCGCGCACCACCCGCACATCCGCATATTCGATCTGCTCGGGAAACCCTGATGTGACCGACGTGCCGAGTTTGTCGACCTGGACGATATAGGGCACCAGTTTCACCTGAGTGCTGAGATACATGGCGTAGCCGAAGCCGATCACGGCCATGGTCAAACTGAGAACGCCGACAATGCGCCACGCGGCGGCCGCCTGCACATAGGAACCGTATCGCTCGTTCCATTCCTGGCGCGCGGCAAAATAGGGGTTTTCGGGGGCGCGGTTCGCTGCCATCGATCGATCACTTTCTGATTGCTGTTAGTCTTTGCGTTCGGGGGCTGGTTTTAGTCCGCTGAACCCACTGCGGGCCTCGTCCAGCTTCGCGTTCGCAAGCCCGAGGATCGAACCAGCGTATGCTCCTGGCGAACCGATCGCCTTTTCCTTAGCCGCAGCGCCTGTGGCCATCCCGGCAGACCCGATCCCTGCACCGAAACCTCGAAGAGCCGCACCAGCGACCGATGAACCTGCAGCGCGGGCAGCCTGACCCGCCGCAAAACCTGCCCCTACCGCACCCGTTGCAAGGAACCCGGCGCCGGTGGCGAAGGAGGCTGCCTGCCCACCATGTCGGATCGCTTCCATCCCTCCGGAAACAGAGGCACCCTGAACGACACCTTGAATGATGTTCGGCACATACATGGCGATAATGAAGACCACCACCGAGATCCCGGCGATGGCGAGCGTCGTGACGAACTGGTCTGAGGAGGCCGTTGACGCATTTGCCAAGCCCATCAGGACCTCGGATCCGATCTTTGCGATCATCACCAACGCCATGAGCTTCATTCCGACGCCGAAGGCGTAAACGAGATAACGGATAGCGAAGTCTTTAGTGAAGGAGGATCCTCCGAGCCCGAGCATGATCATGCCGGCGAGCAGACCAACATACATCTCCACCATGACCGACACGAAAATCGCAGCGACCAGCGAGAAGCAGATGACAACCACGCCCATCGCCAACACAGCCGCGATCGCCAGCGCATTGTCCTCGAATACGCCGAATTGAGCCTGCTGCGACATTTGTGATGCCACCCGAATTCCAGCATCGAAGACTTCCGCTGGCGAAGCGGAACCACCCCCGGCGCCAATCTGGAAGAGGCTGTCGACCACCGCACGAGCGAAGGTCGGTCCCTGGGTCAAGACGAACGCAAAAAAGCCGATGAACATGATGCGACGGACAAGTTCGGCAAACCAGCTGTCCAGGGAAGCCGCCTGGAGCGCGAGCCAGACGGCTGCGATCCCAATCTCTATTGTGGCGAGGATCCAGAACAGGGATTTCGCCGCGTCCATGATGGTGGTCTCCCATCCTTTTGCGGCAGTCGAGACCTGATTTTCAAGTTCCGTCAGGACCTGCCCCTCTTGTGCTAAAGCGGGTGCCGCGAGGATGAAGCAAAGTAGGCCAGCGATCAGGATCGAACGTTCAAGAGGAGGCATTACCATCTTGGGCCCATCTCCTGACCGTCCTTGATTGGTGGCAGTTCCTTATTCGAGCCAAAGAATTTCTCCCTGACAGCGCGCTGCTCCTCGGTGAGGGCAGCCTTGGATTCTTTGGAATTAACGATCAGCACAGTCGCCGCCGACGAAACAGCTGCAACAAGCGCGAGCACGGCAATGACGACGACGCGGCTCACCAGCGGGGCTCCATCTTCTGCCCTTCCGGAATGCTCTTGATCTCGGCGTTGAAGAACTTTTCCCGACGGGCCTGTGCAAGGTCCTTGTCGGTTTGCTCGGACTGAAGCCACGTTCCCATCATGGTCATTTGCTGGGAGACCAGACCTCGAAGCTTCTGTATCTGCGCCACCTGCTGCGTAGCGATCTGATGGCCCACCTGCAGAGCCTTCATCTGCCCGTCGGCGGTCTCGGACATCGACCGCAGCGAGGACATCGTGCCCTCCTCGCTGTCGAACTGGTCAGCTGTCAGGCTAGCCGCCTTCAGCGTGCTGGCAATCGTATCCCTGTTCGTATCGGACCACGTTTGGTAGCTCGACGAAAAACTTGTCGCGTCCGGCAAGTTGGTCCTGAGGCTTGAGTAGCTCTGGAAGCGCTGCTGCAGCACGTCGTCGGCATTACCCATCGAAAACGAAATGCTCTGCCCCTGCTCGACGATGCTGCGCAGCTGATTGAGATCGCTTTCGACCTGCCCCCACATCTGGGACGGGAGAGTGGCCGTGTTCTGTAGGAGATTCCGATAGATATTGAGCTGCGTCTCGATCTGTTGCGCGAGCTGGCTGATCTGGGTGAGCTGATTCTGGATCTGCTCGCCGGACTTACCGACCAAAGCGACCAACTCGCCATTATTGAGGACTTGAGTCCACTCGGTCGCGGCGCCAGTGGCGGTTCCTGCATCTGCGGGCACGATAGCGCCGATTGTCAATGCGACCGCCGCCAAACCCGCGAGCGATCTATTCGAAGTTGAGCAGCGATGCGGCATCGTGAACTCCTCTCGTTTGAAGCCAGTGGATCGGCCAGTCGCGGCCGTGTTCGGAACTGAGCGCGCGGATTCGCTTCAGGTCTTCCTTGCCGGATGCGCCGACAAAGCTGAGCGCCACGGAGCCAAGCGCCATATCGAACAGCCGTCGGCCCTCCGGGGTGACGACGTAGTAGTCTCGTTTGGGGATTGCGTTCGAGACGATCTCGATCTGTCGCTCGTTGAACCCGATCCGCTCGTAGAACTCACGGGTTCCAGGCTCCCGGGCGGCGCCATTCGGAAGGCAGATCTTGGTGGGGCAGGATTCCTTCAGCACATCGATGATCCCGGACCGTTCGGCGTCCGAAATAGATTGCGTGGCGAGTACGACGGCGCAGTTCGCTTTGCGCAGCACTTTCAGCCATTCCCGAATCTTGCTGCGAAACACCGGATGGCCCAGCATCAACCAGGCCTCATCCAGCACGATCAGGCTTGGGGAGCCGTCGAGACGCTTCTCGATCCGCCTGAACAGATAGGTCAGCACGGGCACAAGATTGCGCTCGCCCATGTTCATCAGGTGCTCTATCTCGAAAGTCTGAAAGGCGCCGAGCGAGAGGCCGTCCTGTTCCGCATCGAGAAGCTGTCCCATCGGACCGTCAACCGTATAGTGATGGAGCGCGTCCTTTATCTCGCGCATTTGCACGCCGCTTACAAAGTCCGATAGCGAACGGCCCGGGGCGCTTGCCATCAATCCAATCTGGCGAGAGATCGCGTTGCGATGATCCGGGGTGATGGTGACGCCTTGAAGGGCAACGAGCATTTCGATCCATTCCGCGGCCCATGCGCGATCAGCGTCGCCGGAGAGGTCTGACAGTGGGCAGAAGGCCAGTGCCTTCCCGTCCTCCCGCGCATCGCCGCCAATCTCATAGTGATCGCCGCCGGTGGCGAGCGTCAGGGGTAGGAGCGAGCTACCCTTGTCAAAGGCAAAGATCTGGGCCTGGTCATATCGGCGGAACTGCGCCGCGATCAGCGCGAGGAGCGTCGACTTCCCCGAGCCGGTTGGTCCGAAAATCAGCGTGTGACCGACGTCATCGACATGGAGGTTGAGCCGGAACGGCGTCGACCCGCTCGCCACCTGCATGAGCGGCGGCGAATTCGGCGGATAAAACGGGCACGGCGCCACCGGATTGCCCGACCATACGGAATTGAGAGGGATCAAGTCCGCAAGATTGCTGGTATTGATCAGCGGTTCCCGAATATTGCAGTACCAGTTGCCCGGCAGGCTGCCGAGATAGGCGTCGGTGGCGTTGAGGGTTTCGATCCGAGCTCCGAACCCTTCCGCCTGGATCAGCCGGCGGATCGCTTCTGCCTTTTCCTGCAATGCCTCTCGATCGTGATCAAACAGAATGATAACGGGGGTGTAATAGCCGTAGGCGACCAACTGCGAGGAGGCTTGCGCGATGGCATCTTCGGTTTCAGCCACCATGGTTATGGCGTCCTGATCAACTGAACGGCTCTGCGTCTGGAACAATTGATCGAAGAACGGCCGCACCTTTTGCTGCCACTTCTTGCGGGTGCGCTCCAGTTTCTGCCGGGCCTCTTCCGCATCGAGGAAGATGAAGCGCGATGACCAACGATAGGTGAGCGGCATCAAATCGAGGCTATTCAGGATCCCCGGCCAGCTCTCCGCCGGCAGCCCATCGATTGCTACGACGCCGAGGAAGCGGCTCTCAACTTTAGGCGTCAGCCCATGCTCAAGCTCGGCCGTGGCGATCCAGTCAAGATACATCGGAGCGTCCGGCAGCCGGATCGGGTGGTTCTCGCCGGTGATGCAAAAGCGGACGAATTGCAGCAACTCGTCATAGCGGGCGACACGCTCCCCTCCTCTCTCGATGACCTCGCGGGTTTCCATGCGGCGGATCGAAAGAGTGTTCGCGAAATACTGCTCGGTCTCGCGGACAGCGTTCTTAAAGATAAAGAGCACGGTGTCGGCATAGGTTTTCTTCCGGCTCTCCTCGTCCGAGTAAATGTATTTGCTGAGCGCCGTCTTTTTGGATTCGAGCGGCCGATAGGTGAGGACGAGCGCGTGCTTACTCTCGAAATGCCCTTGCTCGCGCGCGAAATGCGCACGCCGCTCTGCATCGATCGCGCGCGTGACCGGATCGGGAAAGTGGCAGCGATCATCCGAGGGATAGTCGAATGTGGGAATTCGCACGGCCTCGACCTGGATCATCCAACCGGATCCAAGCCGCGACAGGATCGTATTGATCTGTCGCGACAGTTCGTTGCGCTCCAAGTCGGTGGCGCTTTCGGAGTCGGGCCCGGCAAAATACCAGCCGGCCATCAGGCTTCCGTCTTTCAGAAGAAGGACGCCATTGTCGACTAGGCCGGCATAGGGGACGAGATCCGCAAAGGACGGGCCGGTGGCCCGGAAACGTTTGAGAGCGACCATGCGTGCTCCTCAATACCGACGCCACGGCGAGGAGGTCGCCTTGTAGTAATGCTTGTAGGAGATATGGCGAACATAGACCTGTCGCATCAACGGGTCCGCCTTTGCCATCATTCTCAAAAGCCCGACGATGACGATCCAGACGGCAGCGCCAAACAGGGCGGAATAGACTGTCAGCACCACGAAAATGAGGATGACGGCAGCAAGACCCGTGAGCAGCACCAGTTCCCGGTCCGCGCCCATCAGAAGGTTCGGTCGCGACAGCGCGCGGTGGATGCGGTTGCGTTGAAGCCCGGACAGGAACTCAGCCATGAGCCCCCTCCCCTTCTTCAGTTTGACTGACAGAGGTGGTCTGCTCGTCGGGCAGTCCGATCGAGGCTCCGGTAGCGCCAAACAAGCCGACGATGTTGGTCGCGCCAAGCAGGATGCCAGCGACAAGGACGATATACATGAGCCGCCGCGCGAAATCGTTCAGCTCGCCGCCGAAAATCAGCATGCCGCCGGCGATTGCTACCGCTGCAAGAGCAATGGCACCCGCGACCGGACCGGTGATCGACTCCTGGATTTGCTGCAGCGGTCCTTCCCAGGGAAGACCGCCGCCGGAACTGGCGAGCGCCGGCGCGACCGAGGCGAGGACGATGGGTGCCGCGAGGAGGGCGACGGCGATGACGGCGTTCTTACGCGACATGGCGCGCCTCCTGTTCTTCCGTGAGCTGGTCGGATTCGACTTCATATTGGCCGCCCGCGAAGCGCTCGACCTGGATGACGTCGCGAACGCGCCGCCCGCGTGGCGTCCGCTCTATCGAGACGATGAGATCGACCGCTTCCCCGATCACCTCGTGCATCGGCTGCTGGCTGGCTTCTGCGGTCAGTTGGTCGAGACGGCGGAGCGCCGACATCGCGGTGTTCGAGTGGATCGTTGCCACTCCCCCCGGATGACCGGTGTTCCATGCCTTGAGCAATGTGAGGGCGGCGCCGTCGCGAACCTCTCCGACCACAATCCTGTCGGGACGGAGTCGCATGGTGCTCTTCAGCAAGCGCGCCATGTCGACCGTATCGCTGGTGTGGAGAAGCACGGCGTTCTCGGCCGAGCACTGAATTTCGGCCGTGTCCTCAAGGATGACAAGCCGATCTTCCGGCGCGGATTTGACGATCTCATCGATGACGGCATTTGCGAGCGTCGTTTTGCCGGAACCGGTTCCCCCGGAAATGATGATGTTGAGCCTCGAGGAGATCGCACTACGGACGGTCGCCGCCTGGTTTTCCGACATCACGCCGGAACGCACGTAGTCATCGAGCGGGATTAAGCGCGAGGCTCGACGGCGGATCGTGAAGGCTGGTTTGGCGACCACAGGCGGCAGCAGGCCTTCAAATCGGTGACCGCCGATCGGCAATTCCCCTGAGATGATTGGCTGCTCGGTGTCCACTTCGGACTGGAGGGCATGTGCCACCGTTCCGATTACCATTTCCGCGGCGGCCGAGGACATTTCACCCGCCGGCGCCACACCGTGGCCGAGCCGCTCGATGAAGAGCTTTCCGTCGGGATTGAGCATGATCTCGACGACGGTCGAGTCGTCCAAGGCGACGCAGAGCTGGTCGCCGAGGGCCTCCTGAAGCTTGCGGACAAGTCGGGGATGGGAGCGAAGCTGGTTCACGGCTGTTTCCTTACGCTGCTTTACTGACGGAGCTGAGTTCGGATCGATAATCAGAGGGTCGCAGCCGTAGGAACGTGTCGGCATTCACGGGGAGGATTCCCGCGACGGCCGTGGTCACTCCGATTTTCTTGGGCTCCGCCAACCGCCGTAGTGGCCAACCGACACGCGCAAGGATTCGTTCGAACCTCAGATCGGTGACCGTGACGATTTCCCTGTAGCCGTTCGTCATGCACCACTCGATGATGCCTGCGAACATGGTCAGCGTCGCCTGATGAACGGAGCCCCCTCCTTCTTGCAGGGTCGTGTCGACGCAAAAGCGAGAACTCTCGATCATGAAGTGATGCGCGCCGAGTCCCTCGCTCGGAAGAAGCGAAGGAAAGATGTCCGTCACCATGGTCGGGCCGAGTGCCGGGAGCAGTCTCGCGCAGCCGGCTACGGCGCCACTGTTGGAAATTGCGAGAATGTAGGTCGGCGCAAGAGCGTCAAAGGCGTCCGACTCTTGACCGTTGATAACGTCAACCTCCCAGCGGAGACGCTCGGAGAAAACGCGTGCACGTAGCTGATGATGATTGTGAAGAAGCCGAGTTTCGTAAACATTTCGCGGTGTGGAAATCGCGAGAACCTGCATGAATTTCTCCGTCGATATTGGTCGGCGGGAAATCAGCACGGAACGGATTCGGACGGTAGTTGTAGGATCCTACAAGGTCGTTTGACCTGAGTCGTGGCACTCATTGACCTTGAATGGAAGTGAAACGCTCCGAATTGCGAATTGGACGGATAGCTTCACCTTGTAGGATTCACAGTAGAACGCATCGTGATCAAAGTTTGCGACCTTCTCGCCAATGACTTGAAGTTGCTGGATAAAGCCGTCTGGCGACCGGTATGTGTTGCGAGCAGGAGCGGCCTCGTTGAGGTTTTGTTAACCCTATTTCTCTTGCGAGACTCGCAGAATCGTGCGTTATCATGAGACGGAAATAGCGCGTCTGACGCCAACAAACCGTCTGAAACCGAGGCCAAAGTGAACGTGATTGACAGACAAATCGATCTGGCATCGACTTCCGCACACATCACGCAGCGCGCGGAAGCGCTATCCGCCAGGTTGCGGGCTGTAGGAGAGCGAGCTTTTCCTCCGATGGCTCAAAAATCGCTGCGGTCCTTTACCTCTGGAGAAGTTGCCGAAATCGTTGGCGTTTCGGATGGCTATTTGCGGCAGCTGTCGCTTGATGGCCTAGGTCCATCACCGGATCTCGGAAACGCCGGGCGGCGCTCCTACTCGTTGGAACAGATCAACGAGCTTCGCCAATACCTAGCTGGAGCAAGACCCAAAGAAGCGAGCAGATTTTGGCCGCGGCGACGCCATGGTGAAAAGCTTCAGGTCATAACAGTTGCCAATTTCAAGGGCGGTTCCGCAAAGACGACGACGTCGGTTTACCTTGCTCAAGGCCTTGCTTTGCAGGGATATCGAGTTTTGGCGATTGACCTTGATCCCCAGGCGTCTCTCTCTGCCATGTTCGGATATCAGCCCGAATTCGATGTGGCGGAAAATACTACGCTCTACGGTGCACTCCGGTATGACGACCAGCGGGTGCCTATGAAGAAGATCGTCCGGCCCACCTATTTTACCGGGATTAGCATTGTTCCCGGAAACCTCGAACTCATGGAGTTCGAGCACCAGACGCCGCGCTACATGTTGCAGAATCGTGGCCGTCCGGAGGATTTGTTTTTCCGTCGCGTCGCTGGTGCGATCAGCCAAGTCGAGAACGATTTCGACGTTGTCGTCGTCGACTGCCCTCCGCAGCTCGGTTTTTTGACAATGGGAGCGTTGAATGCAGCGACCGGAATGATCGTCACCGTTCACCCGCAAATGGTGGATGTCGCCTCCATGAGCCAGTTTCTCCTCATGACCTCCGACCTTGTCTCGGTCATTGAAGAGGCAGGTGGTCGGCTCGACTACGATTTTCTGAGATTTCTCGTGACGAGACACGATCCGCGTGACGTTCCTGAGCAGGAGATCGTTGGGTTGCTGCGCGACGTTTTCGCTGGAGACGTGATGGCCGCAGCCGCTTGGAAATCGACAGCCATCGCGAACGCCGGGCTGACGAAGCAGTCACTCTACGAGCTTTCGCGAGGCGCGGTCGGTCGGACGACGTATGATCGAGCGATGGAATCGATCAACGCGGTGAACCAGGAAGTGATTGAATTGATCAACAAGGTTTGGGGCCGATGAAAGCGGACGGTTCGCAAACAAATCAGAAACTTAACGTGTTGTCAGCTGACTACATCATAGCGCTGAATCAGCTGTTCGGTTAGGGATGTAACGATGAGCAAACGCACACAGTCCATCCGTTCCCTCTTCGCAGGCGGAGGCGATCACGTCGCTTCTGAAGAGTCGAGGCAACCGGTGCAGCGAGTGGCGTCGGGTGCTGTTCGTTCTTTGAAAGACACCTTTTCCGAGGTGGAGAGAGACTACGAAGAGCTTAAGCAACAGGTGGCGAACGGGGCCGTTCCGGTTGATCTCGACCCGGCGTTAATCGATCCCTCCCCCTTCGCCGACCGGTTCGCGGATCATGACATAGCGGCGGTCGAGGCGCTGAAGACCTCGATCAAGGACCATGGGCAAGAGATTCCGGTCCTTGTTCGTCCGCATCCATCGGCCCCGGGTCGATACCAGATTGCATATGGACATCGTCGGGTTCGCGCCACAACCGAACTCGGTTTTAGGGTGAGGGCCTATGTCCGCGAGTTAGACGACAATCGCCTCGTAGTCGCTCAGGGCATCGAGAACTCGGCTCGGGAAGATCTTACGTTCATCGAGCGCGCCTCGTTTGCTTTGAAACTCGAGGACGGAGGCTTCCAACGATCGCTCATCCAGACGGCACTGTCCGTTGACCGGCAGGAGGCACACAAGCTCATTGGTGTCGCTCGCTCAGTTCCACGGTGGCTAATCGATTCGATTGGCCGTGCGCCGAAAATCGGGAGACCAAGGTGGCAAGAACTAGCCGATCTCTTGAAGGTCGACGGCGCGGAAAAGAAGGCTCTCAAAGCAACTGAGGACAAATCATTTGCCCACAAGGATTCGGACGGTCGTTTCCTGGCGGTTCTGAGAGCGGCCAAGCTAGATGATGTGAAGGCGTCCTCTGCATCCCTGCCCCACTTGGTCGCCAAGTCGTCTGACGGGCATGAAATCGCAACGCTCGCCGTCGGGGGCAAGCACTGCAAAATCGAAATTAACCGAGATCGGGACGAGGCTTTTGCCAGGTTTATTATGGAGCAGCTTCCCGCGCTATACGCGGACTTCAGGAAAGAAAATCCGCCATCTGAAGGATAAGTGAGGATAGGAACAGCAAAAGAAAAAGGCCCCCAAACGTCGCCGTCGTGGAAGCCTCTCTCAATGGTCTAAGCAGCCTGAGAATCGCATTTCCATGAATCGCAGTCAAGAGTCTTTGGCACCGTTTTGGTGAGCGGACTTCTTTTGCCTATTGGAAGGTGAAGGAAATGCAGAGTGGAAATGTGACGACGCCCTTCGGGCGGCGGCCGATAACGCTTGCCTTGGTGACAGCGCAGTTCAAATCCGCAGACATCAGGCGAGGAAAGTCGGCGGACAAGTGGAAGATCTATCGCGATGCTTGCGACGCTCGATCGCTGCTGGGCTTGCGCGATCGAGCGCTTGCGGTGCTCAACGCGCTTGTATCGTTCTACCCAGAAACAGAGCTCAAGGAGGAATCGAATCTTGTCGTCTTTCCGTCCAATGCCCAACTCATGGCACGGGCAAACGGTATCGCCGGCACGACGCTGCGCGAGAACCTGGCCCTCTTGGTCGATGCTGGCCTCATCCAGCGGAACGACAGCCCGAATGGCAAGCGCTATGCACGAAAAGGCTCTGACGGATCTATCGAGACGGCCTTTGGCTTCAGTCTTGCACCGCTTCTTGCCCGCTCAGAAGAACTTGCGGTCATGGCTCAGCAGGTTGCAGAGGCCAATCGTCAGCTCAAGATTGTCAAAGAGCGCATCACAATAGCTCGACGGGATATCCGGAAATTGATCTCCGCGGCGATGGAGGATGACGTTCCCGGAGATTGGGCCAAGGTTGAAGAGTTCTATGTCGAAGCCGTGTCGCGGCTGCGCCGGGCAAAAGCCGCAGCGGAATTGGTCGTAATCCTCGACGAACTCGAGATGCTGAGAGAAGAAGTGATCAATCTGCTGGAAAATCACATCAATCTTCAAGAATCCGACACCAATGGTAACGAGTTCCGTCAGCACATACAGAATTCAAATACCGAATCCAGTAATGAATTTGAACCTAGCTCTAGAAACGAGCAGGGCGCAAAGCCGAGCCAAAATATTGGGCGCAAAGCCGAGCCGATAAAGTCGTTCCCACTTGGGATGGTTCTGAGAGCGTGCCCAGGGATTTCCATGTACGGCCCCGGCGGGTCAATCGGTGGCTGGCGGGAACTCATGACGGCAGCCGTCGTGGTCCGATCTATGTTGGGCGTGAGCCCTTCGGCCTACCAGGACGCCTGCGAGGCAATGGGGCCAGAAAATGCTGCAGCGACGATGGCCGCGATATTGGAGCGGGCAGGGCACATTACATCGGCCGGCGGATATCTTCGGGATCTGACATCAAGGGCGAGAAGAGGTGAATTTTCGCTCGGCCCGATGCTAATGGCGCTGCTCAAAGTGAATTCTGGCAGGGCGATGCGGGCGTGAAATGGCGCACCGGTCGCGCTACCTTATCGTATATAGAGAGAGCACAAGGACGTAGTCAGCTGACAACAGACTAAGGTATTGATTCTAAACAATTCCGCCGAAAGCTTTCGGGAAAGGCAGGGAACAACGGTATGCGGCCAATGCTCACCAGAGTCAGATCGCGTCCGGAATTGACATTCGTAGCGTCTTCAGAACGTTTTCCGAAGCTTGCCGGAGCTCTTCATCTGTCCAGATTTTAACGGAATAGGGCATTGAAAGCGCCTCGCCCAACATCAAGGCTTCGGCGGTTTGCGAGCGGTCTACTTGACGAGAGGCATTGAACGCGTCTCGTCGCAAAAGCCAAGCCAGCATATCGGCAGCTTGTAGGCCTGGGCAGTTATCGTCGCTCATGAATTTTGGAGTGGCAATATTGAGGCCCGGGAAATCACCGGCGGCCAGACGAGAGAACTCCTCCATTCCTTCAAGGATCCTGGAGGTCGATTCGCCACCTTGTTCATCGAACGTTATCTCGAGGTTTTTGTTGAAGTGACGTTTGAACATGTGCTGATGGATCTGCGTCAGCAGTCCATAGAATGCCATGTTGTAGACCCTTAGCGACGGGTATTCAGGAAACTGCTTGGGTGCGAACCAATGCTCGTGGCTATCGAGGTGAATCGAGACAGCAAAAGCATGCTCGACATGCTGGGTAATACAATCGATCAGTTGCACGAAAACACTGCCTCGCACGAGGGGGCTCTTTACCCCAGAAGAATAACCTAGCCGCCATACATCCGCGGCATGAAAACTGGTCATCCCGTGCTTGGCCAAAATCTCATTCCAGCTGGTATCCAAGACCTGCCACTTCTCCTTCGAGGCAAGATATCCTCCGAGAACAAGAACCGGTGACTGATCCGATTTTCCGCTGTCGTCGATGAAAATCTGGATCATAGTGTTTCCGGATGGTTGGTCCCTTGCAGGAACGATGAAGGGAGTGAAGATTGATGTGATTACTTGTTGCGATGGATATCAGAATGCCTCTTCTGTTTTGCAATATATCTTGGATGAAACATTACGCTGGACGAGACCCCAGGGATCCTCCCAAGGGCGGAGGCGGCTTTCCGAGAAAGCAGGGCTATTGCGGGGAGGAGCTCAACTTCGTTCCTTGTGACGACGGATACGTCTACGGTCACTTCGAGACAATCAAAGGCGAAATCGACCGTAAGGTCGCCATCGAGAAATTGGGAGTGAGCCGGACGGATGACTACGTCGACGACGTCGACATAGTCTGGACTGCCCCCGTGGAAGGCAACGACCCACGATGCGTCATTGGCTGGTATCGACACGCTCGCCTTTATCGCAAGCGGCAGTTCTTCAACGGGGTATACCCCTCCGAGCAGCACGAGCGAGACGAGATGGACAATTTTCGATGCAGGACACGCATCGAGAACGCGTACTTACTCGACCCGAAAGACAGAGAGAGTGCACTGATGCTCGATCGTGGACCGGGGTGGAGCGGGCAAGCAAGCTGGTGGTACGCAGAGGATACGGAAGACCCTGAGGCCAGGCGATTTGTCCGTTCAATCCGAGAGCTCCTCGACGGGCGGCAGGAGACACCGGCGCACAACCCGAACAAACGCAGAAGCAAAAAGAGGGCAGGGGCAGCGACGGCAGAGGGTTACCGGCGCTACGTGAGAGCGCACGAGGCTGTTATCAGCCCACGGCATAACGACCTGCACAAGAGGTTCGAGTCTTATCTTCGCAAACGTCACCCGTCCGTAACTTTCCCAGCGACGTTTTGCGACGATCTGCGTTACGACGATGGGAGGGGCGGTGTCGTCATGGTGGAGATCAAACCGACAGAAGCGGCTACGGTAAGGTACGCAATCCGTACAGCAATGGGCCAGCTGTTGGACTATGAACAACACCAGCAATGGACCGGTAGAAAACTGATCGTTGTGGAAACTCCGGTAACTGGGGCCGACGATCGAGCCTTGGCTTTGGGAAACGGGTTCGGTTTGGCATGGCCGGAGGAAGACCTCGGATTTCAGGTCATTTGGCCAACTTAAATTTCAAAGTTCTTCCCTTATTAGCACTCAAGTCGCTCGATAGAACGATCCTCTGCTTTGGGTCGCTACCTCGTTGGGAGAGATCACCCAACTGCGTCGCCCAAGCCTCCCTGGCCGAGTGATGTGCTGACGCGAAGCGGTGGGGGCGCGGACCCGCCTGCTGCGGGTTCAGCGGCGCAACAATGCGGCCCGGGCGCGACCGATCTCGGGGTAGTCGAGGTCGAGAAGCGGGATGGTGATCTTGGTTCCGAAAACGTCGAGCGTTTCTTCCCGCCAGGATTTGAAGCATTTACCGGTAATATCGCTCATCGTCTTCATTGCGCGGTGGGGGAGGGTCGCAAGATCGAAGGCGTCCTCGGCCGAGACATCGTTCACGATGCTTTGTAGCAGTTGCAGATTGAGAGCTCCGCGCCCCTGCATCGCCTCCCAGGCACGCACGGTTCCAAATGAGGAGCGTGACAGGACCGCCGAGGACCATCGAACATTCTCGGCATCCACCTTGAAAGTCGTGCGGATCATTTCATCCTTTTCGGCCGGCGCAAGTTTCTCGAACGCCTGCAATTGCTCGATGGCTTTCAGTGTATTGGTTTCCAGCTGCCGCGTCATACGGGCGCCATTTGCAGGAATTGCCGCCTTTGCTTGGACCTGAACGGCCGAGTTGGTCTTGGGGCAATAACCGACGATGTCGATTTCGCGACCGGCCCAGATCACGTTGGTCTTAATTTCGACGCCAGGCAGGGCTTCGAATATGGGACGAGCATGTACCAGTAAAGAGGGTTCTAGCTCGCCGGACACCAGCTCGTCGAACTGCTTTCGGTCAACCTGATTGAGGACGTAGAGGATGTTGCGCTCCGGCGTCATGAGCTGTAGCGCGCGGGGCGACAACAGAAACGAGTCGCCAAGGACCTGGATCGGCGCGAGATACCCCTCGCCTGAGATCGTCGCTCCCGCCACCGCGGGCTCCTGGAAGTATCTGAGGATCTTGTCCACCCGGTCGCGCGGCACTCCGGCAATTTGGTCGGTCACCCCGAGCACCATTCTCGAGACGTGAAGCGGTGCTAGCCATTCTAGGCACTCCTTGGCAAAATAAGTATGCCGCTCACCCTTCTCCTGCATGGCACCGGCTTCTGCGGCATTCGCCATGCCGAGACACCATGTCCCATAAGCCATCAGCGCCGCCCGGACGCGTTTAAACTCCTCATGGGTGAAGCCGAGTACGCGCTCATAGGCTTCAGCACCGATAAAGATGTCCTCATAGACATTCTTCAAGTGAAACTTATAGGCGTCCCGCAGAGCTCCGATGAAATCGCCATCCAAACGCGGCCACGTCTCGATCATGCGCAGATAAGGTGCCGGATTGAAGGGGAAGTGTTTTTCCATGGCCGTCAGGGCAAGCTCGCTGGCGATCACGTCTAAAGCTTCATAATGTGCAGCGTCCTTATTTGGGTAAGACAACCGGAAGCCATCCGCCGTCTGCTCGATCCTAAACGCGCCACGATGGGCAAACGGCATCAGCTCGCAAAAATGTGCGTAGATCAGGGCTTGCCTGATCTCCGCGTGCATTTCGGGTGTTACGGCGTCCAACGCGTTTTGGAGGTCACGGCCAAGTTCTGCAGTAGCCGTACTTAAATATGGGCGCCAATATGTTAGGCGCGCCAGCATGGTGGCGCCCTTCTCCCCATCCGGCTTGCGATCTGCCTTGAACCGCCCGCCGCTAAAAGCGACTTCGGCGCCGAGGATCACACTCGAGTAAATCGATCGAAATGGCAGTCCCCATATTGAGAGCGCCCCCATCAACTTATCGGCCTCGGCCTCGAAGGAGGTCAGCGCTTGGTATGCGGCTTTTTGTATCTTTTGGGGCATTGCGGCGGTCTCGGTTTCGTCCTTGGTGGGAGCTGCAGTTGCCGTGATCTAATGGCGTCGCCCGAACCAGTTCGTAATCCAGGCCATGCCCCTGGGGAACAAACGGGCGCTGGGGTGCTGGATTGGTAGTCGCCGCGTGACAAAGGTGCGATCAACAGGCGGGTAAACCAAAATTCAGCAAGGTTCTTTCTGAAGATTGGCTTTCCTGAAATGGCAAGATTTGTACAGGGTTTAGCTAGGGAACACATGCTACAGCTCGATTACACGGACCACACAAAGTGAGGAAGACCCGGTCTGAGTGCAAAACGACAAAAAAGGGGAACTAATGCATACTGACGAGGGGACTTTCGAGCCGCATTTTATCACCCGATTTCGGTTTTGGGGGATAAGAGCTCTGAACTGGAGCGAAAAGTCGCTGCGAGAACCGTTACCGCAGATTTATCATGCCGATAACGTCGGTTGCGCACCGTGGCTTTTTCCGCGGCGGATCAACATCGTTATCGGCCCCAATGGCGGAGGCAAGACGACGGTATTGGATTTGATCCGTGCTTTGCGTTGCGCGAAGCTTTGGCCGAGTCTTCCGCGAGAGAACGCACCCGGCGATGCCTTTTCAGGATTTCGGTTTGAGGGCGGTGATTGGGCTCTTCAGGCCGAATTTCGGGCATCACCCACGCGGGATGCGACGAGAGCAAGTCAGGAACGACTCCTCTCTGTTGCTCCGGGTCAGGAACACGAGCCACATCATCGTTCGCAAAAGGCGACAATGCCGCTTGGGCGCGCCCTGAGGGGTTCCCTGATCGATCCAGCACCGCGCTGGAAGAAAACGATTGAGGAGACGATAGCGGCAGCGAAGATCCCAGCAATTGAGTATTGTGAGCCTGCCGGAAACTGGCCCGAACGGGATACCCCTGACTTTCTTGACATTCTAAATGAATTTTGGCCGAGCCTCCACGGGATTGCGAGGGTCGAAATTCCTGGCGCGGAGATCAATGCTCCGCCGTTCAGCCCAGATGAAGAAGCGGCCGGGAACGTCCACCTCGTGTTGACAGACGACCGCGGCCAGCCCTCGGTGCTCCGGGTCGAGTATCTTCCGCTTGGTTGGCGCCAGTTCGCCTACGTGATCTCCTTCATGCGTCGCGCCGCCCAACAATCGATTGTTGTTCTGGATGAGCCAGACCGAGTGCTCCATCCTCGCCTCCAACGCCTCCTTCTTGACGAGGTCGCGAAGATCGCGAGGGATCGGCATCAACAGGTGTTTATATCTACGCACTCTCCATCGCTAATCAATCCGTCCGTCACCGAGCCGATTGACGCGGTCGTTTTTCGCGCGGTCGGTGCCCGGGTATCATTACTGGCAGATCGGCGTGACGTCCTTGACGACCTCGGTGTCAGTTCCGCGGATCTTGCGCAGGCCAACGGCGTGATCTGGGTGGAAGGACCGTCCGACCGGATTTATATCAACCGCTGGCTCCAGCTCTATGCTCAAAACGAGGGTTTTGCTCCTTGGATTGAAGGTATCAATTATCAGGTCGCGTTTTACGGCGGCGCCTTGTTGAAATACCTGACTCTTGAGGATCAAGATCAGGAGGGCAGCAACCTGGTATCCATCCGTTCTCTGAATCGAAAATTCTTTATTGTGATGGATCGCGATAAAGACAACTTCGATGAGGTTGTCGACGAGGAGCAGACTTCAAAACACCGTTTGCTCGTTGAAGCTAAAGCCCTCGCTGGAGGAGAGAGATCTACGGGAGTTTTATCACCCTCGGTTTGGATTACTGAGAAATATACCATCGAAGACTATCTACCTATGAGCTTCGAAAAGTGGATCAAAAAGGTGGACGGGAAAACGGAAATTGTTGGAAGAAAGATTGTGCTTGCAGATCGATTTCGGTCGGCGCAACTGCCGTGGCATCAAAGTTTCCGTATGCCTTCGGATCTGCCCATTTGTATCGAGCGGCTGTTTCGCGAAATTGCAAGCTGGCAATTTACCAATAGCGAACCCGACTTGTACAAAGCCGGTCCGAGAAATGTCTAAACCTGTCGTGGGCACCAAGAGTAAAAATTTAGCAAGATTCGGAATTTAACTCGACCGCTACAGCCCGATGGTCGAGAATGCTACGATATCGCCATCATAGCAAATTTGCCGCCCGTCCGCTGCGGCGCGCTGCGCTATTGTAGTAGCTCGATGCTTGCTGCACGGATCGGTGGCGCGATTGCTCCATTGCCTCGGGGAGTGGAATGCCACGGTTGGCTGCCTCGGTAAGGTATCCGGACCGCAACCCATGTGCCGAAAACTCCCCCACCTCCAGCCCAGCCATTCTCACCCGCTGCTTGACGATATCGTTGACCGCCTTCGGATCGAGCGCGCGCCTGGAAACATGGCCCCAGCGATCGATCCCCCGAAACACACTGCCGCCGTCGATCTTCGCCGCCGCCAGCCACGCATTCAGCGCCTCTACCGGCCGGCCGGTGAGATAAACGTTTTCGTCCTGGCCGGCGCCGGAATTCTTGGTGCGGCCGAGATGGATGGACAATGAGGGGAGGGGGCTGCGGTCCTCGCCGGCAATTGGCGGCTCGATCGTCAGTTGCTCCTTGCGCAGGCCGGCGACTTCGCTGCGCCGGCGGCCGCCGGAGGCAAAGGCGACCATCAGGATGGCGCGATCGCGCAGATCGCGCAGGCTGTCGTTGCCGCAGGTCGCCAGCAGCTTGGCCAGCACGTCGCCGGTCACGGCCTTTGCGCTCTTGCGGCGGCGTGGCCGCGGCACGGCGCGGACCGCGAGGCGCAGCGCTGATCGGAGGGCAGGGGAGGAGAAGGCGCCGTCGAGACCGCGCCATTTGGTCAACGTCGACCAGTTGGCGAGCCGTCGTCCCACAGTCGCCGGCGCATGCGGCCCCGACGTTCTCAGGACACCGCCCGCTCGCAACGCCTGCTCGACTTCGGCCGGCATGCCGTGCTCGGGATCGGCCTCTCGCCGTGCTGGATCCCACAGATGATGGGCGACGAACTTCAGCAGCAGCGCTTCCGGTGCTGGCCAGGGCAGCGAGCTGCCGGTCGCCGCCAGGCACCAGGCTTCGAGATAGCTGAGGTCGGAGGTCAGCGCCCTGAGTGTATTGTCGCCCATGCCCTCGTTGACCAGATGTTTGAGCGTCTCGACATCCTGGTCGGAAAGAATCTCGGCGAGTTTGTCGCGCCGGTCGATCGGCAGCACGGCGGCGATGGTGTCGAGGGCTTCGGCCCGCCGGGCGATGGCGTCAGGTGCTGATTTTTTCGGGGCGATGATGTCCACGGGAGCTCCTGAAGCGGCGAAATCCGGCTGCCGGAACTGCGTCGGCGGCCGTCCATTGCTCCGTTTTCACTGATTTGCGGGCTTCTGGCAATCACTTCCGATAAGCGATACTTATCGGAAGTGAGACGCCTAGCCAGCAATAATGCCCACTAGCGAACCTTAAGATGCATATAGAGTTCCTATAAAAAGTCGTTTACCATAAAATCAATGGCTTACGATCTCGCGAAAATCAGCATGACCGCCCTGATGGAGCCGGCATTCCGCGCTGGCATCGAACTGGCGCGCCTCGACGAGCGCATCGCCCGCTCACCGGTCGGCGCCGGCTGGATTGAACGCACGCAATACGCCGATGCGTGTGCCTCGCTGTGGATCGACGGCGAACTTGTTCACCTCGAAGACCTCGTTCTCCATGACGACACCCGCGATATTCGCACACCCACCCATGAACTGACAATCGCCCGCGACGTGCTGCGCACCCGTCGGCGGATTGTGGGGCAAGCGCCCTCCTGGGCATTATCAGTCGACGGCGTTTGCACGCTCAGGCAAACCTCGGACGTGACATCGGACAGCGCCGATGATGCTGAGAGGGGCGCAGCCGCTAAGCGGCCTGTCGCTGTTGAGCCGAAAGGGGAGGGGGAAGACGGTGACGCGGGCGAAGATCTCCCGGGTGTCGACTATGCCGCCATCGACGCGGTGCTTGCCCGATCCGAGGCGGCGATCGAGAACGCAACGCGGCGCGGCCGGGCTCCCGACAAGGATCCGCTGGTTTATGATCTCGATTGGAACGAGGACGCGCGGCTGGGCGAATGGCGCAACGTGTTGCGGCAGGCCAATGATCTCCCGGCGGTGCTGCAGGCGATTGTCGCCCTCGATGCCTGGAACGAGATTGCGGTGCTGCAGCATGCGCCCTGGCTCGGCCGGCTGTTTGCCGCTTCGATCCTGCGCCAGGCCGGTGTCACCACTGCCGCACATCTCGTAGCCATCAATCTCGGCCTCAAAACCATTCCCGTCAATCGGCGCCGGCATCGCGATCGCGAAACCCGGCTGCTCGCCATCGCCCACGGTTTTTTGGCGGCCGCCGAGATCGGCCTGAAGGAGCATGACCGTCTGGCGCTGGCGAAAACGATGATGGACCGAAAACTGTTGGGCCGGCGGGCCTCGTCAAGACTGCCGGAGCTGGTCGAGCTGGTGATGGCGAAACCGCTGGTGTCGGCTAAAACGGTCGTAAAGACGCTGGGCGTCACGCCGCAGGCGGCGCGGCGCATCGTTTTGGAGCTCGGCCTCAGAGAGATGACGGGGAGGGGGAGGTTTAGGGCGTGGGGGTTGGTGTAATGTTTGCTTCACAGCCTTGGAGCCTTCTGGCGACAGGAACACTACGGGCACGATAGTAAGTTCACCTCACCCATGGAGGCGGCGACAATACTAACCTTCGCAGCATCACCCTGCAGGATGCTTACTTAAGTGCGCATGCAATTCCAATATAAAACACGGCACACTTCGAGTTCAGAATCGAACTTGAACTGCGAGAATAGCGCTCAAACGGTTGGATCTATTGGCGCGGGAAATTCTATTTTCGAGCTAACTCTCATTAGACAAAATGTTAGTTTTCTCTTGCTCGACGCCTTTACATCGCCTTGTGTTGACGAGAATTCCGCGCTATCCGCTCGTCCTGTGATTGTCTCGGATAGTGCGATGCCGGCTCCTCGTTTTATTTTTCGAATGACTCATTATTTGGATTGTGCTCGTTTCTTTGCGGACAGGCAGATCAGGTCAAAGAATCATGGTCAGTCGCAACTCTGCCACCAGACTTCCTATGCCAGCATCGTCAATCGTCGCGGCACAGAGTTTCGAACTCCGTGCGATCGAGCGATCAATGACCATGTCGCATTTTACTTCTCGCCACTGACATCGATGGCTTACACAATCCACATGGGTAACGTTGACCTTGTCGATCCTAACGGTGTCGTGCGCGGCAAGGCCACTATGGACGATCGCGTGTTTTTCGTGGCGGGTGTAAACAAGTTTGTGAACAGCCAGCTGCCATTTTGGTTTAGCGACACCGCTTGCAATTCGCAGTCACCGCCGCCGCGCTTCGAAGCGGACGTTTCGAAGATCGAAACTCATGTAGACTGGAGCCTTTTCGACGACGGCTCCTATGCCGCTGGCATTCCGGAGATTGGATACACTGGAGTTACGAGATATTTCGCGAACCGGGACGATCCGCCTCGATATCAGGACCGCGCGCGAAAGCGGATGGCGGAGTTCTTGGTACGCGACGCCATACCTCTGTCCATGTTCGACTGTATCATCACAAAAACTGACTGGATAAAAGCTCAGGTTGAAAGCATGATGCATGCTGCGGGTGTCGATTTGCCAGTCTTGGCGAAACGTGGGTGTTATTTCTGATGGCTGTGACTTTCAAGCAAGGCGACATGTTCGCAGAGCCGGCCGACGCGATCGTGAACACGGTCAATTGCGTCGGGGTCATGGGTAAGGGGGTTGCGCTCGAGTTCAAGAGGCGGTGGCCCGGGAATTTCGACGAGTATAAGAGGCTTTGCGACCGGAAGATCCTCCGACCGGGTAAAGTGTTCGTATACCAGAATACGGATATGCTCGATCAGGACAATTGGAAATTTCTTGTCAATTTCCCCACGAAGGATCATTGGCGGGGGAAATCACAGATCGGTTTTATCGACAAGGGATTGGACGATTTCCTTGCGCAGGTTGCGAAGCTGGGTATTAGAAGCGTGGTTCTTCCACCGCTCGGCTGCGGAAATGGCGGCCTTGAGTGGAAGGAAGTGAAACCTCTTCTCGTCAGAAAGCTTTCTCCTGTCGATGGAGTTGAATTCTTGGTGTTCGAGCCCTCGGAGAAGGGCAAGGCCAGTGGGAGTGTGAATATGGAAATGAACTTCGAACGGGCGGTTTTGATCAAATCGTTCGGTGATCTCACAGACTATTTTGGCGGAAGTCTTACGAGAATCGTCATGCAAAAGATTGTCTACTTCCTACAGGCGATGGGAGTGGACTACCGGATGGCGTTTGCCCGCAATGAGTTTGGTCCATATTCCGATGACCTTAGGACAGTCTTTTCGGCGATGGAGAAGAAGAATGTCCTGAAGGGTTTCAGCTCCGACACGCGGGAGACGACTGTCGTTCCTGAGGCTTACAAATTGGCCGACGAGTTTCTGCAGGGTGACGAGCGCCACCGTGCGGAGGAAGTCATCAAGCGGGCGAGCCTCCTCTTTGAAGGCTACGAAAGCCCTTATGGGATGGAACTACTTTCGTCGGTGCATTTCCTTGCCGATCACGAGAAAATCTCGGATGTGGATGGCATCCAGAAGGCATTGAGTGGTTGGAATCCGCAAAAGGGCGAAAAATTCAGCTCGGACATCATCGGTATCGCATATAGCAGGCTCCGCGAAGATCGAATGATCCACTAGCTGTTTGCGGGGAGATCCGGAACAATTGAAAGGGGACGCGATATCTGTCGCGTCCCCCTTCGTCGTTGCAAGCCGGGGCGGGTGATAACTCGCGGTCCTCTATCAGATCATGCCACTTCGTTTGAGCTCGTCCCCAAGCGTTTCTTCCACGACCTTGCGGGCGTCGAAGGCCGACAAGCCGGATGCCATCAACTCTCGGAACCGGTCCCGAACCCGAATATGATCTTGAGGATGTCTTCGCAGAGCTTCGGGCAACACGATCCCTCCGCGAAATGCCTCATTACCACTGCCATCGCGGCTCACCCGCCACTCGATGAGGGGATCGGGAATGAACTGGAACTGTTTGGCTACCGGCACCAGCTGCGGCGTCATGCAAAGCCATTCGCCGTCAATCTGCACGACGGAGTGCAGGATCAGGTCGGAGCCGTAGACGAGCCAGCCGGTGACGTGACGGCTGGTGCCATCGGGATCGTTGGCCTCTTGATTGGCACAGTTCGCGTGGCAGTGATAGGGAGCCATGTCGGCGGCGAGCAAGGCGTCCACGGGTGGGCGCGTCACGACGACACGCGGAAGAGCGAGAACTTCCGCGAGAGTGTCGGCTTCCCAATCGCTCGCAGGAAACGCCATCCCTTCGATGTTCCTCTGGGCGAGTTCACCCAGCTCCTTCTTGCGAGCTTCCGTGATCGTCGTTCCGTCGTTCAAACGCTTTCCTCGCTCAATTCGGAAGTGCCTTCGCCGAGACGTTGATCGCTATTGTATGGCCGGCGGCCCCCGCCGACCGATGGATAGATCAGCAGGGAGAGCGTCATCTCGTGATATTCTGCGAACAGGACGGACTCGAAAACCGGCTCGAATTCGTTCCACACACCCGGAGGATGCTGGATTTCCGTAATGTCGGCGGTCGGCCCTAGCACAGCAAGAGAATCGTCTGGCATTGGCGTGGTTATCTGTCTGGCTCTGAAAAACACGCCTGACGAATAGAGCGTTTCGCTGCCCCACGACCAGTCGATGAAGCCGTCTCTACCAACCACGAGCATTGCCCGCGTCTTTGTCGTTTTGAGCCAGTTCAGAACGGCTGCGGTAAGCGAGATGTCATAGCGGTCGCGAAGGACCTCGAAGTCCTGCAGGCTCGGTTTCCTGAAGTCTTTGGTTTGATCGCGGAAATCGTCGGGCGGCATAAGCACGAATGCGGCGAAACTGTTGGCCTCGACCTCCATCCGGGCATAGTCGCTACCCCAGGCCCACATTTCCTTCCGAGAGCAATAGAACGGCTCACCGCTTAGATGTCGGTGTGCGAGGTAATGCCCGAATTCATGGGCCAGTGTGAAGTTCACACGACCTTTTGACAAGTGACCGGTGTCATAGATTATTGCCCACTCGTCTTTCGATTCGTTCGGAACCAGCGCCCCTTCGAACTTACCTTTGAAGTCCTGTCCCTTGATCATGGTGATCGGGTCACGTGGAAAGTGCTGCTTGCTGTAATCCTCGGCGAACTCTCCGATCCTGATCGGGAACCTTGGTAGACCGAGGAGTTTCTTACCTTCCCTGACATACAGGGAAACCCGCGACGCCCACCCCTGCCACGTCAAAGGCTGTTTCATTTCTTACGGCTCCAAACGTCGATCATGTCCATCACCCGGCCTTTTGTCTCGGCGTCGAGGGTGTTGAATTTGCGGAAGAAGACCTCTTTGACTTGGGCGTCGTCGAAAGTGGCGTTGTCGTCGATCAGATAGTCGGTGGTCACGTCCAGAACGCGAGCGATGTCGATGAGCTTTTCGGCTGACGGTTTGCGGTCGGGGCGATTCTCCAGTTCCCAAAGATAGCTCTTGCTGGCCCCGCTCTGCTTGGCGAGCTCGTCGAGCGAGTACTTCTTTTGTCGCCGTAGTTCCTTGAGCTTTTCACCGAGTGTGGAGGGCATGGTTAACAAAATTCCAATGTAGGTTGAAGCATTTAGCTTTGTTCGGTGTATATCGAACGAATTTGTCATTGACAAGGCGCAAGCGATCACGTTCGATATGTCGAACGAAATCGTAGCTAAGGAGTGTTCCATGCCGACGAAGGGTCCCGAAACTCATCATGTCGTTCCAGCACCCTCCGGCGGCTGGGATGTCAAGCGTGGCGGTGGCCAGCGCGCAACGAGCCATCATAGCACGAAACGCGACGCTGTCAGTGCGGCGAGGGAAGTCAGCCGGAATCAAGGTACGGAACTGCGCATCCGTAATCTCGACGGCCGTATCGCGAGCAGTGATAGCCACGGCCGCGATCCCAATCCTCCCCGCGGCTGAGGAGCGCGACGCCATGAACCAGAGAGAGACCGTCACAATGAACGAGCTGCCCAAGGGCATCCACCAGATCACCCAGGTGCCGAATGACGCTCTCGGCAATCTCTGGAAATCCATCATCATGGACGAGCAGACAAAGAACCGTCTGCTGTCACAGGCTGTGCTGAACTTCACGCTCCGCCAGAAGGTGGCGCGTTCGGTCATCCCCTTGCATGGCGTCATCATGCTGACCGGGCTTCCGGGCACGGGGAAGACCTCGCTTGCGAAAGGGCTCGCGCACCGTATCGCCGAGGCTTTTAACAGCAAAGCGTTCAAGCTTGTCGAAGTCGAACCGCACTCGCTCGCTAGCGCTGCACACGGTAAGACCCAGCGGGCTGTCACCGACCTTTTCGGACAGGCGATTTCGGAAGCGGCGCAATCCGGCCCCATCATCGTCTTGCTGGATGAAGTCGAAACCTTGGCAGCAGATCGCGGCAAGCTCAGCTTGGAGGCTAATCCGGTCGATGTTCATCGCGCGACGGATGCCGTGCTGGTTCAGCTCGACGCGCTTGCGGAAAAGCACCCAAACATCCTCTTTGTCGCCACCAGCAACTTCCCTAAGGCCGTTGACGAGGCATTTCTGTCCCGTTGCGATCTGATCATCGAAGTGCCGCTACCCGACAAGGACGCCTGCCTTCGCATTCTGCGCGATTGCCTCGGCGGATTGTCGAGAGTCTATCCGGAGATGCGTCGGCTCTTGGAAGCCAAAGGATTGGACGAGTGCGCCCAGGCCTGTGTCGGTCTCGACGGCCGCGCGATCCGCAAGATGGTGGCCAACGCACTTGCCTCGGACACGGCGACCGCCATGGACCCGGGCAGTGTAACGATGGCGAAGATCATCGAAGCGGCCAAGACTGCTCGCAAAGTCCGCCTCAAGGAGAATCGCGCATGAGCACCTACGCCCGCTCCTTCCGCAGTACGCCGCATCGGGACGCGATAGATACGTGGCAAGCTATCGTCGATCTTTTGACGCAGGGGAAAACCGGTGCCAACCGCAACGAACTTCTGGCCATAGCGGGCACGGCGGCGAGCATGATCGCTGATCAGGCTACCAACGACGCAGCGATCGTCGTTACATGCGATGGCCCGCGCACGCGCATCTACTGCCTGTACGACGATGACGCGATCGATGGATCGGATGCCAAGGAAGACACCCTTGGATACGACCCTCTGAAGGGCGACTGGTCGATTTCGCTTCCGTGCCTCGCGGACGATCTCGATTGGGTCATCAGTTCCCTCAAGAAACACAGTTCCCGGATCACCGCGCGCGATAGCGCAGAGAGCACCGGCAGCGAAACCGCAAAGGCGGACGCCCAAGCGTTCGTGATCGATCCGAAAGGGTTTCTCGGCTCATGACAACAGTTGCCGTCAACACCTATACACATTCGGTCACTTATGTGGCCGACAACATCCTCAAGAGCCTCAAGGACATCATCCGCCTCAGCGGTCTCGATCCCGCCGAGCTCGCGAACAGCTGGGAAAGCAAAATGCGGGCCCTGAAAACCTGGCTTGGTACCCAGGACTTGGAGCGGGTTGTTCTCGAGGTTTACAACAAGAGGACCGGCGCGCTTATCGTCCGCTGGGATATCGATATCGTCTACAGCTGGAACGGCGGCGGCGGCTTCTGGACCGACACTGACCAGCTCAAATATCACATCCGCAAAGCAGGCGTTGCGCCATCCGACGCGTCCTACGACATTCTTATGAAGACGAAGCCTGGTCGGCCCGACGTTCCGGGCTGGAGCATTGGCGCATATCGTTCGACAGACGGTTTCGTTCGCCACAGCCTCGGCTCGACGATCGAGCACAGTGGTCTGGGCGGGAGCGCTGCATATTGGAGAAAGAACTGATGCTGACCACTGACGAAGCCTTCCGCAAGTTCAAGTCCCGGCTCGAGTTGAACGACCGCGAGCAGCAGAACGCATCGACCCGTCAGAATGAGGTCCGCGATTATCTCGTCACCAAGTTCGCGATTGCCAACAGTTTCCTGACGGGGTCCTACAAGCGGCATACCAAAACCAAGCCATTGAAGGACATCGATATTTTCTTCGTTCTCAAAGACAGCGAGAAGGATTACAGGGACAAGGCTCCGTCGGTCGTCATCGACGATTTCCATAAGGCTCTCGTCGATAAATACGGCGAAAAGGCCGTCCGTAAACAGGCTCGCTCAGCGAACGTCGACTTTGGTGTCGTCGTCGACGCCGAGGACAACACGGATTACCGCATCCTCAGCGTTGATGTCGTGCCCGCCTTTGCATCGGGCGACGATTACGAAATTCCCGACACCGACAATGGAAAGTGGATCAAGACCAATCCGAAAATCCACGCCGAGAAGGCGACCGCAGCGCATCAGGCCTTTTCAAACGAATGGAAGGGTCTCGTTCGGATGGTCAAATACTGGAACAACAACCCTCGTCACGGATCGGACAAGCCCGTCAAGCCGTCGTTCCTGATCGAGGTCATGGCGCTTCAGTGCCTATACGGCGGATGGCAGGGCCGTTTCGACTACGAGATCGAGGGGCTATTCTCGACGCTTGCAGACCGCGTCTTCGACACATGGGCCGATCCGGCCGGCCTGGGTCCGCCGATCAGCGAGGGCATGGACGCGACGCGAAAACAGCGCGCCCGTGATCTCCTTCTAGCCGCCAGCCGCGATGCCAGAAGCGCGATCAACCTCGCCAAGCAAGGACGCAACGGTGATGCGCTCAAGGCATGGCGAACGTTGTTTGGACCTAAATTCCCGCTCTCATAATCCGAGGTAATCGACATGTCCGGATGGTCTCTGGCACAGCTTCTTTCATCGCTTCACGACGACATCCAGCAGAAGCTGGCGACCGCCCGTGCAAGTTTTCACCATTCGGGAACGAAAGGCGACGCGAGCGAGAACATCTGGATCAGCCTTCTCGAGAAGTACCTGCCGGAGCGATACCGCGTTGCCAAGGCCTTTGTCGTCGACAGCCTTGGCACGTTCAGCGATCAGATAGACGTTGTGGTTTTCGACCGCCAGTATTCGCCATTCATCTTTAATTACGAAGGCCAGACCATAATCCCGGCCGAAAGCGTTTATGCCGTCTTCGAAGCCAAGCAGACAGCAGACGCGCAGCTTGTTCGCTACGCGCAGGACAAGGTGGCGACCGTTAGAAAGCTGCATCGTACGAGCTTGCCGATTCCACACGCCGGAGGCGTCTATCCGCCCAAGCCTCTCATCCCCATTATTGGCGGCATCCTGACTTTTGAGAGTGAGTGGACGCCAGCGATGGGTATGTCGCTGGAGAAGGTCTTGCTCGCCGGCGACGGAGGCCGCCGCTTGAACATGGGCTGTATCGCATCCCATGGGCACTTCATATGGCAAGACAATACGAATTACGACTTCGTCCCAGAGAGTAAGCCGGCGACCGCGTTCCTGTTCAAGCTGATCTCGCGCCTTCAGTTCAGCGGCACGGTTCCGATGATCGACATTGACGCCTATGGAGAATGGCTGACGAAGTGAAGTTACGCATGCTTCAACACCAGTCGAACGTCACTGCGTGACACCGGGCATGTCTGACGCGATTTAAAAATGGAAGCTTTGGATTGACGCAGCGCTGGACGCAAACCCGAAAACATCAGGATTTCAGTATTGGAAGTCGTCCTGCCTCCATTCGCTATCTGCTGCTTAGCGACCAAAGCTTCGGTTGCTGAGCGACACCGATTGTGTCCTTGTACACAGGAGCAGACGTCCGTTTCGTTCCATTACCTTCGTTCCGGAGGTCCAGCTCTTTTTCCTCGACGAGGAATGCCGTCACCTGATCAATATCGGCGAGGCGAGCAGGCGTTTCGTTGGCGATGGAAGTGACGAAATCTCCGTATGCAACCGAGATGCTGCCATGCGCGTCGCGCATTCTTCGCATGAAGTCTTCAGCAAGGCGGTCTTTCATAACCTCCTCGTCTTTGGCGCCGAACCAAAAATCTGGAGCACTGTCCGGATCGATGTTTGGGTTGAAGCCCAACATTTCCAAGCCGCCATGCCCTTGATGCAAGGACTGGTTATTGATCAGCCAGTGGCTGTCGACCATCACATTCCGTGCCTTGAGATGGTTTGACAAATGAACCAGCCATAGGTCCTTTCGGGCTTCCTTCGAGCGAAGAAAAAATGGGCTTTGGAATTTGGCTTTGGTTGCATCGGCGATGTGCCGCAACAGCAGACGTTGAATGACGTATCGTCCACCTTGCTCGTCCTTGAAGCGGAGAAATTCGCGAAGTTGCTCTTCCGATATTTCAATGGGTGAAACGCGCTTCAACGTCTGTGGCTTGTCGGTCAGATAGTCGATCAGCCAACCGACCGCAAACGTGAGGATGCATTCTGCTGCGCTAAAGCGCAAAATCATCCGAACCGTTTCGAAAGCAACGTCGGAGTAGCCTTTCTGATCCAGCAAAAAGATTGACCGCCCAACCCCGCGCTTGGTCCGGCCTTCGATACGACGACAGATATCCGGAAATACGGTTTCAAAGTCGGCGTTGTAAAGGAAGATCGATCGGTCAAGCTGGTCCAGGTAACCGGCTTTTATCAGCTCCGCCCGCAAAAACTCGACGTGATCCCGTTTGCTGTCGACGAAGTGGTATTCTGCGTCGATCTTCAAAGGCTTGTTTCGACCGGCATTTGCTATCCGCTCTGCTTTCGCGACGGCCTCGAGAAACAAAAATGGGGTGCCGCTTACGATCGAACCATCGTCCGTAAATCTCCCGCCACCGCAAAAGCCATCAACGAGAGTGATGCGCTGCCGGTCCTGGGCATGATTTACAAGAATTGCGGGAAAGTAACTTTCCAGATAACGCGCGATCAGTCGAAGCTTTGCATCACTGTGCGCGCTCAACGAAGGAGGCGTTGAACCTATCTTCCAGCCGAATTCAGCGATTGTCGCGCCTCCTGTTGTCAATCAACAGCAGGTTGCGATTGTGTTACAGACCTGTCAAGATCAGGCCGCGTTTACGTTTTTCTTATCACCAGCCGGAAAGTGTCTGATTAGTCTTCCGTCCAAGAGACCACCACCCTTGCCGAATGGATCAATATCCTTGATCTCTGCGGGGGAGATACCTTTCTCCTGTACGAGGGGATTGTTACCCGGAGCGCCCCACTGCTTGTGAAAGGCAGCGATCCCGAGAGCATCACAATCTTCGATAATGTCCCTGACCCAACTGCACTTCATTGGGCGCGCACCAGGACCGCTTTCGCCACCGCTGATCAGCCAATCGGGCTTTGGATCTGCTTCTGAAATGCGAAGGGGACCGATTGCGGGCTCATAAGAAACAAACCAGACTTGGGCGGGGACCTCGTTGATGAAGTGTTTGCGCTGATCGAAGCGAACCTGATCTTCGGCCGTAAAGCCGAGCCACACGTTTGAATACCCAGTAGCCCCCCAATCAGGCGGCAGCATCTTCTTGATGTTCTGCGGACGCTTTGTGAGGAGCTGCCAATCAAGTGAAGGTGTTGCACGAATTACCTTGAAGAGGTCGATACGCCAAGCAGGGTCAGCCTGATTATCGAACACATCTGCCAGCGATGCGCAGAAAACTCTCTGCCTACGGCCGTGAGCGGCGGCGAACTCCGCCGCTTTGCGCTGCCAGATATGCGGCGATCGCCAATAGCTGTCGGTCGTTCTCTTGCGCGGCGAGTTACCCCATTTGACTTGCCCTGACCGCTTCGACCACGCTTCGGCGTAGCAATGATCGCATCCCGGGCTGATATTCGTGCAACCGGTCCATGGATTGAAGGTGTGATCAGTCCATTCAATTGTTGAATTCATCGCCATGGCGAGACCCTTCATGCAAAGCGGCGGTTGAATCTACCTTGATTTGCTATGGTGACCAAACGATTAAAAAACGAACGATTGTGCCGATGAGGCGTCGGCGGAATCTCCTTCCGACCAGTTGGTCTTGAATCAAAGGGATATTAACGATTTCCGTGCGATCTACGGTTTAATGACGGCGACGTTTGTTTGGCCGCGAGTGTCATCTATTCAACAACCGAAGCGGAGCTGATTGGCGGTCGAGGCAGAAATGACGCTGACGACAAGATCCGCGGCGTGGGCGCAAACGATCGAAGGACGGAAGGATTAAGGCGGCGTGAGTTACGATCCGATCCAGATTGCGGAGGACTTCTTCGAGTCCGTGCGGCGAGTTCATGCCCTCGGAGCCGGCACGCCCGAGACTTCTTATTATCCCGCGCTCCATACCTTGTTCGAGCGCGTGGGGAATAGCCTCTCGCCCAAGGTGTTGGCGCTGTCGCAGCTCGCCGACGCGGGTGCCGACAGTCCCGATTACGGGCTCTTCGCCATTAGCCAGCTGCAAAAGGGCGAGCCACGCAAAGGGCAGCTTCCAGAACGCGGAGTCGTCGAGCTGAAGCCCGTAGCCGACGAGTCCCTTTTTAAGTCTACACCGGATCAGGTCAGCAAGTATTTTGGCGTCTACCGCCTCATATTGGTCTGTAATCTGCGCGCATTCCAGCTCATCGGCGAAGGGCCTGGCGGCGACGCGCTGCGCCTTGAAGGCTTTCGCCTCGCCGACAGCGCAGCAGAGTTCTGGAACATAGTGCAGACGCCTTCCGAGACGGCGCAGGCGGTCGGGCGCGGTCTTGTGGAATATCTGCGTCGGGCGCTAACGCAGAACGTAGCCCTTGTCCGACCGAAGGATGTCGCCTGGTTTCTCGCCTCCTATGCGCGGGATGCTCTGTCACGCGTCGAGGCAGCCGGCGATCTTCCCGCGCTGAAGACTGTTCGATCGGCTCTAGAGGATGCGCTCGGCATCACGTTCGACGAGGAGAAGGGGGACCATTTCTTCCGATCCACCCTCGTGCAAACTCTATTCTATGGCCTCTTCTCATCATGGGTAATCTGGGCGCGGTCGACGCCGCGGGTTCCAGCCAAATTCGACTGGCACTCGGCGGCTTGGAATCTTCACGTCCCCTTCGTGGGGGGCGCTCTTTCAGCAGCTGACATCCCCCAAGAGTATCAAGCAGCTTGACCTAGTCGAGGTTCTGGACTGGACGGGCAACACCCTCAACCGTGTCGAAGCCGCCGAATTCCTCAGGCGCTTCGAGGAGGGCCAAGCCGTCCAATATTTCTACGAGCCGTTCCTCGAAGCCTTCGATCCTCAGCTCCGCAAACAGTTCGGTGTCTGGTATACGCCGGCCGAGATCGTCGACTACATGGTCGCGCGGGTCGATCGCACACTGAAGGACGAACTCGGCATCCCCGACGGTCTGGCGGACGAGCGCGTCTACGTGCTCGACCCGTGCTGCGGAACTGGAGGCTACGTCAACGCCGTCTTGCGCCGCATCGAGCACAACCTTCAGGGTCACGGCCTTGGAAGCGCCCTAGCGGACAAGCTCCGCGCCGCGGCAACGGATCGGGTCTTCGGCTTCGAGATCATGCCCGCGCCGTTCGTGGTGGCGCACATGCAAGCTGGCATGACCCTGGCCCATATGAATGCGCCTCTCGCAGAGGACCAGCGTCCTGCGATCTATCTGACCAATGCGCTGACCGGCTGGGAGCCGCACACGAACAAGCCGCTGCCTTTCCCGGAGCTGGAAGCCGAGCGTGCGTCAGCCGACGCCGTGAAGCAGTCCCGCCCCATTCTGGTGGTACTCGGCAACCCGCCCTACGATGGCTTCGCCGGCATTTCCGACAACTCCGAGGAGCGTGCGCTATCGGACGAATACCGTAAGGTCAATAAGGTCGCCGCGCCCCAAGGTCAGGGACTAAATGAACTCTACGTCCGCTTCTTCCGAATGGCCGAGCGACGCATAGCTGAGAAGACCGGCGAGGGCGTGATCTCGTTCATCTCCAACTACGGTTGGCTCGACAGCTTGAGCTGCACAGGCATGCGGGAGCGGTACCTAAACGTGTTCGATAGTATCACGATCGATTGCTTGAACGGGGACAAATACAAAACTGGCAAAAAGACGCCGGAGGGTCTGCCCGATCCGTCGGTTTTCTCAACGCCGGCAAACACAACCGGCATACAGGTCGGCACGGCGATCGCGACTATGGTGCGCAAGCTGAATCACCAGCCGACGAGTTCGATCGAGTTCCGAAACCTCTGGGGCGTTGCTAAGCGCGCGACACTGGCCGCGACCGCTGAAGCTAATCCGCACCAGCTCTACGAGGTTGTTCAACCCTCGCTTTCGATGCGCCTGCAGTTCATGCCATCCTCCGTCGGCGCGGGTTACTTCGACTGGCCCGCGCTGCCCCAGCTCCTTCCGGTCAGCTTTCCCGGTGTGAAGACGAGCCGGGATGAGTTTCTGATCGGCATCGACAGGGACGTGCTGGAGAAGCGCATCGGACGGTACTTCGACCCCAAGGTTAGCGACGCCGAGCTAGCGAAGTCCTATCCGGCTTTGATGAACGCTTCTGGCAATTACAAGCCGACGAACACCCGCGCGGCGCTAATGGCCGCGAATCACGATGGTGGCCAAATCGTGCGTTACGCTTATCGTCCTTTCGACGTGCGCTGGGCTTATTGGCGGACCGACACCGATCTCATCGACCGTGAGCGGCCCGAGTTCGCCGCGAACGTGGGGGCTGGGAACCGCTTCCTCACGGCGGGTGAGCGCAACCGGATGGGAGTGTTCTACCGCCCCCAGATGATCAGCGCCCTGGGCGATCACCACTTGGTGGAAAGTAATGTCTCTATCTTCCCGGCCGTCGTCCGACAGGACAGCCAAAACATCGAACCGAACGTCTCACGATCGGTCAAGCAGGCTCTCGCGCAGCGTGACCTCACTCCCCAACAGCTTTTCGACCACATCGTCGCGACCCTGAACGCTCCGAGTTATGAAGCTGGAAATATGGATGCACTCCGCATCGACTGGCCTCGCATCCCGTTCCCGGGTGACGATGAGGTGTTTAAGTCGTCCGCGGATCTTGGGATCTTCCTAGGTGCGCTGCTGGATGCCGAAGTAGACATCGATGGCGTGACACGGGGCTCGCTGCGCCCGGGGCTTGCAACGCTAGGACTGCCACATGGTTCGACCAACGAGGTCACCGTCGGTTGGGGATCGGTGCAGCGCAAGCCCAACGGTACTCGTCTTGTAATGCCGGGTGCTGGGTCTGTGACGGAGCGTCCATGGTCTGATGAAGAGCGAGAGGCCCTCGCACTGATCGGAAGCAGGCACAACCTCGATCTCGACACTGTGCTGACCCTCCTAGGCAGCGGTGCCGTCGATGTTCATATCAATAGCGCGGCCGGCTGGTTGGCCGTTCCCGCGAAAGTTTGGAGCTATACCCTAGGTGGTTATCCGGTGCTGAAGAAGTGGCTCTCCTACCGAGAAACTGAGGTGATGGGACGACCGCTTCGTGGGGAAGAGATGTTGCACTTCGCAAAGACGGTGCGCCGGATCACCGAGATCCTGTGCATGGGGCCGGCGCTTGACGCAGTTCACGCCCTTGCTCGGGAAAGTGCGGTCGAGCTGTGACACGGCGCCGAGAAACGCGTCATCTCCGAGGCGGCGCGTTAATCGGAGCGAGCGATGGAAAGAAAAGCATACCTGGTATGAGTCGACGTGCCATTTACCCGCAGCGACGATTTCGTCTCCAAATCGAAATGCGGTGAGAAACAACTGGTACTTCAGTTACTTAGACTTCGACATCAACGTGTCGCCGGTCCGAATCCCTTCAAGGCGAGTGTTTTTGTCGAGAGCTCGCGCCGCCGATCTGCGAGCGCCGGCGGGCTCGCTGTCACACAGTCACGAAAGGCCGGGCCCCGTGATATTCCTCACGAGACCCGGGAGTCAGCCGGACAACCGGCCGCTGGGAGGTGTGCTTAGGCGTTAGGTAAGCTTGCCGACCGTCTTTTCGAGAATGGCCCACAATTCCTCACCATATTTTTCGCGCCAGCTTGTGTAGAAGCCGCCGTCGCGGAGTTTCTGCCTGAACGGCTCGGTATCGGGCTGATTGAACACCAGGCCCTGTTTGGCCAGGACATCTTCCAGGGACTCCGACAACTTGGCCATATCTTGACGCTCATCGAGCGCGGCTTGATTGATGTTGCGGCTTACGACATCCTGCACATCTGCCGGCAGGCTTTCCCAGTTGCGCTTGTTGGCAACGCAGAAGAACGCGTCCCACATGTGCCGGGTCAACGCGCAGTATTTTTGGACCTCGACAATATTCGCGGTCTTGATGTTGGCCAGCGAATTTTCCTGTCCGTCGACGACCTTTGTCTGAAGCGCGGAATAGAGTTCGTTGAAATTGATGGACGCCGGAGCTGCCCCAAACGTCTGGAACATGGAGGTCCATAGCGCTCCGACTGGGACGCGGATCTTCATGCCGGCGAGATCCGCCGGCGAGTTGACTGGATGTGTGCTGGTCGTGATGTGCCGGAACCCGTTGTCCCACATTTTTTCCATCGGGAGGAGGTTCACTTTTTCGATGAGCTTGTGCAGTGCGACACCGAGTTCGCCGTCCATCGTTTTCCAGACCGTGTCGTAGTCCGGGAAAATGAAACCGAGACCGTAGATTGATGCGGAGGGAACCATCGTCGAAAGGACATTGATGCCGGAGTTCAGGAACAGATCGATGCCGCCCGCTCTCACCTGCGACAGCATGTCGGTGTCGCTGCCAAGCTGATTGTTAGGGTAGACCTGCAGTTCCACCCGCCCGTTGGTCTCTTGCTGGATGCGCGCTGCGGCCTCTCTTGCGCGCACGGTGATCGGGTGCGTTTCGGCCAGGTTAAAAGCGAACTTGAGGGAATATTCGGCTGCGGCCGCTCGCTTCATCGAAAACCCGAGCGCCGTGGCGCTGAGACCAAGCGTCGTCGTCATCGTGAATGCGCGTCTTGTCAGATTTACCATTTCGTTCTCCTCCAAATAAGCTCTGTAATTTTGGTTGGTCGAGGTCGGATTACAGGAAGCCGATCGAGAGCCACGGAACCGCGGCAACCACAGCAAGACCAATGGCCATGGCGACGATGTAGCCGACGATCGGTTTCATGCCGGCGTCGGGGCTGACTCGGCTGATTGCACAGGCAGCGTAGTAGCCAACACCGAAGGGTGGAGCGAAGAGGCCGATACCCATCGCCAACACGACAACCATGGCGTAGTGCACCTGATGGATGCCCAACTGCTGAGCAACCGGGAACAGCAACGGTGCGAACAGTACAATTGCGGGTATCCCCTCGAGCACACTGCCGAGGATGATGAATATGACGATCGAGACGATCATGAACGTCACCGCACCGCCCGGAAGCGTTGAAAGGTTTTGAGCCAGCGCTGTCGAGAAGCCCGATTGCGTCAGGCCCCAAGCCATCGCCGTGGCCGCGCCGATAATCAGAAGGATAGACCCGGACAGGCTTGCCGTCTCGACAAGCATCGGCTTGAGCCGGCGCCAGTCGAACTGACGATAGAACACCAGACCCGCGACAACCGAGTATGCAATGCCGATCGTCGAAACTTCTGTCGCTGTGGCGACACCTTCGATGACGGCTGAACGGATAACGAACGGAAGCGCAAGGGCAGGCAGTGCAGCGAGGAGCAGCTTGCCGATCTGCCGTCGACTTGCCCTCTTGACGTGGCTCGGGTCATCGTTGCGGCAGCGCCAGCGCACCAAGAAGCAAAGGGTTACCGCCAGAATAAGGCCGGGGAGAAGACCGCCGGTGAACAGCGCGGCGATCGATACCCCGGTTGCGGATCCCACTGTAATCAAGACGATGCTAGGCGGGATTGTCTCAGTCTGGGCGCCCGTCGCCGAGAGAAGTGCGACAAGATCGCCTTCGTCTGCGCCGCGCTCCTTCATCTCCGGAAACAACACGGGCGCGACGGCGGCCATGTCGGCGGCCTTCGACCCGGATATCCCAGATACAAGATACATCGCAGCCACCAGCACGTAGTGAAGCCCGCCGCGCACATGGCCAAGAAGGCTGGCGAGGAACGCAACCATCGCCCGCGCCATACCCGTCATCTGGATAAGTTGGCCGAGAAACACAAACAGAGGGATCGCAAGAAGGATCAGATGGCTGACACCTTCGTCGATCCTGCCGACAATGATCAGAGGCGGCGTTCTGGTGGTCAATATAAGGTAGCCGAATGTAGCGATCGCGAATGAAAAGGCGATCGGCACGCCGCCGAAAACACACGCCGCGACGCCGCCGACGAAGAAGACGAGAAGATTGAGGTTTCCGAGACCGACGAAGACCGGCTTCAGCGCCCAAAACAGGCAGAAGACCGCTGCCACGGCAGCAATCGCACCGAGCGCGAGACGGAGATTCGAGCTTTGCAGAAGCCGCAACACCGCGAAAACAAGCATCAAAGCGAAGCTCGTCGGCAACGCCGAGGCGCGCCATGAGTTCTGAATATTCATCGCGGGCGTCCAGACGTAGGACTCTTCGGTGGCATATTCCAGAGATGCGGGCAGGATCAGCACGAGGAAGGCAAGTGCTGCCGCGACCGAAACCAGTTCAACGAAGCGGCGTGTATCGCCCTTCAATGCGCTGACCACCGCCGTCATGCGCATGTGTTCCTGCCGCTGAAAAGCGACGGCCGAACCAAGCATGGCAAGCCAGAGAAACAAGATTGACGCCAGTTCGTCCGACCAAACCAGCGGGACGTGGAATACGTAACGAGCGACGACGGCCGAAAACAGCAGAACAATTTCGCAAAGCACCAGAAGTGCTACCGGTATCTCCAGGCACCTTACCAGGGCATGTTCAATCTTGCGTGCCATTGCTGCCAGGCTCGACGTCCTTGCAACATCTTCGATGACTCCGTGAACAGTCATAGTGGCCTCCCCATTCGGTAAGGCCTGATCGTTTGCGTGCGGGTGCAACGCAGTCGGGTATTTCTCAAAACTTGTCCTCCCACGCTCGCGCGGGCGCACTGCTCCTGCCGGAAAAGCCGGTCAAGGTTCCGGAGTGTTCTCTAAAGTGCGTTCCCACGAATTCCGCGCACTGTGCTCCTCTGCGCATAGGTATAAGGTATGATGTCATACCCAATATAGCAAGCACTTTTTCTGCCGGCTGGTGGAGTCTTGAAGGGCAAGGAGTACGGCCTCCGGCGAGGCACCGATCGGTCACTGGATCGATCGCAGAGAATTGCCCTCGACCACATCGAGGTTCCACTGCCTTGTGTGCACAAATGTCAGGAGATCTTGGAGCCGACGAGTCCTGTTTGGCGACCAGGGCAAGCCGCACCCTATTCATCGCACCGTCGCATCTCGACTCCCGAAAACGGCGACCGAACGCTTGTTCCGGCTCGATGTCACTATTCCGTCCCTAGTCCTTCGAGAGCTCAAAAATTCCGGCCGCTTACGCAGGTCAGCGGCCCTCTGAGTTCCAGCGCCGCCAATCTCCCCTCCGTGGATTGCTGCGTCGTCAGGTTCCGTTCCTCGGCAGATGCTAATCCCTCTGGGGGGGAGGGAGATCACACCGGACATAAAATGAAAGTCCTGCTTTGCATCGGCGTTGCTATGCCACGACTAGATAAAGCGTCGGCTCCTCGGCGCGGTTCGCCTTTGCCGGCCAATCGGCAGTTTGGAACCTGGATAGCATCTCGAAAAGCGATGCGGTCTCCTTCGCGAGATTGTTCACGGCAGCAGTCGACTCTTCTACCATAGCTGTGTTCTGCTGAGTCGCTGCTTCGATCTTACCGACTGAGAAATTGATTTCCTTGAACCCGTCGGCTTGAACGCGAGAAACCTGAGCAATGGCGTCGACGTTCTGATTGACGCTCTGCACCTGAACAACGATTTGGCCCAAAGCGTTGCCGGCCTGTTGCACACGCTGGACCCCATCATTGATATGCAGGTTGGATATTTTGATCAGAGACTTGATTTCTTTCGCCGCCGCCGCAGACCTTTGCGCCAGGTCTCTGACCTCCTGAGCTACTACCGCGAACCCTCGGCCAGTCTCCCCGGCCCGAGCCGCCTCAATGCCTGCGTTCAAAGCCAAAAGGTTTGTCTGAGATGCGATTTCATCGATGACACCGATAATATTGCCTATTTCGACCGAAGAAGACCGAATGTTTGTCATGGCCTCAATAGTCTCGCGCATTATGGTGCCTGACCTCTCGGCATGTTCCTTGGTCTCGCCGACGAGGATCCCTGCTGCGTGAGCTTTATGGCTTGCCTCCACCACCTGCCTTGTCATGTCTGCGAGGACAGAAGCCGTTTGCTCGACGACTATAGCTTGCTGCTCCGTTCTCACCGCGAGTTCGTTCGAGGAAGTACGGATTTCTTCAGCCCCCGCAGCAATCGCCTGCGCATTGTCGTTTACTTCGGACATTGCATCGCGAAGCTGGCTAATCGCTGAATTGAAGTCCAATCTGAGCGGCTCAAGAGCTCCCGTGAAAGGCCGATCAAGCTGAATCTGAAGGTTACCTTTTGATAACTGCCTCAGTGCATCGGCAACTTGTTCGACGGCGGAACTGGTCTGTTCGGCAGCCCGCTGGCGCTCCTCTCCTTCGTTCTCCAAACGCTGCCGCTCGGCATCCTGTCGATGATGCTCGGCGACCGCATCGCGCTCCGCTTTTTCTGAAAGATGATTCTTAAGGCCGGATATCTGCCGCGCGAGCTGACCGATTTCATCCTTCCGTCGCTCGAGTATTTGGTCAATTTCCATGTCGCCGGCGATCATTTGCAGGACTGACTGCTGTAGTTTCGCCAGAGGCACGATGATGGAGCGGATAGTGAGCGATGCCGCGGTTACTCCGAACAAGGCAGCTATGCCGAGCGCAGCTAGCGTCAGAAATTTAAATTCATCAGAAGCTGCTTTAACTTTGCCACCAACGCCTTGGTTTAGAGCTTGCTCGTAATCGATCAACTTGTTCAGAGCACCAATCCATGCCGTCAACTTGGGTCTCAGTTCATTTAAGAGCAGCGGCTTTGCCTCGTCTCTTTTTCCGTCGAGCGTCAACTTGGTGACGTCGGCAATCAAAGGCTCGGCGTCATTCTGAAAAGCCGTCAGAACCTCAGCGAGGCGACGCTCTGCGGCGGTGCTGGCGACGTCGGAATTAACGGCCTTTTGCAACTCCGCGAAGTTGGAAGCGTAGGATGCCTGTAGCTTTCTCATCATCACGATTGTCGTTGCTTGATCCGTATTCGAGTCAGTCAAACGATGTCGCGCAATGCTACCGCTCGATCGCGGACCGAGCCCAGCATATCGATGCCATTCCGAAATTTTTGGCTATTACTGCCATTTATGAGGCTGAGCTTCCCGTTGATCTCGTCGACCTGGCTGATTGACGAAAGAGACAGAACTCCCATTGCGCACAACAGCAACCCGAATGCGATAGACAAACGTATCGCCACGCCAAATTTCCGAATCCTCCACATTATTTCCCCTCCGCCTGAGCAAACCTTTTGAACTGCACATGAGGTATAACCTTATACGTAATACCTTAACCGGAATTGAAAGGCGCGACGGCCGCGGAGAACGATCCGCTCTAGAATGGATATGATTGAAAGAACCCTCAGCCGGCTGGCGCGGCGAATGGCTTGGACACACATCGGTAGCCTGCTGCGGAGGAGAATTATGATCAAAATGGATTCATCTGCCCCTGACTTAAACCGCGGGCGCATCACACAAAAGGCTGGCGGATCTGGTGCCTTCCGTAAGCTCGGGCGGCTGAATGGCCTAAGGCTGCCACTCAGGGAGCGACGACGAGCAATCGTTTGCTTACTCCGAAGATCAAGATATTATACCGCCAGCTGCGATCAATGCTTCCACCGTGTCGACGTCGTGCAACGCTGAAGTGCCGATATCGAAATCGACGACGGGCACATCGGAAGCTCGGATAATATTTCTTGCGCCCAGATCGCCCTTAAGCCTCGCGACCTCGCCCAGGAGGGACCTGGGAAAGATCACGGGATTACCGCGGATGTTCCCGCAGGTCGCTCCGATAATTGATCGACCACCATGAGCACCGAAAGCCTCAATAAGCGAGTTTAAATCAGCCGTTGAAACCGACGGCATGTCGGCCAGCATGACCAGTGTTCCCTGCGCCGATCGAACTTGGGGCGTCATGATCCCGGTTATCAAGGAACTCGACATCCCGCTGGCGAAATCGGGGTTGTGCGCAATGCTGATTGGAAGACCGGAGAGAGCTGAAATCAACTCCGGAGCTCGAAAACCGACGACCACGGTAACGGAACGAGCCCTGCTTTCACAGGCGCGCATGGCACTTCGCCTGACAAGTGGAATACCATCGAACAATGCCAGGAGCTTGCTGTCTGTGGCGGTCCCATAGCGACGTGCCTGTCCTGCCGCGAGCAGTACAACAGCCACCTCTGAAGGGTCAGCAATCCTTTCCATATTGCCTCCTAGGGTCACGGCGCATTTACCTCGCCCCCTACTATATCACTTCAGACTAGGAATGGGTCCGTTTCCGATTGAACATGCAACCTCCTTATGACGCAGAAAGCTTTCATTATTAGACCTGATACCTTATATGTGTGGTGTGAACCGTCAACTCATTCGCGCTCGTGACCAGCCACTATCCGATGAACAAGATTATAAAGATGCCCATGAATATTGCCTCCCCGCCCGATGTTGAAAAACCCTTGCTGATGCAGCGACAATCATCAGTTCGGCGAACGATGGAGATTGTATTCGAGACCTGGAACTTCCTGATACTTCGAGAAGCTTATTTCGGCGTGCGCCGGTTTGACAAATTTCAGCAGCGTCTGGGAATTCCACGGCAAACGCTTTCATCCCGACTCTCGAGCCTTGTGGCAAATGAGATCCTCAGCACCGGAAAGCGGCCCAACGAGCCGGGGCAACAGTATTTTCTAACCCTCCGAGGCAAAGATCTTTTTCCGACGATGCTTTCGCTCATGGAGTTCGGCGACAAGTGGTTGACGGGGGGCAACAAAGCCCCGCTACAGCTGATTCATAAAAGTTGTGGGTGTGAATGCCATCCCGTTACTGTCTGCTGCGAGTGTCTGGAACCTTTTACGGCTAAAGAAGTTGCGCCGCGCGACGGACCGGGCGCGGGATATGCTCCGGTCGAGACGCGCCCAACATCTCGCAGAAGCTCAGATTCGACACTTTTGGAAAGAGTGCGGCCGTGCTCCGTCGCGCGGACGCTGGCGATCATTGGCGATCGTTGGAGCTTCCTCATTCTGAGAGAAGGCTGGTTCGGTGTTCGCCGCTTCGAGGAAATGCGGGAGAATCTCGGAATTGCCACCAACATTCTTGCGGACCGTCTCGCCCGGCTCGTACAGGCAGGGGTATTGCGCAAAGTTCCCTATAATGCGGGCGAACGCTTCGAGTATCGCTTTACGGAAATGGGGCTCGATCTGTACAAGCCCATGCTCGTCATGATGGCTTGGGGAGACAGGTGGCTCTCAGATGGCAAGCCACCGATGCGGCTTCGGCATAAGGCCTGCGGGCAGGATTTTTCCGCCATCGTGGTCTGCTCCGAGTGCAAGAAGCCCATCTCCTCCAAGGACACCGACTATATCCTGAGGTACCCGTTCGACCTGTGAAGGGTCTTTCATCCCACAAGGCACTTCCAAAAAAACGCGATGCTAAGTGTCAATCCGGCGCGTCGGGGGACAGTCTGGTGTGGCGAAGCATCTGGAAAATGCGCTCTGGAGTAATTGGCAGCGTTTCCACCGACACGCCGAGGTGAGAAAGCGCGTCCGAGACGGCGTTTGCGATCGCCGCCGGCGCGCCGATCGTGCCGCCTTCGCCCATGCCGCGAAAGCCGCCGATATTATTCGGCAGATCTGCTTCGATATGGACGATACCGATATCGGGAACGCTACTGGCAACCGGGACGAGATAGTCCGCAAAGCTTGCGGCAACTGCCTGTCCCTGGTCGTCGTGGACGATTTCCTCAAGCAACGCAGCACCGATACCTTGGGCTACTGCGCCTTGGACCTGTCCGTCCACGATCATCGGATTGATGATCTTGCCGCAATCCTCGGCCACGACATAGCGTAGGATTTTCACGCTGTAGGTTTCCGGATCGACCTCGACCATTGCAAGATGCGTCGAGGAGCAGGCGGTTCCGAGATAGGGGTCGTAGGTTTCAGAAGCCGTAAGATTCTCACGCTGGTCTATTGGAATACGCCCCATCTGCGTATAGACCGCGGAAGCGATTTCCTTAAGTGTCATGGTCAGGTTTGAGTTTCTACTCGTAACGATGCCATCATGTATGTCGAGATCCTCGACACTCTGCTCCATAAGATAGGCGGCAGCGCGCAAGACCTTGGCTTTCACATTGCGAGCTGCAAGCGTGGCGGCGCCGCCGCCCAAGACCGCCGAACGGCTGGCATAGGTCCCACTGGACATGGGCACAAGAGAACTATCTCCATGCTTGATCTCAATATCCTCGAGCTTGCAGCCGAGCTCGTCAACAATGACTTGTGCCAATGTCGTCTCAAGCCCCTGACCGTGCGAGGAGATGCCGAATGCCGCGGTAATCGCGCCGGTGGCGTCGATTTCGATCTTCGAGGTTTCCGTTCCTGTGTTGATCGGCATCCCGGGCGCCACTGAGATACGCGACCCAATGCCGGTCAACTCCGCATAGCTCGCCAGACCGATTCCGATCCATCGACCATCTTTCCTGGCTTTCTCCCTTTCGCGCAGGAGAGCGGGGTAATCTACTTGATCGCACGCTCCCTGGAGGCATTCCTGGAAGGCTGACTTGTCCCAGATGATGCCGGAGGCCGTGCGATAGGGAAATTCTTCGGCTCGAACGAGGTTCTTGCGGCGGAACTCGACCGGGTCCATGCCGAGCTTGCGGGCCGCCATCTCGATAAGTCTTTCCATCGCGAAGGTCGAGGAAGGGCGGCCAACACCACGATAAGGACCGGTTGGTGGTTTTGGTGTGAGGACACCCTGAATCCGGCCTCGGTAATGCTCCATCCGATAGGGCCCAGGCAGGAAGCTGACGACCTGCACCGTCTCCAGTGCAGCAGTCCACGGGTAGATCGAGTAGGCTCCGACATCGCCGATCACTTCCGCACGCAGGCCGATCAACATGCCGTCTTTGGTTGCCGCCAGCTCAGCCTCGATCAGTTCGTCGAAGGCCTGACTGGTCGCGGAAAGATCTTCCAGCCGATCGCTGATGTACTTGATTGGCCGCTTCAGCATCCGTGCCAGCGCGCATACAAGAATTTCTTCGCCGTAGAGCGACCCCTTGCCGCCGAAGCTGCCTCCCACATCGGGGGCGACGACGCGCATGCGTGTTCCTGGGAGGTCGAGGCAGCCCGAAAGCACATCGCGGATCACGCCTGGAATATTGGAGGACGTATAAAGAGTGAGCGATTGTTTCCTGCTGTCCCATTCGGCGAGATAAGACCGGTTCTCCATCGCAGCGGCGGTCTTCCGCGTCATCCGGAACCTGCCTTTCACGGTGACGGCTGCATCCTCGAACGCCGCGTCGACATCGCCGCGCTTGAACTCGCGGCGGATGATGGTGTTAGTGCCGGCCTCCTCATGCAGGAGGGGCGCATCGTCTTTGACCGCATCGACCTGTCTGATAGCGAAAGGTAGTGGCTCGTACTCGATGCTGATATGTTCAAGCGCGTCTTCCGCTGCGTACCGGCTTTCGGCCACAATGGCGACGACCGGCTCGCCGACATATCGAACCTTTCCGCGTGCGAGCGGCCATATGGGTGTGGCGTAGTAACCAGGCATGCGCGAAGTCGGGATGGCCGGTTTGATCTCTCCTTCAAGGTCGCTCGCGTCATAGATCGCGACGACGCCGGGCACCGAGAACGCATCGCCGACATCAATGTTCAGGATCCGGGCATGTGGCTGGTCGGAGCGCCGTAATGCGATATGCAACATACCGGCCGGCGCCATGTCATCGACATACTGACCAACACCCGCCAGCAGACGAGGATCTTCGGTGCGCTTGACCCGCTTGCCAACAAGTTTGGGCCGCAGCTCGACGGAGTGGTCCCGATAGCTCATACGTAGAACTCCACACCCTTTCGCAACCCTTGCCACTGCGTGTCGTCGTGGCCGGAAATGATGGTAGCTCCCCGCTCGCGAAGAGCTTTCAGGCGAGCGAGTGCCTCTGCGGCCAGCTCAATGTTCCACGTATTTTTCGGAGCGATACCGGTGTCGATGTTCGTCTGGAGCGGCGCAGCATCTGAAGCGAGTATAAATAAACCGTCTTTTTCTAGCTCGACACGGGCGACGGTCATTCCAGGGGTATGACCCGGCATGGGCAGTAAGACGATGCGCCCATCGCCAAAGACGTCGTGCTCCGCATTGAAGGTCTGGAAACCCCGGGACTGGTCCCATTCTCCTCGAAGATAGCCTTGATTTTCTGCGCCGCTTGCGGTTGCGGCCTGCGCCTCCGCTTCGTGGCAGAGGATCGTTGCGCGCTGAAAGTACGAATTGCAGCCGCAGTGATCGGGATGCAGATGTGAACAGATCACGACATCTATGTCCTCTGGTTCGAGAGCAAGAGTCTTCAACTGATGAACGACCGTCTGCTCCGGTGAAAAGATCGGAGCCATGACCTTGCTTAACCCGCCCCATCGCGCACCTGGATCGATGGCGGCCTCCGGATTGCATCCGCTATCGAACAGCACGTTGCCTTGGGGATGGCGCATCAGGGTGGCGTGAACCGGTAACTCGATCGCTTCTTCCTTCGGCGCCCCGGGGACGTAGATGGACCGGCGCATACGCAGCCGGCCGCCTTCAAGAAAATGCATCTTCATTTTAGAGGTCCTCTCTCCCTAGCCAGTTCGCGGACGGCATTGACGATGTTTTCATAGCCCGTACAGCGACAGACGTTTCCCGACAGCGCTTCCCTGATCTCCTCATCGGTTTCCAGCGGATGGTGGCGAAGAAGGTCGATGATCGCCATGATGAAACCGGGCGTACAGAATCCGCATTGCAGGCCATGATGCTGGCGGAACGCTTCTTGGATTCGCCCGAGTTTATCGACGCTTCCCTGGCCTTCGATGGTTTCGATTTCGCTCCCGTCTGACTGCACTGCAAGCGTCAGACAGGAGCGTACGCTCCTTCCATCGAGAATGACGGTGCAGGCACCGCAAACGCCATGTTCGCACCCGACATGGGTTCCGGTCAGGCAAAGGTCTTGGCGCAGGAAGTCGCTCAGCAGCGTTCTTGCTTCGATCGTGCGCGTCATAACCACGCCGTTGACGCCGACAGTGATCGTCTTTTCACTCATGTTACTGGAAGCCTTTCGTGGTTCGCGCGGCTCCAGGCGGCGCGAAGGGCCCGTTTTGCGAGGACGCCTGAAAGATGCCTGCGGAAATCTGCAGAGGCATGGATATCCGTGTTGGGCGTGAGGATCCCAGCCAAGCGATCCGCCACCATATCGAGAACCGGCTCGGAAACCTCCGTCCCCTCGATGATGCCCTCGATCTCTTCAAGCCGCAGCGGGGTTTCACCAACGCCCATCATGCCAACGCGAACGTCAGACGCCATGCCATCTACACAATGCAGCGTCGTCGCAAAGCAGGCGAGTGCGAAGTCCCCGTGCCGTTTTGCAAACTCCTCAAATCCCCATCCGGCACCCGGTCTCATCGCGTCGAGCTCGACGCGAATTACAAACTCGTCCGGTTCCAGCGAGTTGACCAGCGATCCGACGAAAAATTCGGCTGCAGGTATTTCGCGTCTACCGCGCTGAGAGTAGGCGATGACCGTCCCATCGAGAAACCGTGTCATCATCGGCATCTCGGTCGCTGGATCCGCATGCGCGACGCTGCCGCAGAAGGTACCGCGGTTGCGCACTGTCATATGCGCGACGTGATGCATCGCCTCATGCACGATTGGCAAGTGTTGGCGGATAATTGCGTCTGTCGCGGTCGTGTGATGGCGTACTGTCGCGCCGATCCTCACCCGATCTCCGTGCAGTTCGATCCGATCGAGGCCCGCCACCCGGTTGATGTCGATGAGGATGGTCGGTTTTACCAGCCGAAAATTAATCATCGGCATGAGGCTCTGGCCCCCGGCGATGATCTTCCCGTCTCCCTCGGCCGCCGCAAGTGCTGCGGCAACCTCATCGATCGTGGTAGGCGCGATGTAGTCAAACTGTGCGGGCTTCATGTCGGCTGCGACCTCACCTGCGATACTAACTTCCTCGACACGTATCTTCCTCCCGCGCAGTGCGGCTCAGCGAAATGCCATAATTTCACTTGCATTATTAGACTTAACATAGGAATGTCAAGCAATGTGATTTCGCCACCCGAGGGCGGCAACACCCAATCGTCAGGTGAGGAGATGTATCCATGGAAATGTCAGGCCAGCAGTTAATTCCGGCGACAAGGGAAGACGTATGGGCCGCGCTCAACGACGCTGACGTGCTCAGAGTTTGCATTCCAGGATGTCAGGAATTGACAAAGTCTTCAGACACGGAAATGACCGCCATTGCGGTTATGAAAGTCGGTCCGGTAAAAGCGCGCTTCCAAGGGGCGGTAACGCTCTCCGACCTTGATCCGCCTAACGGGTATAAGATTACGGGTGAGGGGCAGGGCGGCGTTGCGGGTTTCGCAAAGGGCGTCGCGACCGTGAAACTGGAACCGGCTGACAGCGGAACCGTACTCATCTACACCGTCGATGCACAGATCGGTGGCAAGCTGTCGCAGCTTGGTGGCAGGCTGATTGATGTTACTGCAAAGCAAATGGCGGGCCAATTCTTCAAGCGGTTCGCGGAAGAGATCCAGGCGCGGCAGAACGCGGCTGTTGACCCAGGCAGGATGACCGCGCCGAAATCCGAAGGTGTGTCCCAGAAGAACGAAAGGTCCACTAGCACAGATCGCGCACGGATAGAGGCAACCTTTAGTCCCGGGCCGGCGCCTGCGGTTGCAGTCGCGCGCGCGGGTCCTTCGATGCCAATCCTAGGGTTGGTGGTGTTCGTGTCCGTGTTGGCTGCGTTGTGGGCGGTCTATGGCGGTCTGCTTCCCGGCCTTCTGCCGGCAGGTGATGACCGCGGTCAAATGTCTCCGGATATTGCAAGCGCCGTGCAGCTGATAATGGCTGCGGCGATTGGCTACCTCTTTGGCGCCCGAGCTCGATAACAGGAACGTACGCCTGGCATAAAAAAGCCGGAACTGTCGTTCCGGCTTTTTCATTTAACTTGCACAAGAAGACTTCATGTCTCACGGACTCCGGCGTTCGAGGAAGAGCTTGAGCTCGCCAAAAACGCCACGCCGGAACATCATCACGCAGATAACGAAAAACAGGCCGATGATGAAGGTGATGGGCAGGCCGCTGGTCGACAAGAAGTGCTCCAGGCCAACGACCAGGGTCGAACCCACGATCGGACCGATCAGCGTTCCCATGCCCCCAAGCAGCGTCATCAGAATGACTTCGCCAGACATGTGCCAGGTGACATCAACCAAAGAGGCAAGCTGGAAAGCGATCGCCTTCATCGACCCGGCAAGGCCCGACAGCGCAGCAGACAAGGTAAACGCGATGAGCTTGTAACGGTCTGGCTTGAGGCCGAGCGACGTCACGCGAGTTTCGTTTTCGCGGATTGCTGAAAGGGTGTGGCCGAAAGGCGAATTGACCGCCCGCCAGATGATCACGAGGCCGATAACCGTACCGCCGAGCACGGTGTAGTACATGGCCGTGATGTTTCGCAAGTCGATCATGCCGAGCAGGTTACCGCGTGGCACGGCCTGAATGCCGTCCTCCCCCCCGGTAAACGGCATCTGCACGGCCATGAAATAGACGAGTTGCGCAAGGGCCAGCGTGATCATTGCAAAATAGATCCCGTGCCGCCGGATGGACAGCGCGCCGAACACGAGGCCAAGCACGGCCGCAAATGCGGTTCCGGACAGCACGGCCAGTTCGAAGGGCAAGTGCCAGACTTTTGCGGCATGAGCCGCGATATAGGCGCCGCCACCGAAAAATGCCGCGTGGCCAAAGGAGAGTAAGCCTGCATAGCCGAGCGCCAGATTGAATGCCGCTGCGAAAAGCACGAAGCACAGAATCTTGATCAGGAATAGCGGATACGTCACCAGCGGGGCGATAAGCAGGATCGCCGCGACCGCGATCAAGACGAGAAAACATGCTGGTCCAGCAAATCCGCGTGCGGTAGCGGGACTGGACAGAGTGATACCGTTCATATTCACGCCTCGCGACTAAACAGGCCAACCGGCCGGATGAGAATGACCAGCACCATGACTACGAAGACCGCGATCGAGGATGCTGCGGGATAGAAGGTCTTGGTGAGGCCCTCGATGATGCCGAGGCCGAGGGCCGTCACGATGGCGCCACCGATCGATCCCATGCCGCCTATAACGACCACGGCGAAGACAACGATGATGATGCTGGAGCCCATGCCTGGGCTTACCTGGTAAAGCGGAGCTGCAAGGGCGCCCGCAAAACCGGCAAGGCCGACGCAGAAGGCGTAGGTCAGGGTGAGCATCAGGGGCACGTTGATCCCGAACGCTTGAACCAGCGCGGGGTTCTCGGTGGCAGCCCGCAGGTAGGCGCCGAGCTTCGTGCGCTCGATGGCAAGCCAAGTCAGGATGCAGATGGCAAGCGAAACCACAATGACCCACGCGCGGTACATCGGGAGAAACATGAAGCCGAGATTGATGCCGCCGGTCAACGCCGCGGGAACGGGATAGGGCTTGCCTGCCGCGCCGAAAACATGGCGGAACAGCCCTTCCAGCATCAGCGCGACGCCGAAGGTGAGGAGAAGGCTGTAGAGGTGATCCATCCGATAGAGCCGCTTCAGCAACAGCCGTTCGACGATGACACCGAAAATGCCGACCACGATCGGAGCGGCGATCAGAGTTCCCCAATATCCAAGCCCCAGGCGGGAAAGAAGATACCAGGCAACGAAGCCGCCGAGCATATAGAACGCGCCGTGTGCAAAGTTGATCACGTTAAGCATGCCGAAGATGATCGCAAGACCGAGGCTCAGCAGCGCGTAGAACGAGCCGTTAATCAAGCCAAGCAGTAATTGGCCGAGAAGGACGGGCAGCGGCACCCCGAGAAAATCAGTCATCGCTTTTTACCTCTTTTATGATGCGCGTCACCGTCACACTCCCAGATACCGGTTCAGTCGGTCCATGTTGGCGTCAAGCGCGCTATTGGAGATTTCGTCGACGACCTTGCCCTGATCGAGCACGAAGTGGCGATCGGCAACCGATGCTGCGAAGCGCAGATTCTGTTCAACCAGAATAATCGTCATGCCGCGGTCCTTGAGAATGCGCAACGCGGCGCCGATCTCCTCGATGATCACGGGGGCAATACCTTCCGTCGGTTCGTCGAGGAGGATGAAATCGGCTCCGGTGCGCAGAATTCGGCCGATCGCCAGCATCTGCTGCTCGCCGCCTGAAAGACGCGTTCCGGGCGTGCTGTCGCGCCCCTTCAGATTTGGAAAGAGGGTGTAGATCTCCTCCACGCTCATACCGCCCGATTGCCAGGCGGGCGGAAACATGAGGTTTTCGATGACATTTAATCTCGAGAAGATTCCGCGTTCCTCCGGCACGTAGCCGATGCCAAGACGAGCGACTTTGTGGGCCGGTACCTTCAGGAGGTCGGTGCCCTTATAGGTGCTCGCGCCGGTCCGTTTGCCGACGACGCCGATCAGGCTTCGCAGCGTAGTCGTCTTGCCGGCACCATTGCGGCCGATCAGGGTGACGACCTCGCCTCTTCTGACATTGAAGTTAACGCCGTGCAGAACATGACTCTCGCCATACCAGGCTTCCAGATTGCTGACGTTCAAGAGTGCAGGATCAGCCATGGGCGCCTCCCATATAGGCTTTGCGAACTTCGGCGTTGGTCGAAACCTCTGAATAGGTTCCCTCCGCAATCACCTCACCACGGCGGAGCACGGTGATCGTGTCGGATAGATCCGCGACGACGCCGAGGTTGTGCTCGACCATCAGTACGGTACGGCTTTTGCCGACGCGTCGGATCAGCGATGCCGTTTTGCCAATGTCTTCCGTTCCCATGCCGGCCATCGGTTCGTCGAGCAGTAGAACTTCCGGTTCCAGTGCGAGCGTGGTTGCCAGTTCAAGGGCGCGCTTGCGTCCGTAGGACAATTCGCTCGCCTTCGTTCGCGCCTTCTCGGCAAGACCGACGCTTACGAGAAGGGAGAGCGCCTCCTCGTCGAAGCGCTTCAGACACCGGTTGGACTTCCAGAATGAGAACGTCTCACGCTCGCGGGCCTGAAGCGCCACCCGCACATTTTCGTGCGCGCTCAGGTGCGGAAACACCGACGAGATCTGGAACGAGCGAACGAGGCCAAGCCGCGCGATGTCGGCAGGCGCCATGTCAGTAATGTCTCGGCCCTTTAAGAAGATTTGCCCCGAACTCGGGGAAAGAAACTTGGTCAACAAGTTGAACAGCGTGCTCTTCCCGGCGCCGTTGGGGCCGATCAGCGCGTGGATCTGTCCCGGCCAGATCCGGATATCGACGTTGTTCACGGCGACGAAGCCGCCGAACGAGCGCGTCAAATTGCGCGCCTCGATTATGGGTGCGTTCTCCGGCACGGATCCTCCCTATCTGCTCGATTTCCTCCAGTGGCGTCAAACGATGACTGCCACGCACCTCTCCTCGCAAAAGGCAGTTTTAGAAAAACACACAAAGTCTAATAATGCAAGCTTGCATCACGGCGAAAACTCTGTCTATCTTACCACGGTAGCCTGTCACTGCGTACCATAGGTGGGCAGCTGGTTGCCACTAAGTATGATAGCGCAAGTTTACTTTTAGCGCTCGCGGAGGAGCTGCAGCGCCGGATCTGGGAGGATGGAATGTTGAAACGTCTACGAATTTCGCTGTCTTGCGCCGCGGCCATCGGCGCCACGTGCGTTCAGGTCCAAGCCGAGGATTCAGGGCCGATCCGGATCGGCGTCCTGACCGACGTTAGCGGCCAGTTCTCGCATGAGGCCGGCGATGGCGCTATTGCCGCCGTCAATATGGCGGTCGAGGATTTCGGCGGCAAGGTCCTCGACCGTCCGCTGGAGGTGGTCGTCGCCGACCATCAGAATAAGCCGGAGGTGGCGGTGGCCACGGCCCGCGAATGGTATGGCTCGCAGGGCGTGACGATGATCAATAACCTGATCAATTCGGGCATAGCGCTGGCTGTCACGCAGGTTGCCAAGGATGAGGACAAGATCGCCATCGTCAACGGCTCCGGTTCGTCACGCCTGACGAACGACGGCTGCACGCCGAACAGCATCCATTACTCATACGATACCTATGCGCTCGCCAACGGCACCGCCAACGAACTGATCCGGGAAGGCAAGAAGAACTGGTACTTCCTGACTGCCGACTATGCCTTCGGCCATGCGCTCGAGGCGGATGCAACCCAGATCGTCAAGACAAACGGCGGAACCGTTTCCGGCGCCGTCCGCTATCCGATCGAGACTGCCGACCACAGTGCCTTCATGCTGCAGGCGCAGGCATCGCCCGCCGATGTCGTCGCCATGGCCGGTTCCGGTACGACCTTCGTGAATGCGGTCAAATCCGCCTCTGAATTCGGGCTAGCCTCGTCAGGAAAGACAGTTGCCGGCCTGCTTGTATGGGATACGGACGTCCACTCGCTTGGGCTCGAAACGGCGCAGGGCATGATCCTGACAAATGCCTTCTACTGGGATCGCGACGACGAGACGCGGGCATTCGCCAAGAAGTTCGAGGCGCGCGTCGGTCGTCCGCCGCACATGGGCGACGCAGGGGACTACTCCTCGACCATGCACTACCTGCAGGCCGTCAAGGCCGCGGGCACGACGGACACCAAGAAGGTTATGGCTAGTATGAAGGAGACGCCGATCAACGACTTCTTCGCAAAGGGCGGCAAGATCCGCGTGGACGGGCGGATGGTGCATGACATGTACGTCTATCAGGTAAAGACACCGTCCGAATCCAAGGGCGAATGGGACCTGTTGAAGCTTGTCACGACCATTCCCGGCGACAAGGCGTTCCGCCCGCTTTCCGAGAGCCAATGCCCCCTGGTCAAGAAGTGAACGAAATGGGGTGCCCGGCTTTCTTGTGCCGGGCGCTCCCACCGCGATGGCATGGGCCGGCCAGCCACCGCTCAGCAGGGAAAGAGCAGCACATGAGTGATATCTTGGTCGAGAAATCAGGTGGTATAGCCACTGTCACACTGAATCGGCCCACGCAGCGCAACGCTGTGACCTATTCAATGTGGTGCGAGCTTGCGGAGCTATTTCGTCACTTCGACGGTGATACGAATATTCGCGCTATTCTGTTGATGGGTGCGGCAAGTGATTTTTCTGCCGGCGCTGATATCAGCGAGTTCGAGACGGTCCGGGGTGGCGTGGAGGAAAGCACACGCTACGAGGTCGCCGTCGATGCGGCGGGTGACGCCATCTACGAGGTCTCCAAGCCCACCATCGCGGTTGTGCGTGGTTATTGCCTGGGTGGTGCTGCACATCTTGCCATGTCCTGTGATTTTCGGGTCGCGGAAGAGAGCGCCATCTTCGGCATTCCCGCCGCCCGCCTGTCGATCGTCTATGGCGTCTCCGCGACCCGCAAACTGTTTTCGCTCGTCGGCGTCAGTGAGGCGAAACGAATTCTATACTCGGCAAGTCGATTCACTGCGCGCGACGCGCTTGCCACCGGTTTCATTGACGAGCTTGCACCGGACGCGCACGCGGCTGCTCTGGAACGCGCAAATGCCATGGCCGCCAACGCTCCCCTGACGATCAGAGGTGCCAAGTTCATCCTCAACGGCTGTGCTCGGGGGGATCTCGACCGTGTCGAGGCGGAAAGATTGATCGACAAGGCGAGTTCAAGTCACGACTACGCCGAAGGACGCAAGGCGTTCGGCGAGAAGCGCCAGCCGCGGTTTCTGGGCCGATAACAGTTTTTGGCCTCATTCACCAATTCGCTGCGAAGGCAGCAATTCAAGTATCAAGGAGACAATGCAATGGAGACCAATCTCAAGGGCAAGGTGGCGTTGGTCACGGGCGGTGGCCGGGATATCGGAGGCGATATCGCACGCGCTCTCGCTGCCGAAGGCGCCGTCGTCGCGGTGAACTACAGCCGTTCCAGGGACGAAGCTGAGGCCGTTGTCACATCCATCGAGGCGGGCGGTGGAAAGGCAAAAGCCTACCAGGCGGACATCAGCGACAATGCCCAGGTCAAGGCGATGATCGCCGCCGTTACGGCGGACTTTGGCACGGTCGACATTCTCGTCAACAATGCCGGTTACGTGAAGTACCAGCCGTTCGTGGACTCGACCCCGCAAGACTGGAAGCAGCAGATCGACGTGTGTCTCTACGGCGCGATCAATTGTTGCCATGAGGTGGCGCCGCTGATGATCGCGCAGAACTCCGGCCGCATCATCAATCTCGTCGGCGACAGCTCCCGCATCGGCGAAGCCAACCTTGCGCTTGCCGCCGCCGCGCGCGGCGGCACGATCGCGCTCGGCAAGTCGCTGGCCCGGGAATTCGGCCGCAACAACGTCACCGTCAACACGGTTTCCCTCGGCCTGATCGAGACTTCCCATTCGGATCCGGAATTCCTCGAGAAGAACCGGGAGAAGATCGTCAAGGCCTATCCGTTGCGCCGTATCGGCCGGCCCGACGATATCGCCCCAATGGTCACCTTCCTCGCTTCCGAGACATCGTCCTGGGTGACGGGCCAGGTGATCAGTGTCAACGGCGGCTTTTGCATGGTCTAACGGGAGGATTGGGAGGAGCCAAGATGATACGTTACGATTTGATCGCGCCCGTCGGCGAAATCCTTCGGCGAAATGCGCGCCTTTATCCTGAAAAAATGGCGTTCGAGGACAGGATGCGTTCGGTTTCCTATCCGCAGCTCGATACGGAGACGGAAGCCCTGGCTTCCTACCTCGTCGCTGGTGGCCTTCGGGAAGGGCAGGCCGTCGCAATCTTCCTGCCGAACTCCGTCAACTGGGTGGTCGCCTGCCTCGCCGTCGTGCGCGCCGGCGGCATCTGCGTACCGGTCAGTATCGAATCCACCGAAGCCGAGCTTGCATACCGCATCACCGACGCCGGATGCACGGTGCTCGTCACCCAGCCGGAGAAACGGACGATGGCGGACGCGGTCTTGTGGCGGGTCAAGGGGCCTGTCCTCGTGATCGATGCAGACCCGGCCTCCGGATTTTCAGCGATGGAGCGGCGGCAGTCGTCCGATTTCGAGGACGACCGGGATGTCGATCGGCCGGCCTATATCGTCTACACGTCGGGAACGACCGGCCGGCCCAAGGGCGTGCTTCTCTCGACGCGATCCATGCTGTGGGTGACGGCCGCCTGCTGGGCGCCGATCGCGGGGATGAACGAGAACGACGTCGTCCTCAATTCGCTTCCGCTCTATCATTCCTATGCGCTCAACATCGCGGTCCTCTCCATCATCGCGCTTGGCGCCAGCGAATACATCATGGAGAAATTCTCGACCACGCAGGCGACCGAACTGCTACGGTCGGGACGCTTCACATTCATGCCCGGCGTGCCGACCGTCTTCCACTATTTCCTCTCCGCATGCCAAACAAGCGGCGAGAAACTGCTGTCGTCGGTTAGGCTTTGTGTGTCGGCGGGTGCCATCCTTCCCGGCACTCTAAACAACGACTTCGAGGAATTCTTCGGCGTCGCCCTGCTCGACGGCTACGGCATTACCGAGACTTCCACGATGGTGACCATGAACTGGCCCGGCCGCTGGCGCGTGTCAGGTTCCTGCGGCCTTCCGCTTCCCGGGGTCACAGTCCGGCTGGTCGATCCTAAAACCGGCCTCGACGTTCCGGTCGGCAGCGAGGGCGAGCTGATCTGCAAGGGGCCGAACCTCATGCAGGGTTATCACAACAAACCACAGGAGACCCAGAAAGCCGTCGTCGACGGCTGGTATCGCACAGGCGATCTCGCCAAGGCCGATGCGAACGGTTTCCTGACGATCACCGGCCGCCTGAAGGAGTTGATCATTCGCGGCGGGCAGAACATCGCGCCAGCCGAGGTCGAGGAGACGATCCTGCTCGATCACGCCGTCATAGACTGCGCCGTCATCGGCATGCCCCATACGATGCTCGGCGAGGTTCCGGTAGCCTGTGTCGTTCTCAAGGATGCCGAGGCTTTCGATCAGGCAGCCCTCCTTACCCACTGCAAGGAGCGCCTGTCTGCCTACAAGGTCCCCGATCGCATCTACATCGTCGACGAAATACCTCGGACGGGATCCGGCAAGATCCTGCGCGTGAAGCTGCGCGACAGCCTGCCCGTCGGGTGAGGGAAGTGACAGAGGAGATTTGCATGAACCCTTTCATATTCACCACAACGCCGCAGATCGTTTTCCGGCCGGGTGCAGCCGCCGGGATCGGCGACATCGTCAAGAAGAAGCTGGGTGAGCGCATCCTGTTCGTGACCGACGCCGGTCTGCGCAGGCTCGGGCTTTGCGATCCGGCTCTAGTCTCGCTTGCAGCCTCGGGTATCGAGGTGGCCGTCTTCGACAGCGTCGAAGCCGATCCGTCGCTTGCGACCGTGATGGCAGCATCCGACATGGCGAGGGCTGCGGGTGTTACCGGCATTATCGGCTTCGGCGGCGGGTCTTCGCTTGACGTTGCCAAGGTCGTGGCTCTTCTCTACGGGTCGGGCGAGGCTATCGATGAGGCCTGGGGAGTCGGCAACGCGAAGGGGCCTCGCCTGCCTCTGGTCCTTGTGCCGACCACTGCCGGGACCGGATCCGAGGTCACCTCGGTTTCGATCATCACCGTCGGCGGCGACGAGAAGCGCGGTGTGTCGTCGCCGATCATCCTGCCCGATATCGCCATTCTCGATGCAGACCTGACCGTCGGGCTTCCCGCCGATATCACCGCAGCTACCGGCGTCGACGCCATGGTCCACGCGATCGAAGCCTATGCCTCGAAGAGCGCGAACAACAATCCGCTGTCGAAAATGCTGGCGAGGCAGGCGCTCCAACTTCTTGGCGCCAATATCGAAACCGCCGTTTTCGATGGCAAGGACCGTGCCGCGCGCGGTGCGATGCTGCTCGGCTCGATGCTTGCCGGCCAGGCTTTTGCGAATTCCCCGGTCGCTGCCGTGCATGCGCTGGCATATCCGATTGGCGGGACTTTCCACATTCCCCACGGCCTCTCTAACGCGCTCGTTCTGCCGCATGTCCTGCGGTTCAATGCACCGGACGCCGCTTCGGTCTATGCGGAAATCGCGGCGGATGCGTTTCCGGAGCTTGCCTTGGAGCAGGGGGCGCAGGGACGCTGCACCGCATTCATCGAAAAGCTTGCCGGTCTATCCACGAAGCTCGGCCTCCAGCCCAGGCTTCGCGATGTCGGCATTGGCGAGGAGCATCTGGCGGGCATGGCGCGCGACGCGATGAAGCAAACGCGCCTGCTCGTCAACAATCCTCGCGAGGTCAATGAGGCGGATGCGCTTTCGATCTACAGGGCGGCCTGGTGATGGCGGAGCGTGCAACCCCTTCGAGCCGCTCGGCCTACAAGGTTTTCCGTGAAGTCGGCCTGCGCTGGTCCGACAACGACACTTACGGGCATATGAACAATGTTGTGCATTACAGCCTGTTCGATACGGCGGTGAATGCCTTTCTCATCGAGAACGGCGTGCTCGACATCAAGGGCGGCGCCGAGGTGTTTCTCGTCGTGGAGACGGGCTGCCGCTACTATGCCGAAATGACCTTTCCCGATCAGGTGACGGCAGGCATTCGGGTGGCGAGGCTAGGCAGTTCGTCGGTTCGCTACGAGATCGGCCTGTTCCGTAACGACGAAGACGTCGCCGCGGCCGAAGGATTCTTCATCCATGTCAACGTCGACCGCCTGTCGCGCCGACCGGTTCCGTTTGGCGGGAAAGCCAGGGAGCTGCTTGAGCCGCTTCTGGTCGAAGCATGATTGCGTTCAAATAAGGATAACCCCATGGCAGTTCCCACTCTCAAAGATCCATCGCTGCTGCGCAGTCAGTGCTTCATCAGCGGGGAATGGCGCGACGCCGACGACGGTCGAGTCATCGACGTCACCAATCCCGCTGACGGTTCCGTTGTTGCAAGCGTTCCCCGAATGGGGGCCGGTGAAACGCAGCGCGCCATCGAGAGTGCCGAACAAGCGCAGTCCGGATGGAAGGCGCTTTCCGGAAAGCAACGCGCTGCCGTCCTGCGGAATTGGTTCGAGCTACTGATCGAAAACCAGGACGACCTTGCCGCCATCATGACGGCCGAGCAGGGCAAGCCACTTCCTGAGGCCCGTGGCGAGATCGCCTATGCGGCATCGTACATCGAATGGTTTGGAGAAGAGGCTAAGCGTGTCTACGGCGATACGATTCCGGCGCCGATGTCCGACAAGCGTATTGTCGTCATCAAACAGCCGATCGGGGTTTGCGCGGCGATCACGCCCTGGAATTTCCCGGCAGCGATGATCGCTCGGAAAGTCGGGCCAGCTCTGGCGGCAGGCTGCACCATGATCATCAAGCCGGCAAGCCAGACGCCGCTCTCGGCGCTGGCGTTGTGTGTTCTTGCCGAGCGCGCAGGGGTACCGAAGGGCGTGCTCTCCTGTGTGACGGGGTCGGCCGGAGACATCGGCGGGGAGCTGACCTCTAACCCGATCGTCCGCAAGCTCAGCTTCACCGGTTCGACTGAAATCGGCAAGGTCCTGATGGTCCAGTGCGCGGCAACCGTGAAGCGGACCTCGATGGAGCTTGGCGGAAACGCGCCTTTCATCGTCTTCGACGACGCCGACGTGGGGGCCGCCGTCAAAGGCGCGATCGCCTCGAAATACCGCAACGCCGGCCAGACTTGTGTCTGCGCCAACCGTTTTCTCGTCCAGAGCAGCATATACGACACGTTCGTGGCTCAGCTATCGGAAGCCGTATCCCAATTGAGCGTGGGCGATGGATTTGCGTCCGGTGTGCAGATCGGCCCACTGATCGACGGGAAGGCGGTCGCAAAGGTCGAGGAGCTTGTGTCGGATGCCATCAGCCACGGCGGCAGAGTGGTTGTGGGCGGCGGCCGGCATGCGCTAGGCCACAACTTTTACCAGCCGACGGTGATCGCCGACGTCTCGCCGAAATCCCAGATCTTCGGCGAGGAGATTTTCGGGCCGGTCGCGCCGATTTTCCGTTTTGAAACTGAAAGCGAAGCAATCGAGCTTGCCAACAAAACTCAATTCGGGCTTGCCGCCTATTTCTACGGCCGTGACATTTCCAGGATCTGGCGGGTCGCAGAGGCGCTTGAGGCCGGCATCGTGGGCATCAACGAAGGGCTGATCTCGACCGAGGTCGCGCCGTTCGGGGGCGTTAAGGAGAGCGGAAACGGTCGCGAGGGGTCCAAGTACGGAATGGATGACTATCTCGAGATCAAATATCTGTGCATGGGGGTCTGAAGAATGACGAGACTTGTTTTCATTGGCCCGCCCGGAGCTGGGAAGGGGACCCAGGCGGAACGGCTTATACGGGAGCGAGGCTTGTTGCATATCTCGACCGGTGAACTGCTTCGCGACGCGATCAAGGCACAAAGCGCCCTCGGCGTTCAGGCGAAAGCCGCCGTCGATTCGGGCAGGCTGGTGCCGGACGAAGTCGTCATAGGTCTGGTGGAAGAAGGCCTTGAAAATGCTGCCGGCCGGGCTGGCTACATCCTCGATGGTTTTCCGCGCACGGTCGCACAAGCAGGCGCACTAGAGGCACATCTTGGCGAGAAAAATCTGCCACTGGATCACGTGATTCTCTTTGATATTCCTCTCGAACTGCTTGTAGCTCGCATCAAGGCACGGGCGGAGCAGTCACGGGAGGCTGGAGGAAGCAGCCGCTCGGATGACAATCCGGAAGTGTTAAGGCGAAGGGTAGACGAGTTTGTCCGCGCAACGGCGCAGTTGTCACCATTTTACGAACAACGCGGACTTCTGCGCTGGATCGACGCAAGGCAGGACGTCGAGACGGTCGCTGCCGCCATCGCTTCGACCATAGGCGGGTGAGCGTCTCGTTAGGAGAGAAATGTGACCTATCGCTGGAGGAAGCCATGGCGGTGCGAGACCCGATGACGGACCCTGTTGTCCCCGCGATAGGCCTCTCGACAGACGAGCCTCTTGAAATTCTGCGTTATGCTCGCGCCTCGGTCAAGGCGGGGATAGCGACCGCCCTGGTAACCTTGGTCGAGATCCACGGCGGCTCGGCACGTCCGCTCGGCTCGCAAATGGTCGTCAGGGCGGATGGACTCTATTGCGGCTTCGTTTCTGGCGGCTGTACAGAGAACGCCGTTGCAGCAGAAGCATTGGAGGCCTTGGAAAACGGACATGATCGCTTCCTGCGGCTCGGCGAAGGGTCGCGGTTTTTTGATATCGTTCTTCCGTGCGGAGGAGGGATCAATCTCGCTATCCACCGGCTGCAGAGCGTTAAAGAATTGGAGGAGGTGATCGGCGAACTCGAGCTAAGACGGGAAACGGCTCTCAGATATAGTCCCGCCTCCGAGAGACTATCCGTCGACCGTCGGTTCCGTGGTGTGTCGCAGTGGAGTGGGGAAGATTTCGTCATCGCCTACCAACCGACCACCAGATTGCTCGTTTTTGGCCGTTCGATCGAAGCGACGGCAACGGCAGACGTCGCGCGCGCCACCCACATCGACATTCATCTCGTCGACGGACAGATGACGGCCAGTTCTTTAGAGTCGGTGATCGATCCATTTACCGCGGTCGCATTGCTCTATCACGACCTTGACCGGGAGATACCGCACTTGCGGCTCGTGCTCGATAGCCGGGCCTTTTATATCGGAGCTTTGGGAAGTTTGCACACACACGGTAGGCGGATCAAGGCTCTGGCCGACGACGGCTATAGCGAGGCCGATATCGACCGGATCAAAGCTCCGATCGGAATTTTCGGCAAAGCTAAAAGTGCGTCTTCTCTGGCATTGTCGATTGTCGCAGACGTCGTGGCTGCGAGAATGTCTACCAAATTCTAGACTGGTCAAATACCGTCGCCTGGCGAAATATTACCTGAAGAAGAACACGCCGATAAGCTGATGATAGGCGAGCGGTCGTAGCAGGCTGGGGCGAGACGACTTCGGTGCAGGGCTCTATGTCACAGCTCTCACGGAGCCCCGAACATGGTCTCCTAAAGGGGGCGATCCCTCGCGGTTCTACTCCATACCTCAATGTCTGCGTCGTCTCCTAGCCTGACGATGCCTTCATCCACCACTGTGTTGCTGGGCGGTGCCCATGCGCCAGCTCTGCACGTTTCGTGGACGGAGGTCCAATTCCCCGTGTTGCTTCGGCCGATCCGCCAAGGTGAATGTCGGCAGAGAGGAAGCAGGCCGCAAATGACAGCGTGTTTGGCTGCTAAAGCGGCTAAATCAATTGCGCTAATGAACTTGATTGGACTCTGGAAGGCGCGCATGAAGGACTTAGGGAGTGCGAAATCTATTTCCAAAGATGAATTTGCGACCGTCAATTTCCGCGCAAAGTGGGTGCACAAGACACTTTTGTCGTCACTTCGGTGCCGGCGACAGCCTTTCAAAGCATTCGAGTGCGATTAAACAAATTTTCTCTAGGCGCTTGCGTTATTGAACTTTGTGACCTAGCTTCTCTTGACGCTTCAGGCCCGACAATCAGGCAAATGCCGCCTGCGCGTTTCGCCAGAGGTGGAGACGGGGGAGGTTGCCCGTTTTATCGGCGAAAAGCGTCATTTTCTCATCACGGCGGAGGGGTCGTGCGCGGGAATGATATTGAGTTTGCAACTGGGAGAGAGGCAACATGTTCGAGTGCACATCCGCCGTCGTAAGAGGCAAATCGCAGCCGTTCGAAATTACAAAACTGGAACTCGAAGATCCGCGACCCGATGAGGTTGTGATCGAAGTCGTCGGAGTTGGCGTATGTCACACCGACATCGTTGTTCGAGACCAATATTACCCGACACCGTTGCCTGCTGTCCTTGGACACGAAGGTGCGGGCGTTGTGCTCAAGGTCGGGTCCGCCGTAACTAAAGTGGTGCCCGGCGATCACGTGGTGCTAGCATTTGGTTCATGTGGCAAGTGTGAGAACTGCCAAAAAGGTGAGGCGGGCTACTGCCTCGAATTCTTCGGTTATAATTTTGGCGGCGGCCGGAGTGATGGTTCGACGCCTTATCGCTGCTGCAACGGGGAGCGCGTCAGCGGTTGTTTCTTCCGCCAGTCTTCGTTCGGCACGCATGCACTTGCTACGGAGCGCAACGTCGTCAAGATCGATAAGAGTGTTCCGTTGGAAATCATGGGCCCTTTGGGGTGTGGCATCTCAACGGGCGCCGGCACGGTCATGAATGCGCTTCGCCCTGTTGCCGGGACAAGCATCGCAATATTTGGGGCCGGCTCCGTTGGTCTCGCCGCCGTTATGGCTGCCAAAGTTGTTGGCTGCACGACGATCGTAGCCGTCGATGTCAATGATGAGCGGCTGGCATTGGCGAAGGAGCTGGGCGCGACCCACGTCGTCAACGGCCGCAACGAAGATGCCGTAAAAGCCATACAAGCCCTGACCGGCGGTCTAGGCGTCCACTATTCACTCGAATGTACTTCTATCCCAGCAGTTTTCCGACAGGCCGTAGATTGCTTACGACTAACGGGAGTTTGCGCCCTGGTCGGAGCCGCTGCTCTGGGCACGGAAGTGACGTTTGACATGAACAGTATTCTTTTTGGGCGCACCATTCGCGGGGTGATTGAAGGAGAAAGTGTACCTGACACCTTCATTCCTCAGCTCATCGAGTTGTGGAAGCAGGGACGATTCCCCTTCGACAAGCTTATCGAGTTCTATGACCTCGACGAAATCAACGAAGCTTGTGCGGCCTCGGAGAGCGGCAAAGTACTGAAGCCTGTTCTACGTCCGCGGAAGTCAGCCTGATTCCCACTTCATTGAATAGGAGCGAAGCCGTAAGCGCTGTTTTCAGGCCACGGCTTTGAGTTCGTGCCTTGCGGCATAGGTCCACGGCAGCAGGTCGTCGATTTGGCTATTTGGATGGCCGTTG
>NZ_JACHBD010000017.1 GCF_014200175.1 Rhizobium lentis | reverse complement strand
AAATTCGGCACGCCCTCGAACATCAGCGTCGTCGCGCAGTTCGAAAGCGGCCCATAGACGATATAGGAATGGCCGGTGACCCAGCCGACATCGGCGGTGCACCAGTAGACGTCGCCATGATGGTAATCGAAGACATATTCATGCGTCATCGAGGCGTAGACGAGATAACCGCCCGTCGTGTGCAGCACGCCCTTCGGCTTGCCGGTCGAGCCTGACGTGTAGAGAATGAACAGCGGATCTTCCGCCTTCATCTTCACCGGCGGGCATTCGGCCTTCACCGTGGCGACTTCCTGGTGATACCAGAGGTCGCGGCCCGGCGCCCAGCCGGTCTTGCCGCCGGTGCGGCGCACGACCAGCACCTTGCTGACATTGACGTGCTGACGGGCGGCGATGTCGATCGCCGTATCGGTATTGTCCTTCAGCGGCACCGGCTTGCCGCCGCGCACGCCTTCGTCGCAGGTGATGACGAAGGTGGATTCGCAGTCGACGATGCGCCCCGCCAGCGCTTCCGGCGAGAAACCGCCGAAGACGACCGAATGCACCGCGCCGATGCGGGCGCAGGCGAGCATCGCATAAGCCGCCTCGGGGATCATCGGCATGTAGATGGTGACGCGATCGCCCTTCTTGACGCCGTGCTTCTTCAACACATTCGCCATCCGGCAGACGTGCTCGTAAAGCTCGTTATAGGTGATCTTCTTGTCGATATAGGGATTGTCGCCTTCCCAGATGATCGCCACCTGGTCGCCGTTCGTCTTCAGATGGCGATCGATGCAATTGTAGGAGACGTTGGTCTGGCCGTCCTCGAACCATTTGATCGAGACCTTGCCGGTAAAGGAGGTGTTCTTGACCTTGGTATAGGGCTTGAACCAGTCGATCCGCTTGCCGTGCTTGCCCCAGAACTTGTCCGGGTTCTCGACGCTTTCCTCGTACCATTTCAGGTACTTCTCCTTATCGATCAGGGCACGCGCCTTCACCGGCTTCGGCACCGGATGGATCTTCTCCGACATGGAACTCCTCCTCATGGGACATGCGACGGGCCAAGCGATCTACGAGCCCGAACTTCAAATCAGGGCAATTCATAGCAGGTCGCATCGCCACGGCAATTAGACAAAGGTCATTTGATTTCGGAAGAATTGCAATTCTGCGACAGTCCGGTTATATAGCGGCATATTTCCCGGACATTGTGGTGACAATCCACGGACCGCGACCGGCGCGGACGATAGAAGGACTATATCCATGGCTCAAACACTGCTCATGCCGAAGGCGACCGCCATCTGGCTTGTCGACAACACGGCGCTGTCTTTCGATCAGATCGCGCAGTTCTGCAAACTGCATCCGCTCGAGGTCAAGGCGATTGCCGATGGCGAAGCGGCGCAGGGCATCAAGGGCCTCGATCCGATCTCGACCGGTCAGCTTTCCCGCGACGAGATCGCCCGCGCCGAAGCCAATCCGAACCACAAGCTGAAGCTCTCCGAGCCGAAGGTGCGCGTGCCGGAATCCAAGCGCCGCGGCCCGCGTTATACCCCGGTTTCCAAGCGCCAGGACCGCCCGAACGCCATTCTCTGGCTCGTTCGCAACCATCCGGAGCTGAAGGACGCGCAGATTTCCCGCCTCGTCGGCACGACGAAATCGACGATCGAGCAGATCCGCGAGCGCACCCACTGGAACTCCGCCAACCTGGCGCCGATGGATCCGGTAACGCTCGGCCTCTGCAGCCAAATCGACCTCGACATGGAAGTGGAGAAGGCCTCCAAGGGCCGTCCGCTGCCGACCGCCGCCGAACTCGGCGCGACGCTGCAATCGGCGCAGGAAACCGAGCGCCTGACCCCGAGCTACGAGCGCGAGGAGGAAAAGGAAAAGGAAATCGACGCCGATGCCGTCTTCCGCAAGCTGAGCTCGCTGCGCTCGGCTCCGAAGGACGAGGACGAAGACGATCAGTACTGAGATACTAGCGATCTCATCAAGCAAACCCCGCCGAGCGAACGCCCAGCGGGGTTTTTTATGGAGAATCGCCTGTCCCCGCATCAGCTGCGGAACAAGGTGAGACTACAGCGACGCGCGCCTTTCAGACGCGCAAAGGACGCTGGAGCACTTCAACTGCTGCATAATTTAGTCCTCAAATCGAGTCCGATTCAAAGAACCATGCAGCAGGCCGGTAAAGGCAACTGCGACATGCGAAGCTTGCTGTGCGCCTTTGCCCATGACAAAGCCTTGCGCAGCATGGTTACAGTTTCCCAATTAGGCTCATTGAATACTTAACTTTTACATTGGCAGCGAGCCGAAACCGCGCTTGCGCAAGGCCTCGGCGATCTCCTCCAAAATCGCCGGATCGTCGATGGTTGCGGGCATTTTCCAGGGTATGCCATCGGCAATTTTCTGCATGGTGCCACGCAGGATCTTGCCCGATCGCGTCTTAGGCAATCTATTGACGGTGATGGCCGTCTTGAAGGCGGCCACAGGCCCGATCTGATCGCGAATCATCGCCACCACCTCCGATTCGATCACCGTCGATTCGCGCCGAACATGGCGCTTCAGGACCAGAAAGCCACAGGGAGCCTGACCCTTCAGCGCATCGATCACGCCGATGACCGCGCATTCGGCTACATCGGGGTGACGCGCGCAAACCTCCTCCATCGCACCAGTCGAGAGCCGATGACCGGCGCAATTGATGATGTCGTCGGTCCGCGACATGATGAAGAGGTAGCCGTCTTCGTCAACATAGCCGGCGTCGGCGGTCTTGTAGTAACCGGGGAACTCGTCGAGATAAGCCGATCGGAAACGGTCGTCCGCATGCCAGAGGGTCGGCAGGCAGCCGGGCGGCAGGGGTAGCCTGATGACGATATTGCCGAGCGTCCCCGCCTCGATAGAATGGCCGGCATCGTCGAGCACCGTCACCTCGTAGCCCGGCATCGGCAGTGCCGGAGAACCATGCTTGACGGGCAGGGCGCCGAGGCCGAGCGGATTTGCGGCGATCGGCCAGCCGGTCTCCGTCTGCCACCAGTGATCGATGACGGGGATGGCAAGCATGCGTTCGGCCCATTTCAGGGTCTCCGGATCGGCCCTCTCGCCGGCGAGAAACAGCGCCCGCAAATTCGGCATCTTGTAGTTCGCAATCAGTTCGCCGTCCCCATCCTCGCGTCGGATGGCGCGAAAGGCGGTCGGCGCCGTGAAGAGCACGCGCACGTCGTGCTCCGCAACGACCCGCCAAAATGCGCCGGCATCGGGCGTGCCGACCGGCTTTCCCTCGAAGATCAAGGTCGTCACGCCCGATATCAGCGGTGCATAGACAATATAGGAATGGCCTACGACCCAGCCGATATCGGAGGCCGTCCAGAAGACCTCGCCAGGGGTCAAGCCGTAGATATTCCGCATCGACCAGTTGAGCGCGACCATGTGCCCGCCATTGTCGCGCACCACGCCCTTCGGCTGGCCCGTCGTGCCGGAGGTGTAGAGAATGTAGAGCGGATCGGTCGCCTTGACGGAAACACAGGCCACCTCGGCGCCGCGATGGCGCGCCACCGCTGCCTCGAAATCCTCATCGCGGCCGCCGACAAGTTCTGCCTGAAGCTGCGGCCGCTGCAGCACCAGACAGTGCTCCGGTTTTACCCGCGCAATCTCGAACGCCTGATCGACCAGCGGCTTATAGGCGACGACGCGGCCAGGCTCGAGCCCGCAGCTCGCGGTAATCACCAGCCTGGCGCCGCTGTCGTCGATGCGGGCCGCAAGCTCGCTGGCGGCAAACCCGCCGAAAACGACGGAATGGACCGCACCGATCCGAGCGCAAGCGAGCATGGAAAATACTGCCTGCGGCAGCATCGGCATATAGAGGATGACCCGGTCGCCTCTGGCGATGCCGAGCGCCAGCAGCGTCGCGGCGATGGCCTTCACCTCGCCGAGCACCTCGTCATAGGAGAACCGACGCTTCTCGCCGGTCATGGCGCTGTCGAAGAGGATGGCCGTCTCGCCGCCGCGTCCGGCCGCGACATGCCGGTCCAGGCAATTGTGACAGGTATTGGTTTCCGCTCCCGAGAACCAGCGGCCGTAAATACCTTCGTCAGGCGAAAACACCCGGTCCGGCGGCGTGAACCAGTCGATTTCGTCGGCGGCTTCGCGCCAGAAAGCTTCGGGATCGCGTTTCCAGGCCGCATAGGCCTGATGATAGCCGTTCTGCATCTGCTCCTCCCCAGGACATGCAAGCCTCGATGTTAATCTAGGCAGAGGGGAGGGGAACGGGAAGCCCGACCAAAGCAGCGTATCAGCGCGCGCCGAAAATCGCCGATCCGACGCGGACGCTGGTGGCGCCGAAGGCGATTGCTGTCTCGTAATCGGTCGACATGCCCATGGAGAGTTTCTCAACGCCGGATTTCGACGCGAGCTTTGCCAGCAGGGCAAAATGTGGTCCGGGATTTTCCTCGGCCGGCGGAATGCACATCAGACCTTCGATGGAAAGACCGAGCTTGTCGCGACACAGCGAGACGAAGGCCGGCGTGTCGTCAGGGGCAATGCCGGCCTTCTGCGGCTCGAGCCCGGTATTGACCTGAACGTAAAGCCGCGGCCTCCTGTCTTGCCGCTGCATCTCCTTGGCAAGGGCGCGGGCAATCTTTTCCCGATCGACGGTCTCGATCACGTCGAAAAGCGCCACCGCGTCCGCCGCCTTGTTCGATTGCAGCGGCCCGATCAGATGCAGCTCGATGTCGGGATGTTCGGCTTTCAACGCCGGCCATTTGCCCTGGCTTTCCTGCACTCTGTTCTCGCCGAAAGTGCGCTGACCGGCTTCGATCGCCGGGCGGATCGCCTGCGCCTCGAATGTCTTCGACACCGCGACGAGCCGAACCGAGCCGGCCGGCCGGCGGGCCGCACGTTCCCCGGCGGCAATCCTTGACCGTACGTCGTTCAAGCGCTCTTGAAGTTCCATTGTTCTGCCTCGACATTTCAGCATGAGAATGATGGCAATGAACTAGCCAGCCATTCTGTGCTTGCCAAGACCCGCTGCCGCGAAATCGCCCGGCCCGCGTGAAGATCGGACGCTTGCAGCGCCTGCAAAACTTGACGCTACGGTGGTTTCATGGTGAAGGTCTCGACCAACCTCCCCTGATTTTCCGGAATTTCGAATACAATGGCCACCGAACGTTATAATCCGCGCGATGCCGAGCCCCGCTGGCAGCAGAAATGGAATGAAGACAAGGTCTTCGAGACCGACAACGCCGATCCGCGCGAAAAATATTACGTCCTCGAAATGTTCCCCTATCCCTCGGGGCGCATCCATATGGGCCATGTCCGCAACTACGCCATGGGCGATGTCGTTGCCCGCTACAAGCGTGCCCGCGGCTATAACGTGCTGCACCCGATGGGTTGGGACGCCTTCGGCATGCCGGCGGAAAACGCCGCCATGGAACGCGGCGTCCACCCGGCGTCCTGGACCTATCAGAACATCGCCTCGATGAAGGCGCAGCTGAAGGCCATGGGGCTTTCGCTGGACTGGAGCCGCGAGTTCGCCACCTGCGACGTCGACTATTACCAGCACCAACAGCATCTCTTCCTGGATTTCCTGGAGAAGGGTCTGGTCTACCGCAAGCAGTCGAAGGTCAATTGGGATCCGGTCGACAACACCGTGCTTGCCAACGAGCAGGTGATCGACGGCCGCGGCTGGCGTTCCGGCGCGCTGGTCGAACAGCGTGAACTGACGCAATGGTTCTTCAAGATCACCGATTTCAGCCAGGACCTGCTGGACGCGCTGGATACGCTCGACCAGTGGCCGGAAAAAGTTCGCCTGATGCAGAAGAACTGGATTGGCCGTTCGGAAGGCATGACCATTCGCTGGGAAATCGTGCCGGAAACGGCGCCGGCCGGCGAAACCGAGATTACCGTCTATACCACCCGGCCGGATACGCTGTTCGGCGCCTCATTCCTGGCGATTTCCGCCGACCATCCGCTGGCCAAGGATGCCGCCGCCAACAACGCCGAGATCGAGGCCTTTTGCGAGGAATGCCGCCGCGCCGGCACTTCGCTCGCAGCACTCGAGACCGCCGAAAAGAAGGGCCTGGACACCGGCATCCGTGTGCGCCATCCGCTCGATCCCTCCTGGGAGCTGCCCGTCTATATCGCCAATTTCGTGCTGATGGATTACGGCACGGGCGCGATCTTCGGCTGCCCCTCCGGTGACCAGCGCGACCTCGATTTCGCCCGCAAATACGGTCTGCCGGTCGTGCCCGTGGTCATGCCGAGCGATGGCGACGCTGCGAGCTTTTCCGTCGGCGATACTGCCTATGACGGCGATGGCGTCATGATCAATTCACGCTTCCTCGACGGCAAGACGACCGAAGAGGCCTTCAATATGGTTGCCGACCATCTGTCGGCCGCCTCGCTCGGCAATACGCCGGTGGCTGAGCGGAAGGTCAATTTCCGCCTGCGCGACTGGGGCATTTCGCGCCAGCGCTATTGGGGCTGCCCGATCCCGGTCATCCATTGCGATGCCTGCGGCGTCGTGCCGGTGCCGAAGAAGGACCTGCCGGTGAAATTGCCGGAAGACGTCAGCTTCGACCAGCCGGGCAACCCGCTCGACCGCCATCCGAGTTGGCGCCATGTCACCTGCCCGAATTGCGGCAAGGATGCCCGCCGCGAAACCGATACGATGGACACCTTCGTCGATTCGAGCTGGTATTTCACCCGCTTTACCGCGCCGTGGGAGGGCAAGCCGACCGATCCTGAGGCGGCTAACCGTTGGCTGCCGGTCGATCAATATATTGGCGGCATCGAGCACGCGATCCTGCATCTGCTCTATTCGCGTTTCTTTACCCGCGCCATGCGCGAGACCGGTCATGTCGCGGCGAGCGAACCCTTCAAGGGCCTGTTCACCCAAGGCATGGTGGTTCATGAGACCTACAGCCGCAACGCCGGCGCCGGCCGTGAATGGGTGGCTCCCGCCGATATCCGCATCGAGGAGATCGACGGCAAACGCCGTGCCCTGCTCTTGGCGACAGGCGAGGAGGTCGCCATCGGCTCGATCGAGAAGATGTCGAAATCGAAGAAGAATGTCGTGGATCCCGACGATATCATCGCCTCCTATGGCGCCGATACCGCCCGCTTCTTCGTGCTGTCCGATTCTCCGCCGGAGCGCGACGTCATCTGGTCCGAAGCGGGTGTCGAAGGCGCTCACCGTTTCACCCAGCGCCTGTGGCGGCTGATTTCCGAAGCAGCCGGCGTCCTGTCCGCCGTTGACGCCGCACCGGCAAGCGAGGGCGAGGCGCTGGCGATCTCGCAGGCGGCGCACAAGACGCTGAAGGCCGTTCAGAACGATTACGACAAGCTCTGGTTCAACAAGGCCGTCGCCCGCATCTACGAACTCGTCAATGCGCTCGCCTCGCCGCTGACGAGGGTTGCGGCAGGTGAGGGCGATATCGCCTATCGTGCCGCCGTGCGTGACGCGGCCGAGATTCTGATTCAGCTCGTCGCCCCGATGACGCCGCATCTCGCTGAAGAATGCTGGGCCACGCTTGGCAATACGGAGCTGCTTGCCCGCACCGACTGGCCGCGTTTCGTCGAAGCGCTCGTTGTTGAAAACGACGTTGTCCTGCCCGTGCAGATCAACGGCAAGAAGCGCACCGAATTGACAATTTCTCGCGATGCGGATCAGAATACCGTCACCGACGCCGTGCTGGAACTGGACGCGGTGAAGAATGTGCTGAACGGTCAGGCACCGAAAAAGATCATCGTGGTTCCCCAAAGGATTGTGAACATTGTCGTCTGAAATCGCTCGCAAGCTGGCCCGCAATGCCGGCATCGCCATGATCCTTGCCACCGCGACATTTCTGTCGGCCTGCCAGGTCCGGCCGCTTTATTCCGAGAGCTCGGGCGTCACCGAAAAGTTGTCCTCGGTCGGCTTTTCCGATGCATCCGGCCGGGTCGAACAACAGGTGCGCAATCGGCTGATCTTCCTGGCGTCGCGCGGCGCCGGCGAAGCGGCAAATCCGCAGTATCATGTTGAACTGCGGGCCACGTCGAGCGTCGCCGATACGCTCCTGCGGCAATCCGGCGATACGTCGCGCGCCGGTCGTGTCACCGTCACCGTCACTTATACGCTGAGCGCCATTGCCGACGGTCGCGTCATCAAGGCCGGCAGCCGCCAGACGACTGCTCTGGTGGATTTCTCCGAGCAGGAATTTGCCAAGCAGAGGGCGATCCGCGATGCCGAAAACCGCGCGGCCGACCAAGCGGCGGAATTCGTAGGAGCCGACCTCGCCGCCGCCCTCAGCCGCTGAGGGCGGGGAGGTGGCGGAGATCAAGTCCCACGAGTTCGAGACCTTTCTGCAGAAATCGGTGCGGAACTACCGGATTTTCGTCATTTACGGGCCGGATCGCGGTTTGGTATCAGAGCGCGCCGGCCAGCTCGCCGGCAAGACCGGCGTCGCGCTGGACGACCCTTTCTCGCTGACAAAACTCGATATCGCCGATCTGCAAAAGGATCCCGGGCGATTGGTTGACGAGGCCCAGTCCATCGGGCTGTTCGGCGGCGAAAAACTCATCTGGATCCGCGGCGCCGCCAACGAGAAATACCTCGTCGAGTCCCTGGCGCTCCTGGCTGAAAAACCGCTCGAGGCCGCCTATCTGATCGTGGAGGCCGGCGATCTGAAAAAGGGATCGCTGCTGCGCAAGACCGCGGAAGCCGCGCGAGCCGTCATGACGGTGCCGTCTTATGCCGACGACAGCCGCGCCTTGAACGGCTTGATCGATGCTGAACTCGGGGCGGAAAAGCTTGGCATTACACCGGCGGCGCGCCAGGCACTGATCGCACTGATTGGCGGCGATCGTATCGCTTCACGCAATGAAGTGCGCAAGCTCGCCCTTTACTGCCGCGGCCTCGATACGGTGGAAGAACATCACGTTACCGAAATAATCGGCGACGCCAGCGCGATCTCTGTTGACGATGCCGTCGACGCCATCCTCGGCGGCGACCTCAACGGCTTCCTCCATGCGATGCAAAAGATCAGCAGTTCGAAAACGGCGATCTTTCTCGTGCTCCAGGCTTGCCTGAAGCAGTTCCAGCTTCTGGATACCCTTCGTGCAGAGATGGAAGACAAGGGCTTGCAGGCGCCGCAGGTGATGCAAACGATGGGGCGGCATCTGCATTTTCGCCGCAAGCCAATCCTCGAGCAGGCGCTTCGCCAATGGTCCGCGGAGAGCATCGCGCGTGAATCCAACCGTCTGCAGGCGGCTATTCTTCAGAGCCGGCGTCGGCAGGTGCTGGAAGACAGCGCTGCGATGCAAACACTTCTCTCCACCACTCTGCAATCCGGTCGCAAGTCGGCGTGATTAACGCCTCTCCAGTAGGCGACAGACTTCCTCGAGCTGCTCGAGGGACTTATAGGAAATTTTGATCTGGCCGCCACTCGTTTTGTGATTGATTGACACATCGAGCCCGAGGGCATCGGACAGAGTGCGCTCCAGCGCCAGCGTATCCGAATCCTTTTGATCACGGCGTAAGGCCGTCTGCTGCGGCTCCGATTGCGCCTTGATATTGTTCTGCGCCAGTTTTTCGGCATCACGCACTGACATGCCCTTGGCCACGATCGTGCGGGCAAGGCTCGCCGGATCGGGCGTCGACACCAGCGCACGCGCATGTCCGGCCGAAAGACTGCCGGCGGCCAGCAGATCGCGAACCGGATCCGGCAATTTCAGCAAACGCAGCGAGTTGGCGACATGGCTGCGGCTCTTGCCGATAATTTCGCCAAGATCGTTCTGGGTATAGCCATATTCCGCGATAAGCTGTTCATAGCCCAACGCCTCTTCAAGAGGATTGAGATCCGCGCGCTGAACGTTTTCGACAATGGCAATCTCAAGCGCCGTTTTATCATCGACATCACGGATAATGACGGGGATATCGATCAGGCCGGCAAGCTGCGCTGCGCGCCACCGCCGTTCGCCGGCGATGATTTCATAGCGGTCCCGCTCCATCGTTCGCACCACGATCGGCTGCACGATGCCGTGCTGCCGAATCGAGCTGGCAAGATCGTGCAATTCGGTGTCGTCGAAGAAACGACGGGGGTTGCGGGGGTTACGACTGACGAATTCTATCGGGATCATCCGGTCGGCGCTGACGGTTCGTTCAGCCTCCACCGGAACAGGTTGATCCATTTCACCAATCAGCGCCGCAAGGCCACGGCCCAATCGCCTTTTCGATATATCGTCATTCATGATCAACACTCACCTGCATCCTGAAATGATTACGCGGCCAGTCTCTGGCGCTCCCGCTGAATGACCTCGGAGGCCAGCTGCAGATAGGCCTGGCTACCCGCGCATTTCAGATCATAAAGAATGGCCGGCTTGCCGTAGGACGGCGCCTCGGACACCCGGACATTGCGCGGAATTAACGTATGGTAAACCTTCTCGCCGAGATGCGTGCGCACATCATTGACCACCTGCTGGGCAAGATTATTGCGGGCATCGAACATCGTCAGGACGATGCCCTGGATATCCAGCCGCGGGTTGACCGTCCGGCGCACCTGACTGACGGTTTCGAGTAGCTGACTAAGCCCCTCGAGCGCGAAAAACTCGCACTGCAGCGGCACCAGCACCGAATGGGCTGCTGCCATGGCATTCATCGTCAGCAGGTTGAACGAAGGTGGGCAATCGAGAAGAATATAGGAAAACGCCATGGCTTCAGCGGACGACAGCGCCTTCCGCAATTTAAAGACACGATCGCTCTGCTGCGAGATTTCCATCTCGATGCCGAGCAGATCCATGGTCGATGGCACGATAAAGAGGTTGGGTACCGCAGTTTCCAGCGTCACCTCACTGAATCCGCGCTCTCCGACCATCAGGTCATAGGAGGAAAGCTTGCGATCGCGACGGTCGATGCCAAGGCCGGTGCTGGCATTGCCCTGCGGATCGAGATCCACGATCAGGACGCGCTCGCCGATGGCGGCCAGCGCTGTTGCCAGGTTGATGGCGGTGGTCGTTTTGCCAACGCCACCCTTCTGATTTGCGATGGTGATTATCCGATGTCGTTCGCCAGCCATTGCCGCAATATCCAATCTGTTAAACCAAGCGCCGGAGATTCGATATTTCCAAAATAACAGATTCCTGCTCGACGGCGCTCTTATGTTCTAACAGATCGAATTCCCACCGGCCACGTGCTTCGTCGATTTCCCTCAGGTAATCCCGGCCTTTATGAAAAAACCCACGACAATTTTCCTTGCCAAGCATCCATGGCGCTGCATAGCCGATCAGCCCGTCGAGGTCGGCGAGGGCTCTGGCTGAAATCGCATCACATTCGCCGATCTGGGCAGGGGCATCCTCGATTCGAATGGCATGAACGCTCCCGCGTGCATTTGTCTCCCGCAGTGCGGTTCGCAAAAAAGCTGCCTTTTTGCGGTTGCTTTCGACAAGATGCACCCACCCATCCTGTAGTTCCGCTAGGAAGATCGAGGTAATCACGCCGGGAAAGCCGCCGCCGCTGCCGAGATCGACCCAGCGAACCGGCTCGGGGTAAATCTGGAAAATCTGGCTGCTATCGGCGATGTGACGCCGCCAGAGATCGTCTAGCGTCGATGGCGCGACGAGATTGATGGCTTTTGCCCATTTCTGAAAGAGTACCGCAAAATGTTGGAGTCGTGCCTGTGTTTCACGTGAAACACGCAAACCGTTCAATTCCATTCTCAAAGACTCGCTTGTGTTAAGCAGTTTGGCGCTCTGCGCTGCTCCGCCGGCGCAAATGCACCAGCAACAGCGCGATAGCGGCCGGCGTCATACCCTCGACAATGGCTGCCTGCGCGACGTTGAACGGGCGGGCCGCACTAAGCTTCGTCTTGAGCTCGTTCGACAAGCCGGAAAGCGCAGAATAGTCGAAATCATCAGGGATACGCCGCTCCTCGTCGCGCTGCTGGTCGGCAATGGCCGCAGCCTGGCGGTCGAGATAAACCGAGTAGCCCGCTTCGATCTCCAACGCCTCGGCAACCGTCGGTTGGATCGCGCCCAGGGCATGCGGCCAGACCTGCCGGAGCGCGGCAAAGTCGTAATCCGGGTAGGACAATAAATCATAGGCCGTCCGGCGCTGACCATCCAGATTGATGTTCAGTCCGGCGCGCCGCGCTTCATTGGGGGTCACCGTCAGCGACATCAGCTGGGCCCGCCCGGCGTCGACTTCCGCTTGATAGGCCGTGAACCGCCGCTCGCGCGCACTGCTGACGCAGCCAAGTCGCATGCCAAGCGGTGTCAGCCGAACATCAGCATTGTCGGCCCGCAGAGTCAAACGATACTCCGCGCGCGACGTAAACATCCGATACGGTTCCGTAACGCCGCGCGAGGTGAGGTCATCTATCATCACCCCAGTGTAAGAATTCGTTCGGCTAAAATGGAACGGATCCGAATCGGTACTTCGCAGTGCAGCATTCAAGCCCGCCGCCAGCCCCTGCGCCGCTGCCTCCTCATAACCGGTGGTCCCGTTGATCTGGCCGGCGAGAAACAGGCCTTTCAGCCGCTTGACTTCAAGCGACGGCGTCAGCTCCCGCGGGTCGACATGATCATACTCGATGGCATACCCCGGCTGGAGGATCCGCGCCGTCTCGAGTCCGGGAATGGTCTTGATGAATTCCGCCTGGACCTCGGCCGGCAGCGACGTCGAAATGCCATTGGGATAGACCGTATCGTCGTCGAGGCCCTCGGGCTCGAGAAAGACCTGATGGCCGTCGCGTTCGCCGAACTTGACCAGCTTGTCCTCGATGGATGGGCAGTAACGCGGCCCCACACCTTCGATCTGGCCGGAATACATGGCCGAGCGCTTGATGTTGTCTACGATGATCCGGTGTGTCGCTTCGGTCGTCCGGGTGACGCCACATTCGATCTGCCGCGTCGTGATCGAATCCGTCATGAAGGAAAAGGGCACAAGGTCCTCGTCCGCACCCTGCCGACCGACGGATTGCCAGTCGATCGTCTTGCCGTCCAGCCGGGCCGGCGTGCCAGTCTTCAATCGCCCGAGGCGCAGCCCCAGCCGGGCCAGAGTCGCCGACAGCCCGAGCGAAGGGGGTTCGCCGACGCGGCCGGCGGGTGTCTTCTCCGAACCGATATGGATCAGACCGCGCAAAAAGGTGCCGGTCGTCAACACGACTGCCGGCGCTTTCAGCCGCCGGCCATCCTTCATGATCACGCCGGCAACACGGTTATCGACGACGTCGAGATCGAATGCGTCGCCTTCGACGACATCCAAGCCTGGTGTCGCTTCGATCGCCGCCAGCATCGCCAGTCGATACAGCTTCCGATCCGCCTGCGTTCGCGGACCGCGGACGGCCGCACCCTTCTTCCGGTTCAGCATTCTGAACTGGATACCGGCTAGATCGGCGACCCGGCCCATCAGACCGTCCATCGCGTCGATCTCGCGGACCAGATGTCCCTTGCCAAGCCCGCCAATCGCCGGATTGCAGGACATGACACCAATCGTGTCTCGCCTGTGGGTGACCAAGGCGGTTTTCGCCCCGAGGCGCGCAGCTGCACTGGCAGCCTCCGTGCCAGCATGGCCGCCGCCGATCACAATCACATCATAGACACTGCCGGTCATCTCAAACTCCAACTCGGCGGGGTTTCATGTGAACTCGGGCGACAGCCTCGAGAAGGTTTCACGTGAATCATTTGCCGATACAAAACTCCGAGAAGATCACATCGAGCAGCTGCTCGACATCCACCCGCCCGGTAATCCGTCCCAAATACTCAGCCGCTAGGCGAAGCTGCTCCGTGCGCAGTTCGAGGCTCGTCTCGCTCTGCGAGATTGCGGCATCGAGCGCTGCCAAACATTTCGCCAGCGAATCCTTATGCCGCTGCCGGCTCGGGATCGCCATAGACAGGCCATCAAACCGCTCTTTGACGACGCGCCCGATCAGCGCCCGCAATTCCGGCAGGCCCTCACCGGTTGCCGTCGAAATTCGCAGATCATATCGATCGGCTCCAGTCTCGGTGAGGTCCTTCTTCGTTCCGACCCTAACATGCGGCAAAGCCTGGTCCAAGTCGGCAGGAATGACGGGATCGCTCATATCGACCAGCAACAGCACAAGATCGGCATCGCGAAGCGCAACCCGCGCCCGCCTCACGCCTTCCATCTCGACCCGGTCGTCCGCCTCACGCAGACCCGCCGTGTCATAGAGTTTGACAAGATAGCCGTCAATGTCGAGATCCACCTGCAGGACGTCACGGGTGGTTCCGGCAATATCCGTGACGATGGCGACGTCACGTCGGGCGAGAGCATTCAGCAGGCTCGATTTTCCCGCATTCGGCGCGCCGGCGATGACCACCTTAAAGCCGTCCCTGATAATCTCGCCTGCCGAAGCCGCGTCGAGATGATGGCGGATATCGTTGCGAAGGCGATCCATGTCGGCCCAGACCATATCCGACACCGATCCCGGGACATCATCCTCGTCGGCAAAATCGAGTTCCGCCTCGATCAAGGCGCGCGCACGGGTCAATCGTTCCGCCCACGAATCGTATGCTGCCGAGACACCACCAGCGCTGTGTTCCACCGCAAGGCGGCGCTGCATCTCGGTCTCAGCCCCGATGAGATCGGCCAGGCCCTCGACCTCGACCAGATCAAGCTTGCCGTTTTCGAAAGCACGTCGCGAAAACTCGCCCTCAATCGCCATACGAACACCGGGGGTATCACCCAGCGCCTGAAACAGCGCTGCCAGGACGGCCTTGCTGCCATGGATCTGCAGCTCAGCGACATCTTCGCCGGTAAACGAGTTTGGAGCGGGAAAAAACAGCACCAGACCGCCATCGATCGGTTGGTTGTTACGCGCCCGAATCGTTCGGAAGGAAGCCAGCCGATCAGCCGGCACTGACCCGGCCAGCCTGGTTAGCAGTTCTCTGGTCAACGGACCGCTGATTCGAATGACCGAAACACCCGATGGCGGGGCGCCGCTCGAAAGCGCATAAATCGTATCATTTACCATGGCCATGCGTCCGCGTGTCAGTTCGAATCCGAATCGATTCCTCTCAAATAAAAAGCTGGCGACATCGAGGCGATGCGCCAGCTCTCGAAGGATGAATCCGGCTAAGGATCAGGTATTCATCGAGTCGAAGAAATCGGAATTGTTCTTCGTCTGCTTGAGCTTATCTATCAGGAATTCGATCGCATCGGTGGTGCCCATAGGAGCGAGGATACGGCGAAGAACGAAGATCTTCTGCAGATCCTGGCGTGGGACGAGCAGGTCTTCCTTACGCGTGCCGGACTTGAGAATGTCCATCGCCGGGAAGATGCGCTTGTCGGCGACCTTGCGGTCGAGGACGATTTCCGAATTGCCGGTACCCTTGAACTCTTCGAAGATCACTTCGTCCATGCGGCTGCCTGTATCGATCAGCGCCGTTGCGATGATGGTCAGAGAACCACCTTCCTCGATGTTGCGCGCGGCGCCGAAGAAGCGCTTCGGCCGTTGCAGCGCATTGGCGTCGACACCACCTGTCAGCACCTTGCCGGAGGAGGGGACAACGGTGTTATAGGCGCGCCCGAGGCGTGTGATCGAATCGAGCAGGATCACGACGTCGCGGCCATGCTCAACGAGACGCTTGGCCTTTTCGATGACCATTTCGGCCACCTGGACGTGACGCACCGCCGGTTCGTCGAAGGTCGAGGAAATGACCTCGCCGCGGACGGAACGCTGCATGTCCGTCACCTCCTCCGGACGTTCGTCGATCAGAAGGACGATGAGATAGCATTCCGGGTGATTGGCCGTGATCGAATGGGCGATGTTCTGAAGAAGGACGGTCTTACCAGTGCGCGGCGGCGCGACGATCAATCCGCGCTGGCCCTTGCCGAGCGGCGCCACCAGATCGATCACGCGGGGCGACAGATCCTTGGAGGTCGGAATGTCGAGTTCCATCTTGAAGCGCTCATTCGGATAGAGCGGCGTCAGATTGTCGAAATGAACCTTGTGACGAATCTTTTCCGGATCGTCGAAATTGATGGTGTTGACCTTCAGCAGCGCAAAATAGCGCTCGCCTTCCTTTGGTCCGCGGATCGGTCCCTCGACCGTGTCGCCTGTCTTCAAAGAGAAACGGCGGATCTGCGACGGCGAGATATAAATATCGTCAGGGCCGGGCAGGTAGTTGGCGTTGGCCGAGCGCAGGAAGCCGAAGCCGTCCTGCAGCACTTCGACCACCCCTTCGCCGATGATCTCCACATCCTGGCTGGCCAGCATCTTGAGGATCGCAAACATCAGCTCCTGTTTGCGCATCGTGCTTGCATTCTCGACCTCGAGCGATTCGGCGAAAGCCAGAAGATCCGTCGGGGATTTGCTCTTAAGTTCCTGAAGCTTCATTTCAGCCATGAAGTGACCAATACTCTTTTCATTTTCGAAGGGGAAAGGCGATGTTGGGTCGTATTCGGTACTGCGAAAGGGGCTCGCAGACGACTGAACTCTTCACACATGCCACGTAGATGAGATGCGCGGAAAATAGCGAGTCGCAATCGCGCCCGCAAGGGGGCTGATTAAAATGAAGCAAATTTAACCTGAGGAGGATTTTCCTCAGAACGGCTTCACCACGGCGAGGATCACGATCAGGATCATCAGCAGTGTCGGCGCCTCGTTCATGAACCGCCAATAGCGTGCCGAGCGGCGATTTTCGTCGCGCTCGAAAGCGCCGACCGCACGGCTGAAGAACATATGAACAGCGGTCAGCAGCACGACCAGACCGATCTTGGCATGCAGCCAGCCGCCCTGGAACCCATAGACCGACCAGGCGAGATAAAGACCGAAGATCCAGGTCAGCATCATCGCCGGTGTCATGATGATCCGCAGCAGCCGGCGCTCCATCACCTTGAAGGTTTCCGACTGCACCGAGCCCGGCTCCGCGTCGGTGTGATAGATGAACAGCCGCGGCATGTAGAACAGCCCGGCCATCCAGGAAATCACCGCGATGATGTGAAGCGCCTTGATCCAGAGATAGAGATTGTCGGGGTTCCAGGCGAAAAGCCCGACCGCCATCAGGGCGAAGAAGGCCAGCGCAAAATGCGCACGGCGCCGGGCATAGGCGCCAGGTTTCCGATCCGTCTGCCTTTCAGTCGTCACTTCGCGCCCCGCACGCGTTCGACCAGCTGACGCACATGGTCCGGGTCGGCCTGCGGCGTGATGCCGTGGCCGAGATTGAAGATCAGCGGTCCATGGCCGAGATGCTGCAGAATATCGTCGATACCCTCTTCCAGCGCCCGGCCGCCGGCAACGACGCGCATCGGATCGAGATTGCCCTGCACCGGTCCATCCTTCTGAAGTTCGGCGGCAAAGGCCAATGGGACCGACCAGTCAAGGCCGATGGCATCGGCGCCGGTCTTCTGACGATAGGTTTTCAGCTGAGAGCCGGCCCCCTTGGCAAAGGCGATGACGCGCGCATGCGGGCGCTGCGACTTGATCGACGCGATCATCCGAGCAACCGGCCTGATTGCGAAAGCTTCGAACTCCTTCTCCCCGAGAACCCCAGCCCAGGAATCGAAGATCTGAACGGCATCGGCGCCGGCGTCGATCTGGGCGACGAGATAGTCTGCCGACACGTCGGCAAGCAGCATCAGCAGATGTTCGAAGGCGCGGGGATATTTGTAGGCGAAGAGACGGGCAGGGGCCTGATCCGGCGTGCCGTGTCCGGCGATCATATAAGTCGCAACCGTCCAGGGCGCCCCGCAGAAGCCGAGCAGGGTCGTCTCATCAGGCAACTCCTCCCGCAACCGTCGCACCGTTTCCAGAACCGGTCTGAGATAGGCGACGACCTCTTCCCCGTTCAATCGCCCGATCCCGGCTTCATCGATCGGATCCATCTCCGGCCCATGCCCTTCGGTGAACCGGACATTCCGTTTCATTGCATCGGGGATGACCAGAATATCGGAAAACAGGATGGCCGCATCGAAGCCATAGCGGCGGATCGGCTGCAGCGTCACTTCAACAGCGTAATCGGGGGTGTAGCAGAGATCGAGAAAACTTCCGGCCTTTGCCCGCGTCTCTCTGTATTCCGGCAGGTAACGTCCCGCCTGCCTCATCAGCCAGAGAGGGGGAGGGCTCAGGCTTTCGCCATCGAGAACCCTCATGATCTTTCGGCGCGTGTCTCTCAAGCGCTTCTTCCCTATAAAAAATCAAAAATATTTTAAAAGGTTTCTATTTCTTAGAGTCGGTGTCTATCAAGGATTAAAATCCATCCACTGCCGATGCCATTTGTCGCGCGCCCTCACCAAAGCTCGAAAAGAATTTTCCGATCCTGCGAAATTTCGGGGAGAGAGCGAATCGGAGAATGATTCCAAAACTTTACTGGGAAGCCAATTTTCTCCTTCCTGTGGATAAGTTGTGGAGCTTTCTTCGACAAACCGATTTCGTCCCCATCCTCCACAGGACCTGACAAAACAGGTCCGCAAAATTCGAAATGTGGATAAGGCGGCATGTTTTCCCTTGCCCGAGGCAGCCTCACCGCCTTAGCTCTCCATCATCCAGTGTTTTCAACAGGCAGCGGAAAATAGCGTGGAGAACAGAACGAACTTCTTTCATCTGCATCTGATTTCTGACTCGACGGGAGAGACTCTGATCTCCGCCGGCCGCGCCGCCTCGGCGCAGTTCCGATCCGCTCAGCCGATCGAGCACGTCTATCCGCTGATCCGCAATCGCAAGCAGCTGCTGCCGGTTCTGCAGGCAATCGACGATGCGCCCGGCATCGTGCTCTACACCATCGTCGACCGGGAACTGGCGAGCCTGATCGACGAGCGCTGCACCGAAATGGGCGTTGCTTCGGTCAATGTGCTGGAGCCGGTCATGAATGCGTTCCAGATCTATCTCGGCGCTCCGTCGCGTCGCCGGGTCGGAGCCCAGCATGTGATGAATGCTGGCTACTTCGCCCGCATCGAAGCGCTGAATTTCACCATGGATCACGACGACGGCCAGATGCCGGACGATTACAACGATGCCGATGTCGTCATCATCGGCATCAGCCGGACATCGAAGACACCGACAAGCATCTATCTCGCCAATCGCGGCATCAAGACGGCCAACATTCCGATCGTCTACGGCGTGCCATTGCCCGAGAGCCTATTTGTCGCGACCAAACCCCTGATCGTGTGCCTGATCGCCACCACCGACCGCATCTCCCAGGTGAGGGAAAACCGCGTCCTCGGAGCGACCCAGGGCTTCGATCGCGAACACTATACCGATCGTGCCGCGATCTCCGAGGAGCTGAAATATGCCCGCTCGCTTTGCGCCCGTCACAACTGGCCGCTGATCGACGTGACCCGCCGCTCGATCGAGGAAACCGCCGCGGCAATCGTTGCCCTGCGCCCGAAGCTGCGCTAAGCGCTGACGCAAAGCCGGCACTCCGAGGAGCCTATGACAACAAACATCATCCTTGCATCGTCGAGCCCGTTTCGCCGGATGCTGATGGAAAATGCCGGTCTATCTTTCGAGGCGCATGCCGCAAGGATCGATGAAAGGGCGCTGGAAGCGCCGTTGGAAAAAGCCGGCGCGACCCCGGATGCCGTTGCCCTCGCCCTCGCCAGGGCCAAGGCCGAGGATGTCAGCCGCCGTTTTTCAGACAGCCTGGTTATCGGTTCGGATCAGACGATGTCGCTCGGCGACCGCGTCTTCCACAAGCCGAAGGACATGGCCGACGCGGCGAGCCATCTTCACGCCCTGTCGGGAAAAACGCATCGATTGAACAGCGCCGTCGCCATCGTCACCAATGGCGTGGTCCTGTGGGAACATTTGGCCCATGCGGAGCTGACGATGCGGCCGCTGACGACGGATTTCATTGCCGGGCATCTGGCGCGGGTCGGCGACGGAGCGCTTTCGAGCGTCGGCGCCTATCAATTGGAGGGGCAGGGCATTCAGCTCTTCGAGAAAATCGAAGGTGATTATTTCACCATTCTCGGCCTGCCGATGCTGCCGCTTCTGAAGAAATTGCGCGAATTCGGAGCGATCGATGGGTGATTCACGTGAAACATTCGGGCCGAAAGCGTTTGTCACCGGCTTTCCGGTCAAGCATTCGCGCTCGCCGTTGATCCACGGATATTGGTTGAAGACCCTCGGCCTGCCAGGCAGCTACCGCGCTCACGAAGTCGCACCGGAAGCCTTTGCCGATTTCATCGCTTCGCTGAAGGACGGCAGTTCCGGCTTTATCGGCGGCAATGTCACCATTCCCCACAAGGAATTGGCCTTCCGCCTCGCCGACAGGCCGGACGCGCTGTCGCACGAACTCGGCGCGTCGAACACGCTGTGGCTGGAGGATGGCCTTCTTCACGCGACAAATACCGACGGCCGCGGCTTCACTGCCAATCTTGACGAACGCCATCCGGGCTGGGACCGGCATGACACGGCGGTGATCTTCGGCGCCGGCGGCGCCAGCCGGGCCATCATCCAGGCGGTTCGCGACCGCGGCTTCAAGACGATCCACGTCGTCAACCGTACGGTCGAACGGGCCCGCGAACTGGCCGACCGTTTTGGCTCGAAGGTTCAGGCTCATCCGGCCGGGGCCCTTGCTGGGGTGATGAAAGGTGCTGGCCTCTTTATCAACACCACGTCGCTCGGCATGGATGGCGAGGCGGCGCCGCAGCTCGATTTCACCCCTCTTGCCGCCGACGCCGTCGTCACCGATATCGTCTATGTGCCGCTGAAGACGCCGATTCTGGCGCAGGCGCAAGAGCAGGGCTTTGCGATCGTCGATGGCCTCGGCATGCTGCTGCATCAGGCCGTGCCGGGCTTCGAGAAATGGTTCGGCAAGCGTCCCGTCGTCGACGCCGCACTGCGTGCGCTGATTATTGCGGATATGGAAGCACATTGATGCTGACGATCGGATTGACCGGCTCGATCGGAATGGGAAAGTCGACGGCCGGCAAGCTCTTTGCCGAGGCCGGGATCCCGCTGAACGATTCGGATGCCGTGGTCCACGATCTCTATGCCGGCGAAGCTGCACCGCTGGTGGATGTCGCCTTTCCCGGCACGATGAAGGAGGGCGTGGTCGACCGGCACGAACTCGGTCGCCAGCTGGCACTCGATCCCGACGGCTTCAAGCGGCTGGAAGCAATCGTTCACCCGCTGGTCCGCAAGCGCGAAACGGAATTTCTGGCACGCCACCGCGCCGCCGGCGCCGAGATGGTTCTGCTCGATATCCCGCTGCTTTTCGAAACCGGCGCCTGGGAAAGGGTGGATGTCATCGTCGTCGTCAGCACCGATCCACAGATTCAGCGTCAGAGGGTGCTTGCGCGCGAAGACATGACCGAGGAAAAATTCGACATGATTCTCTCTCGCCAGACGCCGGATGCAGAAAAACGGCGCCGTGCCGATTACCTGATCGACACCAGTCACAGCATTGAGCAGACGAGGGAACGGGTGCTTGAGATCGTCGCCGATCTGAAAATGCGAATTGCCAAGGGAGATTTCCGGAATGCGTGAGATCATTTTCGATACGGAAACCACCGGCCTCGACAACCGGATGGACCGCATCATCGAAATCGGCGGCATCGAACTCTTCAATCACTTCCCGACCGGCAACACGCTTCATATCTACATCAATCCGGGAGCTCAGAAGGTCCATCCGGATGCGCTCGCCGTGCACGGCATTACCGACGAATTCCTGAAGGACAAGAAAGCCTTCGCCGAGGTCGCCGAGGAAATTCTCGCCTTTTTCGGCGATGCGAAATGGATCGCCCATAACGCTACTTTCGACATGGGCTTCATCAATGCTGAATTCGCGCGGATCGGTTTGCCACCGATCCTTCCGGAAAGGGTGGTCGATACGCTGTCCATGGCGCGGCGCAAACATCCGATGGGACCAAATTCGCTCGACGCGCTTTGCCGGCGTTACGGCGTCGACAATTCGCACCGCGCCAAACACGGCGCACTTCTCGACTCTGAACTGCTGGCCGAAGTCTATATCGAAATGATCGGCGGCCGGCAGGCGGCCCTTGGCCTCGGCCTATCGGGTCAATCCGGCCAGGCGGCGCGCGGCGAAATGGCAATGGAAGATGATGGCGTGATAGCAGCGGTGCTTGAGCGGCCCCGCCCGCTTGCACCCCGCCTCAGCCAGGCCGAAGCGCAGGCGCATGAGGCGCTGGTCGCCAAGCTCGGCGAAAAAGGCATCTGGTCGAAATTCGGCAGCGCGGCGTCGAATTGAAAATGCCCGGGACCTGCCCGGGCATCCGCACGTCGGAACGAAGGAAATCAGTTCGGAACGGCCTGAACCTTGGCGCGGGCCTGCTCTTCGGCAACGCGCTGGGCGAACATCTGCGTGAAGTCGATCGGGTCGATCATCAGCGGCGGAAAGCCGCCGTTGCGGGTCACGTCGGCGATGATCTGACGGGCGAAGGGGAAGAGCATGCGCGGGCATTCGATGAAGAGAACCGGCAGCATGTGCTCCTGCGGGAAGCCGGCAACGCGGAAGACCCCGCCATAGACGAGTTCGGTGTGGAACACCGTTTTGTCATCGTCCTTGGCCTCGGCATTCAGCGACAGCACGACATCGAAATCCGTGTCGGAAAGAGGATTGGCGTTGACGTTCACATTGATGTTGATCGTCGGCGCCTTGTCGCGCGCCTGCAGCGAACGCGGCGCACCCGGATTCTCGAAGGACAGATCCTTAGTATATTGCGCAAGGATCGAAAGGGTGGGGTTGGTCGCACCGTTGCTGTTGTTGTCGTCTGCCATTGGCTTTTCCTCGAAGGGCATGGGAATGGTGCCGCCATCTAACATTTCGGGAAGGGGCTTACAACCCTGGGCGCTGGGCGCCGTTGCTCGGTCGAACCACCTCAATCACTGAGATGTTTGCCGGACCACGGCGAGTTGCGGTCCGGCCGCCTATGATAATCCTCCTCGTCGAGATCCACCACCTTCGAATTCCGGTTGCCGTCGCGGAAATCCGGCTTCGGGCCGGCGGAAAAGCCGTGCTGGGCGTTGACGACGACGAAGCGCTTGGCGATCGAGCGCCAGACGAGATCGCGCACCGGCGGAATGAGAATAAGGATGGCGATGATATCGGTGAGGAAGCCGGGAATGATGAGAAGCAGCGCGGCGATGACGTTCATCGCCGGCTTCAGCAGATCGCTGCCGGGCATCACGCCGTTTCGTCCTTCGCTCGACATGCGGCGCAGGATACCGACGCCCTGCCGCCGCAGCAGGACCACGCCGAAAACAAAGCTCGCTACGACGAGCGCAAGTGTCAGCGCCAAGCCGAGCGCCCGGCCGACGACGACGAAACCGGCAATTTCGCCAAGCGGCAGCAACAGAATGAAAGCCGGCAGGATTGAAAAACGCATGGTCGTCATGTCCCGGACTGGCCGGTCTCCTCTTGGCGCCGGCGAAGATGCCAGCCATCATTTGAATCATCTGTATAGGCGGACTATATGGGAGTACAAATCAGAGATGTTAACGGCGGTTGCGATACGATATGAGTTCGAACGACTTCATCACATTATTCTTCCTGGTGGCGGCGGTGCTGATTTTCTTTCAGCTCCGCTCCGTACTCGGCCGCCGCACGGGAAACGAGAAGCCGCCGCGCGATCTCTATACGCCGCGGGACGCGGCGCCTGCTGAAGCTGCCGATGCCGGCAAGGTCGTGACGCTGCCGCGGCGTGATGCGACGGCCGAGGATGAGGATCGCTTCTCCGCCATCGACGCCGTTGCCGCACCTGGAACGCCGCTCAACGAATCGCTGCGCGCCTTGAACAAGGCCGATCCCTCCTTCAGTCCAAAGGAGTTTCTGAACGGCGCCCGCATGGCCTATGAAATGATCGTCATGGCCTATGCCGACGGCGACCGGAAAACGCTGAAGAACCTGCTGTCCCGCGAAGTCTATGACGGCTTCGATGCGGCGATTGGCGAGCGCGAAGCCCGCGGTGAGAAAGTGAAGTCCACCTTCGTCGGCATCGACAAGGCCGAAATCACCCATGCCGAGACGAAGGGCAGCGAAGCGCAGATCACCGTGCGCATCGCCAGCCAGCTGATATCGGCCACTTACGACAAGGCGGATGCGCTGATAGAAGGCGATGCCGAGAACGTCGCCGAGGTCAATGACCTCTGGACCTTCGCCCGCGATACCCGCTCGCGCGATCCGAACTGGAAACTTGTGGCGACCGAATCGGAACATGAGTGACCACGCATCGGACTTCGTCCTGCAGGCCATAAGCTTCGACACTTTGGAAGGCTGGAAGGATGATGATCCCTCCGGCCCTTTTGAAGTCATGCGATGCTGTCGGCGCCAGATCACCGATGTCAAACCTTACCGCGCCGGCTCGCTCGGCCTGAGCTCGGAGGATTTGCTTCCGCTTCTGATCGCCGCCGAAGATTTCACACCGTCCTCTCCTGCATCGGCACGCGGCTTTTTCGAAACACACTGCCGGCCATTCCTGATCCGCCGCAAGGATGGCAATCCTGGCTTCGTCACTGCCTTCTATGAGCCCGAGATCGAGGTGTCAGAAAGGCCGGATGACGTTTTTCGTTTTCCCTTCTATCGCCGTCCGGACGATCTGATCGATCTCGACGACGGCAATCGCCCGGCCGAACTGGACGACGCCTATGCCTTCGGCCGCCGCCATGATGACGGCCGCATCGGCGCCTATCCGGATCGCCGCGCGATCGACCAGGGTTTCCTCGAAGGCCGCGGCCTTGAAATCGCCTGGGCGAAATCGAAGGTTGATGTCTTCTTCGTCCATGTGCAGGGCGCCGCCCGGCTGCGCTACAGAAATGGCCGGATCGGGCGCATCACCTACGCAGCAAAGGCCGGCCATCCCTTCTCGGCGATCGGCAAACTGCTGATCGAGTGCGGAGAAATCGACCGAGCCGAGATTTCGATGCAGTCGATCCGCGCCTGGCTAGCGCGCAATCCCGAGCGGGTGGATGAAGTGCTATGGCATAACCGCTCCTATATTTTCTTCCGGGAAGCGCCCTCGCGGGCTATCGGCTCGCGAACCGCCGATCCTGAGGTCGGTCCGATCGCCGCCGCCAAGGTGCCGCTCCTCGCCGGCCGCTCGCTGGCCGTCGACCGGCTGATCCATACCTTCGGCTTTCCCTTTTTCATCCGCGCCGAAAGCCTCACCCATCTCGATCAAGGCAGACCTTTCCGCCGGCTGATGTTGGCGCTCGATACCGGCTCGGCGATCGTCGGGCCGGTTCGCGGCGATATCTTCACCGGCTCGGGGTATATGGCGGGAGAAAGTGCGGGCACCGTCCGCAACGACGCCGATTTTGCCATCCTCATTCCCAATGCCGCCGCCGGACGATTCGACTGATGGTTAGGGATCGCAAGCTCAGCGCCGATGAAAGGATCCTCTGGGGCAAGGTTGCCCGCAGCACGCGGCCGATGCCCGGCAAGGCAGGTGAGCTGAGCGAACTCGATACCTTTCTTGCCGAGACGGAAGCGGCGGCGGAACGGGAGAAGGCCGAAAAGCAGCGGCCTGCCTCATTCACGCCGGAACAGCCGGTAACGCCGTCGGCGTCGAAACGGCCGGCTGGGGTGCATCATCCGCTGGAAAAGCCGGTCAAGCGCAAGATCGCCAAGGGCCGGCTGGCGCTGGAAGCGCGCATCGACCTGCACGGCTTGGTGCAAAGCGAGGCCCATGTAATCCTTCTCGATTTTCTGATCCGCGCCCATGAGCGCGGCATGCGCCACGTGCTTGTCATCACCGGCAAGGGCAGTTCGATGGGCAGCGCCGGTGCGCTGAAGCGAGTCGTGCCGCTCTGGTTCTCGAAGCCGGAATTCCGTTACCTGATTTCTTCCTATGAGCCGGCCGCACAGCATCATGGCGGCGAGGGCGCGCTCTATATTCGCCTGGCGCGGCGGCATGGGGAACGGCCATGACCCCCTTCGGCGAGGCGGTTCGCCGGCTGAGGGCGCGCAAGGGCGTCTCGCAGAAGGAGATGGCGGAAGCGCTGAACGTCTCGCCCGCCTACCTCTCGGCGCTCGAGCATGGCAAGCGCGGTTTGCCGACATTCGATCTGCTGCAGCGCATCGCCGGCTATTTCAACATCATCTGGGACGAGGCCGAGGAACTGTTCCTGCTCGCCCGTTCTTCCGACCCGCGGGTCGTCATCGACACCTCGGGCCTGCCGCCGGAATATACCGAATTTGCCAACCGGCTGGCCCGGCGGATCCGCGAGCTTGACAGCGCCGAGATCGCCCGGTTATCGGCTCTTCTCGAAAATGGCGGCAAAGGCGACGGAAAAGCGTCATAATCCCCTGTTTTATGGCTTGCTCAGGGGACTTGCCATTGGGAACCGGGCTCAAAAAACCTATATACGAGGGTGAAGAAAGCCGGTGATTCGCAAGGCGCGCCGCCGCTTTACGACAACAGGGAAAATCTCGACAGAATGAGCGATACATCCGCGACGGAAAACGGCGTAAGCACCGAATATGGCGCAGATTCCATCAAGGTCCTGAAGGGCCTTGATGCCGTGCGCAAACGCCCCGGCATGTATATCGGCGATACCGACGACGGATCCGGCCTGCATCACATGGTCTATGAAGTCGTTGACAACGCGATCGACGAAGCGCTGGCCGGCCATGCCGACATCGTCACCGTCAGCCTCAATCCGGATGGTTCGGTGACGGTGACCGATAACGGCCGCGGCATCCCGACCGACATCCACACCGGCGAAGGCGTGTCGGCCGCCGAAGTGATCATGACGCAGCTGCATGCCGGCGGTAAATTCGACCAGAATTCCTATAAGGTCTCCGGCGGTCTGCACGGCGTCGGCGTTTCCGTCGTCAATGCGCTTTCCGTCTGGCTGAAGCTGAAGATCCGCCGCCATGGCAAGATCCATGAAATGAGCTTCACCCATGGCGTCGCCGATGCGCCGCTGAAAGTCACGGGCGACGCCCCGGATGTGACCGGCACGGAAGTGAGCTTCATGCCGAGCAGCGAAACCTTCACCATGACGGAATTCGACTACGGCACGCTGGAGCATCGCCTGCGCGAACTCGCCTTCCTGAATTCCGGCGTGCGGATCCTGCTGAGCGACAAGCGTCATTCCGATATCAAGCAGGAAGAGATGCGCTATGATGGCGGCCTCGAGGCCTTCGTCGCCTATCTCGATCGCGCCAAGAAGCCGCTCGTCGACAAGCCGGTCGCCATCCGCGGCGAAAAGGACGGCATCACCGTCGAAGTGGCGATGTGGTGGAACGACAGCTATCACGAGAACGTGCTCTGCTTCACCAACAATATTCCCCAGCGCGACGGCGGCACGCACATGGCCGGCTTCCGTGCGGCCTTGACGCGCCAGGTGGTTTCCTATGCCGACAATTCCGGCATCACCAAAAAGGAAAAGGTGACGCTGCAGGGCGAAGATTGCCGCGAAGGTCTGACGGCGGTCCTGTCGGTCAAGGTGCCTGATCCGAAATTCTCCTCGCAGACGAAGGACAAGCTCGTTTCCTCGGAAGTCCGTCCGGTTGTCGAAAGTCTGGTCAACGAGGCGCTGAGCACCTGGTTCGAAGAGCATCCGAGTGAAGCCAAGATCCTCGTCGGCAAGGTCGTCGAGGCGGCAGCGGCACGCGAAGCGGCCCGCAAGGCCCGCGAGTTGACCCGCCGCAAGGGCGCCCTCGATATCGCCTCGCTGCCCGGCAAGCTTGCCGACTGCTCCGAGCGCGATCCGGCAAAATCCGAAGTTTTCCTGGTCGAGGGTGATTCCGCCGGCGGCTCGGCCAAGCAGGGCCGCTCGCGCGAAAACCAGGCGATCCTGCCGCTGCGCGGCAAGATCCTCAACGTCGAGCGCGCCCGTTTCGACAAGATGCTGTCGAGCCAGGAAATCGGCACGCTGATCACGGCACTCGGAACCGGCATCGGCAAGGACGAATTCAACGCCGAGAAACTGCGTTATCACAAGATCATCATCATGACGGACGCCGACGTCGACGGCGCCCATATCCGCACCCTGCTGCTCACCTTCTTCTTCCGCCAGATGCCGGAGCTGATCGAGCGCGGCCACCTCTACATCGCCCAGCCGCCGCTCTATAAGGTTGCGCGCGGCAAGTCGGTGCAGTATCTGAAGGATGAGAAGGCGCTCGAGGAATATCTGATCGCCCAGGGTCTGGAAGATGCGGCGCTGAGGCTCGGCAGCGGCGAGGTCCGCACCGGCCAGGATCTGCGCGAGGTCATCCTTGATGCGTTGCGGATGCGTACTCTGCTCGACAATCTTCATTCGCGCTACAATCGCGCCGTCGTCGAACAGGCGGCAATTGCCGGCGCCCTCAACGCTGAACTCGTCAGTGACCAGGCGAGAGCCCAGGCATTGGCGAGCGAAGTCGCAAGCCGGCTCGACATCATCGCCGAGGAAACCGAGCGCGGCTGGCAGGGCGATCTGACCAGCGATGGCGGCCTGCGCCTCGAGCGCATGGTCCGCGGTGTCAAGGAAATCGTCGTGCTCGACATGGCGCTGATCGGCTCCTCGGACGCCCGGCACATCGATCAGCTGACGTCACGTCTCAAGGAAATCTATCAGACGCCGCCGTCGTTGCATCGGCGCGAAGGCGACATCGAGATTTCGGGGCCGCGCGCCCTGCTTGACGCGATCTTCGCCAGCGGCCGCAAGGGCCTCACTATGCAGCGCTACAAGGGGCTTGGCGAAATGAACGCCGAACAGCTCTGGGAAACGACGCTTGATCCGAACGTCCGTTCGCTGCTGCAGGTCAAGGTCAACGACGCCACCGATGCCGACGGCCTCTTCGCCCGGCTGATGGGTGACGAAGTCGAACCGCGGCGCGAATTCATCCAGGACAACGCGCTGAGCGTCGCAAACCTGGATATCTGATCAATATTTTCTCAGCAAAAGGCCCCGCTGTCCTCGAACCGCGGGGCCTTTTGTTTGTGCGGTTTCGCTCAATTCGCGACGAAACGGCCGTTGAAGGCAACTTCGGAGAGCGGCTTGCGCTGGCTGGGGAATTCGCGCGCTTGGTTGCGTTCGGAGAGGACGCCTTTGTCGGCCAGGCGGCCGACGGCGACACCCGCCTCGACCCTGTACCCATCGGGAATGCCGAAGGTCTTCATGATGTCTTCGTGTTTGATGCCGCCCATGCCATGGGCGTAGAAACCGGAGAGGCGCGCTTGCAGCGCCAAGTGACCCCATGCCGCGCCGGCATCAAAGGAATGCGTGTAGCTCGGCTTTTCCTCGCCGGAACCGGCAACTCCGGTGAAGCTGCGCGACACGACGAAGATCAGCGCTGACGCATTCTTCGCCCATTCCTGATTGGTATCGACGAGCAAAGCGACGAATTTCTCCCAATGTTCCGAACCTTTCAGGGCATAGACGAAGCGCCAGGGCTGCTGGTTCGAAGAAGACGGCGCCCAATGGGCGGCGTCGAGCAGGCTGAGAAGCTGTGCCTCCTCGATGATTTCGCCGGTGAAGGCGCGCGGCGACCAGCGGTCGAGAAACATCGGATCGATCGGATATTGGGATTCGCGGCTATTGCTTTTCGTCATGCTTTTCCCTGGGGACATGAAATCGGGGTGAGGCTAGTCGGTCCAGACGATGTCGAGTTCCTCGCGGAAAGCGAAGCGTTTCAAATGATCGTTGATGACGCCCTGCATCCTTGCCTGCTGCGCGTGATCGGCAACGGAAAGCGTGAGAGTCAGGCCCGCGTCGTCGGCGGCAAAAGTCACCTCCGCCGTATCGCTGAACGGCACCCGGCCCTTGTGTGGATCGAAATCTACGCTGAACTTGTGGCTCCAGTGCTTGCAGAGCTGCTGCAGGTAGCGGCTTGCATGCTCGGTGCGCACCGTTGCCTTGGAGAGGTGCATGTCAAACTCCGTCTCATCTTGGACTGCAGCAAAGTCATATTTCCTGCCTCGCCAGCTTGGCAAGCGTGTCGTCGTCGCAGTCGGGTGGGACGGACTGCTTCATTACATAGATCCGAGGGCGCGCATGCTGGTAAATGGAAAATGGACGGAAGACTGGGGTCCCGTTCAGGCAAAAGACAAAAATGGTGGCTTCGTCAGACAGGTCGCCAGCATCCGAAACGGGGTGACACCGGACTGCAGCGCGGCACCGACGGGCGAGGGCGGCTTCGAAGCCGAGCCCGACCGTTACCATCTCTATGTCGCCTATATCGCCTTGGGCCTCGAAAGCATCGCTCCGACGAAGATCGTTCCACCCGGGCTCTGACCTGTCAGAAATTTTCTGAAGGCCGTACCACTTCCCGGCAAAGCCGTAATGACACCGATGAATAATTCGTTCATAGGTGATCGCAACTTCGTTTTTGATGAGGAGGAATTCCATGAAGCTGATGCGTGTTGGCGAAGCAGGTCGGGAAAAACCGGCACTTCTCGATGCCGATGGCAAAATCCGCGATCTCTCCGGTCATGTCGCCGATATCGGCGGCGAGGCAATCTCGCCGGCGGGCCTTGCAAAGATCGCCGCGATCGACCCCAACAGCCTTCCCGAACTCGGCGCCGGCCGCATCGGCGCCTGTGTTGCCGGCACCGGCAAATTCATCTGCATCGGCCTCAATTTCTCCGACCACGCCGCCGAAACCGGCGCCACGGTACCACCGGAACCGGTGATCTTCATGAAGGCGACGTCGGCCATAACAGGCCCGAACGACACCGTTCTTATCCCGCGCGGTTCGGAAAAGACCGATTGGGAAGTCGAGCTCGGCGTCGTCATCGGCAAGACCGCGAAATATGTCAGCGAAGCCGACGCGCTCGACTACGTCGCCGGTTACTGCGTATCGCACGACGTTTCCGAACGCGCCTTCCAGACGGAACGGGCGGGCCAGTGGACCAAGGGCAAATCGTGCGACACCTTCGGACCGATCGGCCCCTGGCTTGTTACCAAGGACGAGATTGCCGACCCGCAGAACCTCGGCATGTGGTTGAAAGTCAACGGCCAGACGATGCAGAACGGCTCCTCGAGGACGATGGTCTACGGCGTCGCCCACATTGTTTCCTATCTAAGCCAGTTCATGTCGTTGCATCCGGGCGACGTCATCTCGACAGGCACGCCGCCCGGTGTGGGCATGGGCATGAAGCCGCCGCGCTATCTCCGGGATGGCGATGTCGTCGAGCTCGGCATCGAAGGCCTCGGCAGCCAGAAGCAGAGCTTCGTCGCCGATCGTTAACGATGCTAACTGCGCTGAAGCTTAAGCTTTCAGTTTTATGGTGATGCCAGAGATCAACACTCTGGCATTTCCTGTGCAGGTTCGGCACGCCCATGTTGCTGCGCAACAAAAACCTGTTAGTCTGCGTTACGTGCCAGCGTGCGGAAAGACTCGATGTCTATCAATCGACGTCATCTTTTCGATAAAGAAAGGCGGCGCCTTGTATGTTTTATCAGCTTTATGAATTGAATCATGCTGCCATGGCACCGTTTCGCGCCGCGGCGGATATCATGCGTTTTGCCTATGCCAATCCGCTGAACCCATTTGCCCACACGCCGTTCGGCCGCACGATTGCGGCAAGCCTCGAAATGTTCGAGCGCACGACACGCCGCTACGGCAAGCCGGAATTTGGATTGAAGCAGACGACGGTCGGCGACCAGACGGTTTCCGTCCGTGAAGAGGTCGTCTGGTCGCGCTCCTTCTGCAATCTGCTGCATTTCGCGCGGAACGTTCCGCCCGGCCACGCCGGCGACCCCCGCATCCTGATCGTGGCGCCGATGTCCGGTCACTATGCGACGCTGCTGCGCGGCACAGTCGAGGCGCTGCTGCCGAGCGCCGATGTTTACATCACCGATTGGATCGACGCCCGTATGGTGCCGATGACGGAAGGCAGGTTCGATTTCGACGATTATGTCGACTACATCATCGAGATGCTGCATTTTCTCGGTCACGACACGCATGTGATCGCGGTCTGTCAGCCCTCCGTCCCGGTGCTGGTCGCAGCCGCGGTGATGGAGGAAGCCAACGATCCGCTATCGCCATCCTCGATGACGCTGATGGGCGGCCCGATCGATACTCGCATCAATCCGACCGCCGTCAACAAGCTCGCCCAGGAACGATCGCTGCAGTGGTTTTCCGATAATGTGATCATGAATGTGCCCTGGCCGCAGCCGGGCTTCATGCGGCCTGTCTATCCGGGATTCCTGCAGCTTTCGGGCTTCATGTCGATGAATCTCGACCGGCACCTCGTCGCCCACAAGGAATTCTTCATGCACCTCGTGAAGAACGACGGCGAACCGGAAAAACATCGCGATTTCTACGACGAATATCTGGCAGTGATGGATTTGACGGCCGAATTCTACCTGCAGACAGTCGAGCAGGTCTTCATGAAGCATTCCCTCCCGAAGGGCGAATTGATGCATCGCGGCAAACGCGTCGATGCCGCGGCGATCCGCAACGTCGCGCTTCTGACCGTTGAAGGCGAGAATGACGACATCTCGGGCGTCGGCCAGACCAAGGCGGCGCAGACCATCTGCGTGAACATTCCCGAAGATATGCGCATGCATTACCTCCAGCCGGACGTCGGCCATTACGGTGTTTTCAATGGCTCGCGTTTCCGCCGCGAGATCGCGCCGCGCATCGTCAATTTCGTCCGCCAGCATTCGCGTGCCGCGGTCAAGCGCCGCCCGGTGCCGCGCGTCATCAAGGGTGGCCGGACGGCGTAAATCAGGGCAAACTGAATTAGAAGAATGGATTCAACAGCATGTCCGATTTCGCGGGCAATCGTCTTGAAGCCTGCTATTACGGTAACCACATCGATTTCAGCGTTCGGCATCTTGCCGGGCGCAGAACGCGAGGATACCGCACGATGAACCAGTCAGCATTGCTTCGACCGGATTGGACTCCGGCTACCATTGCCCTGATGATTCTCGGCTTCATGGTTTTCTGGCCTCTGGGTCTAGCCATGCTTGCCTACATCATCTTCGGCGAGCGTCTGCGCGGCTTCAAGCGCGACGTAAACCAGGCGACCGACGGCTTCTTTGCCTCCTGCCGCCGTTCGCATGGCCATCACCGCCCGCATTTCTCGACCGGCAACGTCGCCTTCGACGACTGGCGTAAGGCCGAACTCGACCGGATCGAGGAAGAGCGCCGCAAGCTGGACGAAATGCGCAAGGAATTCGATGAGTATCTGCGTGAACTCCGCCGCGCCAAGGACCAGGAAGAGTTCGACCGTTTCATGCGTGACCGCAAGAATGCCAAGCGCGACGATAACGGCGGCCCGGTCGCGGAATTTCAGACGCCGTGAGCAGTTGAGTGATGAAGCGATGACCGGCATCTTGACCGATGCCGGTTTTTCCATGTCTGCCCGCCGGGCAATCGTTTAGATTCGCCGGCGAATCGTATAGAAAACACCCATGTTTCCGCTTCTGAAAACACGGCCAAAGGCGCGCAAGCCGGCTCCGCCCGAAATGCGGACGCTTGATGTCGCCGGCCGGCTGATGCCTCTCACCATCAAGCATCATGAACAGGCGACGCGCATTACGCTGCGCATCGAGCCGGGCGGCCGGGCCTTGAAGATGACGGTTCCGAAAGGGCTTGCACCGCGCGAGGTGAATGCCTTCCTTGATCGTCACCAGGGCTGGCTGCTCACTAAGCTTGCCAAATTCTCGACCGATGGCGGCCTGCGCGATGGCGGCAAGATCCTCTTGCGCGGGGTTCCCCATCGGATCGAGCATTCCGGCAGCCTGCGCGGATTGACGGAGGTAGTCTCCGCGGCGGGGGATGAGCCGGTCCTGCGCGTCAGCGGCATGCCGGAGCATCTGGGACGGCGTCTTGCGGCCTTTCTCAAGAAGGAGGCGCGCACCGATCTCGAGAAACTCGCGGCGATGCATGCCGCAACCATCCGGGCGCCGATCCGCTCGATCGCGCTGAAGGATACCCGCAGCCGCTGGGGTTCCTGCTCGTCGGAGGGAAATTTGAGTTTTTCCTGGCGGATCGTCATGGCGCCGCCTACGGTGATCGATTATCTTGCCGCTCATGAGGTTGCCCACCTCAAGGAAATGAACCACGGTCCGCACTTCTGGGCGCTTTGCCGCAAGCTTTGTCCCGGGATGGAGGAGGCGAAAGCCTGGCTGAAGCGGCATGGCAGCCAGCTGCACGCCATTGATTTTGATTAGCCGAAAGCCGCGCTAAATACAGCTTTGCATGCAAATTGGCTCGACTCTTGCCGCATTTCGTGTCACTTCGCTGCCATGAAACCGGATATCAAAATCTGTGGCTTGAAGACGCCGGAAGCTGTCGATCGCGCGCTGAAACGCGGTGCGACCCATATCGGTTTTATCTTCTTCGAAAAAAGCCCGCGCTACATCGAGCCGGACCTCGCGGCAAAACTTGCCGAGCCGGCGCGTGGCAAGGCGAAGATCGTCGCCGTCGTCGTCGATCCCACCAATGACGAGCTGGACGAGATCGTCTCGCTGCTGAAGCCAGATATCCTGCAGCTCCATGGCAGCGAAAGCCCCGAACATGTGCTGACTATAAAGGCGCTCTATGGCCTGCCAGTCATGAAGGTCTTTTCGGTGCGCACGGCCGACGATCTGAAGCGGGTCGAAGCCTATATCGGCATCGCCGACCGTTTCCTGTTCGATGCGAAAGCGCCGAAGGGTTCCGAACTGCCGGGTGGTAACGGTATTTCCTTCGACTGGAGCCTTCTCAGTTGGATCGACGAGAGCATCGACTACATGCTTTCCGGCGGCCTGAACAAGAACAATGTCGCGGATGCGCTGGCAAGCACCAAGGCGCGTGGTATCGACGTCTCCTCGGGTGTCGAAACCGAGCCCGGCGTGAAAAGCGTTGCATTGATCGATGAATTTTTCGACGCGGTCGAAAAGGCGGATGCGCCTGTCATGGCCCCAGGGAGTTGAGAGTGAACGAGACGCCTAAACCGAATTCCTTCCGTTCCGGCCCCGATGAAGATGGCCGCTTCGGCATTTTTGGCGGTCGTTTCGTTGCCGAAACATTGATGCCGTTGATCCTCGACCTGCAGGACGAGTGGAACAAGGCGAAGACCGATCCGGTCTTTCAGGCCGAATTGAAGCATCTCGGCGCGCACTACATCGGCCGCCCGAGCCCGCTTTATTTTGCCGAACGGCTGACGGCCGAACTCGGCGGCGCGAAGATTTACTTCAAGCGCGAGGAGCTGAACCACACCGGTTCGCACAAGATCAACAATTGCATCGGCCAGATCCTGCTCGCCAAGCGAATGGGCAAGACGCGGATCATCGCCGAGACCGGCGCCGGCCAGCACGGTGTCGCCTCCGCCACCGTTGCCGCCCGCTTCGGCCTTCCCTGCGTCGTCTATATGGGCGCCACCGACGTCGAACGTCAGGCGCCGAACGTTTTTCGCATGAAGCTGCTCGGCGCCGAAGTCAAACCGGTGACTGCCGGCAGCGGTACGCTGAAGGACGCCATGAACGAGGCGCTCAGAGATTGGGTGACCAATGTCGAGGACACCTATTATCTGATCGGCACGGCGGCCGGTCCGCACCCCTATCCGGAGATGGTCCGCGATTTCCAGTCGGTGATCGGCACGGAAGCAAAAGACCAGATGCTGGCAGCCGAAGGCCGCCTTCCCGATCTCGTCGTCGCGGCCGTCGGCGGCGGTTCGAACGCCATCGGCATCTTCCACCCCTTCCTCGACGATTCCTCCGTCAAGATCGTCGGCGTCGAAGCCGGCGGCAAGGGCCTGCAGGGGGACGAACATTGCGCGTCGATCACCGCCGGTTCGCCCGGCGTGCTGCACGGCAACCGCACCTATCTGCTGCAGGACGGCGACGGACAGATCAAGGAAGGCCATTCGATTTCGGCCGGTCTCGATTATCCCGGCATCGGTCCGGAACATTCCTGGCTCAGTGATATCGGCCGTGTCGACTATGTGCCGATTATGGATCACGAGGCGCTCGAAGCCTTCCAGACCTTGACCCGCCTTGAAGGCATCATCCCGGCGCTCGAGGCCGCGCATGCGATTGCCGAAGTGATCAAGCGCGCGCCGACGATGGGCAAAGACGAGATTATCCTGATGAATCTCTCCGGCCGCGGCGACAAGGATATCTTCACCGTCGGCAAGATTCTGGGAATGGGACTGTAAGACATGACCGCACGCATGGACAAACGCTTCGCCGAGCTGAAGGCCGAGGGCCGTCCGGCGCTCGTAACCTATTTCATGGGCGGCGATCCTGATTACGACACCTCTCTCGGCATCATGAAGGCACTGCCGGAGGCAGGGTCCGACATCATCGAACTCGGTATGCCCTTTTCCGATCCGATGGCCGACGGCCCGGCGATCCAGCTAGCCGGTCAGCGTGCGCTGAAAGGCGGCCAGACGCTGAAGAAGACGCTGCAGCTGGCGGCCGATTTCCGGAAGACCGACGATGCGACGCCGATCGTGATGATGGGCTATTACAATCCGATCTACATCTACGGCGTCGAAAAGTTCCTCGATGATGCGCTCGCCGCCGGCATCGACGGCTTGATCGTCGTCGACCTGCCGCCCGAGATGGATGACGAACTCTGCATTCCGGCGATCCGCAAGGGCATCAATTTCATCCGCCTGGCAACACCGACCACCGACGAGAAGCGCCTGCCTGCCGTGCTGAAAAACACCTCGGGCTTCGTCTACTATGTCTCGATGAACGGCATCACCGGCTCAGCGCTGCCCGATCCGTCGCTGGTTTCCGGCGCTGTCCAGCGCATCAAGCAGCATACCGCGCTGCCCGTTTGCGTCGGCTTCGGCGTCAAGACGGCGGAACATGCCAAAGTCATCGGCGGCTCGGCCGACGGCGTCGTCGTCGGCACCGCCATCGTCAATCAGGTCGCCACCAGCTTGACCAAGGACGGCAAGGCGACCGCCGATACCGTTCAGGCGGTCGCAACGCTGGTGCGCGGCCTCTCATCGGGAACCCGTTCGGCGCGCCTTGTTGCTGCCGAATAGTTTTCCCACATTGGCACTCGTCAATCAGGAGTATTCGAGTTGAACTGGATCACTAACTACGTTCGCCCGCGGATCAATTCCATGCTGGGCCGTCGCGAAGTGCCGGAGAACCTCTGGATCAAGTGCCCGGAAACGGGCGAGATGGTTTTTCACAAGGACCTGGAATCCAACAAATGGGTCATTCCGGCGTCCGGCTATCACATGAAGATGCCGGCCAAGGCCCGGCTAGCCGATCTCTTCGACAACGGCGAATACGAATCGCTGCCGCAGCCGAAGGTCGCCCAGGATCCGCTGAAGTTCCGCGATTCCAAGAAATATATCGATCGCCTGCGCGACAGCCGGTTGAAGACCGAACAGGAGGACACGATCCTCGCCGGTCTCGGCAAGGTGCGGGGGCTGAAGCTCGTCGCCGTCGTGCACGAGTTCAACTTTATCGGCGGCTCGCTCGGCATTGCCGCCGGCGAGGCGATCGTCAAGGCGTTCGAACGTGCGACCTCGGAAAAGTGCCCGCTGGTTATGTTCCCCGCCTCCGGCGGCGCGCGCATGCAGGAAGGCATTCTCTCCCTTATGCAGCTGCCGCGCACGACGGTTGCCGTCGACTTGCTAAAGGAATCCGGCCAGCCCTATGTCGTCGTGCTGACCAACCCGACGACCGGTGGCGTAACTGCCTCCTATGCCATGCTCGGTGATATTCATCTGGCCGAGCCCGGCGCCGAAATCGGCTTTGCCGGCAAGCGCGTCATTGAGCAGACGCTGCGCGAAAAGCTGCCGGAGGGCTTCCAGACCTCCGAATATCTGCTGGAACATGGTATGGTCGACATGGTCGTCAAGCGTCACGATATTCCGGAAACTCTGGCGCGCATGCTGAAGATCCTGACGAAAAAGCCCGTCTCGGCGGCCAATGACGTGAATGGCAGCGCCATCGCCCTGGCGGCGAGCGCCTGATAACCGACAAGCAGGCGGGTGCCGAATTGATACCCAGAGGCCAAACCGCGGTGAGTGAGGCAGCGCAAGAGATAGAGAAGCTCATGGGATTGCATCCCAAGGGGTTCGATCTGTCCCTCGATCGCATCACCCGTCTTCTCGATGTGCTCGGCAACCCGCACAGGAAACTGCCACCGGTGATCCACGTCGCCGGCACCAATGGCAAGGGTTCGGTCACTGCTTTCTGCCGTGCCCTGCTCGAGGCCGGCGGCTACAGCGCCCATGTTCACACCTCGCCGCATCTCGTCAATTGGCACGAGCGCTATCGCATCGGTGTGGCCGGCGGACGGGGGCAGCTCGTCGATGATGCCGTGTTTGCAGATGCCGTACGTCGTGTTGCCGAGGCCAATGCCGGCCAGCACATTACCGTCTTCGAAATCCTGACGGCGGTTACCTTCATTCTGTTTTCCGAACAGCCGGCCGACGCGGCGATCATCGAAGTCGGTCTCGGCGGCCGCTTCGATGCCACCAATGTCATTTCCGATCCGGCCGTCTCGGTGATCATGCCGATCTCACTCGATCACCAGCCCTATCTCGGCGACAGGGTCGAGCTGATCGCAGCCGAAAAGGCCGGCATCATGAAGCCGGGATTGCCTGTGGTCATCGGCCACCAGGAATATGATGCTGCGCTCGAGGTGCTGATGTCGACGGCCGAGCGGCTGCATTGCCCGAGCGCCGTTTTCGGGCAGGATTTCATGGCGCACGAGGAATATGGCCGGCTCGTCTATCAGGACGAATACGGCCTTGCCGACCTGCCGCTGCCGCGCCTTCCCGGCCGGCACCAATATGCCAATGCCGCTGCCGCCATTCGCGCCGTCAAGGCCGCGGGCTTCACCGTCACCGAGACGATGATGGAGAAGGCGATGAATACGGTCGAATGGCCGGGCCGGTTGCAGCGCCTCAGCGATGGCCGCCTGCTGCAGCATGCGCCGGCCGGCGCCGAAATCTGGGTCGATGGCGGGCACAATCCCGGTGCCGGCGAAGTGATCGCCGAAGCCATGGCCAATTTCGAGGAACGCCAGTCGCGGCCGCTGTTCCTGATCATCGGCATGATCAACACCAAGGACCCGGTCGGCTATTTCAAGGCCTTCGCCGGGCTGGTCGAGAAGGTTTTCTGCGTGCCGATCCGGGGCAGCGATGCGATGATCGATCCGGTGATCTTGTCGAATGCTGCCTATGATGCCGGTTTGGTTGCCGAACCGATGTCGACGGTCGGCGAGGCGCTCGAAGCCATAAAGGCCGTTACCGATCCGCAGGCGTTGCCGCCGCGCATCCTCGTCGGCGGTTCCCTCTACCTTGTCGGCGACGTACTTTCCGACAACGGCACGCCGCCGAAATGAGCGCTGCCCATTGAAAAAGCCCGGTCGAAGCTGGGCTTTTCATCAATCTGACAATCGGAATATATCAATCAAGCGGCGTTCGAAATCCAGTTCGAAAGCGCGGTCTTCGGCTTGGCGCCGACCGAGATATCAGCGACTTCGCCGCCTTTGAAGATTGCAAGCGTCGGAATGGAGCGCACGCCGAACTGCGCGGCAAGCTCAGGATTCTCGTCGATATTCAGCTTGGCCACCTTGACCTTGCCTTCCATCTCGACGGCGATTTCCTCGAGGCTCGGAGCAATCATTTTGCACGGTCCGCACCATTCAGCCCAGAAATCGACGACGACGGGTTCTGCGGATTCCAGAACTTCCGACTGGAAGTTATTGATATCGACTTTCACGGTAGCCATGGGCTGCTCCTTTGGAGGAATTGGGTGTTGAACCACATGTGATGGTGCGGTGCCGAATTTTCAATGTCCGGTATTTCACTTTGTCTTGAGTCCTGCAAGCGCCAAACCGAGCGCCTTTTCGCTCAGCGTGTAGAGCGAGGCATTCTCGGTATACACAAGCATGCAGTCGATGCGCTTGCCGGGATAGAGCGGCGCCAGGATCTCGCGATAGATGGCGAGCTGTGCCCGGTGCGCGAAGGGGATGGCCTCCTCGGCCGCCGGCGGCACCCGATTGGTTTTGTAATCGAGAATGACGACGCGATCGGCAAGCACGGCCAGCCGGTCGATGCGGCCGGAAACGGCATAGCGTCTGCCGTCGAGCATCAATGTCCCCATGATCGAGACCTCAGGCCGGGCCTGCTCCCCGAGGACGGGCTGCAAGTCCTTCTCGTCCAGTAGTTTCAGAACCGAATCGACCAGCTTGCGCCGTTCGGCCTCCCCCCAGAAACGGGCAGCCCGTTCGCCGTAACGCTGCGCCGCACCGGGCCGCTCCTCCGGCGGAATATCGGGAAGCGCTTGCAGCATGCGATGCAGCAGCCTGCCTTTCTCCAGCGAGCGATCGCTGCGTTGCTTCTCGGAAAAGAGCGGCGAAGCGACAACCAGGCCTCCTTCATCTTCGTCGATGATCGTCCCGGCGCCGGAAGGGCTGAGGGGCCGGGGCAGTTCCGTCTGTGGCGGCAATGGTCGCAACAGGCCCTCCGGCAGGCTGATTTCGTCGTCGCGCGCCTGGCTGCGGTTGATGCGCTCGAAGCTCCGCTCCACCCGCGGCACGCGCCATCGGATGCCGGGCCATTCCCCGTCGGGGTCGGAGAAGCTGGCCGCCTCCACATGCGGATGGCCTTCGCTGAGTGCGGTGGAAATCAACATGTGCCAGCTGTCGTTGTTGGCGCGCACCCCGCGATAACCGCAGACGACCAGCCGGTCGGCGGCCCGCGTCATGGCGACATAGAGCAGCCGGCGATACTCCTCTTCGGCCAGTATCTGGATTCGCGCAGCATCGTTCTGTGTCAGCGAATTGGCGAGGTCGGCGACGGGAACCCAGGCAGGCATCGGCGGTTCGTCCGGGTCGTTTTCGATCAGGCGGAGCTTCGGCAGATGCGTATGCGTGAAGGCTTTGGAGCCGCCGTCGACCAGGAAAACGATCGGTGCTTCGAGACCCTTTGAGGCATGCACGGTCATGATCCTGACCTCGTTGCGTCCCTTGTCCTGCTCGCGTTTCACTTCGGGTGCTTCGAGCTCGAGCGTCGAGACGAAGGATTGCAGCCCGGGAAGGCCGGAGCTCTCATGGTCGAGGGTAAAGGTCAGGAATTCGTCGAGGATATCGCTGACTTCGGTGCCGAGGCGGGCAAGAAACTGCCGCCGTCCACCGTGGCTGCCCAGCAGGCGTGCATAGAAATCATGCACCGGCAGGATTTTCGATTGTCGGAGGAACAGTTCCAGTTTCTCGACCGCCGCGCGGAAACGCTCGTTACCGTCGGCGGCAAATTTCTTGAGATGGCTCCAGACGCTCTCATTGTCGCCACGCAGCGCCGCGGCTGCAAAGATGTCCTCCTCGGAGAGATCGAAAAGCGGGCTCTTGAGCACGGCGGCGAGCGAAAGGTCGTCTTGCGGCAGAAGCAGGAAGCGGCCAAGTGCCAGCAAATCCTGCACGGCGATATGGCTGGTCAGCACCAGCCTGTCGGCGCCGGCGACGGGAATGTCACCGCGACGTTTCAAGGCGCGGGTCAACGCATTGACGAAGGCGTCGCGCTTGCGCACCAGCACCAGGATATCGCCGGCCTCGATCAGCCGCTCCTTGCCTTTGTCGATGATCGTCTCGCGGCCGACGAGTGCGCCGATCGAATGGGCGATCCGCCGCGCCAGGATAGCGGCCGGCGCGCTTTCCGGCGTCGCATCGAAGGGCGCCGTCCAATCCTCTTCCTTCACCACCGCTTCCGGCGCGACCATTTCCCAGAGATCGACGGCGCCGGGATGTCCGATGCGGCTGGAACGATGCACGACCGGCTCACCGACGGCGCTGAGGCCGCGCGCATTGTCGGATGTCCTGAAGATCTCGTCGACGGCTTCGAGCACGTCGGCGGTCGAGCGGAAGGAGAGCGGTAACCGCACGGAAGAGAAGCTCTGCCCGCTGTCGGAGACACGCCGCCGCGTCCTGTCGCTCTCTTCGGAAAAACGCTCCGGCCGCGCCCCCTGAAAGGAATAGATCGACTGTTTCTCGTCGCCGACGGCAAACAGCGTGCGCACGATCGGCCGAGCGCTCTCGCCGGAAAAGAAATCCTCGGCGAGAGACTGGATGACGCTCCATTGGATCGGACTGGTATCTTGCGCCTCGTCGACGAGGATATGATCGATACCCCGGTCGAGCTTGTAATGGATCCAGGGACCGACGCCGCTCTTCGTCAACAGGTCCGCGGTGCGGGTGATTAGGTCCTCGAAATCGAGTTGGCTGCGCTGTTTCTTCAGTTCCTCATAATCGCGGTTCAGCCGGTCGGCGAGCACGAGCGCGGCCCGCGTGGCGCCATGCATCCGCATCAGTTTCAGCCGGTCGCGGCTTGCCGCGACATGCGCGCGGGCGGCGGCGACGGCGTCCGTCAATTGCGGAGCTTCGGCAAGCATGGCCTTGACCAGGAACTGCGAGTCCGTTTTCGGCTCGCCCTTGGCCGTCAGGAAAATTTTCTCGAGCATCGCGGCACGTCTGGCTTCATCCGGCTCCCGGCTGGCGAGTCTAAGGCCATAGGCAACCTCCTGCGCCTTGGCGCCGCCCTTTTGGTCGGCCAGCGACAGATAAAGTTCCAGCGTGCCGCTCGAAAGTCCCGGCAGCGGCCAATATTGCGCCGCGATCCCTTTCTCGGTGTCATCGGCGGCAAGACCGAGCCTTTTTCGCAGGACCACGTCCACGCCGCCCTGCTGTTCGGCCGCGGCGGTGAAACGGCGGATGGCGTTGCGGTTGGCGACAATGTCGCCGAGCAGGTTCTCCAGGCCGGATTCGTCGCCGAGATTGAGCACGGCGGCGAAAGCCTCTGCAAGAGCGCTGCCTTCTTCCGGCGCGGTCGCCGTCAGCAGCGCCCGGCGCGCATCGGACAGCAGCGCCGCGGCGGCGCGATCGTCGAGAACGGAGAAATGCCCAGCGACATTGGCCTCCAGCGGGAACTGATGCAGCAGCGCCTCGCAAAAAGCGTGGATCGTCTGGATCTTTAAGCCCCCCGGCGTCTCCAGCGCCTTGGCGAACAGCCGCCGGGCCTCGGCCAGTTTTATCCGGTCGGGTACCGTACCTTCGATCTCAATGATCCGCCGGCTGAGATCGTCATCGTCAAGCACTACCCAGTCGGCCAGTCGTTCGAAGACGCGGTTCGACATTTCCGAAGCCGCGGCCTTGGTGTAGGTGAGGCAGAGAATGGCCGAAGGCCGGGCGCCGGCGAGCAGAAGCCGGATGACGCGCTGGGTCAGGACATGCGTCTTGCCGGAACCGGCATTGGCCGACACCCATGCCGAGCGCACCGGATCGGAGGCGATCGCCTGCTGGATGCTGGTCCAGCCGATCCAGGCCCCGGGATCGTCGCTATCAGGAAGGTCGCTCGCCTCACTCATCGCCGCCACCTTCCTCATTCTCGGCCGTCGACCATTCGGAGACGCGGGCGAGATGATCGTAGTCGCCGCCGAAATCAAATTGCTGTGCCGGAATGAGCCGCGAGGTAAAGCCCTTTTCGCCGGATTGCAGCAAGCTGACGAATTTGATCAGCTGGTCGACTGATTCCTCGGCAAGGTCGATCGCCGATTTCGCCTTGTCGCCGCGGGCGGCGTTTTCATTGTTGACCATATCGACCTGGAACCGGTTGCCGGGACGCAGGCGGACATAGAGCAGATCCTGCGGCGTGAGGCTGCCGGCATCGCGAAAGGCGCCGGCGCGCAAGGCGGCCGCTTCCAGCGCGAGCTGTGGATCGAGAAGCGCGCGTGCCTGTGCCGGCGAGGGGTTGTAACCGGTCTTGTAGTCGATGATATCGGCGGCGTTCGGCCCGGTAATGTCGATCCGGTCGGCGACGCCGTTGAGGCGGATATTGATCGCCTCCAGCTCCACGCCGCCGCGCACTTCCGTCAACGTTCGGCGAATGGCAGGCCGTCGTCCGGCCTCCCATTCCAGGAAGGCGCGCGCCACTTCGCGAAAGCGTGGCCGCCATACGGCATCGATATGAGGCGGCAGCTTTTCCATGTCGAACAGCTCGCTCAGAATCTGCTCCATCGCCGTTGCCGCCTCCGGCGTGCCGGCGACATGGGCCGCGCGGATGAACCGGTCGATAATCGTGTGATAAAGCGTACCGCGTTCGGCCGCTCCTGGGTCGCGATTGAACGCGTCCACCGGATCGAGCCGCAGGATGCGGCGGGCGTAGATGGCATAGGGATCGCGGCGCAGCCGCCCGACCTCGCTGAAGGAGTAGGATTTCGGCTGCAGCGTCAGCGGCGGTTTCGGCGAGGGCCGCTGCGCCGGCGCCTGGCTCTCTCCGCGATCGATGAGACCGGCCCATTGCAGGAACCGGGTGCCGCGCCCCTTGAGTTCCGCTTCGAACGCCTCCCCGCCGAGCGCCAGCAGCCGCTGCAGCCAGCGCGAGGCGACCGTCGGCGTCGAACCCTGGCGCAGCGCCCTGGAATAGATCAGGTGACGGGTGCCGTTCGCCATCTCGAAATCATGCGCCAGCTGGCCGATGCGCCGCTCCGGCGGTTCAAGCCCGATCTCCGTCTTCATCATCCGCGGAATGAAGGGATTGTTGGCGCTCTGCCCGGGCCATGAGCCCTCGTTCAGCCCGCCGAGGATCAGTGTATCGACGCTCTGCAGCCGGGCTTCCAGCGTGCCGAAGATGAACAGCCTGGGGTGGCTCAGCGCCCGAGGCTTCACCGCATGGCCGGCGGCGAGCGCGGCCATGATGTCGATCCATTGCGGCCCGTCCGCCTCCATCTGCCCGTCCGTGTCGATGACTTCGCCGAGAAGCGAGGCAAGCGCGTCCCCCGCCTCGTTCGACCAGAGATCGGCAAGATTGCCCTTCGGATCGGCCGCGACCGCTTCGAGAGCGCGACCGGTTCGCTCGGCCCATTCGGACAGCGTGAAGCTCGCCGTCTTGCCGCGCTCCTCCGGCCGGTGCCGGAAGAGCGCAGCGGCGAGAGGCTCGGTCGCCCGGGTAATCCGGCGGGCAAGCTCGTATGCGGCCTCGGCGGCGTCGGCGGGAAGCGCCTTTCGCCATTGCGGTGCGTGCCGGTCCAGGGCCTGTTCGGCAAGCTGATGGGTCAGCAGCACCTCGAGCGCGCTGATATCCACCTCCGTCACGCCGCCGCGCAGCGCCAGCAGCTCGAGCGCCTCGGTGGCGGAAATCAGGGTGTCGCGTTCAAGGCCGAAGCGGGCCAGGGGGTGTTTGAGCAGAGCGACGGTCGCGACCGGATCGCCCGGCCGCAGTGCCGCCTCCAGCAGCAATTGCAGAAGCGTGCCTTGCGGCGTGGCCGAAAGCGGCGTGCCGGCCGAATCGTCGGCGAGGATGCCGAAGCGGGAAAGCTCCGCCATCACCCGACGGGCGAGGTTGCGGTCCGGCGTGATCAGGGCTGCCCGGCTCTCGCCGTCCTGCCCCGGCCGTTCCAGCGCCAGTCTGAGCGCGACGGCAATCGCGGTTGCTTCCTCGCGCTCATTGGCGGCTTCGATCAGCGCAACGTTGTTGAAGGCCGAAGTCAGGGCCCCCGCGGGCAGCTCGCTCTTCCATGTGCCCCAGTCGCTGGTCGCCTCTGCCGGGGCCAGCGCCCGGGACAGGATTTCGGCGCGCCGGTCAAGATCGGCCTCCGGTCTGTCAAGGGTGCTGACATCGGCCCGTGTCAGCCTCAGCCTCTTCAGCAGCGACGACAGCCCGTATTGCGGATGGCTCCGGCTGGCGGGATTGGCATGCTGGCCCGGCGCCGGTTCCGGCGCGACCATCTGCCAATGTCCTTCGGGCATGGCGAGATCGAGGCCTGGAAGCACGATCACGCCTTCGGGCAGATCGGCGACGGCGGCAATCAGATCGGCGGTTGCCGGTACCGAACCCGTCGAGCCGGCGATGATGACCGGCCCGCCAGGCTTTGCCGCCGAAAGCCGGGCCGCTTCGGCCCTGAGAATAGCGTTTCTGTGCCGCGCCAGCGACGATTTGCCCAGTTCGGAAAGTCGCGCCGGCCAGAAGGCGCTGGCGATCTGCAGAAACTCCGCGGTCAGTTGCCACCAGGCGGCATAGTCGCCGGTATCGAGCTTCGACAGTTCCGACCAGTCGAGATCCTCGGTTTCGATGGAATCGACCAGCTCGGCGAGGTTGCGGGCAAGCCAGATCGCGTCTGCCGGGCTTGCCGGCGCAACCAGCGGCGAGTCCGAATGAATATGGCGGACAATCTCCGGCAGTTTGTTGCGCCAGGCAAGGATCAGGCGCGCCAGTTCGAGCAGCCGTGCAGTATTCGACAGCGGCTGGGCGAGGTCGATCGTCGCCGGCAGTGCCTCGTCGAAATAGCCGCTGTCGACGTCGGTTTCGCCGAGGGGGCGGATGACCGGCAGGATCGCCGACCGGCCGCCAAGGAGATCGACGAATTCCGAGCGCAGCACACGCACGGCACGCCGAGTCGGCAGGTAGATGGTTACTCTGGCGAGCGACAGCGGGTCGTCGGCGTCATGCCGGAAGAGCGGCGTCAACCGGCCGTCGCAGAGTGTCCTTGCGAGGGTTTTCAGGAAGGGAAGGCCCGCCGGGATCGTCAGGATTCGTGGCTGGTGCCGCTCCCTCATGGTTCACGCGAACGCCCGCAACCTGCGGATCGTTTCCTCCGCCTCGCCGATCGCCTCCGGCGTTCCGACAGTCAGCCAGTGCCCATCCAGCACCAGGCCGAAAAGCCGGTCTCGTGCGATCGCCTTGTCGAAATAGATATTCAAATTGAAGGCATCCTGTGGCGCATCGTCGAACAGCGACGGGTTCATGGCGATCGCGCCAGCATAGACAACGGGATTGGATGGATCGTCGCGGTAACGCCTCAGCCGGCCGTCGGCCGCGAGGCTGAAGTCGTTCTTGCCGTTGTGACCTGTGGTATCTTCGATGCCGATACAAAGCAGCGCCATGTCCATCTGATCGGCATCGAAGAATCCGGCTAAGCGCTGCAGGTTCGTCGGCCGTCCCGGCTGCTCGCCGATCCAGAAGAGGTCGGCATTCATCACGAAGATATCGTCTCGATCCAACAGCCTCAGTCCCTTCGCCAGCCCGCCGCCGGAATTCATCAGCCCGTCCCGCTCGTCGGATATGATGATCTCGAGGCCGCGATAATTGCCGAGATGATCGATCATCTGGTCGGCATGGTGGTGAACGTTGACGACGGCCCGTTCGACGCCGGCCGCCACCAGCGCGTCCAGCGCATAATCGATCATGGCCTTGCCGTCGATCTTCACCAGCGGCTTCGGGATCGTGTCGGTGATCGGGCGCATGCGGGTTCCGAGACCCGCTGCCAATACCATGGCTTGTCTGATGGTCATCTTGATCCGGAATTTATGATTCGCTTTGGCCTATTCCAGCCCTTGCGCACCAATCGCGCAAGGGGGCAAGCGTCTCATGCTCGAGCGCGACGTTGAGATAGGCGAGCGTCCGCGGCATATGCTTGAGATAGCCGGGCTTGCCGTCCCGCTGCAGCAGCCGCACCCAGAGACCGGCAAGCTTGCAGTTGCGTTGCGCCGACATGATCGCCCAGGCCTTCATGAATCCGGCTTCGTCGAAACGGCCCTGGGCATGGCGAAGGGTGAGATAATCGTTCATCAGCTGCCGGAACAGTTCCGGCTCGATCGTCACGCGTGCGTCCTGGACGATCGAGGCAAGATCATAGGCCGTGGGGCCGATCATGGCATCCTGGAAATCGATCAGGCCGATCCGTTTGACGCCGGACTCCCAGGGCCGCCAGATGATATTCGGCGAGTGGAAATCGCGCAGCAGCACGTTCTTTTCCGCCGCAGCGAGTTCATCGATCAGCGCGTCCCAGATCGCCAGATAGTCCTTGCGCTCTGCGTCCGAGGGTGCGGAGCCGCGCTTCCAGGCGATGTGCCAGTCGAACACAAGCTGCACTTCCATCTTCATCGCCGTGCGATCGAAGTCGGGAATGTGATGCGTGTGCGCGGCGGAAACGGGGATATCCTGCGGAAACTGCATGGAATGAAGATGGGCAAGGCAGGCGACGCTTTGCCGGTAACGCTCGGCGATCGGCCGGCCGGCGTCATCGAGCACGCCTTTGGTGCCGAGATCTTCGATCAGCAGGATGCCCTGCTCATAGTCGACCTTGTAGATCTCCGGCGCTGCAAACCCCCGTTCGCGCAGTGCATCGGCAATCGCAACGAAGGGATAGGCGTTCTGTGCCAGATGGGCGACCTTGGGATATGGCTTGCCGTCGTAGACCGGCGGCCCCTCGGGATGCGGGCGCCAGTCCATCAGGATTTTTCGCGGAGCGGCATCCGGATAGATCGCTTCATAGGCGCGCAGCGACGCATCGCCTGTCAGGAAGCGGCGTTTGGCGTCGGGATAGCCGGCCCCGTCGAGGAAATCGCGGATCGCGAAGACCCGGCGGATGCGCTGGGCCTGCTGGCCGGCGGCTTCGATCGTTGCCCGGCGGCCGCTGCCCTCATGCACCAGCGTCAGGGCGATGCGCTCTGCCGGCAATTCGCTGTCAGCCATCTCCGGCCATTCGACGAGGCAGATGCCGTTCTCCAGCGCCTCGTCGAAGCCGAGCTCCGTCAATTCGCTGGCGTCGCCGAGCCGATAGAGGTCGAAGTGCGAAACCGGGATTCGCAGGTCGTAGGATTGCACCAGCGTGAAGGTCGGGCTCGGGACCTCAAGCCCATCGTCATCGGCCATGGCACGCAGAATCGCCCGGGAGAGCGACGATTTGCCGGCACCGAGATCACCGGAAAGGACGAGGCAATCGCCGGCCTTCAAGGCGAGCGCCAAGTCTTCGCCGAGGCGAATGGTGGCCGCCTCGTCCTCCAGGAAAAGCGAGATCGTATCGGTCGTCGTCATTCGGCAGCGGCGGAATGGGGGATATCGACCGAGGGGATACGGCAGACGACCGTCGTGCCCTTGCCCGGCTCACTGGCGATCGTCACGTCGCCGTGATGCAGGCTGACGAAACTGTCAACGATCGAAAGACCGAGGCCGGCACCGCCGCGTTTTCCACTTTTAGCGCCCGTCGCGAACCGGTCGAACACGGTCGCGATCATGTCGGGCGAGATGCCGGGGCCGCGATCGCGGACGGAGAAGACGAAATCCGTGCCTTCGCGTTGGCATTCCAGCGAAATTGAGCTGCCCTCCGGCGAGAAATTCGCCGCGTTGGAGAGAAGCTTGAGCAGGATCTGCTTCAGCCGCTGCGGATCGGCGACGATCGAGCCGAGATAGGCAGGCGCGGTAATTTCGAGCGCCACGCCGCTTTCCTGCAGCCGATCGGCGATCTGCATCGAGACGTCGTCGAGCAGGTCGTTGAGATCGATTTCCGCATAGTTGAGGCGCATGATCCCAGCATCGACGGTCGCAAGGTCGAGAATATCGTTGACGAGCGTCAGCAGAACCGAGGACGAGGTGGAGATATGGTCGATATATTCGGCCTGCCGCTCGTTCAGCGGCCCCACACCCTGCGTGCGGAGCAGGTCGGTGAAGCCGATGATGTTGGTCAGCGGCGAGCGCAATTCATAGGAAACGTGCTGAACGAAGTCGTTCTTCAACTCGTCCGCCTTGCGCAGCGCCTCGTTCTTTTCGGTCAGCGCCCGCTCGGCCCGCACGCTGTCCGTCATATTGACGAAGGTCAGCATGGTCTGCGCGTTCGGCAGCGGGATGACGGCGTAGTCGAGCACGAGGCCGGAGAACAGTTCGAGCGTCCCCTGGCCCGAGCGGCGCTCGTCGTCGAAGCTGGTGATCAGTTCCGTGAAGGTCTTCCAGCCGTCCGGGCGGTCATAGGAGGGGGCGCAGGCCTCGCCGAGCGCCCGGATATGGGTGCCGGGCTTTGCCTCGGCTTCGGTGATCCCCCAGAGCGCTCGGAAGGCCGGGTTGGACAGGCGGATGCGTCCATCCGGGCCGAACACAGCCACACCTTCGGAAAGGTGGTCGATCGTTTCGCCCTGCACCTTGACCAGCGTGTTGTAGCGCATTTCGAGATCGACCTGTTCCGTCAGATTTTCGAAGACCCAGGTGGCGCCGCCCTGCGGATGGGCGGTGGCGAAGACGCGCAGCGTCTGACCGTTGGGCAGGTGCCAGAGGTCCGATTGCGTATTGAGCGCGCGATAGACCGAAAGTGCCGCTTCCTTCCAGCTTTTCCAGCTGAGCTGGTCCGGCAGCTTCTTGGCCGCCCGCAGGCGCTCGAGCAGTTCGCTATTGTCTGGCCGGCCTTCGAGAAAGGCGATATCGAGCTCCCAGAGCGCCACGAAGGCCTGGTTGTAGAATTGCAGCCGGCGCTCGCCGTCGAAGATGGCGACGGGCGTGGCGAGATGGTCGAGCGTCTCGGCATGGCTCTTCAGCGTCCGGTCCAACTCGGCGCGCACCGCCTCGATATCGGACACGTCGATTGCGATCCCGGCCGAGCCACCGGGAAGCGTTACGTCGACGACATCGAAGAATGTACGGTTGCCATGGACGACCGTCGAGATCGTGTCGTGGAACGGCGATTCCGGCGTCGTCGTCGCGCGGATGCGTTCGCGCGCTACGGTCGTCAGCATTTCGCGGCCTTCATTGATCGCCTGCTGCGGCGAGCGCGCCTCGACCGCGTCGCCATAGGCCTGGTTGACCCAGGTCAGGCGACCCGCCGGATCGCGTTGCCAGGCCGGCATGTCGATCGCGTCGAGCATGGTCTGGAAGGCCGAGATCGAGGTCATCAGCCGGTCGCGCTCGATCCTGAGTTCGGCAAGCTCGGCGCGCAGATTATTGAGCGCGACAAAGCGGACGAACGCGCGTCCGCCGGACACCCGGCCCTGGGCCTCGAGGACCTCGTCGCGGATGGTCTCGACCACCATGTCGAAGCTCTGCGCCTCGTCGCGCAGCCGGTCGATCGCCTTTTCCAGGTCAGAGGCTGAGCGTGATTTCAGCCAGAGGCCGAAGGCCAGGAATTCGCCATCCTGCGGCGCGCCGGTCTCCGGCGGAAGCTGGCCGAGCAATTCAGGACGGGCATTGCCGTCCCAGATGACGATCCGTCGGTTCTTATCGGCGATCAGGGCCTGATATTGTGAAATGCGTTGCTGGGCGTCTGAGAGCGCCGAGCGGATTTCCCGGCTCTCGTTTTCCAGATTGCCGCGCTGGCGCACCAGCCAGAGCGTCGAAAGCAGCGCCGCCGATATGACGCCAATGACGACGGAAACGCCGATGACCTGCGAGGAGGTGAAGAGGTGAGCCGAGGCTGCCGCCTGGTGCTCGCCCTGGGCCAGAACCGGCCGCGCCAACGCGGCAAGTGCCGTGCCGGCCGCGCAGGTTTTCAAGAAGCGCGCCAATGATCCATGCTCTTGCTTTGCGGCCTCGTGTGCCGTTGCAGATTTATAGTCTTGGCCCGCACGGCGATGGGCGCGAGCGCCGTCGTCCGCCTGACCGGGCAGGCTGTTTTTCAATTCCGACATCCGCGGTATGTCTCCGTCCTTCAATGTGCCGCATTACGACAAGACATCCCATTTTCGGAGCGGTCGGACGGGGTCCGGCGCCACGAATCAAGTCTTAAAACAATACTTCGGAAGGGAATCTGCGGGAAGGGAGCGGCCAAAAAATAAGCCGCGGCATTTGTCAATGCCGCGGCTTCTACATCTTGTGGATATCGATGATAAGATCAATATCTGTAGTGGTCGGACTTGAACGGGCCCTTCGGCGAGACGCCGATATAGGCAGCCTGCTCCTCGCTAAGCTGAGTAAGCTTCACACCGAGCTTGTCGAGATGCAGGCGCGCGACCTTTTCATCGAGGTGCTTCGGCAGAATGTAGACCTTGTTCTCGTACTGGCCGGGCTTGGTAAAGAGCTCGATCTGGGCCAGCGTTTGGTTGGTGAAGGAAGCCGACATGACGAAGGACGGATGGCCCGTCGCATTGCCGAGGTTGAGCAGGCGGCCTTCGGAGAGAAGGATGATGCGGTTGCCCTTTGGGAACTCGATCAGGTCGACCTGCGGCTTGACGTTGGTCCACTTGAGGTTCCGCAGCGCGGCGACTTCGATTTCGTTGTCGAAGTGGCCGATATTGCCGACGATCGCCATATCCTTCATCTCACGCATATGGTCGATGCGGATGACGTCCTTGTTGCCGGTCGTGGTGATGAAGATGTCGGCCGAGGAAACGACATCCTCGAGCAGGACGACTTCATAGCCGTCCATCGCCGCCTGCAGGGCGCAGATCGGATCGGCTTCGGTGACCTTGACGCGGGCGCCGGCGCCGGAGAGCGAAGCGGCAGAACCCTTGCCGACGTCACCATAACCGCAGACGACGGCGACCTTGCCGGCCATCATCACGTCGGTGCCGCGGCGAATGCCGTCGACGAGTGATTCCTTGCAGCCGTACTTGTTGTCGAATTTCGACTTGGTGACGGAATCGTTGACGTTGATCGCCGGGAAGGGCAGCAGGCCCTTCTGGCTAAGCTGGTACAGACGGTTGACGCCGGTCGTGGTTTCTTCGGTAACGCCCTTGATCGCATCGCGCTGCTTGGTGAACCAGCCCGGCGAAGCGGCAAGGCGCTTCTTGATCTGTGCGAAGAGGATTTCCTCTTCCTCAGAATGCGGATGGGACAATACGTCCTCGCCGGCTTCGGCGCGGGCGCCGAGCAGGATATACATGGTGGCATCGCCGCCGTCATCGAGGATCATGTTGGAAAGGCCGCCATCGGCCCACTGGAAGATCTTGTCGGTGTAAACCCAATAATCCTCGAGCGACTCGCCCTTGATGGCGAAAACGGGAACACCCGCAGCGGCGATCGCGGCAGCGGCATGGTCCTGCGTCGAGAAGATGTTGCACGAGGCCCAGCGGACTTCGGCGCCGAGGGCCACTAGCGTTTCGATGAGCACGGCCGTCTGGATGGTCATGTGCAGCGAACCGGTGATGCGCGCGCCCTTCAGCGGCTTTGCATCGCCGAATTCGGCGCGGCAGGACATCAACCCCGGCATTTCGGTTTCGGCGATCGTAATTTCCTTGCGGCCAAAATCCGCAAGCCCGATATCGGCGACGACATAATCTTTTTCAGTGCTCATAGAGGTCTCCAGGCTGAAAAACGTCTCAAAAATTGGCGCAGGCGCGAAGATGACCGCGCGACGGATAGGCCGCGTGCCGATGCATATCGCCCGGATATGTGCAGCAGTTCCGGGATCGCGAGATGCACAACACCAAAGAGCCAAACCGCATCGCATGAACCAGTGTTCGATGCGACACGCTTCAGCGCACGGCATGTCCGCCGTTTAGCAGGCTTCTGGTGGGAAGGCAATAAGCATATAAAGAAGTCTTTATATGTTTATATGAGCTCGGCCTATGCTCACATCTCTTCGCCGAACCGGTTTTGGATCAACTGGTCCAAGGCCTCCAGCGCTTCCTCGGCCTGGCTGCCGCTCGCCGAGACCACGACGCTGGAGCCCGGGCTTGCCGCAAGCATCATCAGGCCCATGATCGACGTGCCGCCGACCGTCATTCCGTCCTTGGAGACGGTGATGGCGGCATCGAAGGTCTCGACCATCTGAACGAACTTGGCCGAAGCGCGCGCGTGAAGGCCGCGCTTGTTGATGATGAGGAGTTCCCGGGAAAGCGATGTCATGAAGCGCCGTTATTTTCCGCTGAGCACACGGCTCGCGACATTGATGTATTTCCGCCCTGCTTCGGAAGCCTCGACCAGCGCCTTCTCCATGTTGTTCTCGCCGCGCACCCCGGCGAGCTTGATCAGCATCGGCAGGTTGACGCCGGCGATAACTTCGGTATGGCCGCTGCTCATGACCGATATGGCGAGGTTGGACGGCGTGCCGCCGAACATGTCGGTCAGGATGACGACGCCATGGCCATCATCGGCGCCGGAAACGGCTTGCAGAATGTCCTGTCGTCTCTGGTCCATGTCGTCTTCGGGGCCAATACAGACCGTCTCGATGAATTTCTGAGGACCGACGACGTGCTCGACAGCATGACGAAACTCTTCAGCCAGCTTGCCATGAGTGACAAGCACAAGTCCGATCATGATATTACTGCTCCCATATACGCAAACGATGGCTGAGATATCGCAATGCAGCAATTACGTCCACCGGTGGGGGCACATCTTGGCGATGAAAAGCCGAAGTGCAAGATAAAAATGCAAACATATAAGGCAGATTGATCAATCGGGAAGCCTTCAATCCCCGATATCAGGCGCTTTCGCTATTAGGACTGCCAGCGGTGACGGCACGCTTGTGAGCAACCGCAACGCGGGAAGCGAAAAACCGGCGGCAAGGCTGACGATTTCGCCCTCGGGGGGGACGCGGTTTTCGCCGGAAGCACTGCCCGGAAGCACGGCATAATGCATGGCCGCCTGAGGGATATGGTCCAGTCGGACGATGCCGGTGCCGCGCAGTTCGATCAGCCCGGCGATCGATGGCGGGCAAGTGGCGATCACCGTGCCTGCCTCTTCTGACAGAAGCACCTGATCGTCGGCAACCAGCGCCGTGAACAGACCGAGACGCCGAGCCTCGGTCATGCAGGTGAAAGCCAGCATCGATTTCCCCCAGCCGGAGGGCCCGCTGAACAGGAGTCCCGTCCTGCCCACGACGATCGCTGTCGCATGGATGTTGGGAGCCTCGCTCATGCTGCGGCATCGAGGGGCAGAGCGAGGATGAAGCGCGCGCCGAGTATGCGCCCGCTATCGCCCTCGGTGATGTTTTCCGCCCTCAGCGAACCGCCATGAGCTTCGGCGATCTGCCGGCTGATCGAAAGGCCAAGGCCGGAATTCTGGCCAAAACCTTCCGATTCCGGCCGGTCCGTATAGAAGCGCTCGAAGATGCGGTCAATATTCTCCGCCTGGATGCCGGGACCGTTGTCCTCGATGGTGGTGACGCAGCGCGACCGTGTGCGCACCAGTCGCACGGTGATCTTGCCGCCCTTCTCAGGCACGAAGGATCGGGCATTTTCGATCAGATTCGTTATGATCTGGCCGATGCGCAGGTCGTGGCCGTTGACGACGAAGCGCGTCTTGATGTTCGGCTTGCGCTCGATCGCATATTCGATCTCCACCTGCTTCTTGCTGCCCCTGATCTGGCGGGACACTTCGATCAGGTCGCGCAGCAGCACTTCCATATCGACGGAGCCGGCATCGACGCGTGCGAGTTCGGCATCGAGACGCGAGGCATCGGAAATATCGCTGATCAAGCGGTCGAGACGGCGCACGTCGTGCTGGATGACATCCAGCAGTCGTTTCTTAGAATCCTCGGATTTGGCGAGCGGCAGCGTTTCGACGGCGCTGCGCAGCGAGGTCAGCGGGTTCTTGAGTTCGTGGCTGACATCGGCCGCAAAGCTCTCGATCGCATCGATGCGGTCGTAAAGTGCCGTCGTCATCTCGCGCAAGGCGATGGAAAGATTGCCGATTTCATCCTGGCGGGCGGAGAAGTCGGGGATCTGCTCGCGTGTTTTGGCGCCGCGGCGCACCCGGATGGCCGCTGCCGAAAGACGGCGCAGCGGATTGGCGATGGTCGACGACAGCACCAGCGAAAGCAACACGTTGACAAGCGTCGCCACGCCGAAGACCCGCATGATGGCCAGCCGTTCGGCATGCACGATATTGTCGATGTCGCCGGCCTGCGTCGACAAGAGTAGCACGCCGAGCACGGCGCGGAAGCGCTGAATCGGCACGGCGACGGAAACGATGAGTTCGCCCTTCTCCGTGGTGCGCACGACCGCGCCGCGCACGCCGGTCAGCGCGTTCATCACCTCGGGATAGATCGACCCGTCTCCGCCCGGTGCTTCCTTATAGAGCGGCAGATTGCCGGGCTGCAGCGCCTTGTTGAACAGGGTCGCGAACCAATCGCTCCAGGTCTGCTTCTCTTCCTCGACCGGCGGCAGGTCGAAGCGCAGCACCTGGCCGCGCGAATATAGGTGACGCGAATCGAGCAGCAGATTGGCGTCGGCATCGAAGATGCGGGCGCGCGTGCGCGTTGGAGAGATCAGCCGGCGCAGGACGGGGGCGACCTTCTCGGGATCGATCGGAAACTCCAGGTCCTCGTCGTTCGGCACCGGGGTGATGCTCTGGCCCGCCTGCAGTTCGAGCAGCTTCTGCGGATCGATGGTGATCGAATTTGTATCGACAGATGCGGAGGCCGAAACGGCCCCCGCGATGATCTCACCCTGCGTCAACAGGCTTTCTGCGCGGGCGTCGATCAGGCCTTCGCGAAACTGGTTGAGGTAAAGGATGCCGCCGACGAGCACCAGCAGCGCGACGAGATTGAAGAAGACGATGCGCCGCGTCAGGCTCGAAAAGACGGCATTGCCGAAGATGCGGCGAATCAGCGTGAAGGGATGCGACCAACGGCGGCCTCGGACGCGACGGGTGCTCACGCCCTCCGCATCGTCCAGATCCCTTTCCTGCACCAATTGTGCCAATGACAGGCCCTTTCGAAGGGCGGGGCCGGATAACCGGCCCGCAACCCTCAACTATGTCTCGCGCTGCGCCGTCGAGGCTCAGGCTGCTTCGCGGAATCGGTATCCCACTCCGTAGAGCGTTTCAATCATATCAAAATCGGTATCGACCATCTTGAATTTCTTGCGCAGCCGCTTGATGTGGCTGTCAATCGTCCGGTCGTCGACATAAACCTGTTCATCATAGGCGGCATCCATCAGCGCGTCGCGGCTCTTGACGACGCCCGGACGCTGCGCCAGCGAATGCAGGATCAGGAACTCGGTCACCGTCAGCGTCACCGCTTCGCCCTTCCAGGTGCAGGTATGCCGCTCCTGGTCCATGACCAGCTGGCCACGCTCCAGCGAACGGGCCTGCTGCACGGCCCCGGCCTTCGGCGTGCCGCTCGGGCTCGTGCCGCCGGCGGCCGCGGCTTCGCGGCTCGAAGCGCGACGCAGGACGGCGCGCACGCGCTCCACCAGCAGGCGCTGCGAGAAAGGTTTGGTGATGAAATCGTCGGCGCCCATCTTCAGGCCGAACAGCTCGTCGATCTCCTCATCCTTGGAGGTGAGGAAGATGACCGGGATATCCGATTTCTGCCGCAGGCGGCGCAACAGCTCCATGCCGTCCATGCGCGGCATCTTGATATCGAAGATCGCCAGCTGCGGCGGTCGCGCCAGAAGGCCGTCGAGCGCCGAGGCACCGTCCGTATAGGTCTCGACCTTATATCCTTCGGCCTCCAGTGCGATCGACACCGAGGTGAGGATGTTGCGGTCGTCGTCAACGAGCGCGATTGTCGGCATGGTGTTGGTCTCCGTCATCAGTGCGCAATCTCCCGGATTTTCGTCGTCCCCAGGCGGTCTCAATGACCGGATGCGCTTATGGAGGATAAAGGTGGAACAAATTGTGGCAAAGATAAAGGGAGGATTGTCGTAAAAATTCCCCACAATCTCAAGTAGCGCGACAAACTGTTGCAACGCGACCTCTTCAAACGATTTAAAATACCATCGAGAAATTTAAATCGATTAATACTTTGATATTACTGAACTTTCTCAATTTTAGTCTCTTGTGTTTTAAAATTTCTACCCTTATTTTCGCAGTCAGTTTTAACGGCAACGCGCCTGAGCGAAGGGAAGTAGCCATGGAAAAGTTCGGAGTTCATAACCCGGCAACGGAGCTCGCAACGGTTGGATTGGGCGGCGCAGCCAGCGTTCGCTATAACTTTTCTGCCGCAGCGCTCTATGAAGAATCCATCCGCCGGGGTGAAGCCGAACTGACCGCTCAGGGCGCGCTCAGAGCTCTCACCGGTCAGCATACGGGCCGCTCGCCGCGCGACAAGTTCGTCGTTCGTGATGCCAATACCGATGGCCAGATCTGGTGGGACAACAACAAGCCGCTCTCGCCGGAGCATTTCGCGCTGCTGCGCGACGATATGCTGGCCCATGCCGCCGGCAAGGACCTTTTCGTCCAGGACCTCATCGGCGGCGCCGAGGAAGGTCATGCCCTGCCGACCCGCGTCGTCACCGAATTCGCCTGGCATTCGCTGTTCATCCGCAATCTTTTGATCCGCCCGGAGACGGCGGCGCTCGCCGCCTTCGTGCCGAAGCTGACGATCATCGACCTGCCAAGCTTCAAGGCCGATCCGGCCCGCCACGGCTGCCGCACGGAAACGGTGATCGCTTGCGATCTCACCAACGGCCTCGTCCTTATCGGCGGCACGTCCTATGCCGGCGAAATGAAGAAGTCGGTCTTCACCGTGCTCAACTATCTGCTGCCGGCCAAGGGCGTGATGCCGATGCACTGCTCGGCCAATGTCGGCCCCGATGGCGATGCGGCCGTCTTCTTCGGTCTTTCCGGCACGGGCAAGACGACGCTTTCGGCCGATCCGGCGCGCACGCTGATCGGCGACGACGAGCACGGCTGGAGTGAGAACGGCATCTTCAACTTCGAAGGTGGCTGCTACGCCAAGACCATCCGTCTGTCGGCCGAGGCCGAGCCGGAAATCTATGCGACGACCCAGCGCTTCGGCACCGTGCTCGAAAATGTCGTGCTGAACGACCGCCGCGAGCCCGATTTCGACGACGGGTCGCTGACCGAAAACACCCGCTGCGCCTATCCGATGCATTTCATCCCGAACGCCTCGGCAACGGGCCGGGCCGGGCATCCGAAGACGATCATCATGCTGACCGCCGATGCCTTCGGCGTCATGCCGCCGATCGCCCGGCTGACGCCGGATCAGGCGATGTACCACTTCCTCTCCGGTTACACCGCCAAGGTGGCCGGCACTGAAAAGGGCGTCGTCGAGCCGGAAGCGACCTTCTCGACCTGCTTCGGCGCGCCCTTCATGCCGCGGCATCCGGCCGAATACGGCAACCTGCTCAAGGATCTGATCGGCCGCCACGGCGTCGAATGCTGGCTTGTCAATACCGGCTGGACCGGCGGCGCCTACGGCACCGGCAAGCGCATGCCGATCAAGGCGACGCGCGCGCTGCTCGCCGCCGCCCTCAGCGGCAAACTCGGCCAGGTCGAATTCCGCACGGATGCGAATTTCGGCTTCGCCGTGCCGGTTTCCGTCGACGGTGTCGACGGCGGCATTCTCGATCCGCGCTCGACCTGGGCCGACAAGCCGGCCTATGACGCGCAGGCCGAAAAGCTGGTTTCGATGTTCATCGCCAACTTCGCCAAGTTCGAGAATCACGTCGACGGCGGCGTCCGCGATGCGGCACCCGGCGTCAAGGTCGCCGCCGAATAAGCTGAGCCCGTCCTAAAACAACGTCTCTGACTCACGTGAAACCCGGCATCGCAGGATTGCCGGGTTGTTCGATTGACGGCCGATATTTTCAACCGGCTGCCGATATGAGATAGAACGCCACATGGCCAGCGACGCGCTCTATATCGACGACAGGATCACCATCTCAGGATGGGAGCTGACGGAACAGTTCGTTCTGGCAGGCGGCCCCGGCGGTCAGAACGTCAACAAGGTTTCGACGGCGGTCCAGCTGTTTTTCAACGTCGCGAATTCGCCTTCGCTTAATGACCGCGTCAAGGCCAATGCGATCAGGCTTGCCGGCCGGCGCCTGTCGAAGGACGGCGTGCTGATGATCGAGGCAAGCCGCTTTCGCAGCCAGGATCGCAACCGTGAGGACGCGCGCGAACGGCTGAAGGAACTGATTCTGGAGGCAGCCAAGCCACCGCCGCCGCCGCGCAAGAAGACCAAGCCGACCAAAGGTTCGGTCGAACGCCGTCTGAAGGAAAAATCCGGCCGCTCGGAAGTCAAGAAAATGCGCGGCCGTCCCGGTGGCGGCGACTGACATGCCCGAACTGTCGAACGGCGTCCGCCATCTGCCTGAATATCTCGACCGGTCGCGTCAGGAAGCGCTGGTCGAGGTGATCCGTGCCGTGGTCGCCGAGGCGCCGCTTTTCGTGCCCGCCATGCCAGGCACCGGCAAGCCGATGTCGGTGCGCATGACCAATTGCGGGCCGCTCGGCTGGGTGACGGACAAGGAGCGCGGCTATCGCTACCAGCCGACGCATCCTGTCACCGGCAGGCCCTGGCCTGATATGCCGCAGTCGTTGCTCGAGATCTGGAATGACGTGTCGGGTTATGAAAAACCGCCGGAAGCCTGCCTCGTCAACTTCTATTCCGACGACGCGCGCATGGGCCTGCATCAGGATAAGGACGAGCGCAATCTGCAGGCGCCTGTCGTCTCGATCTCGCTCGGCAATAGCTGCCTCTTTCGCGTCGGCGGTCTCAGCCGCAACGATCGCACGCTATCTTTCAAACTGTCGAGCGGCGATCTGGTCGTATTGGGCGGCGAGGGAAGGCTGTGTTTCCACGGCGTCGACCGGATTCATCCCGCAACATCGACGCTGTTGAAGAATGGCGGCCGCATCAATCTAACGCTGCGCCGCGTCAATCCCTGAGGCTGATAGATCGACTGCTACAATTTTCGCAGCGCCACCTGTTCGATCAGGTGATCCTTGCCCTTTTTGAGGATGAGATCGGCGCGTGGCCGTGTCGGCAGGATGTTCTGGCGCAGGTTCTTTAGGTTGATATTCGTCCACAGATCTGCGGCGATATCGAGAGCTTCCGCATCGCTGATCGAGGCATAGCGATGGAAGTAAGAGTTCGGATCGCGGAAGGCGGTCTCCCGTAGCCGCATGAAGCGCGTGACGTACCAGTTATGAATTTGATCTTCCGCGGCATCAATATAGATCGAGAAGTCGAAGAAGTCAGACACCATCGGCACGATCTTGCCGTCGGCCGGCAGGTCGCGCGATTGCAGCACATTGATGCCTTCGAAGATCAGGATGTCGGGCCGGTCGACGATTTTGTACTCGTCCGGGAGCACGTCATAAACGAGATGCGAATAGCAGGGTGCCCGCACGTCCGGTCGGCCGGCCTTGATCGCCGAGAGGAAGCGCAGGATCGCGGCCGTGTCGTAGCTTTCCGGAAAACCCTTGCGCTGCATCAGCTTTTCCCGCTGCAGCACGGCGTTTGGATGCAGGAAGCCGTCGGTCGTGATGAGATCGACCTTCGGACTGGAGGGCCAGCGCCCCAGCAGTTCCTTGAGGATACGGGCGGTGGTCGATTTTCCCACCGCGACCGAGCCGGCGATGCCGATGACGAAGGGCGTTTTCGTCACGTCGGAGAGGCTCAGGAAGCGGTTGCGCTGTTCGAACAGCATTTGCGAGGATTCGACATGCGCTGACAGCAGCCGCGACAGCGACAGATAGATGCGCCTGACCTCGTCGAGATCGATCGGGTCGCCCATCGAACGCAGCCGCTTGACCTCGTCGCTGGTCAGCGTCAGTGGCGTGTCGGCGCGGAACTTCGCCCATTGTTCGGAAGAGAAGAAGTGGTACGGCGAATAGGATTCGGACTGGAAGTGATCCAATGTTTCCGGCACCCCAATGATCTCAGTCGCGATACTCATGAACTCTGCCGATTGGCCTTTTCCTTGAGACCGGACTGCGCGGTTCTGCGCTCGAGTTCGGCCATGACATTCTCTAACGGTATTTCAGCAATCTTCAATACGACCAATAGGTGATAGAGCACGTCGGCGGCTTCATAGGTCAGATTGTCACGGTCGCCGGTCGCCGCCGCCATCACGGCTTCGATCGCCTCCTCGCCAAGCTTCTTTGCCGCTTTCGGCTGGCCGCCGGCCACGAGTTTGGCCGTCCAGGACTGCTCCGGCGAGGCCTTCGATCGCTCTTCAACGATCCTTTCGAGATCGGAAAGGGAAAATCCGCTCATATATCCGCTTTCAAGCCTCAGTCGAGACGCATGTCGATGCCGCACTTCGACATATAGTGTTTCGCCTCGCTGACGGAATAGGTGCCGAAGTGGAAGATCGAGGCGGCGAGAACGGCATTGGCGTGTCCTTCCTTCACCCCGGCGACGAGGTCGTCGAGGTCGCCGACACCACCTGAGGCAATGACGGGCACGCGAACCGCGTCGGCGATCGCCCGGGTCAGTTCCAGGTCGTAGCCGACCTTGGTGCCGTCGCGGTCCATCGACGTGACCAGAAGCTCGCCGGCGCCGCGCGCCACCATCTTCTGGGCGAATTCGACGGCGTCGATGCCGGTCGCATTGCGGCCGCCATGTGTATAGATTTCCCAGGCACTGAGATTGTCCCCGCCGACCGCCTGCGTGAGCCTGCGCTTGGCGTCGATCGAGACGACGATGCACTGGTCGCCGAACTTGTCGGCCGCCTCGGCGACGAAGTCGGGATTGCTGACCGCAGCCGAGTTGATCGAAACCTTGTCGGCGCCGCACAGCAGCAGCCTGCGGATATCGGCGATGGTACGCACCCCGCCGCCGACCGTCAGCGGCATGAAGCACTGGTCGGCCGTGCGCGACACGACATCGAAGATCGTTTCGCGATTGTCCGATGAAGCGGTAATGTCGAGGAAGCAGAGTTCGTCGGCGCCGGCCTCATCATAGGCTTTCGCCGCTTCGACGGGATCGCCGGCATCGACGAGATTTAGGAAGTTGACGCCCTTGACGACGCGGCCGTCCTTCACGTCGAGGCAGGGGATGACACGGGCCTTGAGGGTCATTTAAGCGGTCTCCTTGGCTCTGCTGGCCTTGATCAGCGCCAGCGCTTGCCTGGGGTCGATACGGCCGTCATAAAGAGCCCGGCCCGAAATCGCGCCTTCGAGCTTGCCTGCATCGGGTTCCAGCATGCGTGTGACGTCGTCGAGCGAGGCAAGACCGCCGGAGGCGATGACGGGAATGGAGACGGCACCGGCAAGTTCCAGCGTCGAAGCCCAGTTGATGCCGGCAAGGATGCCGTCGCGGTCGATATCGGTGTAGATGATCGCGGCGACGCCCGCGCCTTCGAATTTTTGGGCGAGCTCGACGACGCCGAGTTCCGAAGCCTCAGCCCAGCCTTCTACGGCCACCTTGCCGCCCTTGGCGTCGATGCCGACGGCGACGTGACCGGGAAATTTCCGGCAGGCCTCAATGACCAGATCAGGATTTCTGACCGCCACCGTGCCGAGAATGACGCGCCGCAGCCCGCGCGCGAGCCAGGCCTCGATATGATCGAGCGTGCGGATGCCGCCGCCGAGCTGCACCGGATTCTTCGTAGCCTTTAGGATCGCTTCGACGGCGTCGCCATTCGCCGAATGTCCCGCAAAGGCGCCGTCGAGATCGACCACGTGCAGCCATTCGAAACCCTGGTCTTCGAAGGATTTCGCCTGGGCGGCTGGATCGGTGTTATAGACCGTCGCCTGCTGCATGTCGCCGAGCTTCAGGCGGACGCATTGGCCGCCCTTCAGATCGATCGCGGGAAAAAGGATCATGTCGTCTTACGTCCGTAAAGTGGTCGATACCATCAGCGCATTCCACGCATCTACGATATCCGAGCGGAAAAAGACAGCGGCAATGGTGGCCGCGCCGAAAAGCAGAAGCAGCAGCAGGGTGACGGTCAAGCCGGCGCGAACCTGGCGCCAGAAGCCGAGGCGCCGCTTCATCGATTTCTCGATGTCGCGCACCTCCCGGAGCGCCTGGCTGTTGACGGCGGCGAGCCGGATTTCCGGCTCCATCGCCTCCACATAGGTTTCGGCATAACTTGCAAGGATCTGCGAGGCGCGGTCGCGCAGCGTATTGCGCAGGTCGGTCGAGAGATAATTGCCCGAGACGGCGGCAAGCTCTGCCTCGTTGGGCGAACGGCCGGCATTGCGCTTGCGGTAGCTGAGCACGAAATCGCGCTTCTGCCGCTCATAAAGGGCATAGGCAAGCAGGCCGATCAGATCGTCCTCGCCTTCGATATAAAATTCCAGCACGGCTTCCGTGATGTCGCCGGCGTTGATGCCGTTGGCGCGCAGCTGCGAATTCTCGTTGCCGGCAAGGAATTCATGGATCATCGGTCCAGCCTTTCTGTCAACGACTTGGCCGCATTGGAAAGCGCTCTCCGGTGAATGGCCTCATCCACACGGCGGATGATCGTTCCATCGGTAAGCCGGATGTCCGAGAAGGGCGGCAGCCCCTCTCTGGAGGGTCTCAGCATATAGAACACCTTGCCTGATTTCCGCGAAGCCGGCATCGAGCGCACTCCTGTTCCCGTGTTTCATAAAGGGAAAATAAGGCGGCGGTATTACGGGTTCCAGCGCAGGAAATTGGCGATCAGGGCGAGGCCAAGCTTCTGGCTCTTTTCCGGGTGAAACTGAGCGCCCACCATGTTGTCGCGCCCGACGAGAGCCGTCATCGGCCCGCCATAATCGACCGTCGCAATGACGTCGTCGGCATTTTCGGCGGCAAGATGGTAGGAATGCACGAAATAGGCGTGCAAGCCCCCGGAGCCCGTTGGAATGCCGTCGAAGAGCGGATGTTCGCGCTTCAGGTCGAGCGTATTCCAGCCGATCTGTGGAATTTTCAGCGCGGGATCGTAAGGTGTCATCTCGATGACGTCACCGGGGATCCAGCCGAAACCGCGCGTCACTGTCTTCTCAAGTCCGCGCGAGGACATGAGCTGCATGCCGACGCAGATGCCGAGGAACGGCCTTGCCCTCTTTTCGACAGCCTCAACCAGCACCTCGGCCATGCCGGGCACGGCATCGAGGCCGCGCCGGCAATCGGCATAGGCGCCGACGCCCGGAAGGACGATGCGATCGGCGGCGGCAACGTTTTCCGCTTTGTCGGTGAGATCGATCTGCGTATCGATGCCCGCCTCGCGCGCGGCCCGCTCGAAAGCCTTGGTGGCCGAGCGCAGATTGCCGGAACCATAGTCGATAATTGCGACGCGCATCGTCAGCGTCCTCCATCAAATCCAAAGAGACCAAGCGATGTAGCCTGGCCATGCGGGCTGTTCGGTCGGGTCTTGTTCTCCCAGCCCGGCACGGTGGCGTCAGTATCGGCCTGGACCGCCTTGTCGGAAAAGTAGACGTCTTCGGCAATGCCCGTCGTATCGGCTGCAATGAGTGCGTCTTCGTTCCAGCCGTGGCCGGCGAGATTGCGAATACGGAGGTTCTGGCCCTCGAGGCCGACCAGCAGGTTCACGCCCAGCGTGATTGCCGCTCCCGCCGGCCAGAGACCCGGTTCGTCCATCAGCGCGCCGCCGATTGCCTGCAACAGAAAGGCCGCCGCCGCGTATAGCCACAGCCGATGGACCAGCAGCCAGACCCATGGAAACAGAAAACCGAGCCATGTGAAGCCGTCGCGGATCACCCGCGTCTCGTCAAGGTTGGTGCCTGCGCTGCCGGGCGGCGTCAGGAAAACATAGCTGGACGTCATTGTCGCCGCTCCCTTGAGAGGCTCAGACGAGCGTGCCCTTCGTTGAGGGAACACGGCCCGCCTGTCTCGGATCGATCTCTGTCGCCGTGCGCAATGCGCGGGCGACGGCCTTGAAGCATGTCTCGGCAATATGGTGGTTGTTGGCGCCATAATGGTTGAGAATATGCAAGGTGATGCCGGCATTCTGGGCGAGCGCCTGGAAGAATTCGCGGACGAGTTCGGTGTCGAAGGTGCCGATCTTCGGCGCACTGAAGGCGACGTTCCAGACGAGGAACGGCCGTCCGGAAAGATCGACCGCCGCTTTGGTCATCGTCTCGTCCATGGCAAGATCGATCGAGGCATAGCGGGTGATGCCGCGCCGGTCGCCGAGCGCTTTGGAGATCGCCTGACCGATCGCAATGCCGGTATCCTCGACCGTATGATGATCGTCGATATGCAGATCGCCCTTCGATTCGATCTCCATGTCGATGAGGGAATGCCGCGAAAGCTGGTCGAGCATATGGTCGAAGAAGCCGACGCCGGTCGAAATCTTCGATTTGCCGGTGCCGTCGAGATTGACCGAAACGGAAATCGAGGTCTCGTTGGTCCTGCGGGAAACGCTGCCCGTACGGCTTGCTGCGGTCTCGGCCATTTGGCCCTCCATCGGAATAAGGCCGTTCCTTATCAGGCGCATCGGCAAATATCCAGAAGCCGGGGAAGAGAAAAGTCGGCCCATTTGCAATCGGCTCCGGCCTGCTTACATAGGGCTCAACAAGGCCGATGTACGGTCGAGGTAAAAGCCCGCGTCATGGGCAGACAGGTGTTTTATGACAACGATCATTACTGTTCGAAAAGGCGGCAAGGTGGTGATGGCGGGTGACGGCCAGGTGAGCCTCGGCCAGACCGTGATGAAGGGCAATGCCCGCAAGGTGCGCCGCATCGGCAAGGGCGAAGTGATCGCCGGTTTTGCCGGCGCCACCGCCGATGCCTTCACCCTTCTCGAGCGGCTTGAAAAGAAGCTGGAGCAATATCCCGGCCAGCTGATGCGCGCCGCTGTCGAGCTCGCCAAGGACTGGCGCACTGACAAATACCTGCGTAATCTCGAAGCCATGATGCTCGTCGCCGACAAGTCGATTACGCTCGCGATCACCGGCAACGGCGACGTGCTGGAGCCGGAACACGGCACGACGGCGATCGGTTCGGGCGGCAATTTTGCCCTCGCGGCTGCCTTGGCACTCATGGATACCGACAAATCGGCCGAAGAGATCGCCCGCCGCGCTCTCGATATCGCGGCCGACATCTGCGTCTACACGAACCATAATGTCGTAATGGAAGTGCTGGATGCCGAAGGCTGAACCCTATGCCTTCCGGCCGCTTGCCGTGGCTGATCTGCCGCTCCTTGCCAAATGGCTGGAAAGCCAACATGTCAGGCGCTGGTGGCGCGATCCGGCCGAGGCGCTGGCTTCAATGGAAGAGCATATCGATACGGCCTCCGTCTCTTGCTTCATGGTCACGCTGAATGGAAAGGAATTCGCCTTTATCCAGGCCGCCAATCTCGACGACGAGGACGATGAAGCGCTCGCCGGCCAGCCGAAGGGCACCTACGGCATCGACCAGTTCATCGGCATAGAGGAACTCGTTGGCAAAGGTCACGGACCGGCCTTTATGATAGGGTTCTGCGATATGCTCTTCGCAAAGGGCGCGCAGCGGATCCTCGTCGATCCGCATCCTGACAATGTTTTCGCAATCAGAGCCTATACCAAGGCGGGCTTTCAAGGACTTGGCGAAACAACGACTAATTACGGCCGGGCACTGTTGATGGCCCTGGACCGCCAGGAGAATGATACGCAATGACCACCTTTTCCCCCCGCGAGATCGTTTCCGAACTCGATCGCTACATCATCGGCCAGCATGACGCCAAACGTGCCGTTGCGATTGCGCTGCGCAATCGCTGGCGCCGCCAGCAGCTCGACCCGAGCCTGCGCGACGAAGTCATGCCGAAGAACATCCTGATGATCGGCCCGACCGGTGTCGGCAAGACGGAGATCTCCCGCCGCCTGGCAAAACTCGCCGGCGCGCCCTTCATCAAGGTGGAGGCGACAAAGTTCACCGAGGTCGGCTATGTCGGCCGCGATGTCGAGCAGATTATCCGCGACCTGGTCGAGGTCGGCATCGGCCTGGTGCGCGAAAAGAAGCGGGCCGAGGTTCAGGCCAAGGCGCATGTGAGCGCAGAGGAGCGTGTCCTCGATGCGCTGGTCGGCACGACGGCTTCGCCCGCCACCCGCGAAAACTTCCGCAAGAAGCTGAGGGACGGCGAACTCGACGACAAGGAAATCGACATCGAAGTGGCCGATACCGGTTCCGGCATGGGCGGCTTCGAGATCCCCGGCATGCCGGGCGCCAATATCGGCGTGCTCAATCTGTCGGAAATGTTCGGCAAGGCGATGGGCGGGCGCACCAAGAAGGTCCGCACGACGGTCAAGGCCTCCTATACCGACCTGATCCGCGACGAGTCCGACAAACTGATCGACAATGAGGTGATCCAGCGCGAGGCCGTTCGTTCGACCGAGAATGACGGTATCGTCTTCCTCGACGAAATCGACAAGATCGCAGCCCGCGACGGCGGCATGGGCGCCGGCGTTTCGCGCGAAGGCGTGCAGCGCGATCTGCTGCCGCTCGTCGAAGGCACGACCGTCTCGACCAAATACGGGCCTGTGAAGACCGATCATATCCTGTTCATCGCCTCCGGCGCCTTCCATGTCTCCAAGCCTTCGGATCTGCTGCCGGAACTGCAGGGCCGTCTGCCGATTCGCGTCGAGTTGCGTCCGCTGAACAAGGAGGATTTCCGCCGGATCCTGACCGAGACGGAGGCGAGCCTCATCCGCCAGTATCGCGCGCTGATGGAAACCGAAAGCCTGAGCCTGGATTTCAGCGACGACGCGATCGACGCGCTGGCCGATGTCGCGGTGCATTTGAACTCCTCCGTCGAGAATATCGGCGCGCGCCGCCTGCAGACGGTGATGGAGCGGGTGCTGGACGATATTTCCTACAACGCCCCGGATCGCGGCGGCACGGCCATCACCATCGACGCCGCCTATGTGCGCGAACATGTCGGCGATCTCGCGCAGAATACCGATCTCTCGCGCTTCATCCTGTGATCTCGGCGCACCGCTTCGTCTCTTTGCCGGCGTGAATGCCGCATTGTGACGAACTCCACTCTCGACAGCGGGCCTTTTACTTTCTAGTGAAGGCCCGTTTTGTTTTCCGCTCCGGCTTTATTCGGCCAAGATTCTGGTCCAGTCAGCCGCATCGCAAGCAGGACGATGAATGGACGGGATAGCGGATCGTGCGACGCCTTTTGACAAGCCTTTTGATTGCCGCTGCCCTGGTGAATTCGGCGCCGGCCTTCGCAATGCAGACGGTTCCGGCGGGCAACCGTCACGTCGAGCAGCCCGATATTCCGGGTGCTTCCGTTCGCCGCACCAAGGGCACGAAGAGCAGCTTCGATCTGAAATACGAAAAGGTCCATGAGCTTCTGGCGACCGATCGGGAGCTGATAGCGAAAATCCGCAAGGTCTCCAGCGCTTACGGCATCAATCCCATCCATGTCGTCGGCGCCATCGTCGGCGAGCACACCTATAATGTCGATGCCTATGACCGGCTGCAGGCCTATTACGTCAAGGCCGCCTCCTATGCCGGAGAAAGCTTCCGCTTCGCCTATGACGGCGAAAACGTTGATGATTTCGTGGCGCGGCCGCAATTTGCTCAGTGCAAGGGCAAGAGCGATTCCTACACGCTCTGGTCCTGCCGGGAAGATGTCTGGGAAAGCGATTTCCGCGGCAAGACGGTCGGCGGCCAGAGCTTCCCCAATAACCGCTTCAGCGCGGTCTTCTTCCAACCCTTTTATGCCGGCCAGACTTTCGGCCTTGGCCAGGTCAATCCGCTGACGGCGCTGATGCTCTCGGATCTCGTCAGTCGCGTGTCGGGTTATCCGAAGCTGAACGAGAAGAATGCCGGCGCCGTCTACCGGGCGATCATGGACCCCGATATCTCGCTCGCCTTCGTCGCCGCTTCCATCCGCAGGTCGATCGACGACTATAAAGAGATTGCCGGCATGGATATCTCGGGCAATCCCGGCCTGACGGCGACTCTTTATAATGTCGGCAATTCGCGCCAGCGCGCCGCGGCACTCGCTGCGAAAAACCGGTCTTCCGTTGCGACCGTTTGGCCCGAAGAGAATTATTACGGCTGGCTGATCAACGACAAGCTGGACGAACTCAAGGGCCTGCTCTAGCTTCAAGCCTGACGGGAAGCGTTGATCTTCCCCGAAAGGCTTTTTCCGATGGACATGCGCCCTGATCCCTTCGTTCCGCCGGCGCCGCTGCCGCGCACCGTGCCGCCGAGCCGGCTTGAGATCATCCGCATCATCCTGCGCAATCCGCTCGAACTGTGGGGCGAGCCGTCCTACACGCTGCCCTGGATCAAGACGAGTTTCTTCGGTCAGCACACCCTGATAGTCAACGATCCCGGGCTGATCAAGCATGTGCTGGTCGACAATGCAACGAACTATCGCATGTCTGACATTCGCCAGCTGGTGCTGCGGCCGATCCTGCGGGATGGCCTGTTGACGGCCGAAGGCCAGGTCTGGAAACGGTCGCGAAAGGCGGTCGCGCCCGTCTTCACACCGCGCCATGCCAAAGGTTTCGCCGGCCAGATGCTGCGGCAATCCGAAGAATACGTCCGCAAATACGAGGGCGCCGTTCCGGCTGGCCAGATCTTCGACATCGCCGCCGACATGACCGATCTCACCTTTGCGATTCTTGCCGAAACGCTTTTCTCCGGCGAAATCGTCTCCTCCAGCGGCCATTTTGCTGACGACGTCAACGAACTTCTCCACCGCATGGGCCGCGTCGATCCGATGGATCTGTTGCGCGCGCCCTCCTGGGTGCCGCGGCTCACCCGCATCGGCGGCCAGAAGGTACTGGAGAAATTCAGGGCGATCGTGCGCGATACCATGGACATGCGGCTTGCGAAGATGAGGGCTGACCGCGCCACAGCACCGGACGATTTTCTGACGCTGCTTCTCGAGCAGACCGGTCCCGACGGCCTGACCAAGGAGGAGATCGAGGACAATATCCTGACCTTCATCGGCGCCGGCCACGAGACGACTGCGCGGGCGCTCGCCTGGACGCTTTATTGCGTCGCTAACAGCCCGCATATTCGTGAAGCCATGGAGGCGGAGATCGATAGTATTCTGGCTACCGACGCCGAGCCGGTCGAATGGCTGGATCTCATGCCGGTGACGCGGGCAGCGTTCGAGGAGGCGCTCAGGCTTTATCCGCCCGCACCCTCGATCAATCGCGCCGCGATCGCCGATGACGTCTGGACCAATGCGAAGGGCGAAAAGGTCGAGATCCCGGCCGACATCACCGTGCTCATCATGCCCTGGACGCTGCATCGTCACGAACTCTATTGGGACAGGCCACGCGCCTATATGCCGGAACGCTTCTTTCCTGAAAATCGCGGCAGCATCGGCCGTTTCCAGTTCCTGCCGTTCGGCGCCGGCCCGCGCGTCTGCATCGGTGCGACTTTCGCGTTGCAGGAGGCGGTGATCGCGCTTGCCGTCATGATGCACCGCTTTCGCTTCGACCAGACGGAAGCGACCAACCCCTGGCCGGTGCAGAAGCTGACGACGCAGCCGCAGAACGGACTGCCGATGGGCGTGACGCCGCGCATAATTTCCCGTGCGGCATAAATCTTTCGAATTATTGCGGAATTGACTGTGAATGAAAGCCGGGCAAAGTGGCAGCATTCAAAGTCGTTGCCAGGGAGAATGTCGCATGAGCCGCGTTGATAAGAACGGTCTTGCCGTCGAATCCGTCCTTCATGATTTCCTCGTCCAGGAAGTTCTGCCCGGTCTGGCGATCGATGCGGACAAGTTCTTTGCCGATTTTTCGGCGATCGTCCATGATCTCGCCCCCAGGAACCGGGCGCTGTTGAACAAGCGCGACGAGCTGCAGCTCAAGATCGACGACTGGTATCGCCAACATGGCGCTCCGACCGATATGGATGAGTACCAGTCCTTCCTGCGCGCAATCGGTTATCTCCTACCCGAGGGGTCGGACTTCCAGGTTTCGACCCAGAATGTCGATCCCGAGATCGCCACGATCGCCGGTCCGCAGCTCGTCGTTCCCGTCATGAACGCGCGTTATGCTCTCAACGCCGCCAATGCCCGCTGGGGTTCGCTCTATGATGCGCTCTACGGCACGGACGCCATCCCCGAGAGCGACGGCGCCGAAAAGGGCAGGGGATACAACCCGAAGCGCGGCGAGAAGGTCATCGCCTGGGTGCGCGATTTCCTCGATACATCAGTGCCGCTGCAGGACAGCCACTGGAAGGATGTCGCAAGCTTCGCCGTCAGGGATGGAGCGCTCATCATCCGATCGACCGATGGCGAGCAGGCAGTGCTGAGGGACGGTGGGCATTTTGCCGGCTATCGCGGCGATGCCGCCGCTCCGACGCATCTTCTCCTGAAGAACAACGGCATCCACATCGAGATCGTCATCGATGCGGCAACGGCGATTGGCAAGACCGATCCGGCCCATATTTCCGATGTCTGGCTGGAATCGGCGATCACCACGATCATGGACTGCGAGGATTCGATTGCCGCCGTTGACGCCGAGGACAAGGTCGTCGTTTACCGCAACTGGCTCGGCCTGATGAAGGGCGATCTGCAGGAAGAGGTCGCAAAAAGCGGCGCGAGCTTCATCCGCAAGCTCAACCCGGATCTGGACTATATAGGTCCGGATGGGACCGCCTTCGAGCTGCATCGCCGCTCGCTGATGCTGGTGCGCAATGTCGGCCACCTGATGACCAATCCTGCCATTCTCGACCGCGATGGCAACGAAGTGCCTGAGGGCATCATGGATGCCGTCATCACCGCCCTGATCGCGCTTTACGATATCGGCTCGGCCGGCCGGAAGAAGAATTCCCGCACCGGCTCCATGTATGTGGTCAAGCCGAAAATGCATGGACCGGAAGAAGTCGCCTTCGCCGCCGAGATCTTCTCGCGGGTCGAAGATGCGCTTGGGCTGGTGCGCAACACCATCAAGATGGGCATCATGGACGAGGAGCGCCGCACCACGGTCAATCTCAAGGAATGCATCCGCGCCGCCCGCGAGCGTGTCGTGTTCATCAATACCGGCTTCCTGGATCGCACCGGTGACGAGATTCACACCTCGATGGAAGCCGGCCCGATGATTCGCAAGGGCGACATGCGTCAGGCCGCCTGGATATCGGCCTATGAGAACTGGAATGTCGACATCGGCCTCGAATGCGGCCTTTCCGGCCATGCGCAGATCGGCAAGGGCATGTGGGCGATGCCGGATCTGATGGCGGCGATGCTGGAGCAGAAGATCGCCCATCCCAAGGCCGGCGCCAACACCGCCTGGGTCCCGTCGCCGACGGCCGCGACCCTGCATGCCACCCACTATCACCGTGTCAATGTCGCCAAGATTCAGCAGGGACTGAAGGACCGCGCCCGCGCCAAACTATCCGACATTCTCTCGGTGCCGGTCGCGGTGCGGCCGAACTGGTCTCAGGAGGAAATCCAGCGCGAACTCGACAACAATGCCCAGGGCATCCTCGGCTATGTCGTGCGCTGGGTCGATCAGGGCGTCGGTTGCTCGAAGGTGCCCGATATCAACAATGTCGGCCTGATGGAGGATCGCGCCACTTTGCGCATTTCGGCCCAGCACATGGCGAACTGGCTGCATCACCAGGTGGTCAGCGAAGCTCAGATCGTCGAAACGATGAAGCGCATGGCCGCCGTCGTCGACCGGCAGAACGAGCAGGACCCGGCCTATCAGCCTATGGCCGGTAATTTCGACGGGTCGATCGCTTTCCAGGCAGCCCTCGACCTCGTGTTGAAGGGCCGGGAGCAGCCGAACGGCTATACCGAGCCGGTGCTTCACCGCCGCCGCCTCGAGCTGAAGGCAAAGCGGGCCGGTTGAGAGGACAGTTGAGAAATGAAAAGGCCGCCGGAACGACAGTTCGGCAGCCTTTTTTATACCGAATTCAGTCTCTAGCTTACTGAATGACGATGACCTTGGAGGTGCCCTTGCCGGGACGGACGCGGCTGTAGAGGTCGATGACGTCCTGGTTCATCAGGCGAATACAGCCCGAGGAAGCGGCAGTGCCGATCGAAGACCATTCCGGCGTGCCGTGCAGGCGGAACAGCGTGTCCTTGCCATCCTCGTTGAAGAGATACATGGCGCGCGCGCCGAGTGGATTGGTGAGGCCGGGGCCCATGCCGTCTTCAACATATTTGGCGACATCAGGACGGCGTTCAGCCATTTCCTTCGGCGGGTGCCAGGTCGGCCATTCCTGTTTCCAGGCGACGTAGGCGGTGCCGGCCCATGCAAAGCCCTGCTTGCCGACGCCGATGCCATAACGCATCGCCTTGCCGTTGGGGAGGATGTAATAGAGGAAGCGCTCGCGCGTGTTGACGATGATCGTTCCCGGACGCTCGGTGGTCTGGTAGCTGACGACCTGGCGGCGGAACTGCGGCTTGACCCGATCGATCGGGATCGCCGGCAGGGAGTATCCGGCATCCTTCGTCACGCCATAGGCGTCATTGAAGATTTGGGCTGTCTGGACCGTGGGGCCAGCGCCCTTGTCGTCGACGGAGGCGCTGTCGGAGCTCGTGGAGCAACCGGCCAGCGCGAGCGTCGTCAGCAGGCCAAATACAGGGAATGCATTGCGGAAGCGCATAGATGACTCTTGAAGTTTTGCGGCAGGGAGAACGGTCTTTCGACCATCGTTGATTATGGTTTATTTTCGATTAACTTGCGCTTTGCAAGGCTGCTGCGGCGCGGCGAATTCGTCCGCCGCGCAAATTAAAAGCGCATGGTTTTTTTGCAACAACCTGCACAGCCCCACGATGGTTATCCATGACGATTTTGAGCGTTTACAATAACAATCCGTTAATCGATGGCCGGCAATCGGACAGGGCCATGATGGTGCGGAGGGGCACGCAGATATTGCTGCATGAAATGCGCCACGCGGTGCTGCCCGAACTGCCGCTAGCGAGCGGGCGCCGCGCCGATCTGATCACGCTTTCGGAAAAGGGCGAGGTCTGGATCATCGAGATCAAGACCTCGATCGAAGATTTCCGGGTCGATCGCAAATGGCCGGAATACAGGCTGCATTGCGACCGCCTGTTCTTTGCCACGCATCAAGATGTGCCGCTCGACATCTTTCCTGAGGAATGCGGGCTTTTCCTCTCGGATGGCTATGGTGCCCATATGATTCGCGAGGCGCCGGAACATCGTATGGCGCCCGCCACCCGCAAATCCCTCACACTCAATTTCTCGCGTGCCGCCGCGCAAAGGCTGATGATGGCCGAATGGGCGAACGGAAAACCGCTCACCGTCGACGACGTCTGAGGGATGCCATCCTATTTCGGCGCGCGTTTGGCGAGAATGCGCTGCAGCGTCCGCCGGTGCATGTTGAGCCGGCGCGCCGTTTCCGAGACATTGCGCTCGCACATTTCATAAACCCGCTGAATGTGTTCCCAGCGCACGCGATCGGCCGACATCGGATTTTCAGGGAGTTCGGCCTTTTCGCCCGGCCTCTGCGTCAGCGCCGAAAAGACGTCGTCGGCATCTGCGGGTTTTGCCAGATAATCGACGGCTCCGAGCTTCACGGCCGTCACCGCCGTCGCGATATTGCCGTAGCCGGTGAGCACGATGATTCGCGTGTCGTCGCGCCGCTGGCGGATCGCTTCGATGACATCGAGCCCGTTGCCGTCGCCGAGCCGGAGATCGACCACTGCATATTTCGGCGGCCTGCCTTTCGATTTCGCAACGCCTTCCGCCACGGACTCAGCCGTTTCCACCTGAAAGCCGCGCGTCTCCATCGCCCGCGCGAGACGGCGCAGAAACGGCCCGTCGTCGTCGACGATCAGCAGGCTGGCGTCGGGCCCGATATGGTCTTCATCCGATGCGGCCAAATTTTCATGATTCTGTTCTGTCATCGTCTCAGGTCCCGGCGCTTGAACGCCCGATCTTGTTCAACCGTTTCTCGTTCTACTTATGCCGATAAACTCATTTTGTCGAATTTGCGTCGAGCAGCATTCGCGGCCATTCGATGCGGATGCGCGCGCCGGCTCTCTCCGGCTCGCGGTTCTCGAAAATCAGCGATGCGCCGGAGCGCTCCAGCAGCGTCTTGGCGATGAATAGTCCAAGCCCGAGGCCCCCGGCCGTATCTTCCTTCTGCCGTCTGGTCACATAGGGCTCGCCGATTCGGGTCAGGATGTCGGGCGAATAACCGTTGCCGTCGTCCTCGATGACGATCAGCACCTTGTCGTGATCGTGCTCGACGGTGATTGTCACTTTCTCCCTGGCATAGTCGACGGCATTCTCAATGAGGTTGCCGAGTCCGTACATGATCCCGGCATTGCGATCGGTGACCGGCTCGCTCTTGCGCGGGCTTTTTTCGATCAGCTCGAGCGCGATGCCGAATTCCCGGTGCGGCGCAACGATCTCCTCGATCATCGAGGAAAGCGGCAGCCGGCGCATATGCGCCTCGTTTTCGGAAGACAGCGTCGTCAGCCGCCGCAGGATGTCACGGCAGCGTTCGCTCTGGCTGCGCAGCAGCATGACGTCCTCGCGGAACCGATCGTCATCCTTCAGTTCCCGCTCCATTTCCTTGGCAACGACGCTGATCGTCGCAAGCGGCGTGCCGAGTTCGTGGGCGGCCGCCGCCGCCAGCCCGTCGAGCTGTGAAAGGTGTTTTTCCCGCTGCAGCACCAGTTCGGTCGCGGCCAGCGCATCGGCAAGCTGGCTCGCCTCCATCGAAACGCGGTAGGCGTAGAAAGCGGCAAATGCCATTGTCGAGGCGATCGAGCACCAGACGCCGAACTGCATGACATTGTGCACGTTGATCTCGACCCCGTCGAACCAGGGCAGCGGAAAAGGCGAAAAGGCAAGTACCGTGATGCAGACCATCGCGATGCCGATCAGTGCGGTGCTGTAGCGGATTGGCTGCGAGGCAAAGGAGATGATGACAGGCACGCAGACGAGGGCAGCGAAGGGATTAGCAAGACCGCCGGTGATGAAGAGCAGCGCGCAGAGCTGCAAAAGATCGAAGTCGAGCAGCGCAAAGGCGGCCGGCGGTTCCAGCCGATGCGTCGGCGGGTAGCGGATCGTCAAATAGAAATTCACCCAGGCAAGAGCGGCAATCAGTGAAGAGCTGGCGATCAGCGGCAAGGGAAATTTCAGCCAAAAGGCGACGATGAAAACCGTCAGCGCTTGCCCGCCGACGGCAAGCCAGCGCAGCCGCACCAGCGTCTGCAGGCGCAGTCTCCGGCTGCTGTGTCGATCCTCCATCGTATGGCTTACTGGCTTGTCGATCATTCCGCAGGGTTCCTTGGGTCGCCCTCATGTACCACGCGGCTTTGCCCGTGTCGTCGGTAATGCCTCTTCCGGACGCTCCGGCCAGGGATGGCGTGGGTAGCGCCCCCGCATCTCGGCGCGCACGTCCTTCCATGAGCCGGCCCAGAAGCCCGGCAAGTCGCGTGTCGTCTGGATCGGCCGGTGCGCCGGCGACGTCAGTTCCAGCAGCAGCGGCAAACGGCCTCCGGCAATCGCCGGGTGCTGCTTGAGCCCGAACAGCTCCTGCACACGGATCGTCAGCACCGGCTCTTCGCCTTCATATTGAATCGGATGCCGTTGGCCGGTCGGTGCCTCGAAATGCGTCGGGGCAAGCCGGCTGAGATCACGCTGCAAGTCGTGCGGAACCAGTGACATCAGCCCCGTGGAGAGCCCGCCCGGCGATATGTCCGAGAGGCCGCGGGCGTCGCTCTGAAACGGCGCGAACCATTCGTCCATTCGGGAAAGTAGCGCGGCGTCGCCGACATCCGGCCAGGGGTCGCCGATCGTCCTGTGAAGGAACCCGATCCGCTCGCGAAGCTGAATGGCTTCCTTCGAGAAAGCAAGCTGATCGAGCCCGAGTTCGCGTACGCCTTCCATCAGCGCCTCGGTCACGGCTGTCCCGGAAGGGCGCGGGAGGGGCGTCTCGTCGAAGATGATCGCGCCGAGCCGGGTCGCGCGCCGCGCCCGTGTCTGCCGGCTCTGCCGGTCGAAGAATACCTGGTCGTCGGTTCTGATTTCGCCGGGCAGCTCGGCTTCGATATCGCCGCGCGTCACCTCGGCGGCCGCCAGAACCCGCGCCTGCGCCGCCCGGCCGGTGAGATCGGCGATGACAAGCATCCGGCTGCCGGCGAGCCTCTCGGTTTCCGGCACTTCCGCGCCCCGTCCGTTAGCCATCACGAATCGTCCGCGTCCGCCGCGCTGAAGCGCTATTCTGTCCGGGAAGGCGTGCAGCAGCAGCTGCCCCGCCAGCGCCGGCGCCGCTGCCTCAACTCTGTCGAGGCCGTTCGCCAGCCGCCCTGCCAGCCGCCGCGAGGCCTCCGCCCTTTCGCCGCGCTCGGCCTTGAAGCGCCGCAGCCGCTCCTCTATATCGAGGCTCGTTCCGCCTATCCCCTGTTCGGTCAGCAGCACCGCGATTAATGCCGCGTCCCGGGCATGCCCCGATTCGCCCGCCGACACGACCATCGCGGCAAGCCGTGGCGGCAGGGCGAGATCGCGCATAACCTTGCCGCGCGCGGTCAGCATTCCGTCCTTGTCGAGCGCGCCGAGCTGAGCAAGCAGCGTCCGTGCTTCCTTCAGCGTGGTTTCCGGCGGCTCATCGACAAAGGCGAGCGATGCCGGGTCCTGAACGCCCCAGTGCGCGAGATCGAGCACCAGCCCGGAAAGATCGCTCGAAAGGATCTGCGGCGGCGCGAAGGCCGGTAGCGCCGCCGTCTGTCCCTGGTGCCACAGCCTAACGGCGATGCCCGGTTCCGTTCGCCCGGCGCGGCCGGCTCGCTGATCGGCCGAAGCCCGCGACACGCGCACCGTCTCGAGACGGGTGATTCCGGTCGATGCCTCGAACACCGGCAGACGCTGCAACCCGCCGTCGATGACGATCCTCACGCCGTCGATGGTGATCGAGGTTTCGGCAATCGATGTCGCAAGCACGATCTTGCGCTGACCGGCGGCGGCGGGCCGGATCGCGGCGTCCTGTTCCTTCTGGCCAAGGTTGCCGTAAAGCGGCGCAATCAGCGTTTCGGGGCCGAATCGTCCCTGCAGCCGCTCTGCGGTCCGCGTGATTTCCGCCTGGCCCGGCAGGAAAGCAAGGATCGAACCGGTTTCGCTGGCATGCGCGTCGACAATCGCCCGCGTCACGGCATCTTCGATGCGTTCGCCGCCCGGCCGATCCTGATAACGGATATCGATGGGAAAGCTGCGTCCCAAGCTTTCGATGACAGGCGGATCTTCCAGCAGGGCGGCCACACGTTCGATGTCGAGCGTCGCCGACATCACCAGGATGCGCAAATCCTCGCGCAGGGCCGATTGAACGTCGAGCGCCAGCGCCAGCCCGAAATCGGCATCGAGCGAACGCTCGTGGAATTCGTCGAAGATCACGGTCGAGACGCCGGAGAGTTCGGGATCCTCGAGGACCATCCGGGCAAAAACCCCTTCCGTCACGACCTCGATCCGTGTAGCCGCCGATATCCTGTTGTCGAGGCGCATGCGGTAGCCGACCGTGCCGCCGACCTGTTGACCGATCAACGACGCCATCCGGCTTGCAGCCGCCCGCGCCGCCAGCCGCCGCGGTTCCAGCAGGATGATCCTGCCGTCGCCGCGCCAGGCTTGCTTGAGCAGGTAAAGCGGCACCAAGGTCGTTTTGCCGGCGCCGGGCGGTGCCGAAAGAACCGCGCGCTTCTGCTCGGCTAGCGCCGCGCCGATAGCCGGCAGGACATGTGAAACCGGAAGTTCCGGCAATGAAGGACTGATCGTCACTTTCGGCCCGTCACCGTTTCATACGCAAGAATCGCGCCGGCGAGATCTTCCAGCGCCGCGCCGACGGATTTGAACAGCGTGATTTCGGTCTCATCGCTTCGCCCGCCATGGGCGCCACTGACAAGTTCCGCAAGCTCCGCTCTTATGTCGCTTTCCCTCAGCACGCCGCTTTTCAGCGGCTGGACGATATCGCCCGCCTCGCTGATGGCGCCGGCGCGGGTATCGACATACACGCTGGCGCGGCGGATCGCCGCGTCATCGCTTTCGCGCATGCTCGGCTTGAAGGCGCCGACAAGATCGAGATGAGCGCCGGGTTTCAGCCATTCGCCTGAGATCAGCGGCTCATTGGAAAGCGTGGCGCAGGAGATGATATCGGCCTTTCGCGCTGCGGCTTCCGCATTCGCCACCGCCTCGGCATTCAGCCCGAGCGCTCGTGCCTCGGCGGCGATCCTTTCCGCAGCCTGTCCGTTGCGACCCCAGACCTGGTATTTCTTGATCGGCCGGATCGTGCCATGCGCGAGCATCAGATTGAGCGACAGCCGGCCGGTGCCGCAGACAAGCATCTCCTCGGCGTCGGCGCGGGCGAGATAGCGGGCTGCCAGCGCCGATGCCGCCGCCGTTCGTCGTGCGGTCAGCTCACCGCCGTCGATTGCAGCCAGCATCTCGCCGGTGGCGCCAGACGAAAGAAGATAGGTTCCGAAGATCGCCGGCAGACCGCGCCGCATATTGCCGGGAAAGACGGAGACCGTCTTCACCCCAGCATAACGCCCGGGAACCCAGGCCGGCATCAGAAGCAACGTGGCGCTCTCCTCGTTCGGCACTTCCATCTCATGATGATGGCGCACCGGCATGACGCAGTTGCTGTCGAACATGTCGGCGATCGCCGCGATCAGTTCCGGCCAGGGCAAGGCCGCGCGCGTTTGTTCTTCATCGAGGACAAGCATTCTTCGCTCCGCTGGATCATCATCGCTGCCAAATTAGCGAGCGTGCCGCGCCATAGGCAAGTGCCCTGGAATTTCGCCTCCGGCTTCCCATATAGGATCTTGTCTCCCTTGCCGAATGTCCTTGCCTCAGGATTCGGCAAAAACGAATCTCAAAACCGCCCCATCGGACGGCGGATTTGCTCGTTTTCGGAAACAACAGACAAAAGCCCTTCGTTTTCAACCTGTTACAAAAATGTCAAAAAACTTTTGGTATGGCTGTTGACTTGGAAAAGGGGTTGGTTCTATAAGCCCACTCACTGAACGAGGGCGGCGGCGC
>NZ_JACHBD010000016.1 GCF_014200175.1 Rhizobium lentis | reverse complement strand
GCGCCATGGTTGGCGCTGAGGCCCGAGACCGACAGCTGGTCGCCGTCGACGTCGGAGAAGCCGGCGAGCAGATCAGCGGCGCTGATCGTGTAGGGGGTGTCCTCGCTGCCTGCCAGCGTAGCCGCACTGCCGCTGAGGACCGGTGCGTCGTTGATGCCATTGATCACAACCGTCAGCGTGCCGACGCTGAGCGTGCCGTTTGACATCTTGATCGTGTACTGGATCGTGTCCTTGAACGTCTCTCCGGCATCGAGCGCGTTAATCTGCGCGCTTAGAGCGGCTGCGTCATAGTGGATCTTGTTGTCACTGCCGATCCAGAATGTTGCTCCCATCTGGCTGGTTTCGCTGAAGCTAATGCCCACGCCGTCCTGGATCAGCAGGTCCTTGTTGTAATCGACAAACGCCTTGTTGGTGACGACGATCGTTGCCCCTCCATCGTCGTTTTTGACGCCGTCATCCACCGAATAGATCGTCGTCTTCACGCCGCCGCCGCTTGCGCCCAGGACGTCGAACGTGAACTGAAGGCTGCCGTCCTCGGTGCCGGATTGTGTGAGATTGGCTGCCGCACCTGAATTCGAAAATGTGACGGTCGTGCCTGAAACTGTGGTAGTCGCCATTATAAATTCCCCCCGTGATACTGCGAACGAACGGAAGTGTTCGCCCCCCAATTGTTATTGTTAGCCGGGCGCCCCCACCCGTCCCGACGCAATCGCGGGATAAACATGCAATCTGGAAGGTATATTATATTTTTACGAAAAGTAAGCCATACAATACATATAACGCTGTAAACTATACAATAGAGTTAATTTGCCTATGCATATGGTTATCACCAATGCATGTGATTATTTGCGCGAACATTCTATTGGCAACCTGTACTTCCCGTTTATCGACACCGAAGAGTTCCGCACCGCGGCCGGCTGCGGGAACTCTCTCAACTATCAGAAGACGCGAACGGGGAAGGCTTCGATGGCCTTGGGCGGATATATCCGACGCGGCGATGAACGCTGGACGATGAATATACCACTACCTGAAAGGGATGAGGCCAAATCCACCTCTTTCAGGAGAAGAAAGATGAAACGCATCGAAAGAGAAGTGAGCGGCGGCTGCCAGTGCGGCGCCGTGCGCTATCATGCAAGCGTGATGCTCGATAACTCGCATCTCTGCCATTGCCGCATGTGCCAGAAAGCCTCGGGCAGCATCTTTGCCGCGCTCGTCGCCGCGCCCGATGATGCGCTGACCTGGACGCGCGGCAAGCCGAGCGTCTGGAGGAGCTCGGAGCTTGTCGAGCGTGGCTTCTGCGCCAATTGCGGCACGCCCTTGTTTTTCCACCACCTCGAAAACGGCCGCACCAACCTGATGATCGGTTCGCTTGACGATCCGAACGCCTTCCCGCCGCTGGCCAATACCTGCACCGAGAACATGGTGACGTGGTTCGAGACGATCACCGGCCTGGAAAATACCGGAGCGACCGAAACCAACGGCGCCGACTGGGCCGCGGCGATCAAGGTGAGCAACAACCAGCATCCCGATCACGATACCGCCTCCTGGGCGGTGCGGGGACGTGACGGTGCGGGGGTGGAAGGAGCAGAACACCTGTCTGCCGGTGCATGACGTTCTCGAGACACGGGAGCAGGCTACGGTTGTCAGGATTTCGGGATGCGATGAGCTGCAACGATACCTGTTCAGCCGCCCTGCCAGCGCAGATGAAATCACGCAAGCCTATATCGCGGCGCCTACCGTGACAGGTATGGCCGCGCACAGACATTCGACACCGGCGATACGTTCGATCGTTCTGGAGGATTGTCGGGGAGAGGGGCGGCGAAAGCCGCCCGTTCTCATTGGATGATCTGTATGACCTTCCGGGAGGAAGGTTCGACGATCACCCGCTGATCGTTGACGATCGCGTAGGCATATTTTGGATCATCTGGAATCGGTGTTACGACCACGGTCTCCGGGAGCGGCTCTCCGACGACAACCTTCTCCTTCACCACGACGCGTTTGGTCGGAGCGGGAGCCTGCTGAACATAGGTCACGACTTTCTGCGGCGGCGGTTCAAGGACGCTTCCAGCAACTCCACCCACAATGCCGCCCACGGCAGCACCGGCCGGGCCACCCACGACTGCACCCGCTGCAGCACCACCGGCTGCGCCTGTAACGGTCGACGATTGGGCAAAGGCAACGGACGATGCCAGTATCATGCCTGCGGTAATTCCTACTGTTTTGATATTCATTGATTTTCCTCCTTCGATGCGGTTGGCTCCGCTGGGAAGCCGAACCGGCGAACGGAGGAAGTGTTCCGTGGTTAGGGCTTTATGCCGGGGCATGACCGGCCCTTGGTCTTAGCCGGGATCGGTTGTTATCTCACTGAGCGGGAAAGTGGCTCAGCATCCGGTCATGGACGTTCTCCCAGCCTACGATCATGGCTGCAATCGCGATGGCTTTGTCTCGATCTGACGCTTTCGTGATGTAGCCTTCGAGCAGCACGACCGCGCCGAGCATCCTGATCTCGATCGCGCTGCTGTCAATTTCCGGGTCGGCGGAAAGGGCAGCCGATATCGTCGCGATGGTCGATGCCGTACTGTGGCCTTCCGAGCAGCGCTCTTCATGACTGGTGGGGCCGAAGCTCATATTCTTCTCCTGTTCCGCCCCTCAACAGACCTGATGTTGCCTCACACGCGTATATGAGCAGCGCACCCTGCGTTGGCCATCCCGACTTAGGTCCGTCTTCCTCCGCCACTTTGCCGCTTAGATTCTCCTCATTCTTCTTGGAAGGACCATCAGGGAGGCTCTAGCAATATTGCTGACTCCAGCCGGAACCTCCCTGATGACTTGTCAGCTGTCGACCAATATCGGCAGCGAGGTCCGGACGAGGGCGGAGCCTTGCCATTGCTCGCAGGAAGCGAGGCCAAATACTATGCCACCATAAGGCACCGATCGATAAGGTCGAACCTTTGGCGATCTGCCCTGCGCCTTCAGCGCCTTCGCGTTATCTTCGCTCGGTTCCTTGGCGGCATCGGATCGCTGCCTCAGTTCGGTTTCTGGCGCCAAGCTTGGAGAGAATTTGGGTCATGTGATGCTTGATCGTTTTCTCCTGCAGGTTCAGCCGACGCCCAATATGTTTGTTGGAAAGACCTTCTGCTGCGAGTTCCATCACCTCGATCTCCCGGCGGGTCAATGAAGCCCTTCTGTCAAACAGACTTGTGGAGGCGCGCATCGTCGGCGAGACGAACCTTGCGCCTCCCATGACCGTTCGAATGGCCTCTGCAAGTTCGCGTGATCCAGCACCCTTGACAACGTAGCCCGCCGCCTTTCGCCGTAACGCAGCGACAAGGGCTTCGATTTCCTCGGAGGCCGTCAGCATCATCACCTTTGTCTGTGGGCTTCGCACCACGATATCGGAAATCGCATCTATTCCCCCTCCGGGCATCGACACATCGAGCAGAAGGATGTCGGGCCTATGGCGCGCCGCCAGTGTGGCCGCGTCAGCGGCATTTGCCCCTTCGCCCACAACGACGAAATCCTCGATTTCAGACAGACTGCGGCTCACCCCTTCTCGAAAAAGAGGGTGGTCGTCCACGATCGCTATCGTAATGCCTGTCACGCTGTACCCTCCATCTCCTGGATTGAATTGAAAACATCTGGCGTCTGTGAGCCGGCCAATCGACAATGAAATGGCAGGCGTTTGGCAAACGTCCAGAGAGACACTTAGGAACGACTGAACACTTTATGTTCAGGCTTGTTTGATATTGTTGATTTTGACCCGCGGCGCTTTCGGGGCGTGTCTTATCGCGTGGCATGACCGGCGCTCGGATGCCAACTCAAATAGCTGATTTTCACATCCGACTACGAAGACATGGCTTGTGATTTCGCCACCGGGGCGAAGCTGTTCGATAGGGGTTCGAGGGTTGAACTCAGCTTGACATCCGCCTCGGTCAGCCGCATCAGGTGACGTCGAAATTTAGCGGTCTCATCCGGCCGTTCGACTGACGAGGGGGCCGTTTCCGGGTCGAACTTCGACCTGTTCAATAGTCGTGGATCTTCACCATTTGCTGTTCTCGACACAAGACGATGACAGCGTCGTATCACGCGCAGGCACATATCGAGCACAAGCCGAACCGTGAAACCTGGCTCGCGCCACGATATCGACCAAAGGGTTAGAAGTGACAGATGTGTATTTCCGGCTTTTCGGAACTGCCAATATGCATATTTCTGAGTAGCGATGGTCGCGCTTCGGGCTGCGTACCGGGGGAGCTGAGGGTTTGCGGCCATTGAGCGCTGCACAGCTTCCAGAGCGCTTTGGCCCATTTGCAGGTGATTGGACGACATGTTGCCGGGATATTGCCTGTATCCAACGAGCCGCTCGGTGATGACTTCGATAAGATAGCGCGCGGCCAGCTTGAGTTCGAAATCGAGGTCTTCGCAGCCGCCAATTCCTTGCGCTGCATATGAGCTATCGAACCCACCAACCTCGAGCGCGACATCCCGACGGACAAGAAGAGAGCTTCCGTTGCCGACATATTTGAATGTCAGATGCCGAGCGTAGAGATATCCTCTCGCGGCGTTGGGGGTGCATGAGCGAATGATCTCATCATCATGATCAATGATATAATGCAGTACATAAACCGCAGCCCACTTTGGGGATAGGCGATTGAGAGCATTTACCTGCTTTTCGATTTTGGTCTGATGCCAAAGGTCGTCCGCGTCAAGAAATGCCACGTATCGACCTGCTGATTCACGGATACCGGTATTCCTCGCTGCGGCAACACCGCGGTTTGACGTGGAGAGCAGGCGAATCCGCGAATCTGCCCGCGCCGCTTGCTCGACCATCTTTGCCGTATCATCGGTAGAGCCGTCATTGACGACTATGATCTCCAAGTTTTGGTAAGTCTGGCACACGACGGATCGAAGTGTGCGTTCAATATAACGGGAAGCATTGAAGGCCGGGATGACGACCGAAACCAGCGGCCGGGTGAAATGACCAGTCTCCCTCCGATCCTTATATTCCAGCTCTCTCATGCGGTCGAACAATGTTGCGTTTCAGATGTAGGAGGTTCGTCTAGCATCGGGCCTCCTACAGACGCGCGTGGATCACAGACTGTGCAGAGCTCAATCCTCCGCGGGAGCACAGCCATGTACACGCATCGCACGGCAGGCTATCGCGTTGCAATCTAACTTAGTTATCGGACAACTCAAATGGACTTTAGTCCGATGCGGCCGAGGTGAGGTTCCGATGCCGACGCGATGCAACCTGCTGAATTGAGCGGCCTTTCACGTGCCGGACGCAGTTGCCCAGCAACCCGTCCGAAAACGATGGCCATGCTGGCGGGGTCCAGGAGGTTAGGCGCGGGCCACGCTGCCGTCAGAATGTCGGTCCGACCCCGATCCGTCAACATGTCGCGATGTCTGCTATTGGAGCCGCGCCGGCGTGCCCGCTTATCTGCTCACGCACAGGCTGGTCAGGAGGCCCACAGGCGCTAGATTAGGAAGGCAGGGAACCGGCTGGAGGTAACGGCGTTCCCTGGATAACTTCGTCCGCTCGGTTGTCGCCGACTTCCCACCCTCTTTCCAGGTCCGCATGACGACACAGCAGATCATCGCATTTTCTGTCATCGGGCTCATGATGGCGGTCTTTATCTGGGGTCGCTTCCGCTATGATGTCGTCGCCTGTTGCGCGCTCGTCTTGGCGGTCGCGACGGGGATCGTCCCGCCGGAAAAAGCTTTTTCCGGCTTTTCGGATGACATTGTCATCATCGTTGGCAGCGCCCTGATCGTCAGCGCGGGCGTGGCCCGGTCTGGTATCGTCGATGCCGCGATCAAGCGGTTTTTCCCGAACCTCAACACGCTTCATACCCAGCTCGCACTCCTGACGATCGCCGTGGCGTTGCTTTCGGCGTTCATCAAGAATATCGGCGCGCTCGCCATCATGATGCCTGTCGCCTTTCAGTTTGCAAAGAAATCCGGGGCTTCTCCCTCGAAATACCTGATGCCGATGTCATTCGCCGCCCTGCTTGGCGGACTGATGACGCAGGTCGGCACGTCGCCGAACATCGTCGTATCACGGCTTCGCCAGGAGATGACCGGAACATCCTTCACCATGTTCGACTTCACGCCGGTGGGCGCACTCCTGACGGTGGTCGGCATCACCTTTCTCCTGTTCTTCCACCGGCTGGTGCCAAGCCGTACCAAGCAGGATCACGCGATTGAAGATGTCGTGGAGATCAAGAATTACACGAGCGAAGTCGCACTCACCGACCAGTCGACGCTGCTTGAGCGGGCGCTCAACGACCTCGTGAAGCTCGGCGATGGCGAGGTCATCGCCACGGCCGTCCTGCGCGGCGGCACCAGGATGGCGCCGTTTCCTGATCTGACGCTCCGCTGCGACGACATTGTGATGCTGGAAGGCCCCTCGGCAGCAATAGACCGCATCGTATCACAAGGGAAGTTGAAGCTTTCCGGCAAGCCTTTGACAAAGGATGGACAGCCCGACAGGAACATCATTTCGCTCGAGGCGATCGTCAGCCAGCAATCGTCCCTCGCCGGTCTTTCGGCCAAGGAGCTGGCGCTCTCCTACACGCGCGGGGTCAACATTCTGGCGATCAGCCGGCGTGGCGAACGCCTCAAGGAACGGTTGGGCAGCTTGACCCTCGGCGTAGGCGATGTCCTCCTCCTGCAGGGCAGCCGGGCAAGCCTGGCTGCGCTTCTGCAGGATTTCGGCCTGTTGCCGCTCGCCCAGCGCGAGGTGATGCTCGGCACCCGCCGCCGTGCTTTCATTCCGCTTCTGATGCTGGCGCTTGCCATGGCAACGACCGCGGTCGGCCTGGCGCCGGTTCCGGTGGCCTTCTTCGCAGCGGCGCTCGGCATGGTGGTCTTCCGGGCCATTCCACTGACGGATATCTATAAATCGGTGGATGGGCCGATCCTGGTTATGCTCGCCGCCCTTATTCCAGTCTCGGATTCCTTGCGCACCTCCGGCGGCAGCGACTTGATCGCCGGTTGGCTGGGTGCGGTGGCGATGAACCTGCCGGCATGGGGGGCACTCGGCCTGATCCTGATCAGCGCCATGGCTGTTACGCCCTTTCTCAACAATGCCGCGACCGTTCTCGTCATGGCGCCGATCGCCGCCAGCTTTGCAACCAGTCTCGGCTTCAGGCCGGAAGCCTTCCTGATGGCGGTCGCAATTGGCGCGGGCTGCGACTTCCTGACCCCGGTCGGCCACCAATGCAACACGCTCGTCTTCGGTCCGGGCGGTTACAAGTTCTCCGATTACCCGCGTCTCGGCCTGCCGCTGTCGGCATTGATCATCCTGGTCAGCGTGCCCGCGCTGCTTTTCGTCTGGCCGGTGAAATAGGCACCAAGGCAGCCGCAGCCGGTTTGAAAAGCCATGGATAGGAAGCGCCCGGGGAGGGCGGTTGCCCTCCCCAGATTTTATCAGGCGACTTCGGTCGCAAAACGCTGAAACAGCGGTTTCAGGCGGGGGTGGCCCGCCGCCGGCGGCGGATGAATTTCAATGGCCCGACCGGCCCTTGCCTCGCGCCGAAGCCATTCGCTGATGGTTTCGGCGCTGGTGTGATCCATGTAATGGAGGTCCTCGCTGACAATCTTGACCTTGCGACCCTCGGGCAGCTGCTCGAGCGTGTTGAGCAGTATGGGCACATCCTTGCAGGTCGCTGCGCCGCCGAGCTGGACATGGATTTCCTCGTCTATCTCGGCGTGCCTGATCGCGAGTTTTCGCCTGAGGTAGGGCACGATCTCGATGATCGACAGCGCCAGGCCGAGCGCGACGCCGACCAGCAGGTCCTGCAGGACGACCATGGCGACGGTCACAGCCCAGATGCCGACCGGGACCAGACCATGATGCTCGAACAGGTGCCTGACATGACGCAGGCTGATCAGCCGCCATCCGGTGACGAGCAGAACCGCGGCGAGGGCCGACAAGGGAACCAGGGTCAAAAGGCTTGGCGCCAGCGCTACCAGGCCCAGTATCCAGATCCCGTGGAAGATGGCGGAGGCCCGCGAGCGTGCGCCGGCCTGGATGTTGGCCGAGGAACGGACGATGACGCCGGTGATCGGCAACCCGCCGAGCAGGCCGCAGAGCCCGTTGCCGACGCCCTGAGCAAACAGCTCCTTGTTGAATCGGGTGCGCACGCCGTCATGCATCCGGTCGACGGCGGCGGCCGAAAGAAGAGTTTCGGCACTCGCGATAACGGCAATCATCACCGCCATGAGAATGACGCCGGGCTCCAGCAACCGGGCGAAGTTTTCCGCGGTCGGCAGTGTGATGCTGTCCACGAGCGAAGTGGGGACCTCGACGCGGGCGATCGGCAGCTGCAACGCGGCGGCAAGAACCGTCGCCGCCGCGACACCGACCAGCGCTCCCGGAATGAGCGCAAGGGATTTCGGGCGGCACTTCTCCCAGCACACCATCGCAAGCAGGGATATGAGGCCGACCTTCAAAGCGGTTGCCTCGCTCGTCAGGCCAGTTCCCCAAAGTCGGGCGACACTGTCCTCGATCGCCGCGACGTTCTCCATCCCGCCGGCAGCGGGCTTGGCATCCATCAGCACATGAATCTGCCCCAATATGATCAGAATGCCGATACCGGCGAGCATGCCGTGAACCACGGCAGGCGAGATCGCCCGGAACCAGGAGCCGGCCCGCAGGAACCCGCCGGCGATCTGCAGGAAACCGACGGCGATCAGGACGGGGGCGAGCATGGCGACGCCATAATCCTCGACGAAGCCGAAGACGATGACGGCAAGTCCGGCCGCAGGTCCGGAGACCTGCAGCGGCGAGCCCGACAGGAAGCCGACGACGATGCCGCCGATGATTCCGGAGATCAGGCCCATCGACGCCGGCACGCCGGAGGCAATGGCGATCCCGAGGCACAGGGGAATGGCGACGAGAAAGACGACCAGCGAGGAGGCGAGGTCGCGCGAAAAGGTGGAGCTCACTGCTGTCATGGCGCTACTCCGCGGCAAGCATTGCTGCGATTTGCGGCATGACATGCGGCCGATCGCGGCCGGTCACCGCAACCGGCAGCGGCTCTCCCTCCTCCGGCACCGTGAAAGTCGCTTTCGCCCCGTCATAGACCTGAACTTCGCCGGTCTCGATGTCGAAGAACCAGCCATGAAGGGTGATATCGCTGGTGGCGAGCTTTGCGGCGACGGAAGGATGCGTCTTCAGGTGATCGAGCTGAACGACGACGTTTTCCATCGCCACGGCGCGCACGCGGTCACTTTCGGACAGGTCGTCCGGATAGGCCCGGCAGACAATCGAATGTGCGGCGTGGCTGTGGCGCAGCCAGGCTGCGACATTGGGCATCGGCTCGAGCAGCTCCGGATGGCACAGGCCCTTCATTGCGCCGCAATCCGAATGGCCGCAGACGACGATGTCGCTGACGCCGAGCGCCAGGATCGCATATTCGATGGCGGAAGAGACCCCGCCGTTGAGCGTCGAGAACGGCGGGACGATGTTGCCGGCATTGCGGCAGACGAAGAGATCGCCGGGACCGGCCTGCGTGATGGTTTCGGGCATCACCCGGCTATCGGCGCAGGATATCATCAGAGCCTGTGGTTGCTGGCCTTCCCTCGCCAGCTTGCGATAAAGCGCCGACTGGTTGGGAAAAACCGCGCCGCGAAAACTGGAGATACCTTTCAGGAGATCACCCATTGTTCGGATCCTCTTTCTGGCCGGACGTCGGATTGGGGAGGAATGTCTCTCGTCCGGCGGGTTACAGAAGCGATTCGTTCGCAGGTGCGAAAAGAACAGCAAAAAGTGTGCGGTGCAACCAGCCGCTGCTGGGCTGCGATCAACAACACGTGAGGAGGGTGCCGAGATCAGCTGGAGCGCAAGGTCAGCAATGCGTCCTCATGTCGGCCACAGGTGGCGATCTTTGCCTTCGCCCGGAAGCCGACTGTCCGGCGATCACCTCGAGTTCATAGTCGCGCCACAACCGCCATTCCCGTAAGTTCTGTGGACGTCAGGCCCGACTCGCCCGAACGCTCAGCCACCGATCATGGGGCCTTCCGACGTACCGACTTACATCGTTGACGATCCAGCCGGCGTGTGTGAGTGCCGACCGCAGGGCAGGCTCGCGCCAGTACGTCTCGACGTAGCGTCGAGGCGCTGCAGCACTGCCGTGTGTGGACACATCCTCGCCGTCGCCCTCCCTGACCGAGGCGTGCAGTCGGCCACCGGTCCGGGTCGCCTCGGCAAGCCGTCCAAGCACCGTGCCGAAATCCTCGCGCGCGACATGAATGAGGCAGGCACAGGCCCAGATCCCGTCATACGGCATGCCGGGACGCTGCGGGTCGGCCAAGTCATCGGTCAGCGGGTCCAACAAGTCGGCCTCGAAGCCACCTTCGCGAAGCAGTTCGACGAAACCCTTCGAAATGTCGGTGCGCCGGACGCTGATGCCCCGCTTCTCAAGCTCAAGTGCATCTCGCCCGCCGCCGCTTCCGATCTCCAGCACCCTGGAGCCGGGGAGCTCGCTCACGAACACATCGATCTCTGTCGCGACCCATCCGGGCATCACCGCGGCCTCGGCAGCGTACTCCGCCGCGACCGCATCATAGGACCGCACAGTCTCCCGGTCGGTGCTCATCCCAGCGCTCCTCCTTCAAGACAAGAGCCTATCAGCCCGTTGCGCCCTTCACACTTCGGCAGTTGGTGACATCGCGGCCGATTTACTCTCCAGCTTTAGCAGAAATGAGGTGAGAGACACCAACGACCGACTGCAAATGCTGCCGGCGGCAATGCGCCAATTGCGGTCATCAGTGCTAATCAAGGAAAGGTGCTGTCACTGCTTGTCGACCAGAAGTGGGGCTGCCAACGGCTTAGGTTTGTTGCCCTTGTAGAACACCAGTCGTGCCGCCTTACAGTAGCTATCGAGATCGCTTTTGGCGTCCGTCTCAACACGCGCCATCTCAAGCCGGAAATTGGGATCGAGGGGCGGATAAACTCCGGTAGCGTATTCGTATCCCAAGAAGAAATCGGCGTTTAACTCGAATTTCCCACAGTACATGCCTGCAACGACCGCGCCAGCGGCGTAGGACAGAAACTGCTCCCTACTTAGTATTGGATGGGGCTGCGGTTCCTGGGCCACTGCTGTCGAACAACCGATCGACAATCCAGCGAAAACCAAAATTGCGTTTTTCAAAACGGCATCTCCCACGCATTGTTTTGTTTTCACAATGTCTTGCAATGCATCAGTTAAAAAAGCCTCCACCAATACCGTAATGGTCCAGACCGCCGACCTGTCGCTTGCGACGTGCCACCAGTGTGCACTCTCGCTTTTGGTCTCAGATTGGACAGGGTGGCACCATACCGATGACTACTTCGGGCCGAAGGATTGCGCCAATTGCGGTCATGGCCGGCGCCGCTGTAGAGTTTGCGTCCATGAGCAAATATTTCTCGCGCCCGCGCCGCACGAGGGTTGCGCATTATCGGCCATCCCAGCCGGGAAATACCTGCAACATTCAGGAGGCATCTATTCGGTCAGCGTCGCGAGCGTCTATCCCCACTATGTCGCCAAGGCGGAGAAGAAGGGACGCGCGAAGGCGGAGGTCGACGAAATCATCTGCTGGCTGACGGGCTATAGCCGAGAGTCCCTGGACGACCAGTTGGCGAGGAACACCAACTTCGAGGATTTCTTTGCGCAAGCGCCTGAGATGAACCCCTTCCGATCGTCGATCACGGGCGTGATCTGCGGCGTCCGCGTGGAAGAGATCCAGGAAACGACCATGCGGGAAATCCGCTACCTGGACAAACTGATCGACGAACTCGCCAAGGGCAGGGCGATGGAGAAAATCCTGCGAAAATAGCCCGAAGGAGACTGGCCGCATCTGGAGAGTTAGCCAGAAATCCAGGCTTCGCGTCGGTCACAAAGAGGATGACGGCTCGATGGAGGTGCAGATCGCCTGGACATCACCTCTTGCCACTTGTTGACTGACCCGTATTTGAGCAATAACTTATGAACCCGGTCGTTGGGCTTGTCCTCACATGACGGATCGATCTCTTCAGCGTCGCCTTGCTGCCATCGTCGTTGCCGATGTGGTGGGATATTCACGCCTGATGGAGGCTGATGAAGCCGCAACGCTGGACAATCTCAGGGAGCTCCGTTCTGGCGTCATCGAGCCGGCTGTGATGCGCCATAACGGTCGCATCTTTAAGGTCATGGGCGACGGATTCCTTATCGAATTCGGTAGCGCGGTGGACGCGGTCGCTGCAGCATTGGAAATGCAACGGACCACCACTGCTGTCGAGGCTTCGGGAGACCGGCGCCTGCTTTTGCGCATAGGCGTCAATCTGGGAGATGTCATTGACGATGGTTCAGACATTCTCGGCGACGGCGTCAATGTCGCGGCGCGCCTCGAGACGCAGGCGGCACCGGGAGGTATCTGCATTTCAGGAAGCGTTCACGGCGAGATCGTCGGCAAGATCGACGACTGCTTCTTTGATGCAGGCGAACGTTACCTGAAGAACCTGACCCGCCCCGTTCACGTGTGGCATTGGCCGGATGCGCTGCAGAGCATATTGCCGCTGCCTGAATGTCCCTCGGTCGCTGTACTGCCGTTCACGAATATGAGTGGGGATGAAGCGGACGAGCCTTTCGTCGACGGCTTGACCGAAGACCTGATCACCGACCTTTCCCGCACGGCGGGCCTGTTCGTCATCGCGCGCAATTCCGTCTACGGCTACAAGGGCAAGGCGGTCGACGTACGGCTGGTCGCCCAGGAGCTCGGCGTCCGCTACGTCCTCGAGGGGAGCGCCAGACGCGCAATGGGCCGTGTCCGTATCAATGCCCAATTGGTCGACACGCTTGGCGGCCAGCACGTGTGGGCGGAACGGTTTGACAGGACGGTGGAAGATGTTTTCGAGTTGCAGGATGAAGTCAACGCCAAGATTGTTGAAGCGCTCGTCGGCCGGCTGACCATCCCGACGCCGCGCAATCGGCCGAAGAACTTTGAGGCGTACGAGTTGTGTGTGCGCGCTCGCCTGCTGACGGAAGAGTCGCCGCAAACGGAGCGTGAGGCCTATATGCTGCTCCAACGCGCGGTCAAGCTCGATCCATCCTATGCCGAGGCGCTCGGTCTGCTCGCCTATAACCGTTGGCTTGCCTGGACTCATTTCGGAGAGCCCGAAGATCCTAACCGTCGGATGGCGGTGACATCAGCGCAGAAGGCGGTCGACCTGGATCCCAACGATGCCGGCTGCCGTTACGTCCTGGGTACCATTTTGGCTTATGAGCGGCGATGGGAGGAGTCGGAGGCAGCCTTTGCCAAGGCCCTGGAGCTGGACCCCAACCACGCCGACACCTGGGCCGCCATGTCGGACATATCCGTGCTGGACGGCAGGATTGCCGACGGACTGGCGCAGATCGAAAAAGCCCTGCGGCTCAATCCCCATCCAACCTGCTGGTATCTTTGTCATCTTGGGCAGGCGCAGTATGCCGCGCGTGACTATGAGGCGGCAACCGCTACGCTCCGCAGGAAAGAAACCTATCGCACCAACTCACGCAAATTCCTGGCTGCTGCGCTTGCGCAGTCGGGCCACCGCGAGGAGGCGCGGCGAGAAGCAGAATTGTTTCTGATCGCCCACCCTCATTTCACCATCGCCCATTGGCTCAGCTCCCAGCCGCTGCGCGATGCAGCTGTACGGGACCACTTCGTCGACGGCTTCCGAAAGGCCGGCCTGCCGGAGATGTGACAGCGGATGAGGCCAATTGCGACCCGTCCGAGGACTTGATCAACGGACATGCGCTGCGCGAGAACGGCGGTCTGGATCGCAGTGCCAATCTTCTTCGGACGCGCCACAAACGCGTCAGCGAGCCCGGCGCGAAGATGCCGTTACCTTGAACTACTCACGACGAAAAGCGGACATCAAAGTTCATGCCGACAAGGGCTGGGATTGGCGCCCAAGGCAGACAATGAGTGCCTCGCAGGAACGTCAACTCCTGACCAGCCATGCCGATAAGAGGCAAGTGCGCTGCAGAATGGCGGAGATATCGGCGCCTGCGGGGGGCTGTCGGCGGGGACTAAATTGGCGTAAGCTGTGCAGGAGGTACATCATGTGCAGCAGCATCACTGCAGCTATCGTCGCGCTTGTCGTTTCGCTTGGCAGCCCAGCGCGGGCGGAGATCCTGATCGGAGCGGCAGGCCCGGTCACAGGACCGCTCGCCTGGATCGGGGAGCAGATGCAGCGCGGCACAGAGATGGCAGTGGCCGACATCAATGCGGCTGGCGGCGTGCTCGGTCAGCAGGTGCAACTCATCACGGTCGACGACTTTTGCGATCCCGAGCAGGCTGTGGCGGCCGCCCACAAACTGGTGGCTGACGGTGTGGTGCTCGTCGTCGGGCATTACTGTTCCCAGGCCTCGATTCCGGCATCCAAGGTGTACGAGGCCGCGGGAATTCTACAGATTTCACCGGGTTCGACCAATCCGCTGTTGACCGAACAAGGTCGTGCCAATGTTTTCCGCGTCATTGGTCGCGACGACGCGCAGGGGGTAGTAGCCGGCAACTATTTGGCCGATCATTGGGGTGACAGGAAAATAGCGATCCTTCACGACAACACCACCTATGGGAAGGGGCTCGCCGACGAAACCAGAAAGCAGTTGAAGAAGCGGGGTGTCACCGAAGCGATCTACGAGGCCTTCACCCCTGGGAAGAACGACTATGCGGCCGAGATCTCGGCGTTACAGGGCGCCGGCATCGCCGTGTTGTATGTTGGTGGGTATCTGCCCGAGGTCGCGCTGATGGTTCGCGCTTCACGAGACCGCGCCTACGCACTTCAACTCGTCTCAGGCGATGGCATGGCGAGCGAGGACTTTGCATTGATCGCCGGATCTGCCGCCGAGGGTACGCTCTTCACGTTTAGCGCGGACCCACGGCGCGTCCCTCAGGCGGCTCAAGTCGTCGAGCGTTTCCGTGCCGAGAATTTCGAGCCCGCAGGCTACACACTGCTCAGTTACTCCGCCGTCCAGGTCTGGTCGCAGGCGGTGAAGAAGGCTGGTTCTCTAAGGCCGCAAGAGGTCATCGCCTCAATGCGAGGTAATCAATTTGAAACGGTAATGGGCCGGGTCGATTTCGACGACAAGGGCGACCTCACCCTTCAAAGCTGGATTTGGTATGTCTGGAAGGGTGGCGAATACGTGCCGCTGGAATAGTCAACCGCCGGCCGGGTGGATCGCGTTAGACCAGTCTGTGCAGACTTTGCTGGCTGCGCAACCCAGACCTTGCGGTTGCCCCTATGTTTGAACGCGTCGGCATACGCGGGCGCTTGTTGCTCGCTTTCTTCGGCATCAGCACCTTCGCAGTGCTCGCGACCGCCGCAGCTCTCTATGCCTTCCTTCAGGTCGGCGACGTGGTCGATCGCATCACCAAGGAACGGGTGCCGACGGCGCTCGCCTCTCTCCAACTTTCGCGCCAGGCTGAGAGGGTGGCCTCCACCGCGCCGTCGGTGCTGGCGGCGACCAGCACGGTTCAGCACAACGAGGTCTCGGCTGCGATCGGAGTCGAGATGGGGCGTCTCGAAGAGTTGCTCGCCGCACTTAAAGGCACCGCATTCAGCGCGACGGCGGTGACTGAAATCGAAGACGCCGTGATTGGTCTACGACGAAACCTCGATGCTCTCGACTATCTTGTGGCCGTTCGCCTTACCATGGTTCAGCGCAAGGAGGAGTTGCTGCGCCGCTTATCGGACACGACAAATGCAAGTCAGCGTCTCGTCGCACCCGGTATCGTCGTGATGAATTCCAAGGTTCCCCAGTGGCGCGCAGCGGTGGCTGATCCCGCCGCACCACCCGATGCGCGTGCTGCGGCGACGAGCGACCTGGTCAAGGCAATCGCGGCCTACATCCCCCAGCAGAGGGCGCAACAGGAGATATCGGCAGTCAACGACGCACTGGTCAAAACTGCCAACGCGCCTACGCCGGGAGATCTGAAGCTGATCCTGTTTCCGCTGCGCCGGTCGCTCGCCGCACTCGAAAATGTCTCCACCGAGATCGACGAAAAGCTGCGGACCCGCTTCCAACAACGGCTGGACGAGTTGAAGTCGCTGACCGAGGGTGAGAACGGGATCCCGAAGGTACGACAGGACGAGTTTGCTGTCCTTGCCCAGGGCGAAAAGCTTCTGGCTGAAAACAGTCGGCTATCGCGCGACCTTACCGCGGCCGTCGATCGCCTGGTTGCAAAGGCAAACCATGAGATCGCCGCGTCCGCCCTCGAAGCCTCGGTCGTCCAGCGCTACGGCACCGGCATTGTCCTTGGCTCCGCCCTTCTGAGCCTCCTGAGTTCGGTTCTGGTTGTCTGGCTTTATGTCGACCGCAGCCTTCTCGCCCGTCTGGGAGAGGTAAGCCAAGGCATGCTGGCAATCGCGGGCGGCAATCTGCATGCGCAGATGCCCGCCGGAGGCCGCGACGAAATCGGCCGCATGGCCGGGGCGCTCAGGCTGTTCCGGGATACTGCAGTCGAGGTGGAGGAAAACAGCCTGCACGAGGTTGCGGAAGCGCGCCAGCGGCTTGTGGATGCCATCGAGAGCATCTCCGAAGGATTCGCTCTGTACGATGGCGAGGACAGGCTCGTACTGAGCAATAGCCGCTACCGCGAGCTGTTGTACGCCGGCCTGGAGGAAATGACACCCGGCACGACATTCGAGCAGATTGTTCGCCGGTCCGCTGAGTGCGGCTACATCAAGGATGCTGAGGGGCGAGTCGAGGAGTGGGTTGCCGAGCGGCTTTCGCGCCATCGCAACCCTGGCGAACGTGGGTGCAGCGGCGTCGCGACGGGCGATGGATCATGATCAGCGAACGGCGGATCACGGCTGGCGGCACGGTGGCCGTCTACTCGGACATCACCGAGCTGAAGCAACGGGAGGAAAACCTTGCCGAGAAATCCGCGGCTCTCGAGGCGCTTTCCAGCAAGCTGGCGAAATACCTGGCGCCGCAAGTGTATAACTCCATATTCACCGGCCGCCAGGACGTCAGGATCGCCAGCCAGCGGAAGAAGCTGACAATATGCTTCTCCGATATCGCCGGCTTTACCGAAACCACGGACAAAATGGAATCCGAGGATCTCACACAGCTCCTCAATCACTACCTGACGGAGATGTCGAAGATTGCTTCAGATCACGGCGCGACGATCGACAAGTATGTCGGAGACGCCATCCTGATGTTTTTCGGCGATCCGGAAACCCGCGGCGTCAAGAATGACGCGCTCGCCTGCGTGCAGATGGCTCTCGCCATGCAAAAGCGAATGAGCGCGCTTGGGGAAATCTGGCGCGATGTCGGAATTGAAACACCGCTGCGCTGCCGCATTGGCATTCACACAGACTACTGCACTGTGGGCAACTTCGGCAGCGAGGACCGGATGGATTACACGATAATCGGCGGCGCCGTGAATCTCGCCTCGCGCCTTGAGCAGGAAGCGTCGCCGGGCACCGTGCTCATTTCTTATGAGACGTTTGCGCTAGTGAAGGATACGATCGAGTGTGAGGAACTGGGGCATGTCCTGGTAAAGGGAATAGCCTATCCGGTCGCCACCTATCGCGTGGTCGATCTGAAGGAAAATCTGGTCCGCAGCTGTCATACGGTTCGCACCGAACTGCCGCACCTGAGATTGGAAGCTGAGCCCGAGCTTATGTCTGCCGATGAGCGCGATCAGGCCGCCGCCGCACTTCGAGACACGCTTGATCGACTTTGTCACAAGCCTGGGTCCTAGGCCCACGTTCGCGCGGGTTATCGCCTCTACAGGCACCAACCTCGTCGACCAACTCGACCTTCCTGCAACGCCGGCTAGAGCATGATGCCGAAAATGAGCGGTTTTCGGACGACATCATGCTCTAACAGAGATTATCGCGCCCTGTTGCGCAACGGCTCGTGACAACATTCAAAACCCACCTTAATGCTCTGGGGAATTGTCAAAGCGGGGAATCGCATGCCCGGGCGCGGGGTCACAAAGCCATTTTACCCAAACGTCAACATCATCAGGCTCGTCGCAGCCTCCACCGTTATCTTCTCGCATGCCTTCCTCATCTCGGAAAAGACCGAGGCGAACGAGCCCTTTGTGCGGTTGCTCGGCGACGACAAGATTCTTGGGATATTCGGGGTCTATGCATTTTTCATCACGAGCGGCTTCCTCGTCACGCAGAGCGCGCGGTTCGGCAGCGTCGGCGGCTTTCTCTGGCGACGGGCGCTGAGGATATATCCGGCGCTTGTCGTCTGCATCCTTCTCAGCGTGTATGTTCTAGGCCCGTTGTTCAGCCCGCTGGGCCTCAGGCGTTACTTGCGCTGGTCGAATCCCCTGGAGACGACCGTGCTCTCTGTGCTCAATCCGAGCTATGGCATGAAACTGCCGAAAGTGCAGTTTTATGATCCTGCGATCTCCTGGCTTGCCACCTTTACCAACGGCTCTCTTTGGTCGATCAGCCAGGAAATCTTCTGCTACCTGATCCTTGCGGCGTTGATGGCCATCGGGCTTCTGCGAGCGCCGTTGATGGCGCTTGCCCTTGCCGTGGGCGTGACCTGGCAGCTTTTCTTCGAGCAACCGTGGCCAGACACACAGTTGATAACGGATTTCACTTTTATCGCGCCCTACTTCTTCTGCGGTTCGCTTCTCTGGTTCGTGATGGACAAGCGGCAGCCGAACGTTGTCCTGGCGTCGATCTTCGCGGCGCTCGGCGTGCTCTGCCTCGTCTTCTCGCCCGACTATTCTTACGGACCGATGTTGTTTGCCTATCCGCTTGTCTACATCGTGACCTCGCCGAGCATACAGCTGCCGACTCTCGACCGGTTGGGCGATGTCTCCTACGGGACCTATCTCTACGGCTGGCCAGTGGAGCAGGTGGTGAACCATGCCCTCGGTCAGTACAGCACGTGGTGGACAGTGTTCGGCCTTTCCCTGCCGATATCATTGTTGCTCGGCTGGCTTTCATGGCATTTGCTGGAAAAGCATGCGCTGCGGTTGAAGCGAATCTCATTCCCCCGGCGGCAGCCTGTCAGTCCGTGAGCGAAGGACCCCCTACGGAGCCATACTGCCTGATGCTCACTCAGTCTTCAGACGGTCGGCCAGCGGTTTGAGCCGATATGCTTGCCAGAAGAAGCTGTCCGCGGGGTGTTGCGTGCCTGGGCGAAAATTTGGCGACTACTACGAAAGGCTCGGCGACCGGACATCGGGGTGAGCATGGATATCATCGTGACCTGATCCTGAGTGGGCTTAGGAACGGCCGCGTCGAGCGGCCGGGAGCCAGGGCAGTCACTGCGTAGGGCAACACCTCGGCTGCGTCCACATGAGCCATGGCCAACTCGATCTCACCCAAGATCGCTCAGAGCAGCGGCTCAAAGTTCTTTCTTGCCTTCTGTCTCCCTGCTATCGTGGAAGCGAGGAGACGGCGCCATGAGCGAGATCCGAAAGCTGGCTGCAATCCTGGCCGCCGATGTGGTCGGGTATAGCCGGCTTGCCGGCGCCGACGAGGAGCGCATCCTGGCGCGGTTGCGGGCACTGCGCAGCGATCTCATCGATCCGACGATCGCCGTGCATCATGGCCGGGTGGTGAAGCGAACCGGCGATGGCGCGCTGGTCGAGTTCCGCAGCGTGGTGGACGCTGTGCGCTGCGCCATCGAGGTGCAGAACGGCATGGTGGAGCGCAACGACGGCGTGCCGCAGGACCGTCGCATCGAGTTCCGGATGGGTATCCATTTGGGCGACGTCGTCGAGGAAAGCGATGGCGATCTGATGGGCGACGGCGTCAACATCGCCGCGCGATTGGAGGGCGTCGCGGCGGCGGGCGCGATCTGCCTGTCCGAGGATGCCTATCGCCAGGTCAAGTCGAGGCTCGACCTGTCCGTCAGCGATCTCGGCAGCACGCAACTCAAGAACATCGCTGAGCCGATCCGGGTCTATTCGCTGCAAGTCGGCAGCGCCGGGACCAAGGCGGCCGCGACCTCGGAAACCGCAACGAGCCAACCGGCGGCAGGGGTGCCGAAGCTGTCGATCGCGGTCCTGCCCTTCGCCAACATGAGCGGTGACGCCGAACAGGACTACTTCGCCGACGGCATCTCGGAAGACATCATCACGGCGCTATCGAAGCTGTCGCAGCTCTTCGTGATCGCCCGCAATTCGTCGTTCACGTTCAAGGGCAAGAACGTCCAGGTGCAGGAGGTGGGCATGAAGCTCGGCGTGCGGCATGTCCTTGAGGGCAGCGTCCGCAAATCGGGCAACAGGGTCCGCATCACCGCGCAGCTCATCGACGCGACCACCGGCGGCCACCTATGGGCGGAGAGGTTCGATCGCGAGCTCACCGACATATTCGCGGTTCAGGACGATGTCACGCAGCAGATCGTCGACGCGCTGGCGGTCAACCTGACAGAGGGCGATCGGAAAAGACTGGCGCCGGGGCAGACGCGGCACCCCGAGGCCTATGACTGCTTCCTGCGCGGCCGGGAGTTGTGGCACCGGCTGACGAAGCAGACCAACAGCGACGCCCGCGACCTTCTGCAACGTGCCGTCGAACTGGACCCGAACTTCGCCTCAGCGCACGCCTTCCTCGCCCTTACCCATGGGCTTGATTACCTGAACCGCTGGAGTGCGTCGCCGCAGCGCGCGATCGAGCAGGCCGAAGAGGCCGCGACGCTGGCGGTAGCGCGGGACGATAGCGATCCCGTTGCCCACTGGGCACTGAGTGTGGTCACGCTTTATTCGCGACAACACGATAGAGCCATCAGCGAGGCCGAGCGTGCGATCGTCCTCAATCCAAACTTCGCCGAAGGGCAGGTCAGCCTCGGCGAGGCACTCATCTATTCTGGCAGATCCGGGGAGGCGCTCGCCTATTTCGATCGGGCAAGGGTCCTGAACCCGTACTTTCCGGATGTCGTTCTCCACTTCCAGGCCTTGGCCTTGTTTCAACTGCGAAGGTACGAAGAGGCGGTCGAACTGTTGCTGCAGCGCGTGAACCGCAACCCCGTCACCGATGTCTCGCGCGCGCTTCTTGCCGCCTGTTACGGACACCTCGGCCGTTTCGAAGAGGCTCGTGCGAGGTGGCAAGAGGTGCTGCGCGTCAATCCCGACTACTCCTTGGAATACCGTCGCAAAGTCTTGCCCTTCAAGAACCCGGCCGATTTCGAGCTCGTCATGGAGGGGCTGCGCAATGCCGGGGTCGTCCAATGACGGGTCAATGTCCGATCTTGAACCTGTTGCCCGATTGCACCGAGGATGAGCAATAGCCAGTGTCAGCGGCGTGAACGGATGCAGCCCACGCTTGCATCCGCTCACGTCATCCGGGTCAGGCAAGCTCGGATAAGGTAGCTGGGTCGAACCCCTTCAATTCTGCATAATCGCCGTTCTCAACTTTGGTGACCCAAGTTGGATCGGTAAGCAGCGCGCGACCCACGGCAATAAGGTCGAACTCATTGCGGTCCATGCGGTCGATCAAGCGATCGATGCTTGCCGTGGCTGACCCCTTGCCGACAAAAGCGCTTGCAGTCACGTCGTTCTCGAGGCCCACCGAGCCGACAGCGATTGTCGCAGCACCCGTCACTTTCTTTGCCCAGCCTGCGCCGTTGAGGCCGTTCTCGCCATCAATTTCCGGGAATTCCGACTCCCAGAAGCGACGCTGCGACACGTGAAGGACATCCACCCCTGCCTCGACCAACGGCAGGAGCCACGTCTCCATCTCTGCTGGGGTTTCTGCGAGACGCACGGTTAAATCTTGCTGCTTCCATTGGCTGACGCGCATAATGATCGGGAAATCAGGTCCCACCGCTTCGCGTACGGCGGAGATGATCTCGCCAGCAAAGCGCGAGCGCTCCTTGATCGTCGGTCCGCCATACCGGTCGGTGCGCAGGTTCGTGCCCGACCAGAAGAATTGATCGATCAGGTAGCCGTGCGCGCCGTGGATTTCAACAGTGTCAAAGCCGAGCCGCTTGGCGTCTGCCGCCGCCTTGGCGAAGGCTGCGACAGAATCGGCGATATCCTCTTCGGTCATCGCAATGCCGCGGGCCTCACCAGGCGCGTTAAGGCCGGACGGGCTTTCCACCGGGGCGTCGGGCTCCCAATTATTGATGTAGCGCGTCGCGCCGGTGTGCCAGATCTGCGGCCCCATGCGACCGCCAGCACCATGAACGGCGTCGATCACATTTTTCCACCCCCTCAACGCCGCATCACCGTGGAAAAACGGAATCCCACCGTCGTTGCGGGAGGCCGGGCGATCAATCACCGTGCCTTCAGACAGTAGCAGTCCCGCGCCACCTTCTGCTCGGCGCCGATAGTAGTCGGCATTTGCCGGCCCCGGCACGCCTTCGGGCGCAAACAGGCGGGTCATTGGCGCCATGACGATACGATTTTTCAGTTCAAGCGATCGAATGGTGAAAGGTCGAAACAGGCTGCTTGTATCGGGATTGGGCATTCGTAGAACTCCGTTGCGTAAAACGGACTTCCAGGTATACGATGTAAACCTAGCGTCAATCAGGCACCTGAAGTCGCCTAGGTATAATGAAGGAAACCGACATGCTCGAACTGGAACCGCTCTGCTTCTCTTCCGAATGCCCGAGCCGGGCTCTATTCGATCAGATCGCTGACAAGTGGTCGATGATGGTGATTGCGGTTCTCAACGAGGGGCCTCAGCGCTTCAACGCCATTCGCCGCCGTTTGCAAGGGGTGACGCAGAAGGCGCTCACTCAATGCCTTCGCCGCCTCGAGCGCAACGGTCTCGTTGCGCGCGAGGTGATTTCACTTTCTCCGGTCGCGGTTCAATACCACCTGACGCCACTCGGTCACACGTTGCGGGAACCCCTTCAGGAACTGCACAAATGGACGCTCGTAAAACTGCCGGAGGTCACCGCAGCGAGAGAGGCTTTCGACAGCGCTGACGGTGGGAAGAAGCGCGACCGATCGCTGATCCAGCTACGCCTGTGACGCGAGCGCGCAGCTTTAATGACTTGGTCGACGGCGGGCTCAGTTCTGCGCGGAAACCAAAATGCTTATGCCAAAGCTGCGACGACATCGTCGCATCAATCAAAAGGGCCCGGCCATCCGGCCTTGGGGCAGGGGCAATAGAATACGAGGTTGTCTCGATTGGCGTTTGTTGTTTGCGGAGGATCTGTCAAGCCCGCCGACGGCAGCTTTCTTCGCTCACTGCCGGCCCGCTTAGCGGCCATCTACAATCTTCGATAATTAAATATGGCTAATATATAGAACATGTTCATCGTGATATTCAGTTCGCTGGCCGTTGCGAGCTTCTGTATCATGGAGGGAATGATGTTTCGATTGAGCATTCGGGTGGCATTTTTCGCCGCCTCAGCATTGGCGCTGCAGTCGAATATCGCAGCGGCCGACGATGCGCAGACTGCCCGCGGCGAATACCTCGTCACGATCGGCGGCTGCAACGACTGCCACACACCGGGATATTTCTTCGGAAACCCGGACAGCTCGCGATTTCTGGGTGGATCGGACGTCGGTTTCGAGATCCCGGGGCAGGGTGTCTTCGTCGGCCGCAACATTACGCCTGACAAGGAGACCGGCATCGGCAGCTGGACCCGGGAACAGATTGTGACTGCGCTTCAGACCGGGCAGCGGCCGGATGGCCGCCTCCTGGCGCCAATCATGCCGTGGCATGCATTCGCGCAACTCACTGAAGAAGATGTGACATCTATTGCAGTCTTCCTTCAAAGCCTGAAACCGGTCAGCCATGAGATCCCTGGACCTTTCAAGCCGGGGGAGAAGGTTTCAACCTTCATGATGCGGATCTTGCCGCCCGGTGAAACCGCGGCTGCCGCACCAAACTAGAACAGCGCCGCCAGCGAACCCTACGGCAGCCAGCGTCGTTCTCGCATGCGCGGGGGCAAGAGGACGTGCAGCCGCACGGAGCCGCTTTCAGCGCAGAGCAGCCGAATCTCGCAACAATGAAGTAGTCCGCGATGGCGCCGGGAGCGGAATGGCCGGTTCTGGAGGGCGGACGATATAGCTGTCGCTTTGTGCGGCCGACCTCCAAAGTCATCAATCACGGTGATCCGATGGTACCTAGTCAAGATACTGCTCGTCAGAAACCAATTCCATCCACTCGGCGTTCTTGCCATCCTGGATGTAGGTGATGGCGTAGTGGCTCATGGCGTACTGCGCAGTCGCACCATGCCAGTGCTTCATGCCTGCTGGAATCCAGATAGTCTCGCCCTGACGGATTTCCTGGCGTTCCTGGCCTTCCTGTTGCACCCAGCCTTTACCTGCTGTGACGATCAGCATCTGACCAAGCGGGTGGCTATGCCATGCGGTTCGAGCTCCGGGTGCGAACGTAACAAGTCCAGGTGACGCTGGCGTCGACCTTGTCGAGCGCCCTGTTGAGGTGTCCTGCCAGCTGGGCCACCTGACCGTTGGCCATCAGGCACGTGATGGTCACCAAACTGCGGTCGCGAGGCGCGAGATCCGGTCGCAGCCAGACATCCTTGAACAGCGGATCCGTCGTGAAATCCGCCAGCCCAGGCGACGCATCCTCCAGCAGGCCTTGGACCGCGCTTTGACGCGCAGCCTCACCCTCCTGGTTGAGCGGCATGAGATCCGGAGAAGCTTCAGGCAACTGATCCGCGCCTATGTTCCGCTCGGCGAAGATGTTTTGAGCGACAGCCACCGCCGACGTCGCGTTCGTCCAGCCCGCATAGAATGCGAGGTGAGTTATAATCTCGGAAAGCTCCTTCGGCGTGACGCCGTTGTCGAGCGCGAGGTTCATGTAGTGCGAAAGATCGCCCGTCTGGCTGCGAGCGACAAGGATGGCGACGGTGACGACGCTTCTGTCGCGGACGGAAAGCTGCGGGCGAGTCCACAGGCCCTCCACGACGTCCTCCTTCTCATATCGCCCGAGAGCTGGGGAAACGCTCCGGATGTCGTGCGAAGACACGCTTGATGATCTGATCATTGTCGAACTCTGCTGGAGAAGGTGGGTGAAGATGCGACGGTCGCAAGAGTGAGGGTGGCGGCGGCCAGGAGTTTCACGGTCGACATCCTTTCGATGGTGTACCAATCACCATGAGATAGGAGCGAGGAAACGCAGGATTAGAACGCTATTTCCGATAGGGTCTATCCGATCTCGACATCAAACCTCGACGACTTTGCAAAGACGAAGACGGCCGGGGCTTCCCTTCGGCCGTCTTCGGTCAAGTCGCAGAACCGCCGCCGGGCGGTTTAAATGCTGGTTACAGTTCTTGCGCCGTCGGCCGGAACAGGATCTCGTTCACGGCGACATCCTCTGGTTCGTTGATCGCGAAGGCGACCATCCTGGCGAACGTATCGGCTGGTACGCCGACCTGACCGACGTAATCCTGGTTCGCCTGCTGCACGTCCTTCTCGCTGATATGGTCCAGCAGCTCCGTCTTGACGGCTCCGGGCGAGATGATCGTCGTGCGGATGTTGTAAGGCGCCATCTCCTGCCGCAGCCCCTCCGACAATGCCCTCACTGCGAACTTGGTGGCCGAGTAGACGGCCGAGCCGCCGAAGAGCTTGTGGCCGGCCACTGAGGACACGTTGATGATGTGGCCCGACCTCTGCTCCCTCATATGGGGGAGCGCTGCGGCGATGCCGTAGAGGACGCCTTTGACGTTGACGTCGATCATCTGGTCCCATTCGTCCACCTTCAAACGATCCATGGGCGAAAGCGGCATGACGCCCGCATTGTTGATGAGCACGTCGACCCGTCCGTAGGTCTCGACGGCCGCGTCGATCAACTTTTGCAGGTCCTCTTGCCTCGTCACGTCGGTGGCTACAGCAGTGGCCTTGTGGCAGGCTTCGTTGAGTTCGGCGGCTAGGGCGTCGATCCGATCGGAGCGGCGCGCTCCAAGGACTACGTTGGCGCCCTTGGTTGCGAGATACCGGGCGGCTGCGGCACCCATGCCGCTCGAGGCGCCCGTGATTACGATAGTCTTGCCAGCGATGCTGTCTGTCATTCGTGTCTCCTGATGAGAAGCGAGACGGCGTTGTGACCAGAAGGTCACCTGGCCGCCTGTGATATTTCGACCGGCGAGTTTCGCTTATGCCAGATGTCGACCGAAAAACTCGGCCATCCGGTCGAAGGGGATCTTGTCCATGCGGTCGTAAAGGTCGGTATGGCTTGCATCCGGAATGATCATCAGTTCCTTTGGCTCCGCGGCGGCTGCGAAGGCGGTTTCACTGAAGTAGCGTGAGTGAGCCTTCTCGCCGTGGATGAACAGCACCGGACGCGGCGAGATCTCCGCGATGTAGGTCAGAATCGGCATGTTCATGAATGAGATCGGCGTGGTCTGCGACCAGGCGTTGCCCGAGTTGACAGCGCGCTTATGATAACCGCGCGGCGTCGAATAGTAGTCGTGGTAATCGACCATGAACTGCGGTGCATCTGGGCCGACCTCGACGTTATAGGCCGCCTGGTACGCGGGAGTACCCTTTTCCGCATCGACCCAACGCTGCCGGCTTAACTGCTCCAACGTTTGCGTGCGTTGCTCCAGGGTAACGCTGTCGTTGTAACCCTTGGACATGACGCGCGTCATGTCGTACATGGTGCTGGCGACGACAGCTTTGACGCGCTTGTCGACGGCAACGGCATTCAAAGCCATGCCGCCCCAGCCGCAGACGCCGATTACGCCGATGCGCTCACGATCGACTTCCGGCCGCAGGCCGATGAAGTCCACTGCGGCACTGAAGTCCTCGGTGTTGATGTCCGGCGAGGCGATGTTACGCGGTTCGCCGCCGCTCTCTCCGGTATATGATGGGTCGAAGGCAAGCGTTGCAAATCCACGTTCTGCCATCGTCTGCGCATAAAGCCCGGACGACTGTTCCTTCACCGCGCCGAACGGCCCGCTGATGACGATGGCGGCGAGCGTATTGTTGTCCCGATCCTTGGGAAGGTAGAGATCGCCGGCCAGAGTGATGCCATATCGGTTCTTGAACGAGACCTTCTGATGGTCGACCTTGTCGCTCTTGGGGAAGGTCTTGTCCCAATCCGTGGTCTGAGCCAGGGCCCGGGTCGCGGCAGCCGCCGGGATCAGGCTGATGGCCGCGACGGCGACGCCGGTCGCCTTCATCAGACCACGCCTGCTCGAATTGAAGCCGTCCTGCGTCTCACTGTGCTTGCTCATTTGGAAGTCTCCTGTCTGGATGGGCTGAGTGTCACTGGATGCGCTCGATGCGCAGCGGGAATTCCCCAGGTACGTGAAGCGCTTCGAACCCGTCGTCGAAGCGACCGAGGCGGACCAGGCCCGGATGCTTGTAGTCGGCGTAGAACATCGCGAGATTTCCCCAGGGCATGTAGTAGCAGAGGTCGTATGGCCGCTCGTCGGAGAAGGGTCCGTGTCCTTCGACTGTCAGCTTGCGCGGCAGGTATGCGATCTTCTCGTTCGATCCGAAGTCCTTGATCTCGAGCTCGAGTGGAAGCAGGGAGGCAAAGTCACGGTCGGACGCATTGTCGTACAGTGTCGCCGTCATCGTGTGCTCGCCGAAGGTAAGCCTTATCTTCACGTCAAAGCCTCCTGTTGTTGGTTTCGGTTGACTCAGGCCCGACAGGCCAAGGACAGCGACGCCTAGCACCAGTGTTCGACGGGTCATGAAGCGCGGTCGATCCCTCATGAGGCTCTCCTGACGGTGTGCCAGGCGACGATCGACGTGAGAGACGAGCCGGCAAGCAAGGCTGCGCTGAGGGCGAAGGCGGACCGCCAGCCCACGATGTCGAAGAGGAGGCCGCCGATCGATGCTCCTGCCGTGATCGCAAGCTGGATGACCGCGACCTGCAAACCTCCTCCGGCCTCGGCGTCATCGGCGAGGTATCGGCTGAGCCACGTTCCCCAACCGACAGGAGCGGCAGTCCCGAAAAGGCCCCATCCCACGAGTGCGGCGAACACGGGAAGCTCCCTGTCTCCAAAAGCGATCAGGAACAAGGCAAGGCCTGCCATCACCAGGGGTATGACAACAAGAATGCTGAACAGACGATGCATCAGCAGTTTACCGATCATCCAGGTGCCACCCGCCCCTGCGAAGCCCATAACCAGCAGGCTGAACGAAAGCGTCTCGATGCCGAGATGGGTTACCTGCTCCAGGAAAGGACGCAGATAGGTGAAGAGCGCGAACTGCCCCATGAACAGGAGCAGAATTGTCATCATCCCAGCGATGACCGGAGGACGCCGGAGCAACCTGAACACGTTCGGCGAAGCCTGGCCTGCCCGGGCAGGCAGCGAGGGAAGACTGATAAACTGCCAGAGGATCGCAAGAAGGCTGACCGGAACCACGAGGAAGAACGCTCCTCTCCAGCCGATGTAGGCGCCCAGAAGGCTGCCGGCCGGGGCCGAGATGGTCGCGGCGATCGCATTTCCCGCGTTCAGCAGGGCCAGCGCTGCAGGCACCTGGCTTTCTGATACAAGCCGCATGACGATCGCTGTCGACATCGACCAGAAGCCTCCGATCGAGATGCCGAGAATGGCCCGGCCGATCATCAGGACCGGATAGGTCGGTGCAAACGTCACGATGATGCCGGAGAGCGTCAGAAGAGCGGTCAATCCAAGAACGACGATCCTTCGGTCGAGCCGACTGGCGAACGTCGAGATGAAGAGGCTGGTGATGACTGCAAAGACGCCGGAGATCGAGATCGCCTGTCCCGCCTGCCCCTCTGAGATGCTTAGGCCCGACGCGATCGGGGTCAAAAGACTGACCGGCATGAACTCAGACGCGATCAGAACGAAGACGCACAACGTCATGGAGAATACTGCTCCCCAAGCGGCTTTCTGGCTCTCGATGCCATCTTCGAATGTTATGCTCATGTCATGGATCCTTGCGTGCTCGCGTTTGGCGACTTGCAAGAGAAAGATATTGCCGGGGGACTTTGCGAACAATCCGTGCTAATCCGCATGGAGTTATCGATATAGAACATTAATAGGAGCCAGGACGGCATGCTGCGGGAGGATGTGAAGGACCTGCTGTGGTTCATCGAGGTGGCGAGGGAGCAGAGCTTCACCAAGGCCGCAGCCACGCTCGGCACCTCTCAGTCGACCCTCAGCCATACGATCAAGCAGTTGGAGGCGCGACTGGGAGTGCGCCTGCTGACGCGGACGACCCGCAGCGTGGCGACAACGGAGGCTGGCGAACGCCTGCTACAGTCGCTCGCTCCAAGATTCGAGGGGATCGAAGCAGATCTTGCAGATCTGGTGGCTTTCCGGGAGAAGCCGTCGGGCACAGTGCGCCTGACGCTCTCAGATCATGCTCTACAGACGACGGTCTGGCCCAAGCTGAGCCGTGTCCTGTCCGACAATCCCGACGTCAAGGTCGAGCTCTACAGCGATAACGGAATGCGCAACATCGTCGAGGAGCGTTTCGACGCCGGCGTCCGGCTCGGCGAGAGCGTCGACAAGGACATGATCGCCGTACGCATAGGCCCCGACTGGCGCCTGCGTGCCGTAGCCGCCCCGGAATATCTCGTCAGCCACGGGATCCCCAAGACGCCGCAGGACCTCGTAAGCCATGTCTGCATCAACATGCGCCAAGCCACATGGGGCGGCTTTTATGCTTGGGAGTTCGAGAAGGACGGGAGGGAGCTTCGGGTCCGGGTCGAGGGGCAGCTCAGCTTCAACTCCTCGATCTCCCAGATCGACGCCGCCGTTAAAGGATACGGGATCGCCTATATTCCGGAGGATCTCGTGGAAGAACACATCCAGGCGGGAACGCTGCAGGCTGTCCTCGACGATTGGAGCGAGCCGTTCACGGGATACCATCTCTACTATCCCAGCCGACGCCAGATGTCCCCGGCGATGGCGCTGATCGTCGATGCTCTGAGACATCGGAGCTGAACACGCGTTGCTTGCTGCGGGGGTGTGACGAAGGGCTGGTGTAGCCCGACGGGAGCTACATCCCCGCCGCGACGAGCGGCTTTTGGCATCTTGTGGTCAAGGTGATCATTCCCGCTTGCGGCGATTGTCTGGCTATCGCATCAGCCCCGCCGCTCGGAGCGCGTCGTTTATGACCTTGGCGATCTTGCCGTCGGGGGCGGCGCTGGCGGCGTTGGCGCGCGACCTGGCGTAGCGCAATGCTCTATCTATCGTGGATGGAGCGGCGTCGGGCTCTTCCCGGCGGGCGAAATTTCCGCCTGCCTCAGCCTCCTCGACGTCTGCTTCCGTCGCCAGATTCCATGCATGTGCGATACGAACGGTCGAGGAAATCCCCGCCTCGAGCATATGCGGGCCGGCTCTCCCGATGGCGCGATCGCCGCTCGTCGCCAGGGGAACGCCGTGGCCCATGCCCTTGACGAGATAGATCTCGACGGCCTCCATGCCTTTCGCGTCGAGCCAGACTTTGCGCCTATGGCCGTGTATCAACTCGCTCCGCGTTGGCTCGATGGCAAGGGAGTGCACGCCGCTCCATTGCTGGGCGATCTGTTCGGCATTCCTGGCTCGGACCGTCTGGTCATGCGTGCCGTGCCAGATCGAAATCCTAGGCCAGGGCCCGCGGTGGTTCGAGGCGCGCTTGAGAACCGATTGGAGCCTGGGGACAGTCGGCGGATTGCGGCCTTGCATGCGCTGGAAAGCCTCTGCCACGGTGCCTGCCACGCCATAGGGCAGCCCGCCGATGATGGCGCCGCCTGCAAATATCTCAGGGTAGGTCGACAGCATGACGTTCGCCATCGCACCGCCTGCCGACAGGCCTGTGATGAAGATGCGCTTCGGATCGATGCCCTGCGACTGGACGAGATGGCCGATCATCTGCCGGATGGACAATGCCTCCCCCGCATCCCGGCTGATGTCGCCGGGCTCGAACCAGTTGAAGCAGAGATTGGCATTGTTCGAGCGCTGTTGCTCGGGATAGAGCACCGCAAATCCGCGCCGCTCGGCGAGTTGCGACCAGCCGGAACCTGCGGCGTAGCCCTCTGCCGTCTGTGTGCAGCCATGCAGCGCAACGACAAGCGGGGTGCCGGGGGCCATGATCGACGGCAGATATAGCCACCCCTTTAATGACCCCGGATTGGAGCCAAACCTCCCGATTTCGACCAAGCGGTGATTTTGTGGGGGCTTGTCGAGCAATGTCGTCTCCTTGGCCGCCAATCGGCCTCAACTCTCGATGTGGGGACGATTGCTGCGCCGCACAATGGGACTCCCGGGTTAATTCGCCCAATTTATCCGAGTCCTTGAAGGCACCGAAAATTCCATGGGGAGCGGCAAAACAGCCAACAGAATAGGAGCAGGAATGCCTATCCGCCCCGCCGACAGTTGCGGCGGGTGCATAGCTGCAGTGCAACATAGGCGCTGGCGGATGGCGCTGGTGCGAGTATGATTATTTCTATCGAAGCGATGCTCCTCCTCCCGCAACGCTTCGAAATTCAGACGTCCACTCCTCCTCCCGAAGGGACGTCTGTTGGAACAGCGGCACTCCTCCTCCCAAGTCGCTGTTCGGTTCTTTTAGGAAAGCCTGCCGCACCTCCTCCCGCGGCAGGCTTTTCTATTTCGGGATGGCCGGTCAGCCCTTCAGCTGACAGCGCTGCTCCTGCGCCTGCTCCGGATCAGCTCAAACACGCCTGAAATATCTCCGTTGCCATGTCCAGCACCGTCCCGTTTGCGGAATAGTTCCAGCGCCGGATCCATGACGATCCCACCCGGCTCGTCGCCTCGGCCGATTATATCAGGGAGAAAGGTGTGTTCGCGACCCGATGAAGCGAGTAAGCTCGACGAGCTAACGGCATCGCCTTCGGAAGCGGTTTTGACGCTTCGCAATGGCGAAGGCGCCGCCGCCAAGATCACGCTTTTTTACCCGAATGGAGAGGAGGTGGGGTGACGGCAATCCTGCTGATTGCGGATCGCCGCGGGCAGCTCCCTTCGGTTCGAATGGTGGCGGACTATTTTATCGCAGAACTCTCCCGGCGGCCCCAAGACGCCTGATCGTGGCGCAGAGTCGCTGGGAAGCGACGGAGAACGCCGCATCAGCCGTGCGATGAAGGCCGCTTGGCATAGGCCGGCACCTGAAACCGACGACGATAGTTTCCCGGAGCCAAGCCGGTTATCCGCCTGAACAAGCGCCGAAAGAAGGCGGGCTCCTCGTAGCCGACCTGCCAGCTTATTTCGTCGACGGAAGCTTCGGTTCGCTCCAACCGCCGCTTCGCTTCCTCGATCCGCAGCCGTTGGACATAGGCGATCGGGCTCAGGCCGGTCGCCCGGGTGAACCGCCGTTTGAAGGTCCGTTCCGTCAGCCCCGCCTGCCTGACCATCTCCTCCAGCGGATTGGCGACCGAAAAATGGACGGCAAGCCAGTCCTGTGCAGTCTGGATCGCCTGGTCGCCGTGGTCGCGCCGCCCCTCGAACACCATGTAGGGAGCCAGCCCGTCCTGGTGCCATTGCAGGGCAAAATAGCGGGCCACCGTCTGCGCCGCCGTCGCCCCCGCATGGCGGGCGATCAGGTAGAGCACGAGATCGTGCCATGTCATCGAGGCGCCTGATGTAATCAGCTCGTCCCGCCGGCCGGCGACCACCAGCACCTGCTCCGGATGGATCGGAACCTCAGGATAGGCGTCGCGGAACGTCTGGGCATAGCCGAAATGGACGGTGGCGTCGGCGCCATCGAAGACCCCGGTCTCGGCAAGCAGGAAGATGCCCGAACAGGCCGAGCAGATCAGTGCCCCCCTCACGTGCATCCTCCGGCACCAATCCACCAGTTCGGGATAGCGGCGCTTCACCCAACCTTCCGGCCCGAGCACGACCGACGGCACGATGACGATGTCGGTCCGCTCGATTTCGGCGACCGGCCGCTGCACCACCAGCGGCACGCGGCTGGCGAGCGTCAGCGGGCCGGCCCGTTCGCCAACGATTTCGACGTGGAAAGGAGGCGTCTTCGCAATGCCGTCGTCCGGCGGTACGATGGAAAAGGCGTTCATGACATCAAAGATGCCGCTCAGCGTCGAGACTGCCGCCTCCGGCAGCGCCACCAGGCTGACATGGAGCGGCTGCGGCCCCGGCGCCCCCTCCGCCTCCTGCTGCGTTCCCGTCATCATCGGTTCCCCCTTGGCAGCAATGATAACCCCGGAGCGCAGCCGGGGCCACTGCGGACGCGACAGCTTCCCTTGCGTGGCGCAAATGGCCCGATCATGGCCGGCACCGCTCTGCCGCTCACGCTCCCGGTCTGCGATCCTTCCCTCGACCTCGAACGGAGGTTTGCAACCAGGGAGAAACATCATGGATACCATGCAAAGCAAGGCCATCGACAGTGCGAAGCTCGACACGCTGGTCGGCCGCGTCGTCAGCGATCTTTCCGCCGGCTATGGCGGGGTCATGGTCAGCCTCGGCCACCGCCTCGGTCTCTACAAGACGATGGCCGACCGCGGTCCGCTCACGTCTCGCGAGATCGCCACCCGCGCCCGCTGCGCCGAACGATATGTGCGCGAATGGCTGAATTCGCAGGTCGCCGGCGGCTATGTCACCTATCATGCCGTCAGCGGCACCTATGAGCTGACGCCTGAACAGGCTTTCGTGCTGGCGAACGAGGACAGCCCCGTCTTCATCCCGAATGCCTGGGCAACGCCGGCTTCCATGTGGGCCGACGAGGACAAGGCGGTCGAGGCCTTCCGCACCGGCGCCGGCATCCCTTGGGGTGACCATGATGGCCGGCTCTTCTGCGGCGTCGCTTCCTTCTACCGCAACGCCTACCGCGCCAGCCTCGTGCCGGAATGGCTGCCCGCGCTCGACGGCGTGGTGGAGAAGCTGAAGGCTGGCGCGCTGGTCGCCGATGTCGGCTGCGGCCACGGCCATTCGACGGTGCTGATGGCGCAGGCCTTCCCGAAGTCGAAATTCCACGGCTTCGACACGCACGAAAAGTCGGTCGACGAAGCACGAGAGGTGGCGGGCGAGGCGGGCGTTTCCGATCGCGCGAGCTTTTCGACGGCGCGGGCGGATACCTATCCGGGGACGGGCTATGACCTTATCTGCTTCTTCGACTGCCTGCACGACATGGGCAATCCGGTGGCAGCCGCCACGCATGCGGCCAAGGCCCTTGCCAAGGACGGCACGGTGATGCTGGTCGAGCCCTTCGCCAATGACCGGGTGGAGGACAATATCTCGCCTGTCGGCCGGCTCTATTATGCCGCGTCGACGACGATTTGCTGCGCCCATGCGATTTCCGATGGCGGTCACATCGTGCTCGGCGCCCAGGCCGGCGAGGCAAGGCTCAAGGACGTCTTCCGCAAGGCGGGCTTCACCCGCTTCCGCAAGGCAATGCAGACGCCCTTCAACCTGATCCTCGAAGCCCGCCTCTGACCAGACCGGCGGCTGAGGGCGCCGGACTTCCACCCACTCGTCGTCCTCGGGCTTGACCCGAGGACCCATGCCGGCCTCGTCCATTGCGGCCGTGGATCCCAGGCTCAAGGCCTGGGATGACGGAGGGTGGGGTGCCGTTGCTGCCATACTTCGCCTTGCCGCGCTGTTTGCCGATTGCGTTGCTGACGACCAGACCGTTTGTCATTTACGGTCACGCGACTAGTTTATGGCAAGCAATCCTCCCGAATGGGAGGGGAGACGACGGGAGCAAGTCATGTGCCGAAATATCAAGCCTCTCTTCAATTTCGATCCGCCGGCGACGGACGAGGAGATCCATGATGCCGCATTGCAGTTCGTGCGGAAGCTGAGCGGGACCAACAAACCCTCGAAACGCAACGAGGCGGCGTTCGAACAGGCGGTCAATGCGACCGCGAAGTGCGCCCAGGAACTGCTTCATTCGCTGGAGACCTCACAGCCGCCTCGCGACCGTGCCGAAGTCGCGGCGAAGGCGCGTGCACGATCAGCGATGCGCTTTGCATGAAAAGAGTCCGGGCCCACAAGTGATCTGAACGGGATCAACAAGAGCACGCACCGCCTTGGGGCGGGGCCTTATGGAACCAACTCGCGTCGCGGAAGGTTATAGCCTTGTCGCTTCGCCTTCGGTTTCGCTCGATCTGCGTGACACGATGGCCGGCGCCGGCGCTCAATAATTCACAATGGGGAAATTCCATGGAAAATGAAGGTATCGGTTGGATCGCCGCAATCATCGTCGGCGGCATTGCCGGCTGGCTCGCCGAGATGTTCATGAAGAGCAACATGGGCGTGCTGATGAACGTTCTTCTCGGTATTGTCGGCGCCATCGTCGCCAACTTTATCTTGTCGCTCTTCGGCGTCGCTCTTGGCGGATGGCTGGGTTATCTGATCGCGGGCTTCATCGGAGCCTGCATCCTGATCGCTATTGCAAGAATGATCAGACGTCCGGCTTGACGAAACAGGAGGCGCCCCCAAACGGTTGCCTTCTTCACGCACTCCTGCCACGCGCGAGCGTGGCTTGAGGCGTGGTCATCCCGTGTTCAAGGCGCCCCGCGAACGTTGACGGATGCGCCAAAAGCAAGCCGGACCTTAAGGGCAGCGGCGGATATCGGTCTCATCGGTCAGGGGTAAAGCCTCAGCCAGCGCCGCGCCGGCTCATCGCCTGTCGCGGCTTTTTTCTTCCCCTGACATCGTCTCCAACTGCGCTGGAAGCTGCCCATAAGCCACCAGGATCGATCGGATCAGCCCCGGGAAGCGTGCGTCGAGCTCCGCGCAACGGGTCTGGTTGCGCATCTCCACACCCTGGCGCTCGCTGCGGATCAGGCCGGATTCGCGCAGCACCTTGAAATGGTTGGAGAGCGACGATTTTGGAATGATGCGGTCGCCAAGGTCGGCAAGGGCCGAGCACGTGCCGCCGCAGCCGGCGGTGGCAAGCTTTGCGAAGATGGCAACGCGCTCGGGATCGGACAGCGCATAAAGGATCGCCTCCGGGCGTATATCCTCCAAGGCTGGGTGAAAGAGCGGTCTCATGAATTTTATATAGCGCCCCTTGACATCGAGATCAACAGTTCCGAATTTCTGAACTATGGAACAAGCTGCCAATCCCGGCAGCAGTCCGGATCAGAAGGAATTCAAAATGGCGAAGCTCACCGGAAAGGTCGCAGTGGTCACGGGGGCCTCCAAAGGCATCGGCGCGGCGATTGCCAAGGCGCTGGCGGCCGAAGGGGCAAAGGTGGTGGTGAATTACGCCTCGAGCAAGGCGGGAGCCGACGCCGTGGTCGAGGCGATCGGCGCCGCCGGCGGCAAGGCCATCGCGGTTCAGGGCGATGTTTCCAAGGCCGACCAGGCGCAGGGGCTGGTCGATGCCGCCGTCAAGGAATTCGGCAAGCTCGACGTCTTGGTCAACAACTCAGGCGTCTACGAATTCGCCCCGATCGAGGAAGTGACCGAGGACCATTATCGCCGCATCTTCGACGTCAACGTGCTCGGCGTTCTCCTGACCACCCAGGCGGCGGTCAAGCACCTCGGTGAGGGCGGCAGTGTCATCAACATCTCCTCGGTGGTCACCAGCATGGCGCCGCCGGCCTCTGCCGTCTACACCGGCACCAAGGGCGCCGTGGAGGGCATCAACAGCGTGCTCGCCAAGGAACTCGGCCCGCGCAAGATCCGCGTCAACGCCATCCTGCCGGGCATGGTCGAGACCGAGGGGACGCACACGGCCGGAGTCATCGGCTCGGATCTCGAGCAGACCGTCGTCGCCCAGACGCCGCTTGCCCGCATCGGCCAGCCGGACGATATAGCCGGCGTCGCCGTCTTCCTTGCGTCCGACGACGCCCGCTGGATGACCGGCGAACGGCTGGCCGCCAGCGGCGGCTTCCGTTGAGGGCATTTCCGCTCTCTTCGGATCACGGAGGTGGGTGTTTAGGCCGGGGCCGGCCTGAAATCTCGATCCTGATCTGAATAAAAGAGTAAGAGCATGATGCCGTCAGAAAGCGGCTCGCTTATCGGCATCATGCTCTCGCAGTGCTCGCGATTGTGCCCGTCCCGGCCATGACGATCGCATTGACGAGGCTTATAAAGTCAATGCCGGAGCTCGTCCATGCGCCGGCAAAGCGCGGCATCACCTGCCGATATAGGCGGCGAGTTCATCAGGCGTCCCGTTAGGGAACGCCTGTTTCAAAAAGTCCAGGAACGCCGACACGCGCGCGCTCAGCAGCCGCCGAGAGGGGTAGAGCGTCCAGAGAGCGATCTCCGGCCCGTCGATGTCCCCCCAACTGACCAATGTGCCATCCGCCAGGTCGTGGCTCACCAGCGATATGGGAAGACGTCCCGCACCGACGCCGGCGCGCACCGCATCCCGGATCGTGATGAGCGTTGACAAAGTGAGCACGGGTTCGATCCTGATCGTCGACTGGCCGCCGGCGGTCTTCACCCGCCATATTTGCGCTTCGCCTGCGCCACGCGCAACGCCGGGAGCCGCACGTCCGCCGGTCGGGCGGGGAAGGTTGGGGCTTGCCACCACCACCAGCCGGTCGCGCAGAAAGGCCCGTCCGACCAGGCTTTCGTCGGGATCGGGATTGACCCGGATGACCAGGTCGTAGCCTTCCTCGATCATATCGACGGACCGGTCCTCACTCGTCACCTCGAGCCTGACCTCCGGATATTCGAGGGCAAAGCCCGCGGCGATCCTGCCCATGGCGGTCTGGGAAAAGTGCAAGGGTGCGCTGATGCGCAATCTGCCCTTGGGTCTTTGACCGCCTGAGGCAATCGCTGCAGCCGTTTCGTCCAGTTCGGCAAGCAGCGCCCCCGTCCGCTCGAACAGCGCCCGCCCTTCCTCGGTGAGCTTCAGATTGCGCGCACCCCGTTCAAACAGTCGCAGAGTGAGGGCGCTTTCCAGCTCGGCGACCCGGCGCGACAATGTTGCCTTCGGTCGGCCCGTCGCCCGTGCCGCTTTGCCGAAGCCGCCATGGCGGGCGACAAGATTGAAATCGGCAAGCGCAAGAAGATCCATGTCCGTTCCATCAGCGAGACGGTTTGTCTAGAATTGCCGTCTATCGGACTGCCAGTGAACCACACATATTCGAGGTGTCAAGCAACCCAACGCGGAGAAAGACCATGACCATTCTCGTTACCGGCGCCACAGGCAATGTTGGCCGCCAAATCGTCGAACACCTCGTCAAGCGCGGCGTCGATGTCCGTGCCCTTGTCCGCGAACCGTCGAAAGCCCAATTCCCGGCGGAGGTCAGCGTCGTGAAGGGCGACTTCCTCAACGTCGACTCGCTGCGCAATGCCATGTCAGGCGTGTCGACCCTGTTCCTGCTTAGCGCCGTGGTGCCGGATGAATTCACCCAGGCTTTGATTGCGCTGAACGTCGCCCGATCGGCCGGCATCGAGCGGATCGTCTATCTCTCGGTGATCCACGCCGATGTCTATGTCAACGTGCCGCATTTCGCCGGCAAGTTCGGTGTCGAGCGAATGATCGAGCAGATGGGTTTCAACGCGACGATCCTGCGCCCGGCATATTTCATCCAGAACGATCTGATGGTCAAAGACGTGATCACCGGCTACGGCGCCTACCCGATGCCGATCGGCGCCAAGGGTCTCGCAATGATCGATATTCGTGACATCGCCGAGATCGCCACCCTTGAGCTGCTGCGCCGCGAACAGGCTGCAGAGCCGCTGGCGCTGGAGAGGATCAACCTGGTCGGTCCGCAGACGCTGACCGGAACCGATATCGCCGCCATCTGGTCGGCCGTGCTCGCCCGCCCGATCGCCTACGGCGGCGACAATACCGAGGGCTTCGAGCAGAATCTCAAGCAGTTCATGCCCGCCTGGATGGCCTACGACATGCGGTTGATGGGCGAACGCTTCCTGACCGACGGGATGCTGCCCGAGGCGGGCGACGTCGAGCGTCTGACGGCCCTGCTCGGACGCCCGCTCCGCTCATATCGCGCCTTCGCCTTGGAAACCGCTGCCTCCGCCTGAGGCAGCAACAGCGATCTGACCAAAAAGAGTATCATCATGATCTATTCCACAGCCACAGTTCCGGTGAACCCGGAAGGCGAAACCCCGCTGACACGCGCCGAGGCCTGGCTAGGGCTTGAACGCAAGGCACGCGACGCCCGGCTCTTTCTTCCCGCCGGTCTCTGCACCCGCTGCGATGTCGTGGAGGAAAACCCGGACTATTTCGTGCGCGAGGCGACGATTGCCGGGCTGGATTTGCGCGAGATCATCACCCTGGAACCGCAAAGCAAGGTCACCTTTTTTCAGGCGACGGGGCCCCGCGAGGGAGCGATCGTCAACGAGCTCTTCGAGGATGAAGACGGCCAGCTGCAGCTGCGCTTCTACTGCTATCTCGGCCTGCGCGGCCAACGGCCCAACGGCCCGGAAGAGCAGGCCGAGCAGGCACAGTTCGATAGCGAAACAGGCTACAAGGCCGCCCTGCTGTCGACGCTGAAGCGGACCCGCCAACTGCTGTCAGAGGGAAAGCTCTGAGTATCGCCGCGATCTAACAAAGAGCGGCCGACCGTGGGTTATAGCCGACCAGCTGCCTGAGATATCAGGGGATCCCTCAAGGGGAAGCGTTCGAAACGCTTCTGCGGGGCGGGGCCAGGGCGTCGGGTTTGTCCCGGCGCCCTCGGCTTCACCGCCAGGACTGTTGATCAGGCGGCCTTTGCCGCCGCGACGGCGCCGATCAGAATGCCGGCAGTCTCCACCGATGAACCGGGGTTCTGCCCGGTGATCAGCAGGCCGTCCTGGATGGCATAGGACGACCAGTCGTCGCCGCTGGAATAGACGCCACCATTCTCCCTCAACATGTCCTCGACCAGGAACGGCACCACCTGGGTGAGACCGACCCCATCTTCCTCGGAGTTCTTGAAGCCGGTGACTTGTCTGTCCTGAACCAGCGGCGTGCCGTCGGCAGCCTTGACGTGGCGCAGCACACCCGGTGCGTGGCAGACAAAGGCAACGGGCTTGCCGGCCTGATAGAGCGATTGGATAAGGGCGATCGAATCGCTGTCTTCCGCCAGATCCCAAAGCGGGCCATGGCCGCCCGGATAAAACACGGCGTCGTAATCGTCAGCGGAGACCGAGGCGAGTTTTACAGTCGAGGCGAGCACCGCCTGCGCAACCGGATCGGCATGGAAGCGGCGGGTCTGGTCGGTCTGGAAGCCGGGTTCGTCGCTCTTCGGGTCGAGGGGCGGCTGTCCGCCCTTCGGCGAGGCGACGGTGATCTCGGCGCCGGCCTCGAGGAAGGCGTAATAGGGGGCGGCGAACTCTTCGAGCCAGAAGCCGGTCTTCCGGCCGGTACTGCCCAGTTGGTCGTGCGAGGTGAGAACCATGAGGATTTTCATCTGGAGATCCTTTCGAGACAGATGTGATCGGTCGCTTTCGATGACGGGATCATGCCTCGCCGCTTCCTATTCCTGAAATTTATTTCTTTGATTTCAGATATGTGTTCAGCAATATATCTGGATGAAACATGATCTCAACCTCCTGCCTGTCTTCGTGGCGCTGATGGAAGAGCGCAATGTCACGCGCGCAGCCGAACGACTGGGCATGACGCAGCCGTCCGTCTCCAATGCCCTGAAACGCCTTCGCGAGACGTTGCGCGATCCGCTGTTCATCCGCGAGCGCTACGGCATGAAGCCGACGGAGATGGCGGAGGCACTTGCTCCGGTGATCCGCACCGCATTGGCGAGCCTCGATGACGCCATTCTCGGCCAGCAGGCGTTCGATCCGGCGCGGGCGACACGACAGTTCACCATCGCCCCCAATAGTTACGTCGAGTTCGTTCTGATGCCGGTGATCGTGGCACGGCTGCGGGAATGCGCGCCCGGGATCAGGCTGCGCCTGACGCCCTTCGGCAATGATCTGGCCGAGACCGGCGCGATATCAGGGGCGACGGAAATGGTGCTCGGCAGGATCGTCGAGCCTCCTGATAACATGGTCGTGCAGCATCTCATGGATGATGGGCTGGCCTGTGTCGTTCGCAAAGATCATCCCGAGATCACCGAAAGCATCTCCGAGGAACAGTATCAGCGGATGCGGCATGTCAACGTGCTTCCGCCCGGCCGGATGCGCGTCGGCCTGTTCCAGATGCTCCAGCAGGCCGGTCTCAGGCGCGATGTCTCGGTCTCCGTCACCCATTTCCTGGCAGTCCCGGAAATGGTGGCCGTGACCGACTACTGCGCCACACTGCCCCGGCTGATCTGTCAGCGCCTTGCCCGCGACCCGCGCCTTAAAATCCTCCCCGCGCCGGTCGATCTCGGCAGCTTCCCAGTCGAGCTGGCATGGCATGTCCGCTACCGAAACGATTCCGCCCATCGTTGGCTGAGATCATTGATCGCCGAGGTGGCAAAGGAAGTCTCCGACGCTGCGGCGGCAGAAGCCATGGCTGGAAATTGAGAGCGCGTGTTTGCCCTCGACGGTTGCGCGCGTGCCAGATCGGTTGCATATTCTGTTTCAGGATGAGGAGAATTCTATGCCAAAGGCCGTTGGAATCGGCGGTGTGTTCTTTAGGGCGGCGAACCCGGCCGGCCTGGCGGAATGGTATCAAAAGCATCTCGGTATTGACGACCTGCACAAGTCGGTATGGCAGCAGGAGGCCGGGATGACGATATTTGGCCCGTTTTCGAAGGACACCGATTATTTCGGTCGTGCGGAACAACAATGGATGGTCAATTTCCGCGTTGATGATCTCGATGGGCTGATGGCCAGCCTAACGGCAAGTGGGATCGCGGTGGAAACCCGGGATGAGTGGAACTCGGAGGTAGGCCGCTTTGCCCGCATTCACGATCCCGAGGGCAATCCGGTCGAGCTGTGGGAGCCGGCGCAGCGTTGACGGCGAATGGGTCGCTGCTCGTTGCCCGATCTCGATCGATTCACGCGCCTTCAGACTGAGAACGGGTTTCGCCACACATCCAGTTCTTCAAGCCGTCCGTAAATAAGCCGGAACTCGGCGGCGGTTGCATAAGGAAGTGCAGCGGCCTCCGTCATCCTCAGGCTTGACCCGAGGACCCACGCCGGCTCCTCGACAGCGGCCATGGATTCCAGGCTCAGGGCCTGGAATGACGGAGGTTGTGGAGGGCCATCGGCAGGAGGCCCAACGGAGGTTGCGGACGGCGACCTGCAAGAGGCGCAACGCTGCTGTTATTGCCTCTGTCGCGGAGCTCACCCCACCCTCCGTCGTCCTCGGGCTTGATCCGAGGACCCACGCCGGCCGCTCGGCTGTGGTCATGGATTCCAGGCTCAAGGCCTGGAATGACGGAGGTTGGGGAGGGCCATCAGCAGGAGGCCCAACGGAGGTTGCGGACGGCGACCTGCAAGAGGCGCAACGCTGCTGTTATTGCCTCACCATTTTGTCGCGGAGCTCACCCCACCCTCCGTCGTCCTCGGGCTTGACCCGAGGACCCATGCCGGCCCCTCGGCTGCGGCTATGGGTTCCAGGCTCAGGGCCTGGAATGACGGAGGTTGTGGAGGGCCATCGGCAAGAGGCGCAACGCTGCTGCTATTGCCTCACCATCGCTGGATTTGCCACGGAGCCCACCCCACCCTCCGTCGTCCTCGGGCTTGACCCGAGGACCCACGCCGGCCGCTCGGCTGTGGTCATGGATTCCAGGCTCAAGGCCTGGAATGACGGAGGTTGGGGAGGGCCATCGGCAGGAGGCCCAACGGAGGTTGCGGACGGCGACCTGCAAGAGGCGCAACGCCGCTGCTATTTCCTCACCACCGCTGGATTTGCCACGGAGCCCACCCCACCCTCCGTCGTCCTCGGGCTTGACCCGAGGACCCATGCTGGCCCCTCGGCGGTGGCCATGGATTCCAGGCCCAAGGTCTGGAATGACGAAGGTTGGGGAGGGCGATCTGCAAGTGGCGCAACCCGCTGCTATTCGCTCAACCACCGCTGGATTTGCCACGGAGCCCACCCAACCCTCCGTCATTCTCAGGCTTGACCCGAGGACCCACGCCGGCTCCTCGGCTGCGGCCATGGATTCCAGGCTCAAGGCCTGGGACGGAGGTTGTGGAGGGCCATCGGCAGGAGGCCCAACGGAGGTTGCGGACGGCGACCTGCAAGAGGCGCAACGCTGCTGTTATTGCCTCACCATCCCTGGATTTGTCGCGGAGCTCACCCCACTCCGTCGTCCTCGGGCTTGACCCGAGGACCCACGCCGGCCGCTCGGCTGTGGTCATGGATTCCAGGCTCAAGGCCTGGAATGACGGAGGTTGGGGAGGGTCATCGGCAGGAGGCCCAACGGAGGTTGCGGACGGCGACCTGCAAGAGGCGCAACGCTGCTGTTATTGCCTCACCATCCCTGGATTTGTCGCGGAGTTCACCCCACCCTCCGTCGTCCTCGGGCTTGACCCGAGGACCCACGCCGGCCCCTCGGCAGCGGCTATGGATTCCAGGCTCAGGGCCTGGAATGACGGAGGTTGTGGAGGGCCATCGGCAAGAGGCGCAAGGCTGCTGCTGCCTCACCATCGCTGGATTTGCCACGGAGTTCACCACACTTCCGTCGTCCTCGGGCTTGACCCGAGGACCCATGCTGGCCCCTCGGCGGTGGCCATGGATTCCAGGCTCGAGGCATGTAGTGACGGAGGTTAGAGAGCTGCGATTTCGCCGAACGCGCGGCCAGAGACGCGCATGGCGCAAGAGAGCTCATCCGTCTTGGCGCGCCCTTTCTCCGCTCTAACTCTGCAGCAGGCATGGAGGAAGACGAATGAAAATCCGGAAATCACCAAAGCCGACGTCGCGTTGGAGCGTTCCCCCCGGCAGGAGGCCGACATCTTCGTCGGCAATCTCATCGACGAGCGGCATGGCGGGCCGATCACCATCGGTTACGGGCGCTACGCCCGCGGCCAGAGCCTGACCGAAGCGATGGCGGTCGACGACGTCATGATCGTTCTGGAAGAGCGGCTTTCGGTTTCGACGGAGGCCGGGACGGTGAGTGCCGGGCCGGGTGAGATCGTCTACATGCCGAAGGGCGAGACCGTGACGATCCGCTCGCATGAGGAAGGCGCATTCACCGCCTATGTCACTTATCCCCCTGAACGGCCGGCCCATTTGTAAGACGCAGGGTGACGTGATGCTTCCCTCGGCTGGCCTGGTGGGTTTGACGTTGCGGGATTGACCGCACGGCGGATGGTTGCAAAGATCTTTGTCTGTCGGCAATGAGGGGTTGGCATGTCTATCGCGAGCTTACCTGCACCACCCTATTACGTCGTCTGCTTCTCATCGCATCGAACCGAGGTCGAACATGGCTATGGTGACGTCGGCGCTGCGATGGTGGAGCTGGCAAAACAGCAGCCCGGATTTCTGGGTTTCGAAAGCGCCCGCCGTGCCGACGGATTCGGCATCATCAACTCTTATTGGCGGGACGAGGAAAGCATCCGGGCATGGAAAGCGGTTGTCGATCACGTCGAAGCGCAACGCCGGGGCCGGGCCGACTGGTATACGCGTTATGAAATCCGTGTCGCGCTCGTTCAACGAGCTTACGGATTCGAAGCGGAACCCGTCGCACTGCGATGATCCTCGCCCTCGGATCGCGTTCCGTGCCGGATTCAAGGCCCGTTTGCTTTCACCGCTTCCACAAAACCGATCACGTCGCCGACCATGCCATCGTTGAAGATGTCGTTGTGACCGGCACGGTCATAGATCAACATCTGCTTGGGCTCGGGTGCGAGGTGGAACAAGGCCTGCCCTGAGGAAAGCGGGATGCTGTCATCGAGTCGGCCGTGGAGGAACAACTTCGGTTGTCTCACTTTGGCTATGTTGAGGTCCGAGCGGAAGGGATCCTTGAGGAGAAACTCGACCGGAAGGAACGGATAATGCATCTGCGCAACCGAGAGAACCGACAGGTACGGAGACACGAGAACGAGGCCCACGGCCGGCCTCTGCCCGGCCGTGTTCACCGCAACGCCGGTGCCAAGTGAGCGGCCGAGCACAACGATCCCGCTTTTGGTCTGTGCCGAAAGCCAGTCGAACGCGGCGATGCCGTCTGTCAGCAGCCCTTGCTCGCTGGGTGAGCCGGTCGATCCGGGATAGCCGCGATAGGAAATCGCCAGCAATCCAATCCCCCGCGCGGCCAGCGCCTGTGCGAGAAACGCGTAATTGTCAACGCGGTCACCGTTTCCGAAAAACAGCAGCACGCAGGGCTTGTCGCTGTCGCCCTGGCTGTAGAGTGCCTGCAGGATTTCCCCGTCGGGCGTCTTGATGTGGATCGTCTCGCCCCAGTTCGCGGGCTCCGGCAGAGGTGCGGCGCCGGCTCCGGGATAGAGCAGGGATCGCTGAGAAAAATAGATCAGGCCCACGAGCGCCATGTAGGCGATGACCGCCATCAGCGGCAAGATCAGCAGGTACCTTGTAGCGCTCACGACAGACTATCCCCGCTGGTTGGCAACGCCCAGAACGCTTTGCAGCAAACCCAACCCCGCGTGATGTGCTCAGCGTAGCGGCAATATAGGCATGTGCGTTCCTATTTGAAGAGGGTCGAGACGCGACAATCGTCCTCACGAGAGATCGGCCCTCCCCATACAAGGCGATGCCGTCCTGTTGATCGTCAGCACGGCCTGTGCGCCGCAGCTCAACCAGTCGGCGGCGAAGCGGTACCATCAGCTTCTCAAGCTGGGAAAGGGTTTCGCCACGCATCCAGTTCTTCAAGCCGTTCGTACCAGGTTCGGATATGCCGAAACTCGGCGAGTGGAATCTCGGCAGCGGCTGCATAAGGAAGTGCGGCGGCCAGTGCGAAGTCCGCCACGGTCAGTGTCTCCCCGACGGCGACGCTGTTGGTGGCCAGATGACCGTCGAGCACGCGAGCGTGGAGCCGAAAAGCCGCCTTTGCCTCTTCGATAACCGCCGCGTCCGGCTTCCCGCCGAACAATGGCTTGATCAGGGTTTCAAACCACAGCGTTGCCCCGTGCCGGGTAAAATAACTGGCATCCCAGCTCAACCAGCGCAGCACGTCGATCTGCCGGCGGTCATGCGGCCAGAAATCCGATGCGACGCTGTCGGACAGCCTGCACATGATGGCATTCGCTTCCCACAAGGTTCCGGCATCATCCTGCAGCACCGGGACTTTGCCGTTCGGGTTAAGCGCCAGGAATTCTGCGGTGCGTTGTTCACCGCTTGCCAGGTCAACCCGGAAGAACTCGACGTCTGCCTTCAGAAAGCGAGCCGCGGCGCAGGCCTTCCGGGGATTGAGCGTCTCGCAATAGTAAAGCTTCATCGCCGCCTTATGCATGGTTCGTCCCCTTGGATTCGGTTCGAAGAAAAAGGCTCAACCGCTCGAAGCTTTGCGACCAGCCGGCTTCATGTCCCTCAAGCGACGATGCGCTCTCAAACCCACTTTGGCGAAAGGTCATTTCCGTGCCGCCGTCACTTTCCCTGAAGGTGATGGTGACGATCGTTTCGGGACTGGTCTCACCGGTTCCGCGCTCCCAGGCATGGGTGAAGACAAGCCTGTGCGGCGGCTCGACCTCCAGATATTTTCCACCCACCCAATGCTCCTCTCCATCCGGCGCGATCAGGCAGGCGCGGTGTCTGCCGCCGGGCCAAGCTTCAAGTCTGTCGCCCACCGCCTTAAAACCGTGAGGACCGCACCATTGGGCCATGGCTTCCGGGTCGGTCCATGCCCTGAAAACGAGATCGCATGGGGCATCAAACCTCCGGACAATAACCAGGTCGCGGGTGTGGTCGGGGTCGGTCTCCGGATTAGTCATTTTCGTATCCTTGTACCTTGGACAGATAGTCATCGAGACGATCGAAGCTTTGGTCCCAGAAGCGTCTGTAATCGGCGATCCAATCCGCGATCGTCTTCAGCGCGGCCGGCTCGAGGACGCGCGGACGCGCATTCGCTTCCCGGCCGGAGCGGATCAACCCGGCCTGTTCCAGAACCTTGAGATGCTTTGAAATAGCGGGCTGAGACAACTCGAAGGGATCAGCGAGTTCGGCCACGGTCGCCTTGCCCGTCGCAAGCCGCGCAAGAATGGCTCGCCTCGTGGGGTCGGCGAGTGCGGAAAAAATGGCATCGAGCTTGTCATCCATATATCACCATTTGGCTATATAGCTATATGGATATATTCATCCCTGAGAAATGTCAAAGGCAATTTCCGCAGGGTAGCAACAGGCCCGCCCGCTTTGTCGCGGGCGCTGCCCGAGCCTCACATCGGCGGCATCTTTTCGAATTTCGCCACATCAGGGTCGAGCCGGTCCCAAGCCTGGCCGCGCATGGTGTAGGTCGCCATGTCAGGCCGGTAGCGCTCGGGCTCGTCGAGACTGGCGGCGTGGATGGTGAAGAAATCCGGCATATAGGAGAAGGTTAGATAGACAGGCGCGCCGCAGGCGGGGCAGAAGCCGCGTGTCTTGACGTTGCCGTTGTCGGCGACCATCTGCCAGTGGCTGGCCTCGCCTTCGAGCTTCACCGCCTGCCGGCTTGGAAAGGTCAGATAGGATCCGTGGCCGGTGCCGCTCGTCCGCTGGCAATCGCGGCACTGGCAGTCGTTCATCGCAATCGGCTCGGCCGAGATCTCGTAATGGATGGCGCCGCAGGCGCAGCCACCGGTATAGGGCTCGCTCATTGCTTTCTCCTGATGTTGTTGGGGAATACGGCTTTCAAGCCGGCTCAGTCCTCGCCGCTGGCGAGGGCGCCGATATTCTTCACGACCTTTTTCCAGCCTTCGCCCATCTTCTGGAAGGCGGTTTCGTTTTTCGGCAGCACGAAGCCGGAATGGACGAGGCGCAGCCGGGTGCCGTTTTCGGCTCTGGAAAGGATGAAAGTGACGACGGTATCGAGCGGCGAGCCGTAGCCGGTATTGTCCGCATGCCCGCCTTTCCAGGCATAGGAGAGACGCTCGTTCGGCTTCACCTCCAGCACCTCACAGTGAATGGTGCCATCCCAGCCGCCGGCCGGCGTCGTCTGATAGGTGAAGCGCTTGCCCTCGATCGGCTCGAATCCTTCAGGCATCATCAGCCAGCGGCCCATCAGCTCGGCCGTGGTTAGCGTTTTCCAGATCGTTTCCGGCTGATGCGGGAAAACCTCGTCGACGACGATCTCGTGCGTGTCGGGCTTCAATGCTGCGTCGTTCATGGATCGATTTCCTTCAGCAATGTTCTGAGATTGGTAAAGCGGTCGCGCCAGAAGAGGCCGTAATGGCTCATCCAATCGACAAGCGGCGCAAGTCCCTCGGGCTCGGCGCGGTAATAGACCTTGCGCCCTTCAGGGCGCTCCGTAACCAGGCCCGCCTGCTTCAGCGCCTTGAGATGCTGCGAGACGGCGCCCTGCGTCACGTGGCTCGCCCGCGTCAACTCGACGACGGTGATCTCATCGGAGTTGACGATCTGCTCGAACACGGCCCGCCGGGTGGGGTCGGCAAGGGCGCGCATGACGGCGTCGATGGAAGCGGTCTGGATCATGAGAAAATCAATAGCCTGCACTAATTGATGAGTCAAGACTAATTTGTATCTGTCTCCGGGGTTGAGTGAAAAGCGATGCCCGGTGTTTGAACAGCCCTATGACGGCACCTTGCGTCTGCGCTCGCCACCGCAGCTCGGTGCACCTTGCACGACGGCGACCACCGCCTGTTGCCGCTTTCCTTGTCCTCCGACGGATATCCGCGAATTCGCCGGCGGAGCCGACACCATGCCATCGCACAGATTTCGAGCCGGGCCGGAACCTCGTCAGACCTGCGAAGTTTGCGAAACGAGGAGAATTCCACATGCATTTGATACAGTTGTTTATTCCGGCAGCGCCGCGGGCGGCGGTCGACTTCGCAGACATTATCGCGACAATTCAGCGCGAGATGACGGAGCGCCATGGCGGAGTGACGGCATATCTGAATTCCCCCGCAAAGGGGCTTTGGTCCAATGATGAGGGCACCGAAGAAGATACCGTCATCGTGATCGAAGTGATGGTGAACAGTCTCGACCGGGCCTGGTGGCGCCAATACCGGCGCAAACTCGAAGAGTTGCTCCGGCAGGATGAACTGCTCGTGCGGGCACTTCCGGTCGAAACGCTCTGACCGCTGGAAGCCCCCATGGACACGCAATTCCGGCATCTTGAAATCTACCGCAGAGAGGGTGAGTTCGCAGCCTGGCCGGCAAATTATGGTCTCTGGTCCTGGGCTGACGAAATGGTCGTCGTCTTCGCGCGCGGCAAACTCGGAGCCAAGGGGGAGTTGCACGAACTGGACCGTGATTATCCATTCGTCCCCTGGCAGGCACGCAGCCTGGACGGCGGACTGACATGGATGGGCGAGCCGTTCTGCGGCCGCGTGCCGGGTGGGCTCTCGCTTTCGGCCGACGAGCACCTGAACGCCGATCTCAAGATTCGTCCCCATCTGTCGGTCCGTGATGACCTCTGCGTTCTGGATGAACCCATAGACTTTCTCGATCCCGGGACGATCGTGATGTGCGCCAGAACCGATGTACAGGGCGATGCTGTCAGCTGGTTCTATGTCAGCCGGGATCGATGCCTGACATGGCAAGGTCCATATCGTTTCATCGGCTTGCATCTTCCGATCTCGGCGCGCACCGATATCGTTCCTCTTGGCAGAGACCATGCGCTCTTCATGCTCAGCACCTCCAAAGAGGACGGTGCGGAAGGCAGAGTGTTCTGTGCGCGCACCGCGGACGGCGGGCGCAGCTTCGTCCTTCAAGGCTTTGTCGGCCCAGAACCTGAGGGCTATTCGATCATGCCGGCCTCGACGGCACTTTCCGGTGGCGCCGTGCTGACCTTGACGCGCTGCATGGGGAGGGGCGGTGGCAAGGGTTGGATAGAAGCCTTCACCTCCCACGACGAAGGGAAGACCTGGACGCGGAAAGGCTGCGTCGTCGACGACACGGGCAGCAATGGCAATCCGCCAGCGCTCGGACGGATCGAAGGCATGCTTCTCGTCGTCTACGGCTACCGTGATCCGCCATTTGGTATGAGGATGCGCGTGAGTTTCGATGACGGCCAGACATGGGGCGCCGAGAAGGTCATCCGGAGCGACGCCGGCACGGCTGATCTCGGTTATCCCAGAATCGCAAAACGCGGCGATGGATCCCTGCTCGCTGTCTACTACTTCAACGATGGCGACAGGGAGGAGCGTTACGTCGCAGCGTCTATTGTCACGCCTGCCAAAGATCAACAAGGAGCCGAGGCGCAGTTGTGAGCCCCCATCATCTCATCATGGGCCGAAGAGGAACGTTCGAAGCGCGTTCGGGGAACAAAGCCGGGAACCTGTGGTTCGGGGCCGCGGCAGTCGCTGCCACGACATGGGAGGTTAGACATGCAAAACGATTTCACAGATCCGGCAGGAAGAAGCGCATCGGCGCAGACACCGTCCTCATCCCCTGGTTTGGGTTCTTCGCCGGGGACGCGCACGTCCATTTCCGATCTGGAAGCGAAGGTGAGCGAAGATGTTTCCGCCGCCAAGGAAACAATCAAGGAAGGCGCCGACACTGCCGTCGAGAAGGTCAAGGAGGTCATTTCCGAACGCACCAGCTTCGCTGCTCGCCAGGTCGGCGGCGTTGCAACGGCACTTGAGAAAGCGGGCGCCGAAATGGAAAGCTCCGGCCAGGCGGAGGTCGGGCGATACGCCAGGCAAATCGGGCGGAGCGTGCAGACCGTCGCTCGGCGGATGGAAGGCAAGGACATCGGCGAAATCGCGACCATGGCCGAGGATTTCGGGCGCAGGCAACCGCTCGCCTTTCTCGGGATAGCCGCACTTGCAGGCCTGGCCGCGAGCCGCTTCCTGACAGCCTCCGCGAAAAGGCAAACAGCTGCCGCGCCGCGCGAACCATCGATTGGCCTTCGCCCCGGCATCGCAACGACCGGAGGCGAAAACTATGGCTAAATCTTCAGAGAACACACCCCTCTCCGAGCTCGTCAGTGGCCTCGTTGGTGACGTCACGGGCCTGCTCCGCAAGGAAATCGATCTTGCCAAGGCGGAGGCTTCGGAAAAACTTTCGCAGGCGCTCAGCGGCGTGGAAATTCTCCTAGTTGGAGTGGTTCTGGCGATCGGGGCGGTCGGCGTCTTGCTGAGTGCCCTTGTCGGCGGTCTCGCGGCCTTCCTCGTGACACAGGGTTTTACCCAAACCACTGCCAGTGCGCTCGCCTCTCTGATCGTCGGCATCATCATTGCCGGCATCGCCTGGGCATTGGTCTCCCGGGGCCTCGCCGCGCTTCGCGCCAATAACATGACACTGGATCGTACTGCGACCTCGCTTCGCCGCGACGTTGATGTTGTGAAGGACAAAATCTGATGGAAAGTTCAATGGAAAAAACATCGGCCGAGCTTCAGCGGGAGATCGACCAGGACCGCCGCCGCATAGGAGACCGGATTGACGCGATTCAGGAACGGATGTCGCCGGGCCAGCTCATCGATGAGGTCATCGCATACGCCAAGGGAAGCGGCGGCGCAGAGTATGTCAGCAATCTTGGCCGCGCCCTCAAGGCGAACCCTCTGCCGGTCGCGCTGATGGGCGTGAGCCTCGCCTGGCTCATGGCAAAGGGCAGTCCGTCATCAGGTGACACGGCGACCTGGAGGGAGGATCCTGAATACCCGCTTTATCCGGCGACCGGCCGGGTTCGCAGGATTGGTCCGCCGGCAATGGAAAACGGAGCGCGTTATAGCCATTTTGCCGACGAATCCGGCAAGCGGTTGAAGGCGTTGACGGACGAAACAGGAGCTCGCGCCGGCCATTTCATGGACGAGGCGGGCAAGACCTATCGCGGCTTTGCCGACGCCAGCGGAAAACAGATCAATCAGATCGCCGACGAAACTGGTGCAATGCTCGACGCGGCAACCGGCTGGGCGGCGGAGAAATGGGAGCAGGCGAAAAGCGCCGCGAGCGACCTAACCGCCCGTGCGTCCGGCGCGGCGAGCTCGCTGTCGAGCCGATCCTCTTCGGCGGCGACCAGTCTTCAGGAGCAAACGAGCAAGCTCAACGAGGCGATCCTCACCCATTTCCGCGACCAGCCGCTGGTCGGCGGTGCTCTGGCTTTCGCGGTCGGTGCCGCGATCGGCGCGGCGCTGCCCCATACCGACACCGAGGATGAGTTGGTCGGCGAAGCCGCAGATAGCACTAGAGATAGCCTCAGCCGCCAGGCCCAGGACGTCGTCGCGCAGGGTAAAGAGGTAGCGTCGGAGGTCTATCACACGGCCGTGGACGTTGCCTCCGATACTCATGATGCCATCAAGGAACGCGTGGTGGATGAAGCCGAAGCTTTCATAGATCGCAAGGATGGCCTAGGCGGAAGCGATCGGCGGTAGAGGATCCATCCCGGTCGGCCAGGAAAAGGTTCCACGCGGAAAGAGGCGCTGTTTGACTGATCCGCTTCGCGGAAGTCTCAGATGGCCGTCTGCATGAGGTATGACGATTTTTCGACGGGAACGCGCGCGACGATTTTCATCACGAGCGTGGGAGCGACATGGGGAACAGAGCTTACTCGTCCGTCTTTGTAGAGCACCCGCAAGAGGCAGGTTTGGCTGTCGTAATCAAGCTCGGCGATCGTCTTTGAATGGACCGGAAATTGCATCTTCAGCTGCCCCCTGCTGCAGCATGATCAAGACCAAACAGCCGACCGCCGCCCACCATGGGATGCTTGATCGGCCCGAGAACTCCTCACCATTGCGGCGGCCGGCGGTGCTGGCCAAAATCCTGCTGGCGAAATCTCAGCAGAATCTAATCAGAGCCGCCATAGAAATCGCGTGAAATCGGCGTGACACACGTTCCGCGGCTATGGGGCGCGAGGACACTAGAATAAGATGTAGGTGGCCGTACAGCAATCCAGGGAATCCGGGCCATCATGCGAGCGAATGGCCTGCGGCACGGAAATCGGATGCCGGCCGAAAGTTCGCCGTACCCTCGAGAATGTCCGTCGACGACGTATTAAATCACATGTTATCAGTCGCTTGCCCTATCGGCGCCGGAACTTTTGCTGGCCTGCCGGGTTTGCTGCCCATGTTGAAGAAGCAGCTCATCCAGCCGAGACTCGGGACGATCAGCGTCATCGACGACCAACAGGTTCATGTCCTTGAAAGCGGCTCAACAAATGGAAGCCCAGTTGTTGTTCTTCATGGCTGCGGCAGTCTGGCGCAAGAGGTGCTGCTTCCTATCGAAAACAGCAAACACCGACTGATCGCCGTCGATCGTCCCGGCTACGGATTGAGTTCCCCGCTGCCGCCACCGGAGCGGGGTCCGCTCGGGCAGTCTTTCTGGCTTGAGCGTTTCATCGAGACCGCGGGGGTCGGCCCTGTAACGATCGTCGCCCATTCGATCGGCAGTGCCTCAGCCCTTCATCTGGCCGCCCGCAGACCTGAGCTCTTGAAAGCGCTCTTGTTGCTCTCGCCTTGCTGCAGCCCGGTTCCCCCGGAACCCTTGATCCTGCTGCGCGCCGCGGTTGCGCCCTTGATAGGGCCGGCGATCCGCCGCCACATCATGCCTCGCTGGGCTTCCTTCTTTCTCCGGCACGGACTTCGCTCATCATCATTCCCCAATGCTCTTCCCTCCCATCTGAGCATGTTGCCTGCCGGCCATATGATCCGGGCAAGCGCGATCGAGACGATGGCCGACGAGTTGCGAGCCTTCAACCGGGACATGGTTTTGCTGGCAGGTCTGCCCGAGCAGCTTCCCGTTCATGTGCTCTTCGGGTCGCAAGACCTAGTCGTCGATCCGGACCGGCACATCGGTTGGCTTCGGCAAAGACATCCCGGCCTCCTTGTGAAATGCCTCGAAGGCGTCGGCCATTTGCCACATCATATCGCCCCGACCGTGGTGTTGCGGATGCTGAACGCGATCATCGAAGAGCGTTCCTCCTTACCGGAGGCCGAGCCTGCGACATTGACAGATGTCGCGTAGTGGTGGCCGGGCTTGAAAGCGATTGCTTCGCCCGGATCGTCGCCGAATTCCTTGCCAGCTGGCAGGGTGCGCAAGGCCTGGTTGGAGAAGCGTCGGTTCTGGTGGACGGCGGCGTCGATCTGCAGCTTCGCGTCGCCTGGCTGGAGCAGCATGTGCGGCTCCAGAACTGAATGGCCGGGCCGCGGAGGTGACCGGAGGCTTTCGCTCCTGCCCCGGCTTCTCCTGCTCACGGAACAATATCCCAATAGCGATGTTGGTATGGCAATAAGCCTAAGACCATGGGAGGAAACCATGCATAAGTCTCTTCAGTTCATATTGTGCGGCCTGGCCGCCATGAGCGGGCTGACCATCGCCCCGACGCTCGCCGCTGCGCAGGATTTGGAATTGCGCCTCGGCCCCGGTGGGGTCGGCGTTTACGACCGGGACCGGGACCGAGACCGCGACCGTTACGACCGCTACGGCCGTCGCGGGCCGCGTGGCTGCGATCCCGATGACGCGCTCGACATTGCCCGCAGCGAAGGCCTTCGCCGCGCCCAGATCGTCCGCATGTCGCCGCGCAGCATTGTCGTCCAGGGAATGACGCGCCGCGGGCCGGAACGCATGGTCTTCGCCAACCGGCGTGGCTGCCCGGAAATATGACCGTACGAAAATGAAACCGGCTGTCCGGACGCTTTAGCGCGACATTGCTTTTTTGCAACGTCGGCTGGCCGAGCGGACCGAAGCGGTTTTCCCGTCGAATTGCAGACAACAGATGGAGCGGTTCGCCTGAACCGTACTGACAATCACCGGAGGAATGCATCATGATGAGTGGTCAATTGAAGGCGCTTCTCGCCGTTCTTGCCGTTGCCGGCTACCAGAACAGGGAGAAAATCGGCGAGCTCCTGCGCGGCCTGCAGAACCCGCAGCCATCCGGCGCGGGAGGCCAGCAGCAGGGCGGGCTCGGCGGTATTCTCGGCAGGCTCGGTTCCGGCGGTGGCTTGGGCGGCCTTCTCGGCGGCCTGACCTCCGGCGGCATCGTCAGCGGCGGTCTCGGCGACCTCCTGAAGACGTTCCAGCAGAACGGCCACGCCGACAAGATGGAATCCTGGGTGCGCCCCGGCCAGAACGCCGACATCAAGGACGGCGAGCTCGCCGAAGCCCTCGGCCCCGATGTTCTGAACGAGATCGCCAGGAATACCGGCCTGTCGCATGAGGAGATTCTCGGGCGCTTGAGCCGCGATCTTCCGAAAGCCGTCGATGAGCTGACGCCGGAGGGAAGGCTGCCGACCGCCGAGGAAGATGTCTTGTCTCCGGCAGGCCAGGCGACCACATCCGGGCGGCCGAGCGGCGTCTAGGCACTTTCGTTCGGCCGTGCCGCGGGCATCGCTGAAACGCCCTTGCGAGATCGCCACGAGTCTCTCAGGTCCGAACCGCAGAGATCGCCTTGCACTCCGTCCACCTGGGGTTTGACCTGAGGACCCAAGCAGGTCTCCGGCCGCTGGCATGGATCCCAGGTTCAAGGTCCGGGATGACGGAGGGTGGGCGGCGTGGGTGCCTACTTTCCCAAGTGCTTGCGAAGAAACGTGTACACGCTGCGGATGGACTTTGCCGCGGCGTTGCGATCGTATTTTTCGATATGACCCAAAACCCGCTTTCCCACCGCGAATTCCGGGGCATCGAAACCGTGATAAGCGCCCTTGTAGATATTGAGTTCGACGGGCGCGGCATTGTCACTGAAACGGGCAAGCCTCTTCTGGCATCGTTCGGGCCGGCTCCAATTGTCACGTTCGCCAATCAAAATCAGGTTCGGCACCGTCGCATCGCCACGATCTGCGTCGCAGGCGGGATAAAAGGCAATCGCCGCGCGGAACTTGCGCTCCACGAGCTGCTCGTATCCTTCGATTTTCGTGGCGTCCAGCGTCGCGGTGCCGCCCGCCGAAAAGCCCATCAAGGCGACGCGCCGGGCATCGACGAAGCCTGATTTCGACAGGAATTCCAAAGCGCCATAGGCGTCGAAGACGCGGTCGGGGAGGTGGCTTCGACATGTGTCGGTGAGGCTGCGAGTGGTGAAGCTGTCGACAACAAGCACGACATAACCCCATGAGACCAGCCGTTGCGGCCAAAGCTCCCTGACGCTCGCACGCATGTGATCGCATCCATGCATGACGACGACGGCCGGGAAGGGGCCATCGCCTGGAGGCCGGGACAAATATCCGAGCAAGGGCGTGCCTTGCGGCTGCGGGAGAATTTCCCCCAGCTCCCGGGCTTTGCGGATACGAAACGGGCTGAGCTTCACGGGCACGCTTTCGAACCGCACCAGTTCGTCGGCCTTTGCCGGGCTTTCAGCCAGCGTGACGCCAAGAAAGGTGACGAAGGACAGAAAAAGTCTCGCGGTTTTCACAGGCTCCTCCACCCGTGTAATCGACGGCCTGCTGCTAATATAATCCTCGATGACCATGGATGGTATTGCTTGCCGTCCGAGGATCCATGTTGGTTTTGCTGGGTCGGGCATGGATCCCAGGCTCAAGGCCTGGGATGACGGAGGGTGGGGTGGCGTTTTGCCAAACCTGTCGGAGCAACGCGTGGAATCTGGCGTTCACCTTGGTCGAGAAGGCTCGATTTTACACTGGCGCGAGACCGACAATCAGCGCTTGGTCACCCCCTGAGAGATCATTTATCACTACCGCAAATCCAAGCTGCGAATGTTGAATCCAGAGGTGATATCGGCGATCAAGTCGGTATCGCTCTTCGATCTCATGCGTATTCGCCAAGACTTTCTGGCCAGCGCCATCATACACCAGTCGGTTTTGCCACAGAGTCCACTCCTTGCTCCGTCATCCCAAGGCTTGACCCTGGGATCCACCCCCGTCCCGATGGGGACCGCGCATGATCCCAGCCTCAAGGCTCCTCAACGCCTGGGATGACGGAGAGTGGGGTAGCGTTTCACCAAAGCCGCAGCCGGAGCGGCGTGACCTGCTGCCGGTTTCGTGGACACCGAGTTAAGGTGTTTCCAATGAAACTGGAACGCATGAATGCAACGAAGGAAGTTCAGCCGCGAGTATAAGCTTGAGGCAGTGAAGTTGGTGCGAGAGCGTGGGGTCAGCGTTGCGCAGGCATCCCGCGATCTGGATGTTCATGAAAATGTCCTGCGCAAGTGGGTAAGAGAATACGGCTCCGATCCTGCGCGCTCTCGGGCGCGTGGAGGGAAGGCTGACCGGCATCGAGGAAAACGTCGCGCTGCTGCGCCAGAAGATGAGCGACGAAAAAGCCAATGCTTATGATGGAAGGGCGGTGATCCACAAGCGCCTCGACGAGCAGACAAGGCAGATCGCCCATGTCGATACGAAAGCAGCGATCAGCGGCGGCGCCGATGCACGGATCCGCGCCGAGATCGGCATGCTCAAGGAAACCGTCGAGAAGAACCAGGAGACGCCCCGGCGCTCGCGGAGTGGAAACGGATGAAATCGATCGGCTACGGGATTTCAGGCCTGATCGCCTTCGCCGGGCTGACGACTGGCGGCATCGTCGCCTATGCCAGCGACGGCGCCGTGGCGGCGCTCAGGCACTGGTTGAAGATCAGTTGAGGTGGGGGCGTTGATCGACAGCAATCCAGCGAAACTGCGCCTGATACATTGGTGTCATTAAGGGCGAGATAAAGGTTCCTAAATTTTAGACTTTGCTAACGAACCAAACCGGCGCCTGTTTGTTATTCCTTTCAGGAGGAAACAGACATGAAAAGCATGAACAATCGCCAAGTCCGTATTCCCGGTCCGCGGGAGCATGATGTTGCTGAGCATTGCCGCAAGTTTGGAATTGGGCCGGCGGAGGAGAAGAAGCTGAAAAAGCTGCTCGGCTCTCGCGCGCCGTTGCATGAGATCCAGGCCAATGCGCCGCCACGCCAGCCGAAATGGCGGTGAATGCATGCAGCCGAGCTGTCTGTATTTCCGAACGCGGAAGCACAAATGCCGGCATCGATAGATTGTGCGGCGAAGTTTTACCCGGGAGGCGCGACTATCGGTAACGGAATATTTCCGCCTCGAGAAATAAGTTAGGAAATACTCCGCTGTTCAAGTATCTCCGCAGGGAACTTCCGGCACGAGCCGGTGTTTTCATCGATGGGCCGCGTGGCACGGTTTTCGTCTCCTGTATCCCCTGCTACCCCTGCAGGCGCTGCGCGGCCCACTGAGGCAGGTCATTCCTGGCTGACGGTGGCGTGCGGGTGCCTGCGCGCCTCCGTTTAATGCTGCAGCTCACGCGACAGCATCAGAATGTAATCATCGGCGATATCGGCGACCACCATGGCCGCTTCCGCCGGGGGAAAGCCCCAGCCGACGGCCTCGGCGACAATCTTCATCACATGCGGTTCAAGCGCCTCGCGGCAGTCGGACAGAGTTTCGACATGCGGGCATTTGGCACGAAATTCCACGACATTGCTCATGGCATACCCTCCGTTTGATGTTGCTACGCCCTTGATGCATGGAGCCGGTCTTTCCTGGGAAAGGTGGGCTGTGGGTCCGGTGAGCCATCCCGGACATTGTAATCGTGAAAAGACGATGGCATAGGGCGGCACGCATTCAAGCGGATGCTGATATTAAGGTAAGCCGGTAGGGTTAATTCGTCCGGCGGCAGCCGGTCAGTTTCTGCCCGCCTGTCAGGCGATGGCGCAACCTCTTGTTTCCCTGTCGCTTTCCGGCACGAAAAACTACCGTTCTCGTCGGATTTTTGCGGGAAATACCGGAATTTACCATGCGCGGCGAGAGGAATGGCCCGGAGGCCGCAGCCTTGTGCCGGGGCGGGACGAAGACAAGGAAAAGCCCGTCTTCACGGGCTTTCCATCTGCAATTTTGAATGTCGAAACATGCAGCCGCCTCAGGCCGCGGAAAAGGGCACGGCGACGAAGGTTTTATGACCGTCGCGCTCGACGAGCAGCAGCACCGATTTGCGGCCGGCCTTGCCGGCTTCGGCGATCGCAGCCTTGACATCGCGGGCATTGTGCACCGGCCGGTCGTTGACCGAGACGATGACGTCGCCCGACTGGATGCCGGCCGCGGCCGCCGACTTGTCCGGCTTGACGCTGGCGACCACGGCGCCGCTGACCGAGCGGGGCAGGTCGAGCTGCTGGCGTACATCGGGCGTCAGGTCGGCAAGGCCGATGCCGAGGCTCGGCTGGCCGGAGGCCTGGCCCTGCGTTTCCGGGCTTGTCGTCGCGGCCTGCTTCTGGCTGTCGGCATTGGCGCCGACGGTCACGTTGAGATCGATCGTCTTGCCGTCGCGCCAGACTGCGAGCGATTCCCGCGTGCCCGGCGAAAGATCGGCGACGAGCCGCGACAGGTCCTTCGGCGTCTTGACGGCCTCGCCGCCGACCGAGGTGACGATATCACCGGGTTTCAGGCCGGCTTGGGCGGCCGGCGTATCGGCGGAAACGGCGGCCACCAGCGCGCCGCCGGTTTTGTCGAGGCCGACGGCATCGGCGACGTCCTTGGTGACCGGCTGGATCTGCACGCCGAGATAGCCGTGATCGATCGAGCCGTTCTTCTGAAGCTTGGCGACGATCGCCTTGGCCTCATCGGAGGGAATGGCGAAGCCGACTCCGACGCTGCCGCCGTTCGGCGAATAGATGGCGGTATTGATGCCGACCACCTTGCCTTCGCGGTCGACGAGCGGGCCGCCTGAGTTGCCGTGGTTGATCGGCGCATCGATCTGGATGAAATCGTCATAGGGTCCGCTATGCAGGTCGCGGCCGCGCGCCGAGACGATGCCCGCCGTCACCGTGGTGCCGATGCCGAAGGGATTACCGATCGCCAGGATCTGGTCGCCGAGCTTCAATTTGTCGGAATCGCCCCAGGCGATGGTCTGCAGCGGCTTGCCCGCCGCTATCTTCAGGACGGCGACATCGGATTTGGGATCGGTGCCGATCAGCTTGGCCGGCAGTTCGGTGCCGTCGTCGAGCGTCACCTTGATATCGAGAGCATTGTCGATGACATGGTTGTTGGTGACGATGACGCCGTCGGGGCTGATGATGAAGCCGGAACCGAGCGCCATCGCATGCTGCGAGGGCTGATTGTGCGGCGCCTGCCGGGGCAGGGGGATGCCCTGATCCTCGAAGAACTGGCGAAACTGCTCGTCCATTGGCGATTGCTGATCGGCGCTGACATCGGTCGTCCTCATCGTCGTGGTGATGGTGACGACGGCCGGCTTGTCGGCATCGACGATTGAGGCGAACGAGCCGCTTGCGGCAAGGATGCCGCCGGTATCCGAAGGCGCGGCAAAAGCCTTGGACGTGTTGATCGCAAAAGGCAGACAGGCCGCGCCGGCGATGATCGCGGCTCCGACGAGCGCTGCGGTGCGGTGTTGGCGGAGGATGTGTGACATGGCGGTAATCCCTTGGGCACTCGCCCTTTGGAAGAAGATTGGCTTTTGATGGCGTCGTGGTTCCATGTCATGGGACCTGGCGTCGAATGGCGTATGGCGCCAATTCTCTCGGGGGCACGCGCAGTCGTCGCGGGCGGCGGCCGGGCGAATGGAAGAATTCGCGCTTGCCGATTCATATGATCGCGCCGGACCGATTTACAAATTAAATATCCATCATGTTTATATTGCCGATTTGTAAGGTTTCACTTGGGTTTAACCATGCTTTCGAGAGGGCTGCGGCGCCGGCAGCTTCCGTTCGGCATCATGGCTCCCTTTCCATCGAAATTAAGCGGGCCTATGCCGGCGATCGGCGGTCCGCCGTCCGCGCCCGAAATTGCCGAATGATGATCCTGAGCCTGCCGGAACATGTCGAGACGATCAGATGTTAGTAGACTCTAAAATATTTCTTCTTCAGAAAATAATGAGGGAGAATCGGCGGTGGTCGAGTCCCATGACGGCAGACGGGGGACGATGAGCAAGTCGGTGGAGTGGGGGAGGAAGTCCAGGCGCGACGCGCCTGTGAAGCTGAGCGATGTGGCCAAGAAGGTGGGCGTCAGCCCGATCACCATCTCGCGCGCGCTGCGCAATCCAGAAATCGTCTCCGAGGATCTGCGCGAGGAGATCCTGCGCATCGTTGAGGAGATGGGCTATATTCCCAATCTCGCCGCCCGGGCGCTGGCCGGCCGCCACAACGGCATCGTCGCCGTCATCACGCCCGCCTTGCACCAATACGGCTTTACCAGCCTGATGATCGGCATCGAGGATCGTTTCCGCAACACCGATCTCACCGTGCAATATTCCAATACGCTGCACCATGCCGAGGGCGAGGCCGGCCTGTTGAAATCCTTCCTGACGCAGAAGCCGGCCGGCGTCATCATTGCCGGCGCCGAATCCTATCGCGATCTTCTGCCGCTGATCGACAATGCCGCTTGTCCCATCGCCCATGTCACCGATCTGAGCCAGGAGCCGCAGAAGCTGGTCGTCGGCCTCGATCATTATATGGCAGGCGCCGAACCCACCCGCTTCCTGTTGTCGAGGGGCTACAAGAGGATCGCCTTCTTCGGCCGCGGCGCCGATGTCCGCTCGCGCCGGCGGATAGAGGGCTACGAGGCGGTGATGCGGGGCGCGGGACGTTTCGATCCCGATCTCATTATCGGCGGGGATGCGCCAAGCCGCACCGGCCTCGGCCGGGATCTGTTTGCCCGCCTGATCGAGCGCGTGCCCGATGTCGATGCCGTCTTTGCCCAGAGCGACGAACTGGCGCTCGGCGTCCTTATCGAATGCAAGGCGCGCGGCATCCGCGTGCCGGAGGAGCTCGGCATCTGCGGCTTCAACGATCTGGAATTCTCCGCCTTCATCGAGCCGTCGCTGACGACGGTGTACATTCCGCGCCAGGACATCGGCTACCGCGTCGCCGACATGCTGCTGCGCGCCATCCGCGACGAACCGCCTGACGAAGACAGGGTCGATTGCGGTTTTTCGATCATCCCGCGCGGTTCGACACGCTAATCCGCTCCGACACCGCAACAATAGACGTGGAGCCGAGCCTTGCTGAAGCAGCCGCTAGGCATCATTGGCATTATTCCCTATATGGACGATATGACGATCACTTTGCTGAAAAATGGATAAGGTAGGCTTGTCGTTTGACAGAATGCGCACCTTTGTTCGGGTCGCCGAGCGCGCCAACCTGTCGATGGTCGCAAGGGAGCTGGGCGTCGGCCAATCCACCGTGACGCGGCACCTCAATGAACTGGAGGAGGCAGTCGGCGTGGCCCTCCTCAGCCGCACCACGCGCCGCGTCACCCTGACGGAGGAAGGCAGTCGCTATTATACCAACTGCCTTCAGATATTGCGGCTGGTCGAACAGGCTGCGGAAGAAGCCAGAGATGCCCGTCAGGCCCCCGCCGGCGCAGTTCGCCTTTCGTGTACGGCAGCGCTTGGCGTCATGCATGTCACGCGCATGATCTTTGACTTCCAGGACAGGCATCCTGATATCCGCGTCGACCTCAACCTGACGGACGAGCGTATCGACCTGGTTCGCGAAGGCGTTGACGTGGCACTGCGTCTTGGACCTCTCGCCGACAGCTCGATGAAACTTCATGCGATCGGAGAGAGCCAGCGGCTGCTGGTCGGCGCTCCAGCTTATCTGTCCGCCCGGGGACGCCCGGAGCGCCCGGCCGATCTGTCACGCTACGAAACCGTGGTGATGTCCAACGTCGCAGGCAGCAATCAGCTCCTTCTTTCCTCTCCCGATGGCACCAGCCTGGTGATCCCGGTCAGCGGCCGGCTGCGTGTCGACCACGGGCTTGCGGCGCGCGAAGCCCTTGCCGCCGGACGCGGCATCGGCCCGACCCATCTCTGGCTGGTTCACGATCTTCTGGACGATGGCCGGCTCGAGGTGGTGCTTGGAGACTATCGGCCTTCGTCGGTTCCGGTGAGCTTGCTGATAGTGCCGGAGCGTGCAGCCATCGCCCGCGTTCGGCTCCTCGTCGACTTTCTTGCCGCCGAGATTGCCAGGCTGCCGGGAATCCGGCCGACGTAGGTCTTCGCAATACCGCTGCCGTGCTTTTGCGAGACAGGCTTCAACCTGCGAAAGACCGCTTGTCGCCGCGCCACCCCGACGTCCGCAGAAACTGCTCCCAGTTGAGCGTCTCGGGGACCAGGCGCCGGCTCCATTCGAGATCGTGCTCCTTGCCGAAATAGCCATACTCGACAGCATATTCGACCATCCCGAGAATCTCTCGAACGAGAAATTCGTTGGTGGCAAACTCCGGAAAGTAGGTCAGTAGCCCGTCCCTGGTGAAAGCATTCCGATACTCGGCCTTGATGCCGGTCACGCGTTGAAAGGTTTCGACCATCTCACGCGGCGAAATGATATCGCCGACGATCGGCAGCGTCGTGCCGTTAAAGCGCTCGGGGTGCGAGACGATCTCGAGGACAACAGGCCCGGTCGCCGTCAGCGGATCGACAAAAGGTGCCCGGAAATCTTCAGGAAGATAAATCGGCAAGAGCAGAGTGTCGCCATCCATGCGCGGCGCATAATATTCGAGAAGATTGGTGTAGAAGAATGCCGGCATGATGAAGGAATGCGAGACCGGCAGGCCGCGAATGTAATCGGCAACGCGGGCTTTGTCGGTGAAATGCGGCGCATATTTCGTCCCGCCGGTGATCGTGTCGACATTCTCCAGCGTGCTGAAAACAATGTGCTTAACGCCGGCCTCCACGGCGGCATCCGCCAGTTGCTGCCCGAGAGGCGCCTCGCTTGTCTCCGGCGGGGCGATCGGCGGCGTCATCAGAAAGGCACCGTCCGCGCCCCTGAACGCAGCAACGAGATCCTTCTGCCGGCCGAGCTCGAGAGGCGCGGGGACGATCTCGGCGCCGAGCTTCGCCAGACGCAAAGCTTCCGGCGAATCCTTTCTGCGCGTGAAAGCACGGACGCGGAAGCGCTGGCTTGCAAGAAGGGTCGCAACGACGCTGCGGCCCTGTTTGCTCGTTGCACCGGTAATCGCAATCAGTGGCTTGTTGTCTGTAGACATGGCTTTCATCTTTCCCTGTCATTGGCTGCCGGCTGGAGAGCCGGGCCTCTTTCTGCCGGGAGGGCGGTGGCCGATGCCGATGGCCCACCCGATGGCAAGGCAGCTTTAGCTCAACAGGGATTACGGCTGTAGATAGCTATAATGCATAATATAGTGCTGTTTTCTGGATAAATGGCAGGAACGGGATGGCCGGAAGCGCCGGCGAAGCAAAGGCTCTGCCGGCGCCTCTTGCTCAGGGTATCAGCAGGATACTGCCCGCCGAGCGTCCGGATTCCATTTCTTCGTGCGCCTTGGCAACATCGGCCAAACGGTATTCGGCCGCGATCTGCGAAACGATTCCCATTTCCATCGCCCCGACTGCAGCGAGTGCTGCTTCGCGATACTGTCCGATGTCAGCACACCAGGCCATGATGCTCGGATGGGAGAGGGCCTTGCCCGGGCGAAGCTCCTCGACAGGCACGGGCGGAATGGCACCGGCGGCCTGACCGATGGTGACAGCCATGCCGAATGGCCGGACAGAGCGTATGGTTTTGAGGAGCATGTCGCCGCCGATGCCGTCATAGGCAACGTCTACGCCGAGCCCGTTGGTGAACCGCTTCACTTCCGAGACGATATCGGCGTCTCGTCCGACGATAAGGTGATCGGCGCCACAGGACGCGGCGAGCGCAGCCTTTTCGGCAGAACCGACCGTCCCGATCACCGTGGCATCGAGCGATTTGGCCCAGCGAACGAGGATGCTGCCGAGCCCGCCCGCGGCGGCATGGATCAGAACCTGCGTTCCCCCACGCACGTCATAAGTCTTTTTCAACAGCATGTAGGCCGTCATGCCCTTGAGGAGCGAACTAGCTGCCGTTTTTGCCGAAACGGCATCCGGCAGCTTGATCGCCCTTTCAGCGGCTATATTCCGCGCGGAGCGATAGGCGCCAACCGGAGGCCCGGCATAGGCGACGCGGTCACCCCTTCGCAACATCGAGACGCCCGCGCCGACATCCTCGACGATGCCCGCCGCCTCGGCGCCGATCACCGCGGGGTAGGCCGGCATCGGATAGAGGCCCTTGCGATGATAGACATCGAGAAAGTTGGTTCCGATCGCCTCATGGCGAATTTTGATCTCGCCGTCACCGGGAGGCTTGCAATCATGCTGCTCGACATGGAACTGGGTGACGTCGCCGGGGGCGTTCAGCCATATGATTTGGTCGGTCATCGCTCGTGCTCTCCTTTATGTCGGGAGATTAAGCGCTGGCGTGATGTGTGAAAATTCCCTATTGTTTCACAATGATTGGGAGAGAATTCACAAATATCGACTGGGACGATCTTCGGCATTTCTTGGCGCTTGCCCAGTCGGGAACGCTGCTTGGCGCCGCAAAGCAGCTCGGCGTCGAACACGCCACTGTAAGCCGGCGCATTTCGTCGCTTGAAGCCAGCCTGGGTCGCAAGCTCGTCGACCGGCGCGGACGGCGCATCAGTTTGACCCAGGACGGGGAGCAGGTTGCCAGGCACGCAGCTATCGTCGCGGTCCAGACAGCGGCCATCGAGCAGCTTGGTCGCAGCAGCACCACGGAATTGCGCGGTCACGTCAGGATCAGCGCGCCCCCCGCACTCTCGAGCGTGCTGCTGGCACAGCCGATCGCGGTCGTCAGGCGCGACCATCCCGGCGTCGAGATCACGCTTGTCGGAGAAAAGCGCCTCGCCTCGCTGAACAGGCGAGAGGCCGACATCGCCGTGCGGATGTCGCGTCCCGAGGATGGCGACTACTCGATCGTCAAGCTCGGCGAGACAAGCTTTCACCTTTACGCAACAAAGACCTATCTTGAAACCGTTCCACCGCAGGACTGGACCTTCATCGGCTACGACGAAACCATGAATGCCTCACCGCAACAGTTGCGGCTGATCGAGCTGGCCGCCGGCCGGCCGATCGCCGTGAGGTCGTCCGTTCTGGAGTTTCAGGCCGCAACCGCAAGTTTTGGCGCAGGCGTCGTCATGCTGCCCGAATTCGCCGTCACCGAGTCCAGCGGTCTGCAGCGCATTGAGACGGAACGTCCTTTGACGAGAGAGGTCTGGCTGGTTGTCCATTCGGATATCAAAGACATCCCCTCCATTCGCGTCGTCATCGATGCGCTGAAAAACGTTCTGGGGGAGTAACGCGCAGGCACCTGCTGCGGCTGATCGGAAACACCGCACGCTAGGCGAGGATGGCGGCGCTCTGGAGCCGAATCACTTCTCGCAAAGCCGTCGGCCGCCGGAATAGGGCTGATAGGTACAATCGGATGGCCGGAAGGAGCGGTAACTGCGCGAGCAGGCGGTGATGTTGCAGGACTGCGGCGCGCCTTGCCCATCGACGACCGCTTCGGTCGATCGCACGCCGTTCAGCGTCCGTTCGCTCGCCGCCTCGCGCATGAAGTCCCGCCAAATATGCGCTGGCAGGCTGCCGCCCGTCACCCCCTTCATCGGCGCGTCATCGTCATTGCCGACCCAGACACCGACGACGAGCGCGTCCGTGAAGCCGACGAACCAGGCGTCACGATTGTCCTGGCTCGTGCCGGTCTTGCCGGCCGCAAAAGTGCCGGGATCTGCGCCGCGTCCAGTGCCGCGCTCAACCACCATCTGCAGCAGCCCGAGGAGATCCGACTGATAGGGCGAAAGATCGACATCCGGCTTCGATTGTTGGCCAACCCGAAACGTCTGCGGCTGCCCGGCAGCCTGGAAGTCGATGATGCCCCATGGCTTGACAGGGGCCTTGCCGAGTTGGACGGACGCATAGGCGCTGGTGAGGTTGAGCAGATTGACTTCGGATGTGCCAAGCGCCAAGGACGGGGTATCGGCCAGTGGCGCATCGATGCCGAGTTCGCGGGCTGCGGCGATCACATTGTCCAGACCGACCTCTTCGGCAAGCGCCACGGACGCGGCGTTGAGCGATCGCGCGAAGGCTTCGGCAAGCGTTACCCAGCCGCGATAGTCGCCACCGGAATTTTCCGGCGACCAGCCGTCAATGTCTATCGGCGCGTCCAGAACCTGGTCGGACAAGGTGAACCCAGCCTTCAACGCCGCGTAATAGACGAACAGCTTGAAGGTGGAACCCGGCTGACGCATCGCAGTGACGGCGCGGTTGAACTGGCTCGCCTTGTAGTCGCGCCCGCCAACCATTGCGACGACCGCGCCGTCGGGCGTCATGGCAACCAAGGCGGCCTGCGATGCTCCGACCGTCTTTCCTTCACCGTCCAGGGCTTTTTTGACGACCCGTTCGGCGATCTGCTGCAACTGCGGCACCAGCGTGGTGCGCACCGTGGTCGAACCTGGCGAGGCGCCGGCGATTTCGCTTGCCTGCGGCGAAATCCAGTCGGCAAACCAGCTTCCGGAGCGCGGCGTCGGCGTCGTCGGGTGCAGTTTGGCAAAGCTCGTCTTGGCCTCCGCCGCCTGTGGCGCGGTGATCTTGCCATTGGCCGCCATCGCGTCGAGAACGACCATGGTGCGCTGCCGGGCGCCTTCGAAATTGTCAATGGGATTCCATTGGCTCGGCGCCCGCAGCAATCCCGCCAGCATCGCCGACTCCGGCAGGGTGAGGGCGCCGATGTCCTTGTTGAAATAGATGCGCGCGGCGGCAGGCATGCCGGTGGCGCCGGCGCCGAGATAAACGCTGTTGAGATAGCGCGTCAGGATTTCCGCCTTGCCGAGCTTCCACTCCAGCCAGAAGGCGATGACGACTTCCTGGATCTTTCGTTTTATGGTTCGGTCGCTGTCGAGATATTGCAGCTTGATGAGTTGTTGGGTGATGGTGCTGCCGCCTTCTACCACCGAGCCGGCCTGCAAATTCCGCAGAAGCGCCCGCCCGATGCCCCTGGGATCGATGCCGAAATGATCCATGAACCGGCGATCCTCGATCGAAAGGACGGCATCGATCAGATGGGGCGGAAACTGGTCGTATCGGGCATAGGGTCCTTGATAAGGTCCCTGTCTTACCAGCGGCGCCCCATCGGCGGTTTCCAGCACCACGACCGGCTTTAGCGTTCCATCGCGGATTTCGCCCCAGGGCACGTCTTTCAGTGCCCACACTAGCACGCTTCCGACAAGGAGGCAGGCAAGCAGGGCGAACCCCATAGCGAACTTCCGCCAGCCCGCCAGGAGCGACGCGCCCCGTCGACTTTCACGCGGCTTTGAGCGCCGATCGCGAATACGGCGCCCCGCTCTGGCCAAAGCAGTCGTCATCCATGTCAGGGGAGCCGACCCTATTCCAGGTCGCGTCGACCTCCTGAGCTTCGTCCCCCGGAGCATTGCGGCGGTTTTGATCTTTGCCAAGGCAGAACTTGCCTGCACATCATGGCGTATCGCACGCAACAGAGTTCCGGCGGCCTGCCTGGTCTGGTCGAAGGATCCATTCGGCGGCTTCGCGTCGCCGACTTGGGTGGTTTCCGGCGAATCCGAGGCGGCCGCTTGCGCTGCGGAATCCAGGTTCTGATTGCGACTCGAGCTCGAACTGCTAATGCTTTCACCTGAGGATTCGGGAGAATTGGGCATCGGTTACCGCTAAAAAGGCCAACGCAGCATAAGTTTTATAGCCGGGTGATGCCGCGTGTTCTACCGCAAAAGGCCTCGACGGACTGCTTCTATGACATTGACACCTCAAAGCGCGACTTGGGAAGCGACCGATATCAATTCCTGGGAATTCGGTGCCTTGTATGTCTGCAGCCCAGGCTCCAGAACTTCAGTGGAGCTCCAGCGCACTATGCCCTCCCGGTCGATCAGGAACTGACCGACGAGCTGCCCATGGTCGGCGGTCATCATCTGCTGATCGGCTTCCGTCATTCGATAGCCTTCCTTCTCGTTGAGAAATTCGTCCATTGCCCTCACGCCCATAGGCTCGGGCAACTCGCCCGGAAGATCGATCCGTATCGCCATGAGCGCGTCGATCCCGATCTCGCGTAAGCCGAAGGCTTGGTGCGAAGCCCGTACCGGGTCGGAAGCGGCGTGAAGATCGGGTATCGGATGGTAACGGAAATAGAGCCGCGCGCGTTCGACCGGGGTATTTACAACAGCCAGGGATTGGACGCCTTTCTCACGCAGCGTCGGGTTGAGATAGGCCATCGCCGCGATGTGACGCCGGCAGAACGGGCAATGCAGGCCTCGAAACAAACCGATCAACAATGGGCTGCGGCCGCGAAAGTCGTCAAGTGCGATCTTCCCCTCACGCGAGATCGCATCAAGCACAACGTTCGGGACCCGGTCGCCCGGTTGCAGCGGATGGTCGACAGAGCGCGTGGACATGGACAACCTCCTCGCTCGGGGTCAGTCGAGAAAAGGCGCCACGTTAAGTCGAGGTCGCGATTGAACGCTGCAAGGCCTGACCTCTCGCTTACCGCACCGCCAGGATCCGATCTAAGAATGGTCCCACATTGGCCCGCGGGCAAGCGTAAACAGCGAATTGTGAATTGAAAAACTCCGTTTTTGCAAAACTCTGATTTTTTTAGCGGCCGGAAGGTCACCCAGCTCAATCTTCGTTGTTGGTCTGGCGGCGTCCCGCAGCGCGCGCCTGTGACGCCGAACCTGTGTTCAGCGTAGTGGGCCGATTGCAGGGACGACGAACGGAGTGACGGCCTTACTTTACCGTGATGGCAATACCGCTGAGATCGGCGTTGACTTGCAGGCCTACCTGCTTGCCTGAGAGTTCGAGTTGGGCGCCCTTTTCATTGGTCATGACGATCACCTGGGCCCCTTTGCCGACCGCGCCGCCACCGCCCGCCGCACCGTAGACCCCCGTCACATCTCTAGCGCGGCGAATATTGCGAACGGTACCGTGAAAATTGGTCTTGGAAGCCCCGAAGGCGAGGCCGCCCGAGATGCCGCCGACAGTGATGGGATAGCGGCGGCCATGGAAGGTCAGCGTACCCTCGCCCCCGGAACCACCCACAAAGAAGGCAGCCTTGTAGACTGAGAAGCTGATCGTGCCGCTGTCGGCATGCGCGGAGCCGGCAAAGCTGATTCCCGCTGCAGCGATAACCGCAGCCGCGACTGAACGAATTGTGGACAAATTCTTCATGATGCAAGTCTCCTCAAAATCGAGGCTTACACAGCCAGGAGGGCACGTCAGCGTCATGCCAAAGTCACAGCTGAAACAGTACAGCTGAAACCGTCTCGCCTGTCATTGGTTCCAAGCAAGCGGCCAGAATCCGGCTGGGAGACTTAGCCACGAAACGAGGCTGATGGAAGGTGATCTAAACCGGGGAAATTGTCGTTTTCATCCGGATACAATTTGCGCTGCCGTGCAGGAGCCGCGGCCTCAAGCGACGGACCATCCACCGTCCACCAGCAGGTTCGCGCCGGTGATCAGGCTCGCAGCCGGTGATGCCAGGAAGACGACGGCACCCACGACATCATCGGTTTCACCGATCCGGCCGAGGGGAATGTGATCGAGCGTCGCTTTGCGATTGGCGGCATCGGATAGAAAAGGTGCTGTCCCATCGGTATGGATGAACGTCGGCGATACGGTGTTCACGGTGACATTATAGCGTGCCCATTCGGCTGCCAGGCAGCGCGTCAGGTGATTGATCGCCGCCTTGCTCATGCAATAGATTGCCTCGCCGCGCAGCGCCACGGTGCCGGCCTGGGAGCTGATGTTGATGATCCGGCCCCCGTTGTGCTTGATCATGTGACGCCCGACTGCCTGCGTCATCAGAAAGGTGCCCTTGATGTTGACATCGAGGATCTCGTCAAGATCCTTCTCCTCAACGAGTTCCGCGAGATCGCCGGGAGCCACGCCAACGTTGTTGATGAGGACGTCGATCCGGCCGAATGTCGTCAGCGCCGCGTCGACGGCTTGTGCGATATGGGCTTTGTTGGGAAGGTCCAGTTCGACAGGGAGGGCTTTTCTTCCCGTCCCCTCGAGTTCGGCAACCAGTCCTGCCGACGCTGCGACATCGCGGACTCCCAAAACAATATCGGAGCCTGCTGCGGCGCAGGCAAGCGCGCAAGCTCGACCGATGCCACGGCTCGCTCCTGTCACCAAAGTCACCTTGCCCTCAAGGCTGAAGTCCGGCGCATTCTTCTGCATCATGGTGCCTCCCTCGATGAAACCAATTTATGGCAGGGTCGGCGGGCGGATGCCAGATGTCAGGCCTGCTTTGCTTTGGGGCCGGATGGCCCTGCAAGCAGCCATGCCATTTTCGCGTGTGCTGGTTGCGGCGCGTCGATGGAGGGCTGCAGCTTAAAGGCCGACCGCCCGGGATACGAGACTCGCCAATTGCCTGTCCTGTATGGAATGTCCGCTTCGGGCCGATAGCTGCCCCATGCCCGCGAGATTACGATGCCAAGGCAAGCCACTCGTTCGGAGTGGCGAATTCAACAGCAAACGCAGCACCTTCCAACAATGCGAGCGCCTCACTTTCGGAACTGGAAAATGCCGTGTCAAATGCCGCAGCCTGATTGGCTAGTTCGCGTTGAACAACTGGCATAGCCCTGATCTCGGCTTCGGCAAAGGATTCGCCGTTTTGCGCTCTCCATAGGATCAGCGCAATTTGATCTGCGGCGTCGTAGGCCTTCATTAAAGCCCAATGCGCTTCCTTCTTCTCACCATTTATTTGACAACGGAGTGCGTAGGCGAGCGACAAAAGGCAGTTCTCCGCGATGATAACGTCGATGCTGTTGTCGGTGTCCTCTGGTGGCAGCGAATCCATAACGCGTTGGAGGGTCATTTCGCAGAAGGCGATATCTTGGCGTGCTGCCGCATCCCAAACGTCAGCAAGTAGCCCTAAAATCTCGATTCCGGCCTGCTCACCGATTGGCAATCGCGCGTAGTTCTTGGACTGCCTGGTTGCCGCCGCCAATGCGACCCAGACGCATTTGTTGATCGAGAGACGATCTAACGAGGCTTCGGAGTAACCATCAGCATAGACCACTATCTCGTCCCCAATTTCTCATCGCTCTTTTAGATGAGTAGATGGGAGGAAACAACCACAAGTCCGCTTCGGGCCGAAAGCCGTCGTGCAACGTCCGAGGGTCCGATCGATGTCATCATTGAAATTTGCGACAGCACCCTTCGCGAGGAATCCGCCAGCCAGCGTCGGCGGATTCGACCTCGCATAAGAGGCCAGTCTTGCAGGCCCCTTATCTCCTGTCAGATATCGCTTGCAGCGCTCGACCAGAGGTCGGCCGCTTCGGCCGCCGTCATGCGGCGCACTTCGGCCTCGTGGCTGCGGCTGGCGAAGAGTTCGCTGGCCATGATTTGCTCGGCAAGATCGGCCGGAAGCGAGAGGATGACGCGGGCGTCGCCGGTGTGCAGACCGCCGAGTTCGCTGCGCTTGCCGGTCACCATGCCGCCGGCGACCGTATTGTTGGTCTCCGGATCGATCAGGATGAAAGAGCCGGACTGGCGGTTCTGCTCGTACGGATCGAAGATCGCCGCTTCGTCGAAGGACAGGCGCACCTTGCCGATCGCGTTCATGTAAAGCCGCTGGGCGGCGTTCCAGGTGCCGGTCTTCAATTCCAGTTGGCTTAACGGCTGCACCTGGACGCGCTGGCGGCGCGAACCGCTCTTCAGCCAGTAGCGTTTGCCGGGCTCGATGCCCTCGGGCTGCAGCGCGACGATCTGTGCGTCGAAGGCAAGGCCGACCTGCGGCTGGGCGTCGATCGAGACGATCATGTCGCCGCGCGCCACATCGACCTGGCGGTCGAGCACCAGGGTGATCGCATCGCCGGCGACGGCGGCATTGCGCACGAGATCGAAGGTGACGATCTTGGAAACATTGGCGACCATGCCGGACGGCAGGATCATGACGCTGTCGCCCGGCTTCACCGAGCCGCCGGCGACCGTGCCCTGATAGCCGCGGAAGCTTTCGCCCGGGCGCGACACGCGCTGCACCGACAGACGGAAACCGACCGTCTGCGACGAGCGCACGGTGGCAAGCTCCAGCGTCTCCACCAGCGTCGGGCCGGCATACCAGGGCATGGCGGCCTGGCCGGAATAGACGACATTTTCGCCCTTCAGCGCCGACATCGGAATGGCGGTGATCTGCTTGACGCCAAGCGACAGCGCGAATTCCCGGAATTCGTGGCTGATCTTGTCGAAGCCGGCTCGGTCATAGCCCGTCAGGTCGATCTTGTTGACGGCAAGCACGAACTGCTTGATGCCGAGCAGCGAGGCGATCGTCGCGTGGCGGCGCGTCTGTTCCAGAATGCCGAAGCGGGCATCGACCAGCAGGATGGCGAGATCGGCGGTCGAGGCGCCGGTCGCCATGTTGCGCGTATATTGCTCGTGGCCGGGCGTGTCTGCGACGATGAAGGACCGCTTGTCGGTCGAGAAATAGCGATAGGCGACATCGATGGTGATGCCCTGTTCGCGCTCGGCCTGCAGGCCGTCGAGCAAGAGCGCGAAGTCGGGCAGGCCGAGATCGTTCTGCTTGCCGGTGGAATCGCGCTGCAGCGTAGCGGCCTGGTCTTCCTTGACCGCCTTGGTGTCCCAAAGCAGGCGGCCGATCAGCGTCGACTTGCCGTCATCGACGCTACCGCAGGTGATGAGACGCAGCGGGCGGGAATCGCGCTGGGCCTTCTGCGGCTCGGCCGCGGGCAGGCTGACGGCGGTTGCGGCCGAGACGGCGGTATTGGCTGCGGTCATCTCAGAAATATCCTTCACGCTTCTTCTTTTCCATGGAGCCGGACTGGTCGCGGTCGATGGCGCGGCCCTGGCGTTCGGACACCGTTGCGATTTCGAGTTCGGCGATCACCTCTTCGAGCGTGGTCGCCTGTGAGCGGATGGCGCCGGTCAGCGGGAAGTCGCCGAGCGTGCGGAAACGTATCATGCCTTCCTGGCGCACTTCGCCGGGCAAAAGTTCGAGCCGCGGGTCCTCGGCCAGGATCATCATGCCGTCACGCTCCACGAACTTGCGCTTCTTGGCATAATAAAGCGGCACCAGCGGAATGTCCTCGGCCTGGATGTAGCGCCAGATATCGACTTCCGTCCAGTTCGACAGCGGGAAGGCGCGCACGCTCTCGCCCTTGCGGATCATGCCGTTATAGATGTTCCAGAGTTCCGGCCGCTGGTTGCGCGGATCCCAGCGGTGATCGGGCGTGCGGAAGGAATAGATGCGCTCCTTGGCGCGGCTAGCCTCCTCGTCGCGCCGTGCGCCGCCGAAAGCGGCGTCGAACTGGCCGGCATCGAGCGCCTGGCGCAGGCTCTCGGTCTTCATGATGTCGGTAAAGGCGGCCGAACCATGCGTGAACGGCGTGATGTTTTCGGCCGCACCGCGCGGATTGACGTGCTCGATCAGGTCGAGATCGTATTTCCTGGCGGTCTCGTCGCGGAAGGCGATCATCTCGCGGAACTTCCAGCCGGTGTTCACATGCAGCAGCGGGAAAGGCACGCGGCCGGGATAGAAGGCCTTGCGCGCCAGGTGCAGCAGCACCGAGGAATCCTTGCCGATCGAATAGAGCATCACTGGACGCTCGAATTCGGCCGCCACCTCGCGGAAAATATGGATGGATTCGTTTTCCAGCGCCTTCAGATGCGGGTCGAGCGGCGCCTTGGCGCTCTGCGGGTTGCTGAGTTCCGTATCCGGACGGCTATCGGGCATGTCTTACTCCAGGCTGTCGGTCGTTTGCGGCTACCCGCAAACAATTCTTTGATGTTGGCTTCCCCAAAGGCTGCGGCGGTCGCCGCGCCCTGATCGGGAAAGCCGTGAGGGTTGATTATCGTGCGGCGAGCGCTGAGGCCTCTTCGGCGACATGCAGGCCGCATTCGCGCGTCTCGTCCTGCTCCCACCACCAGCGGCCGGCGCGCTCCGGCTCGCCGGGCTTGATCGCCCGGGTGCAGGGCTCGCAGCCGATGGAGGGATAGCCGCGCGAATGCAGCGGATTGACCGGCACGCCGTTTTCCGAAACGAAGGCCTTGATCGCCTCCAGGTCCCAGTCGGCGAGCGGATTGACCTTCAGGAGGTGCCGTTCGGCGTCGTATTCGGCAAAGGGCGTTTCGGCGCGGTTGGCCGATTGCCCGCGGCGCAGGCCGGTGATCCAGATCGTCGCCCCTTCGAGCGCACGCGCAAGCGGCTTCAGCTTGCGCACGCCGCAGCAGGCATGTCTTGCCTCGACGCTTTCGTAGAAGCCGTTGAGGCCGTATTTCGCTGCATAGGCTTCGATATCGGCCTTTTCGGGAGTGAAGCGCTGGATATGGATGTCATATTGGGCTTCCGTCTCCTCGATCAGCGCCAGCGTCTCGGCAAACAGCCGGCCCGTTTCGAGCGTGGCGATGTCGATCGGCAGGCGGTGCGTGCCGATTTCGGCGGTGATCACCTGGTCCTCGATGCCGAGCGAGGTGGTGAACACCACGCGCCCGCCAAGGCCCGCCACCAGCGACAAACGTCCGGCAAGGTCGAGGCCTGCCAGCTTGTCGTTCAGCGCCTCGGCTTCTGCATTCGCATTGATAACAGCCATGAGAATCCTGTCCTTAGTTGACGGGAGTATCGCAGTTCAAGCCCGGATCGGACAGAAAAAGGGATTTCGAAAGCTGCGGCCGGAAGAGCAAATATCTCTCCGAACCTGCCGCAATGCAGAAAAGCAGCCGCCGGCCGATGGAAATCCGCGTTGCAGCCTGAATGTCTATAAATTTAGTAGAGTTACACGCAGCCTGTCAATTGGAAATCTGAATTGATGCCGAAAAAGGTGCGGGACGCGCTGTTTTAGCATAGATTGCTTAAGCTTTGCCAAGAATGAAAAACAAGGCCGAAGTGCTTGTCTCTCAAGTCTTTCCCCCGCGCGTTCAAATTCCGTTCATGCTGGCTGTGCAATAGAGGCGAAAGTAATGTTGAAGCGGTGCGAAGATTCGCGCTGCCTGTGTGTGTCGACGGTCCGAGATGATTACGCAAAAGGCGAAATATGCGCTGCGGGCGCTGACGGTTCTGGCGGATGCCGATGCCGACGAACCGGTGATGATTTCTGACATTGCCGCGCAGCAGAAGATCCCGAAGAAGTTCCTCGAACAGATCCTGCTCGACCTGAAACATCACGGCATCGTCGTCAGCCGCCGCGGCAAGCAGGGCGGTTATCTCCTGCTCAAGCCCGCCCACACCATCACCTTCGGCGAAATCCTGCGCATCATCGACGGCCCGATCGCGCCGCTGCCGTGCCTGTCGATCACCGCCTACCGAAAATGCGACGATTGCGACGGCGAACAGACCTGTGAAATCCGCCACGTCTTCGCCAAGGTCGCCGACGCCACCCGCAAGGTGCTGTTCTCGACCACGATCGCTGATGCCGCCGGCCCGCGGCAAGGCGCCGAAGTCACCCGTCTGCTCGCCTGATCGGCTATCGGCCGGCTTTCTCCCGCGCTGCCGCGCGTCTTTTGCGCGGAAGCGACACAGGTATCTCCCCTACGGGCGGAGACCTCCAATCGTATAGCCGCCATCGACGGTGATTTCTTGCCCAGTGACGAAGTCGGCATCATGGGAGAGCAACCAAGCGACGGTACCTGCGATATCCTCTGACGTTCCATTTCGCCGAAGCGGTGTGTGGGCGGCCAGCCTTGCGGCAAAATTCGGATCGATTACATCATCCGCCATCGGTGTGAAAATAATCCCGGGATTGATGGCATTGATCCGGATGTTGCGAGCGCCTTGCTCCACTGCCAAGGTTCGCATCATCGCAAGCAACGCCCCCTTTGTGCTGGCATAGGCCCCTGCGCCCGGCATTACCCCGGCGGCTGTCCACGAAGCATTAATGAGAATGCTTCCGCCTTTCATAACGGGCAGGCAGTGTTTGATCGTGTAGAAGGTGCCCTTGAGATTGGTGTCGATCAGCGCGTCGAAATCGTTTGCATCAGTCACTGCCAATGGTTTGAATTCGCCGAGAATTCCGGCATTGGCGAAGACCCCATCCAGCCGTCCGAAGCGTTCGATTGTCTTATCGGCAATCGCCGCGACTGCTTCATTGTCGGCGATATCCCCGGCAATTGCGATGGCCGCACCGCCCGATGCCTCGAGCTCCGACAGCAGTCGATTGATCGGCTCGGGGCGGCGTCCGACGAGAACGAGTTGGGCTCCTTCCGCTGCCAGGCGAATGGCAGCAGCCCGCCCCATCCCCGTTCCAGCACCTGTAATGAGAACCGTTTTGCCGATGAACCGGGTTTGCAGCATGTCTTGCTCCTTGAATGATTGCGTCGAGGCGGTTGTAATTCGAGCACCGCCTCATGATAATTGGAGAAAATCCGCAATCATTTAAAAGCAGAACTATCGAATGGGTCTCTTTCGCTCAATGCAGGTGTTTGTAACAACGGTGCAGGAAGGCTCGATGAGCGCAGCATCAGGCAAGCTCGGCATATCGCCGGCAATGGTCGGGCAACACGTGGCCGCATTGGAGGAACGGCTCGGTACCCGCCTCCTCAACAGAACCACGCGCCGGCAGAGCCTGACGGATTTCGGCAAGAGCTACCTCGAGCAGTGCCGGGACATTCTGGAGCGAGTGGCTATTGCGGATCAGGACGCCGAGGCATCACAGACGAAGCCGCGTGGCCTCTTGAAGGTCACCGCGCCGACGACTTTCGGGGCGGAGGTGCTGATGCCCGCTTTGCCGCGCTATCGAGAGATCGCGCCTGAAGTGATGCTGGATATCACCTTGACCGACCGCAACGTCGATATCGTCGACGAAGGTTTTGACATCGCGATCCGCATCGGAGACCTGCCCGACAGCCGCCTCATCGCGCGTCGGCTGGCTCCCTATCGAATGATGATTTGCGCGTCGCCGGATTACCTCGCTCGACATGGAAATCCTGCTCATCCAAGCGCACTTTCGGGCCACGAAACCATCGGCTTTACGCCGGCAGCACGCTCGCCGTGGAGGCTTTCGAAAGGCAAGGAGGAGGTTGAGGTCGTGCCCAGACTGCCGATCAGCGTCAACAGCGGCCAGGCCGTGCGCATGGCCGCTCGTGCCGGTTTGGGCATCGTTATGCAGCCAGCCATCCTGTTGGCTTCGGATATCCGGGCCGGCATTCTTGTCCAGCTCTTCCCCGATTGGCATTTGCGTGAGCGGCCTATGTCGCTCGTCTATCACCGGGATCGGCGTATGACTCCACGCGTGCGAAGCATCATCTCGTTCATCATTTCGGAGTTCGGAGCCCCAGAGAGCTCGGCAAATCGTCCTGCCGAGTGACCGCTATCGATGCGATCACGCCTCTGGTGGCACGATCAGCTTTCCAGCAGTTCCCTGGCGCGCCGGGCTCTGATCGCCGCGGCGATGAAAACGCGTGAGAGGCCGTGATAGAGCGGCTCGCGCGACAGGAGCCGCGAGGTGATGTAGCCGATCATCGACACCGCCATGATCGGGATGACGGCCTGGTGATCGCCGGTCATTTCCAGAATGATGACGAAGGCCGTCATCGGCGCCTGCACCACGCCGGAGAAATAGCCGGCCATGCCGAGGATCGCCGCAAGCGCAATGCCGCTGCCCATCAACTGGCCGACGGTGCTGCCGAAGCCGGCGCCGACAGCAAGCGAAGGCGCGAAGATGCCGCCCGGAATGACTGATATCATTGACAGGAAGCCGGCCACCAGCTTTTCCAGGAAGAAATGAGGGGAAGGGGGTTGGCCTCGACGGCGCCTTTCGCCTGGTCGTAACCGGTGCCGAAGGTCGTGCCGCCCGAGAGCATGCCGATGATGGCGACGGCAAGGCCGCAGACGGCCGCCAGCAGGACCATCCGCCGCAACGGCTGCGGCTGCGCGAAACGGCGGATATGCTGGCCGGCATGGAGCGCAAGGCCGCTGAAAGCAGCGCCAAGGGCGCCGCCGCCGATGCCGCAGACGAGCACCAGTTCCCAGTCGCGCAGCGATGCCGGCGCAACGGATGTCGAGCCGAAATAATTATAGCTGCCGGCAAGTCCGAGCGCGGCAAGGCCCGACAGGATGACGGCGGTCAGGACAAGACCGTTGGCGCGCGACTCATAGGTCCGGCTCATTTCCTCGATGGCAAAGACGATGCCGGCAAGCGGCGTGTTGAAGGCGGCGGCAATGCCGGCCGCCGAACCGGCGAGGATCAGGCCGCGGGCTTGCGCCATGCCGCCGAAGCGGGCGACCGCCAGCATGATCGATGCGCCCACCTGCACGGTCGGTCCTTCGCGGCCGATCGACGCGCCGCTGAGGAGGCCCAGCACCGTCAGCACGATCTTGCCGAAGAGGAGCCGCAGCGACAGCAGGCGGGTGCGGTCTTCGGGATCGCGCAGATGCCGGGCGGCGATCGCCTGGGGAATGCCGCTGCCCTGCACGTTCGGGAAAAACCGCGCCGCGAGATAGGCCGACAGCATGAAGCCGAGCGGCGTGATGACAAGCGGCAGCAGGAAGCCCCATTCGCCCGATGTGGTCAGGCCGGCAAAGGCGCGCTGGGCGAGATCGGCAAGCCCGGCAAAGCCGACGCTGATGATGCCGATCGCAAAAGCGCCGCACCAGAAGATCAGCCGCGGACGCCAGAGCGCTAGAGAACCCCAGAGAACACGGGAGCGGCGTAGAAGTCGGGACTTGCGATACAACACTGGCATGCCGGAACGAATGTTGGAAATGCTGTCTTCCTAACCCCGTTTGCGGGGCAAGGACCATCCCTTTCTTCAAGATTTGGTGAAATGGCTTTATTCGCTGATGCAGTGCTCCACCTCCCTGCCCATTCGGGTAGGGAGAAGATCCATGTTTGCACTTTCGATAAAGCATGTTCTGGCTGCCGTCGGCCTGTCGGCTGCCCTTGCCACAGGCGCTGCCGCCCATCACGGCTGGTCATGGGCGGAGGTGGACCAGATCGAGCTGCGCGGCACCATCGAGAAAATATCATGGGGCGGGCCGCATCCGACGCTCGATGTGGCGACCGCCGATGACGGCGTCTGGCGCGTCGAACTCGGCAATCCGCGCCAGACGGAGCGTTCCGGTTTCGTCGAGGGCGTTGCCAAGCCCGGCGACCAGGTGATCGCCCTCGGCAACCGTTCGCAGGATCGCAACGAGAAGCGGATGAAGGCCGTGCGCATCATCATCGGCGAGAAGCGCTACGATATCTATCCCGATCGCATCCGGACGAACTGATCCGTCGTGATCGCCGTTCTCGAATGGGTGTCGGCCACGATGCCCGCGGTTGCACTCCGGCGCTCCGCAACCCTCTACATGTTCGTCAATGCCGGCCATATCCTTGCGATCGGCCTTCTCGTCGGCGCCATCCTGCCGCTCGATCTGAGGCTCGCCGGCTGCTTCCGCAAAGTGCCGGCGGAGATCATCGCACCGTTTCTGTCGCGCGCGGCGGGCATCGGCCTTGCCGCCGCCGTCGTCACCGGCTTCTGTCTCTTCAGCGTGCGAGCGGTCGAATATGCCGCCAATCCCGCCTTCCTCGCCAAGCTCGCCCTGATCGGGTTCGGCCTTCTCAACCTCCTTGCTGTCCATCTCGGGCAAGGGTGGAAGACGCTCCTGACAACCGGCCTGATCCGCCCCCGCCTGCGCTTCTCCGCAGCCCTGTCGGCGGCAACTTGGACCGCCGCCTTATTGGCGGGGCGATGGATCGGATTTCTCTGACGATATGTTCGTGAAACGGCGTTATAGCCTCGGAAGCCCTTCGACTTGCGGACCATTCCTGGTCTGCCAGGCTCAGCCGAGTTCCTGGGCGAGTCCGATGAGAAGCCCTTCAGGGCCACGGATGTAGCAGAGCCGATACGCGTCCTTGTACCGAACGACTTCGCCGACGAGCTGTGCGCCGCGGGTGCGGAGCCTTTCGAGCGTCTCGTCGATATCGTCGACGGTGAACATGGCGCGGAGGTAGCCGAGGGCGTTGACCGGGGCATCGCGATGATCTGCGACGACATCAGGCCTGAGGAAGCGGGAGAGCTCGAGCCGGCTGTGCCCATCCGGTGTGCGCATCATGGCGATCTCGACATGCTGATCGCCCAGTCCGGTCACTCGTCCGGCCCATTCGCCTTCGATCGTCGCCCGCCCTTCGAATTCGAGGCCGAGTTCGCGAAAGAAATCGATCGCGCCTCCAAGATCTTCAACGACGATTCCGACATTGTCCATCCGCTTGAGCGCCATGTTTCCAGTCTCCCGAGTGTCGTTGCAACCTACAGGGTGTCGTCTGGTCTGACAACGGACGCTTGAGCAGACCCGCCATCACCGGTCGCTGACGGCCGCCCTTGGATTGACCCAGGGTTCCTGGTTCGAGCGCGCCAGCGGCTGTTTGCCGAGGATGTGGTCGGCGGCCTTCTCGCCGGTCATGATCGAGGGGCCGTTCAGATTGCCGTAGGTGACATGCGGGAAGATCGAGCTGTCGGCGACGCGCAAGGCCTCGACGCCGATCACCCGCGTCTGCGGATCGACCACCGCCATCGGATCGTCCTTGGCGCCCATCTTGCAGGTTCCGCAGGGGTGATAGGCGCTTTCCAGATGCTCGCGCAGGAAGGCATCGATCTCTTCGTCGCTTTGCACGCCTTCACCCGGCTGGATCTCCGGGCCGCGATAGGCGTCGAAGGCGGTCTGCCCGAAGATCTCGCGGGTCAGGCGGACGCAGTGGCGGAATTTTTCCCAATCCTCCGGATGGCTCATATAGTTGAAGCGCAGCACCGGCTCGGCCTTCGGGTCGGGCGAGCGCAGCGTCACGTTGCCGCGCGATTTCGACAGGTTATAGCCGACATGCACCTGGAAGCCATGGCTTTTCGCCGCCGCCTTGCCGTCATAGCTGATCGCAACGGGGAGGAAATGATACTGAATATCGGGCTGTTTCAGCCCGGGTGCCGAGCGTAGGAAGGCGCAGGCCTCGAACTGGTTGGAGGCGCCGAGCCCGCCCTTCGACAGCAGCCATTGCGCGCCCGCCACCCCCTGCCAGAACCACGGCAGCCAGGAATAGAGCGACACCGGCTTGGTGCTCACCTGCTGGAAGTAGAATTCCATATGGTCCTGCAGATTGGCGCCGACGCCCGGCCTATCGGCTTTCACCGCGATGCCCATCTCTTTCAGATGCGCAGCCGGGCCAATGCCCGACAGCATCAAAAGCTTCGGCGAATTGAAGGAGGAGGCCGAGACGATCACCTCGCGGTTCGCCTTGACGACCTCGATCCTGCCGCCGCGTTCGATTTCGACGCCGGTCGCCCGCCCGTCCTCGATGACGATCTTGCGCGCCAGGCCGTAGACGATCCCGACATTGTCCCGCTTCAGCGCCGGTTTCAGATAGGCATTGGCGGCAGACCAGCGGCGGCCGGCAAAGATGGTCTGCTCCATCAGTCCGAAGCCTTCCTGCTTGCTGCCGTTATAATCCTCGGTCGTCTCGAAGCCGGCTTGTTTGCCGGCTTCGATGAAGGCGCGAAACAGTGGATTGGTGAAGCCGCCGCGCTGGACATGCAGCGGCCCGTCGGTACCGCGCCAGCCTTCCTCGCCGCCATGCGAATGCTCCATCCGCTTGAAATAGGGCAGAACGTCGGCATAGGCCCAGCCGCTGGCGCCGAGCTCCTCCCAGCGGTTGAAGTCCTCCGCATGGCCGCGAACATAGACCATGCCGTTGATCGAGGAGGAGCCGCCGATCACCTTGCCGCGCGGCGCGGTGATGCGCCGGTTGTTGAGGTTGGGCTCCGGCTCGGAGAGATAGCCCCAATTGTAGCGCTTCATGCTCATAGGCCAGGCAAGGGCCGCCGGCATCTGGATGAACGGCCCGAAATCGCTGCCGCCCGCCTCGATGACGATGACGGAATTCTTGCCGTCTTCGGAGAGGCGATAGGCGAGGGCGGACCCCGCCGAGCCCGAGCCGATGATGACGAAATCTGCTTGTTGCATGACGTTCCCTTAGATTCTTTTGCAACGGTTCAAAGTCCCCGCCCCAAACCCCTCCCCACAAGGGGGAGGGCTTAACTTGCGGCACTGCCTCACTCCGAAATCAGCGCCGCAAACGGTGCGATCGAGGGAGAACAAAACCGATGCCGCGGGCTTGCCCCCCGCTTGTGGGGAGGGGTTGGGGAGGGGTCTTCTCCCACTCTCAATAAGGCGCCTGCACCGGCCCCATGCCGACGTAAACCGTCTTCAGTTCGGAATAATGCTCCAGCGCCGCCAGCGAATTCTCCCGGCCGAAGCCGGATTGTTTCGAGCCGCCGAAGGGGATTTCCACCGGGCAGAGATTATAGGTATTGATCCAGAGCGTGCCGGCCTCCAGCCGGTCGACGACGCGGTGGGCGCGGGTGAGGTCGGCGGTGAAGACGCCGCCGGAGAGGCCGAATTCGCTGGCATTGGCGCGGGTGATCACCTCGTCCTCCTCGTCGAAATCGAGCACCGACATCACAGGCCCGAAGATCTCCTCGCGGGCGATGGTCATCTCGTCGGTGACGTCGGCAAAGACGGTCGGCTGCACGTAGTAGCCTTCGCCGGAGACGTTGTTCGGAATGCCGCCGCCGGCAATCAGCGTGGCGCCCTCGGCCTTGCCCTTTTCGATATAGGCGATCACCTTCTCGCGCTGCGCCCAGGAAACCATTGGCCCGATCTGCGTCGCCTCGTCCATCGGGTCGCCGATCCGCATCGCCTCGGTGCGCGCCTTCAACCGCTTCAGGAACTCCACCTTGATACCCTTCTGTACGAAGACGCGCGTGCCGTTCGAGCAGACCTGGCCGGTCGAATAGAAATTGCCGAGCATGGCCCCGCCGACCGCCGAATCGAGATCGGCGTCATCGAAGACGATGAGCGGCGACTTGCCGCCGAGTTCCATCGTCACATGCTTGAGGTTGCCGGCGGCAGCCGCCGCCACCCGGCGCCCGGTGGGCACTGATCCGGTCAGTGACACCTTGGCGACGTCGGGATGGTTGACGAGCAGCGGCCCGGTGTCGCGGTCGCCCTGGATGACGTTGAAGAGCCCCTTCGGTAGCCCCGCCTCATGCAGGATTTCGGCGATCTTCAAGGCGCCGAGCGGGGTGTTTTCCGAGGGCTTGAAGACCATGGCATTGCCTGAGATCAGCGCCGGGGCAGCTTTCCAGCAGGCGATCTGCTGCGGATAGTTCCAGGCGCCGATGCCGACGCAGACGCCGAGCGGCACCCGCTTGGTATAGGCGAAATCCTGGCCGAGCGGGATATGGGAACCGTTAAGCCCGGCCGGCGCGACGCCGCCGAAGAATTCGAAGGCATCGGCGCCCGAGGTCGGATCGGCGACGATCGTCTCCTGGATCGGCTTGCCGGTGTCGAGCGTTTCCAGTTCGGAGAGCTCGCGGTTGCGCTCGCGCATGATCTCGGCGGCGCGCTTCAAGATGCGGCCGCGCGCCATAGGGCTCATCGCGGCCCATTCCGGCTGGGCGCGCTTGGCCGCGGCGATCGCCTTCTCGACGATCGCAGGCGTTGCGGCATGCAGCCGGGCGATCACTTCGCCGGTGGCGGGATAGAGGCTCTCGATGACGGCGCCGTCGCTATCCTCGACATATTCGCCATCGATGAAGTGCGAGGCTTTCGGCTGGGCTTTCATGTCATTTGTCCTTAGGGGGCGGGGGTGGATAGAAGCGCGTTCAAATAATCCTCCGTCAGCGCGATCGAGGCTGCGATGCCGATCGGCGCCGATTTCAGACTTTGCCTGATATAGAGCCCGTCGATCATCGCCGCAGCGCCTTCGGCGGCGCGTTCTGCGGCATCGGTCGGCAGCAGCGCCTTGAGATCGACAAGCAGGTTGGAGCGCAGGCGGCCGGCGTAGATCACCAGGAAGCGGCGCGTCTCTTCCGAGCGCTGCGCCTCGGCATAGAAAGCAAGCCATGCGGCGATCGTGTCGGGCGCGAACTGGTCGGCATGGAAGCTGACGCGGATGACGGCCGACAGCCGCTCGCGCGGCGTCCGCGCCGCCTTCAGGGCCGCCACCGTATCGCGGCGCAGTTGCCGCAACAGCGAGCGGATCGTCTCGATCAGCAACTGCTCCTTACTGCCGAAATAATGATGGGCAAGGGCCGGCGACACGCCGGCCTGGCGGGCGATGTCGGACATTGTGACGGCAAGCGAGCCGTGATCGCCGATCACCCGCAGCGCCGCGTCGAGAAGCGCCTTGCGGCGCACCGGCTCCATTCCAACTTTCGGCAAAATGCCAACTCCTAACGAATTTCCGATAAGGATATTTTTGATTGACTGATCAATCAACAAAAATCTTGGCCGAATTGTTCGCGCAGATCTTTTCGGAAGAAACGGGCGCAACATATTCGAAGTTGATCAGGAGGTGTGCTATGACCAGCGTCTTCAACGAAATGCCCGGATCCCCGTTGCGGTCGAAATGGGCATGGTTCCTCGGCCTCGGCGTTCTGCTTCTTATCTGCGGTCTCATCGCCCTCAGCAACTTGTTGATGGCCACCGTCGCCTCGGTCTTTTACGTCGGCATGCTCATGCTGGCGGGCGGCGTCATCTATCTCGTCCACGCTTTTCAGGTGCGCCGTTGGGATCAAGTGCTCTTCTGGGCTCTGAGCGGCGTGCTTTACGTGCTTGCCGGCATCTGCGCCTTCATCAATCCCATCTTCACTTCGGCGGCCTTGACCCTGTTTCTAGCCATTGCGCTGCTGGTGGCCGGGGTCTTCCGTCTCTGGGTCGGGATGCGGATGCGACCGCTGAAGGGCTGGCGCTGGATCGCGGCCAGCGGCGTCATGACGGCGCTGGCCGGCTTTGTCATCGCGCTCGGCTGGCCGGTGAACAGCCTCTGGATTCTCGGTCTTTTCCTGGCCGTCGATCTCGTCATTCAGGGATGGACGATGATCGCCTTCGGTCTCGGCTTGCGCAGCTGAGCCATCCAAAACGACGTCGCCGGACTTTTCGGCGCACTTGTTTTGACAAGGACATGTCAGGGGATTAGACTGAACGGATTATGCGCCGACCGCCAACTGCGGGCGGCCCCGAGCGATCGCCGCAAATGGTCATGCGTCCCCCAAAGGCAGGTACTGCCAGAATAAAAAGGGAGGAAGTTCATGCCGATGGTCACCGTTTCCATCTCTCCGCAACAGGCAGCGGGCATCCGCGCCGCCGTCGATAATGGCGGCTACGCCTCGAGCAGCGAGGTCGTCCGCGAGGCGCTCCGCCTCTGGGATAGCGCCCGCAAGCTCGGCGAAATCAAGGCCGATCCCCTGGATGGCGAGAGCGTTGCCTCGGGCGGCAGATGCGTCGCCGACATGTTTGCCGATCATGAGGCGCAGCGCCGTCGCTCCGCCTGAACAAGCCTCTGATTGCATGGGGGAATTCGATTAAACGCCGAACGCGCAACAATGGTTCGCGTCTTTCACAAAACTTTCACATTGGCGAAAGGGTTCATTGATCCTTCTGCCGCATGGTCCTGGCTCAAGAAGAACAAATCACACCGGAGCTCGGCCGAGATGAAAACCGGCACATCCCTGGCTGCCCCCGTCGAGCCCGACGTCCTGCGCCGTTATGCCAGCGACCAGATCGTCACCCTTGCCAAGCTTGTGGTCGAGAATGCCTTCCAGCCGATCGTCGAGGCCGGCACCGGCACGGTATTCGGTTATGAATCGCTGATGCGCGGCCAGGAACGCATCGGCTTCGACACGCCGGCCGACATTCTCGACGAGGCCTATCAGGCCGGCCAGTTGCTGCAGCTCGAACAGATGCTTGCGAGCCGCGCGCTCGCCAAATTCGCGACGCTGTCGAATTTCTCCAGCGCCACGCTGTTCCTCAATCTCGATGTCCGGCTGATCCCGCATGGCGAGCGCCTCGTCGAGAACCTGCTGCAGCATCTAAGGACCGCGAATATCCCGCCGTCTTCCATCTGTTTCGAATTCTCCGAGCGCTTCGACAATACCAGCGTGCCGGAATTTACCGCCTTGGTATCGAAGCTGCGCAAGGCCGGCTTCAAGCTGGCGATCGACGATTTCGGCGTCGGTCACGGCGAAATGAAACTGTTGTGCGATCATGCGGTCGATTACCTCAAGATCGACCGCCATTTCGTTGCCGAGATCGACCGCAGCCCGCGCAAGCGCCATCTCTTGAAGAGCATTGCCAACATCGCCCATGTGCTCGGCACCCGCGTCATCGCCGAGGGCATCGAGACCGAGGCCGAATTCATCGCCTGCCGCGAATATGGCGTTGACCTCGTCCAGGGCTGGTTCATTTCGCGGCCAACGACGCACATGTCGGAGCTGGCGCCGTCCTTCCCGCATCTGCAGGAGCTCGGGAAAAACAAGCGGGGCAGCCAGTCCCTCGACGAGATCCTCATCCGCAAGCAGATCGAGCTCTTGCCCGCGGTCTATGAAAACGACACCATCGACAGCGTCTTCGAGCTTTTCCGCCGCAATCCGCGCCAGGCCTTCTTTCCCGTGCTCAATGCCAACTGCGAACCGCGCGGCATCATCCACGAGCATCACCTCAAGGAATATATCTATCAGCCCTTCGGCCGCGATCTCCTGAAGAACAAGATGTATGAGCGCAGCATTTCGCATTTCGTCGAGATGGCGCCGATCGTCGGCCTCGACAGCGATGCTGAGCATCTGATGGCGATCTTCGCCAATATGGAAGGCAGCAACTGCCTGATCCTGACCGACAATATGCGTTATGCCGGCGTCGTCTCCGCCGCCTCGCTGATCAAGGTCATCAACGAGAAGCAGCTGAAGACCGCCCAGGATCAGAACCCGCTGACCGGCCTGCCGGGCAATCGCGCCATCCGCGATTTCATGCGCCAGTCCGGCCGCGACGGCGATGAGGTCCGCCATTTCTGCTACTGCGATTTCGACAATTTCAAGCCGTTCAACGATGCCTACGGCTTCCATCTCGGCGACCATGCGATCTCGCTGTTTGCCGCGCTGATGCGCCGTTATTTCTTCGCCGAGCGGCATTTTCTCGGCCATGTCGGCGGCGACGACTTCTTCATCGGAGTCGTCGGCTGGACGCAGGACGAGCTGGCGGAAATTCTCGACCGGCTGATCAGCGATTTCCATGACGACGTGCTCGACCTCTATTCCGAAGAGCACCGCGCCGACGGCCGCATCCTCGGCCACGACCGCACCGGCGCCGAAGCCCTGTTTCCGCTGATGCGTTGCTCGATCGGCGTGCTCGAGCTGCCGGAAGGCCTCGTCATTGACGATATCAACCGCGTCAGCGCCGAAATCGCCGTCATCAAATCGGCCGCCAAGGAGAGCGAGGAGGGCCTCGCCTTCCACATCCTGGGCGAGGCGAATTGACGCCCTTGCCGCTTCCAACCTTTCCAAGCCGGCGGTGCTGATTTAATTCCCCTGTTTTGGATCAGGGAGGATCGCACCATGCCATTGCCTCAGGAAATGCGTTTCGTCGATCTCGGCTCCTTCGGCGGGCCGGAGGTGATGACGATCGGCAGGCGCCCGCTGCCGGTGCCCGAAGAGGGGCAGGTCCTGGTGCGCGCCGAGGCGATCGGCGTCAACCGCCCCGACATTGCCCAGCGCCAGGGCAGCTATCCCCCGCCGAAGGATGCGAGCCCGATCCTCGGCCTGGAACTATCCGGTGAAATCGTCGCCGTCGGCCCTGGTGTCACCGATCATGCCGTCGGCGACAAGGTCTGCGGGCTCGCCAATGGTGGCGCCTATGCCGAATATTGCCTGCTGCCGGCAGGCCAGATCCTGCCCTTTCCCAAGGGCTTTGGCGCGGTGAAGGCGGCGGCCCTGCCGGAAACCTTCTTCACCGTCTGGGCCAACCTCTTCCAGATGGCCGGGTTGACCGAGGGCGAGACGGTGCTGATCCATGGCGGCACCAGCGGCATCGGCACGACGGCGATCCAGCTCGCCCGTGCCTTCGGCGCCGAGGTCTATGCGACGGCGGGCTCACGCGAAAAATGCGAGGCCTGTGAAAGGCTCGGCGCCAAACGCGCAATCAATTACCGCAGCGAGGATTTTGCCGCGGTGATCAAGGCCGAGACCGGCCAGGGCGTCGACATCATCCTCGACATGATCGGCGCTGCCTATTTCGAGCGCAACCTCGCCTCGCTCGCCAAGGACGGCTGCCTGTCGATCATCGCCTTCCTCGGCGGCGCCGTTGCCGAAAAGGTCAATCTCTCGCCGATCATGGTCAAGCGCCTCACGGTCACCGGCTCGACCATGCGCCCGCGCACCGCCGAGGAAAAACGCGCCATCCGCGACGACCTGCTCGCCGAAGTCTGGCCGTTGCTGGAGGCCGGCGCCGTCGCTCCCGTGATCCACAAGGTCTTCGCCTTCGAGGATATCGTCGCGGCACACCGGCTGATGGAGGAGGGCAGCCATATCGGCAAGGTCGTGCTCACCGTCTGAGGTCAGCTTCGGACCAGCATTGGTGCGCAAACGATCATTTCAGTCAATTCCTGTGATGATTGTCTGCTTCAGATCTGCGCTGTCAAACTGGAGAGCCAGAAATCGATTTGCCCCAAGGGAAGAACGCTTCCGAGGAAACCGGTCAGAACTGACGCAATCGACATCAAAGCCAACCCCAGAAGCGCTCCGAGGATGATTCCAACGCTTGTCCTTTTGGGCCAGCGCGCCAACCAGCACGCCAAACCGAGAGAGACGAGCGTGAAAAAGACCCACAATTGAGCGTGAAAAAGACCCACAATATCGACGCTGAAATGGATAGACCTGAATGCAAAACACTTCCTTCGAATGTGATTTTGGTTGCAGGATAGCGTCGCTACCCGTCCAACCAAGGCTTGCTTTCACTCGGGGTGGACCGCGCGACCCGAGCAGCCTTCATCAATACGGCTTCCTCCGCCCGGCATTGCGGTTCTGCTCCAGAAGCCATCCCACGCTCCGTCATGCTCGGCCTTGAGCCACTGCTGTCCGGTTTAAATTTTGTCACCATTGGAGGCTCATCTGGCCGGGATTGCCGGGGGGACGTTGGCTTGGTTTTAGCAGCCGGTCGATC
>NZ_JACHBD010000015.1 GCF_014200175.1 Rhizobium lentis | reverse complement strand
AAATCGTCGGTGTGGCAGATGCCGGTCGCCTTGACCTCGACCAGCACTTCGCCGGCCTTCGGACCGTCGAGCTGCACGGTCATCACTTCGAGCGGCTTTCCGGCCTGAACGGCTACGGCGGCGCGAACGTCCATCTTGGATCTCCCTGCTGATTTTCTCTTTGTGAGTGCCTGTAGCGGAAGCTTGGCATGGCCGCCAAGCCCGGCTCAAGCGAATTCCATGATCACCGCGTCGACGGCCAGGCTTTCACCGGCGGCGGCATTGATCTTCGAGACGACGAGATCGCGATCGGCGCGCAGGACGTTTTCCATCTTCATCGCCTCGACGATCGCAAGTGTTTCACCGGCCTTGACCTCCTGGCCCTCGGCAACCGCGATGGACACGACGAGGCCGGGCATCGGGCAGAGCAGGAGCTTGGAGGTGTCGGGCGGCAGCTTCACTGGCATCAACCTGTCGAGTTCCGCATGGCGCGGCGAAAACACCTTGGTTGTGACGGACAGTCCCTGCCAGTTGATGCGCAGGCCGTTAAGGACGGGGCGGATCTGCGCGGCAATATCCTGGCCGCCGACCTTGCCGCTCCAGACCGAATCACCTGGTCTCCAATCGGTGACAACGTTCCAGGTTTCGCCCTCGATCTGCATGTCCATGTCGAAAGGAATGGAGACGTGGCCATCGAGCAATCTTACAGCGACGTAGCTGACGCCTGATTTGACCACCCAATGCTCCCGCAACGCTCCGGATGCGGCGCGCAGGCGATCGGCGAAACTTTCGCGGCGGTTCGCTTCGATGAGCGAGGCAGACAGCGCGATTGCGGAGAGCGTGGCTTCCTCCTGCTGATCCGGCTTCATCGGCGCGAAACCGTCAGGATATTCCTCGGCAATAAAGCCGGTGGAAAGCCGGCCCTCGCGCCAGCGCGGATGTTTCATCAGCGCCGACAGGAAGGGAACATTGTGCTCGATGCCGTCGACGACGAAGCCGTCGAGCGCCCGGCCCATGGCCTCGATTGCCTCGCTGCGCGTCGGCGCCCAGGTGCAGAGCTTGGCGATCATCGGGTCGTAATACATCGAGATCTCGGCGCCCTCGAAGACGCCAGTATCGTTGCGCACGACAATGTTGCCGGTCCTGCCTTCCGCCGGCGGGCGGTAGCGCGTCAGGCGGCCGATCGAAGGCAGGAAGTTGCGGTATGGATCTTCGGCATAGAGCCGGCTTTCGATCGCCCAGCCATCGAGCCTGACAGCCTCCTGGCCGAAGCCAAGCGGCTCTCCCGCGGCGATCCGGATCATCTGCTCGACGAGATCGATGCCGGTGACGAGCTCGGTGACGGGATGCTCGACCTGAAGGCGGGTGTTCATTTCGAGGAAATAGAAGTTGCGGTCGCGGTCGACGATGAATTCGACGGTGCCGGCGCTTTGGTATTCGACGGCTTTGGCCAGCGCCACTGATTGTTCGCCCATGGCCTTGCGGGTCTTTTCGTCAAGGAAAGGCGAGGGCGCCTCTTCCACCACCTTCTGGTTGCGCCGCTGGATCGAGCATTCGCGCTCGCCAAGATAGACGACATTGCCATGGGCATCGGCCAGCACCTGGATCTCGATATGGCGCGGCTCGACAATGAACTTCTCGATGAAGACGCGGTCATCGCCGAAGGAGCTTTTCGCCTCCGAGCGGGCGCGCTCGAAGCCATCGCGCACCTCCGCCTTGTTCCAGGCAATGCGCATGCCCTTGCCGCCACCGCCGGCCGACGCCTTGATCATGACGGGATAGCCGATGCTGCCGGCGATGGTTTCCGCATGGGCGGCATCCTCGATGATGCCGAGATGGCCGGGCACAGTGGAGACGCCGGCGGCATTGGCGAATTTCTTCGATTCGATCTTGTCGCCCATCGCCATGATCGCCTTCGGCTTCGGGCCGATGAAGACGATGCCCTGCTTTTCCAGCTCGGCACAGAAAGAGGCGCGCTCGGAGAGAAATCCGTAACCGGGATGCACGGCCTCGGCGTCGGTCGCCTTGCAGGCGGCGATGATCTTGTCGGCGACCAGATAGCTTTCCGACGCTGCGGCGGGGCCGATATGGACGGCCTCGTCGGCCATTTCGACATGCAGCGCATCCCGATCCGCATCCGAATAGACCGCAACGGTCCAAATGCCCATGCGGCGCGCCGTCTTGATCACGCGGCAGGCGATCTCGCCGCGGTTCGCGATCAGGATTTTCTTGAACATCGAGACTCCACCCAGAAATGCATTCCGGAGTTTTACGCATAAAACACCGGAACGTACAATCGGGCTTGGCGCAGGCACGCAGGAGACGTGGGATGACGCCGCAGAATGTCAGGCGACGGCGGCTTCCGCGACGGATTCCTCGTCGACGATGCGCAGCCAGCGGCTGCGCCGCGGTTCCGGTCGATCGCGCAGCGTGACGGCGGCCATGATCCCAGCCCAGTGCGGATGGTTGGCGCCTGGCAGCGTTGCCTGCTCGATCTGATGGAGGACGCCATATTCGGCCGGCGACACGGCGATGACGCCGCCTGCGGCGATGCTTCTGAAGATGCGCATCGCAAAATCGACGTCCTGGCGTGTGATGTTCTTGCGGTCGACGGCGCGCGACAGCTTGTAGCCGCCGATGCCGTCGGTGATCGCCAGGCGAAGCTGGTCGAGGGCAAGCGCTCTCAATTCACCCGGGACATCGGCCGAAATCTCCATGACGTGGAGAATGAGTTCGAGCTCCAGCGCCGAGTTGACGACGCCGTCGGTCGTGAACATGCGCCTGATCCAGGCAACGTTGATTTCATCAAGCGAGCCCTGCGGATAGGTGTAATGGACGATGAAGCCGGCGATCTGCTCCACGAAAAAGGTGTTCCACTCCGCACATTTTTCGGGACAGGAATTGTTGAGCGCCAACATTGCAACGACATCCTGGGATGTCCGGATCCCCTCGGGGAATGCATGTTTACGCAGCAGCACGATATCTTCGGCCGTCAGCCGATGCTTGCCGGCCACGACACAGGCCGGAAAAGCGAGACGGAATTCGCTCATGTTTTAACTCCAGGCTTCATCATGAAGCCGGAGACAGTTTTATTGCCCGCGAATTGACGATCCCTCAAGAAGAGGCGTTAACCCGATATTCCCGAAATCTGGAGGATTTTAGCGATTGTGCTGCTGCCGCTCGCGCCAGATGATGAAGAGGCCCGATGCAACGATGATGAAGATGCCGATCCACTTGGAAAAACTCGGGAAATCGTTGAACAGCGCGTAGCCGAGCACGGTGGCCGAGATGATTTCGAAATATTGGAACGGCGCAAGCAGCGACAGCGGCGCAAGCCGGAAAGCCCTGACTACCAGCATATGCGCATAGCCGGAGATCGAGCCGAGAGCGAGAAGCAGCGCGAGACCGAGACCGGAGGCGGGCAGGGAAATGGCGAAATCCTCATTGCCGGCGCCGCTGCCGACGAGAAGGGCGGCGGCCATGAAGATCGTCCCGCCGATGCCGGCCATCGTCTGCATGGTGAGCGGCGAATCGGCCTCGCCGATTGCGCGGTTGAGGAAAAGATAGAGCGAGAACAGAAAGGCGCAGGCGACCGGCAGCAGCGCCGTGAGGCCGAAAATCTCGTAACTGGGCTGAATGACGATCATCGCGCCGCCGAAACCGACCGCGATCGCCATCCAGCGGCGCCAGCCGACCTTCTCTCCGAGGAACACGGCCGACATGGCGGTCAGCATGAAGGGCTCGACGAAATAGATGGCAAAGACGTCGGCAAGCGGCATGTATTTGACGGCGACGAAGAACAGCAGGCTTGCAGCCCCGTGCAGCACGCCGCGCAGAATATTCATCCATGGTCGTTTGGCCGAAAACGCCTTGAACCCGAAAAGAGCGACGAGGATCGGCAGGGTGCAGGCGATCTGGAAAAAGAATCGGTAGAACGTCACCTGGCCCGGCGACATCGCCTCGAAGGTGGCCATGTATTTGGCGATGGCGTCCATGGTCGGCAGGATGAACATGGCGCCGGACATGATGGCCATGCCCTGCAGGGAGTTTTGATGGGACTCTGACATGGCGGCCGATTCTTGCGGGGACGGCGCCCATCAATCATGGGAAAGCCGGGCAAATCAAGCCGTCAAACCTCGCAAGCGATCACGACGCGTTGACCGTCTCGCCAAAAACCGTCTCGAAAGCGGCGCGCAGCCTGATATCGACATCGGCCATCATGACAGGCAGGCCGAGGTCAACGAGGCTGGTCACGCCATAGGCCGATATCCCGCAGGGCACGATGCCGCTGAAATGATCGAGGTCCGGATCGACGTTCAGCGACAGGCCGTGGAAGGTCACCCATTTGCGCAAGCGGATGCCGAGGGCGGCGATCTTGTCTTCAGCCATGGTTCCGTCGGCCAGCAGCGGTTTTTCCGGGCGGCGCACCCAGACGCCGACGCGATCCTCGCGCCGCTCGCCGCGGACGTTCATCATCTCGAGCGTGCGGATGACGACCTCCTCGAGGGCGGCGACGAAGGCGCGCACGTCCTGGCGGCGGCGCTTCAGGTCGAGCATGACGTAGGCGACGCGCTGACCGGGTCCGTGATAGGTATATTCGCCGCCGCGTCCCGTCGCAAAGACCGGGAAACGATCCGGCTGGACGAGGTCGCCGGCATTGGCGCTGGTGCCGGCGGTATAGAGCGGCGGATGCTCGACGAGCCAGACAAGCTCGTCGCCGCCGTCTGCGATCGCCGCTACCTCGCGCTCCATCGCTTGCACCGCTTCCTCATAGGCGACGAGCCCATCCGCGATGCGCCAGCGCACCGGACGGCTATCGAGTTTGGGGAGCATAGAGAATTCGAGATCGGTGCGAAGCATGGCCATTCCCTTGCCGCTTGCCCCGAAATGCCTGATAAATAGGGGCGGCAGGCAACGTATATGGACCCGTTTTCCAGCCAATTCAAATGCTGTGAAAGGTTTTCAAAAAAACTGTCACATCGCCCTTGTGCACCCCAAATGCTTTTGCTACATGCTGCCCCGCCGACGCAAATCGGCACCTACCACGATGCGGTCGTGGCGGAATTGGTAGACGCGCAGCGTTGAGGTCGCTGTGGGGCAACCCGTGGAAGTTCGAGTCTTCTCGACCGCACCATTCCTTTTCAGGGAACGCTCGCCGGGCGAAGATGTCGGTATAAGCTGATCACCTTATATATGTGTAACGCGGCCAGTTGGCCGTGAGTGCCGCCGCGTCGGACAAGCTTCGACGACGGTGAAACACGTCGCGCTGATTTGAACCGCGACTTAGAGCGACAAGTGATTCTCCAAAGATCGCGATCTGATTTGGAGACGCTCTGCGAGATCCCCGTAAACGCCTTCATGGCCACGACCCGTTACCGGCTCGTTCCGTTCGTGTTCTGAGGCGATCGAAGCGAATTGGAAGGAAGGGGCCGGTTTTGCAGCCCCTTCTATTGGATCAATGCGTTGCGCGGCAGGCTTCGGTACGCGAGGCGCCGCTGTCGGCACCCTTGGTATGGGAGCCCTTCGGGCCGACCATGCTGTGGCACGGGGGTAGAGGCTTGATGCTCGCGGTCGCCGTCTTGTCGACCGCGGGGGCGGTCATCGCCACTGGGGCGAAGCCGTCGCTGTCATTGGTGTAATCGCTGGAATAGGCCGGAGCCTTGTGGTTGCTGTAGTGAACCGGAGCGGGCTTGGCCATCGGGCTCGGTGCAAAGCCGTCACTGTCATTGGTATAGTCGTCGGAATATGTCGGCTGAGCGAAGGCAGCGCCTGTGAGGCTGACGGCGAACAGGGATGCGGCGAGGGCAAATTTGATGCGCATGGTTTCTTCTCCTCAATCTGTTGTTGAATTCAACAACATAAACCATCCCCGGCGAGTTAAGAGTTCGCGCCCCAATTAAGGCGAAAGTGTGAATGAAAAACGGTTGGTCCGCAGCCTTTTGTTCAAATGAAATCACAGTCTTGTCAATGAATTTGACGTTTTCGTTACGGCAGCCGCTTAACAAACGGGCCACGGATTGCCCCGCGCTTGCTGCAATCGGAAATTGTTAACTTTTGGTAATGTTGGACGGACCGAACGGGAGGCAGCAGCCCGCCTCCCGTCCTGATCGCCGTTCGCGTGACGCTCAGTCTTCATTGGGGATATGGGCGTCGACGCCGGTCAGCTGCAGCTTGTTGCGCACATGATGGACGCCGTCGACAGAAAGCGCACGGAGCTCGACCTTGCGGGCAATGCCGATCGTCTCCACCGAGCCTTCCAGGGTGATGACGTGACCGTCGGCATGGACCTCGATGCTGTTGATATCGACTTCGGGAATGTTTTCAAGATTGTCGTTTACCCGTGCCTCGAGCTCGTCGCTGTCGTCACGATCGATCGTGCCGGCGCGCAGCGAATCCTTCAGGCGATTCTCGTTGCCGTCCTTATCCGTGCCGTCGACGCGAAAGCCCTGGTTGGGATCGTTGTCGAAATTCGCTTTTGTCTCGCCGTAGGGGCGGTTAGCCGGATCGCTGACGGCGGTACCGTCGGCATAGGGCCAGCCATCGTCGAGATTGCGTTCTTCGAGGTCGCGATAATCTTCCTCACGGGAGAGCTCGGGGGCCTCGCGTGAAATCGGGGTCTTGTCGCCCATCCTTGCCATTATGGTCGCTCCTTGTTTCTCTGCGGGAGAACGCCGACAGAGGCGAATGGTTCGGTGTGCCGGGCGATTTGTCAGCCTTGCGTCTTTTCCCATTTTTTGACGAGGCGGTCGCGCTTCAGCCGCGAAAGCCGCTGCAGCCAGAAAATGCCGTCGAGCTGATCGACCTCGTGCTGGATGCAAATGGCGAGGAAATCTTCGGCGGCCTCGTCGTGCATCTTGCCGTCGGCATCCTGATAGCGGAAGCGGATCGCCCGCGGGCGCGTGACTTCGTCGGTCGCGCCGGGCATGGAGACACTGCCCTCGGCATGGATCATCGTCTCCTGCGACCGCCAGGTGATCTCAGGATTGACATAGAGGCGCACCCCGTCGACCCTGTCGAGCTCCAGCACCGTCACACGAAGGAAAACGCCGATATGGGCGGCGGTGATGCCGACACCGGGGGCCGCGCGCATCGTCGCCAGCAGGTCGTCGGCCAGCGCAGCGAGCGAGGCATCGAAGGCCGTCACTGGCGCGCAGACGGTCTTCAGGCCCTGATGCGGATAACGCAGGATCGGACGGACGGGCATGAAGCGGTGTTCCTCAGTTTGAACGACGGGGAAACTATCGCCGGTCGCAGGCATTGTCATCAAGAAGCACGGTTTGGCGCTTTACGGCAGGGATGCTTTGAGCTAGCAGAAGCAGGAATCCGACTGCGGGAAAGCTTTGCGCGGGATTTACTATCTACTTGTTGACAATGTGTTTTCGGCCAACATTTGCGAACGCGGCGCGGCAGTCGTTGAAATTCGAACCAGGTGCGAGGGCGGCAGATGACGACGACCGATACGGAAGAGCGCATTCGCCGCCGCGATGACGGGGAGGCGGATATTTACGACGAGGACGGCAACGTCCGTGGCGATTTTCTAGCCCTCGTCGGCGCCGCGATCGCCGATCGCGATACGCTGTTCCTGCGCCAGAATGTTGCCCGCCTGCATGAATCCGAAATAGGCGACCTGCTGGAATCGATCCAGCCGGATCAGCGGCTGGCGCTGGTGCGCCTGCTCGGCGAAGATTTCGACATGACGGCGCTGACCGAGGTCGACGAGGCGATCCGCCGCGAGATCGTCGACCAGATGCCGAACGAGCAGATTGCCGCCGCGATCGGCGAGCTCGATTCGGACGATGCCGTCTACATTCTCGAAGATCTCGACAAGGAAGACCGGGAAGAGATCCTTGCGCAGCTGCCGTTTACCGAACGGGTGCGGTTGCGCCGGGCGCTCGACTATCCCGAAAGCTCGGCCGGCCGCCGCATGCAGACGGAATTCGTCGCCGTGCCGCCGTTCTGGACGGTCGGCCAGACGATCGACTACATGCGCGACGAGGAGGATCTGCCCTATTCCTTTTCGCAGATCTTCGTCATCGATCCGACCTTCAAGCTGCTCGGCGCCGTCGATCTCGATCAGATCCTGCGCACCAAGCGGCAGACGAAGATCGAGCAGATCATGCGTGAAACCAACCATCCGGTTCCTGCCGAAATGGACCAGGAAGAGGCCGCCCAGCTCTTCGAACAATACGACCTTCTCTCGGCCGCTGTCGTCGACGAAAACGGCCGGCTGGTCGGCGTGCTGACCATCGACGACGTCGTCGACGTCATCCATGAGGAAGCGGATGAGGACATCAAGCGCCTCGGCGGCGTCGGCGACGAAGAATTGTCCGACAATGTGCTGTCGACGGCGCGCTCACGTTTCCTCTGGCTATTGATCAACCTTGCCACGGCGATGTTGTCGGCCAGTGTCATCGGCCTGTTCGATGCCTCGATCGAGAAGATGATCGCTCTTGCCGTGTTGATGCCGATCGTCGCCTCGATGGGCGGCAATGCCGGCACGCAGACGATGACGGTGACGGTGCGCGCGCTCGCCACCCGCGATCTCGATATCTACAATGCCGGCCGCATCATCCGCAGAGAGGCGGGCGTCGGCATCCTCAACGGCATCATCTTCGCGACGATCATGGGCGCGATCGCAGGCACATGGTTCCATGACTACCAGCTCGGCGGCGTGATCGCGGCGGCGATGATCATCAATCTGATGGCGGCAGCCCTTGCCGGCATCCTGTTGCCGCTGCTGCTCGACAAGATGGGGGCCGACCCGGCTATCGCCTCGTCGGTCTTCGTCACGACTGTAACGGATTGTACCGGCTTCTTTGCCTTTCTCGGCATCGCCACGTGGTGGTTCGGCATCTGACGGCCTGCCGAAATTGACTATTACGTAAAAGTCAATATTATTACCGGTTCGACGACGGGGAACACATGCCGGTGAACAAATATTATAGCATAACGGAGCTCACGCGCGAATTCGGTGTCTCGACGCGCACGCTCCGATTCTACGAGGACGAGGGACTGATCCATCCGGAGCGGCGAGGGCGCACCCGCCTGTTCCGGCCGGCGGACCGCCGGCTGATTGGAGAAATCCTGCGCGGGCGGCGGATCGGTTTCACCATCGCGGAAATTCGCGAGATCATCCAGGTCTACAAGGAGCCGCCGGGCGAACTCGGCCAGCTGAAGCTTTTGATGAAGCGCGTCGACGAGAAGCGTGAGGACCTGCGCCAGAAGCGCAAGGATATAGACGACACGCTGACGGAACTCGACAATATCGAGGAGGCCTGCCTCGGCCGCCTCGCCGAAATCGGCGTCACCACCTGACAGCGGGGGCAGAGTCTGCGTCGGTCCCTATTCCGCTTCGGCGCTGCATTCGGTGACGAGCGTCTGCACCCGTTCATCCTTCTGGACGTCGATCTCGTTTGCCTGCAGTGGAATCAACAGGTTTTGGGCCTGCAATTTTCCGAGCGTACACTGGCAGAAACTGCGGCAGAGCGCTTCACCTTGCTGCATCACGCAAGTGGAGTTGCATTGCCGTAAGTAAGTTTCCGCCGGATCCGGCGTCTGCGGTGGGACGAGAAGGGAAAGCCCGTAGGCGATGGCGATCAGCACAGGCTGGTGGATGAGATAGAAGGCAAGGCTGTGGCGGCCAAGCCGCGCCGGCCACCAGGAGCCGGCGCCAAGAGCGGCAAGCCGGTGCGGCAGACCGGTTCTGATGGCGATCGAGGCGATGCTCAGTCCGGCAAAGAACGGCGTTGCCCAGGGAAACAGCGGCACGTAGTCGTTCGATCGCTGAGGCATCTCGGCAAGGCCGATCCAGGCGAGATATCGCGGATCGAAAAAGGACGAGCGCAGCAAGCCCGGCGTGCCAAAATTATCGGTGATCCAGGCGGCCAGGAGTGCCAACGTGACGACGAGCGCGACGGCGAGCGGCAGCCGGATGAAAACGATGCCGATGAGCGTGAGCGCCGCGATGCAATGCAGAATGCCGAAATAGATCCACCCGTCCGGCATCGCGATGCGGGTGACGATCGAAATGGCCGCGGCTGCCGCGGCAATCATGCCGAAACGCTTCCAGAAGGACGGCCAGCGAATCGTCGGCGTGCTGGAAAGCACCAGACTGACGCCGACGATGAAGAGGAAGGTCGTGGCGATCGCCCGAGCATAGATCTTCAGCCAGCCGGTCTCGGCCGTGCCCGGCGCGAGATATCCCATGAACTCCATGTCCCAGGAGAAATGGTAGCTCGCCATGGCGATCAGCGCGATGCCGCGCGCCGTGTCCAGTAGACCGATGCGTGGCGGTCTTGCCGCCGCATCGGCCTGCATTGCCGGCATGGTCATCAAAGTCTCCCGGTCAGATCATTTCCGTCGTTCGACGGCATGTCGCGGCGAAGAGCGGAAAGGTGAAGATTGGATGGCGGGCCGGCATCCATGATCGCCAGCCGCGCCTCCGAGAAGAACTGCCGCCGTGTCAGCACGAAGATGACGATCGCCGTCGTCAGCATGAAGACATAAGGGTTGATGAACCAGCCGAGATAGCCGATCGACAGGAAGATCGCCCTGAGACCTTCGTTGAAATGGCTGCCCGCGATGACATTCATGCGGATGACCCGTTCGGCGGCGCGCTCGGCGGCGATGACGTCGCTCTCCGTGTCGCGCATCATCGGGATGGCACCGAAAAGGATGGTGCAATAGTTAAACAGCCGATAGGACCAGCCGAACTTGAAGAAGGCATAGCCGAAAAGCGCCGCAAGCCCGCCGACCTTCATCTCGAAGGCGGCATGGCCGCTGTGGAAGACGAAGGGCAGGTCGGCAAAGACGGCGTCGACCTTCTCCGTCGCGCCGAGCAGGGCGAAGCAGCTGCCGATCGCGAAAATCGAGGTGGAGGCGAAAAAGGCCGTGCCGTTCTGGAGGCCGGCCATGATCTGCGTGTCGATCATCTTCAGGTCGCGGCGCAGCGAATTGTAGATCCAATCTCGCCGCCGTTCGGTCATCGCATGGGTCAGGCTGGTACGGCCGAAGAAGGTGCGGCCCTTCAACAGCCAGGAATAACCCGCCCAGACACAGGCAAAGAAGGCCAGAGCGATATAGTCCGCCGTCGTCATCAACGATTCAGTCTCCGCATGAACGCGGCCACCTTACATATGCGCTGCAATGCTGCAATGACCGGTGAGCCTAGCCCGCGCGGTTTATGCGCGTAACTATGACAATCGAATTCGATTTCCGAGCGGATGATGGCCAAGGCAACGGGAGGGAACAGGGCGCGTTGACGAGGTCAGCCGGTTGCGCTAACGTTAGCAAAAATGGAGATCAACATGAAGCTTGTGCGCTACCGGTCCGTCGACGGAATTTACTATGGGGTTGAAAGTGAGGGCAGGATCGATCGCTTAGCCGGCGAACCGTTCGAAGGTATCGAGCGGACGGGGAAGGAGGATCACCTTTCCGACGTCCGTCTGCTGTGCCCAGTGGAACGGCCCCGGATATTTGGGGTCGCTTACAATTACCGACAGCACACCGACGAGTCCGGAAAGGAGCAGCCGACGCTTCCGGTGTTGTTCATGAAACCCAGCACCGCGGCGAGCGGCAATGGAGATGCCATTGAATATCCGAGCGATGGCGAAATCGTCCACTACGAAGCTGAGCTGGTCGCCATCATAGGCAAAGGCGGACGCCACATCAGCAAGGAAGATGCGTTGCGGCATGTGCTTGGCTACACATGCGGAAACGATATCAGCGACCGCATCATACAGCGGCAGGAAAGCAAGTTTGGCTGCCTGCTGGCAGGCAAGGGTTACGACTCCTTTGCACCGTTGGGGCCGGCCATCGTTACCGATCTCGATCCGACGAATCTTGACGTCATCCTTCGTCAGAACGGCGCCGTTAAACAGGCGGGAAATACGCGAGACCTGGTCTATCCCGTTGCTGACATCGTTGCTTATTTGAGCCGCTTCATGACGCTGTTGCCCGGTGATGTAATCATGACCGGTACGCCTGCGGGCGTTGGGCCGATCGTTCCCGGCGACGAACTCGAGGTGGAAATTCCCGGTATCGGTGTTCTGAAAAATCCGGTGGTTGCGGCATCGCACTAGCCGAATCTCTTATAGGGGGTCCGCCACGGCGCGAAAAAACTGATTGACCTCAGAGTTACCAATGGTATTATGCTAACGTTAGCACCTGTTGCAGAGACGGGTTCCGCATCGGACCACGTTGAACAGGGAGATTTGTCAAAGCAAAGTTGAGGGTGGAGAATTGGCACGAGTAAAATATGTCTCGAATACTGAGTTGGCCGAGACCCAACCTGCGCTCAATGAGCGTCTGCTGAAGGAGAGGAAGGTTCCGACCGGAAACATCTTTCTGGCGCTCGCCAACGCTCCCGCGATCCTCGGCGATTTCCTCACTTATGCCAATGCGGTGCGGGCGGCTGACCTCAGCCCGAAGCTGCGGGAGATGGCCATCCTAACGGTCGGGTACTGCACAAACTCCGAGTACGAGGTGAAGCATCATCATTCTCATGGGCTCAAGGCCGGCCTGACGGAGGAGCAGTTCCATGCAATCGCGCACTTCGAGACCTCGGATCTCTTTGACGAGCAGGAAAAGGCTGTGATGGCCTTTGCCAAGGAGTCCACGCTGGACGTCGATGTTTCCGATGAAGTGTGGAACGGCGTCGCAAAGTTCCTGTCGGAGAAGCAACTTGTCGAACTCTCGATCAATGTCGCCTGGTACAATTCCGGTGTTCGCCTCATGGGCGCGCTAAAGATCGATCTTGAAGAGGGATATCGCTGAGCAGGCCGGCGGCGCCCGGCCTGCGTTGCCTCGGCTTACCGTATGGTCTTGGCGGCGCTCATCAAGATAGTTCCAGAGCTTTCAGCGTCCGGCCCTGGATGCGGGATGAATCGCAGCCGATCGAAGAGAGGTGCGTGTCACGGGACGGGCGCCTCTCTCTGATTCCGCTTGCTGCGGCAGATCGACCGCTGCCGGCTTTTCACGGAGTGCCCGTGCTGCCGCGGATGACCAGGTGGGGCGGAGAGATGAAGCTGTAGGGCTTACTGAGATCACCCTTGTTCTGAAGGTGGTGCAGGAACCAAAGCCCGCAGGCGGTTGCCAGCTCTGAAACGGGCAATTGGACCGTCGTCAGCCCCGGACCCCACCATCGATACCCAAGCTCATCACCAAATCCGACGACTGAAATATCTCGGGGAACGCTCAGGGCCTGGTCCTGGATTTCGTCAATGACTCCGGAGGTATTTTGCACCGCGCCGATCACAAGCGCCGTCGGTCGATCCTTTTTTAAGGAAAGAAGGCGACGCACGGCCTCCCGCCCGAATTCCGGCGAGGAGGGCGCGCCAAGCTCCTCATGCACGGTGATCGCTTGGCTGGAGCTTTTCACCGCGTCCCGGAAACCCTGCACGCGAGCCGCACCGGTGGGCAGTTCTTCCGTGCCGCCGATGTAAGCGATCCGTTTGTGACCTGCGTTGATGATGTGTTCCGTGCTCTCGTAAAGCGCCCGTCTGTCATCAATCCCAAACCATTGGTCGCCGAGCAGCGGTGCCCTTCGCAGCAATTGGATGTGAGGTGTCATTTTCAGGATTCGCGCGGAATCAGGATGAGGTTTTGCGCTCGGGACCAGAATGATCCCGGCGACGTTGGCGCTCGTTAGTTCCTTGATGTGGCGAAGCTCGTGCATTCTGTCGTCATCGGTTTCGCACAAGGTCAGCTGATAATTCGCCGAAAGAAGGCACTGCGAGAGGGCGTGGGCAATCGTCGAATAAAAGCTGTTCCGGATATCTGGAATGATCAGCCCGACGAGATTACTCTGCACCCCGCGCATCATGCGGGCAGCACGATTGGCAACGTACCCCGCTTGCGCTGCGGCTTCATTCACCTTTCGCTTCATCTCAGCGCTGATGCGGCGATCGTCGGCAAGAGCGCGGCCCACGGTCGAGGGGGAAACTTGAAGGATCGCCGCGATGTCTTTAATTGTTACCATTGTGCTTGGCTCGGAATGATTATTTTAGCCAACGATAGCACTGACATCGCAGTTGTCAAACCTCTCATACCGTTTAAGTAGCAATCATTTAATTTTCGCCCTCGACGCCCGGGCGCGGCGACCAATCGCCATGTAAAATAAAAACCTTTCAGATGCTTAATCTTTTCGAACGGGCTTGCCGCACCGGTGGTGCTGGGCGCGCAGAGGCGCTTGACAATCAATTAACTTCTTTAAGGCCGTTGACATGAGAGCCGTGCTGTGGGACGAATGTTTGTGCAAACGTTAGCGCAAACGGGAGGAGGCATAACGTGGATATTCTGGTGTTCCCGGCGTTGATCATGTCCGCAGAGGGACGTAGATCCTCATGACCGTCGCTCTTTTCCTGCAATCCGCTGTTGGCGGTGTCTTGTTGGGCGGGATCTATGGCCTGCTGGCGATGGGTCTCAGCCTGAGCTGGGGCCTGTTGAAGCTTGTGAATCTCAGCCACTTCGCGCTGGCATTCCTCGGTGCCTACTTGACCTACCAGCTCGGCACCGTCCATGGCGTTCCGGCATATTTGAGCGCTCTTCTGATCGCTCCGCTGTTCTTCGCGCTCGGCATTGCGCTGCACAGCGTGTTCGTGCGCTTCAAGGTGAAGGAATTCGCCTCTCTCCTGGTGACCTTCGGCGTCACGATCCTGATCGAGTCGTTGATCCAGTGGATCTGGTCGGCCGATTTCCTTCGCTACGAAACGCCCTATGCACAGACCACCATCCGGCTCGGCCCGATCTTCGTGCCCGTATTGGATCTTTCCGCCTTTGTCTGCGCCGGCGTGCTTGCCGGAGCGGCCTGGTACGCATTGAACAAGACCATGCTCGGAAAGGCGCTGCGCGCTGCCGCCCATGACGCTCCCGTGGCGTCGGCATTCGGAATCAATTCCACGCGCGTGTCATACATTCTGGCCGGCCTCTGCTCGGCGACAGCGGGGATCGCCGGGGTCTTTATCGCCCTGATCGGAACTCTGGCTCCATCTCAAATCGAGGCTTGGATCGGGGTCGTCTTTGCTGTCGCCATCATTGGAGGATTGGGCAGCCCTATTGGCGCGCTGGGCGCCGGAATGCTGATCGGTGTGGCCGAGAGCCTTACCATGTCTGTCGTGAACCCCGCTTGGGCGCCGCTCGTGGCATTCAGCGTGCTCATCGTCATCCTCCTGCGCAAACCGGTGATTTGACCATGAAAAAGCTCCTGATTACAGCGCTTGTCGTGGCGATCCTCGCCTCGCTGCCTTACCTGGGAATGGCGGATTACTACCTTTCCTACCTGTACATCATTTTCTTCTGGGTCGTGCTGGCAACGAGCTGGGGCATCCTGAGCGGTTACACCGGCTACTGGAGTTTTGGTCATGCCGCATTTTTCGGTATCGGCGTCTATACGACGGCCACGCTGACGACGCAGCTGTCGTGGCCCTTCGTCGCGACGATACCTGCCGCGGCCCTGCTTGCGGCCGTGGTCGCCGTTCTGATTGGACTGGTTGTCTTTCGCTCGGGTGCTCTGCGCGGCGAGTTCTTCGCGCTGTTGACGCTGTCGGTGACGTTTGTCGTCGCGGCCATTGTGTCGAACACCGCGCTCGATTCGGGCACAGGCGTGTTCCTTTCAGGGATCGAAATCCCGATGATCGGCGCAACGGCGTCCGGCTCCCTCTACATGTTCGGGTTCATTGCGGCCCTTGTTGCGCTGGCGACATCCTATTTCATCTTTCACAGCAAATTCGGTCAGGGCTTGCTGGCAATCCACGACGATGAAGACGTCGCAGAAGTGAAAGGCGTTCCGACGTTCCGCTATAAGCTGATTTCGTTTGCGGTCTCGTCGGCGCTTGCCGGTGCAATGGGGGCGATCCACGCCGTATATGTCGGCTACGTCACCGTTGGCGAAACGTTTGCGGTGACCGTTCCTCTCTATGTCGTGCTCATGAGCATTCTTGGTGGAGCCCGCCATTGGGCTGGACCTGCGATCGGTGCGGTGATCATCACCGTGATGCAGAGCGCCATCGTCAGCGGCGCTCATGCGGAATTCGGCCGTGCGGGTGTGGCTCTTGCGCTGATCGTCGTCATCCTGGTGCTGCCGTCCGGCATCGTTCCCAGTCTTGTTCGCAGGTTTGCCCACAGGCGCAGCGGAGCTGGCGCACCGACGGGGTTTGCTCAGGTCGTCACGCAGTTCGCGCCTTCAGCCCAAGCAGGTTCCGGTCCGGTGCTTCTCAAATGCGAGGATGTCACCAAATCCTTTGGCGGCATCCGTGCCTTGACCGGCGTGACTTTGGAGGTCCGGCGGGGCGAAATCCTGGCTCTGGTTGGGCCAAATGGTTCCGGCAAGTCCACCCTGATCAACATGATCAGTGGTCACTACTCCATGACCTCGGGTAAAATCACACTGGAAGGCGTGGAGATTTCCGGTCGATCGCCGCATCTGATCGCGCAGCAGGGCGTGGCGCGCACCTATCAGATCCCGCGCCTGTTCGACAATCTGACGGTCCTCGAAAACGTTCGGCTCTGCGCGAAATTCGGCAGTGCAGACGGCAGGGGCGCAGCTGCCGTCGATGTAGCCACCGAGGAGGCGCTCGCCTTCACCGGCCTGGCCGATAAGGCCGACGTGCTTCCGGAAGCCTTGAACCTGCATGACCGTAAATTTGTCGAATTCGCCAGAGCGCTGGCTGCAAAACCACGTCTGCTCCTGCTCGATGAGGTGCTTTGCGGCTTGAATCCGGCCGAGGTCGACCATGCGGTCGAAATGATCAAGCGGATCAAATCCGGCGGTACGACGATCATCTTCGTCGAACACCTCATGCGTGCGGTTGTCGCACTGGCGGACCGTGTCGCGGTGCTGGATCAAGGCAAGGTTCTGGCGCTTGGGCATCCAGGCGAAACGATGCGAGATCCGGCAGTGGTCAGCGTATATCTGGGAGGCAGTCATGCTGCTTGAGGTCGATAAGATCGAGGTCGGCTACGGAGACGCGATCGCTCTGTGGGACCTGTCTATCAGTGTAGGGCCGGGCGAGATCGTTTCGGTCGTCGGCCCGAACGGAGCGGGAAAGACGACGCTGGTAAATGCCATCGCCGGCATTCTGCGGCCGCACAAGGGAACGATCGTCATCGAGGGCAACGACGTTTCCAAAGTGCCCAGCCATCGGGTCTGCGATTACGGCATCGCGGTGGTCCCGGAAGGGCGGCGCCTCTTCACGGCGATGACGGTCCTGGACAACCTGTTGCTGGGTGCATACCGCTCCCAGGCTCGTGCGGAGCGCGATGCGACGCTCGCAGAGGTGTTTCAGCTTTTCCCTGTGTTGAAAGAGCGTCAGGATTCGCTGGCCGGCTCCTTATCGGGTGGGCAGCAGCAAATGGTTGCCATCGGCCGCGGGCTGATGGCCAAGCCGCGCGTGCTGCTTATGGATGAACCGTCGCTCGGGCTGTCGCCTTTGATCGTCGGAGAAATGTTCAAAATCATCCAGATGATCAACGAGCGGGGCGTAGCCGTGCTGCTCGTCGAGCAGAATGTGAACAAGGCGCTTGAAATTGCCCATCAGGCCTACGTGATCGAGCAAGGCCGCGTGACGGCCTCCGGAGCGCCCGAGGTTCTCATCAATGATCCAAGCATCAGGGAGGCGTATCTTGGTATCTGAAAATTCGAGCGGGAGAGTTCCCGTGCATGTTCGCCGCGTCGTGACGGAACACAGCAGTCAGGGTATTGCCAGGTTTGCTGAGGACCGCGCCGTTCCGCGCACTGACATATTCAGGACCGTCCCAGGTCTGGTGTCGCGGATGGTTTGGGCGACTTCGGCTTCCACAGCCGTTCCGTTCAACGGAACTGATCCAACTCCTTTGGTGACGAGCTTCGTTCCTGAGCCGGGCGAAACGCGCTTTTTAGTGCTAACGTTCCCACCAGACTCCGTTTTTATGTCTCCGGATTTCGATGGTTCGGCGGCTATGGCGGAGAACCTTGCGGTCAGCCCCGGCTTGGCCGAACGCTTCGAGCCGGATGGCAAACATCAAACGCCTACCGTCGACTATGGAATCGTTCTCGACGGTGAGATCTGGATGGAGCTCGACAATGGTAATGAGACCCGCTTGGTCCAGTTCGACGCCTTCGTGCAGAACGGCACCCGTCACGCCTGGCGAAACAAAAGCGACAGGCCGGCAACCATCGCCGTGGTGCTGGTTGGCGCACCGACCCCCGATACGACGGATTACGATGACGGCCTGTGAGCCTCAATGATCCAAATCTCAATCTGACCTTGTGGACCAACTGAACATGAACAACACCGAAATCCGAAAAGTGCAGGGCCGTCGCGTCTGGGATTCCCGTGGCCGGCCCACTGTCGAGGTAGAGATCGAGCTGGCCTCCGGCGCGATCGGCCGGGCGATCGCGCCAGCCGGTGCATCGACCGGCACCGGCGAAGCTCTCGATCTTCGAGACGGCGGCAGCGCTCTTGCCGGCTTGGGGATCAACAAAGCCCTTGCCTCCGTCAACGGCGAAATCGCCAAGTTGCTGGTTGGCCGCGATGCCAAGGATCAAGCCGAACTGGACGGCGCCATCATCGCGCTCGATGGCACACCGAACCGGAGCAGGCTGGGTGGAAATGCGTCGGTGGCAACGTCGATGGCGCTGCTCCACGCCGCGGCGGCTGCGGCCGATCAACCGATCTGGCGGTATCTCGCGGGCTCCGGCAACGCCATAACCATGCCACTGCCGGAAATCCAGATTTTCGGTGGCGGCGCGCACGCGGCGCGCCGGGTAGACGTCCAGGATTTCATGATCATGTGCCCCGCCGCCTCGACTTTCTCGGAAGCCTTGGAATGGACTGCCGAGGTCTATCGCGCTGCGGGGGACATCATGAAGCGCGCCGGCAAACTTCAGGGCGTGGCGGACGAGGGAGGTTACTGGCCAGCCTTCACCAGCAATGAAGAAGCACTCGATGCCCTGGTGCGTTCGATTGAGGCTGCCGGTCTGAGGCCCGGCGGCGAGGTCGTGATATCGCTTGACATAGCGGCTTCCGAATTCGGCCGAGAGGGCAGATACTCGCTGGCACTGGAGGGGAGGCAGCTCGATACGGCCAAGATGATCGACATGCTCGGCGGCTGGTTGAAGGCCTACCCGATCGTCTCCATCGAGGATCCGCTCGCCGAGGACGATGCGGACGGTTTCAAGGAATTCACCGCCCGCTACGGCTCCAGATGCCAGATCATCGGCGACGACTTCTTTGTGACGAACGCGGCGCGGGTAAGCGAAGCGATCAAGGATAAAAGCGCCAACGCGGTTCTGATCAAGCCGAACCAGGCCGGCACCATCACCGAGACCTTCGAGGCGCTCTCCGTTGCCAAGAAGGCGGGCTTTCGGACGATCGTTTCGGCGCGATCCGGGGAGACGGAAGATGTGACGATCGCCCATCTGTCGGTCGGCTGGGATGCTAAGCAGCTCAAGGTCGGATCGTTCTCCCGCTCTGAGCGAATGGCCAAGTGGAACGAGGTTCTCCGGATTGAGGAGGCGCTTGGAAAAGAGGCTTCGTTCGCCGGATGGTCGGCGCTGGACCTGGCTGAAAAGCCAGCCGCTGTTGCTGCTGTAAGTTAGGATTTGGATGGGGCCGGATGCGGGTCTTGCGCAAAACAGGCATTGACAAAATACCCGGTCGTTTTATGCTAACGTTAGCAAAACCAAACGAGGATAACATGCTTCCGGCTGTTAATTTGAAGCCTCCCTTCAACATCACGCGCTTCAGTCACGTCGTGCTTGAAGTCAATGATGTGGGATGTAGCCGAGACTTTTACGTCAATGTCGGCGGCCTCGTCGAAACAGAATTCACGGATGGTGTTTCCTACCTTCGCGGGCTGTCCGAGGCCTGCCACCACAGTCTCGTGCTCGCACCCGCCGGCGACAAGCCGGCGTGTAGGCGGATAGGTTACCGGGTCTTCCTGGAGGAGGATCTGGACAAGGCCAAGGCCTTCTTCGAGGAGAAGGGCCTTCCGGCAGAATGGGTCGAGGTTCGAAACCAAGGGCGGACCCTGCTTGTCAGCGATCCCTCGGGCGCTCGCATCGAGCTTTGCTCCAGCATGAGCGTCCATCCCCGCAAGTTTCTCGCAGTGCATGAACATCGTGGCGCCCGAGCCCAGGGCCTGGACCATTGCCAGATCATGGTTGCGGATCCGCTGGGTCTCAGCGCGTTCTACGGCGAACTCGGCTTCCGGACTTCGGAATATATAGCAGCGGGCGACACTCTCATTGCGAACTTCATGTATCGCAAAGGTGTCTGTCTCGACCTGGCCTTGGTGCCTGGCATCGGCCCGCAGCTGCATCATTTTGCTTATACGGTTCCCGAAAGCAGCGACATCTTCGCCGTATGCGATTTTGCCAGCCGTTACGGATATGGAGACAGCATTGAGCGCGGGCCCGGACGTCATGGTCCTTCAGGAGTCCTGTTCGTCTATCTGCGCGATCCGGATGGGCATCGGGTGGAGTTCTTCAACAATCACTACACCACGATAGATGCGGAATTGGAGCCCATTCGCTGGGACGCGGCATCCCTTAGCACCAATGTCCATTGGGGAATGCCGGCCGTCTCGAAATGGTTCTTCGAGGCCAGCGAATTTGCGGGAGTACCGCTGGAGCACCCCGAGAAAATGCCGAACCCGATGACGCTCGAACGATACGCAGAAGGGCTCGCGAAGAGCTGAGAGCTGCCGCCGGCGGCAGGAGACCGACGCGCCGCGAGCCCGTGAGCGCGATGACATGCCGGAAGCACTTGGGAGGATGAGATGAATGTGAAATCCATTAAACTGAATAGACGTGCATTTCTCGGGTCTGCGGCCGCCGTGGCAGCTTTCAGCTCAATGCCGAGGGTTTTCGCCCAGGAGGGACCGATCCGCGTCGGCGGAACGCTGCCGTTGACAGGTCCGCTTGCGGGCGTCGGCGCAATCCATAAGCTCGCGGCAGAGGTGTTCGTCGAACAGATCAACGCCAAAGGCGGTATTCTCGGACGGAAGGTGGAGTTCGTCCTTCTTGACGACCAATCGCTTCCCGCCAATGCGCGAACCCTTTACGAGCGTCTGGTGACGGCCGACAAGGTCGATCTCCTGATGGGGCCTTACGGCACGTCCTCGATTATCGCAGCAATGGGTGTTGCCGCTCGGTTCAAGAAGATGCTCGTTCAGAGCAGCCTTGGCGACCCAAGCCTCGCACCCTATCCGCTGCAGTTCCCCTCGCTTCCGATCGGGGCGGAACCGCAATTGACCGACACCGAAGTCGTTCTCGATGCCTATGCCAGCCTGCCGACCCCTCCCAAGACGATCGCCTTCGTCACCAGCAAATTCCCGTCGGCTCTGACGATCGCCAAGGGCGGTCAGCAGGTCGCCGACAAGCGTGGCATAAAAAGCGTGCTGGACCTCGAATATGAATTCGGCACGAAGGACTTCGGCGCAATCGCAAACCGCATCAAAGCGGCTGATCCGGATCTGCTGTGGTCCGGTGCGATCGGCATGGAGGCAGTGCAGCTTCTCGATGCAATGAGCCGGATCGACTACCAACCAAGGAACCAGTTCTACCTGTTCCCGGCACCTGGCCCGACCGCAGCCCACCCCCAAGCGAATGGCTTGACCTCGCTGACCTGGTTCGAGGAGCACGAACCATTCCTCAAGTATTACGGCGCCCAGGAGTTCGTAAGCGCTTACGGCAGCAAGGCGAAGGCGGCAGGCTTCCCCTATCCGCGAACCGAGTATCAGGCCGCCGTCGAATATGCTGCGTGGCAAATCCTTGCGGCAGCAGCCGAAGGGGCAGGGAAGCTGGACGACGCCGCGATGGCTGCATGGTTGCGCTCGAATGCGGTCGAGACGGTGGTCGGGCCAAGGACTTTCGACGGCAAGTTCAATGCCGGGAAGGCATCGACAAAGCTCAAGCAGGTTCAGGGGAAGGACTGGGTGACTGTCTGGCCGGCGGACTTCCGACCGGCTGGAAAGGAGTTCCTGGTCCCCTGACGAATGCCGCTCGGCACTGCAGCGCACCTGTCTGAAACTAAAAAATGCATTCGGTCGGGCACGGTCCGACCGATGTCCCATGGAGGAGTTAATGGTTAAAACTATGATCGCTGCTCGGCTGCATGCTCTGCATCAGCCCATGTCGCTGGATGAGATTCCGGTTCCCGCGCCCCGGCCCAACGACGTCCTGGTGCAGGTCAGGGCTTGCGGCATCGTGCCCAACATGGCCAACGTCATCAATAACTGGCCAACCTGGTTTCCCCACCAGCCGCTGCCGAAGTTTCCGGCAGTGTTCGGCCTGGATCCGGCCGGAGTCGTCGCCGAAGTGGGCGAGGCGGTCACCAATGTCAAAATTGGCGATCGTGTCTATGTCAGCCCTCTCAGATCCTGTGGTTCCTGCAAGGCGTGCCGGTCAGGCAACCGTAGCCAATGCCGCTACTACACCTTAAACGGGTACTTCAGCACCAGCCGTGATGGTCAACGAATCTTCGATCTTTATCCCTACGGCGGCTTCAGCCAATACATGACCGCCCCGGAATATTCACTCGTATGCCTGCCGGACAATCTCAGCTTCGAACAGGCCGGCCGCTTCGGCTATCTCGGCACATCCTACGGCGCCCTGAAGAATGCACAGGCCGGACCCGGCCAGGTCTGCCTCATCGACGGGATTACCGGCACGCTCGGCGTCGCGGCCACCAAGCTCGCTCTTGCAATGGGCCTCTCCAAAATTCTGGGCACCGGCAGAAACAAGGAGTTGATGGACCGCATAAAGGCCATCGCGCCCGACCGCATCGACACGATCATGCTCGGTGAAGGCTCGACGGGAGAATGGGCGAAGGCCCAAACCGGCGGCGAGGGAGTGGATTTCGTCATCAGCGCGCTGGGCGCGAGAGCTCCTGCTGCGACCGTGGTCGATTCCATGCGCGGCGTTCGTCGAGGCGGCCGTGTGGTTGTCGTTGGCGGCGTGGCGGAAGATGTTCCGGTCGACGTGAAGTGGTTGATGGACGAGCAGGTTCAGCTCATCGGCTCCAACTGGTTCAGCGCTGCCCAAGGGCAAGAAATGGCCGACATGGTCCGCACCGGCGCGCTCGACCTCTCCTATCTCGAGCACAAGATCTATCCGCTCGAGCGGGTGAATGAAGCCATTTCCGGCATCGGCGAACGCGATGGCGGCTTCAGCAACTACGTGGTCATTCCTCCGGTCCCTGCCGCCTACCAATAACAATCACCGGTGCCGGCTGCGGCCGGCGCCGCCCTCACGCGAGAAGAGAGAACATGTCCAAGAAAGATATCGCGGTCCTGGTCGGAAGCCTTCGTCAGGCTTCTATCAACCTGAAGCTTGCCCGTGCAATGCAGAAAGTAGCGCCTGACGGGCTGAACCTGGAAATCGTGCCGATCGGCGATCTTCCGCTCTATAACCAGGACCTTGAGACCGAAACGCCGCCGGTGGAATGGGCGTCCTTCCGCGAACGCATCAAGGCTTGCGATGGGGCAATCTTCGTGACACCGGAATACAATAGATCCGTACCCGCGGCATTGAAGAATGCGATCGAAGTCGGCTCTCGACCGTTCGGGAAAAGCGTATGGGATCATAAGCCCGGTGCGGTGACCGGGGCTTCTCCCGGTCTGATTGGCGGCGCTGCCGCAGCACTCCAGCTCCGGGTTATCCTGACCAACATCAACGTGCCGACCATGCCCCAGCCTGAGGTTTACCTCAGCACGGCAGACAAATTGGTGGGCGACCATGGGGTATTCCTCAATGAAGGAACCCAGAAGTTCATCGAGAGCTTCCTGGTTGCGTTCGAAAGCTGGGTCGCCAGGTTCTGAGCCGCAGCAGATCAGGACTTCATCCGCCATCGCGAACACAGCGCGGTGGCGTTTTCTTTTTCATCTGACGTGAAAAGCGTATGGCTCCGGAAAGGCCTGCGTTCCTTACGGAAACCAGGCCTGCGCCACGTCAGCGAGCTTTTGCGGCGGCGAGGCGATCAACGGGATTGCGGCTTTGCGGACGGCCTCGCGCTGACATTCGTCGGTTATGTATTCGACGGGCGATTTGCCGTCGACCCGGGCGAGGAAGAGGGTGGGCAGCAGGCTTGCGGCCCGGGCCTCGAGGGCGTCCCGATCCTCCCAGTCGACCTGATCCATGTAGGCTGCCGTCAAGGCCGCGAATGACGATGCAAGCTCGGATGCCGCCTTTCCGGCAACGATCTTCTTCAGCAACAGATGGTTCAGGCAGAAGGCTAGGTCGAAAGCCGGATCGCCGAACCAGGCGCATTCGGCATCCAGGAACACAGGACCGTTTCTGCCCAACAGGATGTTCTTCGGGCTGACATCGCCGTGGACCAGCGCCAGCTTTGCTGCGGCGGTGCGCTCAACCAGCTCGGCGAGACGATCGCTGACGAAAGGATGTTTGGCGGCAGCGGCCACCAGATAAGGCTCTAGCCGAAGAGCATAAAAGTTCGATCCGGAGTCAAATTTTTCCGGCAACCCCGGTGTGCGGGCACTGACGGAATGGATCTGTCCAATCCGCTGGCCAATGACCGCTGCCGCCTTTCGGTCGACGCTTCCGTGAAGCAGGTTGGTCTTCCAGAGCGGGTAGTCGTCGCTCGGAAGAAACTCCATTGCGAAAACACCAGACGGCGCATCGTGCGCGAGAGGCTTCGGAACGGCAGAAGGGAAATGCTCCGCCACGAAGGAAATCCAGTTCCATTCGTATAGGTTTCTCGACACCGGCGCTTGCCAATCGGCAGATACTTTAAGCTTGGCAAGGGCGCGTTTCACGCAGATGAGCCGGCCGGGGAGCTCCACGCGATAGATATCTGAAGAAACACCACCCGTCAGGGGCTTGTAGATCGCTTCCTCGGAAGCGCTCTTCAGGCCGCTCTTCAGCAGGAAATCGTCGAAAATCGTCGTCTCGTCTACAGACATAAAATCATCGTCCTTGCGGCATTAGCGGCGGAGGCTGTTGCGGGGTTGTTCGGGCATCTCTCCGGAAAGAACCCTGACGACTTCCTCCGCCGCCCGGCGACGCAGTTCGATCAGCGAAGCGTCCGAGGAGAAGGCGACATGCGGCGTGATCATCGCGCCCGGGTGAGCAATCAGCTCCGGAGGAACGCGTGGTTCATCCTCGAGCACATCAAGGCCGACACCGCTCAGAATGCCGGAGGCCAAGCCCTCGATCACCGCGGCAGTATCCACGACGCCGCCCCGGCTGACGTTGATCAGCAGACTTCCGCGACGCATCTTCGAGATGGCGTCCTTGTTGATCAGATGACGCGTCGCCGGCGAAAGCGGCGCATGGACAATGACGATATCGCTCTTGGCCAGAAGCGTATCGAAGTCGGCAAGCTCCACATCTGCGGGGACATTGGAGGCATGGGGATCGTGCGCCACCACGCGGCATCCGAGCGCCTGCATCTTTGCCGCCGTCGCGCGGCCGATGCGACCGAAGCCAATGATGCCGCAGGTCAACTCGGAAAGCCTACGGAGATTTGCCGAAGCGGGGTCCCAGCGGCCTTCGCGAACTTCGCGATCGAAGTGGATCAGGCCGCGGGCCCAGGCAATTGCAAAACCGATTGCGTGGTCGGACACTTCTGCGACGCAATAGTCGGGAACGTTCGTAACCCAAATTCCTTGCTCGGTCGCCGCATCGACTGCAATATTGTCCAGGCCTACTCCGAGGCGGGCGACGATCTTGAGGTTGGGGGATGCAGCGATGGCCCTCTCGCTGACCTGGGCCCAGCAGGTCAGGATGGCGTGTGGCCGATGCTCTGCAGTCAAAGCGTCGATGTCGGCAGAGGGCAACGGCTCGGCAGGGCCGCTGATGAGGACAAATCCAGCCCTCTCGATCACCTCCCGCTCCACCTTGTCATCCGGCCAGGCGTAGTCCGTCAACAGCACGGTCCGTGTCATGATTTCCTCCCAGTTTGCGCAAACGTTAGCGCAATAATTTCGCCAAGGTCAAGAAAAAATAAGCTTGCGCCGCCTGCTTCGGCGGCGTGCTACCCACTGTTTCGCAGCCCTGCGGCGATTCCGTTGATGGTCAGATGCAGCGCCTCTTCCGTGTCCTGATCTCGTTCTCCTGCACGATGGCGGCGCAGAAGGTCGATCTGCATGTGGTTCAGCGGATCGAGGCATGGAAAGCGATGATGGATCGAGTGCTTCAGCGCCGGATTGTTCTCCAGGAGCGAGGTCTGGTCCGTTATGCCGAATAGTGCGGCCGTCGTCGCTTCCCATTCGTCTTTTATGCGCGCGAAGATTTTCTCGTGGGCGGATGTGTCATGGGTGAGGTCCACGTACCGCGCCGCGATCGCCATATTGGTTTTGGCAAGCACCATCTCCATGTTGGCGATCAGCGTCTGGAAGAAAGGCCAGTCCCGATGCATCCTTTGAAGGGTTTGCAATCCGTCGGGGTCTCCGGCCAGCCACTGTCCGACGGCCGAGCCAAATCCAAACCAGCCCGGCAGCATGATGCGGCTTTGCGACCAGCCGAATACCCATGGTATCGCACGAAGGTCTTCGATGCGACGGGACGAACTGCGTGAGGCCGGGCGGCTGCCAATGTTTAGTTTTGCGATTTCGCCAATGATCGTGGTTTCCCAGAAAAACCGTTCAAATCCCTCGGTTTCGTAGACCAAAGAGCGATAGACACCAAAGGCCAGGTCCGACAGCTTCTCCATGGCGCCGAGATATTCGGGATCCGGTTCTTGTGCGTCGGAAGGCAGCAAAGACGCTTCTAGGGTCGCGGCGATCAGCAGTTCGAGATTTCGGCGACCGAGTGCCGGATTGGAATATTTCGCTGCAATGACTTCGCCTTGCTCGGTCAGCCGGATCGAGCCGGCAACGGCGCCGGGGGGCAGGGCGGTGATGGCCTCATAGCTTGGGCCGCCGCCGCGTCCGACGGAACCGCCGCGGCCGTGAAACAGGGTGAGGCGGATACCTTCACGTTCGAAGAGCTGAATGAAGGCCATCTCTGCCTTATAGAGTTCCCATCCCGACGTCAGATAACCGCCATCCTTGTTGCTGTCGGAATAGCCGAGCATGATCTCCTGTTTGCCGCCGAGTGAGCCCAGGTACGCCCGATAGGCTTCGATGGCCAAAACTGTCTGCATCACGTCATGCGAGTTTCGAAGGTCCGAGATCGTTTCGAAAAGCGGTATGATGTTGACGGAGGCTGCTTCGGGTTCATCGGGCCGGAACAGCCCCACCTCCCGGAACAGAACCATGACCTCCAGAAGGTCGGAAGGGCTTCCGGCCTTCGAGATGATGTAATTCGGGATGCTGGCGCGGCCATAGCGCTTATGGGCTTCGGCGGCTTCACGCAGAACGGAAAGCTCCGACATCGTCTCGGGCGAATAGGTCTTAAGCGGTGTAACCAGCAGCTGGGACGACCGAAGTTCCTCGGTGAGCAAGCGGATCTTGTCGCTCTCGGCGAGCGCCTCGTAGCCTGTGCCGGGGCGCACCTTCTCGAAAAGCTCATGAACGACCCGCTCGTGAATCTCCGAATTCTGTCTCAAATCGAGGCTGACAAGGTGAAAGCCGAAGACTTCTATGGCGCGTTGGAGGCTGCGCAGTTTTCCAGCGGCGATCTTTTCTGCGCTATTGGTTATCAGGGATTTGCTGATCGTCGCCAGGTCTTCGGCGAATTCGGCGGGGCTCCTGTAGGAGGGGGCGGCGGCTACAGGCTCACGAACCAATTCCATGCTGCCGAATTTGCGGGCCGTGGCCGCCAGGCGAGCATAGATGCCTGAAATCGCAAGGCGATATGGCTCGTGCCGGCGCTGCTCCGATCTATCGGGAGAGTCAGTGGCGAGGCGCTGAAGGTCCCGCGAGACTTTTACATACCGATCATCCAAGGAAAGTTCGGCGCCAAGGCTGTGCAGCTCGCCGAGATAGAAAGAAAAAACCCTCTCGCTCTGCAGCCGGAGCGCCTCCTTCAGTGTCTCGCCATTGACATAAGGGTTGCCATCCCGGTCGCCGCCGATCCAGGAACCCATGCGCAGGAATGGCGGCAGCGCGTCCTGGCCAAACCTCCAGGGTGAGCCTCGAAGTTGATTTTCGAGATCCTCATAAACTTCCGGGATAACATGGAAAATCGTGCTGTCATAGTAGGACAGGCCGTTGAGGATTTCATCCACGACCTGCAATTTCCGTCCTCGCAAGCTGTTCGTTTGCCAAAGCGTGGTCGTCGCTCTTTCCAAATCTTCCTGATATCGATCCACTTCCTGCGCAGTCAGGCCGGCCTGGTCGAGCCGGCTCAAGCATCGTGCAAGCTCCTGCTCGATGTCGATAACGCTCTTGCGCCGAACCTCGGTCGGGTGCGCTGTAAATACAGGCGAGACCACAGCTTCAGAAAGCAGGTTGCAGACATCTTCCGCCTCTATCCCGGCGGCAGCCAGAACGGAAAGCGATCTGGCAATCGTCCCCGGCATGGCAGGTTCGCCATCGACGATGCTGAGGCGCTGCGCTCTGGCGTGATGAGCGTCTTCTGCGATGTTCACGAGCTGAGAGAACTGGCTGAACGCGCGGACCACGCGCTTCAGAGTGCGCGGAGGCATGCCGGCGCAGAAGGGAGCAAGATTGTCGTTCAAACGCGGGCTGGTCTTTCTGCGGCCTGTCGCCGACAGACTGCGGACCTGTTCCACAATCTCGCGGACCTCTTTGCCGTCGCTGGCCTCAATAGCCTCACACAACAGTCGGCCGAGAAGCCGAACGTCTTTGACCAAGGCTCTGGCCGTCAGGCGTCTTCCCTGCATGCCTGCTTTCCTCAATTGAAGATGCAAATGCCTATTCCTTGTGCTAACGTTAGCATAGGCTGGCAGGATTTGGCTGAAGAGTCAAGAACGCGTGCAATCGGGCATGAGTGAACGGTCGAATGGGCGCGTATTACAGGCTGCTATTGCAACCGCATTGCTGCATCAACCGGCAATGCCTTTCTGGTAATGCGCGACTTCTTCCAGAAGCCATGCGCGAAACGCCGCGACAGGACGGAAATCCTTCCTGCTGAGCGGCGCCACCGCATAGTAGGCGCTGGGGCTTTTGACCTGATGCGGGAAGGCTTGAGCGAGCTGGCCATTTGCAAGCTCGGAGTCGATAAGGAAAAGCGGCATCAAAGCGAGCCCCAGCCCGGCAATGCAGGCTTGTGCCACGCTGCTGAACTGTTCGAACCGCATCGCCTGCGATGGGGCGCCGCTGACCTGGAGGCTCTCGAAGAAGTGGCTCCAGGCTCCCGGCCGCGATGCCATCTGCAGCAGCGGAAGGCGTAGCAGATCCTCAGCCTTCAAGATGGGATGCGAACTCAGAAAAGACGGGGAGGCGACCGGTGCTACCATCTCCTCCATCAGAAATGTGCTTTCCGCACCGGGCCAATCAGGCTGGCCGATATGGATCGCCATATCGATGTCGTCGCGGTCGAAATCGAATAGCCCGATGCGCGTCGCGAAGTTCAGTGTGATCTCCGGATGTCTGGCGACAAACCGGGGAATACGCGGCATCAGCCAGCGCGTGCCGAATGTTGGCAAGATGGCGAGATTGAGCTGATCGTTATGCTGTTTGGTCATGGCCTGCAGTGAAGCAGAGCGGATTTCCGCCAAAGCGCCGGCAATAGCCCGCGCATAATCGGTGCCGGCCTCTGTGAGAATGACGCCGCGGCTGGTACGCTCGAACAGCAAAACGCCCAGTTGCTCCTCCAGCGCGGCGATCTGTCGGCTGATTGCTCCTTGCGTGAGGGAAAGCTCCTCAGCCGCGGCAGAAAAAGTGCTCAGCCGCGCGACGGAATCGAAAGCCGCGAGAGCGGAGGTCGAGGGAAGGAGTCTTCGCGAGAGGTTTGCCATAAGCTATTACTATAGCTCATAGGCCGATGAGTAAACCTCGCTTTCCCAGTCGCGGAAAAGCGGTTCTAATTCCATCAAATCGAACTGCGAAAACCTCAACGGGAGGATGACGATCTTGGCCTTTTCTTGGAATGACCCCTTTTTGCTTGATTACCAGCTGACCGAAGATGAGCGGATGATCCGCGAATCCGCCGCGGCTTTCGCAGAATCCGAACTCTTGCCGCGCATCCACGACGCCTATCTCGAAGAAGCGACCGACCCGGAGCTGTTCAAGTTGATGGGGCAGACCGGCCTTCTCGGTGTCACGCTGCCGGAGGAGTACGGGGCCGCGAACGCATCCTATGTCGCTTATGGACTGATCGCTCGCGAGGTCGAGCGTATCGACTCCGGATATCGCTCGATGATGAGCGTGCAGTCCTCGTTGGTCATTTACCCGATCTTCGCCTACGGCTCCGACGAGCAGAAGAAGAAATATCTGCCGGGCCTCGTCTCGGGTGATCTGATCGGCTGCTTCGGCCTGACAGAGCCCGACGCCGGCTCCGATCCGGGCGGCATGAAGACCCGCGCCGAGAAAATCGCCGGCGGCTACCGATTGCGCGGCTCGAAGATGTGGATCTCGAACTCGCCGATTGCCGATGTCTTCGTCGTCTGGGCAAAGTCGGAGGCCCACAACAACGAAATACGCGGCTTCGTTCTCGAAAAGGGTATGAAGGGCCTTTCGGCCCCGAAGATCGGGGGCAAGCTTTCGCTGCGTGCCTCGATCACCGGTGAAATCGTAATGGACGGCGTTGAAGTCACCGAAGATGCGCTTTTGCCCGGCGTTTCCGGTCTCAAGGGACCCTTCGGCTGTCTCAACCGGGCCCGTTACGGCATCTCCTGGGGTGTCATGGGCGCGGCCGAGGACTGCTGGTTCCGCGCTCGTCAATACGGTCTGGATCGCAAGCAGTTCGGCAAACCCCTTGCAGGGATGCAGCTTTATCAGAAGAAGCTCGCCGACATGATGACCGAGATCACGCTCGGACTGCAGGGCTCGCTTCGCGTCGGCCGCCTGATGGATGAGCACAGGATGGCTCCGGAAATGGTCTCGCTCGTCAAGCGCAACAACTGCGGTAAGGCGCTTGATATCGCGCGGCAGGCCCGGGACATGCATGGCGGCAACGGCATTCAGATCGAATACCATGTCATGCGCCACGCGCAGAATTTGGAGACGGTCAACACATATGAGGGCACCCACGACGTCCATGCTTTGATCCTTGGGCGGGCGCAGACGGGCCTCCAGGCGTTCTTCTAATTTCCATCGCCTGTTCGGCGCAGATCGTCCTTCAACCTACGCATCACCGAGAGGCCGCATGCCTAAAGCGAATAAGATTTCGACCGTCGCCGTCATTGGCGCCGGCCAGATGGGGACTGGGATCGCGGAAGTTTTAGCGAAACATGGCTATGAGGCTTTGATCTACGATCTCGATAAAAATCGAGTCCGTGCGAGCATCGAAGCAAGTGCCGGATATTTCAGACGTCAGGGCGAAACCGGCAAAATGCCGGGCGAGGCGGCTGAGCAGGCGATCTTACGCATAAAGGGAGCTTTTTCCCTTCCGGATTTGGCGAGCGCCGACTTGGTCGTCGAGGCTGTTAGCGAGAATGAAGGCATCAAGAGGAAGGTCTTTGCCGAGGTATGCACCGTCCTCAAGCCCGACGCGATCCTGGCGACGAACACATCGTCGCTCTCCATAACGCGGCTCGCCGCGTCAACCGACAGACCCAATCGTTTTATAGGGATACACTTCATGAATCCCGTACCGGTTATGAAGCTGGTCGAGCTGGTTCGCGGCATCGGAACGGATCAAGAGACCTTCGCTACAGCTAAGGCTTTTGCCGAGTCCATCGGCAAGACCGTCACTGTCTCCGAGGATTTTCCGGCTTTCATCGTAAACCGCGTTCTCATCCCCATGATCAACGAAGCGATCTACACCCTGTATGAGGGTGTCGGAAACGTGGAAGCCATAGACACCGGCATGAAGCTTGGCGCTAATCATCCGATGGGGCCGCTCGAATTGGCCGACTTCATCGGTTTGGACACATGCCTTTCCATCATGCAGGTCCTTCATGAGGGGCTGGCTGACAGCAAGTACCGCCCGTGCCCGCTGCTGGTCAAATATGTCGAAGCCGGCTGGCTCGGCCGTAAGGCGCAACGCGGGTTCTACGACTACAGCTACGTTCCGGCCCGGCCAACGCGCTGATCCCATCCTTTCCAATATCGAGATTTATCAGGCATTCATCATGACCGAAGAACACGCAGACGATAGTCGAGAGAGCATGGAATTCGACGTTGTGATCGTCGGAGCAGGCCCTGCCGGGCTTGCGGCGGCGATCCGGCTGAAGCAGGTCAATCCCGAATTGTCGGTCGTCGTGCTGGAGAAGGGGGCCGAGGTCGGCGCCCATATTCTCTCGGGCGCCGTCGTCGACCCTGTTGGTATCGACCGGCTGCTGCCCGGCTGGCGCGATGAGGCCGATCATCCCTTCAAGACGGAAGTCACCGCGGATCATTTCCTGCTGCTCGGCCCGGCCGGCTCGATCCGCCTGCCGAATTTCATGATGCCGCCGCTGATGAACAATCACGGCAACTACATCGTCTCGCTCGGCAATGTCTGTCGCTGGCTGGCCGGCAAAGCCGAAGAACTCGGCGTCGAGATCTATCCGGGCTTTGCCGCAACCGAGGTGCTCTACGACGACAAGGGCGCGGTGATCGGCGTTGCCACCGGCGACATGGGCATCGAGAAGAACGGCGAGCCTGGCCCCAACTACACCCGCGGCATGGAGCTGCGCGGCAAATACACGCTGATCGGCGAAGGCGTGCGCGGTTCGCTCGCCAAGCAGCTGATCGCCAAGTTCGATCTGCAGAAGGATCGCGAGCCGCAGAAATTCGGCATCGGCATCAAGGAGCTCTGGCAGGTCAAGCCGGAGCACCACAAACAGGGCCTGGTGCAGCACTCCTTCGGCTGGCCGCTCGGCATGAAGACCGGCGGCGGCTCCTTCCTCTATCACCTGGAGGACAATCTGGTGGCGGTCGGCTTCGTCGTCCACCTCAACTACAAGAACCCCTATCTCTACCCGTTCGAGGAATTCCAGCGCTTCAAGACCCATCCGGCGATCCGCGGCACTTTCGAGGGTGGCAAGCGGCTGTCCTATGGGGCGCGCGCCATCACCGAAGGCGGCTACCAGTCGGTGCCGAAGCTGTCCTTCCCCGGCGGGGCGCTGATCGGCTGTTCGGCCGGTCTCGTCAACGTGCCGCGCATCAAGGGCAGCCACAATGCGGTGCTGTCGGGCATGCTGGCGGCCGAGAAGCTGGCGGCGGCGATTGCATCAGGCCGCAGCCATGACGAGGTCGTCGAGATCGAGACCGACTGGCGCCAGGGCGACATCGGCAAGGACCTGAAGCGGGTCAGGAACGTCAAGCCGCTGTGGTCGAAGTTCGGCACCGCGCTCGGTGTGGCGCTCGGCGGTCTCGACATGTGGACCAACACGCTGTTCGGCTCTTCCTTCTTCGGTACGCTCAAACACGGCAAGACCGATGCGGAAAGCCTGGAGTCGGCCGCGCAGCACAAGCCGATCGCCTATCCGAAGCCGGATGGCGTGCTGACCTTCGACCGTCTGTCCTCGGTGTTCCTGTCGAACACCAATCACGAGGAAGACCAGCCGGTGCATCTGCAGGTCAAGGACATGGCGCTGCAGAAGAGCTCCGAACTCGGCATCTATGCCGGCCCGTCGACCCGCTACTGTCCGGCCGGCGTCTATGAATGGGTGGAGAAGGACGGCGACAAGACCTTCGTCATCAACGCCCAGAACTGCGTGCACTGCAAGACCTGCGACATCAAGGACCCCAACCAGAACATCAACTGGGTGCCGCCGCAGGGCGGCGAGGGGCCGGTCTATCCGAATATGTAGCGAAACGACGATCCGCCAACTTGTGAATGATCAGGGAGTTATCGATGCAGTCTCCGCTTGAAGGCGTTCGGGTCTTGGAACTGGCGCGAATCCTGGCTGGTCCGTGGGCCGGACAAACACTTGCCGACCTGGGTGCGACCGTCATCAAGGTGGAAAGCCCGGAGGGCGACGATACGCGTCGCTGGGGGCCTCCTTTCATCAGGGATGGCGATGATGTCGCTGCAGCCTACTTCCACAGCTGCAATCGCGGAAAACTGAGCATCACGGCGGATTTCCACGCTGTGGAGGACGTCGACAAGCTTCGCGCACTGGTCGCGAACGCGGACGTCGTCATCGAGAACTTCAAGGTAGGCGGGTTGAAGAAGTTCGGTCTTGATTACGAGAGCCTGAAGGCGATCAACCCAAGACTGATCTATTGCTCGATTACCGGCTTTGGCCAAACCGGTCCTTATGCCGGGCGTGCAGGATACGATTTTATCGTCCAGGGCATGGCGGGCATCATGGATCTGACCGGTGAACCTGATCGGGAGCCACAGAAAATCGGCGTCGCGTTCGCCGATATCTTCACGGGACTCTATTCGGTCATCGCTATCCAAGCCGCTCTGATCCTCCGAAATACGACAGGTGAGGGACAGTTCATAGATATGGCACTTCTGGACAGTGCGGTGGGTGTGCTGGCCAACCAGGCAATGAATTTCCTGGCCTCGGGAAAGGCGCCGACGAGACTTGGCAATGCGCATCCTAACATCGCGCCATACCAAGTATTCCCGGTGTCTGACGGCAATATCATTATCGCGTGCGGGAACGACGCTCAGTTTGCACGGCTATGCGATATCCTCCGGCTATCCGCTGTAGCCGACGACGTCCGTTTCAAGTCGAATGCGGAAAGAGTTCGTCATCGAGAGGAGCTGACATCGGTCATGGAAGCGCAGACGAAGCTTTTCAAGCGGACGGATCTGCTAGCCGACCTGGCGCGCGTGGGCATTCCCGCCGGCCCCATCAACACCGTCGAAGACGTGTTTGCCGATCCGCAAGTCGCGCATCGAAAGATGGCCGTGGACAATGAAGGGATAGCGGGCATCCGTACACCCATCATTTTCTCAGGGCAGGCGCTCTCCTCGCACCGCAAGTCGCCCAGACTTGGTGAGCACAATGGCAAGGTACAAGCGGATTGGACCTTACTGGACTGACGTTTTAAGCCGGCATTTTCGACATTGACGGCAATGAGAGGCCGCGCCGAAACTGCGCGTTTGAAAAGCGGTCGCAGAAGGCTCTCTGATCCGGGCTGGCCGAAAACCGCGCCGCTTTTGCCGAGCTTTCGTCTGAGCCTTTGCTGAAGCGACATCTTCGTGGCACGATGATCGTCTCTTGCGGTGAGGCGACGATATTCGTAACAATCGGTGCCGCATCGCTGCGTTGCGCGGGTTTTGTCTGTGTCATCCCGGTGTGCAGCCGGAATGTCGCACCCACTCTATGCGATGTCGGTTTGCCGCTTGGATCAGAAACCGGCGGCGTCTAAATTTGCATTCCAGTGTTCAGAAGGCGCATCCATGTTTCTCTCGGTATTCGACGTGTTCAAGATCGGTGTCGGGCCGTCGAGCTCGCACACGATGGGTCCGATGTCGGCTGCCAACCGGTTTCTCGATCTGATCCTGTCGAATGAATGGCCACGCCCGTCATCGGGCGCGCAGGTCGCCGCGATCAAGGTCAGCCTGCATGGTTCGCTCGCCCATACCGGAATCGGCCATGGAACGGGCAGGGCCGTCATCCTCGGGCTGATGGGCGAAGCGCCCGACAGCGTCGATCCCGACAAGATGGACGGTATCATCGATACGGTCGAGCGCACCGGCCGCATCACGCCGGCGGGACATCCGGCCTACCAATTCCAGCCGAAGACCGACTTGGTTTTCGACAAGAAGCAGCCGCTGCCCGGCCATGCCAACGGCATGATCTTTTCCGCTTACGACCGTGACGGCCGGCTGCTCTTGAAACGCATCTATTATTCGGTCGGCGGCGGCTTCGTCGTCACGGACACCGAACTGGAACAGATGCGGGCAAAGAAGAACGTCGTGGGCGCGCGCGTGCCCTATCCTTTCGCGACCGCCAGGCAGATGCTCGACATGGCCGAACGCTCGGGGCTTTCGATTGCGCAGATGAAGCGGGCGAACGAGGAGAGCCAGCGCAGCCGAGAGGAACTCGATCAGGGGCTCGACAGAATCTGGGAGGCAATGCGCTCCTGCATCGAGCGCGGCCTCAAAGTCGAAGGCGTCATGCCGGGCGGCCTCAACGTCAAGCGCCGCGCCCGCAGGATTCACGACAAACTTCAGGAGGAGTGGCGCAGCAATCGCGTCAATCCGCTGCTCGCCAACGATTGGCTCAGCGTCTATGCGATGGCCGTCAATGAGGAAAATGCAGCCGGCGGCCGGGTCGTCACCGCACCAACCAACGGGGCGGCCGGCGTCATTCCGGCGACGATCCGTTATTACGAGCATTTTCACGAGGACTGGGACCAGAACGGTATTCGCGATTATCTGCTGACGGCTGCCGCCGTCGGCGGCATCATCAAGCACAATGCCTCGATCTCCGGCGCCGAGGTCGGCTGTCAGGGCGAGGTCGGCTCGGCCGCGGCAATGGCTGCCGCAGGCCTTGCGGCTGTGATGGGCGGCACGCCGGAGCAGATCGAGAACGCCGCCGAGATCGCGCTCGAACATCATCTCGGCATGACCTGCGATCCTGTTGCCGGCCTCGTCCAGGTTCCCTGCATCGAGCGCAACGCGCTCGGAGCGGTCAAGGCCGTCACGGCGGCATCACTCGCCGTCAAGGGTGACGGCCAGCACTTCGTGCCGCTGGACGCCTGCATCGAGACAATGCGCCAGACCGGCCACGATATGAGCGAGAAATACAAAGAAACCTCGACCGGCGGCCTTGCCGTCAATGTCGTCGAATGCTGAGTTCGCGAGCGCGTTGGAACGGTTCGACATCTCAGCAGGCGCAAAACTGCTGCACAGTTTCGCCCGGCATGCCGTAGACGCTTGACGCTCGCCGCCAAAAGGATTTCAACGGCGGCATGGCATTGCATCTTATCAAGCTCTGTGTCGGCGCCGACTCGATCGACGATCTGCGCGAATGGGTGGCGGAGCGTTCGCTGCGCGCCATTGCCGCCGGGCTCGAGCCGCATTCCGTGCATACGACCCGCATGGTGCCCAAACGCATGGAGGAACTGCTCGACGGCGGCTCGCTCTACTGGGTGATCAAGGGGCAGGTGCAGGCGAGACAGCGGCTGCTCGATATCAAGACCTTCACCGACGACGAAGGGATTTCACGCTGCCGCCTGATGCTCGGTCCAGAAGTCATCGAAACCGCGGTGCAGCCGAAGCGGCCGTTCCAGGGCTGGCGCTACTATGCTCAGGATGACGTGCCGGCCGATCTGACGAGCCTCGGCGCCGGCATCGCCGAAATGCCGGCGGATCTGCGGCGCGAGCTGACTGAGCTCGGCCTGCTCTAACCTTTATCGTCCGAATTTCAGCGCAGCCGCAACTGCACTGGCGCACTGCCATCCGGCGAGGTTACATGCAGGTGAATGCGGGCCTCCGGCTGCGAATAGCGCCAGGCGCGCGCGCCGTGGCAAAGCAGCAGGTTGATGAGATCGCGGGTCTTGGCAGATTTCGCTCTCGGCCGCTGCAGGCCCATCTCAGCGAGCCGCAGCGCTGCTTCGTGAAGCGGATGCAGGGCTGAGCGCCCCTTCGCTCCGATGCGGCGGTCGCCTGGCATTCCTGGAACATTTTCGTTGATCGCCATTGTTTTCCCCGTACGCACTACTGATCGAGTTCAAGAATGGTGGCCGGAAACGCAAACACCGATTCCGGCCGTTACCAATGCCGCCGGCCATGTTGCAGGCAGCATCGAATAGCTCATTGTGCAGCCGCCCAGCACTTGATGCCGGCCTTCTTCAAGGCCTTGCAGGCGTTGACCGCATCGCGCTGATCGTCGAAGCCGCCGAAGCGGGCGCGGTAGACCTGGTCGTTGCCCGTACCGTAGGCGACGGCGAAGGGTTTTGCCGAGGCCAGCGCCTTGCCGACCTTGCTCTTGGCGCCCTCCAGGAGGTCCATGGCCATCTGCCGGTTGGGCGAGACGCCGACCTGTACGACCCAGCCCGCCGGCGCGGCGCTTACCGGGGCGGCGCTGGTCGAAGCAGTCGTGACGTGATCGACGGCGGCGCTCTCCGGTTCGGCAGGTGCTACGGCCGGAGCCTGCTGCTTGAAGCTCGTGGTTTTGACCTTGGTCGGTTCCGGCATGGCCTGGGCGACCAGCGGGTTGTCGGACTTCGTCGCGGATGTTTCGGTGTAGGCGACTTCGGTCGCGGCCACCTGATAGCGAGCGTCCGGCAGCGGTCCCTTGTGCGGCAGGCTGAGATCGGCGGCAGCCGCGGAAATCGGCGGCTGCGCTGCGGTGATCATCTTTGCGACCTGCTGGGAAGCAGCCTGCTGTGGAACGACCGTCTGCCGGGCGACCTGCTGGGCCTTCTGCGGCTGGACGGGGGCAGGCGTTTCGATCACCGCCGGGGCAGGGGTTGTCTGCGCCATCAGCTGCGAAGATCCGCCGCGGCTCGATGCTTTCGGCAGGTAAGCGGCGATCAGATTGCGCATCTGAGCGTCGCGAGCCGGCCCCGAAGCGCCGCCGAGTACAACGCTGACGATCGACTTGCCGTCTACCTGCACCGAGCTCACCAGATTGAAGCCGGCGGCGCGCGTATATCCGGTCTTGATTCCGTCGACACCGCGCACCGAACCGACGAGGCGGTTATGGCTGCGGATCGTGCGGCTGCCGAACTTGAAGGCGCGGGTGGAGAAATAGCCGTAATATTGCGGGAAGTGCTGGCGAAGGGCGATGCCGAGGCGGGCCTGGTCGCGCGCTGTCGTCATCTGTGCCGTATTCGGCAGGCCGTTGGCGTTGCGATAAGTGGTGCGCGTCATGCCGAGCGCGTGCGCCTTGGCGGTCATCATTTGGGCGAAACGGTCTTCGCTGCCGCCCAGCATCTCGCCGAGCGCGGTCGCGGCATCATTGGCCGACAGGGTGACGAGACCAAGGATGCCCTGCTCGACGGTGATTGTGCCGCCGGCGCGCACGCCGAGTTTGGTCGGCGCCTGAGCGGCCGCGTGAGCGGAGAAGGGTACCGGCGTATCGAGGCGGATGCGGCCCTTTTCCAAGGCCTCGAAGGTCATGTAGAGGGTCATCATCTTGGTCAGCGAGGCTGGATATTGCAGCCGGTCGGCGTTCTCGCTGTAGAGAACATTGCCGGTCTTGGCGTCGACAACAATGCCGGCGTATTTGGAGTTGGCCGCTTCCGCTTCGGCATTGACCGAATCGACCAGGACGACCGTGACGGCCACCGAAAGGATCGCCAGGAGCTTCGCGAAAAAGCTGCCGGACCGGAATGATGATACGGAGGAGACTGACCTTGACACTATTCCACTCTTCGCTTGCATTTCAGATATTGGGCAGGAACCGCACACCCCCCGCCGCACAGCTCGTCTTTTAAAATTACCGATTCAGCGTTACCAATCCGTTTATGATGAATCGTTTCACTCACCTTCCGGAAGTATTTTAGGCACCTGTCGCAGAACGGTTCATAAGACGCGCCTCCACAAAGGTGCGGATCGCGGCATCAATATGTTCCCAATCGTCGAGATGGCTGCTGGAGAAGCGGTAGAGCACGCTGAGATCCTTGCCGACCTTGATATCTCGCTGGCAATCACCGCTTGCCGCCTTGTCCGGGGTTGACGGCAATATGCAGCGTACGACGTAGTCCGGTCCGCCTTTGACGGGTGCCGTCAGCAGCACTTCGTCGCCGTAACCGGCGTCGGCGCGAAAACGGTGCAGCGTCAATCCGTCGCGAAAAGCCTCGGCCGGCCCTTCGATCAGATGCGAATAGATCGGCTCCAGCCGGCCGGACATGTCGCGCGACATGGTGCTCTGGGCGATCTGCATGAAGATCAGCCCGGAGGATTGGACGACGTCGTCGAATCGCAAATGGTTGCCCTTGCTGTAACCCCGCATGTCAGGCCAGGCGAGGTAAAGATCGACGCGCTCGGCCGCACCGTCATGCCGCTGACTCGGGAAGCGGATGGCATTTTCGGGGAGTTTCACGGTGTCGCGGCCGATGGTCAGTGTGATTTCAGCTGTGCTGTCGGTGTTGCCGGCAAGGGAGATGTGCCGGCCGAACCAACGGCCGCCGATGCTGAGGGCGACCGTCAGGACCGCCAGGACGGCGATCACCGCCGTCGTGCGGAGGAGAAACCCCATGGAAAGCAGCGGCTGCTCGTCGGGGACGCTTTGCGCGGTATGGCTCATGGCGGCTCGTCGGGTTTCGGTCCGCCGCAGGAAGAACATGAGCCGCCGGTGCCGATGATGAATCTGATCGGCATGATCAGACCGGCAGGGTTAATACTTCGCTAAGATCTCAGGGTCGGAAGCCGTCGCCTCGGCCTAAAATGAAGCGAGCCGTTCCCGGGACAGCAGGAACGGCTCTTGGGCACCGGTCGGGACGGGATGCGGGGACTGACCGGGCCGAAGCCAGCGCCGGCTCGGCCGGCAAGTTATGCTGCTATTTGACGCTGCCCACCGCGACGGTGCGGCCGTCCTGAAGCTTCGACCAGCGGGCCGGATCGTCGGCGGACTGGCGCTTCAGATAGGTGTATTCGGTGTCCGACCACAGCAGCACTTTGTTGCGCATATTGTCGAGGATGAAGTCTCCGTGATCGGTGCGCACCGTCAATACGGCGTGGCCTTCGCCGTTCGGCTGCAGCACGACGGTGATCAGCGTGTCGGATGGCGAGAAGCCATCCTCGATCAGCATCTTGCGCTTCAGCAGGGCGTAATCCTCGCAGTCGCCGACGCTGGTCGGATAGGCCCAGCGCTCTTCGACGCCGTAGATCTGCTCATCCGTTTCCGGCTGGATCGACGAATTGACGGTGTAATTGACCTTGAGGATTTCCTTCCAGCGATCCTCTGTGAGGATGGCCGGTCCGGCATCGCCTCCGGCATAGGCGCATTCCTTCGGGTTGGCCTTGCAGAATTCATAATGTCCGATCGGCGGGCTGGCATTGCCTGCCAGCGCCATGCTGGCGGGCATCGCCTGGCCAGAGCCCGCCATGGTCATCGCAAAGACACCGGCCAGAAGGCCGCCTTTCAGGATATTCGCAGTCGTCATTGCCGTCTCCCCTAAGTTGAGGCGACAATGGCACAGACGTTTTTATCTCGCGCAAAATTACGCAGTAGAATTAAAGGCTTAGTTGAATCAAATGCCGATAAAACTTGGCTCGAATACGAATAAAATTCGCCACGTATTTGTGTCGAAGTCGATTAAAATTGTAGTGGATGCGACAAGGACTTCGCCCCGGGAAAGCCCGTGCTCCGGTCGCGGCGTTAAGAGTTTTCGCTGAGCCGGATAAACGCCGGCGGCGCTGCGGCGTGATGCTCGCGGCGGCGATGCCGGTGGAATCGGCCGGTTGGAACGGGCCGAACGCAGAATATCGCTCGGATTCCGGGGTTCGGCATGAAGATTATTTTTGCGGAAAATCGCGAAATCGATCGGTGGCGGCGACGATTGCCGCGCTCATATCGGGGTTTGCAATGGAATGGGAAGCGTGCGGAAGGAGTTCGAGCTCGCTTTGCGGCCAGGCGCGGGCCAGTTCCCAGGCGGTGACGAGCGGCGCCTCGATATCGAACCGTCCCTGCAACAGGATGCCGGGAATGTCGGCAAGCCGCGCGGCGTTCTTCAAGAGCACGCCATCCTCCAGCCAGGCGCCGTTGACGAAATAGTGGGTGATGATGCGGGCGCGCGTCAGCACATAAGCCGGATCGGCCCAGCGGCGCGGCAGTCCTCCCGGATCGGCGAGCAGGATCGAGGCTGCTTCCCAATCATGCCAGTCTCGCGCCGCCTTGAGACGCGTTTCAGGATCCGGATCGTTGAGGAGGCGGTGATAGGCGCTGACTATGTCCTCGCCCAGCTCTCGCGCGCCGGAGGGGATTCCCTGATGGAAACGGTGCCATTCTTCCGGAAAAAGCGGCGCCATGCCGCGGCAAAGCCAGTCGATTTCCGATCGCCGCGTGGTGGTCACGCCCGATATGACAATCGCCGTGACGCGCTGCGGATGCGTTTCGGCATAGGCGAGTGTCAGCGTCGAGCCCCAGGAGTTACCGAAAAGCAGCCACCTGTCGATGCCGAGAAGCAGCCGCAGCTTCTCGATATCGGCGACGAGATGCCAAGTCGTATTGAGGGAGAGATCGGTTTCGGGATCTGCGGCACTCGGCAGACTCCGGCCGCAATTGCGCTGGTCGAAGAGGATGATCCGATAGGCCTCCGGATCGAACTGGCGGCGCGCCGCGGTCGAACAGCCTGAACCCGGGCCGCCGTGCAGGACGAGTGCCGGCCGTCCCGTCGGGTTGCCGCAGGCTTCCCAATAGATCAGGTTGCCGTCGCCGGTATCGAGCAGGCCGTGATCATAGGGTTCGATTTCCGGGTAGAGAGCTGCCATCGGTTCGGTCCACTTTCGGTCGGGCGGCCCCTTATCCATTACATCGCTGACAAAGGGAAGACGGGTGGCGCGTGACGCGGCGGACGCAAAATCACTGCACGATTTTATGCCACCTGCTTGGCGACGATCCTTGTCGCAACTTGTTCCACCCATAATATTAGCGGTTAATCGGTGGAACCACCTGCGGCAGCACTCCAAGCGTGCCTTCCAAAGCCGGATTTGTTGCCGCTTGCAGGTCTATTGACGCGAGGCGCAGGTGTCTTCAACGCGACCAGACCGGGAGCCCGCCGGACCTCGAAAGCGTCGTCGGTGGAAGTCCGTCGAGAATGCACTGCTGCGGAGATTGGGAAGGGCAGGAGGTTTCGCACCAGCCTGTTAAAGGAATTCCCGCAGCGTCTCGCGGGACTGGATCGACAGGAATTCGATCGCCACGCCTTCGACGAAATGGCGCACGACACGGCCGCGCATATTGCCGAGACGCACCGCCGTTCCGATGGAAGGACGCATCTCGACGTCGATGGCAGCGCCCGACAGCGAAAGGTCCATGATGCGGCAGTCATAGCGCGTGCCGTCATCCAACGTGAGCTCGGTCTTCGTATCGCGCGGCGTCAGGCGGTCGTGGCGCCGATCTTCCGGCAGGCCGAGCTCGTGCTTGTTGGCAAGCCAGGTGAGCTGGGCGGCGAGCTTTTCGCGCTTCCGTTCGGTGGCGTTGATCGACATGGTGAAGCCGCGACCGTCGATTGTCTGGACATAACCTTCGACACGCCCGAGATGGTCGATATAGGCGACGACGCGTTCATTTGCGCGCGGCCGGCCGGAGCAGATGACGTACATATCGCCGGGCGACATGTCGATCACGATGCATTCAAACTCCTCGTAGTTCGCAAGCATCAGCCGGCCCTGCATATTGATCGGCACACGCTGGAAAACGCCTTGTTCAGGGCGCGGCGCAGGTCTTTGCGTCTGAGCTGGCTGGAACGAGTGCATCAAAAGGCTTCTTCATGAAAATCTCAGAGGCCAATCTTTATCCCCAATCCATTAACAGAAGGTTGTCTCGGCGCCCGCCGACATAGCCGAAAACGAGTATGGCCGCGGTCCTGAAACGAGACGCTCAGCGCGCCTCGGCACTCAGGAGCTGCGACACCACGCGGCGCATGGCTTGGCCGAACCCGATGCTTTTTCCCGCGACGATCTCGTTGATCGGGCGCAGTTCGGCCGGCGTGACCTTGCTGGATTTTTCCGGCAGGAGGCGGCTGCGGTCGAGCGCTAGGAATTCGAGTGGCACGATCTCCAGCCAGCTTGCAGCCGCCACCGGCGCGATCGCGCCGAGCACCCGGTCGCAAGCACCGTGCGACGATCGCAGCGGCATCATGATGATCTCGAAGGAGGCCTGGTGCCCGACGGTGCTGTAGCCGGTGGCATTGAACAGGGCCGGCATGGCGTGGTCCATGACACCCATCGCGGTGCGTTCGATATCCGCGTGCTGGCCATGCGCCCAGAGCGATGAAAAGCGCTCGCCGCGCAGGTCCCGGCCAAAGAGATCGCAGATGCGGGTGCCGGCGAGCCGGAAAACGATGTCTCCGTCCTCGCGCGCCTCGAGGATGAAGAGACTTTGCAGTAGATGAGGTACGGCGGACGGTTCGACCTGGGATTTCAGCGGCGCGTCGGCGGCGCCGCGGATACGGTTCCAATAGTCAAAAATTTCGATGGTCGTTTGCACACGCATTTCACACCAACCTGTCCCATTCCGGAGCATTTGCGGGCACTCATTGCCCTTACAGCTTCTACCTTGCGGATTTCATGCCAAATCCCGGCCGTTAAGGTTAAGAAAGAGTTTCGGTTGAGGCGTGGCGTCTGTCGTGGCACTGTCGCGCCATCACTTCGACTTTCGAAGTTCTGCACAACCTGCCCGGGCCGAGATCTTTCCTCAGTGTTCCCGGTACGCCGTCCGACCTTTCGGGCGGCTTTTTTTTTGACCATCGCTCCTGTATGGCTGAGACCACAACGAGGCGAACACAGATGAATGAGCAGACGGGCGAGCCGCAGAAGGTGCCCGAACCTTTTGAGGCCCAGCCGCCGGCGCGGCCCCCGAGCGTACCGGTCTTCAACCTCCCACCGGCGCTGTTTTTCAGCCTTTGCCTGCTTGTCGTCATCTATGCGGTGCAGGCGCTCGTCCTGTCAGACGATGCTGTCAACTGGCTGCTCCTCACCTTTGGCTTCGTTCCCGCCCGCTACGTGATTCCACTGTCGCAGCAGGGTTTCGAGCTGTTCTGGACGCCGGCCACCTATTCGCTGCTGCACGGCAGCGTCCAGCACATCGTCTTTAACGCCTTCTGGCTGATGGCCTTCGGCGCGCCTGTGGTGCGCCGTATCGGGACATCGCGATTCGTGTGGTTCTGGCTGTTTTCCGCCACTGCCTCCGCCGCTCTGCACGCGGTGCTCAACTGGGGAGACGTGTCGCTGCTGATCGGCGCGTCCGGAGTCATTTCCGGGCTGATGGGGGCGGCCTGCCGCTTCGCCTTTCCCGCTGAGCGACGTCCAATGCTGGCGGCGCATCTCAATGCCCGGCTATCCATTGTCGAGGCGCTGCTGAACCGGACCGTCGTCATCTTCATGCTGCTCTGGCTGGTTGGCAACGCTCTGATCGCCGTCGGCATCCCGCTCGTCGGCGACAGCGATCAGGAGATTGCCTGGGACGCGCATATCGGCGGCTTCGTCTTCGGCTTCTTTCTATTTTCGCTGTTTGACCGGCCACCGCAGCCGCCCGAGGAACCAACCGAAGCGGAGAAGGATGTGTTGCAATCCTGAGCGGGGCAGTGCACCATCGAACCATTCGCGATCGGGGGGAGAAACCGTCGCGGATAGCTGTGACAAGCGTTACAGTTTCGACATAGGAGGTTCGAATGACCAGTTCAGTCAAAGCAATCCTCGACCTAAAGGGCAGGGACGTCATTACCGCCGGGCCCAACACGACCGTCGCCGAGGCAGCCGTCATCCTGAGCAAGAAAAAGATCGGCGCCATCGTCGTCGTCGGCATGGAGAATCGGATTTCGGGCATGTTCACCGAGCGCGATCTCGTGCATGCCATCGCCAAACACGGCAAGGACGGCCTCGATCAGACACTCGGCCAGGTCATGACCGCAAAGGTCTATCGGTGCCATGAGGAGACGACCGTTAACGAATTGATGGAACTGATGACCAGCCGCCGTTTCCGTCACGTGCCGGTGGAAAGAAATGGCAAGCTTGCCGGCATCATTTCGATCGGCGACGTGGTGAAATCGCGGATTGCCGAAGTCGAGCGCGAGGCCGAGGATATCAAGGCCTATATTGCCGGCTGAACTTGCCGATTGGTCCGAACGATGCCGTCGTGCCGAGCTGCCTGTTGCGGGACGACGCCTCATGGAGCGCTGGCGTAGACTTCCTGCATGCGCTTGATCTCGGGAAGCCTGGCTCTGGCTTCCTCGTAGCCGCGTTCGATCGCCTCACCGGCCCGGTGGAATTCTGAAAGGCCGATATAGCTGAGGCGCGGCTGCAGCGAAATGTCGGGCGGATCGCCGGCAAGGCGGGCGCGGGCAATCCTGTCTTGAATGATGTTGAAAGCCTGCACCATGACGCCGGTCATGCCGAGGCGGGCGTAGGGCGCCTCTTCCTGTTTCTGCACTTCCTGCGGCGAGAGGCTGGCATTGTGCCGGACGACGGCCGAGCGGCCGTAGAGGTCGTAATTGAGATTGACCGCGACGACCAGCGGCTGCTCATAGGCGCGGCAAACGGAGACGGGAACGGGATTGACCAGCGCGCCGTCGACCAGCGTGCGGTGATTGCTGCGCACCGGTTCGAAGATGCCGGGCAGGGCATAGGAAGCGCGCAGCGCCGTGATCAGTGAACCATTGGCGATCCAGACCTCGTGGCCGGTATTGACCTCGGCGGCGACCGCGACGAAAGGCCGGTCCAGATCCTCTACATTGAGGCCTTCGAGATGCTCCTGCATACGCTTGGTCAGCCGCATGCCGCCGAACAGGCCGCTGCCGCCGATGGTCAGATCGAGCAGGCTTGCGATCCGGCGCATGGTCAGCGAACGCGCGAAGGTTTCGAGTTCGTCGAGTTTGCCGGCAAGATAGCAGCCGCCGACCAGCGCGCCGATCGACGTGCCGGCGATCATGCCGATTTCGACCCCGGCTTCGTCAAGGGCACGCAATACGCCGATATGAGCCCAGCCGCGGGCCGCGCCGCCGCCGAGCGCGAGCGCGATCTTGATTTTCTTGGCAGGCGCAGGAGAAGGAATTGTCTCGAGTATCGTTGGCATGCCGGAACCGGAACCTTCGCCTTCAGCGCTTTGACGATGCAGACTCCAGTTCAGCATTGCGCTCTCCCCTCCCAGTAGAACACTTATGTCACACAATGTGGCCGATCAGTTGCCAAATGGTATATAGAAGCGGTTTCTGGCACAATAAGGGGCAGATGCCGGGAAAGTTCGACCTATTTTCCGTAGATGTCCTGCGGATCGAAATGACGCTCGTCGTCAACGATGTCGAGCATCGGCTTCCCTTCCTGCAGCGTGACCGTCCGGTAGAAGCAGGAACGGCGGCCGGTGTGACAGGTGGCGTCATGGCCGGCGACCTCGACCTTCAGCCAGATGGCGTCCTGATCGCAATCGGTGCGAATTTCCTTCACCGTCTGAAGGTTGCCCGAGGTCTCGCCCTTCTTCCAGATTTTGCCGCGCGAGCGGCTGAAATAATGGGCGGTGCCGGTCTGGATGGTCAGCGCCAGCGCCTGAGCGTTCATATGCGCCACCATCAGCAGTTCGCCGTCGCCGGCGTCGGTGACGATCGCGGTGATCAGGCCGCGATCGTCAAAACGCGGCGTGAAATCGCCGGCGTCTTCCAACGCCGACTTGTCCTCGGATGGTTGATTGAAGATCAGGTGACTCATCGCGGCCTCCTGCGAGAGCCGGTATCAGCGGCTCCGCACCATGCTCATGAAACGGGCCTGATCGGCCGGTTCCGTTTTGAAGGTTCCCGTGAACGTGGTCGTCAACGTCGTCGAACCCTGCTTCTGAACGCCGCGCATCGCCATGCACATATGTTCGGCCTCAATCATCACGGCAACGCCGCGCGGCTGCAGCGTATCGTCGATGGCGCGGGCAATCTGCGCCGTCATCGTTTCCTGCGTCTGCAGGCGGCGGCCATAAATCTCGACGACACGGGCAATCTTCGACAGGCCGAGCACGCGTCCATCCGGCATGTAGGCGACGTGGGCCTTGCCGATGATCGGGACCATGTGATGTTCGCAATGCGAGTAAAAAGGAATGTCCTTGACGAGGACCATGTCGTCGTAGCCAGCGACCTCTTCGAAGGTCCGTCCCAGCACGTCCTCAGGCGCCATATCGTAACCGGCGAAAAGCTCGCGATAGGCTTTGGCGACACGGGCGGGCGTCTCGATGAGGCCTTCGCGCGTCGGATCGTCACCGGCCCAGCGCAACAGAACGCGCACGGCTTCCTCCGCCTCCTGCTGGGAGGGGCGGTCCGAGTCGCGGTTCGGCTGCGGAAAGTTCTTTACGATGGCGTCCATGATCAATGGTCTCCTGGTCCGCACCGCGGACCCATCTGTCGGAATTGCCACTGGTCAGTCCCATGCGGGAATTCATGCACCTTTGGCAGGCTCCGGGGCTTTCGGGGCAATTCATGCCCGTCCGGCACGGTTTCCCAATCAAACTTACACAAGACCATTGCATTTTCATGGCCTTCGAACGACATACATATAGGAAGACGGCCATGGTATGTAAGTATCCTCAGGCGACACTGTGTGTTTTTTGTTTCAATAACAATAACAGCGCCATTAAGGCCGATCCGCAGCGATTTTGGAGCGGAAACCCAGCATGGATGACATCTACAACAGCAAAATCCTCGAATTCGCCGGCAATATTCCATTGACCGGCACGTTGGCGGACGCCGATGCGACCGCTCAGGCACACTCCAAGCTATGCGGTTCCAAGGTGCGGATATGGCTAAAGATGGACGGCGATGTCGTGACTGCTTTTTCGCATGACGTGAAAGCCTGCGCACTCGGCCAGGCATCGTCCTCGATCATGGCGCGCCATGTCGTCGGCGCCACATCGGGTGAATTGCGGCAGGCGCGTGAGGATATGCTTGCCATGTTGAAGGCAGATGGGGTGGGTCCCACCGGACGGTTCGAGGACATGCGCTACCTGTTGCCCGTGCGCGACTATAAGGCTCGCCATGCCTCGACGATGCTGACCTTCGACGCGGTCGTCGATGCGATCGGACAGATCGAGGCGAAACGGGCGGAAGTGATCGAGGCATAACCGAGATGTGCGAGTTCTGCGTCCGGCAAGCTGACGATGAGGGCGATGGCGGCGCGGCCGGATCGAGCCAGCCGCGCGAAAGGCTTGCGCGCTATTCCCGCAATTATACCGGCCCGTTCCGCAAGACCCCCGACCGCCTGCTCGGCATGGGGCTGATCCGCCTCTATCAGTTGACGCTTTCCGGCTTTGTCGGCAATTCCTGCCGCCATATCCCGACCTGCTCCGAATACGGCTATGAGTCGATTGCCCGGCACGGATTATGGGCCGGCGGCTGGATGACGCTGTTTCGCGTCGGCCGCTGCGGCCCGGGCGGCACCAGCGGCCTAGACCCGGTGCCCGAGGCGCTCGGCGACGGCTTCCGCTGGTGGACGCCCTGGCGGTATCTCTCCCTCGGACGCAAAAGCGGGTGAGCGCCATGACGACATTACGCGAAGACGTTCGCGTGGCAAAGTGCCGGGAGCGCCGACGGGCGATGTGCGGTCACCATTCGGTGACCGTGGTTTCTTACCTGGAATAACCGAGGAGTCCTGGCGGCCATGAGCACCTTCATCGCCCTCCTGCACAGCATCGTCCTAACACCTGATCGCCGCGTGATCATGGAAGATTTGCGCGCGCTTGCTAAAGAGCTGGGTTATCGCGAACCGCGCACCTTGGTTTCGACCGGCAATCTTGTTTTCGAGGCAGACGAAATGCGCCCGCATGAACTCGAGGTCGCGCTGGAAGAGGGCTTCGAAGAGAAGTTCGGCAAACATGTCGATATCATCGTGCGCAGCGACTGCACCTGGATGGCGCTTTGCAGTACCAATCCGTTCAGGGACGGCAGCGGCGACCAGGTGATCGTCCGGGTGATGCGCCTGCCGGTCGACCCTGAGAAGGTCGAGGCTTTGAAGCCGCTGATGACGGAGGGACAGCGCATCGCCATCGTCGGTGGCGACCTCTGGATCGATTTCGCCGGCAAGCCGAGCCAATCCAAGCTGCTTTCGGCACTGACGACCAAGCGGATAGGCATCGGCACAATGCGCAACTGGAACACGGTCTGCGGCCTCGCGCACATGATCATGTAGGCCGCTCCTTCTTTACTCCCGAGGGAAATCTGAGTATCAGGCGGCAGCGCATCCAAGGACGGAGGCGCTGTCGTTGCAACCACCCGCATTCGTTGGCGGGACTGGACAAGGAGAATTTCAATGTCCCAAGCTATTTCCCTGACATTCCCCGATGGTTCCGTGCGTAGCTTCCCGGCTGGCGCAACCGGCAAGGATGTCGCCGAATCCATTTCCAAGTCGCTCGCCAAGAGCGCCGTCGCCATTGCGATCGACGGCGCCGTGCGTGACCTTTCCGACGCCGTCACGGATGGCAAGATCGAAATCATCACTCGCAAGGACGCGCGTGCGCTGGAACTCATCCGGCATGACGCCGCGCATGTGATGGCCGAGGCCGTACAGGAACTCTGGCCCGGCACCCAGGTAACGATCGGCCCGGTCATCGAAAACGGCTTCTATTACGACTTCGCCAAGAACGAGCCGTTTACGCCCGACGATCTGCCGAAGATCGAAAAGAAGATGAAGGAGATCATCGCCCGCAACGCGCCCTTCACCAAGCAGATCTGGTCGCGCGACAAGGCCAAGGAAGTTTTTGCCGACAAGGGCGAACAGTACAAGGTCGAGCTCGTCGATGCGATCCCGGAAGGCCAGGATCTGAAGATCTATCATCAGGGCGACTGGTTCGACCTTTGCCGCGGTCCGCACATGGCCTCGACAGGACAGGTCGGCACCGCCTTCAAGCTGATGAAGGTTGCCGGCGCCTACTGGCGCGGCGACAGCAACAACGCCATGCTGTCGCGCATCTACGGCACGGCATGGGCCGACCAGGCCGATCTCGACAACTACCTGCATATGCTGGCCGAAGCCGAGAAGCGCGACCATCGCAAGCTCGGCCGCGAGATGGACCTCTTCCATTTCCAGGAGGAAGGTCCGGGCGTTGTTTTCTGGCACGGCAAGGGCTGGCGCATCTTCCAGACGCTCGTCGCCTATATGCGCCGCCGGCTGGCGGCCGACTACCAGGAAGTCAACGCGCCGCAGGTCCTCGACACGTCGCTCTGGGAAACCTCGGGTCACTGGGGCTGGTATCAGGAAAACATGTTCGCCGTGAAATCGGCGCATGCGATGACCCATCCCGAAGACAAGGAAGCCGACAACCGCGTCTTTGCGCTAAAGCCGATGAACTGCCCCGGCCATGTGCAGATCTTCAAGCATGGCCTGAAGTCCTATCGCGAGCTGCCGATCCGGCTTGCCGAATTCGGGCTGGTGCATCGCTACGAGCCGTCGGGCGCGCTGCATGGGCTGATGCGCGTGCGCGGCTTTACGCAGGACGACGCGCATATCTTCTGCACCGACGAGCAGATGGCTGCCGAATGCCTGAAGATCAACGATCTGATCCTGTCGGTCTACGAGGACTTCGGCTTCAAGGAAATCGTCGTCAAGCTTTCGACCCGGCCCGAAAAGCGCGTCGGTTCCGACGCACTCTGGGATCGTGCCGAAGCTGTGATGACCGACGTCTTGAAGACGATCGAGGCGCAGTCCGAGGGCCGCATCAAGACCGGCATCCTGCCGGGCGAGGGCGCGTTCTACGGTCCGAAGTTCGAATATACGCTGAAGGATGCGATCGGCCGCGAATGGCAGTGCGGTACGACGCAGGTCGACTTCAACCTGCCGGAACGCTTCGGCGCGTTCTACATCGACAGCAACTCCGAAAAGACGCAGCCGGTGATGATCCACCGCGCCATCTGCGGCTCGATGGAACGCTTCTTGGGTATCCTGATCGAGAACTTCGCAGGCCATATGCCGCTCTGGGTATCGCCGCTGCAGGTGGTGGTCGCGACGATCACCTCGGAGGCCGATACCTACGGTCTCGAAGTGGCCGAGGCGCTGCGCGAGGCCGGTCTCAACGTTGAGACCGACTTCCGCAACGAGAAGATCAACTATAAGATACGCGAGCATTCGGTCACCAAGGTTCCTGTCATCATCGTCTGCGGCAGGAAGGAGGCCGAAGAGCGCACGGTCAACATCCGCCGCCTCGGCAGCCAGGACCAGGTTTCGATGGGGCTCGACGCTGCGGTCGAGGGCCTGACGCTCGAGGCGACACCGCCGGACCTGCGTCGCAAGGCCGAAGCAAAGAAAGCCAAGGCGGCTTGAAAATACCCGGAATACGACAGCGCCGAACCTCGGCGCTGTCGAATAAAAGCGGGGCATTCCGAGCCCCAGCTACTCTTCGAAGTATCTTCCAGCCCATAATGGAAACTGACGATTAAAGCGCTGGCCGATCCGCGTGCGCGGTAAAATCAATCCAGGCTGGCGCCGTCACCGCCCTGCGGCACGAGCTGTTCGTAGGAGGGCAGGGGCGCTTCCGGAGCCGGCTGGACACCCGGCGGAGACGGCGTACCGGCCGGCACCTGCTGCACCGTGCGGGCCGCACTCTCCGGCTGCTGCGGCTGCTGGTCTTTCATCAGAACTTCGACATCGGTGTTCCTGCCGGCGACCACTTTGAAATCCCGCTGGTAGATCTTGTCCTTGTTGCGGGCGACGGCGGAATATTCGCCTTCGGCAAGCACCATGGTCGGAAAGGCGCTGACGCTTTCGCCGACGCTGTCGCCGGCTGCCGTCAGGATCGACCAGGCCGTATCGGCGATCGCCTCGCCGCCGGCTTCGGAGACCAGCTTGAAGGTGATCTGGGCGGCGCGATGCTGGATCGTCGCCTCGGTCAATTTGCCGGCCTCGACCTGGATGTCGGCGCGGATGACGGCATTGACGCTGCCATATTCGGACACGATGTGATAGGTGCCGGCATTGAGGCGCACGACCGTGTTCGGAGAGACGTCGGCCACGACGAGGCCGCGCTCGCCGTCGTCGCGGACTTCCGAGGAATAGATCGAGAAGCTCAACTGATCGGGGCGGATGCGGGCATCGGTGCCGGAGACGGCATTGAGCAGCAGGCCGCCGGCATCAAGCACCATCACCTGCTTGTCGACCTGGCCGTCGGCCGGCACCGTCAGCTTCTTGGTGACGCCGGCGCGGCCGAAGGAGACATTAACGAAATAATCGCCCGGAGCGAGCTGGAAGGCGGCGGGTCCGCCCTTGGCGCTAGCGATCAGCGGCAGCTTGCCGTCGGTCCCGGCGATCGGGCTGAAGACGTACCAGGACAGACCATCCTCGACAGGCGTGCCGTCGGCCGTCAGCTTGGCTTCCATCGCGACGTCGCGCAGCTTGGCGGCTTCGGGGGCGGTGCCGGGCGCGATGAAAGCGTTGAGCTTCGGCATCTTCGGCGTCGATTCGATCTGCTTGAAGTCCTTGAAAGCGTCCTGCGCGCCGGCGCCGAGGGGCGTCACTACCATCAGGGCGATGGCGAGGCCGAGGCGTGCAAAAGGCGAAATGCCAAACATCTGTTTCGTGAACCGATTGACTTCTGAAATCGCAAAGGCCACTTCAAGACCAACGCGATGGCAAATTCAAGACCCACGCTTTGCAGCAGCATAAAAATGAAAGCTTCTCCCGCATGAAATCCGACATCAAGCTGATTGACTATCTCGCCGTGCGTCGCTCCATCCCCGCTTTCCAGATGTGCGAACCAGGCCCCGAGAAGGCCGAAATCGAGGAAATCCTGCGTCTTGCCTCGCGTGTTCCCGATCACGGCAAGATCGCGCCCTGGCGCTTCATCGTCTATCGCGGACGGGAGCGCGTCCGCCTCGGCGAGGCGCTGCTGAGACTGGCGCTCGAGACGAAACCCGACCTCTCCGAAGAGATGATCCAGGTCGAACGCACCCGTTTCACCCGCGCGCCTGTGGTCGTGGCCGTCGTCAGCAAGGCAGGGCCGCACATCAAGATCCCGGAATGGGAGCAACTGATGTCGGCCGGCGCACTCTGCCTCAACGTCATCCTGTCAGCCAATGCCCATGGGTTCGTGGCCAACTGGCTGACGGAGTGGTTCGCCTATGATGAGCGCGCCTATCCGCTGCTCGGCGTCGAACCGGGCGAAAAGGTGGCGGGCTTCATCCATATCGGTTCGACGACATTTCCGGCAATCGAGCGGCCGCGGCCGGAGCTTGCCGACACCGTCACCTGGATCGGTGGCGAGGATTGATGTTCTACACCACCGACAGCAACCGCCATGGGCTGGCGCATGATCCCTTCAAGGCGATCGTGTCGCCACGGCCGATCGGCTGGATCGGCAGTAAGGGCAGGGATGGCTCGATCAATCTCGCGCCCTATTCCTTCTTCAACGCCGTCGCCGACCGGCCGAAGCTGGTGATGTTTTCCTCCGCCGGGCGCAAGCACAGCCAGCGCAACGCCGCCGAGACCGGCGTCTTCACCTGCAATTTCGTCAGCCGCGATCTTGCCGAAAAGATGAACCTTTCCTCGGCCGCACTGCCCTACGGCGACAGCGAATTCGGCTTCGCCGGGCTGACGCCGAAGCAGGCCGAACTCATCGATGCCCCCTATGTCGGCGAGGCGTTCGCGGTGCTCGAGTGCAGGGTTACCGAGATCATTGAGCCGAAGACGCTGTCGGGTGCGCCATCCGAAAACGTCATGGTGTTCGGCGAGGTGATCGGCATCCGCATCGACGAGGCGATTGTCAGGGATGGCCGCCTCGACATGTCGATCGCCCGGCCTGTGGCCCGGATGGGCTACATGGATTACAGCGAGGGTAGCGATGTCTTCGAGATGCTCCGGCCGCAGGTCGAGGGCTGACGCGAAGGCATACAAAGGCTTAAGAAATATGGTGAACGAATCTTAAACTTTTTGCCGCTACGGTCGCAGCAATGAAAGGAACGCGAGGGAATCGCGTTCAAGTGCTGGGGCGTCGCGTGATCGTAGAAGCTTTCCTTCGTTGGATCGAAACGGCCAAGACCGGCGATCGGGCCCGGGCCGCGAACGCACTCGGTCGAGCCTATCTGCAATCTCAGATGAGCGTGGAGGAGCGGGCGGCGGCCGAGATGGCAATGACCTTTCTGCTCGACGATCCGTCGCCGCGCGTGCGGCTTGCGCTTGCCGAGGCGATCGCCTGGTCGCCAGACGCGCCGCGCAGTCTGGTCCTTTCGCTTGCCGCGGATCAGCCTGAGATCGCCTGCCACGCCATCACCTGTTCACCGCTTCTGACCGACGCCGATCTCGTCGATCTCGCCGCACGCGGCAATGGCCCAACCCGGATGCTGATCGCGGCGAGGGCGCGTGTGACGCGGCCGGTTTCAGCCGCCCTTGCGGAGGTCGGCGATGAAGAGGAGCTGCTCTGCCTGCTCGAGAACGAGGGCGCTGTCATTTCCCGTCTTTCGTTGAAGCGCATCGCCGAACGGCTCGGCGACTGCTGCGAGATCCGCAATCTTCTCCTCGAACGCAGCGATCTTCCGGCCGATGCCCGCCAGCTTCTGACCCAGCATGTCAGCAATGCGCTGGTCGGTCTGCCGCTCGCTCAGGCGGCAATCGGCCTGCAGCGGCTCCAGCGGATCAGCCGCGAAGCGACTGAGGCTGCCATCGTTTCGATCGCCGGCGATATCGCGCCGCGGGAGATACCCAACCTCGTCGAACATTTGCGCCTCAGCGGCCGCCTGACGCCGTCCTTCATGATGCACGCCCTCTGCTCCGGCAAGGTGGACTTCTTCGCCGCAGCGATCGTCGATCTGACAGGCTGCGGCGAGCGCCGCGTGCGCTCGATCCTGGCGACGGGACGCATGCATGCGGTGCGTGCGCTTTATGAATCCGCCGGCCTGCCGAGGGATATCAGCGTGATTTTCGTCGAGGCAACGCTGCTCTGGCGCGAGGCCTCCAGAAAAGCGCCGGGCAGCGTGCTCGGCAATGTCTGCGGCCGTCTGCTTGAAAAATTCCGCCATCATAACGGCGAACATGGCGCGGTCGGCGAGCTGCTCGACATGGTGGAAAAGCTGCATGTCGCCGAACAGCGGCAGTCGGCCCGCGTCTATGCAGCGCTTGCGGCCGCTTAATCAGCGATCCGTGTCACCACCCAGGAATAGCTGGCGGATACGAAGTGCACAGGCTTAGAGAGTGTCTCCTTGACGTCTCGGCCCGACGGAAGATGTGCGCGGACCTGACCGGCGATGTTTTCAGCAAATCCGGCGAGTCTTCCCACGGGTTCCTCCACAGGCTCGGGTGCTGTAATGGTCGCAGGCACGGGCGCCGGCTTTGGCGGTTCGGCGGCGGCTTTCGGCGCCTCACAGACAGCGATCACCGAGGGGTAATTGACATTGGTATAGGCCTTTAGCCGGCGTTCGGCTTCGGCATCGCAAGCGGCAACCGTTTCCCAGCGTTTGTCGACGGTCGCAACATAATTGCATTGGCTGACGGAATCGTCGCAACCGAGAACGGTCATCACGATGAGCACCGCTTGCATATTCTGCTTCCTTGGCTATTGAACCTGATATCGCCTTAGACGGCGGAATTCCAACCGAAACAAGGCGAGAGCATTAACTCTTCGTCATGTCGAGGCAAAAGTTGCGTCTTGCAAGAATCGGGAGCCAGCATGTCCGTTCGTATTGCCCAGGAGCCGCCGCGGCAGGAGGGCGTCATCCGCCTTCTCGATCTCTCCGATGCCTATGCGGGGGCGCTCTATCCCGCCGAGAGCAACCATCTCGTCGACCTCTCCTCGCTGGAGGAGCCTTCGGTGAGTTTTCTGGTCGCGCGCCATGATGGGGCGATCGTCGGGTGCTGCGCGCTGGTCGAGGCCGGCGACGGCACGGCGGAGATCAAGCGGATGTTCGTCGACCCGCAGGCGAGGGGACTGAGGATCGCCAGCGGCCTGATGAACGCGCTGGAAGCGATCGCGAGGGAAAAGCGGCTGACGGCGGTCCGGCTCGAGACCGGCATCTACCAGCCCGAGGCGATCGCTCTCTACCGCAAATACGGATACCGGGACATCGATCCGTTCGGCGCCTATCTGCCGGATCCGCTCAGTCTGTTCATGGAAAAGCGGCTGGGATAGCAGCCCGCGAGCCCGTTTCAGCCTTCGGCTACACGGGGAATCGGCTTGGACGGCGGGGCCTGTTCATCGATGACGATCTGCGGTACCCGCTCGCTGCTCTCGACATTGCGGGCCTCGTGGACCCACTCGCGCCAGATCGCGACGATCAGCGCCATCAGCACCGGGCCGATGAAGAGGCCGAGGAAGCCCATAGTCTTGACGCCGCCGACCAGACCGAAAAAGGTCGGCAGGAAGGGTAGCTTGATCGGGCCGCCGACAAGTTTCGGGCGCAGCGTCTTATCGACGATGAAGAGCTCGACCGTGCCCCAGACGAAGAGACCGATACCGGCGACATGCGAGCCGCTTGCCAGGAGATAAATGGAGACCAGCGTGAAGGAGAGCGGCGCGCCGCCGGGGATCAGCGCCATCACGCCCGTCAGCACGCCAAGCGTGACCGGCGACGGCACACCGGCGATCCAGTAGGCCACGCCGAGCACGATGCCTTCGCCGATCGCAATCAGCGTCATGCCCATGACGGTGGAGCTGATCGTCGCCGGCACGACGCGGGAAATGCGCTCCCAGCGGTTCGGCAGGATGCGCTCGCCGAGCATGTCGATCTGCTTGGAGAAGGAGAAACCGTCGCGATAGACGAAGAACAGCGCAATCAGCATGAAGAGCAGCGTCAGCAGAAGGTGGAAGGCGCCACCGCCGGCTGCAAGTACGGCCCGATAGATGTTGCCGATATTGGCGCCGCTGACGGCTTGGATGAGTTCCCCCAAGGCGCCGGGACTGCCGATATATTTCGTCCAGACGTCATCGAGATAGGCCCCTGCCCAGGGCAGAGCAACGATCCAATTCGGCGTCGCGGCGCCGGCGCGGTTGGCGTGGATCGCCCACGTGACCCAGTTGCGCACCTCGCCCGTCGTGTAGGTGACCGCAAAACCGATCGGAATGACCAGGAAGGTGACGATGAGGAGGATGGCGATGGTCGCGGCGACCGTCGTATTGCCGCCGACGCGGGCAAGAAGCTTGCGGTAGAGCGGCCAGCTGGCGAAGCCGATGACGAGAGCCGCCAGCACCGGCACGAGGAAGCCGTAGAAGAAATAGACTCCGGCGGCGACGATCAGCACCAGCAGCCAGCGCGCCGCGGAGATGGAGGGGATCAGCGGCGTGCGTGTCTGCGCCGACGAGCCCAGCCATCGCGGTTCATGATTGCTTTTCTGACGGTCAAACACACCCACGCGCGCCTCTTCTTATTCTTGTCTTCTGGTTATGGGCTATGAACCCGGCGGTTTCAAGGTCCGCGCCGTGAAAGCGTCTACAAAGCGTCGCTATTCAACCATCAGAGCTGATGACTTACTATTGCGGACGACGCAAAATCTTGAAGGCGTAGAACTGCGTCTTCTGCGCGCCCGAGAAATTATTGTCCGAGCCGCGAATGAGGACGTCGGTCCATCCTTGGCCTTGCGAGCGACATGGCCTCGATATTGTCGGGAACGAGGCTGATTGCTCTGAGATCGAGCACCTGGCTCTTGCGGGCCGAGACGACGCGCTGGTCGTTCCTGGCGAGCGAGGCGATGGCGAAATGCTAAAACGTAGCGCGCCCATGGTCTCTGTCGAACCGTTCGGCGCGTCTCAGGCCTGCTTAAATATCCAGGTTTTCAGCGAAGGCGGCGCGCTCCTGGATGAAGCGGAAGCGGGCCTCCGGCTTGGTGCCCATCAGATCGTCGACGGCGCTGCGGGTGCCTTCGAAATCCACCTCGTCGATCAGCACCCGGAGCAGGGTGCGCTTGGACGGGTCCATGGTGGTTTCCTTGAGCTGGGCAGGCATCATCTCGCCGAGGCCTTTGAAGCGGCTGATTTCGACCTTGGCCTTGCCCTTGAATTCCGTCTGCATCAGTTCGGCGCGATGATTGTCATCGCGGGCATAGGCGGATTTCGCCCCTTGCGTGATCTTATAGAGCGGCGGCACGGCAAGGAAGAGGTGACCGCCACGCACCAGCTCCGGCATCTCCTGATAGAAGAAGGTGATGAGCAGCGAAGCAATATGAGCGCCATCGACGTCGGCATCAGTCATGACGATGATGCGCTCGTAGCGCAGGTCTTCCTGGCGATACTTCGCGCGCGTGCCGCAGCCGAGCGCCTGGATGAGATCGGCGAGCTGCTGGTTGGCGCCGAATTTCTCGCGGCCGGCGCTGGCGACATTGAGGATCTTGCCGCGCAGCGGCAGGATCGCTTGGTTGGCGCGGTTGCGCGCCTGCTTGGCCGAGCCGCCTGCCGAATCACCCTCGACGATGAAGAGCTCGGCGCCTTCGGCGGTATTCTGCGAGCAGTCGGCGAGCTTGCCGGGCAGGCGCAGCTTGCGCACCGCCGTCTTGCGGTTGACTTCCTTTTCCTTGCGGCGGCGCAGGCGCTCCTCGGCGCGCTCGATCACCCAGTCGAGCAGCTTGGCCGCCTCGTTCGGATTGTCGGCGAGATAGTGGTCGAACGGGTCGCGCAGCGCATTCTCGACGATGCGCTGGGCTTCGACGGTCGCCAGCTTGTCCTTGGTCTGGCCGACGAATTCCGGCTCGCGGATGAAGACCGATAGCATGCCGACGGCCGAGATCATCACGTCGTCAGTGGTGATCTGCGCGGCGCGCTTGTTCTGCGTCAGCTCGGCATAGGCCTTCAGGCCCTTGGTCAGCGCGATGCGCAGTCCCGCCTCGTGCGTGCCGCCCTCGGGCGTCGGGATGGTGTTGCAATAGGAATGCACCTGCGGATCGCCGCCATACCAGGTGATCGCCCATTCCATCGAGCCGTGGCCGCTGGCCTTCTCCGTCTTGCCGGCGAAGATCTCGCGGGTGACGGTAAACTCCTTGCCCATCGTCGCCTGGAGATAATCCTTGAGGCCGCCGGGGAAATGGAAGGTGGCCTTATCAGGCACTTCGGACCCTTCCGGAAGAACGCCGGGCTCGCAGCTCCAGCGGATCTCGACGCCACCGAAGAGGTAAGCCTTGGAGCGAGCCATGCGAAAGACGCGCGCGGCGTCGAACTTCATATGCTCGCCGAAGATCTGGGCGTCTGGATGGAAGCGCACGCGGGTGCCGCGGCGATTGTGAACGTCGCCCAATTCCTCGAGCCCGCCCTGCGGCAGACCGCGGGAGAAGCGCTGGCGGTAGAGCTTGCGGTTGCGAGCCACCTCGACCTCGAGGAAGTCGGACAGCGCGTTGACCACCGAGACGCCGACGCCGTGCAGGCCGCCCGATGTCTCATAGGCCTTGCCGTCGAATTTGCCGCCGGCATGCAGCTTGGTCATGATGACTTCGAGCGTCGATTTGCCCGGAACCTGCGGATGGTTCTCGACCGGGATGCCGCGGCCGTTGTCGGTGACGGTGAGATACCCCTGCAGATCGAGATGCACTTCGATGAAATTGGCGTGTCCGGCGACTGCCTCGTCCATCGCATTGTCGATGACTTCGGCAAAGAGGTGATGCAGCGCCTTTTCGTCGGTGCCGCCGATATACATGCCCGGGCGCATGCGCACCGGCTCGAGACCCTCGAGGACGCGGATCGACGAGGCGCCGTATTCATCCGAATTCGATCCGGCGGGCGCCGGGCGCACAGAAGCGGAGGGCGGCGTCGCGGCGATGGGCGCTGCGGCCGCTGGCCGCTCGGCCGGCGCCACGGGCTTCTGTGCCTCCTCGCGTTTTTCAGAAAGGGGCAGTCCGGAGAAAAGGTCGTTGCTGTCGTCCATGGAGCCGTTCAGATCTTCATCCTGTCTTGGGCTTGCATCCGCCGCCGATCCAAAATCACCGCATTTCATGTCACGTTTGCGAATCAGGCAGATTCTGCCAGAAAGCACCTCTATACGCGACACCGCCAATTCTGGCGGAGTCTGACACATGATTTGCGTTGCCGGGCGCGGAATGGCAAGCGGCGGCAGGCTTCAGGAAACCATCTGCATGCGAATGTCCACAAGTGATTGCACTGTTATATCAGCAATTGCGGCGTTTTTCCTGTCTGCGGTCACGCTGTCATCAGGCGGGCCGGCGCGGGCGGCTGGAGCGCTGGCGCCCTTCAAGGACGAACTGTTCTCGAAGCAGACCGTCCTGCAGACAGGCGACGACGGCGCTTTCGAGGTCATCGACTACGACGAAATGCGCGATATCAACGGCCGCGACCAGATCCCGCAAAAGCGGGTGCAGCAGAAATATGTGGCGCTCGGCATCCGCAAGGCGCAAGTCGACCAAACGCTCTCCCTCGATGGCGTCAGCCTCGATGTCACCAGGGTGGGACCGGCGCAAAATGCCGCCTTCACGGTGATCTTCATCCACGGCCGCGACGGCGACCGCCGACTCGGGGCCAACGACTACAGCTTCGGCGGCAACTTCAACCGGCTGAAGAACCTGGCTGCCGGCAATGGTGGTGTCTACTATTCGCCGACGGTCAAGAGCTTCGACAGCAACGGCGCTGCCGCCATCGCCGGTCTCATCCGCTATGCCAGCGCCCAATCGCCGGGCCGGCCGGTGATCCTCTCCTGCGCCTCGATGGGCAGCCAGGTCTGCTGGGGCATTGCCCGCGACGAGGCCAGTGTCCAGCGGCTGAAGGGCATGCTGATCATGAGCGGGGTTACCGATCCCGATTTCACCAGAAGCGCCTTCTACAGGGCGAAGCTGCCGCTCTGGTTCGCGCATGGCAGTCGCGATCCGGTCTATGCCGCCAGCGACCAGCAGGCGCTGTTCGAAAGACTGTACAAGGCAAAATATCCGACGCGCTTCACGCTGTTTCAGACCGGCAATCACGGAACGCCGATCCGAATGATCGACTGGCGCAGGGTGTTGAACTGGATTCTTGCGGCTTAGCAGCGGATTTTCGGGAAAATTTGCCCGAGAATGGCCGAGATTCCCCTTACGTCAAGGGCATGATGCTTTTCTTTGCCGCAAGCTTTTGATATGGCCGCAGGCATAAGCAGATTTTGGGAAGGCCGGCATGACACCTGACGTGCGCCCGCTCGTGGCGGGAAATTGGAAAATGAACGGCACCCGTGCCTCCTTGGATCAGATCAAGGCGATCGCCGAGGGTGTTCGCCCGCCGCTCGCCGATAAGGTCGAGGCGCTGATCTGCCCGCCTGCGACGCTGCTCTATGTGGCGACCGCGCTTTGCACCGACAGCCCGCTTTCGATCGGCGCGCAGGACTGCCATCAGAAGGCTTCTGGGGCGCACACCGGCGACATCTCGGCCGAAATGATCGCCGACAGTTTCGGCACCTATGTGATCGTCGGCCATTCCGAACGCCGTACCGACCACGCCGAAACGGACCATCTGGTGCGCGCCAAGGCGGAGGCCGCCTTTGCCGCGGGGCTGACGGCGATCATCTGCATCGGCGAGACGGCGGATGAACGCCGCGCCGGTCAGGCGCTCGACATCGTCAAGCGCCAGCTTACGGCTTCCGTTCCTGATGGCGCAACCGCCGAAAATACGGTTATCGCCTATGAGCCGATCTGGGCGATCGGTACCGGTGTTACGCCGACATCAGGCGACGTGGAAAAGGCGCATGCCTTCATGCGCGCCGAAATGGCGGCGCGCTTCGGCGACCAAGGCCGCAAGATGCGCCTTCTCTATGGCGGCTCGGTCAAGCCGGCCAATGCCGGCGAGCTGATGGGCATTGCCAATGTCGACGGCGCGCTGATCGGGGGGGCGAGCTTGAAAGCCGCCGACTTCCTCGCCATCTACCGGGCCTACGAGGGGCTGCTCGCCTGAGGCGTTGTTTATTCCCGGGTTATTCGTTCAATCCGCGACGTATTCTCGGCCGAAGGGCTTGGAATAGATGAACGCCTCATGTAAAGAGCCGCCAGAATTTTCAATTATGTCCGTCTTCCGGCGGGCAGGACTGGACCCATGCAGACAGTATTGATTGTCATCCATCTCATGATCGTGCTCGCCCTCGTCGGCGTCGTGCTCATCCAGCGCTCGGAAGGCGGCGGCCTCGGCATCGGCGGCGGTTCGGGCTTCATGTCGGCCCGCGGCACGGCCAATGCTCTGACGCGTACGACCGCGATCCTTGCCACGCTGTTCTTCCTGACGTCGCTCGGCCTCGGCATACTGACGCGTTATGAGGGCCGTCCAAGCGACATCCTCAACCGCATTCCGGCCACGAGCGGCCAGGGCAACGGCATTCTCGATTCGCTCGGCGGCGCACAGGCTCCGGCCAACCAGCCGGCGGGCAACGGCGTTCCGAGCAGCGGCGCCGCCGCGCCCGCTCCGCAGGCTCCGGCCGCGCAAGCTCCGGCAGCGCAGGCGCCGGCGGCCAGCGCGCCTTCAACGGATGCACCGGCAGCAACCGCTCCAGCAACGACTGCCCCGGCAACGCCCGCAGCTCCGGCCGCGCCGGCGCCGGCTCAGCCCTCCGGCGTCCCGACGGGACAGTAAACCGGTCCTCGACATAAACCGCCGGCAGGCCCTCGGGTCTGCCGGTTTTCTTTTGTTCAGATTCCCGCGTCAGGCTTCGAAAGTTCCGGAAAAGAATTTTTGGGCTGGTGGAATCGTTTTTGAAAAGGTATCCGGTGAATCCCATGGCGCGATACGTATTCATCACTGGCGGCGTGGTTTCCTCCCTCGGAAAAGGAATCGCGGCCGCGGCTCTCGGAGCCTTGCTGCAGGCTCGTGGTTATCGGGTCCGGCTTCGCAAGCTCGATCCCTATCTGAACGTGGATCCGGGCACGATGAGCCCGACCCAGCATGGCGAAGTCTTCGTCACCGACGACGGCGCGGAAACCGATCTCGATCTCGGCCACTACGAGCGCTTCACCGGGCGTTCGGCGACCAAGACCGACAACATCACCACCGGCCGCATCTACAAGAACATCATCGACAAGGAACGGCGCGGCGACTATCTCGGCGCGACGGTGCAGGTCATTCCGCACGTCACCAACGAGATCAAGGATTTCGTCACCGAGGGCAACAAGGACTACGATTTCGTCATCTGCGAGATCGGCGGCACGGTTGGCGACATTGAGGCAATGCCCTTCATGGAGGCGATCCGGCAGCTCGGCAACGACCTGCCGCGCGGCACCGCCGTCTACGTCCATCTGACGCTGATGCCCTATATTCCGGCGGCCGGTGAACTCAAGACCAAGCCGACCCAGCACTCCGTAAAGGAACTGCAGGCGCTCGGCATTCATCCCGATATCCTGCTGGTGCGCGCCGATCGCGAAATCCCGGAAGCCGAGCGCCGCAAGCTCTCGCTGTTCTGTAATGTTCGGCCGTCCGCCGTCATCCAGGCGCTCGATGTCGCCAATATTTACGACGTCCCGATGGCCTACCACAAGGAAGGCCTCGACGACGAAGTGCTCGCCGCCTTCGGCATCGAGCCGGCGCCGAAGCCGCGCCTTGACCAGTGGGAAGAGGTCTGCAATCGCATCCGGACGCCGGAAGGCGAAGTGACGATCGCGATCGTCGGCAAATATACCGGCCTCAAGGATGCCTATAAATCGCTGATCGAGGCGCTGCACCACGGCGGAATCGCCAATCGCGTCAAGGTCAAGCTCGAATGGATCGAGTCCGAGGTCTTCGAGAAGGAAGATCCCGCGCCCTATCTGGAAAAGGTGCATGGAATCCTCGTGCCCGGCGGCTTCGGCGAGCGCGGCTCCGAAGGCAAGATCCATGCGGCCCGCTTTGCCCGTGAGCGCAAGGTGCCGTATTTCGGCATCTGTTTCGGCATGCAGATGGCCGTCATCGAGGCGGCGCGCAATCTCGCCGATGTGCCGGCGGCTTCGTCGACCGAATTCGGCCCGACGAAGGAACCGGTGGTCGGCCTGATGACCGAATGGGTCAAGGGCAACGAGCTGCAGAAGCGCACCGCGGCCGGCGATCTCGGCGGCACGATGCGCCTCGGCGCTTACAAGGCGGCCTTGAAGAAGGGCACGAAGATCTCGGAAATCTACGGTTCGACCGACATTTCCGAGCGTCATCGCCACCGCTATGAGGTCAATGTCGACTACAAGGACCGGCTTGAGAGCTGCGGCCTCGTTTTCTCCGGCATGTCGCCGGACGGCGTTCTGCCGGAGACGATCGAATATCCCGATCACCCCTGGTTCATCGGCGTGCAGTATCACCCCGAACTGAAGAGCCGCCCGCTCGACCCGCATCCGCTGTTTGCCAGCTTCATCGAAGCAGCAACGGAGCAGAGCCGGCTCGTCTGACGAGTGCGGCACCAGATCGCGCGATTACGCGCGATCTGGAATGGATCCGGATATCCTGCCGGATCAGCCTTCATGCAGCCGCCGGCGACGGCCCGATATAGACCGAACGCGGGCGAATCAGCCGGCCGTCGAGGGCTTGTTCGCGCGCATGCGCCAGCCAACCAACCGTGCGGCCGATTGCGAAGACGCCGGTGAAGGCTTGCCGCGGGAAGCCGAGCGCTTCGAGCAGCAGCGCGGTATAGAATTCGACATTGACGTCGAGCGGCCGGTCAGGCTTGCGCGCCTTCAGGATCGCCAACGCGGCGGCCTCCACGGCTTCCGCCAGCGCACCGCGGGCGCTGTCCACCTGTCCCGACGCGAGCAGCGGCTTCAGCGCGCCTTTCAGCGCATCGGCGCGCGGATCGCGCACACGATAGATGCGGTGGCCGAAGCCCATCAGCCTTTCGCCGCGATCGAGCGCGTCGCCGAGCCAACGGCCGGCATTCTCCGCCGTACCCACGGCATCCAGCATGTCGAGGACAGGCCCGGGCGCGCCGCCATGCAGCGGCCCCTTCAGCGCGCTCAGCGCCGCCAGCACGGAAGAGGTGAGGCCGGCCTGGGTCGAGGCGATGACCCGCGATGCGAAGGTCGAAGCGTTAAGGCCGTGGTCTGAGATCGTGACGAGATAGGTATCGAGCGCTGACACTTGCTCCTTGCTCGGCAATTTACCGGTCAGCATGCGCAGGATATCGGCCGCCTGCGGCAGTGCTGCGTCGGGCGCGATCGGCTCTTGGCCGCGCTGCAGCCTGAGAACCGCGGGCAGGAAGACTGCGGGCGCTGCCATAAGGCCGAGCGCGATATCCAAGTCCTCGCCGTCGGGCAGCCGGGCGATGAGCGCCCGCATCGCATCAACCGGCGGCAGTGCGAGCAAGGCGTCGTCGGTGGCCTCAATATGGACGAAGACCTTCGTTCGCGCTTTCGCCAGCCAGCCGCGCAATTCCGCTTCATCGAAGCTCCGCTCCATCAGGCCATCCAGCAACAGGGCGGCAACGCCCTCATAGGTCCCGTCCGCGACGAGATGATCCAGCGATACGCCGCGAATGATCAGGCGCCCCGCTTCGCCATCGACATCCGAGAGTTGCGTTTCGGCGGCGACGGCGTCTTCCAAGCCGTTTTTCATATTGTTTCTCCTTTACGGCAAGGATGATCCGACCTAGTCTCATTGACGTCAATCTTGATGCAAATGATCAATATGGGGCTCCGATGCCGTGGCTGACCGCCGAGGAGGCGCTGCAGGCGCTGAAGACCAAGCCGCAGACCCTTTACGCCAATGTTAGCCGCGGGCGCATCCGCGCCAAACCCGATCCCGCCGACCCGCGCCGCAGCCTCTACCAGGCTGCCGATGTGCAGCGACTGGCCGAACGCCATGCCGGCCGCCGCAAGGCCGAAATGGTGGCTGCCGAGTCGATCCGCTGGGGCGACCCGGTTCTCTCCTCGGCGATCTCCACCATCATCGCGGGACGGCTTTTCTATCGTGGGCGGGATGCCGCCAATTTCGCCGAGGCGGCGACGCTGGAGCAGGCGGCGGCACTGCTCTGGAACGGCGCGGAAACGCTGTTCTCGGGCACAACAACTGGAAATGCCCCGCCATCGCTTCAGGCTGCGTTCCTGGCGCTGGCAGAGCGGGTGACGGCGGATCTGCCATCGCTCGGCCGATCGCAAGCCGCGCTGCGGCGCGAGGCGCACAGCGTTCTCTCGACCATCGCCGATGCGCTGGCGCCGGGACCTTCGGACCAGCCGCTGCACCTGCGGCTGGCGGCGAGCTGGAAGCGGCCGGATGCCGCCGATTGCCTGCGCCGGGCGCTGGTAGTGCTTGCCGACCACGAACTCAACGCCTCGGCCTTTGCGGCGCGGGTCACCGCCTCGGCGGGTGCCGCATTGTCGGCTGCCGTGCTCTCCGGTCTGGCAACGCTGACGGGGCCGCTGCACGGTGCTGCCTGGCAAGGCGTCGACGCTTTGATCGAGTTATCTTCGGCGCTCGGCGCGGAACAGGCGATCCGCCGCTCGCTTGTCCAGGGCAATCACCTTGCGGCCTTCGGCCATCCGCTCTATCCCGATGGCGATGTCAGGGCTTTGGCGCTGCTTTCGCATTTTTCCCTGCCGCCGCAATTTGCTGCGCTTCGGGAAACCGGCGAGGAGATGGTCGGCGAGAAGGTCAATGTCGATTTCGCGCTTGCTGCCATGGCGGCCGCCTTCGGTCTGCCTCGAGAGGCGCCGATCATCATTTTTTCGCTTGCCCGTTCCACTGGCTGGCTGGCGCATGCGATGGAGCAGATCGAGAGCGGAGAATTGATCCGGCCGCGCGCGCGTTATGCCGGGCCGGCGCCGCAGATGAGAAGCGGTTCCTGAGAATACCGGTGGTCTCACCGGTCTACTTTTTCGCCTAGGGAAATATCGGAATTCGGCTATCATGGCCGATATGGAAGAAGACGGTTGGCGGGCGCTTTCGCAAAGCTGTTCCGCGCGGTCACGGGGGCTTTCCATGCATACGACGCTTCGTAACCTGTTTGTCGCCGCGCTGGCTGCCGGCCTCATTCCGCATGAGGTGGCCTTGGCGCAGTCTGCGGGCTGCACGATATCGCGTGACGCCGGCGCCCGTCAGGTGCTGAGCTGCCCTGGCGGCGTCAAGGTGACGGCAGAGGCCGGCGCGTCTTTCCGCCTTACCGACCGCAACCGTGACGGCAGTCCCGATTCGGCGTCGCTACGGCGCAAGGCCATTCTCGTCGATGTCGACAGCAGTCAGCACACAGGTGGCTTCCAGGTGGTGACGCCGCAGGCGATCGCTGCCGTGCGCGGCACGCAATGGGCTGTCGACGTCGCAAGCGGCAAGACCTCGGTGCTGGTCGTCAGGGGCAGCGTTGCCGTCCGTCGGCCGGCCGGCGAGCCGGTGGTGCTGTCGCCAGGCGAGGGCGTCGATGTAACCAGCTCAACCGAACCTCTTGTCGTGCGCAGCTGGCCGGCGCCGCGCGTCGCTGCCCTTCTTGCCCGCCTCGGTCAGTAAATATCATGAGCCATCGTCTGCTGACCGTGATCGCGCTGCTGTTCGCCGGTCTTTGGGGCGCTGCGCTCGGTTATCTCAATCTCAACGGCGAGGCCGGCCTTCTCGACCGGATGGAGGCCACGCTTGCGGATGTCCGCAGCCTCGCCGTCGGGGCAAGAGAGCCGCCTCCTGTCGTGTCGATCGTCGCGATCGATGACCGCACCGCCGCCGCCCACGGCTATCCGCTCGACCGCGCCACGCTTGCCCGTCTTGTCGGCGCGATCAATGCGGGCAAGCCGAAAGCCCTGGCGCTGGACATTCTGCTCGTCGATCCCGGGCCGGAGGAGGGTGATGCGGCGCTGACCGCCGCCTTGCGTCAGGGGCCAACCGTCATCGCGGGGGCGGCCACATTTGCGCAAAGCAGGCAGCAGGTCATCGATTCCGCCGAGGATCCGTTGGCCGCCATCCCCGAGGCAAACCAGCTTCTGTTGCCGCTCCCGCGTTTTGCCGAGGCGGCGGCGGTCGGCATCGTCAATGTCGCAACCGATCAGACCGGCACGCCGCGTTTCGTTCCGCTGATTTCGCGCAGCGCCGACCGGCTGGATCCGGCTTTTCCGTTGCGTGCCGCATCGTTGGCGCTCGGCGCCGATCCCAGTATCGAACGCGATGCCGTCATGCTCGGAGCGCTGCGTATTCCAACGGATATCGGTCAACGCCTGCCGCTGACCTTCTATGGCGGGCGCGGCAGCATCGCCACCTTCAGCGCCGCCGATGCGCTTGACGGCAAGCTGCCGGCAGCGGCGGTGGCAGGCCGCATCGTCGTCATCGGTTCGACGGTCACGGGCGGCGGCGACGTTTTCCCGACGCCGTTCGATCCTGTCATGCCCGGCGTGGAGGTGATGTCGACGGCAATCATCCATCTCGTCACCGGCGACGGCATGGTGCGCGACCGCAGGATGAGGCTGATCGATGCCGGTATTGCCATTGGCTTGGCGCTCCTGCTCGTCTCGCTGATGGCTTGGCGGCGGAGTGCGGCGGGCTACCTCATCACGGTACTGGTGCTGGTGGTCTGGGCCATGCTCAATCTGTCGGCCTTTGCCAATGGCTTTTGGCTGAGTGCGGCGCTGCCGATCGCCGCGGCGCTACCGCCGGCGTTGCTGCTCGGTGCGGCCGAACTCTGGCGCGACCGCGGCCGCGCTCGCCATTTCGCCGAGCAGAGCGCCCTCCTGCAGCGCATCGAGGCTCCCGGCCTTGGCGAATGGCTGGCGCGTGATCCGAATTTCCTCGCCGCGCCGGTACGCCAGAACGCTGCCGTTATCTTCATCGATCTCTCGGGTTTCACGGGTCTCAGCGAAAAGCTCGGACCGGTCAAGGTCAGCGAAGTGCTGAGCGGTTTCTTCGAAATCATCGACGACGAGGCCCGGTCTCAGGGCGGCGCCATCACCAGCTTCATGGGCGACGGGGCAATGATCCTGTTCGGCCTTCCGCAGCCGGCCGATGACGATGCTGCCCGCGCCGTCTCTTGCGCGGTCAGCCTTTGCGAGCGTACGCGGACCTGGCTTGGCGCGCATGCGGGCTTTGCCGAGAAGAAGATCGGCTTCAAGGTCGGCGCCCATTGCGGGCCGATCGTCGCCTCGCGGCTCGGCACCGGCGACCGGCAGCAGATCACGGCGGCAGGCGATACGGTGAATGTCGGCGCCCGGCTGATGGAGGTCGCCGCCCATAACGGCGTCGAGCTGGCGCTGAGCGACGAAATCGTGCGTGCCGCGGGCCCCGACAGCGCGCTACCGCAAGCCGGCCGGATGGAGGGGCCGTTGGAAACGGAGCTACGCGGCCGGGCAAGCCATATCGACGCCTGGCTGTGGCACAGCCGCACGCTTTGACAATCGCTGCGGGAGCGGCTAGGAACGGCGCAAATATCCCGCCGGCTGGCTCCGGCCATGGCGCATTTCGCGCCTGACAGCTCCGAAAGATCGAACTCATGACAGAATTCAACGGCGTCGTTCCGGCGATCGCCAAGGCGTTGCAGAAGCGCGGTTACGCCGAACTCACCCCGGTGCAGAAGTCGATGCTCGATCCTGATCTTGCCGCGTCCGACGCTCTGGTTTCCGCCCAGACCGGTTCCGGCAAGACTGTCGCCTTCGGCCTGGCGCTGGCGCCGACGCTGCTCGAGGGCGGGGAGCGCTTCGGCAACGCCGGCGCGCCGCTTGCGCTTGTCATCGCCCCGACGCGCGAACTTGCGCTGCAGGTGAAGCGTGAGCTCGAATGGCTCTATGAGATGACCGGCGCGGTGATCGCCAGCTGCGTCGGCGGCATGGACATCCGCAGCGAGCGCCGGTCGCTCGAACGCGGCGCCCATATCGTCGTCGGCACGCCCGGCCGTCTTTGCGACCATATCCGTCGCAGGGCTCTCAACATGTCGGAACTGAAGGCCGCCGTGCTCGACGAGGCGGACGAAATGCTCGATCTCGGCTTCCGCGAAGATCTGGAATTCATTCTCGATTCGGCGCCGGACGAGCGCCGGACGCTGATGTTTTCGGCAACGGTGCCGGCGGCGATCGCCAAGCTTGCCAAAAGCTATCAGCGCAACGCCGTGCGCATCAGCACCGCGGCTGAGACAAAGCAGCATGTCGATATCGAATATCGCGCGCTGATGGTGGCCCCCAGTGACCGCGAGAATGCGATCATTAACGTGCTGCGTTATTACGAGGCGACCAACGCCATCGTCTTCTGCTCGACACGCGCCGCGGTCAATCATCTGACCGCCCGCTTCAACAACCGCAATTTCTCCGTCGTAGCGCTTTCCGGCGAGCTGACGCAGAACGAACGCACCCATGCGCTGCAGGCGATGCGCGACGGGCGCGCCCGCGTCTGCATCGCGACCGACGTCGCCGCTCGCGGCATCGACCTGCCAGGTCTCGATCTCGTCATCCATGCCGACCTGCCGACCAATCCGGACACGCTGCTGCACCGCAGCGGCCGCACTGGCCGGGCCGGGCGCAAAGGCATCAGCGCCATGATCGTGCCGCTGAATGCACGACGCAAGGCCGAACGCCTGCTGGAGAATGCCGGCATTTCGGCCGCCTGGGCACGGCCGCCGTCGGCCGAGGAGGTGAACGAGCGCGACGACGAGCGGCTGCTCGCCGATCCGATCTTCAGCGAAGCGCCGCAGGAGGAAGAACAGGGGCTGGTGCAGCAGCTTCTCTCCAGCCACGGCGCCGAAAAGCTCGCCGCCGCCTTCCTGCGTCTCTACCGCACCAATCATTCGGCGCCGGAGGATCTGATCGAGATCACCGTGCAGGATGAGCGCAGCCGCAAGCGCCGCGACAATGCCGAGTCTTACGAGCCGGCGCAGAAGGGACCTCGCGAGGACTTCGGCGCCAGCGTCTGGTTCTCCGTCTCGGTCGGGCGCAAGCAGAATGCCGAGCCGCGCTGGCTGATCCCGATGCTTTGCCGCAACGGCAACGTCACAAAGCGCGAGATCGGCGCGATCAAGATGCAGCCCGAGGAAACCTATGTCGAGATAGCCGTAGCAAGCGCCGACAGCTTCCAGGAGGCGCTCGGACCGAACAAGACGCTCGAGCGCGGCATCCGCGTGACCAGGCTTTCCGGCACGCCGGATTTCAGCCGTGCGCCGGCACAGAAGCCCTATGCCGGCAAGGCCTCGCGTGACGACCGGCCGGGCGATAACTTCCGCGACGAGCGGCCGAAGAAGAAGTTCGGCAAGGGTTGGGGCGGCGGCTATGCCGCGGCCGAGAATACCGGCGGGGAGAAGCGGGACAGCAAGCCCTGGAGCAAGAAACCCGGTAAGCCCGGCTTCGATGGCCCGAAATCCGACAAGCCCAGATACGACAAGCAGAAATTCGAAGGCGGGAAATCCGAAGGCGCCAGATCCGAACGCCCGAAATACGAAGGCAAGGGCGGCGCCGGGCCGAAGAACAAGTTTTCGAAGAAGAAGCCCGGTTGATTTCCCCGGCAGCCCTTCGCCGGGTCAGGCGGAGGGTTTTATCTGACGGTATGCGGCATCTCGACATGAAGAACTATTGAATCGTTGGATTTTATAGCGGGACAGGGAGCATGACGATGATGAAACGCTCTGGCACACCGCGTCCCGATCCGGCCGCCTTTATCCTGGCCAACCTGCCGATTTCACCCGTCCCGGCCATTCCCGAAATCCTGCTGCATACGGCAGGACCCGCGAGTGGCCTTTGGCGACTTGCCGGCCGGGGAGAGACCAACCCAGCGCCCTACTGGGCCTACCCCTGGGCCGGCGGCGCCGTGCTTGCCCGCCATCTGCTCGACCGGCCGAAGATGGTCGCCGGCCGCCGCGTCGTCGATCTCGGCGCCGGCTCCGGGCTCGTCGCCATTGCGGCGGCCAAGGCCGGAGCTGCCGCGGTCACGGCGGTCGATGTCGATACCAACGCCATTGCCGCAATCGGTCTCAACGCTGCAGTGAACGGCGTGAACATCCTGGTCGTCGCCGCCGATATCATCGAGGCACCGCCGCCGGAGGAGACGGATATCCTTGTTGTCGGCGACCTGTTCTACGATCCCGCGCTTGCCTTGCGGGTGATGGCTTTCCTGCGGCGTTGCCAGGCCTCCGGCATCGAGGTGCTGATCGGCGATCCCCATCGCGCCTACCTGCCGCAGAAAGAACTTCAGCGGATTGCGACTCATGCGGTTCCGGATTTCGGCGGGGGTCGGGGGGATGACCCTGTTCAGGCGGGCGTCTTTTCGCTTGTCAGCAATAGCTGAAAGGCGAGATCAATAATTACTGTTGCTACCGCCTTATCCGCTACCCGAGCCAAAGGCTGCGTGCTCAATGAAGACGGAGTGCCTTTATTTTCCGTCATCGACGCAGATGCCGGCTGAACGACAAGATTCAGGATCAATGCCAAAGGTAGCTGAAAAAGACTCGTCAAAACATCTATCGTCTGATGAATAGTCCATTTCGATCAGAGCAAACCATTTCTTTGTGGCTCTCGTCGGATAATAGTCTTCTGTCTGGTAGTAATACCTTCCAAAACATTGACGTGGTTGTGCTGCCTTCGGCAAAATTCCATATTTTATAAGATCCTGAAATTCATCTTGTTCTGCCGATATCTCCTTTTCGATGAATTCAGTGACAATCGGCTGGAGTTCCGGGTAGTTTGCAACGCAATTGCGTACGATCTGGTCCTCATTACCTTTATGCGCGAAGACGATGTAGCCGATGTCTGCCGCTGGCTTGCGCGCCTCAAGCTTGCTTCCATCCAGGATCGTATGGCCTTTCAGCGCACTGAGCTTTTCAATCAGCGACTGGTACCGCTTGAGATGCTCGGCCATGCGATCAGAGCAAAGAATAAGTGTTTTTGGCGTCGCCGCGCCTTTCAGATCGGGCGTTAGCCACTCAATCGCCCAGGGGGCATCGGCGGCGGAAGATGGTTCCAACGCGGGGCTTCCTTGCACTGCCGCAACGGCGGCCGAATAGGCTGCGAGAAGGATGACAGCCGACATCGTGCACCTGGATAACATAAACCCCCCTACAAATGTAGCTCCTGTTGTCCTGATCGGCCGCGGGAGCGGAAAAAGATCGCCCAGAGATCGAAATAAATTGAAACTGCAATATCAGCCGAGCAGGTCCGGCCGCAGCAGCAGGACCGGACAGGGCGCTCCGGCCGGCAGTTCCGGCGCATGCGGCGGGCGGATGATGAGGCAGTCGGCTTGCGCGAATACCTTCATCATCGAGGAGTCCTGTTTGCCGAAGGGTTCTGCGAGCCAGGTTCCGGCAGCAGATTTCGACAGTTTCGCCCTGACATAGTCCTGCCGGTGATCATTGGCGCGCAGTGTGACGGCTGCCTCCACCATTGCCTCGCGTCGCACCTGCGGCAGGGAGGCGAGCTTGCGGATCAGCGGCTCCAGGAAGAGCAGCGAGCAGACGAGGCTCGAGACCGGATTGCCGGGCAGGCCGAGCACATGGATGTCGCCGAAGCTGCCGACCATCAGGGGCTTGCCGGGACGCATGGCAATGCGCCAGAAATCGAGCTGCATGCCGGCCTCGATCAACGTTGCCTGCACCAGATCATGGTCGCCGACCGAAGCGCCGCCGAGCGTGACGATGACATCGGCCTTGGCGTTTCGTGCCGTGTCAATCGCCGCGGTGATCCTCGCCTGTTCGTCCGGGACGATACCGAGGTCAAGCACAACGGCGCCGGCCTTGCGGGCGAGGGCTGCGATACCAAACGTATTGGACGCGATGATCTGCGAAGGGCCGGGCGTGCTTCCGGGCGGCAGCAGTTCATCACCGGTTGCGAGGATGGCGATCAGCGGGCGCCGGAGCACCTCGACGTCGGGCCGGTTCATGCCGGCAGCGACCGTCAACCGCGAGAAATCGAGCACGGTTCCGGCCGTCAGCACGGCTTCGCCTTCGACGAAATCCTGGCCGCGGGGACGCACATGCTGACCCTGCCGGACGGGGAAATTGGTTCGGATACCGTCTTCGATCTTCTCAGCATCCTCCTGCAGCAGGACGCTGTCGGCGCCTGGCGGAACCGGCGCGCCGGTGAAGATGCGGACGGCTTCTCCGCGGCCGACGCTTCCCTCGAAGCCGTGGCCAGCGGCCGAGGTGCCGATGACCTTCAGCACAGCGCCCGGGTCCGGCGCGTCTTCGCGGCGCAGCGCATAGCCATCCATCGCCGATGCATTGAAGGGTGGCTGTGTCAGGCCGGCCGTGAGATCGACGGCAAGGATGCGGTCCTCTGCTTCGGCGAGCGGCAGCGTCTCCGATGCTGCGACCGGCTTTGCCCGAGAGAGCAGGCGGTTCTGTGCCTCGGTGACCGGGAGCAGGTTCATCTCGCCTCCGGATGACGGAAATTGCCGGATTTGCCGCCGGATTTTTCGAGCAGCCTGATGCCGCCGATCTCCATTGCCTTGTCGGCGGCCTTGGCCATGTCGTAGATCGTCAGACACGCGACGGAGACGGCGGTCAGCGCCTCCATCTCAACACCGGTCTTGCCGGTCAGCTTGGCGGTTGCCGTGACGCGCAGGCCGGGCAGGGCCGCATCTTCCGCGATCTCGACCGTCACCTTCGTCAGCATCAGCGGGTGGCAGAGCGGGATCAGATTGGCGGTCTGTTTGGCGGCCATGATGCCGGCAAGGCGGGCCGCGCCGATGACATCGCCCTTCTTGGCATTGCCCTGGCGGATGAGCGCGAGTGTTTCCGGCGCCATTCTCACATGGCCTTCCGCGGTGGCAACGCGCACCGTCTCGGCCTTGTCGGAAACATCGACCATATGCGCCTCGCCTGACGTGTCGATATGGGTAAGGCCAGGCTTTCCGCCGTTCATCTTATTCGGCCGCGATTGCCGCTTCGCCGCCGAGCAGCGCGCGGGTGGCGGCCGTCACGTCGTCCTTGCGCATCAGGCTTTCGCCGACCAGGAAGGTATTGATGCCGGCAGCCTGCAGGCGTTTGCAATCGGCATGGGTGAAGATGCCGCTTTCGCCGACGAGGAGCCGATCGTCAGGAACCATGGAGGCAAGCGTCTCGCTGACGGTCAGGCTGACTTCGAAAGTCCTGAGGTTGCGGTTGTTGATGCCGATAAGCGGCGAGGAGAGCTTCAGCGCGCGTTCCATTTCCGGCGCGTCGTGAACCTCGACCAGCACATCCATGCCGAGCGAAAAAGCTTCGTCCTGCAGACGCTCCGCCTCGTCATCGGTGAGCGACGCCATGATCAGCAGAATGCAATCGGCGCCCCAGGCGCGGGCCTCATGGACCTGATAGGTCTCGAACATGAAGTCCTTGCGCAAAGCGGGCAGGGCGCAGGCGGCACGCGCCGCCGTCAAAAATTCCGGTGCACCCTGAAAGCTTGGCGCATCGGTTAGCACGGAAAGGCAGGCTGCGCCGCCGGCTTCGTAGGCCTTTGCCAGCGCTGGCGGATCGAAATCCGGACGAATGAGGCCCTTGGACGGGCTTGCCTTCTTGATCTCGGCGATCAGGCCGAAATGGCCTGCCTCACGCTTGGCCGTGAGCGCGTGATAAAAACCGCGCGGCGCGGCCTGCCCGGCCTGCATCGCCTTAAGGTCGGTCAGCGACACTGTCGCCTTGGCGGCAGCGATCTCCTCGCGCTTGTAGAGTTCGATCTTCTTCAGGATATCGCTCATTCGGCAATCCTAATCGATATCGTTGGAAACGGCGATGAGTTTGTCGAGAGCGAGGGCGGTGGCGCCGCTATCGAGCGAATGCGCGGCAAGCTTCATGCCGTCGCGGATCGTGTCGACCTTGCCCGAGATGACGAGCGAGGCGGCAGCATTGGCCAGCGAAACATCGCGGTAGGCGTTTTTCGCGCCGCCAAGAACCTCGCGAAGTGCTGCAGCATTGGCGACACCATCGCCGCCCTTGATATCGGCGAGCACGCAGGGGCTGACGCCGAAGTCGGCGGGCGACAGCTCGAAGGTGCGGATCTTGCCGTCTTCGAGGGCGGCAACCTTGGTGATGCCTGTTGTGGTGATCTCGTCGAGACCGTCGCCATGAACCACCCAGACGCATTCGGAGCCGAGATCGCGCATGACTTCGGCCAGCGGCACCAGCCATTGCGGCGAAAAGACGCCCAGCAGCTGGCGGCGGACACCGGCCGGATTGGAGAGCGGCCCAAGAAGATTGAAGATGGTGCGGGTGCCGAGTTCGACGCGGGACGGGCCGACATGGCGCATGGCGGAATGATGAAGCTGCGCGAACATGAAGCCGACGCTGGCCTCAGCAATGCAGCGGGAAATGATCTCGGGACCGACATCGATATTGACGCCGAGTGCAGCCAAATTGTCGGCCGCGCCCGATTTCGAGCTCAGCGCCCGGTTCCCGTGCTTTGCCACCGGCACACCGGCGCCGGCGACGATCAGTGCCGCCAGCGTCGAAATATTGTAGGTGCCGCTGGCATCGCCTCCGGTACCGACGATGTCGATGGCATCGGCCGGCGCCTCGACGGTCAGCATTTTCGAGCGCATGGTGGTGACGGCGCCGACGATCTCGTCGACGCTTTCGCCACGCACGCGCAGCGCCATCAGGAAGCCGCCGATCTGGGAAGGCGTCGCCTGGCCCGACATCAGGATGTCGAAGGCAGCGCGCGCCTCGTCACGCGTCAGCGGCTCGCGGCTTGCGGCCTTGGCCAGGAACGGTTTCAGATCGGACATAAAACCTCCCAGAGCATGACGCCGAAAAGTGTGAGCGTCCTTCGGCGAACATCATGCTCTAACTGTTGAATTCGGAACAGGATTCAGATTTTAGGCCGACCCGGCCTAAAATCATCCTGTTCTAGCGGGCCGCCGTCTGTTCGGCGAGTGTCTGGTTGACCTGCGCGCCGTACTGCGCCTGCAGCAGGTTGACCATCTGATCGAGAATATCATCACCGGCGGCGTTGGCCATGGCGGTGAGCTGGGCATCGCGATTGTTCAGCACGTCGCCGGTCGGCTGGCTGTTGACCTCGGTCACCTTCATCAGGATCTGCGTCGAGGGATCGGCGCCGACAGCGCTTGCCACCGTATCGATAGGGCCGGAGAAGGCGGCCTTGACGCCGGCGCGGCCGAGAACCGGATCGTCGGTGGAGCGGGTAATGCCGCTCTTGCTTTCGACGGCGATGCCGAGTGGCGTCGCAATGTCCGCAAGGGCGGTGCCCTTTTGTGCCTCGGCCTTCAATTCGTCGGCCTTTTTGGCCAGTTCGGCCTTCTGCTGCTCCGCCGTCCAGTCCTCGACGGCTTTTTCGCGCACCTCGGCGATCGGACGGTCGCGGTCCGGCGTGATCTCGCGGACGTTGAACCAGACATAACCATCATTGCCGATCGGAAGCGGCGGCGCATCGACGCCGACCTCGGTCTTGAACGCTTCCCCGAGCAGCTGCTGTTTGGCGGGGATATCCTTGACCTCTTTGCCGTCCTTGTCGGCACCGGTCGCGTCGACAGCATCGATGGTGACGGCGTTGAGCTTCAGCTGGCCGGCGATATCTTCAAGCGTGGCGCCGCCGGCGCGCAGATCCTCGATACGGTCGTGAACGTTGATCACTTCCTGAGAGGCATTGGAAAGCGCCAGCTGCTTGCGTATCTCCTCCTTCACCTCGTCGAAATTCTTCACCGTTTCCGCCTTGATATTGGTGATGCGCAGGATGACGGGACCGAAAGAACCGTCGACAACCGGCGTCGTGCCGCCGTCCTTCGAAACCGCGAAGGCGGCGTCGGCAACGGCCTGGTCGGGAACCTTGTCCTTGGTGAATTCGCCAAGCAGCACGTCGCTTGCCGTCTTGCCCTGGTCGGAGACCAGCTGATCGAAGCTGGTGCCGCTCTTCAACGCAGTTTCGGCGGCGGCGGCAAGATCCTTACTGGTGAAGGTCAGCTGCTCGATGGTGCGGCTTTCGGGCGTACGATAGCTATCCTTGCCCTTATCGAAGGCTTCGCGGACCTGGTCGTCGGTGACGGTCGCGGCATCGGCGATATCGGCCGGCTGCAGCTTGAGATAGGCGATCTTGCGATATTCCGGCGCGCGGTAACGCTGTTTGACGCCCTCGAACCAGGCGGCGAGCACATCATCGGCCGGCGCCTTGATCGGTTCGATATTGGCGTTGGTCAGCAGGAGGTAGTCGACACTGCGGCTTTCATCGCCGTAAAGCTTCAATGCGTCGACCAGCGTCTTCGGCGCGGTGAAGCCGTTGGAAACGGCATCGACGATCTGGCTACGCACGGCCACCTTGCTGCGTTCCTTGATGTAATCGTCCTGGCGGATGTTGGCATTGCGCAGGCGAGAGACGAACAGCTCGCGATCGAACTGGCCATTGATGGCCTTGAAAGCCGGATCATCACCGATCAACTGGGCGAGGCGATCCTCTGACAGTCCGAGATTCATGTCTGCGGCGAGCTGGTCGAGCGAAGCGCCCGCGATGAGCTGAGAGAGGACCTGCTGTTCGACGCCGAAGGCACGGGCCTGTTCGGGCGTGAGACGCATGCCGAATTGCTGGCCGAGGCTTGCCACCTGACGCTGATAGGCGAGGTGGAATTCGTTGACGCCCACACGCTGATCGCCGACGGTCACGACCGTGGTGCTGTTGCCGCCTGATATCAGCTCGCGCGATACGCCCCAGATACCGAAGGAGGCGACCAAGAGAAGCAGGAGCAGCTTGGCAACCCAGGTCTGAGCAGCTCTTCTCAGAAAATGGAACATGGAAACGCAAACCTCGCAGTATTCATTGACCCGCGCGCGGGCAGACATTCGACGTTCCTTAGAACAAACCCGACAGGAAATGAAGGGTTGTCACGCGAAAAGCTGCGCAGAGCGACGGTGACGACGCAAGGCGTTGACCGCACACAAAAGATCGGCTTCGGCGGAACCTTTCGGGCCGCCATTTCGTTGAAGCGGCATCCCATGAAACAGGAGCAGACCATGGCAGATTTGAAAACCGCTTCCGCCGAATCCACCGCTGCGCGCGTCAAGGCGGATATCGCAGCAGACGATCTGTCGGCGCAGGTCACGGCACTCCGTGAAGATCTGTCCAGGCTGACGGACAGTGTGCGGGCGCTGGGGCAGGGGGCGAAGTCGGTGGTTACGGACGAAGCTTCGTTGATGACGGAACGGCTGCGCGACAAGGTTCGCGAAGAACCGATCATGGCGCTCGCGGTGACGGCGGGCATCGCCTATGTTTTCGGCCTGATGAGCCGCCGCTGACACGGAATTCGGGCCAGAAAAAGCCGGACGCAAGGCGCGCCCGGCTTTGAGTCATGTCCGAGAGTTATGTCTGGGCCATTAGCGGCGGATGGCGCGGCCAACGAAAATCAGCAGGCACGCACCGACGAAGCCGGTGATCAGGTAACCCAGCCAGCCGGCCAGCGGCTGAATGTGCAAGAGGCCGAGGATCCAGTTGGCGACGATCGCGCCGACGATGCCAAGCAATATGTTCATGAGCAGGCCCATGCTGCTGCTCATGGCTTTTTCCGCCAGCCAGCCGGCGATACCGCCGATGATGATGGCTGCAATCCAACCCACGCCCGCGCCTTCCATGGTAATCCCTCGTGTAAACCGACTCGCAGCAAAGCACGAAACCGCAGAAAGTTCCACTCCTGGAGGAATTTAGTCGATTATGGCTGCAACAGGGTGACCGGCGTCTCCAGCAGGTAGGCAATCAGCTGGAACAGCAGGCCTGCCACAGTAAGCATTGCGAAGCCGAAAGGCATGATCAGGCTTTTGCTAAACATTCTTACCTATCCCCTTCTGGGTATAGAATAAGCCTAACTTCGATCGACGCAAGGTTATTACTAACAGATAGTTAAGGGTGATGTTTATGTAAAATTAGAAATACCACCAATGCAGTAGTATGATCCGCTGCGACCGGCGATGAAATACAGGTACTACAGGCAATGTCACCGCTAAGAGGCAAACAATCCCAACATTTCATGGGGTTTTTACCTGGCGTAACCTGGATCATTATCGGGTACAGGGCGACGGAACATGCCCCGATTTAATGCACGGATTGATTTTGGCGCGGACTGCATCATTTTTCCTGGAGGTCGCCTCTATCAGGGAAAAACTCGATGTCAAAAGCTGCTATCGCCTTTGCCTGCCTTTGCCTGCTGACGCTTTCCGCTTGCGGCAACACTGCCTACGGACTGAAGAAGGATGGGCAGGAGGCCAGCCACGCAATGGACAACGCGACGCATCGGGTGCTTTCGGCCGGTGCCAAGAAGTAACGGCAGCAGCGAAACGCGCGCCATCACTGGGCGGCCAAGCTCTGCATGAAAAAAAGCCCGCCTGGGGTGAGGCGGGCTTGGCCTAACAGAGAGAATGGACGGATGGAAACCGTCTCGACTAATACAGCATTTCCTTAATCGTATGGCTTTACGTCATTCGACGTAACCGCGACCGGCAGATTCCGGCCGCGACCGCCAGGATCGAGTTTAGAAGCTGCCCCAATTCTGAGCGCGGGCACGGGCGCGAATAATCCGATATTCGCGACCGCCATAGAGCGAACCGATGATCAGCAGAAGAGTGAGAACGTCCCAGATGATATGCATGTTATCCTCTTAGGTTGGACGGCCCTGCCGTCGATCGGTCAAGGTACAATAGCAATCTTTCAAACCCGCTTATATGACAAGAAATCGGGATAGGCGGGGAAGCGGGAAGGGCGCTTCATGAGGAGACGGAGTCGCCATCTTGGGAGCAGTAAGGTGAATAGATCCCCCGGTGGCGGGCCATGACGATTTTTACGGTCCGCCACATCACGGCCTATCGTTACCGCAGGGAGGTCGATTTCGGCGAGCATCGCCTGATGTTCCGGCCGCGCGACAGTTTCGACCAGCGGCTGATCGAAGCGTCGTTGACGACCTATCCGGAGCAAAGTCATGTGCGTTGGATCCACGATGTTTTCGGCAATTGCGTGGCGCTCGTCGATTTTTCGCGGCCCTCCTCCGAGCTTCGCTTCGAAACCTGGATCACGCTCGACCACACACCCCAGTTCGCCCCGGATATTCGAATCGACGAGGCGGCGCTCACCTATCCCTTCTCCTACGACAAGGACGAAATCGCCGATCTCGCGCCGGCGATGCAGCGCCACTACCCCGATCCGGGCGATGAGATCGGCCGCTGGGCGCGCCGGTTTGTGCGCCTGGGGCACCCGACTGAGACTGGGCACCTGCTGATGACGCTCTGTTATGCCATTCGGGAAAGCTTCGCTTATGCGCGGCGCCACGAACATGGGACGCAGGCACCGCTTGAGACCTTAAATCTTCGCTCCGGCACGTGCCGGGATTTCGCACTTCTGATGATGGAGGCTGCTCGCACGCTCGGCCTGGCAGCGCGATTCGTAAGCGGCTATGTTTACGTCCCCGATCGGGACGGCTCCACCGTGCTCGGCGGCGGCTCCACACATGCATGGTGCCAGATCTATCTTCCCGGGGCTGGGTGGGCGGAGTTCGATCCGACCAATGGCATCGTCGGCAACCGCGATCTGATTCGCGTGGCCGTTGCCCGCGATCCGCGCCAGGCTGTTCCTTTGAGCGGCAGCTATGACGGCGACGGGTCGGATTTCGACAGCATGACGGTGCAGGTCAACGTCACCACGCAGCAGGCGGGGATAAAACAGGGATGATGATGGATCACCGCGGCTGGATGACAGTTGCGCGGCCGCTGGAACCGGGCAGCGCAATCGGCGTTCCATACTCACCTCCATGCGGGCAGGACGAGGAAGCCACAATGAAGATACGCGCCGGGTTCCATCTGGGCTATGAATGCATCCAGCCGACGCCGATGCTGCTGGTGCTCAACATTCACCCCTCTCGTCGTGCCGATCTTCTGAGCGAGCAGGTCCTGACATTCGACCGGGCTATCGAAGTCTGGGAGTATACCGACAGTTTCGGCAACGCCTGCAGCCGGATCATCGCTCCGCCCGGGCTGACGACGATTTCGACCAGATTCGAGATTTACGACACGGGGCAACCCGACGTCGTGCCCACCGAGGCCGTGCAGCATGCGATTAAGGACCTACCCGACGAAGTGCTCGTCTTCCTGCTTGGCAGCCGTTACTGCGACACCGACAGGCTTTCGGATTTTGCCTGGAAAACCTTCTCGTCGACGCCGCTCGGCTGGGCGCGCGTGCAGGCGATTTGCGACTTTGTGCATAACCACATCACCTTCGACTATCAGAAGGCCGACGTTCTCAGAACCGCGCATGGCGGCTTTACCGACAAGAGCGGCGTCTGCCGCGACTTCGCCCATCTCGCCATGGCGTTTTGCCGATGCATGAACATTCCTGCCAGATATTGCACGGGCTATCTCGGCGATATCGGCGTTCCAGCCGATCCCAATCCAATGGATTTCAGCGCCTGGTTCGAAGTCTTTCTCGGCGGTCATTGGCACACGGTCGATGCCCGCCACAACACGCCGCGGATCGGCAGAATATTGATGGCGACCGGCCGCGACGCCACCGACGTCGCCATGTCGACGGCTTTCGGCCCGGCCACACTTTCCCGCTTCGAGGTGATCACCGAGGAAGTGCCGTGAAGGCACTCAAAAATTGCCGCGAACGAGCAAATCCTATGCCTTCTTCAGGAATTCCGTTTTCAGCACGAGGCCCTTGACTTGCTTGGTGTTGCACTCGATCTCGCCGGGATTGTCGGTCAGTCGAATGCCCTTGACCAAGGTTCCACGCTTCAGCGTCTCCGAGGTGCCCTTGACCTTAAGGTCTTTGATGAGAGTCACGGAATCGCCGTCGTGAAGCTGGCTTCCGTTGCTGTCTTTTACAATAATGTCCTCAGCCATGATGTCCTCGCTTGATGATGCGGCAGGGGAAATCACGACGACACGGGATAGTCAACCGCCGCCCTGCCGCGCCTCCCGAGGCCATTCACCTGGGTATGCAGATCACTTTTGCCGTCGCGGCCACATTGATCGCCGCGGCACTCGCCATCGCGGTCGGGACTTACCGTCGTGGCCGAGCGCCCGCGGGGCATTGAGACCGGACGGGGAGGCGACGCAGATCACTCCCCCGCCCGTCGCTCTTCGAGCCAAACCGACCAAGGTCCGATCAGAACCGGACTTCGTGCCGATACCAATGGCTTGGTTGCTGCAATAGTTTTCGCGGCGGGGCGGAATTCAGGAGCTTTATAGCGGTGACGAAAATTATCGTTGTAGGAATGATACTGACGCCGGTGATCTTCTGGGGTTCTATCGGCGTCTGGGTCTACTCGCTATTATCGTGAGGGCCCCCTCACACCTTCAGTCCACGATCATTTCATCGGGTATTCGGGCGAAGCGAAGTCATGGCCGGCGACGGTCCTGGACAATCTCCATCAAAACCAGGATCATGCTCAAGGCTTCTGACCAAGAGTGCTGATCAACTGGAAGGCCGAGCCCGGTTCGTTATTTTGGCACGAGCCCGTCAAGCAGGAAATCCAGACCTTTCCTGAAAGCGCCGTCCCAATCATTATCCAGCAGCAGACGAGCACGCTCGATCGTCGGATATTTTTCGCTGAGATGAGCAAGGCGCTGCTGCGCGGCGGCCATGTCGGCGTCGGAAAGGTCGAAATTCGCACGGGTGATGGTCGCGCCGATCACATAGTTCCAGAGCGACCATATCGCCCCGTTCAAATCTGCCTCGGCGACGCCGGCTCCGTATAAGATCCGACCCAGCAATTCCAGGCGACTGAGGATGTTCGGGCCGAGCGCCCGGCGCGGCAGCAGCGATGCCGACCAGGGATGGCGCAGCATGCCGGCGCGCCAGTCCTCGAGCATGTGAAAGATTGCGCCGCGCCAGTCCGCAGTCTCGCCGCCTTGCGGCCCGCGATATTCGAGAACCGAGTCGAGCGCCAGATCAAACACTTCCTCTTTGTTGTCGACATGCCAATAAAGGCTCATCGCGCCCGCGCCGAGGCGATCGGCCAGGCGGCGCATCGTCAATCCGTCGACACCTTCGGCATCCAGCAGTTCGACCGCGGTCGCGACGATCCGTTCGATCGAAAGCGCCCGTTCGCTGCCCTGCTGCATGGACGGGACCGACCCAGCTTGCCGTCGAGGCCGTTTACCCTGAGCGCCGCCGCCTTTGGCTGCCATGCGTCCTTCCTAAATGATCTGACGGTCGTTTTAAGCCGACAAAGCTGCAATTGTCGACTCCGGCCGATTGACTCGTACAACGTACGATGAGATTTGTTCGTACGTTGTACGAGTCAATCATGCGACGATCGAACGAGTATTCAATCGGAAGACCGCGGGCGCCATCGCTCGCAGTCCGCACGGCCAAGAAAATCATGTCACACACCATCAAACATTTGCTTTTCGGAGGGCTGATCATCATGACCACGGGAATTTCCACTGCGGCGACGGCAAATGCGGTCGACCTCAAGCCAACCATCGTCAATCCGAAAGACCTCTACGACCCGACGCCGAACGGCTACAGCACGGCGGCGATCGCACCGCGCGGCGCTCGGTTGGCCTTTATTTCAGGACAGGGTGGCCAGGACAGCACCGGCGCCTTGTCGCCGGACTTCGCTGTCCAGGTTAAGCAGGCTTACGCAAATCTGCGCGCCGCTCTCGATGGGCTCGGCGCAAGGCCGGATCAGGTCGCCAAGCTTACGGTCTTCGTGGTCGATCACGACATGTCCAAGCTCGAAGTGCTGACCAGAAACGTCAAAGAAACCTTCGGCGCGGCGCTGCCGGCGCAGACGCTTGTCCCGGTTCCCAAACTTGCAATAGACACGATGCTCTTCGAGGTCGAAGCCGTGGTCGTTCTAGAATAACGGCCGCGAGCGATCCGGCTGCGGCAAGGCTGCCGGCTCTCTTTTCGACCCGAGGATTATCGCTGCAGAAAACGGCGGGGCCGCCGTTTTCACCCGCCGCCTGCACTCGATCGCGCACGCGCCAAAGATTGCTTAATCGGGCGGCAGAACGTTGGCACATGAAAATGGATGGCGGAAGAGGTGGGATTCGAACCCACGGTACGGTTTCCCGTACGCCGGTTTTCAAGACCGGTTCCTTAAACCACTCGGACACTCTTCCAAGTAATTGAGAAGCTGTAAGAAATTCCGCCTCGGGATTTCCAGTGCATCGGTGGTTTCTGCCGATTTGCTGCCCATTCACTCACAGGCCGGCTATTTAGCAGCTTTGACCGCAGCGTCAACTGTTCTGCAGAGAAGCGGCTATGACAGCCGCTTCTCTGCAGTCGTCAGACCAGGACGGTGAAGTTGTCAAATGCGAGCTGCGGAAAGCCCGTCGGCTCTACATCGGGCTGAATATCGAAGCGGATGAAATCGACTGCTCCCAAGGCTTCCAGCGAAATGTGCTGGCCGTCGGCAATGGTGTCGCCATAAACTGTCAGCGACATCTCGCTCACCTTGTTGCCGCCGATATAGCCTTCGAACGTCACAAGGGCATCGACACCTTGATAGGCCGGGTCGAAAACCGTCGCGACGTCGACACCCTCCACGGTGAAGAGTTTGCCGTCAACGCGATTGAAGAATGGATTGTAGGGGTTGGTGACGACGTATTCGTTGCCGCCGGATTCGGCGACCGTCCACAGATTGCCGTCGAGCTTGTCGCCAAACTTGAAACCGGCATAGCCCGAGGCGATATCCGGCTGCCCGGGATATTCCGTCGGAGCCTTCTCGAAATCGATGGAATACAGCCCTTGCGGAGGCGTATGCACGCCGATGTTGAGATTGGCGACATCCGTGCCGCCTTTTCCATCGGAGATCTTGAAGGAGAATTTCTCGGCGAAGACTTCACCGGGTTCAAGGCTTGCGGGATCACTGACCGTGTAACTATAGCTGCCGTTGCTCCAGATCGTCAGCGTTCCGTGCTGACCCTCGATGGTCAGATATCCTGCTTCACCCGTCTTGTTGGGAATTCTTATTCCGTTGACGAACTGAACCTGAAGCAGGTCGCCATCGGAATCCGAGGCGCTATCGAGAAGGTTTCCTTCAATGGCTTCTGCTGGTGCGTAGTCGTGGATCGACACGTCAGGCACTGCTGGTTTGTGATTTGCCATAGCTCGGCTCCCTAAAGATGAGCGTGGAAAGGATGCGGGCTACGACCCGAACGCGGCAAATAAACTTTCTACTCCACTTTGAGTCAAGCAACAAACTACACGCCTCAAGGGAGTGACCGCTGCGGTTACTGGCGCAGGCTGCCCCCGACGGCGTGAAGATCAAGCCGCGCCACCACCCTGAGGCGAAAGTTCCAACTCCAGCGCAAATCGGCGGCCTCCTGGCGCTCGGTGGCCATTAACCTTCATGTCGCAGCTGTTTCGCTCCGGGGCATCTCGCGCTCCGATAGCTGGCTTTGCAATGCCAAATGATCCGCATCGGCACGCCGATTGCGGCTCTGACTGCAGCCGTGGAAGGGTAGGGCGGCCGCTTCGCGTTAGCGATTTGTAAACCATAATCATTAGAATTGTCGCTATCGCTACGAAAACGTTCGTAAATTCGCCACGAACCCAGCAAGATTTAAAGTCTCGTTAGGCGGGTGGGCATAAGGCGTTATTGGCCCAAGATGGGGCAAGGTTCCTTAACCATAACGATCTTTGAGCGGCGTGGGACATATGACATTGGGATACGGGGCGAGGTCTTTCGCAACGACAGCGCGGTGGCTGGCGATATCGGCGATGTGTGCGACGGTTGCTGCATGCGGCACGACACAGGCCGTGCCGAAGAAAAAGGCCCATGGCAAAGAGTATTTCTCAGAATCCGAATATGGCGTGAAGGCCAGCCCCCGCGTCGCCACCGGCAACAACATCCCGAAGGGCGGCGGCCGCTACATGGTCGGCAATCCTTATGTGGTGAAGGGTAAATGGTATTATCCGAAGGAAGACTTCTCCTATAGCAAGGTCGGCATCGCTTCATGGTATGGTTCGGCCTTTCATGGACGCCTGACGGCGAACGGCGAAGTCTACGACCAGATGCATCTTTCCGCCGCGCATCCGACTTTCCCGCTGCCGAGCTATGCTCGCGTCACCAATATCGAGAACGGCTCATCGATCATAGTGCGCGTCAACGATCGCGGTCCCTATCATGAAGGCCGCATCATCGATCTTTCCAACAAGACCGCCGATATGCTGGATCTGCAGCACAGCGGCACCGGCAAGGTGCGCGTGCAATATGTCGGCCGCGCTCGTATGGACGGCCACGACATGCCCTATCTGATGGCTTCCTACGTACCAAAGGGCAGCCGCATTCCCGGCGTCAATCCGGAAGGGCAGATTGCGAGCGGCGTCATGGTTGCCTCCAACAGCCGCAAGATCACCCGCGATCAGCTGCAGAGTGCGGAAGATTACGAGGCGCAGCCGACCAAGGTACCAGTGCCGATGTCGGCGACCTCCTATGCCGGCTCGACGCCGAGCGCGCGCTACAATGCGGCGCCCGCGCTTGCCCCGGGCGCCCATGTTCTGGTGGCGCCGACGGCACCGTCCTCAAATGCCGCGCCGGCCTTCGATCAGGTGGTCGTGCTGCCGGAGATCGGTCCCATGCCCTATGAACGCCCCTATGGCGGCTCTCAGCCTTCCCTCGCGCTTGGCTATCAGAACGAGGGCGTGAAGACGGTGACGGTCGATCTCGCCTTCGACGCGGTGATGGTGCGCAATGACGGATTGACGCAGGCCTCGATCCTTGCCTCGGCCAAGCGCCAGCAGGCAAAATCCGCGGCGCGCTGAGCATGGCGATTGCATCGGATTTCGCCGCGCTCTAACCTTCTCAAAACTGCCGTTCACCGATGGGAATTGCGATGCTGAGGCCTGTGCTTCGCCTTCTAGAGCGGTTGCGCTTTTCACCGAAGCGCAGAACCGCTCTAACCTTTTGTCTTTCCGCAGTTCCGAAGGCAAAACCGCTCGGCACTTTTGCCGCATTTGCTCTTGCATGCCTGATGCCGCTCGCCGGAGGCGCGCAAGCAGCCGATGGGGGTGCTTCCGGTTTCGCCACCAAGGCGGCGCAGGCCTATATGATCGAGGCATCCACCGGCACGGTGCTTCTCGCCAAGAACGAGGATCAGGGCTTTTCGCCGGCTTCGCTTGCCAAGCTGATGACAATGGATCTCGTCTTCGAGGCGGTGACCAAGGGCCAGATCACCCTCGACACTGAATATCCCGTTTCCGAATATGCCTGGCGCACCGGCGGCGCGCCGTCGAGGACGGCGACGATGTTTGCCGCCCTGAAATCGCGCGTGCGCGTCGAAGACCTGATCAAGGGCATCGCCATCCAGGGCGCCAATGACAGCTGCATCATTCTCGCCGAGGGCATGGCCGGAAGCGAGCAGCAATTCGCCGAATCGATGACGCGCCGCGCCCGCGAGATCGGCATGGAGAAGGCGGTGTTCGGCAATTCCACCGGCCTTCCGGATGGCAAGAGCAAGGTGACGGCGCGCGAGATGGTGACGCTTGCCGCCGCCCTCCAGCAATCCTATCCCAATCTTTATCCCTATTTTGCCCAGCCCGATTTTGAGTGGAACAAGATCTTTCAGCGCAACCGCAACCCGCTGCTCGGGCTCGATCTCGGCGCTGACGGACTTGCGACGGGCTTTAGCGAGGGTGAAGGTTATTCGATCGTCGCCTCGGTCCAGCGCGACGGCCGGCGGCTGTTTCTGGCACTCGCCGGAATCGCCTCCGACAAGGAGCGGACGGAAGAGGCCAAGCGTGTGCTCGAATGGGGCCTGACGGCCTTCGAGAGCCGGCAGATTTTCGCCGAGCATGAAGTGATCGGCGCAGCCAGCGTCTATGGCGGCGCGGCGCGCACCGTCGATCTGATCGCCAAAGCGCCGGTCAGCGTCTATATTCCGGTCAGCAATCCCGACCGGCTGTCGGCGCGCATCGTCTATCGCTGGCCGCTGACAGCGCCGGTGCAGCCGGATTATCAGGCCGGCACACTCAGGATTTTCGCCGGCAGCCGGCTTCTCAGGGAAGTCCCGCTCTATACCGCGCAGGCGGTGGGCGAAGGCTCGCTCAGCAGCCGCGCCGTCGATGCCATGCTGGAGCTCGGCGAATCGCTGTTTTTCTCCTGGCTCTGGGACAAGTCCGCGCCCGGCTGAAGCCGGTATCGCCAAGCGGCTGCACTGTCGGGCGCCAGATGTTCAAGACTTGAACGCCAGGCCTTCTGTTATAATTTGCCGGGGAAGGTGATTATGTCGCCGCGGCGAAAGGTTTTCCTTCCCGATGTCTTCGGATAGATAGAAGAGGCGGGGCGCGCGCGCGTGCGGCGCCCGGAATGCGGGAAGCTGTCATTGTTATCCGGTACGGGATTGTTCGTTACGTTTGAAGGCGGGGAAGGCGCGGGGAAATCCACGCAGATCCGCCGTCTCGCGGAGGCGCTGAAGGGCGAAGGTCACGATGTGCTGATAACGCGGGAACCGGGCGGATCGCCCGGCGCCGAGGCCGTGCGCCACGTGCTCTTGTCCGGGGCTGCCGAGGCCTTCGGCACACGGATGGAGGCGATCCTTTTTGCCGCTGCCCGCAACGACCATGTCGAAGAGGTGATCCGGCCGGCCCTTGCCGCGGGCAAGATCGTGCTCTGCGACCGCTTCATGGATTCCTCCCGTGTCTACCAGGGCATCACCGGCAACCTCGACCCCGATTTCATTGAGACGCTGCAGCGCATCGCCATCAATGGCGTCGTGCCCGATTGCACCTTGATACTCGACATTCCCGCAAAGGTCGGCCTGGAGCGGGCGCAGAAGCGCAGCGCGAGTGAGGCGCCCGACCGCTTCGAGAAGGAGCGGCTCGAAACGCATGAAAAACGGCGCGAGGCCTTTCTCGATATCGCCGCGCGCGAGCCGGAGCGCTGCCACGTGGTCAACGCCATGCAGACGGAGGAGGCGATCGCGGCCGAGATCCTGGCGATCATCAGGCAGCTCAAGTCGCCCGCAGACCGCGCCCGATTGCCGGAAGTCGCCCATCATGAGTGAATTCCATTATGAGTGAGGAGAGGCCGGGATTGCTCGACGGCGCTATTTGGCCGGCCGAGAACACCAGATTGTTTGGCCATGAGGAGGCGGAGGCCTTCCTCGCGCAATCCTACCGATCCGGCAAGGGGCATCACGCCATCCTGATCGAGGGGCCGGAGGGCATCGGCAAGGCGACGCTCGCCTTCCGCTTCGCCAACCACGTGCTCTCGCATCCCGATCCCGAGACAGCGCCGGAGACGATCGGCGATCCGGATCCCGCCTCCGCAGTCAGCCGCCAGATCGCCTCCGGCGCCTCGCATAATCTCCTGCATCTTGCCCGGCCGGTGGACGAAAAGACCGGCAAGGTGAAATCGGCGATAACAGTCGACGAGGTACGCCGCGCCGGCAAGTTCTTCTCGCAGACGTCAGGCACCGGCAATTGGCGGATCGTCATCATCGATCCGGCCGACGACATGAACCGCAATGCGGCCAACGCCATCCTGAAGATCCTCGAGGAGCCGCCGAAGCGGGCGCTATTTCTGGTGCTATCGCATGCGCCGGGTCGGCTGCTGCCGACGATCCGCTCGCGCTGCCTGCCGCTGAAACTAGCGCCGCTTGCCGACGACGCGCTTGTCGCCGCCCTTGCCCATCTCGGCATATCGGGAGAGGGCGGGGCGGTGCTTTCGGCCGCCAAGGGCAGCGTCGGCGAAGCGTTGAAGCTCTTGAACTATGGCGGCGGAGAGATCATCGCCGCCTATGACGAGGTGCTTTCCGCCGAAGGGCCGGCGGCCCGCAAGGCGATGCACCGGCTGGCCGATGCGCTGTCGGGCAAAGAAAGCGACACGATCTTCGATTTCTTTGTCAGCCATGTCGGCGACGACATCATGAACCGTGCACGTGTGGCAGCGGTGGAGGGGCAGATCGCTGCTGCCGAGCGTCTGGCGCGGCTCTATTCCGAGATCACTGAGCGGCTGACCATTTCGGATGCCTATAATCTCGACCGCAAGCAGACGATCATCAGCATTCTAGCCGATATCAAGCAGCCGGGCCTCTAAAGCGCGTCGCATCAAATTTGATTCATGCGACGCGCTTTAGCTCTTTGTTTTGATGCATGTCGTTGTCCCGGAACCACTGCACACTTCCGGGTGACATGCATGAGATTCCTGAGCCTGGTCAGCCGGTCAAGAGCTTGCCTGCGACGACGGCAAGCGTGGCGGCCAGGACGATGCGTATGGTGCGTTCATGCAGCTTCGGCGCCAGAAGGCTGCCGATAACGATGCCGGGAATCGAGCCGACGAGCAGGGCAAACAGCATCGCCCAGTCAATTTCGCCGATCAGCCAATAGCCCATGCCGCCGATTAGGGTCAGCGGTACCGCATGGACGATATCGGAACCGACGATCTCGCGCACGTTAAGCCTGGGATAGAGTACCAGCAGGATCGTCACACCGAGCGCACCGGCGCCGACCGAGGTCAGGGTGACGAGGACGCCAAGACAGAACCCAAGAATGACGGTGAGAATGAGGATGGTTGCCGGCTGCGGCGGCGTGCGATCGCCGATGGCGCGCCGCGCCAATTCGAGGATTGAGCCTCGGAAGACCAGCATAATCGCGGTCATGACAAGCAGCCAGCCGAGCGCAACCGTAATGGTGTTGGTCACGCCGATGCTTTTACGATCGACGCCTGCCAACAGCCAAAGCATCAGCACGGCGGCCGGCACACTGCCGGCGGCGAGGCTGCCGACGATCTTCCAATTGATCCGTCCATGCACGCCGTGAACGGCAGTGCCTGCCGTCTTGGTGATCGCCGCATAGAGGAGATCGGTGCCGACCGCGGTTGCGGGGTGGACGCCGAAGAGCAGCACCAGCAGCGGCGTCATCAGCGAACCGCCACCAACGCCGGTGATGCCGACAAGCGCGCCGACAAACAGGCCCGAAATCGAATAGAGCGGCTCGAATGTCAAACAAGCGGCCCCAACGGCGCGCGGCCACAACAAACCGGATCGATGAAAACTGACACTTCGTTCTGTCCCGCCCTCTTTCTGACGACCGGTAAATTGGGTGCGAAGCGGAGTCAAGTTCACGACCCCGTGTCCCGGAAATCATAACGGCGCCAAAACTTGATGTTTCGCTTGGCGGAGACATGCGCTAAGAGCGGCTGACCATTTTTATAGAGTAAGCCGGACATTGGCCGCCATGACAGACAAGACACCCTTCTATATTACCACCGCGATTTCCTATCCGAATGGCAAACCGCATATCGGCCATGCCTATGAGCTGATCGCGACGGATGCGATGGCGCGCTACCAGCGCCTGGACGGCAAGGATGTCTTCTTCCTGACCGGCACCGACGAACACGGCCAGAAGATGCAGCAGACGGCGCGCGCCGAGGGGATTACCGCGCAGGCGCTCGCCGACCGCAACTCCGGCGAATTCGAGGCGATGGCGAAGCTGCTCAACGCCTCGAACGATGATTTCATCCGCACCACGCAGGAGCGCCATCACGAGACATCGCGCAACATCTGGAAGATGATGGCCGACAATGGCGACATCTACAAGGACAGCTATGCCGGCTGGTATTCAGTGCGCGACGAGGCCTATTACCAGGAAAACGAGACGGAACTGCGCGCCGATGGCGTGCGTTACGGCCCGCAAGGCACGCCCGTCGAATGGGTGGAAGAGGCAAGCTATTTCTTCAAGCTCTCCGAATACCAGGAGAAGCTGCTGGCGCATTACGAGGCCAATCCCGATTTCATAGGTCCGGCCGAGCGCCGCAACGAGGTGATCTCCTTCGTCAAATCGGGGCTCAAGGACCTGTCGGTTTCGCGCACGACCTTCGACTGGGGCATCAAGGTGCCAAACGATCCGTCCCACGTCATGTATGTCTGGGTCGACGCACTGACCAACTACATCACTGCGACCGGCTATATCGAAGACAGGAACGGCCCGCGGGCCAAATACTGGCCGGCGGATGTCCACATCATCGGCAAGGACATCATCCGCTTCCATGCCGTCTACTGGCCGGCCTTCCTGATGTCGGCGAAGCTGCCGCTGCCGAAGCGGGTCTTTGCCCACGGCTTCCTGCTCAACAAGGGCGAGAAGATGTCGAAGTCGCTCGGCAATGTCGTCGATCCCGTCAATCTGGTGAACCATTTCGGTCTCGATCAGGTGCGCTACTTCTTCCTGCGCGAAGTTTCCTTCGGCCAGGACGGCAGCTACAGCGAAGAGGCGATCGGCACGCGCATCAACTCCGACCTCGCCAACGGCATCGGCAATCTCGCCAGCCGCTCGCTGTCGATGATCGTCAAAAACTGTGACGGCAAAATCCCGGAATGCGGGGCGCTAACCGACGAGGACAAGGCGATGCTGGCGCAGGCCGACGCGCTGCACGCGTCGACGCATGAAGACATGGGCAAGCAGCAGATTCACCGGGCGCTCGGTTCGATCATAGCCGTCGTTTCCGAGACCGACCGCTATTTTGCCGGGCAGGCGCCATGGGCGCTGAAAAAGACGGATCCGGCGCGCATGGGTACGGTGCTGTACGTCACCGCCGAAGTCGTGCGCCAGATTGCCATCCTGCTGCAGCCGTTCATGCCGGAATCGTCGGGTAAGCTGCTCGATCTCGTGGCTGCGCCTGCCGACAAGCGCGATTTTGCCGCCCTCGGCGAGGCCGGCCGCCTGATCGCCGGAACGCCGCTCGAGGCTCCGACGCCAGTCTTCCCGCGCTACGTGGCTCCGGAGGCTTGAGGCCGTGCTGATCGATACGCATTGCCATCTGGACTTCGCAGACTTCGAGGCCGAGCGCGACGAGATTGTCGCGCGCGCCCATGAGGCCGGTGTCAAACAGATGGTGACGATCTCGACGCGCGTGCGCAAGCTCGACGGGCTGCTCGCCATCACCGAGAAATATCCCTCGGTCTTCTGCTCGGTCGGTACGCATCCGAACAATGCCGACGAAGAGCTTGATATCCAGACGGAAGACCTCGTGCGTCTGGCGAACGCCCATCAGAAGGTGGTCGCGATCGGCGAGGCGGGTCTCGATTATTTCTACGACACGCAAAAGCCCGAGGACCAGCAGACCGGCTTTCGCCGGCATATTGCCGCCGCTCGGGAAACGCAGCTGCCGCTCGTTATCCACAGCCGCAGCGCCGATGAGGACATGGCAACGATCCTGACCGAGGAAACGGGGAAGGGGGCTTTCCCCTTTATCCTGCACTGCTTTTCGGCGGGTCCGGAACTGGCGCGAACCGGCGTCGAACTCGGCGGCTATGTCTCCTTCTCCGGTATCCTGACCTTCCCGAAGTCGGAAGAGCTGCGCGAGATTGCCAAGACGGTCCCGCAGGATCGGCTGCTGGTGGAAACGGACGCGCCGTATTTGGCGCCAAAACGCTGGCGCGGCAAGCGCAACGAGCCTTCCTATGTCGTCAACACGGCCGAAGTGCTCGCCGAGACGATCGGCCTTTCCTACGCGGAGATTGCACGGATCACGACGGAAAACGCTTTCCGCCTGTTCTCGAAAATGCCGAGGATCTAGCGGCGTGCTCTACCGGCGGCGTTTCACCATTCTCGGCTGTTCGTCGTCACCGGGCGTGCCGCGCATTTCTGGCGACTGGGGCGCCTGCAATCCCGACAATCCGAAAAACCGGCGCACGCGCGCCTCGTTCATGGTGCAGCAATTCGGCCATGACGGCGTCACTACGGTCGTCGTCGACACGGGGCCGGATTTTCGCGAGCAGATGATCAGGGCAGGGGCCGACCATGTCGATGCCGTGCTTTACAGCCATCCGCATGCCGACCACATTCACGGCATTGACGATCTGCGCGGTTATTTCCACAATACGCGCCGCCGCGTGCCGATCTTTGCCGACCAATATACGATGGACAGGCTGCGTGAAGCCTTCCGCTATTGCCTGGAAACGCCGCCCGGCAGCAATTACCCACCGATCGTTCTGCCTGTTGTCATCGAAAATATCGACGAACCCGTCGAAATCCGCGGCCCCGGCGGCAAGATCGATTTTTACCCGCATATCCAGCAGCATGGCGATATCCATTCGCTCGGTTTCCGCATCGGCGATGTGGCTTATTGCAGCGATATCAGCGATTTCCCGCCGCAGACCGTCGAGAAGCTGCAAAATCTCGACGTTCTGATCATCGACGCCCTGCAATATACCTATCATCCGAGCCATCTGTCGCTGGAACAGTCGCTCGACTGGATCAGCCGGCTCAAGCCGAAACGGGCGATTCTAACCCATATGCACACGCCGCTGGATTACGACGCGGTGATGGCTGAGACGCCCGAGCATGTGGTGCCGGCGTTTGACCAGATGAGCTTCGAGATTGAGGTCAGGCTCTAAAGCTTGAACCCGCTCGCTTGCACGTACGGCCACAGTTCGACGCCACCGCGGTGGATCATGTCGAGCGAGACGTACAGGATGATTAGGAGGCCGACATAGGCGATCCAGCGATGGCTGCTGAGCAACCGGGCGATCAGGTTTGCGGCGATACCCATCAGCGCGATCGATAGGGCAAGACCGATAACCAGCACGCTCGGATGTTCGCGCGCAGCACCGGCAACGGCGAGCACGTTATCGAGCGACATCGAGACGTCAGCGATGACGATCTGGGTCGCCGCCTGGAAGAAGGTCTTTCTCGGCGCGCCTTGAGCACCCACCGCCTCGTGGCTCTCGTGATGACCGGCGCGGAGCTCGCGCCACATCTTCCAGCAGACCCACAGCAGAAGCAGTCCGCCGGCCAGCAGCAGACCGACGATCGCCAGCAGATAGACCGCGACGCTGGCAAACAGAATACGGAGAAGGGTCGCGGCGACGATGCCGACGATGATCGCCTTGCGGCGCTGCGTAGCCTCGAGACCGGCAGCGGCAAGACCGATAACCACGGCGTTGTCGCCAGCGAGAACGAGGTCGATAGCAATGACCTGCAGCAAAGCCGTAAGACCGGCTGCCGTGAAGATGTCCATATGAAATGTCCCCAATGCGTCAAAAGCCGTGCTAGCGTCTCCACCGTTTGACGTCAACCGCCGAGGGATGCAACAGCCGGCGCAATTCACCGCGCGGTGCAGCCGAAATGACAAGCGGCAGCATTATGGAACTGACCGTCAAGTCGCCATTGCCTTGGAACATTCGTCTCGGCTGCCGGTTCTCCGAGTCAGGAAACCAGGCGTCGGGTCGGCGGCTGGAACGCGACATCGAGAGGAGAGTGTTCCGTGAGCAATATTCACAACGATACCAACCCCGGTTTTTCAGGCCCCGTGGGCGGCGGCAGCCTTACCGCATTTTTCGACAGCCGGTCGGAGGCCGAATCCGCGATTTCCCGCCTCGAGGATGCCGGCGTCCCCGTAGCGAGAATTCGATTGATGCCGGGATATGAGGCGGATGAAAAAAATGCCGGCGTCATGAGCGACGACCGCAGCGGCTTCTTCGACGCGCTGGCCGACTTCTTCTTCCCGGACGAGGATCGCGCGATGTACGCAGAAGGGCTGCGGCGAGGCGGCTTCCTCGTTCAGGTCAACGATATCGATGACGCGCTCTACGAAACCGTTCACGATATCCTGGACGACGAAGGCAGCATCGACATCGACGAGCGGGCGGATCTCTGGTTATCGGAAAGCGGACGCCAAGGCGGGTCGAATACCGGTTTTGCGGGCTCGGCCCATGGCGGCAAGGCCGCGGACGACCTGGCAGTATCCGAAAGCGCATTCGAAGGGCCGGCTTCCGACGAGGCGCCGGTCGCAGTGCGCGACACCGCGCATGGAAGCGCCAAGGTTCGTGCCTATAAATTCATCGGCGCTTCCGCATCATCGAACGATTCGCAACAGCAGTCGCAGACGCAAGGCGGATCGCAGCAGAGCCAGAGTTTCCGGCGCGATCATTGATGTGCAGCGAGGCCGGCGGCAATGCCGAGCCTCGCTGCGCTCACTTATTCGAGGACAAGTCGATGCAATCATCCATCAACCGCGACGGCTTTCTTCCGCCCGATCCCGATGAACTGGTCGCAGAAGGCGAACCGCCTTTTGCCGATGCGGCCGCCGAGTCCGCGCGTGAAAAGGCCGACCAAAGTCTGCACCACCTGCAGCGGGAATTGCGGCTGCTTCAGGCCCGCATCGGCCTGCTACGTGACGATGCGGAAGCAGCGCTGAAAGCCAAGGCAACATCCGTCGATGCGAATGCCCATGTCCAACTCGGCGACTATCCGTGGCTGAAACTCGCCTTAGCCACCGGCGCAGCCTTCGTCGCCGCGAGGGCGATCAGAAGCTTGCCGTTCGGCGTATTGCTGGGCGAATTTGCCGGTCATGTCTCGCAGACCAGACGGTGGTGAACGATCCGGCAAGGCAGAGCGAGTCCGGCGCCACGCACGACGCGACGAGGAAATCCTTCGACGAGGCTCCTGAAGTCCAGCCGTGCTACTACGTGACGGGCGAAGTGGTTTCATGCTGATCGTTGCCTTCCGAACCATGGGAGCCTACGAAGCCATGGCCCGGCGCCTGTTCTTCGCCAACAGGAACGTCAAGCGGTTCCGCAGTTTTATAGCGATGGAGAGAGTGAAGGTGGGCCTCATTATCGCGCTGGAGCCGCAACGCGATCGGAGCTGAGCCGGACTGGGGCAGCGCAAAGGCGGACGACATAAGCCTTTGGTGTGGCTGACAAAGGTTTGCGTTCCATAATCTGTCTTATGCGATATTTGTTTGTAGGAGCTATTTAGTAATGCGACAGTTGGGCCAGTTAGAGATGCGACAGTCTCGCCTCTCGACGTGCTGGTCAATGCCAACGTTGGGAGCAAG
>NZ_JACHBD010000014.1 GCF_014200175.1 Rhizobium lentis | reverse complement strand
TCCGCGAGAAATGGGCGCATCGCGCTCAGGGGAAGAAAGTTTTGGAAGGCCGTTGCGGGAGGACGATCGAGGCGAAGCCGGTTTTCGATCAGACAAGCCTCATCGAGCCCGCGAAGGACGAGGCTCGGCTCCAGGGCCAAGGGGATATGGCGATGGCAGCTGCGCCCCGACTGCCTGCCGGATCCCTGCAACGGTGGACCTGCCGCCCCGTCCACATGTCAAAATCAGACGTCCGGGAACAGCCGAACCAGGGCGTTGCTTTGGCCGTTCTTCGGGCTATCGTCGTGCTCGCGAATCGTCGCCTGGAGGATCTATGCGTCAGCAGCCAAAGCCGTTTGTCGTCGAAATCAAGCCGTCCCGGAAGCTCAAGCCGACCGACCGGAAATCCTCGATCTGGGGCAAACTGGACCTTACGGCTGATCCCGACACGCTCTCCGCGTCGAAGCCTGATCAGGTGCCGGCCGCTGGCGAGACCAACGACCGACGCTGATGGTCCTCAGGCCGCGAGCCGCTCGTCGGCGGTTTCGGGCTGCAGGCCATGCAGGAAACTGACGGCCCGTTGCGCATGCGCCGCCGCCTGGAAGATCGCCCGCCTGTCGTCGCTCAGGACCTTGAGCCAGGAGCCGAGGTACGAGGCGTGATCGGGACGGGGCTCGAGCTCGGGAGCAATGCCGAGGTCGGCGCACAGAAAGCAGCTGCCGAGTTCGGCAATCAGTTCCTCTCGCGCCCGCTCGGATTTGTCCTTGGCATAGCGGCTGAGGTCGCGGCCGAGGCGATGCGCCGGCGCCGTCCAGTGCGTCGCCTCGTGACTCAGAATCGCATAATAGCTGGCCGCGTCCTTGAAGCTTTCAAAGGGCGGCATCTGAATGATGTCAGCGGCCGGCGCAAAGAAGGCCTGGTTGCCACCGTGGCGGATCACGGCACCCGTGTTGCGAAAGAACCGGTCGGCATGCTCGATGCGCTCGACCGGATCCGGACCAGGCGTCGGCTGGCGACGATACTGGTCGGGAAGTCCACCGATCTGTTCGACGTTGAAGACACTGTAGGCCTTCAGGAAAGGGATCTCCCGCTCGACCTCGCTGCCATTTCCGTCGGTTTCGGACTTGGTGAAACGGCTGGCGAAGACGACCGTCGCCCCGGTCTCGCCCTTGCGGACGGCAGCACCCAGTTCGAGTGCCTGCTTGAACGTCATCCACGTGGATGACGTATATCCCCGGGCGGTTCCCTCCGACCAGAGAAGCAGCACGTTGACGCCGGAATAGGGCTGGCCGTTATGACGCAGCGGCCGGGTAATACGGCCGGTGGTGTTCTCGGCGTTCCATGGCTTCATCCACGGCCGCACGCCCTTCGCCAGATCCTCAACGATTCTGTCAGTGATGCGTGTATAAATATCGACCCGTTGTTTCTCCGTACTGCTCATCTTCAAGCCTCCGTTTTGAGGCCGCGCCCGTCGCGGCCCGTTGCGGAGGGCAGAAGGCAGGAGCCGATCAGCCGGCCGATGCACCGGAACGGCCGGAACTTAAGTGGAGGACGGCTGAGCCGTTGCATCTGCCGGCAGCTCCTGCAGACCCGACAAGCGGGACGGGCCGCAACGGACGTGCCATCTGCCAGATTTCCGTTTCCCTCTTGGCCCCGTCAGCGACACGAAAACGGCCGGCTCCGCCAGGGAACCGGCCGTTCTCGCGTTTATCGAAGGCGGGGCCGGAGCCCCGCCGGCATGGCCTAGTCGAAGGCCGAGATCTGCGCTTCGGCGGCCTTGCGGCCCAGCGAATGACCCGGCTGCTCGACCGGCCGGTCGAACGGCTTCCAGGTCTCGCCGATCACCTGGGCATAGGCCGCGACGGCGCCTTCGGCTGCCATTCTCAGCGAATGGGCCTGGATGCCCATGTCGGCGGCGAACTCGCGCTTGCGCTGGGCGGCGCTGTCATAGCCGACCGGACCGTCGAGGTCCTCGTCGCGGGCATCGTTTGCGGCCTTTGCCGTGGCATCGCGCGCCTCGGTGACAGCGCGGCTATAGAACTGCCCGGCGCCATGGGCCGAGCCGACGAAGGCGCCGACGATCCGCTGCAGATGAATCTGCATGGCCTTGTCGCCCAGGCCGACTCCGAGCGCATCGGCGGTCTCGATGACGAGGCGTTCATGCAGGTCGCGGATGCCGTCGCTGTCGATGACCGCGGTGCCGAAACTCTCGGCGATCTTTAGGGCCTGGCTGGCGTCGGGGCATGTCAGCCGGACCATTTCGATGGTGGCGCCCTTGCGCAGTTGCACAACGCGGGCGGATTGGCGAGAGGAGGGTGCGGGCTTGGCCATGATCGTTCCTTTCGAGGTCGTCCGAACGGGCTCCGGCCCATGCCGGCTTGCCCTTCGGTGCGGTCATCCCGAACCGGCGGAAGGCGGGCGTTTCAGGGTCCGGTCCTGCCTGGACGAGCGGAGCCGGTTTGCGGGCGAAGAGGGCAAACTGCCCTCGATAGAGCACGCGAAGCCTGCTCCGTGAAGGTCGGCGGGGTCCGGCCGCCCCGCGGCGCGACAGCGGCCTTGAAGCGCACGGCCGCCGGTTCAGACCGCAGCAAAACCGAAGGGCGATCCGGCAAGGCGCGGGACTATGATGTCCTCGAACGAAACGACAGGCCCGCCCGCTTGCCTGAGCCTTTCCAGCTCACCGACGTCAAGCGCTCGACCTATCGCTTGGCCGGCTTCGGCAACCGGTAGGATTGTAGCCAGGTGGGACCGTGCGAGTTGCGAAGTCCACGAAGCAGACCGCCGTCATCATACGGCGGCCCGCCCAGCCAGGCGTTGTTGAGGATCGATTTCCAGCGCCTTCCATGCCTGGCGGCATAGGCCTGAAGTGCTGCTTCCTGTTCCGGCGTCAAAGGCGGCAGCGTTTCGCGTGTGCGACTGACGGTGCGCGTTTTTGGTCTGGGATCCGCCGGTGCTTCCCTTAGAGCGATCAACCGCCTGAGTTCCGCGACACCGGCATTGAGGCAGGCTTCGCCTTCGAGGTGATGGAACTGCAGCCAGAAAGCGGTGCGCTCCGCCGGTGATACGCCGATGCCTGCTCTTCGCTCCAGGTCTCCGATCGTGCTCATGGCGTCCTGCCTCCCGGACCGGTAGCGGCCACGACTGTGCCGTCGGACCCGGCTCTCGCCCGCAGCGCCGCGATTGCCGCATCCTGTCGGGCGAGTTTTCTCGAAAGCGCATCGATTTCCGGCTGACGCTCGGCGGTGATCGCTGCCAGATTGACCCGGTAGCGTTCGAGGAAGGCGCCTGGCTCCGGCGCCTTGCCGCGACGATATCCGGAGTGACGGCGACCAAGCTGGGGAATGATCGTAGTCATGCGTCGCATGATCTGCCGGTCGATCAGATCAAGCTGGTGCTGCGTCTGCCGCCGTGCCGATTCCATTCTGGTAAACTGCGCGGCGCGTTGCTCGGAATTGGACATCATGCCGTCCTCTCGCGCCAAGCGACAAAGCTGGAGAGACCCTCATAGGCGGCATGCCGCGTCTCATCGATGACGAAGCCGAAGCCGCCGACCGCGTATTCGTCGCTCGGCACCAGAAAGCGACGCTCTTGCGCATGCTCGCCGCGCACGCCGCCGATGGTAGCGATCACCTCGGTCATACCAGGGTGACGGTCCGAACGAAGAGCCGCGGTGACGATCCAGTCGCCGGCATGTTCCCGTGCGAACGCCTGGGCGTCCCTCTCGTAAGACTCGGCCGGAGCGAGCGACCGACTGAAGATCGTTTCCCAGGCATCCGGCCAACTGTCGCGGATCGTCTTGTCGGCGCACTTGCGCTCATAGGTCGTGAACAGGTCCGGAAAGGTCAGCGCAACGATTGCCCAGGCGGCGTCCTCTTCATACCAGCCGCCATCTATCCTAAGCATCGAGTGGACCTTGGCATTGCGGGCGTCGGAGAGCCTGAAGCCACCATGACCTGCCGTCGTATGGCACACGATTCCGTCGGCGTAGACGGTGGCGCCCTGCGACGGCCCCCATGGGGTGCTGCAGGTCACCCGGACGGGCTGGCGGGATAGTAGCCGCAGTTCGCGGCTGTGCCCGGCCTGTTCGATCATGCGGTTACGGAACGCGGCTTCGCCCTCGACAGAGCCGTGGTACGAATAGAAATCATCGCGCTTCAGTTCGGCAAGCGGCCGTGACGCGCGCCAAGCACTGGCAAGCAAATACTGGCCATCCCCGGCGGGAACCATGGCGAAGACGAGATCGCCCACACGCGCAACAGCCATGTCGTCGGCGCTTCTGCCGAACTCCACCCCTGACGCGTCAGGGGCGGAGCCTTCGGAGGATTGCGAAGGAAGCATAGTCATGCTGCAGTCCTCCCCTCGATATGATCGGCGGCGACCTCGTCGGCAGTCACCTCAGAGAGAACGGCATGCGGATAGCCGTGCCGGGTGAGCCATTCCACGGCCGCCTGCCGATGGGCTGCCAGGTGGACGAGTTCGGCATTGACGCCCGGGCGATCAAAGATGCGAACAGATCCAAGCGCCGGACGCTCGACAACTTTGAACGCCAGGCCGCTATCGAGCGAGAAGGTCCGGTGGATACGGATGGCGATGATGCCATTTGCGCCGAGCTCGCCTTCATGCAGCGTGAAACACGGTGTCAGACTGGTGGCGCCGACGCCGCGCTTTCCTTCCTTGCGGATCAGCCGACCCTGGCTATTGCGCGTTTGCCAAGCTGACAGTTTCTTCTTGTGGCGCTCGGGCGGTCGTGGGCTACCATCCGACCAGGCGACGATGGAGCCGATCGGGGCAAGATCATAAATCAGAGACGCGGACATCGCATCCTCCTTCAAGTTTTTGCGGGTGGTGGAAACGAAACCGCCGCCGGGAGGACCGGCGGCGGAAGATCAAGCGGAGATTGACGGGACGGCGGCTATTCCGCCGCGATCCCGAAGGCGGTTTCCTCCTCGTCGGAGGCGGCATCACTCATCGAGTCGGCGACGGGATCGTCATGTCCCGTCGCCGTCGGATCGAGCCCGTCGACTCCGATGCTCTCGCCCTCAGCGCCGTCGCTGTCGTCGCCCGCGACATCATCGGTGTGCTTCATGAGATCTGTGATGTCCTTCGGGTCAGGCGCAAACAGCGCGGCCGGAAGGACGAAGGCAGCATCGGTCGCGAAGTAATCGACGAGTGCTGCGCGGGTTTCGCGGACCCGCGCCCGCGGGACGAGATTGACCGACTTGGCTGCGGCTTCGAGCGCCTGACGCGACAGGCACAAGAGGAAATCCTCCGTTCCCATGTTCGGAAGGAAACCGTCCGCGCCGATCGCATCACCGGCAATGCGCGAGACGACGCCACTGTTCGACATGCCGCGCCGGCATGAGAGCACGTCGATGAGAACGGAGCGGGCGGCAACACGCACGCTGTCCATGTCGAACGACAAGCGTCCGTCTGCGGAATAGAGGCGCGCGACATGACGCTGGAAACGCTTCGACCCGAACACGGTGTCGTTGGCGCCGGAATCGACTCGAACATTGGTGCCAGCGAAGGCCATCACCAGGAGTGCCATCAGCATGTCGTCCTCGATCGGCGCGCGGGCCAGCGCCTCATGCAGCGCATCGGTACGGAAATCACCGATCATATCCTGGCCCTTCTGCGTGACCTCATGCCTGGTCTTCCCGACGGCATCAGTATTGTCATCGGCCCCCGTCGAAGCGTCACCGGCGGGACCGGATCGCCCTTCGGTTTTCCTCGCCTCCGGCATCCGGTAGTGGACGCTCTGCACCTTGCCGTCGCGATCGAGATACATCGCGGTGCAATCGCCCTTGGCCGGCTTGCCGTAGATGCGTTCGGCCTTCTTCGGCAGTTCCGGCTGGCCCCAATTGTTGACCTCGACGATGGCGCCCTTCTTCGGAAGGTTGCTCGTCATCCACTCCTGCTGTGCGCCAAGAAAGGCTTCGACATTGGTGGTGTAGCGATTGTCCTCATCGGCCGGGCCGAATAGGTCCTCGGCCCACTCGATACCGTATGCCACGCGAAGATCGTCGCCGAAGCTTGCATCGCGAGCATACATACGGGTTTTCGAGAGGCCGTTGGCGATCTGCCACCAGGCCGCCGTGTCGCCCTTCTTCGGCTTATGGGCTTTCCAGACCTCTTTCTGCTCTTCGGACGATGCGGCCGCGATCGTCCTCAGCTGCTGCTCGTTCGGCATATCGCCCTTCGCCATCTGGTCGAGCATGGAGGGCAGCACGTTGGCAAGCAGACGGAGCTTGCGGATCTGGCGGACGGGAAGCGCGAGCGCCACGGCGATCGCCTCCTCTGTCCAGCCGAGCGCGACCAGCCGCTCGATGCCCCGCCATTGGTCGACGGGGTTCAACGGTTCGCGCGCGATGTTCTCGACCATCGAGCGCATGGCGCCGTTGTCGTTGGCTGCCTCGACGACGATCACGTCGATTTCCTCAATACCGGCGGCGATCGCCATGCGCGTGCGCCGGTGACCGGCTTCGATGACGTAGCCGTTGCCGCCGGCTTCCGGGAAAATGACCGGCGGCTGGATCACGCCGACGGCCTTGATCGTCGCCAAAAGCAGGGCGTCGGCCTGCGGCGTCGACTTCGACTGACGCGTGTTGTCGGGGTTGTCCTTCAGCGCACGCGGATCGACCTTCATCAGTTGCATGGGATGCTCCTTCTCGGGGATTGGACACGGCCCTCTGCCTGCCCTTCTCGCATCTTCATTCGTTTCGAAGACAGTTCCCGGACCGCGGAGCGGGCGGCCGGGTGCAACTGCGGCCGAGCATTGCTGCCGCGAAGGACGAGCGGGGCTGACAGCCCTGCGAAGGACGAGTGGCCGGGATGCGGAGGCGGCGGTTGAGCGTCAGCGGCGACCGGCGAACTGCTCTGCGACCGGTTCATCTCCCTCTTCCTTCTTTTCTCCCTTGCCTGCTTTTCATTTCGGCGGCTGACGTGCCGGCCTGCAAAACGCATCCGCTTGCACGCGACTGGATGTCGATCGGGATAAGATGGCAGAAAAAAATGGGCCAGCGGAAACCGCGGCCCATGAAGTGTGAAGGTCAATAAACCTCCAGAGGGGAACAGCTGCTGCGGCGGAACTGGGAGGAAAGCCGCCATGTGCATCAGCTGTGTGCACTATGCTCGATTTTTGACCACTTGGAAAACACTTTTTGTGCACTGCAGCCATGTGAATGCTGCAGTGCTTCCAAAACCCGAGCGGACACAGGTCCGGCAAATGGCGTCGGACCTAGGCCGCTTCCGAGTCGGCCAAACCCTACTCACATGCCACGGCTGCCAATGTCTGATCGACGTCCCGCAGTTGCCGACGCTTCTCGGCGAGTTCTTCGGAAAATGCAAACAGGCCGCCCTCGCGCGAGCGGTAGGAGGCGAGACGCCGCTGGGCGTCATGCAGGCGATGGCGATAGCGTTCCTGTTCCTCGTCAAAACCGCCGAGCGCGTGCTCGAGGCGGGAGATGGCGCCAAGCGGCGTCATGGTCAACGCCAGATCGATTTCGTAATCGGCACCAGTGCGCTGGAGAAGGGTCGCGTAGCGATACCCATCGTCCCTGCCGATCCGCTCGCCGGAATAGACGAGATTGAAGCCTCCGATCGAGGCGATGACGCTCTTATTTTCCTGCTGGAGCTGAACAAGGGTGAGAATTTCCCTCATCAAGGCGCGACCGGCGGCTTTCCGTTCGTTGAAAGCCTCGCCGACGACAGTCAAGGCAAAGGCGTCGGCCGCTGTCGGAACAAGGCGCTCAATGTCCTTGCCGATTTCCGCCATCCGCCGCTCCGAAATCTCGATATCGCGTTCCGCGTCGCGGATCTGCCGGCGCACCGCATATTGATCGTCGTCATGGGCGGCGCGCAGCCGTTCGAGGCGAGCGATATCTGCTTCCAGCCCTGCCTTCTGCATCAGGCGCTCGTCGCCACTCGCAATTGCCTTGGCCATGGCGAACTGATTGGCCGCCCCTTCACCGAGATCCTCCAGCCGCCGGATCGAGGTGTCGCCGGACAAAGCGGCCGCGATAAAGCGCGCCTTGCGTTCGTTGTTCTGCCACATCGAGGCATCGAGCGAACCTTGGGTGGCATAGGCGAAGATATCGACCTCGTCATGCTGATTGCCCTGGCGCACGATCCGGCCCTCGCGCTGTTCGATCTGCGAGGGCAGCCACGGGACGTCGAGATGATGCAACGCCTTTAGGCGAAGCTGCGCATTGACGCCGGTCCCCATCGTGTCCGACGAGCCGATCAGGAAGCGGACCTTGCCGGCGCGGACGTCGGCGAACAGGCGCTGCTTGGCCTCCGACTTCTTATAGTCCTGCATGAAGGCGATCTCGGATGCCTGAACGCCCATGCGGACGAGCTCGTCCCTGATCCAGCGGTAGGCGGAAAAGCCCCTGCTTCTCTCGACATTGATAGTGCCGAGATCCGAAAAGATCATCTGCGCCGCACCCGGCAGATCGTAAGGCTTGCCGTCGGGGCGCAGATACGTGCTTTGCGCGGTCTCCTGCCAGATGCGGAAAGCGTTCTGGACCAGCAGGTTGAGCTTGTTGTCCGGCTCGTTGTCATTGTCCGCGTCGACCAGGCGGAGATCTATGGCGGCATGGCGACCGTCGGTGATGACGGAGAGAAGGATGTCGTCGCCGGGATGCGCCGGTCCCTCGCGCATCTCGATCGCCTTGATGCGGGCATCGAGGATCGTCTGGTAATTCTTGAAGGCCTGGGTCGGCTTGGCCGTCAGGATCTGCCGCCGACCAGTCGAGATTTCAGGCACCTTGACGTATCCGCGAAGATCCTCAGGCATCACCACGTCGGCAAAGCTGCGGAACATCGCGATCAGTTCCGGCACGTTGACGAAGGAGGCAAAGCGGCTGACGGGTTTGTATTTGCCGGACGGCTGGATCTCCAGTTCCGTCGTCGTGTCACCGAAGGTCGAGGCCCAGGCGTCGAATTCATGCAGCCCGCGTTCGGCCAGCGCCGCGTGGCCGAGCAGGCGTTGGCCCGAGAACATCTCGCCGAGCGTGTTGGTGATCGGCGTCCCCGAAGCCAGAACCAGAGCCCGGCCGGGGTTCTTCGTCTCGATGAAGCGGGACTTCACGTAGAGGTCCCAGGCACGCTGCGATCCATTCGGATCGATGCCTTTCAAGGTCGACATGTTGGTGGCGAAGGAAAGCTTGCGGAATTCCTGCGCCTCGTCGACGATAATCTGGTCGACGCCGATTTCGGAAATGGTCAACGGGTCGTCCTTGCGGGTGGATAACGCCTCCAGTCGTTCTTTGAGCCCTTCCTTAAGCCGCTCCAGCCGCTTGCGAGAGACACGGTCCTCGCTGTCGACCTTGGTCAGCAGATCCTCGTAGAGCTGCAGCTCGTCCTGGATCATCTGTTGCTCGAACAATGACGGGACAGCGATGAACCGGAATGCCGAATGGGTGATGATGATCGCGTCCCAGATCGCGGTCGCCGCGCGCGATAGGAAACGGGCGCGCTTGTCTTTAGTGAAATTCGTTTCGTCGGCGACGAGGATGCGCGCATTCGGGTAGAGCGCCAGAAATTCACGCGCGGCCTGTGCCAGGCAATGGCCGGGCACGACGAGCATCGCCTTGGCGATCAGCCCGAGCCGGCGCTGTTCCATAATGGCGGCCGCCATCGTCATCGTCTTGCCGGCACCGACGGCGTGCGCAAGATAGGTCGAGCCCGACGAGATGATGCGCCAGATGCCACGCTTCTGATGCCCATAAAGAACAAAGGCGCCAGAGGCGCCGGGAAGCATGAGATGGGAGCCGTCGAATGTTCGCGGCGCGATGTTGTTGAAGCGGTCGTTATAGACCCGCGCCAGCCGGTCGGTGCGATCTGGGTCGGTCCACACCCAGTTCTGGAAGGCCGTCTTGATCTTCTGCAGCTTGTCGCGCGCGGCTTCGGTATCGACGACGTTTAGTACGCGCCGCTCGCCGTCCGCATCCTTGAAGACGTCGAAGATCTGCGGCACGCGGCTGTTCAGCGCATCGGCCAGTAACTCGCCAGCGTGGCGTCGGTCGGTGCCCCACTCGGATGTGCCGGCGGCCGTCCATCCGAGCTGCCTCGCCTCGACGGTCCATGAGCCAAGTTCCGGCATGTGATGGATCCTGATCTCCGCACCCATCGTCTCGTGGATAAAGTCGACGATATCGGCTGCCGGGATCCAGGGCGCGCCCAGCCGAGCGGTAATATCCGACGGGCGAAGGTCGGCGGGCTGCACCGCCTGCAGCGCACGGACATTGCGCTCATAGACAGCATCGAGGCCGGCCGCGGCTTCCGCGGCAGCAAGTTTGGTGCGCACTGCGCCGGAGAGATAGGCGTCCGCGGTCTGCCAGGAGCCGTCAGCCGGATCACGAAAGATTGCGTCACCGAGCGCATCGAGAACCGCATCCGTGTCGCAATGGAGAAGCTCGGCGATATGATCGAGGTCGACGCGCCCGCGCTCGTTGAGGACGACGGCCAAGGCATCGGCTGCGGAGGTGATGACGGGCGGGGAAGGGGGCGCAATGACGCGTTCTGAGAAAATCGGCCCTGGCCGTGCGGTGTCGGTTTCGAGGTCATAGTCCTCGATGGAGGCGACCAGCCAGCAGTCCGGATCGTCGCGGAATGGCAGAAGGTTCGGCTGGCGATGGTTCTCACGAACCTCGCCCGTCGTCTCATCCTCGATGATCGAGACAGTGGTGTGGTTGATCGGGCCGAAATCGCGCACGAAGTTCGACCAGGCGATGCGCAGCCGTACCTGCAGCTCGCGCCACGGCCGGTCCAGTTCCTGGGCTTTCAGGACGTCACGCACGGCCTCGCGGATCGGGATCAGTTTGCGGATGATCCGGACGTGCTTTTCCGAAATTCCCGCGCCGCTGCGCGCCTTGCGCACATGAACCGGAACGGGTTTGCCGTCGACGATCTGCATCAGACCATGTCTGACGTCTACAAAATAGCTGCCCTCGCGCACCTTGGCATTGTCGGGACTGAGATCGACGATCTCGGCAAGCTCATCCTCCAGATCGATGTCGATGGCGGTCGGCTCGCCGTCATAAAGGCCTTCGGGAAGAAGCGTGACGGCTTCCGTCAGTGCCACGCCGAGTTCCTCGTCGGCGCGGGGCCGGCACGTATAGGTGTCCCCGAAGGGACCGCAGGTCAGGGCATGATCGCCGAGCACGAACTCCGGATGCTGCGCGAACCAGCGGTTTACGCGGATCACCCCCTCGTCCTCGACAGCCGGTCGGACTTCTTCAAGGTCGAGCCACGAAAGATCACCCTCCGGTTCGACGGCCTTGCGCTTGCGGAAGAAGAGGATGTCGACCACGACGTCCGTTCCGGCGTCCCGCCGAAAACTGCCTTCGGGCAGTCGGATCGCGGCAATCAGGTCCGCGGACTTGGCAATATGCTCGCGGGCGGTGCCATCCGCCTTGTCCATCGTGCCGGCGCTGGTGACGAAGGCGGCGAGGGCGCCGGGTTTCAGGAGATCGATCGATCGGGCGATGAAGTAATCGTGCAGCCGAAGACCGAGCGAACGATATTGCCGGTCGGAGCGAACCGTCCGATCGGAGAAGGGCGGGTTGCCGATGGCAAGATCGTAGATCGCATTGAGGTCGGTGCGTACGAAATCGCCGTTGACGATGCGCGCCTTCGGCTGCAGCAGTTTCGCGATGCGGGCCGTGACGGGATCGAGTTCGACACCGGTGACGTAGGTCAGTTCGCGATATTGTTTCGGCATCAGCGCAGGAAAGAGCCCGGTGCCGATACCCGGCTCCAGCACGCGGCCGCCGCGCCAGCCGAGACGTTGAATGCCCATCCAGATTGCCCGAATGACGAATTCGGGGGTGAAGTGGGCATATTGGGTGCAACGGGCGAGCGACGCGTATTCGCCCTCGCTGACCGCTGTCTCCAGCGAGTTGCCGAGATCGTCCCAGCCTGCCCGGAAGTCAGTTTCCCCCGGCCGCCGGAATATGCCATTCGCAAGCTCACCGGCGCCGAAACCAGTGAAGCGGATCAGCCTCGCCTGCGCGGCTGGGGTCGCCGGCAGGTTCATCTTCTCGATTTCGTTGGCGGTGAGGATGGCCACGACATTGATGCGTGCCCGCTCCTTCCAGGTCGCGGCGAGATCGCGGTCGCCGTCGTCGAGATAGAAGTTGGCGCGCTGCCCTTGCTTTCGCGGGACCGGCCGGTTGGTCGCCGGCAGAGCCCGCGCCGGCGCAGGAGAGGGCGGGGTCGGGTCGGACTCGTCGTCGTTGGCGGCAAAACCGCCGAACGCGGTGACGCCAAGACCGAGTCCTGATGACAAAGCGCTGCTACCAAACATATCGAGGGTGAAGGGATCGTTGCTCATCGAAAGTTCCTTGTAAGCGAGCGTCATCGATCCGCCGCAAGCGACAGTCGAGGAACGCGAAGGGGTGGAGGGGGGCCGCCTGCATGGGCTGCGCGGCTACGGTCGGCCGAGCGCGATTGCTTCGCGCACGGATACAAGCGGAAACTCTCAAGCCGCGATCGGCGAGGGGAGGTGGCGCAGTTGTACCGGCAGCTTGGCGGCGATCTCGTTCTCGCTGAGGTCTTCCAGCAGCTTTAGAACAGTGCCGCCTTTACCGCCGTAGATCATCAGGGTGCGTTTGCGGCGCGAGGCCTCTGGCCAGCGCTCGCCCGCATAGCCGCGATAATCGTCCGCCGTACTGCTCCAGATATGCTCGAGGCGTTCCTCGCGCGTCATGGTCCGGACCGGGCGGCTTTCGCGCTCGACAATCGAGACGCGCATGGTCTCGACGGAGGCTTGATCGGCAAGGTCGCAATAGCCGTGAAAATTGCGGATCGCCTCGTCGATCCGGAGCGCGAAGAACACTGATGTCACCGAGCCGGTCAGGAACTCGCGCATTGCGAACATCGAACCGCGGATCCAGAGCGGCGGCAGGATTTCGAACATGTAGTCGTGCTCGGCCTCGCCGATCTCGAACCATTCGCCGTTATAGAGCGGCGTTGCGTCGTCTCCCCAACGGTTGGGCCGCAGGAGATGACGGTCGAACATGCGGAACATCTGCGGTCGGCTTGCGACGCCTTGGAAGACTTTTCGGATTGCGGGAGAGGGGTTCATCTGCAGCTCCTTCGGAGGTTTCGGGCCGAAGCGCGGCACTGTCCTCTCGACCTTGCCTTCCTCTTCAGTCCTTCATGACCCCTTGGCTGCCGCCGGCATCGCGACCGTCGGGGTCAAGGGCCGGCTCCGCCGGGCGAAGCTTCCCTTGATGCCGGCGGCGCGCATGCGGCACGCCTCCTCCTTCCGTCCTTTCCCTCTTTTCCCTTTCCCTGACCTTCAGGGTTTCGTTCCAATCCTCCCGGGACGGCCGAAGTCGCGTCCAGTCGCAACCTGCATCGTCGGCAAGCGTCCGCAGCCGTTCGGCAAACATGTCGCCCTGCGGATTGGAGTCCGTCGCCGCAGCCATCTGGACGCCGGGCTTTCCAGCCAAATCCCGCAACGCCGCCTCCGTGGTTGGCGACCATCCACCGCCAGTGCTGAGATAAAGCGTGCCGTGCCGTAAACCTTCGATCGCAGCGAGGCTCATGGCATCGATTGCGGCCTCCGTGACCGCAAGACGCAATGGGCTGTCGGAACCGAAGCGGAAAAGGACCTTGGCTCCTCCGGATGCAAAACCCCGGTATTGCGGACCCCGCGCTTCCCAGCCGGTCAAGACTCCGGCCTGGTCCCGGTGCGCCGCCCACATGCTGCCTTGCGGACCTTCGCGCAGGATGTCACTTTTGATCGCCGCTCGCAGCACGTAAGTTGGCACGTGGCGCTCGCCACTGAGGTATCGCCATGTCGAGGAACCCGGCCAAGGTCGCCGGCGGGACCGCCAACGATCGGGAAGAGACAGGTCGCATCTCTCGCCATCTTTCGCCGGCTGCCACTCCGGCTCCGTGATCTGAAACCCTACGAGAGCCGCGACCCGTTCTACGCCTTCGAGAAAACCGACCCGATCGAGATGCTCTACGAGCCGGAACACATCGCCCTTCGCCTCGGAAAGAGGATCGAACCAACCACGCCCTTCATAGGTGACGATGATGATCTCACCGCCGCGGCGGAATTTGACTGCCCGCCGTGTGCTTTCCTTCGCGTCTATTGCAAACCCGGCATGCTCAAGCACCGCCGCACATCTGACCTGCTCGCGCAACGCTTCTATTTCTCTTCTCTTCATTTTTCCTTCCGATCGCCCGGCGATCGGCCTCCATAGCCCTTCCTTGCCCGTCGGTTCACCCGACCCCTTTCGGCAGGCCCCAAAGAGCAAAGGCCGCAAGGGCGCGGCGCGCAATTGTCGGATCATGCAAGCTGAAATTGGCCGCGGCGAAGCTTCCCTTGCGGCCCGCCGCTCGCAAGGGGCACGCCCCGGCGGTGCCGGCTCAATGAGCCGGCCAAGGCATGTACTCATGCACGATCGCCAGATCGTCGTCGGCGTCGATCTCATCGGAAGGAATGACGCCATATTCGCCGTCAACTTCGAAAAGGGTGACCGGTACCATCAGGTCACGGGAGAGCTGGAAGGCGTGGGACTGGGCGAGAGAGAGATCGTGCGACATTTGAGAGGCTCCTTCGGGAGCGGGCCAATTCCCGCTCGATGGCTCCTCCAAAGGCACGGGTCCGGGCGCGATCACCGCGACGCAAAGCGGAAGCGGCCGCAGCTTGCTAGCGGACCCCTCGCGGGTTGATCGTGGAAGATCCGGAACCGGCCAGGACGCCATCGGTAAAGAGCGGGATTGGCTTGCTTCCGTTTGGGCCACCGTTTGACGCACGATTTTCGAGCTTCGTGCCAGGTCGTCGCTCCCCCAGGCCGATTACTCGTGTCTTCGATTTAGCGGGTCAGGTGTTAGCTGAGCGAAGGACTCTGCGTCGCCGCGTGACCGAATGTCGCGTCAGCTTCAGTCGTGGCACCGCCTAAGTTGCGATGAGTCGTGCCTTTCGCGGTTTGCGGAACCCGACCCTGCAAGCGAGAGCGATGGTGCCCGGAGACCGAATGCATAGTTCGCCGCCGACCCAATCTGTCCACTAAATTTGATTCCCGAATGGCCGCGAAAGCGGGTGTCCACCCTCGGGCGGCACACGGAGGAGTGTTGCCGGATTTCTATCGCGGCGCGTTTCACATCAATAACCGAGCGGCACTCTGGATTGGCTTCCCCTTAAGCTCGGCATCACTTCGGTTCTCAGTATGATCACGCTCAAGAAGCGATGACACTATTGAAGCCTATCACGGGTTCCCTCAGACAACTCCTTGAGGATCAGCGCGCAAGACGTCGCACCAGCATCCAGCACGCCGAGCGATCGTTCGCCCAGCCTGCTGGCTCGGCCGATCCGTGCGATCAAGTTCACCGTCGAATCGCGGCCACTTTCGGCTGCCGCAACGAGGAGTTCCAATGCCTCGTCGAAGGATTTTCCTTCTGATGTCGCTTTGTCAAAAGCTTCAACAGCAGGCACCAACGTGTCAAGCAATGTCTTGTCGCCGACTTTGGCCGAACCAATTTCTTGAATACCCGTCAAGCCAGCATGCAGCATTCGGCTGAACGTCTTGCTGTCGATCTGGTCGACCTGATCGATCTGCTGGGCAAACTCGGTGAACATCACACCGTAAAGCGGACCCATAGATCCGCCGATCTCGGTCATCAGGACTGTTCCCAGGGTCTCAAGCGCTTTTGCGAGCGATAGCTCCTTGCCGCGTATCCGGTCGGCCACTAAACCGAAACCTTTCGCCATATTTATTCCGTGATCGCCGTCGCCAATCTTGCCGTCGATCTCGCTGAGGTAGGCGCGGTTGTCGATGATCGCTCTTGCCATGGAGACTACGATTTCTCCGGCTGCCGAGTTATTCATTTTTTGCATTGTTCCCTCCTTAAAGTGTCGCGGCGCAGCGAACCTCGACCTCCAGTAGCGACTTTAGCTCTTCATCGAGCGCCATGACCGTCAAAGTCGCTCCAACCATCTCAAGAGACGTGAAGTAGTTACCAACATACGCTTTGTGGATCCTGAGGCCGCGGCCGGAGATTTCCTCCTCGACTGTGTCGAAGAGAATGTAAAGTTCGTTCAGCGGTGTCGCGCCAAGGCCAGATACCAGTACGGCCACTTCTGTCCCCGAGCCGAGATCATGGTCATCCAGCACGATCTGGCACATATCCTTGGCGACCTCTGATGCGCTCTTGAGCGCTTCTACTCGCACGCCCGGCTCGCCGTGATGGCCGATACCGACTTCAATGGTGCCAGGCTCGATCTGGAAGTTCGGATGTCCGACCGCTGGAAGAGTGCACGGCCCCAATCCGACACCGACCGAGCGGCAATTGTCGATGGCCTTCTGCGCTGCGTCACGAACCTCGGATAGGCTGGCGCCCATCGACGCTTTCGCTCCGCCCACCTTCCACATGAAGATCTCTCCGGCAACGCCTCGGCGCTTCGCCTGCTCCTCCGCGGGGGCGGAGCATACGTCGTCGGTTGCAACGACCGTGGCAACCTCGATGCCGTCCTTTGCGGCGAGCTTCATCGCCATCTTCACGTTCATGTTGTCTCCGGCATAATTTCCGTAGAGGACAACGACCCCTTTCCCACCATTCGCTTCGCGTATGGCATCCTGAAAGCTCTTGGCCGTTGGCGACGAAAACAGCTCGCCGACCGCGACCGCGTCAAGCATGTTGCGGCCTATATAGCCAATGAAGGCAGGCTCGTGTCCGGAGCCACCTCCAGTTACGACACCCACTTTTCCTTGCGCGGGCCGGTCAATCGCCGTCACCACGCGTTGGTTTTCGGCGAGGCGCACGATGTCTCGGTGTGCCTTCACAAAGCCCTTGATGGTATCTTCCACGACCTCATCGCGGTTGTTTACAAAACGTTGCACTGCGTCCTCCTCCAGACACGGTCATAGATTGTCGTTGAGCGCTCGCCGGACGACCTTGAGCGACCGAGCCAGCGAGTCCTCGATCGATGACAGCGGCACGGGATCTTGGCGACGAACGGGCTGCGCCTGCCGATTGCGATGCAGTCTCAAGGGAAGTTCAATACTGACCGGGAGGCTGTCGAGCTTTGCGATTGCAGCCAGGAGGCGCTCGCACCCGACCTTGCCGTCGCCGATATCGCAGAAAAACCAACCTTCGTCGGTTTCACGGACATCCTTGATATGGGCGTGCGCCGATTCCGGCAGCGCCAGGATTCCATCACCTGCGAGATCGTCCATGTCCGGTCGATGTGACGCTGTGTTTGCGGCGTCGTAATTTAGCTTTAGAAAGGGCGATCCGAATTCCTCAACAAGAGAAATACCGTCTCGCGCGGTGTTGATCAGGCTATCGCTGCCGTCTCCTGGGTTTTCCAGGCCAACGATGATATCGAAGGCTTCCGCTCTTCTCAGTATGGTTTCGACGTTGCGACGGAATGTTGCCTCTCTTTGTCGGGCGGCCGCGTTGGTCGCAATAACCTTGGCTCCAATCGCCGCGGCGAATGCCATGCGGCCCGTGAACACTTCGACCGAATCTTCGAAACCGAGGTCGATGTGCGACGACATTGCATGACACAAGAGCCCCGAAGACCTAAGCGCGCTGCGCCAACTGGTCATCTCGGAAGCTTTGAAGGCGGTCTCGTCAAAGGGTTCTGTATATCCAACGATAAAGGCCGGCTCGAAATGCGTGAACCCGAGGGTTGCCGCGCTCTCCAGTGCGGCCTCTCTGCTATGCCCGTCGTACGGCGCGCCGGACACGGAGATCACCCGTTCAGCCATGCATTCCTCCCTTAGAAGAACGGCGCAAAGTCCGTTCCGAAGGGCAAAGTGTTAAAAACGCTTCATCCGGACAAGCGAATTCCATCGGTCAATGCATGAATACATCTCAACAGCTGCATCATTTGCGTTAAATTTCCTCATGGAATATAGATGAAGGGCGTCCTCCAGCGTACTGAATCTCTCCAGTGGGAAAGGTGGCGAGGCACGCATAAACGGGAGGAGGGGTGATGAGCGCGTTGGAGTTTCCTTCGCTGCGATCGCTACAGGTGTTGGAAGCTGTCGCACGTTTTGGATCTTTTGGAAAAGCCGCCGAGGAACTGAGCATCAGCCCCTCGGCCGTGAGCCATCAAATGGCCGCGCTGGATTCGGAGCTCGGAATTGCTTTATTTCATCGCTCCGGGCGTTCAATCATGCTGACTGACGCGGGGAGGGCTTACGCCGAAGAGATCAGCGCCTCGTTTCGAAGGATCGAGAGCGCCACGCGCAATTTCACGAAGAAGGGCAAAAGTGACATTCTGAATATCCATTCGGTCGTCAGTCTAGCTTCGCAGTGGCTCATGCCTCGCCTGGCCCGGTTTAGCGCCCGCTATCCGGAGATCGATCTTCGACTGCACGCTTCTGGTGACCCGGCCGAGCTCAGGACCGGCAACGTCGATATAGACATCCGCTACGGAACGCAGCCCGTGGAGGTTGGCATCGCCGTCGAGCCCTTCCCACCCGAGCCAATAATGGTCCTGTGCGCCCCATCGTTGGTCGAGGGCGCAAACGGAATACGCTCACCGCAGGATCTCGCCAGATTTCCGCTCATCCACTCCGAAGTGAACCTCTATCGCTGGCAGGATTGGGCCGACGACCACGGTGTGAGGCTCAACATGGATCGGGGACTGCGTTTCGATAGATCTTTCATGTCCATCAATGCGGCCGCGGATGGACTTGGCGTTTGCCTGGAAAGCCTCATACTCGTCCGGCAAGATCTGAAAAGCGGGAGGCTCGTTGCGCCGTTTGGCCCGGAAGGCCCCAGCATCAATTGCCATAGTCTCGTGTACTTGAGGTCCAGGGCAAGAACACCAAAGATCGCTCTGTTCAAGCGTTGGATCGAAGAGACCCTGGCTGGCGACACGGTTTCTGCGAGTGAGATCGACGTCGGCGGGAGGTGAGTTATGCACACTCAGGGTCGGTGATGCGCGACTGGTGGATCAGACGCGCATCCCCGACGTCAGGCAGTGGTTTAGCCAAAGAATTTCCGGAGTTCGTTCGCTATGAATTCGGGAGCTTCTTCCGCAACCCAGTGACCCGAGCCCGGGATCAATCCGCCTCGAACGTCACTCGCCACCCGCTGCATTGATTCCATCGTCTCCATGCCGCGGCCAAAACCACTGTCTCCGCCCAGGGCGAGGACCGGCATTTCGAGCTTGCCATCCCTCTCGAGGAATAACTCGTTGTCTTTGACGTCGGTTGGAAAGCCCCGATAATAGGCGAGAAGTGTGCGTAGGCCACCCGGTTTTAGGTAGGTACGGAAATACTCATTCTTGTCTTCCTGAGATAGCACGTTTGCCCGGCTGCCATAATTGTCAAACAACCATTCCAGATAGATATGCTCGCGACCGCCGAACATCGCTTCCGGCAAATCCGGCGTCCTGAAGAAGGGGTGGTGCCAACGCCGGCCGCCTTGCGACATGTCCGCTCCATCGCCAGGAATGGTAACGTCCAGGATCGCGAGCTTGCTAACAGCCTCCCGGTGCTGCGCGGCCAGGGCAAACGCCACCGGGCCGCCCCAGTCGTGTCCCACAAGATTGAAGCGATCGATCTTCAGATGTTCAGAAAGAAGCTCCCACACGTCTTCGGCAATCGTCTTCTTGTCGTACCCATCGGCGGGCCGGGAAGTGTCGCCGAGGCCCCGCAGGTCCGGCGCGATGATCGCGTACTTGTCGGCGAGGAAGGGGATCACGTGCCGCCATTCGTGCGAACTCTGCGGCACCCCGTGAAGGAGAACCAGCGGCTTACCGGATCCTGCGGTCAGGTAGTGCATGGTGATGCCGGACAGTCGCGCGTAATTGCTTTTGATCTCGGCACTCATTTCTTTGCCTCCTTCTGGCCCGCGGTCATCCCCCGATACGCACGAATGACCTGACTGTCATCTGCCGAGCCCGACCCCTGGCCAGACGCGGCAAGGAAGAACTGATGCGCAACGGAGGCGAGCGGCAGGGCGGCCCTGGCAGAGGAGCCAGCGGCAAGCACGATACCGAGATCTTTCACAAAGATGTCTACCGCGCTCGTTACCTCTGGGTCTTCCAGAAGCATACGCTGGCCACGATCGTTGAGCATCCAGCTGGCAGCCGCCGAGCCGGACACGATCTCGAGTACCGTTGAGGTGTCGAGCCCAGCCCTTTCGGCGAGCGACAGCGCCTCAGCCGCTGCCGCCAAGTGTACACCGCACAGCAACTGGTTGACCGCTTTGGCAACCGATGCCTGGCCAGGCCGCTCCCCGAGATAATAGATCTTGGAGCCGAGCACGTCGAGAAGATCGCGGCTCATTTCATAGGTTTGCCTGTCGCCAGCCACCATAATGGAAAGCGACGCGTCACGCGCTCCGGCGACGCCGCCGGAAACAGGTGCATCCAGAAACCGGTGACCGCGAGCAGTCACGGCCTCGGCGAGCTGTTCAACCTCGCCGGGAGGGCATGTTGACATCAGGACGACGATGCTGGTCCTGGTTGAATTTGCCAGGGCGCCCCGTTCGAAGAGGGCTTGGTGCGCCTGGTCGATGTTGACCACCATCAACATCAAGACGTCGGTCTCGCTGGCGGCTTCTGTGGCGTCTGGATAGGCAGTCCCGCCACTGTCAGCGAAGCTTTTTAGAGCATTCTCCGAGATGTCAAACCCCTTGACCCTGAAGCCGCTTTTTAGGAGATGCGACGCCATGGGCAATCCCATGGAGCCGAGACCAAAAAAACCGATTGTCGGTTTTCCCGGTCCTCGTGCCGGGCTCGGCTTTGTTTCTAAAGCTTGGTGCAATTCCGGTCTCCTCCGAGATACTGGCACGTCATAGGTCGGCACATCCCACCGGAGTGCCATGGTCGCATGCAAAGCGGTTAGCATAGCGGCTTCCTCCACATCAAAAGAGTTTGCCCAAAAAACATGTGATCTGGATTCATGTTGCCTGGCGCGTTCTCCTAGAAAAACTTTGTCTCCATCGCGGGTCACGCCGAACTCGCCTGAGTTCAACTCACCATTGGCCTGAGGCAATTCATTTGCGGACGTTTGGCGCAAGCGCCTATTTTACGTCCAGCCGCACAGTGGGAGGCTTCCGGCTTCAGCGACGTCACACCAAGGTCTAAGCAACCTGCGAGAAACTGAGGACCGCTTACGAGGAGAGCGCCTGCGCTGGAGGCTCCTAAAAACATCGACATAGATCAACACGGTTAGAGGAGGAACCAATGATCACAATGAACCGCCGTACCCTTATTATGAGTTCCGTGGCGATGACCGCCACGCTTGCGGCACCTCGCACAATGCGCGCGAGCTCGCCAGAGTTTTCGTTTAAATTTGCCAACATCATGCCCGTTGATCATCCGCTCAACACCCGCATGACCGAGGCTTCCAACAAGATCAGCGAGCAAACAGACGGCCGCGTGAGTATTCAGGTGTTTCCCGCGAGCCAGCTCGGCACCGATGCTGATATGCTCAGCCAGCTTCGATCGGGTGGCCTGGACCTTCTTGCGCAGACAGGCCTCATCGCAGCGACACTCGTTCCGCCCGCGGCCATCACCGGCGTAGGATTTGCCTACCCCAACTATGCTCAGGTCTGGAAGTCGGTGGATGGCGAGCTCGGCCGGAGCATCCGGACGGCTTTTGAGAAGGTCAACCTGATCGCCTTCGAGAAGATGTGGGACAACGGCTTCCGGCAGACCACCTCGATCGGCAAACCGATCAAGTCGCCCGAGGACCTCAAGGGCTTCAAGATCCGCGTCCCTCCTGCGCCGCTCTGGACATCGCTCTTCAAGTCCCTCGGCGCCGCGCCGACATCAATTCCATGGGGCGAAACCTATTCCGCGCTTCAGACTCACGTGGCTGACGGTCTCGAAAACCCGCTCGCTGGCATTTACTTTGCCAAAATGTACGAGGTTCAAAAGTATCTTTCCCGGACCAACCATATGTGGGACGGCTTCTGGATCCTCGCCAATCGGGACAACTTCGAGATGTTGCCTGAGGACTTGCGTGACATTGTCGTCACCGAAATCAATCGCTCGGCTCTCGTGCAACGCGCTGATGTCGAAAAGCTGAATTCCGAACTCCAGGCAGAGCTGACGAGCAAGGGTCTTGAATTTATCGACGTCGATACTGCCCAGTTCCGCGCGACGCTGCAGGCTTCGTCGTTCTACTCCGATTGGAAGGGGCGTTTCGGCGAGGAAGCATGGGCGTTGCTGGAGTCTACCTCGGGCAAATTGATCTGAGGCGTTGACATGGCTACTTCTGAAAATGTCAGCCCCCCGGTGATTGGCGCGTGGCCAGTCCTGGCCAAAGCTGAAGCGGGCGTGGTGCGCCTGATTGAATTGATCGCCGCAGCACTTGTTGTCGTCGAGGTACTCGTGCTGTCGGCGGGCGTCTTCGCCCGCTATGCATGGGGCGAGCCGCTCATCTGGTCGGACGAGCTCGCCTCCATGTTGTTCCTCTGGCTTTCGATCGTGGGCGCGGTCCTCGCTTTTCACCGCGGACAGCACATGAGGATGGGCGTTATCGCGGACGCGATGCCGCCCGTCGTAAGGGCAAGACTGGAGGTGGCTGCACTTGTCTTTTGCCTTTCGGTCTGCGTGCTTCTTCTACCCAAAGCCACGGTCTACGCTCTTCATGAAGTTCCGGTCGTCACTCCCGCGATGGAGGTTTCGGTCGCATGGCGTTCGTTTGGTCTTCCGATCGGACTTGGCCTGATGCTTATCCTTGGCGTGACCAATGCCCTTCAGCGCATCAGGCTGAGCGATTTCCTGATCGGAGTCCTTGTAGCCGCATGCTTGATAGGGTTGGCGATTGCGGCGAAACCGTTGATCATGGCGATGGGCAACTGGAACCTCGTGCTTTTCTTCGTAGTCTTCATCGCACTAGGTGTGCTGAGCGGCGTACCAATCGCGTTCGTGTTCGCTCTCGCTGCCATCAGTTATGTGGCTCTGGGTACGAGCCGTCCGATAAGCGTGATCGCGGGTCGGCTTGACGAGGGAATGTCGCATCTTCTCCTGCTGGCGGTCCCGCTGTTCGTGCTGCTGGGTATGCTGATGGAGGTTACGGGCATGGCAAAAGCGATGCTGAACTTCCTGGCGTCCTTGCTCGGACATGTCAGAGGCGGCCTGTGTTACGTCCTCGTCGCGGCAATGTATCTGGTGTCTGGGATATCGGGTTCGAAGACCGCCGACATGGCTGCTGTCGCCCCGGCACTGTTCCCGGAGATGAAAGCGAGAGGATCAAAGCCCGGTGATCTCGTGGCCCTGCTTGCGGCTACGGGTGCGCAGACGGAGACGATCCCGCCGAGCCTCGTATTGATCACCATCGGATCGGTTACGAGCGTATCGATTTCGGCCCTGTTCATAGGCGGTCTTTTGCCGGCGTTCGTCTGCGGATTGATGCTTTGCGTTGTCGTCTGGTGGCGCTATCGCAACGAGGACATGTCGGGTTTTCGCAAGCCGCCGGCCAGGGAGATCTTCCGCACATTCCTGATTGCGCTTCCGGCTTTGGCCCTGCCTTTTATCATCCGTACAGCGGTTGTCGAAGGCGTTGCTACCGCCACGGAAGTCTCGACAATCGGCATTGCCTATTCGCTGCTGGCAGGCCTCCTCATTTACCGCCGGTTCGACTGGAAGCGGGTGGGTCCGATGCTGGTGGAAACGGCGGTCTTGTCCGGAGCCATCCTTTTCATCATCGCGGCGGCAACGGCTGTGGCCTGGTGCCTAACTCAATCGGGTTTTTCGCGTGGGCTGGTTCAGACGATGGCGGGTCTACCCGGAGGAGCGCCGATCTTTATGATCGTGTCGATCGTCGCGTTCATTGTGCTCGGTAGCGTGCTGGAAGGCATTCCCGCGGTGGTTCTGTTCGCACCTCTGGTATTTCCGATCGCCAAGGGATTAGGGATCCACGACGTGCACTATTCGATCGTGGTCATTCTCGCCATGGGAGTGGGCTTGTTCCTCCCGCCGTTCGGCGTCGGTTATTATGCCGCCTGTGCAATCGGCCGTGTGAACCCGGTGGAAGGGATAAAGCCGCTGTGGGGGTACATGATCGCCCTGCTTCTCGGGCTTGCGATCGTCGCAGCGGTGCCATGGATCTCGATCGGCTTCCTATGACGTGCGACCGTAGGCGGCCGGTAGAGAAGTCGGCCATTCTACGATCGTAACCATGTCGGATAAGGCGGAATGCCGGGCTGGCAACGTGCTTCAGAAGCATGCTGCTGGCTCCGCAATATGCCCGGGAAGGAATGTAGCGCCCACCGGAAGATCGTTACGTCCTCGCGGTTTTCCGTGGCTTCTTCCTCAAGGAGCGGTGCGCTCTTCGAGGGAAGAGGTAACATCTATCCTCCTACCGCTTAATGAACACCGTTGGCGACCTGACGCAGAGCCACTCACATGACAAAGAGGCAGCCAAGGCGATCCACGATAATCTTGCCGATACTCGGATGCGAGCCGCGTCCCGCAGTCAGGGAACCAAGAGTTCTTTCGAACTCACCGTAAGCCAACGAGATCTGATGGCCGGAGCAACGCGGTACCCCGAAACCGCTTGTTTCGATTGATTAATCGCAGGTCCGAGCGAGATCATTTGTTGAGCGATGCTCATTGAAATGGACTTGCAATTCAATTGTCGTAGACCTGCCACTTGATACCTTTCCAATGCAGACAAAGCCGAAATCCGTCGCAAGACAAGCGCGGTCTGCAGACGCTTTTTTACAAATGGGGAGGAGTGAAATGGGAAATGAACGTTTCGAGATCGACCGCCGCAACTTACTATTGGCAGGGGGAGCTGCTTTGAGTGGAGCCGTTTTGGGTGCGAACAGTATAGCGGCTCACGCTAGGGCGAGCCCCGTTTCCGGGGCACAAGCTCCGGACTTTTATCGATTTGCCATTGGGGACGCCCAGGTAACCATCGTATCAGACGGCCCACTTCCGCTCGGCGACCCGACACAAAGCTTTCTCGGCGTGCCGGCCGACGAGATAAGATCCATGCTAAACCACAGCTTCCTGCCCACGGATGAGATCGTTCTCGCTCAGAACGCACCTGTCGTAAACATCGGTAGCAAGCTGATTTTGTTCGACACGGGGATGGGATCGCTTAAGCAATTTGGCCCGACGACTGGCCGTCTCAAGTCTTGCTTGGCCGCCGCGAATATTGCGCTGGAAGATATTGACGCTGTCGTCTGTTCGCATGCTCATTGGGACCACGTCGGCGGAATCTGGGGCGACGACGGGAAACCAACGTTTCCAAACGCCCAGGTGTACATCAGCCAAACCGACTACGATTTCTGGACCGACGAGAAAAAACTTGGAGGCGATCTCAACGGTCTTGTTAAAGCCGCGATCCACAACCTCAAACCCGTGCGGGACCGCATGGTTTTTTTCCAGGACGAACAAGAGTTTCTTCCTGGTATTCATGCCATTAGCGCTCCTGGACACACACTCGGCCATAGCTGCTTTATGATTGAATCAGCAGGAAAGACAATGTGCTATGGCGGCGACCTCACTCATCATCCTGTGCTTCTGTTCGAAAAGCCTTTGATGGAATTTGCGTTCGATACCGATCCCAAACTGTCGGCTCAATCGCGTGTGCGCATTCTGAAAATGCTGGCCTCCAATAGAATACCCTTCATGTCCTACCACTTCCCATGGCCGGGCTACGGGCACGTTGGCATAGCGGGAGAGGGCTTCGAGTATTTTCCTGAGCCACTACATCTTAGCCTGTTGGACTGAGTGGTAGAGAAGGGCGCGAGGGCAATACCTTCGCGTCAATCCTATCCGGAGGGCAGTCGAACGAAAATCATCACATGGCGGAAGTTACGCAACAAGCAGTGTGCGCCTTCATCGCGTTGCTAGACATCAAGTCTCGCGGGAACGCCAACTGAAATCAAGAGCGATCGGCGGACCGCACCTAAAGGCCATTCCTGATCGGAAACATATCCTCGCCGTAGTGGTGAAGCCTCGTGTGATGCCGTCGGCATAACCAGCGCACCTTTAAAGGGTCGTCGTCTTGATCATGATGGGCGTCGACCATTTCAATCCCGCAGACCTCACATGTTTGCTTTTCCAGCTCGCCTGCCTTTACAGCTCGCTGTACAGCAAGATGAGCATCATATTTCGCTGGATTAGCACGGCGCCAATTTGCTTGGCGGGTGTCGGTTTTCAGCATCGCCGCATCCTGTGCCTGTAATTTTGGCGCTCTCGACCGATAGATACCTGGAAAGGGCTGCAGGCTCAAGTTCCGCACAGAGCGACGGCGTCTGTCCGTGGCTCCGCGTCCGAAAACAAGATTTCTCATTGCCAGAAATGATCAGGGTTGGGCGATCGAGTTCCACCTTTGCTGCCCGCAATCTTCGCACCGGTGGATACGATATCGCTCGGGTCGATCGGTGCTCCCGATCTTAGCGCGCTGGATGACTAAGCTTGAAATTACTGCTCGATACATATGTCCTGAAGGAGATCGGTCGAGCCGAACTGCACGAGAATGTGGCAGCCCTCGATATGATTGACGATTCCGATCTCGCGGCTAGCGTGAGCTCAGTTCGAGAGACTGCGAAAGGCATCAAAAAAAGCGTAGGACCGACGCTGTCGCGAACGTGTCCGCCAACGCTTCCGACGCCATCTTCGCCGCCTATGAAGGTCGGTATCCTTCCTGTCGATGACAATATCGCCCGTCTTGAGCCATTCATTCACTCATTCACCGAGCTTCACCGCCACTGCGCTCTTTTTTGGGACTCAACCACCGCCAAACGTAGTCTTTGCTTCTCTGCACGATTAGAGCGCTAAGACAGCGCCCTTTTGCGTGACAGTTCCACTCAAACGGATGTCGGTGGCCGAGAACCCAACCATAACTGCAAATTCCCCCGTCTCTATCCGCCAGCACCGCTCGGTCGTGTCGAAGAAGGCAAATGTTCGGGCGTCAAGAATGAAACTGAGCCTTCGTTTCTCACCGGGTTCCAGGCCGATTTTCGAGAAGGCCTTCAATTCTTTAACCGGTCTGGGTACAGATGCTTCAACATCGCCGACATAGATTTGCACCACTGCCGAACCTGGCCGCTCGCTGACGTTGGTCAATCCCAGTGTCACTGTCACCGCGCCGGCAGGATCCGGCAGCCCCACCGTCAGGTCTGACATCGCAAAGCTTGAATAACCGAGACCATGACCGAAGGGGAACAGTGGCTTAATGTCCTGGCGATCGTAGTGCCGATATCCAACGAACACACCTTCGTCATATCGCACATGGCCATTCTTGCCTGGATAGACCGCGTCATCCTCGGTATGTGTGGGATTGTCAGCCCAGCGCACGGGGAAAGTCTGTGCCAGTCGGCCCGAGGGCTCGGCCTTGCCAAGGAGCACATCGGCGATCGCGTTGCCAGCCTCCTGACCGGGATACCAGCATTGCAGTACTGCACGAGCACCGGAAAGCCAGGGCATTTCCACCGGTCCACCGGTTTGTAGGACGACAATCGTGTTCGGATTGGCCGCAATTACCGCCTCAACAAGCTGGTCCTGCAGACCAGGAAGTGCAATGCCGCGGAGATCGGAGCCCTCGGTATCCCAGTCGCCCGTTCTGCCCACGAAGACTACCGCATGATCAGCCTTCGCGGCGACGGCTGCTGCCTCGGCAATCTCCGCTTCGGCCGAAAACCTGCCTATTCCTACCCGAATTGCGGCGATATAGAGGTTGACGTGATCGTGCCGGGCGTACTCGGCGACGACCTCGTATGTACGGCCGGCTTCGAGCGTGATTTCACCCACGACCTCCTCGCAGCCTTCTTCAAAGAATGTGGTACCACGTGTCCAGGAAGCCCAGGCGTCCACCACAAGCCTGCCGTCCACATAGACCCGACCAAGCCCGGCCGAGGTCAGGCCGACGCGATAGACGCCGGCTTCTAAGGCTGTGAAGACGGTGCGCATTCGGGCGGAAAAGCGATGCGGATCGACTAGGCCCCCGGCCACGGGGGGCAACCATACACCGAGGCTCGACGGTTCCTCGATAACCTTCACGGGCTCGCCAGCAAGCTCCCTTTCTTGGAAAAATTCGAAGGTTGTCGGGTTTTCGATCAGCGGCTGAAACCGATAATTGCTGCAACCCCGAGCGTAGCACACGTTCTCCTCACCCAGGGCGTCCGCCAGCCCCTGCCACGGACTGACGACATAGTGGGGGTTCAACTGCGCCGAGCCGCCTCCCATAACCTGCGCGATCTTGGCATTGGGTCCAATGATGGCGACCGTACCTTGCTGAGCCAATGGCAGGATGCCGTCATTCTGTAGCAGAACTGCGCTTTCCGCTCCCGCGCGCCTGATGAGTGCCCTATGTTCCGGCCGATTAATGGCGTACTCCTTAAACTCGCGATGATCGTTGATTGCGCCGGTGCGTTCCATCAGGGTCAGGATATTGTGCACACAGGCGCGGACGGTCTCGACACTTACCTCGCCCGCGTCGATCGCCGCCAGAAGCTTGGAGCCGCGGTCGCGGGTCGGGCCCGGCATCTCCAGATCCAACCCAGCATTCACGGTGGGTGCGGTCGAACGCGAGCCGAACCAGTCCGACATCACCACGCCGTTAAAACCCCAGTCACCGCGCAGTACCTCGTTCAACAGCCAATGGCTTTCCGCCGTGTAAGTACCGTTTAGTTTGTTATATGAAGACATCACGGCCCAGACCTTTGCCCGCTTCACCGCCGCCTCAAAGGGTATTAGGTAGACTTCGCGCAGAGTGCGTTCATCGATATCTGAAGAGATGGTTGTACGTTCGATCTCGGACTCGTTGCCGGCGAAATGTTTTATCGTGGCACCCACTTTCTTGGACTGCAGACCTTCGATATAGCCGACGGCAAGTTCCGCCGTCAGTATCGGATCCTCAGAGAAACACTCAAAGTTGCGGCCGTTTGTGACGCTGCGCTGGATGTTAACGGTCGGCGCCAACGAGATATGGGCCCCTTTGGAAAGAACCTCGTCACCTAGCGCACTGCCGATTTCCCTGGCTAGGTCCGGGTTCCAACTCGCTCCGATGGCAATGCCTACCGGGAAAGCCGCTGCAGTCACACCCCCGACAAAAGATCCCGCCCCGCGGGCGCCGTTGGGGCCGTCCGTCAAGCGCAATCTCCCTATCCCTAGGCGGTCGATGGGCGGTAAAGACCAGAACGTGTCGCCGGAAAGTAGCGAGACCTGCTCGGCCAAGGTCATATTATCGAGCAATGCTCTCGTATCAGTCATCTTCTCTGCTTCCTCAATCTCAACACTTACCGTTCCCAGATCGGGCATCTCGATATGCATATTGGGAAAGCTGGTGAGGTCGGCGTCATCCGTGGAGCCGTCCATCCATGAGAAGGAAGGCCCGTTTGTTCACCAAGGCGCCGTCACCACGACGACGACATGTTCGCAGCCTTCACATGGCCGAGATGCCATCACCGCTTTCCACTGAAAACAAGGACATCGCGGTTTGATCGATGTCAGCGGTGAAAGTTGTGCCGGCTGCGGCAGCGCCGGTTCTGGAGTTATTCCTCCGCACGTTCGCGAGACAATCTGATAAACCTGAACATGCTTTATCAGACAATCTGTTGACAGACAATCCTCAGTCGCGCAGCCTCGTGTCGTCATTGATGATTCGATGCTTCCATCGGAGGCGGATCCCGATGGATGAAGCTTCCTATGGACAAGGATGGACCACAATGGACAGGCTGTTGTCCCGTTTCCGGCTACAGACAAAAGTAATCATTTTCGTACTGCCTTTCATAATCAGTATTTGCGCGGTGGGGTTTTTGGGGCACTACGCTGCGGGTCTCCTACAAAGCCGCCTGGAAACCTCAAGCCAGGTGATGCAGGTGCTCTCGGGTTTCCGTGACGTCTCCGCCTCGATGAGAGAGTTTCTCGACGAGGCGTCGGAAGAAAGGCGCGATCGCGTGAAGGCTGACCTGCTCTCGCAGCAATCGCATCTGCAGGCTTTGGTGACGAATGCCGGAGCTACGGGGGAAAGCGAAGGCCTCCAGTCGGCAAACGCGATTATGCTGGACGTGGTGAACAATTTTGGTTCTCTCTGGAGCATCCATGAAAGCGAAGAGAAACTGATAAGCTCGATCGCCAATCATTCTGAATCGCTGGTTTGGTCGCAGAATGAAATGCTCAAGCTAGCAGACGAGTTAAGGAAGTCCGGCGAGCAGTCCGAGGGCGCCGCCAAATCGATGTTGCGCGATGCCGACAGGGTGACAGGCTATGCAACCTTCTTCCTTGATCTTGCCGCGGGCTACCAATCCGCCGGAACGACCGAGCTGAAACTCAAATATTTGGGCGGCAAAGTCGGCGAGTTGCGTCGGAGCGCCCGAAATCTGCGGGCTTCCTTGCCATCAGACGCCACAAAACTGTCGAGCTCGGTCGATGGCGCGGTGAAAAGCGTAACACAACTTCTGTCGCAGGGCGCCGCATCGGACAACGCCGTGGGCCTCGACACCGCAATGTCCGCGTTCAAGGAAATCTCCGACGCAATTAACGCGGTAGCGAACCAACAAACAAAGAAAGCAATCGTCGAGTTCGCAGGTCTCGACCAACGTTTGGCGAAGATCAGCAGCGCCTTGGACGGCAGCCGAAGACTTTCGGACTCCAGCTACCTCATCAGGATAAACCTTGCGCGCTTCATAGCCGACCCTACCGAACAAAACCGCGCGCAGCTCGTCCAGAACTTTGACAGAACGAAGAAGGAGATATTGGACATATGGAGTGCCGCTTCCGACCTCGACCTTTTCAAGGCAGTCCAGAATACGGTGCCGCCGGCGGTAGAGGGTTTGACGCAGGACAGTGCGAAGCTCGTCGAGATCTCGGAAGTGAGGCGTGCGCAATATAGGCAAACGACAGACCAGTTGAACACCATATGGGGCCACCTCACGACGTTTGCCGACGCCCAGCGCGCAAGAGCCATTGAAGAGACGGCTTACGCGAATGGCATTGGCCTCATCACGACATTTGCTGGCGTCCTCGTCGCACTTCTCGCTGGCTTCGGGATGATTGCGACTTTCAAAAAACCTGTCGTCCAGTTGACCGACGACATGCGGCGTTTGGCGGAAGGGGACCTTGACATTGAGATCGGCGGTTCTGAGCGCGCTGATGAGCTCGGAGAAATGGCCCGGGCGCTCTGTGTCTTCAGGGAGAATGCCGCGAGGAAGATCGAGATCGAGAACGACGCGGATCGTCAACGATCGGCTTCCGAAGCTGAACGTCGGCACAACGAGGCGGAGAAAGCCGAGATCGACAAACAGATCGGCGACGCCGTCGACAGTCTTGCCGCTGGGCTGGAGAGGTTATCCAACGGTGATGTTTCGAGCACGATCGATCAACCGTTCTCCGGGCGGCTGGAACAATTGCGACGGGACTTCAACAATTCGTTGCTGCGCTTGCAGGCGACGATGTCGGAACTTCGCGGCAACATCGTGCTCATTCGGCAAAATGCAGACAATCTCAGCAGTGGCGCCGATGATCTCTCCCGCCGCAGCGAGCGCCAAGCCGCGTCGTTGGAGGAGACAGCGGCTGCGGTTCATCAACTCACCGCGACGGTGCATTCGTCGACAGAGCAGGCGCAGGCCGCAGCCCGGCTTGTAAAGGAAACCAAACAGGCCGCGGATGCGTCTGCTTCAGTGGTCACGAACGCGGTCGACGCTATGGGCCGAATAGAAGCGGCTTCCGGGCGCATTTCGCAAATCATCGGCGTAATCGACGAGATCGCTTTCCAGACCAATCTCCTGGCACTCAATGCCGGCGTCGAGGCCGCGAGAGCAGGAGAAGCTGGGCAGGGTTTCGCGGTCGTCGCCCAAGAAGTCCGGGAACTTGCCCAGCGGTCGGCTCTAGCCGCCCAGGAAATCAAGGGACTCATCGCAAGATCGACCGAGGAAGTCGCCTCGGGATCGAGATTGGTGAACGAGGCGGGCAGTGTGCTCATTGCAATATCGTCGAATGTTGCCGGAATTTCCGAAAGGGTTGAGCTTATCGCTGCGGCAAGCAGGGACCAGGCGGCTTCGCTTATCGAAGTGAACCAGGCCGTCGGCGAGATCGATGACAGCACCCAGCGAAACGCTGCCATCGCCGAGCAAGCCCACGCCGCCACTCAGGAACTCACAAAGGAGACCCAGCGGCTGATGCAGCAGATAGAACAGTTCAACATCGGCAGGCCGAGGGGTCACATGCTTTCGGTCGTTTCCTGACGACAGACTATCATCAATATTCTGTTGACAGATTTTCATACAATCTGTCAAATGGTACAGCCAATCTGGGAGGATATGCGGCGTGCTCAATGACCAAGCGCATCAGACTAAGGTGCCCTATTTCTATCCGTTCAAGTTCGGAACCGGCGAAATAACGGTGCTTTCGGACGGACCGTTGGAATTGGGCGATCCGCGGGAGAATTTTCTCGGGGTCGACGCGGCCACAGTGACGGATATGCTCGACAGGAACTTCCTGTCCAGTTCGTCGGTAACCCTCGAGCAGAACATCCCGCTGGTCAAAATCAACGGAAAGACCATCCTGTTCGACACCGGGATGGGGACGTCGAAGATTTTCGGGCCGACGACCGGCCGCTTGCTGAAAAGCATGCAGGAGGCAGGCATCGACCCCTTGGAAGTCGATGCCGTGGTGTTGTCCCACGCACACATCGACCACACCGGCGGACTTTGCGATCAGGACGGCAAGCTTAATTTTCCGAACGCGGAGATCTTCATAAGCGAAAGCGACTTCGATGACTGGACCGACGGAGGCAAGCTTGATGCCGGTTTCAAGGCTCAGGTGGAAAATGCCCGGAGAAACCTTCTTCCACACCGTGATCGGATAGCGCATTTCGTGGACGGTCAGGAGTTCCTGCCGGGCGTGCAAGCGGTGCACGCTCCAGGCCACACCTTGGGCCACTTTTGCTTCCTCATGCAGTCTGACAACGATCGGCTCTGCTTCCTCGGCGATCTGACCCATCATCATATCCTGCTGATGGAACGCCCGTGGATGGAGTTCAAGTACGACACCGATCCCAAGCTCTCGGCGCGCTCGCGCACCCGGGTGCTGGATATGCTCGCGACAGACCGCATACCAGTGATGTCCTATCACTTTGCGTGGCCCGGGCTCGGCAACGTCGCCCGGGAGCGGGAAGGCTTCCGCTACGTACCCGCCGCCATGCAGATGCTCTCGAGATAGGAATACGCGACAATGCAGATGAAATCCGTCATTCTCCGAGAGTCAGGGCTTCCCAAGCCGTATGCAAGTTCGCGACCTCTCAGTGTCGAGACCGTCGACCTGGCGCCTCCGGGCAATCTTGAGGTCCTGGTCAAAATCAAGGCCGCTGGTGTGTGCCACTCCGACCTGTCGGCGATAAATGGCGACCGGCCCCGCCCGCTGCCTGTCGCGTTGGGGCATGAAGCATCCGGCATCGTCGAAGAAATCGGACCCGGTGTGGATACAGTGAAGGTTGGCGATCACGTCGTGATGTCGTTCCTGCCGATCTGCGGACACTGCGATTACTGCGCGGGAGGACGCGCTAGCCTCTGTGAGCCTGGCTATCGCGCAAACGCCGCCGGGACATTGTTGAACGGTAGCAAGCATATCCGTCTTCGCGGCTACGATATCAACCATCACAGCGGCGTATCGGCGTTTTCGGAATACGCGATCGTGTCGGCGCACTCGGTCGTCAAGATCACCAAAGATGTGGACGTCACGATGGCGGCCCTGTTCGGATGCGCCGTCATGACAGGCGTCGGTGCGGTCGTAAACACGTGTGGCGTGAAGCCGGGACAGTCGGTCGCCGTCATCGGCCTTGGGGGCGTGGGCTTGTCGGCGGTCCTCGGAGCGGTGGCCAGCGGGGCAAGCGAGATCGTCGCCATCGATTTGATGCCGGAAAAGCTTGAGCTGGCTAGGTCGCTGGGCGCGACGCGTACCTTCCTGGCAACCTCGCCGGATGTGGTCGGCGAGGTCAAGGAAGCGACACGCGGGGGAGTGGACTACGCCATCGAGATGGCAGGGTCGAGCAAAGCGTTCGAAACCGCTTATGGCATTACGCGGCGCGGCGGCACGACAGCCACAGCGGGTCTGGCGAACGTGAACACCAAATTCGAGATCTCGCCGCTTCCTCTTGTCGGGGAAGAACGCATCATCAAAGGCAGCTACATGGGGTCCTGCGTGCCTTCGCGCGATATTCCCCGTTATATCGACCTGTTCCTCAAAGGTAGGTTGCCCGTGGAGAGACTGCTGTCCAGCACTGGCCCGCTTGAGGAAATCAACGAGGCCTTCGACCGGTTAGACCGTGGCGAGGTGATCCGGCATCTGCTGGTTCCCTGAGCCTGCGGAAGGAGCGAGAATTTGAACGACTGGAAAGTCCTGGCGATACATTACGGCACTGCGGTTCGGCCCGTTAGCGAACTCGGCCTGGAAGCAGGAGATCCCCACGACGCCCCGGGCAGGATCGAGTATTTCGTCTGGTTGATCCGCCATGGTGAACGTCTGATCCTGGTTGACACCGGGTTTAGCCCGCAGGAGGCTGAAAGGCGCGGGAGGACCATGTTGATCCATCCGGTCGAGGCGCTTCGCCAGCTCGGGATTTCCGCATCGTCCATTACCGACGTCGTCATCACGCATCTCCACTATGATCACGCGGGAAACCTTGTGGACTTCCCCAAAGCCCTGTTCCACTTGCAGGATCGGGAGATGGCCTACGGTACAGGACGATGCATGTGCCATGATCGTCTTCGGCGTCCCTTTGCAGTGGACGCCGTCGTTGATGCGGTCCGCCTGACGTTTTCCGGCAGGATGCGCTTCCACGACGGGAACGGCGAGATTATGGAGGGACTCACCATCCATCTCGTCGGCGGTCATTCCAAAGGCCTTCAGGTCGTGAGGCTGGACGATGGCGATGAAGTCGTCGTCATCGCATCGGACGCACTCCATTTTCAACGCTATCTGGAGCATGACGACGTCTTTCCGCTTTTTGCCGATTACGCCGACGTACTGGAGGGATACCGAACGCTCCGTGAACTATCAGGACCGTCCGGATTACTTGTTCCAGGCCATGATCCCGCAGTCCTGACGGGTTTTCCATCGCTGTCACCCGATCTCGCTTTTGCAAAGGTTCTACGGTAATGGGGACGCGTGGAATGTCCGGTAAGAGATAAAGCTGCGGCGTTCTTCGCTTTTGTCAGACAATCGGGTTGTCTCATCAGGATAACCCACCATATAGTACCATGACTTGCACGGCCGCTTTCGGCCTTGGTAAAACGGACTTTTGGATCCAATGGGTGATATGGATTTACAGATTGCACGACAGAGTGCCACATTGCGCACTCAGGTAGAAGATAAACTGCGGCAGGCGATATCAAGCGGCCGTTTCAAGCCGGGTCAGCGCCTCGTTGAGCGAGAACTCTGCGAGTCGATCGGTGTAGGACGGACATCAATCCGCGAGGCGCTTCGACAACTCGAGGCCGAGGGCCTCATTACCAGCTATCCGCACCGCGGTCCCGTCGTCAGCACTATCACTTACGAAGAAGCCGCTCAGCTCTACAGCGTCAGGGCTTTGCTAGAGAGCTATGCCGGAAAGGAATTCGCTGAAAACGGAACCGCCCAGGATATCCATACACTCAATGAGGCGGTTGCTGAGTTTGCGGAAGCGGCGGAAAGCGGCGGTGGGAGCAGGCTCATCAAGGCGAAAACCGCGTTTTACGATTGCCTGATGCAAGGGAGTGGAAACGTCTTCGTCAAGCAAATGCTGACATCGCTCCACAATCGGGTGACTCTCCTGCGCATGACCTCGATGACGCAGCCGGGGCGCTTGAACCACAGTGTGGAAGAGATAAAGGAGATCGCTGCGGCCATTACTGACCGAAACGGAGCGAAAGCCGCCGCAGCCTGCAAGTACCACATCGACATGGCGGCTAAGGTCGCACTGGACTACCTTCGTAAAACCTCCGAAAACGACGGCGATTAAAGGAAGCGGCAACAGCCGGTATTGACAGATTGTCTGATAATCTGCTTATTCGAAGTCATGGCGGTGCCGACGCGTGCGGCCTGGCGCTCGTTCGAACAGGGAGGTTGCTTTGGGCACTTTTAATGAATTGCGGTCCCGCATGGCGGAGGCTCTTGGGGATCCGGAATTGCCCCGGCTCACTCCGGACCTGACAATGGACATCGCCTTCTACGTCGGCGATCAGGTGATCGCCCTCAATTTCGCTGAAGGCGGCGCGGCGATCTCGGGGGAAAGCGATGATCCCCAGGTGACAGTGAGGGCCACTGCGGACGCCTGGGAGCAGGTTCTAATGACGCCGCCGCCCGCCACCTTTCACTCCTTCACAGCGTTGCAGCTTGCAAATCCTCTCTTCGAGATCGCCGGCTCACCGCTCGCCCTTGCGAAAGCACGCCCGGCTCTGGAGCGGGTGTTCGAGCTCGTCGTTGCGTCCCCCGAGATGAAAGCGGAGCATGCTCAACGCGACCTGCGTCAAATCCGGGGGCAGTATGCCGTCGTCGATATCGATGACGTCCCCCATGAAATATATTACGAAGAAGCAGGCGAAGGGGTGCCGGTCCTGTTTCTTCACACCGCCGGAGCGGATAGCCGTCAATTCATTCCTCAACTGGCGGACACCGAGCTTGCGAAAACCTACAGGCTGATCGCGGTTGACCTACCATTCCACGGTCGGTCCATGCCGCCGCTGACATGGGATGGAGCACCCTACAAGCTCACGGCATCGCTGTACCTGAAATGGTGCACGGCCATACTCGAACAGGTCGTTCGCGAAAAGGCGATTGTCGCGGGTGGGTCCATGGGCGCGGCTATGTCGCTGGTTCTCGCCGCGGAACGGCCGGAGCATGTCCTCGGGATCGTGGCGATCGAGCCACCTTTCCGCTCCAAGGGACGCCGGAACCCGTACCAGCATAACGTAAACGTACACGGCTCACTTCATAACTCGGCGTATGTCAGAGGGATCATGAGCCCACTTAGCCCCTCAGGGGAGCGCAGGAGGTCAAGCTGGATCTATTCGCAGGGAGCACCCGGAGTTTACCCAGGCGATCTTTCCTTCTACAGCGAGGAGTTCGACGGAGCAGTGACAGCTCCCCGTATTGACCCATCGCGAACCCCGGTGGCGCTGCTCTCGGGCGACTATGACTACTCAGCCACTCCGGACGACGGTGCCAAGCTCGCCGAACTTATTCCGGGATGCCTCCACCTCGTCATGGGCGGTCTAGGTCACTTTCCCATGTGCGAACACCCGAATTTCTTCCGGAGCTATCTTGTAAAAGGGCTCGAGTTTGTCCGGCAAACCGCGCGCTAAGCGGTCGGACTGACTCTGGTCGCCCGGTGCAGCACGCCGGGCGATCGAACGCGAAAGTGGGCGGGCGCCTACCGAGGCTTTGCAATTGGCGTCCCGGCGATGACACAGCCGGCATCGCGGGCGGCATCCCTCACGCTCCCGAGAAATTCCGGTAAAAAATTGGGAAAATTCCTGCGATATCTGAGTGAAGGATCAGGCGCGGCGACGCGTTTAAGAAAGGCCGTAGCGGCGTCTCATCGCAGGGTCCTGATCACGCAGCCTTGCGCGTGATCTCTATCTTCCCGCCGCGGGCCTCTGTGTTTCCGACATGTAGTTGCCACAGTAAAGGTGCCTCCCCTTGGTCAAGAAGGAGGCACCCATCAGCACCCATGTGCTTTAGCGCACCAAGTGGTTCCCGATCGACGATCCTCCGTCGACGGTGAGAGTGCTTCCGGTCGCAAACCGCGAGCGGTCCGAAGCGAGAAAAAGCATCGCCTCGGCGATCTCTTCCGGGTCGCCCATCCGGTGCAGGGCTGCACGGGCGTTGAAGTCTTCCCGCAGGGCTTGCGGGTCTGCCGCTTCGGCGAAAATCTTGGTGAAATAGGGCGAGTCGATCGTTCCGGGGGCGACAGCGTTGACGCGGATCCCGTCTTTTGCGTGGTCCAGTGCCATGGCTCTCGTGAGTGCCGAGATCGCGCCTTTCGACGCCACGTAGGCCGTGCGGTTAGCGATGGCTGACACGGCCGTGTATGAGGTCGTGTTAATAATGGATCCGCTGCCCTGTTCCGCCATAATGGGAACCACGTATTTCGAGCAGAGGAATATCCCCTTCACGTTCACCGCCATGATCCGGTCCCAGTCGGATTCGGCGATGGTCGTGACGTTTCCGGTCATTCCGAACCCCGCGTTGTTGACGAGAACGTCGATGCGCCCCCATTTTTCCTTAACTGACCTGACCATCGCCTCTACTTCGGCGGAGGAAGACACATCGGCCTTTAACGCGATCGCACTTGTCCCCATTTCTCGGGCGACGTCTCGTGCGGCATCGATGTTGACGTCGACGACGCCAACCTTAGCGCCCTGGCGCGCAAACAGTTCAGCTGTTGCGCGCCCGATCCCGCTGCCAGCCCCGGTCACCACACATACTTTCGATTCCAGATCCATAATCGTCTCCTCTTTCGCTGTATCGAGAAAACATTTTCGCAGACAATCTGTCAATGACGAATAAAACGTGTTGACAGATTGTCTGCTAATCTGCTTATCTTGCCTATCGAATGACTTGGGGAGGTAACCATGGCTGGTGCTGAAATAGCAGCGCAAGCGGCGTTCAAGACCGCTTTGCGCCGGTTCACATCGACAATTTGCCTGATCACAACGGAATGGGAAGGTGCCCGTTACGGCATGGCCGCAACCGCCGTCCAGTCGGTGACGGCTGACCCGCCGACCCTCCTGGTTTGCATCAACCAATCTGCTTCGATCAGCGGCCCACTCAAGCTTACGGGAAAATTCGCGGTCAACATGCTGCATCTTAGCCATGCGCCTTTGGTTCCGCTGTTCAGTGGAAAACTGAAGGGAGAGGAGAGGTTCGCGCATGGTGAGTGGATCACGGCTGGCGGAGTTCCCATCCTTGGCGACGCCCAGGCCGCATTCGTTTGCAGCCTCAACTCCGCCGTTACCGTCGGCACCCATGACGTCGTTCTCGGCGAAGTCATCGAGGCCCGGTTTATCGAGAATATTGCCCCGCTCCTCTACGAGGACGGGAAATTGGTTCGATCGGCAGCGCTGATCGATGCTGCCGCCTGAAACGTTTGGCCGAGCTTTTTCGGCCTTTGACATCCCCCAAATGCCTTTCGGCCGATAATGAGGAGTTTGATCCGTGACTATTGCCACCGATGTGAAATCGCAAGTGAATGGGCGTCCCGTCAGTGAACGGTTCGAGAAGGGTCTGCAGACCCGTCGGGAGGTTCTTGGCGGTGCATATGTAGACGCTTCGGTAAACAAGGCGACCGAGTTCAACTGGCCGATGCAGGAGCTTGTCACCGAATATTGCTGGAACGAGATCTGGAACAGGCCCGGCCTCGACCGCCGTTCACGCAGCCTTCTTAATCTGGGCATGATTTCCGCCCTTAACCGCCCCCACGAGTTGAAGCTGCACGTTCGCGGCGCGATCAATAACGGCCTCAGCAAGGACGAGCTTCGTGAAGTTTTCCTTCAGGTCGCGATCTATTGCGGCGTGCCCGCGGCGATCGACAGCTTCCGCGTCGCACAGGAAGTCTTCGAGGACATGGGCATCTAATCGGTGCCCCGGCCTTCGGGCCGGGAACAGACCAACTCTGTGGAGGAGACTTCAATATGACGACCAGCGATGATTTCCGCGCCGCCGGAAACCCTATGTTTAACGGCAACAAGCTGAAGCTTGGCGTATTTGGAACAAATTGTTCGAGCGCTTGCGCCATCACCACCGCGGAATCAACGTTCGAACCGACTTTCGAACACAATGTCGAAATTGCCAAAAAGCTCGAAGCGGCCGGGTGGGAATGCATGGTGCCGATCGCCCGGTGGCGCGGTTTCGGCGGGCCGACGAACTTCAACGGCGTGAACATGGACACGTTCACGTGGGCCGCGGCCCTGGCTGCCGTGACCACGAAGCTGCAGTTTTTCTCGACGACGCATATCCCGACCCTGAACCCGATCGTCGCGACGAAGATGGCGACGACTATCGACAATATTTCGAAGGGCCGATACGGCCTGAACCTGGTGACGGGTTGGTTTACCCCGGAAATGGAGATGTTCGGCGTTCCGATGATGGAACACGACACCCGCTACGAATATGCCACGGAATGGATGGAAATCGTTGACACCTTGTGGAAGAAGAACGGCGTCACCTATGACGGCCAGTTCCTCAAGGTGAAAGACGCGTTCAGCGAGCCGAAGCCCTATAACAAGGAGACGGGCCGCCCGGTCCTCATCTGCGCCGGCTCCTCGGGCAAGGGCCTGCACTTCACCGCGAAGTTCTGCGACTTCAACTTCGGCTTCATGCAGGACATGGAATCGGGCGCAGCCTGGGTGAAGAAGGTGAAGGAACTGGCTCGCGAGGAATACAAGCGCGAACTCGGAACCTTCACCGCGTGCCCGGTCGTCGTTCGCGAGACCGAAAAGGAAGCCCGGGACTACTATGACTACTACGTGAACCAGAAGGGCGATTGGGAAGCCTGCGAAAACATCTGCGAGGTTCTCCAGGTTCAGTCACAGAACCACTCGGCGGAGATGTACCAGAAGTTCAAGGAGCGCTTTATCGCTGGCTGGGGCGGCTACCCGATCGTCGGAACGCCGGAACAGGTCGCCGACAAGCTCGTCGCGTTGAGCAATACGGGCGTCGACGGCGCGCTTCTCACAATGGTCGACTACAACGAAGAACTGCCGTTCTTCAACGACCGCGTCATGCCCCTGCTGAAACAGGCTGGCCTCAGGAACTGACCGTTCCGCGGGCGGCTAAGCCGCCCGCCACCAATCCGAAATCGAAACACGTTTCACCAATTCCGTGGCTCGACGCCAACGGCGTCGACTGCTGTAGCGGATGTACGAAGGGGAGGAGACCCTACACATGCTGAAGAAGGTTTACACCGCATTGAGCGTGATCATCGGGCTAGGCCTGATGACCACCGCCGCATTCGCGGACGGCTTAGACTCGCTACCACCGGACCAGAAGCAGCTTTACCAGCTCGTGGACCCGGCAATTCCCCTCGGCGGTACGCCGCTCAAGGATTTTGTGGCGAAGCGGCCGCCGCCGTGGAAAATCGGCTACGCGTCCACTTATGCCGGCAACACGTGGCGTGCCCAGATCCTCACTGAAATGAACGAGGTTCTGCTTCCCAAATACAAGGAGGCTGGACTGGTATCTGACCTTGTCGTCACGCAGTCCGACCTGAAGGACGCGACGCAAATCCAGCAGATGCGCCAGATGGTCGACGACGGCGTCGATGCCATCATCATCTGCTGCTCGAACGTGACGGCCATCAACCAGACCATCGAATACGCGCATTCCAAGGGCGTTCCGGTTTTCTCCTTCTCGGGTTACGTGACATCGCCCTACGCGATCAATGCGACCGAAAACAACACCCAGGGCGGTTACACGGCCGCGAAATGGCTGGCGGAGGAAATCGGCGGTAAGGGCAACGTCCTGACGGTTTCAGGCATCCCGGGCTTCGCATCGTCCGACAGCTTCAATGTCGGTGCCAAGAAGGCGTTCGACGAGTATAAGGACATCACCGTCGTGGGCGATGTCGCTGGCAAGTGGACCGATCAGGTCGCCCAGGTCGAAGTCCAGAAATTCCTCGCGACCAACCCTACCGAAATCGCAGGTATCCTGGTCCAGTCGGCGTCGGAAAACGGTGTCGTCAACGCGGTCCAGCAGTCCGGGCGCGACATGATGCCAATCGTCCTCGGCGGCGAGGCGTCGGCGGCGTGCTATTGGCGCAACAATCCCGACTTCATCAGCCAGAGCTTCCATTTCTGGCCGCCGCGGGCCGATGCTCGCCTGGTGTGGGACGTGATGATGAGGACACTCCAAGGCCAGGGGCCGAAGATCCAGTCGATCCTGCGACCGGCTCTTCCCTACACGATCGACGATGTGAAGGAAGCAATTCCGGAAGATTGCGATCCGAACTCCACGGCGTGGATCGAGCCCAAGGGCGACGCATGGTGGCCCGCGGACGTAGCAGCACAGTACTTCGAGCGCCCGGAAGATCCGCTGGCCTGGCGCCCGAAGAAGTAATCGACGACCTCCCAAGTTGTCCAGCGACCTCCGCGCCGGCTTCATCCGTCGGCGCGGAGGACCTACGATAAGGAGCCAGAAGTTGGAATTCCACAAGATACAGCGTTTGCCTCCTTACGTCTTCGACGAGGTGAACCGTCTCAAGTCCAGCGCGCGCGCGGCCGGAGTCGACATCATCGATCTTGGAATGGGCAATCCCGATCTTCCCACGCCAAGCTGGGTTGTGGACAAGCTATGCGAAGCGGTGCAGCATCCGCGCACGCACCGCTATTCGGCTTCCAAGGGCATTATCGGGCTTCGCCGCGCCAAGGCTGCGTATTACGCCCGCCGGTTTAATGTGAAGCTTGATCCGGATACCCAGGTTGTTGCAACGCTCGGGTCCAAGGAGGGGTTTGCGAACATGGCGCAGGCCATAACCGCCCCCGGGGATGTCATTCTCTGTCCGAACCCTTCCTATCCGATTCATACGTTCGGATTTCTCATGGCAGGGGGCGTGATAAGGTCGGTACCGGTCGAGCCGGATGAGACCTTCTTCCAAGCTCTCGAAATGGCGGTGCGGCATTCGGTACCGAAGCCTCTGGCGCTCATCATAAGCTACCCGTCGAACCCCACCGCTCGCGTCGCGACGCTCGACTTCTATAAGGACGTCATCGCCTTCGCGAAGAAGCACGATCTCATCGTTCTGTCGGATATCGCCTACGCTGAAATCTATTTCGACGGTCCGCCACCGCCGTCTGTTCTCGAAGTCCCCGGCGCGATCGACGTGGCCGTCGAGTTCTCCTCGATGTCGAAGACATTCTCTATGCCCGGTTGGCGCGTTGGGTTTGCGGTGGGCAACGAACGGCTCATCCGGGCGTTGACGCGCGTGAAATCGTACCTGGACTACGGAGCATTTACGCCAATCCAAGTCGCCGCCGCTCATGCCCTAAACTCGGACGGGGAGGACGCCGCGCGGGCCCGAGACATTTACAAGACGCGCAGAGATACACTGGTGAAGACCTTTGCCGATGCCGGTTTCGACGTTCCAGCTCCTGCGGCGACGATGTTCGCATGGGCTAAGATACCTCCGGATTTCCGACACCTTGGCTCGCTGGAGTTTTCGAAACTCGTGCTCGAGAAGGCACAGGTCGCGATTTCGCCTGGTATCGGTTTCGGCGAGATGGGTGACGAATTCGTACGGCTGGCTCTCGTGGAGAATGAAGACAGAATCCGGCAGGCTGCACGAAACCTGAAGCGGTGGCTTTCCGCGAGCGCGCGACCGCCACAACTCGATAAAGCAATGAAAGGATTTTGAAGATGCCGATCCTCGGATCTTGCCAATGTAAAGCGGTCCAGTACGAAGTGTTGGAACTGGACGGCCCGATGTGGAACTGCTTCTGCCAGACGTGCAGAAAGTCCCATGCGGCCGATCATAACACTGCCGCCAAGGTGAAGAGTGAGAACTTTAATCTGATTTCCGGCGATGACGTCCTTCACAGCTTTGAGTCGACGCCTGGAAAACTGAGGTGGTTCTGCTCACGGTGTGGTTCGCACGTTTATGCCGAACGGCCTGCCAACCCGGAGATGAAGGTGCTGCGGGCAGGCACTTTTGACACTGATCCTGGTTCAGTTCCTATGTCCAACGTCTGGCTGTCCCACGCCAGGCCGTGGCTTGCCCACGACCCCGCGAAGGAAAACTTCGAAGAATTCCCGTGATCCTTTCACGGTTGCGCACCCCTATGGGCTGATCGACAATGAGTGCGGTTTGCCCGGGCACCCCCGTGAAGGGGCTAAATCGAGTGGCACTTGCCGCCTTCGAAGCGTGGAGGTTGGGCTGTGACGTATCCCCCAATTGAAACGGTCGCCTTCATCGGAGTGGGTGCGATGGTAATTCCCATGACCGGACACCTTCAACAGCGCTTTGGTCTTGGCTTGATAGCCGAAGGCCGCCAGATCGCTTCCGATCTGGCGGACGAGTTCCGGTTGAGAACCACTGACCGGACGTCAGGTGCGTGGCAACGCGCTTTCGCAAATATCGGGGCGTCTAGCGACCATATCATCGTGATTTCATCGAAACCAACTCGACATCCCGACAAGGCCACGACGTCTCTATTGACAGATTAGCAGACAATCTGTCATTCTGCTGTTCGCCGGGTGAGTACTCGGATCATTCAAGGACGGCAGTCACAATCCAGCAAGAGGCCGGGCATCGGATGCCCTGGCGCGATTTGCTGCTGCCTAAAGGGAGGATGGGCATGACGAATGACGTCGCCGTAAGCATGACGGCCGTTGCCAAATCGTTTGGCGAAACGAAGGCTTTGAAGAAATGCGATTTTGTCGCCAGGGCAGGAGAGGTGCACGCGATCGTTGGCGAGAATGGCAGCGGCAAGAGCACCATGGCGAAGATCATGTCCGGAGTTATCGCTGCCGATGCAGGATCTGTCCTGATCCTTGGCAAGCCCATCGCCTCACCAGTCGATGCCAAAGGGGTTGGGCTCGCTACGATCTTCCAGGAAGTCCTTGTCGCCGATGAGGCGAGTGTCCTCGACAACCTTTTCGTGGGAAGCGAGGACCTGTTCTCGCTTCGGAAATCCTCCAGGGAACGTGAAAGCGTTGCGCAAAGCCTTCTGGACCGCCTGGTCGGAAAGCATATCGATCTCAGGCAGAACGTCGGTGATCTTCCGCTCAGCATCAAGCAATGGATCGTGATCGCCCGGGCCGTTCTAAGGAAACCCAAGGTCTTGATCCTGGACGAGTCCTCGGCTGCACTCGATCTCGATGCGACCGTCCGGCTCCACGAAGAGATCGATCGGCTCCGGTCCGAGGGGTGCGCGGTAATCATCGTCACGCACCGCATCGCTGAGCTCGTCCGTATCGCCGACCGGGCGACAATACTGAGAGACGGTTTCACCGTCGGTGTCCTTGAGAAATCCGAGATCACCGAGGCGAACCTCCTCCGCATGATGACCCCTCAAGACCGCCAGATTTCCGCCGCCGCTTCAACGTCTGCAGCGGGCCTGTTGGGTGATCGCAGGGAGGTTCTTTCCGTGCATGGCGCGCGCCCCCAAGAGGCATCGCAACCGTTCGACTTCGTCCTCCCGCAGGGATCTATCGTGGGCGTTGCGGGACTGGACGGCCAGGGCCAGGACGCCTTCGTGCGACTGGTCGCGAGGATTATATCGCCGTTCGGAGGGGAGGTCCGGATCCTGGATCGGGAGAGCACCGGTCTCGTCAAAGTCAGCACGCTCGACGACGCCGCGAACAAGGGCATTGTGTACGTATCCGGAGACCGGAAGCGGGAAGGAATTTTCCCGCAGCAGAGCATTTTCGAGAACCTCGCCATCGGTATCTACCAAAAGAACCTGGGGCCGTTCGGTGTCATCAGGCGGAAAAAGCTGAAGCAGACGTTTGCCCGGGAGGTCGAGCGGCTCCGCGTCAAGATCGGACACCCGGACAACCGGATTACGTCCCTTTCGGGGGGTAACCAGCAGAAGGTCCTGATCGGTCGTGCCTTCGCCAATGATCCCAGAGTGATCGTTCTTAACGACCCTGCTCGAGGCGTGGACCTCAACACCAAACGCGACCTGTATCGCGAGCTTCGGCTGTTTGCCGAAGGTGGCGGCTCGGTAATCTACCTTTCGAGCGAGATCGAGGAGTTTCTCGGTTTCGCCGATCGCGTTGATGTCTTTCACAAAGGGAGCATCCATCGTTCCCTCGACGGCCCTGACATCAACGAAGAAACCATTCTCGCTGCAATGTTCGGTCGCTCGGTTGCCGACACCATGGAATTCTCCAAAGAGAGAAAGGCACACTGATGTCGCAACGTTTTGGATTTCCTGCGCTCGACAGGTCGCTGACCGTACCGCTCGTTCTTTTCGGAGTGTTGCTCGCCGCCGCAGCCGTGCTCTCGCCGCGGCTGTTCACCGCAACCGGAATGGGCGGAGCAATCATCGTCGCAGCACCTTTGATCCTCACGACGCTGGCCCTGACACCGATCGTGATGGCAGGCCGCGGTTCGGTCGACCTTTCCGTTGGCCCGCTGATGGGTTTCGTGAACGTCACCCTGATCGGCTGGCTCTCGGCAAGTGGTTACACGTCTCCGCTCGCGGTGATTTGCTGGGTGGTGGCAGTCGGCGCACTGTACCAGTTGCTGCAGGCGCTCATCATCATCTACGTCCGGGTCGCCCCCATCATCGTCACGCTCTCCAGCTTCCTCGTCCTTTCAGGCTTGAACCTCATGGTCATGTCAAGGCCGGGCGGTGTTGCGCCGGACTGGATGATGACGTGGGGAGCAGGAACGACGATCTTATCTCCGGTGCTGATCATCGTCTTGGCGGCGTTGGCTCTTTGGGCCGTTATGCGCCGGACCACCTTTTACTCTCACCTCCGCATGACAGGCGCTGACGAACGCATGGCCTACACGAGCGGGGTGAAAGTCGACACCGTACGCATCTGCGCCCATCTCCTCGGCGGCGTCTTCGTCGGCCTTGCCGCGCTCAGCTATACGGCATTGATCTCTTCGGGCGATCCTACCCAGGGAAGCAGCTACACGCTCCAGGCGGTTACCGCCCTGGTGCTCGGTGGCGCAAACCTGGCTGGCGGGAGAGGGGGAGCTTTGGGGTCCACGCTTGGTGCGCTGAACATGTTTCTCATCTCGTACCTGCTATCCGCCTTCAGCTTCGGAAGCGTGACGGGGTTCGTGACGCAAATGGCTTTCGGCCTGATCCTCGTGGCATCGCTCCTCGTCAACGTATTCATGACGGCCCGGCGCACGGCTTTCTAGGGAGGACTGGTAATGACTTCACTCGCAACGGAACAGACGATGAGCCAAATCACAGGACGATCGGTAAAGCTGCAGCGCAGTATCGTAATTGGCTTTGGTCTGCTTGTCGCACTTCTCGTGCTGGGTACGATCCTTGTTCCGGGGTTTATCTCGCCCCGTAACGCGCGTTCGATATTGCTGCTTGCCGCTTTCCTGGGGCTTGCATCGTTGGGACAGACGCTATGTGCCATGGTCGGCGCGCTTGATCTCTCCATTCCCTATGTCATCGGGGGAGCGAATATTCTCTTCCCAAGCCTGTTGGTCACCGGGATGCCTGCCTGGCTGGCCGTGATCGTGGTCGTTCTCCTGGGAGCAGCAATCGGGCTTGCGAACGGCTTTTTGAGCTTCAGGCTGCAGGGCCAGGCTCTCATCATGTCCCTAGGGGTCGGCTTCGCATTTGTCGGCGCGGTACAACTCTACACCTCCATCGGTTCCGACTACGGCGGAACGGTTTTCGCCCCCGTACCGGACTGGCTCCGGAATATCGCAGCGTTCAACGGGAAGACCTTCGGGCTGCCCCTGCCGCCCGTGGTGCTGGTGTGGCTCCTCGTGGCGCTCGTCACCATCTGGGCTCTGTATAACACATGGTTCGGCCGCTCCATCTACGCCGTCGGCGGCAGCAGGACTGCAGCGGCACGGCTTGGCATTTCCGAAACCAAGGTCTGGACCAGCATTCACGGTATCAGTGGGTCGATGTCGGCACTGACGGGCGTATTGCTGCTCGGGTTTTCCGGCGGCGGCTTCGTTGGCGTCGGAGATCCATACCTCTTCACCACCGTTGCGGCCGTTGTGATCGGCGGCACCTCGCTGCTCGGTGGCGCAGGCGGATACGGGGCAACCGTTCTCGGGGTACTCGTATTGACGATATTGACGTCTCTGCTGGTTGGGCTCGGCCTCAGCTTTGCCGCGCAACAGGCGATCGTGGGTCTGCTGATCGTGCCGATGGTGGCCGTCTATGCGCGTACCCCGCATATCCGCAACCAGATCTGATCGGAGGGCCGGCAAAATGAAGATTGTCGCGATAACCGGCAATGTCTCGCGCCCCTCCAAGACGCGGGCGCTCGGGGAATATGCACTCTCGAGCGCCCCTCCCGGCTACGCCCGATATCTGTTTGACCTGGTCGATGTGCTCCCGGTGTTAGGAACCACCCTGTGGCGTTCGGAGGCTCCTGCTGAACTTGCGAACGTTCTTGACGCAATCCAGTCTTCAGACGTCCTCGTTGTGGGGACACCGGTCTTCAAGTCCTCGATGACCGGTCTTCTCAAGCATCTTTTCGACCTCTTCGAAATGACAGCTCTGCAGGGGAAACCCGTTTCGATATTCGCAACGGGTAAGGCCGAGGCCCATGGCGAGCATGTCGAGGCTCACTTGCGTTCATTGATGGGCTTCTTCAAAGCCGAGATTCGCGGTGACTTCATCTATGCGATGGACAGCGACTTCCCGGATTCGGCACCGTCTGCGGAACTTCGGGAGCGGGTCGACCGCCAACTCGCACGCACTCTGGGCCATGTTTAGTTCAAGGAGAAGAACATGAATTTTGCTTCCATCGAGAGCGCGGTTAAAGCAATCGCCGCCGGAGAGATGATCATCGTCGTGGACGATGAAGACCGGGAAAACGAAGGCGACATCCTCGTTGCCGCGGACAAGGTGACGAATGATCATGTTGCTTTCATGATGCGTTATGCGCGCGGCCTGATCTGCGTGCCGATGAACGGGGACCGGTTGGACGAACTGGATATCCCGCTCATGGTGGAGCGCAACTCGGATTCCATGCAGACGGCGTTCACGGTCTCGGTGGACCTGATAGAAGGCGTATCAACCGGTATTTCCGCAGAAGACCGCGCCAAGACCATCAGGGCGCTTGCCGACGCATCGACGATGCCGGAGGACCTCTCCCGGCCAGGCCACATATTCCCCCTTCGGGCAAACCCGTCCGGTGTTCTCGGACGCCCCGGCCATACGGAAGCCGCGGTGGATTTCGCTCGGCTCGCCGGGCTCGAGCCAGCGGGTGTTATCTGCGAAATCGCCAACGACGACGGCACTATGGCGCGTCTTCCCGAACTCAGCGAATTCGCCGCGCGCCACAACCTTCTCATGGTGACCATCGAAGCCCTGATCGATTATTGCCGCGAGATCGATGAACGCGGCCCTCGTTTAGAGGACGCGGGCGCGGCGGCGGCTCTGTCAAATGTTTCGTATCTGGCAAGCAGACGTTCTACATGCCCCCAGCGGGAGAGCGGAACTACTGCGTTCGCAGTCTCTGATACAGCACAAGAAAAGCGCGTTTCGCAGGTGCCAACGGGGGGAACGGACCTTGGGTTCGCTGTGCGATGATTGGGCATGACAAACCGTGACCCGCTTTATCGCCCCCGCCGCTTTCCTGCTGAAATTATTGCGCACGCGGTGTGGCTTTCTTTCCGTTTTGCTTTTGCGCCTGCGGGTGATCGAGGCCATGCTGGCCGGTCCTGGGATCATTGTCTCGCACCAGACGATCCGCCTGTGGGCAGAGTAATTTGGTCATACCTTCGCCAACAACAAGCTTCGATCCTACCACGCTGTAAAACGAGAGTTCATGCCGGATGTAGCGCTTCGGCTCCACCCTGTTCCACACCCCACCCCATGACCTCACCACGAGCCATCGTCGCGAACTGGGAGTAGAAGCGATGAACCTATGGGCCCAAATTGCTCGCGCATCACTGACAAAATCGACCGGCGTCATGGGCTCGCCTCTTTGCCCTTAAGTCTAAGATTCCCGTCGAAGTGACGGCGAAGGACCGGTTGCAACCCCTCAATTGCCCTGTTCGCCCGTCGATGGCGAAAGGCCGACCTCATGCTTGGAAACCGTTTCGGGAAGGAAGTGATGATGTGGAGAGTTGAGAGTGTCCCCTCCAAGATTGACCATTTCTCGCTCAAAGGCACTTGCAGCGAGGAACTCGCGGAAGCGCTTTCCAGGCTTTCCCCGCAATCTCCAGCGCATGTACAGGGCGACAAGACGATCGCCTACGATATACATGCGATTACCAATGGCCCGATTGCAGTTATTGCCGCGCATTACGAGGGCGACCTAACGGTCCAGCACCAGGGACCGGCGGAGGCAAACATTATCATGCTTCCACTATATGGGCGATCGGTCGTTACCGTGGACGGCAGACAAATCCTGTCAGAGGGAAGGCGTGGCGTTTTCGTGAACAGTATGTCGGCGAGTACAACCCAATTCATTGGGCCCAGGAAACATTTGGGTCTTAGGATCTCCCATGATGAGCTGACGCGCCGTTTAGCACGTCGGCTCAATACGCCAATAAGAGGCAGCCTCGATTTTTCGCCAGAAATCGACCTATCGGTCGGGTTCGGCTCCCTTTTGGTGCAACTGGTACCAGTGCTTTATGCAGGATTACGAGACGGAACCCTCCTTCAATCGCCGATAGCACTTAATCACCTCACCGAAACGACGATAGAGCTTTTGATCGAAGCTGCGCAGCATCGCTACTCACCTGAGTTATGCCGCGTTGCTGAACCACCCTTACCCAAGGCCGTTAAGCGGGCGGTCGACTATATGCGTGCCAATATTGCTCGGCCGCTATCTCTTGAGGAAATCGCAACGGCTTGTGGCGTGAGCCGACGCACTCTTCAGAGCGGTTTTCGCAACTTCCGAAATACGACCCCTCTGGCATTTCTGCAGCACCTACGGTTGGAATCAGTGCATCAGGAACTGATGACAGGCGAGCCTGGCATCTCGGTCAAGCAGGTCGCTCTGAAATGGGGCTTCATTCATAGAGGCAGATTTTCTGCGGACTATCGCAAGCGCTATGGAGTATATCCCTCTGAAACATTGCGTATATCAGAGGCGGATTGCGCCGACTGATCTACGATCAGTCAGCGCGCTCGACCGTCTTCAAGGCTTGATAGCAACAGAACTCTCCAGCAAACCGACTGGCTCGGCCCAAGATCTGTCTTGCAGATGATCCCCTGAACGCAACGATGTTCCGATCTGCGCAACGCAGTTTCAAATCAGTACAGGGGTTAATCATATGGTAAGTCTGCCGAGCTCATCTCATATGTAGCGGTCGATTTCACAAAGTTCTTGACCGCGTCGCTAATGGAATCCGGTGTAATTTATAGTCCATGAGGAACGTATGTCCAGACTGCCGCTATCCCTACTTTTAATGATTTTGGCAATTATTCCGTTGACGGCGTTCGTACTCATCGGAGTATCAACATCACTGGGATATTACCACGAATATTCTATGTTCCGAAGCGCACAAACAACGCAGCAACTTGGGCGGGAAGGCGGATTCCTCGCCCAGGCTATAGCGGCGGAAGCGTTTGCAGGCACCGACGTCCGTCGGGCAAAGCGAGCCGCATCGGACAGGGCTTTTACAGCGGTCTTTTCCGCTTACGACTCTTGGAAAAAGGCATTTGACGATCCGGCCATAGAACGGGCAGTGCAGATCATTCGTGAAAGGCGGGACAATATCGATAGCTTCCGCCGGCGCATCGATGACGGAACGGCGGGCGAGGCGGAGGGAGCTGTTGCCTTGCGCCCAGCTGCCGTTGCGGGTTTGGAGCTCGTCCGTCGCACTGGGGCGACTGTCAATAATTTGGATTTGGCACGCCAAATTACCGGTTTTCACGCGCTGATGCAGATCACGGAAGCTAGTTTGCTGGAGATCAGGCCCGGCCGAGCCTTCATCAAAAATTCAGCGATGTCCTTCGATCTATTTTCGTCCCTCTTACAATCAAAAAATCTAAAGCAGCTTTATGTGCCTACGATGCACGAATTTCTCCCTGCCGATCTCGTCAAATCTTATGACGACTTCGAGGCCAGCGCCGCAGGCAAGTTCATCGCGGGCGTTCGCGATCAGATGTATGCGAACCAGCCGGGCGTTTCCTTCCCCCCCGAGACGTTGGATCGATGGAATGAAATTACTCAACAACGGGCTGCTTTGTTGACCGAGCTCATAATGCGCACCGGCGACAAACTGGACGAGATGGCATTTCAGCGGTACGCCGATCTTCGCAATGCCTTTATCGGCTACACCGGCGCCACACTTCTGATCATGTCTACGGTACTCGTTCTGTGCATTTCGGTCGTTCGGAGAATTTCAAATTCCATTCGGACTCTGACAAGCCGAATGAAGGCACTCGCAGAAGGCGATACGTCGGCGCCGGTACCCTTGACGATCCGACGCGACGAGATCGGGGACATGGCGCGTTGCCTTGAGTTTTTCCGCGGCGCGGCCATACAGAAAAATAACCTGGAGACATCCGCGGAAGCTGAGCGCATTCGTTCTGACCAAGAGAAGCGGGATATTCAGGTAAGGGCGGAAAAAGAAGCAGAAGAGCGCCTCGTCCGAGCGACGACGGCATTGGCAACCGGGTTGAAGCGGATGGCGGATGGAGACTTGATTTATGAGATTGAGGAGCCGTTAGCACCACAGTTTGAAAGTTTGCGCAGGGATTTCAACGCTTCCATTCGTCAGCTCCGGGACGCGCTTGTTACCGTCGGTCATTCAGTCGAAACGGTCACGAATGGCAGCTCGGGCGTCTCGGCCGCATCTGAAAATCTTTCAAGACGCACGGAGCAGCAGGCGGCTTCGCTCGAGGAAACTGCAGCCGCGCTGGAGGAAATAACCGCCAACGTTGTATCGACGACAAAGAGGACGGCTGAGGCGCGCGGAGCCGTCCGACAGATGCGAGATCATGCGGAAATGTCCGGTCGCGTTGTGCGCAATGCAATCGGAGCCATGAACCGCATTGAAAGCTCCTCTAAACAGATTGCGCAGATCATTAGCGTCATCGACGCGATCGCCTTCCAAACGAACCTCCTGGCGCTGAACGCCGGCGTCGAAGCAGCGCGTGCTGGCGACGCGGGAAAAGGCTTTGCGGTTGTTGCCCAGGAGGTCAGGGAGCTTGCACAGCGCTCAGCGACAGCGGCGAAAGAAATCAAGGATCTCATCGGCAATTCAGCTCTAGCCGTCGACGAGGGCGTAAGGCTCGTGAGCGAAACCGGATCGGGCCTGAGAACGATTGAAGAGCTTGTGCAGGATGTAAATCTTCATATGGACGCAATCGCAACAGCCTCCCAGGAACAATCGTCGGGCCTGCGCGAGATCAACGGCGCGGTTAATCATATGGACCATGCCACTCAAGAAAATGCGAACATGGTCGCGGAGATGAATTCTGCAGGATCACATCTCGCCCAAGAGAGCCAAAGCCTCGCCGCGTTGTTGAGACATTTCCACTTCGAAGAAAAGAGCGCGGATTTCCAGCCACAGACGGTGACGGGCGAACTTGGAAAGATGTCCCCGGCCGGTCATACAAGGGTCGACCGCGGAAACTATCCGATGCGCCGCGGTAACCTGGCGCTCGCGCCTTCGAACGATGATTGGCAAGCGTTCTAAATCGCATGGGCGGCGTCGCCGACGACAGTCAAATACGCATCTTTGATGATTCTAAATGAGAGCGATATCCCGGTGGGGTAGCGGCATGGTACTCCCGCCAAATGACTTGTGCGGTCCTAACAAAAAGCTGGCTTGACGCATGATTGCTCAGCCACGTGACAAAGCAGGACAGGCACATGAAACACGTACGTCAATCGGCACGCACATCCCGCCCCGAACAGCCTGTGGAAGCCGAGATGGCGACTGATGCTCAAATCAACCAGGGGCGTGGCGCCTTCCGCAACGCGGTCAATGCCAGCCCTCCGCTTGCTACGGGCACGGCACCGCCATTTTCGGAAGCCTCCGTCGTCCGGCGCTCGCACGGTCACAACGCAGATGTCGCAAGTCTAAAGCAACCGTTTGAGAAGGCTTTTCGGGCGAATCCCCGGCATCCTGCGACAAACGTCGACTTGCCATTCAACGCCGAAGAGATGTCCAGTGCCGTCGTACTCGACGCGATCCCGTTACCCGTCTTCTTCAAAAACAGAGATGGGATACACCTTGGTTGCAACAGGGCCTTCGAAAGCTTCTCCGGCCGTTCAAAGGAAGATATCATCGGAAAAACCGTCTTCGATTTGGTACCCGCACCCATAGCCGAGACGTATGCAGCCTTGGACGAGGCGCTTTTTGCAAATGGCGGTGTTCAGCAATATGAAGCAAAGGCCACCGCCGAAGATGGTGGTATCGTTGATCTTTTACTCAGCAAAACAGCGATCACTGATATCGCCGGTAACAGGATCGGCTTGGTTGGCGCGATGTTGGACATCACAGAGCGAAAACGTGCGGAGCATGATCTCAAAGAGGCTCTTGAATTCGCAGAGGGAATTATTGCCGCCATTCCTGACGTTCTGTTCGAGGTAGATGCCGACGGTCGCTACCTGCAGGTCTGGGCAAGGAATCAGGAGCTCCTGGCGCAGCGAGAAGAAGTGCTGCTCGGTAAGCTTGTCCGCGATGTGCTCCCTCCAGATCAGGCCGACATCGCTATGCTGGCTCTTGAAGAAGCCGATGAAACCGGCGCCTCCTACGGTCGTTGTGTCCGTATTGCCCTACCAAACGGCGAATCCCGTTGGTTTGAACTGTCGGTGGCAAAGCGACCAAGCAGTGACCACTCAACCATCACTTTTCTGGTGCTATCTCGCGATATTACCGAACGGAAGCACGCCGAGGGCACAACTATTGAAGCTCGGGCTCGCCTCCTAAGTGTCCTGCAGACCATTCCGGATATGGTATGGCTGAAAGACGTAACAGGCAAATATCTGTTGTGCAATCATGCCTTCGAAGGGTTGGTCGGCAAGGCAGAAGCGGAAATCGTTGGGAAAACGGACTATGATCTGTTTACGCCCGAACTCGCCCAGTTTTTTCGTGACAAGGATGAGGAGGCCATGCAAGCCGGCCGTATTCTCATCAATGAGGAACGGTTCACCGCGCACGAGGATGGTCGATCAACGCTTTTGGAAACACGTAAGGTTCCGGTATTCACGGGGGGAAAGCTGATGGGGATTCTCGGCGTCGCCCGCGATATCACCGAACTGGACACGTCCCGTAAGAAAATCCATCAGATGGCATTCTACGATTCTCTGACCGGCCTGCCTAACCGGACACTTTTCAATGAACGGCTACGCGAGATGATCAGGGACGCGGCTTCGGCGGGCCAGCGAGCCGGGGTGATGCTGATCGACATGGACCATTTCAAAGCGATCAATGACACTATGGGACATCCCGTCGGCGACGAGTTGCTGCGGCAGGTGGCGACACGCATGAAAGAAGGCGTCCGCGCCAGCGACACCGTGGCGAGACTCGGTGGCGATGAATTTGCAGTCTTGCTGCCGAATGTTCAGGACAATGACGATTTGGCTCAAATTGCCAGCAGAATGCTCGCCGCATTCGGCGAACGCTTCATGCTTTCCGACAGGGAGATCTTTGTATCCTGCAGCATCGGAATATCGGTATTCCCAAATGACGGCGACGCTCCCGACGATTTGGTGAAATATGCAGATTCTGCGATGTATTTAGCGAAGCGCTCGGGGCGTAGCAAGTTCCGCTTCTACTCAAGGGATCTCACGATTGGGGCTGAAAAGCGCCTGGCGCTAGAATCAGACCTACGCCTGGCTGTGAAACGTGGGCAACTTGAACTCCATTATCAGCCAAAGGTCCTATTAGACAACGGAAAGGTGATCGGTTCAGAAGCACTGCTTCGATGGCATCATCCGAAGATGGGAATGATCCCTCCGGGAGAATTTATAGGTGTCGCCGAGGAAACCGGACTGATCATCGATCTCGGACGATGGGTGCTGCATGAGGCGTGTCGCACGGCTGCCATCATGAATGCAGATGGACTGCCCCCGCACAAGATCGCGATAAATTTGTCTCCTAAGCAGTTTCAATGCCCGCATCTGTCGCAAACGGTGGCGGACGTATTGCAGGAAACCGGTTGTTGTGCGGAGTGGATCGAGGTCGAAATAACTGAGAGTCTCCTGCTCCACAACTGCGAGGGCGTTTCGACGACACTCTCTCAATTGCATGCGAGCGGAATTTCCATAGCGATCGATGATTTCGGCACCGGCTACTCATCTCTGAGCTATTTGGCTAACTTTCCCATTGATACCCTCAAGATTGATCGGTCATTCATCAATCGATCAGACAAGCGAAGTAGAGAACTGGTGAAGGCAATTCTCTCGATCGCGCGCTGCCTAGGGCAAAATGTGGTCGCTGAGGGCGTGGAGACGGTCGATCAAGAAAAATTCTTGGTTGAAAGCGGCTGCGCTGTGGCACAAGGGTTCTACTATAGTAAGCCCGTCCCGAAGTCCGAACTTCTCGTCGCAAACGCACGCCCCGAGGCATCGAAACGTTAACGGACCTTGGGATTCGCTGTGCGATGATTGAGCATGACAGACCGTGACCACTTATCGCCGCCACAGCTTTCCTGCTGAATTGTTGCCCACGCAGTGTGGCTTTATCTCCGTTTCCCTTTTTGAGCCTTGGGATGGTCGAGGACATGCCGGCCGCTCGTGGAATCATTGTCTCGCACCAGACGATCCGCCTGCGGGCAGGTAAATTTGGTCGTACCTTCGCCAACGACATTCGCCGCCGCAGTTCCGGTCGGCTCGGCCAAAAGTGGCATCTGGATGAGGCCGTTTCCGCGACAAGAAGCACTGGCTCTGGCGAACCCTAGATCAGGACGGATTTGTTCTGGATGTGCTCATACAAAGCCACCGCTATACCGGGCGGCCATGGGGGCCGCACATCAGCCTGCTGCTGATGCTTGTTTCCATTCCAATCGTGATTGTTGCCGTGGCGCTGCTGATTGTGCGCGTGAAGCATGCGCTCGAGGCCGAAGCATAAACGTCACGGAATTTGATGTTCCGATGTGAGGGACGAGGGCGGACCTTCATTTTCACGCCAATGGGGGCGCAGGAAAGTGACCTTTATACAATGATTCTAGAGGCTTAGCGAAAATCAGGTAATCAACATTATGGAACAGGATCAGTAACAGCCCAGTAGAATATGCCCAGCATCCGGGGCGAGAGTGCCCAGGCCGGGCACATCGTCGTTTCTTCGGAACCGGATTGTTTCTAGAATTCCTGCTGACGCGACCAGCGGCATCCACCATGTCGTCAACCCCGCCCCAGGCCGGGCGGGGTAGCGTTTCGCAGCCTATACAGCGTGCAAGATCAGTTTGTTGGCCTCCAAGAAAGCGGATCTGCTGGATTGTCGAAATATTTAGCGGCAGCGTCAGCAGTCCACCAAGCTGCATCCTTCGGTTCGAGCCAGTCTTCACTATTGGGATCGCAATCGGCTGGCAAATCCGCTTTTACATCATCGATCGTGTAAGGAATTGCCGGTCGCAGAATGGACTGTATCTTCGGACCTTGGCCCTCCAGAGTGCGCATCATCACGTCCCATACGAAACGAGCCTCGGAGCGCGGCGGCCAGAAGTGAAAGCTCCTGCTTACAAATTCAGGATTCTTACGCCAGAAGCATGATGCCGAAGCCTCTCCGCCAAGCACGATCGGCACTATCTCGCGCCCGGACTGGCGGACGGCGTTGATCACACCAGACTCAGCTCCCGACTGAACAATAATACCGTCAATTCGGCCAGGGTTAGCGGCGAGAAATTTCTGCAATTCTGATTGTGCGACGCTGTCTGTCCATTTCCCGTCAACCTGTCCGACGACGTTGATCTCGGGATAGTACTCCAAGGCTTTTGTGGCGCCGACCTGGAAGCTGTCTGAGGAGGCGAAGCCAGTGATTCCGGACACAAGCAACACATTGCCGCTGCCTTCGATCTCTTCAGCCAACCACTTTGACGCCTCAAAACCACCTTGCATGTTATTCTCTGTCGCATTGATTGCGAACGGCGACGTCACATAACCGGAGTATGAGATAACAGGCACGCCTTTCGAATAGGCGTACTCTATTGTCGGGTTGAGCGCTGTAAGGTTGGAGCAGCATATGATTATGGCGTCGACACCATCATCTACCATCTGCCGCATTTGGCTGATCTGGGCGTTATCATCGAGATTGGACTGTGTAACGACGAGCTCGGATACCAGCCCAGCTTTCTTAAAAGTCGGCAGAAGCTCATTTGTAAACTCATCAAGGACGTTCGCACGCCATGTGTTGTCAGCGTAGCTCGAGGCGTAACCAATTTTCCACGGTGGCGCTCGCTTTGCTCTGAAATTCCGAAATACAGATTCTCCCGTGGGCAACCGCGGGTCCAATAACTCGTAGGTCTTCCGCTCTTCCCGTGGCAGTTCACTAAGCCCACCAGCCTTCACCGTCAGCGGCATGGCCAGCGTTGCGGCGAGAAAAAATCCAATAATCAACTCACGTACGCACACGGATAGACACCTTTCAAAGTCTGAGCACTGGAAGATAGTATCTTTGTCTTTAGGTTGACCCGGCCGTGCTGAATCCTGCGCGACGGAGAGCGACAAAGAGCTACCAGGAGAGAGACCGGCGCATCGAAGCAAAATCGTGCGCTCGGTTATGTGACCTTCATTCGATTGGATGGCCGCATGGCGCGCCATCGGAATGCTTCGAATCTAACTACGGCTGCCTTATGCAGCGAGACTTACCCGATGAGCCGGCCTATCATCTGTCAACTTGAACCCAGCAAGCCGTTCGCTGAGTTCGATAGTCTGATCAGAAAGCGTCTTCGTTGCAGCGTTTGTCTGCTCAGCCATGGCTGCATTCTGTTGCGTCCCCTGATCAAGAACATTGACGTTGTTATTGATCTCAGCCAGCGACGTCGCTTGTTCGCGGCTGGAACTCACAATCTGGTCGATGCGATCAGAAATCTGCACGATTGATGCCGCTATACTGTGCAGAGCCTCCCCGGTCCTGCCGACGTAATCCGAACCGACGGCCACCTCTGACGAAGATTCTGAAATCAACTGCCGGATCTCGAGCGCTGCGGCTGACGATCTTTGGGCAAGCTCGCGTACTTCTTGTGCAACGACCGCGAAGCCTTTTCCAGCATCGCCGGCACGAGCTGCTTCAACGCCGGCATTCAGCGCAAGCAAGTTCGTCTGGAAGGCAATCGTATCGATCAATCCTATGATCTGACCGATCTTGTAAGATGCATCCTGAATTCGTGCCATGGCGCTTATAGCATCAGTTACAATGATGGCCGCGCCCTCTGCATGTTCCTTGACTGCAGAAACAAACGCTTGTGTCTCGCAGGCATTCTCCGAGGAGTTCCTCACGGTCGCAGTCACCTGCTCAACGGCTGCTGCGGTTTCTTCGAGAGAAGCAGCTTGTCGTTCAGTCCGGCGTGACAAATCATCAGAGGCTTTGAAAAGTTCGTCGGTTCCCCATTTGATTTGTTGGGTGTTTTCGTCGATATGGGACACGGTATCCCTTAGGACGCACAGTGAGTGGTTGAAGTCACGCCGCAGTTGCTCGAGATTGGGATGGAAGTGACGGTCGATGGTCTGCGAGATGTCTCCTCGCGCCAATCTAGAGAGTGCCTCCCCGAGTGTTTGTACAGCGCTGGACACTTCTTTCTCAAGCTGAGCACGTTCAAACTCACGATCCGTCCGCTCCTGATCAGCCGTTTTACGGTCGTCTTGCGCGCGGGCTTCAACCTCGAGCTTCGAGACCGCATTTCCGCGAAAAACTTCAAGCGCGCGAGCCATATCGCCAATTTCGTCTTTCCGCTGGCAGCCATCGATGTCTGATTGAAGATCACCGGTTGCAAGCCCCTGCATGCGCCTTGCGATCCGTTCGATTGGAGCGCGCAATGTCACCATCAGGCCGGCTCCGGCCAAGAGGGCGACCAAAACACCGGAGACGGTAGCAGCTGCGGACAATAGTCGGGCGAAATCACTTTCCCGGTGAGCGTCATGTTCCTGAGTCGACGCGAACGACACGAGATTTTTCCATATCGACTGGACGGTTTTATCCGCCTCTGCGTATTTCGCCTGCCGCCCTTCCGCGATCTTGACCAACTTCTCGGTATTCTGTTCGATGGCATCCCCCTGTAAGTAGAGGACCTCCTCCATTTTGGGGAAGTCTGGCAATGAACCGGCTACGCCTCCAACCGCTACGGTGTCACGAGTCAGTTTCGTAAGCTGCTCAATGAGTCGCTCCTGGTTTTCAGTGCTGGCCGCCCGCAACAGGTTGTTTATCTCAATCTCTATCGAATCGGCATCCTGGCCTACCGATGCCACTGCCGCAATGAGCGTCTCCGATTCCGCCAATGGCTTATCCAAGGCTCGAACTGCGTGGGTTCCCTCGATCATATGCTGTATGGCGTCATCTCGCAGTCGCGGGGCAAACGCACTAAGGTCGATCCCTAGGCTGTGAAGGAAAGCGCTATCCAGCCCGGAATTGGCGACGACGCTGGAGATTGCCTGTTCCAAGTTTGCGACTGCTTGTCCACCATCGTCCGTTGCAACGACGCGCTTGACGGTTTTCATCGCCTTTTTGATCATGAGCGCCTGTTGCTGTGCCTCGGGGGTTTGCATCGCGCTAGCCGGCAGATTCACCAAATTTTCCGACAACCGCTGCATAATTGCCGCCGTGTCGATTGAGCGGGTAGCCTCTCTGAGCATCGTTTTGCCAGAGTTTTCCTGGTTGCGGACCTGCGCACGGACTTTAACCGCGGCCAGCTTCAGGTCGGCCGCGACCTGCTTGATCTCGGTCAAGCTTGCGGCAACGTCACGACGAATGGATAGCTCATCGTTGTGCAGGGACCACATGCGGTCCATGCTGTCAGAAATCGCGGACATCGCGGACTCACTGCTTTCAAGAGCACGAGTGTCACTACCAACGTCAGTGGCGACTTCCTGAAGCGACAGCATCGTGGCGCCCTGCCCCCTTAGACTTGCCAGGGCCTCATCACGGTTCTCCGTAGAACTCTGCGCCAAAAACCGGTTCATGCTCTCAGAGACGTCCCGAAATCCGCTCAAAGTCTCGAGAACTTCGCTCGATAGCCGAAGGCGAGATTGCAGCAATCCGGTCGCCTGTAGGCTCACGACACCGACGGCCGCCAGGATCATGACCAGCGGCACCAGTACTAATAAGACTTTCGCTCTGATGCTGAAAGCGGATAGCAAGCGATCGACGAACATAAAACCTCCAGATGACTAAAGCGGGCACTGCCGCCCATTTCTGGAGTTTTAGTTATTCGACCTAAACGAAGAGGAAGAAAGTTCGAATGCGGAAATGCAAAGTGCTTTACATCTTGTTAGGATTTCCACGTCGAATTGACGCTCAAACTATCAACCTTAACGACAAGTTAATGTCTTCTCGAGTTATCTTCGGAAAGGACTATCGTCAGGTTTCAGGTCGATGTGCAGGACGTTCCCCGTGAGCTTTCCAGACAGTTCTGGATTTGCGAGGAATTGGACAGCTTGAACAAGTGTCCTAAGCGTCTCACTTTGAACGTAAGATGTAGAACGCGCATTTCTGGTATGAACAGCGTTTATCCGAAGCCCCGAGTCGAAATACTTCTTCGCCATCGCACTCGTCGTAGTTCGTAAGGCCGCTTGGAGCACAGCTTCACGGTCGGCCTCTAGCAGCGACTTCTCGTCAAACCAGGCGATATTCACAACAGCGAGTTCCTCTCCCTGGAGGCGGGAGCCGAAAGCACTTGTCACCCTTATCAGGTTGGAGACGGCATCAAGCCCAAGATCCGTAGCGGAAAGCGGTTCGGCGCATTCACGGCGACGGAAGGCTATGTTCACCAGAATATCGACCCGGCTCCAGCGTAGGTAGACCTGATCGACCATTGAATTGACATACACGTCCCTATTCAAATTGACCTTAACCGGAAACAAATTCGTCCCCGAGACTGCGGTTAATGAACTGAAGTCTGAAGGGTCGAGGTCACCTACGGCGACACGGTAGCCAGTTTCGAGGAAAGACTGCGCAAGACAGAAACCGACCGGGTTTGACGCGCCCACCAACACGCATACTTTGCCTGCATGAGAGCCGGCATCGTTTTGTCCTCCTTCGATAAACCCTTCCGTCGGCGGCGTCCGGCAAGCGTTGTGTGTCTTAGATCCTGGTTTCACGCGGAAAACGGTCCATGTGTGAAACCGTGAGATCCAGCAACTCGTTCGTATCTCAACAGGGAAACCACCACACACTTATCTCCAAATCACGTTGTCTCCCGCCTCTCCGACCCCAAGCCATGAGGACATGGAAGATGATCGACGGACAATCCATCGATCCGGTTTCACGAGGTCTTTGGCCCGCGCCGGTTTGGTCTCGCCGTGCCACAGTTGGACCTTCCATGGAACAGCCCATGGATGTCTCTGGGGAACGGCATCTTTCCGGAAAGTCCTACGCTTTCACACGCGGCTCTCTGACGCGTATGGCATTCGTTTGGCCCTCAACGCTTGCACGCGCAGCATCGTCGAGCGCGTCAACGTCTATTGCAGACTGGCCTTCAGATAGGCACTCGCCATTCTCGCGTTCCACGGTCGAGGTCGGTGGAATGATAATGCTGTCTTTCAAAAACTCGCTCATGTTTCGTTCCTTCAATAGCTGCAGGTGACAAGGTCGTTCCGCGCAATGCCCACGAAAGCGTGGCGTGCTTCCGCCACGTCACTGATAAATCCCTGCTAGACCTCGTCCTTCAGCGTCTCCTTCTGGGTAATAAGGCGGGCAGAGTGGTGTCCGGAGGTAAATGCCCAAAGCCAGCTGAGCGCGACCGCCATGCGGCTCCGTGTTCCGATCAAAAAGTAGATGTGGGCAAAGCCCCAGATCCACCAGGCGATGGAGCCCTTGAGCCGAAGCCTGCCGAAATCGATCACCGCGGAGCTTGGCCCTATGGTGGCAAGATTACCAAGATGCCTGTACTTGAAGGGAGGCGGCGCTGAGCGCTGCTTAAGGCGGGCCTTGATCACCTGGGCGACGTATTTTCCCTGCTGCTTTGCGGCAGGAGCGATACCAGGAACCGGCATTCCCTCGCCGGTCTTAACGCTCGCGGTATCGCCGACAACGAAGATCTCCGGGTGTTCTGAGATCGTGAGGTCGGGCTGCACGATAGCCCGCCCTGCTCGATCTGTCTCCGCCCCGACCCATACGGCGGCCTTGGATGCCTGCACGCCCGCCGCCCATATGACCGTACGGCTCGGGACGAACTCGTCCCCGATCGATATACCTTCCTCGGTGCAGTCGGTTACCGGCCGTCCCGTGCGAACCTCCACGCCCATCGACGCAAGGGATCGCTCGGCGTATTGCGATAACGCCTCGTGGAAAACAGGCAGAACACGCGGTCCTGCCTCTACAAGAAGAATACGCGCCAAAGTCGTATCGATGTTTCTGAATTCCTCGACAAGCGTCCTTTGAGCCAGTTCGGCGATGATCCCGGCCATCTCGACGCCTGTCGGTCCGGCGCCGATTATCGAGAAGGTCAGCATTGCGGCCCGCGCTTGGGGATCGGTTTCCAGCTCCGCCTTTTCGAACGCCAGGAGAAGACGACGGCGGATGGTGGTGGCGTCTTCCAACGCCTTCAGTCCGGGCGCGAAAGGCTCCCATTCATCCCGGCCGAAATACGCGTGACGGGCCCCTGTTGCGAGAACAAGGGTATCGTAGGGAATGGCATGACCGCCCTTGAGCGAGACAAGCCGCTTCTCGACATCGACGCCCACGACCTCGCCAAGAAGCGTTGTGACATCTTTCCTTCCACGGAAGACCGCGCGAATGGGCCAGGCAATCTCGGAGGTCGCCAGGACGGTCGTTGCGACCTGATAGAGCAGCGGCTGGAACAGGTGATGATTGCGTCTGTCGACGATCGTGATCGAAAGGTTTGGACATTTGAGATCCTTGGCCAATTGGAGGCCGGCGAAACCGCCTCCCACGATGACAACTCGATGCTCCATTTCGTCCTCCCGCGAGCCTTTGGAAAAAAACCCGCCTCGGATCGAAGCGCGTCCTTCGGTGTTGCACGATCGCAAGCTCAGTCGCTGATGCGACTGCTCACAATGATGGAAGGGGGGCTTACCAGCAACGGAAGCAGCGGTTCGAGAACACGCTTGACGTTCGCAGATTCTCCGTGACGCGCGGCTGCCTCCTCGTTTGCCCAACCATCGAGAATGAAGAACGTATTCGGCTCGTCGGAGCGCTGGTAGAGGTTGTAGTAAAGGCAGCCCTCTTCCTCGCGGGCAGGGCCGACAAACTCCTGGAGCAGTGTGTTGACACGGTCCCGGTTACGCGTCGATGTTTTAAACTCAACGATGAGATGCTGTTCGTCGGACTTGCTCGATGGCATGTGGGAAGCTCCTATTGAAGACGATGACGGGCTTGATCACGCGGCCAGCTTCGGCATCGGCGATGGCCTCGTTGATTTTCTCGAACGGGTACTTTGTGATCAGCTTCTGGAACGGAAACAGGCCGGCCTGGTTTAGTTCGACCAGTTGGGGGATGAAGAGCTGCGGGATCTGATCCCCGAGGATGGCACCCTGAATTTTCCGGTTGAAGACCATGAGGTCCAGCGGGATTGGAATATCCTTGCCGAGCGCGTCGAGCCCGAGGAGGACGACATGACCCCCTGCCCGCGTGCATTTGATCGTGTTCAGGATGACGGGAACGATACCCACGGCGTCGATCGCAAAATCGGCACCGCCGCCCGTCAAGGCGTGGATCTGCTCCACGACGTCTGGGTCCCTGCCGTTGATAGCGTGGGTCGCGCCCAACGTCTCAGCCATGGCCAAACGCTGCTCGTTCAGGTCGATGATGATGATCTTGCTGCACCGCCGGACCTTGGCGGCCATCACCGCAGCCATGCCGACCGCTCCCGCGCCGAACACGGCAATGGTTTGACCGATCTCCGGCTTCATGGCGTTGATGACGGTACCTGCTCCCGTTGCCATGCCGCAACCGAGCGGGGCCGCATTCGTCAGGTCGAAATCCTTGGGAAGCTGCGCGGCGTTGTTTTCAGTCGCCAGGATGTGGGTCGCGAAGGATGACTGGCCGACAAAGTTGCTGCCGATGCCGACTTCATCACACAGCAAGGCCTTCTTGCCGTTCGGACGAAGCCCCGTCAGATTGTACTGGGTGTAGTTCTGGCAGTTCATCGGGTGAGAGCGCCGGCAATCGCCGCAGAAGCCACATGAACTCTGGCTGAGCGCAACGTGGTCGCCCACCCTTAAACCTTGGACGTCCGCCCCGATGGCCTCGACGATACCAACACCTTCATGTCCTGGTATGACCGGGGCGGGAGGCCCAAATATCCCATCACGGAGCAACAGGTCGGTATGGCAGATGCCCGTGGCGACCGTCCGCACGAGAATTTCATTGCCTTCTGGATCCGCCAGCTCGAGTTCACGAAACTCAAGCGGAGCTTTCGGTTTTGCGGCCACGGCCGCCGTTATCTTCACCATTCTTATCTCCTGCATTCTCCCGCGTTGACACCGGGAATGACCTGTTTGGCAGATCCTTGCGGCTAGACGCGGCCGACGCGTGCTCCGTAAATGATCGCAGCAAGCGCGATGATCCCGCCCTGGACGATCAGCTTGCCGGGCTCCTGGATGCCGAACACCGTCAACATCGCGAAGAGGAAACTGAAGGCGACGACCGCCACGAAAGGCCCCGCGACGCCACCGCGGTCGACGCCGAACGTCACCCCACCGAGAATCGTCGCGGCGAGAGCGTTCATGAAGGTGTCGAAGCCGGGCTTGATCGTGCCAACGGCCAGAGCCGACACCTGAACCAGGGCGGCGATGCCTGTCAGCGTGCCCGCAAGCGTATGGGAGACAAAAATCGTGCGGGCCAGAGGTATGCCTGTTATCTCCGCCGCCCTCGGATTGTCGCCGACAGCGCGGAAGTAGCGCCCGAGGATCAAGAAGCGGAACGCTAATGCGACGAGAACGGAAATCCCGATCCAGACGATCACGGAGTAAGACAGGCCGTAGATGTTCCCGCTCGTCAGGACGCGAAGCCAGCTTGGTGTCGAACCCGGTGCACGGCCCGAACTCATGAATTGGATGATCCCGATGAGGATCGCCGATACGCTCAGCGTCGCGATGACCGCGGAGGCGCGGACATAGGCCACGAGGGCGCCGTTGATCAGACCGACGGCAAGGCCGATGACGATCGGCATCAGGACCGTGACGAAGGGCGGGTAACTGTTGAGGAGCCCGGAGCTGGCGAGATAGATCGAAAAAGCAAACACGCCACTGACCGAGAGATCAATAGAACGCACCCGCATGACAAGAGATTGCGCCAGCACCGCGATCCCAAGCGGCGCTGACTGTTTCAGGATCACGAACCAATAGTTTGGATTGATCAGCGTCGCGCTTACAGCGGGGGCCACAGCGATCAGGATTGCGAGCACGTAATATGCCGGGGGCAAACCGAGCACCCAGGAAAGTATGCGCCTGGCGGTGAGAGTGCGCGATGGCATCTCAATTTTCGCATCCGTTGTGGTCATCGAGAGGTCCATCTCTTTCAAAGTCCGATCGTTTTGCGACGCTGTGAGACGACGAGTGCTAGCAGCAGAAGGCCCTTCACGACCGACTGGAGGAATGCCGAGACGTTAGCGAGGTTCATCACGTTGTTGACGATGCCGAGGATAGCCGCGCCGGCTACAGTGCCGAGGATGCTGCCGATACCGCCAGCCAGGTGAACACCCCCGAGCGCTGCTGCGGTAACGGATTCAATTCCGAATGTGGCGCCCCCCTTGGGATCGCCCGAGGCAAGGCGACCTGCGAGGAACATCCCGGCAGCGCAAGCAAATAGCGCCGACAGGATGTAGGCCTTGATGACTGTGCGCTCGACCGGGACGCCATTCATGCGGGCATTGAAGTCGTTACCACCCGAAGCGAACAGGTAAAGGCCAAACGGTCTGCGATAAAGCAACCAGGCAGCAACGAACGTGGCGACGATCAGCCAGAGCAGCGAGTTTGGCACGGGCCCAACGGAACCCGCGACTGACGCCGAAAGCCATTCGGGCACCTTCCCGCCGGGGATAGGAAGAATGATAAGCGCCAATCCCTGGCCGATACCCATGGTTGCCAGGGTCATGATGATCGGATGGACGTTGAGCCTGGCTACGCCGTAGCCATTCGACAATCCGAATGCGATCGCAACCGCAATGCAAAGCATGACACGGACAACCTCGGGCATGTCGAGTGTCATGATCGTAGTCGTCACGCTGATGATCGAACCAACGGAAACGTCTAGGCCGCCCGTCAGGATCACAAAGGTCTGGCCTAGCGCAGAAATGACAAGAACAGTGGATTGGGCCAGCAGGTTCGACAGATTCTCCGGCGCCAGAAATTGTGGAAGCAGGATAACCGAGGCGACCACCAGCACGAATAGCGTCCCGATCGACAGCCGGATCGCACCCGCCCTATAGGGTGCCTTCAGGAACTTTGCGACGGTATTCATGTATCCTCCTCAATGAACAGCGGCGCGCGGATCGTGCGCGGAGTTCGAACCGAGTGCGGTTCCCAGGATGGTTTCCTCTGTGGCATCAAGCGCGGGCATCTGTCCGACGATCTTTTTGTCGTGAACGACCAGGATGTTGTCACAGAGCCCGATCAGTTCGGGGTGCTCGCGTGACGAGACGATCACTGCACCGCCACGATCGGCAAAATCGCGAAGCAGCTTATAGATTTCCGCTTTAGCGCCGACATCGACGCCACGTGTCGGCTCCTCGATGACAAGGATATCAACCCCCGAAAGCAGCCAGCGGCCAAGAAGGACCTTTTGCTGGTTTCCGCCCGAAAGTTTGCCGACGGGCGAGGCTGGGTCGGCAGCCGCAACACGGAGCGACTTTATGACATCGTGAACCCTGGAGATGGAACGCCATGCAACGCTCGCCATGTTCCGGTTCAACTGCTTGCCAAGTGCGATGTTATCGTAGATCGGAAGCCGAAGAAATAAGCCTTCCTGCTTGCGGTCTTCAGGAATGAAACCAATGCCGGCTGAGATCGCACTCGAAAAGCCGGAGGATACGTTCACACCGATCATGCTATCGTCGCGGCGACGCCGGACGGTCACAACTGCGGCGGTTTCGACCCCGACGACCGCACGCATGATTTCGCGCTGCCCCTGGCCTTCCAGCCCGGCCAGTCCGATGATCTCGCCCGTGCGTACGGAAAAACCGACTGGCGGGCCATGGTCATTGAGACGAAGCCCTGCCACGTCGAGCATCGGCGACCCAATGGTCTGCGCCCTCGGCGGAAAGAAATTCTGAAGCTCGCGTCCAACCATGTTTGCCACAAGCGTTTGGAGATTGAAGTCTTCTGCCCTGGCTGTCTTTACCCAAGCCCCATCCTTCATGACGGTGATGGTGTCGCACAGTTCGAACACCTCGTTCATCCGATGCGAGATGTAGACGACAGCCTTCCCTTGCGCCTTCAGATCGCGAATGACCTTGAAGAGATGAGCGACGTCCGTCGAGTTTAGTGCCGCGGTCGGTTCATCGAAAATGAAGACATCGGCATTGGATGTCAGACCTTTGGCGATTTCCACTGCCTGCTGCTGGGCAACCGTCAGCGTTTCCACAATCGCCGTGGCGTCCAGTTGAGGGAAAACGTCGACAAGCAGCTTGCGGGATCGCTCGACGACCTCGGCGGTGTCTATCGACCCATCGGCACGCCGCGGTTCGTGTCCAAGAAACATGTTTTCGGCGACCGTGAGATTGGGGATGAGGGTGAACTCCTGAAACACTGTCGACACCCCGGCGAGACGCGCTTCCTTGGGGGAACGGAAGGTCACCTCTTCTCCTCGCAGACGGATGCGTCCAGCGGTCTGTTGATAGACGCCGGCCAGAATTCGCATCAGCGTGGATTTTCCCGCCCCGTTCTCGCCCATCAATGCGTGGACGGAGCCGCGTTCAAGCGAAAATTGAACATTCGACAGGACTTTGGCCGCACCAAAGGACTTGTTTATGCCGACCATCTCGACAAGCATACTCATGAACACTTCCATCTGCGAGGGTGAAGAGGGCGCGCTTTGTCCGCGCCCTCCATGCGTCAGGCCTTGAAGTACTCGAGGAGCTTCTCATTCGGCATTTCTGTCGGAGCCCAGTAAGCGTCCGTGAGATCGGAGCGGTAAAACTGTGCAAGATTGTCGTCGACGATCGGCTTGGGCCGGTTGGTCCAGTTGCGCTGGATCGGCTTGCCTTCGAGAAGCGCGAAGGCCGCACGCAGGGCTGCCGTCGAAAGAGCCGGAGGGCAAATGGGCCCAATCGAAGAGAGCTTTTCGTCATTCCAACGACGCATCCATCCGTTGAGCGCTTCTCCCGTGATCGGTGGAATGGTGGAAGCCCCGGCTTCCTGCAGCGCGTCCAAGACCCCGAGCGACATGTTCGCGCCGTCAGTCCAGACCCCGGCGACATCCGGATCAGACAGATAGAGGCTTTCGGCTATCTTCTTTGAGTCCTCGTAGGACCAGCTGCCGTGCTGGGTTGAGGTGATTTGGAGACCGGACTTGCTGAAGACTTCGATCGCCCCGGCGTAACGATCAGCATCGATCGGATGTCCGGCGACGCCACGCAGCACCCACACTTTTCCCTTGTTGCCGAGCTTATCGACCAGGAACTGCGCCATCACCCGGCCAAAGTAGAAGTCGTCGCCTTGGACCTGCACCGTGAATTCGTCGGTGTCGACGCGACCGAGATAGACGACCGTCGGAATGCCGGCAGCCTTCGCCTTCCTGATGCCTTCCACGGCCGAGCCTGTCGTAAGCGGCGCAATGATGATTGCATCTACCTTTTGTGCGATCAGATCCTCGATGTCGGCGACCTGTTTTGAGGCGTTGAGGTCGGCGCTTCGGAATTGATAGTCGCCGACACGGGCCTTGTTCCTGCTGATTTCGTATTCGGCCTCGAATGCGGTTTGATAGGTGTGCGTCGAACCGGCCAGGCCATAGTGGCTGTGACCAATCTTCCAGGGACCTGACTTGGCAAACTTACCAGCGTCGACGACGGGGTTTTCCCCTTCGGACGGCCAAGTGTCGGGCAGCAGGGTGATCGTATCCTCTGCCCGCAGGATGCCCGGTATTCCGAACGCGCCAGCTGCAATCAAGGCACTGCCCGTCTGTAGGAATGTACGTCTTTTCATCGAAACTCTCCTCCTCTTGCCACCCAACGTGGTCATTTTGTCTGCGATCTGGAGCGCCGCTATCCTCCAGACATCGCTGAATTCTCCCCACAAACGGCAGATCGCATCATTATGAATAAGCAGACAATCTGTCAATAAACTATATTGAATTTCAGCTTTTTGACGTGTCTTCTGTGTTATCATACTGATTTTTCTATTCTTTTATTGCTGCTTGGTTCGATATAGCAATAAGACAAAGCAGCCGCCCGTCACCTCACCCACGAGCACGCCAACAGGAACCAGAGGAGACCGCGCCTCGCCGGCGAGGTTCATAAAAAGGAAGTTGGGAGCCATAATCGCTACCATCACCCGGAAAGCGAGGCCGCGAGGCAGGAAATACGGGCACCACCGTCAGCCGGCGCGTTCGATGAACGCCACTTCTGAATCAGTCAATCTGTCAAGCGAATTCCAGCTTTAAGACAGCCAACAATTCGGACCAAGATCTAGATCGGCCGAATGCCCTGAGGAAGCAATTGATATTACATTGATTTTGTTCTTTACATGTCCGTGTAGCGCGCTGGGATGGCCTCAGCGAGCATTTTGGTTCACTGAAGATAATTGACTGATTGTCTGCGAACGCCTACAAGTGTCATCTACCGGCCGAGCGCGCACTGATGGAGTCATTTTATGAAAGAAGCATACGCTGCAATTTCGCGCGAAAAGGCAAAGCCTCTTGTTCTGGAGTGCATCGGTATCGATCAACCTCGCCCCGACGAAATCCTCGTCCGGATCGTGGCGAGCGGTGTCTGCCACACCGACATGGTTGTTCGCGACCAAGGATATGACGTACCGCAGCCCGTGGTTCTCGGCCATGAAGGCTCCGGCGTCGTGGAAGTGGTCGGGGCCGATGTAAAAGAGCTTTCGCCCGGCGACCACGTGGCTCTAAGCTACGCATATTGCGGGAAATGCGAGAAGTGCCGGGGAGGCACGCCTTATTATTGTGAAGACTTTTTCGGCAGAAATTTCCGTGGCACCCGGCCGGATGGCAGTTGCCCGCTACATGATTCACACGGTACCCAGATCAGCGGGTGCTTCTTCGAGCAGTCTTCTTTCGCCACCTATGCCATCGCCAGCGAGCGCAATGCGGTCAAGGTTTCCAAAGATGTTCCCCTCGAACTCATGGGACCGCTGGGCTGCGGGCTGCAAACTGGCGCCGGAGCGGTTCTCAACTGCCTCAAGCCCCAACCGGGATCTTCCATTGCAGTGTTCGGCGCGGGTGCGGTCGGCATGGCAGCCGTCATGGCGGCGAAGATCGCCGGATGCTCGACCATTATCGTGATCGACCTTAACGATGAACGTCTCGAACTGGCGATTGAACTGGGTGCAACCCACATCATAAACGCCCGCAATAGGGATAGCGTCAAGGCGATCAGGGAAATCATTCCCGAAGGCGCAGACTTCAGTCTCGAATGCACGAGCTCGCCGAAGGTGTTTCGCCAGGCGGTCGATTGCCTCGGCACCCCAGGAACCTGTGGACTGGTCGGATCGTCCGCGCTCGGAACGGAAGGGATCGTCGATATCGGCAACTTTCTGTTCGGCCGTACGCTCGTCGGTGTGGTCGAAGGCCAGAGCATTCCCTCCAAATTCATACCCGAGCTCATCGAATACTGGCAGCAGGGACGGTTCCCGTTCGACAAGCTCGTCCAGTTCTACGATCTCAACCAGATCAACGAGGCAATGGCCGATTCCGAGAGCGGCAAGGTCATCAAGCCAATACTGCGCATGAAGCACTAAGCTCTCGTCACGAACATTGTCCAGAAGTCAGCCTCCCAAGGCAACGTCCGGCGGGGCCGTGGTCGTCACGGTCTCGCCCGGACACTCTGGAACGCAGGTGTGAGGCGCAACCCCGTTTCATCATTGCAACGCGACCAGGTCGCGGTAACGGTAGTGGGCTCTTCCAGGTCAAAATATTAGTCTGCGACGGCGCAATTTCTCGGCGATCCGTGACCCCCTCATCAAGGCCTTGCGGCAGTTGACGACCGCACGTCATTCAACTGTAAGCGGTGCTCCGTTCCTACGTTGTCCCGTTGATACTAATCTGTGATCGGCTTTCCATGGACGAGCAACGGGAGTTTCTCCATGGAGACTACATTGGAGGTTCTCACGACCAGAAGGTCTGGACGTGAGGTTCACCGGCAGTGGCCGGACGACGTTAAGGCACAGATCGTTTCGGAGAGCCTTCGGCCAGGCGCGATGGTCAATGAGGTCGCAGAGCGCCACGGCTTGAAGCCGAACCACTTGTCGACCTGGAGAACGATGGCACGGCAGGGCAAGCTGGTTCTGCCTGCACCAGAAGATGCAATGGAGTTTGCAGCGGTGCTCGTTGATCCGCCCGTTTCCGAGCCGCCGATTAAAAAGGCCAGTCGCCCCGAGATCATTGTAGGTTCCGTCACAATCCGCCTGGAGGAAGGTGCGTCTGTCGCCCGGATCGCCGCTGTTGCGCGTGCCTGCGCGGTTCCGGCATGATCTTTCCATCGAACCGGGTTCGGATCATGGTGGCGACCAAGCCGGTCGACTTCCGCAAGGGCCACGATGGCCTGGCGGCAATGGTCAAGAACGAGCTGCACAAGGACCCTTTTACAGGGACCGTCTTCGTATTCCGCTCGCGCAAGGCGGATCGCCTGAAGCTGATCTATTGGGATGGCAGCGGACTAGTGATGGCCTACAAGCGGCTGGAGGAACACACCTTCTCCTGGCCGGGCATCAAAGATGGCCTGATGAGTTTGGGCCATGCACAATTTGAAGCCCTGTTTGCAGGTCTCGACTGGCGTCGCGTCCGTTCCATAGAGGCGAGAGCACCAGATGCCGTCGAATAGATGCGGCACGATGACTCGGGCGGTAAATTCCAACGGCGAAGCGACGTTGATTTTGATAGACTTTCGCCATGTTAAACGCCGCTGATCTTCCCGACGATGTTGCTGCCCTGAAGGCGATGCTGGTCGCGGCGCAGGCGCGTGAAGTTCGCAAGGATGACCGGATCGAGCGACTGGAGAAGCTGGTCGCTGCTTTCAAGCAGGCTGCCTTCGGCCGCAAGTCAGAGAAGGCTGATCCCGAGCAATTCGATCTCGCATTGGAGGACCTGGAGACGGCCGTCGCTGCCGTCCACGCCGAAGACGAGGCCGACAGTGCTTCGGGTAAACCGCACTCCAAACCACGCGCCGCCAATCGTGGCTCCCTTCCCGCCCACCTTCCTCGTATCGAGGAGATCATAGAGCCGGAGAGCTTGATCTGCACCTGTGGCGGCGGCCTGCATTGCATTGGTGAGGACGTCTCTGAGCGGCTGGATGTCGTCCCGGCTCAGTTCCGCGTCATCGTCACCCGTCGTCCTAAATACGCCTGCCGTGCCTGCACCGACGGCGTATCGCAGGCTGCAGCACCTGCACGACTGATCCATGCAGGATTGCCGACCGAGGCGACCATCGCGCATGTGCTGGTGTCCAAATATGCCGATCATTTGCCCCTATATCGGCAGGCCCAGATCATGAGTCGACAGGGCATCGATCTCGACCGTTCCACGCTTGCTGACTGGGTCGGTCGGGCAGCATTCGAACTGCGCCCGGTCTTCGACGCCCTGATTGCTGACCTGAAGCGCTCGACGAAGCTGTTCATGGACGAGACCCGTGCGCCGGTCCTCGATCCCGGCTCCCGCAAAACCAAGACCGGATACTTCTGGGCGCTGGCCCGTGACGACCGACCATGGGGCGGCGGTGCTCCACCAGGTGTGGCCTTCACCTATGCTCCCGGTCGCGGCGGGCAGCATGCCGAACGGATATTGCAAGGGTTCACTGGAATCCTTCAAGTGGATGGCTACGCCGGATATAATCGCCTGATCGCACCAGACCGCGTCGGTCCCGATATCCGGCTTGCCTACTGTTGGGCACATGCCCGGCGTAAGCTAGTCGAGATCACCCGCACCGGCTCAGCACCGATTGCTGAGGAAGGTGTGAAGCGGATCGGCGAACTCTATCGCATCGAAGCTGAGTTGCGCGGTCTCACCTCCGAAGCTCGTCTGGTTGGAAGGCAGGAACGATCAGCGCCATTGGTCGCCAACATGCGAACCCGGCTCACTCAGCATCGTGCCCGCGTCGCTGGCAAGTCTCCTCTTGGTGAAGCTCTCGCCTATATTGCCAAATACTGGGATGGGCTCTGCCTCTTTCTGACCGACGGTCGCATCGAGATCGACAACAATTCCGCCGAACGAAGCATCCGGCCGATTGCCCTAAATCGGAAGAATGCTCTGGTCGCTGGACATGATGCCGGAGCAGAGAACTGGGCGACCATCGCCTCGCTAATCGAGACGTGCAAGCTCAATTCTATCGATCCGCTCGCCTACCTGACCGCTACGCTCACCGCCATCGTCACCGGTCATGCAGAGCCGGATTGAAGAGCTTCTGCCGTGGAATTATCCAGGTGCTTATCGCGGAACCGCCTTTTCGTCAGCACCTTCCGGGTGATTAGGTTCTTTCCGAATTGGCCTGACCCAACCTGGGTTCCACACCGGCAATTAGCCTTCGGACATTCGCGCGGTGACGGATGATGACGTAAAGCCCTCCCGCGATCACGAGCAGTCGATAAGGCAATGGGTGGTCGAAGCTGAGTACAAGGGCGATAGCCGCTACAGCGGCGAGGATCGAGCTAAAGGAAACAACGCGGAAAATGGCCAGGGTGCCCGCCCAGACTATCGCTGCTCCAATCCCGACGAGCGGTGATATTGCGAACAGGACCCCAAGACCTGTGGCTGCTGATTTCCCGCCAGTAAATTTCAACCATATCGAACACCCATGCCCCACCAGAACGGCTAGTCCCGAGAAGCACACAAGCCAAGGCACCAAACTGTGGAGATCAGAGTTTGCGGGCGGCGTAAGGTGCGGCTTATTGGCCAGCCAAGGGTAGTACCACAAGGCAAAGAGGACCGCCGCCGCCCCCTTCAGGACGTCAACAATGAGGACAAAAAGAGCAGGGCCTTTGCCGAGAATACGGAGCGCGTTCGTGGCACCCGTGGATTTTGAGCCATGCTCACGGATATCGATGTTGCGAAGGAATTTCCCCAAAAGATATCCCGTCGGTATTGAACCGAGCAGATACGCGGTAAGCAATCCAATGGCACTGGCGATCCAAAACACGACTCTATCCGTTTCCTCATTCCTCTGCTTCTGCAAGGGCCTTCCGCCCCAATGAAGTCGAGAATCTGCGTAAGGTTATTTCTGATGTGGTCCTTAAAGGCTCCTCTCCATCCGATTCCACTATCCCGATGTCATATCCTCGGAGCGCTCTCTGCGGGGGATCAGCCGTCGATGTAGCTTATTTCGCCCTCATGAAGACGATATAAGCCATCCTGAGGCACGGGAAGCTCCAGCATTTCGCGCTTTGATAGGCCCGCGTAAACACCCCGCATGATTCTTCCGAACAGCCCGTGGGATATCGCCACCGTCGGGCGTTGAACCATGGTGAACCATGCCTTTGCACGATCACAAGCATCTTCGAAGCTCTCTCCATCGGGTGACTTAAAATACCAATTGAAGATATCAGAGCCTTGGAGAGCGCCGGGATACTCCGCGTCGATCTCGAACTTGGTCATTCCGTCCCAGGAGCCGACCGTCACCTCCATGAGCCGCGCGTCCTCGGTGCTGACGAGAGGCAGCAAACGCTGCACCCTGCATGCGGTCTCGCGAGTTCTTCCAAGAGGGCTGACTTGCATCTCGAATGATCGAAGGTCTCCAGCAAGTTCGCGATGAAGAACTTCAGCGACAAAATCGGCCTGTTCGATACCCTGCGTTGTCAGAGGCGAGTCCTTCTGGCCTTGAAACCGCCCGAGTGTATTCCAAACCGTTTCGCCATGTCGCAGGAGATAGATCATTGTCGCTTTTCAAATCCCTCGGAAAGAGAGCGCTTAAAATATCGGCCTCTCATTTGAGACATTTGCATGAGAGGAAGATGACCGCAATTGGCCCGAAGCAGCCGTGCCGCTATGGTAGCAATCATCAAAACTACTTGAGTATCTTGTCAAGGTGCAACCGGGGCACCGCTTACATTCAACTGATGCTGCCCTTGGGCCATAAGAGCACTCGGGCCGGCAGGCCGAGCGTCCCCCGACACGTGCGCCTTGCGTCGACGTGCCACCAGCAAAATGCCAGACAATCGGCGATGATCTTGCCAGCGAGTGGCCGGTGGCGCGCTTTCTCCGTCCCGTCGAAAAATACCAACGAAACTGTCGAGATGGGCCATCAGGCGTTCGGCCAACGGAAGCCTTAAGCAGACAGACCCACGACAAAGGCGAGTCTCGCCCCTGCCTCTCTCCGCACGTTCCGACCTTCCATTGCCGTTCTGCCCTCGACGTTCGCCTGAGCAGCGTGATCGGCCGGGTCCTGCTCGCGGTCGGCCGCCTCGTTTTGAAGGCTGTCGGCGCGGTCTTGACCAAGACTCTCCCCGCCTTCTGCAGAATGTGTCATCGGGCTTCCGTGACGAGCTCAAACCTTGCTGGTGGCGAGCCTTAAGACCCACCACCAGCCGTTGGACTATGACTGTATGCCGCCCATGCAGACGTATTTCATGGAAAGGAAGTCATCCATGCCGTATTTCGAGCCCTCGCGGCCGAACCCCGACTGCTTGACGCCGCCGAACGGTGCAACCTCCGTGGAGATCAGGCCCGTGTTGACGCCGACCATCCCGTACTCCAGGGCCTCCGTAACCTTCCAGACGTTTCGAAGGTCGTTGGCGTAGAAGTAGGCGGCGAGACCGAACTCTGTGTCGTTGGCCAGTTCAATGACCTCTTCCGTCGTTTTGAACCTGAAGACAGGAGCGAGCGGCGCAAAGGTCTCCTCTCGTGCGACCTTCATTTCCTTCGTGGCTTCCGAGAGAAGCGTCGGCTGGACGAAGGTGCCACCACGCTCGTCCCTTGCGCCGCCCACAACGATCTTCGCACCCTTACCGACCGCGTCATCGATGTGACTATAGAGCTTCGCCACCGCATCCTCGTTGATCAGCGGACCGATGGTGGCTCCATCCTCGAACCCGTCAAGGACCTTGAGCGCGGAAACCCGCGCCGCGAGTTTCTCTATGAAGCGGTCGTAGACCCCGCTCTGGACGTAGAGACGGTTGGCGCAAACGCAGGTCTGGCCGGCATTGCGGAACTTGGACAGCATCGCTCCTTCCACGGCCTCGTCGAGGTCGGCATCGTCGAAGACGATGAAGGGAGCGTTGCCGCCGAGTTCGAGGCTGAGCTTCATGATCTTTTGTGCGCCCTGCGCCATCAGGATGCGGCCGACCTCGGTAGACCCTGTGAAGGTCAGCTTCTTGACGACGGGGTTCGAGCAGACTTCTTCACCGAACATCCGGGCGTTGTCTGTCGGCAGGACGCTGAACAGGCCGCCGGGTATTCCCGCGCGCTCAGCGAGTATGGCAAGAGCAAGGGCCGACAATGGGGTTTCGGCGGCCGGCTTGAAGATGATGGCGCAGCCGGATGCCAGCGCCGGGGCGATCTTGCGGCAGACCATGGCGGAAGGAAAGTTCCAGGGCGCGATGGCCGCCACCACGCCGACGGGCTGTTTGATGACTATCAGGCGCTTGTCGGCCTGATGCCCCGGAATGGTGTCGCCGTAAACGCGCTTGGCTTCTTCCCCGAACCATTCAATGTAGGAAGCGCCGTAGGCGACCTCTCCGCGTGCCTCGGCTAGAGGCTTGCCCATCTCGGACGTCAGGATGATCGCGAGGTCCTCGGTGTTGGCCGTGACGAGGTCGAAGAACTTCCGCATGACGCCGGCACGTTCCTTGCCCGATCGTGCGGCCCACTTTTTCTGGGCGAGTTTGGCGACGTCGATGGCTTCGCGGACGTCCTGGAGTCCTGCGCTCGGGAGGCTCGCAATCACGTCCCCGGTCGAGGGATTGTGGACCTGGATCGTCTTGCCGCTCGCGCCCTCTTTTCGCCAGTCGCCTCCTACCAGCATTTCCTCGCGTACCAGGGAGGGGTCTTTCAGGCGATCCAGTAGAGCGGTGGAGATAGCCATTGGTATTCCTTTCGATGCAACGTTCAAATCTGATTACGGATGTGTGGTGAGCGGGCGTAGATCGCGACCATGGGGACGATCAGCAGCCCTACGACGGCCTGTTGTGCCGGGAAACTGAGCCCCAGGCCGACGAGAAGCGAGGTCAGGACAGTAAGGACGAGGACGCCGAGGACCGTCGCTCCATACCCGCCGGCACCGCCTAGGAGAGACGTTCCGCCGATAACGACCGCCGCCACGGTGGTGAACAGATAGGGATCACCGACCCCGACAAAACCGCCGCCGGAGAAACCGAGGAGCAGCATTCCGGTGAGTGCCGACATCGCCCCGCTGACGCTGTGGATCACTGTCCAGATCTTGAATTCCGAGATTCCGAGGCGGGCGGCGGCCGTGCGGCTCCCGCCAACAGCATAGAGGCTCCGGCCAAACCAGGTGTTGTGCATTATCCAGCCCAGAGCGACGGCGATGAAAGCCCATATGACGATAACCGGTGGAAACGGCAGACCGAAGAACTTGCCATTGAACGCCGAAAGGTTGCGAAGCCATCCGGGGACGGGCGCAAAGACGGTACCGCCGAACTGCGATCCGAGCGAGGTGTAGATCTGGACCGCCCCGACGGCGGCAAAACCAAGACCGAGCGACATGATCAGCGCCTGACCCTGCAGCCGGAAACTGAGGGCGCCGTTGCAAGCCCCGACCAAAATGCCAAGGAGAAGCACGACGATCATGGCGACGGGGGCGGGAAGACCCGCCACCATGAGGCTTGGAAGCAGGATATTGGCGCCACCGATGATGTATGGGATGGAAAGATCCAGCGCTCCAACGAGCGCGCAGAGCGTCTGCCCGACAGACGCCAGCCCAAGGAAGGCGGCGAGAAGGAGGATCGATCGCGCGTTCTGCGGCGACACGAAGCCCGGCACGAGCAGGGCTCCAAGAATGAGCAGACACGCAAGGAGACAGAAGCCGATCGAAATACTCTTGTGCTTGCGCAAAGGGCTGGCGCCACGGGTCGCGCCGATTTCTGTGTTCAAGACAGTGGAGATCATTTCCTTACTCCTCACGCGACAGTGCGGCGGCTGATGACGAAGACGTTCACGAGAAGTGACCCAACGAGGATCAGGCCAAAGGCCATTTGCGTGACGAAGCCGGAAACCGTCCCGAAGTTGAAAGTGGACAGAAGATACGAGATGAGGAACATGTTGATCGCGCCGAGCGTCGAGCCGAGCGCACCGCCGCGGCCCCCGGAGAGACTAGCTCCGCCAAGGACCAGCGCCGTCACCGCTTGCAGCGTGTAGGTGCTGCCCTGGGTCGGGTCGCCGGATGAGATCAGCGCGGTGTAGCTCAATGCCGCCAGCCCGGCAAAAACGCCGCCGACCGTATGGGCGATGATGCGCACGACGTCGACCTGCACACCGCTGGTATAGGCCATCCGCTCGTCAGCGCCTGTCATCCGCAGGTTGCGGTAAAACATCGTGCCCCTCAGGACGCCCCAGATTGCGAAAGCGCCGAGCAGAAGCAACAGAACAGGCGAAAATATGCTCGTTCCCGCGCCCCAGCTTAGCATCCAGTCTGGAGCGACACCGCCGGGACGCGACATGACCATCAGGTTGACGCCCGACAGAACGAGGAAACCGGAGAGCGTGACGATGATGGGCGCGACGCGCACATAGATGATCACAAGTGCTTGCACCAGCTGGAACGCTGCTCCCAATCCCACCGCCCAGGCAATGATGGCCAACGGGTGCGTGATGCCGTTGCCGACCAGCCACGTAATGAGCGTGACGTTGACGAAGCCCATGAGCGGGCCCACGGAAAGGTCCACCGCTCCGCGGCCCGCCATGACGATCGGTGTTATCGCGAGCGTGGTCAGGATCAGCGGCGTTGCAACCAGAATGGCTCCGGCCAGACCATTGTTCGTGAACAGACCCTGGCCCCGGAAGGCGACAGCGCAAAGGAGGACGAGGAAAAGCCCGGCCGGAACGAACAACGAGCGGTCCTGCGTGACTTGACGGAAAGCGGTTACGGACATCATGCGGTCCTTTCCAGATCGAAATCAACGGAAGCGTCCCGGGCTTTCCCGAACATAGCGGCGAGGATTGGTGCCTCGGCGATTTCCTCGCCGGTCAGGGATCGAAACAACGTTCCCCCGAAGAACACGTCGACGCGATCGGCAAACCCGATGAACTCCTCGATCTCACTCGAGACGTAAATGACACTGCCGCCTTTTTCAGCGAACAGACGTAGCTCCCGGTAGAGGTCACGTTTAGTGCCGAGATCGACACCGCGGGCGGGGTCATTCAGGAGGATGACTTGGGGATCGTTTGCGAAGGCGCGCCCGATAAGCACCTTCTGCTGGTTGCCGCCCGACAGTGAGGTGATCCTGTTCGACGGGCTGCCGATCTTGATGCGCAGACGATCCACTTCGCGCTTAAACATGGATTTCAGCGTGGGCTTGCGGATCACGCCCAGGGGTCCGAGCGTCTTCCTGTAGACACCGATGGCGAGGTTTTCGAAGATGCTTTGTTGCGGGAAGATACCCTCGCGCTTGCGATCCCCGGAGACGTAGGAAACGCCGAGCTTGGCAGCATCGTCGAGCGATTGCAGCCCGATCATCTTGTCCGTATCAACCGAGCGGACCTTCACCTCGCCACCGAACGGCTGGATGATGCCGGCCAAGACGCGGATAAAAGCGTCCTGCCCCTGCCCATCAAGCCCGGCTACGCCGACGATGCTCCCCTTGGGAAGGTCGAAATCGAATAGGCGCGCCGACCTGTGCGCGGCGAGACCCGTCGCGGTTAGTATGAGAGGGGCCGATAGCGCCTTCTTTCGGGAGGCGTATTCTGTCGCATCGCTGGCGCGCCGATCTGCCGGCGTCATCATGGACAGCAGGTTTTCCTCGGTAATCTCATCCTTTCCGAGCGTACCGACAGTTATCCCATCACGCAGGATCGTCGCACGGTCGGCGATACGCACGAGTTCCGCGATCCGGTGGGTTACGATGAGGATCGTCGCGCCCTCGGCACGAAGGCGGTCGATTTCCGCGTGGAGCCGGAGGGTCGAGTCGAGGTCGAGCGCGGCCGAAGATTCGTCGAGGATCAGCACCTGCGGCCTGCGAAGAATAGCCCGTGCGATGACGATCCATTGTTTGATGCTGAGCGGCAGGCTGCCTGCCAGTTGATCGAGGTCTACGGATTTTCCAACGAGCCGCGCCAGGATTTCAGCTGCTTCGGTCCGCCGATCGCCGGTCGACTGCGAACGAAAGACACCGTCACGACCGACATAGAGGTTCTCGAATACGCTAGCCTCGTCAGCAACCAGAACTTCTTGGAAGATGGTGGTCAGGCCGACCCGCTTGGCGTCGACGGGCGAGGCAACCTTCTCACCCAGGATCGTGACCTTGCCTGCGTCCGGGTGCAAAACGCCCGACATGATCTTGGCCATCGTGCTCTTGCCGCTGCCGTTTTCGCCAACGATGGCGTGTACCTCCCCGGCGCGGGCCTCGAAGTCGCACTGCTTGAGTGCCCTCGTCTCCCCGAACGCCTTGGCGACATCTACCATTCTGACTGTTATCTCGCTGCCCATCGCAGACCTCCCACCCGCAACGTCCGCCAAGGCGGCTTTTACGATCTTCCAATGGTCGGCCCGGCAGTTAAGCCACCGGGCGGATCCGGCTTACTTGGCTACCGGCTTCCAGGGATCGGCAGGACGCTCGAAGTACTGGTCGGCAATCGCACTTGGGAACCATCCGTCCGCCTTCGGTTCGACGAAATCCGTCGAGTTCAGATCGCAATCCTCGGGGATCGAAGCGCGAACGTCATCGATGGTGAACGGCAGGACAGGGCGCAGGAAGGACTGTACCTTCGGCCCCTGCCCTTCGAGCGTGCGAAGCATGATCTCCCACATCTGCTGCATCTCGCGGCGCGGCGGCCAGATATGGAAGCCGGCATCGACCCATTCTGGATTCTGGCGCCAGTAACATGCCGCCGAAGCCTCGCCGCCCAGCGTAATGGGCACCATGTCGCGGCCCGACTGGAGCATGGCATTCAACACGCCGTTCTCCTGCGCGCCCTGTGTCAGAATACCGTCAATCTGAATGGGGTTCGTCGCCAGAAATTTCTGCACCTCGACCTGTGCTACCTGGTCGGTCCACTTGCCAGCCACTTCGCCGACAATCTTGATGTCGGGATACTTTGCCAGCGCGTCTTTGGCGGCCTTGTCGAAGCTGTCGGATGAGGCGAAGCCAGGGATGCCCGACACGAGAAGCACGTTGCCTTTCTTGCCGATCTTGTCTGCGAGCCAGGTCGCCATCTCGCCGCCGCCCTGCGCGTGATTGGCAGCGCCGTTGATCGCGTAAGGCGACGTCACGTATCCCGAAAACGAGAAAACAGGAACGCCTGCCTTATAGGCGTACTCGATCGTCTGGTTGAGGGCGGTGACGTTCGAGCAGCAGATGATGATGGCATCGACCCCATCATCAACCATCTGGCGCATCTGCTGAATCTGGACGGCGTCCTTGAGGTCGGACTGAGTGACCACGACTTCAGATACAAGCCCCGCTTCCTTGGAGCGCGGCAAGAGGTCATTCATGACGGCATCGAGGGCGGCTGCGCGCCACGTGTTGCCGGCATAGCTACTGGCGTAGCCGATCTTCCACGGCGGTCCTTTCTTTGGCTTGAAGTCCTTATAGGCGCTCGCTCCGAGCGGAACCTGCGGGTCGACGACCTCGTAGATCTTCTTCTCGTTGGGGGGGAGCTGGTCGACGCCGTCAGCCCAAGCAGTGGTCGTCAGGGCGCTGACCGCGATCAGCGCCCGCATGGTTCCGGTTAAACTCCGTCTCATTGGATGCTCCTCCCAAGAGATTGTTTCAGGCGACCTTCGCCCTGGTTGCGGATGCCTGCTGGATTTCCTCGAGGATCGGCAGCAGGTATTTTCTGAACTCGGTGTAGTCTTCAGTGACCGGGAAATGACCGAGCTTCTCCATCGTCCAGAACTTGCTGCCCTTGACGAGATCGGCGGCGATCTTGGTGTCGGCCGGGGAGGTATTCGGATCGTATTCGCCCGTCAGGAAGTACAGCATGCACTTCGACGTATCGATCTTGCTCGCCTCTTCGGGCGAGACATTGTGGTCGTAGTAGTAGTAATAGAGGTCACCTGCGAAGACGCCCGGACCGCCGCAGCTATATTCCCACTGGATTTCGCGGACATTGGCTTCTGGTGAGTAGGGCGAGATATTGAGCATCATGGCCGCGCCGATGGAGGTGCGGTTCACGTTTGGGTTGTCGAATTCTTTCCGAATGCCTGCCATGCCGACATCGACATATTCGGCAGCCGAGCGCAGTGCGCCTTCGACGGAGATAGTAGCGCGGAAGTTGTCGGGGTAATTCGATGCCAGATCGATAGCAAGATGTCCGCCCATCGAGCTACCCATATAAACGGGGCGGTCCAGACCAAGGGCCTTAGAGAGTTCCAGTTGGAAATCCATCATGAACTTCTTGGTCATGTTGTACTCTTTCTCCCACCAGCGAACGCCGTGGGGAGGAAGAGACTTCCCGTGATAGGGCAAGTCGAACGCGATGACGCGGAAGTTCTTGGTCACGTCTTCGTCGCAGAGCGTGTGCCGGTACTGGCGGCCGTCGGAGCCCGCCGTGTGACCGACAAGCAAGGGAATGCCCTCTCCGGCTTCCTCGTAATAGACGCGATATTCGATGCCTTCGATCGTCAGGTAGACGTAACGGCCCGTGATTGGATCATGCCTAGTCATGCTGCTACTCCTTCCGGGCGGGCTTCGCGCATCAGGTTCGTCATGCGATTGAGCGCAGGGAGATACGCGAAGGTTTCGTTATTGTTGCTAAGGTACAGACCGTGTTTGATGTTTGACGACTGCAGGCACTGATAAAACGGCCGCGGCTTCTTCTGGAGAAGCGCATCCCACTGTTCACCCGTGCCCCGGATGACGATCTTGCACGTCTCGTCGTCGTAGGCGGCTTCTTCGACCTTCACCATCTTGCCGTCTTCGAAGTGGAGTGCGACGCTGCGGGTCGGAAAATCGCATTTGATAATGCCGTTGAGATAACGGGTTTCGCGCTTGAACTCGAAGTCCTCCAGCGCCAGTTTTTTGAACTTCTCGAGATCGATGGCCAAGTTCGGCTCCTCCCTAGTTAAAACGGCGCGGCCGATCCACGCCCTTCAAAATTTTCCGCCACGCCCAGCGGCGGCGACTTCAGATGCCCATTTCGTTGAAGACCTCCTGGGCGTTTCGGAAGCTGTCGATGCCCGCCGGTACGCCGGCGTAGATCGCGACCTGCAGGAAAATCTCCTGGATTTCCTCCTTGGTAAGGCCGTTGTTGATCGCGCCGCGCACGTGGCCCTTGAGCTCATGCGGACGATTGAGAACAGAGATCATGCCAAGGTTCAGAATGGACCGCGCGCGCCTGTCGAGGCCTGGTCGATTCCAGATCTCGTTCCAGCAATACTCAGTGACGAGCTGCTGCATAGGCCAGGTGAAGTCGGTCGCCTTACCGAGTGCTGCGTCGACATAGGCATCGCCCATGACTTCACGACGCGTCGCCAGCCCTTGAGCGAACTGTTCCGAAGGGACAGGCCGCTCCTTGCCGTGTGTTTTCACTTTCGTTTCTTTCGTGGCGGTCATTCGACAACGCTCCTAGCTTTACTGTCTACGACAAGATCAACTGATTATCAGACAATCTGTCTGTTTCGCCCGAATTCGCGAGTTTCCGAGGCTAATTGTGATCTTCGACGTATCGGATGATGCGGGTGTGGTCCTCGGATGGGCCTAGCGCCTTCTGTGCAGCATCCCAGGCGTCTGCCGTGCTGGCGAGAGCATCGAGGCGAAGACCAAGCGTCTTGGCGAGATCGGCGGCGATGCGGATATCCTTGGCCATCAGGCCAATGGCAAATCCCGACCCGAACGTCTCAGAGAGGATGAACTGCTTCATCTTCACTTCGGTGGCGTTGTTCTTTCCAGACGACGAGTTGAGAATATCGACGATCGTCGCCGGCTCCAGGCCGAAGGCACGTCCAAGAAGGACACCCTCGATCGCCGCCAGCACACCTGCACCGGATACGAAGTTGTTAATCGCTTTCATCGCGTGACCCGAGCCAACTGGCCCCGTCCGGAACACCTGTTGTCCCACTGCCTTCAGCAGCGGCTCGGCCTCCTCGATATCAGCATCCTCCCCACCGGCCATGATTGTCAAGGTGCCAGAAACGGCGCGCTTGACGCCTCCGGAGACCGGGGCGTCAACCAGCCGAAGGCCACGAGAAGCAAGTTCGAGACCGAGTTCCCTTGTGTCGTTTGGAGCAGACGAACTCATGTCTATGACGACGGCATTCTGCTTCAGGCCGCCACAGGCGTTTTCGCCCAGCAGCGCCTCGCGCACGATCTTGCCGTTCGGAAGCATGGTGATCACGAAACTGGCCCCGACCATGGCGTCAGAAATCGTTTCGGCGGCTCGCCCGCCCGCATCAGCGAGCTTTGTCTTGGCGTCTTTCGAGAGGTCGAAACCGACGACATCGAAGCCCGCCGAAATGAGATGTTGAGCCATAGGTTGGCCCATCGCGCCCAGCCCTATAAAGGCCACGCGCGTTGCGTTGAGTGTCGATGACATTTTTTCCTCCGGACGCGTGCGAGCAATGAAACCCGCCTTCCTTCAGAGAGGATTAAAAAGATTATCAGACAATCTGTCAATCGAAATTTTAAGTTTCTAGCGCTGCGTTCTTCCGGAGGTATTCAAGTGCGACCTTGGCAGCCTGGTCGATATGGAATTTGCAGGCCGCCGCCGCCAACGGCCCGTTGCGATTCTGGATTGCGTTCGCAATATCCTTGATTTCGGCAATGCTGTGCGCAAGGCGTCCCGGTTGCGTCATGGTTGTCATTCGAAGGAGATTGATCCGATTGTGCAGAGCTGTCAGCATTTGCCTTACGAACACGTTTTTGCTGCCGTCCATCAAACAGTTGTAAAATGCGTTTTTCGCATCTATGAGGCGCGCACCGACGCCACTTTCGGCAGCGGCTTCGAATTCGACCACCGCGGCTAGAAGTGTCGCTATGTCGGCGGCAGTGCCATGCTCAGCGAACTGCTGGCCCGCGAATCCTTCAAGAAGAGCCCGAACGGTATAGAGTTGCTGCGCTTCCTCGTAGGTGATCGTACTGACGACCGGTCCCTTATGGGGATAGCTTGTGATAATGCCTTCAGCTTCGAGCTGTCGCATTGCCTCGCGAACCGAGGTCCTGCCGACGCCCAGCATTTCGCAAAGTTCTCGCTCTACCAGTCGCTGGCCGGGCTTAAATCGCCCACTGGCTATCGCCTGACGTAGAGTCTCCTCAACTTTTACGCGCAACGTCGCACTTTGTCTGGATATCTGTAGGTCTGTCTGCATCGCCCGCCAACACCTGTAATCGGCTCACGCCGCGCTAAATCATTCTCTACATATGGAGGCATTCGCTCTTAATATCAATCCAGATTGTCTGAGAGCTGCCAGTCTCAGTTGATCTCTTCGCGACAGCTTTGCCTGCTCGTCGTGTCTGACAGCCATAGACTTGCGGGCTCTTAAGTCGCGGATAGCGCCGCCCGGAGCGCGATCTGACACGGTCCTACAGCTATGGCCTTGAAGTTGTCAGCGCATAGACTGGTGAGAAGGACAGAAGACGGCGCATATCGCGCTCGGTGGCCGCTCCCCTCGCAATCGCAAAAACTTCAAAAAATCTCGAGGCATGGCTAAGAGAAGGTTGGGCATCACGCATATTGCTGTCTCAGCGTTTCAAAGAACGCCGGACGATCTTGCTGCCCGTCAGAGGTTCGATCAGCCTCGCGCCCGCATTTCAGCCGAGGCAGCGTCTTCAAGCCATACGTTTTCCAGCCATTGCTTGAACGCGTTGACCTTTTCTGATCTGAGCCGCGAGCGGACATATGTGAGCGTGTGGCAACGAAGGTTGGGGCCTGTCATCCCGAACGGAAGGACGAGGTTACCTCTTTCCACATCCCGTTCAAGAAGCCGGTAGCTCTCCAGGCACACGCCGCGTCCTTCGACAGCGGTCGCGATCGCCATAAACGCATCGCGAAATCGAGCGCCGCGATTGACGTCAATCGCCAAGCCGTGGTCCTTCGCCCATTGTTGCCAGCTGTAAAGCGTCTGCTCCGACTTGATTAAGGTGTGGCCCACCAGATCCGATGGCTTGCGTATGGGCCGCTCGCCATTCGCCACCTCGGGAGAGCAGGCTACGACGATTGTCTCAAGGGGGAACTCCTCCGCCGCGATAGAGCCCAGTCGAGGAGCGCTGCCGTAGCAGATATCGACATCGACCGAGCCATCGGACAATTTTGCAGGATCCGATGTCGACAGAAGCCTGATTTCGATCGAGGGATACAATTCTTCGAACCGAGGCAATCTTGGCATAAGCCATAGCGAAGCCAGACTTGAAGCACAGCCGACGCTCAGGACGTCGACGCTGTTGCGCCGGCACACCTCATCGGTCGCCTGCTCAATCATCGAAAGCGCTTCTGAAAGATCACGGTGGTATCGCTCGCCAATCTCGGTGAGCGACACGTTCCTTCCAATGCGGTGAAAGAGTTTTTCCCCAAGGTCGTCTTCCATCAGCCTGATTTGGTGGCTGATCGCCGACGGAGTAAGCTGCAGCTGGGCAGCAGCCTCGAGAAATGAACCCTTTCTGCCGGCTGCGACGAACGACTGTTGCACGAATGGATGGAAGTGACGTCATCACGTTCTCGATCCATAGACATCTGATCTAAGAGCACAGCGGGTCATAGCAATGCTACCTTGCGCGCGGCACGGTGGCCAAACTCGGACCGAATACTCTCACCTGCAGCAATCCGCTTGATGTCTCCGAGAACTTGCGAGAAGTCTGCGAGGCTCGAGGTGCCAAAGCCCATATAGACCTGCTTGAACAGCTGATAGAGGGTCTCATAACGTCCGCGCGTGCTCGGATCAGGCTCAAACTTTCTGTAGCCCACGCACATGGCTGCCTGAGCGCTCTCGATTGATCCATGATCTTTGGATGCAAGAGCGGCGAATATTCCCGAACCGAGACCTGTCGGAATACCGTCGGGGACCAATATGGGCTTGCCTATAACATTGGCGTAGATCTGGTTGAGGATGTCGTTCCTTTGCGGGATACCTCCCCCATTAATGACGCGGTTCACTGGAACGCCGTGCTGCTCCATCCGCTCCAGGACAACCCGTGTGTGGAAAGCCGTACCTTCAATCGCGGCATACAGTTCGTCCTGCGCTGTATGGCCGAGATGCCAGCCAAGCGTCATTCCACCAAGGTCGGAGCGGACGAGAACCGTCCGGTCCCCGTTGTCCCAGGGGAGACGCATCAGACCGGTCTTTCCGCCTTCGATGCTTTCCAGGCCTTCAGCGAGCCTGGACACCGTCGTGCCGGCACGTCGTGCTATTGCATCGAACAGGTCGCCTGTCGCAGACAGGCCTGCCTCAACTCCCACAAGGTCTGGATGTGCACTCCCTGGGACGACGCCGCAAACACCGGGGATTAGCTTCACACGTTCACTAACGGCAATGATACAGGTCGACGTACCGATCACATTGACGACGTCCCCCAGACGGCAGCCAGCGCCAATTGCATCCCAATGGGCATCAAACGCACCCGTGGGAACTGGTATCCCGGGGGTCAGGCCGAGTCGTTCGCCCCAGTATGTGCTGAGCCCACCTGCGATCGAAGCAGAGGTCTGATATGTTCCGCCAATCTTCTCGCGCACGCCGTCGAAAAGCGGATCGACGCGGGACAAGAAGGCCTGCGAGGGCAAGCCACCCCATTTCGGGTTCCACATCCACTTGTGTCCCATGGCGCAGACGCTGCGCACCATGCGAGCCGTGTCGGTCACTCCGGTGAGGACCGCGGCCGCCATGTCGCAATGTTCCACGGCGGTCCCAAAGCGCTCGCGCTGGTCGGGATTGTGGCGCATCCAGTGGAGAAGCTTGGCAAAGCCCCACTCGTGGGAATAGGTTCCGCCGCACCATTCAATTGCTTCAATGTGCATGTCGTGCGCCATCGCCGTTATCTCTTCGGCTTCCGCTTTGGCGCGGTGATCACACCAGAGGTAGTAGTCCCCCAAAGGCTGCATATTTTTGTCGACAGGCAACACCGAGGACCCCGTCGTGTCGACCGCAATCGCACGGATCTCCTTGGAATCTACGCCGCATTCGTCGATCACTCGATGCATCGCCAGCACAAGCGCTTCCATATGATCTACGTGGGACTGCGTTGCCAGGTCGGGATCGGAACGACGCCGCTCGAGAGGATATTCCGCGACGCAGGTTCCAAGGGAACCCTTCTTGGAATCAGCCAGCGTTACCCGCACGCTCAAAGTTCCGAAATCAACTCCTGCTACAATCGACATGATAATCCTACTTGGAACTGTCTGGCTGGCCGTAGGTCGCCGACTGGCCGTGCTTGCGTTGATAGTGGAGGTCCAGCAAAGCGTCGGAAATTTCTGGATCGTCCTGGTTCAGTTGCCGGGCGTGGAAGGCAATCTTGGCGACAGCCTCGAGCATCTCCGCGTTATGAACGGCGTCGGCTGCGTCCTTGCCCCAGCAGAAGGGACCGTGATCGTTAACCAGGGCTGCGGGGACGGAGAGCGGCGCATTATTTCCGAGTGCCTCGACGATGACCTTGCCCGTGTTGCGGACGTAACCGTCTATGATTTCGTCGTCGCGCAGCTTGCGAGTAACGGGGATCGTTCCGTTGAAATAGTCGGCATGGGTCGTTCCCATGGCAGGGATACCCCGGCCAGATTGGGCCCACACCGTCGCGAAGAACGAGTGCGTGTGGACCACGGCACCGATAGACTTGAAGCTTTTGTAGAGTTCCAGGTGCGTATCGAGATCAGACGATGGTCGCAGCGTGCCCTCTAGGATATTGCCATCGAGGTCGGTTACAACGATATCTGCGACCTGCATTGCCTTATAGGAAAAGCCACTCGGTTTGATGGCGACAACACGCTTCTCGCGGTCGATAGCGCTGACGTTACCGAACGTCGAGATGACAAGGCCGCTATCGTAGAGCGCGGCATTTGCATCAAGAACGGACTTGCGGAGCTCGGAATATTTCATCATCGTCTCCTCAGGCCTTTTGGCGGCGACTGAAACGATCGGCTGCCACGGCGATCAGGATGATCGTGCCGATGACGACCTGGTGCCAGAAGGTGTTCACGTTGAGCAGGTTGAGCGCGTTGCGGACGACCGCCATCAAAACGGCACCTACGGCGGTTCCAAAAAGAGTGGCGCGCCCGCCGGACAAACCCGTTCCGCCGATAACCACGGCAGCTATGACATCCAGCTCGTACCCCTGGCCGGCTTCAGGCATGGCGGCTTCAAGGCGCGAGGTGAGCAGAACGCCCGCGAAGGCCGAGAGGACCCCGACCAGCACGTAAACGGCGATCTTGACCTTGTCCGTGGGGATGCCGACCAGCCGGGCAGCGTCCGGATTGCTGCCGATCGAGAGAACGAAACGGCCGAAACGCGTGTAATAGAGAAGGTAGAAGGCGATCGCGAAGACGATGGCGGTCAGAATGACCGGAACAGGAACACCGCCGGCATAGCTCTGGCCGATCATTCGGAAGGCGGGGTCGGAGGCTCCGACGATCGGAATACCCTGAGTGTAGACCATCACGATACCGCGGCTGATGACCATGATGGCCATTGTGGCGATAAAGTCCGTGATCCCGACCTTGGTGATCAGGATGCCGTTCACCAGTCCGATCACCGCACCGACCGCAATCCCGCCTGCGCATGCCAGAGGAACGGGATAGCCAAGCACAATCAGGTTTGCGGTCACAAGACCGCTCAGCGCGAGTGTCGAACCGACGGAGAGGTCGATGCCCCGCATCCCGATCACAAAGGTCGCTCCAAACGCGATTACGGCAATGGGGACCGCCTGACGAAGAACGTCAGTCAAGTTGCCGAAGGTGAAAAACCGCGGAGCGGCAAAGCCGAGCGCCACCAGAAGAACGACGAAGGCCAGATAAACGCCGGCATTGCCGCCGCTGCGTGCGAGCGTAAGGGGCGAGCGCGGGCGTGTAGCTGCAATATCAGCCATGGATACCTCCCTGAAGATGATGGCCTTGCGGCGGCCTCACCGAATGAAGAGCGAGTGTTTCTTCCTTGGAGGTCGCCGCATCGACGACCGCCGAGATCCGTCCTTCGAACATGACCGCGACCCGGTGACACAGTCCAAGCAGTTCCGCGTTGTCGGCGGACACCACGATGACAGCACAGCCGTCTTTCGCAGCAGCCTGGATGAGGGTGTAGACCTCGGCCTTGGCACGCACGTCGACGCCACGCGTTGGCTCCTCAAGCATGAGCACCTTTGGCTGGGTGAGCAGCCAGCGAGCAAGCATGACTTTTTGCTGGTTACCGCCGCTCAGCGATGTGATGTCGGCACCGGGGCCGTCGCATTTCACGCCGAGCTTGGCGATGTAGCCGGAGGCAATCTCGCGCTCCTTTTTCGGCATCAACGTGATTTTGCCGAGCGTTCGAAGGTTGGCGATAGAGAGGTTCCAGCCGACATTGTGTTGTGGAAAAATCCCCTCGGTTTTACGTTCGGCGGGCAAGAAGGCGACGTGTTGACGAATAGCGTCCGTCGGGTCCCAAATTGCCGCTTGCTTTCCGTCGATCAGAATCGAGCCGGTCTCATGCGGGATCTGCCCAAAGATCGCCCGCAGGAGCGCGCTCTTGCCTGATCCTTCGAGACCCGTGACGCCGAGGATTTCACCCTGGGCTACCGAGAAGGTGATGTCTTCGAAGACACCCCTTTTCGTCAAACCGCGAACGTCCAACGATGGTTCGGACCTTGCCGGGACGCGGGGAGGAAACTGTTTTGCGAGAGAGCCGCCGATCATCGCACTGACGACCTTGTCTACGTCGAGCTCCGATACGGGCAGGTCTGCGACCGCGCTGCCATCGCGCAAGACCATCACGCGGCTGACGATGCCGAGGAGTTCCTGGATCCGGTGAGACACATATATGAGAGCTTTACCGGCCTGCTGAAGCTTCTTGATGATGGCGAACAGCTGTTTGCGTTCGACCTCCTCGAGCGCTTCGGTCGGCTCGTCCATGATGATGATGTCGGCGTTGCTGCTAATGGCTTTGGCAATCTCGATCATCTGCCGATGCGAGAGGCTAAGCTCTCGAACTGGCCTGTCGAGAGGTACGTCGACGCCTAACTCGCCCTTCAGGATACGCGAGGCGGCTGCCCGCATGGCCGAATGGTCAAGCGGTGATGCACTTGCACGCCCGTGGCGCAGCTCCCTGCCCGCGAATATATTTTCGGCGGCGTCAAAGTCCGGAAACAGGCTCAGCTCCTGGTAGATGATCGCGATGCCGGCCCTGGACCCGTCTTTGGGATTGTTCAGATCGACCACCTTACCTCTGACAGCAATGGTGCCTTCGTCGCGTGCATATGCACCAGAGAGGATTTTCATGAGCGTCGACTTGCCTGCGCCGTTCTCACCGACCAGGCCGAGAACCTCGCCGGGATTGAGTACGAGCTCGATGCCATCAAGCGCCTTCGTGTTGCCGAAGCGTTTGGCAATGCCTTTCATCTCGAGCAGCGGAGCGTTTGTCATTCAGGTCGCCCTTTTTGAGTGGGCGGCCCCGCGCGAGGCGGGGCCGCGTACTGTCACATCTACTTCTGCTGGACGTAGACGTAGTCGTTCTGATCGAAGGTCTTGATGTTCTTCGCATCGTAGGTTTTGGGCGCCACGAAGATCTTCTTCGGCAGGGCGGTGCCCTTCATCACGAACTCATCCACCGCTCGAATGATGTTGCGACCTTCTTCCTTGGCCCCGGTGTCGACCGTTGCTGCAAAGTCGCCGGTGAGGATCGCGTCGTTGGCTTCCTTCATATTTTCGTAGCCGACGATTGCCACCTTGCCGTTCAGCCCCTTAGCCTTGAGAGCCTGCAGACCGCCAAGGGCCATCTCGTCGTAGAGCGCGACGAGGACTTCGATATCGGGGTTGGCGGTGAACATGTTTTCAGTCACCGACAGGCCTTGGGCACGCACCCAGCCAGCCGGCTGCTGAGCGACGATTTTGAAGTTGGGGTGCTTCGAGATGACCTCGTTGAAACCCTTCATGCGCTGGCTCGTATGCGGACCGGGCAGGCCCTCCAGGATCCCGAGCTTGACTTCCTTGTCGCCATAGGTGTCAACCAGCCATTGCGCCTGCGCACGACCACCGTCACTCTGGTCGTAGCCGATATCGCTGACATAATATGGGTTGTCGGCGACGGGTGAATTGAAGAGGAAGATCGGAATGCCCGCCTCGGTGGCGCGCCGGATGGAGGGCAGCAACGCGCCTTCGTTGTATAAGGCAACCGCGATCGCATCCACACCGTCGTTGATCCAGGCTTCCATGGTCCTGATCTGGTCGTCCGTGGCAGACTGGCTGCTCGGAGCTTGCACGAGAAGCTGGATAGTGCCGTCGCCACCGCGCTTATCGATTTCTTCTTTCACGCCAGCCAGAACACGCTGATAGTAGGTGTCCATCGCCGTCGGCAGGAAGCCGACCTTGAGCGGGCGGTTATCCTTCTTAGCGGGTTTGACTTCCTGGCCTGTGGGCTTGATGTCCTTGTCCATCAAGATGCCAGGAAACACCTTCGAATAATCCAACTGCTGTGCAAGCGCTGGGCTGAAGGAAAGCGAAGCGGTGAGCCCGAGAGCAGCACCGAAGATTAACGTCCGTCTGAAAATTGTCACATGATCCTCCCTGGTGGTGACAAGACAAAGTTTTCCCAACCGCGGAACGGGTCCGCGGCGAAGCTTGGCAATCTGAGATTCAAATCTTCGGCTTACAGTCCCGGTGCGATCGTGAAGACCATCCGGATCGGGTTGGAGCCGTAGTTTAGGCACTGGTAGCTGATGCCGCCGGGCAGGAAGAAAGACTCGCCGTCACGGATGTGAAAGGTTTCGTCGGTATCCGCCAAATAGAAGGTTGCGGGGCCTTGCAGAACGTAGAAGACTGCGTCCCCTCCATGGCTGTCGGGTTCGCTCGCGCGCGGTCCAACGCCACCCACAGGGATAGTCAGCTCTCCGACGTGCATGTAATCGTTGCTGACGCAGAACTGGATGAGAACGGGATGATCGCGGCCGGAGACGATGTTCAGACGATCGCTTTTTGCGACCTTCACCAGGTCGCCCCTCTTGCGCGCCTGAGCGCCGTCTACTGGATAGGCTCCGAGTTTCTCAAGGCTCATCACGCTCTCCCTTCGTGCTTATAGAGGCGCGTCGGCCCGTCATAGCCGGTCGGAGGGCCATTCTCGTCCCAGATACGCGGTGCGATGCAAAACAGGATAACTGCAGCCTTGTCGCTGAAGTTATAGCCGCGATGCGGAGCGCCCGTGGGGATAAGCACCGCGTCACCGGGTCCGAGTTCCTCTGTCTGCCCGGTTTCGGGGTTTAGGAGATGCACAACACCTTCGAGGACATAGTACACCTCGTCACCCGCGTGAATGTCGGCCGGGTCGAAGTTGCTTCCCGGCGCGAGCTGATAGATGCCAGTGGTCTGCTGGTCCGTGCTGGCGAGCAGGTAGTTGAGGTCGCTCGAGTACGGCTTCGTCCCCGTATAGATGAACATCTTGTAGCTATCGCGCGTCAGATGGACCGGCTTCTTTTCGCTGGGCGGATGTGGGAAATTGCCGAAGTAGCTTGGCAGTTTTGGCATTTTAGTACCTTAGGTCCGGAGTTCGCGGAGCAGCGACTTGAGAAGCCGCCAGGTCGGATCGACTGTCGTGTGGTTGAGGCGCTCGCGCGTGGTGTGGACGTCGAACGCTTCCGGTCCGATCGACAGCATGTCAATGTCAGGAACCTTCTTTCGAAAAAGGCCGAGCTCGAGACTGGAGTGAGAGACTTCCACATGTGGCTGCTCGCCGAACTCGCGCTCGTAAGCGGCTTTGGCGGCGTTGAGCATTCGCGAATGAGGATTGTATGGCCATTCCGGGCAATCCGCGAATGTCTCCACGCTCGCGCCGTTGCCGATGAGTTCTGACAGCTGCCGGATTTTGTCGACGATGTTGTAGCGACGGGAGCTGACGGCGCTTGGGACCGTATTGACGATTTCGATGGCCTCTTTATCGCTTGAAAGCAACGCCACGGTGTTGGAGCTCTCGACGAGGCCCTCGACTTGAAGGCTTTTGCTCTGGACGCCGTTGGGAAGCAGGTTCAGGGCATCGACCAGCGCCCGGGCGGACTGAGCCGAGAAGACTTCAGTAATCTGCCTCCCTGACTCGCTGACTGTGACCTTGAGGTTGGGATCGCTTGCTTTGTACTCAAGCGCAATCGAAGCCGCTTCCGCTTCAATTCTCTGTCTGAGATCGACAATCCGCGGGGCATCGATCGAAATGATCGCCTCCGCCTCACCCGGGATAACGTAACGGTTCACGCCACCCTTGACTTCGGCTACGCCGGCCCCAGCATCCCGGATGGCAATCCGGAGCAGCCGTCCGAGCTGGACGATGGCGTTAGCGCGTTCAAGATGGATGTCGAATTCGGAATGACCGCTGCTCAGGCCGGAGATCCGCAGCGAAAGGGCGGCCTGCCCCGAAACGCGCGGTTCGCACTGAACCGGAATCTTGAAGCGCACTGAAATATCGCCAGCGCAGCCTGCGAAAAGCGACTTGGGATCGTGCCAGTTCATGTCGAGAAGGCGCTTACCGCTAAGCTTTGTGCCGTCGAAGTGTTGTGCGCCGCCCTTGCCGACTTCTTCTTGAACCGTCAGGACGACTTCAAGCGGCGGATGCGGGATATCGTCGGATGCCAGCAACGACATTGCGAAAGCCACACCAACGGTGTTGTCCGCCCCAAGGGTTGTCCCCGTCCCATGGATGAAATCGCCGATAACCTGAAGTTTGATGCCTTCGTTCTCAAAGTCGTGGTCAACACCCTCGTCGCTCTCGCAGACGATGTCGGTATGCCCATGAAGAATGACGGTCGGCGAGTTTTCGTAGCCGGGTGTGCCCGGCTTCTTGATGAGGAGATTGTAGATCTCGTCCTGGTAAACCTCGAAGCCGCGTGCCCGGGCAAAATCGGCGATGTGATCGCTGACCTGCTTCTCGTTGTAAGAACCGCGCGGGATCGCACTCAGCTCTTCGAAAAAGCCAAAGAAGATCGCCGGTTCGAGACCAGCAAGAATAGAATTGTCGCGTTTATCTACAGTTTTTCCAGCGGGGAAACTCATTCGGCCCTCCTCCTAATAAGGCATCTGCGCAATACTTCTTCCCTCGCCGAACATAGTCCGGCGACCTCGTAAACCGTATTGCATCTCATCTTACGCGCTAAGGCGATCCAGGTTCAGATGCCCTCCACGCATCGAACCATCTCTGCTTTCAGCTCCTATTTCAAACGCAATATTTCATAAAATAGATGAGCTTTTCTCATCTGAATTCGTTATAGTATAAGCTAACGCATCCATTGAAGCGCAGGCCGAGACCTCTACGAGTTTCGGATACCATGTAGGCATCTGCGTAATTTGGAGCTGGCTCGCGAGGTCCCTTCAATCGTCCGGAAGCGGCGCCTTAAGGTGGTCGAGAAACGTCCGGAGCGCGGACGGCACCTGTCGGTGCGAAACGTAGTATGCATGAAAACCCGGCCCAGTAGACGACCAGTCCGGCAGCACCACTTCGAGCAGACCAGCCGCCAGTTTGTCCTCGACGCGTGCGCGCAGGCAGTAAAAGAGACCGCCCCCCTCCTGCGCCATGCGGATGGACAGTTCTGAATCCCCGAGCGTGAGCAGTCCAGGGACGTCTAGGGTAACCATGCGGTCTCCGTCGCCAAGTTCCCATTTGCAGACGTGGTCTGTACCGGTTCGGATCCGGATGCACTCGTGCGTCAAGAGATCTTCCGGCCGCTCCGGCCGCCCTCGTTCGTTGAGATAGGTTGGAGAGCCGACGACGATCCATTCAAGTTCGGCAGTCAGACGCGACGCGATCATCCCCTCGGGAACTGTTCCTCCATAGCGGATGCCCGCGTCGAAACCCTCGGCGACCATATCGATAAAGCGATCCTCGACGCTGACTTCGATCTCGACATCTGGGTAGTTGCTGCGAAAACTGTGCAGTCGAGGAGCGATCAACAGCTCGGCGGCGTCACGCAGCGTGGTCACTCTCACCCTGCCCGTAGGACCGCTCCTGAAACTGTCCAGGAGATCCATCGCAGCCTGGATGCCGAGGAAACGGGGCTCTAGTTCGGCAAGCAGTACTTCGCCGGCGGCGGTGAGACTGATGCTCCTGCTTGTCCGATGAAACAGACGGACGCCGAGACGGGCCTCCAAACCCCTGATCGAGTGGCTGAGAGCGGAGCCGGAAACGCCGCGAAGCGCGGCCGCTTTTCGGAACCCCCCCGCCCTCGCGATCGCGACGAAAGTTTCAAGGTCGGCCAGATCGGCCCGCGTGGATACCATGAGTTATGGATACTCCCACTTCGACTGAATAAGATCGTCCTGGCCGACGCCGACCTTGCTTCAGACGGCTGGTATCTTCAATCCTTATTCAACTAACCTGGCTTTGGTATGTGATGACCACGGAAGCAGTCAAAAATTTGACATTAGTTGATCCATGTCGGATCCGGGGAGCTACGACGGGAGATGGGCCGGGTCGCTGAATAATAGCACCTCCGGGATTAATCGTCATGCAATGAAGATCATCTTGTCCACAGCCACGAGAGACGGCACCGGTTGGAACGGATACCACCTCCGCGCGCGCGGCCTGACAGTCCCGGAGGTTCAAGTTCTGAGCTTTCGAAAACGCCGGCTACCAGTCCTGCCGGGTTGGATGGACGACAATGTCGTTGATCGTGATCTCCGGGGGCTGATCTAGGGCATAGACCACGGCTTCAGCCACCGACGACGGCGGAATACCTTGCTTGTTGAGCTCTCCGGCGATCTTTCTGCCCGTCTCGTCATGAACCTTGTCGGCCCAGCCGGTATCGATCACGCCAGGGCTGATCATAGACACCTGGATCCCACTTCCCACGCCCACCTCCTTTCTGAGGCTTTCGGTGATACCGCGTATGAAGAACTTCGTGGCTCCATAAACGCCTGCCGCCTCGCCGACATGAACGCCGGCGATAGAGCTCATATTCAGGATGCGGCCGGACCGGCGCTCCAACATCGACGGCAGCACGGCGGCAATCGCATGTAGATAGCCACGCAGGTTGGTATCGATCATCTTGTTCCAATCGCCGACCGCGGCATCCTTCCAATAGGAAAAGAGCATGAGGCCCGCATTGTTGACCAATATATCGACCGGGCCGTACGTCGTCGTGGCGAACGGGACGAGGGCCTTGGTACTCTCAAAATCCGTGGCATCGGCAACCTTGTAGCTGGCAATACCTCCGGAACCGGCGATGTCTTCGACAATCTGACTGAGGCGTTCCTCATTGCGGCCGGCAAGGACGACGCGCGCACCTTTTTCCGCCAATCCTTTGGCGGTCGCTGCTCCAATGCCCGAGGAAGCTCCCGTGACGATTGCGACCTTGTCTTTCAGATGTGCCATGATGTGCTCCTTCACTGCGGTTGGGTCAGTTCGGCTTGCCGGGCGGCTTTAACAGGCTCCGGGGTTGTCCGGTTTTCCAACACCTGCCGCTTGGTTTTCTGGTCTCCGCCGACGACATGGTCGATGTCGTTCATGAGGGCCTCGAAGCCCTGCTTGGCGACGAGAGTCTTGTCGTTTTTCTGCTGGCCACCGAGCTTAGTATCGCCCATCCCAGCGTTCGCGTGGAAGTCGCTGTTGGTGGCGCCCGGAAGGAGTGCCGTCACCGTGACCCCGGTCGAGCGCAGCTCCTCGCGCAGAGATTCCGCGAACATGTAACCGAATGCCTTCGACGGGCCGTAGACTGTTTCGTATGGCGTGGGCAGGGTCGCCGAAACCGAGGAGGTGATGAGGATCCTGCCGCGGCCGTTCTTGACCATATGTTGGACGACGCGTTTGGCCATATGGACGGTCCCAGTGACATTGATTGCAAGCAGGCGAAACTCATCCTCGAGATCGTTATCGACGAAGGCGCCGCCGATACCGATACCCACGTTCAGAGCCGCGGCTTCCAGTGGGCGCCCCAGCCCCTGCGTGAAGGTCCAGAACCCCTCAACGCCATCGTATGTCGAGGCATCCGCTTTGAACGGATACGCTTCGGCGTCAAGGCTTCGTAGCGCATCGGCGGCCTCGTTTACCTTGTCGCTTGAGCCTGAAATAGCGACGTCAAATCCATTCTTGGCGAATTGTTTGGCAAGCTCGAAGCCTATTCCAGATGAGCCGCCCGTGACCATTGCGAGTGGTTTATTACCAGTCATGATTTCACTCCTTTGGTTTTATCAGCACCACGATCGCCTCGAGGCGCTGGTGACCTAATGCCCGTGGAGCCGGTTGGTTACATGAGCAAAATCGATCGGGGCGGTGAGCAAAAATCAACCACCGATCTGGCAGACACCAGAAGTGAGGGACCTTTTGGTCGCGTCCGCAGCCAAATTGACGAGGCATTCCCGACGTCACGAAGGCACCCAAGAGTGAACACGGCTCATCGGTGCGTGCGATCCAGCTCACTTCAAGTGGTCGGCGGAGTGCCCTATGTTGTTAGGAGGTTGAGCTGTCGTTCGCAGCCAGCAGATATGGTCCGAGCACACAAGCGCCCGCGTAGCGCTGACGCACTTCTTGCGATGGTGCCGTCGGCCGAGAAAATCCACGCGACGGCGTGTCCGGCCCACCTTCCAGCGGGGACGGCCAATGACGGGAAGACAATGATGAGCGAGAGAATGAACAGCATCGTTGCTCCTGGCCGCGTTGCGGTCATCACGGGAGCTGCGAAGGGCATCGGCTTGGCGATCGCGAGGGCTCTCGCGGCCCGCGGCATGAAGCTCGCATTGCTGGATCTCGACGCCGACGCACTTGAGGATGTTGCCTCGGCACTCGATACGGACACTCTGGTTGTGAGCGGCGACGTCTCGGATCCATCGACACTGACGAGGTTGCAGGACGAAACGCTCTCTCGGTTTGGCGACGTGGCCATCCTTGTAAACAACGCGGGCATTACGCAAGGAGCCGGCCCCTGGGATGATCCTGTAAAGTGGCGACGCCAGATCGATGTAAACTTCGGAGGTGTTCTAGCCGCACAACACGTCTTCGTGCCCTACCTGATCAAGGCAGCCCGACCATCGGCGGTCGTCAACCTCGGCTCCAAGGAAGGAATTACAACTCCTCCGGGCAATGCCGCCTATTCGGTGGCAAAGGCAGCTGTCAAGGTACTGACCGAACAGCTGTCGCACGCGCTTTTGAAGGAGACGGGAGGTCGTGTATCGGCTCATCTCCTCGTCCCTGGCTACACGTGGACGCCCATGAACATCGCACTCAAGCCGCATGGCGCTGCCAAGCCCGATGAGGCATGGACCGCTGAGCAGTTGGTGGAATACTTCCTGGCCCGTCTGCTCGAGGAGGACTTTTACATCATTTGTCCCGATAATGCGGTTACGTCGGAGATAGATGCCAGACGGATCCGCTGGGCGGCCGACGACATGATCCTGAACCGGCCGGCGCTTTCACGTTGGCACCCCGACTGGATGGATAAATTCGCAGCCTGGTTGAAGGCAGACCACTGACGGTGGAATGTTTGTAGAGGAGTAATCCAATGCCCAGACCCCATGTAATCTGTCACATGATGTCGCCACTGGACGGTCGATTGATCGTCAATGATTGGGCTGAGGCGACCGGCCATTCGGTGGAGGAACTCGTGAAGGTCTATGACGACCTGCATGAGAAGATTGGTGCCGACGCCTGGCTTTCGGGAAGAGCGACAGGCGAGGAATTCGCAGACGCCGTCGACCGTCCCTATGAAACAACCGGCACAGCACCGCGGCCGATCCATAACGCCAACCCGGATGCCAACGAGTTCGCTGTTATCGTTGATAAGGACGGTCGGCTACGCTGGGACAAGAACGACATTGAGGATGCTCAACTTATCGTCCTGACAGGATCTGACGTGGATGATGCTTACCTGGCGGGCCTCGCCCAGGCTGGCGTTTCCTATATCGTATCCGAGAAAGATGGCGTCGATCTGAAAAACGCGCTCGATGTTCTCGGCACCGAATTCGGTGTGAAGCGCTTGATGCTGGAAGGCGGGGCGCAAACCAATGGCCATTTCTTGAATGAGGGTCTTGTTGACGAGGTCAGCCTAGTCATCTTCCCTGCGATCGGAGGCAAGTCGAATACACCGGCCATATTTGAGGGCGGCGAGGATGGGCTTGCCGGCGGGGCGAGGCTCACGTTTATGAGCGCCGAAGCCGCTGGCCTCGGCTCCGTCCATCTGAGATATCGCGTTGAACGTCCATAGGACAAGCCCACAGGAGAAGATTGTGGAAGGGCTCCCCCCATCAAGGGCCGAACTTGAGATTCGGGGACGGGTGCCGCCTTGCGCGGCATCTACCCGAAGGATCGTTGGCGATATTCACTTCCTCTCCTGCGATGCCACTCTAAGCTGCACATTGGATCCTTCCAAAGCCGCGCGGACGTCGATTGTCGGTTCCTGGTCGGTGATGATAACTTCGAACTCGTCAATGGTGGCCAGGACATGAAGAGCAGTATGATTGAAGCGCTTATGGTTTAAGAGCAAGCAGCGACGCGCGGCGCTTGCAATCATCGCTCGCTTCGAGCGGACAACGTCATCATCCATATGGTAGACGCGCAATCCAGAAACTGCCGGCGTTGAGATAAAGGCGATGTCGGCGCTGAGACGCGACAATGCCTGTTCGGCGACGACGCCGAAAAAACCATTGAACTTCATCGAATAGCGTCCACCGACCGCAATCAGGTTGATCCCTGATTCCGTCTTGAGCCGATCGATGACCGCCGCATTGTTGGTGATCACCGTCAGCGGCCTCCTCTGTGGCAGCAATTCCCCGAGCACCGACGCCATAGATCCGTCGTTGACCATCACCGTCATGCCGGGCTCGACGAGTTCAAGGGCGGCCTCTGCCATCCGGCGCTTGGCCTCGCCCTCCTGCTGCTGGCGAAACCGGAAATCGCTTTCGAAATGGCCTCCTGCCTCGATCGTTGCCCCGCCGCGGACCTTGCGAAGCATCCCTGCCTGCTCAAGATCATCCAGATCCCGGTGGATGGTCATCTTGGATACAGCGAACCGATCGGATAGGTCGTCCAGATCCACCACCCTCTGCGCGACCAACAGGTCCATAATGGCCTGCCTCCGATCATCTCTCTTCATATTCTAATCCTCCGGCGCACTAATCCGATCCTTTAACATCAAGATCCGACGCTACAAATCACATGCAAACATCATTTGTCGTTAGTTTGTGTTGCTCTATTCGACAACGCCCCTGACGCTGCTGGTATGATGGGACATGTGAAGACGCATGATGGTGCGATTGCACCGCTCCATGCATGGCCGAAGGCGCTCATTTTCTAACGAAACAAGGATGGTTTGGAGGTTCAAGCGCAAATGTCATCGCCATGGAGATGGAGGCCTTGTCCTCCATGGCAAACATCGCGGACTACCGGGCCGTCATCAAAGCGGGCGCGAATATAGGGCTTCTTCACCGGGCAGATCACCGCAGCGGGCAAGGTGTTTGGAAAAGGCCGGAGTCACTGTGAACTGACACCCGGCCTTTTCTCTGCTTATCGCCTTGGGAGGACGATTGTGAACGATGCAGCTTGGCGTTCGCGCTGCTTCAAATCGATCAAACTCTTGATACGTCTCCGTCGGCCACACAAATCTCGACGAGCATGAGCTGGCGAGCCGTCAGACGCGAGGGATAGATTTTTGACAGCTGCTCCTCGTGCATGGGAACAATTCGTCGTTCGTCCATACCAACGATTTTGAGCATCTCCTCGGCGGACTCGATCAGACGTGTCTGGCTGCCATTGGCAAGGCCCGGCGGCACAAAGCAGGGATCGGTGGCGTCCTCACCCGTGAGGTTGCTGTAGGTGTAGATGACGTCGCCGGACAGGATAAACTTGCCGTCTCCACCGCCGGTCTCCACCACCACATATTGCGATCCTGCGGTATGGGTGTCGAATGCCGGATAGACATGAACGCCTGGCACCAGGTTTTCCCGCTCTCCCTCCACCAGTTCCAGGCGGCCTTCGATATTTGCCTGGGTCAGATAGAGGATATCCGCCGGATTCAGTCCGGCCTGCAATGAACGGAAGCGCCGACCCTTTGCCAGAATCCACATCCAGGATTCCAATTCTTTCTTCTGAATGAAAATCTTAGCATTTGGGAAGAACTTTAGGCCGCCAATGTGATCGAAGTGCGCGTGCGTGAGGATGACATGGGTGACGTCCTGGGGCCTGATCCCGCATTCCCCGAGAACGATTTCCGGAGGCGTCCAACCGGTAACGCCAATCGAATTGGCGATCTGGCCTCCGAAATCGGCGGCGTCGTGACCGGCATCAACCAGAACGACTGCATCTCCTGTCTTGATGAGAATGTATGCGAACGGCAGGTTCATCGTGCCCTGATTATGGGCGCCGTAAAAAACCCCGCTGACCGGGTGGACCGGGCTTCGAGAGTATTCAAGCACCCAGATCGAATGCGTTCCCATGGTCTTCCTCCCCATGTCCAAGGGACCCTCCACAGCATGCTGTCGTGTCGAAGGTCGACGTGCCTAAGATGGCGGCCGATCGTTTCAGCTGGATCGCCGCATTTGAAAGCAGCCCCAGCAGGGATGCATCTGAAACCAGGACACCGCGCTGCAGGTGCTCCTCCGCCTCGACAAGCAGGCCATCTGCCCGTCCAAGATGGTAGAGTGCGTGGCCCTGTCCTGCGAGAAAGCGCGAGCCCGCAAGCGAGGAACGGACGGATCGCTTTATCTCTGTGGCGCGATCGGCGAGTTCTCCAATCAAGAGGCGCATGCTCTTCTCCCTCAATGCCATATGCATGAAGGAGTAGATCGCGAGAAGCTCGCCATAAGTCCTGACGAGCGCCTCGAGGCATGCGCGCGCCTCCGGCGATGGAACCGAACCCACGAGCGCTTCGCAGCGGAAGCCGCCGAAAACGGTGCCTCCGCGGGCCATCATCGTATAGCCGTCGGCAGCGGAGCGTTTGACGGAAGAAGGCTCGCTTCAATCAAAGCGTCCCAAAATGCAGGGGGTATTGTCTCGTTGATCGCCTTGACGTTCTGCTCGACTTCCAATGCGCTCTTTGCACCCATGACCAGCGTGGCCACTGCCGGATGCGCATAGACGAATTGCATCGCCGCTGCAGGCAAGCTCACCGCAAATCTCGAGCAAATGCTCTCGATGGCCTTGACCTTTTCGACGACGGCCGCAGGAACCTTGCCGTAATCGTAAGTGGCCGCGGGACCGCCGACGCCTGTCGCCAGAATTCCGGAATTGAAGATCCCGCCAGCGATCACGGAGACGTTCCGCTGGAGCAACTCGTCGAACGCGGCCTCAAGCGGGGCATGATTCAAAAGGGTGTAGCGGCCGGCGATCAACGAGCAGTCGATCGGAAATTCACGAGCGACACCGACCACGGAGTCGGTTTCGTTGACCCCCAAGCCGATGGCTGAGACGGCTCCGCTGGAGCGAAGCTCGTCCAGTGCCTTATAACCCGAGGCCCGCAGCTGATTCCAATAGAACTCGCTTTGGTCGCCGTGCCATGCCCGACCAACGTCATGCACGAGAAGAACGTCGATATAGTCCAATCCGAGGCGCTGCTGGCTGTCTTCGAATGCGCGCATCACGCCATCATAGGTGTAATCGTAGGTATCGAGAAACGGAAGCGGGTCGATCCACTCGATGCCGTAGACGGTTTCAAGCTTCTTTGTCCTGCTGGCGGGCTTCAATACACGACCAACCTTGGTGCTCACCACCACGTTTTCGCGCAGCTTGTTCGCCCTGAGGGCATGGCCAAGATAATGCTCCGATTTCCCAAAGCCATACATTGGCGCGCAATCGAAGTAGCGGATTCCGGCCGCGTAGCCAGCGAGGATCGTCGCTTCGAAGTCGCCGTAGGAGACATCGGCGTTGAAGCCAGAGAGCGGCACCGTGCCTAGCCCCAGCGAAGTTACCCGCACTTTGCTTTTTCCGAGCGGTCTAGTTTCAAGTTCGGTCATGTGATCATCCCTAGATGTCGGTAGGAGGCGTCGAAGCGATGTAGCTTCCGCCATGCCGTCATTGTTTGATTAAAGCCCTGCCCCAATGCGTGCCAGGTCGCGCCGGCGTCTGCCGCCAATCTCACCAGAATGCTTGATGGACCTCCGTGGCCTGACTCCTCTATCAGCAAGGTGTAAGGTATAAGGTCATACCTATAGAGGCAAGCGTTTTTTGCATGCCGCCATCCGCATTTTGCGAATTGCTTAAAAATGCTGTCTACGCGCAACGGGGCGCGGCAGCTCGTCTCAGCCGATCGTTGATTGCCCTGCCAAGGCCAATCAGAGGCACAGGGGCGAATGCAATCACGTCACTCGCGCCGGCCAAGGCGTCGGCTTCACTCATGGCGGTGTAGAGGTTGCGGGCAGCTTCCTGAAGGTCACCGGAAGAAGACAGCGTCAATTGACAGCCCTCGCACTCCGGTCCGAAACCGACCCAGACCATATTGGCGGCAGGACGGTCGACATTCATCTGAACGGCGGCTTCCGGAGCATAATGGCTCTTTAGCTGGCCTGGTGCCGAGACTTTTTGGGGCCCAGTGTCCTCGTCAATCGGGCCGAGTAAAGCTTCCAGTGCCTCCCGCGGAACTGACCCGTGGCGTAGAATGATCGGAGATCCGACCAAAGACAGAATAGTCGATTCCAGGCCGTGATCACATATGTCTTCTTCCACGATTCCCGAAATCCGTCCGTCCAACTGGCGGACAACTTCCACGAAGCGGGTCGAGGTGACCTTCCCGGAACGATTGGCTGAAGGCGCTGCCACCGGAAATCCGACGGCCCGGATCAGCCGTTGGGCGACACTCGACGAGGGAAATCGGATTGCGACATTTTTCATGCCCGCGGTAACTGCGGTTGCGAGCCCCGCGTCTTCCCGCTTTGGCAGGAGCAATGTCAGAGGTCCCGGCCAAAAGCTGGCAGCAGCCAACTCTGCCTCCGGATTGAAATGTGCCATCCTGCGCGCCATTTCCACGTCCGAAACGTGGATAATCAGGGGATTATGCCGCGGGCGTCCTTTGGCTTCATAGATGCGCTCGATTCCGGCGGGGCTGCTGGCGTCCGCGCCGAGCCCGTAAACCGTCTCCGTCGGAAACGCGACAACTTCGCCATTTCGCATGAGCCGGGCGGCAGCTTCAATCGCGCTGTCGCTGACGTCAAAATGACGGGTGGTGGTCATCTTTTTTCCTCGCGCTGGTTCTGGGGAAGGGAGCAGAGATCGATACGACCAAAGCCATTGGCTCAGGAGGCCCGGTTCGGCGTGCCTCCTGACAGCCTCAACGTCGTCCCCGCTGAGCCAAACTCAGTTCAAGCCGACTACGCTATGCGGCACGTATGGCTCCTCGAGTTCCCGGACCTCGTCGTCGCTTAGCTTGACGGCCAAGGAAGCGACGGCATCCTTCAGATGCTGTAGCTTCGTTGCGCCGATTATAGGAGCCGTCACGCCCGCCTTTGTGTTAAGCCACGCCATCGCAACGAGGGATCGCGGGACGTTCTTGTCGTCTGCAATCTTTGCGACGACGTCTACGACGCGGCGATCCGCCTCGTCCGCGTGACCGTAGAACCGAGCGGTGACATTGTCCGTCTCGGACCTCAAACTGCTTTCCTCCCAAGGCCGGCTGAGGCGCCCGCGAGCCAGCGGACTGAACGCGATGATCCCCACCCCTTCAGCTTTACAGAGCGGCAACATCTCCCGCTCTTCCTCGCGATAAAGGAGGTTCATCTGAGCTTGCATCGAAACGAAACGCGACCATCCGGCAGCGTCCGACTTGTAGAGCGCGCGCGCAAATTGCCATGCGTAACAATTGCTGGCTCCGATGTAGCGAACCTTGCCGCTTCGAACGAGATCGGTCAGCGCTTCCAGCGTCTCTTCGATCGGGGTCGAATTGTCCCAGAAATGAATTTGGTAGAGGTCGATGTAGTCGGTCGCCAGCCGCTTGAGGCTGGCCTCAGCCTCCGCGATGATTGCCTTGCGGGAAAGTCCGACCGCATTCGCTCCGTTGCGCATCTTGCCGTAGACCTTGGTGGCAATGACAACCTCATCACGCTGCACCATCTCCCTGAGCAGCTTGCCGATGATCTCCTCGCTGGTGCCGTCCGAGTAGGCATTGGCCGTGTCGAAGCAGTTTATGCCCTGTTCGAGTGCCTCTTTGATAAATGGCCTACTGTCGTCTTCGGACAAGGTCCAAGCATGGTTGCCGCGATCGGCGACGCCGAAACTCATGCAACCAAGAACCAGTTGCGAAATTTTCAGACCTGACCGGCCAAGCTGACGATATTCCATCTGTCATCTTCCTTCTGATACGGTTTTAGAGCCGAACTTGGCGAGCGACTGCGCCAGCTCTGGATGAGATTTGGCATATTCATGGAGATCGATTCCGGCGACCGCGGCATCCCAGGCCGCACGAACCGCTCTGACACCCGCCGACGGCCCGCCGGGATGGCTGACGACGCCACCACCACAAAGGTAAAGGTGGTCAAGCGTCTGCTCCGTCCTTCGATAGGTCTCAGGCGCCTGTCCACCCCATTGACCCGAACAAACGACCGGTAACGGGCGGTCGGCAATACTGAAGATCGGTTTCTGGAGATCATGGAACGACTGAACGAAAGACGCGTCCGGCTCCCAGTATTTGGCGGCAATGCCGTTGATCTGGAATTGGTCGACGCCGAGAAGTCGCCAAAGCTGTTGGTAGACCGAGAAATCGAACCCAAGACCAGGATGTCGGGTGAGAAGATCCCAGCCGTTGCGATGGGCGTGCAAGACAAGGGACGACCGCCGACGCAGGAACAGAAAGGCGCCCATGCCGATCGAATTGATGTTGATGACGGCGGCGTTTCCACCCTCGCGCACGACCAGGTCGTGCTTGCGAACCATCTCGTCGGGATCGACGTCGGAAATGCCGAAGGCATACATCACCTTCTTGCCGGTGCGCTGCTCCTGATCCCGGACGATCGGCATGATCGCTTTCACCCGCGCCTCCAACGAGGAGTACGGTGGCGACATCAGTTTCTCGTCGTCCTTGATGAAGTCGACACCGGACGCGACGAGTTCAGCAACCACCTGCGCCGTTTCGTCCGGGGTGAGGCCGAGCGCGGGCTTGATGATCGTGCCGATGATTGGCCTATTGTAGACGCCGGTCAGACGCCGGGAGCCTTCGATCCCAAATTGAGGCCCCGGGTAGACGCCTTCAAACTCCGGAGGCAGCTGCAGGCCGACGACCCTCAGCCCGGTGAATTCCTTGATCGACCAGACCCCGCCCAATGCAACCGTGGTGACTGCCGCAAGGTCAGTTCCGACGGCCTCCAGGGGATAGGCGATTGTTGTCTCCGCTCGGTTGAAGACTTCGCCCGCTGCAGGGAGCGAGGGAACCTCGACAGAGTCCAGTTTCTCGAAAGCGACCACGCGCGCGGCCGCGCGCGCCTTCAGTTGCGGCGTCTCTCCCGGCAGGTCAACAAATGTACCCGTCGACTGATCGCTTCCGATCTTGACCGCCAAGGCCTCAGCGCTCCCGGCGGTCTCAATCCGATAGGTGACCAGAATGTCCGAGGGCCTGCGCTGAGCCAGATCCATCGCTATCATGCCTCCGGAACTGGCGCGGCTTCAGGGATGAGGCCCGACGACTTCAGGTCGGCCCAGAACGCAGCCGGAACCGGCGTCGAGATCGCGGCGACGTTTGCGGCGACGTGTTCGGGCGCCAGCGCTCCCTGTACCACCGCGGTCACTGCAGGATGTGCGTAGACAAATTGTGTCGCTGCAGTCGCAAGCGAGACGCCATGGCGCTCGCAGACGGCTTCGAGCGCCTCGACCTTGCGGACGATCGCTTCAGGCGCAGGCTGGCAATCGTAGGTGCGGGTGGTTGTCATCGACTTGCTACCCTCGGCGAGGATGCCGGAGTTGTAGATGCCAGCCGCAATGATACCGATGCCGCGACGCTGCATTTCTGGATAGAAATGGTCGAGAGCGCCGTGGTTGAGCAGGGTGTAGCGCCCGGCGACCATGGAGCAGTCGAGATCAAATTCCTCTGCCACCTGCAGGACCGACGCGGTTTCATTGACGCCGAGGCCGATGGCCTTCACGGAGCCTGTGCTGCGCAGCTCGTCACACGCCTTGTAACCGCTCGATCTCAGCGCCGAAAGGTGGGTGCTATACGCCTCGCGGTGCCATTCGCCGCTCACGTCGTGGAGATAGAGGATGTCAATGTGGTCCATACCCAGGCGCTGCTGGCTATCTTCGAAAGCGCGCATGATGCCGTCATAGGAATAGTCGTAGTCATCGACGAATGGCAGCGCCTTCACCCAGTCGATGCCGTAAAGGCTCTCGGCGCGCTTTGCGCGGCTTTCCGGCTTGAGTATCCGCCCCGCCTTGGTGCTGACCACGACCTTGCCGATGAGATCGTTGTTGCGAAGGACATGGCCGAGGGAATGCTCGGACTTTCCAAGGCCGTAAAGGGGCGCGGTGTCGAAATAGCGGACACCCAAGTCGTATGCCTTGAGGACGACCGCCTCGAAAGTCTGGAAGCTCACATCGACATTGCACCCACCGAGCGGCGAGGTACCCAGCCCTAGCGAGGTCAGCGTCACATCGGTCTTTCCAACTTTTCTCTTCAACATGATGGTCGATCCTATTTCCCTGGTGTAAGGCGGACGGCCGTACGGGCCGTCCGCCGTTGTCCGATTACATGTACTTCTCGACATTGGTGGAATCGAGCACGAGCCACGGCACGACGTAGTCCTTCTCGGTGCCGCCCTTCCATTCCATCAGCGAGCCCCAGATTTCGGACTGCGGCTTGTAGCTCTCGCCCTTGATCGCCCGCAGTGCGAGGTCGACCGCGCCCTGGCCTTCGGCGCGGGCGTACTTGTAGAGGCTGACCGCCATCTCGCCCTTCTTCACGGCGCGCTTTGCGTCCGGAATGCCGTCGATCGCAAGAACGGGAACGGTCTTGAGATCGATGCCGGCGCTCTTCATGGCTTCGATCGCGCCAAGCGCCATCTCGTCGTTTTCCGCAAGGACGCCGTTGATCTCACCCGGGTGTGCGAGCAACCAGTTCTCCATGAGCGCCTGACCCTCGGCGCGGCTCCAGTTGCCTGTCTTGTCTTCGATGAGCTTGAGGTTCGGGAACTTGGCGAGACCAGCGTCGATGCCTGCGCGGCGCTCGATCTGGGCCGACTGGCCGATCGGACCCTCCATGAGGACGACGTTGCCGCCGTTCGGAAGGCGCTTGGCGAGTTCCTCAGCGATGATCCGGCCGCCTTCGGTATCGTTAACGATGATGGACGCGGTGTATTTCGTGGACTTGGTCTTGAGCGCCGACACGATAAGCGGGATTTTCGCTTCGGCGGCCTTTTCGATCGGCGGCGCCGAGGCCTCGAGGTCGAACGGTGACATGATGATCGCGTTGAATTGTTGGGTGATCGCTGTGTCGATCTGGTTCGCCTGTGTCAGTGGATCATACTTGCCGTCGAAAACGGTGATCTCGACCTCGCCCGATTTGACGGCGGGATGGTTCTGGATTTCCGTCGACCAAGCCTTCATGTACTCGCCGGACTCACCGAACGAGAGAGCCGCGATCCGAATTTTGTCCTGCGCGAAGGCGAAGTTCCCGCCAGCCAACGTCGCTACGGCGATTGCCATACCCACACCCGCATTGAGCAGGTTCCTCCTAGACATCTGCATTTCATATTCTCCTCTGGTTTAAGATACGTCCGGACGCGACACGCTGGGCCGGACATTGTCGCCGGCCTTCCCCGGCGGCAATTTCGGTATTGGTCTTATTTGCGGATTTGGTCGGCGATGACCGCGACCACGATGATCGTGCCCTTGAGGACCTGCTGGTAGTATGAAGACACGCCCATGAGGTCCATGCCGTTGTTGATCGTGCCGATGATGAGCGCGCCGATCAGTGTGCCGAGCAGCGATCCGCGGCCGCCCGCAAGGCTCGTCCCGCCGATCACGACGGCGGCGATCGCGTCAAGCTCATAACCGATGCCCGCTTGCGGCAGCGCAGCGGTGGTGCGAGCCGTCAGGACAAGCCCCGCAAGACCAGCCAGGAGGCCCGAGATCACATAGGTCGCACCGACGATCACCTTGGTGGAAATGCCGCTCGTGCGAGCCGCCTTCTCGTTGCCGCCAACTGCGTACACATAACGGCCGAAAGTCGTATAGTTTAAAACGGTCCATCCAATCAGGAAGACGACGAACAGGATGACGATCGGTACCGGGATATACATGATCTGCCCGGAGCCGATCCACTTGAAGGGATCCGACAGATTCGGGATGGGGCGTCCTTCCGAAAAGATCAAGGTGAGACCGCGGGCCACGCTCAACATGCCAAGCGTCACTACGAACGGCGGGACCTTGACCGCGGCAACAAGCACGCCGTTCACCAAGCCAAGGCCGGCTCCCGCCGCGAGGCCCGCAAAGATACCGAAAAGCACGAACTTCTCGTTGGTCTCCGTTACGAGGCTGGCGGCGATCATGCCCGCGAGCGCCATTACGGAGCCGACCGAGAGGTCGATGCCCTTAGTAAGGATGACGAAGGTCACTCCGATCGCCAGAATGCCGTTGATCGACGACTGGCGAACGAGATTCAGCCAATTCAACCATGTCATGAAGTACTGGTTCGCGAACGCGAAGAACGCGACGATCAGGAAAAACACGAGAACGATGCTGAACTGCCTGATCATTTCCCCGGCGCGGAAGTTTCCGGGCTTCGCCGCAGCGATGGTATTCATTACTCAAGTCCTCCCGTGAATGGGGCTATGACCGCTCATCAGCTCGCCATGTCCATAAGCGTCTGTTGCGTTGCTTCGGCACCGTCGATGATGCTGAGGAGCTGCCCCTGTTTGAAAATCGCGATCCTGTCGCTGAGCTGCATGATCTCCGGTGCCTCCGAGGAGACCACGAGGACGCCGTTGCCCTTTGCCGCGAAGTCTCGCAGGAACGCGTAGATCTCCTGCTTGGAACCTTCGTCGATGCCACGCGTCGGTTCGTCGCAAATGAGAAGCTTTGGATTTGTCAGAAGGCACCGGGCCAGCACGACTTTTTGTTGGTTGCCCCCTGACAGAGTTTCGACGGCAACATCTGGCGACGCCGACTTGATCCTCTGTGAGACGATCATGTCTTGAACTGCGCTGCGCTCTTTGTCCCCGCGGATGAAACCGCTGATGGCCATCAAGGCCAGCGATGAAAGCGTGATGTTGTGGGCGATCGATGCCGAGAGCACGAGACCACTGTCCTTGCGATCCTCGGTCACCATCGCCATTCCACGTTGAATTGCGTCCTTAGGACTGCCTGGCTTGACCTTACCGCCGTTGAAGACAACTTCGCCTCCCGTTGGTGAGTGCAGCCCGAATATTGTCTCGAGGAACTCGGTTCGTCCGGACCCAAGCAGCCCGTAGATTCCGACCACTTCGCCGGACGCCACGTCTAGCGAGATGTCTCGGAAATGAGGCCCGCGCGCCAAGTTCGAGACCGAAAGCAGGATTGGCGCGTCTTCGAGAGGCTTGCCCTTCTCGACCAGCTTGACTTCACGGCCGACGATCTGTGTCACAAGATGACGGCGGTCGATGTCTTTGATGTTTCCAGTCTCGATGAAACGGCCGTCGCGGAAGACTGTGTACTCATCCGCGATCTCGAAGATTTCGGTGAGTTTGTGAGACACGTAGATAATTGCGGAACCGCGCGCGGTGATCTTGCGGAGCGCGTTGAACAAGACATGGACTTCGTGTTCGCCGATAGCAGATGTCGGCTCGTCCATGATGACGATATGTGCCCGATAGCTGAGAGCCTTCGCAATTTCGACGAGCTGAATCTGGGCGAGGCTCAGCTCCCCCATCTTCTTGGCAGCGTCGACTTCAAAGCCGAGTTCATCGAGGAATGCCTGGGCGTCCCTGCGCATCTGGCTAAAATCGACGAGCACGCCAAGTCGCTTCGGCTCGCGGCCAAGGTAGAGGTTCTCGGCGACGGTCATCTCGGGGACGGGGGAAAGCTCCTGCGTGATGATCGCGATGCCGTGACGCAAGGCGTCAGCGGCGCTTTTGAAGTCGACCTGCTCGCCATCGATCTCCACTATCCCTCCATCGCGGCGGAGCAGTCCCATCGTGATGTTGAGGAATGTCGACTTGCCGGCGCCGTTACCGCCGCACAAGGCATGGACGGTCCCGGCCTTTAGAGTTAGTCGGCCATCAACGAGCGCTGGGACGCCGTTGAACGACTTTTCCACGCCCTCGGCCCGCAGAAGCACGCGTGCCGAAGACGACTGCGCGGTTCCCTGAACTGTTATCTTCTCAGTTGCGTTGACCATGATATGACGTCATACCTCGTAAAATCGAAATCTATGCCGCGTGTGTGCGGATCGCATGCCGTATTGGTTCTACGCGGCGTCCAGTTCGAGGATCGCGCGTGCCTCCTGAGGTGTAGCCGGCTCTCGTCCGACCTTTTGGGCAATCTCAACAGCGCGCGATATGACTTCCGCGTTCGTGGGTGTGCCGAACTCGCGATAGGGATAGTCGCCTATTCCAATAGCCATGTGGCCGCCCAGACGGCAGATCGCAGGAGCAATGTTCAACAGATTGCCGCCAAGGCAATTGACCGTCCATTCGATCGGCCGGTCGTCGGGCAGAAATGCAAGATGCGCCATGAGACCCGCCTCGGTCGGCGGATGCCCGGTAATGTATCGCCCTCCCGTCAGGTGGAGGAGAAAGTAGGCCGGCCCCCTCACAAGGCCCGCGTCCATCAGAGCGATCGCGCGGCGCGTGAACCCAACAGACCAGGAAACCAGCTTCGGCTTTACGCCCTTTTCGGCCAAGGTACGCGCGTAGTGCGCGAGACTTTCGGTCGTGTTGAGATACAAACGTTCTGGATTTTCGAACCTGCGCGTCTCGGCATCCCAAAGCTCGAGATTGGCCGAGCCGGTATCGATGGGCGCAATATCGGGCTTCGTAGCAGGGTCCAATGCCAGGGTTGCGACCGTGTCGATGCGCTTCATGGCGTCGGCATCATTCGAGATAAAGCCGAGCGTGGGAAGGATGAGTAGATCGGTCGCCTGCCTGACTTCGCGGATGATTTCGGCGTTTGCCTCAACGGTGTTTGTCGCACCGCCGTCGGCTGTCCTGGCATGATAGTGGAGAATCGCCGCTCCCGCCTTGCGGGCTGCAACGGCGGCCTCAACGATCTCGTCGGCGGTGTATGGGATATTAGGGTTGGATGTGCGCGGCGCGTACTCGTTGACCCTGGCTTCGAGGATGATTTTCTTTTGCATCTTTTGCTCCTTACGCCACCAGATAACCCGAGGTGCCCGCCTTTGCCCGCAGGAAGAAGTCATCGGCACCAATCTGCCCGCCCTTCAGCATGACTTCGAGGCCATCGACTTCGGCGTCGCCCGGCGCATCCAGGCGGCAGACATGGCAATTTTGAACTTCGTCAAAAACGGCGATCTCGAGCGCTTCGGCGCCGATTGTCCGCACCGCATAGCTCGAACTGTCACCGCCCGAAAACACGATCCGCGGCAAGGAAACCGCGCGGCGCACGGCACGCGCAACGTCACAGTAGATGGCGCCCAAGCGTTCCGCGGGAACATCGCCGCCGGCCAGACGGCCGGTTTCCCCGCGAGCCGTGTAGATGATTGTAGATCGACCGCGCACAAGGCTCTCGATCGCCTTCAAAGCAGCCTCCCGCGCAACTGCCTCAGCATCATCATCGGACCGGACTGTCGAGACATCCAAGTGGACAAGGTTCCACCCGGAAGCTTCGGCCACCGCAATCTGGCGCCCGGTTTGCAGGGCGCAACTACCTGATAAGACGAGTAGATTTTCGACGCCGGCAATCTCCGTCTTGACGGGCTCCGCCGACGATAGCAGGCCCAAGCGGGCCCAAAGAGCGCCGAGTTGTTGCGCCAAGCCTTGAGCTGCTAGCGCGAACATCGGACGTGTCGGATACCGCGCCCAGAGCAGATCGGCGACAGCCGCAAGATCCGCATTTTCGAGCCCATCGAAAATGACCCCTGCCCCCTCTTGGAAGGCCTTGAAGACACGCTCCTCCATTGCCGAACGGTTCCGGATTGCGGGAAGCGTGACGTTGACGAATTCCTTATCTGTCTGCCCAGCCAGATGCATGCGCAGATCCGCCTCGTGAATCGGCGTCCTGGGGTGGCGCGACATGCTCGGGTGCCGGTCGAGCCGCTCAATCCTGTCGGCAAAGCGCGCGAAATGATTTCCGAAACAGGTGTAGCGCCCGAAGTCCGGGGTCGCGGCGAGGACTGGAACGTCCCTCTTGCCGAAGTGAGCCGCAGCGCGCGCCAGAACAGCACCATAGCTTCCAACGGTGGGCGACGAGTCGAACGTCGAACAGATCTTGTATTGGATAAGCGGACTGTTGAGGGTGCGCATGATCGAAAACGCGCTGTCAAGCTCCTCGTCGAGCTCGACGCCGGACAACGCCCTTGCGGTACCGGCGAAGCCAAGCACATCATAAGACAGAGCATCTGTTGACGCCGTCTGTGCTGAAGGGCGTGCGAGATAGAGTTTTCCCTTCACACCACTGCGATGGAACTGCGCCAGGTTTTCGGAAGAACCCGTGAAGTCGTCGCCGTAAAACACGGCCTTGAGCTTGCCAGCTGATGTCATCGGATCCTCCCAATATCCCGGCCGAGGATATCTTCCTCCATACATCAGCCGGGCTTCACTCTTGACAATACTCATAGAAGCCGCTCATAACTCTGTCAAGGTCATACCTTATACCTTATACCTCGTATCGAGAAAATTGGAGGACGACGAGATGAGACTTTCTGGACGCACTGCCGTTGTGACGGGCGCTGGCCGGGGCATCGGACTGGCAATCGCTGAAGCCTATGTTCGCGAAGGCGCGAATGTCGTTATCGTCGACCGCGATCTGGAAGTGGCGAACGAAGCCGCCGAGCGGCTTGGGGAGCGGGCTTTGGCCGTCCGCGCCGATATTTCCGTCAACGAAGACGTTGAGACGATCGTTAAGGAAACGATTGGCCGGTTCGGCACGGTCGACATACTCGTGAACAACGCGGGCGTGGGCGCAACCACTCTGTTTCTCGAAAGCTCAAGGGAGGAATTCGAACGCGTCGTCCGGATCAATCTGACCGGAACATTCCTCGTGGCGCAAGCCTTTGCTCGGATCATGGCCGCCAAAGGCTATGGGCGGATCATCAATATCGCTTCGCTGTCCGGTCAGAAGGGCGGTGTAGGACGTTCGGCCTATGGAGCCTCAAAGGCCGGCGTCGAACTCCTCACGAAGGTTATGGCGGTCGAACTCGCGGAATCGGGAATCAACGTGAATAACATCGCACCGGGCCCGATATTGACCGAGGTCTCGAAAGTCATGCACACGGTCGAAACGCGTGACGCCTATCATCGGCTAGTTCCGCAACGCCGTTATGGCGAACCATCGGAAATCGCTGATGCCGCGGTGTTCCTGGCGAGCGACGATGCTGCCTATATCACGGGGCACACCCTGAACGTCGACGGCGGCTTCCTGGCCGCTGGCCTCATGTTCCCATTCGATCCAAAAGCCTCGAAGCGGCTGGGACAAATCAGCGAATAACCTGGAGAAGTGGCCAGTTCGACGTTCGGCATTTGTCGCAAGCGGTAAAACGCGGTATGACCTCGTACCTTTTCGATTTCTGATTGGAGCGTGACCAGGAATGCTGTCTGTTGACCCAAAGAAAATCCCAAGCCGGCTGGACATAGCGCTCGACTACATTACGGGCGAAATTGCCAAAGGCAACCTCGGGCCTGGTGACAAACTTCCCAATGAAAAAGAGCTGGCCCAGCTTCTCGGGATCAGTCGCACTCCAATCAGAGAGGCGATCAAAACGCTCGCGGTCTCGGGTCTTGTCGAGACGCGTCATGGCTTTGGAAATTACATCCGTAAGGACGAAGGCCTTCCGGCGATGCCGCTCGCGATGTTTCAGCTCTATCTTCAGAGCTCGACGCCTGAGATGCTGATGGAACTGCGATACATTTTCGACCGCAACTGTTCAGAACTCGCGTCGCTGCGGCGCACGGACGAAGACCTCGCCACGATGAGAGAGTGCATCGACCGACTAAAAAGGCTGTCGGAGGATGCGAACTCCGCGATCGAAGATCTCCTCAAGGCCGATCTCGATTTCCACCGAGCAATATACAAAGCTGCCGGAAACCCGTTGATCGTCGTGATCGCCGACTTCGTGCTGACGATGGTCGCGCCTTGGGTGCAAAAATCGCTAGAGGTCAGTGGCAAATGGCGCGCAGTCGATCTCCACGAACACATGTTTCAGATGATCCGGGACAGAAAGACCGGTGACCTCAGCCGCGAGAGCGTCGAGGAAAACATGGAACACTTCCGCACATCCCTGCTGAAATGACAGCCAGGGCATCACGTCAAGGCGTGGCGCATCTTGCATTTCCCGCAGGTCGCACTGCGATCATCACCGGCGGCATCTGAAGGCGGACGCGAAGCCCGGATACCGTATGCCGCCCGGCCTATTCGCCGGGTTCTGAAAATTGCCAGAAAACGATAATGCGCCAGGCTGATTGCGCCTGGCGCGTCGACCGCGCGCAGTTGTTTGCACGTCTTCTGCGCTAGCGAGCGTGGTATTTCGTGTCGACTTCGTCGATGGCGGCAACATTACTCGCCGAGCGACCGTTCTCGTCGAACTTCTGGGCGAGGAACGAGTCGACGATCGTCTTCGCAAGTTCCGATCCAATGACACGGGCGCCCATGGTAATGATCTGGGCGTTGTTCGATAAGGCCGCCCGCTCGGCGGAATAAGTATCGTGTGTGAGGGCTGCCCTAATACCCGGCACCTTGTTTGCCGAAATGCAGACGCCGATCCCGGTGCCGCACACCAGGATGGCCTTGTCATAGGTGCCGTCGAGCACCCCGTTGGCGACCCTGTCGGAGAGGTTCGCATAGAAATCGTCGAGACCGGCGTCCGTCCGGGAGACCTCGAACACCTCGAAACGGTCCTTGAGATAATCGGCGAGGACCTTGGCGAGGCCTTCGCCCGCGCTGTCGCCTGCTACTGCAATTTTCATCTTCATCACTCCTCAGATTTTGGCGGCGCACTTTTCGAGGATGTCGAGGTAGCCCTCGATCTTCCAGGCCGAGCGGCCGATGAACAGCCCATCGACATGGGGGCAGGATATGAGCTCTTCGCAGTTGTCCGCGTTGACCGAACCGCCGTAGAGGCAGGGAATGCGCCGGCCGAGCACGGCTTCCGCGAACGCGATGATCTCGGCCTGGCGGGCGTCGGCGTAGTCCGCTGTCGCGGGGATTCCATCGACGCCAATGGCCCAAACAGGCTCGTAGGCAAGCAGTATCGGTTTGTGCTTCTGGTCGGTAGAAAGGCTTCCCAACGCGCCGCGAACCTGGCGCTCGAGGACGTCGCGGGCTCGCCCGGCCTCGCGTTCGGAAAGTGTCTCCCCTATGCAGATGAGCGGGATCAAGCCGTGGCGAACCGCCGCCTCGACTTTCAGTCCTACCGTCACGTCCGTCTCACCGAAATGTTCACGCCTCTCGGAGTGACCAAGCTCAACGATGTCGAGGTTGCAGTCCTTGAGCATCAAGGGTGAAATCTCGCCCGTCCAGGCGCCCTCCTCGTCCCAGTGCATGTTCTGCGCGCCTACCTTCACCGACGTGCCCGCCAACGTGGTCTTCACTTCCCGGACAACAGTGAAAGGAGGGATGACAAAGCGCTGGATGCGCGGATGGGACGTGATGTCTGCGGCCCTGAGACCGTGCGCAAACTGCGCGGCATCGGCAAGCGTCTTGTTCATCTTCCAGCTGGTGCCAATCCAGAGGGTTTTCTTCTCGGTCATGTCCCGCTTCACCACGTTTGCGTTCAAATGGATGTTGGCCGACCTAGAGCGAGCCGGCTCGATACCGCTTCGCCATTTCCGCGAGCGGCACAACGTGAATGGAGCTTGCGCGCCCTGCCGTTCCGAAAGCTTCGAATCTCTCGCGGCACAGCTTTGAAAGCGCCGTCATTGCAGGCTTCAAATATTTGCGAGGGTCGAATTCTGTCGGATCTTCGGACAGCACTCGGCGCACCTGCCCGGTCATTGCCATGCGGCAATCCGTGTCGATGTTGACCTTTCGCACACCATGCCGAATGCCGCGCAGGATTTCCTCGAGCGGCACGCCCCAGGTGGGCTTCATCCGCCCGCCGAAGCGATTGAAAATTTCCTGCAACTCCTCCGGCACGCTTGACGAACCGTGCATGACGAGATGGGTATTCGGAAGTTTCCGGTGGATCGCCTCGATAACATCCATTGCCAGCACGTCACCGTCCGGCCGGCGTGAGAACTTGTAGGCGCCATGGCTGGTGCCCATTGCGACGGCAAGCGCATCCACCTTGGTCTCCGCGACAAATTTCGCCGCCTCCTCCGGATCGGTCAGAAGCTGATGCGGATCGAGCTTGCCTTCGACGCCGTGACCGTCTTCCGCCTCGCCCGCACCGGTCTCAAGCGAGCCCAGAACGCCAAGCTCCCCTTCCACCGAAACCCCTGCCCAATGGGCCGTGTCGCTGACGCTTCTCGTGACCTTAACGTTGTAGTCCCAATCCGCCGCGGTTTTCCCGTCAGCAAGGATCGATCCGTCCATCATTACGGACGTAAAACCATGCTGGATCGCGGTGACGCAGGTGCTCGGTTCGTTTCCGTGGTCAAGATGGACGCAAACGGGGATATGCGGATAGATTTCCGTCACCGCCTCCATCATGTGCTTGAGCATGATGTCGTTGACATAGGCTCGCGCCCCACGGCTCGCCTGGAGGATGACAGGCGAATCCGTCTCGTCGGCCGCTTCCATGATGGCAAGCGCCTGTTCCATGTTGTTAATGTTGAACGCCGGGACGCCGTAGCCGTGTTCGGCGGCATCATCCAGCAGCTGGCGGAGAGTAATCCTGGCCATGACGTGTTACTCGCTGGTTGGATTGGAATTGAGATAGCTTGCGATCACGTCGACCTCCGTCGCCGAACCGAAAACCAGCGGCGTGCGGCAATGGTGAGAGGTCGGGATCTTGTCCAGGATGGCGGTCGTGCCGTCGGTGGCCCGCCCCCCGGCCTGCTCCATCAGGAACGCGATCGGATTCGCTTCATACACCAGTCGAAGGCGCCCATTTTCAAAGCCGGGTCGCTTGTCGCCGGCGTAGAAGAACACACCGCCCCTGATCAGGATCCGGTGGAGCTCTCCGACTGCCGATCCGAGCCAACGCATGTTGAAATCGCGGCCGCGCGTTCCCTCCTTGCCGGTCAGACAATCCTGAAGATACAGGCTCATGGCAGGGTGAAGGTGACGGTGGTTGGAAGCGTTATATGCAAGCTCGGACGTGTCGCAAGGTATCTGAACCTGCCTTTTGACGATCAGGAACTCGCCGGTTTGGGGATGCATCGTCGCCAGCAGCACACCCTCACCGACCGAAAAGCCCAAATCGACGGTGTTGCCGAATGAGACATAACCGGCCGCGGCCTGGCGCTTTCCAGGGGTTAAAAAGGGATCTTCAGCTTCGCAGAAAGGCATGATCGAGAAGATCGTGCCGACGGGCGTGCCCAGCCCGACATTGCCTGAACCGTCGATCGGATCGATTGCGACCGCAAAATGCTGGCCATTGAGCATAACTGGCGCGTCGGCCTCCTCGGACAGGACCCTGGCAGCGCCTGCGCGTGCGAGTATTTCGATGAACAACTCGTGCGACGCGATGTCGATTGCCTTTTGCGCATCACCGTCGGTATTCGATCCCACAAGGTGGGCCAGATCGCCCTCCAGGGAACCGGCTGCGATGCGTGCGGATAAAAGACAGGCGGCATCCAACACACCGTTGATTAGAGCCGCCACCCCCTGACGGGACAAATCTTCACCAGCCCAGCTCGAGAGGTACTCATCGACAGAACCATACTGGACGCCCGCTTCGTCATTTCCGGGTGTCGCCGGCGCGCTCATTGCTTGCCCCTTATCCTTGCTAGGGCGCGCGTGACGATTGCGTCACGCGTGATCCCAAATTGCTCGTACAGCGTCTCGGCCGGCGCAGACGCTCCGAAGCCGGACATCCCGATCACGTCGTCTTCGCTGTCGACATACCTAGTCCAGCCGAACTTCGAGAGCGCTTCCACGGCAATGCGCGGCGCGTTGCCGAGGACCGAGCTGCGGTAGTCCTTGGGCTGCTGTTCGAAGAAATCCCAGCTCGGCATCGAGACGACAGCGGCGGGAATGTTTCTCGCCTCAAGCTCGTCGGCAGCCTGGATCGCAAGCGCGACTTCCGTTCCGGTGGCGATGATTGTGACGGCACGTTCGCTGCTCGCTTCCCGCAGCACATAGGCTCCCCGTGCGCAGCGATTGATGCCGTCACGCTGGGCGTGCAGTTGCGGGACATTCTGCCGCGAGAGCGCCAAAACCGACGGTGTGTTCTTGCTGGTTATTGCAAGATCCCAGCATTCCAACGTCTCGATGGTGTCGGCGGGCCGGAATACATGCAAGTTCGGCATTGCCCTGAGGCTGGCAAGATGCTCGACGGGCTGGTGCGTCGGACCGTCTTCGCCGAGACCGATCGAGTCATGCGTCATCACGAAGATAGAGCGGACGCCCATCAGAGCCGCCACACGAATGGCATTGCGGCAATAATCCGAGAAGACGAGGAACGTGCCACCATAGGGTATGACGCCGCCGTGAGCCGCCATACCGTTCATCGCGGCGGCCATGGCAAACTCTCTAACGCCATAGCTGACATACCGCCCGCTTGCAGCGGCGGTGAAATCGCTGTCGACGGCCGGAACCCGGGTCAAGTTTGAGTGGGTGAGGTCAGCGGACCCGCCGATCATTTCCGGAAGCAGCTCCGTCAGCGCTTCCAGTGCGATCTGGCTTGCCTTACGCGTTGCCACTGATTGCGGCTTTTCGAGCAGCTTTGCCTTGGCGGCGTTGACCGCTTCCTCATATCGCGCTGGCAATGAGCCGGCGGTGCGGCGTTCAAACTCACTTCTGGCATCTGCGCCCGCTGCTTCGAGCCGCGCTTGCCAGTCCTTGCGCGCCTTGGCGCCCTTCGCGCCGACTTCGCGCCAAGTTTTGAGGATTGGAGCAGGAATCTCGAAAGTGTCCGCCGTCCAGCCATAGACTGCCTTCGTCGCGGCGGCTTCGCTGGCGCCGAGCGGTGCACCATGTACGGAGCTTGTTCCTGCCCTTGACGGAGAGCCGTATCCAATGATGGTTTTCAGGGCTATGAGGGATGGTCTGGATGCTTCCGCCTTCGCCTGCGAGATCGCCGCGTCGATCGCATCCGGATCATGACCGTCAACGCGCTGCGTGTGCCATCCGTACGCGTCGAACCTCGCGAGCACATTTTCTGAAAACGCGATTGCGGTCGAGCCGTCGATGGTGATGGAGTTGTCGTCGTAAAGGACGATCAACTTGCCGAGCTGCAGGTGGCCGGCCAGCGAAGCAGCTTCCTGACCAACACCTTCCATGAGACACCCATCTCCACAGAAAACGTACGTCCGGTGATCGACAAGCGCTGCGCCAAATTCGGTTGATAGGCGCCGCTCCGCAATAGCCATTCCGACAGCCGACGCGATCCCCTGTCCGAGCGGCCCGGTGGTCGTCTCGACGCCAGCGGTGTGCCCATATTCGGGATGACCTGGCGTTTTGGAGCCCCATTGGCGGAAGTTGCGAACCTGCTCAATCGTCATGTCTTCGTACCCGGTGAGGTGCAGAAGGCTGTAGAGCAGCATCGAGCCATGGCCGTTCGACAGGACGAAACGATCGCGGTCCGGCCAGCCAGGTTCGCTTGAATCGAACTTGAGGTGCCGGCCGAACAGCACCGCCGCCGCATCAGCCATGCCCATGGGCATTCCGGGGTGCCCGGACTTTGCGGCCTCAACCGCGTCGATGGACAGGACACGGATAGCGTTCGCGAGATCGCGGATCGAAACTGCTGCTGTCAATTCTTCCTCCCCATAAACCGCGACCAATGTGGCGCATTTTTCTGGACATCACAATATCAGAACACAAAATAACGCAATACACACGATAAACATAACAATATCACATTCCGCTGCGACTGCGAAAAGTCTGCCCATCGACATCATACCTCATACCTTATACCTCTGTATTTGCGCAATAGCTTTTATTTGGCTACCGCGTCGATCGGGAGCCGGAAGGATCGTCCCGGGTCGCTTTCACGGGGGCGGTCTGCCTCGACCCGTTTGGTGGCAAACGGACAAGACGACCACCGTGATGACTACCGCGTTGGGCACTCACGGTGGTTGAAACCATCCCAAAGGCGGGATGCTCAATTCGGCTCGCCGATGTTTCCCGACATTTCTTCAGTTGACAGCTTTTACAAATGCATTAACGTATACGTTATTGAATTCGAGGAACTCAATAGGCCTTAAAGGGAGGAACCGAAATGCCTATGACGATGCGCAAGTCCCTACAGATGATCGCCCTTGCCACTGCCCTCGGCGGCAGCGCTGCCTATGCGCCGAGCGCCTTCGCGATCGATGTCGATAAACAGATCAAGGATATTGAAAGTCACCCGGCAAGCGGGCCCAACGGCGAAAAAGCGACCCTCGCGAGCGACCTGAAGCTATCCGCCGAAGAGATCGAAAAGATCAAGGCGAAGCATGCCAAAGCGGCCATTGTGATGCACTACACGGCGTCTGACTGGGCCAAGGCCCAGATGGCCGGGCAAAAGAAGGCCCTGGAAGAGCTCGGCGTCGAAATCGTTGCGACGACTGATGCTGGATATCGCGCGGAGCAGCAAGTTTCAGACATCGAAAGCGTCATGGCGCTCAAACCTGACGTCATGATCACCGTTCCCGCCGAGCAGTCAGCCACGGCCGCAGCATACAAGAAAGCTGCTGCCGCTGGCATTAAGATCATCTTCCTTGACCAGACCGGCGCCGGGATGAAGGCTGGCAAAGACTATGTGAGCCTCGTCTCTTCCGACAACCGCGGGATGGGAAAGGTCGCCGCACTGCTCATGGCCAAGGCGCTCGACGGCAAGGGCGAAATCGGTCTCATCCCGCATGCGTCCGACCTTTTTGCCACCAAAGAACGCGTGGTCGGCTTCAAGGAAGCGATCAAGGATTATCCGGATATCAAGATCGTCCAGGAGACCGGTGTCGGAGGCCCTGATTTCTCAAGCGAATCCGAGCGCGTCGCCTCCGCAATGCTGACGGCCCACCCCAACCTCAATGGCATCTGGGCCGTGTGGGACGTTCCAACAGAAGGCGTCCTGTCAGCGGCGCGCGCAGCGGGCGCGTCCAAGAGCCTCGTCATCACCACTTGCGACCTTGGCGTCAACATCTCGATCGACATGGCTAAGAAGGGTTACGTCAAGGGAACCGGATCCCAGCGTCCGTACGGCGCTGGTTATGCCGAGGGCATCCTTGCCGGATACGCCCTACTCGGAAAGGACGCACCTCCCTACGTGGTGCTCCCGGCCCTTGCGGTGACCCGCGATAACCTGATCGAGGCGTGGCCGCAGTCGAACGGCGACCAGGCACCGAAGATTCTCACCGACGCAATGAACTAACGGTGCGCGGGAGCGGCTCCGGCCGCTCCCCGTCCCCAGCGGCGGACAACGACCATGAACACTCAAGCAGTCACCGAAACCCTCGCCGCCGTCAGGATGCGCGACGTCAGGAAATCGTTTGGCGGCGTGCACGCATTGCGCGGTGTCAGCCTGACGATCCAACCCGGGACAATCCATGCGCTGGTCGGCGAAAATGGCGCCGGCAAGTCTACGCTGTTGAAGATCCTGCAGGGCGTGGTCACACCCACGGAGGGATCCATCGAGGTTTTTGGCGAACACATGTCGTCAAGCTCCCCGGAGAATTCCCGCAGGCTCGGCATTGAGATGATCTTCCAGGACCTCAGCCTGATCCCCACCCTCACGGTCGCCCAGAACATTTTCCTCAACCGGGAGCCCCGCCGCCTGTCGATCTTGGTCGACGAGCGCAGGGAAATCGCACAGGCAGCCGAGATCATCGGCCAACTCAACCTCAGGGTTGATCCGAGGACGCCTGTTTTTGAACTCAGCCCCGGCCAGGCCCAGCTGACCGAGATCGCCAAGGCCATCCACCAGGACGCCAGGATCCTTATCCTTGACGAACCAACCTCGTCGCTGAGCGCACAGGAAGCCGACACTCTGTTCGGCATGTTGAAGAAGCTCACTGCGGCGGGAACAGCCGTGATCTACGTTTCCCATCGCATGACCGAGATCATGACGATCGCCGACGAGATTACAATTCTGCGTGACGGTCAGAACGTGACCTCCGGGAAGACATCCGAATTCACGCTCGACATGATCGTGCAGCACATGGTCGGCAAGCGTGTCACCGGTTTCCAATACCAGGCGCGCGCCATTGATCGCAGCGGCAAACCCGCGCTGAGCGTACGTGGCCTTTCGGGCCCTTCGGGAAAACCCAGCGATGTCAGCTTCGACGTTCACAGGGGCGAGATTGTGGGAATAGCAGGCCTCATGGGCGCTGGCCGGAGCGAGCTTGCCCGCCTTCTTTTCGGCGTTGATAAGAAAACTGCGGGAACCGTAGAACTCGGCGACACTGCCGTTGAGTTCAAGTCACCTTCGGATGCGATCAAGGCTGGCATTGTGCTTGTTCCGGAGAGCCGCCACGAGGAAGGTCTGGTTGTCGAGCACAGCGTCGGCGACAATCTTGGACTGCCGCAGATCGGTCAGCTCGTCCGCGGTCCCTTCATCGACCGTCGACGCGAGGGAACACTGACCTCCGATCTCATCAAGCAACTGAGGATCAAGACGCCGTCCGCTGACAACAAGGTCAGGAACCTTTCCGGCGGCAACCAGCAGAAGATCGTTATTGCCAAATGGCTAGCGATTGATCCTTCGGTTGTCATTCTCGACGAACCAACAGCAGGCGTAGACATCGGTTCAAAGGCCGAGATCGTAGAACTCATTCGGAGCGTCGCCTCCTCCGGAAAGTCCGTCATCGTCATCTCGTCGGAACCAGCCGAGCTTCTGGCAACAAGCGACCGCATCCTGGTCATGAACAACGGACGTCTCGCGCGCGAAATCGAGCGCGACGAAATCGAAAGCTGGGCCACGATTGCCGGCGACGAAACTCAATCTCCGTTGATCCGCACCGAACTCGGTCTGCAGGTCGCGATTCAGAAGGCAACCCAAAATGTCCACTGAAGCCAAGACATTGAACACAGAGACGGATGCAACCCACATGCGGCCGTGGCACAGCAACTGGCGCGACTACGTCGTCTACATCGGCTTCGTCGTCATCTTCATCGTCTTCGCGATCCTGCTGCAGGATCGCGGATTCCTATCTTCAAACAACCTGCTCAACATCCTGCGGCAGACTGCGATCGTCGCCATCGTTTCCATGGCAATGTCGTTCGTACTCTCGGCGGGCGAGATCGACCTCTCGGTCGGAGCCATAGCCGGACTGTCGTCGGTGGTCGCTGGCCTGGTGCTGAGCAAGTACGGTCTATTCCCCGGCATTCTCGCGGGCTTGACCCTCGGGCTGCTGGTAGGCGCCGTAAACGGCGGCCTGACTGCCTATCTCAACATCCCGTCGTTCTTGGTGACACTCGGCATGATGGGGATCGCGCGAGGGGTCGGAATGTGGGTAAGCGGCACTTCGCCTGTTCCAATTATCAACGATACGTTCATTTTCGTCTTTGGTTCCGGTAACATCGGCCCTGTTCCTGTCCTCGTTGTCTGGGTCGCCGTTCTGGGCACGATCGCCCATATCGCGCTTCGAAAGACACCGTTCGGCCGCAAGGTCATGTCGGCAGGCGGAAACTCGGTCGCAGCTCGCTACAGCGGCGTCGATGTCCGGAAAATCAAGTTCCAGGTGCTGCTACTGACGGGGATGGCCGCTGCGATCGCTGGCATGCTCTATGCTGGACGCCTGCAGTCTGGACGCTTCCAGCTTGGCGAAGGCGATGAGCTGTCTGTCATTGCAGCCGTGGTTCTCGGCGGTACCAGCCTATTCGGCGGACGCGGCACCGTGATCGGTTCCATCGTCGGTGCCCTGCTCATCGGTGTCATCAACAACGGTCTTATTCTTGGCGGCCTCGACTACAGCCAGCAGCTCATCGCGCGCGGAATGCTCATCATCCTGGCTGTGGCGGTCGGCCGAAGCCGCTAACCTGGAAGGTTCTACGGAGGTATTACGATATGAGAGTTTTAGTCACAGGCGGCAGCGGCAAACTGGGTAGAGCCACGATCAAGCATCTGGTTGAGAGCGGCCACGACGTCATCAACGCGGATACGATCGCTCCGCCAGAAAACCTCTGCCCCTTCGTCAGGGTCGATTTCGAGGATATGCGCGCCACGATCGAGGCGATCAGTGGCTTTGATTGGGACCACAATCGCAACACTGAAGCCGTCGTCCATCTGGCCGCTGTGCCGATGCCGGGGCGCGTTGCTCCTGCGGATGTTTTCCGGGTCAACACCATTTCGACGTTCAATGTTTTCGAGTCATGCCGCTTGCTCGGCATCAAGAACATCGTGTGGGCGTCGAGCGAGACCCTGCTCGGCATTCCTTACGAGATCAAGCCTGACTATCTGCCGGCGGACGAGAATTATCAGTCGCGCCCGGAAACCTCCTATTCCCTCTCGAAGCATCTCGGCGAGGAGATGGCAAAGCAGTATTGCCGCTGGGACAGCGAGCTCAAGATCGTTTGCCTACGCTTCTCCAACGTTATGGACGAGAGCGAGTATGCGGACTTCCCGGCCTTCGAGCAGAACCCGGGCAGCAGACGCTTCAACCTTTGGACCTATATCGACGCCCGCGACGGGGCACAGGCGATCCGTCGCTCGCTCGAGTGGAGCGGCAAAGGTGCCGAGGTGTTCATCATCGCAAACGACGATGGGGTCATGACCACCTCCAACGAGGAACTCGTCAGGAGGTGGTATCCGGGGGTCCCGTTCAAGAAGCAGATCGGGAACAACGAAACCTTGCTGTCGATCGACAAAGCAAAGAGCGTTCTCGGATACCAGCCTGAACATAGCTGGCGAAAATACGTAGGCTCCTGAGAAATCAGCCAGCTTGAAGGGAAAGAAAATGCCGACCAGGAAACAGACAGCACCGGTCTCAGAGATCAAAGAGGACGCCTTCGCGAAAACAATGACCGCGACAGCGCACCTTCGGTTGCGCCAGCTCATCCTGGATAACAAGTGGGCGCCCGGTTACCAGGCGACCGAACAGGAAGTCGCGTCCCAGTTGGGGATGAGCCGGACGCCCGTAAGGGAGGCGCTCATGCGCCTCCAGCAGGACGGACTTGTCTCGGTGATCCCGAGGCACGGAATGCGGGTTCTGCCGATTTCTATTTCTGACATGAAGGAAATTTACGAAATCCTGACGTCGCTGGAAAGTACGGCTGCAGAGCTTGCCGCCAGCCGCCAGCTTTCCGAGGATCAACTCCGGGGTCTCGAAAAGGCGACGGCCGACATGGACCATGCGCTTTCACAAGATAATTTGGAGCGCTGGGCGCAGGCGGACGCAAGATTTCATGAGCAACTGCTCGACCTTGGCGGCAACCAGATGCTCAAGTCGGTCGTCCTCAATTTCATCGACCGCGCACATCGCGTCAGGATGGTGACGCTGAAGATGCGTCCCAAGCCGGTTAACTCAACCCGCGAACATGCAGAACTCGTGCAAGCAATCCGCGAAGGCGACCGCGAAAAAGCAAGAAACATTCACAAGGCGCACCGCGAGCGGGCAGGCAAGGAACTGCTCGACCTTCTCGAGCGCCTCGGCCTCAACCACCTCTAGGACAGGTTTCAAATGTCATCGTTGTACAACACTCTCAAGATCGCAGTCCTTCCCGGCGACGGGATCGGCAGGGAAGTCATGCCTGCCTGCCTGGAATTGATCGACGCCGCCGTCAGCCAGGCGGGCGCGCCACCGCTCGTGTTCGAGACGCATCAGGCCGGTGCCCAGCACTACGCGGAGACCGGCGAGGCCCTGCCCGCCGCCGCGCTCGAGGCCTGCCGGACATCCGACGCAATCCTCTTCGGCGCGATGGGCTGGCCCGACATCCGCTTCCCGGACGGGACGGAAATCATTCCGCAGCTCGACCTGCGCATGGAGTTCGGCCTGTTTGCAGGTGTCCGTCCGATCCGGTGGTTTCCCGGCCTTCCGAAAGTGCTGTCCGATCCTCGCGCCGAAGGAATCGACTTCGTGTTGGTCCGCGAGCAGACAGAAGGACTGTTTTATGCGCGTGGCCGTGGCGAAGTGCTAAACGACCAAGAGGCCTACGACACGATGCAGATCACGCGGGCCGGCACCGAGCGCGTTACCGAATTCGCTTTCCAGCTGGCCGCCCAGCGCAAACGTCGCGGCAAGGCCGGCACGGTGACCTGCGTCGACAAGGCGAATGTCTTCAGTTCGATGGCTTTCTTCCGGAAGGTTTTCGATGAGATCGCCGCCAAGCACCCCGAGTTGCAGAAGGACTATGCCTATGTCGACGCGCTGGCGCTCAACATGGTGAAGAAGCCTTGGACGCTTGACGTGCTGGTGACCGAGAACATGTTTGGCGACATCCTTTCCGACCTTGCGGCCGGTCTGATCGGCGGCATGGGTATGGCCCCTTCGGCGGACATCGGCGATACGCACGGCCTCTTCCAGCCGGCACACGGGACCGCTCCCGATATCGCGGGCAAGGGCGTCGCCAATCCGGGCGCAATGTTCCTGTCGGGAGCGATGATGCTCGACTGGCTGGCGGTGAAGCACGCGGATCAGCGGCTTGCTGACGCCGCCGGGCTGATCGAGGCCGCGGTCGAGCACAGCTTGTCGACCAAGATCGCGGTCCCAATGGAGTATGGCGGAAGCGCCAATTGCGCGGAGATGACGCGCAGCGTGATCGGCGCTCTGGGTGCCGTCCGCAAGGAGGTCGCATGAGTTCGGCATCCACAGGCTTTGTCGTGGTCGTAGAGTTCGTCGTTCGAAACCAGTTCGCCGATAATTTCGATGCGGCGATAATCGAGAATGCGGCGACGTCGCTGCGCGACGAACCGAACTGCGAAGTGTTCGATGTCTGCCGCGATCCTGAGCGGCCCGAGCGAATCTACCTCTATGAAGTCTATGGCTCAAGAGCCGATTTCGACTTCCACCTGAAGACGCCGCACTTCACGAGCTTTGATGCGATGGTTCGAGATTGGGTGGCCGAAAAGCGAGTGGAAACGTTCGAGCGCATTTCGTCCCACAAGAAGGAGGGCGCGAGATGACCAGCAGCGTCAAGGCGATTGTCTTCGACACGTTCGGCACTGTCGTCGACTGGCGGGGTTCAATCATCCGCGATCTCACCGCCTGGGGCGCGGCGGAGGGCCTGCAGATCGACTGGGCCGGTCTCGTCGACCGCTGGCGAGACCATTACAATCCCCAGAAAGCGCGGGTGCGCAGCGGCGAGTTGCCGTGGACGAACCTGGACGAACTTCACTTAGATGCCTTGAAGGCAGTGTTCGCAGAGATGGGGCTGGCCGAACTAGACCACGACCGGATGATGCACGTCAACAAGGTCTGGCATCGCCTGGACGGCTGGCCCGACGCATCGCGCGGGCTACACCGGCTGAAGTCGAAGTTTGTCATCGGCCCGCTGTCCAACGCCAATGTCGCGATTCTCGTCAACATGGCAAAGCATGCCGACTTGCCGTGGGACAACGTGTTCTCCTGCGAGCTTTTCCAGCACTACAAGCCCGATCCGGAGACCTACCTCGGGGTCTGCAAACTCCTTTATCTGGAGCCCGGGGCCGTCATGATGTGCGCTGCCCACAACTACGATCTTGCCGCCGCGCGAAGCCTTGGCCTTAAAACCGCATTCATCGCACGACCCACCGAATACGGCGAGGGTCAGACGACCGACCTCACAGCCGAGCAGCGCTGGGATTACGTCGCCGACGATCTCGAAGACCTCGCCCGACAACTCGGATGCTAGAAGAGAGAAAGACAATGCAGACATACAAGATGTTCATCGACGGCAAGTGGGAAGACGCTGCCAACGGAGATACGTTCGAGACGAAGAACCCTTTCAACGGGCAGACCTGGGCCGCTATTCCGAAGGGCGGCAGGGAAGATGCGGAACGAGCAGTCGAGGCTGCGCACCGCGCCTTCACGAGCGGTCCGTGGCCGAAGCTCACCGCGAGCGCCCGCGGACACCTTCTTCGGCGTCTTGGCGACCTGATCGCCGAGAATGCGGAGCATCTCGCGACGATCGAGGTTACGGACAACGGCAAGCTCATCAACGAGATGCTGTTTCAGCTCAAATACATCCCGCAGTGGTACTACTACTTCGGCGGGCTGGCGGACAAGATCGAAGGAGCGGTCATCCCGATCGATAAGGCGGACACCCTCAACTTCACTCGTAATGAGCCGCTCGGCGTCTGCGTCGGGATTACGCCGTGGAACTCCCCTCTCCTGCTGCTCGCCTACAAGCTGGCACCGGCACTCGCCGCAGGGAACACATTCGTGGCAAAGCCCTCGGAGTTCACGTCTGCTTCGACCCTTGAGTTCGCAAAGCTCGTCGAGCAGGCTGGCTTTCCCGCGGGCGTCTTCAACGTCGTCACAGGGTTCGGCGCAGATGTCGGCGAGACGCTGACGACCCACAGGTACGTCGCCAAGATCGCTTTCACGGGAAGTGAAGGCACCGGGCGCAAGATCGGCGAGCTTGCAGCGCGCAACTTCAAGAAGGTTACGCTTGAACTCGGCGGCAAGAGCCCGCACATCGTCTTCGACGATGCGGAGATCGACAATGCCGTCAACGGGGTGATCTCCGGCATCTTCGCTGCCACCGGACAGACATGTATTGCGGGCTCACGATTGCTCGTGCAGCGAAAGATCCACGACCAGTTTCTCGAGAAGATCGTCAACCTCGCAAAAACGGCGAGAATGGGCGATCCGCTCTTGACGTCGACGCAGGTTGGCCCCGTGACGACGCCGCCGCAACTCGAGAAGATCCTCGGCTATATCAACATCGCAAAAGGCGAAGGCGCCGAATGCGTTCTCGGTGGGGGGCGGCCGGACAATGCCGAGCTCTCCAGGGGCTGGTTCGTCGAACCTACGATTTTCTCCGGGGTCCGAAACGACATGCGCATCGCGCAGGAGGAGGTCTTCGGCCCGGTTCTGGCGGTCATCCCCTTCGACAGCGATGAGGAAGCCGTGCATATTGCCAATGACACCAATTACGGGCTGGCCGCGGGCTTCTGGACCCAGGACATGCGTCGTATCCTGAAGGTTTCGGCCGCCATCCAGGCTGGCACCATCTGGGTCAATACCTACCGCGTCATCAGCTATATGTCGCCGCTTGGAGGCTACAAGCACTCCGGCATCGGTCGCGAGAATGGCATCGCCTCGATCCAGAACTACATGCAGACGAAGAGCGTGATGATCTCGACCGCTGAAGACGTCGCCAACCCCTTCATCATGAGGTGATCCATGGTGGCCGCCGGAAAGTTGCTGGTCGGCTGCGTGGCCGACGATTTCACGGGAGCGACTGACGTCGCGAACATCTTCGCGCGCGCCGGCCTCAAAACGACGGTGCTGATCGGCGTTCCTGAAGACGACAGAGACATTGACGCCGACGTAATCGTTGTCGCCCTCAAGACTCGAACGGCACCTCCGCAAATGGCGGTCGAGGAGTCCTTGGCCGCACTGCGATGGCTGCGTGGCCGTGGCGCGCAGAAGTACTACTTCAAGTACTGCTCGACGTTCGATTCCACGGCGAAGGGCAACATCGGCCCGGTCGCCGACGCGATGCTTGCGGAGCTTGGCCAATCCATAACGATCGCCTGCCCCGCCTTCCCTGCCAACGGCCGGACGGTTTACAAGGGCAACCTGTTCGTCGGCGACGTGCCGCTGGACGAGTCCGGCATGCGCAATCATCCGTTGACGCCGATGACAGACGCGAACCTGCTGCGGGTGCTCGGGGCGCAGTCGCGGGCCGAAATCACCGGATGCTATTACGAGACGGTGAAGCAAGGGGCGTCCGCCATCGCCGAATGGGCCGCCCCCATTCACGGCGACGGCACGCGTATTGTCGTCATCGACGCCCTGGCTGACGAGGACCTTGTCGAGATTGCCCAGGCATTCAAGGATCTCGTGCTGTTCACCGGTGCGTCGGGCCTGGCATATGGGCTGGCTCGTGTTCTTCTTGCCGGCGGGAACAGCCGCGACGCTGCCGTTACGACTGACTTGGAAGAAGGCTACAGAGCTGTCGTCTCCGGTAGCTGCTCGGTCGCAACCAACGGACAGGTAAAGGCGATGCTCGCAGACCACGAGGGTTTCCGCGTCGACCTCTCGAAGCTGGCGGACGGCGGCGATGTCGTCGGCGAGGCCGTCGAGTGGGCCTCGTCCCGTCTGGGCCAAAAGCCTGTTCTCATCTATGCGACGGCTCTGCCCGACGAGGTGAAGGAAAACCAACGCAAGTTGGGCGCCGCGCAGTCCGGCGAGATGGTCGAGGCCGCCCTCTCCTCAATCGCGCGAAGGCTCGTCGAGAAGGGTGTGAGCGATCTCATCGTCGCCGGCGGCGAGACGTCGGGAGCGGTGGTGAAGTCGCTCGGCGTCGACCAGCTCTCGATTGGCAACGAAATCGCCCCCGGAGTGCCGTGGGTACACGCAAAGAGCCAGGGGCGATCTCTGTCGCTCGCGTTGAAGTCCGGCAACTTCGGCGAACGGGACTTCTTCATGAACGCTTGGAACCGGCTACGATGATAGGCTCCATATCTGAAGAGACGAAGGTCCGCGACGAGATAGTCGAGGTCGGTCGCTCGCTCTTCGACCGCGGGCTGACCGCAGGATCGACCGGCAACATCAGCGTCCGTCTGTCGGACGGTCGAATTTTGATGACGCCCACCAACGCTTCGCTGGGCGTGCTCGATCCAGCACGGCTGTCCTGCTTTTCGGCGGAAGGCGTGCATGTCGGAGGTGACAAGCCCACCAAGGAGGCGTTCCTCCACAAGTGCATGTATTGCGGTAAGGACAATCGCCGAGCCGTCGTCCACCTGCATTCAACCTATTCGGTTGCCGTCAGCTTGTTGAAGCAGGTCAACGAGCGCGACGTTCTGCCGCCCCTGACCGCCTACTATGTCATGCGTATTGGTTTCCTGCCGCTCGTGCCGTATTTTCCTCCCGGCGACGAAGCGCTGGCGGCGGCGGTGGGAGCCGCCGCCGCGAACCATCATGCGGTGTTGATGGCAAACCATGGACCTGTCGTCGCGGGCAAGTCCCTAAAGGACGCCCAGTACGCGACAGAGGAGTTGGAGGAAACGGCGAAGCTCTTCTTGCTCTTGCAGAACCACGAGGTCCGGCCGCTCACCGCCGAGGAAAGGGCCACCTTGATCAATCTCGCGAGGTGACAAGAGTGCGTTACGAACCAGGAGGAACCCAGCGGGTCTGGATGCCGTAACCTGCACTCTCGTTCGTGCCATTGAGCGGCCCGTGAAAGGAGAAATGCTATGAAACTTCTGGTCACTGGAAGCAGCGGACGAATCGGGCGCGCGGCGATTGAACGCCTTCTCGAAGAGGGGCACGAGGTCATCGGAATCGACGAGGTGCCGTCATCCGACATGAGATGCCCGTTCGCTCGCGTCGATATGCGGGACTATGGCCAGGTCCTTGGTGCGGTCGCCGATATCGAATCCGGGATTGATGGCATCGTCCATCTTGCTGCGATCGTAGGCGCGAAAGTCGCTGCGAGCACGCACATATTTCACACCAATACCGCCATCAGCTACAATGTTTTCCAAGCGGCAAGGATCGCAGGCATAAAGAACATTGTTTTTGCGAGCAGTGAGACCTTGCTGGGCGTCCCGTTTGACGATCCACCTGCCTATTTTCCAGTCGATGACAAGCTGACCTCGAAGCCTGAGAGTAGTTACGCGCTTTCCAAACTTGTAGACGAATCCGTCGCAGCCGAGTTCTGCCGCTGGGATCCCGCGCTCAAGATGATCGGCCTGCGGTTTTCTTGGGTAAAAGAGCCCCACCAATATGATGAAATGAGAGCTTGCGAAGATTATCCCGGCGTTCAGAAATGGAACCTGTGGTCCTATGTTGAAAGCCCGGACTGTGCCTAGGCCATTGCGCTTGCGCTCAACGCAAGCCTTAATGGTTTTCATCACTTCGTGATCGCAGCAGACGATACCGTGTAGGCGCGGCCCACACGTGCCCTTATCGCTGCTTATTATCCCAATGTACCGGTCCAAGGACAACTTGGTGAACATGGCAGTCTTGTCTCAAGCCAAATGGCCCGAGAAGTTCTAGGATATCGCCCGAAGTACAGCTGGCGCGATATACCAGCGGGGGTCTCCTAGCTTCTTAAGCTGCTGTGACCTTTCAAAAGAAGGTCGAGCGCGGATCAGCAAATTTATCATATCCGGGCGGGCTTCCAAGTTGCTTGCATTCGCTTCATAAGGTTCGCCGGTGTTTGCACTTCTGAAAATGGGGAACATAGACGTGATTTCGAAGGGTGCGGAAGAAGCAGCGTCGGCAACGACGTCTCCTTGTGTACAGATCTCTCGTCCAACTGCTTTCAAACAGCAGACGGCAGACTTCAACTCCGAGCTTCACGCTCGACCGTCGATCTATTTCAACGGTCCGGCAATTGTTGAGCACGTTGCTTTCATGCCCATAGACGGTGTGATCAAGGAGTTCCACGACAGTCTCGAAGCTGACGGCACGATTTCGGTTAGGGTCGAAAGGCACACTGAATTCGTGACGGTTACGCGCGTCCGGAAACTTGACAGGGAGCCAGGGAGCTGGCCGGAATCTGACCTCCTTGAAAGTGACTTTGCCGAGCTCGCAGGATTGAACTCACCGCTGCTCGTTTGTCACGTCAGCATCCTTGTCCTCGGGAACCCTCCTGACAAGCTGGGACCGGTGCTGGAAACCTTCGGCTTCGGTGATACCGCCGCCTCTTTGATCGGTGGGGGCGCGGCGCAGGTTTGCTCCGATTTTCGTGTTCGAGGGGACAATTCAAGTAGAATTATCCTGTTCAACAAGGACCTGAACGCACACCGCCTGGGGCGCATGGTACGCCGCATCTTCGAGATCGAAACCTACAGATCCATGGCGCTTCTCGGATTGCCGGAAGCGCGTCGTCTCGCCCCGCTTCTCGGCGGATATGACACGGAGTTGGTTCAACTGACCAATCGCAATCTTCGTACGCCCGCACATCAGCACAAGCAATTGCTCGAGGAGATTACCGCTCTCTCATCCCATGTCATCTCGGCCACCGCCGAGACCAGAAACAGGTTCGGCGCAACCGCAGCCTACGCCAAGATCGTTGAGGAGAGGATCGCGCTTTTACGGGAAACGCACGTCGTCGGCTTTCAACGCTTCGGTACCTTCGTGGAGCGGCGGTTCAAGCCAGCGGTGCGTACCTGCGAAGCGACCGCCTTGAGGCTTGAGCAACTATCGAGGGCCGCGATGCACTTGCTCGACTTGTTGCAAACCCGAATTCAGGTCGAGATCGAATTCCAGAACGCGACACAGATCCAGGCCATGGCTGATCGCGCCGCGACGCAGGTCAAGATCCAGCGCGCGGTCGAAGGCTTTTCGATCATTGCAATCAGCTACTATTTGTTGAGCTTGCTGAAGTTCGTGTATGAAACGGCAGATCACGCTGGGTTCCATTTCGATCCAATGATCATGCTTGTCGCTGTTCCGGTCGTTGTGGGATCTGTTGTGATCACCATTCTGCGCGTCAAGCATGCGCTGAAAGCAGAGAGCTAAGTTCGGCCTAGTCGCAATGTTGACCGCCATATCATTCGCCCTACGGAATTGGCCGTCACGCAGGCGGTAGGCCCACGTAACGGTGTAAATCAAATCCTATCTTGCTGATTCCAAGCGTTTAACACAGATGCACTGCGTGGACGAACCTCACGCAGCCGCCGCTAGCTTTTTTGTAACGATCGTCTGTGCGTTGGTGAATTCCAAGAGCCCTTGGATCGCATTTTCCACACCAATACCGGACTGCTTGTGCCCTGAGAAAGTAGCGTGGGGTGAAAAGGCATGGATCTCGTTGATCCAGATGGTTCCACATTCTAACCGCTCGGCAATCTTGCGAGCAGCGGAGGGGTCAGCCGACCAAACCGACCCTCCGAGCCCGTAGATTGTGTCGTTAGCACGCACAACCACATCGTCCAGGTCCGAGAACTTGAGCAATGGCAATACGGGGCCAAATGCCTCCTCTACGACCACCCGCGCATCATCGGGGGGATTGTCGACTATTGCAACGGGCACGAAATAACCCTTGCCTTCCGGTACATCGCCTCCGAGCAGAAACTTGAGTCCCTTATCGCGAGCATCGGCAAGAAGATCTTTTACCTTCTCGAATTGCATCTTGTTTTGAATCGGCCCGAGATCCACGCCCTGCTCTGATCCATCTCCAAGCTTCACCGTCTTGGCATACTCAACCAGTTCGTGACTCAACGCGTCATAAATGTCGGCGTGAACAAATAGTCTTTTCGCCGCAACGCAAAGCTGTGCGCTATTTTGAAAAGCCGCCCAGAATATTTCCTTGGCAACCACCTTAGGATCGACATCCGGCAAAACAATCGCTGCATCGTTGCCGCCCAGTTCCAAGGTGATGCGTTTCAACGTTCCGGCTGCGCTTTCCATGATGCGCTTGCCGGTTTGAGTGGAGCCTGTGAAGGAGATTTTGCCGATGTCAGGATGATTAGTCATTAATTGCCCGAGTTCATTTCCGCCGGATACGACGTTGAGAACTCCTGGAGGCAAGACATCACGCATCATCTCACCGATCTTGAGCGTGGCGAGTGGTGTGTATGGTGATGGTTTTACGATGATGGTATTACCTGCAAGAATTGCGGGTAGTACCTTCCAAATGGCCAAAAGAATTGGGTAGTTCCATGGTGTGATCGCGCCAACCACCCCGATTGGAACGTGCCGCGTTTCGACGGTGCGCTCCGCCGAATCCTCGACGAGGTGAACAGGCAATTCTTGCTTAGCAATCTCGCGGCACCAGATAATTGCGCCAGTTAATTCCCATTCGGCTCCCGAACGAGGTTTGCCTTGTTCGCGAGTTAGAAGGCGCATAAGCTCCTCCTTGTGCTGTTCCAACTTCTCGCCAATCTCCGCCACAAGCGCTTGGCGTTCGGCTGGCGGCCTGTTGCTCCATCCGGGAAATGCCGCGCGGGCCGCTACGACTGCCGCGTCGAGTTCTTCGCGACCTGCAGAGGGTACCTGGGCGATGATTTCCTCGGTCGCAGGGTTGAGCACAGCTGCGGTCTTGTTGGCGGAAACGGCCACGCCGCCGATCGTCATTGTATAATCACTGTCAAAATTCATAGGCTTCGCGTAAGCGGTGTTTTGACCCCACCTTCCGGATCAGCGCGTGATTGTTGATGTTGTTGCCGAACGAGGCTTCGACATATGACGATTACAGGGTTTA
>NZ_JACHBD010000013.1 GCF_014200175.1 Rhizobium lentis | reverse complement strand
CTGCCGACGAGCGACGCAAACTGCGCCAACAACATGCCAAGCCCATACTGGGAGAGCTGAAGGTCTGGATCGAGGCTACGCTTTCGACGCTGCCAAGGCGGCCCTTTCGGGCTATCGCGGCTTGGACGGTCGCCGAAGTCAGGTCGCTGGCCCGGATTTGATACGGCGCGCCGGGAACCACCTGCTCGGCAGACAACACGTTCGTGTTGATCAGGTGGCGTATTCGGTGGTTGGTTACGCCCAAAACCGCCGCAGCTTCTGTCATGGTCAGCCATTCGCCATCTTTGCCGGCTGATTTGTACGCGTGGATCGCGCGCACGCGCCTTACAGAAGCGACCCGGTGTGCGGTCCAGGTTTTTCCTTGCCCCGTGGGCATTCCCATTCGATTCAGCGACGCGGCGATATGTTCATCGGACCAGCGTCCTGCCATGCTCCGCATCACTGCCAAAGCATCTTCCGTGGTGGCACAGCCGTGTTCACCAGTCCGAGGTTTGCGAACTTTCAACTCCGAGTGCTTGCCGCCTTCAATGAATCGTCAGCACCACGTCACGCACCTCATCGTCGACATCAACGACAATGTCGGCAATCAAGGTACGCAGCAGTTGCTGGCGCACGCGCATGGTGACATCCGGCGACTCCCAGGCCGCCTGCAGATTGTCGGCGAGGTTTGCGAAAGTGCCTGGGTCAACTTCGATGGTTGAAGGACTTTCGGCAGGCCTGCGCACTTCCAGATCACGGACGCGGCGTAGCGCCGTTTCCCAATTCTTCTCAAGCTGTGCAGCTATCAGACGGTTGTCGGGATCGCATGCCGCATAGCGGCGCTCGGCGAGGCTAGCCTCGTAGCGGGCCTGTTGTCGCTCCAAATCGTGAATGTGGCGCTGGTCTTCCTGTCGCTCCCGATGCATCCGCTCTGCTTCAAAAGTCGCCTCGATCGCTAATGGTTCTACCGCGCGCAACAACTCGCGCGCAACCGCCGCATCGACCTTCGAGCCGCCGAACGTCATGCAACGGGGCAAGCCCATCATCAGGTTCTGTTTATAGCAGCGATAGACAGGATTTTGTGGATTTCCCGTATAGGCAACACTCAGTCGCCGCCCACACCGTCCGCAGGTTAGGAGACCCGATAACAATGCTTTGCCGCCACGGCCCGATTTAGTCCCACCCGAGCGGCCATAATTATTGAGGGCCATCTCTGCTGTTGGTTACGCTCGTATTCGTCCCAACTGATGTAACCTTCGTGATGGTCCCGGATCATCACTTCCCAGGTACCGACGGGCTTGCCGTGACCATAACTGCGACGAGCCCGTCCATCGACGATGGCAGTCCGCTTCTCGCTCTTCCCATAGACGTAAACGCCCGCGTAGAAGGGGTTTTTGAGGATGCCGATCACATTGCGATAACGGACTGGCATCCATACGAAGTTGGTCATGCGCCCTTCATCCGAGGGCCGAGGGAAGTGAATCTGATCTTTCGTCATCGACAGCAGCACCTGACGCGCGCTTCCAAGCTCGTGGAAGCGGGTGAAGATGGATCGGATTACCTCTTGCAGACGCAGATCAGGATCGAGCCGAGCCCGGCCTCGCGATGCCAGATGTAGCCGAACGGAACGGAAAGTCGCAATTCGCCACGGCGCGCTTTGGATCTGGCGGCATCGAGCATGCGGGCTCTCAGCACGCCCAATTCGAACTCGCTGATACTGCCCTTCATGCCTAATAACAGACGGTCGTTGGGCCGGCACGGATTGTAGACGCCGTCGTGGTCTATGACGCGGGCTTCAACGAGGCCGCATAGTTCGAGCAGATGGTGCCAGTCGCGGCCGTTGCGTGCGAGCCGTGAGGCGTCGAAGCAGAAAACGGCACCAACTTTGCCGGCGCACAGTAGGGCGACAAGACGATCGAAGCCGGGGCGCGCGACCGTTCCGCTGGCAGAGCGACCCAGGTCGTCGTCGATCACCTCGACGTCGCTGAAGCCGCGTTGTCGCGCCACGTCAACAAGATCATATTGCCGTCGCTGGCTTTCCAGATTGGTTATAACCTGCGACTGCGTGGATTGCCGCACATAAACGACGGCCTTACGCGCGAGCAGCACTGTCGGAATCAGATCAGTGCTGGTCATCGTTGAGCTCCTCGACGACCAGACCGGCCGCCTGCATCAGCAGGCAAGCCAGAGTTGCTACCGCCTTCTTGCGGTCCTTGTCGCTCAGTCCGTCGAGCGTCCGAGGTTTGAATATCAGGTCGAGCTGCCGGCGTGACGCCGGCACCATATTGCGGGATCTCATCGTCTTCCTCCTGAGTGATTCTACGTCCACCTCGGAAGAGTGCAGGCTTGTCGCCGCCGGTGACCAGCCTGTTCAGTTCGATCAGCGCCGCAAGATCGACACGTGCAAGACCCATGGTCATGACGCCGCACACCACAGGATCAATCATCCAGCCCGAAATCGAGACCACGACACCTGTCGGCCCCAAAACCTTCAGAAACCGACCCGTCGCTCGTTCTTCGACGCGACGAATGGAAACCCTCTGGCCAAAATACGGATGCCAGCGATAAGAGACCTCGACTTCATCGCCGACATGGGCAGAATGAACGGGGCATTGGAATCGGAAGAAAAAACTCTTATGACCATTATCAAGGTTTGAGGCGCACTTTAAAACACCACCTGCAAAGCAGGCAGCGTTTAGCATTGCGTTACGGTCGGGATGGGTCAGAGCGCCAGGAATACTCGACGGTTGCTCAAACTCTTGTCCTGGGATTGGCTACCCAATGGTGACGATACGTCGGAAGGCTGCCTCAATCTGGCTGCGGACATAGGATAAACCCGTCCAAATTTTTGCCCAAGGATTCCTTCTCCGCTCCCGACGCCCTGGCCATTCCCGATCGCTGATTATGGGGTTAGCTCTCAAGCAGCAGGTGACATTGTTTCGACTTCAGTTTTGCGAGCAACATCCCATAGGAAGCCGACAAGCTCGCGAGCGACCGCGGTGATGGCCACGTTACTCTTCTTACCTGATCCGACTAATTTGCGGCAATCGAGCGCTCAGCCTCACCTGGGCTTTCCAGGCGATGTCATTAATCGCCTGCGGGACGTCCGGGCGTCGCTTATGCATCCAGTTCCCAACCTTGGCCTGAACACGGTAGGACCAGGCAGCTTCGAAGAGCACGGCTCGAAGGGCGGAGTTGCCTGTCTTCGTTATCCCGCGTGGCCGAACGGAACCGCCGCTTGAGTGGCTCTCCGGGGACCAGTCCAAGGTATGCCATGAGCTTCCGGGGATTGTCGAAACGAGAAAATATTCCGACCTCGGCGACCAGTGTTGCGGCAATAACCAAGCCTATGCCTTTGAAAGCCTGCAGGTTCATCACTGTACGTGCCAGGGACCATGTTTGAGAAATGACAGCGATCTGATCCTCCAGCTCCTTTTTGCGGGCCTCGGCAGCGCGCGAAAATGCGTTCGCCGGACGCTAACAAAACGCAAGTCGACGAGATCGTACATTGCCGAAAGCGCCGCGCGCTTCCTTATGGACGAACTCGTTCGGGACGGTACGAAAGGAAGTGCTGCGTTTGCGTCAACTCGCTCAAGCTGTAGGCTGAAGAGGCTAAGCGCAATGCCGGAGAGACATAGTGCGACTGCTCGTCGACCACGCAAACGGCGAGAGCTCCCCGCAGCAGAAGGAGGCCGGTGATGATGCATGAGAAAATCGTTTTACACCACCTGGAACGCAAGGGATCCTGTATGTTCGGCGGTTCTCGGCCCACCAGGTTCTATACAATCGCGAAAGCAGTGGCCTTCAATACGCCATGCGCGATCGCCTGACTGCACTTGGGTGATCGCGCATTGAGACGGTGGATGACGATCTTGGCCGTTCGGCGGCCGGCGGTGTGACCGGATGGTGGCGGAGGTCTGCCTTGGCAAGGTCGGTGCTGTGGGCCCGACGTGGCGAACTTGTGGTCATTCTCGCAGGTGATTGGTGACGTAATGCACCGGTTGTGCCGCCAGCATCCCATGTTCGACGGCGAACTTGATCGTTGTCGGAAACGTGACGGCGCCATCCGCGCCGCATCGTTCTACCACAAGTCCGTCTTCGAAGGCTCGGCGGACGATTTTCTCGGCCAGTTTGCCCGTACTGCAGTCGAGCCCCAGCATCATGCCCCTTCCACGCACGGAAAGTTTAAGATCTCGGTTGCTTTGAGCGACTTCCCGAAGGCGCTCGCTCAAGATCCGTCCTTCACGAGTGCAAGATTGTTGCCTCTGAAAGTCCCACTGTGTTCGCCCGGTCGCCAAACGTCTAATTCGGGTTTGAGCAGCAAAAAGGGACAGCGGCAGCCCACAGCCACTGAGGGACTTCGACAAAAGAACGATGTCTGGAGATATATCCGCAAATTCAAAACTAAAAAAATCTCCCGTTCGCCCGCAGCCCGCCTGAATATCGTCGACAATGAGGAGGATGCCATTCTTTTTGCAAATCCGCTCGAGCGACTGCAGCCAGTCTTTGCTCGGCTGCGGGCAGGTCAACACCACTGCTAATAGACAACAGATCGAACAACTGATCGGATCGGGGAACGGCATCAGCCTGGTCGAGAAATCGGCAAAACTCGACAGCAAGCGCCTCGGTCGCTGTCTTGGGGAAAGGCAGCGACGGGACCAAAGAAGATGGATCGGACACTCTTGCTGCTGGCCTTCGAAGTTGAGCGACCGCATTCATCCGTCGGCGTTCCATAGTCGCTCCTTAAGTGCACCAGATGTTGTTACTGGTGCACGAAGCTTTCGGCTCTGGGCTACGGCTCTGCCGCCCTTGGCAGGGCGGCATCGCTAATAGCACCGTTATGCGGATTTATGCAGACCTGGGATGTCCCATCAGGTCGACAGTTCCTACAGCCTAGCCACGATGGAGCTTCAAAAATCGGCCCAAATTGGCAGCTACAGCCTCAATAGACTATGTTCGGCGTTTTTTATCAATGACATAGATTATGCCGCTGATCAGCAGCTAGAGCATGTCCTGCGATTGATGAATCGATTGTGAGGTGACGGGGCCGGTCGAAGCTGATTCAACATCCACAGCGGAGAGGTGGATGATGGGACAGGCCCTGAGCGATGATCTCCGAATACGGGTTTTGAAAGCGTCTGCGTCGGGCATGTCGGCTCGGCAGGCTGCGGCTCGTTTCGGTGTTGGGATTTCGACAGCGATCCGCTGGATCGCAAGAGCGAAAGAGGGTGAGTTAATTGCTCGGCCACAGGGCTGGAGACGACCTTCGGCAGTGGATGCACACGAGGAATTCGTTGTCGCGTTGATCGACGAGCGTAGGGATGTGACGCTCGATGAGATGGTTGAGCGCTTGTCCGTCGAGCGGCAGGTGAAGATCAGCCGCAGCGCACTTGGCGCCTGGCTCCGAGGCCGTGGGTGGACCTTTAAAAAAAGACCGCACACGCACTGGAGCAGGACCGACCGGACGTCCTGAAGCGCCGGCGCGCCTGGTTCGATGGTCAATTGGACCTCGATCCGGAGAAACTGATCTTCATCGACGAAACCGGCCTCTCGACCAAGATGTCACGTCTGCGCGGACGTGCATTGCGAGGTGAGCGTTGCCGGGCCGGCGTGCCGCACGGCCATTGGAAAACAACGACTTTCACCGGTGCGTTGCGCCTCTGCGGAATGACCGCACCATTCGTCTACGATGGCGCGATGAACGGCAACGTCTTCCTTGCTTATGTTCGAACAGGTGCTGGTGCCGACCCTGGAGATCGGCGACGTGGTCATTATGGATAACCTGCCTGCACACAAGATAGCCGGTGTCCGCGATGCCATCGAACGTGCCGGCGCCAAGCTCATGTTTCTTCCGCCCTATAGCCCGGACTTCAATGCAATCGAGAACGCATTCTCGAAGCTGAAAGCCATGTTGCGAGGCCGAGCGAAAGATCGATGCTCTATGGGATGCGGTCGGGGCCTTGATGCCTCGCTTCACTGCGGCAGAATGCGCAAACTACTTTAAGGCACGCTGGATATGACCCAGATTGAACAGGATTTGCTCTAGGTCAAAATTTACGATATCTTGGATTCGACAAACCCGACAGTAGGTGTCGGGTTCCCGGCGTCATCGGCGACAGAGTATCCGGCCAGGAAACGGCCTCTAAATACCTTCAGCGGAATTCACCCGTGCCATACCAGCCGCGCTCCGCATTGCCCGATGTCGGGGACGTCGCAAATACGACAACAACGCTTACACCATCGTATTGTTTTAGAACCGCAGCCTGCTTTGGCACGGTGCATGCGTGATGATAAGCAGATGCATCACAGACCGAGGAGAGATCGTCCTATGATAATCAACAATGCTGTCGCCGACCAAACCGCTCTTTCCCAAGTCGCTGAGCCGACGAAGGCTTGGTCCTGGACCAATCTCAGGTGGCCCGATACGATTGCTGAACGGGATCTGCGGGTTCAACCGGTGCATTGTTCCCGTCTCTACTCAACTGCTGGAGCGGTTCAACGGATGCACGACCCCACCGGGAACTGTCATCTTGACAAGAACTACGTCAAAGTCCGTGGTCCAATGCGATTCATGCTGACTTGAAAGCTTCGTGTCGGCGGAAATTCAGTAAGTCTACAATCCTTGTCCACCATTCTGAGCAATCGAAATCACGTGGCCTCATCAGTCGCAGTACATTGCTGTCAGCGTCCAAAATTCAAACTCGCGACAGAAGCGCAAATAGAGCGGCCGGTCGAAGGCACATCTGAAGGCTCTACGCGATGTCGAATGACGCTACTAGTCGGGTTCCCTGCCACCGCCGATCGTGCTGATCGCTGCGGCAGACGATAGCTTTCGCACGTTTTGGAATATACGGTTAAAAGCAAGGGCCCCGTTGTTACGGGGGTGAGCGATGGCGAGGCGCTGGCCAAGCGCCTTCAGACAATACCCCCTGATCTTCTGCTTCTCGAATCACGCATACCCGGTGTGGAGACGCAGACGCTCTGTGAACGCCTCCGCCTGGACCACCGCCGGACGCGGTCAATGTCGATTATCGCGCCTTGCCGTCGAAGGTGACGAAGCAAGTCGGCAAAAAATGCTCGAGTTTGGTGCCGACCAGTTTCTAACCAGACCATTCTCGCCCGAGACACTCATGACAAGTATTGGCGCGATCTGGCACGACCCGAATCGGGCTCCCGCCCTCGGCGCACGAGAACTCTTGACCTTCTCGATCTCGAACTGGATGTCAGCAGTTATCGCGTGCGGCGAAACGGCCGCACGATTCACCTCGCTCCAACCGAGTTTCGCCTGTTGCACCATCTCATGAAGAACCCCTATCCGGTTTACTTCAGAGATGAACTGCGGGACGCAGCTTGGCTGCGCGCTGTTCATGTTGGCCCCCGCACCATCGATGTTCACATCGGTCGCTGGAGAGCGGCTCTCAAAACGGTCGGCGGCATCTCATACGAACCGTATGGTCCGTCGGATGCGCGCTTTCCGAGTGGGCGCGCGAGGTACTTTGACTCTAGGTAGCTTCGTCGACCTGTGTCCCTCCCGTGCCCTCAATTACACCAATGGTTGGGCGAGAATCCCCATTCTTCGCAGATCAATCCCAATAGTGATAGTATCGTTCGTGAACGGAGCCGTTCCATACCATCAAATCAGTTGGGATGCGACTTACTATTCAACACCGGGAAAGGCTGAATATCCGCTTATTCCTGCCTTTTTACGCATTGCCTCAGGCGCCGGGCCTCAAGTGTTTTTGAGCTGTGGACTCATCCTCTTCGGCACCTTCGACGGCATCATTGTGCATTTTCCGAGGCATCATTTGTCCGGATGAGCATCGAACTATGAGTGGAGCGCTGCTTAGCCGCTCTCGGCGCAACTGGTTCGCCGTCTGATCCGGGATAGATTCGTTCATGGATCTCGCGCGCCCGGGAAATCGCCCGCGTATAATCGTCTTCCAAGTGGACGCGCAACGTTGAAAAATCGAGCTCAGTCACTGCGGTTTTTAAACGAACGGGGACCGAGCGGCTGCCGGTCAGCGCGACAATCCGAAGGGCAAAATCAACGTCGCTTAAAATGCATATGCCGGCCCCGCGGTTGTCATCCGTGCAGATTGCGCTGACGTCCTGTTGATCAAGAAGCGCAAGGAGCTTGTTGCGTGCTGCAATGCTGCCGCACGACACCACCGCTGCGTCGCGAGCCAGTGTCACGGAAGGGGCGTTCCCATGCCCTGTGACAACCGTGCCACTAACTACACCGTCGCTCGTGAGCGATTTGCAAGCAATGGTGACCGAGTGCTTTTCGGCATACTCCACCGCCTTGTGGTGCAGCACTTTCGCGCCATATCTCGACATCCGTGCGATTGTCCCATAGGCAATCTCCGGAATCAGTCTCGCTCCCGGCACAAGATAAGGGTCTGCTGTATAGACGCCCGGAACGTTCGAATATATTTCACAGGAGCGCCCTCCCAACATGGAGGCAATTACGACAGCTGTCAGATCAGAGCTATTTCTGCCGAGAAACGTTAACCTGCCCGACTGATTAATTGCCTGTCCGCCCGTGGCAATGACAATGTCATTCTCCTGTAATGCTGCAATAATTGAACCAGGATCTACGCTTTCTATTGAAGCGCGACCGAAGTCTGAATTCGTGCGTATCCCGAGAGAATAGCCGTTTAAAGACATTACGGAAATCTCTTGCCGGCTCACGGCGGCCTCCAACAGGCAGGCACTGAGCATCTCTCCGGTTGCGAGTGCCGCATCGAGGTTCGATGGTTTTACTTGCTTGTTGACGCCGAGCATGACTGTTTTGAGGTTGTCGGTCGTTCCCGCCATTGCGCTGACCACGGCAACGATTTTGTTTTCGCCCGTCGCTAGTCGATCGGCTAAATGTCGAGCGACTCGACCGAAGTCTTCGGGATGCAAAAAACTAGAGCCTCCGAATTTCAGAACCGTTGCCTTCATTGTCCACCAATGATGTTGTTGGAAATTGCAAGCTTTGCGATGAGAAGTGCGTTAAGCGCCGCTCCAACCTGAAGATTATCTGCGACGATCCAGAGCCAGAGGCCGCACGGATTCTCGGGGTTTACTCTCACGCGCCCGACGTGAACAACAGTAGGATCTTTGAGAAGGCGCGGCGTCGGATATTCACCGTGACTTCCGTCTGCATAGAGCAGGACATCGAGCTCTATCGCCAGCAACTCATGAATCCGCTCCAGGGGAACGGGCTCTTCTAGCCCGAGATACACCGCCTCCGAATGGCCATTTATTACGGGAACTCGAACGCAGGTGGAGGTTGACCGCAGATGAGGCAGACCTAAGATTTTTCGAGACTCTTGAACGAGCTTGCGCTCTTCTAAAGTCACGCCCTCCGAGGCGATCTCACCAACTTGCGGTATTACATTGAACGCAAGGGGGAAAGGGAAATGCCCCGCGCGTGGCGGCGCGCGTCCACGCAACGCGCTTCTCGTTCCTTCCAATAACTCGTCGATCCCTTTCAGGCCGCCCCCCGAGGCCGCCTGATAAGTGGTCAAAATGATCTGATGAACATCAAAAGCAGTTACCAATGGTATAAGAGCGCGGACCAGCTGAATCGTTGAACAGTTTGGATTTGCCACTATCCCCGAACGCAGGCGAACCGCGAGCGCATCAGGATTAACTTGTGGTACGAGGTGTGGTACGTGCGGGTTCATTCGAAAGGCGTTCGAGTTGTCGATCACGAGGGCGCCCTGGGCTGCGAACAGAGGTCCATATTTGGCGCTTACGGCGCCCCCTGCGGAAAAGAATGCAATATCGGCTTGGGTATCGTCGATCTCGTCGAGTGGCTCCACGATGCAGATTTCATCTCGAAACCTTGTTTGGCGACCGAGCGAGGTGCGGGATGCTAGCAACCGCAAACGAGAAACCGGAAGCTGGCTCGATTCCAGCAGCTTGATCAGTTCAGCTCCGACGGCCCCCGTGGCTCCAATGATAGAAATATCCAAGGCTCTCATGATACTCGACCTCCAGAAGGCAGTTCCGGGCAACTCGCTGCCCGCGTGGCTATGTTCACTGCTCCTACGGAGGCTGTGTCAGGCTCCTGACTGGGGTATGGTGGAAGATCACCGCCCACACTCTATGTGATGATGGAATCATCAAGAACTACTAGGTTCGGTAGGGGCAGATTGAATGTGCGCGTCCGGCGAAAGCATTTTCGCCTGGTCGAGCGGCCGAAGCTATAGGACGCGCTTCACCTCATCTGCCATGATGCGCTTGATCATTTCGGGATCGCATTGTTCATCGACAAGGAACTGGCGGATTCCACCATCCCACGTCCGTATGTCGGCGAGGAGATCTCGAAGGTCGTCAGGCCTTTTGTGCCATCTTCACTGCCATCGCGGACATACACGAATTCGCCCTCGGCGATATTGTCCGAGTTGGCGGTGATTTCCCCGAGCAGTTCAAGGTTCTCGCCGATCATGACGGCGACTTCTTTAAACGTGTAGCTGAACTTTGAGCGTGCCATCACGCAGCCTCGTATCGGTCTTTCGCCGGCGCCCACTGCCACGGCAGCAATTCCTGGAGCCGATCCTTTGGATGGCTCTGGATCCGGGTCAGGACGTCTGTCAGATAGACCTCCGGATTGTGGCCATGGAGTTTGGCAGTTTATGCCGACCGTCGAACTATGCCGATTAATCAACTTTTTGCCAACGTTTCCGGCATCATAGCCGGCAGCTAGTAGGCATAGTTTAGGGTCTCTCCGTCGCTATTGACGCGAAGGAGAGGACACATGAACGCAACTGACTATTTGAATCGCAGCGCCTTATACCGGAAGCTGGTCTATGGTCCGTATCGGGAGTTTGCGGGCGTTTACGCCGCCAAAATGTCGAACGAAGGTTTGGGTCGGCAATGCACGTGGCGCTCGCTGAACCTGTTTCGGGATCTGATGGACTGGCATGTTGGCAATGGACATGCTCCGCAGGATTTAAGCGAGGTTCACGTCGACCGCTTTCTTGAGCATCGTTTCAAGCACTGGAAGCCCGACTCGGGCGATCGAGCGGCACTCCGCCGCTAAAAGCAGAGAGGAACCGGCCGCTGCCTTCTCCAGCGAAGGTGAGCGCGTCACTGCCGAACGGCGTAAAGCTGACGTTGGAATGCGGTGACGTAGAGGCATTGACTGCGATCATAGGAGCGTTGGGTCATGTTCAGACTGGGCGCTGATCTCAAGGTCTGCCGTTGCGAAAGGTATAGCTGTAACCGTTGATCGCCGGTGCACGCCACCCAGATGCACATAGAGGACCTTCGATCCCTCTGGAAAAAAGCCCTTCTGCACGAGGTCGATCATCCCTTGCATTGATTTGCCCTCGTAGACGGGATCGATGATCATGCCCTCCAGCCGCGCGCACAAGCGGATGGCCTCCTTCGTTTCCTCGGACGGAATGCCGTAACTAGGATACGCATATCCCTCGAGCAAACGCACGTCGTCGTCGTCGATCTCCTCGCCGAGCTCAACGAGCGTTGAAGTATGCCGGGCAATTTTTAGCACTTGCGCCTTGGCTTGGGCGGGGGTAGCGGAGGCATCGATCACGTTGCGCCGTCGCCCGTCTCTGGCGAACCCGACCACCATACCTGCTTGCGTCGAACCGGTCACCGTGCAAACCACAATATAGTCGAAGCCAAATCCAAGCTGCTTCTCCTGTGCACGGACTTCCTCGGCGAAGCCGACGTAGCCGAGACCACCCAATGTGTGAACGGATGCCCCGGCTGGTATTGCATAGGGTCTACCTCCTCTTGACTTGACCTCGTCGAGTGCCGCTTCCCAACTGCCGCGGATGCCGATGTCAAAGCCCTCATCGACCACCCGCACCTCTGCTCCCATGATACGGCTCAAGAGAATATTTCGGACTCGGTCGTAACCGGCATCTTCATGTGGTACCCAGCTCTCTTGTACAAGCACGCATTTCATGCCGATCTTGGCGGCGACCGCCGCGACCATCCGCGTGTGGTTGGACTGCACGCCGCCGATAGAGACAAGCGTATCGGCTTTCGAAGCGATCGCAGCGGGGATGATGTATTCGAGCTTGCGAAGCTTATTTCCGCCGAACGCGAGACCGGAGTTGCAGTCCTCGCGTTTGGCGTAGATTTCCACCTTTCCCCCTTGATGCTTGCCGAGGCGGTCGAGCTTCTCAATGGGCGTAGGTCCAAAGGTGAGCGGGTATCGTTCGAACTTGTTCAGCATGTTCTCTCCAGTGACGTACCTTGATCAGACTTCGACTATCGTCGGCCACCCAGGGTTCTGATCTGACCGGTGGTGCGCGAAAGCCAAGCTTTCGCAGCAAAGCGGACATCAGCGCGGCGTGTGTCATCGAGAGGACGCATATAGGCTCCGACGCCGTAATAATGTGTCACCCCTTCATTCGAAGAAAACGGCATGGCGCCGCCGAAGGGCGAATTGACGACATAGGGGACGTCCGGCCGAAGCGATCGGGCAACCGCCGGGATGATCTCCTCCACGATCGGGCTCGCCCACAATCGCTCCGGCAGGCCGAACATCGCAGCCTGCTGATGGATTTCGCTGCCGCCGCAAATGACGGCGAGTGATGGCGACAGCCGCGTGGCGGAAAGAAACTGCGCCACTTCCGCCTCGACATGGGTGTTCAAAGCGTTGTCGCCTTTCGGGTAGTCGAAATTGGAGAACATGAAATCCTGCCACACCAGCAGGCCGAACTCGTCGCACAGACGGAAGAAATCCGGCGTCTCATAGGCCATAGTGCCGCCGATGCGGATCATGTTCATGTCGGCCTCCGCCGCCAGCCGCAGCCACGGCTCATAATCGTCGCGGCCGCCGGGCAGCCGCACGATATCCGCGTGGTCCAGACCGCGCCACGGCATGCGTTCGCCGTTGACCAGGAGGCCGAAATCCCGGCCATCGGCGCCGCGATCGATCGCCAGCCAGGCGAAAGCCGGTGCGACCGAGCGTGTGCTCGACGTCATCGATGATCAGCGTGACCTGATGGAGGTGCGGTATTCCTAGAGTGTGCGGCCACCATGGCGTCACGCCAGGGAACTTCAGGATCGCAGCGCAGCCGCCGTGGCTGTCCCGCTCGAAGGCCTGCTCGATATCGCCGCAGCGAAGGGTAACCTCGCTGCCATGCCCTTCAATCGAAAGCGAGGCATAAAGCCGTCCCTCTCCATCCTCCAGCAGATCAGGCCGTAACGAAAGGTGTCGAACGATAGGCTTATGCGGATGCAGCAGCGACACCGGCCGCCAGGGTCCGACCACCTGTATTTCCGGGCACCAGCCAGGCATATGGCCGAGCAGCGTTGTGCGCACCAGGCGCAACCCCGGAGGCGTGATCATTTGCGGACGCCAGCGGGCCCGAGGGCCAGGTTCGCCAAGACGCGGCTCCAGCGACGGAAGCACAATGCCAGTTCGTCGCCGCCATGCAGGTGAACGGCAAGATCACCGGTTTCGAACATCCTCTCGGAGACGAGAATTTTCTGGCCGTTCAGGAAGACTTCGCAGAGCGTTGCCAGACCTTCCAGCCGCAAGACGGCATCGCCGGCATTGACATCGACCAACCGGCAGAAATACTAGGCGTCGCGGTCGTCCAACGGATAAGGATGTTCCCGGGCGAAAGCCCGGCCTTTTCCAGCGCTTCCGCCACGGTGCCCGGCACCGGCGCCGGGATGACAGCCGAAGGCGACAGCAGGCGCCCGCATCCCTCAGAACCAGATCCACCTATCGCTCTGCAGCGTATCGCCGCGGATATTAGCCAAACGCCCTTGTATTGGATCCCAAACCCAAAACATGACCCAAAAAGTGAAAAGCGACTTTTTTGGAGGAGATCATGTTCAACTACAGCTTTTGTTCAAGCAAGCCATCATGGAATCCCATGCGTCCACGGCCGGCTCAAGTGCCATCTGCAACGGCTCGAATTTCTTACGCGTCACCGCTCGGGCAAGCTGGAACTGCACCGATTTCGCCACTTCCGAAATCCGCCGTGCCTCACCAGCCGCCTCAGCGAAATCCGCCGACAGCCAATCGAGATGACTGCCCGTCAGCTCGAAATTGGCGCCGAGCTGGCGCAGCGTATTGAAGGCATATTTATGGAAAAAGCCGAAGGACCGCTCGGCCACCGCTTCCGCCTGCGCCGGGAGAACCGCTGCGAAGGCACGTATGGGGTTGGCCGTGGGGCGGCGGCAGAAATGGAAATCCAGGAGTTGCCGCGATGTTTGCCGAATGGCGGATTCTCCCGGCGCCTTTTCCGGGAATTTAGCAAATTCCATATAGGGCAGGAACGGCGGATCGTTCTCCGTCAGATGCAGCTGGAACAGCCCGTCGAAATCCTCGCCCGAAAGGCTGAAGAAGCCGCCATTGTGAAAATAGTCAAGCGAACGGCCCGCGATATCAAGCCGATTGATCGCCATCGTCGTCTTGCCGTGCTCGCAGCGATAGCCGACGCCCTGCGTATCCGGCATAAAGAAGGGGTCCATCTCCACCAAGCAAAGCCGGCCACGACCGATCTGTTCGGCAACGTGATGCTGGACCTCGTTGTAGATCGCCAACTCCGTGCAGCGGATGCCGTAGATCGCTTCGAGATCTTCGAGCGGCACCTTGAAGAAGGGGAACTGATCGCCCTCGAAATCCAGAGTCACAGTGAAGCCGAGCATGGCTTCCGGAGGAAACCTAAGCGTGCTCAGCACTTCGATCCAGAGGTCGATATAGCAATTGGTTTCCGGCCACATGCGCTCGCTGGCGTGCAGCACGTGCGATTTATGGGTAGCGGGATCGAGGTCCCTGAAGACGGAAGCCATGATCAACCCCACAGTGCCTTGCGCACGCTCTCGGGCCAGTCCACGGTATCGAGCCCGTGATTATGGAGAAGCGCAAGGGCGATGCGTTCCAGTCCGAAGCCGACGCAGGCGGTGTGCGCGACACTGCCGTCTTCGAGGTTGAGACCCCATTTCGTGCCGAAGGCGTCCTGATGATAGTTGAAGCTCATGCAGGCGGTCGGATTGGCGGACGAGGTGATCGGGATCAGCAGTTCGAACTTCAGGTTCTGGTCGCGCTGATTATTGGCGAGCATCTTGCCGGCGCGGCCGAAGAACGGATCGTTGGCGATATCGATCGTCACCTCGAGGCCGACGGCCTTCATCATCTCGACGCCGCGTTCCATCCAGCGTTGGCGGAAATCGGTGACATGCTCTTCGGTGCCCATGCAGACATATTCGCGCATCCGGAACAGCTGCTGGCGGGCCGGGTCTTTCGACGGCTCGTGGCGGAAGCAATAGGATTGCAGGTCGAAGAGGCCGCCGGTCTTCGGCAGATTGCCGCGTTTGGCGACCGTCGGATAGAGCGGATAGCAGGCAGCCGGCGTCAACACGATATCGGTCGCTTCCTGCCCCTTGGTCCAGTCCTCGCCGACTTCCATGCATTGCAACAGGCTGACATGGTCGAGTTCGCTGCCGCAGAAGCTGTGCACCGTGCCGGCCAGCTGCGGGAAGCTCTTCATGTAGCCGCTCTTTTCGAAAAAGGCGCGGTTCATGCCGGGCGGAAAACGCATGGCCTCCGCACCGTCGCCGCCGCCGACCTTGTCGATGAGGCGCTCAAACGCGGCGATCACCTCTTCGAACTGGCCGCTGCGGCCATAGAGCCCGTCGATGCCCGTATCGATCAGCAGGCCGGATTCGAAAAGCCGGTCGAGAAACGAGGTCTGCATATCCATGACTGTTACCCCAGTAGGCTAGTGTCCTGCTTGTGGACAAGAAGCATGCTCGACGTATTGCCGAGGATGCGGTCGTTCGAAATCATCAGCTGCGCGGAATGGGCGTCGCGCAGATGGCGTCCCAGGCTGAAGGGCGTGCCATTCTTGTAGCCCATGATGCCGCAGATCAGCATGGCATGGTTGACGATCTCCAGGATCGTCTCGGACGAGGCGATCTTGACGTTGTTCATCGTCACCGCAAATCCCATCGAAGACAGCCTGTCGACATCGACCTTGGCATCCTCATAGGCCTTGAGGCCGGCAACCACATTGGATTTTACCATCTGCAGCAGGTTCGAAACCTCGGCGAGGCGGAGCGCTCCCGGCGGCGGGGCATCCGGCGTCTTGCGGGCGGCGGCGCGCACGAAAGCCTGAGCGCGTGCGACGGCGTCGACGGCGATGCCGTACCAGACGCCGCTCCACAACAGGTGCGAGGAGGCGAGCATGGATTGCGCGGCGATCTCGGCGAAAGGCTTCGGCAGGATCTGATGCGCCGGCGCCTGCCCCTTGAAGAGGAATCCGTCGGAGCAGGTGCCGCGCATGCCGAGCGTATTCCAGACATGCGTTTTCTCGAGCGTGTACTGATCCTTGAGGAAGGCTGTCAGCACCTGATCGGAGGAAGCCGCCTGCGCGTGGGCACGCGAGGTGATGAGAATGGCGTCGGCATGCGAGCCATAGGAGATGACGGTCGCATCCTTCTCCAAAAAACAGGTGTCGCCCTCGAACTTGAGGGCGCAGATGCTGTTGCGCAGATTGCCGCCGATCCCGCGTTCCGACGTCGCCGAGGCCAGCAGAAGCTGTTCTTTAGCTATGCGGCCCATGAAGTTCCGGTGCCAGTCGCTGCCGGCGCCGTGTTCGACCAGGCTCGACAGCTTGATATGGTGCATGGCGAAAACCATGGCGCTGGCAGCACAGGTCTGACCGAGGATCGAGCAGAGCTCGGCGATCTCGGTGATCGACGCACCCTCGCCGCCAAGATCGGTGGGGATCTGGATCGACAGAAGCTTCTCGGCGCGCATCGCCTTCACCGCCTCGCGCGGGAAGCGGCCTTCGACGTCGACAGGATCAGCATATTTGCCGGCGATCGCGGAGACGCGCGCGGCACGCGCCTCCGCGGCGTCTCCGACCCTGGCTTCAATCGGAGCGCCCTCGACGTTCATCAAACGACCTTTCGGCTATTAAGGAGCATGCAGACTATCTTTTCGATCGCAACGATGCTGGCAAAGGATTTTCGGTTCAGCAGATTGTCCGGAAACTCGATATTGAAAGCCTCTTCGATGCCTAGCATGAGTTGCACCGACGCAAAGGAAGACAAGCCCGCTGCATAGAGATCGGCGTCGTCGGCAATCTGATCCGTCATGACGGGGAGCGCACCACACTTGGCCAGCAAATCGCGAATAGTCTCATTCATCCTGTGGGCCCTCCTCGAAAACTGATTTCATGATGCCCGCGCAACGTCGGGATAGGTTTCGATAACTGCAATCGCGTCATCGACCATTTTGTTGCCGACCTCGGCGAGCTTGCCAAGCGTCTCAAAGCCGAACCGGTGGACATCGCGCAGGGTCTTCGACAGAACGACCAACCGCCCGGTTGTGAACAGCACGCGGCCGAAGCCCTCATGGCCGATCGTCATGATCGGCGATGCCAACAGGCCTGTGCACTCTTCGATCACAAGCCCCGCGCAACTGTAAAAATTCTGGAGCCTCCACAGCACATCCGGATCGGGATCGCCTATGATCGGGATCTTACGGCGCTGCTCCTTGGTGAGGATGAAGTCGGCCAGCAGGTCAGCGTCCGATTTGCCCTCCCACGCCCCATGGGCATCCTGAGCGCGAATGAGCCTTATGAGGCATTTGAGAAAAGGGGTGGCGAGATCCCCATCCTCCTTGACAGCAGGGCCATCCGTACTTCCTGTCAATGTACCCATGTCCTAGTCCTCCTCATCGAAAGGCTTCTTTTCGGTGGCGCCTGCTTCAATTAGCACCTTGCGCAACCAGGGCGGCGGAGCCGTCCTGAGCATCGCCCGAATTCGGGACAGTACGTCTTCAATCAATCGAGCATCGGGTACTTTGATCGGGTGGATTTTGGCCGAAACGACCCTTGCTGCCGAAGGCCCGCCAATCGCCAGACAGAACAAGAGGTGACAGCCTTCCAATGCCTTCACCTTGGGGGCAATGCGATCGTCGCCCTCGTTTCGATGCATTCCGCTCTCATCGGAAACGTCTTCGAAACACAGGACTTCCACGAGTTTCCAATCGTCGGGACTGACGTCAAAGACCGCGAAGCGCTTAGCCGATCCGAAATGGGCGTCAAGACATTTCATATCTTGAGTGGCGATTGCGACGCGCAACGCGCCTGCCTCGCGTTTGGGAGCTGACGAGTGAGCCCCGTCAGGGACGAGGGAAAGGCGACGGGCGGCGGTCATCTGGGCAATTCTCCTTTGCGAAAAGGATCAAGCGATCTGGCACACGGCGCGCGCTGGTTGGTTTGGAAGATGTTGGAAACATCGAAGATCAGGTCGCGCGTTCCCTGATAGAGACTTGTGATCTTATGCTGGCTGCCGAGTCGGTCGAAAATCGGGAAGCCCACCCGCATAAGCGGAATGCCAAGGCGCTCCGCCGCCTGTCGCCCATGCGAATGCGTAACAAGAAGATCAGCGTCGACGGCAAGTTCCTCGAGATCGCCAAGATCGCCCACCTGGAGCGATTCGACCGGCATTTCCTGGAGTATTTTTGAGGTGCCGGTCGTGGTGACTGCCGCCGTAATCTTGGCGCCCATGCCGGTGAAGAAGGTAGCAAATTGGTAGAGCTGGTCCGGCTCCGCAGCAATTGCGATCTTCTTGCCGCCGAAATGGAAATGCCCGTCGAGCAGGGCGTCCTGCAGCTGTGCTCGGCGACGGCGAATGCTTGCCGGCACCGGCGCACCTGAGATCCTTGAAAGCAACGAGACGAACCGGTCGGCTCTTTTCAATCCGGTCAGCGACTGGAACAATATGTAGGGCACTCCCGTCTGGGTCCGCAGTAACTCTGCGGGGCGGCGCATATGCTCGCCGATCGCGATACATTGTGTCGCCGTGCCAAGCTCTTGGATCTCGCCGACGGGAGTACCGCCATAGGTGGTCGGCACCCAACGATCGTCAGGCACCGTGCCGTCGAGCGAGCCGGAAATGTCCGGCAGGATTACCGGCTTCAGACCGAAGCTTTCGACCGTTTCGCGCAGAAGCTCGATGTCGGCGACTGTCACATGCCATCCTGGTAGGATCGCAATCTTCTTTTGGTCGCGGCTCTGCTCGCCTTGCGTTGTGATGCGCTCGATCATAGAGGTGACGGCCTTAGCCCATCCCTCTTCGATCGCTCCCTCGAAATCCGGCGTGCTCGCCAGCACGATCTCCGTACCCGCAAGCTCATCGGCACGATCCCGCTTGATGTTGGTGAGATCGCCTGCAAAATCTTCGCCGCGGGTTTCCACCAGGGCTGTCGTGCAGATTCCGATCAACTTTGGTTTTGCGCGCCTCTTGAGATTGAGTATCGCCTCTTCCAGATTGCCTGCGCCGCCGAGGATCGTCGCCACTGCGTCCAATGCCGTTGTCTGCAAGGGAATGGCTTCCTTGAAGTGCCGGACTAAAAGTACGAGAGCTAGACTGGTGCAGCCCTGGCTGCCGTGGAACAGCGGCACTGCACGCTCGACGCCAAGAAAGGCGAGCGTGGCGCCGAGCGGCTGCGACGATTTCAGCGGATTGACCGCAGCTGATTTGGTCTGGGGAAAGACTTGAACCATCGACTTTCCTCAACGCTTGCCGAAGCTGCCGGCGACCGCGCCGACAAAGTTTTGCAAGGCGTACCCAGTCTCGTTCTCGCTCTTGGTATTCGTCAGTTCTTCTTCCACCGCATGCTGGCATTCCCACGGTGCCGGCTCCCGCACCTCCATCCAGATCGGATTGTGAATAGCAAGATCGATCTGGCGAACGAGCTCCACCATGCCGTCATAGCCGGCATAGGGCTGGTGGCGTTCCTGGTTGATATCGAGCCAAGGTGTCTTGGCCTTCAGCGCGATGAATTGCGTGCGCCCGCCAGACAACATGATGTCGGCTTTACCGTCGGCGAGCATGTTATAAAGCTCGCGCGGCGCCATCGACTCGAACAGGTGGTTTTCGTCTTTCAGGAGTTGCTTGATCCGTTCCTTGTCTTCAGGCGTGGATTTCTTAACCGAGGTGCCGACGATCTCGATGCCCACCTCCATCAGCGCATCGACAATCGACCAGGACTTCACGCCGCCGGTGTTGAGCAACACGCGCTTGCCTTCAAGCCTTGGTCGATATGCTGCGAGTTTCTTCCAGGCAATCGCCTCCTCCTCCGCGATCAATGCCTCGGTGCGCTCGAGGATTTCGGGATCCGCCCCCTGCGTCACGAGCAGCTTGGCGATCTGCCTGAGTGCTTCAGAGGTGTCGGTAATGCCGTAGAAGGAGCCTTCGAAGAACGGGATATCCCAGAGCTCCTCCATTTTGCGGGCGAGGTTGATGAGTGCTGTCGAGCACACCAACATGGACGCCTTGGCGCGATGCGCAGAAGCAATGTCAAGATATCGAGCGTCTCCTGGAATGCAGGCCCGCACTCTGATCCCCAGCCGGTCAAGAAGCGGCTTCACCAGCCAAAACTCGCCGGATAGGTTGAACTCACCAATGATATTGATGTCGTAGGCGGTCACGTCGTTCGGCTCTACGCTGCCGATCACATGATCGAGCAACGCTTCACCGGCGAGCTTATTGCCAAGGTTCTTGGAGCCGGCAAAGCCCGGAGCGTTGACCGGCACCACCGGAAGGCCGAATTTTTCGGCGGCCCGCTTGCAGACCGCCTCGATGTCGTCGCCAATCAATGCTGTCACACAGGTCGAATAGACGAAGACCGCCGGTGGAGCATAGGCCTCCTTGATCTCGCGGATTGCTTTAAAAAGTTTCCGCTCGCCGTGTCCCATCACCACTTCGGTTTCAGTGAGGTCGGTCGTGAAGCTCGTTCGCCAGAGCGTTGGACCTGAGGAAGCCGATCCTCGGTTGTCCCAGGAATTGCCCTCACAGCCGAGAGGCCCGTGGATCAGGTGCGCGACGTCAGTGACGGGCTGCAGCACGATCTTGGCGCCATCGAAAGCGCATCCGCCGGCTGCCGCCCCGGGGATCAGCGGCTTCGAGCAGCCGTTCTTACGCGCCTTGGAATCCTTGCTGCGGTTCTTCTCGCAGGCAGGCTCGTCGAAGACGTCCTGGACTTTAGCATTGAGCGAGGGCATTGCGGTCTCCAAGTTCAGATGAAGGCGGCCGGCCTCGCAAGGCCGACCGCCGCCGCTCCTAGCGGGTCAGGTCGTAAGAATAGTCCGTCACACCCGGCTCGCTCGTCTCGCGATCGAGCGTGTCGAAGATCTTGTCGAGGATCGTCGTCAGGACGCGCAGGCCGCCCTGGTAGCCCATGAGCGGGAAACGGTGGTGATGGTGCCGGTCGAATATCGGAAAGCTCAGCCGGATCAATGGGGTGCCGGTGTCGCGCTCGAGATACTTGCCATAGGAATTGCCGATCATAAGATCTACCGGCTCGGTAAAGAGCAGCGAGCGCAACGCCCAGAGGTCCTTGCCCGCCCAGACCTGGGAAGCCTTGCCGAAGGGCGAGGATGCGAGCAACGCCTTCATCTCGGCTTCCCAGGCCGACGTGCCGTTGGTAGCAAGGCAGTGGGTCGGCTCACCGCCGGTTTCCAAGACAAACCGGGCAACAGCGTAGACGAAGTCAGGATCGCCGTAGATCGCGTATTTCTTCCCGTGCAGCCAGGCCTGGCTATCTGCCATAGCGTCGACGAGACGGCCGCGCTCCAGGCCGAGTGCCGGAGGAATTTCCTTGCCGGTAATCTCCGAGACCTTCATCAGGAATTCATCGGTCGCCTGGACACCCAGCGGATAATGGAACGAGGCCGTAGCCTGACCGACCTCGTTGCAATACTCCAGCGTTTTGCGGGTGTTATAGTGCTGCAGCGACAGTGTCGCTTCGGCGTTTAATGCCGACTTCACGTCCTCGATCTTCGTGCCGCCGTCATACATGCGGTACATACCGTCCGACGGCGTGTCGAACTGGTCGGAGGCATCCTGGATGAAGATGTAGGATACGCCCATCATGTCGAGCAGGCGCTTCAGTTCGCGGTTGTTGCCGACGCAGAAGCCGTCGAAGCCGGGAATGATGTTGATGGCTTGGGCAACCTCCTTCCGCTCGTTGCCTTTCCAGAAGTTCTCCAGAATGCCCTTGATCATGCCGTCATAGCCATCGACGTGGCTGCCGACGAAGGCAGGCGTGTGAGCGAAAGGAACATCGAAGTCGTGCGGGACCGACCCTTCGTTCTTTGCGTTTTCGATGAAGCTGTGGAGATCGTCTCCAATGACTTCGGCCATGCAGGTGGTCGAGACGGCGATCATCTTCGGATCGTAGAGCTTGTATGTATTGGCGAGCCCATCGACCATGTTCTTCAACCCGCCGAACACCGCCGCGTCCTCCGTCATCGAGGACGAGACCGCCGATGAAGGCTCCTTGAAGTGACGCGACAGATGCGAACGGTAATAGGCGACGCAGCCCTGGCTGCCGTGGACGAAGGACATCGTTTGCTCAAAGCCTGCGGCTGCGAAGACGGCACCGAGCGGCTGGCAGGCTTTGGCCGGGTTCACGACCAGGGCTTTGCGGCCCAGGTTCTTTTCGCGATACTCCCAGGTCTTCGTGAAGTCGTTTTGATCGGCAACGACCTGATCTGGGTGGGGGCATTCGAAATTGGCTTTCTTCTCGGCGAGCATCTGCCTGTATTCCGGCTCGCGGAACAGGGGAGCATGGTCGAGAACTTTTTCCGCCGACTGCGGCATAGTAAGCACCTTTCTTTTCATCGCGCCGCACCGGTGGCGGCAATGGGATGTCATCTGTCACGAGTGCGGATCAAGGCCGATGGAAGGGCCTGGCCTGCCCCCTCCCAAGACAGGCCAGGCTCTCATTCGGCCGCAACCGCCTCAGCTGGCGCGGCCTTTTTTTTCCAGGGGACGTCGTAGAGATCCCACACCGGATTATTGATGGCCAGATCCATGTCGCGGGCGAATATGGCAAAGCCGTCATAGCCGTGATACGGGCCCGAATAATCCCAGGAGTGCATCTGGCGGAAGGGGATGCCCATCTTCTGCACCGGATACTTCTCTTTGATGCCGGACCCAACAAGGTCGGGGCGGATGCCTTCGATGAACTTTTCCAGCTCGTAACCGGTCACGTCGTCATAGATCAACGTACCCTTGTTCACATAATGGCCGGTGCGCTGATAGTCGTCGTTGTGGGCGAACTCGTAGCCGGTGCCGACGATCCGCATGCCGAGGTCCTCATAGGCCGTGATGACGTGGCGAGGACGCAGGCCGCCGACATAGAGCATCACCGTCTTGCCTTCGAGGCGCGGCCGGTACTTGTCGACGACAGCATCGACCAGGGGCCGGTACTTGGTGATGACAGCCTCGGTCTTGTCGACGATTTCCGGACCGAAGTGCTTGGCTATTTCGCGCAGGGAGGTTTCGATCTGGGACGGACCAAAGAAATTGTATTCCATCCACGGGATGCCATACTTTTCCTCCATGTGCCGACAGATGTAGTTCATCGAGCGGTAGCAGTGGATGAGGTTGAGCTTGGCCTTTGGCGCGCGCTCGACCTCAGCGAGCGTGGCATCACCCGACCAGTTGCCGACCACGCGCAGCCCCACCTCCTCCAATAGAATGCGCGTAGCCCACGCGTCGCCACCGATATTGTAGTCGCCGACGACGTTGACGTCATAAGGGCCGGTCTCGAACTCAACTTCGTTCTTGTCGAAAACCCAGTCACGGATGGCGTCGTTGGCGATGTGGTGGCCGAGCGATTGCGAGACGCCGCGGAAGCCCTCGCAGCGCACCGGCACGATCGTCTTTTCGTGCTCCTTGGCCTTCTTGCGCGACACCGCCTCAATGTCGTCGCCAATCAGCCCGATCGGGCATTCCGACTGCACGCTGATGCCGTTGTTGAGGGGGAAAAGCGCCTCGATCTCGTCGATGACCTGTTCAAGCTTCTTGTCGCCGCCGAACACGATGTCCTTTTCCTGGAAGTCTGAGGTGAACTGCAGCGTCACGAACGTGTCGATGCCCGTCAGGCCGACGTAGTAGTTGCGGCGTTGCGACCAGGAATAATGACCGCAACCGACCGGGCCGTGCGAGATGTGGACCATGTCCTTGACCGGCCCCCATACCACGCCTTTGGAGCCGGCATAGGCGCAGCCGCGGATCGTCATCACGCCCGGAATGGACTTGATGTTCGATTTGACGTCGCATTCGGAAAGCGCCTTCAGCTCATCGCCAGGCTCGTCGCCGCTCGTTGCGACGCTGAGGTGCTTCTTGCGGCGCTTTGCCGCCTTGTCTGGATATTGCGCTAACACTTCCGCAATGAGCTTTTCATGCAAAACGCTGTCATTCTCGTAATCAAGGCTCATGGGCCCCTGCCCCTTTCAAGGTTCGGGTTAGGTCGTCGTCGACGAAGCGTCTTTCGTGGAAGGACGCGCTGGCTCAAGGGCCAGCGCGTCCTGTCGACAGCGGCAGTTATTGAGCCGCAACCACCGCTGACTCCTTGGCCTGTAGTTCGGCCAGCATCTGCTCGTCGCTCTTCATGATGCCGAAGTCGAGCAGCATGTCTTCGAGCTCTTCCATGGTAATCGGGGTCGGAATGGTCCCTTGGCCCGAATTGGCATGGATCTTCTCGGCTAGCGCCCGATATTCCCCGGCCTGCTTGGAGTCCGGCGCGTACTGGATCACCGTCATCTTCCTGAGCTCGGCGTGCTGGACGATGTTGTCACGCGGCACAAAGTGGATGAGCTTGGAATTGAGCCTGGCAGCCAGCGCCTCGGAGAGGTCGAGCTCGCGGTCCGTCTGGCGCTCGTTACAGATCAGGCCGCCGAGCCGCACGCCGCCGGAATGGGCATATTTCAGGATGCCCTTGGCGATGTTGTTGGCGGCATAGAGTGCCATCATCTCGCCGGACATCACGATGTAGATCTCCTGGGCCTTGTTCTCACGGATCGGCATCGCGAAGCCACCGCACACCACATCGCCGAGCACGTCATAGGAGACGTAGTCGACATCGTCATAAGCGCCGTTCTCCTCGAGGAAATTGATCGAGGTGATGACGCCGCGCCCGGCGCAGCCGACGCCCGGTTCCGGACCGCCGGACTCCACGCACTTGATGCCTTTGTAGCCGGCCTTGAGCACGTCCTCGAGCTCAAGATCTTCCACCGAACCTTCCTGGGCTGCCAGATGCAGAACCGTGTCCTGTGCTTTGGCGTTCAGGATCAGCCGGGTGGAGTCAGCTTTCGGGTCGCATCCGACGATCAGGATCTTCTGCCCGAGGTCGACAAGCGCTGCGAGCGTATTTTGGGAGGTGGTGGACTTGCCGATCCCCCCTTTGCCGTAAAATGCGATTTGACGCAAACCTGACATATCGCCTTCCTTCTTTCGTTCCATCCATCGCTGAGTAAAAGGCCGGCAGCTCGCGCCGCCTCCCAGGGCAGTCTTCAAAACCCGTGCCATGTGGGCCGATCGAGCCGAAGCAAAGGTCTTTTTGTTGGGTTTCAGGAAGTTAGCCCGAGCCAGCACAGGAAACTGGCCACAACCCTAATGTCGCCGACAAGACAAAGCCGACAGACGGTGTCGTAAGGGCATCACTGACCGCGCGGCAGGGAGACCGCGACTATCAGCAGGATCAAACGAAGCTCCGAAAACTGGAGACATTCGCACATCCCTGTAGCCAAGAGAGAAATGGCGTATCGCACGGGCGACGCTGCGAGCGTCCAGGTGATAGAGCTTCGCCATGTGGCTGAACAAGCCAACTTCGATCGCGCAGGCCCACAGCGCCCGACAGCTGGCCAAAAACAGCGCCAGGAGCTGCGACTGGGGCCACGCACGTGAGTATGTCGAGGGCATGTGGCGCATGCTGCAGCAGGACAAGCCGGATGGCCACGTCTTGGCGACCGGCGAGATGACGAATGTCCGCCAATTTCTCGAGCGGGCTTTTGCCGAAGTGGACATTGCTTTGGAATGGCGTCCGGCGTCGACGAAATGGCTACGACTCCGCGTCCGGTGCCTGCCTTGTGGAAGTCGATCCTCGATACCTCCGCCCGACGGAAGTCGATCTTCTGCCGGTGATCCGACCAAGGCCCGCCAGAAGCTGAGCTGGCAACACAAGAACCCGGTTCGGGAGCTCGTCGCCGAGAAGGTGCGCGAGGTGTCAAGCACTGGAAGGCCCTGAACAGCCGGCAAGAGCTCTAAGTGTACGACTTGTCCAACAAGAAGATCTGGGTTGTCGGCCATCGCAGTATGGTCGGCAGTGCGCTTGTGCGCAGGCTCCGATGCCGTGCTCTGCGGCAGCCAGTATTCGCTGAGCGGTTTGACGATCTGCTGCCGCCCTATGACAGACGGGCGCCTCGAGCATGTCGTTCACCAGTTGGCGCTTGGAGGACGCCGGCGGCGCGGTTTGCCCAGCGGCTGATGCCTCCGTTAGAGACGACACCTTGCTCTGTGTCATCCGCAGGCAAGGAACCGCATCGACCCCGCCCTCGGTGATTGGTATCGACGACAAGCCGTGGCGGCGCAAGCACCACTACGGCACGAGGTGAATAATTCTCCATGTCGCATCGACGGTGAGAGCTATTCCGATGATCCCCTGATAGCAACAATCTGGACTTTGCGTTTGCCCATGTTCTTTGGCGGGAGAATGACATTAAACCGCGAAGCGCCTGCCCACAGTATCCGTGCACAGGTGTGACTACGTCGCGATTGCCAGAACGATCGTCGACAAGGTAGTCGCATCGCCTGCATAGTCTTGATCTGCAACGGAAGCGAACTGAGGAAGGAGAATGCGGATCTTCGTTATAATAGGGGATGATGACGTAGGCGCTGGGCAGCGAAGAGGACACGAGTGGGGAGAGTGACCCCGAGTTGGTTTTTTTTCGTTAAACAGAAAGGTTTGCATGCCTTTGTAGGCAGCTGACAGTGTTGCATACAACAAGATTGCCACGAAGCGGATTCATGAGGAGTCCGTTAGTGGGTCGAACGGGGAGCGCGGATCGTAAGCCCGCGAGCGCGCAAAAATACGGCATTAGCCGATGATGTTCATACGTCCTCGCTCCAGGTGCCCGGATTGCGGTACCGAGGCTTCGGGGCATATGTCCCTGATGGTCCTGCTTGTCTCGAATATCTCACGCTTGACGTCTTAGCGTTCGCAGATCGAAAGGTCGGGATGTGTCATCGTGTGGGTCGGTCCGTCATCGAGGGTTAGATAGACGCACCGATCACTGGGCCGCCACCGTCTCTTCGGATAACTTCAGCTATGGGACCATGCTCTTTCATAGCTCAGGGCCATTCCGCTCGATCAAGGTCCCCGATGGCCAGTCACTCATTGAGCATCCTATTGGGAATACTACCAGAATTACGTTTTCACAGCGCGTCGGCGGGAGGTTGAGATAAACATCGGCAAGGGTGGATCGCACGCGTACCCCTTCCAAAACAGTCGCAAGACCATTTCGGCAGAGCCTGAGAACAAGGTTGCGCAACGCCTGCCGAACACCGCCGAACGCAAACCGAACGCCAAGTTGCTGCAGCACTGGGTAAACAATGCGCATTGAATTGATGCCGTACCCCTCAAGATCTGGACGCACGCCCCACAATCCAAGCTCGCATACGAGTAGATCGACCTCGCCAACCCGAACGAAACGACGCAACAACCCCATATGAGCGGCCACACCGTGCGCATCATAGCCTATTACGCGAAGCTCGGGCCTAGCTCCTGACCAACTACGAGCACCTTCGAATGGAAGGGCGTTGTAAGCGCCAGTTGGCCCATAGGTCTTCCGAAAGAAATCTGCGAGCTCCGTGTGGTCAGAGAGCTCCAACTCGTTTTCCCAGCACACTTTCCACCGCACCTGAGGGCTCATACCTAAACCTCCACTTAATACTCTGTCCAGGCGTCGACAGAGCAACTACTTGATACGCACTGTTTGAGCGCTTCTAATGGCACCGGTATAAGCAAGTGAAATCATTTGTTTGGATGGAACTCATCCGTCCAATGGATGCGTTCCGATCAATCGGCCTGCCGTCGGCTGCCGACGGCCAGATGAAGCGGCCGCGCTCCAACTTCTTCGTGAACATGTCGGCTCTTCCTCAAGCGCCTTCAGGCGCGTTGATCTTTTCATCACAGATTACTGGCACCCCACCAATATCTTGAACCGGCTCCAAACAGAAGGAGCCCCGCCCGTCGATAGCCAGCGTGCGGCTCATCCGTTGCGCATAGCGCCCGACCGCCGCGAGCGACCATAGATAATCACCAAAGCCCTCCGGTGTCGCGATATGATGCACCTACTTCCGCCCATTCCGTTCACTAGCGTTCCGAATGTCATCTCGCTCAGTGACGCCGCTCCACATCGCCTATTGCTAAGGCGCCTTTCCATACTTAAATTAGAATATCTGCAACTATAACGTCTATCGTAACTATGCACGCTACTTAATAGATCGTCAAACTAACCTAAGCCTTTTTGACGAACCTTCATTGGATCTACGCTGGAAGGTTCTGTACTGGAAAAATTGATTGTTTGGATATAAAATATCCGATGTTTGGATGTGACTAAAGATGCGTTTCAAGGGCCTTGATCTAAACCTGCTCGTTGCACTGGACGCGCTCACGACCGAGCGCAACCTAACGGCTGCCGCACGTAGTATCAATCTAAGTCAGCCAGCCATGAGTGCCGCCATTGGCAGGCTGCGAGACTATTTCCGCGACGAATTGTTTACAATGAATGGTCGAGAACTTCGGCTGACGCCACGTGCCGAAGGACTTGCCTCGGCAGTGCGCGAAACTCTCTTGCAAGTACAATGCTCAATCATCTCTTGGGAGCCATTTAACCCGTCGAAGTCTGACAGATGCTTTAGAATAGTTCTGTCCGATTTCATGATGCTGATATACTTCAATAAGATCATTGAGCGCGTTGCTCGAGAAGCGCCCGCAGTCAGCTTCGAGTTGCTGCCTTTAGATAGTGATCCGTACGAAATGCTTAGCCGCGGTGACGTCGATTTCCTCATCCTGCCTGAATTTTTTCTCTCGGGCGCACATCCGAGCGCAAAGCTGTTCACAGAGAAATTTGTATGTGTAGCCTGTTCGACAAATGTGGACCTACCTTCAGCGCTGACGATTGAGCAATATGTTTCCATGGGACACGTCGCTGCCGCGTTTGGGCGCTTTTTGAAGCCATCGGTCGAGGGCTGGTTCTTGCTCGAGAATGGGATTCAGAGGCGGGTGGAGGTCGTCGTGCAAGGGTTTAGCTTAATACCATCAGTCCTGCGTGGCACGAAACGCATAGCTAACCTACCGCTTCGCTTAGTCGAGCATTACGAAAGTACTTTCCCTCTGCGGATCATCAACCTTCCGTTACCGCTTCCCGTCTTCAGCGAAGCTGTTCAATGGCCAGCGCTACATAATGCCGATCCAGGGAGCATCTGGTTTAGGGAGATATTGGTTGAGGAAGCTTCCCATATGATTTCCTCCAACGCACCTAAAATACATGGCTCGCTGCAATAATCCGGTCCCTGACGGAGGTTCCTGCTTGAGTACGATCTGCCGAGTCTGAACAAGTTCAACTAACGCGGAGAATTCGCGGCCGAGGCCGAAGGAGAGCATGTGGTATTTAGATCCGTCATGATACTGCACCCACCAAACAGGCGTTTCAGAGCCCAAACGCATGAAAATTCACATTGGAGCGCTCGCATTGGATCGCTGAAGAAGCCGCGGTTAGAAAGGCTGCTATCTAGTTCAGAATTCGAGATCCAATCCCCTGTGAAGCGGTTAAACGTGAACACTGGCCACATTCCCGAGGCCTCCGTCCCTGCTTACGTAGGAGCAGCGTCGGAGCTTAGCAGATGCCACCAAAAACCATCAGAAACGAACAATACCAGCAATTGTGGTCCCCCAGCACCCTTCGCTTTGCCGCCGAAGGTGCTATTCTAGACCGCAGGTCGCGCAATCGTCCGAAGGGCGGCCGACCGGCGACGGACTTGGCGCTCAGCTTCGTCGATAAAATGGCCTGCGGGTCAGTCGCAGGTGGTTCCGTCTTCAGCTAATCGGCTACGTCGCGGGTCGATCGATCCAACGCAGCCCAGCTTCCTAGGTTTCAAGATGGTCACGGCAATCGCGCTGCCTCCTGAACCATTATATCTCGCATCCAGATATTTGCCGGATCTTTGTCTTGAAGTACCGGCCATTGGACCGCCTCGGTGAATGTCGGCAGCGTTATCGGGGGCGCAGTCATCCGCAATGGTATCATGTCCTCAAAAAGCCCAACTAATCGTAACGGAATGGTTGCGATGCGATCAGTGCCCATCAGGGCGGCGGGGATCATGCTAAAGCTTGAAACAACGACTTCGACCCGCCTCTTGAGGCCATGCTCCTGCAAGAAGCAATCTTCTATGGTAGGCTGCTGCGTCCGACCGAACCTAACTACCGCGTGCCCCATCGATGAATACTCCTCGGCAGTAAGGGCTTCCTCAAGTTGTTTGTTATTACTGCAGCCGACGCAAGTCAGTCGTTCCTGAAATAGATCTATCTTAGGGTGCGCGCTCGACATGAATAACGGTGGGCTAATAAGGAAGTCTACGTCGCCGCGTCGCAAGAGCTCGTCTGGATTGTCAGTAAGAGGCAGCAAGTCAAAGCTAATGCCGGGCGCCTCCCGCGCAAGACGCTCCAGTATCTTCTGAAAAAGAACAACTGTAACGAAATCGCACAAGCTTACTCTGAAATGACGATCTGATTGATCAGGAATAAATTCATCCCAGGATATGATATTGAGCCGAATATGCTGTAAAGTCTCACGAATCGCAGGCGCGAGGTCTTCCGCACGCGGCGTTGGAACAAATTCACGACCACGCATCGTAAAAAGTTCATCGCGGAAATAGGAGCGGAGCCGGCGGACGGCTGCACTCATTGCGGGCTGGCTTAGATTAATGCTACGTGCCGCCGCAGTAAGGTTGCGCTCAATCATTAGTGCATCGAGCGCGACAAGGAGGTTGAGATCGAGGCCCTTAAATCGCATATCTTTTAACTATCCAATAATGCAGCCCTTCCACAATGGTTGTTCCTACGGCGATGGCTGAATTCGCCTTGGCGCTCCTCAACCGATTTGAGGGCGCGGCCACAGAGACCTAATCTCTGTGCTCGGAAAGCAACCTGAGGCCAGTCCAGATTAAGCCATAACTCCAGAGTGAACGCTCGTTGCAGTGTAATAGGAAGCTTCCAATGGCAAATCGCCAAACGCCAGTTGGCAAAGAAGATAATTAGCACCTGCTTCCTCGACATGATCGAGAAGATCTTGCCTAACTGACGCCGCAGTACCAACTACGCACAACTGACAGTCTACTGCTGCATCAAAATCTGGCGGGAGGTTCTGAGGAGTCTGTATCCCGTTTAACTCGTACAGAAACTTAAAGCTCCGAAGCCACCGTTGATAAGCCGGGGCCGCGAGCGAAATGGCATGCTTCGTCGTGCTGCCGGCCACCACCATTCGGACCAACCCAAGGAATGGCGCCCGTTTCCTGCCCCCGGCGGTATGTCTCTCGTGTGCTCGGTAGGCATCAGTGATCTGGCGAACAGCAGAAGCTGGGCCGCCGCAGGCAAGATTTGTATCGTTCTCAGCCGCCCACCGCGCAACCTCAGGACGACTGGTTGTAATCCATGTCGGAGGCTGAGGACGTTGGTGTGGCCTCAACATCAACGGGACTTTGTCGAGTTCAAAGTGGTCGCCTTTGTAGGAAAGAGCTTGGGCTCCTCCCTTCATCGCTTGGATGACGATCTCGCTGGCTTCGAGATAGCGCGATGTCGCCACCTCCTCATCAATACCGAAAAAGCCCCATTCGATTGGTAAGGAGCCGCGTCCCATGCCCAACTCGAGCCTGCCACCACTCAGATGATCCAGCATGCAAATTTCTTCGAACGCACGTATCGGATGATAAAGGTTCAATAGCATAACCAACGGACCGAGACGAAGATGCTGCGTGCGCTGAGCTACGCCTGCTAGAAATAGATTCGGCGAAGGTCCCCTACCATGGGGGGTACAGTGGTGCTCTGCGACGTGATATCCATAAAAGCCAAGGCGATCGCAAACCTCTGCCAACTTCATGCGATCTTCATATTGGCGCGCAATCTCTCTGCCGTCTTCGTCCAAATGGTCGAAAATGCCAACCATCAGCTTTGCGGGAAGAGAGTTTGTCATCTGAATGTCTCCAAGTTTGGCGGCGAGTTTTCGGTGGCCAGGACCGGAGGGTGGCCCCGATATCTTTCGCCAGGAATATTCGCCGTTCTTAAGTTTGCACTGAATTATCTTATGGTTACGGCGGCGCCGGAAAATCTATCCGAAGCCCGTTGCGCTAGGTTGGTTTGAGGGTCTGGCAGGAATTGGAGGCCGCACCTCCAGAGCCGATAATTGTTGGGGGCTTCGAGTTTATTGAACCTGCTCAGCTTTCACCCCCTAGACTAGGACGCCACCCGCTTCATCTACCGTTACGAGCATGCGATTGCTGGCGACGGCTCTCGCGTCCGCAATCAGGTGGCTGCTCCAAAAATGCAGTCTACAGTTTCATCAATGGATTTATCTGCGTTGCCGTACCGATAACGCATATGGAATGGCAAAGAGCTTCGTTCGGAAACATTGCCAGTATAAATTTTTCCGTTCTAATTCCCTTTGCCAAAACCTTCCATTTTTACCCGCCCGGGCCCTAAAAAGTACGAAGTTAATTTCGAAAGGGTGATCGAAAGCGCCAGGCTCACTACCTCACCCATACTTAACATCCTTGCGGTTCTCTTCGTAAAGCTGTTGGTTCTGAAAACGATGCTGACGCCGATGAGCTGAACGTAATGCTCACGTTGAAATGATATGGATCCTTCGTATTTCCTGTATGACTTCGCGGCGAGTAACACCCCATCTCGCATACCCACAGCTCCGTTCACTTTTGAGAACCCAAGGATTGGGAAGTTCGAATAGTGGTTGTTCAGCTTTTGTGGCGACCCGAACGGGTTATGGCTGGTATTCGGTGTAATGCGAGGAGGCTCTTGCAGTAGGGGAAGAAAGGACCCAGAGCTATGTCTCCGCACTTGATTGGCAGACGAGAGTGCGTTCTGCATTTCCACGTTGGCCATATCCGTCTCCATTTGTCGGCCAGGTCCGTGACCTTGCCCTCGGCTGCTCTCCGGTGGAGCAACATCATGGTATCCCCAAATTCATAGTCGAGGTGTTTAATAACATCCCATGGCTTCGTAAAATTAATTGTTTGTATGGCATTGATCCACCAGGTGAATAACCCGGGATCTCCACATTCAAAGGGTTGCTCAAACGTCAACGCTTCTTGCCACGTCTGACCCAGGGCACAACAGCGCTCGCCCCGATGTTCAGAAGGCGTCTAAGCGTTCGATGCCATTTTGGATGTTCGTCCGAACCGTTGCTTTCCTTCGGTCGATCGAAGTGGCGTAAGGCCGACCCGGGCGAAATCACGGGCCCTTCTGAAGGTGCAAGGATCAGGAGCCAGTGCGGTTGTATGTCCCTGCATTTCCAGATCTTAGCTTTATAGGATGAAAGGTGTTACGATAGGGAGATGAGGAGACGCCGCGTAGGGGCTGGCAGATCAGACTCTATAGATCGCTTCATGGACTTGATGCGCGGCCGTTTCTTCAATGTCATCGATCTGGTCAACCGTGACGACAAGCAAGGCGGATAGTCGACTACCTCACACGCCTCGACTTCATCACCCTCCATGAGATCGGCTATCTGCCGTTCGCGCAGGCCGGAGGCCCGCTCCTGTTCCACCTTATCCGCAGGCTTTACGAGCGCACCTCGCTCACCGTCACCGGCGAACATGGCCTTCGGTGAACGGCCCGCCGGCGTTCGGTGATGCCAACAGCACTGCTCGATTGCTTGACTCATCATTGTAGAAATTGGGAAAGAGTCCTGGCGCTTCAAAAACCGCTTCAAAGCTAAAGTCGGGATACGCACTTGGCCCATAGTCATTAACTAATTCAGAACCAATTTGAAATGGAGAATGCGTACTGATTCAGGGCCAGTGATACGAGTGGAGAAGCTAGCGGTGGCCAAGTTGGCAAAGGTAGTTAGGTACTGTCAGGCGGCGAGAAGAAGCAGTTCACGTCGTTTTCAGTCGGGTGAAGGCAGATATGATACCGGCCATCTCCGGAAGGGATTTCGTCCCCATACGGAATGAAGAAAAGATGTGGTTTTGTCGCGAGGTGGTGGTCGCCCGCATGCAGTAAGACGGAAAAACCGCGGGGCCCTCTACGAATGTTCTGAGTCGGAATGGACTGACAATCTCCACTCAAACCGTGGGCCTTGCAGCACGCCGGAGGATAGGTCCAGCCGCTCTTCGCTTGATGGGCGTCGGTTGGAACGATAGTACAGACGGAGATCGCCCCAAGTGTGATCAGCAGCACTGTTGATGTGGCGAGTGTCATTACATACCTCCTTAGAGGCAGCCCCTCGAAAAAACGCCGGGAGGTTGCGCACTGATTGCCAAGAACGCGCGTCTTTTCGATACCTCGTCGTTTTTTGTCACGGACACTTCCGGGTCAGAAACGCCTGCGCCTCTAGGACCATCGCCATGGTGCGTAGAGGCACATAGAGGCGAGTGAGCATCGGCGCCATTAGGATACTGCTCCGCTGCCTGGAAGTGAAGCCAATCTTCTGCCGCGCCGACCGCACGAATGGTACCTCCGGGCTCCGCCGCGGCGAAGGCATCCTGCTGAGCTCCATAGCACCCGATCGGGGTGAGCAGGAGTGGAGCTTCCGAAAAATTCGCGTTGCAAAGCGACGCTCTGAAGCGGTGGCTGTCTCACTACCCCCTTCTGAAGGGCGAAATTGGCTTCGATCAGTATGTGATCACTTGCGTACTTTCGCGGGCACTGGAGGAGGTTGAGGCCGGCGAGGCGACGGCTACGGAGGTGCCGGATTTCGCAGATTGAACTCCGAGATGCGCTATCTAACCACGCTTACTTTGTCATTTGCCGTTGAAAACGTGCGGGATGCAGAGGTTGGCGTCGACAAGGACTGTTGCATGGTCTGTTGCTGAATTACGCCCGGCCGCACGAGCTCATCAGCAGCCTATTTGCCAAAGTTATTGCGCTTCGCGCTTGCGAGATGATGACCTATAGAAGGAGTTCGGCCTCACGACCCGGGCGAACGAACCAGATTGGTCGCCAATCATTTCCCCCAGCTCGCTGCTGAGAACACCCACAATATGAGTGGAAGAAAAACCTCTACCACCAAATCTGTCAATCTGCAGGTTTCATTCTGTGCTCCCCTCCGAATTACCAACAATGCGAGGAATTCCAGAGCTGCTTTCGTTCCGACGAGTATGACACGGAACCGACGTAGCTACATAAGGCATAAAAGCCATGCGTCGCGTCCCTCGGTCAAAATCCAATCAGCTATTGATGAAGTTTTCTTACCTGACTCACTGCCGGGCATTGATCAGGAGAAACGACTAGAATTGTCTAAGCTGTCGAAGGAAGAGCGGTTAACAATGGAGTCGCACTTGCCGAAAAACCAGCCAGGTGCACGCGGGGTGGATGACCGTCGCGTGATTCCGGCATCATCCACGTTCAGAAGGTCGGTTGCAGCTGGTGTGATTGCCTGGCCGCTTATGACCCACCGACGAGGTCTATAATCGCTCAACCCGTTGATGGTCGCGACGAGGCTCCTGGCTGAAGTCGCTCGTGCAGACTGGCGCAGTGACGAAGAGTACGGCGGACTGCGCCAATTGTGCACGACCCGCGGCGGCATTTGGTGGAAAGGGGGCGCAAGAACAAGCCATTGGCCGTTGTCGCGGTGGCCGGACCACCAAAATCTATGCGCTCACCATGTGATTCCCGCCCGCAATTTCACAGCAGGAGACGTCAGACAGTTAATGCGTACGCCAGGCTTGATCGCCCGCGCTGGCCCAATGCGTTATCTGTTGGGAGCCAAAAAGTATTACGCTGGGCAAATTGCGCTGCTCGCTGCAAACGAAGAAATGCACACCGATCATTCCTAGTCGGCGCAACCGAAAAAAGGTTGTCCGCTTTGATCAGCGACGATACCGAGCGCAGCATCTGATCGAGAGCGCGTTTAATGGAACGAACTCAGGTTGGAAATGCATGCGCTAGCGCCGAGTCCGGCATGGCGCATGGTTCTACCACTCATGGGGAGCCGATGCGCAGACATAGTCCACTAGATATTCACGTTGAAACAACCAGTCAGCGCGAACTCGTACGATCCGTACTTAGAAATTCCATGCGCCGGCGAGTAGATGCTCGAAGGTTTTTTCGCGTGTTCAGCTATCCTCAGGACGGCCCACGTGCCGTTACGTTTGAAGCTTGCGCTCGACTGATTGAGTTTCGGCCTTAGAGCGGGCGGCTCCGGACAAATTTCGTTATAGTGTGGACTGTGAGCCGGTTACGCGGCATACGTATTGGAACCCTCATTATCTATCAAGACGCCGTTATGTCGACCCGCATTTCCTCTTCCGAAAAATAACCTAACCTTGGTCACGGCCTCTCTTTGATAGGTGACGGAGTCGTTAGGTTTGGGTGGCTCGTGCACGAGTCTGCAACGGCTGCCCGATCTTCCAAAGCATGCTTGTGTCGATCTCAAGCTCGACTCCAAACTTGCCCGCACCGGTGACTACGGTAGGATAAGCAAAAAGGGCGGTGTCAATCAGTACGGCGATCTTCTGGAGACCGAATGGTGATACGCTTCCTGACGGGTAGCCGAAGAGATCCAGTACCTGTTCTTTCTGAGCCAGTTCGGCTCGTTTCCATCCATACGTGCCAGCAACCGCTTTCATGTCGATCTTTGCAGGTGATGGCAGCAAAACGGCACAAAGGTGGCGTCCAGGATCCAATCGGCGCATCACATCGTCTGCTTGCTGCTCCGCAACAATCATTGTCTTTGCAACGCGTCCGACGGGAAGCCCGATAGCAGAGGCTAAATCTGAAGGGGATGTAATAGGGGTGGCGAAATCACTATATCGCCACAATCGTACCGTCGACGCTCCGATCTGGTGCAGTTCAGCGAGTACGTTCGGATGAACATCCAACATAGTCGTTTCCTTCCGTTTCATATGGTAGGATGATCGAGCATGGCTGTATGCGACTGCGAGTACACCGCGGTTGCGAGTAGGTTTCAGCCGGTTCGCTCCAAAAGTTGCCTAATGCGGCGGCGACCCTCGTCACCAAAAATACTGAAGTAAGCCTCCAGGCACTTATCGCTGCCAAGCATGAAAGGAGCATCATATTTGGTGATATGCCGAATAGCCAAGGCTGGAACCGGCGTGTCGAGCGGTCGAAACATCCTATTGTGCAACCCAGGTTCAGGGCAACCTGGATAAAATTCACCGATCATGAAACCTTCCTGAATGAAGTCGGGCTTCAGCCGTTTCTGCAGTTGACGTATCATGTTGATCTCTCCTTCATCCTGAATTCCAGGAAGGGCAATAATAATCGCCTTATAGATCCAGTCGCCCGTTCGATCGTTGAAGGACATAACGGGTTTCATCTGGCTGAAGACGGCGAGCATACGCGCCATCTCATTTTCGATTTCGTCAACTGCAACAACTTGCGACGCGGCAATCCGTAAGAGTCCCTTCGTCAGAGCTTCGGGAACGAAAGGGCAAACGCTCCCGTCCCGACCCAAGCGAGGATGTGGATTGGAGAGGAAGTCCGAGGCATACCGAGCAAATTTCTGAAGAGCTGCGTTTGTATACTCATCGTAGGCATTGTATCCGGCATCAATGTTCTTTTCCAGAATTTCGCCCACTGTCATCAATGGACCGATCGTCCCGAACGGTAGGCTGTAATCTGTCCAGATCTCTTTGGTCATTTCGGATCCCTCGTTCGAAAAGCCACACGTTCAAAACGGAAGGTCGGGCTCTTTCATGCCAGCTCGGGCGGCGGGCGAGCTGGATCGGGGGCCAACTAAGAGACCGACCTTCCATCGGAAGCGAAGCTCCCGAATTTTTTAATAGCACTGGTAGTTACACTTGTGTAACTGTTTTTTTAAATGGATGTGAAAACAAGAGCGGGGGCTCGTGCACCCTGAAGGTCAGTCGCACGACCGCCAAAAACTCTACATTCGTCGTAGTTATAAAGACATACATATGATAAATGTCGCCGCGAGGGGATCCGGTAACAGGCTTTGGGTGAAAACAGAACGACCCATTGCGCAGAGGCGTGGCCGTGGCGAAAACAACACGAAGAGTAATATATACGCCAGAACAGATCGACGTCGGCGTAAAGCATAAGCTTGAGGAAATTGACTCGTTTTTGTCAGATCTCTTTAGCGAAAATTCCGAAGAAAAACTTTTCCTGAGGAACATTCTTGGGTTGCTGCTTAAAGTATATCATATGCATGCTAATAACAGACCCATGACGAAAATGCAGGCGTGTCGCTATCTACCTTTTAAAAACCAGACTGTTTGCCAAAAGTATGTCGAGGCAGCGCATCTGCGTGGGTTCATCGACATCACTCGGGACAAAACGGACAAACGGCGTCTGATTGTTGTTCCAAAAGAGCCGTTGGTTGTCTATGTCAATGAATATATAGCTAACTTCCTTGATGACTGCCGTAGAGCGATTGACAGTGCCGCTCAAGTAGCTACGCTTCCTGAGGAAGGAATGGCAACGGCACGGTCTTCATCTACTAATAAATCGCCAGCGTCTTCTGGAGCACCTGTGGGTTCCTCTCAAAAGAGAGCCGATCTAAAAGCCCAGGCAATTTTAGCGAGTTCTATTGTGGGGAAGCAAAAGTAAGAAGCCGTCTCGCGCGCGATTAGCCTTTCATCAATCAAATGTCCCCTCCGTATACAAGCTTCATCGAGCTAACCCACATCGCCCAGCCGGCCAGGCAGCCGGTGCAGGCGCTGCTACGGGGGAGCGGCTGTATCGTCGTTTCTGCCAGGAAACCGCGCGGGAGGTTCGGCGGCGTCCTCAGGCGCATACCTTGGCATTTACGCTGTCTTATTTAGGCGAGGCGGAAACCGCTAACGCGGCCGTCCATCTCTTGGTCGAGACAGTGCATGAGATGGTGGCGAGTGGGAACCCAGGGTCGTCGCCTCGATCGTAACCGGCCCGATTGCTACCGCGGAGATTTTGCTTTGATGCGAGCGACGAGCGGCTCGTCGTCAACAAAGCTGTCGAGGAAGTCGTTCCATTCTTGGGATGACCGGCGGGCGTCTTTGAGCATCTGCTCCAATTCGTCCATGCCGTCGTCTGTCAGTGCGGTCACGGATTCGTCGTCGCCAGTGCACACGGAGATAATGCTGCCATAGCTCAGATTATCATCGTTGGAGACGATTGCCTGAAGAAGCTCCGGGTCCTCTTCGAGAATTTCGGCAACAAATTTGATCGTACGGACGTGGGTGACTGTCGCCATCAGGCTGCCTTTGCGTCGATTGTGGTGATCGCCGACCAGTTCCACGGAAGCAATTCGCCTAACCGACTGATCTTGTGATCGTGGATACGATCGAGCACGTCAGCCAGATAGGCCTGCGGATCAAGACCATTCATCTTTGCTGTCTCGATGTTCGTCATGGCGGGAGCCAAGGTCTCCGCTCCCGTATCGGCTCCTGCGAAGAGCCAATTCCCTCTTCCAACGCCAAAGCCCGTTCATTCTGCCCATGTCGGCGATGAAGTCGAGGTCTATTATCGCTGGCATCCGTATTTCGGCCAGAGGGTTTCCATTCGGCACGACGATGCGGTGCGTGACGTGGTGTTGACGATCCATTGGAAGGGCGGTCAGCTTCGGAGCTCAAGGTCCGTAAGCCTCAGACCGGTGAACACGGTTGTGCCACCACTGAGGATGCCCTGGCGGTGATGCGCAGCATGGCTGGTCGCTGCTCCGATGAACATATCGCCGCGTCGCTTAATCGAATGGGCATGCCAACGGGGCAAGGAAAAACCTGGACCGGGCATCGGGTCGCTTCTGTAAGGCGGGTGCGTGCGATCCACGCGTACAAATCAGCCTAACTATCGCTTGCATCCAAGGCCAGAGGGTTTCCATTCGACGCGTCGAAGAAAGAGCGACAGGTCGGTTTCTGAAGGTTTTGGGGCCGGTCTGTCAGGGTTATTCTGAACAGTACCCTCTAATGGCATCGCCTTGCGCGGTGGCGGCAAATAATAGGCCGTCGCTCGAAGCCTGAGTGCTCATGGATCGGTAACCCCGCCTGCGCCTCGACCACCCTGGCTAGCCCCGGTCGTAGGCTTCGCCCTCGACATGCCACTGTCGAATACGGATTAACACCCACAAGGTGTGAGTGTCTCTGTGCCATCGGCCATCATGCGCAGGCCAAAGTTAGTCCCTTCCGCGAGGATGACGTTCATCGCAGGGCGCTCCGCAGATGATTGAATGCTTCGCAGAAGCCAGTCGCAGCATCCACGTCTGGACATAGGTGATCCGCGTGGGCGGGATTTGCTTGTAGAGATCGAGTACCACGTCCTCAAAGCCGTCCGGTGCGGCGACTTTGAGCTTCTCTCTATACAGGACGCCTTCGCAATCGAGGTGCAGGTCTGAGATCGCTATAGCATCGGGACCCGGCCAGGCATTCCCCAATAGGTGTCTCGTGTTTCTTGTCGCATCCGGTGGATCTTTTACTTGACGCATGCGGCCATAGCATCTGTTAACAGGGACAAGGCCTGCGGCACCAGAAGCGGCGCATCCGCACCCACTATCGTGCGGAGGGCCACAGTCCGTTAACAATTCACAGGTTTCAGGGTGCATCAGCAACAACAAAAATCGACGGCAAGCTCGATGGGGGGCCACGCGGATTGGGGTGCTCACTGAGCGCCGAGGTTCTAGGCCTCAACTGTACCGCCCCCACCGAACTTCGGAGCTGTCGATCCTGTTCAAGACGTTCAATCAGAACCCTACTCGGTTTGTCGTGCTTGCGACAGCGTGATGTGCGTTTTGGCACGTTTCGGCGCTCTAGGGCAGCCATTGAATAACATTCAGAACAGTTTTCTGATGCTTTTCGCTCTTTCTGCATTGGCACGAATCTTGAACCTTTTTGTTGCGCGCCGATAGGAGCTCCCAACGGGGCCTTGGCATCTTCTCAATCCAGCTCTGAACGGAGACACCAATGATGAACAACATGGCGGCCTATCGTGTAACTGAATTAACCCCTCAAGAAGCAGCTGAAACCTCCGGAGGTTTGTATTTTTGGGTTTACTTGTTTTTGCGACGTTACGGGCACTTGTTTGGTTGATACAAAGCGAGCTGGCTCTCGATGGCTCCTAATGACTATAGACTAGCAGTTCCCCTTTCTGCTGAAACGGCCAGCTGCACCGCAGAAAGCATACTGTCGCGACGATCAGGACGATCCCTGAGCATTTATAGGGCGATCTTGCTCTTCGTCGTCGCGGCATTTGGCTCACTGCCACTCGTCACCATACCGGTCTCCATGCAGAGTGCCGGTACTATTCGCCCGATCGTGGAGAAGACGCCCCTGATAGCGCCCGTCTCCGGACGCATCTCCCGTGTCCTTGCCTTTGAGAACGATGTCGTTGCTAAGGGGAAGGAAATAATCGCCTTTGACGATCATGTAATCGAGGAAAAGCTCAGCGGCGTTTTAGCCGACATTCATGCCAAGAGCGATCTTGCCCATGACTTCCAAACGCTGATTTCTTCCGGCGCAAGGATCAGCGTCTCGTCCCCCCTCCAAACCGAATCCGCGACGGCTGAAAGGGTGCATTTTCTCAACTTGCTGCGCGAGAACCAATATGCGCGCAGTAACGCCGCGGCGGAACTCGACCGCGCAAAGCGACTTGTCTCGGCTGCTGCGGCGCCGGCGAAGGCCGTTGACGAGAAGGCTTTCGCTCTCCAAAATATCGAGGTCCAAGGGGAGATCCTCGTGCGACGCAAAACCGCTGATTGGAACCAGAAGCTCCTTGATGCTAACCTGCGCTTAAAGGAACTCACGGCCACCTTGCATCAGCTCGAGCACGAACGGGACCTGCACCGCATCCGCGCCCCAGTATCGGGTGCTCTCGAGCAGTTCTCCGGCCTCGCGCACGGAAGCTACGTTCAGATCGGGCAAACCGTTGGTTGGATCTCGCCGAACGACGATCTGGTGGCGGAAATCTACGTCTCCCCCAACGACATTGGCTTTGTGCAGGCTGGTCAGCCGGTGCGGCTCCAAGTGGATGCCTTTAACTACAACCAATGGGGTGTCATCAAAGCAAGGGTGCTCGAGGTGGCGCAGGACTTCACTCTGCATGACGGGAACCCGGTCTTCAAGGTCCAGTGCGCGCTCTCTCGCAGCGATCTCGCGCTAAAGAGCGGGGCCATCGGCCACCTGAAGAAAGGCATGACCGTGCGGGCTCGCTTTCTGTTGGCCAATCGCACTCTCCTGCAACTGCTCTACGACGAGGCAGACGATTGGCTCAACCCGATGCTGGCGGGGCGCTAATATTGTCCCAACAGTCAGCGAGCCTCCATGTCGAGTAAGGCCATTAAGTTCAAGCAGCGTGACATCACGGATTGCGGCGCCGCCAGCCTTGCTTCTGTCGCAGCCTTCTACGGCTACAAGTTGCCATTGGCGCGCATCCGCCAGTATGCGTCGACCGACCGCTCCGGTACGAGCGTGCTGGGGCTCACGGAGGCGGCGCAGAAGCTGGGCTTCATCGCGAAAGGCGTCAAAGGTGGCTTCGACAGCCTGTACAAGATCCCTAAGCCCGCTATCGCGCACGTCGTCAAGGAGGGCCTGCACCATTTCGTAGTGGTCCATGCGATCGACGCCAAGTGGGTTATCGTCATGGACCCGGCCTTTGGCCAAATCTGCAAAGTGCCGCATCAGGAATTCATGGAGCAATGGACCGGCGTCCTGGTTCTGCTGGTTCCGGCAGACACATTCAATCGCCGAGACGAGACCACGTCGCCCCTCGCCCGATTCGCCCGCCTACTCGCGCCACACCGCACGGTGATGGCGCAGGCTCTCGCCGGCGCGCTGGTGACGACCGTCCTCAGTCTCTCGACGGCGATCTACGTTCAGAAGATCGTTGATCACGTGATCCCAGCGGGAAACCGCAACCTGCTCAACTTGATGAGCATCGCAATGCTGCTGATCCTAGTGATACAGATCCTGATCAACCTCCTAAGAGGCCGACTCGTCCTGCAGACGGGGCAGAAGATCGACGTCTGCTTGATCCTCGGCTATTACAATCACATCCTGGCCCTGCCCCAGAAGTTCTTCGACAGCATGCGCATGGGAGAAATCGTGTCGCGCATGAACGACGCTGTGAAAATCAGGAGCTTCCTGAACGACGTTTCGATAAATATGTTTGTTGACGTTTTAATGATACTGTTCTCGTTCGGGATGATGTTCATCTATTCTTGGGATATTGCTTTGATCGTGGCGCTCGCCATTCCAATGTACATCCTGGCATATTGGGCCATCAATCGGATGAACAGAAATCTCCAACGTGTCATCATGGAAAATGACGCCAAACTCGAGGCGCAACTGGTAGAATCACTCGGAGCCGTCTTCACCATTAAGACTTCCGGCGTCGAGAGCTTCGCAAACTTCAAAATGGAGACCCGCTTCGTAAAGATGCTGCATTCCGTTTACAGCTCCGGGCTGATCTTAATCTGCGGCGACAACGCCTCGACGTTCCTGTCGGTCCTGTTCACCATCGTGCTGATGTGGTTTGGAACCACGCTTGCGCTCGAACAGGCCGTCACGCCCGGCGAATTGCTGTCCTGCTATACGTTGCTTGGCTATATCACCCGGCCGGTCGCCCGCCTGATCCAGACCAACCGGATCGTTCAAGACGCGTTTATCGCGGCGGATAGACTTTTCGAGATCTTTGAACTGGAGTCGGCAAGCAGCAGCGGCATCGATGCCACGAAGACCGATCTCGGAGATATTCGCCTGGAGAACGTCACGTTCCGCTATGGCGCGCAGGCGGAGGTTTTCAGCGATCTAAGCGTCTCCTTTCGCCAAGGAGAGTTGACGGCCGTCGTGGGTGAGAGCGGCTCGGGCAAAAGCACCCTTGCGGCTCTGCTGCAGAATGTCTACCAGCTTGAGGATGGATGCATTCGGATCGGCCAATATGCCCTCCAGGACCTCTCGAGCGCATCACTGCACAAGGTCATGGCTGCAGTACCGCAATCGATAGACGTCTTCTCCGGTTCCGTGATCGAGAACATCGCCCTGGGCGAGTTCGAACCGGAGTTCGATAAGATCGTACGTATCTGTGATCGAATAGGACTGCGGGAGTGCATCGAGCGCTGGCCCGGGCGGTTCCAGGCCCATCTGGGCGAGAACGGGGTTCGCCTCTCCGGAGGCGAGAAGCAGCGCCTCGCATTGGCTCGGGCCCTGTACCGGGATCCCGACGTTCTAATCCTTGACGAAGCGACCTCCTCCCTGGACTCGGCAGCCGAAGAATTTGTGCTGCGGGTTGTTGAGGATCTGTCTCGCGCTGGGAAGACCATCATAGTCATCACTCATCGGTTGAGGACCGTTCGTGGGGCGGACAATATTGTGGTCTTGGACAAGGGGCGGGTCATCGAGGAGGGAAAGCACGCTGACCTGCTGAAAACTGATGGTCCTTACGCTCGATTGTGGCGGGCGCAAAGGTCTTGATCCGTGTAGGCCATGTCGGCTCGAAGCGGGGATTTTGTCCAAGTTGAAAAACGGTTGCGAACGTCATGGTTTATCGGCGACTGTTCGTCTGCTTCGGCGGGAGGGAGAGCCGCCTGGGGTCAACCGCATCTACCCTCTCTATTGCGAAGAAGGACTTTTCGTTCGCAACCGGAAAGCCAGGCGGCATGCTGTCGGCGCGCGCGCCCGGTCCTGGTCGAAGCGAAAGCCGATGCCCGCTGGTAGCTGGATTTCGTTCACGACCAGTTCGCTTGCGGAAGGCGGTTTCGCGTGCTCAACATCGTCGACGATGTGACGCGCGAATGCCTGGCGGCGATCCCGGACACCTCGATCTTGCGTCGTCGCGTCGCTCGAGAGCTGACGACCCTCATCGAACGACGCGGCAAACTCGCAATGATCTCTCGGACAAGACCTCGAATGCCACCCTTGCCCGGTCGAAAGATCATAAGCTCGAGTGGCACGACATCACGCCGGGAAGCCGATGCAAAACGCTTATGTCGAGAGCTTCAACGGCAGATGCGCGACGAGCTGGTCAACCAAAGCCTCTTCCTCGTCCGCCAAATGCCCGAAGCGCCATTGCCGAATGGGCTGAGCAGCCAATACACGTCGCTTGATCAGTGCTTGTAAGATACGCCGGAGCCAAGAGGAGCCGTAACGAGTAGTGAACGCACTGTCATGCGGGCTCCTCCATGTCGCCCCCCGCGCCAAGAGCTGTAAGGTCCCCTTTGATCGGCTTGATTGCTGGCCAGATTAGCGAAGAATTCCGCCCTATATGAGCCATTTCAACCGCACTCAAACGCGCGCTACATCTGAATAGGTCTTAATTGTTGTTAAGCCATTATCGACCAGGCCAGTTCCCGCCTCGGCAAGCTTTCGCAGGTTGTCGAAGCCAAATCGATGCACGTCGCGGAGCGTCTTCGACAGTACGACGAGCCGCCCAGCCGTAAGTAATATCCGACCGAATCCCTCATGGTTCACAGTCAACACCGGTGACGCGATCAGTCCGGACTGCTCCTCTATAGCAAGTGCCACAGCGGCATAGAAGATCTCAAGCCGCCACTGCACCTCCAGGTCAGGTCCCCCGATGAGAGGAATCGCCCTACGCTGCTGCCTCGTCACGATGAAATCACAGACCAAATCGGCGTCCGATTTTTCTTGCCACAATTCAAAGGTGTCTTGAGCACGCATCAGTCGCAAGAGACACTTAACGAAAGGCGTGCTGAGAGCGTCTTTCTCATCTAATAGAGCATTGTCGGGGACAGGGGTGACGTTTGACATCAGCTTAAATCCTCCTGAGTGCTGGATGCGGTTTAACCACGGCCACACCCGCCTCCGATAACACCTTCCTTAAAATGGTGCGACAAATGGGACCTGTGGCGAAACGCAACTTGGCCCGGACGAAAGACATGGCCCCCTCGAAACCGGGCGGCCGCAACAACACCGGCAAGCGGCTGGCATGCGCCGACGGGGTTGACGAAAAGCGCTTCACAAGCGAGATTCCGTCTCGATATTTCAGTGGCGGTATGTTTCTCCGCGAACTCCAGATCCTCAACCGGACCTATTCGCCGCCAGTTGTAACACCGTGTCCTGGGCTTTCGGATTTAGAATTAGGCGGGTTGAATCAGCTTCTCGAGGTCGACAAGGGCAGTGGGCGTATTTTGAGAGGCCGTGAACTTGCCGATACCCCTTTCCGTAGAGTGCGAACTGACGCAGACCTGCCATGTATTTCCCTTTCAAGATTCAAAAGACTTCGACCGTACGCGACACGTTCCACCACGGGGATTGCTCGCCGCTTAGTTCTAGGAGTTCAAGACTCATGCCAGTCTCCTCCGGTGAGGTTCGGAACACGGAATCTGTAATATTTTCCGCTTCTTAGCTAGCCTATGAAGGATTAATCGAGGACAGCATTGTTGTGAACCGGACAAGATGCGGTGGGGATCGTAACGGAGATGTAACATTGAAGGAATGGCATACCGGTGCAGCGGCGGAAGCCTATCTCTCCGGCCACGTCAGCAACCAAATGCCGCTTAGGCGCAATGTCCGGGCGCTTGCGAGGTGCAGCCGGCCGATCTTCGCTGCTTGGCGATTAAACGGCGCGTCCCAGTGCTCCCTGGATCCCGGCTTTAGACATGATCTCCTTCGTGCGTGAGACGATGGGCTCCGAAACCCGCATGCATCACTGGCCGAAGCTCCCCTCCGCAGCGGCCGTCATGGAGCAGCGCCCGCTCGGCATGACCGCTGAGGCGATTTTCGTTGTTCCCGGTCATTTGCTTTGCACAGCCCGGAAGAGCGTTTTTGATACCTTATGCGAACGTTCGTAACTTTATCAGGGACAAGGGGGACCTGGCGGCAAGCGGGACGCCGAACGATATCGACTCCACCATCTTTGACGTTGCCAAAGATACGGTTCACTTTCCGCTTGCTTGCTTGCTTGCTTGCTTGCTTGCTTGCTTGCTGATGAAGTTTAGGGTGAGAATTGGACACCGCTAGTTAATCGCAGGATTGCTCGGCAAACGAACCAGACGGGGTGGCGCTCGACGAACGGCTTTTCTACCTGACCATCCCTCTGGCAAAATTGTCATCTTCGTGCTACATATTAGGCCTATCTGCAGTGCGAAGGTGACAAATGCCTACACCTCATAACCCTCCGGCCGCTGTGCGGCGCGCGCTGCGCAAACTGGGCGCAGACATCCACGACGCACGTCGACGTCGCCGCCTGCCTATGGCGGTAGTAGCCGAACGTGCCTTCACCTCACGCTCAACGCTTCAAAAGATCGAGGCCGGCGACACCAATGTCAGCATCGGCATCTATGCAGGCGTCCTCCAGGCACTCGGCCTGCTAGTTGGGCTGAGCCAAGTCGCCGACATCAGTAACGACAGCGTCGGCCAATCTTTGGCCAGTGCGGAGTTGCCCAAGCACGCTCACCCAAAGCGATCGCCGGGATCGTCACGCGATGGCTGATTTTGAAGTTCATCTCGACCTTCACGGTCACACCCGTCCGATCGGACTGGCGCGAAGCAATCGCGTCCGTGGTGCCGAAACGATCGTGTTTGAGTATGACCGTGCCTGGCTAGAGGACCCCGGCCGCTTCTCGCTGGAGCCCGCTCTAGCTCTGAGCCGGGGAGCGTTCGCCCCACCCGCCGGCCTCGCAAACTTTGGCTCTATTGGTGACTCGGCACCCGATACATGGGGCCGACGCCTCATGCAACGCTCGGAAAGGCGCATGGCTGAGCGCGATGGCCGGGCCGTTCGCACGCTGGCCGAAAGCGACTATCTGCTTGGGGTCGCCGACGAGATACGGCTCGGCGCGCTCCGGTTCCGCCGGGTTGGCGACGAGGAATTCCAGGCGCCGATCCGTGCCGGCGTTCCCGCCCTCATCGAGCTCGGCCGCCTACTGCAGATCACCGAACGTATTCTGCGCGATGAGGAAACCGACGAAGACCTCCAACTTATCTTCGCGCCTGGCTCCTCGCTTGGTGGAGCGCGTCCGAAGGCTTCTGTTATCGATCAACATGGCCATCTCTCGATCGCCAAGTTTCCTAAGGAAACCGACGACTACAGCATGGAGACATCGGAAGAGGTCGCTCTGCAACTGGCTGAACAAGCCGGCATTGTCACGCCCCTCCACGAGCTCATCGACGTCGCCGGCAAGAAGGTCATGCTCTCGCGTCGCTTCGACCGTGATGGTGCTGTCCGGATCCCCTTCCTGTCCGCGATGGCGATGATGGGCGCAAAGGACGGCGAGCGTGGAAGCTATCCGGAGATCGTAGACGCCTTGGCCGAACACGGCGCGCAGGGAAAGACCGATGCGCACGCGCTTTATCGCCGCGTCGCCTTCAATGTGCTGATTTCCAACGTCGATGACCACCTGAGAAATCACGGCTTTCTGTGGCTCGGCAAAGCCGGCTGGTCGTTGTCCCCTGCCTATGACCTCAATCCAGTGCCTACTGACGTCAAGGCGCGCGTCCTGACGACCAACATAGATCTTGATGAGGGCACCTGCTCCCTTGATCTGCTGGAAGAAACTGCCGGGTTCTTCGCCCTCACGCTCGCCCAGGCTCGCGCGATCATTAAGGAAGTCGCGACCTCCACAGCAAGGTGGCGCGAGACCGCAAAGGCGGTCGGTGCGCGGTCAGCCGAGATCAACCGTATGGCCAGTGCGTTCGAGCACGATGATTTGCAGCGAGCGCTAACTCTATGAAGAGAGCCTTACTTCAAAGTTTCGACCCGCCCTCGGCCAGCCCGATCACTGAACCACTGCGGCATCGTTGCGTTGCAAAGATCGGATGTTCGATAGTAACCTTCCGATGGTGCCTCAGTCAGCGTCTGAACCAGCGAGCGGTGGTCGCGAGCCCCTGACGCATCCGCCTTTTGGTCCTCTTTATTGTTGCCTTTTCATTGTAGAGAGCCCAGGTGCGGCCTCTCAGTCACGGACCGCCAAGGCGCGGTCGCGGCCAGCCACTGTCGTGTGCGGGCTTCGGGATCGGGGTTGCGGGTGATATCGGTGACCACGGCAGCGGTATCGGCGCCGTTTTCCAGTACCAGCGGCGCGCGCTCGGCGGTGATCCCGCCGATGGCAACGAGCGGCATCGGCCCGACACGCCGCCGCCAGTTCGCAATGCGTTCGACGCCTTGTGGCGTCCATCTCATCTCTTTGAGCACCGTGGGCCAGACCGGTCCGAATGCCACGTAATCCGGACGGGCGGCCAGCGCCGTCTCTAGTTCCGCTATGTCGTGCGTGGAAAGGCCGAGCTTCAGGCCGGCGCGGCCGATTGCAGCCAGATCGGCTGCCGCCAGATCCTCCTGCCCGAGATGGATGAAATCGCATCCCTCATCGATCGCGAGCTTCCAGTAATCGTTGACGATCAATCGGCAGTCCGCTGCCGCGCAGGCGGCTTTCGCACGCCGGATCTCCTCGCGAAGCACCGGCTCTGGCTGGTCCTTGATGCGCAGCTGGACGAGTTTGACGCCGAGCGGCACGAGACGCTCGACCCAGTTGGCGCTGTCGACGATGAGATAGAAGGGATCGAGCTTCATGAAAAGGCGGCCTTTCCGATGACGGGAGTGGAAGGAACGGCCATGTCGCGCGGCTCCAGCGGCACGGCGCCATGCGCGATGCGGCCGGCATTGATGGCAAACGCGAAGGCCTCGGCCATGGCGGCGGGATCACCCGCGCCGGCAACGGCGGTGTTCAGAAGAACGGCATCATAGCCGTATTCCATGACGGCGGCGGCATGAGATGGGCGGCCGATGCCGGCATCAACGATGAGCGGCACATCCGGAAAATGTGCTCGGAATGCCCGCAGCGCCATCGGGTTCACCGCTCCCATGGCAGAGCCGATCGGCGCGCACCAAGGCATCAGGACGCGGCAGCCGGCGTCCAGCAGCCTTTCGGCGACGACAAGATCGTCGGTCGTATAGGGGAAGACGTGAAAGCCCTCGCCGGTCAGGATGCGTGCCGCCTCGACGAGGCCGAAAACATCGGGCTGCAGCGTATCGTGATGGCCGATCACTTCGAGCTTGATCCAGTCGGTGCGGAAAACATCGCGCGCCATCTTCGACGTCAGCACAGCCTCCTGCACGCTGTGGCATCCGGCCGTGTTGGGAAGCACGCGCACACCAAGCTCGCGGATCAGCTCAAAGAAGGCGCCGCCCGCCTTGCCGCCGACGGCCTCGCGCCGAAGCGAAACAGTTACAATTTCGGTCTTCGATCGTCTCACTGCTTCCGCAAGCACGGCCGGAGACGGGTAGCGGGCGGTGCCAAGCAGCAGCCGGGAATGGACCTCGACGCTGTAAAGTTTCAGCATCTTAGCCTCCTTGCATCGGTGAGAGAATTTCAATGCGGTCGCGCTCGCCAAGCATGAAATCGACGCGATCCTCGCGGTGTACCAGTTCGCCGTTCACCGCGGTTGCGAGCCACCCGCCTTCGTAGTCCAGAGCGAGAAGCAGATCTGCGAGCGTCGCGGCCGCGACCTGTTGTTCCTCGCCATTGATGATGAAGGTCATGGCGCCCTCCTTTCCGCTTGTTCTGTTAGAAGAAGCCGCGCCACCTCTCCGGCCATGGCCGGCGCCAGCAGAAAGCCGTGGCGATAGAGGCCGTTGACATGGAGGGTGCGTCCCTCCTGTGTCACACGCGGCAGATTGTCGGGATAAGCGGGCCGCACGCCTGCGCCGGTTTCCGTAACCCGTGCCTCGCCGAAGGCAGGATGCAAGGCGTAGGCGGCGTTCAGCAATTCCATCAGCGAACGCGCGGTAACCGGGCCGGCATCGTCGCTTTCGATCATCGTCGCACCGACCATGAAGCAGTTCTTTTCGCGCGGCACGATATAGATCGGGTGGCGCGGATGCAGCAGGCGGACGGGGCGAGAAAGGCTGACCTCGCGCGTTTCGACGCAGAGCATCTCGCCTCGAACACCACGCAATTCGGGCAGTTGGCCAATCTGGGCGGCACCGGTGCAGTCGATCACCCGGTCATAATGGGCAACGTTCGCATTGCCCGTGACGCCGAACACGAGAAGCACGCGGGCGTTCTCCAGTCCTGCCGCAAGTCCCGAGAGCGCCTGCCGTGGATCGAGGTGCGCTTCCTGCCGGAAGAACAACGCCCTGCGGAAGCGGCCGGCGAGATCAGGCTCCAGAGCTGCGATCGCCGCCTCGTCCAGCCATTCCCATCCGCTTGTGCGGCGGGAAAAGCGGTCCAGCTCGGCGGTATCTCGCCCACCCGCGACCACCAGCGTTCCTCGGCGTTTGACGTGGCCGGGCAATGCTGCCTCCCACCAATCGGCGGCATTACGACCGAGCGTCAGCACCGGTTCCTCCGCACTTTCCCGTTCGCACCACGGGGCGAGCATGCCGCCGGCAAGGCCGGAGGCGCCGCCCCCGACCTTGTCGGCCAGCTCCGTAAGGGTGACACGGAAGCCTTGGCGATAAAGCTGCCAGGCCACGGTGAGGCCGGCAACGCCGGCCCCCTTGACAAGAACGCGCATGGTCATCCTCCAATCGGTATTTTAGCGGCCTCTACGACCGACATGTAAAGATCGCCGCCCTGTCGGTATTTCGCCGCCATCGCGTCCAGCCTTCCGCGACACTGGCAGCGGGCCGGTGGTGACGGTTGGGGTGAAGTTTTTTGCGGCAATGTCATAGTTTGAGGCTCCAAATTGAAAGTTGGAGACCCAGTCAGCCGGAATGATGAAAAGACGCCGGCATGGATTCCACGCGTGAATCCGAAGCCTTGGAGCGCTTGCACCGTCCCTACGCCAGTATGAACTGGATCAGGTTCAACGGGTCACTGCGCCACAACAAGCAACACCTTATTGTTCAGCAGTATCTCAGCCCCTTGCCGGGCCCCCCTGGTGAATGCCGCCATGAAAGACCGGAGCTGCCCTTCTGTCAAGCAAGGCCTAATGCATATTTTTCTTGCTCGTCAAGCATGACGGCTTCCCGTCTAAAATCGCCGTTGAAACCGGAAGTCTCCGTGCCTCCGCTAATTGCATTTCACAAGCGCGATATGCGCGCCGCAATAGGAACCTAACTGGCGGATATTCGCCACCTCCACCGAGGCGAGAAATGCCGGGCCCGCCCCTTCCTTAAGACAGGTTCCTTCGGCCCGCGAAGGTGCTTTTAGCTTTGTCGATTGCGCAGGCTCTCAGTGCGCGAGCGCTTCCGCCACCCGAATCCCACCGGCTGGATCCGAATCGACCCCACAAGCAGCGCGATCACGCCGTCCCCGACGATCCATTATGCGATCTTCCTCGTCCAAAACGTGAGCTCCATAGCAACAAGCCGGAGCGCTGGCCTCGAAATCGCGCCGTGCCACGACGTAGGAACGTCCTGAGCGGAAGCGGATGTCGACTGTCCTCTAGAGCCAATATCGGTTTCTCGGGGGAAGCTTCATGCGGTCGAGACCTCATTTTTTTGGATATGGTACGCGCGTTGTACTATCGCGGCGGGAAATCCGGAGAGGGGCATGCAATATGGCCAAAGGTTGGTGCTGTGAGCAGCACCTCGGCTGATCATCGGGGCTGCCGCAGTAGGCGCTTCGGGCGGTATAGCCATTGCAGACTTCGAAATTCCTGAACTGCTAATCGCCGCGCTGTTTGAGGGCGTTATCATTGGCATGGCCGTTGAGCAGTTCCTAGCTACGATGAGCAAACAGGCTTGGCGGGAGAAAAACAGATGGCGGTCGGAGGAAACGCGCTGGAATGAGCGTGCCGTACTCGGACCCTGGCTTAAGACACCAGCTGCGGAGCCATTACGGCCGGTCGACGCCGCGGATCAACTCCGTATCGTGATGCGCTCGAAGTTCACCATCCAGCCATTGCTGAACAAGAGGGGAGCCCGGGTAGGTTTCGCATTCGTAACGTGAGCACTAATTTCAAGCTGAGGCTGAACATCAATGATCAAGCGATGACGCGGAACGTTGCATCAGGACAGCGGTTACGCTGGTTCGCTGCCAAGGCGGTTGGTTCATCTGCTGGTTCTTAGCTCTCTACCGGTCGACTTTCTCCGCTGCTTCAAGCGAAAATTCGGCGCGCAATACCGCCTTCTGTGCTCGCGAAAAATCGGCGGCGGCTTGTTCTGCCCGCTCTTGCGCGGCGCACCGGGCGTCTTTGCGCTGCGCAAGCGATCGGCCGGCATCGGCTTCATGGCTGCGCAATACGGATTGTCGCATCAACGCGTCCTGAAGCTTGGCGGCGGAGATAACGCCGCTCTTGCGCAATTCGTCGACGATAGGATTGCCTGCGGCCCGGCTTGCTGCGATGTCGAGCGCTTCGGAGGCTTTCGCTTCCCGCTCCCGCGCGTTTTCGGCGTCCGCCCGCGCCTCGGAGAGGCTGCGGGAAAGATTGTCCGCCCGCAGGCTGCGGATCTCCAGTAACTGCCTGAGAGACTTCAGCGCCTTCATATCAGCCGCTCAGGCACCGTTGTTCGTCGTCAGGATTTCCAGCTGGCCGCCCTTGATGACCTTGATGCTGTCGGCTTCCTGCCGGCTCAGCACGTCTTCGACGGCCTTGGTGAAGACGGCGGGGCCGCGCACCAGCACCAAGCCGCTGGCGGGATCTTCACGCAGTGCATCGTCCGGCAGTAGCGGGAACAGCGCGCGAATGGCGTTTTGCTCGGTCTTCCAGCTGCGGTCGCCGCGATCGAGGACAACGGTGGAGACCTCCTGCTTAGGCGCGATGATGATGCGGCTGCCGTCATAGGCGACGAAGAGATTGCTGGCATCGCCAAGCTTGACGAAGGCCTTGGCTCCGCTTTCTCGGACGGACCAGTGCTCGACCTTGCCGCTCAGCGTCCCGACTGTCGTGACCGGGATGCCAGACATGAAGGACAGCGTCTCGACGACATCGCCAAGCGGCAGGGAGACGACATCCAGGCGCACCTCCCGCTCGCCGGCGCCGGCTGATGGAGGAAAGGAGACCAGCAGTCCGATAGCGGCCATGTAAACAAAACGCGCAAACATCTGAGTTTACCTCACGATCCGGATGCCGCCCGACAACTAATGAACGAAGGAAATCAGGGGGCTGCGAAATCCAGTCTGTTATTAATTATCTGATCTACTGTTGCAGATGATCGGTCCGCTGGGAACAGGACGGATATCCATTTCGCGCAATTGTTGTACATATCGCGAATTAATAACTTTTTAACATAAGCTATTGAATTCGATCCGGAATTCTGCAAGGTTTTGGCCGCCAAAACCATGCAAGGAGTTCAAGACATGGCTACCAGCACTAGTACTTCGACACTCGATGCGGGTATCGGCTCGGCGATTTCCGCCTTCAAGTCGGCCCAGAACGAAGCGACCGCGCAGAGCCTGCAGGTTGCAACTGAAATCACCAAGATCAACGGCGTCGCAAACGCCATCAAGAAGATCGGCCCAGGCTGATTGAAACAATGGCGCGACGGGTTCGCCCGTCTCGCTTCCCCGCTCTCGAAGACAATAAAAGCCGCTCGACGGACGGTTCGGGAACAAGATGGCTATGAATCTAGATCCCTCTTCGCCGACATTCAGAGGTAACGCCGGCAACGCTGCGACAGGCCGCGGCGGACCGGTCTTGCGTATCACGCGCGCCGGGCGCAGCTCCATTCTGCCGTTGACGGCGGAGCGGCAGGTTGTCGGCGGCAGCGCCGATTGCGACCTGATCATCCTCGGCGCCAAACCGGAACCCGCCTTTGCCATCAGTCTGCAGCGCTCCCGCGGCTCCGACGCGGTGTCGTTGACCGCGCTGCGGGATGACGTGGTGATCGATGGTCATTCCATCCCGCGTGATCGAACGATGAGCCTTACAACGAGACAGAGCATCTCCTTCGACGGCACGGCCTGCGAACTCGAAGGTCTCGGCGCCGGGCGCGGGCGGTTCGCGCGACGCCGGATTGCGGCTGCCGGCCTTCTCGGGCTCGCGGCGATGCTTTTGCTGGTCGGCCTTTACAACAGCGACGCGCCGGCTCACGAAGGCCCGGCCGTCAGGGTTTCCGCCGCACCCGAACCGGCGCCGTCATCGGCGGCGATCGCTGCCGAAATCCGCCAGGCCATTCGCATGGCTCAGCTTCCCCAAGATCTGAGCATCGTCGCCACCGCCGACGAAATTCGCATCGGCGAAGGATCGCGGCCTCTCGGCCTGCCCGACAAGACCAAGCTGCGCAGCATCATCGCCTCGATGAGCCGGCGCGGTTCCGTTTCCATCGTCGATCTCACCGCCTTCTCTTCCGGTCTCGACGGCTTCGTCGCCGCCGCCGGCTATACGCCAGTCAGGTTCATCATCGGCTCCGACGGCCGCCGATACGAGGAAGGCGATGTCGTTTCGAGCGGCTGGCGGATCAAGGAGATCGGCAAAGACCAGATGATCGTTTCCCGTGACAGTGAGGACGATACGGTCAATTTCGCCTCCGCCGGCAGTGCCGAGCCGAAGCTCGCCGAAATTTCCAGCAGCGAACAAGAATAGGCGATGGCGTCGGAAGCCGGATCATGAAGGTAAGGTCATCCGCCATCGCCATGCTTGCGCAGCGCACCGATATGCTGCTTGCGGTGTTTTTCGCCTCCGTCGTGACGATGATGGTGCTGCCGCTTCCGACAATCGTTCTGGACGTGCTGATCGCCTTCAATCTCTCCTTCGCTTTCGTGGTGCTGATCACCACGACCTATCTGAAGAGCGTGCTTGAAATCTCGACCTTTCCCGCGGTCATTCTGATCGGCACGCTGTTCCGCTTGGCCTTGACGATTTCCTCGACGCGGCTCGTGCTGACGGATGCCGATGCCGGCGAGATCATCATGGCCTTCGGCGATTTCGTCGTTGCGGGAAATGTCGTCGTCGGCCTGATCATTTTTCTGATCGTGGCGCTGGTGCAGTTCATCGTGGTGACGAAGGGCGCCGAGCGTATCGCCGAGGTCGGCGCGCGTTTCACGCTCGATGCTATGCCGGGCAAGCAGCTCGCCATCGACAGCGACCTGCGCAACGGCCATATCACCACGGAAGCTGCGCAAAAGCGCCGGTCGCGTCTCGAACAGGAGAGCCAGTTCTTCGGCGCGATGGACGGCGCCATGCGCTTCGTCAAGGGCGATGCGGTCGCAGGATTGGTGATCGTCGCCGTCAATCTCATAGGCGGCCTGGCGATCGGTATCTTCCAGAAGGGGCTGAGCTTCGCCGAGGCTGCCCATCTCTATACGCTGCTGTCGATCGGCGACGGTCTGGTGTCGCAGATTCCGTCGATTCTGATGGCAGTCTCGGCCGGTATCGTCGTGACCCGCGTGTCCGATGACGGCAACGGCAGTCTCGGCAGCGATATCGGCCGCGAACTCTTCCGGGAGCCCCGCGCATTGACGATTGCGGCGGCGCTGACGATCTGCGCGGGCTTCGTCCCGGGATTTCCGACGAGCGTGCTCGCCGCGATCGGCCTGTGTCTGGCGGGCCTAGCCTTCATGATTCATCGCCGGCGCGCGGGCCCTGCCGCGGCCGGATCGGCGAATGCCGTGGAAAGCGCCAATTCCTATCCGCTCGACAGGGCGAAATATGGCGATCCCGTCATCGCCACCGGCGCGGTGGAAACGCTGGCGCGGCTTGAGGCGATGCGGCTCGGCGAAATGCTGGACGCGCGGATTCGCCTGGCGGCGCGCGCCGTCGGCGTCTCCGTGACGGTGCCGACGTTCAACGCCGATCCCCGCATGGCCGAGGATCTGATCCATCTTCAGGTCGAAAATGTGCCCGCCGGCCTCGTCAACTGCGGTCCTGAACGGACGGCCGAACAGATTGCCGACGACATCGTGCGCATCGTCCGCCGCCATATCGGCGCCCTGTTCAGCGTCGACGACGCGGCACAATGGCTGGGGAGCCTCGAACCGCGTCTCGGCAAACTGGCGATCGACGTCGCCACCCAGGTGCCGCTGATGCTGACGGTCGCGGTCGTCAGGCGCCTGCTGGATTCCGGCGTGACGCTTTCCCAGCCGCGCGGACTGCTGGAAGTGATGCTGCACGCCGGCACCGATCACGCGCCGGATGCCGTGGCCGAAATGGCGCGCGCCGCGCTGGTCAAGCAGATCGCCTTCGGGCTTCTCGACCGGCGCGGATTGCTGCCGGCGCTGGTGCTTCCGGCCGAATGGGACCACTTCATCCGGTCCTATGATGCCGCTGGAGCGACCGAGAAGATCGAGATAGCCGAAAGACTGCGCCTGCTGGCCGAAAAAGCCAGGCAGGCTCTCGAGGACACCAACGAGCGGGGTTACGATCCCGTCATCATCGTGCCGGGCGAATGGCGCCTGCTCACCCAGACGCTGATGATCCACCACAACTGCCGCATTCCGGTGCTGGCGGCGGCGGAGATCGACAGGGATATAACGATCGAAACCGTCGGAGAGATCGGGCAAATCCGGAACGCTGCCGGCTCCAAACAGAGGCCAGGCTCATAGAGCAGGTGAAGTAGACGAGACCAACTGGGGTGAATGCAATGTGTGGCGTAGATGGACAAAGGCCCATAGACTTCGACAGAACGTCCCGTTTCGACCTTGAGTCCGGTTGCCTTGGCGGCAGCAATAGGGCCGACACGGATTTCACCGCCATCCGAACCCGCAAGGTTTCGCCCTTCGAAGATTTCTCCGGCAACCCGCCGATGCTGACTTCCTATGTGCCGGAATTCGCGGGAAACGTCGGAAAACGGCACTGAGTCCGACCCCAAGGATGTGCTGCGCAAGCACATCAACTGGCAGTCAGACTCCGACGAGAAACAGGCCACGACTTTGCAGACCACGACGGAAATGCCCGACCTCTCGAAAGAGGGCAGCGTCATCGTGGTCAATGAGCCGATCGTCGTGGATGGAGGCGTGTTCGACGGCAAGGGGGCGACCTATACGGCCTCGTCCAAGCTCGGCGATGGCGGCCAGTCCGAAACCCAATCGCCGCTGTTCATTTTCAAGAACGGCGCGACGCTCAAGAATGTCAATCTCGGCGAGAATGGCCCCGACGGCATTCACGTCTATGGCGGCCCGACGCTCGAAAACGTCAATTGGCAGAATGTCGGCGAGGATGCGCTGACGGTAAAAAGCGCCGGCGACGTCACCATCGATGGCGGGGCGTTCTCCAACGGCAGTAACGTCTTCCGCACCGACAGCTCGCTTGCCGGCGCGACGTTCCTGTCCGAGATCACGCTGGACGATGTGAAGAATTGTACGCGTGTGGGTGACAATCAATCGGGCGTTTGAGACGCCCGACGACTGGAACCGCAAATTGAGATCAAGCGGGCGCCTTAGGCTCCCGCTTTTTCATTGCCGGGCAGGCCCTTGCCTGCGCGGCGAGCTGCTACGCATTTCCGCGCCGATCTGCTGGCGCGCCGATTTCAGCTTCGGGTCCCCCTGAGTATCCTTGTATTCGCGCCGCGCCTCCGTCCTGGTCATCCGGTGTTCGTGCCTGAACAGCGCGCGCGAAATGCGAATATCCAAAAACGCCGCCGCTACCATGATGCCGGCGGCAATGACGAGGATCGAGCCGAGGAGATGGGCTGCCGCGGAGAGCGTGCATGCTTCTCTGCAAAGAGGCGACCAGAAGATGCTGTTGAGAAAATAGAGGATCGCACCGCCGCCGGCCGCCGCGAGCAGGACAAACTTGACGAGCCCCTTGACGAACTCAGCGATGCTCGCGAGCGAAAAAAGCCTCTTGATGCCCTCGAACGGATTGAGCCGGTTAAAATCGAAGCTCATATGTTTGAACGATACGGGAAACCCCTGCCCGTCGAGGATCGCGACCAGGATGGTTGCGGCAAGACCTATGGCAAGCGGCAGCCAGATGAGATCGAGCAGCGCCACGCCGGTTTCGCTCAAGCCGACAGTGACGGCGTCGGAGAGGTCGGCCCGCGCGGCGGACTGCAGGCCGGCATCGAAACTGCGGGTGAAATCCTCGAGGATATCAGGCAAGCCCCAGGTGACGTAGACGGCGATGGCAAGGACGGAAATCGCAACCGGGATTTCCTTCGAGCGGGGAACCTGGCCCTCGCGCCGAAGACGATCGAGCTTCACCCGGCTCGGCGGCAGGGTTTTTTCCTCGGTATCGTCATTTTTGGCCATCGGTCACCTCCAGCATGGCTTTGACCTCGTTGAATCCATCGATCCAGAGATCGTGGAAATAGCTGGAGATGAAGGCCGTGTAGATCACGAGGATGACCATGACCGCGAAGTTCTTGATGGCCGGCAGGCTGTCGTTCAGCGGGAATTGTTTGGACGAGCGGCCGACGAAGGCCAGCGATAATTCAAGCGCGCAGGTGACGATCATGAACGGGGCGGCGAGTAACCCGGCCGCTTTGAACAGCCGGCCGAAAACACCTGATATCATGTCGAGCGGATCGTCGGGGATAGTGGGCATGAGCTTGAAGAGCGGCCAGAGCTCGAAGGACTTATAGAAGATCGTGACCAGATCGATGATGCCGCCGGCACTGACGAAAATCACCAGGGCGATCGACATCATCAGCGAGCCGAGCGGCGCGGTTTCCAGCGCGTTGATCTGGTCGAAGAGATTGGCGGCATTGGCGCCGCGATAGACATCGGTCATATCGCCCGCCGCCTGGGCCGCCCAGAAGGGAATGCCGAGCCCCATGCCGATCAGCGCCCCGAAGCAAAGCTCCTTCATCGAAAGGGTGGCCAGATCGAACCAGGACGTATCTCCGAGAGCCAGCACCGAATAGGCGAAGGCGACGGAGGGCGCCGAAAGGCCGATTGCCAGGCCGAAACGCAGAATGCCGACGATGCTGAACAGCGAGAAGAGCGGGAAGATCAGCAGGATCCCGAGCGCACGCGCGGCGCCGAGCATGGCTGCGGCCGGTGCCGCGACCTCGATGCCGACGAGCGGAAGATGATCCGGCCCCATCCGCCTCGCCTCACTGAACCATGGTCGGGAAGTCGTTGAGGATATGAACGGAATGTTCGATCAGCGGCGTTGCCAGCACCCGGCCGAACAGCAGCAGGGTGATGGAGATCACGAAAATCTTGACGATCTGCGCGATGGTCTGCTCCTGGATCTGCGTCGCCGCCTGGAAAATGGCGATGATCAGCCCGAGAAGCGCGGCCAGGCCCAGAATGGGGCCGGCCAAGGCGAAGGTCGCCATGACGGACATGCCGATTTCGGCTGCGACCTTGTCTTCACCCATGACGGCAAGCCTTTCGCGTGGCAGGCACGCGAACCGGGGTTTTCGGGAAGGGGCGATGCTCACTGCGCATAGGACAGCACCAGACCTTCCAGCAATCGCCGCCAGCCATCGATCGAGACGAACAGCAGCAGCTTCAGCGGTGTCGACACCACGGTCGGGGACATCATCTGCATGCCGAGCGCCACCAGAATGGCGGAAACGGCAAAGTCGATCATCAGAAAGGGCAGATAGATCAGAAATCCGATTTCGAAGGCCCGCGTCAGTTCCGAAACGAGGAAGCTCGGCGTCAGCACGGTGATGTCATCGGAGGCAATGGGGGTTGCCGGCGCGTTTGCCCAGATCTTCTGCGACGCCTGCACGAAAAATTCGCGCACCTCGGCGTCGGAAAATTTCAGCATGAAATCCTTCAGCGGTGCCGCCACCTTGATCATGCCGTCCACCATGCCACTGACCGTGCCGAAATCGCCGCTATGGGCGAGCAGCAATTGCCAGCTGTTTTGCAGCACCGGGTTCATCACGAAGGCCGAGAGCACGATGGCAATCGCAAAGACCAGGAGATTCGGCGGCGTCTGTTGGATGCCGATCGCATTACGCACGATCAGCAGGACGACCGAAATCTTGGTGAAGGAGGTCGCGATCACGGCAATAACCGGCAGCATCGAGATCGCCGCCATCGCCACGAGGCTCTGGGCAAGAGGAAAGCTCTGTTCCATCAGTCGTGCAGCGCCGTGACGCGAACGGCGCTCAATCCATCCACGGAGATGATTTCGCCCCGTCCGATAACGCGGCCTTGGGCGATGATATCGACGGCGTCCGACAATGGCCTGTCGAGGTTGAACACATAACCCTCGCCGATCATTTCGAGTGTGCGCAGCGGCAACTCCAGCCGTCCTGCATCGAAGACCAGCTTGATCGGGATGCTGTCGACAGGCGACGGACGCGGCTCGCCCTGCAATTCCTGATCGACGGTTTCATTTGTCATGAAATGCCTCATTGGTCCGGTTGGCGTCGACAGGAGTGGTTCGGTGAGGACCGCGCCTTTGTCCGATCGCATGCAGGTTGCAAGGTAACGTTCACCCGTGATCGCGACCACGGTCTCCGGTGCCCCGCCATCGATGACGATGCCGTCCCCCAACCGCAGGGATTTGATTTCACTGACCGACAGCACGGCATAACCGCGCCGGATGCTGACCGCCGTCGTCAGGACATTGAGCGTGCGGCGCGGCAGGCGGCTTGCCCAGCCGACCAGGCCGGCAAGGGCGGTTTCATCGAAGCGGCCGCTCAAGGGCAGGCTCATGCCGTTCCAGCCGATGTCGAAGCCGAAATTGCAGCTGACATCCGGCTGCGTCTCGGCGTCGATCTGCAGCAGCGACAGGCTCATGCCGATCCTATTCTCGATTGCCTCGAAAGCCTCGGCGAACAGGTGTTCGACCACGGCCGCCTTTTCAGACGGCGACAGTTTTTCCCATAGGAGCAGCGGTTCCAGTCTTTCGGCCAGCAGCCGCAATGCGCCGGCCGACGCAATCAGCATCTGCTCACGTTTACCGACGTGGCAGAGAATGCCGACCGGATCGGTGGTCCGCGCGGCTGCGATATCGGGGGCCAGCGGGCGAACGGAAAGCGTCTGCTCCCGGACCGGAATTTGCCAGGCGGCGCGCATCATCGTGCCGGAACGGGAAAAGAAGTTCCCGGCCATCGATGCGTGGGGCCATGCGGGCGCGGCGACATTCATCGGACAAGCTCATCGAGGGCTTCGACGATCGCGCCGAACGGCTGCGGCTTGCCCTGGCCGTCAAACAGGAAGCGCTGGATGAGGCCGTGTTTGGCGACGGCCTCGTCGACAGCGGCATCGCGCCCCTGGCGATATTCGCCGACGCGGATAAGCAGTTCCACTTCGTCATAGAGGGCAAGCAGGGCGCGCAGCTTGTCGGCTGCCTGGCGATGGCTCTCGCTCACCACCGCGCTCATCGTCCGGCTTCGGCTGGCCAGAACATCGATCGCCGGAAAATTGCCCGCCCTGGCAATCTTGTCGGAGAGCACGATATGGCCGTCCAGCAGCGACCTGGTTTCTTCGGCAATCGGATCGTCCTGCTCTTCGCCTTCGACGAGGACCGTATAGAAAGCCGTCATCGTGCCGTTTGCGCTGTTGCCGGCGCGCTCGAAGATCTGCGGCAAGACGGCGAATACGGAAGGCGGAAAGCCGCGCCGCACCGGCGGTTCGCCGGCAGCAAGTCCGACTTCGCGCAAGGCGCGGGCCATGCGGGTGACGCTGTCGATGACGAGCAGCACATGTTTTCCCTGCTCGCGAAAATATTCGGCGATCGCCGTTGCTGTCATCACCGCCTTGAACCGCTCCAGCGCCGGGCGATCGGATGTGGCGACAACCAGCGCCACATTCGACGGAACGCCTTCCGGCATGTTGCCGGCAACGAATTCGCCGACCTCGCGTCCGCGTTCGCCCACCAGGGCGCAGACGATCACATCGGCCTTGCTGTTGGCGACGATCTGGGACACCAGCGTCGACTTGCCGGCGCCGGGCGCGCCGAAAATACCGATGCGTTGGCCCTGGCCGCAGGTCAGCAATCCGTCCAGGGCAGCAATTCCCGAGGTAAACGGCTGGCGGATGGGGCGGCGCGACAGAGGATCGACCGGCTGGCCATAGAGCGGCTGCAGGAAGCGCGCGTCCTCGCCGCCGGGATTGGCGGAGGGACGCAGGACATTACCGTGTGCGTCGACGATCGCGCCGATTAGGAAACTGCCGACAGAGACCGTCGGTTCCCGGCCGGTCGGGATGATTTCCGTGCGCTGGGAGATGCCGCGGGTTTCGCCGTGAAGCGAGAGAAGCGCCGTCTCGCCGTCGATGCCGACGACATCGGCAAGGCCGATGCGACCCCTGCCCGGCTCATGCAGTTCACAAAGCTCGCCGATCCTGACCGAGGGGATGAGCGCCCGCACCAGCAGGCCCGACACACTCTTTACGCGGCCGCTCTGCCGCCGCACGTCCGTTTGTTCGAGTGTCCGCTCCATCCGAAGCAACGCGTCAACCATGGACGAGGGCCTCGGTCACGGTGGCGAGCTGGTCTTTCAAGCCGATCTGGCTTCGTCCCGCCGACGTCTCCAGAATAATCTCGCCGGCAGACATCAGCGGATCCGTTTCGATGGTGATGCGATGATCGATGTCCGCAATTGCCCGGGCGATCATGGCGGCATTGTCGGGGGCGACATGCAGGACGATCTCCTGCGCCTCAGCGGTCTGGGATATGGCGTGGCGGACCAATCGCCTCGTGCGTTCGTCGGCCTCCATCGATCCGAGGATCAGTCCGACCGATTTCAGAACCACCGCCTCGACCCAGCTGTCGAGATTGGCAATTTCCCGTTCGGCTTTTCCGAGCGAGGCGGCAAGCCGTGCGGCGGCATCGCGAACGCCCTGTTCGAACCCGTCGCGATAGCCGTTTTGGGCGGCTTGCTCGCTGGCGGCTGCAAGTGTGGCCTGAGATTGGGCGGCGTCCCGTTGGGCAGCCTCCAGAATTTGCGCCGCCTCTGTGATCTGGCCGAAACTCTCCGCCGGAATGATGCGGTCGTGGCGTGCAAATCCCGAGCTCATCGTCCGGCGCCTTCCTTTAAGGCGGCGACCTCGTCGACGGCTGCCGCCGCCAGGGCGAGCGCCGGGCCCTTTAAGAGGGAAGCCGAGCCGTTTTCAGCCATGTCGCGCCAGCCCGCCGACCGCCAAGCCGCGGAGATCCGGTATTCGTCTGCCAGAAGTGCCAGCATCGACCAGCCATCGGCCTCGACGACCTGCCTTGCCTGCTCGCTCAACAGATCGAGCGGCGGCGTTGCCGCGGAAAGATTGATGTGGCCGAGAGCGAATGCGACCGCTTCCTCGCCGTAGGCGGCCCTGAGCCTCGTAAGGGTCGGGCGATCGACCGCGGGGCAGAAGGCTGCGAGATGATAGGCGAGGCCCGCCCGGAGCGCGGCCGTTGCGCGTCCGTCCGTGGCCATGGAAGTCAGGCGGCGGGCGCCGTCGGCAAACGTGGCGGGATCGCCATGGGCTTCCGCTATCTCAGTGAAAAGCCGCCGATGCAGCCGCGGCGACAGGGTGGATCCGTCGGCAAGGAGCGGCGCGATCCCATCCCATCGGGCGGCCGTCAGCATATCCGCGGAAAGCAGCGCTGCCTTGCGGATCCTCGCCGCATTCGAGATCGCCTCGCCGTCCGCACGCGGCGTGCGCATGCTCAGCGCTCCTTCCGCTGCGGAAACAGCAGCAGCAGGCATGCCCCGATGGCGAGGATGATGGCGCCGATCACGGCAAGATTGGGGCCTTTGAAAGCCGAGAGAGCGCTTTGCACCATCGAGGATGGCGCTGTAGCGGGCGCCGGCGTCACGGTTGCCGCCGGGGCCGGTGCCGCCGCTACCGCCGCCGGCGCGCCGACCTCCGACCAGGGGCTGACCACCACCGAGACATCTTCGTAAGAGAGATCACGGATGCTGTTGACCAGAACGGACCGGCTCTTCATGTCGATCTCGTTGAGATTGGCGCCGGGGCGATATTGCAGCACGGCCGCTGCCCTCGCCTTCTCCTTGATGAGCCCGCGGCCGTTCTCCTCCGGCAGCACCACATGGACGCGCGCCGTCGCCACGCCGTCGAGCCCGGAAAGCGTTTCGGCAAGCTGCTGCTCGATGGCGTAGCTCATCCGGGCTTTCTGTTCGTAAGGTGTCACGAGGAAGCCGTTGCCGGCAAAGAGTTCGGCGACATTTCCAAACGACTGACGCGGCAGACCGGCGCCCGCCAGCAGCTCGATCGCCCGGGCATGATCGGTTGATTCAGCGGTGATCGCATAGGTCCCGCCCTTTTCGCTCTTCATGGTGACGGAAATGCCGGCGCGTTCGAGCAGCACCTGGGCATCCAGCGCATCGCGCTGATCGAGCCCCGTGAGCACGTCCTGGCTGCAGGCGGCGAGGAACAGGCAGAGGGCAAGCATTGCGGCCTTCGGAAGGACTTTGCGCGCGGGCGAAGAGATCGATGATCTCGAAAGGGCCGATGTGATCATGATGTTCACTGGCCCTGCGTCAGCCGTTTGGATGACGACATCACCGACTGGGTGAGCGACGACAGCAGCGTCGTGCCGGTTGCGAATTGCTGTGATTTCTCCAGCCGGTCGATTGATGTCGTGATGTCTTCGATCTTCGGGCTGCTCTGATCCTTGTCCGCGGCAAATCGCACCAGCGGCGTCTCCGGCTGGCCGTTTCCGGCCACCGGCATGAAGAAAGCCGACAGCCGGTCGAGAATGCTGGAGGGCGTGGTATTGCCTTCCGGTGAATAGGAGGGCAGGACGGCGTCGGACTCAGGCGCGATCTTGCGGCCCTGGGTATTGGGAATGGAGGTGAGTTCGGTTGGCCGAATGCCAGCGAAATCCGCCGGCTGCAGCCCGATCCGCTCCGCCACGATCTCCGAGGTCTTCAGGACATTGCCCGTCGATACGCCATCGAAGGGCGGCGTGAAGGCGCGGCCGGAAAGTACTTCTCCACTCATTGCAATTCCTCAACTCGGTACATGTCAACTGCAAACGATGAACAGGAACGCTACTCGTCGCTGCCTTCGTCGATCGCCTCCTTGGCGAAATTGAAAAGCGAATTGTTCAGCATCAGTGTGTTGGAAATCATGCCCGGCAGAAATGCGTCCACGGCAGCGGAGAGAACCTCGCTCTCGCTGTTCGGATTGACCTTTTTCGTCGTGCTGCCGGTGGTGCCTGTGGAACCCGTCTTATCAGTCGTCAGCTCCACCGAGACAGGGTTTGCAGGCGCCAAGTTCAGGTCGGAATTCACCGCATCCACGGCCATATGAGCACTCCCCATCAAGGAATTATCAAAATGAATGCATGATTTGATATGGATAAAAAAACGGCTGGTCAATTGTTTAAACTTAACCGATGGTTAATTTCCAGAACGTACAGTCCGCTATGATAAATTTAGCGATCTTTATATTAAAATGGAACGTTTTATCCATAAAACGCAGCAGATATCCAGATTGCGCATGAAATTTATACTTAAATTTGTTCGAATGTTCACAGGCCCGACCGCCTCTACGCCAACGGGCCTGTGAACACTCAAATATTTGGTGTTGCGAAAGCGTCCCGGATCAGCCCACCGCCGTACCGCGGCGCTTCTCGACATCGGCGGTGATCGCGTCCCAGTTCTCAGGCGTAAGCTCGCGCTGTTCCGGGTCGCGGGGCGCGGGGGTGACGCCGCCCTTGGCGCCGACGATCGGCCCGGTCTTGGCGTAGATGCCGACCGTGTCGTTGACCGTGCGCTTGAGCATGTCGTTCATCATGTCGGTCTGCTTGTGGAAGGCCTTTTCCTGCTTGATGCTCTGGTAGATGGTAAAGCCTGACCAGGCCGCCCAGGACACCGCGCAAGCAACGGCAAAACCGAGCGAGAAGGCGCCGGAGACCAGGGCAACCGTTGCACCCGTGCGCCCGAGGAAGGTGGAGTTCACCAGCATGTTGGCAACGCCTGCAATGCCTTCGATCGCGCCGACCGTGTCCGCTACCGTTCCGATACCCATGAAAATGAGATCGACCGGGTCGCCCTTGCCGCTCGTGAGCCCTTGCAGGAACTGGTAATATTCCACCGGCAGCCAGGCGACCCCGGCAACGGCGCCGACCGTCGTCCCGGTATTCTTGAAAAAGGCGGAGAGCACGCTGCGTTGCGCCCGCGCCAGTTCGTCGGAGACGCCGACGAGCGAGCCGATCCCATCCAGCAGCGAAAAATTCGAGGCTTTGATCGCCGAGCCGAGCGCACTGCCCATATGCGCCAGCGCACCAAGGGCGTGCAGAACGACGATGCCGATGCTGTCCCAGGTCGGGCTCGTCACGTTGAGGCCGGCATAGATGGACCGGGAGGCTGTGAGCACCGACATCACGCCGGAAGAGAGCGCCGCCTTGTATTTGACAGGATCGACCCCCGCTGGCACTGCCGTCGCAGTCTTGTCGATCAGCTTGGCAAGGTCGGCCTTGATGGTTTCGACGCTGCCGCCCGGGCGCATCGTCGCCCAAAGCGCGGTGAAGATCGTCGTGAAATTGGTCTTGTATTGCGCCATGGCCTCGGCATTGCCCTTGAACAGTGTTTCCGCCAGCGCATCAAGGCTCGGAGCGATGATCTTCTTGATCGCCTCTTCGGCGGTCTTGCCGTCGACGATGATCGGATCGATCACATCCGTGCCGGGCATCAGCGTCTTCATCAGCCCCGACATGAAAAGTCCCATGTCCTTCAGGCTGGATGTCAGGTATTCGCTGTCTATATAGGGCAGATCGAGACTTTGGATGGTCTTGCTCCAGCCATTATCCTTGGTGGCGAACATGCGCTCGGCGATCCAGGCGTCGCCGCCGCTGCCGGCGAAGAAGCGTCCGTCGCCTGAGCCGTTGGCGGCAATGCCCTTGCCGGCAAGCCCGGTGCCGATCATGATCGCCGCCATGACGTCGTTGAACGAATAGCTGGCGAGATTGCTGGAGGGCAGCGGCGAGACGCTCTTGTCCCACTCAGCATTGGCCGACATCTTCGAGACAAGGCTGGCGCCCATGACGAGCCCTTCGAGCGCGGTCTGCACCGCATGGCGGTAGCCCCAGACCTCCTTGCCACCGGGGGCGGCCAGCTGCGAGGTGATGCGCTCCAGATTGCCGGCAAGATCGCCGACTCCGATTTTTCCGGCCCCGATCTTGTCGAGCAGCGGGCCGAGAAGCGCCTTCACATCGGCCTTGAACTGATCGCGCACCTCGGGGCTGTCTCCCCCGTGAAACTGGCTGGCCATCGCCTGGATGGTCGGGTTGAACAGGTGGGTGATGTTGTTGGGCACGGTGCTGCCGAATTCGGAAGCGGCAACCTTCTTCAAACCGTCGAGGTCGATCTTGAGATCGGGGAACAGACTGCCGCCGAGCCCGAGCGACTGGTCGAAATCCACAACCGGCAGGATGGAGCCGAGCCCCTTCAGCTCCCGCTCGGTCTTGTTGCCGGCCAGTCCCATGCGGATCAGGCCATCGAGCGCCGTCGTCGGATCGGAGATCGTCGGCAGCACGTTCTTGTCGAAGAATTCGGCATAGGTCTTGTCGGCAATCGCCGAGCGCTGCTTTACGAAATCGTCGGGAAGCACCATGGAATAGAAGCCGAGGGCGGCATTATATTCCTTGAGAATGGTGGTGACGTCCTTGCCGGATTTCAGGCCGTCATTCAGCAGGCCGCCATTGACGATGTCGCGCTCAAAGGCATCCTCGACCTTCGTACGCAGGTCCTTCATCTTCTCGTCACGGGTGATCGTGTCGTTGATGATCTCGAAAGCGTCCTTGTTGGTATCGGCCGGCGCGACGCGATAACCGGAGAAGATCAGCTTGAAGGCCTTCAGCGCCTTCTCCGTCATCTGTGAGTTGACGTCGGCGTCCGAGCCCAGGATTGCAATCGACTTGTCGAGATCCTTCAGGATCTCCTGGTCGTTGTAGATGCCGCGCTGGTTGTCGCCGAGGCTGTCCTTGTATTTGCCGAAGGTCGCCTTAGTCTGAAGCAGATCGAGATACATGATCAGTTTCTGCTCGGCGGTGTAATTCTGAGGGTTTTTGACGACGTCGATGCTCTCGAAGGACTTGTCCTTGTCCTTCAGCCCTTCCATGAAGCCCTGATTGATCTCGCTCATGAAATCGGAATTGAACAGGAGATCGATGACCGGCTGGATCGGTGCGGTAGGGCTGGAATCGCCATTTGACGTCGCGGCCTGCGAAACGAACTTCGGGCTACTCGTCTGCGCCGATATGGAGGAGAGAATCGTCAGGCCTGCCGTCGTCGTCCCGTCAGAGGTAAAAGGCGATGCCTTCTTGACCGTGGTGCTCGCGGTCTTGCCCTGGCTTGTCGAATTTTCGAACTTCGGATCGGAATTGGCGTTTAGCCTGAGAAATGAAACCGTATCGATATCCGAAGATGCTGGTGCGATGGATGACATGCGTTCCCTTTGATTTTCTTGTCCGCTTTTCGCGGATGAGGTCGTTTACCTTACGTTAGGCATAAGATCGACCTTTGCGCGATAATTCAAGCCCGATCGCGACATCGCGGTTGCATAAATGCAGCGACCTCGCGCGGGGGGATCAAATCACATTTTTACCGAGGCTCGCAGGGCATTTCCCAGGCTTTTCCGGGGTGGCGGTCATCGTTGCCGCCGACTATGCCTTTACCAGATGAATGACGGATCCGGCCGGAATTCGAGATGCACGGACTCGCCGGTGTAGCGCTCAAGCTTCTCGTTCAGCTGCTTTTCCATCCTGTCGAGCTTCTTCACGCCATTGGCCATATCCCACAGGCCAAGTGCCAGCCCAACGGCCGAGGCAACGAGGCCGGTGACCAGTCCGGCCGCAGCAAGGCCGGCTTTGGCGGCGTTGCTGAAGATGGTCACCACTTCCGGCGCCACCGTTTCGAGTCCGGAAAAGGCGCGGGACATGACATTGGTCAGATAGAGCATCGCTTCGGAGAAACCGATAAGCGCGTTGCCGGTACCGGCAATGCCGCCGATGATTTCGAGCGCGCCCTTGGCGCGGTCGCCGGTCTTCATCGACCGCGACGCCAGATAGAAGCCGAGGCCGGCCATGGCGAGGCCGCCGGCGGCACCGAGAATCTTGCCCGCCGCTTCCATCGTCTTCGGCGAGAAGCTCATGGAGATCCCCTTGCCCCAGCTGCCCGGCTGATTGCCGAAGGCGCTGAACGGCTTGCCGGCAACGTCGAGGTTCTTGCCGAGACCCTCCATCGTCATGCCAACGATCTGCGTCGCCGAGCCGACCGCAGCGGCGATATCGGCCGGCGTCCACTTGCCGCCCACACCGAGGCCGCGCGCCACCAGCACGCTCGACATGCTGAGCATCTGGACCGCATGGACGAGGCCGGCCTTGTACACTTCGGCATCGATGCCAGCAGGTGTGCGGGTCTGGCGCGGCAGGTCGAGCGAATCCTTGAAGGAGGCGACCGCGGCGTCGAGCTTCATGCCGCCGCGCACCATGCGCAGAACGCCGTCAACGTCGCGTGCTATGTCCTGCGCCAGATTCTGTTTCAGCGTTTCGCCGCCATCTGCCGGGCCGTTTTTGCTGATGAAATCCTCGGCGAAGGTGTTTGCCAACTGGCTGATGGCGTCATTCGTTGCGCCGGGCACAAATGTGTCATCCGGACCCGACAGCAACTGCTCGAGATCGACACCCTGGCCGTCGCCGATATAATGTTCCTTGATGATGTTTGAGAAGGTGACGTTCGCGGCGTCGAGATGCGCGTCGATATAATCCTGGGGCAGGAGATCGACGAGCGTGTTGAGTTCGGAATAATAATCCTTCAGGGCATCTTCGAAGCTCTTGCCGGCGCTCAGCGCCCGGTCGATCGCCTTGCCGCCGCCGATATCGATCAGATAGGCGGCTTCGATGTTGGTGAGCAGATCGGAATTCTCCGGTTGCTGCAGATATTCCTTCATGCCGCTTGCGAAGATATCTGAGAGATGCTGCTGCGTCGCGGGATCAGCCGTCAGCTTTTCGATCCGCGCGTCGAGGTCCTTGCCGACGCGCTCGCCATCGGGCACGCTGTCGCCATACTGGTTCATATAGCCGTTGAACTGCTGTTTGATCTCGATGAGATCGTAGAGCAGCGTTGCCTTCTGTTCCGGCGCCAGCTGGTCGAGGTGGTCCATATTGTGGGGCGCCACGAAATCCCGGTTCACGACCTTCACGGCGTCGCCGAGAATGCCGTATTTGAGTTCGTCGAGCTTCTTCAGCGTCGGCTCATAGGCGGTCGACGGAGCGTAACCGCGCAGCACCCTGCTTTCCAGGATGTCTTTCTCGTCGATCGGGCGCTCCACGACCGGCTCGATGGCATCCGAACCCGACATGACAAGGTCCATCTTCTTGAGGCTGGATGTCAGATAGTCGCTGTCGATATAAGGCAGATCGAGACTTTGGATGGTCTTGCTCCAGCCATTATCCTTGGTGGCGAACATGCGCTCGGCGATCCAGGCGTCGCCGCCGCTGCCGGCGTCGCCTGAGCCGTTGGCGGCAATGCCCTTGCCGGCCAGCCCGGTGCCGATCATGATCGCCGCCATGACGTCGTTGAACGAATAGCTGGCGAGATTGCTGGAGGGCAGCGGCGAGAAACCGTCGAGGTCGATCTTGAGATCGGTGCGCGGGTCGGTTTCGGGCGTGCTCACCTTTGCATCGACCAGGATCGCGGCGCCGCCGCGTTTGCTCGGCGTAAACCCGACGAAGCCCCGCGCAGCGGAGATGTCGAGTGCCTGCCCGTTGCCGCTCGGCGCGATCTTGCGTATTTCGCTGGCGTCGATGGTTTTTGCCGATGCAGAACGGCCGGTCACGTCTTTCTGGCCGAGGTCCACGACCAGGGTTTCGACCTCTTTCGATCCGCTGCCAACACGTTCCAACATGATTTCGTCACTCCTGATCGACGGCCGCACCCTGAGCGGAGGCCCGGAAAGCCTCGTTAGGTCAGAAGTTTTTCAGTGATGTGACAAATGGGACTATTCGGAGCGGCATACCCAACTCATCCCTCGCCTTGATGGGAATCGAACCGTTGAACCGTGATTTGGCAAAATGAGATCTTGATAGAACAGCTTGTGTCGAGATTATATGATTCTCTAGTTTCGACATGTGGGGTCGTCATCCAACCTTTGTTTCATCATGTCATAACAGCGGTGGCAATCACCTCAGTGAAAGCCGAAAGCTGGTCAGGGTTTCCCGTAGGTTTCTCGCGAAATGTATGCGTTATCTCGAGCTAATGCCATTCCGCTTTTCCCGCGATTTTAGATATTATTTGGGGCGGTGCCGGCGAGAGATTGGCCAGGCGCCTTTGCTTCGGCTGGAAATCTGGTCTTGATCAATTCGGAAACCCCTCGATCATCATCATCTACCAAATCGCCCAAGCACTTACTGTGAGGTACATCGAGCTCTTTGCTCCAGACGATCAACCCTAAGGGCGATGTCCACAGATTTGACAGGACCAATTGCTTTAGGCTAAGTGTCCTCGGTCCTAGGACAGAGGACACTATTATGAAGAGCCAAGATATCGTCGTCCTGCTGAAGCTGGTAAGCCTGCAAGATCAGGAACTCACCAAGGGCATCGATCGGTTGCGATCGGAATCCGTGGGGGGAGATCCATATTCCGTTCGGAACCTAGAAGCGCAACTCGGGATCAGCAAGACCGAAATAGCGCAGTCGATCAAGCGTAGTGTCGCATCAGGCATCGCGCGAAAAGACAACAGCAGGAACGAGCCTCGGCCAAGCCGAAGGAACCTGTTCGGCTTCATTACCACCGGGCTAAAGTTCGTCTTCCCCGCCCAAGTTGGACCGATACAGCGCGGCATACCGACCGCCTTCGCCGCACCTATGCTCACGGAACTCCTGATCAGCGGCGGGACGTACAACTACGTTTGGCCCTATGCCAACGGAAGGGAGATGGGGCAGGCGGTGGAGCCGCTCTTCAAGACCGTGCCGGACGCAGTCCTGAAGGACGACGCACTCTATGAGTACCTCGCGTTGGTCGATGCGATCCGGCTCGGGAACCAGCGGGAAGTTGGTCTCGCGACCGACCACCTCAAGTCAAGGATCATGAGCAAATGACAGCGATCCGCGCTCAACTGCTGGAAATGATGAAAGCCGTTGCCTCGGCCCCTGGCGAAGACCTCCGCTCGCGCCTGGTCTTCGTTGGCGGATGCACGACCGCGCTATTCATCACTGATCCGGTCACGCTCGAGGATGTGCGTGCCACAGATGACATCGACCTGATCGTTGACCTGGCGGGCCTTCCTGCCTGGGCACAGCTCCAGGAAGAGCTTCGACAACTGGGCTTCATGGAGGCCGCTGACGAGGCGGTGATCTGCCGCATGCGTCTCGGCAAGCTCACGGTCGACTTCATGCCGGATGATCCGGCTATCCTCGGATTCGCAAATCGATGGTATGCGAGTGGAATCGAGACGGCACAGCATTACCAGCTCTCGGAAGACCTCACGATCCGGATCCTGACGCCGCCAATGTTTCTTGCGACGAAGCTCGAAGCCTATGCCGGAAGGGGAAACGGCGACTTGATCATGAGCCGTGACGCTGAAGACATCCTCCTTATTGTCGACGGCAGGGAGGAGCTCCTTGCCGAGGTCACGGCGGCCGACAACGACGTTCAAAATTTCATCGAGTTTCGTGCGCTCCTCGATCAAGCTGACTTCGACGATTTCCTCGATGGCAATATCCGCGGGCCCGCCGGTCGTGTAGAAATCGTCCGGGACAGGTTTGTCTCGATAAGCCATTGTGCGGATGGCCCCGCACAATGAAAATCGAGGCCCGATGGTTGAGCCAAAAGGGAACGCGCACCGACGACAATCGCGACCATGCGGGGATCGCCGGGAGACATGGCGAATTTCTTGCTGTTGTGGCTGATGGCGCCACGAACGGCTCAAACAACGGGGGATATGCACAGTCAATCGTCGAAGCTGTCGTCGACTGGTTTGCCGGAACGGACGATGCATGGGGCCACGAGGTCATGCAAGCCAAGCTCCGGGAGATTCATCAAGCCCTTCGCAAAATCGTTTCCGAGGGGTTCCGCCAGCATTATCCTCTTTCACGTAACGGACAAAGGCTCCTTGACGGTCCTCCACTCAGGAGATTGCCTTCTTGGCAGGCACGACGGCCAAGTACACTGGCAAGTCAAGCCACACCCTTGCAAACGCCTTGGCCGACATGCCTCTCGATGCCATCGCAAGATCCACCAGGAGGCACCTTCTCACCCAGAGTTTTCGTTCCAGGGAGTTCATGGCCCCAGACGTCCTCGCGGAAAAGAAGGCCAGTGGCACGCTTCTTCTTGCCACCGATGGCTTCTGGGCGGAATTGACAGAAAGCGAGCAGGAAGCCTTCCTTGGCGGCGGCCAGTCAACTGCTGCAGAGAGAGATGATCGCAGCGTGCTACAATTATGTCTTTCCGCCGAGGAGCCGTCCGAAATTTTGCTGGAAGATGGTGGATCGACCAATTTTTACGTGCGGACTCCAGCGCCCCAGAAATAACCCAGGAGCAGTAAGTGATGGAAGAGGGGACAATTTATGGGCGACACGCTGCCGAATTTTTCAGACCTCTTCATTGGCTATGAAGCAAGAATCCGAGCGACCTTCGATAGCATTGTCGCAACGTCGAGCGTTAATCTTCCTCTTAAGCTAGAGTTCACCGAGAAGCACTCATCAATGCTTTTCAAGTGCAAGCCAAGCGAGGCCTCGGTAACGGCGGACTGGCACGGAATTGCCAGCCTCTGGGCCATGTCGCCGGGTGTCGGCCGCTTGTGTGCAGCGATGTTCAACGCCCGTCGCTCCGGCCAGGCTCGCTTGGATTTCGTGGAAGGTTCGGAGGAGGAACTCGGTTACCATTTCATCCACGAGGCGAGGGCGCTGGCCAAGCCGCGGGGCCACCGATGGAACAGCTATTTCCCGAAACCCGACCTCCGGTCCGATAGGTTAATCGCCGGCGACGTATTCTTCTTCCGGGCGATCGAATGGATCCTTGCACATGAAGTCGGTTATACGCTTCTGGCCACGATGATCGGGCCTGGACGGCGCAACAAAGCCGCGACGAGGAGAGTGAAGCGGACCGCTTTGCAACGTGCTAGGTGATAGCGTCAGCGGCGCGCGCGGCGTGTGGGCCAATTCGCCGATCGTCTGGAAAGCCGAGCGTACGAAGGTCGCTGACGACCTTCCCCGGAAGGCGCAAAAGCGATATCGGCAGTTTTCGACGGCGCGCACGGTCTCACCGAGTGGCACGATAACCGTAGCCCGACTGATGGCGCGCGCGCAGGCATGAGCTGCTCCCCAGGTATCGGCGACGCCGGGCGTGAGCTTTCTGGCCAGAAACTGATTGGCGATCTTCGTCACCATCGGCAGTTCGCCGCCTTGCAGGTGATCGGCACCCTCGGTATCCATGACAATGCCATCGATCCCATCGACCGCGACGGTCGGGCAATAGAGCGTCAGAGCCCAGAGCGTGATCCGCTCGAGTGCTGCGGCATCCGTTGCAGGATCCGCATCGACCAGCATCAGGCCGCGGAATAACGCCTGCGCTTTCGCCGCCGGCATGCCGACATGAACGCCGGCTTGTCTGGCAGCCACGTCGGCGGTGCGCCAACTGCACCGATGCGAGTTCATGGACGGAGCGCCGAATATCGTGCTCGTCGGCGGGCCGGGCACAGGAAAAACACATGTCGCGACCTCTCTCGGAGTTCAAGCGATCGAGCATCATCGCCGAAAGGTCCGCTTCTTCTCGACCATCGAACTGGTCAATGCGCTGGAGCAGGAAAAGGCCAAGGGCAAGGCTGGACAGATCGCCGAGACGCTGGTTCGCCTCGATCTGCTGATCCTGGACGAGTTGGGATACCTTCCGTTCAGCGCCTCCGGCGGAGCGCTGATCTTCCACCTGTTGAGCAAGCTCTACGAGCGGACCAGCGTCGTCATCACCACCAACCTTAGCTTCAGTGAATGGGCCACAGTCTTCGGCGACGCCAAGATGACGACGGCTCTTCTCGATCGCCTGACCCACCGTTGCCATATCCCGGAAACCGGGAACGACAGCTTCCGCTTCAAAGCCAGCTCGGCTGCCGCGGCACAAAAGAGAGGAGAAAAGGCCAACCCATTGACCAAAGCCTGATCAGAAAACCATACTTAGAGGTGGCTCACTTCTCGGTGGAAAAACCGGCTCAGTTCCGCGTGGAAACCAACAGACAAGCTTACGAAGGCGAACATCGTGGCGACCGCCCTCTTCGGCGACGGGGCCGCCGCCTGCGTGGTGCGTGCCAGTGAGACCGGTCTGGCCGAGGTCGAACTTGCAGGCCAGCATACGTGGCCCGACACGCTAGACATCATGGGATGGAGCGTCGATCCGGAGGGTCTGGGCGTGATCTTCGACCGTGCGATACCACCGTTCGCCGAAACTCATGTGCTGAAGGGCGTAACGTCCATACTCGCCCGATCAGATCTTACTCCTGCCGACGTTGACCGGTTTGCGTGCCACCCCGGTGGATCCAAGGTTATCACCGCCTTGGAATCGGCGCTTAAACTAAGCCATGGAACCCTCATCAGGAACGTGAGGTTCTCTCGGACTATGGGAACATGTCCTCGCCAACCGCGCTGTTCGTACTCGAGAAGCTTCTACGGGCTTCACCCTTAGCTGCCTCTCGTTGACGGCTGCAGCATGATCCGGCGATCATTCTCTACGACGTTTTGGGATCGCATCGTCTGCAGAGCGAAAAGGACTCGAAACAGGCTGAAGCTGACGCTGCAAAGGCTGCGCTTGCCGTTGGGACACCCCAAGTCGAAGGCGAGGTTGCCACCTCGCACTCGAATCCTCTCTCCTGCCAGCGTGGCTGCGGCAGTATGCGGTGGCAGTCGCTACCCAAATCCGGTCATCGGTGGCGCTAGGAGGAGCGTGCCCAGCGCCAATTCTGGATTTCCGGCATGTCTTCTCCACGCTCCCGCACGAACGCCCGGTGCTCGTCGAGCTTTGCATGCAGGTCTGCCACTACATCTGGCACCTTCTCGGCGAGATCGGGCACTCGCGCGATCGCCTCGAGAGCGAGATGATACCTGTCCAGCTCGTTCAATACGGTCATGTCGAACGGCGTCGTCGTAGTTCCCTCCTCCACGAACCCGCGCACGTGGATGTTGCCGTGATTGGTGCGCCGGCACGTCAACCGGTGGATGAGATAGGGATAGCCGTGGTAGGCGAAGATGACCGGCCTGTCCTGCGTAAAGATACTATCGAACCGTGCATCATCGAGGCCATGAGGATGCACCTTCGGACCTTGCAGCGCGAGTAGATCGACGACGTTGACCGTCCTTATCATAGTTGGCACGTCGCCCGCACATGCCATCACGACGTCCGGCGCGATTGTATTGTTTTCGAAGCTTGCCCAGTCCCGGACGCCAATGCCCTCTTCACAATGCTTCACCGCCTCGTCGATCGTAAGGTACTGGGACTCCGGCTGCTTGCCGGCAACGATCACGTTGACGCGGTCGTATGTCTTCAGGCAGTGATCGCCGACCCACAGGAGGGTATTGGCGTCCGGCGGTATGCTGCTAATCCTATCTCACTGCGGGCGTCGGTCACTGTTGGCCACAAAATGGATGACGAGTTTTCCCTGCCGTTGTCCCGCCTCCGCCCATGCGCGGGGTGCAAGTTCCCGTTGCGGTGGTCCAAGATCTGATCGCCTGCGCCTCCCACGTGAACCACGGGGTCATCCGTCAACGCCGAACCACAGCCGTGCAGTTCAGCACTCATCTAGATACATCCGGCATGCCAGCAGTAATTTTCCGATGGCTGCTAGATGCCTGTCCCGTTGCGGCAAATCGAAATGCTCCTGTATCGTCACGGGATAAGCCCAAGGTATATGGACAAACAGGGCCTTCGCGGTCGACGCCACTTCGTCTAAGCGTCTAAGTACGCGGTAATAGATATAGTTACAGACGTAGTCGCCCGCGTTGTTCGACACGCAATAGGGGATGCCAGCCACCGCCAGCTGCGCTCCGACACGTTCAAGATTGACAGAGGTCCCGTATGCGCGGGGGCCGCCATCGACAATCGCGACTCCACTGCGAACCTCGCCGCGATTGTCCGCTACGCCACAATCGGCTACGTTGATGGCAAAGCGCTCAAGCATAAGCCTATCTGTCGACACAGACAGGCCAAGCATTAGGATTAGATCTGCGTCCAGGGCGAGATCGAGGCTTCGCTCGAGCCAGTTGTCGACTCCCGCGTATGAAGTTGGAAGGACCGAAAACTCGATCAGATCGAACAGGTCGTTTGGGGGATGCCGTCTTAGGCTTTTCAAAATCTCTTCGGACGGGTTAAACGGAAGCCCGGCAAACGCGTCGAATCCGGTCACTAGCGCTTTCATTGCGGATCCCTCCGGAAACAATCTCTTCGCTCGACTGCTCGGTTCCCCCAATCCTTCGCCCACGTGGACCGTTGCAGCAGGCGGGCCCGCGCTCCCGCATCAAGGTCGAGTCGGGTGGCCTCGTGTTTCACACGGCTCAATCCGAGCCAGAAATCCCGCCGGAACTTAGGGCAGAGCATCAATGGTCTAACCGACCGGAAATAATCGTTCCAGCTCTTGATCCGCGCAGGTGCATAGATGCCCCTAACCTCCGCACGTGCAAGGAGTTCCAACATCTCTATCTGCAACTCAGGCGCCTGTATATTAAAGATGGCGTCCTCGATCTCCACAAATCGCACACCGGAGGCTATTCCGTCTACCGCGAGGATATCCAGCCAAGCCTTGACCAAGGTAATTCGAATGCCGCAAAAGTGTTGCACGAAGTCGGCCTGCTCCCCCAAGGCGAGCCAAGCTGCCGCTTTGTCCGCGTTTCCGAGCAGCGCCCTATTCACGGCGATCGCATGCACCATTTCTGCGGTGCATGGTGCCGTCACCGCCCGGGGCTTGATCCATGCTCGTTCGTGGTACTGCACAGTCTTTTCATGGTCCTGCTCGATCGCTGATAGCTCCCCGCAGAGCGCCATGTAGAGAGACTCGTGTTCGTTATTCATGCAGAGTTTCTGCATCCCGCGAAGGAGTTCGCGAGCTTCATCCAGTCTCAGCTCGCAACAGGTCAACGCAGTCCGCCATGACAGAGCGAGAGATGTCTATTCCCAGCCGGTCGTACATCTCGGATAGGCGGTAGAGAGGGATATGATCGTCGAATTTGGCGACCATGATATGGGCGAGCAATCCCGGTCCGGGCTTGCCGCGTTCGATCGGCAGGGTCGGCATCTGACCCGCTACCGCCGTGTCGCACTCCCTGCAGATCATGCGCTTTTGCGTTAGCCTTTTAGAAGACGAAAAGGACATACTCAGATCGTGGCGTCAGGGAGACTACACTCTCGACGCGCGCGAGTTCCCGACCATGTTCGTAAATGAACATGGTTCCATGGACGTGGCCTGGGTCGAGGGCTGGGTGGTTCTGACTCAGACATGCGATATCGTGAACTTCGCTGAAGGACGCGATCTTGTTGCTGTTGCACCATTAGTCAAAGCCAAGCTGGGCTTGATGCAGGCCGTTGCCAAAGGCACGACGCCCGCTGCGGCCCAACTTGAGAACTCGCCGGGCGAGAACCTCGTTGTTGACCTGACGAAACTCTGTGCCGTCCAAAAGAAGGCCCTTGCAGGCATGAGACGTGCCATAGGCTTCAGTAGCGATGAAACACGCTGCACGTTCGCTCACACCTTGGAACGTCGGTACGGCCGCTTCGCATTTCCCGACGCCCTGAGTGATGGACCCGTAATTGCGATCCGCAGCCAATCGAAGGACAAGCATAAAAGGAATTCTGATTCTGGGCGAGTTTACAGATCGCTTCGTTGCATTCGAGTCTCAGCATCTCCTGATTTCAATACAAGAGGGGCTGAGATCCAGTTTATTGCGGTGCTTGACGAAGAAGCACGGCTCGAGGCTACGACAACGGAGATAAAGAAGAACTCGACTCCGTCGCAGCGTCTTCGAAGTTCAATTGGCCGGAAGAATTTGAGCGCGCCGTTCCGCTTTTTAGGGTCGTGACACCGGACTCCATTAGCGCTCGCAAGTGGTTTACCAGCCAGCAAATTGATCTTGATTTCCTCTCTCCCCTCAAAGATTCCTGAGCGGAGGCGGAAATGCCGCAAGTCCGCTTGATCCATTATGCGATCTTCTTAGCTCAAAACGTGAACATCCCCGCAACAATGCCCGGGCATAGGGCTGGTGAAGAACGGTTCCCTTGGACGTCACGCTCGCTCAGCACAATGCGCCCATACCTTCTCAGTTCAACCTTCGTCGGCCAAATGGCCTTTCTCGCCGTGCGCAACCGCACCGTCGCATGTCATTCTGTCAATGTCATGAGGTCCAGATATGGTCGCTCCGTTCCTGTCGTCGTCAGAAGCATTTCTGCTTGATATCGTCGTATCTACCTCTCAGCAGGTACACCAGGAATTTCAAGTGCTCCCCGAGGTTGGTATTGTTTGGAAGGTCATCCAATGGCCCATCCTTAATACCAGAAATAACCTTCTCCCTTGTAATGGCGTTCTCCGGTTTAGCACCTTGTGGAACCAGCACGAATTCGAAACCGGCAAGATCTAATAGCGAAAAGCCAAACAGCGGCACGCTCAGACGCTCATCGCGTTGGTACCCCTATCCTGTAGGGCTCGCCTCTCAGCCGGCGTTCGGCATCGATCTGGGCGGCGAGAGACGTAAGAGCGGCCTGTCGGCTCGGCGACTCGAGGAGCTTTGCGATCTTGGCATTAGCCTGCCCTAGAATCTCGGTAGGCTGCCTCCGCAGCGCCTCTCCCGCGATCTCGGCAAGCCGCTGGGGTAATTTTCGCCGCGAGAGCACGTCCGGCGAGGCGGATAAAAGAGTGTCTCTTGCCCGGTCCGGTTCACCGTTAAGCATGTCGAATCGGCTGATGAGTTCAACGCGCATGGCTTCGAGCTCGGCGTTCTCGGCGTCGGCTCCAGGCGAAAGAGGCCCGGGCGGGTCCATATCCCGTTCGAGAACCTTTTTTGCGGTCGCCGACCAATCGGCGCTCATCGCTGTCTGTCCCGACAGGTCATTGCGCTGTTTGCTTTGCTGCATAAGGGCGATCATTAAAGCCCCCACGGACAACCGGTTCAATTCAGTGGGGAATGTTTCGAGGACATCATTCGCGACCGCCGCCGCCGCAGAAATATTTAGTTCGCGCCGCGCCGAACCGTCCTGAAAATAGCTCACGAGATCCGCGCCGTCGCCGCTCGCGAGAAACGGCACATCGAGGTCGCCCTGAGCCGTGAGAACGCCATCGATGGCATCGCCCTTCCGAAGGCAACTGCCCTGGGCTACATTCTTCACCCAGTCGCGATAGGTCCCTTGCTTGAATGTCTCAAATGACGAAACGACGGCGGCCGCAAGGGGAGAAGCCGGGCCCTTCAATGGTTCGCCGATCTGCGCCAAGCACCCGTTCGGCGCGCTGCTAGACTGGACCAGCTTGCCTTCCAACCAAAGGTGGACCTGCCGCGCCGGAATGTTTCCTCTGGGTGCGAACAGGAAGGTGTTCGACTGCGCGGTAATTGTCGTAGGCGCCGGGCTCGTCGGCAACCTGACGGAATCGACGTGCTTCTGGAGAAGGCTGTCTATCGCGCCGTCCCGGATAGGTGCGGCAAACTGCGCGTCGTAGATGCCGAAAAACCAGACATCCCGCATCGCTTCGGCGATGTCGGCCAAATCGACCAGCGTCGTTGGTTGCCAGACAACGTTTTGCTGCCGAAGGCCGCCCGCGAAACCCGCGAAAGAACCCCCTATCTGATCCTCGGTTTCCCCGGGTTCGGCCTGCGTCGTCACCAGGAAGCGCCGACCTCCGATTTCAATCCCCCTGCCGCTGTAGACGAAGACGATCAGATCAGCTGGCCTGTCCTTCGAGGCCTCTCGTAGTGTACTCAACCTCTGGAGGATGGCATCGGCGCTGGAGTCTTCAGGCAAAGCGATATGCTCGAACTCGATATTTTCGATCCTACCGAAAAATTCGGCGAAGGCCTCCTGATATGCCTCGATGTCGTCGGCCGTGTTGTTCAGGTCCGCGATTAGCGGAGAGCGGTAGTCGCCGATCGATAGTGTGACTAGGGTCACGTGGCGACCCAATTTGCTTCGCACGCCCATGAGCCGCTTCGCGATAAGTCCTGTGAGTTTGGAGACCTCCGCCCCGGTAGCGGCCGCACCGTATGCATCTGGCAGCTGCTGGAGTGCGGTGAATACTTGTTCGGCCTTATGGTACCCGTTGGCCGCTTCGCCGGATTCGGATCTGAGATCGTGCTTTGATGCTTCTTCGAGCTCATTTAGGGGATTCTGCTCGCCTATCAGAGTTTTTATCGCCGCGCCGCAATCGGTGTCGGACTTGGCGAGGCATCCCGACGCGGCTTGGAAGACCAGTTGTGAGGCCGCACCGAATTGGTTCGCGGCAATATCCATCAATAAAGTTCCGTGTGGCTTCCAGAGCGGGGTGCCCACCACGAAGTCGTTGCCGGTTGAGCCAAAAGTGTCGACAAAAGACGCCCTTGTCTTCTGGACCAGAGGATGGGTTGCCGGATCTTCGGCACCTTCCTCGAACGCCGTCGCTAAAGCCAAAGATGATGAACCGCGGGAGCCGCCGAACGTCATTCCGTTGAACTCTCTTGCGCCCACCAGCAAGGAAACCTGAGCCGGCTGATCCTCGAGAAGATGACCCCCGAACGGCGCGTCATGAATAAAGGTGAACGGCGCGCCCCATACTTGCTGAACAAGCTGGAGATCTCGGATACCAAAAGGGATGAGGTCGCATTCGGGGCTCCTCTCGAGACGATTACACGTTGCAATCGGACTCGTTTCCAAAGGTCTCAAATCTGATCGACCGACATAAATAACCAGCAATGGAGACGGCCCCGCGGATCGTCGGCGTAGGTCGTCGGCCTTCCGGACCCTTTGCAACACCTCGACCCAGGCGAGGTCCCTGGGGGCAGCCGCATCGAGCGTCTGAAACTCGAATTCGCGGACCAAATTCGCCAATATCCTTTTCCAGACCGCGACCTCTTGTCCCCTGTCGGGCGTGTCATCGACCAGCAGCAGCGCCTTCGATCCGGGATTTGACTTCAGGGAGTCCCTGAACTGCCGAAGGGTGTTGAACGTTTTCGCCGTCTCCGACAGAGCGCCGAGTTCCTTGAGCTCGGCGGCATCGAGGAGTTGTCCCTCTCCATCTGTCATGGACCCGCCGACATCGGTAACCGCCCCGCGAGTGGCGTCGACCTTGATCTTGCGAAGCTTCGATCGGGGACCAAGATCTGTATTTCGTGTTTCGACCCGAGCCAATTGGAGGGACGCTAGATCCTGCATAAGCGCGATGTGATCCAAGACGTCGGGAGGTAGAGGCGCAGCCATGGCGCGTAGATTTTCGGCGGCGGCGAAGAGAGCAGTGCCCAGTTCAAGACTGGCGCGACCTTCCAAGCCTCGTGTGACGCCCAGCTGGACATTGCCAGCGAAACCCGTGTTTTTGGGAAGCTCCTCCTTCAGACCTTTCTCGATGTATCCGAAAAGACTGTTGGCGGTGAGGACGCCGTCGGCGCCAGCGGCCCGTCCTTTCATGCCTTCGAGAAGGTAATGGGCAAACCGGCTGCTCTTGAGCGCTTCGTCCTCAAAGGCGTTTCGGTCTCGGGGCGTCGCAGGAACGATCGCCAGGCTCAGTCTGCCGAATTCGAGTTCACGATAGATCTGTTGAGATACCGATATCAGTTCATTGTCAACGTTCTGGCTGCGTAGCGCCGGATTTGCGAGCGACTCCGCGTTGCCAGCGCCGCATATGTTCACCAGGAATGTAATCTTCGTTCCGTAGACACCTGTGGTCGCCACCTGGTCTGTGAAATACTCAAGTATCTCCGAGAACGGAACAAAATTTAGCTGGTTGACCGGGTCATAATTGCTCGGGAGATACCAAAGTTTCTTTCCCGGCGATAGAGTGCCGTGGCCGCCGAGATAAACAACGATATTCAGATTGTTTCTATCCCTTTTTATCTGGCGCGAGAACAATATCAGTTCTCGCCGCAGGTCGTCATCCGTGAACTTCGATCCGGTCGTGTCATCCGCGACGAACAGTCGGCTATTGCTGTCCAGATTGGACACGATCGCAAGCTGGTCGTGGACTTTCTGCGCATCGTCCGACGCATAGACAAGCCTGTTGAGTTCGGCGTTGTCGTAGTTCTCGACGCCCACGATGAAGGACATCACGTCCGGTCTCTTGACCTCGGCGCCCCACGCTTGGGTCGCCCACAGAATGACCAGAAGGCGAACACACGTCCGGATCATTGGATCACCTTGATTGTGCCGTCAGCCAGCAGCGGGGCGACTACGGGATTCTGTTCGAGGTCCTTTATAATTGCATGCATAGGCAGGACACGCTCGTGGACCTTCCAATCCGCTTCGCGTCTCTGGCCGGTGTCGCCCATGCCCCGGTTCAATATGCCGACGACGCATTGGTCGCGCTCGTGATCGTAGACGGGTCCGCCCGAGTTGCCCCGGAATGTGTCGGCGATGACTCCCATCCGGGGCTGGCCGTTGTCGCGCACATCGAAAAGGTACCGCCATTTCAGCACGCCTGACGAATCCAGAACGTAGCTGTTGTCGAAGTCCGAGAGGATCTGGTCGTGGTCGGGTTCACCGACAAAATCGGCGTCGACGTCGAGCCTCAATGTATCGAAATCCGTCCCTTGAACCCGATAGGGCAATTCTACGCGCCCGTTGTCATGGATGGTTGCTGGCCGGCCTCTAGGGTAGCCGATAACGTAGAGTGGATCAGCCCGCTGCGGTGGCGTTTCGCGCAGACATTGTGGCGCCGGCCGAACGACCTTGCCAGGCACGATCGTTATTTCGGGGACTACGTCCTCGCCAGGTCGCGATTTGAAACGGATCAGCGCATAGTCGTAGAGATGTTGGCTAAACTTGCCGGCAAACACGTCCGGCCATTTTTCTTGAGCCGGCGCGATGGCCTCGGCGACGGGTCGCCTGACAGGACTTGGAGAACTCCCATCTGGCCGCTCCGCAAACCCGAACCAGACCTCCAGCGTTTCAGGTGGCCTGACCCGCGCGCCGCCGAAACAATGCCCCGCGGTCAGCACCAGATCGGCGGCGACCAGCACCCCACTGCAGAGGGGTGTGTTGGCCCCCGGTTCGCCGAGCGCCACGACGGACGCCGCGTCGGTGAAGATACGATCATAGCGCCACGGGGCATAATTGTCCGCGGCGCCATACAGGGTTTTGTATTCCGGATGGTCGCCGTCGGGCAGAGCTGCAACAATCTGCCCGCGCAGCGTGCGCCATTGCGTTGCGATGGCCTCGACGTCAGCCGTTCTGCTGGCGTCGAGAGCGGTACGGTAGGCGGCGACGAAGCTATCGATGTCCTTCAGGGTCGCGTTTCCAAGAGGCGTGTCACTATCGAGCGTTCGCGACTCGACGCTCATCGCTCCCGGTTGGGCGGCGCTCTGCAGGCGAGTGATGATGCTGCGGGCGCTTTCCGCGGCATCCTTCAAAGGGCCGGATGCATTCCTCGAATCCGGTGGCGCCGCGCCGCGCACATCCAACTGATAGGACAGGATTCTGATCGTCCGCTGTTCGGCGTCGATTTCCGCCATTGCCGCGACTTTGGGACCGACGGCGATCGAGCCGATCCGCGCTGAGTTCTCGACGGCGAGGATCGGCAGGGAGCGATCCTCCGGCGCAAAGACATAGCTCCCAGGCGCCCGCTCGACGAACTGCCCGAACACCGCTCCGCGTCCGAACGCATCGGCCAGCCGCGCGGCAGCCGCCCGCAGTTTTTCGTCGACTTGCTCGCTGACCGACTGGGCCCGCGTTACTCCGCCTAGCAAAAGAGCAAAGAGCAAGCTCATCGCTATAGTTGAATGCGTCAAGAAAAGCCGGGGAAGCATAATGTCCTCCTCTACTCTATGACCTATTGTTTATGATTCCGCATAAATTGCAATACTTTTCGCTTGCAAGTTGAGGCGGATTTCTGCAGGCTCCGGAAGGGGCATTTGTGGAGGCCAAGATGCGTATTCTTCTCTCATTGTGCGCAATCCTCTCGATTGTGGTTGCGGAGACAGCAGCCCAAGAAGTAAAAAAACTCAGACCGGTTGATCGCGTCGCCAATGGCGGCACGGCGACTACCACCACTGACAAGATCGTAGGCGGGGAGCCCGCTTCGGCCGGCGAATACCCATTCCAGGTGGCGCTAATCAGCGCGCTCGCGCCGGAGGGGCAGGAGCAGAGCGGCCAGTTCTGTGGCGCCTCACTGATCGGAAACGGCTGGGTTTTGACAGCGGCGCATTGCGTGCCGGACACGAAGCCGGAAGAAATAGACGTCTACGCGGGCTCAACCGTGCTACCGACCGGGAGCGGCGCGGCTGGCGGCCAACTGGGCATCCGTAGAAACGTGGAAAAGGTCATTTCCCATCAAAACTACAACCCGGACACCAGCGACAACGACATTGCCTTGCTCAAGCTGGGCGAACCCCTTCCGGACACGCTGAAGCCGGCGAGCGTCCCGGACTCGCCCGCCGCAATGCCCTCGACGGGAATGGATGTTGATGTGATCGGTTGGGGTCTGGTAACGGAGGGAGGCTCAACGACGCCAAACCTCATGAAGGTCAAAGTAGCGATCCAGGATAATGCGCTCTGCCAAACCAACTACGACGATTTCACGGATATGATGCCGGGTGCCGGGCGCGTAACGATCACTCAGAACATGTTCTGCGCCGGTCGGCCGGAGGGCGGGGCAGATTCCTGCCAGGGAGACAGCGGCGGCTTTATAGGCGTCAAGCCGGACGGTCAGGGCTGGGTGCAACTAGGCGTCGTCAGCTTCGGCATCGGTTGCGCGCGCCCAAGCCTGTTCGGCGTCTACACCCGCGTTGCCAATTACACGCAATGGATTGCCGAGGTGCAGCGGAACTTCTAACGAAGCCGCTCGCTTGCGGATTCAACAGCCGACCTGTGACTTGGGGAGGCCTGTTGCTTTCGCCAGGCTCTCCTTCCGCTAGGTCTGGCTATAACGCCGGTGTGTCACCGGCTACCTAGCAATCGTGCTCAGCCGGACATGAACCTAAAGCCGACGCCCGGGTTAGTGCGGATAACTCCAGTTCGGCCACGCGATGTTTGATTTTGCGCGGATCTGGCCGAAGCAGACCCATAGTTTTCAGCATCCTCGCCATGAGCGACGCGCCAGCCGAAGGTCACAATGTCCTATGGTGACGACGCGGCCGGCGCGCCGGGCGAACAGCACGACCAGATCATGTTCATTAGGCGTCAGTTTGGTGCCTTCTTCAACTTGCTGGACGAGCTGGTGCAGCATTGCGACGGTCAAGCCGTCCATCTCGTTCTTGGCCGGCTCTCGACGCGGATCCTGTGCCGCAGGGTGGTTCGAACGTGCGCCGTCAGCGCGCCGATGCCGAAGGTCTTTTCGATATAACATCCGGCCGAGATCGAGCGCGGCGATCTTGGCGTGGAAGGCACGCGACCGGTCCCAAACGGGAAACTGTAGATTTCGCTTCGCTGAAAGACGCCGGCCATATAGGTAGATGGGCTCCATCAGCAATGCGACGATGAAGGACAAAGGGCCGATCCCGGAGCCAGTTGACGAGAGCCATCATATGCTCATGCTGCTCAGAACCACTTGAGTTTAAGAGGTTAGTGAGGGGATAGGGACCGAGACGAGCGCGACTGCGAGGCCGATGAGGTCGATGATGGCCGCGCCTCAGATGCGGCCGAGCGCGCAGTCGAAGGGGACGAAAACGCACAAGGTCTCGCCGGCCAGCGTAACAGTACGGCTGAGAAGCACCCCGAAACCAGCCATCGCGGCTACCGAAGCCATTGTGCCTTGGTGCGACGAAGCGAGGGGAACCCTACTCCTCCCGACGCAGGCCGAGCGCGGTCACCCACTCGTCGACCAGGAGCTTGACGAAGCGTCGTAGCAATCCGGCTGGGATTGCTGTGCTCGAAGCTTTGATCTAGCTGTGGAGCCTCAAGAGGTTGTCCCGGTCTAGACCGAAGCGACTGATTGGTGATTTTGATTTCAGACTGCAGTGACGGCGGTGCCTATTGTACATGTGGGTCCAGTTGAGCAGATGCGCCTTGCGATGTTCTGAGGAAGGATAGGCCTGCGCATAGACCCATTAGCGCAGAGCGGTCTGAATGACGCGGTCGGCCTTGCCGTTTGTTTTCGGCGTGTAGCCCTTGTCCGGCACGCAGAAAACGTCACATGGAGCAATTTCGAGAACTAACACGAACTTTTTCGACATCTTTTTTTTGGAAGTAACCAAAGCAAAATTGTGATTCTATCAATCGTTTATTTCGAAATCGCGGCTTCTGAATGCTCTTTTCGAGACTGGCGACACTTCGTCATCACAATCCTCCCCCCCGTCGTCGCTTAGAACCTGCATGATATTTTTTCCAGGCACCCGCATTATCGCTTCCGGCCTCAGAGGTGCAAAATTGTCCTCCTTGACTTCCACAGCCGGCTTGGCTCCCCCTGGCCACCTGTAAAGCGAAAAATCACCTTCGTCTGACTCGGGACCGGCGACGATGAGGTACCCGTTTTCCGTCTGTTCCATGCCGCGCACCCCTTTGCCGGCTAGCGCCAGAGTGAATGGCGTTCCCAAGTTCGGTTTCTTGTCGGGATCCTCAATCACTTCGGATGGGTTTTTAAAAGGAATAATGAGGGCATTGCCACCGAGAGTGTCTCGAAGGCCAATGAACAATCCACCGTCGGGGGCAGCGGCCATGCCCTCAATGTTGAGATCCGACTGCTGGATTCCGGCGACGCCGAGTATTTCATCACGAAGTAAGAGGAATGAACCGCCCCATTCCAGGGTCGTGGAGCCATTTCTCGTCACAATTTTCGTTGCAAAGAAGATTTTTCGCTTTTTCTTATCTTCGCCGTTGCTGTTTAACGAATGTGAACTGATCCAATAAACTGTGTCGCCGGCCTTCGCGGCAGCTTCGATGTCGGATTTGTCGAAGCCGCTCGCGCCTTGAAAATCCAACGCTATGCCGATTGAGGTATCGTCACGGACATAGAGGCGTAAAACGTTCGTTTCATCACTCGCGACGACAAAATGATTGTCGTCGATGTAGACGCCTGCCGAGGCCTCACACAGACCTTTGTAGCTGGTCGGTGCGTTTTGCGCCGCCAACGAAGTGGTCCCCAATACGACGATGCCCAAAGATAACCAACTTTTGGATGTCACGTCAGTTCCCCTTCCCTAAGCTTGACGTTGCCGATCACGTGGGAGCCCCCGCGAAATTAGACTGGCTTCTGCTCCACTGCGTGAATCGTTCTTTAGATCCCCGTTATCGCAGCACAATATTTAGGGCTGGCGGCAGTCCAGCATTTTGGCTCGTGAATCAATTCAATGGCATCATTCGCGTCAGCCTGTTTGCGGCAATTGAGCCCTCTCCATTCAATTCAGGCGCAAGATCGTAGTGGCAGGCCCTGGGTTACTTGTTGTCCTTAGCGCAATGTGCATTGTCGTTCGGTTCCTAGCGCACAAACTGCCCTTTGATCTGTACACCAGCCACCATCGGCGTTGCACGCGTATGGGTTTTGCGTTCGGTCGGAGCCACGGCCGCGCATATTGCCTGCGCGATTCCAGCGGCTGCGCTGAGTTCGGGCCGACCCGTCGCCAAAAGCGCAATTACAGTCTCCGCGGCGGGGACAAATCCACATAGAACCTGCGATTGAGAGATCGCTTGAGTCGAAATAGTGGCCTGCTCACCTGATGGAGCTGTTGCACTGCAAGCAGACACAAGCAATGAAATCGCCGAAGCAGTTGCGCAGCATGTTGCCTTGTACATCAGCTTCCTCGCTGTTAGGATTTAGTTATCGGCTAGGATTCGCTCAGCCTGTTCAATGCCGTCGTCGAATGTGGTGCGCGTGACTTCACTCACGTTCCGCCCGGCCTCATGATGGAACATCGTCTTAGCTAATCGCCAGCGCGTATCAGCATCGACAAGCGGTAGCGGTTCATCGAGGCCAACGCGGTGGCCGAAATAATGGATCGAGTGCGTCTGATATGCGCCGGCATATTCGACCACTGCCGGTGCCGAATCATCATCTATGCCGGCATATAGCTTGGCGATCTTGCGAAAGGTCGGTTTGTCGGTGATTTGGAAACCAGCTCGCTTTCGAACCCAGTACCACCAGATGCCGGCGCCCGAGATTCTGTTGTCAAAGCCGGGAATAACAAACCCCTTGCTGTCGCGGAAGTCGCTCTTCAATGTGAACCCGGGCCAGTCGACGATGTAGCCGAAGTCCTTAGCTCGATAGTCCTCAGGTTCTGCCTTCGGCGTTAGTGCGGCGAAGTTATTTGAGCAGACAGACTTCGGCCTACAATCGAGCGACAAATTAAGGCTGCCATCTCCAGGTCCAGACCCCGATCCGGACTGATCGTCCGCAGGGCAAGAGGGCCCAGCTAGCGGCTTTGACAGCGCTTCAGCCAGTGTTCGCCCGGCAAAAACAATCCGCAGACAGGATTCGACTGGAGGAAGAGGATGGCAAACTCCGGTTTGGAGGGCAAACTGCGGTTCTCGCCCACGTATCTTGACGCCTCGACGGTCGGCATCTACGGGACCAGTGACAGCATAAAAAGTGTCCCCGCATCGGTCGTCGACGTGGATGGCTTCGCCTAGGTATTGGCCTCCCGAAATCCGGCCTCGATAAAGGACAGGCTGGCGCATGGCTGCGGCGACGAGCTCGCTCCGTGGCCGAACATAAACGAGCCTTCGGTCGCCAGAACTCGAAGCTTGCAAGCCTAGTATCGAACAATTGTGGAACCAGAAGCTGTCGAAAGTGGTGCTGGAGCCGGGAGTAATTGAGGCCAGGTCGACGCCCGAGCATTCCGGTGTTGGGCTCGTCGACTCAGTTGTTCCAACCTCCGGGGTATCGCTAGCTTGGCCGCCACCCACGAACTCCTTGATATAGGAGAACTCCAGTCGGTCCTGCACAAATCCAAACGTGCAATCAGGCGTGCCGTCCGGTCGAGTGCCACCGGAAAAGACCTTCCTGGTACCTGAAACGGCCACGAATTGGAATGATGGAGAGATGGGGCCGGAAACATCATAGAGTTGGTCGCCACAGCGGCTGCTGTAGTGCCGCGCCCTGCCCTGATAGGTTATATTGTCGGACGAGCCATCGAAGAGGATAGGATTGTCTCGAACATAGGCGGCGAGATCGCGACGCGGTTTGTAGTAAACGAAGCGCCTATTTTGGCCTTGTTTTGCCAACCCAACAATGGATCCGTTGTGACACCAGAGCGACGAGAAAGAGTTGGTGAGTTCGGTACCGATAGATGGCTCACCCTCGGCTGCGCAGGAGGACGGAACCGAATCGACGTTCGCAATGCCGCTGGATCCGGACCTAATCTCGAACCGGGGATCGTATGCGAGCAAGCCATTGGCGTCGACAGTCACCGGGTTGCCGAGGGCCTTCTGATACGCCACAATCAAGGATGGCAGGGGATCGACATGCTTGTAGCCCTGACCACCTGGCAGAGGTACCTTCGCCTCGATGTGCAGATGGATGGATGTCCCGCCTTCCGCCACATTTGAAATTTTCCCAAGCTTCGCACCGACAGCCTTCCGTCCGTCAGAAGCGATATCGCGCATGTGAAGGAAGTTCCAGATCACCTTGCTATCCCCGGTCAGGCTGACTGTATTTGCGCGCCCGCCCATGAAGACTGACGTCCCAGCCTCCACGGCAACGGCTTCAAAGCGTTGGTCCTGTGGCCGAGGTGGGCGACAATCCTGACCTTGATGGATGTATTTCGTCGGGCAGACGGAAGGCCTTTCCTTATAACCCCGGATCTCGCAGATGTTCGTCGTCCACGGAAACTGGTAATTTCGCTGGTCATTGCTGTTTGTACCGGACGGTGGCCGATTGTCTCCCCAACCATTGCCGCCGTATCCGAAGATCTGCGAGTTACAGTACATGTGCTCTCCGGCTGCCGGGTTGATGGCCATTGGCAGACGAATGTTCGGATTGACCACAAATCGTGGATTGGCATTCGGCCCGGTACCGCCATCGGTCGGAACAAGATGACCGAGATTGTAGTACGAAAAAGTGACGGGGGAGCGCTCGAGATCGGTAATCTCGATCGAAAGTGCAGGCTGCGCTGAGAGGAGGGCGACCGCGGCCGCGAGTATTCGAATGCACACGATCGCTCTCATGACTCGCTACCCGTTCTGATAAGCACGACACGTTCGACGAGTTCATCGGCAATTTCCTCCGAGCACGGTACATTTTGCCGGTCATCACAAAGGTACGTCAGCAGACAGGGTCTGCCCGCAAGCGTGAACTGCCGCTCCATGCCAATGAAGCCTTCCTCCGCCTGGTCGTTACCGGCTTCCGGTTCTTGCGGCTTGCTAATGTCGGGATTGTCTCTTTCCAGCTTCCGAGCACGATAATCAGCCTCCAGCTGGGCCTCACGAGCCTTAAGATCTTCGTCTCCAATCGCCTGCGAAATCCGCGTATTGTAGACCCAATCACATCGCAGATTTGCATGGAGCTCCGGATAGTTGGTCGAGAACCATCCCTGACCGGGTGAGCCGAATTGCGTTCGATCCTCTATTGTAAGGAAGTCTCCTTCGACCTCGGTAGCCCTTTCCTCGAGTTTGAATACTCGGGCACCCGCAGCTTTGCCCCTTGCGATGGATGGCACATCAATGACAGCAAAGAACTCGTTCTCCTGGTTGGCCGGAAGCGTGGTGTCCAGATTCGTCAGGGTCAGAAGCGCAGCAGGGGCGCTGCGCTGAAGCGCTTTGGCAGCGTTTTGGACCACCGCTTGGCCAAGATTGCCCGTTTTGCGGGTCGCCGGGCCACCCTTGGCAAACGACATGAAATCGGCGTTTTTCTTAGCAGTGTCGAGCTCGATTGCCTCCGGGGCGGCCCTATCAAGCGGAATAACTGATAGGGTTTCGGGCTCCTGTGCGTATACTTCCGATAAATTTACAGCTACAGGCAACACTATCGCAGCAATGTAGCATATTGTGTTTGTGCTCATAGGGATTCATCCTGCCTGTACAGATTTTCAGTTGATCACACCTACATAGTTGTTCTTCATCAGAAGCTTAGTTTCTATAAAAATTTCAGTTATTTAAGAAACTTTTGTTCATTTCCTCTTTCACCGAGGATTTCGTAACGATACATCGTATCGGAGATAGGGGCTAGTTGTATACTTACTCTGTTACAATTTGTGATTCGCATTAGATACTGCGTTCAGGCGCTGCTACTCTCCCTTGGAGTTGCTGGCTGCGTTAACTTCTCGAAATGGCAAGGCCGACGTCAACGACGTTGTCAGGCTGGAATGCTGTCGGTGGAGCAGATAAGCTGAGTCGGGCTATCCCTGAGGGGAGGCCATTCGCTATTGTGCAAGCACCGCAAGTTTGAAAATCACGTCCGTGCATTGACGGAGCTCTTGCAGAGATTAGGAAATTGTAATTCACTCCTCGCGATCAACTATGGGGCGAGGTGGAAACGTCGATGATCAGGTATCTAGCAGCATGCCTTTTTGTTCTGTTCGGATCCACGGCGGCGCTGGCGAGCCAGGTCAGCATTGCGAGATGGAACCTCGGCTGGCACATGGACCTGCTGACGGCCGAGCATTGGATCAACGAATGTTCGAAGAACTATGTCGAAGATACTGCCACTGGCAAGTTCAAACCATCGCAGGAGGCGGGCTTCAAACCGGGCTGGGACATCGACGCCTTCAAGATCGACGGCTGGGACGTCAGCCGCTTGCCGGTCTGCAATGTCTACTTTGCCGGGGGGAGTGTCCGCGTCAATCTGGAGGCCTACCGCAAGCGGCAGGAGCAGATCGCGAATTTCATCTCGCGCTCCATTCCTGCCGACATCATCGCGTTCCAGGAGGTCAGCGGCGAGCAGGCAATCGGGGAGGTCCTTCCGAATGGCGGTGCCGACTATGATTTCTGCCCCGTGACGGGCTACAAGGTGCAGCGCCTGGTCATCGCCTGGAACAAGACGCTCGGTGAAAAGGTGTCCTGCGCCATCGAGGACGCGCTCAGCCTCCCTTCCAATCCCGACGACAAGCGGCCGCGTCCAGGTCTTGCGCTCACGCTCAAGATCGATGGCAAACTGCTGCGCATCATGGATGTGCACCTCAAGTCGAGCTGCGTGTCGCCCTTCGACGGCGGAAATCTTGAAGGATTGGGCAAGGACTGCACCATCCTGCAGCAACAGATCGATCCGCTCGAAAGCTGGATCGAAGGCGCGCCGGCCGACGGAGCCAAGATCGTTCTCCTCGGTGATTTCAACAATGAACTGCGGGATCCGCGCCCGGCCAGGACCGATGCCAGCGGAACCTCGTCGCCGCGACCGGCGGGCGTGCTTTCCCGGTCTCTCATAGAAGAAGTCGCCGATGGGCAGCCGGCGGCCGCCAATCTCAAGGTTCTCGACGAGCACTGCCAGATCGGCGATGCCGGGCAGGCACTTTGCACCCAGGCTGAAATCCGCGACCTGACCACGCCGGAGACGCAGCTGCTCGCATCGGAAAATTATCTCGGATGCCGTAATCCGGTAGGCCTTGATCATATCCTCGTCGGTCCCGGTATCAACAGCGATGGCCCCGCGGAGCATCTGAGCATTGGAAATCTAGGTGCCAACAAAGCAGGCACACCGAACGGCAAAGACCAGATGCTGGGGATTTCGGATCACTGCCCAATGATCGCCCGGCTGAATTTTTGACTCCTCGCCTGTTACCATCAGAACAGTTGACGGGGATTTTGTGTCTACATTGCATCAAGATCGGGTTGGGGGATTATTATGTTGCGGCGAACTTTCCTAACGCAGGCATCCTTGTCTGCTCTCGCATTGACTGCGGGCTGCGGACCGTCAAGCCCTTCGGTCCCGGGAGACGGCGTCCCGTTGATCGATGCTCATTGCCACGTTTTCAATGCGTCAGATCTGCCGACTACCCGTTTCCTGCGGCAAGTCGTTTTCGAAGATTTTCCAAAGCAGTCCGCCGCCCGCATTCTCGCAGTGCGCGATCCCGACGTAACCGACGAATTCATCGCGCTTCTTCTAAAGCTTCTCGGCACGAGTAGCGCACCAACGGCGGATGAAGAGATCGCGTTTCTCGATACCGGGAGAAACGGAAAGGACGCATCTCTCACGATCGAGAAGGCACGCGCAGCGGCGGTCGAAGAGACAAGCCAGCATCTCTTGGAACTCGATCGGAAGAGACGACGGATCGTCACAATGGCGGCCCCGGGCGATCTGGCGACACGATCCTCTACCGCCGAGGAAAAGTTCCTCAACTACATGCTCGGTGACCCGATCAAGACTCTGCGTTTGAACGAAGCGCTCACGATCGGAGAAGCCCGCAGCGCCAGTCAGCGCGCCTTCCTCAGGCAAGATCCCGTCGGTCGGTATCTCAACTGGTTCAGTCTCTTTCGCCTTTACCGGCACGTCCTTGTCGATCGCCTGGCGGCCGACAGCAAGGCCCAAGGCTTCGATCCGGTTCTGTTAACGCCGGCACTCGTCGACTATGATGAGTGGCTCTATGAAGATGTGGATTCCTCGCCATTACCACGCCAAATGGTGGTGATGGATCGGATTTCGCAGCGCATGGCAAATGCGAAATCCGGTCCCGTCGTCCACGGCTACATGGGCTTTGATCCACTCCGGGAAGTGGCTTTCCGGAAAGGGAAAAGTCGCGTCAGCTCCCTTGCGACGGCCCGTTCAGCTTTAATGGAACATGGCTTCATCGGCATCAAGCTCTATCCGCCGATGGGCTTTCGTCCCGCGGGCAACCAGCCGCCATATCCGGACCGAACAGTGAAGACCCTGGGGTTTGATCCGAGCGAGCAACTCGATGCTGCACTTCGGGACCTCTACGCGCTCTGTGTCGATCTTGATGCCCCAATATTAGCTCACGGCTATTCATCAAACGGCTCCGGTCCAGATTACGCGAAGCGGGGCGACCCGGCCTACTGGATCCCCGTGTTCAAGGAATTCCCCAAGCTTCGGGTCTGTATCGCGCACTTTGGTCGTTTCAGCGCTCGGTCGGCTGGGCGGGAAGAAATGCCTTTGCCAGACGGCAGTTGGGAATGGAGGCTGGGTGAATTCATCAAGGAAAACTCTGACCGGAACGTGGTCGCCGACATCAGCTATTTTTCCGAGGTACTTTCGGCCACACCGAGAGAACGGGGCTTCCTCGCGAAATCCTTCAACAAGTGGCTGGAGTTGTTCGACCGTGGTTGCGATCACATCGTCTATGGAAGCGACTGGATCATGCTCGGGAAGGAAGCAGGCTATAACCACTATATCAAAAGCGTGAACGCCTTCCTGCGCAGCGACTGTGGTCTTTCGGACGATATTTGCGACAAGATCTTCCGTCGCAACGCGCTTCGGTTCCTTCCGCTAGAAAGGGGAAGCTTGGGGCGGGAGCGGCTTCTGACCTACTATCGAACAAATAGATTGGATGAGAGTCGCCTTCCCTCCGCGAGCTCGCGCCTAGTCGCCAGTCTCTTTGGTCGGTGAACGACCCAATATTGAGAAAAGGAGGAAACGCGCACGGTAATCGCCTTTCCTCTCCAGGTGCTGTCCAACGGCCGGTTTCCGGTCGTACGCCTTGAAAGGATCCGAACCGGTGACAAGTCGCCTAAGCTTGGCTAACGCCTTCAAATATTGGAGAATGTGGTTTGGAAAGCTGCAATCCCGCAGTCATAGAAGGTATATTTGGATCTGAACCGATTCTGTCCGCCAAACCAAGCATGGAACCCGGCGCCACGCGTCCTCCTTTTGGAAATTGGCCGCCTGCATTTTGATCAGTCGAAGCAGTGCGGCCGCGGCTAAACGGTCTAACACCAGCCCCTCATTTATCCGCGGATCGAGGAATCAAGCGATCTCAGTAGGCTTCTTGGACAGCGATTTCGGCACGATGGTGTTCACAGCCAAACTTGGCTAAAACGGCTGCTTTCTCACGTTTAAATGCCAAGCGACATATGATTAGCTATCCACACGTCCTCCATCGTATCAGGCAATGCGATCAGATCCGATATTGCGCTATGCGTATTGAGTGGATTAGTTCTCCTTTTTTCCTTGTTGCCGGCCACACACGTTCTCTCCCTTGATTACACCGCTAATTTGCAACCTGTGTATTCACCTTCCCAAAATCGAAGAGCGCCGGTGTTTGTGCGTGTCGTGTGACGTCCTCGATGAGGGTTGGATCGACGATGGGGTCTCTTGTGCTCTTCTTGCCGTCGATGATCTCCTGGTAGAGGCCGGGGACCCGCTGTTCGGCATAGGTGAGCCATTCCTTCATCGACACGCCGTCGCGGCCGTCCGCATCGGCAAGCGCCCTGGTGCCGGAGGGACGGGTCAGTGCCTCCTTCAGCGCGAAGGTCAGCAGTCCCTGCCCGTATTTGCCGCTCTCGAGCGCGACATCGGCAGCCTGCGTGGTCGCCAGGATCCGCATGCCCTTGTCATAGGCCAGCTGACCCAGCCCCCGGTCGCCCATCGGACCCGGCTTGAAGCCGGCCGGCACGCTTCCTGCCGAATGGCAGGCGTCGATGATCATCACCATCTCACCGGCATCCACCTCGCGCAGCCACGCCGTCAGTTGCTTGGTCGTTCGTCTTGTGGCCGATCTTAGATTCAGTTCACCTTCACATCGACATCCTCAAGCGAAAGGTCCTCGCCTTGCATCGGTGCGGCTTTTGGGACAGGCTTTCCATCAAAGAAGACAACGATTTCAGCTTCGCGTCGGTTCTTAAGTCCCTGGAACACTACGCCGCCGGCTTTTGTCCATCTGCGAAACTGGGCAGGCACTCGATCAAATTGCTTCGCGACCACGACCTTCAGCAACTAGGATTTTTTGAGATTTCCGCCACCCGCGTTGAAGGTGAAATCGACAAGTGCGGCGAACTGTCCATCGGTAAGGTCTTTCGGCGCGGCCAGTTGCACAGCGATCTGTGCCTTCATCATGTCCTGCACCAGCAACTCTTCTCCGCGCTGTTCAGAAATAGCATTTAAGAACTTGACTTCATTGCCAGTGCCGTCACAGAGAGACTTCTTCAGCAGATGGCCATACCCAACAGTGCAGAAGCCCGCAGCATCATTGTAGCGCCGCGGCACCCAACCTTCCCATTGCTTCGTAAGCTCTATGCCTTTTCGATAGACCTTTCTGAGGGCAACGCCCTGAGGAAGTACAGCTTTCGTGTCCTCCAGCAATATTCCTGGAGCACTCTTGTCCCCCAATTGTTCCACTGGCTCGTCGCTGCGCACCGCACCCGCCGACAAACAGGTAAGAACAACGGCAAGTCCAAACTTCATCATCGAGATGCTCATCTCACTTCCTTCCCACAGTTTTCCATTAGCGCACATCAATATCGAGCCGCACAGTCGCCCATGAGTCCAGGTCAAGCTCGGTAGCCGGCTCCGAGTCCTTGATAGAACTGGTCAGACCATACAGAAGCGACCCGAGCGGGCCCGGAACTTTAGCCTTTACTCCCGGGTTCTCAAGCGAGCGAACATTTATAGGACTGGTTGTAACGAGAAGCACATAGGATTCAACTCCCAAGGGTCGCCCTATTTTGCGTGCAGGCTTCGTGTAGATCTCCCCGCCGGCTAAGATTTTTTCGCCAGAAAGCGCGTCTCCAAGTATAAATACTGAACCACTTGTACCAAGTCCGATTATCGAGAAATACAAAGTCTGGTCGCTCTCGTTTCTGACAAAAAAACGAAAATACTCTCCAACCTTGAATACCGGCACTGTGCTATCTTCAACGACAACGTCCTTGACCGGTGTCTTCAGGCCATTTAGGGACTTCACTTCAACTCTGGCGATCCGAAACTTCACGCCTCCGTTTAGAGGTGAGCTTCCATTGTACAGATTCTTGAGATTTTGCTGCCGTGCGAATTTCTCCAGAACAGCCACCACTGCGTCAGCGCTTTTTCCATCGTCGACTGCGAAAAAGCCGTAGAGAGCACCCACCTGATCGCGTGGGCTCAGGTAATAGGCCCTTTGACAGGTACCAGAGAGACTCTGTGTGCGCTCAACTGGAATAATCTGGCCGGCTTGAACGCAGGAGATTTCTACGGACACAACAGCAGAAGCACTGTTCCTTTCAAGGCGCAGGAGCGGATTGTTGCGCAGCCGTTCCTCTAGCAAAGTTCCTATCGGGTTCACTCCGCCAATCTGCAATTCAGCAGGCGGCGAAGCGACCGCCACCGGAATCCGCACGTTACTTGCGTAAGGCGAAACAACCTTGGCTTTCGACGAAGTCGTGACTGTTGATCGTGGTGTACCAACGACGCGAGCAGTGGACGACTTGATTGCCACATCCTCTACTTGAGCTTCGGCGATTTTGCCCTTTTCACCTGACAACTGTTTTGTTGCCTGATCATAAATCGCCAGCAGTGCCCCAGATTGGATACCGTGCGCACTACCTATTTCAACTGTAATCAGGTCACCGTTGATGGCCGAAACGGGAGAAAACGGATCTTCGCGAGTTCCAATCCCTCCAAAAACCTGTCTATCGACATCACCCTCGGCCTGCGGATGCTGAGAAGGTGCATACAATTGCACCCCACGTTCCGCGAGCTTCACGGCCTGGAGATAGGACAACGTGGGGTCTCGTTGCAAAACACGGACCAAGGAGTAGGTCAGAAAACCATGCCACTCCTGCTTGCCATCTTCGATCTCAACAGGACCTTCGTTGGAAACTTCATCAGCGAGCGAACCCGTGATTATCGAATATGCTCGATCCGCGTCATTAATGCTCGTGGCGTCTCTCAGGGCACCCTTCGGACGAGCATCGTTTGCACTGCGAATTATCGGCGCCCGACGACTCAGGATTGAGGAAGGCGGCTGTTTGGAGATTGTTCCGGAATGACAACTGTCGATAACGAGCGCAATATTATTGGTCTCCTGTTTTAGCGCTGCTAGCCAAGCTTCGATCTCATCGTCAGTGATGTCTTTCCCGCCGGCTGCACGGCTGTCGTGGGCTAACAAGGTTTCGTCGAACCCGTCTCCCTCATCCCCGTTCAAATCGACAATAAGCGAGCCATGTCCACTGAAGTAGAGTATGAAGGTGGCCTTCCGATTGAGCTTGGCGTTTCGCGTGAGGTGATCAGAAAATGCCTGCGCGATCGCCGCATGGGTTGCGGATTTATCCAACAGAACTTTGATGTGTTTACCGTCGTCAGGGACTTGATAAAAACTGATCAGAAGAGACTTGAACAGGGCGACGTCGTTCACAGCACCTTTCAGATCTGCCGCGCCGTACGGGGATCCCGGAGGCGCCTCCGCATAATCGTTAACTCCAACCAGAAGTGCGTATATCTCACCCTCTCCATCCTTCGCGGAAGCGGCGGACGAGAATAGGGCGAGAAGCATGTAGGCTATGAATGTGAAGCTCGAAAAGCACCAACTACGGCGTGAAATCATTTCTGACTCCGTCTGAGCGAAGATGGTTAACGCATGTCTTAGCCTAGCATACTCGACAACTTTAGCTAGAGCCTGGACGAACTATTACGCGGGTGAAAACTGCTATGCTATGTAATTCCATTAAGATTCACTTCCTGCCGGCAACTCTCGATCCAAGATCCGAACATCTGCCCCACGCCACTAAGATATCGTGCTGCTTTGTCCTGTTAAAAATCATTGTGCACAGTCTGGTAGGTCCTCGCAGGGGTGCCGCAGGATTAATACTGAATTCGCAACAGGTCTGAACGATTTATATTGAAATCGAAGAGCGCCGGTGTTTGTGCGTGTCGTGTGACGTCCTCGATGAGGGTTGGATCGACGATGGGGTCTCTTGTGCTCTTCTTGCCGTCGATGATCTCCTGGTAGAGGCCGGGGACCCGCTGTTCGGCATAGGTGAGCCATTCCTTCATCGACACGCCGTCGCGGCCGTCCGCATCGGCAAGCGCCCTGGTGCCGGAGGGACGGGTCAGTGCCTCCTTCAGCGCGAAGGTCAGCAGTCCCTGCCCGTATTTGCCGCTCTCGAGCGCGACATCGGCAGCCTGCGTGGCCGCCAGGATCCGCATGCCCTTGTCATAGGCCAGCTGACCCAGCCCCCGGTCGCCCATCGGACCCGGCTTGAAGCCGGCCGGCACGCTTCCTGCCGAATGGCAGGCGTCGATGATCATCACCATCTCACCGGCATCCACCTCGCGCAGCCACGCCGTCAGTTCCTCGCTCGAGATCAGCTTGTCGACAGATCCAGGCCCGATCGGCGCCGTCCCGGAATCCGACGGCAGGATGTAGAACCGGCCCTGATGCGCGTAGCCGTGCCCGGAGAAGGCGAGCACCACCACATCATCAGGCGTCACCTTTCTGATCCGGTCGACGACATCACCGAGCGCCGCACGCAACCGCTTGCGCTCGCCCTCCCCCTTGCCCGCCAGAAGATCGAGCACAGCGTGGATGTTGGCCTTGGTGGCCTGATCGATCGCAGCGACCTGACGGCCGTCGTCCTGATGAGCGACATCGGACACAAGCGTCAGCGGGATCACCTCGTAGTCCGCAATCCCCTTGAGCGATGACGAGATCACCCGGGCATCCGCCGCCGCATAGGTCAGGCGCAGGCTCGCCTTCTCGTATTCGTTCACCCCGATCGTGACCACATAGGCCCGCGGCTTGGCTGTCACGCCGATATCGCCCGCCACCGTGTAGCTGTCATCTGTCGCCGTCGTGCTCTTGACCCGATCCTCGTTGAACCCATAGGCGGTGAACGTCACCTTCTTGCCCTGCTCACGTGCTGAAAGCCGGACTTCGAACTCGCGCGTCACCTTGCCATCGGCATTGGCAACCTCAGACAGAGCGCGCCAGGCTGCAACATCATCCGATGCAATTCCATCTTGGGGCGGTTCCGGCCATTGGCCGACCAACTGTCCATTCCGGAACAGCCGGACGTCATAGACCCCGGTGCTCGTCTTGCCGTTCGGCTGCGTCGTATCCGTCTTGCCAGACGCCTCGACCGTCACCCGCACCACGCCCGGATCAGAGGTCGCCTTCACACTCAAAATCCGCACATCAGGCTGGATCCGGTTGAGCTCGGCAAGCGGTCGAACCGGCTGGAACGCCTCCGCACAGGCTTTCGGGTTCTTGCCGCTCGCCTCAGCCTCGTGACAGGCCAGCAGCCGACCCAGAAGACCCGGCTCGTAATAGTCCCGCATGAAAATCTCAGGCGATAACGGACGTAACGGATCGTCCGGCATCAGCCAACCGAGTGGGGAGAGATCTTCAACTCGTGAGTCAAATCTTTCGGATGCAATCGTAATTTGCATCTCAGTCGAAAGCGATACTCGTGCCAATTGGTTTGTATGGCCAGGCCGCCGACTCCAAATGTAGACATTTCCACCGACAGTCTTGGCGGCAATCACATGTTCTCCACCAACCAAATCTAATGCCGTAACGCTCTCGCCATTTGGTACGCCTGGATAGCCTTCAATCTCCTGGCCGGTTTGTGCTGAGAGTTCAAAAAGTCGCTTTCCCCCCACGATGACAGACTTGCCTTGATCAGCGAATCTCACGGCCAGGGCGCTTTCATATCCCCCCGACCGCCAATCCGGCGTAGCAGAGCCAACCTGCCACCGACCAACGACCCCGGAGCCGTCTTCTTCGTAGGACCACCCAGCAACAAATGATTTTCCATCACTTGCGACATCCAGATCCCGAATCTGTTCGTCGCTGGAAATGTAGGTCCGCACAACATCCAGTGTGGCCGCATCGACCAGCTTGATGGTTCCGTCCCAAGAGGCGGTAAGCATCTTGCCGTCGAAAACAATCATGTCGGTCACTTCGTCAGTGTGGACCGCTTGTGATGCCATGATCGCCCGATCAACAAAGTCATAGATGATGATATTGCCGGTCCGGAACTGGTCCACTCCGCTGCTGTCTCTGACCGCCAGCGCAACTCGCCGTCCATCGAGGAATGCGAAATTACTAAATCCGGGCCGTAGCCCGCCAACATTAATACATTCGGTCGCCTCACCCGTCGTCGCAGATCTTAAGCAAACGAAGTCGCCCTCGAGCGTCGTGAACCGCGATTTCCCCGGCCCAGCTCTGACTTTCAGGATCTGAGAGTTAGTGGTTGACTTACGTGAGAAACGGCGCGAACCATTCGCCAGATTGATGCCAATAACATTCTCCGAGTCCGAGAGTACGAGAATGTTGTCTTCAGGTAGGAAGATCTGGTCGTACGCTTTCTCGCTTTTGTCCAACCCGCTCAAACTGACGTCAGCGCATGCGGGGAAACCCTCCCACATCCAGGCGCCCGTCCCCCAGTTCGATATGGCGACCGCCTTCGACAGGGACGGCAAGACAGCAAGCTTTGCCAATCGTATTGGAAGGGCGGGACAGACAGGCTCGATTGAGAAATTTCTCAAGTTTACACGTTGGAGTTCGTATCCTACACTTTTGGCGTCGCGCGTTGCTGCATAAACGGCGTCTGTATCACCAGAAACACTGGCCAGATCACTGACCATCTTCGAAAAACTACCGAAGTCCGATAGCAGTTCGCCGCTGGCTACATCCCATAAGTGTATCGACGGCCCGCGCATTTCGGTCGTCTGCACGTCGCCAGAAGCACTCAGGAGCTTTTGCCCACCGTCAACGAACATGATATCTACGACATCGTTGTTATGGGCATCTCTTTTCCAGCTTTGCCGCCCATAGTTTCCAGCCCAAAGGAACACCTTGGCTGGCGACTTACCTTCCTGAACGGTCTGGTCGTTAACACCCTGCGCAGCAGCGATTTTGGCACCGTCAGGAGAGATCGCCACGCTGCTGAGCGGACCCTCGACAAGATACTCCTTTTCTTTGACAAACGCGCTGCCGAAAGACCAGAATGTCACTTTGCCATTCCGCTCTACGGCGGCGAAGTTCTTGCCGTCCGCTGAGATTTCGACATCCTGGTAGTCGCCATCGTCCAAATCTTGCATTAATTTCAATGCCGGCAGGCTCCACACCTTCAACCCGGAATTTGCGGCCGACACCAGATACCGGCCCCGCGGATCCACCGCAGTCGCCCGAACCCAACTGCTGCCCGGGGAAACTTCTGAAATAATCACTCCTTTGGCGCTGTCGACTAGTATAAACCTGTCCAGCGTCGACAAGACCAAAAACTTCTCATCAGGCGAAGCTGAGATGTCCAGGAAGGTGTGCGCGCCGCCAATCTTTGTTGCAATTTTGGGGCGGTCTGGCACTTGGGCACGTAAAGCCACATTTGCAAAACCGAAAAAGCCGAAGAAAAGCACGACGACGCAAATAAATCTTTGATGACTTGCTGACCGCATGGCTTGCATCGCGCGATGAACCCCGGTTAAATTGCAAATTGACCTTTGAGTTGAAACGCGTCAATGCTGCTTACTATCAAGTTCTTGCCACCTAGAGACGCCACCCGCCAGTGCGATTTGAGATCGGCGCGAGCAGCGCATCATAGCCCTTCTGGGGTTCCGTACATGCCGCATTTGTCCAAGCACGCCCCAAAATACTGTCATTAAAGCGACCACATGTTTCACGGAGCATTAGCACCTGCAAAATTTGTAGAGCTTGATATTCAGACTTGGCTTTGCGAAAAACGTCTTCTTCATTACCGGCCATTCAATTTTCCTATCGAGGCGGAAGCTGGACCGTCCATATCTAGCACTCTCGAGGACTGACGCTTCCAATTTCCTGCAGGTTCAAAATCTCCAATTCAAGGACTGCATTGGAACGTGAATGGTATGGCCCACGTGTCCATGAGCAGTGACTGTGTTGCGGCGAGAATTTCCAGCTGCCCTTTATCCTGCTGTCGGATTGCCTCTGATTTCGAGTACCCAGGCTGGACCGCGGTCATCTCAAAACGATAGTCGAATTCGCTCCAGCGGTTGTGCCACTGAATCAGGTCGATAACGCTGCCCTTCTCCAGCCGCGATAGACCATATCTCTTCTGTATCGCCGTCTCGCGCTTTCTAAGTCGGGCGAACAACAGGTCGGGCCGTTCCCTCCACCGGATCGCCTTCTGCGTCTGGCCACAGACCTCATAGAGATCGCCGACCCTCGCTGACGGGGTAACATCGCTTGCGTACTTGCAGTGGAACATCGCCACCGTGATGACGTCGCCCTCCTTCTTGATGGCCACGACATCTGCGGATTCCCCGGACCCGTCATCGTCGAAGACGACATCGAACCCACCGCTCTGCAGGAGTTCGTCGATTACGCGCCGCTGGATGCTGGTCGCGTCCTTGTCCCTCCCCTGAGACTCCTTCTTGATGTTGACGCCTGACCAGTTCCGTACGATCAAACGGTCGGGATCGAACGGCGGAGCATGGTCATCAGGCAGCTTGAGCAGCTCGGACGCCAAAAGCATGTTTCCGTCAGCGAAGTAGATATGGGGCGGATCGTCCTTGAACCAGGAGACCAGATCCGTGATCCTCTTGCCGATGCGGACAGCGCTCGCTGCAGTCGGAATATAGTGCGCACCGGAGCCGTCTATGGTCATCGCTACATCGACAAACCTGTCATCTCCGCCGACCCTCATAACGATCTCGGTGCCCGGAACCTGAGACAGGATGCGGATCTCGCAATCGTAGAACGGAACCGAGACGTCGCCGAAAACCAAATCTACACGGTCGTCATCGACGTGGAGGACCGCCTCCGGCCAATTAATGGCGACGGCGTGCTTTTCAGGCATCGAGGTAAGCTTGGTGGGCTGAACCAGGCGGCGCAGGATACCGTCGGGCTGGATTGATGAGTCCTGCAGTTTGGCACCGATCACCTTGCACCATTCCATCCAGCCTGCGAACCCATGAACGGACTCGTATGACCAGATCTTGCCCTTCGTGGAACACCCGATCGTCGATTTGCCGCTCGCGGTGTAACCCTGGCCAAAGATGTTCGTCTTCATCCGGCCGCGATTGGCGGGATCGTCGGTTAGCTGGGGAGCTATGTCGCTGCCCATGAACTGGGAATACCTGATCGGCTTCCGAACGGCCTCCGAAAGACCGAGATGGCTTAGGATCAGGCGCTTGTAGCCGTCGAGCACCCTAAAGACATCGTCGCCGCGAATTCGTCTCGCGTCGGCCCCGGCAACCTTTTCGGCCAGCCGGGCGTGAAGGTCGCTTAGGTTCGAACTGCTGACGTAGAGAAGCTGACGCTCGTCGTCCCAATGGCACGCGTAAAGGTGATACGCGGTATTTACAGGCTGCCTCATCGACGTCCATTTGAGCTTCTCTTCGGTCTTCAACACCCAGATCGCAAGCCGCTCGGCGTAGTTGATCGACGGACCTTCAATTATGGCGCCGGGCCCAAAGGCATCGACGATCTTGTTCGGATCCCATCGTTCGCAAGTGGTCTCGTATACGACCGCGCCGAGGCGAGGTGTCACCTGGTCCAGCGGAAAATCCGTCGGCGGCTGGTCGAAACCCTCGAATACTTCCTGCCGCCGCTCTTCGCGGGCGGTGTTACGGGTTCCGAGGCCTTCGAGCAGATGGTTCCAGTCGGCGTCTTCATTATAGAGTGCCTGAAGACTGTCCCGCATGCCGGCGGCCACGACGTTGGCGATCACCGTCGCGTCGCCGAGGTCTTTACGCGTTCTGGTGAATCGCCCGACGAACTGAACGGTAATTGCTTCGCTCTGATGCTTGTCGTGCAGTGCCGCGATCTTGAGTTCAGGAAGGTCGAAGCCCTCGCCCAACATGTCTACGCACACCACGATCCTGCTCTCTCCAGACCTCAGCTTCCGGAGAGCCTCCAGCTTCGCCTTAGAAGAGAGGCTGCTGTAAACGATGACGGGATTGTACTCCGGCAGAAGCTGGGAATACATGCGATGCAGCTTGACGGCGGTATCGATTATCCGACAACGCGCCATCGCAAGATGGACGTGGCCCTCTGCTTCGTCTTGGACCAGTGCAGCCTTGACGGCCTGGATGATCCGCTGGTCGGCGTCGTCCCGGTCGAGACCGTAAATCGGCTTGAAGTGGATTTTCTTGAAGTACCCCTCGGCATAAGCCTTGGCAAGCGGGTAGTTGTAGATGAACTTGCCATCGACGCGTCGCCCGTCGGTCCGGTACGGCGTCGCAGTGAACTGCAGGACGATGCGGTTAGCGAATTGCGCCCTGAATTCCCGCCACGTCTTGGCGGCGATATGGTGCGCTTCGTCGACGAAAAGGTGGCTGACAAGCTCCACCATCCTCATCTGGACTTCCCCGCCTGCCTTGGCGACCGCGTCCATCGTCGTGACGACGACGTTGACCCGTCTGAAGATTTCGTCGACCTCCTCAACCGACTTGGGGATTTCTTCGAGGGTCGCAACGACGGGTAATTTCGCTTCAGGAGCGAGACAGCCGCTGTCCTTGAGAACCCCGAGGCTCAGGAACTTCTCCGAGATCTGCGCCCGCAAGGCATCGCTCGGCACGACGACAAGAAGTCGCTCGACCTCGGCGACGACCATCAGCGCTAGCATCGTCTCGGTCTTGCCAGTTCCGGTTGGCATGACGATGGTCGCTGGGGCGGAAGAAGCAGTCCAATGGCCGAGGGCAGCATGTACCGCCCCTATTTGGGGCTTCCTGAGACCGCGCTGGACAACGATATCGCCAACTATGCGCTCTTCGGCAAAGGTGAATGCCCCTCGCCAAGATGCGCGTATCTCCGCGCACCCGGCTTCGAGTTGCTCGAACGGGATGCTGCTGGCATCGGCGGCGGCGGGTCTGATCCAGACACCTGGGGTCGGATCTCTTCGGAACTCCGCCAGGCTCAAAGCTGCCGGATGGCGAAGTATCTCGTCGCTGGGCAGATCCACATCGGTCTTGCGAGGGATCACTGCCACCTCGCGCCGTCCATCGGGAGTGCGGAGAAACAGTCCCCGAACTCGCTTTTCAGTGAACTCGTTCGCAGAGGCGATCAGCTTGCGGCCGGGATGGCTAAGTCTCCGGACAGAGGCACCGCGGATTTTACCAGCCATCGAGAATTGCGGCGGAAGCGAAATTTCGAGATCTTCTTTGAAAAGCGTATCCACGTCGCCTCCAGGCAAAAGAAATGCGGACCCTTTACTGTACCCTCAATGGTAGTGCAGCTCCTCAGCCGCTGCAACGCCGGGAAAGTGAGGCGAACTATTGCAAGCCGCCTGTTCCACAAGAGAGTTCGAACGGAACGATTGCATTACTCACCCCGAGCCCTGTGCACAAGGCTGCTACCATCGGGCGAGGCTAGTTTGCTTGCACGACCAAAATGCGTATCATGCGTGCCACGCGAACAATCAGTGGATTCCGCGACAATGACATGGAAATCATATGACGGTCTCGCCTTCGGACACTCCGACAGAACAGTTCAAGCTCTTTTTCTCTTCGCAGACGCCCTCCGACGCCCGATCGATCGAAAATAATACTATTCTGATCACCCCGTCTGGAGACAGTTTCGACGATTTCCGCTTTAAGACGCGGATCAATGTTTTCGTTCGCCGGGACTCTGCTCGCCTGACAGCCGAATTTTCTGGCATGATCGGCTTTCTCCAAAGCTCGAATGAAGAGGTGAATGGCGCTGATCTCATCAGGAGTGCGGCTCCAGACAAGGCGGTTGTCCCCGGGGACGACTTTCCGAAATTCTTCACACTACTGCCCGACCTCGATGCCTATCGCGGGCTCGTTGCCGATGCAGACGTCGCTAGTGCTCGCGAAATTCTGCTGAAAACCTGCGATCTCGTCGCGTTGGGTGAGTTTTCCGCAAACTCTCCGATCGTGCGCGACGCGCCGAACACTGCGGTTTTCCAGTATTCCTTAACGCGTACCGCGGAAGCTTTTTTTGCCTACAAGAACGCAGGACCGATCCTGCGAGGTCTCGGCCATGAGGAAATCGGTCGAATGTCGCCGACGATCGCCGTGTCGTTGGGCACGGCGCGACGCCGGCAATATGTTCGCTATTCACGTTATGCCCTGACGCGATCCACCCCGACCCGAAAAGCCGGCGGTCTGATCAGCGCGATCGTCAGCGTCGCCCGGTCGAACCAGGCGATCAAGGATCGCAGCCGATGGCAGATTTTCCTCAATGCACTCGAAGCGCTGGGTGACCCGAAGTCCATCTGGGTCTGGACAAACGACGGCATTATTCCATTAAGCTCTTTGAACCAGGGCGGTGAACAGGAAAAACTCAGACGTTTTGCGTCGCTTAACACCCGGCGGGATCCGGTTCGTTTCTCCGATGGCAACGCGCTTCGCCTGAGTAGCGGCGAAATCTCTTTTCTCAAGTTTGCGGCCTATGTGAGCTTGGAAATCGACAACAGCTCTCTTCTACTCTTCGACGAGCCCGAGACCCATCTGCACCCGAACTTTATAGCGCGCTTCGTTTCAATCCTGGACAGCCTGCTGGCGCAGACCGGGTCCGCAGCCATCATCGCGACGCACTCTGCCTATTTTCTCCGAGAGGTTTTCAGGGAGCAGATCTCGATCCTCAGGGCTGATGCCGACACACGCATTGAAGTCCAGAGACCGCGCCTTGCAACGTTCGGTGCAGACGTCGGAGAAATTTCCTACTTCGTTTTTGGAGAAGACGAACCTTCATATCTCGCGCGGGAGTTGGAGAGAAACATCCAGTCATCGGGGATGACCTGGGATGAGGTCCTCGAAAACTACGGCAATGAGTTGTCGCTGGAATTCCTGAACGAACTTCGGGCAAAGATCGGCTGATGCGCAAAATCTCTTTTCCGATTTTCGATGACATCGCAGGCGTCGATGCTCTCGTCGACAACCACAGGCTTGGAAGTTATCCGGGCTTACAGGCATTCCGGCAAGCCCTGAAGACCGGCTACGTGCAGTATGACAGCGTCTCGGGGAACGCGCAGGCGGTCGTGCAGGTCCCGATCCCGGATCCATTGGATAAATGGCTGCGCAAACACTACAAAGATTTGCCCACCAGCCACCACCCCATCGATGACATCCGCGAGGACAATCTCGCATTACCATGTTCGATGTGTGGCTCCTTGCACGCACACACGCTGGATCACGTTCTGCCAAAGGAAGATCACCCGGCATTTGCGATCTTCTCCAAGAATCTGGTCCCGGCATGTGATTGCAACCTGAAGCGTGGCCAGAACTATAGGGGCCATGCCGTGGGAGCGCGCATCCTCCATCCATACTATGATGCATGCATGGACGAACGTCTGTACGCAGCGAAGTTTTCCGGCATGGATGCAACCGTGATCGTAGACCTCGAAATCCTGGTTGCCCTCACGCACCCGGACAGGCCCGCGATCGAATACCACCTGGACAATGTGATCAAGCGGACTGGCGTGCTGAACTGGCTGGGAAAACAGTGGGTCAAGTTCGTGCGCGCGCCGCGAAAGATCGTCGGGTCCCTGAATTTTATCCCCACCAACCAAGCTGAATTGATCGCAGCCATCTGCGAGCATCGAGATGCGCGGGACTATGCTCAGGATTCTCTCAACAATTGGGAGTCGATGTTCGCACAGGGCTTGCTCGATCCTGCGGTCATAGCCTGGCTGTTCCCGAGACTGTCAGCAGCCGGTCGCAGCGTCGATGACCCGGTGATTGCCGTGGCGACATAGACGAGCTGGAAGCTCGCCCCTGAAGACCTAACGCCTGCCCAAACGAGCGCTGAAAGCACCCTTACCATGCTGATCAAACAAACGGACTATCATAGGATCTACCGGGTCATTAACAGCCTCGTTGTCAACGAAGGCGGCAATCCCGCATATGCCTGTATGTACTTCAGCACCTTCGGTGCGTTTATCCTTGAGCATCATTACAAGATACAAGCGACGCCCAAAGGCGGTCTCGCCGCCTACAATCTTGATGGATCGATGCTCCTTTTTGCCGATCACCGCGACGACGGTTATGTCACCGGCGCCGGCGAAAACTTCCATTGCTGGACCGAGGCCGACGGCTGGGCGATCGATTTCATGGCCCCTGCTTTTTCAGAGACGGCCAGTCCGCTTGGCGTGCCGTCAAAAATGTTCCAACGACCCATTTCGGCAATGGCGTCGTCGATCAATGATCTCAACCATTCGGGCTCCTTCTTTCACCAATCGGAGCCTGAAGCGACAGCCGGCCGGTTCGCGGATTGGCAGAATCTGCCGATGATCGGTGACCTCGCCAGCATCGCGGTGAAGTGGTTTCGTCGATCTCCCAAGCAGATGCTTCCCTCGATTTCGGTGGAAGATCAAAAAGGGAACCTCAAACCAGTACCCTTGATTGGCAACCCTCTCGCTGGTTCGTGGTAAGCCTGTTGATGAGATGAGAGCCTACAACCCCACTCCTCAACTGTCGCGTGGCTACCGATTGTCTCGGCAAACAAGGAACTTAGGAGATAAAGAGGAAGCCATCCTCTGTCCTTCGACGTCCTGTTCAAACCGGATATCGGGCGAAAAGGTAGCCGGATCATCGTATAGGGCTTAGGAATGAAGTGTTTTCGCATTGATGAGGGGGGCTATACGGGGTTTGATTTGCTCAACGCCGATCAGCGCTTTCAAGGCGCGTCTGCAGTTGCCATCGATAATGATGAAGCTGTAAGACTCATAAAGGAGCATTTTCCAACGCTGCAAGCCTCAGAGCTTAAGTATCGGGCTCTTTCTCGAAGGCCCGCAAATCATGCACGTTTGCTCGGCCTCCTGCGTGACATCCATGCACACTTCGACTGCACAACATCGATCGTGGACAAGCGCTACCTTCTGACCTTGTTCTTCGTCGATTACGGCGTTGAGCCGTATTACTATGAGCGAGAATTTGACCTTTACGCCGATGGCAGAAACTATGCTGCAGCATCACTTCTTTACCTCACAGGGCCTACGCTACTCGGTGAAGCCGAATTCGATGAATTGTTGCTGGCATTCCAGCTGGCCGTGAAGGAAAAGTCCCGCAGCTAGGATCCGGTTGATCTCTGCTGCCCGGAATTTGCGCTGGCAGGAATACCCCGAGCTTCTAGGTCCGCTCGCCAAATATGCATCTCCAGAATGTTGGGATGCGATCGCTAATCCAGATGTCAACACAGACGCAGCGATGGTTGTTCTTCATTCCATGATCACGCGGCTCGAAATGATGACGACCGAGCCCTATCGTATTGAGCACGATCAATCCAAGAACCTGCTGACATATCATCCTCTGATCCGGCGTTTCATCGACCATGACCGTGATATCGAGTTCCGACCAACGGAAATCTCCACAATGAAATTCCCTCTAAAGCTCCGGGAAGTCACTCAGGTGGACTCGAAAGCAAGCCCTGCTGTGCAGATTGCCGACGTGATGATCGGCGCAGCACTGGAGATGGCAAGCAACAAGTCTGGATTGAATGCTGGCGGACTAAACCCCGACGATGTCGAGCAACTCTACAGGGTCGGCCAAATGACGAATATGCTACCGTCCCTTGATTTCGAGGAGCAGAAGCGTTTCCGCAAAGGCACACAGTCGTCCGAAATGATCGACTATCTTGCTGCAAACATAGTAGACCCCAATCCGTCTGATGTCTAATGCAGACGGGAGAGATGTGCTCCCGGAGCCCGAAGTCGTAGGCGCTCGCGCCTAACGGTCGCGAAAGACACTAATGGGAGCAGAATTCCGGACATGAGTGAAAGCCATCTCAGTGACGACGAAGTAGCCGCTCTACATCGAGCGGGGAGTATCGCTGCTGAGAATTTTCGACAGACGCTCTCTGAACTCGTTGAAGAGACAACGTCAGCAGATCCATTAGAGTTTCTAGCTCGCGCCGTCATGATGGTGACGATCAATGGACTGAATCAATCTAAGCCAGAGAGCAAATCCAACCTGCAGCTGTTCCAAGTCGAGCTGATTCAGGCGCTAGCGCTTTCACGAAAGCACACCTTGTCCGATCCAGGCACTGATTATGCGGCGGTTACCGAGCGTGTTACTGATTTAATTCACCGGAATGCCCAAGCATATCAAGATCAAGCGAAGAGCAAAACCTCACCAGATCCGGTAGAAAACCGCAAACAGGAGATGTTGAACCTTATCCGACGGTGGACGCTGGCCGTTAGGGGCGCGCGCCAAGGTTACCAAACTCGGCAATACGCAAAAGAGCTGGCGACTTCCATCAATCAATCGTTTCGGCATTATTACGGCTGTGAAGCGACGGAAGTTGTCGCAGCGCTTTTGGCAATTATTGATTTATGCCACAGCCGCATCAAAGCGCACATGGAGGACATGCGCTCCTGGATGATGCCGAGAAACGCTGGAAAGGGGTTGCTTGATGCCTTTACCCGCAACCTCAATCCAGAAGAAAAGGCAGAGATTACCACCCGCGCAGCAGCGGTCCGTCATGACCGGAAACAGCTCTTCGCGTTGCTATGGAATATCAATGAACAGCGCTGGGCGAGACTTTTTCGATTCTCTTACGTAGAATTAGTTTCGACTGCTCCGCTGGGCCAGGCGCAAGCAATTATCTCGGTGCTTGAGCAACTGTCACTCAATTTCGGCGACGTCACGGAGGCAGATCTTCAACACCTCCACCTCGATAATCCCATCCAGCGCAGGCCATTGATCAAGCTGAACGATGGCGAATTCTTCTGCGTCGGACCGCAGATCCTAGGCGTGCACCTAGCTGAGATTGTCGAAAGCCTATGCGGGAAATATCCCAAACTCAAGAAAGCGGCGGAGAAAGCCCGTGCCGACTGGCTAGAAACGCGGCTTAGCGACGCTGTTCGAACATTCTTGCCGCATGCCGATGTACGCGAACAAGTTAAATGGAGTGATGATGGTGGTGTCACAACTTGGGAGTCCGACCTTGTTGCACTCATTGACAAGACTGTCCTGATTTTCGAAGCAAAATCGGCAAAGCTTAGTGCTCCGGCTCGCCGAGGAGCGTTCCGCAGCTTGAAGGACGCGCTGAACGAACTAATCGTAGCGCCCTCTGCACAGTCCTTGAGATTGAAGCAACGGATCCTCGATGCAAACGCGCCTTTGTCATTCAACTCGCGCCAAGGCGCCTTTGAAATCCATCCAAAGGGAATCCGCGACATTGTGCGGCTTAACATCGTTCACGACGCGGTTGGCCCCTTATCATCACATTGGCCCCAACTTAAACAAGCCGGCTTTATTCCTGAGGATGCGGATATCGCGCCTACGATGTCAGTATTCGATCTGGAGACTGTCTTTGAGCTGGTTCCAAGGGAGGTTGAACGCTGTCACTACCTGACCCGGCGAGCAGAGATTGAAAGAAATTCGACCTATACCGCCGACGAGTTGGACCTGCTCGCTCTCTACTCGACAACCCGGTTCAATATTGGTGAGGACGAATATGACGGAGGCCACCTCGCATGGTACGGACTGTCTGGATCGCTGAGGTACATCCACGACGAAAACCGTGGGGTTCGGCTATCTGCGCGTCTGGCTGCCACTACACAATTCTGGTCCAACATTCTCGAAGGACTCGAAGCCACTCGGCCTGAAGGCTGGACGCGGTTCGGTCACCGGCTGCTCAACGTTGACATTTCCCAGCAAAAGCAGATCGAGAAGCTTGTAAAGGAGGGAATGAGGAAAACGCGTGGCCGGCCGGATCTCTTTTTTCACTCCGGCGTCACATTCGGTGCTCGAAAGAAGATGCAGACGATTGCCGTTGCAGTTGGAGCACCGGTTCTACCAGCTCAGTTCGAGCGGAACCTCATGACATGTGCAGACAGTGCGCTTGAACAGGGCGGCCAGGATGATGTCCTGATCCTGTATTGGTACATGCCGAGAACCTCCGAGCCTTACGACTTCATAGGTGTTGTAAAACAGCAGCGACTAAAATCACCATTCGCCAAATTCAACGAGCCGTCATGGGTTTTGCGTGGTTGATGACCTTTGTCCCGTCCCCCTTCGTTAAATTCAACGGTGGATTGCGCTGTCTCATTGTCGAAAAGTCTCCAAACCCCTCGTATGATTGGTAAAATGGAGCAAATCGATGTTTCTTAAGACGTTAAAACTTCAAAATTTTCGTTCCTTTGAACAGTCTGCGATACAACTTCAGCCCGATCTCACCGTTTTCGTCGGCGAGAACAATGGCGGAAAAAGCAATGCCATCGATGCGATGCGCCTTTTGACTGCTCCACTCGGAGGCCGAAGAGAGATCTATTGCGAGACTACGGATGTTCGTTTCCAAGGCACAAGTTCGCTTTTTGAGGTCGTCGGCGAATTCGAAGAACTGACGACGGCGCAGCAGGGCCGAATGATTTCAGTAGCAACCGATGCCTCTTTGAACAAGGCCGCTTTCGGACTGACGTTCGACAAGGATCAGACGTATCCGAAACCATCACTTTGGGGTGGGAGACCCGGAAACAGCCCGGAGCCGGGATGCCACGATACTATAAGACATGTGTATCTGCCGCCGCTGCGAGACGCAAAACGTTCGCTTGCGTCTGGAAATCCAACCAGGATCATGGCCCTCCTGAAGCATTTCCTGGAAGGCTCTTCACCCGAGGCCCTAGCGAAAGAACTGGCGCGTACGCCGCGGCACGATGTTTTGAGCAAGGTCGATAGCGCTGTGGAGAAAGGACTTCAGGCTCTTACATCGGGTGTCCGCCGACAGTCTGCATCGATCGGCTTCGCTTCGGACGAGTCCCTGATCGACATTGCAAGAGACCTGCGGTTTCGTTTGGCTGACCACGGTGTAAATCCTGAGGATCTGCGATACTCGGGTCACGGCTACGCGAACCTACTCTTCATGGCCACGATCGCCGTCGAGCTGGAAAAGGTCCGCACCGCCGATTTGACGCTTTTCCTTGTTGAGGAGCCAGAAGCCCATCTGCATCCGCAGCTCCAGGCAGCGGTTCTCTCTTTCTTGCGCGACCAAGCAGAGCTATCTCGCAAGTCTCAGCCAACAGACGGATCTTTTGCGGGCGAGATACAAATCGTTGTGGCAACTCACTCCCCAAACCTTTCCGCTTGGGTATCGAGCGAACGGCTCGTGTTGTTCAAATCTTCACCCACCGTAACAACATCTGATCATGGACCGCAGCTAGACGCGGCGATTATTGAGGGTAGTGCGGGGTCGGCGCTATCGGACGAATCGAGCGATGCCTCCGAAACCGTGGTGGAGGCGACGATCACCGCTGCAGCGGTCAGAAGATCATCGCGTGTCATACCGATGTGTGAGCTCCCCTTGAATAGCGTCGACCGCCGGAAAGTCGACCGCTATCTCGATGTAACCAAAGCGGCACTGCTTTTCGGGGGGCGAGTGCTGCTCGTCGAAGGGATCGCGGAAGCACTTTTGCTTCCCGCTATCGCACGCATGCACACCCTCAATGGCCATGAGGAAAAGCTGCGGCTTTTTATGTCGGCCGTTTTCGTTGCGATCGACGGGGTTGATTTTGAACCCTACGTGAAGCTCCTCCTTACGACGTTGAACGATGCCAGGATCGCTGAACGCGTGGTCGTTCTTACCGACGGTGATAAAGGGCTGGCCCCAGATGATGAAGAGGATGACGGTGACGAGGATGAAGACACGGCGGCCGAACGAGCCTCGCTCGAGCCTGAGCTGATCCCAGGAGAGCGAAGACAAAAAGCCTTCACAGAGATAGCCGACAAGTTGGGTGCGAAGCCTTTTTTTGAGGCCATCAACAGCACTTACTCGCTTGAGACCGAACTCATCGAGGCAGGCAATATTGATATTCTGCGAACAGTCTATCTTGAGCTGCATCCAAAGTCGGCAAAGAAGTGGGACAAAGCCACCGCGCTATCGGGCGACGAACGCGCTAAAGCGGTCCACAAGATCTTCAAATCCACCCGAAAAGGCGATTTCGCTCAACTCCTGGCAAAGGAAATTGAAGAGGGGAAACCGTTCAAGGTCCCCGCCTATATCAAGAAAGCTATCGAAGCGGTCGTCGCGTGAACGAAAATTCTTACTCTCCCACACCAGAGCAGTTGGCCGTAATTAAATGCCCCGGCTCTGCATTCGTCGTTGCCTGTCCCGGGGCCGGCAAAACGCGCACGCTTGTCGAACGAGCCCGGCATGTCTTGCGGGACGGAAACTCTCCTCGCGCGATCGCATTTCTGTCGTTTACGAACGCGGCGGTAGAAGAACTCGAAGCTCGATTAAAGGCACTCAACGTCCTGCCGCACCCGATTTTTCCAAGCTTCATCGGGACATTTGACCGGTTCCTTTGGCAATTTTTCATCGTTCCATTCGGCATAATCGGAACCGATGCGAAACCAACGCTCGTCCCGGACAAGGGTCAATGGGAAGTCGTTCCTTTTGAAAAGGCTCAGTCGCTTCCTTTTGAAATTTTTGACCGATCAACGGGCGCAGTAGACGAAGATCTTGCGAAAGATGATGGGTTTGACGTCGATACCCGAAACATAACAGCATGGGAAACCCGAGCGCTGAGAATGCAGAAAAATGCACTCGGGAAAGGCTTGATCGATTTCGATGATGTCCGGACGATCGTAGCGGCGCGGCTTGAGAACAGTGAATTTCGAAAGACCCTGGGCGCCGTGCTAGCAGCACGCTTTGGAGAGGTGATCGTCGACGAATCGCAAGACTGCAACCCTACTGACTTGAGCATCATCGAATGGCTGAGAGAGTCTGGAATTGCAGTGAAAGTCATCTGCGATCCGAACCAATCAATTTACCGGTTTAGAGGTGGGGTCACCGATGAGCTTTTAAAATTCTGCGCGAAATTCCCCGGCGACCAGCAGCTTTCAATGTCGGGTAACTTTCGCTCCTCACCAAGTATCTGTAGAGCCATCGTAGCTCTGCGCCCGTCAAAGGTAGCCCTCCCACCAGATGAAGCACTTGGCCCCTTCAAGAACGAACAGGCTTTAGTTCATCTGATCTCTTATTCAGGGCTCAAGGTACCGAGCACAATCGGCTCCACATTCAACGCCCTTATAGAGCGACTTGGAATTACACATTCGCGATCACCCGTCATTGCCGCCACGAGAGCTAGCGCCGGCAACGCCATTGGCCTTCCATCGCCGACCGACAGTCAAGACGCGACCCTTTTGCTCGCAGAAGCGATCATGAAGTATCAGTTCGCATTTGCTGTTGGTAATCGACGCGAGGGTCTCACGAATTTGCATCGGACGGTGCTTTTCGTTCAACAGCATATTTCGTCAATCGGCGCTTATCACACCCATATGTCGGAGGCAGGCTTGGACGATGGCCGCTGGCGACCGCAAATCATCTCCATCGCAAACGATCTCGCTTTTCTCGAAAGCGATACGGCAGACAGCTGGTTGGATAGAGCAAGAACGGTGCTCGCGCCTGGCCTGAAGGGCGAGCGGTCGATCTCGCAGCGCCTGCGCAAGAACAAAGGTCTTGCAATCGCTCTATCTCAACCGCCTTTGCAAGCCCCGCCTGCTCAAACCATTCATTCCGTAAAGGGGATGGAATTTCCGGCGGTATGTGTAGTTCTCACTGTCAGGTCGGCCGGGGGGATACTAGATCATCTTGAAGGTAAGCCCGCTGACCGCTGGGAAGAGGATGCCCGCAAGTTGTACGTTGCTGCGTCACGTGCACAGAGATTTTTGGCTCTGGCCGTTCCGAAAAGCCGCATCGCACGACTTCGGGCTCATCTCAGTCAAGCTGGTTGCCGGACAGACCTTACTGAACTTTGAGAGCACAGCATCGCGAAAACAGCTAAGTTATTTTAGCCCGCCCGTTTTTATTGCGGTTCGAGTTTGTCTTTTCTGTCGAACCCGGTGGACCGCGTAGTGGAGGTATAGTGACACAAAAGTTCCTAGACAATAACCGAGTCATTGCTTGGCTGGAGAGGTTCGACGAAGCGGATCGCGCGAACGCTCGACTTCTTCTGTCCCTACTGAAACTCGTTTCCGCCAACGAGTTTCGGCAAGCCATGATGGAGCTGTTGGAAAGACAAATTACCGAGAGCGAACTTCCACTGGCGCTTTTCAACGAGACGGAACGTGCGAAACGTAAAGGCAAGCCACACCGCCTATTCAAAGAAACGAAGGTCGGGAAAACGCTACGGGCGGAGGACAAGGTCGGTCCAGCCCTGGTGCCGCGCCAACGATACATCGGAGAACAGATTGGCAGTGAGGGCGTGACCGCGAACATCTTAACTCAATTCCAGAAACTGCATAAGCGAGACGTTCTCCTGAGCCCCGGCGCTCAGATCATTCGGGAGAGGAAGGTTCGACGCTTCGTACTAGCCACGGATTTTATCGGTTCGGGGGATCGAATAAATGACTTTCTCAACGCTGCTTGGCGGGTCCGGTCCGTGCGAAGCTGGTGGTCTCGTCGCGAAGCAGCTGGTCTTTCCTTTGATGTGATAGCCTTTTCAGGGACAACAGATGGCATCGAACGTGTAAGAAACCACCCATGTCAGCCTACGGTTCACGTAGCGGTAGTGTGCCCGACAATTCGATCAGTGTTTCCACCGTCGAAAGCTGCGGAGATTGAAGCTTTTTGCCAAAAGTACGTGCCCAAGCGACTGGCTGAGGTAGCTCTAGGTTATGGTCAAACAGGCTCGCTCATCGCCTTCTCCCATTCCATGCCGAACAACGCGCCGGCAATATTTTGGGAGAAATTCAAAAGGAGCAAGCCGCTATTCCCCTCAAGGGTGACCGTTGACGTGGGATCACCGTTCCCACTGGCTATTGGATCTGTCGCAGAGAAAGCGCGATTGGAAGCCGCGGTCGGGCTGCAATCGGCCAGCGAACCCGCTCAACCGATCACAATTGAGGCCATTGTGCTGGCTGCCTTGCAGCGAGGGCCAAGGCTTCCCGAAGCCATCTCCGGTCGACTTGGCTTAAATCTCTTTGACGTTAATGAGGCACTTCTGAAACTGAGAGACTTGAGTTGGATTGACGGCCATAACCAGCTGACAGATCGAGGCCGCCTCGTTTTGCACAGGCTGGCACTGCCCTCCGCAGCTAAACAGCTTCCAAAATCAAGAAATGGGTACTACTTTCCAAAATCGTTGAGGGTTCCCCGCGATGTCTAGTGGATGTCGATTCGAAAGGATTGGCACCGATGGGCCTTCGGGCCCTGGGCCGTCGATTACGACGTGTTCGCGATCAAGCGTCCGCTTGATGATATCCTTGATCGAAACGTACGGCCATGGCCGCCGCAGCGCACGTCTCGCTTACGTCTCGATCAACGAAACCCTATGGGGGTCAAAGTAGATGGCGTGGAACTCTCAACGCTTTGTAAGAGCTGGCGAACTGGCGGGCGTTGATGCCGACATACTCAATAATGCCGTGATTATCGCCGAGCAAACCCTTCGGGTCCAATCGTCAGGCCCGCCAATTCTAACTTTGGGTCATCTCGCTCATCTGAGCGGCCAAAGCGTCAAGTATCTACGGAGCCTCGTGTCACGCGAAGGCGAAGACCCCTACAGGCAATTCACGATCCGAAAACGACCAGTCCCGAACCAATCCCCTAGACTGCGATTCATTGCTGTTCCCGAGCCTCAGCTTATGAGCCTTTTGCGCTGGATCTTGTCTGAGATTCTTGAAAAGGCGCCCTGCCACCCAGCGAGTTCGGCATTTGCACCGGAAAGCAAGCTTTTCAATGCCGCTTTCAAGCACCGGGGCGCGCAATGGCTAATCAAGGTTGATGTGCGCGATTTTTTTGAGTCCATAACCGAGATAGACGTCTACCGGGTCTTTCTAGAAAGAGGATATCAACCTCTCACGGCCCTCGAGCTCGCTAGAATTTGCACACGCCTGCGCGATGTGCATCGTGAAAAGGGAAGCATAGCGACCCGTAACAGGCGTAGCAGCATGCGAACGCCCAACGGCATTGGAGAATACAATAGCAGGATCATGGGAACCTTGGCTCAAGGGGCTCCCACTAGTCCGATGCTCGCAAACCTTGCAGTGAGGGCTCTCGACGAGAAGCTTCAGGGCGTCTCTGAGAAATTCGGGGTGCGCTATACGCGGTATGCAGATGATATTATTTTGTCGACTACCGATAAGACGTTTGGCCGACAACGTTCAATCCAGTTGGTCGGAGAGATATACGCCGCGTTGGGCCTTTACGGCCTAGCACCTAACACTAGCAAAACTCTGATAGTACCACCTGGTGCACGCAAGGTGGTATTAGGGCTACTGGTAGACGGTTCAAAACCGAAATTGACCCGAGAATTTCGTGCTAAAATGAGGATGCATCTGCATTTTCTCCTGCATGAAGGCGTTGGACCTAGGGCGCACGCAGCTAACCGCGGCTTCTCGTCTGTCGAAGGGTTACGCCAGCACCTCTTGGGTCTTATCGCTTTTGCGGGCCAAGTCGATCTGCCCTACGCTTTGCGATACAAAAATCTGTTCAGATCAATCGATCTGGAACGTCGACGGCATTTGACGTCAAGCCAAAGCGAATCTCCTTTACGCTTGGGTTGGAAGCATCTTCTTGAGCCGGCTGGCGCAACTCTTGGCTCAATTAGGCGTAGCCATCCCACATAAGGGGCCCTTAATTCCCGCCTACATTCTCTCCATCGATGTCGCAAACAGTAACCTGAGCTCTGTCGCTTTGTCATAACCGTATCGCACTGGATCAGACGATCCCCCATGCCCGAAACCTCCCCCTCCCCGTCATCTCCCTCAGCCCCAGTTCCAAAACGATCCGCCGCGCCGCTTGCGGCGTGACCTCAAGCGTCTTCGCCACCATGCCGGCAGATACCAGCGGCTTTGCCATGACCAGCTCTACCAGTTCCGGCAACCTCGAGGAGGCGCGTCGCCCCTCCAGCCTCCGCTCGAACAGGGTTCGCGCCAGCACCAGCCGGTCATGTTCTTTCATGCCGATATCCGCGGTCGACAAAAGCCCGTGGGCGATGGCCAGCAGCCGCGTTTCGCGATCGCGATGCCGGCGCCGATCGACGGGGATGGTTTTGAGGCCGAGGCTGATGGCGGCGAGATGTGCACCGGTGGTGATGCCGGCCTGCCGCAGAATCGAGGAGGCAAACAATCGGCCGAGCCAAGGTGCGTGCTGAAGGACCAAAATCTCGTTCCAGGCATCGAGGGCGACGATCGCCTGCAGCACCGCCGGCAGGTGCTCGGCCTGTCGCAACACGCCGCGCCATTCTTCGAACCGGGCATCCTCATCCCAGTCGAGGTCATAGATCATCGGATCTTTTTCCGACCCGCTGCCACGGCCAGGTCGGGTGGCACTCTCGATCGCCGCCTCGGACCGGGCCAGTACCGCATCAATGGCGGCATAGTCGACACCGGGGAGGCCTTCGCCGCTGTCAGCATCGTCCCCCTCCCCTATCGGCTCGACGGCGACAGGCCGCTTGGCCGCGGCGCCCCGCTCAGCATCATCGGCGCTGACCGATGTCACATCCGAGGTTTGCCTGAGCGCGCGAATGCCGTCGGGCGACAGTGCCCAGACCGGTGGTTGCGCGGCAATGCGCCGCCGGGTGCGCAGCACGTCGCCGGCGATTGTCAGTTCATGGGTGGGTGTGCGAATATCGCGGGTGTCGTCATGGAGAACGAGGTCTTCGAGGTGAACAAGTTCGCCGTCGATCCAGAGCGACGCACACGCGTCGGTAAAGTGGGATCGTTCGATCCAGCCGGCGCCGACCGGCGAACGGGCGATCCGCTCGTCAAGACGTGTGAAAGCGATACCGGCGCGAAACGCCGGTTCCAAAAGACTCGAAATTGCCAATCTGCCGAAGTCGTAAGCCATTGATTTTATGGTAAACGATTTCTTATAGGAACTCTATATGTATCTTAGGGTTCGCTAGTGGGCATTATTGCTGGCTAGGCGTCTCACTTCCGATAAGTAATGCTTATCGGATTTGGAGCCGCAAATCAGTGTGTCGGTCGCCCCGGATCCCCGAACGCCTTGTTTTCCGGGCTTCCAAGGTGATTTCGGCCGGGATGACCGGACTCAGTCATCGCAAAATTCGGCGACCGCCGTCGGTGCACATGGCTGGTCCTCATTTCCGGAATTGAGCGCCGGCGCCCTTGAGCAGGCTTCTCCGCCCGCAGCCATCACCAAAGCCGCTGTTTTTCCGGCATTTCCGCCCTGGAAGCCCGCTGACGCGCATTTGCCACTGCGGACGCTCCATTGCTCGTCGGCGGTAGCATTTCGAGTCTGACGGGCCGCTATTCAATGCCTAAAATACGCTTGCAACTACTCCTTTTCTCACGCATTCCTTATCTGTACAAAGCACCTGAAATACCCGTGAGAAAACCATGGCAAAACGGCCAGGCGCCAATCCATCGTCAGCACCCAAACGGCTTATCGGCTATGCACGCGTCTCGACTGATGATCAGGTCCATGATGCGCAGATGGACGAGCTGCGCGCCGCCGGCTGTGAGCGGATTTTTCAGGAGCAAGCATCAGGTGCTTCACGGGCACGGCCCGTCCTAACGAGACTGCTCGGCGAGCTCGCCGCCGGCGACGTGCTTGTTGTTGTCCGGCTGGATCGCCTTGCTCGGTCGGTCAGCCATCTGTTGCAGGTGATCGAGGACCTTGAAGAACGCGGCGTCCATTTCCGGTCGATCCGCGATCCGATCGATACGTCCACACCACAGGGCATGTTTTCCCTTCAGGTCCTCGGCGCGGTCGCGCAGCTTGAGCGGGCGCTCATCGCCGAGCGCACCAAAGCCGGCATTAAGGCGGCGAAGGCGCGCGGCAAGCTTCCTGGAAATCCGGGTCTGCGAGAACGACGGCCGGAGGCGATCAAGGCAGTCTCGCAAGCACGGCATAAGTTATATCTTGATGAACTCATTGCATCGGCGCAGACGTGGCTGCCGATGGTGCGGCAACTCCGGCCGCAGCACAGTTGGGACAATGTCGTGCGGGTGCTCAATCGCCGTGGCCACGACTGGACCGTCGAACGCCTTCGTCGCGCTGTTCATCGCATGGTCCGCGAAAAGCTGGCGGAGAAGGAACTCCTTGCTCGGTCCCCTCGCCGCGCTCCCGAAGACTACCTGATGAAGCTGGTGGCAGCGATTGCCATTGCCGATCCCAATCTGTCGCTGCGCGACATCGCCGCGCAACTGGACCAGATGGGAGAACGGCCTGTCCGCGGCGGCAAGAAGTGGCAACCGTCCTCGGTGCGGGTCCTGCTGGACGAAGCCCACCGGTTTGGCCTCATTCGCCGCTGAGGGCACGGTTCATCCGGCAACCGATGGCAGGGTGTTTCTTCTTGCCGCTATTCGACGGCATAGCTTGCAGGTCCGGCTTTGGGGATCTGCAGCGCCAGGACCGCTAGTCGCTATCGCTCCATAGTTTCGGCTCAGCGCCTACATCCTCGACCGCGGAGGCGGCTTCTTCCCCCTGCTCGCCCTCCCTCCCTCGGAACATGCTGCGGTTTCAGCCGCGGCGATTACGTTCCGTAGAGGCGCGCGGGCCATGACCCTCGACGGCGCCATTGAAAGCCGATAACGGCCCCCTCCCCTCGCGGCCAATCCATCTCGGCCGCACGAAGAATTCGGGCGCGAGCTAGGACCCAGTCAGACAGTGTTTGTTTCATTCAAAATCCCATAAGCGTTTCGGCGTTCTTTCGAGGATGGTCGACAATTCGGTTGGGCCTTTGTCCACGCCGGCAGCTATGATTTCTACAAGAATGACTACGGCCAAAATCTGCAAACATATTGTTTCGCGACCAGCAAGTTCCGACTGTCCTCGGAGCCTGGGAGGTCATCGTCCTGAAGCATCTCGCGGAAGCGTTGCAAAGATTACAAGCTAGAGCGTTTCAGGTTTTCACGGAAGCATATCCGGCATTGGCGAAGTAGTTGCTGCATTCGCTGGGCTCGATGGTTGTGACGAGGTGTCCGATGTGGCGCCAGGTGTCATCGATGGTTCGCTTCTGAGCCAGGCGCATCCAGTGCTTGATTTTGGCGAAAGCCTGTTCGATCGGATTAAGGTCGGGGGAGTATGGCGGCAGGTACCAGAGCCGAGCACCAGCGTTGCGGATCATCTGACGGATGGCGACCGACTTGTGGGAGCCGAGATTATCCATCACGACGATATCGCCGGGTTTGAGCACTGGTACGAGTTGCTGTTCGACATAAGCGCGAAAGCACTCACCGTTGATCGGTCCATCGAAGACACAAGGCGCGGTGAGCCGATCGCAGCGCAACGCGCCGAGGAAAGTCAGGGTGCGCCAATGTCCGTGCGGGGCGAAGCTGCGCAGCCGTTTGCCCTTCGGCCCCCAGCCTCGAAGCGGCGCCATGTTGGTCTTGATCCAGGTTTCATCGATGAAGACCAGCCGGCTTGGATCGAGGCCAGCTTGCCAGGATCGCCAGCGCTGTCGCCGTCGCGCGACGTCAGCGCGCGCCTGCTCAAGGGCGAACAGTGTTTTTTTTGAACCGTAGTCCCTCGCGCCGCAGAAACTGCCATACGGTGTCGTGGGATACCTTCACCCCTCGTGCGGCCAGTTCTTCCTTCAACCTGTTCAGTGACACATGCGGCGTCTGGTTGATCCGCTCGGCGATAAACGCTCGGTACGGCTCAAGAACCCGCTTGCGGTGGCCGCCCATCTTCCCAGGCGCGACAGATCCGCTCGAACGGTAGCGCTGAGACCACTTCACCGCTGAAGACACGGCAATACCGAACCGCACCGCCACCGACCGGCAGCTCTCGCCGGCTTCGATTGCATCAACAACACGCTTGCGAAGATCATTTGAAAGAGGTCGAGTCATCCGATGCTGGCCTCCACTCCAGCCAGCATCTTGAATCACAAAACAGCCAAAAACGGAATCCCTTCCGATTCAACTAAATCCGGATACGCTCTAATGTCTGCTTTCAGTCGTGACAAACATTGTCATTGGTCGCTTGATGGGGATAGGGGGAGCCTGTTGCCTCGGCTCCTCCCTCCCAGCCACCCGGCATCCGGATCCGCAACCGGGCGGTTGGAGCAGTTGAAGTCGTCAGGATCGCAGTTCTCCCAGCCTGACGCATGGCGTTGCTTATCCTGGTGCGGCGGATTTCATTTCTCGCTGCCGTGGCCCTTCGAGCTTCACCCTACCTGCCAGATCGGCGAGCTTCGCTGACGCGACCATCAGAGACCGTTCAAATCAGATAACCAGCGGTTCTCCCTTTCGCTCGTTCGGCCCTTCGTCCGCACTTCCGTGCTCACTACTACGGCCTCTGCTTCTCGCTCAGGCTCGACACCGTCGCCCTTTGGCGTGAGGCGAGATCTCCCCAGGTAAGAGCGCACTCCTTCACTGCCCGACCGCCGGATCTACGCCACCGCCTCTTGGTCAAGAGAGCTTCACCGTTCTTTGCCCGCTCGCCCTGGTCGGCACCGCCATATCCGATTCTTGTTCATCGGCCCTCAGTTTCGATCCACGCTTCCTCCTCACGGTTGGTCGCCCTTCCTCAGTTGCGCTTCGCTTCGCTCGCCATGACCAACTTACGGTAGGGACTTCCACCCACAAGAGTGCGCCCATGCTGGGCGCACAACACGAAGCTGCTCGATCGGGTCCGTGCATCAACTGACCTTACTACACCAGCCGCATAGAAGGCTGGCGGCCATTCTACCCAGTCAACCGTGACCTTAGAATGTCATGAGATCTTTGCGGTCATTACGATCAAAATTGCCCATCAAAACCTGCGAACCCATGGCGGCGACAGGACGGTACCTATCTCGATGGCTGACCTTGTGAAAGGTGGCCCCGAGGAGCGGGTCGTGCACCGTTCATAGAAGCGTCTGAAAAGTCGTTTCTTTTCAAAGTGTTGGAGCTGTGGTCAGCTGACCACTGGAAAACTAGCTGTTGGCGGGGCGTCTTACTCCAAAAAACTCCCTGCCAGTTGGCCCACGACAGCAGGTCGGGCGGAAAAACCTTGATCACTGGACCCGCTGGCTGGCGCTCAATCCTCATCCGGCGGCGATTAGAGCCTCGGCGGTTTAGAGTAGGCCAAATGGCGCGGTTACGGCGGTTATTTCGGCATCATTTGTCGGGGTCTGGTATCCGAGCGATGCGTGCGGCCGGAATTGGTTGTAATCGTCGGCCCATTCGGCAATGGCACTTCGGGCATGATCGAGGCCGAAGAAGAGGCTTTCGTTGAGCAGCTCGTCGCGCATGCAGCCGTTGGAGCTCTCGACATAGCCATTCTGCATCTCCTTTCCCGGCGCGATGTAGTGCCGCTCGACCTCATGATCTTTCGACCGGGCAAGGATGGCATTTGAGGTGAGTTCGGTGCCTGTCGGAAACGACCATTCCAGGTTTGCCGCGCATAGGATGAGGGTCGTCAGCTCTCGAGCGACGCGACGACGCAAGATCGAGGTGTCCGGGATCGCCGCCAGGCATTCGCGCGTCACATCGTCGACGATGTTGAGCACGCGAAACCGCCTTCCGCAAGTGAACTGGTCGTGAACGAAATCCAGCTACCAGCGGGCATCGGCTTTCGCTTCGACCAGGATCGGGGCCTCTGCGGATAGCAGCAGGTATTTGTTCCTATTGTTTGCGTCCTATTCCTTCGGCGCCATCGCGCATTCGCGATTAGCCGGCGCAGCAGGCCACCTTGCGATTTGCTCGCCGCGACGGTTCCAATGAATTACTGAATCGTGCGAAGACTTCGCTCCTGGCTTGTTTGTGCTCGACTTTGGAGCGACTTCGTATTGAGGTCACGGTCTACTGTTCCCCTAAGAGGCGTCATTTAGCTCAGGGCCCGACGGTAACCGGCACACAGTCCCTCCGACAAGCCGCCTTCGAAAATCAGCGTCTTCCAAGGGGTTAGCTCTGTGGTCAGCTGACCACAACCGAAATCCTCAGCGGCAGGATAACGATCAGCCGCACCTACCCAGCCCTCAAACCACCTTGTCCGTTGGCCTTCAACAACGCCATTAACATCGGGCCAAGCGAGAATTCACCGCGCTCACTCCGGCGCGTTAGATCCCGCAGATAGCCTCCAGGGGAGTTGATAAAATTAGCCCTTTCCAGGATGCACGCAATTGCCACCGCCGCGTTCTCCGGTCCTAGCGCCTCGCAGGCATCCTGGTAGGCGGAAGGGCTTACCCCCAGCATAGATCGAACCACCACAGCGGCAGACATCAGATCTCGCCAGTTCCCCACGCCGCGTGGCGCATAGTCGCTGATCATCGGGCACGCCTTGAGCACCAATTCCAATGGGAACGCCCTTTGCGATTTATTCTTCGGCTGATGGCTCAAGCCAGCCTTTGCCCCCTGCTCCTTTTCGGAGCGAGGTTCATATTCATTGATGGATTCGGGTTTTGAATTCTGTATGTGCTGCTCGATACGAGCAGCATTGGTGCTAATTTTTTCATTATTCTCAAGGTTTTCCAATCGATTGAGCACTTCCTCACGGAGCATCAACATTTCATCGAGAACGCTAGTGACCCCTTCAAGGGTCGGAACACGCGGAATTCTGCTCACGAGCGCAACGTAGATATCTTCGGTCGTCTGCCAATCGCCGTCTGCGCCCTCGACCATTGCAGCCGTGATAAGTTTGCGAACATCCCGCCGGCAAATGGTAAGGCTCTCTTTGGCCTTCCTGAGAGAGGCTCTCTCGGCCGCCACTCTTTGCGCCAACATCGCCAACTCTTCCGATCGCGCCAGCAGGGGCGACAGGTCGAAGCCGAAAGCGTTCTCGATCCGGCCATCGTCGCCCTTACGGGCGAAGCGCTTGCCATTTGCGCTATCCTTACGGACGATTAACCCCGACTCCACCAGGATAGCTATATGCCGCCGCAACGTTGCGCCCGCCATTGCATGCGCCCGAAGCGCCAGTTGAGCATTCGACGGGAAGACAATCAATTGTGCGTCCTGACGCAACTCATTGTCAGGATAAAAGCTCAAAAGTGCGTCAAGAACGGCCAGGCTGTTCGACTGGATCCCGAGCAGTCCCATCGCGGCGGAAGCGTCTCTCAACACTTTCCACTTATCGGCAATCTTTCCATGCTTGATCTCTATTGCCGCCTGGCGCCGCACGAGCGCAAGCGTCATCGGCCGCCGCCCGAACGGCGTCGTCACATTCCCCGAATGCATTGTCTCTCACCTTTCACCAGGCAAACGAAATTCGCTCACCAAAACGGCGCCAAAGACTCTTGACGAGGATTCGAGGAAATGCGATTCTGTTCTTGCTACAGAGACAGAAGGGCTTCCACGACGGCGACGTTGAGGGAGCTCTTTTCTTTTGCGGGTTACACTCCCTGTTTCCGTTGATGCGTTGCGCGATGCTCCTGGTAGAGCGCCGGCAAATGCTCGAGTACGAAAGCCGCGAAATCCGGCGTGGCTTTCCTGTCAATGGTAATTTCGACCTTGCTCTTGCTCTGCGTGACCTGCGCAAGCCTGTCGCCATCGGGGGTCGACATGACGTCTGGCAACCCGCGCGCAATCCGACGCGGTTTCAAATGGTCGATCACCGCCTTGAACCGGTCTGACGACGGCAGCGCCTGCACCTCTTCCGAGGCCGCATATTTCGCCGCGCCTCCCGGAGACGATGCTTTCTCAACCAGCTCTGCCAATTGCTGCCAACTTGGGCGTCCAACGCCTGGAGCGGCGCCAATGGCATCGATCAATTCAGAGGGGAGGGCGTCGACAAGCAGGAGCATCTTCGACAAGTTGCTTTTGTCGATTGACATAGCCGCGATGACGATTTCTCGTGGAAACTGCTTGTTTAGCTTGTGTGCGAAACGTGCCTTTTCGATGAAGGTGAGGTCTTCGCGCTCATTGTTTTCCTGACCCTGTGCGATAACCAACTGCTCGTCCGTCAAGTCCCGAACAACCGCCTTGACCGGCAGTCCTAGCTCCGAAACGGCGCGCAGCCGGCGGTGTCCAAAGGCAACCTGGTAGCGCCCGGGTTTAACGGGATGAGGTCTCACAAGGATTGGGACCTGCTGTCCTTGCTCGCGGACGGATGCAAGAAGTCCTTCGATATCACCTTGCATACGATCCTGAACGAAGGACGACTCAATTAACGACGTGTCCAGTTCAACCACGGCCTGACCTTCGGCTAGACGCCGCTCGATCTCGTCGGCACGACCAAGACGATCATTTTGCTCGCGCAACGCGTTACCGATGTTTGCAGTCAGCTTCGTCGCTGGATCTCGTTCTTTTCTGGTCACGCCGAGAAGCGGCATGGAGCGAGTCTTTGCCGCTCTGTGTTCAGCAGCTGATGAGCTGTCGGGGGCGTCCGTGGAGACGTCAAGGAGGTGCTTCCGACTCATGTGGTTCTACCCCATGCTTTTTTGATCAGAGTTTCGATCTCGTCGTTGACGGCGTTCATCGCCTCTAAGGCCCGATCATAGGTTGAGCGCGTGAACTGTCCGCGCTCAACCTCAAAGAGGGTTTGATTTGTCAGACCAGCGTCCGAAACGGCCGTCGTCTTGAGCATCGGAAAATTGAGGACATTTTCGCCGAAGATCGAACGCAGATAGCCCACCATCTGGTTCTGCGGGCCATCGCTCGGTTCAAAACGAGTGACGAGGTAGCGCATCCAATTGAACTTGAACTGGGCGCCTGCATTCTCGATTTCCCGAAGGAGATTCGAGGTCATCGCCAGAAACTGGTTCATCGACATTACATCCAACATCTGCGGATGGACGGTGACGAGGATCGAGGTTGCGGCAGTCAGAGCCGAAAGAGTGAGGTAGCCAAGTTGAGGAGGGCAATCGATAACGACGACATCGTAGTTGTCCGCGATGTCTTCGATGACCTGACTGATCCGACCGTAAAAAAGCGTGTCGCCTTCCTTCCGGTTCATAAGCGCGCGGGGGGTGTCGTGCTCGAACTCCATCAGTTCAAGATTGCCGGGAATTAGATGAAGATCCGGGATGTACGTTCCTCGGACAACCTGCTCGATTGGGACCTGCTCGTCATCATACCGGATGGCGCCATAGAGTGTTTCGTTCGGACCAACGTCAGTTTCTGGCTGACTGCCGAAGAGTGCGGAAAGGCTTGCTTGGGGATCAAGATCAATCGCCAGAATTCGGTAGCCACGCATTGCCAGGTACTGTGCCAGATGCGCGGCCGTCGTCGTCTTGCCCGAGCCGCCTTTGAAATTCATCACCGAGATGACTTGAAGCTGCTCTCCCGTGCGACGATGGGGCAGGTAGCGCCGGTTCCCGCGGCCAATCAGGTCCAGGTGCTTACGGATTGAATGAATATCCTCGATCGTAAACGTGCGTCGACCGCCGGGACTCATGCTAACGTGCAATTCAGGCATTTCCGAAGCAGTTTGCCTAAGATAAGACTCACCGATGCCAAGCAATTTTGAGGCTTCTGACGGTGCAAAGGATCGAATGCCCTTTTCGGACGTCGGCGGGAAGACCTTGAGATGATGGGCTTGAAGTTGGCTGGAGAGAGCGTCGGCATGACGCTCCATCAATGCGGTCAACCCTTCGACGACTGGCGCTGTTTTTGCTGCGGTCTTCGCCATCTCAAAACCCATTTCCTGCAAGTGGCGGAATTTTTCGCGAAACCGGTAAAGTTCCGCCACTAGCTATTAGAGCCGATTCTGCATTTTCAGCAAGGGCTTTTAGGTTAACGAAAGGTTAACGCGGAGAAGCCCGAAACGTAGAGCAAATGGATATTTCCGTTTAGAGCCTGAAGCTTAGCAAGGCCGCGGCACCGACGGGTTCACGGTATGTTTTACTGTGAATCCTACAAATGTGCCCGCGGCGATTTCGGCGAAAAGCAGAAGACTTCGGCAAAGGCGGTGATCTCCTTGCCGCGACTCACTCACAAAAAACCTTGTAGGATTCGACAACTGACGCCCGATTCCGATTCGTGCTGAGTTCCCGTCGCCTAACAACGACGGAGAAATCCATGCAGGTATTCGCGATCTCGACACCAAAAAATTGCTACGAAGCGCAGCTGGTTCAGGACCATCATAGGCTACGTGCGTCGGTCTTTGCCACTCGCTTGAATTGGGATGTGGAAGTGGTCGACGACTGCGAGGCAGATGGGTTTGACGCTCTCGGCCCGACTTACATCCTGGCTGTCACCGCGGCTGGACGACTTGCAGGATGTGCGCGCCTTTTGCCTGCGATGGGACCGACCATGCTGGCAGACGTATTTCCATCGCTGCTCCCAAAAGGCCGCCTGAACGCTCATCCCCTGATGGTCGAGAGCTCTCGCTTTTGCGTCGACACCGCCCTCGAAGAGGGGAGGGGAGACGGTTCGGTTCACGAGGCAACGCGGACCATGTTCGCCGGCATCGTAGAATGGTGCCTGGCGGGCGGTCTCACCGAAGTCGTTACGGTAACGGATATCAGGTTCGAGCGAATTCTTGCTCGCGTCGAATGGCCTCTCCAGCGCCTGGGGCAGCCGGAGAAGATCGGTGCCACCACCGCCATCGCAGGCACGCTGCCAGCAAACGCTGAGACCTTCCTGAGGTTACGGCCGCCGAACTACCAATCCAACCTCACCGCCTGCAGTCATCAAGCGTAACGGAGACCACTTTGACCCAGCTTCCTTCTCATCCCCGGCTCGTGCGCAAACTTCAGGAGGCGCTTGGCGATCAACTCTGCATCGCGCTCGAGGACGCGGCGGTCGTCGATATCATGCTCAATCCCGATGGAAAGCTCTTTATCGAACGGCTGGGCCACGGTGTTGCCCCGGCCGGAGAAATGTCCTCGGCGGCCGCGGAAATGGTGATCGGAACCGTCGCTCATGCCCTTCAGTCGGAGGTGGACGACGAGCAACCAATCATCTCGGGCGAATTGCCGATCGGCGGCCACCGTTTTGAAGGGCTGCTGCCTCCAGTGGTGGCCAAGCCCGCCTTCACTATTCGGCGCCGAGCGTCGCGGCTCATCCCGCTCGACGACTACATCCGGTCCGGGGTGATGGGCGAACATCACGCATCGACGATCCGAAGCGCCATCGCCGCAAGGCTCAACATCATCATCTCGGGAGGAACAGGTTCCGGCAAGACGACGCTCGCGAACGCGGTGATCGACGAAATCGTCAAATCCGCGCCGGAAGACCGTCTGGTCATTCTCGAGGACACCGCCGAGATTCAGTGCACGGCTGAAAACGCCGTTCTCCTGCACACCAGTGATACCGTCGACATGGGGCGTCTCTTGAAGAGCACGATGCGGCTTCGGCCTGACCGCATAGTCGTTGGTGAGGTCCGCGATGGCGCTGCGCTCACATTGCTCAAGGCGTGGAACACCGGCCATCCCGGCGGCGTCGCGACAATCCACTCCAACACCGCCATGTCGGCGCTGCGACGACTGGAACAATTAACTGCGGAAGCAAGTCAGCAGCCGATGCAAGAGGTGATCGGCGAGGCGGTCGACCTGATCATCTCGATCGAGCGGACGCCGCGCGGTCGGCGCGTCCGCGACGTGATTCAAGTCGAACGGTTCGCTGGGGGGCAATACGAAACTGAGTCCGGCCAGTTCACCGAAGAAGAGGAGGCGCGCCATGTCGCGTAAAGTTTCCCTCGTCACCATCACGCTCCTTGCGGCCCCGGTCGTGCTTGCTTCATTTGGTCCGGCTCTCGCCAGCTCCTCGGGCGGTGGTCTGCCTTGGGAAGGACCGCTGCAGCAAATCCAGGAGTCGATCACCGGCCCGGTTGCGGGCGCCATTGCGCTCGCGGCAATGGCGATAGCGGGCGGCATGCTGATCTTTGGCGGCGAGCTCAACGATTTTGCGCGACGTCTCGTCTACGTCGTGCTCGTTGCCGGCATCCTTCTCGGTGCGACTCAGATTGTCGGTCTGTTCGGTTCGACCGGTGCGTCAATTGGATTGGCGAAACAACAGCTCAACCCGCCTGCGGGCGGGGAGGCGGCCGATGGCTGAGTCGCTTACCGGATTGCAACGCAATCTCATCCACCGGGCTCTTTCCCGTTCAAATCTTTTGATGGGAGCGGATCGCGAACTGGTGCTGCTCACCGGACTTGCGGCCGTGATCCTAATCTTCGTCGTCCTCACAATCTATTCGGCGATCTTCGGTGTCGCCGTCTGGATCCTGGTCGTCGGGGTTCTCAGGATCATGGCGAAGTCCGACCCACTAATGCGACAGGTCTACATCCGGCACATTTCCTACAGGCCCACCTACAAGGCGACGAGTTCGCCTTGGCGCCGATACTGAGGAGGCGCCCATGGTAGCTCTGAAACGTTTGCGGACCACAGGCCCATCCTTTGCCGATCTCGTTCCTTACGCCGGTCTTGTCGATAACGGCGTTCTGCTTCTGAAGGACGGCAGTCTCATGGCGGGTTGGTACTTTGCCGGCCCCGACTCCGAAAGCGCGACCGCTCTCGAGCGCAACGAGCTGTCGCGGCAGATCAATTCGATCCTCTCTCGGCTCGGAAGCGGCTGGATGATCCAGGTCGAGGCGATCCGCATTCCGACCATGGACTACCCATCCGACGATCGGTGCCATTTCCCCGATCCGGTAACACGGGCAATCGACGCCGAGCGCCGGGCGCATTTTGCGCGCGAACATGGACATTTTGAGAGCAAGCACGCAATCGTTCTCACCTACCGGCCGCTGGAGTCGAAGAAGACGGCACTGAGCAAATACATCTATTCGGACGAGGAAAGCCGCAAGAAGTCTTATGCGGACACAGTGCTCTTCGAGTTCAAAAACGCCATTCGGGAAATCGAGCAGTATCTGGCGAACAACCTTTCGATCCGTCGGATGGAAACGCGCGTTGTCAGGGAACGAGGCGGGACGCGAAATGCACGGTACGATGAGTTGCTGCAGTTCGTTCGCTTCTGCATCACCGGCGAGAGCCACCCGATCCGGCTTCCCGACGTTCCCATGTACCTCGACTGGATCGCGACTGCCGAGCTCGAGCATGGGCTGACGCCGAAGATCGAGAGCCAGTTTCTCGGGGTCGTCGCAATCGACGGGTTGCCGGCGGAAAGCTGGCCGGGGATCCTCAACAGCCTGGATCTGATGCCGCTCACCTATCGCTGGTCGTCGCGCTTCATTTTCCTCGATGCCGAGGAGGCACGACAGAAGCTCGAACGCACCCGGAAGAAATGGCAGCAGAAGGTCCGGCCCTTCTTTGATCAATTATTCCAGACGCAAAGCCGGTCCGTTGACCAGGACGCCATGACAATGGTGGCCGAGACCGAGGACGCAATTGCACAGGCTTCGTCGCAGCGGGTCGCCTACGGCTACTACACGCCGGTGATCGTGCTGTTCGATCACGACCGCGAAGCACTCCAGGAGAAGGCGGAGGCGATCCGACGGCTGATCCAGGCCGAGGGCTTCGGAGCGCGGATCGAAACGCTCAACGCCACCGATGCCTATCTTGGTAGCCTGCCGGGCAATTGGTACTGCAATATTCGCGAGCCCTTGATCAACACCAACAATCTGGCCGATCTTATCCCGCTCAATGCGGTCTGGTCAGGTAGCCCGATCGCGCCGTGTCCATTCTATCCGCCAAATTCAGCGCCGCTTATGCAGGTGGCGAGCGGCTCCACACCGTTTCGCCTGAACCTGCATGTCGGCGACGTTGGACATACCCTCGTGTTCGGTCCGACGGGCTCCGGCAAGTCGACCCTTCTGGCGCTGATCGTCGCGCAGTTTCGACGCTACGAGAACGCCCAGGTCTTTGCCTTCGACAAAGGCAACTCACTGCTGCCGTTGACGTTGGCAGGTGGCGGCGACCACTACGAAATTGGCGGAGACACTGAAGGGGAGGGGAAGGCGCTTGCCTTCTGCCCGCTCTCCGAACTCGGAAGTAATGCGGACCGGGCCTGGGCGAGCGAATGGATCGAGATGCTGATCGCGTTGCAAAGCGTCACAGTTTCGCCTGATTATCGCAATGCCATCTCCCGGCAGGTCGGCTTAATGGCAAGCGCCCCGGGCCGATCGCTCTCAGATTTTGTGTCTGGGGTCCAGATACGCGAGATCAAGGACGCGCTTCACCATTACACGGTCGACGGTCCGATGGGCCAGTTGCTCGACGCCGAGCAGGATGGCCTTTCGCTTGGCGCGCTGCAAACCTTCGAGATCGATCACCTCATGAATTTGGGAGAGCGCAATCTAGTGCCGGTGCTTACCTACTTGTTCCGGCGCATCGAAAAGCGCCTCGATGGCTCTCCAAGCCTGATCCTGTTGGACGAAGCTTGGCTGATGCTCGGTCACCCCGTTTTTCGCGCAAAGATCCGCGAGTGGCTGAAAGTGCTGCGCAAAGCGAATTGTGCCGTTGTTCTCGCCACACAATCGATCTCGGACGCGGAGCGCTCGGGGATCATCGACGTCTTGAAGGAATCTTGCCCGACGAAAATCTGCCTTCCGAACGGTGCTGCGCGCGAGCCGGGAACGCGGGAATTCTATGAGCGCATCGGCTTTAACGAGCGCCAGATCGATATCGTCGCGGGCGCAGCCCAAAAGCGCGAATATTACGTCGCCACGCCAGAGGGCCGGCGGCTGTTCGATATGACGCTTGGCCCCGTCGCGTTGAGCTTCGTCGGGGCTTCCGGCAAGGACGACCTAAAACGCATCCGGGCGCTGATTGCCGAACACGGCCGTGACTGGCCGATCCATTGGCTGAACACGAGAGGAGTTCACGATGCCGCATCGCAGCTCAATTTCGAGTAGATGGCTGACGGGCTTAAGCGCCCTCGCAATCGGAGTTGCTACCGTGGCGCAGGCCGAAGCTGGCACCGCCACCGACGCAGCAACCGAGTGGACTCAGGTCCTCAACAACGGCGAACTGGTTTCCCTCGTCGGTCAATCCGGCGAGCAGATTCAGAATCAGCTGACACAGATCAGCCAGCTTGCGCAACAGATCGAGACCCAGCTGAACATCTATCAGAACCTTCTCCAGAACACGGCGACACTGCCGTCTTACATGTGGGGAAAGGTCGAAAGCGACCTCAATCGGCTCCGCAGCATTGTTGACCAGGGGCAAAGCATATCGTTCTCGATGGGGAATGCCGACGATGTCTTGCAGCAGCGCTTCCAGAGCTATGCCAACCTCAAGACCAACCTTCCGAATGCAGCCAGCTTCACATCCACGTATCAAACTTGGTCAGATACCAACCGTGACACGATCGCCAGCACATTGAAGGCGGCAAGTCTCACGGCCGATCAATTCGACAGCGAGGAAAACACGATGTCAACGCTGCGCGCGATGTCCGAGACCGCCGACGGGCAAATGAAGGCGCTCCAGGTCGGTCACGAAATCGCTTCGCAGCAAGTCGCGCAGATGCAGAAAATGCGCGGGCTCGTTTCACAACAGATGACCATGATGGGCACCTGGCTCCAGACCGAGCAGACTGACAAGGATCTCGCACAGGCTCGTCGGGAAAAGTTCTTTGGCGCGACTGCACCATCCACGTCCGGCGGGGAAAGGATGAAAGTCGAATGGTGAGAACCAAGTTGATCCTGACCTCTTTCCTGAACGTGGTCGGCATTCTACGCACGGCTTGGCTCATTTTCGAAAGACAGGCGGCGCATGAGCGTCGCGCCACGGTCTTTGATCCCTCGAGAGATGATCCCACCTCTGGCGGGCATAAAATGAAGGTCGAATGGTGATCATCATGGGCGCCACAACAAGCTTCCGTGTGCTGCGAGCCGCGGTGTTGGTCGCCGCACTTACGGCGGTGGCAGCTCAGCCTGCATTCGCCCAAGAAGGATCGGTGCTGACATCACTTCAAAAACAGATCACGACGGCTGCCAAAGGGTGGGAGACCACCGTCATGGATGCTGGGAAATCGTTGTTCTGGATTCTCGCGACGATCGAGATTGGCATCGCGGCCGTCTGGCTCGCAATCCAGGCCGCGTCACTTGATAGTTGGTTCGCAGAGTTGGTGCGACGGATCATGTTCGTCGGCTTCTTCGCCTTCGTGCTCGCGCAAGGGCCAGCCTTCGCCAAGGCCGTGGTCGACAGCCTATTCCAGATTGGCGCCGGCGGTGGAACTGCTTCACCTGCCGACGTCTTCAATGCCGGCCTCGCCGTCGCAACTAAAATGTCGGAGAAGATCCAGTTCGGCCTCTTCGAGGACAACGCGCTCGCAATCTCGGCAGCTTTCGCCATGGTCGTCGTCGTCATCTCGTTTTCGCTTGTTGCAGCGATTTTCGTGAGCGTGATGGTGGAGATGTATATCGGTCTGCTCGCGGGGATGATCATGCTCGGGCTTGGCGGATCATCCTACACCAAAGATTTCGCGATCCGCTATCTGGTCTACGCCTTCTCGGTGGGAATGAAGCTCATGGCGCTTGTCATGATCTCGCGTATCGGATCGGAGGTCCTGATCGGGCTCGCGAACCAACCTGATATCGGTGACCAGTTTCAGACAGCATTGGCGATAGCCGGTATAGCCGTCGTCGTCTTCATCATCGCGATCTACGTCCCCAACATCTTGCAAGGCGTGGTGCAGGGGGCATCAGTTTCCGGAGGGATGGAGGCCATTCGCCACGGCGGACAAGCCGCGTCCTTCGCCGCCGGCGCAGGTTTTCTCGGAGCAGGGGCGGCGGGGGCCGGGTTTTCGGCGGGCCAAGCCGCTCGAGCTGCGGGCTCGTCAGTCGTGGGCGCGGCCTTCAAAGGCCTTGGCGCCGGCATCGGTTCTGCTGGCAACGCTGCGGGATCCGCAACCAAGGAGAAGGCGATCGGCTCGCCCGGCGCCTATGCGGGGTCGATCCTCGGGCTCGCAAACGCCAAGCTTGATGAAAGCCGCAGTGGGCACAGCGCCGCCAAGCGACCACCCGAACTCAACGACTAGCAAGAAACAGAAATGGATGGATCCATGGCAGCAAACAGCGCTCCCGAAAGCCCGTATCTCGCCGCACGCCAGGAATGGTCGGAACGATATGGCTCATACGTCAAAGCCGCAGCCGCCTGGAGACTGGTCGGGATCCTCGGCATGACAATGGCTGTGATCGGCTTCACTTACGCCTTATATCTAAGCGCACAGGTCAAGCTCGTGCCCTACATTGTCGAGGTCGACAAACTTGGGACGTCGGTGATGGCCGGCTTTCCAGCGCGAATTGAATATGCCGACGAACGCGTGGTCCGCGCGACCATCGGCAACTTCGTGAGCAGCTTTCGCTCCATTACACCGGACGCCGTGGTCCAGAAGCATTATATCGACCGGACCTACGCACTCCTGAGGACTTCGGACCCGTCCACGGAGAAGATCAATGCCTGGTTCCGTGGCAACTCGCCATTCGAGAAGGGGAAGACGTCGACGGTCGCGATCGAAGTCAACAACATCGTCGCGCTCTCCAACCAGACATATCAGATCGACTGGACCGAATATGAGCGCGACCGCAAGGGAAAGGAGATGGGCACGGGGCATCGCCACGGTCACGCTGACCACGCCTCAGGACGAGGCGACGATCCGGGTCAATCCGATCGGCCTTTTCGTCCGTGATTTCGACTGGACGGCACAGCTTTGATGCGGGGAAATTAAATGAACAGAACAGGATTGATCATGGCCGCCGGCTGCATTGCAGGGCTCGCTCTTGCGAGCGGCACATTGGCGCAAGGCATGACCTCGAACGAGGCGAAGGGAACGAGAATTTCCAGGACGTGGCGCGGAACGGCCGGTCTCGTCACGACCGGTCCGGATGGAAAGGTCATCTTCCTGTTCGGCGAAACCCAACCCTCGGTCGTCTGCTCGCCGCTGCAGGTATGCGATATCGAGTTGCAGGGCGGCGAGATCGTCCGCGACGTGCTTGTCGGCGACACGGTGCGATGGAAGGTCGAGCCGGCGACGTCGGGCGCGACCGGTGGGCAGGCCATCCATTTGGTCGTCAAACCATCCGAAGCCGGGCTCCTTACCTCGATGGTGGTTACGACGTCGCGACGCACATACCATATCCAGCTCAAGTCGCATCCGACCCAATACATGGCCCGCATCGGTTTTGAGTATCCCGACGATGTCTCGATGAAGCTCGGCGACATCAATGCGCGGCTGGAAACCGGAGGCATTCAAGGCGCCGCGCCCGATAAGCTTAACTTCTCCTATTCGGTGAGCGGCACCGCCGCCTGGAAACCAAAACAGGTCTATTCCGATGGAGCAAAGACCTACATTCAGTTTTCAAAGGCGATCGCTGGCCAGGACGCTCCGGTCCTCTTCGTCGTCTCGGGCGGTCAGAACCGCATCGTCAATTTTCGCATGAAGAATGACATGATGATCGTCGACTACGTGGTCGACAAGGCGATCCTCCTTTCCGGCGTCGGATGGCGACAACAGAAGATCACGATCAAGCGGGGAGGGTGATCATGCGCAAGCTGCTGTTAGCCTCGATCGCCGTCGCCTTCTCTTCCGGTTGCCAGACGGCCGATGAAGCATTGACCACCGGTATAACACAGAGGGCTGTCACCGGACCGGCCACAAGCGCCGTTGCCGGTGACATGGCCGGTCGGTTGGCCGAGCAGATCGGCTCTGCCAGAGTGACGACGATCCAGATGAACAACGACCAATCCGAGTTTGCGACCGCGCTTGAGGCGGCCCTCAAAGGATGGGGATACACCGTCGTTACAGACAACAAGATCGGCAAGGACATCAAGCCAGTCGAGCTTGCCTATGTGATCGACAGCATTGAGGGCCAGGTTCTCGCGCGGATGACCACCGCTTCCATCGCGATCAGCCGCGCCTACAAGCCGACAGCGGATGGCGCCACGCCAGCGGGTCCTCTTTCGGTCATGCGGCGCAATTGAAGAGGAGACCATGGTGCAATCGCTTCAACTTGGCGCATCCGGCCAGGCCGACGATCAAAACGGCATGCGTCGCCTCAACCGTCTACCGATCATCGTCACCATCATCTTGGTCGTGCTGTTTTGCGGCATTGTCGTGACCGGCCTGTCGTGGCGAGGACTATCCTTCAACCGCGGCAACGACATCGACAGCGCCTCCAATACCCCGGCGACAAATTTCGGCGAACAGCTCAAGCGTGGGGTTCCAGACGGCATTATCGGCGAGCCGGTTGAACGCGAATCGTTTCAGCCCACGCCCGTCATCGAGCAGAAGGTCGAGACTGAAGAGCCCGTTCCCGAGCGGCGGCCGGTGGACCGGGACCCGCGTTCCGGTATGGAGTCCGAGGAGGAATGGAAGGCGCGTCTGAAACGCGAGCAGGACGAACAATATATTCGGGAAGAGCAGCGCCAGCTGATGGCGAGGCTACAGGCGCGCGCAACTGCATTGGACTCGCCGCTAAAGGTGAATGTGTCTGACGCGGAAGAGGCTGCGGCGAACACCAACGATACTGCTCGACAGACTGACAGTACGACGAACGACGCCTCCGATCTTTATGCGGCTGCGATGAGATCGGGGTTATTGGGACAGAATGTCGATGGGAACGCCCAGGCCTCAAAGGAGGACTTTTTCAACCAGGATATCAAAGACCTCGGTTATCTGCCCAATCAGGTTGTGCCGCAGTTGTCGCCGTATGAGCTCAAGCGGGGGGCGGTCATCCCGGCCACGCTGATCACCGGCCTGAATTCCGACCTACCGGGACGCATTACCGCGCAGATCAGCCAGAATGTCTATGACAGCGCCACGGGACACCGTCTTCTCGTGCCGCAGGGCGCCAAGCTATTCGGCCGCTACGATTCGAAAATCTCCTTCGCTCAGGAGCGGGTTCTCGTCGTCTGGACCGACCTCATATTCCCGAACGGTTCGACGCTGCAGATCGGCGGCATGGCCGGCACCGATGCTGAAGGCTACGGCGGGTTCAAGGACAAGGTCGATCGCCATCTCTGGCGGACTTTTGGTTCAGCCGCTCTAATCGCGCTGATCGGAAGCGGGATCGAAATGTCGGCGCCCCAGAGTTCGACGCTCGCAAGCCAGGAATCCGCCTCTGACGCGGCAAGGAGCAATTTCGCGGAAAGCTTCGGCCGTGTGGCTGAGCAGACGATCTCGAAAAACCTGAACGCCCAACCGACCATCCGCATACGCCCCGGTTACAAGTTCAACGTTCTTGTCGATCAGGACATCGTTTTCCCGTCGGCCTATAGCGGCCCGTAACAGCCAAGACGATAGCTGCAAGCGAAGTCCGCGGCTTGGCGGCGGTAAAATCTTCCATCTTATGGTCTTGTTTTAGATCGACCAGAGCTTGAATACGCGCAGAACGTGAGTAGACATATCGGTGAGCGACTGTGGCATGCGTCCCACGGCTCTCATGAATCCGAGATTGGTTGACCTTGGGCCGGCTCTTCGCCGGCCTTGATGACAAGGGCGGCCAAGTTGCGGCGAGATCAGGGCCCTAGCGGCACGGGAGAAGGCAGGATAAAGGTCAATGGACGAAGACTTTCGCTCACTCATCGACATGGCCGAAGCCGCGCGCGATGAACGTATGATCAAGAAAGCGGTCAAGAGCTTTGCGCATGCATGTGGGTTCGACTATTTTGCGTATCTACAAACCGAAGGCGCTGAAGTGAAAACGTTCAATTCTTACCCTGAAACTTGGGAGGGGATTTACCTTGCCCGTCGCTACGCGCGGATCGACCCTGTGGTGACGGAGGCCAAGCGCCGCATGGACATGTTCGCCTGGACCTCCGACGACTGGCCGGCTCGCGGTTCTTCGGAACTCCGGCAGTTTCGCGACAAGGCAGTCGAGCACGGTATTTGTAGTGGAGTGACCATTCCCGTCGAAGGAAGCTATGGGTCGACAATGTTGCTGACATTGGCGTCATCGGAACGAAAGTCGGAAATACCGAAATTGCGTGATGCTCGAAAGGCAATGCAGGGGGTCATGGCTGTCCATTACAGCCTGAAGATCGTTGGCGCGACGACGCTCGTGGCTCCAAGACAGGCGCTTTCCCCAAGGGAGGGGAGGTGCCTGATGTGGGCGATGAAGGGGAAAAGCGCGCCGGAAACCGCCATGCTGACGGGCATCAACGCGAGGACGGTACAGCACTACTTGGACAGCGCGCGCCGAAAGTTCGAGGCCAAGACCGTTCCCCAACTCGTCGCAATTGCCAAGGACCGTGGCCTGTACTGACCGTCAGCCCTCCTCCTCTGACGAAATAAATGGAATATAGCCGAGGGCGTCGATGATCTCGGAAAGCTCTTCCTGCTGGTCCTGCGCCTTCTTCTGCCTTAAAAAATATTCGTCCTGCAAAGTCTGGAGAACATCGCTCGATACGGTGGGATCGCGGCTGGCGCTGAGCCATTCTTCGTAAACAGCCTCGTCGGCGCCAAGCATACTGCGGTGTTTCAGCAATGCTGAGACGGCCAGCGCCTCCAGTTCAGTTTTCGTGAGTGAACTATAGCGAGAAGCTCCCTCGTTTTCTTCGGGCTCTCCGGACGCATCACACTCGCTCATCCGCTTCTCCTCACACATCGTCCCCACTCTTCAAACGCTACTCACCGCAGTATATCGTTTGGGCCGCCGGTGTACGGCCCTGATCGCCATCATCCAGCTCAATCGACTCAAAGATTAACGCGCGGCGGCCACCAATAGCACGCGCCAGGCGGAATCGGAACTATACTTCCTAGAACAATAGTTCGGATTCAGGTTCCGCTCATGTCATGGATCTCAACGAGGTCATGGCGATGAACTTGCGTCGAATACGCCATGGCAAAAAACTGACGCAGGAAGAACTGGCCTACCGAACTGGTCTGAGCATGCGTCATATTGGTGCCATCGAACGTGCCGAGACGTCCGCAACCCTCACTGTCCTTGGCCAGATCTCTGACGCCCTTGGTGTCGATCCATCGGATTTTTTAGCAAGAACAAGTCCGACCTGCCGTGGCAACGCCCCCATCAGCTCTGGGTGCGCCAACCGGTCGTAAATTTCAGCACATTCCTCATCTCGAAGCTGTTGCACCGTTTCGCGGGCGCGTTCGCGCTACGATTGCTCAGCCAGTGTGAGCGAAAACGGTATCGTTGGAGCCGACCGCATCTCAAGGCCGAGGGTCCTTCGCCGTACAGCCTGTAGGCAACTATAGTGTGCTGACCTGACGCGCTTCCGCAACTGCAGAAATTCGCGCGATGACCAATTCCTGGATGCGCTGACACGCGAATCCTCCTGCGCTCTTTGGACCGTTTTACCTCTGTTCGAAGCAGGCGATCGTCCATTTGACATGATCATGCATTGGACGACAGATATAGCATTGGGGAGGCAGCCGGCGAGTGGACATGGTCCAAAGTGGCCAGCGTTCCGTGGCATGGTGGCGCCGGGACCAAGCGAGGTCGGGACGTTTACGCGATCAATCGAGATACAGAGACTTAGAGGCCTTTTTGACCGCCGATCCTCGACAGATCAATCCGCATTCCGGCTTTGCCGACTTCTTCCAACTCCTGAGGTTCCGCATCGGTCTGGGAGGGGGTGGCTTCGTCCACGAACTCAGTCTCCCCGCCGTCCTTCAGCTCGGTCTGATTAATGATAGCGCCGCCTGGATCATCCGCCTGAAACACCCCTACCCCTTCGAACACGCCGGTTTTCCAGGCGTAGACCGAGTCCTCGAAAATCTGCGGAAAAACATCGTCGCTTTTTGGATTGCCGTACCATTTGGCGACGATCCTGATGATCTTGGCGAACATAGCCGTTCCCTTGCGCAGGTTCTGGCAGACGTCGATTAAATCTGGTTTGAGATCCGCCAGGTCCTTGACCCCCACACCGGCCGGAAACTGCGTCAGACCGACACGAACGACAGCCTTGCCGGTATATTGACGCACGATGTCCATCGCCTCGTCAGGTGATTTGGCCTTCGGCACCAGGATCAATCGGCCGCCCGATCGGACGGTCACCGCGAGAGGATCGGCAGAGCCCGCGGCAGTGACGAACTGTTCGACGATCGCGGGTGTGAGTGAAGGGTCGGCGCAGTCTTTGATTTGGGCCGCGTCGAGCATGGGACCTCCTCTGCATCAATTGTTGAAAGAGAAAACCAGCGGCTTGGCAAACAGTTTTGCCCAGGCGGCGGTACTGGCGCGCTGGATCGCGACGATGGACGTTCCCTTGGTCCACCAGCCGTTGCCGACAGCAACGATCAAGTCCGGACCTCCGAGCATCGATTGCAACACCGGCCAGACGATCAGTTGCTCGTAGCAGATCAGTACCGCCACCCGGCTGGAGCCGAGTGTCACGACGGGATTTGCGAAGATGTGCGATTTCGCGCCGGCGTTGCCTCCGAAGAGGGGCTGCCAGGGCTGCCACATCGACCCAGGGACAGGCATCCGTTCCAGGTAGAGGATCCGACTGCCACCCGCCGATATTGCGACAATCACATTATCGTATCCGGCCGCGTCGACGACTGCCGCACCCGCGAGAACGGTAGTGTCATGTCCTTCCAGCCCGCGTCTCCATAGCCGCTCTACTGTTGGCGTCCAAAAGCCCAACGCACTTTCCGGGAGGATGAGTCTTCGAGCACTGTCGGACGCTCGGTCAAGCACCGTTGCAATCAGATCACGGTGACGAACCATGCTGGTATCCCGCCCAAGCGAGGCACCCAATTCGAGATCGACGCCCCGCCATTGTTCGGGTAGCTTCGGATCGGTCCAGAAAGCGGCGGACCAGACCCAGAAGGCAGTAAGGCCTATGGCGACAGCTGGCCAGAGGCGGGAAACGAGGCCCGCCAGGCCGGCTGTCGTGACGGCCAGTCCCCACCATCCCCATCCCGGAAACACGACGCCTGCAGCCGTGATTGGATGCGCCCAGCCGGTAATGCCGAAAGGGGGCACTGCCACTAGGAGCGCGGCCAGCGAGTTGGTCGACGACCAGCATCCTTCGTCCACAGCAGCGCGTGCACTGCCACAAAGCTTGCGGAGGCAGCCAGCCACAGCAGCAGGCCCGGCCAGATATCCGCTGCATAGAAGGTGGCCACGCCTTGCGGCAGGCCGCGTGACGCCGACAGGAAATATGCGGCGGAAACCAACGTTACCGTCGATCTCGTTCTCGACAGCGACCAGAAGACGGGAAAACCGAGCGCCACCGGCAGCAACAGCATGTGGCCACTCCATGCGACCGTTCCGACCCCGAGCGAGGCGATGACAAGCAGTGTTGACCACCCCCAATTATGGCGCATAGGTCAGCATCTCGCGCGCCAGACCGACAATGGCAGATGCCGGCACAGGCCCGAAGTAGCGCGAATCGAACGAGCCGGCGAAGGCGGAATGCAGGAAGACGTCACCGGGCGGCACCACGCCGCCGGAAAACCGTGTCAGCGGCCGACCTTCTCCATCTTTTCCCGAGACCGCGGAAGCACGAACCGAGCGCCCATCGACCCTTACCTCGTTCGCGACCTCGACCCGCTGACCGCCGACCGCAGCCACCGACTTGATCATCGGGGCGAGATGGCCGGGGCAAAGGCCGGAGCGGAGGTAACCCCGAGTTCTCGCTTCGCGCATAGTGGCTGTGTCTGGCGGGCAGATGAACACCAGGTCGCCAACGCGTGGCGAACGGTTGAGGAGGACGATCTGCCAGAGGCCGAGCGGCTCGCTCGGCGTCAGGTTGACGCGATAGCCACCCAGGTAACCACCCAATGACATCAGCGCGGCGGCGCCCGCTGCAACTGACAGAGTGCTGGCGGCTCGCCTTCGCTGGGCAGAGGCTCGTGTGTGTGTTCGAACTTGAAGCGTCATTTAAGCGAGAGCCCCTGGCTCCTCGTTTGCCGCAGCGTCACAGTCTGCTTAAGTGCTTCGGTCGTGCGCTCATGCGTCGAAAGTTGCTGAAGCGTGCGCATAGCGCTCCAGGCCGTTTGCACCTCCGCCTTTTGCCCCGCAGACATGCTTGAGGTCACTGACTGGAAGGTCTGACCGCTCGTGTCCTTGGCCGCAAGCTGCAGGAAGGTGCGTTCCCCGAAACGTTCCGATACGGCTCTCGCAAAGCCTTCGAGTTCGGCCTTCACCAAGTTGTCGGCGAGCGCGTATTCGAGGCCTGCGGGAAGATCGTTGCGATCGATGGCGTCACGGACGCGTTCGAGCGTTTGTTTTGCCGCCGGCGACAGCGCTGGAATGTCTAGGGAGACCTTCAGGCGGGCAGCGTGCTCCTCGGCTTCATATTTGTGTTCCGCCTCCGTGCGCTGAAGCAGATAGCGTTCCAGGTTCCGGGCAAGCGCCGGTGCATTGGTGACGGCCATTTCTCGGGCCTGCTTGTCGGCGCGGCCGGCAAGGAGCCCAGTCTTACCTTTCAAGGCACCAAAGCTCTCCGGTTCGGAACCGATCCTGGCAATAGTGGATTTCGCCGCAGCTTCGTCCTTCAGCATCGCCTCGACGTTGACGGCCTTGAACGCTTCTTCCGGCTGAGCGTAGACGAGATGGAAGCGCCCCGAGACTTCCTCCCATTGCTTCTTCAAGCCGGGGTCGGCGGCAAGCCGGTCTTCGACGGCCTGTTCCAGCGATTTTGGGAACGTGGTGATGCCCGATACCATGGGTTTTGCCTTCTTGATGCTGCGCGGTTGAGTAGTCTTGGCCGCGCCGGCGGACAGACCAAGCCTGCCGGCGATCGCCGCCAGACGTGCGCCAAGCTCGGCGAGCTTCGACTTTTGCCGGACGGTCCACGCAAGGCGGTCGCGAACGACAGTGCGTGCGACGTTAACGAGGTGAAGACCACGGGCCTCGGCGAATCGAAGGGCTTGGGCGTAGAAGCGGCCGCTGGCGTAGTCGAGCGTTGTTTCCTTGGCTTGTCTGCGCGACAGGATCGGGCTCAGTCCGCCTGCCTTGGCAAAGGATCGCCGGCCGTAATACAGGCCAAGGTCTTCGCGATGACGCGTCATGGCAACGTAGGTGAGATGGCGGTCAAGCGAGAGGGACGCCAGTACTTTCACGCGATCGACGGTGGCACCTTGGCTCTTGTGGATCGTGGTGGCATAGCCGTGATCGAGATTGGCGTAGAAGCGTTGCTCGACCGTGACCTGGCGGCGGTGCTCGCCTTCTCCGACTTCCGCGACGATGCGCCCGGGCCCTGCCTCAAGAACCTTCGCGAGCATACCGTTCTTGACGCCGAGCGAACCCTCGTTTTTCAGGAACACGATCTGGTCGCCGGCTGCAAATTTCCGGTGTCCGTCTTCGGTTCGGAAGGCAAAACCCTCCGCGACGAGACCGCGCTCGACGAGCGTTGCCCGAGCCATTTCGTTAAGCATGCGCACGTCGCGACGCAGATGGGCGAGGATTATCGCTGTTTTGGCAGGATCGTAGTCGCGGTTCCAATCGGCGATCAGTGCCTGCAGGGCATCAGCCTTCAGCTCGGCTCCGTGGACACGGCCCTGCGCGCGATAGGCTTCCACGGCTCTGCCAATATTTCCGCGGGCCAGATCGAGCGACGCGTCGCGCATCCATTGCAGGCGCTGGCGATAGATGGTTTCGAGCTCGGCATAACCGATGCGATCGACAATGGCGCGGAGGGCAGCTCCGGCTTCGATCGGCTGCAGCTGTTCCGGATCTCCGACAAGCACCAGTTTGGCGCCAGACTGGGTTGCCGCTTCGACGAACAGCGCCATCTGCCGCGACGACACCATGCCCGCTTCATCGAGAACGAATACGGTCTTGTCGTCGAGCTGACTACGGCCCTGGTTCCAGCGCAGTTCCCATGATGACAGCGTGCGGGAGACAATTCCGGCTTCCTTCTCCAAACCCTCGGCGGCCTTGCCCGCAAGCGCCCCACCGACAACGCGATAGCCGGCGGCTTCCCACGCTTCGCGCCCCGCCTTCATCGTCGTCGTCTTGCCGGCACCGGCACGTCCGATCACCGCGGCGATGCGCTCGCCGCCAGTAATATGTGCGATCGCCGTCTTCTGCTCGTCCGAGAGGCGCAAGTGACGCGCGAAGGTGGCTTCGCGCACAGCTTCCGCAATCCCGTGAGAGGAGCGTTGAGCCAACCAGATCGCGCGGTTGGCCATCTCCGCCTCGAGCCGGATGAGATCCCGCGTCGTGTAGCGCGCCGGCTCGCGTCGGCCGCTTGAAAGTTCGATGCGTTCGCGTTCGAGCCGGAGCGTCTCCGGGCTTTGCAGGATCCTTGCCAACAGATTTTGAAAGAGGCCAGCGTCGTCGATATTGCGGTGGAGGATCTTGGCGACGTCGCGTTCGTCGAAGACGCTCTTCTCCCGCGTGATCAAGTCGAGCACGAGCTCGGGGCGGAGCTGGATGCGGCGGGAGTTTTCAGCCCGGCGCTCCTCCAGCAGCTCCAGCCGCTCCAGCGAAATATCCCGCTCGGCTTCTTTCGACTTCCGTTCGATCGCCTTGGCGCCGACACCGAGGTGGACGGTCGGCGCGAGCTCGATCCCCTGCTTCTCGAAGGAGCGGCCGTCGACGCGGAGGTCTAGGCCGGCAAGAGCCAGGTGCCGGTTCTGACAGGCGAACCAGCCGTCGCGAAGGGCGTTGAAATCGTCGAGGCTGCCGGCCCAGACCTCGTAGACGATCTTGCCGGCATCGTTGCGCAGAGGATTGCCGTCAGGGCCTGTCAGTGCGACCTTCTTGGCTCCGAAACTATCTTCGGTCAGCGGCCGGAGCGTCGTCATCAAGTGCACATGCGGATTGCCGGGTGCGTCGTGATAGACCCAGTCGGCCACCATCCCCTTCGATCTGATGTACCGCTCGACGAAATCCCTCACCAGCCCGATGTTCTGCGCGGTCGAGAGTTCCACCGGCAGCGCAATGGTCACGTCCTTGGCGAGTTGGGCATCGACACGTTTCTCGAAGGTTTCGACGCTATTCCAGAAGGCCTCGGAGGCCCCGGAGACGGAGCGATCGGTAATCATCGCCCGCAGCCATTGCGGTGCATCGACCGGGACCACGAACTCTTCATGCAGCAGGCCCTGCTTGCGCGTGTAGTCAATCGCACGGGCCTCGCGCTCGTATTCCATCTTCGCGCAATGCCGGTAGGCCGCCGACAGCACAGCGCTGCGGCCGGAGCCGCGGGCGACAATGCCCTGACGGAGAAATGAGGGACGGCCACAGAGGAGTTATCTCCCGATTGCGAGCAAAATCAACTTGTTCGGCAGCGAGATCGGCCCCGCCAGGCGCTATCAAAAGGACGTCGCGTCAGCGACGTATAATTGCGCCCTTCGGATGCCGCCCTTGTCGAGCGGCCGGGATCATCCAGGAAAGCATCGCCCTTGGCGATTGTAGTATTCACAGTAGTGCGTTCCGCACCGACATTCGGAAGATGGGTCCGAAAGACTAGCTTTCGCACCCAAGGAGACATCCGGACATGAAGAAACCTACCTCGAAAATCCGCGACGAAATCGCCAGGCTCCAAGAACAATTGAAGCTCGCCGAGACCCGGGAGGCCGAGCGGATCGGCCGGATCGCGCTGAAAGCCGGGCTCGGCGAAGTCGAGATCGACGAGAGTGAATTGCAGGCAGCGTTCGAGGAACTGGCGAAACGATTTCGCGGAGGCAAGGCCCGTCCGAACGGAGGGAAAGGCGCCTCCAACAATGGGGAGGGGGGCACACTCTCCGCGCAACACCCGCCTGGCGCGGCTGAGGGCAGGACTGGCGAGGCTTGAGCGAATGCGAAGATCCACGACATCCGACGCCCGCAAGAAGGACACACGCGAAAAGATTGAGCTCGGCGGCCTTATCGTCAAGGCGGGGCTGCGAGACGAGAAGCGCGCGCTACTGCTCGGGCTCCTCATTGATGCCGCCGCGCGACTGAAGGAAGACGCACAGGAGCGCTCACGGCTTGCCGTTATCGGTGCTGTGGCGTTTAGAGAGACCCATGAATAGGATCGTGCTGTTCGTTGCACCCTCAACTTTGATGATGCTGGCGGCCATCGGAACGACAGGGATCGAACACTGGCTCGCCCCTTTCGGCAAGAGCGATGCCGCCCGGCAGATGCTCGGCCGCGCCGGTATCGCTCTGCCCTATGTCGCCGCGTCGGTCGTCGGCATCGTCTTCTTGTTTGCGAGCGCCGGCTCGGTGCGGATCAAGACGGCCGGATGGGGCGTTGTCACCGGCGCGATAGCCGCGCTCCTCATTGCTGTCATGCGCGAGGCATCGCGACTCTCCGCGTTTTTCGAACAAGTCCCGGCCGGCAGATCGATCTTCAACTATCTCGATCCCGCAACGGCGATCGGCACCACCACGGTGCTGATGTCGGCGCTGTTCGGCGTGCGGGTGGCGATTGCCGGTAATGCCGCATTCGCCAAGGCCGAGCCGAAACGCATCGTTGGAAAACGGGCTCTGCACGGCGACGCGGACTGGATGAAACTATTACTAGCCGAAAAATTGTTTCCCGAGACCGGCGGAGTCGTCATCGGCGAGTGCTATCGCGTCGACCGCGACAGCACTGCATCCCAGCCGTTTCGCGCCGGCAGTGCCGAGACCTGGGGAGCAGGTGGCAAGTCGCCGCTGCTTTGCTTCGACGGCTCGTTCGGCTCGTCTCATGGCATCGTTTTCGCCGGATCGGGCGGCTTCAAGACGACGTCAGTCACGATTCCGACGGCGCTGACATGGGGCGCTGCGCTCGTCGTCCTCGATCCGTCGAACGAGGTCGCGCCAATTGTGTCGAAACACCGTGGCAACGCCAACCGCGACGTCTTCGTCCTCGATCCGAAGCAGTCGGAGATCGGTTTCAACGCGCTCGACTGGATCGGCCGCTTCGGCGGAACGAAGGAGGAGGATATTGCCTCCGTCGCATCGTGGATTATAAGCGACAGCGGTGGCGCCCGTGGGTTCGCGACGACTTCTTCCGCGCCTCGGCCTTGCAATTGCTCACCGCGCTGATTGCCGACGTTTGCCTCTCCGGCCACACGACGGAAAGCGACCAGACGCTCCGGCAAGTACGCAAGAACTTGTCCGAGCCCGAACCCAAACTGCGAAAGCGGTTGCAGGAAATCTACGACGATTCAAGTTCAGATTTCGTGAAGGAAAATGTCGCGGCCTTCGTCAACATGACACCGGAAACCTTCTCGGGCGTCTATGCTAACGCGGTCAAGGAAACCCACTGGCTATCCTACCCGAACTACGCCGCCTTGGTGTCGGGAACGAGTTTTACGACGGGTGATCTTGCAGACGGAAAAACGGACGTGTTCATCAATCTCGATCTCAAGACGTTGGAGACGCATTCGGGCTTGGCGCGGGTCATCATCGGTTCGTTTCTAAACGCGATCTACAACCGCAACGGCGAGATGCGGGGGAGGGCGCTCTTCCTCCTCGATGAGGTGGCGCGCCTCGGCTACATGCGCATCCTGGAGACCGCACGCGACGCCGGCCGCAAATATGGTATCATGCTGACCACGATCTACCAGTCGATCGGCCAGATGCGCGAGACCTACGGCGGTCGCGACGCTGCCAGCAAATGGTTCGAGAGCGCAAGCTGGATATCCTTTGCAGCGTTCAACGATTCCGAGACCGCGGACTACATCTCGCGCCGTTGCGGCATGGCGACCGTCGAGATCGACCAGATCAGCCGCAGTGTTCAGTCGAAAGGATCGTCGCGCACGCGATCGAAGCAACTCGCCGCCAGACCCCTGATCCAGCCGCATGAGGTGCTGCGCATGCGGGCCGACGAGCAGATCGTCTTCACCGCTGGCAACCCGCCGCTCAGATGCGGACGCGCGATCTGGTTCCGCCGCGACGATATGAAGGCCTGTGTTGGGACCGAGAAAATTCTACCGGTCAATTGCACTAGAGAGTAAATTGGCGGCAGCCTCAGCTTTATGGTGCGCGAGCAGTCAAAATCTCGAAGCGAATGTGTCTGCGCTCGCTTATCCTTGCCGCGCTTCCGATTCTACAGCACCGTTGCGAAAACTGGGGCCGGGCGAGGGCAGACCGATATTTAAGCTCGATGGGCCGCACGAACTTTGCGCAGACTTTGCGGCTTGCTTGACGCGAGGATCCCCCTGAGCTGAAGAAGGCCGGCTGCAACAGCACCGAGCATTGGCGCAAATATATAAAGCCACAGTTGAGAGAGTGCCGCCCCTCCTGCGAAAAGTGCTGGGCCGATCGATCGTGCTGGATTCACAGAAGAACCAGAAACCGTGATACCGCCAAGGTGGACCGCAACTAAGGTAAGTCCAATCGCCAATCGTGCGACAGCGCCCCCCTCTGCCGTGCATTTGAGGAATACAGTCACGAACAGGAACGTGGCGATGAACTCAAAAAGGAACGCGGCTCTCCACCCATAGACTATCCAGCCGGTTTGAGCGAAACCTTCTATGGTGATATCGTAGCCGTCGACCTTTTCCATAGCGATAAGGTAGAGCGTGCCCGCCGCCGCGATAGCTCTGCACATTGAGCAGACGCATACCCGACAAAGTCCCACGCTCTCAGTCGGCGCGACACAAGGAAACCCAGGCTGACCGCCGGATTAAGATGCGCACCCGAGACTGGGCCAATCGTGTAGGCCATAGCAACCACGGTCATTCCGAAGGCTAAAGCGACACCCAGCAGGCCCACCTCTAGACGCATATAGAGCAGTGTGCCGCAGCCGAGGAAGACAAGCGTAAAGGTTCCGAAGAATTCGCAAACATACTTTTTCATGTTTCACTCCATTAATTAGACCCCGCGAAATTTTTCGGTGTCATCCTCGTGCCGCCAAGCGTTCCACACGCACCGAACCAATCATCGTGTCAGGTTCTGAAACTCCGCTCTTGATTTAAAATCAGTCCTCGTCCGACGAGGCCGGCATCAGAGCCTTTGGTCAAGCGGAGTATTACCAAAACCAGCAAATTTCGTACCAAATGAAAATCGCATCACGGCGTCACTCCGATGGCTTCGGTCTTACGTTCGAAACGTGTGATGAACAGGATCTGCAGGCGCATGCCGTTTCCGAGCCGAATGGACCCAAGCTGGGCTACGAACAAAGCGCCAAGCGCCCATTCAGGCTGTCGAACGAACAGCGACGCTTTTCATGGTCTCCAAGCTCGGAAGGTGGCGCAACAGCAGGACTGGGACAAGGTTTGATAAGCGCGCGAGGGATACGTTCGCGAGAAGTCGAGCTGCCCCCGGTCAAGACAGGCACACGATCCTTGGGCCTCGCCGTAGTTCCAATCGGTTCAGCTGTCTCGTGGCCCTCGGCGATGAACCGATTATCCGGTTGCCAAGGCAGATGCCCCGTGATCGGATCGCCACACATCGTGACATTCGTGTCCCATGCCGGTTCCGCGGATGCGGATGCGGCGGTTTCTACCCAGATGACGGCCGGTGTAAAGAAGGCACTGCGCTTGCACGCAATGTCTCGCGCAAGCTGACCGTCAAGGCAAACACCAGTGCGCGGCTGACGGAGGCACTTGCGGCGAGGACCGCAACGTCACTTTCCACCCCGCAGGCTCAATACGATCCGGCACAGGACGATCCTGAGCGCGATTGAATTACATGCTCATTCGCTTGTCCCGATCTCAGCTGTCCACATGTCTCGCAAATGTCGGGCACCCGACACCTATTGTCGAATTGTCGAGATTAGAACGTTTGTTCGCCGGTCTCTCCGCCAAATACCGATCAATCCGCCCATCGATAAACAAAAATCATCTTCTTGGAGCGTCTGAGCAGTTGGCATGGTGTTTGCTGATCCCTGGTTACAAGCGGCAGAAAGCAGTCTGCATGATGCCGGTTCATGAAACGAACGGAACGGAGGCCACATGACGGTTCGTCATCGGCCCGACGTTCTACCAAGCGGCCTGCATAGTCCGCCGGCGGAAGGGGCAATCCCGACGTCACAGCTTGCAACCAACTCAATGAGAAGGAAAACGCTATGACCAAGATTTCCGAAAGATCCTTTGAAACGATCGAAAACCCGGCGTCATCGCCGCTCAAGGTGCCAGATCAGTTCGGCGCATCCGTTGAAAAGGGGAACAAGCAGGTGACAGAGGCTTTTTTGAAATTTGCGTCCGGCGCTGAAGCGACACAGAAAATGCTGCCTCCGATCCTCGAAACGACAAGTCTGTTCGGCAACGAATTGTCGTGGAAGACGATCGCTGCACTGCAGGCCGACGCCGAGGCCGGCTTCTCGCATCTGCAAGCTTTGCTTAGCGCAAATTCGCCGTCGCAGGTCCTCGAACTGCAGTCGACCTTCCTGCGCAAGCGGGTTGAGACAAGTTTGCAGCACGCCAAGGAATTCCGGGTACTCGCAAGCAGGACGGTGGAGGAAATCTCAAAGCCGGTCAAGGATGCTTTTGACAAGGTGCTGACGGACCTCAAGGCGACGTAAAACTGAGGAGACATCTAAATCGCCTGGACGGATCGTGATCGAAGCTTCTTTTGAGGAGTTTAAGACTATCTTTGACGAGTTGGTCATTGGGAGAGGATAGCTCCGCGGCAAAGACACCAATCGCTATGGCAACGATAGCAGCAGCCGCCCTTTTTAGGGCGGCCCACTTTATCAGTCGTCCATTTCAAAGGTGCGGTATTCGCCGCTTTCGTTGTCGTAAACCTCGACCTCGACCGAGCCTCCAGAACGCTGGATGCTTTGGACATCAACGTCACGGTACTCGCCCGCTTCGTAGTCGTAAACCTCGACGGTCTGTCCCGATCTGACTAGATTGCCTTTGCCAATCTCGACCGCACCGCCAGAATCGCTATCTACACCATCCCAGGCGAAGGTGTTCGCCGGAAGCGATAGCGTCAGGACGGCGGCCATCAACAACGATTTCAATGGCAATGGTAATCTCCGGTCTTGTGATTGGTGTGGCAGCCGTTTGAATCCGTTCCGCCACTGTGAGCGGAAGCTGCCGAGACAGACAGCGAGAACGTGGACCATACAACCAAGATTGCAATTGCGATTGCGATTTTCATTTCTAACCCCGACGGCAACAGGTGGGTGCGAGTTAGCTCGCCGCGCCTCGCGGAGTTGCCCAGAGAGTTGGATGCCCCACCCAAGAAGCATCTAATTCAATTTACACTAATGAGTCGAGCACATTAGTACGAGGAACTACAATTTTGAGTATGGTAATTCGGTGACGTTCGATCCAACCTCGTGAACAGCCTGCGACGGAGTAACCTTTCGCAACAAGATCGTGCACACGCCGCGCGCAGCGGATGTCTGGTCAGGACTGGCATGGTCGCTGCGTTATCGCTTGCACCACGGCCGAGGCGCCGGCGGGCAGCTCATTCTGACAGACAAAGGCCTTGCGGTCAGAATGCCATGAAGGGGTGCGTGGGCACGAGCGCGTTGTCGAAAGCAGCAAACCCCGCAGAGAATTCGTTCGATCGAGCCGGCGCGCAGTGCAACGAGCAAGGCCGATCGAGGACAATGAAGAGTATCAGAGAAATCAGCATAGCGACGCCCAAGGGGCGGGATT
>NZ_JACHBD010000012.1 GCF_014200175.1 Rhizobium lentis | reverse complement strand
GTAGCTCGTCAGGCTCATAACCTGAAGGCCGCAGGTTCAAATCCTGCCCCCGCAACCATATACAAAAATAGCCCGCAAATCCGGCGGGCTTTTTGATTCCTAAACACATCTGAGCGAGCACTCAGTCCCAAAGGACCGGGTTCCGATCCCTCACCTCCAGCGCATTCCGTGCCAGGAATTCCGTGGCCTGGACCGTCTCCAGAGCGTTCGCCGCCTCCCTGAAATATGGCAGCGTTTGCCAGAGCGCGCGATCGCCGACAATGTAGAAGCGCCGCTTGGCGCGCGTCAGCGCCACGTTCAAGAGGTTTGGCTTGGAGGCGGCCCAGCCGGCCGCTCCGCGATGGTCGGCATCGGTGCCGAGCACCATGAAAACTATATCCTCTTCCTTGCCCTGGAAAGTATGGACGGTGCCTATCCGTTCCTGAAGCCACTTCTGCAGTTTCGGTGGAGATGCGCCCGTATATCCGTCCTGGTCAGTCCATCGCGCATGGGTCAAAGCCCGTCTCAGACTGTTCTTCACCTCCTTGAACGGCGAGATGATATAGAGGTTCGGCAATATACCGGACCGGCGGTAGGTCGCGGCGAGGAGATCGACGATGAAGTCTGTCTGCTCCGCAACGGCCTGCTTGCCCGAAACCTTGCTCTTGACGTCGATCCAGGCGCTGTCGCCATAGAAGGGCGGCGCGTCGCCGGCCGGCCGGCGCTCTGCCAGCCCGAAGATCATCTTGTTCTGGTAAGCGATCTGGTTGGCGAGGCTGAACATCGGATCGATGCAGCGTCGATGCACTCTGAGAGGACTGCCGATCCAGAGCGCGTCTGCTTCCTCGTCTTGAAGCGTTGTTCCGTAGCGATTGGCGGCATCGGCCAGCATCTGCACCGACACCCTGTTCGGCGAATACTGGCCTTGCGCCGTGTGCGGTGAGAGAGCCGAAGCGGCGCCAATCAGTGCGCTCGGAAGGGTAAAGACCGGTTCGATCTGCTGGGGATCGCCGATCACCATGACGCGGCGCCCCCGCAACAAAGCCCCGACGGCCGCCTGTGGCACGGCTTGGCCGGCTTCATCGATGAAGACCCAGCCGATCGAGCCGGTTTCGAGACCGCGGAACTGCCGGGCGAAGGAGGCGAATGTCGTCGAGACGATGGGTACGACCATGAAGAGGCTTTGCCAGATCGATGCAGTATGTTTGTCATCGACGGGATTGTTGTTGGACAGCAGCTTGCTGATGGCAACGATATTGCCGCCGAAACCTCCGCCCTTCCGGCCGACCTCAGCCAGCCACGCTTCATGCAGCGTCAACGCTGCTTCGAACAATGCCGAACGTAGAGCCGCCAGTTCGTCCTGATGCCAGAGGCCGTCAATCTGCACCTGATCGCTGTCGAGGTCGGCAAGGCGCTCCGGTGCGGCGGGATGATCGAGAATTTCTCCCAGCCGCTCCAGCTCTTCGGTCTTCGCAAACCAGTTTTTCCGTCGTGACCGCAGTGCCCGTTCGGCTTGGTCATGCACCCGTAAAGCGCGTTCCAGCGCAGGTTTATCCGTCTTCGCAAGCTGATCCTCACATTCTGCCAACGCCTTGCGCAGTTCGAGCTGCTTGCGCGCATTGCGACGACGTCTTGCCGGTGCTGCCGGGCGGGGTTGGTCGCGAGCACTCTCTTCCATCGCGCCGGAGCGCTGCGGTCGAGAAGCTGTTCCTCCTCCTTCAAAGAGGACAAACTGTCCTTGATCTGGCCCATCTCGGCCGCGATCTCATTGCACCGGTTCTGCGCACGGCGAAGGTCATCAGCGGCGGCGGCCAGCTTCTCAAGCGTTTCGCGGCAGAATGCATCCCGCGTAACCAGCGCGACTTCATCACGGAGATCGGCATAGCGCGCATATCGCCCGATCTTGTCGCGAACCATGTCGTCGGCGGCATGAAAGGCAGCCGATGCTTCGGCGAAGGTCGGTCCCTCATAGCTCTTCAGCCATTCCCAGATGGTCTGCGGCTTCTGGGCGCCCGACCAGCCGGGCTTCGGCCTGTCGGTGATTTCCATGAAGGCGAAACGTTCCTTGAACGCTCGGCGGTTTCTGGAATGCCGAGCACACAGGCGATCAATCCCCACGGGCGATCGCCGTCGGCGAGTTTGATCACGCCCCCATTGTCCTTCTGACAGGCGATTTTATGAGCGACCGTCTGCAGATAGTGGAAGGACGACGTCTTCGAAATCGAGCTTTGCTTGGGAAGATCGCGTGAGATATTCTCGACGGCGGCGTTGTTGGAGGATGCGACGATCATTTCGAATCCGGCGAGCGCCGGGATCAGCGCCGATATCGAGGCCGTGCTGCAGTCGGCAAAAGTGATGCGGCGCGGCGCACCGTCAAAGGCATCGCGCGCCATCTCGAGGCCGCCCAAGATCCGGGCCCGCCGAACGATATTGTCCGCGAACATGTCGCGCAGCAGGGTCGTCTTTCCGGTGCCGGGCGGACCGTTGACCGAGAACAGTCCGGTTTCCGAGCGGTCGCCAATGGCCGAATTGATCGCGAACTGTTGCATGAGGCTCATGGCGAGGTGAGGTTCGCTCAGCCAGCGTCCGCGGTTGAGATTGGCCGGATGCAGGGCCCGAACGATGGCGCGGTGCCCATCTCGCGAATAGAGGTCGACCCGCTTTTCATCGGCCAGCGGGGTGAGATATCGCCTGAGCGGCTCTGGGACATTGCCCTGCTTGACGCAAATCAAAGCCCGTTCGATGTCCTCGACGAAGAAGCTGTTCAGGATGCCAATGTCTTCTTCACCATCTGCACTCTCGTCTTCCTCATCGTCGGCATTGGGGGCATGGTCCTCCGGTTGGGGTTGTAGGGAGATAAGATCGGATCGCTCCGCCCTGTCACGGTAGCGTATTTCGACGGCGGCGATGGGCCTTTCCTGGCGCGAGACAAAGCTCGCCCAATCGCAGAGCAATTCATGCAGCGCCAGGATTTCGGCGGCATCGATCGGCTGATCGGAGCCGGCCTCGAAGGTTGAAGATGTCAGCTGTCGCTGCGCCCGAAAGTTTTGAAGCAATTCCGACAGCTGCCGTTTGCTGTCGGCAAACGCCGCATGGCTGAGTGAAGCAAGCCCGAATTTCTGCACGCGGCCGAGAGCCCATGGAAGCGTGGAAACCGCAAAGGTTTCGAACATCGGCTGTCCCAGCGGCGTGAGCTGCAGGCTGGCAAAGCAGGTATCGCCATCGAGATCGCTGCGTTCGGCATCCTCGTACTCGGCAATATCGGCTGCAACGCGGTCGAAGCGCCGGCGGATATCGGCAATTTCGGATTTGCTGAAAACGCTGAGGAACAACGTAAAGCCGGTAATCTGCTTCTCCTCGGGTATAACAGGACGGCTGAGTGCTGCGCCATCCTGCAACAGCGTTTTTGCATGCAGCCAGAAAACGGTCCGTCCTTCCGCTGAGACGAGCCGACTTGAGAGATCGTAAGGTATGAAAAACTCGATTTTGTGCCAGAAATCGAGAATGGCCAGAAGCCGTTCCCGTTCCGCTCTGTCTGCATCGGTCTGCATGACTTCTCACTGAGGGGTTGCTAAGTGGCTCTCGCCTCTTTTAGCAACGATTGCAGCTCAAAATCAAAGACCATGGTGATTGGGCGCCCGGCCGAACGCGTCAGGGTGCGCAAGGTGCGTAGACGCAGCAAGGAGGCTTGAAGGGCAGCCCTGGCCTTGGCGGCATAACTGAGGGCGGCCGGATCGTTCGAGGACCGCCTCCGCTGGCAAAGAATGATAAAAATATGACAATTTGTACTGGAATATTACATTCATCTGATTATCTATAGTGAAAGCAAATATAACCCTGGAGTATATGTTTTAACAAAAATACAACCGACGCGAAGTAACGTATCGTTTTTCGCCCCCGAAAACTAATCACTTTGGGCCATTTCCTTCCTTCTCAATCCGTATTAACATAATTAAGAAATGTCTAAAGAAAAGGGCGGTGACATCAAGGGGGCGGCATTTCATACTATCGTCTACCCGCCATCGCTTCACGTTTGAGTAAAGTGTAACGCTAGGGGAGGCGTATATGTTCATGACAGGCTCAGGAATGGAGAATACCGACCAGGCAAGAAAGTCTAGCGCTTCCGGAGATACTATCCTTGTAGTTGCCAAGGCGGATCTGTTTTCAGAATGCATGGTGGAGGCACTGGCGAAGAAATTCCCGAACTGTGATGTGCCAAGCTTAGCAAATACGAAGCCGATGCTGGAAAAGGATACTAGCGATATAAAGCTCGTTTTATTCTATCATATACCTCAGCCTGAGCTTCAGGACGCATTGAAGGCGGTACGGGAAAATCACCCGGAAACCTCGATCGGACTCGTTGTCGAGGCCATCGACATGCTGGAACCCTATGTCAGCCGTTTGGTGGAGGCAAGGATCATCGACGGCGTCCTGCCGCTCAATCTTCGGCTTGATGTCTTCATGGCCGCGGTGGATCTGCTGATGAAGGGCGGGGAGCATTTTCCCTCGGCACTTCTTAACCGTCTCGCCAACAAGAGCCCCCAGCTGGAGCCTTCACTCTATCAGACGAAATCGGTCGATGCCGCGCGCAATAACGCGCTCAAGCTGAGACGCGACAGCATCTCCGCTTTAACGACCCGCGAGGTTCAGATCCTGGATCTCATCTGCAAGGGGACGCAGAATAAGATCATCGCCGACAAGCTGCATCTTTCCGAAAACACGGTGAAGGTTCACGTCCGCAACATCTACAAGAAGATGAACGTCCGAAACCGCACCGAGGCAGCATCCCGCTTCTTCAACGACCATCCGGTCGGCGATGACGAGATGTCGAGCCGTTGGCGCAACTGATCTGCAGCGCGCCGCGTCTGTTCTGGCGCCCAAGGGACGCCGCAGCACGTTGAACTGACGGATAATTTTATCCTTGCATTGATGTCGATTCGAAGGATTTGTTTCAGATCGACGGACGCGCAAAGCAGCGCGACTTCTGTCCGAAGCCGCTCGGAGAGCAGATATACGGGGCGGACCCGTGATAGGCGACGACGCGGGCAGGTGCCGCGGCCGGCCGCACGGCGCGGTTTTCCGGGTAGGCGTATGCCTTCGAGACACGTGGCGTCTCGCCGACGACATTCTTTTTCGCGACGGCGGCTATGTCGTCGTTAACGACCGCACAGGCCGTCGGTCCGACCGCAAGAACCGTCGTTCCCCAGGCAAACATCGCAAAATGAAATAGACGCCAGCCTTTCGGCTGCGCTGCAGCGTGTTTTTTCGACATGGCCAATCCCCTCGCATATGGCGCTCCCGGATGCAAGACCGGTCGAGCAGTTACGCGCGGCCAGCCCTTCATTCTTTGTACCCGTTCTTGATTGACGGAAGCTTGAGTGATGTCGGGATACCCGTTCTACGTGAAAAAAAGATAGAAAATGATTAATTATTTGTTACTTTAGAGAACAATTTCGTACTTATTTTGGGTTGAGAACGTTTTTAAAGTTGACCTATCTAACAATCACCTTATCATTCGAATAGTAAACCATATATCCGAAGAATAACTATAAGGTTATTCAAGTTGAGATACTCAATGAGATGAATATCCGACCGGATATTGGAGGCACGCAGCGCCTGAATAAAACAAAAGACTAAAACATGGGAAGGAGTTTGTAATGCGTAGTTTCGTTCCCGGCGAAGGTTATTCTGAAGTAGAAGGCGTGCCGGTGCTCAAGAATCTGGGCGCTGCCCTTGTCAATGGCGGGGCCGGCTTTCTTGGCTCGCATCTCTGCGAAAGGCTTCTGCTACGCGGCCACAGCGTCATATGCCTTGATAATTTTTCGACTGGCCGTCGTGTAAATGTCGATCATCTCCTGTCGAACCCCCGTTTTCGCATCATCGAACACGATGTCCGGCAGCCCTTCGATATCGAAGCGTCGCTCATCTTCAATTTTGCCTCGCCCGCGTCTCCGCCCGATTATCAGCGGGATCCGGTCGGTACATTGCTCACTAATGTGCTCGGTGCCGTCAACACCCTGGACTGTGCGCGAAAGACCGGCGCGATCGTCGTTCAATCGTCGACGTCGGAGGTTTATGGCGATCCGAACCAGAGCCCGCAGCGCGAAACCTATTGCGGCAACGTCAACCCGATCGGGCCGCGCGCCTGTTACGACGAAGGCAAGCGCAGCGCCGAAACCCTGTTTTTCGACTACCACAGGACCTATGGTGTCGACATCAAGGTCGGCCGCATCTTCAATACCTATGGGCCGCGTATGCGCCTGGATGACGGCCGGGTCATTTCCAATTTGATCGTGCAGGCTCTGCGCAACGCCGATCTGACAATTTACGGCGACGGCCAGCAGACCCGCTCTTTCTGCTATGTCGACGATCTCGTCGAAGGTTTCCTGCGTTTCTCGGCAGCCGGCAGCGCCTGCCACGGCCCGATCAATCTGGGTAACCCCGGTGAATTCACCGTTCGGCGCCTGGCGGAAATCATCCGGGACCTCACGAATTCGCGTTCCCGCATCGTTCACCTGCCTGCTGTCGTCGACGATCCGCGCCAGCGGCGGCCGGATATTTCCCGGGCTATGACCGAGCTGGGATGGCAGCCTCACATCGAGCTCGAAGCCGGCCTGGCGCGCACCGTCGAATATTTCGACGGCCTGCTTGCCCGGACAGAGAAGGCGGAGGCCATATGAGATGCCCCGCTACATTCTCGTCACCGGCGGTGCCGGTTTCATAGGCAGTCATATCTGCAAAGCGCTGTCGCGCGCCGGCATGATCCCGGTTACCTACGACAACCTGTCGACCGGACATGCCGACAGCGTCCGCTGGGGCCCGCTCATCCGTGGTGAACTCGGCGATGCGGTGGCGCTGCGCCGGACAATGGTCGAATTTTCGCCCGATTGCGTTATCCATTGCGGCGCCAACGCCTATGTCGGCGAATCCGTCGAGATGCCGAGAAAATATTACCGCAACAACGTCGTCGGCAGCCTCACGCTGCTCGAAGCCTGCCTCGATCAGGATATCGACCGGATCGTCTTTTCGAGCAGCTGCGCCACCTATGGCGTTCCCGCCTCCTTGCCGATACGGGAGGAAACCCCGCAGCAGCCGGTCAATCCTTACGGCCGCACCAAGCTGATCTTCGAGATGGCGCTCGAGGATTTTGCCGCCGCCTATGGCATCCGCTTCGCCGCCTTGCGTTATTTCAACGCCGCTGGCGCCGATCCGGATGGCGAGCTTGCCGAGCGCCACGATCCCGAGACTCACCTCATCCCTCGCGCCCTTCTCGCTGCCGCCGGCAGGCTGGAGCGGCTCGATATCTTCGGCACCGACTATTCGACCGCGGATGGAACCTGCGTTCGCGACTATATCCATGTCAGCGATCTCGCGCAGGCGCATTTGGCGGCCGTCAAGCACCTGATGGCGGACGGCGGTTCGCTCAGCGTCAATCTCGGCTCCGGGCGGGGGACCTCGGTGCGCGAGATTCTTGCGGCCATCCATCGCACGACCGGCCGCGAGGTGCCGGTCCGGTATCGCTCCCGCCGCGCGGGCGATCCGCCGATCCTTTTTGCCAACACGGCAAGGGCGAAGGCGGAACTCGGCTTCTCGCCGGCACTATCGGATATCGATACGATCATCCGCACCGCCGGTCCCACCTTCGGGCTGGAGGTGATGGCATGAGCGACGCTTCGCACACCGGCTACGGCCTCGCGCCTGCGAAAGCCGCCACCAGCACCGAAGCATTGGATCCAGTTTTCACCGGCCGCAAACGCGTCGCCTATGGTTTCGGTATCCTCTGCTGGCTGGCCGCGCTCGGGTATTTCTGGATCTGGTGGTGCCAGTCCACCCATATCATTTCCTGGACTGCATTCGGGCTCATCACCGCCGTCCTCGCCTGGATCACGCTCGTCCCGGCCTATTTCATCCTGATCTTCCTCGATGCCAGGACGATCAGTTCGCGTGCACGGCTGCCGGAAGGGCGCGTGGCGATGGTGGTCACCAAGGCACCGTCCGAGCCTTTTGCCGTCGTCCGCGCCACGCTGCAGGCGATGCTCGATCAGATCGGCGTCGAGTTCGACGTCTGGCTGGCCGACGAGGATCCTTCCGAGGAAACCAGACGCTGGTGCGCCGAGCACGGCGTGCTGATCTCCACCCGAAAGGGTGTGGCGGCGTATCACCGCACGACCTGGCCGCGCCGGACCCGGTGCAAGGAAGGCAATCTTGCTTATTTCTACGACCATTTCGGCTATGCACGTTACGATTTTGTCGCCCAGTTCGACGCCGATCATGTGCCGACGCCGACTTATTTGCGGGAAGTTCTGCGCCCCTTTGCCGATCCCGGCATTGGCTACGTCTCCGCGCCCAGCATCTGCGATGCAAATGCGGCGGCAAGCTGGGCGGCGCGCGGAAGGCTTTACGCGGAGGCAAGTCTGCACGGATCGCTGCAGACCGGTTACAACAATGGCTGGGCGCCGCTTTGCATCGGCTCCCACTACGCGGTTCGCACATCGGCGCTTCGTCAGATCGGCGGCCTCGGCCCCGAACTTGCCGAAGATCACTCGACGACGCTGATGATGAATGCCGCCGGCTGGCGCGGTGTCCATGCCGTCGATGCGATCGCCCACGGCGATGGTCCAGCGAATTTCGTCGATCTCGCCGTCCAGGAATTTCAATGGTCGCGCAGCCTCGTCACTATCCTGCTGCAGCATTCCCGCCGCTACGTCACCCATCTGCCCTGGCATCTGAAATTCCAGTTCGTATTTTCGCAGCTGTGGTACCCGCTTTTCTCCGCCGTCATGGCCGTGATGTTCCTGCTGCCGGTCGCCGCTTTGCTGACGGGCCATGTCTTCGTCAACGTAACCTATCCGGATTTCCTGCTGCACTTCGCGCCGACATCGATCGCGCTGACGCTGTTTGCCTTCTTCTGGCGAGCAACGGCAACCTTCAGGCCGCACGACGCGAAACTGTTCGGCTGGGAGGGACTTGCCTTCATCTTCCTGCGTTGGCCGTGGTCCCTCGCCGGCAGCCTCGCAGCTGTTCGCGACCATCTCTGCGGCTCGTTCGTCGACTTTCGCATCACGCCGAAAGGCCGGCAGGAGCAGCTATCTTTGCCGTTGCGCATCGTCGCGCCCTACATCGGCCTCGCCGGCCTTTGCGCCGTAGCCATGGTGTTTGCCACCGACGACGCCCCCCAGGGCTTTTATGTTTTCGCCGCGATGAATCTCATGATCTATCTGCTGTTGACGGTGCTGATCGTCCTTCGCCATGCGATCGAGAACGGTCTGCCGTTGCTGCCGCAGTCACGCGGCCTGTGGCTGGCGACGGCGACGGGGCTTGCGATCTGCATCACCGGCGGCATGCAGGCCGGCGGCCATGGTTTGCGCAGCCTCGAGGCGCTTTCGCACGGTCAGTCGTTCATCAGCTTCAGCCAATCGCAATTTGCCGTGGCCGGTGCCGGCCTCGGTGGCAAAACCCGGATCATCAAGTTCCGCATTAGGTGGAATGGATTCGGGAGCACGGGACGGGACGAACAAGGTGTATGAGCCGGGCGAACTGGCGAGGGTCGAGGAGGAGAATGTAATGCGTATCGGATCGAGACTATATGGGGTGGCCCTAGCTCTCAGCCTGTGCCTGCCATTGGCGGTGCAGGGCGCCGAGACCGCAAAGAAGAATGAGCCGACGCCGCTCAGCGCCTATGAGCTCTACCGGATCTACGGCGACAGGACCTGGACTTGGGATACCGGCGGCGGGCGCTTCATCGAGGATGGCCGGCGGTTTGTCGCCTGGGTGAACGACAAGGGCAAACAATCCTTCGCCGAAGGCAAATGGGTTGTCGACGACCTCGGCCAACTCTGCATGCGCGCCACCTGGACGAATGCCGAGGGTGCAGCGCGCGCCAGCACCTGTTTCGGTCACCGCAAGATCGGCAACACGATCTATCAGCGGCGCCAACCGAACGGCAACTGGTACGTCTTTCGGCATGCATCGGTGCGGGAGGATGACGAATTCCGCAAGCTGGTTGCCGCGGATAACGTCAGCGCCAAGGCACGCGATCTGAAGCAGCTTCTGCTGGACCAGCAACTGGCCCGAAAAGGAGGGTGAGCCATGAAGAAGCTGATGAAAAACCATCTCTCGACCGCCTCGCTCGCACTGCTGCTATTGTGCGTCGCGGATCTGCCGGGCCGAAGCGAGGTGCAATATGCCGGCATTGCCCCGTACCAGGCATCCAGCATGCGAACGATCATCGACAAGCGCCCAGTGGTTCATGCCGACGGCATCAAGTTCGGCGCCTATGACCCGCATGGGGATTTCGGCGCTCAGACGAATGTCACGACCGAAGCCCTGTTCCTGCCCTGGGAAGATGTTGATCTGGAGACGCTGCGTGTTGCCGATGCCTATGCGCAGGCCAGAGGCCGTAACCTGCTGATCACGGTCGAGCCGTGGTCCTGGGACGTCGACTGGCGGCTGACCTCCGATCAGCTTCGCCGCAAGGTGCTGCGGGGCGATTACGACGTCAACATGCGGGCGATCGCGCAGATGATCTCTCAGCTGAGGAGCCCCGTAATCGTCCGCTGGGGCCAGGAGATGGAGGACAAGTCGGGCCGGTTTTCATGGTCCGGCTGGAATCCGGCGGATTACATCGCGGCCTACAAGCGGATGATGGATATTGTTCGCGACGAGGCGCCCGGCACCGAGCTGATGTGGTCGCCGAAGGGGGAGCCCGGCCTTGATGCCTATTATCCCGGCGATGATTACGTCGATCTCGTCGGCCTGTCGGTGTTCGGGCTGCAGCGCTACGACGAGCTTGCCTACAACAAGCACCGGACCTTTTCGGAAGCGTTGAAGCAAGGCTATGATCTCGTCTCCGGCTATGGAAAACCCATCTGGGTTGCAGAACTCGGCTACGAAGGCGGCGACGCCTATATGAGACCCTGGATCGAGACTGCGACACTGAAACAGAGCGCCTTCCCGAACCTTCAGGAAGTCGTCTATTTCAATGACCGCGACGTGCACGCCTGGCCCTTCAATCTTGGCCGGCCGGACTGGCGCGTTGTCGAAAGCCTGGCAGCCAACTGAAAAGCATCTGAGGCGCAAATCAATTCGGTCGCAACACGCTTCAATCAGGAAAACAGAAAGGCCCGCCGGGGTTTTTCGGGCCTCACCTCTGATATCCGGCAGCCGATCATCCCTTGAGCGTTGCCTTACCCTCTTCGACGAGCCGGGCCGCCGCATCGGCGGGTGAGGTCCGTTCGAAGGCGAGTTCGTCGCAGATCGGGCGCAGCACGCGCTGGTCGAATTGGGTTGCTCCCATCGGCACTGGCGGCGGATATTCGCCGACCTGATCCTTGAGCATGTTGACGTATTTGACCGTTTCCTGCTCCGTCGGGTTCAGCTGCGGCAGAATGGCGTCACGCACGATGGGCGACATCGGCACGCCGCGCTCGACGCCGAGAATCTTGCCGGCCTCGATATCGTTGACGAAGAAATCGATGAATTTTGCGGCCGCTTCGCCGTTCTTCGTCGTGGCGCCGACACTCCAGATCAGCGCCGGGCGGTAGTAGTGGCCTGACGGCCCGCCCTTCTTTTCCCGCGGCAGCATGGTGATGCCGAGCTTGTTCTTGATGATCAGCTGGTAGCCGATCATTTGGTTGGAATAAGCCATACCGATCACCGATTTGCCGAGACCGAGGCTATTGGTGTCGATGGTGTTCTGGTCGAGCGTCTGCACGTCGGCAGCAACCGTGCCCCCCGCCTTCCGCAGCTTCTCCCAGTAGTCGAACCATTCCGTCGCATCGTCGGCCGTGAAGCCGAGCCCGACGCCCTCCTTGGCGAAGAGGCTCTTGCCGCGCTGGCGCAGCCAGGCGTCGAACACATAGGCGTAGCGGGCGGCATAGGGGCCTCCGCCCTTGCCGGAGGACTTGGCGAGTTCCACGGCGAGCTTGGCATATTCATCCCAGGTGAGATCGGGTGTCGGCATCGGGATGCCGGCCTTTTCGAATTCGACCGTGTCGAAGAACATCGAGAAGGAGTTGAGGCCGAGGCCGACGCCATAGAGTTTCCCATCGATCGTGGTCAATTTCAGCATGTCGGGGCCGAAGGACTGAACCTTCAACGCCGATGGGACGAACTCGTCAAGCGGCATGCATGCGCCGCGCTTGGAATAGTCGGAGATCGTTCCCGGCTCGAGCTGGAAGATGTCGGCAATCGAGCGCCCGGCCATCTGGGTGGCGAGCTTCGTCCAGTAGCCGTCACCGGAAAGCGATTCACCGACGATCGTGACGCCGGGTGTCTTCGATTGATAGAGCTTGGCGACGTCGAGCGTGCGTTTGGCGCGGTCGTTGGACCCCCACCACATGGCGCGCAGCGACGTGTCTTCGGCAAAAGCCGGAATGGCGCGTCCCGCGCCAAAAGCGAGGCCGGCGGCTGCTCCGGCTGAACCCATCAGGAATGAACGGCGGTTGACCTGCATGATATCCTCCTTGCCCAATATGCCCGCTGCCATCCTCCAACGGCATTTGCAGACATTTCCTCACGAGGGTACGCAAAAAAAATAATTATTGCAAGAAGTAACGATTACCTTGCAAATTTGCGTAAGTTGCATAAGCTTTGCCTATGAACGAAGAGAAAATCAGACGGCCGCGTCAGGCCGATATAGCTACATTGGCCGGCGTCTCCGTCTCCACGGTGTCGCGGGTTCTTGCCAATGAACCCGGCATCAGTGAAAGCGTGCGCCGTCAGATTTTGAAGGTAGCGGCCGAGCATGGTTATCCGGTCAAATCCGCGACTGAAGCCGTTGCCGGCGGGCTGGCGCTGATCGCCAGCGACGGCGTCACCGGCGGCCTCAGCGTCTTTTATGAAGCGATTGTCGAGGGGCTGCGCGCCGGCGCCGCCGAAGCAGGCATGCCCTTCGAAATCCGGATGGTCCGCGAGGATCGCACGACGCCGGACGCCGTGCGCGACTATATGCAGGCAGCAGGCGCCGAAGGGCTCTTCCTCGTCGGCATCGATCCGAACGAAATGCTGCGCGGCTGGCTGCGGGACACCATGACGCCCACCGTTCTCGTCAACGGCACCGACCCCGGAATGCAATTCGACGGCGTTTCGCCGGCTAATTTCTTCGGCGCCTATCAGGCGACCAGCCGATTGATAAAGGCCGGCCATCGCCGCGTCCTGCATCTGAGCGGCTCGCACCGCCATACGATCCGGGAGCGCATCCGCGGTTTCGAAGCGGCGATCGCCGCCGCTCCTGGTGCCGAGGGCCGTTTCGTGGCCCTCGCACTGCAGGGCAGCGCCAGCGGCGAGGCCCATGAACGCACGGCGGCGATCCTTGCTGAAAATGCCGGTTTCACCGCCGCCTTCTGCATGAATGATTTCATCGCCGTCGGCGTACTGGAGGCCGTCACCGAAGCCGGTCTGCGGGTGCCGGAGGACTTCGCGATCGTCGGCTTCGATGATCTGCCCTGTGCGCTGATGACAAATCCGCAGCTTTCCACCATGCGCGTCGACCGTGTCGCCCTCGGGCGCGAAGCCGTTTCGCTGATGCTGCCCCGTTTCCGCAACAGGACGGCGCCGGCGCGCCACATCTGCCAGGCCGTCGTTCCCGTAGCGGGAGGGACCGTTGTGAACGTCCAAACCCGTGAGCGATCCGATGACCTATGATCCCGCCAGCGCCAATCCGCTCGCTGGCAATCCCCTCGAAACCCGCGCCGATATGGGCCGAGCCCTGCTTGCTCTCTTCGATCCGCTGGTTGCTTGTTTTTCGAAAGGCAATGCCCGCGTCAGGCTGAGCGGTGCCGCCGCCCATTTCGACCGGGCGGCGGCCGATCTCGAAGGTTTTGCCCGCCCGCTCTGGGGTTTGGCGCCGCTCGGCGCCGGCGGCGGAGACTTCGCCCACTGGCATCGTTTTGCCGAAGGCCTCGCAAACGGCACCGACCCCGCCCATCCCGAATATTGGGGAACGGTCAATGGCCGCGATCAGCGGATGGTCGAGCTTGCTGCCCTCGGTTTTGCCCTGGCGCTGGTGCCGGAAAAAATCTGGGAGCCGCTTGATGCGCGCGCCCGCAGCAATGTCATCGCCTATCTCAAGCATGCTAGACAGTTCGACTATGCCGACAACAACTGGAAATTTTTCCGGATTTTCGTCGACATTGCCCTCGATCGTCTCGGCGCCGATTTCGACCGCAGCCTGACGCGGCAATATCTGGAGGAGCTCGAAGGCTTCTATATCGTCGACGGCTGGTATCGCGACGGAAACGTCCGCCGCATCGACCACTACATTCCCTTCGCCCTGCATTTTTATGGGCTGATCTATTCGAAGCTCGTCGACGACGATTACGCCAAGCGCTACCGCGAACGGGCGATCCTCTTCGCCCGCGATTTCCGCCACTGGTTTGCCGCCGATGGGGCGACCATCCCCTTCGGCCGCAGCCTGACCTATCGCTTTGCCTGTGCCGGCTTCTGGTCGGCGCTTGCCTTTGCCGGCGTTGAAGCTCTGCCCTGGGGTGAGGTCAAGCACCTCTGCCTGCAGCATCTGCGCTGGTGGAGGGACAAGCCGATTGCCGATCGCGACGGCGTGTTGTCGATCGGCTTCGGCTATCCGAACCTGCTGATGTCGGAGAGCTACAATTCCGCCGGCTCGCCCTATTGGGCGTTGAAGGCCTTTCTGCCGCTGGCGGTCGCCGACGACCATCCGTTCTGGACCTCCGAGGAAAAGGCGCCGGAGCCGGCGCCCGAGATCGTTCCGCAGCGCCATCCCGGCATGGTGATGATGCGGGCGGGCGGCGATGTCGTGGCACTGTCATCAGGCCAGGAAAATCTGCAGATGCGTTTCGGCACGGAAAAATACGCCAAATTCGCCTATTCCACCCGTTACGGCTTCAGCGTCGAATCCGATGAGCGCGGCTTTGCGCTCGCCGCTTTCGATTCGATGCTGGCCTTCAGCGATGACGGCCTGCACTACCGCGTGCGCGAAACCAATGAGGAAGCCAAGCTCGCGGGCGATGTGCTTTATGCGAAATGGTCGCCTTTCCCGGATGTCAGCGTCGAAAGCTGGCTGGCGCCCGCGGCCCCCTGGCATATCCGCCTCCACCGGATCAGGGCGGCCCGGCCGCTGAGGGTCGCCGAAGGCGGCTTCGCCATCGCCCGCCGGGATTTCGAGCTGGACACGCTGTCGGCTTCGGATGGGGCTGCCTATGCCATCGGCGAAGCCGATTTCAGCGGTATTCTCGATTTGGGATCGTCGGTCGATCGCGCCGGCCTCGCGCAGAAGGCCCAGCCCAATACCAATGTGATCGTCGCCAAGACCATCGTGCCGCAGCTGCGCGGCCAGATTGCGTCCGGTGAGACCATCCTGGTAACGGCGGTGCTGGCGCTCGGCGATCCCGCCGCCGCCGCGTCCGCCTGGACGCAGCCGCCGAAGGCGCCTGATCTTGCGGCGCTGGAGGCGCTGGTGCGGGAAAGGGGTGTGATCGTCAGCGCCATCGAAGCGCCGGGTCAGATGCCATGAGCCGCCCGGCAATCGTCCTTGCCATGGAGCCGTCGCGTACGGAGCATGTCCTGCCCGACGGGATCCTGCGCCGGCTCGATACCATCGGCCGCCTGCTGGATCCCGAGCCGCTGCAGCGCCTCGAGATGCACGGGCAGGACGACTGCTTTCCGAAGCCGAAATCCTGGTGACCGGCTGGGGCGCACCCTATGTCGGGCCGGAGATTCCCGCTGCTTCGCCGCGGCTTCGCCTCATCGTCCATGCGGCGGGCACGGTGAAGGGCATCATCGACGAGGCCATCTTCGAAGCCGGCATAACAGTAAGCCATTCGGCAGAGGCCAACGCCGTGCCGGTCGCCGAATTCACTCTTGCTGCGATCCTCTTCGCAGGCAAGCGCGCCTTCCGGTTCCGCGATCTCTACGTTGCCGACCGCAACCGCGATCGCACCTATCCGATGCAGCGCGAAGCGATCGGCAACTATGGCCGCACCCTCGGCATTATCGGCGCCTCGCGCATCGGCCGGCGGGTGATCGAGCTGTTGAAACCCTTCGAATACAGGCTGCTGCTGTTCGATCCCATGATCGATGCCGCCGAGGCAGCCGCACTGGGAGCTGAAAAAGTCGAGCTCGACGCACTGATGCGGCGCGCCGATATCGTTTCCCTGCACGCGCCGTCGCTGCCCTCGACGCAGCATATGATCGATGCATCAAGACTATCGCTAATGAAGGACGGCGCGACGCTCATCAACACCGCGCGTGGCATCCTCATCGATGAGGTGGCCCTGCTGTCGGAGCTGAAGACCGGCCGCATCGACGCCGTCATCGATGTCACCGACCCGGAAATTCCGGAGGCGGGTTCGCTCTTCTATGATCTGCCGAACGTTTTCCTGACCCCGCACATTGCCGGCGCCATCGGTCTGGAACGGGCGCGTCTCGGCGAGATGGCGGCGGACGAGGTCGAGCGTTTTGCGACCGGTCGGCCGCTGCGCTACCAGATCCGCCGGCAGGATCTCGAAAACATCGCCTGACGCTTTAGCGTCAGCGCGGTGTCCTCAGCGAATTGGGTGAGCCGTCATCGGCAAGCTCGGGCATCAGATCGGCGATTTCGACCACCTTGCCGGTCCGCGAACTCGTCAGCGCGGCAATGCCGCAGAGCACCGACATGGCGCCCGCCCGGGTGCCGGCGCGCTGGCCGAGCCTGTCTTCCATCTCGGGCTTGAAGATCATGTTGCGCATGCGGTCGTCGCCCCCGTAATGGCCGCCGGTGAAATGCGGAACGACGATGCGCTCGACGGCTTCCTGGCCGTTCGGAAAATTGCGGATGAGAAGAATGGTGTCCTCTTTCGGCTGTTCCCAAGGCTGCGCCTCGTACTGGCGGATCTCAATACGGCCCTTGGTTCCGTTGAAGGCAAGGTGATGGCCTTCGATCGGCTGGAACGTGTTCAGCGAATAGGAGACATGAACGTTGTTGCGGTAGCGCAGGCTGACAACCATCGTATCGGGAATGTCGATATCCTCGCGGAAAACGCAGCCGTCGCGGAAATAGCCGTCGATCTTCGAGGGATCCTCGTAAAGCTGATCCAGGAAAGGATCGGCCTCGAGATCGAGATAGTAGTCGCATTCATGTGCGTGCGGACAGAGTTTGCAGCGGGATCCGCGGAACGGCCCCTTGCGGCCGTAGTTCTGCAGATCGGCAAAGGACGTGACGGCTTCTGGATCACTGTCGAGATACCAGTTCAGGAGATCGAAATGGTGGGTCGCCTTGTGAACGAACAGGCTGCCGGAATTTTCCGTATAGGCATGCCAGCGGCGGAAGTAGTCAGCGCCGTGTTTGGTGTTCAAATACCAGTGGAAGTCGACGGAGGTCACCCGGCCGATCTCACCGGCATTGAGCAGTTCCTTGATGCGGGCCGCCGTCGGCGCATAGCGATAGTTGAAGGACACGTCGACCCGGCGGCCGGTGCGCTTCTCGGCGTCGAGAATCCGGCGAATTTTCTCGATCGAGGTGGTCATCGGCTTTTCGGTGATGACGTCGATGCCGGACTCCAGCGCCCGCACGATGATGTCGTCATGCGTCTGGTCGGGCGTGCAGACGATGACCAGATCCGGCCTCTGCTCGGCGAGCATGGAATCGATGTTTTCGTAAAGCGGCGCGTTGCTGCCGATCATGTTGCGGGCCCGCTCGCCGCGCAGCGAGTTCTTCTCGACGATGGCGGTCAGATCGACATGTTCGCGCCAGCCGGCAAGCAGGTCCTTGCCCCACATGGTGGTGCCGCGGTTTCCGGTGCCGATCAGGGCAAAACGGCGTTTCTCCATCGAATGATCCTCCTGCATGCGTGATGAAACAAATATTGAAATCAGATCTGGCAGCAGCTCCGGAAGCGCTCGATACAGGTGGCGATCACCTCTTCGGCCGGGCGTTTCCACCAGGTCTCGGCCGAGAAAATCTCCACCTCCTGCGCCCCGAAGAAACCGGCCGCCTCGATCATCCGTCTTATGCCTTTGAGGTCGATGACGCCATCGCCCATCATGCCGCGGTCGAGCAGCATGTCCTTGGTCGGCACCAGCCAGTCGCAGATGTGATGGGCGAAGATGCGTTTCATGCGGCCGGCGCGGGCGATCTGATTGGCGAGATCGGGGTCCCACCAGACATGGTAGACATCGATGGCCACGCCGACATCCTCGCCGAGGGGTTCGCACATATCGAGCGCCTGGCCGAGTGTGTTCACGCAGGAGCGGTCGGCGGCATACATCGGATGCAGCGGCTCGATCGCGAGCTTCACACCGGATGCCTTGGCATGCGGCAGAACGGCAGCGATGCCGTCGAGCACCATCTGGCGGGCAGCGACAATATCCTTCGAGCTGCCGGGCAGGCCGCCGACGACGAGCACGAGGCAGTCGGCGGAAAAAGCCGCCGCCTCGTCGATCGCGCGCCTGTTGTCGTCGAGGTTCTTTTGCCAGTCGACCTCGTTCGCCGCCGGAAAGAAGCCGCCGCGGCAAAGGCCGGTCAGCTTGATGCCGTTCGACTTGACGATGCGCACGGCCTCGTCGAGACCGGTCTTGGCGACCTGGTCGCGCCAGGGCGCGATCGAGGTAATGCCGTGCTTCAGGCAAATATCGACGGCTTCCGCGAAGCCGCATTGCTCGCGGATCGTCGCCAGGTTGATCGAAAGTCCTTCGACCTGCATCTCATTCCTCCCCTGCCATGCCTGAGATCAGTGAACGCCGTGGACAGCCAGCACCTGGCGCATGCGCGCTGTTGCGAGTTCGGGATCGGCCAGCACCCGCGCCTTGTCGGCCAGGCGGAAGAGTTCGGCCAGATGTGTGAGCGAGCGCGTGCTCTGCTGGCCGCCGACCATGACAAAATGATCCTGCAGGCCGTTGAGATAGGCGAGGAAAACGACGCCGGTCTTGTAGAAGCGGGTCGGCGCCTTGAAGATGTGGCGCGACAGCGGCACGGTCGGCTCGAGCAGATCGAAGAATTCGTGATTGCTCTTGCGGCCAAGCGCGTCGAGCGCAGCCGACGCTGCCGGCGCGATCGCATCGAAAATGCCGAGCAGCGCGTCGGAATGGCCCTCTTCGTCGCCGGCAATCAGTTCGGCATAGTTGAAATCGTCTCCGGTATACATGCGCACGCCTTTCGGCAGCCGGCGGCGCATCGCCACTTCCTTCTCCTTCGACAGCAGCGAGATCTTGATGCCGTCGACCTTTCCGGCATTGGCCTCGATCACCTCGAGACAGGTTTCCATCGCTTTCAGATGGTCGTCATTGCCCCAGTAACCCTGAAGCGCCGGATCGAACATTTCGCCGAGCCAGTGGATGATGACCGGCTCCTTGACCTGGCGCAGGATGCGATCATAGACCCTGACGTAATCGTCCGGGCTCCTGGCGACGACGGCAAGTGCTCGGCTTGCCATCAGGATGATGCGGCCGCCAGCCGCCTCGACCGTTTCGAGCTGTTCCTCATAGGCCTTGAGGATCGTGTCGATCGTGACCTCGGGGCCGGGGATCAGGTGGTCGGTGCCGGCGCCGCAGGCAATCAATGCATCCTTGCGCCCGGCGGCTTCGCCAAGCGCCCGGCGGATGAGGTCACGCGCTTCCGGCCAGCCGAGCCCCATGCCGCGCTGCGCCGTATCCATGGCTTCAGCGACCCCGAGGCCGAGATCCCAGAGCCGATGACGGAAGGCGAGCGTCCGCTCCCAGTCAATCGCCGGCGTCAGCCAGGGGTCATTGTCGGCGAGCGGATCGGCGACGACATGGGCGGCGGCATAGGCGATGCGCGGAAAGGCTGTGGCATCACGCTTCTTCAGTTCGATCGGCGTGCCTGTCAGCGTATAGGCGACGATCTTGCCGTCGAGGGGGAGATTGATTGTCGTCACGCCTCAGAACTCCAGTGCGGGAACGTCGAGCCAGCGGCGCTCGGCCCAGGATTTCAGGCCAAGTTCGGCCAGTTGCACGCCCTTGGCGCCGGCTTCGAGCCCGTAGGGCCACGGCGCATCTTCGACGACATGGCGGATGAACATTTCCCATTGCGCCTTGAAGCCATTGTCGAAGGCCTGCGTGTCCGGAACCTCGTCCCAGGTCTTGTAGAAATCGATCGTCTGCGGCTGGTCGGGGTTCCAGACCGGCTTCGGCGTGTTGACGCGGTGCTGGCTCCAGCATTTCGTCAGCCCGGCGACGGCCGAACCATGGGTGCCGTCGACCTGGAAGGTGACGAGATCGTCGCGGCGCACGCGCACCGCCCAGGAGGAATTGACCTGCGCGATCACGCCGCCTTCAAGTTCGAAGGTCGCATAGGCGGCATCGTCGGTGTCGCAATCATAAGGCTTGCCCTGCTCGTCGATGCGGCGCGGAATATGCGTGGCGCCGAGGCAGGAGACGGCCTTGACCTCGCCGAACAGATTGTCGAGCACGTAGCGCCAGTGGCAGAGCATGTCGAGGATGATGCCGCCGCCATCGCCCTTGCGATAGTTCCAGGAGGGGCGCTGCGCCGGCACGCCCCAATCGCCCTCGAAGACCCAATAGCCGAATTCGCCGCGAACCGAGAGGATCTTGCCGAAAAAGCCGGAATCCCTGAGCAGCGCCAGTTTGCGCAGGCCCGGCAGGAAGAGCTTGTCCTGCACGACGCCATGCTTGAGCCCGGAGCGCCGCGCCTTGCGGGCGAGATCGATCGCCACCTGCAGATCGTCAGAAATCGGCTTTTCGCAATAGACGTGCTTGCCGGCGTCGAGCGCCCTCGACAGTAGCTCGGCGCGCATCAGCGTCGTGCCGGCGTCAAAGAAAATCGTGTCGTCGGAATTGGCGAGCGCGGCATCGAGATCGGTCGACCAGCGTTTGATGTTATGCTTCTTCGCCAGCTCTTCCATCTTGGCGCCGTTGCGGCCGACGATGATCGGGTCGATCTCAAGTTTTTCGCCCGATTTCAGCGTGATGCCGCCTTGGTCGCGGAAGGCCAGTATCGAGCGCACCAGATGCTGGTTGTAACCCATGCGGCCGGTGACGCCGTGCAAGATGATGCCCAAGCGTGCCATTTTTTCCTCCCTGCAATCTTTTTCGGCGGGAGCGGGCATGCCGGCCCGGCCCTCCCAAGCCGGTAACTAAACGGTTACTTGATGACAGAAGAGCGGCGAGCCTGTCAAGAGTCAAATCCTGCTTTCGCTATTCAGCGCTTGATCGAGGCGAGCGTGACGTGGACGATATGCTTTTCCCAGGCATTGAGATTGGCCGGCTCGATCAGGTCGCGGCCGAAGATCGTCGAAAGCGTGTACTGGTTGGAAAGGTAGAAATAGCCGAGCGAAGCGATCGTCAGGTAAACATGCAGCGGATCGGCCGTCTCGATGAAGACGCCCTGTTTCTTCCCTTGTTCGAGCACTTGGGATAGCTCGCCGATCAGGTGCGAATGCAGTTCCTTGAGCCGGACGGACTGGCGCAGCCACCGGGCGCGATGCAGGTTTTCCGTGCCGAGCAGGCTCAGGAATTCCGGGTGCTTGAGGAAATAGCGCCAGGTGAAGAGCGCCAATTCGCTGATGCCATCCTCCGGGCTGCGGTCGCCGATATGCAGCGCGCGCTCGGCGGTGCGGATGCCGACATAGGCCTCTTCCAGCACCTTGAGGTAGAGCTGCTCCTTGTCGCCGAAATAATGATAGAGCATGCGTTTGTTGGTGCCGGCTCGTTCGGCGATGGCGTCGACGCGGGCGCCGCCCATGCCGTTTTCGGCGAATTCCCGGGTCGCCGCTTCGAGGATCGCCGCGCGTGTCCGCTCCGGATCGCGTTGGGCCGTCCGTTCTGTCGACGGTCGCCGGGCCTGCTTCTTTCCCCTGTTTCCCCCGCTGTCGTTCATCGCTCCACCCCTGTCCTCACGTGTTGCGCTCATAAGCCTTCGATGTGAAATTGTAAAAAGCGAATTTGGAAGGGCGGCCCACCCGGAACAGAAGGGTCGGAGCATGACGTCGCCTGAAACCGTCGACGCTTTTCGCCATCATGCTCTGACCGACACCGCTTGACAGGCTTGCCGCTTTGCTCGTAGCTTGTAACCAATTAGTTATTTGCGCAAGCAAAACTGGTTTGGAAGCGTGTGGAGGCGCTTCCCTTTGGAGGAGGAAAAAATGACCCTGCGTGTAAACAGACGTAATTTCGTGGCCGGAGGCGCAGCACTTCTGTCGCTCTCAGCGCTCGGCACCAGCGCCTTGGCCCAGGAAACGCGCCTGCGTCTCCTGTGGTGGGGCTCGCAACCGCGCGCCGACCGCACCAACAAGGTGTCGCAGCTCTATCAGACCAAGAATCCCGGCACGTCGATCACCGGCGAGTTCCTCGGCTGGGGCGACTACTGGCCGCGCCTTGCGACCCAGGTCGCGGGCCGCAACGCGCCCGACGTCATCCAGATGGACTATCGTTATATCGTCCAATATGCACGGCGTGGCGCGCTGGCCCCGCTCGAATCCTATATGCCGGCCAAGCTCAACCTCGACGATTTCGACAAGGCCCAGATCGAAGGCGGCAGCGTCGACGGCCATCTCTATGGCGTCAGCCTCGGCGCCAATTCCGCCGCGACGGTGCTAAACACAACCGCCTTCAAGGAGGCCGGCGTCGATCTGCCGACGCAGGCGACCACCTGGGATGAATTCGCCCGCATGGGTACGGAGATCACGAAGGCCGGTAAGCGCAAGGGCATGTTCGGTATAGCCGACGGCAGCGGCGCTGAACCGCTGTTCGAGAACTGGCTGCGTCAACGCGGCAAGGCCCTCTATACCGCCGACGGCAAGATCGGTTTCGGTGTGGAGGATGCATCGGAATGGTACGACATGTGGGCCAAGTTCCGTGAGGCGGGCGCCTGCGTTCCCGCCGATATCCAGGCTCTCGACAAGAATGATATCGAGACCAACACCGTGTCGCTCGGCAAATCGGCCGCCGGTTTTGCCCACTCCAACCAGTTCGTCGCCTATCAGGCAATGAACAAGGATAAACTGGCGCTCACCAACTACATGCGCATCAAGCCGGATTCGAAGGGCGGTCACTATCGTAAGCCTTCGATGTTCTTCTCGGTATCGGCCCAGTCGAAAGCGATCGACCTAGCCGTGGACTACGTCAATTTCTTCGTCAAGAATCCTGAAGCAGTGCTGCTCTTGGATGTCGAACGCGGCATTCCTGAATCGGCCGCCATGCGCGAGGTCGTCGCGGCGAAGCTCGATGAGAACGGCAAGGTGGCATTGGCCTATGTCAGCGGTCTCGGTGATCTCGCCGGCAAATTGCCGCCGCCGCCCCCGGCCGGTGCTGGTGAAGGCGAGCTGATGCTGCGAAACATTGCCGAGCAGGTCGGTTTCGGACAGCTGTCTCCCGCCGACGGCGGCAAACAGCTTGTCACTGAAATTACGCAGATTCTCGCACGAGGCTGATCCCGTATGAGCAATGCGATGCGCACGCCCGCAGGGGCCATAAATGTGGAAAGATATCAGGGGGCCGTGGCCGAAGGACGCTTCCGGCGTCTTTGGAATGCCAATGCCCCCGGCTATCTCTTCCTTCTGCCATGGCTCATCGGCTTTTTCGGGCTGACGCTCGGGCCGGCCCTGATTTCGCTCTACCTCTCCTTCACCGACTTCGACATGCTCCAGTCGCCGCGATGGGTGGGAATTGCGAATTACGTGCGCATCGCCACGGCGGATCCGAAATTCTCGGCCGCCATGCATGTCACCCTGACCTATGTTGTCTTCTCGGTGCCGTTCAAACTGACCTTTGCTTTGCTGGTCGCCATGGCGCTGAACCGCGGCCTGCGCGGGCTGACCTTCTATCGCGCCATCTTTTACTTGCCCTCATTGCTGGGCGGCAGCGTGGCGATCGCCGTTCTCTGGCGCCAGCTCTTCGCCAGCGATGGCCTCGTCAATGCTGCACTTGCCCAGATCGGCATCGAGGGGCCGAGCTGGATCTCGCATCCGAATTATTCGATCTATACCCTGGTGGCGCTCTCGGTCTGGCAGTTCGGTTCGCCGATGATCATCTTCCTCGCCGGCCTGCGCCAGATCCCGCAGGATATGTATGAGGCGGCGAGCCTCGACGGCGCCTCTAAATTCCGGCAATTCTACAAGATCACGCTGCCGCTTCTGACGCCGGTAATCTTCTTCAACGCCGTCGTGCAGACGATAGAAGCCTTCAAGGCCTTCACGCCGGCCTTCATCATATCAGGCGGCACGGGCGGGCCGATCAATTCGACGCTGTTCTACACGCTCTACCTCTATCAGGAAGCCTTCGGCAATTTCCGCATGGGCTACGCCTCGGCGCTCGCCTGGATCCTGGTGGTGATCATCGCGATCTTCACCGCCTTCTCCTTCCTGACCTCACGTTATTGGGTGCATTACGATGACTGAGACCACCGCCTCCGTCACTGCGGCCAGGCCGACATCGGACATCACCAAACGCAGCCTGCCGGCGTCGCTCGTCATCCACGCCCTGCTGATCGCCGCTTCGCTTCTGATGCTCTATCCGCTGTTGTGGATGGTCTCGGCATCGGTCAGGCCCGAAAACGAGATATTCTCGTCGACGTCGCTCATACCATCGTCGATCGATTTCTCCTCCTATGCGCGCGGCTGGGTGGGCCTCGATGTCAGCTTCGGTCGGTTCTTCTGGAATTCGCTTGTCATCTCGCTGCTGGTGGTGACCGGCAATGTCATCGCCTGTTCGCTGACTGCCTTCGCCTTTGCCAGGCTGCGTTTTGCCGGCCGCAATTTCTGGTTTGCGATCATGCTCGGCACGCTGATGATCCCCTATCACGTGACGCTGATCCCGCAATATGTGCTCTTCCTCAACCTCGGTTGGGTGAACACCATCCTGCCGCTCGTCGTTCCGAAGTTCCTGGCAAGCGACGCCTTCTTCATCTTCCTGATGGTGCAGTTCTTCCGCGGCATCCCGCGCGAACTCGACGAAGCTGCGATGATGGATGGCTGCAGCGCCTGGCGCATCTACTGGAAGATCATGCTGCCGCTGTCGCTGCCGGTCTTGGCGACAGCAGCCATCTTCTCCTTCATCTGGACCTGGGACGATTTCTTCGGACCGCTGATCTACCTGAACGACATGAACACCTATACGATCCAGCTCGGCCTGCGCACCTTCGTCGATTCCACCAGCGCCTCGGATTGGGGCGGTCTCTTCGCCATGTCGACCCTGACGCTCGTGCCGGTCTTCTTCTTCTTCCTGTTCTTCCAGCGCCTGCTGATCGAGGGCATCGCCACGACGGGCATGAAACGCTGATGGCGGTAGTGGAAAAGAGTGACACGAGCATCAAGACCGTCGCGATCGTCGGCTGCGGCATCGGCCGCTCGCATATCGTCGAGGGCTATCTGCCGCATTCCGACAAGTTCAAGGTGGCAGCGATCTGTGATCTGAACGAAGAACGCTTGGCAGCGGTCGGCGACGAGTTCGGCATCGAGCGCCGCACGACCTCTTTCGAGGAGCTGCTCGCCGATGACACGATCGACGTCATCGATATCTGCACCCCGCCCGGCATCCATCTGGAACAGGTGGTCGCGGCACTCGCCGCCGGCAAGCATGTCGTTTGCGAAAAGCCGCTGACCGGCTCGCTTGCCGCCGTCGATACGATCATGGAAGCGGAAAAGAGTGCCAAAGGCGTGCTGATGCCGATCTTCCAGTATCGATACGGCGACGGTATCCAGAAGGCCAAACGGATCATCGACGCCGGCATTGCCGGCAAAGCCTATACGGCTTCGGTCGAAACCTTCTGGCTGCGCAAACCGGAATATTACGCCGTGCCCTGGCGCGGCAAATGGGCGACGGAACTCGGCGGCGTGCTCGTTACCCATGCGCTGCATCTGCACGACATGATGATGCATCTTATGGGCCCGGCGGCAAGGGTTTTCGGCCGCGTCGCGACCCGCGTCAACGATATTGAGGTTGAAGATTGCGCCTCCGCCAGCCTGCTGATGGAAAGCGGCGCCTTCGTCTCGCTCTCCTGCACGCTCGGCTCGCAGGAGCAGATCAGCCGGCTGAGGCTGCATTTCGAGAACGTCACCTTCGAAAGCACGCACGAACCCTACACGCCGGGCAAGGATCCCTGGAAAATCATCGCCGCCAATGATGACGTCAGGGAAAAGATCGACCGTGTGGTCGGCGACTGGCAGCCGGTCGCACCGCGGTTCACCACCCAGATGGGCCAGTTCCACGCCTTCCTGAGCGGCAATGGGCCGCTGCCGGTGACAACTCAGGATGCGCGCCGCGCCCTCGAACTTGTCACCGCCATCTACCAATCTTCCGACAGCGGTGCTGAAGTGCCGCTGCCGGTCGGTCCCGACAGTCCGAAATACGCCGACTGGCGCGCAAGAACGAAGTAACCGACAAATAAACGAGAGGGTTTTGAGAAGATGGCAACCAGTGTCGTTCTTCAGAAGGTCGAGAAGCGCTACGGCGCGATGGATGTGATCCACGGCATCGACCTCACGATCGATCCCGGCGAATTCGTCGTTTTTGTCGGTCCCTCCGGCTGCGGAAAATCCACCTTACTGCGCATGATCGCCGGTCTCGAAGAGATATCAGGCGGGGCGCTGCTGCTCGACAGCGAGCGCATGAACGAGGTGGCGCCGGCCAAGCGCGGCATCGCCATGGTCTTCCAGTCCTATGCCCTCTATCCGCATATGTCGGTCTACAAGAACCTAGCCTTCGGCCTGGAGACGGCGGGTTACAAGAAGGCCGATATCCAGCCGAAGGTCAAACGCGCCGCCGAGATCCTGCAGATCGAAAAGCTCCTGGAGCGTAAGCCGAAGGCGCTCTCCGGCGGCCAGCGCCAGCGCGTCGCCATCGGTCGCGCCATCGTCCGCGAGCCACGCATCTTCCTGTTCGACGAGCCGCTGTCGAATCTCGATGCCGAACTGCGCGTCCAGATGCGCGTCGAGATCTCCCGCCTGCACCGGCAGCTCGGCAACACCATGATCTACGTCACCCATGACCAGGTCGAAGCGATGACGATGGCCGACAAGATCGTCGTCTTGAACTCCGGCCGCATCGAGCAGGTCGGTGCGCCGCTCGATCTCTACAACAACCCGGCCAACCGCTTCGTCGGCGGCTTTATCGGCAGCCCGAAGATGAACTTTCTGCAGGCCCGCATTGAAGAGGTCGGTGAAGCCGAAACCAGCATCCATGTCTGCGGCAATTCCGTCCGCTTGCCGCGTCGGCTGAAAGGCGAGGTCGGTGAGACCGTCACCTTCGGCATCCGCCCCGAGCACCTATCCCTCACGCAGGGCGCCATCACGCTCTCGACCGTTAATGTCGATCTCGTCGAAAATCTCGGCGGCGCCACCATGCTGTACACCACGACGCCGGATGGCCAGTTGCTGACGGTCGCGCTCGACGGTCAGCAGAAGGTCGAGCCCGGCGCCAATGTGAAGGCTCTCTTCGATCCGGCCCGCTGCCACGTCTTCGACGCCGCCGGCAAAACGATCTGACCTAAAGCGCCCTTTGCGCGTCCGGAAGGACGCGCGCGACTGCTTGACAGCCTATCCTGCTCTGCCCCATCATTTTGCCAGCGCCGCAAGGGGGATAGCATGACGCCTGAAGATAGGATTCATGCGCTTGGCATCTGGCAGGGTCCGATTGAAATTTCGCCGATACCTGGCGGCATCACCAACAGGAACTATCTGGTCAGCGATGCCGTCGCGCGCTGCGTGGTGAGACTCGGCACCGATATTCCGATCCACCACATCCTCAGGCAGAACGAGCTTGCCGCAAGCCTTGCGGCGCACGCTGCCGGCCTGTCGCCGGCCGTCATCCACCATTCGCCCGGCGTGCTGGTGCTCGACTATATCGAGGCGCGGGCGCTGTCGCCCGAGGATGTCAGGACGCCGGAAATGCTGGCCCGGATCGTGCCGCTGGTGCGCGCCTGCCACCATGAAATCGCACGGCATTTCCGCGGCCCGGCGATGATCTTCTGGGTCTTCCATGTCATCCGCGACTACGCCGCCAGCCTAAAGGAGTCGGGCAGCCTCCACCTCCCACTGCTGCCGGCGTTGATCGCCAAGGCCGAGACGCTGGAAGAGGCGGCAGCGCCTTTCGAGATCACCTTCGGCCATAACGATCTGCTGGCCGCAAACTTTCTCGATGACGGCAAGCGGCTCTGGCTGATCGACTGGGACTATGCCGGCTTCAACACGCCGCTGTTTGACCTCGGCGGATTGGCCTCCAACAACGAGTTCTCGCAAGCCGCCGAGCAGATGATGCTCGAGACCTATTTCGACCGGTCGCTGACCGATGAGCTCAGCCGCCGCTACGGCGCGATGAAATGCGCCTCGCTGCTGCGCGAGACGCTGTGGAGCATGATTTCGGAAATCCATTCCACCATCCAGTTCGACTATGCCGCCTATACCGCCGAAAATCTCGGGCGTTTCGAGCGCGCCTATCAAGCCTTTGAACAGGAACGATAAATGACGAAACAATTACCGAAGACGGCAAAAGCCGTGGTCATCGGCGGCGGCATTATCGGCTGCTCGACGGCCTATCATCTCGGCAAGCTCGGCTGGACCGATACGGTTTTGCTCGAACGCAAGAAGCTGACCTCCGGCACCACGTTCCATGCCGCCGGCCTCGTCGGCCAGCTGCGCAGCAGCGCCAACATCACCCAACTGCTCGGCTACTCCGTCGATCTCTACAAGCGGCTGGAAGAGGAAACCGGCCTCGGCACCGGCTGGAAGATGAATGGCGGCCTGCGTCTTGCCTGTAACGAGGAGCGCTGGACCGAGGTTCGCCGCCAGGCGACCACGGCCCAGTCCTTCGGCCTCGAAATGCAGTTGCTGACGCCGCAGGAGGCCTTCGACCTCTGGCCGCTGATGACAACAGACGATCTCATCGGCGCCGCCTTTCTGCCGACTGACGGCCAGGCCAATCCCTCCGACATCACCCAGGCGCTGGCGAAGGGCGCCCGCATGGCGGGCGTTTCGATCTTCGAAGATGCCGAGGTTCTCGACCTCGAAATCGACAAGGGCAAGATCCGCGCCGTCGTCACGGCTGAAGGCCGCATCGAATGCGAGCGCGTCATCGTCTGCGCCGGCCAATGGACGCGCGCCTTCGCAGCCCGCTTCGGCGTCAACGTGCCGCTGGTCTCGGTCGAGCATCAATATATCATCACCGAATCCTTCGGTGTGCCCTCCAACCTGCCGACGCTGCGCGATCCCGATCGCCTGACCTATTACAAGGAGGAGGTCGGCGGCATCGTCATGGGCGGCTATGAGCCGAACCCCATTGCCTGGGCGGAGAAAGGCATCCCCGAAGGATTCCACTACACGCTGCTGGACAGCAATTTCGAGCATTTCGAGCAGATCATGGAACAGGCGCTCGGCCGCGTTCCGGCGCTGGAGAATGTTGGCGTCAAACAGCTGCTGAACGGCCCGGAAAGTTTTACGCCGGATGGCAATTTCATTCTCGGCGAAGCACCGGAGCTGAAGAATTTCTTCGTCGGCGCTGGTTTCAACGCCTTCGGCATCGCCTCGGCCGGCGGCGCCGGCATGGCGCTCGCCGAATGGGTGACGAAGGGCGAGCCGCCCTACGATCTCTGGCCGGTCGATATCCGCCGTTTCGGCCGCCCGCATTTCGATACCGACTGGGTGCGCACCCGCACGCTGGAAGCCTATGGCAAACACTACACCATGGCCTGGCCTTTCGAGGAGCATTCGAGCGGCCGCCCTTGCCGCAAATCGCCGCTCTATGACCGGCTGAAGGCGCAGGGCGCCTGTTTCGGCGAAAAGCTCGGCTGGGAGCGGCCGAACTGGTTTGCCGATCTCTTCGCCAATGAGGAGCCGAAGGACGTCTACAGTTATAACAGGCAGAACTGGTTCGACGCCGTCGGCCGCGAGCACAAGGCGGTGCGCGAGGCGGCCGTCATCTTCGATCAGACCTCCTTCGCCAAATTCGTGCTGAAGGGCAGGGATGCCGAGGCGGCACTCTCCTGGATCGCCGCCAATGATGTCGCAAGGCCCATGGGATCGCTCATCTATACCCAGATGCTGAACGACAAGGGCGGCATCGAATGCGACCTGACCGTCGCCCGGATCGCCGAGAACGAATATTACATCGTCACCGGCACCGGTTTCGCCACCCACGACTTCAACTGGATCGCACGCAATATTCCGGCGGAGATGCATGCCGAACTGGTCGACGTCACCTCGGCGTATTCCGTGCTGTCGCTGATGGGACCGAATGCACGCGCCGTGCTGGAAAAGGTCACCGGCAGCGACGTCTCGAATGCCGCCTTCCCCTTCGGCCACGTCAGAACCATCGGCATATCGGGCTGCCCCGTGCGGGCCTTGCGCATCACCTATGTCGGCGAACTCGGCTACGAACTGCATGTTCCCATTGAATATGCGACCACGGTCTATGACGTATTGATGGCTGCTGGCGGCGAGTTCGGCCTTGTCAATGCCGGCTACCGCGCCATCGAGAGCTGCCGCCTGGAAAAGGGCTATCGCGCCTGGGGCTCCGATATCGGCCCCGACCACACGCCGGTTGAAGCCGGCCTCGGCTGGGCGGTGAAGATCAGGAAGAACATTCCCTTCAGCGGCCGCGAGGCGATCGAGCGGCAGCTTGCCGACGGCGTCAAGAAGCGCCTCGCCTGCTTCGTTCCCGACGATCCCGATATCGTGCTGCTCGGCCGCGAAACCATCTATCGCAACGGCAAGCGCGTCGGCTGGCTGTCGAGCGGCGGCTTTGGCTACACGCTGGGAAAACCGATCGGCTACGGCTATGTCCGCAATCCCGACGGCGTCACGGAGGATTTCGTCCTGTCCGGCAGCTATGAGCTGGATGTCGCCAGGGAACGCATCCCCTGCCGGGTGTCGCTGGCGCCGCTCTACGATCCCGACATGGTGCGCATCAAAGCGTAGTGATTGCCCAACACGCCGTCTGCCCAAACTTGCATTGCGCGCGGCTTCCCTGCTAATGCATTGTCGACACATGCGTCTGAGCGCGTGTCGTTTGGCTGGTGATGCTTACGCTAAGACAGATTGAGGTCATACGCGCCATCATGGTGACCGGCAGCATCGCAGGCGCTGCGCGGTTGCTTAACGTTTCGGCGCCCGGCCTCAGCCGGCTCATGAAATATACAGAAGATTCCCTCGGTATCCGGCTCTTCGACAGGCGCGCCGGCCGCTACGTGCCCACGTCGCAGGCGCGCAATATTTTCGACCTGCTCGATACCGTGCATCGCAAGATCGACGATCTCCAATCGGCCGTAGCCGGGCTCGGGCGAGGGCAGAGCCAGGAGCTCTGCATCGCTTCCGTGCCGAGCATCGCCAACGTAATGGTTCCCCGCGCCATCGCCAAGCTGCGGCAACGCTTTCCGGCTCTCGGGCTCGACGTCAACATTCTCAAGATCGAGGAGGCGATCGATTACCTGCTCCTCGGACGCGGCGAACTGGTCGCCATCTCGTCCCGCTTCGATCACCCCCTTATCGAATTCGAGCCTCTGGCGAGTGGCAGGTTGTTGTGCATCGTCCCGGAGACGAGCCCGCTGGCGACCCGGGACAAGATCACGCCCCAGGAAATGTCTGGCTATCCGTTGATCGGGATCGACCCAAAAGACCCGTACGGCGCGATTATGGCGGCCATGTTCACCAACAGCGGCGTCGCCTATCAAATGAACATCAAGGCTCGTTTCGGCACGACGGTTTGCAGCCTGGTGGCGGCGGGCCTGGGCATCGCGATTATTGACGAGTTCACCGTGGCGCATGGCGTCGTTCGCGGATTGAAAGGCATCGAAATCGATGCCGACAGTATTTTCCATACCTACATCGCCTATCGCAAGGATTTGCCTCTATCCGCCTATGCCGAGCACTTTCGGCAGCTTCTCCGTCATGAAATGCAAGGCGCAAGTTCGCTGAAGCCCGCCGATAAGGCGTCGAAGCGGAAAAAATAGCATTTTTCATTCTGATCGCCGGCAGAGAGCCTGCAGCCCGATGCCAGGGCCGCGAGTGCGTTCGGCGCGATAACCATTAACATGATGTTACGGAAGACTATGAAAATGATACTCGATATTACGGCCTTTGATCGCTACGCTTCTGTGAAGATTGACTGAGGTCGAGCGCTATCGGCCGCACAAAGCAAGTGCGGGAAGATGTTCCAGCTCCCTTGCTATGAAACGAGACGGCACATGGCGGGAATTATTCCTTCTGGAAATACGAGGCTCTTCGTCGTGGTGGGCGACCCCATCGCGCAGGTGCGCTCGCCGGACGTCATCACGCGGCTTTTGGCCGATCGGAACGAAGATGCCGTTGTTGTGCCGATGCATGTGGCTTCTCCTGATCTGTCCGGCGTTTTTCACGCGCTGCGGGCGGTTTCCAATATCGGCGGAATCCTCGTCACCGTTCCGCACAAGCAAGAGGCATTCGGCCTTTGCGCGACGACATCGGATCGCGCGACCTTCGTCGAGGCGGTCAATGTCGTGCGCCGAACGGCCGACGGCTGGCACGGCGACAATACCGACGGAGTTGGATATCTGGACGGAATGGAGAAGGAAGGTTTCGCCGTCGCCGGCCGCAGATGCTTGCTGGTGGGGTGTGGAGGCGCGGGTTCGGCGATCGCCCTCGAAATCATGAGGCGCGGAGCGGAAATCCTTGCGATCCACGATATCGACATCGAGCGGCGCGACGCTATTATCGAAAGGCTCGACGGGCTTTATCCCGGACGGGTCGTCGCGGCAGATGCGAACCCGGCAGGCTATGATCTCGTCGCCAACGCCACCCCGCTCGGAATGCGGCCGAATGATCCCTTGCCGATCGACGTATCCAAACTGGAAGCCTGGCAATTCGTTGCCTGCGTCGTCACCAAGCCGGAAGTTCCGCCGCTGATCCAGGAAGCGCGCCGGCGCGGCTGCCGGACTATGACGGGTGCCGGGATGTTTGACGCGCAAGCCCTTGTCCTTGTGGACTTTCTGTCGATGCGACCGCCGGAACGGGAAGTGCGCTTGAAAAGTGGCTAGCTTTCGTCTCCTGCTGATGGGAGGGCCGGGGCGCTCAAGGAGACGGCGCCGCAAAAGCCGGTCTGATTTTTTATTGGGAGGATAGTATGTACCGCAAGAATCTGCTCGCAATCTCAACCGCTCTCTTCGCCGGATTCGCCCATGCCGAAGACACGGTCAAGCTCGGCATGGTGGCCGAACTTTCCGGCGCCGGCGCCCCCTCCGGAACCAATTGGCGCGACGGGATCAAGATCGCGGTGGAGGAAATCAACGCCGAAGGCGGGATTCTCGGCAAGAAAATCGAACTTGGCGAATATGACACGCAGACCGATCCGCAGGTCTCGCGCGCCCTTGTCCAGAAGGCGATCGATGAAGGCGCCTATGCGATCCTCGGCACGATTTATTCCGGCTCGACGATGGTCAATATGCTCGTCGCGCAGCAGAACAGCACGCCGCAATTCGTCGGTTCGGAATCTCCGAGCATCGTCCAGAAAGGAAACCCCTTCGTTTTCCGGACCTCCTCCGGTTCCCAGAAGGGCATCCCCGCGCTGACCAGCTACTTCACCGGGACCATTAAGGCCAAGAAGGTCGCCGTCGCCTGGGTGAACAATGAGTTCGGCAAGGGAGGCCATGACGTCTTCACCCAGGAAATGAAGAAGGCCGGCATCGAGATCATCGCCGACGTGCCGTCCGAGCAAGGTCAGGCCGACTATGCAGCCGATGTCGCCAAGCTGAAGCAGGCCGGCCCCGATGCCGTTTTCGTCTATATGAATCAGGAGGAGTCCGCTCGCTTCCTGATCGAGGCCAAGAAGCAATCCCTGCCCATGCCGCTCATTGGCGAAGTCACCCTGACCGAGGCCAAGGTGGTCGAACTGGCGGGGAGCGCGGCGGATGGCGCCATCGCCCATGTCGGTCTGACCGCGAGCGCGACGGACGTTCCAGGCATCGGCGCCTTCGACAAGAAGTTCGAAGAGATCTTCAAGCGCAAGCCGACGCATGACGCCATCAAGGGCTATATCGGCGCCTGGACGACGAAATACGTCACGGAGATGGTCGGCGAACTCGATGGAGAGGCCTTCGCCGAAAAAATGCATGGGTTGTGCCTGAAGGCCGCGGACTACCCGAAGATCCTTCTCGACACATGCTGGGATGAACACGGGGAAATGTCGCGCCCGAGCTTCATGGTCCAGGTGAAGAATGGCTCGCCGGTCGTGATCGGAACTGTTCCGTCCAACTGATCATCCCCTGCTCTGCCGCGGCCGCTTCGGCTGCCGCGGCCATCGAGAGAGTGGCACAATGTCTCAATTCCTACAGGTCCTACTGTCCGGTCTGGCGACTGGTTCCATCTACGCGCTCGTCGCCATCGGCTTCACCCTCGTCTGGCAGGCGGCGCAGACGGTGAACTTCGCCCAGGGCGAGTTCGTCATGCTGCCGGCATTTTTCGCGCTTGCCTGCATGAGCATTCTGGGCATGCCCTTCTGGGTTGCGCTGCTGGCCGGGCTCATTCTATCGGTCGTCATTCTTGGCGTTCTCTTCAAGAAGCTCATGGTCGAACCGATCCTTCCCCATGGCGGGATAACTCTGATCATCGCGACCATGGCGCTTGGAATTCTTCTGAAGGAGAGCGTCAAGGAATTCTATTCGGCTGAAGCCCAGCCTTTTCCCGCGATGTTTCCGAATGATCCGATCGACGTCTTCGGCGCTGTCCTTTCGATGCAGGACATCTTCAATCTCGTGCTCTGCCTCGGCATCGTGGTGCTGCTGACCTTGTTCCTGAACCGCACGCGCACCGGGCGCTCTATGCAGGCCACCGCGCAAAATCCCGCAGTCGCGGAAATCCTCGGCGTCAACGTCAAGCGGATGATCCTTTACACGTTCCTGATCAACGCAGCGCTTGCCGCTCTCGCATCCTATCTGATCACTCCCGTTTATCTCGCCAAGTTCTCCAACGGCGAAACGCTCGGCCTGATCGCTTTCATCGCGGCAATCGTCGGCGGCTTCAACCAGATCCGCGGCGCATTGGTGGGCGGCCTGCTGATCGGCGTTCTCGACAACCTGACCGCTGCCTACGTCACGGCCCAGTATCGCGCGGCACTCCCCCTGGTCCTCCTGATCGTCATCATCCTCGTCAGGCCGCAGGGCATCATGGGAACGTCCGAAGGGAGGACCGTCTGATGACGAAGAGTTCCAACATACGTATTCTCATCATTCTCGGGCTGCTCGTGCTCGCTGTCGTCGCCCCGATTGGTCAAAAGAACTACATCATCTACGTTCTGACCTCCTGGCTGATCTTTACGATCGCGGCCATGGGACTGAACCTGACGCTGGGCTATGCCGGCCAGATATCGCTCGCGCAGGCCTCGTTCATGGCGATCGGGGCCTATATTACGGCGCTACTGACACTCGCAGGCTGGCATTGGATTGTCGCGATGCCGCTTGCTCTGTTTGCATGCTTCGTCATCGGGCTGCTCCTCGGCTATCCGGCGCTGCGTGTCAAAGGCCACTTCCTCGCCTTTGTGACGCTGGCCTTCAACACGCTCGTCTTCCTTGTGCTGAGAAACGAGGATTGGCTGACTGGCGGAAGCATCGGCCTCGTCGGCATGCCGCGTCCTGACTTCGGCCTGTTCTCGACGATGAAGCAGTTGCCTTTCTACTATTTCACACTTGCCGTCACAGCATTTGCGGCGCTTGCGATGTGGGGGATCGTCCGGTCGCCGTGGGGCCGCGCCTTCAAGGCGTTGCGCGAAAACCCGGTCCGGGCTGAAAGCCTCGGTGTCGATACGCGGCGCATCACCCTTCTCGCCTTTGCCATCGGCTCGACATATGGCGGACTTGCCGGCACCCTCATCACGCCTCTCGTCCAATTCATCGAGCCCGGTTCCTTCGCGCTCGCCCATTCCCTTCGCATCCTGTTGATGGTGATCGTCGGTGGCGCGGGCTATTTCTTCGGTCCGTGGGTCGGAGCCGGCGTCGTCATTCTGCTGCCCGAGGTCCTGCGCTTCACCCAAGGATATTATCTCATCATCTATTCGGCGCTGGTCATCGTCATGCTGATCTTCGTGCCGTCGGGGCTGATCGGCGTCGGCGCCAGAATCCGTGACAAAATCTGGCCGAAGCAGCAGGTCCGCGCAGATTTGGCGGAAGGAGCCAGCCTGAAATGAACACGCCCATCCTCTCCGTTCGCAACATTGGCAAGAGCTTCGGCGGAATCCGCGCCGTCGATGGCGTTTCCTTCGAGGTCCACAAAGGTGAGATCCTCGGCCTGATCGGTCCCAACGGCTCAGGCAAGTCGACGCTCTTCAACTGCATCCTCGGCCAGCTGACGCCGGATGCCGGCGAGGTGACGGTCAACGGCAAAAACGTCTCCGGCATGCGCGCCTCCGATCTCAACAAGCTCGGCGTCGGGCGAACCTTTCAGCAGCTTTCGGTCTTTCCGAAAATGTCGGTACTCGACAACGTCATTCTTGCCGGGCAGGAGCATCACGGCACGATGCTGTCGCGTCTCTTCGGGCCCGGCGACGCCGGTTTGATGGCCGAAGCGGAGCGCATGATCGCTTTCTTTCGTCTCGGCCATCTGCGCGATACGCTGGCGGGTTCTCTCTCTTACGGCCAGCAAAAGCTGGTCGACGCGGCCATGGCCTTCATGGCCGGCCCGAGTCTCGTTCTGCTTGACGAGCCGGCGGGCGGCGTCAACCTGACGATGCTCGCCAACCTCAAGGACCGGCTTGTCGCCTACAATGCCGAGCACGGCACGACGTTCGTCGTTATCGAACACAACATGGAGTTCGTAATGAGCCTGTGCTCCCGCATCATTGTACTGGCGGAAGGCAACATCATTGCGGAAGGCACGCCGGACGAAATCCGGTCGAACCAGACCGTGATCGACGCCTATCTTGGAGGCTGAGAATGCTCGAGCTCAAAAACATCCATGGTGGCTACGGCAAGATCACCATCTTGAACGGCGTGTCCTTTTCGATCCCGAAAGCTTCGATCACCACGGTCATCGGGCCGAATGGCGCCGGCAAATCGACCGTCTTCAAGGCTATCTTCGGTCTCCTGAACATCCATTCCGGTCAAATCTTGCTCGATGGCAAGGATGTGACCCGACAAACGCCGCGGCAGATGATCGGGCATGGCGTCACCTATGTTCCGCAAGGCCGCAACGTCGTTCCGCAACTCTCCGTCTATCACAATCTGGAACTTGGCGGCATCACCGCAAGCGACCAGGCGAATGTGCGCAAGCGGATCGATATGGTGATGGACCAGTTCCCGATGCTGCGTAAATTCAGCGACCGCAAGGCGATCGAACTGTCGGGCGGACAACAGAAGCAGCTGGAGGTGGCGCGCGCCCTGTTACTCGACCCCAAGCTGATTCTGATCGACGAGCCTTCGATCGGCCTGTCGCCCAATCTCGTGCAGGAGGTTTTTCAGACCCTGATCAGACTGCGCGACCAAGGTGTCACCATCCTGATGGTGGAGCAGAACGCCAAGTCGGCTCTCGCCATGTCCGACTACGGCCTCGTTCTCGAGCTCGGCCAGACGCGTATGCACGACAAGGCTTCTGCTTTGCTTTCCGATCCGCGGGTCGGGCAGCTCTTCCTCGGCGGTCATATCGAGGTCGAACATGCGCATTGAGGCGCTCGACTGCGCCCCTGCCAGACTGGGAGAATCCCCGGTCTGGTGCGGACGCAGCCGGCGACTATGGTGGGTCGACGTCCTTGCTTCGGCATTATGGAGCTACGATCCGAAGGACGGAACGATCGCCGCGCATAAGGTGGCAGCGCGGCGCATCGGTTCGCTGGCATTGCGCAAGGCGGGCGGATGGCTGCTCGCCTGCGATGACGGATTGCACATTTACGATCCGGAAACGAAGAAGCAGCGCTTCCTCACCGATCCGGAACCTGGGGCGACCGGGCCACCGGAAGAATGACGGCCGTGCGGATTGGGCCGGCAATTTCTGGATTGGTACCCTGCGGGAGAGCGACTCTGCCCCGGTCGGTGCGATTTACCGAATCTCGCCGGATCTCGTGGCAGCCACGTTCGTCGATGGTCTTGCCATTCCGAATGCGCTGGCATTCGATCACGAACGCAGGCGGCTCTACTTCGCCGATACGCGTGCCTACACGATCTGGGCATGCGATTATGATGCCGAGAAAGGCGATGTTGGAGACCCGCGAATTTTCGCGACCACGACCGCCCCGGCCCGTCCGGACGGAAGCTGCATCGACGCCGAAGGCTTTGTCTGGAACGCCGAATACGCAGGCAGCCGTCTCGTGCGCTATGACCCGGAGGGCGGGATCGATCGGACGATAGATCTGCCTGTTAGCTATCCGACCTGCTGCTGCTTCGGCGGCGAAAATCTTGACCAGCTCTATGTGACCTCGGCAAGCGAGCCGCTTTCGCCGGCCGAAAGACAAGCTGAGCCATTTGCCGGCCGGGTGCTGGCGCTCGATCCCGGCCTTCGAGGCAGACCGGAATTTCTCACCGCCTTATAGGCAATGCCAGGAGCAGAGCGATGAAGACTTCGATTGCGACGGTATCGATCAGCGGAGAGCTCCCCGAGAAGCTGGATGCGATCGCCAAAGCCGGCTTCGATGGCGTGGAAATCTTCGAGAATGATTTTCTGGCTTTCGACGGCAGGCCGGCGGATGTCGGCAGGATGGTGCGCGACCGCGGGCTCGAAATCACGCTGTTTCAGCCATTCCGCGATTTCGAGGGCATGCCCGAACCATTGCGTGGTCGCGCTTTTGATCGTGCTGAACGTAAATTCGATGTGATGCAGGAACTGGGCACAGATCTCATCCTGGTTTGCTCGAATGCTTCGTCCGCCTCGCTCGGCGGCATTGATCGGGCGGCGGCGGATTTTCACGCGCTCGGTGAGCGGGCTGCCAAGCGCGGCCTGAAGATCGGCTATGAGGCGCTCGCGTGGGGGCGGCATATCAATGACCATCGGGACGCATGGGAAATCGTGCGCAGGGCCGATCATCCGAATGTCGGTCTGATCCTCGACAGTTTCCATGCCCTGTCACGAAAGATCGACATCAACTCGATCCGTTCGATCCCGAAAGACAAGATCTTTATCGTACAGCTTGCCGATGCGCCGCTGATCGACATGGACCTTCTCTACTGGAGCCGGCATTTCCGCAACATGCCGGGTGAAGGCGACCTTCCGGTAGCGGCTTTTGCCGCCGCTGTCGCCGAGACCGGCTATGATGGTTATTTCTCGCTCGAAATATTCAACGATCAGTTCCGCGGAGGGTCGTCCCGTCTGATTGCCGCCGATGGCCACCGCTCGCTGATTTATCTGGGCGATCAGGTGCGGCGTATGCCGAATACTCGGAGCTTTTCCGCCAAGACGATGCCCGATCGAGCGATCGTCAAAGGAATAGGCTTCGTGGAGTTCTCGGCCGACGAAGAGGAAGCGGCGGAACTCGTCGGCATCCTGCGGACCCTGGGCTTCCGGAAGGAGGCCGTTCATCGAACAAAAAATGTCACGCTCTACCGCCAGGGAGACATCCGTCTTATCGTCAATGCCGATAGCGCGGGCTTTGCCGGTGCGTCCTTCGCGGTGCATGGGACGACGGCCTATGCCATCGCCCTGTTGGTCGACGATGCTGGCAAAGCTTTCGAGAGAGCCATGGCGCTCGACGCCGAGCCTTTCAGCCAAGCCGTCGGCGTCGGCGAGGTTGAAATTCCGGCAATCCGGGGTGTGGGTGGCGGGCTGATTTACCTGATAGACGACAAGAGTGATCTCGGCCGTTTTTCGGAGATCGACTTTCTGCCGGTCGAAGACGATGCGCGGATCGCTCCCGCTCATCTCTCGCATGTCGACCATATAGCTCAGACGGTCGCCTACGACGAAATGCCCACTTGGCTGCTGTTCTACGCCTCGATCTTCGAGGCGCGGAAGACGCCCGTGTTCGACATCATCGATCCCGCCGGCGTGGTGCGCAGCCAGGTGTTGGAAAATGCGTCCGGCTCGCTGCGGATCACGCTGAACGGAGCAGAGAACCGGCGCACACTCGCGGGGCACTTCATTGCCGAAACATTCGGCTCGGGCGTGCAGCATCTGGCTTTCCACACCGATGATATTTTTGCCGCCGCGGCCAGCCTGCGGCAGAACGGCTTCAAGCCGCTGGCTATTTCCCCCAATTACTACGATGACGCGGAGGCGAGGTTCGGTCTGGAAGCGGCGTTGAGCGACCGGTTGAGGGCAGAAAACATTTTGTACGACCGGGACGAGTTCGGCGAATATTTCCAGCTCTACAGCCCGACCTTCGGCGAAGGCTTCTTCTTCGAGATCGTCGAACGCCGGGGATATAAGGGTTATGGCGCCGCCAACGCGATCTTCCGGATAGCCGCCTTGAAAAAGCATCTAAGGCCGGAAGGCATGCCCAAAAATTGAAGCAGCGGAGCAATCCGCTGCATCTCCTCCTCGGCATCCGCGACCGGCCATCCGATGTCGATCGGATATGTGCCTCTCAAAACAGCGGCAGCCGATCGTCCTGGATCAGGATCTCCAGCTTGTCCGAGACATCCTGCGTCCAAGCCCGGTGTCCGGTCAAAGCGGTCGGGAAAAGTCCGGGCAAGGTGAACAGCGCCGCCGAAATCGCCGGACCGGTGCGCGGGACATCGGCGATCAACGCCGCGATCTCCGCGGCACGGGGATCGCGCAATTCGTAGCGCTCGCCATTGCCGCGTTCGCCGATCGCATAGCGCATCCATGCCGCAACGGCGATCGCATAGGTCTCCGCCCTGTCGCCGTGCGCCAGCGCCTCGCATGCCGGTTCCAGCAGCCGCTGCGGCAGTTTCTGGGTGCCGTCCATGGCGATCTGATAGGTGCGGTGGGCGATCGCCTTGTTTGCAAAGCGCGCTATCAATTCCTTGGCATAGTCGTCGAGATCGATGCCGGGGACCGGATCGAGCGTTCTCGCCGCCGCGTGCATGTGGCGATAGGCAAGTGCGGCCAGCGCGTCATCGTCCATCACGTCGCGGATGAATTCATAGCCGCCGATATAACCGAGATAGGCGAGCAGCGAATGGGCGCCGTTCAACATCCGGAGCTTCATCTTCTCATAGGCCGAGACGTCTTCGACCATCAGCGCGCCGCGCACCTTTTCCCAGGCCGGCCGGCCATTGGCGAAATGGTCTTCGATGACCCATTGGGTAAAGGGTTCCGTCTCGATCGCCGCCATATCCGTGCGGCCGGTCAGCCGCTCGGCATCGGCATAGGTCGCCTCGGTGCTGGCCGGCGTGATGCGGTCGACCATCGTCGACGGGAAGGGCACGTTGGCTTCGATCCAGCGATGCAGATCGGCATCGATGCGGGAGGTGAATTCGAGCACCAGGCGTTTCAGCACCGCGCCGTTGCTCGGCAGGTTGTCGCAGCTGAGCGGCGTAAAGGCTGCGATCCCCTTTTGCCGGCGGCGTGCAAGACCTTCGACGAGATAGCCGATGACACCGCGCGGCGCATGCCGGTTGGCGAGGTCGGCGACGATATCGGGATGTTTGAGATCGAGGCCGCCGGTTGCCGGGTCGAAACCATAGGCCTTTTCCGTCACCGTCATGCTGACGATACGGATATCAGGATCTTCGAGCCGCGCCAGCAGGCCGGCCGGATCGCGCGGCGCCACATGCGCCTTCAGGATCGAGCCGATCACCTCAGCCGTCGTGCCCGAGGTATCGCGGATCAGCGTCGTATAGAGCCCGTTCTGGGCACTCAGATTGTCGGCGACATCGGGCGTGCGCAGGCTTGCCACCTCGATGCCCCAGTCGCCGCCTGCAGCGGCGAGCGCACCATCCGTAAACGGCGCGAAATGCGCGCGGAAGAAGGCGCCGGGTCCCAGATGCAGGATGCCGCTTTGCAGCCGGCTGCGGTCATAGGCGGGAAGCTTCGCCGTCGGGGCGAGGCCGGAAAGGGTCTGCAGTCGTTCGCTCACAGCTTATAGGCCTTCTTCGCATTGCCATAGGAAAGTTCGCTTGCCACGATCTCCGCGTCCGTCTTGGAAAGCCGGTGCTCGGCGACAAGCCCAGCGAGGAAGCGGCAGACTTCGCGGCGCCAGACATCGTGCCGCGCCGGGATCGAAAGCAGCGCGCGCGTATCGTCGTTGAAGCCGGCCATGTTGGCAAAACCTGCCGTTTCCACGACCTGGTCGAGATAGCGCCGGATGCCGAGCGGGCTGTCGTGGAACCACCAGGGCGGGCCGATCATCAGGCAGGGCCAATGGCCGGCCATCGGCGCCAGCTCGCGCGCATAGGTCGTCTCGTCGAGGGTGAAGAGCAGCACGCGCAGCCCTGGCGCATGGCCATATTTGGAAAGCAGTGCATTGAGGCCGCTGACCCAGTCGGTGGGCGTCGGGATATCGGCGCCCATGTTCGGGCCGCGGGTCGCAAACAGCCCACTGTCGGTGTTGCGCCGCGAGCCGGCGTGGATCTGCATCACCATGCCGTCTTCGGCCGAAAGCCCGGCCATCTCGGTCATCATCTGGCCCCGGAAGAGTTCGGCATCCTGAGGCGAAAGCGGACCCTTCAGCGCCTTGTCGAGCAGCGCCTGCTTTTCGGCAAGCGGCAGATCGGCGGTGAAGGCGGTCGGCACGCCGTGATCGGTCGCGGTGGCGCCGAACTGACGGAAATAAGCGCGGCGGCGCCGGTGCGCCTCGATCAGCCCGTCCCAGCGTGTCACGTCAGTGCCGGTGATCTCTCCGAACTTGACGAGATTGTCGCGGAAACCGACGGCGTCGGGATCGGTGACGCTGTCCGGCCGGTAGGTGGTCCGGACTTTGCCGATCCAGCCGTCCGCGGCCATCTTCTGGTGATGTGCCAGCGGGTCGAGCGCGCCCTCGGTCGTCGCGATCGTTTCGATGCCGAATCGCTGATGCAGCGCCCGCGGCCGGAATTCCGGCAGGGCGAGCTGGGCATTGATGTGGTCGTAGAGCGAATCGGCATTGTCAGGTGTCAGCGGCTCGGTGCAGCCAAGTACGGCCGACATGGCGTGATCGACCCAGAGGCTGGATGGCGTTCCGCGGAAGAGATGATAATGCTTGGCAAAGCTCCGCCAGATCGCGCGGCCTGCAGCCACCGGCTTGCCGTCGAGGCGCGGCACGCCGAGTTGGTCCAAGGGAACGCCGACGCTGTGCAGCATGCGGAAGAGATAATGATCGGGGATGACGAGCAGCGAGGCCGCGTCTTCGAAGGGCTTGTCGTCGGCGAACCAGGACGGTTCGGTATGCCCGTGCGGGCTGACGATCGGAAGATTGCGCACCGTCTCATAGAGGTCTCGCGCAATGGTCCGTGTTGCCGGGTCGGCCGGAAAGAGCCGGTCCGGATGAAGAAAGCCGTTTCCTGCATCCATCAGTATTCCTCCCTGATGGATAAGGGCCTACCCCACAACATCAGGCGCGGCAAGGTCTTTTAGTAACCAAACGGTTCAGTTTTGCGCGCGGCGGCGCCACCCATCGAAAACATTGACGACGTGGCCTATTTCCGCTTTGGGAAACCATCTGTACTGCCGCTTTCGGCATAGGAGGATCGATGTCCGACGAGACGAACCGCATCACCCGGCTGGAGGAAATGCTGGCCCATCAGGCAAAGACGATCGAGGAGCTTTCCGATCAGCTTGCCGACCAATGGAAGATCGTCGAGCAGATGCGCACCAAGCTCGATCGGCTGACCGAACGTTTCCTGTCGCTCGAGGAGCAGTCGCTGGAAGCGCCTAGTATCACCCGCCCGCCGCATTATTGACGGCACGCGGCGAGAGGCCGCCTGCCCGGTTATCCTGGCTGGCGGATCAGACGCCGCCGATGCAGAGATATTTCATCTCGAGATAATCGTCGGCGCCATGGCGTGAACCCTCGCGGCCGAGGCCGGATTGCTTGATGCCGCCGAAAGGCGCGGTCTCGGAAGACATGATGCCGGTATTGATGCCGATCATGCCGTATTCCAGCGCTTCCGCCACTCGCCAGACCTTCTTCAGGTCGCCGGCATAGAAGTAGGCGGCAAGGCCGAATTCCGTATCATTGGCTTGAGCGATGACATCCTCGGCCGTCTCGAAGCGGAAGAGCGGCGCCACCGGTCCGAAGGTTTCTTCGCGTGCCACCTTCATGCCGCGCGCCACCCCGGTCAGCACCGTTGGGGCGAAGAAGGTGCCGGCCCCATCGATGCGCTTGCCGCCGGTCAGCACCTTGGCGCCCTTGGAAAGCGCGTCGCCGACATGATCTTCCACCTTGGCAAGACCATGCTCGTCGATCAGCGGCCCGATCTCGACACCCGCCTGGAAGCCGTCGCCGACCGACATCTCGGCGACCTTGGCGGCAAGCTTTGTCGCAAAGGCGTCATAGACGCCCGACTGGATGTAGAGGCGGTTGGCGCAAACGCAGGTCTGGCCGGCATTGCGGTATTTGGAGGCGATCGCGCCTTCAACGGCGGCGTCGAGATCGGCATCGTCGAACACGATGAAGGGCGCATTGCCGCCGAGTTCCAAGCTCACCTTCTTGATCTGGTCGGCGCACTGCCGCATCAGGATGCGGCCGACCTCGGTCGAACCGGTGAAGCTGATCTTGCGCACCTTGTCATTGCCGCAGAGCTCGCGGCCGATCGCCGGGCCGTCGATGCCGACGATGAGATTGAAGACGCCGGCGGGGATGCCGGCCTGTTCGGCGAGCACGGCAAGGGCGATCGCCGTCAGCGGCGTCTGTTCGGCGGGCTTCGACACGACGGTGCAGCCGACGGCCAGCGCCGGCGCGATCTTGCGGGCGATCATCGCCGCCGGGAAATTCCACGGCGTGATCGTGCCGACGACGCCGACCGGCTGCTTGATGACGATCATGCGCTTGTCTTGCGACGGCGCCGGGATCGTCTCGCCATAGATCCGCTTGGCCTCTTCGGCGTACCATTCGACATAGGACGCGGCATACAGGATCTCGCCGCGCGCTTCCGGGAAAGGCTTGCCCATTTCGGCGGTCAGGATCGCGGCGAGTGCGTCGGCATTGGCGACCATCAGGTCGAACCATTTGCGCAAGGTGGCGCTGCGCTCCTTGGCCGGGCGGGCAGCCCAGGCCGGCTGGGCGGCATAGGCCGCATCGATTGCCGCCCGCGTCTCGCCGACTCCCATATCGGGCAGCGAGGCAAGCAGCTCGCCCGTTGCCGGATTGAGCACGTCGAAGGTCTTGGCGGCGTCGCCCGATGTCCAGACGCCGTTGATATAGCCGGCGTCGCGCAGGAACGGCGAAGAGAAGGGAACGTGCTTCGTCAGGGCGGTGGTGAAAGCCATGTCATATCTCCTTTGGGAGAGGCTGCCGGTCGCCGGCAGCTATTGAAATCCGGTTCGGTTACTTGGCCGCGCTGGCTTCCAGCATCGAGGCCTCGAGAATGTCGAGCGCCTCGCCGAGAACCTCGTCCTGAATGGTGATCGGCGCGAGGAAGCGGATGACGTTGCCGTGGACGCCGCAGGTGAGCAGGATCAGACCCTTGTCGAGTGCGATCAGCCGCACCCGGTTGGCGAATTCGGCGCTCGGCAATCCGGTCGTCCGGTCGTTGAATTCGACGGCGTTCATGAAGCCAAGGCCGCGGATATCGGCAATTTCGGGCACGCTGTCGCGCAGCGCTTCCAGCCGCTGCTTCAGCCGGCCGCCGAGCAGGTTCGCACGGTCGCAGAGCTCCTCTTCGGCGATGACGTCGAGGACGGCATGGGCGGCGGCGATGCCGAGCGGATTGCCGCCATATGTGCCGCCGAGCCCGCCCGGTCCCGGTGCATCCATGATTTCGGCGCGGCCGGTGACGGCGGCGAGTGGAAAGCCGCCGGCAAGGCTCTTTGCCATTGTCGTCAGGTCAGGCGCCACCTCGTGATGATCCATCGCGAACATCCTGCCGGTGCGGGCAAAACCGGTCTGCACTTCGTCGGCGATCAGCAGCATGCCGTGCTGGTCGCAGAGTTCGCGCAGCGCCTTCATGAAGGCCGCGGGTGCGGAATAAAAGCCGCCTTCGCCCTGCACCGGCTCGATGATGATGGCGGCGACCCGCTGCGGATCGACATCGGCGGCAAAGAGCTTCTTCAGAGCCGCCAGCGACTGGTCGGCCGTGACGCCATGCAGTTCGACCGGGAAGGGGACATGGAAGACGTCGCCCGGCATGGCGCCGAAGCCGACCTTGTAAGGCACCACCTTGCCGGTCAGCGCCATGCCCATGAAGGTGCGGCCGTGAAAGCCGCCACCAAAGGCGATGACGGCCGAACGGCCGGTTGCTGCACGGGCGATCTTTACGGCATTTTCCACCGCCTCGGCGCCGGTCGTGACGAAGATCGTCTTCTTCTCGAAGGCACCCGGGACCAGCGCGTTCAGCCGCTCGGCAAGGTGCACATAGCTCTCGTAGGGCACCACCTGATGGCAGGTATGGGTGAAACGGTCGAGCTGGTCTTTGACCGCCGCAATGACTTTGGGATGGCGGTGGCCGGTGTTGAGAACGGCGATGCCGGCAGCGAAATCGATGTAACGGCGGCCCTCCTTGTCCCAGATTTCGGCATTCTCGGCGCGGTCCGCATAGATCTGGGTCGTCATGCCGACGCCGCGCGAAATTGCGGCGTTCTTCCTGTCCGTAAGGCTTGTCGCGGTCATCGATCTACTCCTGTAGCGAAAGGGCGAGAAAATTACTTGCATAAGTCCTGCAAGGCCTCACGAAATTCCTACATTTTTTCTGTAAGAAAACAAGCGGCATTTTTTGCTTCAAACATCACGTGTTTTGATGAATGCTCGCGCGACGAGAATCGGGGAAAGTGGCGGATGAACGATAACGGGCCTGTACGCTACAAGGTGGCGGAGGCCGCGCGGCTGGCGGGTGTTTCCGCCTCGACGCTGCGTCTCTGGGAAAGCCAGGGTCTGGTGGTTCCCGGCCGCTCCGAAACCGGTCATCGGCAATATAGCGCCGACGACGTGGCGCGCCTGAAGCGCATCTCCTGGTATCGAGTCGAGCGCGGGCTCAATCCTGCGGCCATCCGCGAGGCGCTGGAAGGTGAAGATCCCTCCTCCGAGGGGGAGGCAAGCCAGGATTCCGGCCTCGGCCGCAGGCTGCGCAGCCTGCGCCATGCCGCCGGCAAGACGCTGGAACAGGTGGCTGGCGATAACGGCATCACCGCTTCGACCCTCTCGACACTCGAGCGCACCTCGCAGGGCGTCGGCTTCAAGACGCTGCACGATCTCGCCGATTATTACGGCACCACCGTCTCCCGCCTCTCCGGCGAGGAAAGCGGGGAAGTGCCGGTCCTGGTGCGTGCCGGCGAATGGCGCAGCTGGCCGGAAACGACGCCCGGGGTCACCGTGCAACTGCTGGCCGAAGGCCGCAGGATGATGGATTGCCATCGTTTCGTACTGGCGCCCGGCGCGGCCAGCGAGGGCGCCTATCGCCACGAGGGCGAGGAATTCATGCATGTCCTGTCCGGCCGGCTCGAGTTGGTGCTCGACGGCGATCAGTTCTTCGAACTCGGTCCGGGCGATTCGCTGTATTTCGAAAGCCGCCGCTACCATTCCTGGCGCAACCGCCACGACGGCGAAACCGTGCTTCTCTGGATCAACACGCCGCCGACATTCTGATGCGAAGAAGCGGTTTCGCACTTTGCGCCTTTGCGCTATAGCGCTAGCTACGCAATTCCTTAGGTCGAAAATCGATATAAGGATAAAATCATGCAGCAATTCAAAGCGCTGCAGCGTCCTTTGCGCGTCTGAAAAGAGGCGCGGCTGTTTCGAACGAAAGATAGTCTCATGGCCGCCACCATACGTTATCACGAAGGCGATATTTCCACGGCCGATGCGGCCCGCTACACCGGCGCGGTAGCGATCGACACCGAAACGCTCGGCCTGGTGCCGCGCCGCGATCGGCTCTGCGTCGTCCAGCTTTCGCCGGGTGATGGCACCGCCGACGTCATCCGTATCGCCGCCGGCCAGAAAGAGGCGCCCAACCTGGTCGCCCTGCTCGAAGATCCGACCCATCAGAAGATCTTTCACTATGGCCGCTTCGATATTGCCGTGCTCTTCCACACCTTCGGCGTCACGACGACCCCGGTCTTCTGCACGAAGATCGCCTCGCGCCTGATCCGCACCTACACCGATCGCCATGGCTTGAAGGACAATCTCAAGGAGATGCTCGACATCGACATCTCCAAGACGCAGCAATCGTCCGACTGGGCGGCCGAAACGCTGTCTCCGGCCCAGCTCGAATATGCCGCTTCCGACGTGCTTTACCTGCATGCTTTGCGTGACAAGCTGACCGCGCGTCTGATCCGCGACGGCCGCTTCGATCATGCCACCGCCTGCTTCGAATTCCTGCCGACCCGCGCCAAGCTCGATCTGCTCGGCTGGGAAGAGGCCGATATCTTCGCCCATAGCTGAGCGAACCGCCTGATGGCATTGCCGACCAGCACGCGAAGGCCCGTGCCTGGCCTCCGCGGTCCCGAGAGCGAACACCTGAAGGGCGCGAGGCTAATCCAAGAGATCGGGATGCGCTTCAGCTCTTTGTTTTTATGCATGTCGTTGTCCCGGAACCGCTGCAGCCTTCCGGGCGACATGCATTAGCCTTTCGTTAAGGTCTCTTTATTAAAATTCCAGTTAATTTTTATGCATTCGATGACGCTGAAATGGCGTCATGCGGACGGGAGGATCTGCTGGGATGCAGAGGGATCGGATGAGCACGGTCCTTTTATAGAGCCTGCTTTCATCGTCACTTTGCGAAAGGAGCATGCCATGTTGACTCCCGTTCGTGCCGCGTCCAATGCAAGTTTTTCGTCTCAAGGCCAGACTGCTGCGGTAGTCGCCGGCGGCCTCGATCGTTCGGTGATTGCCCCGGCACCGGTCAATGCGGTCGAAGCTGCAGATCTCAATTCCGCCATTGCCGGCAAGCTGAACATTCTGCTTCTTGCCGCGCGCCAGCGCATGGTTGAAGCCCTTCTCGATATTATCAATGCGGCAGGCCGCTCGACCCCCCTGGACCGCGACGGGGACGAGACCAATCTTGCTTTCGCCTCGCGGCTCGCCGACACCATCCTGCAGCTGCCGGCTGTAAAGATCGATGAGATCGAACGCCAGCTCGCAGAAGAAGGCCATAATCTCCCGCTCAGGATGGTCGCCGAGGCCTTGAAAAATCCGACAGGTCCGGAAGCAGCCCGGATCGTCGCTTATCTCGAAATCGTCCGCTACAAGGACCGCGATCTCGCCGCCCGCGCCGTGGTGCGTTCCTATGGCCAGAACGACGCTTCGCCGATGCGCACCGACGTCCGCCCTGAAATCCAGCTGCATGAGGGCGGCCTTGCAACCGCGATGCGCCAGCCGGTAAAAGCGGCGCCCGCGCCGGCCGATGCCCATGCCGGGGCCCCAGCGCTTATGACGGACGAGAAGACGATCGCCGCCGAGACTGTCGAAACAGCCGAGCCGAAAACGCCGCAGCTTGAAGACAACGCCCGCTCCGCTCCGGCGACGTCAGAAGACCTCGCGCCGGAAAATCCGGTGGCCCCCGAGATCGAAGCCCGTCAATCCACCGAGACCGGCGATAGCAGGGAGACGGCGGAGCCGCCCGCCGTCCAGCCGCGCGCAAATTCGGAAAAGGCTGATCCCGTCATTCCCAGAAACTGGACGGGTATTGTCGCCTCAATGACGGAAGAAGCCTCCGAGATGATCGCCACCATCATCCGCGAGCAGGACGTCGACACCGGACTGGAGGATGGCCGCGTCGAGGCGGCAGTGGAGATCGATGTCATTCTCGATGACGCCGTCATCAGCGATGCGGCCGAGACTTTGGCGAGACAGCCGGCGGAAATTCCGGCATCCGACCTGCGCCAGGCCACGGCACTCCATCCCGCGCCGACGGAAAGCAAGGTCGCCGGGGCGGCTGACCGTCAGCCGAAGGAGATTGCCGCACAGCCGCAAATAGTGCCGGCCCGAGAAGCCGTTGAACCCTCCGTGCCGCTTGCGGCAAGAATGCCGGATGGTTTTGCCTATGCCCAGCTGCCCTATCAGTTCGCCAAGGATATGCCGCCGAACGAGACGGCGGGGGAGACGCACCACCAGCATCAGCACCAGCGCGACGACGCTTCCGAGGATCAGCCGCAGGAAGATGAGCAGGCGAAGGCAGGCGAGGAGGCCGAGCCCGATCCCGCAGCGACCGACACAGCACCTGTGCGAAGGACGCCGCGAATGATCGACGCCGATCCGGTGCCCCAGCCGGCCGGCGCTGTCGCCGACCCGGTTTATGCGCTCTACCAACGCATGGTCGGCTGGGAATGATACGGTCTCATCACCTGAAAATGCAGAACCCGCCGGATCGCCCCGGCGGGTTCTTCGATTTTAGCGAAGGACGCGAGGCTTATTCGCCGCCGCGGTTCTTCAGGGCTGCGCCCAGGATGTCGCCGAGTGAAGCGCCGGAGTCGGACGAACCGAACTGAGCGACGGCTTCCTTCTCTTCCGCAATCTCCAGAGCCTTGATGGACAGCATGATCTTGCGGTCCTTCTTGGAGAAGTTGGTGACGCGGGCGTCGACGACCTGGCCGACCGAGAAGCGCTCAGGACGCTGCTCGTCGCGGTCGCGGGCGAGATCGGCGCGACGGATGAAGGACGTGATGTCTTCGTGGTTGACGAGCTTCACTTCGACGCCGCCATCGTTGATCGCGATGACTTCGCAGGAAACGACGGCGTTCTTGCGCAGATCGCCCGAGGCAGCGGCGTCGCCGACTGCATCCTTGCCGAGCTGCTTGATGCCGAGCGAGATGCGTTCCTTCTCGACATCGACGTCGAGAACGACGGCCTTGACGACGTCGCCCTTGTTGAACTCCTCGATGACCTGTTCGCCCGGACGGTTCCAGTCGAGGTCGGAGAGGTGCACCATACCGTCGACATCGCCGTCGAGGCCGATGAACAGGCCGAATTCGGTCTTGTTCTTGACTTCGCCTTCAACTTCAGTGCCGGCCGGATGGCTGCGGGCGAATGCTGCCCACGGGTTTTCCAGCGTCTGCTTGAGGCCAAGCGAGATACGGCGCTTGGACGGATCGACTTCGAGAACGACGACCTCGACTTCCTGGCTGGTCGACAGGATCTTGCCGGGGTGAACGTTCTTCTTGGTCCAGGACATTTCCGAGATGTGGATCAGGCCTTCGATGCCCGGCTCCAGCTCGACGAACGCACCGTAGTCGGTGATGTTCGTGACGGTACCGGAAATCTTCTTGCCTTCAGGATACTTGGCCTGGATGCCATCCCACGGATCGGACTCGAGCTGCTTCATGCCGAGCGAGATGCGGTGGGTTTCCTGGTTGATGCGGATGATCTGAACCTTGACCTGCTGGCCGATGTTCAGGATTTCCGACGGATGGTTCACACGGCGCCATGCCATGTCGGTGACGTGCAGCAGGCCGTCGATGCCGCCGAGGTCGACGAACGCACCGTAATCGGTGATGTTCTTGACGACGCCGTCGACAACCTGACCTTCTTCGAGGTTCTGAACGATTTCAGAACGCTGCTCGGCACGGGATTCTTCCAGAACCGTACGGCGCGATACAACGATGTTGCCGCGGCGCTTGTCCATCTTGAGGATTTCGAAGGGCTGCGGGTTGTGCATGAGGGGCGTGACGTCGCGGATCGGACGGATATCGACCTGCGAACGCGGCAGGAAGGCGATCGCACCGTCGAGGTCGACCGTGAAGCCGCCTTTGACCTGGTTGAAGATCACACCTTCGACGCGCTCGCCGGCTTCGAACTTGGCTTCGAGCTTGACCCAGCTCTCTTCGCGGCGAGCCTTCTCGCGCGACAGAACGGCTTCGCCGAGCGCGTTTTCGATACGCTCGACGTAAACTTCGACTTCATCGCCAACCTTGAGCTGGCCATCCTTGGCACGGGCGCCGAATTCCTTAAGCGCGATGCGGCCTTCGACCTTGAGGCCGACGTCGACAACGGCGACATCCTTTTCGATGCCCGTGACGATGCCCTTGGTGACATAGCCTTCAGCCAGATCGTTCTTGGCAAAGGACTCTTCGAGAAGGGCCGCGAAATCCTCACGAGAGGGAGTTGCTACTGACATAAAATCTCCTGCGTGTCCCGAGATGGAATCGGACACGTGCGCGCCGGTTGGTTTGCGTTGAACGGGCCTGAACCCAGTCCGCCCTCTCTCACGAAGGCAATCCGGCGCTTGGACGGAATTTCAGGCTGCATAAAAGCGATCCATGCGTCTCAGCATGCAAAATCGCTTGAATTTAGGCATTTCGGCTCAAGACTGCATCGATGATCGATTGCGCAGCTTGAAACGCGGCCTCTATACTCATTTCCGACGTATCAAGCAAGTGCGCATCGACCGCTGGTTTCAAAGGGCTGTCGGCCCGTCCCATGTCGCGTTCGTCGCGCCGCTTGACGTCCTCGAAAATCGCATCGAAATCCGCCTTCGCACCCTTGCCGACAATCTCGTCGTAACGGCGTCTCGCGCGCACCTGCGGCGTTGCCGTCACATAGAGCTTGACCGGCGCATCCGGGCAGACGACCGTGCCGATATCGCGTCCGTCGAGCACCGTGCCCGGCGCTTTTTCCGAGAACCGCCGCTGCGCCTCGACGAGCGCCCGTCGCACCGCCGGCATGACGGCGATCTTCGAGGCGGCTTCGCCGATCTCGTGTCGCGAAAGTATATCGCGATCGAGCCCGCCAAGTTCAACCTCCCGCGCCATCTTTTCCGCCACCGCCTCGTCGTCAAGCGGCAGGCCAGCGTCGAGCAGCGCCTTGGCGGTGGCGCGGTAGGTCAGGCCGGTGTCAAGATGGTGGAAGCCATAATGCTCGGCGATACGGCGCGAAAGCGTGCCCTTGCCGGCCGCCGCCGGGCCGTCGATGGCGATGGTGAAAGTCTTGGTCGTCATGGGATCAATCCTGGAGCAGGGCGCTTACCGGCCTCGACGCGGCGCCACACGTGGCATAATGCTTTGTAAAGGCGCAGCATTTCCTTCGCAAGTCCGCCCTTTCCGCCGACCGTCTCCGCCCGCTTCCGCAGCCCCCGCGCCTCGTTGCGAGAGAGGCGCCGGCCGGGCATCCGCCGGCGCCGGAAATACCCGGCACTGCGATCATAAAGTTTGGCTTTGACATGCGAAGCCGCAGCGATTAAGGGGACCGGCTTATAATTTCCGATGGAACGCCGGCTTGAACGGCATTTTGCCGAATCGCGGATTCGGCCATTCTCACGAGGCTTATAGTGGCGAAAGCGGAACTTGGAACCAAGCGCACTGATCCGGAAACCGGCAAGAAGTTCTACGATCTGAACCGGGATCCGATCGTTTCCCCTTATACCGGCAAGTCCTATCCCCTGTCCTTCTTCGAGGAAACCTCGGCGATAGCAGACGTTGCCGAGGAAGACGAGGTTGCGGAAGTCGATACCGAAAACACCGAAGTCGAACTGGTTTCGCTCGAGGATGCCGATGACGCCGCCGGCGGCGACGACATTCCCGATATCGGCGACGACGATGTCGAAATCGAAGGCGACGACGACGACGATACCTTCCTCACACCCGACGAAGACGATGACGATGACGACATGAGCGACATCATCGGCGTGACCGGCGACGAAGACGAAGTCTGATCGGACAAATACCGACCCGGATTGCAAAAAAATTCCGGGTCGGATTTTTTAGGCTTGCCATCTGCGAAAACCGCAAGTAAGAAGCCGCCACCCCAGAGGGAACGCCCTCTGGAGTATCCCAGGACCGGCCACGCCGGACCACCTTTGATGGGGCTATAGCTCAGCTGGGAGAGCGCTTGCATGGCATGCAAGAGGTCAGCGGTTCGATCCCGCTTAGCTCCACCAATTCTCCAAGCGGTCGATTTTATGTTTTCATATCAACGCTTTACAGCGGCTGCTGATTTTCATTCTGACCAATCATTCTGACCAAGCTACGGCTGCCTTCCTAAAGACGCTGTGAGGGCTGGATAAGATAAGCAAATCGTTTAAGGCTTTCAGTTAGGTTATGCTCTTTAACAGCGGAAGGCACATGCGCCCATTAACCTCGCAGAATGTGGAAGCCGAGCTCAGCTACGCATACATTCATGCGGTGGCAGCTAAGGCGCATATGGGGTGTGAGGTGGCGAGCCGCCACGACGATAGCGCAGGCATCGACGCGAAGATCACCGCATGGGGGCCTTTCGACGGCGGTATCTTGCAAGAGGTGGACCTGAAGGTTCAACTGAAGGCTACCGTCAAACCCCCGACAATCGTGGGCAATTCCTTTTCGTACAGTCTCGCAGGGCTGAACCGATACGATGACCTACGATCAACTGAAGTGGCGACCCCTCGAATACTCGTGGTACTCTTCCTTCCCCAGACGAGCGAAGAGTGGTTACACCATTCCGAGGAAGCGCTCCTTATGCGGAAGTGTGCGTATTGGGTAAGCTTGCGGGGAGCTGGTCCTTCTGAGAACGAGAAAACCCAAACCGTATATTTGCCCCGAACTCAGCTGTTCGACTCCAATAGCCTAAGCCAGCTGATGACGTCATTGTCTCGAATTGAACTGCCGACCTATCAAGGAAGCAGCCTGTGAGCGACCAACACCTCGTCACGCCAGTAGACCTTCGCGACTTTTTAAAAGCTCGCGGATGGCGTCTAAATCGTGAGGCCATGCCGCATCGTCTCTACGCCATGTCCAACGACCAGTACCCCAAGCGCCAGCTCGTCTTCCCCATGGATATCACTCCGGACTACGATGATGCGGTGCGCGGCGCACTCGAGAAATTCGCGGATATCGCCTCTCTTAAGTGGCAAGCCCTTCTCGCGGCGTTGGTTACAGTCCGTGATGACGTCCTACGGTTCAGGGTGTTTTTCGACGGTGATGACAGATCGCTGCCCCTCTCCTTCGCTTCCTCACTTGTCAACAGCACGGAAAAGCTTCTTAAGGCAACCGCCTGCACAGTCGTCCTTCCTCGGACGAGCCACCCCCGACTGAACTTGGCTGAGGCCAGCCAGTTCGTCGATAAGGCAAGGTTTAATCAGACCGAGGAGGGGAGCTTCATCCTCAGCGTATCGTGCCCAGTGAACTCAATGGACGCGCAAAGCAGGATCGAGTTCAATTCAGGTGACGCGCCATTTGTACGGAAGGTCACGGTTTCTCTACAGCGGGCATTGTACGAACTAGTCTCGGCAATTGAAGGCGACGACCTAGACACACTGGTCGACGAGCTGAAGTCATCGAAGGCCCCCATCATCTCCTCCAACCTCTGCGAAGCGTTGGTGGCGATGCACGACGAGCAAGTCGATAACGCGCTGGACATCAGCTTTGATTGGTCGTCGCTGCGCGAACCTCCAAAAGCTCACAATCTCCCTCGCCTGCGATTCCAGCGAGACTATTTTTCCAGAGTCGAGGAAGTAGGCAGAGAGCTGACAACTCAAAACAGAGACGAGGCTGACACCTTTGTCGGTACGGTGGAACGCCTCGAAGGCGAGATGGGCACGGATGGGAGACGATCAGGGCCTGTAGTGCTGGCACTCCTCCTACCGGAAGGAGAGACCGTGCGAGCGCGGACGGTGCTTGATGCAGACAGCTACTTCAGAGCGGACAAAGCTCACATGTCTGCGGGCGCTTACGTCCGCGTTACTGGAGTTCTAAAGCAGGGCCGTCAGCCCCGCCTGCTGACAGAAACAACAAGCTTCGAACTGCTGTAGAGCACAGCAAGGGCTGTCACTCGTCTTCTTCTCGGAGCTGGACCAGATACGGCACAATTCTGTCTCGCACTGCGGCCCATTGCATGGCGAACATAGTGATGTAGTCATCGTGGCGGTCATCACAGAGCGACTCGACGAAGCCTAAGCGCCCGTCCTCTTGCAAGCTATCGAAGCGGTTGATGATGTCAGCTATGCGCTTGACTACTTGGGGTCTGATGACCGTCTGATACTGCTGACGGGCGTATTCAGGATGCGCCGCTTGCCAACGCTCCTCCGCTGCCTTCACGACCGCATAGCCTGCTTCAGTCTGACGATAAGCCCGTTGGTAAGCCGCCTTCCGGTCTAGGCGCTCCTGATAGGCCTCGGGGTTTTCCTTCAGGCGAAGCATCTTGCGATGATATGCGGCTCGCTTTGCCGCGTTCTTAGGGCAATTGGGGTCCTTCGGCACTCGGCCCTTGCGCTTGGGCTGAGGGGCAGTTGTGGTGTCCATGAGGTTTCCTTTGAGGGGTGTGGGGAGAGTTGGCCCTTGGCTCCAACCCCTGAGTTTTCAGGAATGGCCGAAGGCGAAAACAAACATAATCAGGGTAAGAGAAACGAACGCCCGCAAATCCTCGAAGGAAGGCCGGTCTAAAGAGACCAGACAGCAAGCGCCTTTTCTGCTGCTGCGGGGTCTTCTTTGATCCTGTAGACCGTTTGTCGGGTAAGGCCCGATGCCTGGGCGATCTCAGACACGCTGGCGTTCTTGCCGAGGAGGCTAGCCACCGTCGTATATTGCTCGCGGCTGTAACTCGGCTTCCGACCCTTGTAGCTGTCGTCGCCTTTGTCCCTCGCATTGGCGATACCAGCCTTCTGGGCTTCCTTCGTGGCCTCGGCCTGGGCCTGTGCTGAAGCAGCCATGAAGCTGATCATCGCGTCTCTGACGGCCATCTGCATTGGGTCGGAGGTCGAACCGTCAAAGGTCATGCCATTGATCACGGTCCTGATCACCACACCCCGCCGAATGAATTCCCTGATGGTGTCAGTCACGTCAGCGTAGTTTCTGCCCAGCCGGTCGACCCAGCGCACTACCAGCGTGTCACCGGCTCGCAGCATATCGAAAAGACGCTTACCCTCGGGTCTATCCTTCATGAGCACCGACACACCAGAGACCCCATGGTCAGCAATTACGTGGTCGAAGGTGAAGCCCGACTTCTCGGCTTGGGTCTTCTGATGATCGAGCGTCTGCTCTGAGGTCGATACGCGGGCGTAAAGGAATGTAGCCACTGGTCGCTCCATATGTCCGATAAGGTTGCGTCCGAATGGATATGTGTACGAAAATCCTGTGTCAACCCTATCGGACACCGTAGCGAGCTATTTCATCCTGTCCGCTGCGGTATACCCTTACGGACGTGTCTCTGGCCAAACCTTGCTCAACGACGCAATCACCCTGTCAACAATTAGCTTTCCCGTGGGGCTTAGCCCAAGGCTAATCTGCCGAGCGTCGAAGGGGTCGCGCAGTTGGACAATCAAACCGAGACCGGGCTTCCCATGACGGTTCACGTCTGCCAGTGCCATCACGTTTCGCGAGACGCCGGACTGACTGGTGCCCATTAATTTCAGCAATTCCCTTTGAGAGATGCCGGGTTTCATCGCGATGATGAGGAAGACGGAAATGGTCTGCATGGGAATGTCAGGGAATAGTTCGCGAAACTTTTCTATGAACTGGAACGCTTTGAAGAGGATAGGTCTAGGATCGTGCGCGGTGGCGGCTGATGTCATCCGTGGTTTCCTGATGTGGAGCGGTATCAGAAGCTTCAACGGCTCGGTCAAAAGACCGTGCTCACGCCGACAGGCACAACAGCCAAGTCAGCAGACGAATCGTATCGATGCCGCGAATCAGATGCAATAACCCATTGTAATCAGAGGGAATTTTATCAGATCGGCCGTGGCTGGGCCTGTGGAATTGTGTGGACAGCGGGGCAGCGGGGGGAACTGCCGGTTCCTTATATCTGATTTGACCTCAGAAATTTTTGCTGCAGATATTTCGCCTCCTCAGCCCCCCGGATAACCCGATGACCATGAAATGACTGTCGTGAGGGTAAGGCAGGCCGAGGGGGAATGAGCATGTCCCCAAGGTTTCCCTCAGGGACACGCTATTGTCAGTCTCGAAGTTCCCTACGTGGCAAGCCCGAACCAGCCCAATTGAGGAACTGGACCGTGCCCATCATGCGGGAGAATGGAAGAACCCGCCTGAGGTTCTCGTAGTCCTCCCGGGAGTAGTCATCACCGGCCAACGCCGATGTCACACCACCGACTGCAGCAACACCAGAGAACAGTAGATCACCGCTGGGATTCCCCAGAGCCCCCTGCATTGTGGTCTTCAGGCCAGATGAACGGCTGTCGAACAGGGGAGCGTCGTCGAAGAACTGCCAACCGATATCAGCGAACATGGGCACCAGCGCACTCTCAGACGACCTAGCGAACCCCGCAAGCCCGAGATTCTCCAACGTTAGGCGCTCTTTAAGCTGCTTTTCTCTGTCGCTCCTGCCGAGCAGGTTGAGGTGCGTCTGGCCGGCATAGACTGCAGCACCGAGGAAGCTCGACGCCAGAGCGCCATTGATCGCCGGGAGATCGCGCATGTTGAGGCCCTGAAGGAGCGCCTTCGTGTGGGCTGCCATGGCGAACGTGCGGAACTGCATCATCATCTGGCCCATCGGGTGAGCCATCCAGCGGTGCATCTGGCCTGGGTCGTTCTCAAGGATCATCGTCCGGTTCAGCCGGAACATCGCATCCTCGAACGAGGCCAACGTGTTGCCATCCCACTTCTTGATGCCGAGGCTCTGGAGCTTCGAGGGGGACTTCACACCGCCCTTGAAGGTGGCATGCGTCCTGATCGCTTCGAAGATCTGATCGACAGCCTTCTTGTCCAGCCCGAGGGCGCGCAGACGCTCGGCGTCGATCTTGTCCCCGAACATCGCCATCTTGGTGAACTTGACGGCAGCCGCACGGGCCGACCACTTCTGGAACACGCGGTTGATCGGGGCCATGCCCGAGCCCATCGAGACGAAGCGGTTCATCGCGTGGAGCTTGGGGTTCACCGCGCCGGCCACTCTCTGCATCGTCGAGTCGGTCCCACTGGTCACCGGGACGCCCAGCTCATCGGTTTCGAGGTAATGAGCAGTGCGCTCGTAGTCGCTACCGAAGGCTCCCATAGCGTCCAGCTCCTCGGCCACCTCGTCGGTCATCTTGCCCGAGCGGGCCATGTCGAGCAGGTGGCGGAAGGAAGGAACCGCTTGGAAAGTGGTTTTGATCCCAGCCTGGGCGACCACACGGCCGAACTCAGGAACCTGCGAGAAGCCGACCTGACCCATCAGACGGAGGAAGTTGAAGTCCCTCAGCATGCGCAGGAACGTCGCCCCATCGGAGCCACGGTCAATGCCAGCCAGCGGTGTGCCGGTGATGGCCGAGTACAGGAAGTCGAGGTTCTTCTCATCCAGCGTGTTGTTCGCGCCGGTCGCCTCGCCCACCGACTTGATCTGGTTCTTCAGCTTCAGCCAGTCGTTCCCGTTCTTGATCCCGTCGATCAGCAGGCTGCCGGTCTCAGGGTCACGCACTTGGATGCGGGCCATAGCGAGCTGGCCGCTCATGTTGCGCGCGTAGAGCTGGAAAGCCGTGTGCGGGTCTTTGACGTAGAAGTCGGAGATGCTGACCTGACGTGGAGCGCCATGCTTGTCCCAGACCTCACCGAAGTGGTTCTCGTCGAGCATGATGCGGGCCTTCATGCGGGCCGGTCCAGACGCCTCATCGGCGTTCTTCTCGTTGCGCGATGCCCACGCCTTAACGTTGGCGATCTCGTCATCCGAGAGGTAGTTCTTCAGTTCCGCCTCAAGGTCGTCGAGGTCGAAGCCGAGGTGGCCGGAACCAAACATCTCCTCCCCCGAGCTGAGCTTCTGGAAGCGGTCAAGGATGGCATAGCCCATGCGCTTGGCGATCTGAGGCTCGAGCCCTGGCTGCTTCTTCAGGATTGCCCCTGCGAACAGGTCCGTCAGACCACCCTTGCGGTCCATGCTATAACCCACGTCCCTGATCAGCTTGGTGGCCTTGGCGAGGTGTGCATAGCGGGGGAAGTAGTTCTCCACACCATGCTCGGACCTCGTGATGCCCAGCTTCTGAGCCTCCTGCCAGAACGACTTCATCTCGGCCTGGAATGCGCCGGCCGCTTGCTTCACCTCAGCGGGGAACTGAGCGCGGGCTGAGGGGCTCTCCTCGCGGATGTAGTCAGCGATCTGGTCCTTGAACTTCAGCTCGGCATCCTTGCTGTTGAAGGCGCTGATGCCGTTGGCCTTGCGGAACTTCTTCCACGCATCGCCATAGCCCCGGTACCAGTTGACCTGGGCCACACGCAGTCGGCGCTGCATGCGCTCGGTCGCGGCGATCTCGGTCACCACTCCACTGCCCTTCTGGGCACGAACACCGTCCTCACCGAGGTAGCGGGCCATGGTCTGGGCCAGCGGGTTCTTGGAGGCCATGAGCTGCCCGACCGTATCCACCCGCCAGTTCAGGAAGGTTCCCTTGGGGTCGAGCCTCTTGAAGTCGTCGATCAGGTTGGCGGTATCGTTGCGAGTGAAGTTGTCACCCATGGCTGCAGCAGCGCCCACCGAGCCGGGGTTAGCCGGGGCAAGCGCCTCGTTCTGCATACGCTGCCCGATACGGGCAACCTGCTTGGCCTCCTCGTTCAGCATCGGGTTGCGCCTGAAGGCCCCCAGTGTGCCGCCCATAACGAGACCGGTACCGATGCTGTACTTCAGCTCGTCGAAGGAAACGTCACGGGTCGGGTCGACGGCCACGAGCGGGATGTCGGTGGCGAGATTGCCGGCCACACCCTCAGCCGCAGCCAGCCCGACCAAGCCCACACGGCCGAGACGAGCAGCCACCGCAGCGGGGACACCGAAGCCCCCCGTTACTGCGCCGATAGCCGCCGTTGCGGCGATAGCGCCGGGGTCAGTCAGGGCAGCGCCCATGGAGATGACGGTTCCTGCCGTGCCCAGCGAGGCGATCTTGCGGTTGTCTTCGAGCTGCGTCAGGAGCCTGTTGCGGATCGCTTCAGCATGCTCATCAGAGACCGCGTCCTCGAACTCGTCGAGGTAGTCGTCTGGGATGTTCCGGCCGAAGGCTTCGAGCTTCTCCTTGGTGAGCTTGTAGTCGGGCTCAGGGTCGTAGTGACCCAGCGCACGAAAGGGCGTCAGTACCGACCACTCGTTCTTCACTGCGGTTGCGATAGCGTCCCCGTAGGACGGCTGAGCGGCGACACGATCCTTCTCCTGCTGGACCTCTTCAGCCCGCGTGAGGTTCATCGTGGGGATCACGTCAGAGGCACTGATGCGGCCCTGATCATGGACTGAGTAGTCACCGGGGTTTTGGGAGTTTCCCATCGATCCCGGCATGACGATGCCCGAGGGACCGCTACCGACCGTGGTACCGTCCATCTTCTTGGTCCACAGGCTGGCGAACTCGGAAGCCGTCATGTCGAGGTTCCCGCCATTGCCGGTGATGGCCGCGTGTGTGGTGACATCCACGGCACGAGCATCGGGATTGGTGAGGAGGTTCAACGCCCCTCCCGCACCCTGCTGATGAGCGAGATACATTTCGCCGCCCGTGATGTCCCGGCCGAGTTTGCTCTTGAGGAAATTGATGTTGTCTCGGGCCAGTCTCATTGCAGCGTCGGCGTTGGCATAGGGGTCATACTTAGAAGTCCCCTTTCCGTACTTAGACCACGTGCCGTCGATGAACTGAAACAGCCCGCCTGCAGTGGAATTGGGGTTCTGAGCGTGGGGATTGAGGCCGCTCTCGATCTGGCCCATCTGAAGGGCCTCTTGCGACGGGATGCCATAGCGGTTCGCGGCGTCGATGATGATGGACCTGATGTCAGCCATGAGGGTTCCCTTACGCCACTGCCAAACGCTTGATGGCTTCTGCGATGAGCCGCTTGTAGTCCTGCTCTGTTATCAGTGCGTGGGAGCCTATGGGGCCGGACTGGTCGGAGACGACTGCGTCGAAAAAACTGATGCCGAACTGTTCGAGGACGGACCGATAGTCGCCATCGTCATCGGCTCTAAGGCCAATGAGGGAGCCTACATCTTTGGCAAGGAAGTACGCGGCGCTGCCATTGAGTACGACAAATCGGAGGCGCTGCACGTCTCCGGTGTGCATTTCTGTGGTCATGGTATTGATACGGGGGAAGTTCATGGGCTTACTCGTTGCTGTGGTGGTGGTAAGAAAGGCCTCGGATGGGGTATGCGGGGCGCAGGTTTATCGGCCGCGACGGGCCTCAAGCTCAGCTCGCTTGTAGTCGTTGTAGGAATCGACGCCCTTCCCAGCGATCCTGAGACCAGCATCGAAGAAGGACGGTTTGGCCGAGCGCTGGACCGAGTTGATGCGGTCTTCGGCGTTCGAGCGGATGCCCTTCATTTCATTGTTGAGCTGGTTGAGGGTCCACTCGGTGTTCTGGTCAACGCGGTCGTTCGCCTGAGCAGCACGACCATCGAACTCAGACAGGAGTGCATCGACCGATAGACCGGCCACGCCACTCTCGCCGGCTGCTACGGTTGCTGTCGCCTTGGCCTCACGCGCATCGCGGAGATTGTCAGCCTTCTCAGCGCCGGCCTTCTCCTGCTCCTGCAGCATGCGCTGCTGGGTCTGGAACATTTGGTCGCGGGCATTCTGGTTGGCTCGGGCAGCATTCTGCCGATAAAGTCTATTCTGCTCATCCGCAGCGGCTACATCGCTCCGGTACTGGAGCGCTTGCGACGCCGCGCCGATGGCTAATCCGATCATCGAGCCGGGGTCACACATTGGACGCCCCCTTCGTGAACTGGGGGAGGGCCTTGTAGACGGTGAACCGGGGGCCGTGACGCTCGCTTTCACTGACCGTGATGGCTGCTGCCTTGACAATGTCGGGGATGACAAACCGAGGGTGGGGGCGGGCATCGTCCCAGACTTCAAGCTGGCCAGATCGACCAGAGGCGACCAAGTGACGGCATGCATCTCCTGTCGGGTTGCGGGAGCTGGCGATGATGACAGCGCCGTCGAGGGAGACCGAGTAATTCTGCCCCCGGCTGCCGAGGCTGATGGGGCGAATGGTTATCTTAGTGACGGACGGTCGAGGAGATGACGCAGACAAAGCTTCGCCATCCTCCCGTCCGATGCAGGAAGTTTCATTGCTCATGATGTTCTTTCGAGGGACTTGTGGTGGTGAGGGCGTATCGAGGCGTGGTGCATAAGACCGGCCCTCTCGTCAGCAGGACAAGCGACAAGAGGACCGGGGGCCACCACAGCCTACGAGAACGAAGGACTGGCCTCTCAAATCTAAGGGACCAGTCAGCGCACTCTCAGGTGTCGAGCGTCCATGGATGGACTGTGCGGGTGATCGTGGGGAAGTCGAGGCGTCCTTCAAGGGGACATCAAGGTGAACCGTAAGGGAAAATATAAGTGGATTGAGTTTGTAAGTACCAACATCGTCCTCATGAAGATCAGAAGAGATCACCCTGATTTCATCAGTTCCTCCTCTACCCCTTTCATTCAAGATGTTGGTCTTTCCCCCCTGGTCTTCTCATAAGTGGGTGGTAATTCCGAGTTGTCTTATAATCGCTCCTTCAACCAAATTCCTTGGTCTCTCCTAAAGGGAGTGGTAATTACCCGCGACCGAGCGCGCTCTGAGCCTTGTGGGCGTCGGAGTTGTTCACGTTATGAGACCTGCTGGTTTAGGGGCGGTCATGAGCTTTCGCTTAAGGGAGTGGTAATCGGTTCGGTCGATGTTCTTGAAGCAGCCAACAACAGCGGCTCGGCAATCAGGGCGATTTTAAGCGTGAGCAGTTTCTGGAGCGAGACTACTCGCCAAGCCCCCGAAGCTCCTGTAGGGCCAATACGTCAGAGGAAAGAATGGCGATGTGCAGATTGAAGGCTTAGGCACATTCGCCTATCGTTCAGAGCGGGAACCCCGAAAGCCTCCCGCCCCTTCATCAGGGGGTTAGGAATAGGACCAAGGTGAGCGAGACCTTGGCCTTTTTCGTTCTCCACGATGAGACTTTGTTGCGTTCTTGCTGGCCCGCATGAAAGGCCCGCCGACTTTCTGAAACGCTGCGAGGGGGCCGGCCAATGAGCAAAACCGGTCTTTCAAGCGGCGCGTACTCACGCGGTTGTGGTCTCCTCAGGGCAGCTAACCTTCGCTTCACGTAGGTAGATGTGGAAAGTCAGGTAGAACCGACCAAGCCAAAATTCGTGGCTGCCGTTCTCAAATCGCCGATCAAAGAAGCGGTCAAGGATGCGCTTCTCCTCCATCTCGAAATATACCTCGAACCGCCGTGTCTGCTTAAAAAAACGTATTCTCATGACGTTAAACTTTTCCCCAGTTGATGTTCGTCCGGGCCGGAACGGCACTGGTAGACTCCGGCTAAAGACACTCGTCAAGGGTAAAGTTGTTTAAGTTCAATAGGATATGTACTCACCGGTAAGTGGGTTTCTCAAAATGAGGTTGCTGAGCAAGGCTTTTTTGGAATGCACGGGTGAGTAGATCGGGCCGAAAAAAGTTTGAGGCATGCCCAAAAGCGGGTATGGCGTTCAGACTTGTCGGAGCCAGCCACGTGTTGAAGTAATTGGCCAGGAGTTTCTGACCACGCGACTTGTCCTTAATCAGGGCAGCCGATCTGCCCGACAATCCTGAATACCCGCTGGCACAAGGTTCTTATCGCGAGTATGGAATGAAACGCATACTCACATGCGTTCTGCATTCTTTTCCCGAGTTGAGGTTGATAGCGTGATAGTCGAGTGTGTGGAATGTCGTTTGTATGTCGATGCGGCCCAAGCCGGCCATTATGTGCGTCTGTCAGACGGCAACGGGCCATCGACCCGATTTTTGTTGCTATCATGCTCTGAATGCCGGTCGCCCATCTTGGTCAGACAAACAAACGTGGGTAACCTAGCAGAGGGAGATATTTGGGAGACGCCGATTCCCGTTTTCCCTACGGCAGACCTCCGCGTAAACCCCAACGCTCCGCAGGCTATCCAGGAGGCGTTTGATGAAGCCTGCGCCTGCTACCGAGCCAATGCCTTTACCGCTTCTGCGATTATGTGTCGGAAAACCCTGGAAGGCATTTGTGCTGTTCACGGGGTTGAAGAACGTTCGTTGGCGGCGTCCCTTCGCAAAATGAGCGATGATAGCATGATTGATAGCAGGCTGTTTGAATGGTCTGACATGCTTCGAATTGCCGGCAACGAGGCAGCCCATGGGGTGGGGCTTTCCATTGCGCAGGCCGACGCCAAAGACATGCTCGAATTCACCAATGCGATCATGGACTATTTGTTCTCATACAGGGATCGGTTCGAGGCTTTTAAGGCAAGGCGTCAGCAACGCCAAAATAAATAAAGCAGCGGGGTTTGATACACTTGTCGGAAGAGAGGACCGTGCTCTCCCGCTTGGGGAGATTGAAGCACGTCCGTGCCTCACGTTTCCCGTCCATGTAAACGATCCCAAAACTGGGGTTGTGGCCGAGACCCTCGATCACGGCGCGGATGTCGCGGAGGCTGCAAACGGAGGGGCCGCAGCGTCGATCTGCGACCCCCGTTCTCACCCTCTAGCGAAGGGGCGGTGAGGCTCCTTACGGCTCACTAGGAATGAACCGCGAAGGGACGCTAGTCGTACCCAAGCAAAGCTGCAAGGTTCATGTGCAGGCTGCATCTATGGATTGCTGTGGAAGAAGCGCGGGTGGCATATGACATCATCAACCCAGCGGCAGCACCACGGCCCCGACACAGTCCCTCATCTGCTTCTCTGAGGCTCCCTGCGTATATACGCCGAAGGTGATGTCCTTCTTCTTGTCCGAGACGTGGCCGACGACATCCTTCACCGTCTCCACTGTCTGCCCTGCATGTCTGGCCTGAGTGATGAACCAGCGGCGCGCTGAATGGAAGTTGACGAGGCTCCTCCGCTTACCCGGCCGCACGTCATCGACCTTCAGGTGTTTTCGGTATCGATTGAAACGCTTCCCGAATGTGTCGCCGGGGTCGCGCTCTTCGCTCAACTCGTGAAACAGCCATTCCTTCGGCTGCTTATCTCTCGTGCGGCGGGCGATGATCTCTAATAGGCCAGGATGGATCGGCACCTTTCGGGCTGCTGAGCGGGTCTTCCCTTGCTGGATGTCGAAGATGTCATCGTGGACTTCCTCAACCCAAAGCGTCAGCACTTCTGCCATCCTCATCCCAGACAAGCAGGAGATACGTAGCGCGTCAGCAATCTGTTGTTGGTGATCATCGTCCATGCCATCGGGATACTCCGAGTAAAGCAGGGTCTTCAGCTCGGCATCAGTGAAGGGCCGCTCGCCTTCATTGTCCCCTCGCTCGACCCGTCGACGCCCGCTAGCTACTTCCTGCCCGAGCCAGGGGTTATCTTCAGCAGTCCCCGCCACGTGGCCGCGCTTGATCAGGTATTCCCAATAGCCGCGAAGAGCCGTCATGTGCTTCTTGGCGGTGCTTCTGTCCATTGGCTCGACGATCTCGGTCACATAACGACCGGCAGCCTTGCGGGTGATATCGGGAAGCCGGTACTTCTCCCCCATGCACCAGCGAGCAAAGCGATTGATTAGGCCCCGCCGCTCGTTGGTTGTCTTAGGGGCAAGCTTGATTGCTGACAGGTAGGCATCAAGGTAGTGGTCCACGGGGTGGTCGCCAGCAACGGCTCTTGTGAAGCGTTCGCGGGCTTTTCCTCGCAAGCTGTCGGCTTCGGCCTCTGCGGCCCATACCGCATCCTCGGCTGCCTCTCCGCCCTCGGTTAGTGCCTCGGCGATAGCCGCCTTGGACAGCTCTCCTCTAAGCTCTGCCAGCTCCTCGCTGGTGCTGATGACCTCTCCCGTCTTGACGCGGGCAAACAGCGCCCGAACCTCTGGCTCAAGCTTATCTCGCCTCGCGATCGCTACCTTGATGTCCCCAGTCTCCAAGCTCTGAAGGTACATCGTCGTGCCGTTGAAATAGCTTCGACACGCCTGGGGGATGGCTATTCGAAACCACCAAGTCTGCCCCTTTAGATCAAGTAGTCGCTTGGACCCCTTATTGCTTTTTCCTGCCATTCTGACCAATCATTCTGACCAATGATGACCGGTAATTACCCTTATATTCCAGTTGCTTCAAGGGGTTGGCAGTTGAAATCTTCGATCCCGCTTAGCTCCACCACGCTTCGCCCTTACGGGCTTCGCGTGGCGCAGCCGCGAGAAACCGTTAGGCCGAAGCAGTGCCCGGCATAACCCGAAGGGCGACGACCGGCTGAAACGCTGATGTGGTACGTCTATATTCTCCGCAGTGTCGATTTTCCTGATCAGGAATATACCGGCTCCACCGCAGATCCAACGTCTGACGATCCCTTTGATCTATAGTGGTAGCGTCGGCGAAGCTTGGCTCCGCCCCATCCTTGCCAATCCTCTTTGCCAATTCCTCAATGAAGAGGATTTATCCTGCTGCCGGAACTCAGTGATTCCACTTCAGGACCCTTGAGCAATGACCAGAGCAAGACGCCGCCGTATCATCCGCACCCGACGCACCCTGACCGGACTTGCGCTCGTCGGCTCGATTTCGTTTCTGGCCGGCATGACCGATGCGACCGGCCTGCTGCTGACCGGCGATTTCGTTTCCTTCATGACCGGCAACACGACACGGGCGGCCCTCGCCCTAAGTGACGGCAACCTTTTTCACGCGGCGGTGCTGATCTCGGCCATTCTCGTCTTCGTGCTCGGCAACGCGGCCGGCATCGTCATCGCCCATGTCTCCGAGCGCCGGATTTTCGTGGTGCTCGGCTGCGTCGGCCTCGTTCTGGCGCTTGCATCGATAATAAGCACGCAAAGCATGTTGCTTCCGAGATTCTACCTGATCGTCTTTTCCATGGGCATGGTGAATGCCGCCGTCGAACACATCGAAGGCCTGCCGATCGGGCTGACTTATGTCACCGGCGCCTTGTCGCGTTTCGGTCGCGGAATCGGCCGCTGGATCATCGGCGATCACCGTGTCGAATGGACCATCCAGATCGTGCCCTGGGGCGGCATGGTGGCTGGCGCGATCGCCGGTGCCGTCCTGACGCGGCTGACCGGCGCGCATGCCTTGTGGCTGGTCTCGATCTTTGCCATGGCGCTGGCGCTTGCCGCCATGTACATTCCCCGGCCGCTTCAGCGGCGCTTCAACCAGAAGCTCGCGCCGCACCACTCGGGCGTTGCCCGCGGCAAATAGAAGCGTCGCATTCCTGATACCGTCGAATCGGATAGGAAGGATCGCCGTCCGCCCTCGAGGAGTAGATCTTGTTTCTGATTTCGAAGCTTGTCTGGATTTTGGGTCAGCCGCTGTCGCTGGCATTCCTTCTTGTCTTCTTCGCCCTCCTCGCCGGGCTTCTGCGCTGGCGTGCCTTGAGTCTTTTTGCGACAGCCGGTGGCGCCCTCATCCTCTGCGTCACGCTCTACACCACGACCGGCAACCTCATGATGCAGGGTCTCGAGCAGCGTTTCGCCAAGCCTGCCGCCGATCCGGAGAACCTGCAATGCATGATCGTGCTCGGCGGTGCCTTCGAAAACGAGGTGAACACGGCGCGCCACGGCATCGAATTCAACGGCGGCGCCGACCGCTTCGTCGAAGCCCTGCGGCTGGCGCAGAAATTTCCGCAGTCGCGCATTCTGGTTTCGGGCGGCGACGGCTCCATCTCCGGCATCTATGAAGGCGATGCGGCGGCATCCGAGCGTTTCTTCCCGCTCTTCGGCATCGGCAGGGAGCGGCTGATCGAGGAGCGGCAATCGCGCACCACCTTCGAAAACGCAGTCAATACCAAGGCATTCCTGGCAAGCCAGGGCCTTTCCCATTGCCTGCTGATCACCTCGGGTTTTCATATGCCGCGTTCCGTCGGCATCTTCCGCAAGCTCGGCATCGATATTGTGCCCTGGCCGACCGATTATCGCACCGACGGGCAGGTGAGGCCGGGCCTGGATTTCACCCAGCCGAACCTTAATGCCCAGAATATGGCGACGGCGATCCGCGAATGGTACGGACTAGTCGGCTATTATCTCGCCGGCCGGACATCGGAGCTCTATCCCCGCTGAGTCACTTCTTCGAGATGGTGACGAATTTCGTGCCGCGCACGCGCGCCGTCACGATGCAGGGGTCACCTTCGGTGCGGTCGCAGAACCGCGGATGCATCTTCATTGCCAGCACCATGTTGCCGAAGCGCTGGACGAAATCGTAGCCGTAGATCTGCGCCGTCGCGATCATGAAATAACCGCCTTCGGCGACCTGCAGATAGAAATTATAGGTGCAGCCGTCGTCATTGCATTGCGGCCCCTTCTGCCCGTCGCAGGTGAGCAGGCCTTCGTTGACCACCGCGTCGATCAGCCCGTCATTGTTGATGTCCTGCCGGGTGACGAAGCCGTCGGCGAATTCGACCGCCTTGCACTGCTCCTGGAAATGCTTCTTCTCGTAGATCTCCGGGTCGGAGATCAGCGATTGCTGGCCGAGGGCCGCAGCCGGCATGGCGAGCAGCAGGACGATATTCAGAACGGCGAGCACCAGCGGTTTCACGGGCTTTCCTCTTTTGGATAAAGCTCTATCAGCTCGCTTTATGGCCGTCCCGCCTTGCGCCGCCCTTGCCGCCGTGGTTCTTTCCGGAAACTGTTCGCCGGCTCCGGGGTCCGTATGTCCTTGCTCGTCTATCTCGATTATGCCGGCATTGCCCTGTTTGCGGCGACAGGCGCGCTCGCTGCCTCGCGCAAGCAGCTCGATCTGATCGGCTTTCTGTTTTTCGCCATGGTGACGGGAACCGGCGGCGGCACCGTGCGCGATATCGTCCTCGGCCGCGTGCCGGTTTTCTGGGTGCTGAACCCCGGCTATATTCTCGTCTGCTGCATCATGGGCGTCATCGTTTTCTTCACCGCTCACCTGCTGGAATCGCGCTATCGCCTGCTGATCTGGCTGGATGCGATCGGTCTGGCCGCCTATTGCGTGCTCGGCGCCGCCAAGGGACTTGCCGCCACCGGCTCGCCGACCATCGCCATCGTCACCGGCACGTTGACGGCAACCTTCGGCGGCATCCTGCGCGATCTGCTGGCAAACGAGCCTTCGGTGCTGCTCAGGCCGGAAATCTATGTGACGGCAGCCCTTGTCGGCGCCGGCGTGTTCACGCTTACCAATGCGCTTGGGATGCCGCTTTATCTTGCCTCAGGCTGCGGCGTCGCAGCCGCCTTTGCCGTTCGCGGCGGAGCGCTGTGGTTCGGCTGGACCTTCCCGATTTACAAGCACAAGCCCGGCCGGCATCCCGACGATGTCATGTAGAGACCGAGCATGATGCCGAAAAGTATAAGCGGTTTTCGGACGACATCATGCTCTAGCTATTAAACTTGAACAGGATGATTTTAGGTCGACCGACCTAAAATCATCCTGTTCTAAGGCGCCGTCAGCCCCGCTTGGCCCGCAGGCGGATCACCACGTCGACATGGGCGATCTCCATGCCCTCTGGCGGCTCAGGCAGATTGGCTATCGTCAGGTTGCTGACAGGAATGTCGAGCACCTCGTTTTCGCCTTCGACGAAGAAATGATGGTGGTCGGACACATTGGTGTCGAAATAGGTTTTGGCGCTCTCGACGGCGAGAACGCGGATGAGACCGGCCTCGGTGAACTGGTGCAGCGTGTTGTACACGGTTGCCAGCGAAACCGGTACGCCGGCGGCAACCGCCTCCTCATGCAGTTCCTCGACGGTCAGATGCCGGTCGCCCTTGGCAAACAGGAGGTCGCCGAGCGCGACGCGCTGGCGGGTGGGGCGCAGGCCAGCGCCGCGCAGCCTTACCTCTATTGCGATCGGGAGTGCACCCGTCATCAATACCAACTCCGGTTATTCCTGCATAAAGCAATCATGTTTCTTAAAGCGGTATAACTTTTGCATTGGAGCCTTTCAATAGTTCAATGGGGACAAGAGCCTGATAAAGGCGGCAAAAACGGGCTTTTGACGCAAATAGGTCTGGTCGCGGCCCTGGCCTTCCTGTATGCGACCACCAAATAATGGCGTAGGCCTGGTCCGGGGCGATGAATGAAGCTGCCTTGCTTGTGCTTCATTTTCTGAAGAACTTGGACTACACGTTCACATCCATCGGCTTCACGCGGGGGGAAAAGAAAATTTATGACAACCAGACAGTCCAGCTTCTCGTATGAAGAACTCATCGCTTGCGCTCATGGCAAGCTGTTCGGCCCCGGCAATGCGCAGCTGCCGCTGCCCCCGATGTTGATGGTTCACCGCATCACGGACATTTCCGAAACCGGCGGTGCCTTCGATAAGGGCTATCTCAGGGCCGAATACGACGTACGCCCCGACGACTGGTATTTTCCCTGCCATTTCGAAGGCAATCCTATCATGCCTGGCTGCCTCGGCCTCGACGGCATGTGGCAGCTGACCGGCTTCTTCCTCGGCTGGCTCGGCGAGGAAGGCCGCGGCATGGCCCTTTCGACAGGCGAAGTGAAATTCAAGGGCATGGTGCGGCCGCATACGAAACTGATCGAATACGGCATCGATTTCAAGCGCGTCATGCGCGGCCGCCTTGTGCTCGGCACTGCCGACGGCTGGCTGAAGGCAGACGGCGAGACCATATACCAGGCAGCCGATCTTCGCGTCGGTCTATCGAAAGATAAGACCGCCTGAAACCGCTTCTCGAGCGGCTGACGAAAACAACAAAGGTTTGATCAGATGAGACGGGTAGTTGTCACGGGTCTGGGTATCGTTTCCTCGATCGGAAGCGACGCGGCCGAAGTCACCGAATCCTTGCGCCAGGCAAAGTCGGGCATTTCCTTTTCCAACGATTTCGCCGAACACGGCTTCAAGTGCCAGGTCTGGGGCAGCCCGAAGCTCGGCCCGGCGGAACTTGCCGAGCTGGTCGATCGCCGCGCCATGCGCTTCCTGTCGCAGGGCGGCGCCTGGAACCATGTCGCCATGAAGCAGGCGATCGCCGATTCCGGTCTTGAAGAGACGGACTACGCGCAGAACGAACGCGCCGGCATCATCATGGGATCCGGCGGCCCGTCCACCCGCACGCTGATCGAAGCGGCCGACATCACCGTCAAGAACAACAGCCCGAAGCGCATCGGCCCCTTCGCCGTGCCGAAGGCGATGTCTTCGACCGCCTCCGCCACGCTTGCCACCTGGTTCAAGATTCACGGCGTCAATTACTCGATCTCGTCGGCCTGCTCGACCTCGGCGCACTGCATCGGCAATGCCGCCGAGATGATCCAGTGGGGCAAACAGGACGTGATGTTTGCCGGCGGCCATGAGGATCTCGATTGGACGATGTCCAATCTGTTCGACGCCATGGGCGCGATGTCCTCCAAATATAACGACACGCCCGACACTGCCTCGCGCGCCTATGACGTCAATCGCGACGGCTTCGTCATCGCCGGCGGCGCCGGCGTGCTGGTGCTCGAGGAACTTGAGCGCGCCAAGGCCCGCGGCGCCAAGATCTACGCCGAAATCGTCGGATACGGCGCCACCTCTGATGGTTACGACATGGTCGCGCCTTCGGGCGAGGGCGCAATCCGCTGCATGCGCCAAGCTCTTTCCACCGTCAAAGGTGACGTCGACTATATCAACACCCACGGCACCTCGACGCCGGTCGGTGACAGCAAGGAAATCGGGGCCATCCGCGAGGTCTTCGGCGCCAAGGTCCCGCATATCCAATCGACCAAGTCGCTGACGGGCCATTCGCTGGGTGCGGCCGGCGTGCAGGAATCGATCTATTCCCTGCTGATGATGCAGCAGGGCTTCATCGGCGAGAGCGCCCATATCAGCGAGCTCGATCCCGAATTCGAAGGCGTGCCGATCGTGCGCAAGCGCATCGACAATGCGAAAATCGATATCGCCCTCTCCAACTCCTTCGGCTTCGGCGGGACGAACGCCACGCTCGTCTTCCAGCGCCATAACGGATAATAATATGACTGGAATCATGCAGGGTAAGCGCGGCCTCGTCATGGGCGTCGCCAACAACCACTCGATCGCCTGGGGAATTTCGAAGGCTCTGGCCGCTGAGGGCGCGGACCTCGCCTTCACCTATCAGGGCGATGCGCTCGGCAAGCGTGTCAAGCCGCTTGCCGCCGAGGTCGGCTCGGATTTCGTGCTGCCCTGCGACGTCGAGGACATCGCCTCGGTCGATAGCCTGGTCGATGCGATCGAACAGCGCTGGGGTAAGCTCGATTTCATCGTTCATGCCATCGGCTTTTCCGACAAGAACGAGCTGAAGGGTCTCTACGCCGATACGACGCGCGAGAATTTCAGCCGCACCATGGTCATTTCCTGCTTCTCCTTCACCGAGATCGCCAAGCGCTGCGCGCCGTTGATGGAAGACGGCGGCGCGATGCTGACCTTGACCTATAATGGCTCGACACGCGTCATCCCGAACTACAACGTCATGGGCGTCGCCAAGGCTGCGCTCGAGGCTTCGGTGCGCTATCTCGCCGCCGACTACGGCCCGCGCGGCATCCGCGTCAACGCCATCTCCGCCGGGCCGATCCGCACGCTCGCCGGCGCCGGTATCTCCGATGCGCGCGCGATCCTCTCGTGGAACCAGCGCAATGCGCCGCTGCGCAAGACCGTGACCATCGATCAGGTCGGCAGCTCGGCGCTCTACCTGCTCTCGGACCTTTCCGCCGGCGTCACCGGCGAAATTCACTTCGTCGACGCCGGCTTCAACATCACCTCGATGCCGACGCTGGATACGCTGCGCAGGGCAGACGTCGAGTAAACGGCACCCCGACAGGAAGCTCAAAGGCCGTGCGCAGATGATGCGCACGGCCTTTTTTCTTGCGATCGATGAAAGAACGGTTCGAGGCCTGAGCCTTACTTCTTCGCCCACAACACCTTGAAGCGGGCATTGCGGCAGGTTTCACCGCTTTCCCTGAATTCCGCGGCAAGAACCGGCTCGTAGGGTAGGCCGCGATTGGCGACGAGCATCAGTCGGCCGCCGCCGCGAAGCGCGGATGCGGCAGTCTTGATCATCGCCTGGCCGAGGGAGGGCTCGGCGGCGTGGCCTTCATGGAACGGCGGGTTCATGATGACGAGATCGTACTTATCCTTGACCGGCTCGCCCGCCAGATCGTGCCAGAAGAAGCGCGCAGGCGCGTTCGGGCAGTTCTCCGCCACATTGCCCCGCGCAGCCTCCAGGGCCGCGTGATTGGCCTCATAGAGGTCAAGGCGCGCCAGTCCACGCGATCTCCGCGCCATCTCGACAGAGAGATAACCCCATCCGGCGCCGAAATCGGCAACGTCGCCGGTAAAATCCTGCGGCAGTCGCGAGGCGAGCAGCTCCGATCCGGCATCGACGCGGTCATGCGAGAACATGCCGGCTGTCGCATGAAAGCGGTCGTCGACGCGCACCGGCGCTTTCGCCAGTTTGGTGACAATCTCGCCGGCATCGGCCGGGCGGCCGAACCAGAAGGCGACGCCGTGATATTTCGGCATATGATCGATGGCGAGGCCGAACCCTTCCAGGCGCTTGCGCAGCGGCTGGATGCCGTCTTCCTTGGCCCCGGCAACGACGATCAGGCCGCCTGGCCGCGTGCGGGTGATCGCGGCGGCCAGATTGGCCTCGTTCTCGCCCTTGTGCTTGGTGCACAGCACGAGTGCGGCGTCATAATCCTCGCCGTCGATCTCCGGCTTCACGTCGATCCGCTGCGCCAGAAGCTGCCGGTAGATCGGCCGGAAGCCCTGGACGGCGCTGAGCGAGGCGGCAAAGCCTTCAGGCAGCTGAAAGCCTGCCTCGGCGCCGAGAAAGAGCACGCGCTCGCCCTCGCCGGGCGCTTCGATTGTGCCGCTGGCAAAGGGATGGAACAGGGTCTTCAGCGTCTCGCGGCTCATGGGTCTCGTCTCGTTTAAGCGTGTCGCGCAAAAGTGTGCAGCGGTTTTGCGACCACGACATGCGCAATCCGGGATACAAAAAGGGCGCGGAAGATTCCCGCGCCCGGCATTCAATCTGGGAGACGCGGCTTACTCGGCCGCTTCTTCCTTCTTCTTCTCGTTCGCGATCTCCTGGCCGGTGGCCTGGTCGACGACCTTCATCGACAGGCGAACCTTGCCGCGTTCGTCGAAGCCGAGCAGCTTGACCCAGACCTTGTCGCCTTCCTTGACGACGTCCTGCGTCTTGGCAACGCGTTCGGAAGCGAGCTGCGAGATATGGACGAGGCCGTCGCGGGCGCCGAAGAAGTTGACGAAGGCGCCGAAGTCGGCGGTCTTGACAACGGTGCCTTCATAGATCTGGCCGATTTCAGGCTCGGCAACGATCGAGTGGATCCACTTGCGGGCCGCTTCAATTTCCTTGCCGGAAGAGGAGGCGATCTTGACGGTGCCGTCGTCCTCGATGTTGATCTTCGCACCGGTTTTTTCGACGATTTCGCGGATGACCTTGCCGCCGGAGCCGATGACTTCGCGGATCTTGTCGACCGGAATGTTCATGACTTCGATGCGCGGAGCGAATTCGCCGAGCTGGCCGCGGCTTTCGGTGATCGCTTTGGACATTTCACCGAGAATGTGGGTGCGACCGCCCTGGGCCTGGCTGAGCGCGACCTTCATGATCTCTTCGGTGATGCCGGCGATCTTGATGTCCATCTGCAGCGAGGTGATGCCGTCGGCTGTACCTGCAACCTTGAAGTCCATATCGCCGAGGTGGTCTTCGTCACCGAGGATATCGGAGAGAACAGCGAAGCGATCGCCTTCGAGGATCAGGCCCATGGCGATACCGGCAACCGGCTTGGCAAGCGGAACGCCGGCATCCATCAGGGCGAGCGAGGTGCCGCAGACGGTCGCCATCGAGGACGAGCCGTTCGACTCGGTGATCTCGGAGACGACGCGCAGCGTGTAGGGGAACTGCTCGGCCGACGGCAGCATCGGACGGATCGCGCGCCATGCGAGCTTGCCGTGGCCGATTTCGCGGCGGCCCGGGGAGCCCATGCGGCCGGTCTCGCCGACGGAGTAGGGCGGGAAGTTGTAATGGAGCAGGAAGCGCTCCTTGTACATGCCTGTCAGGCTGTCGACATATTGTTCGTCTTCGCCGGTGCCGAGCGTGGCAACGACGATCGCCTGGGTTTCGCCGCGGGTGAACAGCGCCGAACCATGGGTGCGCGGCAGAAGCCCGACTTCCGAAACGATCGGACGGACGGTTTCGAGATCGCGGCCGTCGATACGGCTCTTGGTGTCGAGGATGTTCCAGCGGACGATCTTGGCCTGCAGGTGCTTGAAGATCGCGCCGACTTCCTCGGCCGTGTACCTGGCTTCGCCTTCCTCGGGAAGGAAGTGCGCCTTCACCTTCGCCTTGACGGCGTCGACGGCGGCGTAGCGGTCGGCCTTCTGGGTGATCTTGTAGGCTTCACGCAGTTCGGCTTCGGCAAGGCCGAGCATTTCGCTTTCGAGCGCGGAATAGTCCTCCGGTTGGAAGTCGCGCGGCTCCTTGGCGGCAACTTCGGCGAGCTTGATGATCGCGTCGAGAACCGGTTGGAAACCCCTGTGGCCGAACATGACGGCGCCGAGCATGACGTCCTCGGGCAGTTCCTTGGCTTCGGATTCGACCATCAGCACGGCGTCATAGGTGCCGGCGACGACGAGGTCGAGGCTCGACTCGTCCATCTCGTCGAGATGCGGGTTGAGAACATATTCGCCGTTGATGTAGCCGACGCGCGCACCGCCGACCGGGCCCATGAAGGGAACGCCGGAGAGCGTCAGCGCTGCCGAAGTCGCGACCATCGACAGGATGTCGGGGTTGTTTTCAAGGTCGTGCTGGATGACGGTTACGACGACCTGCGTGTCGTTCTTGTAGCCTTCCGGGAAGAGCGGGCGGATCGGACGGTCGATCAGGCGGGAAACGAGGGTCTCGTTTTCGCTCGGGCGTCCCTCGCGCTTGAAATAGCCGCCGGGGATCTTGCCGGCTGCGTAGGTCTTTTCCTGGTAGTTGACGGTCAGCGGGAAGAAGTCCTGGCCGGGCTTCGGCGCCTTGGCCGAAACGACGGTGGCGAGAACGACGGTTTCGCCGTAGGTGGCGAGAACGGCACCATCGGCCTGACGGGCGATCTTGCCGGTTTCAAGCTTCAGCGGGCGGCCGGCCCACTCGATTTCCACGGTGTGTGTATCAAACATATCTTGTCCTTCAATGCGGGAGCACGCGCCATCGCCGATATCAGGGCGCAGCGCACAGTCGACCGCAATCAATGCGACGTATCACGGGCAAGACAACGGGAGGCTTTTCGTCTCAGCTTCCTCAGGAACCCATGTCCCCGGGAAATCGGGCCAAAGCTTCGAGAAGCTCTGGCCGAAAGCATCCGGCAATCCTGCCCCATGACAGGTCAGCGGTTGGTTTGGCAGAACCGGCCCATCCGGGTCCGCCGGTCGTTCCTCCGCTTGAGATAGGGCGCGGCGGGAACATTTCATCGGAACACCGTCCCGAAACAGATCCGGCGGACGCTCGTAAGCGCCCGCCGGACAATCTTAGCGGCGGATACCCAGGCTGTTGATCAGCTTGGAATAGCGGCCTTCATCCTTCTTCTTGAGATAATCAAGAAGCGAGCGGCGGCTCGAAACCATCGTCAGCAGGCCACGGCGGGAATGGTTATCCTTCTTGTGGTCCTTGAAGTGTTCGGTCAGGTTGTTGATGCGCTCGGTCAGGATCGCGACCTGAACTTCCGGCGAACCGGTATCGCCTTCGGCGGTTGCGTATTCCTTGATCAGCGCAGCCTTGCGCTCAGCAGTGATCGACATCGGATGGTCCTTTCTATGAGAGGAGAAAAAGTCGCCAAAAGCCGGGATGCCGTCCAGCTTTGGCCGCGAATGCAATCGAGCGGACCCGATGCTGGCGCTGCCTATAAACCAAATAAGCAGCGATGGAAAGAGGGAGCCCCGCAGCAGCTTTCAGCGGCCCGTCATGGCGTCCCGAATCATCGCATTATAGCCTGCAGGATCCTGCAGCATGGCGAAATGGCTGGCGTCTTTCAGGATGACGAGCTTTGCGCCGGGAATTTCTTTCGCCATCATCTCGGTATGGTCGAGCTTTACGGCCTCATCATGATCACCGATGGCAAGCGTGACCGGCAGCATGATTTTGCCAAGCTCCGTCGCCGTCCAGTTCGGTTGCGTCTTCCACATCCGCGAAATCTGGTCAACGAAGGCCTTGTATTCGTTCGGTGTCGGCGACAGCTTCCGGTATTGTTCGCCGGCGACGGTGATGTAGTCGTTGAAGGTCTTGTTGCTCAAGACGTCGGGCTTGACGCCGTCCGTGGTGACATTGGCCGCCTGGGCAATGACCCGCGTCAGCTTTTCCGGATATCTCATCGCCATGTCGATGCCGATGATGCCGCCGTCCGACCACCCGACGAGCGTCACCTTGTCGATCTTCAGATAATCGAGAAGGGCGACATAGTCCGATGTCATCAGATCGTAGCCGAAAGGCTGCTGGCTGCGCGTTGAGCGGCCGTGACCGCGGCTGTCGGCGACGATGACCAGATGATCTCTGGCGAATTCGGCGATCTGGTGACCCCAGACGCCGGTATTGCCAAGGCCGCCGTGGATGAAGAGGATCGGATCGCCTTCACCATATTCGGCATAATACATCTGGATGTCGTTCACATCGGCCATGCCGCTTGTCTTCGGCGCCGGCATGGCAGGAAAGGCCGGAAGCTCGGCCCAGCGCTCGGCGGATTGAGCGCCGGCGGCGGTCAGGAACAGCGAAAAGAACGTCAGCATTCCAACTGCGATTGCGCGCATAATTTTCCCCTCGGGCCGCCATGGCCCCTCGGGCCGACATGGCCCCTCGGGCCGACATGGCCCCTCGGGCCGACATGGCCCGAAAGGAAGATATCGCATCGCCACCGCAAGACAATCGCCAGCTGTAGCGACTTAGGCGAAAACCCGCTTTGGGCGAAACTCACCCTGGCCGATCTCGCCGATCGCGATCAGCCTGCCGCGAGCCGTCGCATAGGCTTCGCTTTCGGCAATCGGCGCATCGCGGCCGCGCACCAGGATCGGATTGCCCATCTTCAGTCGGTGCGCCTGGTCGTCGTTGATGACGAGATGAGGCAGGGCGGAAAGCGCCTCGCACGTGTCGATCAGCAATGCATCGAGGGCGGCGAGCCGCTCGTCCATGTCTTCGATCGCCTCGAGCGCCACGAGGCTGGCAAGCGGCACCATGGCATCTTCCTGGAAAGGCGCGACGAAGGTGCGTCGCAGCCCTGATATATGGCCGTAGCAGCCGAGCTCGCGGCCGAAATCGCGGGCAAGCGCCCTGACATACGTGCCCTTGCCGCATTCCACTTCGAAATGCGCGGTATTCTCATCTGGGCAGGCAAGCAGCGTCAGCCGGAAGATCTCGACTTCGCGCGAGGGAATCTCGACGGCTTCGCCGTCGCGCGCCAAATCATAGGCGCGTTCACCCGCAATCTTGATGGCGGAAAACTGCGGCGGCACCTGGCTGATCGTGCCGATATAGCGGGGCAGGATCTCGCGGATCTCCTGCTCGGTCGGGCGCCTTTCCGAGCTCTGCGTCACATCGCCTTCGAGATCGTCGGTGGCCCGCTCCTCGCCCCAGCTGACGGTGAACTCATAGATTTTCCGGCCGTCCATCACATAGGGAACGGTTTTGGTCGCATCGCCGAGCGCGATCGGCAGCATGCCGGAGGCGAGCGGATCGAGCGTGCCGGCATGGCCGGCCTTCTGCGCCTTGTAGAGCCATTTAAGCTTGGAAACGGCTTCCGTCGAGCCGAAATCCACCGGCTTGTCGAGGATCAGCCAGCCGGAAATCGGCCGGCCCTTGGGTTTGCGTGGTTTGGACATGCGTCTCTTCTGCTATTTTTCGTCGTTGTCGCCGTCGAGATCGCGGCTCACCTCGGGCGAACGCAAGAGCTCGTCGATCTTCTTGTAATTGTCGAAGCTGGTATCGTCGCGGAAGCGCACTTCCGGCATGTATTTCATCTGCCGAAGCTGCGGCCCGAGCCGGCCGCGGATGAACTTCGCATGGCGGTTCAGCGCCTCGATGACGACGCTGTGGTCGGAAACGCCGAGCGGCGTCACGTAAGCCGTGGCGATCTTCAGGTCCGGCGACATGCGCACTTCCGAAATCGAGATCACGGTCGCCTCGATGACGTCGTCACGCACTTCGCCGCGCTGCAGCACCTGGGTGATCGCGGCGCGGACCTGTTCGCCAACGCGCAGCATGCGCTGCGAAGGCGCGGAGGATGTTGGTCTGGTCATTGTTATCTCTGTTTGCCGATGCGGCTGGGAATCGAACCCGTCAAAGGAGAGCGTCCATGACTCTTTTGGCTGCAAAGGTCAAGGCGGCAGGTGTCAAAAGTGAAGCAACCATCCTACTGACTACGGGCGGCGGCAAGCGCATTGCGACACAGTTCTGCGAAAGAACCGGCATCGGCTTCGTTCAAAAATGCAGATCGTGGAACAGCGACAAAGTAGCCGACTGCGTGAGTTATAAAAAAATAGCTTTTTGTCTCGATGAACTCCGAGACGGCGGTCCAATGCCACTCGCTTCTCGCGTTTGGCAGTTCGTTGATGATCGTATGTTTCCCTATGATTTGGACCCGCGGAAGTGTGACCTTGCTACCTGGCGGCAAGATAGAACGGTTATGGTATCGATAGAGAATTGGAAGCAGCAGATATAGCGACAGCATCGCTGCGCAGAACAGCAAGACGAAATAATGTCCGAACAGAGCCGTGTCGAAACTGGAGGGGCTGAGCTTGAAGACAACGCCGGCGATCAGCAGCGACGAAGCAAAAATCGCTGTGAAATAAAATAAGATAAGCCAAATGACAAAAATCCGCGTTACGAACGTCCAGATTTTCGGTCGGTTCAATCGGCGAACGACATCCAGCGCTTGAGAGGCCGCTGTCGTATCGCTCAAACTCGATTCGGTTTCGAGATGCCAAAAGCCATCCACCAATTTGGCGGATGGCTTTCTTAGGAGCTTGCTCTCGTGTTGAGACATTACCGATTAGAGCGTGCGCGTGATATGCTCGACGCGGAAGCACTCGATGACGTCGCCGGCGCGCATATCCTCGTAATTTTCGAAGGCCATGCCGCATTCCTGGCCCATCGGCACTTCGGAGACTTCGTCCTTGAAGCGCTTGAGAGTCTTGAGCTTGCCTTCGTGAACGACGACATCGTTGCGGATGAGGCGGACGCCCGCACCGCGTTCGACCTTGCCTTCGACGACACGGCAGCCCGCGACCTTGCCGACCTTGGTAATGTTGAACACCTCGAGGATTTCGGCATTGCCGATGAAGGTTTCGCGCCGTTCCGGCGACAGCAGGCCCGACATCGCTGCCTTCACGTCATCCACCAGATCGTAGATGATGTTGTAGTAGCGGATTTCGATGCCCTGGCGTTCGGCGAACTGGCGTGCCTGCGCATTGGCGCGAACGTTGAAGCCGATGATGGCGGCGTTCGAAGCTTCGGCGAGCGAAATATCCGACTCGGTGATGCCGCCTGCGCCCGAATGGACGATGCGGGCACGGACTTCGTCGGTGCCGAGCTTTTCCAGCGCGCCGGCAATCGCTTCGATCGAGCCCTGCACGTCGCCCTTGATGACGAGCGGGAACTCCTTGACGCCGGTGCTCTGGAGCTGAGTCATCATCTGTTCCAGCGAACCGCGCTGGCCCGACTGGCGGGCAGCCGCCTTGTCGCGGGCAAGACGCTGACGATATTCCGAGATCTCGCGGGCGCGGCTTTCGCTTTCGACCACGGCGAACTTGTCGCCTGCCTGCGGCGTGCCGGAAAGACCGAGCACCTCGACCGGGGTCGCGGGACCGGCTTCCTTCACATGGTCGCCCTTGTCGGTGACGAGGGCGCGCACGCGGCCCCAGACGTCGCCGGCGACGATGATCTGGCCCGGACGCAGTGTGCCCTTCTGGACGAGCACGGTGGCGACCGAACCGCGGCCGCGGTCGAGCTGGGCTTCGATGACAGTGCCTTCCGCCGTCCGGTTAGGATTGGCCTTCAGATCGAGAATTTCGGCCTGCAGCAGGATCGCCTCGAGCAGCTTGTCGAGATTCTTGCCTGTCTTGGCCGAGACTTCGACATCGAGCACTTCACCGCCCATGGATTCCACGAAGACTTCGTGCTGCAGCAGCTGGTTGCGAACCTTCTGCGGGTCGGCCTCGTGCTTGTCGACCTTGTTGATCGCCACGATGATCGGCACATTGGCCGCCTTGGCGTGGTTGATCGATTCGATCGTCTGCGGCATGACGCTGTCATCGGCCGCGACCACCAGGATCGCGATGTCGGTCGCCTGCGCGCCGCGGGCACGCATCGCCGTGAAGGCGGCGTGGCCGGGGGTGTCGATGAAGGTGATCTTCTGGCCGTTCTGTTCCACCTGATAGGCGCCGATATGCTGGGTGATGCCACCGGCTTCGCCGGCGACCACGTTGGCATGGCGGATGGCGTCGAGCAGCGAGGTCTTGCCGTGGTCGACGTGGCCCATGATGGTGACGACGGGCGGGCGCGAAACCAGTTCGCCTTCTTCGTCAGAGACGTTGAAGATGCCGAGCTCGACATCGGATTCCGACACGCGACGAACCGTGTGGCCGAATTCACTGGCGATGAGTTCGGCAAGGTCGGCGTCGATGACGTCGCCCGGCTTCATCATCTGGCCTTCCTTCATCAGGTACTTGATGACGTCGACCGCGCGTTCGGACATGCGCTGCGACAGTTCCTGAATGGTGATGGTCTCGGGCAGAACCACTTCGCGGGAGATCTTCTCGCGGGTTTCCTGCATCTGGCTGCGGCGGAATTTTTCCTGCCGGCGGCGCATCGCCGAAAGTGAGCGCCCGCGCGCATTGTCGTCGCCGTCGACGTCGGCCGTGGTGATCGTCAGCTTGCCGCGGCGGCGCTCCTCATCCGTTTTCGGACGCGTGGTGACCGGCTTTGCCGGTTCGGGGCGGACAACGCGGCCACGAGCCGGGCCGCCGCGTGCAGCACCCCGATCATCGTCGCCCTCGTCATCACGACGGCCACGGACTCCTGCCGGTGCGGCAGCACCCGGCGCGGGCCGGGCGGCAGCAGGTGCTCCGGCGCCATCCGGACGGCGCGCAGCCGGTGCCGGCGATGCCGGCCGCGGAGCGCTCGGGCGCGCTTCGGCCACAACCGGAGCCGGCGCCGCAACAGCGGCGGGTTCGGCGGCAGCGGGCGCTTCGGCTTGGCGGGCAGCCTCTTCGGCGGCCCTGCGGGCGGCCTCTTCGGCTTCGGCGACCTTGCGGATCGCCTCTTCGGCGGCACGGCGCTTTTCTTCCTCGGCGCGGCGGATCGCGTCCTGGGCGTCACGCGCCTGGGATTCGGCCAGCGCGCGGCGGCGGGCATCCATCTCCTCAGGCGACAGATGGTTCAGCACGACAGGGCGCGGACGGTCGTTCGAGCGCTGCGGTTGATAGGACTGCTGCGGACGCTGGTTGGTCTGGTTGTTGCCCGGCTGGTGAACCCGCGGTGCCGGCGTCGGCTGCTGCGGACGCGCCTGAACGGGCGCCGGCGCAGGTTCGGCGGCGCGGACCGGGGCTGCCGGGGCAGCGGGCGCGATTGGCTTTTCGTCTTCCGGGCGCATCGGGCGCCGCTTGCGGGTCTCGACCACGACCGCCTTGGTGCGACCCCGACCCATATCTTGGCGAACGGTGCCCTGGCTTATCCCCGATGGTTTCAGGGTAAGCGTCTTCTTGCCCGTTACGCTGAGTGTCTTGTCGTCGTTACTATCGGTCATTCGTTCCCGTTCCTTCGGACAGGGAGCGATGACTAGATCAGACCCTGTCGTTCAAATACTGTCGATCAATGAGAATGAGACCGGCCGATGCCGGTGACCGTCTCATTGTTTTTGCCGGCCAGCGCCGCCCGCTGCCCGGGACTGACCGCCAATACGGTACTGTTCGAGCATCTTTGCGCGCTTCACTACACCCTCACCCGCCTGCCCTGCAAGCACTGCGGCATGGATAAAAGCATTCTGGCCCATCAGGCCTTCCATTTCGCTCTCCGAGAAGAAGCGGTAGGAAGGTATCTCCTCCTCGGTCTCCATTCCGAGGTGCCAGGCCTTGCGGGCCTGGTCGATTTTCCTCACACCGTCGTCCGCCGCGTCAGTTGCGTGGAACACCGCAATGGCTGCTCCGCTTCTAACCGCGGCGTCCACTTTCGAGGAGCCGCTGATGAACTGGCCGGCTTTGCGGGCCATGTTCATCATCTGCATCAATTGCGCCGCGAGCAGCCGGTCGACATTCGCGCCGAGATCGTCTGCTGCCTTCACGTCGCTTTTCAGCGCGCGGGCGAAGAGCTTCTTCGCCACCGCTCTGTCGACCAGCGACCGGTCGGCTTTCACCCAGCAACCGCGTCCCGGAAGCTGGCGCTTCAGGTCGGCGACGACGGTTCCGTCGGGAGCCGCGACGAAGCGGATCAGCTCATCCGGCGATCCGCTTTCGCGCGTCACGATGCACATGCGTCCGTTCACGTCATAACCTGCAAGATCGTCGTCCTGAGGGAGAGCGTCCGGCTCATGCGCGGTCATCATGCTTCCTGTTCGGCTTCGGTGACCTCTTCTTCGGTCCCCTTCGCCAGGTCCTCTTCGGTAATCCAGCCGGCCGCAAGCCGAGCCTGGACGATCATCTGTTCGGCCTCGACGCGCGAGACGTCGAACTTCGAGAACAGGCCCTCGAACTTCTTCGTTTCGCCGTTCTTTCGCTCCGTCCAGCCGACGAGATCGTCAGCGGCGCAGCCAGCAAAATCCTCGATCGTCTTGATGCCGTCTTCGCCGAGCGCCACCATCATCTGGGCGGTCATGCCGTCGATCTGGCGCAACTCGTCCTCAACGCCGAGCGCCTTACGCTTCTCATCCATCTCGGCTTCGAGCTTCTCCAGATATTCACGGGCGCGGGTCTGGATTTCCTGCGCGGTATCTTCATCGAAACCATCGATCGAGGCGATTTCGTCGAGATCGACATAGGCAAGTTCCTCGACGGCGGCAAAACCTTCCGATGCCAGGACTTGGCCGACCATTTCGTCGACGTCGAGCGAATCCATGAACAGGTTGGTGCGCTCGTTGAATTCCTTCTGACGGCGCTCCGATTCCTCGGCCTCCGTCATGATGTCGATATCCCAGCCGGTCAGCTGCGACGCCAAGCGGACGTTCTGGCCGCGGCGGCCGATCGCAAGCGACAGCTGCTCGTCGGGAACCACCACTTCGATGCGCTCGGCATCCTCGTCGAGAACGACCTTGGCGACCTCGGCCGGCTGCAGGGCGTTGACGACGAAGGTTGCCGGATCCTGCGACCACGGGATGATATCGATCTTCTCACCCTGGAGCTCGCCGACGACGGCCTGGACGCGCGAGCCGCGCATACCGACGCAGGCGCCGACCGGATCGATCGAACTGTCGTTCGAGATCACGGCAATCTTGGCGCGCGAGCCCGGATCGCGGGCAACCGACTTCACCTGAATGATGCCGTCATAGATTTCAGGCACTTCCATGGTGAAGAGCTTCACCATGAACTGCGGATGCGTGCGCGACAGGAAGATCTGTGGGCCGCGCTGTTCGCGGCGGACGTCATAGACATAGGCACGGACGCGATCGCCATAGCGCACGTTTTCCCGCGGGATCATTTCGTCGCGGCGGATGATGCCTTCGCCACGGCCGAGATCGACGATGACGTTGCCGTATTCGACGCGCTTGACGGTGCCGTTGACGATCTCGCCGACGCGGTCCTTGAATTCATCGAACTGGCGGTCGCGCTCGGCTTCACGCACCTTCTGGACGATCACCTGCTTGGCGGACTGAGCGGCGATACGGCCGAAATCCATCGGCGGCAGCGGATCGGCAATGAAATCGCCGAGTGCGGCATCCGGGTTGCGGTCGCGGGCGAGCTCCAGCGGGATCTGCGTCGAATAATCCTCGGCCTTGTCGACGACTTCGAGCAGACGCTGCAGCCGGATTTCGCCGGTCTTCGGATTGATGTCGGCACGGATGTTGGATTCGGTGCCGTAACGCGAGCGTGCCGCCTTCTGAATGGCATCGGCCATTGCGGCAAGCACGATCTCGCGGTCGATGACCTTTTCGCGCGCCACTGCATCTGCGATCTGCAGAAGTTCGAGCCGGTTCGCACTGACTGCCATTGTCTTGTTTCTCCGTCTTTACTCCGGGGTTCCCGTCCCTGGGAGCGGTCTGTTAATCGGTTATTCCTGCTCGTCCGCTTCGTTCTGGTTGGCGGCCTGCGCTTTCGCCAGCTTGTCGGCGCGCAATGCATCGCGGATCAGGTCGTCGGTCAGGATGAGTTTCGCATCGCTGAGCGCGGTGAAAGGAATGGTGACGTTCAGCTCTTCTCCGTAGGCAACCTGGTCACGCTCGAGCGTGAAACCATCTGCGTCGGCTTCGACGATCTTGCCGCGGAAGCGCTTGCGGTTGCCGATCATGATCGACGTCTCGCATTTCACCAGGTGACCTTGCCAGCGAACGAAATCGGATTTCCGCACCATCGGACGGTCGATGCCGGGCGAAGACACTTCGAGATGATACTCTTTATCGATCGGATCTTCCACATCGAGGACGGGAGAAATCGCCATCGAGACTTCTTCGCAGTCCTGGACCGTCATCGTACCGTCGTTGCGCTCGGCCATCACCTGCATCGTCATGCCGTTCTGGTTCAGCATGCGCACGCGGATCAGCCGGAAGCCCATCCCGATGAGAACGGGTTCGATGATATCGGCAAGACGCTGGTCAAGCCCGGTTTCGGTAATCAGCCGCGGCTCAAGGTCGTTGTCTGCGTTCGTCATGTCCGCCAAGCGGTGCGCTCCTCGCAATTTCTGCTGTTCAGGCGATCGAGCTAATAAAAAAGAGCGGGTCCTTGCGGCCCACTCTTCATCAAGCGATCAAGAATTTGAGAGCCATATAGTCGGGTTTTTACGAAATTGCAAGGTCTACGACCGATTCCGCCAATTCGCCTCCGACAAGGCGAACGCGCCTATGGCCAGCGCCGGTCATGGGCATATATTGCCCGGCGGGGCAATGACAAAAGCGGGAGAAATCGTGGCGTACACTCCGTCGACATTGGCGCCTTTACGGCACGAGACTTATCGCGCCATATGGTTTGCGAGCCTTTCCTCGAATTTCGGCGGCTTGATCCAGGCGGTGGGTGCTGCCTGGATGATGACGACGATCACCGCTTCGGAGGATATGGTCGCGCTGGTGCAGACCTCGACGGCACTGCCGATCATGCTGTTTTCCCTGATATCGGGCGCGCTCGCCGACAATTACGACCGCCGCCGGGTGATGCTGACGGCGCAATGCATGATGCTGACGGTCTCAGGCCTGCTGACGGCCGCGGCGCTTCTCGGCTGGATCACGCCTTGGCTGCTGCTCTTCTTCACCTTCCTGATCGGCTGCGGCACGGCGCTCAACAATCCCTCCTGGCAGGCCTCGGTCGGCGACATGGTGCCGCGCGCCGATCTGCCGGGCGCCGTCACCCTGAACAGCATGGGCTTCAACATCACCCGCAGCGTCGGCCCGGCGATCGGCGGCGCCATCGTGGCGGCCGCCGGCGCCGCCGCGGCCTTTGCCGTCAACACGCTGAGTTATCTGCCACTGATCTACGCTTTGTCGCGTTGGCGGCCGAGCGCGCCGGTTTCGACCCTGCCGCGGGAGGCGCTCGCCAGCGCCATCTTCGCCGGCCTGCGATATGTCTCCATGTCGCCCAATCTCGAAAAGGTTCTCGTCAGGGGGCTTATCTTCGGCATCGGCGCCAGCTCGATCCTGGCGCTTCTGCCGGTTGTCGCGCTTGATCTGGTGGCCGGCGGACCGCTGACCTATGGCTTCATGCTCGGCGCTTTCGGCATCGGCGCGATCGGCGGCGCCGTGCTGAGTGCGAGAATTCGTCAGGCGTTTTCCGGCGAGACGATCATCCGCCTGGCCTTTGCCGGCTTTGCGCTCAGCGCCGTCATTGCGGCCGTCAGCCCGAGCGCCGTCCTCACCTCAGCCGGACTGCTCGTCGCCGGCGCCTGCTGGGTTTCGGCGCTGTCGCTTTTCAATACCATCGTCCAGCTCTCGACTCCGCGCTGGGTGGTGGGCCGCGCGCTGTCGCTCTACCAGACCGTCACCTTCGGCGGCATTGCCGGCGGCAGCTGGCTGTGGGGCGTTGCTGCCGATCGCTACGGCGTCGCCAACGCGCTGCTGACGTCATCCGTCGTCATGCTGCTCGGCATTGCGATCGGCCTGCGCTTTTCGATGCCGGCCTTCGCCTCGCTCAATCTGGATCCGCTGAACCGCTTCACCGCGCCGGCGCTCAGCCTCGACATCACGCCGCGCAGCGGTCCGATCGTCATCCAGGTCGACTACGAGATCGCCGACGACGATCTTGCGGAATTCATGACGTTGATGGGCGAGCGGCGGCGTATCCGCATCCGCGATGGCGCGCGGCACTGGGCGCTGATGCGCGATCTCGAAAATCCCGGGCTTTGGACCGAAACCTACAACACGCCGACCTGGGTCGAATATATCAGGCACAACCAGCGGCGCACGCAGGCCGATGCCGAAAATATCGACAGGCTACGCGCCCTTCACCGCGGCGAAGGTCCGCCGCATGTTCACCGGATGATCGAGCGTCAGGCCATCCCGCCCGGCGATGACGTCTTCCATAAGGCGCCGATCGATCTGCATCATTGAGGACAGGCATGTATAATTTCAGGCTCGCCCGCCAATCCGATCTTGCCGCCATCGTCCGGCTTTTGGCCGATGATGATCTCGGCAGCGCCAGGGAGATCGTTTCGGACCCTATCGATGCGAGTTATCTCTCGGCTTTCGCCGCGATCGAGGCGGATGCCAACCAGATGCTCGCCGTGGCAAGCGATGCGGACAATCAGGTTGTCGGCTGTCTGCAGCTGAGCTTCATTCCCGGCCTGTCGAGAACGGGCATGTGGCGCGGCCAGATCGAAAGCGTGCGAATCGCCCGGGGTTTGCGTGGCTCCGGCCTCGGCTCCGAATTCATCGAATGGGCGATCGCCCAGTGCGCCGAGCGGGGCTGCGGCCTCGTGCAGCTGACAACGGACAAGACGCGAGGGGATTCGATTCGCTTCTATGAAAAGCTCGGCTTCGTCGCGAGTCATGAAGGGCTAAAGCGCAGTCTCTGAAGCCTTACTTCAGGCTACCCTTCATCGTGGCTTCGGGAAAGCATGTCGGCTTCATGCCGTTCTTTGCCTGCCATTGGCCGATCGATCGGCGTGTCTTGTAGCCCGGCAGACCGTCGGAACCGCCGACATCGTAACCCTGCCGTTCGAGCGCCTTCTGCATGGCGGCGACATCCGAACGCAGCATCTTGCCGACATCGCCCCATCGGCCCTCAAAGGCGCCGCCGTTATAGCCGATCCGGTCGGCGAGATTGCCGATATAGAGCGCGTAGAGATCGGAATTATTATATTCCTTGATGATGTAAAAATTCGGCGTGACGATGAATTCCGGCCCGTCGCGGCCGGCCGGAACCAGCATCATGCTTTGGGTGTTCATCTCGCCCGAGGGGAAGTTCTTGCCGGAGATGCGCGCGATGCCGAGCGAGGCCCAATGCGACAGCGGCTTCGCGAGGTCTGGACCCTCTTGCGCGCAGGAGACCGCCTCCGGTATCGAAACCTCGAAGCCCCAGTCGCGATCGCGCTGCCAGCCTTTCTTGACTAGGTAATTGGCGATCGAGGCAAGCGTATCCGGCACCGAGGTCCAGATATTGCGGTGACCGTCGCCATCGAAATCCACCGCATATTTCAGATAGCTCGTCGGCATGAATTGTGGCTGGCCGAGCGCCCCGGCCCACGAGCTCTTGAATTCGGCGGGCGTCACGTCGCCGCCGTCGAGAATATGCAGCGCCGCCACCAGCTCGGTGCGGAACATTTCCTTGCGCGTCGACATGAAGGCCTTGGTTGCCAGCACCTCGACCGCCGAATTCGGTATCTTTGCCGCGCCGAAGCCCGTCTCCCGGCCCCAAATGGCAAGCACGATCGACCCCGGCACGCCGTAAGTCTTCTCGATCCGCTTCAGCGTCGAGCCATATTGCGCGGCAAAGCCGCGCCCGGTTGCGGCGAGCTTCTTCAGCCGGTCCTCGTTGAAATAGGGGCCAGGCGAGGAAAACTCCGCCTGTGTCTGTTTCTGCTCCTTGGGCGGCGGGAATCCCGGCGGAGCGAGATCCGGCAGGTTCCAGTTCAGCGTGACGCCTGAGAAGGCGGCCTTGAAAGTCTTCTCGGAAATGCCGCCCGCCTTGGCCTGCGGCCAGAGGTCCTTCTGCACCCAGCTCTCGAACTGGGCCTCGACATCGGCTTTCGATGGGGCTGCGTGGGAGGGGAGAGGAAGTAGGGCAGTCATCATCGCGAATGCGAGTATCCGCAGCCCTCGTGGAACACCCCCCTCTGTCCTGCCGGACATCTCCCCCACAGGGGGGGAGATCGGCTGGGGGCACGCTGTTACCCCAATCAAACGCGGCAGGGGACCGGAGCTGCTTGGCTCACGATCAAGATTTCGCAGGGCCGGTGCATCTTGCCGATCTCCCCCCTTGTGGCGGAGATGCCCGGCAAGGCAGAGGGGGGTGTGGCGCCGCATATACAAACCCCTCATATTACCGTCCGCGCCCGAAGGGCCGCCGCCAGCGTGCCCTCATCGAGATAGTCGAGCTCACCGCCGACCGGCACGCCATGCGCCAGCCGCGTGATCTTCACATCGAGCCCCTGCAACTGATCGGTGATGTAATGCGCCGTTGTCTGCCCCTCGACGGTGGCGTTGACGGCGATGATCAGTTCGCGGATGCCGCCGTCGCCGATCCGATCGATTAACCCGCGAATGTTGAGGTCATCAGGTCCGATCCCGTCGAGTGGTGACAGCGTGCCGCCGAGCACGTGGTAGGCGGCGTTCATCGCGCCCGCCCGTTCCAACGCCCAGAGGTCCGACACGTCTTCGACGACGATGATGACGGATTGATCACGCTGCGTGTCGGTGCAGACGGTGCAGGGGTCGACCGTATCGACATTGCCGCAGCGCGAGCAGATCTTCACCTTGTCATAGGCTTCGCCCATCGCGTTCGAGAGCGGCCCGAGCAACTGGTCCTTCTTCTTGATCAGATGCAACGCCGCCCGGCGGGCCGAGCGCGGCCCGAGGCCCGGCACCTTCGCCAGAAGCTGGATGAGTTTTTCGATTTCGGGGCCGGTGACTCGTTTTGCCATGCGCCGTTCTTAGCTGATATGCAACGAAAACGGAATCGCGGAAGGATCGGCCGTCCCATGAAAATACTGGCGCTCTGCACCGCCACTCCGGAGCGGCTGCCCGGCAAGAGCTACAAGACCGGCATCTTCAAACACGCCGTCAACGGCGCCGTGATGATCGATGCCGAGGGACTGGTCGGCGACGCGATCTGCAACCGCAAACACCATGGCGGCGTCGATCAGGCTGTCTATATCGAGGGCTCGCTGACGCTTGACTGGTGGGCAAACGAGATCGGCCGGCCCTATGAGCCCGGCGCCTTCGGCGAAAACATGCTGATTTCGGATCTGGACAACCGCGATGTTGCCGTCGGTGACCGCTTCATATCAGGCGATCTCGTCCTCGAAGTCACAGCATGCCGCATCCCCTGCGCCACCTTCGCAGCCAGGATGGCCGATCCGAAATTCGTCAAGCGCTATACCGATGCCGCCCGCCCCGGCATCTATTGTCGCGTCATCCGCAGCGGCATCGCCGAAGCCGGAATGCCGGTGGAGCATCAGTCTTTTGGCGGCGACAAAGTCACAATGCCGGAGCTGATGGAAAATTTCGGTCGACGGCTTTCGGAGGCCGACCGGGCGCGATATCTCGCTGCCCCTATTCACTACAAGCTGCGAGCGATGTTGGAAGCGCAGCGTTAGGCGCCAGTTTCACCTGTGCATCGCGAACGCGATTGTCACATCGCCCATCGCAACAGCGGTGAAATGGAAGATCGATTGCCTGGATTAAAACGGCAGCTTGAAGCCGGGCGGGATCGGCAGGCCGGCGGTCAGCGCCTTGGTCTTTTCGGCGGCGAGCGCTTCGGCCTTGTCCTTGGCGTCCTTGTGGGCGGCGACGATCAGGTCCTCGAGGATCTCAACATCGTCTTCCTTGAACAGCGACGGATCGATCTTCAGGCTCTTCAGGTCGCCCTTGCCTGAGATGACGACGGTGACGAGGCCGCCGCCGGCCTTGCCTTCGGCCGAGAGCTCGGCGATCTCCGCCTGCATCTGCTCCATCTTGGCCTGCATTTCCTTGACTTTGCCCATCATGCCCATGATGTCGCGCATCGTCTCGCTCCTTCTTGAAACTCTAGAATTCTAGGTCGTCGCCCGGCAGGATGTCGCCTTCTTCGGATTCGGCGGCGGCAGGCGGTGTCGCCTCTTCCGCTTCCTCCTGCGGCGTCGGCGCCCTGATGCGCACGTCGATAATCTTCGCGCCCGGAAACTGCGCAAGAATAGCCGCGACATCGGGGTCCTGGCGCGCATCGCTGACCCGCTGTTGCTGCGCCTTGGCTTCCGCCTCCACCATCGTCGGTCCGCCTTCTTCGCGGCTGGTGCTGACGATCCAGTGGATGCCTGTCCATTCCTTCAGTTTGACGGCAAGCTCGTTCAGCAGCGTGCCTGGCGCGCCCTCGGTGAGGTTCACGTCCAGCCGCCCGGGCTCGATGCGCACGGGCCGCACGAAGTTGCGCACCAGCGCCTTCAGCTTGACGTCCCGCTTTTCGGCCGCGAGGTCGACGATATCGCCGATCGAATTGACTGGGACCAGCGGCTTCGGCGCTTCAGCTGGCTTCGTCTCGACGCGGCCGATTGTCTGCGGTTCCGGATTGGGGACGGCGCGCAGCATCGCGGTCGGCCCTGAGGGCTGCGGCCGCAGTGTCGGCTCCGGCGCCCGCGCCGCGACGCTGCTCTGATAGGGAATCCGTGTTCCGTTGCCGCTACTGCCGCCGGAAGGCGGGGAGGAGGGGCGCGCGCCGGCACCGTCGCCGGAAAATTCGGCAAGCCGCCGCGCCGCATCCTCGGGCGCCGGCAGATGCGCGGCATGCGCCAGCCGGATCAGCACCATTTCGGCTGCCCCTGCCGTGCGCGACGAGCCTTCCGTTTCCGGAATCCCCTTCAGCAGCATCTGCCAGATGCGCGACAGCGTCGTCACCGCCACACCCTTGGCGAACTCCGCCGCCTTGGTGCGTTCAATTTCGCTGAGGGAGGGGTCGTTTGCCGCATCCGGCACATATTTTAGCCGCGTCACCAGATGGGTGAAATCGGCAAGATCGGTTAGCACGACCACCGGATTGGCGCCGGCCTCGTACTGGCTCTGGAATTCTCCGAGGGCGCCGGCGACATCGCCTTTGACGATATGCTGGAAGAGATCGACGATCCGGGCGCGATCGGCAAGGCCGAGCATGCCGCGCACGGCTTCGGCCTGCACGGCGCCGGCGCCATGGGCGATCGCCTGATCGAGCAGCGACAGGCCATCGCGCGCCGAGCCTTCGGCAGCGCGTGCGATCATCGCCAGCGCGTCCGCTTCCGCCTCGATACCCTCCTTGGCAGCAATCGTCGTAAACAGCCCGACGAGGTCCGAGGCGCTGATGCGGCGCAGGTCGAAGCGCTGGCAGCGCGACAGCACGGTGATCGGCACTTTGCGGATTTCGGTGGTGGCGAAGATGAATTTCACATGTTCCGGCGGCTCTTCCAACGTCTTCAACAAACCGTTGAAGGCCTGCGTCGACAGCATGTGCACTTCGTCGATGATATAGACCTTGTAGCGCGCCGAAACCGGCCGGTAGCGCACCTGCTCGATGATCTCTCTTATATCGTCGATGCCGGTATGGGAGGCGGCATCCATTTCGATCACGTCGACATGGCGGCCTTCCATGATCGCCTGGCAATGTTCGCCGGGTACGCGCAGGTCGATCGTCGGCTTGTCGATCTCTGCCGTCTTGTAATTCAGCGCCCGCGCCAGGATGCGCGCCGTCGTCGTCTTGCCGACACCGCGTACGCCGGTCAGCATATAGGCCTGCGCGATGCGGCCAGTCTCGAAGGCGTTGGTCAGCGTGCGGACCATCGGCTCCTGGCCGACCATCAGGTCCGTGAAATCCTTGGGGCGGTATTTGCGAGCCAGCACCCGGTATCCGGTGCCCGTCGAGGCGGCATCTTTTGATTGTCGCTCGGTGTCGCTCATCGCCCTGCTTGTCGCCCGGATGCCGGGCACTTCGTAAAGAGAAGGTGGGAGGCTGGCACGATGACCCGTGCCGGGCTCGTTAGGGCTGCTTCCTTCCGGACCTGACCCGGTTGGCGAGTGGCTCGTCCACCACCAACCTCCCGGATGCACATATCGGCAATATCGTCATCAAAAGCAAGCCAACATGATAAAAAACTGCTAGTCCTTGGAAAAGACAGGAGGAATGCCCTTGAACGGCTTTATGCTCGACCCCCGGCTGGAAAACGACAGCACCAGCGTCATGGTCACGGGCCTCTGTGATCTGAGATTGTCGAGAGATGCCCGCTGGCCCTGGCTCATTCTCGTGCCGCGCCGAGCCGATATCACCGAAATCTTCGAGCTGACGCCGCTCGACCAGGTGCTGCTCGCTTTCGAGACGGAGCTCACCGCCAAGGCGCTCAAAGAGATCACCGGCGCGACAAAAATCAATATCGGGGCTCTTGGCAACATCGTCCGCCAGCTTCATGTTCATGTCATTGCCCGCTTCGAAGGCGATGCCAACTGGCCGGGTCCCGTCTGGGGTTTCGGGCGGGCAGAGCCCTACGAGGACGGAAGGAGAGACGAATTGACAGCGAAGCTGCGGGAAACCCTTTCATCATGAGCCATTCGCTTTTTGATTCAGATGTGCCGCATCCGGAACCCAGCAATCTCACGGCCTTTGCCGGCAACGACCTCAATCGCGATTCCGAACATCGCGACGAACACTCCGTCGAAAAGGCGCTGGCGAGGGAAGGTACGCATATTTTCGCCTTCGCCAACGACAAGCTGGTGCTGAAGCATGACGGCCAGGTGCTCGATCCGCTTTTTGCCCGCTACGAGCTGCAGGAGCTTCGGCCGAATTGGGACGAGACGGTGCTTCTCGGCTATCGAAAGAGCGGCGAGCCCCGCCTCGCCGTTCCCGTCGGCATCGACGTCGAGGATCTCGCCAGCCAGTACAAGCCCGCCGACGGCCGCACGCTGTTTCGCGAGATGCTGATCGATGAGGTGTTGCTCGGCGAATTCGCCCAGGCTGCAAGCCTCATTCGCTGGAACGGCGATAATCGCTTCTGCGGCCGCTGCGGCGCGGCAATGGAAATTCATATCGGCGGTTACAAGCGTGTCTGTGCCGCCTGCGAGCACATGATCTTTCCCCGCACCGATCCCGTCGTCATCATGCTGACGGTCGATGAGAGCCGCGACCTCTGCCTGCTCGGCCGCAGTCCGCATTTTGCGCCGGGCATGTATTCCTGTCTTGCTGGCTTTGTCGAACCCGGCGAGACCATCGAGAACGCTGTGCGCCGCGAAACGCTGGAAGAGTCAGGCATCCGCACCGGCCGTATCCGCTATCACGCCTCGCAGCCCTGGCCGATGCCGCATTCGCTGATGATCGGCTGTTACGCGGAGGCGAAATCCACCGAGATCAAGCGCGATGAGACGGAGCTCGAGGATTGCCGCTGGTTCACCCGCGAGGAAACGCTCGAGATGCTGGAGCGCCCAGGCGCCAACGGCAAGGCCTCGCCGCCGAAAGGCGCGATCGCCCACCGCCTGATGCGCGACTGGGTGGAGTGGAAGCGCTAGTGCCATGCCGGTCGCCCGTTCGGAACGGCTCCTGACGCTGCTCCAAACGCTTCGGCGTTATCGCAGGCCGGTGACCGGCACTGTGCTCGCTCAGGAGACCGGCGTCAGCCTGCGGACCCTCTATCGCGATATCGCCAGCCTGCAGGCCCAGGGCGCGATGATCGAAGGCGAAGCCGGCCTTGGTTATGTGCTGAAGCCCGGTTTCATGCTGCCGCCGATGATGTTTTCCGAGGAAGAGCTGGAAGCTCTGGTGCTCGGCTCGCGCTGGGTCGCCCGCGCCGCCGAGCCGCGCCTTGCCGGCGCCGGTGCCGATGCACTGGCCAAGATCGCTGCCGTACTGCCGGCCGATTTGCGTGAGATGATCGATTCGGCCGCTCTTTTCGTCGGCCCCAAACGCCGCGATGAGGATAGCGCAGATGTTTCGGCTATCCGCAGGGCGATCCGGCTGGAGCGTATTCTCGAACTGCATTACGGCGACGAGCAGGGCCGGATCTCGCGCCGCCGCGTCTGGCCTTTCGCGCTCGGCTATTTCGAGCACGTGCGCGTCCTCATGGCCTGGTGCGAGTTGCGCCAGGATTTTCGCCATTTCCGCACCGATCGCATCATCGACATGGCACTGCATGAGGTGCGTTATCCGCGCCGCCGCACGGTGCTTCTCAAGGAGTGGCGCGAGACGCAGGACGTGCCGATCGAGAGGTGATCGCTGCTGCCATAAACTGTCAGCAGTTGGCGTTATGATCAGTCTCAATCCATTACGGAAGGAGTACTGATCATGGTAACGCCTCCAATCATTCAGCAGGCCGGCGACCGCTTCGCCACCAATAGCTTTGCCGACATTATTTCGGCCGAAACTTTCGCTGATGGCCGGCAGTCGGTCCGCTTCGGCCTGCTGCAGTTCGCCATCGGCCTTTTCCAGATCTGCGGGGGAAGCCGCCTCAAACTCGACGTTGAGGCGACACCTGACTACATGAAGCGCGACCTCGGCTTCATGGACGGGCGCAACCCGCGCCATGAAGACTGTTTCCCGCTCTAAGCCGCTTCATCATCGACATTCCGCCCGACAAAACCGGGCGTTGCTTCGGCAACGCCCGCCGCATCCTCCTGTCTTATATTGGCAGCAGGGGGTCATCAGCATGTCACACCAAGGGAGAACCGAAATGACCAGCCCCAATCTGATTATCCTTTACGTCAAGGATCCTGGCGAGAGCGCCGGCTTTTACCGAAACCTCCTGAACCGCGAACCGGCTGTGGAGGCGCCGAATTTCGTCGCCTTTCCGCTGGATGGCGGTTTCACCCTCGGCCTTTGGCGGCGCAGCAAGGTCGAGCCGCAACCCTCCGCGATCGGCAATCGCGGCGAAGTGGCCTTCATGGTGGCGGGGGAAAATGCCGTCGCCAAGCAATACGAGGACTGGCGCCAGCGGGGCCTGCCGATCGCCCAGGAGCTGACAGAGCTGGATTTTGGCCCGACCTTCGTCGTGCTTGATCCCGATGGCCATCGGTTGCGGGTTTGTGAGCCGGACAAATAATACGTGCGAGGTCTGTTCATGCACGTCGCCGGAAGTATCAGCTCCCGGCGACGTGCACGACAAAGAGCTAAAGCAGGCCTCGCATCGCATGCCCCTTGTAGACGCCGAGGATCCGCACCTTCTCGGAGAAGAAACGCAGTTCCTCCAAGGCTCGGCGAACGTTCGGATCGTTCGGATGGCCTTCGATATCGGCGTAGAACTGCGTCGCCACGAATTTTCCGCCGAGCTGGTAGCTTTCCAGTTTCGTCATGTTGATGTTGTTAGTGGCAAAGCCGCCGAGCGCCTTGTAGAGCGCGGCCGGAATATTGCGGACGTTGAACACGAAGGTGGTGACGACCTTTTCTTCCGCCGAATTGCGCTGCGCCCATTCCTCGTCACGCGAGAGCACGACGAAGCGGGTGACGTTGTTTTCCGTATCCTCGACATTTTCGGCGACGATCTCGAGCCCGTAGAGATCGGCGGCAAGGCGCGGCGCGAGCGCGGCCATCGTCCGGTCGCCGGTTTCCTTCACGAGCTTGGCCGCCCCGGCCGTATCGCCGGCGATGACGGGCTTCCAGCCATGGGCGCGCACGATCTTGCGGCACTGGCCGAGCGCATGGATATGGCTGTGCACTGTGCGGATTTCGTCCTTGGTCACTCCGGGCAGCACCATCAGCTGGAAGCGGATCGGCATAAAATATTCGCCGATGATGTGCAGCCGCGATTCCGGCAGCAAGTGATGGATATCGGCAACGCGGCCGGCAATGGTGTTTTCGATCGGGATCATGGCGATATCGGCGTCGCCGTTGTCGACGGCGGTGAACGCATCCTCGAACGTCTGGCACGGCAGCGGTTCCATGGTCGGAAACATGTCGCGGCTGGCCATGTCGGAATTGGCGCCGAACTCGCCTTGGAAGGCGATCCTGTTGGTCTTGATGTTCATGATGGTTCCGTCAGTTCGACTTTGCGGAGAGGATGCGCCGCGCCTTTTCAAGGTCGGCGGGAGTATCGACACCGAGCGGAACCGTGTCAACGATCTCCACGTCGATGCGCATACCGGCCTCCAGCGCCCGCAGCTGCTCCAGCGATTCTCGCCTCTCGAGCGTCGATGGGCCGAGCGAGACAAATCGCTCCAGCGCCGCACGCCGATAGGCATATAGGCCGATATGGTGATAGAGCGGCCCCTTGCCGTAAGGTGCTGTCGCGCGCGTGAAGTAGAGGGCGTGCAGACGGGTGTCGGAGACGGGCGAACCGACGATCTTGACGATATGCGACGCGGTCTTGTCGTCCTCATCGTCGATTTCGGTCGTCAGCGTGCCGATATCGACCGCCTCGTTCTCGAGCGGGCGCAGAGCCGCGCGCACGGTTTCCGCATCGATCGTCGGCAGGTCGCCCTGGACGTTGACGATGATTTTCGCTTTCCCGTCCGGATCGACCTTGGTCAGCGCTTCGAAGATGCGGTCGGAACCCGATTGATGGTCACTGCTGGTCATGACGACGTCGAAGCCGGCGGCAGAAACGGCATCGAACACCTGTTGATCGTCGACGGCGACGACCACGCGGCCGATGGCTGCCTCTTTGGCGCGCATCGCCACCTGCACGATCATCGGCAGTCCGCAAATATCGGCGAGCGGCTTGCCCGGAAGCCGGGTGGAGGCCATGCGTGCCGGGATCAATACCAGCACCTCGTCTAAATTTGAATCACTCATGGTTCGGGCCTTCTATTCCGGGCTGAAAAGTGTCAAAAAGTCTCACGCATAAGACCATTTAGACAGTTGCAACGATCAGTCAAAAGACATAGGTTCCGCGCGATTTCAAGATGGTCCGGTTCTGGTCTGCCGGCTGCAAGGGGAGCATTGCAGATGAATTCATACGTCAATACGGCCGTGGGAGCGCTGCTCGGAACGATTTTCGTTCTGATGTCGGTCTCCATCGCGTCCGAGGGGATCTTCCATTCCGAAGCGCCGGAAAAGGAAGGTTTCGCGATCGTTGCCGAAGAGGCGCCCGCCGCCGGCGGCGAAGCTGCGCCTGCCGCTGCCGTTCCGATCGCGCAATTGCTCGCTTCTGCAGATGCCAAGGCCGGTGAAGCGGTCTTCAAGAAGTGTCAGGCCTGTCATGACGGCACCAAAGGGGGGCCGAACAAGGTCGGTCCTAACCTCTTTGGTGTCGTAGATCGCCCGATCGCCTCGCATGAAGGCTTCGCCTATTCCGCTGCCATGAAGGATTTTTCCAAGGGCAGCAGCGAGAAGTGGACCTTCGAGAACCTCAACAAGTTCCTGCTGGCGCCGAAGAAGGATGTGCCGGGCACTGCGATGGGCTTCGCAGGCCTGGCGAAGGATCAGGACCGCGCCAACGTCATCCTCTACCTGCACACGCTTTCCGATTCGCCGGTGCCGCTGCCGGATCCGAAAACCGCGACGCAGTGAAGCGAAGCGCCATTGCATGACCATCGAAGCCCGGCCGCAAGCCGGGCTTTTGTTGTTGATGGCGCAGGTTCAGGCGCCGAGGAAATAAGCCCAGAGCGAAACGGTGATGGCGCCGAGCGCCGTCGTCACTGAGATCGTCGAGGCGGCGAGGCTGTGCCCGACGCCGAAACGATTGGCGATCAGCCAGGCATTGACGCCTGTCGGCACGGAGGAGGTCAGCACGATCGCCGCCGTCCATTCTGGGCTGAGACCGAGGAGACGACTCGCCGTCCAGACGCAGCCGGGCAGCAGCAGCAGCTTGAGACTTGAGGTGACGCTGGCGATGCCGAGATTGCCGGAGACGCCGTATCTCTCCAGCGCCATGCCGAGCGAAATCAGCGCCGCCGGACCGGCTATGCCCGCGATCTGGCCGACGACCGATGCCACCGCAGTCGGCATGGTGAGGCCGGAAAGATGCATGGCCATGCCGGCCGCAAGGCCGATCACCAGCGGATTGCGAATGAGATTGATGGCGATCTGGCGCAGCACGAAGACCATGCTGCGGTCGCTTTTGCCGGCGATCTTTCGTTCGGCGTGCTCCATCAAAACCGTGCCGGCGACCATCATCACGGGCAAATGCACGGCAAGCAGGATCGACAACGCCACCAGCCCTTCGTCACCAATGGTCCGCTGGACGAGCGGCAGTCCGATGAAAACATTGTTGGCGAAGGCCGAGGAAACGCCGGCCAGCACGCCGATCCGTTCGTCGCGGTTAAACAGGCGGGTGGCGGCGACATGGCCGGCCGTCCAGGTGATGGCGACGCCGGAGAAATAGACGATCCAGAGCCGGAAGGGTGAAGCGCCATGGAAATCCGCCTCGGCGATGGTGCGGAAGAGCAATAGCGGCACGGCAATCTTGAAGACGAATTCGCTGAGCGCATCGCCGACATTTGATGCCATCAAGCCGCTGCGAACGATTACCCAGCCTATGAGGATCAGGATGAAGATGGGAAGGACGTCGAGAATGATGGCTGACATGAGGGAGGATGCTCTGCGGGGAGGGAGTATCCGAGGTCTAGCAGCAAAAGGTGGCGTTGAAAACGCAATCAGTATCAAGCCGCGGATGGAGTGTATCCACACGCAAAAAAAGCGGGCATGGCCCGCTTTTCCGCTCCGGCCTTGCCGGATATCCGGATCGCGAAGCTGCCAGTTCATCCGTGGTCAGCACCGCGCCGGTAAGATCGAAGGGATCATCCCTCGTCGCCCGGCTGCAACCGAAAGCTGCTCATGCCGGTCTTCTGGCGAGCATTTGTAGGTTTCGAAAATGACAGGGGCATGACGAATAAGCGGCACTTTTGCGAAGAATAGAGACGCCTTTCACCATTTATCCTTCCAAACGGCCGAAATTTCGCTAAGACCGAACCCTGATATCACAAATCCGGGACTCCCCATTTCATGACTAGATTCGATGTTCTGACAGTCGGCAACGCGATCGTGGATATCATTGCCCGCTGCGACGACCAGTTCCTCATTGATAACAAGATCACCAAGGCGGCGATGAACCTCATCGATGCCGAGCGCGCCGAACTTCTGTATTCGCGCATGGGGCCGGCACTCGAAGCCTCCGGCGGCAGCGCCGGCAATACGGCGGCCGGCGTCGCGAATCTCGGCGGCAAGGCTGCCTATTTCGGTAATGTCGCCGCAGATCAGCTCGGCGACATTTTCACCCACGACATTCGCGCCCAGGGCGTCCACTATCAGACCCGTCCCAAGGGCGCCTTCCCGCCGACGGCGCGTTCGATGATCTTCGTCACCGAAGACGGCGAACGTTCGATGAATACCTATCTCGGCGCCTGCGTCGAACTCGGCCCTGAGGACGTCGAGGCCGATGTCGTTGCCGACGCCAAGGTCACCTATTTCGAAGGTTATCTCTGGGATCCGCCGCGGGCCAAGGAGGCTATTCGCGACTGCGCCCGCATCGCCCATGAAAACGGCCGCGAAATGTCGATGACGCTGTCCGACAGTTTCTGCGTCGACCGTTATCGCGGCGAGTTCCTCGATCTGATGCGCTCCGGCACGGTCGATATCGTCTTCGCCAATCGCCAGGAAGCGCTGTCGCTTTACGAGACCGAAGACTTCGAAGAGGCGCTGAACAGGATTGCCGCCGACTGCAAGATCGCCGCCGTGACGATGAGCGAGCATGGCGCCGTCATCCTGAAGGGCCGCGAGCGTTATTACGTCGATGCGATCCGGATCAGGGAAGTTGTGGACACTACCGGCGCCGGCGACCTTTTTGCCTCCGGCTTCCTCTACGGCTATACGCAGGGACGGTCCCTGGAAGATTGCGGCAAGCTCGGCTGCCTCGCTGCCGGCATTGTCATCCAGCAGATCGGCCCGCGTCCGATGACCTCGCTCAACGAAGCCGCCAAGCAGGCAGGGCTTATTTGAAGGCTTCGCCGGGATAGGCGCCCCAGATTTCTGATTGTGCCACCCAACCGGTGGCGCCGTCGGTTTCGGCGCGGCACCAGTCGCCGTTGCATTCGCCGATCGTCAGCATCACGCCGGGTTCCAGCTTGGCGATGATCGAGGCGGAGGGCTGCGCCTCGCGACGCAGGTTGACGAAGACGCCCTTGCCCTTCGTCTTCATCCAGGGCGCGGCGATCGCCGCGCGCTGGCCGGAGAGCAGCGACTGGTTGACCCAGCCTTCGGTGCCGTCGGCATCACGGATGCGGCGCCAGTTGTCGTATTCCTGGATGATTTCCACCGGCAGGCCGGATTTCAGATACATCCATGAAACCGCGTAATCCGTTCCCGGGCCGATGCGCAGGTTGACGCGCTTGGATTTCAGCGTGACGAAGCGCGGTAATGGCAGGCCGCTCGGTCCCTTGGCCGCCTGAGCATGGGCAAATTCGACGGGGCCGAGCGATGCGGCCAGAGCGATCGCGAAGGCGAGACAGGACTTCAGGACTTTGCTGCGCATGGAAGCTTCCGTTTGCTCGAATTCACGGGCAGGCTCGCCTGCACGCTGTCCGGGTTGTGATATTCGCCGGCTGCACCACGAGTTTTGTTTGTCTTCGCGTGCGGGTCTGGTAGAAATTGCCCGGAATGAGAAAATTATCACCCCTCTTGGTTAAAGACCTCTGAACAAGGCACCGCAGGCAGCCATGACAGCGAAGAAAAAACCGAAGGTCTACATCACCCGCAAGCTGCCCGATGCCGTCGAAACCCGCATGCGCGAGCTCTTCGACGCCGAGTTGAACATCGATGACGCGCCGCGCTCCGTGCCCGAACTTGTCGCCGCGGTCCGCACCGCCGACGTGCTGGTGCCGACGGTCACCGATCGCATCGACGCGGCGTTGATCGATGCGGCCGGCCCGCAGATGAAGCTGATTGCGAGCTTCTCCAACGGCACCGACCATATCGATGTCGAGGCGGCGGCGCGCAAGGGCATCACCGTCACCAACACGCCGAACGTCCTGACCGAGGATACCGCCGACATGACGATGGCGCTCATTCTCGCGGTGCCGAGACGGCTCGGCGAAGGGGCGCGGGTGCTGACCGACAAGCCGGGCGAGTGGGCCGGCTGGTCTCCAACCTGGATGCTCGGCCGGCGCATTCACGGCAAGCGCATCGGCATCGTCGGCATGGGTCGCATCGGCACGGCGGTCGCACGCCGCGCCAAGTCTTTCGGCCTGTCGATCCATTACCACAACCGAAAGCGTGTTAATCCGGGCGTCGAGGACGAGTTGGAGGCGACCTATTGGGAAAGCCTCGACCAGATGCTCGCCCGCGTCGACATCGTCTCGGTCAATTGCCCGTCGACGCCGGCAACCTTTCATCTGATCTCGGCACGTCGCCTCGCGCTGCTGCAGCCGACCGCCTATCTCGTCAACACCGCCCGCGGCGACGTGGTCGACGAAAGCGCGCTGATCAAAAGCCTGAGGGAGGGCAAGATCGCCGGCGCCGGCCTCGACGTCTTCGAAAACGAACCGGCCGTCAACCCGAAGCTCGTCAAGCTCGCCAATGAGGGCAAGGTCGTGCTGCTGCCGCATATGAGCTCGGCGACGATCGAAGGCCGCATCGATATGGGCGATAAGGTGATCATCAATATCCGCACCTTCATCGACGGCCACAGGCCGCCGAACCGGGTGCTGCCCGGGCGTTGAAGGCCGCCGCGTCGGGCCGCTTCAGACGGCGCGAATCGCTGGCGCAAGGACCTTCCGCATCTCGATAAAGGTCGTCCTGGCAAAACCGGGATGGGCCTTCTCGGCGGTTTTCGAAAATCCCCAGGCGGCAAAGACGGCGTGATTGTCGGTAAGCTCGATCCGTGTCTCCAGCCGCAAGGCGGCAAGGCCGAGCGCTGAAGCCGTGTCCTCCGCGATCGCTAACAACCGCCGGCCGAGGCCCTGGCCTTGCGCCGCCGGCAGAACGGCAAGCTTGCCGACATAGAGGCAATCGGCCTCCGGTCGCAGGAAAATGCAACCGATCAGGCGGCCATCGTCGATCGCGACATGGCCGATCTCGGCTTCGGCCTTTGCTGCCAGCGCTCGCGCTGTCAGATTGAGTGCCGACGATGGCGGGTCGATCTTGCCATTCATCGAGGCGAAGGCGGTCAGGATGAGAGTGAGCAGCTCGTCCCAGCGCGTGAAGCTCGCGTCGAGGCGGATGATCGTCATCCCGCCTGCCTCGCGCGGCGGCGCTTATAACGCACCGTTTCGAAGCGCGCCGACAGAGCGTCGTAAAGCAGAAGCCGCCCGACCAGCGGTTCGCCGGCTCCGGTGACGAGCTTGATTGCCTCCATTGCCATCATCGTGCCGATGACGCCGGTGAGCGCGCCGATAATGCCGGCTTCGGCGCAGGAAGGGATCAGTCCAGCCGGAGGGGCCTCGGGAAACAGGTCGCGGTAGCCCGGGTTGAGCATCCCGTCCTCGGCCGTCTCATAGGGTTTCATTACCGTCAGGGAACCGTCGAAACGACCGACGGCGCCGGTGACGAGCGGGATACGCGCCTCTTCCGCCGCGTCGGCGGCAGCATAACGTGTATCGAAATTGTCGGAGCCGTCGATCAGGAGGTCGAAGCCGGACAATTGACGGCGGGCGGTGTCCTGAGAGAAGCGCTCCTCGAAGCGGACGAGCCGGATATGCGGGTTGAGTCTCGCGATCGCCAAGGCGGCGCTCTCCGTCTTCAGCTCGCCGATCGTGCCGGAATCATGGATCACTTGGCGCTGCAGGTTCGAGAGGGAAACCCGGTCGTCGTCGACGATGCCGAGCGTGCCGACGCCGGCCGCGGCCAGATATTGCAGGATCGGCGCACCGAGGCCGCCGGCGCCAATTACCAGCACGCGGGCGGCCTTCAGCTTCTGCTGGCCCGCGCCGCCGATTTCAGGGAGCAGGATGTGGCGGTGATAGCGTGCGATTTCATCAGGGCTGAGCGGTTCCATGGTGGTGACCTTATCATAGCGCCCGACGCCGGGAAAAGCCGCCTCCGTCATTCGAACACCCGGCCATCGGCCACGGTGAAGACCTGCGCCCTGTCGCCCAGCGCCGAGAACATCGCGCGATCCGTGCCCGTCATGAAAGCCTGGCCGCCCAGGCCATCGATGAGGTCAAACAGTGCGGCGCGGCGACCCTCGTCGAGATGCGCCGCAATCTCGTCGAGCAGCAGGATCGGCGCGTGGCCGGTGAGATTGCCGACCAGCCGGGCATGGGCAAGCACCAGGCCGACGAGCAGCGCTTTCTGCTCACCGGTCGAGCAACGCTCCGCCTCCATCGCCTTTTCGCGGTGGTGGACGATGAGATCGGCCCGGTGCGGCCCGTCCAGCGTGCGCCCCGCGCCGGCATCCCGATACCGGCTCTCCGCCAGCATCGCCGCATATTCGTCCTCGAGATCGACCGAGGGGCGAGAGAACTGGCCGTCCATGAAGCCTGAAAGCTGCAGCGATGCCGAAGGAAAGGGCGAGTTCTCCGGCCTTTCCTCGATCAGCCGGGTGAGCAGGCCGAGCATTTCCTGTCGGGCGAGCGCCATGGCAATGCCGAGGCTTGCCATTTGCTCCTCGATGCCGGCAAGCCAGGAAGGGTCGAAACGGCCTTCATCAAGCAATTTGTTGCGGCTGCGCATGGCGCGCTCGAAATCGCTGGCGCGGCGGCCATGGGCGGGATCGAGCGACAGCACCAGCCGGTCGAGAAAGCGTCGGCGGTCAGAGGAGGCGCCGGTAAAGAGCCCGTCCATCGCCGGTGTCAGCCAGAGAAGGCGCAGATGGTCTGTCAGTTCGTCGGCAGTTTTTGCCGCGGTACCGTTTATCCGCAGCCTGCGGGTGGTGGTCTCCTCCCCCGCGTCAATGCCGGTGCCGATCTCGACTTCGCCCTCCATGCCGTCAAGCGCGGCAAAGATCGAAAAACCGCCGGCCGCGCCGACGCGGGTAATATCGCTATAGGCGGCGCGGCGAAGCCCCCGGCCCGGCGAAAGCAGCGAGACCGCCTCCATGAGATTGGTCTTGCCCGCACCGTTGTTTCCCGTCAGCACCGCATGCCGGCCGTCGAGGATGAGGCTCACCGCAGCATAGTTACGGAAGTCTGTCAGCTTCAGACGGGAAAGAGAAACCTTGTGCGGCATCGCATGTCCGGGTTTGTGAAGCCTGACAGCTATGCCGAAGCGGCGTCGATAGCAAGGCTTGCGGCTCGGCTGCCACGGATCACGCGTAAAATACCTGGGCGGTATTTCCGCATGCTCGCGTCAATGAGGCTCTGATTCCGGAACCGTGCGGTACTTTTTTCTGACATTTCCTAAAAATACAACCGCGTCGAAGCGGCCCGCCCCATCGCGTCCTCGGCCGCCGAAAGCCATCGATATTGCTATCACACCGCCTGGATACTAAGGGCTTTGCCTCATTGTTTCGAGGCCGCGGACGTAACGTAATGCCCAGAAAAAGTCGGTTGAATTTTGCAACTATCCGGTTGAGTTATGCGGCTGAGACGTTATGGTAAACGAACCGTTTGCGTATGAGAGAATGACGAAGTGCCAGATCCGGTTGATATTATCGTTGGTCGCAACATAAGACAGCTTCGCGCCCTTCGCCGGGTTTCCCAGCTCGAACTCGGTGAAGCCCTTGGACTGACCTTCCAGCAGATTCAGAAATACGAAAAGGGGACGAACCGGGTTTCCGCCAGCAAATTGCACCAGATCGCGGTTTTTCTCGATGTCGAAATCTCGGTTCTTTTCGAGGGCGCCGACATGCCGCAATTCGGCAGCCGCATTGAGCTCAGCCCTGACGCCTATGCGCTTGCCCTGAGTTACGACAAGCTGAATTCACCGGCGGGCAAGGAAGCAGTCAAAACCATTCTCACGCTCATAAGCAGTGGGCAGGCTGCCGAAACCGCCGCGTGATTCCGCCAGGAAATTAGCTTTATCGCAACCAATACGATCTGCTTAAGCTTCGCGCTTGGGCAAGCCACTGCATGAACACTGGGGGCGCCGCTCAGCCGTTCGCGTTCGTTAGGCTTTTCAGTGAAATTCGCGCTCGTGCAATGCCGTCAGCAGCTCGTCCTGCGTCTGGTGGCCGGCGTGATACAGGTCGATCGCGATACTGGCGATCGAAAGGCCCTGCTGGCTGCGAAGCTTGATGTTGCGCTCGGCGCACCATGTGTAAATGGCGCCGGCGAGAACGTCGACATCGTCGTGCTGAGAGGAGAAGGCTGGCGCCATGATAGTTACTCTTGCTCTGGTTATTCCCCGACGGAACGCCGCCGCCCGCAGGAGGGCTAAGGACGCTCCATCAATCTATCTGCGCCTGATCCGAAGGCCGATTCCGGTCCTCGGATTATTCGCTGGCGACAGAGACTGAATTCATTTGGAAAACTTGCAAGCGCCATTATCCGGCTGCGTTAACGCAAGTTGACTTACGTTTCGTCGTCGTCTCAATGCGGCACAATTCGCCCGACATATCCGGTGAATGTGCCAAAACGGGTCGTCGCTGCGACGAGAAAAGCCGGGGACGCGTGCCCCGGCTTTTGAAACGGCAATCCGGATCGCGGCTTAGCCTTCGAAGAATTCCTTCATCCGGGCAAAGAAGCCGGTCGATTCCGGATTGTTCTCCTTGGAGGAAATCTGCTCGAATTCCTGCAGCAGCTCGCGCTGGCGTTTGGTCAGCTTTTGCGGTGTCTCGATCTGGATCTGGATGTAGAGGTCGCCCGTCTGCGCCGAACGCAGCACCGGCATGCCCTTGCTCTTGAGGCGAAATTGTTTGCCCGCCTGCGTGCCCTCAGGCACGGTCACCCGCGATTTGGTGCCGTCGAGCGTCGCCACGTCGAAGGTCCCGCCGAGAGCCGCCGTCGTCATCGAGATGGGGACGGCGCAATAAAGATCGGCTCCGTCGCGCTGGTAGAATTCATGCGGCTTCACCGACAGGAAAATATAGAGATCGCCCGCTGGTCCGCCGCGAGCGCCGGCTTCGCCCTCGCCCTGCAGGCGGATGCGCGTACCATCTTCGATGCCGGCGGGAATGTTGACCGAAAGCGAACGCTCCTCCGTCACCCGGCCCTGGCCATGGCACTTCGGGCAGGGATCGGGAATGATCTGACCGCGGCCGTGGCAGGTCGGGCAGGTCCGCTCGATCGAGAAGAAGCCCTGAGCGGCGCGCACGCGACCCGACCCCTGGCAGGTGCCGCAATTCTTCGGCTGCGTGCCGGGCTTGGCGCCCGATCCCGAACAGACATCGCAGGTGATCGAGGTGGGAACGCGGATCTGCGCCGTCTTTCCAGAAAAGGCCTCTTCCAGCGTTATTTCCATATTGTAGCGAAGATCGGCGCCGCGCTCGCGCCCGCCCGATGAGCGCTGGCGCGCCCGTCCGCCACCCATCATCTCGCCGAAAATATCCTCGAAAATGTCGGAGAAGCCGCCGCCGGCAAAACCGCCGCCACCGCCGCCCATGCCGCCGTGCTCGAAGGCCGCATGGCCGTAGCGATCATAGGCTGCCCGCTTCTGCGGGTCCTTGAGCATCTCGTAGGCTTCGTTGATTTCCTTGAACTTCCGCTCGGCGTCCTTGTCATCCGGGTTCTTGTCCGGATGGTATTTCATCGCCAGCTTTCGGAAGGCGCTCTTCAGCTCTTTCTCGTCCGCCGACTTGGCTACACCCAGAGTTTCGTAAAAGTCCGCTTTTGCCATTAAGGATTAAACCCCGGAAATGGATTTCCGGCTGCCATGGTGAGCAGCCGGATCAAGTGTTGAAGCATTACCACGCCGCCGCGAATTACGCGGACTTCTTGCGGTCGTCGTCCTTGATTTCCTCGTAGTCGGCGTCGACGACATTGTCGCCGCCTTCCGCGGAGGCATCGGCAGCAGCGCCTCCTTCGGCCTGCTGTGCTTCATAAATCGCCTGGCCGAGCTTCATCGACACTTCCATCAGCGTCTGGGTCTTGGCCTTGATGTCGTCGGCATCCGGTTCGGATGCTTCCGATGCCGTCTTCAGCGCGGCGATCGCATCCGAAATCGCGGTGCGGTCGGTTTCCGAGACCTTGTCGCCGTAATCCTTCAGCGACTTTTCCGTCGAGTGAATTAGGCTTTCGGCCTGGTTCTTGGCTTCCACGGCCTCGCGGCGCTTCTTGTCTTCGGCCGCGTGCGACTCGGCATCCTTGACCATCTTCTCGATGTCGGCGTCGGAGAGGCCGCCGGAGGCCTGGATGCGGATCTGCTGTTCCTTGCCCGTGCCCTTGTCCTTGGCCGAAACCTGGACGATGCCGTTGGCGTCGATGTCGAAGGTCACTTCGATCTGCGGCACGCCGCGCGGCGACGGCGGCAGGCCGACAAGGTCGAACTGGCCGAGCAGCTTGTTGTCGGCAGCCATTTCGCGCTCGCCCTGCGAGACGCGGATGGTGACGGCCTGCTGGTTGTCTTCGGCGGTCGAGAAGGTCTGGCTCTTCTTCGTCGGGATCGTCGTGTTGCGCTCGATCAGGCGGGTGAAGACACCGCCGAGCGTTTCGATGCCGAGCGACAGCGGCGTCACGTCGAGGAGCAGAACGTCCTTGACGTCGCCCTGGAGAACGCCGGCCTGGATGGCGGCGCCGAGAGCGACGACTTCATCCGGGTTGACGCCCTTGTGCGGCTCCTTGCCGAACAGCTGCTTGACGACTTCCTGCACCTTCGGCATGCGGCTCATGCCGCCGACGAGAACGACTTCGTCGATTTCGGCAGCGGTGACGCCGGCATCCTTGAGAGCGGCCTTGCACGGCGCGATCGTGCGCTGGACGAGATCGTCGACCAGGCTTTCGAGCTTGGCGCGGGTCAGCTTCAGCGTCAGGTGTTTCGGGCCGGAGGCGTCAGCGGTGATGAACGGCAGATTGATTTCGGTCTGCTGCGAGGACGACAGCTCGATCTTTGCCTTTTCCGCGGCTTCCTTGAGGCGCTGCAGGGCAAGCTTGTCGTTCTTCAGGTCAATGCCGTTGTCCTTCTTGAACTCGGCAACGAGATATTCGACGAGACGCATGTCGAAGTCTTCACCGCCGAGGAAGGTATCGCCGTTGGTGGACTTCACTTCGAAGACGCCGTCGCCGATCTCGAGGATCGAAATATCGAAGGTGCCGCCGCCAAGGTCGTAGACGGCGATCGTCTTGCCTTCTTTTTTGTCGAGGCCGTAGGCGAGAGCGGCAGCGGTCGGCTCGTTGATGATGCGCAGCACTTCAAGGCCGGCGATCTTGCCGGCATCCTTGGTTGCCTGGCGCTGCGCGTCGTTGAAATAGGCCGGAACGGTGATGACCGCCTTCTCGACCTTTTCGCCGAGATAGGATTCGGCGGTTTCCTTCATCTTCTGAAGGATCATCGCGGAAATCTGTGCGGGCGAGTAGCCCTTGCCATTGGCTTCGACCCAGGCGTCACCATTGTCGCCCTTGACGATGCTGAAAGGAACGAGATGCTTGTCCTTCTCGACGGTCGGATCTTCGTAGCGGCGGCCGATCAGGCGCTTCACCGCAAAGAGCGTGTTCGTCGGGTTGGTGACCGCCTGGCGCTTGGCCGGCTGGCCGACGAGGCGTTCGCCATCATCGGAAAAAGCCACCATGGAAGGGGTCGTGCGCGCACCTTCCGCATTCTCGATGACCTTCGCGTCTTTGCCGTCCATGACTGCGACGCAGGAATTCGTCGTTCCGAGGTCGATACCAATTACTTTTGCCATGTCATTCTCTCCTTGAAGCAAGCTGTCGGAACCCCCAGAAGGCATTTCCCTGACAGCCCCTTACGGGATGGGTCTACTTAAGATTACGCAATCGTGATTGCGGTGATGCGGCGTATATAAGGAGCGGTTTTCTGGACTGCAAGGCGGGAAATCGCCAGGAATCCAGCAAAACGAATGTGTTGTCTCCAATTTTGCCGGTCGCCGGGAAAGAGGTCCGTCCATATCAGGAAAGCGGCTGATTTCTGAGTACGTCCCGCAGAATGTACAGCGGTTTTGCGACTGGAAGAACGCGCTCCACTTTAAGGGATCAGCCTTGCGCCGGGTATACCGCAAGGTTCTCACTGGCCCATGATCAAATCGAGCAGGGTGGTGCGTCGCGGCTGCACGGAAGAGGTCGTCTGCGGCGCCCCGACATCGCCGGGCGGCACCACGTTTCCGTACCCGCCCCCGTCGCCTTCGGCAATGTCGGCAGGCGGAACCGGACCGTTTCCTGACAGCGCGGTTTGCTGCCGGACGGGCGCCTGCGGATAGCGGTTGGCATTCTCGTTACCACCGAAGACACCGGAAATGATGCCGCCGATCGTGGTGGATGGCGGCGCTTCGGCCGTGACCGGCTGCCCGCCGTCCGGTGCCGTCTGCGCCATCGGCTGGCCGCTGTTCTGATCGCCGATCAGCTGGCCGTTGCCGAAGAGCGGCGCCGGCGAAAGACCCTTGTGGGCGGCGATCATGAATTCCTTCCAGGCCTTGGCCGGCAGGCCGCCGCCGGTCACCTTCTTCATCGGCTTGCCGTCGTCATTGCCGAACCAGACGCCTGTCGTGAGGTTGCTGGTGAAGCCGACGAAGAGCGCGTCGCGTGAATTCTGCGTCGTGCCTGTCTTCCCCGCCGCCTGCCAGCCGGGGATCTTGGCGCTCTTGCCGGTGCCGTTGTCGATGACGCCCATCATCATCGCGTCCATCTCGGCGGCGATCTGCTCTGACAGCACACGCGGCGGGCTGTCATAGGTATTTTCGTAAAGAACCTTGCCGTCTGCGGTCGTCACCCGGCGGATGACGTGCGGCGTCGCCTTGTAGCCGCCGTTCATGAAGGCGGCATAGGAGGCGGTGAGCTCCATCAGCGACACTTCCGACGTGCCGAGCGCAATCGAGGCGTTCGGCTGCAGCTCGCTTTCGATGCCGAGCCGATGGGCAAGCTTGATCACCTGGTCGGGCCCGTCATACATCACCAGCTGCGCGGCAACCGTGTTCAGCGACTTGGAAAGCGCCGTGGCAAGCGTCACTTCGCCATTGTATTTCTTCTCGTAATTCTCCGGCGTCCAGTCGCCGATGCGGATCGGCGCGTCGTTGAACACCGAAAAGGGCGTCAGCCCCTTTTCCAGCGCTGCGGCATAGACGAAAGGCTTGAACGAGGATCCCGGCTGGCGTTTGGCCTTGACGGCGCGGTTGAACTGGCTCGTTGCATAGTCCCGGCCGCCGACCAGCGCCCGGATTGCGCCGGTGCCATCGATCGAGACGAGTGCTGCCTGCGAGGCGTCGAGCTTGCCGCCTTCCTTGTCGAGCACATCGACCAGCGATTGCTCGGCCTTTTTTTCCAATGACTTGTCGATGGTCGTATCGACGATGACGTCTTCCTTGACGTCGCCGATCAGGCCCGGCAGTTCATCCATCACCATGTCGGCGACATAATGTCCGGCGCCCGACCAGTAACTCTTGGCCGAAGCCGGGGTCTGCGACATCGCGGTCTTGACCTCGGAATCGGTGATGAAACCCTGTTCGCGCATCGCCGCGAGCACGAGCTGGGCGCGTGCGTTCGCGGCTTCGGCGTCGCGGGCCGGCGAAAGCCGCGACGGCGCCTTGAGCAGGCCGGCCAGCACCGCGGCCTCGCCAAGGTTCACGTCGCGCGCCGATTTGTTGAAGTAGCGGCGTGACGCCGCTTCGACGCCATAGGCGTTCGATCCGAAGAACACACGATTGAGATACATCGCAAGGATCTGGTCCTTGGTGTATTTCTGCTCCAACCAGAGGGCGAGCAGTACCTCTTGCACCTTGCGCTCCAGCGTTCTCTCGGGAGAGAGGAAGAGGTTCTTGGCAAGCTGCTGCGTCAGCGTCGAGCCGCCCTGCACCATGTGGCCGGCCGTAAAATTGGTGACGATCGCCCGGCCGAGGCCGAGCGGATCGACGCCGAAATGCGAATAAAAACGCCGATCTTCGATGGCGATAACGGCCTCGGGAATATAGGGCGACATGTTTTCGAGCGATAGCGCCTCACCGCCGGTGGCGCCGCGATTGGCGATGACGCTGCCGTCGACGGCGGTGATCTTGACGTTCGGCGGCCGCTCGGGAATTGCCCATGTGCTGGCGCTCGGCATACGCGAACCATAATAGACCACAAGCCCGGCAACGCCGATGCCGGCCCAGATGAAAAGCACGACGCACCAATAGACCGCACGGCGCAGAAAGCCGAAAAAGCCGCCGCCTTCACGCTCGCGCGGCTCGCGCCGCCGCTGGCGGGCGGCACGCTGCGCTGGAGGTCTGGAACCGCCGCGCCGCGCCGATCTGCTGCCGACGACGCGGTCATCGGCATCGAGCGAAAATTCGTCATCGTCGCGGACCGGGCGGCCGCTGAAGGACGGTTCTATTCTGTCGCTTGATCTGCCTCTGCCTGCCATTGCCGACCGGTCGCATCCCCTGTTCGATCGCGAAGCCCACTTCGCATAACGGCGCCCCTGCAGCGCCTCGTGTCCTTCCGGACGCGCAAAGAACGCTGCAGCACTTTGAAGGGCTGCGTGATCTTGCCTTCAACCGATTTCGGTTCAAGGAACGATGCAGCGGGCGACGCGATCATCCGGTTGAACTTTAATTGCGGCGATTTAACGGGGTGTTAAAGCCTGACAAACACGACGTCGCGCTGCCTCGCGTTAAATCGTTTCTTCAACATTGGCGGCTTCGCAATCGTCCGGCGTTTCCGGATCCTGCTTATATTCCCACTCGCCCAGATAAAAGCGGCGCCAGATCTGGCCTGAAGGGTTGAGGCTTGCTCCATCAGTCAGGCGGACAGGAAGGATGGGGTTGTATTTATGCCAGAGGCTAACATCCGTGGCGGCCGCCCGAGGGCCGAACAGCCCGAACAAAGCCAAGTGGTCTTGCGTCATCAGGTTCCAGCCTCGAACGGATCAAGATCGATCCGCAATACCGCAAATTGCTATAAGCAACCCGGCAAAACAAGAGCGACACGCACTCACAGCGAATTGTCGGGGACCTCGCGCGGACCAAGGCTTCCCGCCGCTGCCTCGCTGCTCTTCGTCACGCCCGCTGAGGTCGGCAGATCGCGCCCTTTGCGGATCGCCTTTCGCGGCGACATGCGGGACCAGAGACACGTTGCATCGATCAAATGCGATTTCTGATTTAACGAATTATGCGCAGGGTGGAACCAATAGGCTCGACGATTGTTTATTGAGCAGCGGGACACCCCCTCACGTCCCGCCTAGATCGGCCGTCTCCCCTCAACGCGGCCGATCGACATCAGGCCCGGTGCATCCCCCCAAGGAGCGCCGGGCTTTTTCTGGCACTGCTGTCGCATTGGACCCGTCTATGCAGAAAGGGCGGCATTGCTGCCGCCCTCGATATTTCAGTTGTCGCAGGACGGATCGCCCGGGCGGCAGACAAAGGGCGAAGCCCTGGGGTCCGGCCGGTTATAGGTATCGGCCTTTCCGCCCCTGAACTGCGGCAGATCACGGAAATCCGAACTCCTGTTGTCGTCATCCCTGCGGACCTCTCTGCGGCGTTCCTCCCTGCGGGCATCGTCGCGCCGGTCGCGGTCACGATCCCGATCCCGATACTCCCGCGGCCGGTAATCCCGCTCTCGGTAGTCGCGGTCGCGGTAATAATAGTCCGGGCCGCGGCTCCAGCGGTCACGCTCGCGATAGAAATCGCGGCCACGGTAGTAGCGGTCCCAATAATTGCCGACGCTGAAGGTAACCATCGGAATGCCCAACGGACGGTAATATTGCGGACCGACATAGACACGGCGTTGCTGGTAGACGGCCTGCACATACTGGCCGGAAACCCAGCCGCGGCCGCCATAGAATTCGACGTCGCACCAATTGACATTGGAAAGACATCCACGGATTTCGACGGAAGAGCCGGCGGGGATGACTGCGACGGCGGGATAGCGCGTGCTTGGTCCCGCACGCATGTTGACATTCGCCGTCGAGTAACCCTCGGCGGCCTGTGCTATTGCCGGAGCCAGCACAAGCAGCGCGGCCGCGGCGATCTTGACGATGAGGTTTTTCACGCTTCTCACTCCTCGTTGGCGTGTTTTCAGCAGCCCTTGGCTGCGTTTCTTTGAGGCATATGCCATATGCGCAAAGATAGAGCGATCGCCGGCATTTGTTAGGGCGTCACCATTTTCTTGTCTTTCAAAGGCTTATACTGAGATCGCGATGAACGCAGCTTGAACGGGGGGGATTTTGTGATGCGATATGGTGTTCTCGATCGGGAAGACGCTTGTGCAAGTGTCGTTAACCGCTCGTTAACCTTTCGAAGGCAGTCTCATTGCAATACCGCTTTCTCCTTGACCACGGATGAACTGGCACTGAGACGCACGGATGACGAAAGGCCGGTTTGAACCGGCCTTTTTGTTGTCGCCATTATTCGTGCTGCGTGGGACGCGCCAGTCTCTCTCAGGCGGCAAGGGCCTGAAGAATCCGCACCCAGGAGCGGATGCCCTTGTGATAGGAGACAAGCTCGTATTTTTCGTTCGGCGAATGGATGCGGTCGTCGCTGAGGCCGAAGCCGACGAGCAGTGATTCCATACCGAGCATCTTCTGGAAGTCGCCGACGATCGGGATCGAGCCGCCCATGCCGATGACGATGGCGGGTTTCGGCCATTCATCGGAAAGCGCCGTCTTTGCCTTGGTCAGCAGAGGCGAGTCATAGGAGAGATGAATCGCCGGCGAGCCGCCATGCGGATGAAATTCGACCGAGCAGTCGGCCGGAATTTTCGACCTGACATAGCTGCGGAAAGCCTCGCGAATGGCGGTCGGATCCTGGGTCCCGACGAGCCGGAACGAAACCTTTGCCGAGGCCTTGGCGGCGATCACCGTCTTGAAGCCTTCGCCGGTATATCCGCCCCAGATGCCGTTGACTTCGGCGGTCGGCCGCGCCCAGGTCAGTTCAAGCACCGAGCGGCCCTTCTCGCCGGAGGGAATGGACAGGCCGACTTCGCCGAGGAATTTTTCCGCGCTCTTGCCGAGTGTCTCCCATGACGCCTTGATGTTGTCGGGCGTCTCCTCGACACCGTCATAGAAGCCGCCAAGCGTGACGCGCCCCGTCTCGTCGTGCAGGCCGGCAAGCGTCTCGACCAGAATATGGATCGGATTTGCTGCCGCGCCGCCGAAAAGACCGGAATGCAGATCGCGGTCGGCGGCGGTCACGACCACCTCTTCGCCGACGAGGCCTCGCAGCGCCGCGGCGATTGCCGGCGTGTCGCGGTCCCACATGCCGGTATCGCAGACAAGCGCATAGTCGGCCTTCAGCTCGGCGGCATTGGCTTCGAGGAAAGGTTTCAACGACGGCGAGCCCGATTCCTCCTCGCCCTCGAAGAGAATGGTGATGCGGCAGGGAAGCGCGCCGTTGATCTCCTTATAGGCGCGGCAGGCTTCGACGAAGGTCATCAGCTGGCCCTTGTCATCCGATGTGCCACGGCCGGTCAGAATCTTGCGGCCCTCGCCGATATCCTTGATCGACGGCTCGAACGGATCGTTTTCCCAGAGCTCGATCGGATCGACCGGCTGCACGTCGTAATGGCCGTAGAACAGCACATGCGGCGCATCGGCGGAGGCCCCGGCATGGTGGGCGACCACCATCGGATGGCCGGGCGTGTCACGCACCGAAGCGGAAAAGCCGATGCCCTGGAGATAGGCGACCAGCCATTCGGCGGCTTTCCGGCATTCCGCCTTGAAGGCGGGATCCGTGGAAATCGACTGGATGCGCAGAAGCTCGAACAGCTTTTCGAGACTCGAGGAAAGGTTCTGATCCGCGCGTGCAAGCACCTGTTGTACATCCGTCATTTTCGACTCCTTTTTGAAATTCGGCCGGACGATAGACCAAACCAGCAGGGCAGGCGAGGCGGAAAAAGCAAAAGTGGGCGTGGCGAAAGTGACCAGGTCTGGACCCGTGTCGGGAAGATTTGTCGGACTCTATAGAAGAACATCCTAATTCAATTTACGGTTATTTAGCACAACCGAATTAACTTGACCAAATTCAGCTGTACGAGGGGCGAGATGTTTTCGGTCATTACTTGTATTCGCGACGATCACGATTGGCGGCTGGTGCTCGCGGCGGCCGTTGTCTGCCTGATCGGCGCAATGGCAGCGATGCTGCCGCTTTCCCGCGCCCAGGAATGCGATGCCGGACGCCGCAAGCTTTGGATCGGTGCGTCGGCTTTCGCCTTCGGCACCGGCGTATGGGCAACCCATTTCATCGCGATGCTGGCCTATGACGGCGGCATGCCGATCAGCTACCAGCTGGGCCTGACGGCGCTTTCCTTCGTCTTGTCGGTGGTCGCCTCGTGGGCGGCAATCCTCGTCGCTTCGCAAGGCCGGGGCAGGTTTTCGCGCATCCAAGGCGGCGTCCTGATGGCGCTCGGCATCGCCTCGATGCACTTGACCGGCATGCAGGCGATCGAAACACAGGCGGAAATCCTCTACGATCCGTATATGACCGTAACTGCCGTGCTTGCGGGAGCGCTGCTGTCGAGCACTGCCTTCCACGCCTTCTTCCAATTGAATGGACTGAGACGGCTCCTCACCTCCTCGATTGCCTTCGTCCTCGCGATCTGCGCACTCCACTTCATTTCGATGGCCAGCATCACGCTCGTGCCGGATCCCGGCAAAGAGGTTCCGGCAACGGTGCTGGATACCAGCCTGCTGGCCGCGATCGTCGTGGTGGCGGCCACAGCTCTCATTCTGATCGCGATTGCCGTTGTTTTTGTCGAAAGCCACATGACGGACCTGCGGGGACTCGCAAATGCGTCGCAGGAAGGATTGCTGATCCTGCGCGACGGCAGAATTATCGATACCAACGAACGCTTTCAGGGCCTTTCCGGCTGGAAGCTTGCCGATCTCTCGGGCAAGGCGCCCTCCATGGTCTTAACCGCCGTCCAGGGACAGAACGGCGAGACGCTGCTCAACACCAGGAACGGCCGGGAGATCGCCGTCGAAGTCAACACGAGCAGGATCGTCTATCGTGGCCACAACTGCGACGTGCTGGCGGTGCGCGATCTTACCGAGCGCCGGCAGGCCGAGGAGATGATTGAACACCTAGCCCATCACGATGTTCTCACCGACCTTCCAAACCGGTCGATGTTCGACAAGCGCATCCGCCAGGCGCTGCAGATGGCCAAGGGAAAGAACAGCGAGGTTGCCCTTTTCTATATCGATCTCGATCGCTTCAAGACCGTCAACGATATTTTCGGCCACGCTGAGGGCGACCGCATTCTTTGCAAAGTCGCCGCAATCCTGCGTCGTGTGGCCGATGAACGCGATACGATCGCCCGTCTCGGCGGCGATGAATTTGCCATCATTCAGTCGGCCGGACAGCAACCGGCGGCCGCGCAGAAGCTCGCAGCCGCGATCCTCGACGAATTCGCCGCCGAAATGGATATGGCGCGCGACCCAACCGCCGTCGGCGTCAGCCTCGGCATCGCTCTTTATCCGACCGACGGAAGCAATGCAGACGAGATCTGCAACAGTGCCGATATCGCACTCTATCGGGTCAAGCACGATGGTCGCGGCAAGGCCTGTTTCTTCAATGCGGAAATGGACAAGGCCACGCGAGCCCGCCGCCAGATCGAAAGCGAACTGCGCCACGCCGTCACCCGCAATCAGATCCATGTCAGCTATCAGCCGGTTCTCGATGCACAGAGCGGCGAGATCAGCGGTTACGAGGCCTTGATGCGCTGGAACCGGCCGGGCCACGGCTTGAGCGAGCCGGATATCTTTATTCCGATCGCCGAGGAAAGCGGGTCGATCGTCCAGCTCGGCGAGTGGGTGCTGCAGCAGGCATGCAAAGAGGCCGCGCGCTGGCCGGATCCACTGAGGATCGCCGTCAACGTTTCGCCGGTGCAGTTCATGCTGCCAAACCTTTGCGAGCGGATCGAGGCGATCCTCAAGGAAACCGGGCTTGCGCCCGGCCGGCTGGAAATCGAGATCACCGAGGCCGCTCTCATTCGTGATCGCGACCGCGTGATGGCCACGCTGCAGCGTCTGCGCAGTCTGGGTGTTCACATCGTCATGGATGACTTCGGCACCGGTTTTTCCTCGCTTTCCAACCTGCGAACCTTCCCTTTCGACAAGATCAAGGTCGACCGCAGCTTCACCGGAATGCTGGACCATGACGCGGCGGCGCGTTCGATCGTGCGCGCGATCATCGGCCTCGGTCACAGTCTCGGCATGCCTGTCGTGACGGAGGGCGTCGAAACCGAGACACAGCGTCAGATCGTCGTCGAAGAAGGCTGTGCGCAGGTACAGGGGTTTTTGCTCGGCAGACCGGATGTCGAGCCGAGTACCAAGCTCGCTGCCCGCGAAAGCCGCCTGTCCTCGACAGCCTAAAGCATGTCGCTCGGAGGTCTGCAGCGGTCCGGGACGGGACATGCATAAAAACAAAAGGCTAAAGCGCGTCGCATGAATCAAATTCGATGCGACGCGCTTTAAATGGACGATCCGTCGATACCGTGGCGGCGACCCACCCTGCGAGTAATGCCGCTCAGAGCGCCTTGGCGTTTTCCAGCAGCCGGCGGATATATTCGAGCGTCAGTTCGCGCTCGAAAGTCCGAAAGCCCTTGAACAGCGCGAGGTCGGCCTCGCGCGCGCTTTCGATCGCGTCGGCTTCCATTGCACGCGCCTTCGGCGTCAGGAAGATCAGCTGCGCCCGCTTGTCAGATGGATGCGGCCGGCGTTCAATCAGCCCGTCGCGGACCATGCGCGACAACGTATTGGCCATGGTCGCCTGCTCGATATCGACCCGCTCGAGCAGCTGTTTCTGGGTCAGGCCGTCTTCGCCCCAGAGCTCCAGCAGAATGGGAAACTGACCGGGGGAAAAACCGAGCCCGACCGCGCGCTGGTGCAGCGAGCGGGCAAAACCCTTCGCCAGCTGGCTGGCAAGGTAAACTCCCGAATCCATGCGGTTAAATCCCATGATTGCAAGTTAGGCTCAAAACCATGCCGGAGACAATGCAGCAAATCGCACAGGACGCTCCAAAAAAATGCAGGCTCCGCCACATTTCGTGGCTGGAAAAACAAAAGTCGCCATGACCTGGAGGTTGGCCATGGCGACTTTAAAATGGGGACAAAGGCCCGGAGAGGGGGATAAGGCCTTTGTCCAAGCCTGATGCGGCGGGGGACAAGCCGGTAATCAGACCCGCGGCACGATCAAGCGCCGGTGACATGGATTTGTAACTGCGAATGTGGTTTTTCAAGGGTCACGCCACGTTACAAATCGGTAACAGTTTGGTGAGCAGGAATCCCTTCTGCATATTTCCTGGAACCCGACCCATAATCTCTTGGCGCGCCGAACTTTATATGGACCTCTTTCCGTGCCCGCGCTATCCATGCACGCATGAAAAAAGGCGATCACCTCTTCCTAGTCGATGGTTCCGGTTTCATCTTCCGGGCGTTTCATGCATTACCGCCGCTGACGCGCAAATCGGACGGCCTGCCGGTGGGCGCCGTTTCCGGTTTCTGCAACATGCTGTGGAAGCTCTTGCGGGATGCGCGCAACACCGATGTCGGGGTAACACCGACCCATCTCGCCGTCATTTTCGATTATTCCGCCAAGACCTTTCGCAAGGATCTCTACGACGCTTACAAGGCGAACCGTTCGGCCCCGCCCGAAGAGCTCATCCCGCAATTCGGCCTCATCCGCGAGGCGACCCGCGCCTTCAACCTGCCCTGCATCGAGACTGAAGGCTTCGAGGCTGACGACATCATCGCCACCTATGCCCGCCAGGCCGAGGCGGCAGGCGCCGACGTCACGATCGTTTCCTCCGACAAGGATCTGATGCAGCTCGTAACGCCAAACGTCCACATGTATGACAGCATGAAGGACAAACAGATCGGCATTCCCGACGTCGTCGAGAAATGGGGCGTGCCGCCTGAAAAGATGATCGACCTGCAGGCGATGACCGGCGATTCCGTCGACAACGTTCCAGGCATTCCCGGCATCGGCCCTAAAACCGCCGCCCAGCTGCTTGAGGAATACGGCGACCTCGACACGCTGCTCGAACGCGCCACCGAGATCAAGCAGGTCAAGCGTCGCGAGACGATTCTTGCCAATATCGAAATGGCCAAGCTCTCGCGCGACCTCGTCCGCCTGCGCACCGACGTGCCGCTCGATCTCGATCTCGACGCGCTGGTGCTGGAACCGCAGAACGGCCCGAAGCTGATCGGTTTCCTCAAGACGATGGAATTCACCTCGTTGACGCGCCGCGTCGCCGAAGTCTGCGATTGCGATGCGAGCGCCATCGAACCGGCGGTCGTTCCGATCGAATGGGGCGCGGCTGCCCATGGTCCGGATCTCGATGCTGCCGAGCCGGAGCTGGTTGCCGGCGGCATCCCCGACGTTTCGGGCGAATCGGTGCCCGTGCCGTCTCGTGCAAAGGCGAAGCCCGGCGTCGAAGGCGCATTTTCACCCGCCGATCTTGCCAAGGCGCGGGCTAAGGCTTTCGCGGCGCTGCCCTTCGACCACTCGACCTATGAAACGATCCGCGATCTGGCGACGCTCGACCGATGGATTGCCGCTGCGCGCGACACAGGGCTCATCGCTTTCGATACGGAGACCACGTCACTCGATGCGATGCAGGCCGAGCTCGTCGGCTTCGCGATGGCGATCGCCGACAACGTCGCCGATCCCTCCGGCACGAAGATCCGTGCCGCTTATGTGCCGCTCGCCCATAAGAACGGCGTCGGCGATCTGCTCGGCGGCGGCCTTGCCGAAAACCAGATCCCTATGCGCGATGCCTTGCCGCGGCTGAAGGCATTGCTGGAGGACGAATCGGTTCTCAAGGTCGCCCAGAACCTGAAATACGATTACCTCTTGATGAAGCGCTACGGCATCGAGACGAAGAGCTTCGACGATACGATGCTGATCTCCTACGTGCTCGACGCCGGCACCGGCGCCCATGGCATGGATCCGCTCTCGGAAAAATTCCTCGGCCATACGCCGATCCCCTACAAGGACGTGGCCGGCAGCGGCAGGGCGAACGTGACCTTCGATCTGGTCGATATCGACCGCGCCACCCATTATGCCGCCGAAGACGCCGACGTGACGCTGCGCCTCTGGCTGGTGCTGAAGCCGCGGCTGGCGGCAGCCGGATTGACCAGCGTTTATGAACGGCTGGAGCGGCCGCTATTGCCGGTGCTGGCCCGTATGGAAGCGCGCGGCATCACCGTCGACCGGCAGATCCTGTCGCGCCTGTCGGGCGAGCTGGCCCAGGGTGCGGCGCGGCTGGAAGACGAGATCTACACGCTGGCCGGCGAACGCTTCAATATCGGCTCGCCGAAGCAGCTCGGCGATATCCTGTTCGGCAAGATGGGTCTTGCCGGCGGCAGCAAGACGAAGACCGGGCAATGGTCGACCTCCGCCTCGGTACTCGAGGATCTCGCCGCCGCCGGTTTCGAGCTGCCGCGCAAGATCGTCGACTGGCGCCAGCTCACCAAGCTGAAATCGACCTACACCGATGCGCTTCCCGGCTATGTGCATCCGGAAACAAAGCGGGTCCACACCTCCTACTCGCTGGCCTCGACGACGACCGGGCGGCTATCCTCCTCCGAGCCGAACCTGCAGAACATTCCGGTGCGCACCGCCGAAGGCCGCAAGATCCGCACCGCCTTCATCTCGACACCGGGCCACAAGCTGATTTCCGCCGATTATAGCCAGATCGAATTGCGCGTGCTTGCCCATGTGGCCGAGATCCCGCAGCTGACCAAGGCCTTCGAGGATGGCGTCGATATCCATGCGATGACGGCGTCGGAAATGTTCGGCGTGCCGGTCGATGGCATGCCGGGCGAGGTGCGCCGCCGCGCCAAGGCGATCAATTTCGGCATCATCTACGGCATCTCGGCCTTCGGGCTCGCCAATCAGCTTTCGATCGAGCGGTCGGAAGCCGGCGACTATATCAAGAAATATTTCGAACGTTTCCCCGGCATCCGCGACTATATGGAAAGCCGCAAGGCTATGGCGCGCGACAAGGGTTATGTCGAGACGATCTTCGGCCGGCGAATCAACTATCCTGAAATCCGTTCTTCCAATCCGTCGGTGCGCGCCTTCAACGAACGCGCCGCGATCAACGCGCCGATCCAGGGTTCGGCCGCCGACGTCATCCGCCGGGCGATGATCAAGATGGAGCCGGCGCTTGTTGAAGCCGGTCTTGCCGAGCGTGTCCGCATGCTCTTGCAGGTGCACGACGAACTCATCTTCGAAGTCGAGGATGAGGATGTCGAAAAGGCGATGCCGATCATCGTCTCGGTCATGGAAAACGCCACCATGCCGGCGCTCGAAATGCGCGTGCCGCTGCGCGTCGATGCCCGCGCCGCCACCAATTGGGACGAGGCGCATTGAGCGCCTCCCCAAAACGGAAAAAGATTTTTACGTTTCACGCAACTCATTGAAATAGCGACGGTTTGCCTCTGGAAGCTGTATCGGAACGATCCAGCTGGAAGGAACTTATTAACCTTCCTTTTCTATCCCGGTAGGGTCGTAATTTGTTAGGCATGAGTGAGTAGCGGACGCATGCGTTTTCCCAGAACCAATTTGACGGATGCCGCAGATTTTTCCAGCGGGCTTGAAACCGAGCTTGTGGAGGAAAATCCCGGTGAAAAGCCGGCGGCGCCGATCTGGCAGAGCAACTTCTCGCTCGCGCCGAATGTTCGCTTCACGCGCACCCCGGAAACGCTGATCAGCCGGCGCCGTCCGCCGAACGAGCCCGTTCGCGACGAAACGCAGCTCGAGCAGCAAGCGATCCGGATAGAACCGGTCGCCGTCGATGTGCCTTTCGACATCTATCTGCCGGAGCCGAGCGAGCTTGCCGCAGCACCGGCTCCGATGATCGAGATGCCGCAGCCGTCGGCCTCCGGCCGGGCAGAGGCGCCGGCCTTGCGCGCTGCTTCCGAACTGGCTTCGATTTCCGATTTCGCCTTCTGGGAAGTCATGGCCTTCGAAGAAGGCGAGCCGATCCGCAAACCCTCGATCGTTGTTCCGAAGATCGAGACCACGCCCGAAGCGATCACCGCCCTATTCCGCGTCATGGAATGGCGTCCGGGCGCGCCGAAACCGGCTTCCGCCGCATCGCGCCCGATCCAGCCGCCGGCCGCAACGCCCGCATCGGCAGCTCTGCGGCCGCCGACCGCGATATCCCTGGAAAAGCCGCTTCGTGCTCCGGAGCCGATTGTGCTGGCGCCGAGAGGCGTGCCCCAGGTATCCCAGATCGCGCCAATGCCGCAGGCGACACCGTTGCCCCCGGCGACACCGTTGCCCCAGGCGGCACCGTTGCCCCAGGCGGCACCGGCGCCTCGGCCCACGCCGCCGGTGGCCGCCGTCCTGCCGTCGCCGCGCCTTGTGGCCAGACCGGAAAAGGTCGATGCGTCAGGCTATGAATTCCCGCCGCGCGCCCTGTTGCAGGAGCCACCGGAACTGCTTGGCGAGATCATGTCGCAGGAGACGCTGGAACAGAATGCCGGTCTTCTGGAAAGCGTGCTGGAAGATTTCGGCATTAAGGGCGAGATCATTCATGTCCGCCCCGGCCCCGTCGTCACCCTCTATGAATTCGAGCCGGCGCCTGGCGTGAAGTCATCGCGCGTCATCGGCCTCGCCGACGATATCGCCCGCTCGATGTCGGCGCTTTCGGCCCGCGTCGCCGTCGTTCCCGGCCGCAACGTCATCGGCATCGAACTGCCGAATGTCACCCGTGAAACAGTCTATTTCCGCGAGATGATCGAGAGCCAGGATTTCGACAAGAGCGGCTATAAGCTGGCGCTCGGCCTCGGCAAGACCATCGGTGGCGAGCCTGTGATCGCCGAGCTTGCGAAGATGCCGCATCTGCTTGTCGCCGGCACCACCGGCTCGGGTAAGTCGGTCGCCATCAACACGATGATCCTGTCGCTGCTCTACCGCATGACGCCGGAACAGTGCCGGCTGATCATGGTCGACCCGAAGATGCTCGAGCTCTCGGTCTATGACGGCATCCCGCATCTGCTGACTCCCGTCGTCACCGATCCGAAGAAGGCGGTCATGGCGCTGAAATGGGCGGTGCGCGAGATGGAGGAGCGTTATCGCAAGATGTCGCGCCTCGGCGTGCGCAACATCGACGGCTATAATGGCCGCGTCTCCCAGGCGCGCGAAAAGGGCGAGACCATCCATATCATGGTCCAGACCGGCTTCGACAGGGGAACCGGTGCGCCGGTCGAGGAGCAGCAGGAGCTGGATCTCGCGCCGATGCCGTATATCGTCGTCATCGTCGACGAAATGGCCGACCTGATGATGGTCGCCGGCAAGGAGATCGAAGGCGCGATCCAGCGTCTGGCGCAGATGGCGCGTGCGGCCGGCATCCATCTGATCATGGCGACGCAGCGCCCGTCGGTCGACGTCATCACCGGCACGATCAAGGCGAATTTCCCGACCCGCATTTCCTTCCAGGTCACCTCGAAGATCGACAGCCGCACCATCCTCGGCGAGCAGGGCGCCGAACAGCTGCTCGGCCAGGGCGACATGCTGCATATGCAGGGCGGCGGACGGATTTCCCGCGTCCACGGTCCCTTCGTCTCCGATGCCGAAGTGGAGAAAGTCGTTGCGCATCTGAAGACGCAGGGTCGCCCCGAATATCTCGACACCGTGACCGCCGACGAGGAGGAAGAGCCGGAAGAGGAAGAGACCGGCGCGGTATTCGACAAGAGCGCCATGGCCTCCGAGGACGGCAACGAGCTTTACGAGCAGGCGGTCAAGGTCGTCATGCGCGACAAGAAGTGCTCGACCTCCTACATCCAGCGCCGCCTCGGCATCGGCTATAACCGCGCCGCCTCATTGGTCGAACGCATGGAAAAGGAAGGCCTCGTCGGCCCCGCCAATCACGTCGGCAAGCGCGAGATCGTATCGGGACGGGGCGACGGGGATTGATAGATACCGAGACTGGAGCGCTTGCGCACTCCGATCTCACGTCATCAAGCTTGCCAATCGCAGCGTTTCGCCGACGAACGCGGTCTTGCCGCCGGTATAGAGACCCCGGTCGCCGTCTGCCTCCACGGCCAGCCGGCGTTTCAGCTCGGCATAGGCTGTGGCCCTGTCGGGGTGATCCCGGAGATAGTCGCGAAACACGAGCCGCTCGCGATGGGCGCGCTTATTGGGGCCGCAGAGATAGAGCTTGAATCCGTAGCCATCGTGGTCTCGAGTGAAGGCCCAGCGTTTCTCTCCCCGATCGCCGTGGAAGACGAAATCGGCAGCGCGCAGCATGTCGACCGCCGTCGGCAGAATTCCATCTGAGATCGTGACCACATCGAGGTCAATTTTCGGCTTGGCCGCCAGGCCAGGCACCGAAGTGCTGCCGATATGGTCGATTGAAAACACCACGTCACCGAGCAGGACGGAGATCTCGGCGCTGATTTCGGCAAAGCGCCGCGGCCAAGAGGGATCGTAGTCGACGACTTTGATGGCGCGCATCCTGCTTCTCTGCTGTGGTCAATGCACCTCGGCGAGCAGCCCGTCGAGGATCGCGACCATCTTCTGTTTGGCCTCTTCGAGCGAGCCGCTATTGTCGAGCTCCGTCACGTCGTAGTCGCCGCGCACCGTCAGCGGCCCGCGGGCGAGTCTCGCCATGATATCCTCATGCGTCTCGCGTCCGCGCGCCTCCAGCCGGCCGGCGAGCACTTCCGGGCGGGCGGTGACGTTGATCACCTTGAGCCGCGGGAAAGCGGCCTGGAAACGGTGAAGTGCCGAACGCGAACCATTGGCGACAACGACATGGCCGCGAGACAGTGCCACCGAGACCTCGGCCGGAATACCGTATTTCAGACCGTGCGCCTCCCACCAGACGGCGAAGGAGCCCGACTGTTCCATCGCCGTAAAGCCTTGGAGGGAGACGGAAAGATGGTCTTCGCCGCCGGCGTCGCGGTGGCGGGTGATGACGCGGCGGGTGAAGTGAACGTCGGCGCGGCCGGCGAAATGCCGGGCGGCAAGATTCATCAGCGTGTCCTTGCCGGCGCCGCTCGGCCCGACGACGACGACCATGATGCCGCGCTCGGCGCCGGCTCCGGGATGGGGTTCGTGCGGCGTCATGCGACACGGCGTCCTTGGCGCCAGACGGAGCGTGTGACCGGCACGCCGTGCGAGCGGTGGACACGGACGAGATCGGCGCGCAGCCCGGTCGCGATCCGGCCTCGATCATCGAGGCTGACGGTGCGGGCAGGCGTCGACGTCACCATCGCGATCGCTTTCGGAAGGGTGATGCTTTCCACCTCGTCGGCGAGGATGAAGGGAGCATGCAGCAGGCTGAGCGGTACGTAGTCGGAGGACAGCACGTCGAGCACGCCCATTTCGGCGAGATCGCGGGCGGCGATATTGCCGGAATGGGATTTTCCGCGCACGATGTTGGGCGCGCCCATCAGCACGCTCATGCCGTGCTCGTGCGATGCCCTGGCGGCATCGAAGCTGGTCGGGAATTCGGCAAGCCGCACGCCGTTATCGATGGCCTCGTCGACATGGGCGAGTGTGGCGTCGTCATGGCTTGCAACGGTGATACCGCGTTCGGCGCAGACCTTGGCGATGGCGTTGCGATGCGGCGTCGAATTGCGCGCCGATTCCGCCTGGCGCTTAGCGACAAAACGGGCGAAGACCTCGTCGCTCAGGCCCCGCTTCTTCTGGTAGTAGAAGATGTACTGATCCATCGTCTGGAACTGGCGCTGGCCGGGCGCGTGATCCATCAGCGAGACGAGCCGCACATGTGGGTCTTTTTCGAAATCGGCGAAATGTTCGAGCACATTGTCGGCCGAAACCTCGCAGCGCAGATGCAGGAGGTGTTCGGCGCGCAGTCGGCCTTCCCGCTCCGCCGACTGGATGGCGTCGGCCATCTCGCGCATTTCGCCATGTTCGAAGCCGCCGTCCTCGTCCGCACCCATGCGCAAGCAGTCGAACACCGTGGTGATGCCCGATGTGACGATCTGTGCGTCATGTGCCTGGACCGCCGCGGTCTTGTTCCAACGAATGCCGGGGCGCGGCTGATAGTGTCCTTCGAGATGGTCGGTGTGCAACTCGACGAGGCCGGGAATAATGAAGTCGCCTTCGAAATCTTCGCCGGCTACCGAACTCCCTTCGGAGATATCGGCGATCTTGCCGTCGCGGATGAGGATCGATCCGGCGAGGACGTCATCCTCGAGAACGATGCGGGCGTTGGAAAACACGGTCTCATTGCTCATCTCGTCAGGTCTTTCAGCTTTTGGCGCCGGAAAGCGGCAGCCAGGAATGAACTTTGAACGGGGCGCCGCGCGTCTCCTCGACGAACACGGCAAGGCCGGAAATCGACAGCGGCCGGCCGGTGAAACCGGCAAAACGTTCGGCCAGAATCGCTTTCATCACTACGGCGCGCGTCTCGGGCACTTGCCCGCTCAGCGTCATGTGGAAGCCGAAATCCTCCATGACATAGGGGTAACCCCAGCGCTTCAAGTTGGCGCGCTGGCTGTCGCTGAGCTTCGCCGGATTGCGCCTGATGATATCGGCTTCCGAAAGCCCCGCGCGAAACGGTTCGAAAGACTTTACCACCTTCGCGGCGAAATCCTGAAGCGGTTGATGAAGAGAACCGGGGACGAGCGCAAAAAAACGGCCGAGCTGGCCGAGCACGAGTTCGGGAATCTCGAAGGCCGGCGTGCGCGCAGCAAAATCCTCGGCAAAGACCATGAGGTCCTTTTCGGTGACTGACGCGGCAAGCGCAAACGGCGCCTTGATCGTCGCGTGGAAGCCATAGCGGCGTGGATCCGCGGTCAGCTCGAACTGCTCTGCCTGGCCGAGCTGCTCATAGGTCGGGGCAGGATAGGTCTCGCCCGTAAAGGCGTCGCGGCCGAGCCAGTGCGAGGCCGCACCGGTCAGGGGATCATCCTTCGGCGGCGAGAAATAAAGAGCGTAGCGCAAGGCTTTTGTTCCTGGGGATCGTCGAAACGGGGGAGCGCAATGTGCAGTGATTTGGCGGAAAACCGCAAGCAGGCTCCTCGGCTAAAAGATTTCCGTGACAGAATGATGATGGCGCGGCCGCACGCCACGACCTTGTGATCGTCAGTGTGTCCTGCTGCCCATCAGTCGATGGCGCAGGGCGTTCGAGGCGGCGTCAAAGAGGAAGACGACGATCAGGATCAGAATGACCATATAGGCGACGTTTTCCCAGTTGGCGTTGGTGCGCATCGCTTCCCAGAGTTTGAGTCCGATGCCGCCGGCACCGACGGCGCCGATGATGGTGGCGCCGCGCACGTTCGATTCCCACTGGTAGAGCGTCTGGCTGACGATGACGGGAACGATCTGCGGCATGATACCGTAACGATGGACGAGCACCGTCTGCGCGCCGGTCGATTTGATGCCTTCCCGCGGCTTGTTGTCGATATTCTCCAGCCCTTCGGAATAGAGCTTGCCGAGCGTTCCAGTCTCGGTGAGGAAGATCGCGCCGCTGCCGGCAAGCGGGCCGGGGCCGAAGGCGCGGGTCAGGAACAGCGCCCAGATCAGCATGTCGACCGAACGCAGGAAATCGAAGAACCGCTTCAGGAGGTTCAGGAGGCGGTTCGGCGTGATGTTGCGCGCCGCCAGGAAGGCAAGCGGGAAGGCGGCGAGCGCGCCGAGCAGCGTTCCGAGGAAAGCCATGACGATCGTCTGGAAAAGCTTGGTCCAGACATCGCCATGCTGCCATTCGCTATTGTTCCATATATCGTCGAAGGCGAGCGACACGTTGGATTGCTCGGGCTTGATGCGCGGGCCGGAGACGATGAGGCCGACGACCTCGCTAAAAGGCTTGTCGAAGAAGGAGGATTGCGTGTCGAAGATGAAATTCGCCCAGCCGATAAAACGCTTGCGGACCTTCACGCGATCGACGGAAATGCTGACGTCGCCGGCAAAGCCGAGGTCGGCAAGCACGTTGTCGTCATAAACCGTCATCCAGCCGGGTACTGGCCCGACGACCTTCGGCGCGCCGCTCGAAACGTCGACGGGGACGCTGACGCCATGCGCGGTGACGATCGTCACACTCTTCGAGACGGTGACGGTGCGGCTCGCGCCGCTGATCGAAAGGGTGACGCTGCCGTCCGGGTTGTTGACCAGCCAATCGGGGCGGGGATTGTCGCCGAGCGGCGAGAAGCGCGGATAGCGCACCTCGATCGAACCGTTGTCCTGGATGCGGAATTCCGGCTGAACGTCGTAGCTCACCCATTGGCTGAGATAGATGCCGACGCGCTCCCAATGGGCTTCAGCAAAGAGCCTGGGCAGATCGAAGAACCAGACGGCGTAAAGGCTGTAGAGCAGCGTCGCGATCAGGACCATCAGCCCGCTGAAGCGCCGGCGGAGCGAACTGTGGAAATATTCGGGATAGCGCGCTTCTATTTCGTTCATGCGGTTTGCGTCGATCACCGTCATGGCGGCCTCAATGTTGCAGAAGGAAGGCGTGCTCGCCGACGAGCCGGCGGCGCAGCCAGGCGGAGAACTGGTCGACGGCGATGATCGTCATGAAGAGCAGCAGAACGAGCGCCATCGTCTTGGCGCCGAAGCCGCGCGAGATCGAAAGCTTGAGCTCCTCGCCGATGCCGCCGCCGCCGACGGCGCCGATGATGGTCGAGGCGCGCACGTTGATCTCCAGGCGTAAGAGCGCATAGGAGGTGAAATTCGGCAGCACCTGCGGCAGGGCGGCGAAGCGCACGCGCTCCCACCAGTTGGCGCCGACGGCCTTCATCCCCTCATGCGGCTTCATGTCGATATTCTCGGCGACTTCGTAGAAGAGTTTGCCGAGCGCGCCAATCGTGTGCAGGATGATGGCGATGATGGCGGCGACCGGCCCGATCGACAGGATCGCCGAAAACAGGCCGGCGATGACGATCTCGGGGAAGGCGCGCAGGAATTCCATCAGGCGCTTGGTGAAGATGCGCAGCGGCCATGAACTCGTCAGGTTGCGCGCGGCAAAGAAGCTCAAGGGAACGGCAAAGACAAAGGCGATGAGCGTTGAAAGCAGCGCCACGTTGATCGTGACGATCATCAGCTCGAAATATTCGGGGATGTAAAAGGCGCCCCAGACGTAGACGCGGCCCTTGTCGAAATTGAATTCCTCGCCGCCCTTGTCGTTCACGCTCGCTATGTCGAACAGCGCGCGCCAGACGTCGTTCCAATCCTTGGGAATGAGCCAGCTCAGGAAGTCGAAGAGATGCGGCAGGCGGTCGAAGAAGTGGCCGGCATTGCTCTCGTCGGCGAAGCGAACGGAGCTGACGAAAGCCGCGATGAGGATAACCAGGCCAAGGACGGTGTAAAAGCGGCGCTTGGCGACCATCCGCTCCCAGGCGGTCCCGATCTCCTCAGTGCTCTGCATGCGCGGCTGTGTATCGGCAATAGTCATGAATGCCCCGACCGGTCACAAAAGAAGGGGCGGCCGTTGCCGGCCGCCCCGCATTGAAAAGGCGATCAGCCGCCGATGGCCGCTTTACGAACTTCGACGACAGTGTTGTAGAACTCGTGCTTGACGGGGGCATAGCCCTTGTAATCGCCGCCTTCGACGGCTGCGAAACACTTGTGATCCTTTTCCGGCAGGGCCGTGTAGAAGGCTGCGAGCTTCGTCTGCCACTCTTCGCCGAGCGCGTTGCGCACGACGAGCGGGCCGTTCGGGATCAGCGGCGAACGCCAGACTTCGACCAGCTTGTTCGGATCGACGGCGCCCTTGTCGACTTCCTTGCGGAAGGTGCCGGAGGTGTAGCCGTCCTTGAAATCGCCGATGCCCGAAGAGTCGTCGACGGCAACGTCGACCTTGCCGTCATAGGCGGCAAGCAGGTTGTTTTCGTGACCGCCGTTGAACTGCGTCGAGGCAAAGAACTTGTCGTTCGGCATGCCGGTGTCCTTCGGGATCTGCGTCAGCGGAACGAGGTAACCGGAGGTGGAGTCCGGATCAGCGTAGCCGAGCTTCTTGCCCTTGGCGTCCTTGATGGTCTTGATGCCGGAGGACTTCAGCGCGAGACCGATCGAGTGGTAGCCCGTCGAGCCATCTTTCTGCTGAGTCGTCAGGATCGGCGTAACCGCCTTCGGATCCTTGATGTAGACGGCCGCATAGCCGGAAGCGCCGAGTTCGGCGAAGTCGAGCGTGCCGCCGAGAAGGCCCTGGATGACGCCGTCATAATCGGCGGCCGGGAACAGCGAAACCTTTTCGAAGCCAAATTCCTGCTTCAGGTGGTCGGCGAGGCAGGCATAGTTGCGCAGGCGGTCGGTTTCGTTTTCGCCGCCAAGGATGCCGATGCGGAATTCCTTGAGGTCTGCGGCATTGGCGCTGCCGGCGAGCGCAAACAGCGCCGTTGCCGCAAAGAGTACTTTCTTCAACATGCGTTCTCTCCTATTGACCGGTGTCCCCGGCTTTCCGTTACGAAGAAGTGTGCCCTTGACGCGGGCTCTCGATCGCGGCCACCTCTTTCACAGGCCGGCCAGCGCCAGCGGTTGGATGCCGGCGGTTTGATTGTCTGCCCGCTCGGAAGCGGGATTGATCGATGTCGAAGTCATCGCTTCGTCGATGCCGGCGCCGTCCTTGTCCGTCCCGTAGATTGCCTTCACCGCTTCCCCGGTCAGGTCCGACGGCGTGCCGTCGAAGACCACGCGGCCGCCGGCCATGCCAACGATGCGCTCACAATAGTTGCGGGCGGTATCGAGCGTGTGGAGGTTGGTGATGACGGTGATGCCCTCGCGCTCGTTGATGTCGCGCAGCGCATCCATGACGATCTTGGCGTTCAGCGGATCGAGCGAGGCGATCGGCTCGTCCGCAAGAACCATCTTCGGGTTCTGCATCAGGGCGCGGGCGATCGCCACGCGCTGCTGCTGGCCGCCGGAAAGCGTGCCGGCCGCCTGCAGCGCCGTCTGCTCGATGCCGAGGCGTTCGAGGGCCGCGATCGCGTGCACGCGTTCCTCGCGGGTGAAGATGTTGAGGAGGCTCAAGAATGTCGAGCGGTGATTGAGGCGGCCGAGCATGACGTTGGTGAGAACGTCGAGGCGCGGCACCAGGTTGAACTGCTGGAAGATCATGGCGCAGTCGCGCTGCCAGTTGCGCAGCGCCCGGCCGCGAAGCCCGGAGACCTCGACGCCGGCGAAATGGATGGAGCCGGAGCTCGGCTCCTGAAGCCGGTTGATCATGCGCAGAAGCGTCGACTTGCCGGCGCCGGAACGGCCGATGACGCCGACCATCTGGCCCTGGGGAATGGCGAGGGTGACGGTATCGACGGCGAGCTTGTTTCCGAAACGGCGGGTGACATCCTTCAGCTCGAACATCATGCGCTTCCCCTTGCACTCCAGGCCTCGGTCAGCATCGCCTTAGTCGAGCTTGATGAACCTCACATGTCATATTTGTGTAGTTCGTGTCACAATTCGCCGCGCCTATATCGGAGGTTTAACCGTCGTAGCGGGCCAGGAAATCTTCCGCGCTAAGGTTGCGAAAATCCTGCAGTGCCGCGCGCAGCCGGTCGTGCTCCCAGTCCCACCAGGCGAGCCGGTCCATACGTTCGCCGACCGTTTTCGAAAACCGCTCGCGAATGAGCTTGGCCGGCACGCCGCCGACGATCGAGTAAGCCGCGACGTCCTTTGACACGACGGCGCCGGCGCCGATCACTGCGCCGTTGCCGACGCAGACTCCCGGCAGGATCGTCGCCCCATGGCCGATCCAGACGTCGTTGCCGATCGTCACGCGGTCTGCGCGCCGCCAGGCGAAGAAATCCTCCTCGATGTCGGCGTCCGGCCAGTAGTCGGCGGCGCGATAGGTGAAATGATGCAGCGTCGCCCGCCAGGTCGGATGGTTGGTGGCATTGATGCGGACGGCGGCGGCGATATTGACGAACTTGCCGATCGTCGCGCACCAGACGGAGCCGTCCTGCATGATGTAGGAATAGTCGCCGAAGGTCGCCTCGCTGATGCGGCAGCGCTCCGAGACCTCCGTATAGCGCCCAAAGGTGGAATCGCTGACGGAGGCCGTCTCGTGGATATAGGGTTCGATATCAAGCTTGCGGCTCATGCAGCAATCTTTCGCGGCGAGAACTGCTGGACATCGAGAATCCGGTCGGCGACCGCTTCGCGCACTTCCTCGTCGTGGAAGATTCCGAGAAGGGCGGCGCCCGCCTTCTTCTTTTCCGCGATCATGCCGACGACGACGGCGCGGTTTTTCGCATCGAGCGAGGCTGTGGGTTCGTCGAGAAGCAGAATCGTATGCTCGGTGATAAAGCCGCGGGCGATGTTGACGCGCTGCTGCTCGCCGCCGGAGAAGGTGGCGGGCGGAAGCTGCCACAGCGCCTCCGGCAGGTTGAGCTTGGCGAGCAGTGCGCCTGCCTTGTCCCGCGCAACGACGACTTCTTCGCCGCGCGCCACGAGCGGTTCGGCAACAACGTCGATCGCCGGCACACGCGGCACGGTACGCAGGAACTGGCTGACATAGCCGAGCGTTTGGCGCCGCACGTTGAGTACGGTCCGCGGATCGGCGGAGGCCAGATCGACGATACGCCCGTCGTGGCGGATCAGGATCTGGCCGGTGTCGACGGCGTAATTGCCGTAGATCATCTTCAGCAGCGAGCTCTTGCCGATGCCCGACGGGCCGCCGAGCACGACGCATTCGCCTGATGCGACCGAAAAGGCGACATCGGAAACGACGGGCAGCCGGATGCCGTCGCGCAGGTGCATGGTGAAGCTCTTCGAGACTTCGGAAATGACGAGGGGCGTCGGCATGATGTCTTCTTCCCTGGTTTTGGACCTGCAGCGGCGCTCAGACCTGCAGGATCGAGGAAACGAGCAGTTGCGTGTAGGGTTCGCGCGGATCGTCGAGCACCCGGTCGGTCAGCCCGTGTTCGATGACGTAGCCGTCCTTCATCACCATCATCCGGTGCGACAGAAGCCGGGCGACGGCGAGGTCGTGGGTGACGATGATGGCCGAGAGGCCGAGATCGTTGACGAGGCCGCGCACGAGATCGAGCAGGCGCGCCTGCACCGAGACGTCGAGGCCGCCGGTCGGCTCGTCCATGAAGACGAGGCGTGGGCTCGTGACGAGGTTGCGGGCGATCTGCAATCGCTGACGCATGCCGCCGGAAAAGGCGCGCGGCTGGTCGTCGATGCGATCGGCATCGATCTCGACGCGTTCCAGCCAGTCGATGGCGGTGGAGCGGATCTTGCCGTAATGCCGGTCGCCGATCGCCATGAGGCGTTCGCCGACATTGGCGCCGGCGGAAACCGTCATGCGCAGCCCGTCGGCCGGGTTCTGGTGCACGAAGCCCCAGTCGGTGCGCATCAGGAAGCGGCGCTCGGCCTCGTTCATATGGTAGAGATCGCGGTAGCTGCCGTCGCGCGTGTGGTATTCGACACTGCCGGTCGTCGGCATCAGCCGGGTGGAGATGCAGTTCAGCAGCGTCGTCTTGCCCGAGCCGGATTCGCCGACAATGGCGAGCAATTCCCCCGGCCAGAGCTCGAAGGACACATTGCGGCAGCCGACGCGGTTGCCATAGAACTTCGAAAGGTCGTTGACTTTGAGAAGCGGCGTATCGGTCATTCTGCAGCCTCCCGGGCCAGCATTTCGCCGGCATGTCCGTGTGCGCGCCGATCTTCGCAATGGTCGGTATCGGAGCAGACGAACATGCGCCCGCCTTTGTCGTCGAGGACCACCTCGTCCAGATAGACGTCCTCGGCGCCACAGAGCGCGCAGGGCTTGCCGAAGCGCTGGATTTCGAAGGGATGGTCTTCGAAATCCAGGCTGACGACGTCGGTAAAGGGCGGCACGGCATAGATGCGCTTTTCGCGGCCGGCGCCGAAAAGCTGCAGCGCTTCCGACTGATGCATCTTGGGATTATCGAATTTGGGCGTCGGCGAGGGATCCATGACGTAGCGGCCATGAACCTTGACCGGATAGGCATAGGTTGTGGCGATGCGGCCGTTGCGGGCGATATCCTCGTAGAGCTTCACGTGCATGAGGCCGTATTCTTCCAGCCCATGCATTTTGCGCGTCTCGGTCTCGCGCGGCTCGAGGAAGCGCAGCGGTTCGGGGATCGGCACCTGGTAGACGAGCACCTGGCCGGCCTTGAGCCTTTCCTCGGGAATGCGGTGGCGCGTCTGGATGATGGTCGCCTCGCTTGTATGCGTCGTCACCGCGACATTGGCGACCTTCTGGAAGAAGGCACGGATGGAAACGGCGTTGGTCGTGTCGTCGGCGCCTTGGTCGATGACCTTCAGCACGTCGTCGGGGCCGATGATCGAGGCCGTCACCTGCACGCCGCCGGTGCCCCAGCCGTATGGCATCGGCATTTCGCGCGAGGCGAAGGGCACCTGATAGCCGGGAATGGCGATCGCCTTCAGGACGGCGCGGCGGATCATCCGCTTGGTTTGTTCGTCGAGATAGGCAAAGTTGTAGCTGGCGAGATCGTTCATTCGGCGGCCTCCTTCATGCCTTCGTCGCTGTTGCGGGCGGCTTCGAATTCGCGGCGCATGCGGCGGACGAGATCGAGTTCGGCCTGGAAGTCCACATAATGCGGAAGCTTCAGATGCTCGACGAAGCCGGTCGCCTGGACGTTGTCGGAATGGGAGATGACGAATTCCTCGTCCTGGGCCGGCGCGGTGATATCCTCGCCGAGCTCTTCGGCGCGCAATGCGCGATCCACCAGCGACATCGCCATCGCCTTGCGCTCGCTCTGGCCGAACACCAGGCCGTAGCCGCGGGTAAACTGCGGCGGCGCCTTGGCCGACCCCTTGAACTGGTTGACCATCTGGCATTCGGTGATCTGGATCGTACCGAGCGAGACGGCGAAACCGAGTTCCGGCACGTCGAATTCGACTTCGACCTCGCCGATGCGGATCTCACCGGTGAAGGGATGGTTGCGGCCGTAGCCGCGCTGGGTGGAGTAACCGAGCGCCAGCAGAAAGCCTTCGTCGCCGCGGGCGAGCGCCTGCAGGCGAAGGTCACGGCTCATCGGGAATTCCATCGGCTCGCGCGTCAGGTCGCTGACCTCGTGATCCTCCGGCATGTCGCCATCAGTCTCAATCAGGCCCTCTTCGCCGAGGATTTCCGAGACGCGCATGACGCGGCCGGTCTCGGCGGCGCGCTGCGCCGGCGTCTCGACCGCTTCGTCGGCAAGCAGCGATGGATCGAGCAGCCGGTGGGTATAGTCGAAGGTCGGCCCGAGGAGCTGGCCGCCCGGGAGATCCTTGTAGGTCGCCGAGATACGGCGTTCGATCGCCATATCAGCCGTGTCGAGCGGCCTGGAATAGCCGAAGCGCGGCAGCGTCGTGCGGTAGGCGCGCAGCAGGAAGATCGCCTCGATCATATCGCCGCGCGACTGGCGGATGGCGAGCGCGGCGAGCGTGCGGTCGAAAAGCGAGGCCTCCGCCATGACACGGTCGACGGCAAGCGCCAGCTGCGCGACGATCTGGTCGATGCCGATCGCCGGCAGCGAACGGTCGCCGCGCCTGCGGTCGGCAAGCAGGCGGTGGGCATTGGCAATGGCGGCTTCGCCACCCTTGACGGCAACATACATGAGCTCAGATCTCCGTTGCTGTGATCTTGGTGGTGCGCGGCAGGCAGAGGAAGCGCTCGTCCGATGTCAGCACGATGTCGATGCCGCGCGGAAAGAGCGCGCGGTTCTCGGTCCAGAGCCGAAGGAAGGTCTCCTGCATCCCAACAGGTGCGATCTCTGTCACACTCTGGATGCCGGGGCCGATCAGCGCCAGTCCGCGGCCACCTTCGAGGGCGGAAAGTTCGATGATGAGCGTCGTCGAGCGGTCGGGATATTCCTGCGTGCCAGAGGCGAAGAGGCCGAAGGGGCAAAGCGCGGCACCGGCTTCGATGAAGGCGAAGCGTGCCTCGGCCTTCTCCGTGGTCAGCGGCGCGCCGGCGTGGAAGCCGAGCCATTCCGGCACGGCGGATTTCGTCAGCCCCGGCGAAAGCCAGACCGGCGTGTCGTGGTCGCAAAGCGTCAGCGCGATCGCGCCGGCGGCAATGCCCAGCGGCGCAGGCGGTGTGACATCGGGCTGAACGGTCTGGATCGTGCCGGGACGGGCCATGCCATCCATCAGCATCTTGAAGACGCTCTGGGCGTGGAAGACCGGCTCTGCAAAGCCGCCGGTCAAGGCTTCCATGTTGAAACCCATCAGTTGTCTCCCCGCACCATGGTAAAGAAATCGACGCGGGTCGCCGCCGTCTCGTCGGCCTTACGGCGTTCGGCAGCGGCGATCCGCTCAGTGATCGGCAAAAGCAGCGCCCGTTCGACGAAATCCTTCGTCGCTTCCTCCTGCCACAGCGCATCGAAGATCGCCGCCAGGCGCGCCTTCTCGCGGTCGGTGCCGAGCGCCTGCGCATGGCCGACCGAGCCGGAGTCGAGCCGGACCGTCGCGCGCGTGACCGTCACCTCGCCAAGATTGAAGGGAGCGCCGCCGCCGCCGATGCGTCCGCGCACCATCACCAGCCCGGTCTCCGGTCCACGAACCGGATGCGCCGCAGGCTTTTGCGGCAACGCATCCCAGGCCGCCGAGAGTTCGCTGCGTTCTGCGCGCGCCAACAGATCGGCGGCGCGTTTGCGCCCCGATGCCGTCTGTGACGCAGCGTTGTTCCTGTCCGCTGATTTCATCGACGCTTTCCTCGAAATGTCTATTGATATAGACAATTGCACAAGTTAGACTTATTCCTAAAACGATGCCGTGACAAGCGTGTGACACCCTGCAGCGCCTCCGCGTTCTTTCAGGCGTGTGAAGGGTGTTAAAAGGCGCGAAATGGCAGGGCGGGGATGGAATGGCGGGATTGAAGCAGGTGCAAAGGCAGACCGGCGTGGCGCTCTGGCGTCAGATCGCCGACCGAATTCGCGAGGCGATCGGCAACGGCGCCTATGACGAAACGGGAATGGTGCCACCCGAAACCGTCCTGGCGCTGCAATTCGGCGTCAACCGGCATACGGTGCGCAGCGCATTGGCGGCCTTGGCGCAGGAAGGCATCGTTCGTGCGGTGCAAGGTCGCGGCACGCTGATCGAGCGCAAGGAGCGGCTGAGCTTCCCGATCACCAGGCGCACGCGTTTTACCGCCGGCATTGGCGATCAGGCGCGCGAGATGCGCAGCCTGCTGCTGGATGAGGTGACGGAGGAGGCGAGCGTCGAGGTCGCCCGTTGGCTGGGCCTGAAGCCGGGCGCACAGGTGATCCGGCTGGAAACGCTGCGCGAGGCCGACAGGCGGCCGGTGTCAAAGGCGACGAGCTGGTTTCCCGCCGAGCGTTTCGCCGGGATCGGCGAGGCCTACGGTAAACATCAATCGATCACCAAAGCTTTCGCCGAACTTGGGCTGGCGGATTATGTTCGGGCGACGACCGAGGTGACGGCGGCGCATGCCGACACGGCCGATCTGGCCGATCTCGAACTCACCCCCGGTGCGATCCTTCTGATCGCCAAGGCGATGAATACCGATCTTGACGGCGTGCCGGTGCAATATTCGATCAGCCGGTTTGCGGCCGACCGGGTGCAGTTCACGATCGAGAATTGATACATGCGCCGTGCCAGCCGTCGTCGGCTGGCGCGGCGATTGGCTTCAATGTGCGCCGGACATGTCGCCGAGCACTTCCTTGGAAGCGACGGTGGAATCGACGTTCAGCTTGTAGACCATGGGAACGCCGGTCGCGAGGTTGAGGGCAAGCACGCCTTCCTTGCTCAGCTTGTCGAGCACCATGACCAGCGAACGCAGCGAATTGCCGTGTGCGGCGACCAGCACCTTCTCGCCCCTGAGCACGCGCGGCAGGATCTCCGTGAGATAATAAGGCCAGACGCGGGCGCCGGTATCGCGCAGGCTTTCGCCGCCGGGCGGCGGCACGTCATAGGAACGGCGCCAGATATGCACCTGTTCCTCGCCCCATTTGGCGCGAGCGTCGTCCTTGTTGAGGCCGGAGAGATCGCCATAGTCCCGCTCGTTCAGCGCCTGGTCGCGGATCGTCGGCAGGTCGGGCTGGCCGACCTTGTCGAGGATGAGCTTCAGCGTGTGTTGGGCGCGCACCAGTGCCGACGTATAAGCGACGTCGAATTTGATCCCGTATTCGGCGAGTGCTGCGCCGCCGGCATTGGCTTCCTGGATGCCGAGCTCGGTCAGATCGGGATCCTTCCAGCCGGTGAAGAGATTCTTCAGGTTCCAGTCGCTCTGGCCGTGGCGAACGAGGACGAGGGTTCCGCTCATCAATATGTCTCCGAATGTCGTTATTGGGAAGAAAGCCCGAGCACGTCGAGCATGGAATAGAGACCCGGCTTTTTGTCGCGCGCCCAGAGAGCCGCCTTGATAGCGCCGCGCGCGAAGATCGAGCGGTCGGCCGCACTGTGCGACAGGGTGACGATTTCGCCTTCTCCGGCGAAAAGCACGGAATGTTCGCCGATGACGGAGCCGCCACGCAGCGTCGCAAAGCCGATCGTGCCGGCCTCGCGAGCCCCGGTATGGCCGTCGCGCACCCGGACCGATTTCGAGGCGAGATCGATATTGCGCCCCTTGGCCGCGGCCTCGCCGAGAAGAAGCGCGGTGCCGGAAGGCGCATCCACCTTGTGCTTGTGATGCATTTCCAGGATTTCGATATCCCAGTCATCAGGATCGAGCGCCCGCGCAGCCTGTTCGGCGAGCACGCTGAGCAGATTGACCCCGAGGCTCATATTGCCCGATTTGACGATGCGGGCATGGCGGGCGGCCGCGGCGATCTTGGCATTGTCGTCTTCTGAACAGCCGGTGGTGCCGACGACATGGACGATGCGGGCCTGGGCGGCAAGGCCTGAAAATTCCACCGTCGCCCCCGGCGAAGTGAAGTCGAGCACGCCTTCGGCATGCAGGAAGGCATTGAGCGGATCGTCGCCGATGATGACGCCGGCCGGGCCGAGCCCGGCAATTTCGCCGGCGTCCTTGCCGACGAACGGCGAACCGGCGCGCTCGACGGCGGCATGCAAAGTCACGCCCTCGATGGAATGGATGAGCCGGATCAGCGTCTGTCCCATGCGCCCTGCCGCGCCGACCACCACCAGTTTCATCGCAGCATCGCTCATTTCGGTCTCTCGTATCAGCTTAGTTTGAATCGGAAGCCGAAGGCCTCTGCAGATTGTTGAGGCGAGCGTAAAGACCGTCGCTGACCTTCGCAAGCGTCTCGTGATTGCCTTCTTCCACGACCCGGCCCTGCTGCATGACGACGATCTTGTCGGCGCGCACAACCGTCGAAAGCCGGTGGGCGATGACGACGACGGTGCGTCCGGTCATCGCCTCGTCGAGCGCCTTCTGCACGGCGGCTTCGGATTCGGTGTCCAGCGCCGAGGTCGCCTCGTCGAGAAGAAGGATCGGCGCATTGCGCACCAGGGCCCGCGCAATCGACAGCCGCTGGCGCTGGCCGCCCGAAAGCGTTACGCCGTTTTCGCCGACCGGCGTATCGTAACCCTGTGGCTGGGCACAGATGAAATCATGCGCATAGGCAAGCCGGGCTGCCTCTTCTACCTCGGTATCGGTCGCTTCCGGCCGGCCATAGCGGATGTTGTCGCGGATCGTGCCCTCGAACAGGTAAGGCTGCTGGGAGACGTAGGCGAGCTGCTGGCGCAGCGACTTCTTGGTGATGTGGGCGATGTCCTGCCCGTCGATCAGGATCTCGCCCTGGCGCGGGTCGTAAAAGCGCGGAATGAGGTTGATGACGGTGGATTTGCCGGCCCCCGAGGGCCCGACCAGGGCCGTCGTCGCGCCCCCCTCGGCGATGAAGCTGACTCCGCTCAGTACGCTCTCATTGCCGTAGCCGAAGGAAACGTTGCGGAATTCGATCCTGGCTTGCGTCACCGTCAGCGGCTGAGCATCCGGCAGGTCGCGCTGGCGCGGCTCCATGTCGAGCAGTTCATAGATCATTCGCGCATTGACGACGGCGCGCTCCATCTGCACCTGCAGGCGCGCAAGCCGGCGGGCCGGGTCATAAGCCAGCAGCAAGGCGGTGACGAAGGAGAAGAAGGCGCCAGGCGGCACGTTGTAATAGATCGAGCGGTAGGCGGCATAGGCAAGCACGCTGGCAACGGCAAAGCCCGCAAAGCTCTCGGTCAGCGGCGAGGTGCGTTCGGAAAGCCGGGCAATCCGGTTTGCCCGGTTTTCAGCACCTTTGATAAGTTTGTTGACCTTGCGTTCCAGCTCCTCTTCCATCGTGAAGGCTTTCACGATGGCGATGCCTTGGATCGTCTCCTGCATGGCGCCCAGCACGTGGCTGTTCAGATGCACGGCTTCGCGGGTTGCCGAGCGCAGCCGTTTGGAAACATAGCGAAGCGCATAGAGCAGCGGCGGCGCCATGATGAACACGGCAAGGCTGAGCAGCGGGTCCTGGAGGACCATCACGCCGATCAGCGAAACGAAGGTCAGGAGATCGCGGACCGTCGACGTGATCGTGAGGTTGAGCACGTCGCGGATGCCGCTGACGTTCTGGCTCACCTGCGCGGCGATATGGGCCGAGCGCGCTTCGCTGAAGAAGCCGACGGAAAGCGTCATCAGATGCGCGTAGAGGCGGCGCTGATATCGCGCGACGATATCGTTGCCGACCTTGGAAAGCGCCACCGCCTGACCGTAGCTCGCAAAACCGCGCAGCACGAAGGCGACGAAGATCGAAAGACAGATGATCCAGACGACCTCGGCGCGGCGATTGGCGAAGGCCTCATCGATGATCGCCCGCATGATCCAGGCAGTGAACGCCGTCGAAAGCGCCACGATGATGAGGCAGGCAATCGCGAAGACATAACCCCAGAGATGGTCGCGGCCGTTTTCAGCGATGATGCGCTTCAGGATGCCGGTGACGGTATCGCTGCTGACGCTCTGCTTTCTGCTTTCCGCCGCTTCCAATAATGAGCTTTCCTGTCTCGACCCAACGCGGCGCAGGGGCGACGCGTGCTTTTGGCGGCTCTATAAAGAGTTGGGATCGGTTTGGCTAGAGTGCGGCGCGTCCGGGTGGGACGCGCACTGGGTCAGCGCCGCCAGCGGCGGCCTTCCGTCGAGACGCCGAAATCGGCCGGCATGCGCGCATAGGAGGAAAGCCCGGCAAGGGCTGCCAGCGGATGCGTCACTACATAGGTCGGGATGGTGCGAAGCAGCGCAGTATGCGGCGCCTTGTCCTCGAAGGCCCGGCGGAATTCCGGCTTCTTCAGCGCGGGGAGGATCTTCTGCGAGATGCCGCCGGAGAGGTAGACGCCGCCGCGTGCCATGAACACCATCGCCATGTCGCCGGCCACGCGGCCGAGATAGGTAGCAAATAGCGAGACGGTCTCGACGGCGGCCTTGTCGCTGCCGGCGAGCGCGTGCGAGGTGATGTCGGCCGGATCCTTCATCGTCGGCTGGATGCCGTCGACGATGCAAATGGCGTTATAGAGATTGACGAGGCCGCGCCCACAGAGGATCTGCTCGGCCGAGACGCGGCCTTCGATCGTCTCGATATGCGGGAAAATCTCATAGTCTCGCTTGCTGCGCGGCCCGAGATCGATATGGCCGCCTTCGCCTGGAACCGGGATCCAGCTGTGCTGGGCATGCACGAGCCCGCCGACGCCGAGGCCGGTGCCGGGTCCGAGCACGACGCGTGACGCGATCATGTCGCCGGTGGCATTGCCGATGCGCGCGCGGTTTTCATCCGACAGGGCGGCGATTGCCAGCGCCTGTGCCTCGAAATCATTGACGACGAGCACGTCTTCGATGCCGAGACCCTCGATCATCGTTCTCGGCCGCACCACCCAGTCGCAATTGGTCAGCGGGATCTCGTCATCGTTGATCGGCCCGGCCACGGCGAGGATCGCTGAACGCGGCTGCACAGCGGTCTTGTCGAGCACGCCGTTTTGGATCGCTTCGTCGATCGTCGCGAAATCTGCCGTGCGCACGTTCGGAAACTGCTTCGGCTCGGCATAGGCATCGGACAGGATGGAGAAGCGGGCATTGGTGCCGCCGATATCGCCGACCAGGATCGGGAAGGGCAGCGGAGCGGTGCTTTGGTTCGGTTTTGGCATGGCCGGTTCCGTGCTGATCAGGCTTCGAGGGTGGGAAGGAGCTTTATAGCGGTCGCGTGGTTGAGCGCCATCGGAATGTCGTAGACGATCGCCAGCCGCATCAACGCCTTCACGTCGACATCATGCGGCATCGGCGTCAGCGGATCGACGAAGAAGATCAGCGCATCGACCTCGCCGGTCGAAATCAGCGCGCCGATCTGCTGATCGCCGCCAAGCGGCCCGCTTTTCAGCCTGGTGACGTTGAGATCGGGAGCGGCGTCGAGCACGCGTCCGCCGGTCGTGCCTGTGGCGACGATCTTCCAGCGCGAGAGAAGATGCTCGTTGGCGCGGGCGAACGCCGCCATGTCATCCTTCTTCTGGTCATGCGCGATCAACGCAACGCATTTGCTGCCGGCCATGAAGTCAATCTCCGCCCGAACATTTCAATCGATTTGATCGCTTTATACCAAGAATTTGCGATTTGAAAGACAGCGCCCTGCCCTCGGTCTCGGGCGCCCTCATTGGATCGTCGGCTTATCGTTCGGAACAGGGCCGACATCCGGCAGCGCCTCATCGTCGTCGGCAGCCGGCGCTGCTGCCGGAGCGGCGGTGAAGGCCGTTGCGGCGGACGTCCCGCCATAGGTGGCGGCCTGCACCGAAGCGACGGAAGCGGCATCGAGCACTGCGGCGCAGGCCTTCGGCAGATCGGAGACCATCATCTCACGCGGCGGCTTCGGCGGCTTGGCGCCGGGCTTGGGCGGTTTCGGTGGCGCCCAAGGCGCCGGTGTGAACCAATAGGCAAGCGACTTGTCGCAACCGTCTCCGGAGCCGACAGGAGCTTGCGGCGTGCATCCGGCAGCACCGGGCGGGCATTTGATGCGGATGTGGAAATGCGAGTCATGGCCGTATATTGGCCGAAGCTTACCAAGGTTGGTGCGGTCGCCGGTCCAGGTGTCGCACATCTTCTTCTTGATCGCCGGATTGACGAAGATGCGCTCCACTTCGGGATAGCTCGCCGCCAGCATCAAAAGCCGCGCACGCGATTCCGTCCATACCTTGGGATTGACCGTGAGGAACTTGTCCTTCTGCAGCATACTGGTGAAGGGCAGGTCTTCGCGCTCCTGAGCCGTCATGTGGCGCGCCGGCATCGGGGTAAACCAGATATCAGCATCGAGGCCGATCTGGTGGGAGGAATGGCCGTTGAGCATCGGCCCGCCGCGCGGCTGGGCGATGTCGCCGACGAGTATGCCCGGCCAGCCGGCATATTTGACCGCATCCTGCGAAAACCGTTCCAAGAGCGCGATCATCGCGGGGTTGCCCCAGCGGCGGTTGCGCGATAGCCGCATCGCCTGCCAGGTCGGCCCGTCGGTCGGCAGCGCCACCGCGCCGGTCATGCAGCCCTTGGCATAAAAGCCGATCGGCTGGGCCGCCCCCTGCGTCGGCAGGCTGACGCCTGCGAATAGCGCCTTGGCACTGCCCGGGCTCGGCGTCTTCTGCTCGGCGCCGACGTCGCCGGCGGCAAGGCCTGCGCCGATTGCGCCGACGAGCGCCAGTCTGCCGAATGTCCTGAAAGCTTGAGCGAAGCCGAATGCCATGCTGTTCCCTTGAGAAGTGATTTGTTGCGAATCTAACGTGAAAAGAGATTTTGGTGAATCGATGATTTGCCGGGCGGGCGCCGGAGGCGGCGGTGGCGGATCGCCGCAGCGGTCAAGACATCTGCGATCGCTGACGCCGATAAGGGCTCAAAATTTCGCGAGCCCGGCAAAAACCAAACTCTCTCCTGTTTTTCGCCCCTATTTCTCGTATTGTCGAATCTATGAAAAATCAGGGGAAAACGTGAATGGCGGCTCTGTGGTTGAAGATCGGTGTGTTTCTGGCGCTTGCAGGTGTGTTGGCGCCATTGACGGCCGTGGGCCAGGACCAGCCATTTCAGATCGGAAGCTCGGTCGTCAGCGAGATGAAGTACAAGCCTGGCTTTGCGCATTTCGACTACGTCAATCCCGATGCCCCAAAAGGTGGCGATCTCCGTCTGTCCGCAAGCGGTGCCTTCGATACCTTCAATCCTCTGCTTGCGAAGGGCCAGACAGCGGTAGGTCTGTCGCTTGTTTATGACACCTTGCTGAAGCCGGCCGATGACGAACTCCTCGTCTCCTACGGCCTGCTTGCCGAAGGGCTCTCCTATCCAGATGACGTCTCAAGCGCGACCTTTCGGCTGCGCAAGGAAGCGAAATGGGCCGATGGTCAGCCGGTAACGCCTGAAGACGTCATCTTTAGTCTGAGCAAGACCAAGGAGTTGAACCCGATTGCCGGCAACTACTACCAGCACGTCGTTAAAGCGGAAAAGACGGGTGAGCGTGATGTCACTTTCACCTTTGATGAGAAGAACAATCGCGAACTGCCGAACATTCTTGGCCAATTGATGGTCGTCCCCAAACATTGGTGGGAGGCGCCGGGACCGGACGGTAAACCGCGCGACATTACCAAGACGACCCTGGAGCCGGTGATGGGGTCGGGACCTTACAAGATCGCCTCCTTCTCGCCCGGCGCCACGATCCGCTATGAACTGCGTGATGACTATTGGGGAAGGGACCTCAATGTGAATGTCGGCCAGAACAATTTCCGCAACGTCATCTACACCTATTTCGGTGATCGGGACGTCGAGTTCGAAGCCTTTCGCGCCGGCAACAGCGACTACTGGCAAGAAACAACCGCTGCCCGCTGGGCGACGGGATATGATTTTCCCGCAGTGAAGGAAGGACGCGTCAAGAAGGAGGAGGTTGCAAACCCGCTTCGCTCTACCGGCATCCTGCAAGCGCTCGTGCCCAACATGCGGCGCGACCTCTTCAAGGACATCAGGGTTCGCAAGGCGCTGAATTACGGTTTCGATTTCGAAGAGTTGAACCGCACGGTTGCTTTCAACAGTTATAAGCGGATCGACAGCTATTTCTGGAACACCGACCTCGCCTCCTCCGGCCTGCCTCAGGGACGGGAACTTGAACTACTGCAGGGGCTGAAGGACAAAGTTCCGCCAGAGGTCTTTACGACGCCTTACACTAATCCGGTCGGTGGTGATCCGCAGAAAAGCCGCGACAACCTCCGCAAGGCTATTGCACTGTTGAAAGAAGCCGGGTGGGAGCTCAAGAACAACAGGATGGCCAACTCCAAAACCGGCCAACCGATGAGTTTCGAGATCCTATTGTCGAGTCCAATGTTGGAGCGCTGGGCGGTGCCGTACGCCAACAACCTCAAGAAAATCGGGATTGATGCGCGCGTCCGTACAGTCGACGCGTCGCAAGCTGTCAATCGCGAACGCACCTTCGACTTCGACATGATCTGGAATGTTTGGGCTGAAACGATGAATCCGGGCAATGAGCAGGCCGACTACTGGGGTTCCGGCTCGGCCAATCAGCAGGGTTCTCGCAATTATGCCGGCATTGCCAACCCGGCCGTCGATGAGCTCATTCGCATGATTATCTTCGCGCCGAACCGCGATGAGCAGATAGCGGCGATCAAGGCCATGGACCGGGTCCTGCTTGCAAATCACTACGTCATCCCGCTGTTCTACCGCGAGACGCAAAACGTTGCCTATTGGAACACCATTACGCATCCGCCGGAGTTTCCGGCCTACAGCCTTGGTTTTCCGGACGCTTGGTGGTCCACCTCGGCAAAATGAGTGGGCTTGCATTGCAGGGGGCCCAGGCTCCAAATGGCGAAAGCGAATCACGACAAGCCGGCGGGGCCGGCAAGGGAAGGCTGGCGGATTGAGCGGCATTGGACTGAACGGCGTGCAGACAGGAAAAACATTCCCGGAGGCTGAAGGCTGATGGGTGCCTATATCATTCGCCGCCTGCTTTTGATGATTCCGACCATCGTCGGCATCATGGCGATTTCCTTCATCGTCGTTCAATTCGCCCCCGGCGGTCCGGTCGAGCAGGTGATCGCCCAACTGACCGGCCAGGCCGACAACGCCGATCAGCGCCTGTCCGGCGGCGGTGATCTTCTCGGCGGAGGAGGAGGCGAAGAAAGCTCGAAATATCGCGGCGCCCAGGGGCTCGATCCGGAGCTGATCGCCAAGCTTGAAAAACAATTCGGCTTCGACAAGCCGCCGCTGACGCGTTTCGGCGAGATGATGTGGAACTACATCCGCTTCGATTTCGGCGAGAGCTTCTTCCGCAACACCTCGGTGCTCGACCTCATCAAGGAAAAGCTGCCGGTGTCGATCTCGCTCGGCATCTGGATCCTGATCTTCTCCTACGCGATCTCCATCCCGCTCGGCATCCGCAAGGCAGTCAAGGACGGATCGACCTTCGATGTCTGGACTTCGGGCGTCATCGTCGTCGGTTATGCCGTGCCGAGCTTTCTCTTCGGCATCCTGCTGATCGTGCTTTTCGCCGGCGGCTCATTTTACGACTGGTTCCCGCTGCGGGGCTTGGTTTCCGATAATTTCGACCAGCTCGCCTGGTGGCAGAAGCCGCTCGATTATTTCTGGCACCTCACTTTGCCGCTGATCTCGCTTTCGCTCGCCGCCTTCGCCACGACGACGCTGCTCACCAAGAATTCCTTCATCGAGGAGATCAAGAAGCAATATGTCGTCACCGCCCGTGCCAAGGGGCTGAACGAGCGGCAGGTGCTGTATGGCCATGTGTTCCGCAATGCCATGCTGATCATCATCGCCGGATTTCCCGGCGCCTTCATCTCCGCCTTTTTCACCGGCTCGCTGCTGATTGAGAACATCTTCTCGCTCGATGGTCTCGGCCGCCTCGGCTATCTCTCGGTGGTCAATCGGGATTATCCGATCGTCTTCGCCACCCTCTACATCTTCTCGCTGCTCGGCCTTTTCGTCAGCCTGATCTCCGACCTGATCTACACCTGGATCGATCCGCGCATCGATTTCGAGCGGAGGGATGTCTGATGGACGCTACCGCAAATCCTGCCGTCGCAACCCCCGTCAAGCCGCCGCGCAAGGGCCTGCTGTCGCCGACCAATATTCGCCGCTGGCGGAATTTCCGGGCGAACGGCCGCGGCTACTGGTCGTTGTGGCTGTTCCTGCTGCTCTTCGTACTCAGCCTGTTTGCAGAATTCCTCGCCAACGACCGGCCGATCATCGCTTCCTACAAGGGCGAAATCCTCTTCCCGGTGCTGATCGACTATCCCGAGGAGAAGTTCGGCGGCTTCCTTGCCGAAACCGATTACCGTTCCTCGGTGATCGCAGACGAGATCAACGCCAATGGCTGGATGATTTGGCCGCCGGTCCGCTATTCCTACCGCTCGGTCAACTCCAACATTCCGCACTCGGCGCCGACGCCGCCCTTCTGGCTGATGACAAAGGAGGAGCGCTGCTCCGGCTATCCGCAAGGGGTCAACGATCCGGCCTGCACGCTGGGCAACCTCAATTGGCTCGGCACCGACGATCAGGCCCGCGACGTGCTCGCCCGCGTCATCTACGGTTTCCGCATCTCGGTGCTCTTCGGGCTGGCGCTGACCATCTGCTCGGCAATCATCGGCGTTGCGGCCGGCGCGGTGCAGGGTTATTTCGGCGGCTGGACCGACCTTTTGCTGCAGCGCTTCATCGAGATCTGGTCGTCGATGCCAGTGCTCTACATCTTGCTCATCATCGCCGCCATCCTGCCGCCCGGCTTCTTCGTGCTGCTCGGCATCATGCTGCTCTTTTCCTGGGTCGGCTTCGTCGGCGTCGTGCGCGCCGAATTCCTGCGCGCCCGCAATTTCGAATATGTGCGCGCCGCCCGCGCCCTCGGCGTCAATAACCGCACCATCATGTGGCGCCATCTGCTGCCGAACGCAATGGTCGCGACCCTGACCTTCCTGCCCTTCATCCTCTCCGGCTCGATCACGACGCTGACCTCGCTCGATTTCCTGGGCTTCGGCATGCCGCCGGGCTCCCCCTCGCTCGGCGAGATGATCGCCCAGGGCAAGACCAACCTGCAGGCGCCATGGCTCGGGCTGACGGCGTTCTTTACCATGTCGATCATGCTGTCCCTGCTGATCTTCATCGGCGAAGCCGTGCGCGACGCCTTCGACCCGAGGAAGACGTTCCGATGAATGACATGACAGAACCGCTCCTTTCCGTCCGCGATCTCTCGGTTGCCTTTCATCAGGGCGGCGACACCTCGCTTGCCGTCGATCGCATCTCCTTCGATATCGCCAAGGGCGAGGTGGTCGCGCTCGTCGGCGAATCCGGTTCCGGCAAGTCGGTCTCGGCCAATTCGATCCTGAAGCTTCTGCCCTATCCCACCGCAAGCCATCCGTCCGGCGAGATCCTGTTCAAGGGCAAGGATCTCTTGAAGGCGTCGGAGCGGGCGTTGCGTGAGGTTCGCGGCAACGACATCACCATGATCTTCCAGGAGCCGATGACCTCGCTCAATCCGCTTCATACGATCGAGAAGCAGATCGCCGAAATCCTCGCCCTGCACCAGGGCATCACCGGCCAGCCGGCGCGCCAGCGCGTGCTGGACCTGTTGAACCAGGTCGGCATCCGCGAGCCGGAAAAGCGGTTGAAGGCCTATCCGCACGAACTGTCCGGCGGCCAGCGCCAGCGCGTCATGATCGCCATGGCGCTGGCCAACCGGCCGGAATTGCTGATCGCCGACGAGCCGACCACGGCGCTCGATGTCACCGTGCAGGCGCAGATCCTCGAACTGCTGCGGCAATTGAAGGCGGCTCACGGCATGTCGCTGCTGTTCATCACCCATGATCTCGGCATCGTACGCAAATTCGCCGATCGCGTCTGCGTCATGACCAAGGGCAGGATCGTCGAGACGGGAACCGTCACGGAGGTGTTCGCCAATCCGAAGCACGATTATACCCGGCACCTCCTTGCTTCCGAGCCGCGCGGCGAGCCGCCGCTTGCCGATCCGTCGAAGCCGGTGGTGATGGAAGGTTCCGACATTCGCGTCTGGTTCCCGATTAAGGCGGGGCTGATGCGCCGCGTCGTCGACCACGTCAAGGCAGTCGACGGCATTGATCTTTCGCTACGCGCCGGGCAGACGCTCGGCGTCGTCGGCGAGTCCGGTTCCGGCAAGACCACCCTCGGCCTGGCGCTCACGCGGCTGATCTCCTCGCAAGGGCGGATCGCTTTTGTCGGCAAGGACATAGCCGGCTATTCGTTCAGCGAGATGCGGCCGCTGCGGAATCAGCTGCAGATCGTCTTCCAGGATCCTTACGGCTCGCTGAGCCCGCGCATGTCGGTCGGCGATATCATTGCCGAAGGGCTGAAGGTGCATGAGCGCTCCTTGAGCGCGGAAGAGCGCGACCAGCGCGTCTGCTGGGCGCTGGAGGAGGTCGGTCTCGACCCTCTGACCCGGTGGCGTTACCCGCATGAATTTTCCGGAGGCCAACGCCAGCGCATCGCCATTGCCCGCGCCATGGTGCTCAAACCGCGCTTCGTCATGCTCGACGAGCCGACCTCGGCGCTCGATATGAGCGTCCAGGCCCAGGTCGTCGATCTCCTGCGCGACCTGCAGAAGAAGCACGACCTCGCTTATCTCTTCATCAGCCATGATCTGAAGGTGGTGAAGGCGCTTGCCAACGACGTCATCGTCATGCGTTTCGGCAAGGTGGTGGAGCAGGGGCCTTCCTCGGAAATCTTCCGTGCTCCGAAGGACGATTACACCAAGGCGCTGATGGCCGCCGCCTTCAACATCGAGGCGGTGCCGACGCCCGCCGTGCAGCAGTAAAGAACATCATGTCCACACCCTCTCCTGTTCTCGTCGACATCAAGTTCAATCCCGAAGGCGTCGCCCGCGTGCTGAAAACGGCCTTTGCCGACCGCGGCAGCATCAATCTCGCCGATCCGGCCGATCGCATGCGGGATCTGCGAGCGGCCGAATACGCGCTTGTCTGGAAGCCTGATGCCGATCTTTTCAACCGGGCTCCGAACCTCAAGGTGATCTTCTCGGGCGGCGCCGGCGTCGACCATATCATCGGCATGGATGGCCTGCCTGATATACCGATCGTTCGTTTCGTCGATCGCAGCCTGACCACCCGCATGAGCGAATGGGTAGTGATGCAATGCCTGATGCATCTGCGCGGGCAATACGCCCATGATATCAGCCAGCGGCGGCGCGAATGGGCCAAATTGATCGCGCCCGAAGCAGCGGAGGTGACGGTCGGCGTCATGGGCCTCGGCATGCTCGGGCAGGACGCGGTCGCCAAGCTGAAAGTGATGGGTTTCAACGTCATCGGCTGGTCGCGCACCCGCAAAGAGATCGACGGCGTCGAGACCTTCGACGCGCGCCAACTGGACGGCTTCCTCGCCAGGACCGACATTCTCGTCGGTCTGTTGCCGCTGACACCAGACACTACGGGTTTCTATGATAGCGGGCTATTTAAGAAGCTCCGCCGCGACGGTGCGCTTGGACGCCCGGTCTTCATCAATGCCGGGCGCGGCCGCAGCCAAGTCGAGGCCGATATCGTCTCGGCGGTCCGGAGCGGCATCCTCGGCGGCGCCTCGCTTGATGTTTTCGAGGCGGAGCCCTTAGCATCAGATAACCCGCTGTGGGCGTTGGAGAACGTCTTCATCACCCCGCATGACGCGGCGGTCTCCGAAGAGAACGCCCTGTTCCGTCATGTCGAGACACAGATCGCCCGCTTCGAGCGCGGTGAACCGCTGCAATTCGTGATCGACCGCGCCGCCGGCTATTGAGCGCTCGGAACCTTCGAGACGACTGACCGTTTTCTCTGCGAACGTTTTGCGGTCGGATCGGCCGCTAGAACAGGATGATTTTAGGCCCGGTCGGCCTAAAATCTGAATCCTGTTCTAAATTAAAGAGTTAAAGCATGATGTCGTCCGAAAACCGCTCACACTTTTCGGCATCATGCTCTAAGGCAGCGGAAGGAGACGATGATGGCGCATCAGACGGAAACACGCTGGGAAAAATCCGACGGCAAGCTTCACAAGGAAGAGCAGATCCCGCCGGTCAAGGCAAAACAGGGGCGCATGGGATACCGGATCCTCACGGTGCTGCTCGTCGCGCTGATCCTCGCTTTCGTCGTGTGGATCCCGGTCGAGATCTGGGGTAATCGCGAGGCGAACGAGGTGGCGCCACAGCAGCCCGGCCAGCAGCTCCAGCAATCGGAAACAGCACCTGCCCCGACGCAGCAGAATAGCAACGCAGTGCCGACCGAGACGCCGGCAACAGCGCCGGCCCCGAATGTTGTGCCTGCGGCGCCGGCCCAGCCTGCGGCGCCGGCCCAATAGAGCAATTCCAGATGATCGCCCATCCCGCCGCCGTGCCGCGGCGGGATGTTTATGTTTTATCTGGACTTTGCCCGCCGATTTTTCGATAAGAAGACGCACGAGCCGGTTTCGTGCGCCGGCCCGGACACTTGGCAGCACCTGACCGGATTGGACAGGGGCAGGAATTCATGGCCAAGACCGATATTGCACGACGCGTCTACAATCACGCTTGGAAGCTCGACCCGATCATCCGCAGCCTGATCGATACCGACTTCTATAAGCTGCTGATGCTGCAGATGATCTGGAAGCTCTATCCAGACGTCAATGCCTCCTTCACGCTGATCAACCGGACCAAACGCGTCCACCTCGCCGAGGAGATTGACGAAGGTGAACTGCGTGAACAGCTGGATCACGCCCGTACGCTGAGGCTCTCCAAGAAGGAGATAATCTGGCTTGCGGGTAACAGCTTCTACGGCCGCGCGCAGATTTTCGAGCCGGAATTCCTCGGCTGGCTTTCCAACTTTCAGCTTCCCGAATACGAGCTGTCGAAGAAAGACGGCCAATATGTGCTGGATTTTCACGGGGCCTGGAAGGAAACCACGATGTGGGAGATCCCGGCGCTCGCGATCGTCAACGAGCTGCGGTCGCGCTCGGCGATGAAGGCACTCGGCCCTTTCACCCTTGACGTGCTCTATGCCCGCGCCAAGGCGAAGATGTGGTCGAAGGTCGAGCGGCTGAGGGAACTGCCAGGCTTGCGCATCTCCGATTTCGGCACCCGCCGCCGCCACAGTTTTCTGTGGCAGCGCTGGTGCGTCGAGGCGCTGAAGGAAGGCATCGGCCCGGCCTTTACTGGCACCAGCAATGTATTGCTGGCTATGGATTCCGATCTCGAGGCGGTCGGCACCAATGCCCACGAACTGCCGATGGTGGCCGCTGCCCTGGCGCAAACCGACGAGCAGCTGCGCAACGCGCCCTACAAGATCCTGCGCGACTGGAACAAGCTCTATGGCGGCAACCTTCTGATCGTCCTGCCGGATGCCTTTGGCACTGCGGCCTTCCTGCGCGACGCCCCGGAATGGGTGGCCGACTGGACCGGCTTCCGCCCGGACAGCGCGCCACCGATCGAAGGCGGTGAGAAGATCATCGACTGGTGGAAAAAGATGGGCCGCGATCCGCGGCAGAAGCTGCTGATCTTTTCCGACGGCCTCGATGTCGATGCCATCATCGATACCTACCGGCATTTCGAAGGCCGGGTGCGGATGAGCTTCGGTTGGGGCACGAACCTGACCAATGATTTTGCCGGCTGCGCCCCGACCGAAATCTCGGGCCTCAACCCGATCTCGGTCGTCTGCAAGGTCAGCGATGCCAATGGCCGTCCGGCGGTGAAGCTCTCAGACAATCCGCAGAAGGCGACCGGCGAACCGGCAGAGGTCGAACGTTACCTGAAATTCTTCGGCACCGAGGACAGGGTCGATCAGACCGTCCTGGTTTAGGCTCGCCGCGCCGCACGGCCGTCCCGGGGCATATCGATGTGCCCGGCCATCGCGTCCTCGATTGACCAGCCGAAGCGCCAGGCGTCGAACATCGAAAACCATTCCTGCAGGTCGGTGATCGGCAGGACATCCGGTTTCGACATCGGATTGTCGGCCAGACTGCGGCCGAGCGAACGGTCGCGTGCACCGCGTTCCTGCATCTCAAGCAGATCGTCGAACATCGTCACCCCCTCTTTAGACGGGGTTTATGCAATCATGCTAATGAAGCATTGTCGAGTCCGGATGCGACGATTTCGGTTTTTCACAGGATTAGCCCTAATTTGCTATCTCGATGCTGAGTTGACGGGGAGGCCCGGCTTCCTGGCTGGGGTCCGCCGCCGAGCCTCCCGGCTGGCCGATCTTCAAGTCGGCAGCGCCGACAACTTGGCGCGTTACGGCCGGTGCGATCCAACCAAGATGAGATCAATGGTGAACGGTCGGCTAATATCCACCGAATCTGCGCCGATCCCACACGATCCGGCAGGTCGGTTGCGGCATTCCTCGACTGTTCACGCAGCCAGCCTGCGAAACCGGGTTCTGATCCGGTCGAGGTAATAATGGCCGGGAGACTGCGCCGCCATCATCGCATGCGCTTCCGAAGAGGGAACGCCCTCGAACAGCCGCTCCTCGCCATTCCTGAAGCAAATCCTGAGCCGCCCGTCTTCCTGGCTGAAATAGACGGATTTGATGATCTTCGACTTCACCGAAAGTTCTTCCACCTGTTTTACCTCTGGTTATTAATTTTCCAGAGCATACCGCGTCACGTGCAAAGACCCGGTGAAGCGGCATGGTAAAAATTCAGGAATCGCGTGGTGTTTTAAACCTCGGCCATCGCCGAGCTCTATTCAGCCAGATCACACCGATCAGGTTTTGCCAATCCGGCGGCGAAGGCCGTCAGCAGAGCCTTCCCCTGCGTCCACTCCTCAAGGCCGCTTTGCCCGTTGATATGGCCGAAAGCACCGATCTCGACAAGGCCGCTACCCCAGAGATCGGCTCGTGCCCGGGCATGCTCGAGCGTGCCGAAAGGATCATTGGCGCTTGCAACAATCAGAGTGGGGAAGCGCATCTCTTGCGATGGCGGATTGCCGAAACCGGCCGCCTCCTTAGGAAATGAAGCGGACTGCGGATCCGGGACCGCCACGAGAAAAGCTCCGGCAACGGCAAGCGATGAAAGCTGCTGCCAATGCGCAACCAGCAGACAGGCGAGGCTGTGGGCGACCAGCAGCGGCGGGGTTGCCGATGCGCCGACGGCGCGATCGAGGGCCGACATCCAGTCCGTCAAGTCGGGCCTATCCCAATCGCTTGGCTGGAAACGCCGCATTTCAGGGCTCGATATTTCCCAGCGGGTCTGCCAATGAGCGTCGCCCGAACCGCCAATGCCTGGCAATATGATGATGTCCTTCATGCGTTTCCTCTGATCAATCGTGCAGGTAAAAATGATGCATTTTCATTTGCATCGGAATGAATGATCATCGGAAAACCGCGTCCTTCTCCGATGATTTCAAGGTGATCCCATGGCTTTGCAGGAAAATAATCGTGTAGCGCTCGATCCGACCGATGTCGCGATTATCGAGGCGATGCAGGAAAATGGCCGCATCGCAATTTCCGAACTCGGTCGACGGGTCGGACTCTCCCAGCCGGCGGCATCGGAGCGGGTCAAGCGGCTGGAGGACCGCGGCATCATTGTCGGTTATTCCGCCCGCATCGATCCCGCGGCTTTGGGCATTGGAATGACGGCGGTGCTTCGCCTGCGGACGACGCATGAACATATCAAGGCCTGCCTGAAACAGTTTGCCGAGATGCCGCAAGTCATGGAAGTATTGCGCCTTACCGGAGAGGACTGTTTCCTCTTGAAGGTGCTGGTTCCGTCTCCGGGAGAACTGGAAACCATCGTCGATACGATCGCACGTTTTGGCGCCGTGACGACGTCTCTGGTGTTGCGCAGCGAGAATCCGAAGCCGATCGGACGCGCCCTGCTGCAGCGCCCTTAAGAATATCCGGACACTTTGTTTGGGTACGGCTTGAATCCAATCGACGCGAGCGACGTGAGAGGCCGGGTTCGACGATGGCGAGGACACGTTCAGGCAGTCCCCACGTTACGCGAGGGGGAGTTATTAGGGCAATTCCCGCTCAGTTCGGTGTCGAGAGGATCGCTGGACCGTCCCAGTAGACCTGAGGCAGAGGTATTTGCGTACCGACGCACAGAGTACCGCGCCGGGCGCAAGATCGACGAAAAATGGCGGACAGGGAGGGATTCGAACCCTCGGTACGCTTTCACGTACACACGCGTTCCAGGCGTGCGCCTTAAACCACTCGGCCACCTGTCCTTTAGCGTTCGCACCAGGAGAGGAGCAAATCGTCGGAACGGCGCGATATATACCGATGAATTTTTGCCGATCAACCCAAATCTAACAGTTTTTTGACTTCTTCCGATAAAACTCGCCTGCGCCCGTCCATTGTGCTTCACCCCATCGATGACTATGTAATTCTCAAGGTGGAGAATGGCGCGGGACCGCCGGAATTGTCCGGCATATCGAAGCGTCGGAGGAATTGATGCGTTTCCTGTTGCGTCTGGCCAGTCTTGTCGCGCTTGCGGCGGCCGTTATTGCCGGGACCATCGATTCGATCCAGTCGGTTGCGGCATCCGCCGTTGTCATGACGCCGATGTCGGAGGCCTGGCAGGATGTGAGCCCGGACACGCTGACCTCGCTGCAATCTGCGCTATCCTACTATATCCATCCCCGTTTCTACGCCTTCATCTTCCAGTGGCTGATGCTCCAGCCGGCCTTTGCCGTCTTTCTGGTGATCGCGCTGCTTCTTTGGATGATCGGCTACAAGAAGCCGCCGATCGCCGGTCGCTTCACGGCTTAATGCATGTCGCCGGAAGTGTGCAGCGGTTCCAGGACAAGGACATGCATAAAAACAAACAGCTAAAGCGCGTCGCATGAATCAAATTTGATGCGACGTGCTTTCGCTGTTTGAGCCGGTGCGATCCGGCAAAAGACGGGGTGCATTAGCCCGTCCCTAGTTTCAGCAACGGCCTGCGGATCGGCTAAAAAATCCGCATCCCGGTCGGCGAAATGTCCAAAAAACCGCCCGGCAGAACTGATTTTCAGCAATTGCTGCAAATCTTTACCGCCTGAAAAATTTCTGGTGAATTTTTCCGTGAGCCATGCAAGGATGCGCGCAGCCAGGCCTCCGGGGGGAGGTCGGTGGTTCCGCAGACATGTCCGAAAAGGGCTTGCGGGAGGACCCCAAACAAATAGCAACAACAGGGCTGCAACTCATGAAAAAATCCCTTCTCACCCTTCTTGCCGTGGCTGCCATGTCGACGACGGCGCTGGCCGCCGATGTCAAGCCGGCGCTGGTCTACGGCACTGGCGGGAAGTTCGATAAGTCTTTCAACGAAGCGGCCTATAACGGCGCCGAGAAGTTCAAGGCCGAGACCGGCATTGCTTATCGCGACTTCGAGCCGACGGGGGACACGCAGGGCGAACAGGCCATCCGCAACTTCGCAAGCCGCGGCTTCAATCCCGTGGTCGCCGTTTCCTTCGCCTGGACTTCGGCCATTGAGAAGGTCGCAGCCGAGTTCCCCGACACCAAATTCATCATCGTCGACTCCGTCGTCGACAAGCCGAACGTCCGCTCGGTCGTCTACAAGGAAGAGGAAGGCTCCTATCTCGTCGGCATTCTCGCCGGCATGGCCTCCAAGACCGGCAAGGTCGGTTTCGTCGGTGGCATGGACATTCCGCTGATCCGCAAATTCGAATGCGGCTATGAGCAGGGCGCTCGCGCCGCCAAGGCCGATATCCAGGTTTTCCAGAACATGACCGGCACCACCGGCGCCGCCTGGAATGACCCGGTTCGCGGCGGCGAGCTCACCAAGAACCAGATCGACCAGGGCGCCGACGTCATTTACGCGGCAGCCGGCGCCACCGGCCTCGGCGTTCTGCAGACCGCCGCCGACAACAAGAAGCTGTCGATCGGCGTCGACTCCAACCAGAACCATCTGCATCCGGGCTCGGTGCTGACCTCGATGGTCAAGCGCGTCGACCTTGCCGTTTACAACGCCTATACCGATACCAAGAACGACAAGTTCACCGGCGGCGTTCAGGCGCTCGGCGTCAAGGAAGATGGTGTTGGCGCTGCAATCGACGACAACAACAAGTCGCTGATCACGCCGGAAATGCAGGCCGCCGTCGACAAGGCCAAGGCCGATATCATCGCCGGAACCGTCAAGGTTCACGATTACACCTCGGACAACGCTTGCCCGAAGTGATCCGCGCCCTGATGTAATCGACGATTGAGATCGGGCGTATGGCGGAGGGGATTTTCGCCATACGCCCTTTTCTTATTTGGAGCCTGCTGTGACAGATAAGCCCGCTATCGAGCTCGTCGGCATCGATAAGAAATTCGGTGCCGTCCATGCCAACAAGGACATCAACCTCACCGTTGCCAAGGGGACGATCCACGGCATCATCGGCGAAAATGGCGCCGGTAAATCGACGCTGATGTCGATCATTTACGGTTTTTACCACGCCGACAGCGGTGAAATCCGCGTCAACGGCAGTCCGATCACCATTCGCGACAGTCAGGCGGCGATCGCCGCCGGCATCGGCATGGTGCACCAGCATTTCATGCTGGTCGACAATTTCACGGTGCTTGAGAACGTCATGCTCGGCGCCGAAGGCGGCTCGTTGCTGGCAAGAGGCGTCGCTTCGGCCCGCGCCGAACTCAAGCGGCTGGAAACGGAATACGGCCTCGAGGTCGATCCGGACGCGCTGATCGAAGAGCTTCCTGTTGGACTGCAGCAGCGCGTCGAAATTCTCAAAGCCATGTATCGCGGCGCCGAAATCTTGATCCTCGACGAACCCACAGGCGTGCTGACGCCGGCGGAAGCCGATCACCTCTTTCGCATCCTCAAGGTGCTGCGCGACCAGGGCAAGACGATCATCCTTATCACCCACAAGCTGCGCGAGATCATGGCGATCACCGATACGGTCTCCGTCATGCGCCGCGGCGAGATGGTCGCCACCCGCAAGACGGCGGAAACGACGGTGGAGGAGCTTGCCGAGCTGATGGTCGGCCGCCGCGTGCTGCTGCGCGTGCAGAAGGGCGAAGCCAATCCAGGCGCTGCCGTGCTCTCCGTCCGCAACCTCACGGTCAAGGACAATCGCGGCGTCACCATGGTCGACAACGTCTCTTTCGACGTGCGCGCCGGCGAGATCGTCGGCATCGCCGGTGTCGCCGGCAACGGCCAGTCGGAATTGCTGGAGGCGATTGCCGGAATCCGCAAACCCACCTCCGGCGAAATCCTTCTCGACGGCCAGACAATCGACAAGGCCGATCCCGCCCGTCTGCGCGACCTCGGCCTCGCCCATATCCCAGAGGACCGCCACCACATGGGCCTGGTTCTGAAATTCGAGGAATATGAAAACTCCGTGCTCGGCTATCACCGCCGTCCGGGCTACAGCAAAGGCCCGTTGCTCGATCTCGATGCGATCCGCAAGGACGCAATGGAAAAGATCGAAAAATACGACATCCGCCCGCCGAACCCGCGGCTGAAGACGGCGAATTTTTCCGGCGGCAATCAGCAGAAGATCGTCGTCGCCCGCGAAATCGAACGCGATCCGAAGATGCTGATCATCGGCCAGCCGACGCGCGGGGTCGATATCGGCGCCATCGAATTCATCCACCGCCGGATCATCGAGATGCGCGATGCGGGCAAGGCGATCCTGCTCGTCTCCGTCGAACTCGATGAAATCCGCGCCCTTTCAGACCGTATCCTTGTCATGTTTGCCGGCCATGTCGTCGGCGAGAAGACGCCCGATGCCGGTGAACAGACCCTCGGCCTGATGATGGCCGGCATTGCCGCGTGAGGCCTTTATGAGCACTGCTTCCGTTCCGCTGCCAAACTGGATCAACTACGGCCTGATCCCGCTTTTGAACCTCATCGTCGCCTTCCTGATCTCCGGCTTCGTCGTCTGGCTGATCGGCGAAAGCCCGCTTGCCGCACTCTCCCTGCTGATCGAAGGCGCCTTCGGCAGTGGCGAAGGCGTCGGTTTCACGCTGTATTATGCGACGAGCTTCATCTTCACCGGCCTTTCCGTGGCGGTTGCCATTCACGCCGGCCTCTTCAACATCGGCTCCGAAGGCCAAGCCTATATCGGCGGTCTCGGCTGCGCGCTGGTAGCGCTGGCGCTCGACAATTATGTGCCCTGGTATGTGACAATGCCGATCGCCATCGTTGGGGCGGGGATATTTGGTGCGGCCTGGGCCTTCGTTCCCGCTTTCCTGCAGGCCAAGCGCGGCAGCCATATCGTCATCACGACGATTATGTTCAATTACATCGCAGCCGCCCTCATGGTCTATCTGTTGGTGCACGTGCTGATCGTGCCGGGCAAGATGGCGCCGGAAACCCGGACTTTCCTCGAAGGTGGGCAGCTTCCGAAGCTCGGCTGGGTCATGAACATCGTCGGCGCCAAGTTGGGTGCCGCACCCTTCAACGTCTCCTTCATCATCGCCCTTTTTGCCGCCTGGTTTGTCTGGATCCTCATCTGGCGCACCAAGCTCGGCTTTGAGATGCGCACGCTGGGCGTGAGCTCGACGGCGGCGGACTATGCCGGCATTCCCTATGCCCGCACCGTCATCATCGCCATGCTGCTGTCCGGCGCGCTCGCCGGAATGATGGCGCTCAATCCGGTCATGGGTTCTTCCGCTCGTTTGCAGGTGGAGTTTGTCGGCGGCGCCGGCTTCGTCGGCATCGCCGTATCGTTGATGGGCCGCAACCATCCGCTCGGGATTATCTTCGCTGCAATTCTTTTCGGCACACTCTATCAGGGTGGGGACTGGATCTCCTTCGAAATGCCGAACATCACGCGTGAAATGATCCTCGTCATCCAGGGTCTGGTTATTCTGTTCGCCGGTGCGCTTGAATATATGTTCCGGCCGGCGATGGTGCGTGTCTATCAGCAATTTCAGCGAGCTTGAGGAGCGGACGATGGATTATTATGACATCTTCATCAACGTCCTAAGCTCGACGGTCCGTCTCTCCATTCCGCTGATCTTTACGGCGCTGGCGGGATTGTTTTCCGAGCGCGCGGGCGTTTTCGATATAGGTCTTGAAGGCAAGATGCTGGGCTCGGCCTTCGCCGCGGCCTGTGTGGCCTATCTCACCGGCTCTGCCTGGCTCGGACTCGGTGCCGGCATCGTCTGCTCCGTGGCGCTCAGCCTGGTGCACGGCTTCGCCTCGATCACCAATCGCGGCAATCAGATCGTCTCAGGTGTCGCGATCAACTTCTTCATCGCCGGCATTACCATCGTGCTCGGCCAGGCCTGGTTCGGCCAGGGCGGGCGCACGCCGCAGCTGCCGGCGGACGCACGTTTCGCACCGATCATCTTGCCGGGCGCCGATGCCCTTCGTGATGTGCCGATCCTCGGCCCGCTCTATGCCAACGTCATATCGGGCAACAATATCCTCACCTATCTCGCCTTCCTCGCCGTGCCCTTCTCCTGGTGGGTGCTTTACCGCACCCGCTTCGGCCTGCGCCTTCGCGCCGTCGGCGAAAATCCGGGTGCGGTCGATACCGCCGGCATCTCGGTCGCCTGGCTGCGTTACCGCGCCGTCATGTGCGCCGGCATCCTTTGCGGCTTTTCCGGCACCTATCTGGCGATCGCCCAGTCCGCCGCCTTCATCAAGGACATGTCGGCCGGCAAGGGCTATATCGCGCTCGCCGCCCTCGTCTTCGCCAAGTGGAAGCCGGTGCCTGTCATGTTTGCCTGCCTGCTCTTCGGCTTCCTCGATGCGCTGGCGAATTTCATGCAGGGCAAGGAGGTGCCGCTGATCGGCACCGTGCCTGTTCAGGTCTTTCAGGCACTGCCTTATGTCCTCACCTGCATTCTGCTCGCTGGCTTCATCGGCGTCGCGATCCCGCCGAAGGCCGGCGGCGTGCCCTATACGAAGGAACGTTGATCATGTCCCACGACCTGTTCGAAGCCGCGCGCGGCGCCATGGCCTTTGCTCATGCGCCCTATTCGAAATTTCCCGTCGGCGCGGCGATCCGCGCTGAGGACGGCAAGGTTTATACCGGCGCCAACATCGAAAACCTCTCTTTTCCGCAAGGATGGTGCGCCGAGCCGACGGCAATCAGCGCCATGATCATGGGCGGGGCGAAGAAGATCGTCGAAATGGCGGTCATCGCCGAGAAGCTGCCGCTCTGCCCGCCCTGCGGCGGCTGCCGCCAGAAGATTTCCGAATTCGCCGCAAAGGACACGAAGATCTATCTCTGCGATGAGGCGGGCGTGCAAAAGACCATGACGATGGAAGAGCTTCTTCCCTTCAGTTTTGAGACGGAACTCGGATGAAGGCGACGGTTGACCTGCTCGCCGCCTTGCTCGGCGCGATCAAGCCGCGCCATGGCATCGTGCTCGGCTCCGGCCTCGGCTCCCTCGTCGGTCAGCTGGACGGCGCCGTCCGTATTCCCTATCGCGACCTGCCGGGCTTTCCCGTCAGCGCCGTCTCCGGCCATGCTGGCGAAGTTGTTGCCGGCCGGCTCGGCGGCGTGCCCGTTGTCATGCTTTCCGGCCGCGTCCATTATTATGAGAAGGGCGATCCCAACGCCATGCGCCTGCCGATCGAGGTCTTGAAGGCGCTTGGCGTCGAGGCGCTGATCCTGACCAATTCGGCAGGATCGCTGCGTGACGACATGCCGCCCGGCTCAGTGATGCAGATCACCGATCACATCAACTATTCTGGCATGAACCCGCTGATCGGTGAGGAGAGCGACCATCGCTTCGTCGGCATGACCAATGCCTATGACGCCGGCCTCGCCGCGGCGATGCGGAAGGCTGCGGCAAAGCTCAAGATCGAACTCGCGCAGGGTGTCTATATGTGGTTCTCCGGTCCGAGCTTCGAAACGCCGGCCGAAATCCGCATGGCGCGCATCCTCGGCGCCGATGCCGTCGGCATGTCGACGGTGCCCGAGGTCATCATCGCAAGAATGCTCGGCCTGAGGGTTGCAGCCGCCTCCGTCATCACCAACTATGGGGCAGGCATGACCGGCAATGAGCTCAGCCATGAAGAAACCAAGGACATGGCGCCTGTCGGTGGCGCCCGTCTCGCCGCCATACTGAAAGACATGATTGCGGCCAGAACAGGATGACTTTAGGCCGGTCGGCCTAAAATCTGAATCCTGTTCTACATTAAATAGTGAGAGCATGATGTCGTCCGAAAACCGCTCACACTTTTCGGCATCATGCTGTAGAGGAAGTGAAGATGAATAGCCATTCCATCCGGGAAACGGCGGCGGTCGCCCTTTCCCTTCTCGATCTCACCAATCTGAAGGACGATTGCACCGAGGCGCAGATCGAAGCGCTCTGCGCCCGCGCGCAGACGCCCTATGGCAACAGCGCTGCGATCTGCATCTGGCCGCGCTTCGTCGGCCAGGCCCGCAATATCCTCGGCACCGGCCATGCCGTGCGGATCGCGACCGTCGTCAATTTCCCGACGGGCGAGATGGAATTGGCCGATGTCGCCGCCGAAACCCGTGAGGCGATTGCCGACGGCGCCGACGAGATCGATCTGGTCATCCCCTACCGCAAGTTCATGTCGGGCAACGAGAAGGCAGTGACCGACATGGTCAAGGCGGTGCGCGCCGAATGCGCCGACCCCGTTCTGCTGAAGGTCATTATCGAGACCGGCGAATTGAAGGAGGCGGCATTGATCCGCCGCGCCTCCGAACTTGCGATCGATGCTGGCGCCGATTTCATCAAGACCTCCACCGGCAAGGTCGCCGTCAACGCAACGCTCGAAGCCGCCGACATCATGATCCGGGCCATTCGCGAAAGCGGACGCAAGGTCGGCTTCAAACCGGCCGGCGGCATCGGCTCGGTGGCCGATGCGGCGCTCTATCTCAGCCTCGCCGAAACCATCATGGCGCCGGATTGGGCCATGCCTTCGACCTTCCGCTTCGGCGCTTCCGGCCTGCTCGACGATATACTGGCGGTTCTAAGCGGAGCGCAGCCGGCATCGGCCGCGGCGTCGGGCTATTGAGATGATCCCGCAGGAGATCATCCGGCGTAAGCGCGACGGCGGCGAACTCGACGCTGCCGATATCCGGTCTTTCATCGACGCGCTTGCCGCCGGTCGATTGTCCGAAGGCCAGATCGGCGCCTTCGCCATGGCCGTCTGGTTCAAGGGCATGTCGCGCGAGGAAATCGTGGCCTTGACGCTGGCGATGGCCGATTCCGGCAATCGGCTGCAATGGGCCGATATCGACCGTCCGATTGCCGACAAACACTCGACCGGAGGCGTCGGCGATAATGTCTCGCTGATGCTGGCGCCGATCGCTGCAGCCTGCGGCCTTGCCGTTCCGATGATATCGGGCCGCGGCCTCGGCCATACCGGCGGCACGCTCGATAAGCTCGAATCCATTCCCGGCTATATGATCACCCCGGATGCAGATCTGTTTCACCAAGTGGTCAAACAGGCAGGATGCGCCATCATCGGCCAGACCGGCGCCTTGGCGCCCGCCGACGGCAGGCTCTATGCCGTGCGCGATGTGACCGCCACCGTTGATTCCATTCCCTTGATCACCGCCTCCATCCTCTCAAAAAAACTTGCCGCCGGTCTTCAGACGCTGGTGCTCGATGTCAAGGTCGGCAACGGCGCCTTCATGGCCGACCGCGATCAGGCGGAAATTCTGGCACGGTCGCTGGTCGAAGTGGCAAATGGCGCGGGTGTGAAGACTTCGGCAATGATCACCGACATGAACGAGCCGCTCGCCGATAGCGCCGGCAATGCCGTCGAGATGCGCAACTGCCTGGATTTCCTTGCGGGCAGGAAAGGGAATACGCGGCTCGATACTGTCGTTCTTGCCTTCGCCGCCGAGATGTTGGAGAAATCGGGCATCGCCGCTTCGCTTGAGGAAGGCGAGGCAATGGCGCGCCGGGCTCTGTCGTCTGGCAAGGCAGTCGAGGCTTTTGCGCGCATGGTATCCATGCTCGGCGGCCCGGCCGATCTCGTCGAGAACCCGGACAAATACCTGGCCAGAGCGCCGGTCGAAAAGCCTGTCCCGGCGGCCCGCTCCGGCTGGCTTGCCGCCTGCGACGCCCGTGGCATCGGTGTCAGCGTCATCGATCTCGGTGGCGGAAGACGCCATCCCGCGGATCGGATCGATCACCGCGTTGGCTTCTCCGAACTCCTGCCGCTCGGCACCCGCGTGAACGCCGGCGAACCCATCGCCCTCGTTCACGCCGCCGACGAAGCTGCGGCGGAGAGGGCAGCCACAGCAATTGCCGAGCACTATCGCATCACCGAGGACGAGCCGGTGCTGAATCCCGTTATTGCGGGTCTTGTCTGACGCCGTCTATTGCTTGAGGCTGAGCGAGCCGTCAGCGACGGAATAGGAGGCGAGCTTCTGCAGGAAGCTCATGCCGACCAGCGTCGCCGTCAGCGCTTCATCCTTGAGGACAAAGGCTTCGACATCACGGACGCGGATGCCGCCGATTTCGATCCGGTCGAGCGTCACATGCGCGGCCTTGGTCTGGCCGTTCGCGGTGTTCACGCCATAGCGGAAATCGAGCTGGTTGGCGGTGAAGCCCAGCCGGCGCGCGAGCGTCTCGTTGAGTGCTACGTAGGTGGCGCCGGTATCGATCAGGCCTTGCACCGGCTTGCCGTTGATCTTGAAACTGCCGGTATAGTGGCCCTGCGCATCCGCCTGCAGCCGGATCGCATTGCTGCCGGAGACGGGTGCGGGGGCTGCGGGCGTACCGCTTTCGGTCGAGATGTAATTGGCGGAAGGAGTGTCGGCGGGCTGTTGGCCGGTGCCGGCGAAGAAGGACGGCGCCTGTGTGGCGAGCACGGCGGCGATGCTGGCGAATATGATTGTACGCACGAGCATGACACAGAAATCCTTCCTGTATAAACCCCGCTTCATGCGAGGCCTCATGCTTTCAGACTGCTAAGCGGCAAGTGCTGATAAGTTGCTAATATCGGCAGGAAAACGGCCCGGGGAGAACCGCCGGGCCGTTAAACTCTTTCGATTTGGTAAAGGAAGGCTGAAATTACTTGGTGCCGTACATGCGGTCGCCAGCGTCGCCGAGGCCGGGCACGATATAGCCCTTCTCGTTAAGGTGGCTGTCGATCGCCGCGGTGAAGACGGGAACGTCGGGATGCGCGGCGCGGAAATTGCGGATGCCTTCCGGGGCGGCAAGCAGGCAGAGGAAGCGGATATTGTGGGCGCCGCGTTCCTTCAGCTTGTCGATCGCCGCGATCGAGGAGTTGCCGGTCGCCAGCATCGGGTCGACGACGATGATCAGGCGCTCGGCCACATCTTCCGGCGCTTTGAAGTAATATTCGACCGGCTGCAGCGTTTCGTGATCGCGGTAGACGCCGATATGAGAAACGCGGGCGGAAGGCACCAGGTCGAGCATGCCCTCAAGCAGCCCGTTGCCGGCGCGCAGGATCGAGGCGAAAACCAGCTTCTTGCCTTCCAGGATCGGCGATTCCATCGTCTGCAGCGGCGTCTCTATCGTTGCCATCGTCAATTCGAGATCACGGGTAACCTCGTAACAGAGCAGCGTGGAGATTTCGCGCAGCAGCCGCCGGAAACTTCCCGTCGATGTCTCCTTGCGCCGCATGATGGTGAGCTTGTGCTGCACAAGCGGGTGATCGATGACCGTGACGCCGTCCATGGGGAAGCCTTTCATTCTTTCTATCGAATGTTTCTTTCACGGAAATCGGCCCGACCGCAAGAGTGCAGCCGAATTTGCGCCGATCTTCCCCAACCTCCGAAGCCTTACCCGGTAAGCACAGGCTCTCACCCTCAAAGGCGGGCGAGCAGAGCCCTCCGCGTCTCCTCGTCGACAAAGGCCGCTTCGATTGCGGTGCGCGTCATGGCGTCGATCTCCGCATCGCCGAAGCCGAAAGCTTCAGCGGCAAGTGCATATTCGCGCTCGAGCGACGTATGGAAGAAAGGCGGGTCATCCGAGCTGATCGTCACCTGCACGCCCGCTTCCTTCAGCCGGCGCAGCGGATGCGAAGCGAAATCGGGAAAGACCCGCAGTGCAATATTGGAGCCGGGGCAGACCTCGAGCACGGTGCCGAGATCGGCAAGCCGCTTCACCAGATCGAGATCTTCGACGGCGCGTACGCCATGACCGATGCGCGCGGGGCGCACGGCATCAAGTGCATCGGCGACGCTGAAGGCGCCGCAAACCTCGCCGGCATGGATGGTGAGCCCCAGGCCGGCATCGCGAGCGATATCGAAGGCTCTGATATAATCGGCGACGCGGCCCATGCGCTCTTCGCCGGCCAGGTTGAAGCCTGTTATCAACGGGTTGCCGGCCTTGGCCGCATATTCGGCCGCCCCGATCACGCTCTCCGGGCCGAAATGCCGCTCTCCGGTGACGATCAGCCGCGCCTCGATGCCGCTCTTTTCCCGAGCGCGCCGGATGCCTTCGCAGACACCCGCTATATAGGCATCGGCGCCGAGCCCGATGCGTTTTCCGTGATCGGGTGAGACGATGAGTTCGCTATAGATCGTGTTGATGGCGGCCAGTTCATCGAGATAGGTTTCGGTCAGAAGCGCATAGTCCTCCTCGGTCTTGTAGACCTCCGAAACCTTGTCGTAGCATTCGAGGAAACTTGCGAAATCATGCCAGATATAGGCGCCGTCGCGAAGCTGCCCGCTGATGTCGATGCCGTATTTCTGCGCCTGCGCCTCAGTCAGGGCAGGGGGTGCCGCGCCCTCCAGATGGCAGTGCAGCTCGACCTTCTTCAAATGCGATGTCACAGAAAACTCCTCCCATGCGGCCCGGCCGGAATGCCGAGATGGCGCGCAATGCTTTCGCCGATATCGGCATAGGTGCGGCGCACGCCGATCGATCGCGACCGGATGCCGGGGCCAAAGGCGATAACAGGCACGCGTTCGCGCGTATGATCGGTGCCGCGCCAGGTCGGATCGCAGCCATGATCGGCGGTAAGCACGACAAGATCGCCGGGCTTGAGCTTCTTGTGCACTTCCGGCAGGCGCGCATCGAAGGCTTCGAGGGCTGCGGCATATCCCGGCACGTCACGGCGATGGCCGTAATTCATGTCGAAATCGACGAAATTGGTGAAGACGAGATCGCCGTCGTTCGCCGCGTCGATCGCCGACAGCGACGCATCCATCAGCGCCTCGTTGCCTGTCGCCTTGATGACGCGCGAAATTCCCTGATGGGCGAAGATATCGCCGATCTTCCCGACGGCATGCACGTGTCGGCCGTTCTGGAGCAGCCTGTCCAGCAATGTCGGTTCCGGCGGCAGCACCGAGAAGTCGCGCCGGTTTCCGGTGCGCTGGAAGGTGGAAGCCGACTGGCCGATGAAGGGCCGGGCGATGACTCGGCCAATATTGTAGGGATCGAGCAGGCCGCGGGCGATGCGGCAGAAGGTGAGCAGGCGTTCGAGACCGAAATGCGCTTCGTGCGCGGCGACCTGAAAGACTGAATCCGAAGAGGTATAGCAAATCGGCTTGCCGGTGCGGATATGCTCTTCGCCGAGCCGGGCGATGATTTCGGTTCCGGAAGCATGGCAGTTGCCGAGAATGCCGAGGACATCGCCGTCTCGGCACAAGGCCTCTATCAGTTCCGGCGGGAAGGCGTCGCCCTCCGTCGGGAAATATCCCCAATCGAAATTGACCGGGGTTCCCGCGATCTCCCAATGGCCCGAGGGCGTGTCCTTGCCGCGCGAGATTTCGTTGGCGGTGCCATAAACGCCGTAGACCTTTTCCGGAAGAGACATACCGGCCGGAAACTGACCGGAGGCCGCGCGCGCAATATGCATCAGCCCAAGCTCGGACATATTCGGCAGGCAAAGCGGTCCGCTGCGCAGCCCAGCGCGATCGCCGGCTCCGGCTGCACAGAATTCGGCGATATGGCCGAGCGTATCGGCGCCCTCGTCGCCATAGGCCGCCGCGTCCGGCGCGCCGCCGACGCCGAAGGAATCCAGAACGAAAAGAAAGGCACGCGCCATGTTCCACCCGAGAGACCGATCACCCCTCCGGTAGGTCGGAAGTGGCTAAGGCCCAGGCATATAATGCCGCGGCCGGCTTGGCAAATTCGAGATCGTGAAGGCCGTCAGCAGTCGCCGCAGGGGATCGAATCGCCTTGCCGCTGGCGGTAGAAATAGCTGCGGCTGATGGTGATCGTGCGCATCCCATCCGGCATGAAGTTCGGCGCGAACAGGAACATCGTGTAGGGAATGCTGAGTTCGGTACGGACGAGGAAGCTGTTGGCCGTCTTCATGTCCGAGGGCACGTCGCTAACCGCCACGTTCTTGGCATAGGGCACGCTCCCGTCCTGCGCCCAGGACCAGAGCACCTTGGCATTGGCGCTGGCGTCGACGGTAATCCCGGTGATCTTCAGCGTCAGCGAGCTCGAGTTGTAGGGCACGAAGATCGCGGTTGCGACCGCTCGCATCTCTGCAAGCGTGCTCTTCGTGACGGATTGCTGCTGGGTGACAAGATCGGCGATCGAACCGGCGGCGCGAGTGGCACGCTTGGAGACGCTGAGGCCGATCGTGATCTCGAAAGCGCCGATATAGAGCATGACCAGCACAGGAAAGAGGATCGCAAACTCGATCGCGCCGGCACCCCTGCGCTCTCGGCTCAGCCGCCGCGCCGTCAGTGCCAGTCTGGTGAACGGGTTGCGCAATGCCATTATGGATACTGCTCGTTCTGGAAGGCCGCGGTCGCGATGATCAGATATTGTGTCGGCATCGAACCGTCGGAGGGACGGATCGTCGTGATGTAAGGCCGGACCAGATCCGTGATGATTTCCCAGCGATAGTAGGCGCGCACCATATTGATCGTGCCGGCGCCGCCGGGCGAATATTTGATAGCGGCCGTATTGATGTCGGAATATCTGTCGGCGGAGAGCTTGGGGATTGTCGTCGGAATGGCCGAGAAGGCGGCGAAGGTCTGCACATCCAGGTAGAGCTTGCTCGGCGTGCCGGCCTCGGTCGCCGAGCAGCTGATCAGGATCGCGATCTCGCCGCAGAAGGCCTGACGGAATTGCGTTTGAGTCATATCGGTCGTACGGCCGAGATTGTAAGTGATCTGCCCGGTCCGCATCCGGCGGCTCATCGTATCGACGGCGTTGGAGACGAGTTCTTCGGCGGCGAAAGCGATGAAGGTTTCGAGGATCGCGAAGATCACGACGAAATAAGGGATGGCAAGCAGGGCGAATTCGATCGCCGCTGCGCCGTCGCGCGAGCGGGCGGCAGCGCGAAACTGGGAGAAACGGAACGGCGCGAAGGCGCGCTGCTCATCCGTCTTCTGATCAACTACCGTCATTGCCTGGACCCGAGCGACATCTGCCTGCCACACTAGGGTCCGTTCGTTGATTTTCCGTTTCAGTCCGATACGACGATTTAAACGAATACGAAAATCCGAGCCGGGCCGATCAGGGTGACGTGGTGCCTCCGGCCGCTTGCTGCGCGTGCTGCTCGCAGTTCGGCGTGCAGGACAGCACGGAGCGCTCCGTCTGCCGGTAGACGCGCACCGTGTTGCCCTCGTCGATCGACACCAGGATGCGTTCGTCGAGGATGGCGTTGCCATCGGCGTCCAGCAGAACGAGATTGGTCGTGCCGAAGCTGCGTCCTGTCAGGACGATCGTCTTGGCATCGGCCACGGTCGCGTCGGCGACCTTGGCATTGCCGACGATCACCTTGCTGACCGGCCGGTCGAGCTTCAACACGCGCGCGTGATCCATATAGACGCGCAGCATGTCATCGTCTGCGGCCGCGGAAACTCCCGAAACACCGAAAACGGCGATCATGCCGGCAAAGAAAATGGTTTTGCCGCTCGATGACATTTGGTCCTCTTTCACGATCACAGCGCAATAGCGCATAGAATGGAAAAAAATGGTGAATGAAGCTTTAAACTCACCCAGTTGTTTCGAGGTGAGGCAGGATGATCCGATTTGGCACGCGCTCCGGGCGGCATACGTCTCGGTTGGGTGCGCGTCGGCACTATTTCCAGATGAAATCCGATGTTAACCCAGGAATATCGTTAAATATTGAGAGAAATAAATAAGATAATACTTGCCATGCAACGGCCTCTTATTGCCTTCACATCTCGTTAACTCTTTTTCTTAAGCCGATAGAAACGCCCATTCACTAGATTGCGGTCATCCGATCAACGGCAACAGTTGGCGGACGTGCTGAACATCAACTGGAGTTAGGAGTAACCATGACCAAGCTTTTTAGCCGTTTTCTGAAGGACGAATCCGGCGCGACCGCAATCGAATACGGCCTGATCGCTGCCCTCATTTCCGTCGCGCTCATCACCGGCGCAACGAGCCTCGGCACCAAGATCGGCACCACGTTCAATAACCTGGGCACCAAGATGCAAAACGGGGTCACCGCGTCCCAGTAAGACAGGCAGTATCCCGCACTGCCGGATTTGATCCGGCTGGTCATCGAGCGGGCTCACGCGCTGTACGGCCGTGAGCCTTTTCGTATCTTATGATGATCGGGTATACGCATGATCGCAGCTGCAGTCTTTCTAATTCTGCCACTCTGCCTCGCCATAGCGGCCTTCTCGGATCTGTTCACCATGACGATCCCGAACCGCGTTTCCCTGATCCTTATCGTCTCGTTCCTCGTGCTGGCGCCGTTCTCGGGCTTTGGGTTGCAGGCAATCGGCATGCATCTTGCCGCTGCCGCTATCGTGCTTGCCGCCTGCTTCGCGCTGTTTGCCTTCAATGTGATGGGCGGCGGAGACGCCAAGCTTCTGACCGCCACCGCGCTCTGGTTCGGCCTGAACCAGTCCCTTGCCCTGCTGATGGCCGACGTCGCCATGATCGGCGGTCTCATCACCTTGTTCATCCTTCTGGTGAGAACCCAGTCGAACGCCATTCTCGCCATCGGCCTGCCGGTCCCGCACTCGGTGCTGCTCGCCAAGAAGATCCCTTACGGCATCGCCATCGCGATCGGCGGCTTCATGGCCTTTCCGTCTTCGCCGATCTTGATCGCCGCGCTGGAAAGCCTGAAATAACGGCATTTTAAATGCCCGTTAACTTAAAATGTAAGCGTTCCATTAACCATAATTATACCAATTGCTGAGCATTCTGCAGGGCGAACATATCGTGCCTTGAGGAATGATCAATGAAACCGGCCCGCCTGATAATCCTAGCTGTCGCCCTGGTGGCAGCCGGCCTTGCCGGCTTTCTGGCGATGCAAATGGCCGGCAGTGGAAGTGTCGTCACCCAGGTCCAGTCGGTCATCGAGAAAGAACCCACCGTCAACATCCTCGTCTCGAGCGCCAATCTGCCGGTCGGCGCAAGGCTGGGCGACGACACGGTGCATTGGATGGCCTGGCCGAAGGAGGGGGTCGTCCAGGGATTCATCACCGAAGCCGACAAGCCGGATGCAATCAAGGATCTGCAGGGCGCCGTCGTGCGTCTGCCGATCTTCGAAGGCGAGCCAATCCGACCTGAAAAAGTCGCCGATTCCAGCAGCCGTATCCTGTCCTCGCTGTTGCCGGCCGGCAAACGCGCCGTCGCGACCGAGATATCCGTGGCAACGGGCGCCGGCGGCTTCATCCTGCCGAATGACCGCGTCGACGTCATCATGGTCCGCAAGGGGACTGAGGCCAACAAGCTCATCACCGAAACGGTGCTCAGCAATGTCCGCGTTCTCGCCATCGACCAGCAGATCCAGGAAAAGGACGATGGTTTGAAGTCGGTTGTGGGAACGACCGCGACGCTCGAGCTCACGCCCGATCAGACCAAGGTTCTCGCCGTCGCCCAGCAGATGGCCGACCGGCTGTCGCTCGCGCTGCGCTCGGTCGCCGATGCGCAGGAGCAGGATACCAGTGCCGCCGACTACCTGCTGAGCGGTGACAACGGCAGTGCGATCATTCAGGTCATCAAGTCGGGCTCCATCGTAACGGACGCCGGCGAAGCGCCGAAGCCGGAGTAAAGGGACGTGCAAATGGGCAATTCAACGCGGCGCGCCAAGCTTCTCCTGACGGGCAGCCTTTCGTTTGCGGTGAGCGTCACCGGCCTGGCGCCAGCCCCTTTCGGGCTGCTTCTCGCCCTCGATCAGGCGCGTGCCGATTCTGGAAATCTCATCCGCATCGCGCAGACCGGCCCCGATGCGCATCGTCGGCTGAAGCTCGGGCTGAACAAGGCCGTCGTCGTTGATCTGCCGGAGGATGCGCACGATATTCTCGTATCCGATCCGAGCATGGCCGATGCCGTTACCCGCACCTCGCGGCGCATCTATCTGTTCGGCAAGAAGGTCGGCCAGACGAATATTTTTGTCTTCGGCGCCGGCGGGCAGGAGATCATCAATCTCGACATCGAGATCGAACGCGACGTCTCCGGTCTCGAAGCCAATCTCCGCCGCTTCATTCCCGATTCCGCCATCAACGTCGAAATCGTCTCCGACAACATCGTCCTGACCGGCACCGTGCGCACCCCGCAGGACGCCACGCAGGCCGCCGACCTGGCCCAGGTCTTCCTGAAGGGCGGCGAGGCGACGACGAGAACGGAGACGGCGTCCGGTACCGGCGGCGACAGCGCCGTGGCGCTCTTTGCCGAAGGCCGGCAGACCTCCCAGGTCGTCAATCTGCTGAAGATCGAGGGTGAGGACCAGGTCACCCTCAAGGTGACGATCGCCGAGGTCCGTCGTGAAGTGCTGAAGCAGCTCGGCTTCGACAACCTCGTTTCCAACTCCTCCGGCATGACGGTTGCCCAGCTCGGCACCCCTAGCGCCGACAGCGCGACGGCGACGGTTGGCGGCGGCCTGGCGGCCCTCTTCAAGAGCTCGATCGGCAAATACGATATCTCCACCTATCTCAACGCATTGGAACAGGCCAAGGTCGTCAGGACTCTGGCCGAGCCGACATTGACGGCAATCTCGGGCCAGGCCGCGACCTTCAACTCCGGTGGCCAGCAGCTCTATTCGACGACCGATAGCAACGGCAATGTCACCGTCGTGCCCTTCAATTATGGTATCAACCTCGCCTTCAAGCCGGTTGTCCTGTCATCGGGCCGCATCAGCCTGGAGATCAAGACGAACGTTTCCGAGCCGGTGGCCGGCGCCGGCAACGCGACTTATCAGCGCCGTTCGGCAGAGACCTCGGTGGAACTGCCCTCGGGCGGCTCGATCGCGCTCGCCGGCCTCATCCGCGACAATGTCTCCCAGACGATGGGCGGCACACCCGGCGTTTCGAAAATCCCGCTGCTCGGGACGCTGTTCCGCCAGAAGGGCTTCGAACGTCAGGAAACCGAGCTCGTCATCATCGCAACGCCCTATCTGGTGCGTCCGGTGGCGCGCAATCAGCTGAACCGGCCGGACGACAATTTCAGCCCCGAGAACGACGGTGCGACCTTCTTCCTCAACCGTGTCAACAAGGTCTATGGCCGCCGCGAAGCGCCCGTCGCGGATGCACAGTTCCACGGCTCGATCGGGTTTATCTACAAATGAGTGGAGGGGCATCGGCAGCAATGGCACAGAACAGAGATCAGGCGATGGCCTTCATGACTTCGACGACACCCCGGCTCGCAATCTCCAAGGCGCTCATCACGACCGCCGTTTCGGTGGCGATCCTTTCCGGATGCGCCGGCCCGCACGACCAGCTGACAACCGGCGGCATTCCGGATGACTACCGCGCCCGTCACCCGATCATCGTCACCGAGGCCGAGCAGACGGTGGATATTCCGGTTGCTTCCACCGATCGGCGCCTGACCATCGCCCAGCGCGATCTCATCCGCGGCTTTGCCGCAAACTATATCTCCCGCGCCTCGGGCCCGGTGTATGTATTGTCGCCGGAAGGCTCGCCGAATTCGGCGGCTGCCCATCAGCTGCGCAATCAGGTCCGCGCCGAGTTGGCGTCGAGAGGGATCGCGAGCTCGAAAATCATCAATACGTCCTATGCCGCCGCCGGTGCCGGCGATGCGGCGCCGATCCGCCTGAGCTTCACCGGCACGACCGCGATCACCACGCAGTGCGGTCAGTGGCCGAAGGACATCTCGAACGATTTCGCCAATCAGAACTACTATAATTTCGGCTGCGCCACGCAGAATAACCTCGCCGCCCAGGTCGCCAATCCGGAGGACCTGGTGGCGCCTCGCGGCATGACGCCGATCGACGCCCAGCGGCGTAACAATGCGATCCAGGAATACCGCACGACGACATCGACGATCGAGGATGTCGCCGGCAGCGACAGCAGCTTCTGAGGCGAGACGGGACGATGAGCGCCATCGAATACGAAATCAAGAATCCCAGCGAGCTTCGTCACGCCGAAGAGGCGGTGCGCATGGCGGATCTGGAAGCCATGCGGCCGCTGCCGCGCATTTCCGTCCACGCCTTCTGCGAGAGCGAGACCCTGCAGCATGTCATGGAACGCTGTGCCAATGACCGGCGCATGGCGAAGGTGAGCCTGCGCATTACCAGCGGCGGCATCGCCGCTGCCGCCAATATGTTTTCCGGCGCTCCGACGCCGAACCTCATCATCCTCGAGACCAAGGCGAATGTCGGAAGCCTTCTTGCTGAACTCGCCCCGCTCGCCGCCGTCTGCGATCCGACCACCAAGGTCGTCATCGTCGGCTACTATAACGATATCGGACTGTATCGCGAGCTGATCCGCAACGGCATTTCCGAATACATGGTCCAGCCCGTGGCCATGCCCGATATCCTTGCGGCGATGGCCTCGATCTTCGTCGACCCGGAAGCCGAGCCGCTCGGCCGCAGCATCGCCTTCATCGGCTCGAAGGGGGGCACCGGCGCTTCGACCATCGCCCATAATTGCGCTTTCGGCATTTCCAATCTCTTCTCCACCGAGACGATCCTCGCCGATCTCGATCTGCCCTATGGCACGGCGAATATCGACTTCGACCAGGATCCGGCCCAGGGCATCGCCGAAGCGGTCTTCGCGCCCGAGCGTCTCGACGAGGTCTTCCTCGACCGCCTGCTGACGAAATGTTCCGAGCATCTGTCGCTGCTCGCCGCACCCTCGCTGCTCGACCGCGCCTATGATTTCGACGGACAGGCTTTCCAGCCGGTGCTCGACGTCCTGCAGCGCAGCGCCCCGGTCACCGTGCTCGACGTTCCGCATACATGGTCGGAATGGACGCGGTCGGTGCTGGCGAGCGTCGACGAGGTGGTCATCACGGCGGTTCCCGATCTTGCCAACCTGCGCAACACCAAAAACATGCTGGATGCGCTGCGCAAGATGCGGCCGAATGACAAGCCGCCGCATCTCATCCTCAATCAGGTCGGCATGCCGAAACGTCCCGAGATCTCGCCGTCGGATTTCTGTGAGCCGCTGGAGATCGACCCAATCGCGATCATCCCCTTCGACATCAACCTCTTCGGCAACGCCGCCAACAGCGGCCGGATGATCTCGGAAGTCGATCCTAGGTCGCCGACGGCTGAAACCTTTTCGCAGATATCGCACATCGTCACCGGCCGAGCTGCGATCAGGAAGGCGAAAAAGGGCGGCCTGCTGGGCCTCCTGAAGCGCAAATAGACGATGAGCAATTCCAGCAAAAGTGTGCAGCGGTTTTGCGTCCGGAATTGCGTGAAAACAAAAAGATAGAGCAGATTGGATTAAGCGGCATGTTTGGAAAACGCGGAAACGAAGGTTTCGGAAAGGCTGGAGGCGCAATCGCTCCTCCGCCGCCGGCTCCGGCCGCGGCCGCACCCGTAGCTTCCTCTCCGTCCATTCTGGTCGAACCCGCTCGCGAGAACCAGCGCCAGCAGGTGACACCGCCGCCGCTGCAGGCGCCGCAGCGCAAGCGGCCGGTCCGCACCGACGAATATTACGACACCAAACAGCAGGTCTTTTCCGCACTGATCGACACGATCGATCTCTCGCAGCTTTCCAAGCTGGACGGCGAAAGCGCGCGCGAAGAAATCCGCGACATCGTCAATGACATCATCACCATCAAGAATTTCGCGATGTCGATCTCCGAGCAGGAAGAGCTGCTCGAGGATATCTGCAACGACGTCCTCGGCTACGGCCCGCTGGAGCCGCTGCTGGCGCGCGACGACATCGCCGACATCATGGTCAACGGCGCCGGCCAGACCTTCATCGAAGTCGGCGGCAAGACGATCGAATCGGAAATCCGCTTTCGCGACAACGCACAGCTTCTCTCCATCTGCCAGCGCATTGTCAGCCAGGTCGGCCGCCGCGTCGATGAATCGAGCCCGATCTGCGACGCGCGCCTGCCCGATGGTTCGCGCGTCAACGTCATCGCGCCGCCGCTGTCGATCGACGGGCCGGCGCTCACCATCCGCAAGTTCAAGAAGGACAAGCTGACGCTCGATCAGCTCGTCCGTTTCGGCGCGATCACGCCGGAAGGCGCGACCGTGCTGCAGATCATCGGGCGGGTGCGCTGCAACGTCATCATCTCAGGCGGCACGGGTTCGGGTAAGACGACCCTCCTGAATTGCCTCACCAATTATATCGACCGCGACGAACGCGTCATTACGTGCGAGGATACGGCCGAACTGCAGCTGCAGCAGCCGCATGTCGTGCGTCTGGAAACACGGCCGCCGAATATCGAAGGCGAGGGCGAGATCACCATGCGCGATCTCGTCAAGAACTGCCTGCGTATGCGCCCCGAGCGCATCATCGTCGGCGAAGTGCGCGGACCCGAGGTTTTCGACCTGCTGCAGGCGATGAACACCGGTCACGACGGCTCGATGGGCACGATCCACGCCAACACCCCGCGCGAATGCCTGAGCCGTATCGAATCGATGATCGCCATGGGCGGCTTCACGCTGCCGGCAAAAACGGTGCGCGAGATCATTTCCACCTCCGTCGACGTCATCATCCAGGCGGCGCGCCTGCGTGACGGCTCGCGCCGCATCACCCAGATCACCGAGGTGATCGGCATGGAAGGCGACGTCATCATCACCCAGGATCTGATGCGCTACGAAATCGAAGGCGAAGATGCGGGCGGCCGATTGATCGGCCGGCACATGTCCACCGGCGTCGGCAAACCGCATTTCTGGGATCGGGCGCGTTACTTCAACGAGGAAAAGCGCCTGGCCGCCGCCCTCGACGCGATGGAAGCGAAAACCAAGGATTAGGCTGATGTTCGGGTTCGATCCGGTAGTCCTGGCAATCGTCGTCCTCGCCGCAGTTTCCGCGGCGGCGGTCGCCTATGCCCTGATGTTTTCCCGGATCGAGGCCGACAAGAAATCGGCAAGCCGCATCAATCGTGTGAAATCGGCAGAGGTTGACCGGGTCAAGGTCAAGGCTGCCCGCGACCGCGTGCAGGAACTGTCGAAGCGGCGCAAGTCGGTGCAGGACAATCTCAAGGATCTGGAAAAGCGTCAGAACGAAAAGACCAAGAAGACCCTGTCGATGAAATCGCGTCTGGTGCAGGCCGGCCTGACGGCCAGCCTGTCGCAGTTCTATCTCTTCAGCGCCGTCTTCGCCTCGGTTCTGCTGTTTGTGGCTTTCGTCCTCGGCGCATCCCTGCTGGTCATGGCCGGTGTGGCCGTCGTTGCCGGTCTCGGCCTGCCGCGCTGGGTTCTCGGCTTCCTGATCAAGCGCCGCCAGAACAAATTCCTCAACGAGCTCCCCAATGCGCTCGACGTTATCACCCGCTCGATCAAGTCAGGTTTGCCGCTCAACGATGCGATCCGGCTGATCGGAACCGAAGGCACCGAGCCGGTCAAGAGCGAGTTCCGGCGGGTCATCGAGGCGCAGCAGGTGGGCCTCAGCATTCCCGACGCCTGCGCCCGCATGACGCTCCACATGCCGCTCCAGGAAGTCAACTTCTTCGCGATCGTCATCGCCATCCAGTCGCAGGCCGGCGGCAATCTGTCGGAAGCGATCGGCAACCTCTCCAAGGTGCTACGCGAGCGCCGGAAGATGAAGGCCAAGGTGTCGGCGCTGTCGATGGAAGCCAAGGCGTCGGCCGTCATCATCGGCGCGCTGCCCTTCATCGTCGCGACCCTCGTCTACCTCACCTCGCCGAACTATATGATGATCCTTTTTACCGACCCGCGCGGTCATTTCATCATGGGTGTGTCGGCGATCTGGATGTCGATCGGCATCTTCGTCATGCGCAACATGGTCAATTTTGACATCTAGCGGAAGGAAGCACCATGTCGCAGGACCTCGCCGCAACGCTGACCAATCCAAGCATGCTGATCGCCATCTTTGTCGCGATCGCCGTCTTCGCCACTTTCTACACGATCGCCATTCCCTTTTTCGAGCGCGGCGATCTCACCAAGCGCATGAAGGCTGTTTCGACCGAGCGCGAGCAGATCCGCGCCCGCGAACGCGCCCGCATGAATACTGACCCGGGTGCCGGCAAGGCGTCGCTCCGCAGCCAGAACAACCGCTCGGTCCGCCAGATCGTCGAGCGGTTCAACCTGCGCCAGGCGCTGGTCGACGAAAATACGGTCAACAAGCTGCGTGCCGCCGGTTTCCGCTCGGAGAATGCACTGAATACCTTCCTCGTCGCGCGCTTCCTGCTGCCCTTCCTCTTCCTGGCGCTTGCCGCCTTCTGGGTCTTCGGCCTCGGCAACCTCGCCGAAAGGGGCATGCCCATCCGCCTCTTTGCCGTCATCGGCATCGGCTATGTCGGTTTCTACGCGCCCAACATCTATATCTCCAACCGCATGGGCAAGCGTCAGCATTCGATCAAGCGCGCCTGGCCGGATGCGCTGGACCTGATGCTGATCTGCGTGGAATCCGGCATCTCGATCGAGGCGGCGATGCGTCGCGTGTCGGAGGAACTTGGCGAGCAATCGCCGCCGCTCGCCGAAGAGATGGTCCTGACGACGGCAGAGCTCTCCTTCCTGCCGGATCGCCGGGTGGCGCTGGAAAACCTTGCCACGCGCACCCAGATCGAACTGGTGCGGTCGGTGACTCAGGCGCTGATCCAGGCCGATCGCTACGGCACGCCGGTCGCCCAGGCGCTGCGCGTTCTCGCTCAGGAAGGGCGCGACGAACGCATGAACGAAGCGGAAAAGAAGGCGGCCGCCCTGCCGCCGAAACTGACGGTGCCGATGATCCTGTTCTTCCTGCCGGTGCTGATCGCCGTCATCCTCGGCCCGGCCGGCATCCAGGTGGCCGACAAGTTCTGACGCCTGCGCAGACGATATGTCGTCCGTGCCCGTGACGGGCGCCGGCATAGCTGCTAAACGGGATGGACGATGATCGGCTGGCGCGGGGCCGTGCCTCTCCGACGCCTTCCATCCCGAAAGCGAGGTTCCGATGTCTTCTCAGGGCATTTTCATCAGCATCATGGCAGCCCTGGTGGTCGGCGCCATGAGCCCCGGCCCGAGCTTCGTCATCGTCTCCAGGATCGCCATTTCACGATCCCGGCTGGACGGACTTGCGGCCGCGCTGGGCATGGGTGCCGGCGGTGTCGTGTTTGCCGTGCTGGCGCTCGCCGGGCTCACGGCGCTGCTATCTCAGTTCGAATGGCTCTATATCCTGCTGAAGGTCGCAGGCGGCGCCTATCTTGTCTATATCGCCGTCAATATCTGGAAAGGCGCCGGTCGGCCGCTCGAGGTTTCCGACGCCGTCCGTGGCCGCTGCGCGCCGATGCGCAGCTTCACGACCGCGCTGCTGACCCAGCTCAGCAACCCGAAGACCATCATCGTCTATGCCAGCCTGTTTGCCGCGCTTTTGCCGAGGACGGTGCCGCTCGATCTCATCTTCGCGCTGCCGCTTGGTGTCTTTGCGGTGGAGGCGGGCTGGTATTCGATCGTGGCGTTCGCTTTTTCGGCCCGCCACCCGCGGCGGCTCTATCTCCATGCCAAGGGCTGGATCGACCGGGCCGCCGGCGCCGTCATGGGTGGCCTCGGTCTCCGTCTCATCTTTTCGGGCCTCAGCGTCCGCTGAACGCGGTTAGTTGGTATTGCTGCCGTCCGCCGCGCCCGGCGTCTTGTCCTTGGCGGCGAGCTTCTGCCAGGAATTCTGCTGAGAGAGCATGCCCCTGAGATAGGCGACATTGGCATCGGCCTGTTGCGGCGAAAGTTCGCGCCGCGCGATCTGCTCGGCTTCCGCAAAACGTCCCTGCAGGCCGACGACGAGGGCAAGGTTCTGCCTGACGCGGCTGTCGGCGTTTGGTTGGCCTGCGGCCGAGCGCAGATAGGTTTCGGCTGTGCGCAGGTCGCCGGTCAGAACGTAGGACATTCCGAGATTGGAAAGAATGGACGGTTCGTTCGGCTGAATGTCAAGCGCGTCGCGGTAGCGCTGCCTGGCCTCGCTTGCCCGGCCCATCTGATCAAGGATCGCGCCTTGGGCCGAGATCAGCCTCCAGTCCGGACGATCCGGTGTCTGGGCCCGGCCGATCGTGTCGAGCGCCTGCTGGAACTGTCCGGCTGCCGCTTGCGCCTTGCCATAGGCGGCCAGCACGTTTCGGTCGCCGGGATTGGCGATCGCCACCTGCTGCATGACGGCGAGGGCCTGCGCGTCACGGCCGTTCATGCGCAGCAGATTGGCATAGTTGACGCCGGTGACGGGGTCACGCGGGTTCTTGTCATAGGCCTGGCCGAGCCGATCCGTTGCCGAGCGCAGCTCGGTCGCGTCCATCTCTTCGACGGGCTTGGTGAGTTTCGGCACCGAGCCTGTCGTCATCCGGTCCTTCGTCGTCGTCGAGCAGCCCGCCAGCGCAAGAACGATCAGCGACGCCGCGACGCCGTGCAGGAAGCGATTGGTGGATAAGGTGGTGAGCGAGGCAGGCATGACGCGTTCCTGATTCCGAAATCGGCGCCTGACCTCGAACGCGGAACAGGGAAAGGTTTGACGCAATCTTCGCTCCAGCAATAGTCTGTTAACCCTAACAGACCGTTAAGGAGTGATTCCTGACGACCGCCGAAGGACAATCATGGCCCCCTATCAGTTCATCGAAAGACCGACCCCCTTCAACACGAAGGGCGGTTCGACGCTGCCGATCTTTGCCGTCACACCCGCCCATATCGAGACCGGCACAATCGATCCGATCGCCCTCGACTGGGCGAAAAGGGCAGGGTTCAAGGCCGAGAGCGGATCGCTGCTGCTGATCCCGACCGCCGAAGGCCATCTCGGCGGCGCCCTTTTCGGCCTCGGCACCAATCCGTCCGAACAGCCCTATATCGCCGGCAGACTCGCGCGTGCGCTGCCGGCCGGCGACTGGCACATCGAGACCGCGCCGCTGACAGCAAATCGCCTGGCTCTCGGCTTCGGGCTCGGCAGCTACCGTTTCGACCGCTATAAATCGGAAAAATCTCCCACTGCGACAATGCTCATTCCAAGCGATGCCGACGGCGCCGACATCAAGCGCCAGCTCGCCGGCGTCTTTCTCGCCCGCGATCTCATCAATACGCCGACAAACGACATGGGGCCGGACCACCTTGAGGCGGCTTTCCGCGGTCTGGCTCAGCATTACAAGGCCGAAGTATCGGTTATAACAGGTGACGCGCTGCTTGAGCAAAACTTCCCGCTCGTCCATACCGTCGGCCGCGCCAGCGCCGATGCGCCGCGCCTTCTCGAACTGCGCTGGGGCAAGAAGGGCCATCGCAAGGTGACGCTCGTCGGCAAGGGCGTCTGCTTCGATACTGGCGGTCTCGACATCAAGCCGGCTGCCTCGATGCTGCTGATGAAGAAGGACATGGGCGGCGCCGCCAACGTCATGGGGCTCGCCCTGATGATCATGGACGCCAAGCTGAAGGTCGATCTGCGTGTCATCATCCCCGTCGTCGAAAACGCGATCTCCTCCAACGCCTTCCGCCCAGGCGACATTTATCGCAGCCGCAAGGGCCTCACCGTCCAGATCGACAATACCGACGCCGAAGGCCGCCTGATCCTGGCCGATGCCCTCGCCTATGCCGACGAGGAGGAGCCCGAGCTCTTGATCGACATGGCGACGCTGACCGGTGCCGCTCGCGTTGCGCTGGGTCCGGATCTTCCGCCCTTCTTCACCGACGACGCCAATCTGGCGCATGATCTGACCGAAGCGAGCCTGGAAACGGACGATCCGATCTGGCGCCTGCCGCTCTATCCCGGCTACGAAAAAGATATCCGCGCCAAATTCGCCGATCTCACCAACGCGCCGGCCGGCGGCATGGCGGGATCGATCACCGCTGCGCTCTTCCTCAAGCGTTTCGTCAGCAAGACGCAGAGCTGGGCGCATTTCGATATTTACGGCTGGGCCCAGTCCGAACGGCCGCATTCGCCGGGCGGCGGCGAAGCACAGGCGATCCGCGCGCTCTTTCATCATATCCGCACGGGCCTGCGCTGAGGCCGAAACCGCGCCGGCGTTGGGGCGGGGCGATCGTTAAAATTTTATTCACCCTGCCGGACGGCAATTGCCGGCCGCCCTTGCATGTCCACGGCAACTGCCGGAAAATGAAACGCTAGCGTAACGATTTTCCGGAGGGGCCGTGCCGATCGAACTGACCGCGTCGCAGGCGCTGGGGCTCTGGCATGGCGTGGCGCTCGATCAGGTGCGCCTTGACGATCGCGATTTGACGTTGCGCCAGATGGCGATCCTGCTGCATATTTATCTGGTGCCGCCGCCCCACACCGTGCGCGGGCTTGCCGCCACGCTCGGTGTCACCAAGCCGGTCATCACCCGCGCCCTGGACACGATGGGCGAGATGGGCCTGGTCGATCGCGTGCGTGACGATGCCGACCGGCGCAACGTGATCATCAAGCGCACCGTCGGCGGCGCGCTTTACCTGGAAAAGCTGGGCGATCTCGTCCGGGAGCAGGGCCGCCGTCTGCCGATCTGAACGGGCGATCTGAAAGGAATGGGAATGACAATGTTCGACCGCCGCCTGCATGCCTTTAGGCCCGATCTCGCCGAAGCAGAACTCGAAGGCAAGGTGGAAGCGTCGCGCTTCGTGGAAGGCGCCCCGGCGCGCGTCGCCGTTCCCGTCATTGCCTTGCGCCCCGAGCCGGCGCTTGCGCGCGGCATCGATACGGAGCTGCTCCTTGGCGAACAGGTGACGGTTTTCGATCGCGCCGACGGCTGGTGCTGGGTGAAAGCCGCTTCGGACGGTTATGTCGGTTATGTAACCGCAGACGCGCTCTCGCAAATTGATCCGGCACCGACCCATATCGTCACCGTGGCGCGCACCTTCCTCTATCCGGAGCCCGAACTGCGCAAGCCGCACCTGACGACGCTTTCGATGGGAAGCCGCGTTCACGTCGCTGGCGAGGCGGAAGCGCGGGGCAATGATTATGTCGTGCTCGAGGATGGAACCGCGATATTCGCCAGGCACGTCCAGCCGATCGGCGCTCTCGACGGTGCCGATTATGTCGAGATCGCCGCCCGATTCCTGGAGACGCCCTATCTCTGGGGCGGGCGCTCCGGTCTCGGCATCGATTGCTCCGGCCTCGTCCAGCTTGCGATGCTGATGGCCGGCCGACCGGCGCCGCGCGATACCGACATGCAGGCAGCCGGCCTCGGCAAAGCGATCGATCGTTCTGAAATCCGTCGCGGTGACCTGGTCTTCTGGAAGGGCCATGTAGCGATTTTCGAGGATCCGCAGACCATCCTTCATGCCAATGGTTACAGCATGACGGTGGCGCGTGAGAATTTCGAGGCCGCCGTTGCGCGCATAGGCTCGCTCTACCAACAGCCGACCGGCTATCGCCGCCCATTCAAGTGACAGGTGGCCGCGGCCAGGCGCTCACGCCGCCGGTCCAATCTTCGAAGGCTTTCGACAGCCTGAGGACTCGCATGTCGTCGAAGCGTGGCCCAACGATCTGCAGCCCGATGGGCATGCCCGACCGGGAGAAGCCGCAATTGATCGAGGCGGCCGGCTGTTCCGACATGTTCCATGGCACGGTGAAGGCGATATGTTCGAACGGCTTTGCCGGATCGTTGATCGGCGATGCCCATTCGGCCGGATAGGAAATGATCGGGTTGGTCGGCGAGAGCAGCGCGTCGACCGTGGTAAACAGCTGCCCACAGCTCCTGCGCATTTCGATCGTCTGGTTGAAGCCTCTGACCGCATCGACGCCGCTGACATCGGCGCCGGCCTTCGCCCAATCACCTATATAGGGCAGGATACTGTCGCGCCGCTCTTCGTCCAGATCTGCGATTTCGCTCCACAGGCGGGCGCGCCAGAAGCTGTCGAGCCCGTCAAGCATGGCGCGCGTCAGCACCGGTTGGACGGATATGATGGTGGCGCCGGCCTTCTCGAAACCTTTTGCCGCCGCTTCGACCGCGTCTCCGATTTCGTCATCCACCGCAAGCCCGCAACCGGCATCGAGCATGAGGCCGATCTTCATGCCTGACATGTCGATGTCGAGATCCATCCAGTTGAAATCGTTCGGCGGCAGGCTGGTGCCGTCGCGCCAGTCCGGCCGTGACAGCGTCGCCATGGAAAAGGCCGCATCCTCAACCCTGCGCGTCATCGGGCCGAGGCAGCGCCCGACATAATAGGGATCGGCCGGAATGCGCCCATGGCTCGGCTTGTAGCCGAAGATGCCGGTCCAGCCGGCGGGCAGGCGCACCGAGCCGCCGATATCCGTGCCGATATGCAGCGGTCCGTAGCCGGCCGCCGCCGCGCCGGCAGCCCCGGCGCTCGATCCGCCGGGATTTTGCGTGATGTTCCAGGGATTGCGGCTGAGAGGATGAAAGCTTGAAAGGCCGGAGGAAAGCATGCCGTAATCGGGGCAGGTGGTCTTGGCGAAGATTACTGCGCCATCCTCGCGCAGCCGGGCGGCGGCTGGCGCATCGGCCTCCGCCGGTTTTAACTCCACCGCCTTGGTGCCGAACGGCACCGGCTGGCCCTTCGTGGCGATCAATTCCTTCAGCGTCACCGGAATGCCGTCGAGCGCGCCGAGCGGCCGTCCCTTCGCCCACCGCGCCGTCGATGCTTTCGCCTGCGCACGCGCCGCTTCCGGATCGTAGAGGTAGAGCGCCATAATCGACGGCTCCCAGGCGGCGATATGGTGTTCGAGCGCGAGCCAGTATTCCAGCGGCGAAAGGCTTTTGTCGGCGAAGCGCCGTCTGAGCTCGCGGATGGTCAGATTGGTGTCGCTCATCCCCTCGGTCCTGGGCTTTTTGTCTCGGGAGGACATCAGCGGCTTGCCTCGCGTGGATCGAGAAGGTCGCCCAAGCCGTCGCCGAGCATGTTGAAGCCGAGGACGGTCAGCGCGATCGCAAGGCCGGGCAGGATCGCCAGCCACGGGGCCAGAGCCAGATAGGTTTGCGCATCGGCGAGCATCCGGCCCCATGTCGGGGCCGGCGGCGCCATGCCGAGTCCGAGAAAGCTGAGACCGGCTTCGGTCAGGATCGCCAGCCCGAGCTGGATCGCCCCATGCACAATGATCTGGCTGATAATATTCGGCAGCACATGGCGCAGCGAAATGGCTAGGCGCGAATTGCCGATCGCGCGCGCCGCCGTCACATAATCCCGGCTCCAGGCCTGCAGCGAGGTCGCAAGCGTCACCCTGGCAAAGACCGGGATCATGAAGACCGCGATCGCGGCGATCGCGGTGAATCGGCCCGGCCCGAGAAAGGCGCCGAGCACCATCGCCGACAGGATCGGCGGCAAGGCAAAAATGACATCGCAGATGCGCATCAGCAGCGCTTCAAAAGGACCGCGGATCGCCGCGGCCGAAACGCCTGCGATCGAACCGAGCGTCCCGCCGATCGCAACCGCGGTGATGGCGATCGACAGCGAATTCCAGCATCCCGCCATCAGCATCGACAGGACGTCGCGGCCGAACTGATCGGTGCCGAGCAGGCCGAAGGCGAGCGGCGGCTGCAGTTTGTGGACGATCTGCATCTTTTCAGGCGGCAGCGGCGTCCAGACGAGCGACAGCAGCGCAACGGCGATCAGCAGGGCGACGATGACAGCACCGGAAATCAGGTTCCTTCGCCGGCTAAGTCTGAAAGGGCGGCGGCCCCTTGACGTGGCAATGGCTGCGATCGGCACCATCGTCAGGCCGCCTTTCTCATCCTGGGATCGATCGCCAGATAGGAGAGATCGACGATGAAATTCACCACGATGACGAGGGCGGCGAAGAACAGCACGACATCCTGCATCACGATGATGTCGCGCTGGGAAAGCGCCTGTAGCGCAAGCCGCCCGAGGCCGGGCAGGTTGAAGACGTTTTCCACCAGCACCGCGCCGGCGACGAGAAAGGTGAACTGCAGCCCGATCATGGTGAGGATCGGGATCAGCGCATTCGGCACGACGTGTCGCCATAACACGGCGCTGCGCGAAAGCCCTTTGGCCACCGCGGTGCGGGCAAAATCCTCATGCATCGTCTCGAGCACGGCCGAGCGCGCCACCCGCGTCAACACGCCCGCCTGCGGCATAGCCAGTGCGACCGCCGGTAGAACAAGCGCCTGCAATGCCGGCATAAGACCGGCGCTCCAGCCGGGGAAACCGCCGGCCGGCATCAGTCTGAGCATCGTCGAAAACAGAATGATCAGCAGCAAGGCCACCCAGAAAGCCGGCATTGCGATGCTAATCTGTGAAAACAGCGCTGCGGCGATATCGAAGACACGGCCGCGGCGCGAGGCGGCCAGTACCCCGAGCGGCAGGGCGATCGCCACTGAAAGTGCGATCGCCATCAACGCAAGCGGGAGCGTCACCGCCAGCCGCTCGACGATCAATCCCGCGACCGGGACACCATAGGTATTGGATTGGCCGAGATCGCCTGACAATACGCCGGTCAGCCATTGCCCGTAGCGCAGGATGAGCGGCTGGTCGAGCCCGAGATCATGGCGCAGCGCCGCTAAGGTCTCCGGGCTTGCCGAGGTGCCGAGCAGGATCGAGGCGGGATCGCCGGGCAGGAGATCCATGACAGTGAAGATCAGCAGTGAGACGATGAGAAGCGTGATGACAAGGCCGGCGAAGCGGCGGGCGAGGAGGGCGATCATGTGGGCCACGCAGGCGAGGTGGCACGGCGGCTCTCCCATGGGCTGGCGTTGGGTTTGGCGAAAAGCTCGACCCCACTCTCCGTCTTCCTCGGCCTTGAGCCGAGGATCCATGTCGCGGCTGCTGGTGGATGCCGTGTGGATGCTCGGCTCAAGGCCGAGCATGACGGAGTGCGGGGTGAGTGGAGGGAGCCATCCAGGGCGCTGACGCCAGGGGTGCCATCCAGCGAAATCAAACCATGTCGGCGCCAGCTGAACGGAGTTGGCGAGCCAGGGAAAGGGCTGCACGCTGCATCGGCCAAATACATCTCGGATCTGTCCAAGGCCATCCTCTTTTTCGCGTCTCCACCCGGCCCGCAGCTCACTCCTCCCAGGAAACCCCGGACAGCACGTTGGAAGGGATCGGCTCGTTCTCCCACAGCCCTTTCAACTTCCTGTCCCAGACGCCGAGTTTCGGCATGACGAAGAGGTAGAGCGCCGGCACGTCCTCGGCGAGGATCTTCTGCGCTTGCGCATAGATCGCGTTCTGCGCGGCGGGATCGGCCGTCTCCTGGACCTTCTTCATCAGCGCGTTGAAGGCCGGGTTCTTGTAGTTGAAATAATAGGGATCGCGGGCATAGATGTCGATGTCGAGCGGCTCGGCATGGGCGACGATGGTCATGTCGAAGTTGCGGTCCTTCATGATGTCCTGGACCCATTTCGCCGGAAATTCCGTCGGCTCGATATTCATCGTCACGCCGATTTCGGCAAACATCGCCTGCATCACCTGAGCGCTGCGCGGCGCATAAGCCATCTGCGGCGATTTGATCGTGAAGGTGAAGCCGTTGGGATAGCCGGCTTCGGCCAGCAGCGCCTTGGCCTTCTCGACGTCATAGGGCAGCACGCCGGTCATATCCTGATAGCCCGGATCGTTCGGCGTGTAATGGCTGCCGATCGGCGTGCCGAGGCCCGACCACGCGCCGTCGATCACCGTCTTGCGGTCGATCGCCATCATCAGCGCCTGGCGCACGCGCTTGTCGTCGAACGGCTTCCTGGCATTGTTCATGCCGGCGACGACTTTAAGCTCGGTATTACCGATCCTGGTGACGAGCCTGGCATCGCCGTCGAACGAGCTCATCAGCTCGGGTGCGGCAAATTCCGGAAAGGCATCGAGATCGCCAGATTTCAGCGCGGCCGCCTGCGCCTGCGGATCAGCGATGAAGCGGAAGGTCACCTTGTCGAGCTTGGCGGCCGCATCCTTGTTCCAGTAGTCGGCATTCCTGATGAGTTCGACCCTGTCGCCCTTTGCCCAGCTGACGAATTTGAAGGGACCGGTGCCGATCGGTGTCACTTTGTCGTCGGCGGCCGTCTTCGGCGCGACCATGACAGAGGCCGGCCAGCCGAGCCAATAGATCAGGCTGCCGGTCGGCGCTGAGAGATGTAGCACCAGCGTTTCGGCATCGGGTGTAGCGATCGAGGCGATCGAGGCGAAAAAGCGCTTCTGCGGGTTGACCGAATCGGCGCCGCGGGCGCGGTCGAGCGAAAACTTGGCGCTGGCGGCATCGAAGGCCTCACCGTCGTGGAATTTAACGCCGGTCTGCAGCTTGAACGTATAGGTCAGGCCGTCGGGCGAGACCTCCCAGCTTTTGGCCAGCTGTGGCTGAACCTTGCCGGCCTGGTCGATCCTCACCAGTCCCTCGAACACGTTCTGCCAGGTGACCTGGCCGATTGCGACGGGGGCTGCGATCGTCGGGTCGAGCCCGGTCGGCTCGACGCTCATGCCGAGGTTGAGGGTGGTGTTTGCCGCTTCCGCCGGCGTCATCGCCGCCATCACCAGGCCGGCCGAAAGCGCAGCGCCAAGGGAAAGCCGCCGGACGAAACGTCCCGAAGGCGCAAAGGAAGGCTTGATCATCATGTTCCCTTGTCTGGCCGCGCGCCGATGACGACGACCTTTTGCGAATAGAGTGGCACTAGGCCAGTGCACACACAATGACGATTTTGTGTGCTCAGTGTAGCCGAAAAAGCTACACAGCAAATTCGCGGCCAATGCAAGCACGAAGCGTCAGTCTCTCGTCTCCGCCCGACGGTTCGTGCGCTCGCGCATGAACCTCTCGAAGAAATCAAGCAGCTTCGTCGCGGCGAAGGACAGCTGCCGGTCGGGCGCGACGCAGAGATCGACATGGGTACGGATGCCGGTCTTGCCGGCAAGCGGAATGGCCAGGAGCTGACCCGCCTCGATCTCGCGGCGGACAGTCAGCGCCGGCAGCAGCGTCACCGCAGCACTGCTAAGCACCAGTTCCTTCAGCATTTCGAGCGAGCTGGTGACAAAGACGGGATCGAGGCTCAACCCCTCCTTTTCGAACAGCGCGTCGAAGGCCTGGCGGAAGCCGAAGGATTGATCCGGCAGCGCCAAGGCGTAGTCGCAAAGCGTCCTGAGCGGGATCTCGGCATGCGCTGCGGCCGGATGCTGCGGCGTGGCGATCAAATCATAGGTGATCTCGGAGCGCAGCCGTACCTTGGTGCCTGATATGACAGGTGCAAACAGCGTCACCGCAATATCCGCCTCGGCGCTGTTGACGGCATCGACCGCCTGCCGCGCGCTGGTGATCGTCACGGTAAAACGCAGCTGCGGATATTTCAGGCTGAATTCGGCCAGCGCCGGCGCCAGCAGATTGGCGACGGTGGCGCCGTTGGCATAGATGCTGACGCGACCGCGCTGCAGGCCCTTCAAATCTTCGATCAGCTGCTGCACGTGGTCGAGTTCGCGCAGCGTCCGGCCGGCGCGGGCGGCAAGCAGCTCGCCGGCCGCCGTCAGCTTGACGCCGCGGGCGCTGCGTTCGACGAGCGGCGCGCCGAAATGATATTCGAGGTTCTCGATCTGCCGGCTGATCGCCGTCGGCGCGACATTGAGGTTCTCGGCCGCCTGGCGCATCGAATTGGTCCTGACCAGCTCGTCGAAATACATCAGCGCCCGGATCTGCATTCACGTCTCTCCGCCACTCGGCATGTTCGGCTGACCCTATCCAATCAATGACCGTCAGGATAGCGGTCGCGCCACGCCTTCTGCGCGCCTTCGGCCGGAAGGGCGCTCGCCTCGTAGACGCCACGGGCGATCGCCCGCGCCATCACGATGGTAGCAAGGTGGCAAAGCTCCATCAGGCTTACCATGTCGTCTCGTCGATGCCTGCCGGTCGAAGCGGCAAAGACGGTGTCGCCGTCGAGCGGCAGGTGCGCCGGCAAAAGCGCCCGGGAGAAGCCGTCATGGCCGGAAAGCGAAAGCCGGTGCGCCTCCGCCTTCGTCAGCTGTGCATCGGTGACCACCGCACCGATCGTCGTTGCCGGCGTGTTCATCCCCTTGAGCCTCATCCTGTAGTCGGTCACGACCGGCATGCCGAGCCCGCCGAATTCGCCGTCCTTCTCGAAGGACGCTGCCCAGAAATGCGGTCCGTCGCCGATCGTTGCCGAGCCGAGCGCGTTGACGGCGACGATCGCCGCGACGCGGTGCCCGGCACTGCTGACCGCACTGGCCGAGCCGAGCCCGCCCTTGAAGGTTGCCGTTGTCGCCCCCGTCCCGGCGCCGGCGGTGCCGAGCGCGAATACGCCCTTGGCGGCCGCCTTCAACGCCGCATAGCCCATGTCGCGATAGGGTGAATGCAGCCCCCAATCCTTATCGCCGCCATTCAGCAGGTCCATCAGGATCGCCTGCGGCACGATCGGTATGCGCACCGAACCAACCGCAAAACCGCGGCCGATCTCGCGCAATCCCGCCTGCACGCCACCGGCGGCATCAAGCCCGAAAGCCGAGCCGCCGGAAAGCACGAAGGCGTCCACCGCGCTGACGGTCATCGACGGGTCGAGCAGGCCGGTATCGCGCCCGCCCGGCGCGCCGCCAAGCACCGTGCCGGATGCGACGGCCGGCTCGTCGAAGACGATGACAGTAACGCCGGAGCCGAGGGTGAGATCGGTCGCATGGCCGACGGCGACGCCGTCGATATCGGTGATCAGGTTTAGAAGCTCAGGCAAGGGCGGATCCTTGTGCACGAAGGGCCGCCGATAGGACTGCAATTGCCCTCAAAAAACAAGACCGGCCCCTAAGGACCGGTCACAACAGGAAAGCCGCCAAGCTCGGTAGCGGCCGCACGCCCTCAGGCATGAACCGGCTTCGGATGACGGCGGGTCATCAGGTCATGGATGGCCAGCCGCACCTCGTCGGGCGAGCCGAACCGCTGCTCGTCGAGGTCGTGGACATGATATTTCACGGCGATGAACTTCAGCCGGTCTTCGTCGGGAATGACGATACCGACGGGAACGCCGGCATATTCGATAACTTGCTTCTTCATGGATAGAACTCCTGCCGCGCGACATGCGCAGCCATGGCGAATTGACTTGTCTGGTACCGTTGAAAGGAGGACGAACGTCACATTCGACAGTTCGGGCGGGAGAGGGCGCCCGGACGGTCATTGCCAAGCACAGATCGCCCAAGGAGATCGGCGAGAATATCGAAGTCTGTCATGTCTCGTTCCTTGCGTTGGCGTTGCGCTTGAGTGGTCCCGGAAGAGCCCGGGGCCGGTGATGGCTATCTTCTATAATCTACTAACTTGGTAGAGATTACCCGAGAGCCTGTCGGAAACATATTCCGAAACGTGTCAAAAAATCGACGATCCGAAAAAAATCATTCCGCCTTGCCCAAAACTTACGGAAAGAACCATATCAGCTCTTCGTAAAATTCGGATGACAGAATCGAAACTCTTTCGACCGCCGCAGCAGAGATAGGAAGCCTTGCTGAATCCGGCAATGGGGCGCATCGGCAAAAATCGAAATGCCTCGAAATGACCGACTTGGTTAAGGCGGCAAGAGCTACGTTCACCAGCCTTCGTCGAGCACCTTTTCCAGCATGTCGGCGAAGAAATCCGCGCTTTCGATGCTGAGGCAGAGCGGCGGTTTGATCTTCAGCACATTTTGGTGATCGCCGGTCGGCTGCATGATGACGCCGAGATCGAGAAGCCTGTCGCAGATTGCCGTCGTCTCTTCCGTCGCCGGCTCCAGCGTCGTTCTGTCGCGGACGAATTCCAGGCCGAGATAGAGGCCCATACCGTGCACGGCGCCGGCGATCGGATGGCGGTCGATCAGCGCCGCAAGCCGCCCCTTCAGGTGTTCGCCGACCGTGCGGGCATTTTCCTGAAGTTTTTCCTCGGCCATGATGTCGAGCACCGCCAGGCCGGCGACGCAGCTGACCGGGCTGCCGCCGGTGGAGGAAAAGAAGGGCCCTTGCTTTTCCAGTGACTGTGCGATCTCGCGTGTGGTGATCACGGCGCCGAGCGGATGGCCGTTGCCCATGCCCTTGGCGACGGTGATAATATCGGGCATGACCCGTTGTTGTTCGAAACCCCAGAAATAATGACCGAGTCTGGAATAACCGACCTGCACCTCGTCGGCGATGCAGAGGCCGCCGCGGGCCCGTACCTGCGCGTAGATTTCCCGGAGATAACCATCCGGCAACGGAATGCCGCCGGCATTGCCGTAGACCGATTCGCAGATGAAGCCGGCCAGGCCTTCGCCGCCGGCGTCGATTGTCTCCAGCATCGGCACGACGGCGCTGAGATAGCTCGCTGCCGTATCGGGCCCGCGAAACGCGCCGCGATAGGTATTCGGCGAAACGGCCGCATGCACCCAGTCCGGCCGGGTGGTCAGCGCCTGCGGATTGTCGGCGATCGAGGTGGAGACGGCGTCACTCGCCGCCGACCAGCCGTGATAGGCTTCGAGCAGGCAGAGCATATTGCGCGCGCCGCTATGGGCTTGCGCCAGCCGGATCGCCAGATCGTTCGCCTCCGAGCCGCTGTTGACCAGAAAGACGGTATCGAGCCCCTCCGGCGAGAGAGCGGCGAGCCGTTCGGAAAATTCCGCGATCGCGGCATAGTGGAAGCGCGAATTCGTATTGAGTAGCAGCCATTGGGCGTTGATCGCCGCCGCCAGCTTGGGATGGCCGTGGCCGAGAATCGTTACATTGTTGACCATGTCGAGATAGGCGCGGCCCTCGACATCGAACAGGTGCTCCCTCCAGCCGCGCTCGATCTGCGGCGGCGCGGCATAATAGTGCTTCTGTGGGTCTGCGAGATGCGCCTGCCGCGTGACGAGCAGTTCTGCAGTTTTCGATTGCGGCGCATCCGCTCCCGGGCTGAGAAGGGGCGATGGCGAAGGGCAGAGCACAGACCAGGCGGCCGCCTCCCGCGGCGTGGCAAAGAGCGGCGGTTCGAGACCGGCGACGCTGCAGAGCTGGAGGCGCAGCCCGCCGAGCGATGACGCCTCTCCGGAAACCGAACCCAGCGGATCGCCGGCGGCAAGCGCGGCGCCATCCTCGACCCCACCCTCGATCGAAGGGGTGAGCCCATCGAGGTGCAGGGTCATCGTCCCGGAGGTCAGGGTCAGATGCTGATCCTTCCAGCCGATGCGTCCGGCAAACGGTGCTGTGACCGCGCTTCCCGCGGCAAGGCATATGTCGACATGCAGGGCGCAGGTCGCCTGTTCCTTGGTGTTTCCGAGGGCCGCGCGGGAGAGCCGATATTCGCCGTAGCGCGTTGCCGCCGTACCGTTTTCGGCTGCAGCCCTGGCCAGTAGCCTCCAGTCCATATCGGCATTCAGCCAGTTGCCGGCGGAAAAATGCGGGCTTTGCACGCCAAGGTCGATATAGGTGATTGCGGCGGGATCGAAGTCCGGCAACAGCGGCAGCCATTCCGATGTTTGCGGAGCGGCGACGTCCGCACCTGCTGCCTTGAGGATGGCGGCTTCCATGAGTTCGAACGGAACCGACATTGCCGTATCGAAGATCGCCCGCTCGCGCTCGAGATTGCCGCGGACGTAATCATTGTCGGGATCGATTGAAATCTGCTGCTCGCTGCTGGCGACGAGGATGACGGCGCGGGCGACGATCAGTGGCCACAGCGCCTTCAGTTCGTCGTCGCTCAGCGGGTAGATCGCCTGATAGGCGGTGACGGCAGGCAGGATATGAAAGGGATCGCCATTTGCCTGATGCAGCAATGAGGCGCAGGTGACGGCGAGGTCGCCGACCAGCCAGCCGCGGATGGTGTCGCCGAAATCGATCACCCCATCGGGGATCGTATGGCCGCGTGCGTCACGGTGGCCGACGACATTGTCGCCGGTGACATCGTGATGGACAGCCTGCAGCCGGAGCGACGCAGCCAGGGGCTGGATGCGGCGAACGGCCAGCACCATGGTCTTGGCGATCCGGTCGCGGGCAGCGCTGTCGGTGATGGCGGAAAGCAACTGCACGGCGACCGGCCCGGCGCGCCTCAGATCCCATTGCAGGCTGCGGTCGAGGCCCGGATGGTCGAAATCGGCAAGTGCTTGCGCCAGCCTCGCGCAGAGGGCGCCAAGCGCCGCAACGGAAGCCGGCGCGACATATGTCAGTTCCGTCAGCCCCCGACCTTCGAGATATTCCAGCAGCCGGACCTGGTAGCCCTGTCCACGCAAGGTGAGAACAAGGATCTCTCGCCCGTCATTCGTGGCAACGACGTTCGGAACACGCGGCGCGTCCGACTTGCTTTTGAGGTGATGGATCGCCGCATTCTGCGCTTCGAGTTCGCGGGTCTCGTAGGCGGCATGGCAGATCTTCAGCACATAACGGCCGCGATCGCTGTCGACGCGGTAGTTTCGATCCTGCTGGCTGCCGAGTTCGGCAAGCGTGCCTGACAGGCCGTAATGATCAAGCAGGATCTCTTCCGCGTCCGCGACTGTGACGTCGGGACGCGGCAGCGCCATGCGATCAACAAGCGCCTCGTCGGTCATGACACCCCCTCCCGCAGCATGATTCGATTACCCGTTGAACGAGATAATCAAATACTTGCTGCCGGCAGGCAACGGGTGATTGTCGTTTGCCAGCAAAAGAGATGCGGGTCCTGACCAGCCTCAGCCCATGCGTTCGGAGGCGTAGCTTCCGGGGCTTGCTGGGAAGACGACGGTGCGGTTGCCGTTGATGAAGGTGCGGTGGTGGATATGGGCGTGAATGGCCCGCGCCAGCACCTGGCTTTCGACGTCGCGGCCGATCGATACATAGTCGTCGGCGCTCTGGGCATGGGTGATGCGGGCCGTGTCCTGCTCGATGATCGGGCCTTCGTCGAGATCGGCGGTGACGTAATGGGCGGTCGCGCCGATCAGCTTGACGCCGCGCTCATAGGCCTGCTTGTAAGGGTTGGCGCCCTTGAAGGACGGCAGGAAGGAATGGTGGATGTTGATGATCTTGCCCGACATCTGCTTGCAGAGCTGGTCGGAGAGAACCTGCATGTAGCGGGCGAGCACGATCAGCTCGGTGCGGGTCTGATTGACGAGCTCGACGAGCTGGGCTTCGGCCTGCGGCTTGTTCTCCTTGGTCACCTTGATGTGGTGGAAGGGGATGTCGTGATTGACCACGACCTTCTGGTAGTCGAAATGGTTGGAGACGACACCGACGATGTCGATCGGTAGCGCCCCGATCTTCCAGCGGTAGAGCAGGTCGTTGAGGCAATGGCCGAAGCGCGACACCATCAGCAGCACCTTCATGCGCTTGTCGCTGTCGTGGAATTCGTAGTCCATCGCGAAGGGAGCGGCGACGGCGGAAAAATCGGCGCTGATCTCGGGGCCGGACAGACCTTCTTCCGAAATGAAGCTGACGCGCATGAAGAACTTGCCGGTATCGAGATCGTCGAACTGCGAGCTGTCGACGATGTTGCAGCCCTTGTCGGCCAGATAGCTCGAAATAGCCGCCACAATGCCGCGCGTCGATTTGCAGGATACCGTCAATACATAGCTTTTCATGTTTCTTCCTCTTCCCTCTTGGAGGCCGCAGTCCGTGCTTAGATCAAAGCCCGAGCCGCGAATAGGCCGGCGCACTTTCATTTATGCGACAAATTGCAAGATAAACCATCACGTTCCTGCATGTTCTCTCATCGCGACATCAGCTTAGGAGAAGTTGCTCGAAACGCTGTGCCGCCAGCGCCACCCGGATGTGTATTCTCGCCTTCAGTGAGGGAAGTTAAAGCATGCCGCTGAAAGCTGATGAGCAATTTGCGACATCGAGAGGCGGGAAACCAAGGATATGAAGGGCGGAAGTGAATCCGAAGGATCTAGACTGGCGGACGGCCTGCGACCGCCACCTTCCGGCGCGGCGTGGTGATTTCGTGGACGATTGCGCCGCCGATTGACGAAAGCACCAGCGACAGGATCACGAAGAGCACCGGCTGCTGCAGGATGCCGATCGGCAGGCGGTCCGAAGCCACCCTCAGGAAAGCGAGCGTGAAGGCATGGGTGATATAGATGCTGTAGGAGCAGTCGCCGAGATAGTTCAGCCATCCCAGAACCGGCAGCCGGGAAAAGTCGATTGAAACTGCCCCGTAGATAATGAAGATCGCCGGGATTCCCCAGGCATAGAACCGGCTCTCCGGCGCCATCAGCGCTTCGTTGACGAAGAGGAACACAAAGCCGGCGGCCAGTGCCGCCCATGCCCAGCGGTTCGGCAGAAGCACCTTTTGCCCGTAAAGCCAGCCGAGCACGACGCCGGCGAGAAACTCCAGCATGATCGGTTCGCCGTAGAACCGGGTGACCGTTGTTTCCGGCAGCAACCTGCTGGCAATCAGGATCACGGCAAAGACGGCAAACATCGCCGGAATCCGGCGGGCCTCCGAAAGCGGCAGCAGCAGCGCAAACACGAAATAAAAGAACATTTCGTAATTCAGCGTCCAGCCGGGCACGACGACGGGGGTGATCGTGCTTGGATCGGCGGCATTGGCCCATGGCAGAAACAGCAGCGAAGCGATGAGGTGCGGAAGGTCGAACACTGTGGATTTGAGCAGTGAGGGGGCAACCAGTGCCACGACAGCCGAAAACAAGGTTGCCAGCCAATAGAGCGGGACGATCCTCTTGATGCGGCGGCGGGCGAAATGGACGGGGGTGATCGCGCGCCCGCTCGTCGTCAGCCACATCACGAAACCGCTCAGGACGAAGAAGATATCGACGCCGGTTTCGCCATAAAGAAAAGCCGTGGCGTCGACGGCGGGATTGACCTTGGCAAGCTGCAATATCGCATGGAAATAAACGACCATCAGCGCCGCAACGGCGCGCAGATATTGAAGCTGGACAAGCATCTGATGTCTTGCTCCTCGGGCTCGCGCGGTCGCCGTTTACCGTGCCGCTGCGGTCAACTCAGTACATCTGCCGCACGACCCTGCCGGATGCGCGGGCTGTCGTGGAAGCGCATATATCCGACGACGAACCACAAGAGGCCGGCAATCTTCATCGAGAAAACGGCGGTCCCTCCAATCATCATATTCAGAAAAATGAAAAGAGAAAGTGAATGGGCGCATCGCCGCTGCGCCGCCGTACGCCCGGCAGGGAAGAGGCAGACGAACAGCCAGAGGGCGATGACGCCGAAGATCGTCGCCGCATAGATCAGGTAGACGTAGCCGCTGTCGGCGAACTCGGCGACCCTGTCGACCGAAAGCCCGAGAACGGCAAGAGGATCGAGCTCCATGATCTTCTTCATCGTTAGGTTGATGCGGCCGGTGAAATTGTCACCCGTGGCATTGGGTTTGAGGGTGTAGACGACGAAACCCGCGGCGACGATCAGCGGCATCAGCGTCAGATTGAAATTCCGCGGGATCTTCGGAAAGACGAAATAGCCGACGAGACAGGCAAAACAGAAGATCAGCATTGTGCGCGTATCGTTCGTCACCAGGATCAGCACCGCCGTGCTGATGAAGAGCAGCCGGTCCCAGCTCCCCAATCTCTCCCACATGGAAATCAGGTAGATCGCGATCACGCCGCAGAAATTGGCAAGCGACACCTGTTCGAGGAAGATCGAGGAGGAGCGATGGTCGATGATGCCGAATGAAAAGCGTTCGGGAAAGCCGAGCGCGTTCTGGAACAGGCCTGTCGTGTTGTAGCTGAGCGGCAGCAGCCCGCGCGTATTGGCGAAATAATCGGACGGATGCACGATGCTGACATAGAAGGGCACGCTGACGATCTCGAAGATCAGGAAGATCAGCACCGTAAGGCTTGCCCAGCGGAAGACCAGCTTCATCGTTCTCTCGTTGCTCCAGCCGCCGATGCCGGAAAAGCAGAAGATGATCAGCACGTTGCGGAAATGATCGACGAACGGCATGCGATTGAGCACGCTTACATAGATGGTCACTACAAGCGTGAACAGCAGGAACAGGAAGGCCGGCAGATCCGTCTCGTAGATCCCCTTGTGAAGGATGTAGATGATGGCGCCTGCCAGAATCAGGCCTTCGCTGGCGGCGACATGCGTCATCGACAGCGGCATGATGTTGTGGTTGATGAAGGCAAGAATGCCGTTATAGAGCATCGAAAGCAGGCCGAGCCAGAGCACCGGATGGTCGATGCGCGACGTTCCCCCGGCCGCATCGAGGCGGGTGCCCGCCACGGTGAAAGTCGCTGCCTTCTGATCGACTGTCGCCAAGGTCAATTCCCCGCAGGCTTGACAGCGGTGCAGGCGCCGGCGTCCGCTTTCGCCGACGCGGCGAGAAGCCGCATCTGCGGTCGCTCAGGGTCCTTGCCCGGCTGAACGTTGAAAGGTTCGTCCGCCGGCCACCATTCGCCGGCGGCCCAATAGGACCAGCCGAGCCAGACGTCGCTATTCCCGGACATGGTGGCGTAGATCTTGGTCAGGCCGTTCATGCAGTCCTTGTCGGCGGAGCCGCCGAATTCGCCAAGAAAACCGCGCTTATGGTTCCGCTTCAGCCAGGCGGTGACGCCGGCGATGGCCTCGACCGCGGTGGCGGCGCCTTCGCAGGTAGCATGGGTTCCCGACGAATCGACATCGAGATACTGGTGGACCTCGTAAGCGTAGAAATCGAGCGGATCGCGCACGCCGAGCATCACCGTGCCGTTGGCGCCGCCGATCACGTCTTTTTCCCAGCTGTGGGCGCCGCTCCAGGCGGTGCCCGGTACGAGGATGAGGTTGCGTGCGCCGACGGCCCGGATGCTGCGGATCGCAGCGTTGGCGGCATCGAGCCAGTCCGTTGCCTTGATGTCATGCGGTTCGTTCATCAGGCCGAAGAGCACGCCGCTCTCATTGGCGAATTCGACCGCGAGCCTCGCCCAGAAGTCGGCGAATGCGGCGTCCGTCGCCGGCGCAGTGCCGATCTGGACCTTGTCGTAATAGCCGAAATTATGCGGGTCGAGCAGGACAGCCATGCCGTGTTTGCGGATCAAAGCAGCGGTATCTTTGATCCGCTTGATTTCGTCCTCATCGAGCCGGCCGCCGAGCGCCGGCTGCAGCCGCTCCCAGCGGAAGGGCAGCCGGATGATCGTCATGCCTTTCCTAGCGAAATAGCCGATCGTCTCCTCGCTCGGATAGATGTAGTTCGTGCCGTAGGTGGCGCCGCGCTCGCCATATTCGCCGCCGGACAGATTGACGCCGCGATAGCATGGCTTGTCGGTCGCAAGCGCCGGCGACGGGATGAGGGCGGCCGCAAGCAGCAGTGCCGCCAGATGTCGTGTCGTCCTCATGGCAATCCCTCGCAGTCGCGGCAAACGGCAACATCTCTATGGCCGCCAGTATCTTAACGGTCCGTTAGCTAAGAATTTCTAAAGTCTCGGCACCTCGGCTTCAGTCTTTCACGCTGGGCGGGACACGAGTGCGCGTATGAGCCAGTATGACAGGAATAGAGTAAGCCGGCTGCCCGGCTGGCGCAGTTACGAGCCGCCTCAGACTGCGCCGGAAGGCGTGCGCCTGCGCAGTCCTGTCATCCGCCCGGATGATTTCGCCCGCCCGACGCCCGAACCCTCTCCGCCGCCTTTCGTGCCGCCGCCGCCCAACGTTGCGCAAACGCGCCGATACGAGCAGGCGTCGCCGCCCGCCGAGCGACCTGCGGCCGATCTACCGCCGCCGACCGCATCGGACCCACCCGCCGCCCCGCTTCTTGATCTCCGCTCCAGCATCGCGGCGATCTGGAGCCGCCGGCTGGTGGTGCTTACCCTGGCCCTTATCGGCGCCTTCGCTGGCGGTGCGGTGGCCCCGTTCGTCGGCCAGAAATACACCGCCGTCAGCAGCCTTTATTTCGATCCGCGCCAGATCGGCCTTGCCGAGGCAGGTGCGCAATCTTCCGGTCCGTCGCCGGAAATGATCTCGGCGCTGATCGACAGCCAGGTGCAGATCCTGACCTCGGGCAACGTGCTGCGCCGCGTCGTCGAGGCGATGAAGCTCGATCAGGATCCGGAATTCACCGGCGGCCGGACCGATGGCGCTGCCGTCATCGGCACCCTGCAGAAGGCGCTTGTCATCACCCGCCAGGCCAGCACCTATGTCGTTTCGCTTGCCGCCACGACCAATGATCCGGAAAAATCGGCAAGGCTTGCCAACCAGGTCGTCACCGCCTTCACCGAAGAGGAAAACAGCGCCTCGAACGGCCTCTACGAAAATACCTCCTCGACGCTCGACGGACGCCTCGACGACCTGCGCCAGAAGGTGCTGGAGGCCGAGCAGGCGGTCGAGACCTTCCGCGCCGACAACGACATGGCCGCGACCGAGGGCAATCTGATTTCCGATCAGCGGCTCGGCTCGCTGAACACGCTGCTGGTGACGGCGCAGGAAAAGACCATCCAGGCGAAGGCACGCGCCGACGCAATTGCCAATCTGCGCGTCGAAGACATCGTCGCCGGCAACCAGACCGAGGGCGGCGTCACTTCACCACTGGTCAGCCTGCGCCAGCAATATGCCACCCAGGCCGCCGCAGTCGGAAGCCTCGAAAGCCAGATGGGCACGCGTCATCCGCGCCTGCAGGCGGCCCGCTCCTCGCTGCAGAGCATATCAGGCGAAATCAAGGGTGAATTGCAGCGCCTCGCCACTTCGGCACGGGGCGAATATGAACAGGCGAAGGCGGCCGAAGACAGCATCGCCAAGGAGCTTGCCGTCCAGAAGGCGCTGCAGGCGACGACCTCGGACAAGCAGGTGGAGCTGAACGAATTGCAGCGCAAGGCGACGGCGGCGCGCGATATCTACGAGACGGTGCTGAAGCGGTCGAGCCAGACGAGCGAGGAGCAGAACCTCAGCCAGAGCAACATTCGCGTCATCTCGCCGGCCGAACCGCCCGTCAAGGCCGATGGTCCTGGAAAGAAGATCCTGCTGGTCGCCGGCATCATCGGCGGTCTGCTTGCCGGTTTCGTCGTCGGCGCCGGCTTTGCGATCCTCGCCGGCCTTTTCAGCCATCCCATCATCAGAAGCTATTTCAGGAAATCGCCCGCTGCGGCTGCTTGATCAGGATCTCGGGTTTTCCTACATCCTATGAGCGGCGCAACGATGCCGGCAGGAGAGTTTCCATGCGGCTTGTGATGATGTTTCCGATATTGCTCGTTGCCCTATCAGGCCTTGCGCCGGCGTCCGCCTCTGCCGTCGATTGGTCAAAACCGGTGAATTCGGACGTTCAAGCCCTCTATCCCTACAAGGGCCTGCCCGGCGTCAAGGCGCAGCCGGACAAAAAGGAAGAGGAATCCTATAATTGCCGTACTGAAACCGTCCAGATCCGTCGCCGCTACGACGAGATCTTCCGCTCCGGCGGCATGCCGACGCTGATGTATGTCTGCGAACGCGACGGCTTCGTCACCATGGGCGGCAAGGTGCCGCTGCGCGGCCATTATCAGCCGGTGCGGTAAAGGTCGGCGGCGCAAGCCGCTACCGGCCTCCTTAAGCTTCCAACCAGATCAATTCCAGGCCAGGCCTCTGCAGATAGGGCATGCTGCCGATCGCAGCGCGAGCCTTCAGCGGGTTGAGGCCGATGAACAGCGCCTCTGCATCGTCGGCGATATCAACCGGCGCGATTACAGGATGGCCGAAATGTTCGGTGTTCTGCAGGCCAGGATTCTGGTCAAGGAAGGCCGTCAGCTCGATATCGCTGGCGATACGGCTGAAGATCCAGCTTCCATAAAAGCCCGCACCATAGATCGCGGCCTTGCGTCCGCGGAAGGTGGCAGCCTGCTTTTCCAGTCCACCGGCCGAAGCCCGCCAGAAATCGCAGATTTCCAGTCCGCGATCGACAGCCTGCCGAACGAGAGCTGCATCCTGCTCTTCCTTTACCGGCGTTTCGCTGCGGACAGCGACCACGAAGAAAGCGCCGGGGAAGGATGTCGTGTCGAGCACCGAAACTTCGAAGCCGCCGGCGGCAAGAGCCCGACGTAGCGAGGCTTCGCTGAAATGATTGACATGGTCCGCCACCGTCATGTCGCCCGGATTGGCCGAAACGTCAGGCATCGAAAGCAGCAGCGTGCCGTGCGGCTTCAGGAGCTTATGTATCTCCCGAATGAAACTGACCGGATCGGCTACGTGCTCGATCACGAAATGGCTCATCACTGCATCGAAGCGGCCGTCCCATGCGGGAGGAACCTCGTAGGTTGCTTGCGCGTGCGGCGCGATCCAGCCACTCCAAGCTGGTGCATAATCGGTGGAAACATCGAAAACGTGAGGCTCGATATCCGGCCTTGCGGCGATGATCTTGCGTAGCGTATCGGCCTTTGCCGCGCCGTAGTCCAGAAGCTTGTTCCCCTGCGGAAGGTCGAGCAATCGGCATGCAATCTGGGCCTGATGATCCGTTCGGTAAAGAATGGTGCCGTCGGACTTGACCGCAAAGATCTGGTCATGGCCTTCGCTATTCAGCGAAATGCGATAGCCGGTATCGTAGAAGGTTTCGATATCGGGAATTTCGTCGCATTGCGCATGGCCGCATCCGTCGCAGACATAGACGCGCGTCGGAATGTCAAGAAGGGTCATGATGGAGGTTAGAGCAGGCGCCGGTGTTTCGTAGGCCGGCGCCGCAATCTTACCACCGCAGACGCGGCAAGTCGTCATTCGGCCGCCTCACGCTGAACGGAAAGTTCGGGTAGGACGTCGGCGAATTTTACGCCGGCGGCAAACGAACCCTTCCAGCCGATGCGAATGCCGACCGGCTCGAGGTAGTTGAAATAACGGAACTGAATGCTCCAGCGCGGCGTCGTCGAGACGTTGTGGCCCGACTGGTGCAGCGTCAGGAAGTCCATCAGCACGAGATCGCCGGGGTTCGTCAGCGGAGCGACATGCTTGTAACGGGAAAGGCGCTCTTCGGCGCGGTCGAGATGCAGCGCATAAGCGCCCGTCTTGCCGGCGCCGGCATCATCCTCGTAAACCGGAACCAGACCTTCGGCATGCGAACCTTCGGCAATCTGTACGGGTCCCATTTCCTGCGTGACGGGCAAAAGCGGTGTCCAGAAGACGACGCCATCGACACTTCGCAGCTGGCCGGGAAATTCCTGATGCCATTGAGCCCGGAACTTTTCTTCGCCCGGATTGTCGATGCGGATGCCGTAGCCGCCAGCGGCAATACCCGGGACGCTCTCAGGACGTAGTGCCTTGAAGGCTTGGTCATTGGCGCCGTTGGTGACCAGGCGCATGAAGGCCGGGATCTGCTTGACCGCGTCATAGACCTCGCCACCCCATGAGCGGTTCGTGGCGATCAGCTTCGGATAGGCAATGGTCATTGCCTCATGCGTGGTTTCGGTCGGGGCCTCGACGCCATATTTCCTGCAGATGACTTCAAGGATCTGGCGGATCCTCTCCTGTATGGGGGCGATATCAGCGGCCGAATCATAGAAACCCGGAACGACCAGGTACCCCTTGGTGCCGAAATCAGCGCGCAGGCTGTCGGTGATTTTTGCGTGTGTCATGGTGTGACCGTTTCCTCCTTCAGGAAGTCTTGCCACGCTACGGTGGCTGGGATGAGACAGTTACGCGCCTCCGGGCCCATTCGGGCGATAAGATCGAGTACAGAAACATAGGGCGTGAACGCAGCGACGGTCTGAGGCCAGGGGGTACGGCTGTAATTCATGTATTCCACTTGCACGCCGGCCTGTTCGAAGGCCTCATGGTCGAGATAGTTCGCCGCGCCGTGGCCCGTCAGATACCGGGTGCCGCCGGCCTCCAGCACTATATCGAGTACACGCTGCCAGGATGTGCCCTCGACATCCATCTCGCTTGTTTTCTCGATCTTCCGGTTCGCACCGATGCCAAGATAGCGTGCGGGTTCCTCGATGCTGGCGATCAGCAACGCCAGCAGGGAGGAATGGCGATAGACATTGTCGAAGATCGAAAGCGCATCGTCGATGAAGGGAGCGCCGAGCAGCGATTGGCGCAGAAGCGCGCGATGGCTTGCCTTCCAGTCATCGCCCGCAGCGGTGAGTTCGGAGATCTTTTGGAAACTGCCCTTTCCGGCAAGTGGAATCGTCATCCAGCAGCGGTCGTTGCCACGCAGAAGCTGGATACGGTTGGTGAAGCTGCCCTTCGAGAATTGGGTGTCATCCAGATAAATATAGCTGTCAGCGAGCATCAATTGCTCGAAGAAGCCAGGCCAGGGAAAGAGCATCGGTTGGGTAATGACGACGGCGGTCAAATTAATTGTCCTCCAATCGCCGCTCGAAAAGCATCACATCGCGCGGGACGCCGTTGGCGTCGGTGAAATGGGCTTCGAGAAGGCCAACCTTGCGATAGCCGAGCGACAGATGCAGCCGGATGGAGGCAGCGTTGTCGATATCGATTTCAGCCATCAGTTTGCGAAGACCGAGCATACGGGAAGCATGGAGCATAAGTCCGGCGAGTGCTGCGCGTCCCAAGCCGAGGCCGCGCGCCTCCTCCGCCAGGACGATGCCGCCGTAGCCGTTCGCATTCCGGCGATGTACCTGGGTGATCTGGGTATAACCGGCAGCCTTGCCGCTGGCCCGATCTTCGATGATGAGAAATGCCCCGCCCATCTCATTGCACCGCCGTTCGATCCAGGCGCTGAGCGCCGCATCATCGGTCGCATCGGGCACTGTCAGCAGGAGCGATTGGAGCGCGCGATCGCGGCGGAGGGAAAAGAGCAGCGGCCGGTCGCCATCCTCCACCCCACGCAGTCTGACCGACGCCTGATGTGGAAAGTCGCGATGACTCCCCATCATTTGCGGATGCATTTGAGATATCCTCCCGGCGAGCTGGATAGCACCAGCTTGCCGTTCAGGGCCTCGTCAGTCTCGAAACGATCGGTTTCCTTGAGATAGGCGTTGAGCGCCGCATAGGGCTCGTCACCGGGATACCAGATCTTCGAGCGTTTGGTCGGCGTCTGCGACATGTCTCCGCGGCCGAGCAGGGTATCTGCGACGACGACATACTGGCCTTCGGTGACCAGTGGGCCGTAGCTGCGCAGCTCGTCGAGAACGTGATCGCGGCTGTGATCGCTGTCGAGGACAATCATGACGGAGGCGCCGGCTGGGATCTCGGCCTTGACCTTGGCGAGCGTCTCGGCTGTCGTCGATGGGCCTTCGATGAGCGTGATCAACGGCGAGAGTGGGTGAGTCTCGATCGAATCGCGGTTATGGGCGCGGATATCGATATCGACGCCGATCACCTTGCCCTTGCCGATCACCTTTAGCAGCGAAGCCATGAAGATCATCGAGCCGCCACGCGCTACGCCGGTTTCGATGATGATGTCGGGCTTGGTGTCCCAGATCACTTCCTGGGTGGCCATCACGTCGGCCGGCATCTGGATGATCGGAACGCCCATCCAGGACCAGAGATAGGCGTAGTCATATTTGTCCAGCGCTACCAACGTGTTCAACGACTGCTGGAAAGCTTCCTCGTCCTTACCGAGTGCAAGCGCCATCGCGCGCTTGTTGGCTTCAAATTCGAGGCGATCGTCCTTGGTGGTCATAACTGTCTGAAACCTTCTCTATATTCTGCACTCAGGCCGACTGGCGGAGGTGAACGGCGCTGTTGTCCTGATGGCTGCGGACGATTGAAATCAGTGTTTCCGCCACGCGATCGATATCGGCCTCGCTCATGTCGTGGTAGCTCGGCAGGTTGATCGCCCGCTCCGGGATGCTCCAAGCATTGATATTGGCCGGTTTGTCCTCGAACATCGAAAGGCTGGAAAGCGGGTGGAAGAAGACGCGCGCATCGATATCGGCGGCTTCGAAAACCTGCTGCAGCATTTCGCGGGTGATGCCGGTAGCGGGATGGAAGACGGCAGTCGGCATCCAGGCGCCGTTGATCGTGCCGGTATATTCCGGGTTCATGCTGATGCCGTTGAGCGTCGAGAGGCGCACCATATAGGCCGCGAGAATTTCCCGCTTGCGGGCGACAAGTTCCTCGATGCGCTCCAGCTGGGCGCAGCCGATGGCCGCCTGGATGTTGGACATCTTGTATTTGAAACCGATCGCATCCGGCCAGAACTGTTTCTTCTGGCTGCGGGCACGGCCGTGGTTGCTAAGCGTCAGCACCTTTTCATAGAGATCGGCATTGCTAGTGACCAACATGCCGCCTTCACCCGTGGTCAGCGTCTTGGTGCCGTGGAAGGAGAATGTGCCGAAGGTACCGATCGAGCCGGCGCGGCGGCCGTGCCAGACCGAGCCGATCGCCTCGGCAGCGTCTTCGATCACGGCGATGCCGCTTCGCTTGCCGATCTCGATCAGGGCATCCATGTCGCAGAGATTGCCATAGATGTGAGTGGCGATGATCGCCTTAGTGCGCGGTGTGATAGAGCGCTCAACTGCGGCGGGATCGATGCACCATGTATCGGGCAGTACGTCGACGAAGACGGGGCTCGCGCCGAGATGCATGACAGGCGCTACGGTCGCCACCCAGTTCGTATCCGCAAGGATCACTTCGTCACCGGGGCCGATGCCGAGTGCGGTAAGCCCCATATGCATCGCGCCGGTGCAGCTCGATGTCGCGATCGCAAAGCCGCTACCGAGATGGGTGGCGAAATCGCGTTCGAAGCGGTTGATGTAATCGTAGCAGCGCGCGCCCCAGCCGTTCGCGGCGGCATCGGCGGCATAACCGATTTCCAGCTCGGTGATCGATGGTTTGGTGTAGAATATCCTGTTCGTCATGCCTTATTCTCTTGGGATGAGGGCCTGGAACTCGCAAAGCCGGGGCACATTAAAACTGACTAACGCATGAAACTGGCGCGAGGCTTAGCGTAGGCCGCATCGCGCCGCATCCGCCTCAGATGATCACGTGCTGGATAAGATCCTGCTCGCTGAAAATCAGGTTCGGCTTGTAGCCGAGTGCAACGAATTCGCCATGGCGCACAGCGTCGGCGATGAAAACCGCCGTGTGTTTCGCAAGGCCCATATCATGGCCCACTGTCTCCTCGACGACATCGACCCCCGCTGGCAGGCCGAGATCACGCAACAATTCCTCGATAGAGCGTCGGTCAGCGATGCCGCTGAGCATCAGCCGACTGATGCCCTCGGTCGCCCCCACCTGATAGGCAAGCGTCTGAATCGCCACCATCAGCGGGAGCGCGTTGCGGAAATGCATGACTTCGGGGTGATCGGGCATGCCGCCGATCGCCAGGCGCGTGTAGAGTTCATAGGCCTTGATGAAGTCTTTGCGTTGCGCCCAGAAACGGAACGCAACGGCCATGCGGTTGAGTGTAAAGACCTTGCAAAGTTCCTCGAACACGACGCGGGCTTCGCGCGTCGTGGCGAGATTGCCGCGCTTGGAGCCGATATAGAGGAAATATTCGAGGCCGCCGCGGTATTTGTCCCACGAGGTCATGACGTCGTCGTTGCCTGCCTGCTGGCGGTTCGGGGCGATCTTTGAGACGGCAACCGAGCGGTAGAAAGGCTGTTTCAGGAAGGCAACGGCTCCTTGGTCGAGGAAATGCGCAAGATAGGAGAAAGCCCAGAAGCAAAAATCGCGGGGAACCCAGGAGGAGCGCAGAGCCGAGGCGCGATAGATGCCGATCTCAGGGAAGATATGGCGCTCGCAGATGAACTGAAATACCGCTGCAAAATTACGCTGCTCGAACTTGATGTTCTCGTCGATCGCATAGAATTGAGACAGGTCGCGATCGGCCACTTCGTCGTAGAAATACCAGGGCGCGTGGCAGGCGGCGACGTCGGGGTTGGCGTCCAAATAGGCCATTGCCGCTTCGACGCCGCTTGGCACCAGGAAATCGTCGTCGGCAAGATAAATCGAATATTCCCCGACGGCATGATGGAAGGCGCAAGCGAGGTTCGGGCCCGAACCGCCGTTGACGGGGCGGCGGTGATAGTGGATCGGCAGTCCCTTGGCGATGAATTCTTCGACGAGCTGGGTCGTATTGTCCGTCGAAGCGTTGTCAGAAACGACGATCTCGTAGGGAAAGCTGAAACTGTATTTCTCGCAGTGCTCGAGCGCGCTTCGCAAATAGGCTTCGCGGTTGTAGGTCGGAATGCAGATACTGAGTTTGATGCCGCTCAAAGACTTCTCTCCTGGCTGTAGCTGTCAAGCGCGGCGTCGCGCTCGCTGATGACGCTCGGCGCGAAAGGCCAGGCGATGGCAAAGCCGGGGTCGTCCCAGCGGACGCCACGGGCAAGTTCCGGTACGTAGACTTCCGACATCTGGTAGAAGAGTTCGCAGTCATCCTCGAGCGTGAGGAAGCCATGTGCGCATCCGGCAGGTATGTAGAAGGCGTTGCGCCGGGCCGCATCGAGCTCCACAGCGGCCCAGGTAAGATAACTCGGCGAATCCGGCCTCAGATCCAGTGCCACGTCGAATACCCTGCCGCGGATGGCGCGTACCAGTTTCACCTCCGGCCGCGGGTCGGCCTGGTAGTGCATTCCGCGCAGCGTCCCGCGCCTGTGGTTCTGCGAGACGTTGCATTGCGGGTAGACCGGCACCAAACCCTGCGCCGCGAAGGTCTGCGCGTCGAAGGTTCGTGCGAACATTCCCCGGTCGTCGGAGCGCGCATCGACTTCCACGGCAAAGGCGCCCAACACCGCGGTCGGAAGGAATTTCATCCGAGCACCGTCAGCTCAGGCACCGCGACGGCGAAGCGGCCGCCCCAGGTGGCCACCTTGCTGTTGCCGGAAATAACCTCGTTCTTGATGTTCCAGGGCAGGATCAACACGTAGTCGGGCCTGGTTTCTTCCATCTTCTCCGGCGCATAGATCGGCAGCCTGCTGCCCGGCAGGTAATGGCCCTGCTTGTGCGGGTTGCGATCGACGACATAGTCGATGAGATCGGTGCCGACGCCGCAGAAGTTCAGCAGCGTATTGCCCTTGGCGGCGGCGCCATAGGCGGCCACCCTCTTGCCGTTCCGCTTTGCCTCCTCGAGGAAGGAGAGCAGCCCATCCTTGATCGGCGCCACACGGCTCTGGAATGCCTCGTATGTTTCCGTCCTATCGAAGGCGGCGGCCTTTTCGTCGGCTCGCACCTTGGCTAGGCCGGCGCCTGTCGCATGGGCGGTCGAGCCCGTGCGGCAGGCGAGGATGCGCAGGCTGCCGCCATGAGTCGGCAGTTCCTCGACGTCGAACACCTTCAGGCCGTGGGCGGCAAAGACCTTTTCTACGGCGAGCAGCGACAGATAGTAGAAATGTTCGTGATAGACGGTGTCGAACTGGATGCTTTCCATCAGCCGCAGGAGATGCGGAAATTCGACGCTGACAACACCATCCGGCTTCAGCACCGCTGAAAGCCCGCCGACGAAGTCGTTGATATCAGGCACGTGCGCCAGCACATTGTTGCCGATGACAATGTCGGCGGCAAGGCCGCGGGAAACGAGATCTGCCGCCGTTTCCTTGCCGAAGAATCGAGCCTCCGTCGGAACTCCTATACCGCGAGCCACTTCAGCGACGTTTTCGGCCGGCTCGATACCGAGCACCGGCACGCCGGCCTTGACGAAATGCTTCAGCAGATAACCATCATTGCTCGCCACTTCGATGACTTGCGATGTCGCGCCAAGGCCGAAGCGCTCGCGGGCCATGATGGTGAAGCGGCGCGCATGCTCCACCCAGCTGTCGCTGTAGGAGGAGAAATAGGCGTAGTGGCTGAAAATGTCCTCCGGCGGCACGAAGGCATCGGCCTGAACCAGCCAGCATTGCGAGCACACGAAGGCGCGCAGCGGATAGGATGGTTCCGGCTGTGTGAGCTGCTCTGCCGTCAGATAGGCATTGGCGAGCGGGGTCGAGCCGAGATCGACGAAACGATGCTTCAACGGAGCGTCGCAAAATCGGCAATTATGCGCTGTCATGATAGTGCTTCCTCATAGGCCGTTATCTGACCGAGCGAGAAGGCGCGCATGTCTTCGCCCTCGCGGTTGGCCCGGTACCAGGCGGCAGTCCAGTCGATAGTCTGTTGCAGGCTGAGGCGCGGCTGCCAGCCGATGGTGTCGAAAGCAAGCGCCGAACTCAGCGTCAGGGCCGGCGCTTCCGCCAGATGTTCGCCCGGCGCAAGCCGCCACACGTCTTCGACGCGGTGCGCGCGCCCGAGCGCTTCGGCAAGTTCGGAAACCGTCGCGAAGCTCTCGGGATGCGGGCCGAAATTCAAGGCATCGGGCAGCTTCCTGTCACTGCCAAGCGTCAGTGCTTCGGCGTAGGCGAGATAACCGCCCAATGGCTCCAGCACATGCTGCCAGGGACGGACCGCCTCGGGATAACGCAACAGGATCGGCTGGTTGCTCTCGAAAGCACGAATGAAATCCGGGATCAGCCGATCTTTCGACCAGTCGCCGCCGCCGATCACATTGCCGGCGCGCACCGTGGCGAGCTGTATGCCGCGCGCCTTGAAGAAACTGTCGCGGTAGCTCTGGCAGACGAGTTCCGTGCAGGCCTTGGAGTTGCTGTAGGGATCTTTGCCGCCGAGCGTATCCGTCTCGACGAATGGTATGCCGCTGCCATTGTTGGCATAGACCTTGTCGGAAGTAATGACGAGCACGGTTTTGACCGAGGGCGCCTGCCTGACCGCGTCGAGAATATTCGCCGTTCCCATGACATTGGTCGAGAAGGTTTCGGCCGGGTTCTCATAGGAGCGCCGCACCAGTGCCTGCGCCGCCATATGAATGACGATCTCCGGCTCGAAGCCTTGAAGGACGTCAAGAAGTGCGCCGGCATCACGGATGTCGATGATATGGTGGCCGCGATCGTCCCAGGGAGCAAGTTTCCGGTAGAGCGACGGTTCGGTCTCCGGCGCCAGCGAAACCGCGGCGACATCGGCGCCGAGGCGCTCCAGCCAAAGGGAGAGCCAGGATCCCTTGAAGCCGGTATGTCCGGTCAGGAAGACCCGCCGCCCTTTCCAGAAGTCGGTCAAGCCCATAGCTTCCACGGCGCCTGTCCGGAATTCCAGAGTTCCTCCAGATGGGTGCGCTCGCGAAGCGTATCCATCGGCTGCCAGAAGCCGTCATGCTTGAAGGCGGCGAGCTGGTTGTTGGCGGCGAGCCACTCCAGCGGTCCGGCTTCCCAGATCGTGTCGTCGCTCGGGATGAGATCGATCACCGACGGATCGAGTACGAAGAAGCCGCCGTTGATACGCTGGCCGTCGCCTCTCGGTTTCTCCACGAAAGAGGTGATGAACTGACCCTCGATGTTAGTGGCGCCGTAACGTCCCGGCGGGGTTACCGCGCACATCGTCGCCTTCAGACCATGATCGCGATGGAAGGCGACTTCGGCGGCAATATCGATGTCGCCGACGCCGTCGCCATAAGTCATGCAGAAGGGTTCGCCTGGCGTCAGATGCTCGCGAATGCGCCCGAGACGGCCGCCGGTCATCGAATGCATGCCGGTATCGACCACGGTCACGCGCCAATCCGGTCTTTTGCCGCCGTGATAGTTGATGCTGTTGGCGCCGAGGTCGACGGTGATGTCGCTGTGGTGCAGAACAAGGTTTACGAAGTATTCCTTGATCATGTAGCCCTTGTAGCCGGCGCAGATGATGAAATCATTGAGGCCGTGATGGGCATAGATGTTCATGATGTGCCAGAGGATCGGCATGCCGCCGATTTCGACCAGGGGCTTGGGCCGAACGCTGGTCTCTTCGGCAAGACGCGAGCCAAGGCCACCGGCGAGAATTACGACTTTCATCCCAAGCGAACTCCAGAGTGGCTAGCAATCGGCTTTCCGCGGAAGTTCGCTGAGATCCCGACAGGCGGGATGGCTCTCCTCGGGCGGAACGGCCGGATGTTTATCCTTCTCTCGGTATCCGATTTCGTTCTTGTGCGAGGCTTGCGAGGGGATGGGACGGGGAGCGGCGCTTTCCGCAAGAACTTGAGCAATGGAACAGCTGAGCTGCCGCACCAGTCATGTAGGTCGTTGCCGGAGGGATCAGAAGAAAATGGCTCGATCGGGCAACAAAGTCGCTTTCCACCTTGCCCGGCACGCTCCTTGCATTATTACTAATATTCTAATCCTTGGGGAGAAAGTGCAATGCAATGGAACACATCGGCGGATTTTTCGCCTCTTGTTCTTTTTATTGGCGCCCGGCACCGGCGTAGGATCGTGAGAACGCTCCGCGACGCAGCCGAGGTTTTAATGACGGAATGGCCGCTTGAGGACGGAGAGGAATACGTCGCGGCCGTGAAGGCTTGCGCTGATGCCATTACGGGGCAAGCGGGGACGGATCAGCTTAGGGATTTGCTTTTGAGCGCCGCGAGGGAGGCCGGCATCGCCGTTTTGTCAGTGATTCCCGACAGCAGGCAGACAACGCCGCACATGGCGGCGTAGAGGCCGACATCCGCGCCATCATTCTTCCTGGCCCGACCTCCAGAGTCGGCATCATGCAACCACACGCGTAGGCAAACACAATGCTAGTGGCCTTCGTTGGAAGATGCCAACCTGCAATTTTGGAAGGTTTGATTATCTGATCTCGGTAGCGATCAAGATTGGAAATGGTGCCCAGAAGAGGACTCGAACCTCCACGCCTCGCGGCACAGGTACCTGAAACCTGCGCGTCTACCAATTCCGCCATCTGGGCGACGGAGAGCGATGTAAGGGGGTGGCTCGTGCCTGTCAACTGGGTTTTTGAAGTTTTCCTGACAGTCGGCAAAAATCTGCCTTTCACATGCGGGAGAGCCGCCGGAGGGTGGGCATAGCGCTTCGCTCGCGACGCCCTATATTGAGGGAGTATCGAAAGGAATGCCTCATGGCTGCTGCCCGCACGCTTCTGTTCGCCGGTCTTCTCGCCGTTTTCGCGCCTGCCATGGCCAGCGCTGATTCGCCGAAGCCGGGTGTCGGGCCGCTCAACACGGGGTCGACCCTCTGCGATTTCCGCGGCTGTTTCGGTTTCGGGCCGCAGCAATGGCATCGGCCCGCCTATGTCCAGCCGAATTACCGTCCGCGTGGCGCCGGGCCGACCTATTATCTGCCGGGTGCGGCCGGGCGGCCGCAGCTGACCTATGATCCGCCGCCGGTGCGCCGCGCGCACCCGGCGGCGCGCGATATGAACAAGCATATCGCCTGGTGCACCAACGAATACCGCTCCTATAATCCGCGGACGGATCACTTCCTTACCTACGAGGGCGTCTACCGGGTCTGCCGCTCGCCCTATCGCTGAGATCAGCTCTCGAGCGAGGCGCGGTCGACATGGCCGAGATCCCGGCCGGGCTCGACGATGTCGCGAACCCGCTGCTTCAGTTCCTTCGGCCCGGGAAAACCGCCGTCGCGCTTGCGCTCCCAGATGAGATCGCCATTGACGCGGATTTCGAAATTGCCGCCGGTACCGGGGATCAGCGCCACCTCGCCTAGGCTGTCGGAAAAGGTGTGCAGCAGCTCCTGCGCCATCCAGGCGGAGCGCAGCAGCCAATTGCACTGGGTGCAGTAGAGAATCGAGACGCGGGCTTTTTCGGTCATGGCGATTTCCTTTCGTTCCGGCAGGTTTAAGCCTTGCCGCCTGCATGCGCAATCGGCCTTGCACAAGCGTCTTGCGCGCTGCATCCGGGCATGATCTCCTCCCGCCATCGGCCAGATCGGGAAAGCCATGCGAGTCGCTGTCGTCGAAAATATGAGGAATATCGGGCTCGGCGCGCTTGCCACAGCGCTCGAGGAGGCGGGAGCGGAGATCGAGTGGTTCCGCGTGTGGCGGGACGGCAGTCTGCCGCAAGATATAGCCGGCCATGACGCGCTCGTCGTTCTCGGCGGCGAACAGAGCGCGCTGGATGACGAGACGCACCCCTATCTACCAGAACTCGTGCGGCTAACGCGCCGTTTCGGAGATGCCGGCAAAGCCGTGCTCGGCATCTGCCTCGGCAGCCAAATTCTCGCCCGCGCCTATGGCGCCGACAATCTGTTGGGGGCCGCTCGTGAGTTCGGCTGGCACAGCATTGGCGTCACGGGTGAAGGCCGGTCCGATCCGCTGCTGTCAGATGTCGGCGGCGAATTCACCATCTTTCAATGGCACGCCGATACGTTTTCGTTGCCCCAAGGTGCGGTGTGTCTTGCGACGAGTCCCGTAGCCAAGAACCAGGCCTTCCGCATCGGCCGCGCCGTCTACGGAACGCAGTTTCACTTCGAGGCCGACACTGAGGTCGTCAGGCAGTGGAAAGGCGAATTTCCCGGCACGATCGAGCGTATCGCTCCCGGTTGGCTGGAGAATTATGACGAATTGGCAGCACGCCATGGCGCCGCCGCCGATGCCGCAGGCCTTGCCATAGCGCGCGCCTGGGTCAGCCTCATCGAGCGGCAAGAGGTCGGACTGCTGTCGCAGGCGACCGCGTGAGGAACGAGACGATGCCGGTCAGCGAACGCGAAAAGATGGCGGCCGGGGAATGGTATTGCTGCCTCGACGACGAACTCGATCGCCTGCGCCAGCAGGCGCGTGTGGCCGTCCACGCCCACAACTCCCTGCCGCCCGACGAGCGCGGCGCCGCGGCGCCTGCCTTGAGGGCTCTCTTTGCGCAGGCCGCGCCCGATATCTTCATCGAAGCGCCGTTTCACTGCTCTTACGGTATTAACATCATTCTCGGCGAGCGCGTCTATTTCAATGCCGGCTGCACCATTCTCGATTCCGGCCGGGTGACGATTGGCGATCGCACCATGTTTGGCCCGGGCGTGCAGATCTATTGTGCCGAACATCACAAGGATCCCGCACTTCGCAGCCAGGGCATCGAGATCGCCCGGCCGGTTTCGATCGGCAGCGACGTTTGGATCGGCGGCGCTGCCGTCATCCTCGGTGGCGTCACCCTCGGCGATGGCGCGATCGTCGGCGCCGGCGCGGTGGTGACGAAGGATGTGCTGGCGGGTGCAACCGTGGTCGGCAATCCCGCGCGCCCGATAAGCCGTCTCTGAGATTCTTAGCCGCGGGCTCCCTCGACAATGGCGCCGGCTCCGCTAAATCAGGTGGCGGAAGGGGGAAGTAATGATGAGAGCAAAGAACCTACCCATGGAAGGCGGCTGCCGTTGCGGCCGGGTGCGATTGAAGATCAGCGCGCCGCCGCTGCTGACCATGGCCTGCCATTGCACAGGCTGCCAGAGGATGACCGCGAGCGCCTATTCGCTGAGTGCCGCCATCCCCAGCGAAGGCTTCGAGGTGACGAAGGGCGAGCCCGTCATCGGCGGCCTGCACGGCACGACGAAACATTATTTCTGCCCGCATTGCATGAGCTGGATGTTCACCCGTCCGGAAGGCATGGACTGGTTCGTCAATCTGCGCGTGACCATGCTCGATGATCCCAGCTGGTTCACACCGTTCATCGAAACATGGACGAGCGAGAAGCTGGCCTTTGCCGAGACGGGCGCGGTGCACAGCTACGCGGCACTGCCGGAGATGGCGGCCTATGAGGGGCTGGTCAAGGAGTATATGGGCAAGGGATGAGTCAAACTGCCTGTATTTCGCGAACGGCGGGCCGTGCTTCGCGACATACTCATTTTGCTCCGCGATCGCCTCGGCGTTTTCAATTCGCCAGAGTCTTTCGCGTTCTTCTCTATCTCCTTGGACGACTGATAGTGCGTGACCACTTCTCCTCCGTCATGCCCGGGCCGGGCCCACTGCTGTCCGGTTTAAATTTTGTCACCATTGGAGGCTCATCTGGCCGGGATTGCCGGGGGGACGTTGGCTTGGTTTTAGCAGCCGGTCGATCCTTTTGCGATGCATCAGGTTGGTGCGCACCAGGCGAGCGAAGGCCAGC
>NZ_JACHBD010000011.1 GCF_014200175.1 Rhizobium lentis | reverse complement strand
ATTTAACGGCAAGTTCCGCGCCGAGTGCCTGAACTCCCATTGGTTCATGAGCCTTGACGACGCGCGTGCGAAGATGGAGGATTGGCGTAGAGATTTGTATGAAGCGGCGTTTGTCAATCCATCGTCATCCCTCCCAAGATTGCCTGCCATCGGTTGTTCGCAGTCGTCTGGCAATCCGGCACCCGTTGGTGCCTCCACTTGTATCCGGCTGAGGCAGCTGCCTCCGACCATAATCCCGATTCATGGTGGCCAAACGCCTGCTTCGAAACGCGGTACCAAACTACAACTCGGCGTGTGATTTCCATCTCTACGCACGGTAGCCACGCTTCCTCTCAACTGCCCGTCGGCGGTTGAACCCTTATTTGGCGGCGATAGATAGAGTGGCCCCTTCGGGCACCACACCGTCTTCGATGAACCGCCAGAATGCTATTGCAAGTTTGCGGGCCAAAGCGACTATTCCGACCTTTCCAGAACGACCTCCATGCCCCGAGAAGCGGGAGCGATACCATTGCGTGAGCTGGCTTTGTGGTTGGTACTTGAGCCAACACCAAGCCAGTTCGATCAGCATCACGCGTGCTTGTTTGTTGCCCGCTTTGCTGATGCCCTGATCTCGATGCACCTCTCCACTGGAATACGGGCTGGGAGACAGTCCGAGGTAAGAGGCCAGATGCTTTCGGTTCTTAAATGTTCGATGGAACACTTCGGCGACCAAGTGTGCAGCGCCGGTTTCGCCGATGCCATCGAGCTGCTTCAGAACTCTGATCTTGGCGCCGTTATCGATCTCTCCTTCGGATGCGCAAGCCTGAATGCGTTCTTTCTCCAGAGCCTTGAGTTGCGAATGCACGAGGTCTAGGCGTTCGAACTGGCGGCACAGCTCACGGAAGATGAAACGGCCCAGTTCCCTGCCGTCGCCAGTTCGGATATTCGAAAGCACTTCCTTCCAGCGCCCTCCCCAAAGACCGGGAACCGAGCGAATACCGTGGAGTACCAACAAGGCGCGAATGCGATTGACGTGGCGCGTGCGCTCCTTCTTCAATTGGGTACGTTCTCGGGAGAGGCGTTTGGCGTCCTCTTCATCGATGCTGGGTAGCCGCACCGGGCGGCAAACCGACCTATCTCCGAGCAGATAGGCCTTTAGGGTAAACACCATCGCTTCAACATCGATGCGATCTGTCTTCACACGTCGGCCTCGACGGGAAACCAAAAAGCTGGACGGGTCCAAAACGGTGGTATCGATACCGCTGTTGAGGAGAAAGCGGGCAAGCCAAAAACCATCATAGCCCGCTTCGAAACATACTCGCAGCGGCCCTGCCGCAAATCCTGACGGAGAGCGATTTCGTGTCATGCTTTGAATTCTTAAAAGAGCGGACAGGAGAGCCTCGGCGTTGCCGCCGGCAACCGTAATCGTCTGCACCTTATCCGAGCCAGGCAAGAGGTACCCGACCAGCCACGTTCTCTGGCTCAATTCAAGGGCGATATAGCAATCATTGACATTATCAGCGCTCATTATCATCCTCCGTGGAAAAGCGGAGGTGAAGTATCAAGCTCCGCGGCCAGCTTGCATAGGATCTATAACGAGTTACGGCCACATAGCGCCATCGGCAACAAGGTGCCGATTTCGCTTATGAACGGCTCATCGGCACCCCCGCCGAGCTGAGCCAATAATCCCGGAAATTCCAGCTCCCGCTGGCCCAAAATTGGGGAGCACTTCAGAAAGCCAGATTGTCTTGAATAGCTTGGAAGGCGTTATGGGCCTATCCAAGTCCGAAAATATGTCGATGTTCCTCCTTCATTTGCTTGCCGAGACGTTTGACGATGGGATCGGACAAAGACCTATCAGGTGAAAGATGCTCGATAAAGAAACCGATATCAATTCCGTCAATGATCCACTTTGGCCCACGAAATTATCCTCCAAATAAGCGAGGAAGTTTCTTACCCACTTATCGTCAGGAACTCGTTCAACAAGCCGGAAATATCTGCCATCAACAGATGAGGCAAGATTTCACCGTCATTTTCTTTCAAATGTTCGGACAATACATCTTCAAGCTGCCTAAACTTGAAAGCCGCTCCCGCTGTAAATGCTACACAAATAGCTGGCGTCATGGTTTTCCGTTCAATGCGTCTCGTAAATCATTACGCAAATTCTGACGCCATCTCTCGACTACCATCATATTACCCAAGAAAATTCCATGTAGTTTCCTCCAAATGTATAAGATTGTTCAGATCTTAAATGGCTCTGCCCTACTCCAGCAGGAGGCGTGCTTGTCGCTCACTTGAAATCAACTTGGCACACAGACAGCGGAAACCGGCGGCCGTCTGAAATTACGAAGTTTCCATCTTCAATTCGGGCCAACAGTAGGCCAAGCCCTATGGCACCGGCATTGACGTCTTTTCTCCAACCTTCGACGTCCCCATGATACTCAATCGCGTGGAATGTTGGCCCATCCGGTGGTGTAATCCTGCATCCGCTTTCATTGAGACCACCACGCGTTGCTGCCCGAGGCTTAACGTCGCGCGTGAGACTTTTAAACTGCTTGGCGAACTGGTTTTTTCCATCATCCGAGAAATACGCAAACTCGACGCCATCGACTGACTGAGTGCCAGGAATGACACGCGCGTCACGCCGCTCAAATTTCCCGCCTAGTATTCTCTCCAATCTGTCTAGTTGGCTTGCCATGTTCTTTCCTTCATTTGACAGGGGTTAGCAGAAATTTCACGTTTGTTATTCCGTTCGCGAGAAACACTTTCGAGTAATAGTTTGCAAACTCGACACTGTTGGTATGGTAAATTACCCCACCTGCGAATGCCTGAGAATATTTCTTTGCCTGCGCCAGCACCTTCGCTTGCTCCGTTTTCGACCATGACCAAGATCCGATCGTGCCGAATGGGTTTCTGATCGATTTCGTCCAGTCGGCGACATATTTTGCTTCAACTGCAGTGAGTTTTCCATCTATTCGTGTGACGTCATCTGCAACACCATTGACTACCTCTCCATCAACCACGGTCTGGTATCTACGCTCCTCAGCTGTGGCGTTATCGTATTCCTCTCGCACATTTTCTTCATAACTGTCCGCTTTCTCACGGGTCGTTCTGCCATCAGCCGTAACGGGAGCGGTTTCAAGGAGCTGATCGCCTTTGACGCTTAGTGCTGGATCAGAAGGATCGAAGTCAGTTTTTACCTTTGGTCTGACGCCAGCCAAGCCTTCGGCGGTCCGGATATCATCCATGCACAGGAAATCGCAGGCGCCCAGGGTCGTCGTAATGGAACGGGCAAGCAAGCCCTCGAACTCGCCAAAGAGAGGGGTGCCCGCAGTCACCTGAGCAAGATATTGCCAAGTCTCGCCTTCTACGTCGCTTTGCCATCCGTAGAGCGTGTTTGCGATTGCCATAGGCGATGCGTTCGGATCCAGCGTCCAATCGGTATTCCCGATAAGGACGCGCAACTGGTCACCGTCTTTAATTTCCTGCAGTTTTTCACTAACACAGCTCAGATTACTGCCGCACAATTTGAGCGCGGTGAGGTTTGCTCGCGATTGGACAATCGCCGTGTTCCAGGCACTCTGGCGACATGAAATTGGATTAGCCACTTTTTCGCATGCGGCGAATTTCTCGTAGAGTTCCTGCAGCTCTTTGTGTTTGAGATAATTGTTTTGGTAGTTCGCCGCCGCATAGCCAGCCCCTTCACCGCCGCCAATGATTCCGCCGATACCAGCCGTCAGACTTGCTCCGATCAACTTGGCGAGTGCGTCGCCTTCCGGTGTTCCCTCATATTTTGTGCCCTTGAGCATACCCTTGACGAGTTCGGCGATGGCCGGCGCCATCAAGGTCGTAACAGCGCCGCCAAGAGCAGCCTTGATCGCTCCCTCCCAACCGTTGACGCCACCAAGGATACCACCACCGACCCCATGGAGTGCCGCGCGGCCGACTCCACCTTCCTTCCAGTAGTCCATTCCGGCCTGGTCTTGGTTCAGAGCAGCTTGTTTGTAGAGCTCATTGGCAATGTCACCGACGAGCCCAGCCATCGTCTTCTGTGCTTCCTGCAGATCGGCCTGCGTCTTGTATTGGTCGCGCAGGATGTTCTGCAGATCCGGCAGACCGGGCAGCGACGTATTGGTGTTGTCAGTGTCGCGGCGGATCGTGCCGATGTCCTGCGTCTGGTGTTCAGGATCGGTGATGGTGATGCCGATATTGCCGCCGATAGCCGAATAGGCTCTTCCGGTTGCGCTCTCCCCATCCTTGACCTGTGCGTAACTCAAGCCGCCGGAACCGATCGAGGCGCCATAGGTGTCGGCCTTCCAGCGCGAGTGGGTATCGACATCGGCAACATCGAGCGTGCCGGTTTCGAAGTGGTTCAGATTGGCCGGAGCCTCGCTGGTCAGTAGCGCGCCCACGAGCGTCGTCTTCCTGTCGACGGTCAGATCTAGGCCGCCGGTTCCGGCATGGATGCCGGACTGCTCGGAGACGATGGCGACATCGCCCGTCGCCTTTTGAGTGGAGCCGGAGGCGCTGAAGCCGTCCGTGCCGATCGAGCCGGAGAGGTTGAGTTGGCGAGCCTCGGCAGTTGCAGTGTCCACAAGGCTTTCGACCGTCAGGCTCCGAACCGCGGCGGTCACCGAGTTTCCGGTGACGGTGGCGCCTCTCAGAGTGAGTTCGTTGGTGAGAATGGTGACGTCGCCGGTGCCGCTGATATCGGTGTTGTAATTCGTCAGCCCCGTCGTGCCGTCATTGCCCTTGCCGTAGGAACCGCTGACGCTGACCCCGGGCACGCAGTTCGATTTCGTACCGCACTCCCACTTGACACCGACGCCGACGCTATAAGAGGAGTTCTTGCTCGATGTATCCGAGGTACCGGTCGCCGCATTGAGGTTGATATTGCCCTTGTCTGCCGACAGGAAGATGTCGCCGGCCAGAGGATCATCGGAGATAGTCGGCAGACCGAACCTGTCGTAGCCGGCAGCGATCTGCGCGCCGTCGCTGGTAATGGAACCGTTCTCGGCCTTCAGGGTGATCGAGCGGCCAGCGCGGATTTCGGTGACGACAGGCGTCGAGGACGATGATGAGGAGCTGCTTTCCTGGTGGTTGACGCCGGCCGATAGCGAGACGGAGAACTTGAGGCCTTCTGCCGTGGGAGAGGTATCGGTCAGTTGCTTATAGGCTTCCTTCAGGCCCTTGTAGCCCTGGTAGAAGCCTAGACCGGCAATGGCGGTGTTGGTGATCGCGTTGACGCGGCTATCGCCGGTCAGACGCTCGGCCGAATTCATGATGCTGCTGGCGGCTTGGCTCACCTGACTGGAGACGCTGAGCGTCACACCGGCGAAGGTCTTCTCGTGTACCTCCTGATAATTGGTGACGTCGTTGGCCGACAGCAGATTGATGTCATTTTTCGCAAACAGATTGACGTCACGCTCGGCCGAGGCGTGTGCGGCCTGCAGGTTGACGTTGTTGCCCGCAGAAATGTTGAGGTCACGGCCGGCCGACAGCATCGACGCCGCATTGGTGTCGGACTGTTGCGCCGAGCTGTCCTTGCTCGTCTGTGCGCCGATGCCGAGGGAAATGCCGCCGTTGCCGGCGGAGAAGGACAGGCCAAAGCCGGACTTCTTCTCCTCTTCGGATTGCGAGAAGCTTTCCGCGCCGGGCGTCACGTTGACGTCGCGCGCCGCCGACAAGTTGATGTCCCGCTCGGCATCGACGGAGGAGCCCATGATGTTGAGATCGGTTGCCTTCGCCGTGAGGTTGACGTCCTCCCCAGCGGAAAGCGCTGAGCCGACATTGAGGGTCGAGGCCTGGGCGCCCTTGTTCTGCTGGCTGCCGTAGATCGAAATGAAGCCGCCGCCTGAGCCGACGCCGATGCCGGATTTCTTGCGCTGCTCCTCGAGTTCGTGCGTCTCCTGCGCCCCGATGATGGAGACACTATCGGCAGTCACGTTGATCGACCCATCTGCATCCGCCTTCGAACCGGCGATGACTGCCGCCTTGCCGGCGTCCAGATTAATGTCGCCGCTGGCGCTTAACTGCGAGCCAACGGTGGTCTCGTCGTAGCTTTTGTGGCTGGACGAGTCTTTGGAGAGGAAACCACTGCGTGATCCCTTGTCATCCTTGGCGCTGGTATCCTTGCCCGAGGTGACGATGAGATTGCCACCGGCCTTGATGTTGAGATCGGCATCATGATCCTCGTCGCCGGCTATCACATTCGAGGCCGAGATGACCGTATCCTTGCCGGATTCGATATCGACGCCGCCGGCGCCTGTGATGGCGGAGCCGACGGCGGTCGTCGTTTCGAGATGCGTGGTCGTCTTCTCGCTCTTGCCGAGGAAACCGCCCTTGACGCTGAGCTTGGTGTCGAGAGTTGCGGTGTCGGTGGCTTCGGCGATCGTTACGTCGCCATCGGCCTTGAGGCCGACCTTGCCGTCGGCGGCTAGCTTGCTGCCGACAATGTTGAGGTCGTGGTCGCCGGTGCTGTTGCCCGCCGTCACCGAGAGGTCGCCGCCGGCCGATATCTCAGAGCCGACATGGGTGATCGACGAGGCGGACTTCTTGCCGAAGGTGGATGCCGATTGCTCCTGGGCGGCGGTGATGTTGATATCGTCACCGGCGGCGAGCGCGACATTGCCCTTGGCCTCGACGGAGGAGCCGGAGAGCAGGATGTCATCGCCGGCCTTGATCGTCGCGTTCGTGCCTGATGAAAGCTGCGATTGCTGCTGGTCGGTGGAGAGGGTTCTGGTGTAGCCGGACTGGTTGTTGCGGGCGACATCGGTCGAGACCACGGCCACCGAGCCGTTGTCGGCGGTCACGTCAAGCGTCGTACCCGCCTTGGCGGAACTGCCGATAACGTTGACATTATCGGTTGCCTTGATCGTCAGGGCCCCGCCGCTGGCGACCTGGGTGCCGGTGGCATTTTGCTGACCACCGTTGTCGACCTTGGCCGCTGCGAGCGTGACATTATTGCCGGAGAGCTGGGCGGAACCGCCGGCGTTCACCTTGACGCCCTTCAGCGCCAGATCGCCGCTGCCGCCGGCAAGCTGCACGTTGCCCGATGCGGTCACACCGGCATTGGTGTTGACCATGTTCTGGCCGCCGAGCGTCATGGTCTGGGCCGCCAGCGTGATGCCGTTGGTGGCGTTGAGCACCGTGTCGCCGCGCGACAGGAACGTTCCGCTGCCCTGTATGGTCTTGCCGGTGATGGTAAGCCCGCCGGCGGAAGCGATCAGGCCGGAATTGTCGAGATTGCCGACCGTCATGTTGACCGAGCCGCCCGCCATGGCCGCGCCGGCGCCGGTTAGCTTCTGCCGGTCGGCGGTGGCGACGTAGACAACGGGCGCAAGCACCTGCACGCCGTCGATGGTCTGCCACTGGTAGAGAACAATCGACTCTTTGAGGGCTGCCGCCTGCTCAGGTGTCAGGCCCTGGCCAACGGCCAGGGCGTTATCCTGGGCATATTTGACGCCATTGTCGAGCAGCGTCTTCATCTGCTTGATGGCGCTGTCGCCGGCGATGAAGGTACTTCTGCCGAGCCCTTCGCCGACGAGCTTCCGCAGTTGCGTATCGATCAGCTGGTTCTCGAAATAGGCGTCGCCCAGAAACGGAACTGTCGTCTCCGGCACGTAGCCGATTTTCTTCATGAAATAGCCGGAGCCGTAGAACTTGCTGACATCGAGGAAGTCTTCGCGAGTTTCGAACAGGAATATCTGGTGGGGTATCTTCCCGTCGACGCCGCCTGATTCTGGTTTGGCGGCGGCCTCGAGGGCCGCTCTATCGACGCGAATGCGGTCGGCGATATTGCCGAGCCCGGCAAGCAGGCTGCCGCCATTGGCGGTGACGCCGCCGAGCGACGAATTGACGTTGAACAGCGCGCCGCCGGCCGTCAGGCCGGAGAGCGCCGAGAGCGGATCGCCGGGATTGCTGGATGCCGCGACGCTGGCGCCACCGGCCATCGAGCCGGCCGCCGATGTGTTGCTGACGCTGCCGAAATCGACGGAGAGCGCGCCGTCGGCCTTGATGTTGGCCGAGACGCCGCCGATCGCCTGGACCGAGCTGACGATGGTCGAGCCGTTGGCGATGTTCTTCGAAGGATTGGCGGTGCCGTTGGCATTATAGGCGGTGCAGGCGCCCTGGGCGTGGCAGGTCGTCGTCGTCGTGCGGAAAAGGCTGACGCCGGTATTGGTCAGCGCCGAGCCTCGCAGCGTCGCGCTGCCGCCGGCCTCGATCGAGCTGTAGGAATTGGTCAGATTCGTGGCGTCGATGGTGAGATTGCGGCTCGCCCGGATCGTCGCTTCCGGGCTGAGCGTGCCGACCAACCGGTCTTCATAGACCGACTGGCTGAGGTGGGACGACCAATCCCAGGTGTAGGTGGTGCTTTCGTCCGAGCCGCTGAAATTCACCTCGTCGACGATGAAATAGCGCGACGGATTGTTGGGATCGACAACGGGATTGCCGTTCGCATCCCGCGGCACGCGGGCCCTGATCCAGTCGATGATCGGCCCGACCTTTTCGGGTCCATCGGCCGATATCCAGGTCCATGCGCGATAGGTCGTGCCGTCGGCGAGCGTCGCCTTCGACCAGAGCAGCGGCTGATAATCCTGCCACAGCCCCGGATCGACCCCGGCATAGAGCTGGTACATGTTTTGATCGGCGGTCTCGAGATAACCGAAAGGCAGACCGGCGGCGACGGGGTTGAGCGTAAAGCCGCTGACGACGCCCGAGGAGACCAGCGTCCCGGTCGTCCATTGCGGTGTGACGGCCCGCCGGTTGGTCAGTTTGGCCGTCAGGATCGACATGTCGTTTCCAGCCTGAATCAGACCGGAAATATTGGTGACTTCAGCGCTTCTTTGGCCTGATGCCACGCCGGCGATCTCGAGATCGTTGCCTGAGATGATGGCGCCCTGATTGTTAGTGAGCACCCCGCCGACGAACAGGCTGGCGTCGTTGCCGGCATAGGTCAGGCCGGTGGCGCTGTTGGTGAAATCGCCGGAAACATTGAACGTCAGATCGTGGCCGGCGGCCAATTGTCCGGCATTGGTCAGCGACGGCAGCGTCAGCGTCAGGTCGTGGGCGGCGAGCAGCGCCGTGCCGGTCGAGGTGGAGAGGCCGCTGGCGTTGATGGCGATGTCGCCCGAACCGCCGGCAGTGGTAACGGCGTTGACCCGGGCGCCGCTGAGATCAGCCGTGCCGGAGAGATTGAGGGCGAGACCGCCGAGGGTCAGGCTGCTGTTGGCGAGGTTGGCGCTGGCGGCGTTCAGCGTCAGCGTACCGCCGGCGGCGATGTTGCCGGCGGCGCCATTGGAGAGGTCGATGTTGGTGGTGGTCAGCGTCAGATTGCCGGCAGTACGCGTGGGATTGCCGTAGCTGATTTGGCCCCCGGAGGCCGTGAGGGCCGCGCTGCCGAGGCTCTGAAGTCTGTTATAGGCGATGTTCTGGCTTGCACTGGCCGAGAGCGCGCCGCTGCTCAGTAGCGCGTTGCCGGCGGTGACCGAGCCGTTTGTTGCGGCAAGGGTCATGCCGCCCGACTGCTGCAGCACCAGCGTGCCGTTAACCGATTGTGCGGTGCCGGCGAAGTCGAGGCCGGAAACGAGCGTATCGACGGTGATGGTTTGCGCCGAAAGGTTGGCGTCTCCGGCGGCAAGCGATTGGCCGGCAAGATCGATCGCGTCGCCGGCGCTGATCGTCATATCCTGATGGGTAATGACGTTGGCGCTGACATCGCCCGCCGCGTCGGCGTCGACATTGCCGGCAGCGAGAAGATTGCCCGCGTCGATATCGCCTGTTGTGGCCTTAAGCCTGAGATCGCCGCTCTGGCCGAGAACGACTTCGCCATTGGCCGCCTGGGCGGTGGCGGCGAAATCGACGCCGGAGACAATGGCCCCAGCCTTTATGGCGGGACCCGTGACCGTGACGTCACCTGCGCCGAGCAGCTGGCCGCTGATTGTGGTATCGGCAGTGACGGTCACGGCGCTATGACCGCTGACGTTGTCGGCCTGGAAGCGGCCGGCATCGACGAGGAAGGCGCCGGCGGCAAGCAGCGCGTTGATATCGACGGTTCCGCCGCTTCCGGCGTCGAGCGTCAGGTCGCCCACCGAGCCGACGGCGAGGACACCGCCCGCAGCGGTGGCGGCAAAGTCCACGCCAGCGGCGACCGTACCAGCCGAAATGGCATTGCCAGTGATCGATATGTTGCCGGCGCCAAGGAGCTTGCCCGTCACTTCAGTGTTGCCGGACAGCGTGATCGCGCCATGACCGCTGACGGCGTCGGCGCCGATATTGACGGCAGAGGCCGAGATATTGCCTGCCGCAAGTAGCGTACCGGCATCGATGTCGCCGCTGGAGGCAAGGATGAGATCGCCGCCCTGCGTCAGCACGATATTGCCGCCGGCCGCATCGGTTCCCGTAAAGTCGATGCCGGCGATGATCGCGCCGGCGGTGATGGCCGAACCGGTGAGGTCGATATTGCCGGCGCTGAGGATCTGGCCGCTGACATTGGTGGCAGCGCTGACCGTCACGGCGCCGTGCGCGATGAGGCTCCCGGCCGTCAGCGCCCCTGAGGTGACCGATGTGTTACCGGCCGACAGCAAAGCGTCGACAGCGATCGCGCCGCTACCGGCGGCAAGCTGGATGTCGCCGGCCCCGGTCAGCACCGTACCGCCGTTTGCCGCATTCGTTGCCGCGATATCGAGGCCGGAGACGATCGTTCCGGCCGAGATCGAACCGCCCGAAGCCGTGACATCGCCCTGCGCCAGCATATCGCCCGAAATGGCGATATCGGCGCCGGCGGACAGCGTGACGCCGCTGCTGCTGACGAGCGAGGCGGCGGAGATCGAGCCCGAGGTCGCGGTGATCGCAAGCGCATCAACGCTCTTGACCGCACCTGAAACCTGGATGTTGCCCGCAGTCGCGGACAAGGTGAGCGCATTGCCGGCGACGACGCTGCCGGCGGCAATGCCGGCCGCCGACGACATCTCGACGTTGGCGGCGCTATTGACCTCGCCGCCGACACTCAGCAGGCCGCTGCCGCTCGACAGCGCGATATCGCCATCGGCGGCGACCGTATCGAGGGTGATGCCCTGCTCCGCCTGAACGTCGACCTTTGCTTTCGACGTGACCTTCGAGGCCGTTACCTTGGCCTTTGAGGAGATCGAAACGCCCTGCTCACCGGAGACGTTTCCGAGTGAGATCTTGCCGTCGGCCGACAGCGAGAGCTCGTTGACGTTGGCGGCAAGATTGCCGCTCATGCGCACGCCGGCTCCGTGTTCGGTGACGACCATCTTGATGCGCCCGGCCTGCATCGCGCCGAGCGCCGAACCGTCGATGGCGTATTGCGGCGTCCCCGACGCTGCGGACAGCGCCGTCGCATTGCCGGTCGCGTAGTCGAATTTGTTGCGCCCGGCGGTCATCCGAATATCGTTGCCGTAAATAGGGCCGTTGATGGTGACTGCACGGGAGACTACATCGAAAAGGTCGACGCTGCCGGCGCCGGCGGCAAGGTTGGCGCCCTTGGGGCCGAAGCTGACATCGCCGCCGTTGACGGTGAAGCCCTTCAGCGCACCATCCGCGCCGACATCGGGAACGCCCGTCGTCAGCGTCGCATGCGGCGTGTTGATGAAGCCGCAGCCGTCGCAGGTGATGCCGTTCGGGTTGGCGATGATCACATCGGCCCGCCCGCCGAACACCTCGGTCGGTCCGTTCAAGGCCGAGCGGTTGCCGCTGGTGACCTCGTTGAGGATGACCGATGCCGGCCCTGATGTGTTTAGATTGGGATTGCCCGGCGTGACGCCGCCGAGATTGGAATTGCCGATCTCGCCCTTGAAATTGTTGAGGATGAGGCCCGGGGTGCCGACATTGAAATTGTCGTATTTGTTGTGCGACAGACCCTGGCTGTTCGGGGTGACGATGTCGATGAGCGGCACGCCGTTCGGGGCCGTGCCGACGCCCGGCTGATTGGCGGCGGGCGCCGTAGTGCTTGCCGAGACCGACTGGGCATTGGCCAGCATCGGCTGAAAGACCAGCAGCGCGCTGAGCACGAGCGCAAGCGAGCGATGGGCAAGCCTGCCGAGCCGGCAGCCAAGACCCTTGCCATTCGAACCAAGACCGGTTTTTTCACGCATCGTTTCGTCTTTCCAAACGCACAACTGGTTTTTGTCTCGACATCAATCACGGCCTGGCGCTGCCTTGCCGGCAGCGCCTCGCCTCGTCTCGTTATTTCTGGGTGAGCCAGGTCTTCACATTGCGGGTGAAGGACTTGGACAGGCGCTGTGCCATGACATCAGGCGCGCCGGACGTTGTCGCCGCATTGACCGCGACCGCGATGATTACGCCGTAACCGCTTCCGCGCATGGAGAGGTCTTCGCCATGGATGTTTTGCGCTTGAGCGATCAGTTGACCGGTCTTGGCATCCTCCAGCCGAACGGTTCCGTCGATCATGCTGTCGTGACCACCGATAATGCGGGCCTGCTTTGTGGTGACGTCGAACACATGCAGCGTCACGACCAACCTGCCCCTGTCAGGGCCGCCGGGCACACCGATCAGTTCCTTCGCCATCGTGGCCTGGAGGGTGCGAACCGCCTCCTGGACCTGCTGGTCCGGCTTGTCGCCGAATCCGAATGTCTTGACGTCGGGAGCCAACTCGATCCGGATCTCGCGCACAGACGTGCGTTGCAGGGCCGCAATCAGCCGAGGATCTGTCCTGGTGGTGACACAGGACGCCAGTGTCGCCGCCAGCAAGAGAAGGGTTAGAAAACGCACGATACGCATACGGAACTCCGAATTCATGGATAAGATTCAAGGGCCTACTGAACTCAGTCCCGGTTGTCCGACGACGAGGCAGGCTTTGGCTTACTGTCGAGATGCTTGTAGAGCTCGGTCAGCTGGGACTTCGGCGCCGGGCACCCCTTCGATTTGGCGATGCTGGTCAGGACATTGTTCCTGTTGCGCAGGGCATCGATCTCGACCTTCTCAGGCGATTTCGGGTCCATGAAAAACAGCGCCGGCAGAAACAGAAGCACACCGGTCGCCCCAAGCACGATGTTCTTGCCCTGCGCATCGGTGCGCTCCTTCACCGTCGAGGTGATCTGCCGTTCGTTGGCCTCGAATTCGCGGGTAATGCCGGCGCAGTCGAAGGCGCTGTCGGTCGGATTGGTCGAAGCGACCGGACGGGCCTCGCGTCCGGCGCAGCCGGCAAGAGCGATGGAAAGGGAAAGGATCAGCGCCGTCGGCCGCGAAAGGCTTTTGCCGCGCTTGATCGTCGAAGTGTCGTGGGTGGTCATTGTCTTGCTTTCGTTACCAATGCGTGGATGCGCTGAAATAAAAGAGCCCGCCGTCGACATCGTCGACGCTGCTGGCAAGGATGTCGGAATAGCCGAGGTCGGCGCTGATCGTGCCGCCGACGGCGCGGATACCGGCCGTCCAGCCGGCAAGATCGCCGCCTGTCATGTCGAATCGCTTTTGCGTGTAGACGTGGCCGTAGTCGAAGCCGAGATAGGGGCGCAGTTCGCCGAAGGCCTTGGCGGCGGCGCCGCCGCTTTCGTTGGATTTCGTTCTCCAGACGATCTCGTTGTGGCTGGACACGCCGTTATTGCCGAAGAGCACGCTTTCGCGGGTGCCGCGGACATTGCTGTAGCTGCCGAGGGACATCTGCTCGGCGCCGAGAAGATTATCCGGGGAATATTGGCCGCTGACGAGCGACGTCAGCTCGAACTGGCGGCCGATGGCCTGGAAGGGCTGCGTGACGGTGATGGTGGCGTTGAATTTCGAAAATCGCGGATCGGCATCTCCCGCGCCGGGCTCTCCTGCCTTGACGGCATCGAAAAGACCGAGCCCCCTGTCGTAGCTGGCATCAAAGACCCAGATACCGCCGAACATCCGCCGGGAATGGGAAATGCCGATCTCGCCGACCGTATAGCGGCGGCTGCCGACCTCGATCAGGTTGCCGAGCAGGAAGTTGTTCGTCTGCTTGTAGGTGAGGCTGCTGCGGACCGTCGTGATCGAATCCTTGTCGCGCATGACGACGCGATCGATGCCGATGCCGGCCTGCCCCGAATTGCCGGAGGTCTCGAGCGTGCTGAAGTTTCCTTCGACGGCGCTTTCATATTGGTACCAGGAGCCGTTCAGCGAAACGGTGGAATAACCGTAAGGGACGCTGACGCTGCCGGAATAGCTGTTGCCATAGCCGTTTCCGTCATTCTCCCAAGGATAGTCCGGACCGCTGTGCTCGTATGAGAAATTCCACAGGTCGTTGATGCCGAGCAGATCGTCGTAGCCGAGCGATGCCGAGCTGCGGGAAAAGCCGGTGCTCTCCTGCCCCATATTGTTGTTGCCGAGCGAGACATGCCATGGCCGGCCCGGACGGTTTTCGATGTTGAGGACGGAGGTTCCGTCCTTGGGGCCGGGCAGCATGGCCGACTTGGCGTCGTTGGCCTGCAGCCGGTTTATCTGGTCGAGCCCCTGCTCGATGTCGCGGATATTGACGACCCGGCCGATCAGGCCGGGAAAGGCGCTCGCAAGCGACCCGTTGCCGACCGCTTTCTTGCCGTTGAGATAGATGTCGGACAGCGTTCCTTCGACGACGAGCAGGCGCAGTATCCTGGTCTTGCGGATATCCTGCTGAGGCACATAGGCCCGCGAGGTCACATAGCCGTGGTCGATATAGAGATGGGTGACATCCCTGAGCACCGCATTGATCTCGGCGAGCCCGACGCAGCGGTTGCCGTAAGGCGCCGTCACCTTGCCGATCTCTGCCGCCGAGAGCCGGTTCGCCCCGTCGATTTCGACGTGGGTGATGTCGAAACAGGCGCCGGTCCCCTGGCTGGCGGGCAAAGTCCGGTCTTCCGCGTCCGCGCCGCCGCCCGGTGTCGCGCGCCGCAGGGCGTCCAGCCGCTGCGTCTGCGACTGCTGCTCCTGCCGGCGGTTGAAATCATCGGCTGGCGATTGCGCATAAGCAGGTGCGACCACCGTCACGAGGACGGCACCGGCGAGCAGGCAGTATCGAATTTCTGTGGTCATGGGTGAAATTCGGCTACTTCGCGGCAGTGGATTGGAGTTCATCGAGGGCCGGGCTCAGCCCTTTGAGCGAGAAGCGGATATTGACGTCCTGGCCGTTCATCAGCCGCACCAGCCCTTCGGCGGCCGAACCCTTCTTGAGCGCTGCGGCCACCTTCGCATCCAAGGCCTGCTGCGCCCAGCATCCGGCCTCGTTGCAATTGCGATAATCGAGTTTGGCGACGGGCTTGCCGTCCGCCTTGATCGCCAGGCCGGCGGGCAGGAAGACATTGAGCGGCAGAAGGGCGGTCAGCACCAGCTGCGGCTTGCCCTTGCTCTTGCCTTGAGGAGCGGCCGGCGCGGTGGCGATCGCCAGCGTCAGGACATTGACGTTCTTGCCGTCCTTGGCGACTTGCGCCACTTGCGCGACTTCGCAGGCTGCCGCGTCGCCGGAGCCCGTGCAGCGATAGTACCAGTCGTCGAATTTCTGCGATTTGATGGCCGGTGCCTGGCCTTGAACCATCGCATCGGGAGCTTGTGAAAGGGACGGGACGGAAGAGCCGAGGACTATCAGGAGGGAAGCGACGGTCCGAAGGCATCCCGTCATGCGGTTTGTCAAAATCTGGCCCATTAAAACTGCAACTTCAGGAGGATTTTATTTATGTTCAAGGCCATATCGCTACAATCGATCGCACCGTCAACCTGAACGTGTCAGAACGGTAAAGTTTCAGTTAGATATTTGCATCGCGTTTCCAGCAGATAAATCCCTTTAATCACCTGGCTCTCCTGACGGACATTAACCGGGAAATCCGAGACTTGACGGTACGGAAATGACAAAAGCCATAAGACAACACGCAACTTACGCGGAGCTGTCCATCTGCTCGTCTGCATTGAAAAACCGTAGGAACAAACGCGAAGGATGAATAAACAAATACAATCTCAAATTAAGGGAAGCTGCGAGCTGAAGAGCATATTCTCTTCACAGAAGATTGCCTGAACACACCCTTCTACAAACAAACACCAAACTGCGGCAAAGCGGGAGGCTATTGCGCACCATTAAATATCAAAGTGTATTTCACCTGAATTGCACTCATGGTCGCCGCTGTTATTACTGACCAAAAAGCGAGGCAAAGGCAGGGCGGGCCGAGGATGCCTTCGCGCAACGCTGCGGTCGCAACCCGAATCGTTGGGCTCTCCGGCTGGCAAGATTCGCTGATCATCCGCCCTGGCGCAGCCGCCCTCGATCGCGGAATGTCATTTTCGGGATGACAGCCGCGTTCTTCTCTGCGAAAAAGAGCGCGATGAGAGACAGGGGCGTTCGTCGATAGACGGGCTGAGAAGAACCCTTCGAACCTGAACCGGATAATGCCGGCGGAGGGAGTCGCTCGGGGCATCGCCGTAGACGCCGCCCCGCGCCTGCCCCGCCTGAAAGGGGCGCCATGAAGAGCAAGACCACCTCGGGAGCCATGCTGGAGGCGATGCGCGAAAAGCCGCCGCTCGTCCACTGCATCACCAATTACGTCGCCATGAACATCGCCGCCAATGTCCTGCTTGCATCCGGCGCTTCGCCCGCCATGGTGCACGCGGCTGAGGAAGCCGGCGAATTCGCCGGCATCGCGAGCGCGCTGACCGTCAATATCGGCACGCTGTCGACGCAATGGCTCGACGGCATGCGGGCGGCGGCGAAGGCCGCGGCCTCAGCCGGCAAACCCTGGGTGCTCGATCCGGTGGCGCATTATGCGACCGCCTTTCGCCGCCAAGCGGTTGCCGATCTGCTGGCGCTGAAGCCCACGATCATCCGCGGCAATGCTTCCGAGATCATCGCGCTGGCCGGCGGGGAGAGCCGCGGCCAGGGCGTCGACAGTCGCGATCCGGTCGAGCAGGCGGAGGATTCGGCCCGCCGGCTCGCGGAGCGGCAGCAGGCCATCGTCGCCGTCACCGGAGCCGTCGATTTCGTGACCGACGGTGCCAGGGCGGTGCGCATCAAGGGCGGATCGGTGCTGATGCCGCAGGTCACCGCGCTCGGCTGCTCGCTCACCTGCCTCGTTGGCGCCTTCGCCGCCACAGCGCCCGAGGATCTGTTCGGGGCGACGGTCGCTGCGCTTGCGATCTTTGCCGTCGCCGGCGAAGATGCCGCGCTCGGCGCGGCCGGTCCCGGCTCCTTTGCCTGGCGCTTCCTCGATGCGCTGGCGGCGCTCGACGGCGAAGCGCTGGATGCGAGGGCCAGGGTATCGATCGCATGAAGGCTCTCGACCTTTCGCTCTATCTCGTCCTCGATCCGGATCTCTGCGCCCCTATCGGCATGGTCGAGACTGCCCGGCTTGCCGTTGCCGGCGGCGCGACGATCGTGCAGCTGCGCGACAAACGGGCCGGCACGCCGGAGATGATCGAGACCGGCCGCGCCTTGAAGCGGGCGCTCGATGGCACCGGCGCCCGCCTCATCGTCAACGACGACGTCGAGGCGGCGATCGCCATCGGCGCCGACGGGTTGCATATCGGCCAGGAGGACCTGAACGCGCGCGCCGCGCGGGAGATGATCGGTCCCGACATGATCCTCGGCCTCTCGGTCGAAACCGAGGCGCTCGCCGCCGCCGTCGATCCGGGTCTCGTCGATTATACGGGCGTCGGCCCGGTGTTTGCGACGCCGACCAAGGCCGACCACAAGCAGCCGATCGGCTTTGATGGTCTCGCCAGACTGGTGCAGCTCTCGCCGGTGCCGTCCGTCGCCATCGGCGGGCTGAAGGCGGATCATGTGGCCGAAGTCTTTGCCGCCGGCGCCAAGGGGCTTGCCGTCGTCTCAGCCGTCTGCGGCACGCCGGATCCTGCGGCAGCTACACGCCGCATCGCTGCAGAAATCCGAAAGGTTCACACATGATCCGTAACGTCCTCTCCATCGCCGGCTCCGATCCCTCAGGCGGCGCCGGCATCCAGGCCGATCTCAAGGCCTTTTCCGCCCGCGGCGTCTACGGCATGGCGGTGCTGACCGCGCTGACGGCGCAGAACACCCAAGGCGTCACCGGCGTGCATCTGGTGCCGCCGCCATTCGTCGCCGACCAGATCGATGCCGTCTTTGCCGATGTGCGCGTTGATGCCGTCAAGATCGGCATGATTGCCAATGCCGCCATCGCCGAGGCCGTCGCCGCCGCACTTGCTAGAGCTCTGACCGCAGCAACCGCCAACGGGCGCAGCATTCCTGTCGTCCTCGATCCCGTCATGATCGCCAAGGGCGGGGCCGCCCTGCTCGTACCCGGAGCGGTTGACGTGCTGACCCTGCGGCTGCTGCCGCTTGCCACGCTGCTGACGCCGAACCTGCCGGAGGCCGCCGCGCTGCTGCACCAACCGGTCGCGAGGAACCGGTCTGAGATGGCGGCGCAGGCCGAACAGCTGCGCGCGCTCGGCCCGGCCGCGGTACTGGTGAAGGGCGGCCATCTCGATAGCGACGACAGCCCCGACGTGCTGGCCGTCGCCGATGGCCTGCACTGGTTCGAAGCTCAGCGGGTGCCGACAAAGAATACCCATGGCACCGGCTGCACGCTGTCGAGCGCGCTGGCGGCCGAGCTTGCCAAGGGCGCTTCGGCGCGGGAGGCGGTGGCTGTTGCCAAGGACTATCTCGCCGGCGCCGTCGCAGCATCAGGAAGCCTTACCGTCGGCTCCGGCCACGGTCCGGTGCAGCATTTTCATGCACTCTGGAAAGACGGTGCATAAGCGCTCGGATCGACGAACAACTCCCATCGAACGGCCCGGGTCTCCCCGGGCCGTTTTCGCCTGTGCCAGCCACTTGCATTGAGCGCGCAGTCCAAAGCGGCTGCATCACCGGCGCCAGTTGAAAAACCCTGTTGACAAGCCCGGCGAGATGGCCAAGTCTATGACATAAGAGGGATATATATTCCGTAACTACGGAATTACAGGAGGAATGTCGGGTGCCAGACCTGCTTGTGAGCCTGTATTCCGCAAAGCTTGCCGAGCTGAAACAGAGAGCCGAGAACGTCGGCGCCGCCATTCGCCCGGCACTCCCCCCGGAACTGCATCTCGTCGTCAACTGGGTTCGAGAACGGTTCAGCGAGAACTGGGCAAGCGAGGTCTCGGTCGCCTTCTTCCGCCAGCCCGTCGCTTGCCTGATCGCCGTCGAAGGTCGAGAACTGCTCGGCTTTGCCTGCTACGACACGACGGCGCGCGGCTTCTTCGGCCCGACCGGCGTTGACCCGCAAGCGCGCGGCAAGGGCATCGGGCTCGCCCTGTTTTCCGCCTGCCTTCAGACGATGAAAACAACAGGCCATGCCTATGCCTTCATCGGCGATGCCGGTCCCATCGATTTTTACGCCAGCACCGCAGGCGCCATCACCATCCCGGCCCCCGACAAGGGCATCTACGAAGGCATGCTGAGAAGCATGCCGCAATGACCATCTGATACCGGAGTACTAGACTTGTCCTCGACCCCGCTCGCCCTTTTTGTCGGCCTTCCTAATCCGGTTCTTTCGGATGATGGATTTGCGCTCTTTCGCGAGACCAATCCGCTCGGCCTCTTCGTCGGCCGGCGCAATCAGCGCGAGCCGGCGCAGACCAAGCGGCTGATCGAACGCTTTCGCGAAGCCGTAGGCCGAGACGACGCCCCCGTCTTCACCGACCAGGAGGGCGGCCGCGTCCAGCATCTCGATGCCGGCCCCTGGCCGCTCTTCCGCAGCTTCGGCCAGTTTGCCGAACTGGCGCGCCGCGATTTCGAGCTCGGCAAACGAGCCCTGCGCCTTTCCTCCCAGGCCATGGGGGCGATGATGACGGAACTTGGCCTTTCCAGCGGCTGCTCGCCCGTTCTCGACCTCGTCTTCGAGACGACGAGCGCGGTGATCGGCGCCCGCTCCTTCGGCCCGGATCCCGATGTCATCGCCGCCCTCGGCCGCGAGGTGGTCGACGGCCTGCTCGAGACCGGCAACATGCCTGTGATGAAGCACATTCCCGGCCATGGCCGCGCGACGCTCGACTCGCACAAGGAGCGTCCGGTCGTCGACGCCAGCCGCGAGACGCTCATCGCCACCGATTTCAAGCCCTTCGTCGCCCTGAAGGACACGCCTTGGGCGATGGTCGCCCATGTCGTCTACTCCGCCTACGATGGGGAATTGCCGGCCTCCGTCTCGCCAATCATGCACGACGTCATCCGTAACGACCTTGGCTATGACGGCATGCTGATCTCCGATTGCATCTTCATGGAATCGCTCTCGGGCACGCTGCCGGAGCGCGTGAGCCAAGTGCTCGATGCCGGCTTTGACATTGCACTGCACAGCCATGGCGACGTCAGGGAAACCGAAGCCGCTGCCAGAGCCGCGCGGCCGCTGACGGATGCCGCGCTTAAGCGCATCGCCGCCGGCAAGGCCCGCCTCGGCAATCTCAAGGTCGATGTCCGCGCCGCCCACAGGCAAGTCGAAGACATGTTTGCCAGCGCCTCGGTCTCCTGACCGGCGCGCCATCTCTCACCGCATAAGAAAAAGGGGAATAGAACATGAAAAAATATCTTCTCGCAGCCGCTGCTCTGACACTGCTTTCGGGCTCTGCCGTGGCGCAAACGGTCCTCACAGTGAATATCGAGCCGGCGACGACTTGGGTTCGCAACTTCAACCCGTTCAACCAGACATCAGCGCGCCAGTCGACGCTCGATTTCATCTATGAGCCGCTTGTTATTTTCAACCGCTTCGACAGCAACAAGCCGGTCTATCGTCTGGCCGAAAGCTTCAAGCTGTCCGACGACCTGAAGAGCATTGAGTTCAAGCTGCGCCCCGACCTGAAATGGTCGGACGGCAAGCCGCTGACCTCAGCCGACGTCAAGTTCACCTATGATTACCTGAAGAAATTCCCTGCGCTCGACTTCGTCAGCATTTGGACGTTCGTCACCGACGTCCAGGCCGTCGACACCCAGACCGTGCGCTTCACGCTCGCCAATCCGAGTTCACTCGCCGCCGAACAGATCTCGCAGCTGCCGATCGTTCCCGAACATGCCTGGAAGGACGTCGCCGACCCGGTCACCTTCGCCAACGAAAACCCGGTCGGCAGCGGTCCGTTGACCGAAGTGCCGCGCTTCACCGGCCAGACCTACGACCAGTGCCGCAATCCGAACTACTGGGACAATGCGCATCTAAAGGTCGATTGCATGCGCTTCCCGCAGCTTGCCGACAACAACCAGATCCTGACGGCAACGGCCGACGGCACGCTCGACTGGGGTGTCTCGTTCATTCCCGATATCGACAATGTCTATGTTTCGAAGGATCCGGAACATTTCCACTATTGGTATTCGCCGAGCAGCATGGTCGCCTTCCTGTTCAATTTGGAAACAGCGAACGAGAACAACAAGAAGGCCTTCAACGACCTGAAATTCCGGCGTGCCGTGTCGATGGCGCTCGACCGCAAGACGATGATCGACGTCGCCGGCTATGGCTATCCGACGCTGAACGAAGATCCCGGCCTGATGGGCGAGCTTTACAAGAGCTGGGCGGATCCGTCCGTCAAGGCCGACTTCGGCAAGTTCGCTACCTATGACGCCGACGCCGCCAAGGCGCTGCTCGACGAGGCCGGCTACAAGGACAAGGACGGCGACGGCTTCCGCGACAATCCCGACGGCAGCAAGATCTCCTTCTCGATCATTGTCCCGAACTCCTGGACCGACTGGGTCGACACCGTCAACATCGCTGTCGAAGGCATGCAGGCGATCGGCCTCGACGCCAAGATCGAAACGCCCGAAGAAGCAGTCTGGACCGGCAATCTCATCAACGGCAGCTTCGATGCGGCGATCAACAGCCTGCCGGCATCGGCCTCGCCCTACTACCCCTACAAGCGCGCCTTCAGCGCTTCGGACAAGGGCAAGACGCGCTTTACCGCGCAGCGCTGGTTCAATCCCGATGTCGAGAAGCTCGTCACCGAGTTCACCCATACCGCGGATCTCGCCAAGCAGAAGGAAACGATGAACAAGGCACAGCGCATCGTCGCCGAAAACATGCCGATGATTCCGGTGTTCAACAACCCGAACTGGTATCAATACAACACCAAGCGCTTCACCGGCTGGTCGACCAAGGAAAACCCCTTCGTCAATCCGTCGATCTCGCGGACCAATCCGGCACGCCTCTTGAACCTGCTCGCGCTCGAGCCGGCCAAGTAAAGGCATTGATCCCGGGAGCGGTGATTTCAACGCCGCTCCCGTCACGACGGAGTCCTCATGGCTTTCCTGCTTCGCCGCCTCGTCTTCTACATGGCAGCCTTCATCGCAGCAGCGACGATCAATTTCTTCCTGCCGCGCCTGATGCCGGGCGATCCCGTGCAGATCATGTTTTCGAGCGCCGGCACCGAATTGCCGCCGGAAAGCCTGCAGGCGCTGAAGCTGACCTTCGGCTTCGTCGACGGGCCGCTCTGGCAGCAATATCTCACCTATCTCGGCAGCATCTTTACCGGCGATCTCGGCCGCTCGATCAAATATTTCCCGCTGCCGGTCACCTCGGTGCTCGGCCATGCGCTCGTCTGGACGGTCGGCCTGATGGGAACCGCGACAATCATCAGCTTCGCGCTCGGCACCTTGCTCGGCATCCTGGCCGCCTGGCGCCGCGGCAGCAGGTTCGATGTCGTCGTTTCCGTCGGCGCGATCTTCGCCACCTCGGTGCCCGCCGTCGTCACCTCGCTGATCGTGCTCTTCATCTTCGGCTTCACCCTCGGCTGGTTCCCGAACGGCTATGCCGCCGATCCCTCGCTCGATCCGGCCTTCAGCCTGCAATATCTCGGCAGCGTCGCCTATCACGGCATCCTGCCGATGGTCACCCTCTGCACCGTGCTGATCGGCGGCTTTACCGTCACCATGCGCAACAACATGATCTACCTGCTCGGCGAGGACTATATCGTCATGGCCCGCGCCAAGGGTCTGTCCGACCGACATGTGATGCTCTGGTATGCGGCGCGCAACGCTCTGCTGCCGGCCGTCTCCAGCCTTGCCATCGCCATTGGCACCATTCTCGGCGGCTCGCTGGTGACCGAGGTCGTCTACAACTATCCCGGCCTCGGCAACATTCTCTACCAGGCGATCCTCGCCCGCGACTATCCGGTCATCCAGGGCCAGCTACTGATCATGACCGCGACCATGCTGATCGCCAATTTCATCGTCGACGTCAGCTATGTCATGCTCGACCCGCGGCTGAAGGGGGCGTGAGATGAAGATCCTGCTTCGAAACCGCAAGGCGCTCACCGGCCTCGTCATCATCGCTTTCATTGTCATCGTCGCGATCGCAGCGCCGCTGCTGACCCAATACGACCCCGCCGCCCGCACCGGGCGGCCGCATCAGCCGCCGTCGCTCGACCATATTCTCGGCACCACCCGCATCGGCCAGGACGTCTTCGCCCGGCTGATCTACGGCGCCCGCACTTCGCTGGCCGTCGGCTTCGGCGCAGGCCTGCTGATCACGCTCGCCGGCACCGCGCTCGGCATCATCTCCGGCTATCGCGGCGGCAAGACCGACGAGGTCATCAGCTTCTTCACCAATATGGTGCTGGTCGTTCCCAACCTGCCGCTGCTGCTGGTGCTCGCCGCCTTCATCGGCCAGGCAAGCCCGCTCGTCATCGCCCTGATACTCGGCGCCACCTCCTGGGCATGGGGCGCCCGCGTCACCCGCGCCGAGACGCTCTCGGTCAAGCAGAAAGATTTCGTCAAATCGGCCGAGATGATGGGCGAGCCGCAATGGCGGATCATGACCTTCGAGATCTTCCCCAATGTGATCTCCATCGTCGGCATCAATTTCATTGGCAGCGTCATCTTCGCGATCATCACCGAGGCGACGCTGGAATTCCTCGGCCTCGGCGACCCCCGGGCGATCTCCTGGGGCACCATGCTCTACAACGCGCAGAAGGCCTCGGCGCTTTCGGTCGGCGCCTGGTGGGATATTCTCACTCCCTGCTTCGCGCTCGCCTTCCTCGGCATCGGCATGTCGCTCCTGAATTTCGCCGTCGACGAGATCGCCAATCCGCGACTGCGCACCGGCAATCATCTGAAGCGCTGGTCGCTGCTCGTCCGCTCCGGGGAGGGTCGCCTGTGACGCAACCGCTGCTTTCGGTGAGAAACCTCACCATCGACTATATCGGCGAAGAGAAGGATTTCCGTGCCGTCGACGACGTCAATTTCGACGTCGCACCCGGCGAGGTCTTCGGCCTTGCCGGCGAATCCGGCTGCGGCAAGAGCACCATCGCCTTCGCCATCAGCCGCCTGCACAAGCCGCCGGCGCTGATCCGCAAGGAGAGCCGCATCCTGCTTGACGGCCGCGACGTACTCGATCTCGACCAGCGGGCGCTTGCCGCCTTCCGCTGGCGCGAGGTCGCCATGGTCTTCCAGAGCGCAATGAATTCGTTGAACCCGGTGCTGCGCATCGAGGCGCAATTCTACGACCTGCTGCGCACCCATAAGGGCATGAGCCGCGCGCAAGCCCGCGAGCGGACCGCCGAGATGCTGACGCTTGTCGATATCTCCCCGGATCGCATGCGCGACTATCCGCATCAGTTTTCCGGCGGCATGCGCCAGCGCATCGTCATCGCCATCTGCATGGCGCTCGATCCGAAGCTCGTCGTCATGGACGAGCCGACGACCGCACTCGACGTCGTCGTCCAACGCGAAATCCTGCAGCGGATCAACGAGCTGCGCCGCCGCTTCGGCTTCTCCGTGCTGTTCATCACCCATGATCTCGGGCTGATGGCGCAGTTCTGCGATCGCATCGGGATCATGCTGTCCGGCAGGCTGGTGGAGCAGAACAACGCCGAGGCGATCTACCGGACGCCGGCGCACGACTATACGAAGAAGCTCTGGGCCTCCTTCCCCTCGCTTCATGGAGGCGTGCTGCTATGACCGAGGCCATCCTTGCGCTCGACACGGTGACCAAGACCTTCGGCCACGGCGCGTCCGCCGTTCATGCTGCCCGCTCAATCGCTTTTTCGCTGCGCGCCGGCCGCGCACTGGCTCTCGTCGGCGAATCCGGCAGCGGCAAGACCACCTGCGCCCGCATGGCGATGCGCGAACATTTGCCGACATCGGGCCGCATCCTCTACAAGGGCCGGCCGGTCGAGACGGCGAATGCCGCCGAAATCGCCCGCTACCGCCGCTCGGTGCAGATGATTTTCCAGGATCCGTTCGCCTCGCTGAACCCCGCCCATACCATCGCTCACCATCTTCGACGGCCGCTGAAGCTGCATCGCCCCGATATTAAGTGGACTGAAATCGACGCGACGATCCGCGAACTGCTGGAGCGCGTCAGGCTCGATCCCGATCTCGTCGCGCCGAGATATCCGCATGAGCTCTCCGGTGGCCAGCGCCAGCGCGTCAACATCGCCCGCGCGCTTGCCGTCAAGCCGGAAGTGATCGTTGCCGACGAGCCGACGTCGATGCTCGACGTCTCGGTGCGCCTCGGCGTGCTCAACCTGCTGAACGAAATGAAGCGGGAGATGAATCTCGGCCTGCTCTACATCACCCATGACATCGCCACCGCCCGTTATGTCGCGGAAGACATCGCCGTGATGTATGCCGGCCAGATCGTCGAATGGGGCAGCACTGCCCGGGTGATCGACAATCCGCTGCATCCCTATACCAGGCTGCTGCTCTCGGCCGTGCCCGATCCCGGCGTCCGCTTCGAAGATCCGAAGGCGCGGCTGAGGCCCGACGAGGTCGAGGAAATCCGCCGCCGTTCGGCCGCCCCGCAGGACGATGTCGTCGAAGTAGAGCCTGGTCATTTCATGCGGGTGATCTGACGCCCGTTTGCTGGTTTCGCTCGTCTGCCTGTGCTAGGGGAGCCTTTCTTCATATGAGGCGAAACTGTCATGCTTCCCTGGATCCAAGTCGATTCCGCGACCATCCCCGGCGAAGGAGGCGAACTCAGGCTGAAGCAGCGCGGCGGCGAATTCTCGATCATGCTCGGCGCCAACGAGCTGATGAACAGCCGTCTCAGCGGCTCGGAAGAAGCTCTCGCCACTCTGTCCTGGGAGCGGATCAAGACGCATCCGAAGCCGAGGGTGCTGATCGGCGGGCTCGGCATGGGTTTCACCCTGCGCGCCGCGCTTGCCGTCGTTCCCGATGATGCCGGCATCACGGTCGCCGAACTGGTGCCGGCTGTCGTCGCCTGGGCGCGCGGGCCGATGGCCGAGGTGTTCAAGGGCTGCCTCGACGATCCCCGCGTCGGCATTCATCAGGGCGATGTCGGCGAGGCGATCCGCGCCGGCAAGAGCGCCTACGATGCGATCCTGCTCGATGTCGACAACGGCCCGGACGGGCTGACCCGCAAATCCAACGACCGGCTCTACGATTTCGCCGGCCTGCGCGCCGCCAGCGACGCGCTTCGCCCCGGCGGCGTGCTCGCCGTCTGGTCATCCGGTCCAGACCCGAATTTCACCCGTCGCCTCAAGGACAGCGGCTTTGCCGTCGATGTCATCAATACTCGCGCCGGCCGCAAACGCGGCGCCCGCCACGTGATCTGGCTTGCGGTCAAAACGACTCGTTGACGAAGATCAGCTGCCGGAAGCGACCCGGCGGGCGGCATTGATGGCGCGGCGGGCGCCGGCGCGCAGTTGTATGGTCTCGGCGCCGGCGATCACCAGATCAAAGCCGAACTTCAGCAGTTCGCCGGCCCGCTCGCCATCGCCGGCATAGGCGCAGGCGAATTTGCCGTGGGCGCGGCAGCGCGCAACCGCGTGCTGCATGGCGCTGTCGATCTCGGCCGCATTCGGCGCCACCTGATCGCCGTTCGACAGGGCGATCGAAAGGTCGGCGGGGCCGACGAAAATACCGTCGACGCCGGTCACGCCAAGAATGCCGTCGATCGCATCGAGCGCGGCGCGGGTCTCGATCATGGCGATGGCGACGGTGAGGTCGTTGGCAGTCTTCAGATAGGCGTCGGCCGACAGGCCGCTATGGTTCAGTGCCAGGGACGGTCCCCAGCTGCGCTCGCCGAGAGGCGGATATTTCGTCGTCCTGACCAGGGCTCGCGCATCCTCGGCCGAATTGATCATCGGCGCAATGATGCCGGAGGCCCCGGCATCGAGCAGCCGCGAGGCGGAAGCGAAATCGCCGACCGGAATGCGCGCGATGGCCGGTTTGCCGGCAAGACGCGCCTGAGCAACGGCATTCGCCGCCGACTGCATATCCCACATGCCATGCTGCATATCGAGCACCACGGCATCGAACGCCTCCTGCGCCAGATGATTGACGAGCATCGCGTCGGGAATGCCGACCCAGGCGGAGATCATGCCGCCCTGATGTTTCCTGATGCGGTCGGCAAAATCGTCGATTTCAGCTGCGCTCATGTCATTCTCCTCATTTCGACAGGCCGTCAGCGGCCGGGTTGCCGCCAAACGGCAGCAGCCATTCATCCTCTGCGGCGAAGCCGCGAGATGCTGACCATCACGACGATGCCCGCCGCCGCCAGCATGGCGCCCCAGAGCATCCAGATCTTTTGGGCAATCATGAAACTCGACGCCGGATAGGAAAAGTAGCCGCTTCCCTGCCCGATCCAGATCAAGCCGAACACGATCATGAGCAGTCCGATGACATATCCGATGGTTCGCATGCTTCAGCCGCCTTCGCAATGGATTCGCCCCACAATGTCGATCGCCATCGCCGATGACAAGGCTTCTTCCGAGGAGGAATGCAACCGGCGCTAATCATTCTTCTCCACCTCATCCGACAGCCAGGTGCTGAGCCTCTCGCTGTGGACGTTTGGAGATCGCGGAGGCACCAGCCAGTAACCGCGGTCTCGCGCCTCCAGCGACGGGCCGGCTTCCAGCAGCATGCCCGCCGAAAGGAGCGTGTCGACGAGCCCCATCCAGCCGAGCGCCACGCCCTGCTCGCTGAGCGCGGCCTGAACGACCAAGGAATAAGTGTTGAAGCTGATATCGCCGCGGCCGGCATGGGCGTCGCGCAGGATGGCGAATTCGGCAAAATATGTGCGCCAGTCGAACCAGGGAGATGGCAGCGGCGCGTCGAGATGGATCAGCCTCGCTCCGGCCAATTGTCCTGGATCGTCGAAGGGTCCGTTGCGATCGAGGAATGCCCGCGTGCAGACGGGCACGACCCTTTCCGGCAGCAGAAGCGTCCCCACGGCACCGAATTCCGCCCGCGTCCCGAACACCACCGCGACATCGGCCTCGTCGCGAAATCCGGCCGCAAGCCTCTGCGTCGCGACGATCTGTATGTCCGTTTCCGGATGCAGCAGTCGAAAGCCATCCATGCGGGGGATCAGCCAAAGCGCCGAAAAAGCATAGTCGGTTCTGAGCCTGACGACCGGCCTCTGGGCTTCGACGTGGAAACTGCGGGCGAGCGCATCGATATCGCCGACCGCCTTGGCCGCGATCTCGAGAAGCCGCTCGCCTTCCGCGGTCAATTCGACGCCGCGATGCTGGCGGCGCAGCAGACTGACGCCGAACTGCTGTTCCAGCCGGCGGATCTGGTAGCTGACGGCCGGCTGGGTCAGCCCCAGAAGCGTTGCAGCCGCCGAAAAGCTCCCGAGCCGGGCAACCTCGACGAACAGCCGCATCCATCCAAGCTCAGGTGGGTGATCCGACATAAAAATACCTTTGAGCAGCCATCGAAAAAAGCTGTCTTTACAGCCGTCATATTAGGCGCTTCAATAAAATCATCAAATAGCAAAAAGGAGGAACGACATGGCGCGCCCGAACATCCTCATCCTGATGGTGGACCAGTTGAACGGAACCTTCTTTCCCGATGGTCCCGCCGATTTTCTTCACGCGCCGCATCTGAAATTACTGGCGGGCCGCTCCGTGCGTTTTGCCAATAGCTATACGGCAAGCCCGCTCTGCGCGCCGGCGCGGGCGTCCTTCATGTCGGGGCAATTGCCGAGCCGGACGCGCGTCTATGACAACGCGGCGGAATTTGCCTCCGACATTCCGACCTATGCACACCATCTGCGCGCGGCCGGATACCAGACGGCGCTGTCGGGCAAGATGCATTTCGTCGGCCCCGACCAGCTTCACGGTTTCGAGGAACGGCTGACGACGGACATCTATCCGGCCGATTTCGGCTGGACGCCCGATTATACCAAGCCCGGCGAGCGCATCGACTGGTGGTATCACAATCTCGGCTCGGTCACCGGCGCCGGCATTGCCGAAATCACCAATCAGATGGAATATGACGACGAGGTCGCCTATCACGCCACCCGCAAGCTCTTCGACCTCTCGCGTGGTCATGACGAACGCCCCTGGTGCCTTACCGTCAGCTTCACCCATCCGCACGACCCCTATGTCGCGCGCCGCAAATTCTGGGATCTCTACGAGGACTGCCCGGCACTCGACCCGGCGGTCGCTGCGATCCCTTTCGAGCGGCAGGATCCTCATTCTCAGCGCCTGATGAACGCCTGCGAGCACAATGCGTTCGACATCAGCCAAGAGCAGATCAGGCGGGCAAGACGCGGCTATTTCGCCAATATCTCCTATGTCGACGACAAGATCGGCGAGATTCTCGGCGTGCTGGAACGCAGCCGCATGGCGGAGAACACCATCATCCTCTTCGTGTCCGACCACGGCGACATGCTTGGCGATCGCGGCCTCTGGTTCAAGATGAACTTCTTCGAAGGTTCGGCGCGGGTTCCGCTGATGATCGCAGCCCCCGGCTGGACGCCGAAGCGCATCGATCAGCCTGTCTCCACCCTTGACGTAACGCCGACGCTTGCCGGTCTTGCCGGCATTGATATCGCGTCATTGAAGCCGTGGACCGAAGGCCAAGATCTTGCAGCCCTCGCGACGGGCACCGGCGGCCGTGGCCCGGTACTGATGGAATATGCCGCGGAAGGCTCGGAAGCTCCGCTCGTCTGCATCAGGGACGGGCGCTACAAGCTCTCGCTCTGCGAGAAGGACCCGCCGATGCTGTTCGATCTCGAGGCCGATCCGCAAGAGCTTGACGATCTCGCGGGAAATCCGGCGCATGCCGAGACGCTGGCGCGGCTCGTCGAACAGGCGGGCCGGCGCTGGAACCTTGCCGCTTTCGACGCGGCCGTGCGCGAAAGCCAGGCCCGCCGCTGGGTGGTCTACGCAGCGCTGCGCAACGGCGCCTATTATCCATGGGATTATCAGCCGCTGCAGAAAGCGTCGGAGCGTTATATGCGCAACCACATGGATCTGAACGTGCTGGAGGAAAGCCAGCGGTTCCCGCGCCAGGAGTAATGGGAACGCTTCGGTTCAAGCCGTCCGGCGCGCCGGCGCGCCGCGCAGAAAATCCTCGATGAAGCGCTTTTGCAGCAGGATGCCGTCCCATTCGTCGGGGAAGAAGGGCGAGTCGTAGATCAGCGTGAAAGGGCCGGCATAACCGGCTCTTTCGCACATCTCCAAGCATTGGCGGTAGTCGTCTGCATCGAGGCCGCCGGCATTGTAATCGGCCTTGGCGTGGCAGATTTCCGCCCGGCGCATGATATCGGCCAGACCGGCATATTTCGCGGGTGCCGACCAGTTGCCTAGGTCGCCGTTGAGCCCGACCTTGCCGTCCAGCCGGTCGAGCAGCCAGTTCATCTCCACCGGCGACGGCAGCAAATCGAACCAGTTCTCGACGACAATCCGTACGCCGCTGCCTTCCGCCTTCTCGGTGAGCCAGCTGAGGTGACGGGCGGCCCGGCTAAGATTTTCATCTGTCGGCTTCTGCTTGCCGGCGATGACGCGCATTCTCTGCGCCCCGAGTGCCGCCGCGATGCCGATCCACTCGGCCATCCAGCCGATGTCGCGTTCTGCCGTCCCGGCATGGCTGGGATCGCCGTCCTCACGAGCAGCGTCTGGAGCACCACGTTCGAGGCCGCCATCGCATCGCTGAGTTCGCCGATATAAGCGGCATCGAGGCTCGGCAGATGGAAGGAGCAGATTTCCAGCCGGTTGACGCCGCGCGCCGCCAGCATCGCCGGCACGTCGATTAGCGCCGCGCCGCCGGGGCCGTAGGGTTCCTTCGGCGCCGCGCTCTTGTCGGGGTCAGGGCTGTAGGCGTGGACGGCGCCTAGCAAGCGATGCAACGACCATGTCGAAACCGCGAAGCGTCCATTTTGCAAAAGCTGCATCTGCCGTCCTCCCAGGATCTCCAGATGCCATCAATGGCAACAAACGCTCGTCGGATCAATTGTCGATCAGCTGAAATCGCCGCGAACGACCGGTTCGGCGGCAAGGGCAACTCCCAGCAGCGCTTCGTCGCGACGGGCTGTCGCCGAAAGCAGCAGCCCGACCGGCATGCCTGAGGCACCGGTGCCGCAGGGGATGGAGACGCCGCACCAGTCGAGGAAATTGCCGAGCGCGGTATTTCGCAGCGTCTTGTTGTTGGTGGCGAAGAACAGGTCGTCGTCCTGCTCCAGCGGACCGATCGGCGGAGCGACATGGGCGACCGTTGGAAAAGCGATGAGCCGGTCGCCGACAAGGCGCTCGACATCGGCGATCAGGCGGCCGCGCGCCGCAAGGATCGCCAGGTAATCGGCCAGGCTCGTCCTGCTTCCCAAGCGGGTCCGCATGACGACACGATGGTCCATCCTGTCCGCATCAGGTCCCGCGAGCCGTTCCCGATGCAACGCGAAAGCTTCCGCGGTGACCAGCGGGCCATATCTCGTCATCAGATCGAAAATCTCATCGAAGGCGGGAATGACGGCGCGGGCAACATGAACGCCCGCGCTTTGAAGACGTTCCAAAGCGGCCTCGAACGCGGCGATCACGTCAGGCTCGGCTCCGTCGAAGACGATATTTTCAGGCACGAGCAATTCCAGCCCCAGCAGCGGACGCTCAGCGACCTCGGGCGCGGTCAGGCCGCGCATCGCCGCATCGATCCAAACCGCGTCCTTGACTGTGCGGCAAAGCGGCCCCAACGAATCCAGGCTTTTCGCCAGCGGATAGACACCGTCCATGGCATGGCGGCCGCGTGTCGCCTTGTAGCCGACGATGCCGTTGAGGGCGGCGGGAATACGCACCGAGCCGCCGGTATCCGTGCCCATCGCGACCGGCACCAGTCCGGCGGCGACGGCCACACCGGCGCCGGAGGAGGAACCGCCGGGGATACGCGGGCGGTCGGCGCTACGCGGATTGACCGGCGTGCCGTAATGCGGATTGATGCCGAGGCCGGAAAAGGCGAACTCGCTCATATTGGTACAGCCGATGGCGATCATGCCGGCATTCCTGAGCAAAGCGACGACGGCCGCATCCCGTTCGGCCGGCGCATCCCTTGCCAGGACGCTCGAACCCGCCGTCGTCGTCCGGCCTTCAATGTCGAAAAGATCTTTCCAGGCGATCGGAATACCGTCCAGCAGTCCGAGCGAGCGCCCCTGCCGCAGCCGTTCGGAAGACGCGCGCGCTTCTTCCATCGCCCGGTCTTCAAGCAGCATGGTGAAGACGGCCTTGTCGGCGTAATTCGCGATGGCGTCGAAGACGGACTCGGCCACATCGACCGGATCGGCTGCGCCGCCCTGAATGAGGACGGAAAGCTGGGCGACCGACATGGCGCCGAAGGATTTGCTCATGGGACGATCCAGACGAAATATCCCTCCGGATTACCGCGGATCATTTCGATGAGCCAGAGCTTCACGATATTTTGCATGCATTAGTTCGATTTTTTGAACACTGCGTTTGCAGATCGCCCCTTCAATTGCCGCGATTGAAACCACACATGATGCTCGCATTTGGAGTAGGATTCGGCACGAGGGTGAGGGTTTACCCTCGGGACGCGACTCCGCATGTGTTGCAGGAGTATTTAGAATGACAGATTGTGAAACTTTAAGCCGTCACCGGGATATGGTGACCGTCCACGTGAAAGAGGACGAAACGGCCGGCGCCGGCGAGCGCGATTATGCGGAACATGTCAGAGCCCAGAAACTTTCGGGCTTTGAGCGCGTTGTCATTGTCGGCGCATTGCTTGTCTTGAGCTTTGCGGGTTTTGCCGCATATTCTTCCGGCAATACCGATCCGATGACGACATCGGCCATTGCCGCCCCCGCCGGCGATAATCCGCCGCATCATCCGGCTTACGGCCATTGCCGCGACAGCAGCCCTTACGCTGAAAGGGTCTGCTGAGAGCCTGGCCACCTCGTCGGGCAGAAAAGTTTCGCCGGGCATGGAGCCCCTTGGCCCAGGCTGCAACACAGCAGGAAAAGGGAAAGAACCATGGCCGGTGATATCGACTTCAACCTCGACCGCTTCGTCGAAGCCCAGAACGGCATCTACCAACAGGCGCTCTCCGAGCTGCAAGCCGGACGCAAGACGTCCCACTGGATGTGGTTCATCTTCCCGCAGATATCAGGTCTCGGCACGTCGGCGATGGCGAAAAAATATGCGATCCGTTCGGCCGAGGAAGCCGCCGCCTATCTCGCCCATCCCATTCTTTCAAGCCGGCTGCTGCTCTGCGTCGAGGCGATTTTATCGGTCAAGGGCCGATCGGCGCACGTCATCCTTGGCTCGCCCGATGACTTCAAGCTGCGCTCATCGATGACGCTGTTTGCCGCGATCAGCGATCATGGCTCGCCCTTCCACCGGGCGATCGAGCGTTTTTATGAGGGACAGTTCGACGAGCGGACGATGGAGATTCTCAGCGCCAGGGATTAGCCGCTCTGTTCTCGAGGGCGGCGATCTCGTCGGATACCTCGCTCAATCGCTGGCGCAGATCGCTGTCGGTGCCGTCATCGACTTCTTCCTCGCCGAAACAATAGCGCGCATCGTGAAGCTCCAGCTTGGCTTCAAGCTCGGCGCGTTTGGCATATAGGCGCTTGAGATAGACGTAGTTCATCTCTGCCTCCACATTGCCTTCCGGTGATGGAAAAACGGCATGGAGGCGGTAAGGTTCCCCGGAGGTCAGGTGAAAGAGGCGATCGCTGCTCTGCATGCCTTGGCGAAATGGCCGCAACAGCCGGCGGCGCCCATCGCCTGGCGACTGACGCGCGCGCCTTCGAGCAGCAGCGTCAGCGTATCGGCGAGAAGTTGAGGTTCGCGCGCACCCGCTGCCGAACAGAGCGCGGCCAGGCGATCACGCTGTGCGGCCTTGTGCCGTTCGATCATTTCGTGGGCGGGATGGCCCTCCCCCTTGAGCTCGATGGCAGCGTTGGCGAGATCGCAGCCCGCGGGCTCGCCGTTCAGACACTGCGCCCGCATCTCCACCCAGGCGTCGAGCTGGGCACGAGGATCGCCGGGATGAGCGGCCTCCAGGTCGCGCCAGATGGCATCGGCCTTTTCGGAGGCGCGCCGCAGCGTCTCGCAGACGAGTTCGTCCTTCGAGCCGAAATGGCGGTAGAGCGTCATCTTGTTGGTCAGCGCGGCGTCGGCAATGGCATCGACGCCGATGCCGCGGATGCCGCGTTCGCGGAAAAGCTCCACCGCCGTCGAGACGATGCGCTCCCGCGGCGGGATGCGATCTTCTGAAACGGTTGCGGAGATTTCATTCGAAGTTTCTGATTTTTTTGCGGACGAAGTCCTTGACATCAATGTGACCGATCGGTAACAACAGCATTGTTACTTACCGGTAACACCACAGACCGCGAAAGTCAACGCACAGGGTTGGCGGCGGATGTGAAACACGGGCGACCGCCCACGAAAGGAGGACAAGCCATGAGAACGACCAGAGACGACCTGACGATATCCGAAGCCCTTCGCGACCCCCTGATCGCCATGGTGTTGCGCGCCGACGGCGTGAAGCTTGAGGACTTCAAGCAGCTCCTGGAGACGGCCGCCGGCAAACGCGAACCACGCCCGACGCCGGTGGGCAAGATGATCGGGGCGCTGGCAAGCCGCGCCAATCTGCCGGCCATGCCCTGCTTCGGCTGAAAAAGCCACCTGAATACCGGGGGATCTCTCCCTGCCCCCGACAAGGGCTGTCGTCATAAAGAGGCGGCGGCCCTTGCTGCTTGATCGTAGTGGCCGGATAGCGCCCTCAGCGTCGCCGCCACTGCCGATGTCGCTGCCGGATCGAGCCCAAGCCCTCTGACCGAATCAACCAGCAGCGCTTCGCGCACGGCGCGATATTTCAGGCAGATTTCAAGTCCCTTGTCGGTGGCAGCGATCAACTTCTCCTTGCCCGCCCGCGTGCTTTTCACGAGATCGCGCTTTTCCAGTTTCTTGATTGCATAAATCACCAGATGGGTATCCTCGACGCCGAGCACGCTGCAAAGGTCGCCGAGCCGCTTCGGCCGCTGCCGGTGAGCCACCGAATGCAGCACCAGCACGTCGATTGCGGCGCAGCCCGGCTCACCGGCCGCCGTCATGCAGCGCACCATCCAGCGGTCGAAGGCATTGCTGGCAAGGATGAGGCCGAATTCCAGCTCCGACAGAACAGGAAGCGCGCCATCGGCCAGATGTGCGGAGGAGACGATCGGCCCGATCTCCTGTCGTCCACGCCCATCCGCCATATCAATGCCTCCACGATCCAAGATGAGAAACGTTGACATTTTATCGATAAATCGTCAATAAATTTTAAGTTCAACAGGAGGCCGGACGATGGGCGGACAGTGGGATTTCTGGATCGATCGCGGCGGCACGTTCACCGATATCGTCGCCCGGCGCCCTGACGGGTCACTCATTGCCCACAAGCTGCTCTCGGAAAATCCGGAAGCCTATCGCGACCCGGCGGTGCACGGCATTCGCGAGTTGCTCGGCCTCAAAGCCGATGATCCGGTCCCTTCCGAGCTCATCGGCGCGGTGAAAATGGGAACGACGGTCGCCACCAATGCGCTTCTGGAGCGCAAGGGTGATCCGACCCTCCTGGTGACGACGAAGGGTTTTCGCGACGCGCTGGAGATCGGCTACCAGGCCCGCGCCGATATCTTCGCCAAGAAGATCGTCAAGCCGGAACTGCTCTATGCCGATGTCATCGAGGCCGACGAGCGTGTGCTGGCCGACGGCACCGTAGAACGCCCGCTCGACGAGGATGACTTGCGGCAAGCCCTGGAAGCTGCCTATGCCCAAGGGCTGCGCGCCGTCGCCATCGTCTTCATGCACGCCTATCGCTACCCCGAGCACGAGCAGCGGGCCGCCGCCATCGCCCGCGCGATCGGCTTCGCCCAGGTCTCACCCTCGCATGTGGTTTCACCGCTGATCAAGCTCGTCGGCCGCGGTGATACCGCCGTCGTCGATGCCTATCTGTCTCCGGTTCTGAGGCGCTATGTCGATCAGGTCGCAGCCGAGCTCGGCGCTGTCGAGGGACAAGGCCCGAAATTGATGTTCATGCAGTCCTCCGGCGGGCTGACCGACGCGCATCTCTTTCAGGGCAAGGACGCAATCCTCTCCGGCCCTGCAGGCGGGGTCGTCGGCGCGGTCGAGGTCTCACGTATTGCCGGTTTCAACAGGATGATCGGCTTCGATATGGGCGGCACCTCGACCGACGTTTCGCATTACGACGGTGAATTGGAACGCGCTTTCGAGACCGAGGTGGCCGGCGTGCGCATGCGCGCGCCGATGATGAAGATCCATACCGTCGCGGCCGGCGGCGGCTCGATCCTCAGTTATGACGGCTCGCGCTTCCGCGTCGGCCCGGAATCGGCGGGCGCGACGCCCGGCCCAAAATCCTATCGCCGCGGCGGCCCGCTTGCCGTCACCGACGCCAACATCATGACCGGCAAGCTGCTGCCGGAATTCTTCCCCGCGATCTTCGGGCCCGAGCAGGACCAGCCGCTCGATGCCGAGGCGGTGCGCGCAGCCTTTGCCGAGTTGGCAGAGACGATCGGCGGCGGACGGGCGGCCGAGGACGTTGCCGACGGCTTCCTCGCCATTGCCGTCGAGAATATGGCAAATGCCATCAAGAAGATCTCCGTCCAGCGCGGCTATGACGTTTCGGACTATGCGCTCACGTGCTTCGGCGGTGCCGGCGGCCAGCATGCCTGCCTCGTCGCCGACAGCCTCGGCATGAAAACCGTGCTGATCCACCCGTTTTCCGGCATCCTCTCCGCCTATGGCATGGGACTTGCCGACATCCGCGCCACGCGCCAGCGCGCAGTGCTGACGGAGATTGCCGAGGCGCTGGCGACGATCGGCGGCATCAGGGCTGAACTGGAGGAAGATGTCCGCGAGGAGTTGAGGCTGCAGGGCGTCGAGGCTGCCGAGATGGAGATCGTTACCCGCCTGCATCTGCAATACAAGGGCACCGACACGGCCCTGCCGGTCGCCTTCGGGCCACAGGAGGAGATGGTGCGAGCCTTCGCCATTGCCCATAAGAAGCAGTTCGGCTTCATCTTCGAAGACCGCCCTGTCGTCGTCGACTCCATCGAAGTCGAGGGCATTGGCGGCGGCGCCGATATCGAGGAAGCGGCGACGCAAGCGGAAGCCTTCGTGCCGCAAGCGCTACGCACGACCCGCTTCTTTTCCGGCGGCGCATGGCATGAGGCCGGCATCTTCGAACGCGGTGCGCTGAAGCCTGGCGCCGTCCTCAAGGGCCCTGCCCTCGTCATCGAGCCACACCAGACGATCGTCGTCGAACCCGGCTGGCAGGCACGGCTCACGGAGCTCGATCATATCGTTCTCACCCGCGAAATTTCGCTTGCCCGCAATGCCGCCGTCGGCACGAATGCCGACCCTGTCATGCTCGAAGTCTTCAACAACCTCTTCATGGCGATCGCCGAGCAGATGGGCGTGACGCTGCAGAACACCGCCCATTCGGTCAACATCAAGGAACGACTCGATTTCTCCTGCGCCGTCTTCGACCGCACCGGCGCGCTTGTCGCCAATGCACCGCATATGCCGGTGCATCTCGGCTCCATGGACCGTTCGGTCGAAACGATCATCCGCCTCAACGCGGGCCGCATCCGCCCGGGTGACGTCTTCGCGCTCAACGCGCCTTACAATGGCGGCACGCACCTGCCCGACATCACCGTTGTCACACCTGTTTTCGACGACGCGGGAAAAACCATTTTGTTTTACGTCGCCTCGCGCGGCCATCACGCCGATATCGGCGGCAAGGCGCCGGGCTCGATGACGCCGCGGGCGACGAAGGTCGACGAGGAAGGCGTGCTGATCGACAATTTCCTGCTGGTCGATGAAGGCCGTTTTCGCGAGGCCGAATTCGCGGCCATGCTGAAGGATCATCCTTATCCCGCCCGCAACCCCGCCCAGAACCTCGCCGACGTGAAGGCGCAGATCGCCGCCAATGAAAAGGGGGTTTGGGAATTGCGCAAAATGGTCGCTCATTTCGGGCTCGACGTCGTCGAAGCCTATATGGGCCATGTGCAGGACAATGCCGAAGAGAGCGTCCGCCGAGTGATCGCCCGCCTCAGCGACAGCCAATTCACCTATCCCACCGATCAGGGCGCCGTCATCAAGGTGAAGATCACCGTCGACAGGAAGGCGCGTGAGGCGACGGTCGACTTCACCGGTACGAGCGCGCAGCAGCCGACCAATTTCAATGCGCCGGAGCCGGTGACCCGCGCCGCCGTGCTCTACGTCTTCCGCGTTATGGTCGAGCAGCCGATCCCGATGAATGCCGGCTGCTTGCGGCCGATCCGGATCATCGTGCCGGAGGGTTCGATGCTTCGTCCAGTCTATCCGGCCGCCGTCGTCGCCGGCAATGTCGAGACCAGCCAGCATGTGACGAATGCCCTGTTCGGCGCGCTCGGAACGCTCGCGGCAGCCCAGGGTTCGATGAACAACCTGACCTTCGGCAATGCCACCTACCAATATTACGAGACGATCTGCGCCGGTGGCCCGGCCGGCAGGCTCAACGACGGCACCGGCTTTGACGGCGCCGACGGCGTCCATACGCATATGACCAATTCGCGGCTGACCGATCCCGAGGTTCTGGAATTCCGATTTCCCGTTGTACTCGAAGATTTCCACATCCGCCGCGGTTCCGGCGGCAAGGGACAATATAGCGCCGGCGGCGGCACCGAGCGCACAATCCGCTTTCTGGAAATGATGGATTGCAGCATTCTCTCCTCGCATCGAATGATCCGGCCGTTCGGCCTGTTCGGCGGGGAAGACGGACAGCTTGGGAAAACCGAGATCCGTCGCGCGAACGGCACCGTCGAAAGGCTCGAAGGCTGCGACCAGTCAATGCTCGCCGCCGGGGACGCCGTGATCGTCACGACGCCGACCGGCGGCGGCTTCGGCAGGCCGCAGTGAAAGGCGTCGCATCAGACTTGATCGACACGCTTCAGCTCCTCGTTTCATGCAGGTCTTTGACCCGGAACCGCCAATTCCGCCCGACCTGCATTACAGGATCGGCTTGCCGCCAGTGACCGCGATTGTCGTGCCGGAGACATAGCTCGACAAAGGATCGGCCAGCATCACGTAGGCTGTTGCGAGCTCGGCCGGCTGGCCCGGCCGTTTCATCGGTACCTGCTTGCCGAAATTGCTGACGCTTTCCTCAGGAAGCGTCGAGGGAATGAGCGGCGTCCAGATTGGCCCCGGCGCCACGGCGTTGGCGCGAATGCCTTTCTCGGCCAGCAGCTGGGCGAGGCCGGCGGTGAAATTCTGGATCGCCCCCTTGGTCGTCGCATAGGCGAGCAATGTCGGATTCGGACTGTCGGAGTTGATCGAGGCCGTATTGATAATGGCGCTGCCGGGCTGCATATGGGGGACGGCAGCCTTGGTCAGGTAGAACATCGCGTGGATGTTGACCTTGAAGGTCAGTTCCCACTCCTCGTCGCTGATCTCGTCGATGCTTTTGAAGCTGGCCTGATGTGCGGCATTGTTGACGAGTATATCGATACCCCCGAGCTCCTTGACTGCCGTCTCGACGATCTGTCGGCAATGAGTCGGGTCCTGGATATCGCCGCTGACGAGCACGGCCTTGCGTCCGGCCTGTTCGACGAGCCGCTTGGTCTCGTCGGCATCTTCATCCTCGTCGAGATACGAAATCACCAAGTCGGCGCCTTCCCTGGCATAGGCGATCGCCACCGCCCGGCCGATGCCGCTATCGCCGCCGGTAATGATGGCCCGCTTGCCTTTCAGCCGTTCGGAACCGCGATAGCTTTTCTCGCCATGGTCGGGAACGGGATCCATCTGCGCGGTAAAACCCGGCATGGGCTGTTTCTGGGACGGGAAAGGCGGTGTCGGATAATTCGTCATCGTGACCTCCTGGGTTCAGGGTCAAACTCAGGCTGCGGCTTGTTGTTCCAAGTTCTATGATGGAGTTTTCCCGCACTGAGGTGATGGCCACTGTCGCGCCCGTCACATGATCAACCTACAAAATGTTGCGATTTGCCACCGCGACCGCTATGCCATAGTAATGTAACATGATCGCAGTTTTAATGAGGTGCATGGAATTGGACGGAAAGACATCACCCGCAGTTTACTCCGAAGATGAAGGCCATGCCGACGAAGCCGCCGGCAAGAGCGCGCGGCGCGCGCGCGTCAGCGGCATCGACCGCGCGCTCCAAGTGATCGATCATCTCTATGAGACGGGGTCGCCCGCCGGTGTCTATGCCATTGCCAAGGCGGTGAAGGCGCCGCTTTCGACCGTCTACGTCATCGTCGACGATCTCGTCGAGAAGAACATGCTGACCCGCCAGGCGGACGGCTCGATCTGGCTCGGCGCGCGGCTTTATCACTACGGGCTTGCCTATGCCCGGTCACTGGATTTCATGAGCATCGCCACCCACGAGATGCACGATCTTTGCCGCCAGGCCGGCGAAACCGTGCAGGTCTGCGGCCGCGACGGCGACTACATGCTGGTGCTGGCCATGGCCGACGGCCCGAGCCACTTCCAGGTGGCCTCGCGCGTCGGCACCCGGGTGCCGCTGAACTGGACGGCATCCGGCCGCCTGCTCGTCGGCCATCTGCCAGAAGAAGAGCGCATCGAGCTCTTCAAGCGCTGCGCCCGCTCGTCACCGACCGGCCGCGCCGAGATCGATCCCCGCACCCTGTCGGAAGCCGCTGGCAAGGCCTTCGAGGCGCGCCTGTCGATCCAGGCTGGGGAATCGGATTATGCGGTGGCCTGCATCGCCTCGCCGATCTGCGACCGTGACGGCCACTGCGTCGCCACCATTTCCATCGTACTGCCGGAGCAGAAGGCTTTTTCCGACGAGAACCATTACACTGCGCATGTTCGTAGTTCGGCGGAGCAGATCGAAAAACTGATGGGCTGGCGCAACCGCTGACCTGCCGGTCGGTGGACCCTATCTGTAGGAATAGCCATGGCTATGCCGCACGAGTTTGCGCGCTCGCGGCACGTAGCGGCTGGCGGTAACGGCGTCGGCGCCCATCACCGCATAGCGCGGCTCGAACAGCTTGTTCAAGACCGAGACATCGCCGTTGGAATCCGTCGCTTCGAGGTCGGAATCGACCAGGTCGAAAATGGTGAATTCCGCCTGCGCGCCGACGGAAAGCCGGTTCTGCATCGGCAGCTTGATGACGGATGCCGGCGCATGGGTAACGGCCTCAACCACCTTGTCGAAGGGCATGCCGACGCTGAGCAGCTTCGACATCGTCGTCGCCAGGTCCCAGACCGGAAAATTCATCGAATGGCCGTGCAGGTCGGTCGAGATCGAGAAGGGCAGCAGCCCGCGGGCGATCGCCGCCTCGGCGACCTTGAAGGAGAAGGAGGCGCCGCCGTGGCCGATGTCGAGGCGGATGCCCTCCGAAGCGCAGCGCTCGGCGAGACTGAAGAGATCCTCGTCCTCCATGATGCTCGAACCGGCCTTGCCGTTGAAGCAGTGGGTGACGACATCGCCGGGGCCGAGAATCTCAAGCACTTCGTTATAAAGCGCCGGCGGTTCGCCGACATGCACCATCATCGGTAACTTCAGGATCTTGGCGATCTTCTTACCGAGCTTGACGGGAGTGACGCCCCAGGAGCCGGTGATGACATGGCTGGCGCGTACCTTGATGCCGACGATGTGCTCGCTGTTTTCGGCATAGACTTCGAGGATCCGGTCGAGATCGATATCTCTGATATCCCTGAGTTCGGCAACACGGTTACAGGCGACAAGACCGATCGAGCCGAGGTTCAGGAAGGCCTTGATGCGCTCGCGCGAGGGCTCGATGATATATTCGCGGAAACCGTGAAAATTCGCCTCGCCGGCCGACCCGGCATCGACTAGCGTTGTCACGCCGCGTTCGAGACCGCATTCGGAGGGGCGGATCGAAATGTCGGTGCCGCCATGCCAGATATGCACATGCAGGTCGATCCAGCCGGGCGAGATGAAGGCACCCTTGCCGTCAATGCGCGTGACATCTTGCAAGACCGCGAGCGACGGACCGATCTCGGTGATCCGGCCCTCGGCATCGACGAGAATGTCGATCGCCCCCTCGCCTGCGCCGGTACCGAAGGCAACCGGTTTGACATTGGTGAGCAGAAGCGGCTTCTTCGCCTGGTCGCCGGACATGATATGCTTTCCTTTAGAGGTCTCGAAACCTGTCTGCAGGTAACGATGAGAGGCATTGGGGAGGTGGGACCGCCTGCATCACACGGCTATAGTTCTACAATTATGATACTTGAGGCCTTATAATAGAATAAGGGCGAGGGTATCGCTGTCAAGAGAAATGACGCCCGTTCGCGGCCTAGCAATCGGGCGCGGCGCGACTCTTCCGAAGCGCGCGAGTTTCAAAGGACCGCCTTTTGTTCAATCCCGTAGGATCGAAAAGTCGAGCCGCTGCAGCTGATCTGGGTCGGCGACGGCATCGATCGCGACGATCCTGTTCTCATCGATCGTCAGCGTCACCGCGACGCGGATCTGGCCGTCAACATGCACGACAAAGCCGAGCTCACCATCGACGATCGCCATTTGCGCCGCCTTTGCCCGGCCTTTGAAGGCCGCAGCGACGTCGGTCGCGCCACGCATGGCGCCGATACCGTACCGGGCGGCCGTCGCATCCGGCCGAAAGACGACATCGGGGGCAAGCACCGCGACCAGCCCCTCCAGATCGCCATTGCGCGACGCCGTCAGAAAGGCCGCGGCGATCGCCCGCTTGCGGCCAAGATCGACATCCGGCGCTTCGTCCATGCCTTGGACGCGCCGGCGGGCGCGGCTTGCGAGCTGCCGGGTGGCGGCGGAGGAACGGCCGATGATCGGCGCGATCTCGTCGAACGGCAGATCGAACATGTCGTGCAGCACGAAGGCGACACGTTCGGCCGGCGCCAGCGTCTGCAGCACCACGAGCAGCGCCAGACCGACGGAATCGGCGAAGGCTGCGTCGCGTTCGGGATCCCCGCCCGGATCGGCGGCCGTCGCATGCACGGGCATCTCCAGCGGCTCCTCGCGCCGGCCCTTGCGGGCGCGCAGCATGTCGAGGCAGATGCGCGCCACGACCGTCGTCAGCCAACCGCCGAGATTGCCGATCCCGGTCGCATCGGTGCGGCTCAGCCGCAACCAGGCCTCCTGAACGGCATCCTCCGCCTCGCTGCGCGAGCCGAGCATCCGATAGGCCGCGGCCCTGAGATGCCCCCGGTTCGCCTCGAATTCATCGGCCAGCCATTTTTTCTCGTCCACGTGTCACATTCCTCCGCTGCGTTGCGTCAAGGCCATGACGAATGAAACCTGGCCGGTGTGACAGCGCCGGCGCATCGTCGAAGAGCAAACACATCAAGGAGACATATCATGCAGGAGAGAATGGGAAATCCCGCCCTCGTCCTTCCCGCGGCCATGCAGGCGCTGAACGCCCTCGGCAAAGTGCCGGCAGAGGCCGGCCTTTCACCGAAGCTGCTCGAACTCGTCAATCTGCGCGCCAGCCAGATCAACGGCTGCAGCGTATGCATCGACGGGCATCCCAGGATCTCAAAGAAGCTCGGCGAGACCGATGAGAGACTCTTTGCCGTCAGCGCCTGGCGCGACACGCCCTATTTCAGCGATGCCGAACGAGCCGCCCTTGCGCTGACCGAGGCGGTGACCCGCACCAGCGACCGCGCCGATCCGGTGACGGACGAGGTCTGGGACGAGGCGACCCGGCATTATGACGGCAGGAGCCTTGCGGCGCTCGTCATCGCCATCGCCAACATCAATGTCTGGAACCGGCTAAACATAGCAACTCGTCAGATCGCCGGCGCCTGGAAGCCGTAAACAGCGATGGCCGGCAGCGCGTCATCCGCGCTGCCGGCCATCCTTTTACCTTCAGTTTCGCAATTCAGATGATACCGCCGCCGCCGGCAACGGAAGCCGGACGCTCGGCCGCCACCTTGTTGCGGTAGCCGCTGGCGCGGTAGGCGGCGATCGGGTCGATCGCGCCGCCGGCCCTGCGCCGCGCCTCAGCGAGGATCGGCTCGACATCGGCGCGATAGGCGCGCTTCAGCGTTTCCGACGCCATCAGCGCGTCATTGTCCTGCTGATAGCCTTCAAGCGCCTTGCGGTCGACGAGCAGCGCCTGCGCATAGGCACGGCGGATCTCGTTGGCGCTGTTGATCAGGCTCTCGATCGGGTCGGTGACATTGTGCGACTGGTCGATCATATGGGCCGGGTTGAAGTCATTGACGCCGCGCTGTTCGGCATCGACCAGCTCGTTGAACACCAGGAACAGCCGATAGGGATCGATCACACCGGCATCGAGATCGTCGTCGCCATATTTCGAGTCGTTGAAGTGGAAGCCGCCGAGCTTGCCGAACTGGATCAGGCGGGCGACGATCATCTCGATATTGGTGTTCGGCGCATGATGGCCGAGGTCAACAAGGCAGTAGGCCTTGGGACCAAGGGTCTGGGCGATCAGATAGTTGGTGCCCCAATCCTGTACGACCGTCGAATAGAAGGCCGGTTCGTACATCTTGTGCTCAGAGAAGAGCTTCCAATCGTCGGGCAAGGCCTTGTAAATGTCAGCCATCGAGGTGAGGTAACGCTCGAACGCCTTGGTGAAATTGCTCTGGCCGGGGAAGTTCGAGCCGTCGCCGATCCAGACCGTCAGCGCCTTGGAACCGATCCTCTTACCGATCTCGATGCATTCGAGATTGTGCTCGACCGCCTGGGCGCGTGTCGCCGCATTGGTGTGGCTGAGTGAGCCGTACTTATAGGAATAGGCCTGGCCCGGCGCGTCGGAAAAGGTGTTCGAATTCATTGCATCGAAACCGAGACCCAGGGCATCGCCCTTGGCTTTCAATTCGCTCGTATCCGCCCTGTCCCAGGGAATATGCAGCGAAACATTCGGCGTGGCCTGCGTCAGCTGGTTAATGACGGCGCAATCGTCGAGCTTATCGAAAATGCCGCGCGGCTCGCCGGCACCTGGGAAGCGGGCAAAGCGCGTGCCGCCGGTGCCGACGCCCCAGGAAGGAACGGCGACGAAGAATTCGGCAACCTTGCGCGTGATGGCTTCGATATCGACGCCGCGGCGCGTAAGTGTCGCGCCCAGCGCCTCATAATCGGCTTTCAGTGCGGCTGCCCGCTTGTCGTTTTCGTTCTCGATGAGATCCTGTGCGATCCTGAACTCGGCCATGTCTTCCTCCCGGTTCTGCAATTTCTACATTGGAACTGCCGTGGGGCCGCCCCTCATCCGCCTGCCGGCACCTTCTCCCCGTCGAACGGGGAGAAGGGGGTATGCCGCGCCGTCTCCGTCCCACTCCAACATCTCGTTGGGCAAGTCCCCTCTCCCCGCCAGAACGGGCAGAGGGTTAGGGTAAGGGGCAGACGCATCCGCCCCAGCTAAAAAATCACCGCGTGAAGCTTTGGACGTTGCCGGCGTCGACGTTGATGATGTTGCCGGTCGATTTGGCCGAAAGATCAGACGCCAGGAAGTAGACAGCCTCGGCGATATCCTCGGGAAACACGTTGAGTTTCAGCATCGAGCGCTTGCGGTAATGTTCCTCGAGCTCGTCAACCTCGATCTTGGACGAGGCGGCGCGCTGCTCGCGCCATTCGCCGCTCCAGATCTTCGAACCGCGCAGCACCGCGTCCGGGTTGACGGTATTGACGCGTATGCCGGCATCCGCCCCTTCCAACGCCAGGCAGCGGGCGAGATGGATTTCGGCAGCCTTTGCCGTGCAATAGGCAGACGCATTCGGCGAAGCGGCAAGGCCGTTCTTCGAGGCGACGAAGACGATGTTGCCGCCGAGCGCCTGGCGGCGGAACAGGCGGAAGGCCTCGCGCGAGACAAGGAAGTAGCCGGTCGCCAGAATATCGATATTGCGGTTCCAGGTCGAAAGCTCGGTGACTTCGATCGGCGCGGACGAGGCAATCCCGGCATTCGAGACGAGGATATCGACGCCGCCGAATTCGACCGAAGCTTCCGCGAAGGAGGCGATCACCGCATCTTCCCTGGTGACGTCGAGCCGGACGCTGCGCACGGCGTCAGCACCGTATTTCTTGACGAAATCGGCCTCTGTGCTTTCGAGTGCTGCCTGATCGATATCGGCAAGCACCACGCAGGCGCCCTCGCCGACGAGGCGCGCGGCCGTCGCCCGGCCAATGCCGCCGGCGCCGCCGGTGACGAAGGCGACCTTGCCGGCAAGGCTCTTCGGCTTCGGCATACGTTGCAACTTGGCCTCTTCGAGCAGCCAGTATTCGATATCGAAGGCTTCCTGCTCCGGCAGGCCCTGATATTCCGAGACCGTCGAAGCGCCGCGCATGACGTTGATGGCGTTGACGTAGAATTCGCTGGCGATGCGTGCCGTCGCCTTGTCGCGGGCAAAAGACAGCATGCCGACGCCGGGAACGAGGAAGATGACGGGATTGGCGTCGCGGATAGCGGGCGAATTGTCATGCTTGCAGTCGTTGTAATAGCGGGCGTAATCGACCCGGTAATCCTCCAGCGCCTGGTCGAGGCCGGCGACGATCGCATCGACATCCGGCTTGGCCGGGTCGAAATCGACGATCAGCGGCCGGATCTTGGTGCGCAGGAAATGGTCGGGGCAGCTGGTGCCGAGCGCGCCGAGCGGCCGCAGATCTCGGGAATTGACGAATTCGAGCACGGCGTCCTGATCGTCGAAATGCCCGAGCTTGCGCTCCTGCTTGCCGATGCGGCCGCGGATCTCCGGCATCAGCCGGGCGGCGATGGCGCGGCGCTCGGCTACCGGCAGGCTCTGCGTGAGTGCACCGCCGAAAATCGTCTTGCCTTCGGTCTTTTCGGCAAACCAGACGATCGCCTTGTTGATGATGTCGAGCGTCAGTTCGTAACAGGCCTTGGCGTCGTTTGCCCAAGTGAAGAGACCATGGCTTTCGAGCACGACGCCCTTGGCGTTCGGGTTCGCCTTGACGAAGGCTTCGAGATCGAGGCCGAGCTGGAAGCCCGGACGGCGCCAGGGCAGCCAGCCGATCTCGTCGCCGAAGATCTGCCTGGTCAATTCCCTGGAATTCTTCGATGCGGCGATTGCGATGATCGCATCGGGATGCATGTGATCGACATGGGTGAACGGCACGAAACCGTGCAGCGGCGTGTCGATCGAGGCAGCACGGCCATTCAGGTTGAAGGTGCAATGCGGCAGGAAGCCGACCATGCGGTCTTCGTCCTCGACACCCTTATAGATGTCTTTCAGCGATTCCAGCTTGTCCTGGTAAAGCGTCGCAAAACCGTCGAGCTTGATGGTGCCGACATCGCCGCCCGAGCCCTTGACCCAGAGCACCTTGACCTTGCTGCCGGTCAGCGGATCGGTTTCCATCACCTTTGCCGAGGTGTTGCCGCCGCCGTAATTGGTGATGCGCTTGTCGGCGCCGAGCAGATTGGAGCGATAGAGCAGCTTGCCGGGCTCATCGAGGCCTGCCGCGTAACCATCATCCCACCGGTTTTCCAGAAGCCGGACGTTCGCCGCCATGTCATCCTCCCATATAGGCTTGCAAGGCGCCGCAATCCCAGCGCCCTTTCGCTCACGGTATCGCGCATCAAAAGTAGGCTTGTCAATCGAAAACGATCAATTTCGATTATTGTGCAGCGCAATATGAAAATTTATGATCGTTTGTGATTGACAGTCTTTAACGGATACGAAATAAATATGACAAGAGGAGGAGCCCAATGCACGAACGCGAACGCCATCGCATCATCTTAAGCGCCGTCCAGGAAAAGTCCGTCGTCACCATCCAGGACATTTCCGAGCTGACGGAAGCTTCCGAAGCGACGATCCGGCGCGATATTGCGGCTCTTCATGTGCAGGGCAAGATCCGCCGCGTCCGCGGCGGCGCGGAAGCGGTCCATCCGCCGCAGCTCGGCAGCCTCGCCGGCCGCCCCTTCCGGGTTTCAGAATCAGTCAACATCGACAAAAAGCGCGCAATTGCACGCGCAGCCGTCGATCTTTGCGAAGCGGGAGACGCCATCATCATCAACGGCGGCACGACGACTTTCCAGATGGTGCATTACATGGCCGGCCACCGCATGCAGGTCATGACCAATTCCTTTGCGATCGCCGAACATCTGGTGAAGCATTCCAAAAATACCGTGACGGTGCCGGGCGGCGCGATCTATCGCGAGCAGAGCCTCATCCTGTCGCCTTTCGACAATGACGCGATCCGTAATTTTTATGCGCGGCGCATGTTCATCGGCGCGCAGGGCGTCGGCCCGCTCGGCATCATGGAGGCGGATGCCCTGGTCATCCAGAGCGAGCAGAAGCTGATGCACCAGGCCGACGAGCTCGTCGTCATGGTCGATTCAAGCAAGTTCAATCGCCGGTCGAGCCTCATTCTGTGCGCGCTCGACCGCGTGTCTGCGATCATCACCGACGACGGAATTTCGGAAGAGGCAGCTCGCATGGTCGAGAATGCCGGCGTCCGGCTCGTTGTCGCGAACCCGGTGGCGCAGCTTGCGAAGGAGGATTCCTCGTCGGTCGCATGAGGCGCCGCCGAGGTGTGGAAGTCTAATCTTAATGGGAGGAAAGTGACATGAAACTCGCAAAGACACTTGCGCTCGGCGTAGCGCTCGCCGTTGCCATGATGGCCGGCACCGCCAGCGCCAAGGACATCAAGATCGGTCTCGTCGTGAAGTCGCTCGGCAACGGTTTCTTCGACGCCGCCAACAAGGGCGCCCAGGAAGCCGCCAAGGAACTCGGCGGCGTGGAAGTGATCTACACCGGTCCGACGTCGACGACGGCCGAAGGCCAGATCGAAGTGATCAACTCGCTGATCGCTCAGGGCGTCGATGCCATCGCCGTTTCGGCCAACGATCCCGACGCGCTCGTTCCGGCGCTGAAGAAGGCAACCCAGCGCGGCATCAAGGTCATCTCCTGGGATTCCGGTGTTGCACCCGAAGGCCGCATCCTGCAGCTCAACCCGTCCTCCAACGAGCTGATCGGCAAAATGTGCCTGACGCTCGCCAAGGATCATCTGGAAGGCGGCAAGGGCGACTTCGCCATCCTGTCGGCCACGACCACCTCGACCAACCAGAACATCTGGATCGACCAGATGAAGAAGCAGCTCAAGGATTTCCCGGGCCTCAACCTCGTCACCACAGTTTATGGCGACGACCTCTCGGACAAGTCCTATCGTGAAGCCGAAGGCCTCCTGAAGTCGAACCCCAACGTCAAGGTCATCGTCGCTCCGACGACGGTCGGCGTTCTCGCCGCTTCGAAGGTCGTCGAAGACAAGGGCCTTATCGGCAAGGTCTACGTCACCGGTCTCGGTCTGCCGTCCGAGATGGCCGGCGCGATCAAGTCGGGCGCCACCAAGGAATTCGCTATCTGGAATCCGATCGATCTCGGCTATTCCGCAACCCAGATCGCCTACCGCCTCGTCAAGGGCGAGACCGACGGTAAGCCGGGCAGCGAGATCAATGCCGGTCGCATGGGCAAGATCAAGGTCGGCGACAACGGCGAAGCCGCCATGGCCGATCCCTTCGTCTACAATGCTTCGAACATCGACCAGTTCTCCAAGGTCTTCTGATCCGGAGCTGACGCATAGGATCTCGGCGGCCTTGCCGCCGGGATTCCCCTTTCGACATTTGGTAGAAATCCGATGAACGCCGCCTTTCAACAACCTGTCACGGACAGCAAAACCGGTGATGCGCCCGCCATTCTGGAAATGCGCGGCATCTCCCAGATCTTCCCCGGCGTGAAGGCGCTCGACAATGTCAGCATCGCCCTTCATCCTGGCACGGTGACGGCGCTGATCGGTGAGAACGGCGCCGGCAAGTCGACGCTCGTCAAGATCCTGACCGGCATCTACAGGCCGAACGAAGGCGAGATCCTCGTTGATGGCCAGCCGGTGACCTTCGCCAGCGCCCAGGCCGCGATTGACGCCGGCGTTACCGCCATTCATCAGGAAACCGTGCTTTTCGACGAACTGACAGTGGCCGAAAACATCTTCCTCGGCCACGCGCCCCGCACGCGCCTGCGCAGCATCGACTGGCAGACGATGAACAGCCGCTCGAAGACGCTGCTGACCGCGCTCGAAAGCAATATCGACCCGACCATCCGGCTGAAGGACCTGTCGATCGCCCAGCGCCATCTGGTGGCGATCGCGCGCGCTTTGTCGATCGAGGCCCGCATCGTCATCATGGACGAACCGACCGCCGCGCTTTCCCGCAAGGAGATCGACGATCTCTTCCGCATTGTCCGGGGCCTGAAGGACCAGGGCAAGGCAATCCTCTTCATCAGCCATAAGTTCGACGAGCTTTATGAAATCGCCGACGATTTCGTCGTCTTCCGCGATGGCCGCGCCGTCGGCCAGGGTCGCCTCAAGGAAACGCCACAGGATGAGATCGTCCGGATGATGGTCGGCCGCGACGTCGAGAACGTCTTCCCGAAGATCGATGTCGCCATCGGCGGTCCGGTTCTGGAGATCCGCAACTACAGCCACCGCACCGAATTCCGCGACATATCCTTCACGCTGCGCAAGGGCGAAATCCTCGGCGTTTACGGCCTGATCGGCGCCGGCCGCTCGGAACTGTCGCAATCGCTCTTTGGCATCACCAAGCCACTCTCAGGCAGGATGATACTAGAGGGCCAGGAACTCACCATCCATTCGCCGCAGGATGCGATTCGCGCCGGCATCGTCTACGTGCCGGAGGAGCGCGGCCGCCATGGCCTGGCGCTGCCGATGCCGATCTTCCAGAACATGACGCTGCCTTCGCTCGCCCGCACGTCGCGCCACGGCTTCCTTCGGGCGGCGAACGAATTTGCACTCGCCCGCAAATATGCCGAGCGGCTGGATCTGCGCGCCGCCGCCCTGTCCGTGCCGGTCGGCACGCTCTCCGGCGGCAATCAGCAGAAGGTCGTCATCGGCAAATGGCTGGCGACGGCGCCGAAGGTCATCATCCTCGACGAACCGACGAAGGGCATCGACATCGGCTCGAAGGCCGCCGTGCACGGCTTCATCAGCGAACTTGCCGCCGAGGGCCTGTCGATCATCATGGTCTCCTCAGAGCTACCGGAGATCATCGGCATGTCGGACCGCGTTCTGGTGATGAAGGAAGGGCTTGCCGCCGGGATTTTCGAGCGCGCCGAACTGTCGCCCGAGGCGCTGGTGCGCGCCGCCACCGGCAATGCATGAGGCCCACAATGCATAAGGTAAGAGCATGGCAAGACTGATCAGAAAACGCGAAACGCTGCTGTTCCTCATCATCGTCGTGATGATCGCGATCTTTTCGACGCGTGCAGCCGATTTCGCAACACCGGACAATCTCGCCGGCATTTTCAACGATACCTCCATCCTGATCATCCTGGCGCTGGCGCAGATGACGGTCATCCTGACGAAATCGATCGACCTGTCCGTCGCCGCCAATCTCGCCTTTACCGGCATGGCGATCGCGATGATGAATGCCGCCCATCCCGATCTGCCGCTCGTCGTGCTGATCCTTATGGCGATCGTCATCGGCGCCTGTCTCGGCGCCATCAACGGCTTTCTCGTCTGGGCGCTGGAAATCCCGCCAATCGTCGTCACACTCGGCACGCTCACCATCTATCGCGGCATGGCCTTCGTGCTCTCGGGCGGGGCCTGGGTCAATGCGCACCAGATGACCCCGATCTTCCTGTCGGTGCCGCGCATGCCGATCCTCGGCCTGCCCGTTCTCGGGTGGGTCGGCATCATCATCGTGCTGCTGATGTATGTGCTGCTCCGATATACCCCGTTCGGCCGCTCGGCCTATGCGACCGGTGGCAATCCGACCGCAGCCGTCTATGCCGGCATTGATACGGGCTGGACCAAATTTCTTGCTTTCGTTCTCTCCGGCGCGCTCGCCGGGCTTTCAAGCTATCTCTGGGTGTCGCGTTATGCCGTCGCCTATGTCGATATCGCCAACGGCTTCGAGCTCGACAGCGTCGCGGCCTGCGTCATCGGCGGCATCTCGATCGCCGGCGGCGTCGGCTCTGTCGCCGGCACGGTGCTCGGCGCGCTCTTCCTCGGCGTCATCAAGAACGCACTGCCGGTTATCGGCATTTCACCCTTCACGCAGATGGCGATATCGGGAACCGTCATCATTCTTGCGGTCGCCTTCAACGCCCGGCGCGAACGCAACCGCGGCCGCATCATCCTGCGCGACCGGGCCGCAGCCGATAGCAGAACGGAGGCTGCAGCATGAGCACCGTGTCCACACGAGAAAAGCGGGTCATCCCCGATCGCCTCGGCACGCCGTTGCGCCGCATCATCGCCAGCTGGGAAGTGCTACTCTTTGGCGTCGCGGTCCTGATTTTCATCTTCAATTCCCTGGCATCGCCCTATTTCCTCGATGCCTGGAACCTCTCGGACGCCACCTTCAACTTCACCGAAAAGGCGATGATCGCCTTCGCCATGGCATTGCTCGTCATTTCAGGCGAGATCGACCTTTCGGTCGCCGCGATCATCGCGCTCGCCTCGACGGCGATGGGGGCGGCGGCGCAGGTCGGCATCGGCACGCCGGGTCTGGTGCTGATCGGCATCGGCACCGGCCTTGCCTGCGGCATCTTTAACGGTGTGCTCGTCTCGGTGCTGAAGTTGCCGTCGATCGTGGTCACCATCGGCACGATGAGCCTGTTCCGCGGCATCTCCTATATCGTGCTCGGCGACCAGGCTTACGGCAAGTATCCAGCAGACTTCGCCTATTTCGGTCAGGGCTACGTCGTCTGGGTCTTCTCGTTCGAATTCGTGCTCTTCATCGTGCTGGCGATCCTCTTCGCCATCCTGCTGCATGCGACGAATTTCGGCCGGCAGGTCTATGCGATCGGCAACAATGATTTCGCCGCCCGCTTCTCCGGCATCCCGGTCGAACGCGTCAAATTCATTCTCTTCCTGCTGACCGGCATCATGAGCGGCATTGCCGCCGTCTGCCTGACCTCGCGCCTCGGCTCGACCCGGCCGTCGATTGCCCAAGGCTGGGAACTCGAAGTCGTCACCATGGTGGTGCTCGGCGGCATTTCGATCCTCGGCGGCTCCGGCACGATCGGCGGCGTCGTCATCGCCGCCTTCGTCATGGGACTCGTCACCTTCGGCCTCGGCCTGTTGAACGTGCCCGGCATCGTCATGTCGATTTTCATCGGCCTGCTTCTGATCATCACCATCGCCATCCCGATCGTCGCCCGCCGCATCAAGATCATGAGCTCCCGATGACCTTCGAAAAACACGCTTTCAAGATGCAGCTCAATCCTGGCATGGAAGCCGAATATCGCAAGCGGCATGATGAGATCTGGCCGGAACTGGTCGATCTGCTGCACAAGTCGGGCGCCAGCGACTATTCCATCCATCTCGACCGCGAGACCAATACGCTGTTCGGCGTTCTGACGCGGCCGGAGGACCACACGATGGCGAGCCTGCCGGACCATCCCATCATGAAAAAATGGTGGGCGCACATGGCCGATATCATGGCGACAAATCCGGATAATTCGCCCGTCCAGAGCGATCTCGTCACCCTCTTCCATATGCCATGACCGCCACCTCCTATCGCCGCATCGCCGTTCTCGACATCGGCAAGACCAATGCCAAGGTCGTCGTGCTCGACGCTGGGACAGGCGCCGAGATCGCCGTCCTGAAACGCCCGAACGTTACGATCAAAACCGGTCCCTATCCGCATTACGAGATAGAGGCGCTCTGGTCCTTCGCACTCGATGCGCTGAAGCGCCTTGCGCATGAGCCCGGTTTCGACGCCATTTCGATCACCACCCACGGCGCCGCCGCCGCGCTGCTCGATCGGGACGGTGGGCTCGCCATGCCTGTGATCGACTACGAACACGAATACCCCGAGGCGATCCGCGATGCCTATACGGCCTTGCGCCCCTCCTTCGACGAGACCTTCTCGCCGCGCCTTTCGATGGGTCTCAATGTCGGTGCACAGCTGCATTATCAGAAGAGCGCCTTCCCCGAGGAGTTCGACAAGGTCGCGACCATCCTCACCTATGCGCAATATTGGACGGCACGGCTGACGGGGGTGACCGCCAACGAGCTGACCTCGCTCGGCTGCCACACCGACCTCTGGAATCCCAGGGCGGGCGACTATTCCTCGCTCATCGACAGGCTCGGCATCCGCGGGCTGATGGCGCCGATCCGCTCCGCCTTCGATGCGCTCGGTCCGGTGCTGCCGGAGATCGCCGCCGAGCTCGGCCTTGGCGCTCCCGTGCCGGTCTATTGTGGCATTCACGATTCCAATGCCTCGCTGCTGCCGCATCTGGTCCACCGGGCCGCCCCCTTCGCCGTCGTCTCCACCGGCACCTGGGTGATCAATTTCGGCGTCGGCGGCGATCTCGATCATCTCGATCAGAAACGCGATGCGCTCGCCAATGTCGATGCCTATGGCCGGGCCGTCCCCTCCTCGCGTTTCATGGGCGGACGGGAATTCGAAATCCTGTCGGCCGAGATCGGTCCCGTCGATGAAAACGCCGCCCAGCCGGCGATCGGCCCGGTCATCGAAAAGGGCATGATGCTGCTGCCCAACATCGCCTCCGGCTCCGGTCCTTTTCCCGGCATGGCAAGCCGCTGGATCGGCGCCGAAGAGTCGAACCGCCGGGAGCGCCACGCCGCCGCCTGCCTCTATCTCGCTTTGATGACCGATGCCTGTCTTGGACTGATCGGCGCCAAAGGCCCGGTCATCGTCGAAGGGCCTTTTGCCCTCAACGAAACCTATCTGAAGCTGCTTGCCGCCCTTGCCGGTCGCGAGGTCCTCGCCCTCCCCGGCTCGACCGGCACCAGTCAGGGTGCTGCCCTCCTCACCGGCATCCGGCCGATATTCGGCGCCGAGACGCATGTTCCGCCGGCCGAAATTGCGGGGCTCGCCGCCTATCGCGATCGCTGGTACGCGGCGATGGAATAGGAGCTTTTCCAATTACTGCCCAAGACCCACTTGTTCATTGCTGCCCTGCCGTTAGTGTGCCACCTCGAAAATCAGGTCGAGGAGACAGCATGACAGAGACATTCGATCCGCGCGGGCTCGCAGCCAGGCTTCACAGCCTGCGCCAGGCCGGCAGGCAGGAGGAAACCGGCACTTTCGCGCTGCCGGCCGATCTGCATCAGGCGATGGAGGCTCAGAATTTTCTGGCCGACGGCATTTCCAGCAATGCCTGGAAGGTGACGGTCTCGCCTGAGGGTCAGGCGGTCACCGCTCCGCTGTATCCCTATGCCGAGGCCGCCTCGGGTGCGAGCATCCCCTGGTATCCGGGCATGAAATTCGAGACCGAGATCGCCGTGCGTCTCGGCAAGGACCTGCCGATCCGCACCGGCACTGCATATAGCCGCGCCGACGTGGTCGAGGCGATATCCGCTGCCTATCTCGGCGCCGAGCTGCTGGTCAGCGCCGTAAGGGAAAGCGGCAGCGTCTCCTTTCTGCTGTTTACATCAGATCGCCTCGGCAATAGCGGCTATGTGCTTGGTCCAAAGCTCGACAAGAGCCTGGTCGATACCGCCGGCGGCACGCCGCTCAAGGTCACCCATGCCGGCCGCACCATCTATGACGGTCCGGCTCAGCACCCGAAGGGCGATGTTCTCACCTGGCTCGTCGACTACGCCAATGACGGCTTGCGCCCGGGAACATCGCTGAAGGCAGGCGCGCTGATCACAACGGGCACGTTGAGCGGCGCGATCGAACTGCCTGAACCCGGCGAAATCGATATCCTCTTCGGCGACGCCAGGCTGAGTTTTCCGGTGTCGAAGGCATGATTGATGCCGGTTCTGGCTGCGACCGCGGCCATGCCAGCATGGCGTCTTCACGCTCGGCGGAAAATGTTAAGTTGACAATCCAGGTTAAGTTTTGCAGGAACCGGATGCGGCAAGGAGGGCCGATCCATGTCTGAGGCCCTCCCGAACCAGCAATGCGGAACCTGGAGCAGACCATGCCTTCGTCTTTCCTTGCCCTGTCTCAAATCACCTATGCCATCGGGCCGAAGCCGATCCTGCATGGCATCGACTTGACCCTCGATCAGGGCCGTATCTGCGGTCTGGTGGGCTCGAACGGCTCCGGCAAGAGCACGCTTTTGAAGATCATCGCCCGCCAGATCGCACCGCAATCCGGCGCCATCTCCTTCGGCGGCAAGGTGGCGGCCGACTGGGGCGCCCGGGAATTTGCCCGACACGTCGCCTATATGCCGCAATTCACGCCGGCGACCGACGGGATGACCGTGCGCGAATTGGTGGCGCTCGGCCGTTTTCCCTGGCACGGCACACTCGGCCGCTTCACCGCGACGGATCGCAGCAAGGTCGAGGAAGCCATCACCCGCACCGAGCTTGAGGACTTTGCCGATCGCCCCGTCGCCAACATGTCCGGCGGCGAGCGCCAACGCGCCTGGATTGCCATGATGCTCGCCCAGGATGCCCGCTGCTTGCTGCTCGACGAACCGACGTCGGCACTCGACCTCGCCCACCAGGCGAGCGTTCTCTCCCTGGTACAGGATCTCAGCCGCGAACGCGGGCTGACCGTCGTCATCGTGCTGCACGATATCAACCTTGCCGCACGCTACTGCGACGCGATCGTCGCCCTCAGCCGCGGCCGGATCACGGCCGAAGGCACGCCAGCCGAGATCATGCAGGCCGACACGCTGCACTCGATCTTCGGAGTCGGCATGGGCGTCTTCCCGCATCCGGTTCGAAAAGAGCCGGTCAGCTATCTCCTGTAGGCCGTCGGCTACACCTTTTCGCGGAACATTTCGATGATGGCGGAAAAATCTCTTCCGCCATTGCCCTGCTTTTCGAAGAGCGCATAAAGCTGGGCCGCTTCCGCGCCGAGCGGCGTGGAGGCGCCGCTCGCCAGAGCCGCCTCTTGCGAAAGCTTGAGATCCTTCAGCATCAAGGCTGCGGCAAAACCTGGCTTGTAACCATTGTTGGCAGGCGAGGTCGGCACCGGGCCGGGCACCGGGCAATAGGTGTTGATCGACCAGCATTGGCCCGATGAGGTCGATGCAACGTCGAAAAGCGCCTGATGCGAGAGGCCGAGTTTTTCGGCGAGCACGAAGGCCTCGCAGACGCCGACCATCGAGATGCCGAGGATCATGTTGTTGCAGATCTTTGCCGCCTGGCCGGCACCCGCTTCGCCGCAATGGACGATCTTCTTGCCCATGGCCTCGAGAATTGGCTTGGCTCGGGCAAAGGCTTCCGGGGAGCCGCCCGCCATGAAGGTCAGCGTGCCGGCGCTCGCCCCACCGGTGCCGCCGGAGACGGGTGCGTCGACCGACAGGCAGCCTGCAGCCTTGGCTATCTCATGCGCCTTGCGGCTGCTGTCGACATCGATGGTCGAGCAATCGATGACCAGCGTGTCCTGCGCCGTCGACTGCAGAATGTCTGTCCAGGCCGTCAGCACATGCCTGCCCTGCGGCAGCATCGTGATAACCACCTCCGCATCCTTGACCGCCTGGCTGGCATGGCTTGCCGGCTTGACGCCGCTCGCCTCCGCCGCCTTCAGCACCGAAGCCGCGAGATCGAAACCGAGGACCTCGTGGCCCGCCTTGACGAGATTGGCCGCCATCGGCCCGCCCATATTGCCAAGCCCGATGAATGCGATCCTTGCCATGGTCTTCTCCTATCGATTGTCTTCGAGGATCATCGCCGCCGCCTTTTCGGCGATCATGATCGTCGGCGAATTGGTGTTGCCCGAGGTGATCGACGGCATCACCGAAGCGTCGGCGATCCTGAGCTTGCCAAGCGCCCTGAATTTCAGTCTGGGGTCGACGACGCTCTCCCTGTCGGCGCCCATGCGGCAGGTGCCGACGGGATGGAAAATCGTCGTGCCGATATCGCCGGCCGCCCGCTCCAGATCGGCTTCGGTCTGATAGCTGGGACCTGGCTTGAACTCTTCCGGCCGGAACCTCGCGAAGGATGGCTGCGCGACGATCTTGCGCGTTAACCGTATCGAACGGACAGCTATGTCACGATCGCGTTGCGTCGAGAGGTATTTCGGGCTGATCGTCGGCTGCGCGGCAAAATCCGGGCTCGACAGGTGCACCGAGCCCCGGCTTTCCGGCCTCAGATTGCAGACGCTCGCCGTGATTGCCGGGAAAGGATGGACCGGGTCGCCGAATTTTTCGAGCGAGACCGGTTGCACGTGATATTGCAGGTCAGGCGTTTCCCGGTCTGGCCCCGAGCGGGTGAAGATGCCGAGCTGGCTCGGCGCCATCGCCATCGGTCCGGAGCGGCGGACGAGATATTCGAGCCCGATCGCCGCCTTGCCGATCAGCTTCGTCGCCTTCTCGTTCAGCGTTGGAACCCCGGTTACTTTATAGGCCAGACGCAGTTGCAGATGATCCTGCAGATTCTCGCCGACGCCCCTGACCTCGGTGACGACATCGACGCCCGCCCGCTGGAGAACCTCGCCCCTGCCGATGCCGGAGAGTTCCAGAATATGCGGCGAGCCGATCGATCCGGCCGAAAGGATGGTTTCCTTGCCCGCATAGGCGCGTTTCGCCACGCCGTCGTGCTGGAATTCGACGCCGGCCACGGCCCCCTCCTCCACCAGCAGCCGCCGGACCTGCGCCTTGGTGAGCACCGTCAGGTTGGAGCGCTTGCGCGCCGGGCGCAGGAAGGCTTTCGAGGTGTTCCAGCGAATGCCGGAACGCTGGTTGACGTCGAAATAACCGGAGCCTTCATTGCTGCCGCGGTTGAAATCCTCTGTTTCCGGAATGCCGGCTTCTCTCGCCGCCTGCTGGAAGGCGTCGAGCACGGCCCAGCGCACCCGTGCCTTCTCAATGCGCCATTCGCCGCCGGCGCCATGCATCTCGTCTTCGCCGCGATAAAAATCCTCGGACTTGCGGAAGTAGGGCAGAACATCGTCCCAGCCCCAGCCACTGCAGCCCATCTGCCGCCAGAGGTCATAATCGCGCGCCTGGCCGCGCATATAGATCATACCGTTGATCGAGGAGCAGCCGCCGAGCACCTTGCCGCGGGGATAGCTCAGCGCCCGACCGTTCAACCCCGCTTCCGGCGCCGTTGTGAAACACCAGTCGGTCCGCGGATTGTTGATGCAATAGAGATAACCGACCGGGATATGGATCCAGTGGTAGTTGTCGCTGCCGCCGGCTTCGAGCAGCAGCACCCGGCTCCTGCCATCGGCCGACAGCCGGTTGGCAAGCACGCAGCCGGCGCTGCCTGCCCCGATGATGATATAGTCGTACCGATCCATGTGCCCTGCACGAACTCCAGATGCTTGCCGCTTCCCTCTCCCCGCGGGACGGGGAGAGGAAGTGTCGCAGCGCCGCCGCCCGTCTCTTCCTCCGAAAACACGGCTTTCCCGGAGAAGAGGTCCGCCCGTTCAGCGGCGATAGACGAAGCCCAGTTTGCGCCCCAGCCGCGACGCGTAGAATTCGCCGATGATGCCGCGGCGGAAGATCAGCACGCAGATCATGAACACGATGCCGGTGATGATCGTCACCGGAAACTCCGAGGTGGCGAGGTAGTTTTCCAGCGCCACCACCAGCCCGGCCCCGAAGACGGGGCCGATCAGTGTGCCGATGCCGCCGAGCAGCGTCATCAGGATCACCTCGCCCGACATCTGCCAGGCGACGTCGGTGAGCGTCGCGAACTGGAAGACGATTGATTTGACCGCGCCCGCCAGCCCCGCAAGCGCCGCCGACATGACGAAAGCGCCGAGCTTGTAGCGCGCGACGGAATAGCCGAGTGAGATCGCTCGGCTCTCGTTCTCGCGGATCGACTTCAGGATCATGCCGAAGGGCGAATTGATGAAGCGCCAGATGATCAAGATACCAACGAGGAAGACGGCAAGCACGAAATAATACATGTTGGTTGAGTCGTTCAGGTCGATGAAGCCGAAGAGATGCCCGCGCGGCACCGACTGAATGCCGTCCTCGCCCTCGGTGAACTCCGCCTGCAGACAGAAGAAGAAGAACATCTGCGACAGCGCCAGCGTGATCATCGCGAAATAGATGCCCTGGCGGCGGATGGCGAAGAAACCCATGACGAGGCCGAGGAAGGCAGCCCCAATGACACCGATCAGGATGCCGAGCTCCGGCGGCAAGCCCCATGATTTCACGGTATAGGCGGTGAAATAGGCGGCACCGCCGAAGAAGGTGGCATGGCCGAAGGACAACAGGCCGGTATAGCCGAGCAGCAGATTAAAGGCGCAGGCAAACAGCGCGAAGCAGAGCAGCTTCATCAGGAAGATCGGATAGAAGAAAAACGGCGCCAAGAGCAGGAGCAGCAATCCCACGAGGAGGAAGCCCGCCTGCACCGAAAAAGCGGTTCGGCTTTTTTCCGTTCGGAGAGTTTCGGTGATATCGGTCATGTCAAGCATCCCGGCCGAAGAGGCCCGCGGGCCTGATGAGAAGCACGATCGCCATGATGACGAAGATCACGATGTTTGAAGCCTCGGGATAGAAGACCTTGGTCAGGCCCTCGGCTATGCCGAGCACATAACCGGTGATGATCGCGCCCATGATCGATCCCATGCCGCCGACCACGACGACGGCAAAGACGACGATGATCATGTTCGAGCCCATCAGCGGCGAGACCTGATAGATGGGTGCGGCCAGCACGCCGGCAAAGGCGGCAAGGCCGGCGCCGAGCGCGTAGGTCAGCGTCAGGAGCACCGGCACGTTGACGCCGAAGACCTGTACCAGCACGGCGTTTTCGGTGGCGGCCCGGAGATAGGCGCCGAGTTTGGTCTTTTCGATCAGCAGCCATGTGCCGAGGCAGACGACGAGCGAGACGACGACCACCCAGCCGCGATAGATCGGCAGGAACATGAAGCCGAGATTGGCGCCGCCGGCAAGGGCTGCCGGGGTCGCATAAGGCTGGCCGGACGAGCCGTAGAGATAGCGGAAGGTGCCTTCGACCGCGAGCGCCAGCCCGAAGGTGAAGAGCAGGCCGTAAAGCGGATCGAGATCGTAGAGCCGGCGCAGGAACAGTCGCTCGATGATCGCCCCGCCAAAGCCGACGATGACGGGCGCCAGGATCAGCGACGGCCAGTAGCCGATGCCGGCATAGGTCAGCAGGAGATAGGCAACGAAGGCGCCGAGCATATATTGTGCGCCGTGGGCGAAGTTGATCACCCTGAGCAGACCGAAAATGATAGCGAGGCCGAGGCTGAGCAGCGCATAGAAGGAACCGTTGATCAGGCCGATCAACAGCTGGCCGAGCAGCGCCTGCAGGGGAATGCCGAAGATCATCGTCATCTGGTCACACTCCCAGAACCTTGTGCAGCGTATCCATGCGCTGCGGCAGTTCGCCGACCGGGAATTCCGACACCATCTGCCCATGATCCATCAGATAGAAGCGATCGGCAATACGGCTGGCGAAGCGGAAGTTCTGCTCGACGAGCAGGATCGTCATGCCGCGCCCTTTCAGAGTCTGCAGCACCTCGCCGATGCGCTGGACGATGACCGGGGCAAGCCCCTCCGTCGGTTCGTCGAGAATGAGCAGCCGCACGCCGGTGCGCAGGATCCGGGCGATCGCCAGCATCTGCTGCTCGCCGCCCGAAAGCTTGGTGCCGGGGCTGCCGCGGCGCTCGTAGAGATTGGGGAAAAGCTCGTAGATCTCGTCGAGCGTCATGCCGCCCTTCGCCACGACAGGCGGCAGCAGCAGGTTTTCCGACACGGTGAGCGTCGAGAAGATGCCGCGCTCCTCCGGCACGAAGCCGATACCGCGATGCGCCGTCTTGTGCAGCGGCACATGCATCATGTCGCTGCCGGCAAAGCTGATCCTGCCCTTGCGGGTGCGCACGATGCCGGTGATGGTGCGCAGCGTCGTCGTCTTGCCGACGCCGTTGCGGCCGAGAATGGTGATCGTCTCGCCTTCGGCCACCCGCATGTCGACGCCGTGCAGGATGTGGCTTTCGCCGTACCAGGCATTCAGTCCCTGGACTTCGAGGAGATCGGCCATCAATGCTCCTCCGTGCCCATATAGGCGACGCGCACGCGCTCGTCCTGGCTGACCGTGGCATAATCCCCCTCGGCGAGGATCTCGCCACGCTGCAGCACAGTGACATGCTGGCAGATATTGGCGACGACGGAGAGATTGTGCTCGACCATCAGCACCGCCCGGTCGCGGGCGACGTCGCGGATGATCGCCGAGACGACGCCGACATCCTCCAGCCCCATGCCGGCCATCGGCTCGTCGAGCAGCAGCACCTTGGGATCGAGCGCCAGCGTCGTAGCGATTTCCAGCACGCGCTTGCGGCCATAGGAAAGGTCGGCGGCGATATGGTCGCGCTCCTTGGAAAGGCCGACGCTGGCGAGCAACTGCTCGGCGCGCTCGTTCAGCCGGTAGAGCGCCGAAAGCGGCCGCCAGAACTGGGTAGACAGATTGTTCGGCCGCTGCAGCGCCACGCGCACATTGTCGAGAACGGAAAGATGCGGGAAGACCGCCGAGATCTGGAAGGAGCGCACCAGTCCCATGCGCGCGACCTTGTCGGGCGGCGTGTAGGTGATGTCGGTGCCCATCAGCGTGATCGTGCCCGCCGTCGGCTGCAGGAACTTCGTCAGCAGATTGAAGACCGTGGTCTTGCCGGCGCCGTTCGGGCCGATCAGCGCATGGACGCTCGCGTCATGGACGTCGAGATCGACGTTCTTGACGGCCGTGAAGCCGCCGAAATCGCGGCGCAGGCCGCGGGCGGATAAAACCACCCGCGGCTTGGCCTGACTTTCAATCGCGGAAACCGCCATCGCGCTCACTTCACCAGATCGCAGCCGCTCTTGGCGGGGTCGATATAGGCTTCCTTGCCGGGAATGGTGGCGAGCACGTTGAAGTAATCCCACGGCTCCTTGCTGTCGGCCGGCTTCTTGACCTGCAAGAGGTACATGTCGTGGATCATCCGGCCATTGGCGCCGACCGTGCCGCCGCGGCCGAAGACGTCATCAACAGGCATTTCATGCAGCGTTTTGGCAACGGCTTCCGTCTCGTCGGTGCCGGCCTTCTGCACCGCCTTCAGATATTGCGTCACCGCCGAATAGGTGCCGGTATGGATCATGTTCGGCATCTTGCCTGTGCGGGCGAAGAATTTCTTGGCGAAGGCGCGGCTTTCGTCGTCGCGGTTCCAGTAAAAACCTTCCGTCAGCGTCAGGCCCTGCGCCGCCTCGAGCCCGAGGCCATGGACTTCGGCAAGGGTGAAGAGCAGCGCCGCCAGATGCTGGCCGCCCTGGGTGATGCCGAATTCGGCCGCCTGCTTGATGGCGTTGGAAGTATCGAGGCCGGCATTGGCAAGGCCGATCACCTTGGCGCCAGAAGATTGCGCCTGCAGCAGGAAGGACGAGAAGTCCTGGGTCGACAGCGGATGGCGGACGGCGCCGACGACCGTGCCGCCGCTCGCCTTAACGTAGTCGGTGGTCTGCTGCTCCAGCGAATAGCCGAAGGCATAGTCGGCGGTCAGAAAGAACCAGCTGTCGCCGCCCTGCTTCACAAGCGCGCCGCCGGTACCGACGGCCAGCGCATGCGTATCGTAGGCCCAGTGGAAGCCGTAGGGCGAGCAGGCCTTGCCGGTCAGATCCGTCGTCGCAGCACCGGTGACAATGTCGATCTTCTTCTTTTCCTTGGCGATCGCCTGCACAGCGAGCGCCACCGACGAGGTCGTCAATTCCATGATCGCATCCACCTGCTCGGTGTCATACCATTGGCGGGCGATGTTGGAGGCGATATCCGGCTTGTTCTGGTGATCGGCATCGACGATCTCGACCGGAACGCCCAATACCTTGCCGCCGAAATCCTCGACCGCCATCTTGGCGGCTTCGACGGAGGATTTGCCGCCGAAATCCGCATAGACGCCCGACTGGTCGTTCAGGATGCCGATCTTGACCTTGCCGTCGGTCGCGCTTTGCGCGAGCACAGCGGTGCTGCTGGCGAGCAAAAATGCAACGGACGCAATGAGATTCTTTCGCATATTCTCTCCTCCCAGAGATGAGCAAGATTACCGGTCTGTTCATATTTGGCCGGTCGCACTCCTCAGAACGACGGCTCTCGTCTTACGATCATGGAAATTTCTCCCTGAGGCAACGGGCGGAGTACAACTAATTCCAAACAGTATCTGTTCATTTTTGCACAGAAAGACAGCCGCACAATGTCAAACCAAGCCTCGGGATGCGCAGGACGTAAGCGCTAAGCACTAGACTTAGGGCAGTTCCGACGGTTGTGCAGGGTTAGTGGCGTTAGACGAAGGACCAATTATCTATTGGTCCTTCGTCGCCGGTAGATTTGACGCATTTCCGCCTGCCGTTACTTCCATTGCGTCCCGTTGTCGGCGGCGCAGCCATAGGGAGGCAAGGCGCTGCCGAACGTCGCTTTCAGTTTGGCACAGCCCCAGGCATTCAGCGGGCCAGGCATCGACGAGTTGAGCGTAATGCCGACTTCGTCATAGGGGCTGTCGGTGTTGGTGATGTAGCGATACCAGCGAAAACCGATGACCACGACGAATGCGAGCACGATCGTCAGCAGCAGGCGAACCAATTTTTTCATCAATATTTCCTCAGAATGCAAACGTGGCCGTGTAGCATTCACCAATAGCAACTGAAAGCACCGTCTCCGGGGATCAACCGGTTTCCAACAAGCGTCTCGGCTTCTCCTTGCGGTGATTTCTCCGTTCTTCGCGACGTAAAATGCAAATCAAAACAATGAATTGTTTAAACATCTGAAGATCGTGCTATGCGTTAGCGCTTGTTGAACGGAGGAAATGGCGATGAACAATCCGCCGCAGTTCACCTGGGACGATCTGCAGTTTTTTCTCGCCGTCGCCCGTACCGGGCAGCTGTCGACGGCTGCCCGGCAGCTGCGTTCCAGCCACGCCACCGTTTCGCGGCGCATCGACCGGCTGGAATTCACCCTCAAGGTCAAGCTGTTCGAGCGCAATCCGCGCGGCTATGTGCTGACCGCGATGGGCACGCGCTTCGTCGAAACGGCAGAGCGGATGGAGCAGGAGACCGAGCGGCTGCGCGCCGATCTCGCCGATGGCTCGATGGCGCAGCGCGGCCTGGTGCGCCTCAGCGCACCGGAAGGCTTTGCCAATTTCTTCTTCGCCACCGTGCTGCCGCAGTTTGCCGCCCAGCATCCGCATCTCTCGCTCGAACTGGTGACCATCCAGCAGATCATGTCACTGTCACGCAAGGAGGCCGATCTTTCCGTCGTGCTCGACGAACCGAAGGGAGGGCCTTATTTCGCCGAGAAGCTGACCGACTATCACCTGCAGATCTATGGCTCCCGCGACTATCTGGCGAAGGCGCCGGCGATTACCTGCCGCGACAACCTGCTTGAGCACCCCTTCGTCAGCTATATCGAGGAGATGATTTTCGCGCCGGGCCTGGATTATCTCAGCGACGTGCATCCGCGCATCAAGCCGCAGTTCCAGAGCTCCAGCATCTTCGCGCAGCTGACTGCCACCCGAAATGGCCTCGGCCTCTGCATCCTGCCCTATTTCTTCGCCAGCCGTTATCCCGAGCTCGTGCGTGTGCTGCCCGAGGAAATCGACCTCAAGCGCCAGTACTGGATCACTTGCCATCGCGACCTGAAACAGGTGCCGCGCGTGCGCGCCGTCATTGACTTCCTGCGCGAGGCCGTGCGCGGCGAGGACGCACGCTTCGTGCCGCCCTATGTCACCGCCGCCGGCTCGGCGCGCCGGTCGGAGCCCGAAAGCTGATTACTTGAGAAATTCGGCACGATGTGGCGTGAAGCTATCGATCAGCCGGCCCTTTTCCAGCGCCTTGACGCCATGGACGAGATTGGGGGGCACGATGAAGCTGCCGCCCCGCCTGAGCACTTCGGTCCGGCCATCAATCGTCACTTCGAAGCTGCCCTCGGCGATATAACTTGCCTGAATGTGCGGATGCGAATGAGCCGCACCGACAGCGCCGCTTTCGAATGCCACTTCCACCATCATCATCTCCGGCAGATAGGTCATGATGCGCCTGGTAACGCCGGGCTCCGGATTGACCCATTCGGCGCCTTCGGCCGATACGAACAGATCGCTTGACGACATTTCCGCCTCCTCATGCCAGAATCAAACGCGGGCAAAGTGGAGCATGCCGACGCTTTTGAAAAGATGGCAAGGCTCGTCTTTCCGACAGGCTGGCTTGTGTTGACGCGGTTGGCTGGCGGGTCTATGCGACCTTGAACGAGGCAAGCCTGAATCGTGAGTGAGGAGACGCCGCCATGCAGCAGACGCGCGAGGTTTTCGACTGGGCCGATCCGTTCCGCCTGGTGGAGCAGCTGACCAACGAGGAGCGCATGGTGCAGGATACCGCCCATGCCTATGCGCAGCAAAAGCTCGCGCCCCGCGTTCTCGACGCCTTCCGCCATGAAAGGACGGATCCCGTAATCTTCCGCGAAATGGGTGAACTCGGCCTGCTCGGCCCGACGATCTCCCCCGATTATGGGGGCGCCGGTCTTGGTTACACCGCCTACGGCCTGATCGCCCGCGAGGTCGAACGGGTCGACAGCGGTTATCGTTCGATGATGAGCGTGCAGTCCTCGCTGGTCATGGTGCCGATCGAAACCTTCGGGTCTGAGGCACAGAAGCAGAAATACCTGCCGAAACTCGCCACGGGCGAATGGGTCGGCTGTTTCGGTCTGACCGAGCCTGATTACGGCTCCGATCCCGGCTCGATGGCGACCCGCGCCAAGAAGGTCGATGGCGGCTATAGCCTCACCGGCTCAAAGACCTGGATCTCGAATGCGCCGATCGCCGATGTCTTCGTCGTCTGGGCAAAGACCGAGGACGGCCTCATCCGCGGCTTCATCCTGGAAAAGGGCTGGAAAGGCCTTTCGGCTCCCGCCATCCACGGCAAGGTCGGCCTGCGCGCCTCGATCACCGGCGAAGTGGTGATCGACGGGGTTTTCGTGCCGGAGGAAAACCTGCTTCCCAATGTTACCGGCCTCAAGGGTCCTTTCACCTGCCTCAACTCGGCCCGTTTCGGCATCGCCTGGGGCGCGCTCGGGGCTGCCGAAGATTGTTACGCCAGGGCACGGCAATACACGCTCGAGCGCAAGCAGTTCGGCCGGCCGCTTGCCGCCAACCAGCTGATCCAGAAGAAGCTCGCCGACATGGCGGCAGAAATCTCGCTCGGCCTGCAGGGCTGCCTGCGTCTCGGCCGCATGAAGGAGGAAGGCCATCCGCCGGTCGAGTTGACCTCGATCCTCAAGCGCAACAGCTGCGGCAAGGCGCTGGAGATCGCGCGCGCAGCCCGCGACATGCTCGGCGGCAACGGCATCTCCGACGAATTCGGCATCGCCCGCCACCTCGTCAACCTCGAAGTGGTCAACACCTATGAGGGCACACACGACATCCACGCGCTGATCATCGGCCGAGCGATCACCGGCATCGCCGCCTTTGCGAACTAAACCGTCGGTTCGGCTGGGCGAATTGCCACGCGCCTGACAATGTGCAACCTTCCCTCTCGCGGCACGACGCCGGCAATGAGGGGGATCGCGCATGTTTCTTTTTCTTGCATTGCTGATCGGTGTCATCTCCGGCCTGCGCGCCATGACCGCGCCCGCCGCCGTCGCCTGGGGCGCGGCACTCGGCTGGTTCGACGTGTCGCAAACGCCGCTTGCCTTCATGGGTTACCGCTGGACGCCGTGGGTCTTCACGGTTCTCGCCATCGTCGAGCTGATCACCGATCAGCTGCCGTCGACGCCGTCGCGCAAGGTGCCGTTGCAGTTCGGCGCCCGTATCGTCACGGGCGCGCTCGCCGGGGCGACGATCGGCGCCGCCAGCGGCCTGCTCTTCGGCGGGCTGATCGCCGGCGTGATCGGCGCCGTCATCGGCACCTATGGTGGCGCCGCCCTGCGCGGCAGGCTTGCTGCTTCCTTTGGCAGGGACCTGCCGGCGGCCCTGATCGAGGATGCCGTCGCCGTCATCGGTGCGGCGCTGATCGTGGGAGCCGTGTCATGAAAAGCTTCGACGCCATCGTTATCGGCGCCGGCCAGGCCGGCCCCTTTCTTGCCGCCCGCATGGTCGAGAAGGGCATGAAGGTGGCGCTGATCGAGCGCAAATTCCTCGGCGGCACCTGCGTCAATGCCGGCTGCATGCCGACGAAGACGCTGGTCGCCAGCGCCCGCGCCGCCCATGTGGCCAGAAGCGGCGCCGCCTACGGCGTCAAGATCCCCGGCGAAATCGGCATCGACATGAAGGTGGTCAGAGCCCGCGCCGAAACGGTGACGATGAACGCCCGCAACGGCCTGATCGGCTGGTTTGCGGGAATGGATGGCATGCGCGTGATCTATGGTCATGCGCGTTTCGAGGGACCGAGATCCGTCCGCGTCAACGGCGAGACGCTCACCGCGCCACGCATCTTCCTCAATGTCGGCGCGCGGCCCATCATCCCGGAGCTGCCGGGCATTGCCGATATCGATTACCTCACCAGCACCTCGATCATCCAACTCGACATGCTGCCGCGGCATCTTGCGGTCATCGGCGGCAGCTATATCGGGCTGGAGTTCGCGCAGATGTATCGCCGTTTCGGCGCCGAAGTCAGCGTCATCGAGCACGGCCCGAAGCTCGCTTCGCGCGAGGACGAGGATATATCCGATGCGATCGCCGAGATCCTGCGTTCAGAAGGCATTGGCGTCCATACCGACGCCGATAACATCGTCTTTGCAAAAAACGGCGGTGGCGTGAGCGTCACCGCCGGCGCGGCAAAGATCGATGCCAGCCATGTGCTGATCGCCACCGGCCGAAAGCCGAATACCGACGATCTCGGCCTCGATGCCGCCGGCGTGGCTACGGATAAGCGCGGCTATATCACCGTCGACGATCGGCTCGCCACCAATGTCGAGGGCATCTTTGCGCTTGGCGACTGCAACGGCCGCGGCGCCTTCACGCACACTTCTTACAATGATTTCGAGATCGCCGCCGCCAATCTCTTGGACGGCGACGACCGCAAGGTCTCGAGTCGCATCCCGGCCTATGCGCTTTATATCGACCCGCCGCTCGGCCGCGTCGGCATGACGGAAAAGCAGGCGCGAGAGTCGGGGCGCAGGATCATGGTCTCGACCCGCCCGATGAGCCGCGTCGGCCGCGCCAATGAGCGGGGCGAGACGAAGGGCTTCATGAAAGTGGTGGCCGACGCCGATAGCAAGGAAATCCTCGGTGCGGCGATATTGGGCATCGAGGGCGACGAGGTGATCCACGGCCTCATCGACGCGATGAATGCCGGCACGACCTATCCCACGCTGAAATGGTCTGTGCCGATCCATCCCACGGTCTCGGAGCTGATCCCGACGCTGCTCGGGGATTTGAAGCCGGTTTAGCCTTGACCTGACGCTTCGGAAACAGCTGGGGGCGGGTCGCCATGTCTATCGAACTGCTGATTGAGAATTACGGCCTGCTGGCAATTTTTCTGGGGGCTGCTTTCGAAGGCGAAACGGCCGCTTTCCTAGGCGGCGTGATCGCTCATCGCGGCTTGCTTACCTATTGGGCGGCAGCGTCTGCGGCAATCGCCGGATCCTTCGCCGGCGATCAGTTCTGGTTTTTTGCCGGCCGTTACGCCGCCCGATGGAGCCTCGTCCGCCGACTGCTGGAAAGACCGGCGCTTGCCCGCGTCACCCAGCTTCTGGAAACATATCCCACAGGCTTCATCCTTGCCTTTCGTTTCCTGGTCGGGTTGCGGACGATCAGCCCCGTCGTCATTGGGACGACTAGGATATCGACCGGGAAATTCGTCGTCCTGAATGCGGTAGCCGCACTGGTCTGGGGACAGCTTTTCACCGCGCTCGGTTATCTCTTCGGGCACGGAATCCAGCAGACATTGGGCCACCTCCCCCTTCACCGCCATCTGCTCATCGCGGTCGGAGCGGCGGCTTTTGTCGCAGCCGCCGCTCTTGCCGTTCGCAAGATGAGACCGAGTGCCGGGCACTCATAGAGGTGGTGCGGCGCCCTACTCCATCACGATCTGCAGCTTCACGTCGCTCGGCCGGGCCTCGACGGCACGATCGAAGGCCTTGATCGAATCCTCGAATGTGAAGGTCTCCGATATCAGCGGCTTCAGATCGACGCGGCCCGAGCCGAGCAGCGCGATCGAGCGCTCGTACTGATGGGCGTAACGGAACACCGTTTCGATGCGGATTTCTTTGGTCGTCGCCGTCGAGACGTCAAAACCAACAGGATTGACCGGCAGGCCGACGGCGACGATGACGCCGCCCGGGCGCGGCAGCGCCATAATCGTCTCCCAGGCCTTCGGCGAACCGGAGCATTCGAAGACGACATCGGCGCCCCAGCCGTCGGTCAGCCTGCCCACTTCTTCGATCAGATTCGTCTCGCGGATATTAACCGGGATGACGCCCTGATACTGCGCGGCGATATCGAGCTTCGGCTGGGCGAGATCGGCAACGATCGCCCGGGCGCAGCCGCCGGCAAGGGCGGCAATCGCCACCATCGTGCCGATCGGGCCGGCGCCAAGAACGATGGCGGTATCGCCCGGCGCAATCTTCGCCTTGCTCGCCGCCTGCATGCCGACCGCGAAGGGCTCGACCATAGCGCCTTCGGCAAAGCTGACATTGTCGGGCAGCTTGAAGGTATAATTGGCGGGATGCACGACCTCCGGCGTCAGCACGCCATGAACCGGCGGCGTCGCCCAGAAACTGACGGCGGGATCGATATTGTACATGCCGAGCCGGCTTGCCTTGGAATTCGGGTCGGGGATGCCGGGCTCCATGCAGACGCGGTCGCCGATTTTCAGATGCGTGACACCGGACCCAATCTCGACCACCGTGCCCGCCGCCTCATGGCCGAGCACCATCGGCGCGTTGACGATGAAGGGGCCGATCTTGCCGTGGGTATAATAATGCACGTCCGAACCGCAGACGCCGACTGTATGAACCCTGATCTTGACCTGCCCCGGTCCTGTCTCCAGCGGCAGATCGATATCGCGAAGCGCAAGTTCATGCTGGCGCTCCAGTACCAGCGCACGGACTTTGGTCATGATCGGTTTCCTTCCCTTTTTGCCCCGCGATTTATCGGGGTGCCGTCGACACGGATTATAAGACGGTAAGCGGCGGCAATTCAATCGCACCGATCAAGCTTTTGCTCAACTCGTGATGAAATGCCCATTTTCTGTAATCCGAAAGATTCACGCTCCAAAACCTCCGTATGATTCCAGCCGGAGCCGACGGGGAGTACATTCTCAATTCCGAGATCCCGGCGATGAGGACAGGCGGAGAGATGAAAAACGGCCCAACATTATCAAGGTCATTCCGAAAATTTTGGCAGCGGCTTACTGACCTGATCGCCGCGCTGCCGAAAGGCCGCCAGCCGCGGCCGGTGCGCGCTATCGCAAAAACTAGGGATCGAAATCATCCCCCGCAGCGTTCATAGTGACACGTCGGCATGGCGTCACGGAAGCATGAGGGCTCCGGGCACATGCGGATCGGCACGATAAGGAAGACCATCATGAAGTCGATCGCGTCATTCTGTCTGTTCGCCTTCCTTCTCTTCACCGCAAGTGAAGCGTCCGCGGCCTTGGAACAAGCCTCGCTCCCATCGCAACAGCAGGAACAACAGCTCGTTCCTGCCAATCTCGAGCTCACTTTCACCGGCCCGGTCGATCTTGCCCGCTCGACGGCCGTCCTGCTGGATGCCCAGGGGATGGCGCTTCCCACCGGCAAGCCGTTTCTTTCCGGCCCTGAAGGATCGATCTTCAAGATCCCTCTCGATCCTGCCATGGCGCCCGGCCTCTATACCGTCGACTGGCGCGTGCTCTCGATGGACGGCCGCAGCGCCGAAGGCCGATACCAGTTCCGGGTCGACCCTTAGCTCGCTTACTGAAAGCCTTTATAAGATTTTTATATAGATGGCCGCTTGCCCGTCTCGAACCTTTATGCCCTTCCGATCCATATTCATGGCCGAGAGATCGAACGATCCTCTCCACGCCAGAAAGCATAAAAGGCGGCCGTCCTGCGGGATGGCGCCCTTTGTCTTATCTGACTCCAGGACGAACGACAGGAGTCACGATCATGATGGATATCATTCTACTCGGCACCGCGATCATCTTCTTCGCGCTGTGCTTTGCCTACACCAGAGCCTGCGACAGGCTTTAGCGGGAGAAACGCCATGACCCTCGATTACGTCTTGAGCGGCGCGGTGACCGTGTTTCTCACCCTTTACCTCACCTACGCTCTGCTTCGCCCGGAGCGCTTTTGAAGAAAGCCGGCGCTTTCAGTTGCGAGGCGGCCGGTCATAGAAAGTCTACCTCCATGACCATCAACGGATGGCTTCAGATCCTGCTTTATTGCGGGATCGTTCTCGCGCTCGTTAAACCGCTCGGTGGTTATATGACGCGTGTCTTCGGCGGCGAGCGCACTTTTCTCTCCCCGGTCCTCGTTCCCATCGAACGCGGTCTTTACCGCGTCGCCGGCACCAGCGAGAGCGAGGAGCAGCATTGGACCTCTTATGCTTTCGCCATGCTGACGTTCAATCTTCTCGGCGTCATCGTGCTTTATGCACTGCAGCGGCTGCAGGCCGGCCTCCCCTATAATCCGGCCGGCATGGCAGCCGTCCCCCCGGAGCTTTCCTTCAATACTGCCGTCAGCTTCGTCAGCAATACCAACTGGCAGAACTACGGCGGCGAAAGCACGATATCCTATTTCACCCAGATGGCCGGCTTCACCGTCCAGAACTTCGTTTCAGCGGCAACGGGCATCGCTATCGCGCTCGCCTTTACCCGCGCCTTCTCGCGCGCCTCGGGCAAAGCTATCGGCAATTTCTGGGTCGATATGACCAGGGCAACCTTCTATGTGCTGCTGCCGATCTCGATCGTGCTGACGCTCGTCTATGTCTATCTCGGCGTGCCGCAGACGCTCGGACCCTATGTCAATGCAACGACGCTCGAAGGCGCCAAGCAGACGATCGCCGTCGGCCCCGTCGCCTCGCAGCTGGCGATCAAGATGCTCGGCACCAATGGCGGCGGCTTCTTCAATGCCAATTCCGCCCATCCCTTCGAAAATCCCGATGCAATCTCCAACCTCATCCAGATGGTGTCGATCTTTGCGATCGGTGCGGCTCTCACCAACGTCTTCGGCCGCATGGTCGGCAACCAGCGCCAGGGTTGGGCGATCCTTGCTACCATGGGCGTGCTGTTCCTCATCGGCGTTGTCGTCACCTATTGGGCAGAAGCCGCCGGCAATCCGTTGATGCATGCCTTCAGCCTTCAGGGTGGCAATATGGAGGGCAAGGAAGTCCGCTTCGGCGTGGCCCTCTCGTCGCTCTTTGCGGTCATCACCACCGCTGCCTCCTGCGGCGCGGTCAACGCCATGCATGGCAGCTTCACCGCGCTCGGCGGCCTCGTTCCGCTGATCAACATGCAGCTCGGCGAGATCATCGTCGGCGGTGTCGGCGCCGGCTTGTACGGAATCCTGCTGTTCATCATCGTCGCCGTCTTCGTCGCCGGCCTGATGGTCGGCCGCACGCCGGAATATCTCGGCAAGAAGATCGAGGCGAAAGAAATGAAGATGGCCGTCCTCGCCATTCTCTGCCTGCCGCTCGCCGTGCTTGTCTTCACCGCGATCGCCACGGTGCTTCCTTCCGCCGTCGCCTCTGTCGGCACCGCCGGTCCGCACGGCTTCTCCGAAATCCTCTATGCCTATACCTCGGCTGCAGCCAATAACGGCTCGGCTTTCGGCGGCCTGACCGGCAATACACCCTGGTACAACGTGACGCTCGGCATCGGCATGCTCGCCGGCCGCTTCCTCGTCATCATCCCGGCGCTGGCCATTGCCGGCTCGCTGATCGCCAAGAAGGCGGTTCCGGCCTCTGCAGGCACCTTCCCGACCGACGGCCCGCTCTTCGTCGGCCTGCTCGTCGGCACGATCCTGATCGTCGGCGGCCTGACCTTCTTCCCGGCGCTGGCGCTCGGGCCTGTCGTCGAGCACCTCGTCGGCCTCGCCGGCCAGACTTTCTGAGGCGATGCCGTGATTCTGCGTCACAGGATTCGGTCGCCATCCTCGTTTCAAAGCTGGAGCCTCCTATGAGCCAGGCCAAATCCGCGAGCATCATCGATTCTCGCATTCTCGTTCCGGCCGTCGGCGCCGCCTTGAAAAAGCTCGACCCCCGCGCGCTGGCCAGAAATCCTGTTATGTTCGTCGTGGCCACGGTCTCGGTGCTGACCACCGTGCTCTTCCTGCGCGACCTCGTCACCGGCAACGGCAATCTCGGCTTCTCCTTCCAGATCAATCTCTGGCTCTGGTTCACCGTGCTCTTCGCCAATTTCGCCGAAGCCGTCGCCGAAGGCCGCGGCAAGGCGCAGGCGGATTCGCTGCGCAAGGCGCGCACCGAAACCCAGGCAAAGCTGCTCACCGGCAATAATGGCAGCGATTATCGCATGGTGCCGGGCACCAGCCTCAAGGTCGGCGATATCGTGCTTGTCGAAGCCGGCGACATCATCCCGTCGGACGGCGAAGTGATCGAAGGCGTCGCCTCCGTCAACGAAGCGGCGATCACAGGCGAATCCGCCCCGGTCATCCGCGAATCCGGCGGCGACCGCTCGGCAGTGACCGGCGGCACGCAGGTGCTGTCCGACTGGATCCGCGTGCGCATCACCGCGGCCGCCGGCGCTACCTTCCTCGATCGGATGATTTCGCTCGTCGAGGGCGCTGAGCGCCAGAAAACGCCGAACGAGATCGCGCTCAACATCCTGCTCGCCGGCATGACGCTGATCTTCGTGCTCGCCACGGCGACGATCCCGAGCTTTGCCATCTATGCCGGCGGCTCGATCCCGATCATCGTGCTCGTCGCCCTTTTCGTCACCCTGATCCCCACGACGATCGGCGCGCTTTTGTCGGCGATCGGCATTGCCGGCATGGACCGCCTCGTCCGCTTCAACGTGCTCGCCATGTCCGGCCGGGCGGTCGAAGCCGCCGGCGACGTCGATACGCTGCTGCTCGACAAGACGGGCACGATCACGCTCGGCAACCGCCAGGCGACGAACTTCCGGCCGGTGCGCGGCGTCTCCGAACAGGACCTTGCCGATGCCGCCCAGCTCGCCTCGCTTGCCGACGAAACGCCGGAAGGCCGCTCCATCGTGGTGCTCGCCAAGGAAAAATATGCGATCCGCGGCCGCGACATGGCGAGCCTCAAGGCGACCTTCGTCCCCTTCACCGCCCAGACCCGCATGAGCGGCGTCGATCTCGAAGGCGCCTCGATCCGCAAGGGTGCGGTCGATACGGTGCTGACCTACGTCAATAGCGACGCCCCCTCAAAAAACGGCAGCGAGGTCGTGCGCGAGCTGCAGTCGATCGCCGACGAGGTAGCCAAATCGGGCGGCACGCCGCTCGCCGTCGCTCGCGATGGCCGGCTGCTCGGCATCATCCAGTTGAAGGATATCGTCAAAGGCGGCATCCGCGAACGCTTCACGGAGCTGCGCCGCATGGGCATCCGCACGGTGATGATAACAGGCGACAACCCGCTGACGGCGGCCGCCATCGCCGCCGAAGCCGGCGTCGACGATTTCCTCGCCCAGGCAACGCCGGAGATGAAACTGGCGCTGATGCGCGAGGAACAGGCCAAGGGCAAGCTGGTCGCCATGTGCGGCGACGGCACCAACGATGCCCCTGCGCTTGCCCAGGCCGATGTCGGCGTCGCCATGAACACTGGCACGGTCGCCGCCCGCGAGGCCGGCAACATGGTCGATCTCGACAGCGATCCGACCAAGCTCATCGAGATCGTCGAGATCGGCAAGCAGCTTTTGATGACGCGCGGCGCGCTGACGACGTTCTCGATCGCCAACGACATCGCCAAATACTTCGCCATCATCCCGGCGATGTTCCTGACCTTCTACCCGCAGCTCGGCGTGCTCAATGTCATGGGACTGTCGACGCCGCAAAGCGCCATCCTGTCGGCGATCATCTTCAACGCATTGATCATCATTGCGCTGATCCCGCTGTCCTTGAAGGGCGTGCGCTACCGCCCGATCGGCGCCGGCGCACTGCTGTCGCGCAACCTGCTGATCTACGGTCTCGGCGGCATCATCGTCCCCTTCATCGGCATTAAGGCGATCGACATGGCCGTCGCCGCCCTCGACCTTGCCTAGCGGAAGATACGGTTCCTCACCGGAACCGGTCTCCACGTGAACTTTCCAAGGAGCAGAACAATGTTGAAAGAATTTCGCCCTGCGGTCGTCATGATCCTTGCCACCACCGTGATCACCGGCCTTCTCTACCCACTCGCCATGACCGGCGCTGCACAGGCCCTGTTCCCCACCCAGGCGAACGGCAGCCTCGTCGAGAAGAACGGCGCGGTGATCGGCTCGACGCTGATCGGCCAGTCTTTCACCAGCGACAAATATTTCCGCGGCCGTCCCTCGGCTGCCGGCGACGGCTACAATGCCGCCGCCTCCAGCGGCTCCAACCTCGGCCCGACCAGCCAGAAGCTGATCGACCGGGTCAAGGGCGACTACGAGGCGGCCAAGGCGGAGAACCCGAATGCGGCGGTGCCCGCCGACCTCGTCACCGCCTCGGGCAGCGGCCTCGATCCCGATATTTCGCCGGAGGCCGCCTATTTCCAGGTGGCACGTGTCGCCAAGGCGCGGAACCTTGACGAGGCCAAAGTGAAGGCGCTGGTCGACGGCGCCGTTCAAGACCGCGAACTCGGCATTCTCGGCGAACCCACAGTCAATGTTCTGGCGTTGAATCAGAGCCTTGATGCTTCTATGACTGAGTGATGTTCGTTGGCTGGGTGGAGAGTAAGTAGGCGGCCTGATGAGCATCCGAGACGCGGTGCGCTTGCTGGCCGGGGCGGCTTTGGCGAGAAGGCCAACCCCACTCTTCGTCATCCTCGGGCTTGACCCGAGGATCTATGTCGCGGGCCGCTGGGCCGTATGGATGCTCGGCTCAAGGCCGAGCATGACGGAGGGCGGGGCGGGCATAAGGAGCTATTCGCAGCTAGAGGCCCCGGAATGCCTTCCGCCAACTGAGTCAAGCGACGTCGGCCCGTCGGCTGAAGTGATTTAACGAGGGGTCGCGAGGAGAACCCATCCTCAAGCACAGGTATCTGCAGAAAGACCACACGCATGCCAGACGACAATCGCGACCCGGCCGGCAGGCCCTCGCCCGACGCGCTTCTCGAAAAAGCCCGGGCGGAAACGCGCGGCCGTCTGAAGATTTTCCTCGGCGCCGCCCCCGGTGTCGGCAAGACCTACGAGATGCTGATCTCCGGCCGCGCCAAGATGGCCGATGGTCTCGACGTCGTCATCGGCGTCGTCGAAACCCATGGCCGCAAGGAGACGGAGGCGCTCGTCGCCGGCTTCGAGATCATTCCCCGCGTCGAAATCGACTATAAGGGCCGGCTGCTCGAGGAAATGGACCTCGACGGCATCCTCGCCCGCCGGCCGGATCTCGTGCTCGTCGACGAACTCGCCCACACCAATGCCGAGGGCAGCCGCCACCCGAAGCGTTACCTCGACGTCAAGGAGCTGCTCGATCGCGGCATCGACGTCTATACGACGCTCAACATCCAGCATGTCGAGAGCCTGAACGACGTCGTCTCGCAGATCACCCGCATCCGGGTGCGCGAAACGGTGCCGGATTCGATCATCGATCTTGCCGACGATGTCGAGATCATCGATCTGACGCCGGACGATCTGATCAAGCGCCTGCATGACGGCAAGGTCTACATGCCGCGCACGGCCGAGCGGGCGCTGACCAATTATTTCACGCCGGGCAACCTGACGGCGCTCCGCGAGCTGGCGCTGCGCAAGACCGCCCAGTGCGTCGACGACCAGTTGCTGACCCACATGCAGGCTCACGCCATATCGGGCCCCTGGGCGGCGGGCGAACGCGTTCTCGTCTCCGTCGATCATCACCCGCGCTCGGCCTCTCTGGTGCGCTACGCCTCGCGCATGGCCTCGCGGCTGCGGGCGCCCTGGGCCGCCGTCTATATCGAGACCAACCACTCGATCAACCTCAGCGAAGCCGAGCGCGATACGATCGCCGCCACCCTGCGGCTTGCCGAACAGCTCGGCGGCGAGGCAATCACCATTCCTGGCCGAGAGGTGGCCGAGGAGCTCGTCCGCCATGCCACCGCCAACAACGTGACCCACATCGTCATCGGCGCCCCGAAGAAGCCGACCTGGCGCGACTGGTGGAGCCGCTCGATCACCGACGAGCTGATCCGCAAGACAGGTGAGATCAGCGTCCATGTCATCTCGGGCACCGAGAAGGACGGCACCACCGCGCACGGGATCAAGGCCGCCCCCGCCGCGCCGCAACTGGATTTCCGGGCCTATCTGCTGGCGACCGTTTATGTCGCCATCGCGCTGGGCGTCAGCATCGTCCTCGACCAAGTGCTTGACGTGCGCAACCTCGCCCTGGTCTTTCTGATGGCGGTGCTGACCTCCGCCGTCCTCAACGGCCTGCGGCCGGCGCTCTACAGCTGCATTCTCGGCGCGCTATCCTTCAACTTCTTCTTCCTGCCGCCGCGCTACACGCTGACGATCAGCGATCCGGAAAGCGTGCTCGCTTTCTTCTTCTTCCTCGGCGTCGCCATTATCGCCAGCAACCTGACCGCGACCGTGCAGCGCCAGGCTGCCGCCGCCCGGCAGCGGGCGCGTACGACGGAAGATCTCTATCTCTTCTCGAAAAAACTCGCCGGCACCGGCACGCTCGACGACGTGCTCTGGGCGACGGCCTTCCAACTCGCCTCGATGCTGAAGGTTCGCGTCGTGCTGCTGCTGCCCGAGGAAGGCACTATCGCCGTCAGGGCCGGCTATCCGCCCGACGATACGCTTGACGATGCCGATATCGCCGCTGCCCGCTGGGCCTGGGAGCACAATCACGCCGCCGGCCGCGGTGCCGACACCCTGCCCGGCGCCAAGCGCCTGTATGTGCCGCTCCGAACCGGGCGCACCGCCGTCGGCGTCATCGGCCTCGACAGCGACCGCCGCGACGGGCCGCTGCTGACGCCCGAGCAGCAGCGGCTGCTCGATGCGCTGGCCGACCAGGCAGCCCTTGCCATCGAACGCGTCCAGCTCGTCGCCGACGTCGACCGGGCAAGACTTGCGGCTGAAGCCGACCGGCTGCGCTCGGCCCTGCTCACCTCGATCTCGCATGATCTGAAGACGCCGCTTGCTGCCATCCTCGGCGCCGCCGGCACGCTGCGCGATTATTTCGCCTCGATGCCGGAGGAGGATCGCGCTGACCTACTTTCCACCGTCGTCGACGAATCGGAGCGTCTCAACCGTTTCATCGCCAATCTGCTCGACATGACCAAGATCGAGTCCGGCGCAATGGAGCCGAACTCTGCGCTGCACTATGCCGGCGATATCGTCGGCAGCGCGCTGGCCCGCGCCGCAAAGATCCTGGAGCATCACAAGACCGAGATGAGCATCCCCGCCGAGCTGCCGATGGTGCGGGTCGATCCTGTCCTGTTCGAGCAGGTGATCTTCAACCTGCTCGACAATGCCGCCAAATACGCGCCTGCGGGATCGGTGATCCAAATCGAAGGCTGGGCCGATGCCGACAATGTCGTCGTGCAGGTCTCGGACGAAGGCCCGGGCATTCCGCCGCCCGACTTTGCCCGCGTCTTCGACACTTTCTACCGGGTCCGCAAGGGCGACCAGGTGCGCGCCGGCACCGGGCTTGGCCTGTCCATCTGCCGCGGCTTCATCGAGGCGATGGGCGGCACGATCGCGGCCGGAAACCGGAGGGGACGCCCGGGCGCCGTCTTCACCATCCGCCTGCCGAAACCCAACGACATTCCGAAACTGGATGAACTCAAATGACCGGTTCAGCCGTCAAAATCCTCGTCGTCGACGACGAGCCTCCGATCCGCAAGCTGCTCCGCGTCGGCCTGACCGCGCAGGGCTATGACGTGCAGGAGGCGCCGAATGCCGAGAGCGCCCGCCAGTCGGTCGCCGACGACATGCCCGACCTCGTCGTGCTCGATCTTGGCCTGCCCGACACGCCGGGCCATGACCTCTTGCAGGAGTGGCGCGGCGGAAGGCTTTCCATGCCTGTTGTCATCCTGTCCAGCCGCACCGACGAGGCCGGCATCGTCAAGGCGCTGGAAAGCGGCGCCGACGATTATGTCACCAAGCCCTTCGGCATCAACGAGCTCGGCGCCCGTATCCGGGTGGCGCTGCGTCACAGACTGCAGCAACAGGGGGAAAAGGCGATCTTCCAGACCGGCGGGCTGTCGATCGACCTCGTCAAGCGTATCGTCAAGGTCGACGGCGAGGAACTAAAACTGTCGCCGAAAGAATACGACATTCTGCGCGTGCTGGCCCAGCATGCGGGCAAGGTGCTGACCCACCAGTTTCTGTTGAAGCAGGTATGGGGGCCGGCGGCTGACGTGCAATATCTGCGCGTCTACATCAGACAGATCAGGCAAAAGGTCGAGAAAATTCCGGATCAGCCGCACTATATTACCACCGAGACCGGAGTCGGCTACCGGCTCAGGGAACCGGACTGACATCCCTCCCCTTCCCCGTTGCTGACCTTCGAGCCGACTATATCGAGAATGACATGAACCTTCCCAACATCATCCGGCCGGAACACACTTTCATCGGCGTGTCGGCTCCGGCGAAATGGCGAGCGCTGCAGACCATCGCGGACAAGGCGGCCATGGCCTTTTCCGTCGACGCGCAGATCATCCTGAAGGCGCTCGAAGCCCGTGAAAAGCTTGGCTCCACCGGAATCGGCAACGGCATCGCCATTCCGCATGCGGCGATCGAGACCATGAGCAGCCCGCGCGGTCTGCTCATCCGCTTTTCCCGGCCGCTGGACTTCGAGGCGATCGACGATAGCCCGGCCGACATCGCCGTCGTGATGCTTTTCGGGGAGAACAACCGCGGCGAATATCTGAACGTGCTGTCCGCCATCGCCCGGCGGCTGCAATCGGACGGCGTACTCGCCGCCATGCGCAAGGCAAGGACGGCCGACGAATTCTATTCCGATTTCATCTCCGACCCGCGGACATGAAAAAGGCGCGGCCCGAAGGCCGCGCCGCTCGTCTGCAATCAGGCGATCTTAGAAATCGCGCTGGAAGCGCAGGAAGCCGAAGACTTCGTCGTCGCCTTCGTCCTCATCGTGATACTGCACGCTCAGCTTCGAACGCAGGTCTTCGACGATCTGGTAGTCGATCGTGACACCGGTTGTGTAGGCGCTGCCGCCGGTGAAGCCATTGCCGTCAGCCTCGAGAGCGATGTTTTCGAAGTACTGGAAGCCGGGGGTGACCGACCACTTGTCGTTGATCTTCAAGGCATATTCTGCTGCGATCGTCCACTCGGACTCTTCGTAGTAGTAGTTGGCGCCGCTTGCCCAGATGCCGGCGATGCCGAGCGTGCCCGGACCGATGTCGGCATAAACGATGCCGCGGACGGCGACTTCGCTGGTGTCGGTGTCATAACCGGCAAGCAGGTAAGCGCTGATGGCGCCGGCCTTGTAGGAAACCTGGCCTGCGACACCGAAGTTGTTCGGGCCTTCGCCCGGCTTGGTGGCATAGTCTTCTTCCAGCTCGTCGACCGAGAGGCCGGCGGCGAAAGCGCCATTCTCGTACTGATAACGGATCGAGTTGTGGGTTGTCTCGTTGCTGGCGAGCGTATCGGTCTCGCCACTCATGTCGTCATCCCACCAGCTATAGAGCTTACCGACGCGGAAGCCGGCGATATCGAGATAGCCTTCGTCCAGCAGCGCTTCCTGATCGGAGGCGTTGTCGGCATTGTAGCGCAGGGTCATGACGCCGGTCAGCGTGCCGAACTCGGTGTCGTTCTTGGCCTGGAAGGTGACCTGACCGCGGGTCCAGAAGTTTACGTCGGAATCGCCGGAAATGTTGTCACCGAAGCGCACTTCGGTACGGATGTAGCCGCCGATCGAAAGGCATGTTTCCGTTCCCGGAATATAAAAATAGCCGGTGCCGTAGGCGTCGCAAACGCGAACATATTCCACGGGCTCGGGTTCCGCCGCCACGATGGCGTCGGCTGCGCGTGCTCCGGAGGCGGCGACAAGGGCGGCAACGGAGGCAAACAGGATAGTTCTGATAGTCATTTTGAATGGCCCTAACAGGTTGGAATGCGAGGCGCATTTCAAGGGATGCCCCCACGTAGCGGCCGGCAAATACGACCGCACCGCCGCCATATAGGAATCCGCAAATCTCACCGCGGCAGAATCCGGGCAAAAATCAGCATCGCCCGCGTCTGTTGTGGAGAAACTGTGGCCAAAAAAACACGGTTTTGCGGCATGGTGGCGGCAACGGCCCCGATTGCCGCGGCCAACTCCGGTATCTCCATTTCAAAATCTCCCTTGAAATGGAATGACATTCTAACCGACCCGTCGGAACCGGAAGATGTTTCGTTTCATTATACGACTGACTTGATAGAGTTAAGTCACAAACAGGAGGGTTCCCATGCAGACACAACGGCTCACCCGGCTCCTCGCGGCTGCGGTCATGGCGGGCAGCTTCGCGATCGGCAGCATTGCTCCGGCCTTCGCGGATCAGACGCTTCTTAACGTTTCCTATGATCCAACCCGGGAATTGTATAAGGATTTCAACGCCGCCTTTGCCGCCAAGTGGCAGAAGGACAGCGGTGAAGCCGTGACCATCAAAGCGTCTCATGGCGGTTCGGGCGCCCAGGCGCGCTCCGTCATCGATGGCCTCGACGCCGATGTCGTGACACTGGCGCTCGAAGGCGATATCGACGCCATCGCCAAGGCGACCGGCAAGATCCCGGCAGACTGGAAGACGAAGCTTCCGAACAATTCAACGCCCTACACCTCAACGATCGTCTTCCTCGTCCGCAAAGGCAATCCGAAGGGCATCAAGGATTGGGGCGATCTGATCAAGGATGACGTGCAGGTGATCACCCCGAACCCGAAGACCTCGGGCGGCGCCCGCTGGAACTTTCTCGCCGCCTGGGCGTGGGCAAAACATGCCAATGACGGCGACGACGCCAAGGCGCAGGATTACGTGACGAAACTGCTGCAGCACGTTCCCGTCCTCGATACCGGCGCGCGCGGCGCCACGACCACCTTCGTTCAGCGCGGCCTCGGCGACGTGCTGCTCGCCTGGGAAAACGAAGCCTATCTTTCGCTCGAAGAGCTCGGCCCCGACCAGTTCGAGATCGTAACACCGAGTTTCTCCATCCGCGCCGACCCGCCGGTCGCCGTCGTAGACGGCAATGTCGACAAGAAGGGCACGCGAAAGGTCGCCGAAGCCTATCTCAACTACCTCTATTCGGACGAGGGCCAGAAGATTGCCGCTAAGCACTATTACCGGCCGATCAAGCCCGAAGCCGCCGATCCAGCCGACATCGCCCGCTTCCCGAAGCTGACACTTGCCACTATCGACGATTTCGGCGGCTGGAAGGAAGCGCAGCCGAAATTCTTCGGCGACGGCGGCGTATTTGACCAAATCTACAAGCCGGCCCAATAATAGACTTCATGAAAGCACATAGCCCCACGCGGTGGCGGTTCAGGCGGCCGAGCGTCATTCCGGGTTTCGGAATGGCGCTCGGCCTTACCTTGACCTGGCTCACCCTTCTGATCCTCATTCCGCTCTCCGGCCTTGCCGTCCGGTCGAGCGCACTCGGCTGGGAGAAATTCTGGTCGATCGCGCTCGATCCGCGCACACTGAACGCGCTGCGCATCAGCTTCGGCAGCGCCTTCATCGCCGCGATCGTCAATGCCGTCTTTGGCATCATCCTCGCCTGGGTGTTGGTGCGCTACCGCTTCCCGGGCAAGCGCGTCATTGATGCCATGGTCGACCTGCCCTTCGCACTGCCGACCGCGGTTGCCGGCATCGCGCTGACGACGCTCTATGCGCCGAACGGCTGGGTCGGCCAATTCCTGACGCCGCTCGGCATCAAGATCGCCTTCACGCCGGCCGGCATCGTCGTGGCGCTGATCTTCGTCGGCCTGCCCTTCGTCGTGCGCACCGTGCAGCCGGTCATGGAGGAAATCGACAAGGAGGTCGAGGAGGCCGCCGCGACGCTCGGTGCCAATCGCTTCCAGACGATTTTCCGTGTCCTGCTGCCGGGGCTGGCGCCGGCCGTGCTCACCGGCTTCGCGCTCGCCTTTGCCCGCGGCGTCGGCGAATATGGTTCGGTCATCTTCATCGCCGGCAACTTGCCGTTCAAATCGGAGATCGCGCCGCTGCTGATCATCATCAAACTCGAAGAATATAATTACGCGGCGGCGACCGGCATTGCGGCGATCATGCTGATCCTCTCCTTCGCCATGCTGCTCGTCATCAACCTCATCCAGAGCTGGAGCAGGCGGAGGTACGGCCATGGCGCTTGATACGACCGCGCAACCCGCTAGGCTCCGTTCGGTGACAACGGAACACCGGATCGCGCGCTACAGCCTGATCATTCTGTCGCTGATCTTCCTGCTGCTGATCCTGCTGCTGCCCCTTGCCGCCGTCTTCGTCGAAGCCTTCCGCAAGGGGGCCGGCCCCTTCATAGAAGCGCTGCAGGATGCGGAGACCTTCTCGGCGATTCGCCTGACGCTGATCGTCGCCGGCGTCAGCGTGCCGCTCAATCTCGTCTTCGGCGTCGCCGCCGCCTGGGCGATCGCCAAGTTCGAGTTCAAGGGCAAGGCCTTCCTCACGACGCTGATCGACCTTCCCTTCTCGGTTTCGCCAGTCATCTCGGGCCTGGTCTTCGTCCTTCTCTTCGGCGCCAATACCTGGCTTGGTCAGTGGCTCAGCGCCCATGACATCAAAATCCTGTTCGCCGTGCCGGGGCTGATCCTCGCGACCATGTTCGTTACTTTCCCCTTCGTCGCCCGCGAACTGATTCCGCTGATGCAGGAGCAGGGAACGGCAGACGAGGAGGCAGCCCTTTCGCTCGGCGCCAGCGGCTGGCAGACATTCTGGTATGTGACGCTGCCGAACATCAAGTGGGGTCTCCTCTACGGCGTGCTGCTCTGCAACGCCCGCGCCATGGGCGAATTCGGCGCCGTGTCGGTCGTCTCCGGTCACATTCGCGGCCAGACGAATACCATGCCGCTGCAGGTGGAAATTCTCTACAACGAATATAATTTCACCGGCGCTTTTGCCGTGGCTACGCTTTTGGCCTTGCTGGCGCTGGTCACTCTTGTTTTGAAGACACTGCTGGAAATGCGCTACAGCGCTGAAATCTCCGCCAGCCGGCGGCACTGAAGGATCTGGAATGGAAGTACGCGTTCAAAACATCCGCAAGGAATTCGATCGTTTTCCGGCGCTGCACGATGTCTCGCTCGGCATCCGCTCCGGCGAGTTGATCGCCCTGCTCGGCCCTTCGGGCTCCGGCAAAACGACATTGCTGCGGCTGATCGCCGGACTGGAAAGCCCGACCGAGGGACAGATCTTCTTCGGTGAAGAGGATGCCTCGAAGAAATCGGTGCAGCAGCGCAATATCGGCTTCGTCTTCCAGCACTACGCGCTCTTTCGCTACATGACGGTGCTCGACAACGTCTCCTTTGGCCTAAGGGTCAGAAATGGCGCGAGGCGCCCCCCAAAGGCCGACATCCGCCGGCGGGCGCTGGAACTGCTCGACCTGGTGCAGCTTTCCGGCCTTGAAAAACGCTATCCCGCCCAGCTTTCCGGTGGCCAGCGCCAGCGTGTAGCACTCGCCCGCGCCATGGCGGTCGAGCCAAATGTGCTGCTGCTCGACGAACCTTTCGGGGCGCTCGATGCCCAAGTGCGCAAGGACCTGCGCAAATGGCTGCGCGAGATCCATGACCGCACAGGCCACACCACCGTCTTCGTCACCCACGACCAGGACGAGGCGCTGGAGCTTGCCGACCGCGTCGTCGTCATGAGCCAGGGCGCGATCGAGCAGGTCGGCACACCCGACGAAGTCTACGATTATCCGAATTCGCCCTTCGTCTTCGGCTTCATAGGCCAATCCAACTGCCTGCAGGTCGAGATATCAGACGGCGACATCCGCTTCGAAGGCCGCTCGCTCGGCCTCAATGCCGAAGGCGAGCCGGAGGGACCGGCGCAGCTCTACTTCCGCCCGCATGATGTCAGGCTCTGCGAATCGGCGGAAAACTGCATTGCCGGCCAGCCGGTCTCCAGCCGCCGCGTCGCCGGTACGCGCCACATCGAACTCGATATCGGCAATGACCGGCCAAATATCGAAATCGAGCTGCCGCCGAGCGAGGCCGACAGGCTCGACCGCAACCGCGTCGCGTTCAAGCCGACCCGCTGGAAGCTGTTTCGCAGCTGATTCGATTGCGAGCGTCTTTCCTGACGCGCGCACGGCGCCTTGCTTAATATCTCGTTAACCCTTCGGATTTATGCAGCAGAGGGCTGCAGGATCGACGCCGCAATCGCATTTGACGCGAGTCCTTCCAGCCTTTTGTTATCTAAGGTTGTTTGAATTCCATTCATATGACGAGTAAAAGATTTTTCGCGTTAATCATAAAGGGCTGGAGTAATCCCATAGGAGGCACCTGGCGTTGAGGGCGGAGATTTCCTTTGGAAAATCCCTGATCGGGATTTTATGCGTAGGACTGGCGGCCGCAGGCTGCACCACAACACCGAAGCCGGCGACGACGCCGGCAAAGACAAAACAGGCTCAAGCGGCGAAAGTCACTTTCAATTATACCGCCAAGGATCGCGAGTGCCTGAAGCGCGCGATGTATTTCGAATCGCAGCATTCCGACGAGGATGGTTATCTGGCCGTCGGCACCGTCGTCATGAACAGGCTGACGTCGGGCGCCTATCCACCGTCGATCTGCGGTGTTGTCGCCCAGGAGAAGCAGTTTGCGCCTGGGGTCATGACGCGGGAAGTCAAGCCGCAGGCCGAACCAGAACTCGCCACGGCGGCCGATGCGATCCTGCTGAAGGGTGCGCGCCATCCAGCGGTGAAGGATGCGATGTTCTTCCACACCGACGGTTTGAAATTCCCCTATGACAACATGCACTATGTGACGGTCGCCGGCGGCAACGCCTTCTACGAGAAGCGCGACTCCAACGGAATGCTCGAAACGCCGCCTCCGCTGCCCTCCTACGAAGTGGCGATGAATTATGTGCCCGGCGAAAGCATGCTGCCGCCGCAGTTCGACGCGCTGATCCCTTCGGCCGTTCCCGTTCCTCTGCCGGCGCCCGATCCCATGGCCACGGCGAGCACGGCGCCGATGCGGATAACCGCGCCGGTGACCCCGCCGGAACCCTCGATCGCGCCCGAGCCGGGAATGCCGATCGCCATCCCCACGCCCCGTCCCGCCTATGATAGCGTGATGCTCCGCGGCGAGTTGCCGGTAAATGGTGGCTGAAACTGGATTTCGTTCAGCAGGAAGAGCGCCTTAAGCGCGCTCTTCCCAGATCTTCGCAAGCTCCACGATCGTTGCGACCGCTTTTTCCATATCCTGGCGACTCACCCATTCGAGCGGTGAGTGGAAGGCATGGCCGCCGGCAAAAATGTTCGGGCACGGCAGCCCCATGAAGGAAAGGCGCGAGCCGTCCGTGCCGCCGCGAATGCTGCCGCGCACCGGCGTCATGCCGGCACGACGCACGGCTTCAAGCGCGTTCTCGACAATCTCCGGATGGCGGTCGAGCACCGTCTTCATGTTGCGATATTGTTCCGACACCTGGAAATGGTAGGTCGAGCCGGGATAGGCCGACATCACCTCCTTGACGATGGTTTCGAGCATCGCCTCTTTTTCCACGAGGCCCGCCTCGGTGAAATCGCGGATGATGAAGCTCAGCGACGCCTTCTCCATCGAACCGGTCACCCCGACCGGATGGATGAAGCCCTGCTTGCCCTCGGTCGTCTCCGGCGCCAGGTCATTCGGCAGCCGGTCGATGATGGCGCCGGCGATCTTGATGGCATTTTCCATACGGTCCTTGGCGAAGCCCGGATGGATTGGCACGCCTGTTATGCTGATCTCGACGCCGTCTGCCGAGAAGGTTTCGTCCTCGATGTGACCCGCCGTCTCGCCGTCCATCGTATAGGCGAAGTCTGCTCCGAGTTTACCCAGATCGACCTTGTTGACGCCGCGGCCGACCTCTTCGTCTGGCGTGAACAGGATCTTGATCGCTCCGTGCCGGATATCGGGATTGTCGACAAGGATCTGAGCCGCAGTCATGATTTCCGCCAGTCCCGCCTTGTCGTCGGCGCCGAGCAATGTCGTTCCATCGGTCGTGACGATGTCGTTGCCGATCTGGTTGCTGAGCTCGGGATGCTCGGCGACGCGGATCACCCGGCTAGAATCGCCGACAAGCCTGATATCGCCGCCCGCATAATTCCTGACGATCTGCGGCCTGACGTTGGTGCCGCTGAAGTCGGGCGCCGTGTCCATATGCGAGCAGAAACAGATAACCGGCACTGTTTTGTCGCTATTGGCCGGAATGGTCGCATAGACATAGCCATGCTCATCGAGATGTGCGTCGGAGAGCCCAATCTTCAGCAGTTCATCGACGAGCAGCCGTCCGAGATCCTTCTGCTTCTCGGTGGTTGGCTGCGTCGATGAAGAGGGATCGGATTGGGTGTCGATAACGACATAACGAAGAAAACGGTCGAGAACGGTGTCGGTCATTTCAATCCAGTCCAGTGAGATCACCAGAGGATATAGCCCTCCCGGGCGAAGCGGCAAAAGATTTTTGCGCTCGGCGATGGTGCTGGGACGGCGTTTCACTTAGGAGCCGGGATGACCTGGCTCCCCGAGCGTCCAGCCGCGGAGCTGTTGCAATCTTTCTCTCGCATCCAACGGCGGCAGGCGGAATTTGTCCTGAAGGCAGCATCCGACTCACTCCATTAACGGAATATCGCTGCGGTCTTGAACAGCCGGAAGCCATTTCCAATATTCTTGGGGATCAAGCTGGCATCGAAAGGAGGAAGAAAATGCCGCTGAACGATGTGCTCTGGACTCGTCCAGTGACGGTCCGGCTGCAGTGCGGCCTGGAACGAACTTTTACGAGCGTCTATCATGCCTTGGATTTCCTGGAAAACGAATGGCCATTAGGCCACGGGGAGCTCCACCAGCGCGCGGTCAAGACCTGTCGAGGCGCTCTAAACCGGGTTATCGCCCCATTGATCGCGCGGGAGGCTTTCATGGCCGCGTGCGTCGAAGCCGGCCTGCCGGCTGTCGTGGCTCCCTGGCAGGTGCAGGCCACCCGCCGCCCGGCGCGGCCCACGCGTGTCGTCGCACTCCGCTAAAGGTCAAGCGTGCGGAGGTCACGTGGGGATCCGGACTTCGAGATATTGGTCGCGCGGCCCCGGAAGGAGCCGCGCCAGCTCAAAACCCGAGGCACCTCGATCTCCTTCGCCTTCTGCGGCTGGAACAACGATCACCGCTATTTCGTTTGAGGAACGAATGTCCGGGAACAGCCATGGCCAGCGACAAGCTATCAACCTACCGATCAAAACGCGACTTTCAGAAGACCGCTGAGCCCAGCGGCGATCGGTCCCTCAAACAGAGCAACCGCCGTCGCTTTGTCATCCAGAAGCACGATGCGACACGGCTGCACTACGACCTGCGGCTCGAGCTCGACGGCGTGTTCAAGAGCTGGGCAGTCACCAAAGGGCCATCGCTCGATCCGCATGACAAGCGGCTGGCGGTCGAGGTCGAGGACCATCCGCTCGACTATGGCGACTTCGAAGGCACTATTCCGAAAGGCCAGTATGGGGGCGGCACGGTCATGCTGTGGGACCGCGGCTATTGGGAGCCGGAGGGGAAGAAGAGCCCGGAGCAGGCGCTTTCCAAGGGCGATTTCAAGTTCACGCTCGCAGGCGAACGCTTGCATGGGAGCTTCGTGCTGGTGCGCATGCGCAACGATCGCGAGCGCAGCAAGCGTACCAACTGGCTGTTGATCAAGCATCATGACGAGTTCTCCGTTGAGGAGAACGGTGCTGCCATCCTCGAAGACAACGTCACCTCGGTGGCCTCAGGCCGCAGCATGGAAATGATCGCAGCCGGCAAGGGGCGCAAGCCGAAACCGTTCATGGTGGAGGGCGGCAAAGTCCAGGCCGACGCCGTCTGGGACAGCAATCACGGATTGGCCGCCGAGGAGCGGCAGTCGGAGGCGAGTGCGGGAAAGCGCGCCGGTACTGCGACGGCGGTTGATCTTCCGGATTTCATTGCGCCGCAACTCTGCGAGAAGGTCGAGCGACCGCCTGGTGGGGACGGGTGGATCCATGAGATCAAGTTCGACGGATACCGCATTCAGATGCGCGTGCTCGATGGCGAAGTCACCTTGAAGACCAGGAAAGGCCTCGACTGGACGGCCAAGTACCACGAAATCGCCGAGGCGGCGTCTGCGCTTCCGGATTGTATCGTCGATGGCGAGATTTGCGCTCTCGACGATCAGGGTGCGCCTAACTTCGCGGCACTGCAGGCGGCGCTATCGGAGGGCAAGACCGCCAGTCTCGTCTACTTCGCCTTCGACCTGCTCTATGACGGCGGCGAGGATCTCCGTTCGTGGCCCCTGATCGAGCGAAAGAGGCGATTGCAGGAGCTCCTCACCGAGGCCGGCAACGATCCTCGGATCCGCTACGTCGAACATTTCGAGACCGGCGGTGACGCCGTCCTCAGATCGGCCTGCAAGCTCTCGCTGGAAGGCATCATCTCTAAACAGTCAGATGCCCCCTATCAATCCGGACGAACGGAAAGCTGGGCAAAGTCGAAATGCCGGGCGGGGCACGAGGTGGTGATCGGCGCCTACGCCAAGACCAACGGCAGGTTTCGTTCCCTTCTCGCCGGTGTTTTTCGCGGCGATCATTTTGTCTATGTCGGCCGTGTCGGAACCGGCTACGGCGCCAAGAAAGTCGAAACGTTGCTTCCGAAACTGAAGGCGCTGGAGACGGCGAGATCGCCCTTCACGGGTATCGGTGCGCCGAAGAAGCAGGACGAGGTCGTCTGGGTGAAACCCGAGCTTGTCGCCGAAATCGAATTCGAGGGGTGGACCGCGGACGGTCTCGTCCGCCAAGCAGCCTTCAAAGGATTGCGCGAAGATAAGCCGGCTAGGGAAGTCGAGGCGGAGCCACCCGTAAGACCCGCCAAAGCGGACATCGCGGAGCCGGTTCCGAAGGCCAGGCAAACAACGGCGCGCCGTAAGGGTGCGAAGGCTGATGTCATGGGAGTGCTCATCTCAAACCCGGACAAACCATTATGGCCGGAAGCCAACGGCAGCGCCCCGGTCACGAAGGAAGAATTGGCGGGCTATTACGAGGCAGTCGGCGACTGGATGATCGACCACATCAAGGGCAGGCCCTGCTCTATCATCCGCGCCCCTGATGGAATTGGCGGCGAGCAGTTCTTTCAGCGCCATGCGATGCCGGGACAATCGAACTTGCTCGACCTAGTCAAGGTATTCGGGGACAAAAAGCCATACCTGCAGATCGATCGCATCGAAGGCCTTGCCGCGGTCGCCCAGATCGCGGCGGTCGAACTCCATCCGTGGAACTGCGAACCCGGTCAACCGGAAGTTCCGGGTCGTCTGGTATTCGACCTCGATCCCGGGCCTGACGTTCCCTTTGCCACGGTCGTTGCCGCTGCCCGCGAAATGCACGATCGGCTGGAAGACCTCGGACTGATCAGCTTTTGCAAGACGACGGGCGGCAAGGGCCTGCATGTCGTGACCCCGCTTGCAGTCAATAAGCGCAAGCCGCTGTCTTGGCCCGAGGCAAAGGCCTTCGCGCACGACGTCTGCCAGCAGATGGCCCGGAACAACCCCGATCTCTACCTTATCAAGATGACGAAGAGCCTGAGGGGCGGTCGCATTTTCCTCGATTACCTGCGCAATGATCGCATGGCGACGGCCGTAGCGCCGCTTTCCCCTCGAGCCCGCCCCGGTGCGACGGTATCGATGCCTCTGACGTGGACGCAGGTGAAATCAGACCTCGACCCTAAAAGGTTCACCATCCGAACCGTGCCTGCCTTGCTATCGAAGTCGTCCGCCTGGAAGGACTATTGCGAGGGGCAGCGTCCCTTGGAGCAGGCGATTAAAAGGCTCGGCCGCGCCGGCAAGCATGCCGCGTGACCAGGAGCCGGGCAGCTCGCGGCCCTGAATGACTTCATCTGATCGCAGCCGGGCCGTCAGCCATATCGAAGACGGCAGCATTATCCTGGATCTCGCGGAGCCCCTTATATGAGGGGTGGCGTAGGCTGCCCTCACGCGTCCAGCCGCGAAACTCGATTTCGGCGATGAGGGTCGGCTGCGAAAAAACAAGCCGCTTCCCTTTCAGCGGCACGACGGGTTTTTTCGTTTGGAGACGGTTCAGCGTCTTGCGCAAATATTCCGCCTCGGTTCGATTGAACCCCGTGCCGACGGACCCGACATAGATCCAGTCGTGACCCTTTCGACCCGCAAGCAACAGACTCCCGAGCCCGCCGCGGGTGCTGGCAGATTCCTCGTAACCGACGATCATGAAGCTGTCGCTCTGAACACATTTGATCTTCAGCCAGTCCCCGAGGCGGCCACTCCGATAAGGACTGTCCCTGCGTTTTGCGATGATGCCTTCCAGGCCCAGACGGCATGCGTGCTCGAGCAGTTCCTCGCCACCCAAATCCAGTTCGTGCGAGAACCGAATGGCGCCACCGTCGGCCTCCGGGATCAGATCTTCCAATAAATGACGGCGCACCGACAGTTCCGTGCGCGTCAGGTCGTGACCGTCGAGATACAACAGATCGAAGGCGTAGAATATGGATTCGGTTGAGATCCGCTTGCCGCCCCTGCCGCCGAGCGAGCGCTGCAACGCTCCAAAGTCCGAGCGACCCTCTGCATCGAGGACGACGGCTTCTCCGTCGAGAATGCAGCTCGACACACCGAGTTCTCTTGCCCCTGCGGCGATCGTCGGAAATCGATGGGTCCAGTCATGGCCGCCACGAGTGAGAATGCGAATGCCCTTTGGTTCGATGTGGAGCGCCAATCGGTAACCGTCCCACTTCACCTCATAAAGCCAATCCGGCCCTTGCGGCACCGTCTGCTTCAGCAGCGCCAGGCATGGCTCCACTCTGGACGGCATTGCATCGAACGGCAGGTTTGGCTGATCCGGATCGCGCCGACGGACAGGTCGCGATTGTATCGAAGAACTGGAGTCTCGAAGGAGGGGGGCGGAAGGGCGCCGGGGTCTGGTCATCACTCAATGCCTGCCGGATCGGTTCTCGGCATCGACGGATTTGCGCAGCGCCTCCATGATATTGATGACGTTGCTGGGAGCCGGCTCTGCCTTCTCCCTGCCCTTGGGTTTCGCTTTAACAGGCTTTTTCATCTGTTTCTTCTTGCCCTCGATGAGGTCGAGCAGCCTATCCTGCACCGGGTCGGACGCCATTTTCGGATTCCAGTGCTGCGTCTGCTTCTTGATGAGTTGCTGCACCAACGGCATCATCTGACTGTCCGCCGGCTGATCGTCCACCCTATCGAAATAGTTTTCAGCGTCGCGCACCTCGTCGCCGTAACGCAGGGTCCAAAGGACGATGCCCTTGCCGCGAGGCTCCAGCATCACGGCGCGCTCGCGGCGCGCGATCACCAGCCGCGAGATGCCGACCATGTCCTCAGCCGCCATCGCGTCGCGGATCACCGAGAATGCTTCCTGGCCAACCGGATCGTCGGGTGAAAGATAGTAGGGCGTGTCGAGCCAGATCCATTCGACACTGTTGCGCGGCGTAAAGACTTCGATATCGATCGTCTTGGTGCTTTCAAGCGCAACGTTTTCCAACTCCTCGTCTTCGAGCAAGACATATTCGTTCTCACCGCGCTGATAGGCTTTCACTTCGTCTTCATCTTTCACGTCCTTGCCGGTGACGGCGTCGACATAGTGGCTGACGACGCGGTTTTGGGTAACGCGGTTGAGTGTGTGAAAACGCACCTTCTCATTTTCGGAGGTGGCCGGCATCATCTGCACCGGACAGGTGACGAGCGACAGTTTGAGGTAACCTTTCCAGTAAGGCCGGATCGCCATGGAAGCCTCCTATCACCCGGCGCGGCGCTGGTGAGCGCCGCCTGAGCTGCGCGATTTCGGCGCCGACGCGCGCGTTGCCTTCTGCCTGTTCTTGCCCGCATTGGCATTTGCAGCGGTGCGCTTCGCCTTCGCCGGCGCCGCCATGCCGGCGCTTTCGCGCAGGGCCTGTAGCAGGTCGCTCCGTTTCGGAGCCGGCGGCGCCTTTTTCTTCGGAAGGGCACGGCCTTCGATCTTGGCCTTCACCAGTTCGGCGACGGCGGCTTCATAACGGTCGTCGAACTGCTTCGGATCGAACTCGCCCTTCTTGGTGTTGATGATGTGCTTGGCAAGCTCCAGCATCTCGCCTTCGATCTTGAGATCCGGCATCTCCTCGAATGCCTTCTCGGAGGAGCGAACCTCGTAATCGAAGTTCAAGGTTGAGCCGACCAGCCCCTTTCCATGGGGGCGGATGAGGAGCGTTCGCAAGCGCCGGAACAGCACCGCCCGGGCAATGGCGGCGACCTTGGCTTTCTCCATACCATCCCTCAGGAGTTTGAAAGCGTCGCTGCCCATCTTGTCGGGAGCCAGATAATAAGGCTTGTCGAAATAGACGTCGTCGACCTCCTCAAAAGGAATGAATGCCTCCACCTTCAGCGTCTTGTCACTTTCGGGAATGGCAGCCGCGACCTCCTCTGGCTCGAGCACGACATAGCGGCCGTCCTCGATCTCAAAACCCTTGACCTGGTCCTCGCGCTCGACCGGATCGCCGGTTTCGCCGTCCACGAATTCTCGGCGCACACGGTTGCCGGTCTTCCTGTTCAGCGTGTGAAACGCAATCCGCTCGGATGTGGAGGCGGCGGTGTAAAGCGCCACCGGGAAAGCGACTTCCCCGAACTTGATAAAGCCTTTCCAATTCGCCCTCGGGGCAACCATTTCGCACGCGCTCCTGCCGCAACCAGTGCGAGTCAACCGAATCACTTTACGATTGGTTCCGAATCAAAACGAATCAAATTTCAATAGCTTAGCGAAAATGATTCACGCGTTTTCCGAGTCTCGATTATCCCCTTGAATCTGATTGATCTTTTTCGCGCCGGATGCTTTCTGCGATAGGAACAACCAGCAGATAGGACCGCCTGAGGAGTGGTTTTGATCCTCAACCGCTCAATCGACGCGTTGTCCTTCGCCATCGAACACATGCAGATATTGCGGCGGGAAGGCGACATTGACCTTCGGCCCCGCCTTCAGCGCTTCGCGGTCGAGCGTGAAGATCTTGAACGGCAGGCCGTGAAGCGCGAGGTGCAGGATGATGCCGAATCCGGTGGGTTCGACGAGCTCCACATCGGTTGCAAGCCCGGTTCCGTCATTTGTCATCAGCACATGCTCGGGCCGGATGCCGAGCGTGACCTTCGCGCCGTCTTCAAGCGGCAGCGGCTTTGCCAGCGGCACGATCGTTCCGTCTTTCAACCGCACGCCGCCCGCCTCATAATTCGCCTCGAGGAAATTCATTCCCGGCGAGCCGATGAAACCGGCGACAAAGAGATTGGCGGGCCGGTCGTAGAGTTGCAGCGGGCTTCCGACCTGTTGCACCACCCCGCCATGCATGGCTACGATCCGGTCCGCCAGCGTCATCGCCTCGATCTGATCGTGGGTGACGTAGATCGAGGTTGCCTTCAACTCCCCGTGCAGCTTCTTGATTTCGGCACGCATCTGTTCGCGCAGCCGCGCATCGAGGTTGGAGAGCGGCTCGTCGAACAGGAAGGCCTTCGGCTGGCGCACGATAGCGCGGCCCATGGCGACACGCTGGCGCTGACCGCCGGAGAGCGCCTTCGGCCGCCGTTCGAGCAGCGGGTCGAGGCCGAGCTTGGCGGCAGCCGCCGCCACCGCGCTCGCGATCTTCTCCTTCGCCGTCTTCCGCAGCCTTAGGCTGTAACTCATATTGCCGGCGACATTCATATGCGGATAGAGCGCATAGGACTGGAACACCATGGCGATGTCGCGGTCCTTGGGATGCAGTTCATTCACCCGGGCGCCCGCAATGCGGATCTCACCCGATGTGACTTCCTCCAGCCCGGCAATCATCCGCAACAGCGTTGACTTGCCGCAGCCGGAGGGACCGACGAGCACGACGAATTCGCCGTCCCTGATGTCGAGATCGACGCCGTGCAGCACCTGCACGTGGCCATAGGCTTTGCGGATATTCTGGATATCGATCGATGCCATTTTTGTTTAACCCTTGACCGCGCCGGCCGTTAGGCCCTGGACGAGATAGCGCTGGATGAGCAGGAAGAAGAGGCCGGCCGGGATGAGCGCCATGACGCCCGCCGCCATCATTTGCCCAAAATCCACCGAGAATTTCGAAACGAAGGTGAGAAGCCCCACAGGGAAGGTCGCGGCGTCATTGCCGTTGATCAGCATCAGCGCGAAGAGCAGTTCGCTCCAGGCCGCGGTGAACACGAAGCCGAGCGTCGCCGCGATGCCGGGCAGCGTCAGCGGCAGGATGATCTGGCGAAACGCGGTGAATTGCGTCGCCCCGTCGATCATCGCCGCCTCTTCGAGGTCCTTCGGAATGCCGTCGAAGAAGGACTGCATCAGGAAAGTGGCGAAGGGCACGTTGAAAGCGGTGTAGACGATGACAAGCCCGGTCAGGCTGTTGGTCAGATGCAGGGGCGACAGGATCTTGAAGATCGGCGCCACCAGCATGACGAGCGGAAACATTTGGGTCAGCAGCATCAGCGCGACGATCCAGTATTTTGCCCGAAAATTAAAACGCGACAGCGCGTAGCCCGAGAGCGAGGCGCAGATCGTCACGGTCACCGCCGTCGAAGCCGAAACGATCAGGCTGTTCTTGAAGAAGGTCGGGAAGGCGCTGTGCTGCAGCACGAAGGCATAATGATCCCAGCTCGTGCGCGACGGCCACATGCGCACGCCTTCGGTGTAGAGCAGATCGTTCGGGGTCACCGAGACCTTGAGCAGCCAGAACAGCGGGAAGAGCGCAAAGGCAATGTAGCAGAGGATCGCTAAGCGATGCGCGATGGTGGGAAGGATTGATCGTCTCATGGTCTCAATCCTTGTTCAGCAGCGTCTGCCGCAGCAGGATGATCAGCATCGAATAGGCAAGCAGCAGCGCGAGCAGCACCAATGCAATGGCCGAGGCATAACCGAAATCGAGCCGCTTGAACGCCGTGGTGAAGATATAGCTCGCGACGATCTGGGTGCGGTCGGCCGGTCCGCCATTGGTCATGACGACGATGAGATCGGCGAAATTGGAAATCCAGACGGTGCGCAAGAGCACGGTGATGGCGATCGTCGGCGCCAGAAACGGCAGGGTGATCGAGCGGAAACGCTGGAACCAGCCGGCGCCGTCGATCGAGGCCGCCTCGTAGAGATCGCGCGGAATCGCCTGCAGCGCCGCAAGCAGGGTGATGGCAAAAAACGGAATGCCCCACCAGACATTGGCGACGATAGGCCCCCACATTGCATGATCGGGATCGGATAGAATGTTGCCAGGCTCATGCATCAGCCCGAGCGCGAAGAGCCAGTGCGGGATCGGCCCGATGACCGGATTGAACAGCCAGGCCCAGTTGAGACCGGCGAGAAAGGACGGCACCGCCCAGGGCAGGAAGACCAGCGCCTGCGCGATCGCCCGGCCCGGGAACGGCTTGTCGAGCAGTAACGCCAGTATGAGGCCGAAGGTGAATTGCAAGACGACCGAGGCGCCGGTCCACCAGAGCGTGTTCCTGAGCGCCCCATAAAAGGCGGCGTCGCCCGCAAGCTCACGGAAATGATCGATTCCGACGAAACCGCCGGAAAAGGGGTTGAGCAGCTGGATATCGCGGAAGGCATAGGACAGCCCGAGTGTCAGCGGCACCAGCATCACCGCAATGATCAGGATCAACGATGGAGCGCTGTAGAGATAGGGCTCCGAAGCATCGGCAAGACGACGCAGCCACGGCCTGCGGTCGCGACGCATGTCGAGCATATCGGCGGAGATGGTCATCAGTGCGTAATTTCCATTGTCTACCCGGTTGCGGATTCTCGCGCGGATAATGCTTCTGAAAACTGGGCGGCTAAGGGCCCCTCATCCGACCCGTCGGGCCATCTTCTCCCGCTGGGGAGAAGAGGAATGCGGCGGGGCCACCAGTCTCTTCTCCCCAGCGGAGAAGGCGCCCGCAGGGCGGATGAGGGGCTTCTGTCTCGAAGCCCCCTTATCCAACTACTTCTTGCTCAAGAACTTCTGCTGCGCCTTGGTCAGATAATCCGCCCACTGATCGGCCAGATCCTTCGCCGAAATATCGCCAAGCAAGGCCTGCTGCGAGGTCTTGATCGCCAGCGAGTCCTTGAAGAAGGCGAACTCTTCCAGATAGGTCGGCATGACGGTCGGCACAGTATTCGGGTCCGCCAGTTCCTCGAACCAACCCTTGAACTGATCGCCGGCATAGAAGGGATCCTTTTCGGCCGCGGTATAGGCCGGCAGCGCGCCGATGCGCTTGTTCCACTCGATATTGCCTTCCGGCCCTTCGAGAGTGGCGATCAGCTTCCAGGAAAGGTCCTTGTTGGCGCTCGTCGAAAACATCGACCAGCCGCCGTAACCGATGGTCGGGAAGGACTTGCCGTCAGGACCCTTCGGCAGCGGCGCAACGCCGAAATCGTCCTTCTTCATGCGCTCGGCGATAGCGATCAACGCATCCGGATCCTGGTCGAGGAAGGCGCAGGTGCCGGAATAGAAGCCGGCGACGACTTCGTTGAAGCCCCAGTTGACGCTGTCCTTCGGCGCGTAGCCCTTCTTGTAGAGATCGACCATCCATTCGATGCCCTTTGCCCAGCCTTCGCTGTTCATGGTCGAAGTGCCGTCTTCCTTGAAGTACTTGTTGTCGCCGGCCATCGTGGCGGCAAAGATCATCCATCCGTTCAGGCCGCCCGGTCCGCCGCGCATGCAGTAACCGTATTTGCCGGGCAGCTTGGAGACCTTTTCCGAGGCGGCGGTAAACTCCTCCAGCGTCTTCGGCGGCGCGGCGACCCCGGCTTCCGAAAGCAGCTTCTTGTTGTAGAACATCGCCCTGAGATAGAAGCCGTAGGGCAGCATATAGGCGGTGTCCTTGACGTCGCGGCCGAGCTCGAGCGCACGCGGCGTCAGCTCCTTGGTGTGCTCCCATTTTTCGAGATAGGGCTCGAGGCTTTCGAGCATGCCGTTATTGGCATAGAGCGACAGCCAGGTATCGGGCATCTCCATCACATCGGGCACGTCGCCGGCCGACACCATGGTCGCGAATTTCTGGAAGGCTTCGTTCCAGGGCAGCGAGATGATGTCGACCTTGGTGCCGGGATTGGCGGCCTCGAACTTGCCGACGATCGATTTCAGCGTTTCGGTGCGCTCCGGGCTGGTGATGACTTCGACAAGCTTCAGCGTCGTATCGGCAAAGGCCGTACCCGCCATCATCGAAACAAAGAGCGTCGAGATTATTAGCTTTTTCATGCTCAGTTCCCCCTTTTAGGTTCTCTCGGTTCAAGATTGCGAGGCGGCGGCGAGCGCCTCCTCAATGTCTCTCCACAGCGCCTCGGTTCCTTCGAGGCCGACATGGAGGCGTACGGATCGCGCATGGATGCCAAAGGTTTGCGCGGAATTCGGCTGTGCCTTCTGCTGCAGCACCACCTCGCCCGGTACGATCAGGCTTTCATGCCCACCCCAGCTTACACCCAATTTGAAGAGCCTGAGGTGATCGGCGAAGGCGCGAATATCGACGCCTTCGCGGAAGATGAAGGAAAACAGGCCCGAGGTGCCGTTCAGCCCGGCGGGCAGTCGGTTGGCGAGCCCGGGATGACAGACCGTCTCGACCACGTCGAGCCGCTGAAGCCGCCGGGCGATCTCGAGCGCCGAGGCTTCATGCGCCTTCATGCGCAGCGGCAGGGTGCGGAGACCGCGGATAAGCAGCCAGGCGTCAAAGGGCGAAAGCTTGCCGCCGAGATAGGGATAGGCCTCGGCCTTGATGCGCGCGATCATTTCTTTCGAGCCGGCGACGATACCCGCCACCACATCGCTATGGCCGCCGAGATATTTCGAGGCCGAATGGATGACGAGATCCACGCCGAGCGTCAAAGGCTGCTGAAAGAACGGGCTTGCCCAGCTGTTGTCGATCATCGAGACGACGCCGTGCCGCCTGGCGAGGGCGGCAAGCGCGCCGACGTCATGCGCCTCCATCACCCAGCTCGTCGGGCTTTCCAGGTACAGGAGCTTGGCGCCGGGCAGCGCTCTGGCGACGGCCTCCTCGTCGCGCCCGTCGACATAGGTCACTTCGATCTTCATCCGCTTCAGGATAGTGCCGAACAGGCGGAAGGCATCGGGATAGACATGTTTGACGGCGACGATGCGGTCGCCCGGCTCAACGAAACTCAGCACTGCCGACGAGATCGCCGCCATGCCGCTGGCAAAACCCAGCGCATCATCAGCGCCTTCGAGTTTGGCCAGCATTTCCTCGAAGGCCCGCACCGTCGGGTTCAGCCCGCGCGTATAAGTCGGCCGCACCTTCTCGCCGCGATAGACGGTGATCATCTCATCATAATCGGAAAAGGTGAAAAGCGAGGTCTGAAAGATCGGCGGCACGACGGCGTCGGCGAAGTTGCCGTCGTCGTGGGCGGTGATGAGGGAAGCAAGATCGAACGGATCTGCGCCGTTGCTCATTTGGACATTTCCTTGATGTCTTCCTCGACGATATCGAGAATTTTCAATGTTTCCGCACGCGCCGCTTCTGGGTCCCCGGCAGTGATCGCGTTGAAAAGCGTGCGGTGAAAGGGAAAGGACCGGCGGGCGAAATCCTGCCGGTCGAACGGATGCTCCCAGAAGCGCTCGAAAGTCTCGCGCATCTGCTCGAGCAGCTGGCGAAACAACGGATTGTGGGTGGCGTCGTAGACGGCGAGATGGAAGGCGAGATCCTCCGGCCCGGATGTGCCCTTTTCCAGATGTACCCGCTCCATCTCGTTCAACTTCTCCTCGATGACAACAAGGTCCTTGGCGGTCCGCCGCCGGGCCGCGACCATGCCCGCCTCGCATTCGATGCCGCGGCGAACTTCCAGCGTCTGCAGCAGCGCGTCGCGCAGATGCACCGCATCGAAAGACAGCGGCATATGGATCGTCGCTCTCGAAACCGGCTTCAAAAGATAGGTGCCGCTGCCCTTGCGCGTCTCGATCACGCCAAGCGCCTGGAAATGCCGGATCGCCTCGCGAATGGTCGAACGTCCTACCGCAAGAGCCGACATCAGCTCCCGCTCGGCCGGTAGCCGGTCGCCCGCCTGCAGCCGCGCTTCTTCCACATAATCCGCTAAAGCATCGGTAACCTGACGCGCCCGGTCCATCACGGGAAGCGGCCGGATCACCGGTCTATTGCTGCGATTTGCCGTCATGGTTCCCTATTTTTCTATCAGGCAATCAGATATGGAATTGGTCTGACATCTTAGCATTTCGCAAACGAGGTGAGACGTCAAGGCATGTTGTCTTTACGAGGCCAAATCTGCTGGCTCGCTCCCTGGGCAGAAGCGGTTGTACGGTTTGCCATTCTGCGGCGGTAGGTCACCATGTGCCCGGGCAGCCTCCTTAAAGGCCCCTTGAATTAAAACTCGGCTATTTTTGGGAAGCCACTTTATCAGCAGGACCTAGGCAAGGATTGCCCCGTCACCGGGAGCGCGCTAAAGCGTCGGCGCCTCCAACCCGCCCGGACCGCGATTTTCGTCAAGCGTGTCGCGGGATAAAGCGATCTGAACATGTACGATACCATTCTCCTTTTCCTAGCCGGCTTGTTGGCAGGCAGCATGAACGCGTTAGCGGGGGGCGGGTCGTTCGTATCCCTGCCTGCGCTGATATCGGTCGGAGTGCCGTCGGTTGCCGCAAACGCGACCAGCACTTTAGCCTTGTTTCCCGGCGGTCTGGCGAGCTCATGGGTCTACCGTGATGGGGTTCGGAGGGTGTGCGGCATCAATGCCGTGGCCATTGCTATGGTGACGGTGGTGGGTGGCGTCGCCGGAAGCGTCCTATTACTTCTGACCCCATCCAGGATTTTCGATGGAATCCTGCCATGGCTTTTGCTCGTGGCGACATTGATGCTGGCCGCAGGGCCAAGGCTCAGCGCCAAGCTCCGGACGCAGGCGCGCCCAAATGTTCCGGCCTTCGCAACGGTCCAGTTCATTCTCGGTCTTTATGGTGGCTATTTTGGCGGCGCAGTGGGCCTTATGATGCTGGCGGCATGGAGCGTTCTCGGGGGCGGGGAGATCAAAAGCCTGAATCCGACAAGAATGGTGATGGTGACCGCAGCAAACGCGGTCGCCGTCGTCGTCTTTGTGCTAGCCGGGGCAATCGTCTGGCAACAGTGCGTTTCCATGACGTTTGGAGCAGTTATCGGCGGATGGATCGGAGCCCACGTCGGACGTAGGTTGCCATCACCGGTCGTCCGGATGCTAACCCTCGCGGTCGCCCTTTTGACGACTGCGGTGTTCTTTTCGCGAGCTTATCTTTAAGTGGAGGTCGGGCCCTCGAGAATCGCAGCATCAGGTGAGATTGACGGCTTGGTTGCTGATTCGACCTTTCAGACGATCATCACTTAGGTAAATTTGCGCGCTAAAGCTGCGGCTTAGCGCTTCAAAACTTGTGACGGCACCAAGGCATCTGTTGCGTTTGATGAAAGCACTTCGAGTTGAAATGATGATACGATATGCTCCAAATTGCGGCTGCGAGAGTTCGCTTTTTCAGGCATACAACTGAGGCGACCACAATGGGTTTGGGTGATCAAGAAAGACAAGCAACCGCCGAGGCTGTACCGGCAGCTTATGATGCCGCGGCCTTTCTCGCAGCCATTGTCGAATCGTCAGACGATGCCATTGTCAGCAAGAGCTTGTCCGGCATCATCACTACGTGGAACAAGGGTGCCGAGCGAATCTTCGGATATACCGCGGACGAAGCAGTCGGCCAGCCCATCACCATCGTCATCCCGGCGGATCGTCTTGATGAAGAACCTGCCATTCTCGCGCGCATTCAAGCCGGTGAACGCGTCGATCACTTTGAAACGGTACGACGTCGCAAGGACGGCAACCTGATCGACATCTCTTTGACAATCTCCCCCATCAGAGACGACAGCGGCACAATTATCGGAGCATCGAAAATCGCTCGCGACATCTCGGAGCGCAGGCGGGAAGCCGAGCACCGGGAAATGCTCCTTCGGGAGATGCATCACCGAATAAAAAACCTTTTTGCGGTTGTCGCCAGCATTATCACCCTCGCAGCCCGAAACGCGGTTACGGCGAGCGATCTCGCCTCCAGCATGAAGGATAGGCTCATGGCTTTGGCACGCGCGCACGAGATAACGTTGCCAAGCCTTGCCGGCCGGTCCGTTGAGGATCCTCCAGCCACGCTGTTTCAGCTTCTCTCGAATATCCTTGCGCCCTACGGGCACGACGACCACCGGCAGTGGACGCTGCATGGGGATGACGTCGAGGTAACCCGTGCGAAGATCACCAATCTCGCGCTCCTGTTTCACGAGCTCGCAACGAACGCTGCGAAGTACGGAGCGCTCTCCGTTGGCGACGGGACCGTCGATATCACGTTGACCATCTCACCGGACGCTATCGAGTTGGTTTGGCTTGAGGCGCACGGCCCGATAGATGCAGATCCGACCCAGCCCACTTCCGGCTTTGGAAGCATCCTCGAGCAAAAGATAGCGCAAAGCCTTGACATCCATATCGAGCGGTCATGGACGCCCGGTGGATTATTGATTCGGCTTTCGCTTCCACGTCTCGCGATCACGTAGTCCTGGCCTTGCGGCTCGCCTGGGCTTGCTTCCTCGTCTGAAGCCGATGCATGTCATGGCCATCGCGATGCCGAAATGACGCCCGAAATTCGGCAGCCTCCGTTTGGCGATTCCGCCGCTGTTGTTCTGCGCGGCGGCGACCAGGGGACGGCTAGTCCCTTCATCGGTCCTTAAGAAAAGGATGGCAGCTTTACCTTCAAATTTGGGGGTGGATTTATGGTACATGGTTTGATGTCGCGGGCTCGCATTCAGACGAAGGTGCTCGCGCTCTTGGCGCCATTCGTCATCAGCCTATGCGCAGTAGGATTGACGGGATACTACGCGTCGAGCCTTCTCGAAGGGCGGATGGAGATCTCCAACCATGTTTTGCAGTCTCTGAACGGGTTCAAACATGTTTCTTCAAGCATGACCGGCTTTCTGATGAAGCCGTCGCTGGAAGCTCGTGACACCGCGCTTGCGGACGCCCGAGAGCAATTGGCAAACCTGAACCGGACGATCGAAACTTTAAGGCCGACGACCGATGTGGGGCTTCTCGACCGGGCGCTCGACCAGTCGCAAATCATCCCGCAAAAGATCGAAGCGATCTGGCAAATCGAAACGGGACAGCAGAAAATTCTCAGTGACGTGGACGCTGCTTCGGCGGCACTTCTTGACCTGCAAGGGCAGGTTGGCAAGCGCTCGTTCATGCTGATGGCCAGTGCGAAAAAGATGGAGAATGCCAACAAGAGCGGCCTCAGCAACGCCGTCTCCATCATTGCGGCCGCCAGTGTTGCGACAAAATTTCGCAATGATTATACGAACGCTGCAACGCCTCCGGACAAGCTTAGCCTTCTGGCCAAATATGCGCCCGATTTGCAGAAGGCAAGGGAGCAGCTTTCGCCTGCGATAGCGACCGACAGCCAAGCCCCCGCCACGCAGTATGCCGCTGCGGTAGATGCCATCGCCAACGCTTCGAAGGCGTCGCCGGACACTTTGGATGTCCCGACAACGGATACCGCCATCGCCAATCTTGCTGCAACTGGCGACAGTCTCAAGACGATTGGCGACGATCTGATGCGGACCTCCGTACTCGCGCTTGCCGCGTCGGACAAGGATATTTCTCAGGCGACGAATGTCGGCAACGAACTGCGTGCTATCGTTAATAGCAATAATGAGATCCGCGTCGGCTTCGCCGAACTCGCCGGCAAACCAGACGACGCGCGAGTGAAAAAAGTCCAGCAGTCGATCTACATGTATCAGACCGAGCTCGGCCGTCTCGCCGGCGTGGTGACCGACGATCCCGTTTTTGCCGAAATTCCGAAGAAGGCTCAACCGGTTCTCGATCTGCTTGCGGCGAACGCGGCAGCGCTCTCCGAAGGGGCGGCGCGCAAGCTTGCCGAGTTCGACAGCGCCACGGGGCAGATCGACAACACCTGGAACCTGCTTGCGCAATTCGCCGAGACCCAGAAGGAAAATGCTGGGCAGGATCGTCAACAGGCCAATAGAATATCCGGCGGCGCGATTGTAATCGGCATCCTGATTGCTATGGCCGCAGGTGCCGCGCTGGTCTTCACCCTGAAGGGACCTATCACCCAGATTACCGCAGCGATGCGCAAGATCGCAGAGGGAAGGCTCGACACCACAATCACCGGCGAGACACGGGGCGACGAAATCGGGGAAATGGCCCGTGCGCTTTCCATCTTCAAACAAAATGCGCTGTCGAAAGTCGAAATGGAACAACAGGCCGAGATCGCGCGTCGTGAGGCGGAATCCGAGCGCGCCCACAACGAACTCGAGCGGCGTAGCGCCAAGAGTCAGGTTGACGCCGCAATCGAGGCGCTGGCAGAAGGTCTCACGCGGCTGTCGCGCGGGCAGTTGAATTTTGCGATCGATACGCCCTTTGCCCCCGAACTCGACCGGATCCGTACCGATTTCAACATGTCGGTGGCGGGCCTCAGAGAGACGCTCTGCGAGATCCGGGAGACGTCTTCGCTCTTTAGCGACAATGGCCGCCAGATGGCGGAAGCCGTTGATGACCTGGCCAGTCGAACGGAGAAGCAGGCGGCTGCCCTTGAGGAAACCGCAGCGGCTGTGGAGGAGATTTCTTCCGCCGTCAACACCTCTTCAGGACGGGCAGCAGCAGCGCTTGCGCTTGTCCAGCGCGCCAAACAGGGCGCCGATGCCTCGGCTTCGGTTGTCCAAAACGCAGTATCGGCTATGGGACGAATTGAGGACGCGTCGGGCAAAATCGTGCAGATTGTCAGCGCCATCGATTCCATCGCTTTCCAGACCAATCTCTTGGCCCTGAATGCGGGAGTCGAAGCAGCGAGAGCGGGTGAGGCCGGCAAGGGCTTTGCAGTCGTGGCGCAGGAAGTGCGGGAGCTGGCGCAGCGATCGGCTCGCGCAGCCAAGGAAATCGGCGAGCTCATCAACAATTCCGTCCGAGAGGTTGCGTCAGGCTCCGAGTTCGTCGGCCGCACTGGCGATGCGCTGATGGAGATTTCCAGCGAGATCGTGCACATCGTCGGCCATATTGAACTGATCGCCTCGTCAAGCCGCGACCAAGCGACGACACTCCATTCGATCAATGCGTCGGTGAACGATATTGATCGTATGACGCAGCAAAATGCGGCGATGGTAGAAGAGACCAATGCCGCCACGCAACAGCTATCGTCAGAGGCGCTCGCACTTACCGAGATGATCGCACGCTTTCAGCTTGAAGGCCTTGAGAGCCCGGCTTCTAGAGGCTACGAGGCCGCGGCATGACGGCAGAGTGTATTCGCAGACCCGTGACTTGCTTTGAGATGTAAATCATGAGTGCCTGCTGCACGTCGTCATCAGCGTGAGCTCGGTGTGCGCCGCCCGCTGTAAATGACGGTTCACATCGACACGCCATCCATCTCTTAACTCGCCAAACTCATGGGGTTCAGTTTAGCTTATCGACATCGCAACGCGTCACTGCCAAGTCACACACCAATCTCTTGATGGAGGCCGCCATTCGCTCTACGGAGCCCGAACCAGTCCCGATGGTGCCCGCGTCTCATGAAAGCTTTCCTGCAAACGGCTAGATTGCTGCTCAGCGATCTGGCTTCGAGCCTGCTCTTCCTTATCCTGTTTTCCTTTACGCGCAACGCTGCGCTTTCGGCCGGCTTCGGAATGTTGCTTGGCGTCATTCAGATTGCGCTGCAACTCGGCCGGCGAAAGCCGATAGACGTCATGGAGTGGATGAGTGTTTTTCTGGTGATCGCATCAGGGACGGCCACAGTGCTGACGGACAGTCCGCGCTTCGTGCTATTCAAGCCGACTGCGATCTACGCAATCGTCGGCATCGTCATGCTGAAACCCGGCTGGATAAACCGCTACCTGCCTTCGATTTCCCGGGAAGTCGCATCCGATGTCGCCACCTATGTCGGCTTTGCATGGGCTGGTCTGATGTTTGTTTCCGCCACGCTGAACGCCTATCTTGCCTTGAACAGTGTACTGGCAACCTGGGCTATGGTCATGACGATCTTCGGGATAGTCGGAAAGTCTGTTTTAGGCATTGCCGGATTTGTGGCCATACGCCTCACGGTGCGGCATCGGCTTCGTGCCATGGCGGCCGAAGAGCGTGAAGCCCTGCTGATCTCCACAGGCTGGAAGGCAAAATCGCCGCCCGTGGCGGAGAAATGAACTTCTCTGGGGATCGCGATTGATTGTTGTTTGCGGCATCGTGTCAGCCGGCGATAGCGATTCGCTGCCAGCAGAGGAAAATTTTGCTCAACTCTCGAGCCATTGGCACAGCCGCACCATGCCGCAGTGGCTGAATGGCGAGCGGATCGGCATCATCATCGATGATACTGGCTGGCGGAATACGACCGCTTTCGATCTTGGTGTGAACCGCCTGAGCAGTCGAGGCCGTTATCGGAGAAGTGTCAGACGCATCAGACGCATCCGCAACGGCTGCAGCACGGCAGCTCCAGTGGGCAAGAATGTTGCCCCTTCACATTCGTCGGAAGCTTTCAGAACAGCAGCTTAGAGGTGCTAATCGGCCACTGATTTCAAATCGACCAGCGCCTTGATCGGCAAATGATCCGAGGCAATACGCGCCAGCGGCGTATCATGCGCTTCCACTTCGGTGATGATCCCCTTGCGGTTGGCGATGATGCGGTCGAGCGCCAGAAGCGGCAGGCCGGCAGGGAAGCTGGGGACTGCGGGCGGCAGCTCTCCGAAGGCGGATTGGAAAGTGTTGAGCGAGGAGCGGTCGCCGAGGCGCCATTCGTTGAGGTCGCCGAGAAGGATGGTCGGCATCTCGTGGCGGTCTTTTATCAGTTCCACCAAAGTGCGGGCCTGCTGGGCTCTGTTATGCCGCAGCAGGCCGAAATGCGCGGCAATGATGCGCAGCACGCCGCCCTCTTCGAGCTCGATCTCGGCGACAAGGGCGCCGCGCGGCTCCAGCCCCGGCAGCCTGATCTGATGCACGTCATGCACCAGCCCCTTCTTGAACAGCACGACATTGCCGTGCCAGCCATGCGCCTTGGCCATGCCGGGAACCGGCACCGGTATCAGTCCCGTCTCTCGCTCCAGTCGGCCGAGATCGAGAATGCCGGTGCGCTCGCCGAAGCGCGTATCGGCCTCCTGTAGCGCGATCACGTCTGCGCCGATTTCATGGATCACCCGGCTGGTGCGCTCCGGGTCGAAGCGGCGGTCGGTGCCGACGCATTTGTGCACATTGTAGGAGGCGATCAGCGTTCCGGCGCTACGCGGCCTTGCCTCCAACTGGGCCGCGTCGAGCCGCTTCTTCCGGCTCCTGATCGAGGCGAGAATGCTGGCGGGAAGGCTGTCTTTTTTGGCGTGCATCGGAAGAGCGCACTGGTTTGGTTGATCAAAAACGCTTCACCCGCAGTATAGGCGGGCAAGCGGAACTTGCCATGTCCGAGATAAAAAATCGTTCAAAGATAGGGCGACCCCAACCACAACACCTTCTCGAGCAGCCGGACCGGAAAGGGCCGCGCGCGCAAGCCCTCCAGCGTCACCAGCGTCGCCGATTTCAGGGTTTCGTCGATATGCTCGTCGATCTCGGCGGCAAAGCCCTCGTTCAGCACCTCGAGATCAACCTCGAAATTCAGCCTGAGCGAGCGCGGATCGAGATTGGAAGAGCCGACATAGGCCCAGGTGCCGTCGACCGTCAGCAGCTTGGAGTGGCTGAAGCTGCCGGTCGAGCGCCAGATGCGGCAATAGTTCTTGAGGATCTGATCGAATTGCGCCGTCATCGCCCGGTCGACCAGCATCAGATTGTTGACGTCAGGCACCACGATATCGACTTCTACGCCCCGTCGCGCCGCCGTCACCAGGGCGCTGATCAGTTCGCGATCCGGCAGGAAATAGGGCGACATGATGCGGATCGATTGCCGCGCGACGGAAAAAGCGCCCATCAGCATCTTGTGGTTTGTTTCGACGCTGCGATCCGGTCCGGAAGCGACGACGCGCATCAGGATGGGATCGCCGGGGTTGCGCTGCGGCGGTTCGATGCGCCAGGCTTCGCCGTTCAACAGCTCTCCGGTGGTGAAACGCCAGTCTTCGGCGGCAAGGTCGAAGAGGTCGGCGACGACAGGGCCGGTGACGCTGAAATGCGTATCATGGGCGAAGCTATCGCCCGTCTCCTCCTCGCTGAAGCCCGCCCTGATATTCATTCCGCCCGTCAGCGCAATACGGCCGTCGACGATCAGGATCTTGCGGTGGGTGCGCAGATTCGCATAGGGCAGCCGCAAGCCCATAATGACGTTGCCGTTGAAGACGGCGACGGTGACGCCGCCCTCCTTGAGATAACCGAGAATGCTTGGCACCGAATAACGCGCGCCGACGGCATCGATCAGCACCCGCACCGCAACGCCGCGCTTGACCGCCGCAATCAGCGCGTCGGCGATGCGCAGCCCGATCGCGTCGCGGTCGAAAATATAGGTTTCGAGCAGGATGCTGCGGCTCGCCTCGTCGACGGCTGATTTCATCGCCGCATAGGCCTCGTCGCCGGTCTCCAGCATATCGATCGCATTGCCCGAGGTCAGCGGGTTGCGGGTCACCCGGTCGCCCAGCGTCTGCAGCGCCGCAAAGCGGCGGCCGAACTGGCTGATCACCGTCTCGGCCTCGGCGTCGAACGTCTCCAGCTCGTCGATGCCGGGCGCAAGCAGCAAGGCGTCGCGGCGAATGCTCAGCGATTTGCGGCGGATGCGGTTGATGCCGGCAATCGCATAAAGCAGCGCGCCGACGATCGGAGACAGGATGATGACGCCGACCCAGCCGATCGCGGCGCGCACTTCCTCCTTGGTCATGGCGGCATGGATCGCCGCCGCGGCCCCCATGGCGACCGAAACGACAAAGAGGATATGCGGCCAGTAGGTCGACAGGAGATAGAACATCGCTGGCCAATATAGCCGCGAAACGGCGGCGTTCAATTGCGCCTGCTCTCTCCCATGGCGCGAAATTTCTCGCGCGTTGCCATCCTTCCGCAGGCGGCGCCGGCTCGGCGGCGGGAACAATCCCCGTTGCGAGCGATTGATCCCAAGGAGATGAGGATCGCGATCATGAATATCGCCGCAAACCTCGGCCCCGCCTTGACGCTCGAAATCGCGGATGCGGACAGCATTGCCGAACTGCGCCATCAGGCCGAAGGCTGCACCCGTTGTGACCTCTACAGGAACGCCACGCAGACCGTTTTCGGCGAAGGCCCCGACAAGGCCGAGATCGTTCTTGTCGGCGAGCAGCCGGGTGACCGGGAAGATATCACCGGCAGGCCCTTTGTCGGCCCTGCCGGCCATCTGCTCGACCACTGTCTCGAAGAAGCCGGTCTCGATCGCGAGCGCTGCTACGTCACCAATGCGGTCAAGCACTTCAAGTTCACGCCGCGCGGCAAACGGCGCCTGCATGCCAAACCCAATGCCGGCGAGATTCGGCGGTGCGCCTGGTGGCTCGGCGCCGAGCTCGACATCCTGCAGCCGAAGCTCGTCGTGGCGCTGGGCGCAAGCGCGCTCTACGCACTGCTTGGACCGAAGGCGAAACTGACGCCGGAGCGCGGCCATATCCTGCAGCCGAGGAACCATCCGCCCGTTCTCGTCACCATCCATCCTTCCTTTCTGCTGCGCATCCGTGACGAGAAAGAGAAGCACCGACAGCGCCAGGCGTTCGTGTCAGATCTGCACAAGGCGGCGGAATTTCAGTCTCGTTGAATGCCGATTCTCAACCCTGATATGCTGCGACGCAAAATATTTAGGGTTGTAGGCTGATTTTCACTTGCAACAGCGGCCCTCCTCTGGAACCATCCAGGCAGTATCGCGTTCGAACGACGGCATTATGTGACTGGAGATCAGCGATGGCAGAAACTCGGGAAGAGTGGATCAAGAAACGTGCATACGCCCTCTGGGAAGAAGAGGGCTATCCGACAGGGCGAGATTCCATTCATTGGGAACAGGCACGCCACGAGTGCGAAGCGCTTGAAGGCTCTGCTGCCAACGGCAAGGAAGCTAAGTCCAAGGCCAAACGCGCCGTAACGGCCCCGAAGAGCGTTGCAACCGGCGCCAAGACGAACGGCGTGGTTACGCCGGCGCCCAAGCGGACTGCGAGCCGCAAGACGGCGTCCTGAAACACGGCATATACCGAACACATCGATCAATGGGCGTCGTCGCGACGCCCATCGGCTTTTCTTTGTCATACGCCTGAATTAATTGTGTTTTATGAAGGTTTGGAGGTGGGCTATTCCACGCGGGGGTGAACAGAGGCCGGATGACGCTGCAAGCTTTGAGGCTTCCAGAAGCTGACCTCTCGCCCGATGGTCGGGAACAAGCGGTACCAGGGCTGTTTGCGGCGAAACCGGGAAAATTATCATGACATACGGCCCTCCCGTAATCCTTGCCTTGCCCGCTTCCGCAGCCCGCGGACGCGCCTTCACCGTGGTCGTATGAGATATGGAGATCTCGCTCCTGCTCGTCGCCGCGCTGCTCTATCTCGGTCTCGCCTTCGGATTGATCCTTGTCGTAGACAAGCTCGTCGGACTGGTTTTCCGCGATCCCCGCAGACCGCTACAACTGCCCTCATTCGACATTGGCCGCACCCTTGCAGCGTCGCAAAAATTCTACCGAAAATAACCGCTCGAAGACGGCAGCGTTGCTAGCCCCTCTGCAGCAGCCAATCGCGCGCCGCCATCAGGCGGATATCGACCCATAGGAATGGCTCATTCCCTCCTTGAAGCGGACGGTGTAGGTGACCGGGGATATCTGGCCGTTCACGTCGATCAGCGGTTCCATCGGCTGACGAGGTGTTTTTTGCATGTTCTCGGCTCCTTGTTATATCAGGATTATGCAGCCCTTCCCGTCGACAACCTGGCAAAACCGGCTTTTGTTCCGGGGCAACGACCTCCGAGGGAACTTTTGCGCTCCGCACCGGTTGGATTCTTCTTAAACACGCGTTCCATCGCTTTGCAAACAACAGGAGGAGAAGATGCCGCGAGGAGACAAATCTGACTATACCGACAAGCAGAAGCGCAAGGCTGAGCATATCGAGGAAAGCTACGAGGATCGCGGCGTTTCCGATAAGGAAGCTGAACGGCGTGCCTGGGCGACGGTCAACAAGGAAAGCGGCGGCGGCAACAAATCCGGATCCGGCCGCGGCAAGAAGGATACGCATGAATCCTCAGAAAAGGGCGGACGCGCCGGCGGCGCTGCATCCGCGGCGCGCTCGAAAGAGGAACGGTCCGCTTCGGCCAAGAAGGCGGCAGCGACGCGCAAACGCAACGAGCACCACAGCCATCACTAAGGGGGCGGAAACGGCGGCGGCCTGCGCCGCCCGTGTCCGGCAGAGGATTTCGCCATGGCCAAATCAAAGAAGAAATGGTCGCAGGACGTCACCGAGCACAGCGACGCAATGGACCTGAAGGAAGGCGTGTTCAAATCGGACGATCCGAAGAAGATTGCCCGCTCGGTCAAGCATTCTGCCGAGGACAGCCATCGCCTCAAGTCCAGCCCGTTTCGCGCGGCCATGTCGATGCTGACCTTCTACATCAACCGCGCCGGCGACCAATTGACGAAAAAACGGCGGGCCACCCTTGATGAAGCCAAGGACGAACTGCGAAAAGACTTCGGTCGTAAACCGAAGGATTAAGCTGAGATGGCCTATGAGCTTTATTACTGGGACGGCATTCAGGGGCGCGGCGAATTCGTCCGGCTCGCGCTGGAAGAGGCCGGCGCCGATTTCGTCGACATTACCCGTGAGCCTGGCCGCGGCACCGGTGCCATGTTCGAGATCCTGGAAAGCGAAAGCGAAGCGCATATTCCCTTCGCGCCACCCTTTCTCAAGCACGGCGATCTAATCATCCCGCATGTCGCCAACATCCTGTTTTATCTCGGCCCGAGGCTGGGACTTGCGCCTGGAGTTGAGGGCCTTCGTCATGTCGCCAACGGCCTGCAGCTCACAGTCACCGATTTCGTGGCCGAGGTGCACGACACGCATCACCCGATCGACATGGGGCGATATTACGAAGAGCAGAAGCAGGAGGCGAAGGCCCGCTCGGCGGCCTTTATCGGCCAGCGCATTCCGAAGTATCTTGGCTATTTCGAGCGTGTGCTGCGGCAAAACCCTGATGGTTCCGGTCATATGGTCGGCGACGCGCTGACCTATGTCGACCTCTCGCTCTTCCAGGTGATCGAAGGACTGACCTATGCCTTTCCGAAAGCAATGGCCAAACGTAAGGAGGATTACCCCGCCCTTCTGGCCCTTCATGCTGCGGTGGCAAAGCGGCCGAATATCGCCAGCTATCTCGCCTCCCCTCGCCGCCTCGCCTTCAACGAGGAAGGGATTTTCAGACATTATCCCGAGCTCGACAGCACGGAATGAGCGGGCCATTCATGGCAGCGGCACGGCTGCATCGAAGAAATCACCCCAGGGATCGCGCGGCCTCGTCTCCAGCCGCTGCGGCACATTGGCGAGAGTGAAGGCGGCCGGACCGTTGAGTTCCTTCAGGAGGGACCAGTCGAGCGGCATCGACACCGGCGCACCCGGCCGCGCCCGCGTCGAATAGGGCGCGACCGCCGTGCTGCCGCGGCCGTTGCGGAGATAATCGATATAGATATGCCCACCGCGTTTTGTCTTCGTCGCGGTTGCCAGATATTTCTCCGGCGCGTCGGCCGACATGCTTTCAGCCAGAGCGTGGGCAAAATCCTTCACCTCGGCCCAGCCGGCCTTCGGCGCAAGCGGCGCCACCACATGCAGTCCCTTGCCGCCGGATGTCTTTACGAAGGCGGCAAGCCCGCGGGCTTCCAGCCGCGCCTTTACGTCAAGCGCAGCCGATGTCACCGCGCTCCAGGCCACGTCCTCGCCAGGATCGAGATCCATGATGATCATATCGGGTCTTTCCCAATGATCGGTCGTCGTGCCCCAGGGGTGAATTTCAAGCGCCGCCGATTGCACCAGTGCGACAAGCCCGTCGAAATCGGAGACGCGCAGCAGTTTCTCGCCGTCCGCGTCCTGCGGGTCGGCGATCTCCTCGATATGGGAATTCATGCCTTTCCAGCCGTGTTTCTGGAAAAATCGCTGGTGGCTTTTAATGCCGTCCGGCAGGCGCAACAGCGCCAACGGCCGGTTGACGAGATAAGGTGCCATGAAACGCCAGACAGCGGCGTAATAATCCGCCAGCTTCTGCTTGGTCACACCCTCGTCCGGCCAGTAAAGCCGATCGGGATGGGTCAGGGATACGTCCGATGTCGGCGGGTTTGCAGGGCTCATTCCTCGATCTCGCGTGTCAGGAAATCAAGTAGCCTATTTTCTTCCGCCCGCAAGCCTCGCAGCGGCTCGTTGCGACCCTCGATCACAGGATGGTCATTGCCGGCGAGCGCGATGATCGCCGGATGGATGTAGCTCGAGCGTGAAATTGCCGGCGTATTGTGCAGCGCCTCGGCCGCCGCCTCCGACATTTCCTTGACCGTCGGCCGGCCGCCGCCGGCAATTTTTTCGCGGGCCGCGCCGAAGGCTGCCAGCGATCCGGCCCAGGTGCGGAATGTCTTGGCGGAAATCGGAATACCCGATATCTCCGCCAGATAGGCATTCAGCCGGCCGGAATCGACGGGTTTCAACGCGCCGCTCTCATCCTTCCAGACGAAGAGCTGCCGGCCGGGCAGATCGGCGATCTCTTCGAGGATCTTCTGCAATCTGGGATGCTTGAGGCTGCGCTGGACGCGCTTGCCGCCCTTGGCGCGGAACTTCAGCTCGATCCGCCCATCAACGATCCTCAGGTGCCGCTTCAACAGCGTCGTTGCGCCATAGGTGCCGTTCTCCCTGACATAGGCCTGGTTGCCGACCCGCAGATGCGCTTCGTCGAGCAGTGTCGTCAAAGCAGCCAGCACGCCGTTGACATCTTCCGTGCCGGTATCGAGATGACGAAGGACGGTGCGGCGAATCTTCGGCAATGCCCGGCCGAATTCGATCAGCTGATGGAATTTTCCGGCGCTGCGGAAGGATTGCCAGTCCTTGTGATAACGGTATTGCTTGCGCCCGCGCGCATCGAAGCCGGTCGCCTGGAGATGGCCGTTCTCGTAGAGGCAGATCCAGACATTCTCATAGGCCGGCGGCAGGCCGAGCGCGCCGATGCGTGCCCGCTGCACCTCGTCGGATAAGGTCGTGCCATCAGGCATCACATAGCTGAAGCCCTTGCCTTTCCTTCGCCTGCGAATGCCGGGCTCGGTATCGCTGACATAGATTAGACCCAGTTCGGTGATGGCTTCGGCATTCATACTTTCGATGACCTACTATCGGGTCCTGAAACCAAACTGGAACCAGCGGCGGCGCTCGGCCTTGGTCGCGTCTTTCGGCGGTTCAGCCTGCTCCCTCGGTGCGAAGACCGCGACACTCTGAGCGTAAACCATCGCCGGATTTTCCGGATCATGCACCTGAAAGGCGTTCGTCTCCATTCCGGTATCCAGAACTCTGGACCATTGGCTCACGCCGTTGACGCCAGGCAGGTGGACTTCGCAGTCGCCGCCAGCGTTGAAGACCAGGAAAAGATCGTCCATCTTTTCGGTGTCCATCGCGTGCACGCTCTTCGAGACATAAACGCCGATGACCTGTAATCCATCATCATTCCAGGCCCCGTCGTCCATGAAACTACCGTCCGGCTTGTACCAGGCGATCTCGATGCGGCCATCCTCGCTCGTCTCACCGGTCAAGAACCGCTCTTGTCGCAGGACGGGATGCGCCTTGCGGAAGGCGACGGCCTGCCGACAGAAATCGAGAAATGGATCGTCGAGCCCCTCCCAACTCGTCCAGCCGATTTCGTTGTCCTGACAATAGGCGTTGTTGTTCCCGCCCTGACTGTTGCCGAGCTCGTCACCGGCAAGGATCATCGGCACGCCTTGAGACAACATCAGCGTCGCCATCATGTTGCGCCGCCGGCGTGCGCGCGCCGCATTGATTTCTGCATTATCGGTGGCGCCCTCGGCACCCATATTATCGGAATGATTGTCCGAATGACCGTCCCGGTTGTCCTCGCCATTCGCCTCATTGTGCTTGCCGTCGAAGGACACCGTGTCCATCAGCGTGAAGCCGTCATGGGCCGACAGGAGATTGATCGAAGAGGTCGCTCCCCGGTCCGAATGGTTGAACTGCGGCGCCGAGCCAGTGATGCGCGCCGCCAGCTCCGACACCATGCCCCCGTCGCCTTTCCAGAAGCGGCGCACGTCGTCCCGGAACTTGTCGTTCCATTCGCGGAAGGGATGGGGGAAACCGCCGACCTGATAGCCGCCCGCGCCAATATCCCAGGGTTCTGCGATCAGCTTGACCCCGGAAAGGATCGGGTCCTGGCGGATGGCGCCAAAGAACAGGCCCTGGCGGTCGAACTCCAGATCCTGGCGGCCGAGCGTGCTGGCGAGATCGAAGCGGAAACCATCAATATGCATGACGCCCACCCAGTAACGCAGGCTGTCCAGCACCATGCGCATCACCATCGGATTGGCGACATTCAGCGTATTGCCGGTCCCTGTCGTATCGAAGGTGTGGCGCGGATCATCGGGAGAAAGGATATAATAGCTCGCATTATCGAGCCCGCGAAAAGACAGCGTCGGCCCCTTCTCGCTGCCTTCGGCCGTATGGTTATAGACCACATCCATGATCACCTCGATGCCGGCGGCATGAAACCGCTTCACCATGGTCTTGATCTCGGTGATCTTGTCGCCGGACAAATAACGCGATTGCGGCGCGAAGAATCCAAGCGTCTGGTAGCCCCAATAGTTCCTCAGGTTCTTTTCCAAGAGATAGCGGTCGTCGAGGAAATACTGGATCGGGAGAAGCTCGATCGCGGAAATCCCGAGCTTGACGAGGTGGTCAATGATCGGGTCGCTGCACATGCCGAGGAAGGTGCCGCGCAGCCGGTCAGGCACTTTCGGATGCGTCATCGTCAGGCCGCGCACATGCGCCTCGTAGATGATGGTGTCTGGCCAAGGCCGGCGGATTGCTTCTTCACCCGCCCAGTCGAAGTCCGGATCCTGCACAACGCTCTTGACCATGAACGGCGCGCTGTCTCGGTCGTCGAAGGAAAGATCGTCCTCGCCGATCCGATAGCCGAATAGAGAATCGTGCCATTGGAGCTCGCCCGTTACCTGTTTTGCATAGGGGTCGAGCAGAAGCTTGTTCGGATTGAAACGGTGGCCGGCGCCGGGGTCGTAGGGGCCGTGGGCGCGATAGCCGTATACGGTTCCCGGTCCGATGCCGGCAATATAGCCCGACCAGATGTCGCCCTCGCGTTTCGGCAGAGGCAGCCGCGCGATCTCATCCTTTCCGTCGGGGGAAAAGAGGCAGAGCTCGATCTGTTCCGCATGGGCCGAGAAGACGGCGAAGTGGGTGCCTGAGCCGATATATTCCGCCCCGAGCTCCGGTTTGAGGAAGTCGAGTTCCGAAAATGAAAAGCTCATGGTGCCCCGCTTGAAAATATGGCCAAGCGGGAAACGTGACGGCGTTTCGAAAGTTCCCTCCGGAGAGGCAAAAGGAAAGAGAGCGCCTCCGGAGGTATGCTTTATGGCATCAGCTGGCCGCCATTGACCTCGATGATCTGGCCCGTGATATAGCCCGACAGTGTCGGCGAGGCGAGGAAGAGATAAGCGCCGACGCAATCCTCCGATGTGCCGACGAAGCCCATCGGGATCGACTTGCGCTGCAGCTCCATCTGCTCGTCATCCGTATAACGCTCGTGGAAGGGCGTGGCGATGACACCCGGCGCCACGGCATTGACGCGAATCCTGTCGCCGACGAATTCCTTGGCATGGCCGCGCGTGATGGTTGAGACGAAGCCCTTGGAAGCCGCATAGAGAATCGCGCCGTTCCCACCGCCGTTGCGTGCGGCGATGGAGGTAGTGTTGATGATGAAGCCGCCCTGCTTTTTCAGCCAGGGATGGGCCGCACGCGTCGCCGCCAGCACCGAGCGGGCATTGAGGTCCATGACCGCCGCATAATGCGCATCGGTATATTCCGAGGTCGGCTTGCGCCCCAGCATGCCGCCGGCGTTGTTGATGAGGCCGTCGAGATGACCGAAGGTCTTCGCCGTTTCTTCGACGACCCGCTCCGTCTCGCCTTCCCGCGACACGTCGCCTTGGATCAGGTGCACCGTGCCGCCGGCAGTCCGGATTTCTTCGCCTAGCCTTTCCGCCGGCTCGCGGCTGGCGTTATAATGCACGCCTACCTTGGCGCCCTGCGCCGCAAAGGCGCGGGCGAGCGCCGCCCCGATCCCGGTCGAGGCGCCGGTGATCAGCACGGCCTTGCCTGACAGATCCGGTAATTTGATGGATGCGAGCATTTGAGCAAGTTCTGTCATGGCTATAACGCCTCCCGAAAAACCAAAGACATAGGTGATGAAACAGGCACGGGAAGTCTATCAGCCGAAACCTAACAAGGGCAATGCACGAAAGAGCGAGAGTCGAGGTCCTTGCGACACGCTCGAATTCATTTCAGCGGGCATCGTCGCCGATGCCCGCTGATGGAAGTTCACTGGCCCTTGAAAGAAATCGTTAGGAAGACACGTCAAAAGCCGGCTGCGGCTTCAGGCGGGCGAGTGGCGGGAAGGCGAGCGCGATCGCCGCCGCACCCAGCCCAACCATCGCGGAGCCGATGAACAGCCAGGAATAATTGGCGAAAGTGTCGAAGATCCAGCCGCCGATCAGAGGGCCGAAGGCCATGCCGAGGCTGGAGAGCATCGTCGCCGCGCCAAGGACAGTGCCGATGATGCGCTGTCCGAAATATTCCCGCGCCAGGACGGCATAGAGCGGCATCACGCCGCCATAGGCGCTGCCGAAAATGATGGCGAGCGCGTAGAATTCGCCGAGCCTACTGACGAGGAGGTAGGTCGCGAGCGCCGCCGCCTGTACCAGCAATCCGGCAACCAGAACCGGCTTCACGCCAATCCTGTCGGCGAGGCTGCCATAGAGCAGCCGACCGCCGAGCCCGGCCAGGCCCTCGACGCTGTAGATGCTGACGGCGGCCATCGGGGCGACGCCGCAGATCGTCGCATAGTTCACCATGTGGAAGATCGGCCCGGAATGGGCGGCGCAGCAGGCAAAGAAGGTCAGGCCGAGCACGATGAATTGCGGCGAGCGGAAGACCTTCGACAGCTGTGGCCGGGCACCATCGACCGCGAACTCGGTATCGGTTTCAGCGGCAGAAGCAGGCGGACGCCGAACCAGAAAGGCAGCAGGCAGCAGCAGAACCCATACGGCAATGCCGATGATCAGCATGGCGGGACGCCATTCATATGCGGAAATAAGCCAGCGCGCGAAAGGCGAGATGGTCATCGGCGCCACGCCCATGCCGGCGGAGACGAGCGACACGGCAAGCCCGCGGTTTTCGTCGAACCAGGCGGTCGTCGCCGCGATCATCGGCGCGAAAAAGGCGCTGGCGGCCGATCCGACGAGCATGCCGTAGGTCAGCTGGAATTGCATGAGCGTGTCAGCGCGGCTCGCGAGCACCAGCGCCAGACCGAGCAGCACGGATCCGATCATCACGACGATCCGCGGACCAAAGCGGTCGCTGGCAGCACCCCAGAGGAAGCCGCCGATGCCCATGACGATGAAATTCAGCGTCATCGCGCTGGCAATCCCGACATGCGACCAGCCGGTCGCGCTGGCGATCGGTTCCTGAAAAATTGCCAGCGAGAACATCGCGCCGATTGCCACGCACGACATCAAAGCGCCGACGGCGACGATGACCCAACGATAGGAAACACCCATGGCTTAAACCTCCCTGCCGACGGAGTGATCGCGAGGCATGCGGCCGGCCGCATCTCGCCTACGATCAAAGACGTTTGGACCGTTGCAATTTCGACAGCGCCGTCACATCTTTTTTTCCGTACGATCCTACAGGGTTCGAAACATTACCAGTGCGTCGACATAACCTTCGGTCGGATGGAGGAAGACGGCGGGAAGCCGGCCGACGATCTCGAAGCCGAGCGATTGCCAAAGCGCAACGGCGCGGCGATTGTTGCTGACAACGAAATTGAACTGCATGGCCCGGAAGCCCCTGGCGCGGGCATGCTCCAGCGAATGTTCGTGCATGCGGCGGGCGACGCCACGGCCGCTCGCGGCAGGATCGGTCATGTAGCCGCAATTGCAGACATGGCGCCCGCCGCCGGCCTGATTGGCCTTGATATAATAGGTGCCGAGGATGACGCCATCCTCTTCAGCGACGAAGGTCTCGCTGTCCGGCCCCATCCAGTAGGCGAGCGCATCGGCTTCCGAGAGATCGCGGTCGAGCGCATAGGTCTCGCCGGCACGGATCGTCGGTCCGATGATCCTCCAGATGGCACTTCGGTCGTCGTTGTTCGCAGGTCGGATCAGCATGCCCGGTTTCTATCGAAGCACGACGCGGCGCGCAACGGCGTGTCAAGCCCTTTCGAGCGCGATCGCAATGCCCTGACCGACGCCGATGCACATCGTCGACAGCGAATATTTTCCGCCGGTCTCCACAAGCTCGAGCGCCGCCGTGCCGGTGATGCGGGCGCCCGACATACCCAGGGGATGGCCGAGCGCGATCGCGCCGCCATTCCGATTGACCCGCTGATCGTCATCGGCGATGCCGAGCGCGCGCAGCACCGCCAGCCCCTGGCTGGCAAAGGCCTCGTTGAGTTCGATGACGTCGAACTGTTCCTGGGTCATGCCGAGCCGGGCCATCAGCTTGCGCGAGGCCGGGATCGGGCCGATGCCCATGACGCGAGGCGGAACCGCGGCGGTGGCGCCGCCGAGAATGCGGGCGATCGGTGTCAGGCCGTATTTCCGCGCCGCCGCTTGCGAAGCGACAATCAGCGCCGCCGCGCCGTCATTGACGCCGGAGGCATTGCCTGCGGTGACCGTGCCCCCCTCTTTCTTGAAAGGTGTGGCAAGTTTCGCCAGCGCTTCCAACGTCGTCGCGCGCGGATGCTCGTCCCTGTCGACGACGACGGGATCGCCCTTTCGCTGCGGAATAGTGACCGGGGTAATCTCCTTCGCCAGACGTCCGCTTGCCTGGGCGGCGGCGGCCTTGGCCTGGCTGCGCACCGCAAAGGCATCTTGGTCCTCGCGGCTGACATGATAATCCGCGGCGACGTTTTCGCCGGTCTCCGGCATGGAATCGACGCCATACTGCTTCTTCATCACAGGATTGACGAAACGCCAGCCGATCGTGGTGTCGTGAATTTCGGCCACGCGCGAAAAGGCCGTCTCGGCCTTCGGCATGACGAAGGGCGCGCGTGACATGCTTTCGACGCCGCCGGCGATCATCAGTTCGGCCTCGCCGGCGCGGATGGCGCGTGCAGCCGTGATCACCGCATCCATGCCGGAGCCGCACAGCCGGTTGATCGTCGTGCCCGGCACCGCGATCGGCAGGCCGGCCAAGAGCGCCGACATGCGCGCGACATTGCGGTTGTCCTCACCCGCCTGGTTGGCGCAGCCGAAAATAACGTCGTCGACGGCTTCCCAGTCGACGGCGCCGTTGCGCTGCATCAGCGCCTTCAGCGGGATGGCGCCGAGATCGTCGGCGCGCACCTGCGAGAGCGAGCCGGCGAAGCGGCCGATCGGCGTCCTGACATAGTCGCAGATAAAGGCTTCGGTCATGGCTTTTCCTTTAGAGTTTCGGAACGACGAGATCGGCAACCGGCCCTTCGACATGAAGCGGGGCACCCGTCATCGCCTGCAATTCCTCCTCAGACATGGCGGCCAGCTTTTCGCGTAGGACAAAGCGGCCATCGACGATGTCGATGACAGCGTGGCTGGTGTAGACCCGGGTGATGCAGGCCACGCCGGTCAGCGGGAATGTGCATTTCTCCACCAGCTTCGGCTCGCCCGTCTTGGTGACGTGCTCGGTGATGACGCAGACCTGCTTGGCGCCGTGCACGAGATCCATGGCGCCGCCGACAGCAGGGACGCCCTTACTGCCCACCCGCCAGTTGGCGAGATCGCCATTCTGCGCGACCTGATATGCACCAAGGATGGCGACGTCGAGATGGCCGCCACGCACCATGGCGAAACTGTCGGCGTGGTGGAAGAAGGCAGCGCCCGGCTTCAGCGTCACCGCCTTCTTGCCGGCATTGATCAGATCCCAGTCTTCTTCACCTTCCGCCGGAGGCTCGCCGAAATTAAGGATGCCGTTTTCGGTATGAAAGATCGCTTGGCGGCCGGGCGGCTGATAACGGGCGACCATTTCCGGAAACCCGATGCCGAGGTTCACATAGGCGCCGTCGGCGATGTCCTGGGCGGCGCGCCAGGCGATCTGCGCATTGGAAAGCTTGATGTCTTCTCTGGTATCGACGGTCATACGTAGGCCACTCCGGCTCGAATGAGCTCTTCTTCCTGCTGCGGATTGGCAACGGCGACGACGCGGTCGACGAAGATGCCGGGGGTCACCACATGCTCGGGATCGATGCCGCCGGCCGGCACGATCGACGAAACCTGGACAATGGTTTTCGCCGCCGCCATGCACATCAGCGGATTGAAATTGCGGCCGGCCTTGTTGTAGGTGAGGTTGCCGTGTGTGTCGCCGACCGCGGCCTTGACGATGGCGAAATCGGCCTTCAGCCAGCGTTCCTGCACATAATGGCGGCCGTCGAATTCGGCGATGACCTTGCCCTCGGCGAGTTCGGTGCCATAGGCCGTCGGCGTGTAAAAGGCCGGAATGCCGGCCCCACCGGCGCGGATGCGCTCGGCAAGCGTTCCCTGCGGCACCAGTTCGAGCTCGATTTCGCCGGCCAGATATTTGTCGGTGAAGGCGCGCGGATCCGACGAGCGCGGGAACGAGCAGATCATCTTTCTGATCATGCCGGCATCGATCATCGCCGCGATGCCGATACGGCCGTTGCCGGCATTGTTGTTGATGACGGTGAGATCCTTGCAACCCTTGTCGATCAAGGCGTGGATCAATTCGATCGGCGCGCCCGAACCGCCGAAACCACCGATCATGACGGTCGCGCCGTCGCCAATCTCGGAGACAGCCTCTGCCGTGCTCCCGACTGTCTTGTCCATTGCCGGATATCTCCTTGACTCGATCGGCCAGACGCCTGCCTGTGCCGTCCTCTTGTTCAGAGATAAAGCGTAGCAGGGGCATTCTGCAAGATCATATGTGCGATATTTGACATTTGTTCATATATCGCACATGATCCCAACATCGATTTGAGATTGGAACCCATGCGTGAAACCGATTTCGTCAGCGGCTTTGCCCGCGGCCTGAAAGTCATCGAAGCCTTCGGCGAGACGCGGCAGCGGCTTTCCATTGCCGAAGCTTCGAAGCTGACGGATCTCGACCGCGCCACCGTGCGCCGCTCGCTGCTGACGCTCGCCGAACTCGGCTATGCCGATTATGACGGTAAGTTCTTCACCCTGACGCCGAAGATCCTGCGGCTCGGCCATGCCTATCTCTCAGCGACGCCGTTGCCGGCGCTGTTGCAGCCGCATCTCGATCATCTCTCGGAACGCGCCGGCCAGAGCGCCTCGGCCTCCGTGCTCGACGGCATCGAAATCGTCTATGTCGCCCGGGCCTCGCAACGACGGGTCATGTCAATCAATCTCACCCCGGGCAGCCGCCTGCCGGCCTATTGCGCCTCGATGGGCCGCGTGCTGCTCGCAGCTCTTCCCGAAAGCGAGGCCCGCGCCATCCTTGCCCGCAGCGAGCTGAGGCAAAACACAGCGAATACCAAGACCGATCCCGAGGAACTCATTGCCGAATTCCGGCGCGTGCGCGCCGAAGGCTACGCCGTCATCGATCAGGAGCTCGAACTCGGTCTCTGCTCGATCGCCGTGCCCGTGGAGAACGACCGCGGCGTAACGGTCGCGGCGATCAATATCGGCGCGCCGGCCGCCCTCGTCCCGGCGGCGGAGATGAAGGCGCGCTATTTGCCAATGCTGAAGGAAACGCAGGCCGCATTGCGGCCGCTCCTGCACCGTTGACGGCAGGTTTAAAGCGAGCGGCCCCGTTTGCCGGAGTCGCTCGCAGCGGTTAATGCGTCAGGTCGAGTGCGGCGGTCAGGTCGCCCATCGGTGGACGGCCATTATCGCTCAGCGCCTTGTCGCGGGCGACGATACCCGGCAGGACAGATCCAGTGATGAGGCGTATGATCGAGGTCGTCTCGTACTGGGTATGATCGACCGACAAAGACTGGCGGGCACCATAGGCAGCGACACCGTCGCCACTTGACGGATGCCGATTTACACCCGGAGGCGGTGGCGCAGGCATTGAAGAATTTCGACCGCCGCCTTACCACTGAATGGCTAAGGATTACAACGATCTCGGCGACATTGATCGCTCAGATGCCAGCTCCGCCTGATTATGCCGCATCGTCGCGACCGGCTCCAACGCCGCGCAACGATGAAAGCGTTGTCCTCCCCCCGATTGCTTGCAGCGCACCTATTGATGCATCAACCATTGCTAAAACCACTTACGCAACTCCGAGCAAGATGGAAGGCCTCGAATTTCCGCCGGTTGCTTACACCTCGCCATCTGGCGTAATCACACCGCCGAGGCGCTGATCGCCGCTGATGAAAATTCGGCCGCGGGTCAGCTCCCGAAGCCAGATCTGTTAAGTGAGGCCGATGAACCTGATTCCAGAACATCAAATTCGAGCCGTCTACGACGAATAAACGATCCGGGTGTATCAAGCCTATAGCGACCAGATCGCCGATGCGGCTCTGCGTCAGGGCACATTCGCTTCGCCGCCCTTTAAGATAGATCGCATGACCTGGATCAAGCCTTCATTCCTGTGGATGATGTATCGCGCAGGATGGGGCCTGAAGGATGTCGGGCAAGCCCGTATTTTGGCGATTGATATTTCGCGCGAAGGCTTTGAGTGGGCCTTGAAACATAGCTGCCAGAGCCATCCCGACGCATCAATGAGCAAGGACGAATGGCTGCGCGTCAAAGAGACTACCCCCGTGCGCATCCAGTGGGACCCCGATAGGGGCTTGCAACTTCAGCCGAAACCGTATCGTGCGATTCAAATCGGCTTGAGCAAGCAGGCCGTGGAGCTCTATGTCCGGCAATGGATCGAACGCATTTCCGACATCACCTCGGATGCCCACGACATTACTCCAGGGGAAGTTCGAAGCAGCGCAAAATAGGCCGCCTATGGAGCGGCCCTATTATCCCGAGGGCGCTGTCAAAACCTAGCCGCTGCTAGTCGACCTTCATTCAGGTCTGCCAGCGGGTCCTTCCCATAGGGATCCGCGTCGCATTATTCCTCCGGTCACTTCAAGTCCCCTACTTGATGCATCATAATTTCCGATATACATCATTTCATCGGAATCATTGGGGGAATGATGGAACGTTCGTTTTTAACGATCGCCGCCGGCGAGAACAGTGACGCCATTCGTGCGCTTTCTGCCCCGGCGCGGATCGAGATTCTCAAGCTGCTCTGCGCCAAGGGGCCGCTCAACATCAACGATATCGCCCAGACGCTTTCCCTGCCGCAATCCACCGTTGCCACCGGCATCCAGATCCTGGAAGATGCTGGACTTGTCGATGCCCGGCTGGCCAAGGCCCGCAGGGGCAACCAGAAGATCTGCTCGGCGGTCTATAGTGAAATCCTGATCAGCTTCGAGGAAAGTGCGGCGCAGCGGGCGAACAACATCATCGAGGTCGAGATGCCGGTGGGGCTCTATACGAGCTGCGACGTGCACGCGCCCTGCGGTCTCTGCTCGACCGAAAGCGTCATCGGACCGCTCGATGTGCCCGACTATTTCCTCGACCCGCAGCGCATGCAGGCGGGGCTCGTCTGGTTCGGCCGCGGTTATGTCGAATATAAATTTCCTAACAACGCCAAGGTGTTGAACAAGGAAATTCGGGCGATCGAATTTTCGCTGGAGCTGTCGTCTGAGGTGCCCGGCACCAATCCGGACTGGCCCTCCGACATCACGCTCTGGGTCAACGGCATGGCGATCGGCACCTGGACGTCGCCGGGCGATTACGGCGACAAGCGCGGCGCCTTCACGCCGGCCTGGTGGAAGCTCGAGGGTTCGCAATACGGGACGATGAAGACCTGGCGGATCTCGACCCGCGGCACCTTCATCGACGGCATCGCCGCATCGAATGTCACGCTTAGCGACCTGGCTCTCGGCCAGCATTCGTCCATCCGGCTGCGCGTCGGCATCGCCGAGAATGCCGGCCATACCGGCGGGGTCAACATCTTTGGCCGCGGCTTTGGGAATCACGGCCGCGACATCATCATGCGGCTGCACGTCTGAAAATAACATATCGGATATCCTGATTTAAAAAAGTCATTTATTTCCGATTTTAGTGCCCGCTAATTTTAATCAACATGTTGTAAATTCACGATTTTATGGATAATCCTCATTAGTATGATTAAATGCGGCACTCAGTTGACAGAACGAGATTCCTGATATCAAGTTAGAGGCAAGAAAACAAAATTCTTGATACATAAACGGGAGGATCCGTTGAAGACGAGTGTCGTTGCCCACCGCGATTTTCGCATCTCGACCATTGACGCCAGACTGTACAGCTCGTTTCTCGAGCATCTCGGCAGGGCGATCTATGGCGGTATCTACGAACCAGGACATCCGACGGCCGACGAGGACGGCTTTCGCCGTGACGTGCTCGATCTGGTGCGCGAGCTCGACACACCCTACTGCCGCTATCCCGGCGGCAATTTCGTCTCGGCCTATAATTGGGAAGACGGCGTCGGCCCGCGCTCGGAGCGCCCGGTTCGCCTCGATCTTGCCTGGCGCACCCGCGAAGCCAACCAGATCGGCGTCAACGAATTCGTCGACTGGTGCAAGAAGGCCAATACCAAGCCGATGCTGGCGGTCAATCTGGGATCACGCGGCCTCGATGCCGCCCGCAATTTCCTGGAATATTGCAATCATCCCGGCGGCACCTACTGGTCGGACCTGCGCCGCAAACACGGCTGGTCCAATCCGCACGACGTGAAACTGTGGTGCCTCGGCAACGAGATGGACGGCCCCTGGCAGGTCGGCCACAAATCGGCCTATGAATATGGCCGGCTGGCCGATGAGACGGCGAAAGCCATGCGCGGCTTTGACAAGTCGCTCGAACTCGTCGTCTGCGGCTCCTCCAATTCCGACATGAAGACCTATCCGCAGTGGGAGGCCGAGGTTCTGGAACAGTGCTATGACAGCGCCGACTATATCTCGCTGCATATGTATTTCGCCAACCGCGAGAAGAACACGCTGAACTATCTCGCCCGGGCGACGAAACTCGACCGCTACATCACCACGATCGGCGGCGTGATCGACTACATCAAGGCGAAGAAGCGCTCGAAGAAGACGATCGGCATTTCCTTCGACGAATGGAACGTCTGGTATCATTCCAACCAGCAGGACAAGGAGATCCTGGCGCGCGACGAGTGGCCGGATGCGCCGCATCTGCTTGAGGATATCTATAATTTCGAGGACGTGCTGCAGGTCGGCGGCATCCTCAACACCTTTATCCGCCGCTCCGACCGGGTGCGGATCGCCTGCATCGCACAGCTCGTCAACGTCATCGCCCCGATCATGACCGAGGACGGCGGTGCGGCCTGGCGCCAGACGATCTATTACCCCTTCTACTACGCCTCCCGCTATGGCCGCGGATCGGCGCTGCAGCTCGTCGTCGACGGCCCGACCTATGACAGCGACGAGGAGAACGAAGTTCCCTATCTCGATGTCTCGGCCGTTCATTCCGAGGACGGCAGGACGCTCACCTTCTTTGCCGTCAACCGCCACCCGGACACGGCGCTCGATCTCGACGTGCGGCTGGAAGGCTTCGGCGGCGCCCGGCTGATCGAGCAGGTGGAAATGACCCATGGCGATCTCGAGGCCGTCAACACGGCGCGGCGGCCGGAGACGGTCGTGCCCGCCAAGGTCGAGAGCGCGAAAATCGAGGACGGACGGGTGCGTGCTCCGCTGAAGCCGCTGTCCTATAATGTGATCCGGCTGTCGGTGTGACAGCGGCCGCCGGGCCCGATCGGCCCGGCCGAGAGAGTTCGGCTCCCTGCGAGGAGGCAGGTAGCCGGAGGGATGGTCCGCCGAAGCTGAGGGCTCGCAAGCCCGGCTTCTGCGAACCGACAACCGCGACTTGCCCATGCGTGCCTCTGCGGCCGCCGCATCGTCGCTTTCAAGGGAGGAGTTCATGCAAAAGTGGAAGAGGTTCGCATTCGGCTTCGTGCTGGCTACGCTCGGTATGACCGCCGTCGCCACAGCCGAAGATTATACCTCCTTGCCGCGCAAGGAGACGCTCATCGTTGAAAATCCGGAAGGGACGATCAAGAATCCCGGCTGGTTCAACATCTGGGTCAATGGCGGCGGCGGTGTTTCCACTGGCCTGCAGCAGCTGACCATGGATACGCTCTGGTATATCGACCCCGAGCAAGGGCTTGGCGGCGCGACCTGGGACAATTCGCTCGCCGCCGACAAGCCGCAATATAATGCCGACTTCACCGAGATGACCGTGAAACTGCGCAAGGGGCTCTTCTGGAGCGACGGCGCCGAGTTCACCGCCGACGACGTGGTCTATACTGTCAAGACCCAGATGGACCACCCCGGCATGATCTGGAGTGCGGCCTTCTCGGTGCAGGTGGCCAGCGTCGAGGCGACCGACCCCTATACGGTGGTGTTCAAGCTGAAGAAGCCGAATGCGCGCTTCCATTCGATCTTCACCGTGCGCTGGAACGGCGCCTGGATCATGCCGAAGCACGTCTTCGAGAAGGTGGCCGATCCCCTGCGCTATGATTTCGCCAACCCTGTCTCGCTCGGCGCCTACAAGCTGAAGGCCTACGACCCGCAGGGCAAATGGTATACCTGGGAGAAGCGCGACGACTGGCAGCGCAGCTCGCTTGCCCGCTTCGGCGAGCCGGCCCCGAAATATGTGACCTACACCGATCCCGGCCCGCCGGATAAACGCACGATCGCCCAGCTCGAGCACAATCTCGATATCATTCACGACAATACGCCGGAGGGCATGTTCACCCTCAAGGAGAAATCCAAGACCATCGAGACCTGGTTCCCGGGCTTCCCCTTCGCCCATCCGGATCCGACACTGCCGGCGGTGATCTTCAACACCCAGAACCCGCCGTTCGACAATGCCGATGTGCGTTGGGCGCTGGCGCTGTTGATCGACATCAAGGCGGTGGACATGGCGAGCTATCGCGGGACGGCGACGCTTTCCGCACTCGGTGTGCCGCCGACGGCAGCGACGATGAAGGACTACCAGGAGCCGATGCAGGACTGGCTGAAGAACTTCGAGATCGATACCGGCAAGAGCAAGATCAAGCCCTATGACCCGACGGTCGGGCAGCAGATCGCCGATCTCCTGCGCAAGCAGCCGAAGTTCAAGGACCAGATCCCGTCCGACCCGCAGGCAATCAGCAACGCCTTCGGCTATGGCTGGTGGAAGCCGAATCCGAAAGCGGCCGGTGAACTGCTTGAGAAGGCGGGCTTCAAGAAGTCGGGCGGCAAATGGATGACCCCGGATGGCCAGCCGTTCAAGATCCGGATCACGGTCGAGGGCGATACGCGCTCCGTCTTCACCCGGGCCGGCACGCTGATCGCCCAGCAATGGGCTGCCTTCGGCATCGACGCCAAAGCTGTGCCCACCGAGAAACTGTGGCAGGTGGCGCTGCAGCCCGGCGATTTCCAGGTGGCGATCGCCTGGAGCGTCGAGACCTGGGGCGGCGATCCCGATCTCTCCTTCTTCCTCGACAGCTGGCACTCGCAGTTCGTCGCCAAGAAAGGTGAGGTTCAACCGCCACGCAACTGGCAGCGCTGGTCCAATCCGGAGCTCGACAAGATCATCGAGAGCATCCGCGGCATCAGCGCCGACGATCCGAAGGGCCTCGAGCTCGGCAAGGATTATCTGAAGCTCGTCGCCCGTGAAATGCCGACGATCCCGCTGATGTCCTATAACGTCTTCACCTCGATGGATACGACCTATTGGACTGGCTATCCCACCATCAAGGACCCCTATACGGATCCGGTGCCGAACTGGGCGAACTCCAGGCTGATGATGGTCAAGCTGAAGCCGGCTCAACCGAAATAACCCTCCCAACGCCGGCGCGGAGCCATCGCGCCGGCCCCCTCATCGACGGGCATGTGCCCCATGCTCGTCGATCCTTTCCAGAAAGGAAGCAGAGAGGAACTTTCGCCTTATGACGCCCTATCTGATCTTTGTGCTGAAGCGGTTTGGTCAGTTTCTGCTCGTCGTCTTTCTCGGCGTGACGATCACCTTCTTCGTCACCCACCTGACCCCGATCGATCCGGTCGAAGAAAGCATAGGCGCCATCACCCAGATGGGTCAGTCCGATCCCAACGCGATCGAGCTGATGCGCCAGTCACTGCGCGAGCTCTACGGGATGGAAGGCTCGATCTGGCAGCAATATCTGCATTTCTGGCTGCGGCTGGCGACCGGTGATCTTGGCCCGTCACTCTCGGCTTTCCCGACGCCTGTCACCACCATCATCCTGCGCTCGCTGCCCTGGACGATCGGGCTGATGGCGGTGTCGACGCTGATCACCTTCGTGCTCGGCAATGCAATCGGCGCGCTCGCCGGCTATTACCGGAAGACCATGGTGCTGAAGGCCGTCAGCCTTGTCTTCATCGCCCTGCTGCCCATCCCCTATTATATCCTGGCTTTCGTGCTTCTCATCATCTTCGGCTATCTCTGGCCGGTGCTGCCGATCAATGGCGGCTACGAGATGAACGCCAATCTCAACCTTTCCTTCGCCCTGGTGCTCGACATTCTCAAACATTCGATCCTGCCCGCCTTATCGCTGATCCTGGTCGGCGCCGGCAGCTGGCTGATCGGCATGCGGGCGCTCGTTTCCAACGTCATTACCGACGATTACGTCGTCTTCGCCGAGCTCGGCGGCGTGCCGAAGGGAAAGATCCTGCGCTCCTACATCGCCCGCAACGCCATGGTGCCGCAATTTACCGGACTTGCCATGTCGCTTGGTGGGATCTTCAACGGCACCGTCATCACCGAGATCGTCTTCGGCTATCCTGGCATCGGCAATCTTTTGATCTCGGCGGTGCATGCCGGCGATTACAGCCTGGTGCTCGGCCTCGGCGCGCTGTCGATCGTCGGCGTCGCCGCCGCTGTCTTCATCATCGACGTGCTCAGCCCGCTGATCGATCCGCGCATCAAGGTGGAATAGGCCAATGTTTACCATCATCCGCGACCTCGCGCGCCAGAATATGGAATTCCTCTGCGGCCTGCTGCTCTTTGCCGTCATCGTCGCCGCCGTCATCCTCTCCTATTTCTCGCCCTATGGCGCGACCGACATCTATCTCCTGCCGCCCGACATGCCGCCGGGTAGTGAATACTGGCTCGGCACCACCTCGCGCGGCCAGGACGTGTTCTGGCAGCTGACCATCGCGCTTCGCAACACCCTGTTCTTCGGCATCGGCGTCGCCTTTCTCTCGCGCATCATATCGCTGGTCGTCGGGCTGGTCGCCGGTTATGCCGGCGGCGCGGTCGACCGGGTGCTGATGGCGATCAACGACAGCGTCATGGTCATTCCGCAATTTCCGCTGCTGATCCTGTTTTATTTCGTGCTGAAGGACAACATGACCTGGGCCGTGCTGATCGTCATCATGGCCTCGCTCGGCTGGTCTTATGACGCACGCCTGATCCGCTCGGTGGCGCTCGGCCTGAAGAGCAGGCCGTTTACCACCCAGAGCGTCTATTCCGGCATGACGATGCGCAAAATCCTCGTCGAGGAGCACCTGCCCTATGTGCTGCCGATCGTCTTCGCCACGACGATGAACAACATGATCTGGTCGATCGGCATGGAGATCACCCTTTCGGTGCTCGGCTTCACCGACATCGAGACGCCGACCATGGGCATGATGATCTACTGGGCCAATGCGCATTCGGCGCTGATCTCGGGCATATGGTGGTGGGTGGCAGCCCCCGTCGCCGTCATCGTCATTCTCTTCCTGGCGCTGTTCCTGCTCTCCATGTCGATGAACGAATATAATGATCCGCGCAGCCGGCTGAACCGGATGGGAAGTTAGCATGCAGCCTTTGGTCGAAATCGAGAACCTGAAAGCCTATTACCGCGCCTTCCTCTATGGCGTTGATCGCGAGGTGCGGGCCGTCGACGATATCAGCCTGACCATCGCTCGCGGCGAGGTCTATGGCGTCGCCGGCGAATCGAGCAGCGGCAAGACGACGCTGATCAAGACTATCGCCGGCGCCATCCGGCCGCCGCTGCGGGTCGTCTCCGGCAGCGTCAAATTCCATTTCGGCGGCGGCACGCAGGATCTCTATGCGATGACGCCGGAGGAGCGCGTGGCGCTGCGCTGGAAGCATCTCTCCTATATCATGCAGGGCTCGATGAATGTGCTCAATCCGGTGCGCCGGATCCGCCACTCCTTCACCGATTTCGCCTTCCGCCACATGAAGGTGAGCAAATCAGTCTTCTTCGAAAAGGTCGCCAATCACCTGCAAAGGCTGAAACTCGATCCGCAACTGCTCGACGCCTATCCGCACGAACTCTCGGGGGGCATGCGCCAGCGCATGACCATTGCGCTCGCCACCATCCTGACGCCGGAGTTCATCATCGCCGACGAACCGACGACCGCGCTCGACGTGATCGTGCAGCGCGACGTGCTGACGATGATCCGCGACATCCAGCGCGAGATGGGCTCATCCTTCCTGTTCGTCACGCACGACATGGGCGTGCATGCGACCGTCTCCGACCGCATCGGCATCGTCTATGCTGGCCGGCTGGTCGAGGAGGCGCCGACGGCCAAGCTCTTCAGCGCGCCGCTCCACCCCTATACGCAGCATCTCGTCGGCAGCCTGCCGAAGATCGGCGACCCCAGCACCCGGCCCTCGCTGGAAGGACGGCCGCCGAACCTCGCCGTGCCGCCGGAAGGCTGCCGCTTTCACCCGCGTTGTCCGAAGCGGATGGACATCTGCTCGCAGAAGGTGCCGCCGCTCGTCACCGTTGAGCCGGGGCGGCGCGTGGCCTGTTTTGCAGTTACGGGAGATCAGCTTTGACTGCTCTGCTTCACCTCTCGAATGTCACGAAAGTCTACCGCCAGGGCGGCATGCTCGGCCGGCGGCTGATCACGGCGGTCAAGGACGTCAGCTTCGAAGTCGGGGCGGAACCGGAGATCCTTTCGATCGTCGGCGAATCCGGCTCCGGAAAATCGACGATTGCGGCAATGATCCTCGGGCAGACCACGCCGACGGAAGGGCGGCTGGAATTTGCCGGCAAGACCGTCTCCATCCATAGCCGATCCGAACGCACAGCTTTCATGAAGGAGGTCCAGCCTGTCCTCCAGAACCCCTTCGAAGCCTTCAATCCGCTGAAACGGGTCGATCGCTACCTGTTCGAGACGGCGCGCAATTTCTACACCTCGGGAAAGCGGCCCGACCGCAAAGAGGCCGAGCGCATGGCCGATGCGGCGCTCCATCACGTCGGCCTCACGCTGGAAGAGGTGAAGGGCCGCTTTCCCCACGAACTCTCCGGCGGTCAGCTCCAGCGCGTCGCCATCGCCCGCGCGCTGATTCCGCAGCCCCGCCTGCTGGTTGCCGACGAGCCGGTCTCCATGGTCGACGCCTCGCTGCGCATGGCGATCGTCAACCTGTTCGGCCGCCTGAAAAACGAGCTCGGCCTTTCGATCATTTACATCACCCACGACCTCGCCACCGCCTATTACATCAGCGACAACATCATCATTATGCGCAAGGGCGAAATCGTTGAACGCGGCCAGGCCCGTCCCGTGCTTGATAACCCGCAGCATCCCTATTCGCGGGCGCTGAAAGATGCGGTGCTGGCGGCGGATTTTAGTGCGGTGGCGTGAGTGGTGGTAGGTAAGCGCGAGGATCTTTCACCGACAAAGTAAGCAACTGCGCAGTCCTGGAAATTGGTTGCCTTGGCTTGGGGGAGACCTTCAGCCCTCCGTCATTTTACGTCTGGCGCAGCTGAGCTGATACGAACTGCTCACCTTGCGGCTGCTCTCGCCCCTTTTCTTAAAACGAATTCCGGGCGTTGGCGAGCCAATTTGACAGCCGTTGCTGAACGCGCCGGCAATAGATGCGGGAACTGAGAAAGCGCCTTCGACATGTTCCTCCCAGAGCAAATTCGAGCAAAAGTGTGAAGCGCTTTTCCGTCGGGATCGCGTAAAAACGAAAGTTGGAGCGGTCCTGCGCTTGCATGCAAAGCTGAACCGCTCTGGCCTTAAAAGAAGCGGAAATTTCTGCCTTCTATAACCCCTAAAGAAATGTCCCCTACGGCGGTCGCCGTTGCAGCTGAAGCAGGTGCTAGGTAGCCTACATGCCGACGGCGTGCTATTCTGTCGGAAAATATCAAGGTGAAGCTATGCGCCGGTTTCTTACATCGGTAGCGTTGTTTTTTTCAGCGACCGCGGCGGCCGCCGGTGATCCCTTGTTCGATGCAGTTTCAGAAGGAAACACCGTCGCTGTGGAGGAGTTTCTAGCTTCGGGTGCCGATGTCGACAGCCGCACGCGCGATCAGGCAACACCGCTCATCAACGCCGCGCTTGCAAAGCAGCTTGCCGTTGCCGAGTTGTTAATAACAAGAAATGCCGATGTTATGGCAAGGAATTCGGGCGGCTTTACTCCCCTTCACGCTGCGGCATATTCGGGTAGCGTACCCATCAGCAAACTGCTTCTAGATCACGGAGCGATTCTCGACGATGCGTCCAACAAAGCGGGTGTTACGCCGCTCATGGTTGCGGGCGAAGAGAACCATGTCCTCCTTGCGGAGTTTTTCCTCGCCAAAGGGGCCGATGTCACCCACGCCGAGGTTCACGGCTACGCGCCAATCACGAGGGCCTTGTGGAAAGGCAATTTCGATATCGTCCGTCTCTTCAAGCGACATGGTGTGTCGTGCCCTCCGGTTAGCGTTCTCGGCGCGGGTAATTACGCTAAGTGCATGGAAATACACAAATAAGAACGGGAGGCGCAAATGCATCTTGGAAACGGGACACAATGCATTGGTCGATCTTTGGCAGTGATCGGCCTAGCTGTCGCAGGCGATGTCAGCGGATCGCCAGCCGTGGCCGACGACTCGGTAAACACGGGGTACTTCGGCGGCGTCGCTATCATGGGATACGATACCGTCGCCTACTTTACCGAAGGCAAAGCGACGAAAGGTTCGGAAAAAATCTCCTACGAATGGATGGGGACGCCCTGGCATTTCGCAAATGCCAAACATCGCGAGATGTTTATGAGCGAACCGCTTAGATACGCGCCTCAATACGGCGGCTACTGCACGGGCGAGGTGAGTGGCGGGTCTGTCACGGTCAACATCGATCCGGAAGCCTTCAAGATCGTCGAAGGCAAGCTTTACCTGATGTATGACAAGGCGGATGCGGAGGACTTTGCCGCGCATCCCGCAGACACTGTGGCCAACGCCGATGCCAAATGGCCGAAGGTCTCGGCCGATCTCGAACGCGATCAGTATCACTGACAGACTGACAAGGCTCTATTGGGCAGGCGAAAAGTAAAAAACCTTGGTCGAATTTACGTAAGCATAGCTGGTCTCATCGGCCGGGTTTGGGTGTCTATAGACCGGGCCGCAGTCGGGTCGGCCAAATGCGTTTTCACTTTGCTCGCAAAGCAGGTCTCCTTTGACGGAAATCTTCTCGGTCATCATCTGGGATGCCGAGCGGAATGCGGCCTTACCGTCGATTTGGACTTGCATTAACGCAGGGCTTTCGGACGGTTCGGTCTTTCCTCGCAGAAGTTTGCCTATGACCGTGGCCGCGATCTCCGCACCCTTCAACCGATTTTGCTCATTCCCCTGGAAACCAAACGGCCATTCCGGCAGTCCGGCCTCGCGCAACGCGTCCAGGATAAATGCCAAATCCTCGTCCCTGAAATGGGCATTGCCGAGCCGCCAGGAAGCGAGGCAGTCACGCCCCCCGAGAAGGCGCTCAGCCTCGGCGACAGTCGCTCGAGCCTCATCAATGCGACCGACACGGACATAGGCCATGGCAAGAGCGGTAACGAACTCGCCGTTGCCTTGGGAGCCATAGCCCGCGCGTTTGAAACTGTCGATCGCCCTCTCGTAGTCGCGTTGCAGATAGAAGATCATGCCAGCCGTATATCGGTCGACAGCAGAGGGGTTCGGATCGATCCTGAGCGCCTTCTCGACAGCCGCAACGGCATCGGCATGATTGCCCGATATCAATTGAACATATGCAACCGCCATGTGGGTTTCGGCGTCGGCGGGGCCGATTGACACCGCCTTCTGCGCGGAGGCAATTGCCTGCTCGTAACGTCGGTCCACGACCTGCATGATAGCGAGGACCGCATAAGGCGACGGTAGTTCGGGATCGAGGGCGAGTGCGCGACTTGCCTTATCGTAGGCTCTTTTTCGCGCCAGGGCACTCTGGAGGACATCATCATACGCGCTTCGCCAGACATAGGCCGTCGCATGCGCATCGGACGCGAAGGCTTCGGCAAAGCCGCTGTCGAGTTCCTCGGCCTTGTCAAACAGCGCCAATGCCTCCAGCATCCGAGAACGGCGTCCGGTGCGGGCCGCCTGCTCGGCACGCAGATAATAGTCATAAGCCTCGAGATTGGCGGTCGGCGGACGGGCAATTCGCTCTGCCTCTGACGGGGAGAGTTCCAGACCGAGCGCATTAGCGATCTGGCGGCTCATCGAATCCTGCACAGCAAACACGTCGGCGCCGCTGCGATCAAATCGATTGGCCCACAGACGGTCGCCGCTCGCGGTGTCGACCAGTTGCGCGTTGACGCGTATCAGGTCGCCCATTCGCTGTACACTGCCCTCCACCAGATAACGCACGCCGAGATCACGGCGTATTTCCGCAAGCACGTGGGGTTTATCCTTGTAGGCAAAGACGGAATTTTGGGAAATGACATCAAATTTCGACAACCTAGTGAGATCTGTAATCAGGTTGTCGGTAATGCCATCGGCGAAATAATCCTGGGTTTGGTCACTCAAATTGGAGAAGGGTAGTACGGCGATCGATGCGCGTTGTTTATGCGGCCATTGCCATGCGAAGACGGTTGCACTGGCAGCGATCACTAGTCCTACCAGCGCCAACAGCGCCATATCCCGGGGCCTTGCCCGAGGGGAGAAGACGACTTTGCCAGTGTGGGCTGGGTCAAGCAGGACGCAATATACCCGAACCGGGTCCGCTATGTTTTTCAGTCGATGTTCGCCGAGGGCGGAGAAACCGACATCGACCTTGTGCGCGACGTGGTCGAATGCGGTACCGGAGATGAATATTCCGCCAGGTTCGGCAATCCCCTGCAGACGGGCGGCAATGTTGACGCCGTCGCCATAGATGTCATCTCCTTCAACAATAATGTCGCCAAGATTGATCCCGATGCGAAATCGAATGCGCTGTTCCGCGGGAAGTCCCGGGTCTCTGCCGGACATTCCCCGCTGGATTACGGCCGCGCATTGAACCGCGTCCACAACGCTAGCAAACTCGACCAGCGCCCCGTCACCCATGAGTTTGATGATGCGGCCATGGTGCTCTTCGATGGCGGAATCGACCAGCTCCCGACGGCAGGCCTTCAACCGCTCAAGCGTGCCGCCCTCATCCACTCCCATGAGACGACTATAGCCTACCACGTCAGCGGAAAGTATCGCGGCGAGACGCCTCTCCATTTCTCTGCCCACCCTTTCGATACAGGGAGCTGGACATCTTACCACGACCGAGCGCGCGCTGGCACCGGACTCGGGCTTTTAGCTCAATTGGAGCCGCGCTTCTTCTCTTCCGAGAAGACGCAACGCTTGGCGATATTGATTGAGGGTCGGATCGGTAACCGATTTGCGGCATCGAAGGTTCTGAACGCTTGCGCTTCCTGCACAAGCAGGTTAAAACACTGAACTAGATGGTTCAGTATGAAAGTCCCCTCGACCTCTCGTTTGCGGCGCTGTCCGATGCGACCCGCCGCGGGATCATCGATCAGCTGGGGCGGGGGGACGCGTCGATCACCAGTCTGGCGGATCAGTTCCAGATGACGCTGACCGGCATGAAGAAGCACGTCCAGGTTCTCGAGCGGGCGGGGCTGGTCGTCACGCACAAGGTCGGACGGGTGAGAACCTGCAAGCTTGGGACACGCGGCCTCAAGGCGGAGGCCGAGTGGATCGAGGCGCATCGCAAGCTCTTCGAGGCCCGCTTCGAAGCATTGGACGAGATCATCAGCGAAATGAAACGGGAGGGAAGCGATGACTGAGCGAGGTAACGGTGCAGTGGGTGCTGAGAACCGCACGTCGGTCGAGCGCAGAGGCGATCGCGAACTCCTGGTAACCAGGATATTCAATGCGCCGCCGAGCACGGTGTACAGGACGTGGAGCCAGCCCGAGCTGTTCCAGCGCTGGTGGGTGCCGAAATCGGTATCCGGCATTTCGCTCGTCTCATGCGAGGTGGACGTGCGTACCGGCGGCAAATATCGGCTGGAATTCGGCGCCGACGGTTCCGACACCATGGCCTTCTACGGCAAATATCTCGATGTGGTGCCGAACGAACGCATCGTCTGGACCAACGACGAGGGCGAAGAAGGCGCGATCACGACCGTGACCTTCGCGGATCAAGGCGGCAAGACACTCCTGACTTTCCACGAAGTCTATCCGTCCAAGCAGGCGCTTGAGGAAGCCCTGCAGGGCTCGGCGGCCGCCTTGCCGGAGCAGTTGGAGCAGCTCGACGAATTGCTGTCCAGCATAGGCGGGTAGCGCCGGTCGAGGGAATCGCCTGGAGGGAGCGTCTGCTCTTGGGAAGCGGCCCCACCACGCTTTCTCGCCGAACGAGGGCGCGTTCCCGCCAGACATTAATCCTTAGTCCAAATGTTCGGGTGCCCCGCAGCTCCAAGAATGACAAACCTGAGATCCAAACAGCCGTATTGAGGGCGCGAAGCCGCCTTCCCGAGCTCGAAATTGCGTCGCCCCAAGCTTGTGCAGGCGCAAATTACTTGACTGACATTATCAAGGATTATACGCGCTTCGCCAGTTTCTGCCATTCGAAGCGCGAGCATGATCCCCGCCGACCTGTTTTCTGAAATCACTCGCGCCGATCAGCGCCCAGCCCTTGTCTTCGCCGACGGACGGATGGTCTCCTATGCCGACCTCAACGCCCGGACGCTGCGCTTCGCCGAGCAGCTGGGGCGGGGGGAAAAGCGGCTTGTGGCGATTTCGGCGGATGTTTCGGAACATGTGATCGTCGCCTATCTCGGCGCGCTGCGCGCCGGCCATGCTGTGGCCATGCTGCCGCCCTGCGATGACAGGCTGTGGCAAGAGTTTCTCCCAGCCTTTCGGCCTGATTTCACCTACCGCCCCGCCGGCGGCCGTTGGCGGCTCGTCCGGGAAAACCGGCCTCAGCAAAGCGACACGCCGCCGCATCCGGATCTCGCCTTGCTGCTGATGACCTCAGGCAGTTCCGGGCTCGCGAAAGCTGTGCGCCTTTCCTATGCCAATCTTGACGCCAATGCGCGCGCGATTGCCGGTTATCTCGAACTCTCCCCTGCCGACAGAACCGCGCTCGTTCTGCCGCTTCATTATTCCTACGGTCTCTCCGTCCTCCATTCGCACCTCGTTGCCGGCGGCAGCATCTTCGTTCCAGGCGTCTCCGTGGTGAGCGAGGACTTTGCAAGACTGCTCGGCGAAAGCGGCTGCACCAATCTTTCGGGCGTGCCCTATTCCTATGAGCTGATGGAAAGGACGCGCTTCCGAAGCCACGAACTGAAGGCGCTGCGCTTCATGACGGTGGCCGGCGGACGGCTGGCGCCCGAACTCATCCGCCTCTACCGCGACCATATGCGCGCGAACGGCGGCCGCTTCTTCGTCATGTACGGCCAGACCGAGGCAGCCGCCCGCATCGCCTTCGTGCCGCCGGAAGATCTGGCCGACCATGAGGAGCGGATCGGCATCGCCATTCCCGGCGGCAGCCTCAGCCTCGTCGACGATGACGGGCATTTGCTCGACCGACCGGACGTTGCCGGTGAACTGGTCTATGCCGGCCCGAACGTGATGATGGGCTACGGCACCGATCGCGCCGATCTTCAGCGGGGCGCCGAGGTCGCGGACTTGCACACCGGCGACATCGCCATGCGTGATGAGGACGGTTTCTTCCGGATCGTCGGTCGCAAGAGCCGTTTTGCCAAGGTCGCGGGGCTCCGGATCGGCTTCGACATCATAGAGCAGGTTCTGGCCGAAGTGGGGATCGCGGCCGCCGTCGTTGGCGACGATCACGGACTGCAGGCCTGTGTGACCGATGCGCGTGACGCCGACCGGGCGCTCCAGGTGCTCGTCGAGGCGAGCCATCTTCCGGCGAGCCTTGTTACCGTCAGGGTGCGAAGCGAGCTTCCGAGGCTTGCCTCCGGCAAGATCGATTATGCAGGCCTCAGCGCCGAGATGCTGGCGGCTCGCGAGACAAGTCGCGCCGTGGCGGTGAGCGTGCTCGATGCCTATGCCAAAGTCTTCTATCCCCACAAAGTGAGCCGCAACGACAGCTTCGTCTCGCTTGGCGGCGATTCGCTGCGCTTCCTGCAATTGACGATGGAGCTCGACCGGCTTGGCGTCGAGCTGCCGGAAGGCTGGGAGCAAAAGCGGATCGCCGAACTCGATATTGGCTCGCGGGTTATCGCGTCCGGCCGGAGCGCAGAGATCAGGACGCTGCCGACCGATCTGGTTCTGAGGGCAATTGCCATCCTGCTCGTCGTGACCCATCACCAGATGCTCTGGCCCATTCCCGGCGGATCGGGCGTGATGCTGCTCCTCGTCGGCTTCAGCCTGGCGCGCTTTCAGTCCGGCCATTTCCTCGCCGGCAATTTCCGCCATGCGCTGCGGCCTGCCATCAATGTCCTCATTCCCTATTTCCTCATCGTCGCCGCCTATGGGCTGGCCTGGCGGACCATTCCCTGGGCCTCGGTGACGCTGACCGGCAATTTCGGCTATGCCGAGCCGGAGCGTCATGAGATGCTTCCCTATCTCTACTGGTTCATCGAAGCCTATGCGCAGACGCTTCTGGTTTTCTCGCTGGTTTTTGCCGCGCCTGCGGTGCGCGGGCTCGCGCGGGCGCAACCCTTTACCTTCTCGCTCGCACTCCTGGCGCTGGCGGTCGCGGCGCGGTTTTCTCTGCCGCCCCTCTTCGATATCGGCGGGCGGCAGATTTTCACCATCTACTGGGGCCTGCATCTCGGCATGTTCGGCTGGTGCGCGGGCCTGGCCGGCAGGCAGGCGCAGCGGATCATCCTGACGTCGATTGCCGCCGCCGTGCTCGGTTATCTCGCCTTCTGGGAAACGCTGTGGATCGGAACCACGGTCAAGTATCTGACGATCTTCGCAGCGCTTCTCGCCCTTCTCTACCTGCCGCGCATTCACCTACCCGTGCGGCTTGGGCGTCTCGTGACGCTTATCGCCGTCTCGGCCTTTCCCACCTACCTGCTGCACCGTTTCGTTCCGGAACTGCTGATGCCGCAGGCAGCGGCCATGCTGCCGGTTCCCCTCTTTCATCTGCTGGCGATATCAGGTGGCCTGGCGCTCGGCGTCATCGCCAACAAAATCGCGGCTGACCTTCGCAATCTGCTTGGTGGGATAGCAATGGCCCGCGGCACGGGCGGACGTACTGTAATGGCGGAGACTGTCTGAACTGCAAGCGAACAGCAGAATATATTAGCAGCACCGCACGAAAAGCTTGCATGCAGGCATTAAATCGGATGTCCTGAGCATGGCTTCAGTGGTGTTGGGCGCCCCGCTATGAAAACCCTCGACGCACGAATTCGGTTTACAGGTGAGCGGCGACAGGTCACGGCCCTTTTCTATGACATTGTCGGTTCCACCGAGCTCTTGTTGCGCAGCGAGCCGGAGAAATTCTTCCGGTCGGTCTCGGCGTTACATCAGAGCGCCGAGACGGTCATCAGGAAACACGGGGGATTTCTTCATCAGCGGCTCGGCGATGGCGGATGCTGCTTCTTCGGCTATCCCGAGCAGTCCGAGGATGCAGCTGAAAGCGCGGTGCGCGCTTCTCTGGAGCTGCTGCGCGTCGCGGCAGGGGCCGAGACCACGACCCAGGCCAAGGCCAAGGCGCGCCGGCCGTTCCGGCTGCGGATCGGGGTTGCCACCGGGCTCGTCGTCTTCTCCACGCAAGGCGATGAGATCGTCGGCACGGCGCCGGTTCTGGCGGCCCGGCTGCAGGCCGAGGCCGACCCCAATTCCGTCCTCGTCGCCGATTCGACCGTCCAGCTCACCCGGCAGAAATTCGATTACAGCCTGCTGCGGGAGGCAAGGCTGAAGGGCTTCGAACATCCGATTGCCCTCTGGCGCCCGCAGGAGCGCGATCGATCGACCGCCGAGCCATCGCCGTCCCAGGGCTACGACAGACCGATCCGCGGCCGGGAAAAGGAGCTTGCCGCCCTCGCCAGCGCCTGGAATTCGGCCGTCGGCGGCAAGGGAAGTCTGATCGCCGTCGTCGGCGAGCCCGGTATCGGCAAATCCAGGCTGGTCGGCGAATTCGCCGAAGGTCTGCGGCAGAGCGCGCATGAGACCGTGGTCTTCCAATGCGGCAGGCGCCTGGAGAGCCAGCCGCTGCATCCATTCGTTTCATTTCTCGAGAGGCTGGTCGCCGAACCCTCGGTCCTGAAGGATGGCGACAACGACGCCTTCATGCGGGCTCTTCAAGCGTCCGGCCGACAGCTCGATGCATCCGCCGCCGACACGATCCTCGCGTTCACCGCCGACCGTTCGCCGGCGACGTCGCGCAATATCCGCGTTTCCGATCTCTCCGGGCGCGCCTTCAGGCGGAAGGTCATCGAAGCCGCCGCCGACATTCTGACATGCAAGGCCGCCGGTCTCCCGACGCTCCTCATCTTCGAGGATGTGCACTGGGCCGACGACATGACGCTGGAGCTGATCGACAGGCTGGGATCGCTGGCGGCCAGGCTTCCGATCCTGGTCATTCAGACATCGAGAATCCGACGATCTCTCGCGGTCGCCAGCGAGATCGATTTGCCGGGGCTGACCGCGGCCGCGGTTCGCGATCTCGTCGCCTCGATCTGGCGGGAGCGTCCCCCGCCCGGCCTGTCGGATTTCATTCTCGACCAATGCGACGGCATGCCGCTCTATGCGGAAGAACTGGCCAGCTTCTTCCGCGGCAGGCAGCCATTGGGCAAATCGCTCTCGGAATGGAAAGGACTGCTCAGAGAAGGCGGCGTCACCTCGCTCAACGATCTGCTGTCGGCCAGGCTCGCTGCGACCGGTTCGGCACGCCAGGCGGCGCAATTTGCCAGCGTCATCGGCCGCGAATTCAGCATCTCGCTGCTCACCTATCTCCTCGAAGGGGTCAGCCGCCGCAGCGTCGACGTCGATATCGAGCAGCTTCTGTCGCAAGGCATCATCGAGCGTTCGACCACCTCGCACGGCTCCTATCAGTTTCGGCACGTGCTGGCGCAGGAAGCCGCCTATAGCAGCCTTCTCAAGAGCGACCGGCGCCGCATCCACCGGCGGATCGCCCGTCTCCTGGTCGGCGAAGAAAAACCCAGCCTGCCGGCTGCAATCGCCGCCTGGCAGTGTGCCGAGGCAGGCCTGCATGACGCTGCCGCCCGATTTGCCCTGGCGGCGGCGGAGGCAAGCGTCCTCCGCTCGGCAATGCGGGAGGCAAATGTCTCGCTCGAACTCTGTGCCGAGGCGGTCGGCAGCCTTTCCCGGCGCCACCCCGACCGCACCGAACTCGCCCTCAGCCTGTTCGAACTTCAAGGCATCGTCGCAAGCGCACTCGAAGGCGAGGGATCGGAGAGCGCGCGGCGGGTCTATGCCCGCGCCATGCAGCTTCTGCGCAAACAGCCCTCGGCCGTGCGCGTCAAACATTTCCCGGTCTATTGGGGATGGTGGTTCACCGCCCCCAACATTCTGACCCAGCAGTCACGCGCGCGCATTCTCGTGGCCGACATGCAAGCCGTCGAGGATCGGGAGACGCGGCTTCAATCCTATCACTGCGGCTGGGCGACGAGCTTCCACGCCGGCGAACACGGCTTTTGTCTCGACTGTGTCGCCAAGGGCCTCGCGCTCTACGATCCAGAAAGCGCGGTGCGCAATCGGGCCTTCTTCGGCGGCCATGACGCCAAGGTCTGCGGGCTCGGCGAGAGCGCCCTTTCCTACCTCCTGCTCGACGAATCCGAGGCGAGCGAACTTGCGATCGGACAATGCCTGGAATGGGCAAGCGCGACCGATCACGCCGGCAGCATGGTGCATGCGCTCTATTACGCCATGGTGCTTGCCCGCTGCCAGGGCCGCTATGACGAGGTCCACGCGCTCGGCGAACAGATGCTGTCACTCGCCGAGCGGCACGGGCTGGCGGCAAGCCAGGCGCGGGCGAACATGTATTGCGGCTGGGCGGAGCTGATGACCTCGTCCGCAGCCGGCGGCGAAGAGCGTTTTGCCGGCGGCCTGGCTCTCCAGCAGCAATTGGGCACCGACGACAATTTTTCCATGCACAGCGACATGCATGCGCAGGTGCTGCGGCACCGCGGCCGGTCTGCCGAAGCCCTGACGACCGTCCAGAACGCGATCAATGTCGGGCGCAGCAGCGGCCAATCGTTCTGGCTTGCCGAACTCTACCGCCTCAGCGCCCAACTGAAGCATGATCTGAACGAGCCGCCCTCATCGATCAGACGAGACCTGACACGCGCCATCCAGATTGCCGACGGACAAAAGGCCGCCTGGTTGGCGGAACGAGCAAAGCAAAGCCTGGACGGACTGCCGCGGCCCTAGAACAGAATGATTTTAGGCCCGGTCGGCCTAAAATCTGAATCCTGTTCTAAATTAACGAGTTAGAGCATGATGTCGCCCGAAAACCGCTCACACTTTTCGGCATCATGCTCTAGCAAAGATGGAAGGATGTGATGGACGAAGCGACGCTCGATAACATCCTTGATATCATCCTGAAGGCCGAAGTCCCCTCGCCTCCCGATCCCCGGCAGACGGTGCAGCGCATCCTTGCGCGCAGACAGGATTACGGCATCACCAGGCTCGGTTCGATCACCGGGCTCGATTGGATCGGAGTCCCGGTCGTCCAGGTCGTTCGGCCGCGCTCACGCTCCGTCGCCGTCAGCCAGGGCAAAGGACTGACCTTTCCGCTGGCGGCGATATCGGGCCTGATGGAATCCCTGGAAGGCTGGGCCTCGGAGCGGATTGATCAGGAGCGCATCGTCACGGCAAGCCTGCGCGCCATGAACGCACGGGGAGACTGGTCGCACCTCGGCATCGGCCGGGACGAGGAGATGCTCTCCTGGATTGCCGGGCTGGATCTCCTTTCAGGGCGGCAAATGGCCGTTCCGCTTGCCCTCGTCGATACCGCCTACATCGTCCCGTCGCCGCATCCCCATTGGATCGCCCGCGACACCACGGGCCTCGCTGCCGGCATGAGCCTGCAAAGCGCTGTTCTGCATGCCTGCCTGGAGATCCTCGAGCGACAGGCCCGCTGCACGGCGATGAAGATCCCGCATTTCTTCGACCGCTGCCAGATCGACGCCCGGTCGGTGCAATCGGGAAACGCCGGCGACATCATGCGGCAACTCTCCAAGGCCGGTTTTGTCGTCGGCATCTGGCAGATCCCGGCGCCGCATGCCCTGCCGATCTACTGGTGCCACATTATGGAAGATGGCGGCAGAGCCCCCTTTGCGCCGCTGCCGGCCGAAGGTTTCGGCTGCGATATCAGCCATGACCGCGCGCTGACCAGCGCCTTGCTGGAAGCCTGCCAGTCCCGCCTCGGCGTCATTTCGGCAGCGCGCGACGATATCAGGACGGAGCTTTATAATCATGCCGACGCCGGGGAACTGGCCGCCTGGCGCCTGCAACTCGCAAAAGCGGGCCGTTCCTTCCCCCGGGACTGTTCTGCGGCCGAAGAGCGATCCCTTGCGCCCGTCATCGAGGCATTGAAGCTCGCCGGCGCGCATGCGGCCGTTCTTGTGGTTCTTCATTCGGACGATCGCATTCCGCTGCACGTCGTCCGCGTCGTTGCGCCGCCGCTGGAAACCAATCCGGAGGCCGATCTTGCGCGATGACATCGTAGTTTTTCTCGGCCCTACCCTCTCCGAGCCGCAAGCCCGGACCTATCTGGATGCCGTCTATCTTCCTCCAGTAGGCTGCGCGGATGTCGTGCGGGCCGTGGCCAAATATGCGCCCGCGGCGATCGTGCTGATCGATGGCGTCTTCGGGCAGCTTCCGGCCGTCCGCCACCAGGAAATTCTGTGGGCGATGGTCCGCGGCGTGCGCATCTATGGCGCCTCCAGCATCGGCGCGCTGCGGGCCGCCGAACTCGCGCCGCAGGGCATGATCGGCCACGGGCTGATCTACCGCTGGTACAGGAGGCACCCGTTCGCCGACGATGCAGATGTGACGGTGCCGATGGCGCCCCCCGCAATCGGATCCCGCGCATTGGGCGACGCCCTCGTCGACATCAGGCTGACGCTCAAGAAAGCCGAACGCATCGGCATCATTCAAAGACGGCTGCGATGCGAGCTCGAATCCTTGGCGCGCGCGCTTCACTTCAGCGAAAGGTCCTTCCCGAAGCTTTTGGCGGCGGCCGAAAACAATTGCGGCGCCGCGGGCGAAATCGAGGCACTAAAGGCTTGGCTGAAAACTGGCGCCGCAAGCCGGAAGCGGATCGATGCGGTAAATCTGCTGACATATCTCGCTAATCAAAAGATCAACCGGCCGAATGAACGCGTTCATTTCGAGTTTGAACTTACGGAATCATTCGCCAACGACATGGAGTACTACAACATGATCGATAGTCTATTGTCGAAAGGCACGTAGTACTGGTATAGTCGCCAATCGCTTGACGTTGGGCAACGAGCGGTGGGGGCAGCATTGGATGCCATCACGCATACCGAGGGCGCAGGCCACGAGGCAGCTCCAGAGCGGCCGCTTGGGACGCGTTTCCTCGTCTTTCCCCAGCCATCCTTCATTCCCGGTTACGAAAAGCCCGAGGTGGTGTGGATCGGGCCTTCGGCAGGGCCGATCCTGGCCGGGCCGTCCGACAGCCGCATCTATGTGGCAAATCCGGTCGAGGCGAAATCGCCCTATGCCGCGCCTTATATCCCGCCCTATCCCGGCCTGCTGCAGCCGCCGGCCGAGCCCGGCCCCGACGGCCATTTCGATCACATCGGGCCCGGCTCACCGGCCTTCCTTGCGACCCACAGCTATGCCTGCACCCGCCGCGTTCTCGACATCTGCGAGGGCTATCTCGGCCGCTCGATCGTCTGGTTCTTCCAGCCGACGCTGGAACGGCTGGAAATCGTTCCCCGCATCCCGCATTGGCAAAACGCCCAGTCCGGCTTCGGCTTTCTCGAACTCGGCGAAAGCGAGGAGCACGGCCGGGCATCCTGCTTCGCGCTGAATTTCGATGCGGTCGCCCACGAAATGGGCCATCTCATTCTGCTCAGCGAACTCGGCGTCCTCGAAGGCGACGGCTCAGGCAGCGATTTCTTTGCCTATCACGAAGCGATCGCCGATTTCATCTCGCTGCTCGGGTTGCTGAGCTTCGACACGGCGCTCGACCGGCTGCTGCGCCGGACCGGCGGCAATCTGCTGCTGCACAACGAACTCGACAAATTTGCCGAACTCAGCGACGAGAAGCAGCTGAGATTGCTCAACAACTCGCTTCGCATCGGCGATGTCAGCCAGGAAGTGCACGACCGGTCGAAACCCTTTGCAGCAGCCCTCTTCGACTGCCTCGTCGAGGTCTACCAGTCGCTGCTGTTCGAGCGCGGCGTGTCGGACATCGACCCGAGGCGCTTCAGCGATCTGCGCCAGCAGATGGCGCCGGCCCTGATGGAAGAAGCACTTCACGTACCGCCAGCATCCTACGAGCTGATGCATTTCGCCGCGAAAGCCGCCCTGCAGGAGGCGCGCGACATCATCGGCGAAGCGCTCATTCGCTCCTGGAAATACCTCGATCCCGACAGCCTGACCTTCGAAGCGGCGGCCCTGGCCCTCCTCGAGGCGGCGAGCCGCGGGCGCGGGATCTCCTATATCGACCAGATTGACGATTGCATGAGGTGGCGCGGCATTCTCTAACCAACGACGGGAGGCATCGATGATAGACGACAGCGTTCCAGCACCGCCTGGACCCCGCTATATCGCGGATGAGATCATACTCTATGGCATAGACTTGAATGACGCCAGGGGCGTCGCCCATCTGGATGTTGGGCTTGTCAATAATGCAGAGCTGCAAGTAAAACTGGATGCTGGAATAGTAACCGGCTACACAGTGCTTGCTTATGGCTACGCCTTCGAAGGCCACTGCTACAGGCTGGATTCAACCCGCATTTTTATTATTACGGGTCCGATTGCGGAGAAGGCAGTGGGCTGCTGCTTTGACGACGAGTTGCGTAAGCTGGGTTACAAAATGTGGCGGATCACCGCATCTGAACAAATCCTCGAAATTTCAACGGCCTTTGGCAATGCAAGGACCCTCATCCTGGAATCGCAGTTGCCCGGTAAGAGATCTCCTAGTTCCTACGCCATCACCTTGAGGATGGCGCATCGCAATGGTCGCCTCACAAACGAGTAGATTGGTTCTACAGCAAGGGGAGCGTAACTATGCCATATAAAGTTGGTATTTACTTTGCTAAAGCCTACGCATCGATCACAGTGAAAGACTGGCTTAGCGATAGCATCTGCATGGATATTCTGACGGATACAGAACTCAAGTACGTTGTAGTAAAAAAGTCGGCCACTTTCCAAGTGTTGATCGGACAGAAAAACAACGTAGGTGAGGTCATAATCGATGAAGCGGTGGCAGGTGCCACTCCTATACCTACCAGCTACAAAATTCCAGCTGAGCTCGATGCGACCGGAACAATCACCTTCCCTAAGCCAGCCGCCGTATCGCAAAGCGATATCGGCAAGCTTACCGAAGAGATCGAGGCCATAAAACAGCGGATTGGTCCATAGCCAATTCTACGGATCTCTGGATTAAGCCGCCCGCACCCTATCGCGGCCGCTCAGCTTGGCGTCATAGAGCGCCTGGTCGGCGCGCCGGTAAAGCTCCGAGGCGGTGTCGGACGGCAGACTGGCGGCGATGCCGGCGGAGCAGGTGTAGCTGAAGTCGGGCGAGTCGGCGAGCGGCCGGGAAAAGCGGATCACCGTCAGCATGCGCTCGACCATGGCCAAGGCATCTTCCGGGCTCGTCGACGGCATGACGAGCAGGAATTCTTCGCCGCCGACCCGGCCGAAACAATCGTTGCGGCGAACATTCTGATGAATGCGATGGGCGAAATCACGCAGCACGAGATCGCCGGCGTGGTGGCCGAGCCGATCATTGATGCGCTTGAAATTGTCGATGTCGAAGACGGCGAGGCAGCCGCTGCCTCCAGTCCGGGCGGCCGCCAGCATGTCGTCGACGCGGGCCATGACGAAGCGGCGGTTGGCGACGCCAGTGAGTTCGTCTGTATAGGACGCCTTGATCGCCTGATCGCGATCCTGGCGGACTGTCCTGCCCTGCGCTCTCAACCGGGTGATGTCGCTGGCAATGCATAACATCCAACCATTCTGCTGCACCGCCTCGGTCATCCACAGCCAGCGGCCGTCGCACAAATCGGTCTCGAAGGCGCGATAGCCGATCTTGCCGCGGCGCGACTGGGTCGAGCGCAGCCACGCCTCAAAATCATCGGTCCGCAGGACGGTGCCCCGGCCGAGTTCGAAATTGCGCCGCATGAGATCGGGCCAGAGCGGCGTCTCATCGGGCTCGATGAAATAGGCCGAACGAAAGGCGCTGTTGGCATATTGCAGCCGGTCATCCCCATCATAGACCGCAATCAGCGTTTCGGTCTGTGCAGAAAGATTGAGAAGCTGTTCGACGTGTGCGTCCATACCGTACCCTGTCTGGTTGTCCTGGCATGACATGGCGCAGAAATCCTATGAGGAAAGGGCCGGCTGCGGCAAGCAAAGGCGCCTCCCGTGATTACGGAAACGTCAACAAACAGCGCGCCGCCGCCGGCTTCACCGCAGCGCGCTGTTGAGATCATGCAATCCGACCATCAGCATCATGGGATCGGATGGCGACGGCAGGAAGCCGACCGCCTCATAGAAGGCGCGCGCGTCGTCGGAAATCGCATGCACTAGCAGACCGCGAATTCCGAGAATTTCTGCGGCGTTGACCAGGCGCAGGCCCGCATCGCGCACCAATGCCCTGCCGATACCGCGCCCCTGGAGGGATTGATCGATGGCGAGGCGGCCAAGCACGGCAACCGGGACAGGGTCGGGCATGTTCCGCCGAAAACGGCCGGGCGCTTCCGGCTGCCGCACGGCTCCAGAGGCGAGCGCATAATAGGCGACGACCCGGTTTCCCTCGCAGACGACGAAGGTGCGCGACGCGCCGCCCGCCTGATTGGCGCGGGCGCGGCGACGCAGCCATTCGTCCAGTTCAGGCACGCCGGAATTGAATTCGGCCAGCTCGTGATGATCGGCCAAAGGCGCCGGAGGGCTGAGAGTCACGCTTCATCCCATGGCGCTCTGGTCGACATCGTCCGTTTCAGGCGCTCGTTGGGCTCAGCCGGCGCATCAAGGCGGGCAAGATATTCGGCATAGATCTCGGGGCTGACCGTGAATACGGTCCGGTCGAGCAGCACTTCCTCAGCCCGGCGCTCCGAAGCCTCCAGCATGAAATCCGTGCGCGTCTTGCCAAGCAACTCGGCGGCGCGGTCAATCAGATTGCGGGTCGCAGGCTTGATGCGCATATTCAGCGGTACGCTTGCCTCAGGACCTTTGTTCGTGGACGAAGCGGACACGGAAAACTCCTATGTGGAGCTTTACAAATAGCGTAACGACACCATCTTTACAAGCATCGCAAAGATATCGCCGTTACGCTATCCCTCGCGCGGCGCGGACCCTATTTTCCCTTGGGCTTTCCCGTTTGTGTCGTCGCTGCCTTGACGCCGCCCTGCTGCAAATCCGCCTGGTCGCCAACAATGGCGGCCGCCTCGTCGAGCAGGACGTCTTTGGCCTTCTTGCGGGCGTTTTCCATGGCGATATCGGCGCTCAGGCTACGCTCGTCCGACTGCAGGCCGTCATCGCCGGTCGGATCCTCGCCGTCGCTCGCCTCGGCCCGGTCCTTGAACCGCTTCTCGCGGGCCGCCGCTTCCTTGCGGCGCTCGGCTTCATTCAGCGACACGACGCCTTTTTCGCGCTGCGCCTTCAGCTCGGCAATGTCCTCGATCAGACGCTGGAAATCCGGATCGCTCTTGACCCGCGCGTCATGACGGCTATGCAGGGCCGGCAGCAGAGCCGTGACATCGTCTTCCGGGGTATATTTCGCCGGCTTGATCTCTGCCCAAGGCAGGGCATTGTCATAGCTCGTCTCGCCGAAGCTCGTCGGATCGGACAAGCCCGGCAAGCTGATATCAGGGGTGACGCCGCGCAGCTGCGTCGTGCCGCCATTGACCCGGAAGAACTGCGAAATCGTCACCTTCAGCTCGCCGAGCTCGGGCTTGCTGTTGTGAACTACCTCGTCGAGATCGACGACCGTCTGCACCGTACCCTTGCCAAAGCTCGGTTCGCCGATGATGACGCCGCGCCCGTAATCCTGGATGGCGGCGGCAAAAATTTCCGAAGCCGAAGCCGAGCCGCGATTGATCAGCACGCCCATCGGGCCTGTCCAGGCGGGGGCTGCAAACTCGGCGCTCTTCACCGCGATCTTGCCATTGCTGGCGCGCTGCTGGACGACCGGGCCCTTGCCGATGAAGAGGCCGGTGAGATCGATCGCCTCGTCCAACGAGCCACCGCCATTGTTGCGCAGATCGATGAGGACGCCGTCGACATTCTCCTGGCTCAGTTCATCGAGCAGCTTGGCGACGTCGCGGCTGGCGCTCTTATAATCCTTGTCGCCCTTGTTCTTGGCTTCGAAATCCTCATAGAAAACCGGCAGGGTGATGATGCCGATCTTGCGGGTGGCTTCGCCCGCCTTGACTGAGAGTACCGTCTTCTTGGCGGCCTGCTTGTCGAGACTGATCTTATCGCGCACCAGGCTGACGACCCGATGCGTGGCATCGGCGCCGGCATCGGCCGGCAGTATATCCAGGCGTACGACGGAGCCTTTCTTGCCGCGGATCATCTGCACGACTTCATCGAGGCGCGTGCCCACCACTTCCTTGATCGGCCCGTCCTTGCCCTGGCCGACGCCGGTGATCCGGTCGCCGACGGCAAGCTTGCCGGAGAGCTGCGCCGGCCCGCCGGGCACGAGCTCACGGATCGTTGTGTAATCGTCGCGCTCCTGCAGCACCGCGCCGATACCGAACAGCGACAGCTTCATCGAGACATTGAAATCGGCCGAAGCGGCCGCTCCGAAATAATCCGTGTGCGGATCGATCGCGTTTGAATAGGCGTCCATGAACGACTGGAAGACATCGTCGCTCTTGAACTTGTAGGCGCGCTCGAGCGTGTTTTCATAACGCTTGTCGAGCGTTTCGCGAATGGCGGCATCGGTCTTGCCGCCGAGTTTCAGCCGCAGCCAGTCGCTCTTGACGCGCTTGCGCCAAAGCTCGTCGCTCTCGGCTTCTGACTGCGGCCATGGCGCCTTCTCGCGCAGCACCGCATAATCTTCCTTCACGCTGAAATCGAACCCTTGCTTCAGCAGGCTGCGCGCATAGGTCATGCGATCGGCAACGCGCTGCTCATAAGCATTGAAGATCGCAAACGGGATTGTCAGATCCTTCCGTTCGATCGCATCGTCGATCTTGCTGCGGTCCGCCATGAACTTGTCGATATCGGCCTGCAGGAAGAGCATGCGGTCGGGATCCAGTGACTTGATGAACCCATCCATCACCCTCGCCGACAAGGCGTCATCGAGCGCAACCGGCTTGTAGCTGTAGCGCGACAGAAACTGCGCGCTCAACAAAGCCGCATCCGCCTGCCGCTCCAGCGGCTTCAAAACAGGCGGCGGTGCAACTTCAGCATATGCGGACGGCGCAATTGCAAGAAATGCACCAAGAAAAACGTAGGCTATGCGCATTCAGCGTGGATCCAATTCTTATGCGTGCTTTGTCGATGGGTGATTTAGGTGGCGCAATTATGGTTTTTTGGCAAGCGGGGAGCAAATGGGTGTGTCTAGGGAGCCATTTTAGTATTCGGCCGGGAGGCCATGAACCGGAACGAGTCGTCCAGGACTAACGACCCCGTTATTACGGGTTCTGCTGTAATAAATTCGTAGGCTAGCCTGGAAATTTTTACCTGTTTGCAATGATGGATATGTTGAAAAACCTGCGCGAGGCCGCTGTCGAAGCAGCAAGCTGGTGTCGTTCCGGAATGCCGCAAAACCAGCTGGCCTTCGAAGCTGGAAACGCCAAGAGCGAACACAACCTGAGTTAATAATACTCGCCTCTTGTTCGCGCCGCAGCTCGCATTGGCACCACCGCCTCACGACTTCCGGCGCGTCAGCGGATATGCCTCGGCTTCATAGAGTTTGCGCATCTGCAAACCATCGAAGCGCGCCTCCTCGACTTCGAGCACGGATCCTCGAAGGAGCGAGGCCGGCATGTCCTCGATCGCAAAGCGAAGGGCTTCGGCGACGGAATCGAACCTTATGTAACCGAGCCTGCTTTTTCTGTTGATTGTCTTGCACGGGTAAAGCCCCGCGCCGGCACTATAGTCAAAAACGGTCATAACCTAATCCTTGCGATTGGAGCGATTGTCGAGGACAGTTTGATCATCACCGTCCTGTCTGCGGTATCATGGGAAAACACAAGTCAGGCCAACCGTTCCGACAGAAGCTGCTGCATCTTGGCGTATGTCTCGCCTCCAAACCGCTGCAGCCAGTATGGTGAAGTTCGAAACGTTCGCAGAATCAGGATTTGCCAAGCAACCGACGCGGCCGGGATCAGGTAGCCGAAAGGCTGAAAACGTGCAGTTTATATAAGGGTTTGATCAGCCTCTTTCAACGCACCACATGAATCGCAAAACCTTGCTTGCCAAAGGCGGAAATGAAGTCCAGGGTGCGATATCGGCTGCAACTGGTCAGGGCGCTGCCGCCTGAGGGACATGTGCGCGCCCTAGCCCCGACAAGAGGAGGACGCGATGACGTCCCGATCCTCACATGCCTGCTTCCTGCTTTATTTCCAGAAAATGCTCCTGAACGCCAACGGCGAAAGCAAGCACAATCCGGGCAATCGGGAAGTCCATAGAGCCTTTCCGATGGTTCGCAAGAGACGGCAACTTCATGGCTCGTCACTTGTCGGTCATGAGATACGGCCGACGCCCATTTTTCCTCAGAAAGCTCCCGAGAAAAAGCCAAGGCTCTGGTAGCACCGTATCTGTCTTTCCCTCTTTAACCATCAGCGTTGTATCTCGGAATCCGGACCTGGAGATTGCAGATGCAGGCCCTTGGAGACAACTCATGCGCCAATCATATTACAGGGCGCTGGCCCTCACGATGACCGTCCTCCTGCAATCTGCATCGGGGCTCAGCTCCTCGGCGTTCGGCCAGACCGCAAGGCCGGTGCCTGAAAATGCCCAGGCAAGCCGATACGGCTCCGGCTGGGAATGCAATCGTGGTTTTCGAAGGCGGGATGACACCTGCTTCGAGGTGCAGCCTCCAGCCAACGCGTTTCTGACGAACTCCTCCTTTGGCAATGGCTGGGATTGCCATTACGGCTTTCTCGAGAAGGGGGACCAGTGCCTCACCGTCCAAATCCCGACCAATGCATATCTCGACCCATCTTCCGGCGACCGCTGGAAATGCCTGCGTGGTTACCGTCAAACCAATGTGGGTTGCGACCTTATTAAAGTCCCGGAGAAAGCATTCCTGTCCGATAACACCACAGAATCCGGCTGGGAATGCGAAAGAGGTTATCGCGCGACACAACAAGCATGCCTCAAGCTCGAACTCCCTGCCCGCGCCTATCTGACAACCGGCGGAAATGAGTGGAGGTGCGATAGAGGCTTTGAAAAGAAGGATCAGGCGTGTGCCGCCGTCCAGGTTCCGGAGAATGCCATCTTCGTCGACACGTCCCACGGGCAAAAATGGAAATGCGACCGAGGCTTCGAGATGACGAGCAATCAATGCCTGCAGGTCAAGCTTCCCGAAAACGCACATCTTAACTCGGCGGGCAACGGCTGGGACTGCAATCGTCCGTACCAGCTTCGCAGTGGTGCCTGCATGAGCGATTAAAGAGCAGCGGAAGTCCCTGTCCGGCGCCTCCCACGCTCTCGGCAGATTCTGGCCACCCGGCCCCTACATTGCAATTCGAATGCCGCGCCCTATATTTCTAGAGGAGCGGAACTGCGAAGTGCAGCCGTTCGCGGGAATTCGGGCGACCCGAGGATGATGGTGTGCATCCGTAGCACACCGGCAGTTTGAGCAGCCTTGCCGCGCCTCAGGCGAGACCGGCTACTTCGTCCCCAACAACATGTTCTTGCTACAGTCCTAATGCATGGCATTAATGACCATCCGGGAGAGAATGCGTGACACTGACCTTTCCCAATAAAAGCCGCAGTTTTGATGAGAGCCGGAATGCGGTCCGCTTCTCCGGTTATGACGGCATGTTCGAAGTGCGGTTTTTGGTCGAAGCTAACGCCTTGCGGACCGCGAGCCAGCCCGGCCGCTCCGAGGACGAGTGCCTGAGAGCCTTCGACATGGCGCGCGAGATCATTCTGGAAGCGGCGACCCATGCCTACGGCCGCAGCGGCAAAGACCGATATACCCTGACGGCGCAGGATATACGCCGGTAGACTTTTACACCCGGAAAGGCCGTGCAGGAGCCGAACCCATGTCAGTCGACAGAAAACACCTCAGTGTCGCGGGCCGCGTGGCGACCCGCTGTCCCGACCAGGGCGATCTTGAATCGGCCGTCTACAGCGCGCTCGCCCATGCCGGCGATCTCGACCCCAGCTATATCTTCGTCACCGCGCACGGCCGCGACATCACGCTGGCCGGATGGGTGCATTTGAAAGCGGAGGTGTCACGGGCCGAGGAGATTACACTGAGAACCAACGGCGTGCGCAAGGTTCACAATGAACTGTCGCCGGATTTATGAGGCAAGTCCGTCCGGCACTATTTCCATGGCGCGGCTGCGTCGTATTCCGGCCCGGCCGCTAGCCAAACCCGGGACAGCTTTCGCCAGCGGCAGATGGATCTCCCGATCATAAAGAGGGTTGCCGGGCGATATCCTGCGTGGCGGCAACGCTCAAAGTCTTCATGCGCTCCCGCAAGGCTCTTTCATCGAGATCATTTCCGGTCGAGCGCAAATCTGCAAGGATTTTGGCAATCACGGCTTCATCGTCAGCCCCTGACATCCTGAGATCGACGATCTCTCCGACATAGGCTTTGACATCGGCAGCGCCTGTTATGCCGCAGACCCAGACCGCCAGTAGACGGTCGCGGCGCGATCGCACCTTGAAGGCCATTTCCGAGTTCAGGAAATAGATCTCCTCCAGCGCTTTCTCACGGTTTTCGATGGCGTTCATCGGGACAGCTCCTGCGTCGCATTCGTCGCCGCCAAGAGATCAGCGAGCGCCGTCGGCTCGATCCGGACGATCCTGCGCAAGCGGTTGCCCTGCGCAATCGACGGCAGATGAATGTAGGTTGCGGTGCGGCGGTAGGCAAGCCACGACAGGCCTTCGATCCGCTCCTCATCCTGCGCGATCTTGTAATCGCCGGCCGGATGCACCTCACCAACAAGATCGGGAAGCGCGAAAGGGGCGGAGAAGTGAACGATGGTGTCCGTCGTGCGTGTGGAGGATAGGTCGGACATGGTGACAGCTCCAGTTGAAGGCGGTTAGCCAAGGCCCGCTAATACTTCCTAAAGGGCATTGGCATGGCGATCGGAATTCGGAGCGATGATGGTGTTCAACTCTTTGACACGGACGAGAACCACAGGGCCAAACGACGACAGGGGACTCTTACGCCCCAATTGCGTCACAACTGGGACAAAATCCTAAAATGAAGGTTTTATTTAGACTCGATTGGTCAAGTTTAAAATATTATTGGTAGAAAATCTAAATTAAACTAGCCATCCAATAGAGCCTTATTCGCCTTTTTCTTGCGCTATTTTCATGAAATACAAGATACCGCAATTCAAAAGATCGGATTTTGCAGAAATATACACTACCTTCGCCCGCCTGCTCGACAAGCAGGAAGTCGGCCGCGAAAGCGCGTCCCGCGCGAACGGCAGGCTCATGACTTCATGAAAAAGAGGCCTTCAAATGTCGAGACATAACAACGCCAAGCCCCCTACCGCAAGTGACCGAAACGACTTCGGCGCTAACGGCAAGCGTCCGGACGGCAATCCCTCCGCGAAGGAATTGATCGCCCATGCCGTCGCCGCACGCACCGACCTCGCCGTGCCGTCCGAGGAAGCGCGCGCAGTTGACGAACTGCGTGAAGCAAAGAACCCGCGGCATCGGTTCACAAAGCGCCGAAGCCCTGAGGCCGAAGATAAGAGTCTTGCTGTCCGGGATCTTCCTACAATGGGTGAACTCGAGCAGGCGCGGACCGATCACAGCAGGAAGATCGCCACCCGGGAATCCGAGAGGCGTGCCGAGGAGCGTGACGAAAAAGCTGGTGAGTGAACAAGGATTAGACCCGCCGACCGCCCCCCGTGGGCGGCGGCTGGCTCAGCGCTCCAATCGGATCGACGCCTGAATCAGATCCTGATGGAAGCAGTGGTTGCGCAAATCCTCTGTCAACTTGACCAGCCTTTCCCTGGCCAGCCCGGCAGGCTCGCCTCGCGCCAGCATTCCGTCGATCAGGCCCTGCTGAGCGCAAATCATCTGCCGGTCGACAATCACTTGCCGGCGCGCGAGTTCCAGGTCCTTCGGAGAATAGGTCATAAGAGACTATATCACACAGGCGGCGAAAGTAGGATTCAATTCGGGGCCGCCCGGTATTATCGCGGCCGTCAACTTGTTGTCGTCGCCGAACGAGCTAAGACAGAGCCCGAGCCTCTCGCCCCGTGACCGAGTGGCCCCGGGACGGAAAATTATAGAGGCGCCTTGCACAGCGTTCGTCGCTTTTGCCTTGGATAAAGCGCAATGGAGGCGCATATTCGCATATCGGCAGCCAATGAAACGGGCGCTGCCGATCAAAGGGTGGCTCCCTTCGCCCCAATCAAAGGAGGACAAGATGTCTTCCACCTTCAAGCACTCTTCCCATACCGTGGCTTACGGCGACTTCTTATTCAGGGCTTCCATCCTGGCGAGCTTCGCCGTCATCATTAGTTTAATTTTGAGAGGATGGTTATGGTAGTAATCATCACGACTGGAACTGCTGCGAAACGCGACGAGAATTGGCGGCTGCGGTCCATCCTCAAGCGAGCGGACTATGCGACGACAGATCTCGTTGCTTCGGAAAATGGCGACCATCACGAAGAGGTGATGGTGATTAGACGCATCAGGGCGGCGACGATCCCGGCGCCCACCTACCCCTCTTCGAGGCGGCGGAAGCTGCATGCCGATCCTGAGGCTTTGGCATCATGGGAAAACGAAGGAGGCGCCACGCGAGCTGTGCACCCGCCTGCGGACAAGAAAAATTGATGACGCCGCGGGCGATTCAGCGAGGAACGTCTTTTGGCGCGGTGACTATCGAACCGGGAAACGATGATTGCGAGAATAACTACATTCGAACGCATAAGCCTGACCGCTTCCTGCTACCCCGGAATATTTAGTTTGCCAGCCGCATTGATTAGGCGCAGGATGCATCTTCAGTAGCTGTTTCTCAGGGCGCTACTGCGTGGAGGTCGGTTGTCCCTTCGCCCCAAATTGAAGGAGGACAGCATGTCTTCCAATCTCAACATCTCCGTGCGGACCTCTGACCTGGCTGTATTGCAAGGCGTCCTCGACGACGCCGGATACGATTCCACAAGTAGCCTCGCAGATCCGAAATATTACAACATCGCGGTCAAATTGCTGTTCAATCTCTATAATGATGGAATGACCTCGCCCGCCGCCCTTTCCATCGAACTCAGCCGGCACTTTGGAAAAACACCACTGTCCTCGAAATCATCCGCGGAGTTCGAAAAAAATCGCAAGCGGGTACAGGGGATCCGATCAGCCGTTGTGGTTAAGTCGCCCACCGGCGCTTGAACAGACGCGTGGTGAGTTACTAATTCGACGAAGCCATTGCCACCCGGATGGCAGGTGCATGTCGGAGCAGTTCGAACAGCTGGACGAGCTTCTCATCGCCCTTGGCGCAAGCGTCGGCGGCGCAGGAAGTCATCGACTCTCCGCGCATGAACTACCTGCAACTCAGTGACACGGCGTCGGAATGCCCCCGGCAGATGTATCTGCTGCTTTGATATATCATCGGGGTCGCCCGGCAGAGCGGCCAAGCCGTTCACTCGATCCCCTTTGCTGCACTTGCCGAACCATAAATGGGCGACAGTGCGCCGGGAAGCGGCACAATAATGGGCACCATCAGAGGAGGCTGGAATGCCAGAAGCACCAAAAGAATTCGCAGCGAGCGCAAACGGAGACAAATGGTATCTCGCTCATACCGAAACCGCGGACCAGCATATCGTGATCCATCACGCCAACGACGCCTCCGGCGGCACGGAGACGAGATGGCCGATTTCGAGCTTCCTGGAGCACTTCGGCGATCATCCGCAAGGTCAGGCCCTTCGCGAGGCACTGCGCGATGCCGGATCTGCTGAACAGGAAGCACCAAGCGAACATACGCCCGTTGCGCAGAAACCGGTGATTTCTTTCCCTTGGTCTCGCAATATGGACCGCCTTAAGGATTGAGTCAGCAATCACTCACCTCAAAGGATAGCCCCACGGGCTGGCGGCGGTGGTGGCGCAATTATGGTATTTTAGCCGCGACGAGCTTGCCTATGTAGGTCTGGAGCGAGATCGATCCTCGAATTGGATCCTCGGGATATTCGGGACCGTCAGCCGTGAGAGCCGTCATCCTTGCATATGATCGAGCCGCCGCGTCGGAGAGGCCCAAGCTGCGGTATGCGTCTTCCCAGGTTTCACGCGGGATCACGTCGACGCGAACCGCCCGGCCGAGTGCGGCAGCGAAGGCTGCGGCGACATCATTGGGGGAGTTCCGTTCCGGCCCCTCTACGGGGTATACGCCGATCTGTTCGATCGGCGCCTGCAGGAGCCGCGCCGCCACCCTTCCCAGATCCTCCGGCGCGACCATCGGGAGCTTGAGGTCGGCAGGGAGCATGGTCGATAGCACCCCGTCCCTCATGACAGACTCCAACATCCTATCCCAATTGCTGTAGTAGTAGGCTGCACGGATGATACTGGCAGGAATCGGCTGGCTCCTCAGGCCCACTTCCAGTTCGTAAAGGACGTTGAGATCGCCGGATTCCTTGCCCGGCTGGGCGCCCAAGGTTGATTGCGCCACGACCTTCTCCAGTCCGGACCCTTCGATCGCCTCAAGCAGGCAGCGCACAGTCTCGCGTTCCTCCCGATCCGTATCGCTCGAAATGTCAGCGTTCGGGTTCAGTAGGAAGGCCCGCTTCCCGCGGCGGAACACCTCACGCAGCGAGGCTACGTCGTGGACGTCGGCGACGGCCACCTCCGCGCCCCGCCGTTGCCATCCGCCGGCCTTCTCACGGTCTCGCGTGACGATGGTAACGGCCTCGCCCTCATCGAGCAGTGTCTGCGCCACGACGGAACCGACGTGGCCCGTCCCGCCAACAACGATGTACATTAGCCAGTCTCCAGCAATGAGGCGCATAACGTTTCGCCCCCTTCGAAGGTTCCTTGCTCAATTCACCGACACCGATTCCCGACTGCCTTGCCGCTCTTGAACTCGGTTCGATCCGACCGTGCTTGAGCGCCTTGAAATGGCGCCAACGTTTCAGTGGGCGGTGCCTGCTTTCTCCTTTGCCTTCACAATGGCGTCCGCTTCCTTGCCGTATAGTTCCTCGAAGTGATCGAAGGTCTTGGAAAAATAACCAATGCCCTGCGTCGCCGAGCGCAGCGCCCGCGCCAGATCTTCAAGTGCGCCGCCCGGAACGAGCGCCCGGAAGATGTCCCATCCCTTGGCGGTTTCATCACGGTCGAAGCCGAGAACCTGACCGTTGAGAGCAGCGACGATCTGGACAAGGCTGCCTGAATAGACCGACGGGATGTGGAACTCGGTGCGGAAGACCGGCTGCATCAAGACGGGCGATCCTTCAGAAAGCGCCTGTCGCACCCCCATTTTCGACGCAGTCCGGAAGGCGTGTTCTGAACTGTCGACGGCATGGTGCTGACCATCCAACAGCGTTACGCCGACATCGATGACTTCGAAGCCTAGCGGTCCTTTCTCCATCGCTTCGCGCGCCCCCGCTTCGACGGCGGGGAAGTAATTGCGCGGAACGGCGCCGCCCTTGACGGTTTCGCCAAAGGTGAAGCCCTGGCCGCGCTCGTTGGGGTGAATGCTCAACTTCACATCCGCGAATTGCCCGGCACCGCCGGTCTGTTTGCGATGGCGGTAATGAACCTCCGATGGTTTCGCGATCGTCTCTCGGTAGATCGGGCTTGGCGTTCGGTCGGTCACCGTGATGTGAAAGACTTCCGCCAGCGTTCGGCAGAGATCACGCAGATGCACCGGTCCTTGGGCGCGGACGAGTTGAGCGCCCGTGCCTTCCTCCTGCAAGACTTTCAGACCGCGATCCGTCTCGGACAGTTTCGCTAGCGTTTCGGAAAGTTTGTTTTCATCGCGCTCGCTGCCCGGAACCAGGATCCTTTCAAGCATCGGCGTCGGCGGTTCCGTCCACTCAGGCGGGGCGACCACCGCGCCGGAGGCTAACAGCGAAGGGACGGGCAGATGGTCGGACTTGACCGCCGCGAAGACATCTCCCGGCGCAGGCAGAACCGCCGAATTGGACCGCCCGTTTGCGAGATTTTGGACGGCGCCGAGGCTGGAGCCGCCGAGCGATGCGCCTTGCCGCAGTCCCTCGCCAAGTGCGCGCACGAGCACCGTCTTGCCAACATTCTGGCGATGATAGGCATGGAAGCTCACGGCCACCAGCTTGCCTTCATCGACAGTTCCCGCATGAGCGAGACGCTGCCTGAGAATCCCGACCGGCGGCGACTCGTGGCGCAGCGCTTTCATCAGCCTCATCATGCCGTTGCCGTGACTTGCAGCACCGATGAGGACCGGGATAATTCTGTTTTCCCTGAGAACCCGTGATGAAATGGCATAGAGCGCGTCGCTGGATGGCTCGCGGTCCTCGATCAGTTCCTCGAGAAGCCAGTCATCAAATTCGGACAGGTGTTCCAGGAGCTCGGTGCGCGCTTCGTGCTCGCGTTCGGCAGTGCTTTCGGGGATTGCGATAAGCGCCGAAGGCTGGCCTTCCCGGTAGCGCCACGCCCGCTCCGAAATCAGATCGCAACTGCCAATGATCCTGTCTCCCTCGCGGATCGGGATCTGGCGAAGCAAAAGGGTGTGGCTGGCGTAGTCTTGAAGCGCGGCGATCACGTCCCTCAACCGCCCTCTCGGTTCGTCCATCCGGTTGACGAAGAGGATGCAAGGCGTCCCCGAGGCCTCGATTATCCTGAGATAGGGCGCGGCGAGCACAGCCTCCTCGGGTGCCGATGAAACGCACAATATGCAGGCGTCGCTGGCAAGAAGCGCGTGCTGCGCATGCGCCAACGCTTCGTTGGGTCCTGGCGCATCCAGTGCACACCACGCCTCGTTTCCGAAGGTGAACTCTGTGAGGTTCAATCCGTAAGGGGAGCTGGATTTTCTCGGCGTCCCCTCCAGCGAGCCGAGCTTTTCCACGACTGTCGATTTTCCGGTCTGCGAAGGTCCAAGCACGGTAAAGCAGCGCATCGGCATTCCTCCAACTGCCAAAACACAATTTTCAGCCATCATAGGATGCCCTGAACCGCTGCAAGGCGCCAGAGGTGTTCGGTTTGACAACGCTTTTGACCTGATTGGCGGCAACGCCTCCCGATAAGTAATGCCTATCGAAACTCAACGATATTGGATTTGGACTTCCCGCACGTCGTAACTAGCACCTATCGGAGGATAGGATTGCTCAATATGCAGGCCGCCGCGCCGATAGACGTTTCGTATGACAAGAAATGCACCAAGAAAAACGCATGCTATGCGCATTCAGCGTGGATCCAATTCTTATGCCAGCTCTGTCGATGGGTGATTTAGGTGACGCAATTACGGTTTTTTGGCAAGCGGGCGGTAAATGACTTGGTCTATAGCGCGGCAGAAGGCCTCTAAAACGCTCGTCGGCAGCGGCGGTTTTTAGGTAGCTCTCTCGGCACTAACGGCTCAAACGATCCGGGCTGTCTTTGCTACTGCTTGAAGCAATATTGGCGATGCCACTGGAGAAAATGAGGATGTGGCCGCTCGAACTGCCGGGGCGGCACAATCGCCTTTCCAGACTTGTTGATCAGGCTTCGGACGCTTTCCCGATCGTTGGCTTGCCGGGAGATTAGGATATCGAGTTCATCCGAGAGGCCGATCAGCCCGCGGTCGAACATCCAGTGTGCGGTACCAGAAAGAGCAATGCCGTTCGTGAGAATATCGGGTCCATTTGCCTCCACGGGGCGGATATGCGCAGCGTCGACTTCCGCACGCCCGCCGCCGTTTATCAGCTTCAGGCGGTGATTGCGCACCGTTTGTCATAGGCCTGCAGCACAAGTCGACGAAATAGCCGATTGCGCACTATCCGCGACGACAGCTGCATAACTCGATCGCGGTCGTGGTCGAATGTGAAGAGCGCTTGAGCTCTGTCTTCAAATCCGTCGGCACGGGGCGCTGCTCCTGGCTCATCCAACCGAGGCAGCTCAGGCTCATGCTCATCTAAGCCAATCAACACGATCCGATTGAAATCTGCAGTGGATATCGGGCGTACAGCGGCCTGTGCTCGACCGGAAATCCGCCGCTCCTCATTCAGCACCCCCCGCTCAATCACACCGTCCGGCCCGCTAAACGGAACGGCATTGACGAAATCGAGGTAACTGCCAGGCTCGATGAGTGCCAGATACATGCCGGACGCCTTCGGATCCGGAATGACCTTGGCTACCTTGGCGACAGCAAAATAGCCGCGGGTCACCGCAACCTTGCGCGGCTCGTAATAAATAATCCAGTCTCCGAGGCAAGCTTGCACGCGACCGAGATATTGAGTCGGGAACTGATATTGTTCTGCCGGGCTGTCGTCGTAGATCGAATCTGAGCGGTGGATGAAGACCCCGAATCCCATGTCCGATGCGTAGCACGACCAGATCGGTTCAGATACCGCATTTGCATCTTCCGTTTGAAGAGAATTGATCAGGAAAGATTCTTTGGATCGGACAGACGAGGGCGGGCTCCGCAAAGTTTGGGTTGACCGCCTTCGATGACAAGGCAACACTTGCACCAGCAGCAAGGCAGGAGGAAAATCGATGGATGAACCAGACCGCTGGCGCAATATGGCAACCGCACCGAAGGACGGCAGCCGGATCCTGGTGACGATCCGGGCGTCCGAGCAGGGGCCGGCGGAGGTTGATCTCGCCTATTGGTCGCATGGCGATCAATTCGCGGGAGAAGGCTGGCGCGCCTCGGATTCTTCGCCCGGGCACATTATCGAATATGCCGAGCCGGAGTTGAAGTGTTGGATGCCGATGCCCTCGGCCAATCGCACCTCGATGCCCTCGCCCTGGGAAGGCGATGACGACGAGCAGCTCGATGGATCGGGGATCTAGAGTTTCCGGCGTTTGATGCCGACGGGTTTCCCCACGCAAAAGCCCCGCGGTTGTTGCCACCGCGGGGCTCCTTGATGCCCGACCAGGGAGAGGCGGTCAGGCGGCCTGGACTTTCTTGGAGGTGCGGGCCCATTCCGGCAGCCAGTCGCCGTGGGTGGCGAGCAGGTCGTCGACCAGCGACCAGATCTGGTCGAGGTCGAGTTCGGCGGCGGTGTGCGGATCCATCATCGCGGCGTGGTAGATGTGCTCGCGATTTTCGGTCATCAGCGCCTGCACCGTCAGCTCCTGCACGTTGATATTGGTGCGGATCAGCGCGGTCAGCTGCGGCGGCAGGTCGCCGATGAAGGTCGGCTGGATGCCGGAGGCGTCGACGAGGCAGGGCACTTCGGCGGCGCAATTTTCCGGCAGCGAGGTGATGCAGCCATTGTTGCGGACGTTGCCGTAGATCACCGAGGGTTCGCCGGTCCAGACCGAGTTGATGATCGAGGAGGCATATTCCTTCGATGGCTGAACCTCGATCTTGTCGGCGCTGCGGTAGGCCTCCGCCTGGCCCTTCCAGCGCTCGATCTGCTCGATGCAGCGCTTCGGATATTCATCGAGCGGGATGCCGAATTTCTCGATCAGGTCATCGCGGCCCTCCTTGATAAAATAGGGCGTGTATTCGGCGAAATGCTCCGAGCTTTCGGTGACGAAATAGCCGAGCCGCGTCAGCATCTCATAGCGCACCTTGTTCGGGCAGCGCGGGTTCCAGCCGGGCTTCGGCGCCCTGCCCTCGCGATAGGCGCGCAAGAGATCGGGATAGAGGTTGCGGTAGGAGCCGTCGGCCTGGCGATGCTCGAATTTGAGATAGAAGGCCATGTGGTTGATGCCGGCGGCGCGGTAGCGGATTTCCTCGTAGGGAATGTCGAGATCGTGGGCAAGCTCCATCGCCGTGCCCTGCACCGAGTGGCAGAGGCCGACCTGGCGAATGGTCGGGTATTTCTCCGCAATCGCCCAGGTGTTGATCGCCATCGGGTTGACATATTGCAGCATGATCGCCTGGGGGCAGACGGCGAGCATATCCTCGCAGACCTTCCAGAGATGCGGCACGGTGCGCAGGCCGCGCATGATGCCGCCGACGCCGAGCGTGTCGGCGATCGTCTGGCGCAGGCCGTATTTCTTCGGCACCTCGAAATCGGTGACGGTGCAAGGCTCATAGCCGCCGATCTGGAAGGCGACGACGACGAAATCGGCGCCGGCCAGCGCCTTGCGCTGGTCGGAATAGGTCTCGGCCCTGGCCTTGACGCCGAGCGTCGAGATCAGCTTGTTGACGACGATGCCGCTTTCTTCCAACCGCTGCGGATTGAGGTCCATAAGGGCGATCGTTGCGCCCGAGAGCGCCGGACGCTGCAACACGTCGCCGATGATGTTCTTCATGAAGACGGTGGAACCTGCTCCGATGAAGGTGATTTTGGGATTTGCTGCCATTAGTGCCTCCGGCATTCGATAATCATGCTACCTCGAAAGCGGCCTTGACGAGCCGTTCGGTGTAGGCGGTCTTGGGATGGGTGAGAACTTCGTTGACGGGACCTTCCTCGACGATCTTGCCATGCTGCATGACGATGACGCGGTGGCAGAGCGCCCTCACAACCTTGAGGTCGTGGGAGATGAAGAGGTAGCTCAAGCCCCGCTCGTCCTGCAGCTTGCGCAAGAGTTCGATGATCTGCGCCTGGACGGAGAGGTCGAGGGCCGATGTCGGTTCGTCGAGCAGGATGAATTCCGGCTCCAGCGCGATGGCGCGAGCAATGGCGATGCGCTGGCGCTGGCCGCCGGAAAATTCATGCGGGAAACGCGAGAGGATATTGCTGGGCATGCCGGCGGCAACAAGCGCCTCGCGCACCCGGTCCTGCCGCTCGGCCCTGGTGGCGCCGAGCCGGTTGACGACGAGGCCTTCCTCGATGATCTGGCCGATCGTCATGCGCGGGTTGAGCGATGAGAACGGATCTTGAAAGACGATCTGCATGCGGGCGCGGAAGGGGCGCATCTCGGCGCGGGAGAGGCCGTGGATCGGCTGGCGGTCGAAATGGATTTCGCCGGCCTGCGGCGTGTTGAGCCGCAGGATCGCCTGGCCGAAGGTCGTCTTGCCGGAGCCGGATTCGCCGACGAGACCGAGCGTCTCGTGGCGGCGCAGCGTCAGGCTCAAGCTGTCGACGGCGACGAGTTCGCGCATCTCCGGCTTCAGGAAAGTGCCGTGGCGCATCATGAAGCCGACGCGCACACCCTTGGCGTCGAGGATGATATCGGATCCCTCCGGCAGCGGATTAGCCTGGCCGCGCGGTTCGGAGGCGAGCAGGTGTTTGGTATAGGCGTGCTGCGGATTGGCAAACAGCGCTTCGGTGACATTGTGCTCGCGCACTTCGCCATGCTGCATGACATAGACGTAGTCGGAGAACTGCCGCACCACCGTCAGGTCGTGGGTGATGAGGATGACCGCCATCCCCAACTCTTTCTGCAGGTTGCGGATCAGGTTGAGGATCTGCGCCTGCACGGTGACGTCGAGCGCCGTCGTCGGCTCGTCGGCGATCAACACATCGGGATCGTTGGCGAGCGCCATGGCGATCATTACACGCTGGCGCTGACCGCCGGAAAGCTGATGTGGATATTGCATGAGCCGAGCGGCGGGATCGGGGATCTGCACATGTTCCAGCAGTTCCAGCGCCCGCTTTTGCGCATCCCTGCGGCTCATGCGCCGATGCACGCGGATCGCCTCGACGATCTGGCTGCCGATCGTATAGATCGGGTTCAGCGAGCTCATCGGCTCCTGGAAGATCATCGAGATGCGGTCGCCGCGCAGCTTGCGGCGGGCCCGCTCGGAGAATTTCAGAATATTGCTGCCGTCATAGGAAACAGTCGATTTGTCGGAGACCACGGCGCGCTTCGACAAAAGCCCCATCACCGTGCGCGCCGTCACCGATTTGCCGGAGCCGGATTCGCCGACGATGGCGATGGTCTCGCCGCGATAGAGCTGGAAGGAGACGTCCTTGACGGCTTCGACCATGCCGTCCTCAACCTTGAAATTCACCGCCACGTTGCGGGCGTCGATGATCGGCGTTTCCGAGCGGCCGTCATGGTCGTGGCGGACGGGCGGGGCGAAGGAATTGACCAGGGAAAGAGCCATATCGATCACCTCAATAGGGGTCGACTGCATCGCGCAGTCCGTCGCCGAGCGCATTGAAGGCGAAGACGGTGACGAGCACGAAGCCGACGGGAGCGAGAATCCAGGGATAGGAGCCGATGACCGAATAGGTCGCCGTATCCTGCAGCATCAACCCCCAGGAGATCAGCGGCGGCTTGACGGCAAAGCCTAAGAAACCGAGGAAGGATTCCAGGAGCACGACGCTCGGTATGGCCAGCGTCACCGCGACGATGACGTGGCTCATCACATTCGGGAAAATATGCTGCATGATAATGCGCCGGTCGGTGGCGCCGACGGCCATCGCCGCCCTGACGTAATCGATACGGGCGAGCGCCAGGGTCTTGCCGCGCACCTCGCGTGACATCTGCGCCCAGCCGAGCGCCGACATCACGACGATCACGAAGCCGAGGAAGACATTGGTCGGCGCCGTCACCGGGATCAGCGAGGTCAGCGCCAGATAGAGCGGCAGCTGCGGGAAGGCGAGCACCAGCTCGACGAAGCGCTGCAACCAGATATCGAAGGTGCCGCCGAAATAGCCCGACACCATGCCGACGGTCGTGCCGATCAGGGTGACGATGAAGACGACGGTCAGCGCGATCATCAGCGAGATGCGCGAGCCGATGATGGCGCGCGACAGCACATCGCGGCCGAACTTGTCGGTGCCGAGGAAATGCACGGGCTGGCCGTCGGTCGAGCCGAAGAAGTGGCGGTCGGCCGGAATGAGGCCGAACAGCTTGTATTCGGCGCCCTTGACGAAGAAGCCGAGCAGGCGCGGATTGTCGTAATCCATGCCGACGATCGGCTGGAAGGTGACCGGGTCGAGCTCCTCGGAATCCGAAAGCGCATAGACCCGCGGCTGGAAGACGAAATTGCCGTCCTTGTCGTGGAAGCTCATCACCTGCGGCGGCGCGAAGCCGACATCGGTCGCCTTCGGATCCATCGGCGCGAAGAAATCGGCAAAGACCGCCATCAGGAGCAGCAGCCCGACGAGCACCAGCCCGGCCATGCCGGTCCAGGAGCGCCTAAGCCGGCGCCAGACGAGCGCCAGATAGCTCTCATTGCCGTGCGGAGGCTTCCTGATCGCGTGCTCGGTTGTCGGCGGCGTGTCGGAAGAGTCGAAAGCAAGCATCTCAGGCTCCTCCGAATTGGCGTACACGTGGATCGAGCAAGGCGAGCAGCATGTCGGCGATGATATTGCCGACGATCAGCGTTGCCGACAGCACCATCATGAAGGTCGCGGTGACATAGACGTCGCCGACCGCCATCGAGCCGACGATCGCCGGCCCGACGGTCGGCAGCGCGAAGATGATCGCGGTTTCGATCTCACCGGTCAGCATGTAGGGCAGCACGACGCCCTGATACATGACAAGCGGATGCAGCGCGTTCGGGACGGCGTGGCGCATCACCACCGCCCCGCCCGTAAGACCTTTGGCTTTGGCGGTTTCGACATATTGGGCATTCAGCGTGTCGAGCAGATTACCGCGCATGACGCGCATATTGTAGGCAAGCCCGCCGAAGGTGGCGATCGCCACAACCGGCCAGACATGGCGGACGAGATCGACGAATTTCGCCCAGGACCAGGGCGCGCCGCCATATTGCGGCGAAAAGAAGCTGCCGATTTCGGACACGTTGAACTGGAAGACCAGGAGATAGACGATGATCAGTGCCATCAGAAAGCGCGGCACCGTCATGCCGAGGAAGGAAATTCCCGAAAGCAGGCTGTCGATCCAGCTGTACTGGCGCGTCGCCGCCCAGATGCCGAAACCGATGCCGAGCACGGAAGCGAAGATGTGGCAGACGAGCGCCAGAAGCAGGGTGCGCGGCAGGCGCTCGCCCACGACGTCGGCAACCGGTTTGTTGTAGAACATGCTGTAGCCGAAATCGCCGCGGGTGACGATGCCGCCGATCCAGTTGACGTATTGCACGACCATCGGCTTGTCGAGGCCGTGCTCGACCCGGTAGGCCTGCGCCTGCGCTTCGGCCTGGGCGTAGGAGGCGCCGCCCTGGTTGATCAGCTGCGATCTTATGTAATCGGCATAGTCACCGGGCGGAGCCTGGATGATCGCGAAGGTCACCACGCTCAGGATGAACAGAACGGGGATCGCGGAGGCTATGCGCACGAGCAGGAATCGTAACATCGGACGGTCCGCTTCTCCTTGCCGCCAGTCGCTCCTTGTCGGCGCGGCCGGCTTGTTGGTCATATCAGGCCGCGCGCCACGCGCGGCCTGACTCTCGCTTCAGCTGGGAGGGAACTTTTTCCCGCGCGTCGCATCACCTGCGACGCGCTTTGGCTCTTTCATTCCTGATGCCAATGCATCAGTTGATCGGACCCTTGTCGCCGGGCTTGCCGGGCAGCTGCTCGGGGAACAGCTCGTATTTGCCCTGCTTGTCGGCGGCCACCCACAGGCGTTCGCGGATCACCGAATCTTCAGCCCAGTTGAACATGAAGATCGGTGTGCCCTGGGGGACGTTCGAGAAGCGCTTGTTGATGATGAGCGCGCCCGGATATTCCGTCAGTCCGACGGTGTTGACGTGCTCGGTCGAGATCTTCTGATACTGCTTCATCAGATTGACGCGCTCGTCATTGTTCTGGCTCGTCGTAAACTTATTGACGACGTCGACCAGTTCCTTTTCGAAGGGCATCAGATCGAGCTGATCATCCTTGCCGGCGCGATGCTGCCAGCTGGTGCGCGGGCCGACCGGGGCAAGCTGCTCGGTATTCTGCACCACCGACGACAGTTCCGTGGTGTTGCGCTGGATCAGCCAGTCGAAGCGGCCGGCATAATGCGCATCGTCACGCTTGGCGCCGTCGAGCGCATTGAGGACGATCTTCAGCCCGAGCTTCTCCATCTGGCCGACCACACCTTCGGCAAGGCTCTTGTCGGTCGTGTACTGATTGTTGACCAGCATGACGATTTCGACATTCTTGCCGCCGGCCGTGCCGGCCGGGAAGTTCACGATGCCGTCGCCGTCGGTATCCTTGAGGCCGGCCTTAGCGAGTTCGGCCTTGGCGCCCTTGAGATCGAAGGGATAATAGACGGTGGAGTTGCGGTCGTAGAAGCTGGTGCCGGAGGAAAGCCCGCCGGGATAGATCGCCGTGAACGGTCCCTTGACCAGCGAGTCGCCGATCGCCTTGCGGTCGAGCGCCATGGTGACGGCCTTGCGGAAGTCCTCGTTGCGGTTGAGCTCGCGGATCGCCTGGCCGCGCTCATCCGGGTTGCCCCAGCCATTGGCGGAGAAGTTCATCCGCAGGTTATAGCCGATCAGGCGCGGCCCGAAGGCAAGCCGGGCCGGCGCGGTCTTTTCGGCGGCCCGCTTCAGCGAGGCGACGAAGTTTTCCGGCTGCTCGAGGTTGGAGATATCGGCGGAGCCTGCCACGGCCTGAACGTCGCGATCAGCCCAGGTCGAGAGCTTGTAGTGCAGCTCGTTGAGATAAGGCAGCTGGTTGCCCTTCTCATCGACCTTCCAGTAATAGGGGTTGCGGCGCAGCACGATGATGTCGTCGGAGCGATATTCCACCGGCACCCAGGCGCCCATCACAGGCATGTTCATATATTCCGGCGGGAAGGCGTTTTTGAACTGGTCGTAGGTGTTCTTCGAGTATTTCGGGTGCTGGGGCTTCAGGATATGCGACGGACCCGGGCAGAAGTTCGGATAGGCCATCGTGTAGAGATATTGCTTCGGGAAGGCCTCCTTGAAGGTCCATTCGACCGTGTAGTCGTCGATCTTCTTCAGCGTCGTGCCGACACCGAAAGCCTCAGGCGATGCGCCGCCGCCGAGCGGCGAGACGTTCGGGTCGATCACTTCGTCGTCCCAGTAGAACATGATGTCGTCGGCATTGAAGGGCGCGCCGTCCGACCATTTGGCGCCTTCGATCAGATGCATGGTCAGCTTGTGGCCGTCCTCGGACCAATCCCAGCTCTTGGCCAGGTTCGGCAGCGGCTCGGTGTCCTGGGCTTTCACCTGGAACAGCGGCGCGGTGCGCGTCAGGCATTCGGATAGGCCGATATCGATGCCGCCCCAGCCCTGCGTCTGGCCGGCGCCGTAGTTCCAGCCTTCCGGCCGGCCGCCGATGACATGGCGCATCGTATCGCCGTAGACGCCGACGCCATCGGGCATATTGCCCGTCTTGAAGACCATCGGCTCCTTCGGCAGACGATCCTTCACGGGGGGAAGCTTGCCGGCGGAGACGAAATTCTTCGTCACCCAGTCGGGCTCGTGATATTCGGGCAGCGCCTTGAACTCCAGAATGGAGTCGCGCGCGACATAGTTGATCTTGCCTTCGGCCGGAAATTCCGGCGGCACCGGCGGCACGGTCGGTTCGGAAGCATGGGCATGCAGCGCCAAGACCGAGACGCCGAGCGCCAGTCCGGCCAGAATGCCTGCTTTGCGGAAATTCATCATCGTTTCTCCCTCTTGTTTCGGAGCACGGGGGCAGCCGGCTCCTTTCTCCTCGAACGGCGTGACGGCGGGTTGATGTCATGGATTTCCCTCCCGGAAATCCATGACGACCCATCCTTCACGTAAATCAGCCGGCCTGTTTCAGCGCCGCCTTTTCCGCGCGCAACTCCTCGATCGAGCGGACGCTGCGGCGTGCGGCCCCGGCCCAGTCTCGGGTCTGCACCTTGGATTTCGACAGCCGCTCCTTGGCGGCCGGCACGGCCTCGGCATATTGCGGCAGCCAGCGCGCTTGGGCAACGACCATCTCGTCGACCATCTGCCAGACCTCCTCGGGCGTCGAGACGGCGCCGACCAGCGGATCGTGCAGCACGGCGAGCTTCAGAAGGTCGATGTCGCCGGAGATCGCCGCATGCACCGACATGCGCTGGACGTTGATCGAGGCGATGCAGGTGGCCGCACAGGCTTCCGGCAGGGTGACGCCGGAGACCATGTTGATGCCGAAGCGGTCGACGAAACCGGGCGATTCGATGATCGCATCGGCCGGCAGGTTGGTGATGACACCATTGTTCTTGACGTTGAAATGGCCGCGATAGACCCGGTTGGTCTCCAGCGCCTCGAGAATATGGCTCGCATGTTCGTTCGAGCGCTTGGCTGGATCGATCGGCTTGCCGGCGGATTCCAGGAATTGCGGGAATTCCGTCTCGAACCAGTTGCGCGTTTCGGTGGAATAGCGGAGATAACCGCCGGTCTCGCCGTGGATCCAGTCGGACATGTCGATCCAGCGGGTAATTTCCTCCGGCCGCTTGCGGTACCAGGGCAGGTATTCCGAAAGGTGGCCGTTGCTCTCCGTCGAATAGACGCCGAAACGCTTCAGCACGTCGATGCGCAGTTTCTCCTGCTGCGAATAGACGGGATGCGCCTCGAAGGCGGCCACCAGCTCATCCTTGCCGATCTTGCGGCCGTTGAGGCGCAGGTCGATAAACCAGGTCTGGTGGTTGATGCCGGAGCAGACATAGTCGAGCTCGCCAAGCGATTTGGCGCCGAGCACCTCGGCGATCTGTTCGGCGCCGTGCTGGACACCGTGGCAGAGACCGACGGTGTCGACCTTGCCATATTCGATCGCCGCCCAGGTGTTCATCGCCATCGGATTGGCATAGTTCAGGAATTTCGCGCCCGGCTCGGCGACCTCCCGGATATCTTTGCAGAAATCGAGAATGACGGGGATGTTGCGCTGGCCGTAGAGGATGCCGCCGGCGCAGATCGTATCGCCGACGCACTGGTCGATACCGTATTTCAGCGGAATGCGGATATCGTCGGCATAGGCCTCGAGCCCGCCGACGCGCACACAGCTGATGATGTAGCGCGCGCCTTCCAGCGCCTGGCGCCGGTTGGTCGTTGCCGTCACCTTGGTCGGCAGCCCGTTCGACTCGACGATACGGTCGAGGATCGCCTTGATCATTTCGAGATTGTGTTCGCTGAGATCGGTCAGCGCGAATTCGACGTCGCGGAACTCCGGAACGCACAATATGTCGGTGAACAGCTTCTTGGTGAAACCGACGCTGCCCGCACCGATGATAGCGATTTTGAAACTCATGATCTTCACCTCGACCCGATGGAATGCTAGAGAAAATATGGTTGTGAGGGATCAGGCCGCATGCCGGCGCATGTGGTTGAAAGGGCCGTAAAACCTGCCTGTTTTCCTCCCGGCCGCTGTATCGGCCGCGTTCTCCTCTTTTTGTTGAGCGGGATTATGCCCGAATTCGGCAGGCCGACCAGAGAAGGATTATGCTTTCAGGGGTAATTTTGTGCTGCAGGATTTGATCGCCAGCGGACAGTCGATGAGGACGGTTTCGCTGCCCCGCGGACGCCAGCGTCTGCACGCCATGCCGACCAGCGCCGGCTACGAAGTGCGGGAGAACGAGACCTATGACTGGGACGGCCGAAAACGCGGCCAGACTCCGTTCACCGTGCTGCAGCACACGATCAGCGGCAGCGGCCGGCTACGCTATTTGAATCGCAACTATCACCTCCAGGGCGGCGACACGCTCTTGGTGCTCGTCCCGCACAATCACCGCTACTGGCTGGAGAAGGGCGAGCGCTGGGAGTATTTCTGGATCTCGATGAATGGCGAGGAAACCCTGCGCATCCACCAGCTAGTGCTGTCCACCGCCGGCCCGGTCTTGAAGCTGCAGCCTTCGACCATCGATCATCTTGCCGATTGCAGCCTGCGCCTCGTCAAGGGCGCGACTTCGCCGGGTGCTGCCTCGGCGATCGCCTATGAAGCGGCGATGGCGCTCTATGACGACGTCTTCGGCTCATCGGCCTTTGCCGCCGAGCTCAGCCTGATGCAGCCAGTGATCGACCATATCAACGCCAATCTCGACAAGCCGCTGCCGGTCAATGAACTCGCCGCCATCGTCGGCCTCAGCCGCGCCCATTTCTCGCGCAGCTTCGCCGAGAGCGAAGGCGTGCCGCCGGCCGAATTCGTGCTGCAGCAGCGGCTGCAGCGCGCCGTCAAGCTGCTGACCAAGGCGGACTTCCTGCCTGTCAAGGAAGTCGCCATCATGTGCGGCTTCGAAGACGCCAATTATTTCTCGAAGGTCTTCCGCCGCGTCTACGGCACCAATCCCACCGAATTCCGCACGACTGGCATGTATGCCAGCATCGGCCGGCCGAAATAGCGCCGGCCGCCGCGCCGCCGGCTTCTCAGGCCCGGACTTCGAACACCATGTTGAACGGTGTTTCGGTCGCCCGGCGGAAATGCTTGAAGCCGGCGTCGAGCGCCACCTTGCGCAACCTCATTTCCCCCGCCTGGGCGCCAAGCCCGAGCCCCACCTCCTGGGAGAGCGATGCCGGCGTGCAGATCATCGTCGAGGCGCCGTAATAGACGCGTCCGACAGGATTGAGATTGTCCTTGAGGTGGTCATGGGCAAAAGGCTCGACGATTAGCCAGGTGCCGTTCGGCGCCAGCGTCTCCTTGACGTGCCGGCCGGCGCCGACCGGATCACCCATGTCGTGAAGGCAGTCGAACATGGCGACCATATCATAGCCGCGCCCCGGAAATTCCGCCGCCTTGCCCTGCTCGAAGGTGACGCGGTCGGCGACGCCGGCCTCTTTGGCGGCGGCCTTGGCTCTTTCGATCGACGGGCTGTGATAGTCGAAGCCGGTAAAATGCGAGGCGGGATAGGCCTGCGCCATCAGGATGGTCGAGGCGCCGTGACCACAGCCGACATCGGCGACATTAGCGCCGGCCTTCAGTTTCTCCTCCATCCCGGCAAGCGCCGGAATCCATTCATTGACGAGATGGCTGTTGTAGCCAGGACGGAAGAACCGCTCGGTGCCGCGGAACAGGCAGGTGCTGTGTTCGTGCCAGCCGAGACCCTTGCCGGTGCGAAAGGCTTCGGTGACCTTCGGCTCGTCCATCCACATGGATTGCACGACCTCGAAGGCGCCGACGAAGAAGGCCGGGCTGTTTTCCTCGGCAAACACCATCGCCTGTTCCGCCGTCAGGCTGAAGCGATCGGTCTTTTCATCGTAAACGATATAATCCGCAGCCGCCTGGGCGCTCAGCCATTCCCGGACATAGCGCTCCTTGATCCCGGTCTTGGCGGCAAGCTGCTCAACGCTCACCGGCTTCCCGTCGGCCATCGCCTTGAAGAGCCCCACCTTGTCGCCAAGCACGACCAAGGCACCTGACATGGCGGCGCCGACATCGCCGACGAGACGACCGACAAGTGCATCGAGTTTCTGCATATCTGGCTCACGCATCGTTGCCTCCCGGGCGTGATAAAAGGGCAGTAAATTAGACTCTAATAATATGCAGTCAATCAACCCACCCCATCGCCCAATGAGGCTAGGCATCGAAGGTCGGAGCAATTGCATCGGCTTGCCTTCTGCGGGCGCGTTCACATTTTTATAGAGCTGCCCCAGCGCCAGATCAGAGTCTCAATGCCAGGTGGATATTAATGCTGTCTCCAGCCCAATGCCGTGCCGCGCGTGCTCTCATCGCCTGGTCCAAGCAGGATCTGTCCGCAGCCTCTCAGATAACCAAGGCGACGATTGCCGGTTTCGAGGCAGGAAGGCTTTCCCCTGACGAGCGAACGCTGCGGCATATCAAGCGCGCCCTGGAAGACGCCGGCGTGCTTTTCATCGCGGAGAATGGCGGCGGCGCCGGCGTTCGCTTGGCAAAACCGGCGTCGGCTTCTATAGACACGGACGAGACCGAGACGGTCCAATATGAAGAATATCTCAAAAACGACGCCCCTCCCGGCGCTGGCGGCTGAATGACAAAGAAGCAGAAGATTGAGCACTCCGAACTGGCCGGAGAATTCACCGACGACGGCATCACCGTGCTCGTCGATATTTTTCGAACCGCCGGCAGCAACGAAGACTGGACGATGGAAGTCGTCACCCAGTCTGAAGATCTGATCCGCTGGGACGAGCCCTTCGCGACCGACCGGGAGGCTTTTGACGAATTCCTCGCGGTGGTGGCGCGCGACGGCATCCGGTCCCTTCTCGAAGACGAAGAACCTTCCGTGCATTGAGGGGCAGCCCGTGAAAAGCATCAATGATCTCGTCGCCTCGGCGAAAACCGTCTGTGACCGATACCGGGCCGGGCGGATGGAGCGCGAAACCGTGCGCGAATGGGTCCTTGGACTGGGCGCCTATCCATCGCCGCATGGCGAGCGCGTGCGCGAAGCGATGGAATGGTTCCGGCTGCACAATCGCGAGCCTGTGTCGGAAGATATCGTGCTCGTGGATATCGACCGGCTCAAGGCGATTTCGGCGCCGTGACGAGGAAGCGCTTTGCTTCAGCGGCGATCCGGACTAGCGCAATTGCGCCGTTACTCGGCGGCGTAGGACCAATGACGATCATGAGCCTTAGGCATAATGCCCTCATCTCAGCTTCCTTGCGAAGAGGCCTGGGGGTTTTGCAGCTTCGGTAAACGTGACACGCTTACGAGGCTGACATGGCTCTTGGATCTCATGCGTGAAGCGCAAACCAAGCGCGGCTAGGTTATTTAATTCGTGCCATAAGTAGAAGGAACAGCACGTGGCAGCATTTCCGGAAAAGGCAAAGGTCGTCATCATCGGGCTCGGGGGCATCGTCGGTGCCTCCATCGCGCATCATCTCGTCGAGCGGGGATGGGACGATATCGTCGGCATCGACAAGTCGGGCATCCCGACCGATATCGGCTCGACAGCCCATGCCTCGGACTTCTGTTACACCACGAGCCACGACTATCTGTCGGTCTGGACGACTCAATATTCGATCGATTTCTACGAGAAGATGGGCCACTACGCCCGCATCGGCGGCCTCGAAGTGGCGCGCACCGGCGACCATGCCTGGATGGAGGAAATCAAGCGCAAGCTGTCCTCGGCCCGCGCTTTCGGCACGCGCGCCCATTATGTCAGCCCCTCCGAGATCAAGCAAAAGTTCCCGCTGATCGAGGAAGATCAGGTAATGGGCGGCCTCTTCGATCCGGATGCCGGCCTGGTCATTCCGCGCTCGCAGACCGTTGCCGGCAAGCTGGTCGACGCCGCGGAAAAGGCCGGCAAGCTTAAGGTGTTCGGCAACACGCCGGCGAAGTCGCTGATCGTCGAGAACGGCCGGATCAAGGGCGTCGTCACCCATCGCGGCACTATTATGGCCGACCACGTCATCGTCTGCGCCGGCCTCTGGGGACGCCTGATCGCCGAGATGGTCGGCGAAGACCTGCCGGTCATGCCGGTCGACCACCCGCTCACCTTCTTCGGTCCCTATAACGAGTTTGAAGGCACCGGCAAGGAGATCGGCTTCCCGCTGCTGCGCGACCAGGGCAACTCCGCCTATATGCGCGATACCGGCGACCCGGCGACGACCGAGGGCGGCCAGATCGAGTGGGGCTATTACGAAGCGACCAATCCGCGCATGTGCCACCCGCGCGATCTTCTCGAAAGACACGAAGCCCGCCTTTCGCCCTCGCAGCGTGATCTCGAGATGGAACAGATCCTCGAGCCGCTCGAGCGCGCCATGGAACTGACGCCGATCCTCGGCGAACTCGGCTACAACGAAGGTCACTCCTTCAACGGCCTGCTGCAGGTTTCTGCCGCCGGCGGCCCATCCTGCGGCGAGAGCCAGAAAGTGCGCGGCCTCTGGTATTGCGTCGCCATCTGGGTCAAGGACGGCCCCGGCTACGGCAAGCTGATCGCCGATTGGATGACCGACGGCCGCACCGAAATCGACCACAACAGCATCGACTATGCCCGCTTCTATCCGCATCAGTTGACGGAAGAATTCATCGAAAACCGCTGCTTCGAAGCCGCCCAGAAGATCTATTTCCCGGCCGTTCACACCCGCGAACCCTATGCATCCAGCCGCAACGTCAAGCGCTCGCCGTTCTACGAGCGCGAAAAGGAGCTGGGCGGCTACTTCATGGAACTGGGCGGCTGGGAGCGTGCGCACGGCTACGCCGCCAACGAGCACCTTCTGGAAAAATATGGCGACCGCGTGCCGGTGCGCGAGAATGAATGGGACAATCGCCATTTCTGGCGCGTCTCGAATGCCGAGCATCTGGCGATGAGCGAGGATTGCGGTATCGTCAATCTCAGCCACTTCCATATGGTCGATATCGAAGGACCTGACCATGTCGAGCTGATGGAATGGCTGTGCGCCGCCAAGATCGGCGGCGATGCCAACATCGGCAAGGGTGTTTACACCCACTTCCTCGACGACGAAGGCATGGTCCGCGCCGACTTCACCGTCTTCCGCATGGCCGACCGCTGCCGTCTCGTCAACGGCGCCGATGCCGGCCCGCGTGACCTGCATTATATGCGGCGTGTCGCCCAGGATCGCGGCCTTGATGTGACGATCTCCGATGTCTCGGAGAAATACATCACCATCGGCATCTGGGGACCGAATGCCCGCGAGACGCTGAAGAAGGTCGTTGCCGATCCGGCCGGGCTCGATCAGGAAAACTTCGCCTTCGCAGCCATCAAGCCGATTGAAATCGCCGGCAAGACGGTCACCGCCTTCCGCATCTCCTATGTCGGCGAGCAGGGCTGGGAACTGCATATGAAGTACGAGGACGGCCTCGCCGTCTGGGATGCGCTGCGCTCGACCGGCGTGATGGCCTTCGGCGTCGAGACCTATGCAAACTCGCGCCGCATGGAAAAGAGCCTGCGCCTGCAGAACGCCGACCTCCTGACCCAGTACAACCTGATCGAAGCCGATCTCGCCCGTCCGAAGGTCAAGGAAGCCGATTTCCGCGGCAAGGCGAAACATCTCGAATACAAGGCGCGTGAGCACCAGCCGGCCATGCTCTGCACGCTCGTGATGACCGAGAATACCGACAAGTCGGGCGTCAAGCGTTATCCCGTCGGCAACCTGCCGGTCGTCGATCCCGCCACCGGCGAGGTCCTGATCGACGAGCTCGGCCGCCGCTCCTACACGACCTCGATCGCCTACGGCCCGACGGTCGGCAAGAACATTGCACTGGCCTACCTGCCCTGGTCTTATTGCCAGGTCGGACGCAAGCTGAATGTCGAGTACTTTGCCGAGACCTATCCGGTGGAGGTTGTCGGCGTTGGCTACAAGCCGATCTACGACCCGGAAAACCTGAAGCCGCGCACCTAAGCGCCAAATCCTTGTGGCGCCCATGCGGGCGCCACAGTCGTTCTACGCCTATGCTTTAGTCACCGTCGCCGCTGCCGTTTTCGAGGCCATCGCCCGGGGCTCTGCTCGGGACGAAGCGTTTCGAGATCAGCCAGCAGCCGAGCGCCCAGATCGCGCCCGCGCACCACCCGGCGAAGACGTCGGTGGGATAGTGAACGCCCAGATAGATTCGGCTCAAGCCGATGATGACGGCGAGAAAAACGCCGGCGGCCATGACGAAGATCCGCGTCGAGCGGTAACGCTGCGTGCGGGCCAAAAGCGCGCCGAGCGTCAGGTAGGTGACCGCCGAAACCATCGCATGACCTGAGGGAAAACTGAGGTCGCTCACCTCGACGAGATGCGGCACGACATCCGGACGCGGCCTGGCGATCAGGATTTTCAGCGTCGTGCTCGCCAGCCATCCTGTTAGCACCGAGGAAAAGATGAAGAGCGCGATCGGCCAACGGCGGTCGAGAAGGAGATAGATGGTGATGAGCCCCGTCAACAGCGAGAGAACGGTGACGCCGCCGAGACTGGTGATGTCGTCGACGGCATGCGTCAGCCAGGCGGGACCGATCGGCACGGCGAGATCGTTCGCCCGCCGCAGCGCCAGCAGGATCGTCTCGTCGAAACGAAAGGTTTCGCCTTCGAGCACCTCGCTCGTCAGCCGCTGCAGCACGAACAGCCCGCCGGCGATCGATGCCATGGTAATCAATGTCAGCGGCTCATATGCGCTGAGTCTCGCCCAAAATCCGCGTCGTTGAACCTCGCTCATCCCTGAGGTCGAACTCCCTTCTGATCATGCCATTCCCCGCCAGATCGGCAAGGTCAGCCGCAAATTCAAGCCCTTGCGACATTTTGAGAGCCGTACATGAAGGCATGCGGCGCCCGTCCCGGCGGCTCGGTAGCAAAAGCTCAACCTTCTTTTGCTATCGTTGGAGCGATCGATCTGGAGAGGTTTCGGCGATGAAAATTCTGACCGCGATGGTTCTGATGGCAGCCGTCCTGCCGCCAGTCTCGGCCTTCGGCGAGACCGAATGGATGGGCGAGGCGAGACAATGGTCGGTCGGTTTTGCCAGCGAACATCCTGCCTACTGCCGGCTGGTGTGGGACAGCGAACTGGGCAAGACGATGGAATTCCGTCAGAGCGCCACCGAAACCTTCTGGCTGGTCTCGAAGAACACATGGGACATTCCGGCCGGCACCACGACCGAGGTGACGCTGACCGATCGGGCGGCAACCAAAGTGGTCGCCGCCGAATTCTTCGACAAGACCACGCTTCGCCTCTGGCCCAAAGGCAGCAAAGGAAGCGGCGGTCTGAAGAAGATCATCAAGAATTCCTTTGCCGGAACGCCTGACGTGCAATTGACCTTTGCCGGCGACGAAGGCGACTGGACGCTGCCGCTTTCGCGGGTGGACCAGCTCTATCCGACCTTCGCCCAGTGCCTCAAACGGCTCGAGGCCAGCGGGCCGGCCAAGCAGGATTCGGCAACGAGTAAACCCTTCTGACAGCCCTCGCCTAGATAGCCGGCGGCGCGGTCTCGCGGATCAGGCTGCGCACGGCCTCGATATCACCGTTCAGCGGCCGCTGGTCGTCATAATGGGAGATGCGCTGCCGCACTGCCCGGTAGAGGATATCCGTGCCCGCTGCCCGCGGCGCCGTCGCCGCGAGGAAATCATGCGCCTGGGCCGCGGCCATCAGCTCGATCGCCAGGATATATTCGGCATTGTCGATGACGGCGAGCAGCTTGTCGGCGGCGGCTGTCGGATGGGCGAGGAAATCCTCCTGCAGAGCGGAGGTCAGGCCACCGTCCAGGGCTGCCGGCGCGGCGAGCCGGCGGTTTTCGTTGCTGAGCGCGGCGGCGGTATATTGGGCGATCATGAAGCCGGAGTGACTGCCGGCATCGCTTGCCAGGAACGGCGGCAAGCCGCTGACCAGCGGGTTGACCAGCCGGTCCATACGCCGTTCGCTGATCGCGCCGATCTGCGCCAGCGCAATTGCGAGGCTGTCGGCGGCCTGCCCGAGCGCCGGGGCGACGGCATGCGCCTCTGAGGAGACGACAGGCTGCTCCGGCGTGCCTGACACAGCCGGATTGTCCGTCACCGAGGCAAGTTCCTGATCGGTGATGCGGGCGGAATTGTCGAAGACATCGCGGGCGGCGCCATGGGCATGCGGCACCGAACGCAGGCTGAGCGCATCCTGCGTGCGCCGACCCAAGGAGGCGGCGACGAGGCCGCTGCCGGCAAGGCGTGCGCGGAGCGCGGCGCCGACCTTTTCAATTCCCGTCGACGGGCGCAACGACAGCACCGCCTTGTCGAAGGCAGCGATCTGGCAGCCTGCCGCCTCCAGCGTCAGCGCCGCGATGGCATCGGCCCAGTCGAGCAGCCGTTCGGCGCGCAAAAGTCCCGTGGCGGTGAGCCCGGTGGCGCAGGCCGTGCCGTTGACGAGGCTCAGGCCCTCCTTGGCGCCGAGCAGCAACGGCTGAAGGCCGATCGCCGCCAGCGCCTCACGGCCGCTCATGCGCCGGCCGGCCACATTGGCGCTGCCTTCGCCGATCAGCACGAGCGCGGTGTGGGCATTGTGGGTGAGATAACCGGCCGAGCCTTTCGACGGCACGTCGGGAATGCAATCATGCTCCAGCAAGGCTGTGAGGTGCTGGACGATCTCGCGGCGCACGCCGGAATGACCATGGGCAAAATTGGCGATTTGGGCGGCGATGATGGCGCGCACTTCGCGCCCGGCTAGCAGCGGCCCGACGCCGCAGGCATGGCTGAGCACGATGCTGCGCGACAACAGGCTCTGCGAGGCCCGGTCGACGACGGTATCGGCGAGCGCGCCGACACCGGTGTTGACGCCATAGGCGCGCACGCCGGTCTCGACGATACGCTCGACGATGCGGCTTGCCTGTTCGATGCGCGCCCAGGCGGCCGCCGACAGCACAAGTGCTTCGCCCGCCCCGACGCGCGCGACGTCGCGCCAGGTCAGCATTTGATCGATGATGACCGTCATTGCCCTGTTCCGAAATGGCCGATGAACTGGCGGAAGGCCGGCGAGGTGCCGCTGCCGAACATCTCGTCCGGCTTGCCGCTGCTTTCAACCAGCCCTTCGCGCATGAAGACGACGCGGTTGGAGACATTGCGGGCAAAGCTCATCTCGTGGGTGACGACGAGCATGGTCATGCCTTCCTCGGCAAGCGCGCGCATGACACGCAGCACCTCGCCGACGAGTTCCGGATCGAGCGCCGAAGTCGGCTCGTCGAAAAGCATCACCTTCGGTTTCATCGCCAAAGCGCGGGCGATTGCGGCGCGCTGCTGCTGGCCGCCGGAGAGATGGGCGGGATAGGCGTGACGTTTGTCTGCGATGCCGACCTTTTCGAGCAGCGCCTCGGCCTCGGCGACGCAGTCGGCGCGCGGCCGCTTCAGCACGTGGATCGGCCCTTCGATGACGTTCTGCAGGATGGTCATGTGGGACCAGAGATTGAAGGACTGGAACACCATGCCGAGCTCGGAGCGGATATGGTCGACCTGCTTCTGGCTCGCCGGCCTTGTCTTGCCGTTCTTGTGAACCATCTCGATATGCTCGCCATCGACCCAGATCTCGCCGTCGCTTGCGGTTTCGAGCAGGTTGATGCAGCGCAGAAAGGTCGATTTGCCGGAGCCGGAGGCGCCGAGCAGCGAAATCACGTCGCCATCCTCGGCATCGAGGGAAATGCCGCGCAGCACTTCGTGCGTGCCGAAGCTCTTGCGGATATTGCGGACCGAAAGTCGGGTTACGCCTGGCATGGTAGCTCCAATCAGGTCAAATCGCTTACGCCTTCAGCGGCTGCGGGGCCGCGCGGCGGTGTCGGGACAGCGAATATTCCAGCAGGGCCATGCCCTGCAGGATGATGAAGTTGAGAACGAGATAGATGATCGCCGCGCAGAGGAAGACTTCCATCGTGCGGTAGGTCTGCGAGATCAGGCGCTGGGCGACGCCGGTGACCTCCCAGACGGTGACGAGGCTGGCGAGCGCCGTCGATTTCATCATCAGCACGATCTCGGTGGAATAGGCCGGCAGCGCATGGCGGAAGGCGATCGGCGCCAGGATCCGGCGCACCATCAGGAAGCCGGACATGCCGATCGAGCGCGCCGCCTCGATCTCCTTCGGCGAAACCGCGCGAATGCCGCCGCGAAAAATTTCCGCCGTGTAGCCGGCGGTGCAGAGCGCCAGCGACAGAACGGCGCAGACCATCGGCTCGCGCAGGAACGGCCAGAGGAAGGAATAGCGGATGACGCCGAACTGGCCGAGGCCGTAGAACACCAGGAACATCTGGATCAAGAGCGGCGAGCCGCGAAAGACGAAGATATAGCCCTTGGCAAAACCCGATAGATAGCGGTTGCCGCTGACCCGCATCGTGACGATGACGAGCGCCAGCAGGCCGCCGAAGAAGATCGACAGTGAAAACAGGATCAGCGTCGTCGGCACGGCTTTCAGCAGCGTCAGCATGGTCGAGGCGAGAAAGGTGAAATCCATCATCGCCTCCTTACGCCTGGCCCATGGCGGAGGCCGGCATGCTGCGATTGGCGCGGCGCTCCGCGCCGTTGAAGATACGGTCAGAAAGGCTGGTCAGGATCAGGTAGAGACAGCCGCCGACGATGAAGAACAGGAAATATTGCCGGGTCGAACCCGCCGCGACCTGGCTGGTTCGCATCAGCTCGGCAAGACCGGTGACCGATACCAGCGCCGAATCCTTGAGGCTGAGCTGCCAGACATTGCCGAGGCCGGGAATGGCGAAGCGAAGCACCTGCGGGATGATGATGCGGCGGAAGCGCATGCCGCGGTGCATACCGATCGCCGAAGCGGCTTCGAGCTCACCCTTGGCGATCGCCAGATAAGCGCCGCGGAACACCTCCGCCTGATAGGAGCCGGAGATGATGCCGACGGCAAGCGCCCCGGCGGCGAAGGAGGGCAGGCCGAGGAAACCCTCGTAGCCCATAGCCTTGCCGATCGAGGTGACGGCCGAAGAGCCGCCGAAATAGATGAGATAGATGATCAGCAGTTCCGGCACGCCGCGAAAGACGGTGGTATAGACATTGCCGAAGGCGACGAGGAGAGGATTGCCGGAAAGCTTCGCACCCGCCACGATGGCGCCGAGCACCGCGCCGATTGCAAGCGCCGTCGCGGTGACGGCCAGCGTCATCAAGGCAGCGAGAATGAGCAGCGCGCCCCATCCCGTCGAGCCGAAGCCAAGCAGTTCCAAGCTTGCCATAGCGTCCGTTCCCCGTCCGTGGCAGTGTTTTGTCGATCGAGAATAGCACGCGGTCTCCGGCGATAAAGCCGGAGACCGGCGCCTGCGGCCAAACAGCCGAAGCGCTTACTGCTGCGGGCTGACGTCGACCTTGAACCACTTCATCGAAAGGTCCTTGACGGTGCCATCGGCAAGCGCCGACTTGATCGCCACGTTGAACTTGTCGCGCAGGTCGGTATCGGCCTTGCGGATGCCGAGACCCTCGCCCTCGCCCCAGATCGGTCCGATGATCTCGGGGCCGGTGAAGTCGAGCGCGCCGTTGGCGGCCTGGAAGGCATTGGCGAAATAGACGGCGTCATCGAAGCCGAGGTCGATGCGGCCGTTCTGCAGGTCGAGGTCGCGGTCGGCGCCGGTCTTGTACTCGCGGATCTCGGCAATGTCGCCGAAATTGTCGTAGACGAATTTGGCATAGACGGTCGCCGCCTGAATGCCGATCGTCTTGCCTTTGAAGGCCTCCTTCAGCGCGTCGATCTCCTTCACGCCGGTCTGGCCGGGGGTCATCTTGATCGTGGCGCCGGTGCCGGCGGCTTTCGCCAGCGGGCTGTCCTTGGCGGTGGCGAAGGCGGCGGGCGTCGCGGCATAGGGAATGGTAAAATCGATGACCTGCTTGCGCTCGTCGGTGATCGACAGCGCATCCATGATGACGTCGAACTTGCCGGCGTTGAGAGCCGGGATCATGCCGTCCCAATCGGAGGCGACGAGCGTGCATTCGATCTTGGCGCGTTCGCAAAGCACCTTGGCGAGTTCCGGCTCGAAGCCGCCGAGCGTGCCGTCGGCATTGGTGAGGTTCCACGGCGCATAGGCGCCTTCAAGCGTGATGGTCGCCTTCGTCCAGTCCTTGGCAAATGCGGGTGCTGCGAAGGCGGAAAGAGCGGCGACGCCGCAAAGCAGGATTGTGCTGAATTTCATTGATGAATTCTCCTCTGAAGTTGAAACAGACCTTGCGCACCGCCGATCTCCGCCGGCTTGCCCTTTCCGTCCTATTTCTGCAAGGAGGACCGATTGGGAGGTTGTATATGGTACCATATGAGAAATTTTGTGATATGCAAGAGGAAAGTCGATTATGTGGCAAGTTGCATCCGTGCATAAGGAATAGGCAATGAAGCGTTCCGACGAGATGAAGCGCGACCTGGTTGGGAATGACAGCACGCCGCTTTATGCCGGCGTCAAGCAGGTCATTCTCGATCGGATCCACAGTGGCGAATGGCCGCCAAAGTACCGGGTGCCGTCGGAAAACGAGCTGGTCGTCGAACTCGGTGTCAGCAAGATGACCGCCAATCGGGCGCTGCGCGAACTCGCCAATGAGGGCGAGCTCGTCCGCATTCAGGGCGTTGGTTCTTTCGTCGCCGAGCGCAAGGGCTATTCGGCGCTGTTCGAGGTGCGAAACATTGCCGAGGAGATTGCCGAACGCGGCCATATCCATGAGGCCTCCGTCGTCATTCTGGCCCAGGAAACCGCCTCTCCCGAGATCGCCGACGCCTTGGAACTGGCAATCGGCGCTCCCGTTTTCCACTCGCTGATCGTCCACAGCGAAAACGGCGTTCCGGTGCAGATCGAGGACCGGTTCGTCCATCCGCAGGCCGCTCCCGAATATCTCGAGCAGGATTTCACGACGCTGACGCCGAACGCCTATCTGACGGCGGCCGCCCCGCTCAGCGGCTCCGAGCACGTCGTCGAGGCGGCAATGCCGCAGGCCTGGGAATGCAAGCTCCTGACCATCCTGAAGAGCGAGCCCTGCCTGACGATCCGCCGACGCACCTGGTCGGCAAAACAGGTGGTCTCGACCGCTCGCCTCGTCTATCCCGGCTATCGCTACCGGCTCGAGGCGCGCAGCGGCAAGATGTTCGAAGAGTAAAAACACCCCTTATCTTGTATATGGAACCTCGCTATTGCGACGCCGGCGTGAACCGCGCCACCAGCGCGTGGCGATCGCCGGGATATGTGAAGCGCACGTGGGTCACCGGGCCGGCGCCGCTCCAGGTGCGGCGCTCGACCACCAGGCAGGCGGCGTTGCGCGCGATGTCGAGGGCCGCCGCCACCTCGGCATTGGCGGAGACGGCGTGGATCCTGTGCTCGGCGGCGCTCCACGGCACCTGGTTGAGTAGCCAGGGCCCCGGCGCCATCGTGAGGAAATCGGCATCGGCCGCCTCCGGGACGGTCGCAAGACTGATCAGCCGCTCTTCCAGGCAGAAAGGACGTGGGCCGGCATTGTGGATGCAGACGACCTCGACGACCGAGGAAGCGACCGGCAGTTCCAACCGGCGGCTGTCTTCCGCCTTGGCCTTGCGGCTCGTCTTCTTCGACACTGCGTAGGAATAGGGTAGGTTCAGCGACTGCACCTCGGCCTTGATGTCGTGGATTTCGAGAACCGCCGATTGCGCCTGCGGCTGGGTGACGAAGCTGCCGGATTTCTTGCGGCGCTCGATCAAGCCGGCCTTGGCGAGCTGGGTCAGCACCTTGTTCACCGTCATGCGCGAGACATCATACTGGGTGGCTAGATCGACCTCGAAGGGAATGCGATGCCCCGGCGGCCATTCGCCCGAGACGATACGGCCCTCGATGTCGCCCAGGATGCGCTGATGCAAGGTAGGATCCCTGCTTTGATTCATCGCCACGTTCCGATTTGGTTTCCCGATCTAGATCGAATGTTCCACCGTGAAAAGTGCTTTTTCAGGCAGCCAGCAACTCACCCATCGCAGCAAGGAAGCGACGGTCGATGGCGTCACGCTTGAAATGGCGGCCGCCTTCCACCTGCTTGCGGCCGCGCGCCCAGACGCAATCGACGGAGACGCCTCCGGCAAACAGCCAGTGATCGAGGATCTGGTCGCCGGAAAGATAAGGAACAGCCGCGACATCGAGCGAAACGAGATCGGCATGATGGCCTTCGGCGAGAACGGCCGGGGCTTTGAGCGCCTCCCCGCCGCCGGCGAGCGCCTGGCTGAACAGCGCAAGCGCCGTCGAACCGCCGGGCGCTGCAACGACGTTGCGGGCGCGTAGCGCCAGACGCTGCGAATATTCGAGCTGGCGCAGTTCCTCCGACAGCGAGATCCGCACGTTGGAATCCGAACCGATGCCGTACCGCCCACCCTCTTCCACGAAAAGCGGCGCGGCAAAAGCGCCGTCGCCGAGATTGGCTTCGGTGATCGGGCAGAGACCGGCGATCGCACCGCTTTTCGCCATCCGCCGCGTCTCATCCTCGGTCATATGCGTCGCATGGATCAGGCACCAGCGCTTATCCACAGGCATATGATCCAGCAGCCAATGCACGGGCCGCGCTCCCGACCAGGCGATGCAGTCCTCGACCTCCTTCACCTGCTCGGCGACATGGATATGGATCGGGCCGTCGCCTGCCATCGGCACAAGCTTCATCAATTCCTCCGGTGTTGCGGCGCGCAGGCTGTGCGGCGCGAGCCCGAGCTCGGCGCCGTCGAGCCGGCCGGTCACGCCGCGGCATCCCTCCATCAGCCTTTCGAAGCTTTCGAGCGAATTGATGAAGCGCCGCTGGCCGTCGATCGGCGCCGCGCCACCGAAACCGGAATGGGCATAGAAGACGGGTAGCAGGGTCAGACCGATGCCGGTCTGCTGGCTCGCCGCACCAATGCGTTCAGCGAGCTCGGCGATATTGGCATAGGCACCGCCATCCTTGTCGTGATGGAGATAGTGGAATTCACCGACCCGGGAAAAGCCTGCCTCCAGCATCTCCGTATAAAGCTTGGCCGCAACCGCCTCGACATGCTCCGGCGTCATCGCCAGCGCGAACTTGTACATGACTGTGCGCCAGCTCCAGAAGCTGTCGTTGGCCGGACCGCGCACTTCGGCAAGACCGGCCATCGCCCTTTGGAAGGCATGGCTGTGCAGATTGCCCATGGCGGGAACGATCAGAGCATGGCGCTCATCGCCGGGCGCGGCGGCAACGCCGGCCTCGACCCGCGCAATGCGCCCGGCATCGAGCGTCAGCCGCACGTCCTTCTGCCAGCCTTGCGGCATCAGGGCCGTGCCTGCGTGAACTGTGGTCATGACCTTTTCTCCCCTTCTGCCGCGCCGCCGATCTTTCTTTTCCAGAAGAGCGCGCAAAATTTCTCTTGTCACCTGCCTATTATGTATATACATGTTTCAGCATAAGGAAAGGCGCAAAGCTGATGACCGGGAACAATTTTTCTGAAGGAACCCCATCCGTTGATACCAGGCCGGTGCTGTGGCGCAACGCGCGGCTGGCGACGCTCCCGGCCGATCGTCCGGGGCTCGGCATCGTCGAGAAGGGCGCCGTGCTCACCGAAAACGGCCTCATCGCCTTTGCTGGCGCCGAAAGCGAGCTGGCGGCGTCAGCCATCGAACATTCCGAAATCGTCGATCTCGAAGGCCGTTGGGTAACGCCCGGCCTCGTCGACTGCCACACCCATATTGTTCACGGCGGCAATCGCGCCCGCGAGTTCGAGATGCGGCTTGAAGGCGCGACCTATGAGGAAATCGCACGAGCGGGCGGCGGCATCGTCTCCTCCGTTCAGGCGACCAATGCGCTGTCGGTCGAGGAACTCGTCGCCGAGGCGCTGCCGAGGCTCGATACGCTGCTTGCCGAAGGCGTGACCACGGTCGAGATCAAATCCGGCTATGGCCTCAACCGGAGCGGCGAAGTGAAGATGCTGCAGAGCGCCCGTCTGCTCGGCCATATCAGGCCGGTCCGTGTCGCCACCAGCTATCTCGGCGCCCATGCAACGCCGGTGGAATATAAGGGCCGCAATGGCGACTATCTCGACGATGTCGTGCTGCCCGGCCTCGACGACATGTATAATCTCGGCCTTGCCGACGCGGTCGACGGCTTTTGCGAGGGCATCGCCTTTTCAACGGCAGAGATCGCTCGGGTCTTCGACAAGGCCAAGGCGCTGGGCCTGCCGGTCAAGCTGCATGCCGAGCAGCTTTCCAATCTCGGCGGCGCCAAACTTGCTGCCAGTTATGGGGCGCTATCGGCCGATCATTTGGAATATCTCGACGCCGAAGGCGTTGCCGCGATGGCTGCCTCTGGCACTGTTGCCGTTCTCCTGCCCGGCGCCTTCTACGCCATCCATGAGAAGCAGAAGCCGCCTGTGGAGGCACTGCGCCAGGCCGGCGTGCCGATCGCCATCGCTACCGACTGCAATCCCGGCACCTCGCCGCTCACCTCGATGCTGCTCACCATGAACATGTCGGCGACACTGTTCGGCCTCACTGTCGAGGAATGCATCGCCGGCGCCACCCGCGAAGGCGCGCGCGCGCTCGGGCTGCTCAGCGAGACAGGAACGATTGAAGCCGGCAAATCGGCCGATCTTGCCGTCTGGAATGTCGACAGCCTCGCCGAGCTCGTCTACCGCATCGGCTTCAACCCGCTTCATACACGCGTCTTCAAAGGCGAAAGGAACGGTCGATGACTATCACGCTCCACCCGGGCTCCGTCTCTCTCAGGGATCTGGAAACCATCTATTGGACCGGGGAGCCGGCAAGGCTTGCCCCCTCTTTCGACGCCGGCATCGCCAAGGCTGCCGCCCGCATCGCCGAGATCGCCGCCGGCAACGCGCCGGTCTATGGCATCAATACCGGCTTTGGAAAACTCGCCTCGATCAAGATCGACAGCGCCGACGTCGCTACGCTGCAGCGCAATCTCATCCTGTCGCATTGCTGCGGTATCGGCGCGCCGCTGCCGGAGAACATCGTCCGGCTGATCATGGCGCTGAAGCTGGTCTCGCTCGGCCGCGGCGCCTCCGGCGTGCGGCTGGAGCTGGTACGGCTGATCGAAGGCATGCTTGAAAAGGGCGTCATCCCGCTGATCCCGGAAAAGGGCTCGGTCGGCGCCTCCGGCGATCTTGCGCCGCTCGCCCATATGGCGGCCGTGATGATAGGCGAGGCCGAAGCCTTCTTCGCCGGCGAACGTCTTTCGGGCGCCACAGCGCTCGAAAGGGCCGGGCTGAAACCTGTCGTGCTCGCCGCCAAGGAAGGCCTGGCGCTGATCAACGGCACGCAGACGTCGACGGCGCTGGCGCTCGCCGGCCTTTTCCGCGCGCATCGCGCCGCACGGTCGGCGCTCATCACCGGCGCCATGTCGACCGATGCGGCGATGGGCTCCTCCGCGCCTTTCCATTCCGATATCCACACATTGCGCGGCCACAAGGGACAGATCGACACCGCGGCCGCGCTTCGCGCCCTACTCGAAAGCTCCGTCATCCGCCAGAGCCATATCGAGGGTGATGAGCGCGTTCAGGATCCCTATTGCATCCGTTGCCAACCGCAGGTCGACGGCGCCTGCCTCGATCTCTTGCGTTCGGTTGCCCGCACCCTCGAAATCGAAGCCAACGCCGTCACAGATAATCCGCTGGTTCTGTCGGACAATTCCGTCGTCTCGGGCGGCAATTTCCACGCCGAACCCGTCGCCTTCGCCGCCGATCAGATCGCCCTTGCCGTCTGCGAGATCGGCGCCATCTCGCAGCGCCGCATCGCATTGCTGGTTGATCCCACGCTTTCCTACGGTCTGCCGGCCTTCCTCGCCAAGAAGCCGGGCCTGAATTCTGGCCTGATGATCGCCGAAGTGACCTCGGCAGCGCTGATGTCCGAGAACAAGCAGATGTCGCACCCGGCCTCGGTCGATTCGACCCCGACCTCGGCCAACCAGGAAGACCATGTCTCGATGGCCTGCCACGGCGCCCGGCGCCTTCTGCAGATGACCGAAAACCTGTTTGCCATCATCGGCATCGAGGCTCTGACCGCCGCGCAAGGCGTTGAACTGCGCGCGCCGCTTTCGACGAGTCCGGAGCTTTTGAAGGCGATCGCCGCTATCCGCAGCAAAGTGCCGAGCCTCGAGAGCGATCGTTACATGGCGGGCGACCTCGCCGCCGCCGCTGAACTGGTGGCAACAGGGGCGCTGAACGCCTCGGTTTCATCCGGCATCTTGCCGGTTCTGGAGGGCTGAAATGATAATGAAGAAGAAAGTCCCCTCCCCAACCCCTCCCCACAAGGGGGAGGGGCTTAACCTGCGGCCCTCGCCGTATTCACTCTTGAGCGTAGCATATGCAGCCGGCTTGTTGTTTTGCGAGCCGGTGCCACAGCTTAGCCCCTCCCCCTTGTGGGGAGGGGTTGGGGAGGGGTTTCTGCAATGACCACACCATACGAAATTCATCGGGGCACCTCCGCCGTCATCCTCGCTTTCCCCCATACCGGCACCGAGGTGCCCCCCGCGATCTACGACCGGCTCAACGACAATGGCCGGATCCTCGCCGATACCGACTGGTACATCCACCGGCTCTATGACGGCCTGCTCGATGACGCCACGACCGTGCGCGCCACCTTCCACCGCTATGTGATCGACGCCAACCGCGATCCCCAAGGCGTCAGCCTCTACCCCGGCCAGAACACCACCGGCCTCGTCCCGGAGACGGATTTCGACGGCAAGCCGATCTGGAAGGATGGGCAGGCGCCTGACGAAGCCGATATAGCGGCGCGGCTGAGTGACTTTCATTCGCCCTATCATGCCGCCCTTGCGGCCGAGATCGAGCGTGTCAGATCAATCCATGGTGTGGCGATCCTCTATGATTGCCACTCGATCCGCTCGCATATTCCCTTCCTCTTCGAAGGCAAGCTGCCGGATTTCAATATCGGCACCGATTTGGGCCGGACATGCGACGGCGCCATAGAGCAGGCAACGCTCACCGTTGTCGAAGTCGCAGAAGGCTATGACAGCGTGCTCAACGGCCGCTTCAAGGGCGGCTGGACGACCCGCCATTATGGCCGGCCGGAAACCGGCGTGCATGCGATTCAGATGGAGCTCGCGCAGTCGACTCATCTTGAGACCGAGGCACCACCCTTTGCCTACGACACCGCGAAGGCGGACAGGCTTCGCGTCCATCTCAGAGACATTCTGGTGCGCATCGAGCAGATCGCACCGGGCCTGAAACGATAACGATCACTCGACAGGGGAACCGCCATGAGCAATCCACGCCACAATATCCGTGAAATCCGCGCGCCCCGCGGCAACGAGCTCAATGCCCAGAGCTGGATGACCGAAGCGCCACTGCGCATGCTGATGAACAATCTCGATCCCGATGTCGCGGAAAATCCGAACGAGCTCGTCGTCTATGGCGGCATCGGCCGCGCCGCCCGCACCTGGGAGGATTTCGACCGCATCGTCGCGACGCTGAAGACGTTGACGGAAGAAGAAACGCTGCTCGTGCAGTCCGGCAAGCCGGTCGGCGTGTTCCGCACCCACAAGGATGCGCCGCGCGTGCTGATCGCCAACTCCAACCTCGTGCCGCACTGGGCGACCTGGGATCATTTCAACGAGCTGGATAAAAAGGGCCTTGCGATGTACGGCCAGATGACGGCCGGTTCGTGGATCTATATCGGCACGCAGGGCATCGTGCAGGGCACCTACGAGACCTTCGTCGAGGCCGGCCGCCAGCATTACGGCGGCAATCTCAAGGGTAAGTGGATCCTGACCGGCGGTCTCGGCGGCATGGGCGGCGCACAGCCGCTCGCCGCCGTCATGGCCGGCGCCTGCTGCCTCGCCGTCGAATGCAATCCCGATTCGATCGATTTCCGCCTGCGCACCCGCTATCTCGACGCCAAGGCCGAAACGCTCGATGAAGCGCTTGCGATGATCGATGCCTGGACCAAATCAGGGGAAGCCAAGTCCGTCGGCCTGCTCGGCAATGCCGCCGAAATCCTGCCGGAAATGGTCCGCCGCGGCATCAGGCCCGATATCGTCACGGACCAGACCTCGGCGCACGACCCGATCAACGGCTACCTGCCGAAGGGCTGGACGATGGCCGAGTGGAAGGCCAAGCGCGAAAGCGATCCGAAGGCGGTGGAAAAGGCGGCGCGCGCCTCGATGCGCGAGCATGTCGAGGCGATGATCGCCTTCTGGAACGCCGGCATTCCGACGCTCGACTACGGCAACAACATCCGCCAGGTCGCCAAGGACGAGGGCCTGGAAAACGCCTTCGCCTTCCCGGGCTTCGTGCCGGCCTATATCCGGCCGCTGTTCTGCCGCGGCATCGGCCCGTTCCGCTGGGCGGCCCTGTCGGGCAATCCCGAGGATATCTACAAGACCGACGCCAAGGTGAAGGAACTGCTGCCCGACAACAAGCACCTGCACAACTGGCTCGACATGGCGAGAGAACGCATCGCCTTCCAGGGCCTGCCGGCGCGCATCTGCTGGGTCGGCCTCGGCGACCGCCACCGCCTGGCACTGGCCTTCAATGAGATGGTTAGAACCGGCGAGCTTTCCGCGCCGATCGTCATCGGCCGCGATCATCTGGACTCCGGCTCCGTCGCCTCGCCGAACCGCGAAACCGAGGCGATGAAGGACGGCTCGGATGCGGTCTCTGACTGGCCACTGCTGAACGCCCTGCTCAACACCGCGTCGGGCGCCACGTGGGTGTCGCTGCATCATGGCGGCGGCGTCGGCATGGGCTTCTCCCAGCATTCCGGCGTCGTCATCTGCGCCGACGGCACGGATGATGCGGCCAAGCGTCTCGAGCGGGTGCTCTGGAACGATCCGGCGACCGGCGTCATGCGCCACGCCGATGCCGGTTACGACATCGCCCTCGACTGCGCCCGGGAAAAGGGCCTGCGCCTGCCCGGCATTCTCGGGAACTGAGCCCGGTGAGGATCCTGCGCGCTGCCGATCACAAGCGCATGCCGTGGAAAAACGGCGGCGGCGAAACGGTGGAGATCGCCGTTTCGCCGGAAGAGGCCGGCCTTGCCGGCTTCGACTGGCGCGTCAGCATGGCGACCGTCGCAGCCGACGGGCCGTTCTCGATCTTTCCCGGCATAGACCGCACGCTGGCGATTCTCGACGGCAACGGCATGGAGCTCGACATCGAAGGCGGCACGCCGGTGCTGTTGACAACGGCGAGCGATCCGCTGGCCTTCCCGGCCGATATCCCGGTCACGGCCAAACTCGAGGACGGCGCGATCACCGATCTCAACGTCATGACCCACCGCGACGGCATTACCCACAGGCTGGTCCGCATTGAACTCGCTGGCGGCAAGGCCTTGCCGCTGACGTCGCCGACATGCCTGTTGCTCTGCCACCGCAGCACCCTGTCATTCCGCCACGGCGACGAGACCGGCGCGCTCGCGGCCGGCGATGCGCTGCTGATCGAGAATCAAGCGCAAAGCGCGCTTGAAATCGACGGCGAAGCCGAATGTTATCTCGTCTCGATCGCCACACGCTGATCCCGACGCAACGGACTGGAAAGATTTGATAATCGTGGAATAGTCCCGGCGTTCGCAGCGGCTATTTCCATGTCGGGCCATGGACGTCATTCGCACTTTCGGTCTAAACTTCGCCTTTCTGATGCAGAAAAAGGCCTAGACTGCCCGCGAGACCAGGGGCAGCAGGGGAGCAGGCGTGACGGATCCATACGATATTCTCGGCGTTGAACGCGATGCGGACGAAGCGCAATTGAAGACAGCCTATCGCAAGCTCGCGAAGGTCGCCCACCCGGATTCGGGAGGCGATTCGCAAGCCTTCGATAATCTGCAGAAGGCCTATGCACTGCTCCTCGATCCGGTCCGCCGCAAGGTTTACGACGACACCGGCTACGACGTCGAATTCGCCGACGCCGCCGAGTTGCAGGCGCTTGTCATGATCGAGAAGCTCGTTACCGATGCAGTGCTGGACGAGCGTGCGCCGGGAAGCTTCGACCCTGTCGCCGTCATGCAGGACAGCCTTTCCGAGGAGCTACGGAAAGCCCGGTTCAGCAAGAGCGAGCTGGAGCGCCATGCCTCGCGAATCGGGCTCCATCTGGAGCGGCTCGCCAAGGATTCGGGCCGGGATGTGCTTGCGCACATGTTCCGCGCCCGCATCGAGGCGATTGGCAAGGCGGTGGCCGAAACCGAAGCCAAGATCAAGGCGACGGAACGCGCCGCTGACATGCTGAGCGGCTATGTCTATGATATCGACCCGACACCGCTGCCGGAGGCCGCGGTCACCAACATCGAATGGGCCGAGGCACCGAGAAACCGTTCCATCGGCTGATGGCCTGCAGCCTCAATAGGAGAGCTTCGGATACCAATCCGGTGCCCGACCTTCGGGGGTGCAATCGAGCACGGTCCAGAGCGGCATCAGATCGGGCGCGCCACGCGGATCCTCACCCGGATCGGCCGTCACCTCGCCCATCTCCCCGCTCCAGAAATGGCGGATGGTGCCATCGCGCCGGGTAAAGACGTTGAAGGCCGCGTCATCGCCGCCGCCCCTGCCGATGGCGTGATAGTCGCGGCTGTAATCGCCGGTCGGATCGGAATAGAGCGGCAGGTGGTGCCAGCCGCGCTCCTTCTTGAAGGCGAGCAGCCTGCCGATCGGCGAAAGCGCGACGACCGCAAGTGCGACGCGCTGCTGGATATCTGGCACCTCGCCATCCCAGGCCGACAGCAGTGAAGTGCACATCGGGCACGGGCGCTCGCGCTCCGGACCGAACATGTAGCTGTAGACGACCAGCGTTTCCTTGTTGGCGAAGAGTTCGCTGAAGCTTATCGGTCCGTCGACGCCTTCGAAGCGGTAGTCTTTCGTCACCGCGCCGCCCGGCGGCAGCGCCCGGCGCTGTACCGCCACGCGTTCGATGTGGCGGCGCAATTCGATCTCTTCGGCGAGCAGCGCATCACGGGCGATGCGATATTCCTCGCTCTCGTTGGGGAACCGAACGCCGTTCTTTGCCGCAAGCACGGCGGCGGGTACGAGATTCTGATTATTCATATTCATATCTCCTACAATTGCCTGAGAACATGCTGAACTGCAGCACATCGTTAAGATGACGATCGGCTGATGTTAAAATCGACAGCACGGCGTAAAAGAACGCCAAGAAAATATCCCACTTCGGAATCCCGAAATTCGCCCGCTTCGGGATTCCGAAATGCGTGGGCTTTTTTGCCCCGCTGCGGCGAAAAAATATGTAATGATTTCAGTCCCGCAGCCATTTCGGGATTCCGAAGTGCTATATAGATTTTGGTGGGAGTTCCTCAAGATCGCCCAGCTTCGAAAGCGAAGTCTCGAGAATGTCCGAAAGCAAAAAGGGCGCTCGACCCTTGCGGGGAGCGCCCTTATCCTGTCGGACAGCAAAGGGTTCGACGACGTCGATACCCCGGGCATCCATTTTTCAGGCAGGGCTGGTATATGCGCCCTTTGCGTCGCCGTTTCAAGGGCCGATCTGCATGATAATTTTGCGATCCCCTAAAAGGCGACGCCGGTCACGGGGTTGACCACCGGCCGTTCGCTTTTGTCCCCTTCCCCGGCCGGCTGCACGGCCGGCGGCGCGATCGATTCCGCGTCAGCAGGCTCAGGTTTCTCGGGAATGGCGGCGACATCTTTGGGACGGCGCTGCTCCGGCTTTACGTTTTCGTCGTTCGTTGACATTGTCTGTCTCCTTTCAGGAACAAGTCACGGCCGTCGACATGGTTCCGATGGCGAATGGAGGATTGCCGATGCTGGACGGGTTTCTGCTGCAAGGCCCCGAGGATGCGCGCTTCACGATCCTGCTTGCGCATGGCGCCGGGGCGCCGATGGATTCGGCGTCGATGACGGCAGCGGCGAAAGCGCTTGCCGACGCCGGTTTCCGCGTCGCTCGTTTTGAGTTCGCCTATATGGCCGCCCGCCGCAGCGGAATCCGCAAGCCGCCGCCGCGCGCCGAAACGCTCAATCCCGAATATGAGGCGGCGATTGCCGCGCTCGGCGCAGAGAGCCCCCTCATCATCGGCGGCAAGTCGATGGGCGGCCGGGTCGCCAGCATGGTCGCCGACGATCTCCATGACAAGGGGAAGATCGCCGGCCTCCTCTGCCTCGGTTATCCCTTCCATCCGCCCGGCCAGCCGGACAAGCTGCGCACGGGCCATCTCAAGCAGCTGGCGACACCCGCGCTGATCTGCCAGGGCACGCGCGACGAATTCGGCACGCGCGACGAGGTGCCGGGCTACGATCTCTCCGACCGGATCGAAATCCTCTGGCTCGAGGACGGCGACCACGACCTCAAGCCGCGCAAGAAAATCTCCGGCTTCTCGGCTGCCGATCACCTCGCCACGATGGCGCAGGCGGCCAAGGCCTGGGCCGAACGGTTGCCAGTTTAAGCACCGGCTTTCGGCTGCCGTCGCCGGGTTGCAAGCTTCCTGACGTCGATGTGCCGATCGGCCGCGAAAACGGTGATTTCGAAATGATCGGCCTGCACCACGTCGCGAATGTTGCGCGGCCGGTGCGCTGCTATGTTGACGCCGCCTCTCAGCCGGACACTGTCATAGAGAATGCCGGCGCCGCCGCTCGAACGCACCTGTTCTCCGAGTACCTGCGAGGCCGCATAACTCGCGCCGTCATAGACATCGGGCCGCAATGTCTGCTCGCCGCGAATATCGAGATAGTCGCCGATCAGAGCGGCCGCATAGCTTCGGTAAGTGCGCGCCATCGTCGCCACCCCGCGGGCGACAGTCTCGCGCCGGAGGTGATGGCCGACCTCGGCGGCGGCTGTCTTTAGATTGTCGGCGGCATACCAGGCGCCGAGATCGGGGCCGTTGAAACGCATGCCGCCCGGCGCGACATGCAGGAACGCCGCCATCACGATGCTGGCATTCGGACTGCCGTAGACCCACTCGTTTTCGGGAAGCCGCCGGATGCGGTCGGCGACGAGACGGTCATTGGTCCAACCGACAAGCTCCATCACCGCTTCGAGATCGGCAGCCCTCGCCACCGTATCGAAGAGACCGATCGGCGGAAATTGCGACGGGATCAGCCGGTAGGACGGCCGCGGCGCCTCGGCAAAACGGCCGCTCACCGGACGACGATGTCCGTATCTTCGTAAGGCGTAAAGGCCTCGTCCAGACTATTGGGCGGCATGTAAAGACCGCCGCGCGCACCGTCGAGAAAGCGGCGCACGGTCATCAGCCCGTCCTGGGTTCCGCTCGTGACGATGTCAAGCGGCGGCTGGCCGCCGAAAACCGGCGCCTGATGCGGTGTGCGCAGCCAAGCGACGCCAGACCGTTCGTCGGCAAACAGCACGCCGAGCGCCTGATGGATGCCGAGCACGGCGGAGATCCGGGTCAGCGTATCGACATCCAGCGTGAAGGCCCCGTGCTCGCGCGCCTGCTTGGCCCAGCTGTGATAGGTCGAACGGGAGGGGTAGCCGAGCACGAGCAGACGCTGCTCTTCGCTCAACCCCCAGAAATCGGCGATCGCCAGAAAGGTACGCAAAGCCGGCGGGCTCAGCCGCCGTCGGTTTGCCGGTGCAAACCGCTCCGTTTCCAGCCGCTCAGGCTCCTGCTCTCTGCGTCGCGCCTGCTGCATTGTGTTCTCCTGTCCTGAACTAGAGTTAGTCCAAATCTGGGCATTCAGCAAGCGAATTTGAAGAGGTAAGGTCAGGAAAGCTTCCGCGCCGCCTCGCGGATCGTCTGCATCAGGATAGTTTGCGACGCCGACGGCACGGCATCGGTGCGCATCGTCAGCCCCACCGGCCCCTTGGTTTCGACGGTGTCGATCGGCAGAAGCGCGAGCCGCCCATCCGCGACCTCGCCGGCAACCACGCCATTGGAAATGATCCAAATCGCGTCGCTGGACCGAAGGAAGGCGCGGCCGAAGGAGTCTGAAACCGTCTCGATCTGGTCCGGCAGGTTGGAAACGCCGTTGGCGATGAGGAAATTTTCGACGACCGGCCGGATGATCGAGCCGCGCGTCGGCATCAACACCGTGTAATTGCCGAGGCCTGAAAACAGCGATTGCCGGCCGTTCAGCAGCGGATGGCCGACGCGCACGGCAAACACCACCTGTTCGGAATAGAGATGCTCGAACGAGAAGCCCGCCATTTTTTCGGCGCCTGCCAGGCGCCCGACCACCAGATCGAGGTCGCCGACGCGCAACTCTTCCAGCAGCACGGCGTTCTCGCCGGTGACGATCTTGACCCGGCTCCACGTCTTCTCCCTGAGGAAGAGCTCCATCGCCCGCGGCATGATCCGCGACGAGACCGTCGGCAGGGCCCCGATGCGGATCGGCGGCGCATCGGCGAACTGCTCCTGCGAGACTGAATCGAGACCCTGGCGCAGTGCCGTCAGCGCCGCACCGGCGTGGCGCAGGAAGACTTCACCGTAGCGGGTGATCTTAATGCCGCGGCCGTCCCGTTCGAAGACATCGACGCCCAGCACCTCTTCCAGTTCCCGGATCGTCTTCGTCACCGCCGGTTGGCTGACATGCAGCAATTCGGCCGCCTTCATCACGCTCTTCTGCCGCGCGACCTCGACAAAGGTCTGCAGATGACGGAACTTCACACGGCTGTCGATCATCGCCCGCATAACTCCTGGGTTATCGAAAAGCCAGAAAATATCATTTTACTTAACCGGATCAACCGGTCAGTTTTATTATTAGGAGTGGCCTTGAGCCGAGGATCCATGCCGTGGCTGCTGGTGGATGCCGCGTGGATGGTCAAGCCCGAGCATGACGGACGATGGGTAGGCGAACGGAGCCATTCGCCGCGTCGAGGTTGAGGGGCAAGGTGCGGAATATCCCCCTGCGCCCGGACTGCGGGGTCCGAACGAGGGTTCGAGACGCGTGGCTCGATTCCGACAGGGCAGATAAGGGGCGGCCAACCCCACTCCTCCGTCATCCTCGGGCTTGACCCGAGGATCCATGGCGCGGCTGTTGGTGAATGCCGTGTGGATGCTCGGCACAAGGCCGAGCATGACGGAGGGTGAAGAGACGGACGGAGCCATTCTCGGCGTGGGTATTCGTGTCGAAAACGCTTCGCCAGCGGAACCAAACGGTGCCTGCGCTTCCCGGCTGAGCTGACTTGATGAATTAAGGAGATTGAAGTGCAGTTCGCCCGCATAAACGACGTGACGATCCACTATCAGGTCATCGGCGCGCCCGCCGATCGGCCGGTGATCGTCTTCATCAATTCGCTCGGAACGGATTTCCGCATTTGGCGCGATGTCGTGGTGCGGCTTGCAGGCGACTTCGCCATTCTGCTTTACGACAAGCGCGGCCACGGCCTTTCCGATGTCGGCCAGCTCCCCGCGTCGATCGAGGACCATGCGACTGATCTCGCCGGCCTGCTCGATTTGCTCTCGGTGAAGGACGCTGTCATTTGCGGCCTCTCCGTGGGCGGTCTCATTGCCCAGTCGCTCTATCCGCGGCGGCCGGATCTCGTGCGCGCCCTCATCCTCAGCGACACAGCCCTTAAGATCGGTACAGCGGAAAGCTGGAATGCCCGCATCGCCGCGGTTGAGAAAAACGGCATCGGCAGCATCGTCGACACCATCATGGAGCGCTGGTTCACGCCTGCCTTCCGCCGGCCCGAAAACACCGCTTATGCCGGCTATTGCAACATGCTGACGCGCCAGCCGGTCGAAGGTTATATCGCCACCTGCGAAGCGATCCGGGATGCCGATTTCACCGAAGCGGCCAAGAGGATCGCGGTTCCGACCATCTGCATCGTCGGCGACCAGGACGGCTCGACGCCGCCGGATCTCGTGCTTGCGACCGCCAGGCTGATCCCGGGCGCCCGTTACGAGGTCATCCCAGACTGTGCCCATATCCCCTGCGTCGAGCAGCCGGAAGCGCTGACGGCGATCATCCGCGCCTTCCTCACATCGATTTCGCCTGGAGAAAGCAGCCCATGAACGAGACCCCCTCCGAACGCTACCGGCAGGGCATGGCGACCCGCCGCGCCGTGCTCGGCGATGCCCATGTCGACCGTGCCGCCGCGACCGCCACGGAGTTCGACCGTCCCTTTCAGGAGCTGATCACCGAAGCTGCCTGGGGCCATGTCTGGTCGCGTCCTGTCCTGACCAAGCGCGAGCGCTCGATCGTCACCATTGCCCTGCTGGCAGCGCTCGGCCAGGACGAGGAGGTCGCCATGCATGTGCGCGCCACCGCCAATACCGGGGCATCCCGCGAGGATGTCTGCGAGGCGCTCCTGCATGTGGCGATCTATGCCGGCGTTCCCGCCGCCAATCATGCGATCAAGATCGCCAAGCAGACCTTTGCGCAAATGGACGCCGAAAAGGCGGCCTGAGGGGGAAACATGACTGAAAGAGCAAACAGCAAGCCGGAGACCGGCGCCTTCTTCGCCCGGGACCGCGCCTGGCATGCGCCGGCGCTGACGCCCGGCTACAAGACCTCGGTGCTGCGCGCGCCGCAGCGCGCGCTGCTGTCGCTCGACGGCACGATCTCCGAAACCACAGGTCCGGTCTTCGGCCATTCGATGATCGGCGAGCTCGACAACGACCTGATCCTGAATTACGCGCGGCCCGGCGAAAGCGCCATCGGCGAACGCATTATCGTCCATGGGCGCGTGCTCGACGAGCGGGCAAAGCCGGTTGCCGGCGCCTTGGTCGAGTTCTGGCAGGCTAATGCCGGCGGGCGCTATCGCCACAAGAAGGAAAGCTATCTGGCGGCGATCGACCCGAATTTCGGCGGCTGCGGCCGCGCCATCACCGACGAGGAAGGCCGCTATCATTTCCGCACAGTGCGGCCCGGCGCCTATCCCTGGCCGAACGGCGTCAACGACTGGCGCCCCGCCCATATCCATTTCTCGATCTTCGGCCACGGCTTTGCCCAGCGGCTGATCACCCAGATGTATTTCGAGGGCGATCCGATGATCTGGAAATGTCCGATCGTCGGCACGATCCCGGATAAGGCGGCGATCGAGCAGCTGATCGCGCCGCTGGACTGGGGAAACACCATTCCGATGGATTCACGCGCCTATAAATTCGATATCGTGCTGCGCGGCCGCCGCTCGACGATGTTCGAAAACAGGCTGGAGGGCAATTGACCATGCAGCAGCTCGGCTATCTCAAGGAAACCCCGTCGCAGACGGCCGGCCCCTATGTCCATATCGGCCTGACACCGAATTTCTGTGACATAACAGGCGTCTACGACAGCGATCTCGGCGTGGCGATGGTCAACGACAAGACGCTCGGCGAACGCATCACCGTCACCGGCCGCATCTTCGACGGCGCCGGCGCCCTGGTGCGCGACGCTGTCGTCGAGATCTGGCAGGCCGACAGCGCCGGCCTCTACAACAGCCCCTCGGAAATGCGCGGCGCCGCCGACCCAAATTTCACCGGCTGGGGCCGCTGCCCGACCCGCGCCGAGGACGGCGTCTACAGTTTCGAGACCGTCAAGCCCGGTCGAGTCCCGTTCACGGACGGCCGCAGACAAGCCCCGCACATCACCGTCTGGATCGTCGCCCGCGGCATCAATATCGGCCTGCAGACGCGCATGTATTTCCCTGAGGAGACGGAAGCCAACGCCGCCGATCCGCTGCTATCGCGCATCGAACATCGCGAACGTGTCGCGACGATGGTCGCCACCCGCGACGGCGCCATCTGCCATTTCGACATCCATTTGCAGGGTCCTGACGAAACGGTGTTTTTGGATATTTGAGGGCTTGGCAAATGGCTTATCCATGAGGTTCAGTGCAAGTAGCCCCCTCACCCTACCCTCTCCCGTGGGGGAGAGGGGATGTGCCATACGAGATGACATGCCCTGGGCGCTGGCGCTGCCTCACACCCCTTCTGCCCCTGGGGAGAAGGTGGCGGCAGCCGGATGAGGGGGCCGCAGCCACAAACGAGCAGACCATGACCGCATCCCCCTTCGACCACCCTTTCCTATCCGGCCTCGTCGGCGACGATGAAATCGCGCCTTATTTTTCCGCCGAAGCCGATCTCCGCGCCATGGCCGCCTTCGAGGCCGCGCTTGCCAGGGCCGAAGCCGATCACGCCGTCATTCCCGAAGAAGCGGCAAGAAAGATCGCGGAAGCCTGCGCCGGCTTTTCCCCCGATCTCGCCAGTCTTCGCGCGGCAACGGCGCGCGACGGCGTAGTCGTTCCCGACCTCGTCAAGCAGCTGCGCGCCGCGGTCGGGGAGGAAGCGGCCAAAAGCCTGCATCTCGGCGCCACCAGCCAGGATGTCATCGACACCAGCCTGATGATCCGTTTGAAGGCGATCGCCTTTCTGTTTGCCGGACGGCTTTCCGCCATCGTCTCCCGACTCGATGCGCTCGACCGCCGGTTCGGCGGCAATCGGCTGATGGGCCATACCCGCATGCAGGCGGCGATCCCGATCACCGTCGCCGACCGTCTCGCTGCCTGGCGCGCGCCGCTGGCGATCTATCGCGACCGCCTGACCGAGCAAAATTTCCCCGTTCAGTTCGGGGGCGCGGCCGGCACCCTCGACAAGCTCGGGTCGCGGGCCGCAGCCATCCGTGCCTCGCTCGCTCAGGAACTGGGCCTCACCGACATCGCGCAATGGCAGAGCGCCCGCCTTGTAATCGCCGATATATCCGGCCTGTTTGCCTCGATCTCCGGCAGCCTCGGCAAGATCGGCCAGGATATCGCGCTGCTCGCGCAGGCTGGTGATGAAATCGAAATGGCAGGCGGGGGGACTTCTTCGGCTATGGCGCACAAGCAGAATCCCGTCGCCGCCGAAGTTCTGGTCTCGCTTGCCCGCTTCAACGCCACGGCGCTCTCCGGCATCCACCAGTCCCTCGTCCATGAACAGGAACGCTCCGGAGCGGCCTGGACGCTCGAATGGCTGCTGCTGCCGCAAATGACGATGGGAACCGCTGCGAGCTTGCGGCTTGCCCGAGAACTGACCGGAAATATCAAGCGGCTTGGTACGGGCTGAGGCCGCAGCTGAAGGCCGGCCCGCCAGCAAAGGAATGCGGCGGGATGGCCACAAGCAAGCGATTTGCTTTTTCAATCGTGCGCAACCATCTAATAGGCATGACTTGCGGAAAACGCCCCGCCCGAGCAGCCCATTTACCGAAAACCAACCATACTGGGTTGCTTTCCGAAGCGAAAGCCGATTGCTTAGGAGAATATACTTCTTCTTCCGCTAGCGGTTAGGAGAATGAAAGGGGGCGCAGGCAAACCCGTGGAATTCTGCTGCTTCGCATCGGGATAAACTATGATTACGATGGCGATGCGGGAAGGCCGGTTTGAAAAACGATGACGACAGAACTGTTTCAGATAAAATTTTGGGGCGTCCGCGGCAGTATTCCCGTATCGGGCCCCGAGTTCGATCGCTACGGCGGTAACACTTCCTGCATCGAGATTCGCTGCGGAAAACATCGGTTGCTTTTCGACGCAGGTTCCGGCCTGCGCGAGGCAGGACTGTCGCTGCTTGCCGACGGCGTCAGCGACGTCGATCTGTTCTTCAGCCACTGCCACTACGACCACATCATCGGCCTGCCCTTCTTCAAGGCGATCTACTATCCCTCGATCAACGTCAACATCTGGTCCGGTCATCTCGACGGCAAGATGAGCACGCGGGAAATGGTCGAGCAGTTCATCAGCCCGCCCTGGTTCCCGGTGAAGACCGACATCTGCCAGGCGACGATGAATTTCCGCGATTTCCACGCCGGTCAGGTTCTGACCCCGCGTGAGGGCATCGAGATCAAGACTTTCACGCTGAACCATCCGGGCGGCGCCATCGGCTACCGCATCGAATGGCAGGGCCGTTCGATCGCTCTCATCTACGATATCGAGCATATCCCCGGCAGCTATGATCCGGTCTCACTGGAGATGATGCAGGGGGCCGATCTCGTCGTCTACGATTGCACCTACAATGAAGACGAGATGCAGCGCTTCAAGGGCTTCGGCCATTCGACCTGGGAGCACGGCACCGAGCTGGCCAAAATGGCAGGCGCCAAGCGCTTCGCCCTGTTCCACCACGCCCCTTCCCGCACGGACGAACAGCTGGCCGATATGGAAGCGCAGGCTGAGGCGGCTTTCCCCGGCGCCTTCGCCGCTCGCGACAACCAGACCGTGGTGATCTAGAACACCGGCCTCCGCGCCGCGCAAGACGCCGGCCGTTCGCGCCTTGCTGACGGAACAGATGCCGGGTCCGACCGTTTCCTCGGCAGCGCAAGATCGATGAAACGGGGTATCAGCCATGACCGTGCTTACCGGACAATGCCTTTGCGGGCAGGTGAAACTTTCTGTTCGTGGCGAACCGCTGCGCGTCGGCATTTGTCACTGCACCGACTGCCGAAAGGAAAGCGGTTCGGCCTTTACCTTTTACGGCGTCTGGCCCGCCGGCCAATTTGAACATTCCGGCGAAACAGGTGAATTCCATGGCCGACGCTTCTGCACCGGCTGCGGTTCGCGTCTGTTTTCCGCCGATGAACAGGAGGCGGAGATCAAGCTCGGCATCCTCAAGGAGGCGCCGACGCCGCTCACGCCGCGCTACGAACTCTGGATCAAACGCCGCGAGGCATGGCTGCGGCCCGTGGAGGGCGCCGAGCAGTATCAGGAGGACCGAACGTGAATCTCGCCATGCTCGTCCGACATCACATCACCACCGTTGCAGGTATCGAGATTTTTTACCGTGAGGCGGGTCCGAAGGAGGCGCCGGTCCTGCTGCTGCCGCACGGCTATCCATGCTCGTCTTACGAATTTCGCAATCTCATGCCGCGCCTTGCCGACCGCTGGCGCTTGATCGCCCCGGATTTCCCCGGCGCGGGCTACAGCGGCACGCCCGACGATTTCGACTACAGCTTCGATGGCTATGCCGCTTGGCTGGAGGCTTTTATCGGCGTGCTCGATGTCGACCGCTTCGCCCTCTACCTCCACGATTTCGGCTCGCCGATCGGAGCGCGGCTGGCGATCAAACACCCCAGCCGCATCGTGGCGCTGATCATCCAGAATGGCGATATTCCCTATGAGGATGCGCTCGGGCCGAAATATGCCGATATCGAAGTGACGTGGGCGCTCCCGCGCGCGGAGATGAGGAAGGCGCTGGCGCAAGCAATCAGCGAGGAGACGTTCCGGGAGGAATTCCTCAACGACCTGCCGTCGCCTCTGGCCGACGCGATCCCGCCGGATCTCTGGAGGCTGCACTGGTCAATGATCACGCCGCAGCGCAAGGAAATCGCCATCGACCTGATCGCCGGATTGAAGGAGAACCGCGCCTGGTTTCCCGAGCACCGGAAATATCTCAGGCAATACCGGCCGCCGACCCTGATCGTTTGGGGGCCGAACGACCACTATATGCCGGAACAATCGGCGCGGGCCTATCTCCGTGATCTGCCGGATGCCGAACTGCATCTTCTCGACGGCGGGCACTGGCTGCTCGAGACGCATCTGGATGAGGTCGCAGCACTGATGCGGGACTTCCTCGGGCGCTTTCATGCCGCATAATCGCCAAGCTTAAAGTTTGAGGAGTGTGGCCGCCGACGACCAGGAGACGGCAGGGTGATCGGCCGTCACCGCAAACAAGTCCGCCAGGAAATCCCAGGCTGCATCATCGTGCACCAGATGATGGGTGAGCACGCCGATCGGCTCATCATTGCCGGCAAACCGGTCGCGGAGTTCGGCGACCAATTCGGCCACCAGCTCCTCCTTGCTGCGGCCGCCTCGCGGGCCGTGCCAGTCGATAATGTCGACATGGGTGTTGAGAAGCGGGATCGGCCCGCCCTCTCTTGCCCGCCCGTAAACTGAAAGCGCCGCAAAGGCGAGTTGGGGCAACGCCGGGATGAGCGCGGCGTCGATCCGGTTCCACGGCGGCACCAGCGCCGGCAGGAAACGGGCGGGATGCAGCCGCTTCAGGAGCTGCCATCCTGCACGCAGCTCGCCCAGCACCACCTCGGCCGGCCGTTCGCCGCCGAGTTCCTGTTTCTTGCGTTCCGGCCCGGCATGGTTGGTATGCGACCAGCCATGCACGGCAACGGCGACGCCTTCTTCCGCCGCCAGCCGCGCCGCCAACGCCTCGCCGGTCAGGGCAGGAATAACGGCAAGGGTCAGCGGAATCCCGTTCTCGCCGGCCAGCGCTAACAGCCGCTCCAGATCAGGCGTCGGCTCGACGGCATCGTCGTCGCGCAGCCAGAGCCGCGCCACGCGGTCGGCGGCTCGCCAGCGGTCGAGCTCGCGGCGCAGCGGTTCCCAGCTCATCCCTTCGCTCATCACCTCACTCCTGTTCGTGCGCTGTTGCGCAAAATCTCATCCAGGGCGCGGGCAGCCGTCGCGAGCGAGCGCTCCTCGAGCACGAAACGCCGCGCCGCCTGCCCCATCGCGTCTCGCTTCTGCTGGTCGCCGAGGAGGGCCGCGATGGCCCCGGCATAGGCGACGACATCGCCCTCCGGCGTCAGCAGGCCGGTGACGCCGGCCTCGACCACGGCGGGCACACCCGCCGTTTGCTGCGCCACGACGGGCAGGCCGGCTGCCTGAGCCTCCAGATAGGCAAGGCCATAGGCCTCGCCGCAGCCGGGCCAGACATAGATGCCGCCGCGCGCGAGCAGGCCGGCGATCTCAGGCTCACCTTGCTCGCCCAGCCATTCGATGCGGCCGGGAAAGCGGCCAAACAGTGCCTCCACCTCCCGGCGCATCGGCCCATCGCCGATGATCGCAAGGGTCCATGGCCTGTTTTCAAGCAGCCGCAATGCTTTTGCGAGCATCGCGTAGCTTTCCATCTTGTCGCCGGCCCTCATCATCGCGACCGTCATCAGCCGACTGGGATCGGGTGCCGGCGCCACCACCTCGAACAGCGCCGGATCGATGAAGGGTTTGAACGCCGCAAGCCGCGCCTGCGGAAAGGCGGCGGAAAGCCCGGCCCGGTCCCGTTCGGTGAAACCGATATTGACGGCCGCCTGCATGATCGCCTCGCCCACGCGCTTCTGCCGGGCCGCCCAACCGGCCCGGTCGCGTTTTGCCGCATAGGAGGCCTCCGCGGTGACATAGGGAATGGCGAATGCGGCCGAGATCACCGGCCCGAAAGGATCGGGCGATTTGTAATAGGGATGGTAGCAGAACCAGAGATCCGGCCGTGGTAGACCTTGCCATTTCGCCCGCAGCCGCGCCAATTCGGCTGAGATAGCGGGTTCGAGCGCCGCGGCTGCCTCCGGCGTCGCCGCATGGGTGCGGAATTCGGAGACGACCTCGACCTGATGACCGGCAAGCTCCAATGCGCGGATCAACAGCCGCGCCATCAGCCGGTCGCCCGAGGGTACCGGATGGTTCGGCGATTTCATCGGCGCATAGAAGGCGACCCGCATCCCTGCATTCCTCATAGACACACTGTTTCCAAATGGTGTTTGCGGGTGATCAAGGGTTTATCAGAACATATAGCCGAATCAAAGCGATAGAGCATGATGGCGGGCGGAAAGTTGCATGCTTTGCGGCCTCATGCTCGCGCCTAAAAAATTCCCTTATTGCCGCCTTCCTAAAAAGTTGCGCATACACATATGGAATGTGATCGCGGTCGAAGCAATTCCGCCTCTTTCCCAATCTCTATGGGCCTCGGATTTATCGACAAGAACGGGAATGAATGACGACGGCCTCAGCCACAGGGATTTTTTCGGAACGCGCGATCAGACGGGCAAGGCTTGGTTCCGGCCTCGTCATTTTCATTTTCGTCCTGCTGCATTTGTCCAACCATGCGCTCGGGCTGATTTCGCTCGCCGCCGCCGACAAGGCCCGTCACCTCTTCCTCGCCATCTGGCGCAATCCCGTCGGCACGGCGGTGTTCTATTCATCAGTCGTGATCCACATGACGCTGGTGCTGCGCGCCATCTACATGCGCCGAAGCCTAGTCATACCGAAGGGCGAAACTGCGCAGATCGTGCTCGGCCTGCTGATCCCGCTGCTTCTGATCGATCATGTTATCGGCACGCGCATCGCCCATGACCTCTATGGCTACATCGACGACTACGAGACGGTCGTCGAGCAGCTGTGGATTAAGAACCCCGCGAATGGTGCCCGCCAGGTGCTCGGCGTCGTCGCCGTCTGGTTTCACGGCTGCATCGGGATCCATTTTTGGTTGCGTTACCGCCCGTGGTATACAAGCGCCGCGCCGTTGCTGCTGGCGCTGGCGATCCTCGTGCCGGTGCTCTCGGTTCTCGGCTTCGTGCAGATGGGCCGCACGCTTGCCGATCCCTCCTATCAGCTGGCGACCAATCCGTACGAGGTGAACCTCAACGCTCACTATCTCCACGACCCTGAGGTCCGCGCCAGGACCGCCGCGGTTCGCGCCGGACTCTACGCCGCTTTCTCGGCCTCGCTGCTCATCGTCGTCGTCGCCCGCGCCCGGCGCCGGCTGAAGGAGCGCCTCGACCAGGTGGCGGTGCATTATCCGGGTGGCGAGGTGATCCGCGTGCCGCGCGGCTTTACGGTGCTGGAAGCAAGCCGGCTCGGTGGCCTGCCGCATTATTCCGTCTGCGGCGGCAAGGGCCAATGCTCCACCTGCCGCGTGCAGATCCTCGGCGATTACGAAAGCCTGCCCGCGCCGGACAAGATGGAGCAGACGACGCTCAAGCGCATCAATGCCGGCCCCGACGTTCGCCTTGCCTGCCAGCTGCGCCCGGACCGCGACGTTGCGGTCGCACCGCTTCTGGTGCCGGCGGTCGAAACCGCCCTGCCGGCAAACAGCCAGGAGACGAGCCCAGGCCGCGAGCGCGAAATCGCGGTGCTGTTCGTCGATATCCGCCATTTCACCACGCTGACAGAAACGCGCCTGCCCTTCGACGTCGTCTTCCTGCTGAACCGCTATTTCGCCATCATCGGCAAGGCGGTGGAGCAGGCGGGCGGGCGGCTCGACAAGTTCATCGGCGACGGCGCCATGGCGCTCTTCGGCCTCAACACAGCGCCGGAGGAGGCCTGCTACCAGGCGCTCAAGGCGGCTGCGGCGATCGTCACGGAAATCGAGAAACTCGCCGCCGAACTGGCCGACGAGCTGGCGCTGCCGCTGCGCATCGCGATCGGCATCCACACCGGCCCGGCCGTCGTCGGAACGATGGGCTACGGCCGGGTGCGCAGCATGACGGCGATAGGCGATACCGTAAACGTCGCAAGCCGGCTGGAAAGTGCCGCCAAGGAATTCGAAGCGGCGATCGTCATCTCCGAACCAGTGGCGGCCCGTTCCGGCGCCGACCTTTCCGGCATCGAAAGCCGTGAAATCAGCGTGCGCGGGCGGGCGCTACCCTTGAAAGTCTATGTCATTCCGAGAGAGAAAGCGGCAGAACCGCTCGAAGGAAAAGACTGATGCCCGGCAAGCCCTGGCTCACCGCCAAATATTGGAGCCGCCGCCTGCGCAAGGCGCGCAATAGAGCCGCCTCGCGCCTCTTCGACACCCGCCTCGGCCGCCGCCTGGTGATCGAGAATATCGGCCCGCGCGTCGTCTCGATGACGGTCGACGCCGGCGATCATCTGATGACCTTCTCGCCCGCCGACTATATCGGCCGCAAGGTCTTCCGGAAGGGCCATTTCGAGCGCGACGCCGTCGACCGGCTGATCGTCATATTGCGCGAGCGCGGCCTGCTCAGAAAGGACGCGACGCTGCTCGAAATCGGCGGCAATATCGGCACACAGACCGTCTATTTCGCAATGAGCAACACTTACGCCCGGATCGTTAGCATCGAGCCGGACCCACGCAATTTCCCACTCCTCGCCCTCAACATCCGCCAGAACCGGCTGGAGGAGAAAGTTCGGCTCGTCAACTGCGCCGCCGGCGAGCACGCGGGCGAGATCGATTTTTTCCTCAATCGCAACAATCACGGCAAGAGCAGCGCCATCCGCCAAAGTGCGACCGACACGAAGATCCGCGTGCCGGTGAAGCCGGTTTCCGAAATCCTTGCCGACCTGGTGATCGACCCGGCCGCCATCGGCCTCGTCTGGATGGATATCGAGGGTTACGAGCCGGTCGCCTGCCGCTCGATGCAGCCGCTGCTTGCCCGCCGCGTGCCGCTCCACATGGAGTTCACGCCGCTGTTCTATGGACCTGAGGGCACGAGAGCCTTCATCTCAATGCTTGCCGGTTATTATGAGGATTGCCTCGTCCTCTTCGAGGACCGCGAGGAGGAGATGAAGGTGCGGGATCTGCCAGGGGACATCGATCAGTATAACGTGCTGTTTTTGCCGTAAAGGCAGCCTTGTGCGGGCACGCCTTCCATTGCACGAGAGCGGAGTCTGGCGTCAGCCGGCGTTCTCAACCTGACGCCGGCTGCAAGAATGAGGCGCCGGCCACCTTCTTCTCCACCGGCTTCGATGCGGACGTGAATTCCGCATCATGCTTGCCACCACTCGGCTTTTTCCAAAATGACCTTCCGCATCACTTTATGTTTGTCGGGAGCCCGGATCTCAATAGTTTTGCCTTTCTTTCCCTTTTTTACCGCTTCACAAACTGCAAACACCGCCGAGAGCACTGGCTCGTGGATAGGATCCGACATTCCAAGAATGGTTGCAGCTTTGATTGCCCATTCTGGCGTCATCTTGAAACCGCATGAAGATTTCGACACCTCACGAAAGAACATGGCTGCGGCCATGCGATCTCCGGCCTGAGCGTGACCTGTAGCAGAAAGAATAAGCGCCAATGCACCTAAAATCCGTAATTTCATTGCAATATCCCTAATTTAGAATCTGCGGTGCAATACAAACCTGCGAATTCTGAAGCTCCCGTACCCATCAGGCGGCGGAACCGAGGGGACGCTGCGGGATCTGCCTGGGCGCACTCGGTCAACCGACGCGCCGCCGTAGCACCTATCCGGCAGACTGCATCACCAGCGACTGATGGCAATGCACGCCGGCGAGCACGCCGGATGCCGAGGCAAGCGTGCCGCTATGCATGGAGCTTGCCGCATCGCCGGCGGCGAAGACGCCCGTGATGCTGGTCTCCTTGTTTTCGCCGATCCGGATGACCGGCCCGAAGGCACCGTCATCGAAAGCGCAGCCGAGTTGCTCGGCAACGGGGCTCGCCATCGCCGTCTTCGGCGCGACGAAGATGGCGTCGAGCGGCACGATCCGGCCATCGGCGAGGCGCACCGCCTCGAGCTCCGGAGTATCGCCCAGCAATTCCACGACCGGGGTGTGTTCGATGCGCACCCCGCGGGCCGTCAGCCGCGCCAGCTGCTCTTCATCGGGCTCGAACTGCGCCTGGGTGAAAAAGGTGGTCGCGCCCCAGTCCGGGATCATCATGGCCGAATGCGCCGAGTGCTGATGGTTTGCAAGGACACCAAGCTCGCCGCCGCTCACCTCATAACCATGGCAATAGGGGCAGTGCAGCACCGAGCGCCCCCAGCGGTCTCCGAGGCCGGCAATCTCGGGCAGCGTGTCGCTGACGCCGGTTGCGAGAATGAGTCGGCGAGCGCGTTCTTCGCCGCCGCCTTCGATGCCGACGATGAATTGGTCATCCTGCTTCTGCGCGTGGACGACCTTGCCGTCGCGCAGCGTGATGTTCGGATAAAGCGAAAGCTGTCTCTTCCCCTCCTCCATGATCGCCGCCGGTGCCCGGCCGTCCTGACCGAGAAAACCGTGCGCGGCCTGCGAAAATCGGTTTCGCGGCATGCCCGCATCGACGAGCAGAACCCGCCGCCGCGCCCGGGCAAGCTGCATGGCGGCCGACAGGCCGGCAAAATTGCCGCCGATGACGATGACTTCGTAAGACATGCTGTCACTCCCTCGGTGTCTCATTTTCATGAATCAACATAAGTTACATGAAATAGCCCAGTCAAGCGTCATGTCACTTGTGTTGTTACAGATGGCCTGCGATAATCACCCGCTCGTTCGACAGGATGGAAACAATGCGCAACGACAGCCGCCTTTCCCGCATGCTGCACGTGCTGATCCACATGGATCGGCACGAGCATTCGGCGACCTCCGAAATGATTGCGAAGATGCTGAACACCAATCCCGTCGTCGTCCGCCGCACCATGGCCGGCCTTCGCGAACGGGGTTATGTCAGCTCCGAAAAGGGCCACGGCGGCGGCTGGACCTTGGTGCGTCCCTTGTCTGAGATCACCCTGCTCGATGTCTACAACGCCCTTGGCGAGCCTCACGTCTTCGCCATCAGCCCCGCCGACGACCAGCCGCAATGTCTGGTAGAGCAGGCCGTCAATAGCGCGCTGGCAGATGCGATGCAGGAGGCCGAGGCGCTGCTGCTGAGGCGGCTGGGCAGTGTGACTCTCAAACAGATCGCGGACGAGTTCGAGGCAAAACTGGAAGCCCGCCCGGCAGCGACTTATTCCTGCGCCTCGTGAGGGATTAAGTCCTCCAAAAGAGGAATAACTGCCACTGCAAATCGCGACAGCGGCCGATGCCGCAGTCCCCGCCCAATCGCTTACGTCCTCCGATAGAGGAAATACCGCCCTTCCTTGATCCCCTCCGGCAGCGGCAGCGCCACCAACTCCGGATGCTCAAGCGGCAGGCCGCTGACGGCGATGCCGTTATGAGCGAGCACGCCGGCGATCAGCTGCGGCAGCCAGGTCAGCGTCACGGCGTCGATCTCGTCGTGGCCGGTGCCGATATCGGCATGGGCGAGCGCCGCGCCGATGCCGAGGAAGGCTTGGCCGGAGTCGCGGATATTGCCGGTCACCATGTCTTGCGGCTCCGGCGTCGAGGCCGAATAGGAGCGGACCTCCCAATCGAAGGCGATGATGCGGCGGCCGGGGAAATGCTCGCGCAGATGGTCATAGGTGCGGCCGTTGCCGAGGCCGAATTCCAGCACCGGCCCCTCGATTTCGGCGACCAGATCGGTGATCGCGTTCAAAATATCGCGTTGGGCCGTCAACCGGCGAATGAAGCTGTCGAGGCGGCTCATCTAAATCCGTATCCGTGATGAAAATCGTGAGCGCGTGCTATCACTGAAACCTTGCCAAGTCGATTGCCGTAAATGGGAATTGGCATTGCAGCACCAACGCGGGTCTGTGCTAGGATCAATGACATGGAAACCGTGAACGACGAAGAATTCTTTGCCGCCGTGCCGCTCTTCAGCGCCTTCGAGGGCGTGACGGATCCCGCCAACTACCGGCCGCTGCCCGACGGATGGGTGCTGGCGCTCGCCGATATCGTCGGCTCGACGCAGGCGATCGCCGGCGGCCGTTACAAGGACGTCAACATGGCGGGCGCCAGCGTCATTTCGGCGGTGTTGAACGCCGTCGGCAAGGGCGACTATCCCTTCGTCTTCGGCGGCGACGGCGCGCTGATCGCGCTGCCGGGCGCGCTCGAGCAGACAGCCCGCGAAGCGCTTGCCGCCGTGCAGATCTGGGTCGAGGAGGATCTCGGCCTGATGCTGCGCGTCGCCATCGTTCCGGTCGCCGACACCCGCGCCGAGGGGCTCGACGTGCGCGTCGCGCGTTATTCGGCAAGCCCCTATGTCACCTATGCGATGTTCTGGGGCGGCGGCACCAGCTGGGCGGAACGGCAGATGAAGCAGGGCCATTACGGTATAGAGCGCGCGGCCCCGGGAACACGGCCCGATCTCGCCGGCCTTTCCTGCCGCTGGAGCCCGATCGACGCGCAGAACGGCGAGATTGTCTCGATCATCGCGGTTCCCGGCGAAGGCCGGCCGGGCGAAGAATTCCGCGACCTCGTCAACGGCATCGTCGCCATCACCGGCGAGCAGAACCGCGGCAGCCATCCGGTGCCGGCCGGCGGCCCGGACTTCGCCTTCTCGCTGCACGGCATCAATCGCGAGGCCAAGGCCACAGCGCCGGCCGGCCGGCGCCTGCGGCAAAAGCTCTTCATCTTGCTGCAGCTCGCCATCGTCGTCGTCTGCTACAAGCTTGGCATTCCGCTCGGCAGGTTCGATGCCCGCCGCTACAAGCGCGACGTCGCCGGCAATTCCGATTTCCGCAAGTTCGACGACGGGCTGAAGATGACGGTCGATGTCGATGCCGAGCACCTGAAACGCATCGAGACGCTGCTGGAGGCAGCGCGGGCAAAGGGCATCGCCCGCTATGGTCTGCATCGGCAGGCCTCGGCGCTGATGACCTGCTTCGTGCCGACGCCGATTTCGCGCGACCATATGCATTTCATCGATGGCGCATCGGGCGGTTATGCGGTGGCTGCGAGCCGGATGACCGGCAAGGCGCTTTCCGGCGTTGCCGTCACGCCTTGATGACGTGATCGGCCGAAAGGCCGAGCCGGTTGAAGACGTTGCGGGTGTCGATGATCAGCGTCGCGCTTTTTGCAAGCGCCGCATAATCCACGCTGTCATGGTCGGTTGCTACCAGCACCGCATCGTAGTCGGAAACGACGTCCGGCGTCAGCGCCACTGATCGGCGGCCCTTCAGCGCCTGGTGTTCGCGCGTTGGCGGGATCTCGGCGACGAAGGGATCGTGATAGTCGGCCCGGCCGCCGCGCTCCTCGATGATCTCGATCAGCCGCAGCGACGGGCTCTCTCTTATATCAGCGACGTTCTTCTTATAGGCGAGCCCCAGCACACGGCTGCGGCTCAGCGCCTTGCCGGCGCGCATGTCGAGCGCTTCGGCCAGTTTGCCGACGACATAGCGCGGCATCGCCGAATTGATCTCGCCGGCAAGCTCGATGAAGCGGGTTGGCAATTCGTATTCGCGCGATTTCCAAGTGAGGTAGAAGGGATCGATCGGGATGCAATGACCGCCGAGGCCGGGGCCAGGATAAAAGGGCATGTAGCCGAAGGGCTTGGTCTTGGCCGCATCGATCACTTCCCAGACGTCGATGCCCATCGCCGCATAGACGGTCTTCAACTCGTTGACGAGGGCGATGTTGACCGAACGAAAGATGTTTTCGGTGAGCTTGACCGCCTCGGCCGTCGCATTCGAGGAAACAGGCACGACCGTCGATACCGCCGCACCATAAAACGCCTTCATCAGCGACAGCGCCTCCGGCCCGTCGCCGGCGACGACCTTCGGAATGGTGGCGGTGTGATAATGCTGGTTGCCGGGATCCTCGCGCTCCGGCGAGAAGCCGACGAAGAAATCCGCGCCGGCTCTCAACCCGGTGCCTTCGAGAATGACCTTGACGATATCGTCGGTGGTGCCGGGATAGGTGGTCGATTCCAGCACGACGAGCTGACCGGGGCGCAGATGCTGGGCGATCGAGCGCGACGTCGCCTCGACGAAGGAAAGGTCGGGATCACGGTGTTTGGTGAGTGGCGTCGGCACGCAGATGATGATGACGTCGCAGGTGGCCAGACCGGCGAAATCGGTAGTCGCCTCGAAACGGCCCGCATCGATCTCGGCGGCAAGGGCTGCGTCGCTGACGGCGTCGATATAGGAGCGGCGGGCCTCGAGCGCCACCATCTTGGAAGGGTCGATGTCGAAGCCGGTGACCGCAAAACCGCTGCGCGCCACGGCAATCGCCAACGGCAGGCCGACATAGCCGAGACCGATGACGCCGGCGCGCGCCGCGCGGGTTTCGATTTTGTGCAACAGCGTATCGAAGGTGGAGGTGGCCAAGGCGGGATCTTTCAAACGGGGAATTCAGGAAGCTGATCTAATGCATGATCGCGGCGAATTAAACCCGGGAGCGGGTTCTCCTCTTCTCGTGGGCGGCATTGCTGTCCGATTCGGACCCCAAAGGTTGCCCCTCACCCTAGCCCTCTCCCCGTTCTGACCGGGAGAGGGGACGTGCCCTGCGAAAGATCTATGGGGACGGAAATTTCGCCGCTTGCCCCTTCGCCCCGCGTCGGGGAGAAAGTGCCGGTAGGCGGATGAGGGACCGGCCTCATCGACATATGTCGATACAGGTGTGGCCGAAATGTCCCGGCCGGGTCACCCGATGCAACTTTGGAGCACAAAAGAATCTCGCTCCCATTGTTTCGCATATGCAGCATCCCTATTTGGACTTTTGATAATGAACCACCGTGAAAGGACCACCCGTCCGGCCCTCCGTTAGGGGAGCTGAGGCGCGCGGCTGCGGGCTTTTAGGCAGATCGTTGACACAATAATACCGCTCGTACATCCTGATTTCCCTGCGACCTGCTCATGAAATGTGCCGGCCGAGGGATTTTTGCCTCTTGGGGATGGCGTGCCTTATGAGGACCATACCGAGAATGAGCACGATCGAATCCAGCGTGTCCTCCATCCTGTTGGACCGGGTCGCCGAATGGCTGACGAATTCCTCGCTGGCAGGCGATGACCTCGAAAACATCGTGCGCGGCTTCTGCGAAAGGCTTGCCTCCGCCGGCCTGCCGATCGCCCGCGTGCACCTGACGTTCTCGATGCTGCATCCGCTCTACGATGCGCTGAGCTTCACCTGGCGGCGCGCCAGCGGCGTGACCATCGAAGGCTTCCGCATGCCGGCCGGGCAGAAGCCGGACCGCTTCCTGCAGAGCCCCTATTATTACCTGCTCGACAACAACCTGCAGCACATCCGCCGCCGGCTGTCGCAGGAAGGGCCGGCCGAATTCCCGATCTTCGAGGATCTGCGCAAGGACAAGATCACCGACTACCTTGCCTTCGTGCAGCCCTTCGGCGACGGCTCCGTGCAGGGCATGATGGGCTCGTGGTCGACCGACCACAATAACGGCTTTTCCGACGACATGATCGATGCGCTGCTGCGAATGCAGAACCATCTGGCGGTCGCCGCCAAGATGGCCGTGCTCGGCAAGCTCGCCAACAATATGCTGACCACCTATCTCGGCGGCGACGCCGGCAAGCGGGTGCTGAACGGCCAGATCCGCCGCGGCGACGGCGAGACGATTCGTGCGGCCCTCGTCATGGGCGACATGCGCGAATCCACCATATATGCCGAAAAGGAGGGCCGCCAGGCCTATATCGACACGCTGAACCAGTTCTTCGACGCGATCGCCGCCCCCTTCAACCGTAATGGCGGCGAAATATTGAGCTTCCTCGGCGACGGTTTCCTCGCCGTCTATCCCTGCGGGCGCCACAAGGACCCGTCGAAAATTGCCTGCGAGGCAGCACTTTCGGCCGTCCACCAGGCGCAGGCGCGGGTGGCCGAGCTTAACAACGACCGCCAACAGAAGGGTCTCAGCAAGATCGGCTACGGCATTGGCCTGCATGTCGGCAACGTCATGTTCGGCAATGTCGGCCTGAAAGACCGCCTGACCTTCTCCGCCTTCGGATCGGCGGTCAACGAGGTGCAGCGTCTGCAGATCCTGACCAAGAAATATGGCCGCGAGGTCGTCGCCAGCCAGGCCTTCGCCGGGTATTGCGGCGGCGAGTGGACGCGGCTCGGCGAAGAGAAGCTGCGCGGCATCCGCCAGAAGGTGACGGTGCTGCAGCCGCGCGCGCCGGCCCCGGAGATCCTTGTCGACGAACATTTCCGCGAGGCCGTGCAGAACGGACTTTCCGAAGCCGAGCAGGTCATTCTGCTGCACCGGGACGCCAAAAAACAGGTCAAGCGCACCAGCATGGAGAAGTTCATCCAGTAAAACGCCAGGCCGGCACCGATAAAACTGCGTGTTTCGTCCGGACGACCACGGCGAAAGGCGGCGATATCCCCTTGATTGTCATCAGCTAGACACCCCGTTTGCGGTACGATAGTGTGCCTTAAAGGGAACATAGAAGACTGGGGAATTTCATTGGTATGGCGTCCGCTGCCGATTTGTTGCGTATTGAAAATCTCGACGTCTCCTTCTCCGTTTTCGGCGACCGCCTGCGTGTCGTAAAGGAAGCCAATCTCCGCATCCTTCCGGGCAAGGTCACCGCTCTTGTCGGTGAATCCGGCTCGGGCAAATCGGTGATCAGCCAGGCGATCATGGGCATCCTGCCCAATCCGGCCAAGGCATCGGGCAGCATCCTCTTCACTGATCCGCTCGACGGCAGCACGACCGATATCCTCTCCTTGTCGCGCGACAGCGAGGAAATGCGCGACCTGCGCGGCCGGCGCATGGCGACGATCTTTCAGGAGCCGATGACCTCGCTCTCGCCGCTGCACACGGTCGGCAACCAGATCAGCGAAGCGCTTTTGATCCATACCGAAGCCGACAAGCAGGAGGCGCGTGAGAAGACCGAGGAAATGCTCGGCCTCGTCGGCTTCTCCAATCCGCACCGCACCTACGACATGTATCCGTTCGAATTGTCCGGCGGCATGCGCCAGCGCGCGATGATCGCCATGGCGCTGATCTGCAAGCCGGCGCTGCTGATCGCCGACGAGCCGACGACGGCCCTCGACGTGACGATCCAGGCGCAGATCCTCGAATTGCTGCGCGACCTGCAGGCCAAGCTCGGCATGGCGATGCTGCTCATCACCCACGATCTCGGCATCGTCGCCAACATGGCCGACGAGGTGGTCGTCATCTATCACGGCGAGATCATGGAAGCTGGGCCGGTTGAGGCGATCTTCCGCAATCCGCAGCACCCGTATCTCAAGGCGCTGATGGCCGCCGTTCCGCATTTCGACATGAAACCCGGCGAGCGGCTGAAGGCGCTGCGCGATGTGCCGGTCAATCTCGAGACTCTGGTCGGCAAGAAGAAGCCGCTGCAGGCGGAGACGCCTGGCACGCTGCTGTCCGTCACCAATCTGTCGAAGACCTACAAGACGCGCAGGCGCAGCTTTCTTGGCAAGCACGAGGCCACCGTGCTGCGCGCCGTCGACGATGTCAGCTTCGATATCCGCCGCGGCGAATGTCTTGGCCTGGTGGGCGAATCCGGCTGCGGCAAGACGACGCTCAGCAAGATCCTGATGCGCGCCATCACGCCGGACAGCGGCGCAGTGGTGTTCAACGACGGCAAAGATGTGATCGACGTGCTTTCCGTGCGCGGCGAGGCACTGCAGGATATGCGCACCAAGATCCAGATGGTGTTCCAGGATCCGGTCTCCTCGCTGTCGCCGCGCATGACGGTGCGCAACATTCTGAGTGAACCGCTGGAGATCCACGACCGCGGCGACGGCGATGAACGCAAGCGCAAGGTCGAAGGTCTGATGGCAGCGATCGGTCTCGACAAGCGCTACCTCAGCCGTTACCCGCACAGCTTCTCCGGCGGCCAGCGCCAGCGCATCGGCATTGCCCGCGCGCTTGCCCTCGGGCCGAAACTCATCATCCTCGACGAACCGGTCTCGGCGCTCGACGTCTCCGTCCAGGCGCAGATCCTCAACCTCCTGAAGGATCTGCAGAAAGAGCTGGGGCTCACCTATCTCTTCATCTCGCACAACCTCGCAGTCGTCGATTACATGGCCGATCGCATCGCGGTGATGTGCAAGGGGCGCATCGTCGAGATCGCGCCGCGCGAGATCATCCTGCGCGATCCGGTGCATCCCTATACGAAATCGCTGCTCGCCGCCGTCCCCTTTCCCGATCTCGACCGGCCGCTCGATTTCAAGGCGCTCAGGGAAAACGGCGCCGCCGACAAGCAGAATTGGGGCGTGACCTTCACCGCAGAGCATGACGACGCTTCCGAGCTTGCCTATGCCGATCTCGGCGACGGTCATCTGGTGCGCGCCCGCAAGGGCGCCGATGCCAAGGAGTTGCGCGGATGGTGACGCGTCGCACCTTTCTCGGCGGCCTTGTCGGTGCTGCGATCGCACCGGCGGTGCTTCGCGCCGAGCAGGCAGTCGAGCCGGAATTCCTCAAGGAGCGGCTGGCCGCAGGCAGCCTGCCTGCCATGGCCGAGCGCATTCCCGCCCGTCCGCGCATCGTCAATCTGAAGGAGATGGGACTCGAACCCGGCGCCTATGGCGGCACGGTGCGCACCATCATCGGCAGCCAGCGCGACATCCGCTTCATGACGATCTACGGCTATTCCCGCCTGATCGGCTACAACAAGCACCTGCAGTTCCAGCCGGACATCCTCGCCGATTTCTACGCCGAGGACGAGAAGGTCTTCACCTTCATGCTGCGCGAAGGCCATAAATGGTCCGACGGAGAGCCGTTCACCGCCGACGATTTCCGCTATTGGTGGGAAGACGTCATCCTGAACGACAAGCTGACACCGGGCGGCGGCGCGCTCGAGCTTCGCCCGCACGGCAGCCTGCCGCGCTTCGAGATGCTCGATCCGCTGACGGTGCGCTATACGTGGGAAAAACCCAATCCGATGTTCCTTCCGAGCTTGGCAGGTCCCCAGCCGCTCGTCATCTTTGGGCCGGCGCATTACCTCAAGCAGTTTCATAAGAAGTTCCAGCCCGATGAGGCGAAAATGGAACAGATGATGAAGACCAGCCGCGTCAAGAAGTGGCAGGATCTGCACATCAAGATGGCGCGTTCCTACCGGCCGGAAAATCCCAACCTGCCGACGCTCGATCCCTGGCGCAACACGACGGCGCTGCCGGCCGACCAGTTCGTCTTCGAGCGCAACCCGTTCTTCCACCGGGTCGACGAGACCGGCCGGCAGCTGCCCTATCTCGACCGTTTCGTCCTCAACGTCTCCTCCTCGTCGATCATAGCCGCCAAGGCGGGCGCGGGCGAAGCCGATCTGCAGGCGACCGGCATCGATTTCAACGACTACACCTTCCTGAAGGAGGCCGAAAAGCGCTTTCCGGTGAAGGTCAATCTCTGGAAGGTGGCGCGCGGCTCGCGCATCACGCTCTTGCCGAACCTCAACTGCGCCGACGAGGTCTGGCGCGGCCTGTTCCGCGACGTTCGCCTGCGCCGGGCGCTGTCCTTAGCGATCGACCGGCACGAGATCAACATGGTCGCCTTCTACGGCCTGGGCACGCCGAGCGCCGATACAGTGCTGCCCGACAGCCCGCTGTTCAAGCAGGAATATGCCGACGCCTTCGTCAAGTTCGATCCCGACGAGGCCAATCGCCTGCTCGACGAACTCGGCCTGACCAGGCACGGCGACGACGGCATCAGGCTGCTGCCGGACGGCCGGCGCGCCGAGATCACCGTCGAGACGGCCGGCGAAAGCAACCTCGATACCGACGTGCTGGAGCTGGTGCACGATCACTGGGCCAATATCGGCCTCGCGCTCTATACCCGCACCTCGCAGCGCGACGTCTTCCGCAACCGCGCCATGAGCGGCACGATCATGATGTCGATCTGGTACGGCCTCGACAATGGCGTGCCAACAGCCGACATGTCGCCCTCGGGCCTGGCGCCGACGCTCGACGATCAGCTGCAATGGCCGCTCTGGGGCATGCACTATCTCTCCGCTGGCCAGGAGGGTGTGGCGCCTGACCTGCCGGAGGCGGCCGAACTGATCGATCTGCTCAAACAATGGGGCTCGACAGCGAAGTTCGAGGAGCGCCAGGCGATCTGGCACAGGATGCTGTCGCTCTATACGCAGCAGGTGTTTTCGATCGGCCTGATCAACAGCACGCTGCAGCCGATCCTTCGCGCCGCCAAGCTGCAGAACCTGCCGGAAAAAGCCCTCTACGGCTTCGATCCCACCTCCTATCTCGGCATCTACATGCCGGATGCATTCTGGTACAAGGAGGCCTGAGGCGTGCTCAGATACATTCTCTGGCGCATTGCCGCCATGGTACCGACGCTCTTCGTCATTTCGGCGCTGGTTTTCACCATCATCGAACTGCCGCCCGGCGACTTTTTCGAGAGCCAGATCGCCGAGCTGCGCGCCTCCGGCGAGACCGCCAATCTCCAGGAAATCGAGGAGATGCGCCAGCAATACGGCTTCGACAAGCCGGAGATCGTGCGTTATTTCTACTGGGTCGGCGGCATGCTGCACGGCGATTTCGGCTATTCCTTCGAATATCAGCTGCCGGTGTCCGACGTCGTCGGCGACCGCTTGTGGCTGACCATCCTCGTCTCCTTCACGACGATCCTGCTCACTTGGCTGATCGCCTTCCCGATCGGCATCTATTCGGCCACGCACCAGTACAGCTGGAGTGATTACGGCCTGACCTTCCTCGGCCTGCTCGGCATCGCCATCCCGAACTTCATGCTGGCGCTGATCCTGATGTATTTCGCCAATATCTGGTTCGGCATCTCGATCGGCCATCTGATGGACCAGCAATATATCTCGGCGCCGATGAGCTGGGAGAAGGCGCGCTCGATCCTCTCCCACCTGTGGATTCCCGTGATCATCGTCGGCACGGCGGGTACCGCCGGCATGATCCGTCGCTTACGCGCCAACCTGCTCGACGAGATGCAGAAGCAATATGTGACGACGGCACGCGCCAAGGGCCTGCATCCGATGCGGGCGCTGGTCAAATATCCGTTACGCATGGCGCTCAACTTCTTCGTCGCCGATATCGGCTCGATCCTGCCGTCGATCATCTCGGGTGCTGAGATCGTCGCCATCGTGCTGTCGCTGGAAACGACCGGTCCGATGCTGATCAAGGCGCTGCAGAGCCAGGATATGTATCTCGCCGGCTCCTTCCTGATGTTCCTCGCCTTCCTCAACGTCATCGGCGTGCTGATTTCCGATATCGCCCTCGGCTTCCTCGATCCCCGCATCCGTCTGCAAGGCAGGAGCACCAAATAATGTCGCCCCTTCCCGCACCCGGCGCGCCGCTTCCGCACTACGTCTCGACGGCACCTTTCGATCCGCTCGCGACCGAAACCATGATGGCGGCGCAATCGCGCATCCATCTCGCTTCGCAGAAGCGTCTCATGTGGTGGAAGTTCAAGCAGCACAGGCTGGCCTTGGTCTCCGGCATCTTTCTCGCCGCCGTCTACCTGATGATCCTGATCGTCGAGTTCCTGGCGCCCTACGGCCTGCACACCCGCAATGTCGATTTCATTCATGCGCCGCCGCAGCGCGTCCATTTCTTCGACAAGGGAGAGTTCGTCGGCCCCTTCGTCTACGGCCGCACGATGACGCTCGATCTCGACACGCTGCACCGTGTCTATACCGACCGGCCGAACGACGTGCAGCCGATCCGCTTCTTCTGCCGCGGCGATTCCTATAAATTCTGGGGCCTCGTCGCCTCGAACTACCATCTCGTCTGCCCGGCAATCGGCGGCCAGATGTTCCTGCTCGGAACCGACCGGCTCGGCCGCGACGTGCTCTCGCGCATCCTCTACGGCGCGCGGATCTCGCTGACGATCGGCCTGATCGGAATCGCGATCAGTTTCGTGCTCGGCATCGTCATCGGCGGGCTTGCCGGCTATTGGGGCGGCGTTTTCGATCTCATCGTCCAGCGCCTGATCGAGGTGCTGCAATCGCTGCCGAGCCTGCCGCTGTGGATGGCGCTTGCCGCCATCATGCCGGTGACCTGGAGCCCGATCGTCATCTATTTCGGCATCACCGTCATCCTCGGCATCATCGACTGGACGGGGCTAGCGCGTGCCGTGCGCTCGAAGCTGCTGGCGCTGCGCGAGGAGGATTACGTCCAGGCGGCACAGCTGATGGGCGCCAGCACGCCGCGCATCATCGGCCGGCATCTGGTGCCGGGCTTCATGTCGCATCTCATCGCCTCGGCGACGATTTCGATCCCCGGCATGATCCTCGGCGAGACCGCGCTTTCCTTCCTCGGCCTCGGCCTTCGCCCGCCGATCACCAGCTGGGGCATTCTGCTGACCGAAGCAAAAAGCGTCAGCGTCATCGCCTTCTACCCTTGGCTGCTCTTTCCGATCATTCCTGTTGTTCTTGTCATTTTGGCGTTCAACTTTCTGGGAGACGGCTTGCGTGATGCGGCAGATCCCTACAAATAGCAGGAAAGCCGGCGGCGCCTCACGGCACCGCCCCCGCCTCATGGCCTCCGGACGGTGGGGGTACTAATTCATGTTGTTCACCCCGGAGGGAACACCCATGGCCAGACGTCTCGAAGATGCACGCATCCTCATGTACAGTCACGATACCTTCGGCCTCGGCCATCTGCGCCGCTGTCGCGCCATCGCCCATGCGCTGGTCGAGGATTATCGCGGCCTCAACATCCTGATCATTTCGGGTGCGACGATCGCCGGCGCGTTCGACTACCGCGCCCGCGTCGACTTCGTGAAAATTCCGAGCGTCATCAAGCTGCGCAATGGCGAATACACGTCGCTCGCCAGCCACATCGACCTGCACGAGACGCTGAAGATGCGCGAATCGAGCATTCGCCACACCGCCGAGACCTTTCAGCCCGATATTTTCATCGTCGACAAGGAGCCGATGGGGCTGAAGGGTGAGGTCGAGGATACGCTCGCCTACCTCAAGGCCCGCGGCACCGTGCTGGTGCTTGGGCTGCGCGAGATTATGGATGCGCCGCATCTGCTCGATGCCGAGTGGAAAAGAAACGGCATCATGCAGAAGATCGACCAATATTACGACAGCGTCTGGGTCTACGGCCCGCCTGATTTCTACGACCCGCTGATCGGTCTCGACGTGCCGGCCAGCCTGCGCCGGAAGATGGATTTCGTCGGCTTCCTGCAGCGCAGCGTTTCCAAGGGCAAGACCTCGATCAACGCCCGCAAGGACAATTACCTGCTGGTCACCACAGGCGGCGGCGGCGACGGCTCCGATCTCGTCCACGACGTGATGAACGCCTACGAGGCCGATCCGACGCTGACACAGAAGGCGCTCGTCGTGCTCGGGCCCTATATGCCGGCGGCCGAGCGCGCCAAGCTGGTGCAGAAGGGCGAAGCCATTCCCTATATCGAGGTGATCGAGTTCGACAACCATATGGAAGAGCTGATCGACGGCGCCACCGGTGTCGTCGCCATGGGCGGCTACAACACCTATTGCGAGATCCTCTCCTTCGACAAGCCGGCCCTTATCGTGCCGCGGGTCAAACCGCGCCAGGAACAGCTGCTGCGCGCCAAGCGGGCCAGCGAGCTCGGCCTCGTCGACATGCTGCTGCCGGAACAATCGGTCGATCCCACCATCATGGCCGAGGCACTGAAGCGCCTGCCCTCCCGCCTGCCGCCGTCGAAGAGCGGCAGCAATATGCATCTCGAAGGGCTCGACCACATCTCGCAGACCGTCGGCCGGTGGATCGACGGCCGCGCCAGCCACCTCGCCCTCGTCGGCGCGGAATAGGACCAGCCTTGCCGCCACGCCGCAAGATTCTCGTCGTCCTGAAAGGCTATCCCCGCCTTTCGGAAACCTTCATCGCCCAGGAGCTGCTCGGCCTGGAAAAGGCCGGCTTCGACCTGACGCTGATTTCGATGCGCCGGCCGACCGACAAGAAGCGCCATCCCGTCCATGACGAGATCAAGGCGCGCGTCGTCTATCTGCCGGAATATCTGCATGAGGAACCGATCCGGGTGCTGAAAGGCCTGGTCGCCGGCTTCTCCAGACCCGGCTTCAAGGCGCTGATCAAACGCTTCCTGGCCGATCTGCCACGCGACCTCTCGCGCAACCGCTTCCGCCGCCTCGGCCAGGCGCTGGTGCTGGGGCGTGAATGGCCTGATGGAGGCGAGTGGCTGCATGCCCATTTCATCCACACGCCGGCCTCGGTGACGGAATATGCAAGCATCCTGACGGACACGCCCTGGAGCTGTTCGGCGCACGCCAAGGACATATGGACGTCGCCCGACTGGGAGCTCACCGAAAAACTGAACAGCGCCCGCTGGACCGTCACCTGCACCCGGACGGGCTACGAGCACATGCGCATGCTGACATCCCGCAGGGATGCGGTGCACTTGAGTTACCACGGTCTGGACCTAGCCCGTTTCGACCATTTTGCCGGCGAGCGTTCGCAGCGGACCGGCGATGATCCGAACGATCCCGCCTTCATCTTGAGCGTCGGCCGCGCCGTCGAGAAGAAGGGTTACGACGTGCTGCTGCGCGCGCTGGCCCTGCTGCCCGCCAATCTGCACTGGCGCATGGAGCATATCGGCGGCGGCGAGGCACTGGCGAAGCTGAAGGCGCTCGCCGCCGAGTTGGGCCTTTCCGAGCGCATTGTCTGGAAAGGCGCCATGGCGCAGGAAGACGTGCTCGATCACTATCGCCGCGCCGACCTCTTCGCACTCGCCTGCCGGATCGCCGCCAATGGCGACCGCGACGGCCTGCCGAACGTGCTTGTGGAAGCCTCGAGCCAGCGGCTCGTTTGCGTTTCGACCGAAGTCTCCGGCGTGCCGGAACTTCTGAGGGACGGCGAAAACGGCCTCGTCGTGCCGCCGGAAGATCCAGCGCTGCTGGCTAAGGCACTCACGGCGGCGATCCGCGACCCGGCCTTGCGCAGGCGCCTCGGCGACGCCGCCGAAAGGCGGGTGCGCGACGATTTCGACTATCACTCCAGCATCAGGCAGCTCAGCGGCCTATTCGAGGCCGAATGGCAGAAAGCGTCATGACGGCAGCGCGCATCTTCTTCTACGTCCAGCACCTGCTCGGCATCGGCCACATCGCCCGCGCCAGCCGCATCGCCAATGCCCTCGTCAAGGACCGCTTCGACGTCACTGTCGTGACCGGCGGCCTGCCGGTACCGGGCTTTCCCGGCGAGGGCGTCAAGACCGTGGCGCTGCCGGCGGTCGTCGCCAGCAATGCCGGCTTTTCCGGCCTCGCCGATGCCGACGGCCGGCCGGTAGGCGAGGACTTCCTCCATGCCCGTCGGGACCTGCTGCTCGAGGCCTTTCATAGCGCAAGGCCCGACGTCGTCATCATCGAAGCCTTCCCCTTCGGCCGGCGGCAGATGCGCTTCGAACTGCTGCCTTTGCTTGCGGCGATCGAAACCGCTGAACCGCGGCCGAAGCTGCTGAGCTCGGTACGCGACATCCTGCAGGAGAATCGCAAGGCCGGCCGCGACGCGGAAACCGCAGCCCTGGTCAGAGACCATTTCGACGCGGTGCTCGTGCACGGCGATCCCGGCTTCGTCAGGCTCGAGAACACCTTCCCGCTGACGGCAGAGATTGCCGACAGGGTACGTTATACCGGCCTCGTCGCCGCGCCGCCGGCGCCGGAACCGGATGAGACCTTCGACATCATCGCGTCAGTGGGCGGCGGCGCCGTCGGCGCGGCGCTGATCGGCGCGGCGAAAGAGGCGGCGGCGTTATTGCCGGCCGATCTTCGCTGGCTGCTGATCTCAGGGCCGAACCTGCCGGAGGCCGATTTCGCCGCGCTGTCGCAGGATGCGCCCGCGAATGTGACGCTGGTGCGCTTCCGCAAGGATTTTCCCTCGCTGCTGCGCGGCGCCAAGGTGTCGATCTCGCAGGCTGGCTACAACACGGTCGGCGATCTCCTGCGCAGTCAATGCCGGGCAATCCTGATCCCGTTCGTGGCCGGCGGCGAGACCGAGCAGACGGTGCGCGCCGAACGGCTGCAGGCACTTGACCTCGCCGATATCCTGCCGGAAGAGGGACTGACGCCGGGCCATGTGAAGGAAGCCGTCGAAAAGGCGCTCGCCGCACCGCGTCGCGGGAGGGTCTTGCTCGATCTCGACGGAGCGGAGAAGACCGCCGGCATCATTCGCTCCATGATTGCCGAATCGCTCGCCTAATTCAAAAATCCTGTGATATAAGCAGAGTTCCGGCGAGAATCGGCCTTTCTGCAGCCGCTCCCTTCGCCTTGTTTTCATTGCGATATCGGCGGTCCGGCTGCATGGTCCTGTTCTCAAAATTCTCCCCGTTCCGGCGTCCGGATCGCGTCCCCGGACTTTCCCTGCAAGCTGACGGTTAGCCATGGAAAAAAGCCTCGCCCGCTACATCTGGAAGAACACGCGGCTGCAGCAGCTGTGGATTCTGGCTGTCGTCGCCGCCTCGATGGTGCCCTACTTCCTGTCCTTCGACCTGCCGAAGCAGATCGTCAACGGACCGATCCAGGGCGACGGCTTCGAAGGCCCCGGCGCAACCCAGACCTTCATGCACATCGCCTACAACATTCCGCTGATCGGCCATGTCGAGTTCTTCCAGGGCGTGCAGCTCAATCGCTTCCAGATGTTGATGGCGCTCAGCCTGGTGTTCCTGGCGCTTGTGGTGCTGAACGGCCTCTTCAAATTCTACATCAACACCTATAAGGGCCGGCTCGGCGAACGCATGCTGCGGCGAATCCGCTTCGAGCTCATTGACCGGGTGCTGCGTTTTCCGCCCGCCCATTTCAAGCGTGTGAAATCGGCCGAGATTGCCACGATGATCAAGGACGAGGTTGAGCCGATGGGCGGCTTCACCGGCGATGCCTTCGTTTCGCCCGCCCTTCTCGGCGGCCAGGCGATCACCGCGCTTGCCTTCATCATCGTGCAGAATTTCTGGCTCGGCATGATCGCCGCCGGCATCGTCGGCGTCCAGGCGGTCGTCATCCCCCGCATGCGGAAACGCCTCTTGGACCTCGGCCGCCAGCGGCAGCTGACGGCGCGCGAGCTTTCCGGCCGCGTCGGCGAAATCGTCGAGGGCATCGGCACGATCCACGGCAACGACACCTCCAACCTCGAACGTGCCGACATCGCCTGGCGGCTCGGCCGCATCTTCTCGATCCGTTACGACCTTTACCAGTGGAAATTCCTGGTGAAGTTCATCAACAACTTCCTCGCCCAGGTCACGCCTTTCCTGTTTTACGCGATCGGCGGCTATCTGGCATTGCAGGGCCGTCTCGACATCGGCCAGCTCGTCGCCGTCATATCGGCCTACAAGGATCTGCCCGGGCCGTTGAAGGAACTGATCGACTGGGACCAGATGCGCCAGGACGTGCAGGTGAAATACCAGCAGGTCTACGAACAGTTCAACGTCGAACCGCTGATCGACAGCCAGATCCAGGAACTCGCCACCGCCCCGGTCGGGGCGCTGACGAGCGCGCTCGTCGTCACCAACCTGACGCTTTCCGACGACAGTGGTGCCCGCCTCGTCGACCACGTCTCGGTCGAAATCAAGCCGAATGAGACGGTGGCGATCGTCGGCCCGAACGGCAGCGGCGCGGAAGCCTTCGCCGAAGCGCTCGGCCGCATGATCTGGCCGGATTCCGGCCGCATCACCATCGATGGACGCGACCTCTTGGGCATGCCGGAATCGATCACCGGCCGGCGCATCTCCTATGCCTCGGCCGACACCTTCTTCTTCCATGGCTCGCTCGCCAGCAATCTGCTCTACGGCCTCAAGCACGCGCCGATGACCGATCCCGTCTACGACGAGAAGGAAGCGCTCGAATATAAATGGCATTCGGCCGAGGCCGTGAAGGCCGGCAATCCGACCCTCGACCTTAACAGCGACTGGGTGGATTACCAGGCGGCCGGCGCCAGCGGGCCGGAAGACCTTCTGAAAGCGATCCGGCCGGTGCTCGACGCGGTGCTAATCTCGCAAGACATTCTCGATCTGGCGCTGCGCTCGACCGTCAACACCGACGTGCATGTCGCCGTCAGCGACCATGTCGTCGCGCTGCGCGCTTCGCTCCGGGACCGGCTGCGTGACGAGGGGCTCGACGGCATCGTCGTACCTTTCGATTTCGATGCCTACAACGCCCAGGCGACGGTCGGCGAAAACCTGCTGTTCGGCACGATGAAGCGGCCGTTGATGACCAACCGCAGGCTGGCTGCGCACCCCTATTTCCAGCAGCTCTTTCGCGAAACGGGCCTCAGCACCGATCTCTACGCCATGGGCCTCGAGATCGCCGAAAACGCCGTCGAACTCTTCCATGACCTGCCGCCGGACCATCCTTTCTTCCAGCAGCTGACCTTCATGACGGCGGACGACATTCCGACCTATCAGGCATTGCTGCAGAAGCTGCAGAGCCGCCGCTTCGAGGACGCCACGCCGGAGGAGCGTTCGGCGATCATCCGGCTGAGTTTCGCCTATATCGAGCCGCGCCACCGCTTCGGCCTGTTGACGAACGAACTGATGGACAAGATCGTCAGCGCCCGCAAACAGTTCCATGCGCATATTCCGGGCGATCTCGCCGAGCTGATCGAGCGTTACGACGCCGAGCGTTTCACTCCGTCGGCGAGCCTGATGGACAATGTGCTGTTCGGCCGCATCGCCTATCAGCAGGCCGACGCCTCCGAGCGTATCCGCGCCGTCATGGGCGAGCTCTTCGACGCGCTCGACCTTTATGATGACGTGCTGTCGATCGGGCTGGAATTCGACGTCGGCTCGGGCGGCAAGCGGCTGACCATGGTGCAGCGGCAGAAGCTGAACCTTGCCCGCGCGCTTCTGAAGCGTTCGGACTATTTTATCTTCAACCGGCCGTTGTCAGCGCTCGATCAGCGCGTCCAGGACCAGATCACTCGCAACATCATCGAAGACCTGCATAAGGAAGGCGAGCGGCCGGCAATCATCTGGGTGCTTTCCAATGCGCGGCTCGCCGAGATGTTCGACCGGATCCTCCTCTTCGATCGCGGCGGCCTGGCCGAGGCCGGGAACTATCCGGAACTTTCCGAGAAAAACGGTATGTTCAAGGAACTGTTATCGTAATATTCTATAGGAGCGGCGATGGTAGGCGTTCCCTAGGGAACGCCCGGGAATTTAAGGCGTCTGGTTCGAAGAACCCTGGCGCCCAGGGGATTGAAACGCTCATGCTGTTGAGAGACGAAGTCGAAATGCTGCGACGGGTGCCGATCTTTTCAAGGATTGCGCCAGCAAAGCTCAAGCTTTTGGCCTTCACCTCCGACCGCATGACCTACAAGGCCGGTCAGGATCTCTTCCATCAGGGTGATGTCGGCGACGCTGCCTATGTCATTCTCTCCGGCAGCGCCGACATCATCGTCTCCTCGCCGGCCGGCGAGATCAAGGTCGCCGACGTCGAGCTCAATTCCATCGTCGGCGAAATCGCGATCCTCTGCGACGTCTCGCGCACGGCAACGGTGCGCGCCACATCGCCGCTGGAAGTGCTGCGCATCAGCAAGGAACACTTCCTGAAGCTGCTCAGCGACTTCCCCGAAATGGCCGTCGAAATCATGCGCGTGCTCGCCGATCGCTTGAACCACACCACCGCGGAACTGACCGCGGCGCGAGCGGCGAAACAGCCGCAGATGGCGCAATAAGATTTCAGATCAAGATTTCAGCGGTCATCGCATTGCGGCTGCAGAAGGCGCAGTGCGATAGATCAGCAAGAACGGCTGCGAGAGAATCGCCAGTCATATCCTTCTCCCCGTCGGAGCGGGGAGAAGTCTCGGCGGGCGCACGAGGTGCAGCCCATCTATTCGCGCTGTTCCAGCGCCTTGCTGAAGGCCAGTGCGGCGAGCGTGCAGATGGCGCCGGAAAGAAGGTAGTAACCGACGAAGGTCAGGCCGAAGCGGCTGGAGAGGCTGAGCGCCACCAGCGGTGCGAAGCCGGCGCCGACCAGCCAGGCGAGGTCCGAGGTGAAGGCAGCGCCGGTATAACGGTAGCCGCGGCCGAAACGCGACGAGATCGAACCGGTCGCCTGACCGAAGGACAGGCCGAGCACGCCGAAGCCGATAATGACGAAGGCATCGTGGCCGTTATTGCCGGATGCGATCAGGGTCGGCCCGATAAAGCTGAAGACGGCGATGATGACGGCGCAGATGGCAAGCTGGGCGCGCCGCCCGATGCGGTCGGCGATCAGGCCCGAGGCGATGATGGCGACGACGCCGACCATGGCGCCGACCACCTGCACCACCATGAAGGTGCCGATCGGTTGGTTGCCGTAGAGGCTCATCCAGCCGAGTGGGAAGATGGTCACCAGGTGGAACATGGCGAAGCTCGCGAGCGGCACGAAGGCGCCGATCAGGATGTCGCGGCCATGAACGCGCAGCACCTCGAGGATCGGCGCAGCCTCCAGCTCATGTTGTTCGAGCAGCGTGCCGAATTCCTTGGTCATGACCAGGCGCAGCCGCGCAAACAGCGCCACGACATTGATCGCGAAGGCGACGAAGAAGGGATAGCGCCAGCCCCAGGAGAGGAAATCCTCACTGGAAAGATTGGCGACGAAATAACCGAACAGCGTGCTTGCCAGCGCAAAACCGATCGGCGCGCCGAGCTGCGGGATCATCGCGTACCAACCGCGGTGATTGGCCGGCGCGTTGAGTGCGAGCAGTGATGCCAGGCCGTCCCATGCGCCGCCGAGCGCGAAGCCCTGGCCGAGACGGAAGAGCGCCAGCAGCGCGATCGACCAGCCGCCGATCTCAGCGTAACCGGGAAGGAAGGCGATCGAGGCCGTCGAGCCGCCGAGCAGGAAGAGCGCGATCGTCAGCTTCGTGCCGCGCCCATACATCCGGTCGATGGTCATGAAGACGACGGAGCCGACGGGACGGGCGAGGAAAGCGAGCGAGAAGATGGCGAAGGAATAGAGCGTGCCGGTCAGCCTGTCGGGCGCGAAAGGAAAGACGAGCTGCGGAAAGACCAGGACCGAGGCGAGGCCGTAGACGAAGAAATCGAAGAATTCCGACATGCGGCCGATCACCACGCCGATGGCGATGCTGCCCGGTGACACCGGCTTGTCGTCGTGAATGCGCCGTGCGTCGCGTTCAAGCGACGACGACGACGGTCCGTAATGCGATGTTGTTGCCATAAAACGCCTCCTCGTTAAGGCGCTTCCGGCAAGGCGCCTCAAGCCTGATCTTGATCAAACCGGCAGGCTTATCAAGTCCGTAAGACCGAAATAGTTCATCATCACGGCTCAAATGAAGCGCGGACCGAAAAAATTGCGTGATCCGGAGTGTGATTTCCCCTGCAAATGCTGGCCTGACCGGCAGTTGGGGATATATTGGATTGAAACATGCGCAGGGCTAAAATCCTTCTAGATTTCATCAGGATTTCAAAGCACTAGCGCGCAATGATTTTTGCCGCAGTGCGGCATGTTTGCTGCACTGCGACCTTCCGCCTCATGTCGCTATTCGGTTCAGTGCTTTAGTCGTGGACAAAACGAAACAACAAGAGCTTAGAGACGTGCCAAAACTCATGAAGTTTTCCCGCCTTCTATCCGTCTTGCCGCTGCTTTTCCTGGCAGGATGCAACATGGTGGTCATGGCGCCCTCCGGCGACATCGCCGCGCAACAGCGCGATCTGATCGTCATCTCGACGGTGCTGATGCTTCTGATCATCGTTCCTGTGATCTTCCTGACGCTGCTCTTCGCCTGGCGCTACCGCCGCTCCAACACGGCCGCGACTTACGCGCCGGAATGGCATCATTCGACCCGCCTCGAAATCGTCATCTGGGCGGCACCCCTGGCGATCATCATTGCGCTCGGCGCCGTCACCTGGATTTCCACGCATAAGCTCGATCCCTACCGCCCCCTCGACCGGCTCGATGCCGAGCGCGCCATCCCGGCTGATACCAAGCCGCTGACCGTCGAGGTCGTGGCGCTCGACTGGAAATGGCTGTTCTTCTATCCCGAAGTCGGCATTGCCACCGTCAACGAGCTCGCCGCGCCCGTCGACATGCCGATCAATTTCAAGATCACCGCCTCCTCGGTGATGAACTCCTTCTACATCCCGGCGCTCGCCGGCCAGATCTACGCCATGCCCGGCATGGAAACGAAGCTGCACGCCGTCATCAACAAAGAAGGCGAATATGAGGGCTTCTCGGCCAATTACAGCGGCGCCGGCTTCTCGCATATGCGCTTCAAGTTCCATGGCCTCAACCGCGAGGGGTTTGACGCCTGGGTGGCCAAGGTCAAGCAGCAGGGCACGATGCTCAACCGCGACGCCTACCTGAAGCTCGAGAAGCCGAGCGAGAAGGAGCCGGTGCGCTATTATGCCGGCGCCGATGCCGATCTCTACACCGCCATCCTCAACATGTGCGCCACGCCGGGCAAGATGTGCATGAACGAGATGATGCACATCGACATGATGGGCGGCGGCGGCAAGGAAAGCACCGAGAACCGCGAAAAGCTGCAATACGACAACCGCCATGCCGGCGAAGGCGTCGTCCAGCCGGGCGCAACCGTACCTGCAACGGGCGTTCCGGCAAAGGCCGAACCGCCGCGCAATTCTGATGGCAACGACATGCAGCATGACATGCCCGGCATGGACATGCAGCACGACGGCCATTCCATGCCCGGCATGAGCAACGGCACCGATCCGGCGCCTGCGCAGCTCAACAACAACAATTAACCTGGCGCTTTGCGTCGCAAGACATAATGAACGGGTTGTTCCATGTTTTCCAATCCTGACCTCCTGAAGTTGATCTTCGGCCGGTTGACCCTCGATGCCATCCCCTACCACGAGCCGATTCTGGTCGTGACCTTCATCGGCGTCGTCATCGGCGGTCTCGCCGTGCTTGGCGCCATCACCTATTTCAAGTTCTGGGGCCTGCTCTGGAACGACTGGATCTGCAGCGTCGATCACAAGAAGATCGGCATCATGTATGTGATCCTGGCCGTCATCATGCTGCTGCGCGGCTTCTCCGATGCGATCCTGATGCGCGTCCAGCAGGCGGTCGCCTTCAACGGGTCGGAAGGCTACCTGCCGCCGCACCATTACGATCAGATCTTCACTGCCCACGGCGTCATCATGATCTTCTTCGTGGCGATGCCCTTCGTCACCGGCCTGATGAACTTCGTGGTGCCGCTGCAGATCGGCGCGCGCGACGTGTCATTCCCCTTCCTCAACAACTTCTCCTTCTGGATGACGACCGCCGGCGCGATCATCATCATGCTGTCGCTGTTCATCGGCGAATTCGCCCAGACCGGTTGGCTCGCCTATCCGCCGCTGTCGGGCGCCGCCTACAGTCCCGGCGTCGGCGTCGACTATTATATCTGGGGCCTGCAGGTGGCCGGTGTCGGCACGACGCTCTCGGGCATCAACTTGATCGCCACCATCGTCAAGATGCGCGCGCCGGGCATGACCTTCATGAAGATGCCGGTCTTTACCTGGACGGCGCTCTGCACCAACGTGCTGATCGTCGCCTCCTTCCCGATCCTGACGGCAACGCTCGCCCTGTTGTCGCTCGATCGCTATGCCGGGACGAACTTCTTCACCAACGACCTCGGCGGCAATCCGATGATGTACATCAACCTCATCTGGATCTGGGGTCATCCGGAGGTCTACATCCTGGTGCTGCCGGCCTTCGGCATCTTCTCGGAAGTGGTCGCCACCTTCTCGGGCAAGCGCCTGTTCGGCTACGCCTCAATGGTCTACGCAACCTGCGTGATCATGATCCTGTCCTACATCGTCTGGCTGCACCACTTCTTCACCATGGGCTCGGGTGCTTCCGTCAACTCCTTCTTCGGCATCACCACGATGATCATCTCGATCCCCACGGGAGCGAAGATCTTCAACTGGCTCTTCACCATGTATCGCGGCCGCATCCGCTACGAGGTGCCGATGCTGTGGACGGTCGGTTTCATGGTGACCTTCGTTATCGGCGGCATGACCGGCGTCATGCTGGCCGTGCCGCCGGCCGACTTCGTGCTGCACAATTCGCTGTTCCTCATCGCCCATTTCCACAACGTTATCATCGGCGGCGTTCTCTTCGGCATGTTCGCCGGCGTGAACTACTGGTTCCCGAAGGCCTTCGGCTTCAAGCTCGATCCCTTCTGGGGCAAGATGAGCTTCTGGTTCTGGCAGATTGGCTTCTGGTTCGCCTTCATGCCGCTCTACGTGCTTGGCCTGATGGGCGTCACCCGCCGCATGAGCCAGTTCGAGGATCCGTCGCTGCGGATCTGGTTCATCATCGCGGCCTTCGGTGTCGGCCTGATCGCGCTCGGCATCGCCGCCTTCCTGATCCAGATCGTCGTCAGCTTCATGAAACGCGAGGAATTGCGAGACGACAGCGGCGATCCCTGGGATGCCCGGACGCTGGAATGGTCGACCTCCTCGCCGCCGCCGGACTACAACTTCGCCTTCACGCCCGTGGTTCACGACCATGACAGCTGGTACGACATGAAAAAGCGCGGCTACGAGCGCCCGCTCGGCGGCTTCAAGCCGATCCACATGCCGAAGAATACCGGCACCGGCGCCGTCCTGTCGGCAATCAGCGTCGCGCTCGCCTTCGGCCTGATCTGGTACATGTGGTGGCTGGTGATCGTTTCCGCCGTCGCGCTGCTTGCCGTGGCGATCGGCCATACCTTCAACTACAAACGCGACTTCTACATTCCCGCCGGCAAGGTGACCGAAACGGAAGGCAAGCGCACGGCGCTGCTTGCCGAGCAGGTGTAATGACCATGAGCGATCAAACCATCGACACGGCCGAAAAGCCTGAATTCTATCTGACCGAAGACCATCATCCGGAGGGGAGCACCAATCTCGGCTTCTGGCTCTACCTGATGAGCGACTGCCTGATCTTTGCGGTGCTGTTTGCTACGCACGGCGTGCTCGGCCGCAACTATGCCGCGGGCCCGTCGCCCGCCGATCTCTTCGATCTACCGATCGTCGCCCTCAACACATCGATGCTGCTCTTTTCCTCGATCACCTACGGCTTCGCCATGCTGCAGATGGAGCGGAACGCCAAGGCGGAAACGCTGTTCTGGCTTGCCGTCACCGGCCTCTTCGGCGCGGCTTTCATCGGGTTGGAACTCTATGAGTTCATCCACCTGATCCACGAGGGCGCCGGGCCGACGCGCAGCGCTTTCCTGTCCTCCTTCTTCACGCTCGTCGGCACGCACGGACTGCACGTCACCTTCGGCATCATCTGGCTGATCACGCTGATGGTGCAGGTGTCGATGCACGGGCTGATCGAGGCCAATCGCCGCCGCCTGATGTGCCTTTCGATGTTCTGGCACTTCCTCGACGTCGTCTGGATCGGCGTCTTTTCCTTCGTCTATCTGCTCGGAGTTGTCGGATGAGTTCGCAAGCCCCTGCTCATGAGGACGCCCACGAGGCGCATCACGGCCACAGCCACGGCCACCAGGCCGGCCACGGCACCTTCCGCAGTTACATGGCGGGCTTCGCGCTCTCCGTCGTTCTGACCGCCATTCCCTTCTGGCTGGTCATGGCTGATGTCTTCGAAAGCCCGGCGGTGACGGCGGTGCTGGTGATGGCTATCGGGGCTGTCCAAATCGTCGTCCATATGGTCTTCTTCCTGCACATGAACCCGAGAAGCGAGGGCGGCTGGACGATGATGGCGCTGATCTTCACCCTCATCATCGTCGCCATCGCGCTCTCCGGTTCGCTCTGGGTCATGCATCATCTCAACACCAACATGATGCCGATGAGCCCGGAGATGATGAAGAACATGCCGTAACGAAAGGGGCGGCCGCCGCGCCGCCCTAAGCCCATGAGCGAAACCTCCAAGGAAACATCGGAAAGAGCGCATTTTCGGGCAAAACCTGCGCTCTTCGCCGTATGTCTGACGCTGCTTGCCGCCATCCTCTTTGGTCTCGGCACCTGGCAGGTTCAGCGCCTGGGCTGGAAAAGCGACCTCATCGCCCGCGTCGACCAGCGCGTGCACTCAGCCCCCCTACCGGCCCCGGCGCGCGCCGACTGGGACAAGGTCGATGCCGGCAACGACGAATATCGCCGGGTGACAGTCGAGGGAGTGCTGGCAAACGACAAGGAGACGCTGGTCTATGCCTCGACCGTGCTCGGTCCGGGCTATTGGGTGATGACGCCACTGATGCTCGCCGACGGCGCCGCGATTCTCGTCAATCGCGGCTTCGTACCCACGGACAGGCGCGACCCGGCCTCGCGCCGCGACGGTCAGATATCAGGCCCGATCGAGATCACCGGGCTCATGCGGATGACGGAGCCCAAGGGATCGCTGCTGCAATCCAACGACGTCGCCGCCGACCGCTGGTATTCGCGCGATGTCGCCGCGATTGCCCAGAAGCGCGGCCTCGGCGCGGTCGCACCCTTTTTCATCGACGCGGATGCCACCGCCAACCCGGGTGGTCTGCCCGTCGGCGGCCTGACCGTCATCCATTTTCCCAACAACCATCTCGTCTATGCGATCACCTGGTACGGGCTGGCGGTGATGGTGCTGGCATTGCTGGTGTTTGTTGTTCGCGGCGAGATCGGAAGAGGCCGAGCGTAGGTTGGCACTCGCTGTCGCTTTGCACCGGTGCGGCTCTCCGGCAAGCAACAGTTGCACGCCGGTAGTTTGCGCTCGGCGGCTTAATCTCTTGTAAAGCGATGTCCGATACTGCTTGCTTGAACAGAACATCTAAAAGCTGCACATGAACCGGCCGGATTACATCCCCAGTCTCGATGGTCTGCGCGGTCTCGCCGCGCTTCTGGTGGTGCAGGCGCATATCGGGCTCGTCTTTCCGGACACGGTCTTGCATGACGTGACCATGGGCAGCGAAGCCGTCGGCCTGTTCTTTGCCCTCAGCGGATTTCTGATGGCCCATCTCTACGGCTCGCGGCCGGTCACCAAGGAAACCGTCCTGGATTTTCTTGTGAGCCGCTTTGCCCGCATCTATCCGGTCTATCTGACTGCTGTCCTGCTCGTGGCGATGCTGTCCGGAATACAAAGTCTGAACTTCGTTCAGCCGATCATCGGCGGCACGGAGTTTTTCCGCCACGTCTTTCTTCTGGGCTCGAGCGGGGTTTTCTGGTCAATTCCACCGGAAATTCAATTCTATCTGTTCTTCCCGATCCTTTGGCTCTGCTTGACGCGCCCGCAACGCTACAGCGGCGTGATCGCAGGTTTGGCGGTGCTGGTCGTGGTGGATGGTCTGCTTGAGCTGCCAGGACCAGGCATACTGCTTCTTTCCAAGCTCCCCTACTTCCTGTTCGGTGCTCTTGCCGGGGCGATGCATTCCTATTGGAACAGGTGGAGGCCATCCGCATCCACGGGCGCTTTCACGCTGTTCCTTCTGGCGATGTTCTTCACCTACAGGCATGTCTTGCCTGGTTTCTCCCCTGAATTCTGGAGCCTGCAAAGCGCGGCCGCCGCAGCCGTGATTGTGGCGCTCGTCGCGCGACAGCCTCCCATCGCAGCCCATGTCCTGGCAGCGGCACCCGTGCGGTTCTTGGGGACGATCAGTTTTTCGCTCTATCTTTTCCACGTCCCGATCATGTTCCTTGTACGCCGGGCTTTCGAGGCTCTGATGCCGGAACTGGTGCTCATCCTGGTGGCGCTTTTCGTTGCGGCGGCAGGAGCATGGTTCATTCACGAGACGATTGAAGTTCCTAGCCGACGCCTGCTCGTCGCATGGTGGCGGCATCATCGGTGGCGCGCAGCCTCGCGCGAAACTTCGGCTGAGACGATCGAACAGGCAATCCTCGATCTGCAAGAGACCGAAAAGCGCCTGCTCGGCGGCGCAACTGCGGCCGCGACCGATGAACAGCAAATCCCGAGGACATCGGAACTAGGCGAGGGAGCCGGCCGCACGGGCATCCGGGATAATGGCGACGAGAAGCTTCGCGCCTAGAGCGCGTCGCGATCTTTCAGATTCGCTCCTCGCGCTTTGGTTCTTTGTTTTTACGCATGTCCGTTATCCCGGTGACCCACACTTCCGGGCGACATGCGGTAGCACCAGTCAGTCACGGCTAACAAGCAACCCGGCTGATCGCTTCCGCGAGCTGCGCCTGCGAGAACGGCTTGCCCAGGCGGGGCAGATTGGCGCCGACGCCGTCGGGCAGTTCGGCGTAACCGGTGGCGAGGATTATCGGCATCTCGGGCCACTCGCTGCGGATCGCCTCGGCGAGCTGCGCCCCGGTCATGCGCGGCATGGCGTGATCGCAGATGACCAGATCGACCGGCTCCTTACGCAGGATGTCAAGCGCCTCGGGACCAGCCATCGCCTCGAAGACGGTGTGGCCGAGATCCTCCAGCATCAGCGTCGTATTCATCAGGACCAGGCCGTCGTCATCTACGGCGACGATCCGCAGCCGGCGCTGTGCATCGCTATCCGGTTGCGGCACGTCGGCCGTTGCCACGACCCGCTGCTCGACGGCTGCGATCGGGAACCATAATTCCGCGGTCGTTCCTTCGCCGGGGCGGCTTTTCAGGATGAGCCGGCCGCCGGATTGGCTGGCAAGACCTTGTACCATCGAAAGGCCGAGACCGGTGCCCTTGCCGACGCCCTTGGTGGTGAAGAACGGCGTGACCGCCTGCTCCAGCGTTTTTGTATCCATGCCCTCGCCTTCATCGATTATGGCGATCCTGACATAGCGGCCGGCCGACAGCGGCCCCTTGCCCGCGGCTATCGATTCCTCAGAGGCGCGCAGCACGATGCGGCCGCCCGACGGCATTGCGTCGCGCGCGTTGACGACGAGGTTGAGGATCGCCATTTCCAGCTGGGCCGGATCGGTGAGGATGGTCGGCAGCCTGACGGGAAATGAGGTCTCGATGGTGGTGAGAGGCCCGAGCGAACGGCTTAGAATATCCATCATCCCACGCACCAGACCGGAGACGTCGAGCGGCTCCATGTGCAATTCCTGCCGGCGGGAGAAGGCCAGCATGCGCTGGGTCAAGGCAGCACCGCGCTGGGCGCCCTGCATTGCATTGTCGACCAGCGATGTCAGGGAGAGATCCTGCGGCATGCGTTTCTTCAGGATTTCCAGGCTGCCGAGCACGGCCATCAGCAGATTGTTGAAATCATGGGCGATACCGCCGGTCAGCTGACCGATCGCCTCCATCTTCTGCGACTGGAAAAGCTCTTCGCGCGCCTGCTCCAGCGCCCGCTGCGTCTCCATCTTCTCGGTGATATCGCGGGTGATCTTGGCAAAACCGAGCACGTCTCCGTCATCGCCGCGGATGACGTCGACGACGATGCTGGCCCAGAAGCGGGTGCCGTCCTTGCGGACACGCCAGCCTTCCCGCTCGAACCGTCCTTCGGCGCGGGCGATGCGGAGCGCGGTCTCCGGCAGACCGGCGGCGCGGTCCTCCGGCGTATAGAAGGTCGAGAAATGTCGGCCGATGATTTCATCCGGCCGATAGCCTTTGATCCGCTCGGCGCCGAAATTCCAGCTGCTGACATTGCCATTGGGATCGAGCATGTAGATCGCGTAGTCCGAGACGCCCTGGACAAGCCGGCGGAACTGTTCCTCACTCTGACGGATCGCGTTTTCGGCTGCCCTGCGTTCGGTCAGATCGCGGGTGATCTTGGCAAAGCCGATGAGCTCGCCGGAGGGGCGGCGGATCGGATCGATGACGACATGCGCCCAGAAGCGGCTGCCGTCCTTGCGCTGGCGCCAGCCCTCCCCCTCGAACCGTCCCTGCTCGAGTGCCGTGGCAAGCGCGCGCTCAGGAATCCCGGCCGCGCAATCTTCTTCGACATAAAAACGGGAAAAATGCTCGCCGAGAATTTCCGAAGGCTTGTAGCCTTTGAAGCGCTGAGCGCCGGTATTCCAGCTGGTGACGATGCCTTCGGGGCTCAGCATGTAGATGGCGTAGTCGGTGATGGCATCGACCAGAAGACGAAAGCGTCCCTCTTCGCTAAGAGACGTAACATGTCGATCCAGCACTTCCATCTGCCCCTCTTGGTCACCAGCGCTGTTAACGCTGCGGGGCGGAGATGGTTCCGAAAAGATCACACTTTTTCAGACGGCCTTGACCTGGGGATAGAAGCGCTCGCCGATCCGTTCGGCCGCCGCATAGGCCTGGGAGACGATCTCGGGCACGAGATCGATATCGGGCAGGCTGCCGAGGCCGAGCGGGCCGACGGCAAAGAGCCCGACAACCGTCGAACCGTCCTCCAGGAAGGGCTCGCCGCGCGCAGTGACCGCCAGCCCGAGCGACAGTTCGTCCGGCATGGCGAGGCCTGAGGAAAACAGGCTCTCCATCAGCGGCGTGGAAAGATCCGGCGCCTGGCAGCGGCAATCGATAATGCGCTCGGCATGGATGATCTCTTCGACAGAGGAGCCGGCCGGCGTGAAGAACAGGCCGCTCAGGCCGCGGCGGCCGGCCCGGCCGCGGCGCAGCACCGTGCGGCCTTCGGCGAGCTCGCGCTGCAGGCGCAGGTGTATGGCTTCCGGCAGGCGATTGCGGTGACTGTCGTAGATCGCCCGCAAATGGCGGTTGAACTGACGCTTGTCGCCGGCCGGCAGCGATCTCCAAAGCGAGCGGGCATGTTTCCTCAGCCCGTTCATCACCGATTGCCAGCTTCGCCCCTCTTCTTCCGCCTCGCGACAGGCCTGGCGGATGAAGCGCACGATGTCGGGCAGGCTCTCGGGCAGCGCTTCGGCCGGGAACACCGGATCGGCGGAATTCGGCGTATGGCTCTGGGGCAGGAAGCCGCGCCGGGAAATGATCGTCACCTGGCCGGCATAACCGGAATCGCGCAACTGCAGCAACTGGTCGACGACGCGGATGCCGCTGCCGAGCAGCACCGCATGCGGCCGTGCCACGAGGCGCTGGGCGCGGACCGGCGAAGCATCCGGCTCCTCGGCATGCGGATCGCTGAGACCATAGCCGGTGGCGAGGATCACCGTATCGAATAGCGGATTGGCCGGATTGGCGCTTTCGAGCAGGAAGCGGGTGCCGTGGCTCCGCCGGATCGCCACGACAGGATCGTTGCAGACCTGCACCGTAATGTCCCGGCGCGCCGCCAGCGCTTCGGAAAACCGCTGGTAGACGTAATCGCTGAAGATGTCCTTCGGCACGAAGATCTGCCGAAAACCGGGAATGGCGGCCGGCACGGCGGCGCGGAAGGCGGCGTTGGTACAGAGCCAGTCGTTGAAATCGTCGCTGTCGCCGACGGCGACCGAGAGATCGCGCACGCGAGTATTGAGGATCGTCGAGGCGCGGGCAGAGGCCAGCGCCTGGCCGCCGCTGACCGACGAGTTCGGATCGAACAGCTGCAGGTGGAAGGGGGCGCGCACCGTCTTCATCAGCGCAATGGCCGTCATCATGCCGGAAAAGCCGCGCCCGACGATCGCAATGCGCGGAACGGCCGATATCATCGCCGCAGCATTGGCCCTTCCGGAGAAAAGTCCCTGAACCGTCATCGCAACTCCTTTGCGGCTTCATCAGCGCCCTTGGGGTCGATCGAGGTTTCAACGCATAAACACCGGGTCACGCGTTGATGAGGGTCATGCGGCCATTCACAAACATCGACCGCAGAGCGGGCCCGCAAAAGCGGCCCGCAAACGAACTCGGCGGCAAAGCAGCCCGTCCATAGTCTATTAAACTAGTCGTGTATGAAAGCGCCAAAAACCGCGAGTGGCAAGGGATTTATTGGAGCGAAGTTTAACTTGTTGGAACAGCGGCATATTTTCCGACCAAATACCCCCTCGCGCCATGGTGGCCACGCCTCGTCAGCACCGCCTTGGCCTGATGCGGCCTCACCTTCAACAGAGTGGCCAGATCCGCCGGTTGTGGGGAAAGCCACCGCCATTGGCCATCTGCTTCCGCGCTTCCTCTCAGGATATCGTCAACGTGACCTACGTTCGATTGCGTTGCTCGAACCATCGTTGCCGCGTCTTTCAATCACGCTCCCCATACACCTATCAACATCTCTAGAAACCGTTCTGCCGCCGGTGACAACGTGCCGCCGCGACGTCGAACCACACCGATTGTGCGCGATATGTCGGGATTGCGGATGGGGCGGGTGATCAGAAATGGATGGTCTTCCCGCGGGGTTGCCATTCGCGGCAGCACCGAAATCCCAAGCCCCGCCTCAACCAAACCGAGGGAGGTAGACAGATGGGTTACCTCGTAAAACCAGCGAAGTTTGATGTTTGATTTTGCCAGTGCCGCGTCGAGCAGCGTTCTGTTGCCGCTCGACCGATGAACCGTAATCAAGTGATAGGGCTCTAGTTCCGCCCACTCGACCCATTGTTTTGCCGCAAGAGGATGATCCTTTCGCGCTGCAAGCACGAATGGGTCTTCCGCAAGCCGCTCGAAGGTGAGGTCAGGGTCGGAGGTGCCAATGATGTTTATGCCGAACTCCACCTCGCCACTTGCCACGGCTCGAAGACCATCAGTGGCAGGCAGATCGAGGATACGAAAGCGGATGTTTGGATATTCTTCATTGAACTGGCGGATGACCGTAGGCAGGAAGTAGAACGCCGCGGTTGGAAGACATGCAATCGTCACCAATCCGCCGCGATTGGCTCCAACGTCGCGGACCGCAAAGAGAGAACCATCGAACTCCTCCAGCAGGCGTCGGACGAGCGGCATGAGTTCTGTACCGAGAGCTGTCGCGGACACGTGCCTGGTTGTCCGTTCCAGAAGCGGCGCGCCGATGACCTGCTCGAGTTTTTGAATGCGGCGGCTCAACGCGGGCTGCGACATATGCAAGGCATCAGCGGCGCGATTAAAGCTCTCCAACTCCACGACGCTCATGAAGGCTCGAAGGTCAAGGATCTCACAATTAATGCTCATCTTGCATCAATCCTCCGATTCTTAGCATTTCACAAATAAACGCATATTCCGATAATTGGATCAAAGCGGGCCGATTGATACGGCGATGACATAATTCCGATGGAAGCACAAGCATGAACGACCTGTTGGCGATCCCTTGCGTACTGATGAGAGGCGGCACCTCAAAGGGGCCGTTCTTCCTGGCAGGCGATCTTCCCGCAGCTGCCGGTCAGCGCGACGAGATTCTCCTCTCCGTCATGGGCTCTGGTCATCCGTTGCAGATAGACGGCATCGGTGGCGGCAACCCGGTCACAAGCAAGGTAGCTATCGTCGGACCTGCCAGCATTCCGGGCGCCGACGTGGATTATCTCTTTGCCCAGGTGCGGGTCGATCAACAGATTGTCGACACTTCCCCGAACTGCGGCAACATGCTGGCTGCAGTTGGCCCCTTCGCCATCGAAGCTGGGCTTGTCCAGGTTCGTGGAGAAACGACACTCGTCCGGATCCATAACGTCAATACCAGGAAGCTGATCGAGGCCGAAGTTCCCACTCCAAACGGCAGCGTTTCTTATCTCGGTAATGCTGAAATCGATGGTGTGCCCGGACGTGCAGCGCCGATCGGACTGACCTTCATGGACGCAGCCGGGGCTCGAACCGGGCAGCTGTTTCCCACTGGTAAGCCTGTCGACCTGATTGATGGTGTAGCTGTCACCTGCATCGACTGTGCAATGCCGATGATGTTGATCGAGGTAGCAGCGATCGGTGCAAGTGGCTTCGAATCAGCGGCTGAACTCAATGCTGATCGAGCATTGCTTGGGCGGCTGGAAGAGCTGCGCATCGCTGCCGGCGAACGCATGGGCCTTGGAGACGTGCGCAATCAGGTAACGCCGAAGCCGGTGCTCCTTTCCCGGCCAAGGTCTGGAGGCGACATCAGCGTACGGTATTTCATGCCCCATCAATGTCACCCGTCGCTTGCAACCACGGGCGCCGTCGGCATCGCCACGGCCTGTATCAGCCATGATACGGTTGCATCGCTTCTGATCGGCGGGCGTACGCCCCCGGTGGTACTCTCCATAGAGCACCCAAGCGGCCACCTGGACGTTAAGCTGTATGAGAGAGACGGCAAGGTCGTCGCCGGAATCCTTCGCACCGCCCGGCGGCTGTTCGAAGGCCAGGTCTTCGCAAAACCTGTCGCTCAACTGGGTTGCGCGGCATAATAACCGTGGCCGCCGGGAGGGCGCCACCCAACAGGAGGAAATACCATGCGCAAGCTCATGCTCGCCCTCGCGGCAACCGTCGTGTTTGCCGGTTCTGCACTCGCGGATCCGGTCCGCATCAGCGTTGGTTCCTACAACCTCAACAACCTTCCTTTTCCGGTCGCCCAGGGACTCGGCCTTTATGAAAAGGAAGGCCTGGAGGTAACAGTCGAAAACTTTGCTTCGGGCGGCTCGAAGACACTTCAGGCGCTCGTTGCCGGCTCGACGGATATCGCCGTCGGCTTCTATGACCACACGATCCAGATGCAGTCGCAGAAGAAGGCTGTCGTGGCGTTCGTGCAGCTCGCCCGCAATTCCGGGCTGGTGCTGGCTGGCGGCAAGAACAGCACTTTCGACCCGGCTAAACCTGAAACCATCAAGGGCGCAAAAATCGGGATTACCTCGCCGGGCTCGTCCTCCGATTTCTTCGTCCGCTATTATCTTCAGCGCCACGGCCTGTCCGCAGACGACATCTCGCTGATCGGCGTCGGCTCCGGGTCTGCCGCGGTCGCGGCTCTTGAGCAGCGCAAGGTCGACCTCCTCGTCAACTACGACCCGGCAGCGACCTTCATCGAGGCCAAGGGCGTCGGCAAGATCCTGATCGACGGACGCAGCGACGATGGTGCCAAGGCAATCTATGGCGGGATTTACCCGACTTCCGTCCTCTATGCCACGCAGAGCTATATCGACAAAAATCCGGAAACGATCCAGAAGGTCACCAATGCGACCGTCAAGGCGCTCGAGTGGATGAACAGCCACTCCGCGGAGGAGATCGTCGAAAAGCTGCCGAAGGAATTTATTTCCGGCGATCGCGACACCTACGTCAAGGCGGTCGAGAACGCGAAGGCGATCTTCTCGAAGGACGGGCGCATCAACGAAGACGATATCAAGATTCCGCTCGCCGTCCTGAAGAGCTTCAACGACAAAGTCGCCGCGGCCGAAATCGACCTCGCAAAAACCTACACGAACGAGTTCGTCGGCAAGGTCCCGAACGCCCCTGCCAACTGATAGGAGGAGGTCATGGAATTGGCCGTAGTGAAAACTGCACCCCCGACCAACAGTCCGGATCATGCAAAGCCGATGGTTTCCATCGATTCCATCACCATGTCCTTCGGGGCTTATGTCGCTGTGCAGGATGTCAATCTGAGCGTCTCCGATGGCGAGTTCCTGGCCATCGTTGGACCTACCGGTTGCGGCAAGAGCACCGTTCTGAACGCGATTGCCGGCCTTCTGAAGCCTGCCAGCGGGACTGTTTTCATCGATGGTCAGCCGGTGCGCGGGGTCCAGAACGACATCGGTTATCTTTTTCAACAGGATGCATTGCTTCCATGGAAGACCGCAATCGAGAACGTTGAACTTGGTCCCATGTTCAAAGGTGTCGGTGCCGCCGATCGTCGCGAGCAGGCGATGAGATGGCTGGCGAAAGTCGGGCTCAAAGGGTTCGAGCATCGTTATCCGCACCAGCTTTCCGGCGGACAGCGCAAGCGCGTGCAGATGGCGCAGGCGCTGATCACCGGTCCAAAGGTCATCCTGATGGACGAGCCCTTCTCAGCGCTCGACATCCATACCCGCCACCTGATGCAGAACGAACTGTTGCGGCTTTGGCAGGAGGAGCGGCGCGCAGTGGTGATGATAACGCACGACCTCGAGGAGGCGATTGCTCTTGGTGATCGGGTCGTCGTGCTTGCTGCTGGACCGCGCTCGCGCGTGATCGACAGCTTCCCCGTCGATCTCGAGCGTCCGCGCGATGTCGCTGAAATCAAGCTCGATCCGCGCTTCATGGATCTTTATCGCAACATCTGGTCATCGCTGCGCGGCGAAGTGGAGAAAAGCTATGAACGTCATGACTGAACGTCTCATTCAAATCGTGCTGCTCGTGGTAATTGTCGGCGGCTGGCAGCTCGGTGTCGAGGCCGGCGCCATTGACGTCTTCTTTTTTCCGGCTCCGGTCGACATTTTCAACCAGGTTTTATCCTGGGTGGCGGACGTCAGCTTCTATAGCCACGTCGCCATCACCCTGACGGAAACCGTACTAGGCTACCTCGTTGGAACGGCACTTGGCGTGGCAGCGGGCGTGTGGCTCGGCCTCAGCCGTTCGACCGCGCGCATTCTGGACCCCTTCATCAAGGGGCTGAACGCAATTCCTCGCGTCGTGCTCGCGCCGATCTTCGTGCTGTGGCTCGGCCTTGGGCTGTGGTCCAAGGTGGCGCTCGCCGTGACGCTGGTGTTCTTCGTCACCTTCTTCAACGCGATGCAGGGCGTGCGCGAAGTCAACCCGGTGGTATTGTCGAACGCCCGCATTCTGGGAGGCAATCGGCGGGACCTGCTTCGCCACGTCTATTTCCCGGCAGCGGCAAGCTGGATTCTGTCCTCGTTGCGCACTTCGGTCGGCTTCGCCGTTGTGGGGGCGATCATTGGCGAGTATCTCGGCTCCTCTGCCGGGCTCGGCTATCTGATCGCTCAGGCCGAAGGCAATTTCGATGCGGTCGGCGTCTTCGCCGGCATCCTGATCCTCGCGATCTTCGTCTTGATTATCGACAGCATTCTGGACATCGCCGAGAAGCGCCTCATCAAGTGGCGGACAAGTGCTTCTGAACGGCCAGCGTGACGAACACTTGCGACAACTTAAACAAATGCTAACTCGCGCGCTCCCTTCCCCAAAGAAGGGAGCGCGCGCGTTCCGATCAATTGTGCATTCGGTCGCAACGAGAATCCGGTCGTTATCGCATCGACGAGGCGGCGCTCAGTGACCTAGAGCCTTTCCTGGTTAGATTGAAGCATTCTGTTGGCTCAAACGGAGTCGGATGGCCGACCGGCCGGCGCGCGTCGTAGCCTGGCTCTACGGCCAAGCCGGCCGGTCGATCAGCCGGCCCGTTTCAGCCAACCCGAAGGGCCGGGCATGTTTCCGCCAGGATCAGAGGCGATCGGCTCGGACGTACCTTGGGGTATGCCCATCGCCAATCGCCTCTGCCCTGACGAAAACCTGCCCCGGCAGAATGCTTCAATCTAACCAGGAAAGGCTCTAGTCTTAAGCGCTTTCACCGGGATATTGCTTTGCCTTCAGCAGCCCGGCCAGATGCGCCGTATTGCGCGCCAGCATGTCGACGGCCTTCGTCACGACCTTCGGCACCTTGTCGAGATCAACGAAATTGGTGGAACCCATCGCTTCCCCGACCCAATAGGCGACCGCATTGGCCGGGATGGTGAAGCCGACATCGTTCAGCGCCTGATAGAGTTCGGCCGACACATGATGGGCGCCGTCCTCGTTGCCGACGACGGCAACGGCCGCGACCTTGCCGTAGGAAACCATGCGGCCCTGATCGTCCGTCTCATCGAGGAAGGCGTCCATGCGCTCGAGCGCCCGCTTGCAGATGCTGGACGGCTGGCCGAGCCAGATCGGCGTCGCCAGCAGCAGGATATCGGAGTCGAGCAGCTTGGCGCGGATATCGGGCCAGTCGTCGCCGGCGCCTTCGTCCGATGTGACGCCCGGCTTGACGTTGAAATCGGCAAGGCGAAGCACTTCGGTCACAACGTCATATTCGGACAGCGCCTTGTCGATGAGAGCGATCATCCGGTCGGTCGACGACGGGTCCTTGGCGTCGCTGGTCTTCAGCGTGGCGTTGAGAGCAAGGGCTTTCAGCGGCATCTTATCTCTCCGGTAACGGTTGCCCGACGGGTCTGCCTGCTGCAACCCACCCGCGCGCCGATTGTTCCCGCGGCTGAGGCGAGGCGGCCTCACGCAAAAATAACCAGTTGGTGAATTCTTTACTTGAACCGCCAAATGGAATCGGCAAAACTGACGGGGCTATCAATCCTTTCATGGATTTGCCGTCTTTTCGGGCCAGCGTCCGAGCACACATCTATTGGAAAAATACCGTGAGCAGCGATGCGTTAACACGCGCGACGAAGCCTTCGGCTTCGATGGCGCTTGCAACTGCGGCAGGCTGGGGCCGAGGCCTCTTTACACTGGTGCGCATCACCGTGATGGCCTTCCGCCACCCTTGGCAGGCAGGCTTTGCGATCGGCGCCACGCTCATCGCCTCTACCTTCCAGCTGATGATCCCCCGCCTTCTCGGCCAGGCCGTCGACCACACGCAAATGGCGATGGGCGGCGGTGCGGCCGGCCAGGCGGCGCAGGACGCGCTGCTGACCACGGCGCTGCTTCTGCTCGGCGCCAGCGTGCTGCGCGGCCTCTTCACCATGGTGCAGAACTATTTCAGTGAATCCGTCGGCCACCACATGGGCTACGAGCTGCGCCTGGCCTGCTATGAAAAAATCCAGCGGCTGTCCTTCAGCTTTCACGATACCGTGCATTCCGGCGATCTGATCACCGTCGGCATGCTCGATCTCGAAGGCGTGCGCATGTATTTTTCCACCGCGCTAGTGCGCATGATCCTGCTCACGATCCTGATCGGCATCGGCGCCTATATGCTGCTGTCGACCAACGTCGTGCTCGGGCTGCTGGCGCTCTCCTTCGTGCCGTTCGTCGGCTGGCGCTCCTCGGTGACGCAGCTCAGGCTGCGCGCCACCTGGCTCGACCTGCAGGAGCGGCTGTCGGTGCTGACCCGCATCATGGAGGAGAATCTCGGCGGCATCCGCGTCGTGCGCGCCTTTGCCGCCCAGGAGCATGAACTCACGAAATTCGAGGCGGCCTCGAAAAACGCGCTGGCGCTCGCCCATCAGCGGGTTGGCATCCGCGTCGTCAATACCAGTGCCATGACCTTTTCCTTCTTCGCGGCGATGGGCCTCGTGCTTTGGATCGGCGGCGGCAAGGTGATGTCGGGCGAGATTACCGTCGGCACGCTCGCCTCCTTCCTGACCTTCATGACCATCCTGCAGATGCCGGTGCGCCAGCTCGGCCTGATGGTCAATGCCTTTGCCCGCGCCTCCACCTGCGGCTCGCGGCTCTTCAACCTGCTCGACCTCGACATCGCGATCAAGGATGCGCCGGATGCCAAAGAATTGGCGGTAACGGAAGGCGTGCTGCGCTTCGAAAATGTCAGCTTCGCTTATCCAGGCTCGGAAAAGCGCACGGTGCTCCACGATGTCTCGTTCGAAGCCCGACGCGGCCAGACGATCGGCATCGTCGGTCCGCCCGGCAGCGGCAAGTCGACGATCGCCCATCTGATCCCGCGCTTCTACGACGTCAGCGGCGGCAAGATCACCATCGACGGCCAGGATATCCGCAAGGCCACCCTGCAGTCGCTGCGCCGCGCCGTTGCCGTCGTGCAGCAGGATTCCTTCCTGTTCACGACGACGATCGAAAACAACATTGCCTATGGCGACCCCTGGGCGAAAGAAAGCCGCATCGAACGCGCCAGCGAAAGCGCCCAGCTGCACAATTACGTGCTCGGCCTGCCCACCGGCTACGGCACCGTCGTCGGCGAGCGCGGCGTTTCGCTCTCCGGCGGTCAGCGGCAGCGTCTTTCGATCGCCCGCGCGCTGATGCTGAAGCCGGCGGTGATGGTGTTCGACGATTCGACGGCGGCGATCGATGCCGCCACCGAACAGCGCATCCGCAGCGCCATGCGCCGCTATGCCGCCGACCGGGTGACGATCATCGTCGCCCACCGCCTGAGCTCGCTGATGCATGCCGACCAGATCCTGTTCGTCGAAGACGGAAGGATCGTCGAGCGCGGCACGCATCAGGCGCTGCTTGCCCTCGCGGGCCGCTACAAGGCGCTCTACGAGCTGCAGGTACGGCCGGGCGACGAGGTGTTGAGCGCGTAATCTTCTCTTCTCCCCGCTGGAGAAAAGTGCCGAACAAAGCGAGGCGATGAGGGGGCGAGGAGCGATAGCGACGAGTGCGCTACCCGGAAGCGAAGGGCAAATGAGGGCCTGCCGTGTGGCCCCCTCATCCGCCCTTCGGGCACCTTCTCCCCGCTGGGGAGAAGCGCGGACAAGCAATTGATGTGCGGACCAGCCTCAAGTGATGGCCGCAGGAGGAACGACGATGGCCGAGGAACTGGAAACCGAGCGTCCGGACGTCCGCGAGGACGGACGCCGCCCGCCGCGGGCAGTGGTCGGTTCGCATCGCATCGAGGAGGAAATGTTCGGCAAGGCCTTCGACGGCAACATCGTCAAGCGCATTTGGGCGTTCGTTCACCCCTACCGCACACAGGTCCTCTGGGCGGTCGTCGCCATCCTGACCTTCACGACGATGCAATTGCTGATCCCGCTGATCATCCGTTATGCCATTGACCACGGCATGTCGCCGGGCGGCAGTCCTTCGGCGCTGATCTCGGCGATCGCCGCCTTCGCCATCGCCATCCTTATCAATTATGCGGCAAGCTACGCACAGGAGACGCTGGTCGGCAACGTCGCGGAAGAGGTGCTCTTCGACATCCGCAAGGCGATGTTCTCGCATCTCCAGCGCGTTTCGCTCTCCTTCATGGACAAGACCGAAGTGGGGCGCCTGATGTCGCGCCTGCAGGGCGACGTCAACTCGATGCAGGAATTCCTCGAGACCTCGGTGCTTTCGGTCGGCGACATCGTGCTGCTCTTCGGCATCGTTTTCGTGATGCTCTACCTCGATTTCAAGCTGGGGCTGCTGACGCTCTCGGTGCTGCCGGTGCTTTTCATCGTCCGGCTGTTCTGGCTGCCGCTCGCCCGCAAGTCCTTCATGGCCGCGCATGAGACCAATTCGGTGGCAAACGGCGCCCTCGCCGAAGCGATCCATGGCGTGCGCGCCGTCCAGAGCATGGACCGGCAGGGCGTCAACTTCACGCTCTACGACGACAAGGCGCATGCCAATCTCAGGACGCACCTGACGGCTGCGCGTTATGCCCAGGTGATGGTGCCGATCGTCGACAGCCTGACCGGTGTGGCGATGGCGCTCGTCATCGTCGTCGGTGGCGCCCGAGTTCTCAACCAGGCGCTCGACGTCGGCGTGCTCGTCGCTTTTCTCTTCTATATCCAGCGCTTCTTCGACCCGATCCGGTCGCTGACCCTGCAATATTCGGTGATGCAGCGCGCCATGGCGTCCGGCCAGCGTCTGACCGAAGTGCTCGACGTGCCCGTCGACATCAAAGACGCGCCCAACGCCAAGACCCTGTCGCGCGACATGGACGGTTCGGTGGAGTTCAAGGATGTCGTCTTCGGCTACAATCCGAAGCACCCGGTGTTGAAACATGTGAGCTTCAAGGTCAATCCCGGTGAGACGGTGGCGCTGGTCGGGCCGACGGGATCGGGAAAATCGAGCTGCATGTCGCTCATCCATCGCTTTTATGACGTACAGCAGGGGCAGGTGCTGGTCGGCGGCCACGACGTCAGGGAACTGACCCAGGATTCGCTCGGCGCGCAGATCGCCATGGTCTTGCAGGAGCCCTTCCTCTTTACCGGCACCGTGTTTGAAAACATCCGCTACCATAAGCTGGAGGCGACGCGCGAGCAGGTGATCGAGGCGGCCAAGGCGGTCGGCGCGCATGATTTCATCATGCGCCTGCCCGACGGCTACGACAGCATTCTCGGCGAGCGCGGCGGCAATCTATCGCTCGGCCAGCGCCAGCTCCTGAGCTTTGCCCGTGCACTGGTGGCGGATGCGAAGATCCTGGTGCTCGACGAGGCGACCGCCAATATCGACAGCTATACCGAGATGCTGATCCAGAAGGCGCTGGTCAAACTGCTCGAAAACCGCACCGGCCTCGTCATCGCCCATCGCCTAGCGACGATCCGCGAGGCCGACCGCATCATCGTGCTGCAGAACGGCGAAATCATCGAAAGCGGCGACCACCGCCAGCTGATGAAGAACGGCAAGCTCTATTCCAGACTCTATAACTTGAACTACGCTTCCTTCGACGATATTCCCGAAGACGTGCTGGAGGAGACGACGGCGGGGGAATCGGCGACCTGACATGCGTTACCTGTTGTCGCAAAGTTTGAACGAACAAACGCCTTGCTGCCGCATTTTACTTTTATCCGGGGCCTGTGCCCACTGAGGAGAGCGTTATGAAGAGAATTATTAGCAGCCTGTTGATCGCGACGGCCCTTGTTGGATCGGCTATTCAGCCCGCTGCCGCGCGAGACCATCATCACCATAACAATACCGGCCGCATCATCGCCGGCGGCGTTGCTGCAGGCGTCGTCGGCGGCCTGATCGGCGGCGCAATCGCCAATGGTAGCCCGCGCTACGTCGATGAAGGTCCTCGTTATGTCGAGAGCCCCCGCTATGTCGAAGAGCCGAGATGCTGGTATGAGGACCGCGACGTGCGCAACCGCTATGACGGCGGCTATCACGCCGAAACCGTGCGGGTCTGCGAGTAGGCCTGAAATTCTTTGAAGTGGCGTTGAACGCGTCAGCGTCGCTTGACCCTCAGCCGAGGTTGCGTTCCGCAGCCTCGGCTTTTTGATTTCAATATCAAGGACATGCTGGCAGGAGAGCAGCCGCTCGTCCGGCTGCCGTCATCGACCGGGTCGAGCCACGCGTCTCGAAAATCCGGACGCGCCTGCAGGTTACGAACGCGTCATCCTGGAACTCGTCATTCGCCGAAGCTTCAGACCATAACTCTCCCCTATGGCTTTTCGCAGAGGTCATCCTGTGGCAAGAAGGGCCATGACTCGGCGCCTTAGGGGAGGAAGATCGGCTGACATGAAGGGAATCCGCCAGCTCGCCGAGCATCTCGACATTTCGATCGGCACCGTGTCCCGCGCGCTGAACGGCAAGCCCGACGTCAACGAGGAAACGCGCCGGCGGGTGCTCGCCGCCGCCGAGGAGCTTGGCTACGTCGCAAACCAGTCCGGCCGCAGCCTGCGCCAGGGCATGACCAATGTCATCGGGCTGATGCTGGAAGTGAGCCGCGAGACGGTCGAAAACAGCGACGACTTCTTCCTCGGCGTCACCGACGGGCTGCAGAGCGTCTTTTCTCGCCACAAGCTCGATCTGGTCATGCTGCCCTGCCCTGACGACGAGGATCCGCACGAATATCTGAAGCGCATGGTGGCGCGCCGCCTCGTCGATGCGCTGATCATTTCGGCGACACGGCGCACAGACCGGCGCATCGAGCTTCTGGAAAAAGCCCGCATCCCCTTCGTGGCGCTCGGCCGCAGCGCGTCCGGCGGCAGCTATACCTGGATGGACCTCGATTTCGAAGGCGTGGCGGCGCGCGGCGTCGACCGGCTCGTTGCCAAGGGCCATCGACGGATTGCGGTGGCCGCCCCCTCCTCCGACATCAATCTCGGCTACATCTTCCTCGACAGTTATCGCCAGGCGCTGCAGCGCCACGGCATCGCCTTTGATCCGACCCTCGTCATCCGCGTCAAGTCGAGCGAACAGGGCGGCTATCAGGCCGGCCACGAACTGCTGATGATCGAAGACCGGCCGACGGCGATCATCCTGATCCACGAGCTGATGGCGATCGGGCTTTACCGCAGGCTGGCCGAGGCAGGCATCGTGCCCGGTCGCGACCTCGCCGTCGTCGGCTTCCGCGAAGAGCCGCGCACCCTTTTTCTCCAGCCGTCGCTGACCTCCTTCCGCATGTCGCTGCGCGATCTCGGCGCCCAGCTTGGCGAAACCCTGCTTGCCACCATGCCGGCCTATGCCGATCATTATCCGCAGGGCGCCCGCAACAGGATCTGGCCGATGGAGCTCGTTCCGGGCGAAAGCGACGCCTTCACGCTGACGGCCTGAAGCACATCGCTCAGATCCGGCTCGGTGCCGCCGCAGCTTCGCGGCTCGACAATTGACGCGTGACGAAGAAGACCAAGAGGGCGCCGGCCGCAAGGCAGGCGGCGAGGAAGAACATCGGCGCGATGGTGCTGCCGCTTTCATCCTTGATCCAGGGCACGACGTTCTGGGCGACGAAGCCGCCGAGATTCCCGACCGAATTGATGGCGGCAAGTCCGGCCGCCGCACCCGCTCCTTTCAGGAACCGCGAGGGCAGGCTCCAGAACACCGGCTGCGGCGCGAAGATGCCGGCGGCGGCGACGCAGAGGAAGGCGAATTGCACCGTGTGGTTCGGGATCAGTGCCGACAGCAGCAGGCAGGCGGCGCCGATGAAGGCCGGAATGACGATATAGGGCGTCTTCGATTGCGCCTTGTCGGCCATGGCGGGAACGGCATAGAGCGCGCCTGCGACCAGCAGCCAGGGAATGACGTTGAGGAAACCGTTCACCGTGTTGCTGACGCCGAAGGCCTTGACGATGGTCGGCAGCCAGTAGCTCAGCCCATAGGCCGACAGCGGAAAGGCGATATAGCAGAGCGCCATCAAGAGGACGCGCGGGTCGACGAGCGCCTTGAAGCCGTTTCCGGCATTTTCGTCCATGCCGGCATTTTCCGAGGCGAGCCTCCGTTCCAGCCAGCTCCTCTCCTCGCGGCTGAGGAAGCTCGCATTCTCAGGCCGGCCGGGAAGATAGAAAAAGGTGACGACGCCGGCGATGACGGCCGGAATACCGGTCGCCAGGAACACCCACTCCCAGCCGGCAAAGCCGTAGAGGCCGTCGAGATCGAGCAGCGCGCCGCCGAGCGGTGCGCCGACGGCATTGGCGATCGCGCTGAAGATCATGAACAGGCCGACCATCCGGCCGCGATAGCCCGAAGGGAACCATAGAGTCAGGAGATAGAGGACGCCGGGAAAGAAGCCGGCTTCACAGACCCCGAGCAGGAAACGCAGGATATAGAACATCGCCGCGTTCTGGGTGAAGGCGAGCGCGATGGTGACGAGGCCCCAGGAGACCAGGATGCGGGCGAACCAGACACGCGCGCCGAGCCTGTCGAGGAAGAGATTGCTCGGCACCTCGAAGAGAAAATAGCCGATGAAGAAGAGCGAAGCGCCAAGACCATAGGCATATTCGCTCAGGCCCAGGGCATCGACCATCTGCAGCTTGGCAAAACTGACATTTTGCCGATCGATATAGGCGATGAGATAAAGGATGCCGAGAAACGGCATCAGCTTCCAGGTGATTTTCGAGATCAGCCGCTTCTCGTCGACCATGCATATTCTCCGCAATGACAATGTCGTTAACGCCTAGATAGCGCTATCAACCAATATTCAATTGGGCGAAGTATTTTCTTCGATGCCGCAACCGTGATTGGTGGCCGCAACCGGATGACCGGTGCGGCCCCTTCTGATCATTCAGCGGCGACTGTGGCGGCGCGGCGGCCGATCGTGGCCTGCGTCAACACCAAGGCCATAAAGGCGCAGACGGCGATGCCGGCGGCCATCGGAAGGGCGGTGCCGTCGAAGAACAGGCTCGAGATCACCATGGCGACGGCGGCGATGACGAAATGCAACGTGCCCATCAGCGACGAGGCGGTGCCGGCGATCGCGCCGTGATCCTCAAGCGCCAGCACGGCGCTCGTCGGGATGACGAGGCCGAGAAAGCCGTAGCCGATGAACAGGAAGCTCGCCATGACAGGCAGCTGATTGAAGCCCGCCGCCATAGCAACCGCCATGACGATCATGGCAAGTGCGAAGGCACTGACGGCAATCCGCATGACCCGCACCAGGCCGAAACGCTCGCCGAGCCAGCCCGTTGCCTGCGACACCGCGAAGAAGGACACGGCGTTGATCGAGAAGGCGAAGCTGTACTCCGTCGGCGTCAGCCCGTAATGCTCAATCAGCACGAAGGGCGAGTTGGCGAGATAGACGAGGAAGCTGGAAATGCCGAGGCCGCCGATGAAGGTCAGAGTCAGGAAATTGCGGTCGGATAGCAGCAGCCGGTAAGCCGTCATGGCGCTCCCGAGGCCGCTGCCGCTGCGATCAGTGGCCGGGCGGGTCTCGTCAAGCTGCGTGGCGAGCAGGACGAAGCCGATCAAGGCGGCTATTGTCACGGCCCAGAACACGCCGCGCCAGCCGTAAAACTCGATGACCGCGCTGCCGGTCAGCGGCGCCAGGATCGGCGAGATCGAGAAGACCAGCATCAGCAGCGACATCAGCCGCGCGGCCTGAACGCCGGTATGCATGTCGCGGACGATGGCGCGCGGAATGACCATGCCGGCCGCACCGCCGATGCCCTGGACGAAACGGAAGGCGATCAGCGTCTCGATATCGGTCGAAAGCGCGCAGCCGATCGAGGCTAGCGCGAAGAGGCCGATGCCGAGATAGAGCGGCAGCTTGCGGCCCCACATGTCCGAGATCGGACCATAGACGAGCTGGGAGAGCGCAAAGGAGATGAAGAAGGCGAGAAGGGTCAGCTGGGTGACGTTATTGTCGGCATGCAGATCCTGGCCGATCGAAGGCAACGCAGGCAGATACATGTCGATGGCAAAGGGGCCGATGGCCGATAAAAGGCCGAGAATGAGGGCCGTGCGGAAGAAGGAAGCCGTCATAATGGTGATCTTTCATAAAAGCGCGAGCAAAGACGCCGGATGGTCGTTTCGCCGCAGTGCTCTTTGGGGGTTCAATGATGATCGTTCGCGCGAAGACGAAGTTGGGAGCTCATATCTTCGGCGGGGAAGCAGGCGTGTCAATAAATTTGGACACTAATGTAAAACTAGGCGCCATTGTCTAAAACGTCAAGGCGTCTTATCTTCGCTCTCATGAACGATCGCATGACACCGGCAGTCCGGATGACGGGGCATAGCCAGCGCGGGCAATGTGCCAAGCGCATGTCAATCCTCGATGCCGCTGCCGACGTTTTCTGCCGCCAGGGATTTGCCGCCGCCAGCATCGACGAGATTGCCGCCGTCGCCTGTGTCTCCCGCCAGACGATCTACAATCACTACCGCGAGAAGGAAACGCTGTTCGTCGCCGTTGTCGAGGACGTCATGAACCGCGCCAATGCCATGCTCTTTTCCGTATTGTCGGCCTTCCCTGATAATGCCGACAATCTGGAGGATGACCTCACGGCTTTCGTCATCCGCCTCAACAAGAACTGCATCTGCAATCATGACGGAAAGTTCCTGCGCAAGCTGGTGCAGACGGAGGGTGAGCGATACCCACATCTCTTCGAAAGCTGGCGCCAGCACGGGCCCGGCAAGCTGACGACCGCGCTTTCCGCACTTCTCGCACGGCTGGCGCAAAAGGGAGCGCTTGTCATCGACGATTTCGACGTCGCCGCCCGGCAGTTCGTCGCGCTCAGTAATGCCGACCTGCAGATGATGACACTTTTCGGAGGAACGCCGACCGACGCGGAACTGGAAAAGGCGGCCCGCAATGCCGTTCGTACCTTTCTCAGGGCCTATGGCCGACCGGCGGCGGAGAAGTTCGGAGCTGAGCCGCGGCTGACAGCTCTATCCGGCTGATCAGGCAAAAACCGTCATCTGCGCCGGCACGACGGCGAACATGCCGGCGCGGCGCGCGGCAAGATATTTCACCAGCTGTTCGACAACCGAAGGCATGACCGGCTTCTGGACGACGCCGACCGCGCCCTTGACGCCGTCGGCGACGGTCTCGGGATTTCCGGTCATGAAGACGACGGCGATGTCATATTCTTCCGCCAGCCGCCGGCCGAGCTCAGGCCCGGTCGGGCCATCGGCGAGATTGACGTCGACAAAGGCAATATCGGCGGACGGTGCCAGCTGCAGCGCCTGTTCGCGATCATTCGCCAAGCCGGCGACCTGCATGCCCATGCCTTCCACCGTCGCGCCGAGATCGAGGGCGATGAGGAATTCATCCTCGACGATCAAGACGCGCTGTTTCATGAGTTCATCTTGCTGCAAGCGCCGCACGACATTGGTGGCCATGATACGTCCCCTTGTTACGCACATACTTCGAAAGAAGGATCCGCTTCAGCAGCTGTGCCTGCCGAAACTCAGTGTTGTAACGGCGAACTTGACGATATGTTCCGCGGTGAAACGGGATTTTTCTGATTTAAGCTATTGTTAACGTTAATTAATTCTTAAGGAGGCGCTGGCAGGGCAGGTAAACTATGGCCGATCTTGAGCGCGCACCTCTGGTTGAGGGCGCGATGACACGTTATGATTATTCATTGGCTCGAGAATCGAGGATCGGCTTGAGAAACAAGGTTATCGTGCTGGCCATCGTGGCCGTCGGCCTTTTCGCCTATACCAAGGTGATGGCGAGGATCGGCTCGGGCTCACCGCCCCCGGCCGCGCCGATGGAACAACGCGCCGATCTTATTCGCGTTTATAAATCTGAACGCCGTATGGTTCTCCTTAAAGGCGACGCTCCCATCGCGACCTATCAAATTTCTCTGGGCAGTGCTGCCGATGCAGGCCCCAAACAAAGCGAAGGCGACGAGAAGACGCCTGAAGGGCGCTACGAAATAGACTGGCGCAATCAGAAGTCGATGGCGCATCTGAGCCTGCATATTTCCTATCCGAAGCCAGAAGAGCAGCGGGCGGCTGAAGTGAACGGCTTTCCGCCAGGCGGCAATATCATGATCCACGGGCTGCCCAATGGCTGGGGCCTGCTCGGAAAAGCCCATCGGCTGTGGGATTGGACCGATGGCTGCATTGCCGTCACCAATACGGAAATGGGTGAGATCTGGGCCCGCGTTCCCGACCATACGCCGATCGACATCATGCCCTGACCGGCCGATCAGCCCTTGGTCTTACCGACGAGCACCGGCTGGCTGCGATAGTCGGCCGGAAACAGCGACTTCAGGTTCTCGATTTTCGGCAGGTCGTTATAGACGATATAGGGATAGGTCGGGTTGAGCGTCAGGAAATCCTGATGATAGGCCTCGGCCGGATAGAAGCCGGCGGCATCCGATACTTTGGTGACGATCGCTTGCTGGAAGACATGCGCCTTGTCGAGCTGGTCGATATAGCGTTCGGCCACCTTGCGCTGCTCCGGATTCGAGACGAACAGCGCCGAGCGATACTGCGTGCCTCGGTCAGGTCCCTGGAAATTCAGCTGCGTCGGGTTGTGCGCCACAGAGAAGAAGATCTGCAGCAACCTGCCGTAGCTTATCTTTTTCGGGTCGAACCGCACCTCGACGGCTTCGGCGTGGCCTGTCGAGCCGGTGCTGACAGTTTCGTACTGCGCCGTTTTCGCCTCGCCGCCGGCATAACCGGAGACGGCGCTCTCGACGCCCTTGACGTGCTGGAAGACGCCCTGGACGCCCCAGAAACAGCCGCCAGCGAAAATGGCGGTCTCGGTGCCCGATGTGGCGGTTTCGTCGATATCGGGCGGCGGGATGACGACCGCCTCCTCGGCGGCGGCTACACTCGCACCGAGTAAGACAACGGCGGCGGCGAGGAGCGAAGCGAAGCTCCTGCGGTGGGAAGATATGGACATGGCGCGACCTCCTGCGAGTTGTCCAAAATCCTTGCTCATCCTTGCAAAAGCGGCAAATCACAAGGCGATCACTCACGCCGATGTGACAACCAAAAGAAAGTGCCAGTGCGAAGTTGAAACAGCGCTCAAGTTGAGTTGACAATCGCGTGGGGAGTGAGGAGAGTGCCGCCGGTCAGAGCCAGCATCGCCTGTATCCTTGGGGGGAATCTATGTCCGTGCGCTCGTTCTTTGCTTTCGCCAGCATCGCATTTTTGTCCGTGATCGCCGTCAGCTTTCCAGCCGCCGCCGCGGAGACGAAGCGTGACATTCAGACGATCAAGGACGCCGATTTCTTCGGCTTCGATCTTCGCACCGAGCAGAACGTCTCGCTCGATCAATGCAAGACCTCCTGCATCGGCGACAAGAGCTGCAAGGCCTTCACCTACAATCCCAAGGTGAAATGGTGCTTCCTGAAATCCGATTTCAAGACGATGAACGCCTTCCCCGGCGCGATCGCCGGCAAAATCGTCGAGACATCAGCCCAGAAGGAACCTGATATCGGCGCCGCACCGCGCCTGACCTTCCTGACCAACGACCTGATCCAGCAAGCCCACGACTTCAGGGACAATCTTGCCCTGACCGACGGCCAGCAGGGCCAGGGCGCCGACAGCCTGACGGCGAATGCCCGTCTCGACATGACCGCCAACAACCTGACCGACGCGCTGATCGCCTTCCACGGCGCGCTGTCGCTCACGCCAGACGATGCCGATCTCTGGCTCGAAACCGCCCGCGCCGCGATTTCCTTCGGCAGCACGGAAAGCAGCGTCACCGGCCAGGCCGTGCTCGATGCGCTGAACGGCTACGAGCTGACGCGCACCAAGGCCAAGCGCGCCGAGGCCCTTGCCGTGCTCGCCAGCGCTCTCGAACGAAACGCCAATTACCGCCCCGCGCTCGGCGCCTACAAGGCGAGCCTGGCGCTGGTTGCCTCCGACGAGGTGCAGAGCGCCTACCTGCAGCTCAAATCGACGCAAGGCTTCCGCATCACCGAACACACGGTCGACGCCGACAGCGCGACGCCGCGGGCCTGCGCCACCTTCTCCGAGGCGCTGGTCAAGACCACCGACTACACGCCCTTCGTGACGTTGAACGGCGAGGCGCCCAAGGCGGTCGAGACGAAGGACAAGCAGATCTGCGTCGAGGGCCTGACACACGGCCAGACCTACAAGATCGCCTTCCGCACCGGCCTGCCGTCATCGGTCGACGAGACGCTCGATGCGCCTGTTACCATCGACGTCTATATCAAGGATCGCAGCCAGATGGTGCGCTTCACCGGCGACAGCTTCGTGCTGCCCTCGACGGCGCGCCGCGGCATTCCGATCGTCTCGGTCAACCTGACCTCGGCCAATCTCAAGCTCTACCGCATCGGCGATCGCGGAATCGCGCCGCTTTTGACCAACTCGCAGTTCCTGAGCCAGCTCGACGGCTACAGCGCCCAGAACATCCAGGATCAGAGCGGCGAGCTTGTCTGGCAGGGTTCGATCGAGATCGCCAACGAGCTCAACAAGGACATCATCACCAGCTTCCCGGTGGACGAGGCGCTGCCCGAACGCAAGCCCGGCATCTACGTGATGACCGCAACGGCGGGGAACGGCCCGGCGCAGGAATGGGATTCGCAGGCGACGCAATGGTTCCTCGTCTCCGATATCGGCGTCAGCACCTATGCCGGCACCGACGGCCTCAACGTCTTCACCCGTTCGCTCGCCTCGGCAAAACCGATAGCAGACGTCGAATTGCAGCTGCTGGCCAAGAATAATGAGGTGCTCGGCACGGCGACAACCGATGAAAACGGCCGCGCCATCTTCACCGCCGGCCTGATCCGCGGCACGGCGGCGCTGACACCTGCCGTCATTACCGCGAAGAACGGCGCCTCGGACTATGTCTTTCTCGACATGACACGCGCCGGCTTCGATCTCTCCGACCGCGGCGTCACCGGCCGCGCCTCGCCCGGCGCGATCGACGTGCTGACCTTTACCGAACGCGGCATCTATCGCGCTGGCGAAACGGTCCACGCTCAGGCGCTTGCCCGCGACACCGACGGCAATGCCATCGAGAATCTGCCGCTGACCTTCATCTTCAGCCGCCCGGATGGCGTCGAAGACCGCCGGATCGTCAGCCAGACCAGCAATCTCGGCGGTTATTCCGTCGATTTCGCCACCCAGGAAAACGCCATGCGCGGCACCTGGACGATGAACATCTACACCGATCCGAAGGGTAGCGCGATCGCCAGCAAGAGCTTCCTGGTCGACGATTTCGTGCCTGATCGCACCGACATGGAGATCAAGACCGAGGCCAAGGAGATCGGCCCGGATACGCCGGCGAACATCACGATCTCAGGCAAATATCTCTACGGCGCTCCGGCCGTCGGCCTGACGCTCGAGGGCGATGTTGTCGTCAAGCCGACGCGTGAGAGCGCCGCCTATAAGGGATTCTTCTTCGGCCTTGCCGACGAGGAGGCGAACGAAGATTCGCGTCTGCCGATCGACGGGCTGCCGGAGCTCGACGAAAACGGGCAAGCTTCGACCGACCTCACCGTCGGCGACCTGCCGGCAACGACGCAGCTGCTCAACGCCACCGTCTATATCCGCATGCAGGAAGCGGGCGGGCGCGCCATCGAGCGCTCGCTTGTCCTTCCGGTGAAGAACGAGCGCGCTTCGATCGGCATCAAGCCGGAATTTTCCGACGAGCTGCCTGAGAATTCCGTCGCCAACTTCACGGTGATCGGCGTCGATGCCGCCGGACAGAAGCAAGAGACGAAGGGCCTGCGCTGGAAATTCTACAGCCTCAACCGCGAGTACCAATGGTATCGCGAGGGGACGGCCTGGAAATACGAGCCGGTCTATACCGCCGAGCAGATTTCCAACGGCAGTGTCGACGCAACGATGGACGGCGGCAAGATTTCCGTGCCGGTGACCTGGGGCCGCTACCGTCTCGAAGTGGAAAGCCCTGACGCCGACGGCCCGACCTCCAGCGTCGAATTCGACGCCGGCTGGTTCGTCGCCTCGACGTCGACCGAAACGCCGGACGGCCTGGAAATCGCCCTCGACAAGGACAGCTACAAGATCGGCGAAACTGCCAAGCTGAAAGTCACGTCGCGCTATGGCGGCGAACTGATGGTGACGGCCGGAACCGAAAAGCTCGTCGCCGTACAGAATACCACGATCGGTGAGACCGGCGGCGAGATCGACATCCCGGTCACGGCGGACTGGGGCGCCGGCGCCTATGTCACGGCAACGCTCTTCCGCCCGGGCGACGCCCAGGACAGCCACATGCCGATGCGCTCGATCGGCATCAAATGGCTGAAGGTCGATCCCGAACAGCGCGCGCTGCAGGTCAAGCTCGATACGCCGGAAAAGATGCTGCCACGCGGAACGCTTGATATCGGCCTGCAGGTGACCGGCGCGGGCGCCAACGAGGATGCCTACGTCACGGTTGCCGCCGTCGATGTCGGCATTCTCAACCTGACGCGTTATGAACCGCCGAACCCGGAAGACTGGTATTTCGGCCAGCGCCAGCTTGGTCTCGAGATCCGCGACCTCTATGGCCGGCTGATCGACGGCTCGCTGGGCGCGACCGGCAAGCTCAGGACCGGCGGCGACGGTGGCGCCATTGCGCTGCAGGCAAGCCCGCCGACGCAGAAGCTCGTCGCCTTCTTCTCCGGCCCGGTCAAGCTCGACTCCGAGGGCAATGCGAAAGTCTCCTTCGACATTCCGCAGTTCAACGGCACGGCGCGCGTCATGGCGGTCGCCTGGTCGAAGACCGGTGTCGGCCACGGCGTTAAGGATGTCATCATCCGCGATCCCGTGGTCGTGACGGCGAGCCTGCCGAAATTCCTCGCTCCTGGCGACAAGGCCAATCTGCGCCTCGAGATCGCCAATACCGATGCGCCGGCCGGCGACTACAAGCTGCAGCTGACCGGCAATGACGCGGTCGGCATCGAAGACGGATCCGCCGCGCAGACGATCCGCCTCGAAGCCGGCGCGAAATCCCAACTGACGCTTTCGCTCATCGGCAAACAGCCGGGCGCCGGCAGCGTCTCGATCAACCTTTCCGACGCCTCCGGCCTTTCGCTCGACCAGGTCGTCGACGTGCCGGTCCGTCCGGCATCCCTGCCGATCACCCAGCGCAGGGTGCTGGCACTGAAGCCGGGGGCCAAGCTGACGGTGGACAAGAACCTGCTGGCCGACAGCGTGCTGCCTGGCGCCTCGATCAGCGTCAATGTCACCCGTTCGGCGGCCTTCGACATTCCGGCGCTGCTGATGACGCTCGACCGCTACCCCTTCGGATGCGCCGAACAGACGACCAGCCGGGCGCTGCCGCTGCTCTATTTCGCCGAAGTGGCGAAGCAGGCCGGCATCGAAAACGACGAGGACGTGCGCAAGCGCGTACAGGACGCGATCTATCGTGTGCTCTCCTACCAGGCCTCGGCCGGCAGCTTCGGCCTCTGGGGTCCGGATTCCGGTGACGTCTGGCTCGATTCCTACGTCACCGATTTCCTGACGCGGGCCCGCGAAATGAAATATGACGTGCCGGAAAAGGCCTTCGTGCAGGCACTCGAAAACCTACAGAATAACCTCTCCTACACCACCGACATCAAGGGCCAGGGCGACCAGATCGCCTATGCCATCTATGTTCTCGCCCGCAACAAGAAGGCCGCGATCAGCGATCTGCGTTATTACGCCGATACGATGATCAACGACTTCCCGACGCCGCTCGCCAAGGCACATATCGCCGCCGCACTGGCGCTCTACGGCGATGCCCAGCGTTCGAAGAACATTTTCATCGACGCGCTGCAGATGTCGCAGCAATCGATGGTGTCGCGCGTGAACCTCTCGCGCACCGACTACGGCACGATCCTGCGCGACGGTGCTGCGATCCTGGCGCTTGCCGCCGAGAGCCGGCCGGTGCCACCTGTCATCCCGGATCTCGCCAAGGCCGTTGCCAAGGAATGGGGCCGCAGCAAATACAAGAGCACCCAGGAAGAGGCCTGGATGCTGCTTGCAGCGCGCGCGCTCCAGGGCGGTGATGACGGCCTGAAGATCGATGTCAATGGCGCGGCGCATAGCGGCGCCTATATGGCACGCATGACCGGCGATGCGCTCGCCGATCATCCGCTGACGCTGACCAACCAGACGAACGACTCCGTCTCGGCTGTCGTCACCACCGTTGCCGCCCCCACCGTGCCGCTGCCGGCCGGCGGCGACGGCTTCCTCATCGAGCGCAGCTATTACACGCTCGACGGCGAGGAGGCCAATATCAGCGAGGCGAAGCAGAACGAGCGTTACGTGGTCGTCATCCACGTGCGCGAGACCAATGACTGGCAGTCGCGCATCGTCATCACCGACCTTCTGCCGGCCGGCTTCGAGATCGACAATCCGAACCTCGTCGACAGCGCCCAGATGACGAATTTCGACTGGATCGGCGAAATATCAGCCGCCCATACCGAATTCCGCTACGACCGCTTTGTCGCCGCCTTCAACCGTGCGCCGGGCGAGGAGCGTGAATTCAACGTCGCCTATGTCGTACGCGCCGTCACCCCCGGCACTTACGACCATCCGGCAGCAAGCGTCGAGGACATGTACCGGCCGGAGCTTTCGGCCCGCACGGCGACCGGCAAGATGGAGGTCGTAGCAGCACAATAATGAGGCTGTGGCACAAGTTCGCGATCGGCTCCGCCGCCGGCATCCTGCTTGCCGGCGCGGCTCTGCTCGCGCTCGACGCCGCCGACCGGACCTTTCCGCCGCCGCTCGACAAGGCGGCGGTGGTTTCACCCGAGGTGCTGGATGCCGATGGGCAGCTGCTGCGTGCCTTTGCGACCCCGGAGGGCCGTTGGCGGCTGAAGACTGTGGTCGCCGATGTCGATCCACAATTCCTGCGCATGCTTGTTGCCTATGAGGATCAGCGTTTCTACGATCACGGCGGCATCGATATCCTGGCGCTCGGGCGTGCCAGCCTGCAGTTCGTCCGCAACGGCCGAATCGTCTCCGGCGCCTCGACGCTCTCGATGCAGGTGGCCCGGCTGATCGAGCCGCGCACGGAACGCTCGTTTTCAGCAAAACTTCTGCAGCTGGCACGCGCCGTGCAGATCGAACGGCGGCTGTCGAAGGAAGAGATCCTCGACCTCTATCTTACCCATGCCCCCTATGGCGGCAACCTTGAGGGCGTGCGCGCCGCAAGCCTTGCCTATTTCGGCAAGGAGCCGCGCCGCCTGACAGTGGCCGAGGCGGCGCTGCTGGTCGCCCTGCCGCAATTGCCGGAACGGCGTCGTCCGGACCGCAATCTCAAGGCCGCGCAGGAGGCGCGCAAGCGCGTGCTCGACCGCGTCGCAGTGGCCGAGGCCGTCGGCGACGGTGAGGCGGAACGGGCCGAAACGGTCGCCATTCCACCGCGGCGCCTGCAACTGCCTGCCCTTGCCGCCCATGTCGGCGAAGCCGCATTGCGGAAGGAGCCTCTGGTCCTCAAGCATCAGACGACGTTGAAGAAGCAGGTGCAACAGGGGCTGGAATCCGTCGCCCGCGCCGCGACGACGAAACTCGGGCCGAAGCTTTCGCTCGCCATGGTGATGGCGGATGCCCAGACCGGTGCGATCGTCGGCGAAGTCGGCTCGGCCGATTATTTCGACGCCAGCCGTTCCGGCTGGATCGACATGACACGCGTCAACCGTTCGCCTGGCTCGACGCTGAAGCCTTTCATTTATGGACTCGCTTTCGAACAGGGCCTCGTGTCCCAGGAGACGATCATCGAAGACCGGCCGGCCGATTTCTTCGGCTACCGGCCGCGCAATTTCGACATGAGCTATCAGGGCGACGTCACCGTGCGCGAGGCCTTGCAGCTCTCCTTGAACGTGCCGGCCGTCAAGCTGCTCGACGCCATCGGGCCGTCGCGGCTGCTGGTGCGCTTACGCCGCGCCGAAGTGCGCCCGGCCCTGCCGCCGAATGAAACGCCGGGCCTTGCGATCGGTCTCGGCGGCGTCGGCATCACGCTGAAGGATCTGGTGCAGCTTTATACAGCGCTCGCCAATCGCGGCCAGCCGGTACGGCTCGGCGACGGCGTCACCGGCACACCGGGCAAGCTCGACGGCGAACCGCTGCTTGAGCCGGTAGCGGTCTGGAACGTCGCCGATATTCTCTCCGGCGTCATTCCTCCCGCCGGCGCGCCGCAGCGCGGCATCGCTTACAAGACCGGCACGAGCTACGGCTATCGCGACGCCTGGTCGGTCGGCTATGACGGCCGGTACGTGCTCGGCGTTTGGGTCGGCCGGCCCGATAACAGCGCCGTGCCCGGTCTGACCGGCTATGGGACCGCCGCGCCGATCCTGTTCGAGGCTTTTGCCAAATCCGGCCTCGCCACGACGCCCCTGCCCCGCCCGCCGGCGGGCGCCGTGCGCATCGCACAGTCGGAGCTGCCGATCAGCCAGCGGCGTTTTGCGCTGAATGCCAGCGGCCTGCTCGTCGCCTCCGGCCGCGAGCCCGCGCCGCTGATCGTCTATCCGCCCGAGGGCGCCCATATCGATCTCGGCGCAAAGGGAGGCGACCTGTCGCCGCTGCTGTTGAAGCTGCAGGGCGGCCGCGCGCCCTTCCGGTGGCTCGCCAACGGCAAGCCCTTACCCGATCTCTCGCGCCGTCGCACCCAGCAATGGCTGCCCGATGGCGGCGGCTATTCGAAACTGACCGTCATCGATTCCGCCGGGCGCGCCGCAAGTGTCGGCGTTTTCATCGACTGAAGGAACCAAAGCCGGGCGACAACCGTTGGAAAAGGTCTCCCTCCAACGTTAGACGGCCTCATGACAGTTCCGACAGCGACCTACCGGATACAATTCCGCAACGGCATGACCTTCGATGATGCTTCTCGCCTCATTCCCTATCTCAAGACGCTCGGCATCAGCCACCTCTATGCCTCACCGATCTTCACCGCCGTCAGCGGCTCGACACACGGCTATGACGTCACCGACGCCAATGAGATCGATCCCGCACTTGGCGGCCGCGCCGGGTTCGACCGGCTGACCGAACGCCTCGCCTCGGCGGGCATGGGATTGGTTCTCGACATCGTTCCGAATCATATGGCCGCCTCACCGGAAAACGCCTGGTGGCGGGACGTGCTGGCGTTCGGCCGGCAGAGCGCCTATGCGCGCCATTTCGACATCGACTGGGGCGAGCCGCTGACCCTGCCGCAGCTCGGCCAGGGATTCGAAGAGGCGCTGGCCGCCGGCGAACTGCGCCTCGTGCTTGACGAAACGCACGGCAATTTCGCGTTAGCCTATTTCGAGACGCTGCTGCCATTGAACCCCAGCAGCTATGGCGCGGTCGCAAACCGGCTTGACGATCCGGTCGCGACGAGAATGGCGGAGGCGGCCGTCACATCAGGCGAGGACTTCGCCCGGGCGCTGCGCGACATCCTCTTCGAAGGCGGCGATCGCGCGACCCTCCGGCAAAAGCTTGAGGACGTCTCGTCCGATCGCGAATTCCTGAGAGACCTGCATGACGAGCAGCATTGGCGCCTGACCCATTGGAAGGAAGCGGCGCGGCATCTGAGTTACCGCCGCTTTTTCGAGGTGACCGGACTGGTCGGCACCCGCGTCGAGGACCCCCGGGTGTTCGAGGACATGCATCGGCTGGTGCTCGAGCTCGTGCGCCATGGCAAGGTGCAGGGCCTGCGCATCGACCATGTCGACGGGCTCGCCGAACCGAAGGCCTATCTCGACAGGCTCAGGGCAGCAGTCGGTCCCGACACCTATATCGTCGTCGAAAAGATCCTCGGGGCGGGCGAGGTCCTGCCGGAGAGCTGGCCGGTCGCCGGCACCACCGGATATGAATTCATCGCCGCCCTCAGCGAGCTCTTCATCGACGCCAGCGGCCTGCGGATACTGGACGATGCCTATCGCGGCCTCGCCGGCGAGGCGGGCGATCTCGATGAAGGCCGGCGCCTTGCCAAGCAACAGATGGTCGAGCGCAATTTCGCCGGCGAGACCGGCAGGCTGGTCGCCATGGCAGCGGGAATCTTTCCCGAGATAAACCGGGAAGAGATCGCCACCGCGGTGCGCGAGCTGCTGATCGCATTCCCCGTCTATCGCACCTACGGCGACGGCGGTCCGCTGAGCTGGCAGGATTCGGCCGTCCTTGCCGCAACCGCATCGCAGGTCATGCCGCAACTCGACCGGCGCGCGCTCGATCACGTGCTGAAGCTTCTCGAAGGCAAGATTGACGGTGACGCGGCCCATGAATTCCGGATTCGCTTTCAGCAGCTGAGTGGGCCCGTCATGGCGAAGGCGACGGAGGATACGCTGTTCTACCGCTATAGCAGGCTGCTTGCCGCAAACGAGGTCGGCGGCGAACCGGGCAAACCGCCCGAGGGGCCGGACGGCTTCCATCGTCGGATGGCCGAGCGGGCGCGGCTGCAGCCGCATGGGCTTTCGACGAGCTCCACTCACGACACCAAACGGGGCGAGGATGCACGCGCAAGACTTTACGTCTTGAGCGAGGGCGCGGACGTTTTTGCCCAGGCGTTGGAGCGTTGGCGTCACATGAACCTTTCCTGGCTGAAGAATTTGCCGGGTGGTGCGGCGCCGGAACCGAATACCGAATGGATGCTGTATCAGGCGCTCGCCGGCGTCTGGCCGGAAGAATTCGACAGAGCACAGGGGGACGACCTCCGCGTGCGCTTTACCGATTACGCGGTAAAGGCGGTGCGCGAGGCGAAATTGCGCAGCGCCTGGACCGAACAGGATGGCGCTTACGAGGAGGCGATCACAGCCTATGCGGCGGCGCTGGTATCGCCGGACAATGACGCCTTTCTGGAAGATTTCGAAAGGGTGCTGCAGCCCTTCATTGCGGCGGGCTACGTGAACAGCCTGTCGCAGACACTGTTCAAGCTTACGGCGCCGGGCATTCCCGACATTTATCAGGGCTCGGAAGGTTTCGATTTCAGTCTTGTCGATCCCGACAATCGCCGGCCGGTCGACTATACGCGACTCACGGCTTGGCTTGATGAAGCCGGACCGATCGCCAAGCTTCAGGCGGCCGCCTTGAAGCAGCGCATCATCGCAATCGGCCTGCAGCTTCGCCAGCGGCACCCGGTTCTCTTCGCCAAGGGCGACTATCTGCCGTTGAAGACGACGGGCAGCCGCCGTGATCACGTGCTGGCTTTTGCCCGCGTGCATAATAGCGAATTCGCGATCACCGTCGCCCCGCGGCTGATGTTCGGCTGGCTGGATCCCGGCGTGCTTTTTGCCGGCCCGGAATTCTGGGAGGACACGGCGATCGCGGTGCCCTCCCCTCTTCACGGGCTGAAGGCGGATCTCGTGACTGGAAAAACGATCGAGCCGGGAGGCAGCATTTCGGTGGCCGCACTGCTTGGGAGCCAGCCTCTCGGCCTGGTCAGCCCGATCTAAGGATCGGGCGATACCGCCGTCGCGCGACGCGAAGCGGCGGTTTTCGATAAAATCGATATCGTCAAAATTAGCGCTTGACCTTCCAGTTGCTGGAAGGTGGATAAGCGTCTCCAACTGCCCTTCGGGCATCGGAGATAGTCATGGATACCAAGCACGAACGCGACCACCATCATCATCACAACCACACCCATGGCAACGGTCAGTGCCATTGCGGCCATGATCATCAGGAGAAGTCCGCCGAAGTTGTGATCCGTGATCCCGTCTGCGGCATGACCGTCGATCCGCAAGCCGGCAAACCCTCGTTCGTCCACCTGGGCCGCATCTATCATTTTTGCTCCGAGAGCTGCCGGACGAAGTTTGCGGCTCAGCCACAGGATTATCTGACAGCGAACGATCCGGTCTGCGGCATGGCTGTTGATCGTTCGACGGGAAAATACTTTCTGAAATTTGAGGGCGAGAAATTCTACTTCTGCTCGGCCGCCTGCCAAACCAAGTTCGAAGCTGACCCGTCCGCCTATCGCGACGGCGCCCGTCCGGCAGCCAAGCCGGCGCCAAAGGGCACGCTTTATACCTGCCCGATGCATCCGGAGGTCATCAGCGACCGTCCCGGCGACTGCCCGAAATGCGGCATGGCGCTGGAACCGATGGGTATTTCTCCTGATGACGAAGGCCCGAACCCGGAACTTGTGGATTTCTCCAGACGGCTTTGGGTCAGCGCCATTCTTGCCCTGCCGCTGCTGGCGCTCGGCATGGGGCCGATGCTCGGCCTGCCGCTCCGGGAAGCGATCGGCGAACCACGGGCGACATACATCGAACTGCTGTTGGCGACGCCGGTGGTGCTGTGGGCGGCCCTGCCATTCTTCCGCCGCGCATGGGCGTCCCTCGTCAACCGCAGCCCGAACATGTGGACGCTGATCGGCCTCGGCGTCGGCACCGCCTATGTCTATAGCGTCGTCGCTACGCTTGCGCCGGGTATTTTCCCGATGAGCTTTCGTGGCCATGGCGCTTCCGTGCCCGTCTATTTCGAGGCGGCGGCCGTCATCGTCGCTCTGGTTTTCGTCGGCCAGGTGCTGGAGTTGAAGGCACGCGAGCGTACCGGCTCGGCGATCCGCGCCCTGCTCGACCTCGCGCCGAAGACGGCGCGGCGCATTGATGCCAATGGCAACGAGAGCGACGTGCCGGTGGAGGAGATCCAAACCGGCGACCGGTTGCGCGTGCGCCCGGGCGAGCGCGTGCCGGTGGACGGTTCTGTCCTGGAAGGCCAGTCGACCGTCGACGAATCGATGATAACGGGCGAACCCTTGCCGGTCGAGAAGACGGCGGGCGACGGGTTGACCGGCGGTACGATCAACAAGAACGGCTCTCTTGTGATGTCGGCCGAGAAAGTCGGTGCAGACACGGTGCTGTCGCGCATCGTCGACATGGTCGCCAAGGCGCAGCGTTCGCGGGCGCCGATTCAGGGCGCCGTCGACCGCGTGTCGGCCTTCTTCGTGCCCGCCGTCGTTGCCGTGGCCGTCCTTGCCTTCATCGTCTGGGCCGCCGTCGGGCCGGAACCAAGCCTGGCAAACGCGCTGCTTGCCGCTGTCGCCGTTCTGATCATCGCCTGCCCTTGTGCGCTCGGTCTGGCGACGCCAATGTCGATCATGATCGCGACGGGGCGCGGCGCTGGCGAAGGCGTGCTAATCAAGGACGCCGAAGCACTGGAGCGCTTTTCCAAGGTCGACACGCTGATCGTCGATAAAACAGGCACGCTGACGGAAGGCAAGCCTGTTCTCACCGACGTCGTCGCCGTCGGCGGCATCGAGGAAGGCCGGCTACTGTCGCTGGCTGCCAGCCTCGAACGCGGCTCGGAACATCCCCTGGCCGAAGCGATCGTTTCCGGTGCCGAAGAGCGCGGTATCACCTTCGTGGAGGTGACCGGCTTCGAGGCGAAGACCGGCAAGGGTGTAAAGGGCCTTGCCGCCAGTGCGAGCGTGGCGCTCGGCAATGCAGCAATGCTCGCCGAACTCGGCGTCGATCCCTCGGCGTTGTCGGAGAAGACAGAAGCGCTGCGTGGGGACGGCAAGACGGTAATGTTCGTCACGATCGACGACAAGCTTGCCGGTCTTGTTGCCGTTGCCGACCGGATCAAGCCGACGACATCAGCCGCCATCAAGGCGCTGCACGACAGCGGGCTGAAGATCATCATGGCGACCGGCGACAACGAGCGCACCGCGCAGGCGGTCGCAAAAAGCCTCGGCATCGATGAAGTCCGCGCCGACGTGCTGCCGGAAGGCAAGAAGGCGCTGATCGAGGAATTGCGCGCCAAGGGCGCCGTCATCGCCATGGCCGGCGACGGCGTCAACGATGCGCCGGCACTTGCTTCGGCCGATGTCGGCATCGCCATGGCCACCGGCGCCGATGTTGCGATGGAAAGCGCCGGCATTACATTGGTGAAGGGCGACCTCAACGGCATCGTCAGAGCGCGGCGGCTGGCGGAGGCGACGATGCGCAATATCCGCCAGAATCTCGGTTTCGCCTTCGGCTATAATGCCCTCGGTGTTCCGGTCGCCGCCGGTGTGCTCTATCCGGTCTTCGGCCTGCTGCTGTCGCCGATGATCGCGGCAGCGGCGATGAGCCTCTCGTCCGTGTCGGTGATTGCAAATGCGTTGAGGCTGCGCTTGGCAAAATTATAGGAGATGACGATGAATATCGGCGAAGCATCCGAGCGCTCCGGCCTGCCTGCGAAGACGATCCGCTATTACGAGGATATCGGCCTCATCCGCCCCGAAAGGGGCGGAAACGGCTATCGCGACTATGCTGCGAGCGACGTTCACAAGCTGCGCTTCCTGCAGCGCTCGCGCGGTCTCGGCTTCTCCGTCGAGGAATGCCGGCAATTGCTGGCGCTCTATGAGGACCAGGGTCGGGCGAGCGCCGACGTCAGGGATATCGCCGAGAGCAAACTCGGTGAGATCGACCGCAAGATCCGCGAACTGACGGAACTTCGCCGCACGCTGGAGCACCTCGTGCATGCCTGCCATGGCAATGACCGGCCGGACTGTCCGATTCTCGAAGAGCTTTCGGACGGCCGCTGAGCTTTTCAGTAAGGTCGGGTCAGGAAGGTCTGGCATGTGATCGTCATAAACAATCGCCGATTTAAGGCGCGCATCATATCCTGGCCGAATATCGGCAACCATATTCCGTCCGGATGACTTTTTTTGTCCCGCCGGGAATAAAATCCCGCGCGCTTGCGTATACTCAATCATGGAACGCAAAGACCGCCCCTTCGACGTCATCGGACAGCTCGCAGCGCTGAGGCGCTACGCGCGTGCGCTGGTGCGCAATTCGGACGAGGCAGAGGATCTAGTACATGATGCGCTGGTGCGCGCCTTCGAGAAGAAAAAGAGCTTCCGCAGCGGCGGCAACCTGCGTACCTGGCTGCTCTCCATCTTGCACAATGCCCATATCGATCGCCTTCGCCAGAAGCGGTCGCTGACACGGCGCCATGACGAAGCGGCTGTCGAAGCCGAGCAGTCCTTGCCGGCCGGCCAGGAACACGCCGTGCGCCTGCAGCAGGTACGCGACGCCTTCTTCGACCTGCCGGAGGAACAGCGCGAGGCGCTGCATCTCGTTGCGATCGAAGACCTTTCCTATCAGGAAGCGGCCAATGCGCTCGGCATTCCGATCGGCACGCTGATGTCACGCATCTCCCGCGCCCGCACGCAGCTGCGCGAATTCGAGGAGAAGACACCGCGCGTTTCGCATCTGAGATTAATCGGAGGGAACGGCCATGAAAGCAGTTGATCCGATCGTCGACGCCGATCTCGACGCCTATGTCGACGGCGAGCTCGATGTCGCACGCCGCATCCAGGTGGAGTCCTATCTTTCGGAGAACCCGGCGATTGCCGCCAAGGTGATGGCCGATCTCAGCGTGAAAGGTGAGCTGCGCCTGGCGCTTGCCGGCGAAAACGGCTTCGGTCGTCCCGAGACCCGCGATGCCGCCCGCCGGTTGGAGCGTGGCCTTTCCTATGGCCGCATCTTCCACTCCATGCAGCGCATCGCCGCCGTCGGTATTCTGGTGACCGCCGGTTGGGTGGCGCACAATTCCTTCGGTGCCTTTTCGGCGACCGAGGTAGCGGCCTCCGTTCCAGCGCCCGCCTATGTCGAGGATGCCGTCCGCGCCTATCAGACCGCAGTCCTGCGCGAAACCATGCCTTCGCAGCCACCGACCACTTACAGCGCCGACGACATCCGCGCGGCCACCGCGATCGTGATGCCCGAACTGCCTAGGGATTGGAAGATCGCCGACGTGCAGATCTTCCCGTCCGAATTCGGCCCCAGCGTCGAGATGGCGATCACGGTAGCGGATGGAAAGCGACTCTCGCTTTTCGCCGTCCGGCCGGGCGCCTTCGAGGTCCAGCCGGTCAGCCATCTCGCGCTCGAAAAGGCAGAAGCCGCCTATTGGCAGATCGGCGAAGTCGCTTACGCCCTGATCGCCGACGATAGCGGTCTCAATCTCGATCAGGCGGCCGAACGGCTCGCTCGCTCGCTCTATTAGTTCTAACCGAGGAGATCAGCATGAACCCGATCAATCCCCGCTATGGCGCCGTTGCCGGCTCCCAGGCTATCTTCGACGAGGGTCTGCGCCAGCACATGCTGCGCGTCTACAATTATATGGCTCTCGGCCTCGTCATCACCGGCCTCGTCGCCTTCGTCGTCGGCTCGACGCCGGCCCTCTATGTCCCGATCTTCGGCTCGCCGCTGAAGTGGGTGGTAATGCTGGCGCCGCTCGCCTTCGTCTTCTTCTTCTCGTTCCGCATCCAGACGATGTCGGCCAGCACCGCGCAGATCACCTTCTGGGCCTTCTGCGCGGTGATGGGCCTGTCGCTCGCCTCCGTCTTCCTGGTCTTCACCGGGATGAGCATCGCGCGGACCTTCTTCATCACCGCCACGATGTTCGGCGCCACCAGCCTATACGGCTATGTGACGAAGCGTGACCTGTCGCGCATCGGCTCGTTCCTGATGATGGGCCTCTTCGGCGTCATCATCGCTAGCATCGTCAACATCTTCCTGGGTTCGAGCGCGCTGCAGTTCGCAATCTCGGTGATCGGCATCGTCGTCTTCGTCGGCCTCACCGCCTACGACACGCAGAACATCAAGGAACAATATTCGGAAAATTACGATCAGGAATCGAACCAGAAGCTCGCCGTCTTCGGTGCGCTCTCGCTCTACCTGAACTTCGTCAACATCTTCACGCTTCTGCTCAACTTCACCGGCGAGCGGGAATAGGACCGCGCTTCCGGGGGCAATGGAAGCGCAAGAGCGCCCGGTCTGCACTCCGTGACAGGATGGCAGATCGGGTGCTCATCTCAAAACGAAAGCGGCCGGGTTCACGCCCGGCCGCTTTCGTTTCAGATGATACCCCAGGCACGATAGCGACCGCGGCCGGTGATTTCGCGAATGCCGATCTCATTGACGAGGTTCAGCGCGCCGCGCGGCGTAATCCTGAGATGGCGGGCAATCATCGCCGCCGAGACCATCGGCCGCGACAAGATGAAATCGGCAAGCTCGGGCAGGCTGCTGTTTGAGCGGCGGCCGCGATAGCGCAGCTCCATCTGCGTGCGTGCCAGCGACAACCGGTCGATTTCCTTGAGACCGGCCGCGGCACCCAGATGCATCGCCTCCAGAAAGGCTTGCAGCCGGGTTGGCCGGTCGCGCGCCCGCCGCCGCTCGTGGCGCACCAGCTTCAGCCCGCCGTAAAAGGAAAAGAGATGCGAGGCGACCTTGCCGCGGGCGCGGAGATAACTTGCGACCAGAAGACCGCCGAGCCATTGCTGTCGCCGTAGCGGCTCGATCCTGTCCCAGGCCTCGAAAAGAATGACGGCGCCGAGGATCGGCGGCAGGCTGTCGGCCAATGGCAGCACGCTTCGCCACTCCGCAAGCCGCTGTTCCTCGTCCCATTCCTCGTCGCCGAGCAGCCCGAGCGGGTCATCGTTGCGCTTGGCTGAGGATATTGCGGCCACCGCCTCTCCCGCCGGCGCCTTGCCCGTATGGATGTCGATGAGCTTCTGCGAGCGGGCAAGCAGCGCATCGATCTCCGCCATCTCGGCGGCAAGCGGCCCGCCTTCATCCTCGCCCTCTTCGTCGGTATCGACCTCGATCGCCGGGGTTTTGCTTGCCAGCGCGGTCCCCTCCCCTTCCCCCATGGCCGACGTCAGCACTGCAAGGCCCGACCCGCTAAGAGCCCAGGACGGTTCACCGGTCCAGATGCGCCGACGCGTCCGCAGCACCGAATGGGCGATCGTCAGCTCGTGGCTGGGGGCTCGGCTATCCATATGCGCGTCGTGTAAAACGAGATCCTCGACATGCACGAGTTCGCCGGCGACCCAGAGCGCGCCCGCAGCATCGAAGAAGTGACTGCGCTCGGCAAATCCCTCGCCGACCGGCGAGCGCAACACCCGCTCGTCGAGCCGCGCCAATCCGTCCTCTGCGGCAGCAAGGGCTGGAAGCAGGCTTTGAAGCATCGCACCGTCAATATCATAGCGCATTGTTAAGCTTTACGGTTTTTAACAAATGGAAGCAAAAAGCTTATTTTCTTCCGTCACCATGACATGGTTAACGGTGTATTTCAACAAAAGCGGTGGGGGAAGAAAGTGCGTTAAGGCTCGTCGACAGGCCGCATCTTCTTCTAACCCTCGCAGCTGAGAGGCTTTTTGGTCACCTGGAGTCATGTTCAACGATCGTCCAGCACCCAAGGGAACGCTTTCGCTGCAGCTTGCCTTTCGGGTCTCGCCCCCTGCGGTTCAGCGATGCGCCGAGCAACTAAAGGCAAAGGGTGTGAAGCTCGTTTATGAAGTCACGGATCAGCCCTGGGGTCACCGTACGGTGTTCTTCCGCGATCCCGATCGTAACGTCATCGAGATCTTTGCGGAGATCTGAGGTGCCGGCCGTGCTCAATGGGCCAGAGAGCGATCCGGGTCTCGGTGTGAACCGCGCCGGGTATGCCGGAGGCTCCAACATTTGACAAAGTGGAGCCTCCGGCATACCCGGCGCGGTTCAATCAACTGAACAAGGCTCAAAGCGACAGAATCGAATGATGACGATGAGGCCGCTTGATTGAAATCACGTCAGAATTTGGGGAAGTAACCGTCTACCAAATGGTGCTTGTCACGCCTCACCAGTCATCGATCAAACCCCGCCTTGACCCTCTCTCCGAGAGTTCCAAAGGTTGGTCTCCATTCAAACGTGTCTACACTTCTGTAAACACCGGCAAGTACGAAGGGATCAAGCTGGTTAAACGTTTCAAACTCCGAAAATGTGTCGACCTCCGCAATCACGACAGCGGTCATGGACTTGCCTTCGGCAACCGGAGCAGAAGGTCCGGAAAGCAAGATGCGGATCGGTGCGTCCCGCAGATAGGCCTTGTGTTCGTCGATCAATTGGGAACGTTCGGCAGCCTTGCCGGGATCGGATACCGCATAACGAACGACGATCATCGTCTGGTCTCGACGGGCGTCAGCACGAAATCGAAAGCGGAGCGCCAGACCGTCGGACGATCCACACGTTCGAAAGGAGCGATCAGGCTCTTTTTTACACCAAACACCGTGTCTGATTCCAGATAGGGATCGTCGCCGACAAAGGTGTGGGTTACGAGCTTCTGATAACCTGAAGCCGTGATCAGGTAATGGGTATGGGCAGGACGGTAGGGATGGCGGCCGAGGGACGTTAACATCTGGCCGACCGGGCCGTCATCCGGGATCGGGTAGGAAACCGGCTTTATGCCGACGAAACTATAGGCGCCATCTGCGCCGGTCACGAAGATGCCCCGGTTGTTCCACTTCGGCTGAATATCCGGCTGCTGGACGTCGTAGTAGCCATCGGAATTATCCGACCATACGTCGATCCGGGCTCCCTCGATCGGATTGCCGCCGAGATCCAGCACCCGCCCGATGAAGAGGCAGCTCTCGCCCTTGCCGTCGAGCGAGATGTTTTCACCCATCTGCCGTATGGGCGCGCCCTCGACATGGAAAGGTCCGAACACTGTATTTTCCGTGGCGCCTGGCGGACGCCGGTTGTTGATTGCATCCACCAGCATCGACAGCCCAAGCGTATCGCTGAGCAGGATGAACTCCTGTCGCTCGTGATGACAGAGATGGCCGGTTCGGGTCAGGAAGCCTATGGCCAGCTCCCATTCCTCCTGGGTCAGGCTGATATCCTTGGCAAAGGCATGCAGGTGCTTGACAAGCGACGCCATGATTTCGGCCAGGCGTGGATTAATGTCCTGCCCCATCCGCGAATTGACGGCTTCCACGGATCTCTCTTCGCTGAAATATTCAGGCACGTGACCATCCTCCTAAGGCATTAACGCGGCCGCGCGCCCTCCCAGGCGCTCTGTAACAAAACCCGGATCGGTTTCCTTTCGATCGGGCGCGGGTTCCAGTAGGGGTTCTGGGCGGCGAGTTCTGCCGCACGGTCGAGATCGGCCTCCTTCATGCCCAGCTCGCGCAGCGCCAGCGGGGCGCCGATCGAAGCGGCAAAATCATAAAGACCGCAGCCCAGCGAGCCGCCGAAGAGATCGGCGGCCGGCTTTAACGCATCCGCTGCGGCCGCCGCGTTGTAGGCGGCAGAATGGGGAAGAATGACCGCGTGGGTTTCCGCATGCGGCAGATCGAAGCTACCGCCCAGCGTATGGCAAAGCTTGTGATGGAGGGCCATGCCAACCGCTCCGAGCACCGTACCGCACAGCCAGGAACCGTAAAGCGCTTCGCTTCGCGGCCCGATGTCCCCAGGGGCACTTACGATTTGAGGCAAAGCCTGCTTCATCGCGCGCAGGCCCTCGACCGCCATCATTGACGAAATCGGGTTGCGATCCTGCGCGTAGAGACCTTCGACGGCGTGCGCCATTGCATTGAGCCCGCTGCTGACGCTGATGTTGACTGGCAATCCCAATGTCAATTCCGGGTCGTAGATCACCACCTCGGGCAGGATGCCGGGGCCGCGGACCGTTGTCTTCTGCCCGTTTTCTGTCTGGCCGAGGATTGGTGTAACCTCCGATCCCGCATAGGTCGTCGCCACCACGATTTGTGGCGCGTCGTTGCGATAGGCGATCGCCTTGCCGAGACCGATCGTCGATCCGCCGCCGATTGCGACCACGCAATCGGCGCCGGCCAAGTTGTATGCGGCGATCGCGCGCTCGGTTACATCGACCGGCGTATGCATCGTCGCGTCGTGGAATAGTCCCGCCGCAAGCGGACCGAGGGAAGCCGCGATCCGTTCGGCCTCCGCTTTCTGGTGCGGGGTCGAAAGGATCAGGGCGCGCTTGCCGCCCTGCCCAGCAATCGCCTCGGAGAGACGGTTCAACGAGCCGCTCCCAAAGAAGACCTGTGCCGCGCTGGCCGTGTATCTGAAAGGTGCAAACATGCTATCGATCGAGTTTGAAGAGTGAAACCGCGTTGGTGCGACCGATCTTCAGACGGTCGGCCTCGGAGATGGTCGTGTTGTCGAACCAGTTTGCAGCATGGTCGACGTTCTCGAATGGCCAGTCTGTCGAGAACAGAATTCGGTCCGCGCCGATTTCCAGCATAGCATCGATAAGCGACTGCGTGCGGAAGTTCCCCGAGGTCGTGATGTAGAAATTATCGTTGAAATAATCGGCAATCGGGCGTTTGGCCGGATAGTTCTTTTCCACCTTGACCCACGCATTCCGGTTGTCGATGCGCCACATCATATATGGCAGTCCCTCGCCCATGTGACCAACGATGATGCGCAAAGCCGGATGTTCGTCAAACAGGCCGCATCCCATCAAGCGTAGCGCGTGAACAGCGGTCTCCTGTGCGAACGCCCAGGTCGGACCCATCAGCCAGGAATGGCCAGCATAGATCCGACTATCCTGCGGCAGCGGGTTGCGCGGATGCAGATAGAAGGGAACGTTGAGTTTTTCGACTTCGGCCCAGAACGGACGATATTGCGGCAGGTCGTAGTAGAGCGGCGTCGTTCCGTCGCCTTCCTGCGAGAAGCCATTGACCAGTGCACCGACGAAACCCATCGTCGTCACGCATCGCTGCAATTCCTGCGCGGCCGCATCCGGATCCTGCAGGGGCAAAGCTGCAAATCCCAGGAAACGGTTCGGGTTCTTGACGCATTGCTCCGCCAGAAAGTCATTGGCGCGTCGGGAAGTCTCCAGAGCCTTTGCCTTATCCGGGATCGCCTGCACGGCCGGAGCGTTCAGCGACAGGATCATTTTCTCAATGCCATGGGCATCCATCAGCCGCAGACGCTTGTCCTGGATATCGAGAAGCCGGGCGGACAGTTCCGTCCAGTAGTCGCCCGGCACGAAACCAGCCGAATCCTGCAGCGTCTCGGGAATGGCGAAATGTTCTTCAAGCGCGATCTTGCCTTGCACGATATGCTCTCTTTCCTGTCTTCAATCGAAATAGTGGGATGGCGGATCAGAATTGTCCCTTGGGCGGAAGACCGAGCAGCTGCTGGCCAACCATGGTCCCCACGGCATCCCAGTTCATGGAAATATGGCGCCCGACGGCATTTGCATCGCGCCATGCCCGCTGGACGGGATTGGACATCTGGAGGCCGAGGCCGCCTGTCGATGCATTGAGAGCTTCCACGGCCCGGAGGGCCAGGCTGACCGCAAAAGACTGGCTACGACGGGCAAGAATCCGATCTTCTTCGGTGATCTCGCCGGCGCCATCCTCGCGGGCCTGGGCCAGTTGCTGCGCCCGGGCAATATCGCGCAGAATGATTTCGCGGGCGGCATCCACGGATGCGGAGGCTTCCGCCACGCGAAGCTGGATCGTCGGAAATTCTGCGATCTTGTTGTTGCCACCGGCGACTGCGCCACGTGTCACACGGGCCCCCATGTGGTCGATATAGCTCTCCAATGCGCCCTTCGCCGCACCGACGGCCGCGCTGCCGAGGCAGAACGGAACCCCCATCAGCAGCGGAATGTTGAAAAGGCCGATACCCTTATAGCCACGTCCGCCCGGCGTTCTGCCGGAGGTCGCATCCGGAAAGCTCAGCATACGGCATTCCGGAACGAAGACGTCCTTGAGGATCAGGCTTTTTGAGCCGGTCCCCGCGAGGCCGACCACGTCCCAGGTCTCGGCAATGGCATAATCGCTGGCGGGAACCAGAAGGAACGCCGGTACAGGACGCTCCCCCTCGCCGTTTGGCGGAATGATCGCCGCACAGAGCGCCCACTGTGCATTATCGCATCCGCTCGCAAAGGCCCAGTCACCGGATAACCGGAAACCGCCCTCGATGCGCTCCGCCATGCGGACCGGCGCATAGGAACCGCAGAGCAGCGCATCCGGATTGCTGCCCCACACGTCCTGCTGAACCCTTTCATCAAACATGGCAAGGAGCCATTGATGCGCGGAAAGGAGGCCCGCAACCCAGCCGGTGGAGGCACAAGCCGACGACAGCTGGATATTTGCATCGACAAGCTCGGCAAACGATCCTTCCTCGCCACCGAAACGGGCAGGCTTGACGATATCGAAATAGCCGGCGGCGCGCAGCAGATCGATATTGCGTGCCGGCACGCGGCCGGATTTTTCGGTATCGCGCGCGCCGGCACGGATCTCCTCCAGCACGGGGGCGATGCGATCTGCAAGACATGCGTTCTCGACCCGCGCCGAGGCGGGAAACAGGGCAGCTGTATTGTTCATGGAACTACCTTCAGTTCTGGGATGCAGGAAGCGCGTGCTGTGGCGCGCAATATTTCGAGTTCTCGTACATCAGCGCGGTGGTGTCGTCGGAATGGCGTGTATCCACCACCTGCCCGATGAAGATCGTGTGCGTTCCATAAGGAACTGCGCCCATACGGCGGCAGACAACCGCGGCATGAGCGGATCCCAGCACCATCATGCCGCGCTCATGGCGAATCCAATCGGCAGCATCGAACCGACGCTCAGGCGCAATCTTGCCGCTGAAACCTTCCGATACGGCTGCCTGCCTGTCGGTCAGAACGCTGACTGCGAATTCAGGCACCTCAAGCAGCATGTCATGCAGGTAGGTGCGATTGTTCAGGCAGATGATGAGAGATGGCGGATCCATCGAAAGTGATGTCACGGCCGTTGCCGTCATTCCATGATCCGCGCCGTTGCGACAGGCGGAAATGACCGTCACCGTCGCCGGGAAACGACGCATGGTCGATCGAAATGCATCGCTGATCGGTGCGGGGGCCGGCGCTATGCCGAGGGCAGCAGTGGCAGACATGATTTCCTCCCGTGTCTCCTGTAATTTAAATTATTGCATTTGCAATTGTTGTCAATGCAAATTTAAAAATTATGCGGAAAATGCTTGATCTTCCCAGCCGTTCTCGGCGGCTGAAGCCAATCGTGTTGTCATTCCGGTCATTTAGGTGCATGTCGGAGAGAGCCCCCGGCAAGCCGAATCCCGCCAGCAGACAGAGACATGTACAAACTTACCGATTCCGTTCCCTATCTTCTCAATCGCGCCGGCGTGCGGATAGCCGAGGTATTCGCGCAGAGAATCGCCGAAGACAATCTCAGCGTGGCGATGTACCGGGTCCTGGCCATGCTCAAAGAGCGCCAGGAGAGCACCCTGGGGGATCTCGCCGACGTCGTCTCCGTCGAGATTTCGACGCTTTCGCGCCTGGTCGGCACACTGGCCAAGCGCAAGCTGGTGTCGCGAACACGTCCGGAAGAAAACGGCCGTATCGTCATCGTAAGGCTGACCCCGCAGGGCGAGGCGATGACGGAAAGGCTTATGCCGCTTGCCGTGGAACTTGAACGCACCGCGGTGCAGGGCATGTCGGAAGAAGAGGTCGCAGCCCTGAAGAAGGCGCTGCGCCGCATGCACAGCAACCTGCCGGCAATATCCGGAAAGGGAAAAGTTGCCATCTGAAAAGATTGCAGTTGCAAATATTTTATTCGCAAGTATTTAATAGGGTGTCATCGTTGTCTTGACATCGCGCTCTCATGGGCGAGTCTGGAGCTGGGAGGAACCACGCCGGCAACGATCCAGGAGGATTTGTACATGGATCAACGCGGACCTGCCGCTGGCAGGAGCGTACTTCCTGTACTCAAATGTATGGGGAGGGAAAATTGGCCATACAAGATCTCGCTATTATCAAGGAACGCGTTCGCAGCCCGAATATCATCATCGCTCTTTGCGGTCTGCTGATCCTGTTCGACGGCTATGACCTGATCGTCTACGGCGCCGTCGCGCCGGCATTGCTCGGTGAAGCCAACTGGGGCTTGACGCCCGGCTTGGTGGGACGAGCCGCCTCCATCACCCTGTTCGGTATGCTGCTGGGCGCTCTCGTCGCCGGGACACTCGCTGACAGGATAGGTCGCCGCAAGGTCATCATAGGCAGTCTGCTGAGCTTCTCCGTTATGATGATCGGCAGCGGTCTTGCGCCGAACTTTCTCGTTTTCGAGGGAACACGCTTTCTTGCCGGCCTAGGCCTTGGCGCTCTTTTTCCGACTGTAACCGCGTTGATCATCGAGTTTTCTCCGCCGAAGCGGAAGGCAATGGCCTATTCGATTGCTCTTCTCGGTTATCTCGCCGGCGGCATCGTTTCGGGCATCCTCGGAATGCTGCTGATACAGAAATACGGATGGCGTCCGCTGATGATCATCGGCGGCGCACCGATCCTGCTTCTGCCTTTCTTCATCCGCCTCATACCCGAGTCTCCCGAATGGCTGGCAACGAAGAACCGCCAGAGCGAAGCCAACCAGATCGCAGACCAGTACGGGCTGGCCAATCCCATCGCTAAGCCTATTGTACAGGTCGGCATCCGGTCGCTGTTTTCCGAAGGTCGCCTGCTGCCGACCTTGAACGCATGGGGTATCCACTTCTGTTCGCTCCTGCTGACATTCGGCATGGTCAACTGGCTTCCGACCATCATGAATAAGATGGGCTATGACCTCGGCTCCGCCCTACTCTTCTCGGTAACCCTCAATCTCGGAGCCGCAATCGGGCTGCTGATCGGCGCGAGGATTGCCGACCGCGGCAATGTCAAGATTGTCGTCGCGGGCATGTTTCTACTCGGAGCCTGCTCGATCTGGCTGCTGACGCAGGTGGATCAGGGCCTCCAGGTCTATGGTCTGGTGGCACTCGCAGGCACGGGAACGATCGGCACGCAGATCCTCGCCAACATCCTCGTCGGAAACCTCTATCCGGTCGAAATCCGCGGAACCGGCCTCGGTTTCTCACTCGGCATCGGCCGTATCGGCGGAATGATCGGTCCAGCCATCGGGGGTGCCGTGCTTGGCGCCGGTCTCGCCCCGCAGTGGAACTTCTACATCTTCGCCACGGTTGGCGCAGTAGGTTGCGTTCTTGCGGCCGCCACTTTGCTTTACTCAAGCAAAGTCCATTAAAACTGGTCGCCGACAGGTCTTCCACATCAATAAGACCTGCCGGCGCAATCATGAGAAAGTCAAATCACTCAATTGATCTCTTTCAGGATCGAGTGCGTTCTCGGAAACAAATGTCGCCTTGATATCGACCAAAGGTTCATGGAACTGATATAGACACGCATTTTAACCCTACAACTCTCTAGCGCGTTGTCAGCGGTCATGACTTGCCCTCAAGTTTTATCCAGCTTTGAGTTCGCTCCGCCAGTTTTTGGTTGCTGTATTTGGGGCGGTAGCGGCGGGTTGCAGTGCGGAGCCATTTCCGGCTCGCGGCACCGCATCACGCTAAACGGTTGCGCTTCATTCCCTGGTCCTCAATGGCCCAGAGCTTATTTCAAAATGGATTATTCAACGAGGCAAGGTCACCGCCGACGGCCGGATTCAGGTTCGCTTGAAGAGTATCGGAGAAATCAGCATAGCGGCGCCGTGAAAAGGATTTCCGTGGCCTTGCCGCGCTTAGGGCGGAATAGCCGCAGGAGCCTCAGCATAGCGGCCGTCAGGGAGGCGGGACGACTAGCCCGCTCATCCGTTCCGGATTTGTGGCTTTTAGCTATGCAGGCAATGTCTGAAGATGGCGGAAAAGAAGCATCTCATAAATTGCGGCCGCGTGAGACACCTTCGCCTTGAACCAGTTCGAACCACCGACCCGTTGATCTCGGCATCGAGAACCAAGCCTACCCGTGATTACGCCCGGCCACGCCGCACATTCGATCTTTGGGATGAATTTAAGATGATTGCTGAGTTTTCGCTTGCATAATCAGCAAGCGTCTCTATATTTGCTAGCATGAACAGCAAGCAGAGGAAGACTCTCGCGGCGGTCTTCAAGGACCCGGTCTCGGGAACCATTGAATGGGCCGCTATAGAGAATTTGCTTGTGGCTGCCGGAGCCGACCTCATTGAGGGGAACGGTTCCCGCGTTAAGTTTGAAAAAGACGGGATCATTGCGAGCTTCCATAGACCACATCCGGCCAAGGAAGCAAAGCGCTATCAGGTGCGCGATGCTCGCGAGTTCCTGATGCAGATTGGAGTAACGCCATGAACACCATGACCTACAACGGGTATCACGCTCGCATCGAATTCGACGCTGAGGACGATGTGTTTTTCGGCAGGATTGCAGGTATCTCCGATGTAATCGGCTTTCACGGTGACAGTGTCGCTGAACTCAAGAAAGCCTTCCATGAGGCAGTTGATGACTACCTGGAGACCTGCAGGAAAATCGGCAAAGAGCCTCAGCGACCCTATTCCGGGAAGATGATGTTTCGTGTCGCTCCCGAAGTCCATCGCCGAGCAGCGCTTGCTGCTGAGCTTTCGGGAAAGAGTCTGAACCAGTGGGCAGAAGAGGTGCTGGAACAGGCGGCCGACCATTATGCCGAGGCGCGCCTGCCGGCGTAGTTCCCTTCACCGGTACCGCCCATCGGCGTGTCCGATGAATTGGTGTTCCCTTCGATCCATTATGCGATCCTAGACGCACAAATCGGAAACAAGCACAGCACAACGCTCGTGTCAGCTGCAATGCAGAGCTCCCTTAAGGGATGAACAACACCCAACTCCATCCAATTGCGCTCAGACTCCAGCCGCAGCCGATTCCGACGGTTCGGCTCACGATCTCGAAGCGTCAAGTCTGCGCGCCCATTGGCTTGCCGCATTCGCGGCCACCCAGCAAGCGAGCGTGCGAGGGGACGCGTGCCTCAGGGAAAAATTTTGGCTCCCTCGGTGGGTCCAAGATGGCTTGCGTGTCGCCCTCAAAGAACGGAACCAGGCAAGGTAGGCGCCCTGCTATTATGCGAGGCGAGGTCGATTGAGCGGATGGGCGGCAATCAAATCCAAAGACTTCACATGTAAGGCCGTGTTTCTCTGAGTGTAGGACTTAGGCGGTCGCTCGACGCCGGCTTAGCTTTGAGGGGAATGATGAAGGTCACGCTGTTTAACGCCGGAACAATGCCAGCCCTGCTGAATCGCCTTATTGGCGACCATGATGAAATCCAGATCGCAGTAGCTTGGGGATACAATGGGAAGCTGGCCGATCGATTGATGGAAAACAAGGTTTTGCATCTCCAGTGCTTCAAGGGTCGAACCTCGCGTCTCCAGTCGCTGGAGACGGTCTTGAAACGCAGCTTTCTTCTCATCAGCAGTCGCGTGATCGCTGGCGTTGAGGAACTGCCACGCGTTTGCGTAGATCGGAGAGGACGCGGTCCAGGGTATCACCGCGAAAGGCCGTCAGCTCATCGCAGACGCTGGCGCGATGCTCGATCTGTCGACTTCGCTCGCGCATGATGACTGAGCCAGCACCTAGGCTCGCTGCAGTTCCAAGCATGGCGGTCGCGACGAGCCTGACCTATAAGCAGTCCGTTATCGAGGGGAATCGCAAAGCGTGGCTGCTTTCAGACACGCGCGTTGATGGGCTCTACAAAGCGTGCAGCCGAAGCAATTCCGGCCTACGGTATGGATTCGTTCTCGATAAAGGCTAAGCGTGCGCCGTCTGCACAAGGCAACCTTTTTAACAAATAACAGAAACGGGTGGCAGACTGTCAAAGTCCACGTGCGGCTGGCCATGGCGGGAAGAACACAAGGTTCGCTAAACAGCATGCACTCGATGACATCGAAACTGACAGTGATCTTTAACTGATAATCTGATCGCCGATCGACTCCCTGATCCTGCGCACGTCGCGGACGGGCGGAGCCCCGAATTGCCGCAAATATTCGCGGCTGAACTGAGAGGCGCTTTCATAGCCGACCGCATAGGCGACGTCGGAGGCACTATGGTCGCCAGCGAGCAGCAACTGGCGTGCTTCCTGAAGGCGTAGCTGCTTCTGATACTGGATCGGGCTCAATCCAGTCAGCGCGAGAAAGTGTCGATGCAGGCTTGCGCGGCTCATGCCAGCGGCGTCGCACAGTGCCTCGATCCGCAGCCGCGTGTTGCCATGGTCGCGAATCCATTCAACCGCGCGGCGGATGCCGCCGATCGCGCCTTCCGGGCGGGCGATGTGGCGCAACAGTCGCCCCTGTGAGCCTTGTAGGAGACGATAGAGCAATTCGCGCTCGGCCAACGGCGCGAGCGCCGGGATGTCCGCAGGTGTGTCGAGCAAGGCCAGCAGTCGCAGCAGCGTGTCGCGCAGCGGCGGAGTCATCGGGTTGATCGCGATGCCACTGCCTGGAGCGTCCGCGTCGCGCGCCGCCGGCATCGTCGATGCGACCTCGGCGAGAAGTGCCGGATCGAGTACTAACGAAACCGCCACATAGGGACTGCCGTCGTCGGCGTCATGGATCTGTCCGCTTAAAGGCAGATCGAGTGCACTGACCAGATATTGGGACGCGTCGTAGCGCAGCACGTCGTCGTGGATGGCCACCTCTTTCGATCCCTGCAGAATAAAGCAGATCATCGAGCGGTAGAGACACGGTGACGTCTCCGAGGTCGCTTGCCCCACGCCGATTACCACGCGCGGGATCGGCGTCAGGGTCATTCCGGTCCGTCCGTGGCGGAGCGCGAGATCGCGAAGGGGCTGTAGGTTACCGGTCATGCCGAAGAATATGACATCAATCCTCACGCCTGCAAAGAGCCTGAGACAATCAGGCAAGCAATTGAGAGCATCAGGCGGGGCGTCGGACACAGCAATCGCCTATCTGACTGGCAGCGAATGCCACGCCTCAGCGGCGTGCCGTCCGGAAAATCAAAATCACAAGGAACGTAGCCATGTCTCAGAAGATCGCACTCATTACCGGCGCCAGCCGCGGCCTCGGTCGCAACATGGCGCTGCATCTCGCCAGGCGTGGTGTGGGCGTCATCGGCACCTACCGAAACAGCGCCGCAGAAGCCCAGTCACTGGTTGAAGAGATCGAAGCCCTGGGCGGAAAGGCGGCAATGCTGGCGCTCGACGTCACTGACACGGCAAGCTTTTCCGGCTTCGCGCAGGCGGTCACCCACACGCTGGGGACCACGTTTGGCGTCGACCGGTTCGACTATCTGGTGAACAACGGTGGTGAGGGCCTGTATGTAATGGTTGCCGACGCGAGCGAGGACCAGTTCGACCAGATGGTCGACATGCACCTGCGCGGGCCGCTGTTTCTGACCCAGAAGCTGCTGCCGCTGATCGTCGACGGCGGGCGCATCCTCAACGTCTCTACCGGCTTTGTGCGGACGACCATGGCCGGTTATGGCCTCTATGCCGCCGCCAAGGCGGCGATGCAGACGCTGACCAAGTTCATGGCGGTCGAACTGGGCGCTCGTCAGATCCGCGTCAACGCGATTGCGCCGGGCGCCATCGCCACTGACTTCGGCGGCGGCCGGGTGCGCGACGACAAGCAAATCAATGACTTTGTTGCCGGCAATATCGCGCTCGGCCGCGTCGGCCAGCCCGACGACATCGGTGGCGCGGTCGCAGCCATCCTGTCCGACGATTTCGGCTGGGCCAACGGCACGACGTTCGACGTGTCGGGCGGCCAGTCGCTCTGATCTCCATTCCACCACATCGAGACACCGTCATGACCGAGAAAAACCTCACTCTCGTCAGCCACCCGCTGTGCCCATTCGTCCAGCGCGCCGCGATCGTCCTCCTCGAAAAGGGGGTGGCCTTCGACCGGGTCAACGTCGACCTATCGGCCAAGCCCGGCTGGTTCCTGGCCTTGTCGCCGACCGGCAAGGTGCCAGTGCTGAAGGTGCGCCAGCCGAACGGTGAGGATGCGATCCTCTTCGAAAGCGTCGTGATCTGCGAATATCTAAACGAGACGCAGGGTGGCGCGGCGATGTATCCCGACGATGCATTGGTGCGTGCCCGGCATCGCGCCTGGATCGAATTCGCCACCCAGACCTTTGCGGAGGGTTGGCAGTTCCTTCACGCCAAGGACATGGCGACCGCCGACGCCAAGCGGGCCGCCTTCCATGATCGGCTATGCAAGATCGAGGCCGAACTAGGCGACGGCCCGTATTTCGCCGGGGCGGATTTTGGTCTGGTCGATGCGGTCTACGCACCGCTGTTCCGCTATTTCGGGATCATCAATCCGGCCGTGGCGGACCCGATCTTCGCTGGCCTGCCACGCGTGACCGCATGGCGCGCGGCACTTGCCGAACGACCCAGTGTCAAGAACGCTGTGATCGACACCTATCCCGATCTGTTTCGCGAGCACCTGCGCCAGCAAGGCGCGATGATCGCCGCCTGACCCTAACAAACATCCCAGGAGTTATACCATGACCGACGCATCCAAGAGCGCGCTGATCCTAATCGAATATGTCAACGACTGGCTCTCGCCGACCGGTGGCATATATCCGGCGTTTCAAGATCGCGAGCAGGTCGACACCGCCGTCGCCAATTCGAAGATCACTCTCGAAGAGGCCCGCCGTCGCGGCATGCACGTGATCCACGCCTCGCTGAAGTTCGAGCCGACCTTCAAGGTGCTTGGCGAGGCCAAATATGGCCTGCGCAAGATGATGCGTGACTACGGCTCGTTTCTGGGCGAGCAGGCCGATTTCTTCCCCGGCTTCGAGCCGGCGGCGGGCGAACATGTCGTTCGCGAACGCGCCGGCGGCAGCAGCGTCTTCGTCGGAACCACGCTCGACGGCTATCTGCGCAACAACCGCATCGATGAGATCTACCTGTCGGGGTTTTCGCTGCGACAGTGCGTCGAGTCTTCGATGCGCAACGCGCACGACCTCGGCTACCACACCAACGTCATCTACGACGCGTCAGCCGGCTATACCCGGAAGCAGCAGGACGACTTCGTTGCTGAGATCGCACCCTTTTATGCCAACGCCATCACCGCGCAGGAGTTCGTGGCGAAGGCATAATCCGTCGCTGGACCCGGCCCGGTTATGGGCCGGGCTTCTGTTGGCCGTAGATGCGAGGCGATACGATGATCGGGATGATGGTCGAACTCACAGTCGCGCCGGGTAACACCGACGCATTTGAACGCGCCTTCGCGGTCCAGGCCGCTGCGGTGCGCGCCAATGAACCGGGTAGCCGCCTGTACGAATTGTTCAAGTCGAGCACCCTGACGGACAGCTACACGCTAATCGAAATCTACGACGACCAAGTCGCGCTCGCGGCACACCGGACATCGTCGCACATGGCTGCAAATCGACCGCTGACCGCGCTGTTCCTCGCTGACCGCCCACTATGCACGCATTCGAGGTCTTGCCACACTCCCCATGACTATGTCGATAGCAGCAGGCGGACACCAGAGTGAACCGGGCGCGGAAGAATTCGTTGTCTGCGCGCGCGTCCTCCCCGCCCATGAGGTATCGCCTAGGCGACCCATGTCGCGGCGAGGCAGCTGCGCATGAAAGGCTGTATTGCGCCGAACGCGTTTAACCCAAGACCCCGCGATTGCAACAGGCGATTAGCCAGTTTACTGAAAATTCCGGCTCTTGATCTTCAGCGTATCGATATGAAGATCCGGCACGAACATGTCCCTCGCCCGAACGCCCGGAGGTGCTTTTTCGCGTGAATCGGGACTGCTCGCCGAGCCATGGGCGAACTCGTCGCCGCGGCCGGTTGGCGGATAAAACGTACCGTCACGCCCGGCAAGCCCTGACAGGTCGGCCGAAAGGTCGAAGAGCTGCTGGGCGACCAGGTGAACCACCTCGCCTTCTCGCTGGATCTTGCCGTTAATCGCCATCATGCTGGCGCCGAGCACGACCCGACGCGACCGCTCGAACAGCTTTGGCCAGACGACGACATTGGCAATGCCGGTCTCATCCTCGATGGTGATGAACATCACGCCCTTTGCCGAACCCGGCCGCTGGCGCACCAGCACCAGGCCGGCCGCCATCAGCCACTGGCCGTCGCGGGCCGTCATGGCCTCGGCACAGGTGACGATCCGGCGCTTGGCAAGGTCGGCCCGCAGGAATCTCAATGGGTGCTCGCGGAGTGTCAGCCCGACGTGACTGTAATCCTCGACGACGTTATGCCCATCGGTCATTTGCCTGAGCTCGACTTCCGGCTCCTGCTGCTCGGCGACTGCCCGCGCCTCGCGTTCGGCTGCGGCCGTGAACAGAGGCAGCGGCTGGTCGCGTAGCGCCTTGATCGCCCAAAGCGCATCGCGTCGTTCGAGTCGCAATGACGCCAGGAAGGCGTCGGCCTCGGCCAACTCGACGAGGGAGGCCACGGGCACACCGGACCGGCGCCACATGTCATCCACCGATGCGAACGGCTCGTCGGCGCGCGCGGCGACAATGCGTGCGGCGTCGGCGGTCGCCAAACCGCGCACCAGACGCATGCCAAGCCGTACCGCGTGCCGGTCCGTGCCTTCCACCTCCTCGAGCGTGCAGTCCCAGCGGGAGCGGTTGATGCAGACCGGTCGCACCTCGACGCCGTGTTTCTTCGCATCGAGTACGATTTGTGCCGGCGCATAAAACCCCATCGGCTGCGAGTTCAACAGAGCGGCGCAGAAGACGTCCGGGAAATGGCATTTAATGTAGTTGCTGGCATAGGCGATCAGCGCGAAGGAGGCCGCATGGCTTTCGGGAAAGCCGTAGCTGCCAAAACCTTCCAGCTGCGAAAACGTCTTCTCGGCAAACTCCTTTGTGTAGCCGTTTCGGATCATCCCGCTCACAAGCTTGTCCTGGAATCGTGAGACGCCGCCGGTGAACTTGAAGGTCGCCATGGATTTTCGGAGCTGGTCGGCTTCGCCGCCCGTGAACCCCGCACAGACCATCGCCACCTTCATCGCCGACTCCTGGAACAGCGGCACGCCGAGCGTCTTGTGGAGGACCGCCTCCAGTTCGGGCGTCGGATATTCAACCTTCTCCTTGCCTTCGCGGCGGCGCAGATAAGGATGGACCATGTCGCCCTGGATTGGCCCCGGCCGGACAATCGCCACCTGGATGACGAGATCGTAGAAGGTTTTCGGTTTCATGCGAGGCAGCATCGACATCTGCGCCCGGCTCTCGATCTGGAAGGTGCCCAATGTGTCGGCCTTGCGGATCATTGCATAGGTCGCCGGATCCTCGTGCGGGATAGTCGCGAGATCGAGATCGTGGTGCCTGTGCTCGCCGATAAAGGCAAACGCCTTGGCCATGCAGGTCAGCATGCCGAGCGCCAATACATCGACCTTCATCATTTTGAGCGCCTCGACATCATCCTTGTCCCATTCGATCACCTGGCGGCCGGCCATCGCCGCCGGCTCGATCGGCACGAGATGATCCAGCCTGTCATGGGTCAGAACAAATCCACCCGGGTGCTGGCCGAGATGCCGCGGCGCTCCCATCAGCTGCTGGGCAAGCCGCAAGGTCAAGGCGAGACGACGGTCGTCCGGATTGAGGCCGAGTGCGCGCAGCTGTTGCTCGCCGACCGTTTCCGACCAGGACCAGATGCCGGAGGAAAGCGCCTTGATCAGGTCCTCGGGCAGGCCGAGCGCCTTGCCGACGCCGCGAATGGCGCCTTTGGCACGATAGCGGGTCACCGTCGAGCAGAGTGCGGCCTTGTGATGGCCGTAGGTCTTGTAGATCCATTGGATCACCTCCTCCCGCCTTTCGTGTTCGAAATCGACATCGATGTCGGGTGGCTCGTCCCGCTCCTGGCTGACGAAGCGCTCGAAGAGGAGGTCGTTGGTTTCCGGGTCGATCGAGGTGATGCCGAGCACGTAGCAGACGGCGGAGTTGGCCGCCGATCCCCTGCCCTGGCAGAGAATGCCCTGCGACCGGGCAAAGCGGACGATGGAGAAGACCGTCAGGAAATACGGGGCATATTTCATCGTCTCGATCAGGGACAGCTCGTGACGGATCGTCTTTTCGACATGCGTCGGCAAGCCTTCGGGATACCGCGTCTTCACGCCTTCCCAGGTATAGTGTTCCAGCGATTGCTGGGCGGTCATGCCCGGGATCAACGCTTCCTCGGGATATTGATAAACGAGCTCCTCCAGACTGAACCTGCAGCGCTCGACGATTTCGATCGTGCGTGCCAGCGCTTCCGGGTAGCGGGGAAACAGACGCGCCATTTCATCCGGCGGCTTTAGATAGCGGTCCGCGTGCCGCTCGCGCTCGAAGCCGACATCGTCGATGGTGGTGCCGGTGCGGATGCAGGTGACGACGTCCTGCAGCTGCCGCCGGCCGGGCTCGTGAAACAGCACGTCATTGGTGACGACCGTCTTCACCCGGTGCTGCGCCGCCAGGTTCGACAACTCGTGCAGCCGTAGCTGATCGTTCGGGCGCCGGCGAAGGCAGAGCGAGACGTAGGCACGGCCGCCGAAGACATCCGCCATCTTCCTCAACTGCACGGCGCAGACCTCGTCGGCCAGATCCGGTACGAGAATGCCGATCAGGCCTTCGGAATAGTGCGCCACATCATCGAGATGCAGGATGCAGTTGGCTTTGCCACCCCGGCCCTTGCCCAGCGTCAAGAGCCGCGTCAGCCGCGAATAGGCATCGCGGTCGGTGGGATAGACGAGCATCGACATGCCGTCAGCCAAATCGAGCCGGCAACCGACGACGAGGCGCAGGCCGGTGGCGCGCGATGCTTCCAGCGCCCGGACGATACCGGCCAGGCTGTTGCGGTCGACGACGCCGAGCGCCTCGATGCCCATGAGTTTGGCGTTCGCGAAAAGTTCTTCCGCCGAGCTTGCGCCGCGAAGGAAAGAGAAGTGGGTGGTGACCTGCAGCTCGGCGTAGCGCATCAGGCAAACACCCCATGCAGGAACCACTTGCGCGATCCGGTATCGGCGTCGACGCCATCGCCGGACCGGAAAATCCAGAAGCGCTCTCCGGCATCATCCTCGACGACGAAATAGTCGCGAACGGCAACCCATTCCGAACTGCGCTGCCACCACTCTCCAAAGATCCTCTCAGGGCCGTCGGCGCGCTTTACCCGGCGCCGCTTTCCACGCCAGGTAAAGGAGACCGGCGGATGATCCGGCAGCAGGGCAATCACCTCGATGGTTTCCGGATGTGGCAAAAGCCTGGATGGCCTCGGCCAATGGAGCGGCCAGGTGGTGCCGACCTCGTCGGCCGTCGGGGCGATCCGCTGGACGCTGCGTTCGGGCACATCGCTTGCGACAGGCGCGACACGGAAGATCCGCTGGCCGCCGCGGTTTCCCAGCACGTCGATCAGCGGCGTCACATCGGTGATCCGCTCTTCGATCAGCGAGGAAGCCGATTGCATCTCAACAAGCGGTTCGGCGATGATGGCCGCGAGGCTCAGCTTCTCGATGCCGAAGCCCGGCTCGATCTTCTCGATCCGATCTCGGAAGAGTTTTGTCAGCCAGGCGACGTCGCGGACCGGCTTGGCCGTGCCCGCCCGGAGCGACTGGATCTTGTTGTCGACGCGGTGAACGATGAGGTCGGCGCGCCGCACACCAAGCCCTCGCTTCTCGAGCTCAAGACAGAGCTGCCGCACCAGACGGCTAACATATTTCTCGATGGTCTCCGCTGCCCCGATCGGCTCGGCAAAGGATTTCTGGACCTCGACGAGGTCCGCCGGCCGGATCGGATCGATGGGCTCGGCGAGCCGGCCGAAGATCTGGTTGAGGCGGCGTCCAACCTCGGACCCGAAACGCAACGTCAGCGGTGCCCGCGGTGTCGCTGCCAGATCGCCGACGGTGGCGAAGCCGAGCGTGCGGAGACTTCCGACGATCTCGGCCGGCAGCCGCAGCGAGGACAGCGGCAAACGGTTTACGGCCTTGGCGGTCTCGCCGCGCGGGATGATAACCGTCTCGCGATCCATTGACCGGGCGAGCGCATGCGCCGCACCCCAGCTGTCGGCGATCGCCGCTCGCGCCGAGAGACCCCGGCCGCGGAAACGGTTGACGAGACCGGAGAGCATCAGGTCCTCGCCGCCCTGCAGATGGTCGGCGCCTTCGGTATCCATGACGATGCCATCAGGGGGATCCATGGCAACGACGGGAGAATATTGCGACAAGGCCCAGAGCGTCAGCCGTTCAAGTGTCGCGAGGTCAGCCGCCGGATCGGCGTCGATCATCGCCAGCCCCTGGACCAGCGCCTGCGCCTTGGCGGCGGGCATGCCGACGCGCAGTCCGAGTTTGTGAGCTGCCGGATCGGCCGCCGCCACCCATCGCTTCGACCCGCTCCTGGCGATTACCACCAGCGGCGTGTCAGGATTGAGCGAAGGATCGGCGCGCCTGATCCGGTCGGTCGGCAGTGTCGGAAGAAAGACAGATACGACCCTTGCCATCACTTGCTCCGATAATGAATTCTCCTCCCTCGCCTGCCCTGACCCGCATGAGCTCCGCCAGCCAGCGCGCGCGACCGATACCCGGCACCGGAAGCGGCTCGGACGGCAGCACCGAGATCCGCCAGCGGGTTGCCGCGGCCGTCGGCATACCAAAATCGGAGGCTTCCGTCTGGCGCCGCCAGCGGCGGATCACCAGGCCCAATGTGCCGGACTTTTCCGCTGCAAGCTGGAGCCGGCGCGATGCTGTAATGGGCAGGCGCACCAGCTCAGCGACGACCGCGCCGAGGCCGCCATAGCGCAAGGCCTCTTCGAAGCTCGCCAGCACCGTCTCTTCCTTGTCGCATTCGACGAAGATGACGCGGTCGGGGTGAAGCCCGGCCTGGGCGAGTGCGGGAAAGAACAGGTCGAAACGCGTCAGGCACCAGACGACCTTGCCGGTGGTACGGGCCGCAATCCCGCCGATGAAGAGGGCCGCGGCCGCTCCGTCGATCGCGCCGTTCCCGCCGCCGGCCACTTCATGCAGCGCGCCGTAGGCCAGGCCACCGCCCGGCAGCCGCGCATCGATCTCGCCAACGCCGAACGGCAGGACACTGCGACGGCGCGAACCCACTCCTTCCAGGCTGGCGATTTTTTCGCGCAACCCATTGAGAACGGCATTCGAAGTGGCGACTGATGCAGTCATGATCTCCTTGCGGCAGCCCGTTTTGACTTGAGAAAATGCGATATGTTCTTTATTTGTTCTCAAAGCAAAAACGAGTCAATGCACAGGAAGCGCGCTGAAGTTGAGGCGGAGGAGGGCCTGACGAATTCCATGAACGGATTCAATTCGATGGCTGAATTAGGAATTTTTTCGCATGGCCCGACGGAGCCGTTGAATGATTTGATACTGAAGGATTATCGTGAGCCGGTTATCGAATTCATCTGTCAGCGATGTGACCGCCATGGCACGATCGAGCGCAAGCTGTTGGTGAAAGCGTTCGGCGGCGGTGCGAGCTTCGCGGTACTCCGCCGGCGGATGGCCATGGGTTGCGCATGCAAACGCCGGAAGGTGACAAATGCGGCGCGCACTTCCCATGTCTGGCGGACACAGATGGTCCCGATGGAAGTAAGTCATGACAAACGATGAAGGTCACGAGCGGCCGCGCAAGATCGTCCATGTCGACATGGACGCCTTTTATGCGTCAGTCGAGCAGCGCGATAATCCGGAACTGCGCGGTAAGCCAATCGCCGTCGGTGGATCCGCCGCTCGCGGCGTGGTAGCGGCGGCGAGTTACGAGGCGCGCAAATTCGGCGTTCACTCAGCCATGCCGTCGGTGACCGCCAAGCGAAAGTGCCCGGACCTGATTTTCGTGCCGCCGCGCTTCGACGTCTACAAGGCGGTGTCGCAGCAAATCCGGGAAATCTTTGCGGAATACACCCCGCTGATCGAGCCGCTGTCGCTCGATGAAGCCTATCTCGATGTCACCGAGAACCTGAAAGGCATGGACATCGCCACCGAGATCGCGCTGGCGATACGCGCCAAGATCAAAGCGGTCACCGGCCTCAACGCATCGGCGGGTATTTCCTATAACAAGTTCCTCGCCAAGATGGCGAGCGACCTCAACAAGCCCAACGGCCAGGCGGTCATCACCCCGAAAAACGGGCCGGCTTTCGTCGAAGCCCTTCCCGTCAAGAAATTCCATGGCGTGGGGCCGGCAACAGCCGAAAAGATGCACCGGCTGGGGATCGACACTGGTGCCGACCTCAAGGGAAAGACGCTGGAATTCCTGGTGGATCATTTCGGGAAGTCCGGTCCCTATTTTTACGGCATCGCCCGCGGCATCGATGAGCGCCAGGTCAAGCCGAACCGGGTACGAAAATCCGTCGGAGCCGAAGATACCTTCTCGCAAGATCTCCATGCCTACGAGCCGGCGCGCGAAGGGCTTCTGCCGCTGATCGAAAAGGTGTGGGGTTATTGCGAGGCCAATGGGATCGGCGCCAAGACGGTGACCCTCAAGGTCAAATATGCCGACTTCAACCAGATCACCCGCAGCAAGACTGTTCCCACTCCTCTGGCCGCGATCGCCGACCTTGAGGAGATCGTCGGCCTGCTGCTGGCGCCGATCTTTCCGACCCGAAAGGGCATGCGCCTGCTCGGTGTCACCCTCTCCTCGCTGGAACGGCGCGCCGCTTCAACGGAGCCGCAGCTGCGGTTGGCGCTTTAGATCGCCAGGAGGGGCTGAGCGGAGGCGCCAGCCCGGCGCTTGACCCGGAATGTCCCCGCCGGAAGCGGCCGCAGGATTTCCTCTTCGGCAACAGTTCCATCGAGCCACGCCATGCGTTGGTCCCGTGTCAGCACTGCCATCTGCCTGTTATGGAAGGGCGCGATATCGGCATTCGCTTCGATGGTAAGGATGGCATAGGCTTCCGGCCAATCCTCAGCCGCCGGCCGCCAGATCCCCGCGAAATAGAACCAGTCGCCATTGGCGAGCGCGAAGCTGAAGCTTCTATGGCGAAACTCCGAAGCTGGGATCAGGCAGCGGTGCGTCGGGAAGCTCCGTCCTTCCGATCGGACGACGTTTGCGGCGCGCGGACCGCCATCGCGGGGACGCAGCCCCCATGGCAGCTCCACCATCTCCACATCGCCGTCATGGCGTCTTATGATGACGCGGCGCTCATCGAGCGGGGCGTCTGGCTGGAAAACCTTCGCGCGCATCATGGACAGAACATATCAGGAACAATTTTTCGAAGCAACCAACCTGTCATGGAGGACGCATGTGCAATGATTATCGGCTGATGGTGGATGCTGCTTCGATCGCGAAGGACTTCGCCGATGTGAAGATCAAGATCCGCTTTGGTGAGGGCATACCGAACCTCGAAGCGCGCGAGGACATTAAGATTACCGACGTCGGCCCAATCATCCGGACGATCGATGGAGCCGGCGATGAGGCCGAGCTCGTGCAGCGGCGCTGGAGTTGGCCCGGACCAAACAAACGCCCGGTGTATAATTTTCGGTCGGAAGGTCGGGAGTTCGCTTCCAATCGCTGCCTGATCGTCGCCGACGGCTTTTACGAGTTCACCGAACCACAGGATCCAAAGAAGAAGCGCAAGGACAAATGGCTGTTCACCAAGAAGGATGAGCCGATCTTCTGCATCGCCGGCATCTGGCGCGAAACGCCGGAGATTGGAGAGGCCTTCACGATGCTGACGATGGCGCCGGGACCGGATATCGCGCCCTACCACGACCGGCAGATCGTCATCCTCGAGCGCAACGCATGGGCCAACTGGCTCGATCCGACCGTTTCGGCAAAGTCGTTGATCAGGCCGCTTGCCAAAGGCACCCTCGCTGTGAAGCAGGTTGGGTAATACCGGGCGCGGCAGCAATATTGCCTCGCTCCAACGGTTTGTTTGCCGGTTCCGGAAAGCCGTATAGCGGAGCGCGAACAGGTCCATCGCCACAAAAAGCGGGGCAAGTAGGCCGCCAGCCGTCACCGGATCGATCACGATCGAGAGCAGCAGAATGCCGGTCAAGGCGACCAGGATTGTAGTAGCAGGTAAGTTCCACGAATGCCTCGATAGTCGACGCCCAGCATATCCTGCCGGGCGTCGCCGTTTTCCTCAACGCAGCGGACGGAAGGTTCCGCGCAGTTCTTCAGCCAGAACCTGTGGCTGTTCCCATGCGGCAAAATGGCCGCCCTTGGAAAGCCGCTTGTAGTGGATGAGCTTGGGATAGGCCTTTCGCGCCCAGCTTTCCGGCGCGGTATAGATCTCGTCCGGAAATGCGCTCACGCCCATCGGCAGCTCGACTCCTTTCGGCTGAAAGAAGGCAAGCTTGCTTTCCCAGTAGAGACGCGCCGAGGAGACTGCGGTGTTGGTAAGCCAATAGAGCGTAATGTTGTCGAGGACATCGTCACGCGTCAGCCCTTCATCGGCGCCATCGAAGACGCGCGTGATCAGGTCGCGGCTACGATCATCGTGATCGAGCATCCCGAATATGCCGGATCTTCGATACGGACACCCCGGATTGCGCATGTCCTTCAAAACGATCCACGCTTCGAGAGGACTTGAAGCGGCTCACGTTATTCTACTGAACGCCGACAGCCGTCCCGGAGGATTTCCCTCCGAAACCGTCGATGATCCGCTGCTGATCTTGGTATCCCCAGACGAGGAAGGGTTCGAATATGCCGGAGAGCGGCGCGTCATGTTTCTGATTTTGTCGAGCTCTGACATTACTAGTTTCCAAAGCTGGGCCTCTATCCGTGATTTACGGGTTGCACCCAGTTTTCGTCACGAATGAGTCCGTCTCCTTTTCGAAGGGGCTTCTTTCGTTCGCAGTGTTATCATTTTTTCCCGCGCGATCCCTATCAATTGCATTGTGATCCCAGAGTGAGCCCGCCCTCGGTGCAGCATCAACTGGTTCGTTGCATTATCAAAAGCGGCGTCTATCAGGGAGATCCTCTTTATCTCCGCAGCAAACAGGAATGTCCCCGCCGAAGCCGGCAGAAACGTAATGCCGATGTTTTTCTCGACATAGGACTTTAACAGCTGGAGGGAGCTTGTCTCGAACTGAATCCTCGGCGTTATCCCTTCATCGTTTTGAAACCGCGTCATTGCTGCTCGAATACCTGACGATTTCGAATGCAGCGCAGACGGATAGTCGGTGAGCTCGCTTAGATAAGCCTCACCTTTACCCGCCAGCGGATGGCTTTGATGCACATAGGCGCATAAGGGGTCTGAGCACTCAGCAACGATTTCGATTTCGTCGTTCCGATTGGCATTATAGGCGATCGCGACATCGGCACGGTTTTCAAGGAGGTCCTTGATGATTTCTTCGGTTGTTCCAATCGCGACCTTTACCCGTATGCCAGGACGAGCGAGCATGAATTCCGCCAAGACGGTTTCCATCATGTCCTGAGCGAAGCCTTCACCCGTACTGATGGCAATTTCCCCGCTCTCCAGCCCCTCATGCTCGGAAATCTGGTGAAGAACCTGGCGGTCACGCTTGTTTCGGTCCTTCAGGTATTTTGCCAGCAGATCAGCTGCCGGTGTGGGCTTCGACCCTCGCAGGTCTCGATTCAAAAGCGGGTATCCAATCTGGTGCTCGAGAATTTGGATCTTTCTGCCGATTGCCGATGGCGTCAGCCCCAGGGCCTCGGCAGCGGAACGCAATGATCCATGCTCATATACGCAGAGAAAATAAAAAACCGCCCGTTCGTCCAAACCGACAAAGTCGTCTCGATCTGCCATGTTCTTCACCGTCAAAGAGCTGTTTTGGTTTTGCCACAATTGCCTCGAAGACACTTTCGCAACGCGGTGGCGTGAACCATTCGGGAAGCGTGTCGACCGCCGTTATACAGGGTGTTGCTTCCTTTGAAATAGCGAGAAACAATCACGCAGGCTATCTTTCCTGCGACTGATTTCGACACATGATCAAGGCTTTATTTATGTCTGAACAACGTGAGACGTCTCAAGATGCATTGCCGCGCCCTGTCGCCGACTATGTGACCGCATATAACCTCAAGGATATCGACAGAATGGTCGAACAGTTGGATGGCGGCGTATCGTTCCTTCATGTAATGAGCGGAGAGACCACGCACGCGCTGAAAGGACGCGATGCCTTTGCGGAACTCGCACGGTCGAGCGCCTCCATGTTCAAATCACGCCGCCAGAAGGTCGTATCATCGTCGACAAGAGATGGCAGGACCGTGCTTCACGTCCAGTTTAACGGTGTTATCGCTTCCGATTTGGCAAACGGCTGGGTAGCGGGTCAGGAGATTGACGTATCCGGTGTGTCGATCTTCACGGTGGCGGGTGAAAAAATCACCGAAATCATCGATGTCGCATGAGCCGAGTGGACGGCTGAGCCCAGCCGGTGTCACCGACCATCTGCACCGGCGCGTCGGGTGTTCTGGCGCGACCTGCACGCTGTGACAGGGGCATTCGCCGGCATCCTGATCTTTTTCCTCGCCATCACTGGCATGCCCTGGTCGGCTACTGGGTGCGAACGCCAATGTCTGGCGATCGGCATTCTCGATAACGGCGGGCAAGCTGGCAATCTGGATCGGGAAACGAGAGAGTTCTTCCCCAATACCGTAGACCCAGCTTCCTAGGTGCCCCCGACCTACTCAAAGATAGGCTCGGGAAAAGAACACCGCCGTCGTCAAAACGGCGACTGCAAGAGTGAGCGCTCGTACGACTGATGATGGCTGCCTGCGTCCGACATGCGCTCCGATCCACCCGCCGATAACCGCTCCTAACGTCATGGAAATGCACTGTTGCCACACGATAGGCTCGGCCAGTATGAAGACGACTACGGCAACTGCGTTCGCGGCAGTTACCATCACCATTCTTGTCGGATTCAGGCTCTTGATGTCTCCGCCCCCGAGCGCGCTCCACGCCGCGAGCATCATGAGACCCACTGCGCCCCCGAAATAGCCGCCATAAAGCCCCAGCAAGAACTGAACTATTGCGAATGCAAAAGCATTCGCACGCGTCTGCGTCCGAAGCTGGGCGCTGAGTCTTGAACCTGCAGCAAGCATCAATGTCGCCGCCAGCAACAGCCATGGCAGGATGCCATCGAATACGCTGGATGGGGTTAGAAGCAACAAAACGCTTCCGGCCACACCACCCACCACCGTCACGGTAGCAATAGGAAAGACATTGACGCCGCAAACACTCTTAACACCGTCACGGTAAACCCACGAACTCGCCAATCCGCCAGGAAACAACGCTAAGGTGCTCGTCGCATTTGCGGCTACTGACGGCACTCCGACTGATATCAACGCAGGGAGAGATACAAATGACCCCCCGCCCTAACGCTTTATAAGAGAAAGCGGGCCCGCTGATGTGGATACAGGCGACGTTGGTATATGCGGCCGCGTTTCTTTTCAGGATCGGTTCGGCGATCAGGAGCTCAGCGACCTGCCGCATCAGGGCGCGAACAGAATGCCGCATTGAGCTTTGCCGTGATTGCCGCTATCAGGTTCGTCGCGCCTTTGCGGCGGGGAACAATGAAACGCTATCTGACGCAATTCGAGCAATGGGCGGTGCGCACTCTGTGCGCCGTTGCTCTGTTGTTCGTCGGCTTCGCGCATCAAGTTCCTGCTCTGAGCGCTGACGCGGGTGTTCCAAACCTTACCGAATATACGCTTCCCGATGGAACGGTCCCTACGCTTTGCGTGAGGATCACTGACGAGGCGGGGAAGCAGCATGACACGGCAGCGCATTTCCGAGGCTGCGAAGCCTGCCGCATCACAGCCTCCGTGCTCCTGCCGACGCCGACGGATCTCGTCGGCTCACCGATGCTGCTGGCAGCGACTGTCGAGCTCCCTCGCAAGGCCGAAGCCTTCCATCGCCAGCTCTTTCCGCGCAATATTGGCCCTCGCGCGCCGCCTTCCGATCCGATTCTTGCCTGACCCCGCGTTGCGGTAGCGCCGTGACGCGATCCTTTTATGTCGGACGGACTGCCTTGACGCAGCCGTCCGCGGATTCGGATCAAATTCCATGTCGACCATCATCGCCGCCGAACCGGCGGACAACGCCGCAAGCGGCGTGCCGCTCTTCCTTCGCCGCAGCCTCGAACGCAGATCGCGCTTCCGCATCGGGAACAACGCCACTCGCCGCGTCCAGGCATACCTTTCAGCTTGGCATTGAT
>NZ_JACHBD010000010.1 GCF_014200175.1 Rhizobium lentis | reverse complement strand
TGTCCGGGAACGTCGCCAAACGCTCGAACATGAGTAGAATCAACACCGTGCGCCATGTCCACTAAATTTAAACCGGACAGCTGTGGCTCAAGGCCTGGGATGACGGAGTGTGTGGAGGCGCCCTGCCAAACTCCAATCTCCCCGCACCCCGCGGCGCCGGGATCCATGCCGCCGCCGTTTTCCCGGCAACCCCACTCTCCGTCATCCGGCCGACGGCATTGCGGTTCCAGCCCCGAGCCCCACCCCAATCTCCGTCATCCCAGGGCTTGACCCTGGGATCCACACGCAGCACTCGACGTACATACGTTCACAGACAGGCTGCCCCTGCCGTTTTCAGTGCCGACGGCCAACACCGCACTCGGCGCATGGATCCCAGGCTCAAGGCCTGGGATGACGGAGTGTGTGGAGGCGCCCTGCCAAGTTCCAGCCTTGCCGAACCCCGCGGCGCAGGGATCCATGCCGCCGCCGTTTTCCCGGCAACCCCACTCTCCGTCATCCGGCCGACGGCATCGCGGTTCCAGCCCGAGCCCCGCCCCAAGCTCCGTCATCCCAGGGCTTGACCCTGGGATCCACACGCAGCGCTCGACGTACATACGTTCACAGACAGGCTGGCCCTGCCATTCCCAGTGCCGACGGCCAACACCGCACTCGGCGCATGGATCCCAGGCTCAGGGCCTGGGATGACGGAGTGTGTGGAGGCGCCCTGCCAAGTTCCAACCTCGCCGCACCCCGCGGCGCCCATGCCGCCGCCGTTTTCGCCGGCGCTCCCACTCTCCGCCATCCGGCCGACGGCATTGCGGTTCTAGCCCGAGCCTCACCCCACCCTCCGTCATCCCAGGGCTTGACCCTGGATCCACACGCAACGCTCGACGTACATACGGTCACAGACAGGCTGCCCCTGCCGTTTCCAGTGCCGGCGGCCAACACCCTCACTCGCCGCATGGATCCCAGGCTCAAGGCCTGGGATGACGGAGTGTGTGGAGGCGCCCTGCCAAGTTCCAACCTCGCCGCACCCGCGGCGCCGGGATCGCCCGCACTCGCCGTCTGCCGATCCCCCCACCAAACGCCGGAAACCCACACCCAAAATCCCGCATCGAGCCCCGGCCAAACCTGCGTGCCGCAACATCCACCGGCGGCTCGCAAGCAGGCTGTTTTATGGCTGCTGGAGAGGCTCTGCCTTCCCCGCCTCGCATTCCGGCAGTCGCACAGGTTTGGCGAGTTTCGCCAGCACCTCGGGCCTGGCGCATGCCGGGAAGCCGGCGAGCGGCATCGTCTCTATGAACCGGTTGCGCTCGATTGTGCTCAGGCCGGGTTCATTAATCATGCTCTCGACGGTCACCTCGGGGTGCTGTTTGACAGCCTCCATGGCTGAAGCTTTCGCCTCTTCGGTTCGACCCAGTGCCGCCAGAGAGCTGCTGCGGACCACCCAAGTCCACCTTTGGTAGTTGTTGGGCGTCATGCGTTCCAGCATCGTCACCGCGTCCTGATACCGCCCCGCCATGAAATAGGCCGGTGCGAAGAAGTTGGACGCCCACATCGGATAGTTCGGGTCGAGCCGCATGACCTTGTCGACCATTTGAGCGCCGCGTTCCGGCTCTCCTAAGCGTGCGGCAAAGCCGCTGTAAAACGTCAGGATTTCCGACGAGCCCGGAGCCAGGCGAAGGGCCGTGTCGAATTCGGACTTGGCGCGGCCCATGTCGCCCTTATTGGCAAGGCTCATCGCAAACACCACGTGTGCTTCGGCATCGCGCGGATCGAGCCGCACCGCGCGTTCGGCTACATCGGCAGCCGCCTTGCGGTTGCCCTCGGGATCGACGCCGAACACACCCATCAGATCATGAGCGTGGTAAAGTTCTACCCAGGCCCGTGCCAGCCCGGGATCCAGCTCCACGGCGCGATTGAGAAAGGTGATGGCCTCCTCGTCATCGGCTTTGGTGAGCTTTTCGATCTTCTCGGAGCCGAGCAGGTAATAATCGTAGGCGTTCAGGTTTTCAGGCCGTTTGCGTTTGGCTGCAGCCCGCCCGGCCTCTTGAATCAGTCCCATTCCGCCGCCGAGCCGGTTGGCGACCTGCTCTGCGATTTCCGTCTGGACGGCGAATACGTCCTCGGCGGGCCGATCCCAATTCTCCGACCAGAGATGGCGGCCGGTTTTTGCATTGATCAACTGTGCAGTGATCCGTACCCGCCCACTCTGCCGCTGGATCGAGCCTTCCAGGACAAAGCCGACATGGAGCGCAGCTGCAACCTGAAGGGCATCCACCGGCCTGCCCTTGTAAGCTTCCGTCGAATTGCGCGCCACCACGTCGAATTCGGGAAACCGCGCGAGGTCGGTGATGACGTCCTCGGTCAGGCCATTGGCCAGGCGCCCGCTTGCCTCGTCGCCGCCATAATTTTCGAAGGGCAGCACCGCTACCGAAGGCTTGCCGGTCGGCATTTCCGGCTGGAGGAACCACCAGGCGGCCCCGCCGCCGGCCAGAGCCAAGGCGACGATCGCCGCCGCAACCGTCCCGGACCAGCGTGGTATCATTCCCAGAAGCGGGCGACGCGCCCGTTTGCCGTCGAGTCTCAGCCGATACATCCGCACTGGGCGGCTCATGTTCCTGATCTGCTGGTCGCCGGCGAAATCGAGCGGCCAGTCGAGTTTGCCCTGGAGATGATCATATGCCGTCCCCGACACCATCACGCCGCCCGGTTCGGCGTAATGCTCGAGTCGCGCGGCGACATTCACCCCATCTCCATACAGATCGCCATCCACCAAGGCGACATCGCCCAGATTGATCCCGACGCGGAATGCGATGCGCTCAGGCTCCGGCAGGTCGGCGTTGCGCGCCGCCACGCTATTCTGAAACTCCGCGGCGCAGGCAACCGCATCAACCACGCTGTCGAAGGCGACGAGCGCGCCATCGCCCATCAGCTTGATAACGGTGCCATGGTGCTCGGAGATGGCGGGATTGATCAGGTCGGCGCGGCTGGCCTTCAGCCGCCTGATGGTGCCGGCCTCATCGGCCTCCATCGCCTTCGAGTATCCAACCATATCCACTGCCAGAATCGCAAGCAGCTTCCGATCGTGCGCGGGGGTATTCATCATCGTTGCCTTGCTTGAACATGCAACAGGGCCGGCAGTCTACACCCGGGCAAGCGCCGCAACCAGCACGCCGCCCAAATGGCATGTCTGCTTGCGGCGCAATGCGGGCCGCGAACTCACGTCGGCCGGTGGCATCTGCTACCGAATTCTGCAAAACTGCTTGTCTCCCCCACCCCCACCATCGCGAAAGGAAACCCCATGAGCCGCATCTTCATCACCGGTTCCACCGATGGCCTCGGGCTTGCCGCTGCCCGCACCCTCATCAGCCAAGGCCATGACGTCGTCCTGCACGCCCGCTCCCGCGAACGCGCCGCCGCCATCGCCGACACGTCAGCCACCGCCCTCGGCCTCGTTATCGGCGATCTCGCCAGCGCCGCCGAAACCCGCTCCATCGCCGAACAGGTCAACGCCATCGGCCGCATGGACGCCGTCATCCACAATGCCGGCATCTACCTCGAAAGGAGCCGCGGCGAAACGCCGGAAGGCCACGCCAAGACGCTGGCGGTCAACCTGCTCGCCCCCTATCTCCTCACCGCCTGGATCACCCGCCCCGACCGGCTGATCTATCTCACGAGCGGCATGCACCGCAGCGGCGCCAGCAGCCTCGACGATATCGACTGGAAACGGCGGCCATGGAACGCCAGCCAGGCCTATTCCGAAAGCAAGCTCCACATCGCCACCCTTTCCGCCGCCCTCGCCCGCCACTGGCCGGATGTCTTCAGCAACGCCGTCGACCCCGGCTGGGTGCCGACGAAGATGGGCGGCGCCGGCGCACCGGATGATCTTGAGATGGGGCATCTGACGCAGACGTGGCTGGCGACGAGCGATGAGGATGCGGCCAAGGTCAGCGGCGGGTATTGGTATCATCGGCAGCGGCGGGAGGCAGCGGCGGAGGTTGGTGATGTGGGGTTTCAGGATGCGCTGTTGGAGAGGCTCGAGGATCTGACTGGCGTTCGGTTGATTGCAGAGCGCCAGTGAGGCGCGAGACGGGTCGCACTATCTTATCGGCACATTTCTTTTCCTTGCAGCGGTAACCAGCCGCTCATGGAGGCCGTTTACCGCAGGGGCCATCATGTAGCCGTTGTCCAGATCACCAATCATGACCGATTGCTCGCGTGGTGCAACAAGCCCCGCTGCGCTTCAAGGGCAATGGCGTTTGTTAATCTGGACTTCAACCGCCATCGCAATGACCCTCTTCCGATACTCCTCCACTTCGGACCTCCAAGCTTCCGTCCTCGCCAGTCGTTTAGCACCGTCCAAGGCGTGTCGCATTTCGATCTCTTGATCAGCAAGACGCAAGCTGCCTTTGCACTCGCTCTCAGCTGCGACAAACAGATCACTGGGCGGAATACAAGAGCGATGGGCGTTAACAATCACATCTGCCGAGAGACAGCTCAGATACATTTTCTGCCAGTGATCTGGCTCGGCGGTGGGCGCCTCCGAAGATATGGTCGCCGCGATACCCAGAGCAAGAATCACAATTCTCATTCAAAGCCCCGCTGATACGCTTCCATGGATCGGATTACTGTTACGGTTAGTAATTTCTAGTTTAAATTAACACATTGAAATAAGTGATGAAATATAGAATGGCTGGGGCGCCTGGATTCGAACCAGGGGATGGCGGTACCAAAAACCGCTGCCTTACCGCTTGGCTACGCCCCACCAGAGCTTTCGGCGCTAAGCGCCGGCTCAAATCGACGCCTGATTAGCAAAGCTCTCCGTTTGTCACAATGACTAAGTTGCGCATGCCGCAGATTTATGCGCTGCAGAGTGCCAAGGGCCGTGCTAGGAATGGGCGACGTCATCGGCCGCGAGATCATCGCCTTCATGGAAAGCCCCGCATTCGACCTTGCTTTCGAGCCGGCCTATGGGCGCGCCGTGCCGGTGGCGCCAGGGGTCGAGCGGATCACGGCGGAAAATCCCGGGCCTTTCACCTTTTACGGCACCAACAGCTATATCGTCGGCGCTTCCTCGGTCGCGGTCATCGATCCCGGGCCGGAGGACGAGGCGCATTATCGGGCGCTGATGGCGGCGCTCGCCGGCCGCGAGGTGACGCATATCTTCGTCAGCCACACGCATCGCGACCACTCGCCGCTGGCCCGCCGGCTGCAGTCGGCAACCGGGGCGGTGACGGTGGGCCAGGGGCCGCACCGGCCGGCACGGCCGCTGAGGGACGGCGAGAGCAATCCGTTTTCCGAAAGCTCGGATCTCGCCTTCGTGCCCGATATCGCGCTCAGTGACGGTCAGACCCTATCCGGCGATGGCTGGTCGCTGACATCGGTGGCCACACCGGGGCACACGGCCAATCATGCCGCCTTTGCGCTCGAAGGCCGCGATATCCTGTTTTCGGGCGATCATGTCATGGCCTGGTCGACCTCGATCGTCGCGCCGCCGGATGGCTCGATGGCTGATTACATGGCCTCGCTCGAGCGGCTGATGGAACGCCAGGACGGCCTGCTGCTGCCCGGCCATGGCGGGCCGGTCACGCAGCCCGCCGCCTTCCTGCAGGGCCTGAAGGCCCACCGGCTGGGGCGCGAGCGGGCGATCCTCGAGCGCATCCGGGCGGGGGACCGCGGGATATCCGAGATGGTGAAGGCGATCTATCGCGATACCGATCCGAAGCTGCATGGGGCGGCAGCACTTTCCGTGCTCGCCCATATCGAGGATCTCGTGGAGCGCGGCGAGATCGCGGCGGATGGGCCGCCTTCTCTTGCCGCCACCTACCGGCTGTTGTAAGCGTGAGATGGGGAGATTACCATGGCGCGCGCCGCTTACAGCTATCGCAACGATCCCGCCGTTCCCGCCTTCGCCGATGACCAGCCATTGATCGTTTTCGATGGCGAATGCGTCTTCTGCTCCGGCTGGGTGAAATTCGCGCTGAAGCACGACAGTAAGCGGCGATACCGCTTCCTCGCCGCCCAGACGCCGCTCGGCGCCGCCCTTTACCGGCATTACGGGCTGAATGAGCGCGACTATGAGACCAATATCCTCATCGAGAATGGCCGCGGCTATTTCAAGTCTGATGGTACGATCCGCATGGTGGCCGGCCTCGGCTTTCCCTGGTCGCTGGTCAAGGTCTTCCGGCTCTTGCCGCGCCGCCTTGCCGATGCGCTCTATGAATTCATCGCCCGCAACCGGCTGAAGATCGCCGGGCGGCAGAGCTGCATGGTGCCGACGGCGGAGCAGCGCAGCCGGTTCATCACATGAGCGGCGGCCGGCTCTCGCTGCTGATCATCGGCGGTTACGGCACTTTCGGCGGGCGGCTGGCGCGGCTGCTTGGCGATGAACCGCGCCTCAGGCTGTTGATCGCCGGGCGCTCGCTCGAAAAAGCCGACGATTTCGTGGCGGAGCTGCGCTCGCCGAGAGGTTGGACCGGGCGCCTCGGCGGCAACGATCTCGGCGCGTGGCTGCAGGCGGTCGCCTTCGATCGTGACGGCGATCTCATCGAACAGCTGACGCGGCTGCGGCCGGATCTCGTCGTCGATGCCTCGGGGCCGTTCCAAAGTTTCGGGGAAGACCCCTACAAGGTCGTGCGCGCCTGCATCGGCCTCGACATCGATTATGCCGATCTTGCCGACAGCACCGGCTTCGTCGCCGGCATCAGCGGGCTCGATGCCGAGGCGCGGGCGAAGGGCACCTTTGCGCTCTCCGGCCTCAGCAGCCTGCCGGCGCTCTCCTTCGCCGCACTCGCGGCGATGGCGCCGCAGTTCTCCCGCATCGAAAGCGTGGCGGCGGGCATTGCCCCGTCGGCGCATGTCAAGATCGGCCTCAATGTCGTCAAGGCGATCGCAAGCTATGCCGGCAAGCCGGTGGCGCTGCTGCGCGAGGGGCGGCCGGCCGCAGGGTCGGGGCTGATCGACGACATGCGGGTGACGATCGCGCCGCCCGGCGTGGCGCCGCTCGCCAGCCGGAAATTCCTGCTGGTCGATGCGCCCGATCTTGCGCTGCTGCCGCAGCACGTTCCCGGGCTGCAATCGACCTTCACCGGCGTCGGCACCGAGCCGCAGGCGCTGCAGCGGCTGCTTGGGCTTGCCGCCCGGCTGGTGCGCTTCCGGCTGCTGCCGTCACTCAGGCCGTTTTCCAGGGTGCTGCAGGAAGCCAGCCACGGCTTCGCCCTCGGCGCGCATCGCGGCGGCATGTTCGTGCGCGCCGGCGGGCTCGATCGCGATGGGCGGCGGATCACATCCAGCTGGGATCTGATTGCCGAAGGCGATGACGGGCCGTTCATTCCGGTCATCGGCGTGGAGGCGCTGGTGCGCCGGCTGCTTGAAGGCATCCGGCCCCAGAGTGGCGCGCGGCCGGCGGCGGGGGAATTGTCGCTTGCGGATTTCGAAGCGGCCTTCCGGCGGTTCAAGATCACCTCAGGCATCCGGCTGGACTACGAGGAGGAGCCGCCGCCGCTCTACCGGCGCATTCTCGGCAGCGCCTGGCAGCAGCTGCCGCCCGCCCTTGCCGCGATTCATGCCGGCGGCACGCGCCTCGCCTCCGGCCGGGCACGGATCGAGCGCGGCGGCGGGCTGCTCGCCCGGCTCGTCGCCGGCGTGATCGGTTTTCCCCCGGCCGGCGACGATGTGCCGGTCGCGGTACGCTTTGCCGCCGATGGCGACCGGGAGATCTGGACGCGGTCTTTCGGGGCGAAGACCTTCCGCAGCTGGCAGGCGGCGGGCACCGGCCGTGAGCGCCACCTGCTCGCCGAGGTCTTCGGGCCGTTCCGGGTGCTGCTGGCGCTGGTGCCGGAGGGGCGGAAGCTGCGGCTCGTGGTGCGCGGCTGGCGGTTTTGCGGCATTCCGCTGCCGCTTTCCCTGGCGCCGGGCGGCGATACTTATGAGGAGGAGCGCGATGGCCGGTTCCATTTTCATGTCGAGATCGGCGGGCGGCTGACCGGGCTGGTGGTGCGGTATTCGGGGTGGTTGGTGCTGGAGTGAGCCCTCTCCAGCCTCATGAAGGATCGGGCTGGCCACGGTGCCACCCGCCCTCGTCCTTCGAGGCCCCTGCGGGGCACCTCAGGATGAGGGCTGATCGTTGTGCGTGGCGCCTGCCAGCCTCTCTGCGGTGTGCCGTGGCAGGCACGGCGCGCCCTCTCTCCAGCCTCATCCTGCGGTGCGCAGCCCATAGGGCGAAGCCTCGAAGGACGGGGCTGGCCACCGGAACCACCCGCCCTCGCCCTTCGAGGCCCCCTGCGGGGCACCTCAGGATGAGGGCTGATCGTGGTGCGTGGCACCTGCCAGCCTCTCTGCGGTGTGCCGTGGCAGGCACGGCGCGCCCTCTCTCCAGCCTGATGGCGCGCCCTCTCTCCAGCCTCATCCTGAGGTGCGTAGCCCATAGGGCGAAGCCTCGAAGGACGGGCTGGCCACTGGTGCCACCCGCCCTCGCCCTTCGAGGCCCCTGCGGGGCACCTCAGGATGAGGGCTGATCGTTGTGCGTGGCACACCTTTCCTCCGTCATTGCTGTGTGCTCAGGGCTTTGCCCAAGGTCACAGGAATGAGATTGGGTGATATGGCAGGAGCATCGAGTTTGCGGTGCTGGAAGTGGGTCGAGCCTGCCGCACCCTCTCCCGGCCCTTCGCTTTGGGCTCAGGGCGTTCGCCGCTGCAATCGATTCACTGGATCGATTGCTGCCGCCTCTGGCGGCACCGCGGCTCACCCACCCGCAAGCCCCAGGAGTTCGGCGTCGAGCGCCTTCAGATAATCGCCGGCAACCTCGGCGCTGAAGCCGAGGTCGTGTTGGCCGTAGCGGGAGGCGACGCGGATGTCGACGAAGGTGGTTTCGGCCTCTTCACGCAGGCGAATGAGGATATCGAAGCGCAGGCCGAGGATCAGCGTGCGGTTGGTCGCCTGCAGCGTCACGCCATTGGCGCCGCGGATCAGCTTGGCGACATCGTCGTCATAGGGGCGCGGCGTCGGCACGGGGATGATGCCGGGCGCATCGGCGACGGCGTCGTCGCCGGGCGCGGGCTTGGCCGGCCGGTCCTCGAGATCGCCTTCGGGCTCTGTGGTGCCGGTGCTTTTCACGATTGTAAAGCCGCTCTGCTTGGCGACCTTGCGCACCGCCTCCAGCACGCGGTCGAGCGCGCCTTCGTAACGCCGGCCGGTCAGTTCGGGATAGGCGGCCAGCTGCTTTTCGCGATCCTCTGGCGTCACGAGGTTGCGCTTCAGCCAGATCTGATCGGCTTTCGGGGTCGACAGCCAGTCGGGGGCCGAGACCGGATCGGTGGAGACGTCGTAGATATCGGGCAGCGTCATGTAGCGCTCGGCGGCAAAGGCGCCGATGCCGAGCGGAAAGGCGGCGTAGATCAGCGCGGCGAGGGCTGCCAGCCCGCCTTCGGCCCCCGTCATCCAGAGGCTGCGCAGGCCGATTGCGGCCAGCAGCGCCGCCAGCAGCGCGAAGCCGGCGGCGGTGATCAGGAGCAGCACGAGATAGGGGGTGGCAAGCCCGCCGAAGCGATGGGCGATCAGCACCGCCAGCGCCAGAACCAGGGAAAACGCCCCGAGCAGCCGCGAAAAGCGGGCGGCGCTGGAAACGGGACGGTCGTAACGGATGGCCATCAAACTTACCGGTTGCTCGTCAGCGCCGCGCCCTCAACCACGCAAATCGCCATATCCCTGTTTAGAGCATGATGCCGAAAAGTGTGAAGCGGTTTTCGGACGACATCATGCTCTATTTCTTTGATTTAGATCCGGATTCAGATTTTAAGCCAGCCCGGCCCAAAATCACCCGGATCCGGGCAAAGATTCGGCTGAATTGAAACTGTTGTCTCGGAATATCAAAGGGAATTCACCTGGAGATGCCGAGGCGATGGCCGGGCCGATCCATCAGCCCTTGCTGATATGTCAAAAAAAGGTCATTCTGCCGCGGTTTCATCTCCGGTTTAAGGCAAGGAGAGGCGGGATGATTTCACCCGAGATAGCAGCAAGGCCGCAGGCGTCTGCGCTTGGCGGGATCGACCACAGCGAGCCGGTGCTGCCGATGGAGCTCGTCGAGCTCGAACTTTCACTCGAAGGCTATGCCGGCGGCGATGCCGGCTTCTGCGAGGCGGTGCGCCAGGCGGCGAACCGGGCGGGCGGTGAATTGCTGTTCGACCTGCCGGCCGCAGGCCTCGTCGCGGATTGCCGGCGCATCGCGGTGCTGCGCATTCCCGATGGCGGAAGCGAGATGCGCGTCGTGCTGGCGCTGCTCGATTATGCCGGCACCGAAATCCGCATGCAGGCGCCCGACCAGGAAACCGCGCATCTGGTGCGCTTCGCCGATGCCTTCATCGAGGTGCTGGAGCGGATCTGAGCTCCTGAATCAGCGCCGCTCGGCCGCGGCCTCCGCCAGGCTGCGGAAGGGAAACTTGCGGCCGCATTCGCACTTGAGCATGAAGCTTTCCTGGTGGTTGGAAGGGCGCTGCACGCCAAAACCGCGCGGCAACTGATCGACCTTGAAATCCGGATGCTTTCGCTTGGGATCGTCGATCTCCGAGGCCTCGGCAAAGCCGCTATTGCCGCATTGCGGGCAGTTCAGTTTCTTCGAAAATCGATCGCGGATGGCCATGCTGGTTTCCATGCTTGAGAGGCTTCCTCATACAGAGGAATGCCGGCTCGTGAAAGTGGAACCATCTCCCGGCGGTGCCGTTCCCTTGTCGAAAAGGAGGCGATCATGCCCAACAGAGATCCGATCCCGACACCGACGACCGATACGCCACGCGGCCCCACGCCGACGCCCGGCATTCCCGACCCCACCCAGCAGAAGCCGCCGCTGACACCGGTGCAGGACCCCGGCGATACCAAGAACCCGCAAGATCCGCCGCTCGACCCGGCACTGCTGCCGATCGGCGATCCGGCCGGGGCGGCGTAGCCTCCTCTTGAGGCTACTCTTGGCATCGCCGGCCCCCTCATCCGCCTGCCGGCACCTTCTCCCCGCCGGGGCGAAGGGGGTATGCCGCGACCTCTCGATTCCCTCTTCTCCCCAGCGGGGAGAAGGTGCCCGTAGGGCGGATGAGGGGGCCGCACGGCACGGCCCGCGTATTTAACTCGGCAAATCCTCGGTCGACCACAGCTTGACCCCAACACCCGAATGGCATTTCCTCCGGGAAAAGCAAGGAATAGCCCGATGCGCATGCCCTCCTCATCACCCTTCTCGCCGCTGGCCTTTCCGCCTGCCAGACGATGACGCCGGAGGAGCGGCGGGCGGCGGAGGAGCGGCAGTGCCTGAGTTATGGCTTCCGCCGCGGCTCTGATGGGTTCGCCACCTGCCTGCAGCGCATCGATCTCGACCGGCGGGCGGAGTCGCGGGCGCAGAGCGCGGAGCTGATGCAGAGCATGGCCTGGGACCTCAACGGGCCTTATGTCTATCGCCGCCACTGGCGGCATTATCACTAACGCGGCCCACTCCTACTTGCTCAGCCGTCCTTCAGGCCCTCTGCAATAACCGCCTGCGCCGCCGCCAATCTGGCGATCGGCACGCGGAACGGCGAGCAGGAGACGTAGTCTAGCCCGATCGTCTCGCAGAAGCGGATCGAGGCCGGGTCGCCGCCATGTTCGCCGCAGATGCCGAGCTTCATGTCGTTGCGGGTGCGCCGGCCGCGTTCAGCGGCGATGCTGATCAATTCGCCGACCCCGTCGAAATCGAGCGAGATGAACGGGTCGTGCTCGATGATGCCCTTGCGCTGATAGGTGGGAATGAAGGCGGAGGCGTCGTCGCGCGAGATGCCGAAGGTCGTCTGCGTCAGGTCGTTGGTGCCGAAGGAGAAGAATTCGGCGGCTTCGGCAATCACATGCGCACGCAGCGCTGCGCGCGGCAGCTCGATCATCGTGCCGACGAGATAATCGATCTTCATGCCGGCCTCGGCCATGACATCGCCGGCGACCTCGTCGATGCGCGCCTTGACGTAGTCGAGTTCGGAGCGCAGGCCGACGAGCGGCACCATGATCTCAGGCACGACGGCCGCCCCGGTTTCCTGGGCTGCGGCCACCGCCGCCTCGAAGATGGCGCGGGCCTGCATCTCGGCGATCTCAGGATAGGAAATCGCCAGCCGACAGCCGCGATGGCCGAGCATCGGATTGAACTCGTGCAGCGCATCGACGCGCTGGCGCAGCGCCTGCGGCTCCATGCCCATGGCGAAGGCGACTTCGGCCACCTCGTCATCGGTCTTCGGCAGGAATTCGTGCAGCGGCGGATCGAGCAGGCGGATCGTCACCGGCAGGCCGTGCATGACGGTGAAGAGGCCGGTGAAATCGGAGCGCTGCATCGGCAGGAGCTTGTCGAGCGCCAGCCGCCTGCCCTTCTCATCTTCGGCGAGAATCATCTCGCGCATGACATGGATGCGCTCGCCCTCGAAGAACATGTGCTCGGTGCGGCAAAGGCCGATGCCCTCGGCGCCGAAGGAGCGGGCGGCGCGGGCATCCGCCGGCGTATCGGCATTGGTGCGCACGGTCATTCGGCGCGCCCGGTCGGCCCAGCCCATGATGCGGCCGAAATCGCCCGAAAGCTCCGGCTGGATCATCGGCACCTCGCCCTTCAGCACCTGGCCGGCCGAGCCGTCGATGGTGATGATGTCGCCCTTCTTCAGGGTGACGCCGATGCCGAGCAGTCGCTCGTTGCGTTGATCGATGCGCATGGTGCCGGCGCCGACGACGCAAGGCGTGCCCATGCCGCGGGCAACGACCGCCGCATGGCTGGTCATGCCGCCGCGCGTCGTCAGGATGCCCTCGGCCGCATGCATGCCGTGAATATCTTCTGGGCTGGTCTCGACGCGCAGCAGGATGACCTTGCGGCCCTCGGCCTCGGCCTCGACCGCCTCTTCGGCGGTAAAGACGATGGCGCCGGTGGCCGCCCCGGGCGAGGCCGGCAGGCCGGTGCCGATCACCTGGCGGGTGACGCGCGGATCGATGGTCGGATGCAAGAGCTGGTCGAGGCTTGAGGGCTCGATGCGCAGCACCGCCTCCTCCTCGGCGATCACCCCCTCGTCGACCATGTCGACGGCGATCTTCATCGCCGCCCGCGTCGAGCGCTTGCCGGCGCGGGTCTGCAGCATCCATAGCCTGCCGCGCTCGATGGTGAATTCGATGTCCTGCATGTCGCGGTAATGGACTTCGAGCTCGGAACAGATGCGGCTGAGTTCGTGAAAGGCCTCCGGCATCAGCTTTTCCATCGAGGGTTTTTCCGAGCCGGATGAAATCCTCCCCTCCTCGGTGATGCTTTGCGGCGTGCGGATGCCGGCAACGACATCCTCGCCTTGCGCGTTGACGAGGAATTCGCCGTAAAGCGCCTTCTCGCCGGTCGAGGGGTTGCGGGTGAAGGCGACACCGGTCGCCGAGGAGTTGCCGAGATTTCCGAACACCATCGCCTGGATGTTGACCGCCGTGCCCCAGCCTTCGGGAATATTGTGGAGCTGGCGGTAGGTGACGGCGCGCGCGCTCTTCCAGCTGGAAAAGACGGCGCCGACCGCGCCCCAGAGCTGGACCTCCGGATCCTGCGGGAAGTGCTGCTCCAGCTCCTCCTCGATCAGCCTTTTGTAGAGGGAGACGATGTGCTGCCATTCTGTGGCGCTGATTTCGGTATCGAATTCATGGCCGAGCCTGGCCTTCTCGTCTTCGAGGATTTCCTCGAAGGCGTCGTTGCCGAGGCCCATGACGACATCGGCATACATCTGGATGAAGCGGCGATAGCTGTCCCAGGCAAAACGTGCGTCGCCGGCATCGTGGCCGAGCGCCTGCACCGTCTCGTCGTTGAGGCCGAGATTGAGCACGGTGTCCATCATGCCGGGCATCGAGACGCGGGCGCCGGAGCGCACGGAGAGCAGCAGCGGCTGGCTGACCGAGCCGAAATGGCGGCCGGTGATCGCCTCGATCGCCGCTATGCCGGCGCGAATTTCGGCCTTCAGCCCGTCCTCGATATGGCCGCCATTCTTGTAATAGGTGTTGCAGGCGTGGCTGACGATCGTCAGTCCCGGCGGAACGGGAAGGCCGAGCGCGCACATTTCCGCGAGATTGGCGCCCTTGCCGCCGAGAATTTCATGGTCGCGCGCGCCGCCCTCAGCCTGTCCGTCGCCGAACCTATAGACCCACTTGGTCATCTTCCCCCCAACACCACGGAAGGATCAGCGTGATCCCTCAGCTGTCGACTGCCTCCCCCTCCTTCGGCGTCATCCAGGCCTTGTCGCGCGGATGACGCAGAGAAATTGGCCGGCATTGTCAGCAGCCTCCATGATTAGCTTAATGCCTTGGAGTTGAAATGAAAATCGACAAATGCGGCAAAAATGCTGCGGCGCACAATAATTTTCGCCGAGAGTGGGCGGGCGAACCTGTGAACCTCGCCTGATGTGAACAAGGCATAAAAAAAGCTTTGCGGGACTGCAACATCGTCCCGCAAAGCCTTGTTTCCGTCCGGCCAGGAAAACCGGACGGGGGGTCCCTCAACCCGGAACGGTTCCTGGAACCGCTCCGATCCTTGTTTTCCGCAATGGCTGGAAAGCCTTTTTCACGCCCCCGTCATTGCTCAAACAGCTTCCGGGTCCTTGCCCATTCCCGGAAACGCATCGTAAATTCGACAATCCGCAACGTTGACCGCCTGCTTTTTTCAGCAAAGTAATCAGGTTGCGTTGAAACAACTTCTAATGCAAGTCAGCGAAAAGAGCATCACCCAAATGGGGTACGGGCCGCAAGACAGCCGACCTTTTTTGGTGTTTATCGCCGGATACGCGAAAAATGCACGGGATTTGTCAGGTCCGCATGGCTCCAACAGGCGGGGTCGGGTGGATCGCTCGATCGCTCCCGCCGGCGATCCGGCGGAAGCGATGAACAGAAGGTATCACCGCCTGACACAAGCAGGCGTTGCAGCCGTCGCAAAATACCCTATGTTGCCAGTCTCCCAGGGCACCGCGATGGACACCGACCATGCTCGACTTTGATCCGTTATATTCCACCCCCAGGATTGAGGCGGTCGGGCGGTTCATCGATCAACACTATGCCCTCGCCGGATCGGTTCGCTGCCGCATGCTTCATCGCGGCCTGAACGACCTCTATCTGGTCATTGACAGCACCGGCGAGCGCTATGTTTTTCGGCTGTCGCATCATCGCAGCCGCGGCCAACCGGACGTCAAAACCGAGACGGCATTTCTCACCCACCTCCAGCGGGCAGGGGTGCCAGCGGCCGTGCCGATAGCGACGCGCGATGGCGCTCTTTTCCTGCGGGGATACACGCCGGAGGGCGCGCGCGAGGCCGTGCTCTTCCGGGAAATTTCCGGCCGCGAGCCGAGCGCAACAGATGCCGGCGATGCCCGAGCCAACGGCAAGACGCTTGCCCTGTTGCACAATGCGGCGCAGACGTTTTCGTCAGGGGGAGCGATGTACCGGCTTGACCTCGAACATCTGCTGCACCGTCCCTACGCGCGGATACGCGATAGCGGCGTCGTGGAGGACGCAGATATTCTTCGCGATCTTGAAACCATCGCCACGCGCACCGCAAAGGCGATCGAAAGATGCGAAAATCTGACCTGGATTTATTGTCACGGCGACTGTCACGGCTTCAACGCCCGCATCGACGCTGGAGACGCCGTCTTCTTCGACTTCGACGACGGCGGCCCCGGATATCTCGCTTACGATCTGTCGGTTTTCCTATGGGCAAAAGTATCCTTTGGCCGGACACTGACGCCCATGTGGACCGCCTTCATCGATGGATATCGCGCCATCCGGCCGATAACGCCGCACGACTTCGAAGCCGCCCTTCGGTTCGTCATTGTCCGGCATTTCTGGCTCATGGGCGAATATGCCAGCCGCACAAACGAATGGGGAAGCGATGCCGTCAACTGGATTGGGCGACAAGCGGCCTTTCTCAATAATTGGGAGGCCGATCGATTTGTCGATCGCCTGTTCTGAATGAAAGCGCAGGGGAAATGGGCATCAGAGAGATTATCGGATCGAAGGCGTTGCGGCGCCGGCAAGACCACGGGCCGAAGATCTTGAATATCGATGTCGGAATCCCGTCCGGCCGGACGTCTTCAAGACAGACACCGATGGAGGAAGCGATGACGATTACCATTACCGCCTTTGAACGTTCGCCCGATCGCGGCCGCGGCCTGGCGCGCGACATGCGGATTCGCTGGGCGCTCGAGGAGGTGGGACAGCCTTACGAGGTTCGTCTCGTCTCCTTCAAGGCGATGAAGGAGCCGGCGCATCTGGCGCTCCAGCCTTTCGGGCAGATCCCGACCTACGAGGAAGGCGATCTCACCTTGTTCGAATCCGGCGCGATCGTCCTGCATATCGCCGAGCGTCACGGCGGCCTGCTGCCGGACGAAACCAATGCCCGGGCGCGGGCGATTTCATGGATGTTTGCCGCGCTCAACACCGTGGAGCCGCCGGTCTTCGATCACAGCCTCGCCAGGATCCTCGAGCGTGACCAGCCGTGGTACGAGCAGCGCCTGCGCGCACTCGAGGAGAGCATCCGCAAGCGGCTGGACAGCCTGTCGGCCCATCTTGGCGATGCCGACTGGCTCGATGGCGCCTTCAGCGCCGGCGACCTGCTGATGGTATCGGTGCTTCTGCGGCTGAAATCATCCAACATTCTGGACGAATACCCGAACCTCGCCGCCTATGTCGCCCGCGCCGAAGCGCGCCCGGCCTACCAACGCGCCTTCGCCGCCCAGCTGGCGGTCTTCCAGGCCGCATCGGCCGGCTGATCGGGGATCATGCCGGGTCGGTGAACAGTCCCACTGTAGAGAAATAGAAGCCGAGTGCTTGGTCGTGGATCCCAGGGTCAAGCCCTGGGATGACGGAGAGTGTGGTTGGCTTTGCTGCCAGACGCACCACCGATGCAGCTTTCTCCGTCGCGCTCGGTTGATCCCGCCCGGCGCGGCGCGTGTCTCCTGGCACCACCTCTGGTCCCTCCACTCGGACCTTCTCTCCTCCGTCAAGCGAGCACCACCTTCCGCCGTCAACCTGGCACCACCTCTCCACCGCCGACCCGGGCTCCACCTTTCTGTCAACCCGGAACCACCTCTCCTTTGCCATACGGGCCCACCTCTCCTCCGTCATACGGACACCACCTCTCCTCCGTCATCCCAGGGCTTGACCCTGGGATCCATGCGGCTGGCACTGGGTGAACAGCGAAGGCGTCCCACGCAGAGAAATGGAAGCCGAGTGCTTGGTTGTGGATCCCAGGGTCAAGCCCTGGGATGACGGAGAGTGTGGTTGGCTTTGCTGCCAGACGCACCGGCGACGCAGTTTGCGGCTCTGCGCTCGATTGATCGCGCCCGGCGCGGCTCGTGGGTCCCGGTAACACCTCGGCTCCGTCCATTCGGACCTTCTCTCCTCCGTCGAGCGAGCACCACCTTCCGCCGTCAACCTGGCACCACCTCTGCCTCCGCCAATCCGGCTCCACCTTTCTGGCAACCCGGCACCACCTCTCATGTGCAATCCACGCGCCACCTCCCTCCGCCATACGGGCACCACCTTTCCTCCGCCATACGGGCACCACCTCTCCTCCGTCATCCCAGGGCTTGACCCTGGGATCCATGCGGCTGGGCGAACGGCGAAGGCGTCCCACCGCAGAGAAATAGAAGTCGCGTGCTTGGTTGTGGATCCCAGGGTCAAGCCCTGGGATGACGGCGAGTGTGGTTGGCTTTGCTGCCAGACGCACCGGCGATGCAGCTTGCTCCGTCGCACTCGGTTGATCGCGCCCGGCGCGGCTCGTGGGTCCCGGCAACACCTCGGCTCCGTCCATTCGGACCTTCTCTCCTCCGTCGAGCGATCACCACCTTCCGCCGTCAACCTGGCACCACCTCTGCCTCCGCCGACCCGGGCTCCACCTTTCTGTCAACCCGGCACCACCTCTCATGTGCAATCCAGGCGCCACCTCTCCTCCGCCATACGGGCCCACCTCTCCTCCGTCATACGGACACCACCTCTCCTCCGTCATCCCAGGGCTTGACCCTGGGATCCATGCGGCTGGCACTGGGTGAACAGCGAAGGCGTCCCACGCAGAGAAATAGAAGCCGAGTGGCTTGGTCGTGGATCCCAGGGTCAAGCCCTGGGATGACGGAGAGTGTGATTGGCTTTGTTGCCAGACGCACCGGCGATGCAGCTTGCTCCGTTACGCCCGCCGTCGCTTCATCGCGCCCGGCGCGGCCAGGCACCACTTCTCCTCGGTGATCCCGGGCTTGGCTGCACAGCCGCCACGCAAAAATTCACGCGATCTCGCGCAGGCGTTCGGCGGTCTGCAGGTCGACGGAGACCAGGGTGGAGACGCCTTGTTCGGCCATGGTGACGCCGAAGAGGCGGTTCATGCGGGCCATGGTGATCGGGTTGTGGGTGATGATGACGAAGCGGGTTTCGGTGGAGGCCGCCATTTCGTCCATCAGGTTGCAGTAGCGCTCGACATTGTGGTCGTCGAGCGGCGCGTCCACCTCGTCGAGCACGCAGATCGGCGCCGGGTTGGTGAGGAAAACGGCAAAGATCAGCGCCATCGCCGTCAGCGCCTGTTCGCCGCCGGAGAGCAGCGTCATGGTCTGCGGCTTCTTGCCGGGCGGGCGGGCCAGGATCTCGAGGCCGGCTTCCAGCGGATCGTCGGATTCGATCAGCTGCAGTTCGGCGGTGCCGCCGCCGAAGAGATGGGTGAACAGCCGCTGGAACTGGCCGTTGACGACGTCGAAGGCGGCGATCAGCCTCTCGCGGCCTTCGCGGTTCAAACTCTGGATGGCGCCGCGCAGCTTGCGGATCGCGTCGATGACGTCGTCGCGCTCCTTGATCAGCGCTTCGAGCTTCTCGCTCAGCTCCTTCTGTTCCTCGTCGGCGCGCAGGTTGACGGCGCCGAGCCGCTCGCGCTCGATCTTCAGCCGCTCGAGATCGCGCTCGACCTCGCGCGGATCGGGCAGCGCCTGCATCGGCTGCAGGCCTGCGAGCCGCAGCGCCTCGTGCGGCGGCACGTTCAGCACCTCGCGGATGCGGCTTTCGCTTTCCTGCCGGCGCTCGCGGGCCGAAACGAGGCGCTCTTCGGCGCGGCCGCGGCGTTCGCGGTATTCGGCAAGCTCGGACAAGGCCGTCGCCGCCTTGTGATCGGCCTCGCGCTGGATGCGTTCGGCTTCGGCCAGGAGATCGCCGGCATTGCGGCGCGCCTCCTCGGCCTTCTGCAATTCGCTGAGCAGAGCGCGGCGCTTGTCGTCGAATTCGTCGGGCGCCATTTCCAGATCGGCCGCCTCTTCGCGCGCCTCTTCCTCGCGTTCGCGCAGCGTCGCGACATGATCCTCGGCGCTTGCTGCGCGCTGGCGCCAGGTTTCGCGCTCCTGGGCGATCGCCATGATGCGACGCTGGCGGGCCTCGTTTTCCCTCGCCAGGCTCTCATGGCGGGCGCGGGCCTCGGCGAGCGCGCCGCGATCGGTCGCCACTTCCGCCTGCTGGAAGCGCAGCCGTTCGTCGATCTCCGTCAGATCGGGCGCATCCTCCAGCTCGATGCGGGCATTTTCTTCCTGGACGCCGATCTCCTCCAGCTGCGCGCCGAGCTGGCTCATCGCCTCGCTGACGACATCGCGGCGGCGGATGAGATCGCCGGAAGCGCGCTCGGCGGCGACAAGTGCTTCGCGCGCCTCGGTGAGATGACGTGCCGACAGGCGGCTCATGTCGCGGGCCTCTGCAAGCTTGCGCTCTTCGAGGCGGATCGCATCGGCGGCGGCGGCCTGCCGCTCCTCGGCTTCGGCAAGCACATCACGGGCGATTGCTGCTTCGCCTTCGAGTTCGGCCAGGCGGTTTTTCTGGGCAAGGCGCAGGGCGGCCGCACTCGGGGCATCGGCGCCGGTGACATGACCGTCCCAGCGATAGACAGCGCCTTCTCTTGTCACCAGCCGCTGGCCGGGCTTCAGCGCCGCCATCAGCGCTTGCGCTTCGGCCTCGTCGACCAGGCCGATCTGGCGCAGGCGGCGGGTGAGCGCGGCCGGCGCCCGGACATGCGTCAACAGAGGTGTGGCGCCCGCGGGAAGCGCGGGGTCGGCGGCGCCATCGCCATTCTCCGACCAATGCGCCGGCGCTTCGGCATCGAGCGGCGATTCCAGATCGTCGCCGAGCGCAGCCCCGAGCGCGGTTTCGAAGCCACGATCGACCTTCAGCTCGTCGGCGACGGGCGGAAACTTGCCGGCGGCCGCGCCGGCGGCGAGCATGCGGGAAATGGTGCGGGCCTCGGTTTCGACAGCATTGAGGCCGGCGCGGGCCTGCTCGACCGGAGCGCGCGACAGCGCCTCGGTCTGGCGGGCGGCGGCCAGCGCCTGCTCGATCCCCTGGACGGCGGCTTCGGCATCGGCGAGCGCGATTTCGCCGGCTTCCACGATAGCTCGTTTCTCTTCGGGATCGGGCAGGCCTGATATCTTCTCGCCGATGGCCGACAATTCACCGTTCGCATCATTCATCTGCCGTTCCAAGCGCATGCGGCGGTCAGCGAGATCGCGGATGGCGCGCTCCAGCTGGTTACGGCCGGCGGCAGCCTCGGCGCGCTCGGCTGTCAGCTGGGTGAAGATGCGCTCGCTGTCGGCAAGCTTCGCCGCCGCGCCCTCGAAGGCCTCGCGGCTTTCCTCGGCATAACGGCCGGAATCGGCGAGGATTTCCGATATCTCGGTTTCCTCGGCATCGAGTTTGGCGAGGATGACGGCGTTGTCGGCGACCAGCCGCTCCTCGCGGCGGATGTCTTCCGCCAGCTGGGCGAGACGGCGGGTCAGCTCGTCGCGGCGGCGCAGGATGCGGCCGGCATCCTCCTCCAGCTGGCTACGGGCGATCTGCAGGCGCTGCAGGGCGGCGGCGGCACGCGCCTCGCCCTCGCGCAGTTCCGGCAGCTTCAGGCTGGCGATACCCTGGCTCTTGGCCGCCTCCATCTGGGCCTGCGCCTTTTCGGCGACGATGACGGTTGCCTGGTTGAGCGCGCTGTCGGCCTCGGCCTCTGCCTCCTTGGCCTGCACCCAGCGGATATGCAGGAGCATCGCCTCGCGGGCGCGGATATCGGCCGAAAGCGTCTTGAAGCGGTTGGCCTGGCGGGCCTGGCGCTTCAAGCTCTCGATCTGGCTTTCGAGCTGTGAGGTGACGTCGTCGAGACGTTCGAGATTGGTTTCGGCGGCGCGCAGGCGCAGTTCGGCTTCATGACGGCGCGAATGCAGGCCCGAAATGCCGGCCGCCTCTTCCAACAGCTGGCGGCGGGCCTGCGGCTTTGCCTGGATCAGCTCGCCGATGCGGCCCTGCCCGACCATCGAAGGCGACCGCGCCCCGGTGGAAGCGTCGGCAAACAGCAGCTGCACGTCCTTGGCGCGGCTTTCCTTGCCGTTGATGCGGTAGAGCGAGCCCTGCTCACGCTCGATGCGGCGGGTGACCTGGATCTCGTCGGCATCGTTGAAGGCGGCGGGCGCGGTGCGTTCGCCATTGTCGAGATAGAGTGCGACTTCGGCGGTGTTGCGGGCCGGGCGGTTGCCGGAACCGGAAAAGATCACGTCGTCCATGCCGGAGGCGCGCATGTTTTTGTACGAATTCTCGCCCATTACCCAGCGCAGCGCCTCGACGAGGTTGGACTTGCCGCAGCCGTTCGGCCCGACGACGCCGGTCAGCCCCCGCTCGATGATGAATTCCGTCGGCTCGACGAAGGATTTGAAGCCGACCAGGCGCAGCTTGTTGAACTTCATGCAGAAATATCCACGGCAGGAAGCCACGCCCGCAAACTGCGCTGAAAAGAAAAAACGGGCGCACGGCTTTCGCCGTCGCCCGTTATCGTCGAACGGTCCGGTTCAGATGAGGCTGTCGATGAGCTTCGACATGGTGTCAACCGGCATGTCTCCAGAATAGCGCTTGCCATTGATGAGGAAGGTTGGCGTGGCATTGACGCCGAAATCCTTGGATCCCCTTTCCCGCGTGGCGTTCACTTCATCCAGAAGCTTCTGGTTCGTCAAGCATTTCGTGAAGCTATCCTCAGTAAATCCGGCAAGCTTCGACATCTGCAGCAGTGCGGCGCGGCCGTCATCAGCGGCGGCCCAGACCTGCTGCTGCTTGAAGAGCATCGAAACCATCGGGAAATACTGTTCCGGCGTGCTCAGCTGCCCCGGATTGGCGGCGCTGCAGCGGGCGAGCATGAAGGCGGCGGCGGCGCGCGGATCGAAGGGGAATTCGCGGATGATGAACTGCACCTTGCCGGTATCGACGTATTTCTGCTTGATCGTGTCGAAGGTGGTGTTGTGGAAATGGGCGCAATGCGGGCAGGTCATCGACATGTATTCGACGATCTTAACCGGGGCATCGGCCTTGCCCAGCGCCATCTCAGGCAGGGCGCCGGGTTTCAGCACCTCGGCCATGTCGACATCGCCGTCGGACTGCGGCATGTCGGTCGCCGATGTCGCCGCCGTCTGCATGGTATCGACATTGGTGCCATCGGTCATGGTCTTGCCGGAGGACGACGCATCGGCAGCGTCCTTGCTGTCGTTGCAGGCGACAAGCGCTACGGCAGCTGCGGCGATGGCGATGCCGCTGAGCAGGCGGCGTTTCGTCAGTTGCATTTCGGACATCTGCATGGGTTCCCCATAGTAATGAGAGTGACGGCGTGATTGTGCGATATAACGGCTGACGGCCGCTCACAAGCCACGGTTCACCAACTTCCTTCAAAGAATTGTGACCGTGATGGGACCGAGAGCCGACCTAGCGTCCGAAATGCGCGATTCTCAGTTTCGGTGGAAGGCCGAAGGTGTATTCCGTCCGGCGTAGAAAAGTCTCAGCACTTGTACCCGGTCCTTGGCGATCCGGTAAGCAATGGTCACACGCCGCTCGAAAACCAAAATGCGAACGCCCGGAGCAAAATCCTCGCGCGGCGATCCCCTTTCCGGCATGTCTTCGAGCTGACGACAAAATTGTCTCAGCCGGCGGATGAATTCGATCGCCGCCGGGCGATTGTCGGCAGCAATGAATTCATAAATTTCAAACAGATCCTTCTCCGCTCTGGGGCGAAACGCGACCTCAAACGCCACCACGCCCAGCCTTCATCCGGTCCGCATGCAGACGTTCGAGCCGCTCAAAAACCGTATCGGCATCAACGTCCGAACCCGGATCGTCGATCGCCTCACGAATTTTCTGACGCATGATTTCGTCGATCGCATCTTCTTCCCGGTCGAGTGCGCGCAACGCAGCGCGGATAACCTCGCTTGCTGAACTATAGGCACCTGATTGTAGCCGCGCGTCCAAGCTTTTCTGCTGGCTGCCGAGCGTGACTGTAATGGGTTTGCTGCTGCGCATCCTGTTAGCTCCGGTCAGATCATTACAGTGTAATACACCTGCGCTGCAGTTCAAGAGAGGTTTAACGTCTCCCCTCAGGCCGGCTTACGTGCAGACTGCTCGCGGATCGCTTGGCGACGTTTTTCAGGCGGCTGATCTTTGGTTTCGCCGAGAATCGACGCATACGCGGGCTGAGCACCAGGCCTTCAACCGCACTGATTTTTTCGGCACGGGCTTGAGTCAAGCCGCCTATCTTGGCGTTGCCGGAAAATTTGGGCGTCTTGCTCATCAGCGCCCACTCCCGCGCTTGCCCATCACCGCAGTCCCCAAGCGCTGGATCGCCTGGCGCAGTTTGTCGCCCTCGATGCCCTCCATCATGCCTTCGAGCTTACGGGCGGCTTCGCCTTTCAGCGGCTGCGGGGTGCGGGAGCGGCGCAGGACTTGAGAGACCGGCTTCTGGACGATGCGGATCTGGTGGACGGCGGCGAAACCGAAGAAGCTGTTGATGCGCTGGATGAGTTCGCCCTGGGCATGGGTGAGGAAAAGCGCGCGCGCGCCTTCGCAGGCGATCGTCAGCACGCCGGGGCGGAAGCCGCCGTCATCGCCGCCGCGGGCCCAGGCGATCTTTTCCGGCCTGGTGCAATCGGCGAAATCCTCGCCGGCGATTTCGCTCCACGAGCCGAGCAGAGCCGTGTTGATGCCGGCGCGGCGCGCCAGGACGGGATCGATCAGCCCGTTCGCCAGCTCGGAAATCTGCTTTACATCTTTGCGTGGATAACTCATCGAAACCCTTGGGCACGGCTGCCAATTGGCGCGGCCGCCTTGATCGCGCGCCATTGCTTCGCCAAGTATAGGGCCTTCCCCTGATCCCGGCAAATCATGACGATCACGAAACCCGACACGCCTACTGCCAAGCCCCTGCTCGACTGGTACGATCGCCATCACCGCGACCTGCCCTGGCGCGTTTCGCCCGGCATGGCGGCGCGCGGCGTCAAACCCGATCCCTATCGCGTCTGGCTGTCGGAGGTGATGCTGCAGCAGACGACGGTGCAGGCGGTCAAACCCTATTTCGAGCGGTTTCTCACGCGCTGGCCCGAGGTGAACGATCTCGCCGCGGCCGAAAGCGACGCGGTCATGGCCGCCTGGGCCGGGCTCGGCTATTATGCGCGGGCCCGCAACCTGAAGAAATGCGCCGAGGCGGTGGCGAAGGAGCATGGCGGCGTCTTTCCCGATACCGAAGCCGGCCTCAAGGCGCTGCCCGGCATCGGCGATTATACGGCAGCCGCCGTCGCGGCCATCGCCTTCAACCGGCAGGCTGCCGTCATGGACGGCAATGTCGAGCGGGTGATTTCAAGGCTTTATGCGATCGAAACGCCGCTGCCGGCCGCCAAGCCCGTGATGAAGGAGAAGGTGGCGCTGCTGACGCCCGCCGATCGTCCCGGCGATTTCGCCCAGGCGATGATGGACCTCGGCGCGACGATCTGCACGCCGAAGCGGCCGGCCTGTTCGCTCTGTCCGTTCCGGGGATCGTGTCAGGCGCTGAAGCTTTCCGATCCTGAGCTCTTCCCCGTCAAGGCGGCGAAGAAGGAAAAGCCGCTGCGGCAGGGCGCCGCCTTCGTCGCAGTCACCACCGATGGCGAAATTCTTTTGCGACGGCGGGCGGAAAGCGGCCTGCTCGGCGGCATGACGGAGGTACCGACAACGGCCTGGACGGCGCGGCTCGACGGCGAGACCTCAGTTGCGGCCGCACCCTTCGATGCGGCTTGGCAGGCCTGCGGCACCGTCATCCATGTCTTTACCCATTTCGAGCTCCGGCTATCGATCTGGCGGGCGGCAATCCCCGCAAAGCCTAAGCCGCGTGATGGCGTGAATGACGAATGGTGGGAGCCGGTTACAAATCTTGAAGCCCAGGCACTACCGACCATCATGAAAAAAGCAATTGCAGCGGCTATTCCTCTCGCGTTCAAAACGTCCAAGGCATGACCATGACCCCTGAGATAAAACATATCGTTTTCGATATCGGCAAAGTCCTTATTCATTACGATCCGCATCTGCCCTTCGCCCGCCTCATCCCTGATGAGACCGAGCGCAACTGGTTCTTCGCCAATATCTGCACCCATGACTGGAACGTCGAGCAGGACCGCGGCCGCACATGGGCGGATGCCGAAGCGCTGCTGATCGAGAAGCACCCTGCCCGCGAGGAGCATATCCGCGCCTTCCGCAAATACTGGCACGAGATGGTGCCGCACGCCTATGAGGACAGCGTCACGATCATGGAGGGATTGATCGAGGAAGGCCGCGACGTGACGATGCTCACCAACTTCGCCTCCGACACCTTCCGCGAGGCGCAGGCGCGTTTCCCGTTCCTGACGAAGCCGCGCGGCGTGACCGTTTCCGGCGATGTCGGCCTGATCAAGCCGGATATCGCCATTTACGAGACGCATACGAAGAGCTTCGGCCTCGATCCCGCCGCAACGATTTTCATCGACGACGCGCCGGCTAATGTCGAAGGCGCCAAGGCCTTCGGCTGGAACGCCGTGCTGTTCTCCGGTGCTGAGAAACTTCGCAGCGATCTTGCCGCCTACGGATTGAAGGTCTGAGAGCCATGGCTTTCGACCCGGTCGAGGAAATCGAACGCTTCCACGCCGCCATCAACGCCCTCGATTTCCCTGTTATCGAGGGTTATTTCGCCGAGGACGCGACCTATGTCTCGAACGGCGTCGGCAGCCTTGCCGGGCGGAGCGAGATCATGGCCGCCTTCCGGCGCTATTTCGACGACTATCCCGATCAGACGGCGGAGAATTCGCTCGTCGAAACGCTGACGCCGCTTTCCGGCCGTGCCGTCTGGTCACTCCGCGCCACCCACAGCAAAACGGGCGAGCCGCTGATCCGCGAGGGCGAGGAGACGATCACCTTCAATGCCGAAGGCCGGATCATCCACGTCGACGTCACCGATTACAAAGACTTCTGACGATTGGAGCTCCAAAATAGAAGACGCCCGGGGTTCGAGCCCCGGGCGTCTTGGCCTTCTTCCGCAACTGGAGGAAACCGGAAGAAGCTATTTCGATCCCGCCAAGGTGCTGCTCACTCCACCTTTGCCAGATCACTGCGGATGACGGACCTGAGATCGTCGATCGGGCGCAGGGACTGCCCGTCTTCGAAATGCCAGAAGGTCCATCCGTTGCATGCATCGAGGCCCTGCACCTTGGCGCCGAGACGATGAATGGAGCCGGCCTCGCCGCCTGATGCCACGGTACCGTCGGCGCGCACGATCGCGCTGTAGCGGCGCTTGGCGTCGGTCAGCACCTGGCCGGGCTTGATGAGACCGCTTTCGACAAGCACGTTGAAGGCGACGCGAACCTCGGCCTTCTTGCCGGTCATGACGGTCAGTTCCGCCTTGCCGAGCGGCTCGACGGCGGCGATGCGGGCGGATGCCGCATCGATATAATCCTGCTCGCGCTCGATGCCGACGAAGTGACGGCCGAGACGCTTGGCGACGGCGCCCGTCGTTCCCGAGCCGAAGAAGGGATCGAGCACGATATCGCCCGGCTTGGTCGAGGCCATGATGACGCGGGCAAGCAGCGCTTCCGGCTTCTGCGTCGGATGCACCTTCTTGCCGTCCTCGCCCTTCAACCGCTCATTGCCGTTGCAGATCGGGAAGAGCCAGTCGGAGCGCATCTGCACGTCGTCGTTGGCGGCCTTCATCGCATCGTAATTGAAGGTATAGCCCTTGGCCTTGGCATCGGGGCTCGCCCAGATCATCGTCTCATGGGCGTTCTGAAAACGGCGGCCCTTGAAATTCGGCATCGGATTGGTCTTCCGCCAGATGATGTCGTTGAGGATCCAGAAGTTCAGGTCCTGCAGCGTGGCGCCGACGCGGAAGATATTGTGGTAGGAGCCGATCACCCAGATCGAGCCCGTCGGCTTCAAGACGCGGCGGCAGGCGAGCAGCCAGGCGCGGGTGAAGGCGTCATAGGCCTCGAAGGAGGCGAACTGATCCCATTCGTCATCGACGGCATCGACCAACGACTGATCGGGACGGTGCAGCGTTCCGCCGAGCTGGAGGTTATAAGGCGGGTCGGCGAAGATGACGTCGACGGAGTGGGTGGGCAAGGCTTCAAGGGCGCTGACGCAATCGCCCTTGATAATCGTGTCGATCCAGGACTCCGACCGGGAACCCGGCTTAACAGAGGCCTTGAGGTCGGCAAGCGGAAAAACTGATGCCATTCTGATACTCACTCATACGCTATACGCTTAACTCTCCGTTATGGTTACGCAACTTAGTTACCAAAGCCTGAAGCGGTGGCCGATTTCGGGAATTTATTGCTCTCGTCACGCCGCATCATGCACCTTGCGGCTATCGGCCGGCGCCTCGTCGCGCTCGAACATGCCGTAATCGCGCAGGACGCTGGCGATGCGCAGGCGATAGTCGGCGAAGATGCCGCCGCGGCCGGCAAGCTGGGCGGCGCGGTGGGCTTCGAGGTTGCGCCACTCTTTGACGGCCTCCTCGTCGCGGAAGAATGAGAGCGACAGCAGCTTGCCGCGGTTCGTCAGGCTTTCGAAACGCTCGATCGAGATGAAGCCATCGATCTTTTCGAGCTCTGATCGCAGTTCGCCGGCAAGGTCGAGATATTTGTGGCGCTCGCCCATATAGGGCACGACTTCGAAGATGACGGCGATCATGGCAGCACCAGCTTGGCGTGAGGGGCGGAGACGTTTTTCAGGAAGATGCGGTCCTCCTTGCGGATGAAGCCTTCGCGCCTGGCGAATTCGTAATTGTCGCGGCCGAGCGGATCGGCGGCCAGCCTGGCGCGATAGGCCTCGTAGGCAGCGAGGCTTTCGATGTTGTAGACGCCGTAAGCGGTCGTCGCCGAGCCCTCGTGCGGACCGAAATATCCGATCAGGTCGGCGCCGTTCCGTGGAATCGCCTGGCCCCAGTTGCGGGCATATTCGGCAAAGGCCTCCTTCTTGAAGGGGTCGATCTGATAACGGATGAAGCAGGTGATCATCGGGTTCTCCTTTGTACCTTCCCGTTTTCGCACATTGCCTGACGACAATGCTTCGGTTACGATCGAAGTATGAAGGAAGGTCCTGACATTGCACAGATCGGCGCGCTGATCGGCGATCCGGCCCGCGCCAACATGCTGGCGGCGCTGACAGGCGGGCGGGCGCTGACGGCAACCGAGCTTGCCGGCGTCGGCGGCATCACCTTGCAGACGGCGAGCACGCATCTTGCCAAGCTCGAAGCCGGCGGCCTGCTTGCCCAGCGCAAGCAGGGGCGCCACCGCTATTTCACGCTGGCCGACGAGGCCGTCGCCCGGTTGATCGAAAGCATGATGGGCTTTGCCGCCGGGCGCGGGCATCTGCGCCACCGGCCGGGGCCGAAGGAACCGGCGCTGCGCAAGGCGCGCATCTGCTACGATCATCTGGCCGGCGATTACGGCGTGCGCATGCTCGACAGCCTGATTGCCTCAGGCACGATCGCGGCGGTCGGCGACGGCCTGAGGCTGACGGAAAAAGGAGAAAGCCATCTCAAATGCATCGGAATCGATGTCGGCGACCTCCGATCATCGCGCCGCCCGCTCTGCCGCTCCTGCCTCGACTGGAGCGAAAGACGCGCCCACCTTGCGGGCAGCCTCGGCAAGGCGCTGCTGTCGAGCTTCCTCGACAAGGGCTGGGCCAGGCGCACGGCCGAAAGCCGCTCGATCCTCTTTTCGCCGGAAGGCGACCGGCAGTTTCTGAGGCTGTTTCCGGTTCAGGGGTAGAGGGTTGCGACCCTGCAGCCGAGCGAGCTCGGCCGGCGCTTGCTCGATGCAGTCGGACTAAATGATTCCCGCGAACAGCCCGCCTGCGGCTGCGGCTCAGACCAAGGTCCGAAGCCTTTCCGACTGAATGCCTAGCATAGGAACAGCTTGATCTGACCGAAGTTTGTCATGGAGCTGTCCATCCTCTCCGGATGCGACAGTTGCTCAAATAACAAACGGAGGAATTTTCCATGATGAAGGTAACACATCTGGCACTGGCGGCGGCCCTTCTGGCCGGCACGGCTGTTTCCGGCTTCGCGCAATCGTCCAGCACGGTCGGCACCGGCGGTTCGTCGGCCGGCGGCGGAACTGCGAGCAGCACGGTTGGTACTGGTGGCAGCTCTGCCGGGGGCGATTGCCCAGCTGGTGCAACCAACTGCAAATCCGGCTCGTCCTCGACGGTCGGCACCGGCGGCTCGTCGGCTGGCGGCGGCACCTCGAGCAGCACGGTTGGCACCGGCGGCTCCGCCGCGGGCTCGGGATCCGGTTCGGGTTCTGCTTCGACGCTCGGCACAGGCGGCTCATCGGCCGGCGGCGGCACTTCGAGCAGCTCGGTCGGCACAGGCGGCTCTGCCGCAGGCTCGGGCGATGCGAATTCGGCCTCGAGCGTCGGCACTGGCGCCTCGTCCGCTGACGGAGACAAGACGGGCAGCACCGTCGGCACCGGCAGCAGCGCTGCAGGCACCTCGCATGACAACAAGGGCAAGAAGGGCTGCGCGCCCGGCCAGGTCAAGAAGGATGCCGCCGGCACCAAGGGCTGCTGACGCTGTCGGCCGGCGCCTCTGCGGCGCCGGCCTAACCCTGGAGAAAATACAATGACCCAACTTTCCACAATCGCGCTGACCGCTTCGCTTGCCCTGATTGCCGGGCAGGCCATGTCGGAAGAAATCAAGCTCGACGACGGAACGACATGCACGATCGTCCAGTCACAGGCGGGAGATACGTCCACCACCGTGACGGCTGGCAACGGACACGTCTCCTCGTCGACCACAACAGGGAGCGGGGCGGCCGGTTCGTCCTCGTCATCCGCCTCTGCCGGCTCCTCGGCCGGATCCGGAAGCGTCGACAGCTTTTCCACCGCAAGCATCACCCGGCCTGACGGCACCGTCATCACCAAACGGTCGGATGGAACCTGCTCGGTAACGAAACCTGCGAAATAGGAGACGGCAATGAAACCCATCAGCTTTATTGCGGCCGCCTCGATCGCGCTGCTCGCCTCCACTTCGTTCAGTCTTGCGGAGGAATGCAACGCGGCTGGAACGGTCGGAACCGCCGGCAGCGCTTCGGCCGGCGACACCTCGGCAAGCTCGGTCGGAACCGCCGGCGCCTGCCGGACCGACGGCGGCACGACATCCTCGATCGGATCGGGAGGCAGCGCCGCCACCGTCGACGGCAAGGCCCAAAGCAAGACACATGTCAACGACAATGGCGACAAGCTCAAGGCACAGACCAAGGCCCAGGCCGTCGACCAGGGGACGTTCAGCAAGTCCCGCACCAAGACCAGCACCGATGGCGACACGCTACAAAGCACGACGCGCACCATGTCGCATGTGCCTGGCGAGAAGCCGGTCAAGAGTAGCACCAACCAGAAGATTATCCTGCCGGAGCAGTAGCCTGATTGGCTCGCTTCACTCCAACCGAGGCGAGCCGCGGCCCCTGGCGCAATCGGCGCCCGGGGCCTGAAGCCTTTGCTTCCCCCGCGCAACCCGCGCCAAGGATCAACTCCTCCACGAATATGGAAATCTCTGCAACCTGTTGTTTTTACGACGCTTCCGCGATGTCGCGCTGAGAAATCATTAAGCATGTTCCGCTATTCTCAGCTTCTACATTAACGTGAGAACACCGATATGGCGTCGATTCAGCACAAGATCATCATTGCGAGCATCGCGATTTTCGCCTTGGCGGGCGGCACCACGGCGGTTGGAATCTGGTCTGCGTCCACCCTCTCCGAAAACAACGCCGACGTTGCCCGGTCGGCACAAATTCTGCGCAACCACATGCAGGCCGACATGATGCATGACGCAATGCGCGCCGACGTGCTCGCGGCAATGCTGGCGTCCAATCCGGCAGCCGGCATAGAAGCTGCCGCCGTGAGGGCGGATCTGGCGGAGCATGATGCCTCGTTCCGCGAGATGATCGCTGCCAACAAAGCTCTTGCCGCCGACGAGAAAACCAAAGCGCTGCTTGCCGGCATAGAACGTCCGCTTCTCACCTATGTCGAAAGCGCCACCAGGATTGTCGACCTGGCCAGCCAGGATCCCTCGGCGGCATTAAAGGCCTTGCCCGAATTCATGCAGCAGTTCTCGTCATTGGAAACGGCGATGGAACAGACCGGTGACCAGATCACCGCCGTATCCGACGATATTTCCAAGCAGAGCGCCGACGTCAAAGCCTCGGTCGATATCATTCTAAAGGCACTTTTGGCCGCCGCCGCGTTTTTCGCTTTTGGCCTCTATTTCCTCACCCGCAAGACCGTCACCAAACCGATCCTTTCGCTTTCCAACGATATGCAAAGGCTCGCCGGCGGCGACACCGCCGTTGCCTGCATCGGCATCGGCCGCACGGATGAAATCGGCGTGATGGCCTCGACTGTCGAAGTCTTCCGCCAGGCGGCGATTGCCAACAAGCAACTCGAGCAGGACGCCGCGGCGGCTCGCCTGCAAGGCGAAACCGAGCGGGTCACGGCCCGCAAGCAGGCTGACGAAGATGCCGCCGAGCGCCTGCGGGCGGCGACATCGGGGCTTGCCGCAGGCCTGAAGCGGCTTGCATCAGGCGATCTTGCCTTCCAGATCGACGAGCCCTTCGCACCTGACTTCGAGGGCCTCCGGCATGATTTCAACATGTCGATCAGGCAGCTCGATCATACGCTCGGCGCCATTGCGACGGCCATTGCCGCGATCGACGAAGGGACCAGGGAAATCGCGTCGGGGGCCGGCGATCTGTCGAAGCGGACTGAACAGCAAGCGGCGTCTCTCGAAGAAACCGCCGCAGCGCTCGATCAGATCACTGCCAATGTCTCCAATTCCAGCAAGCGCACCGACGAAGCGCGGGCCGAGGCGACGGATGCCAATCGCAATGCCGCCAAGTCCGCGGAGGTCGTGTCGCATGCCGAAGAAGCGATGCGCCGCATCGAGGCCTCGTCGCAGCAAATCTCCAGCATCATCGGCGTGATCGACGAGATCGCCTTCCAGACCAATCTGCTGGCATTGAATGCCGGCGTCGAAGCGGCGCGCGCCGGAGAGGCCGGCAAAGGTTTTGCAGTGGTGGCCCAGGAAGTGCGCGAACTCGCCCAGCGCTCGGCTCGGGCGGCAAAGGAAATCAAGGGCCACATTCAGAAATCATCGGTGGAAGTGGAAAGCGGCGTCAAGCTGGTTCTCGATACGAGCCGGGTTCTGAGCGCGATCAGCGAACAGATCGCCCGCATCAACCAGCACATGGATGCCATCGCCGTATCGGCAAGAGAGCAGTCGACCGGCCTTGCCGAAGTCAATACCGCCGTCAATTCCATGGACCACGTGACCCAGCAGAACGCGGCCATGGTCGAGCAATCAACAGCGGCATCCGGCCATCTTGCCGACGAAGCAGCCAAGCTGCGTGAGCTCGTTTCCCGCTTCAAGCTGCGTGCGACAGCTTCGACGCAGCCCGCGACCGGCCGGCGGAGCGCGCAGTGGGCGGCCTGACGGCTTTGTTGAAAAACTCACCGCTGCCCTGAAAACGATCACTCGCTCATTCCGGTGAAACGTGACGAAGCGTTTGCTGTGGCTGGCCGCTTCCTCAGTTCATGGCGTGGAAAGTCTCGAAAATCAGCGCTCGGAGCCAGCGATGCGCGGGATCTGCGTCCATGCGGGGATGCCAGGCCTGGACGATTTTAAAACCCGGCACGGCGACTGGCAGGTCAAAGGTCCTGATCTCGCTGATCGGGGAAGACTTGCAATAGGACTTCGGGATCGAGCCGATCAGATCGGAAGCCGCCGCAACTGCAATAACTGCTGGAAAGCTCGGCACGATCAGCCTGACATCACGATAAAGATCCAACTCGGCGAGCGCCCTGTCGACGGGACCGGCATAGTCGGCTTGCGGCGAGAAGACCACATGGCCACAGGCGGCATAGCCCGCAGCCGTTAGCCCTGCATCGAAGATCGGGTGCCCTGCCCTTGCGACACCGACGAACCCGTCCTCGAAAAGACACTGGCAACGCAGTTCCCCGCCGTCGCGCGGCAGGACACCGATATCCAAATCGATTGCCGCGTCCCGCAAAGCCTGAACGTCCTTGTCCGACCGCGGCGCAAAGCGAAGCCTTATCCCCGGCGCGGCGTTGGTCACGGCAGCACTCAGACCGGCGGCATAGAGAAGCACGAAGGCCTCATTGGCACGGATGGTGAAGTGGCGCCGTACCTCGCGGATCTCCACGGTCGACGGCGGACTGAGCACGGTCTTCACCGCGTCTTTCAACGCATGCACCTCTTCAGCAATCGCCAGGGCATGCGGCGTAGCAACCATGCCGCGCCCGGCCGGCACGAGGATCGGATCACCGAGCGCCGTTCTCAAGCGCGACAGTGTCCGGCTCATGGCTGACGTGCTGAGGCGAAGCCGGCGAGCGGCGGCCGATACGCTCTGCTCGCGCAGCAATGCGTCCAGCGCCACCAGGAGATTGAAATCGAGATCAGACATGGCGAAGTCATACTCTGGCATGGCGTGACACGCAACAGTCAGTTGATCTTGTTGCGTCTGGCGCGGTTGATCGGCAAGGCCTACTGTCGAACCTCCCACTCGCACCGAGGAGTTCTCATGTCCCTCACCTACACCGCACCGATCTCTCAAGATGGCCTGGCGTCGCCCCGACGGTACCTGGCTGTTGCCTTCCTGCTTCTGGCAATTGTTGTCGTCGTTCTGGATGGGGCGATCGCCAACGTCGCCTTGCCTTCGATCGCGCTTTCGCTGCAAGCGCAAGCGGATAGCACCGTGTGGGTCGTGTCGGCCTATCAGCTGGCCGTGCTCGTCGCCATTCTTCCCTGCGGGGCGCTCGGCGAAATCTACGGCGCGCGGCGAGTCTTCCTGATCGGCGTCGCGCTGTTTACCGCGGCATCCGCAGCCTGCGCCTTGGCGGGCGATCTGCCCGTGCTGATCCTTGCTCGCTTCGCGCAGGGCCTCGGCGCGGGCGCGATCATGGCGCTCGCGATGATGAACCTGCGCCAGGCCCTGCCGCAGCACATGCTGGGTCCGATCATCGGCATCAATGCCATGATCATCGCAATTTCTTCGGCGGCGGGTCCGGGCATCGCCGGCGCCATCCTTTCCGTTGCGAGCTGGCCCTGGCTGTTTGCAGTCAACATACCGCTTGGCCTCGTCGTTCTCTTCGGCGGCGGCCTGCTGGGACATGTCGACGGCGCGAGGCGGAAGCTGAATGCGAAGGTGTTGCTGGCCAATACCGCGATGTTCATCCTGTTCTTCTCAGGCGCCGATCGGATTGCGACCGCGCCGATCAGCGGTGCCGCCCTCATCGTGGCGTCGCTCGCATGCCTTTTCGGCCTGCTGCGCCTCGAACGAAACAGTGACGTCCCGCTCATTCCGACAGATCTCCTGGCCGCACCGGCATTCCGCGTGTCGGTCATTGCCTCGGTCTTCTGCTTCTGCGGCCAGATGCTGGGCACCATCGCGCTCCCTTTCTACCTGCAGCACAGGCTGCACATGACGCCGGTTCTGGCCGGTCTCTACATGATGGCCTGGCCGGCCGCGACTGCTGTCATTGCGCCGGTCTCCGGACGCATGGCAAACCGCGTCAAGACGGCGTGGCTTTGTTCCATCGGCGGGGGGCTGATGGCGCTTGGTCTTCTGGTGGCCGGCCTGACGCCGCCCGATCCGCGCGGCATCGCCTTTCTCGTCGGCGCGGTGATCGCCGGCCTCGGTTTCGGACTGTTCCAAACGCCGAACAACCGCATTCTCCTTCTTTCGGCACCGAAAGCCAGAAGCGGTGCGGCGGGCGCCATGCAAGGTACCGCCCGGCTTCTTGGCCAAACCCTGGGTGGGATCTCCATGTCGATCATTTTCGCAACATTGCCGTTGGCGACGGCACTCAACTTTGCGGTCGCAATATCAGGCGGCTGCGCTGCCATGGCCAGTATGGTCAGTCTGAGCCGGGCGCGCTATGAAGTGGTGGGGAAATCCGGAGCGACCTGAACCAGCTTTTGGTCGTCCGGGTGGAAGCGGGCTTCACCGAGCCCGTCGCCTGCCGCATCGCAGCCATGCTTGGGATCAGGTTGAGCTTTGGCCGGCCATCGTGTAAAGCCGCAGCATCCCCGGACAAGACCAGATTTCAGCAAGGCGTGAACATGGATGGCTTCGACCTCATCATATTCGATTGCGACGGCGTGCTCGTCGACTCCGAAATCATCGCCGCGGAAGTCGAATCCGCGCTTTTGACGGAAGCCGGATATCCGATCGGCGTCGAGGAAATGGGCGAGCGTTTCGCCGGCATGACCTGGCACAACATCCTGCTGCAGGTCGAGCGCGAGGCCAGCATCCCGCTTTCGGCCTCGCTGCTTGATAAGTCGGAACAAGTGCTCGACGTCAGGCTGGCGAACGACGTCAAGGCCATACCGGGCGTCGAATTCGCCGTCTCAAGGCTGCCGATGAAGCGCTGCATCTGCTCGAATTCGAGCACGAAGCGGCTCGACATGATGCTCGGCAAAGTGGGTCTGAAGCCGCTGTTTGCACCCAACATCTTCTCCGCCAAGGATCTCGGTCCCGACCGCGTCAAGCCGAAGCCCGACATCTTCCTGCATGGCGCAAGCCGGATGGGCGTCTCGCCCGACAGGACTGTCGTCGTCGAGGACTCCGTGCACGGCGTGCATGCGGCGCGCGCCGCCGGCATGCGCGTCATCGGCTTTACCGGCGCCTCCCACAGCTACCCCGCGCATGCCGACAAGCTGACGGACGCGGGCGCCGAGACGGTGATCTCCCGCATGAACGACCTGCCGGGCGTCGTCGCCGCATTGGCTGCCTGGGAAGGCGTGCTTTAAGGCAATCTCTGCCCACTTCGCTATTTGCCGCCCACGCTCCCCCGCCGTCGTCCTCGGGCTTGACCCGAGGACCCATGCGGGCGGGCACTTCGTTCCTATCGAACTGGCAAGCGACCACCGGCCGAGCAAATTGAAGCGGAGTGCTGCGGGTGGATACTCGGGTCAAGCCCGAGTATGACGGAGGGTGGGGAGAGTGACCGGCAAGAGGCGGAACCTCCGGAGGAATTCCGGTAATGCGCGGGCGGTTTGCCGTAAATAGGCGGCAATTTATTAAACCGCTGACTACTTCGCTATTTGCCACCCACGCTCCCCCGCCCTCCGCCGTCCTCGGGCTTGACCCGAGGACCCATGCGGGCCGGCACCTCGTCCCTATCGAACTGATAAGCGACCGTCGGCCGAAACAAATTCAGTGGAGTGCTTGCGGCGTGGATACTCGGGGCAAGCCCGAGTATGACGGAGAGTGGGGAGAGCGGCCGACAAGAGGCGAGACGTCTGCAGAAATTTCATGCGCGGGCGGTTTTGCGCGGTAATCGGGCGAACAGCGGTCGCCAAGTCACACAAACCGCGGCACCTGCCGCATCCGCTCCCCACACTCCGTCGTCCTCGGGCTTGACCCGAGGACCCATGCGGGCCAGCACTTCTTTCCTCAGCTGCTCTTCTTGCTCTTGGCCGGCTGGGTGTCGAAGCCGATATTGACGCGCACCAGCGCGCCGGCGCCGACCGGCATCTTGATGCCTTCCTTGCGGAAGATGACCTGCGTGCCCGGTGCGCCCGCCGGGATTTCGGTGGGGAACTTGGTGACCTCGGAATAGAGCACGTTCTCGCCATCGAGGATGGTGACGCGGACCGGCAGCGTCACCGGGCCGGGATTGCCGGCCGGGCCGGTGATCAGCCGCAGCTGGGCAACCACGGTCATCGTCAGGGCCGTGTCGTTCAGGGTGCACTGGCGGGTGTAATCGCCGAAGGAGGCCTGGAAGACGATCTGCTGCGGGTCGTCCTTCTTGCCCTTGGCATAGGTGCGGAAGATCGCATCCTGGTCACGCAGGAATATCTGCGGGCAGGCGCCCTGGACGACCGGGGCGACCGTGCCCTGCGCCGTCTTGGCCGTGCCGATCGAAGGATTGTTGGATGACGGGTTGGCCGGCGCCAGCGGCATGATCTGGGCGTTGCCGTTCGGCTGGGTTGGCGCCGCCTCCGGCTTGCTGTCGCCGCCGAGCCCAAGCGAGTTGCAGCCGGCAAGCAGGGCAACGAAAGACGTGGAGATGATAAGACGCGAGACCTTGCCGAGCACTTTGTTCCACCCTTTGCACAAGCGTTTCTTGGAGGCCTCATGTCTTTTGCGTGAGGCCTTTCACGACGGTTTGCGATGGTCTATATCAGCGGCGCAAACAAAAATCGATTGGGTACGCACCGTTTTGATGCACTTTTCGCCGCCGGATGCGGGCAACTTCAACAAGATAACGGCGAGTGTATGGCCTGGAGGCAGCCCCTCGCCGGTTTCCGGCAGTGCGGGCCACGGCCCGGCCCGACCGGATTTCTTTCAGCGATAGATCAAGGATGACCAACGTGGACTATATCTCGACCCGCGGCGAGGCCCCTTCCCTCGGCTTTTGCGACGCCCTGCTGACGGGCTTGGCGCGCGACGGCGGGCTTTATGTTCCGCGTGAATGGCCGCACTTCTCCAAGAAGGAGATCCGTGCGCTGAGAGGCAAGACCTATCAGGAGATCGCCTTCACCATCCTGTCGCCATTCACCAATGGCGAGATCCCCGAGGCGACCTTCCGGTCGATGATCGACGAGGCCTACGGCACCTTCCGCCATCCGGCGATCGCGCCGCTCGTCCAGACCGGGCCGAACAGCTTCGTCATGGAGCTCTTTCACGGCACGACGCTTGCCTTCAAGGACGTGGCGATGCAACTGCTCGCCCGGCTGATGGATTATGCGCTGGAAAAACGCGGCGAGCGGGCGACGATAGTCGGCGCCACCTCGGGCGACACCGGCGGGGCGGCGATCGACGCCTTTGCCGGGCGCGAGCGCACCGATATCTTCATTCTGTTCCCGCACGGCAAGGTCTCGCCGGTGCAGCAGCGGCAGATGACCACCTCGACGTCGTCAAATGTGCATGCGCTCGCCGTCGAAGGCAATTTCGACGACTGCCAGAACCTGGTCAAGGCGATGTTCAACGACGCGGCGTTCCGCGACAAGGTCAGCCTGTCGGGCGTCAATTCGATCAACTGGGCGCGCATCATGGCCCAGATCGTCTATTATTTCACCACGGCGGTGTCGCTCGGCGGGCCGGACCGCAAGGTCTCGTTCACGGTGCCGACCGGCAATTTCGGCGATATCTTCGCCGGCTACTGCGCCAAGCGCATGGGCCTGCCGATCGACCGGCTCGTCATCGCCACCAATGAGAACGACATTCTGACACGCACGCTGAAGACCGGCCGCTACGACATGAAGGCGGTCAAGGCGACGAGCTCGCCGTCGATGGACATCCAGATCTCCTCGAATTTTGAGCGGCTGCTGTTCGAAGCCTATGGGCGCGACGCCTCGAAGGTGCGCGCGGCGATGGAAAGCCTGAAACAATCGGGCGGATTCGAGATCGGCGGGCAAGCGCTGAAAACCATCCGCCGCGACTTCCGCGCCGGCCGCGCCAGCGAGAGCCAGGTGGCCGAGACGATCCGCAAGACCCATGCCGAAACCGGCTATCTCCTCGATCCACATTCGGCGATCGGCGTCTTCGTCGCCGCCAAGAAGGAGAAGCCGAATACGCCGATGGTGACGCTTTCGACCGCACATCCGGCGAAATTTCCGGCCGCCGTAAAATCGGCCTGCGGTATTGACCCGGCGCTTCCGACGTGGCTTGCTGATCTGATGCACAGGGAGGAGCGTTTCCAGATCATCGAACCGGAGCTGAAAGCCGTACAAACCTTTATCGGCAAACACGCCCGTGGCAAGACGACGGCAGGCGCAGAAAGATAGCCAATGACAGTTGAGTGCACCCGGCTCAAATCCGGGCTGACAGTAGTCACAGAAACCATGCCGCACCTTGAAAGCGTCGCGCTCGGCGTGTGGATCAAATCGGGATCGCGTAACGAGACGGCAGACGAGCACGGCATCGCCCACCTGCTCGAACACATGGCCTTCAAGGGCACGGCGCGCCGCTCGGCCCGCGAGATCGCCGAGGAAATCGAGGATGTGGGCGGCGAGGTCAACGCCGCCACCTCGACCGAAACGACCTCCTATTATGCCCGCGTGCTGAAGGACCACGTGCCGCTCGCCGTCGACATCCTCGCCGATATCCTGACGGAATCGGCCTTCGAGGAGGAGGAGCTGGAGCGCGAGAAGCAGGTGATCCTGCAGGAGATCAACGCCGCCAACGACACGCCCGACGACGTGGTGTTCGACAAGTTCTCGGAGGCCGCCTATCGCGATCAGACGCTCGGCAGGGCGATCCTGGGCACGCCACAGACCGTCGTTTCCTTCTCGCCGCAGCAGATCCGCGCGTATCTCGGCCGCAATTACACGACCGACCGCATGTTCGTGGTAGCGACCGGCGCCGTCGATCATGAAGAATTTCTGCGCATGGTCGAGGACCGTTTCGCCAGCCTGCCGACCGCGCCATCCGCCCCGCCGGTCATGGAAGCGGCGCGTTATGTCGGCGGCAGCGTGCGCGAACCGCGCGATCTGATGGATGCGCAGATCCTGCTCGGCTTCGAGGGCAAGCCCTACCATGCCCGTGATTTCTACTGCTCGCAGATTCTGGCCAATATCCTCGGCGGCGGCATGTCCTCGCGGCTGTTCCAGGAAGTGCGCGAATTCCGCGGCCTCTGTTATTCCGTCTATGCCTTCCACTGGGGTTTTTCCGACACCGGCATCTTCGGCATCCATGCCGCGACCGGCGGCGAAAACCTGCCGGAGCTGGTGCCAGTGATCATCGACGAACTGCACAAGTCCGCCAATGAAATCCACCAGAAGGAAATCGAGCGCGCCCGCGCCCAGATCCGCGCCCAGCTGCTGATGGGCCAGGAGAGCCCGGCCGCCCGCGCGGGCCAGATCGCAAGGCAGATGATGCTTTACGGCCGGCCGATCTCCAATCCGGAGATGATGGAACGGCTGGAAGGCATCACCATCGAGCGGCTGACCGATCTCGCCGGCCGGCTGTTCTACGACACGGTGCCGACGCTTTCTGCGATCGGGCCGCTCGAACAGCTCGCACCGATGGAAGACATCACCGCCTCGCTTTCGGTCTCCGCGCCGAAAACGATGCAGGCGGGCCGCTGAGCCGACATCCGTCTGCCGGGAGTGATCGATGCCAAAATCCGTGTTTCGGTTCCTGTCGCGGCAGCCGGATGCGGTCGAGCTGGAAAACGACAAGTACCTCTTGCGCCTGCCGCGCTACCAGGATTTCAACCAGTGGCACCGGCTGCGGGCCGAAAGCCGCAAGTTCCTCGAACCCTGGGAGCCGACCTGGCGGCGCGACGAGCTGACGGAGGGCGCCTACCGCGCCCGCGTCATCCGCGGCAAGCAGGAATATGCTTCCGGCCAAGCGGTCCCGCTGTTCATTTTCCTCAAGGAAAACCGCGCCCTCGTCGGCGGCATCACCATCGGCTATATCAGGCGCGGTGCGGCACAAAGCTGCATGATCGGCTACTGGATGGGCGAACGCTACGCCGGCCAGGGGCATATGTATGCCGCGCTTCAGCTGGTTATTCCTTACATCTTCTCCGGGCTTGAGTTGCACCGTATTGAAGCAGCCTGTATTCCAGATAACGCGCGCAGCATGCGTCTGCTTGAAAAGGCCGGGTTTCAGCGTGAAGGCTATCTGCGCGGATATTTGAAGATCAACGGTCAGTGGCACGACCACGTGATGTTCTCACGGCTCGCCACCGATACGGAAAAAGGCAGGAAAACCGACAGCCGATGACAAGAAACCGCATGCTGCCCAAGTCACCGTCCGGACGAGTGATCGCGGTGATCGCAGCCCTTTTCCTGGCGGCCTTCGCCCTTGCGGCGGGTGTCGCCCATGCGGCCGAACCGGTAAAGATTTCCCGTGACGATACCGCGCTCGATCTTACGGCGACGACCGAGATCTACGCCAACCAGGGCGAGGCCTTCCAGGTGTCGACGGCCGCCGGTGCCGACGGCATCCGTCGGCGCATCGAGGTCCGGGCGAGCTCGGAGAATCACCAGGGCGACTGGGCGGTATTCGCGCTTGCCAACGTCTCGGAGGAACAGCTGGAGCGGGTCATCGTCGCGCCGCATTTCCGACTGGTCAATTCCAAGCTCTTCTGGCCGGATCTCGGCTCGCAGCGCATCATGGCGATCACGCCGAGCGAAGGCTTTGCGCTCGACCGGCAGCCGAGCGACGAGGCCGATGTCTTCCGCATCACGCTGAACCCCGGCGCCGTCATCACCTTCGTCGCCGAACTGTCGACGCCGGAGCTACCGCAGATCTATCTCTGGGAGCCGAACGCCTACAAGGATACGATCAACGCCTTCACGCTCTATCGCGGCATCGTGCTCGGCATTGCCGGCCTGCTCGCCGTGTTTCTCACCATCCTCTTCGTCGTCAAGGGCACGTCGATGCTGCCGGCGACGGCGGCGCTTGCCTGGGCGGTGCTCGGTTATATCTGCGTCGACTTCGGCTTTCTCGGCAAGCTGATCAGCGTCGCCTCGTCCGATCAGCGAATATGGCGCGCCTGTGCGGAAGTCGCACTCGCCTCGAGTTTCGTCATCTTCCTCTTCACCTATTTGAACCTCAATCGCTGGCACGCGCATCTCGGTTACGCCACCCTTGCCTGGGTGCTCGGCCTTGCCCTGCTCTTCGGCGTGGCAATCTACGATCCGTCGATTGCCGCCGGCATCGCCAGGCTGTCCTTCGCGCTGACGGCGGCAACCGGCCTGCTTTTGATCATCTATCTCGGCTTCAACCGCTACGACCGCGCCATCCTCCTGGTGCCGGCCTGGGCGCTGACGCTCGTCTGGCTGTTCGGGGCGTGGCTGACGGTCACCGGCCGGCTCGACAACGACATCATCCAGCCGGCGCTCGGCGGCGGCCTGGTGCTGATCGTGCTCTTGATCGGCTTCACCGTCATGCAGCACGCCTTTGCCGGCGGCGCCTTCCAGCAGGGGCTGTTTTCCGATCTCGAACGGCAATCGCTGGCGCTGACCGGCTCGGGCGACATGGTGTGGGACTGGGATGTGGCGCGCGACCGCGTCGTCACCATTCCCGACGTCTCGGTCAAGCTCGGCCTTTCCCCCGGCACCATGCACGGGGCGGCGCGCAACTGGCTGCCGCGGCTGCATCCTGATGATCGCGACCGCTTCCGCGCCACGCTCGACGTGCTGCTCGAACACCGGCGCGGGCGGCTGAACCATGAATTCCGCATCCGCGCCGAGGACGGTCACTTCCACTGGCTGTTAATCCGCGCCCGGCCGGTACTCGGCTCCAATGGCGAGATCATCCGCTGCGTCGGCACGATCGTCGACGTCACCGAGCAGAAGAATTCCGTCGAGCGGCTGCTGCAGGATGCGCTGCACGACAATCTGACCGGCCTGCCGAACCGGCAGGTCTTCCTCGACCGGCTGCAGGCGGTGCTGGCGCTGGCGCCGGGGGGCGACACGCTGAGGCCCACCGTGATGGTGATTGATATCGACCGCTACAAGCTGGTCAATGATGCGCTCGGCGTTGCGGCCGGCGACAACATCCTCATCGCTTTGACCCGGCGGCTGCGCCGTCTGATGAAGCCGCAGGATACGCTGGCGCGGCTTGCCGGCGACCAGTTCGGCCTCATCCTGGTGTCCGAGCACAATCCGGCCAAGGTCGCCGATTTCGCCGATGCGATCAGCAAGGCGATCATGGTGCCGATCAACTTCGCCAACCGCGAGATCATTCTGACGGCGTCGATCGGGCTCGCCTCCTGGGTGGACCGGCAGGAAAGCGCCAGCGGCCTGCTCAGCGACGCCGAGCTCGCCATGTACCGGGCGAAACGGGCCGGCGGCAACCGCGTCGAGCCGTTCCAGCCGGCCTTCCGCGATTTCGGCACTGACCGGCTGCAGCTCGAAACGGATCTGCGCCGCGCCATCGAACGCAAGGAATTGTCGATGGTCTATCAGCCGATCGCCCGGCTGGAGGATGTGGAGATCGCCGGCTTCGAGGCGCTGATGCGCTGGGAACATCCCAAACGCGGCAATATCCCGCCCTCCGAATTCATCCCGATCGCCGAGGCCTCCGATCTCATCGGCCCGCTCGGCATGTTCGCGCTGGAACAGGCGACCAACGATCTGATGAGCTGGCAGAGCCAGACCGGTGAATTGCCGATCTTCATGTCGATCAACTTGTCGAGCGTGCAGCTGCTCAACAATGAACTCTATGACGATGTGCGTTCGGTTCTCGCCAAGACCCATTGCGCGCCTTCGCGGCTCAAGCTGGAACTGACGGAATCCATGGTGATGGAGAACCCGGAACAGGCCCGCCTGGTGCTGCAAAAGCTGAAGGAAGCCGGCATTGGGCTAGCGCTCGACGATTTCGGCACCGGCTACTCCTCGCTAGCCTATCTCACCCGCTTCCCCTTCGACACGATCAAGCTCGACAAGGCGCTGGTGCGCGACGGCAGCGACAAGAAGGCGACCGTGCTCCGCTCGGTCATCGCGATGGCGCGCGAGCTGGAGATGAAGGTGGTGGCCGAAGGGATCGAATCCAACGAGGATGCGATCGAGCTCGCCAAGATGGGCTGCAGCTACGGACAGAGCTATCTGTTCGGGCCGCCGATCCCGTCGGAATCGGTGCTGCGGCTGCTTCGCGACCGGTTTCCGCTGACGAAAAGGGCATGAACGCAGGCGAAACCGGCTTAACCGGTTTTCCCGCCTGCGCGGCGCGTCTGTCACCCATGAATGGTGATTGACCAACGACCGGCGATGTGCGCCTCTTTCCTATCGCACAAGGACAATTCGATGCTCAAATTTCTGCTCGCCCTTTCGGTCAGCGCCCTGTTCGTCTCGCCGGTTGAGGCGACCGATCTCTATCCCGCCACCAAGGCCTGCGTGCCGGGCAAGCCCCATTGCGAGCGATGGACGACGGAGTTCAAGAGATCGCTGGCGCTGGCGCAGAAGGGCGATCACGTCGCCCAGCAGACCGTGGCCTTCTGCCTGTCCTCCGGCTGCCATGGCGCCGTCGCCATCAACAGGGTCGCCTCCTGCAGCTGGCACCTCATCATCGTCAATTCTGGTGCTGCGACGGTGCTTGACCGTTCCAATCTCAGAAACACCTGCCGGCCGATGACACGGGCGCAGAAGGATGAAGCCCGCGCTTTGTCCGGCGAACTCATCCGCAAGCTCTACAATCGCGCACTTGTTGAAAGCGACCAGATGTAACCTCTCCGGCCGGCAGCGTGCGGGCGACGATAAATCTGATTGCCCTCCCGGCTTTCGCCGCTATTCTGCCGGCAAAGACAATCGGGAGGACCACTGATGATCTTGCACTGCGTGTTCCTGCGGCTGAAGACCGCGCTGACGACCGACGACAAGCAGGCGCTGTTTGCCGCGATTGCCGCCCTTAAACAGGTCATTCCCGGCATCGTGGATATCAAATACGGGCCCAATGTTTCGCCCGAGGGGCTGCATGGCGGCTTCGTCGACGGCTTTGCCGTCACCTTCGAAAGCGCCGAAGCGCGGGACGCCTATCTCGTCCATCCAGACCATGTGGCCGTCGGCGAGCGCATCGTCTCCTCGACGGACGGAGGCCTCGCCGGCATCCTGGTCTTCGATCTCAATATTTGAGGCGACCTGCCCCACAGGCACAAGACGCTTTCAACTCTTGTGTTCGGCCTGCCCATTCGTTTAAGCGCTTACCGTGTTTCGCCAAGCAAGACGTAGGTTCTTCCGCGAATCTCGATCTTGAGAAAAGCGGCAGATTGGCCGCTTGCGCAGTCATGGGGAGCAAAACCCTTAGGCAACATCTCCGCTACCGGCGACGACACTTTATGCTTGGCCAAGACATCGAGCTTTCGAGAACGATCAAACGCTGCAATCTCGATTGCCTGCCTTCCGACCAGCACAAGAGCAAAATGTCCTTCGTCGGGCGCGTAATCATTGGCGGCGAGATATTGGTTCACCCGCGCCGCCAACGCATCCTCGGAGTACAGTCGCGCCTGGTAAGGCTCGAGGAGACAGATCGCTTGAGCCTCGAAGGACGACAGATTCGAAAACTTCGTGGGCTTGCCGATCGGCATATTTCTGAGAGTGTCTCCGTCCAAGGAACCTGCGTTCGCCACCTGCCCGCAAGCTATCGATGCGATCGCCGCAAAAAATCCAACGAATGGGATGAGGCGCATTCTCGGTCCTGTCTCCTTGCCGGGCATCAGATACAACCCAGGACTGCCTCAGCCGTCAATACGGGGATGCAATAAGCCCTCCTATTTTGCATAATCAATCCCATCAAAACTGAGAGATGTTTTGATGGGACCTTTTTAGACCGCTTGGGGCCAAACCCTCAGCTCGATTTCGCCATGGCGGCGGCGAGCTGGTCGACATTGTAGCGGAACATTTTCTCGTAGGTCGGCGCCGGTCCCTTGGCGTCGGACAGCGATTCGACATAAAGCTCGCCGCCGGGTTCCGCACCCGTTGCCTTGGCGACCTGCTTGACCAGGCGCGGGTCGTTGGAATTTTCGAAGAAATAGGCCTTCACGCGCTCGCTCCTGATCTGTTCGATCAGCTTGGCGACATCGGCGGCCGAGGCTTCGCTCTCGGTGGAGAGGCCGAGCGGTGCCAGAAAACTCACCTTGTATTCGCGGCCGAAATAGCCGAAGGCGTCATGGCTGGTCAGCACCTTGCGGCGGTCCTCGGCGATCGCGTCGAATTTCGAATGGGCGTAAGCGTTCAACTCATCCAGCTTCTGCGTATAGTTTTCGGCATTGGCCTTGAAGGCGGCGGCGTCGGCGGGATCGGCCGATGACAGCGCCTTTTCGATATTGGCGACCCAGACCTTGACGTTGACGGGGCTGTTCCAGACATGTGGATCGGTGATGGTTTTGCCGTCCTCTTCCATGGTTCGGGTGGCGATGCCCTCGGAAACCGTCACCGGCCTGCCCTTGTAGCCCGAGGCGGTGATCAGCCGGTCCATCCAGCCTTCCAGACCTTCGCCGCTGACGAAGGTAACTTCGGCCGCCTTCAAGTTCTTCGCGTCGGCTGGCGACGGCTCGAATTCATGGGGATCGCCATTCGGTCCGACCAGGCTCGTCACCTTTACATGGTCGCCGCCGACCTGCTTGACGACATCGGCAAGTACGGTGAAGGACGCCACAACCTTCAGCGTTTCGGCCGAAGCGGATGCGGTCGAGAACACCACCAGCGCGGAAAGTGCGGCGGCTGAGAGAAGCAGTCTGCGCGATATCATCGAAGTCTCCTTGAAATCAGCCCTTCAGATGCGGGCGGGGAAAGAAGCGCCGGGCGATGCCGGAGGGCGCGAAGAGGATCGAGAAGGCGTAAAACAGCGCCGCCGTCATGATGATCGTCGGGCCGGAGGCGAGCTCGAGATGGTACGAGGCGATCAGGCCGAGATAACCGGAGGCGGCCGCACTGGCGGTCGCAATCAGCATCATAACAGGCAGGCTGCGCGACCAGAGCTGGGCGACGGCGGCCGGCAGCATCATCAAGCCGACTGCCATCAGCGTGCCGAGCGCCTGGAAGCTGGCGACGAGGTTCAGCACCACGAGCAGCAGGAAGACGACGTGATAGACCGGCCCGCGCCCGCCGACGGCTCTCAAGAAACCGGGGTCGAAACATTCGGCCACCAGCGGCCGGTAGATGGCGGCAAGGATGACGAGGGTCAGCGAGGTGATGACGCCGATCTGATAAAGTGCCGGCGCATCGATCGCCAGAATGGTGCCGAACAGCACGTGCAGCAGATCGATGTTCGAGCCGCGCAGCGAGACGATCAGCACTCCAAGAGCCAGCGACGCGAGATAGAAGCTGGCAAAGCTCGCATCCTCGCGCAGCACGGTCATGCGGCTGACGGCGCCGGACAGCAGCGCCACCGACAGGCCGGCGACAAGGCCGCCGAGGCCCATCGCCGTCAACGACAGCGAGCCGGCGACGAGATAGCCGATCGCCGCCCCCGGCAGCACGGCATGGCTCATCGCGTCACCCATCAGGCTCATGCGCCGCAGCATCAGGAAGACGCCGATCGGCCCGGAGCCGAGCCCGAGGCAGAGGCAGGCGACAAGGGCGCGGCGCATGAAGCCGAAATCGGCGAAGGGCGCGAGGAAGAGATCGTAAGCCGTCATGCCGCCGGCGCCTCCGCCGGGCTGCAGGCCTCGGCATCCTCATCCCAGCGCTCGGCCATGGCGCGGGCCTTCATCAGATTGGCGGACGACATGACGTCGCCGGTCGGCCCCCAGCCCACAAGCTCGCGGGCGAGCAGCAGGGTCTGGGGGAAATGCGTCCGGACGAGCTCGAAATCATGCAGCACGGCGATGACGGTGCGGCCCTCGCCATGCCAGCGGGAAACGATATCGAGCAGATCCCTGGTCGTGCGGGCATCGATTGCCGTAAACGGCTCGTCGAGCAGGATGACGCCGGCATCCTGCAGGAGCAGGCGGGCAAAGAGCACGCGCTGGAACTGGCCGGCCGAGAGCGAGCCGACATGGCGCCTGCCGAAACCGTCGAGGCCGACGGCGGCAAGCGCCTCGCCCGCCCTTTTCACATCGGCGGGTGCCACGCGGCCGAAGGCGCCACGGCTCTTCCACGCGCCGAGCATGACGGTGTCGATGACCGAGATCGGGAAACGCCGATCGATCTCGGCCGCCTGCGGGAGATAGCCGAATTCCGCCCGCCCCAGCCGATGCTCGACCCTGCCCTCGGCCGGACGCAGCTCGCCCATGATCGCCTTCAGCAGCGTCGACTTGCCCGCCCCATTCGGCCCGGCAATCGCCGTCAGGCTGCCCGGCGCAAAAGCGCCGGAAACATGGTGGACGGCGGGGTGTCTGTCATAGGCGACGGTAAGGTCATCGAGACGGATCAACGGCGTCATGGCAGCAGAACCGCCCAGTGAATGGCCAGCCAGAGCGCGGTAATGATCAGCGAGATGCCGATCACCCTGGATAAGGCCGATTGTCCCAGCAGGCTGATGGAGGGGCGATCGGGGTTCGGGTGCATGGCTCATCCTGACAATGTAATAACATTACGGTTATGTTATAACGATTGCGGCGATATTGAGGCGGGGAGGTCGGCTATCTTGTCACAGGGTGGTCGGTGGATTCCAGGCGCAAGGCCTGGAATGACGGAGAGGCATTGGCAGGAAGCGGAACGAGGCTGTTATTGCGTCACGTGCGCTGGATTTGCCACAAGCTCACCCCACCCTCCGTTGTCCTCGGGCTTGACCCGAGGACCCAGGCCGGCCTCTGCCGGCACCAGGGTGGATCCCAGGCGCAAGGCCACAGCTGTCCGGTTCACGCGAATGATTGCCCCTCACCCTAACCCTCTCCCCGTTCTGACGGGGAGAGGGGACGTGCCCTGGAAGGCTTGAGAGAGACGGAGAGGTCGCGACTTGTTGCCTTCTCCCCCGCGAGCGGGGAGAAGGTGGCGGCAGCCGGATGAGGGGCCCTCACAGATCTCCTAGGCGGTGATGTCGTGTAGGTATTGAGCGGGTGATTGGCGGGAGGCGCAATGATGCTGCTATTGCGTCACCATCGCCGGATTTGCCACAGAGCTCGCCCCACCCTCCGTCGTCCTCGGGCTTGACCCGAGGACCCATGCCGGCCTCGTCGACTGCGGCCATGGATTCCAGGCTCGAGGCCTGGAATGACGACGTTGAGGAGGGCCAGCGGCACGAGGCGCAACGCCGCTGCTATTGCTTCGCCATCGCTAGATTTGCCACGGAACTTCACCCCACCCTCTGTCGTCCTCGGGCTTGACCCGAGGACCCAGGCCAGTCTCGTCCAGCACGGCCATGGATTGGGCTGGGATGGCGAAGGTTGGGGGCTTGTTGCTGCCAGACCAGCCGGCGCTGCCGTCCTATCTGAAAACTCAGAGCAGTTCCAGCATCGCGGCCGCACCCGAGACCGTGGCCTGGCCGGGGCTTTCCTCGACATTGAGCGCCTTCACGACGCCATCTTCCACCAGCATCGAATAGCGCTTGGAGCGCAGGCCGAGGCCGCCGGCGGAGAGGTCGGCCTCGAGGCCAACGGCCTTGGTGAAGCCGGCGTCCCAATCGGCGAGGAAGTGGATCTTGCCGAGGCCGCCGGAGGATTGCGCCCAGGCGCCCATGACATGCCAATCGTTGACGGCGAGAACAGCGATATCGTCGACGCCTTTGGCGAGGATGGTGTCGCGGTTTTCGAGGTAACCCGGCAGGTGGTTCAGCGAGCAGGTGGGCGTGAAGGCGCCCGGCACGGCAAACAGCACGACGCGCTTGCCGGCGAAGAGCTGATCGGTGGTGATTTCGACCGGGCCGTCGGCGGTCTTTTCCTTGAAAGTGGCGGCCGGAAGCTTGTCGCCAATCGCGATGGTCATGGGTTTTCTCCTCGGGGTTCGGGCTTCTTGGGGTTCGGGCTGGCGGGGGAGCCGCCGGGGATGGGGCGACTATAAGTGACGGTCAGTCAAAGGCAAGCGTGGTCTCCATCGCCTTGTCGCCATCGATGACAAGCACTCTCCAGCGCTTGCCGGATAGGTCATAATCCTTCGGCAGCCTGCCGATTGCAATGTCGGTCTTGAAGGCTGCGCCGTCGCGTTTGCCGCCGACCTGCTTCGTGAAAGCATAGCCGCTCGGGCCGGTGACGATGATATCGGGCGCGCTGGCGCTTCCGCCGTCCGGCAGGTTAAGCGTCAGCGAGAGCGTCTTCCTGTCGGAAGACATGGCATGCGCCGCGACCTTGAAATCGGCCGAAGGCGGCTTCGGCAAGGCCGCATCGGCGGCCGCAAGGATCGCTTCTTCCTCCGGATGCGACTGCTTGGCCGGGCCGAGCTTCACCGCCAAATTCGCCTGGAAGGGAATGCAGATATCCCTACAGATGCCGATGAAGGCGGTAGCGTCGATCGCGACCGGCCCGTCGCCGGCCGCCGTCAGCGACAATGGCAGCGTCACCGGCGCATCATAGGCAATATCCTCGATACCGCCTTTGAGAAAATGCTTGGGAATGGGATAGCCGATGGCATCGAGCGCCACGCCGCTTTTCGGCGCGATGGTGACTTGAGGCGGGATGCCGCTGTTGCCGGGCTCGCGCCAATAGGTGATCCAGCCGGGTTTCGGCTCGATCTGCAGGCCGGCGCGTATTTTGCCGCCGGCATCGGGCGCCAGCGCCACGAGGCGCATGCGGCCGCCCTCAGTCTCGGCCCAGGCGCTCATTTCCGCCTGCGCGGAACAAAACGGGGCGAAGGCTGCGGCCAGCGAAATGGCCGCCGTGAAAAGCCGGCGCGGTGCCAAAGAAATAATCATCATGGAACAAAGGTTTACCCAAAGTGCCGTTTGGCCGCCAGAAGCGGCGGCCACATAATCTTCATTTTCAGTTGATTGATTGCTGACATTGGCCCATCCTTCTCTTGTCGGGGCCTTGGTGCGGTCTGGCAGCAGGAGGAACGATGTCCTTATCGACGCTGAAGAACAGACGGGAACGTGGCTTCTTCGATGGCCAGTTCCTCATCGCCATGCCCGGCATGGAAGACCGCAACTTTGCGCGCACCGTGATTTACATCTGCGCGCATTCGGATGCCGGCGCCATGGGCTTCGTCATCAATCGGCCGCAGAGCTTGACCTTCACCGATGTGCTCTTGCATCTCGACATGATCAAGCAGGAAGAGCCGATTGTGCTGCCGCAGCGCGCCCGCGACTTCCCGATCCAGACCGGCGGCCCGGTAGAAAGCGGCCGCGGCTTCGTGCTGCACTCGGACGATTATACCAGCGACTCCTCGATCCCGGTCAGCGACGACATCTGCCTGACGGCGACGCTCGACATCGTGCGCGCCATCTCCAAGGGCGCCGGACCGAAGCGCGCGACGATGCTGCTCGGTTATTCCTCCTGGGGAGCCGGCCAGCTCGAAACCGAGGTCGCCAACAATGGCTGGCTCACCTGCCCGGCCAATGAGGAGCTGATCTTCGACCGCAGCCTCGAGGACAAATACGAGCGGGCGCTTGCCGGCATGGGCGTGACAGCCGCCATGCTCTCGGCCGAAGCCGGACACGCCTGACATCTCCCGGCGGCGGGCTTGACGCGATCTGGAACGAATAGCCGCAAGTGACGTTTTCTTCCGGCGAGGACGAGAGGTCCGACGCCAACCAAGGAGACATCACCTATGGGTAGCACCAGCGACAAGATTTCCGGCAAGGCCAACGAAATTGCCGGCAAGACGAAGCAAGCTGCCGGCAAGGCCACCGGCGATCGCGACATGCAGGCCAAGGGCGCCGTCCAGGAAGCCAAAGGCAAGGGACAGGTCGCAACCGGCAAGGTCAAGGACAAGCTCAAGGGCGCCGTCGACCGGCTCTGAACCACAAGCGCATCCTTGATGAACCATGCCTGCTGCGCTTCGCGCGGCGGGCATTTTTAATCCGCCTCCGTTTTGCTGAGATCAATGCGATGAAGCTTTTTGCCTGTGACAATTGCGATCAGGTCGTCCATTTCGACAACCGCCACTGCGTGCGCTGCAATCATCGCCTCGGCTTCCTGCCCGGCGATCTCGCCATGCATGCGCTGGAGCCGCGCGACCAGACGGCTTGGCAGCTCGTTGCCCATCCCGACCGGGAGGTGCGCTTCTGCGCCAATGCCGGCCTCGACATCTGCAACTGGCTGGTGGAGGGCGACAGCGACAGCGAGTTCTGCGCCGCCTGCCGCCACAACCGGCTGGTGCCCAACACCGATACTGAGGATGGCATCGGCCGCTGGCGGCGCATCGGCCAGGCGCAGCGCCATCTCTTCTATTCGCTGTTGCGCTGGAAGCTGCCGCATCCCGATCGGGGCGAGGATCCGCAAGGCGGGCTGGTCTTCGATTTCCTCGAGGATTCGTTGCAGAATGACGGCCATGTCGTGCCTGCTATGACCGGCCACGAGGAAGGCCTGATCACCATCCGCGCCGCCGAGGCCGACGATGCGACGCGCGAACAGGCGCGCAACTCGATGAACGAGCCCTATCGCACCCTGCTTGGCCATTTCCGCCACGAGGCCGGCCATTTCATCTGGAACAAGCTGGTGCGCGACCGCGGCGGCCTTCCGGAGTTTCGCGCCGTCTTCGGCGACGAACGGCAGGATTATGCTGCCGCACTGCAAAAACATTATGCCGGCGGCGCGCCTCTGGGATGGCAGGACAATTTCATCAGCGCCTATGCCGCCTCCCACCCCTGGGAGGATTTCGCCGAATGCTTCGCTCATTACCTCCATATCGTCGACACACTGGAGACGGCGCGCGCCTTCGGCATCGCCATCGACCCACGCGGCCACGAAGAAATATCAGGCGAGGTCGATTTCATCCCCTACAGGGCGGCAAGCGCCGAACAGCTGGTCCGCGCCTGGGTGCCGCTCAGCCTGGCGATCAACGCCATCCAGCGCAGCATGGGCCAGCCCGACTCCTACCCCTTCGTGCTGTCCTCGCCTGTCGTGGCCAAGCTCGAATATCTGCATCGGCTGATCCAGGGAGCGGCGGTGGTGCGGCAATAGGTGGGGTGAGAATACCGAAGGTCGCCGCCGGCTCCCTCTTCTCCCAGCGGAGGTCCGAAGGGTCGGATGAGGGGGCGGCACGGCACGCCATTCATTGCCCTTCGCTTGCGCTCAGTGCATTCGCGGCTCAGCCGCTCACCCCCTCATCTGCCTGCCGGCATCTTCTCCCCGCTGGGGAGAAGGGGAATCGTGGCAACGCCGCATCATCTTTCACCCAAGTTCGAGGGAGCAAGAGGAGACGCAATCCGCCTATTATCAGCCTTCCGCATCGCGGCCGCAGGATGAACGCGTAAACCGGCCCTCCTTCAACCGCGCAAGGGATCCGCGCCGTTCTCTTCGAGCCAATATTTGATCATCATCAGCGCTGCCCCTTTGCTGAGCAACACATCGCGCTCGTCCGCCAAATCCCGTTCGAAACGCTGACTGAGCTTTTCATAGGCATCGAAAAGAGCGCTGGCCTCTTCGCGGCGACGATACACGCCCTCCATACGATCGATCGTTGAGCTCAATTCGACTGTCGTTGGAATAGATGACACTCTTGCCTCCCGAACGAAAACGGTCTCGGCCTGCAATATACGGTCGTTGGTGAGGGGCAGCCGTCACACTCCTAAAATGAAACCGCCTTGCCCTTCTTGAACGGCTCCATGCCCCTGCGCGCCAGTTCATCCGCGCGTTCGTTTTCCGGGTGGCCGGCGTGGCCCTTGATCCAGTGCAGCGTCACCTTGTGGCGGTTGCGGGCTTCCTCGAGCGCCTGCCAGAGTTCGGCGTTCTTGACCGGCTTCTTGTCCGATGTCTTCCAGCCGTTTTTCTTCCAGCCGAAAATCCACTTGGAGATGCCGTCCTTGACGTAGGCGCTGTCGGTATAGAGGTCGACCTCGCATGGCGTCTTCAGCGCCTGCAGGGCGGAGATCGCCGCCAGCAGTTCCATGCGGTTGTTGGTGGTATCCGCCTCGCCGCCGCAAAGCTCCTTTTCGACGTCGCCATAACGCAGCACGGCGCCCCAGCCGCCGGGGCCGGGATTGCCGGAGCATGCGCCGTCGGTGAAGATATCGACGTGTTTCATTGGCTGAGCCCGTATTCTGCCGGCGAGACGACTTGCCGGTGGAAGCGCAGCTTGCGCAGATATTCGAGCGGGTCCTTCTTGGTGACCATGGCGCCCTCGGGCGTCGTCAGCCAGTCATAAAGCCGGGTCAGGAAGAAGCGCAGCGCCGAACCGCGCGACAGCACCGGCAGAGCGGCGATCTCTTCGCTGCTCAAGGGCCGCACGCTCTGGTAACCCTCAAGCATCGCCGTGCCCTTGGTGATGTTGTAGGCGCCGTCCTTTTCGAAGCACCAGGCATTCAGGCAGATCGAAACGTCATAGGCGAGCAGGTCGTTGCAGGCGAAATAGAAGTCGATCAGGCCGGAGAGTTGATCACCGAGGAAGAAGACGTTGTCGGGGAAAAGATCGGCATGGATGACGCCGGCCGGCAGACCCTTCGGCCAGGCGGCAGCGAGAAAATCGAGTTCGCTGCGGATCTCATCCTGCAGGCCGGGCTCGACCTCGTCGGCGCGCGCCTCGGATTTTTCCCAGAGTGTTCGCCAGCCGTCGAGCGAAAGCGCGTTCGGGCGCTTCAGCTCGAAACCGGCACCCGCCACATGCATTTGGGCGAGCGCCCGGCCGACCTCGCGGCAGTGTTTTGCCTCCGGCTTTCGCAGCCACATGCCTTCGAGGAAGGAAATCAGCGCCGCCGGACGGCCGGAGAGCGAGCCGAGCAGCGCGCCGTCGCGGCGCGGCAGCGGCAGCGGGCAGGAGAGGCCGCGGGCTGCGAGATGTTGCATCAGGCCGAGGAAGAACGGCAAGTCGCCCTTTTCCACGCGCTTCTCATAGAGCGTCAGGATCAGCGGCTCCTTGGAGGTGTGCAGCAGGAAATTGGAATTTTCCACGCCTTCGGCGATGCCCTTGTAAGAGAGCAGGCTTCCCGCGTCATATTCGGTCAGGAACCACTTCAGATCGTCTTCGGCGATATCGGTATAGACTGCCAAGTGAAGTCTCGTCTTTGCTTATGGATGATGGATGGCGCGGCCGCTATGAAGGCCTAGCCGTTGACGAAGGCCATGTCGGCCGCCGTCAGCTCGATGCTGCGCAATTCGCGGTTGACCAGGAAATTCTCGGTTTCCTGCACCGTTTCGGCCAGTTCGACGCGGGCGTCGAAGCGGGCGCGGAACGCCTCGATGATCTCGTTGACGATCACCTCGGGGGCCGAAGCGCCGGCGGAAAGGCCGAGCGTCGAGATCGCGCCGATCTCGTCCCAGTCGAGTTCGGCGGCGCGCTGCACGAGAATCGATTTCTTCGCCCCTGCCCGCAGCGCCACTTCAACGAGGCGCTTGGAATTGGAGGAGTTCGGCGCCCCGACGATGATGAAGAGATCGCAGCCAGGCGCCGCCTGCTTCACCACTTCCTGGCGGTTGGTCGTCGCATAACAGATCGAATCGGCTGCCGGCGCGGTCAGGTTGGGAAAACGCTCCTGCAGGCGGGCGATGACGCCGGCCGTGTCGTCGACCGATAGCGTCGTCTGGGTGACATAGCCGAGATTGTCCGGATCGGCGGGTGCGTAGGCGTCGGCATCCTCGATGGTCTCGATCAGCGAAACCGACCCCTCCGGCAGCTGTCCCATCGTGCCGATCACCTCAGGATGGCCGGCATGGCCGATCAGCACGACGTGGCGGCCGAGGCGGTTGTGGCGCATCGCCTGCTTGTGGACCTTGGAAACCAGCGGACAGGTGGCGTCGAGATAGAAGAGATTGCGGCTTACCGCATCCTCCGGCACGGATTTCGGCACGCCATGGGCGGAGAAGACCACCGGCTGGGCGCGATGCTCGGCCGGGATCTCGTCCAACTCCTCGACGAAGACGGCGCCCTTGGCCTCCAACCCCTCGACGACATAACGATTGTGGACGATCTCGTGACGCACATAGACCGGCGCGCCATAGGATTTCAGCGCCAGCACGACGATCTGGATGGCGCGGTCGACGCCGGCGCAGAAGCCGCGCGGCCCGCAGAGCCTGATCGTCAAGGGAGGTTTCGCCGCAATATTCATGTCTGTTCCGGATTGTGAGGGTTAGGGACCTCTAGCCCAATATGGCCAAGAATTGAAGCGATACTATTGCCGAGGCGACTTCCCTGACTTGCGGAACCAGGAGATCGCCACCACGACGAGGAGCACGGCGGCCAGGCCGTACCAGGTCAGGGCATATTGCAGATGGTCGTTCGGCAGATCGACCTGGGTGACGCCGCCGACCGGCAGGCCGGCCGGATTGGGGGTGGAATCGGCATCGACGAAGAAGGGAAGGACGCGCCCCTTCTCCAGCCCGACGCTTTCGGCCATGACGTCGAGATCCTTCCAGTAGAAGATGTTCTTGGCGACGTCATTGTCCGGCACCAGCCGCGAGGGCTTGCCCGGAAGTTTTGCCCGCGCCAGGCCGGTGACGGTCTGCTGATCCGTCAGCTGGCCCTGCATGCGCATTTCCGGCTCCTTGTTCTCATAGGGAACGAAACCGCGATTGACGAAGAGGACGCGCCCGTCGGCAAGCTCGAGCGGGGTATAGACGTAAAAGCCGGTCTGGCCGCGCCAGGTGGCGAAGAAATGCCGCTCCTTGTTGTTGATGTAGCGGCCGGTGGCGGTGACCTTGCGGTATTCGATATCGCCGCCGCTCGCGGCCATCGCCTCGATGTCGGCCAGCGGCACCGGAGCGGCAGCCTGGCGCGTGGCAATATCGGCGAGCAACCCCTCTTTCCAGTGGAGGCGCTCGACCTGCCAGGTGCCGAGCGAAATTAGGACGGCAAGCGCAATCAGCACCAGCATGCCTGTTATGACAGGCAGCCGGCGGCGCGGCATTACATGCTCTGCTTCAGTCACTCAGGCGTCCCTCGCGGGCATTGTGTCTGTATTGCATGGCGATCAGGATGCCCTTGGCCCAACGCAGCGTCAGCAGCGACAGGATGATCGTCAGCGGGGCGAAGATCAGGATATGCACCCAGATCGGCGGGTCGTAATTCACCTGCAGCCACAGCACCATGCCGATGATGATGAAGCCGACGATAAGGATGACGAAGACGGCCGGACCATCGCCGGAATCGGCGAAGGAATAATCGAGACCGCAGGATGCGCAACGCGGCTTTACCCCGAGCAGGCCGTCGAACAGCTTGCCCTGGCCGCAACGCGGGCAGCAGCCCTTGATGCCTGTCTTAACAGGGTCGACCGGGGGAAAATGAGCGCTGTCCTCGTTCATGCCACTCCTTCTGACAATTCCATGCTGCCTTAACTCTCCCATAAAGTATTCGCATCCCGAATGGAAATGCCTGCGCGACCTCCCTGAACGATTCGCGCCAAACAGAAGAAGAAGACTGATGACCCATGACAGCCATGCCGGACAGATCATCATCCTGAACGGGGCGCCGCGCAGCGGCAAATCCAGCATTGCCCGGGCAATCCAGGAGGAATTCGAGGGGCCTTGGATCAACCTCGGCGTCGACAGCTACAATGCCATGACGCCGAAGCGCTATCTGCCCGGCATAGGGCTGAGGCCCGGCGGCGAGCGGCCGGAGCTGGAGGAGTTGATACCGTTCCTCTATGCCGCCCTTTACGAATCGATCGCCATTCATGCCGGATTGGGACTCAATGTGGTCGCCGATCTCGGCCATCACGACAGCTATTCGCGCCCGCTCGGCATACTTCCCGACTGCGCCCGGCGCCTTGAAGGCTTTTCCGTGCTGTTCGTCGGCGTGCGCTGTCCGATCGAGACGATCATGCAGCGGCGCGAGGTTGCCCAAGAAGGCCGCGAGACGCTGTATCTCCGCGCCACCGAAGAGGTGTCGATCCCCGAACCGGTGCAGCGCTGGCAGGACGAGGTGCACCGGCCCGGGATCTACGACATGGAGGTCGATACATCGGTGCTGACCGCCCTCGAGTGCGCCGAGGCGATCCGCCAGCGCCTCGATCTCGGCATCCCCGAACCTTCGGCTTTTGAGCGGATTGCCGGCGGGCGTTGAGATCGGCCCCTCATCCGGCTGCCGCAACCTTCTGCCACTCTGGGGGCGAAGTGTTATGCCACGGCGTGTCGACTCCCCTCTTCTCCCAGCGGGGAGAAGGTGCCCGTAGGGTGGATGAGGGGGCCGCAGACGGCCCACGTCGCCGCTCTAACTTTGCGACGCCGCTTTTGATTCCGGGCTGCCTTGCCCCAGGCGCGGCTCCATCCCTGACAGCAGCCGGCGAATGTTGGCGCGATGACGTATGATCACATAGGCACCGCCTGAGATCACCAGCAGCCGATAGGGCAAGGGCTGCTCGAGGCTGCAGATGAGAGCGATTGCAGTCAAAGCCGCCAGCATCGACCCGAGGGAAACGATCCTGAAGATGGCGAGCACGACGCCAAAAGTCGCAAGGGCGCCAAGAGCGACCGGCCAGGATATTGCGAGCAGCAGGCCGAGCCCCGCAGCGACGGATTTGCCGCCTTTATAATTCAGCCAGATCGAACGGCTATGACCGAGCAATGCGGCAAGTCCGGCCAGACAAACAGCCCAAGGTAGCCAAGCGTGCAGCTCAAGTGCGGCCGGCGGCATGTCGTGCAGCACTCTGTGGAGCCACGGATAAAACCAACGGGCAAACAGGATCGCTCCCGCGCCTTTTAGCACATCCACCAGAAGCACCGCCGACGCAGGCCATTTCCCCAGGGTTCGCAAGACGTTCGTTGCGCCGGTGGAACCGGAGCCGTGGTCGCGAATATCGATGCCTCTAAGCAGTTTCCCGGCAAGATAGCCCGTGGGCGTGGAACCGATGAGGTAGCCGATCGCCAATCCAAACAAACTCGCTGCCCAGAAAACCATGGAGCCTCCTCGATGCTCGACCTATCGGTGTATCATCGCATCGCCCTTCGCAATATTTCAATGGTCTCCGAGACGGACCGGCCTTGAACCGGCGGCGGCTCCGCGCGCTCGCAGAATTCGCGCCAGACGAACAGGGTCAGTTCGGCGCCATCCGTCGGGGTCTCTCCCGGTCCGTCGGCAAAACTCTGGAGGATGCGATATCGGCTGTCTTTCCAGAACAATTCCTCCACCCACTCATAGATCGGGATCACATGAAAATGGATGGGATAGCCGGGAGAGTGTCCGTAGCGGCCGATATAAACGCGTTGCGCTCCCAGTTTCCGCTTCAGTACGTCCTGAGCTGTCGCCAGCAACGGACCAAGCTCCTTCAATGCGGCCTCGGACAAATCGGAAAGATCGTTCGTATCCGTCTTGGAGCTGATCATGAGATAGCCGGGAAGAGCGGAATTCATCCGATGGTTCACCAACCATCCATCCGTCTCGAAAACGATCGGGGATCTGCAAATTGCCTACTCCTCTGCGAATTCGGGAGTTCTTGGGATGGAGCATTCTTGATCTCTCCCGGATCAAGCAAATGCTTTGTCGATCCCCGATCATGGGATGAGTGTCCGCCTCTTGCCAATCGCACGTCCCAGTCGCCGTCATGCTCAGGTTTGACCGACTTGACCCGAGCTTTCGATGCGAAGTCCGGTAGCAAATGCTACCATGATTGCTTCTAATGCGAAGCTGGGGCCGGAAGCGACGAGAGCGTCGACATCTTTGCCATTTGCCGACGACGCTGCGCCCCGCCCATCCGGGTAATATCAATGTGATCAATCGCGGCGTAGTGTTCTAATTGGCTTTGAGCGGAGGATGCTATGCCTACCATATTGGCCTATCACGACGTCAAAGACGTCAAACATTGGCTCACTTCACCACGCCGCAAAGAGGTTTTCGAGCCCCTAGGCTGCACAAACATTCGTACGTTCGTCGATCCACAAGGATCCAACCGAGTTGGCCTGGTCATGGACGTCCCCGACATGGGCCGCCTGGAAGAATTTATGAAGTCCAAGCAAGCGGCGGATGCGATGGAGTATGACGGAGTATTGCCGGAGACCTTGGTTATTCTCACTCAATCGTAGCAGGTAGTCAGGGGCCGCGTCGTGGGTCAAGCCCCTCGATGACGGAGCGTTTGGCCAAAGACAAAAAAGGCGGACCCGAGGCCCGCCCTTCTGTTTGAAGCTGACTTCCTGATCAGCCTGCGGCGACGGGTGCGCCCCAGCCGCCCCAGACGTAGATGCAGAAGAACAGGAACAGCCAGACGACGTCGACGAAGTGCCAGTACCAGGCGGCTGCCTCGAAGCCGAAATGCTGCTTCGGGGTGAAGTCGCCGCGAAGCGCACGCAGCAGGCAGACCAGGAGGAAGATCGTGCCGACGAGGACGTGAAAACCGTGGAAGCCGGTCGCCATGAAGAAGGTCGCGCCATAGATCGAATTCTTGAAGTCGAACGGAGCGTGAGCATATTCGTAGGCCTGCACGCAGGAGAACAGGATGCCGAGCAGCACGGTCAGCGTCAGGCCCTGAATGAGGCCCTTGCGGTCGTTGTGCAGCAGCGCATGGTGCGCCCAGGTCACGGTCGTGCCCGAGAGCAGCAGGATGACGGTGTTGTAGATCGGCAGGTGCCAGGGATCGAGGACTTCGATGCCCTTCGGCGGCCAGACGCCGCCAGTATAGGCGAGCCGCGAGGCCTGGATCGCCTCGTGCGGATAGAGGCTGGCGTCGAAATAGGCCCAGAACCAGGCGACGAAGAACATCACTTCCGAAGCGATGAACATGATCATGCCGTAACGCAGGTGCAGCGAGACGACGCGGGTGTGAGAGCCCTCATGGGCTTCCTTTACCGTATCGGCCCACCAGCCGTACATGACGTAGAGAACCAGCACCAGGCCGATATAGAAGAGCCAGGGATTGGCCAATTCGGCGCCGGCGACCTTGAAGGAGCCGCCGTTCAGGTAACGCATATAGCAGACGCCGCCGATCGCCATGATGAAGGCGCCGAGCGAGGCGAGAATCGGCCACGGGCTCGGATCGATGATGTGGTAGTCGTGGTTCTTCTGATGCGCATCGGCCATGTGGCTATCCCCGGATGTCTTCCTCACTTCGCTCCCGGCATAGCCGGAAACGAGCCTTGATCAAAGTTTCTTTTCAATCTTCACCGTTCCACCCTCATTCGAAGCGACAGGCTTCGGACCCTCTTTCGGGTAGAACGTATATGACAGCGTCACCGTGTGGATATCCTTCGATTCCACAGCCTTGACGATTTCAGGGTCGATATAGAACACGACCGGCATCTCCAGCTTCTCGCCCGGCTTCAGGTCCGTTTCCGTGAAGCAGAAGCACTGCACCTTGTTGAAATAGGCGCCCGCCTCGCCCGGCGTGACATTGAACACCGCCTGGCCGCGCTGGGTTTCGGTCGACCGGTTCTCGGCGACGAAATTGACCTGGATGGTTTCGCCGATCTTCGGATTGACCTCGCGCTCGACCGGCTTGAAATTCCACTGCAGGCCGGGGGCGACATTGGCGTCGAAGGTGACGCGCATCTTGCGGTCGAGCACGACGCTCGACATCTGCTCGACGCGTTGCGTCGTGCCGTTATAGCCGGTCACCTGACAGAAGATGCGGTAGAGCGGCACGGCGGCATAGCTCATCGCGCCCATGCCGAAGACGAAGCTCAGGCACATCATGACGACGGCGCCGTTGTTGCGGCCCTCCTTCCTGGGTGCGGCGGCTTTTTCGCTCATCCGGCCATTCCCCCGCCGATCTTGACGATCGTGATCGCATAGAAGAGGACGACAAGGCCGGCCAGCACCAGCCCGAGGGCGATGTTGCGGTTGCGGCGCGACTTCATCTGCTTTTCGGTGAGCTTGACCAGATCCATCAGAACCAACCTCCAGCGTGCGAAACCAAGACCGAAGCCAGCCGGTCGATCATCAGGGCTGAAAATACGGCGAAGAGGTAGAAGATCGAGAAGGCGAAGAGCTTCTTTGCCGGGATCATCTTCAGATCGCCGTCCGGCATGCGCCAGACGGCGATGGAACAGTAGATGAAGATCGCGCCGAGAGCGGCGGCGACGAGACCGTAGCCGAAGCTTGCGAAACCGAGGACGGAGGGCAGCACCGCGCAGATGGCGGTCAGCACCGCATAGGCGACGATCTGATGCTTGGTCACCCGCTCGCCGGCGACGTTCGGCAGCATCGGCACGCCGACGGCCTCGTAATCGCGCATCTTGAACAGGGCAAGCGCCCAGAAATGCGCCGGCGTCCACAGGAAGATGATCAGGAAGAGAACGGTGCTCTCGATCGTCACCGAATTCGTGACGCACGCCCAGCCGATCATCGGAGGAAAGGCGCCGGCGGCACCGCCGATGACGATGTTCTGCGGCGTCGAACGCTTCAGCCACATGGTGTAGATGACGGCGTAGAAGAAGATGGTGAAGGCAAGGATGCCGGCCGACAGCCAGTTGACGGCAAGGCCGAGAATGACCACCGAAAAGCCCGACAGCACCAAGCCGAAGGCGAGCGCCTCCGACGGCGCGACGCGGCCGGCCGGAATTGGGCGCTTGGCCGTGCGGCTCATGACGGCGTCGATATCGGCGTCGTACCACATGTTCAGCGCGCCGGAGGCGCCGGCGCCGACGGCGATGCAAAGGATGGCGATCAGGCCGAGGACGGGGTTGATGTGGCCCGGCGCCAGCACCAGGCCGGCAAAGGCGGTGAAGACCACGAGCGACATGACCCGTGGCTTCAAGAGCTCGAAATAATCGCGCGCGCTCGCTTCCGACATTTCGCCGTCCTCTGCAAGCGCCTCGTGATTGTCGATAACCGTCATCATTCCGTCCTGAATTTCCTTACGCCGGACGCCGTATGGAATGCGGCGTCCGGTTTTCCGCACGCTTTACTTGATGCGCGGCAACTGTTCCCACTGGTGATAGGGCGGCGGCGAAGGCAGCTGCCATTCCAGAGTCGTCGCACCCTCGCCCCACGGATTTTCGCCGGCGATGCGCTTCTTGGCGAAGGCTTCGAAGACCGAGACGAGGAAGATCAGCACGCCGAAGGCCGAGATGTAGGAGCCGATCGAGGAAACATAGTTCCAGCCGGCAAAGGCATCCGGATAATCGATGTAGCGGCGCGGCATGCCGGCGAGACCAAGGAAGTGCTGCGGGAAGAACACCAGGTTGACGCCGATGAACATGACCCAGAAATGCAGCTTGCCGAGGAACTCGTTGTACATGTAGCCGGTCATCTTCGGGAACCAGTAGTACCAGCCGGCAAAGATCGCGAAGACGGCGCCGAGCGACAGAACGTAGTGGAAGTGAGCCACGACGTAATAGGTGTCATGCAGCGACCGGTCGAGACCGGCATTGGCAAGCTGGACGCCGGTGACGCCGCCGACCGTGAACAGGAAGATGAAACCGATCGCCCAGAGCATCGGCGTGCGGAACGAGATCGAGCCGCCCCACATCGTCGCGATCCAGGAGAAGATCTTCACGCCCGTCGGCACGGCGATGACCATGGTGGCGAAGACGAAGTAACGCTGCGCATCAAGCGACAGGCCGACCGTGTACATGTGGTGGGCCCAGACGACGAAGCCGACGGCGCCGATTGCGACCATGGCGTAGGCCATGCCCAGGTAGCCGAAGATCGGCTTCTTCGAGAAGGTCGAGATGATGTGGCTGATCATGCCGAAGCCCGGCAGGATGAGAATGTAAACCTCGGGGTGACCGAAGAACCAGAACAGGTGCTGGTAGAGGATCGGATCACCGCCGCCTTCCGGAGAGAAGAAGGAGGTGCCGAAGTTGCGGTCGGTCAGCAGCATGGTGATGCCGCCCGCCAGAACCGGCAGCGACAGCAAGAGCAGGAAGGCGGTGATCAGCACCGACCAGGCAAAGAGCGGCATCTTGTGCAGCGTCATGCCGGGAGCGCGCATGTTGAGGATCGTGGTGATGAAGTTGATCGCACCGAGGATCGACGAGGCGCCGGCAATGTGCAGCGCGAAGATCGCCAGATCCACCGCCGGTCCCGGCGTGCCGCTCGTTGCCAGCGGCGGATACATCGTCCAGCCGCCACCCGTGCCGTAGGCGCCGGCCGGACCTTCGACGAACATCGACAGAAGCAACAGCGCGAAGGCCGGAACGATCAGCCAGAAGGAGATGTTGTTCAGGCGCGGGAAGGCCATGTCGGGGGCGCCGATCATGATCGGCACCATCCAGTTGGCGAAACCGCCGATCATCGCCGGCATGACCATAAAGAAGATCATGATTAGCGCGTGCGCGGTGGTGAACATGTTGAACATCTGCTTGGCGCCGTCGATGGCGGCATCGCCCTCATAGCCGTAGACCATGGAGGCCAGGCCGTGGAAGATCTGGATGCCCGGCTCCTGCAGCTCCATGCGCATGGCCACCGACAGCGCGCCGCCGATGATGCCGGCGATGATCGCGAAGATCAGGTAGAGCGTGCCGATGTCCTTGTGGTTGGTCGAGAACAGCCAGCGATTGACAAAGCTCGGCTTGTGCCCGTGATCATGGTGATCGTGATCATCGTGCGCGTGATCGTGATGGGCGTGAGAATGATCGTCGTGAGCGGAAGGTCCAGCCATTGTCCCGATCCCCTTTGATTACTGTGCTTCGGCGACGTCGACGGCCTTTGCGGGACCATCGGTTGCGGCCATGAGTGTCTTGTAGGCGCCGGGCAGGTCGCTGGCGGCCGCGCTCAGCCACTGCTTGTACTTGTCCTCGGAGACGACGCGGATGGCGATCGGCATAAACGCATGGTCCTTGCCGCAGAGCTCGGAACACTGGCCATAGAACAGGCCTTCGCGCTCGGCCTTGAACCAGGTCTCGTTCAAACGGCCCGGCACGGCGTCGATCTTGATGCCGAAGGACGGCATGGCGAAAGCGTGGATGACGTCGGTGGGTGCCGCGGTCACGAGGACGCGCACCGTCTTGTTGACAGGCAGGACCAGCTCGTTGTCGACGGCCAGAAGCCTGGGATAGATCGACTTATCTTCCTTGCCGGCAGCGGCGCGGTCCTGATCCTTCAGAAGATAGGAATCGAAGGCGAGCGGGCTGTCACCCGAACCTTCATATTCATAGTTCCACTGCCACTGCGTGGCGGTCGCCTTGATCGTCACATCGGGGTTTTCGGGCAGCGTCAGCTGCGCCGTCAGCAGGTTGAAGGAGGGAATGGCGAGAAGGAGCAGCACCAGGACCGGCCCCACGGTCCAGATGACCTCGATCAGCGTGTTGTGGCTCGTCCTCGAAGGCACCGGATTGGCGCTGGCGCGGAACTTGAAGCAGACGACGATGAGCAGGATCAGAACGAAGAGCGTGATCGGAACGATAAACCACAGCGTATATTGTTCGAACCAGTGGATTTCCCGCATGATCGGCGTCGCCGCCGGCTGCAGCGTCGCCTGCCACGGCTTCGGCTGGTCGGCATATGTGCCGGAAGCAAAAAGCAGACAGACCAGCGCGGTCAGAGCTGCATAAGCCTTCTTCATCACCTTATTATCTCCCTCGAGCGCTTGACCTGCAAAACCAACGCAGAATCCTTGCCATCTTCAGCGCTTCAAACCACAGTTTGGCATTTGCCGCAACAGGCCAGAGCAATTGTCTATGCGGCATTTTTGCTTAAAGAGCAGGCAGGCGCGGACGGCAAAACATCCCAAGTTTTTCATCAGCATATGAAAAAACGCCTTTCCGGCCAATCCGGCCGCCGCACATTCTTGTCGAAAGGTCCAATTTCTGCCGCAGTCCCCCGGTTTTCACGGGGTGGGGCTTTTCATTTTCGGTGGGCAGCTTCAACAATAGCCGCAATGATTCGATATCCAGAGGTTTTCATGGGTTTCCGTTCCCTCGCGCAGTCGCTCGTCGTGACTGCCAGCATCGCGGCTGCCACGGCGACGCCCGTTTTCGCACAGCAACCCGCCCCCTCCCCGGCCGCGCCCACCGCGCCAGCCCCGGCCGCCCCTGCCCCCACCCCGCAGCAGCCGAACGCCGCCAGCCCGAAGGTCGAACCGGCGACGCCCGGCCAGACACAGCCGCAGGCGCCGGGCACGGTGAAATCCAATCATGGCGCCTGGTCTGTTGTCTGCGACAAGCCGGCCGGCGCTTCGGCCGAACAATGCGCGCTGATGCAGAACGTCATCGCCGAGGACCGGCCAGAAGTCGGGCTTTCCGTCGTCGTGCTGAAGACGGCCGACCGCAAGTCGAAGATCCTGCGCGTGCTAGCACCGCTCGGCGTGCTCTTGCCGAACGGTCTCGGCCTCAATGTCGACGGCAAGGATATCGGCCGCGCCTATTTCGTGCGCTGCTTCGCCGATGGCTGCTATGCCGAGGTCGTGCTCGAGGACGAGTTGCTGAAGACCTTCCGCAGCGGCGCCCAGGCAACCTTCATCGTCTTTCAGACCCCCGAAGAAGGCATCGGCATCCCCGTCGACCTCAAGGGTTTCGCTGAGGGTTTCGATGCGCTGCCGTAGGGCATGCGAGCGCGGCGCCACTAGGCTCGTCTTCCAACTTCCCTCGCTGCACGTGCTCCAAAGGCTCATCCCACCCTCTGGCTTGACCCGAGTATCCACGCGGCATCCATCAGTGGGCGGGTATGGATCCTCGGCTCAAGGCCGAGGATGACGGAGGATGGGGTGACGTTCCAGTCAAGCTTGACGCTGGCGCGGGGGCGCCCCTGAACGTAAAGCGAAAAACGCAGATATCTCCTTCGCGCGCACTCCCATCTCCTGAAATGAACTTGCCCCACAAGGAATAATTTGGCCGCAGGGCTTCACTCTTTATCAGGTAGAACCCTATCTAGGGAGTAAGCGCATTCCCGAACGCATGCCCATTGGAGCCAGACCATGACCACCGATCTCCTGACGCTTTTCGATGCCGACGACGCCACCATGCGCGGTCTGGTCGCCGAGGCTCTGTCCGGCGCCGATGACGGCGAGCTGTTCATCGAGCATGCGCAGGCCGAAGCGCTGACCTTCGACAATGGCCGGCTGAAGGGTGGCAGCTTCAATACCGAGCAGGGTTTCGGACTGCGTGCCGTTGCCGGTGAAGCGGTCGGCTACGCGCATGCGGGCGATCTTTCCGTCACGGCGCTGAAACGGGCCGCTGATGCCGTCAGTGCGGTGACGCGCGGTTATGCCGGCAGCTATGCCGCAGCACCCCAGCGGACCAACCGCAAGCTTTATACCGACGAAAATCCGATCGGCTCTCCGAGCTTCGAGGAAAAGGTGAAGGTGCTGACCGAGATCGATGCCTATTTGAGGAACAAGAACGATAAGGTACGGCAGGTGACGGCTTCGGTCGCGGCAAGCTGGCAGATGGTCGACATCCTGCGCGCCGACGGCCATCGGGTGCGCGACATCCGCCCGATGACGCGCATCAATATCTCGGTCGTGGTCGGCGAAGGCGATCGGCAGGAAAGCGGCTCCTATGGCCAGGGCGGCCGCATCGGCTTCGGCGATTTCATCGCAACGGGAAGCTGGAAGTTCGGCGCCGACGAGGCGCTGCGCCAGGCGCTCGTCAATCTCGAGGCGATCGATGCGCCGGCCGGCACGATGGATGTCGTTCTCGGCTCCGGCTGGCCGGGCGTGATGCTGCACGAGGCGGTCGGTCACGGGCTGGAAGGCGATTTCAACCGCAAGAAGACGTCAGCCTTTGCCGGCCTTCTCGGCCAGATGGTGGCAGCACCCGGTGTCACCGTCGTCGACGACGGCACGATCGACAACCGCCGCGGCTCGATCACCGTGGACGACGAGGGCACTCCGTCCGGCTACAATGTTCTGATCGAGAACGGCAAGCTCGTCGGCTATATGCAGGATCGGCAGAATGCCAGGCTGATGGGCATGGCGCCCACTGGCAACGGACGCCGCCAGGGTTATGCATATGTGCCGATGCCGCGCATGACCAACACCTACATGCTCGGCGGCGACAAGACGCCTGATGAAATCATCGCCTCGGTGAAGAAGGGCATCTATGCCGTCTCCTTCGGCGGCGGCCAGGTGGATATCACCTCCGGCAAGTTCGTCTTCGGCTGCACCGAGGCATACCTGATCGAGAACGGCAAGGTCGGCGCGCCCATCAAGGGCGCGATGCTGATCGGCAACGGGCCCGATGCGATGAAGCGGGTCACGATGATCGGCAACGACATGAAGCTCGACACCGGCATCGGCAATTGCGGCAAGGGGGGCCAATGGGTTCCGGTCGGCGTCGGTCAGCCGCATCTGCGGATGGATCAGGTGACGGTCGGCGGCACGCAGACCTGAGGCGGGAGGAGCCGATGGCGGAGATCGAAATCAGACCTTTTGCCGTCGGCGACGCCGATGACGTGCTGTCGCTGATCCTGCCGATCCAGCGCGAAGAATTCGGCATCGACATCACCGCCGATGCGCAGCCGGATCTCAGGGTCATCCCGGATTTCTACCAGTCCGGCAAAGGCCACTTCTGGGTCGCCGTCAAGGACGGCGTCATCGTCGGGACCCTGGGCTTGAAGGATATCGGCCACAATCAGGCGGCGCTGCGCAAGATGTTCGTTGCCGCCGAGGTTCGCGGCCGCGAACATGGCGTGGCGGCGCGGCTTCTCGATCACCTGTTTGCCCACGCCAGGGATGCCGGCCTGACCGATATCTTCCTCGGCACAACCGACAAATTCGTCGCCGCCCATCGTTTCTACGAGAAGAACGGCTTTACCGAAATTGCCAAAAGCGCCCTGCCCCGGGCCTTCCCGCTGATGGCGGTGGATAGCAAGTTCTACCGATATAAGGTCGGGTGATGAAACAGAGGATGCGGCTCCGAAAACCGCTCTAGGCTTCGGCATCACGCTTTAGGCGGTTTCATCACCGTTTTTTCAACCTTGCCCAACAAGCTTTTCAGTTCGGGCTCGCGAACGAGAACCGCGGCTTCGAGCGGCGGCAGCCATCGGCTGCTCCGTTGTTTTTCCTCTGGAAATTTCTCGTCTATTTCCCGGGCTTTCAGGAGATGGACCTGAACGACCGAGGGAACGCGCTCACCGTTGGCGCGCGTCTTGATATAGGTATAGAAGCCGAAGGGGCGCTTCTTGGCCTTACCCTTCACACCGGCTTCCTCCCATGCCTCGCGCTCGGCAACCTGATGGGGCGCGAGCTTGGCGATAGGCCAGCCTTTGGGAATGATCCACCGGCCAGTTTCGCGCGATGTGATCAGCAGAACCTCCACCGCGCTGTCTCCGACTTTTCGGTAGCAGATCGCCGCAAACTGCTCGATCGCTTCCCCGCGAAACAGCTGCTCGGTCGCGCCTGCGAGCCGGCCGAGATAGGACCTAGCTTTCTTCGGCATTCGCGTCAGCCACCACTGGTCGGGAATTATTTGTGGCGGACGCCATGTCGATCTCCAGGTCAATGGTGGAATGAAAGCCTGGGCTGTGTCGAGGGACAATGGACCAAGGGTTCGGTGACCGACAATGTTCTTCAACTGTGCTCCTTTTTCAAGGCGCCATTGTCACAAATCTGTCATAAACCGAAATTTGCCCCTATCTCTTCAAAGGGATAGGGTTTAGGACGGCTTCACATAAAAGGGTTGCTCTCATCGTCGATAGCGCAAATCAGGGATCGCGAGGTATTCATGCTGGGTTGGTTTCGAAAGTTGATGCCGCGCGAAGACCGGTTCTTTGTGCTCTTCGAACAACATTCCACGACGATCGTCGAGGCCGCACAGGCTCTGGACAGGTTGCTGTCGGGAATAGAGATCGAACATCAATGCGAGACGATCGTGCGGTTGGAAGACCAGGCCGACGACATTACCCGCGAAGTCATGCTTGCGGTCCGGCGAAGCTTCATCACGCCTTTCGATCGCGGCGACATCAAGGATCTCATCCAATCCATGGATGATGCGATCGACATGATGCACAAGACCGTCAAGACCATCCGGCTTTTTGAGCAGACCAGCTTCGATCCTGGCATGCGGGAGATGGGCAAGACCGTCGTCGAGGCCGCCAATCTCATTGCCGAAGCCATTCCGTTGCTTGATCGCATGACTGCCAATGCGCCGCGGCTGTCCGCCATCGTCGAACAGGTGACGCGCGTGGAAGGCCGATCCGACGAGCTGCATGAGCTAGGGCTCAAGGATCTGTTTCGCAGACATGGCGCCAACAATCCGATGGCCTATATGATCGGCAGCGAGATCTACGGCGAGCTGGAGAAGGTGGTCGACCGTTTCGAGGACGTCGCCAACGAGATCAGCGGCATCGTGATCGAGAATGTCTGATGGATGCCACCCTCGCTCTTCCGCTTCTCGTCGGCCTTATTGGCGTCGCGCTGCTCTTCGATTTTCTCAATGGCCTGCATGATGCGGCCAATTCGATTGCGACAATCGTATCGACGCGGGTTCTGAGGCCGCAATATGCGGTCTTCTGGGCGGCGTTCTTCAATTTCATCGCCTTCCTGTTCTTCGGGCTGCATGTGGCCGAGACGCTCGGCACCGGCATCATCGATCCGGCGATCGTCACGCCGCAGGTGATTTTCGCCGCCCTGATCGGCGCCATCGCCTGGAATGTCTTGACCTGGATATTCGGCATTCCCTCCAGTTCCTCCCATGCGCTTGTCGGCGGCCTGGTCGGCGCGGGCCTTGCCAAGACCGGATTGAGTTCGATTGTCTGGAGCGGCCTCCTCAAGACCGCTGCCGCAATCGTCATGTCGCCGATGATCGGCTTTCTTCTCGCCCTGTTCCTCATCCTGGCGGTGACCTGGACCTTCATCCGGCAGACACCTTTTGCGGTCGATCGGTCCTTCCGTTTCCTGCAATTCGTGTCGGCGTCGCTCTATTCGCTTGGTCATGGCGGCAATGACGCACAGAAGACCATGGGCATTATTGCCGTGCTTCTCTATTCGCAGGGCTACCTCGGCGGCAGTTTCCACGTGCCGCTCTGGGTGGTGATTTCGTGCCAGGCGGCCATGGCGCTCGGCACGCTCTTCGGCGGCTGGCGCATCGTGCATACGATGGGTTCGAAGATCACCAGGCTGAACCCGATGCAAGGCTTCTGCGCCGAAACGGGCGGCGCCTTGACGCTCTTCGGCGCCACCTGGCTCGGCATTCCCGTTTCGACCACTCACACCATTACCGGGGCCATCATCGGCGTCGGCGCCGCACGGCGCGTCTCCGCGGTCCGGTGGGGCCTTGCCGGCAATATCGTGGTCGCATGGGTTGTCACGCTGCCGGCTGCGGCGATGATTTCGGCGCTTTCGTTCTGGCTCGTGATCGGAGTGAACAAGATCTTCTAACGTCGATGCCGTCCGGCAGAAACTGCAATTCTTAGGTGTTCGCCGTCTGCATCGGCTGAAACCGCCACTTGCGTTCGATCGCCGCGGCAAGATCGATATCGTTGCGGCGGGCAAACAGCAGCAAGTGGCCGAGCAGGTCGGCGGTCTCGTCGGCCAGATCGCGCCGCATTTCCTCGGGCGAACGGCCTTTGGCACGGCCCCGGCCGGTCAGCCGGTTCCACGCCTGTGTCAGCTCGCCCATTTCTTCCTGCAGCTTCAGGAGGAACCAGTCGGCATCGCGTTCGATGCCGTTGGCGGCGACATGGGCGGCGGACGAGGTTTCGAACTGTTCGGCAAGACGACGCAACATCGGCGTTCTCCTTTTGTTTATGGAAGAGACGCTGATTCCCGCTGCTTGTCCAGAGGGGATTGCCTTGAGTGCCAGGTAACGATCAGCCGTGGTCTGGCAACAGCATGCAGTCGTAGGAGCGCTGCTTCAGCGCGTCGCAGGCCGAAACGGCGGCATCCTTGCTGGCGAAGCCGACGAAGCGGGCGCGATAGATCTTGTTGGCGCCCGTCCCGACCGCCTCGGTATAGGGCGAAGCGGAAACGAGCGGCGCGCCGCCTTCCGATTGCGCCTGGGCGAGAAGCGCACGCGCCGCATCGGCGCTCGGCGCGGCCGAAATCTGGATCTGCCAGGTTCCATCGGCTTTTTCGGCCGATGGCTTGACCGTCTTGCCGGCAGCGAGGATTTCGTCCATCGCGGCCGGACGCTCCAACGGCACGACCGCATCGTCGGCATAGGCCAGACTGTTGGCCCCGAGGCCGTTCGGCGCGGCATCGCCGGCCGAGCGCGGCGCGTTGAGCGGCACCGGAACATCGGACGCATCGGCGGCGGAAGCGACTTCGACGGCCTCCTTGGCGCCGACGCTCGCCATCAGCCTGGCGCCGCCGGAGGCACGGCCGAGATAGCGATCGAGCAGCGCCGCCATCTTGGCGTCGCGGCTGCGGGCGGTGCGGCCGCCGAGCACGACGCCGACGACACGGCGGTTGCCGTCCTTGACGGCGCTGACGAGATTGAAGCCAGAGGCATTGGTATAACCCGTCTTGATGCCGTCCATGCCCTGGTAGCGGTACATGAGATTGTTGTGGCCGCGCACGGTCTTGCCGCGGAAATTGAAGCTCGCCATCGAAAACAGGCGGTATTCATTGGGATAATGCTTCATCAGCGCCACGCCGAGCGTCGACATGTCGCGCGCCGTCGTCACCTGGCTGCTGTTCGGCAGGCCGGATGCGTTAACGAAGACGGTGCGGCTCATGCCGAGCTGGCGGGCTTTTGCCGTCATCATCCGCGCAAAACCGCTCTCCGAGCCGCCGAGCGTCTCGGCCATCGCGGCGGCAGCATCGTTGGCGGATTTGACGATCATGCCATAGACCGCCTCGCGCACCGTGATGGTGCCGCCCGCCTTGACGCCGAGCTTGGTCGGCGGCCGGGCGGCAGCATATTTCGACATTTTGATCGGCGTATCCCAGGCGATCCTGCCGCGTTTCAGCGCCTCGAAGGTGAGATAAAGCGTCATCATCTTCGTCAGCGAGGCGGGGTGGTTCAGCGTATCGGCGTTTTCGGCGGCAAGGACCTTGCCGGTGCGGGCATCGAGGATCAGCGAAGCGTTGCCGGCAAGAGCCGCAAGCGGCGCCGAGACGGCCAGCGTTACGGTCAAAACAGCCGCCAATAGCTTTCTCATGGAATCCCCCTGATGCGCTGGCTCTTGATGGGCCGGCCCTGTGTCGTAATGTGACAGAAGCCGCAAGTTTGTCGCGACTTTGCGGCAACGCCTACCATTTTTCTAGTCTTTTCATCGCCTTGGTTAACAAAAAACCAAAGAAGCTGTGCGAAATCGTGATTCAGCAAGGCTTAAGCCGCTGTTGCTAGTTTGTCGCAAAAGGCAATGGGCGGCGCATGAGGGGACAATTGAAGCAACTGGCAAAACGCGCGGCGATCGGCGCCGGGCTCGAGGCATCCTGGCTGCTCGCGGCGGCCGGGTTGATGCGCCAGGCGCGCGGGAGCGGCGTCGTCTTCACGCTGCATCACGTCCGCCCGCATGTGACCCAGCCTTTCGCGCCGAATGCGCATCTCGAAATCACCCCTGACTTTCTCGACGCGGCGCTCAGGCGGCTGGCGCGGGAGGGCTATCGTTTCGTGCCGCTCGATCGGATGCCGGCGCTGTTGGCGGAGCCGGAGGGCGGCAGGCCGTTTGCGGCCTTCACGCTCGACGACGGTTACCGCAACAATCTGGAGCATGCGCTGCCGGTGTTCGAACGGCACCAGGCGCCGTTCACGGTTTTCGTCAGCCAGGGTTTTGCCGAGGGCTCCCACAGCATCTGGTGGGAGACGCTCGCTGTTCTCCTGCGCCAAGCAACTGAAATCCGGTTCGATTTCGGCCGCGGCAGCGAGCGGCTGGCGCTCGAAAGCCCGCGGCAACAATGGGACGCCTTCGACCGCTTTGCCGCTTACATCCACCGTTCCGACGAGGCACGCGCCGTCGCCGCCATCGACAGCCTGGCGCGGGAAAACGGCCTCGAGCCGGTGAATATCGTGCGCGAGCTGGTCATGGGGCCGGGTGAGCTGCAATGGCTTGCCAGACATCCGCTCGCCGCACTCGGGGCGCACACGATCAGCCACCGCGCCCTTGCCCGCCTGCCAGCAGCCGAAGCGCGGATAGAGATGCAGGTTTCGGCCGATTATGTCGAGGGGCTGACTGGCATCCGCCCCGATACGATCGCCTATCCCTACGGCACGCCGCAGGCTGCCACCGCCCGTGAGGCGCGGATTGCCTGCGATCTCGGCTTTTCGGTCGCCGTCACCACGCAGCCCGGGCTGCCGGCAGCCGCCAGCACCGCCTATTTGCCGCGCATGTCGCTGAACGGCTTCTACCAAAAGCGACGCTACGTCTCAGCCCTTGCTTCCGGCATACCGCTGAAGCTGATGGGCAGGTAAATCGTCACGGATACATCCGCACCTTTTCCCACGCGCCTTCCGGCGACGGCCGGCGAAATTCGATACGGTCATGCAGACGGAATTTCTGGTCCTTCCAGAATTCGATCGAGGTCGGCCGGATGCGAAAGCCCGACCAGTGGGCGGGGCGTGGAATTTCGCCGAGGGCGTAGCGCGCCGTATATTCGGCCACCGCCTTCTCCAGCGCGAATCGGCTTTCGAGCGGGCGGGACTGTTTGGAAGCCCAGGCGCCGATGCGGCTGCCGCGCGCCCGCGTTTGGAAATAGGCGTCGGCTTCGGCGTCACTCACAATCTCGACAGGGCCGCGCAGCCGCACTTGGCGGCGCAGGCTTTTCCAGTGGAAACACATGGCGGCTTTCCTCTGCCCCAAGATTTCGAGACCTTTCCGGCTCTCGAAATTGGTGTAGAAGACGAAACCGTCGTCATCGAATCCCTTCAGGAGAACCATGCGGACATTGGGAAGACCATCCTCGTCGACCGTCGCCAGCGCCACGGCATTCGGGTCGTTCGGTTCGGAGGCCTCCGCCTCCTTCAGCCATTCGGCAAAGAGCTTGAAGGGCTCGCCACTTTCGGTAAAGTCACCGCTTGTTAACTCGTTTGCCGACATATTGGTTCAAATGCCCCGGATTGTTCAAAATTCGCCCAGCTTTTCATAACTGGACAGGATGCAGGGTGGAAGTCATAGCAAAGTCATATCGCCATACAAAGGGTCTGCGGCAACGCAGCTGCGCCTTCCTGGTCATCGGCGCTGCAATGCTGTCGCTCTCCGGTTGCGTTGGCGGCGGCATGGATTTCTTGAGCGAAGCCAAGGTCGACCGGTCGGTGGCAACAGGCACGGTGCCGCAGACGCCGCCGAGCACCGACACGCTGTCTGACGAGATGACGGTGCGCAACGCCGTGACTTCGGCCGATGTGAACAAGCTCGAAGGCCAGCCGCTTCCCTGGGCGAATGCATCGACCGGCAGCGCCGGCGTTATCGATACGATCGTCGAAAACAATGAGGCGGGCCAGGTCTGCCGGCAGTTCCGCACGACACGGCACTCGTATGTCGGCATCGCCAAATTCTACGGCAAGACCTGCCTTGTCGGCGGCGGCAACTGGCAGCTCCTGAGCTTCCAACCGGAGAGCTGATCCGGCGGGAAAGTTGACGCTAATCCGGCGCGCCGACAGGTTAATGGCCGCCGGCTTTCCACCCAATGCTTAGCAAAGAGCTAACCATTTCCGGCAAAACACTCCCAATCCCTTCACAGAAATAAGAAGTGGTTAGCAACTCGGCCGCACGATCGGCGTTGAGAGTGGCTCTGCTTGCCTTTGCGGCCGGTGGCGCCTCACGGCGTTGATATTGGACTTTGATATTGGGCGGGGATGCCGGGCAAGGACAGGCGCCCGCATCGCAACACCGGCGGTTTTGACATGCGCGATCCTTACAAAATTCTGGGCGTCAAGCGCGACGCGGCGGCGGACGAGATCAAGGCAGCCTGGCGCAACATGGCGAAGGCCGCGCATCCCGATCACAACCAGGATGATCCGACGGCGACCGCCCGGTTCGCCGAGATCGGCCGTGCCTATGAAACGTTAAGAGATCCGCGCAAGCGCAGCCTGTTCGACAATGCCATGCGGATGGCGGAGGCCAAGAAGCAGGAACAGACGATCATGCAGCAGCGCCAGGCCGCGCGTGAGGCTGCAGCCCGCGCCAAGGCGGCCCAGGCAAATGCCGAGCGGGTGATGGAAGAGCTTGCCCGGGCGGCCCAGAAGACCGCGGCCGAAGGCTCCAAGCAGCACGCCGCTGCTGCCGAAGGCGCCGAAGAGATGGTCGAACGCATTTTTGGCGCGCAGACACGCGCTGCGGCGGGCGGCCGGGCGCAGGGCCGCCCGCATCAAGCCCAGAATCAGCAAACCCAATATCAGCAGACTCATAATCAGCAGATGCAGGGCCAGACGCAGGCCGAAGCGGGCAAGCGGGCCGATGGCGACGCCGCCGAAGCCGAGGAGGAAACCGGCGAGGCGTCAAACAATGCCGGCGTCAACCTGCCACTGCCGCTCAGCATTCTGACATCGCTGGTGCGCCGTTTCACCGGCGCCAAGGATGCCGGCCTCGAAAAGGCGCCTGACGAGGTGACGACGGCGACGGTGACGATCGACGACGTGCTGAAGAGCGGCTGGATCACCGCGTCGCTGCCGGAGGGTCGCGAAATCGGCTTCGCCTTGCCGGCGGGCACGACGGATGGTCACGAGATCCGGCTCAAGGGACAGGGCTTCAAGCTGCCGGGCATGCAGCGCGGCGATGCCGTCGTCAATATCCGCATCGCCCCCGATCCGCGCTTCACCGTCGACGGTTTCGACCTGCACGCCGTGCTGCCGCTCAGCATCGAAAACGCCGTGCTCGGCACCGAGGCGCGCATCGATGGACCGGCCGGGCCGCTTAATATCACCGTTCCCGCATGGTCGGGCTCGGACAAGACGATCCGGATTTCCGGCCAGGGATTGCCGCGGGAAGACGGCAGCAGAGGCGATCTCGTCGTCGAATTGCGCATTATTCTGTGGGAAAAACCCGACGACAAGATCACCGATCTCATGCGCAGCATGCGTGAAGGCCTGTTTTTGTGAAATTTTTACGACATTCGCACCCTTTGTTACGATCCCTAACAGTTGATGATCCAGGCCAAGCTTGAACCGATTAACGGCCTATGCCATAGGCAGGATCGATCAGAATCCTAGGGAGCGAAATATGGCTCAAGCATCCGGCCTCATGGCAGGCAAACGCGGCGTCATCATGGGTGTCGCCAACAATCGTTCGATTGCGTGGGGTATTGCCAAGGCCATTCATGCGCAGGGCGGAGAAGTTGCGCTCACCTATCAGGGCGATGCGCTGAAGAAGCGTGTCGAGCCGCTCGCCGCCGAAATCGAAGCGACGCTCGTCGGCCATTGCGACGTCGCCGACGAAGCCACCATCGACGCGGTTTTCGAGAATGTCGAAAGACTGTGGGGCAAGATCGATTTTCTCGTGCATGCGATCGGCTTTTCCGACAAGGACGAGTTGACCGGCCGCTACATCGACACCTCGCCCGACAATTTCAATAAGACGATGCAGATCTCCGTCTATTCCTTCACCTCGGTCGCACGCCGCGCCGAGAAGCTGATGACGGAAGGCGGCTCGATGCTGACGCTGACCTATTACGGCGCCGAGAAGGTGATGCCGAATTATAATGTCATGGGTGTCGCCAAGGCCGCCCTCGAAGCCAGCGTCAAATATCTCGCCGTCGACCTCGGGCCGCAGAACATCCGCGTCAACGCCGTTTCGGCCGGACCGATCAAGACGCTCGCCGCCTCCGGCATCGGCGATTTCCGCTATATTCTGAAGTGGAACGAATATAACGCCCCGCTGCGGCGCACCGTCACCATCGAGGAAGTCGGCGATGTCGGCCTCTATCTCCTGTCCGACCTTTCGCGCTCGGTCACCGGCGAAGTGCACCATGCCGACAGCGGTTATCATGTCATCGGCATGAAGGCCGTCGACGCGCCGGATATTTCGGTCGTCAAGGACTAAATGCCTCCGGAGTCTGGACCGTGCTTATCTATGTGATCAGACACGGTCAGACGGACTGGAACGCCGAGCGCCGCCTGCAGGGCCAGAAGGACATTCCGATGAACGCCATCGGCCTGGAACAGGCCCGGCGGAACGGCATTGCGCTGGCGGAAATTCTTGGCGAAACGGTGGGCGAATTCGATTTTGTCGCCAGCCCGCTCGGGCGCACGCGCGCGACCATGGAAATCATGCGCGCCGCCATGGGGCTGCCGCCGCTTGCCTATCGCACCGATCCGAGGCTGGTGGAGATTTCCTTCGGCGATTGGGAGGGCTCGACGCTCAAGGAGTTGAAGGCGACGCAGCGCGAGCGGGTGGCGGAACGCAATGCCTCGAAATGGGATTTCATCCCACCCGGCGACGACGCGGAAAGCTATGAGATCCTCTCCTGGCGCACCGGCTCATGGTTGCGCTCCGTCGATCGCCCGACCGTCTGCGTCACCCATGGCGGCGTCATCCGCACGCTTTTCCAGATGGTCGCCGACCTGCCGAAAAGCAGCGCGGCGGAAGGCGGGATCCCGCAGGACCAGATCGTCAGGATCGACACCAAGGAGCGGACGATCGTCTGGCTGTAGGCGTCGTTACTACGTCTCGATCAGAATGCCTTCGGAAATCCGGCCTGTTTCAGCGTTTCATTGGCTGTAGGGCGAGATTTTACGCCATGATCGACGGTGAAGTGGCGGTTGGAAATCGGGCTCTACCAGATTTCTTGATCGCCCTTCCCCGGTCGCACGTATTCGCAGCCACCTTTCAACGGCAACTCCTTAAGTTTGCGGAGATAGCCGGCCATGCGCTCAGTAAGTTGGATTAGGAATGCGAACGCTGTTCGGCTGATATGAACGGGGATTTCCGGCGGGCTCGAGGTGAAGCCGTTCAATTCGAAAAGATCGGTGATCGCTGCGACAACCTTCGGCTTGAGTGCTTCGAGCGTATCAGCCTCGACGGCCAGCCCCTCGATATCATTGCTGCTGGCAACCCAAACGCCTGCCTCTTCATCTCAATCCGCGCGCACTATGATCGAGGCGCGCTTCATAGACCATTCTCCATAACGGACACGAGTGTTCCCCACGGCTGGCATCCATCGCCGCGTCATAGTGTACATATGTAACTGAATGAAAGTGAATGTTATACGCCGATCTCGGCGTATGGTCGCTTACTTGACGATATCGAGATCGTTGATGACGCGCTTGCCGTCGACTTCGGTGTAGAAGACGATCACTTTGACGCCGGCTTCGAGGCCGTCGAAATTGAATTCCTCCGGCGCCTGATAGGTCTTGCCATCGTCAAGCGTCAGCACGAGATTGGCCGTGTCGACCTTCTTGATCGTCGCCTCGACGTCGGCGCTCTCGGCAAAGCCGCTCATCGGCGACAGGAAACTTGCTGTGGCCAAAAGCGTGGCGACGACGAAACGCATGGCAACAATCCTTTTGAAACGCTGCACGAGAACACTGGCCACAGATAAGCTCCTGAATATGGCGAAAATTGCCCGTAAGAATGGCTTTTCCCGCCCAATTGATGAATAGGATTTTAAATATAATCAAGATGCCGCGTTAATCATGGCGCCTCCCGCGGCGTCTACCTCCGCCGTCGTGGCGGCTACCCTTTCCCGAGCCCGGAAACAGGATTTCCGCAGCTGCCGGTTTCGCGCAAAGAAAGGCTTTTGCCTCGGCGGCTTTTTGGCCTATGAGTGACGCGCCTTTTCAAGCAATGGCGCGGCCGGCGGCGACCGGCCCTGGCGCCGCCCGTGGGAACACATGTCGCACAATACATTCGGTCACCTCTTCCGCGTAACCACCTGGGGCGAAAGCCATGGTCCGGCGCTCGGCTGCGTCGTCGACGGCTGCCCTCCTGGCCTGCGTTTCAAGCTCGCCGATCTCCAGGTCTGGCTCGACAAGCGCAAGCCCGGACAATCCCGTTTCGTCACGCAGCGGCGCGAGGACGACCTGGTGAAGGTGTTGTCAGGCGTCATGCTGGATGTCGACGGCGAGACCATGACGACGACAGGCACGCCGATCTCGATGCTGATCGAAAACACCGACCAGCGTTCCAAGGATTATGGCGAGATCGCCCGGCAATACCGCCCCGGCCACGCCGATTATACCTATGATCTCAAATATGGCATCCGTGACTACCGCGGCGGCGGCCGTTCCTCGGCACGCGAGACCGCAGCCAGGGTTGCGGCCGGCGGCATTGCCCGCCTCGTCGTTCCCGGTGTGACCGTGCGCGGGGCCTTGGTGCAGATCGGCAAACACAAGATCGACCGCCGCAACTGGGATTGGGAGCAGGTCGGGCAGAACCCGTTCTTCTCGCCGGACGCGGCGATCGTGCCGGTCTGGGAGGAATATCTGGACGGCATCCGCAAGGCCGGCTCCTCGATCGGCGCAGTCGTCGAAGTGATCGCGGAGGGCGTGCCCGCCGGCCTTGGCGCCCCGATCTATGCCAAGCTCGACCAGGATATCGCCTCGCTGCTGATGTCGATCAACGCCGTCAAGGGTGTCGAGATCGGCAACGGCTTTGCCGCCGCCGAAACATCGGGCGAAGACAATGCCGACGAGATGCGCATGGGCAATGACGGCACGCCGATCTTTCTTTCCAACAATGCCGGCGGTATTCTCGGCGGGATCTCGACCGGGCAGCCGGTTGTGGCGCGTTTCGCCGTCAAGCCGACCTCGTCGATCCTGACCGAACGCCAGTCGATCGATGCCGAAGGCAAGAATGTCGATGTCCGCACCAAGGGCCGGCACGACCCCTGCGTCGGCATCCGAGCCGTGCCGATCGGCGAGGCGATGGTCGCCTGCGCCGTCGCAGATCATTATCTTCGCGACCGCGGCCAGACCGGCCGGCTGAAATAGGAGCGTCCATGTCTTACGATCAGAAACGCGTCGTCGACGCCATCAGGGCCTTCGAGGCCGGCGAAATCGTCGTCGTCATGGACGACAATGACCGCGAGAACGAGGGCGACCTGATCGTCGCCGCCGTCCACACCACGCCGGAGAAGATGGCCTTCATCGTGCGCCACACATCCGGCATCGTCTGTGCGCCGATGCCGAAGGAAGAGGCCAAGCGCCTCAACCTCAACGCCATGGTGGCGGAAAACGACTCGGCCCATACGACCGCCTTTACCGTCTCCGTCGATTTCAAGCACGGCACGACGACCGGCATTTCCGCCGACGACCGGACGCTGACGGTGCGCAACCTCGCCAATCCGAATGTCGGGGCCGCCGATTTCGTCCGGCCCGGCCATATCTTCCCGCTGGTTTCGCGCGAAGGCGGCGTGCTGATGCGCTCGGGCCATACGGAAGCCGCCGTCGATCTCTGCAAGCTTGCCGGCCTGCCGCCGATCGGCGTCATCTCCGAACTCGTCAATGATGACGGCACCGTCACCCGCGGGCCGCAGGTTGTCGAATTCGCCGAAAAGCACGGGCTGAAGCTCGTCTCCGTCGCCGACCTCATCGCTTATCGCCAGCGCAAGGAAACGTTGGTCGAGCACGGCACGAGCTTCGACATCGACACGCCCTTCGGCAAGGCCAAGGCGCATACCTATTCCCTGCCCTGGGACCCGATGCAGCATCTCGCCGTTGTCTTCGGCGACATCCGCGACGGCGTCGACATCCCGGTGCGCCTGCATCCGGAGAGTGTCGCGGAAGATCTCTTCGGCAAGAACAGCCCGGTCGATTTCTACATGGAGAAGATTGCCGCCGAAGGGCGCGGCATCATCGTCTATCTGCGCGAGGGCTCCGTCGGCGTCGGACATTACGACAATGGGCGCAAGGCCCGCAACCAGGGCCGCGAAGCCCATGCCGAGGCGCAGAGCCGCGAAAGCGAATGGCTGGAAATCGGCCTCGGCGCCCAGATCCTCAAAGACCTCGGCGTCAGCTCGATCAAGCTGCTCACCAGCCGCGAGCGCCACTACGTCGGCCTGGAAGGTTTTGGCATCAAGATCAGCAAGACGGAGATTTGCTGAGGTCTCTCCTTCCTTACCGTGATCAATTCAAGCCGTGACTGACTGTCTGATTTCGCTAGAGTATTATGCCGAAAAAGTGTGGGCGGTTTTCGGACGACATCATGCTCTAACTCTTTAATTTAGAACGGGATTCAGATTTTAGGCCGACCGGGCCTAAAATCATCCTGTTCTAGCGGATGGCGGCTGACACGGCATCTGCGCTGTGAATGGGTGCCTCCTGTGCACCCCGCTCTCCGTCATGCTCGGCCTTGAGCCGAGCATCCACACCGCGTCCACCGGCAGTCGTGGCATGGATCCCAGGCTCAAGGCCTGGGATGACGGAGAGTGTGGTTGACGTTGTTGCCAAACTCGCCGTCGGCGTACAGAGAGGCACCGCTGCTGGTGTTACATTCGGCCCGCACTTATTACGGTCTCCCTGGAGGGCGCGGAACGTCAGCGGATAATTCGCTACCCCCTCCACCCCTCGAGCAACACCACCTTCTCCACGCCGGCAAACCGCGCCACCCGCTCCAGTTCCGCTTCCAGCTTTTCCAGCCTTCCTGCCGACGGCTTGACGCCCGGTTCCAGCCAGAGCCGCCTGACATCGAGCGTCGATTTCTTCCGGTCCGCCTTCATGTCGATGCGGCCGATCAGCCTGTCGCCTTCGAGCAGCGGGAAGACGTAATAGCCATATTCGCGCTTGGCTTCCGGCACGAAGACCTCGATGCGGTAGAAGAAGCCGAACAGCCGTTCGGTGCGGTTGCGGTCGCGGATCATCGGGTCGAAGGGGCTGAGCACGCGGATGCGCGGCGGTGCGTCGGGATGGCTGTCGAGCGTCGAGAAGAAATCGGCAAAGGCCCAGGAGGCGCGCGCCCTGTCGCCGGTCGCCGGCTCGATCAGCACTTCGGTCAGTTCGTCGCGATGGGCTGACACCCAGGCCTTGGCCTCGTCAGGCGAAACGAGGTTCCAGAAGGCGGCGATCTCCCCATGCGTGGCAAAACCGAGGCGGGTGAGCGCGCTACGGCAGGCCCAGTCGACGAAGTCTTCGCGGTTGACCTCCGGCTCGCGGAATTCCGCCGGAATGACCCGCTCCGTCAGATCATAGATCTTCTGGAAGTTCGAGCGGCCGGCGATGGCCAATTTGCCGGTGTGCCAGAAATATTCGAGCGCCGTCTTGTTGGGATGCCAGTTCCACCAGCCGCCGGACACGTGGCCATCGGCCTTGACGTCGCGCGCCAGCATCGCGCCGTCGCGAAGGACACGCTCATAGGTCTCCTCGAAGGCCGCCTCGAAACCCTCGCCGCGCCATTTGCGCCAGCGCTCGACCAAGACCTTTTCCTGATGGCGGAACTTGTGCTTCCAATAGACGAAGAAGGCGCTGGGCAGAATGGAGGCATCGTGTGTCCAGTGCTCAAACAGCGCTCGTTCCTTCTCGAGCAGTGCCTTCAGATGTTCGCGCCTGTAGGTCTGGTTGCGGGAAAACAGGATCTGATGATGCGCTCGCTCTACCGTCTGGATGCTGTCCACCTGGACGAAGCCGAGATCATGGATGAGCTGCAGCAGGCCCTGCTTGGTCAGGGCGCGGTTCGGCGGAGCGCTGAGGCCCTGCTTGGCGAGAAAGACCCGGCGGGCGTCGGAATTGGAAAGCAGATTCGTCATGCGGCCATCATATCGCGGAAAATCTTCCTAGCCACCCGATATCGCGATTTGCTCTTCATCAAGCCGATGTCCCCGTATAGAAGCATTGCTGTCCGGTTGGCGCCAGTGGCTGCCCCTCACCCTAACCCTCTCCCCGCCTGGGGCGAGTGGACCTGCCCTGCGAGAGCGAGTGGGAAAGGAGAGGTCGCGGCATGTCCCTTCGGAGCCCCGCAAGCGGGGAGAAGGTGGCGGCAGCCGGATGAGGGGCTGGTGTCGGCAATCTCGTGCCGTGACGCTTCCCGCACGACATTGATCCTGATCGCGTCTTAAACGGACAGGATACGAGGGACTGATTTGGACATACAATTCGAAGGCGCCGGGGTCAATTTCGGAACGCGGGTAGCGCTGGAACCGCTGACGCTCGGCATCAGCGGCAAACGCATCGGCGTCATCGGGCTCAACGGCTCGGGCAAGACCACGTTCGCTAGGCTGATCAACGGGCTGACCAAGCCGACGGTCGGCCGCGTCACCGTCAACGGCCGCGACACGGCCGATGAGAAGGCGGCGGCGGCCGATGTCGGCTTCATCTTCCAGTCGCCGCAGAACCAGATCATCCTGCCGATCGTCAGGGACGACATTGCCTTCGGGCTGAAGCGGCGCGGCTTCAGCAAGGCGGAGATCGAGGCCAAGGTCGAGGGGGTGCTCGCCCGCTTCGGCGCCGAGGCACTCGCCGATCGCCGGGCGCACGAGCTTTCCGGCGGCGAGTTGCAGGTGGCGGCGCTCTGCTCGGTGCTGGCGACGGGGCCGGGCATCCTCATCCTCGATGAGCCGACCAACCAGCTCGACCTCAAAAACCGGGCGCTGGTCGAGAGCATCATCGCCGGGCTGCCGGAAAGCGCCATCGTCATCACCCATGATCTCGAATTGATCGCCGGGTTCGAGCGGGTGCTCTTGTTTCATGAGGGGCGGCTTGCCGCCGACGCGCCGGCGAGCGAGTCGATCGCCCGCTACAGGGAGATCGCCGCCTGATGCAGTCGCTCTATGTCGAAGGCAGCAGCGTGATGCACCGGCTTTCACCGCGGCTGAAACTCCTGTCGCTGACGACCTTCGGCATCGTGCTGTTCATCACCGACAACCTCGTTCTGCTTTCGATCGCCGCGCTGATGACGGCGGTCGTCTATCGCATGGTCGGCCTGCCGCTCGGCGAGGCGCTCAGGCGGCTGCGGCCGGTCTTCCTGACGATCGCCGTCGTGGCGCTGTTCAACCTGATCTTCAATCCGTGGCAGCAGGCGCTCGTGCCATTGTTGCGGCTTACGGCGCTGATGCTGCTGGCCGCCACCGTGACGGCGACGACTTCGATCACGGAGTTCATCGACGAGGTGACGGCGCTTGCCCGCCCGCTCGAGCGCACCGGCCTCGTGCAGGCCGACGATATCGGCCTGGCGCTTGGGCTGGTGCTGCGCTTCGTGCCGGAGATTGTCGAGCGTTATCAAGCGATCCGCGAGGCGCACCGGGCCCGCGGGCTGAAGGTCCGGCCGACGAGCCTGCTTGCGCCGCTGATCATCCTGACGCTCCGAGATGCGGATAATATCGCCGCGGCGATTGACGCGCGCGGCATTCGGCGGCATGTGAGTTAACGATTGATAAACAGGAATCCATGATGAGCACCCGCGACCTCGTCCTTACCGCCCTCTTTGCCGCGATCATCGTGGCGCTCGGCCTGCTGCCGCCGATCTCGCTCGGCTTCATTCCGGTGCCGATCACTGCCCAATCGCTCGGCGTCATGATGGCCGGTGTCGTGCTCGGCGCCCGGCGCGGCGCGATTTCCGTGCTGATCGTGCTGCTGCTCGTCGCCATCGGCCTGCCGGTGCTTTCCGGCGGCCGCGGCGGCCTTGCCATCTTCGCCTCGCCGACGGCCGGCTTCCTCGTCGGCTGGATCTTCGGCGCCTTCGTCACCGGATATCTCAGCGAGCGCCTGGTCAACCACGGGCAATCCGGCCTGGTGCAGACGGTCAGCTTCTTCCTCGCCGCCATGGCCGGCGGCATCGTCGTGCTCTACGCCTTCGGCATTGCCTATCTCGCGACCGTCGCCGGCCTCGGCTTCACCAAAGCCTTCGTCGGCTCGATGGCCTTCATCCCGGGCGACGTCATCAAGGCTTTCGTCGCAGCCCTGCTCGGCCGCGCCGTCATGGTCGGCTACCCCCTGCTGCCGGCGCGCGCCTAAGGCACCACGATCGCAAATACATGCAATGGCCGTCTTCACCCGAAGGCGGCCATTTGCGTTTGTGGCACGCCAAGATCGCTTGCCTGCGGCGCAGGCTCTTCGTCTCGATGCTCGTGGAGGGGGAAGGAGGGCTCGCTGCCAGCAAGGTACGGCCTAAAACCAGGCAACAAAAAACCGCCTTGAGGCGGTCGGGCATTCTATCGATTTCAGTTTGATCTAGTCTCCTCCACCTCCGTCGCCGCCGCCGTCACAGCCGCCGTCGTCTGAGGCGTCGAACCAGCCTCCCCCGCCATCGCCGGAGCTTTTCGATCTGCGCTGGCCAATCGCAGCGAGCAGGGCGCAAATCAGAGCGAAATAGGCAATGAGAAAGACATTCGTGAAAAATGTGACCAATCAGTATCCTTTCGTTTGCTTCAGGAAATCTTGTTTCCTGACTAAAACTGTAGATTATTTTTCGATTTTCGCAATGGCTTCAATATGAAAGTTTCGTGACATTCCAGCTCTGGTCAGGTTGCCGGCGGTCGCTCGCCTATTCAATGATCGGAGGAGCGCTGGATCTACACTCCTTAACAAACCACTCGGCAAAGCGACGGACCGGTTTCTTCGCCCAGGCGCTAGTGATCAGATAATATCCCTGGGTCTCTGCCGTCGAGATGTCCGAAAGCACGACAAGGTCGCCGCGCTCGATCTCACGGCGAAACACCTCGACAGGACATAGAGCGATCCCATGCCCGGCAATCACTGCCGTGGCCAGAATATTGAAGTCCTGAAATATCGGCCCACGGATCGGCTCGGGTGGCTTTATCCCGGCCTTGCGGAACCATTCTTTCCAGCCGTCCACGGATTCGTCATGCAGCAGGGCGGCCGTGGCAAAGGGAACGTTCTCGATCGTCCAATTCCGCTTTGCCAGATAATGGACGCTCGCCACCGGCTGGTTGCGCCGGGAGAAAAGCAGACGGCTCTCCCGGCCTCCCGACAGGTCTTCCCCCATGGTGATGAGAACATCCAGGCTTTCGTGATCGAAGCGTTCTTCCGCTCTGGCGTAAACGATCCTGACATCGAGATCGGGATCGCTCTCCCGGAACGACGGCAGCGCGGGAACCAGCCAGCGCGACGCGATCGAAGGAATGCAGCCGACGGTGATCGAGCGCATATTGTGGTCTCTGCGCATGTTGCCGGTTGCGTGGGCTATGGCTGCCAATGAGCCGGAGACGGCAAGATAATATTCGGTGCCTGCTGACGTCAGCGCAACGCCGCGCCCAGATTTCTGCAGCAGCTTGCGTCCCAGCCACGTTTCCAGATGCTTGATCTGGTGACTGATCGCGGCGTGGGTCACATGCAGCTCGTCTCCGGCTTTTGACAGGCTCATCAGCCGGGCGGTCGCTTCGAAGGCCCTCAATGCGTTCAGCGGCGGCAGCTGCATATGTTCGAGTTCCTCACATGATAGCCTGGGTCGATCCGCCTCACACAGAGATCAAGCGCTAGAAACATGTAAATTATTCTAACAGTTTTCTCAATTTAGATCATTTGAAGCAAGCACGGATTTCAGGGCCTAATGGATCATGGAGATCGAGCCATCTCCGCCATTTTCGAGGAGAAGAACATGTTTGTGAGAAGCCTGAAAGACGTGGAGCAGACCGAGCGTTTCGTCGACTGGGGCAATGGCACAAGCCACCGTCTGCTGACGAGGGATGACGGCATGGGGTTCACGGTCTGCCACACTGTCGTTCGCGCCAACACGCAAGCCCTGCTGCAGTACCGCAACCATCTGGAAGCCTGCTACTGCATCAGGGGAGAAGGCGAGGTCGAGGACATGGACGGCAATGTTTTCCCCATCCGCGTCGGCGATATCTATGTTCTCGACAAACATGATCGCCACTATTTGCGGGGCGGCAAGGACGAGGACCTAATCCTGGTCAGCGTCTTCAATCCGCCACTCAAGGGAACTGAGCGTCACGACCTGAAAAACACAAGCGGTTCGGAATATTGAGTTGAGCGACCGGGGGCCAGATCACGCCGGACTTGCACCCCTAGAATTCACCGCATCAGCAGCGACACCAGGCCGACGCGGGAATTCACCCCGAGCTTCGAATAGATGTTTCTGAGGTGGGTTCTGACCGTCTCGTAGCTGATATCGTCGGTTATCGCCACCTCTCGGGGCGATTGCCCCGATGCAATGCTCGACGCGATCCAGATTTCGGTGGCCGTCAGCTTATATAGCTGCATTAGCAAGTTCCGCCGCTCATTGAGAGGCGTCGCGACGATCGGTTCCACGATCACCGCCACGGTCGGCCCCTCGAGAAACTCGGTAAATGCATCGGAATGCAATCGGACGAGGGTGATGCGATAATTATCCTGGTTTACACCCTTGACGATTGCCGTGTGCGGCTGGGTCTGCACGCCGTTTCTGGAAGTCAGGAATTCAAGCACCGCATCTGATTTCTCGCATTGAAGCGCGAGGGTTCCGTCGGCGGCGATCTGCGCAGGCACGTCGGCGGCCAACAGCGCCTCTGCGCTCTTGTTCCAGCGGCGGGCCTTCCGCTGCTCCGAGACATAGATCAATCCGACGCCGATGCTGTCGAACAGGGCCTGCGTTGCCTGCTCGTGCGGAGCGAAGAGATCGCGCTTGCGAATGAAGTCGAAGGTCCTCTTTAGATGCGGCGCGAGCTGCGTGTAGAGCTTGGCCGCTTCCCTGTTGAGATCGGGGTCGGTCGAGGAGGTGGCGGTCGACAGGATGAAGGTGCGATTTTCCTCGCGTATGATCGAGACGCCGATGCTCGTCTCGCATCCGGTCTGCCGCTTCAGCCAGTCATTGTAAAACTCCGATCTGATCAGTTCCTCGCGCGGAACGATCTCGTCACCGCACAGGCCTTGGCCGACGGGCACGAGATCCAGTCTCGGAAGCCAGGGATTGACCGAGGCAAAGTGGCTCATGAACTGGTCGACCTCGGATTGCGAAAAGCCCGACATGAAGGGAACATGGGCAACGGACGCGGTCAGATCATGATAGTGAAGCGCCGCTTTGCCGCCCGGCGATGTCTGCGCAAGGCGATCCAGAAAATCCTGCCAGCTGCACTCGCCGAAGAGACTTCCATAGATCATATCCGTCAGAAGAGACGAGTCGTCATTCGATTGAATCATGATCGATTTTCAACAGCTGCGAATGAAAGCGTCTTCAAAATATAGAACAGTGTTGTCTTCGCAATTGCAACGGAATTCGCATGTGCAATATCAGACGCTCCGGGCTGAACGTGAAATACTACAACTCAAGCATGTTATAGCTTCTCCGGCACTATATTTCCGGTCGGCGCCTTCGAATCGGGGGCCGTGTAACTCGGAATACCTTCCCCTCAACGTGCGTGCCCGGGCCGCCGCGAGCGAAGGACCGCGGCGGACGCCGTCAAACCAGCCCCGGCACGACGAACACCAGCCAGGCAACGATCGGGCCGATGATGGCAATCAGCGCGCTGTAGGCCAGCAACTGCTTGAGGACCTGCTCGCGCCTTTCATCCGGCGCATTGGCGACCACAAGCGCACCATTGGTGGAGAATGGGCTGGTATCGACGATCGTCGTCGAAATCGCGATGGCCGCGACCACTCCGATGGCGCTGACATGTCCCTGCATAAGGAACGGGACGGCAAGCGGGATGATGGCGCCGAGCAGCGCGGTCGAGGATGCAAAGGCCGAGACGATGGCGCCGGTAAAGCAAAGCAGGAGCGCCACCAGCAGCGGCATGCCGAGGCTGGATATGCCGTTTGCGACGTAGTCCACCGTACCGGCCTTCTCCATTACGCCGACATAGGTGATGATGCCGGCAATCAAAAGCACGGTCGACCAGCTGACCTTGTCGATTGCCGCCTTCTGGGTCTTCGGGGACAACAGCGCCAGCGCGACGGCGACGGTCATGGCGACAAGGCCGACATTGAACTTGAAAACGAGCGCGCCGATGCCGAGCGCGATCAGTCCGATCAGCGTGATAATTCTTTCATTGTTCAGACGCAGCGTCGCAGCAGTATCGGCCGCCGTGCCATAGGCATGTTCCCGGATCGGTTTTGCCGGCGTGCCGCCGTGACCTCTGATCGACGCCGACACGCCCTCGGGATGCAGTTCGGGCAAGGGGCCAAGGGATGCCGCGGGCACTTGCTTCATGACCTTTGCGCCGCCGAACGCGAAGAAGACCAGCACTGCAATCGCCAGATTGAAGAAAAAGCTGGAGAGAAACAGCGATGTCGGCGCGAAAGGCAGACCGGCCTTGGCAACGATCTGGTTGGTGATGCCGCCATAGATGCTGATCGGCGAAAAGCCGCCCGCTTGTGCGCCGTGGATCACCATCAGCCCCATCATGACGGGGTGAATTCGATACTGGATGGCAAAGCTCAGCGCGACCGGCGCGAGAATGGCGACCGCAGCCGGCCCCAGAGCGCCAAAACCGGTAATCACGGCGGCGACGAGGAACATCACCCATGGGATCAGGCCGATGCGTCCGCGCACCAGCCGGACGGCGCATTCGACCAGCCAGTCGATGGTGCCGTTGATCTGCGCGATGGCGAAGAGGTAGGTGACAGCGACCAGCGTCAGGAACAAGTCGCTCGGAAAGCCGGCGAAAATATCGGTGGTTTTCATGCCGATGGTTATGGAGCCGAGCACGAAGGCGCCGGCAAAGGCGAGCGCGCCCATGTTGATCGGCTGGATCGTCGCAACGACGAACATGGCGACGAGCATGCCTATGGCCAGTATTTCAATACCCATGATTCCCCTCCCTCCGACGCCTCCAGCGCCGTGGTTTGCTGTTTGCAGGATTGATGCGGATGCCGACCCGCCCTCCTCCCAGAGGGCGGCCGTCTTACGCCCGGGTGTAGAGATCGGCGTATTGCTGCCGCAGGATGTTCTTCTGAACCTTGCCCATCGTGTTGCGCGGCAGGTCCTCGGCGAAGATGATGCGTTTGGGTTGTTTGTAGCGCGCAAGACGATCCTGCAGGGCGCTGACAACGCTCTTTTCATCCAGCACGACGCCAGGCTTGCGCACGACGACGGCCGTGACGCCTTCTCCGAAATCCGGATGCGGCACGCCGATCACGGCGCTCTCGACAACGCCTTCGATCCGGTCGATCTCGCTTTCGACCTCTTTCGGATAGATGTTGTAGCCACCGGAGATCACCAGATCCTTGCCGCGGCCGACGATATGCACATAGCCGTCGCTGTCGATCTTGCCGAGGTCGCCGCTGATGAAGAACCCGTCGGCGGTGAATTCGGCCGCGGTTTTTTCCGGCATGCGCCAATAGCCCTTGAAGACGTTCGGCCCCTTGATCTCGATCATGCCGGTCTCCTCCGGCGGCAGCACTTGTCCCGTGGCGGGATCGGTAACGCGCACCGTCACACCAGGCAGCGGTAAGCCGACCGTGCCGGCGATGCGCTTGCCGTCATAGGGGTTGGAGGTGTTCATATTGGTTTCCGTCATGCCGTAACGCTCGAGAATCGCGTGACCGGTCCGGGCCTGGAACTCGCTATGGGTTTCTGCAAGCAGCGGCGCCGAGCCTGATATAAAGAGGCGGATGTTGGCTGCCGCCTCTTTGCCGAAACGCGGGCTTTGCAGGAGGCGCACATAGAAGGTCGGCACGCCCATCAGCATTGTTGCCTGTGGCATCAGTGAAATGACCTCGTCGGCGTCGAATTTCGACAGCAGGAACATCGAGGCGCCGGCGAGCAGCGTGACGTTGGTGGCGACGAACAGCCCATGCGTATGGAAGATCGGCAGGGCATGGATCAGCCGGTCGTCTGATGTGACGCGCCAGTAATCCCGCAAGGTCAGGGCGTTCGAGAGCAGGTTCCCATGCGTGAGCATCGCCCCCTTGGAGCGTCCCGTCGTTCCCGAGGTGTAGAGGATCGCGGCCAGATCATCGGCAGCGCGCGACGCATCGACGAAGTCGGCCGGCTCGTCGCGCGCCAGATCGAGCAGCGAGCCGCTGCCGTCGGCGTCGAGCGTTTCGACGATCGCGCCGTGACGCTTGGCGATCGTCTCGACGCCTTGGCGAGCGGCCGAGGCAACCACCACCAGACGCGGCTCGGCGTCGCCGATGAAGTAATCGAGCTCGGCCAGCGTATAGGCGGTGTTGAGCGGCAGGTAGACCGCCCCGCTTTGAAGACAGGCGAGATAGAGGATCAATGCCTCGGCGCTTTTGTCCACCTGCACCGCAATCCGGTCGCCGGGGCGGATGCCGAGCGTGTCCATCGCGCCGGCAATGCGGCTGGAAAGGGCGAAGGCCTCCTCATAGGTCCATGTGCGGGTGCTATCGATCCGGATGAACGGTGCGTTATCGGGTGCGGCGGCCCGCATGGCGTCGAAAAGATGGTTGCTCACTTTCGCCCTCCTCCAAGCGTGGAATTCATCAGTTGCGCGAAGGCTCGAGAGCCTTGCTGGCCATTGCCGCCGCGGCGGCCTTCGTCGCTCTGGCTGAGCAGGCTTTTGACGGCGGGCGAGGCAATCACTTCGCCGCGCTGCGCTAAGGCCTCGTGGTTGGCGACGATGTCATCAAGCTTGTAGAGATAGTTGACCATCAGACCGTGCGCCTGTTGCATCGCCTTCGGCGAGCGATCGCCGAGAAAATTCACCCTTTCAAGCCGGGCGCCGTTGCCGAGATGGAAGCGGGCGACGGGATCGACGGGGCGGCCCTCCGGCGTGCGTTCAGTCAGGAAGTAGCGGGCCGCCAGCGGCAGCAACACACGCTCCACTTCGGCCGCGCTGCTCTCGCGGCCCGGCCAGTTCGGATCGTCGAGCAGGGTCAGCGTTTCCAGCGCCGCTCCGGATAGAGACCGATCGCCGGTCGCGCGCACGCTGGCAAGCCAGCGGGCAAAGCCCGGGACGGGCGACAGCGTCACGAAATTCTTCAGGCCCGGCAGGTCCTTGCGCAGATCTTCGACGACCTGCTTGATCAGGAAATTGCCGAAGGAGATGCCGCGCAAACCATCCTGGCAGTTGGAGATCGAATAGAAGACGGCCGTCGTCGCCTCGTCGGCATGGATCTGCTCCCTCCCCTCGTCGAGCACATCTGCGATCGCCTTCGGCACGGATCGGGTGAGCGCCACCTCGACGAAGACCAGCGGCTCATCCGCCAGTCGAGGGTGAAAAAAGGCAAAGCATCGACGGTCGGCCGGCGCCAGACGACGGCGCAACTCCTCCCAGCCGGCAATTTCGTGCACGGCCTCGTATCGGATGATCTTTTCGAGAATATAGGCCGGCGTCGTCCAGTCGATCGGCCGCAGCGTCAGAAAGCCGCGATTGAACCAGGAACCGAACAGATGCGTGAAGTCGGCATCAAGCGCGTGATAGGCTTCGGATCGGTCCTTGGAAGCAAGCAGCTGCTGACGCATGCGGACGAGCGTGGCAGTGCCGTTCGGCGCGTGATTCAATCGGCGCAGCAACTCCTGCCGCCGCGGCTCTGCTGCCTGGTGGAGCGCGATGACCGCGGCTGAGCTTTTGTCCGTGCGGTAATCTTCAATCGCCCGATCGAGCCTGGCGGTGTCGGGGCCGAACTTTTGCTGAAGCATATAGAAGAATTTCTGCGCACCCTCGCTCCCGAGCGCGCCCCAGCGATCGAGGATCTCGGCTGCAAGGGCCATGCCGGAGGCTTCACCCCGGCTCGACAGCAGCATTTCACAGAGGGTCTCGAGATCGGCTTTGGCGGCGGCCTGCGTATTGCGAGAGCCGGAAAACAGCAGCTGGCGTCCGTGATCCGTAATGCTTTGCAGCATGTCGGTGAAGAAAGACGCCTCGGGCATGCCATTCTCCTGTCTTCTAATGGTGCTGTGTGGCCTTTGGACACTGCTTCCCAACGCAGGGCTTCGTCTGTAGTATGTACATTGCCATTCTTCGTACACGACGTCAACCTTTGTGTATACAAGATTGGCAGTTATGTATGAAGGAAGCGCGAGAAATGTCCGAGAATGTCGGCCGGTGGCTCCGGGATGAGATTGAAAATGCGATACTTTCCTACGAATTCGCCCCCGGCGAGCGGCTGGATGAAACCGTACTTGCCAATCGGTTCGGCGTGTCGCGGACGCCGGTGCGCGAGGCGCTGATGCAGCTTGACGCCATCGGCCTCATCGAAATCCGTCCGCGTCGCGGCGCCATCGTGATCGATCCAGGCCCGCACCGCATTTACGAGATGTTCGAGGTCATGGCCGAGCTCGAGGGCCTGGCCGGATCGCTTGCCGCCCGCCGGCTGGACAAGGCCTCACGCGAGGCGATCACCGCCACCCACAGCCGCTGCGAACAATCCGCCGCTGCCGGTGACAGCGATGCCTATTATTACGACAATGAGGAATTTCATAAGGCGATCTACGCCGCGAGCCGCAGCGATTTCCTGCAGGAGCAATGCGCCCAATTGCATCGGCGCCTTCGCCCCTATCGCCGTCTGCAACTGCGGGTGCGCAATCGCCTGTCGACCTCCTTCGCGGAACATTGCGCCATCGTCGATGCGATCTTCGCCGGCGATGGAGATGAAGCCCGCCGCCTGCTGCGCACGCATGTCGGCATTCAGGGAGAAAGGTTCAGCGATCTGGTCGCGAGCATGGCAGCCAGATAGAATTGCTCTAATCCAAAAACCGATAGAGCCAGTCGCGCGTTTCCTCCGGCAGCGGGGCCGGCTGCTGATCCTCGCCGCTGCGGGCCTGCCAGATGATTTCCACCTCGGCGGCGCGCTCCTCGCCGGTGTCGATCGAAACGAGGAAACCGATGGAGCGCACGCCGATCTTGTCAACGGCGGCGGTAAAAAGGGCCGGCTCATCATAATGCAGCGGGCGGTGGAGAACACAGGTAATCTTGCTGGCGCTATAGACTGGTTCGTCCTCGACCTCGGGCCGCGCCGACCAGAAGCTCGCAATGACGGATTCGGCATAGGAAATATAGGAAGCCAGGAACATCCGGCCATTCATATCGACATCGCGAAACGGCACATGTATTTCCGTCACACCCGGGCGTTTCGACTGACTCATCAACAACTCTGCCTGCAAAATTCCCCGTCAACGACAGTAGCACGAGGTTTTTTGAAGTAAACGGCTGAGATGACAGGAAATTATAATGCCGCCGCCGGCGAGAGGGTGCGGCAGAGCGCTTGTTGAAATCATCAGGCGATGTCCCATCTGCTGTGGAACATGACACAAGCGACCGATAGAGTGTCTCCATGAGCACCCGTCTTTATGAACACCCGATCTTCCTGGAACATGTGACGCCTTCCGGCCATCCGGAGCGGTCGGACCGGATCCGCGCCATCAACATGGCGCTGGAACATCCGAATTTCGCCCGGCTGGAGCGCCGGCAGGCGCCACAGGCGAGCGAGGATGCGGTGCTGCTGGCGCATCCGGAAGAACATCTAAAAGCCGTGATGCGGGAAATCCCCGAGGAAGAGGATCGGATCAACCAGCTGGAGGCCGATACCTATGCCAGCGCCAAAAGCCTGCAGGCGGCGCTGACCGGGATCGGCGGCGCGATGGCGGCGGTGGACGACGTCTTTTCCGGCGCCGCCGACAATGTCTTCGTCGCCGCCCGCCCGCCCGGGCACCATGCCGAAAAGACGACGGCGATGGGTTTCTGCTTCTTCAACAATGCGGCAATCGCCGCCCGCCACGCGCAAAAAAGGCATGGCGCCGAACGTGTCGCCATCGTCGACTGGGACGTCCACCATGGCAACGGCACCCAGGACATCTTCTGGGACGATGCTTCCGTGCTGTTCTGCTCGACGCATCAGATGCCGCTCTATCCCGGCAGCGGCGCCAAGGAGGAGAGGGGCAAGCACAATACCATCGTCAATGCGCCGCTTTCGCCGAATGTCGGCAGCGACCATTTCCGCGAGGCGTTCAAATCGCGCGTGCTGCCGGCGCTCGACGATTTCCGGCCGGATCTGATCATCATCTCCGCCGGCTTCGACGCGCATCACCGCGATCCGCTTGCGCTGATCAACCTGACGGGCGAAGATTTCGACTGGGCGACCGGCCGCGTCCTGGAACTGGCCGACCGGCACGCCAAGAACCGGGTCGTCAGCCTGCTCGAAGGCGGCTATGATCTCGAGGGTCTCGCCGAATCGGCGGGCATGCATATTCTGCGAATGATGAAGGGTTGAGAATGACTGACAGCGCCAAGCCGGAAGTGTCCGGCCTTTCCTTCGAAAAGGCGGTCGCCGAACTCGAAAGCATCGTTGCCCGGCTGGAACGCGGCGACGTGGCGCTGGATGAATCGATCGAGATCTATGAGCGCGGCGAAGCGCTGAAGAAACATTGCGAGACGCTTCTTTCGGCCGCCGAAAACCGCATCGAGAAGATCCGGCTCGACCGCGCCGGCAAGCCGCAGGGCGTCGAGCCTCTGGACGGGGCCTGAGCGGATCGAAGGCGCTTGGCGATCGGCTTGCGGCCGATCTATGATCCCCTCCAGAACCACGAGGGGACAGACAAATGACGGATAGATTGAAGGGCAAGGTCGCCATCATCTCGGGCGGCGCGACTGGCATGGGCGGTGCTGCCTCCAAGCTGTTTGCGGCCGAAGGCGCGCGCGTCGCCATCATCGACCGCAACGGCGAAGCGGCGGCCGAGACCGTGAAGCAGATCCGTGATGCCGGCGGCGAGGCCGATTGCTGGACTGCCGATGTCTCCGACGAAGCGGCCGTCAATACCGCTGTCGCCGGCGTCGAGGAACGCTACGGCGCGGTAACCGTTCTGTTCAATCATGCCGGCACCATCGTCATCAAACCCTTTCTCGAGACGACGCTTCAGGAATGGGACTGGCTGCACGCGGTCAATGTGCGTTCGATGTTCCTGATGACCAAGGCCGTGCTGCCGAAGATGATTGCCGCCGGCGGTGGATCGATCGTCTGCACCTCGTCGATCTCGGCGGTCGCCGCCACGCCGATGGAAGTGCTTTACGACACGACCAAGGGCGCGGTGCACATGTTTGCCCGCGCCATCGCGGTCGAATTCCGCGACCGCAACATCCGCTGCAACGCCGTCTGCCCCGGCTTCATCCGCACGCCGCACGGGTTGCGCGAGGTCGCCGACCTTCAGGCGCTCGGCGTCGATGTCTCCGATGCCGCCATCGCCGCGCAGCAGGGACGGATCGGTGAGCCGGAAGACGTGGCGCGGGCGGCCCTCTATCTCGCCAGCGACGAGTCGAGCTTCGTCAACGGCGCCCACCTCTTCGTCGACAACGGCTTCACCGCGATCTGACTTCATGGAGCCTCTTCGGCACATCAAATTGGACGCGCGGCGCTGCAGGGACTATCTGTGGTCGATGTCCTTGTAAGCGGAGACCCGTCATGTCCTTCTTTCCCGGCAAAGATCCCCTCCCCGGCGATGCCTTCGCCTGCGATGCGATCGAGAACCTGATCATCCCGCGCAGCAGTGACATCGGCGGATTCCAGGTACGGCGCGCGCTGCCCACAAGGCAGCGGCGGCTGGTCGGGCCGTTCATCTTCTTCGACCGCATGGGACCGGCGATCCTGAAGCCCAACGAGGCGCTCGACGTCAAGCCGCATCCGCATATCGGCCTGTCGACGGTCACCTATCTCTTCGACGGCGAGATCCGCCACCGCGACAGCCTCGGCACCGAAAAGGTCATCCGCCCCGGCGATATCAACCTGATGACCGCCGGCCGCGGCATCGTCCATTCCGAGCGCACGCCCGACAATCTGCGCGGCCACCCGCTGCTGATGTCGGGGCTGCAAACATGGCTGGCGCTGCCCGACGACAAAGAGGAGATCGATCCTTCCTTTGCCCATACGGAAAAGACCGAGATGCCGCTGATCGAAACATCAGGCGTGCGCGGGCGCGTCGTCATCGGCTCGTTCGAAGGCATGACATCGCCGGTCGGCACCTTCTCCGACACGCTCTATGTCGATCTCAACCTGCAGCCCGGCGTGCGCTTTCCCTTCGGCGCGGCCCATGAGGAGCGCGCCGTCTACGTGCTCTCCGGCGAGGTCGTCATATCGGGCGACCGTTTCGCCGCCGATCAGCTGCTGGTCTTCCGGCCGGGCGATCCGATCACGCTCGAAGCCGGCAGCGAGGGCTGTCACCTGATGCTGTTCGGCGGCGCAGCGCTAAACTCGAAGCGCTATATCTGGTGGAATTTCGTCTCTTCCTCGAAGGAGCGGATCGAAAAGGCCAAGGAGGAATGGCGCACCGGCCGCTTCGACATCGTCCCCGGCGACGAAGAGGAATTCGTGCCGTTGCCGGAAGGCTGACGGCAAAGGCGATGCGCGCCGCGGAGCGATTTTCCCCTTCGCGACGCCCGATCCGCGGCTGAATTCAGGCCGCTGCGAAATACCGCGTCAGCGCACCCTGGTGCGGTTCACATAGCCGTCCTGCCAGCTGTCATCGACATTGAGAAAGCCAGACCAGCCCTTCTTGCCCTGGCGCTTCAACTCCGCCTCGACGGCGCGGAAGACTTTTTCGCCACGTTTCCCTGCTCGTCGAGATAGACGCGCACGACTTCTAAGCCGAGGTTATCCGTCGATCTTGGCGTCGAGATCCCAGGCCACACAGGCGACCTCGCTGTTCACATAGGCATGCGCTGCAACAATCGTTCCCATGACCTGATCCCCCAGTCGGCGCGGCAACATTGCTACCATTATTCAAGCAGCTCGCCGCCCCTTTGCACGTTCGACCGGCGGGGCGGAAAATCGGGGCGGCACCGGGCCAAGATCAGGCGAATGCAACTTACGGAAATAGAATTTGATAACTCCCGAAACCCCTCACACATTTTTCCGCCATGCTCTAAGGTGAAAAGCTTCGGTTCCTGAAATCACTTGTTTTGCCTCGTTCTAATCGAATAAAGCGGTACAAGGAAAAGTAAGAAAGAGCGCCGCCCGTGACACATCCGCCGAAGACTCCTCTGCTCGACCAGGTCACTTACCCCGCCGACCTGCGCAAGCTGGAGGATCGCGACCTGCCGCAGCTCGCCCGCGAGGTCCGCGACGAAATGATCGACGCGGTGTCGCGCACCGGCGGTCATCTCGGCGCCGGTCTCGGCGTGGTCGAGCTGACGATCGCCATTCACAGCGTCTTCGATACGCCTGACGACCGGCTGATCTTCGATGTCGGCCATCAATGTTATCCGCACAAGATTCTGACCGGCCGGCGCGATCGCATCCGGACCTTGCGGCAGGAAAACGGGCTGTCCGGATTCACCCGCCGGGCGGAGAGCGAATATGATCCCTTCGGGGCGGCGCATTCCTCGACCTCGATCTCGGCCGGCCTCGGCATGGCGATCGCCGCCGATCTCGACAAGAATGACCGGCGCGTCATCGCCGTCATCGGCGACGGGGCGATGTCGGCCGGCATGGCCTATGAGGCGCTGAACAATGCCGGTGCGCTCGATGCCCGCCTCATCGTCATCCTCAATGACAATGACATGTCGATCGCGCCGCCGACAGGGGCGATGAGCGCCTATCTCGCCCGCCTGGCCTCGGGACGCACCTATATGGGCTTCCGCGACTTCGGCAAGAAGCTGACGGCCTATCTCGGCAAGAACATTGATCGCGCCATCACTCGCGCCGTCGAGCACGCGCGCGGCTACGTCACCGGCGGCACGATGTTCGAGGAGATGGGCTTCTACCATATCGGGCCGATCGACGGGCATTCCTTCGATCACCTGCTGCCGGTGCTGCGCAACGTGCGCGACAATGCGCGCGGCCCGGTGCTGATCCATGTCGTCACCCAGAAGGGCAAGGGCTATCCGCCGGCCGAAGCCGCGGCCGACAAATATCACGGCGTCAACAAGTTCGATGTCATCACCGGCGCGCAGGCGCGGGTCAAGCCGAATGCGCCGAGCTATACCAGCGTCTTTGCCGAAGCGCTGGTGCAGGAAGCCGCCCTCGACGACACGATCGTCGGAATCACCGCCGCCATGCCGAATGGTACCGGCCTCGACAAGCTCGCCGAAGCCTTTCCGTCGCGCTGCTTCGATGTCGGCATTGCCGAACAGCATGCCGTGACCTTCGCCGCCGGCCTTGCGGCCGAGGGCTACAAGCCGTTCGCGGCGCTCTATTCCACCTTCCTGCAGCGCGCCTACGACCAGGTCGTGCACGACGTGGCGATCCAGGGACTGCCCGTGCGTTTCCCGATCGACCGCGCAGGCTTCGTCGGCGCCGACGGCCCGACCCATGCCGGCTCCTTCGACACCGCCTTCCTCGCCACCCTGCCCGGCTTCGTGGTGATGGCGGCGGCCGACGAGGCCGAGCTGAAACATATGGTACGCACGGCCGCCGCCTATGACGCCGGGCCGATCTCCTTCCGTTATCCGCGTGGCGAAGGCGTCGGCGTCGACATGCCGGCGCGCGGCGAAATCCTGCAGATCGGCAAGGGCCGCATCGTCAAGGAAGGCACCAAGGTCGCCCTGCTTTCCTTCGGCACCCGGCTTGCCGACTGTCTGCTTGCCGCCGAAGATCTCGAAGCCGCCGGCCTGACGACGACGGTCGCCGATGCACGCTTCGCCAAGCCGCTCGACCACGAGCTGATCCGCCAGCTCGCCCGCCACCACGAAATGCTGATCACCGTCGAGGAAGGCTCGGTCGGCGGCTTCGGCAGCCAGGTGATGCAATATCTCTCCAGCGAGGGCCTGCTCGACAACGGCCTGAAGATCCGCTCGCTCGTCATGCCCGATATCTGGATGGAGCAGGCGAAGCCCGAAGCGATGAATGCCCATGCGGGGCTCGATCGCGCCGGGATCGTATCGACGGTGTTCAGGGCCCTGGGGCGTGGGGTTGCTGTGGGGGTTGCGGGATAATTATCGACGAGAGGGTGTGCCGTGTGGCCCCCTCATCCGCCGTATGGGCACCTTCTCCCCGCTGGGGAGAAGAGGGAATCGAGAGGTCGCGGCATCATCCTTCGCCCCGGCGGGGAGAAGGTGGCCCGAAGGGTCGGATGAGGGGGCCACGGGCCGTACCATGGCCATCTCATCATGAAAAAAGGCGGCACATCTCTGCGCCGCCCTTTCGTTGACGTCCTTCCGAAAGCCGCCCTCAGAACTCCGTCCAGTCCTCCTGAACCGCAACCGCAGCACTCGCCTGTTTGCCGCCGAAGGCCTTGGTGACCTTGCTGGCGAGTGCGCGGGCCGGTGAGGCGACCGGGCGGGAGGCAGGCGTCGCAGCGGCCGTCTTCTGGGCCGGAGCGGCAGCTGGGGTTCCGAGCTTGAACTGGCGCAGCAGCTCGTCCAGGGCGCTTGCCTCCTGGGCGAGCGCATGGCTTGCGGCGGTCTGCTCTTCGACCATAGCCGCATTCTGCTGCGTGCCCTGGTCCATGTTGTTGACGGCGGTGTTGATCTCCTGCAGGCCGATCGACTGTTCGCGCGTGGCGGTGACGATCGCGTTGACGTTGCGGTTGATCTCCTGCACCTCGGCGACGATGGCTTCCAGCGCCTTGCCAGTCTCGCCGACCAGCGACACGCCGGTCTGCACATGCGTGCCTGACGTGGTGATCAGGTCCTTGATCTCCTTTGCCGCCTTGGCCGAGCGCTGGGCGAGCTCGCGCACCTCCTGGGCGACGACGGCAAAGCCCTTGCCGGCTTCCCCGGCGCGGGCTGCCTCGACGCCGGCGTTCAGCGCCAAGAGGTTGGTCTGGAAGGCGATGTCGTCGATGACGCCGATGATGTTGGAGATCTCGCCCGAGGATTTTTCGATCTGCTGCATGGCGGAGACCGCCCTGCGGACGACATCGCCGGATTTTTCGGCGCCGAGGCGGGTGCGCTCGACGAGGTTGCCGACATCCTCGGCGCGTTTGGCGCTGTCGCGCACCGTCGTCGTCACCTCTTCCAAGGCCGCTGCTGTCTGTTCGACGGCGGCAGCCTGCTGCTCGGTGCGGTGGGCAAGATCGTCGGCGGCCGAGCGGATCTCGCCGGCACCGGCATTGATCGCCGAGGCGTTGCGGCCGACCGACTGGAGTGCCGCCTGCAGCTTTTCGACGGCATTGTTGAAGTCGTTGCGCAGGCTGTCATATTGCGGCGCGAAGGGCGTCTGGATGCGGGCGGCGACATCGCCGACGGCAAGGCCGGCAAGGCCGCCGGCCAAGGCATCGACGGCATAACGCAGTTCGCCTTCCTCGCGCGCCTTCCGCTCGTCGCTTGCCTGGCGCTGACGCTCGGCGTCATCACGCATGCTGTCGGTCTCGCCGGCAAGGCGCAGCTTCTCGATCGCCGCCTGCTTGAACACCAGGACGGACTGGGCCATGCGGCCGATTTCGTCGCCGCGCTCGACAGCCGGCACCTCGATATCGTTCTGACCGCCGGCAAGGCGATCCATGGCCGCGGTCATGCCGACGACCGGGCGAACAATAGTGCGCGACATCAGCCAGGCGAGTACGGCGGCGGCAAGCGAGGCGACGATGCCGCCGGCAATCAGCGTCATCTTCAGATCGCTGTTGGCATCGGCGCGGATCGCGGCGAGCGCGTTCGACTTTTCGCGGGCGGTGGCCTTGATCTTGGCGGACGCCTGGCGAAAACCGTCGAGTTGACCCTTGGTGGCGTTGACGCCGATCTTGACGACCTCTTCGATCGGCATGTCGGTTTCCTTGCGCGCCTTGGTCTGCGGCTCGGCAAGTTCATGGAAATAGAGGTCGGCGGCCTTCTGCATGCCGTCGATCATCTCGAGCAGCTGCGGCTCGGCCGCGGCCGTCTGCTTGGCGGCGGCGATCGCCTTCAGCATGCGCTCGCGGTTGGCGAAAACGTCGCCGTAAGTGCTGTCGCTGCGGAAGAGGATGAAGCCGCGCAGATTGACCGCCTGCTCGAGCATCGCCTGCAGCGCATCGTCGATCTGGTTGACGAGCAGCTCCGATTTTTCCTGCTCGGCGGACGCGGCAGCCGACGCCGTCGCCTTGGAATACACGAAGGCGGAGACGGACATGAAGATAAGAATGAGGGCTGCGAACGTCGCCGCAAGCTTCCCGTTCAAGGATATGTTTTTAGCGGACATCGTTGATTTTCTCCTGGCGACAGTCGACGCGGCGAGAGACGGTCGCGCGCAAGACGCAACCGCAGAGACTTGGAATCGGAAACATGATCGGCGAAAGACGCCTGCGCCTTCATGGCACGAAGCGGTTCGGACGAACCGCTGCAATCGAGCCGACCCTATGCGGGCAGGCTTTAAATTTGCTTAAATACGCGCTGCAGCAATGGCGAGCCCGACGATTATCTGCTTCCGGCGTCCGAAAGCTCCGACGGTCATGGCGATCCTGGAACAAAATGCTTGCAACCGGCGGCTTTGCCGGTCATTCACAGCCGATGTCCGATCAAAACAGCCAACGCCTCGACCAGCTGCTCGTCTCCCGCGGCCTCTTTGCCAGCCGCTCGCGGGCGCGCGACGCCGTGCAGCGCGGCACCGTCCGGATCGCCGGCCAAGTCGTGACGAAGGCCGGCGCGCTCTTTGGCGCCGACGCCGATATTGCCATCGACGATCCGGCGCAGGATTACGTCTCGCGCGCCGCGCTGAAGCTTGCTAGCGCCCTCGACCATTTCCGGCTCGACCCGGCCGGCCATCACTGTCTCGATATCGGCGCGTCCACAGGCGGCTTCACCGAGGTGCTGCTGCAGCGGGGTGCGACGCATGTCACGGCGATCGATGTCGGCCATGGGCAGATGCATCCACGCATCTCAGGCGACCCGCGGGTGACAAACCGGGAAGGCCTCAACGCCCGCAACCTGACCGCCGAGGATATCGGCCACCCCGCCAGCTTCATCGTCTCCGACGTCTCCTTCATCTCACTGAAGCTCGCGCTGGCGCCGGCTCTTGATGTCGCCTCGCCGGGCGCCATCGCCGTGCTGCTTGTCAAGCCGCAGTTCGAGGCGGGACGCGAGGCGATCGGCAAGGGCGGACTGTTGAAGGACCCCTCGTCTGCGCCCGCCGTCGCTGCGGAACTGGAGCGCTGGTTCACCGAGGATATGGGCTGGAACAGCCTCGGCCTCATCCCCTCCCCGATATCAGGCGGCGACGGCAATCGGGAGTATCTGTTGGCAGGATTGAAACCGTGAGCACCGAAACCGTCACCATCGAGAAGCTCGGCGCCCAGGGCGACGGCATTGCCGGCAGCGCCGCCGGTCCGGTCTATGTGCCCTTTTCCCTTCCCGGGGAAACAGTGGCGATCGCCCGCGTCAAAAGCCAGGGCACGATCATGTCGATCACGACGCCCTCGCCCGACCGGCAGGAGCCGCCTTGCCGCCATTTCGGTCCCGACGGCGTCAACGGCACCTGCGGCGGGTGCACGCTGCAGCATCTGGCGAATGCCCCCTACCGCGCCTTCAAGCGGCAGCTGGTGGTCGATGCACTCAAATCCAAGGGGCTGACGCCTGAGGTCGGTGAAATCGTTCCGGCCCGGCCGGGCGAACGCCGGCGCGTGGTGTTTGCGGCGCGCAAGACCGAGAAGGATATGTTGATCGGCTTCAACCAGGCCGAAAGCCATCACATCGTCGCCATCGAGGAATGTCCGATCTCGTCGGCAGGGATCGTCGCCCGACTGCCGGCGATCAAGGCGATTGCCGCGACGCTCGCGACCAGCGCCGAACCCTTCCGGGTCGCGGTGCTCGAGACGCTTTCCGGCCTCGATCTGGCGGCCGACGACATCAAGAAACTCTCTGACCCGCAGCGGCGCAAGGCGATCGAGACCGTGCTCGGCCTGCGCGGCATCGCCCGCGTGACCGTCAACGGCGAAATCCTCGTCGAGCCGGCCAAGCCGCTTATCGATTTCGGCGGCGTCGAGGTTTCGCCGCCGCCCGGCGGCTTCGCGCAGGCGACCAAGCCGGCGGAAGAGGCGATGGCGGAGTTGGTGCTTGCCCATGCCGGCAAGGCCAAGCGAATCGCCGATCTCTTTGCCGGCGCCGGCACGTTTTCGCTGCGGCTGGCGCGGATCGGCCGGGTGCATGCGGTCGAGGCCGAGGCAACGGCGCTCGCCGCACTCGACCAGGCCGCCCGCAAGACGCAGGGGCTGAAGCCGGTGAGCGTCGAAAAACGCGATCTCTTCCGCCGCCCTTTGATGACGCAGGAGTTCAAGCCCTTTGACATGGTCGTCTTCGACCCGCCACGCGCCGGCGCGGAGTTTCAGTGCAAGGAACTTGCCCGCTCAGGCGTGAAGAAGATCGCAGCCGTCAGCTGCAATCCGCTGACGCTGGCCCGCGACCTTCAAATCCTCGTCGAGGGCGGCTACCGCATCACCGGGGTGACACCGATCGACCAGTTCCTCTGGACCTCGCATGTCGAGGTGGTGGCGACGCTGGAGAAGTAGGCCGTTGCCTCACGCTTCGCGGTCAATGCGATCGCGCTATCCGGAGCGTCAAGAACATCTCATCAATCGCCCGGTTCGCTTCCCGGCTGCAAACTCATGCGCATTGGCCGCGTTCCGAGCTTTGCACCCGTAACGGCATCGATTGCGATCGGTTCGATCTCCGATCCTGACTCGACATCGACATAGCGGGCGAGTTCGCCATCGCAATGGCGGTGCGCCCAAGCCCCGATCATCATCAGCACAGGCAGAAAATCGCGACCGGCTTCCGTGAGGACATATTCTTCGCGCGGCGGCCGTTCGGAATAGAGGCGCTTCTCCAGCAGACCGTCCTCCGTCAGCGCCTTGAGACGCTTGGTCAGCATGGTCGGCACGATGCCGAGGCTCTTCCTGAACTGGTCGAAACGGGTGAGGCCCGAATGGGCGTCGCGCAAAACGAGAATGCTCCACGCATCCCCGACGGATTGAAGGCCGCGGGCGACCGGGCATTGCGGAATCGAACTATTTTTCATTCGGTATCTTTTCGATAGTGACACGATATCAAAAAGATAGTAACAGAACGGCCAACGATGATCCACTCTTTTGAAAGCTGACAATATGACCGACAAAAACAGAAGCGTTGCACTGGTCACCGGTGCATCCTCAGGCATCGGCCTCGCAACGGCGGAGTCTCTGGTGAAGGCCGGCTACCGCGTGTTCGGGACCAGCCGCAAACCGGCCGCCAAAAGGCCGGGGATAACGATGCTGATCTGTGACGTGGCCGATGACGCCTCGGTGCAGGCGGCTGTTGCGGAGGTCGTCCGGCAAACCGGCCGGCTCGATCTCGTCGTCAATAATGCCGGCATCGGCCTCATCGGCGGCGCGGAAGAATCCTCCATCGCCCAGGCCCAGCGGCTTTTCGACGTCAACGTCTTCGGCGTAGCGCGCGTCGCCAATGCGGTACTGCCGGTCATGAGGAAGCAGAAAAGCGGCCGGATCATCAACATGAGCTCGATCCTCGGCCTCATCCCGGCTCCGTACAACGCCTTCTATGCCTCGACCAAACATGCGCTCGAGGGCTATTCGGAATCGCTCGATCATGAAGTGCGCAACTTCGGCATTCGTGTTGTTCTCGTCCAACCCGGCGTCACCAGGACATCCTTCGAGGAAAACCTGACGCGAGCAGACCAACCTCTTGCGGTCTATGCTTGGGAGCGCGCCCGCAGTGAAGCGTTGATGCGGAAATGGGTGGAGACGGGCGATGCACCTGAGGTCGTCGCCGATATGGTGGTGAAAGCCGCAACCGCAAAGAAGCCGAAGCTGCGCTATTCCGCCGGCAAGCAGTCGCGCCAGGTCCGCTCGCTTCGCCGCTACCTCCCCGAACGGCTGGTCGACGGCCTGCTGCGCAAGGTCAATGAGTTTCCGGCCTCGGCCTGACTCCTTCATTGAGGATAGGATTCAGATTTCAAGCCGACTGGCTTAAAGTAATCATATCCCCGGCCAGGGAAACCGATTCCGAATGCGCAAGACCAAAAGACGCAATCCCTACTATGGGGGCCCAGTGTCCGATCACTTCGACGGCACGTACTTCTTCAATCCCGAAGGTATCGAGCCGCTTGGTTTCCGCGCGCTCTTGCGCTGGCAATTCGGCGGTGGCCGTGCGCGCTGGCCACGATCGGTTCCAAGTCCATTTGCGGCCGCCAAGCCGGTTCCCCGCGTCGACGGCGAGGATCTGCGGGTGACGATGGTTGGGCATGCAACCATGCTCGTGCAGGTCGCCGGTCTCAATATTCTCACCGACCCGGTGTGGTCGGAGCGGGTCAGCCCCTTCACCTTTGCCGGACCCAGGCGCGTCGTCGAACCGGGCATTGCCTTTGATGATTTGCCGTCGATCGATCTCGTGCTGGTATCGCACAATCATTATGACCATCTTGATATCGCAACACTGAAGCGCTTGCATGCCACGCATAAGCCGCTTGTCGTGACGCCTCTCGGCAACGACACGATCATGCGCCGTGCCGTGCCCGGTCTACAGACGACATCGATGGATTGGGGCGAGCGCATCTCGCACGCCGGAATAAGCATCGATGCGGAGCCTGCCCACCATTGGTCCGCCCGTGGCGGCGCCGATCGCCGCATGGCACTCTGGGCGTCGTTCGTCTTGTCGACGCCAGCCGGCAAGATCTACCACGTCGGCGATACGGGCTTTCACCACGGCATCAATTACAAAGCGGCACAGCAAAAACATGGCGGTTTTCGCCTGGCCATCTTACCCTTCGGCGCCTATGAGCCGCGATGGTTCATGAAAGGGCAGCACCAGAATCCTGAGGAGGCCGTGGTGGGGATGAAGCTGGCAAATGCGGCCTATGTGGCGGGGCATCATTTCGCGACGTTCCAACTGACGAATGAAGCGGTCGACGCGCCGGTAAGAGCGTTGCAAGAGGCGATGAGAGAGCACGATATTCCCTCGCACCGCTTCCGGCCGCTCAGGGCCGGCGAAGTCTTCGATGTGCCGCCGGCCTGATCGGTATCCATCTGGTACTTCGGCAGAGCTCAGCGGCGCATGAAGGCTTCGAAGGCCGCCCGGGCCTCGGCGCTTTTCAGCCGCGTGGCGAAATGGCGGGCCTCGACATCGATGCGGGCGATGACCTCTTCCCGGGAGCCGCAAATGAGATCGCGGGCGATCTTCAAGGCTTCCGGCGGCTTGGCGGCGAGTTTCGTGGCCGCGGCAAGTGCGGCATTCTCCACCTCGTCCGGCGTCGTGACCTTCCAGATGAGGCCGGCCTCGCGGGCTTCCTCGGCGCTAAAGGCCTCGCCGGCGGCCAGCATGGCAAAGGCGCGCTGGTGGCCCATGATGCGCGGCGCGATCAGGCTGGAAGCCGCTTCCGGCACCAAGGCCAGGTCGACGAAAGGCGTGCGGAACTGGCTGCGGTCGGAGGCGATCGTCAGGTCGCAGTGCAGGTTGAGGGTGGTGCCGATCCCGATCGCCAGGCCGTCGACCCCTGACACCAGCGGCTTTTCGGATCTGGCGAGCGCGTAGAGGAAATCGATCAGCTCGTCTCCCATGCTGCCGCCCATTGCAGTGGCAAGAAAATCGCCGATGTCGTTGCCGGCTGAGAAGCTGCCTTCGGTGCCGAGAAAGACCGTCACCCTGATATTCGCGTCCGCATTGGCAGCGGTGAGCGCATCGGTCATGGTGCGATACATCGCCCGTGTGAAGGCGTTCTTCTTTTCCGGCCGGTTGAAGCGAATGAGCTGAACGCCGGGATGGGCGGAAGGCTGCTCGACGATGATATGGTCGGTCATTAGGTTTTTCTCAGGTGTCATCGGGATCTCCTCAGGCGAGCAGGATGCGGGCGGCGGCGAGGCTCGCCGCGCCGTTGACGACCCGGTCGCGAAGGGCCGCGGTCTCGGCAAGCAGGTTTTCAGCGGTGAAGCGGCAGAGCGCGATGCGGCCCTCGCCTTTGCCGTCGCCGCTTTCGGCCAGACCACCCTTGGCGAGGTAACAGCCGGTGAGCACCAGGCCGAACAGGCGCTGATAGGGGGTGGCGCCGGCAAGCGCCTCGGGAGCCCTCCCATCGGCAAGTGCTGCCAGCAGCCAGGCGGTCGTCTCTTCGAGATCTGAAATCGCGGTGTCAAGTCTGGCGGCAGTCTCACCGAAACCGTCGAGATTGGAGCGGCTGACGGCCTCGGCGATCGCCTTCAATTCGGCGATGAAGCCCATGACCTGATCGCCGCCGGAAAGCGGCAGCTTGCGGGTGACGAGGTCGATCGCCTGGATGCCGTTGGTGCCCTCATAGATTGGGGCGATGCGGGCATCACGCAGATAACGCGCCGCTCCCGTCTCCTCGATGAAACCCATGCCGCCATGCACCTGAATGCCGAGCGAGGCGACCTCAACGCCGGCATCGGTTGAAAACGACTTGGCGATCGGCGTCAGAAGCGCGGCGCGCTCCTGCCAGTGGCGGCTATCGCCTGCCAGGCGTGACATGTCGATCGCATGGGCACAGGCATAGGAGATGGCGCGCGAACCTTGGGTCAGCGCCTTCATGGTGAGAAGCATACGGGCAACGTCGGGATGTTCGACGATCGGGCTCATGCCGGCGCCGGTCGAACCCGGCGCCCTGCCCTGCGTGCGCTCCCTCGCATAGGCGAGTGCCTTCTGGGTGGCGGCCTCCGAGATCGCCACGCCCTGCATGCCGACGGCGAGACGCGCATTGTTCATCATCGTGAACATGCAGGCGAGCCCCTTGTTCTCTTCTCCAACCAGCCAGCCGATCGCGCCCTTTTCGCCACCGAACCGGCCGTCGCCATAGATCATCGTGCAGGTCGGCGAACCGTGGATGCCGAGCTTGTGCTCCAGCGAATGGCAGAAGAGATCGTTGCGGGCACCGAGAGAACCGTCGTCGTTCACCAGGAATTTCGGCACGAGAAAGAGCGAGATGCCGCGTGTGCCGGCCGGCGCATCCGGCAGGCGGGCCAGCACCAGATGGATGATATTGTCGGCGGCGTCGTGCTCGCCCCAGGTGATGAAGATCTTCTGGCCGAAGATGCGATAGGTGCCGTCGGGCAGGCGTTCGGCGCGGGCCTTCAGCACGCCGAGATCGGAGCCGGCATGCGGCTCCGTCAGGTTCATCGTGGCGGTCCATTCGCCGGACACCATCTTTGCCAGATATTTGTCTTTCAGCGCGGCACTGCCATGCGCGCTGACCGCCTCGATGGCGCCCATCGTCAGCGTCGGGGCGAGCGCAAAGGCCATGGATCCGGAATTCCACATTTCCAGCGCCGCGACATTCAGCATGTTGGGCAGGGCCTGGCCACCGAAGGCCGCCGGCGCCGTCAGGCCATTCCAGCCGCCGGCGATCCAGCTGCGGTAGAGATCGCGCCAGCCATCCGGCAACCTGACTTCGCCGTCGACCATGCGGGCGCCCTGGCGGTCGCCGATGTCGGCGAGCGGCGCCACCTCCTCTGTGGCAAAACGTCCCGCTTCGGAGAGGATCGCGTCGACGAGATCTTCGCCGAGATCGCCGAAAAGACCGTTCGACAGCGCCTCGCCCATATCCGCTACATGCTTCAACGTGAACGCGATTTCCTCGACGGGCGCCTTATACATGCTTTCTCCTCCATGGGACCGGCCCGCACCTCGCGCAAAGCCCCTCCGAGGCAAAGGGCTAATTGATTTTTACGTAAACGTCAATTTCGATTTCCCTGCCTGCCGTGCGATAGTTTACCCGCCCTGGCGGTTTGCTCTTGCACTGTCGCACAAATGGACGTCATGGAGAATTTCTAGAATGATATCGCCTTCGCAAAGGACCGGCGAACAATGGATACATTGCCCGTCAACATCCCCGGTTTCGTCTGGGCCTATCGTTTCTCGCCGGATGAAAAGACGGCGGTGCGGCTGAACAACAGCGCGACGGTGGCGGATCTGACCGCTGACAACGGTTTCTACTGGCTGCATCTCAACCTTGTCGACGCCCGCGTGCCGGCCTTGCTCGAGACGTTGGACGGGCTGACCGAGGATGCGAAATCGGCGCTGACGACGCATGACACGCATGCGGCGATCACAGTCGACGAGCAGATGCTCTACGGCACGCTGGTCGACTGCCAGCGCGATTTCGCCCAGGACACCAACAATCTCGGCTGGCTGCATTTTGCCATGTCCGACCGCTTCATCATCACCACGCGGCTGCAGCCGCTGCGCAGCGTCGAGCGGGCGCGCGGGCTGATCGAGAAGAACCCGGGCAAATTTGGGCGGCCCGTCGATCTCTTCGAACTGCTGGTGATCGAGTTTCAGCGCACGCTGATCGCCATCGTCATCGAACTCACCGAAGAGCTGAACCAGATCGAGGATATCGTCTACGACAACGCCCCGCGCGACGAGCGCCGTCGGCTGGCGCCGGTGCGGCGAACCGTGGTGCGGCTGCATCGCCATCTGCGCACGGTATTGGCACTGATGCGCCGGGCGGCGGCGACCGATGAAGACGAGATGCCCTTCGGCTTCGACGACGTGGCGCGGCGGCTGACGAGCCGGCTGGAGACGGTCGACCACGATATCTATGCGCTGCAGGACAGGGCGCGCCTGCTGCACGAAGAAATCGATTCGAAACAATCCTCCGAAACCAACCGCCACCTCTATCTGTTGTCGATCATGACCGCCTTCCTGTTGCCGCCGACGCTGGTGACCGGCTTCTTCGGTATGAACACGGCAAACCTGCCCTTCGCCGTCGGCGACTACGGCACGGAATACGCCGTCGCCCTGATCATCGCTTCGATCGTCTTCGCCTGGTGGCTGCTGCGGCGGGTGAATATCCTTTGAATGTGAGAGGCGCGCGGTGGCTGCCGCCCTTTCTCTACCATACATTGCAGCATCTATCACAGGGCTCAACCCATTCTCCGTCATCCTCGGGCTTGACCCGAGGATCCATGCCCGCTGCGGTGGAGGCCAATGGATCCTCGGCTCAGGGCCGAGGATGACGGAGGATGGCGTGACGCTCCGGCCAAACTCACCGTAGGTACAGCGTAATTGCGCGATGCTGCGCGTACCGCCACCTCGTCCGGAACGGTTCTTGCACGGTTACTAATATATTTACCGTGGGGAGACCTAATGTCATGAAGTGGTGCACATCCGGAGAGTTTGCCCCTCTAATGCTCGTTGTGAGTGGGCCGGAAAAATACAAGCTTGTCGCAACTCTCGTGCAGGCCGCCGAGATGCTGACCGTTGGCTGGCCAATCGACGATGGAGAAGAATACCTCACGGCAATTATGGCTTGTCGAGATGCAATACACGGGGAGATTCCGGCGCAGGCCGCGCGAGCAGCGCTTATCCGTGCCGCCCACGAAGCTGGCATTTTGGTAATCACTGTCGTTCACTAAGCTTCGCGGGCGACGTATTAACGCAGAGCTCCCCCACCCTCCGTCATCCGAGGGTGGGTGGATGTTCCGGCCAACTCCTGCTCCGATGCAACTCGCGTCGCGCCCTTGCCTCACCTCAATAGGGCGAATAGCACTGCTGGCGCGGGCCGTTATAGGGCTGGAACGTGTTGTCGTAGGCCCGATACGAGCGGTAACGGTTGGCGCACCAGGCGACGTGCGCCGAGCCATAGCGCGGCGCGGGCGCAACGTAGCGCGGCGCAGCAATGACCGCGCCGGCGCCGAAGGCGGCGAGCGGGTACCAGTAACCGTTGTAGCGGCGATAGCCTGGGCGGTAATAGCTGTAGCCGCGATAGCCGCCGTACCAACCGGGGCGGTAATAGGCGCCGGGGCGATAGCCGGGCCGGTAATAGTCGCGACGATAATAGCGGCGGTATTGGACCTCCTCGACGGCGGAGGATTTCTCCACCTGCGGGGCGGTGGGCATCTGGATTGCCTGCGACGGGGCAAAGCCCGTCAGCACGACGGCGGCAGTGAGAATTGCTGTCGCGATTTTGCTTTTCAGCCAGATCATTCTTCTCTCCCATTCAACGGCGATCACCGCCTGCCACGCAACGCGCTCGTGGCTGAATGGTTCCGAAAGCAGCCGGGGATCGGCTGCTTTCCTGTTTTAGATCGGCCGACCTGAACCGGCCTTAATTGTTGGCGACATGCATCAGGCGACGGCGGAGATTTTCGCCTGGTCGCCCTGCAGGCGGTTCACCATGAAGTTCGAATACCATTCGAGGAACTGCATGACACCGCCCTCGTGCAGGGAAGAATAGGGGCCGGGCTCGTAGGCGGGCGAGTGGATGCCGAAGGCATTCTCTTCGACGATCCGGCGATCCTGATCGTTGGTCTCGGTCCAGACATGCGTCAGTTCCTCGAGATTGTAATCCACGCCCTCGACCGCGTCCTTATGGACGAGCCACTTGGTCGTCACCGCCGTCTCATTGGCGCTGAGCGGCAGCACGCGGAAGGAGATCGCATGGTCGCCAAGCAGGTGGTTCCAGGTCGTCGGATAGTGGAAGAGCAGCATGGTGCCGATATGGCTGATCGAGATATCGTCGGCGATCCGGCGCTTGACGGCCGGCTTGCCGGACATGGTGTAGCTCTCGGCATCCTCGATCAACGGCATGCGGGCGGTGCGGAACTGACCGTCCGGGGAAATCTGGAACTTGCTCGGCAGGCCGGCGGCCTCGCAGCGCGCCCAATGGCCGGCGATTTCGGGATCGTCGGCGCCGCCATCGGTGCCGGTGACGCTCGGCGCTTCAGGATAGGTGCGGCAGAGTTCCGGGTGATTGGCGGCGCAGTGATAGCACTCTCGGTTGTTTTCCCAGACGAGTTTCCAGTTGCCCTTCTCGATGATCGTGCTCTGGAAGGCGACCTTGGTCTCTCCGATGCGATGCGGCGCCATGTAGGGCTCGATCTTGTCGCGCACCGTCTGGAAATCCGGCGCGGTGTCGGCAAGGCAGATAAAGATATAGCCGGCCACGCTTTCGCAATGGACGGGCTTCAGGTTGAAGCCGGTCTTGTCGAAATCATCGCCCATATGGCGGGCGAAGGCGAGCTTGCCGTCGAGATCATAGGTCCACTGATGATAGGGGCAGACGAGACGCACCGAAGAGCCGTGCTCCTTGGTGCAGACGCGCGAGCCGCGATGGCGACAGCTATTGTGGAAGGCGCGGATGACATTGTCGCGGCCGCGGACGATTACGACGGGATAGCGGCCGATCTGGACCGTGAAATAGGCGCCCGGCTTCGGCAGCTCGCAATCATGGCCCATGAACAGCCAGTCGCGATAATAGATCATCTCCATGTCGAGCTGGAAATAATCCTCGTCGATATAGAACGGCTGCTCGAGGCTGAAGCCCTCACGGCGGTTCTTGAGCTGACGTAAAACGTTGCTGCGAATATCCATCTTCATGTCCTCGTGCACCCGGCTGCCGCCTTCAAGCGAAAGGCTATGGAAGCGCGCCTGCTTCCTTCTCCTGCGGGAGAATTGTTCATGGCGCCATTTAATCACCTGGCATTCCTGCCGCTTGGTTGTAATGCGACATCGGCTTCGAAATTGACGACAGGATGCGCCGAGGCTCAAGCGGCCTTCGCAGTCGAGCCCCAATCGTTCGGCTCCGCAGGCAATTATCGTCATTTGCGACATAACGTAAAGACCGGATCGGCAAAGAGGCCACCCTCCGATATTGACGATTGTCGCGTTTGCGACATCGCTGGCTTCCGTCCGAAGCAGCATCCGCTTCTTAACGTCCCCTTAAGCATAAACTCCTACCCTGCTGACGACCCGAGACCGACGAAGCATGTAAACCATGGCCAAACTCCGCTATTTCGACGCGAAAGAAATTAGCCGCCCGCAGGATCGGCAACCGGTCGCCGCGCACTCCGAATTCCTCCGCACCGGCCGCATTCCGCGCCAACGGCGGCACTGGCTGGCCGAGGAAAAGCGCTACCTTACCCATGACGAGGTCGCGGCAAAGACCGGCCGCAAGCTGCAGGTGGCCGGAGAGAAAACGCATCAGCACATCAACGGCTTCCACCATTCGATCCAATTTCCGAAGATGATCTTCCACCGGACGCTGCAGGACAGCCCGCATCTCGGCTATTGCCACGTCACCGCCTCAAGGACCAAGTTCGCCCGTTACGAAGAGGTGAGCTGGGCCTTCTACATCGCCAATTTCTATTCCGACATCGGCGAGAACGACAACTTCTTCGAACGGATCGACGTTGGTTATTCCCGCATGTATTTCGCCGTCGCGATCAAAGCGGGCGAAGACTCCTCGGAGAAGATGAGTATCGACCGGTCGGTGCGCGGCAACGGCTTGCTCTTCCGCACCCATGACCCGCAGGCGGCGATCCGCAACGTCCTGCTGCTCGGCGCCCGCAGCGAACAGCTGCGCGAAATCATCCGGCAGCTATAACAGCGATTGATCCGCGGCGGTGGAAAGCCTAATGACTGGCGGGATTAACTCCGGACAGCAGATGGCACGCATCATCGACATCAGGGAAGACAGGCAGGCGGCGGTCGAAGCGGCCTCAGCCGCTCTTTCCGACGGCTTTGCCATCGCCATGCCGACGGAGACCGTCTACGGCCTTGCGGCCGACGCCACCAATCCGGCAGCCATCACCCGCATCTACGAGACAAAGGGCCGGCCACGCTTCAATCCGCTGATCTGCCACATGGCCGACCTTGCCATGGCCGAACTCCATGCCGAGTTCGATCCCGTCTCGCGGGCGCTCGCCGAAGCTTTCTGGCCCGGCCCGCTGACGCTCGTGCTGCCGCTGAAGGCTGAAAGCCCGATCCATTCGCTGGCGACCGCCGGTCTCGACAGCGTCGGCGTGCGTGTGCCGAAGGGTTTCGCCGGTGCCCTGATCGGCGCCTTCGGGCGGCCGCTCGCAGCGCCTAGCGCAAATACGTCAGGCGCGATCAGCGCGACGAGTGCGGCCCATGTCGAGGCCGATCTCGGCGCGAAGATCCCGTTGATCCTCGATGCGGGCCCGAGCACCGTCGGCGTCGAATCGACGATCGTCAAGGTGGAGGGCGACCGGGTGAGGCTGCTTAGGCCCGGAGGCCTGGCGGCGCGCGAAATCGAACGCATCGCCGGCCGGCCGCTGCTGCGCGCCACAAAGGCATCGGCGGCCATCGAGGCGCCGGGAATGCTCGCCTCGCACTATGCGCCGGGCGCCAGCGTGCGTCTCAATGCGAGCGCGGTGGAACCCGGCGAGGCGCTGATTGCGTTCGGCGGTGCGGTGGTCGAAGGCGCGCGCGACGCACGCATCGTTCTCGATCTCAGCCCGCGCGGCGATCTTGCAGAAGCGGCGGCCAATCTTTTCGACTACATGAAGCGGGCCGATGCCAGCGGCGTTTCGAGCATCGCCTTTTCACCGATTCCGGAGGACGGACTCGGCGAAGCCATCAACGACCGGCTGCAAAGGGCGGCCGCCCCGCGCGACTGACAGACCGAGAGAAGCAAAGAGGATCGACCCGATGAGCAGCGCCATTTCTACCGATCTTCTCGACCGCTTCGCCGCCATCGTCGGCGACAAATACGCACTGCGCAGCGAGGCCGATCTGGCGCCGCATCTGATCGAAAACCGCGGGCTCTATCACGGCTCTTCCCCTCTCCTGCTGAAGCCCGGCTCGGTCGAGGAGGTGTCCGGTATCATGAAGCTCGCGTCGGAGACAGGAACGGCGATCGTGCCGCAAACCGGCAATACCGGCCTCGTCGGCGGCCAGACGCCACGCGCCGGCCAATCCGACATCATCCTGTCGCTGGAGCGCATGAACAGGGTCCGCGACGTCGATCCGGTGGCGAACGTGCTGGTCGCCGACGGCGGCGCGATCCTTGCCGACGTGCAGAAGGCGGCCGAGGCGCATGGGCGGCTCTTTCCTTTGTCGCTCGGCTCGGAGGGCTCCTGCCGCATCGGCGGCAATCTCTCCACCAATGCCGGCGGCACGGCGGTGCTGGCCTACGGCAATATGCGCCAGCTCTGCCTCGGCCTCGAAGTGGTGCTGCCGACCGGCGAGATCTGGGATGGCCTGCGCCGGCTGAAGAAGGACAATACCGGCTATGATTTGCGCGATCTCTTCATCGGCGCGGAAGGCACGCTCGGCATCATCACGGGTGCGGTGCTGAAGCTGTATCCCCAGCCGCTCGGCCATCAGGTGGCGTTCGCCGGCCTTCACTCGGTGGAGGATGCGCTTGCGCTTTTCAATCTTGCCGCCAGCTTCTGCGGCACCTCGCTCACCGGGTTCGAGCTGATGCCGCGCTTCGGCGTCGAGATCACCACCCGCCACATCGACGGCGTGCGCGATCCGCTTGAAGCGGCTTACCCCTGGTACGTGCTAGTCGACATTTCGACATCGGATTCGGCCGAGACGGCGGAGCGGATGATGAATGGCGTGCTGGAACAGGGCTTCGAGGCCGGGCTGGTGCAGGACGCCGCGATCGCCGCTTCCGTCGCCCAGCAGAAGGCGATCTGGCATATGCGCGAGAGCATGTCGGATGCGCAGAAGCCGGAAGGCGGTTCGATCAAGCACGATGTATCCGTGCCGGTGTCGAAGATCCCGCATTTCATGGCCGAAGCGGAAAAAGCCGTGATGGCGGCGATGCCGGGCGCTCGCATCTGCGCCTTCGGCCACATGGGCGACGGCAATATCCACTACAATATTTCCCAGCCGGTCGGCGCCGACAAGACCGCCTTCATCGCCCGCTGGCGCGAAATGAACCATATCGTGCACGGGCTGGTGCTCGCCCATGGCGGTTCGATCTCGGCCGAACACGGCATCGGACAGTTGAAACGCGACGAACTGGCGGCGATCCGGCCGGCGATCGAAATCGAGCTGATGCGCCGCATCAAGCGCGCCTTCGACCCCGCCAATATCATGAATCCGGGAAAGGTCGTCAGTCTCGACGTTTGAAGGTGACGGTCGCGGCAGCCCCTCGTCCGCCTGCCGGCACCCTCTCCCCGTAAAGGGGGCGAAGGGGATATTCCGCGACCTCTCCGTCCCGCCGCTGGCCTCTCGCGAGGCACGTCCCCTCGCCCCGTTTACGGGGAGAAGGTTAGGGTGAGGGGCAAATCCTTGAAACCGAAAAGAATTAGGATTGCTATCAGCCGCCGCCGGTCAGGATCTGCAGCGCCGGCGATTGCTGGGTGCTGTTCTGGACGTCATACATCGCAGTGAAGCGCCGCAGCAGCTTGTCGACCTTCTTTGGATCCTGGAGATCCTCGAGCTTGACGAAACGATTGATGAGATCGGCCTGTTTGGCGACGTCCATGCCCGAGATCTGTGACGGCAGGCTGTAGGCTGTCGTGATCACCTGATAAAGCGCCTTGTCGCCGAGGAGCGAATAGATCGAGGTGATGCTGGAGGCCTTGCGGCTGAAGTAAAGCGCCAGACGAACGCCGTCATTGCTTTCACCTTGCTGGGTCTCCAGCGTCTGCTTGACGTAGAGCTCCTGGGTATTCTCCTCCGCCCCCTTGTTCTGGATCGTGCCGATCTTGGCGCGGGTCAGATTGCCGTCCTTGTCGAAGTTGAAGGCGGCGACGATGTCCTTGAAGCGCGCGTCGGCCTTGGTGTTCAGGTAGCTCTTCTTGTCGTCAGGATCTGAGGTGAAGATCTTCCTCAGCGTCGCCTTGTCATAATCCTTCGGGTCGAGGTTGTTCGCCTTCAGCACCAGATCGGTCAGGCGGCTGTCGTCGAGGAAATCGTCGAGCGACTTCACCTTCGCCATGCCCTTGGCAAAATAATCGACTTCGGCGGTCGCGTCCTTCGACGCCTTGTCCTTTACCGGGCCAGCCTTCAGCAGCATGGTCATATGCGCTTTGTAGTCGGTGGCGTATTTGGCCATGGTCGCGTCGGGAAGCGCCTGGAAGGGTGATGCCGCCTTGCCGTCCGGGCCGAAGTTGAAGGCGCGGGCGAGATTGGTGATGCGTTCGTCCTTCAGCGAGGCGATATAGCCGTCCGGGTCATAGGCATCGCTCGTCAGGATCTTGCGCATCATCGAGCGCGGCACATCCTGGTCCGTCAGGCCGAAGGCCTGCAGCGCCACATGATAGGGATCCGGCAGATTGTCGTTGCTCCTGGTGAAATCGGCCGTACGATTGGTGCGCAGGAAATCATTGACGGTCTTGATATCGGAGAAATTCAGGAGACTGCTGCTGTCGGCCATCATTCTCGAGTAGTTGTCGCCGACCTCGTCGATCGCCTCGTCGCGCTCGTCGTCATAGCGCGCCATATAGTTGTCATTGGTGGTCTGCGCCTGATCGGCCGTCTGCACCGAGCTGACGGGCGGAAGCGATCCATCGGCAGCGAAATTGAAATCGGCATTGAGATCTGCATGGCCGGCGGCTGCGGCAGCCGTCGCATCGGTCAGGATGCTCTTCAGCTCGGCGTCCGAGATGTCGAACGGTAGATTGTAGGTGCTCTTCAGGAAATTGGAGATGGCGGGATCGGCGATGAGCTCATCGACATTGGCGATCGTCGCCATCCGGGAAGAATAGTCGTCAGTGCGCGCTCCGGCGGCGATTTTCGTGTTGGTGATCTGGCTGGACGTCTGTGCAGCCAAGCCATCCTCGAGCGATCCGTCGGCCTTGAAGTTGAAGGCGGCGGAGACGTCCGCATAGGTGCCGGTGCCGCTCTGATCGGTCAGGATGTTGCGAAGATCGACGTCGGTGACGGTGGACGGGATGCCGTAGGCATTGCGCACGAAGTTGTTGAGCTTCTGGTCCGCCAGCAACTGATCGACGTTCGAGATTCCGGCGATGGTCGACTGGTAATAGACGGCCGCATTGTCGGCCTTGCTTGTCGTGTTGGCGCTTTGGGTGGCGGTCTGCGTGGCATAAAGAGTGGCGACGGACCCGTCCGTCTTGAAATTGAAGAGATCGTGAACGTCGCTATAGCCCTGGGCGCTGGCCGCCGCTGGATCAACGAGGAAAGTCCTCAAGGTCGCATCGGAAACGCTGTCGGCAATCTGCATGCTGGTTCTGAGATAGCTGACCGCAACGGGATCGGACATGAGGTCGTCGACATTGGTGACATTGTCGATCATGGCGTTGAAGTGGGCGGCATTCGCCGCCGACTTGTCGGTCGTCGATGTCCGCTGCGTCTCGGTCTGGATCACCGAACCGTTGATCGAGCCATCCGCCTGGAAGTTGAAATCGGCATTGATATCGGCATGGCCCTGCGCGGCGGCATAGGCCGGGTCGGTCAGGATGTTCTTCAGATCGGCATTGCTGAAATCGGTGCCGAGCCCATAGGCATCCTTGATGTAGCGCGCCATGTTTGCGTCGGCGAGCAGGTCGTCGACATTGGTGATGCCGGTCGATTGCGAGGTCACCTTATAGTAGTTGGCGGTCTGCGACGCCGCCGACGACAGCTTGTTCGCCTGCTCGATCGTCCGCACACGCGCCGTGTTCGAGGTCGAGCCATCCGCCTTGAAATTGAAGGCGTTGTAGACATTGGTAAAACCCATCAGCTGCGCATAGCTGGTATCGGTCAGGACCTTGCGCAGTGCCGACGCAGTGAAGTCGGCGCCCATGCTGTAGGCGGTCTTGATGTAGGAGGTCAGGCGGCTGTCGGCGACCAGGTCGTCGACATTGGTGATCGTGCCGATCTTGGCGGTATAATAGGCCTTGTTGTATTCGGCCGCCGTCTTGCTGACATAGACAACGTCGGAACCGACCGAATTGTCGATGATGACGGACTGGGAATTCAGCGTGTAGGTCTCGATGACCGAGGCCTTCTGTGCCGCCGTCTGCGCCGTGCCGTTGACGGTGCCGTCGGCATTGAAGCTGAACTGGGCGGCAAGTGCCTTGTACTTGTCGCCGCCTTGGGTGTTGACGACGCTGGCGGGGTCGCTGAGATCGCTCGTCAGCACCTGGCGCAGAAAATCCTTCGACGCATAGGTCGGATCGATCTTGAACGTCTTCAGCACATAGGTGCGCAGCCTTGTGTTGTTGACCAGATCGTCGACGGTTTGCACGCTGTCGATATTGTTGCTGTAATAGGTGCTCTCGGCGGCCGACGCCTTGTCGGCATCGACGAAGGACTGCTTGTAGAGGCCGATGAGTTCGTCCTCCTGGGCATCCGTCTGCACATCCTTCTCGGGTGCGTTGAAATTGAAGGCGGCGGCGAATTCGCGGTAGCGCGTATCGGAGAGCTTGTTGGCGTAGCTGTTGGGATCGGTGAGATCACTCTCCAGCACCTTCTTCATGAAGGCCTTGGCGTAGGTCATATCCTCGAGACCATAGGCCTTCATAGCATAGCTGTAGAGTTTGTAGTCGCCGAGGAAGTCGTCGACCGAGGTGACCTTGTTGATATGGTCGGCGTAGTACTGCGCATCCTTCTTGACCGTCGCCTGCGACGCAACCTTGTTGAGGCTCGACGTCATATCCTTCGACAGGATCGAATAAGCGAGGGAAGCCGTAATCATCAAAAGCGCCCTTTTGGCAAAATCTCTAAAAGAACGACGAACTGCCGGTAAGCCCATTTTGCCACGCAAAACTTACCCGAGACTTACCTCTGGGTTGCGTCATTCCGGGACGGCACACCATTCACCTTCCGGAAACCCTGCCGGATTCGGTTTTGATAACCATCAGGGGAGGCAAAGTTTTCTTAACCGCAATTTTTAAGCTGTACGGAAGGGCGCCCGCCTATTGTCGGCCATAGAGGACGAAAAGTCCCGAGGAGAAGACCGCAAACCGGCTCTCAGGTAAGACAAGGGTAGAATGAAATGAACAATCCCGTTTTGAAGCCCGCTTGGGCTGGCACGACGCTGCGTCTCGATCCGTCCCGCTTCCCGCAGCAGGTCAGCTACGCCATCCATGATTGTTCGGATGACGTCAGCATCACCATAGACGAACGCGGCGCGGTCCTGCGCAAAGTCCTTCCCTCCAGCGGCCTGCCGCTCTCGATTGCCCTGCCGAAGCGTGTCTTCAAGGGTGTCGCCGCCCGCGCCATCGACCATGGCGACGGCGAGGTGACCGTCACGCTCGAACTCCACCATGCCGACCCAGAGCTCTGCATTCCGCTGCTGGTCGCCCATGATCTCAGCGATATCGCCGCCGACTGGCGCAGCTGGTCAGAGGCCTTCCGCATTCCGATGCTCATGGTCGAGGCAGACGGCGTCGCGCGGCCGCTCGAAGATCATATCGGCGCCCTGCGCACCGGCGATCTGAAGCCGCGCCGCCGCCACTCCTACTTCGCCAATCGCCGTCCGCGCTTCCTGGTGCGCCGCACCACCGGCCAGCTCGGCGTCGCCATGCGGATCGAAGGCAAGGAAATCATCGCCCGCAACTGAGCGATATCGCGATTGCGTTTTCGCAAGCATTTGAAACCCGGCACCGGCGCCGGGTTTTGTCGTTTCGCGCTCCATTCAGGGAATGGCGAAGAGCAGCGAGACGAAGAGACCGAAGAAGATGATCAGGCCGACGCGGTTGTTCGACTGAAAGAGCGCCAGACATTGGGCGGCATCCTCGATATCGAGCCGGACGATCTGCCAGGCGAACATGCCGGCCGCGCCGAGCAGCGCCAGAAACGCGATGAGATTGGCGCCGGCAAGCGCGAAGGCCGCAAACATCAGCACCAGCGTCAGTCCGTAAAGGCCGATCAGCCACGCCCTTGTCCTGTCGCCGAAGAGGCGGGCGGTGGAGCGGACGCCGATCAACTCGTCATCCTCCTTGTCCTGATGGGCATAGATCGTGTCGTAACCGATCGTCCAGGCGACGGAGGCGGCATAAAGCAGGACGGAGGCGACCGAAATTCCGCCGAGAATACCGGCCCAGCCCATCAGCGCGCCCCAGGAGAAGGCAAGGCCGAGATAGAATTGCGGCCAGTCGGTGAAGCGTTTGGCGTAGGGGTAAAGTGCGACGATGCCAAGCGAGAGCAGGCCCAGGAAGACGGTGAACCAGTTGAACTGCAAGAGCACGAAAAGCCCGACCAGCGCCTGCAGACCGATGAAGATTTTCGCGTGGGCGCGTGTGACGCGGCCGGAGGGAAGCGGGCGCGAACGGGTGCGCGCCACCTGCATGTCGATCTCGTGATCGACGAGATCGTTGTAGGTGCAGCCGGCGCCGCGCATGGCGACGGCGCCGATGAAATAGAGGAAAAGGTGGGAAACCAGCAGGCCGCCGGAATAGACCCCTTCGTCGATCGCCGCATTGGCGGCAAGCGTCGCCGACCAGAAACACGGCCACATCAGCAGCTGCCAGCCGATGGGGCGATCCCAGCGGGCGAGCTGCGCATAGGGCCAGAGCCAGGGCGGCAGGATCCGGTAGACCCAGTTGTCGGAAGGCGCGTCGGAGACGCGATCGTTAAAATGGTCGGAGTCTTGCATGCCGCTCATCTAGCGGCGGCCCGGCGATCCGGTCAAGGAGCGATCGCCGCGGCACTTTGGTTCTTTGTTGATGCAGATCGTTCCCGGAACCGCTTCGGGCGATTACGCTGGCTCACTGCAGCGAGAAATTGAACTTGTAGGTCGCCGAGACGCCGATCAGGACCTGGTTCTTCGAGCCGCGGTCGCGCACCAGGCTGCTGTCGGCGGCGGGACCGGCCAGCCGCTTATATTCGAGGAATGAGCTTGCCGAGAGGTTTTCCGTCGCCTTCCAGGTCAGGGCCGCGCCGGCGCCGTAGGACTGGATGCCCGATGAGGGTTTGTAGGGATCGAGGCCGCTTGCCGCCGCGTGCTTGGCGTTGACGCCGTAATAGGCGTCGTAGTAGCCGCTCGTCGCAAATGTCGCGCGCGGGCCACCGGAAAGCTGCAGATCGGGCGCGATATCGGTGAAGGCATCGACGGCGAGATCGGCGACGACGCCGTCATGGGACCGAATGCCCTGGCGGACCTCGGCTCGGGCGCGAAGGAAATCGGTCGGATAGACCTCGACGAAGCCGCCGGCCTCGGCACCCCACTTGACCTTTTTCATGCCCTTCAGGTCGTGATCGTCATCGGCATCGCGCGAGGGCACGAACCTGCCGACGATGCCGGCGCGGAAGGCGCCCTTGTCGATCAGGGCGAAGGAGGGATTGTCGTTGCGCGAGGAAAAGCGCGGGCCGGCGCCCTGCCGGCCGACCGAAATCAGCGGGCTGAACTTGAACTCGTTATGCGACGCACCCTCGAATTTCGGGGCGGAAAAGCCGGCGACGCCGACGCTCAGATACCAGTCGCCCGACCAGAAATGCTGGCCGCTGTCCTGTGCGGCCGCGGGAGCGATCGATGAAAAGGCAATAAGGAAAGAGATCGATACGACTGACCGATGAAACACGTCCGCACTCCAGAAAACGCAAAAACAAAGCCGCGGAGGGCGGCGATGGCTACGTTTATCGTGAGGTCGTTACGCCAATGTTAACCACGGCGACCAAAGGGCGCTAATGAAAGTGGTGCCGTGTGGCCCCCTCATCCGACCCTTCGGGCCACCTTCTCCCCGCTGGGGAGAAGAGGGAGATTGCCGCTGCGTCAGCGACGCCATTGGATGCAGTGCCTCTTGGGCAAAAGGGTTCATTTGGCCAGTGTTGGCGCGCCTTGCTCCCTCTTCTCCCCTCGGGGAGGGGGCCACACGGCTGACGGCATCTTATCTCTGATTCCACCGGCGAATGACCGGCTCCGTCAGATCGTGTTCGTAACCGAGCACGCTGATAGAAGCCGTATCCAGTACGAAATGCGCGCCGCCTTCCGGCGGCAGTCCGAGCCAGCGGGCGGCGAGCACGCGCAGGAAATGCGAGCTGGAGAAGATCAGGATGCTGCCCGCCACCTGGCGAAGCGCCTGGATGACGGCGTCGGCACGGGCGCCGACATCGGCGGCCGTTTCGCCGTTCGGGCAGCCATCGCGAAAGAGCTGCCAGCCGGGGCGCTTCGCCAGAATCTCCTTCGTCGTGATGCCTTCATAGGCGCCGTAATCCCATTCGGCGAGATCGTCGCGGATCACTGCGCCCGATCCGAAGCCGGCGAGTGCGCAGGTCTTGCGGGCGCGTGCGGACGGACTCGACCAGATGGCGGAAAAGGAGGGGCCTGAGAGCCGCTCGGCAAGCTTGCGGGCGGCCGCCTCGCCCACTGCCGTCAGCGGAATGTCGCTGTGTCCGGTATGGCGCCCGGACCGGCTCCATTCGGTTTCACCGTGCCGGACGAGATAGATCTCGGGAAAAGCACTGCTCATCGGCATGTCCTTTCATCAGGTCCGGCCGGCGCCGCTCAGAAGGTCACCTTTTCGAGCGGCGGGCGCCTCGCCTCGAATTCCTTCAGCCTGGCTTCGTTCTCGGCGATGTAATTGCGGTTGTCCGGAACGACGAACTGGTGCTTGGCGATCTGAATCTGCAGGATGAAGAGCTCATCCCAGCGGAATCCCATTTCCGAGCCGGCGAGATAAAACTCCCACATGCGGAAGAACTGCTCGTCGTACAGCGCTACCGCTTCGGCCTTGCGCGCCACAAAACGCTCGCGCCAATGGCGCAGCGTATAGGCATAATGCATGGGCAGGATTTCGATATCCCTGACCAGCAGCCCGGCCTTTTCGAGCGGCGGCACGACTTCGCCGACCGACGGGATATAGCCGCCGGGGAAAATATACTTCTCGATGAAGGCATTGGTGCCGAAGCTCGGCTTCGGACGGCCGATCGAATGCAGCACCATGACGCCGTTGTCGTCGAGCAGATCCGAGACCTTGCGGAAGAAATTGCCGTAATTGCCGATGCCGACATGCTCGAACATCCCGACCGAGACGATGCGGTCGAACTTACGGCCATTCATGGTGCGGTAGTCCTGCAGCTCGAACCGCACGCGTTCGGCAAGACCGCGCTTTTCGGCGCGGGCGCGGGAGACCTTGAGCTGCTCTTCGCTGAGCGTAATGCCGGTGAACTCGGCGCCTTCGGTTGCCTCCGTCAGATACATGCCCATACCGCCCCAGCCGGAGCCGATCTCCAGGATGCGCTGGTTTGGCTTTAGCAGGAGCTTGGCGGCGATGTGGCGTTTCTTGGCGAGCTGGGCCTCGTCCAGGCTGATACCCGGCGGCTCGAAATAGGCGCAGGAATACTGCCAGTCCTCATCGAGAAACAGATCGAAGAGCTTTGCCGAGAGGTCGTAGTGGTGGGCGACATTGTGCTTGTTGCGATTGACCGGCAGTCGGCTCTTCAGCTGCTGCAAGGCAATACGGCCGAGGAGCAGTGCCGCCATCTTGAAATCGAAGATTTCGTTGGTGGTGTTCTGTTTCACCAGCGACAGGAAATCATAGATGTTGCCCTGTTCGATAATGAACCGGCCCTGCATGTACATTTCCCCGAGCTTCATCGTCGGGTCGTGGCGGATGGCGTCCTCGGCCTCCTGATCGGCAAGCCGGGCAACGACCAGGTCGCCGGTGCCGTCGCCGATCACGTGTGTCTCGCCATTGGCTAGGGTAAGCTTCAACGAACCCTTGCGGATGATTTGCTGGACGATCGATAAGAAAGCCGACGCCATGGACGCCTCGCAAATGTGACAGGATGGTCACACCAACTTAGGCGATCTCTTTCGCCTTACAAGCGCCGGATTCAGCACTCTGTAAAGAACGCTGCCAAACTGTTGCATTTTTGCCGAAATGGCGGCTAAGCTCTTATTTTCGCTTCATGGCTTCGGCGAGTGCTGCGCCGAATGCACCCTGGCTCTCCTGCTTGGGCGCCGCAGGCCGCCTTTCATTCTGCGGCCGGCCTCCCTGATTTCCGCGAGAATCACCGCGCGGCTGAGATGGCTGAGAACCATCGTCGCGGCGCATCGAGAGGCCGATGCGCTTGCGCTTGGCGTCAACTTCGACCACCCGAACCTTGACGACGTCGCCCGCTTTGACCACCTCATGGGGATCCTTGATGAAACGGTCGGCAAGCTGGGACACATGCACCAGCCCGTCCTGATGCACGCCGATATCGACGAAAGCGCCGAAGGCGGCGACATTGGTCACCGTGCCCTCCAGCACCATGCCGGGCTTCAGGTCGGAAATTTCGTTGACGCCCTCGGCGAAGGTTGCGGTCTTGAAGCTCGGGCGCGGGTCGCGGCCGGGCTTTTCCAGTTCCGCGATGATGTCGCGCACCGTCGGCAGGCCGAATTTCTCGTCGATAAACTGGCGTGGATCGATCGATTTCAAGACGGCACTGTCGCCCATCAGCGCGCGCAGATCGCGGCCGCAGGCGGCAACGATCTTCTTGGCCACACCATAGGCCTCCGGATGGACGGAGGAGGCGTCGAGCGGCTCCTTGCCGTTCGGGATGCGAAGGAAGCCGGCGCATTGCTCGAAGGTGCGGCCGCCGAGCCGCGCGACCTTCAGCAGATCACGACGCGTTTCGAAACGGCCCTCGCTGTCGCGGTGACGGACAATGGCGTCGGCGATCGAGGGCCCCAGGCCGGAAACGCGGGCAAGCAGCGGCGCCGACGCCGTGTTGAGATCGACCCCGACGGCGTTCACCGCATCTTCGACCACGGCATCGAGCGAACGCGACAGCTTCTGCTGGTCGACATCGTGCTGATACTGGCCGACGCCGATCGACTTCGGCTCGATCTTGACGAGTTCGGCGAGCGGATCCTGCAGACGCCGGGCAATCGAGACGGCGCCGCGCAGCGACACGTCGAGATCGGGAAACTCGGCTGCGCCCGTCGCCGAGGCGGAATAGACAGAGGCGCCGGCTTCCGAGACGATGACCTTGGTCGGCTTCGGCGCCGGCAGTTCGGCCAGCATGTCGGCCACCAGCTTTTCGGTCTCGCGGCTGCCGGTGCCGTTGCCGATCGAGATCAGCTCGACATTGTGCTTGCGGATCAGCGACGCGAGTTCGATCTGGGCACCGCGCACATCGTTCCTCGGCTGGAACGGATAGACGGTCGAGGTCGCCACCACCTTGCCGGTGCCGTCGACGACGGCGACCTTGACGCCGGTGCGGATGCCGGGATCGAGACCCATCGTCGCGCGCGAGCCGGCAGGGGCGGCAAGCAGCAGATCCTTGAGATTGCGGGCGAAGACATGGATCGCCTCCTCCTCCGCCCTCTCGCGCAGTTCGCGCATCAGATCGAGCGACAGCGACATGGACAGCTTGACGCGCCAGGTCCAGCTCGCGACCTCCATCAGCCAGCGGTCGCCGGGGCGGCTGGCACCGATCTCGTAGGCGGCGGCGATCATGCGTTCGACCGGCTTCATCGGTGAGGCGGTCTCGGCATCGGCCTCGATCGTCAGCGTCAGCACCTCCTCGTTCCAGCCGCGCAGCATGGCGAGCGCGCGGTGGCCGGGGGCGGTCGCCCAGCGTTCGGAATGGTCGAAATAATCGGAGAACTTTTCGCCCGCCGCCTGCTTGCCGTCGACGACCTTGGCCTTCAGCAGCGCGGCCTGGCGCATATGGGCGCGCAGTCTGCCGAGCAGATCGGCATTTTCGGCAATGCCTTCAGCGATGATGTCGCGCGCGCCTTCGAGCGCCGTCTTCGCATCGGCCACATCAGCGGTGACGAAGGCTTCGGCGAGCGCCGCCGGTTCCCGGCTGCGGTCGGCGAGGATCGCCTCGGCAAGCGGGCCAAGACCACGTTCGCGGGCGATTTCGGCGCGGGTGCGGCGCTTCGGCTTGTAGGGCAGATAGAGATCCTCGAGCTCGGCCTTGGTTTCGGCGCTGGCGACTTTCCCCATCAGCTCGTCGGTCATCTTGCCCTGACCGGTGATCGATTCGACGATCGCAGCGCGCCGGGCTTCGAGTTCGCGCAGATAGACCAGCCGCTCGGCGAGATTGCGCAGCTGCGTGTCATCGAGCCCGCCGGTCACTTCCTTGCGGTAACGCGCGATGAAGGGCACGGTGGCGCCCTCGTCGAGCAACTCGATGGCGGCCTTGGCCTGATCCGGCCGAGCGTTGATTTCGGCCGCAATGCGGGCTGCGAGAAAGCGGAGGTCAGCGGCCATGGGATTTCCTGTGTCGACGAAAGTTGCGGGACCATAGCGGCGAAAAGCGACAAGGCAATGCCCGACTGTGGTTTCCACAGCGGAAGTTAATGGATGGGGATCATCGGCATTGTGCCGTGGGCCCCCTCATCCGACCCTTCGCTCTCTTCCGTTTTTGCGGTTGTGCAGATGCGGCATTCTTTGATAGCAGAAGCAACGTTTTGGATCGCCCTGCCCGCGGGCGCAAGGAAAAGTGTGACATGCCAAACCTTCTTCTCGAACTCCGCTCCGAAGAGATTCCGGCCCGCATGCAGCGCAAGGCTGCCGGCGATCTGAAGAAGCTCGTCACCGATGCGCTTGTCGAAGCAGGGCTATCCTATGAAGGTGCGCGTGAATATTGGACGCCGCGGCGGCTTGCGCTCGACATTCACGGTCTGACGGCGCGCTCGGCCGATGTGCGCGAGGAGCGCAAGGGGCCGCGCACCGACGCCAATGAGAAGGCAATCGAAGGTTTCTTGCGCGGCGCCGGCCTTTCGTCGGTTTCCGAGGCGCAGGTGGTCAGCGATCCGAAGAAGGGCGATTTTTACGTCGCGGTCATCTCCAAGCCCGGCCGCGCGGCGGAAGAAATCGTCGCCGAGGTGATGCCCGGCATCATCCGCGATTTCCCCTGGCCGAAGTCGATGCGCTGGGGCAAGGCCTCCTCCAAGTCCGGCGCGCTGCGCTGGGTGCGGCCGCTGCAGTCGATCGTCTGCACCTTCGGCCCCGAGCATGAGGAGACAGTCGTCATCCCATTCGAGATCGACGGCATCACCGCCTCCAACATCACATACGGCCATCGTTTCCACGCGCCCGAGGCGATCACTGTCCGGCGCTTCGACGATTATGCGGCGAGCCTGGAAAAGGCGAAAGTCATCCTCGACGCCGAGCGGCGCAAGGACATCATCCTGCACGACGCGCGCGATATCGCCTTTGCCAACGGGCTCGAACTGGTGGAAGACGAGGGCCTGCTGGAGGAAGTCTCCGGCCTCGTCGAATGGCCGCAGGTGCTGATGGGCTCCTTCGAAGAGGATTACCTCTCCATCCCCTCGGAAATCATCCGGCTGACGATCAAGACCAACCAGAAGTGCTTCGTCACGCGCAAGCAGGGCGAAGACACGCTGTCGAACCGGTTCATCCTTGTCTCCAACATCCAGGCGCATGATGGCGGCAAGGAAATCGTCCACGGCAATGGCAAGGTTGTGCGGGCCCGGCTTTCAGACGCGCTGCATTTCTGGAAGCGCGACCAGGGCAACCTGCCGGATCTCGAGACGCTCGCCGCTTCTGCGGCAAAGTTCTGCCTCGACCTGAAGAAGCCGCTCGATCAGCGCATGGCCAAGCTCGACGCGCTCGACGTGACCTTCCATGCCAAGCTCGGCACGCAAGGCGCGCGTGTCGCCCGCATCCGGGCGCTGGCCAAGGAATTGGCTGCTGTCACCGGCGCCGATACCGCGCTCACCGATCGCGCCGCCGTGCTCGCCAAGGCCGACCTGCGCACCGAAGCCGTTGGCGAGTTCCCGGAACTGCAGGGCCTGATGGGCCGCAAATATGCGGTGCTGCAGGGCGAAAACGCCTCAGTCGCTGCAGCGATCGAAGACCACTACAAGCCGCAGGGCCCGTCCGACCGGGTGCCGGAGGACAAGGTAGCAATCACTCTGGCGCTTGCCGACAAGCTCGACACGCTGACCGGCTTCTGGGCGATCGACGAAAAGCCGACCGGCTCCAAGGACCCGTTTGCGCTGCGGCGAGCAGCCCTCGGCGTCGTCCGGATCCTGCTCGAACGAAGGGTTCGCCTGCCGCTTCTGGCGACCACGAGGGATGGCGATCTGCTCTCCTTCTTCCACGACCGTCTCAAGGTCTATCTGCGCGACCAAGGCGCACGCCACGATCTTATCGATGCTGTACTGACGCCGGATGCCGACGACCTCTTGATGGTGGCGCGTCGCGTCGAAGCGCTGACCGCCTTCATCACCTCGGAGGACGGCAAGAACCTGCTCGCCGGCACCAAGCGCGCGACACAGCTGCTCGCCGCCGAGGAAAAGAAGGGAACTGTCATCGCCGACGGCGTTTCGCCGGCGCTCCTGAAACTCGACGCCGAGACGGAACTGTTCGCCGCCATATCAAGCGCCTCGAAGGATGCGGCGGGCGCCGTGGCTGGAGAAGATTTCCGCTCGGCGATGGAAGCGCTTTCCAAGCTGCGCGGCCCGGTGGACCGCTTCTTCGATGAAGTGCTGGTCAATGACGAGGACGCCGCCATCCGCGCCAACCGCCTCGCTTTGCTCCGGCTGATCCGCGAAGCGACGGGAACGGTTGCGGATTTCTCGAAGATTTCGGGGTGAGAGCCGGCTTTCGGCTGGCCCTTAATGGAAACGCAATAGATGCGGCCATGGGTCCTCGGGTCATGCCCGAGGACGACGGAGGGCGGGGGAGCGTTGGCAGCAAGGACCGCAAGTGGGCGGTGATTTATCGGTAATGCCGCCCTTTGTGCCACGCGATCGCCGCCAAATCTGCTCGCCATTTTGCTGGATCTCCTCGATACCTCCCGCTCTTGTCGTGCCTCTGCACGCGCTCGGTCAATTCCGCCAGACGTCTCCCCTCTTGCCCGGCGCCCTCCCCACCCTCCGTCACACTCGGGCCTGACCCTGGGATCCACGACCAAGCACTCTGCCGGCATGACGGGATATGTCTACATCGTCACCAACCAGAAAATCGGTACGCTCTATATCGGCGTGACATCCGATCTGGAGCGCCGCATCTATGAACATCGTGAGGGCTGACGCCGGGCTTTGCCTGGTTATGGCTGCACCCGCCTCGCCTGGTACGAGGAGCATTGGGATATCGGCAGTGCGATCCAGCGCGAGAAGTCGTTGAAACGCTGGAACCGGCGATGGAAGATCGATCTGGTCGAGTCGATCGATCCCGAATGGGATGATCTCTATCTGACGCTGTGGTGATGCGAACGCAGTGCTTGCGGCATGGTCGTCGGGTCAGGCCCGAGGACGACGGAGGAGAGGTGTGCCGTCCTATCGAGAGTAAGGGCAATCGAGGCACACGTGCTCCGGAAAGCGAAAGAAGTGCGACGCACTATGCCGGTGCGTTTGGCGGAACTGACTCCCGCCCTCCGTCGTCCTCGGCCTTGAGCCGAGGACCCATGCCTCTGGCGATCGTTGGTGCGGTCAGGATCTTCGGGCCACCGCCGCGGAATGATCACGCAATACCAGTCGTCCAAAGCTAGCATTGTCGCCGCAGTGGCGTTATCCAAAAGGCATGCAAAACAGGATTCTCGTCAGCGCCTGTCTTATGGGGCACGCCGTCCGCTATGATGGCCGCGCGAAGCCGATAGTGCATCCGGCGATCGAGCGTTGGCTGGCCGAGGGGCGGCTGGTGACGATCTGTCCGGAAATGTCGGCGGGCATGCCGGTGCCGCGGCCGCCGGCGGAGATCGCCGGCGCGGCAACGGGCGAAGAGGTGCTGGCAGGCACGGCGCGGGTTGTCGAGATCACCGGCGGCGACGTGACGGAAGAATTCCTGCAGGCGGCGGGGAACGCCGTGGCGCTCGCAAGGCAGGCCGGCTGCCGCTATGCGCTGCTCATCGACGGCAGCCCGTCCTGCGGCTCGGCATTCATCTATGACGGCAGCTTTTCAGGTCGCAGGCTCGCCGGCCTCGGTGTGACGGCGGCGGCGCTGAAAGCGGCCGGTGTCGAAGTGTTTTCCGATCGCGAGATCGAGCGGCTGATCGAACGCGTGGCGCAGGGACCTGAAAGCGGCGCGGCCGCCGAAGGCTAGGCCGAAACAGAATGCACCCCCGCTTCTCTTCGAGGGTGCATCCGGTCCACCTGACGTGGAACCCCAACGATCGAAACCTTGATCGGGCAGGGGCAGGGAACTTTTTCTTCACGCAAATAGGACCGAAAAAGCGGGAAGGTTTTTAGAACCGCAGCTTGAATTCGGACACGTTCAGCGGCGCCGGCTGCTCGGCCATGCCGGCGGCGATCGGCCGGGCATCGCTGCCGATGACGGCGGCGGTGGCATTCATATCAATTCCGTCTGCGGCCGGGGCCGGCGAGGCGACGGCAATCATCGCCTCCGGGGTTGCCTTGCTGACGAAGAGGACGGGCGAACCGCCCATCCAGGCTTCGGTGCGATAAATCTTCTTTTCGCCGCCGACATCGCGGACCTCGGTCGCCTGGACGGCGCCGGGCTTCAATTCCGGCACCATATAATCCTTCTTGGTAATCTCGGCCTGCAGCGGCGGGCAATCGGCGCAGCTTGCGGTGACGATGCTGCCCTCGGCAGCGCGCGGCGCAGCCTTGCCAATGACCTCGATCGAGGAGGCCATTGCCGAACCCGCCATCAGCAGGATTGCCGCACCGAGGAAAATCTGACGCATGAAGGCTGCTCCGTCTCACTATGAGAGTGTTTTAACGCAGCTTTGTTTCCATCCCGTCAGGGGAAAGAGTAAAAATTTAACGAAAGCGCCGGTTTACACCTGATATCACGCCTTTTCGCGCTCGATCGCCCGCCAGCCGATGTCGCGGCGGCAGAAGCCGTTATCCCAGCGGACCTTGTCGAGCAGGGCGTAGGCGCGGTCGCGCGCCTCGGCGACCGTGCCGCCGGTCGCGGTGACGTTCAGAACGCGGCCGCCGGTCGCAACCAGCGCGCCGTCCTTCAGGCCCGTGCCGGCATGAAACACTTTCTCGCCGTCGCCAGCTTCCGGCAGGGAGAGGATCGGCGTGTTCTTCTCATAGGCGCCGGGGTAGCCCTTCGAGGCCATGACCACAGTCAGGGCCGGATCGTTGCTCCATTCGGCGCTGACCTGATCGAGGGTGCCGTTGGCGGTGGCGAGCAGCAGCGGCAGCAGGTCGCTCTTCAGTCGCATCATCAGCACCTGGCATTCGGGATCGCCGAAGCGGACATTGTATTCGATGAGCTCCGGCCCCTTCTTGGTGATCATCAGTCCGGCGAAAAACACGCCGGAAAAGGGATGGCCGCTCTCGGCCATGCCGCGGATCGTCGGTTCGATGATTTCCTTCATCGTCCGCTCGACCATCTCGGCCGTCATCACGGGCGCCGGCGAATAGGCGCCCATGCCGCCGGTATTGACGCCGGTATCGCCCTCGCCCACCCGCTTGTGGTCCTGGGCGGTCGCCAGCGGCAGCGCATGTTTTCCATCGCAGAGACAAAAGAAGCTCGCCTCCTCACCGTCGAGATAGGCTTCGACGACGACTTCGGCGCCGGCAGCGCCAAAGGCGCCCTCGAAGCAATCGTCGACGGCATCAAGCGCTTCGTCGAGCGTCATAGCCACCGTCACGCCCTTGCCGGCGGCAAGGCCGTCGGCCTTGACGACGATCGGCGCACCCTGAGAGCGAATATAGGCTTTCGCCTTCGGCGCGTTGTTGAAGCGCTGGTAGGCGCCTGTGGGGATGCCGTAGCGGGCGCAGATATCCTTGGTGAAACCCTTGGAGCCCTCGAGCTGGGCGGCTGCCGCGGAGGGGCCGAAGACCGCCAGACCATCCGCACGCAGCCGGTCAGCAAGGCCGGCGACCAGCGGCGCCTCGGGGCCGACGACGACGAAATCGATGGCCTTCTCCCGGCAGAAGGCGGCGACCGCATCATGATCGTCGATATTCACGGGCACGAGGATGGCGTGTTCGGCAATGCCGGGATTGCCGGGTGCGGCATAGAATTCGCTCATCAACGGCGATTGCGCCAGCTTCCAGGCAAGCGCATGCTCGCGTCCGCCCGATCCGATCAACAGAACCTTCATGCGCCACCCTTTCCTTTTGTCCCTGGCGGTTAAGGGCCAAGCGCCGAAAGGTCAAGCGGGAAAGCTTACCAGCCCCCGCCTCCGCCACCGCCGCCGCCCCCGCCGGAGGAGCCGCCGCCGGAAAAGCCGGAGGATGAGCTGGATGGCGGCGGCGAGGGTATCGTCGAGGCGATGGTAGACGCCATCGACGAGGAGAAACCGCCGACGCGGTCGGAAAAACTGCCGCCGTCGAAATCGCCGGAATACCAGGAGGGCGCGTAGGCTGCGGCCGCGCCGGCGGCAGCGGCCGCAAGCCAGGTCTCGAAGGTGCGCGACCAGGGCTTTTCGACGCCGAGCGCCACTGCATAGGGCAGCAGCGTCTCGAAATGCTGCGGCGACATTTGTGGGGCGCCGGCCATGTTCATCCGATCCTTCTCGGCCAGAGTCAGATATTGTCGCAGGCCGTCAATGCCGTCCATCATCCGGGCGCCGAGCGGGGTCGGCGCGCCCATGATGAAAAAATAGAGGACATTGAGCAGCACGATGCCGCCGACGGCAAAGAGCATCGGCGTCTCGTGCAGTTCCACCAACGACGAGGCAAACATCAGCACCATGATCGCCAGGATGCTGACGCCGACGAAAACACCGACCGCCGCGGCGATGACGGCCATGACCTTGGAAAACAGCGATCTGCCGTGGTGCAGCGACTTGACCAAACCGGCGACGAAGACGGCAATGAAAACCGAGATAGCGATCGGGATCAGCATGAGTGCGATCGTATCGGGCTCCAGCGAGCCGAAGACGAACAGCGCCACCAAGGCGGCCGCACTCAGCGCGACGCCGCCTGTGGTATAGCCGATGTTGGTATTATAATATTTGCCGCGATGCTCCCTCTCGATCGCCGAACGGAAGGACTGGCCGACCGTTTTCACCCGCTCGCCATTGGCCTCGTCGATCGTCAGAGTCCTGCCTTCGCCGCCTGCGACTTTCAGCAGTTCGGCTTCGCCGGCCTGGAATTTCTCTTTACCGAGCGGCTTGCCGGTGCCGCGGATGATGATCGAATCCTTGAGGTCTTCGAGCTTGACATAGCCCCGCACCGCAAGATTGAGCGCGGTTGCGGCAAGCGCCGTCCAGCCGCCGCCGGAGAAGCCCTTATTGTCGATATAGTTGACCAGCGCCGGCGAGATGCCGTCAGGCGCATCCCAGCGCGGCACGACGACGCCTCGGGCGGGGTCGCGGCCGACCTTCAGCCAGGATCTGAGGTAGTAGGCAAAAACCAGGATCAGGCCGCCGAAGCCGATGAAATAATTGCGGTTGTCCTTCAGCCACCAGGTGCTTTCCATGTCCGCGCCCGGCGGATCGATCGAGCCCTTCGGCATGCGGATCGCAAAGGTCAGGCCTTCGTTGGGCCCCAGAGGCGCGGTGGTGGAAAAGACAAGCCGGGAGCCGCTTTCGCTGACACGGGCATCCTTTCCTCTGGCGCCCTGCGGGCCGGTAAAGAAGGTCGTCTCAGTCGCGCTGACATCGGGCGGCAGGTTCACGGTTGCGGTCACTGACCGGATCGGAAAGATCCAACCATTGCCGGTGACGTTCCAGTAGAGTTCGTCGTGATCGTCGAAATAGCGGATCTGACGGTTGGTCTGGTAGGTGAAGACGTAGCGATGAAGCCCCGGCGCCACCGTCACCTCGGCCGAGCCGGCATAGATGCGGATGCCGCCTGATATTGATTCCGTGTGCCAGGGTTCGTCCGCACCGTCGCGCGTCACAGACAGCACATCAAAATCGACGCTGCGACGATGGCCGCCTGCATCGGTGAAATAGAGCGGGAAATCCCGGAAGATGCCGTGGTTGATCCGGTTGCCCTCGGCGATGACGGTGATCGTTTCCGTCACCGTCATCGCGCCGCTCTTTTCGAGCGCAATGTCGGAGGCGAAACCGTCGATCACCTCGGCCGCAAAGGCTGCCGGGGCGGCGATCATCAGGAGCAGCGCCAGGCAAAAACCGAAAAACCGACGCTCCATCCCTGTCTCCCCGCCGGCTGCCGCGGCTGCGCCTTGCTTCAATCCTTATCCCGATAGGTCACGCCAAGCGCGGCAAACGTCCGCCAATAGGCGGGGAAAGTCTTGCCGACGCAATCTGGGTCGAGAATGGTGATGCCGTCGATCTTCAGCCCGGCGAGTGCAAAGCTCATGGCGATACGGTGATCGGCAAAGGTGTCGATCGCCGCCGGCAGCGCCTGACCGGCGAGAGCAGGATCGGAATGGACGATCAGATCGTCGCCCTCCTCGACGGCCAGGCCTTCTCGGATATTGTTGAGCCCCGTGGACAGGGCGCGGATGCGGTCGCATTCCTTGACGCGCAGATTGGCGATGCCGACGAAACGAACCGGCGTCTCGTTGAAGGCGGCAAGCACGGCGATCGTCGGGACGGCATCCTGCATCTGCGAACCATCGATTACAGCGGGCAGATGCGGGAACCTGGCGATCGTCTCGTAGGCCTTGGCATCCGGCTGGGTGAAGGCATCGTTCGGCACGCCGAGATCGATCCTGCCGTTGCTCAGCACTTCAGCCGCCCAGAGATAGGTCGCGGCGGACGCATCCGGCTCGATGACGAAATCGGCGGCGCGGTAGCCGGTCGGCTCGACGCGCCAGGTGACGGGGCTTGTTTTCTCGACCTTGGCGCCGAAGGCCTGCATCGCCGCCGTGGTGAGATCGATATAGCCGAGCGCGCCGATATCCTCGCCGACGAGTTCGATGTCAACCGGACGGTCGCCGCCGGCCGCCATCATCAGCAGCGCCGAGACATATTGGCTGGACAGCCCGCCATCGATCAGGATGCGGTCGGCCTCGAAGCGGCCGGTGCCCCGGACGGTGACCGGCGGGCAGCCGGTCTCGGCACTCACATCGATGCCGAGCGCGCGCATAGCCTCGACCAGCGGGCCGATCGGGCGCTTGCGCATGTGCTCGTCGCCGTCGACGATGACGGTGCCGTCGACGAGAGCGGCCGCCGCCGTCAGGAAGCGTGTGGCCGTGCCGGCATTGCCAAGGAAGAGCGGCGCCTTCGGCGGCGCGAGCCGGCCGCTGCCGGTGACAACGAAGGTGGTGTCGTCGGGCTCGTCGATCGCAACGCCCATGGCGCGCAGCGCCTCGGCCATATAACGCGTGTCGTCGCTCTTCAGCGCGCCCGTCAGCCGGCTCGTGCCCTTGGCAAGGCCGGCGAGCAGCAGTGCGCGATTGGTGATCGACTTCGAACCCGGCGGCATGGCGCGGCCCGAAAGCGGCCCGGCAGGCGGGATGATCGTGAGTTTGGCTGTGCGTGTCATCGTTGACTCTTCCATGGAGCGACCATCACCGGCCGCAATCTGCCTTGCTCTTAATCGCTTTCTGGCGAAGGCAAAATGCCGGATCGTCAGAATTTCACGCTGGGGACGGCACGATCGGCCTCATTGGTGATTTCGAAATATTCCCGCTTGGCAAAACCGAACTGGCCGGCGACGAGATTGGAGGGGAAGCTTTCCACCTTGACGTTCAGATCGCGGGCCGCACCGTTGTAATAACGCCGCGACATCTGCAGCTCGCCTTCCATGGTTTCCAGCGCATCCTGCAGCTCGGCAAAATTCTGGTTGGCCTTGAGATCGGGATAGGCCTCGGCGAGCGCGATGACGCGGCCGAGCGCCTGGCCAAGCAGCCCCTCCGCCTGCGCCCTGCCCGCGACATCGCCGGATGGCACGGCCTGCGCTTTGTTGCGCAGCGCAACCACCTCCTCGAGCGTCGACTTTTCATGGGCGGCATAGCCTTTGACCGTCTCGATCAGGTTCGGGATCAGATCGGCGCGGCGCTTCAGCTGCACATCGATGCCCGACCAGGCTTCCTCCGCCATCTGCCGGGAGCGCACCAGGCCGTTGTAGATGAAGACGACATAGAGTGCGATGACGACGACAATAGCGAGTATCACAAACATGCAGATGGGCTCCCCGATTTGATGAACGCACGTTAGTGATTCGGCACCGCAAAGTCATCTTGGCGAAACAATTCTACAGCCGGTTTGACGAGACTTTGATGAATATCCGTATGTTTAAGGGGTTATCAGCCAATCGGGAGCATAGGCATCCATCTTCTGGCCTTCTTGCCAGAGATTGAAGCGTTCAGTCCAACGATGTTCGATGTCGAGCGCAACGGCGAAAGGCAGATAATGCTCGTAGCATTCGACCGACATTGCAGGGCCATCTATCTTGCCGCGCAAATAGCGGTTCAAAACGAGCATGTTATTGCGGATCTGCCGCTGCTTCGCCGTCGGTATGCGCAGCATCGCTAAGACGGCGATCACCCCGACAATGTGCAGCAAGATCGCCATTAGATATGGCCACTGCTCGCTGATCACCTCAGTCGTGCCGATATAGACAAGTGCAACAATCGCCATCATCGGAAGACCCACTATCAAACTCATCGCCTGTTTGAACTGCTCGAAGGTACCGGTGGCCACGGGAAACCGCTCTGGATGGCGGAACATAGCAACCACGAGAAAAACAGTGAGCAATAACCCTGAGATGGCCGCGGAAAAAAGAAAAAGGCCCGAAAAAGAGGCGACGGCAATGCCGAGAGCCAAAATCGATGCAGCAGCCGCCAAGCTCCAGCGATCTATGCCTCTGATCTTCTGATATTCCTCAGTGACTGTTCTGTGCAATTCATCCCTCACACCAGGCCGGGCATTTTTAACTCTGCGCCGATCGCCGGCAGGCCGCTCTCCTTCAATTTGGCCGAATACCAAGCGCGTCGCAGCCGGAAGAGCATACCACCTGGAACGACCCGGCTTGCCCTTCTTGCGCTCTTGCTTTGTGATTAAGTTCGAAGCCTCCGCATCCTCATCCAGGCTGGAAATGCGAAGCATTCGCTTTACTGCGAGTTGGCAGACGGACGCCAGGAAGGCCGCTTTTGCCGCATCTGCCTTCCAATTCCGGAACAAATAGGCCGCAAGAGCGGGGGATAAGTTTTGCGTTATTTTGGTGTCGACAGTTATCAATGGTGCAGGCACAAGCCAGGACGGTCGAAATTTGAGGATAGCGACCAGAGCGACGATCAGCGGCCCTAAAATGCTTATGAAGGGGAGAAAGTGATCGGAAAGCCACCACTGTATCCGCTTGCCGCTTGTTACAATCACAAAGGTCCCTGCGGGATATTCGATCTCGATATCGGGCAGGACTCTGTCCCCTTTGCCTGCTGGAATAGACACCAAGAGCTCATTCGGTGCGCTGCGCCTGACGTCATAGGCCGCCGCCCGGTCCTGTTGCGAAGGGCGCAACGTTCCGCCCGGCGGCAGCTTCAAAGTAAGCGTTTTTCTCGCTGCCTGGCCGTGCACGCGGCCCATATAGGCCGGCAGGAAGAGAATCTCGTGGTCGCCTTCCTGACGAACGAGGCGTCCGAGCCAATAAGCGATCTGGATCTTTGTAAGGCCGGTGGGCAGATCTGCAGAGCAACTTTTGCAGTGCTCCGCCCCTATATAAATCGAGCGGCCCGGCACATTATGTTCCCGGGAATAGTATTCGTCTTCTCCGTCACGCCGAGCTGCGGCAAGTTTGAAATCTCGCCAGTGAGCACGACCTGACGCATCCGTGAAACGTTGAGGGATGTCAACGTAAACGCCGCCGTAATTTGCCGCCCTCTTGACCAGGATGTCGAAACTTTCGGACACAAAAGGCGGTGCCGTCGGTGGAGACTTCGATCGTGGTGTTTGCCGACTGGACGGCGAACTCATTGTCAAAATCGCTGCACGAGGTCAGCAGAACAAGAACTGCGCATGGTGTCAGCCATGATAACAGCCGCGGCACACGGGCTGCGCAGTTTTCAAACGCGATTTTTAAATAAAGAATACCGCTCTTCAAAAGACAGACCAAATCTATACCTGATCGAAACAGCGATAAGATAGTGGTCGAGCGGTTCGCGCAAAAGGAGCGCAGGCGCGGAAGCGGTGATTTTTTCGAGGTGCTTTTACTCCGACTCTTTCGAGAAATTGACGCGGCCTGCGTCGGTCAGCAGGAAGGCTTCGCGCGGGTCTTGGCTCATCGCCAACCCCTGCAACGAGGTCAATGTTTATGCAAAGACCACGCAGGATTCCCGGCTATCGTCAAAAACCGAGATGCGCGAGAATTCGGGCCGCCGTCCCTTCCGGTGAAAGCTCCGTCGTATCAATTTCGACTGTTTGCTCAGCCAGTCCGCGCAACAGTTTATAGTTTGCCCGGAGTTGCTGCAGCTTCGCCGTATCCGTCAGCTTGAGCGCCTCCGATCGGCCGGGCGCGACGAGGCGCCTGGCATTCTCCTCCGGCGCGCAATCGAGGAGAACCGCGACCAGATCCGCGCCTCTCGCTGCCGCCAGATCTAGATAGCAGGAGAACGTCGCACGATCATCCGCGTCATCCGCAAGAGCATCGGTAAAGACGAAGCTTTCGGCCGGATCGGCCCGCACGGCATGGTCGAAAACCGCTCGCCGAACCTGCTCGCGCAGCGATGCATGCAGAGGGTTGCTGCGGGCGAAAAGAGCTTCGGCCGGATTAAGCAGCATGTGATTGTCGATGAGCCGCGCGCCGAGCCGTTTTGCCAGCAAGCGCCCGACAGTCAGCTTCCCGGTGCCTGGCCAGCCGTTGATATGGACGATACGGCTGGCCGGTTTTTGCGTCACGCCGCCTCTTTCGACAGATTGGCGCCGCCGGCATCGGTAAGCAGGAAGGCTTCGCCGCAGGCTTTGGCAAGGGTGCGCACCCGCAGAATATAGCTCTGGCGTTCGGTGACCGAGATGACGCCGCGGGCGTCGAGCAGGTTGAAGACGTGGCTGGCCTTGATGCACTGGTCATAGGCCGGGAAGACGCATTTGTGCAGGCGCTGGTTGGCGCTGTCGTCAGGCGCGCCGGCATCGAGCAGTGCCCGGCATTCCTTCTCGGCGTCGACGAAGTGACGATGCAGCATCTCGGTATTGGCGAATTCGAAATTGTGACGCGAATACTCCTGCTCGGCCTGCAGGAAGACGTCGCCATAGCTGATCTTCTCGTCGCCCTCGCGGCCGTTGAAGTTCAGATCGTAGACATTGTCGACGCCCTGGACATACATGGCAAGGCGCTCGAGACCGTAGGTCAGTTCACCGGCGACCGGCGCGCATTCGATGCCGCAGACCTGCTGGAAATAGGTGAACTGCGAGACCTCCATGCCGTCGCACCAGCATTCCCAGCCGAGACCCCAGGCGCCGAGCGTCGGGCTTTCCCAATCATCCTCGACGAAGCGGATGTCGTGCAGCAGCGGGTCGAGGCCGATCGCGGCGAGCGAGCCGAGGTAGAGCTCCTGCAGGTTGGGCGGGTTCGGCTTCAGGATGACCTGGTACTGGTAATAATGCTGCAGGCGGTTCGGGTTTTCGCCATAGCGGCCGTCGGAAGGACGCCGCGACGGCTGAACATAGGCCGCCTTCCACGGCTTCGGCCCGAGGGCGCGCAGCGTGGTGGCCGGGTGGAAGGTGCCGGCGCCGACCTCCATGTCGTAAGGCTGCAGCACCGCGCAACCCTTGTCCGCCCAGTAGCTATGCAGGGTCAGGATCAGCGCCTGGAACGAGCGCTTCGGGTTCATATGGTCTGGGATGGCTGACATGAAACGGCACCGATTGCTTAGGGATTATCGGCGCGACAGGTGCCATGGTGGGCCGCAGGGGTCAAGGGTTTTGCGGGAGGGCATGTCGAGAGACACTGCCCAAAGGCTGCCCTCACCCTAACCCTCTCCCCGCGCGCGGGGAGAGGGATGTGCCCTGCTGCGCAAGCGAGGGACGGAGAGGTCGCGGCATTATGTCCCCTTCCCCCTTCGGAACGGGGAGCAGGTGCCGGCAGGCGGATGAAGGGCGGACGGCCGCGACCTATTCCTCATCCCGTTTCAGCCGGTATTCCCCGGTCACGGGATCCTTGACCAACGTGCCGATCGCGCCGGTTTGGCGCTCCTTCTCGGCGCGGCGCGATTTTTCGGCGAGCTTGCGGGCATCGGAGACGAAGCGGCGGTAGAGCCACCAGGCCGAAAAGACCAGGACCAGGATGGTGATAAGCTGTGCCATGCCCCTCTCTTGCTCCTCTCAAAGTCCGAAGCGGCTCCACAATGCTCTCTCTTCGGCCGCTTCGACAAGTCCCATCGCAAGACCGGATCCCGCCCCCTCGAGCGAGACCGGCGACACGCCGGGAATGCGGCGGCCGAGCAGGCCGCGGCTGGCGGTGACGAGCTCCAGCTTCGTCTTCTGGCCGTAGCGCCGCTTCAGCTCCTGGCGCATGTCGCCGAGGCCGTCGATGAGGCCGAGTTCGAGGCCGCGGGTGCCGCTCCAGAACAGCCCGGAAAAGACCGTCGCATCATCCTTCAGCTTACCGGCGCGGCGCTCGCGCACCATCGCTATGAAGACCTGATGAATTTCGAGCTGCAGGCTCTTCAGGTACTCGATGTCCTTTTCCTTTTCCGGCTGGAACGGATCGAGGATCACCTTGTTCTCGCCGGCGGTATAGACTCGGCGCTCGACGCCGATCTTCTTCAGAAGTTCGGGAAAGCCGAAACCGCCGGAGACGACGCCGATCGAGCCGACAATCGAGGTGGCGTCGGCGATAATCTCGTCACCGGCAAGCGCGATCATATAGCCGCCGGAGGCGGCGACGTCCTCGACGAAGATCAGAACCTTCTTCTGCTTCTCGCGGGCAAGCTCGCGGATGCGGGTGAAGATCAGCCGGGACTGGACGGGCGAGCCCCCCGGCGAATTGATCGAAATGGCAACCGCCGGCGCGTCCTTCCTGGCGAAGGCCTTTTCCAGAATCGGGGCGACATTGGCGAGATTGAGGGTCGGCCGGAACTGGCCGCCGCCACTGATGATCGCACCCTGCAATTTGACGACCGGGATGGTGACGCCATCCTTGCGGAACCGTTTCGGCAGCAATTTTCTCAAGAATCCGGCCATTTCCCATCCTTCGTTTCGGTTCGCCCGATCGTCAATCTACGATCGGCATCCATGTATGCGCTGGAACGACAAACGCAATGGCCGCGTTTGCAAAACATCGAGGATGATTTTCTTGTTGCGAATGACTTGCATTATCATTCAAATTAGTCATAGTGCGGTGACGATAAACAGGTGGAAATGGCATGGACGCCCTCAATCCCAATCCAACAAGCGGCTGGCGGCACGAACGCGGAGAGGCGTCGCTATCGGATGTCTATCGCTCAGTCGGAACCGGGCGTCACAGTTCGAGGTGGCGCAGAGCGGCGGCCTTTGCCGGGCCGGGCTATATGGTCGCCGTCGGCTACATGGATCCCGGCAACTGGGCGACTTCGCTCGCCGGCGGCTCGAAATTCGGTTATGCGCTGCTCACCGTCGCACTGCTTTCCAACCTGATGGCGATCGTCCTGCAATCACTCTGCGCGCGTCTTGCGATCGCCTCGGGCCGCGACCTTGCGCAGGCCTGCCGTGACGCCTATCCGAAATGGGTTTCGGTGCCGCTCTGGGCCTTTGCCGAAATCGCCATCATTGCCACCGACATCGCCGAGGTGATCGGCACGGCGATCGGCCTCAACCTGCTGATGGGCATTCCGCTCGAACTCGGCGTTCTCATCACCGCGCTCGACGTCTTCGTGATCCTCTTCCTGCAGAAGCTTGGTTTCCGCTGGGTCGAGGCCTTCATCATCGCGCTGCTCGGCGTCATCGCCATCTGCTTCGGCGTGCAGATACTGCTTGCCGACCCGCAATGGGGCTCCGTCATCACGGGCTTCTTCCCGACCACCGAGATCGTCACCAATCCTGAGATGCTTTATCTCGCGCTCGGCATTCTCGGCGCGACGGTCATGCCGCACAATCTCTACCTCCACTCCGGCATCGTGCAGACGCGGGCGTACGGCCATACGGTTCCCGAAAAGAAGGAGGCGCTGACCTATGCGACGATCGACTCGACGGTCGCTCTCTGTTTCGCGCTGCTGGTCAACGCCTCGATCCTGATCCTGGCCGCTGCCGCCTTCAATGCGCATGGACGGACTGATATCGTCGAACTTGGCGAGGCGCATTCGCTGCTGTCGCCGCTGCTGGGTCTCGCCATCGCGCCGACTCTGTTCGGCATCGCGCTGCTCTGCTGCGGCCTCAACTCGACCGTGACGGCGACGCTTGCCGGCCAGATCGTCATGGAAGGCTTCCTCAAAATCCGGCTGAAGCCGTGGATACGCCGGCTGATCACCCGCGCCATCGCCATCGTGCCGGCGGCGATCGTCACCATCTGGTATGGCGACCAGGGCACGGCGCAGCTTTTGATCCTCACGCAGGTCGTGCTCAGCCTGCAGCTTTCCTTCGCGGTCTTCCCGCTCGTGATGTTCACCGCCAGCAAGGCAAAGATGGGCGAGCTCGTAGCACCGCGCTGGCTGAGCGGCATCGCCTATGTGATCGCAGTCGTCATCGCCGGGCTGAACGTCAAGCTGCTCTTCGACTTCGTCACCGGCTAACTGGTGAGAGTCGAACCCTGGCATAGGCCGCCCGGCCGTTGTTGAAATCGTCGACGAGAGGGGAGAATTTGTGACTCCCCTCTTCGTGCATGATGAGCGGCGCGCGCAGCGACAGCCGCGCCCGCGATCCCTTGATCGCGGTTACCAGGATACGCACGGCGTTTTCACCCTCGCGCGGATGGATGGCGGTGATTTCGATGCCGCCGAAGCGCCGGCCGCAGGCAATAACGATCTCGGCGATCGATTGGGGCCTGGCGATCAGCGACAATTGCCCGCCGGGGATCATGATCGCGCCGGCCGTGCGGATCCAGCTTTCGAACAGGTTGTCGGTCATCGCATGGGCTTCGGCCTTCAGCGCATCCGGCGTGCGCCGATCGCCGCCATCGTTGAAGGGCGGGTTCATGATGACGTGGTGGAAACTCTCATCGGTGAGGCCGGCATCGTTGCGCGCCTTGGCGGTCAGCGTCACATCCGCATCGACGACGCTGACGCGGCCGGCGAGATGGGCATTTTCGGGCAGGAGGATGCTGCGACGGGCATAATCGGCCATCTCGGCCGAGCGCTCGAACAGCACCACGTCCGCATTCGTGAGGCGCGAAGCAACGGCAAGGCCGGCCGCACCGGCGCCGGCGCCGAGATCGGCCACCCTGACCGGACGATCGTCGGCGACGAGGGCGGCAAGCAGCATCGCATCCATGCCGGCGCGATGGCCCCTGCCCTTCGGCTGCACCAGATGAAAGGCGCCGCGATGGAAGGCATCGATGGTTTGATCAGGCTTCCCGGTCATCCCACCCTCACCTCCTGTCGCGCAATTCGCCGCCGAGACCGGCGTCGATGAGGATGCGGCGGGCCTGGTCGGCCATCTCCTCGTCGACCAGCAGCCGGCGCGGCAGCATGCCGAGCGAACCTTCCAACACGCTCATGCCCTGATCGGCGATGAAGCAATGAATGCCCGCATCCTTCATCAGGCTCTCGGCATAGGAGAGCAGAACGGGGTCGTTGGCGCGGATAAGTTCATGCATTTGCCGTCATTTTCCTTCCAATTTCGCCGTGCGCGACAATTCACCTCTTGCCGCGTCCATCGCCCCTTTCTATTGTCAGCTGCAATGAATGAACAGGAGTCCGGGTCGTTGGGCGTGGTCATACCGCTTGAAGAAAGCAAAAACAAACTGGCATCCATAAAGCCGTTGGTCGATCTCACCAGGGCGGATATGGAGCGGGTGAACCAGCTCATTCTGTCCAAGGCCGGCTCCGACGTGCAGATGATCCCCGAAGTGGCGAACCATCTGATCTCGTCCGGCGGCAAGCGGCTGCGGCCGATGCTGACGCTGGCGTCCGCCTCGCTGTTCGACTACCGCGGCGAAAATCACGTCAAGCTCGCTACATCGGTCGAATTCATGCACACGGCGACGCTGCTGCATGACGACGTCGTCGACGAAAGCGACCTGCGTCGCGGCAAATCGACGGCGCGGATGATCTGGGGCAACCAGGCCAGCGTGCTGGTCGGCGACTTCCTGCTCGGCCAGGCCTTCCGCATGATGGTCGATGTCGGTTCGCTCGATGCGCTCGATGTGCTGTCTTCCGCCGCCTGCGTGATCGCCGAGGGCGAGGTGCTGCAGCTTTCCGTCGCCAAGAACATGGAGACGACCGAGGACGACTACCTCTCCGTCATCCGCGCCAAGACGGCGGCTCTCTTTGCCGCCGCCGCCGAAGTCGGGCCGATCGTCGCCGAAGCCGGCCGGTCCGGCCGCAACGCGCTGAAATCCTACGGCATGAATCTGGGGCTCGCCTTCCAGCTCGTCGACGACGCGCTGGATTACGGCGGCAAGGCCGCCGATCTCGGCAAGAATGTCGGTGACGACTTCCGCGAAGGCAAGATCACGCTTCCCGTCATCCTCGCCTATCGCCGCGGCACGCAGGACGAACGCGCCTTCTGGCGCGATGCGATCGAGGCCGGCAACAGCAGCGACGCCAATCTGGAAAAAGCCCTCGGGCTGATCACGAAATACGGCACGCTCAGCGACACGATCGGCCGTGCGGTCCATTACGGCACGATCGCCCGCGACGCGCTGGCGCCGCTTCCCGATACGGCATGGAAATCCGCCCTGATGGAAGTAATCGATTTCTGCATCGAGCGCGTCAACTGATCAAACGTTCTCGATCGCGGGCTGATTTTCTTGCGGCGCCGCTTCAAAAAAGCCATCCTGTTATGAATCAGTGATCGCAACTGATTTGCGGCCGGCATCATGGCCGGACGCTCTCGAAGAAAGGTTTCCTCATGCGGCAGAGACTTGCCATCCGTCTTCTTACGAGCGCAGCATTGGCGGCTGTTCTTTCGCTCGGCGTCGTCGCCGGCGTGAACGCCGAAGATGCGGCCAAGACGGCGGGCGATGCCGGCAAGACCGACAGCTTCGATGCCGACAGCGTCACCACCTTCTCCGGCGCCTTCCTCGCCGCGCGCACGGCCGATGTCGATCATGATTACGAAACGGCCATCGCGCTCTACAAGAAGGCGCTGCAGATCGAGCCCGGCAATCCGGAGATTCGCCAGCGGCTGATGATCTCGCTGCTGCTCAACGGCGACATCAAGGAGGGCGTCAAATATGCCAACGACCTGAAGGGCGATCCATCGGTCGAGCGCATCACCACGATCGTGCGCGGCATGGATGCCGTGCGCCGCGACGATTACAAGACCGCCGAATCCATCCTGAAATACAAGGGTCCGAACGATCTCGACCGGATGATGAACGACCTGCTGCTCGCCTGGGCCCGGGTCGGCGCCGGCCGCGGCAAGGAAGCGCTTGCCATGGTCGAGAAGATGAAGGGGCCGGACTGGGTCCGCATCTTCCAGAATTACAATGCCGGCGCGATCGCCGTCGTCACCGGCGACGTGAAATCCGCCCGCCAGCACCTGAACGACGCCGTGCTCGACAAGGAAGGCGGTGCGACGGCGCCCGACACCTTCATGCGCGCGGTGATGGCGCTTGCCCGGCTCGAAGCGACACAGGGCAACAAGCAGAAGGCGCTCGACGCCGTGTCGGTCGGCGACAACCTGCTGCCGAACTACGCGCCGCTGAACGCGCTGCGCGACAGCATCGAAAAGGGCGAGAAGCAGGAGCAGCAGGTCAAGACCGCTGAGGAAGGGGCTGCCGGCGTGCTGTTCTCGGTCGGCGGCGCGCTGAACCGCGACGGCGCCGAGGACATCGTCTCGCTCTACCTGCAGACGGCCAAAGCACTCGACCCGAACAGTGCCGATACGCTGGTGCTGCTCGGCGGCATCGCCGAAAAGCAGAACCAGATGGACCGCGCCATCGCGCTCTACAAGAAGGTGCCGGAAAATTCGCCGATGCGCCGCATCTCCGAGCTGCAGCTCGGCCTTGCCCTTGCCCAGGGCGGCAAGGTGGACGAGGCGCGCAAGCACCTGCAGGCGCTGATCGCCTCCGACCCCAAGGACATCCGCAGCTACCTCGCCTATGGCAGCGTGCTCTCCGACGCCAAGGACTATGAGGCGATGGCGGCCAATTACGACAAGGCGGTCGAGGCGATCGGCCCCATCCCCGGCCGCGCCAACTGGAGCGTCTTCTTCCAGCGCGGCATTGCCTATGAGCGGTTGAAAAAGTGGGACCAGGCCGAACCGAATTTTCGCAAGGCCTTGGAGCTTAATCCCGACCAGCCGCAGGTGCTGAACTATCTCGGCTATTCCTGGATCGACATGAACCGGAACCTCGATGAAGGCCTCGGCATGATCAAGAAGGCCGTCGAGCTTCGCCCTGACGACGGCTACATCATCGATTCGCTTGGCTGGGCCTATTTCCGCCTCAACCGCTTCGACGATGCCGTCGACGAATTGGAGCGGGCTGCACAGATCAAGGCCGGTGACGCAACGATCAACGACCATCTCGGTGACGCCTACTGGCGCGTCGGCCGCAAGCTTGAGGCCGTCTATCAGTGGAACCGGGCGCTCGCCTCCGAGCCGGAAGCCGCCGAAATTCCGAAGATCAAGGACAAGGTCGCCAACGGCCTGCCTCCTGCCAGCGACGATGCCAAGGCGGCCGACAAGAAGCAGCCGGATCCGGCACCCGTCACCCCGCCGCCGGTGGACAAGAAATCCTGACGGGCGGCAAACATGCCTGAAGCGGGCCTGGCCGAGGCTTTTGGGGTCACCGAAGAGGCGCGCGCGAAGATCAATCTCGCCTTGCATGTCACCGGCCAGCGGGCAGATGGTTACCATCTGCTCGATATGCTGGTGACATTCGCCGATTGCGGCGACCGGCTGGGCTTTCTGCCTGCACAGGCCGACGCTTTCACGCTGTCAGGCCCTTTCGGCGAGACACTTGCCGGCGACGGCGGCAGCAACCTGGTGCTGCTGGCCCGCGACCTCCTGCGCGAGACGGTTGGCGCCCTCGCCTTCCCCGTACACATCCACCTGCAAAAGAACCTGCCGATCGCCTCCGGCATCGGCGGCGGCTCGGCCGATGCGGCCGCGACGTTGCGCGGACTGATGCGGCTCTGGGGCATGAGCTTGCCGGTGGAATCGCTTGCCGGCCTCGCGCTGAAGCTCGGCGCCGATGTGCCGATGTGCCTTGAAAGCCGGCCGCTGATTGCCCGCGGTATCGGCGAACGGATCGAAGCCGTGCCTGATCTGCCGGCCTTTGCCATGGTGCTCGCCAACCCGCTGAAGGGCGTTTCGACGCCCGAGGTCTTCCGCCGTCTGGCGGCAAAGAACAATCCGGTCCTGCACCTTGCCCCCGGTCTGTCCGGAACTTCCGGCTGGCTCACGGCGATCGGCTCGGCCCGCAACGATCTGGAGGCGCCGGCGCGCGAACTGGTGCCTGAGATTACAATGATCTCGCAGATGCTGCAGGCCCGCGGCGCGCTCATCACCCGCATGTCCGGCTCCGGCGCCACCTGCTTCGGCATTTTTACGAGCATGGCGGCGGCGCAAGAGGCGGCGTCAGCTCTTCACGGCGAGCGGCCCGACTGGTATGTCCAGGCGACGGAGACGGTTTCGGGAGGCATGTAATGGCAGGTCTGGACGAAAAGCGGCCTTTTATCGCCGTCGGCATCGCTGTCCTCACCGTTTCGGATACGCGCACGCCGGAAACCGACAAATCCGGCGATACGCTGGCGGCGCGGATCACCGAAGCGGGTCACCGGCTGGTCGACCGGGCGATCGTGCCTGACGACCGGGACAAAATCGCCGCCCAGGTCAAGGCCTGGACCGAACGGGACGACGTCGATGTCGTCATCACGTCAGGCGGCACCGGTTTTACCGGTCGCGATGTGACACCCGAGGCGCTGGAGCCCTTGTTCGAAAAGCGCATGGACGGCTTTTCCGCCGTCTTTCACCGCATCTCCTACGAAAAGATCGGTACGGCGACGATCCAGTCGCGGGCCACGGCAGGTGTCGCCAATGCCACCTTCATCTTCGCCCTGCCGGGCTCGCCCGGGGCCTGCCGGGATGCCTGGGACGGCATTCTGAAGGGGCAGCTCGACTACCGCAGCACGCCGTGCAACTTCGTCGAGATCATGCCGCGTCTCGACGAGCACCTGAAACGCGGCGCAACGAAGTAGACTGCCGGCAAAAAGCGGACGGCTTTTCTTATGTGGCAAGGCCTGGCAAGGCGGGCATCGTATCCCAGCCGTCCCCTGACAGCAGGATGCAGCTTATGCCGTGGACATCGGTGACGACGAGCGTCCAGGTACCGCTTTTGGCGGCATAAACCTCAAGAACGGAGTTCTGGTTTATCAATCCGACTGCGGTGAGCTTTTCAGTGAAGTTTCTATCAAGGAATTTGACGACGTCGGATCGGCCTGCGCAACTGAGCATCGTCTGCGACGCTGCCGAATGCGGATGCGCGATCATCAATGTCGGCAATATGACGGCCGCCAAGCCGTAAACCATACCGCGTACGCCGTAGAACCTACCGCGTGTCATGACGCACCTCCTCTCGCCGGGAACCCGGCAGAAGAGGAGATTTTCGCTGACCTGTTCCGCCGTCCACCGGCATTCCATGGCCATCCGTTGCGAAGCGAGGCGCTTCGGCGGCGCCATGGGCGAATTATAGCGCGAAATCTGTTTGGGCGCCATTTTTTGCGCGATGTGGGATGCTTCTCCGAAGGCGACCCGCCTCTTAGAGAAAACCCTTCCCCAACCGCCTCCCCACAAGGCGGAGGGACTAAGCGGTGATGCCCGGCGGCGACCGAAGAGAGAAGTCTTGCTGACTGCTATCGTTTGACAGATGGTTACGACAGCGGCTCACGTGAAGCGGTGCGACACGTTAGCCCCTCCCCTTGTGGGAGTGGTTTTGGGCGGGTGAAGCGTAGAATTGCCTACCGCGCCGCGCTCGCCACCCAGGAAGGAATCAATTCACACGCGAGCTTGCGCGGCTTCTGACCCTTAACGAACTCGGCAAGGCGCATGCCGCTCCTGGCGGCGGCCAGCGCCTGGGTTTTCGGCATCAGCAGTCCAAGCTCCAGCGGCGGCGCGGCGCGGCCGACGCGCTCGAAAAACGGGCGCCGGTAACCGCGCGATGCGGTGAAGCGGGCCGGCAGCTTATTAAGCGCGATATATTCGGCAATCGCGTCGATCCAGCCGGCCTGCGGACGGGCACCCGGCTCGACGAAAAGCAGCCAGTCGCCGCGGGCGGAACCGACGATGTCCTTGATATCCCACTGCGAGTGAAACCGGCAGCCGGCCGCGTCGGCGACCCGCGAAGTGCCGTCGCGCGAGCCGTGATCGAGCACCACGACATCGCTGACAAGACCCTCCACCGCACCCGCCACCAAAACCGATAAGGTCTGGGCCAGCTCGGATTCCTGATCCTGACATTCGAGAACAACTGTCAACATTGTCTAGTCATAATGCGCCGCACAAATTTTTGCCAGCGGCGTTTTCCGCATTTTGTTCTTGCATTGTTCTCATTTTGCCGATAGGAATTTAATCAGCAAAACGGGCGGAGGCGATCGCTTCCCGCTGCGGGAGATTCCGATGAGAGAGCAGTCCCTGGCAGGGCAGGCCGCATTCGCGACTGCCAATACGGCAGATATTGCCGATGCGATGATCGTATCCTCGGGGCTGAGGGTCGAGGTCGACCGGCGCCGCGGGCGCGGCGCAGGGCTGAACCCGACCGGCCGCTTCGAGGCGTTGCAGCGGGAGACCTTTGACGACGGCTGGCAGACGCTGGAAGAGCTTCCGCCATTCAAGACCGAGGTGCAGATCGAAAAGCCGCGCACGGCCATCACCCGCAACGAATCGCCCGACGTCGCTTTCGACCGCTCGATCAATCCCTATCGCGGCTGCGAGCATGGCTGCATCTATTGTTTCGCCCGGCCGACACACGCCTATATGGGGCTATCAGCGGGGCTCGATTTCGAGACGAAGCTGTTCGCCAAGCCGGATGCGGCAAAGCTGCTGGAGCGGGAGCTCGCCAAGCCAGGCTACAAGGTGCGGGCGATCGCGATTGGCACCAATACCGACCCCTATCAGCCGGTCGAGAAGGAATGGCGCATCATGCGCGGCATTCTCGAGGTTTTGAACAAGGCGAACCATCCGGTTTCGATCGTCACCAAGTCAGCGATGATCCTCAGGGATCTCGACATTCTGCAGGAGATGGCGGCGAAGAACCTGGTGCGCGTCGGCATCTCCGTGACAACGCTCGACCGCAAGCTTGCCCGGACGATGGAGCCGCGCGCCGCCACGCCGCCGCGTCGGCTGGAGACCATTCACACGCTGTCGGAAGCAGGGATCCAAACGGCCGTGATGGCCGCGCCGCTGATCCCGGCGCTGAACGATCACGAGCTGGAGCGCATCCTCGAATCGGCCAAGGTGGCCGGCGCCGTCGAGGCGAGCTATGTCATCCTGCGGCTGCCGCTCGAGGTCAGCCCGCTCTTCCGCGACTGGCTGTTGCAGCATTATCCCGATCGCTACCGGCATGTGATGTCGCTGGTGCGCTCGATGCGCGGCGGCAAGGATTACGACGCTGAATTCGGCAAGCGCATGAAGGGCGCCGGCCCCTATGCATGGCAGATCGCCCGGCGCTTCGAAATGGCGGCGAGGCGTTTCGGCCTGACGCGGCGTGGTCTGCCGCTGCGCGACGATCTGTTCGTGCCGCCTGATGGCAGCGGCGTCCAGCTGTCGCTGCTCTGATTTATAGATTTGCGCATCGGCCCATCGAGAAACCGCCCTGTTTTCGAGCCCGAGCGCAATTCCCGCGGATGGCCCTGACCGCTACCATCCGCCGGACCGTCCCCGGCCGCCGCCCCGATCCGGGGACTTGCGGGAAATCGGGTTGGCGTGCGAGGTTCAGCCGCATGAAACCTCGCACGCCACCCGATTCTCCCCTGCTTTTCGACACGGCTCCGCTCGTGCCGGATTTCCGCCTGGAGCTCAAAGCCCGCAAGGCCGGCCACTGGCCGGTTGCCGGCGCCGACGAGGCCGGCCGCGGGCCGCTTGCCGGGCCGGTCGTCGCCGCCGCCGTCATCCTCGACCCGAAACGCATCCCCGAGGGCCTCAACGATTCCAAACAGCTTTCGGCGCAGCGGCGCGAGGAATTGTTCGTACAGATTCTCGCGACCGCGACCGTCTCGATCGCTTCTTCCAGCTCGACGCGCATCGACGAGACGGATATCCGCAAGGCAAGCCTCGACGCGATGCGCCGCGCCATCTGCAGCCTCGCCGTTCCGGCAAGCTACGTCCTGACCGATGGGCTCGACGTGCCGCCCGGCCTCGATTGCCCCGGGCAGGCCGTGGTCAAGGGCGATGCCCGCTCGGTCTCGATCGCCGCCGCCTCGATCGTCGCCAAGGTGACGCGCGACCGGATGATGGCCCGCGCCCACAATGTCTTTCCGGATTACGGCTTTGCCGCGCATGTCGGCTACGGCACGGCGCAGCACCGCGCCGGTATCGAGAAGCATGGCCCCTGCTCCCTGCACCGAATGAGCTTCCGGCCGCTGCGCAAGGGCGAGGACGGGCCCGAGATGGATGAGTTGATCCCGGAATAGGTCGCCCACAAGAAATCCGGGCAATGAGAAGCCGGACGAGCACTGTTGGAGGCGCGCGAGGAAAAGAGAGGCCGCGGCATATCCTCTTCTCCCCGGTGAAGGTGCCGGCAAGCGGATGAGGGGGCCGCACGGCACACCCCTCACGGAAAACCTATCCGCCACGCCAGCGGTAACGCCGCGCCCCACCGCCCTGAACACGGTTTGATACCAGGCCGGAACGGTCGAAGCCCGCATCGGTCTCATTTGGAAAGACCGGTTTCCTCGGCCCCCTCCTCCGCCCTACGGGCACCGACCTGGGTCGAGCCATGTATCTCGACCCGTCCTTCGGACCCCCGAGGGGAGAAGAGGGAATCGAGAGGGAGCGGCATGCCCTCGACCGGGACTGAGTCTTCATCAACAAACAAAAAGGCCGGGACATGCCCGGCCTTTCTTCATTCCATTCGATACCGCTCAGTTGAGCCGTGTCTTGACCTGGCCGACGGCATTGCCGAAGAGCTCGGACTGGACTTTGCCATCCGCCTTCTTGGCGAGCACCGTTTCGGCGGCCGCGATCGCCAGATCGACGGCGGCGGAGCGGACCGCCTTCATCGCTTCGGCCTCGGCCTGCAGGATCTTCTGCTCGGAGAGCGCCGTGCGATTGGCGACGAATTCTTCCGTCTTCTTCTTCGCTTCGGCAGTCAGCATCTCGGCTTCGCGCTCGGCGGCGGCAACGATGTGCGCCGCTTCGGCTTCCGCTTCCTTGCGCTTGCGCTGGTATTCGGCGAGCAGATGCTGGGCCTCCTCGCGCAGGCGCTTGGCTTCGGCCAGCTCGTTGCGGATCTGGTCGGCGCGGTCGTCGAGGGAGCGCGCCATCATGCCGGGGACCTTCAGGTAGACAACCAGCGCCAGGAAGAGAACGAGGCCGACAAAGGCGAAGAAAGTCGCGTCAAAAGCAAATTCCATCGATCAAGCCTCCTTCTTGGCGGCCGCGACGGCGGCGGCGACATCAGCCTGGGCAGCGTTGCCGCCAATCAGCTGTTCGACGACGGCAGCCGCCGTTTCCTCGGCAATGGTGCCGACATCGGCGAAAGCCTTCGCCTTGATGTCTGCGATGCGGACTTCGGCAGCCTTGATCTTTTCCGAAAGGCTCGTCTCGACGGCGCGGCGTTCCTCTTCGGCCTTGGCCTTGGCGGCGTCGCGGGCGGCGGAGCCGATCGCATTCGACTTGGCGCGGGCAGCCGCCAGTTCGCCTTCGTAGGTCTGGACGGCAGCGTCAGCTTCCGCCTTCAGGCGGCCTGCTTCTTCCAGGTCCTGGGAGATGCGCGTGTGGCGCTGATCGAGAATGGCCCCGATGCGCGGCGCGATGACCTTTTGCATAAGGAGGTAGAAGACGCCGAACGTAATCACCAGCCAGAGCAGCTGGGACGCGAAGGTCGTCGAATCGAAGGGCGGGAACGGGCCACGGGCGTGTTCGCCTTCGGCTACGCCGGTCTCGGTATGGACCTCGCCTGCGGCCGGTGCGGCATGCGCATCCGTGCCGGTCGCTGCCGCCGGTGCTTCTTCAGCGTAAGCCGGGGTCACAAAAAACATGCTCACCTCCAGGTGGACTGCAAATGCAAAGGATCACGGCTTGCGGTCGCAGGCCGTGATCCATCTATCCGCCGAAATCAGACGGCGAAGAGGAGGAGGAGAGCGACGAGCAGCGAGAAGATGCCCAGAGCTTCCGTAACGGCGAAGCCGAATACCAGACGGCCGAACTGGCTGTCAGCGGCAGACGGATTGCGCAGAGCGCCGGAGAGGTAGTTGCCGAAGATGTTGCCGAGGCCGAGAGCCGTACCGGCCATACCAAAGCAAGCCAGACCTGCACCGATGAACTTTGCTGCTTCCGCTTCCATGTTGAACTCCTTTGAATTGGTTGTTGCGGCGAATGACTGACGCCCTTTGACGTCGATGTCGTTATCCTTAGTGCCCGCCCGGATGGATCGCGTCGTTGAGGTACATGCAAGTCAGCACCGCAAAGACGTAAGCCTGGAGGAAGGCAACGAGGAACTCGAGACCGGTCAGGGCGACGGTCATGATGAGGGGAAGAACGGCTCCGCCAATACCAACTGCACCGAGGGCTCCAAGCGAGGCAACGAAGCCTGCGAACACCTTCAGCGTGATGTGACCGGCGAGCATGTTTGCAAAAAGACGAACGGAGAGCGAAATTGGGCGGGATAGGAAGGAAATGATTTCGATCAGGACGACCAGCGGCAGCAGAAGGCCCGGCACGCCGGAGGGCACGAAGACGTTTAGGAAGTGAAAGCCGTGCTTATAGAAGCCGTAGACCAGGACCGTGCCGATGACGAGGATCGCCAGCGCGAAGGTCACGATGATCTGGCTCGTCACCGTGAAGAAATAGGGGAACATGCCGAGCAGGTTCGCCGTCAGGACGAACATGAAGAGCGAGAAGACCAGCGGGAAGAACTTCATCCCCTGCTTGCCCGCGCCTTCCTTCAGCATATTGGCGATGAATTCATAGGACATTTCAGCGACCGACTGCGAACGACCCGGCACGATGGCGCGGTTCGAGGTCGCGAAATAGAGGAAGCCTACGGCAACGGCAGCCGAAGCGGCCATGAAGAGCGAGGCGTTGGTGAACGAAAAATCAATTCCGCCGATTTCGATCGGGACAATCTTCTGGATCAGGAACTGATGAGTCGGATCGTTAGACACCGCTTGTTCTCTCTCTTTGGCCCGCAGGACGCGGGGTCATTGCACTGGACCGGGACCGGTCCTTATTTCTTGTCGTCCTTGTCGTCCAGGGGATGGGCCACCACCCCCGCAGACCGCAACACGTTCAGAACGCCGGCACAGAATCCGAGAAGCAGAAGAACAATCAACCCCCAAGGCGCCGTGCCAACAAAACGGTCGAGGAGATAGCCAAGGACGGCACCGACGATGATGGCGGCAATGAACTCGCTGGAAAGCTTCATCGCCTGGGCATAACCTTTGCGGCTTACCTCGGCGCGGGCTTCGTTTGCCTCGTCCACTTTCGCCTCGACGCGCTTGGTCGCGAGTTCCGCTTCCAGTTGCGCACGGCGCTTCTCAAGACTTTCCTCGCGGTCATCCGCCATGGATCTATCCTCACCTGCCGTCGCCCGCACTCCCGCTACCCCGGTCATTCGGACGCCGGACGCGAAGGTTGAGACCCTTCCGGCCCGTTCTGAAGTCGCGCGCAACATAGTTTTAGGGATTAGTATAGTCAAGGCGTAGACAGCTTCTGTCCAGCGAGAAAATAATCCTATAGAATCAAACGGATAAAGCGATCACTAGTCGATCGCGTAAATTCGACGGAAAGAATCCGCTTTTCGGGGCGGGAAATCGGCCGGACCCGGACGATTTATCTCAGCTCCAGCCGCCGCCATAGGTGCGGTAGAAGACGTGGAGACCGATGCGGCCGACTTTTTCCATGGTCTTTGCCCATTTCGGTCGGACGTAGACGGCGTGGTAATGAGTCGCCGAGCCCACCTGCGGCAGCCAGATCTTGCCTGATGTCACCGCCATCGCCACGTCGCGGGCCATCCGCCAGTGATATTCCGAATTCACCCTGTCCTTGATGGTGTCGCAAGCGAAGGAAAACTGGCAGCGGTTGCGCCAATCCTCGTTCTGATAGACGACGCCGCAGATGCTCTTCGGATAGGCAGGATTGCGGACGCGGTTGAGGATGACCTGGGCAACGGCCGCCTGCCCTTTCACCGATTCTCCCCGCGCCTCGAAATAGATGCCGGAGGCAAGACATTGCTGCTCGCGGGCGGAAAAGACGCTTGCCGGCAGCACGCTTGCGGCCCAGGCGTGATCACGCGGGCCGATCTCCGGTACGAAGCGGCCGCTATCCGGTTCGCTCAGGATCGAATCGAACGGCGACTGGCGGGCATAGTCGGGTGCTGCCGGCGCGTAAGCCGTGGCCAGCACATCGGCCTTGTTGCTGGTGACGAGGCTTGCCAGCATCGCCGGCACGCCGTTCTCCTCGATCACCGGCTGCTTCTTATAAAAAGACGTGGCGATCTCGATTTCCTTGCCCTGGATCTTCGGCTTGACGAAGGCCGATCGGTCCTTGAGGTCGAAGCTCGGCGTGAACAGCATCTTGGTGCGCTCGAGAATGGAGCCGGCGGAAAAATCCTTCGGCGGCTGCATCTTTTCCACCGCGACGATGCGGCTCTTCTTCATGCTGCGGTTGACGCGATCCTCGTCCGGCGTGTCTTCGTGCCCCTTCTCCTTGGCGGTGCCCTTGTCCTGGGCAGAGAAAGCGACCTTGCGGCCATCGGGCAGCACCATGCCGGCGCCCGACGAGATCGAGCCCGTGACATCAGGATCGGCAAAGGCGAGTTCGGCCTGATGAATGGAGCCGGCCGGAGAATTGGTCAGAACCATGCGCCAGCTCTCGCCCTCACGATCGAGACCGGCGAGCATGGTGGCGAGATCCGCGTGAGAGGCAACGCTCGGGAAGATCAGCCAGCCGGCGAGCCCGAAGATGACAGGTGACACCCAGTTCTCGGGAAGAAGACGCAGCTTGCTACGGGAAGAGCTCTTTCGACGCAACACCAACTCCGGGCATGGAACGCGGGAACATTCCATCGAAAATCTCTCATTAACCTTGACGTCCGGTTAACGAGCCGTGCCGGAATGTGACCATCGCGGTTTTGGATATTCTAATTTGGCTGGTTTGACGGGACGCATCTCCCAATCTCCGTCATCCTCGGCCTTGAGCAGCCTTGAGCCGAGGATCCATGCCGCGGCTGATGGTGGGTGCCGTGTGGATGCTCGGCTCAAGGCCGAGCGTGACGGAGGACGAGGTGACGGAAGTGCAAAACAGCGGGAAGAACCGCGTCAAGGCCGTCGCCCGCACCCATCAAATAATGACGTGCGATCCCAGTTCCACCACGCGGTTTGCCGGCAGGCGGAAGTAGTCCGAAGGGTTGGCGGCGGCGTTGGCAAGGGCGATGTAGAGCCGGTCCTGCCAGTAGGGCATGCCTGACTTGGCGTCCGGCACCAGCTTGCGGCGGCCGAGATAGAAGGAGGTCGACATGATGTCGAACTTCAGCCCGGTCTTGCGCAGCGTCGCTAAGGCCTGCGAAACATTCTGCGATTCCATGAAGCCGAACAGCAGTTCGACGCGCGAGAAGCGCTCGGAGATCTGCTCGACCTTGTAGCGGTCGTGGCTCGGCACGCGCGGCTTGTTGACCGTGCGGATCGTCAGGATGACGTTGCGGTCATGCAGCACGTGGTTGTGCTTGAGATTGTGCAGCAGCGCGGCGGGAGCCGATTCCGGATCGCTGGTCAGGAAGATCGCTGTGCCGGGAACCTGGGCCGGCGAATGCTCGCTCTTGCGCTCGATGGAACTGACGAAGGAAGCGAGCGGAATATCTGTATGCCGGGTCTTTTCCAGCAGGATCGCGGTGCCGCGGCGCCAGGTCCACATGACGACGGTAAAGGCGGTGGCGATCAGGATCGGGATATAGCCGCCATCGTGGATCTTCAAAAGATTGGCGCCAAGGAAGATCAATTCGAGCATGACCAGCGGCGCAAGCGCGACCACCGCGAGGGGAAGCGACCAGTTCCAGCGGGCGCGGACGAATTCGAAGGCCATGATCGAGGTGACGACCATGGCGCCGGTGACGGAAATGCCGTAGGCGGTCGCCAGCGCGTCCGAGGTCTTGAAGCCCAATACCAGGAAGATGACACCGAAGAACAGCACGGCATTGACCGACGGTACGAAGATCTGCCCGGTATTGGTTTCCGAGGTGAAGAGGATTTCCATGCGCGGCAGGAAGCCGAGATTGATGCCCTGACGCACCATCGAGAACGCGCCGGTGATGACTGCCTGACTGGCGATGATCGTCGCGGCGGTCGCCAGGATGACGACCGGCAGCAGCGCCCATTTCGGATACATCAGGTAGAAGGGATCGGACATCGTCATCGGATTGCCGAGAACGAGGGCGCCCTGGCCGAGATAGTTCAGAGTCAGCGCCGGAAACACCAGTGCGAACCAGGCCCATTGAATCGGGCGGCGGCCGAAATGGCCGAGATCGGCATAAAGCGCCTCGGCGCCGGTCACCGTCAGGAAGACGGCGCCGAGCACGACGACGCCGTAAAAGCCCTCATGCAGCAGGAAGCTGACAGCATAATAGGGATTGAAGGCGGCAAGGATGCCGTAGTCATCGGAGATGTGGGAAATGCCGGCGGCGGCCATGACCAGGAACCAGACGGCGGTGATCGGGCCGAAGAACTTGGCGACGGCGCCGGTGCCGCGCGATTGCACGACGAAGAGCAGCGCCAGGATCACCACCGAAATCGGCACGATATATTCCGACAGCCTTGGTGTGACGAGCTTCAGGCCCTCGACCGCCGACAGCACCGACAGAGCCGGCGTGATCATCGCATCGCCGAGGAAGAGGGCAGCGCCCATCAGGCCGAGCAGCATCAGTAGGGCGGTATGGCCGTTGGCGGTCTTCATCAGAAGAGCAAGCAGCGACAGCGTGCCGCCCTCTCCGTCGTTATCGGCGCGCAGCAGGAAAAGTACATATTTGATGGTGACGATGATCGTCAGCGCCCAGATCATCAGCGAGATCAGGCTGATCACCTCGAAACGGGTGACGCCGTCATGGGCAACGGGCTTCAGCGCCTCGCGAAATGCATAGAGCGGGCTGGTGCCGATATCGCCGTAGACGACGCCGACGGAACCGAGCGCGAGATAGAACAGCTTGCGCGGCGTCATATGGCGGTCGTGCTGATGGCTCTCTTCGGACATGAAATTTCAACAGGCTCCTCAGAGCCAGCCTTTCCAGCGAAAAAAGAAAAAGGGGATCACGGCTGATATCACCATCAAAGCCAGCGAGAAGGGGTAACCCGCCGTCCAGGCCAGCTCCGGCATGACCTGAAAGTTCATGCCATAGACGGATGCGACCAATGTCGGCGGCAGGAACACGACCGAGGCGATGGAGAAAATCTTGATGATCGAGTTCTGTTCGATGTTGATCAGGCCGAGCGAGGCGTCGAGCAGGAAGGTAATGTTGGCGGCGACGAAGGAGGCATGCTCCGACAGCGACTGGATATCGCGCGAGATGGTGCGGCAGAGTTCCTTCGCCTCGTGATCCTGCTGGATCGCCGGGATCGTGTGAAAGAAGGTCAGCAGCCGGGACAGCGACCCGAGGCTGTCGCGCAGCTTGCTGATCATGCGGTGATAACCGGCAATATCCCGCAACTTTTCCTCAAGGTAGTTCGATGGCTTGCGCACTTTTTTCGCCCGGTCGCCGAAGACATGGATTGACAGGATGTCGATGCGCGAGACGGAGATTTCGAGGATTTCGGCGGTCCGGTCGACGATCGTCTCCAGGAGCTTGGCGAGGAGAGCCGCGCCGCTGCGCCAGTTTTCCGGCAGCCGGTGAAGGGCAGCGATGAAAAGCGCGAAGGATTTAGGGTGGGCGTAACGGATGGTGACCAGGCGGTCTCCGGCCAGAATGAAGGCGACATCGGTGAGCGTCGGCGCGTCAGTATCGGCTTTCCAGACGAGCGAGGCGGTCATGAAAACGGCGTCGCTTTCGACGTAAAGACGGGCCGAAGGCTCGATATCCTTGAGGTCGTCGCGGGTCGGCACCTCGATGCCGAGAACTTTCTCGATATAAAGTTCCTCTTCGCGGGTCGGCTCAATCATGTCGATCCACACGACATCCTTGGGAAAGGATGCCGGCTGCGACAGATCCCGGATATCGACCGATTTACAACTGGAACTGTAAGCGGTGATCACCGGCAGCGTCTCCGATGCTCACGACACTTCGTGGTCATCGCCATTGTCATCGAAAGCCTTTCCATGCGGCCGCCATCGCGGCAATGCGAGGGCGGCTCGTCCCAGGTCCAAACGGAAGCGGATCAAGAAAGTTCATAAAACTCCGGCTGCATCCGGCCTTCAAGGCCAGCATGCGCATTGTGCTCCACCGCATCGCAGTTACCAATCCTTCGATCTTGCAGGCGGGCCGGACCCTTCGAAAACGAAGACGGCCGTCTTGAGCATCTGCAGCAACGCCATCATGGCGCCGCGGCATATGAAGCAAAGCCGTAAAATAATCAAGACATCTTCCGTGAAGCGCGGCTTTTCACCACGTTTCGCCCCCGATTGGGGTGATCGCCGCGGTGATTCGGCGCTTGGCCGTCCGGTATGCCCTTACGCCGGCTCCACCATGCCAGTTCCGGCAGGCCAGCGTTATTCGAAGACGATCGCCGGAGCCGGGCGCTGGGACTGGCCGGCGAGCTGCTCCCAGACCTTGGCGGCGATGCCGCGATAGATGCCGGCGACGACGCCGTTCGGGTCGGAGGCGACGAGCGGGGTGCCGGCGTCAGAGGTTTCACGAATATTCATCGTCAGAGGCACTTCGCCGAGGAAGGGCACCCCGATGCGCTCGGCCTCCTTGCGCGCGCCGCCGTGACCGAAGATGTCGTAACGGGTGCCGGTGTCGGGTGCAATGAAATAGCTCATGTTCTCGACGATGCCGAGCACCGGCACCTCAACCTTGCGGAACATGTTGAGGCCCTTGCGGGCGTCGATCAAAGCGAGATCCTGCGGCGTGGAGACGATGACGGCGCCGGCAAGCGGCACCTGCTGGGCCATGGTCAATTGCGCATCGCCGGTGCCGGGCGGCATGTCGACGACGAGGACGTCGAGCTCGCCCCAGGCGACTTCGCGCAGCATCTGCAACAGCGCCGACTGAACCATCGGCCCGCGCCAGATCATCGCCGTCTCCTCGTCGACGAGGAAGCCCATCGACATGACCTTGAGGCCGTAATTCTCCATCGGATTGATGATGCGGCCGTCGATCTGCGTCGGGCGGCCGGATATCTTCAGGAGCCGCGGCATGGAAGGCCCGTAGATATCGGCATCGAGAATGCCGACGCGAAGGCCGTTGGCGAGCAGGCCGAGCGCCAGGTTGACGGCGGTGGTGGACTTGCCGACCCCGCCTTTGCCGGAGGCGACGGCGATGATGGCGCCAATGCCGGGCACGCCGATCTTGCCGGCCCGCGGCGGCTGTTGCTGGGGCGCATGAGCGTGATGCTGATGATCGTGGCGGCCATGATCATGACCGGCATGGCCGTGCGGCGGATTCGGCGCCGGGCGGGCAGCGGGTGCTGCGGCCGCCGCCTTCCTGTCCGCCGTCAGCGTGACGAGCGCACCCTTGACACCCGGCATCTCCTTGATGACGCGCTCGGCGGCGAGCCGCATCGGCTCCAGCTCCTTGGCGCGCTCGGCCGGGACGGTGATGGAGAAATAGACCTTGCCGTCGGAGATGAACACATCGGAGACCATGCCGAGCGCGACGATGTCGTGCTCGAGATCCGGTCCGCGCACGGTCTTCAGCGTTTCGAGAACCTGTTCCTTGGTGACGTCGGTCATTCCACCCTCACTGCTTCTTCTTGGATCACAGATAGTGGAGGCGCACGTCTTCGCCAAACAAAATCATCGGGAGGAAAATCGATTTGCCGGCTTTCAAAAACGCCGGCCGGGATTGAATCCGTTGCGGCCATCAAGTCCGCCGGGCTTTCGCCCTGATGGCCGCAACGGCCTCTCTCCCCGAGAACCGGCACAATGCGGGGCGAACTAGCGCAAGGGGAAAAAAAGGCCAGAAAAAAAGTGACCGGCAGCAGGAGATCGTGAACAGCTGCGCGAGAAGCGGTGCCGAAAGGCAACAACCGCCGCCGACGCCGAGTGCCGGGAGAGAAGCGGCATCGGCGTCGGCGAGCAGTGTGTCGGCCGCGCCATTTGCTGGCGCTGGTCATCAAAGTCCCCTCCGGACCTCTGGCAGAAGAGATGCAGAAAGCGTGCCAGCTGGAAAAACCGGGAAACGCGGTCGGAAGCGCCGGGACGACGCTCCGATTTGCCTACGCGCTGGGCGGCCGGCCGGAGCGGATCGCCGTCTTTGCAACTTATTTGATCAGGCCGATCCGCAGCGCCTTGGCGACGGCTTGGGTGCGGTTGACGGTGTCGAGCTTCTTGGTGGCGCGGTTGAGGTAATGATTGATCGTATGCTCGGACAGCGCCAGGATTTCGGCGATCTCGGCGCTGGTCTTGCCCGCCGCCGTCCAGTTCAGGCAATCGATCTCACGGTCGGTCAGCGCATCAGTTATGCGGGTATCGAGGTTGCGGACCTCGGCAAGCCTATCGAAGACATGGATGGCGATGTAGCAAAGCTCGCGCATCTCAGCGGCGCTGAACGGTTCGCGGTCGCCGGAGAAGGAGACGGCGCCGCGCAGGCCGGAGGCCTCATGCGTTGGGAAATAGGCCCCGCGTATCATCCTGAAACGCTCGAACAACCCCGTGACCAGAGCGGACTTCCCGTCGTCACGCGACCAGGCCTCCCGTGACATGTCGTAAAAGAACGGCCGCGTCGATGTTCTCAGCCGCCTCAGAACAGGGCTGTTCACCATCAGCGCTTCCTGATCGTAGAGCGCCAGAAGCTCAGCCGGCCAACTGGTGATGACGGTGCTGCCCTGCAGGTCGAGAGAGGTGATCGGCGGCAGGTTGAGAACCATGAAGGCGCGGCTGCGATAGGCTTCGGTAACACGTTTCAAGAAGCGGAATATATCAAACTGCGTCTTCAGGCCGGCGATTTCGTTGATGTAATCGACTTCTTCTTCCGTTTGCGACAAGGGTTCCATCACATTTCTTCATCTTCCGCGCCGCGGCCGTTGCTTGTGGGGGAATGACGATTGCCGTGGGTCAATCGGCCGCGGCGTTTAAGCATTCGGCCGTTAAGTGTCATCGATTTCGCGGACGATTTGCAGTGTCGTGATTCGTCGGCAAATCTCAATTTTTTCCGTGTCAGTCTTTTGTCTTATCCATGTCGTTAATTCCAGGACCGCGGCTCATCCCATCTGGCTAGCGACGGGGGCCGAGGCGGATACGCATGCCTTCCATGATCCTTTCGGCTGCCCGCTGAACCGGAACGACCCATTGGGCGAGAAGTTCCATCGACAGGCGGTAGGCCGGGCCGGTGATCGAGACGCCGCCGAGAAAAGTCCGATCTTCCGACCAGATGGGCGCGGCGACGCAACGGATGCCGGCCTCGTGCTCCTCACGGTCGAACGCATAGCCCTGATCGGCGATCTCACGGATTTCAGCGAGCAGACTTGCTGCGGTTGCGTGGGTGGCGGCGGTAAAGCGGGTGAAATTCACGCCGGCGAGGAGATCGACCAGGCTTTCGGCCGGAAGCAGCGAAAGGGCGGCCTTGCCGACGCCGGTGCAGTAACAGGGCGAGGCATTGCCGATCTGCGAATACATGCGCACCGGCTGGCGGCCCTCGACCTTGTCGAGGTAGATGATCGACTGCCCCCTGAGAACGCCCAGATGCACGGTCTCGCCGGTCGCCTGCTGCAGATCGACAAGATGCGGTTCGGCGATCAGGCGGAACTCGTTGCGCGCCCAGCTGCGAGCGGCGAAATCGAGCAGGCGCAGGCCCGGCGCATAGCGGCCGTCGCCGTCGAGCTCGAGCAGCCCCTCCTCGACCAGGTGGCTGAGCTGGCGATGCAGCGTGCCGCGGGGCTGGCCGGCGAGCGACAGGATATCGGTAAAACGCAGCGGCCCATCCGCATGGGTGACGAGATCGAGCAGGACCATCAGCTTGCCGAGTGTGCCGGTCTCGCGTGCCTGCGCCATGCCGTCGCCGTCTGCATTCATCGTCTCATCGCCCTTGACAGAAAGGGCAGCATAATTCGATAATTCCATATAGTCAAATTAAGTTCCGAATAATGGAACAACACCTCTTCGGGAGAAGACGATGACCGCGACGTCAGCCCAGTTTCCGGAGTTCAAAGACCGAGCCGTGCTCGTGACGGGCGGCGGATCGGGCATCGGCGCGGCGATCGTCGAAGGTTTCGCGCGCCAGGGCGCCAAGGTGTCCTTCATCGACATTGCCGAGACCGCCGGGCGCGCACTTGCCGAGAGGCTGTCGCGTGAGACGGCGTATTCGGTTTCCTTTTATCATGCCGACTTGCGCGACATCGCGGCGATCCGGCGCACCGTCGATGCCGTCGTTGCCGCTTCCGGGCCGATCCGGGTGCTCGTCAATAATGCCGCCTGGGACGACCGCCACGAATTCGACGCGGTCACCGAGGCCTATTGGGACAACAACCAGGCAGTCAACCTGCGGCATGTGTTTTTCGCCTCGCAGGCTGTGGCGCCATCGATGCGGTCCGCCGGTGGCGGCGCGATCATCAATATGTCGTCGATCGCCTTCAAGCTCAACATGGGCGGTTTTCCCTCTTATGCGGCAGCGAAGGCTGCGGTCGTCGGATTGACGAAGAGCATGGCCGGCAGGCTCGGCCCGGAGAATATCCGGGTCAACTGCATTCTGCCCGGTATGGTCGTCACCGAACGGCAGATGCAGCTCTGGCTGACCGAAGAGAGCATCGCCCGCTCAGTCGAGCAGCAATGCCTAAAGGTCGCGCTCAAAGCCGATGCGATTGTCGGCCCCTGCCTGTTTCTTGCATCCGACTGCGCGGCTGGAATGACCGCCCAGTCCCTGATTGTCGATGGAGGCATTCTGTAATGACGAATCCCGCTTATGTCGCGGTGGACTGGGGCACCAGCAGCTTCCGGCTGTGGCTCATCGGCCGGGACGGCAGCGTCCTTGCCGAGCGCCGCAGCGGCGAAGGCATGACGAGCGCGGCAAAAACCGGCTTTTCCGCCGTACTTGCCAGCCATCTCGCCGCTGTCGAGGCACCGGAAAATCTGCCGGTTATCGTCTGCGGCATGGCCGGCGCCAGGCAGGGCTGGATCGAGGCCGGTTACGTCGACGTGCCCGCGCCGCTTGCCGCCATCCTCACCGGCGCGGTCTCCGTGCCCGGCGAAAGCCGCGACATCCGCATTCTGCCGGGCCTTGCCCAGCGGCAGGCGGCGACACCCGACGTCATGCGCGGCGAGGAAACCCAGCTTCTCGGCGCACTCGGCAGCACCAGTGCCGGCGCCCAGGCGGTCTGCATGCCCGGCACGCATTCGAAATGGGTGCATGTCAGCGACGGCAAGGTCAGCGGCTTTTCCACCTTCATGACCGGCGAACTCTTCGACGCGGTCAGCAAACACACGATCCTTGCGCATGCCGTTGCCGGGGCCGAGGCGCAGCCGGCGGATGCGGCGGCCTTCGAGGCGGCGGTCTCGGCCGCCTTCGCGCGCCCGGCTCTTGCCTCCAACCTGCTGTTTACCGCTCGCTCCGGCCAGTTGCTGCACGGGATCTCCGCCGCTGCCGCGCAAGCCCGGCTCTCCGGCACGCTGATCGGCCTCGAAATCGCCGGCGCGCTGCAGGATGCCACCGACTCAGGCATCATCCTCGTCGCCTCCGGACGCCTGCAGGCGCTCTACGAACAGGCCTTCAAAATCCTTTCCCTCGCCTTCACCGCCATCGATGCGGACGCCGCCGTGCGCCGCGGGCTGTCGGCCGCCGCCGAAGCCATCTGGCCGAATTGAGAAAGCTGACACGATGAACCGTATCCCCTTCCCCGATATGAAGCGCCCGCTGATTGCCATCCTGCGCGGCATCCGGCCGGACGAGACCGAAAGCGTCGTCGGCGCGCTGATCGACAACGGCCTGACGGCGATCGAGATTCCGCTGAACTCGCCGGAGCCGTTCAAATCCATCGAGATCGCCGCCAAGATGGCGCCGCCTGAGGTGCTGATCGGCGCCGGCACGGTGCTGACGGTCGAGGCGGTCGACAGCCTGAATTCGGCCGGCGGCAAGCTGCTGGTGACGCCGAATGTCGAACCCGAGGTGATCATCCGGGCGCGCCGATACGGCATGGTGACGATGCCGGGCGTCTTCACGCCGACCGAGGCACTGGCCGCAGCGCGGGCAGGCGCCACCGGGCTCAAATTCTTTCCGGCGAGCGTGCTCGGTCCCTCCGGGATCACGGCGATCCGCGCGATCTTGCCGCCGGAACTGACGATTGCCGCCGTCGGCGGCGTATCGGACAAGAATTTCGCCGATTACACCAAGGCCGGCATCTTCGCCTTCGGCCTCGGCACCAGCCTCTACAAGCCGGGAATGAGCGCGGCAGAGGTTGCCGAGCGTGCCAAGACGACCATTTACGCCTATGATGCAGCCATAGGAGCGTGAAGGTATGACCGACATCTACGAGTTCGAAGGCAAGACCCTTTGCAACACCAATTCCGTCCTTGGCGAAGGGCCGACCTATGATCCGGACAGCAATACGGTCTGGTGGTTCAACATCCTCGGCAAGGAGTTGCACGAACTCAGACTGGCGACGGGGGAAAAAAAGGTCCACCCGCTGCCGGTGATGGCAAGCGTGCTCGCCCGCATCGACGCCGGACGGCAGCTGATCGCGACCGAAGAAGGGCTTTTCGTGCGCGATCTCGCAAGCGGCAACCTCACCTTCTACGCCGCTCTCGAAAACGACAGGCCGGAAAACCGCTCCAATGACGGCCGCACCCATCCCTCCGGCGCACTCTGGATCGGGACGATGAGCAAGCGGGCGGAAAACCAGGCCGGCGCCATCTATCATGTCGCTGGCGGCAAGGTGACGAAGATCTTCAATGGCATCAGCATCCCGAATTCGATCTGCTTCTCGCCCGACGGCGCGATCGGCTACTACACGGATTCCCGCATCAACCGGCTGATGCGCGTCATGGTCGATCCGCACACCGGCCTGCCGGCGGGCGAGCCGATCGTGCTCGTCGACAGCATGAACGAGCCCGGCGACATCGACGGCTCGGTGGTCGATGCCGACGGCTATATCTGGAATGCCCGCTGGGGCGCCGGCGTCGTCGATCGTTACAATCCCGATGGGCTGCGCATCTCGCGCTACAAGGTTCCCGCCGTCCAACCCTCCTGCCCGGCCTTCATCGGCGTCAATGCCGACCGGCTGGCGGTGACGACAGCCTGGGAAGGGCTCGACGAGGACGCCCGTTCGGCCCAGCCCTCGGCCGGCGCGCTGCTCGAACTCGGCATCGAGGTCAAGGGTGTGTTCGATCCCGTCTACGTCATCTGAAGACGGCGCCTTGGGACCACAATTCGAGGCGCCCCCGAAAGGGGGGCGCTTTTTCGTTTCAGCCGCCATCCGTGGATAAAAGTTCCGTGAAAATCGAGAAATTTTCCGTGTTTTCAACCGGAACCAATCGGCGCACCACTCATTTTCCCTAGGAACCGGCGTGGCAAGGATCATTGCCGGGTCGCGCTCACTCTAGGGAAATGAAAGTAGGTTCGAAATGACACGCAAACTTTTGACGACCGTTGCCGCTGGCGCGCTGTTTGCCACGGCTTTCGCACCAGCGGCATTCTCGCAGACCGCGCCGCAGCCTGCGGATCCCGCTGCTCCAACCCAGGCAGCGCCTGCTGATCCGGCAGCGCCGAAACCGGTCACTCCTGATGTCACCAAACCGGCAGGCGATGCCGCACAGGCTCCGGCCGCAACCCCGAGCACCGATATGGCTCAGGGCACTTATTTGACGGAGCAGGCTCCGGACCAGATCAGCGCCAACACCTATATCGGCCAGTCGGTCTATAACGCCAACAACGAAAGCATCGGCAGCATCAACGACCTGATTCTGAAGAAGGACGGCGGCATCATTGCCGCGATCGTCGGCGTCGGCGGCTTCCTTGGCATTGGCGAAAAGGATGTTGCCGTTCCGATGGAAAAGATCACGGTCGCCCAGAACACCCAGGACGGCAGCCTCAAGCTGACGACCACCGAAACGGCCGAATCGCTGAAGGCCGCGCCTGAATTCAAGACGCTGGCAATGCAGGCCGCAGAAAAGGCCCCGGCCGCAACCGGTACCGATACGACGGCAACCGGCTCGACCACGCCTAAGTAAACCACGCGCGGTAGTATAGCGTAGGCGATGGCGCTCCTAGGGGCGCCATCGCTATTTCTGTTTCGCTTGATGGCAAAGCGAAACCGTTGCACTTTTGCTGGAATTGGGCTTGCCTGCTCTACGCAATTCCGGACGCAAAACCGCTGTGCACTTTTGCTGGAATTGCTTATGCGCTGACGCGCTCGGCCATCGCCGCATCGTAGTAGTTCTCGTGCAGGAAACGCAGTGTGGCGATGCCGTCGGCCGGGCGGCCGAAATGATAGCCCTGGCCCATGCCGCAGCCGAGTGTGCGCAGTTTCACCGCCTCGGCGTAATCCTCGATTCCCTCGGCCACGACTTCCAGTTCCAGGCCGTCGCACATGGCAAGGATCGCCTTGATGATGTGTTCGGAGGCGCGGTCGGAATTGATGCGCGAGACGAAGGCGCGGTCGATCTTGATCTTGTCGAAGATGAAGTCGCGCAGGCGCCCGAGGCTCGACTGGCCGGTGCCGAAATCGTCGAGCGAGATGCGCACGCCGGCGGCGCGCAGATCGGCGATGATGCGGTGGGCGGTGTCGGCCGAACCCATCACCGCCGTCTCGGTGATCTCCAATTCCAGACGATGCGGATCGAAGCCGACCCGGCCGAGGATCGACAGGATGCTGCCGCTCGTGCCGGGATCCATCAGCTGCGCCGAAGAAAGATTGAACGACAGGAACAGTTCGCGCGGCCAGGAGAGCGCCGCTTCCGCGGCCTTGCGCAGCAGCGTTTCCGACAGGGCGTCAATGAAACCGCGCTCTTCGGCGAGCGGCACGAAGACGCCGGGCGAAACGAAGCCGAGATCGGGATCGTTCCAGCGCGCCAGCGCCTCGAAGCCGACGACCTGATTGTTTGATAGCGAGACGATCGGCTGGAAATGCACATCGATCGCGTCCGATATGATGGCGTTTCTCAGCGCCTGCTCCAGCTGCGTGGCGCGCTTCATCTCCTGGGCGATCTCGCGCGAATAGACGGTGATCTGGCCGCGGCCGCGGCGCTTGGACCGATAGAGCGCCGTTTCGGCGCTCTTCAGCAGCTCCTCGCAGTCCTCTCCGGCAAAAGGATAGATGGCAAAGCCGAAGGAGGCGGAGAGACGGACGTTGCGATCGCCGAGATCATAAGGCGCCGACAGCACCTCGCGGATCATCTGGCCGAATTTCTCCGCGCTCGCCCGTTCGAAAATCAACGGCAGCACAAAAGCGAATTCGTCGCCGTCGTGACGGGTGACCAGCGCGCCGTCCGGAATACAGGCCTTGAGGCGATGGGCGACTTGGCAGAGGATTTCATCGCCGGCCGACGAGCCGAAAAGATCGTTGATCGGCTTGAAGCTGTCGAGATTGGCAATGCCGATGGTGAAGGGAGCCGGATCGCTGGCGCGCTCGGCAGAAATCTGCAGGACCTTTTCGCGCATGCGATTGCGGTTCCCCAATCCGGTCAGCGGATCGGTATAGGCCATCGCCTGAAGCTCATTGTGACTCACGGTCAAGGAAGCCATGTCCGCCGATTTCTTCATGCAAACCCGAGCTTTCCTCCGCAGCCGAGCAAAGAATGACCGGCATTTCTTAACAATTCGCTAGTAAATCAGCTGCTCGGACAGCCCGATTCGCCCTAAATTTAGGAGCTGACGCTATCGGCGAGACCAGGATGCCGTCATGAGGAGACGGCCATATTTCAGTATCACGCGCTCGTTCGAACCCGGGCGCCCTCTTCCACCAGATATTTCTGAAATATCGCCTCGAGCATGTCGGGGCTGACGGGTTTCATGATGACATCGTCCATACCCGATTTGACGCATTCGGCTCGATCGCGCTCGAAGGCCTGGGTAAGCACGCCGATGATCGGGGTGCGAGCTGCGGCCCCGACTTCCTCCATCTGCCGGATCAGGCGCGCGGCTTCGAAGCCGTTGAAGCCCGGCAGGGAAATATCCATCAGCACCACCTGCGGCCTGTGTTCGGCCCAGAGGCGCACGACCTCGTCGCCAGTCGCAGCGATCATATGGCGATAACCGAGTCCCTCGAGGATCTGTGTGAAGACGATCTGGTTGATATCATTGTCTTCGGCGACGAGAACCTGCAGGCCGACCATGTCATCGGAGATGCTGATTTCCCAATCGGCATCCGTGCCGGCGCCGTCGTTGCGGCTGTTGCGATTGAAATGGCGGGCGATCTGGAAGGTGAGTTCGTTGGCGATCTGGAAGCCGTCCATGACGAGCGCCGGTATGCCGTATTGCTCGGAGAGCTCGAGGCAGCGCATGCCCATCTGATTGTCGATGATCAAGAGATCGAGCGAGATGCCGGAGGAGGTGGCGATTTCCAGGAAGCGCTCCTCCTCGTCCTCGCCGCGCACCGAACAGGATTCGAAACCGTATTTCGACAGCGTGCGCAAGGCCGCGGCCTCGGCGGCGAGGTCGGCGGTGACGACAAGGATCTTGCGGCCGGAGAAATTCTCCGGAACGATCGCTTCCATCGCCGCCGGCTCGCGACGCTCCACCGCGCTCGGCACCGGCACATAGGCGCGGCGATAGCTCTGGTTGGCGGATGTGGTCATCGCCGAGGCGCGGTCGAACTCCTCGAGATCAGCGCCGTCGCGCGGCAGGTCCTGCGTCGTCGACACCAGGAAATAGCGACCGGGCTTGCCGATACGGTGCTTGCGGCTGACGATGTCACGCTCGATGCCGTCTCGGGAGATCTGTCGCTGGCGGGAGATCGACATCTCGCCGGTTTCCAGCACGTGACGGTCGCTTTCTTCGAAGCGTTTGGCGATCTCGGGCGAAAAAAGATCGCCGCTCTTGCGTCCGAGCACCTCGTCGGCGGTGGTCTGGTACTTCTCGCAGAAGGCGAGATTGACCGCGACATAGGTAAGATTGCGGTCCTTGACGAAAAGCGGAAACGGCAGATTGTCGAGAATATCCTCGGTGAGCTGCACCCGTTCCAGATCCGAGCGCCACTGCTCCTCGCGCTTCTTGTCTTCGGAAATGTCCGAGACGATGGTGACGCCGTAACCGCCCGGCAGCCTGCGCTTGACGAAGCGGACCCAGCTGTCGGCGCCATGACGCTCGACCGCATCGAAGCGCTCGCGCCAATGCGAGGCAATCTTCTGCGACAGCCAGTCCTCGCGGCTGAGCGAGCCGCCCTGCCTGACATCATATTGCTGACGAACGCCGGTATCGTAGATCGCGCCCAGGAAATCGCGCAGCCGTGTGCCCGGCTTCAGCATCTCGGCCGGCAGCGGGAAGAATTCGAGGATCTGGCGGCTTGCGAAGATCAGGTGATCGTTCTTGTCGTAGATGATGAACGCTGCCGAAAGACCGTCGCATACGACATCGAAAAGCGCCGTCTGCAGATCGGCCTCGGCGGGAGTCCCGTCGACTTCCGATGACGTGTCCGCCTTTTCGAAGCCGGCACTCATTCTCTTGCGTCCCACATTTGTTCGATTTTCGCAGCTTCCGGAGGTATATGAATAAAAATGCCATTTTTCTGTTAAAACCGGCTTAACACCGCCGATCAGTCGAAACTGGGGAGCCACAGATCACGCTTCTGTAAAGCCTATGGAATCCCCTTCCCTCCAGCCCGCGAATCCCCGAAAATAGCCCATGGCCATCAGACAGCTCTCCGAAACGCTCATCAACCAGATCGCCGCCGGCGAGGTCATCGAACGGCCGGCGAGCGCTGCCAAGGAACTGATCGAAAACGCGCTCGACGCCGGGGCGACGCGCATCGAGATCGCCACGGCAGGCGGCGGCAAGGCGCTGCTGCGGGTGAGCGACAACGGCTCCGGCATGGAGGCGGCCGATCTGGAACTGGCGGTCCGGCGCCACTGCACCTCGAAGATCTCCGAGACGCTCGAGGATATCCGCACACTCGGCTTCCGCGGCGAGGCGCTGCCGTCGATCGGTTCCATCGCCAGGCTCAGCATCGCCAGCCGCAGGCGCGACAGCGCCGGCGGCCACGAGATCACCGTTGCCGGCGGCAAGATCGTGCATCTCCGGCCGGCCGCCGCCAATCCCGGCACCATCGTCGAAGTGCGCGACCTGTTCTTCGCCACGCCGGCGCGGCTGAAATTTCTGAAGAGCGAAAAGGCCGAGGCCGGCGCTATTACCGAAATCGTCAAGCGCATGGCGATTGCCTTTCCCGCCGTGCGCTTCGTGCTGTCGGGTTCGGACCGCACGACGCTGGAATTTCCGGCGACGGGCGACGATCATCTGGCGCGCATGGCGCAGGTGCTCGGCCAGGAATTCCGCGACAACGCCATTCTCCTCGATGCCGTGCGCGAGGATATCGCGCTGACCGGCTTTGCCGGTGTGCCGACCTTCAATCGCGGCAACTCCGCTCATCAATATGCCTTCGTCAACGGCCGGCCGGTGCAGGACAAGCTGATCCTCTCGGCGATCCGCGGCGCCTATGCCGAGACGATTCCTTCAGGACGCTATCCGGTGGCGGTGCTGTCGATCACGCTTGATCCGGCTCTCGTCGACGTCAACGTGCATCCGGCTAAATCCGACGTGCGCTTCCGCGACCCGGGCCTGGTGCGCGGCCTGATCGTCGGCGCCATCCGCGAGGCGCTGGCGCGCGATGGCAGCCGAGCAGCGACAACAGGAGCGAGCGAGATGCTGCGCGCCTTTCGCCCCGGCTTCCAACCTTTTGCGCAGCGGCCGCAAGCGCCATGGTCGGCCGAAACCTCGCCCTTTCGGCCCTACCAGCCGGCAAGCGGTCTCAGCGAACGGCCGCAGGCCTCTTTCGACGGATTATCAATGCCGACTGCGCGGGCCGAGCCGCCGCCTTCGCCGCAGCCGGCCGCGCCCGAACCGGCCTCTCCCGAAGCAACCGGGCGCTATCCGCTCGGCGCGGCGCGAGCGCAAATCCATGCCAACTACATCGTCGCCCAGACCGAGGACGGGCTCGTCATCGTCGACCAGCATGCGGCACATGAGCGGCTGGTCTTCGAGGCGATGCGCAAGGCGCTCCACTCGAAGCGGCTGGCCTCGCAGGTGCTGCTCATCCCTGAGATCATCGATATTCCCGAGGAGGATTGCGACCGGCTGATGCAGCATGCGGCCGAGCTTTCGGAACTCGGCCTGGCAATCGAGCGCTTCGGTCCCGGGGCGATCGCCGTGCGCGAAACGCCGGCAATGCTCGGCGAGGTCGATGCCCATGGCCTCATCCGCCAGCTTGCCGACGAGATCGCCGAATGGGACACGGCGTCCGGCCTGTCGGCAAAGCTCGAATATGTGGCGGCGACCATGGCCTGCCATGGATCAGTTCGCTCCGGACGGCGCCTGCGGCCGGAGGAAATGAACGCGCTGCTGAGAGAAATGGAAGTGACGCCCGGCTCCGGCCAGTGCAATCATGGCCGGCCGACCTATATCGAATTGAAGCTCAGCGATATCGAGCGGCTTTTCGGCAGAAGCTAAAAAAGCTGGCAAAGCCGCTGCTGCGGGAGTATGGCAGACGCATGACAGGCAGCAGGGAACGGAGCGCATGAATTTGTTCGAAGGGCACGGAAACCGCGAGGCGAAGATCCGCTATCTCGACGGCGATTTCCAGATTGTCTCGCCCGGCTCCTATGTCGTCTGCGCGATGACCGGAAAACAAATTCCGCTTGACGAACTGCGCTACTGGAGCGTCGCCCGCCAGGAACCCTATGCCGACGTGATCTCGGCGATCGAAGGCGACAAACGCGCCGGCGTGCTGCCGAACCAGCGGCGCTAAAGCAGGCGCGTCGCGATTGTTCAGAGTCGCTGCTTGCGCTTCAGGTCTTTATTTTTTCGCCTTCATCTCCCGCAGGCGCCGTTCGCGGCAGGCGACTATTGCCCGGTCGATGATTAAGCCTGGAGCGAGGTGATCGTCGAAGACCATGTCCACTTCGATGACCCGGCACTTTTGCGCCAGCTCTTCCGACTTGCCGTGATGGCCGGACAGGCGGACGAAATCCTTCGCGGTGGTGACGATCAGAAGATCCTGGCGCTCGGCTGTCGTCAGGATATCGCCGATCTCTTCCTCGGTCAGGTGCTCGTGGTCGCCGAAGGTCTTGGCGACTGTGATTTCGGCGCCGCGCGATTCGACGGTACGGAAGAATTTGGCGGGATCGGCGATGCCGGCAAAGGCCAGCACCCTGACGCCGGCGAGCCTATCGGCGCCGCGTACCTTGAGCGATGCTGTGAAATAAGGCTTTGCCGCGCGCGCCGCCATGCGGACGATCCTGTCGGCTGCATGGCCGCCGCCGACCTTGAGCAGAGCCGTCGCCGAGCGCAACTGCTGGCGGATCGGGGCGCGGACCGGGCCGGCCGGCACGATATGGCCGTTGCCGAGACCGCGCGTCGCGTCGATGACGAGCAGGGCATAGTCGATCGCCAGCCGGGCGCTCTGGAAACCGTCATCCATGATGATGAGGTCGGCGCCTTCCGCGACCAGGCGCCGAGCCCCCTCGATGCGCCGCCGGGAAATCACCGTCAACGCCTCCTGGGCAAGCAGCAGCGGCTCGTCGCCGACGGCGACGGCCCGGTGATGATGAGGATCGACCACCGTCGTCACGTCGAGCGAGCCGCCGTAGCCCCGGCTGAGAAAGCCGGGTTTCAGGCCTTTCGCCTTTGCGGCGCGGGCGATCGTCAGCGCCGTCGGCGTCTTGCCGGCGCCGCCGACGGTGAAATTGCCGACGCAGATGACGGGAATGGATACGGAGGCGCGGCGCGCATGGGCCATTCGGTAGCCGGCGACACGGCCGTAGAGAAAGGAAAGCGGCGCCAGTATCCAGGCCCGCCAATCGGCTTTCCTCCACCAGAACGGCGGCGCTTCGGATATCATCGTGCCGTCCCGCTCCCCTGCCCGGCTTCAGAACCGGCCCCTTGCTTTTCGACCGGCCGGATTGAGAAGCCAAAACCGGTGAAAATGCAAGTCCTTGCCAAGATCGCGCGCGGTTTAAGCCGGTTGCAGGTCCGGCAGCAATGACTCGATGGCCGTGATATCGTCGAGCACATGATCGGCAGCGGCGGCAAGCGAATCGCGCGAGCCGGTGCCGGTCAGCACCGCAATCCTGAGCCCCGTCCCGGCATTCAGGCCCATATGCAGATCATGATTGTTGTCGCCGACGATCGCGACCTCTTCCGGCAAAAGACCGGTCGCGGCGCAGAAGCCGAGCACCATGCCGGGTTCCGGCTTGACGCCGAAACCGCTGTCGTAGCCGGCGATGTAATCGACATAGCGATCAAAACCGAAGCGTTCGGCCGTCTGGCGGATGGAGCGCTCGTTGTCGCTAGAGGCGACGCCGAGCTTGAAGCCGCGCCGATGCAGCCTTGCGAAGAAGCCGGCAAGATCGGTCACCGGCACGGAAAACTCGGCAGCGCCGGAAAAGAGATCGTCGAGGCGGGTCGTCAGTTCGCCGACATCGACCATCGAGCCGGCGGCGACGAGCCCCTCGGCAATCTGTCGGGTATTGCCGGCAGCGAGTAGGCTGTCGGGAACGATATGGCCGGTCTGAGGATCCATGCCGCAAGCGAAAAGCAACCGGTCTGCGAGAAGCGGATCGCCCTCGGCGGCGATGCGGGCAAGCTCGCGATTGACCGGCAACCAGCTCTCGTCATAGTCGAGCAGCGTGCCGTCCTTGTCGAAGAGGATCCCTTTGATACGCGCCGGGCCTGACATCGCGCCTCCTCAGAGCTGGGCGACGGCTTTGGGCAGCAGGCGCGCCTTGACCGTCAGCGGATTGATATAGGGTTCCAGCCCCTTCACCGTCGCCGTGAGCGCGCCGCGCATCTCGTGCACGGTGGCGATGCCGGCTTCGATCATCTTGCGGCGGGCGTCGTCATTGATCAAAAGGTAATGCACACCCTTGGCCAGCATTTCGGTATCGCGCACCATGCGGGCGCTGCCGCTGCGGGCAAGCTTCTGATAGGCCTCGCGGAAATTCTGAACATTGCCGCCGGAGAGGATGGCGCAGCCAAGCATGGCCGGCTCCAGCGGGTTTTGGCCGCCTTCGGCAAACAGCGAACGACCGACGAAGGCGATCTCCGTCAGGCGAAGATAAAGGCCCATTTCACCGATCGTATCGCCGAGGAATATATCGATATCGGCCGACAGGACGTCGTCGCGGGTGCGGCGGGCGACCTTGAGGCCCTGCTTGACCAGAGCCGCCTCGATCTCGTCGCTGCGTTCGGGATGGCGCGGCACGATGATCGTCAACTGGCGGTCACGTTCCTTCAGGGCGCGATGGACAATGCCGGCGGCATTCTCCTCGCCGTCGAAGGTCGAAATCGCCGCCCAGGTCTTACGATCGCCGATCTGCTTCTTGTAGCGGGCGAGGACAGCGCTGTCATAGGGCGGAGCGTCGGTATCGACCTTGAGATTGCCCGAGGTGATGACGGGAACGGCGCCGAGATCGCGGAAACGCTCGGCATCGACATCGGACTGGGCGATGACGAGGGCGAGATTTTCGAACAGGGCTTCGGCAATCGCTGGGCGGCGGCGCCAGCGGGCAAAGGAGCGGTCCGACATGCGGGCATTGATCAGGATCTGCGGAATGCGGCGGCGGCCGAGCTCCAGCACGGTTGCCGGCCAGATCTCGGATTCGGCGATGATGGCGCAATCGGGCTGCCAATAATCGAGAAAGCGGCTGACCGACGGCTTCAGATCGAGCGGCACATATTGATGGATCGCTTCATCACCGAGGCGCTCGGCGGCGAGCCTGGCCGAAGTGATGGTGCCGGTCGTCAGGATGACGTGAATATCGCGGCGGCGGATTTCGCGGATCAGCGGAATGACGGCATTGGTTTCGCCCACACTTGCGGCATGAAACCAGACGAGCGGGCCTTGCGGCCGGTTGGCGCTCGGATAGCCGAAGCGTTCCAGGCGGCGCGCGCGGTCTTCCTTGCCCTTGGCCGTGCGGTAGGTGATATAAAGGCCGACGACCGGAGAGGCTACGGTTCCCGCCAGACGATATGCGCTCAGACCGAACCGCGCCATCCGGGAGCTCATTGCGCCAGCCTCCGATCCAAGACGATCGACATCAAACCCATTCCCTGATTATCGTTGCGGCCGAAATGGCCGATTAATTTGTTCAGAATGCGTCAAACGATCCGGATCGACGGCGCCCGATGCAGCAAGCCGGCGCGACCGATGGCAGCCGCCGCCGGCACTTGGTGGGGAATCGATGGCCGAGGTCAGTGGCCGCCGGCCTTTTCCTGCGGATCGAGCAAACGATGCATGTGGACAATGAAATAGCGCATATGCGCATTGTCGACCGTCTGCTGCGCCTTCGCCTTCCAGGCCGTCAGCGCCGTGGCATAATCGGGAAAGATGCCGACGATATCGAGACCCTTCAGGTCACGGAACTGGACGTCATCGAGACTTTCCAGTTCGCCGCCAAAAACGAGATGCAAAAGCTGCTTCTTGTCACCGGACTCAGTCATTTTCTTGTTCTCTTTCTGCCCATTCTCCTCCGCCACCCCATCTGCGGGATTTTGACGGAAACGTCAACTGTCTCGTCGCCCGGCAAAGGCCGCAAGGAACTCATCGATGCGAGGCGCCGGCGCCGCACACAGCACCTTGTGGGTGACTTCGGAGCGATTATAGACGACCGGATTCCCGTCGAGGTCGACGAGGCGGCCGCCGGCACGGCTAAGGATCAGATCGGCGGCGGCAAGGTCCCAATCATGTGAATTGCCCTTGACGAAGGTGGCTTCGAGGCGGCCGTCCGCCACCATGGCGATGCGATAGGCAAGCGACGGAACATGTTTTTCGCGCCTGACCCGCTCGCGGAACGTCGCGGGAAGGGTCTTCAGCACGTCTTCGCCGATCGCCAGCCGGCTCGTCTCCTCCGGCCCTGCGGCGGAGACGATGAAGGGCTCGCCGTTCTTCAGCGCCGCGCTGCCATCGGCGGCCTCATAAAGCTCTTCGAGCGCCGGGGCGTAGAGCACGCCGGCGACCGGCCGGCCGCGATGGACGACCGCGACGCTGACGCACCAGACCTTCTGCCCGGCGAGAAAAGCGCGTGTACCGTCGATCGGATCGATAATGAACAGCGTCTCGCGCGAGAGGCGCTCGGCATCGTCCTCCGTTTCCTCCGACAACCAGCCGTAATCCGGACGGGCCTTGCGCAGGATCGACTCGAGCGTCTTGTTGGCGGCGAAATCGGCAGCGCTGACGGGCGAGCGATCCCCGTTCTTCCACCAGACCTCGGGAGACTGGTTGAAGAAGCCAAAGGCGACCGCGCCGGCCTCCTTCGCAGCCTCGGCGATCAAGGCGAGATCGCCCTGCCAGCGGAGCTTTTCGCTATCGCTCATCGCGTCAATCACTTCCTTCTCGCCGCTCCTCACTGTCCCGCGAGGGTCATGCCTTCGATGGCGAGGGTGGGTGCGGCGACGCCGAACTTGCGGTCGACGTCGTTTGCCGGCGTCAGGCGCATGAACATGTCCTTGAGGTTCGAGGCAATCGTCACCTCGGAAACCGGGAAAGTGAGTTCGCCGTTCTCGATCCAGAAGCCGGTGGCACCGCGGCTGTATTCGCCGGTGATCATGTTGACGCCGTGGCCGATCAGTTCGGTGACGTAAAAGCCGTTGCCGACGCTGCGGATCAGCTCCTCCGGCGAGATGTCGCCGGGTTCGAGGGCGAGGTTGGTGGAGGACGGCGAAACGGCGGTGCCGCCGCGCACGCCGCGGCCATTGGTTGGAAGGCCGAGCTCGCGGCCGGTCGAGGTCGAAAGGAACCAGTGCTTCAGAACACCGTCCTCGATCATCGCCAGCCGCTCGCCGGACACACCCTCGCCGTCGAAGGGCCGCGAGGCGGGGCCGCGCACGATCAGCGGATCGTCGGTGATCGACAGGCCCGACTTCAGCACCTGCTGACCCATCCTGTCGCGCAGGAAACTGGTCTTGCGGGCGACGGCGGCGCCATTGATCGCGCCGGCGATATGGCCGACGAAGCCGCGGGCGACACGCGGGTCGAAGATGACGGTGACGTTCTTGCCGGTCGGCACCTGGCGCGGATTGATACGCTTCACCACCCGTTCGCCGGCACGGCGGCCGATGTCGGCAGGGTCGTCGAGCTCGGCATAATAGAGGCGGCTGTCGAAATCATAGTCGCGTTCCATGCCGGTGCCTTCGCCAGCGATGACGCTGACGGAATGGCCGAACCGGGAGCCCATATAGCTGCCCGCAAAACCGTGCGAGGTGGCGAGGACAAGGCCGCCCATGCCGGCGGATGCGCCGGCGCCGGAGGAATTGGTCACACCTTTGACCGCAAGGGCCGCAGCCTCGGCGGCAAGAGCCGCCTCGCGCAGCATCTCGGAGGACACCTCTGTGGCATCGAACAATTGCAGGTTGGGATATGATTTCGCAAGGCTCGCCTCATCGGCGAGGCATGCGAAGGGATCCTCCGGGGAAACCCTGGCCATGGCGACGGCGCGTTCGGCAAGCGCCTGCAGATCGAAGCCCGGATTGGCCGAAACGCTGGCGACGCGTTTGCCGATGAAGACGCGCAGGGAAAAATCATCGCTTTCGGAGGATTCCGTTCCCTCGACCTTGCCAAGACGAACGCTGACCGATTGCGACCGCGAGCGAACGACGACGGCGTCGGCGGCGTCGGCCCCTGCCTTCCTTGCCAGATCGATCAATTGACTTGCGCGGGAAAGAAGTGTCGAGGAATCGATTTCAGAGGACATGATTTGGCCTTTCCTTCGGCTTCCATTTATTGTGCACTCTCCCATGCATCAAGGCCGCCGCCGCCGATTCTTTATCAGAGCTGCCGGATGTTTCCCGCCACCTGAAAGAAATTGCCAGCATGTCAGCGCCCAATGACCTTTTTTCCGAAACGATCCTGCTGCTCGGCGGTGCGGTGGTCGCCGCTCCGATCTTCAAGAGGCTCGGGCTCGGCACCGTCCTCGGCTATCTTGCTGCCGGCATCGTTATCGGTCCTGTCTTCCACGGCATTACCGACGGCGAACAGATCCTCGGCGTCGCCGAGCTCGGCGTCGTCTTCCTGCTGTTCATCATCGGGCTGGAATTGAAGCCCAGCCGCCTCTGGCAGATGCGGCGCGACATTTTCGGCCTCGGCACGGCGCAGGTGGTGGTGACGGGGCTGGCGCTGACTGCGCTTGCCTTTCTCTCCGGCGTTCTCGACTGGCGCGGCAGCATCGTCGCCGGCTTCGGCCTGGCGCTGTCTTCGACCGCCTTCGCCATGCAGATCCTCGAGGGCGACGGCGACGTCAATACGAGATACGGGCAGCGTTCCTTCTCGATGCTCTTGTTCCAGGATCTGGCGATCGTGCCGCTCTTGGCGCTGATCACCGTCCTCGACGGCAGCGACAAAGCCAGCAACGCACCGCTGACCGATTTTGCGGTCGCCGTCGGCGCGGTGGCGGCGATGGTCGTCGCCGGACGCTACCTGCTGACGCCGCTCTTCCAGGTCATCGCCCGCACCGGCGCGCGCGAGGCAATGATCGCTGCCGCCCTCTTCGTCGTCATGGGATCGGCAAGCCTGATGCAGCTTGCCGGACTTTCAATGGCGATGGGTGCCTTTCTCTCCGGCGTGATGCTGGCCGAATCCTCGTATCGGCACGAGTTGGAGGCCGATATCGAGCCGTTCCGCGGCGTACTGCTCGCCATCTTCTTCATCGCCGTCGGCCTGTCGCTGGAGCTCGACGTTCTCTTCGATAATGCGCTCTTCGTCATCGTCGCCGTGCCGATCGTCATGGCCGTCAAGGCGACCATCATCTATGGGCTCTGCCGGATCTCCGGCTCGCCGCACGATGACGCGATCCGCATTGCCTTCCTGCTGCCGCAGGGCGGTGAATTCGGCTTCGTGCTGTTCACAACGGCGGGAGCGACCGGGCTGATGTCGACGAGCACGGCATCGCTGCTGGTGGCGATCGTCACGCTCTCCATGGCGCTGACACCGATCGGAGCGGCCCTTTCGAAGCGGCTGCTCAGCGGCGACGCACAGGAGGAGCTGGACGAGGATTTCGAGGGTGCGGGCGCCGACGTGCTGATGGTCGGCTTCTCGCGCTTCGGCCAGATCGCCGCCCAGATCCTGCTTGCCGGCGGGCGCAGCGTCACCGTCATCGATTTTTCGGCCGACCGCATCCGCCAAGCCTCCTCCTTCGGCTTCCGCATCTATTTCGGCGACGGCATGCGCAAGGACGTGCTGCGCTCGGCCGGCATCGACCGGGCAAAGATCGTGCTCGTCTGCACGCAGAAGAAGGAGATCACCGACAAGGTGGTGGAACTGGTGCAGGCCGACTATCCGCACACAAGGCTCTATGTGCGCTCCTACGACCGCATCCATTCGATCGAGCTGCGCAACAAGGGCGTCGATTACGAGCTGCGCGAAACGCTGGAATCGGGCCTGCTCTTCGGACGGCGGACGCTGGAGGCGCTCGGCGTCTCCGAGGTCGACGCCTATGAGATCGGCGAGGATATCCGCAAGCGCGACGAGGCGCGGCTTGCCCTGCAGGTCACCGAAGGGTTGCAGGCCGGACGCGACATGCTGTTTTCCCATCCGGTGCGACCCGAACCGCTGGTCAAACCGAAGCGCGCCGCCGATCTTTTCGAGGAAGACCCGCTGGCGGGCACGGCGGACGCGACAGCGGACGCGTAGAACGACATCGCTCAGACGGTTGCTACTGCCAGATCCTGTCAGTAGGTATCTGTAGAAGCCCTCCTGTCCCACAAACAGGAGCCTACCATGATCGACAGCAACAGCATTCTCCTCTTCGTAACCGACGCGCCAAAAAGCGCCAGCTTCTACAAGCAACTGCTCGGACTGGATCCCGTCGAGTCCGGCCCAACCTTCGCCATGTTCGTCCTGCCTTCGGGCTTGGCGCTTGGTCTCTGGGGCAAAGCGGGTGTTAAGCCGGCGCCGACGGCGGCAGGCGGCGGCTGTGATCTCGGCTTCAAGGTGGCGACCGCGGACATGGTCGATACGCTGCATGCCGAATGGCAAGGCAAGGGAACGACCATCCTTTTTCCGCCGAGCGACCTCGATTTCGGCCGCAGCTTTGTCGCCGCGGATCCCGATGGGCATCGCCTGCGCGTCTATAACGTGACTGAGAACTGAGTCATGTCCCGGAGCTGGATCGCCGTTGCCTCAGCAAATCACGTCCGCACCGGGCGCGAAGCAGGGTTCATGCAGGTCTGTCACGGAAAGGCGGCTCCGCTTCGGCGGAGCGCGCCCGGCGATCGCGTAATCTACTACTCGCCGACCGAAACATTCGGCGGCACGGATCGCCTGCAAGCATTTACGGCAATTGGCATCGTCAAGGCAGCCGATGCATATCAGGTAGAAGTCAGCGCCGACTTTCACCCCTGGAGGCGGGATGTCGCGTGGTGGCCGGCGGTGGAAACACCTATCCGGCCACTGCTCGACCGACTGTCCTTCACAAGTGGCCGGCCAGGCTGGGGTTATCAACTCCGCTTTGGTCTGTTCGAAATCGGCAATAACGATGCCGACCTGATAGCCGAAGCGATGATCGAAGCAATGTCGGAGGCGTTTCAGCTGCTCGACCTGCATCGAGCCTCAGGAGAGCCACGGCTTCCTCGACCACGCATCGAGCATTTGCGAAATTGACGCATTGAATCTGACGAGAGCGGCGTTTATTCAAACGCGCGATCGGTGCGATCAGAGAGGGAAATTTGATCAGGCGGGCGAAACAGATCGAGCAATGGGCACTGCGCATCCTGTGCGCCGTCGCGCTTGTTTTCGTCGGGATCGCCCACCAGGCCCCCGCTGCTGCCGCCGCCGCGTTCGATCCGGCCGAGCTCGCCCAATACGTCCTTCCGGACGGGACCCTGCCGACGCTTTGTGTGACCGTTGCGGATGAGTCAGGCACCGACAAATCCGGCACCGGCGAGCACGACAAGGCGCATTCGCATGGCTGCGAAGCCTGCCGGATCGGCGCCGCCACACTGCTGCCGGCGCCGACGGATGTGGCCGGCGCGCCGATCGGCTTTGCAGTTGCGGTTGAATTGCCGATCCGGGCCGGGGCCTTCCATCGCCAGCTCTTTGCGCCCAATACCGGCCCTCGCGCGCCCCCTTCCGATCCTATCCCTGCCTGAACTCCCGTGTTGCGGCAGGCGCCGCAACACGCCTTTCAACGCCGGCCGAGCTGCGCTCCCGCAGTCGCCCGTGGATTCGGATCCATTCTCATGTCGACTATTACTGCCGCCGAACCGGAGCAGCACGCCGCCAGTGGCGTTTCGCTCTACCGCGCCATCTGGCGCTGGCATTTCTTTGCCGGGCTTCTCGTCATTCCCTTCATGCTCAATCTGGCCGTGACCGGGTCGCTTTATCTCTTCAAGGACGAGATCAACAGCACCGTCTTCGCCCACCGCTACATTGTCCAGCCGGCCGGCCAGGCGCTGCCGGCGGAGAGGGTTGCTGCGATCGCCGCCGCCGCCGTGCCGGGCTCGACGGCGACCGCCTACAAGGACCCGGCCGGACCCGAACGATCGGCCATTGTCACCCTCTCCGGAGATGCCGGCGCAATGCTGGTCTTCGTCAATCCCTATGATGGCAAGGTGCTCGATGTGGTCGGGTCGACGGACGAGTTCAATTATGTCGTCAAGCGTATCCACAGCCTCGCCTATTTTGGCAAGGCGGCGAACCGGCTGATCGAGATCGCCGGCGGCTTTGCCATGGTGCTGGTCGCGACCGGCATTTATCTCTGGTGGCCGCGCCGCCAGACGGGTGGCGTCGTCAGCGTGCGGGGAACGCCGGGGCGCCGGGTTTTCTGGCGTGATCTGCATGCGGTGACAGGGGCTTTTGCCGGCCTGCTGATCTTCTTCCTGGCGATCACAGGCATGCCGTGGTCGGGCTATTGGGGCACGAATGCCAATGCCTGGCTGACCGAACACGGCCTCGGCTATCCCGTCCAGCTCTGGGACGACGTGCCGAAGTCGCAGAAAGTCACCGAGGACATCCTGCCGAAGAGCGGCTGGATCGTCGAGAAAGCGCCGGTTCCGCTTTCCGATATCGCCGCAGCGCAATCGGCCAGGCCGATCGGGCTCGACAGGGCCGTGGAGATCGCCAGGCGGCTGGGCATGGCGCCGGGTTTCGACATGGCGATCCCCTCCGACGAGACCGGCGTCTATACCGCCTCGCTTTATCCCGACGATCTCGCAGACGAACGCACCATCCATATCGACCAGTATTCCGGCAAACCGCTGATCGATATCGGCTTCGGCCAGTATCCGCTCCTCGGCAAGGCGATCGAATGGGGCATCAATGTCCACCAGGGACAGGAATGGGGGCGTTTCAACCAGTTGCTGATGCTCGCAACCTGCCTGGCCATTGTGCTCAGCTGCGTGACAGCAGTCGTCATGTGGTGGAAACGGCGCCCGGCGGGCCGGCTCGGCGTGCCACCCATGCCGCCAAGGCGCTCGGTCTACCACGGCCTATGGGTGATTACCGCTATCTTCGCCGTCGCTTTCCCGATGAGCGGGCTTGCCATTGTCGTCATGATCGCCTTCGACCAGATCGTCGTGCGCTTCGTGCCCGTATTGAAACGCGTTCTCGCCTGAAGGAGACCAAGAGATGAAGTCGATCATTGCTCTTCTTGCCTGCATGCTCTTCGCATCCATGGCGTCCGCGGACGACGATCCGCAGCAGGTGATCCCGGCAAGGCTGAAGCTGATGTTCGAAACGGCGGACAAGCCCCTGGAGCTCACGCCGGTCGTCGCCGTTCAGGCCGATTGGGCGATCGTCGGCTGGCGGCAGGACGGACGCGGCGGACGCGCCCTGTTGAAGAGGACGCATCACGGCTGGAGCATCTATCTCTGCAGCGGCGATAGCCTGAAGGATGCCGGTACGCTGCAAAAGATCGGGCTCCCGGCGAATGACGCGGCCGCGCTGGCTGCGAAACTGCGCGATGCCGAGGCAAACATCGATCCCCCCGCGCTTGCACTGCTCTCAAGCTTCGAGGGCACGGTGATGATGATGATGAACGAAGCATCGGATGACGCGGGCGGAGGCCATGAAGGCCACGCCCAGTAATGCTTCAGCGCTTCAGCCGCGCTTCGATTTCCCGGTCAAGGGCGAATTTCAGCTCGTCCTTGACGCCGACCGACATGGCCAGCACGTCGCGGGCCTTCAAAAAATCCATGACGCCGGTGCGGCCGACCGTCGGGCGCAGGAAGATGTGCGGCTGGCAGAGTTTCAGCTTCAGCGAGATCGCCGTCTGCATCATCAACTGGCCGGAGCCGAAGATGCTCTCCATGCGGTTCGGAATATGGGTGCCGTCGCCTTCCGGCGCGCCGACGACATCGATGCCGACGACGATATCGGCAAGATCCATCAGGGGTTCATAGGGCACCGGATTGCTGATGCCGCCGTCGATCATCACCCGGCCGCGCAGGCGCACCGGCATGAAGACGGCGGGGATAGCGGATGAGGCGGCGAGCGCCGGAAACAGCTCGCCGTCTTCGATGATGACCTCGTTCTGCCCGTAATAATCCGTGGTGATGACCTTCATCGGCACCAACAGATCCTCAAAGCGGGCCGGCAGTTCGGACGGCAGGAAGGCCTTGAGGATCCGCTCCAGATTGAACTGGCCGATGCGGATGCCCTTGGCCACCGCATCGCGCACCGTCGCCGGCCTCAGGCCCCAGATGCGGGCGACGACCGCCGTCTTGTTGCCGACGGTCGTCAGCGCATGTTCGCGGATTTCGGCCCCCGACATGCCGGCGGCCATACCCGCCCCCATGATCGCCCCCATCGACGAGCCCGATATCGCCACCGGGCGGATGCCGAGTTCGTCGAGCGTCTCGATGATATGGATGTGGGCAAGTCCGCGCGCACCGCCGCCGCCGAAAGCGACCGCGACCGTCGGAAGGTCGCTGATCGCGGGCAGTTTCGGGCTGATGAATTCTGCCTGCTGCACGCCCCGCCCCCGCTTATTGCGGCTGATACCGGAAGAAATGCACCCTGGTATCGCCGAAGATGCGGTCTTCGAGGAAAACATAGGAAGGATGCACGGAAACGACAACGTCGGCGCGCTCTTCGAGCACCGCAATCGCGCCCGGTCTCAGCCAGCCGCCTTCGGCCGCCGCCGCCATCGCCTTTTCACCGAGCCCCTTGCCATAGGGCGGATCGGCAAACAGCACGTCGAAGGCTTCGAGATTGCCGACGCTGCCGAGATCGGTCGCATCGCGGCGCAGGATGCGCGTGCGGCCGTGCAGGCCGAGTGCGTCGATGTTTTCCCAGAGCAGCGCCCTGCCCTCGACGCTGTTTTCGACGAAGAGCGCATGGCGACAGCCGCGCGACACGGCTTCGAGGCCGACGGCGCCGGTTCCGGCAAAAAGATCGAGGATCCGGGTGCCGTCGACGCATTCCGGATAGGCATGGCTCAATATATTGAACAGGCTCTCGCGCGTCCGGTCGGCAGTCGGCCGGATATCGTTGGATTTTGGCACGGCAAGAGGCCGTCCGCGAAACTCACCGCCGACGATCCGCACCGCGCGTCATTCCCTTTCCTTTTGCACCACCTCTGGAGGGGCCGCCAGCAGGCCTGTCACCACCCGGCCTGTCGCCGGCTGGCTTGGCGCCCTTCGGCTTGCCCGAAAAACTCTTCGCCCCGCCCGGCTTGGCGCCAAAGCTCTTGCCGCGCGGCTTGTCACCCGAAGGCTTATCGCCCAACGATCTCTCGCCGCGCGGACGCTCGGAGCGGCCCTCACCAGCAAAACTTCTGGCTGCCCGCGGACGCCCATCTCCGTCCTCGCGCGGCCTGCGGTCGCCACGAGGCTTGTCGCCGAATGGACGGTCGCCACGCGAAGGCCGGTCACCGAAAGGCCGATCGCCGCGCGGACGCTCCGAACGGGCCTCACCGGTGGAAGCTCTGGCGGCACGAGGACGTTCGTCGCCATCCGCACGCGGTTTGCGATCACCGCGCGGCTTGTCGCCGAAGGGCCGGTCGCCACGCGAGGGACGATCGCCGAAAGGCCGGTCGCCGCGCGGACGCTCCGGACGGCCTTCACCGGCAGAGCTTCTGGCACGCGGGCGTTCGTCAGCCCCTTCGCGGGGGCGGCGTTCGCCGCGCGCCGGGCGGTCCCCGAAAGAGCGCTTGCGGCCGGAGCCCTCGCCCTCATCCTTACGGTGAGGCTGCTCGCTCGAGCGGATCCATTCGCCGTCCTCTTCGCGCACGCGATTGATCTGGGTGCGCGGACGATCCTCGATGCGATCGAAACCAGTACCCTTTGCCGGCCGCTCTTCGCCGCGCCGGCGCGCGGTCTGCGCGTTCTTGGCAGCCTTGGCCGCTGCCTTTTCGCCGAGCGGCCGGGCGCCGGGCGCCATCCAGACATTGGCGCTGCGGCGCTGGCCGAGCGGCTGGGAGCGCTTCGGCTTCTCGTCATCCCGGCGGCCGCCGTCGCGGCGGTCGTCATCTCTGCGCCCCGCGCCGCGGCGGTCGTCCCGCTTGGTGTCGAGGCGGCTCAGCGCCCGCTCGCGCTTGTCCTCGTCCCGGCGCGGCCGCTCACGCTTCTCCGGTAACGCGGCCTCAGCCACTTCCTCGGCGGCAACAGCCGGCGCATTGTAGATCGGCGCGTCGAAATTCGCCTTGGCTTCCTCGATGAGGCGCGGGCCGAGCTGGTCTCGCAGCGTACGGCCGCGCACTTCGATGACATGGCCTTCCGGCAGATCGCCAAGCTGGAACGGGCCGTAGGAAATGCGGATCAGGCGGTTGACGTCGAGACCGAGGGCGCCGAGCACGTTCTTGATTTCGCGGTTCTTGCCCTCGCGAAGGCCCATGGTGATCCAGACATTCGAGCCTTGTGTGCGGTCGAGCGTCGCCTCGATCGAACCATAGAGCACACCTTCGACGGCGATGCCGTCCTTCAACTTGTCGAGCGCCTCCTGATCGATCTCGCCATGGGCGCGCACGCGGTAACGCCTCAGCCAGCCGGTCGCCGGCAGTTCGAGCGCCCGGGCAAGACCGCCATCGTTGGTCAGCAGCAGCAGGCCTTCGGTGTTGATGTCGAGGCGCCCGATCGACATGACGCGCGGCAGTTCTTCCGGCAGGTTGTCGAAGACGGTGGGGCGCCCTTCCGGATCGGCATTGGTGGTCACGAGACCGGCCGGCTTGTGATAGAGCCACAGCCTGGTGCGCTCGATGCCGCGGATCGGCACGCCGTCGACCTCGATCCGGTCGGCAAGCGTGACGTTGACGACCGGGGTGTCGAGAACCTTGCCGTTCAGCGTCACGCGGCCCTCCATGATCATGCGTTCGATGTCGCGGCGGGAGGCGACGCCGGCGCGCGCCATCACCTTGGAAATGCGTTCGGCCTTGGCCTCGCCGTCCGTTTCGGCGGCGGCCGGGCGCGCGGCCGCAGCCTTTGCCGGCTTCGCGCCGCCCGCTTTCGGGCCGGCCTTGGCCCCGGCGTCGCGTGAAAAGGGCTTTGCGCCCGGGCGTTTTGGCTTGTCTTTGGGTGTCATTTGTTGTTTGCCTGCCTTTTGGGCCTGTCTATCAGGTCACGCATCTGCGGTTAAGTGGAAATTCTTGCGATCGTGAAGACAAATCGTTTCATGGAGATGGCGCTCGAAGAGGCGCGAGCCGCCGGCGAGCGCGGCGAAGTGCCGATCGGCGCGGTGGTCGTCATCGACGATATTGCGGTTTCACGCTCGGGAAACCGCACGCGCGAGCTCAATGACGTCACCGCCCATGCCGAAATCGCCGTGATCCGGCTCGCCTGCGAAGCGCTCGGACAGGAGCGCCTTGCCGGCGCCGATCTCTATGTGACGCTGGAGCCTTGCACCATGTGCGCGGCAGCCATCTCGTTTGCACGTATCCGCAGGCTCTATTACGGCGCCGAGGACCCGAAGGGCGGCGCCGTCGACAATGGCGTCCGATTCTACGCGCAGCCGACCTGCCACCACGTCCCGGAGGTCTATTCCGGCTTCAACGAGGTGCAGTCGGCGGAGATTTTACGGAGGTTCTTTTCGCAAAAGAGGGAGGCGCCGTAATCCGCGGCACGCGTCATCTTCGGCCTTCGAGCTTGCCGCTATTGCAGGAAGTTCCACCACTGCTTGCCGCTGTTGGCGATTGCCGCATCCTTCTTGCGCTTCTTCTGCTTCTTGAGCTCGGGCTCGCCGAGGTCATCGAGCTTGGCCGGGTCGTCGACGGTGCGGTAACCGGGCGGCGGATCGGAAATATAGCGGCGCTGATCGAGATAGGAGCCCTTCTGCAGCGCGCGAGCCTCGCGATAGGCCTGGGTCTGGGCTTCCGTCGTGCGCCGGCCGCCTTCGATGGCGGAGCTGGCGAGCGGCGAGCGGTAGTTCGGATTGTCGGAGTTCGCGTCGGCCTCCGAAACGAGGCGGGCGCGGGTTTCCTCCGGCGATTCAAGCCATTGGGGATTGTCCTTGTTGGCAACCGTCTGCTGCGGTTGAACGAGGGTCTCCCGCTGCGCCTCAGCCGGCAGCACCAGCGTCGGGCGCGGCGTGTACTTGACGCCCTTGTTCTTCGGATCAGGGCCGGTCAGCGACACCGACTGGCCGAGGTCGTCAGTCAGCTGCTCCATGGCGGTCTTGTCGGTGCCGTAGGTCGGGCTGCTGGCGCAACTGGAGACCAGGGAGCATCCCGCCACCACAAAAGACAGGCAGGCGCCCATACGGAACCAATGCGTTGCGAACATGAAAACCCTTCCAGCCACCGGTGCAATCGTTGCCCAACCGGACAACCGTCCCCCTGACGCAAAAATCCGGCCATTTTCAGGCAGCTTTTACCGGATGAACGCCATAAAGGCAATTCACCCGGCAAATATCTTCAGGCGCGGATGCCGAGTTCGCGCAATGCCGCAGCGTCGCGCGCCGAGACGTCGGGATAATCAGGATCGGAGCCGACATCGGTGGTGATGCGCCAGGAACGCGCGCATTTGACACCTTCAGCGAGCTTCGGCACGACGGCGACGTCAGCCACTTCGGCCAGGCGGAAGGCTTCCGCCGGACCGACGTCTGCCTTGATTGTGATGCCCGAAGTGATGCAGACCTCACTGAAGTCCTGACCCGCGAGCGCCTTGCGAAGCTCGGCATCGGCGATATGGACGACGGGAGCTGCTTCCAGCGAGGAGCCGATGCGCTTGTCCTTGCGCTCGATTTCCAGCGCGCCGGTTACAACCGAACGCACGGCGCGGATCTTCTTCCACTTCTCGGCCAGGGCATCGTTGCGCCATTCCTTGGCAACGGTGGCGAACTGCTCCAGATGCACGGAAACGGCGGACGGATTGCGCGACAGCCAGGCCTCCTCGGTGGTGAAGGGCAACATCGGGGCAAGCCAGGTCACCATGCAATCGAAGATCTGGCGGATGACGTGCAGGCTGGCGCGCCGGCGCAGGCTCGAGGGCGCGTCACAATAGAGCGCATCCTTGCGGACGTCGAAGTAGAAGGCCGAGAGTTCGACATTGGCAAAATCGATGAGCGCGCGGGCGATCTTCTTGAAGTCGAAAGCGTCGTAGTTTTCGCGCACGAGCTGATCGAGCTCGGCAAGCCGATGCAGCATCAGCTGCTCCAGCTCCGGCAGATCGGCAAGCGCGATCTCCTCGCCCTTGTCGTGCGCCAGCGTGCCGAGCATCCAGCGGATGGTGTTGCGCAGCTTGCGATAGGCATCGACATTGGTCTGGATGATCGTCTTGCCGACGCGCAGGTCGTCGGCATAGTCCGAGGTCATCACCCAAAGGCGCAGGATATCGGCGCCGGCGTCCTTCATCACTTCCTGCGGCGAGGTGACGTTGCCCTTCGACTTCGACATCTTCTCGCCCTTCTCATCCATGGTGAAGCCATGGGTGAGGACGGCGTCGTAAGGCGCGCGGCCGCGGGTGGCAGCCGATTCCAGGAGCGAGGAATGGAACCAACCGCGATGCTGGTCGGAGCCCTCGAGATAGAGATCGGCCGGCCACTTCAGGTCCGGGCGGTCTTCCAGCGTGAAGGTGTGCGTCGACCCCGAATCGAACCAGACGTCGAGGATATCCATGACCTGCGACCACTTGGCCGGGTCATGCTCATTGCCGAGGAAGCGCTCCTTGGCGCCTTCTGCAAACCAGGCGTCGGCGCCTTCGGCGTCGAAGGCATCGAGGATGCGGGCGTTGACGGCCTCGTCCTGCAGCACGGCACCGTGCTCATCGACGAAGACGCAGATCGGCACGCCCCATGCTCGTTGCCGAGAAAGCACCCAGTCCGGACGCTGTTCGATCATGGCGCGCAGGCGGTTCTGGCCTGCAGCCGGGACGAAGCGGGTATCGTCGATCGCGCTGAGCGCACGGGTGCGCAGCGTCGTTCCATCCGGCAGCGTCTTGTCCATATAGACGAACCACTGCGGCGTGTTGCGGAAGATGACCGGCTTCTTCGAGCGCCAGGAATGCGGATACTGATGCTTCATGCGGCCGCGGGCAAAGAGCGCGCTGCGTTCGATCAGCGCCTTAATGACGCGATCGTTGGCATCGCCCTTCTTGCCGTTATCGTCGATGACGCGTGCGCCTTCGAGGCCGGGGGCATCCGATGTGTAGAAGCCGCCGTCGTCGACCGGGAACGGGATCTTGGTCTCGATGCCGCGCGCTTCGATTTCGCGGGCATGCGCCATCCAGACGTCGAAGTCTTCGCGGCCGTGGCTGGGCGCCGTATGCACGAAGCCCGTACCGGCATCGTCGGTGACATGGTCGCCCTCGAGCAGCGGCACGGGAAATTCATAGCCGCCGCCGAGACCTTTGAGCGGATGCGCGCAGGTGATCCCGGCAAGATCGGCAGCCGTAACATCGGCAAGACGCTTGTACTGCAGTTTCGCCTTGGCAAAGGATTCCTCGGCCAGCTTGTCAGCGAAGATCAGCTTCTCGCCTGGGCGCGGGCCAAAATCATTCTCGGCAGCCGTGACTTCGTAAAGACCATAGGCAACACGCGAGGAATAGGCGACCGCCCGATTGCCGGGGATCGTCCAGGGCGTGGTCGTCCAGATGACGACGAAGGAATCCTTGACGCCGTCGGAACCCTTCTCGACCGGGAATTTCACCCAGATCGTGTCGCTCTCGTAGTCGTGGTATTCGACTTCGGCTTCGGCAAGCGCGGTGCGTTCGACCACCGACCACATGATCGGCTTGGAGCCGCGATAGAGCTGGCCGCTTGCGGCGATCTTCAACAGCTCGCCGGCGATGCGGCTCTCAGCGTGAAAATTCATCGTCAGATAAGGGTTGTCGAAATCGCCGACGATGCCGAGGCGCTGGAATTCGTCGCCCTGGACCTTGATCCATTTTTCGGCATAGGCGCGGCACTCGCGGCGGAACTCGATCATCGCCGCCGGCTCCTTGAGATCCGGCTTGGCCTTGCCCTTGGCGCGGTAGTTCTCCTCCTCGATCTTCCATTCGATCGGCAGGCCGTGGCAATCCCAGCCGGGCACGTAGTTGGCGTCATAACCGCGCATCTGGAACGAACGGTTGATGACGTCCTTGAGGATCTTGTTCAGCGCGTGGCCGATATGAATGTTGCCGTTGGCATAGGGCGGGCCGTCATGCAGGACGAATTTCTCGCGGCCGGCGGCAGAGGCGCGCAATTTCTTGTAGAGATCCATCTCCTGCCAGCGCTTGACAAGCTCCGGCTCCTTCTGCGGCAGGCCGGCGCGCATCGGGAAATCGGTTTCGGGCAGATAGAGGGTCTTCGAGTAATCGATCTTTTCGGCTGTGTCGGTCATATCGGGACAATCGTTTCTGGCGGCCCAGAAAGGGGCGCAACGGGTATGAAAAAGCTGGTGACGGAAGCGCTTGTATCCAAGCGCCGAAAACCCGGACCTCCCGGCCGCTTAGCGCGCGCGGAAGGCCGGGCCGATAATTCGTATCGTGATCGCCAGCCGAAATTTTCTCATCGGGCCGGTTCATAGGCGTTTTTCGGCGGAAAAGGAAGAGAAGAATTCTGCGATGCGATCCCCGGTCGCCGGAGTTTTTGCGCTCAAAGGACCTTGCGCTGACCACGGCCTCAGGAAAAGCAGAGCTTCCGGTCGAGTTCGCCGAGCGGCTTGACACCCGCCAGCAGCGCCCGCGCCTCCTCCTCGTCCCGCCTGATCTGGGCGACGAGCGGATCGAGGCCGTCGAATTTCAGCTCCGGTCTAATATAGCCGAAGAAGGAGACGGCGCAGAGCTGACCGTAGAGATCGCCGCTGAAATCGAAGATATAGGTTTCGAGCAGCGGCGCACCGTTTTCCGTCACCGTCGGGCGGCGGCCGTAGCTTGCGACCGCGTCGTGAAGCGTTCCGTCCTGGCGGCGGAAGCGGACGGCGTAGATGCCGGCGGCAAGCTCGGCCTCCGGCGGCAGGCGCATGTTGGCGGTGGGAAAGCCAAGCTGGCGGCCGAGTTTTTCGCCGTCGATAACCTCCGCTTCGATGGTATAACGGTAACCGAGCATGCCGGCGACTTCGCTGACCTCGCCGTCCTTCAGCAGCGTGCGGATATGGCTCGACGAGACGACGTCGGCGTTTTCGTCGCGGAAGGCATCGATCAGGGTGACGCCGAAGCCGTAGGTCTGGCCGGCATTCATCAGGAAGGCGGGGCCGCCTTCGCGGTTGCGGCCGAAGTGGAAATCGAAGCCGGTGACGACTTCGGAGGCGCCGAGCCAGTCCTTCAGGATCGAATGGATGAAATCATTGGCCGAGCGCTGCGAGAATTCATAGTCGAAGGGATATTCGATGACGGCGTTGAACCCCAGCGTTTCCAGGATGCGGGCCTTGAGCGGTGCGGGTGTGAGGCGGAACACCGGCGCCTGCGGCCGGAAAACCGTGCGCGGATGTGGCTCGAAGGTCAGCACTAAGGCGGGAATGCCGCGCGCCCTTGCGATCTCAAGCGCGCGGTCCAGCACCGATTGATGGCCGCGATGCACTCCGTCGAAATTGCCGATGGCGATCACCCCGCCCTTGAGATGGGCGGGCAAGGGATCCCGGGTTTCATTGCGGTGGAAGACGGTCATCGGCTGGCTTCTCTTCATGCAAGGCGCGGCATCCACCACTTCGGCGCGGCGTTTTCTCGTTCGAGGTAGGCTTTGAGGATTGCCTCGTCGGCTTCGCCGTTCAAGGTGTATTCCTTGGCGTGGATCCCGCCGCTGATGTAGAGAAGGTCGAGGCCAAAATTCAAGGCGCCGCGGACATCGGTCGGCATGCCGTCGCCGATTGCCAGCACGCGCTCGGCGGAGAAATCGCCGCGAAGCTCGCGGGCTGCGGCCAGCGTCGCCTCGTAAATTGGCCGGTGCGGTTTGCCGGCGATGCGGGTTTTGCCGCCCAGCTGTTCGTAATAGGCGGCCATGGCGCCGGCGCAGGGAATGATGCGGTGGCCGCGCTCGACGACGAGGTCGGGATTGGCACAGATCATCGGCACTTCGCGCGCCTGAAAATCCAGAAGCATGTCGGTGTAATCCTCGGGCTTCTCGGTCTCATCGTCGAAAAAGCCGGTGCAGACGAGCGATTGCGCTTCGCCGGCCGGCACCCGCTCGACGCCGATGCCTTCGAGAAGCGCCTTGTCGCGCTCGGGGCCGAGAAGAAAGACCGTCTTCGGACCCTCGGAAATCAACCCGCGCGTGACGTCGCCGGAGGTGACGATCCTGTCATAGGCGCTGTCGAGCACGCCGATCTGGCGCAGCTGCTCGACGACCTGCCAGGAAAGCCGCGGCGAGTTGGTGATAAGGACGACGGCGAGGCCGCTCTCGCGGGCGGCCTGAAGGGCCGCGGCAGCCTTGGGGAACGGATCGACGCCGTTGTGAACGACGCCCCAGACATCACAGAGCACTACATCATAGCGATCGGTGATCTCAGAGAAGGTTTCTATCCGCTTGGCCATTCCAATTTCCCGAGTTGCTGCAGTCACCGGTGACATTGCAAAGGCGCAGGACGATGGCAAGGCATTTTCTTCGCCATCAGCCACCGCAAAGCCCTGTCGCGACAATCCGGCGCGTGATCGGCAAGGCTCGGCCCGACAGAGGGCTCGGCGGAAATCTCCGGCATTTCTCCGGTCTCTTCACAATTCCGGCACAAAAATTCGTGATTGCTCTCATTGACTCCTTTCGGAGCCATCCCTAAATGCACGTCGCTAGCACTCACCGCAAGGGAGTGCTAACACCTATCCATGTGGGCCGCTCCGGCCCGCGAATGTCATTCGATCGAGGGATTAGACAATGGCAAGCACCAATTTCCGTCCGCTTCACGACCGCGTCGTCGTTCGTCGCGTCGAGTCCGAAGAGAAGACCAAGGGCGGGATCATCATTCCCGACACCGCCAAGGAAAAGCCGCAGGAAGGCGAAATCGTCGCCGTCGGTTCCGGCGCTCGTGACGAGTCCGGTAAGGTCGTCGCACTCGACGTCAAGGCTGGCGACCGCGTGCTGTTCGGCAAGTGGTCCGGCACCGAAGTCAAGATCAACGGCGAAGACCTTCTGATCATGAAGGAAGCCGACATCATGGGCATCATCGGCTGATTGGCCGATCCGCTTTCCCGAAATGACTGACGGGCTTTTGCCCGAACAAATCGAATTCAGGAGTCACAAACATGGCAGCTAAAGAAATCAAGTTTGGCCGCACCGCGCGCGAAAAGATGCTGCGCGGCGTCGACATTCTCGCCGATGCAGTGAAGGTCACGCTCGGCCCGAAGGGTCGCAACGTCATCATCGACAAGTCCTTCGGCGCGCCGCGCATCACCAAGGACGGCGTTTCGGTCGCCAAGGAAATCGAACTCGAAGACAAGTTCGAAAACATGGGCGCCCAGATGGTCCGCGAAGTTGCTTCGAAGACCAACGACATCGCCGGTGACGGCACCACGACGGCAACTGTCCTTGCCCAGGCAATCGTTCGCGAAGGCGCCAAGGCGGTTGCCGCCGGCATGAACCCGATGGACCTGAAGCGCGGCATCGATCTCGCCGTTGCCGAAGTCGTCAAGGATCTCCAGGCCAAGGCCAAGAAGATCAACACCTCGGAAGAAGTCGCCCAGGTCGGCACGATCTCCGCAAACGGCGAACGTCAGGTCGGTCTCGACATTGCCGAAGCCATGCAGAAGGTCGGCAACGAAGGCGTCATCACGGTTGAAGAAGCCAAGACCGCGGAAACCGAACTCGAAGTCGTCGAAGGCATGCAGTTCGACCGCGGCTATCTCAGCCCCTACTTCGTGACCAACCCGGAAAAGATGATCGCCGACCTCGAAGACGTCTTCATTCTCCTCCACGAGAAGAAGCTCTCGAACCTGCAGTCGATGCTGCCGGTTCTCGAAGCCGTCGTCCAGACCGGCAAGCCGCTCCTCATCATCGCAGAAGACGTCGAAGGCGAAGCCCTCGCAACGCTCGTCGTCAACAAGCTGCGTGGCGGCCTGAAGATCGCTGCCGTCAAGGCGCCGGGCTTCGGCGATCGCCGCAAGGCCATGCTTGAAGACATCGCCATCCTGACCGGCGGCACCGTCATCTCCGAAGACCTCGGCATCAAGCTCGAGAGCGTCACGCTCGACATGCTCGGCCGTGCCAAGAAGGTTTCGATCTCCAAGGAAAACACCACGATCGTCGACGGTTCGGGCGCCAAGTCCGACATCGAAGGCCGTGTTGCCCAGATCAAGGCCCAGATCGAAGAAACCACCTCCGATTACGACCGCGAGAAGCTGCAGGAACGCCTTGCCAAGCTCGCCGGCGGCGTTGCCGTCATCCGCGTCGGCGGTTCGACGGAAGTCGAAGTCAAGGAAAAGAAGGACCGCATCGACGACGCCCTCAACGCGACGCGCGCTGCCGTTCAGGAAGGCATCGTACCGGGCGGCGGCGTTGCCCTGCTGCGTTCTTCCGTCAAGATCACCTCCAAGGGCGTCAACGACGACCAGGAAGCCGGCATCAACATCGTTCGCCGCGCTCTGCAGGCTCCGGCCCGCCAGATCGCTGAGAACGCTGGCGACGAAGCATCGATCGTCATCGGCAAGATCCTCGACAAGGATCAGGACAACTGGGGTTACAACGCCCAGACCGGCGAATATGGCGACATGATCGGCATGGGCATCATCGACCCGGTCAAGGTGGTTCGCACCGCCCTGCAGGATGCCGCTTCCGTCGCATCGCTGCTGATCACCACCGAAGCCATGATCGCCGAGCTGCCGAAGAAGGACGCTCCGGCTATGCCGGGCGGCATGGGCGGCATGGGCGGTATGGACATGATGTGATAGGCCTCAGGCCTTTCACAGCATCGTCCATGAAACCGCCCATCACTAAGATGGTTCAGCGCGTCAAGCGCGCTGAACTGGCGGTATGGACATGATGTGATCGGCCAAAGGCCTTTCGCACATCGTTCATGAAACTGGACAGGAAGGGCGGCCCTCGGGTCGCCCTTTTCGCTTGCCCGCTACGATTCGATCCGTTGCGCACTATTTTATGCCGTGCAGCGCGTCAGCCGATCTCGGAGCTTTCGTCAGGCTTGCGTCACCGCTTGTTTTCCTATCCGAGGAAATGGGCGGCAGATGGCGTCATCTGTCGTACACTGCGGATCAAAAACGTTTCAAACCGCCAAAAGAAGCGATTTTTCCGATTTTTTTGGCAAAACGGCCGGGACAGTACGGAAGCCTCAGAGAAGACAACGGCCCAACCGCCCCTGAAAAAGGCGTTGCCGTTTGTTTAAAAGCTCCTATAAATCCGCCGCAGCAATTGACGTGCGCCCCGGCGACATTTTAGTCGCAAACGAGGCCGGAGTGCGAAAAGCGACGCCATAGCGCTCGGCGAAGGCTCCATTTCGGGGGCCCGATTCTGTGGCGATGAACGGCGAACGCCCGCGCGGACATAATGCCCGCTGCTACATGATCCTGTTTCTTGTGTTTGCCGAGCGTGCGGCGGAGGAGCCGCATCCGAACTGGGGAACCCCTTGTTTAAGATCGCCAAAGCCAATGCAGCTGTGCCCTTGATGACCGGCTCGCTGAACGACAACCATCAAAATCACCAGATGCTGGCGCAGTTGTCGGTTTCCGAAAGCTGGACCGGAGATTTTTCGAGCGGCCTGATCCGTCTCGGCAAATGGAGCGCGATGCTGCACGGCCTCTCCGCCGAGGAATGCGGGCTGCTGAATCTGATCCGCTGCTACGATACCAAGGATCGCGCCCGCGTGCTGGAACTGTTCGAGCAGGCGGCGACGCACTGCTCCTCTTTCTGCTTTTCAACGACGATCATCATGCCGAACGGCTTGCGCCAGCCGCTGTTCTGCATGGGCGAGTCGAACGGGCTCGAGGAGAAATACAGCGGCTGCATGACCGGTGTCTTCATCTTTCCCCGCTTCAAGCTCGAAGGTGCTAGGCAGATCACAGGTCGGCGATAAACCGGCACCGCGAACAGAAAAGGCCGCTCGCAGGGGCGGCCTTTCGTGTTTCCAGCCGATCGCCTGCTACTCCGGCTTGACCGGGATGTTCAGGCCCCTTTCGCTTGCCGGCCGGGCGATGCAGCGCTCCAGCCAATCGGAAACGGCGGGGAAACTCGCATAGTCGAGGACCTCGCGGCCACCATAGAAGATATCGGCGCCGCGAACCCAGGTGAAGGTGGTGATGTCGGCGATCGTATACAGATCGCCCATGATCCACTGCCGACCCTTCAGCCGGCCTTCGAGCACACCGAGCAGCCGTTTGGATTCGTCGCGATAGCGCTCGACCGGATAGGAATTGTTGGCGACCTTGTCGGCGGCGGATTTGTAGAAATGGCCGAACTGACCGAACATCGGGCCGATGCCGGCCATCTGGAAAAACACCCACTGAATGCATTCATAGCGACCGGCGGCATTCTCAGGGATGAGCCTCCCGGTCTTTTCCGCGAGATAAAGCAGGATTGCGCCGGATTCGAACAGCCCGATCGGTTTGCCGTCCGGCCCGTTCGGATCAATGATCGCGGGAATACGGCCGTTCGGATTGAGGGATTCGAATTCGGGTGATTTCTGCTCGTTGGCGTCGAAGGAAATGTAATGCGGCTCATAGGCGAGGCCGAGTTCTTCGAGGGCGACCGACACCTTCACCCCGTTCGGCGTCTGCAGGGAATAGAGCTGGATGATGTCGGAATTTCTAGCCGGCCATCGCCTCGTGATCGGAAAAGCGGAAAGATCTGCCATCGGAGTCTCCATGTTAGGCGCCGACCATAGGAGACGAGGCTTTGGAAACGCAAGCGAGACATCGTTTCATATTATTGAACGAAGTGTCCCCTCCCGTCTATCTTTGCATAACGAAGGAAATCGGCGAGATAGGGATATCAGAGATCCACAGTGTGCCCGGGGGCACCAAGATCTTGAGAGCCATTCAACGGAGACTACATCCATGTCGAACGCCATTATCCTGATTGCCCGCATTCTTCTGTCGTTCATGTTCGTTCTTTCCGGCTTCATGAAGCTAACCGATCCTGCCGGTACTGCCGGCATGATCGCCGGTGCCGGCCTGCCGGCAGCAACCCTGTTGGCCTACGTCGCGGGCCTCTTCGAATTGCTGGCCGGCCTTGCAGTTCTCACCGGCTTCCAGGTCCGCATTGCCGGTTGGCTGCTCGCCGGCTTCTGCGTCTTCACGGGCATTGCCTTCCACCTGCCCTACGCAAGCGGCACGGAACTCGTGAACATTCTCAACCAGATCATGGTCATGAAGAACATCACGCTGGCCGGCGCGTACATCCTGCTCGCCACCGTCGGTGCCGGTGCCTATTCGATTGACGCCCGCCGCGGCGCCTATGCGGCTGCCTGATCCAGCAAATCCTCCCAGACATGCAGAACCCGCCGTCATTGAATCGACGGCGGGTTTTCTTGTGTCTTGACCATTGCAATCAAAGAGCGGCGCGCACCGCTTCGATAATCGCCTGCACGACGGGTTCGTCGGCATGGCTTTCCTTGCGGGCGCGCACAAGGCAGGCCTGTGAATGGAGGATGACGCCGTCCTGAAGCACCTTCAGATGGTTGGCGCGCAGCGTCGAGCCGGTGGAGGTGATATCGACGATGATATCGGCCGAGCCGGAGGCCGGCGCGCCCTCGGTGGCGCCGAGGCTCTCGACGATGCGATAAAGCTGGATGCCGTGCTGGCTCGAAAAGAACTGCTGGGTCAGGCGCCAGTACTTGGTGGCGATGGCCAAGCGCCGGCCGTGGCGGGCGCGGAAATCGGCGGCGACATCGCCGAGATCGGCCATAGTGTCGACATCGAGCCAGATCTCGGGCACCGCGACGACGACATCGGCATGGCCGAAGGCGAGACGGGCGCAGAATTCGACACGCTTGTCGACCTCGGCAAAACCTTCCCGCATCAGATCCTCGCCGGTGACGCCGAAATCGACGGTGCCGTTGCCGAGTTCACGGGAGATTTCCGACGCCGAGAGGAAGGCGACCTCAACATCGTCCCAGCCTTCGATGCGGCCACGATAGGAGCGGTCGTTGCCGACCGCCGTAATCGTCATGCCGGCCCGTTCGAAGATCGCCGAAGCGTCGTCCTTCATCCGGCCCTTGGAAGGAAGCGCGATGGTGATGGTCATGCGGCTGCCCTTTCGGTTTCGATGCGGTCGAGCCAGAAGGAGAAGCCGACCGCCGGTATGCGGTCGGTTGCGCCAAGAAAGGTCAGCAGTTTATCGAAGCGGCCGCCGCCTGCCAGAACCGCGCTCGAGCCTTCCGCCGTCACCTCGAAGACGAGGCCGGTGTAATAATCGAGAGGGCGCCCGAAAGCAGCGCGATAATCAAGGCAGGACAGATCGACGCCGGCATCGGCAAGGGCGGCAACGCGGCCGTTAAAGCGTGAGAGCGCGTTGCCGAGCTTCAGCCCGGCAGCGTCGGCAAAGCCGGCAAGCGCTGCGGACGCATTGACGAGCGGCACGTGCAGCGACAGGAACTCTTCCAGCACATGGAAGGCCGCATCGTCGAGACGCGTCTCGGACAGGATGAGCTTTTCCTTGAGCCGCCGGGCGATCTCCAGCGGCGAGCGGCTGGCATTGGTCGAATAGCCGGTCGCCTGCATCTCGTGCTCGATATGGGCGACCAGCGCCGGCTCGTCGCCGGCAGCGATAAGCCTGGCGATGTCGTCGTCGAGTCCGGTGACGAATTGCGGGCTGACGAGACCGGCCAGCAGCGCTTCGAGCTGCGTCATATTGCCGAAGGCGTGGATCAACCGCTTCTGCCAGCCGAGCGGCAGGCCGAGCGCCTGAACGACCGCCTCGAACACCGCTTGGTCGCCGAGCGTCACGGCTAAGCGCCGGCCCGGCAGCAGGCGGGCAAGAATGCCGGTGGCGTCGCCGATGGCGCGCGCATCGGCGCCCGGTATGTTGATATCGCCGAGATCCTCGATGCCGGCCTGATAGAATTCATTGGCGCCATCGCGGCGCTGGCGGAAGACCTCGCCGAGATAGGCGTAACGCTTCGGCGTGCCGGTCGCCGTCTCGATGTGGCGCAGACAGACGGGAATGGTGAATTCCGGACGCAGGCAAAGGCTGGCGCCGGTCTCGCTCTCGGTCATGAAGATACGCCGGCGCAGATCCTCGCCGGCAATATCGAGGAAGGGCTCGGCCGGCTGAATGACGGGCGTATCGATGCGCTCGGCATTGCGGGCAACAAATTCGGCGATCAGGTCGCTGGAGAATTCGGGGAGGTTGATCAGGGGCATCGTGTTGCTCCCGGGAGAAGTCCCCGCCCCAACCCCTCCCCACAAGGGGGAGGGGCTAACTCGGAGCACTCACCCTGTGAAATGAGAAACGCTGGCGTGCCAGCAAACGGTGCTTTGGGTAGAACAAAGCGGCGGAAAGCCCCTCCCTCTTGTGGGGAGGGGTTGGGGAGGGGTCTACTGCGCATTGCCCGCCCTCTTCCGATCCTCCGCCTGCGCGGCAAGGATTTCCTTCACCTTGGCGACGAGATCGGCTTCCGGCACCGTCTCCTGCGCCACGCGGGCTTCGCGCCAGCTGGCATTGTCCTCGATCTCGCCGGACAGCCGTTTGCCCTCGATCAGATCCTTGATCTGCACGACGCCGGTTGCGCGTTCGTCGCCGCCCTGGATGATGGCGACGGGGCACCCGCGGCGATCGGCATATTTCAGCTGGTTGCCGAATTTCTTCCAGTTGCCCTGGAACATCTCGGCACGGATGCCAGCGGCACGCAGTTCCTGCGTCATCTTCTGATAGCGGCCCATGGCCTCGACATCGCCGTCCATGACGGTCACCAGCACCGGCTCGATCACTTCGCTGGCGCCGAGCTTGCCGAGGTTCTTCAGGGCCGTCATCAACCTGGAAACGCCAATCGAAAAGCCCGTCGCCGGCACCGGCTGGCCCATGAAGCGCGAGACCAGGCCATCATAACGGCCGCCGCCGCCGACCGAACCGAAGACGACCTTCTCGCCCTTTTCGTTGGTGACGTCGAAAAGAAGCTCCGCCTCATAGACCGGACCGGTATAATATTCGAGGCCGCGCACGACCGACGGATCGATCTTGATGCGGTCGGAGCCGTAGCCAGCGCTCGTGACGAGCGCACCGATGAAATTCAGTTCCTCGACGCCTTCGGCGCCTTTCGACGTCCCCGCGACGAGTTCGGCGAGGCGGCTGGCGCTTTCGGCGTAATCCTTGATGCCGACGAAGAACAGCACCTTGTCGATTTGCCCCTGGTCGAGGCCGGCGCCCTTGGTGAAGTCGCCGGATTCATCCTTGCGGCCGGGGCCGAGCAGCAGGGCCACGCCCTCAGGGCCGAACTTGTCGAGCTTGTCGATGGCGCGCAGCACGTTAAGCCGCTGGCCGGCCTTGTCGTCGCCGCCGAGGCCGATCGCTTCGAGCACGCCGTCGAGGACCTTGCGGTTGTTGACGCGGATAACGAAGTCGCCGCGCTTGATACCGAGCGCTTCGAGCGTATCGGCCATCATCATGCACATTTCGGCATCGGCCTGAACGCCGGGCGCCCCGACCGTATCGGCATCGAACTGCATGAACTGACGGAAACGGCCGGGGCCCGGCTTCTCGTTGCGGAAGACGTAACCGGCGCGATAGGTGCGGTAGGGAAGCTGAATCTCGTTGAAATTCTCGGCGACATGGCGGGCAAGCGGCGCCGTCAGGTCGTAACGCAGCGACATCCACTGCTCGTCGTCATCCTGCAGCGAGAAGACGCCCTCGTTCGGCCGGTCGCTGTCGGGCAGGAACTTGCCGAGCGCATCGGTATATTCGAACAGCGGCGTTTCCACTGGGTCGAAACCGTAATGCTCATAGACTTCCCGGATCTTTGCCGTCATCTCGTTGACGGCGCGGATATCGACGGCCGAACGGTCGACGAAGCCGCGCGGCAGGCGGGCCTTGAGCTTTTGCGGTTTCTTCTGCTTGTCGTTCATTTCCGGGAATTCCGCTGACTGTGACAGTGGCGGTGTCCTAGCGGATTGGGCGGGGAGCGGCAAGGGCGAAGGGCCTTGATGGCACTGGCAGAATCGATTGAACGATGAAGCCTTGTTCAGATTACGGATTGCTCATGATCACCGAGGCGCTCCTCTATGCCGCGACGTTGCCGCTGACCGGCAAGACCTGTAGAAAATTCATCCGCCATTCCGTCGATCTCTGGTCACGGGCCGGACGTTGCGCCGGGGATTGGGCCGACCACGAGGAGAAGAGCCGCAACGCAATCCGTGCAGCGGTGGCCGGCCTCAGGCAGAAGCGGACCGCCGTCGTGCTCGGCTCCGGCCTGTTGCGGGATGTGCCGATCGAGGAACTGGCGCGCGATTTCGACACGGTCGTGCTCATCGATCTCGTTCATCTCGCCTCGGTGCGGCTGTGGCTTGCGGCAAAGGGCTATCGCAACGTCCGGCCGATCGAGCGTGATCTCTCCGGCTATGACGATCTCGCCGCCGGTCAGGAGCCCGAACCGCTCGGCTTCCTGCGTGACGTGCCCTATCTCGATTTCGTGGTTTCCGCCAATCTCTTGTCCCAGATCGGCCGCGGCGTGAAGCGGCGCCATGAGGCCGAGGCGACCGGTCGAATGCCTGAAGACACGGTCGAGAGGCTGATCGCGGCGCATCTCGTTGGGCTTTGGGGACTTTCCTGTCAGTATTGCCTTGTGACCGACGTCGCCTATGCCGTCATTGACCGCAACGGCAAAACACATGAGGAGGCAGACCTGCTGCACGGCGTCGCCCTGCCGCCGGCGAAAGCGGTCTGGACATGGCCGGTCGCTCCGCTCGGCGAGGAGAGCAAGGATTACCGGATCGAACACAAGGTCATTGCCAGCTGGTGATCAGGTTGTGACCGGCAGTCCTTGGCTTGCAGCCGGCATTCACCTATATGAGACGCCATGCGCATGCTCGCCCTCGTCACGATGTTCCTCGGCTGGCTGGTCTACAGCGCCATGTCCGCATGGGCGGGCTGTCCGACATGCGCGTCGATGAATGCGCCGACTGCCATCGACAGCGGCAGCATGCACCATGAAATGGCTAGCGTGCACATGCCGAACGAAGCGGTCAAGGCCACCGCTCCCTCGAAAGATCCCTGCGCGAGCGGAAACTCCGCGCATATGCCGCTTTGCGCCGCCTGTCTTCTGCTCCCGCCGGCAGTGATGGCCGTGGCCGGCGGAAAAGCCGATTTCGGCTATCCCGCGCCGCCGCTTGCCCGCGCCCTCGATGATAACAGGCCTGCTCCACAGGCACCCCCTCCCCGACCGGTCTGACATCCCGTTTTCCATGCAGAATGGGCGGCTTCGGCTGCCCGGAAACTTTATTGTCAGACAGAGGAAGGAACTCGCATGTCTTTGAAACTCATCACGCTCACCGCAATGCTTGCCGCCTTTGCCGCCCCCGCTTTTGCCGAAGACAAGCCCATGGATATGAGCAAACCAATGGGCAGCCACGACGCGGCCAGCCACGCCTTCAGCGAGGCGAACGACAAGATGCACAAGGATATGATGATCGAGTATAGCGGCGATGCCGACGTCGATTTCGTCCGCGGCATGATCCCGCACCATCAGGGTGCGATCGACATGGCCAAGATCGAGCTCCAATACGGCAAGGATCCCGAAATCCGCAAGCTTGCCGAAGCGGTCATCAAGGCACAGGAAGCCGAGATCGCGAAGATGAACGCCTGGCTCAAGGCCCACGGCAAGTAATCAGTCATTGCCAAAGGGGAACGCCTGACAGGCAGGCGTTCCCCAGACTTTAGAGTGGCGAATCAGTCCTTCGGCTCGAAATCGGCCGGGCGGCGGCCGGCGGCCTGGCGTGCAAGCATCCAGCCCGGATATTCGGGGGCCAGCGCGCTCACCTCGTCGAGCCTGTTCATATCGTCGGCATCGAGCTTCAGCCTGACGGCGGCAAGGTTCTGGTCGAGCTGATCGACCCGCTTGGCGCCGATGATGACAGTAGTGACGAAAGGCTTGGCGAGAATATAGGCGAGCGCGACGGTGGCGACGCTGACGCCATGCTTTTCGGCGATCTCGCGCATAGCGGCGACGCAGGCCCAGGCCCTGTCCCTGTCGACCGGCGGGAAATCGAAACTGGCGCGGCGACCCTCGCCATTGCCGGCGGCACCCGGACCATATTTGCCGGAGAGCAGGCCGCCGGCGAGCGGCGACCAGACCATCAGGCCGAGCTTTTCCTCTTGCATCATTGGCACGATGTCGCGCTCGAGATCGCGGCCGGCGATGGAGTAATAGGCTTGCACCGTTTCGAAGCGGGCGAAGCCACGCCGTTCGGAGAGACCGAGCGCCTTGGAAATACGCCAGGCCTGCCAGTTGGAGACGCCGATATAGCGGACAAGGCCGCGGGAAACGAGATCGTCGAGGGCACGCAGCGTCTCCTCGATCGGCGTCACTGTATCGGTCGCATGGATCTGGTAGAGATCGATGTGGTCCGTCTGCAGCCGCTTGAGGCTTGCCTCGACGGAATCCATGATGTGGCCGCGCGAGGCGCCGCGGTCGTTCGGCTTGTCGCCCATGACGCCGTAGACCTTGGTGGCGATGACGACGTCCTTGCGGGGCACGTCGAGGTTCTTCAGCGCCTGGCCGAGCAGCCTTTCGGATTCGCCGGATGAATAGACGTCGGCCGTGTCGATGAAATTGACGCCTGATGCAAGCGAGCGCTCGACGATACGGTCGGCGGCATTCTGGTCGACATCGGCGATGGCGCCCCACATGCTGCCTTCCTTGGCTTCGCCGAAGGTCATCGTGCCCAGGCAAATTTCCGAGACGAAAAGTCCCGTATTTCCGAGTTGATTGTAACGCATGGTCGAAAAAATCCTTTGTGTCTGCCGCAAGAGGGCTTGCGAACTTCAGAACTTCATTTTTTGATTATTGGCCTGCGCGCGACAGGCACAGCCGTGGCTGGCTGCAGGGTGAGGCCAATTCGATGTAGTGCGACGGTGGCGCTTTTCAACGCCACCTCTTGCCGCACCCGAGTTGACGCCCTTGTCTCGACACAGGCGGCCGATAGATTGCCGGCCATAGTTCAAGAGGTGCGCATGTGACGACGCGAGCGCTGACGACGATCGGCTTCGATGCCGACGATACGCTTTGGCAGAACGAACAATATTACCGACTGACGGAAGCGCATTTTACCAAGCTTCTTGCCGATTTTGCCGAAGGACCGAAGATTTCCGAACGGTTGCTGGAAGCGGAAAAACGCAACCTTCGCCACTACGGCTTCGGCATCAAGGGCTTCACGCTGTCGATGATCGAGACGGCGATCGAGATTACCGAAGGCAAGGTGCCGGCCAGCGTCATCGCCAAGATCCTCGATACCGGCCGCGACCTGCTTTCCCATCCGGTCGAGACCATGCCGCATGCGCGCGACACGCTGGAAGCGCTTGCCGGCAAATATCTGCTCGTCATGATCACCAAGGGGGATCTTTTCGACCAGGAGCGCAAGCTTGCCCAATCCGGCCTCGGCGACTTCTTCGACGCGGTCGAGATCGTTTCCGACAAGACCGCCGTCACCTATCGCCGCATCTTCGCCAAGGTCGGTGACGGACCGGAGCGGGCGATGATGGTCGGTAATTCACTGAAATCGGATATCGTGCCGGCGATCGCCGCCGGCAGCTACGGCGTCTTCGTGCCGCACGAACTCACCTGGGTATTGGAACATGTGGATGAACCGACGGAAGCGCCGCGTTTCCGCAAGATCGGCCATCTCGGCGAATTGCGCGAGCTGATCGACCGGCTGGCATAAGCGGCCGCCCGATCGATGCCGGCCTACCCTATTGCGGCTTGGGCGGCGCCTTCGGAAACAGCGACGGCTGCTCCGGCTCGGCCGGCGGATTCGGCTGCGGCGGAGCGGCAGCCAAAGGCTCGATCAGGATGCTGAAAGGCGCGCCCAGGCCGCGGCGCGGCGAGACCTTGGAATAATAGGGACGCAGCAGCCAGGTGGTGTTTTCCTTCGCCGTCGTCTGAAAATTCATGCCGTCCTCGTCAGTGCCGAAGAAAGCTTCGTCATCGGGCTTCGACAGATCGAAAATCGCCAGGAAGGTGAACTTGCTCTTGGTGGCAAAGCTGATCTTGACGTGCTGGCCGGCGCGCACCGGCAGCGTGTAGACATGGCTGTTGCCGAATTTCGTCCAGCCCTTCAGTTGCATGGTGACGGCGGGGAATTGCAGCTTCTCCAGTTTCTCGCCGGGATCGAGCTGCGGCGTCTGCGCCAGGGCCGAGATCGGCAGGAAGAACAGGACAAGGGCAGCAATCGATGTTTTCACGGACAGATCTTTCATGGTCGAACCAGGACGGCGCGCATCGCCTCCACATCGGGCCGGCAAAAGCAGCCCTCCAGATGATCGTTGACGAGGCCCATCGCCTGCATGAAAGCATAAACTGTGGTCGGCCCGACAAAGGTCCAGCCGCGCTTCTTCAGATCCTTCGATATGACCACCGAGGTCGGCGTCGTCGGATTGGCGACGATATGGTCGCGATCGACCACCGCCGGCCGCTCGTTATGGCCGGGTTCGTAACCCCAGAAATAATGAGCGAGCGAGCCGAATTCGTCCCGCAGCGCAATGGCGCGCCTGGCATTGTTGATGGTTGACACGATCTTGCCGCGATGGCGGATGATGCCGGCATCGGCAAGGCAGCGATCGACATCCGCTTCGCCGAAGAGAGCGACCTTGTCGAAATCGAAGCCGGCAAAGGCGGCGCGGAAATTCTCCCTCTTGCGCAGGATGGTCAGCCAGGACAGACCGGACTGGAAGCCTTCGAGACAGATCTTTTCGAAGAGGCGGATGTCGTTGGTAACAGGGCGGCCCCATTCCTCGTCATGATATTTGAGATAATCGGGCAGATTGGCGTGCCAGTGGCAGCGGCTCCTGCCGTCCTCGCCGATGATGATGCCAGTCGCGCTCATGATCCTTCATTCTGCCGGGGTCCGTTTCGTTTTCCGGTCATGATTCCGGCTTTACCATTTGCAAACCGTCTTTCCAAACCGAACGGTAACCCTGACGAAAAGTTTATCCGATCGCTCGGCTTTTCAGAAATCGATCTTTACCATTCGCTGGCGGATCAGGTGGCAGCGTCTTGGCGGGCGGACCAGTCCCGCCAAACCATTTTCGGCCATTTGTAGAGAGTTCGTCCGATGATGAAACAGCTTGTTCTTGCCGCAGCCCTCTTCGGCGCCTTCTCCATGGCCGCCCTTGCCGACGACCGTTATGCCACCCGCCCGCCTGTCGTGCTCAGCCCCGATCTGACGGCGCCATGGATCAACCAGCTCGGCGGCAAGGTTCGCCCTGTGGTCTACCAGCGGCCGGTCGTCCAGCCGCAGCAGCGCGGCCTTTTCCAGCGCCGCGTCATCCGCCAGGCGCCGCGGCCGGCACCGCAGACCGTCTCAATGATCAATCCTGATATTCCGGCGATCCGCCATCCGATTGAGCCGCAGTTCCTGCCGCAGATGGTCGACTACGACACCCAGGAAAAGCCCGGCACGATCGTCATCGATACCAACAACCGCTTTCTCTACCTGGTGTTGGAAGGCGGCAAGGCGCGGCGCTATGGCGTCGGCGTCGGCAAGCCCGGCTTCGAATGGGCCGGCGCCCACAAGATCACCCGCAAGCAGGAATGGCCGGACTGGACGCCGCCCTCCGAGATGATCAGCCGGGAGGCCGCCAAGGGCCATTATCTGCCGGCGCGCATGGATGGCGGCCCGGAAAATCCGCTCGGCGCCCGCGCCATGTATCTCGGCTCGACGCTCTACCGCATCCACGGCACCAACGCGCCCTGGTCGATCGGCAGCGCCGTTTCCTCCGGCTGCATCCGGCTGCGCAACGAAGACGTCGTCGACCTCTATGACCGCGTCAGCGTCGGAACCCGCGTGATCGTTATGTAACGGCACATACAAGATCTTGGAAGCCGCAAGAACAGGCGGCTTCCTTTGCCGAAATTGCTTTATCCGGCCAAGTCGATCTTGAATCGGGCAGAAGTTCATGTAGCTTCGGGCAAATTTGCTTGAGGGGAATCGATCATGATCAAATTGATGCCAGGTCTGGCCGCGGCCGGACTTGTTCTGTCCTTGATGTCCACGTCCGTCTTTGCAGCGCCGGCCGGCTCCGACAACACGCAGCGCCCGGCTCAGATCGTGCGCGTGGCGCAGATGCCGAAATATGTGAAGCCGCAGTTCAAGCGCAAGAAAGTCCGTCTGGTGACGACGGAAGCGGCCGGCACCGTCATCATCGATACCAACAACAAATATCTCTATCTCGTCGAAGGCAACAACCGCGCCACCCGCTACGGCATCGGCGTCGGCCGCGACGGCTTCGGCTGGTCCGGCATCGTCAAGATCGGCCGCAAGGCCGAATGGCCGGCATGGACGCCGCCGGCCGAATGCGCCGCCGTGAAGCCGCCAAAGGTCACATCATTCCCGCTTTCCAGGAAGGCGGCGAGGACAATCCGCTCGGCGCCCGCGCCATGTATCTCTATCAGGGCGGCCGCGACACCATTTTCCGCATCCACGGCACCAACCAGCCCTGGACGATCGGCCTCAACATGTCTTCCGGCTGCATCCGCATGATGAACGAAGACGTGATGCATCTTTACGATCGCGCGCCCGTCGGCACCAAGGTGATCGTCATCGGCCCCGGCAACAAGCAGGGTAAGGTCGCGTTCGAGGACAGGGGCATTGACGTGCTGCGCACCATGTTCGGCGGCTGAGCAACACTTCTCAAAAAACGAAGGCGCTTTTTAGAGGCGCCTTTTATTTCTCTTGGACTTTGCGGCGGAAAGCTGGCAGACGTGCCTAGGAGTCGACATATTTGCAATATCGGGGCTATTCAATGACATATGCGCTGCGTTCTTCCGCCTCCCTGCTTGCGGGCATCGCGTTTTTCACATTCTGTTCGGCAGCTTCCGCCTCGGCGGAAGATCTGGAATTCTCCATTTACGGCGGTTATCAGACCGCGCCGCACAGCGGCGTTGATCTTTCCGACGGCACGCATTTCACCGCCGGCTGGGAGGGCAAATCCTTCGGCGCGCCGCCCTATTACGGCGGCCGCGTCACCTGGTGGCTTGAGAATTTCAACAAGCCGAACTGGGGTATCTCGCTCGATTATACCCATGACAAGGTCTATGCCGACGACGACACGCTCGCCAAGGCCGGCTGGTCGCATTTCGAATTCACCGACGGCCTGAACCTGCTGACGGTAAACGGGCTTTATCGCTTCCAGGATCCGAGCCGTCGCTGGACGCCCTATGTCGGCGCCGGTATCGGCGTGAACATTCCGCATGTCGAAGTGATTCGCCCCGAGGGTAAAACTTGGGCCTATGAATTCGGCGGCGTGACGCTACAGGCGCAGGCCGGCGTCGATTTCAAGGTGACCGACCGCTGGTCGACCTTCGTCGAATACAAGGGCACCTATTCGCGCGTCGACGTTCCGATCGACAGCGGCGTGGACCTGAAGACCAACATCTTCACCAATGCCGTCAATGTCGGCGTCTCGTTCCACTGGTAATGAACTGAATTTCGGCTGCGGCGTTAGAGCGGTCCTGCTTTTCATGAAAGCAGGACCGCTCTAACTTTTTGTTTGGGCGCAATTTTGGACGGAAAACCGCTCACACTTTTCCTGAAATTGCTCTATTTCGTGCCACAGCTGACCTTGCCCTCGGCGGCATAAGGTTTGCTGCCGCCCTCGATCGTCAGGGAATAGGTGCCGCTGAAATTCGCTGCCGGCTTGCCGCGCTGGCCGGCGACCACCACCAGATCGAGCGTTGCCCCTTCGGTATCGTCACCGCCACCGTCGAAGACTTCCAGGAGCAGCTCGCCATCGCGCGCCCAGTGGTTGCTCAGATGCTGCGATTCGAACACGCGTTTTGCGAAGACCGGCGCTTGCGCGGGATCCTTGACAATAAGCGCGCCGCGGAAATGGTTGAGCCTGTGGCCGGCATCGCTTGCGAAACCGCTTTCGAGCGTAAAACGCGCTTGCGCATCATCGGCGGAACAGAATAAGCGGCTGTCGGCATGGGCCGCGCCCGCCGCCGCGAGCAGTCCCGCAAGTATAATCATTCCCCGCCACATCGCCCGACCTCCCGAGAGCGGCCCGAATGGGCCGGCTGCATTCTCTTCAGCCTAATGGCAAACCTGTTAATTTTTCCGGCATAGCGCCGCCATAGGCCCAATCGAGAAGCTCGACCGTATGCAGGATCGGGATCGCGGTGCCGGTGGCGATCTGGGTGATGCAGCCGATATTGCCGGTGGCGATGATATCGGCCTTGGTCGCTTCGATATTCCTGACCTTGCGTGCCTTCAGCGTCGCCGAGATCTCCGGCTGCATGATGTTGTAAGTGCCGGCCGAGCCGCAGCAGAGATGACCTTCGGCCGGATCGCGCACCGTAAAGCCTGCCGCTTTCAGCAATGATTTCGGCGTAAGGGTGATCCGCTGGCCGTGCTGCATCGAACAGGCGGAATGATAGGCGACCGTAATGCCCCTCGGCATATGGGCTGGTAGTTCGAGGGTCGCCAGATATTCGGTAATGTCCTTGGCCAGCGCCGAGACCCTGGCCGCCTTTGCCGCATAGGCGGTGTCGAGACGCAGCATATGGCCGTAATCCTTGATCGTCGTGCCGCAGCCCGATGCGGTGATGATGATCGCATCGAGCCCCTGCGTCTCGATTTCCCGCGTCCAGACATCGACATTGGCCCGGGCGCTTTGAAGCGCCTGTTCGGCGCGGCCCATGTGGTGAACCAGCGAGCCGCAGCAAACCTCGCCTTCCGGCGCCACGACCTCGATACCGAGCCGCGTCAGGAGCCGGATCGCCGCCGCGTTGATGCCGGGATCAAGCACCGGCTGGGCGCAACCGGTCAGGATCGCCACCCGGCCGCGCCGCTCCGCCTCGGGCGGGTAGCTGCCGGGCCTTGCAAAGTCCGACGCGGCGGGCAGGCGCCGCGGCGCCAGCGCCAGCATTGCGGCAATGGGTTTGAGTGTACCGCGCATCAGGCCGGCGAAGGGGCGGCCAAGGCGGGCGAGATGGAGGGCCAGGCGGAAACGGCCAGGATAGGGCAGCACGGCCGCCAAGAGGCCACGCGTCAGCCGGTTCATCAACGGGCGCTTGTAGGTCTTTTCGATATGAGCGCGGGCGTGATCGACCAGATGCATATAGTCGACACCCGAGGGACAGGTGGTGACGCAGGCAAGGCAGGAGAGACAGCGGTCGATATGGGTCACGACCTCGGCATCGGCGGGCCGGCCGTTTTCCAGCATGTCCTTGATCAGATAGATACGGCCGCGCGGACTGTCGAGCTCGTTGCCGAGGGTCACATAGGTGGGACAGGTGGCGGTACAGAAGCCGCAATGGACGCATTTGCGCAGGATTTTTTCCGATTCGGCGACATCGGGGTCGAGAAGCTGGGTGGGGGTGAAGTTGGTTTGCATCTAGCTGGGCCTCCGCTTCGGGGCCGCTGTGCCTGGAGCACCCCCTTCTGTCCTGCCGGACCCGGGGTCGAGCCACAGGTCTCCACCCCGGGTCCTGCAGGAGAGAGGGGGGTGATCCGCGCGCAAAGCCATATTACCTCTCACCCATCTTCCCCGGATTGAAAATCCCCGCCGGATCGAACTTCTCCTTCACCCGCCGCGACAGCATTGCCACCGCCTCGGACTCCGGATGAAAGGCGGCGGTTGCCGCCCTCGCCGCAGCGGAGGCGCGGATCAGTGTGGCATGGCCGCCGCCCAGCAACTTGATGAAGCGGCGGACCAGTTCGGCCTCCGGGTCCGCCTCCATGCGCATCCAGACGAGGCCGCCTTGCCAGTCGTAAAATGCGTCGACACCGGCCTCAAGACGCAGCGCTGCGACCAGCTGATGTCCGGTGCCGGGAGCGACCGAGACGCGCCAGACGGGCCGCGCGGTTCCATCGGCATAGGGCAACACGTCGCGGATTTCGCGCCAGAGCCTACGGCTTTCCCCCTCATCCAGCCGCGTCACTGTTGCAAGAGCCGACATCGCCGCTACGAGCTTTTCGATGCGCGCATCGACCGATCCGGCTAAACCTTCAATGCGCAGAACCGTCGCTTCGCCCTCCGGCAGCTTGCCGGCGAGGAATTTCCACGTCACCGTCAAAGGCAGATGGGCCGCACCCGAGACTTCGACCGGCAGCGCCATCGCCGCCGCCATGGCACTGGCCGCTTCGGCATCGTTGAGGCCTGATAGAACCACCGTCCGTTCCGTCTTCGGGCGCGGCGGCACGCGGAAGGTGACTTCCGTCAGAAAACCCAGCGTGCCATGCGAACCGGCGATCAGCTTGACGAGATCAAGGCCGGTGACATTTTTCATCACCCGACCGCCGGCCTTGATGATCTCGCCGCTGCCGTTGACGAAGCGCACGCCGAGCAAACTGTCGCGGGCAGCGCCCGCAATGAGGCGGCGCGGGCCAGAGACATTGGCGGCAAAGACGCCGCCGATGGTCGGCTCGCCCGACCTGGCCATAATGGGGCGATGATCCATCGGCTCGAAGGCGAGCATCTGGCCATTTTCGGACAGCGCCGCCTCGACCTCGGCAAGCGGCGTACCCGAACGGGCTGTCATGACCATCTCGCCGGGATTGTAGGCGAGGATGCCGGAAAGCCTGGTCGATCGCAGCCGGTCTTCGGCTGCGACGGCATTGCCGAAACCAGATCTCGTATCGCCGCCGCAGATCGCGAGTAGCCGGTTCATCTCCCGATGTGCGCGGACGATCGCCGCCGCCTGCTCCTCGCTCGTCGGCATCAGATCGATCATGCGGCGGGGCGTCCTTCGAGCGGAAAGACCTTCGACGGGTTGAGCAGCCAGCCGGGGTCGAAGGCGGCGCGCACCGCCATCTGTTGGGCGAGATCGGCCTCCGAATATTGATGCCGCATCAGGTCACGCTTTTCGATGCCGACACCATGCTCGCCGGTGAGGCAGCCGCCGGCATCGACGCAGAGCTTGAGGATATCGTTGCCAGCGGCTTCGGCGCGGGCGGCATCCTGCGGATCATTGGCGTTGAAGAGGATCAGCGGATGCATGTTGCCGTCGCCGGCATGGAAGACGTTGGCGACACGCAAGCCGTAATGTTCGACGATCTCCGCAGTCTTCTTCAAGACGTACGACAGCTGGCTGAGCGGTACGGTGCCGTCCATGCAGATATAATCGGCGATGCGGCCGGTGGCGCCGAAAGCGGATTTGCGACCTTTCCAGATCAGCGCCGCTTCAGTGGCCGACTGACTTTCGCGCACGGTCCTAACGCCGTGGCGGCGAGCGATGTCGACCACGTCTTTCAGCATGGCGTCCATCTCCGCCTCCGATCCCTCGACCTCAACGATCAGCAGCGCGCCGACATCCAGGGGATAGCCGGCATGGGCGAAGGCCTCGCAGATCTCAATCGCCGGCCTATCCATGAATTCGATCGCAACGGGAATGATGCCGGCGGCAATGACATCGGCGACGCATGCGCCGGCCGCTTCCGAGCTCTCGAAGCCGAAGAGCACCGGGCGGGCGCCTTCCGGCTTGGCGATCAGTCGCACCGTCGCCTCGGTGACGATGCCGAGCTGACCTTCATGGCCGCAGACGAGGCCGAGCAGGTCGTAACCTGCCGCATCCAGCGCCTTGCCGCCGAGCTCGATCACCGTGCCGTCGACCAGCACCATCCTGACGCCGAGCAGATTGTTGGTGGTGACCCCGTATTTCAGACAGTGGGCGCCGCCGGAATTCATGCCGATATTGCCGCCGATGGTGCAGGCAAGCTGCGAGCTCGGATCAGGGGCGTAGAAAAACCCGTCGGCTGCGACGGAGTCTGAAATATTGAGATTGGTCACGCCCGCCTGCACCACGGCGACGCGGTTCGGCAGATCGATCTCGAGGATGCGGTTCATCTTCGACAGGCCGAGCACGACGGCATCCTCCTGCGGAATGGCGCCCCCCGAAAGCGAGGTGCCGGCGCCGCGCGGAACGACGGGAACCCCATAGCGGTGGCAATAACGCATGACGGCCGAAACCTCGGCCGTGGTGCGCGGCAGGGCGACGGCGAGCGGCAGGCGGCGATAGGAAACGAAGGCGTCGGTCTCGAAGGGCACCAGTTCGCGCGCCTCGTGGACCAGGCATTCTGGGGGCAGCAGATCGGTGAGATCGGCGACGATCTGAGAGCGCCGGGCCAGGACATCGGCTCGGGGCGCAAGAAACGGAATGGCGTCGGACATGGCCTTCTCCCTGGCCTCCCGGAAGATGACGACGGGAAGACGACGGCGAACGGGTGCCAGATCCTCCCTGCCGCCCGGCTTAGCACTTTCCCAATAGGGGCGCAAATGCTAAGCACTTATGCCAAAAGGGGAAAAGGTCACAAGAGCTTATGACCAATCTGGGTGATCTCGAAATCTTTGCCAAGGTCGTCTCGACGGGAAGCATGTCGCTCGCCGGGCGCATGCTCGGCTTCTCCCCTGCCGTCGTCTCCAAACGAATCAAGCGGCTGGAGGACCGGCTCGGCACGCGGCTTTTACAGCGCACGACGCGGCAGATTTCACTGACGGAGGCCGGCCAGGGCTTCTACGACCGCGTTCTCGGCATCCTCGCCGGACTGGAGGAGGCCGAATTTTACATTTCCGGCCGCTCGGCGCAGATGCACGGGACGCTGAAGATTTCGGCGCCGACCTCCTTTGGCCGCATGCATATCGCGCCGCATCTGAAAGCGTTCATGCACGCCCATCCGGACCTTGCGATCAACCTGGTGCTGGCCGACGAATTCAGCGACATCGTCGGCGGCGGCTTCGATCTGGCGATCCGTATCGCGGAACTCACCGATTCCAGCCTCGTCGCCCGGCGGCTGGCGTCGGTGCGCCGGCTGCTCTGCGCCTCGCCGGATTATCTCTCGGCGCATGGCGAGCCGCGGACTATCGACGATTTGAAAAACCATCGCTGCCTGCCGGCACACAATGGCGACACCTGGCGACTGAATGGGCCGGATGGCCCCCTCAGCCTGCGGCCGGACGGCATGCTGATCACCAATTCCAGCGAGGTGATCCGCGAAGCGGTGATTGCCGGCCTCGGGATCGCGCTGCGCTCGACCTGGGATATCGGCGATGAACTGAGGGCCGGCCGGCTCGTGCAGGTGCTGCCCGCCTATGAAGGTTCGCACAATGTCGCGCTGTCGGCCGTCTATCCCAGCCGGCAGTTTCTGCCGGCAAAGGTTCGGCTGTTCATCGATTATCTCACCGAACTGTATGGGCCGGTTCCCTATTGGGAACGATCATAGCACCTCACTTCAACGCGAAGGATCGAGACGGGCGGATGCACATTGGGACGATGTCGGCCATGTCACCGGCGTCAAGCGAGGCATGGTTATTCCAATCCTGAAATCCCGGTGGAACAAACGGCCCGGCCATTGATTTGGGGGCACAGCGGGATCATATTGTACACCTGTGCAAAGCGACGCATTCGAGACAGGACGTGACGGTTTTTTCGAGCCTGCCCCAGCTCGGCTTCCCTATGAAACAGGGAGAAATAAAACGCATTCGGATCGCGCCGCGAATTTTGGCTTGCGCAAGCTTTCCGTGATACAAGGTATATCAGCGATTCCTAACATCAACGATAAAGGTGACTCGACAATTGACCCTTCTCGCCCGACTGGCATCCGATGTGCAACTGATGTTCCGGCGCCCGCCGCGACAACAATATGGTGCGCTCTGCTATCGGGTGAGGAACGGTGATAAGCTCGAGGTGCTCCTGATGACGAGCCGCGATACCGGCCGCTGGGTCATTCCCAAGGGCTGGCCGATAAACGGTAAATGTGCGCACGAAGTCGCCGCACAGGAGGCCTTGGAAGAAGCTGGCGTCAAGGGTCCGGTCGAGACGGAAACGCTCGGCGCCTACACCTATCCCAAGATGCTCCGGGATGGGGTGCGAGTATCATGCAAGGTGCAGGTCTATCCGCTTGAAGTCACCGACATGGCGAAAAATTTCAAGGAAAAGGGTGAACGCACCATCGAATGGGTTTCATTCGACGAAGCAGCCGGACGCGTGCGCGAACCGGAGCTGCGCCACCTATTCCTCGCCTTCAAGCGAAAGCTGACCGACAGGCTTTCGGCCAATGCGGCAAAGCAAATTCCGGCGGAATGAATCCTGCCATCTTGCACTGCTAGAAAGGCAGCGTAGAAGCAGATTCATCCTTGGGAAAAAGAATGCCGCCACGCCCCGCCGTCCTCACGAAACGCACGCTCGACAAGGACCTCGACAAGATCACTCATGTCGAGGATGTGGCCAAGCATGTGGTCCGACGGCTGGTGGCGCCCGGGTTGGGGCTGATTTTCCTCGGCCTGACCATGCTCTTTGCCGGGGTCTATGTGTTCGATCGGCCGGGAGCCACGCTCGTCGTTGCGGCGGCAGCCCTTGCCAGCTACATGGCAATGAATATCGGCGCCAATGACGTGACCAACAATGTGGGCGCAGCCGTCGGCGCGCGCGCCATGACAATGGCCCAGGCACTCGCCATCGCCGCAATCTTCGAGGTTCTCGGCGCTACGATCGCCGGCGGCGAGGTCGTCAAGACGATTTCCTCGAATATCGTCGATACGGTCCAGGTGCCGCAGGCGATGCTCGGCTGGATCATGATGGCAGCGCTAATGGCGGCGGCCCTCTGGATCAACCTCGCAACCTGGATGAATGCGCCGGTTTCCACGACCCATGCAATTGTCGGGGCGGTCATCGGAGCGGGCATCTCGGCGGTCGGAGTGGAACCGGTTAACTGGCGGGTGATGCTGGAAATTACCTCGAGCTGGGTCACCTCACCGCTGATTGGCGGATTGATTGCCGCCGGCATGCTTTATCTCGTCAAAACCCTTATCATCTATCGTGACGACAAGATCGCCGCGGCACGACGCTGGGTGCCGGTGCTGGTCGCGGTGATGGCCGGCGGCTTCATGGCCTATATGGTGCTGCAGCTGTCGCCGCCCGGCCGGTTTCCGCCTTTCACCGTCTTCCTGATCGGCATCGGCATCGGACTGGTCAGCTGGCTTGCCGCCCGGCCGCTCGTTCTCGCCCAGGCGCGGGATCTCGAAAACCGCAACAGCTCGCTGCGGGTGCTGTTCCGGCTGCCATTGATCGGCTCGGCGGCGCTGCTTTCCTTCGCGCATGGCGCAAACGACGTTTCGAACGCCGTCGGGCCGCTTTCGGCAATCGTCCATTCGGTCGGCATCGGCGGCGTCGACGGCGTCGGGCATCCGCCGCTCTGGGTGATGCTGATCGGGGCCTTCGGCATCTCCGTCGGCCTGCTGCTGTTCGGGCCACGCCTCATTCGCTTGGTCGGCGAGGAGATCACCAAGCTCAATCCGATGCGGGCTTATTGCGTCGCATTGTCGACCGCGTTCACCGTCATCGTCGCCTCCTGGCTCGGCCTGCCGGTCAGCACCACGCATATCGCCGTCGGCGCCGTCTTCGGCGTCGGCTTCTTCCGCGAATGGTATACGCGCCATTCAAAGCGCCGCATCACCTATATCAGGCGCAAGGCCGAGAGCTTCGATATCGACGAGCCGGAGGAGCCGAACATCCATGAGCAGCGCCGGCGTTATCTCGTGCGCCGCTCGCATTTCATGACGATCGTCGCCGCCTGGATCGTTACAGTGCCAGTCTCGGCAGCGCTTGCGGCCGTGATTTATTGGGCTATGTTCGCGCTCTTCGTCTGAACCCACGAGTATATTTCGAATGCGCGCCAATTTTCGCATGCAACGGCTTTTCGTCGACGCGCCGCTTTCTGCCGGCGCCGTCGTGGAGGCGAGCGCAGAGCAGTTCAACTATCTCGCCAATGTGCTGAGGATGGAGACTGATGCAGAGATTCTGCTCTTCAACGGCCGTGACGGCGAGTGGAAAGCCAGCCTCACCTTCCCCACGCGCAAACGCATCCTGCTGACGGCAATCGAAGAGACGCGGCTACAGCCCTCCCCCTGCGATCTGCATTATCTCTTTGCGCCGCTCAAGGTCGGCCGCATGGATTATCTTGTGCAGAAGGCGGTGGAGATGGGCGCCGGCCTGCTACAGCCGGTCATGACCCAGCACGTCCAGGGCAAGATCACCAATCTCGACAAACTGCGCGCCAATGTCGTCCAGGCGGCCGAGCAATGCGGCGTTCTCGGCATTCCCGAGGTGGCCGAACCCGTGAAGCTCTCCGACCTGCTCGACCGCTGGCCGAAGGAGCGCCGCATCATCTATTGCGACGAGGGCGAGGCCGGGCAGAACCCGCTGCCGGTGCTGTCGGCGATCCGGGAAAAGCATCTCGCGCTGCTTGTCGGACCGGAAGGCGGCTTTTCGGAAGAGGAACGCGCGCGGCTTCGAAGTCTCGATTTCGTCACCGCCATTCCGCTCGGACCGCGCATCCTGCGGGCCGATACGGCGGCGGTTGCGGCGCTCGCCGTGGTCCAGGCGGCGATCGGCGACTGGAACTGACCCCGGAAACGGGTGGACACGGAAATCGCTGCTATTTTTTTGATGCGTCGTTGAAAGAATTTCACTTGCAACAGACGTGGCTTGGGTCCTAATCAGCCTTCCAACTGCCCGGCCCCCTGGGCGCCTTTTCGAATACAGGTACCCCGCATGGCCCGCGACACCACCGACCAGACACCGCTCTCATCGGTCCAGGATCTGACCGATTACATCGCCGCGGGCAACAAGCCGCGGGAGCGCTTCCGGATCGGCACCGAACACGAGAAATTCGCCTTCTTCCGCGCAGACAACAGCCCGGTTCCCTATTTCGGCGATGCCAGCATTTCGGCCCTGCTCACCGGCCTGCAGGAAAAGAGCGGCTGGGAGCCGATCATGGACGGCGGCAACATTATCGGCCTGGCCGAACACAGCGGCATGGGCGCCATCTCGATCGAGCCCGGCGGTCAGTTCGAACTCTCCGGCGCGCCGCTGGAGACGCTTCACGAAACCTGCAGGGAATCGAACCAGCACCTGGCGACGCTGCGCGAAATCGCCGAACCGATGGGCATCCGCTTCCTCGGCATCGGCGGCAGCCCGAAATGGACCTATGCGCAAACGCCGCAAATGCCGAAATCGCGCTACGAGATCATGACCCGCTACATGCCGAAAGTCGGCAGCAAGGGTCTCGACATGATGTACCGCACCTGCACGATCCAGGTGAATCTCGACTTCTCCTCGGAAGCCGACATGCGCCAGAAGATGCGCGTTTCGATGAAGCTGCAATCCTTGGCGACCGCGCTCTTTGCATCCTCGCCCTTCACCGAGGGCAAGCCGAACGGACTGCTCTCCTGGCGCGGTGATATCTGGCGCGACGTCGACAACCGGCGCTCGGGCCTGCTCGATTTCACCTTCCGCGACGATTTCGGTTTCCGCGACTACGCCGAATGGGCGCTCGACGTGCCGATGTATTTCATCGTCCGCGACGGCCGTTATCACGATTGCACCCATGTCACCTTCCGCCAGTTCATGAACGGCGCGCTGAAGGGCGAGGTCGCCGATCCGGCGCCGACGATGGGCGACTGGACAAACCATCTTTCGACGCTCTTCCCCGACGTGCGGCTGAAGCGTTTCCTCGAAATGCGCGGCGCCGACGGCGGCCCGTGGCGGCGCATCTGTGCATTGCCGGCCTTCTGGGTCGGCTTGCTCTATGATGATGCGGCCCTCCAGGCTGCCGACGAGCTCACCAGGAATTGGAGCTTTGCCGAAGTCGCTGCCCTGCGCGACGCCGTCCCCGCCGAAGGGCTGAAGGCTGAGTTTCGCGGGCATGCATTGATTGACGTGGCCCGCGAGGTGGTCGCCATATCGAGGACCGGCCTCAAGACGCGCGGAAAGCTCAACCGCGAAGGCCAGGACGAAAGCATCTTCCTGGCGCCGCTCGACGAGGTGCTCGCCAAGAAGGCGACGCTCGCCGAGGATCTGCTGTCGCTCTATCACGGCCGCTGGAACGGCTCCGTCGAACCGGTCTTCGAGGACTATCAGTACTGAGCCTGCCCGGGATTTTGCCGGGTTCGGAAGGGCGCCGCGCGCGTTTGCCGGAACGGCTTTAAGTTCTTATGGCAAAAAGCCGTTTGCACATTACCTTTTCCAGATATAGTGGCGTTACACACGCGTCACGACTCGGGGAAAGGGACCTCCATGCTGCCACTCTTCGACATGATGATGCAGGCGCAGAACGGTGCGGCGATGGAAGCGATCGCGCGGCAGTTCAACCTGGCGCAGGAACAGGCGACCAAGGCGATGGCGGCGCTGATGCCGGCCTTCTCCGCCGGCCTCAAGCGCAGCACCAGCAACCCTTACGATTTCGTCGGGCTGATGCAGGCCGTCGCCTCCGGCAATTACGCGCGCTATTTCGAGGATATGAGCCGGGCCTTCACGCCGGAGGGCATTTCGGACGGCAACAATATCCTCGCCCAGCTCTTCGGCTCCAAAGAGGTTTCGCGGGCGGTCGCCGCCCAGGCGGCGCAGCTGACCGGGATCGGCCAGGATATCTACAAGCAGATGCTGCCCGTTTTGGCCGATACGCTGATGGGCGGGCTCTTCAAGCAGACAACCGGCCAAATGGCCTCGCCGGTTAACCCGTTCGTCAACACGGCAATGGGCGAGACCATTCAGAAATGGCTCGAGAGCACCGGCTTTGCGCCGAAGCCGAAGGCGGCCCCGGAACCCAGCATCTTCGACAATCCCTTCACGCAGGCGATGCAGCTGATGTTCTCGATGCCGAAACAAGAACCGGCGCCTCAGCCGAACCCCTTCCTCGACAATCCCTTCGCCAAGGCCTTTCAGGAAATGATGACCGGGCTCGGCCAGCAGCAGCCAGCCAAACAACCGCCGGCCAAACAACCGGGCAAACAACCGGCGGCCAAGACGGCGGAGGCGCCGAAGGAAGAGGCGAACAATGCCGAGAGCTATAGCGACATGCTGAACGCCATGTTCGACAGCGGGCTTGAGGTGCAGAAGAGCTACCAGAGAAACCTGGAAGCGATTTTCGAAACCTACCGGCCGAAGCCCCCCGAAACCAAGGCATAAAAAAACCCGGCGATGGCTTGGGAAAAGCCGATCACCGGGTCAAGCGGCAGGGCTATTGGCTATCACCCTGCGGGGAAACTCGACACTCCTACTCCTCGTGAGGGCGGAAAAGCTGCAGGCGCCAGCGATTGCGCGCCGAGCGCGTCAGATGTTCCGACGGATCCTCGAAAAAGGTCGAGGCCAGGAAGGCAGAAGTCAGGTCGGCCCTGGTGAGGCCGATATCCCTCAGCTGACTGTCGTTCAGATCACGCAGCCCGTTGACCTCCATTCGATTGCGAAACCCGCGAAAGATGGAGACCAGCGGAGCGAGGCCTGCCACCAGACGCTGGAAAAGCGTCGGGGTCAGCTTGCTGCAGTCGAGTTCTAGTGTTCGGTCTGTCGTGTGCATCGAACTCTCCTTTCTCGGGCACGCAACAACCCACCCCCTCCGCGAGGTCGTGCGAGAGGGGATAAGGCTGAATTCTGCTTGGGCAGGCAGGGTGTCTGCCCTTCACTTTGCTTGATTTGCACCCCGAAGATGCCAAAGACCTATTGATCAGTCCAACGAATGTTTCTAATGATTATCATCAGCTATCTTTATGGGTGATACCATGTCCGCGCCTCTTGATCTCGACCAATTGCAGACTTTCATCGCCATCGTCGATTCCGGCAGCTTCACCAAGGCGGCCGACAAGGTCTACAAGACTCAATCGGCCGTCTCCATGCAGATGCGCCGCCTCGAGGAGCGCATCGGCAAGCAGCTCTTCATCAAGGACGGCCGCGGCAACCGGCTGACGGTCGAGGGCGAGAAGCTGCTCAATTACGCCCGGCGCATCATCCGCCTCAACAATGAGGCGATCGCCGCCTTCGACGACAACAGGCTGGAGGGAACGCTGCGCATCGGTACGCCCGACGACTACGCCGACCGCTATATGCCTGAGATCATCGGCCGCTTCGCCAAGACGCACCCGAATGTTGAGCTCTATATTGTCTGCGAGCCTTCGGTGGATCTTGCCGAGCGCATGCACAAAGGCGAGCTCGATATCGCGCTCGTCACCCACAATCCGCGCGAGCGCATGTCCGACGTGGTGCGAACCGAACCGCTCTGCTGGGTCGGCTCGGCCAACCATCCGATCCGCGACGACGCGCCAGTGCCGCTTGCCGTCGGCCGCCGCGACTGCCAGTGGCGCCAGCTCGCCTGCTCGGCGCTCGATGCCGTGGGACGCGAGCACCAGATCCTGTTCACCAGCTGGTCCTGCACCGTCGTCGCCGCGGCCGTGCTTGCCGGCATGGCCGTCTCGGTGATGCCGGAATCGGCGCTGCGGACGGGCATGAAGGTGCTGAGCCAGGCAGACGGCTTTCCGGCGCTGCCGCCGGTGCAAATCGGCATCATGAAGCGGCCGGGCGTTTCGATCTCGCTGATGAACGCGATCACCGCGCATATCACGGCCTGCCTCGACAACATCACGCCTGCTGTCATTGACGACGGTTTGGATGCGGACGTCAAATCCGCGCAGGCGCGCCTTTATCCGCGGCTGAAGTCCGCCAATATGGTGCCTGGCTGGTAGAGGCTCTCAGACGGCGCGCGGCGCGGCCTCGGTAAAAAGGGAGGCGCGGATGACGCGTTTCCACTCACCGAGCATGCGCCGCGCTATAGTCTCTTCGCTGATGGCGGCAAGCCGGATGACGGCGCCGATCAGATGGCTGAAAAGGTAAGTGCGGGCGAACATTTCCTCGTCGCAAAGATCGGGAGCCAGCCTGCGCACGGCGTCATGAAAAATGCCGGCGACACGGCCGCTATGCTCTATATTCAGCCGCAGCAGATCCTGATCGGTCTCCGTCCCCATCCAGACGCCGAGATAGACGGGATCGTCATGGTAGGAATCGTAATACCAATCGATGATATCGCAGACGAGATCGAGCGCCTGGTCGAGCGACTGCACGTCGGAGAACATCGCCGCCGTCTTCGTCTGGACCGCCGAAGCGTGCTGATCGAACAGGGCTTTGACGATCGCCGCTTTCTCCGGGAAATATTGGTAAACCGAGCCGATCGGCACTTTGGCAGCGATCGCGAGCTCGGTCATCCGCATGGCGCTGACGCCCTTCTCGGCGATGATCTTGGCAGCGGCGGCGAGAATAAGATCCAGCCTCTGAATGCTGCGCTCCTGCTTCGGCTTCCTTCGCAAGCCGATGCGATCCATGCTTTCCGCGCCCATGTCGTTCCCGTTTTTATTGTTCGCAGCCGAGGCTCTCTGCCACCAGCGCGTCGAGCGGATATGACATGCAGGTCTTCATGAGGCGTAAACGGAAAGGCTCGCATTTTAACGACCTGCAAACCCGTATCAAAATCGGGAGTTCACCTGTTCCCACCGGTTGCGTCGGGCGAGAGAATCCTTGAAATAGTTGCGAAATTCTCTTCGACGGGAATAGGCTGCTGGCGCTACCCTTCGTTGCGAGGGAATGGCCGTCCAGAAGTTTTAGAGCTTCACAGACAGCCTCGCCTTAACCCCATGCTGCTGGGCGACGCGTTATCCCATTACCATCCACGTGGCGAGCCAGACCCACATGGCGGCGAGCGTGAGGTAACCGGCGGCGAAGAGCGGGCTGCGGTAGCGCAAATCATTGCTGCTGACATGCACGGCGGCATGAGCGTAGCGCAGGGCGACGAAGAGCCAGGCGAGGCCGACGGCCGCTAGATTGTCGGCCTCGGTGACATAGAGAAGAATACAGCAGGCATAGAACAGCACAGGCAGTTCGAACTGGTTGGCGAGGCAGTTCTTGACAGCGAGGCTTTCGGCCGGCTCGTCACGATTTTCGCGATAATCCGATTTCGCGATCCTGCCGGCGCGGACCATTTTCGCGCGCCGCTGTCCAAGAAGCGCATAAAGACCATAGACCAGGGCCACATGGGCAAGCAGTGGCCAGAAGATTTGATAGCCGGTCATATTGCTCCCTCAAGTCCTTTCCGTTCCGCACTCGTTGCCAGGAGTAGACGAAAGGGGAGCAGGATACCAGCGGCTGAGAACGCGTCTCAATCTCGGCGTGGCGACAGCCAGCGGACGATGGCAAGCCGGGCGAGGAGGATGAAGCAAATGGCGAGGCTTGCGAATTTCAGCCGTGTCATCCACGGCAGCAGATGCGCCGCCAGACTCGCGGACCCTCCATCGCCGAAGGCGATCAGACTTGAGATATTCTCGCCGTAGTCGGCGATGCCGTAGAGGAACGGCAGCAGGTAGACGGTGCGGCCGACGAGCGGATGCATCGATCGTCCGAACCAGGCGCCGACAGGACCGAGCTTGAGGAATGAGAGGAACAAAAGCGCCGTCAGCAATGCCGGAAAGATCAGCTCCGGCCCGAAATACATGGCGCTGAGCAGCCTTGCCGCCGTCTCGTTGTCATCGAGCAGCGTCTGCATATGAAAGACGGCGGACTCGTCGTAACCGGCGAAATAGGTGTCGAGCACCGCCTGGTCGGTTTCATGCTTGAACGGAACGACGAAGCCGAGGGTTGTCCAGGCGAGCACGGCCAGGCAGAGAGCGGCGAGCAGCGCGATGATCCAGAGCGGAATCCCGCTGCCCGCCTTCATGATCAGAGACCGGCGCCCGGATAGTTCGGGCTTTCCCGGGTGATCGTCACGTCATGCGCATGGCTTTCGCGAAGACCGGCGCCGGAGATGCGCACGAAGGTGGCCCGCTCCTGGAAGTCCTTCAGATCCTTGCCGCCGACATAGCCCATGGCCGCCTTCAAACCGCCGGCGAGCTGGTGGACGACGGCCGAGACCGGTCCCTTATAGGGAACCTGGCCCTCGATGCCCTCAGGCACGAGCTTCAGCGTGTCGCGCACTTCCGCCTGGAAATAACGGTCGGCCGAGCCGCGGGCCATGGCGCCGACGGAGCCCATGCCGCGATAGGCCTTGAAGGAGCGGCCCTGGTAGAGATAGACCTCGCCCGGGCTCTCATCGGTGCCGGCGAGCAGCGAGCCGATCATGACGGCGGAAGCGCCGGCGGCGATCGCCTTGGCCAGGTCGCCGGAAAATTTGATGCCGCCATCGGCGATGACGGGCACATCCTGATCCTGGGCGGCCTGAACGGCCGACATGATGGCGGCGAGCTGCGGAACGCCGACGCCGGCGACGATACGCGTGGTGCAGATCGAGCCCGGGCCGATACCGACCTTGACGGCATCGGCGCCCGCATCGATCAGCGCTCTGGTGCCGTCATAGGTGGCGACGTTGCCGGCCATGATGCGCACCGAATTGGAGAGCTTCTTGACCCGGGTGACGGCATCCAGCACGCGCTGCGAATGGCCATGGGCGGTATCGACGACCAAGAGGTCGACGCCGGCCTCGATCAGCCGCTCGGCCCGCTCGAAACCGTCATCGCCGACGCTGATGGCGGCGGCGGCGCGAAGCCTGCCTTGGGCATCCTTGGAGGCGTTCGGGTTCAGCTGCGACTTCTCGATATCCTTGACGGTGATGAGGCCGACGCAGCGGCCTTCGGTATCGACGACCAGCAGCTTTTCGATGCGATGCGAGTGAAGCAGGCGCTTGGCTTCCTGCTGATCGACGTTCTCCTTGACGGTGACCAGATTGTCCTTGGTCATCAGCTCGTGGATCTTCTGCTCCGGATCGGAGGCGAAGCGAACATCACGGTTGGTCAGGATGCCGACCAGACGGCCGGACTTCTCGACGACCGGGATGCCGGAGATGCCGTGCGACTTCATCAGGCCGAGCGCTTCGGCAAGCTTCGCGTCCGGACCGATGGTGACGGGATTGACGACCATGCCGCTTTCGAACTTCTTCACCTGGCGGACCTCTTCGGCCTGCTCGACCGGCGTCAGGTTGCGGTGAATGACGCCGAGGCCGCCGGCCTGGGCCATGGCGATCGCCAGCCGGCTTTCGGTGACGGTATCCATGGCCGAAGAGAGGATCGGGATGTTGAGATCGAAGTCGCGGGCGATGCGGGTCGCGATGTTCGTCTGGCCGGGCATAACCTCGGAATGGCCGGGCTGCAGCAGCACGTCGTCGAAGGTAAGCGCGTCCGCGCCGGTTGCCGTTTCAATGATGCGAGCCATGGCCAAATTCCTTCATTTAATAAGAATGCAATCCTGCCCGGAAACGAATCGTCCGCCCCGGCGGTGTGCATGAGTTGCTTGGAAGTTGGCGAGGGCTGGTAACACGTCTATGACAGGAAGGAAATAGCAAAAAACCCGGCGTGCCCGCCGGGCTCGTCATGGGTGCCATGCACGAAGAGCAATTCCGGGAAAAACGCAACCGCTTGGCGATCAGATATCGAACTGATAGGTCTTCGGCACGAAGCGGTAGCCGCCGTCCTGCCTTTCGGCGAAACCGACCGCCGGGAACGGCATGTGATAGCCGAGGAAGGCGATCTTGTCGGCCGCGATCATGTCGAAAACCTTGCGGCGGGCGGCGGCCGCCTGCGCCTTGTCCATATCGAAGCGCACCTCCCAATCCGGCCGCAGCAGCGACAGGATGTAGTGATTGGCCGTATCGCCGGTCAGTACCAGGCGTTTGCCCTCGGATTCGACGTGGAACACCATGTGCCCCGGGCTGTGACCGGCAGCCAGCATCGCGGTCATGCCAGGCGCGACGCTGGCGCCATCCCTGATGAAGGTGGCTTTTTCGATGAGCGGCGTCACATTGGTGAGCACGGCCTTGTGGCCGCCCTCGGCCGGTGTGCCCTCGCGCGCGGTGTTCGACCAGAAATCATATTCGGCCTCACCGATGACATAGCGGGCATTCTTGAAGGCGGGCGCGCCTTCTTCCATCAGCCCGCCGATGTGATCGCCGTGCAGATGGGTCAGAACCACCAGGGTCACGTCCTCGGGCGAATATCCCGCCACTTTCAGGCCCTCGGCGAGCTTTCCGAGCCCGCGGGCGCGGCCGCCCGCGCCAAAGCCGGTGTCTACGAGAATGAGGTCGGAACCGGTGTCGATGAGAACAGGCGCATAGCCGTTCAGGAGCTTGTCGGCCGGCAGGAAGTTGGCGGTCAGCAACGCCTGGACGGTTTCGGGATCCTGATTGGTGCCGTAGGTCTCATAAGGTTTTTCGGAGATATTGATACCGTCCCTGACGACGGTGAACTTATAGGAACCGAGCTTGAACTGATTGATTTCAGGTAAAGGCGCTATATCCATACGTCTGCTTGCTCCAGTGGCGGCCGCTTCGGCCTGGTCTCTCAAAATTGCCGGCGCCGCCAGCAGGCCGAGGCTTGCGGCAAAAAGCGTGCGTCGTGTCATTCGCGTTGAAATCGCCATATATCCATCCCCCATGATGCGTGCTTTGTCGCTGCTCGGCCGATGACACCTGCCGGGTTTCTGGCCCGGCAGCCTAAACATATGTCAATCTTGATAGCGAACCTTGTCCGACAAGCCGTCTCACGCAGACGTGAAGCAAAGAACGCATCGAACCGGATTTGAGCATTGGCAGCTTCCGGAACTCGGATTAAACAGCACGGGCCTTCCAGCTCTATCCGCGCCCATCAAGGCTCCCGCCTATGAACCGCATCGTCCCGCTGATCCTCGCCGTCGCTCTCTTCATGGAACAGATGGACTCCACCGTGATCTCGACGGCGCTGCCGGCGATCGCCCTAGACCTCCATGTCGGGCCGATCACGCTGAAACTGGCGCTGACCTCCTACATGGTGGCGCTTGCGGTGTTCATTCCGGTCAGCGGCTGGATGGCCGACAGGTTCGGCGCCAAGAAAATCTTTCGCCTCGCCATATCGGTCTTCGTCATCGGCTCGATCTTCTGCGCCATCTCCTCCAACCTCGTCGAATTCGTCTTTGCCCGCTTCCTGCAGGGCATGGGCGGCGCGATGATGACGCCGGTCGGCCGTCTCGTGCTGGTGCGCACGACACAGCGAAGCGATCTGGTCTCGGCCATGGCACTGCTCACCATCCCGGCGCTTGTCGGCCCGCTCACCGGCCCGCCGCTCGGCGGCTTCATCACCACCTATTTCAGCTGGCACTGGATCTTCCTGATCAACGTGCCGGTCGGCATCATCGGCATTTGGCTCGCGACGATCTTCCTGCCGGAGGTGAAGGCGACAGCCCCGCCGAAGCTCGATTTCACCGGTTTCGTGCTGACCTCGCTTTCGGCCGCGGGCGTCGTCTTCGGCCTGTCGGTGGTCAGTCTGCCGGCCCTGCCGCCGATCATCGGCGTCGCCGCCACCGGCATCGGCGTCCTGTGCGGCTTCCTCTATATCAGCCATGCGAAGCGCCACCCGGCGCCAATCCTGAACCTCGGCCTGTTCAAGAACCCGACATTCCGGGTTTCGACCACGGGGGGCAACCTGTTTCGCATCTGCGTCGGCGCCATGCCGTTCCTGACACCGCTGATGCTGCAGCTCGGCTTCGGTCTGACGCCGTTCCAATCCGGCCTTATCACCTTTGCCGGCGCGATCGGCGCGATCACCACCAAGTTCATGGCAAAGCGCGTCTTCGCAGCCATAGGCTTCCGCACGACGCTGCTCGGCGCCGCCATGGTGACGACTGTCGTGACCGTCATTACCGGCCTGTTTACACCAGCAACGCCGCATCTCGTCATCATCGGCGTGCTGCTGCTCGGCGGCTTCTCCCGCTCCTTCATGTTCACCGGCGTCAATGCGCTGGCCTTTGCCGATATCGACGATGCGCAGGCGAGCCAGGCGACCTCGATGAGCTCGGTGATGCAGCAGATCAGCCTGGCGCTCGGCGTCGCGGTCGCGGCCGCGATCCTGGAAAGCTCGATATATATCAGGGGCGAGGCGCTGCAGGTGGCCGATTTCCACCTTGCCTTCTACATCATCGCCGGACTGACGGTGATTGCGACCATTCCCTTCATCAGGATGGACCGCAACGCCGGCGCGCTCGTATCCGGCCACCGCTCGAGGCGCGTAGCCGCATCGACGATCGAGGCCGAGCAGCAGGCCGTGAAATAAGCTTTCTATTCAGGGCTCTCGCAGACGGCAGAGAGCTTGTTGCCGTCGAGATCGCGAACATAGGCGGCATAAAAATGGGCATGGTAGGAGCGCAGACCCGGCCCGCCTTCATCGGCGGCGCCCGCCGCGATAGCCGCCGCATGGAAGGCATCGACGGCCGCCCGCGTTTGGGCTGAGAACGCGACCATGGCGCCATTGCCTGATGTCGCCCGGCGGCGATTGAAGGGGGTCACCACCCAGAAACGGCAGCGCGTATCGCTTTCGGCGGAATAGCCGATCTCCTCCTGCGAATAATGCTGGCGGCGATAGCCGAGTACCGGCAGAACGGCATCATAAAAATGCGCTGCGCGATCGAGGTCGTTGGTTCCGAGCGTGACGTAAAGAAGCATGGGGCGTCATCATCTGCCGGGATCTGCCCGAGATCAAGCCTGCTCTTCCTCAGCTTCCGCCTTGCGGCCTTTGAAGCCCTTGGCGAGCAGGAACATCTCGACCGATTCGGCGCGCGACGAGTTCGGCTTGACGTGGACGACCTGCCGGAAATTCTGCTTCAACATGGCGAGCAGATCACGCTCGGTGCCGCCCTGGAAGGTCTTGGTGAGGAAATGTCCGCCCTCGCCCAGCACCTCGATGGCAAAGTGGGCCGCCACTTCGCACAGATGCATGGTGCGCAGGTGGTCGGTGCGGTGATGGCCGGTGGTCGGCGCCGCCATATCGGAGATGACGAGATCGGGCGTGCCGCCGACGGCCTCCATCAGCTTTTCCGGCGCGCTCGGATCAAGGAAATCGAGCTGCAGGATCTTGACGCCGGGAAGCTGGGTCATTTCGAGGAAATCGATCGCGGCCACACGGACATCCTCATCGGTCGAACCGGTGACCTTGGCGGCGATCTGCGACCAGCTGCCGGGAGCCGCACCCAGATCGATGATCCGCTTGGCGCCGCGCAGGATGTGGTATTTTTCGTCGATCTCGAGCAGCTTGAAGGCGGCGCGGGCGCGATAGCCTTCGAGCTGGGCGCGCTGGACATAGGGATCGTTGATGTGGCGCTGCAGCCACTGGCGAGACGAGGCCTTCATCTTCTTGTTCTTGACGCGCTGGCCGAGCTTGCGGCCGGTGCGATTTCCCGCGATCGGTGCCTTGGTCATGCCCTTCCCCTCATTTCACGCGCTGGCCGCGGCGGTTGCGATTGCGCCGCCACACGCCGTCATCGGCCATCATGTCGGTGAGCAGGCCTTCCCTCAAGCCGCGATCGGCAACGCGCATGCGCGGGCTCGGCCAGCGGCGGCGGATCGCCTCGAGAATGGCGCAGCCTGCGAGAACCAGATCGGCCCGGTCCGGCCCGATGCAGGGATTGGCGGCACGGCTGTCGAAATCCCAGGAGAGAAGCTTTGCCTGCATGGCGGAGACCTCATCATCCGACAGCCAGATGCCATCCACCTTGCGCCGGTCATAGCGCGGCAGGTCGAGATGCACGCCGGCAAGCGTCGTCACCGTGCCGGACGTACCGATCAGGTGGAAATCGCCGGTCTGGGCGATTTCGATCTCGGGGCAATCGAAGCGCCCGAGCATGCCTTCGACCTCGCGCACCATGCCTTCGAATAGCTCCGGCGTGACATCACGTCCGCCGTGACGCTCCGACAGCGTTACGACGCCGACCGGCAGCGACGTCCAATGGGTGATGTGATTGGCAAGCCGGCTGAAGCGATTGTCGCCGATGCGGATGACGGCGATCTCCGACGAACCGCCGCCGATATCGAAGAGCACGACGGAGCGTGTCTCGCGCCCGACGAGCGAAGAGCATCCGGAGACGGCAAGCCGCGCCTCGGTCTCCCGATCGATGATTTCGAGCTCGAGGCCGGTTTCGGCAACGACACGACCGAGGAATTCCTCGCCATTGACCGCCTGGCGGCAGGCTTCGGTGGCAATCAGCCGCATGCGGCGGATCTCCCGGTTCCTGAGCTTGGAGGCGCAGACCCTCAGCGCCTCGATTGCCCTTTCCATCGCCTCGTCGGACAGACGGCCGCTCGCCGCAAGGCCTTCGCCGAGGCGGACGATGCGGGAAAAGGCGTCGACGACGCGGAACTGGCCCGGACGGGTCGGCTGAGCAATGAGCAGACGGCAATTGTTGGTGCCGAGATCGAGAGCGGCATAGAGCTCTTCCGGCCAGGCATGCTCGGGCGCCAGGCGATCCCCCGGGTGCGCGTGGTTCTCCGGGCGGCCCTTGCGGCCGGCGCCGTTCTGCATCTCGCGCGGGAGGGCGGCGCGCGCCGTCTCCTCAGCACGGTTTTCCTGCGGCTGGATATGGGAAGGCTTTGCCGATGTCAGCGGCCGGCCCTGCAGGCCGCGCTTGCCGCGATGCTTGCGGCGGTTGCGCCGGCTCGACGGCGAATCACCGCCGTCCCGGGCGGCATTGGCTGCGACGCCCGTTTGTTCCATCGGCTGGGGTTGAAGCGAGCCCTCCTGCGAAGCGCCATGGCCGCCGCGACGGCGCCGCTTTCGCTTGCGGGCCGGATGTCCGGCGGCATCTTCCATTGGGCGCGCTGGCTGCCCGGCATTGCCGGAGAGCTCATGCGAAGCGGGATGAGCGGCGCTGCGGGTTTGCCCGCCGCGCTTGCCCTTGCGACGCCTGGACTTCTTGCCGTCCTTGCGCCCTGCCGCCGACGCCCCGTCAAATTGCGGCTTAACGCCGCCTTCGGGGTCTTCCACGTTGCTTTTCCACCGCGCCGCGCAACTCCCTGAGGTATGCAGCAGGCGCTCATTCGATTTTTGCGTTGCCGCAAGAATATCAGCGCCCGCCAAAATCACCAAATTCTTTTTTGGCAGAGGGATTTGCGGAATAGTTTCAGCCCTGGCTGAGAAGGCCGATTTTTTTCAAAACAGGTATTTGCAATCGGCGGGCTTTTGTTTATAAGCGCCGCACACCAGCCGAACCGCCTACCGGTTCGCCTGCTGGGGAATAGTTCAATGGTAGAACAGCGGACTCTGACTCCGTCGATCTTGGTTCGAATCCAGGTTCCCCAGCCAATTCTCCCTAAAACCCTCTAAATCCTTGATTTTCCAGTCGTGCCGGATATCGTTTTGGCATCATTGGCGACCTGATGCCCAGAACTGGTGCCCACAGGTGATGCCCACGCGAAGTAAGCGGCAACATCACAGGTGGCAGGCAAGGGCAAACTCCTCATGGCAGTCCGCCACGACGTCGAGAATCTCACCCGCCGCGGCAATATCTTCTATTGGCGTTCGCGCATCCCAAGCGCCTTCGGGCAGTGCCGACCAGGCAGCCGGCTTTCACTGAGCCTTCACTGTTCTGATCATAAGAAAGCGCAGGCGATCGGCCGCAAGCTCAACATGCTGGTCGCCGAACTGAAGTTGAAGCAGAAGGAACCCATGTCCAAGGCGCAGCTCCAAAAGCTTTGCGAACACGAACGAGACATGATGCTCATGCATCTGGAAGATGTCTCGATCGTGGCGCGGCGCTATGGCCGTCCCGCAGACATCACAGAGCTGGAAATGGATGTCGAAAATGGATGGGCCTATCGACTGCTCGGCATGTTCGGCATCACCCATCACCTGACGCTTAAGGACGATTGCCGCGGCTTAGCCTACCTCAGGCAAAACGGGGTTCCCGCCTCCCATATCTTCGCGATCGGCTCCAATTATTTCGAACTGCTTCACGAGGCCAACACGCGCGGCTTCAAGGCAGGCATTCGAAGATTGATGCACCTCTTCGAAATCAGTCCAAACCCGGTCAACGAGGAAAAGGCCATGAAGGCCTATTTCAGTGGGCGGGCGGAAGCTCTCTTCGACGTCGCGGAACGTCATCCCCTCGCTGATCGTGACCTGAGCGAACTCACGGGCGGTTCGGCTTCGACACCACAGCCTGCGTTTATGGAGGTCGTCGCACCCTTGAAAACGACGCCGCCATTATTGGAGATCGCAGTTCCCGCTGATGATGTTGTCGAGCCCTCTGCGCTCGAAGTGCCGCCGGTTACGATGCTCGATCTCACTCCCTCGCCGCGGGCGGCCGCCATCAATGAGCCGGTTGAGGAAAGGACGCGGCCCGTCATTCATCTCGTGGATTTCGAAGCTGAGTGCGAGCAGCTCGTCAAGAACATGAAGGATGCCTGGGACGACAGTACCGCACGTGACGCACGCGCAGCGGTTCGCATGTTCAAGGGCGTACTCGAAGAACACGGTGTTGAACACACCGGCCAGATTACCCAGTACCATATCGGCAAGCTTCGTAAGCACTTCAACGAGATCCCCCTCCGTTGGGGACAGAGCGCCAGAATGAGGGCGATGTCGGCATCTGAGCTTCGAGCTGAGGGCGAGAGACTGCGCGAGCAGGCCGAAACGAAGGGCGAGGATGCCGCCGTGGGCTTAAGCGCCGCTACCATTCGAAAGCATATCGGGAATGTGAACCATTTCCTGAAACATGTTCGCGGCCACGGGTTTGACGTCGAGGATTGGACCTTCGAAGGCTTGAGGCCGAAAAAGCCGAAGCTTGGCAGCATTCGCAGGCAACAGCACAAGCCGACGCCCGACGAAATCAAACCGATTTTCTCAAGCCCGATCTATACGGGCTCGCTGAACCACGATCGAGGCCGTAAAAAGCCGGGACCGCATGTCTTTCATGACGCGGCTTACTTCTTGCCGATCATGTTCTCCTACCTCGGAGCCCGGCGGCGCGAATTCGCTGGTCTTGCATTGGACGACATCGCTGAAGATGATGGCGGCCTCGTGCTGATCCTGCGGACAAACAAATTCCGGCGGCTGAAGACCGAGCAATCAGAGCGGCTGTTGCCACTTCCGGAAGAGCTGGTTCGCTTGGGCTTCATGGACTATTGCGCTGCGCTCCAGAACCTGGGGTACGAGGCCGTGTTCCCTGACCTCTTCTCCGACAAGACCTTGAACGATCCGGGCGACCGCTTCTACGACGTCTTCCTCCCGATCATGAAGCAGTCCCTCGGAGAGAAGATGTGGGATCGCGCTTTCCACGCGCTACGCCACGGCATGGCAGATACCCTCCTTCAGGCAGGCGTCCCACCCTTGGTCATCGACGACATTTCGGGACGGCTGAGCCAGGGGGGCGAGACCAGCCTTCGCTACACCAACCCCGCTGGTCTGCCGTTGATGCGCGATGCTCTCAGCAAGTATCCGATCATCACCGCCGGCATCGAACCTAAGCCGACCAAACTGCTGCCATGGATCGAACAACGGCTGCCGCCACCATGGGCGCGCGAGGCAAAGAATGAAGCGAGACGCCGGAAATAATTTCCGACGTCTCCGTCTGCATTAGGCGGCTTCCCAGACCTGGTTGAGGATGCGCGCGGCCAGTGCGGCCTTGTCCTGGGGCAAGAAGCGCCCGTAGTGCTTGGCCACCATGTCAGCGGTGTCCTGGATCGCATAGCTCGCCTGCTCGTAGGAGCCGGTCTGCTTCAGGATGTGGGTCGCCAGCACGTCGCGGACATTGTGCGGACCGTGCGGCAAAAGCCCCTTGATTGCGCCTCGTCCGGTATAGGGGTTGTAGATCCCGTAGCGCTGGATGGTGAGACGCCATGCCTCGTAGAAGCTGGTCGTATCGTAAGCCGCATCAGTACTCGTCGTCTTGACAGTCTTGACGAAGAACGTGCCGGGATCCGCGGCCGACCGTAACAGCACCGAGCGGTGCCGGTCGACATAGGCGTCGATGTACTTGTAGAGATCCAGGAGGTCCGGAAGCACGAGCCGAAACGGCTTGTCGCCAAAGAAGGACGAGTGTGCGTTCTTGAAGGCGACCGCAGGAATGAAGACCTCCCAGCCGCCTTCCCGATCACTCCACCGGATTTCGCCGCGCTTCATCTTTTCCAGCGCGCGTTCCGAGCGCGGCATCGAGCCTTTAGGATTGAGCATCAGTTGCCTGAGGTTCTTCTGGCGAAGCCCAAGATGCAATCCCAACCTCAACATCAGAAATGATCGCACCGCTTCGGCAGCCGGCCGAGGATAACGATGCTCATCCGGCATCAGGCGAATGATCTCCTCGGTGATCTTGCGATACTCTCCAACGGGGCTCGCCGCCTCGAGGACCGGCATGATCGACTCGAACGGATCGCGATGGACGCGAGCGATCCGCTGGATTTCTTTGACGCGGTGGGCAGCGTGCTTGTGGAAGTCGTCGCAGGCACCGTGCCAGTCCGCATTCGCATAGTCGATCTCGTTTTGCGAGACGAGGCCGGCAATCGGTTGAACGCGCGCCAGAAGCTCCGGATGCTGTCGAAGCCATCCGGTCCCCTCCTTGGTGATCGCCAAGGCGATCCGCAACATGTCGACTTCCCACGCGGTAAAAAAGCCGCGGCGAGTCTCCCGCCACTGCAGATACCAATCCCAGACGCCGGGGAAAATGAGGAGCCCGAACGTCAACTGTCGGACCGGCACCCCGTAGCCCTTCACCTCTCCATCTCTCGCTGCTGCAAGGGCACCGAACATCAGCCCGAGATGCTCAATCTTCTGCGAGGCGGTTTCCTCGCCCCATACCCCGTTCCGCTGAAAACCGACCGACGTCAGAGCCGACGTCTTGAAGCGCACCAGGTCTGCCATCTCCATCGCGAGTGCCGGGGGAGCCTCGATGACGCCTGACAACAGGTCGGGATCCTCGACCCATGTCGCTTCGTAGTTCGCAGGCACGACGATCTTTCCATCGCGTGGCGCTCGACCACCATAGGAGACGCCGGGGAAACGGATGGCGTAGCGTTGCTTGGCGGCGACCGCCTGATATTTCCTGTAGTCGGTCGTGCCGCTGATGATGACCCTCCGCACCCAGTCGACGATCTCTGCCCTCTTTTGGAAGGACAGCGTGTTGAAATCCTCAGGCAAATGCCAGGCGATGCGACGCCGCTCGGCAGGCTCTATGCCGGACAGTTCAAACCCTGACGCCGATCGTGAGGGGTGTGGAAGCTTGGCTTTGAAATAACCGGCCGGGAGCCGGTACCGCCGCTCGATCCGCGACAAGATCTCAAAGCTCTCGGTGGTGCGCGGAATCCTCCGACCTTCGATCCAGCTTAAAAGCGTGTTCTTGTCCGTGGTGTCATCCGGACCAATGATGCCGCGATAGAGTGTCCAGTAAGTTTCGCCATGGCGCCGAAGATGAAGCTGCAAAGCTTCCGAAAAGTCCGCCGGATCCTCCCAGACTTCGAACAGGGCTCCTGGAAGTTCGAGATTTGCGCGTGTGCTCGCTGCGGGAGCCGACCGCGCCGCAGTCGGATGCTTTGTCATCCGCGAGGCAGGCCGGGGCACAGCAGGCGCCGCCTTCGTCCTCGGCGTCGTCTGTGTTCGCTGGACTTCGGAGGTCGCGGCGGTGGCTGAAGGGCGAGCGTCTCGGATCCACCGAGCAATTGCGTCGAAGGCCGGATCGATCTGGCGTGCATTGTTCGCGAGGAGCTTGGCGTCCACGCCGCAGGCTGCCGCGACAACGTCCCAGTCCGTCTTGCCGCTAGTTCTTGGCGCCGATTTTCGCACCTGAATGAGCGTGTGCATATACCACTTCAGCCGGGGAAGTTCGTCGTCCTCGAAAAGCGGCGTCAGTCGCAGTTGGCAGAAGGCATCGATCTTGCGTTGAAAAGCTTTGGCAGAAAATTGGCTCATTTCCATTCACGTAGCTGTTGTTGGTCGTCCCCCGCAGAAGCGGGGCAAGCGAGCTATGGGAATGGAGTTAACCTTCGGTAACCAAAGATTTCCGGAGGCGGAAAGCGTCATAAATGCGATTCAGTTGCAAACGGCGTTTAACGAAGTAACGGGGGGACGAAGTCCCCGAATGAGAACGCCGTTTGCAAAGATTCGGTGATCCGGCAGAGCAGATGGCCTGAAATCGTTAGCCCCGCAGGTGAGGCTTACTTCGGAAGGGACGGTCATCGCGGGCATAGCGATCGACAAGATCATCGAAGACTTCGTAGGCTGCCCGCTCGTCAAATCCTTGGTCGACCAGCAGGGCCGTCACGGCGTCGGCTAGCTGGTCGATGCGGTCGGGCCGATCTTCCTTCAAGTAGCCGGTGATCGCCCAGAACAGCATTGTCCTCGCGACGTCGTCTCGATCCGGGCGCCGCTCGGCCCGATGCCCGTCCCGAAGCCGCTGCTGGCGTTCCCGCTGCCTGGCGTTTCGCTCCTCCAGGGTCTGACGTGCCATGTTGTCCTCCTATCGTTCTCGTTGATGGCACTCCCATGGTCAGAGGACCGGCGGCACGGCGCAAGGCGTTTGTCGCCGAAACGGAATCATTGTGTTTTGAATCGGAATTCTGGAGTTTCGAATCGAATGAGCGCAATTTGTTTCAGATTGCGGGCACGTCGAGACGGGTTGCCGGCAGTCCCACGGCTATATTCGCGGCGCCGGACGCACGGCATCCGGCCCTTCCGATAGGACGTGAATCGGAAATCTGGAAAAACGAAACGTTCGCCCAGAGTTTGGAAACGCTGCCGTAGACGTTCGAATCGTCCGCCCGGAGGTTCGAATCGAATGAGCGCAATTTGTTTCGAATTGCGAGCAACCTGCATTAAATCGTCTCGCCGTTGATCAGCGTGTGGGTGACTTAAGCCTGCTGACCGAGGATCCAGCCTTCCCAGGTTTTGACATCATCAGCTTCCGGTACGCCTTCGCCCCGTCGGCCATCGACGACGTCGATCATGCCGAGCAGGCCGACCGTCGCGTCGAACCGGTCCTCACCATCCTTGCCGTTTCCGAAACCATCGTTGATCAGACTTTGTAGCCCGCTCCCGTCGACGTGTGGCCTGTTCTCCAGCCACCGCACCAAATGACTTGCCACGGACCGGCGTCCGTGTTGCTGTCGCTTACTCCATACCGGACGTCGGGGAACACCAAGCTGGCCATAAACGTCGCCAGGGTACGTCTCGGCGACTACGGTGGCGCCCGGTACCATCAGTCCATGGAGCGGCCCGTCGAACGGCCATAGCGATAGCTTCTCCATGTTCGGCAGGATAATCTCACGCCAGCCGGCCAAGGCGGCCTTGCCCACCTGATTGCCCCCGAGCGTCCAGAACAACATGCAGGCGTCGCCGCGATCCGGCGTCGCCCGTTCGCAGCGGCGCAGAAGATCCTTGGCCGTCAGCCCCAAAGCGTCGAAAAGGTGCTGACGCTGCGTGCCCCCAGGCCGCATCGGATAAAACGGTCGGTCGATGGAGATTTCGCTGTGATGCTTCGCGACGTCGAACCAACGCGCAAAGCGTGTGTCCCCGAATGACCGCAAAAAAGAAGGGAAGTCAGGTGTCCCTAGAGTTCTGCCGTAGGCGGCAGGAAGACCGATCGGGAAGTCGAAACCCATCAGCACTGCGGCGTCTGCTCCCGACCGTCGCCGCAGTCGATGTATAAGGTTCTGCGTGTCGCCGACAGGCTCCGGCGCCGACAAGACCCATGTCTCGTCCTGCCGAACCGCCACGCACATCCACCGCTTCTTGCCTTCGACACTCCAGTCGCAATGTGCGATGACCCTTACAGACATCCCGTCCTCCAATCCCTCGTTCACGATCTACGAGGCGGCATCTAGGATGTCCATGACCGCCGCGCCATCAAGCGCCTGCGCATCGAAGAGTTCGCGAACCAGCCGTTCGAAGGCCTGCCGGTTCTCGAGGATTACGTCCGTTGCCCTTGCCTGCGCGAACTCCAGCCGCCGATGCACGCGCTCTGCGAGACCGGCGTCGCGGCTGAGGATCGCAGTCGGATCCTTGTATTCAAGATAGAGCAGCGGATGGCGGCCACCAAAACCGAGCGCCTGCTCCATATCGAGCCCAATGCGGGTCGCGCGTGCCAGATCGCTCTGGTCGGCACCGCCGGAGCCCGCCGACACGGTCTTGAGCACGATGAGTTCCGCCGCGCGACCCGCCATCAGCATTGCCAGCAACCGCGCGTACCAATCTTCGGTGTCCGGAGCGTTCGTCGCAAAGGTCAGCGCATTGTGGGCGCCATCCTTGGTGTCAATCGTCAGCCCCTTGATCGAACCGAGACGCAGAGCGTGATGAACGACCGCATGGCCGGACTCATGGATGGCAAAGCGCCAACGAACATCGTATGGAACCGGCGGACGATGTCCGCGGATGCCGGCTTCGATGTCGGCGTAGCTGAGACGGCGCTTTTCGCGGCGAGCTTTCAATCGCGCTTCGCGGACGATCCGTTCGATATCGGCGCCGGTCAGGCCCATGGCGCGCGTTGCCAGGCGCCGCAACGGCTCTGATACCGAACCGTCCTGTTTGGTTACGTCCAGCCGTTCGATCTCGTGCTTGTCGCCATCGTCCAGGATGATCTCGATCTCGTCCGAGGAGCTATTGATCTTCATATTGCCGTTCATGGCTGAGCTCCCACCTCACCATCCGGCGCCGTGATGGCATCGAGGTCAGCACCGAGGTGATGGGCGAGAATGCCAGCGAGGGTCGGAATGTCGGGCCGCGGGATCTCAATGTGTGTTTCCAGTCGTCCGGAGCGGCGGATTGCCTCGTCGATTTCGCCCGGCCTGTTCGTGGCGCCGACGACGATGACTCCGTCGGTCTTGATGGCGCCATCAAGCAGCTCGAGGAGTTTGTTGACGCAGGCATTCCAATAGTCAGCGTAGGGTCGCGACGCCGAGGCACGCTGGCCGATGCCGTCGACCTCGTCGATGAACAGGATGCACGGCGCGTGACGCCGGGCTTCCGCAAAGGTGTTAGCCATGCGGTCCAGCACATCATGCAAGTACTCGCCCTGCAGCCAGGTCGAGACGGACGTCACGACAAGTGGCACCTGCAGCGTATTACAGAGGGCGCGTGCGAAGGTGGTCTTGCCGGTCCCGGGAGGTCCGGACAGAAGAAGCTTGGTGCTCATCTGTGACCACGGCAGTTCACCGCCGAGATAATCCGCCAGATCGACTTTCAGGCCGAGCGCCCAGTCTTTTGCTGCACCGTAGCCTGTCAGCGTCTCAACGCGCAGCACGGGCGGCGCAGCCGGCCTCGATACATCATCGATAGGCTCCGGCTGGATCACCTCGGCGCCGGTTGGCTTGCTTTTTGATCTCCCTTTGCTCTTGGACGAGGAGGTCGACGTCGATGATGCTCGATCGTCGGTATTGCCGGCATTCCGCGACGTCTGCTCTCTTCGCTCACTCGGGCTTTGCGTGACCAGCCGACGCGAAGAGCCCGTCTTGTCTTCGTCTTTCTGATCCCGTTTGTCTTCGCGATTCAGCGCAGCCAATCCGACGAGCGCCTCGATGCTCGACAGGATTGGGCGGCCCGACCGGATTGCGATGGCGAGATCGTCGAGCGTCAGCGCCTCCGCATCGATCCTCGCGATGGAACTATCGTGGCGCATGACCGCCTCGCTGCCATAGATGGCTTCCAGCAGATCGGCGACGAGCAGACGATCAATCCCGTCGCCCGTCAGGCTGACGTCGCACGTCAGATCGACCTGTTCCGGAACGCCATTATGTGTCTCCGACACGGCAAGTACGGGCGTGCCATCCGCTAAGGCTCGCAGCAATTGCCCGCGCAACCCCGCACGGCTCGGACGGTTGGTCTCGTCAGCCGGGACCTGCAGGAAGATGCGCCGGGTCTCGCTGTCTACCCACCTCCAGAGATCGTCGGTGAAGGCGAAATCTGCCGCCACGCCATTGTAAGGCCCGAACGGGGCGACCTCCGTGTCTTCGATAAGCTGCGGCAGGGCCCGCTCAAAACCGTCGGCGAGGACCGCCACGGAGAAGACGGGTGCGGGCTGGCGCAGGACCGCGACCAGATCGCGCAGTGTGACGCCGGATTGTTCCATTGCCGCGGCAAGCAGCAGCAGGGTAGCCATGGACTTAACGCTCGGAGCATAGCCGGTCTCGGCAACGACACGTACCGCGTAGGCAATTGCGGCCAGGTTGGTATCCGTCTCGTTCGCCGAACGCCGCACGAGATGCGCCGGCCACACCGGCACGGCCGGAACGAGAACGGGTCGACCGTGACCGTCCTGCGGCCCCTCAATCAGGAATGCCGTAAGATGATCCCGCATCCACTGCCGGTCCTGCTTCAGGTCGCCAGTGAGATGGGAGGGATCGAAGGCCGGAGCGTAACGGCCGACGACATAACCGTTGACGATGGCCGTGCTCATCGTCAGCAGACCGTTGCGGACTGCAAGACGCCGGACGGCCCGGCGTTCGACATGCGCCAAGCGCCGGAGCAGGAAGGAAGACAGGCGATCCATCATCGATCCTCCAGTGCAGGTTGAGCGGAAACAATTGCCGCCGGCACGTTCTGATGAGCGGCCGTCCGATGATTGGCGCCGGCCATCCTGTTGAGATAGTCGAGAACCAAGCGGCAGGTTGGCTCGCCGGAACGTGCCAAGTGGCGCAGCCGGTCGAGCAGAACTGAGGAGATGGCGCGTGTGTCCCCCGGCCTCTGCCGGGCGGACGCAAGCGCGAGGCCGACGATCAGAGCCGGGTCGTCCTGCGGACGCGAAGCCACAGGAGTCTGAGTGGACTTGCCCCGCTTGAGGCGAGGTGACGTCAATGGTGCTTGGGTGGACATGATGTCTGCGGACATACAGGATCTCCTGGCCGTTCCGGCTTCAGCGGACGGCGTCTTCTCAAGGATGATGGGAACGGCAAGAGGCCGCCGCGGCGTCACGCGCCGCAGCCATAGCCTCCTTCAAGCAAAGGCGGACTCGCGTCAGGCGTCGAGCAGACGCCGGGCAAAGCCGATGCGGATATGCTCCGGCGGCCAGGAGACAGTGTCATCCGTCAGCGCTTCCGGATCATCGTGGCCATCATCGTCATCGTCGAAGCTCGGATCTTCACAGGAGCCGCAACGGCATCCGGGCCCGTGATCTCCGGTGTCGTTCGTCGCATCCACGCAGACCATGGCACGGGGGATTGCCCGCAGCGTCCCGAAGCGGCGTTGATGGAGCGACGTCGTGGAGTCAGCATCGGCGAGCAGAGAGGTCGCCGTCACCGTTGGCATCTCGGGGAGCCTCAGCGCCCGGCGCGCCTCGACCTCAAGAAGCTGCTGCACGCGGCGCCCAAACCGCAGGCGCAGTTCCGCCATGCAGGTCGCCGCCCCGTCGATCTCGAGAAGATCGTCGATTTCCGCCAGCGCCCAGACGCCCGCAGCATGATCGCTCGGGCGGCTGGCGCCATCAATAATTGCAACGCCCACCGTCTCGACCATCAGCCTCTTCTGGGTCTTGTAGAGCCAGTCAGGCAGCACCATGGCCGATGCCAGCATCTTGAGCTTCAGCTCCTCAAGCCGGCTGGTGTCGCCATAGGAAGCGAGCGACCGTTTCAAATCCAGCACAAAGGCGGCGCGCTTGGCGCGGTTCACGATGATCAGGTCGGGCGTATAGCTGCCCTTTGCCGGCGCCTCGCAGTCAAGCCGCACGCCCTCGAGCTGGCGCCAGTCATTGCCGGCCACCGTCTCGATCGCGGCCTTCACCAGTGGCAGTTTGATCGACTGCATCAACACGACCAAGTCGGGGTTAACCTTCGCCAGTCGCTCGACGGCCTGCTCCAGCAGCTTGCCCTCTCGGAAGGAAACCGCCCTGACCAGCGAGGCGACGTTGACATAGTGCCCGAGAATCTCGTCCTCGACCGGCTCGCCGTCGGCGATCGCAGTGATGGCCTTCTCGATCAGCACGTCGAAGTCTGCCTCGACGTCGGGGTAGCGCACGAGATGCGCATGGCGCCGCAGCACCGGGGGTTCAGCCTGAACAGCGAAGCGCTCACCGAACTGCCGGCGCGACGTCGAGCCGGCAGCAAAAGACATGGTCGAGGATGCCGAAGTCGCGGCGCGCAGAGCTTTCCCGCCGGGGGATGATGCGTGTAGATTGGTCAAAGCCCGATTCCTTTCATCAGAAGGCTTGAGGGTCAGGCCCTTGGTAGCGTTGGCGCGCTGCCCTGGGCCGCTTAGCTTCAGTGAAGCCCATGTTATGTCGCAGGACCCGCGGCGGATCTCAAGAGCCGCATCACCCAGGAAAGAGAACAGATCCTGAACAGGGTTAACGGCGGGCTCACGCCCCAATTCGGTTCCGAGCGATGGTAAAGCAGCAGTAGACCGGTGAGCCGTGCCGAGCACGGCGCCAAAGCACAGTGAGAATCAAGAAAGGGGCCCGAGAGCCCCTTTCTTATGTTCAGTCCGCCGTCGTCTCGGCGGGTTTGCGCGTGAGCGCCTTCGGCTTCCTTAGTCCAGATAGCCCTTCGGTCGAACCGAAGGAAAGGACGTTGGAACCGACGGTCTCAGGTGTTCCACCACTCCGGGTGAACATCGCCGGCGGCACGTAGTCCTCGAGCACTTCATCCTCGTCCTCGGACGGGTCCAGGCTTGGCGCGTCAACCCGCACGACGCCACCAAGCGCCTCCAACCCATTCCGCATCGCGACTTCCGCTGAATTCGGGCCAGTCTGGGCCACCAGCGGCCATTCGGGCTGCTTGGTGCGGGACGTTGCCCACTCAAGCAACGACAACACGCTCTGGCTGAGCCACATTTCGAGCTCCTTGGCCTCAGGCCACGCTTCTCGCTTGCCGAGCTTGTCCAATGTCGAGAAGACCTTGTACCAGCGGCTGTCGGCGGGGAGTTCGTCCTCGGAAAGCTTGCGGACGTCGACGTCGCCGGGCGCATCCAGCAGCAGAACATTGCCGAGGCTACGTTTCGCCGCTCGAGCCAAAGGCTCCAACACTGGAACCAGTGCTGTCTTCTGCAGCCGCTTTCCCTGGGGCTTGCTCTGCAAAGTGTCTTCCACAGTCTTGGCAAGCGCTGACGCACTTTCAACGAAAGCGGCAACACCACTCTTCGTCTTGAGATCAATCAGCGCCCTCAGTCCGGAGAGACCCCCGATGTCAGCAAGCTCAGTGCTTGTGACCTCTTCGGACGCTGGTTCGGCGCCGTCCGCTAGCAGAGCTTTCACTTCGCTCACTCGGATGCCTTCATGCTCCTCGGCGTGAGCCAAGGCAGCTTCGATCTTTTCCTCCGGCGCGGACGCCAGATGAAAAAGGACTGTCGGGCTGATGGCAATTTCGACCGCACGTGTTCGGTACGAGGCGAGATTGCGAGCAACAGCCCTGTAGTTGCGGGCAGTTTTCGAGGAGATGTCGCATCGCTGCGAGACCCATTTCTCGAAAGTACCCGGCTCGACGAGTGCGGACGCCTGCTCCAGCAGGTCGCCCAGCTCGAACGCCTGCTCCGTGGAGCGGCGTCCCAAAGCCTGGATGTTGGAGGCTGTCGCTTCCAACGCTCTCTTGCTCTGCGCACCGATGTTGAGCGCGTCGTAGTCAAAGCGGCCGGATGCCGCTTCGTTCGTTTTCTTCGTCATGTCAAAGATCCTTGCATGTTGCAAAAGCATCAACTGCATTTGCGCAATTGATATATAAATTATCCGCTGAGTTTAAAAGTAAATCAAGACGTCTCAAAAGTTGCGTATCTTATATTTACTTAGATATACCTGAATTATACGCTAATTACTACTTAATTAGCGTACATTCCGGAAAATTTGAGAAATTTTTACTGTGACTCAGCTCAAGTAACAAAACGCAACCCTAGCGCGCGCCATCTAGCGTGCCCGTGCATGTTTTCGAAGACCTGCCGACCTGGTAACACCAGGACAATTGATAGAGGTGCAACGATGTCAAAAGCGGTCCTGACGACGAAAGTCGACCCGACCTACGACGACCTTCCTGAGCAACGCTATCATTTTCCGCGCACCTATCTGCGTCAGGTCAAGACCGCGCGGGGAGACTGGATCGTTTTTTATAAGGCATATTTCGCGACGGCCAGGATCACCGATATCATCGAGGATCCGTCTAAGCGGAAATAATTTCCGGCCTTATGAAGGAGTCGCCACAGCGTAGCGGCTTGATCAATATTGCAATTTTGCGACGAGTGATGAATGTATCCCTGCGACAGGGGGATGCATATGAGTAAATCGTGGATGGTTCGCGCCGAGCGCAACGGTCGCTTGTTTGATGCGTTCAAGGAAAAGTCTGTCGTTGCCATCGGCTGGCCCGCGCTGGCTGATCTTTCACAAGCAAAAACCCGCAAAACCATCAGCGAGGCGCTTGCGAAGGCATATGCTGGCGCCAAGCCGCAGAGCCAAGCGATGGCAGCCGGCCAGCTCCACCGATTCGTCAATGAGATGAACATCGGCGATATGGTCGTCACCTACGATCCGTCGCGCCGGGTCTATCTTGTAGGGGAGATAGCCAGCGCCTATCGCCACGATACCTCGATAGACCCGGAAGACACACAGGTCCGGTCCGTGCGATGGGATGGCGAAGTCAGCCGCGACCTTCTTTCCGTCGAAAGCCGCAACAGCCTCGGCTCCATCTCGACCCTTTTTCGGCTGTCGAACGAAGTGGCGTCGGAACTGAAGAAAGCTTTGTCCGGCAACATCGCAGCACCGCCCGAAAGTTCGGTCGCCGTGGGTGAGGCTGCCGAAGAAGACCTTTTCGAATCCATGGCCAGCCGCGCTCATGAGTTCATCAAGGACAAGCTAAACGCCTTGAGCTGGTCGGAGATGCAGGATCTCGTTGCGGGTCTGCTCCGTTCCCTCGGCTACAAGACCCGCATTTCGGACGCCGGCCCCGATCAAGGCAAGGACATCGTCGCCTCACCCGATGGTTTCGGCTTCGAGGCGCCCCGCATCGTTGTGGAGGTCAAGCATCGCAAAGGCTCCATGGGCGCGCCGGATCTGCGCAACTTCATCGCCGGGCGTCATGACCTCGACAAGGGGCTTTACGTCAGCACTGGCGGCTTTACCCGTGAGGCTCGCTATGAGGCCGAACGCGCCCGTATCCCGACTGCCCTTATGGATCTCGATGATCTGGTGAAGAGCCTGCTTGAGCAGTACGATAAGCTCGATCTCGAAACCCAGCAGCTCATTCCCCTGAAACGTATATTCATTCCGGCCTGGTCCTGACAGGACCGCCCGCAACGATAACAAGAAGCCTGACCTTCCATGATGAACCCCACCGAAATTGCCGACGCTCTGGATGCTATTGCCAAGGCGAAGTTTGATCCCGCCGAGTTTGGTTATGCCTTTGCGCAGGCGACGGACAATGCGCAGGCAACCGTTGCCAAGCTGAGGGCAGGCAGCACCAATAAGTCGGACATTGCGGGCGGCGTTCTGCTGAACGGCAAGTTTCATTATGTCCCGGTCCTGCCGGGCATGGCGGCTGAAATGCTGGATGCGCTTCGCGCCTCCAAGCGCACGGCAAAAGCGAAGCCTGCAATCCTGATCGCCACGGATGGCGAGATGATTGCCGCCGAGCATCGAAAGTCCGGTGATACACTGCACTGCTCCTTTGTGGAGCTTGGCACGCATTTCTCCTTCTTCCTGCCAGCCGCAGGCAAGGAGCGCTATCGGGCGGCAGAGGAAAACCCGGTAGACATCAAGGCCACCGGCAAACTGGCAAAACTTTACGATGCGCTTTTGAAAGCAAACCCGGATTGGGCGGTGCCGGAGCGCCGCCATGCCATGAACCTCTTCATGACGCGGCTGATCTTCTGCCTGTTTTCCGAGGATGTCGGCGTGTTCAAGGAGGATCAGTTCTCCTTCGCCGTCTTTTCCTATGGCGGCAACAAGGGCGAACATGCGCGCGAGGTGCTGGTGCAGGCATTCACAGCCATGAACCTGCCCAAAGGCCAGCGGGAGGGGCTACCTGCATGGACAGACACGTTCGAATACGTCAATGGCGGGCTGTTTATCGATGCCATCGAGGCCCCGGCGTTTGACCCCATTTCCTTCCGCTATCTGCGCGATGCCGCAGAGCTGGATTGGAAGCTGATCAACCCGGATATTTTCGGCTCGATGATCCAGTCGATTGCCGATCCCAAGGCCCGCGCCGAACTGGGCATGCATTATACCTCGGTGCCCAACATCATGAAGGTGCTAGGGCCGCTGTTTCTGGATGATCTGGATGAGTCGCTGGACAAGGCCTGGGACAAGCCGGCGGCCCTGAAAGCCCAGCTTCACCGCCTGTCAAAAATCCGAGTGTTCGATCCCGCCTGCGGCTCCGGCAATTTTCTTGTCGTTGCCTATCGGCAGATGCGCGAGCGCGAAATCCGCATTTTGAAGCGGCTGGGAGAGCTGGAGGGCAACGAACATTTCGCCATGTTCTCCTCCGTCAGCCTCAACCAGTTCTACGGCATCGAGTTGACGGACTTTGCGGCAGAAACGGCGAAGCTCGCACTGTTCATTGCCGAGTATCAGGCCAATGCCCGCTTTGCCGATGTGTTCGGGCGAATGCCTCCGCTGTTGCCGTTGCGGGATGGCGGTCAGATCAGACGTGAGAATGCGCTCCGAGTAAACTGGGATGAAGTTTGTCCGCCACCCGCGGAGGGTGAGGAGGTCTATATTGCTGGAAATCCGCCTTTCCTCGGCAAAGCGCAACAAGAGGAAGAGCAAAAGGAAGGCATGGACCTCGTATTCAGCGGTCGGGTAAAGGCCTATCGAGCGTTCGACTTGGTCGCCGCGTGGTATTTTCTAGCTGCGCAATACATACGAGATCGCAATGCTGAGGCGGCATTGGTCGCTACAAATTCGATATGTCAGGGAGCCTCAGCGTCCAGCCTGTGGCCAGAGATATTCAAATTCGACGTCGAAATTGGCTTTGCTCACCGATCATTCAAATGGCGGAACAACGCTGCTGCGAATGCAGCCGTCATTTGCGTCGTCGTCGGAATCCGTAATACCAGTTCCAAGGCGAAACGCTTGATTGATGAAGACATTGAGGTTCGGGCAGGAAACATCAATAGCTATCTCGTCGATGGACCGACCGTGACCGTTTCCGCATCATCCAAGCCCATAAATGGCCTGCCGGAAATGACTTTCGGAGAGATGCCCAGGGACGGCGGACATTTGATCTTGAACCAGATCGAGATGGAGTCGCTTACTGATGCTTATCCTGAGACTAGAACTATAATTCGAAAATTTCTCGGCTCGGAGGAGGTTGTGAACGGTCTCGACAGGTACTGCCTTTGGATCGATGAGCGAGCAGACCCAACGTCACTGGACTTGGCACTATCGATACCACCCATCAAGCAGCGGATCGAAATGGTCGCTGAGAACCGGCTCAAGAGTACCAACAAATCGACGTCTGATTTCGCCAATCGGCCCCATCGCTTCGTAGAGCGCAGAAGCCCGGAAACGTTTGCCCACGCCATCCTTGTCCCCAGCGTCACTTCAGAACGCCGCCCCTACCTCCCGGTTGACCGCGTTGGAGCCGACGTCATTTCTTCGAACCTGAATCAGGTTCTCTACGACGCCCCCGATTGGTGCATCGCCCTGATCGCCTCGCGCCTGCATCTCGTCTGGATCGCCACCGTGTGCGGCAAGCTCAAATCCGACTTCCGATATTCCAACACGCTGGGCTGGAACACCTTCCCTGTGCCCAAATTCACCGCAGAACAATTGGATCAGCTTTCCGCCTCCGCACGGCGCATCCTGAAAACGCGCTATCAGCATTACCCCAAAACCATTGCCGACCTCTACGACCCGGACAAGATGCCGGATGATCTGCGGGCCGTGCACCGGGAGAATGATGAGTTGCTGGAGAGCATGTATATTGGCCGCGCCTTCCGCAACGACACGGAGCGGCTGGAAAAGCTGTTCAAGCTTTATGCGGCGCGGGTAAAGCAGGGGGCGAAGTAAATGGTTGAGATGGTCAATGTGCGCTACAATGGCACCGGGCAATCCAAGGCCACCAATGCGCTTGGCCAGCGGCCCATGCAGGCCCGCGCCTATGCTGCCCGCAGTGGGCAGTTCATTTTGCTGAAAGCCCCGCCTGCGGCGGGCAAGAGCCGGGCGCTGATGTTCGTGGCGCTGGACAAGCTGAACCATCAGGGATTGGCCAAAACCATAGTCTGCGTGCCGGAAACCTCGATTGGCGGCTCCTTCCGCTCGACCGATCTGAAAAGCTACGGCTTCGATGCCGATTGGCAGGTGGAGGACCGCTGGAACCTCTGCCTTTCCGGCACCGAGGATGGCTCGACCGCGCAGAAGGTGAAGGCCTTTTCCGATTTCATGCAGTCTGACGCCCGCGTTTTGGTCTGCACCCATGCCACCTTCCGCTTCGGCTTTGAGGCAGTGGAGCGGGCGCATGGGATCGAGGCTTTCGACAATGTGTTTCTTGCCATTGATGAGTTTCACCATGTTTCGGCAGCGGATAACAACCGCCTCGGCGAAATTCTACGGCAGATTGTTGCGCGCGGCCAGTGCCATGTGATGGCCATGACCGGCTCCTACTTCCGGGGCGATGCCGTGCCCGTGCTGCGCCCGGAGGACGAGGCGCGCTTCAAAACGATCACCTATTCCTATTACGAGCAGCTTGAAGGGTATGAATATCTGAAGGCGCTTGGCGTCAACTACAGCTTCTACCGTGGCCAGTATATCAATGGCCTGCCGGATGTGCTGGACACGATGCTCAAGACGATCATCCACATTCCCCATCGCGGCTCGGCAGAAGCCTTTGGCGAGAAGAACGACGAGGTGGGCCGCATTCTCGATCTCATCGGCGAGCACATCGGCGTGGAAGACGTAACCGGCTTCGATCTGATGCGCACGACAGATGGCCGGGTGTTAAAAGTGGCCGATCTCGTTCACGATGGCCCGGAGCGCGAGGGGGTGAAGGCCGCTCTTTCCCGCGAGATCAAGGGACCAAATGGCAAGCGCGACGATGAGGCTGACCGCGCCAAGGTGGACATTATCATCGCGCTTGGCATGGCAAAAGAGGGTTTTGACTGGGTGTGGTGCGAACACGCCCTGACCATCGGCTACCGGGCATCTCTCACCGAAATCGTGCAGATTATTGGCCGCGCAACGCGCGATGCGCCCGGCAAGCCGAAAGCCATCTTCACCAATCTGGTCGCGGAACCAGGCGTGGAAACGGCTGCGGTCAAGGATGCCGTCAACGACATGCTGAAGGCCATTTCCGGCTCCTTGTTGATGGAACAGGTTCTTGCGCCCAATTTCAAATTCTACCGCCGGGAAGATGGCGATATTCGCGAACCGATCACCGATGACGGCCAGGGCACCATTACCATCGGCATCAAGGGCCTGATGGAGCCGCCGACCGACCGGGCGCGCGACATCTGCGAAAACGATATGGCCGATCTGATGGCGACCGCCTGTCAGGCTGTCGATGCCCGCATCGTTTCGCCAGACACGGCCCCGGAAGTGGCAACGCAGATGCTGCTGACGGACATCATCGAGCATCGCTACGAGAACCTCAACGATGACGAAACCGAAGCCATCCGCCAGAACCTTGCCGCGCGCATGAACCTGCTGACGCTGGCACGCCAGGAATCCGAACGTGGATTTCAGGAAGCGGGCGCTCCGTTCATCGGTGCCGATCAGGAAGGCGGTGAAGCGCCCCGGACGAACGGCGACGCCGGGCAGGCGGATGGCAACGACGCAGACGACGATATGCGGGCGGCACCCAACACGCTGCTGGCCATGGTGCGCCGCTTCATCAATGTTCGCGAGCTGGATATTGACCTCATCGACAGCGTCAACGCCTTTCAGGAGTGCTTCGAGGTGGCCTCGCGCAGCTTCGATGCCCCGCTTTTGTCTCAGGTACAGTCGGCCATGGTGGCCATGCGTGTGCAGATGACGGAAGAGGAAGCGCGGACGCTGTGGCCCCGGATCAAGCGGTTCCGGGCGCAGGAGGGGCGCGAGCCGAATGTTCATGCGGAAGATGCGCTGGAAAAGCGCATGGCAGAAGCGCTGGCCTGGCTCAAGAACCGCAAGGCCCAGATGATGCGAGAGACGGCAAGCTGATGCCCCGCCCGACGCTGGAAGAGATCTTTGCAGAGGCAGACGAATTCGGCCTTCTTGCTGTGAAGCTGAAGCCGAGGGCGTCATCTTCAGGCAACAATAGCGTATCAATTCTGAATGATGTGACGCGCTTTTTCGAGCAGCACGGACGTTTGCCGGACGCCAACGCATCCAATCATGAAGAGATGCGGCTTGGTACGATCTGGGAAAACATTGCTAAATCTCCGAGCGACGAGCTTCGGCAAGCAGACAAGCTTGGACTTCTGGCAAGGAAAGAGGAAGTCGCCGAGGTTTCCTGGCGCGATGAGGTTGAAGACGACGACATCCCGGACTCGCTCGATGACATCTTTAACGATGATGGTCTGGATGTTCAGCCGGAGCTGGTTCAGCTCAAACATGTGACGCCGGCTGCGGAACGTCAGGTGCCCGACCACCGGGCGGATTTCATACCCTGCAAGGATTTCGATCAGTTCGCAGGCCTGTTCGAAACCATGCAACAGGCTCTCGATAGCGGCGCACGGGAAGCCACGCTCATCGAAAAATGGGCTATTATCGAGCCGATGGAAGGCGACTTTTTCATTCGCAACGGCCTTCTCGCGTACATTGCGGAAAAGAGTGAAAGTACGCAGCGCGGTGGCGCGCGCGACCACCGCCTGCGGGTGATCTTTTCGAACGGCACCGAAAGCGACCCGCTGATGTCGTCGTTCCGCAAGTCCCTCAACGACGATAAGACGGCTCGCGTCGTTCAGCGCCTGGGCCTAGGCCCGCTCGATCCCGACTGGGAAACCGATAAAGTTTCATTGTCCGGCACGATCTACGTGGCGCGCAGCCTTTCCGAAGATCCGGCGATCAAACCGCAGCGCGACATCCTCTACAAGATCGGCGTAACCTCACAAGACGTCCGGCGTCGCGTGGCCGATGCGCGGAACGATCCAACCTTCCTTCTGGCGCCTGTCGAGATTGTCGCCACCTACGAACTGCAGAACCTTTCACGTTCAAAGGTCGAGAACCTGCTCCACCGGTTCTTTGACGCAGCAAGGCCCGGCGAGCTTTTCATCATTGACCGGTTCGGCAAGAGGATACGACCGCGCGAGTGGTTCTATGTGCTGCCAGACCATGTTGCCCAGGCAGCCCAGCTCATCAAGGACGGGCAGCTACATCAGTACCGATATGACCGTGAAACGCAGAAGATCGTCAGGAGATCGTAGGCTTCGGGCGCGGAAATTATTTCCTATGCCGGCGCGCTCGGCGCTATTGGCAAGAGCTCCCAGGAACGCCAACTGCGGCTCTGAAAGCAGAGAGTATGCCTCGCTACTCAACTTGTCCTAAAGCTTCGACAGCGGCCCCTGGAGCACATAGACCCATCTTCAAGCACGCAAGCGGACGAGAGATGACGATGTTAGAATACGGAGTCTTCGGCATTCCTCTTCCAGGCCAGACTTCATTCCGGCAAGATGTACTCTGGCCAAAGGGTCGCTGTTTTCAATTTTGAGTGCGGCACGATCAGGCCAGACGGAACCCGTGATTCCTCGCTGAGCGTAATGACGGCCGCGTCTCCATTTTCGCCCGACGTCGGCATTGGCACAGTGACATCTGAGGAAACGATGATGGAGGCACCGCCTCTGGCCGGCTTTAATCGAATGGAATTGTCCGAAAGTTTTTCAAATTGGAGATCGCTGCGACCTTCAAGAACCTCATCGACGTTTATGGACTTTGAATCGGATGATGTCTCCGCCGCCAAAACCGCGTCGTAAAGCATCTTCGTTTCGCCCTCCGTGACATCTCCCGGCCAGAGAATACGATCAGCAAGAGAACGTTTTCTTTTCATCAAGCTCTGCAACAGGCAGTCAAACGAACCTCGGCCAAGGCCCGGATGAACGGCGAGCGGTATATGGATTGTGACAGGCTTTGTCTGGCCAATACGATGGGTGCGGTCGTTGCATTGTTCTTCAACCGCAGGATTCCACCATCTGCTGAGATGGATCACGTGGTTTGCTGCCGTCAACGTCAGGCCTGTTCCCGCGGCGCGCGGACCAAGGATCAGGACGTCGAAGCCGCGATCGTCGACAAGGTGTTGCTGAAACCGGTCGGTGATGTCCTTGCGGGCATCGATGGTCGTGTCGCCATTGATGATCATCACCCGCTCCAGGCCAAATTCGATCCGCACAACCTCGGCAAACCAAGTCTGCACATCGCGATTTTCGACGAAGACCAGAGCGCGCTCGTTTTTCGATTGGATATGTCTGAGGATATCGACGGCGGCACTGACCCTGGCCGAAGACAGATTAAATTCTTTCGTCGTCTCGCCTTCGAGCAGGCCGGGATGCAACGACACCCGCCGCATGTGCTGCAGCAGAGCCAATATGCCGCCTCCCTTGGCACGCACCTCGTCGTAACGCAGCATCTGCGCCCTAGGCATTTCGCGCGGGTGCAGGATGCGGACTTTTGTCGGGAGATGCGGAGCGGCATCGGTTTTCAGCCGGCGCAACGCCAGCGGCGGATAATCGTTCTGGCCTTTGAACAGTGCGGAATGGAGGGCTCCCATGCTCGCTTCCGTCGGCGTATCGAACACCCTGCGGAACTGCGCGAGTGCTCCGAGCGCGCCCGGAAACAACTGGTCGATCAGAGCCCAGAGATCCTTTGTGGCATTTTCGATCGGCGTTCCCGTCAATCCGATCCGGAAATCGGCGCGGACCGCTTTCGAAGCCTTGGCTCTCATCGTCACGGGGTTCTTCAGGAATTGAATCTCGTCGAACACGACAAGAGAGCAGTCCAGGTCCATCAGGCTGATCGCATAATTGGCAAGCGTCTGATATGTCGTGATGACAACCGCGCATCCGCCTTCGACATTGGCAATCGCCTCGATATCGAGCCGCGCCTCGCCTTCACGCAGGTCCTGCCCGCCGCCCGGCTTCTTGTAGGCGCCGAGATATTCTCCATACAGACGGACAGGCTTGCCCAGGCATCCCCGTTCGAGATGCCGCTCGATCTCGGCCTCCCAGTTCAGCAGCAGGGATGTTGGGGCCACGATCAGAAAAGGTTTTTTCGGAATGCTGCCGTCTGTCATTCCCTCCCTGAGCCAGGTGATGAAAGAAAGCGTCTGCAGCGTTTTGCCGAGCCCCTGTTCATCAGCGTTGAGAATGCCCGGAATACCCGCCTGCCAGGCACGCACTTGCCAATTCAGCGAAGCCAGCTGGTGGTTTTGCAGTGCGGACCTGACCAGTGTCGGCGTGGTATTATCGAAGTCGCCCGTTCTGCTACGGACAGCAGCTTTGAAATCGACTTCCCAGAAATTGTCGTGGGTAATCGGCAGATAGGCATCAAGCGATGTCCCCGCCTCTTCCGGTTGCTGACGCCTGAGAATATCGGCAAGACGCCTGCTCAGCGCCTCGATGACTTCCGCCGTCGCGGGGATTTCGCCCACATCATGCTCGATCGACAAGAGGCCGATCTGAAGAGCATGGCGTAACCTTTCGATCACATCCGCCAGTTCTTCGTCCGGAATAGCAGCCAGTCTTTCACCAAGCTCGGTGTCGATCCCTTCCTGCAGCCACCGGGTGCCCGATCCCTGAATGGTGTCGATTGCGGTGACCTGCCATTTTCCGACCCCGACGACGCGTGAAACCCATTCTTCCGTTTCGATCCAGGCGCGGGCGATCTCTTCCTCGATCCTTTCGGTGCGCGCCTGCGGGCTCATCAGGGCTGTCAGCCGCCCTTCCCGCTTGAGATCCATCTCGATCGCTTCGGCGACAATCCGGCCCGCATCCGCGATGAAGGCGCGCCTGCCTTCTACGTCCTTGCCGGCATATGCCGCGATCGTATCGATCACCGGCACGGCGGAACGATCGACGATCAGAAATTTTCCGTTCGCCACGCGAAAGGCTGGCTGCGCGCCGCGCCGCAAGGCTGCCGTCTTGAATTCATCCAGTTCGCGGCCGTGGAGCAAGGCGGATGTGGTCGCAACCGCTCCATCCGCCGACCTCTGATGATCGGCAAACGGGAGCGGAAAAAATTTTGTATCATCCTCCGGGTCGAACCCGATGCCGACAGACCCACAGGTGACGACAGAGACATCGCGCAAAAAACCTTCGAGCGATGCGCGGTCCTCTCCGCTGTCACCGTCGAAAAGCCGCCGGAACCTGCCAAGCGCCAGCCAGTGATCAGTCAGCGTACCGCTCTTGCCGAGCTTCTCCGCTTCGGCGATCGCCAGATAGATTGGCTCCGGGATCCGCACGACATTCGAAGGCGGCCCCAGAAAAGCGCCCGTCAACGGCAAAACAACGCGCCTTCCCGCGCGTTCCCACCACCATTCGATCCGAAAATCGGAACTGCCCACGGTCCCGACGAGCCGGGCCCGAAAGGTGACGTTGTGGAGCAAAGGGGGCAGGCCCAGAGATGTGGCCGCCCGAACGTCAAGTCGCGCGACAAGCGGATGGCGAATGACGACCATATCGGACTCGACCGAGTGGAGGGCATTGGCCGGGTCAAGCTGCCTCAGGCGCGACAATGCAAGCGCCGTATCCATTTCCTCCCGCGGAAGCTTCGAAAGATCCGGCCGGACCTGCTTCCTGAACCCGGAGAGCCAGCCCTTTTTCTCCGGTTGGATCGTGAGAAACGCTGCGTCCGGGTCAAATCGAAAATCGAACTTCATCGAAGAACCCGCTCCTCGACCCAGCTCTGCCAGCCGCCATGGATATCATGAATACGGGCCATCCTATCGTTCTGAGGCAGCATGATCTTTTCTGCATTATATTCGTTTTGATACAGAGCGGGCGCGCGGCGATCGCTGTTCAAAAAGAGGTGAACCCGGTAATCGTGAGATCCCTCCACGACCGTGTAGCGACCCACCTTCATAATCAGCAGGCAGGTTTCCTTCTTGTTGCCGGTGGCGGTTTGTAGCGCGGCCGCCTGACCGATCTTACCTCCGCCTTCGCTGAATATGTTTCCTGCAATATCCATCGCGGGCGTAGACAGGGCGATCCAAGCCTCGGTGACCAGCCCTCGATCATACAAGCCCTTCCAAAAATGGTGCCGCGGAGGCCACATGTGGTTCCCGGTGGCTTTCGTGATTATGTCGAGCAAAGCATCTATGCTCTGCCCCGCAAGCCATCTGAGCAGAATCGTGCGGCGATCCACGGCTACAAGAGGCCAGAACGCTTTTGCTTCGGCTTTACTTTCGTAACGCGGATCGCCGAAGGCCTCGATAATCCGGTCAGTCAGAAATGTGCGAAATTCTGGAGCGGGCATATCGGTACGCCAAGGCTCCAGAAGTTTCTCCACGGCCCTCGCCGCGAGGTCGTCGGAAACGGGCTTGTGACCCCGCGGCCTTATCCAGCCGAAGATCCGCTCGACATGCTGGTTCGTCACGACGGGAGGCAGCAGCTTAAGCCAGGCCAGGTAAGCTTCCGTCGAAAGCTGCCCGGCATGAGGAGCGGCAAGTCCTGCATCGAGCAGCCACTGGAACGGATCGGCCTGAATGAGCATCTTCTCGGCGAGCCGTATGGGGGCCTCGTCAATATCCAGCAGTTCTGGAACGGCGACAAACAACCGCCTCCAGCGGAAGGACAGATGGTACGCCCTTGCCTGCAGGATCGACGCCAGCCAGCGGGTTCTCTCACCGTGTCTGGTCCAGCCGGAAAAATACGCCTCGGCGACCGCGTCGAGAAGAATGGAGGTGGTTGTCGACTCAAGCTCCCTCTTCAGGAAATCGCTGACGGCATGCGGGATCTTGTCCCCCTCCAGAAAGGCTCGGGCGGCAAGCGAGATGTTGCCGACGGTAACGCCCACCCAGTCCCAGTTCCGCAAGGCGATGTCGAGCCGCTGAATGGCCTCGCCGACCGACACAGGCGTCGCGTTGACGACATCCGGAAACGCCCTCTTCACGTTTGTCACTGCCTGCGTCAGTTCTATGGGAGCTGTAAGCTCCTGACGCCTCACCATGCGGCATGCCCGAATTGTTTCGATGAGACTCATCGGGGCACCTCGCTCAGAGCATTTTTGATCGCCGAAATATCGGTCTCTTTCGCAGGCACGGCCATGATGAACCGGAGATCGATCCGGCGATTGGCATCCTTTCCGGTATCGGTCGCATTGGATTGAATGGGCCGCCCCTTGCCGAAGCCTGCCACCGAAAGGACAGGCTGCGCGTTTCTATTATAGAATTTGACGAGATCGGCTCGCTGCGACGTCATCAGCGAATAGACCGACGACGCGCGGTTTGCGCTGAGCCTCATATTCAGAATATCGGCGCCACGGTCATCGGTATGGCCTTCCACCTGCAGGGAATCGATCACCGCATATCCCGGATTGCAGTCCGGGCTGAATCTCTTGCGCGGGCCGAGCGAGTAACATCCGAGGTTGCGATCGAGGATTTCCGCGATCTTGCTGACACGGAGCGATCCGGCCGCAGTCGGGACATCGACATTCGTTTCGAACAGACCGTCGCCCGAAAACTGCAGCGACTCGAAGTTCGCGCTGATGCTGACATTGACGCCCTTGATCTCGTCGTCGATTTGTTTCTTAAGGCTCGTCAACAAAGCTCTGCGGGTTTCCCAAACCCTGTTGTTGTACACTTCCATCTGGTTGGGGGCGCCGGGCACAGCGAGTTTCCGCCGCAGATCCTCGAGCTCGTCCTTCATGGCCTGCACCTCATCGGAAACCTGAAGATCGGCTGCTCCGACGATCGCCTGTACCTGGTGCAGTTCTTTTTCCATGTCGTTCTTTTGCCTAAGGATGTCATCCTTCTGCTTGAGAAGTTCGTCATACTGCGAATGCGGCACCGTGTCGGGATCCGTGAACTGGCTCGCAAAAAACGCCAGCAGGATCATGATGACGAAGAGGAAGCTGATCGTCATGTCGGCCATCGAGATGAAGACGGACTCTTCCTCTTCTTCCTGAGGGCGCGTGCCGCCCGCCCCTCTCATTCCGCCGGCCTCTCGCTTTCGGGCCTGAAGGCTTTCGCGTTTTCGATAACCGCCTGCAGAGTGCCCAGAGCGTCGGCATACTGCTGATGAACCGCATTCGCGTGATTTTCGACTTCCGAAACCGACCTGCCTATTTCCGTCGAAAAGGTCTTGAAAGCCTTTTCCAGTTGCCCGTCATAGGATGCAGCGCGGGCTTCGAAACTCTTGATCTGCTCACGAATGGATTCCGCAGCAGCGACGACCACACCGCGCTCTGAGTCCAGAGCTTTTCGTGCCGATTGAACCATCTCGACGCTCGCTTCAGCAATTTGCTTGGCCGTCGTGGCTGTTCCGGTGATGGCTTCGACCATCGGCTCGGTCGCATCAGCAAGGCCGCTTCCGGCGCGGGAAAGGTTATCAGTCACGAGTTCCAGCCTGCGTGCGGCGCCGTCAAGGCCGACCGCCGTCCGCTCGGCGGCCACCGTGAACTGCTCCGCGGCTTCGCTGATTTTTGTAGCAAGGCCATTGAGCGTGTCGGATGCGTTTTCCAGCCGATCGCCCGCCTTTTCCATCGCCGCCGCAAGCCCCGTGGAAAGCGAGCGAGAGATGTCATCGACCATCGTCCCCACATGGGTGTTGCTGGCGGCCAGTGCATTCTCAAGCGGCTTAGAGATTGCAGCGATGAGATCATGGTTGAGTTTCTGCATGTGATCGCGCTGCTCGACGATTGCTTCAAGCTGGCGCTCTGCCAGATCTTCGAGACTGATAAAATTCATGCGGATTTCGATCTCATGCGTAAGCTTTCGCATGGTGCTTTCCAGTCGCTGGCCACCCACGCGTAAGAAGGCGGTGAAAACGATCGAGCACAAAAGCCCCGTCAGCGACATGATGAATTTTGCGGAGGCAACTGAGAGCAACTGCGTAAGTGCTTCGCGGACCTGAGCCTGATCACCGCCCTTGAGGCTCTCACCGGTCTGCTGGAGCGCGGCAATCAGACCGAGAAACGTCGCGGCAAGCCCGATCGACACGAGAAAGCCCGGCACGAACCTCCAGCCGGATACGCTGAAGCCCATATCCTCAAGATTGAAGAAAACCGACGGCCTGATCGAATTCCGCACACCAAGAGCGGTTCCCGGTCGCGGCTCTATCGTTGTCTCGCGAAACTCCTTCCAGGTGTCTGCTAGATGACGTGCGGCGCGTCCATTTTGCTTTGCAAGGCGGTTCTGAATATCTTCGAAGCCCTCCTGCAAGCGGCTGGCGCCATTTGTCTTTTTGACGAGATTGATGGCCGACCTGAGCGCCTTCGCGCGGCTCCGCACGGTCGCGAAAAACGCCAGAACCAGCACAAGAAGAAGCAAGACAAGAAAAAGGCTGAACAACCCTGGCGCGGGCGGCTCCTTTAGGAGAGATGCCAGTTCAAGGACCAGATCGCGCGTTGCAATACCCGATTGAAGCAACGTCTCAAACATCCGCCCCCACATTCCCGCCAAACTAGAAAGAAACCCTGGCGTATCATACCGATAACGATTCTATGGATGATTGCAACGTGATCAAACCGGCGGGAATATTGAATTTACATCTATTTGGTCGATGCTCGCAAACTCTGCCACCATCACGCCTTTTCCGGATCGACCGCGTCGCCTGGCGTGCTATCTGTGGACCCTCGCACTAATGAGGTTCAAATGCGGAAATTATTTCCGCCACTGCCGTCCTGTTGGCTGATGCCCAAGCTAGGACACAACGGTGGCATCTACGGTCGCTAGCGGTGGAAAAATATGGATAAGGCGATTTCGTCAAGCCACTGAGATCATGCAGGGCCCCTGGGCAAGCTATTTTTGGACCCATTCCCTCTCTCCGATGGTTGTCACTCCCCATGATAAAAGGTCGATTCTCCTACAGTCACGTGAAGGGTTTTCGCGGGACCCTGTTCGAGTACCTCAGACTCGCCCTGACCAACGACAGCGTTGGAGCCGGAGGCAGCCTGTCTGCTTTGAACCAATTGATGGCAATAGCAGACATCAATCGGCATTCGGCATTGCGGTAAGCGGGGCACCGTTCGGGGTGTGTCCCGGAGTGAAACATGAAGGGGGAAAATCAACACACCGCCGGCGTCGGGCCTGCGTTTTGTTGATAACTACGAGTTCCGACACCCCATCGATTGCATGTTTCGTGCGCTAGTATAGGTTGCGGGCTGCTGCCATTGTCGCAAAACACCTCCAAGTAAAGCTTTGATCATGCACCAAGCTGGCCCGCCGAAAACTGTGCTTCAAACGATACTGGATTGGTCGCAAGGGCGTCCACTGTGGCAGCGAGATGCACTGCGGCGTATTGTAACGGGTGGTACACTTGATGCTGCGGCCATCAACGAAGTTTTGGACCTCTGTAAGAAAGAGCACGGCGCGCCCGATATCTCACTGACGGCCGCGGCGCTGGAAGCGGTACATTTGCCTGCGAACCCCGGTAACGGCGCGACCATCGCTTTGGTCTCCCTTGGCGATGTCGTCGGCGTGAACCAATTGGCTCCGAGGCAGACCCTTGCGTTCGAACAACAGGGCCTGACAGTTGTTTACGGACCCAACGGAGCCGGCAAATCGGGATATGGGCGAGTGTTGAAGCGCGCCTGCAGGGCACGCAAGGCCGGTGAAATCATGCCCGACGCATTTTCCTTAACGACCGGCGGCAAGGCCACGGCCAGTTTTACAATCTGGCAAGACGGCGTGCAGCAGCCTGTGCTGCCATGGGAGGACAACGCGAATCCTGATCCGGTGCTTTCTGCCGTCAGCGTGTTCGACCGCGAATGCGGCGCAGTCCACATCCAGGACAAGACAGAGGTTGCCTTCCGGCCGTTCGGGCTCGACATTCCCGACGACCTCGCGGCAGTCTGCACGCAAATCAAGGTGTTGCTGCAGGCCGAAGAGACCCAGTTCAAGGCGCTCCGCGATCCCGTGTTCGAGAAGCCTACTTGGCGGGCGACCACAGCGGTCGGGCGTATCATGTCCAATCTCAAGCACAATACGAAGCTGGAGCCGCTGGCGACCCTCGCAGTCATGACCGATGCCGAACGGGCACGGCTCCAGCAACTCACCGAAGACCTCGCCAAAAATCCGGTTGAGGCGGCCGCCGAGCAGCACCAGTTCGCCGATGGTATCGCGAGGATCCTGCGCTATCTCAAGAAGGTTGAGGAATACTATTCCGACGACGCTCTCAACACGCTGAAATCGCTTGCAGACGATGCCAGAACCAAACGGTTTGCCGCGACGATCGCCGCGGAAAACGCCTTCAAGGACGCCACCTTCCCCGGCGTCGGCGCGGAAGTATGGCGGGAGCTATGGGAGGCGGCGCGGCACTATTCGAAGCATGTTGAACGGCAGTTCCCGGCGGCGGAAGGTGAACACTGCGTATTGTGCCATCAGCCGCTCAGCGCCGAGGCCGGTGCGCGGCTGGGCGGCTTCGAGGGTTTCATCCGCGATGATACGGAAAAGCAGGCTGACGCGGCCGAGAAGGTCTACACGAATACGCTCAAAGAGTTCCGGATGCGTAAACCGGATATTCGGCTAGTCGCGGACATACGGAGGCGGATTGCCATCCAGCACGCTGATGTGGCCGCCGACGTGCTGCGCTTTATGGCCACCGCCGATCTGCGTAGACTACAGTGTCTGCGAGATATCGAGCACAGCGTTGTCATGACACTGTCGCCGATGTCGGTAATCCCGGAAACAGAGCTGCTGGCACTTGAAAGTGACACCCGTACCTATGCCGGCCAGTTGGAGGCGGCAGCCAATGTCGTAGGCCGCCAGATCCTGCAGGCCGAGCATGACGAGCTCGAAGACCGAGCTGCAGCTACGGCCCTTCACGAGGTCGCCACGAAAGAGGTCGAGCGGCTGGCAAAGCTCGAGCGTATTGCCAAGTGCCTGGGGCAGACCGCGACGACAACTATCACGAAACTTGGCAACGAACTTGCCGATGATATCATCACTCCCCGGATGCGTGATCGCTTCCAGAGAGAGATCATCAGGCTTGCGGCGGAAAAGGTGCGTGTTGAAGTGGTGCGTTCCGGCGGCCAGTACGGCTCGCCAAACTACCAAATCCGTCTGTTCGCAAATCCCAAGACCAAGGTGCATCTGGTGCTGAGCGAAGGCGAGCAAACCTGCGTAGCACTGGCGGCTTTCCTGACCGAGCTCGCGACAGCCACACACAAGTCCGCACTCATCTTCGACGACCCTGTGACATCGCTCGACCACCGCTGGCGCAAGAAGGTCGCGCAAAGGCTCGTGGAGGAGGCGAAGGAACGTCAAATCATTGTTTTCACCCACGACCTGGTGTTCGTGAACGACCTGAATGACAGCGCCCGCGGCCAAGGCATTCCCGCCAAGCTTGCAAACCTTTCACGCGGCCCGGAAGGTACCGGTATCGTGGGCGATGGATTGCCGTGGGATCATGCTGGCGTCAAGGCGCGCTTGGACCGGCTCGAGAAAGACCAACGGGCTGCCAAGACTCTTTATGATGCCAACGACGAGGACGGCTACCGCAGCTCCGCCGTCAGACTTTACGGTTTTCTGCGGGCCACGTGGGAGCGCGCGCTCGAGGAGATCGTTTTCGCGGGTGTGCTGATGCGGCACCGGGACTACATTGATACCAAGCATTTGAAGAAGGTCACCGCGCTCTTGGAGACGGATACGGAAGCGTTCCGAGCAGCGTTCAAGAAATGCAGCGACATCATCGAGGCGCATGATCCGTCGCGCGTTCGTAATGAGGAGCCACCGCCGCCATCGGAGATCTCGGACGATATTAAGGCCCTAAAGGACTGGGCAGACGCTCTTCGAATTCGGCAGAATGCAGTAGCATAGTCATTCTGAGGCCCTCAAAAGGTCGCCGACGGAATCCGTTTCCAGAACGTGATCCGAAATAGCTGCAGTTCAATGCCTATCTGCCGATCGCGGCTTACGACCCATATCGGCCATTCAGAAACAAGCTCGACAGTCCTGAAAGCAGCATTAGTGGCGTGCGCTCGCTTCGGTCATTGACGCTCTTCGATATTGCCTCAAGCTGGTGGTGTCGCTCAGGGTGTTCGGCGGAGCGCCGACACTCACTTGGCACGGATAGACTTGGAAAAGTCGCGGATTTGCATTTCTCCGGACGCGAGCCGGACTGCTGTTCAGTCGCCGCTCCTCTTGTAATCGCTGGCACTCCATATACAACGCTGCGGTTGAGCCGGTCCCTTGCGGGCGATTCCTAAGTGGTGCTGGCTTTGGTTCACTTTCGGGGAGGCACAGGTGGTCGTAGTTTGCCTTAGTGCGGTATTGCCATGAAAGCTGCGAAGCCCTTGAGTACGAAAGAGGCTGACGAGCTTAACGAGTTTCAAGCCGCGTCCCACGTGGGCTTGTCGCCCAAGCTGCTTCGCTGGTTCGTGAGCTATGCCCCCAAGCCAGATTCCGACCGCAAGCTCAAAGCCCGCAAGGCGGATGGGCGTCTCTACATTAGGCGGGCTGAGCTCGACGGCTTCAACGATTGGTTGAAGCTACCTTGGCCTTCGAAGGCCGGCGCGCGCCCGCCGGTGCCGGAGGGCATTAAGCAGGAGATCAGGGAAGAGGCTGGTGGGGTATGCGCGATATGCCACGTCAACGCGGACTCTTGCGAGGCCGCACATATCACTCCAGTTTCCAAGTCCAAGAATAACCACCCTGAGAACTTGATATGGCTTTGCGCCAATCACCACACGAAGTTCGACAAGAACAGCTACGGACCCAAGCCGGAGAGCGCCAAATTCGTTGGCGCCTTCAAGCAGGCGATGACATACTACCGCCGCGCGCTTTGGGAATTGCAAGCAGAGATAACGGGCAGCCTCTTCACCGTGCTCAAGGCGTGCGAAAGTCTGAATGCGCAACTGACGGCCGCTTCCACACCCGAAGAAGTGGCCGCTGTCGCGAAACTGGCAAAGGGCGCCCTGGGCCAAGTGTCGAAGATGGCGCCTACCTCCAAGGCGGACCCGGACTATGCGGCGTTCGAAGCGATGAAGCCGCAGTTCGTAGCGCTGGCAAAAAGTAAGACCACTGCCAAACATATTGGCACTACCCTGAACCTGGCAGTGGCGGTGAAGGCGGAATATGCCCGCCGAGCAGGCTACGTAAACTGCCCGCTGTGCAAGGGAAAAGGCCACTATAACCACGAGGACTGCCCGGCCTGCGGAGGCGAGGCGGAATTGACCGAGTCCGAGGCCCAAGCCGTTGACCTCGAGCGGTACGCGTCGGTCCCCTGCCCACTCTGCGACGGGAGCGGCACATTCGAGGGCGACCAATGCCCGGCCTGCAGTGGCGAGAGAATGATGGAGCGCCGCTACGCGGACCAGGTCGATGTGGGAGACTGGGCCGAAGTGGACTGCCCAGTTTGCGAAGGCACTGGCAACCTGCGCGGTGAGCCCTGCCACCCCTGCGCGGGCGAGGGTCAGGTGGAGCGACGACAGCGGGACCGGATCGACGTACGCGACTACGCGCTGGTCGACTGCCCGCTTTGCGAAGGCACGGGAACTTTCCGTGGCGAGGAATGTCCCGAGTGCCGAGGGGACCGGCAGATGGAGCGCCGGTTCACTGAACGGGTGGACGTAAGGGATTACCGACGAGTCGCATGTCCGATCTGTACCGGGTCTGGCGAATGGCACGACCGTCCTTGCCGGGCGTGCGGCGGTGAGGGTGAGCTAGACCAGGCCCAGGCCGATCAAGTAGATTCGCGCGACTACAAGATGGTCAAGTGCCCTATCTGCCGGGGCCACGAGCCCGAGTTCTGCAGGACGTGCGGAGGCGAAAGCGAAGTTCCCAGATTCGTAGCCGACGAACTCTAGTATCGGGCATCGAAACGCTTGCCTATGCACGGTATCGAGCCTGATGGCACCTGCGCCCTGAGACCGCGCGAGGTCAGCGCCTGAGCGTCGCTCACGGTCATTCTCGTCGGCATCACAGGAAATGACATTGCGCCGGCAGCCGACAGACCATGAGAAGGGCCAAGCCGAAAGAGAAATTTACTAGGTGTCCCTGACTATTTCGGTGGCCAGCGCCGCGCGGATAGCGAAATGTCTGACCCCTCTTAGTCAGCTAAAATGGCGTCAGTGGGCTTCCCACCCCGAGCTAGACATTCAGGACGCGTACGCCAAACGGGAGCTACGAGGAAATTTCGAAGGCCGTCTGAACGTCCGAAATGGGGGCGCGAAGCAGAACGATAGGCCGACCGCTTACGCAAAACAGGGTCAAGGACGCTCGATACTCTTTTGGTGGAAGTTGCGGTCTACTACTCGACAGGCGTATCTAAACATAAGTATGTTCGTCGAATGATCAGCCCGAACGAAATAAAGGCCAAGGCGATCGAGTTCGACATCCATCATCCAAATGTCGAACGCGATTACGTTTTTGGATGGCTGCTAAAATCAATTTACGAAAATGATTACCTGCGTGCCCGCCTGGTGTTCAAAGGCGGCAACTGCCTGCGCAAAGCATACTATCCCGATACCCGTTTCTCTACTGACTTGGACTTCTCCGTAGGTGACGCAGTAGATGCCGAGCTCACCGCCATTGAAATCAACAACGCTTGTCTCAGTGCACAGGCCGCATGCGGCGTGGAGTTTGTGGTTGATCGGAACACCTTTGAGCGCGGTCCGATGGTGGACAGCACGCGCCACTCTTACAAAGGACGGGTCTACTTCACTGACTTCTTTGGCGCTCAAGACGATCTGACCATTAGTGTTAAAGTCGATGTGACCGACTTCGATCGCCTTCATCTGCCTGCTACCAGCCGGAAGCTTATCCATCCATACTCTGACGCAGAAGCTTGTTCGGCCGACATTACCTGTATGGCACTGGAGGAGGTGATTGCCAGCAAACTAAAGTGCCTCATCCAACGCCGTCACTCCCACGACCTATTTGATCTGGTCTACTCGACATTCATCGACCGTTCTATCGATCTGGACCGCGGATTGGTCCTGCGTACGTTCCTGGACAAGACCATTTTCAGTGCCAGCCCAGCCGCGGCTAAAAGCATATTGCTTGGCATACCCATGACGTTCTTCGGCGGCGTTTGGGACAAGTACATAAAATGTCCGAAAGCGACGCGCTTCGATTTCAGCCACGCGACGGAAGGGTTCAAGGATGCCATCGAGCAGCTATTTGGTGGGATTGGTACCGGCGGGTGGGGAGAGCAGCTTTACTACGGTCCTGAACACCGCAACCTCATCATGGAGGCCGGCGCGACCAGGAAGCTTATGAAGATCCGCTACCATGGCGTCGAGCGGGTGATCGAGCCGTACTCTCTTTCCTACAAGAAGGCGCAAGGGAAGCCGGCGCGGGAATACTTCTATGCCTGGGACAGGACGCGCGGCCCCAGCATCAAGACTTTTGTGAACACTGATGTTGAAGCGCTGTCGGTTCTCGCCGAGACTTTCGAGCCCCAATTTGAAATTGAACTGTCAAAGGCCGGCGAGGAGGCGCGTAAAGCCTATTTTGGCAAGCCCTTCAGCGACGGCGCTCGCGGCGCCACAAGAACGACTACGAGATCGATTCCGAGGGTTGAGGCGCTGCGAGGCTGGAGCGGTTTTGAGCAAACCCACAAAGTCCAATGTCCTTACTGCCAGAAGGTATTCACGCGAAAGACCCAGTCTCTCACGCTAAATGAACACAAGTCGCCAGACGGCTATCGCTGCGGCGGTCGCATTGGATACCGCGTATTTTGAGCCAGGTACACAGAACCCCTGCCGGCATGCATGTCTTCGTGGATGAAAGCATCCATGATCGTGGACACTTCATCGTTGTGGCTGCGGTGTGTTCCGAAGGCGACGTTCAGGAACAAGTCGTTCAAAGCCTGTTGGCTTGCGGCTTCGATCCTTCTCGCGACGAGTTCAAAAGCAGCATGGCAATGCGTGACAACCCGGCAGCACAGGAATTGCGACAGCGCCTTCAACTCATCCTGCGTCACTGCAAGATCGCATTGGCCGTTTGCCCTATCGCGGAGCGAGCGATACTCGCGGCGCATCTCGCCACGCTCTTGTCCAGCGTCGACCTTCCCCAGGAAACTCACATCGCGGCAATCTATCTGGACGAAGGAATGAAGCGAACAAATGCTGAAATGCCTCCCGGTGCGGTTGTCACCTACGGTTGCGATTCAAGATTGGTCGCGGGTATCCAACTGGCAGATTGTGCCGCGCATCTGGTTGCGACGATGCTTCTTGACGAGCTGGGTGTCATCTCAAAGACCGTGCCGGCGAGCACCGTTTACGACGGACAGGAGGGCGAGATTGAACTGGCATGGACCCTTTGGGCGAGCATCCGTCACGCGCTCTCAGGTAGGACGCCTGTAGGTCAAGTCGATGAGTATGGATTGCCGGAACCGTTGATGAACCCGTTCGGCCTAGTAGTGTCTGACCGCTGCTCCGAGGACTTAAAGGCCGCAGTCGAAAGGCGACTTGGGACGGTGTGGATCGGTTGCATTCATTAGCGAATGTCACCGTGGATCAGATTGGTTTCGTGCGATCCACAATTGCCGCGCTTAGACAGTTAGGTAAGATCTGGCGGAGGCCGGAAACTGCCGATCGCGGCATTGTCGATCGCCAAGCCTCAGCAGGACGGGCAATCTGACTAGCCACGCCCGATTGCATCAAAGTTGAACGGCGACTTTCAGGATATCCACGGGACGGTCTGAATGTCTCGAAAGAGGGCGCAAAGCTGCCGCGCGCCTTAGGGCGGCGTCACTGCAAAACGTGAGGTCCGACAGCGGTAATAATTACCGCTCAACCTGCCGGTTGACTGATGCCCAAAGCCAGGGCACAAAGGTGGCATCCACGGTCGCTCGCGATGGGAAAACAGAGGGAATTCAAGGTCTTTCAACTAAGCCATTGAAATCATGTGAGAATCCAAGGTCCCCGGGCAGGTTATTTTGGACCTGTTTCCTCTGCGTAATGGCTGCTATTTCCCACCCAGAAAAAGGGACGTCTTTACAGTCACTTAGCGCAATTTCGCGTAAAAACCATGTGACCTCCTCCAGATTCCGAGGATGCTGGAGCTGTGTGTAGAAAGACGGCTGGGGACCCATTTGTCAGGGGCGAATTCTTCCGCTTTGAGCACAAGAGCTGTCGTCTGCAGCCCAGTCAGCGCTGGCTCGTTTCGACCTACGCTGTCATCTGCAACGAGGCAATGAACGTCTGAATTGGGCCCATACCAGCCCTAACAGCGGCATGTGTGGAAAACAGCACGGAGGCAAAGAAATGCCTCCAACCCTGATCTAAAGGGTTGGAGGCTTCTGGAGCTATGGTCAGGCGAAGCCGAACCACAGTGGAACCACTAAGCTGCTTGGACGGAACCTCGGCCGACGAGGCTGATGTCATCCGGGTTTATCAGATCAGAACCCGTCCATCCGGAGAGGTCGTACTCGCTCATGCAGGCCTTCACCAAGGACTGCATGGACGCGAGATCGCCGGTGACGGTCGCCGCTCCTAACGTCTCGATCCTAAGGTTTTCATAGTTGCCGGCGTAGTTGCGCTCGTAGAGCTCGTGGCGACCGCCGAACTCCGTGCCGATGGCATCCCATAGAAGCTTCAGGAGCTTGACCCGGTCCAGCGCGGCATAGCCGTTCGAGCCACGGACGAAGCGGTCGAGGTATGGACGAATAGCCTCACTCTCGAAATCCGCAGCACTAGACGGCAGATAGATCAGGCCGCTCGCGACGTGACGCTCGATCAACTCCTTGATGCGCGGATATGCCATCGGGGCCAGCACGCGATAGGCAAGACCGGCATTGAGGTTCGGCAGGTTGTAGCCTTCGGTTCCCTGCCACGGAACGGGCGACTTCACCATCGCATCACCCAGTGCATGAAATGTGTTGCGCCACGCGATGACCTCGCCGACGCCGGCCTGCACGCCGCGAAAATCCTTCGAACCCGTTGCTTCGACAGCCATAGAGAAGAGGCCTGCGATAAAGTCGAGCTTCACCGACAGACGCGTAAGGCCATGCAGCGTGAAGCGCGGGACGAAGCCCGATGCCGGGAAGAACTGGTTGATCTTGTCGACATCTCCATAGATGAAGATGTTCTCCCAGGGCACCAGGACCTTGTCGAAGACGAGGATGGAGTCGTTCTCGTCCAGACGGCTCGAAAGCGGGTAGTCAAACGGCGATCCGGTCGCGGCCGCGTTGAACTCGTATGACGAGCGGGCAATGAGCTTGATGCCTGGCGAGTCCATCGGCGCGGTAAAGATCAGCGCGAAGGACTTGTCCTTGATCGGGATGCCGTAGTGGGCGATGAAATTGTAGTGCGTGAGGGCCGAGCCGGTCGCGACAACCTTGGCTCCCGAAACGATGAGCCCCTTGTCCGTTTCCTTCTCCACATGCATGAAGACGTCGCGAACCTCCTCGATCGGGCGGTCACGGTCGATCGGCGGATTGACGATAGCGTGATTCCAGTAGTCGAGCCGTTCCTGCGTACGGGCGTACCAGGCACGCGCATTCTGGGCGTATTCGCCGTAGAAGTCGGAATTCGCACCCAGCGTTCCGAGGAACGAGGCCTTGTAGTCCGGGGACCGGCCCATCCAGCCGTAGGAGACCTTCTGCAGCTCGGCAATAGCGTCTCGTGACTTGATGAGGTCTTCGCTCGTTTTGGAGCCGAGAAAGAAGGGATGCGTCAACTTGCCCGACCCCGTGTCGGTCAGCACGCCGATTTCCTTCTTCTTTTCATGGAAGCGATCGTACCAGCGCGCCACCATGCGCGCGGAATTCCGAAATGCCGGATGCTCGGTGACGTTCTTGACGCGCTCACCATAGATGTAGATCTCGCGGCCGTCCTGAATGCTCTCCAGGAACTCCGAACCAGTGTAGGCGTCGGTCGAGTTTGCGTTCTCCTCGGACGCGATAGCCAGATTGTGCATGTCGTTCACTCCTCCATTTTGGCCGGGTGGGCTGCGTGCCGGTGCGGCGCTTTGATCCGAAAGGGCACTCCTTCCCTTTCCGAGGGAGAGAACTATGCGCTTAAAGGGAGCGATTGATAGGTATCATGCGATACCGCTTCAGGCATCGCAGAGCATGCCGTCCGGCGCTAGATTTACTCATCGATGGCGCTGGAGAAGGCGCCACGGCTGGGAACATGGGAGGAGACCATGGATCATCACCCCCGCATTCATGTGCAGATTCAAGATGAGGCAGAATTGACGCTTTGCGGATCGGCCCTGACGATCGGAGCCTTCGACGGGGTTCATGGCGGCCATCAGGCGTTGATCCGGTCGGCTGTGCTAAATGCGCAAAGTCTCGGCGTTCCCTCTGTCGTCTACACATTCGATCCGCCTCCCAAGGCTCTGCTGTGCGGTGCCCGCCCCCTCACTTCGATCGATGAGAAAATCGAGCGGATAAGCGCCCTCGGCCCCGATCACATCGTCGTCGCCCGTTTCGACGCGTCCTATCGGGCCCGCACAGCAAATGATTTCATTCGCGAAATCGGTCGGCTTTCGCCGCGGGTCATTTGGCTCGGCTCGGATTTCCGCTTCGGTTCCTGCAAGAAGGGAAACCCGGCATTGCTAGCCAGCCACTTCGATACTCGCATCCTTCCGGCCATATGCTGCGAGTCTGGCGAGGTTGTATCGAGCACTCGGATTCGAGCCCTTAGGGCCGCAGGACGCTTCCTCGAGGCGGACCGACTGGAAGGATGGTCGGAGCTTCCGCCGTTTCGAGTATCCAATGGCAATGGAGGGCACCATGCGACTGCTTGATCCCCGCACGTTTCGCGACGCCTGTGGTGTCTTCGCGAGCGGTGTGAACATCATCACGACCCACTGCGACGGCCACGATCACGGCATGACCGCGAACGCGTTCATGTCGATTTCTCTCGATCCGCCACTGATTGCCATTTCAGTTGCCGAGAAGGCGCGAATGCTGGAGAAGATCCAGAAATCGGGCCGCTTCGCCGTCAGCGTTCTTGCTTCCGGCATGGGCGCCGTGGCGTGGCATTTCGCAGGCAAGCCGAACGCTGACCTGCACGACCTGTTCGACACTCTCGATGGCCTTCCAGTGATCCGCGGCGCGATTGCCACGTTCTCGGCCATCGTCCACGACGAAATCCTCGCCGGCGATCACACGATTTTCGTCGGTCGGGTTCAGGCGCTCGCGAGAAGCGACGGCGATGAACCGCTGCTTTTCTTCAAAGGCAAATTCGGCGCCATGGAAAATACGCGAACTACTGCGGCTTGCCTGCTGCAGGTCGAGACCGAGCTTATGTGGTGAGATGAACCGCATACTTACACGTTTGAGGAGGAGAAAATGCGAAACGTAACCCAGCAAAACATCTCGGATGTCGTAATCGCCGCGCTGTCTTCGGATATCCCGGCCCGCAACCGTGAGATTCTTGAAAGCCTGATCCGCCACATCCACGCCTTCTGTATCGAGGCGAAGATCACCCACGCGGAGCTGATTGAAGCCTGTCAATTCCTCGTCCGTGCCGGACATATCTCTGATGACGCTCGCAACGAGTTCATTCTGCTTTCCGATATCCTGGGTGTCGAAGTTCTGGTCGACATGCTCGACCACGCCGTGACCGATGGTGAGAGCGAATCTACTGTCCTCGGGCCGTTCTATCGCGACAACCCGCCGGTTTTGCCGAAGGGCGCCTCGATTGTTCAGAAGAGCTTCGAAGGCTCTGAGACCGTACGTGTCCGCGGAACCGTCCGCGATACGGCCGGACGTCCCGTTGAGGGCGTGACGGTCGACGTTTGGGAGGACGCCCCGAACGGCCTCTATGAACAGCAGGATCCGAATCAGCCCGATTACAATCTTCGCGGCCGCTTCCTGACCGACGAAAAAGGCGAATACGAATTCGTCGGAATTCGGCCGGTTCCCTATCCGATCCCCTACGACGGCGCAGCCGGCGAACTGCTGAACTATATGGGCCACCACCCGTGGCGTCCTGGCCATATCCACTTCATGCTCAAGAAAGATGGCTATCAAGGCCTTGTGTCGCAGATCTATGACGCGGATACCGAGTATCTCGACAACGACGCCGTCTTCGCCGTTAAGGAAAGCCTCATTGGCAAGATGGGCACGGCCGGAGCTGGCGCGGATACGGATCTCGTCATGGAATTCGATTTCAAGCTCAAGCCGGCTACCGGCACCATGTCTGTCGCCGCCGAGTAATCACCGCAGCAGCATTCCAGCATCGATCCGCCGAGCGGCGTCTCTGCGGATCAGCTCGAAAGGCAATAGGAATATGCCCCCCGCCATCGCTGAACCATCCCCAACTCCTGACCAATCCGCGGCCGGTATGCGGGACATGCGGATTCGGTCCATCGTAGCGACCATCCTCGAGGCTCCCACCATTCGCCGGCACAAGCTTTCGAACACGGAGATCGCCCACCAGGGATTTGTTCTCGTGCGGGTTATGCTTGTGAACGGTGTCACGGGCATCGGCGAGGCCTCTACGCTCGGTGGGCCGCGTTGGGCCGAGGAGAGTGTGGAGTCAATACAGGCGGTCATCGAGAAATATCTCGCCCCCGCCCTCGCAGATCAGAATGCGATGATGTTCGAGGCCAATGCCGTGCGTATGTCAAAGGCGGCCACGCGCAATTTCGCTGCCAAGGCGGCGGTTGAGTCGGCACTTTTTGATGCCGTCGGCCGCACGCTCGACCTACCCGCCAGTGCGTTGCTCGGCGGGCAGGTCCGCGACAGAATCGGCGTGATCTGGGCGCTTGCCTCCGGCGATTCCGGACAGGAACTCGAGGAGGCACGCGAGAAGCTACGTCTGCGTCAGCACAAGGACTTCAAGATCAAACTCGGATTCAACACGCCGGATGCCGACGTCAGGCGCCTGCAACACTTGCGCGCCGGCCTGGGCGACGACGTGCGGCTTATCGTCGACGTCAATCAAGCGTGGACGGAAGCACTATGCCTCAGGCTCTTTCCCGCGCTCGAGGAACTCGGCGTGGCGCTGATCGAGCAACCGGTTCCGGCGTCCCAACGTGACGCCATGGCGCGTGTCGCGTCGCGGACCCGCATCCCGCTTCTCATCGACGAGGCGGCCTTCACCAACACGGAACTGGCGAGCGTCGCCTCGCAGGCCTGCGGAAGCGTTTATTCCCTCAAGCTGGTCAAAAGCGGCGGGCTCCTTGAGCTCAAGCGAGCGGCCGGCATCGCGCAGGCATTCGGCATCGAGCTTTACGGCGGATGCCTGCTGGAAAGCAGCATCGGCGCAGCAGCGCACATGGCCGTGTTTTCGACGCTCCCCAAGCTCGAATGGGGAAGCGAGCACTTCGGTCCCCGTATTCTCGTGGACGATCTGGTCGCGGCGCCGCTGGTCTTCGAGGAGTTCGAGATCCATGTGCCGACTGGTCCTGGCCTCGGCATGACCCTCGACGAAGACAAGGTGCGCTTCATGGCGCGCAAGGCAGGAAGCCAATGACACCGGAAATGCCTTACGCACTCCATCGGTTCAAACTCGAAGACATGGCGGGGAGGCTCAACGCCACCCCTCATCTCCTGCGCCTCGGGCGCCTGTTCAATGAGACCGTGCTGCTCGAAATAGACCGGGATGAATTCTACCTCACCTTCGAGAAGGGCCGCGTGGTTGAGATCAAGGAAGGTCCGAGCAAGAAACTGCCGTGGCGCTTCGCGCTCAGGGTCAAAGGTGAGGCGCTGGACAAATTCTGGCACCCGCTGCCAGAGCCTGGGTACCATGACATCTTCGGCCTCGTGAAATATGGGCACGGCCGCATCGACGGAGACATTCTGACTCTCGTGAAGAACCTGCGCTATTTCAAGGAATTCATGGCACTGGGTCGACGGGAGGAACGCCCATGACATCGTCGATCGAACCGATCACCGGCCGGTATGTCCGCCTGACCGTCGATGGCACACCATTGCGGGTTTACTTCGAGGAAGCCGGCCAGGGCCGCCCGGTTGTCTGCCTGCATACCGCCGGAGCCGATACCCGCCAATGGCGGTTCATTCTCAACGACGAGGCGTTCACCAGTTCGCACCGCTTCCTGGCATTCGACCTGCCCTGGCACGGCAAGTCCCTGCCGCCGGAAGGCTTCGAGACGGCGGAATACCTGCTGACCACCGGGACCTACATTGAAACAGTGCTCTCGTTTTGCAATGCGCTGGGGCTGGAGAAGCCACTCCTCGCGGGGTGCTCCATGGGAGGCCGGATCGCTCTGCAACTGGCGGCGCTGCATCCCGATCGCTTTGCCGGGTTCATCGCCATCGAGGCGTCCGATTTCCAGCCCGCTTGGTATGATATCGACTGGTTCCATCGTCCCGACGCCCACGGCGGAGAGATGGGCGCCGCCCTCGTGTCGGCCAATATTGCTCCCCAGGCGCCGTCTGTCGAACGCTGGAACACCCAGTGGATGTTCATGCAATCGGGGCCGGGTGTGTTCCGCGGCGATCTCAGTTTCTACACGAAGGATGACAGCCTCACCGGCAGGCTGGGAATGATCGACACGAGAAAAACGCCGGTGCATATCATGTGCGGAGAATACGACCTGACCTGCACACCCGAGGACGCCCGCCGTACGGCGGAAGCGATTGACGGCGCCACCCTTGCCATCATGAAGGATCTTGGACATTTTCCGATGAGCGAGAACCCTTCCGCCTTCCGACCCTGTTTTCAGGAGGCGCTGGAGCTTATGAGGCACTCCCAGGCGGAGCTGGCTCATGCCTGACGGACGATGATGGACTTCAAACGGCTGAGTTATTTTCTGGCGGTGGCGGAAGAGCTGCATTTCGGCCGGGCATCCGCGCGGCTAGGCATTGCCCAGCCTCCGCTCAGTCGCCAGATCGCTCAGTTCGAAAAGCAGATAGGCGCGATCCTGTTTGACCGCAGCCGCAGCCAGATAAGGCTCACCCAAGCCGGCGAGCTGCTTCAGGAACGGGCAAGAGAAATACTCGAGCGCGTCGACCAGACGGAGCGCGAGGTGAGGCGCATCGGCGAGGGGGTTGCAGGGCGTCTCCGGATCGCCTTCGTCGGCACTGCGACGTTCGGCGTCCTCCCCAACATCATCAAGGCATTTCGACTCGCCCATCCGGATATCGAGCTGGCTCTCTCTGCCATGAACAACGCCGAGCTGCAGCGCGCACTGATCCAACGGGAGATCGATATTGCTGTCGCGCGTCCCGCGATCGAGGATCCGGAGCTGAAATCCGAGACGCTGATCGAGGAGTCCCTGGTCCTTGCGCTGCCAGACAGATACGCCAATGTTCCAGATCCATTGAAACTCGGGGAGCTGCGAGATACGACGTTCGTGCTTTTCCCGCGACGGCCGAGGCCGAGCTATGCGGACTACGTTCTCGACGTCTGCAAGCGAAACGGCTTCATCCCTGCCTCACAGGTGATGGCTCAAGACTTCCTGACCGCAATCAGTCTTGTCTCGGTCGGCGTGGGTGTTTGCATCGTGCCGCAGTCGGTCGCCCTAAACGAGCGAACCGGGGTCGTCTACCGGAGTTTTGAGGGATTCAACCCAGGCACCAAGCTCTCGCTGAACTACCGGCGCGACAACCGATCGCCCCACCTGTTCGGGTTTCTGGCGCTAGCGCGGAAAGTGGCCCGCATGTAGTTTCCAGACTGCTGGTGTTCCAGTGCTCTGCAGACGTCCATCGCCCTCGAGTGAACTTCCGCTCACCACCCAAAGCTGCTGGAGGGTGACCAGCCGGCGAAGGCCCGCTTCGGGTTCCAGAAGCGGAAATAATTGCCGCTCAACCTACATATTGACTGACGCCCAGAGCCAGGGCACAAAGGTGACATCCAGGGTCGCTCGCGACGGAAAAACAGAGGGAATTCAAAGGGAATTTAGATAAGCCTTTGAAATCATGTGAGAATCCAGGTTCCCCAGCCAAATCTTCCTCATTGATGAGACGACAGGCGCCGGTGCGATTGTCTGACCTGCTGCTTGCCAAAGCAGCGAACGGTTGCCGCGATTCCGGCCGTAATCGTGCGCTTCGAATCAACCGCTCTGTTCAGGGAGAGACATCAGACCAGCGCCACGCGCCGTGCTGACGGCACGCTGACCTTGCCGGGCCGACGGATCGGCGACGGCATCCATTCTCGACGAGATTTTAAACCCCTCGACCGCTATTGTCGCACAGCGGCGCCGTTGCCTTCGACCTGCAGAAACCATTCATATACGGCGCGAACCCCCTCCTCTAGCGAGATGCGCGGCTTCCAGCCCATGTTCTTCAGCTTGTCGTTGCTCATCAGCTTGCGCGGGGTACCGTCCGGCTTGGAGAGGTCGTGGGCGATTGTTCCTTCATAACCGACAACGCGGCAAACCAGGCGCGCGAGCTCGATGATTTCGATATCCTCCCCCGATCCGACATTGACGTGCTCAGCGCCCGAATAATTCTTCAACAGGAAAACGAGCGCATCCGCACAATCGTCGACGTGAAGAAATTCACGCCGGGGCGTTCCGGTTCCCCAGATGATAATTTCGGAAGCTCCGGTCGTCTTTGCGAGGTGGATTTTCCGGATCAGCGCCGGCAGAACGTGACTGGATTGCAGATCGAAATTGTCGCCCGGGCCATAAAGATTGGTGGGCATGGCCGAAATATAGTCGCGGCCGTGCTGCTTGCGGTAGGCTTCGGCCAGCTTGATGCCGGCGATCTTGGCGATCGCATACCATTCGTTGGTCGGCTCGAGCGGGCCGGTCAGAAGCGCATCTTCAGAAATCGGCTGCGGCGCAAATTTGGGGTAAATGCAACTTGAGCCCAGGAACAGAAGCCTTTCGACACCGCTGCGATGGGCGGCTTCGAAGATATTGGCCTCGATGATCAGGTTATCGTAAAGAAAATCGGCCGGAAAGGTATCGTTTGCAAGAATGCCGCCAACTTTCGCGGCGGCAAGGATGACTGCATCCGGTCTGTTTGCCTGGACGAATCTTTCGACCTCGTCCTGCCGCTTGAGATCAAGCTCCTGACGCGTTGCCGTCATGACGGTGCAATTTTCTGAGTGAAGCCGGCGCACAAGTGCGCTGCCCACCATGCCCCGATGGCCGGCCACCCAGATTTTCTTGTTGGACAAGTCGGACACTCAGCTCTCTTTCCTGAAGTTTTGAGCCTTCCAGTGCTTGATATCCTCGCGCACCATTTCGGCGGCCAGTTCGCGAACCGGCGTCTTGTGGTGCCAACCCAGATTTTGACGCGCCTTGCTCGGATCGCCAAGCAAAAGATCGACTTCGGTCGGACGAAAATACCGGGGATCGATTTCGACAAGGCATCGACCCGAGGCGGCGTCATAGCCCTTCTCGTCAACGCCGGATCCCTTCCAATCTAGGGTGATGCCGACATCGGCGAAGGCCCACTGGACGAACTGGCGCACGCTGGTCGTCTCGCCCGTCGCCAATACGTAGTCCTCGGGCTTGTTCTGCTGCAGCATCAGCCACATGCCTTCGACATATTCGCGCGCGTGGCCCCAGTCGCGCTTGGCGTCGAGATTGCCGAGGAAAAGCTTCTCCTGAAGACCGAGATGGATGGCAGCCACCGCCATTGTGATCTTGCGGGTAACGAAGGTTTCGCCGCGAAGCGGGCTTTCATGGTTGAACAGAATGCCGTTCGACGCATGCATGCCGTAAGCCTCGCGATAATTCACCACGATCCAATAGGCATAGAGCTTGGCTGCGGCATAGGGAGAGCGCGGGTAAAAGGGCGTATTCTCGTTCTGCGGCACTTGCTGCACGAGGCCGTATAGCTCCGATGTCGACGCCTGGTAGAATCGCGTCTTCTTCTCAAGACTGAGGATACGGATCGCCTCAAGCAGCCTCAGCGTCCCAATGCCGTCGGCGTCTGCCGTATATTCAGGCGTTTCGAAGCTGACGCCGACATGGCTTTGTGCGGCGAGATTGTAGATTTCATCCGGCTGCGTCTGCTGCACGATCCGAAGAAGATTGGTCGAGTCGATCATATCGCCATAATGCAGCATGAAGCGCGGATGGGCTTCATGCGGATCCTGGTAGATATGCTCGATACGGCCGGTGTTAAAAGACGAAGATCGCCGCTTGATACCATGCACCGTATAGCCTTTGCTCAGAAGCAATTCGGCCAAATAGGCACCATCCTGACCAGTCACCCCAGTGATAAGCGCGGTTTTCGTCATTTTCTACGTCGTCTCTCAATACAATCTTCAGGATGTGTTTATGGAAACGACCGAACGAGCGCAACCCCCATATGACTGAGCCCAATCCACCGACATGAGCATGATGGAGCTCTGTGGTTGACGCGGGTCAGGCGCAGTGGGACTGAAGCGTGAAAAATCACCTGCCGTACCGGCGGCAAGGTAATGGGCGGACGGGCAGATGGCCATTGTATAGCCTACTTCTGATAGATAAGCGGCGCGGGAGACCTTGATTTCCGATTATTTCAGTTGCGCTCGTTGCAGAAAGCGACAAGAAGGTGGTTGTCTATTGATCTGCGAGACGCTGGTTAGCAATGCCTGAAAATACTCCCACTGAGACGCCTCGCTCAGGATGGTTCTTAATGCCGATGCAAGCGCTCGTCGCCCCTCTGCTGGCGATGCCGCGGGTTGCCAAACGCGCTCTGGCCTTGCTGGTGGATTCCAGCTTTTGTGTTCTGACGATCTGGCTGGCCTATTGCTTCCGCCTGAACGAATGGACGGTGCTGACCGGTGTGCAGTGGCTGCCGGTTTTCGTTTCACTGTGCATGGCCCTTCCCATCTTCATCGTCATGGGCATGTATCGGGCGATCTTCCGTTATGCCAATATGGCTGCTTTCATTACTGTTCTGAAGGCGATTGCGATCTACGGCGTTGCCTTCATGACGATATTTACAGCACTCAGCGTCCCGGGTGTTCCGAGAACCGTCGGCATCCTCCAGCCCTTCCTTCTGTTAATTGCGATCGGGCTGTCGAGGTTGAGTATCCGCTATTGGCTGGGGGATGCCTACCAGCGCATCCTTCACAAGAATATGCTCGCCAAGGTGCTGATCTATGGGGCAGGCAAGGCCGGGCGGCAACTCGCCGGCGCCCTGAGGAACAGCGCCGAACTCAATGTCGTCGGTTACCTGGATGATGATCCGCGTCTTAAGGGCGGCGTCATGGGCGGCTTGCCGATCTACGACCCCTCGGATCTTCCGGTGCTTGCCGAATCTCTCGGCGTCCACAACGTGCTTCTTGCTCTTCCCTCCGCAACGCGGCAGCGCCGCAACGAAATCCTGGAGCACGTCCGTAAAGCCAGGGTCAATGTTCGCACGTTGCCGGATCTCACTGCCCTGGCTCAGGGACGCATCGCCGTCTCCGACATCCGAGAGCTCGAAATCGAAGATCTGCTGGGCAGGGAAGCGGTCGCGCCGCGCCAGGAGCTACTCGACAAGTCGATGCGCAACAAGGTGGTGATGGTCACCGGTGCCGGCGGCTCAATCGGCGGCGAATTATGTCGTCAGATTTTGCGCACCGGGCCTTCCAGCCTCATCCTCATCGATCAGAACGAGTTTGCGCTTTACAGTATTGACGCCGAATTGCGGAAGCTGGCCGAACTGTACAGATATGAAAATCTGCAGATCGTCCCAATCCTCTGCTCTGTCCGCGATCAGGATCGCATGGAACATGTCATGCAGAGCTGGCGACCTCAGACGCTCTATCATGCAGCCGCTTACAAACATGTTCCCCTTGTCGAACACAATGCCGTGGAAGGCATCAAGAACAATGTGATGGGTACGCTGGTCGCGGCACGCACGGCGCATAAATGCGGCGTCTCGAATTTCGTGCTGATCAGTACCGACAAGGCCGTGCGTCCGACAAATGTGATGGGCGCCAGCAAGAGGTTGGCCGAGATGGTCCTGCAGGCGCTCGCAGCGGAATCGACTACCCACAGAATGCGGACGAATTTCTCCATAGTCCGTTTCGGAAACGTGCTCGGCTCCTCCGGATCCGTCGTGCCGCTTTTCCGGCAGCAGATCAAGGAAGGCGGCCCCGTAACGCTGACACATCCTGATATAACCCGCTATTTCATGACCATATCCGAGGCTTCCCAACTCGTCATACAGGCCGGCGCGATGGCCGAGGGCGGAGATGTTTTCCTGCTCGACATGGGAGAGCCAGTTCGCATCGCCGATCTCGCCCGCAAGATGGTGGAGCTTTCCGGGCTAGCCGTCCGCGACGAAAACAATCCCGAAGGCGATATCGAGCTGTCCGTTACCGGTCTTCGGCCCGGCGAGAAGCTTTATGAAGAACTTTTGATCGGGGATAATCCTGAAACAACCGAACATCCTCGGATTATGAAGGCGCGCGAGGATTTCCTATCCTGGCCCGAGCTGTCGCGAAGGCTCAACGCGCTCAACGCGGCATTGGACCGGAACGATATGATCGCTGCACGTGCGACATTGGCGGAGCTTGTTTCCGGCTATTCGTCAACGGGTGAGGTCTCGGATCTGGCTCTCACCGGCGCCGAGGCCAATACCGCCGCCTGAGACATGAGCGGCGGCGGGTTCGGGTTCAGCCACGCTGTGAGTGACAAAAATGGCTGCCGCGGCCCACGAGACCGGCAACGACTCTGACGAGGACCGCTCTGGTGAAACTTATGAGCTCCATTTATGATGTGGCTGCCTACGACCAAATAGCGAGCACAACCGCTAGATACCAGCGGGCCCCCCTTTTTCAAGGCCCCGACGAAAGCGCCAGGAACCTAAGCCAAAGCACCACATGACCGTCACCCACGTTATCGGGATAAGCGTGTATGCGGGCCTTTTGATGATTGACATCGAAGGTGCGATAGGATTGAAGCGTCATCAGCCTGCTGCTTTTGTTAGATTTCTTTGCTAGTTTGGCGCTATGGTGGAAAGCTGAGATGATGGAACAAAGGTTATTTGACGAGGAAATTAATCTTTTTTCGATTGTATCGCTTTTGAGAAGAGGCGTTGCCAGCATTGTTGTGTGCTGTTCCGTTGGAGTTCTGATAGCAGGCATTTTTCTGTGGCGTAGCCAACCCTTTTATCAAGCTTCAGCCCAACTGGTGCTTGCAACCGCGTCTAATCCCACGCAGTTAGACCCCAATGCTGTCGCTCTTGTAGAGCCTCGCGAGCATGTTACTTTTCGTCTCCAGTCTCCATCCGCTTTCGATCAGCAGACCGTCTCCACATGCTCCGGTGGCGGCGTGGCAACATCCGAACAGATAGCGCACAATGTGCGCGTGAAGGCACCGTCGGTTCCGAGTGACGTCGTTGAAATTTCATTTACTGCGCCTACCCCCGAATTGGCGCAGCAATGTGTAGCTGCGATCGTGCGGGGGGTTCAAGAACAGCAGACGTCAGTCGCATCCGACGGTTTGGAACGTCTGAAATCTAAAATCAGCTCCCTTCAGAGCCAGCTCGCCGAAAATTCTAATCTTCTCAAGCAGGCGCAGGGTTCCGAATGGCAGCAAGCAATATACCTCGCCACTCGGGACGACGCGATCGCCTTGCGTAAGGATATTGCCGATCTCACGGCTAAACTCGAATTAGGCAAGTCTGCTACGCTGCTTTCTCCAATTTATGCTCCGCCAAATCCAGCCTCTCCCACAAAGATAACTATTCTGAGTGCGGGTCTCTTTATCGGTTTTGTTACCGGCGTTCTGGTAAATCTCCTAAAAGACGCGTATGTCATCCAACGAAATCGCCGCAGACGGCCGAAGAGCTAACTCATCCCCGCACTTTGAACCAAACCGCGCGGAATACCTGTATTCCACGCGATACAAGCTTCTTCGAGAAGAAGCGTACTGGGTTGGCTCTCAAGCCATGAATTTTGAGCGCATGAAGGACTTCTCTGTTCTGCTGCAAGATATTTTGCCAACTGCGATTTGTGGTGCCGCCCAAGCGCATCGTTACCATTACTCCGGGCAAATAATTTGAGTTGATATGGTGGCGCTCTAGAAACCGCATCATTAATTCGACATCAGCAGCAATCCTGTAATCGAGGTCAAATAGACCATGGCGCTCGTAGACCTCCCGCCGAACAAAGAAGGTTGGATGAGGCGGGCACCAGCCCTCTTCGAAAGCTCCCGGCACAAAAGGCGAAGAGCGCCAGTGGCGCACTACCGAAGAGATATCATTTTGCCGAACATAGCAAAGATCGCCGTAGCACGCGTCCAAGCCCGGATCCAAAAACGCCTCTGCAACCTTTGCCAGAACACCTGGCATGTAGAAGTCGTCCCCATTGATGAAGCCTATAACTTCACCGGTCGCAAGACGTATTCCTTTGTTCATGGCATCATAGATACCAAAGTCCTTTTCGGAAACCAGCCGCGTGATAACATCGCCGTGTTCGTGGATCCGGTCCAGCGTGCGATCCTTTGAGAGTCCGTCAACAACTATATATTCCATGTTTGGATAGTTTTGGGCGCGAACAGACTCTATCGTGTCAACGATCGTGGCTTCACTATTAAATACAACGGTGATGATTGAAATTTTTGGGTTGCGCATTATTGATTTCGTCGCTGGTGGATAGGAGGTCAGTCTGCCGGCCTTCCTCTAAAGTCTGTTACCGGCGCTTGGCGGCTCGCTGAACGAGTGAATGGAAATCGGCGATAAAACGGTTTACCCGTTCGTTAGCGACGGCCTGTGCCTTCGCTGCCCGTTCGAACACGACATCCGGCGAAGACGGGGTTGCCGAAGCGAGTGCGTCGGCCAACGCGTGCGCGTCATAGCGATCGAAATAGACCGCCGCTTCACCCGCCTGTTCACGGTTGACGTCCAAATCAGACAAAATCAGTGGCACGCCCCAAGATAGAGCTTCTTCGACTGTCGTGCTCCATCCTTCGAAGAGAGATGGATTCAGCAAGGCCATACTGGCGACTGCAAGCGGGGCGAGATCGCGATACGGAATAAGGCCGAGAAGTATGAAGTTCGAGGAAAGACCGGAACTGTCGATGGCAGCCCTCACCCGCGGAAAATAAGAGGGATCGCGCGGATCACACTGGCTACCAGATGCTACTATCGTAACCTCTTGACCGCGGCGATGCAGAATCTTCAATGCTTCTACGACAAGCAGATGGTTCTTATGTTGCCAGAACTGATTAGGAAGGAAGATGTATCGCTCAGGCAGTTCATATTTGTCAGCGAGAGCACGGGCAGCCGAAGGAGCAATCACTCCCTTGGGCTGCACTGCGAATCTAGCGACATGTGTGCGCCCTCGGGAGGACGGATAGAAATGTTCACAAGCAATCCGCGAATCCTCGCTGCTCAGCATTATTTCGCGTTTTCCTAGAATCTGAATTCTAAACCCTATATCGCGTTTCCAGTAACCGACCCGGCTGAAGAGATGGGGAAGGAAGCGGTGCTGAAAATCCGGAATCCAGGCAATAGCGGGGACGCCTAGATTGAAGCCAAAAAATTGTGCCACTTCAAATGTTACGTCAATCTGATGAACTCTAAATAAGTTACGCACACCCCAGTCGGCGCTTGTGACAATGCTGGTAAGCAGAGATTTAAGACACCTAGATCTGTTAAAGAGCGGACTACGGACCACCTGGACGCTGTTAAGTGCGACAAAAGGGGTTACATCATCCTCATTGACGTCGGTGCCGAAGAACATCACGGGCGCAACAGCCCTACCCTGATCATTGGACAGCAGCGTAACGAGATTCAACAGATAGTTATAACCGCCTGTCCAGCTTTTCCCACCGATCATCGTGAAGGCAATGCGGATCATGATCTCGCCCCAGATTCGGAGCGAAACCAGCGGACGTAATCGGCTAGGCCTTCCATCAAATCCTTTTGCCACTCAAATCCTAGAGCTGCGAGCTGATCCGATTGTGCGATCAGACTCTGGGGATCGCCAGCTCTTGCTTTGCCTGAGAATTCAATTTCAGGACTCAAGTTGGTATCGGCCGCCCATGCTTGGCCAACGCCTTCAACGATCGTACGAACATTGGTGCCGCGGCCAGTGCCGATATTGATGACCTTTGGTGGGAGGTTGGCTTCCGTGTGGATAAACGACAGCGCGCGCACGACGTCGGTCACCGCCGTCCAGTCTCGAAGCTCGTTGCCACTACCACCGAGAAGGATCTGGTCAGGATGGACCTCGAGCTGCGAGCAAACATCCCAAAGCAGCTGCTTGCGTAATCCCTCCCCATAGACCGAAAACAAGCGACCAATCACCACTTTCAACTGATAGCTCTCGGAATAGGAGATGCACAAAGATTCCATTATATGCTTGTGATGACCGTAGGGGGAGAAGGGGTTCGGTCTCGCCGTCTCCGCTATCTGGCCTATATGGCCTGCCCCGTAAACAGCAGCACTAGAAACCGCCACCAGTATACTTTTTGAGGCCTCCTGGCGCAGCCATTCTAGCAGTTCAACTGTGGAGCTGACCGTACGGTGGAAATCTTCGCGGGGATTTGCGATTGCTGCTCCCACTGAAGAGCCGCCCGCGAGATGGTATACGATGTCGACCGTTCCGAACTGCTTTTGAATTGAGCGAAGGTTGGGGATGTCGATCTCGCCATTTAGCCAATAAACCAGCCCCCAACGCTGAGCATGAAGCGGTGGCCAATTCCCATGCCCGAGGCCAATCACCACGTTTCCGGCAAGTGCGAGCGACTTTGCCAGATGTCTTCCGATAAATCCGTGAGCGCCTGTTATTAGTATACGAGCCATTCTTTTTCTTTATAGGGGCCGCGTAGCGACAAAGGAATATAGCCGACCAGGCCGATGATCAAAGTTCGCTGCGGCGCGCGAGAAGATTGCCCATACAGCGCGAATATTCAAAAGCACCTGAGTTGCTTTTGCAATAAGCGGCAATCGCACGGCAATCCGCGCTCCAATTTCCGCCTTCAACTCCTCGGGAGTGTAGGGCGCGAAGTTGATCTCGCTCTCAAAAGGTGTAAGTAGCCTGTCCATCTTAAAACCGGCAGAAACAATCGAGTTCCGGTAGTCATTCAGGAGAAAGGCGTTTTCCCCTCCATAGAGCTTGTGTAGGGGATGGCGATCGAGAAAGGTCGGCAAATCGCGTTCGCTCGATATGACATGTTCGCGTACTGCGATGAAGCGCCCACCCGGTTTGAGCACTCGATAGAATTCACGACATGCGGCCGACAGATCCGAGGTGTGGTGCAGAACGGCTCTGGCAAAAACCACATCGAAGGCATGCTCAGGGAACGGGAGCTTCTCGGAAAATTCTTCGGCGATCGAAATTGAAAGACGAGCTTCATTGGAGAGCTCTCGAATTGCACCAGCACCTACGAGGTCGCTCGCGTCGGGTTCGAGTGCCGTTACTTCGAAACCTTCCTTAGCCAAAGCATAGCTGGCTATCCCGCGGCCGGCGCCAATATCTACAGCGGTTCCTGGTGCCTGCGGGAGAAATTCACGAATGGCAGACCACTCACCGCTCCGCCAATAGCGCTCCGCGGCCTCCAGAATTGGATCGTCGTAATACGCATCAAATACCAGCTTCTGCTGATCAGGCTGTTGCCGAAGCCACTGGACGGCTTCTTCCCATGTATCCAACTTTGTTGCTGTCATGGTTGAGCTTCTGCCTCTCTTGGTGTCGGGGTGAGAATCCGAATTATGCGAGCAGGGTTACCGGCGACGACTGCGTAAGGCGGGACATCGCGCGTGACAACTGCATTGGCTCCAATAACCGCCCCGTCACCGACTGTCACCCCCTTCAGAATACTCGCGCCGAAACCAATCCACACCTGGTTTCGAATAACCACCGGCCTGATGGATACCCCCGTCCAATCCTTGTTCCCCAAGCTCCAATCTGTCACATCGTTCTTGCGCAGCTCCCAGTCGAGAGAATGTGAATCGTGATCCACAATTGTCACTCCCCATGAGATGATGACGTCGTTTCCAATCGCAATCGCGGAATGGCAAACCAAATGACTGGCGCCTATGTAGCAGCGATCGCCAATGGTGATGCGGCCATCGGGGTGGTCAAAGCTAATGTTGCAATTGATGATACATCTCTCGCCAATCTCCACGGTGCCTCGACGAATGGATCGCAATGCTAGCCACCGGACAGTGCTACTGCTCCCAACGACAAATTTACTGCGCCTGCGAATTAACCATCCCGCCGCCGTGTTTGCGATTGTGGCCGGGCTTAACGTCATGCGTTACCAGCCAGCTGTTGGAAATTAAGCCATTGAGCATGCTTGCTGTATGACGTCCGTACAGTTCGAGTTCCTTCCTTAGCCAACGCCTGAAGACGCTCCGGTTCCCTAAGCAGTTTTACGATTTTCAGCTGTGCGGACTCAGCATCTTCATAAGTAACGACGCTGACATTGTCGACCATCCCCTCGGGATAAACGCCGGCGTCCGACACCATTAATGCACCACATCCCAACGATTCCCAGCATCGCATATTTCCCCTATCCGTGCCCGCCATATCGACAGCGCCGTTTAGAACGATTTTCGACTTTGAAATCGCTTCATAAAGCTCGCGCCCGAAGAGTGGGGCACGGGATACTGCACGAATATTCGTTGGACGTCTGTGCTTCCCGAGAGGCAAAAGCCACCCAATTGGGCTTTCCGCAAGCCTAGTCAGTCGTGACCGGTCAAGATGGTAGTGAACTTCGAAATCTCTTCTAATGGCAGATACCGCTTCCAGTATCTCTGCACGGCGACGGTGGTGACGACTATATCCTCCGACGAAAAGCACATCGATTGGTCGATTTCGGTTTTCGGCGTAGCTATCCATTGCAGGATCATGGGCCGGCGTAAAATATTCAGCCCGCCAGCCAAGCTTCCTATAACCTTCCAGTATGAGAGGAAAGTTGCAGACTATCAAATCGTAAGCGCCAAAGTCGGCGTTGCTCGAAGGTGCCGCTCGCCACATGATTGACTTCCGCACGCTGCCGGGAAGCTTGCGGACAAATTCGTTTCCGTATCGCATTGGATCCAAATTATAGAATATCTCAGTGCGATGATGCTCGATCTGGCTCAACAAAATTTTCTCCATGTCGGAGGAAGCGGGCAAGCCGTTTTCTATCGCCCAGTATCTTTGGAGTATCTCGTCATCGCCATTCGTAAAGAAGAACTCTGGCGACCTATCCATCGCCGGTTTTAATATGTGACAAGCCCCATAGCGATCATCCAGAAAAAGCGCCAATCGATCTGAAAAACTTCTCGCACCGCCTGCGAGCATGTTGAGCCGCTGCAGGTAAGCCGGATATACCCCGGAATTCTGAAAAACGCGCATCTAGGACTTCTATATCTATCCGGTCGTGACAAGCTGTTCTCGCCCGCCATTGTTGTTATCTGGCACCCACTTCAGCGAACTAGACAGCGCCACTACTAGTGGAATAATCAAAATTAAACCACCTGTCATCATCGCAGTTTGAAGAGCGGTTGAAAGCATCACGAATATTCCATAGTGGCCGAGAGCCAGCCCCGCAATTGTTGCGACGGTCTTTCCTCGCTTTACGAAAAGTTCGATATCTAGCAAACGAATAAAGAAGCCGGCAAAGAGTGAAAACAGAAGAACGCCAATCCAAGAGAAGTCGGCCCAAGCATCCGCGATGAACAATGCTGTCGATGTGGAACCTTCCACACCCCTATGGACGGCGCCGACCAGTAGATAAGTTGGCTCATTGGGTTCTCCCGCTAGAAAGCTGATCAGCCAACTGGACTTACTGCCCCAGCTGTACGGGATAACGCTAGGAATTGCAGTATAATACTCGAGCAAGCTCTCATTCGGGATCATGAATATCCGGTAAAAGAGAAATTCGAGTGCGTCGCCGACACCATGTAATTCACGAATGGCAATAAGTACCATCGCTCCGAACAGAAGTACGCCAAACAGAATAAACCTGATCGCCATCCCTAACGGCAAATCTAAAGATTTTCTAAGATGTTCAACGACTAGCAACTGCAGTATAAATATCGCCAGTGGTGCCTTGCTCAGAGTTGAGGCCTTGGCCACCACAACGGCGATTATAAAAGCCCAAGCAATCGCGATCGCTCTCAATTTCATTGACCGCTGTCTTATTACTATAAAGCAGCAAAAGGCACAGAACGGAAGTACATTGGAGACCAGGAGATTGAAAAGATAAAAGCGGCTTCCACCCGACTCTCGTCGCATCGCAATTTTCGCGACCTCACTTGCATCCGAAATAAAGTAGACGATTATTTTGGGTATGTTGTTTTCTAACACAACAACCGCCAAAATGATAAGGAGTCCGATTATTGAAATAACCTCGACGCGTTGACCGACGCCTTTAGATATGCGGACAGGCCGAGTACGCCAGGAATGCAGGGCAGCCTGGATCTGCTGATGACTAATGCCAGACGCGAAATCCGCCAACCCTATACCGAAAGTAATGCAGATAATTGAAATGGCAAGTGAGAGATCCAGCGCGCCTATAGCATCATTATAGGGGGCAGCAGACATGATTGTCTCGAAGAACTTGGTCTGAGGACCCCATACTCGAGTGTAATATAGATACATAGGGCCATGAAGCATGAGCATGAGGCCTAAAAATACTGACGAAAGCGTCAGATTGATACCCACCTTCCAAACGTAGAAGCCCACCGACAGTGTGACAGCCATTGCGAAGACGAGGCTAGTCGACATCAGCTGCCTCTACGGTTGCGCTGCGTGACGGCAGCAAAATTCGAGTCACCTTACGCAGGCGCAAAAGCGCTTTATGAAGCCACATGCCGTTCGGAAAGTTACTGTGCGGTACTGGCGGTGCCTCGATATACGATTGGAGCTCTTCCGGCTTCAATCCCAGCTTTTTGGCCACGAACTTTGTTTCCCTGCGGGCATCCTGAACGGAGATGATGGGCGTTGAAATTTCGCGCAGCGCCTCCTCCCGTGTCATTTGTCCGGCCACAATCAAACTTGAAAGATGAAGCCGTCTTTTGTCAAAGTTAAATTTTTTCGGAAGATAGATATCCTGATAGAATTTTGTGAATCGAGATTCACTGTGTTTGCCGCCGTAGTCTCGCCACCCATATTCGCGCTGAAGCTCAGTGCGCGCCTCTTCTTTATTGTAGTCGATGTAGTTGAGCGGACGGTGAATGGTGAGTTGCCGTCGGACGCGGGTAAGCCAAATATACTCAAGAGGGCTCATGAAGGGATAGGTCGTGAGCTTCAAGGAGCCGAAGCGTTCTTGAATCGCGCTCGCATGCGTTCCGTCAATCGACGGATAGCCAAAGCCGCGGGGTATCACCGATTCTGACGCGAAGTTTACGCCGCTGAGGAAGTGACGAATGCCGAATTTAGCTGCTGTCCTATAGAGGGTGGAAAAGAATGCATGATCTTGCGGGATGTCCTGATTGAGGACAGAAGCCTTCATAAACGCAATCTGCAGATCGCGCATCTCCTGCCACTCGATTACATACGTGTGAAGGTCGAGATCGAGTTTTCGGACAAGAATTTCAATATTGTGGACGGCGGGCTCGGAATTCCAACCGCCGTCGACATGGACCGCCAGAAGACGAAGACCATGCTTTCGCGCAGCTAGATGCGCAAGAAACGCGCTGTCAATTCCACCGCTAAGCCCGACCATGGCGTCGTACGGCTTATCTGCGCCTTCTTCCTTCAATGTGGCGATCAATCGCCGCATTCGTATGTCGCCTTCGGGGCCGGTCCACCACTCGTGCGGCTTGCGATTCAGCGCATCTCGACAGCAGTTACATTGGCCGTTTGCGTCAAACACGATCGACGGGTTGGAGTTGTCCATGACGCAAAATGAGCAAACTCGCGACGCGTTATCCATGAGCACCTTGCTCCGCCTCCTCCAAAATTTCTGGTGCAGGGTAGCTTATAAGGACTGCCCTTAGCCGACCGATAAAGGTGAAGGCGCTCCCCGAAGCCGCGGCGGAAGCGCCGGCATGAAGGCCTTCCATCAGGTGGGCGACGTTTCCGGCGCCACCCAAGGCAACGACCGGAATGCTCAGCTTCCGGGTAATCGACTGGATCAACTCAAGATCATATCCGTTGCGCGTGCCGTCGAGAGTTTTCGACTGAAGAATTATTTCGCCAACGCCGGCATCCTGCAGCCTCAGGCAGAATTCTATCGGCTCTTGCCTCGCATCGCTTGAAGCGTAGCAGCTCGCCGCCGCGCCGCGACCGTTAACGTCGACACAGGCGACCACAGCCTGGCTGCCCATATCGGCAGCGATCGCTCCCACCAGTTGCGAATTGCGCGCGCCTTGACCGAGTACAAACTTCTCGACGCCGGAACGGTTAAGTTCCTCGCACTGCTTAAGCTCGGTGATGCCGCCGCCATATGCCAAAGGCATGAAACATTCGGTTGCGAGTTCGCGAACGAAGCCGAGGTCAGGACCTCGCCCCGTACGTGTGGCGTCGATATCGAGAATGCAGATCTCGTCGACTTCCTTTTCGTTGAACAGGCGAACAACATTGAAGGGATCGCCGACGTAGGTGCGCTCACCAAACTCTATCGTTTTCACCAGCCGACGTTTCTGATCGACCAGCAGGACGGGTATAAGCCTTTTTCTCATCAAAGCTTTCCGAATGCTTCAAGAACCCGCATTCCGAAGCGGTGGCTTTTTTCAGGATGAAATTGCACGCCGCTGACATTGTTCGAACTCACTGCGCAACATAGCTCCTCGCCGTAGTCGATGACGGCGGTAACGTCATTCGGATCATCGCAATCGACAAAATAGCTGTGGTCGAAATAAAAGCGCTCCCGCCGGTTGGACCTGTCGAACAGAGCGCTTTCTCGGCGCGGCCTTATCTCAAGCCAGCCGATATGAGGAACCTTAAGGGACGATGTTGCCGGCAGCCTGATGCGCTTCACATCCGCATTTATCCAGCCAAGGCCAGTTTCCGAGCCTTCCTCGCTGCATCGCGCCAACAGCTGCATACCAAGACATATGCCGAGAACAGGAACCCTCCGTTCGCGCACCGCGTGATTCAGCGGATCGACCAATTTTCTGTTTCTCAACGTGGCCATTGCTTTGTCAAACGCACCGACCCCTGGAAGAATGAGCTTCGCGGCACTTTCGATCTCCTTGGGATCACCGCTTGGCCGAGCATCGATCCCCAGATACTCCGCCATATTGGTAATTGCGCCGATATTCCCGACGCCGTAGTCTACCACAGTGATCACTCAAAACCCTCTCTTGCGTTTCACAAGATGGTTATTCCATCCAATTAGGCGTCTCTCGGACAAAGCCGTTCTAACGGACCCATAGATACGGGACAAGATAATGCTCCCGGTTTTCGTCGTCATCGCCACGGCTGCGATCGCAGCGGAGACAACGCAGACAGAACAGACATACGCGAAAGCGAGGGATAGCCAGCCATTGATCCAGGTGAAATTCAGGCCTAAAGATCCGACAACTACGCAGATGCCAACCAAGATAGGAGCAACTGTACAGGCGAACATTTGCTCCGCGCTGAAAGCGCGAAAGAAGCAGTTGCGAGTCACCAAAAGCGCGAGAGGTACTCTTACAAGGCTGGCAGCAAGCAAGCCTGCTCCAGCAGCGTATGGACCGAAACACCAAATGGAAACGAAAGAAAAAACAACCGTCATCACCGAATACGCAAGCGAAGTATATGCAGCCGGTGCGTTTCTGCCCATTCCCATGGCGTAATACTGGAATACATTCGAACCGCACCCGACGATGCCGCCGAGAATGAGTATCTGGAGCAGATGCGTGCCGCCTGCAGCGGTTTCTTCCCCGACCCAAACCGTCAACAGCGGCCTGGAGAGAACCGCGATTGGCGAGAGTACGATGGCTCCGAAAGCCGAATTGCCCCATGAGGCGAGCATAAAGAAATCATGCCGCTCCTCTTCACGGCTGTTCGACATGTTGCCAAATCGAGGAAACAGGACTTCACAGATACGTATGACCGCAATGTAAGCGGCCTCCTGGACGCGATTGCACACGTTATATTGGCCGACAACGGCAGACGGCGCGAGCGAAGCCAGAACGTAGCGGTCCATCTGGTTGCCAAAGATTCCCGCAAGCTGAGAGAGGCTTTGCCATTTTCCAAAATGAAGCAATGATTTCAGTTCGTCGGGAGACGATGAGATCAATCGGCCGCTTTCACGGAATTCCGAGGATGTAACCCATATCCATCCTGCAGTCGACAATACAAGACTTCCAGAAAACCCGAGCAAATAGCCATTCAGCACTGGAAAGGACCATGTGCATCCCAAGGTCATGATGATGGTTGCGAATGAACTCCACGCTGATGCTTTGGCCACCAATCGAAAACTTTGCTTTCCCACGCAAATACCTTGCAGGACAAACGAGAACTGCTGCGCCATTGTGCCGGTTGCGACAATGAGGAAGGAGACGGTGAGATTCTGTGATGGAAGAGACGCACCGGCGATGCCGGTCATGACCCAGGGCCCGGCAAGCACGATCCCTAGCCACGCCACCGCCGAAGCGATTAGGCAGATTTTCATTCCGACGATAGCGATACGGGCGGCGGCATGCTCCTCGCCACGTCCAATCCGCGCGGAAATTTCCCTGACAACGGCCTGCCCGAGCACGGTACCGATCAGCGTCACGGGAGCTGCGATAGCGATCACTATGCCTGCGCTTCCCAGCGCCTGCAGTCCAATCCAGCGCACGACGAACGGCACCGTGGCAAGGTTAGCAACCAGCGTAAAAAGGAAACCCGCAAAATTCCAGCCTGAGTTTCCAAGAAGATTGCTGCGCCTTCCATGGCTCTCCGGGCGTTCATCACTCACTCGGCGAATCCCCTGATCGTATCTGCGACGTACAGGAGTTGAGCTTCTGTCATTTCAGGGAAAATCGGAATTGAAAGAATCTTGGATTGATTCCCAAACGCGTTGGGGAAATCTTCCGGCCGATGGCCAAGGCGTTCGTAAGCCGGCAGGAATGGCAGCGATATTGGATAGTTGACCACGGTTTGGATGCCGGCATGTTTTAGGTGTGCAGCCAGGGCATCGCGACGCTCGTGCTTGATCACAAAAAGGTGATAGACATGACTTCGTCCTGCTGCGGTTTCGGGCAGTTCTACCCAATCAATATCCTTGAGGGCGCTCATATAACGTCTCGCCAGTGCCTGCCGTTTTGCAGTCCACTCGCGCAAACGCGGCAGCTTTACTGAGAGAATCGCGGCTTGTAGTCCGTCGAGGCGACTATTTATTCCTTCGATTTGGTGGTCGCCTTTTGAAAGCCCGCCATGCCGCGCAAACATTGCCATCCGATCGGCCAGTGATTTGTCCTTGCAGGTAATGGCGCCCGCGTCGCCCATCGCGCCAAGGTTCTTTCCCGGATAGAAAGAATAAGAAGCGACATCCCCAAAGCTCCCGACGATTTGCCCATCAATTTCGGCCAGATGGGATTGAGCACAGTCTTCTATGACCCAGAGACCGTGCTTCCGTGCTATCGCCATGATCGCAGTCATATCGGCCGGTTGGCCATAGAGATGAACCGGGATGATGCCAACCGTTCGAGCCGTGATCTTCGCTTCGATTTGGACAGGATCGATGGTGTGTGTCAAAGCATCAGTATCGCAGAAGACAACATTGCCACCGGCTTGCGAGATGGTCTCTGTGGTTGAAATCCACGAATGAGCGGTCGTAATAACTTCATCCCCAGGCCTGACGCCTAACGCACGCATCGCTATGAAAAGTGAGTCCGTGCCATTCGCACACGAGATGCAATAAGGGGCGCCAACAGCGGCGGAAAATTCGTCCTCGAACGTCTGAACGAATGGCCCCCTGATAAACGCGGAGGATCGAATAACCGAAGCTATTGCAGCATCGATCTCCTCCTTCAGCGAGAGGTATTGGAGATGAAGATCAGCGAAGGGAACTTTCATTAAACCTGCTTTTGGTAAATTTTCATGATTTCCGCGTGTGGCAGCGCCGCCAACTCACAAAGCCAAAGGCGCCGGGTTATCTACCAACGACGACATTTCCGAACAAACTACTCTTCGTTGCTTGCCGTACGAGGTATAGGCCGGGCGGGATTGCCGGCATAGATGCCGGAAATGGTGATATCCCGGGTTACAACGGCGCCTGCGCCGATGACAACGTCGTCGCATATCTGAACTGGAAGGACCGTGGCGTTTGAGCCAATCGAAACCCGATTACCGATTCGAGTTTCCTTCCAGAGCGCGCGATTTCCCCGTGCAGGCCCACCTCCCGAAAAAAGATCGTTCACAAAAACTACCCCATGCCCAATGAAACAATCCTCCCCAATCTCGACAAGTTCGCATATGAAACTATGTGACTGAATTTTTGTGCGCGGCCCTATCTTCACGCCCTTCTGGATTTCCACGAATGGGCCAACAAAGCAATCATCGGCAAGTTCGCATTCATAAACATTGGCTGGCTCAACTATTTTTACGCGAGCGCCACAAACGACGTCCCTGACCTGCGCCTTCCAAAGCGTGGGAAAGCCGTCGCTCATTGGGAAGACCGTCCCAGTTTTGAGTGTTTCAATTCCAAAGGAAGTTTCACTTCTTTATTCGAAGCGATTGATTCATAAAGCGCCGAGATCAATTCAAGACTCTGGCGGCCCTCATGACCATCCACGAGAGCTTTTGTATCATTCACTAGGCAATCGACGACGTGTTCGTAATAAGCCTGATGACCAAAACCATAAACGTTTGGAGGATTAACCGAGTATTTCTCCATAACATGCTCATCGCCTAAGTCATTGTCGCCGAACTGCCAGGTGCGGATCTTGTTCACCGCAAAGCCTGCAATCTCAACAGAGCCCCCAGCACCAAGTATCGAAATCGATCCTTCAATGTCCTTGGGTCGAGTTGCTGCGGTAGCTTCTATAATGCCGAGTGCACCGTTGCAGAACTTCAGTGTGGCGACGGCAGTGTCTTCCGCCTCGATATCCACCAACGCTGTCGCTGCTCGCGCGTGAACACTTTCGACATCACCCATGAACCAAGTCAACATGTCGATATGATGACTTGCCTGATTGGCAAGGACGCCGCCGTCATATTGCCAGGTACCGCGCCAGCTATCCTGATCATAGTAACTCTGATCGCGGCACCATCGGACCCTAACCGTGCCGAGCACGAGCTTACCGAAGCGTCCCGCATCAAGAGCTTCGCGCGCCTTCACGACCGGGACGTTGAAACGGTTTTGCTTGACGACGAACAATCGAATATTATTCTCGTCACAAGCCTTGATCATCGCTTCAGCATCGGTCAGAGTCAGGGCCATTGGCTTTTCGACGACGATATGTCGTTTATATTTCGCCGCCGTAATGACGTGTTCTGCATGCATACCGCTTGGCGTCAATATCGATACGACATCCACCTCCGTGCTCTGAAGCATTTCGTCGATTGACTGATAGTAAGGAACGTCGAACCGCTCTCCAAATTCCTTTGCTTTTTCTTCCACAACATCACAAACTGCAACGAGCGTCGCACCTTTTATCTGTGACAGACCCAAGAGTTCGGAATGCCTTTTGGCAATGCGCCCGCATCCGACGATAGCGAATTTTATCAAGATCTCTTTCCCCATACGATCGTAAGCGCTCTCATTCGACTTACGTTGACATCGAGACATGCTGTCTGGGCATAGCATGTCGCTGCGCGTACCCTAGATCACGCAGTACCAATTTTCCCCTTCGGCTATATAAACTGGATCCGATCAGGAGAAGTTTTCGAACCGCGGCGCGTAAGGCAACATTCAATTCAACCAAGCTTTGGTAGATTAAACCAACTGACTGCATAATGCCTGCATCTACGCCGCAGACTTTCGCGAGATAAGCCCTGTAAGGGCGCGCTCTCTCTAAGAGCTGGCGAACATTCAACTGCTCGATCAAATTAAGCTGTTTGAGTCCGCCAGTAAAAATCTGACAAGGCAGATGTCGGTCTGCCATCAGCTGCCGTACGATGGCCAAGCCAGCCATACGGCTATGCCGAGGCATTAACGTATTTGGAAGACCCATAATTTGCTCGCGAGCCCGTGGCATCAGGAAAGCACCAGACTTTGTTATCGATGACCGTACCATTGCCATATCGGACTCTCGGCAGGTGGATGTCTCATTGGGTGTTCCTGTTGTAAAAGTCAATCTTGATCTCTCAGAGGAAACCGGCGAACCCGAGCTTTCCGGGAATGTCTTTTGCAAACCGCCCTTTTGCGTGAAGCTGATACCGCTCCCCGTTGCAATCCGCGGTTCCTGCCCTTTGCTGCCATCCCGGCTCTAGCCAATGGTTCATCTATGGCCAAGGGCCGAGGTTAGGTCTTCAATAGGTCCATTTCCTGCCCCAGTCCGTCAGCGGTTTTTCAAAGAAACGAAAGCTGACGTAAGACCACCATAAGGACAACACAAGCGCCAAAGCAGACAGAGGAACGGCGCCGAAGCTATGCAGCGCTTCCGGCTGGCGGCCTCCGATATAAATTGCCGACAACATCAGTGGATGAACAAGATAGAGCGTATAAGAGATCCGACCCAACTTCTGTAGTTTTTCATTCCTTAGATATTTAAGGTTCTCGCTTCCCAGAGAGCCAAGAATGTAAATGAGCAGTGCGCTATACAGAAGTGCGAGATAAGTATGCCCCCATGCTGCTGTAGTCGATGCGACGTTGTTTGACATTCCCACGACGAGGGGTATGAATCCGAAGGCAAGGATCCCAACCGCTTTGGTCCACCCAGACAAATTCCGACGGAGCCACTCTCTAAAGCGATCATCCCGCCACAGAATGGCGACAACCCCGCCCTCTGCAAGTCCATCAAGGCGGCTAAAGGTGTGCACATACATCGTAAAGACACTGCCGTACCCGAAATAACCGACTGACCGGTAAATGATCGACGCGCCGGCCACGAGCGCTAGCATTGGCAGCAACATTCGCTTTGGAAGAAACAGGATGACAAAAGGGAAAACGAGGTAAAACTGCTCTTCGATTGCGACGGACCAAGTTACAGATATGCCGCCTGGACCCCATTGCTCATGGGTCGCCATCCAGATGTTCTGGGTGAACGTCAAATGGCGCCAAAGCGGAGTATCAGCGTTGAACACGGCGTTACTAGCGCCTGCATATACGGCGCTCCAGAATAAAAAGACCAACGCTAGATAAGATGGCACAATGCGGAGTACACGCCGCAGATAGAAATGCCTCAAAAAACGAAATGCGGGTTGTTGCCGATCGAGAATGATACCGATGATAAGAAAACCGGACAGGACAAAAAACAGGTCGACGCCGGTGCGTCCTAGGATGGTCACATCATGTATAGCCTTGAATAAAAAATTATCCCGTGACGTCAATGGTGCGCCGACGAAATGCCATATCAGCACCATGCCGACTGCAACGCCCCTCAGCCCGTCCAGTTCCACAAGACGCGGCGCTGTTGAGACGTTATAGGTCTGATTGATCTGCAGCATCAGAACATTTGCCTGCGCATTGCGAGTGCCCGCCCTGTCAGTTGATACCGATTGCAGAGCCTGGGCGAGACGAGCAGAGTGCACCAGCCATATACACCATATTTCTAACGGCCACCTTGGGGGCAAAGCGAAGCAGGTTCTGGCGGATCTGGTATTTGAGCCAACCCTTTGCCCGTCCGGAAAGATATTGCTCATACTCTATATCATGAGCGAAGATCATCATCTTCTCGATGTTTAAACCCGAGGTTTTCAATAAGTTCTCGAAAGAGCCGGGCGTGTAGAAGTTAATATGCCCATAGGGACCAGACATGCGGATTGACCTGTCGAGGTTGCTGGTCAGTTCGAGCGGCACTTCTATATAAAGTTTCCGGCTGACACGTTTGGCCTCGTGGAGAAACATTCGCTCGTGCTCGACATGTTCAAGAACATGAACGGCGAGGGCTAAATCGAAAGCCTGGTCAGGATGAGGAACTTTGTATCCGTCGAATTGATCGACAGAACGGACAGCGGGGATCGAACGGGCCTTTATAGCACTAACCCCGGAGGGAGAAATCTCGACTGCTGAAAAATCTTTCGCAAAGCCGGAAGCATGGAGCTCGGCCAACACCGCTCCTTCTCCCGCGCCGATATCGATGACCGAATCAAATTTTTGGTTTCCAGCAACGGTCCGTATATGAGCCACTGACTGACGAGCAGCGATGGCCCGCTTCTCGGCTACTACCCCATCAGAATAATAGTCGTCATACATATTCATCAGGCCGGCATCTGTGCGCATCTTTGTCCCCTGCATAAGATAGAGTTAAGCTTGCATACTCGAAACAGGTGCGCAACCGTGTTGGAGAACGCTGCACAAAGTACTACTTGGTTTGTGGGGGCCTCAGACAGCTACCCTCCCCCTCACCCCTTCCGCAATCCCCGTCATCCTGTCCGCCGCAGCATGTCCGATCAGCATGAAGGCATGCGTCGCATTCGACCAGTAGACGACATTCATACCATTGCGGTTTTCAAGGTCTGGCGCCTTCGGCCCTGCGTCAGATTTCACGATGCAGAGCGCCATCGGGCCGGTCTCGGGGTCGAGATAGGCGATCTGGGCGAGCGCCTTACCGTCATATTGCAGCAGCAGGGCGCGTTTGAAATCGACCCCCGGGAGCGAGACGGCTTCCGGGGAGAGTGAGAGACCGAGCTTCTCGTCGAGACTGGCGAGCTGGTCGGCCTGGTCCTGCCTGCCGGGGACGGGGCCGGCGAGCGTTTCGGCGGTATAGAGCGAAATATAGTCGGCGACCGCGGCGCGCCATTCGCTGTTTTCGTCCTTTGCCGAAAAACCCCTGCCGATGCCGATAACGGCGCGGTCGATGGCGATGCCGGCGACAAGCGAAGCGGCGAGAGCGCCGAGGAAGCGACGGCGCGTGGGCGCGGGCTCCGCGATAGATCTTGCGTTCTCATGCGCAGGAATGGCGGCGAGCATCGCCTCCAGTTTCTCCCGCGGGGCTTCGGAGAGGAGCGGGGCGAAAGCCTGCTCGAACGGCAGGCTGGCGCGCGCCAGGAAATTCAGCCGTTCGGCGACGCTCTCATCTTCCTGGACGATGGCCTCGATGCGGGCTGTCTCTTGCGCTGTCAGCTCGCCATCGATGAAGGCTGTGAGATCCTCGTCGGAGGGAATGGTGTGTTTGGTGCTCATGGCCGTTCCCCTTCAGGTCTGGCGCCGGAGAGCCTGGCGCGGGCGGCCGCCAGCCGGCTCATCACGGTTCCGATCGGGATATCCAATATCCCTGCAACCTCTCGATAGGAAAGTCCTTCCACATAGGCGAGGAAAACCGCCGTGCGCTGCGCCTCGGGCAACGCATTTACCTGCTTCAGCACCTGCCCCGCCATCACATGTGTTTCAGTGTCGTGCGCGCCGTCGAAAGTCAGCGCCTCGCCGGCATCGACGAAACCCTGGCCCTGGCGCACCCGGCGTGAGCGGATCTCGTTCAGCCAGATCGAATGCAGAATCGAAAACAGCCAGCGGTCGAGACGGGTGCCGGGGACGAACTGAGCGGCGCGCTCGAGCGCGCGAAGGCAGGTCGCCTGTACGAGGTCGTCGGCGACATCACGCTGGTGCGAGAGGACGAGACCATAACGCCAGAGCTTGGCCAGGTTTTCCGTCAGACCGCTCCTGATATCCGCTTCGCTCGCGATGGCAGCCTCCGCCGATCCTGCATCCCTTGGAACCGCCTGATAAACCGGCGATTCCATTCTCGCGCGACTATAGGCAGGAAATGTAGCGTCCGCGACCGACATTCGGATATCCTTTCCCGGCTCCATTTCCCGCCAGTGACCTAAGCTCAGATCTTCGACGGGTCGAGGATCGCCGCGTTCAGATCCTGATATTCCTCGCAAGCCGTGCCGCAGATCGTCTTGATCGTGTTCAACTGCTCTTTTGCGAGATCGAGCCGGCCCTTGATGACATAGGCTTCGCCGAGATATTCGCGGACCTTGGCGTATTGCGGATCCTTCTTCACCGACTGCAGGTAATAGGAGATGCCTTCGTCGGTGCGGCCGAGTTTGCGGGTGGCGTAACCGCGATAGTTCAGCACCTCTGCGCTGCTCTGGTCCTTGACAGTATCGAGCATGGCAAGCGCCTCTTCATAGCGGCCGGCCTTGGCCAGCGAATAGGCATAGTCGGTACGGTTCTCGTCCGAGACATTGGCGCTCTGCTGCTTGACGCATTTCTTGGTCTTCTGGTCGTAGATCTCACCCTTCTTGCAGGTCGGCATCGTGCGGTTGTCATTGCCGACAGCAAAGACGGGGCCGGAGAAGAGGGAAGCGGCAAGGCAGCCGCCGAGAAGGATGGAAGCGATGCGGACTGTCGTGATCGTCATGGGAGAACTCCTCGAGAGTGACGTTGCGAGGAGTGAACACCGCTGCACAGGGTCTTATTCGCCGGCCCCTCCATTTTTTTCATCACTGCTTCGTGAAGCCATCGACGCCGAATAAATCATCGGGACCGGGTGTTCTCAGCGTTGTGCCGGGAAGACAAGGAGAATTCCGTGACCGATACCGTGAGACTCGTCAGCCTCGCCACCGCCACGCCCGAACATGTCATCTTGCAAAACCAGGCGGCCGAAGTCTCGGCTCGGCTGTTTGCCGGCCGTTTCGAGGATTTCCATCATCTTGCCCGCGTCTTCGACACCGCCGGTATCTACAAGCGTCATGCGGCACAGCCGCTTGCCTGGTTCGACGAGCCGCATGGCTGGCAGGACCGGATGCTGGCCTATGCGGAGGTGGCGGGCGGACTTTTCGTCGAGGCGGCCACCTCGGCACTTCGCCGGGCCGGGCTTGAGGCCGGCGATGTCGACTGTGTCGTCACCGTTTCTTCCACCGGCTTTACGACGCCGAGCCTCGATGCGCAGCTTAGCCGCAGGATGGGTTTCAGAGCCGATATCGAGCGTGTGCCGGTCTTCGGGCTTGGCTGCGCTGCCGGCGTCTCGGGTTTTGCGATCGCGGCACGGCTAGCCCGCAGCCGGCCGGGCGCCGTCGTGCTTTTCGTCTCGATCGAGCTTTGCACGCTCGCCTTCCGGCTCGACGAACTGACGCGGCCGAACATCATCGCGACGGCGCTGTTCGGCGACGGCGCGGCCGCCTGCGTGCTCCGCGCGAGCGAAGGCGGCCTAGCGGAAGTGGAATCGACCGGCGAGCACCTGTTTCCCGACACGCTCGATATCATGGGATGGAAGATCGACGACGGCGGCTTCGGCATCGTGCTGGCCCAATCGCTGCCGCCCTTCGCCGAACGGGAGCTCGCCCCGGCGGTGACGGCCATTCTGGCGCGAAACGGTCTGGAACTGGCAGACATCGACCGCTTCATCTGCCATCCCGGCGGCACAAAGGTGCTGGCCGCAATGGAGAGCGCGCTTTCACTGACATCCGGCACACTCGATCACGAACGAGCCGTGCTTGCCGAATACGGCAACATGTCTTCGCCGACCGTTCTCTTCGTGCTGGAGCGGGCGATCCGCGCCGGGTTGCCGGAGCGCTCGGCGATGATCGCAATGGGCCCGGGCTTCTCGGCGAGCTGCGTGACGCTTCGGAGGACCGCATGATGTGGCCGTCGATCGTACTTCTGACATTCGTGACGCTGCAGCGGCTGGGAGAGCTCGTGCTTGCCCGGCGCAACACCGCCGCCCTTCGTACCAGGGGTGCCAGAGAGGTCGCGCCCGAACACTATCCACTGATGGTGGCGCTGCACGCGGTCTGGATCATCGGCCTCTGGCTGCTGGCGCCCGGCAGACCGATCGAGCCCTTCTGGTTGGCGATATTCATGGGGCTACAGGCGCTGCGGTTCTGGGTGCTGGCGACGCTGAAGGACCGCTGGACGACTCGCATCATCATTCTGCCAGGGGCACCACTCATCCGCTCCGGCCCCTACCGCTTTCTCCGGCATCCGAACTATGCGATCGTCGCCGGCGAGATCGCGACCCTTCCTCTCGCCTTTGGCCTGCCGGTCTTTGCGGTCGTCTTTTCGCTTTTCAATGCCGCCATCCTGCATGTGCGGATAAAGGCCGAAAATGCCGCATTGGAAAGCGCAATGATTTTGAAATGAACACGATTTTTCGTTTGCGCCCCGGGTTCGGCCCGGGCATTTTACCGGATAATCAAGCGGAATGCAGGGGAATGACAAAAAACGCAATCGTGCTCGGCGCCGGCATCGTCGGGGTGTCCACTGCCATCCATCTGCAGCGACGCGGCCGGCAGGTGACGCTGATCGACCGCAAGGATCCGGGCAGCGAAACCTCCTTCGGCAATGCTGGCCTGATCCAGCGCGAAGGGGTGGCACCTTACGGCTTCCCCCAGCAATTCGGGCTGCTGCTGCGTTATGCGCTCAACAACGAAATCGATGCCCATTATCATCTCAGTGCGCTGCCGAGCCAGCTCGCCTTTCTCGCCCGTTACTGGTGGAATTCGAATGCGCGGCGCCACGCGGTCATCACCCGGGCTTATGCGCCGCTGATCGAAAACTCGGTTGCCGAGCACAAGGACCTGATCGAGGCCTCGCAGGCGCAGGCGCTAATCCGCAAGGACGGCTGGATGAAGATTTTCCGGACGGAAGCGGCGCGCGACGAGGCCCTTGCAGAGGCCGCACTTTGGCAGACCGAATTCGGCTTGACCTATGACAGCCTGACGCCGGCCGACATCGCCCGCATGGAACCCGATATGACCGTCCGTTTCGCCGGCGGTATCCGTTGGCGTGATCCCTGGTCAGTGCTCGACCCGCATGCGCTGACATTGGCCTATCGCCGCTATTTCGAAAGCCTCGGCGGCCGCTTCGTCACAGGCGACGCCGCCTCGCTCGGCCAGTTCGGCGCCGGCTGGAAGATCATGACCAGCGAGGGCGCACTCGAAGCGGAGGATGCGGTCCTCGCGCTCGGTCCTTGGGCAGCTGTCGCGACGCGCCGGCTCGGTTATTCCTTTCCCCTCGGGATCAAGCGCGGCTATCACATGCATTATGCCGCCAAGGGCAATGCCATGCTCAACAACTGGATCCTCGATGCCGAGCGCGGTTATTTGCTGGCGCCGATGAACCGCGGGATTCGCCTGACGACGGGGGCGGAGTTTGCAAGGCTCGACGCGCCGAAGACGCCGGTGCAGCTCGACCGGGCGGAAGCCGTGGCGCGTACGATCTTCCCGCTTGGAGAAAGGCTCGATCCCGAACCGTGGATGGGCGCGCGCCCCTGCACATCAGACATGTTGCCTGTCATCGGCAAGGCTCCTCGCCATCAGGGCCTGTGGTTCGCCTTCGGCCACGCCCATCACGGGCTGACGCTCGGGCCGGTGACCGGCCGCGTACTCGCGGAACTTATCACCGGCGAAACGCCGCTCATCGATATCTCGGCTTACTCGCCGCAGCGCTTCAAACCATAACACCGAGGGTGGAGAGACCCCGCAGGGCCGTCGCCGCAATGCCGTCGACCGTGTCGTCGATGTCGACGGTGACAACGCCTTGTTCGCCCGTCGGCACCTCGAGTGTCGCAAGCTGACTTTCGAGCAGCGAGACTGGCATGAAGTGTCCTTTGCGCTCACCCATTCGCTTCGTCAGCAGCGCCTTGGATCCTTCGAGGTAGATGAAGAACAGATTGCCGCCGGCAGCAGCCCTCAGCCTCTCACGATAGATGCGCTTCAGCGCCGAACAGGAGACGATGATGCCTTCTCCTTTTTCCAGCGAGGCATGCATGCGTTTGCCGATCAGGTCGAGCCATGGCATCCGATCCTCATCGGTCAGCGGAATGCCCTTCGACATCTTCTCGACATTGGAAGCGGGATGAAGCGCATCACCTTCGACGAAGGCCAGGTGCAAGGCCTCGGCGAGTTTTTCGCCAACCGAGGACTTGCCGCAGCCGCTGACCCCCATGACGATGATCGCATGAGGTTTGTTGATCGGGTCGTCCTGCATGTTTCCTCTCAAACGGCGGCCTCCCGCTCAGTCGAGCGGGAAATGACAGGCATATTGCTGTGCGCCTTCTCCCCGTAATTCGGGAGAAACCTGGCGACAATAGTCCTGCGCCTTCCAGCAGCGCGGGTTGAAGTGACAGCCGGACGGCGGCTTCAGCGGCGATGGAAGTTCGCCCTGCAGGCGGATGCGGTTCTTGGCGCGCTCGGGATCGGCGATGGGGGTCGCCGACAGCAAGGCGGCCGTATAGGGATGGCGCGGGCGGGCGAAGACCTCGGCTGCAGGACCGGTTTCGATCGGGCGACCGAGATACATCACCATCACCTCGTCGGCGATGTGATGGACGACCGAGAGGCCATGCGAGATGAAGAGATAGGCAAGACCCATCTCCTTCTGCAGATCCATAAGCAAGTTCAGCACCTGCGCCTGGATCGACAGATCCAGCGCCGAAACCGGTTCATCGAGCACCAGCACCTTCGGCCGCAGCATCAGGGCGCGGGCAATGGCGATGCGCTGCCGCTGGCCGCCGGAGAACATATGGGGGTAGCGGCCATGATGTTCCGGGCGCAGCCCGACGCGGGCCATCATCTCCTCCACCTTGCGGCGGCGGGCACCGGCATCGAGATCGGTATTGATCTTCAGCGGCTCTTCCAGAATTGCACCCACCTTCTGGCGCGGGTTGAGCGAGCCGTAGGGATTCTGGAAGACGATCTGCACCTGGCTGCGCAGGCTGCGGTCGCCGACTCGCGCCGGCTTGCCGTCGATCAGCAATTCGCCGGCCGTCGGATCCTCGATCATCGTGACCAGACGGGCAAGCGTCGACTTGCCGCAACCGGATTCGCCGACGACGGCAAGGGTCTTGCCGGAATGAAGGCTGAAGCTGACGCCGTTCAACGCCTTGACGGTGGCGTCGGCTTTGAAGAGACCGCGGTTGACGGTGTAGAAGCGGGCGAGATCCCTGCCCTCGAGAACAGCGCCCGTCATACCAGGTCTCCTGCAGTTTCGACGCGCATCACGCCGGGATGCCCTAGCGGCTTGCCGTCCTTCAATGGATAATTGCATAAAGCCAGCCCGAGCTCCGGCCCCTGGCGTACGACGCCGCGATCGCATTCGACCGTGGCGTAGCCGCAACGTGGCGCGAACAGACAGCCTGTCGGGCGGCCATGCTGGCCGGGCACGACGCCGGCGATCGAGGGGAGACGCTGGCCGACTTTGGCGCGTTCCGGAAGGGCGGCGAGCAGGGCTGCCGTATAGGGGTGGTGCGGATCGCGAAACAGCGCCCTCACCGGCTGCTCCTCGACCTTCTGGCCGGCATATTGCACCTGCACGCGCTCGGCGGTTTCGGCAACGACACCCATGTCGTGGGTGATCAGCACCAGCGCCATGCCGTGCTCCTTCTGCAGGCGCACAAGCAGATCGAGAATTTGCGCCTGGATCGTCACGTCGAGCGCAGTCGTCGGCTCGTCGGCGATCAGGAGCTTCGGATTGCAGGCGAGCGCCATGGCGATCATGACGCGCTGGCTCATCCCACCCGACATCTGATGCGGGAAGTTCGAGAGCCGGTCTTCCGGCGCCGGAATTCCGACGAGGTTCAAGAGCTCGATCGAGCGTTCGCGGCGCTCTTTCCGGTTGAGGCCCATGTGGAAGCGCAGGGTCTCGCCGAGCTGGAAGCCGACGGTGAAACACGGATTGAGGCTCGACATCGGCTCCTGGAAGATCATCGCCATGTCCTTGCCGACGATCCTTCGACGCTGGCGGGCGGAGATGCCGCGCAGATCCTGGCCGTCGAACTGCATGCGGTCGGCGGTGATCTTGGCAGTCCAGGGCAAAAGCCCCATCAGGGCCAGCATGGCAACGGATTTGCCGGAGCCGGATTCACCGACGATCGACAGGATCTCGCCCTTGTCGCAGGCAAGCGATACGCCATCGACGGCGCGGAAAAGACCGGAGGACGTCTGGAATTCGACAGTAAGATTTTCGATTTCGAGGAGCGGCATCACGACCTCTTCAGCTTGGGATCAAGTGCATCGCGCAGGCCGTCGCCCATCAGGTTGATGGCAAGAACGGTGATGAGGATGGCAAGACCCGGAAATGTCACGACCCACCAGGCGCGCGAGATGAACTCACGGGATTCAGCAAGCATCGTGCCCCATTCGGGCGTCGGCGGCTGGGCACCCATGCCGAGAAAGCCGAGGGCGGCGGCATCGAGGATTGCCGCCGAGAAGGCGAGCGTCGCCTGGACGATCAACGGCCCCAGACAGTTCGGCAGGATGGTCTTGAACATCAGCCGCAGGGTGCCTGCACCGGCGACCCGTGAGGCGATCACATATTCCTTCTCACGCTCCGAAATGACAGAGGCGCGGGTCAGCCGCACGAAATGCGGCTGGTTGACCAGCGAAATCGCGATCATCGCGTTGGTCAGGCCAGGACCGAGGACCGCCACCAGCACGAGCGCGAGCAGCAGCGACGGGAAGGCCAGGATGATGTCCATCAGGCGCATGATGACGGTATCGATCCGGCCGCGGAAATAGCCGGCGACGAGGCCGATCAGGACACCACATATGACCGAAAGTGTGACGACCACGACGCCGATGAAGAGTGAGAACCGCGCGCCGTAGATCAGCCGCGAGAGGATATCGCGGCCGACGGCATCCGTTCCGAGCGGAAAGGAGGCGTGGCCTCCCTCCATCCAGGAAGGCACGGCGAGCAGCACCTCGCGGTTCTGCTCGTTTGGCGCATGTGGCGCAAAGACCGGTGCGAAGATCGCAACGACGAGAATGACGACAAAAACAAAGAGGCCGATGACGGCGCCCTTGTTGCGGGAGAAATAGTGCCAGAATTCCGCAAGAGCGGATGGCTGGCCGGTTTTAACGGTGACCGTGCTCATGGACCGCTCCTAGTGACGAATGCGCGGATTGATGAAGCCGTAGAGGACGTCAACAATCAGGTTGACCAGCATGATGACGCCGGCGATCAGGAGAAGGCCGCCCTGCACCACCGCGTAATCGCGCTTGAATACCGAATCGACCATCCATTTGCCGATGCCCGGCCAGGAGAAGATCGTCTCGGTGAGGATGGCGCCGGCAAGAAGGACACCGATCTGCAGGCCGATCGTGGTGATGACGGGGATCATTGCATTGCGCAGTGCATGCACGCCGACGACGCGCAGCGGCTTCAAACCTTTCGAGCGTGCGGTGCGGACATAATCCTCGCCGAGGACCTCGAGCATAGCCGAGCGCGTCTGGCGGGCGATGACGGCGAGCGGGATGGTCGCCAGCACGATGGTCGGCAGGATGAGATAGCTGACGGCCGAGGCAAAGGCCCCTTTCTGACCTGACAGCAGGCTGTCGATCAGCATGAAGCCGGTCACCGGCTTGAAGAAATACATCAGCGAGATCCGGCCGGAAACCGGCGTCCAGCCGAGATAGCCGGAGAAGAAGATGATGAGCAGCAGACCCCACCAGAAAATCGGCATGGAATAACCGACGAGGGCGACACCCATCACGCTCTGATCGAACCACGTGCCTCGCTTGACGGCCGCAAAGACGCCGGCGGGCACCCCAAGACAGACGGCAAGGATGATGGCGCAGAAAGACAGTTCCAGCGTTGCCGGAAACAATGTCAGGAATTCGCCGAGAACGGGCCGCTTGGTGACGATCGAGGTGCCGAGATCGCCCTGCAGCACTTTTCCGAGATAATCGAAATACTGCATATACATGGGCCGGTCGAAGCCGAGATCGTGCATGATCTGGGCGTGCCGCTCCGGCGCCATGACGCGTTCACCCGAGAGCAGCATGACGGGATCTCCGGGCAGCAGGCGGATGAAAGAGAAGGCAATCAGGGAAACGCCGAGGAATGTCGGGATCAGCACCGCAAGGCGGCCGATGAAAAAACGCAACATGGCAGATGTCCAATAGTTTCCGGCGGTCAGGAGGACCCTGACCGCCGGCTGCGCCCAGCTCTGCCGGGCATTCTTACATTATTCTTGTTATTCGGATACGTCGACGCCATCGAAACGATGAATGCCGAGCGGGTCCATCTTGAAGCCCGAGACCTTCTTGCTCATCGGAACGAATACGAGCGAATGGTCGAGGGTCGCCCAGGGGGCTTCCTTCTTGAAGATCAGCTGCGCCTGCTCGTAGGCCTTGGTGCGCTCGCCCACATCGGCGGTCAGCTTGGCCTTGGTCATCAGGTCGTCATATTCCTTGTTGCACCACTGGGCGCGGTTGTTGCCGCCGACGGCATCGCAGCCGAGCAGCGTATCCATGAAGTTGTCAGGATCGCCGTTGTCGCCGGTCCAGCCGAGGATGACGGCACCGTCACGCTTCACGTCGGAGGAGAGCTTCAGATATTCGGCCCATTCATGGGTGACGATCTCGACCTTGACGCCGATCTTGGCGAAATCGGCCTGGATCAGCTCGGCGGCGCGGCGTGCGTTCAGCATGTATGGACGCGAAACCGGCATCGCCCAGACCTTCATGCTGAGGTCCTTGACGCCAGCATCGGCGAGCGCCTTCTTTGCGGCATCCGGGTCGTATTTCTCGTCCTGAACGGCGTCGTTATAGGACCACATTGTCGGCGGGATCGGGTTCTTGGCAACGGTCGCCGCACCCTGGAAGACGGCATCGACGATCGCCTGCTTATTGATCGCCATGTTGAGCGCACGGCGGACTTCGGGCTTGTCGAACGGCGCCATCTGCGTGTTGTAGGCGAGGTAGCTGACGTTCAGGCCGGGCTGCTCGAGAACCGTCAGGTTCTCATCCTTCTTCAGTTCGGGAACGTCGGCAGCATTCGGATAGGGGATCAGGTGGCACTCACCGGCCTTCAGCTTCTGCGCGCGCACCGCAGCGTCGGAGGTGATGGCGAACACCAGATCATCGATCTTTTCCTTGCCCTTGAAGTAGGTTTCGTTCGCTTTGTAACGGATGACGGCATCTGGCTGGTAGGCGACAAAGGTGTAGGGGCCGGTACCGAGCGGCTGCTGGTTGAGCTGCGCCATCTTGCCGTCGGCGGCAAGCTTGTCGGCATATTCCTTGGACATGATGGAAGCGAAATCCATCGCGAGGTCGGCCAGGAACGGCGCTTCCGGGTGGTTGAGCGTGAACTTGACGGTAAGGTCATCGACCTTCTCGACCGACTTGATCAGCTCGGGGAAGCCCATGCCGGCGGCATATTCGTAGGAGCCGCCCTCGACATATTTGTTCCAGGGATTGTCGGATTTCAGCTGGCGCTCGAAGGAGAACACGACGTCGTCGGCGTTGAAATCGCGCGTCGGCGTGAAGAAGTCGGTGGTCTGGAACTTGACGCCGGGATGAAGTTTGAAGGTGTATTCCTTGCCGTCGTCAGAAACGCTCCAGCTGTCGGCCAGACCGGGTTCGATCTCGGTGCCGCCATGCTTGAATTCGACGAGGCGGCTGTAGACCGTGCGCGACGAGGCGTCGAAGGTCGTGCCTGCCGTATAGAGGCTCGGGTCGAAGCCTTCCGGCGAACCCTCAGAGCAATAAACAAGGGTCTTGGACCAGGCCGACGTCGCCATGACCGAAATCAGGGCCGTCGCTGCCAGCATGACAGAGATCTTTTTCATAATATTTGTTTCCCGGTTGTTCTTTTTTGATGTCTGGAGACCGCAGATTAGGCATCCCGATCGACGGTCGATGGAACGACATTTATCTACTGAAAGCAACGGGCTACGGAGAAAATTTTTCCAGATGGACAATTTTAGAAATTTTAGGTCAAAAATCGGCCTCATTTCGAAATATTCGGATAAAAACCGGCAGAATTTCGTCGCATTTTGGATATTGCACCTCCTTAGCTGCGCATTATGACCATTTCCCGCATCCGCGAGCCTGGTGAAAGTGCCGCAAACAAAAACCGCGGCTGCCGGGGCAACCGCGGTTTTACAAGTCTGTTCTGCTGTGAATTCAGGCGGCCGGGACGACGATCGCGGGCTTGCGGTACCCCTGCTCTCCGGTCAGTCCAAGAAGGAAATTGATCTGCGGACGGGCCTTGACGAGATCGTCGATGGTGTAGTCCGAAAGCACGGCAAAGAACGCGTTGAGCGCCTTGCGCAGCGCCGAATTCAGGCCGCAGCTGTCGACCAGTGGGCACTCGACCATGCCGTCATCCTCGAAGCATTCGGCCATGGCGAAACTGTCTTCCGTGACCCGCACCACGTCGAAGAGGGTGATGTCGGCCGCCGGCTTGCCGAGCCGCACGCCGCCATTGCGACCGCGCACCGTCTCGACCAGTCCCGCCTTGTTCAGCGGCTGGAGGATCTTGAAAAGAAAGAGCTCGGAAACGCCGTAAGCCTTGGCGATTTCCGGGATGCGGCTCAGCTGCCCGTCGTTGGCAGCACAATACATCAACATGCGAACCGCATAGTTGGTCTGCTTCGTCAACCGCATGCCATTCTCCTGACTCGTGCCTGTTCAGACCTATATAGGCGGTTTGGTAGTTTTGAACAATTCCAAAATATGAAATTCGCATTCAGCTTATGAGGCCATTTGCCGCGACGTCTATTCCGCCTGCTGCGGCTGGGGATTACAGCCCAGCAGAGCGGCAGCGACGTGATTCCTAGACTTTAATAAAACGGGGGCCGAAAGGCCCCCGAATTGCAGATCGATCTATCGTCAGATCACTTCATCGTCGGCATGACGAACTCGGCGCCGCTCTTGATGCCGGAGGGCCAGCGGGCGGTGACGGTCTTGGTCTTGGTCCAGAACTTGATCGAGTCGGTGCCGTGCTGGTTGAGGTCGCCGAAGCTCGATGCCTTCCAGCCGCCGAAGGAGTGGTAGGCGAGCGGAACCGGGATCGGAACGTTGATGCCGATCATGCCGATATTGACTCGCGAGGCGAAATCGCGGGCGGCATCGCCGTCACGGGTGTAGATGGCGACGCCGTTGCCGTATTCGTGCTTCATCGGCAACGACAGGGCTTCTTCGTAATTCTGGGCGCGAACGACGGAGAGAACCGGTCCGAAGATCTCAGTCTTGTAGATATCCATCTCGGGGGTGACGTGATCGAACAGGCAACCGCCGACGAAATAGCCGTCTTCATAGCCCTGGAGCTTGAAATTGCGGCCATCGACGACGAGCTTGGCGCCTTCCTCGACGCCGCGGTCGATCAGGCCGCGGACGCGGTTATAGGCGTCCTTGGTGACGAGCGGGCCCATGTCGGCCTTGTCGTCGGTGTAGGGGCCGATGCGCAGCGATTCGATCTTCGGCGTCAGCTTCTCGACGAGGCGGTTGGCGGTTTCCTCGCCGACCGGGACGGCAACCGAGATCGCCATGCAGCGCTCGCCGGCCGAACCGTAGCCCGCGCCCATCAGCGCGTTGACGGCCTGATCCATATCGGCGTCCGGCATGATGATCATGTGGTTCTTGGCACCGCCAAAGCACTGGGCGCGCTTGCCGTTCATTGCCGCCGTGCCGTAAACGTAGCGGGCGATCGGCGTCGAGCCGACGAAGGAAACGGCGCCGATATCGGGATCGGTGAGGATCGCATCGACCGCGCCCTTGTCGCCGTTGACGACGTTGAGGATGCCGGCCGGCAGTCCAGCCTCGATCATCAGTTCGGCAAGACGGATCGGCAAGGAGGGATCACGCTCGGACGGCTTCAGGATGAAGGCGTTGCCGCAGGCGATCGCGGGTGCGAACATCCACATCGGGATCATGCCGGGGAAGTTAAAGGGGGTGATGCCGGCGCCGATGCCGACCGGTTGGCGGATCGAATACATGTCGATCGCCGGACCGGCACCTTCGGTGAATTCGCCCTTGGCGAGATGCGGAATGCCGCAGACGAATTCGCAGACTTCGAGGCCGCGGATGACGTCGCCCTTGGCGTCCTCGATCGTCTTGCCGTGCTCCTTGGAGAGCATTTCAGCAAGCTCGTCCATGTGCTTGTTCAGGAGTTCGACGAATTTGAAGAAGACGCGGGCGCGGCGCTGCGGGTTGGTGGCAGCCCATTTCGGCTGCGCAGCCTTGGCGTTTTCGACGGCCGCGCGCAATTCCTCGACGCTTGCGAGCGCGACGGTCGCCTGCACTTCGCCGGTTGCCGGATTGTAGACGTTGCTGACACGGCCGCTGGTGCCGGCGACCTGCTGGCCGCCGATGAAATGTCCAATCTCACGCATGGATGTTCCTCCTGTTTGGATGGCCTACAATCGCACTTCAATTTGCACAAATCAATGCGCTGATATAAGCAACCGTTGTGCGCATATTATAGCTCTATTGTTGCATCGGGTGCTGATATTTCCAAACTTGGCACCCCATCTGAACAAGTCAAACCCAAGGAGAGGTCGAGCCGATGAGCCGGGAACCTATCGTCAGAATGGCGGAGCTGGAGATCGATCCGGCCAAACTGGAAGCCTACCGCGCTCTGCTTACAGAAGAAATCGAGGCGTCGCTTGCTCTCGAAGACGGCGTTCTCTCGCTCAGCGCCGTTTCCCTCCGGAAGTATCCAAACCTGATCCGTATCCTCGAGGTCTACGCCGACAAGGAAGCCTATGAGGCCCATCTGCGGACACTGCATTTCCTCAAATATAAACGGGAAACGGCGGGCATGGTGACATCGCTGACGCTCATCGATGTCGATCCGATTCTCATGCGTGCCAAGCCATGAACTGGGACGATGTCCGCATTTTCCTTGCCGTCGCCCGCACCGGGCAGATCCTGGCCGCTTCGAAGCGATTGGGGCTCAATCACGCCACGCTTTCACGGCGGCTGACGTCGCTCGAAGAGGCGTTGAAGACGCGGCTTTTCATCCGCCGCACGAATGGCTGCGAGCTGACGGCCGAAGGCGGAGTCTTCCTGCACGCCGCCGAGCGCATGGAAACCGAAATGCTGGCGGTGCAGGCCAATCTCGGCCACACCGATACGGCAATCGCCGGCACGGTGCGCGTCGGCGCGCCCGACGGGTTCGGTGTCTCCTTTCTGGCACCGCGCATGGGCAGGCTGATCGAGCGCCATCCGGCGTTGAAAATCCAGCTGGTGCCGGTGCCGCGCTCCTTCTCGCTGTCGCAGCGCGAGGCGGATATCGCAATCACACTGGAGCGTCCCGAACAGGGCCGCCTCGTCTCCTCCAAGCTCACGGATTATACCCTCGGCCTCTATGCCTCGCGCGACTATCTCGCCCGCCACGGCAGGCCCGGCCACGTCGAGACGCTGAAGGCCCATCCGCGCATCGGCTATGTCGAAGACCTCCTCTTCACCGCCTCGCTGAATTTCTCCGGCGAGGTGATGCGCAGCTGGGACGCCGGTTTCGAAATCTCGACGGCGATCGGCCAGACGGAGGCGGTGCGATCAGGCGCCGGCATCGGAATCCTGCACGATTATATCGCCCGGCAATATCCGGAACTTCAGCGCATCCTGCCTGAGGTTTCGATCCGCCGCGCCTATTGGACCACCTATCACGAAACGGCGCGCGACCTCGTGCGCGTCCGCAGTGTCGTCGACTTCCTGCAGGAACTCGTCAGCGCCGAACGGCAGATCTTCCTTTAACTCCCGGAAGCGTGTTTGGCCGGCTCGTCATTCTCGTCCGGATTGGGAGCAGGCGCTTCATCCGGAAGCCGGTCCGGCTCCGGTTCGGTGATCGGCGGCACCGGCTTCCAGCCGGGTGCCGGCATCGGCGGCTGATCGGGAATGGGTTCGTTGGGCACGGACATGACCGCCTCCCTTCATGTTTACGATGTTCGTCGGGCTATTTGTCCGGCTTCAGCGTCTCGGCAGCGCGCATCGGCATGCTGTCGATAATGGCGAAGAGCTCGCCGCTGGTGATCGGCTCGCTGACTTTCAATTTGACGGTTCCATCCTTGCCGAGAAGGAAGGCTGCGAATTCGCCCGCCTCCGGCCCATCGAGATCGTGACAGATTGCTTCGCCGTCGAGGCCATCGGCAGCGCCGAAAAGCGGCCGGACCTTGCCGGCCGACACCTTCAGTATCACTATATCGCGCTCATCGAGCGCCGCGCGATCAGAAAGCAGCTGGTTTTCCTGGCGCGCCGCGCGGGCATTGTCCTTGTCGGCGAAAAGAATGAAGACACGGTTCTTCCACTGGAAGGCGGCCAGGCTTTCGACTGGCGCATAGGCGCTGTTGGTCTCATCGATTTTGATCGCGCCGTAGAGAAGGGTTTTCGACATGCATATTCTCCCGTTAACCTGGAGAACGGCGCACGACGGCATGGGTTCCATCGAAATGATAGGGACCGGTTTCACTTCGGTGGTGGGAAGATGGTAGGTCGAGTGGGGTGTGAACCGCGTCGGGCTTCATAAGTGGCTGGAAGCTGGACTTTTAGATGGGCGCCTTTTGTTTGCCTTAAGACGTTTTAAATTGACGACACGCTAGCGCCATTCCGAGATGATCTTCTGCTTGACGTGCCCCCAATAATTTATGCCATTTGGAAATGGAATTTTCCACTTATGATCCCCGATGGGAAGAAGAGGAGAATTCGATGAAGGCCTCGAAGTTTTCGGAAGCGCAG
>NZ_JACHBD010000009.1 GCF_014200175.1 Rhizobium lentis | reverse complement strand
TGTCGGGGGCCCACGACCAGCACGACTCGCGTGTCTGACATGGCGTCGGCCACGCGTTGCTCGACAAGCCTTGGATAAAGCGCCACAGCCACATTTCCCTTGATGACTATTTGAAATTACGGCAATGACTAATTGAAAGTCAAGATGTGACCATTTGAAATCTGCATGGCGGCTGCGCAGGCGTTGCTGAACCTCTCGCTGATTGATCACTGGAAGCCTCTCGGCTACCTCATGCCTGCATAAGCGCTGATGGTTTACGGTTCGAAGCCATTTAAGGCGTTTGCATTCCTTTCATTTGTACCTGCTGACGCTTGTAATCTTCGCCTGGCGCCCCGGCTGGTTCCCATCGATCCATTATGCGATCTTCCTGGCCTAAAACGTGAACTCTATGGCAATAAGCCGGTCGTTGGCCTTGAAAGCTCTCACCGTGCCAGAACCGTTGACCCCGGTTTTTCACTCTCAGTGGCGTAAGAGGTGTTTATGGAATTTCAACTGCTTCGCTTGATTCCGGTGGCTACGATCACTGCGAGTGTACCAACAGCACATCGTTCTCAATCTCGTTAACAATACGAGATGCCACTGCCCCGGGGGAAGATTCAGTACGCACGTCTGGCCATGGGTGCCTATGATGACGAGATCTATGTCACCCTCGTCCGCCCAGCCCGGCGCATTGCTGCGCTTTCCCCGAAGGCGTTCGAGCATATTGCGCGTCATCTGAAGCGCGTTGAGCTCCTGTTGGGCCCGCTTGCAAAATTAAAGAGGTTGCGCCACTCGCTGCAGATAGCCTCCAATGGGATGCTCGCGGCTGGGTGATCAGCACGAAAGAGGGCGACCTCCTGATCGGCAGAATTGGTTTGGTTTAGGAATCGGGCGAAAAGGCTAAACAAATATACTTCGGCATAATAGCGAGGGCACTCTAGGCAGAGTTAATGTTGCAACGGCCCTAAAAGAGACACCCTCCCATCACGGGCCGACTTGCCGCGCCGGCGTTTTGCTTGACCGCGAGACCTTCACCCTTGCCGGCGCGGCGCTTTTTAAAGCATGAAACCGTGTTGCCGCAGCTTTGCTCGTCGCGAAACTGACTTAACAACATGCACCGGAACCTGAGTCGGAGGTAGATCAACCGAGATGCGACCGCTTCGATAATCCGAAGCATAGGCTCGTTGACATGAGAGGGAAGTCGGTGAAGCTTGATTGGATCTGCGATGCCTGCGCCTCAGATGGTATGCGGGCAGCATCGAAGCGAGCGGTGTGCCATGGACGACACGGTCAAAGATGCGCAGAAGACCAGGAAGAACATGTTCGGGCGGAAGCGCGCTGTCGCTTCCATCGGCCAGCAGAATTCGACTGACCTTCGGTACCACGAGCCACAATCCTCCTGGAGTGACGGCGATCGCATCTTTACACGAGAGCTGATCCGGAGCAGCGACGGAGCATCAAAAGCCGTTCTGAGGGTGCAGCTTGCAGCCGAACATCCCAGTCGAACCAGCCTCGACAGACTGGCCCACGAATATCGCCTGAAAGATGAACTCGACCGGCAGTGGGCAGCCAAACCGCTGGATTTCAAAACCGAAAATGGTCGTACCATACTCGTCCTCGAAGATTGCGGCGGCGTGCCCCTTCCGCAGTTGATGGGACGGCACAGCCGTGGCATGGCCGGCGAACTCACTGTCATTTTGCGTCTTGCCAAGAGCATTGCGGCGGCAGTCGGCAAGGCTCACGGATGCGGCCTCATTCACAGGGACATCAAGCCGGCGAATATACTGGCGGACGAGGCGGACGGGCGAGTCCGTCTCACGGGCTTCGGAGTGGCGTCGCATCTTTCTCGTGAGCGCCAGTCCGCCGAGCCCCCTGAGGTCATTGCTGGCAGCCTCGCATACATGGCGCCCGAACAGACCGGCCGCATGAACCGATCGGTGGACTCGCGTAGTGACCTCTACGCCGTCGGCATCACGCTCTACGAAATGATCACCGGCCAGTTGCCGTTCACTGCTTCGGAGCCGATGGAATGGGTGCACTGCCACGTTGCCAGGCGACCGGTGCCGCCGTCCGAGCGTGTAAGAGGGCTACCAGGCGTTATCTCGGCGATCGTGATGAAGCTGCTCGCCAAGAACGCAGAGGAACGCTACCAAACGGCCGCCGGGCTAGAGGCGGATCTGCGACGTGCCCTCGTCGAGAGCGAGAAGTATGGGCGGATCGCAGATTTTCCGCTCGGGACACGCGATGTGCCGGACAGACTGGTAATTCCCGAGCGGCCCTATGGCCGCGAACGCGAGATCGCCGCCCTAACCTCCGCATTCGACCGGGTCGTCGCGGGCGCTGGGCCGACGCTGGTGCTGGTTTCGGGTCATGCCGGCGTGGGCAAATCCATGGTCGTGAATGAGCTCCACCGCGCGCTCGTGCCGCCGCGTGGGCTGTTTGCCTCCGGCAAATTCGACCAGAACCAGCGTCACATCCCTTATGCGAGCGTAGCGCAGGCCCTGCAAGGCCTCGTCCGAGGGCTGCTGGGCAAGAGTGAAGCGGAACTCGTGCCCTGGCGCGCTGCTTTAACCGAAGAATTGGGCGCGAGCGGTCGCCTGATGGTAACGCTTGTTCCGGAACTTGAATCTCTCATTGGCCGGCTTCCAGCGATTGCGGATTTGCCGCCTCAGGACGCCAAACGCCGCTTCCAATTGAACATCAGGCGCCTACTGCGAGTGTTTGCCAAAGCAGAACATCCGCTCACGCTGTTTCTAGACGATCTCCAATGGTTGGACGCAGCAACGCTCGATCTGCTTGAAGATTTGTGCACCCAGCAGGATATGCGTCACCTGCTGCTCATTGGCGCGTATCGCGACAACGAAGTATCGTCCACCCATCCGCTGATCCGCCGGCTGACAGCGATCCGGGAGGCCGGTGGCCAAGTGCATGAAATCGTACTGACCCCGCTTAGGCTGGAAGATCTGACCCGGATGCTGGCCGACGCTCTTCATTGCGGAAGCAAGCGTGCCCAGCCGCTTGCGCGGCTAGTGCACAAGAAGAGCGGAGGCAATCCTTTCTTCGCACTCCAGTTCCTGAGCACGCTGCCGGAGGAAGGCCTGCTCGAATTCAATCGCGAACAGACGCACTGGGATTGGGATCTCGATCGCATACGAGCCAAAGGCTATACCGATAACGTCGTGGATCTTATGCTAAGCAAGCTGCGGCGCCTGCCCGATACCACGCAGGCTGCCCTGAACATGCTAGCATGTCTCGGCAATCACGCGGCGGTTGATACCCTGGCTCTGATCCGGAGCGAAAATCACGACGCTGTTCATGCAGCCTTTTGGGCAGCGGCGCGGGCCGGACTCGTGCTGCTTGAAGAGGGGTCATCATACCGCTTCCTGCATGATCGTGTTCAGGAGGCCGCGTATGGGCTGATCCCTGAAGATGAGCGGGCGGCAGCGCATCTTTCCATTGGGCGCCTCCTGCTGATGCATACGCCGCCGCAGGCACTCGAGGATAATATTTTCGAGATTGTCGGCCAACTCAACTGCGGCGGCGCGCTCATCGCGCCCGGTGAAGAGCGCGAGCGTCTCGCGGACTTGAACCTGCTTGCCACTCGCCGCGCCAAGGCGTCGGCTGCATACGAATCGGCGCTTTCCTATGCCGGCACGGGTGCGGCTTACCTGCCGGCCGATGCCTGGGAGCGCCGATACGAACTCGCTTTCGCCCTCGAACTCCACAGGGCTGAATGCGAATTCTTGACCGGCTCACCGGCGGAGGCGCAGGCCCGACTCGCAGAACTGGCAAGCCGAGCCACCAGCCTCGCCGATCTGGCCCGCGTCACGCGCCTGCGCGTCGACCTTTTCATGAGCCTGGGTCGAAGCGATCAAGCCATCATATTCGGCCTCGACTACCTGCACCGGGTCGGTATTTCGTGGTCGTCCCACCCGACCAGGAGCCAGGTGCGCCAGGAATACGCGCGGCTTTGGCGACAACTCGGGGGCCGCCCTATCGAAGCGCTGCTTAACTCGCCCCCTATGGCGGACCCGGTTGCGCTCGCGACCATGGACGTTCTGACTTCACTTGTTACTCCGGCCCTGTTTACCAACGAGAATCTGCGCTGCCTCGTTATCGGGCGAATGGGCAACATCAGTCTCAAGCACGGCAACAGCGACACATCGCCTTATGCCTTCACTGCTGTGGGCACGGTGCTCGGGCCCTATTTCGGCAACTATGAAGCCGGTTTTCGGTTCGGTCTGCTCGGACTGGACCTGACGGAACAGCCCGGAATGGAACGCCTGAAACCACGAGTCTACCTCGCCTTCGGTAACCTTGCGAAATCGTCGTCGCGTCATGTCCGCACCGGCCGTGCGCTTGCGCAGCGCGTATTCGAAACGGCACAGCAGGTCGGCGATCTCACCTACGCCGTCTTGAGCCGGAATAACCTTGTGACGTATCTTCTGGCCGCTGGCGAGCCCCTCTCGCAGGTTCAGCGCGATGCGGAAGCCGGTCTGGACTTCGCGCGTCAGGCCGGCTTCGGAGTCGCCGTCGGTTTCATCAGCGGGCAGCTCCAACTCATCCGAACGCTTCGCGGGCTGACGCCGATCTTCGGATGCTTCAACGATGAAGGGTTCGACGAGCAGCAATTCGAACTTAAAACCGACGGCAAGCCGGGCAGTTGCCTGTACTGGATCCGCAAGCTACAGGCATGTGTATTTGCCGGGGATACCCTCACAGCACTTTCGGCAGCGGCGAAAGCAGAAAGCCTCCTCTGGATGACTCCCGCTATTTTCGAGCGGGCGGAATTTCATTTCTACACCGGCCTTTCATTGGCCTCTGCTTTGCAAGGATCGACTACTGAAACAGCTCTTTATCGCAAGGCCATACGCGCTCACCGCCGGCAGCTCGACACTTGGGCCGCGCACTCTCCGGAGAATTTCGCAAGCCGCGCAACATTGCTTGGCGCAGAGATCGCCCGCTTGGGAAGCCGTGAATTGCATGCCGAGCGCCTCTATGAACAGGCGATCCAGTTGGCGCACGCGCACGCGCTGCCACACGATGAAGCGATCGCGTATGAGCGCGCTTCCGCCTTTTACCGCGCGCGCGGCTTCGATCAGATTGCTCGCCTCTATCTTCAAAACGCCCGTCGCTGTTATCTCAGTTGGGGAGCCGAGGGCAAGGTGCGGCAGCTCGAAGAAGCCTATCCCCAACTGCGGGATGGACAATCGGCGCCGGCTGCAACAAGCACGATCGAAGCGCCGATCGAGCATCTCGACCTCGCCACCGTCATCAAGGTGTCGCAAGCGGTCTCCGGCGAAATCGTCGTCGACAAGCTGATCGATACGGTGCTGCGAATGGCCGTCGAGCAGGCGGGAGCCGAACGTGGCCTTCTGATCCTGTCGCGTGGCGGCGAACCGCGGATTGCCGCTGAGGCGACGATCCGCGGCGAAGCGTTCCTGATAGAGTTGCGTAATGAGGCCATCACCGGCGTGATGCCGGAATCAGTTCTCAACTACGTCATGCGTATGCGGGAAGTCGTGAGCCTCGACGATGCGTCGGTTGAAAACGCCTTTGCGGCCGATCCCTATATCCGCCATCGCGCGGCTAGATCCATTCTCTGTTTGCCGCTGATCAATCACGCGAAGCTGATCGGTGCGCTGTATCTGGAAAACACCCTGGCGGGCCGTGTCTTCGCGCCGGGGCGCATTCCGGTGTTGAAACTGATCGCCTCGCAAGCCGCCAGCACGCTCGAAATCACCGGACTTTACCGCGACCTGGCAGAACGTGAAGCGCGAATAGGCCGGCTTGTCGAAGCCAACATCATCGGAATTTTTATCCGAGATATCGGCGGTCGGATTATTGAGGCCAACGAGGCGTTCCTGCGAATGGTGGGCTACAGCCGTGACGAACTCTTGGCAGGTCAGCTGCTCGATAAAGAGCTGACACCGCCGGAATGGCGCGAGCGTGACGCCGAAGCCGAGGCCGAGCTGAGAGTGACCGGCAGCGTCCGCCCCTTTGAAAAGGTGTACCAGCGAAAGGACGGCGGTCACGTACCCGTGATGATCGGTGAGGCAAGTTTCGCGGGGGCTGGGAGCCAGGCCGTGGCCTTCGTGCTCGACCTGTCCGAGAGCAAGCGAGCAGAGGAGAGGCTGCGAGCAAGCGAAACTCGCTTTCGGACCTTCGTCGACCATGCCACCGATGCCTTTTTCCTCCATACCGACGATCTGACCGTCATAGACGTCAACCGCCAAGCCTGTGAAAGCCTCGGTTACAGCCGGGAGGAATTGATTGGCATGCACCCGCGCGACTTTGACGGAGCTATCGACGAAAAGGCGCTTGCGACATTGGTGGGTCGCGTCGACGCAGGACAGCCAACGACTTTCGAAACGCTCCACCGGCGTAAGGACGGAACAACGTTTCCAGTCGAGGTTCACGTCGGAAAATTCCGACAGCAAGAGCAATGGTTTCGTCTTTCGCTGGCGCGTGACATCACCGACCGCAGGCAAGCCGAGGATGCTATTCAGCTTGCGCGAGCAGAACTTGCCCATGTAAGCAGGCTGACCACTATGGGAGAACTTGTAGCCTCCATCGCGCACGAGGTCAGACAGCCGCTCACCGGGCTAGTCGGCAGCGGCAATGCCTGCCTTCGCTATCTCGACGCAGATCCCCGTGACATCGTCTCCGCCCGTCGCGCCATCGAGCGCATGATCAGCGACGCTTTTCGCGCATCCGAGGTCATCGACCGGATTCGGGCAATGGCGAAGAAATCCCCCGAACGCAGGGACCGGCTGAACCTCAACGATATCGTGTCCGAGACGATTGCGCTGGTGTCCACGGACCTAGAACGTAGCGCGGTGTCGCTTCGTACAAACCTCTCCGACGGCTTGCCCCCGATCGTAGGGGACCAAGTGCAAATCCAGCAGGTGATCCTGAACCTTATCGTGAACGCCAACGACGCGATGGCGGCGATGCCAGAAGGAGAGCGCGAGCTCATCGTAAGCACTGAAAAGGCAGCACCCAATACCGTTTTAGTGGCAGTCCGCGATAGCGGCCCTATCCTCGACCTGGCGAAGATCGGCGATATATTCGAGGCATTCTACAGTACCAAACCCAAGGGTATGGGCATGGGTCTGACGATCAGTCGTTCGATCATAGAGGCTCACAAGGGCCAACTCTGGGCCACGCCAAACGAGCCCCACGGTGCCATTTTTCAGTTTACATTACCAACCGAGGAGAAATAATGGATCCATGTCCGGGGCGCCGCCCGACCGGCGCAAAATTTGGGGACATGGATGAAGGAGATTGTCTACATCATTGATGATGACGCATCTGTCCGCGAAGGCCTCGGCGATCTCCTGCGCTCGGTTGGACTTGAGGTACTGACATTCGCTTCCAGCCAGGAGTTTTTGGATAGCACGCGCCCTGACGTACCGGGCTGCATCATTCTCGATGTAAGGCTGCCGGGGCGGAGCGGCCTGGAATTTCAGAGCATGCTCACTTCCCTTGGAATTGAGCTTCCGGTCATTTTTATCAGTGCCCACAGCGACATTCCGATCTCGGTGCGGGCGATGAAAGCCGGCGCTATCGAATTCCTGACGAAGCCGCTGCGCGAGCAGGAATTGCTCGATGCCGCCTATGCCGGGATCGAGCGCGATTGCGCTCGGAGGCAGGAAGTCGCGCTCATTGCCGAGCTTCGGTCCCGCTATGATTCCTTGACGCCGCGCGAGCGCGAGATCATGAACCTGGTGGTCGCGGGCAGCGTCAACAAGCAAATCGCTGCTCAAGTGGGCCTGAGCGAGGTGACCGTCAAGGTTCATCGCGGCCACGTCATGCAGAAGATGCAGGCGAGATCTCTCGTTGACCTGGTCCGGATGGCGGACGGCCTCGGATTATCGAGGAAGCCGCCGTGGGTCAGGTAGGCTCACGCATCTAGACCAAAGTATCGGGCGTCCGCCACGAATGGATAGTCGCAGCGCCAATTCGGCGAGTCGCTTATCTCATTGGGCAATACGCTCCGAAGGCCCCCGGCTTTATCCTCTTACCAGCTGAAAAACTTGCAGAGACAGGACGGACGTTATCGCGTCGCTGGGCAAGAATCTGCGTCGGGTCCGCGCAACCCTGCCATTGGACGGACGCTCATCATGATGACGCAACGCGAGTAACCGAAAAGGTATCATTCATGCAAAAACAGAGATACGCCCTGCGGAAGAACCTCAACATCTACTGGACGGTAATCGATACGGTTTCAGACCGAAAAGCTCTCGTCAATGGCTTCGTTATGGACATGCTTACCGCCGACGAGGCCGAAGAATTGGCCAACACGCTGAACCGTGCAGAATCCCATGCTATCCTTGCGCCTACCAGAGGGAGCACCCCGATCGAAGACGACAGTAACTTTTCGATCGCCGTCTAGCCGACCGCTCGTCCTAAAGACTGCGACGAGAGGCCGATAGAGGGCGCTGACGCTCTAAAGGTGGGATCAACGCGCTGCCGAAGGGTGCGGTGCGCTTTAAGTGACGCGGTCGGGTTAACAGGTGCGCAGCTCGTCGCGCGCATGTCATGGCTTTAAACCGCCGCTCGCGCCGCTGCGATTTCGCGTCCATGCTCAACTGGAACTGCGGCGGCGTTCGACCTGCAGTGCTACCAGCGGCACCCGGCCGAGCGAGCCGGCCAGCGTCTGCATGCGCGCCGCCTGCCAGGCCGGCGTATCGGAAATTCCGGCATAGATCTTGCGGCACGCATGAGATCGTCCATCCCCATCATGACCTCGTGGAACTGGCCCGCCTCGCCCACGGATCCCGCCCAACATCAGCCCGGGAGTCCCGCTTCGCAGCGCCAACACAAACACAAACATCTCTAATTGTCTTCTCCTTCCGCCTGGATGCGATCCAGCACCGCTTCCGGCGCAATGTCTTTCTTTAGCTCTTCGACCTCATGATCCGCCTCGGTCGGGACTTCAAGCTTCTTTGCAATGGCTTCGACCATGGCGATTAGGCGGGTCGTTTCGTGTTCGTTTAATAAGCTGATCTGGAGGTCTAGGTCGGCGCGGATATTGTCCTGTACAGCCATTCGATTCTGGTTGATCAAGACAAACGTCGAGAGAAAGATCGCCTCGACCGAAGCCTCCATGGCAAGAATCACTAGAGAAGGGTCCCAGGGTGGCACCTGTGGGAGCAATCCTACATTGGCGATGATCCAGACGCCATAAAACACGATGTGAATGTAGACGAACATCATGGAACCCGCAAACTTGCTAATGAGAGCAGCGGAACGCTCCTGAGCCGACGCTGCATTTTGGCTCTGCCGGCGGCGCTGCATGATAGCTTCGATGTTGCGGGTTAAGGCAGGCGTTAATCCTTCCGCGGCCGGTGTTGTTGGGCTTTTGCGCTCCGGATGGTCGTCATTCATTGCGGTAAATCCTGGGACTTGGAGTTTGGTGGCTTCGACCTTTGCCGAAAAGGGCCGTTCTGAGGATCCGGTTCGATGACTAACTCGATCCCAGGAGCAAGGTTGCTGCGCAGCGTTCAATTCAGTCCCATGGGCACGATCCCGTTAAAGGTGACCTGCACCATCCAGCACTCCCACCGAAGCATGGAAGCTGTCGCTCAAGAAAATATAGGCGTTCGAGTCTCTCTCCGGATTGAAGGAAGCACAGAAAGTCAGCTGGAAGGTCGTTCAGGATTGCCGGCAGGAAAGTCTCCCGCTGAAAACCTGAAGGCTCTAGGCAAATGGACGTCCGTCCATCACTCAGGAGAGGCTGCCACGTCCGGGAAGAAGAGCCGCCCCGTTCCAACATCGCTCTTGTTCGAGGCATCGTCTTCGGTCGAAACGACGGGTGATCAAGCGTGTCCTTGGAAGAGCCAATCACCGTATCGCGATTATTGCGGCTGCCGTGTTCGTCGCCTTCCCGCAATCATCCTTCTTCACACGCTCTTCCACAGCTAGAAGCGAATGGCGAGGTCCTCAAAGCTCTGCAACAAGGCCGCCGTCGCCGAATGCGAGATCGGCGCACGTGCTTTTCACAACCTGCATCGAATATCCGCGGGAACAGCTGGCCTACGATATCGGCGTGTCGTCGGAAGCGCTCCATCGAGAGCTGTCGCAGCGATGCCGCTCTTTGTGCACATCGGGATTGACCTTCTCATCGTTGGAAACCCGATATCGGGTCACTCAGAGGGTTTGGAGACCATCATGTGCGAATTCGAAATCCAGAACATGACCTGCGGCCATCGCAGGGGCAGGTGTAGAAGGCAATCAAGACGGCGATCCGGAAGCTTCCGCCAGCATCGATCTTGCTGCCAGGACCGCGAAGAAAGACGAAGGATACAGCCCAATCAGTACGCATTGAGAAAGCGGGTTATCCATCCAGCTTCAGACGGATTTGATCTCGCAAAGGACCCCAGTTTTGACCAGGTGTTCCGCGCCTAAGTCCCACACTGTCACCCGAGGGCGGCGAGTCATAGATCTGCGGCGACCGTCGATATGCTTCCTCACAGCGCGCGAACAAAACCACGGTCCCTGTGGGGCGCCCGTCTATAGGATGAATACGGTGCATGCATCTTGCACACCGGTTCGATCCAACCCGGTCAGCCGACGGAGCAAGCTCGATCTCATAGAGAGGGACTTCACCGGCTACGGATCTGAGGGCCACCATTCCGAAGTTTCGCACGAAGATACCTCTGGCGACAGCCGCCTCGGCAACTGATTGAGTGGCAAGCAATTGACCGGGCAAAGCCAGAGCGGCTATTCGTGCGGCGATGTTAACGGTCGATCCAAAGAGATCGCCAGCTCTACAGATGACCGGTCGATAGTCCAGCCCCGCCCGGGCGAGCGGTAGCCGTGGTCCCCTACGAAGCGCTCGACGTGGCGGAGCAGGCAGCGCGCCAGGGCTGCGAAGCGACAAGACGTATGACGGCGGCCAAGGGGCGGGCATCGCGGCTGGGGGAGCGGGTGATCGGGCACATCGATCCCGGTGCGGCTTCGGCTGCGATCATCGTCGCCTCAATCGCAAAATTTGCGAGGGAGCACAATGGTTAGATAATCAATTAAAGACAGGGGCAAGGCTTTACAAGAGGAGACGTAATGCTGACCCTATCCGCGAAATTGAAGACTGCGAGCATCGTCGCATTCGCCATGGCGTCTTTTGCCGCAACGCCGGTCCTTGCCCCGATGCGGTCACTAGAAGGCTGATCCAAACATGACTGACAAAGGGTGGAAACTTGCCGTATGAGGCGCCTGTCGGAACGACGTAAAGGCGCGAACGTGGCCTCGCATATGCGCTGAGGGTGCTCACTCCAGCGCCGGGTCACTCCGCGGGGCATTGAATGGAAATCGCTACGAAGCTTACGGCAGACCTTAGCCGCCGCGCCTAAGTGTCTCGATGATGGTTCAAACCCACAGAATCATACAGGACGGTGTCGTCGAACAAGTTTTTCAGCAGCTTATTAATGTGCGACTTGGGAAGCTGCTGACAACAATTCTTCGGGGCTCGGCGCTCGGCATACATTTTGGCCTCCCTCTTCGGCTTCTGTGAAACTCCAGCGCACAGTGCCTTCCCGATCGAGCAGGAACTCGCCGATAAGCGGCATGTGACCGGCGATCATAATCTGCTGGTCGGCCTCCGTCATTTCATACCGGTCCTTTTTCTCAAGAAAGTCGCCCGCCGCAGCCGGGTTCATCGGCACGGGCAACTCCCCCGGCAGATCGATCCGCATTGTCATGACCGCGTCCATTCCGAGCTTGTGCGGCCATTCGGTTTCATTCTCCGTGAGCTCGAGGATGGGTAAACCGAAGGCGCGATGCGAAGCCCCCTCCGGGTCGGATGCGCTAAGAAGGTTGGGTAGAGGATGGTAACGGAAGTAGAGCCGCGCCCGTTCGACCGGCGTCTTGACCACGGCGAGACATTCGATGCCTTTCTCCTTCAGGGCCGGGTTGAGTTGCGCCATCGCCGAGACATGACGCCGGCAGAACGGACAGTGTAGGCCTCGAAACAAACCGATCAGTAACGGGCTACGGCCTCGAAAATCATCGAGCGCGATCTTGCCTTCGCGCGAAATCGCGTCGAGTACAACATTCGGTGCCCGGTCGCCCGGCTGCAGCGGGCGGTTGACGCTACTCGTGGACATGAACAACCTCCTCGCCCCGGATCAGTCAAAAAAAGGCAGCACACCCCGCGCTTCGGTCGAGCCCGTGCTGGTCGCAAACTCCATACGCCGGGGCAAGTAGGGTTCGGCCTCTGCCATATTGCCGACGTCGAGATTGAGCCTTGCAGGCCCATGATAGCACGGAAAAACCATCTGCGGGTCGCCCGTTTCGTGAGCCATCTCGAGCGCCTCGCTATAATAATAATGGACCGCGAGTTCTGGCTTCCCAGGACGATCAACGGCAGCGCGAGATGTTCACGTTGGTCGAGCGCACGGTCGATCTCGATTGCCTTCTCGGGGGCTGGTACACCTCACACGAGAGACTCCCGAATGCTATTGCGCGCTGAAGGTCAGGTTCCCGACCTTGTTTTGTACGCTCAAGTCTACGACCGCTAACGTCGTCAACGGGTCGTGAGCTGCCACACATGAAAGCTTATTCTGATGGTTGCAAATGGCGCGTTGTTGCCATCTCCGTCACAAGTGGCATTCTTTGAAATGGCACAACGCGTCGTGATCAAGGTGTGAGGCAAACACCGCTCTGATGTCCGTTGTCAATGCTTTAGGCGCGAGAAACCGACCGTCCAGACGAACGCTGTTCATGATGATGATCACGTATGGGTGGAGGCGGAACTGAAGGACGTCGGTGATCAAGCTCTGATGCGCGGGTTGACTACCGCATTCCCGATTGTGCGTCCGGGGCTGTTCCTATCTTACTACGGGCGTCGGTCAATTGCCGGCCACTGGCCTGCTGCCGCTTTTTCGGACGCTGAGTTAAGCTAGTCCCACCTTTGTTTCAAATTCCATCGGGCTGAGATAGCCCAGTGTCGAGTGGCGACGGTTGTAGAAGCGTTCGATGTAGTCGAACACATCCGCCTTTGCGTCATTGCGTGTCCTACCCCCGCAGGAAAAGGTGCCGAGGCTCCCCCCGCCGCCAGCCCGGCCGGGGTCCATGATCGGCTTTGTGGACGCGGCCGAGCGGAAGGCTTTGAACGCCAGACAAAGAAGATAAAGGCCGCCGACAATCTTGATGGCCGTCAGCACTGAAGCATAAGCGGCAATCAATGCTGTCAGGCCGATCGCGGTCATGGAGGCCCAGAGAAACGATCCCGCCGAGATGCCGATCGCCAAGGCGATGCCTGCTTTGCGGCTAACAGCCCTCGACGTGCCGATTACGGAAAGAATATTTGGACCGGGGCTACTGACGAAGAATCGTGCAACAGCTTGTTTTCACATTTGCCTTGGGGTCATAACGTCAAAGCGGTCGGGCGGATATCCTTTATTGCAGCCGAGAACGGATCGGTCTGTGGTTTCGGCGGTTTTGAACCCACTGGCCGCGATATCCTGCTCCAGTCGATTGCCGTAGCCCCAGGCCACCAAGGTCGGGGCATCGGCAAGAAGATCATGTTTGACGCCCTTGAACGGGCTCGCCGATTCGGCGCCCCCAAGCCCATCTGCCATCTGCAGCGTATGAATCGATGATCATGTGGCACGAGGGGCAGGTTCGCGCCGATAAAGCAGCGGTTGCCGGTTGAGCAGCATTGAATCGCCGAATTCATGCGCACGGTAACCGCATGCAGTTAGAGCGGCGGAGGCACTGGCGAGGAGGCCATCATCGGCAAAGGCGCGCAACAGCTCGAAATGGCTTTCGCCGGGCTGGTGGACGCCTGTCAGAAGCACATCGACGACGCGGAGCGGAGTGCCCTGTGCGATACGCCCTGTTGCAATACCATCGCCAGCACGCACGCTGCCATCGGGATTGGCGGCTGCTTCAAGTGCGCGCACGACGCTCGTGCCGATCGCGATGATGCGGCTGCCCCTGAGCTGCGCCCGGGCTACCTGCGCCACGGTACATTCAGGGATGTGGTACGGCTCGTCGAAGGGAAGGCGCGAGTCGAGCGCAGGATCGCCGGTGGAAGAAATGCCCGCGGCATGCGTGAGTGTTGCAAAACCGATCTCGCGCCGACGCCAAGCGTGCAGTGTGCGCCAGTTGAGCGCGAAGGAAGCCGATGGCGCCTCGAACGCGACCGGCCGGGCGGCAATTCTCGTCCAAACATCCCACAGTGCCAGCGGCTCGGGACCATGCGCGTATTGAATCGGCCTTCCATGCTGCGCCAATCCTGTAAACATGGCTGCTCGGGTGCCTTGGAAGCTAAGCTCAAGAAGGCGAGGATGGTCGAGAATGCGCTTGACGACGGCTTGAAGTGGGCCGAGCTGGAGACGATCGCCTGATGACAGCGCAGGCGGCGGTAGCCGATCTTCCGTGCGGGTGCGGTAATCGCCCGAGCCGAAGACGATCGCAAGGAAGCGGACTGGAGCGGAAGGTGACAGCCAGCCGGCTAAGCGGATCTCGATTGTCTTTCCACATTGGAGATGCGTGCCGTGCAGGCTGGCAGGCAAGGTCGCAGCGTCGTTGGCGACCACCAGATCGCCAGGATCGAATAATGCCCCGAGGTTAGCCCGCGGCAGGTCGCGCATCGTGCCGTCCGCTTCAACAAGGAGCAGTCTGGCCGATGTCCGATCGAGGCGATCAGCGGCGATCACGCGTGGGCTCCGGCGATAAGCGCAGCGTGACCCGGCAGCGCGTCGAGCATCTTTTCGATGATCTCGGCAGCGGCCAGTTCCGGATCTTTCAAGGTCGACCGATCGGCGTCCGGTAGCGCCAGTGCGTGCAGCGGGGTGTCCATATCCCCAGGGTCGAGCACAAGAAGTCTTATCCCATCGCTTTTCGACTCCTCGTCCCAAATCGCGGTCAGATGGGCAACTGCTGCCTTGCTCGCGCCGTATGCGCCCCAGCCGGGATAGGCGTTGACCGCCGCGTCGCTGGAGATGTTGATCACGAGCCCGCCGCGGCCCTCGCGCGCCGACGTGGCAAGCGCACCGAATAGGGCTTTCGTCAGCCGGAAGACGCCGAGAACGTTGACCACGAGCGTCGCTTCCAGCTCCTCGCACTCCGTATCGGCAAGAAGCGCCAGAGGCACAGGACCGAGGCTCGATGCATTGTTGATCAGGACGTCGACCCCGCCAAGGTTGGCAGTGACCTGCATCGCGATCGGATAGATATCTTCCTTCTTGCCGATGTCGGCGACAATGCCATGCGCGCCCGTCTCGGCTGCGACGCGTTCGACATTCGCGGCGGTACGGGCGACGAAAGCGATGCTCGCACCCTTCTCTGCAAGCTGCCGCACAAGCGCCAGCCCGAGGCCGGAAGTGCCGCCGGTGATCCCTACGCGAAGTCCTTGAAGATCGATATTCGCCTGCATTGCGGTGCTCCTTCAATGGGTACGCCTAACTGCTACAAGTTCAAGTGAACTTGAAGTCAAGAGAGCTTCGTGCTTTTATTTATGCATGGATCCGATGCTGACCATCACCGACGTGTCGCGACGCAGCGGCGTTGCCTCATCAGCTCTGCGCTTCTACGAGGAGCGTGGGTTGATCGCATCCGAGCGCGCCGGCTCGGGACATCGACGCTACCACCGGTCCGCATTGCGTCGGATCGCTTTCATCGTCTTTGCACAGCGGATCGGGTTGACGCTTGAGGAGATCGGCGCCGAGCTCGCCAAGCTGCCGGCCGATCGCGTACCGTCACGTCGGGATTGGTCGCGGTTGTCGAGCGTGTGGGCAAAACGCATCGACCAACGCATAGCCGAGTTACAGCGCCTGCGGTCTGGTCTTGGCGAATGCATCGGTTGCGGTTGCCTGTCGATCGACCGATGTAACTTGGCGAACCCTGCCGACGTGGCAGGGCGCAAAGGCCCGGGGGCGAGGTATTGGCTGGGGTGAATGAGAAGGCGAGTATTCCTCGCGATGGGCGATTCCGGCTGGGGCGGAGCTAGTGACGGTGTTAACCATGAACTCGGCGGCGGAGCCAGTCAGCCCTGGCTGACTTGCGAGCTATAGCCCAAGTCAGGCTCATGCTCGGCAGTGTCGCTACAGGCGTTTTTAACTTCTGCGATTTGACGCCGGCGCCTAGCCTTGTACCACCGCATCAATGCCGGCCGGTTCAGCGACCGACAGTATCGTTATTTGCTTGATGACGCTCGTTTGGTGGTGTGTATGTTTTACAACAAAAACGCTTATCTTTTGATCTTCTGCTGCACGAGAATGCCGTTCTGCCGGCTGCATCACTCAATGCGGAACGCTCGGGCCAGAGCAGTCGTCCCGCCTCCCGGGCGCCGCTATGCTGAGGCTCCTGCGGCCGCCATTGTTCCGCCCTTAGCTGTTTAGTCCGGGGATTTGCTGGAGCGGATCAATGGACATTGCATGTCGGAAGAATGCTCGACGATGCGGGCTTTACTTTCGTCTGACGCATTGAGCAGGTTCGAAGACGCGTAGTTCGTGCACAGATTTGAGAATGTGATTCAGCCGTTTTCACCGTGAAGATTGGCTCAATGGTGCGTGCTTTCGGTATCCACCTTGAGAAGGCCGACAACTTACTTTATATGATGCGTGATGTTTGATGCGCGATGAGGCGGATGTGAGAACGACCTTGGCAATCGACGACGATGTCCTGATCGCCGCAAAAGCGATGGCAACCCAGCAGCACCGGAGCGTCGGCGAGGTCATTTCTGAACTCGCGCGACGTTCTCTGCGCCGACCGCCCAGCAGCAGCGAGCGCAATGGCATTCCTCTCCTGTCAGCTCGGCCGGATGCGCCGCCAGTGACGCTCGAAATCGTGAACGCCTTGCGTGACGAACTGCCGTGACTTTCCTGCTCGACGTCAATGTGCTGATTGCCTTAATCGATCCGGGCCATGTAGCTCATGATGATGCGCACGAATGGTTCGCGGCGATGGCTCAGACCGCGTGGGCTACCTGCCCTATTACTGAAAATGGTGTCATCCGGATCGTCGGCAACCCCAAATATCCCAACTCTCCCGGTTCACCGTCACTTGTGATGGAGATCGTCCGCAAATTGCGGTCGCTCCCCGGTCACAGTTTTTGGCCGGACGATGTGAGCCTTGTCGGGTCAGGTGATATCGCTCCCACGAAAATCCTAACATCGGGACAGGTAACTGACACCTACCTGCTTGCGTTAGCCAAGGCGCGTGGTGGCCAGTTGGCGACATTCGATCGCAAGCTCTCAGCGGCAGCGGTTACAAGGGGCAATTCTGCCTTGCACCTGATCACCACGAGTAGATCGTGAGTTCCCGGTCGATCCTTTATGCGATCTTTTTAGTCCGGAATGTGAACACCATGGTGTTGGGACCGCTACACCGGCTTTGCTAAAAGCTCAACTTACCAATATTTCGGACCCTAAATTGATCCCATATCTCTGTATCGAACCAAACATCTGTAGCGAGGTAGGAAAAAACATCCTGTGGAATGTTTTATACCCAACCGGACGCTCCAACGCGTTGAGCGTTGGTCGTTTGGATCGAGCTCTAGAAAGCCCAGCTCCAAGGAAACGTTTCCCGAGTCAAAAGTTATATCAGTCATTTGTACAAAGCATGTTTGATCACAGGGAGAAGGTCCGTCGATCTTTTACTGAAAATAATTTCCAAGCCGTTTAAGTTGTATACCATATTCAACACTTCCAGCAGATGATATTTCTTTTACCGCTCCCGAAAAGCTCTGCAAGAGAACTTGCTCATTAATTGCGCGGAACAATGACCCTGGTCTGGGCAGGTTAACATGCTGAACAAATTGGGACTTTTTAGGCGTGACTGGGTCATTGTTCGGCGCCTATGGTGGGGTCAGACACGACGCCGAGACACATACGACATCATCGACGTCAAGGGGCAACGGCACCCTGCGGCCCCAACATTGGAAAAGGTCTTCTGGTATCAGCACCTGGTCCAGACGGAGCGCGGACGCGATTGCCTGTCGCATCACCGCCGGGATCTCTGCCGCATATTGTGGAGCGAGTGGTCTCCGGGCTGGCAGTTCGATGATGCGACGTTTACCAAGTCGGCGGACGCGTTCGAAAATCCTGACTTCGTGGACGTGGTGATTAGCTGCTATCGGCATTCTTTCGGCCTCGAGGCAGGTGAGATGGCAATGCAGGAGTTCGAGGCCCTGCTAGCCCAAAAGCCCGAAATAACCGTGCCGGCTGTAACCATTGACGGTACCAACGACCCCCTGAAGCCCGGAGGGACGTCGGACCATGCAAAAATGTTTGTCGGGTTCCACGAGCATCGCGTCGTTGGCGCCGGAAACAACGTGCCACAGGAGCAACCCGAGGAGTTCGCGCGCGCTATCCTCAGGGTCCAAGAGCAGATCAACTGAAGCCCAAGGATGAACGAGATGACTTCCCCACTTTCGGAGTTGTATCAAGAATACATTGATTGCCTGAACACCCGGGACTGGGACAATCTGGCAAACTACGTCAGTACCGAGGTCGCCTACAATGGGGAGATCGTCGGACTTGATGCGTATCGACAGGCGCGGGAGAAAGAGGCTCGTGAGATCCCAGACTTGTACTACAAAATCGACATCCTGGTCTGCGACGACAATACGGTGGCGAGCCGCCTCGAATTTGACATCAGCCCAACCGGCGAGTTTCTCGGCCTTCCAGTCAACGGCCACCGCGTGTCGTTCTGCGAAAACGTCTTTTACCAATATAAGGGCGGCAAGATTGTCCGGGTATGGTCGGTGCTCGACAAAGCCGCGATCGAGGCTCAGCTTTCCTCCCAGTAAACCGAACAGACCGACCACGCTTTTCCTGGACGGTCCTCTTGGCATCACGAGCCAAAGTTCACATCGCGAATTCCTTGGTGGTCGACGACCGGCGCTTCACAATCAACGTTTTCCGGCCCTGTGAAATCCTTGAATCGATGCTCTCGGTTTGCGTCTTCCCGCATGGCTATGGACCAAGCACGCGTTGCTGGGCGCCAGTCCAACGGTAAATGCTCTTCGGCGCTTCCCTGGCGGATGGCAGAAGGTCAGCTACGAGTTGGGCCAAGACCGGAAGACGGGAAAGAAGGCTGAGAACGTTAGCGTCCTGTGAAATCAAATCCCCGGTCTCGTCGAAAAGGCAAGATCGGGGCAATAGGATCGTCTTCGCCTTGATGGGAATCGAACCACCGCTGCGCCGTGGCTGCGAAGGAGGATTTCGAGGGGGGCTTCATGACCTCGGTGCGCCAGCTGGTGCAAGCGGAGGTTTTCGATACCTAGCTTGCCGGTCAAACAGTTCTTTCTTCTTTGCCATTCCTTTGGATGCCTACGCGTCTTGCTGGTATTCAGAGCAGCGTAGTTATCACAGGATTGTGGAAAACGGAGTCGATAGTTTTCGCGCCGCAAAAAATCTGTGTACGTTTAGCGCCGGAGAGCGAACGATGACCCAAAGACTATCCTTTAAAACGAGCAATTAACAGGAGCAAGAGCCGTGGCGGAGAAGGCACGGCCATAATCCTATGCTGTGCTATCTCCTGGATCTTGCCATTGTCGAAGCGGAAGAACAGCGCGGTCGTCGAGGGCCTCAGAACAACTCGCGACGGCGATGTCACGTTGTCTGTGGCTTAACGGTTGGCGGACAACTGGGCGGGGATGAGCGAAGGTACCATCAGCTACAAGAACCACCGCTTTCCGCCGCAGATCATCGCCCGCGCGGTCTGGCTTCATTTCCGGTTCCCTTTGAGCCTGCGGCTGGTTGAGGAGATGCTGTTGGAGCGCGGGGTTGTTGTGTCGTATGAAACGATCCGCCGATGGGGCCGCAATTTCGGTCCGACCTATGCAAAGCAACTGCGCCGCAAGAAGCCTTCGCGAGCAGACATCTGGCATCTGGGCGAAGTGGTGATTTGCATCGCCGAACGAAAGCACTGGCTGTGGCGCGCCGTCGATCAGGCCGGCTATGTTCTCGATGAGATCGTCCAGACCCGCCGCGATACCAAGGCCGCCAAGCGATTGCTGATCAGGCTGCTAAGGAAGCAAGGTCTCATGCCGAAGCGCATCGTCACCGACAAACTGCGCTTGTACGGAGCGGCAAAGCGGGAAGTCATGCCAGATGTCGAACATCGATCTCACAAGGTCTCAACAACCGGGCGGAGAACTCTCACCTACCGCTGCGAAAACGAGAAAGGACGATGCAGGGATTTCGATCGGCCGGCGGCGCGCAGCGCTTCGTATCGATCTTTTCGGCAGTCAGAAATCTCTTCGTCGCACCACCTCAAAAAGGCTCAGCTCTCGCCACCCACATCCATCGAATCCGCGCCATGGCGCGGTGGAAGGCCGTCACCGGCGCACGTGCCTGATTTCGCAGATCCACAGCCTCTTCGATCACTGATGAAACCACGTGACATCGCCGGCGCAATTGTCACAGCGGGCGGCGAAGGCCGGGCGAGGAATTTTCGATCGAAGCCGTCAAGGTAAAGCTGGTCAGCACGCATGGCGCCGGCGATGAATTCACCGGCGTACTGGCCGCCGAAATCGCAAAGGGGACCCGAATGGAGGACGCGCTCCGCGCCGCCAATCATGCAGCCGCTGTGCTTGTCAGCACGCCGCGCGACACCATTCGGTAAACGATATTCAGCTATTCATCGAATAGGTGGCCCACCCGTGCTTAAGGGAATCGACGCCACCGTCAATGCCGAATTGAAGCGATCGTCAGGACATCGGATCCTCGGCCTTATGGATGCTTCATCCCGAAGATGGGCATCGTGTGAGACTGACGCGCGTGGCCAGGTCGCTGCGCTAAACTGAATATCAATGAAAATTCCTTCTATTCACCTTCAACGTATCGATGTGAAGGTCAGGCACTTATCCCGAGCCAGACACTATGCCGAGCCCGAATCCCCGGAGGCGCTTTTTCGCGCGCATCCGGAGTTCCGGGAGAGCCATGGGCGAACGCGTCGCCGCGGCCGGTTGGCGGATAAAACGTACCGTCACGCCCGGCAAGCCCTGACAAATCCGCCGAAAGGTCGAAGAGCTGCTGGGCGACCAGGTGAACCACCTCGCCTTCCCGCTGGATCTTGCCGTTGATCGCCATCATGCTGGCGCCGAGCACCACCCGGCGCGACCGGCCGGAGGCGAAGCAGGCGGTCCCTAACCCCGCTCACGATCCGGACCCATTGCCGCCATTGGCATTGTGGATCGCCAACAATTCCGCATAGGCCGAAACGTTGCTCGCCAGGACCGGTTGCCCCTTCAGCAGATCTTCTCCCGCGGCCGAAAAAGACAGATATTGACCTCCGGCTTCTTTGACCAGGCAGTAACCCGCCATGCAGTCCCAGGCTCGCATATGAGGTTCATAGTAGCCGACCAGTCGGCCTGCCGCCACATAGGCGAGCATAAGCGCGCCGGAGCCGTTTCGGATAAAGGTGCCGCCGTTCTTGAGCACGGCCGATATGATAGAGCCGACACGCTCCGGCGCCACATGCGTATTGCAGCCGATGCCCGTCATCGCGTTCTGAATTGTTCGGGATGGATCAAGTGACAGCATCTCTCCGTTCAAGCTTGCACCGAGGCCCAGAGCAGCGGCATATAGCTCATTGGCGCACGGGACATGGATCACGCCGATGACTGGGACGCCGTCATGAAGGACAGCGATCGAAACGCACCACGTCGGCATGCCGTTAACAAAGGGCGCGGTCCCATCGATCGGATCGACTACCCAAGTGTAGCCCGAGCTTCCCACTTCATGGCCAAACTCCTCCCCGAGGAAGCCGTCGTCGGGAAATGCTGCAGCGACCCGCTCCCGCAGGAAAGTCTCGACATCTCGATCTGCTATCGACACCACATCCTGAAGGTCGCGTTTTGTCTCGATCACCAGAGTGTCCCGCTTGTTGAAATAGTCGAGTGCAAGCGTACCCGCTTTCTCGGCGAGAGATTTTGCGAGAGCGAAACGCTGCTCCAGGTTTGCATCATGTACGATCATACTGCGATCCTTTATTCGAATTTCAAATGTTTCAGGCATTGATCAGCGCAATGCCGCGGTTCTCAAACCCGAGCGTTACATCGCTCGTAGGCGGCAGATTTCTCTCGACGGCATGGTCGATGATGAAGAGCGTCCCGACGTCGGTCTCGATCTCATATTCGACGTGTCCGCCGAGATATGCACTGTGGAGAACGCGTCCGGCCAGGCCCTGCTGGCCCGGCGCCGCTATGGTGATCGATCCGGGCCTGACCGCGAGTTTCGCCATGCCGGGCTTTGCGCTGCGCCCCGGCAGGCGATGGTCCACACCAGCCACGCGGATAAGCGCCTCCGCACCTTCAATGCGGATCACCTCGCAGGGGATGACATTGGCTTCTCCCATGAAGTCGGCGATGAAGGAGGAGGCTGGCGCTTCGTAAAGCTCGCGCGGCGTCCCGGACTGGGCGATCTCGCCATCCTTCATGACTATGATGCGATCGGACACCGCCAGAGCCTCATCCTGATCGTGCGTGACATAAACCGCGGTGAAGCCGAGACGCTGCTGAAGCTCGCGGATATCGGTACGCACCTTCCGGCGCAAGCGCGCATCGAGGTTGGAGAGCGGCTCATCGAGCAGCAGTACCTGCGGCTCCAGCACCAGTGCGCGGGCAACAGCAACGCGCTGCTGCTGACCGCCTGAGAGTTCGGCGGGAAGGCGGCCGCCCATGCCGGCAAGGCCGACCAGCGCCATTCCCTCCTCCGCCTTCTCCCGTGCTTCCTTCCGACTGAGGCCGGAGGATTCCAGACCATAGGCGACGTTGTCGCGGGCATTCATATGCGGAAACAGCGCATAGGACTGGAAGACCATCGAGACATCGCGCTCATTGGCGGGCAGCATGGTGACGTCCCTCCCACCGATGAGGATTTTTCCGGCTGAAGGATGTTCGAGGCCGGCAAGCATGCGCAGCGTCGTCGTCTTGCCGCAACCGGAGGGGCCAAGCAAGGTGACGAGCGTGCCGGGCTCGATGGTGAGCGACAGGTCGGCAATGGCGGTGAAGGCGCCGAACGTCTTGCGCACGTTCTGGAAGACGACGGAACCGGCTTTCTGATTGATCATGCGATTTTCTCCTGACGAGAGGAAGCGGAGGTGGCGAGGCCGGCGACGCGGTTTTCACGGCGCAGGCGCCGTTCGCCCACGATGAGCTGGAAGCCGGCGATGACGGTGATCATCACGACGATCAGCATGGAGGAATAGGCAATCGCCACGCCGTATTCGCCATTCTCGACGAGGCCGACGATGTACGAGGTCGCCATGTTGTACTCGGCGCTGACGAGGAAGATGACGGCGCTGATGGAGGTGATGGCACGTACGAAGGAATAGACGAGCGCGGCAGTGATGGCAGGACGCAGGAGCGGCAGGATGACTTTGCGGATCGTGCGGAAGCTGTTGGCCCGGAGTGTCAGCGAGGCCTCATCCAGGCTCTTGTCGAGCTGACTCATCGCCGCGATGCCGCCGCGCACGCCGACCGGCATGTTGCGGAAGACGAAGCAGGCGATCAGGATCAGCGCCGAGCCAGTCATTTCGAGCGGAGGCAGGTTGAAGGCCATGATGTAGCTGACGCCGATGACCGTGCCGGGAATGGCAAAACTCATCATCAGGGCGAATTCGAAGGCATTTTTACCAGCAAACTTTTGACGCACGATGATATAGGCTGTCAGCAGACCGACGGCGGCGGTCAGCGGGGCGGAGACCAGCGCGATCTCCATCGTCGTCCAGAACGAGTTCCAGGCGACACCCGTCCAGGCGATGCCGTTTTCGAAGCTGATCGAGAAGGCCTTGGCGTAGTGGTCGAGCGTCAGCGAATTGTCGAGGCCCCAGGTCTTCACGAAGCCGCCGATCAGGATCATGCCGTAGATGACGAGCGTGAAGAGGATCCAGGGAACGACGACGGCGTGGACGCCGATCGACAGCCCGCGCGGTAGGGCGATATGCGACCCGCTATCGCCCTTGCCGGTGACGGTGGCAAAGTTCTTGCCCGACAGCCAGACGCGCTGGGCAAGGAAGGCGGAGAGCGTGAAGGCGAGCAGCACCATGGCGAGCACGGCGGCCCGCGAGGGATCATTCTGCGAACCGACGACGGCGAAGAAGATTTCCGTCGAGAGCACGCCATGGCTGCCGCCGAGAACCAGCGGATTGCCGAAATCGGCCATGCTTTCGATGAAGCCGATGAGGAAGGCGTTGGCGAGACCCGGCTTCATCAGCGGCAGCGACACTCGCCGGAAGGTACGCCAACGGTCGGCGCGCAGCGTCGTGGAGGCCTCCTCCATCGACGGGCTGACGCCTTCGACGACTCCGATCAGCACGAGGAAGGAGATTGGCGTGAAGGACAGGACCTGCGCGATCCAGATGCCGGTCAGGCCGTAGAGCCAACGGCCGGGCTCTAAGCCGAACAGTTGCGACAGCCCCTGCGTGACGACACCGGCGCGGCCGAAGAGCAGCGTCAGCGCCAGACCGATCACGAAGGGCGGCGTGATGATCGGCAGGATCGTCAGCAGCCGCAGGCCCTTCTTGAAGGGAAAGCGCGTGCGGGTAGCCACGAGTGCGAAGGCAAGCCCGAGCAGGGTCGAGCCGAGGCCGGTCATGATAGCCAGCCACAGCGTGCGCCAGGCGACGCCGCAGCGGCCGGCGCCGATTACACAGTTGAGGCTCCAGATGCTCGGATCCTGGATGTTGCGGCCGAAGTTATCCGCATTGAACGAGCCGTCGAAATCCTGCACTGAACCGACGAACATGCTGCCGATCGGGTAGAAGACGAAGACGGCGACGAGGAAGACCAGCAGGGCGATTGCGCTGACGACGAAGGCATCGCCCTTCATCGCGCCGCGCTCGGCAAGGCCGAAGGCGAAGAGCAGCACGAAGGTGATGGAAGAGAGGACCGCACCCGCCCCCATGGCGGGCTGGCCGTTCGAGAGCGGGCCGAAGAGCGTTTCGCTCACCGTCCAGTTCCAGCCGGAAAAGCCGATGGCCAGGCCCTGGAGCGAGAGGAAGAGAACGCCGATCGCGCCGATCCAGGCGAGCGCGGCGCCGCGGCGCATCGGGTCCGCCATGCCGCGAGCCGCAACTGCCAGGAGAAGGAGCACGAGCGCAGCGGCAAGCCATAGCCGACCATGCGCGAATATCTGTACGAGACCGGGGGCGGCCTCCGTGGAAGGGGGAAAACCGGGCAGCCAACCGAGCCCGAAAAAGCCGTTCTCGATCCGATACCAGGGCAACAGGGTCAATGCGACCACGCCCAGGAGCAGGACCACGTCCAGCCTGCGATTGCCATGTCTCATGGCTGACCTCGCTGTTTTTGAGTGTAGGAAGGCGGCGCCTGTGGAGGCAGGCGCCGCCTGTCAGGACATCAATTGGCGGCGGCGCCGATTTCGCGATCCCAGCGCTCCAGCAGTTCCTTGCGCTTTGCCGGGTCGCCATAGGTCTTGAAGTCGTAGTCGATCAGCTTGATGTCCTCGAAGCGCGGCGCCTCCTTCGGGATGGTCGCACTCTTGTTGGAAGGCAGCTGGAAGGATTTGGCATCCTTCATGCGGGACTGGACCTCTGCCGTCAGCGCCCAGTCGTACCAGATCTTCGCATTGTCGAGGTTGCGCGCACCTTTGATGATGGACATGGAGCCGATCTCATAGCCGGTGCCTTCGCAAGGCGTGATCGACTTGACCGGAAAACCTTCCGCCGTCTGCGTCACCGCGTCATGCACGAAGACAATACCGAGCGCCGTCTCGCCGCGAGCAGCCGCCTTGACGGGCGCCGAGCCCGACTTGGTATATTGCGAGACGTTGCCGTTCAGCTTCTTCAGGTAGTCGAAGGCTTGATCCTCGCCCATGATCTGCACCAGCGAGGCGAGCGCCGTGTAGGCGGTGCCGGAAGAATTCGGATTGGCGATCTGGATTTCGCCCTTCAATTCCGGTGCCAGAAGGTCGGCCCAGCAGACAGGCTCCTTATAGCCCTTGGACTTGAAGATTTCCGTATTGTAGCCCCAGCCGAGCGCGCCGGCGTAGACGCCGACCGTCTTGTAGCCGGAGCTTTCAGCCTGCTTCTTCGCCCAGTCGTTGAGTTCATCGAGCTTCGGCGACTTATATTCCAGCGTCAGATTTTCCGCCGCCGCCTGAAGATGCGGGTCGCCCGTGCCGGCCCACCAGATGTCAGTCTTCGGGTTGCGGGCCTCGGCGCGCACCTTGGCATAGGTCTCGCCGGACGAGAGGCGAACCATGTTCACCTTGATGTCCGCATGCGCCTTCTCGAAATCGCCCTTCATCTGCTCGCAGATGACGACGTCGGCCGAGCAGATGAGGTTGAGTTCGCCAGCCGCCTGCGCCGGTAGTGCCCCGAGCGCCGTGCCGGCGAAGAGCATGAGGGAAAGGGTACTGATTTTCATGCGGGTATCCTCCTGTTGCCTGGGTTAGATTTTTCCCATGAACGAGACACAGCGAGGCCTTCGGCCTGCTCGCGGCGGCGCGTTCACGATTTCGGATTGCTGTTTGTCTAAAGGGCTCGATCAGTTCGTCGCGGCGATTTCCGCATCGAACCTGCGGAGCAGTCGACTTCGTTCTTCCGGCGAGCCGAAGGTGTCGAAGTCATAGTCCACCATCTTGATCATCGAAATGTCAGGTGCTGCGAGCGGCAGGCTGGATTTCGCGTTTGATGGCACCTGGTTCTGGCCGGACGCCGCTCCGGTCCCCTGCCCTTCCGGGCTCAGGGCGAAATCGACGAACCGCTTTGCTTCCTCGATGTTCTTCGCACCTTTGACGATGCTCACGGCACCGATCTCGTAGCCGGTGCCTTCGCAGGGTGCGACGATCACAAGCGGAAAGCCCGCCTGCTTCTGCGTGACGGCATCATGCATGAAGGAAATGCCGATGAGCGTTTCTCCGCGCGCCGCCGCCTTGATAGGCGCGGATCCGGAGGGGGTGTAACGCTCGATATTGCGGTTGAGCGCGGCGAGATAACGGAAGGCCTCGTCCTCGCCGAAGAGCTGGACCAGCGTCGCAAGCGTGGTGAAGGCGGTGCCGGACGAATTCGGATTGCCGCTCTGGATGCGGCCGCGATAGGCGGTATCGGTCAGGTCCTTCCAGCATGTCGGCGCCGGCAGCTTCAGCTGGCGTAAGAGATCGGCATTGTAGGCAAACCCGAGCGCCCCGGCATAGATGCCGGCCGAGCGGCCGCCGGACATGGCGAAGAAATTCTGCGCCCAGGGCAGCATGTCGCGCTCGTGGGCCGGCTGGTAGGGTTCGAGAAGATTTTCAGAACCAGCCTGCAGATGGGTGTCGCCCGTGCCGCCCCACCAGACATCGACGGTCGGCGCTGCTTTCTCCGCGCGGATCTGATTGAGGATATCGCCGGTGCTCTTGCGGGTTACCGAAATTTCGTGCCCGCTCTTTGCCTCATAGGCCGTCTTCATCGCGGCGCACCACATCTCGTCCACACCGCACAAAACGGTGAGCGACGGGGCAGCCATGCCGGTGCCGGTGCTCGCCAGCCACAAAGCCGCGACCGCGCTGAAAGCGGTGATGCCTCTCACGATTTCCTCCCATTGGACCTTGCGTTCCAATCTCCGCAATAAGGATGTCACATCTGCTGCCTTGCGCAATGGAAGAATGGTTACGGTTCTTACAGCTTTGTCCGCGACGTACCCCTCAAAAATGACAAAGGTTACAAATGTGACAAAGCGCATAATACGAGCCCGCTTTGAAGATCGTGACAGCCCTGCATATAATGGATGCGGGAGGACGTGCATGTGTTGAATGATAGAATCAGCATTCTGATCGTCGAGGACGATCCGGACATGGCGGAGCTTATCTCCGACCTCGTGGAGGCGGAGGGCTGGACGCCGCTTACCGCGCCGTCGGCGGAGGAAGCGGCGATCGTGCTTTCGCGCGAAACGGTGCATCTCGTGCTCGTCGACCATAACCTGCCCGGCACCTCAGGCCGCACCTTCGCGCAGCGCCTGCGGGCGCAGACCAATATCGGCATCGTCATGGTGACGGCTGCCGGCAGCGCCGCGGACCGGGTGCTCGGCCTCGAAACGGCGGCCGACGACTATGTCGTAAAGCCCTTCGAGCCCATCGAATTGACGGCGCGCATCAAGGCCGTGCTGCGCCGGACCATCCCCTCGCTGAAGCCGGAGCGGGAAAGCGAACGGGAGCACGAGCCCACATCCCTGAAGCTCGGCGACTGGTCGGTCGATCTTAAGGGCCGCCGCGCCATCTGCCGCACCGATCCTGCCAAGTCGCTCACGAGCGCCGAATTCGCGCTGCTCGAAATCCTCGCCGAAACGCCGAACGCACCCGTCAGCCGCGCACAGATCCTCGACCGGCTGGGCGCCGAAAGCGAGCGCTACATCGACCGCAATGTCGACGTGCTCGTGCTGCGTCTGCGTCGCAAGATCGAGCGCAATCCGGACCTGCCCCGCCATATCAAAACGCGCCGCGGCAAGGGCTATGTTCTCGACACCGATGACGGCGAGATTGCACCGTGATCAGCCGTCCCTTCCTCTCCTCCATCGCCTTTCGCCTGCCCTTTGCCATCGCCTTCATCTGCGTGCTTGTCTTCAGCCTGGCGACCATCGCCGTCTACGGCCTGCAGCGGGCTCGTCAGGAGATGGCCGCCTATGGCCTGCAGGCGTTTTCGAGTCTTGCCAAGGCCTCGCTGGTGTCGCGGCAGGTTTCCGATCTCGTCTCCAGCGCACCCTTCTTGATGAACGCGACCTCGCCCTACCGGGTTTCCAGCGAAAGCCGATCCGTCGTCGTGCAGGTCGATACGTTGCTGCGCGCCATGCAACCTGAAAACGACGGGGCTGCCGCAAAGGGTTTTGCGAGCAGCCGTATCGTCGAGCTGCTGGAAACGATCCGCACGCAGACGACGGCGCTTGCAGGCGATGCGGAATCCGCCCAGCAGCATAAGGCGGAGGCTGCGGCAGCGCTCGGCGAGATCGCAACCGGCAGCGGCATTGCGGATGTCGACTTCCGCGGTCGGCTGAACGCCGTCGTGCAATCCGCCTCCAATTCGGACAGCCTCTTCCAGCTCGGCGAATTGCGCCGGCGCTACGTCTTCGAAACCGCCCCGCGCCTCGAACCCGCCGCGCCGGACATCCGGATTGCCGTCGCCGAGCTTGCGCCTTACGAACGGGTGTTCGAGGCACAGACACGCTATCTCCTCGAAATGTTTGCCATCCGCACCGCCGTCTCGCGCCTGCATACGGTCTCGCGCGATCTGTCGCATGCGACGGAAACCCAGAGCGAGGCCGTTGCCCGCAGCCTCAGCGACGACCTCGTCTCGACCTCCGACGCCTTGAGCCGCATCCTGGTCATCGTCGCGGTCGCCTCGCTGCTGGTGCTGGCAATGGCCGTGGTCTCGATCCGCTCCGTCATGCGCGTCTCACGCGGCATCGTCGCCCTTTCGAACGGCATGAACGCATTGGCAGAAGGGCGCAAGGATGTCGATGCGCCGCGTTATGACGGGACAGAAACCGAGCTGGTGCGCCTGCTCGAGGCCTTCCGCGCGTTCCGCGAGAGCGTCGAGCGCGTGACGCGGCTGCGGCGCACGGCGGAGGCGGCCGCGCGCACCATCCGCTCAACCTTCCGCAGCATGAACGAGGGCATCGCGCTGTTCGATGCGCGCGGCCGGCCGATCACCATGAACCGCCGTGTCATCGAGCTGGTCGGGTGGTCTGGTTCGGCCAGGAAATTACCGATTCGAAGCTTCGTGACGCCGCTGCCAGAAATCGATCCGGCACTCCTGCCTGCCGAGGACGACGCAGGCCTGCTCACCGACCGGTCGGTGCTGCGCCACCGCTCCGACGTCGGGCGGGTAACGGAAGTGTCGCTATCGCGCCAACCCGACGGAGGCATCGTGCTGCTGGCGCGCGATATCACCGATATGGACCGGCAGGAGGCGGAGGCAGCAAAGATCCAACGCCTCGACGGTATCATGCGCATGACCCATCAGGTGAGCCACGAGGTCGGCAACATGATCGGCATCATCACCGGCAGCCTCGGCCTGCTTGAGCGGGAGACCGGCTTCAATGACCGGCAGAAGCGACACCTCGCCCGCATCCGCAAGGCTGCCGACCGCGGCAGGTCGCTGGCCGGCAGTATGCTTTCCATCGGCAGCCAGCAACCGATCCACCCTGGCGAGGTAGAACTCGGCTCGGTGCTGCGCGGCATGGGCGACGTGCTGGAAATTGCCATCGGCGAAAAATGCCGGCTTGCTTTCGAGATATCCGACGGCCTGCCCACCGTCCTCATCGACACGGCGCTCTTCGAACAATCGATCCTCAATCTCTGCCTCAACGCCTCCGCAGCCATGCCGGAGGGCGGAACGATCCTCATCCGCTGCTCCCGCAGCGAAGCAGGTGTGATCGTCAGCGTGATGGACGACGGCATCGGCATGACCCCTGAGGCCGTCGACAAGGCTTTCGAGCCCTATTACACAACCCGCGATGCGGAAGGTGGCGCAGGTCTTGGCCTCGCCATGGTTTATGGCTTCGTCCGACAGAGCGGCGGCGACGCACGCATTGCCTCGACGCCGAGTAAGGGAACGGTCGTCGAACTACTGTTTCCGACGTGAATTGCGTTCCGCTCCAGCTTGTCAGGAATCGTATGACGCCCCAACTTCGCGACATGAAAAAGGTCAAAACGCAATTGAGTCGGCTGGCTGCCCACGCCAAGACCATCCTCGATGGTGGGTCTGCGCAGCAGTACGGCGCCTTGTGTTTTCGCGCAATCGCCGACGACGGCGTCGAAGTTCTCCTGGTCACGACCCGTGAGACTGGGCGCTGGACGATACCCAAAGGATGGCCAATCGAGGGGTTAGCTCCTCATGAAGTGGCCGAAAGAGAAGCATGGGAAGAAGCCGGTGTGAAAGGACGGGCCAAGAAGCGCATCTTTGGTCACTTCGTCTACATCAAATCGCTTCCGGATGGGCTGCAGGTACCCGCTTTTGTTGAGGTTCATTTGCTCAAGGCGCGTGACACCAAGAAGCGTTTCCCGGAATGCGGGGAGCGCACGATCGTCTGGATGCGGCCCGCTGAAGCTGCGTCTCTCGTCAATGAGCCCGAATTGCGAGGCCTACTGCGTCGGATGGAGAAGCACGCGGCTTGAGAGGGCCTGTGGCCGGGTTTGCACTAGAAGGAGGGGCCGCGTTTTGCTTCAAACGAAGATCGATGCGCTATGGCTGAGAGAATGCTGCGCTTTTCATTTGCAATACTTTCCCGACGCCAAATTGCTGTCAAAGCTCAATGACTTGCAGGACCGCATCGAGCAGCAGAGTACTGCCCCGCTTTTGCGCCTTCCTATCACAAGCCTGCACATGACGGTCGTAACTTTGATCGACGCGGTGGCCCACTCTACAATTCCAAACTCCGCGGTTTGGAGCTTGAAAGGGGATCACTGGACCGAGATCGTCGATAAGCTTGTCGCGAAGACGCCGCCAATTGAGCTCGAATTCAGCGAAATCGCTACTTCGGAGGCCGCTGTTTTCATAAAGGCGCCCGAGCCGCCAGAACTGCGTCAACTGCGTTCAGCCATTTCAAATGCCATCTGCTTCGAAAATCGCCATCCGAAACCGCCCCAGATAGCTCACATAACGTTGTTCAGGTTTTCTGCTGCGGAACCGATATCGGAGGTCAACTTGGACAGCGGATTTACCCCGATCAGCGTCACTGTTCGATCCCTTCAATTGTTGGAAGAAAGAGTGTATCCGAGCATCCAGATCAATAAGCTGAGTGCGCCGATGCTGCGGGGCGTCGCCCAGTGAAGCATCGCGAGCACCCACCGCAGCAGATTCCGGCAGCCACGCAAGGTGAACGAAGCCGCTCCTAAGGACTGCTTTCCGCCCTCCCACTTCGGCTTGTGTGTTCCGGTCGATCCATTATGCGATCCTTTTAGCCTAAGAGGTGAACCCCCTAGCCACAAACCGGACCCTGGCCCGGAAAGCTCTCGCCGTTCCAGAACCGGTGACCCGCTATTCAGTGTCAGTGGCGTGCGGACGTCCTGGTCCGCATCTCCGATGCAACCGGATCAGGTGGTGAGTGGCCGACATGTACGCCGGCCCCGAAACAGCGCTATAGCCGATAGAAGCGCGCGGCGTTGTCGTGAAACAGTGCGAGGCGCTCGTTTGGAGAATAGCTGGCGGTGATGGACTTGAAGCCGTCCATGATCTTGTCGTAGCTGCCGAACAGCTTGTCGACCGGGAAGTTCGAGGCGAACATGCACCTCTCGATGCCGAACGCTGCGATCGCCTCGTCGACATAGGGCCTGATGCTTTCGACCGTCCAGGTCCAATCGCCCATTCCGAGACCTGAGATTTTACACGCGACATTGGGCGCCTGCGCAAGCATGCGCATCCCACTTCGCCACCCCTCGAAATGGCTTGGGCCGTCAACCTGCATGCCCGTGTGGTTCAGTATGATCTGTACATCGGGAAAATCGCGGGCAAGATCGAGAAATTCTTCCATTTGCCAATAGTAGAGCTGGAGGTCGAAACTGAGATCCCGTCGGGCAAGTTCCTCGAAACCTCTGCGCCACTCCGGCGTGCGGCTAATGCCAGGTTCGGTCAGGTAGGTCTTGGCAGGATCCTGGTGGTAGTTCATCGACTGCCGAATGCCGCGGAAGTTCGCGTACGACATGTGCTCGTCGAGCAGATCGGCGACATCCGGCTTGCGGAGGTCGGCATATCCGACGATGCCGTGAGGAAAACCGTGTCTGTCAGCCACGCCCTGCAGCCACCGCGTCTCACCAGCCGGATCCTTCGGATCGTATCCGACGTCGAGATGGACTGCCTTTACGAGGTTCTGATTTTTGGCGTCCGCCAGAAAGTCGTCGATGAGGTAAGTCTTGTTAATGGCGGTATAGTCGCCGAAGGCAGACGGTTTCACGCCGTCCGACAGCCACGGATAGTAGTTGTTGTCGAGATCCCACAGATGAAAATGCGGATCGATGATCGGGAGGTCTTTCATGCCTGCTGCCCTTCAAGAGAACGCTGAAAAGGACGCCGGCCAGAACAGCCGGCGTCCGCATCACCTTAGTTGGTGGGCGGGAACACCCGTGCGATGACGGCCTTCGCTTCCGGCGAGTCAACCTTATCGGCCGTCACCAGCGGCATGACGAGAGCGAGGTCTTTCTTGACCGGCGCACCCGAGATTGCGTTGAACACCTGCTGCGTCCCGTCGATTCCTTGTCCGACCGCCTCCTGGAAGAAGATGCCCTGGATGGCGTTCGACTTCAGCAACGAGATCGTCGTCGGGCTACCGTCTGCAACCGCAATGCCGACCTTGCCGGTAAGGCCGCGGGTCTGCAGCACTTTCGCGGCACCTGTCCCGGCCTCATCATACATGCCGTAAATGGCCTTGATGTCAGGATGGGCGGTGAGCATGTCATTGGCCTGCGTGACCGCCTCGTTGACGGTAAGGCCCCTGGTCTCCAGCATCTGCGCCAGATCGCAGCCGCTCGCCTTGAACGCCTCTTCTGCACCCTTCAGATATTTCTGGGCGTTCTCGCGGTCCTGCGGCAATGAGAGCATGCCGACCTGGTTGCCGCCGCGGTCCTTGGCAAGCTTGCAGACGAATTCCCCCTGCGCCTTGCCGGTCTCGTAGTTGTTTGCCGTAACCGACGACGTATAGTCGGTTTGGCCGGGCTGCGGGCCGATGCCGGCGAAGGCGATCGGGATGTTCTGCGATTTCAGATATGCGAGAAGCGGCGGCGTGCTCGTCGAGCTCACGGGGCCGATCACGATCGCGTCGACGCCCTTGGTCACGGCAGTGCGGGCATTGTCCATCTGCTTGGCCGGCGAATTTTCCGACGTGTACTCGACATAGTCCATGCCGAGTTCCTTGGCCTTCTCCTTCACGCCGTAGCCGACCCACTGCCAGTAGGAGATGTCAAGCGACGGCGCCAGGTACGCCACTGTCTTCTTTTCCTCAGCATGGGCGGCAGCCGAAAGTGAAAGGGCCACCATTGCAACGCCGGCAAACAACCTCACTGCGTGTTTCGTGCTTTTCATTTTCATTCCTCCTCCAAAGACCGGCTTTGCCGGGTTGATGTCAAACGGCCCCCCGCCGCGACTTGCTGAAGCGGTCGATAAGGACCGCGATGAGAATGGCGACGCCGGTGACCGACCCCTGCCAGAAGCTGTTGATGCCGATGAGATTGACGCCGTTCTGGATGACCGTGATCATCAGAGCCCCCAGCACGGCGCCGACCGCGGTGCCCGTTCCGCCGAGCAGGCTTGCACCGCCGATCACGACCGCCGCGATGGCCTGGAGCATCAGGCTTGATCCCGCGGTGGATTCTGCGTTGAGAATGTAGGAGATCGTCAGGAGGCCGGAGAACGATGCAAGCAGCGAGGACGCGACATAGGCCATGAATTTCGTGCGCTTGACCGGGATGCCAAGCAGATAGGCAGCCGTCGAACTGCTGCCGACGGCATAGAACCAGCGGCCAGCCACCATCTTCTTCAGGAAGAGCTCGATTGCGATCAGGAGGACCACGCAGAAGAGGATGTAATTCGGAACGCCGGGTATCAGGCTGCCGCTGTTGAGGAGCCAGAAGTCAGGATCGCCGATCGGCATCGAGCGCCCGTTCGTGACGATGAAAGCGAGCGAGCCGGCAACGGCAAAGGTGATGAGGGTTACGACGAACGGCGCCAGACCGGCGATCGTGACGAGGAAGCCGTTGATCGATCCGAAAACAAGTCCGACGCCGAGACCGATCAGGCTTGCCGATATGCCGCCAAATCCATTTGCCATCGCCTGCGCCGTCACCATCCCGGTCAAGGAGAAGACCGAGCCGACAGATAGGTCGATACCGCCGGTGATGACGACAAGCAGGACACCCAGCGACATGATGATAAGAGGCGCACCGGCCTGGGTGATATTGGCGAAGTTGCCCCAGGTGAGTGCCTGAGGAACCTGCGAGCCGACCGCAAGGGCCAGCAGCACGATGGCCAGAGCGATCGCAATCTCGGTCCTGTAGGCGCTAAAGAGGCTTTCCCTCTGTCTGATTTGTGTTGCCGGCGCCTCGGTCGGCGCGATGTGTGCCCGGGTCCCAGTCATGCGGCCATTCCAGTCAAAGTAACAAGTTTCTCTTCACTGAAGTCATCGCGGTCCATCACGCCGGCACACCGTCCCTCGGTGTCGAAGGCGATGACGCGGTCGCAGACTTCCAGCAGTTCGACATTTTCGGTGGACCACCAGACGATCATCGTGCCTGAAGCGGCCATCTGTCTGATGAGCTGATAGATCTCACGCTTGGTTCCGATATCCACGCCTCTGGTCGGTTCCTCGAGCACCAGCAGTCGGGAGGGCAAGCCCAGCCAGCGGGCAAGCAGCAGCTTCTGCTGCGTGCCACCGCTCAGAGTGCTCGGCAGATCCCAGACGGAAGCGGCCTTCACCTTCAAGGCCTTCAGCAGATCGAGGCATTCGCCCCCTTCAGAGCCGCCGGCGAGGAGCGCGCCTCTGGTCACTCGGCGGGACGCCATCACGTTATCGATGATCGGAAGACTGTGGAGAACTCCCTTGTGTGCGCGATCGCCGGTCACATATCCCGCTCCCAGGCGGGCGGCTTTGCGCGGTGATCCGAGCTGGTCCGGCCATCCCGCATGCGCAACCGTCCATCGCTTCTTGCGGGCGGCGCCTGTCAGCGCTTCGATCAGTGCTGCCGGTCCAGCCGGTGCGCCGGCCACGCCGAGGACGGTGCCCGGCGACAGTTCCAGCCTGAAACCTGCCTCCTCGATGGTAATAGTATCCGTCGCAGCGAAGGTGCCCGACCCGTATTCGGCCCGCGGTGCCCGTTCCGGTGCATGAGAGGCTGCCACCTGCCCCATCTTTTCGATGATGCCGGCGTCTGTCAGCTCTGCCATCGGCTGACGATCGGCTACCGTCCGGCCGTCGCGGATGATCGTGCAGACATTGGCGATCTGCCTGATCTCCTTCATCCGGTGCGAGACGAACACGACCGACAGACCGGTATCCCGGGTGAGCCGCCTCAGGACCTCAAACAGCCTCTCCGTCTCAAGAGCTGTGAGATTGGCAGTCGGCTCGTCGAGGAGGATCAATTCCGCACCCGAAGAAAGAGCCCTGGCGATTTCGACCATCTGAGCTTCGTGGAGGCTCAGGCTGCCCACCAGCCTGTGCAAGGACCTGGCGGCGAAATCCTGGTCGATCATTCTCAGCGCATCGTAGGCCTGTCTCGCTGCGGCCACACGCCGAAACAAGCCCGCACCTCTCCTTTGATGCGGCAGGGCAATGTTTTCGGCGACGGTCAAATGCGGCAGGAGCGCAAGTTCCTGGTGCACGACCGCGACCTTCGCCCTGCCCTCGGCCTCGCTCCGTTCGCTGCCCTCGCTGTCGAAGAAGCGGATCTCTCCATCGTTGCGCGAGGCCGCGCCGGTGATGATCTTGATCATCGTCGACTTGCCGGCGCCGTTACCGCCAAGCAGCGCATGAACCTCCCCTCGCGCAACGGAGAAGTCGACGCCTTTGAGGACCGGGGTCGCACCGTAGGACTTTGTAAGTCCTCGGACGGTGATGACGTTCTTGGACGTTTCGCTCATCGGACGCTCCTCAGTAGATCGTCAGCGCCGGCACGAAGCTGACCGCAAGGAGAAGCAACATGGCCATGCCGAAAAAAGGCCAGAGCTCGTTCGTCGTGGTGCCAAGTGGCGCCTTTGCGATTGAAGACGAGATGAACAGGGTGGTGCCGATCGGCGGCGTGTAGAGCCCGATCCCGAGGTTGATCACCATCATCAGTCCAAGCTGGACCCGGTCGAGGCCGATGGAATCGGCCAGAGGAACGAAGATCGGCCCGAGCAGGAGGATTGCCGGCGGCATATCGAGCGGCATGCCGACCACCAGCATGATCAGGTTCATCATGAGAATGATGACGATCGGACTGGAGATGTGCGTCGAAACCCATTCGGCCATGTGCTGCGGAGCCTGATCAAATGTCAGCACCCAGCCGACCGCCGCGCTGCCCATGATCACGAGCATGACGACGCCCGTCGCGACGCCCGCCTCCACCATGTTCTCGCAGAAGCGTTTCCAGGTCAGGTCACGGTAGAAGAGGATGCTGAGCAGCAGCGAGTAGACAACCGACAGGACCGAGACCTCTGTCGGCGTCGCCAGGCCGGAACGCAGAAAGACGATGATCAGGATTGGCAGCAGGATTGCCGGGAAACTTTGCACTGCCAGCCGCGCCAGCTCGCGCTTGCGGACCTTCACGGCCTCAATGGCATACCCCCGCCTTACTGACACGTACCAGCAGACGAACACGAAGCTCGCCGCCATGATCAGCCCCGGAACGATGCCGGAGATGAACAGGTCGCCAACGCTGACGCCGCTGATCAGAGCGTAAAGGATCATCGGAATCGAAGGCGGGATGAGGACGTCGATGACAGCGGAGGTCGCGTTGTTGGCGGCGCAGAGCGCCGGCGGAAACCCGTGCTTCTTCTGCCAGGGGATGAGGACGGAGCCGAGCGCACTCGCATTCGCCACGGCCGAACCGGATACGCCGCCAAAGACGACCGAGGATACGACGGTGGTCGAGAGCGGTCCGCCTCGCCACCGCTGCATGGCGCGCGAGGCGAGTTCAAGGAGCTGACGTCCCAACTCGCCGCCAAGCATCAGCGTGCCTGCAAGCATGAAGAACGGAAGCGCCAGCATCGGGAAGGACTGGGTCTGGTCGTAGACCTGCTGGGCGACCACCGAGAGCGGAACGTAACCGTTGAACAGGACTCCAAGCCCCGCTGCAATGATCAGCCCATAGCCGACGGGAACGGCGAGGACCATGAGGATGCAAAAGGAAATGATCATGACGAGTGTCATAGCGCGATCTCCTCGGGCTTGATCTCGAGGCGGTGATCCCAGCCGAGGCGGAGAACGCGGACGGTCGCGGCGATGGTGACGATGGACACCAGCACCGCGCCGATCGACAGCGAGTAGTAGCCGATGCTGTTCGGAAGCTGCAGAACGGGGCTGCGCTCAGCCCCGGCGATCTCGGCCACCATGGTCGCCTGGTATGCCAGCACCAGAAATGCGACGACGCTGATCGCGTTCGCGACGATCAGGGCGGACGTCCGAGCACGGCCGTCGAGCTTTTCGTAGAGCCATTCGACGGCCATATGCCCGCCCGCATGGGCCGCAATGATGATTCCAGCGATGATGAACCATGGAAACATCAGCATCGGCAGCTCCTGGGCGAACGACAGTCCCCCGCTCGCCGAAACGTATCGAGCCACGACGTTGGCCGTGGTGACCACCGTCAGCGCGATGCCGCTGACGATGATCACCAAACGGGCGAATAAGACGATGATACCGGCGACCAGATCGACGGCTGAATAAAACCTGCTCATGGGGCCTCCGGATCGTGAGAGGAGCCTCAGCCCCTCGCAGCTGCTTCCACCTGGGTGACAAAATCGCCGAAAGGCTTCTTCTTCCAGGTGTCCGCGACGGACGCGGTCGCCTTGACGAAAGCGTCGTGGTCGACTTCCACGACCTCGACGGCGGAGTTCTTCTTGAAGTTCTCGAGCACCTCAGCGGCCTTCTCGCTCGAGAGCTTCCGCTGCAGAGCACCCGCCTCCTTCGCCGCGGCCTTGACCGCCTCCAAATCAGACCCCAAGCGGGCCTGTGCGATCTTCGACATCAGGAACGGTGTGGATTCCCATTTGTGGGCGGTCAGGCTGATGTATTTGTTGACCTCGTGGAGTTTCGAGCTTTCGATATTGGCGAGCGGATTCTCCTGCCCGTCGACAACGCCCTGCTGGAGGGCGATGTAGAGCTCGCCGAAGGCGATTTGTTCGGTGCCTGCTCCCAATGCCTGGAAGATGTCGATGGTCATCGGATCGGCCGGCGTCCTGATTTTCATGCCCGCCAGCTCAGCAGGCGAAGTCACCTTCCGCTTCGAGTTCGTCAGGTGCCGGATGCCGTTGTCCCACCAGTCGAGCGGTACGACTCCGACCGCTTCGAAGCGGCGGTTGAGCTCGGCGCCCACCGGACCGTTCAGGACAGCGACGGCCTTGTCGGTGTTTTCGAACAGGAACGGCAGACCGAGCGCGCTGAGTTCCGGAACGATCGCCGAAGTTGCGCCCTGGCTGTTGGCAGTGAAATCCAGCGCGCCTGTCCTGAGACTGGTGAGCATCGCGGAGTCGCTGCCAAGCGTCTCTGCGCCTGCGACGTTGATCTGGATACGACCTTCGGTCTTCTGCTTGACGAGTTCCGCGAATTTAGCGGCAGCGACGGTTCTGGGATTGCCGGGCGCGGCGCCATGGCCAAGGGTCAAGGTCGTGGCGGCAGCGCTGGCGGATCGGCTTGAAAGCACGATTGCCGGGGCCGCGAGCGCAGCAGTGGCGGTCGCCAGGAAAAATCTTCTGTTCATCTGCAAGCTCATTTCATCCTCCATCACAAGCTTGTTTAAGCGCCCGGCATCTCCTCAACCGGCCGATGTCGTCCGGTCGAGAGCCAGGTCTTGACCGCCTCCGTCACCTTCAGGGTCGATAGCCCGTATTGGTCATGAAGCGTCGGCAAGGCGCCCGCCTCCAGGAACTGGTCGGGCAGGCCGATCTGGCGGAAGGCCGGCGGTGCGACGCCGGCACGCAACAGCGTCCCCGCGACAGCCTCTCCAAGGCCGCCTATGACGGTATGGTTCTCCGCCACGACCACCAGCCGCCCGCCTTTGCGGCACTCGGCGACGATCGTCGCCTCATCGAGCGGCTTTATGGTTGGGACGTGCAGGACGGCAGCGTCGACGCCGTCGTTTCGAAGCTGCGTGGCAGCCTCGAGCGCGCGCATCGTCATCAGGCCCGACGAGATGATGAGCGTGTCCTTGCCATCCCGAAGGAGCTTGGCCTTGCCGAGTTCGAACGTGTAGCCGTATTCCTCCAGAACCAGCGGAACGTTGCCGCGCAGCAGGCGCATGTAGACTGGCCCCTTATGGGCGGCGATCGCCGGAACTGCCTGCTCTATTTCGCTCGCGTCGCATGGATCGACGATCGTCAGGTTCGGCATGCCGCGGAACATTGCGAGATCTTCCGTCGCCTGGTGGCTCGGCCCATATCCCGTCGTCAGGCCCGGAAGGGCGCAGACGATCTTCACATCAAGCATCTCCTCGGCAATCGCCAGGCAGATGAAGTCGTAGGACCGCCTGGACGCGAAGACGGCATATGTCGTTACCCAAGGCTGAAAGCCTTCGCGCGCCATGCCCGCCGCCGACATCATCAGCAACTGTTCCGCCATGCCCATCTGGTAGAAGCGGTCGGGATGCGCAGCACGGAACACGTGAAGGTCCGTGTATTTCGCGAGGTCGGCGGACATGCCGACAATGCGGTCGTCCTTCCGCGCCAGGGCGGCGAGCGCGTTGCCGAAGGGTGCCGGTCTCGTCGGCTGATCGGGGCCGGCAATCGATGCGATCATCGCCGACGTCGTTAGGCGGGGCTTGTCGATGCCGCTTTCAAGATGGGCAGGCCGGATGTACTTCGAGCGCCTCATGCTTCCACTCCCGCATCGATGATCCTGAGGGCCTCGGCCCATTCGTGGGGTTCGACGCGCAGGAAATGGTTTCGATCGCGCGCCTCGAGGAAGGGCACCCCCTTCGCCATCTTCGTGTCGCATATGATGATGCGGGGCTTGGCCTCGGCGTGGTGACGGGCGGCGTCGAAGGCCTTTACGAGCGCGTCGATATCGTTGCCGTCGACCCGCTGGACGAACCAGCCGAAGGCTTCGAACTTGGGACCCAGCGGTTCGAAATTGAGCACGCCGATCGAGGGCCCGTCGGCCTGCATCTGATTAACGTCGACGATGCCGATCAGATTGTCGAGCTTGTAGGAGCCGGCCGACATCGCGGCCTCCCAGGTCGAACCCTCGTCGAGTTCGCCGTCGGAAAACAGATTATAGACAAAGGAAGAGGATTTCTTCCGCTTCAGCGCCAAGGCCATGCCGACCGCGATGCCTAGTCCGTGTCCGAGCGACCCGCCGGTGATTTCCATGCCGGGCGTGTAGGCAGCCATGCCGGACATCGGCAGCCGGCTGTCATCCGTGCCGTAGGTCTCCAGCTCGTCCTCGGGAATGATCTTGGCTTCTATCAGCGCGGCATAGAGGGCGATGGCATAGTGGCCGATCGACAATAGGAACCTGTCGCGGCCTTCCCATTCGGGATCTTCCGGCCGGTAGTTCGTGGCGTGGAAGTAGGATACGGCAAGGACGTCGGCGACGCCGAGGGCCTGGGCGATATAACCCTGCCCCTGTACCTCACCCATGCGCAGCGCGTGACGGCGGATGCGCCGGGCGCGCTCTGTCAGGCTAATATTGTGGCCGATCTGGCTCATGTCGGTGTCTCTCCAGATAGACCTCAGTGGATCAGCATGCCGCCATTGACGTCGATCACCGCTCCGGTGACGTAGGCGGACAGATCGGAGGCGAGGAACAGGTAGATATTCGCGACGTCGGCGGCCTCTCCGAGCCTGCTCAGAGGGATGCCCTTGATGATGTCGGCGCGCATTTGATCGGTGAGCTTGCCACCGGTGATATCCGTCTGGATGAGGCCAGGCGTGACGGAGTTGACGCGAATGCCGGCTGGACCGAATTCGCGAGCCATCGCTTTGGCGAGGCCGAGCACGCCTGCCTTGGCTGCGGAGTAATGAGGTCCGCCGAAGATGCCGCCGCCACGCTGCGCCGAGACCGAGGACATGCAGGCAATCGATCCGCCGCCGTTGTCGCGCATGTAGGGGATGAAGGCCTGGCTGAGAAAGAGCACACCGGTCATGTTGACCGCCACGATCCGCTGCCAGTCGGCTTCGGTGATATCAAGCGTGGTAACGGGCTGCGTGATGCCGGCATTGTTGATCAGCGCGTTTACCGAACCGAACGAGGCGATCACCTTGGATGCGGCATCGGCGCAGGACGACTTTTCGGCGACGTCGCAGCGCAGGCCGACATGGTTGCCAGACTTGACGCTCGGCAGCGCCGCGGCGGCCTCCGCAGCAGCGTCGGCATCGATATCGAGGATCGCGACGCGAGCGCCATGCTCGGCGAAAAGCTGCGCCGTCGCACGGCCGATGCCGCGCCTGCTCGCCGCGCCCGAAATGACCGCTGTCTTCCCATTCAGTAGCATGTGATCTCCTCCCGATGCGACCCGAGCATCTGGCAAATCTTTGACAAGTCAGTTGGCTTGCGGGTTCGAAACTGATCGAGTTGACGCCGTTCGACAAACGCGAAGTTTACAACGGTGGGTGAATCTGGTTCACTAATCCGATGTTACAGATGGCCTCACTTTCCGCGGTCCGCATCTTTGAAGCCGCAGCCAGGCTGGCATCTTTCCGCGCTGCAGCCGAGGAACTGCACCTGTCACCCAGCGCCGTAAGTCACGCCATTGCAAAGCTCGAGCGTGACCTTGGCATCTCGCTCTTCGAGCGAAGCACGCGAAAGGTCACCTTGACTCTGGCGGGGCAGACGCTCCTCTCCCATGCCTCCAACGCCTTTGAAGAGCTTCGTCGCGGTGTTGAGATGATTTCATCCAACAAGACTCACCTCCTGCGGGTTCACTGCGCGCCGAGCTATGCCGCGCAGGTGCTTTCTGCACGCCTTCCCGACTTCCTTGCAAAAAATGCGGGAGTTGAGGTGAGGGTTGCGGCCAGCACAAACTATGCCCGTTTCGTCGACGGCCTGTTTGATGTCGACATCATCTACGGCGAACCATCGAACAGAGAAGATTTGATCGTCGTGCCGCTTGGAGAAGAGATCATTTCTCCGCTGTGTTCTCCAAAAATGGCTGAACGACTGGAAACTCCGCGCGATCTCACGCGTCTTCCCCTCATCCGCAGCGACCTGAAAAGAATTCAATGGATCGACTGGTTTGAACTCAACAATCTCGGACCTCCGCCCCTGCCCGCCATGAGCTTCGATAGAAGCTTTCTGGCAGTCGACGCCGCGGCAAACGGGCTAGGAGTGGCGTTAGAGTCGAACACTCTGGCAAGGCGCGAGCTGGACAGCGGGCGTCTGGTTCGCCCGTTCAGCAACAGCCGCGATAACCGCTACATCGGCCACTATCTCGCCTATCCAAAAGCCGGCAGCCAGCGGCGGCTGTCAAAGGTGTTCGCCGATTGGCTGATGTCGCAAGCTATTTAACAATAGGTTTGTTCTCTCGGCAAAGCAGGGTATTGAAACCGCAGAGATGACTGATGGACATGGGGCAGGAAGGCGGATCCGATCCCGTCGAGGCGCGCGATGCGGACGAAGCAATCGCGATCCTGGAAGCGCGGCGGGGCATTACGATCGTGTTCACCGACGTCGACTTGCCGAGATCCATGAACGGGTTGAAGCTCGCAGCCGCGATCCGCGACCGATGGCCGCCGATCGAGATCATCATCACCGCTGGACCGCCTCGATGACAGCGACATTGAGAACCCTGTTCTTTCCGAAGCCATACGATCACGCACAGGTCGTGGCGGCGCTGCGCAGGATGTCGCTTTTGAGAGGAGCGGATTCGATCGGGCAGGATGGGCTCCTCTGGATCACAAACCGATCGACAAACTTGTTTGACAATCGTGGTGACCGCCTCGCATTTTCTAACTACTCCGACGGCGGCGGATCGAGCGAGGCAAATTCAACGCGAGGCCCTTTGACCTATCCCCAACTCAGATCGCAAGATCCCGAGATCGAACATAAAACCAGTAGCGGCCTTCGTGGCCTGGTGCTAGCTGCTCTCGGCGTCGTCTATGGAGACATAGGCACCAGTCCGCTTTATGCCTTCAGGGAGGCGCTGCATGCGACCATGGGGAGTGGATCGCATAGAGAGAACGTGCTTGGTATCCTCTCCCTTATCGTCTGGGCGCTGACGATCGTCGTGACCGTCAAGTACGTTTCCTTCGTCCTAAAGGCAGACAACCGCGGCGAAGGCGGGACGCTTTCCCTGATGACGCTCGCGAGAGAAAGCCTCTCAAGTCGGCCTGCCTGGGTTCTTGTTCTTGGCGTCGCAGGTGCCTCGCTCTTCCTGGGCGACGCCATTATCACTCCGGCGATATCGGTGTTGTCGGCGGTTGAAGGCATCCAGGTGGTCGCGCCCGCTCTTTCCGGATGGATCGTCCCAATCACCCTGGCGATTATCGCGGTCTTATTCTTCGTGCAGCGCTTTGGAACGGGCGGCGTCGCTTCCGTATTCGGTCCCGTCATGGCCCTTTGGTTCGTGGTGCTGGGCGTGAGCGGGACAGTTCACATTGTCGACGATCCGGATGTTCTCTGGGCCGTCAATCCTCTCCATGCGCTTCGCTATGCCGCGTCCAACGTCGGCACCACTATCACGGTCCTCGGGGCCGTGTTTCTAGCCGTCACGGGAGCAGAGGCGCTATACGTCGACCTCGGCCACTTCGGTCGGCGGCCGATCGTCACCGCCTGGTTCGTGCTTGTCTTTCCGTGCCTGTTACTCAACTACTTTGGGCAAGGCGCCTTCGTGCTGGCAAACCCCGAGATGGCCGCCCATCCTTTCTTCGGTATGCATCCCGACTGGGCGAAGCTTCCGATCGTCTGTCTTGCGACCGCGGCAACCGTTATCGCCAGCCAGGCGGTGATATCGGGCGCGTATTCTCTTGTGCGCCAGGCGATGCACCTGAACCTGCTCCCGCGCCTCCAGATCCTCCACACTTCGGAAACCCACTCCGGGCAGATCTTCATGCCGCAGGTCAACTCGTTCCTCTTCATCTTCGTGGTCGCACTGGTGCTGCAGTTCCGCAATTCGAGCGGCCTCTCCGCGGCATATGGCATAGCCGTCACCGGCGAGATGCTGATCACATCGGTGCTGCTCTACGTTGTCATGCGCCGCATCTGGAATTGGAAAATGATCATCGCCACAGCGGTAGTGCTGCCGCTTGTGATCATCGACGCGGGTTTCCTTGCCGCCAATGTCGCCAAGTTCGCGGACGGCGGCTGGGTGCCGGTCGCGGTCGCCTGTACGATGGGGCTGATCATGCAGACGTGGATGTCGGGACGCCGTCTGCTTGCCGCCCGTACGAAGATGGACGAGATCCCTCTGGCCGCGATCATCGACAAGCTGGCCCAGAAACAACCGCCAACCGTCCCAGGTACCGCGATATTCCTGACGAGCGACATCGAGGGCGCGCCGACCGCCCTCCTCCACAGTCTGAAGCACTACAAGGTTCTTCACGAGCACAACGTCATCCTCAGCGTTGTGACAGCGGCGACGCCCTTCGTCCCCGACGACGAGAAAATCTTCCTGGAGAGCTTCAATCCGCGCTTCAGCCGCTTGATCATCACGTTCGGCTACATGGAGACGCCGAACATCCCACGCGCCCTCGTTCTGGTCCGAAAACTCGGTTTGAAGTTTGACATCATGTCGACGTCCTTCTTCCTCTCGCGCCGGACGATCCTTCCGTCGAAGCGGCGGGGCATGCCGTTCTGGCAGGACCGGCTATTCATCGCGCTTGCGCAGAACGCCGGGAACGCGACTGACTATTTCGGCCTCCCAACCGGCCGCGTGGTCGAACTCGGCCTCCAGACGACAATCTGACCTGCGACGGCGTGAGCGCTGCTTCATTAGGAAACGTTTTCTGATCCGTCGTCTATCTCGTCGTCCTGCTGCTCGCCGACTCCAGTCGTGCCTTTCCTCGCCGTGGTCAGGCTCGGTGGCGAACCTCTCGGCAATCTCCGCCGTCTGGACATGGCACGCCGCCCGTATGGTCAGCACACCCCCTATTTCGAATGCGCTGAACATGACGTCTGCTCGCTGCCGCAGAACATTCTGCATGCACTCAAACTGCCGGCAGGCGTCGAGCTTCTTTTCCTGCTCGAAGTCGAGATCGCTGTAGCGTTCCGAAAACCTCCGCCCTGCAGGCCGCGAGATCGCCCTGCTTTTCGCAACCGATCAGCGCTTCTTTAAGTTCATCCAGCTGTTTGTGCGTCAGGAAGGTGTTTTGATACGCGTTCGTGGCGTACGCCGCACCGGTTGAGCCGACGACGCCGCCGATGCCGGCGAGAATAGGGGTCGAGGGGTGCCCCTGGCGCCCCACCCCTCGCAGCTCCCCACCCGCCCTCATGAAAACGGAGCGCAAGGAGCGGGGGCAGTCGGTCCCGCTTCACTTTCAACTAGCGAGAGATATCGTGAAGAAGAATCAAGGAATGGCGATGACGGCATCGCCGACGCGGAGAGCTCGGAGCCAACTGTCGGCTCGTCATAGCAGTGGAACTTGGAGTAGGCGCGACCGGCATCAAGACCGAATCCCTGGGGCTGATGGCGCCAGTTTCCCGCTTTCAGCCGTGTATTCAATGCCCTTCGATCCAAACCTCATGAATCCAAGTTGCTAGTCCTGCCATTTTTCGCTTGAGAGCCCGTTATGATCCCACAATCTGATAGATTGATCCGGCGCAAAACAGTAATAATCGCCATTATCCTCGCAGATCGGAAGCAAATCATGGGGCAGACCAACGCGACGCGCTTCTATCAACGCAATGGAGAGCTCGCCACGAGCGTTGCGTGTGTCTGTCACGATCAGTGGTTCTAGCGTTCCTACGAAGACGTTGCTCGCTTCCTTAAGGAATTTCCTATAATCCTCCGGAAAGGTAAAGCCGATATCCGCTTCATATTGATCAAGGAGCACGTCATTCGGTAACGGTGGCGTTTTTGGAGTCGTAATGGCAAGCGCCTTAAGTTCTGCTATCACGTCATTGATGTCGTGGGGCATCCTTACCTCCTCCTAAAAGTCATTTGCTCGTGCTTTCCAGTAATCGGACCGCCATTTGTTAAATTCGGTTCGGTTGATTCCGGAAGGTATATTTGACGGATGTGAACCGCCCCAGGATGGCCTGCTGCCGGTTTTTCGGACACCGAGTTAGGCTAATCCGACCTTGTTTTCAAATTCCATCGGGCTGAGGTAGCCCAGTGCCGAATGCCGACGCTTCGGATTGTAGAAGCGCTCGATGTAGTCGAACACGTCCGCCTTTGCATCGTCCCTGGTCCTGTAGACTTTGCGAGCTGTCCTTTCCGTCTTGAGTGATGAGAAGAAGCTTTCCATCGCGGCATTGTCCCAGACGTTGCCGGACCGGCTCATGCCGTGATCGGCCATGAGACGCTGGAACTGATCGCTGGTGTATTGGCTACCCTGGTCCGAATGGTGGAGAAGCGCATCCGGCTTGCCTCTGCGCCAGATCGCCATGATCAGCGCATTTGTGCGAGCTGGGCCGTCATGTTGGCATTCATCGACCAGCCGACGACACGGCGCGAGAACAGGTCGATGACGGCAGCCACATAGAGCCAGCCCTCAGCCGTCCATAGATAGGTAAAATCGGCCACCCACTTCTGGTTCGGCCTTCCCGCCGAGAACTGACGGTCCAGAACATTCGGCATGATGACCGGGCGCTCACCGTCGTCTTTCGGCAAACCCCGCCTTCTCGGTCTTGCTCTCAATGCGTTGTCGCGCATGAGACGCTCGACGCGATGCAGCCCACAGGAAAAGCCTTCCGCGAGAAGATCATGCCAGACACGCCGCGCGCCGTAGGTGCGGTCGCTGTCCTTAAAGCTGTCCTTGATCTTGTCGAGCAGAGCCTCGTCATACCGGGCATGCTGGCTCGGTGACCGATGTAACCAGGCATGAAAGCCGGAACGCGATACACCCAGCGCTTCGCAGAGCCATGCCACCGGCCAGATCGAGCGGTGCTTTGCAATGAACGCGAACTTCATATCACATCCTTCGCAAAGTAGGCGGCGGCCTTTTTTAAGATGTCGCGCTCCGCCTTCAGCTTGGCGACTTCTTTTCGAAGCCTCTCGATCTCAAGCTGCTCGGGCTTCATCTGCCCGTGACCAGGAAAAGCCTGCACAGGGTCGGAGCCGTATTCTCTTACCCACTTGCGCAGGACATTTTCATGAACATCCAGATCGCGGGATGCCTGCGCAACGCTGACCCCACGCTCTCGCACCAACTTCACTGCCTCAAGCTTATACTCGCGGCTGAACTTCCTTCGTTGCATTCATGCGCTCCAGTTTCATTGGAAACACCTTAACTCGGTGTCCACGAAACCGGCAGCAGGCCAAACTGATGTTTCGACAAAGCGGCCGCGCCGCTGATTGGGTTCGGAATCAGACATGACGCGAGTATGGGTTTCGGCCGCTATTTAAGCAAGCGTGGCTTTATTTAAATAAGGAGAAAGCTAAGGTAAGCGCTCTTAAATAAGCCTCGCCACGTTCGACCGCCTTGACGGGATCTGAACCGGCAAAGGCTTGCAATCGATCCTGGGTTAAATGGACAGGCAGCGCGCCACGCTCAGCGTTCAAACCGGTCTAGCATTTTTCTCAACTGCGCGTTTTGCAGCTTTAACTTTCTGGCCAACTGAGCCCTCAACACCTTGATCTCGTCATCGAGGCTCATCTCGTTTGCAGTGTGTATACCCTTGCGACCATTCGCTATCGCCACCGCTTCCTTGCCGCGGCTCCTTTGCTTGCGCGGTGCGACCTCCACAGTTCGCTTGATCCTAGGGGTATCATGTGCAGCCGTGACGTCGATACCAGTCCCCCCGGATATAGCCGGATTAGCGACCTCCACCATTTTGGCGACATCGCCGTCGATCTTGTCGCGGACATCGTTTTCGGCTTTTTCGGAATGCACAGGCACTGCGGAGATTGCAGCGGCATGATCGTGACGAGGTAGCTCCTCGCTTGCCGGTCGAGCAGCGCTAATCAGGCTCTCCTCGGCAGGCTTTTCAGTCGGACCCGCAATAGCCAACGCCTCCGCCGTAACCTTCTCGGTCGAGCCGTTTTCTCTCTTTTGTCCGCGTCCCGGTGAGATCAGCCGGGCAAGAAGTTTCCAGGGAGACGCCATCTATCCGACCTCGCGTTTTATCCCGCAAGCAGGCAGTGAGTTTGAGTTCCGGCAACAGCATCGCCGCCAAACTGTATGTCTCGATAAGCATAGAAATGCGGCCGGCGGTTGACTGGCTGCTAATATCAATCGAGCTTGAGCCGTTTGCGCAGATCGGCATTTTCAGCGCGAAGCTTTTCAGCCAGAAGCTTGCGCAGCCGCTGATTTTCCTCTTCCAACTGCAAGAGATCCGCCATCTCATCGATCGCTGTTATCGGCGCGGCCGAGGTGGTCTGTGCGGGCTTTGGAGCACGGCGAACACGCGTACGTTTAGCACTCGACGCAGCTTCGATCACCTTTGCCTTGCGCCCTCTCCTCTTCCCGCCACCGGCACCGGTCAGCGCCGCCGCCGGCTCTGCAGTAGCGTCAGCTGACGAGGTCTCAAGTGCCGCCGCTTTCTTGGCGCGGGGTTTGCGCTGTTTCTTCGGCGCAGTAGGCGTGTCGGCGACGGTCGGTCCATCAGCCTTGGTTATCGTATCAGTCTCGTCGGCCATGCTCATCTCCTGTGTATCTGATACAGTTGTTGCCGCCCCAAGAGACGGTGTCAACAACGACTTGCCGTCAGGTTCCGGGAAAGACATTGCGCCGTAGGACGTGCCATGCTGAGAACTATCTGACAGATGCGGCGATGTCTCTTCCTCTAGATCGCGAGCGACTGACTTTAGATCCATGTTGCCCCAGATCGCGTTCGACTTGGGATCGAGTTTTCGCCTGCCGTTCTTGTACTCGACGGCAAAACTGCGCTGCACTTTTTTCAATCTGAGAGGCCTTGGGATAATAAGGGATGATTTGGTGATGTACGGTTACATCACGAATAGCGCCTACCGGACCATCCGTCTATGGGCATGCTCATATCAGATCGACCGCACTATTCCGGGAGGAGAATTGGTGGCCAATCGAATGGGGCCGAGGGCCGTCTATGCGCTCAAAGCCCTTGAAAGAAATCGGCACCAGAAGTTCGCCCCGAGACATTTTCACAGGGTTCCCGACGATCCATTATGCGATGTTTTTGGCCAGAACGTGAACGCTCGTAACATTCCGTGTACAGGGCTCGTGAAGATCGGCTCCCTTCGACCCTTATTGTTCATCGGCCTGTTCGGGAACATCGGCTTTGTATGGAGAAACTGCCGTCACCTGCTGTTGCCCAGATTTGCCACTGCCATCCGGGATGGCTCATGTTCCCATAGCGGGACAAGGGAAGCACTTCACCCTTTGGCTGTCGCCAGATTGGTGCTGAGCTCGAAAGCGAGTCCCGATCCATCCCTGTATGGCTGCAGCGCGGACGCACTATGGCTCACGATCTCGTCCACGATGCGCTTGCGTTCCTGATTGCCGATTTCCTTGGCTAGAGAACTCATCCCAACCAGCGCCATCGTATTCAATCGCAGGAAGGGTGCGCCTTCTCCGAAACGGACGGTGCGCGAAACGGTCCTTGATCGGACCTCATGGAAGCCTGCGTCTCGCAGCAGCGCCTCAAGCGGGGCAGCATCCCCTAGGCTGTACCGCTGATCGACGATGGCGCCCAGGTGGCGCTCCGCGACGCGGCGCAGCTCTCGAAAGAACGGGATTTCATCGTCTGGGCGCCACGTGGCCAGCGCCAGCCTGCCACCTTTGCCAGCGCGCCACGCATCTGCGCCGCCGCCGCGGGCTTGTCAGGAAAAAACTGCAGTCCTTGCTGGCAGACGACCACGTCGAACTGCTCTCCGTCGCAAAGAGGCAGGGCGCTTGCATTGCCTTCGCGCCAGTCTATGGCTGGTTCCACAGTGCGCGCCACGGCAAGCATATCCGGACTGATGTCGATGCCGACGACGTATGCGGCGTGACCGAGCCGCTCTCTTGCAACGCGCGCCGCTATTCCTGTTCCGCAAGCGATATCGAGGACACGGTCGCCTGGAGATAGTGCCAGCTCTTCGAGAGTCATTTCGGCCCATGGGCGGAAAAGAGGACCGACTAGCCACCGCTCGTACATCTCCGGGAAACTCGCCCGGTTCATTGCGTAGCTGGGTAGTGTCATGATTGTCCTCCAGGACTTTGCCACCCCGGTCATTATTTGAGACAGGGCGAACGTCCGTTCCATCAGCATGCTGGTCATTCTGGCACCGAAGCTCGTATGGCGACAATCCACCCGACTGAGACAATCGAAGTCCGGCAACATGCGCCAAATCCGGGATGCCAACTCCTATCCTTCGGCTTGAACAGAAGCAAACCCTCGCCCCACCCTTATCGAGCACTGGCCGTCCAGTCGCCTGGCAGTGGGATGGAACGCGCCGGCGCCAGCTCCTACTGCCGAACCGGACGGGTCGGTCCCCGATGTTCGTTGCTTTGGGTATTAAATTCTTCTTTGGTTTTCACTATTCAATGATCGAGATCGATCGCCGTGTGCCGACGATCGATCTTGATAACTCGCTACCGGCGGAAGACCTAGCTGAAGAGGCTGCAGGGGTAGGCCGAGATAGGTCTGGCTGAGGCGATCGAGATCGCCGTTCAACTGGCTGAAATAGATGAAGCTGTTCACCCAGGCCTGCCGTTGTCGCGACGGTGGCTCCAAGATGCTTTGCGAGCTGGATGGCGAAGGTGCCGACACCGCCCTATCCGGCATGGATCAAAATTCTGTCCCGGCTTGATCTGCGCACGCTCGACCAGCACTTGCCAGGCGGTCAGCCTGACCAGCGGGATCGACGCGGCCTCCGCCATCGACAGTTGGCGGGCTTGAGCGCCAGATCGCTCTCCTTGACCGCGATCCGTTCGGCAAAGGCGCCGATCTGCCCGTCACGGGGGCGGGCATAGACGGCGTCACCGACTTTGAAGCGCCGCACATTCGCGCCGACGTGATCACCGCGCCGGCCAGATCGTGCCCGAGCACGAGCGGCGTCTTGTACGGAAGGATCGGCTTGAACGCGCTATCCCGGATCTTGGAGTCGAGGATGTTAAGGCCGGCCGTCTCAACCTCGACCAGCACGTCCTCGGGACCGGGCACGGGCATGTCGCCGAGACGCAGCGCCTGCTTCTTGCCGTAGCGGTCGAGAATGAGAGCCTTCATGATGCTGCTACTCCGGATCAGGCGTCGGCCGAGACGATTGCGGCGGGATAATCGGTGTAGCCCTCGGCGCCACCGCCATAGATCGTGGCCGGGTTCATCTGGGCGAGTGGAGTGCCGGTTTTCAGCCTTCAACTAGATCGGGGTTGGCGATAAAGTGGTGGCCGAAGGCTAACAGTTCGGCCTTACCCTCGCTGAGACCCGACTCCGTCAGTTCAAGGTCAGCCTGCAGCGACCGTTAGTCGCTGCCAGTCCCCTCCCATCCGCCCGTTGGGATCGAGGGTGAATGCACGTCCCCAGGCCAGATGCGCCTGCATACTCTTGCGCGACTTATCGATCTCGCCTTCGCGAATTGCATCCACAATCGCCCTGTGCTGTTGCGCGTTCAAACTCAGCCGCTCGGGATGAATTCGGTGCAGGCGCCGAGAAAGCCTGTACATTTTGTCGCGCATCTGTTGCAGGGTCCGAACCATCTCGGAATTTCCATGCAGCTCGGCAAGCGTTGTATGAAAGTCCAGATCAAGCTGGTGGTAGCGGTTCGTATTGCGTGTTTCTGCGCAGATATCCTGCTCGTCCAGTATCGCGTACAGTTGTTTTAATTGATCATCCGAAAGTTTGCCTGTGAGCGAGGCGACGACATGCACCTCGATCACCATCCGCATCTCATAGAAATCCAAAATCTCACGGGCAGTGATTTCCGGGAGGCGGAGACCGCTGTTCATCATCGCCGTTAGCAATCCCTCCGCCCGAAGACGTTCGACTGCAGATCGCACGGGCGCTAGACCCAGCTTGAACCGCGATGCAAGCGTTCGTTCCGATAGGACCTCTTCAGACTCTTCGGTGAGCAGGAACTCTTTGATGGTCAGGTATGCTTCATCACGCAGCAGAACACGCTTCGGGCCGCCATCTTCATAACCGGGGCTAGAATTGGGTTTCATTCAGGTTCTCCTTCACAATCTGGCAAGCAATATCAGCTTCGATTGCAGACGCCGCGAATATTAGCCCTGTAAACTAACACGTGCTCAAGAAAAGCTGCCAACTGCTGACCTTAATAAGAGCACGTTTCACGGTTCACAGAAAGCGACAGGACGAATTGGCGACCCCGAACCTTCCCTGATTTTCATAGGAGTGGCAACAAAGAGGCTGCGCAGGGAAAGCTGATGGAGGTTCGTGAGCATCTCTATAATCAAAATGCCGTTTGGCAACCAGTGGGTGGTATGCCCTGTTGTCTCTTGGCCGACACCATCGATCACAGCCATATCGCAAGCAACGGTATCGCAGCCGATTGCCCGTATGCCTCTCTCCTTGAAGTAGATGATCGCATCCTCCTGGATACCGGGAGCGTTTTTGACGAACCAAGTGCTCTGATCGTCGGTTCGCCAGTAACGCTGCATCCAACCGAAGTTGATCAGCGGAATTTCGCCCTCTCCGACCTGCGCGCCTTTTTCCGCCTCGTAGGTTTTCACCATGTCCAAAGAAATCAAATCTCCTGGCTGGAGATCCTTGTCCGAAAAATCGTAGAGCACTGCGGGCGCAATAAGCACGTCTGGTGGGAAGGTATCGATTGTCATGTGCATAAGGTCACCGTGAAAATGCGCAGGCGCGTCGACGTGCGTGCCGGTATGTTCAGAAATCATCAGCAACTGGCTGTAATATCCATCGCGCGCCTTCAGTCTCGCCTTGTCGATAACAAGCGGCGGATGCATCGGCCAGTTTGGAATTCCACGCTCAAGCGTCGGCGACAAATCCACGACTCGCATACTTCTAAGCATCGCTCCGAGCTGGGTGGCAAGACCGGACTGGTTTCCGGCATGATTCAACTGGTTGTTCACGATCGTCTCCACGTAGCGTCTTCTTCCGTGACAAGCATTTTACTCTTCCAGGTTTACCTCAGGCGCCGTGGGGCACCTGAGGATCTGCAAGGTTCAACCCTGTTTGGCGAACCACCAAGGAAAGTCCTTGCTAGCCTGATCGAGATTGTCCTTGGTGACATTGAAGTTCAGGATCTTGATCCAGGGCACATCCTTGAGGCCATTGTTAACCGTGGCGGAGGCTTCGATCGGTTTGCCCTGCCCCACCGCAAAGGCGGCCTTGGCAGCCTCGACGCCCATCTGGTCGAAGGCCGTGAAGTTGGACAGCGCCATCAGGCCCTGCTTTATTAGTTCCTGTGCGCGTGGCTCGGCATCGACACCTGTGACGAAGACCTTGCCGCCGAGCCCTTGTGCCTGCAGGGCCTGGACGGCTCCGTAGGCGGTGCCGTCGTTGCCGCAAAGGACGGCGACGACATCGTTATTGTTCTTCGTCAGAGCGTTCTCAACCTGCGCACGCGCGCTGTCGGTCGACCAATTCTTGTTGAACTGGTCAGACACCACCTTGATGTCCCCCTTGTCCAGAAAGGGTTTGAGCACGTTGAGGAAGCCCTGACGTGTCTCTTTGGCAACGCTGGTCGATTCCTCGCCGGCGGCGATTACATAGTTGCCCTTCGGGTGGGCGCTTACAGCGGCCTGGGCAATTTTTTCGCCCATTTCCACCGCATCACGGCCAAGGAAGCAGACAACGTCGCCCTTATTGATCAGGAAGTTGTAGTTGATAACCGGAACGCTGGCCTGCTTGGCCTTGCGGATCAGCGCGTTGGCCGCGTTCGCATTGACCGGGGTAAGGACGAGAACATCAATGCCTTGCGTGAGCATGTTCTCAACCTGGCTCGCCTGTAGCGATTCCGACGCGTTGGAGGCTTGGGCAAGGACCTCGATACCCAGTTCGGCAGCCTGCTTCTCGAAGAATGCCTGGTCGGCGTTCTTCCAGCGAAGCTGATCGTAATTCGGCATGATCAAGCCGACCTTCAGTTTCTTGTCTTGAGCATGAACGGCCTTGAAGTTCACCAGCGCTGCCAGCAAACCTGCACCGGCGATGCCGAGCGTGTGCCGGCGTGTGAGGCCGGACTTCTTCACTTTGTCTGTCATGTTTCTCTCTCCCAGTTTCTGTCGCACTCCATCGGCGACAATTCGATAGCCAGCATGTTGTCGAAGATTGCTTCGATCAGTCTCCAAATCTTCCGCCGCGTCCGCGCATATCTGCGTAAACTGCAAAGAGAAGTACGAGACCGACTGTGATGGACTGGTAGGCAGACGGCAGGTTCATGAGGCTCATACCGTTGGACAAGCTTTCCATTAGGATTGCGCCGATGACCGCACCAGCCACGGTTCCCCTGCCACCCATGAGGCTGGTTCCGCCGATCACGGCTGCGGCGATAACGTTAAGTTCGAGCCCCTGCATTGCGCCTGGCGGCGCGCTGTCGAGACGCGCAACCAGAACAAGCCCGGCCAAACCGTAGAGCAACCCCATGAAAGCGAATACTATCGAGACATGTGCCCGAATATTGATTCCGGCGAGCAAGGCTGCCTGGCGATTGCCGCCGATGGCGTACAGCCGTCGGCCGAACGCAGTGTAACGCAGCAGCCAGCCGGTCAGGGCGACAACCGCCAGAACGAAAACCACTGGCAGAGGCAAACCCCTGTAGCTAACGGCCACGACCATGACACCGCATGCAAAGATCCCGACCGACACCACCGGTATGCCGACGACGGAAAAAAATGACGACTTGATGCCTGCTTGCATCCGAGCCCTCCATTCCCGCAACTGCAGCAGTGCAAAGGCGAGCCAGAAGGCCATCAAGACGACAATACTCAGCATTGCCGACAAGGACGTGTCCGAGATCACAAGGATATCCGGGCTCGGCGATATCGTCTCGGCATTGGTGATGACGAGCGATAAGCCGCGTATGGCCAGCAAACTGCCAAGGGTCACGATGAAGGAAGGCACCTTCATCCACGCGATCCAAAAAGCGTGCCAAAGACCTATCACCAAGCCGAAGCCCAAGGTGACCACGATGGTCTGCCAAAGCGCAAGCTCGAACTGGGCCCCAGCCATTGCGGCTATCACGGCGGCGGCGGCAACGGTTGCGCCAAGAGAAAGATCGATGAAGCCCGGGATCATTATCAAGACGGCGCCGGATGTTAGCAGTGCGGTGATAGCGACCTGGCCACTCAAATTGGTAAGATTGCGGGCACTGAGAAAGAGTCCGCCAGTGAGATACTGCATCACCATCCAGACCACCATTAGAACGATGATCAGCGGCAGCAGCCGAAGCTCGCCATGAGACATCATTTCTGGCAGATTCCGGAATGTCCCTCCCTTGTTCGTTGTCGTTTGTGCCGTCACTGCTGTCCTCGCGCTCATGTTCATTGCCCGGATCCACCTGCAGCTGCTGTCATCACGTCCTCCTCCGTTGCCTCGCCCTGGGGCCATTCACGCACGATCCTCCCCTCGAGCATGGCCAGCACACGGTCCGACATGCCCAGCACCTCAGGCAAATCGGTGGAAACGATGATGATTGCTTTGCCCGCCGCAGCGAGGTCGTTGATAAGCGCGTAGAAATCGACGCGTGCATTGATGTCCACGCCTCGCGTCGGCTCTTCGAGTATAAAGACCTCCGGTGCGGTGAGCAGCCATTTCGCCGCAACGACCTTCTGCTGATTTCCGCCCGAAAGCTGCGAAATGGGCTGTTCTACAGACCCACACTTGACCTTGAGGCTCGTCACATACTGCTGCACGCGCTTCAGTTCGGCATAGCGATCAAGAACCCCGAAGTGCGTTAGACGACCGAGTGCAGCCAGGGTCATATTGCTCGTGATCGAGTGAGCTTCAATCAGCCCGTCGCGTTTTCTCTCGGCCGGAATGTATGCGATGCCGCTGCGAATGGCGTCTCTGGGACTGACGACGTTGACGGCCCGGCCGTCGATCTCCATCCTACCCCGCACCTTCGCCTCATGGACTCCAAAGAGCGAGCGCGTCAGGTCGAAGGCTCCGGAACCGAGCAGGCCGAATATCCCGAGGACCTCGCCTGCGCGGACATCGAGATTGAGATTTTCAACGAAATTGGCACGCCCCGGCCCGCGATTTGGAATGGTCCATTCCCGCAGAGATAATTTCGACTTGCCAGCTACGAAAGCGAGCTTGGGATACATTTCCGTCAGGTCTCGCCCGACCATGGCCTGAACGACGCGACGTGGTGTATCTGATTGCCCCTGGAGGCGGAAATGATCGACGACCGCGCCGTCGCGCATAACTGTCACCGCGTTTGCGATGCGCTCGAACTCGTGGAGCCGGTGAGAGATATAGATGGAGGTCACGCCGTGCGTGTGAAGATCGGAAATCTGCTCGAACATCAGTTCGGTCTCACGCTCGGTCAGGTTCGACGTCGGCTCATCGAGGATGATTAGTTTCACGCCCTGGGTCATGGCCCGAGCGATGCTGACGAGTTGCTGCTGGTGCGTGCTCAACTCGCCCATCCGTAGCAACGGAGACAGGTCGAGTTTGAAGACTGCCAGCCAGCGGACCGCGTCTGCCCACAGCGTCTTCGTATCCACCATGCCCCAGCGGCGAGGTTCCCGATTGAGGAACAGGTATTCACCAACCCGCAGTTCCGGCACGACATTGAGTTCCTGTGGAACCAGAAACACGCCGTGCCTTTCAGCATCGCGGATGCTGTCAAAGCGACAGCGTTCGCCTTCGATCTCGATATAACCGTCGTAGCTGCCGATCACGCCCGACAAGATCTTCATGAGCGTTGATTTGCCAGCGCCGTTTTCGCCCGCGATCGCGTGAACATCGCCACGACGAAACGAAATGGAAACACCTTTAAGTGCGTGCACCACGCCGAATTTTTTATCGATGCCCGAGACTTTGGCGGCAAATTTTTCGCCGTTTAAATCATCAGGGGGTATACTTGCTTTAATTACCTCAGCACTCATGTCGCGGCTCCTCCTCCGACGAATGATGTACATTTGTCTGGGCACCGCCGCGAAATCGGCGTCACCGTTTTGTCAGGCTTTTCTCATGCGAGCATGACGAGCCTGTCGGCGGCGGTCACAGGGCCATCAACGGCGCCAAGGCAACCTCGCGCGATGTCGTCTTCCGGTCTAACCTTACCAAGCTGCGCCACATCCAGACGTGCCAATGTAGCAACCTCATTATTGTCTCAGACTTTGCGCCGGACCGAGCCACTCCCTGCCCTACGACAAAAACCCCCCCTATAAACTCATAGTGAAATCCCATTGACATGTCAATGAAATGTCATCAAGGCTCGTGGTTCAGGCCTCGTTTCTTGCTGCTCCTGACCAGTATCCACAACCTGAAGATCGGGTCTTTGAAAAGCGCTGGCTGGCAGAGCGTTTGACTGGTGCGATGACCTGGTTTCAGGAGTGAAACCAGGCACCTGTTCCTCCACAAAGGCTCGTTACGCCACGCTCGCGGCCACCGGATCGTGCACAGTGAGCCCGCCTGAGCGTTTGAGTACCCACGAGGCTACAATTGGTGCAAGGATGGCAGTCACCAGAACTGCTGTCGCAGTTTGCGCGGCGGCCGATTCGACGAAGGGCAGGAAGCGGGGGTCGGCGACGGCGACGGCCATAGGGACGGCAACGGCGTTACCAGCCGTTGTACCTGCCGCAAAGCCAATGCCGCTCTTCGAACCACGGCGCAACAAAAACCGATAGCCGAGGTAAGTGAGCCCGCCTGTGAAAACAACGACGCCAACGCCAAGGAACAGGCCCTGAACTCCACCCGTCAGTACTGTGCCCAGGCTGATGCCAGTTCCAACGGCAAAGGACATAAAGGGGATGGTGATGCTCGGCACGCTATCAAGCACACGGGTCCACTCGCGATCGACAGCGCCGACGATCAGACCCAGAGCAAACGGGACAATCGCTGCAACGAGGGCCATGAACGGGATCTGCCCGAGGCCGGATGCGCCCAGAAAGATCATGGCGAGAAACGGACCATCATCGAAGGCACTGGCGACATAGGCACCTGTGTCTCGTTCGTCGCCGTACTCGCCGGCGAAAGCCAGCCACAGGGCTCCGTTACTGTTGCCCATAATCGCAAGCAAGGCCAGGATCGATATTCCCCAGAACCCTTCAAGCCCAAATATAAGGCCTAGCATTACTGCGATCGCCGCCGGGATCAGGGTCTTGCACACTAGCACTACCCCGGTGGTAGCAGCGGCTGCCTTGCCGCTATGGCTGCCAGTGATTTGCGCACCGGTCGCAAAAATCAGCAGCCCGATCAGAGCCAGCGCACCGTCCTTGAACAATGCTTGGGTGAAACCGCCGATCCTGAGCGCGTCCGGAGCAAAAGTGTTGATGAGGACACCCAGTATGAGCGGGATCAACATCATCCCGGCTGGGAATTTTTGCATCGTCTTGAAGAACGGGACTGACGAAGGCCCCTGTTTAAATTGCATTTCCATGAGGCATACTCCTCCTGCGCGCCCTACCTCCCAGGTATTGCACGTCGCTTTCTGTTGAACGTTGGTTTCATGCGTATTCTACTTCGAGCGATGTGCCGGAAACCGAGGGCTCCTCGTCCCAAAATGGCCGCACACCACCGATGCTCATTTCAAACTGCCCGCTTTAAGCCGGGAGCGCCCCGGCTGCGAGAAAGCCACCGTCTACCGGAATGACCGCGCCATTCACATAGCTTGCGCCCTCGGACGCCAGAAACGATACTGTTGACGCAATCTCACTCGGTTTCCCGTAACGCCTCGCCGGAATGGCTGCCGTGTATGTAGCCCTGAACTCCGCAGAGTGGAGAACCTCGGTCAGCGGTGTGTCCACGGGACCGGGCGCAACGGCATTGCTGGTGATGCCGTATGCCGCAAGTTCGGCAGCCATCTGCCTGGTCAGGCCGATGACTGCTGCCTTTGACACACCGTATGCGGTCCGGCCATGGCCAACGGCGCGCTCGCCCGCCACAGACGCAATGTTGATGATCCTGCCCCAACCCGATCGCTGCATAAGCCGCGCGGCATGCTGACTGCACAGCAGTGACCCTGTTACGTTGATGTTGATCGTTGCAGTCCAGTTGTCATAGGGAAAATCGATAAATGGAAATGTCTTGGCGATGCCGGCATTATTGACGAGGACATCGCAGCGACCATGTTCGGCCTCAACAGCTTTAAATGCCTCCGCGATCGAAGCGGGATTGCCGACATCCATCACGACTGACTGCGCGTTAAGCCTTGCGGCTCTCAGTTGATCCGCAGCTTTTTCTGCGGCTTTAGCCGACAGATCCCACCTGCCCGCCCTTCATTGCGATCTCGATTCCATTTCTGGACGGGTCTGCAGAATGAGCCCGGCACAACGGACCGCCAGGAGCCAGCTTTGCGACACTGGTCAAGGCGTCGATTTTGAGCCTCAACGCAGCATGGCTAGACGTGTCTCCTCCCGACAAAACCACACGACTTAAGCCCGCTTCGATGATCAGCCGATCGAGTATCTGTCCAAGGCTGCTTCCTATGAGATCGTTGGCGGCCTCAGCCGTCGCCCGGTCGTGGTAGAATTTCTCTTTGAACTGCCGGACAGCGGGGTCGTCGGGACCCTTGGCTGTAAACACCAGGGGATCGCGACCTTCAGACAGAGCGGACTTGGATTTAGTCACCGCAAGTTCAATTTCGGCGTTCCACGCGTTCTGGTCTGACACCCGGCCAAGATCGAGCCGAATGGCCTCGAAACCATGAGACGTCGCGTGCTCGATCTGGGCGGCAGTGATGGGCGAAACCGATCCAGACACCACAGCAATTCTGTTCACCGCTTGGACCAATGTTTCGATCTGAGGATCCGTCAAGAGACCCACTGAACGCCAATAAGCCGCGAGTGCTGCCTGCACGCCTTGCGAGCCGATAACGAACTTCTGCTCCCTCCCTGCGGTCCAGATGGCCTGTCCTGCGGCGCGCAACGTCTCCTCATCGAGCAGATCGATTGAGTATATTTGCGACTTGTCTGGGTCGTTCTGGGGGATGACCTCTGTCGGATCACCCGCTTTCAGTCGGAGGAAGTCAATATTCGATATGGGCAAACTCGTCTGAGCAGCCAGATGTCGGGCCAGGTCGGATTCTTGCATCGGTGTCGATGGATGATTGGCCATTGTTGGGTGACGATCCAACCGATAATACTGGCCACTGGCTTGAGCAAAGAGATGGCCGAAAACCTGAATCCGGCCCATCCCAAGATCACCGACCAACATCGGGATTGGACCGGGGAACAGCTCCGCACCCAGTTCGGCCGCTTTCCCTATGGAGCCAATCTGCGGCGAGGAATCGAAAGTCGAACAAACCTTGTAGTGCACGACGGCAGAGCCCGTTTTTCCCAAACGTTCGAAGATTGCGGGTAGATGAGCATCCATCCAGGCCGGGCTTTTGGAGCGCGCTATCCCGGCGATACCGATGCATCTGTAATCGGAAAATTCTGCCAAACGTTCTGCCGAGGGAACATCGAGAAAAAGCACCGTCTTGATGCCTTGCCAGGCAAATGCTTCCATCGCAGCAGACGATCCCGTGAAATCGTCGCCGTAGAAGGAAACCAACGGACCCGAAGGTAGCGATGCAAGCGCTCTATTCATGCGCCCGATTCCAGAGCAAGTTTTAATTCATGGCTCCGCCTCGCGGCAGACTCCAGGCTTTCTCCTGAGGTGGCGGCCTGGTACGCATCGCGAAGAGCTTGGACGCCCGCCGCAGGTCCTTTGGGATGAGCCACGATCCCGCCACCAGCCGTGACAATCAGGTCATCGGACTGCAGCCCTGCATATGTAGCGTGGGCCTGACGAACGGTCTGCCCGCTCGAAAATACCGGCATGACCAGACAAGGCTTGTCTTCCGAAATGGGCGTCAGGCATTCACGCGCCGACCGAATGACGGATTCATTGTCTTCGGAAAACTTGTTGTCGACACCGTTGACGTGCATGTGGTCCGCGCCGGCCAGCCGCCAAATCTTCTGCCATGCAACATAAGACCAACCCAACAATCGGTGACGCGTCAGATAACCCCAACCGTTCCTATGGGCGTGAATTGGGAGCTGGCTGAACGACCTCAAACCCACGAAACCCGCCATGCCGACTGAGTTCAGGCTAACCATCAGACATGTTGCACCAGCTGAGACAAGCTTGTCATGACGTCGCCGCATCTCATCCATATCGCCGGTCAGGTTGAACGCGTACATCGTCTTTTTGCCCGTCCGTTCTGCGGCCTCGTTGATCACCCGCATCACGCGATCAACGCGGTCTTCAAACGGGCAGACTGAAGAGTCGCTTTGCAGCTCGTCATCCTTAATGAAATCGATCCCGCCATTGACGAGCTCTTGGACCAGAGAAGCGGTTTGCTCTGCTGTCAAGCCGACACTCGGCTTGATAATCGTTCCGATCATCGGTCCCGTCCGAACGCCGCTAAGTTCTCTGGTCCCTTCTATCCCGAACGCAGGACCTTTGTATTTTTGGAAGAACGGCGGGGGAAATCGAATGTCGACGATCCTGAGACCAGTTACACAGGCAAGTTCAAAAAGATTGCCAGCGACCGTCGCCAGAATGTTGGGAAGGGATGTTCCAACAGTTGCAATGGGCCAGGACAGCGTCATCCTCACCTGATGCAAAGGCATCGCAGCGTCAGTCGGATATCGACCGTCGAGGGCTGGAACGGCATTGTACGTTGCGATGGTCTCGAGGGATTCCACTTTTGCAGCCGCCAACGCTTTTAACTCGGGCGTTTCGCCAGGTACCGCGACAAACGTACCACTCGACTGTTCGCCGGCTATTATTTCCGCGGCTTGTTCCGGTGGTATGTATGTCTCGAGGATATAGTCAGCCTCGAGGCGCATTGAATTGGTCACGATATCTCCTCCTCGATCGAAAGCGTACTGGACCCTCCTCCGTACTCCCATGATCGTTCTGGCGATGATACACGCGCGGCTCCCTGAAAACAGGCACAATGCAAGCCGCCTGATGTGAGTTTGAATCACGTTATCAGATAAAAATGAATCATTGAGTTGTCTTCCATGCCTATCCAATCGCTGCGCCGGCGGCATATTCCCGTGTAAAATGTCGAGCGTCTGCTAATTCAGACCTTTTTTGCTGTGCGTGAAGCTGACATCATCCATGCTGACTGGGAATCCTGTTTATTGCAGTATGTAAGGAGGCTATCGATGTCCTATGCAAATCTTCCCTTGCATGCTCTTCGCGCGTTCGAAGCGACAATACGGCTAGGAAGTATGACGAAAGCCGCACAAGAACTCGATGTGAGTCATGGCGCCATAAGCCGTCACGTTCGCGAGTTGGAACGCCTGTACGCGACGACGCTGGTCCGGCGCCTTTCGAAATCATCGGAGCCCACACCGGCGGGGGCCGAGATGGCGCATACTCTCAGCGAAGGGTTTCGGTCCCTTAACTTGGCGGTAGCGCGTCTTTCGGCTGGCCCACTGACCTTGTCGTGCTCGGCAACGATCATGCAGTACTGGCTGATTCCAAAACTACCTGAATTCAAGGCACTTAATCCGGATATCCATTTCCGTCTCAACGTAAACTATGGAGAAGTCGATTTTGCCAGGGACGGTATCAGCGTCGCCATTCGGAACACAATGTATAGCGCGCCCGAGGATGTCGTGATTCTAGACATGATTGGCGAGGAAATCGGGCCCGTTTGTAGCCCGGATTATCTGTTGCGCCATCCCTTGAAATCCTCTGCCGATCTGAGAACGGCGCAGGTCTTGGGCACTGCAACGCGGAAAGGAGCTTGGGAAGAGTGGCTTTCAGCCGTTGGAAGTGAAATTCCGGAACTTCAGATTGCGGAGGAATATGAGCATTTTTATCTTATGCTCCAAGCCGCTACTTTTGGGGCGGGTGTCGCCATGGCCCCCAAATATCTGGTTCAGCGAGAGATCGATGCGGGACAACTTGTTGCTCCGTTCGGTTTCATCCTCGGGCCACACAGATTGCAGTTATGGATCGCTCATCACCTCCGGCAAAATCTCGGCGTTAAAACCTTGGCCGGATGGATTGAAGCGAAAATGGTAGAGGCTGCTTGATCGTCCATTGAGCGCCAACATTCTCTGTTGCAGACCCGAAGCAACACCCGCCGCCTTGAAAGGAATCGAACCCCCGATCAAATCAATAATTGGCCAGATATCCTTTTGCGACGGCTTCTTTCTGCGCAACTGCTTGGCATAAGCCGCCCCACATTTACGGCCCGATCGCCGGATCGTTTCGTACGATACGACAATGCCCCGCTCCAACAGCATTTCCTCGATCCACCGCAGACTCAACGGAAACTGGAAGTACAGCCACACCGCATAGGCGATGATCTGCGTGGCAAGCGGTGGCTCTTGTAACTGACCGTCGTCGAACTCATCCTCGCCCAATTATCCGTCAACCGTTAAACTGCAGACAACGTGACATCGCCGGCTGTCGGTATCGCAGGGCGGGGTCGGTCGTCGTCAAAGGCATCCTAATTACCGGCCTTGGTATTAGGTTAATCGGACGAGTGGGCAGTGGGCAGTGGGCAGTGGGCAGGAGAATTATCGAAAAGAATGAGCTTCGCCGCACGCTTCACGCAATCTCCAAACGGTAGATCTTAGCGGCGCTCGCCAAGGTCGCGACGCGCTGTTCCGTTGGAGGAGAGGATTTCATGACGACAAAAAAGTATGCCGCCGAAGCGATTGGCACGTTCTGGCTGACTTTTGGCGGTTGCGGAAGTGCAGTTATCGCAGCGGGTCTGCCAAATGTCGGGATCGGGTATCTCGGCGTGGCATTGGCGTTCGGCTTGACAGTTGTGACGATGGCCTACGCCATCGGTCATATCTCTGGCTGTCACCTCAATCCAGCCGTCACAATTGGGCTCGCGGCGGGCGGGCGTTTCCCAGCGAACCAGATCCTTCCCTATGTTATTGCTCAGGTCGTAGGCGGCATTATCGGTGGCGGCGTACTTTACCTAATTGCCAGCGGCAAAGGCGGATTCGATCTCTCCTCAGGATTCGCCTCAAACGGTTACGGCGAACATTCACCGGGCCACTACAGCATGCTCGCGTGTTTGATCGCAGAACTGGTGCTGACGGCGACATTCCTGTTCATCATCATGGGCGCAACACATGGCAAGGCGCCTGCCGGCTTCGCTCCATTAGCGATTGGTTTCGGACTTACCCTCATCCACTTGATAAGCATCGACGTCACGAATACATCGGTTAACCCGGCGCGCAGCACCGGGGTCGCAGTATTCGCCGGCGGTTGGGCTGTCCAGCAACTTTGGCTGTTTTGGCTTGCGCCGATTGTCGGAGGGCTCCTCGGCGGGACGCTCTATCGCTGGCTCAGCACGGAACCCACCGGCGTTGTCATCGGCACCGCCCCGACAACGTAGGTCAGGGACGCTTGTCACCATCCGGCTTGGATGACTGTGCCGAGTTTTGTCGCGAACGTCAGGTTCGGTCGGTCGTGACGGCCTTTAATCTACAAATCTATGTGCGGTCGTTCTTGACCTATCGCGTTTGCGGCAACCGATGGCACTCCGACCAATATCAGCGCAGGCAGCGACACGAAAGACCCGCCCCGACAAAGGCATGCTGCCTGCCAAAAAGCCGACGAGGAAAAGAAGAACGATATCGTACTTGTTCAGGTCGCCGTAGCAAAGCTTGATTCCCTTCGAGACGCTTGTCCAAAACTGCTGGCGGGTTTTGTGCGTGACGCTTTACCGTGTTCACGTGATGGGGCAATCGTCGGCGGATTTGCATGCGACGGCGGACGTATTGGAATAGAGATCAGGCGTAGATTTTATCACCAAATGGTGCTATCCTAACACCATAAATCAGGAAACCAACGATGCGATCAACCATCAATCTCGACGACGCCCTCATGGAAAGGGCTAGGTCACTAACCGGCACGAAAGAAACCGCCACTCTGGTCCGCCAAGCGTTGGAGACGCTTGTCCGTGTGGAATCGGGAAAACGCCTCATCGCGCTGGGCGGAACTATGCCGGACGCGGAGGCAGCCCCACGCCGCCGTGGCGCAGCTGCCAAGTGATTCTTGCCGACACTTCCATCTGGATCGATCATTTCCGGCAGGCCGATCCAGAGCTGCGCAGGATTATCGAGGACGATCGTCTCTTATGCCATCCAGCCGTAATCGGAGAGCTTGCACTCGGCAGCCTTCGGGATCGCAGTAGCGTGATAGCTTTCTTGGCGGCTCAGCGCGAAGCGCTCGTCGCGACCCACGATGAAGTCATGATGATGATTAATCGCCATGCCATCTTCAGTATGGGCATTGGCTACACAGATGCCCACTTGATGGCCTCAGTTCTCCTCGATCAGCGAACAGCCTTATGGACCAGAGACAAGCGACTGCGGGCCGCGGCCGAGAAGGCGGGGGCTTCACTGCACACCCCTGCCAATGCGCGAAACTAAATGCTGTATCGAAGGGCCCATGCTGGTCGAGAGTCGCCTGAGCGCAGAGTTCCGACCGATCTATGATGCTATATTCCTGGCCGAAGACGTGAACTCTATGGCAACAAGCCCGCTGGCCTCGAAAGCTCGTGCGAGAACCGCTGACCCGGCTATTTCAGTGCCAGTAGCGCAAGGGGTATTTATGGAACTTGACTCGCCGGCCAGCCTGACGGCTCAGTTTCTATCAGCCTGAAGACGTGCCAAGCGCCGCCAAATCCCCGTAACCACCGCTTTGCCGAATTGATCGCGGGTCTAAGCGCTCCTGCCTCTTGAGGTCAGACTATACGGATCGCACCGACGTCCGCTCGACCAGTTTGCAGGGCATAACGCGACTGCTCGGGACCTTGTTTCCCGTCACCACGCTATTCAACAATTCCGCCCCTTCCAGTCCTAAATCGTAATAAGGCAAGGCCGCTGTCGTCAGTTCCGGCTTCAGCGCCAGGGAAACCGTCCGGAAATCGTCAAAGCCGACAATACTGACATCCTCAGGGATGCGCAGACCCAACGCCATTGCTGCTATGTAGATTTGAATCGTCATTTCGTCATTGCCGCTCATGATTGCAGTCGGCCGATCCTTTTGTTGCAGCATCTCTGTCGCAACGGCAAAAACGTAATTCTTCTCCGCTCCAACCGGCCCTTCCATGCCCAGACGGATGCTCAGGTCGCTCTCGGCAAGGCCAAACTCTGCAGCGGTTTTTCGGAAGGCATCGAGGCGCAGCTGCGCACCCAAGAGGATGGGATTGAGCCGGATGTAGCCGATCTTGCGATGGCCCCGGCCAAGCAAATAACGGGTAAGATCTTGCGCGCCCTGGTAGTCATCCGGCTCGATCGACGGCAACAGTTCGTGCGTCTGAGGCCTGCAGTTGATCATCACCGTCGGAATTCGGACGTCGCCTGCCTGAGGATCCACGGTGCGACGATACATCGTCACATAAAGAACCCCGTCGATCCGATGGGATTGGAACATTTTCCAGATTTCAGCCTCTCTCTTGGACGAGCCACCAGTATTCGCCATCAGGATGGTCTTCCCGTTCGCATTGGCCCAATCCTGTATTCCCCGCACAATGTCGACTGAATAGGGCGTGGTAGACACATAATCTGTGATGATGCCGAAGGTGTTGGAGCGGCTCGACCGTATGAGGCGCGCAGCCATGTTGGGGATGTATCCAAGATCCCGAATAGCCTTCTCCACCCGCTCGCGTGTTTCCTCCGTCACGTAGGGCTCCCCGTTAATCACTCGAGAGACTGTCTTATTCGAAACCCCGGCCGCCTTCGCGACGCTGATAATGCTGACCATGTCCCGCCGATCTCCTTGCTGGGAACTGTTCTAAACCAGTTAGCTGACAACGTCGACATATTTCTATGACAACGTCGACAACGTGTGTTGACAACGTCGTCATAGAGAGACTATGTTCCAGCAACGCAAGGGTGCTAGTTCAAGTGCCCAGCGAGCAAGGGAGGAATCAATGAGGAAACTGCTTGGGGCCAGCGCGCTTGCGCTCATCTTCATGGCGGCCGTGGCGAAGGCCGAAACCATCAACCTTCTTGTCGAAGGCGGCGGCGAAATGCTGCAGAAGGCGGTGGCCGAAAAGTTCACCCAAGAAACCGGCATCGAGGTCAAATTCACTGTCGTTCCCTATCAGGGCGTGTTCGACAAGTTTTCTGCCGAGATCGCCTCCGGCTCGTCGGCATTCGATGTCGTGACGATCGACGTCGTCTGGAACGCGAAATTCGCGAACCACGTCGATGACCTCTCGCCCCTCTTTACCGACGCAGTGCGCAAGGATCTGCCGCCGGCTTTGCTTGCCGACGCAAAGGTTGGCGACAAGATGATCGGAATGCCCGCATGGGCGAATGCCGAGATCGTCTTCTATCGCAAGGACCTCTTCGATAAGCCCGAGGAAAAGGAAGCTTTCCAGGCTAAGTATGGATATCCCCTCGCGCCACCGAAAACTTGGCAGCAATGGCGTGACATGGCGAAATTCTTCACGCGCGACACTGACGGCGACGGCAAGGTCGACTTCTGGGGCACCGACACCATCGGCACCTTCACGGAGGAATGGATGGCGCATGTGCTGCAGGCGGGCTCGCCCGGTGTGATCCTTGACAAGGATGGCAATGTCATCATCGACAACGAGGCGCACAAGAAGGCCCTCGAGTTCTATATCACGCCGCACTGCGCCGACCATTCGGTTCCTGAAAACGTCAACGAAATCGGCTGGGGCGAGGCGCAAAATCTGTTCTATCAGGGCAAGACAGCGATGATGAAATTCTGGGCGCACGCCTACAAAATGACGCCTGAGGATTCCAAGGTCAGCGGCAAAGTCGGCGTTGCTCCGATGTTGGCCGGTGATGCAGGCATCGCCGCCATTCCGGGTCCTTGGTACAATGTCATTCCTTCGGCATCCCAGCATAAGGATGCGGCGAAAAAGTTCATCGCTTTCGCGATCGCCAACAATGGATTGGGCATCGAAGCCAAGCTCGGCCTTGCCGCGACAAACTCGGCCTATAACAGCTACGCCGGCAAACCAGGCTATGAGCATTTCAAGCCGCTGCTTGAAACGTTAAGCGCGCCGGCAACGCAAGGCCGGCCGATGAACGAAAAATATCAGGAAATCGTCGACGAGGCTGTCTTGCCGGCCGTGCAGCAGGCGCTGACGTGCAAGGCGGACGTGGGAGAAGTGCTCACGGAAGCCAAGGAAACGATCGAGGATATCCTCAACTAGTCCGACTTTTCCTCAATATCGCGGGAGGTTCGTTGTCACCCCCGCGCCATCAGCCTTCGGAGGCGAACATGTCGGATGAAGACCGATTTGTGCTCTGCATGCTCGCGCCCGCGGTTGCGATCCTCGGCTTGTTGGTCGCCTACCCCGTGGGGCTGCTGATCTTCGATTCCTTCTTCAAGGTCGAAACGATCACGCCTCACATCCGCGAATGGGTTGGAGTGCAAAATTATGTCGATGCCTTGACCTCGAAGCGCGTTGCGGAAAGCGCGCTGCGGACGCTTCAGTATTCGGTGTTCGCACTCTTCTTCGAGTTCACCTTCGGCTTCTGCGCCGCATTGTTGTTCTCGGCCATGGCGGGCCAATCACGCTGGCACCGCACGATCTTTGCTCTGCCGCTGATGGTGCCGCCGATCGTCGCCGGCCTGCTGTGGCGGTTCCTGCTGGTCGGCAATATCGGCATCTTGAACTACGGGCTAGTTCGACTGGGGTTGATCAGCGACCCCAACGAGATTGCGTGGCTCTCCAGCGAGGATATCGTCATTTATTCCGTATCCTTCGCCGACATATGGCTGACGACCTCCTTTGTCGCGCTCGTCTCCTATGCAGGGTTGACGAACATCCCCAGCGACCTTCTCGAGGCGGCCCGAATCGACGGGGCGAACGCGCTCAAGCGGTTCTGGCATGTCACCCTGCCGTTGATGCGGCCGGTCATTGCTGTCGTGGTTATCGTGCGGGGCGTGGATGCCGCCAAGACGTTCGATCTGATCTGGATCCAGACGCAGGGCGGTCCCCGCCATGCCTCGGAAGTGTTCTCGATGAACATCTATCAGCGCATGGTTCGGTTTGGCGATCTCGGCGAGGCGTCCGCATCCGGCACGCTCTTCCTCCTCGTGATGATGCTTCTGGCCGGCATTGCCTATCGGAAGATATGGAGGCCCGCCCATGCATAGAGCGCCTCGCCTCAATACCAGAGGAGTCCTGATCAACGCCGCGGCCTTAGTGCTCGTGCTGTCCTACGCGCTGCCTTACATCTATTTGCTGATGACCTCGATCAAGCCGGCGGCAGACGTCCAGCAGATTCCGCCGAGCTTCTTTCCCGCCGTCATATCGTTCGAGAATTTTCGGGAAGTCTTGCAATCGTCGACGCTGCCGAAGGCTTTCGTCAACTCCCTAACGGTGGCGGTGCTGACGACTGCGCTCTCGCTGCTGGTGGCGGTGCCGGCCGCCTACGTTGCCACCCAGTATCGTCGCCGGATCACGACACTTTTTCTGCTCTTTGCCTTGGTCACCCGCATGGTGCCGTCGGTGTCGCTGGGCGTGCCGCTGTTCCAGCTTTTGAAGTCCATGGGTCTGCTTGACAGCATTCCAGGGCTGGTTCTCGCGCACACTTCGGCGGCTGTGCCACTGGCGCTATTGCTGATGTCGGCATTTTTCGAAGGTGTGCCCAAGGAACTCGAAGAAGCTGCCCGCATGGATGGCTGCACACGGTTCCAAGCCTTTCGGAAAATCATTCTTCCTGTGATGACTGGCGGAATTGCCGTCACTGCGCTCTTCACCTTCATCACCAGCTGGAACGAATTCCTCTATGCATTGCTGCTGACGTCGGAAGCGACCAAGACGGCACCGATTGTCATTGCCGAATACAATTCGGTCTACGGGCTTGCGTGGGGCGCGATGACGGCCGCCGCGGTGCTCTATTCGCTGCCCGTCATCATCGTAACGCTCGCACTTCAAAAACAGATCGTCGGCGGGCTCACGTTCGGCGCTGTGAAGGGATGAGGAGACCAGCATGGCCGGTGTAGAACTGCGCAATATCAACAAGATCTACGGAAACAGCTTTCACGCTTTGCATGATCTCAACTTCGACATCAAGGACGGTGAGTTCATGGTGTTTGTCGGTCCGTCGGGATGTGGGAAGTCGACAGCACTCAGAATGATCGCAGGTCTGGAGAGCATTTCCGGCGGTGAACTCAAGATCGGTGACCGGGTCGTAAACGATGTAGATCCCAAAGACCGCGACATTGCCATGGTCTTCCAATCCTACGCGCTCTATCCGCATAAGACGGTGCGCGAAAACATCGCGTTTCCGTTGCTGATGGCCGGACTGCCCAAGGCTGAGATCGACAGCCGCGTGAACGAGGCCGCGCGCATCCTCGAACTGACGACATTGCTCGACCGTAAGCCGGCGCTGCTCTCCGGCGGGCAGCGGCAGCGCGTTGCCATGGGACGGGCAATTGTCCGCAAGCCGGCAGCCTTCCTGATGGATGAACCATTGTCGAACCTCGATGCCAAGCTGCGCGTGCAGATGCGGGCCGAGATTGCCAGCCTGCAAAGAAAACTGAATGTCACCACGATCTATGTGACCCACGACCAGGTCGAGGCGATGACGATGGGTGATCGCGTCGCTGTCATGAAAGGCGGCGTGCTGCAGCAAGTCGACACACCGCAAAACCTGTACAACCGCCCTGACAACGTCTTTGTCGCCGCCTTTATCGGATCGCCCTCGATGAACTTGTACGAGGCCGTTGTGAATGGCAGGACGCTGACCCTGGGCAGCAACAGTTTCGAAATCCCTGACCGGGTTTTCGAATATCGCCCCTCGCTCAACGGTGCGTCCAACCGTCGGGTCATTATCGGTATCCGGGCGGAGCACATGAACGACGCCGCAATCCGACCTTCTTCGGCCGAGATCTCGGCCTCGGTCACCCTTGTTGAGGCGCTGGGTTCTGAATCCATGGTGCATCTGAAGATCGACGCACCTTGGGTAGATGCCGGCGACCCGGACGCCATCGCCGACATCGGCAACGATAAAGCTGCTGTCGCCCGGTTTTCTCCGAAGAGTACAGTCCGCGCCGGTGATGTTGCGCGCATCGCTGTCGATGCGGAAGAACTTCACTTTTTTAGACCGGACACCCGCACCAGCATCTGGTGATCAAACATAAAGCTGCTTGGACGCATTTGCCCAGGCGCCCTGCGAGCATCAAGCTAATCAAGGACATCATTACTCTCGCTGTGGGGTGACAAATGTCCGGGGAGATATCAACAATGGCGAGTGAAAACTGTTTCGATGTAACGAAGTACCCTGCAGGAAATCCCTACGAGGATATTGGAGCGGTCATAAACAGCATCATTGCGGATATCAAAAGAGGGCAACCGGTATCCGATTTGAATGACGGCGGAAAACCTGGAGCGGTTATCTATATACCGCCCGGTGATTACCGACTTGTCACTCAAGTTGTTATCGACGTAAGCTATCTGAAGATCGTGGGCTCCGGGCATGGTTTTACGTCTTCGAGCATCCGTTTCAACGTACCCGCAAACGAGCTGAGACACTGGCATGAAGTGTGGCCGGGCGGAAGTCGGGTACTCGTGGATACATCTCCTGAGTCCGCCGACGGTGAGGCCGCAGGAGCCGCCTTTTATGTTAAGCGCACCGGAAATCCTCGGATAAGTTCCGTGGAGTTTGCTGACTTCTGCATCGACGGCCTGCACTTTATTGACGATGGTTCGGGGCAACATGACGCAGAAAATACCTACAAGAACGGCAAAACCGGAATCTATGTCGGCAGCGCCAATGACTCATTCCGGATAACCGGGATGGGTCTTATCTATCTGGAGCATGGAGTTACGGTTCATGATGCAGATGCACTCGCGATCGATAACAATTTCATTGCCGAGTGCGGCAACTGTATTGAATTGAAAGGCATGGGGCAGGCGTCAAGAATAGCGAATAATTTTGTTGGAGCCGGCTACAGGGGCCATTCCATTTTCGCAGAAAACTATGGGGGTGTTCTGATATCCTCAAACAACGTATTCCCTCGAGGAGCCAGCAGCATCTATTTTTCCGGCGTCGTCCGTTCCGCGGTCACCGGAAATAGATTCCACTCCTTTTATCCCGGAATGTTGGTTCTCGCCGATAATAGCTGCGAGAATTTGGTCTCCTCAAATCACCTGTTGCGAGATCGCGAACCATGGGCGCCGATGCAGAAATACGACAACGGGCTGGATGATCTGTTCGGACTTTTGCGCATTGACGGGAGCAACAACTCGGTGATCGCAAACCACATCTCGGAAACGATCGATACTCAGTATATCAAGCCGATCGCCGCAAAGCCTGTGATTATCAACCTGGTTTCCGGCAGCGGAAATTACATCGCCAATAATCACATTGTGACCACGACTGAAAAATCGCAAAGCAGCGATGCACCAGAAAGTGCCTGCTTTTCAACACAAGTGGGCGCATTGCTTTCAACGAGCAATTTAGAGACGCTCGAAGTCACGGCAGTGAAGGTCCAAGAGGGTTCCGTACGGAACACAGTGCTCGATTCAGGCAGTGACGAACAGGTTCAGTTGGACAGAACAATGAATGCGTTCCGGGCCACGCCAGTTATAGGATGGCCATAGCGGCTGCCGTGCCCAGATCGCCGGCCTCGGACCTTGAACGCGACCGCTCCTCATCCTTGATCGGACGCCAAGCGAAAGAAGAAAACTGAAATGCCACCTCAGTCACGGACCGCAGCCGCGGCCCGGATAGCGACCGTGCGCCCGGGCGGTGTCGGGTCGAGACCATTCACTTTCTGAAGGAACAGCATGCGAAGGCAGAAAATGCGATTGGCGCTTGGGACGCGCGTTGAATTCTGGGCGACGTCGAAGGAACCGAGCTCGGACGAATTCCCATTTCGCATTCTGCAGGGTGACCAGCTCTTGTGGGGGGTGAAACGCTTCTCGGAGTTTTCGGAATTTTACAGCTACCATCATCGTGAAGCGGGCGAGGTGGAGTTCGAATGGGATGAAGGCAGAACAGAATTCACCTGGGCCTATGCTTATAATCCACAGTCAGTCTCGACGACCGGAATCACTGTTTTGGAATTCGGGGAACAATTGGTGGAGCGCACCGGACCCGAAATCGACAGCTGGTGTGCAGCCGACGCGCAACGGCCACGCCTGCACTTCTCGCCAGTGAAAAACTGGATGAATGATCCCAACGGTTTGTGCAAGGTTGGCGATGTCTGGCATCTGTTCTATCAGTTCAATCCGGGCGGCACGGACTGGGGGCCGATGCATTGGGGGCATGCGACCAGCCACGACCTATGTGCGTGGCTTCACATGCCGGTCTTCTTGCGACCTGAACAGAACCTCGCCCGTCTCGGTGCGACCGGTGGCGCGTTCTCGGGGAGCGCGTTCAGGGATCGGGACGGAAAGATAAAGTTCTATTATACCGAGCGCCTGCCCGCCTACGATCTCTTTGCAGATTACCGCGAAGTCCAGAAAATCGCCGAACCCGGCCGCGACCTCATCAACGCCGAGCGGATCGCGACCGTGCTGGAGACCCGTCCGGAAGGCGTGAAGCATGATTTCCGAGATCCCAAAGTCTGGTGGGACGAAGCAGCGAATGCCTATCGAATGATCCTTGGCGCATCAGTTTATGGCGATCCGGCGGTGCTGCTTTATGGCTCCGACGATGGACTTGAATGGCAACATCTGGGGCTGCTTTACCGCGCGCCCGCCAATTTCCGCGAAGAAGGCGCCCGCGCAGTGGAATGCCCCGACTTCTTTCGGATGGGGGACAAGTGGGTTTTGGTGATGGGGTTTGTGGGCCATATCGAACCAGCGACAGGGCGCCACAATCTCCTCTACGCCCTGATCGGCGAGTTTATCAACGATCGCTTCGTGCCTGATACGCCCGAGTTGCAACTGCTGGATTTCGGGACTGACTATTACGCGATGCAGAGTTTCGAAGCCGAAGGGCGCCAGATCGCCTTTGCATGGCTTTTCAACTGGGAATACCGCAAGCCGGAGGGTTCAGCCTATTCCGGCGAAATGTCCTTGCCCCGCGTTCTAACTCTTAGTGAAGACAAGAAGAAAATTTGCATGCTGCCGGCGATTGAGGTCGACGAGCACTATGTCGCCATCCCCCTCGCCGCGAACCAAAGCGGCGGTTACTCACTGCCCGGCGGTCCGATCGAGATCCGGCTTTCCGGATCGCTGCAAGGCAGCAGGCTTGTCGCGACGGCGGGCGGCGAACTTGCTTTCGAGGTGGGCGTCGCCAACGGTACCCTTTCGATCCGGCTCGCCCAGGACGATGGCTCGATCCAATACGTGGCGGAGCTTGGCGACGGGAAGGACCTTCGTCTGTTTCATGATCGCGGAATCGTCGAGATTTTCGCCGATGGCGGAGCGGTTTGTGGAACCCGCCGCGGCTACGTGAATATAGACCCCGATCGACTGGAAATCTCATCCTCTGCATTGGCGGAGGTGTTTGAAAGGTACTCGAAATGATTCGCTATGCTTCCACGTCAACGATGACCGGGGGACTGGTTTCCTTCCTCATGCGAGCGGATCCGTCTTCACGAGCGCATTGAGCGAAGGTCTTGGCGAAGCCGCGACGCTGGGCGCTGACAAGGGCTACGACGCGGAAGAGTTCGTCGAGAGGCTGAAGGCGCGTAAGATCGTTCCGCATGTGGCGATCAATGGGACGGTGAGCAAGACGGGCAAGGTGCGCAAGACGGCGGTGCCGCCGGAGGTGGCGCAAAGTGCCGGTTATGCGGTCAGCCTGCGTTGCCGCAAGCGGATCGAGGAAATCTTCGGCTGGATCAAGACGACCGCCGGGCTGGCGCAGCTCAAGCTACGCGGACTGGACAAGGTGAAGGCGACCTTCACCTTCGCCCTTGCCGCCTCCCCGCGATCTGCACAGATCCCCCGACAAATCGGTTAAAAATCAAACCCACCGCCATGATGTGCGGTAACGCAAAACGATTTTCAGCAGCCTGCTAAAGCGTATGCATCTGAGCAAAGACGGCTTGCTGAGAAGCGAGCTGGACGCGCAGTGTTATAGCCATGGACCGAACGATGAAGAGCCGGCCGCAAGTCAGCCCGATGCTGCGAGTCGTGAAGATCCAGTAGAAATTTTCCCCGGCGATATCTCCAAGGGAATCCAACAAACTCTAAAAATTGCTAGTAGGCGAAATCGAGCATTCCATCCGACGCTGCGACCAAAGCACCACGGAGGATCAGGTCAATGGTAGGATCGGCACTTTCGCCATGCCGAGCAGCATAACGGGGCATGCCCTCAATACTCTGCCGGCACCGCATATACTTCTGCAGACGGATCCGCAAGGAATGAGCGCACCGTCGGCGGCAGGTGGCGCGACGATAGCGGCAGAGGTCCACATCGCAAGAGAAGTTCACGCAGGTCCGGCTCGGCGCCGACATGTCGCCAGATCATCCGTGAGGCATAGGGCAGGTTTTCCCTTCGCCACGAAATCCCCATTGTCGTTCCGCGCAAATAGACACGCTGGTACTCGTCGAATGGCAGGAGGATCGTTTGTGACAACATGGAATTCGGGCCGACGACGCGCTCCGTAATGAATATGCGGTTTCGATAGAACGCCGCCAAACCCACATACTTCGAAAACTGCTGGATGCCGTTTCCAGGGTCCCGCAGACGCTCCATTGATTTGACATGCACCAGCCCGCCCTGCTCCATAAGGCGGCTGCACGAACAGACAACCATTCCAGGCCAGGACGGCGAGCGATGATAGGTCTGGAAATAGCCGATATGGCGCCGGAGCGCGGTCAGATCTCCGGGGAACGCCTTTAAGAGTTCGGAATTTTGATTAAGCCCTAGGGTTGGTTTGCGAAGCCGCTCGCGAAAGAGCCTGGGAGCGAGATTAAAGTCGGCTGCGTCGAGATCGAAATACTTGGCGATGCGCGCCAGATTATGAGCAGAGGGTCTCGTCTGGCCGTTGATGTATCGATTGAATTGTTGCCGGTTAATATCGATCACACGGCACAGGTGCGAAATCGAACGCTGTGTGGCACAGGCAGCCTTGAGGTTGTCGACCAGGTGAGGCATCGGCAGCTCCGTCTTGATGGCGGCTAGCGTAAACTCGCTTAAAGATGCGTCAAGCCGCGAAATTGCGCGAGCCTGCCTGGCCTCTAGGCTCCCTCTTACAAAACTGAAAAGAGGGAACTGTCATGACGCATCAAAAGGATCATTCTTTGCAGCTGAAAATCGACCGCCGCAACTTCCTCGGCGGCGCAGTCGCGCTGGGCGCTTTGCCGGCCCTCACTTCCGGTCTTCTGATGCCGCGCGATGCCCGCGCGCAGGAAGCCAAGCGCGGTGGTCATCTGAAACTCGGCCTCAAGGGCGGCGCCACCAGCGATGCGCTCGACCCCGCCACATACAGCGCTTCTGTCTTGTTCGTCATTGGCCGCCTTTGGGGCGATACGCTGGTCGAATCCGACCCCAAGACGGGTGCGCCCTTGCCGTCACTGGCGACTTCCTGGACGCCATCCGCGGACGCATCCGTCTGGACTTTCAAGATCAGGAACGACGTCCAGTTTCACGACGGCAGCAAGATGACCGTCGCCGACATCGTCGCGACACTGAAGCGCCATGCGGACAAGAATTCGCAGTCCGGTGCACTCGGACTGATGGCCTCGATCACCGGCATCGAAGAAAAGGCGGGCGAGCTTGTCCTGACGCTTTCGGAAGGCAATGCGGATCTGCCTCTCCTTCTCACCGACTATCATCTGATCATCCAACCCAAGGGTGGCGTCGGCAAGCCTGCAGCCGCCATCGGTACCGGTCCTTACATTCTGAAGAACTTTGAACCCGGCGTTCGTGCTTCCTTTGAGAAGAACTCAAGGGATTGGCGCTCCGACCGAGGCTTTGTCGACAGCGTGGAAATCCTCGTCATCAATGACAACACCGCTCGCATTGCGGCGCTCGCCTCCGGCCAGGTCCATTTCGTCAACAATGTCGACCCGAAGACCGTCCCGATGCTGCAGCGGGCACCGACTGTCGATATCGTGCGGAACGCCGGCAAGGGCTTTTACTGCTTCCTGATGCATTGCGACACGGCACCCTTCGACAACAACGACCTTCGCCTTGCGCTGAAATATGCCATCGACCGCCAGTCGATCCTGGACAAGGTGCTGGGCGGCTACGGAACGATCGGCAACGACTATCCAGTCAATTCTAATTACGCCCTTGCCCCGACCGATATCGAGCAGCGGCCGTATGATCCGGACAAGGCCGCCTTCCACTTCAAGAAATCGGGCCTCGACCGTCCGGTTCAGTTGCTCACCTCCGATGCAGCCTTTCCAGGCGCCGTGGATGCGGCCATCCTATTCCAGCAAAGCGCGCGCAAGGCAGGCATCACAATCGACGTCAAGCGCGAGCCGGAAGACGGCTATTGGACTAACGTCTGGAACAAGCAGCCCTTCTGCGCCTCCTTCTGGGGCGGCCGCCCGACACAGGATTCGCGCTATTCCACCTCCTACCTTTCGACCGCGGAATGGAACGACACGCGTTTCAAGCGCCCTGACTTCGACAAGGGGGTGCTGCAGGCAAGGTCCGAGCTCGATGAGACCAAGCGAAGGGTACTTTATCGGCAATTGGCGCTGATGGTGCGAGATGATGGTGGTCTGATCCTGCCCGTCTTCAACGACTACATCATGGCTTCTTCGAAAACGCTGAAGGGATATGTCGACGATATCGGAAACGATATGTCGAACGGGTACATCGGCAGCCGGGTATGGTTCAATGCCTAACTCCGCGATATATGATCATGGCTGAGCGCAGCTTCACCACCATCGAAAATCATTGGATCACCCTCAAGGACGGTACGCGTCTCGCCGCGCGCATCTGGATGCCCGATGGCGCGGAGAGCGACCCGGTGCCGGCGGTCTTCGAGTTCCTGCCCTACCGCAAGCGCGATGGAACGAGCCCCCGCGATGAATCCACCTACCCGGTCTTTGCCGCCGCCGGTATTGCCGGCGTGCGCGTCGATATCAGAGGTTCAGGTGAATCCAGCGGCATCATCGATGGTGAATACACCAAACTGGAGCTTGCCAATGCCTGCGAGCTGATCGCCTGGATTGCGGAGCAGCCCTGGTCCAACGGCTCCGTCGGCATGATGGGCATTTCCTGGGGCGGCTTCAACTGCCTGCAGGTCGCGGCCCTGAAGCCCACGGCGCTGAAGGCGGTGATTTCGATCGCTTCCACGGTCGACCGCTACAATGACGACATCCACTACAAGAATGGCAGCCATCTCTCCGCTCAGCTTTCATGGGCGGCGACGATGCTTGCCTACCAATCGCGCCCTCCCGATCCGGCCATCGTCGGCGACGACTGGCGGGATATGTGGCTGGAACGCTTAGAGCAGGAACCCTTCTTCATGGAGGAATGGCTCCAGCATCAGCGCCGCGACGATTTCTGGCGGCATGGTTCGATCTGCGAGGATTTCGAGAGTTTCGATATTCCGGCCATCGTCATCGCCGGCTGGGCGGATGGCTATCGCAATACGCCGCTGCTCGCAGTCGAAGGCCTCGGCGAGAAGGCGAAGGCGCTGATTGGTCCCTGGGTTCACAAATATCCGCATTTCGCCTGGCCGAAGCCGCGCGCCGATTTCCACAGCGAAGCGATTGCCTGGTGGAACCGCTGGCTGCGCAGCGAGCGCAACGGCGTGGAGACCATGCCATCTGTGCGCGCCTATATTCTCGATTCCATAAAGCCAGCCACGCGCCGCGATTTCGATCCGGGCTTCTGGGTCGCCAAGCGTCGTTGGCAGCCGCCCGACTTGCACTGCTTCTATGTCGAGCAGTTCGGCGGCTTGATGGAGGGCATGCCGATCCCGCATGCGCCGGAGCACCCCGTCTACCTGCGCTCGCCGCTCGACACGGGCACCGCCTCGGGCGAATGGTTCACGCTGAAGCCGGATGCGGAGCTGGCGATCGATCAGCGCCTCGACGATGCCGGCTCGCTGACCTTCCAGACCGCGCTGCTGGCTGAAGATCATGATTATCTCGGCCGCCCAGTCGTGACGCTGGCGCTCAGATGCGATGCCGAAACCGCCAATCTCTGCGCAAGGCTCGTCGACATCCATCCGGATGGCACGGCGACCCGCGTCTCCTTTGGCGTGCTCAATCTCGCTCATCGCAACGGCAATGCAGCGCCCGCACCGATGAGCAAGGGTGAACGCACGACTGTGAGCCTTACCCTGGATGCCTGCGGTTACCGCTTCCGCAAGGGGCACCGTATTCGCCTGTCGCTGTCGACGGCCTATTGGCCGACGGTCCTGCCGCCGCCGGAAGATCCGGGTCTGACGATTGACATCGCCTCCGTCGGCCTTGGCCTGCCTTTGCTTGGGACACATGAGCTCATCGATGTAAAACAGCCTGACGATCCCGATCCGCTGCCGAAATATATCGAACACGCGCCGGGCTCGACGAAGCGGCATGTCGTGCGCGATCTGTCGGCCGGCCTTACCCGCTATGAAATCCACGAGGATACCGGGCTTTTCGAACATCCTGGCACTGGCCTGTCGACGCGGCAGCTTCGCGAGGAAACCTGGTCGATCGCGCCGGATGACCCGCTGTCGATGTCCGGCATCTCGACATGGACATGTGACATGCAGCGCTCGGGCTGGTTCGTCCGCACGGTCTCGACGTCATCCATATCCTGTACGGCAAAGGACTGGATCATCAGCGCCTCGGTCATTGCCTATGAAGGCGAGACGGAAATTTTCAGGAAGATGTTCGAAGAGAAGCGCATCGCGCGCGACCTGATGTAGGTCAGTGCTGGCAGGCAAATAAGGTTGCCGCCGAGTGACGCCACAGTGGATATCAGCGACGCCAGCCTGACCTGCTCTTGGTGGGAAAGTCCGTTCGGCTTGCCCTAAAAGCGCGCGGTTCCACTGCGACGCAGTGCTGTGCGGCGGGCAAATCTTCTCCGAGCGCTTCGACGGGGACATTCTCGCGCCTTCAGCGCGGCGAGCTGCCAGGCTCGACCACATCGTTCATCATCTCGGGCTTGCAGTGGGTGGCAGGCCAGCGGCCACCTTTGCCAACCGGCTGATGTTGCCGGTAAGCAACGATACGCTGCTGCGCGTCGTGCGGCGGCGCGGCAGTCCGCGCTTCGTCCTGCCGACCGTCATCGGAATCGAGATTGGGCGTGGCGACGCGGAGGTGTTTGAAAGGTACTCGAAATGATTCGCTGCTGTGGCGAAGCAATGATCGCTATGGTTCCACGTCAACGAAAGCGGGAGGATGGACTTCGTTTTCGATGTCGGGGGTCCGTCTTCGGCAGGTTATGATGAGGTTTCCGATAGGCGCGGGAGCATTTCCTCTCGAAAGCTTGCGATGGCCAAGCTGACGCGTTCGACCTTCAGCCGCGAATATAATTTGGATACTGGGCTCGGATCTCATCGATGATCGACAACGTGCCCGACAGATGTTTTCGGAGCGCCGCTGTCGCCGCTTCCGGCTTACCCGAAGCGATGGCATCGACAATTGATTCGTGGTCGGCGAGGACCGTTTGCATCTTGCCCGGCATCGGGAGGTTGAGGCGCCGCAACCGGTCGAGATGCACGCTCTGGCGCCGGACATTCGCCCAGAGCTGCAAAATGCCCGCCCTCTCGTAGAGCTTCCGGTGAAAATCGCGGTCGATGTCGTCGAAGATGTCATAGGTCTCGGGGGACCCGACCGCCTTTTGCCGCGCCAAAATCTCGCGCAACTCCGCCGCCGTTTCGACCGGCGCCTCCTCGGTCAGCCGCCGCACCGCCTCAAGTTCGATCGACAGCCGCAGAAACTGCGCCTGTCGCGCATGATCGGTGTCGATCTTGGCGACAACAGTCGCATATTGCGGATAGACTTCGACAAGTCCCTCCTCCTGAAGCCGCATCAAGGCATCGCGCACAGGCGTCTGGCTGACTCCGAATTCAAGCTGGAGGGACGCGCGCGACAATACCGTTCCCGGTGCAAGTTCCACCGTCAGTATCCTTGCGCGCAATATCTCGTGGATCTGCAGTGCCACCTGTCGTGACCGATCCAACTGGCTTTCCCGAACCATTCCGCTCATGTCCCTGCCCTGTTTTCGCGTCGTGCAAATCGACTAAACCACATTTTTTGGGTTGATGCACTGATGCATTAGTGCTTCAATGGCAAAATCCGCCTCGGGAAAGGCGGCAGAGGGTTGAGGCCCGCATCCTTTGGGAGGACCAGATGCAAATTCTAAAACATTGTCTTGTGGCCGCGGCCGTGACGCTTGGCCTTGCCTCGGCGAGCCAGGCACAGGAGAAGACCGCTATTTCGATTACCCGCCAGCCGGGCATTCTCTACCTCGCCAGCCACGTCATGGAGACGCAGAAGCTGATCGAAAAGCATGCGGCTGCCGAGGGTGTGGCTGATGTGACCGTCGAGTGGCGGACCTTCAGCGGCGGCGGCGCTCAGACGGATGCCTTGCTTGCCGGCAACGTCGACGTCGTCAATACAGGCACCGGCAACCTGCTTCTGCTCTGGGACCGCACCAGGGGAAAGGTAAAGGGGATCATCACCAGCTCCGCGCAGCCGGTGATCATGGTCAGCAATGATCCGCGCATCAAGTCGCTGAAGGACATTACCCCGTCCGACAAGATCGCCGTGCCGACGGTCGGCGTGTCCACCCAGGCCATTCTGCTGCAGATGGCGGCGGCGAAGATGTTCGGCGAGGACAAGGTCAAGACATTCGATGCAAACACCGTTCAGCTCGGGCATCCGGACGCGGTTGCGGCAATCGCCAACCCGAACCACGAGGTTAAGAACCATTTCTCGGCGCCGCCTTTCCAATATATCGAGCTGAAGCAGCAAGGCGTGCATAGGGTGACCGATTCCAAGGAGATCCTGGGAGGCGCGCTGACGCAGGCGACCTTCTTCACCACCACTGCATTTGCCGATGCCAACCCGAAGATCGTCAAGGCGTTGCGCGAAGCGACGGAAGAAGCGGTCGCCTTCATCAAGAAGGATCCCAAGGCAGCCCTTGAAGCCTACAAGACGGTGTCGGGCGACAAGACCAGCCTCGATGATGTGCTCGCCATGTTGAAGGAGCCGGGCATGGACGAATGGCGCACCGATCCGCAGGGCACGATGAAATTCGCCGAGCACCTGCACAAGATCGGCACGCTCAAGACCATGCCGAAGGCCTGGACCGACTATTACCTGTCCGATTCCGCCTATCTCAATGGCAATTGACGGCCCCGGGAGCGGCGCTTCAGAGCCGCCGCTCCCCTCTTCAAGGAGTAATTCCAATGCTTCAGGCCACTGCCCGAACAGACAACGAGACCGCACCGGCGGCCGAGAGAGAGCCCCTCCTCAAGGTCGACAATGTGACGCTGCGCTACAAGACCCCGAATCTCTTGGTCACCGCCACCGAGGGCGTCAGTTTCTCCGTCCGCCAATCCGACAGGTTCGTGCTGCTCGGACCGTCCGGCTGCGGCAAGTCAACGCTTCTCAAAGCCGTCGGCGGCTACATGACGCCGTCGGCAGGCTCCATCCATATCAACGGGCGCAAGGTGAAGTGCCCGGGGCCAGACCGCATGATGGTCTTCCAGGAGTTCGACCAGCTGATGCCCTGGAAGACGGTGCTTGAGAATGTCATGTTCCCGCTGCTGGTCGCCCGCAAGCTGCCGAAGGGCGACGCCGAAGCATTGGCACGCGAATATATCGACAAGGTGAAGCTGACGCGCGCCGTCGACAGCTATCCCCACACGCTGTCCGGCGGCATGAAGCAGCGCGTCGCGATCGCTCGCGGCATGGCGATGCAGCCGGATATCCTCCTGATGGACGAGCCTTTCGCAGCGCTCGATGCCCTCACCCGCCGGCAGATGCAGGACGAGTTGCTCCAGCTTTGGGAAGACACCCGGTTCACGGTCATCTTCGTCACGCATTCGATTGCCGAAGCGATCAAGATCTCGAACCGGATCCTGCTCCTGTCGCCGCACCCGGGCAGGGTCAAGGCGGAAGTGGTCGATGTCGACAAGATCAGCCACGAAGACGGGAGCGCCGCAGTCCTTGAGCGTGACATCCATAACCTGCTGTTTTCCTCGGAACCAGGCCACAAGGAATAGAACCATGTTATCCGCAAACATCATCCTTGCGCCCGATGTCGAGGCCACCAAGCCCTACGACAACGTCAAACCGGTCGAACAGAGGCTGAGTGCATTCGAAACGCTCTGGGGCATCGGCGCACTGCGCAAGACATTGCTGATCGTCACGCTAGCGATCGTCTGGCAGGTCTACGCCTCCTATCTCGACAATCCCCTTCTGTTTCCAACGCTCAGCGACACGATCATCACGCTGATTGACCGTTTCGCCGACGGCACGCTGCCGGCCCGCATCTGGACGACACTGCAGATCCTATTCATGGGATACGCGCTCGGCACGGTGCTCGCCGCACTCCTGACCGTGCTCGCCATCAACACACGCATCGGCACAGATTTTCTCGAAACGATGACGGCGATGTTCAACCCGCTGCCGGCGATATCGCTTCTGCCGCTGGCGCTGATCTGGTTCGGCCTTGGCGCCTCCAGCCTCGTCTTCGTGCTGGTGCATTCGGTTCTCTGGGCAGTGGCGCTGAATACCCATTCCGGTTTCCTCGGGGTCTCGCGCACCTTGCGCATGGTCGGCGCGAACTACGGACTGACGGGCATTTCCTATGTGCTGCGGATCCTCGTGCCGGCCGCCTTCCCTTCCATTCTCACCGGCCTGAAGATCGGCTGGGCCTTCGCCTGGCGCACGCTAATTGCCGCCGAGCTCGTCTTCGGCGTCTCCTCGGGCCAGGGAGGCCTTGGCTGGTTCATCTTCGAGAACCGCAACCTTCTCGATATTCCGGCAGTCTTCGCCGGCCTCTTGACCGTGATCATCATCGGCCTGATCGTCGAAAACCTCGTCTTCCAGACGATCGAGCGCCACACCATCCAGAAATGGGGAATGAAGGAATAGCCGCGAATGCGATTTTCCCATCCCGAGAAGGTATCCTCATGACACACAGAAAAACGCCGGACATGCTGCGAAGCGCGCGATGGTTCGCGCCGGATGACCTGCGCAGTTTCGGCCATCGCTCGCGCATGATGCAGCTCGGCTACGCCGAGGAGGATTTTCGCGAAAAGCCGATCATCGGCATCCTCAACACCTGGTCCGAGCTCAATACCTGCCACTCCCACTTCAAGGAGCGTGTGCAGGATGTGAAGCGCGGCGTCTCGCAGGCCGGCGGCTTCCCCGTTGAAATGCCGTCGCTGTCGGTCGACGAAAGTTTTACGAAGCCCACCTCCATGCTCTACCGCAACATGCTGGCGATGGAGACGGAGGAGACGATCCGTTCGCACCCGCTCGACGGAGTCGTGCTGATGGGCGGCTGCGACAAGACCACGCCCGGCCTCGTCATGGGGGCGCTGTCGGCCGGCGTGCCGATGATCTACCTCCCGGCCGGGCCGATGCTGCGCGGCAATTACGCCGGCAAAATCCTCGGCTCCGGCTCAGATGCCTGGAAATATTGGGACGAGCGTCGCGCCGGCAACATCACCGATGCCGAGTGGCTCGGCGTTCAGGGCGGCATCGCCCGCTCAGCCGGCACATGCATGACGATGGGCACCGCCAGCACCATGACCGCGATTGCCGATGCGATGGGGCTGACGTTGCCGGGCGCCTCGTCCATTCCGGCCGTCGACGCCAATCATCAGCGGATGTCGGCCGCCTGCGGCCGCCGCGCCGTCGAGATGGTCTGGGAGGATCTGACGCCCGACCGGATCGTCACGGAAGCGGCATGCCGCAACGCCGCGATCGTCGCCATGGCCACCGGCTGTTCCACCAACGCCGTCGTCCATCTGATTGCGATGGCGAGACGCGCCGGCATCAACCTGACGCTCGACGATCTCGACCTACTGGGGCGGGTGACGCCGCTCATCGCAAACGTCCGCCCCTCGGGGAAGGACTATCTGATGGAGGATTTCTTCTATGCGGGCGGATTGCGGGCGCTGATGAAACAGCTCGAGGACCGGCTCGACCTGACGGCCCTGACCGTCACCGGAAAGACCATGGGCGAAAACCTGATGGGCGCTGAGGTCTATAACGACGATGTCATCCGGCCGCTTTCGAATCCGGTCTATCACGAGGGATCGCTCGCCGTCCTGCGCGGCAATCTCTGCCCCAACGGCGCCGTGATGAAGCCTGCTGCCTGTGACCCGAAATATCATGTGCATCAGGGGCCGGCCTTGGTCTTCGACAGCTATCCGGAAATGAAGAAGGCGATCGATGACGAAAATCTCGACGTCACGCCCGACCACGTGCTCGTGCTGCGCAATGCCGGGCCGCTCGGTGGACCGGGGTTTCCCGAGTGGGGCATGCTGCCGATCCCGAAGGCTTTGATCAAACAGGGGCATCGCGACATGCTGCGTATCTCGGACGCGAGAATGTCCGGCACCTCCTACGGCGCCTGCATTCTGCATGTGTCGCCGGAGAGCTATATCGGCGGCCCGCTGGCATTGCTGAGAACCGGTGACATCGTCCGCCTCGATCTGTCCAACCGCCGGCTCGACATGCTGGTCGACGAGGCCGAACTCGTCAGCCGTCGAGATGCATGGAAGGCGCCGGAGCCGCATTTCGAGCGGGGTTATGGCTGGATGTTCTCCCGCCATGTGACGCAGGCCGACCAGGGCTGTGACTTCGATTTTCTAGAAACGGGTTTCGGCCAAAGCGCTGGCGAACCGGATATTTATTGAGGGAGGAATGAGAATGACCGATTACGTGCTGAGCGAGGCGACACGCGCGAAGTTCAAGAAGATCTCCACCGCATCGATCGCCACCGCCCTCTTCAAACGCGGCCTTCGAAACCAGTTCATCCAGGGGGTCGTGCCGGTGGCGCCCAAAGCCGAGGCGATGGTCGGACAGGCATTCACGCTGCGCTATATTCCCGCTCGCGAGGACCGCAATCCAATCACGGTTTTCCAGAACCCAAATCACCCGCAGAGAGTCGCGATGGAGACATGCCCTCCAGGGCAGGTGCTGGTGATGGACGCGCGCAAGGACGCAAGGGCTGCGACGGCGGGTTCCATCCTGATCACCCGGCTGGCGCTCCGTGGCGCGGCGGGCGTCGTCTCCGACGGCGGTTTTCGTGATGCCGAGGGGATTGGCGCGCTTGACATGCCGGCCTATTACGCCAAGCCGTCGGCGCCAACCAATTTGACTTTGCACGAAGCGCTGGACATCAACGTCCCGATTTCCTGCGGCGATGTCGCCGTGTTTCCCGGTGATGTCCTGGTCGGCGACCGGGACGGCGTCATGGTCATCCCCGCCCATCTGGCCGATGAACTCGCGGATGAATGCACGAATATGGAAAGCTACGAGGACTTCGTCCTTGAGCGGGTCAAGGCCGGCGAAGCAATCATCGGCCTCTACCCCTGTACCAAGGAAGAACATCAGCAGAAATACCAGGCCTGGCGAAAAGAAAACGGCCGCTGAACACCCGAGCAGGCGCCGCATTCAAACCCGGAGCCCCTCTACGGCTATTTTCCGTCAAGCCACTCCTGCAGCTCCGCCTCGGCCCGTTCCAGCGCGCTGTAATTCAGCAGTTTGCGCAAAAGTGCGACGGTGACGGCGCGGGCACGCAGGTTGAAGCGGCCGTCCTCGTGGTCATCGCCGGCGGTCTGATAGACATCGAGCTTGTCATAAAGCTGCTGCAGGCGGTTCTGGACGCTGCGCAGCGACAGGCCGCGGCGTTTGGCGATGGCGCGGTCGGTGAGGCCGAGCGCGATGTCGACGAGGATCTCGTATTCGGAATCGGTGAAGCCGTTCGTCTGGCCGAGACTTTTCTGCTGCAGGCCCCGCACCTCACGATCGATGACGCACTGGCTCTCGATGAAAATCGAACGCAGCGCAAGCTTCAGCCGTTCGTCGGAAGCGGATTTCAGCACGTAGCCATAGGCAGCGCCATCCGGCACGATGCGCGAGACGCCGCGCACATAGGCTTCGTCCGAATAATTCGACCAGAACAGGATGCGTGTCTCCGGCCGCTCCTTCCAGATCGTACGCGCCGCTTCTATGCCGTTTCTATTGGCCATCTGCAGATCCATGACGATATGCGCCGACTTGTGGTCGCGAGCGAGCTTTTCGCCGGCGGTTCCATTCTCCGCCTCGATCACGGTATCGCATTCCGGCAGGGCCGCATTGACCGCCTCGTGCAGGTAGGACCGGTGCAATGGGTCGTCCTCGACGATCAGAACCTTCATTTTCGCTTTGCTCCTCAGTTTTATTCGCCCGCCGGCCCATTCGGCGCTGGACCGGGCCCTAGCGGCAGTACGACGCGGACCGCGGTTCCCCGGTTGTTATGGCCAGGTCCCGTCGTGAAACGTGCCGAGATCAGCCGCGCGCGGGTCTTCATATTGTCGATGCCGCCGCCGATCCGTCCTCGGACCTTGGAGAGCCCGGTTCCATCGTCGGAAATTTCGATCGACAATTGTTCCTTGTCGGCCTCGAGCCTCACCATGATTGCCAGGGGCGCAGCATGGCGCACGGCATTGTTGATCGCCTCCTGGGCGATCCGGAACAGGGCGACGCTGACGGTCGGTTCCAGCTGCTCCAGCGCGCCATTCGTTTCATCGACCAGACCCCATTCGATCGCCGATCCGGCATCGCGCGTCGATCGGTCGAGATGATGCTCGATTGCCTGGGCGAGGCCGAAGAGCTGGAGAACGGATGGTTTTGCCTGCTCGATGATCTGCCGCAGATCCTGCATGCAATGCTGCAAAGATCGTGAAACGGGCTCCAGTACCTCGGCCGTCACCTCGCCGTTGCGCGACAGCCGATCGATCCGGCGCGCCAGCCGCGTCAGGTCGGCAAGCGTCTGGTCGTGAAGGTCCATACCGATCCGTTGACGCTCCTGCTCCAGCGCTTCCGTCAGTTTCAGGGCGCCTTGACGCAACCCCTCCTCACGGGCGCGGGCCTCCGCCTCCACGATCGCAGAGCGTTGCGCCTGCTCGGCCGCCTGCAGCGCGAAGAAATAGGGCGTCAGCAGATCTGCGATGATGCGGGCGCGCTCGATATCCTCCATCGTATAGACGCCCGCTTTGTGAGACGAACAGGAAAGCGCTGCGATGATCGTGCCCTGCACCTTCATCGGGACATGCAGGCGGCTTCTCAGCGACTGTTCGACGATCGGCCGCTTGAAAGCGCCCTCGAAATGGAAGCGCGGATCCGTCATGGCATCGTCGGCAAGCAGAAAGTCGACCTCGCCCCAAAGCAGCGAACGAATGGGACTGTTGACCACCGGCGCGCCGGCGATCTCGCCCCAGGCGGTCTCGATGCCGGTCTCGTAGGCCGTGTGGTAGTTGCCGCCCTCAAGCAACACGCAGACGTCGAGATGGTCGTGCGGGATGATGTGGGCGACCTCGGCGGCGACGGAGCGGATGGCCGAACGGAAATCGAGCTGGCCGGCGAGCAGCCGGGAAATGCCGAGATAATGGTCGAACAGGGCTGCGGGTGCTGGTTGCAGCATTGTCAGTTCCTCCCCGTCATGACAGGCTCCTCAACCCGTCGTGAACGTTTCCCAGTAAGCGCCCGCGGATGGTCCGCCGTCTTGCGTAAACCCGCAGCTTATTGCGCAAAACCCGCAAACGACTTGCCACCTTGCCCCTGTACAGACTGGCCGATCTCCCGCATCCTGCCCTTACTGAGAGGAGGAAGCTCAGTGCAAGAACAATTTTCACTTAAGCCCGCTTAAGCCGGCAGCAGTGAAGCGATCGGCCGACCGGCCTATCATGAGGGAGGAAGACATGACAATTCGTAAGATGCTTCTGGCATCGGCCGCTCTTGCTTGCGCCGCGATGCCCGTTTCTGCCTTTGCTGACACATCCGGCAAGAAGATCGCCCTTTCCAACAACTATGCCGGCAACTCGTGGCGCCAAGCCATGCTGACGAGCTGGGGCAAAGTGACAGGCGAAGCCGTCAAGGCCGGCGTCGTCGCCGCAGCTGACCCCTTCACCACCGCCGAAAACCAGGCGACGGAACAGGCGGCGCAGATCCAGAACATGATCCTGCAGGGCTATGATGCGATTGTCCTGAACGCCGCCTCGCCGACGGCGTTGAACGGCGCGGTCAAGGAAGCCTGCGATGCCGGCATCACCGTCGTTTCCTTCGACGGCATCGTCACCGAACCCTGCGCCTGGCGCATCGCCGTCAATTTCAAGGAAATGGGCCGCAGCGAGGTGGAGTATCTGTCGAAGAAACTTCCGCAAGGCGGCAATCTGCTCGAGATCCGCGGCCTTGCCGGCGTCTTCGTCGATGACGAGATCTCGGCCGGCATCCACGAGGGCGTCAAGCAGTTCCCGCAGTTCAAGATTGTCGGCTCCGTGCATGGCGATTGGGCGCAGGACGTGGCGCAGAAGGCCGTTGCGGGCATCCTGCCAAGCCTGCCTGAGATCGCCGGCGTGGTGACGCAGGGTGGCGATGGCTATGGCGCCGCACAGGCGATCGCCGCGACCGACAGGAAGATGCCGATCATCATCATGGGTAACCGCGAAGATGAATTGAAGTGGTGGAAGGAGCAGAAGGACGCCAAAGGCTACGAGACAATGTCTGTGTCGATCGCGCCCGGCGTCTCGACGCTCGCTTTCTGGGTGGCCCAGCAGATCCTCGACGGCAAGCAGGTCAAGAAGGATCTTGTCGTGCCCTTCCTGCGGATTGACCAGGACAATCTCGAAACCAACCTAGCCAATACCCAGGCCGGCGGCGTTGCCAATGTCGAGTACACGCAGGCGGACGCGATCAAGGTCATCGAGTCGGCGAAGTAATCTCCCGGCGATTGCCGCGCGGTCGCAAATGGCTGCGCGGCACTCCTTGGATCAGGTGTGGCGGGCAAGCATGGATGACGTTTTGAAGGCGGTGATCGCCGTCGATGGCGCCAAGGTGAGCTTCGGCGCGGTCAGGGCGCTAGACGGCGTCACGCTCCGCGTTATGCCGGGCGAATGCGTCGGGCTCGTCGGACACAACGGCGCCGGCAAATCGACGATCGTCAGCGTCATCAATGGCGGGCTGACGCCGCATGAGGGAAGCGTGGCAAGCGATGGCGAGCGCCTGGAGCGTTACGGCATCAACGCCGCGCGCGCTCGCGGCGTGCGCTGCGTATTCCAGGAACTGTCCCTCTGTCCCAACCTCTCGATCGCGGAAAATACGCGCATCATGCACCGCCATCTCGGCGGTTTCGGCTGGCGCAGGCGGGCAGCAAGGATCATCGAGAAAAGCCTCGACGCCGTCTTTCCCGGCCACGGCATCGACAGCGGCCGCGCCGTCGGCGACCTTTCGATCGCCGAACGGCAGATGGTCGAGATATCAATGGCCTTTTCCGATGCCGGTATTGCGCCGCGGCTGGTGATCCTCGACGAACCGACCTCGTCGCTCGACGCAAGCCTAGCCCGCCAGATGCTGGATCATGTCCGCCGCTTCGTCGCCGCCGGCGGCTCCGTCATCTTCATCTCGCATATTCTGCACGAGATCCTCGAAACCGCCGACCGCATCATTGTCATGAAGGACGGCCGCGTCGTTGCCGAACGTTCGGCGCGCGAATTTGACCATCATGGCCTTGTGGAGGCCATGGGCACCGTTGCGAGGGAAGACACCGGTGATCGCCCGGCGCGCGTACAGTCCGACGCTCCTCTCATTCTGTCGCATCAGACGGCGGGCCGGCCTTTCGCAGCCCGCAAGGGCGAAATCATCGGACTGGCGGGGCTGGCCGGCCACGGGCAGACCGAACTTCTCCTCGCCTTGCATGCCGCCCAGGCCGGCAACTGGCTGCCCGAACGCGATTCACTCGTCACCTTCGTCGCCGGCGACCGCCGACTCAACGGCATTTTCGAACTGTGGAGCATCGTGCGCAATTTTTCGATCGCCTCGCTCGGCGATCTGTCCCGACGGGGGGTCATCCTCGCGGACGCAGAGCAGACGAAGGGCGCCGACTGGAAGCGCCGGATCGAAATCCGCACACCCGACATGGCGAACCCTATCCTGTCGCTTTCCGGCGGCAACCAGCAGAAGGTGCTGTTTGCGCGCGCGCTTTCGACACGTGCGCCGGTCGTCCTGATGGATGACCCTATGCGCGGCGTCGACGTCGGAACCAAGCAGGAAGTCTATGCTATCATCCGCGAGGAAGCATCGCGCGGGCGCACTTTCATCTGGTATTCGACCGAGATTGACGAGGTCCGCCTTTGCGACCGCGTCTACGTCTTCCGCGAAGGCCGCATTACCGCGGAACTCGCCGGCGATACCGTCAGCGAGAAGAACATCATTGCGGCCTCCTTCGAAGGGGTCGCCGCATGACGTTCCGGCTCTCCTCGGACGCGATGCGTCTTGCCATTCCCGCCCTGTCGCTGACCCTGCTGCTCGCTTCCGTCTTCTGGCTGCAGCCGCGCGCCATGAGCTATGTCGGGCTCAACCTGCTGTTCAATCTGGCTGTGCCGATCGCGCTTGCAACGATCGCCCAGATGCTTGTCATGGCCGTCAACGATCTCGATTTGTCGATGGGTACCTTTGTCAGCTTCGTCGCCTGTGTCAGCGCCACTTTTCTGCGCGATACCCCTGTCATCGGAATCCTGATCCTCGCCGGCGCGATTGCGGCCTATGCGGCGCTCGGCGTCGTCATCCATCTGCGCAATCTGCCATCCATCGTCGTGACACTCGGTATGAGCTTCGTCTGGGGTGGCCTTGCCGTAATGCTGCTGCCGGCGCCGGGCGGTCAGGCGCCGGACTGGGTCCGCTGGATGATGACCGTCAAGCCGCCGCTGGCGCCGATGGCGATCGTTGCGAGCATCGTCATTGCCGCCGTCGCCCACGTTCTCGTCACGCGCTCCTCGCTCGGTGTGCTGATCCGCGGCATCGGCGGCAACCAGCGCTCGGTCGAACGCGCGGGCTGGTCGATTGTCGCAGCCCGCGCCGCAGCCTACGGGCTCGCCGGAGTCTTCGCCGTGCTTGCTGGTATCGCCCTCGTCGGTCTCACAACCTCTGCCGACGCCAACATCGCGCTGCGCTACACGCTTCTGTCGATCGCCGGCGTCATCCTCGGCGGCGGCGAGTTCATCGGCGGCCGCGTCTCTCCGATCGGCGCCGTCATCGGCGCCCTGACACTGACGCTGGCCGGCTCTTTCCTGTCCTTCCTGCGTATCTCGCCCGACTGGCAGATCGGCGCTCAAGGCGCGATCCTGATCATCGTGCTGGCGCTACGCCTGATGCTGAACCGCCTGGAGAAGCGGGAGAAACGCCGATGACGTCTCGCCTCAACCTTATCGGCAAACCCTGGATCTGGTCATGGCTGGCCGCCTTCGTCGTCTGGTTCCTGACGATCATGGTCACCTTCGGCGCAAGCACGCTCGGCCTGTCGCAGGCCGCCCTCACCTTCGCCGCCTTTTCGGTCATCGTCGGCATCGGCCAGATGTTCGTCATCACGCTCGGCCCAGGCAATATCGATCTCTCGGTTCCCGCCACCATGACGCTTGCTGGTACCGTGGCGCTGAAACTGATGAATGTCGAAAACGGAATGATCCTGCCGGGGCTGCTCATTGCCATCGTCATCGGCCTTGCCGTTGGCATCGGCAACTATGTGCTCATCAAGGCGCTGAGAATTCCGCCGATCATCGCCACGCTGTCGATGAGCTTCATCGTGCAGTCCGCGGCGATCTGGACGAACCGCGGACTGCGCATCAAACCCCCGAGCTTGCTTGCGGAATTCACCACCTCGAACACACTCGGCATCCCGAACGTGGCGATTGTCGCTCTGCTCATCTCGCTGATCGCCTGGTTCCTGCTTGAGAAGACGATCTACGGTCGCTGGATCTCGGCAATCGGCCAGAGCATGCCGGCTGCGCGGATGGCGGGCATTCCGGTCGACGGCACGCGCTTCGTCACCTACCTGTTCTGCGCCGTGCTCGCTTCCGTCGCGGGCTACCTGCTCGCCTGCTTCTCCGGCGGCGCGGCGCTCAACATGGGCTCGGAATATCTGCTGACCTCGATTGCCGTCGTCGTGATCGGCGGCACGGCGGTCGCCGGCGGCGATTCAAACGTACCGGGCATCTGGGGCGCATCGCTCTTCATGTTCCTTGTTGTTTCCATGCTCAACACCTACGGGCTCGGCGCAGGCATCCGCCTCATCATGACCGGCCTAATCATCATCAGCGTCATCATGCTTGCCGGCGGCCGCCGGGCCGGCATGCGATAAACGGGAAGACCGCCATGGCCGAGACCAGCATCTACGAAATCCACGACCCGCGCTTCCGGCAGCTGATCGTGACGAGCGCCGGCCTCGAGGAACTTTATTCCGGCTGCCGCTGGGCGGAGGGTCCCGTTTGGTTCAACGATGCCAACCAGCTTCTATGGAGCGACATTCCCAACCAGCGCATGCTGCGATGGACGCCTGAAGGCGGCGTCTCCGTCTTCCGGCAACCCTCCAACTTCACCAACGGCCACACGCGCGACCGGCAGGGGCGGTTGATCTCCTGCGAACATGGCGGGCGCCGGGTTACGCGCACCGAGATTGACGGCTCGATCACCGTGCTTGCCGACCGTTTCGAGGGTGCGCCGCTCAATTCACCGAACGATGTCGTGGTGAAGTCGGACGGCACGATCTGGTTCACCGACCCGACCTACGGCATCATGTCGAATTATGAAGGCTATCAGGCCGAACCAGAGCAGGCGACCCGCGACGTTTATCGGCTCGATCCGGCAACCGGCGAACTTTCTGCCCTCGTTAAGGATTTCACTCAGCCAAATGGCCTCGCCTTCTCGCCCGACGAAAAGATCCTCTACGTCGCGGACTCGGCAGCCAGCCACGATGATAGCCTGCCGCGCCACATCCGCGCCTTCGACGTGGTGGACGGCAGCAGGCTGGCGAACAGCCGCGTCTTTTGCCACATCGACAACGGCATTCCTGATGGCATCCGAACCGACGTGAATGGGAATCTCTGGTCCAGTGCCGGTGATGGCGTCCATTGCTTCGATCCGACGGGGAAGCTGATCGGCAAGATCCGCGTGCCACAGACGGTCGCGAACCTCACCTTCGGGGGACCCAGACGCAACCGGCTGTTCATTGCCGCCACACGTTCCATCTATTCGGTATATGTCACCGCGACCGGCGCCCAGACGCCGTGAGCGTCCAACTTCAAGCGGTGTTTTGCGGCGGCATCGGCATTCTCGTATCGTCTCGATCAAGGTCCGGGTGGTCTCAATTAACCCTGAGACGACCAGGAGAGGGGCAAATCATTTTCGCCGGCACCGGCCTGCGCTCGGAATCATGCGGACCGCAGCAGGGCGTCGATCTCGGAGCGTGACGGCATTGCGGGTGCCGTGCCGGGCCGTGTGACCGCGATTGCCGCGGTCGCGCAGCCGAAACGGACGGCTTCGACCGGCGCTTGTCCTTCGGAAATTGCCGTCGCGAAGCCGCCAAGAAAAGCGTCCCCCGCCCCAGTCGTGTCAACGACATTGGCTGCCTGAAGTGCGGGGACGAATTCGCTCTGCCCGGCGGTGTAGTAGTAGGCCCCACGTGCGCCGAGGGTGATGATCGCTGCTCGTGCGCCTCGATCAACCAATGTGCTAGCCGCTGCACGTGCCTGCGCGTCGGTTTCGATCGAGTGGCCTACCAGTTCGGCTGCTTCAACTTCGTTGGGGACGATGAAGTCACACAAGCCGTAAATGCTGTCGGGTATCATCCGTGCGGGCGCCGGGTTGAAGATGGTCGTGGCCCCTGCCCTTTTCGCCATCGACAGTCCGTGCATGGCCGCCTCGAGCGGTTGTTCGAGCTGGGTCATGAAGATGGCCGCGCTTTCGATCTCGGCCCGGTTCGCATCGACATCCTCGATGCCGATGAGGCCAGCGGCGCCCGGTGCGACGATGATGGCATTGTCGCCGCTCACCTCGTCGACGAAGATGAAGGCGGCGCCACTCGAGACACCTTCCATCCTCATTACATTGGCTTTGACGCCCGCCTTGGCATAGGCGGCAAGGGCCATGTCGCCGAAGGGGTCGTTGCCGACCCGTGAAATGAAGGTCACCTTGCCGCCGGCCTTTGCCGCGGCAATTGCCTGGTTGGAGCCCTTGCCTCCCGGCCCGAGCGTGAAACCGGAGCCCATCAGCGTCTCGGCAATGTGGGGCAGGCGCTTTGCCTTATAGGCGGTGTCGGCGGCAAAAATGCCCAGAATGACGATTCCGCTCTTCTCGCTCATCTGAGAGCCTCCTCCGCCGGAATGACGCCCTTGGTCAGAAGGAAACATCCATAGAAGCGCAGTTCCCCCGTTGCGATCACGCAATAGGCCTTTTTGGCGATGTCGTAGAAGGCCATGCGTTCGACAGGATACATCGGCGATGGCTTGCCCTCGGCGCGATCGACGATCGTCTGGACCTCCTGCTGAATCGGCGGAATTTCATCGGGCTTGCCGATCACTTCCATGCGGCCCACCGACGGCTGGATCGGTGTGTCCAGCGGCAAGACTGAAAGTATCGCGTCGATCGCCTGCGGCGCGGGAATGTTTTCCATGGTCAGCAATTTACCCAGACGCGTCTGGCGGGCTATCGAATCCGATGGAAAATTCATGTCGGAGATGACGAGATAATCACCATGTCCCATGTTGCAAAGTGCTTGAAGAATGTCGCCGTTGAGTTCGGCCCTGATTCCCTTGAGCATTGATCTCCCATCCTTTTTTTGTGGCCGGAACACCGGCCGTGCTTCAATTTGTATGCCCGGTGATGTCCGCCTTGAAGTGCGGACATGGGCCGCTCGAGCCGCGCACGATCAGCGATCCGTCGACCATTTCGTCTGCCGTGCCTGGCGGCTCCTCAAGGAGAAGGCTGACCGCTCGGCGCGCCAGCATATCGGCGGGCTGACGTATGGTCGTCAGCCGCGGCACCACGAGATTGGCAAGTGAAATGTCATCGAAACCCGTGACCGAAAGTTTCCGCGGCACGTCTATCTTGAGGTCGCGGGCAGCGCGTAATGCACCAATGGCCTGCTGGTCGCTGGCGGCGGCGATTGCCGTCGGCCGGCCCTGCGGCGGGCGGGAAAGAAGCTCGCGGGCAATCCGTTCGCCGGACTCGTAGTCGAACCTGCCGTAGACGATTTCCAGGTCAACCGGCTCGCCGCTCTTGCCGAACCCGTTCAGGCGGCCGACGAAGGCTTCCTTGCGCATTCGCCCTGCTTCGGTATCGGTCGGCCCGGCAATATAGGCAATGCGACGGTGACCGAGGCCATAGAGATGATCGGCAATCAATGTGGCCGCTTGCGCATGATTGGTCGATACCAGGGGGAAGGTGCCGAAGCGCCGGTCCAGTGATATGACCGGGACCGAAGCCGGCAGATCCAGGCCCGAACCGTCGCTCGACGCCACGACGATGATGCCGCGCACCGATCGGTCGAGAAAGGCCGAAACGTGGCTCTGCTCCGCCTCGCTGTCATTATGCGAACTTGCCAGCATCAGGCTGTGCCCGCATTCGAGCGCCGCACGTTCGATGCTCGCCGCGAGTTGGGCAAAAAAGGGATTGGTGATGTCGGGAACGACGAGGCCGATGACGTCGGTTCTGCTGGTGCGCAGGGCCCTTGCGGTCACGTTCGGCCGGTAACCAAGGGCCGAAATGGCTTCATTGACCTTTTCGCGCAGCACGGGTTTGACCGCGGCTTCGCCCGACAAGACGCGCGAAACGGTGCCCACGGATACGCCGGCATATTCGGCAACATCCTTGACTGTCGGCATCTTCGCCATTTCCAACATCCCGCAGCTATTTTACGGCGCCCGCGGTCATCCCGGCGATGATATGCTTTTCCAGCACGACGCCGACGATGACCAGCGGCAGGATGCCGGCGGTGGAAAGCGCAGCCATCGACCACCAGTTGATGCCCTGGCTGCCGGTCTGGCTGGCGATCATCACCGGCAGCGTATTGGTATTGGTGGAGGTCAGCAGCGCGGCGAAGAAATATTCGTTCCAGCATAGGATTAGCGCCAGCAGGAAGGCGGCCACCATGCCCGGCAGAACGAGCGGCACGACGATGCGGGCGAACGCGCCCCAGATCGACAGACCATCGACCAGGGCTGCCTCCTCGAGCTCCACCGGTATCGTGGCGAACTGGTCGCGCATGATCCAGACGACGATCGGCAGGACCATCAGCGTATAGACGGCGATCATGCCGGCATAGGTGTCGAGCAGCGCCAGCTCCTTGTAGAGAACCAGGAACGGCAGGGCGAGGACGACCGGCGGCATGATGAGCTGCGACAGGAAGAAAAAGGAAATGTCGGAATTGCGCATATGGCCGAACTTGTAGGAGAAGCGGCTGAGGCCGTACGCCGCGAGCGATCCGAGCACGACCGCAAGAGCGGATGCCGTGACCGAAATGATGACGCTGTTCCAGAGCCGGCGCATGAACTCGTCGCGCACAGTCGATATCTCGAGAATCCTATCGGGAGAGAGCCCGAGCGAGCGCCAACCAAGCCAGCTGGGCGCAAAGTTGAACCAGGGAATCAGATTACCGCGCATGACATCTGCGGCCGTCTTGAAGGAGGTCGAAACCGTCCAGAACAGCGGGAAAATGCAGACCCACGCCCAGATGACGAGCAGACCGTAGACGGACAAACGCATCGCCCACCAGCGAATGCGCTGGCTACGCCCGTATTTTTCGAAATCGATGCGAACCATCAGAGCCTTCCTGTCATCCGCTTCACGATACGGTCGGAGATCTTCATCAGGCCCGTCATGCCGGCGACGATGATCACCAGATAGACGAGCGCGAGCAGCGTCCCGTATCCCACATTCGAACGGTCCCGGTATTCGCGATAGATGAAACTGGTGACGGAATCGGTCGCGCCGCCCGGACCTCCCGATGTCACCGTGATGATGATGTCGGCGAGCTTGAGCTTGAAGATGATGCGGATCATCACCGCCGTAACCGACACCGGCAGCATCAGCGGGAAAATGACCTGCCAGAAGCGCTGCCACTTGGTGGCGCCATCGACTTCGGCCGCCTCCAGCACCTCGCGTGATAAGGCCTGCAATCCGGCGAGCAGCATGATCATCATGAAGGGAATGAAGGTCCAGGCATCCATGATCATGATCGAAAGCCGCGCCGTCAGCGGATCACCGAAGAAGGAGGGATTTTCCCAGCCGAGCCAGCGGGCCAGGCGCGCGATCGGACCGAAACGTGTCTCCAGCATCGATTTGCCGACCATCCAGCTCACCGCGACCGGCGACAGCATCAAGGGCACGAGGAAGGTGACCCGCCAGAACTTTCGCGCAATGATTTCCTGGTTGAGAAGCAGCGCCAGGCCGAAGGCGATCGCATATTCGACCGTGATCGCCAGGCAATAAAGAATCATGTTGAGGAGGGCGTTGGCATAGAACGGATCGGCAATCATGCGCCGCACATTGTCGAGCCCGTTGAAGCGCCGCCCGGCGGAAGAGGCGAGGTTCCAATCGGAGAAGCCGATCCAGAGGGCAAAGAGCAGCGGGAAGACCACCATCGACACGACGAAAAGCGCGGCCGGCAGCACAAAAAGCGCCTTCTTGCCGGCCTCGCCGTAAATGACGACGCGGGTGACGCAAAGAACGGCGGCCCAGAGAAAATAGGCGTAAAGAACCGGTCGCCAGTTCGCAAAACCCCATTCGGTCCAACCCAGCTCATGGGCACCCTGCAATACGAAGGATGCTAGGAACCATATGGCGCTCAGCCACAGAGCCGTGCGGCCCCAGAAGCGGCGGCTCGCTGAAATGGAGCCGGCTTCGACCGTGTGCAGCAGGTCGCCTTCGACTGTCGACATGATATTCCTCGCCCGGACAAAATGGGCGCTGGCGAAATCGCTCCCGACCCGCCAGCGCGTTTGGTCAAAAGATCAGAGCCCGAGGCTCGCCCGATAGAGTTTCAGCTGGCTATCACGGCCGATCTGGTCGGTGATCTTTTCCCAGGCGGCCGCAATCGCATCCGCCGTTTCCTGGGCCGACTTATATTGTCCGGCAAAGCCTTTCGCCAATTCGTCTTCGGCGACGGAGTAATATTGGAAGATACCGGGGATGCGCGGTTCGATCGCTGCGTTCGGGTGGTTATAGCTGTCGGCGTTCGAACCCAGATAGTCCTCGATATACGTCCGATCGTAACCTGCCTTTTCCCATTCGTCGTAGTTGAAGTTGGACTGACGATAGGGCTGGAAGCCGGAGGGATATGCCGACGTCCAAAGCGACAGATCCTTGCCGCCGAGATGGGCGGCGGCAGACCAGGCCGCCTTGCGCTTCTTCTCGTCGCTGGAGACCTGCTTGGTGACATAGATGCCCCAGCCGAGGTAGGCCATGTTGGGTGCTTCGTTATACTTTTCTTCCCATTGCCCGGTCTTGCGGTTGTAGACCCGGTTGGAGCCACGGTTGATGCCGAAGCCGACGACATCTCCGACCACCGAGGTGTCCGAGGTGCGCGCTTGGGAACCGACGTCGCCCCACCACATCAGCATTGCACCCGTGCCTGCCAGGAATTGCGAGAAGGCGGTGGTGTTGGGATCCGCATTGATCTGATCGGCCGGATAGGCCTTGGCGGCGATCAGATCCAGGACGTCCTGGATAGCCTGGACCCATGCAGGGTTATTGACCAGCGGCTTCATGCTTTCCGGATCGAACAGCCAGGCTGGGTCGCCAGGATATTTCGCATAAGCCGTCGCGCGGTTCTCGATGAAATAGAAACCGAAACCACCCCAGCCCTTCAGCGGGTCGAGATAGCCGTAGGCCGGCTGGCCTGTGAGCGGATCGGTCTTGCCGATCAGCGCCTTGGACGCTGCGTTGACGTCCTGCCAGGTTTTCGGCGGCTCGGCCATGCCGCTGATCGAGCCTTCGCCGAAATAGTCCTTGCGATAGGCGAAGGTGTGGCAGTCGCCGTCGATCGTCACGCGATAGGTCTTGCCACCCCAAGTGCCGACCGGGGGCTTCAGGTAACTCACCAGATCGTCGGATTCGATCTGCTTTGCAGCCCAATCGGGCATCTCGTCCAGAAGCCCGCGCCCGGCGGTGTCGCCTTCGAAAGGTGCGCCCATTTCCAGGATATCGAAATCAACAGTGCCGGTGGCAATCGCTTGCTGAAGGCGGGCGTTGTAGTCGGCCTGGGCGAGGTCGATCCAGTTGATCTTGGCGCCGGTATAAGCTTCCCAAGGCTTCAGGAAGCCGCGGAACAGGAAGTTGTGGAGGTTCTGGTTGTTGAGCCCCATAAAGGTCAGCTCGACACCGGCGAATTCGCCCTGCTTGACGTTGGCCTTGGTTGGGCCGAGGCAGAGTTCGCCGACCTTCTGCCAGTCCGCATCCGTCGGCGAGCCCTTGCCGACCCCCGGTATCTGCAGGATCTGGGCGCGCAGATCATCGGCAGCGAACGCCATGCCCGGAATTCCGCCGACCGCGCCGGACAGGCCGAGCAGTGCTGCTGCACTCGCCGTTCCGCGCAAAACGTCGCGGCGGCTTGCCTGACGGCGCATCAGTGCATCGTATATTTCGACTTTCATGTCTTCCTCCTCCACGCTTCGTTGGGCTGCCGCCAGCCGGTCTTGCCGAACTGGTTCCGGTCCGATTTTTGGGACTGGTCTCGTGCAGAACTATCTGGTAAACAAGAAAATGAAACGTTTCATAATTCTTGCTTGAAACCGCTCCTCTCGGTCTCACCATCGAGCATTAGACGGCAAGCGGCAAAAGTCAATAAGAAATGAAACGTTTCACGGAGGAGGTCTCACGGTCTCTCGGGCAACGATTGCCTCGAGCCCAATGCCGTGGATATTGTCAAGCGACGCATATCCCTTGGGACCACCCCTGGGGTGGCCGGAAAGCGATTGGGAGGCATATGGCTGAGGTCAATATTTCGGAGGCGCGCAAGGCCTATGGCGCCTTAAATATCCTGCACGGCGTCGATATCGAAATTCGCGACGGTGAGTTTGTGGTGCTGGTCGGCCCGTCCGGCTGCGGCAAGTCGACCTTGCTGCGCATGGTCGCCGGGCTCGAAAGCATCACCGGCGGCACCATCTCGATCGGCGGAAAGGTCGTCAACAATCTGCCGCCGAAGGACCGCGACATCGCGATGGTCTTCCAGAGCTACGCGCTTTATCCGCACAAGACGGTTGCCGAAAACATGGTCTTTGCGCTGCGCCTGCAGAAGCAGCCGGCCGATGTCATCAAGCAACGGCTGCAGGCGGCGGCCGAAACCCTCGACCTCGTGCCCTATCTTGACCGCTATCCGCGCCAGCTTTCCGGCGGCCAGCGGCAGCGCGTTGCGATGGGACGCGCCATCGTCAGGTCGCCGCAGGTCTTTCTGTTCGACGAGCCGCTGTCGAACCTCGATGCCAAGCTGCGCGTGCAGATGCGTAAGGAGATCAAGGAGCTCCACCAACGGCTGAAAACCACGACGATCTATGTCACCCATGACCAGGTCGAAGCGATGACCATGGCCGACAAGATCGTGGTCATGCAGGGCGGCAAGATCGAGCAGACCGGAACACCCCTGGAACTCTACGATCGTCCGCGCAATACGTTCGTGGCGACCTTCATCGGCTCGCCGTCGATGAATCTGCTGAAAGGCCGCTACAAGGCCGAAGGTGCGGTGTTCGTCACCGGGACCGGCGACGAGATTTCGCTCGGTTTCACGCCGGAGGCATCCGATGGACAGGCCGTGCTGCTCGGCGTGCGGCCCGAACATCTATCCCTTAGCCCGGGCGGCCTGGAAACGACCGTCAACGTCACCGAACCCACCGGCCATGAGACGATGGTCTTCCTGCGCTACGGCTCCGGCGAACTTGTCGCGGTGCTGTCCGAACGTCACGATTTCGAGCCCGGACAGGTCGTGACGATAGCCGCCCGGCCGGGCAAGCTTCATCTGTTTGATGCGGAATCCGGCAAGACGCTGCGGCGGGATTGAATTTTTGGCGTCCTGCCGGTCTGAAGGCCTGGCGATAAAATAGCACATGGCCTCCGCGGTCTCGAAAATGCCATCCGGGAGGCGGCAGTTCCGAAGCCGTTTCGTGAACATCGCACCCGAAGCCTCAATGCGACAGCAGGACAGGCAGCAATCGCGATGATCCGGCTTCGATGAATGTCGATGCGTCCTAGAGCTCTTCCCGGTTCGTGGGCCGAACAGCCGAGGCTTGCTTGACCTTCGTCAAAGCGAGACCGACTTACACCTTGCAAGCTGCTCTTCACACAAGAGTGGCCGCGGACTTGCGATATGGAATTTCAGCGAGCGGAGGTCTATCATCGGTTTGGAGGCAAAGATGCTTTCGACAGAGCGAGATTTAAAGCGGGGCGGTGAGCGTTTTCCCATTCCTTCGCAAGGCGAAGTCGAAGGCAGGCTTTTGATGTTCGAAGTGGTTGCCGTCACCTGCCTGCAGGAGCTTCTCGCAAAAACGGATTCGCATCTCGTTTTCAGGCTTCGCCGAAAGCTCATTCGAAATCTGAAGGAGAAGTGCGCGCCGTTGAAGCTATGTGCAGACGACGAAAAGGCCGCAAAGGAGTTCGCCCTCCAGCTGTTCAGCGCCGCTATGGAGGAGGCCGAAGCCGAGGTGCGAACCGGTAGTCAATATCCGCAGAAGAACCGCTAGAAGCAACTGGCCCATCTCATCCTGCCCTACGATCAAGAGCGCCGCCTGTGGGTGGATTCCAGGAAGGATGGATTGAAATAGGCGGTTATCACGACATATCGAACGGAAGGCTCCTCGGAGGCCAGAGGACTGGCGGTTGCGGGATCCGCGCGTGATGACATCAATCATGATCTTCTTGCGAAAACAGTTCTTGCGAAGATCGCGGGAAGCTTGACCTATGTGGCTGGGCTGGGCGCCACACGCTCGCCGGCGTTGCCCGCTTGTTGGTGACCTAAACCCTTGTCGGCGCCCGACGGGCGCCGTGCTTATGGTGGTACGAGCTCCCATCCGTCAGACGGGTGACGGCAAATCGCGGCTGCGCGCCCTCGTCATGCGACAACGTCGGCTGCATGAATTCCGATACCCCATCGCATGCGACGTCGCCGCGATCGTATTTCGCGCAGGCAGTTCGGCTGAACAGGCCGATATTGTCTTGAAGCCAGCTTTCGTCGCGACGACGCATATCCATTAAATTCGCCAAGGGCTTCTGCTCGAAAGAGCTTCTCAGCCGAGGCCGCTCAAGAACTCTTGCGTCTCCATGAGTTCCAGCTGGACGGAAAATCGATCGTGCAGCAGTTCCAGCGACGCGTCATAAGTGTCGTCGGCGCTGCTGCAGACGGCGTCCTTCAGCACGATGACGCGATAGGCAAGATCGATGGCGCCAAGCGTCGTGGCGAGCACGCAGACATCCGTTTCCCCGCCGGTGATCACAAGGGTGTCGACCGCCTCCGACTGAAGAATCGCATGGAGGCGGCCGTCGATCCAGGGCGAATAGGTGCGTTTGTCGAAGTATCGCGCCGGCGGAACGAGCGAGGGCAGCGAGGAAGCCAGATCGATGAGCTCGGGCGGGAGGTGCTCGCCCGTCATCATCCACCATTTCTGGTAATAGTCGCGCCATTTTCCCGGCATCGCATCCGGATGCTGGGGAGGCACGAATCGGGTAAAAATCGTCCGGGACGGATGCCGGCCGGCTAGCTCCTCGATCTGTGGAGAGATCCGAACCATCCAGGGCACGTGCCATGGGGTGTCTTCGGCAAACATGCGCTGCATGTCGACGCAAAGGTGCCGCCATTCGCCGATCCCGCCCATCAGATCCTCCTTTCATCTTCGGGCGTCAACCGCTGCCCGGAACGAAAGTTCCCGAGTGGTGGAAGATCAAAGGCTCTCAAGCATGTCGTGCAAAACGGGGCAGCGGTTTTGCGTAAGAAGGATCTGAGACGCGCTTTAGTTAGGCAATGGCTCCCGAAGTGATCGTCCGTGAGCCGGCGCCGCTGTCCGATTTGGCGAAGCCGTCGAGTTCGCGGAGAGGAACCGGTTTGGAGAAGAAATAGCCTTGGAGATCGGTGCAGCCGAGTGCGGTCAGAAAGTCGCGTTGATATTCGGTTTCAACCCCTTCTGCCGTCGTAGAGATGCCGAGATTGCGGCTGAGGGTGACGATCGCGCCGATGATGGCCGCGCCGTTGGCTTTCGCGCCGAGCTGCGAGACGAAGGAACGATCGATCTTGATGCGATCGATGTCGAAACGCACCAGATGGCTGAGACATGAGAAGCCGGTCCCGAAATCATCGAGGGAAATTTGAATGCCCCGGCTGCGAAGTGATTTCAGTACCGTATAGACATCCGAATTATCCTCGATGAGCGAGGACTCGGTGAGCTCGAGCTCGAGGCGGGATGCTGGCAGGCCGGTCTCTTCGAGCACGGCGAAGACTTCCTCGGCGAAATTTGGTCTTCTCAGCTGGGCCGGCGACACGTTGACCGCCACGAAGATGTCTTCAGGCCATGTGCAGGCGGCCCTGCAGGATTCGCGCAAGACCCAGAACCCGAGGGCGTCGATGAGGCCGCCCTCTTCGGCTGCGGGGATGAAGCTCGCAGGGGTCAGCAGTCCGCGCTGACTGTGACGCCAGCGCACGAGAGCCTCCGCGCCGGAAGCCGAATATCCGCCCTCGGCGCGATGCACCGTCTGGTAATAGACCTCAAGCGATCCGAAATCCGGCTTGCTGCCGTCCGGGCCGGGTTGGGGATTGCCAGCGGAGGGGGCCGTGCCTTTGGCCAGAACTTCGCGCAATTCGTTCTTGAGAATGTCGCGCGCATTTCTGCCGCCGTCCATGGACGGGGAATAGACGCGCCACTGGCCTCTCCCACCCATCTTTGCCTCGTAAAGTGCGACGTCGGCATACCGCATGACGTCATCGGCATTTCGCCCGGCATCCGGCACGATGGTGACACCGATTGAGCCGCCGACGCGGGCGACCGCTTCGCCCCTCAAAAGAGGGAAGGGCCTGCCAAGTTCGGCAACGATCGCGTCGCATATGGACAGCAGGATTTGATCGTCATCCTTGATGTCCCGCAGAAGCAGGGCAAATTCGTCGCCTCCGAGCCGGGCGAGCGTATCATCAGGACGAAGGACCGAACGGATCCGCTCGGCGGCCATCCTGATGAGTTCATCACCGGCGGCATGGCCGAACGTGTCGTTCACCGCTTTGAAGCGGTCGAGGTCGAGAAGTGCTACGGCCGAGCGCTCGGTCGAATGCCGCATATGGGTCAGGCACTCCTCGAACCGTATGGCGAACAGGGCGCGGTTGGGAAGATCGGTCAGCACGTCATGTAAGGCAAGCTGCCTTGCATGCAGCTCGCTTCTCTTCAATTCGCCGAGACTGCTCCGCAGCCGCACAAGCAGCACCGAGAACAGCACGGCGATCACCAGGGCGGCAATCGAAAGCGCCGGCATCAATCGGCCGATCACCCGCGAACCTGGAAGATCGGGTCGCCATACGATGAAGCCGATCGGTTCACCATTTGCCGTCGCGTCGATTTGGAACGCGACCTCATTTTCGTCGGCATCGGCCGTGCGGGCAAAGCGCGCGCCGTTGAGGCCCTGCTGCCGGCTCAACTCGTCGAGGGCCGCGCCATCGAGAAACCGTACGACGATCAGGAATTGCCGCTTCGGCTGCGGCTGTCCATCGGGAGCTTCGTTGATGGCGACGATGCCGACGATCGTCGGCCGGCCTTCCAACCGCATCAGATTGGCCAGCGCATGGTTGGGGCGAACCGCGCTCGCCCGACGGCTTTCCAGCGAGGATGGCATTCGGTCGCTAAAAGTCGGACTGTGGCGTGCCGTAAGACGGCTATCCCTGAGGAGCGGCAAAAACAGAGGCTTCATCCAGCGATAGCGTTTTTCCGTTGCCGCGTCGGTCAGCATGCTCAGCTGAGCCTTCTCGTCGACGACAAAAGCCTGATCATATCCGAAGGCGGACATTGCGGTTTCGCTGATTGCGCTGCCGGCCGCCCCGGTCAGAACCGCATCGAGGCCGGAGGAAACACCTGCCGAACGGGACGCGGGATAAACGCGGGCGAGATAGCCGTTGCCGAACTGACCGATGACATGGGCGACCTGATCGACCTGTTCGCGCAGGCGCGCATTCACCAGCTGACGCTGGCGATCAAGGGCCGCAGCGTCGCTTTCGGCTCCAGCCCAGAGCGCCGATAGCACGACGAGTCCAATCGCTCCGAGCCCGCTGATGGCGATCAGAAAGAGAATTCTTCCCGAGGCGATCCAGGATTTCTGAAACGTGTTGGAGCTGGATGGAACGACGATGTGCAAGCCTGGACCCCTGAACCCCTCGATACGGGCGCATTCGTCAACGCTAACAAATAAGCGTTCACGTAGAATTAAAGGCTGCGGCGCACTATGGGGCGAGATCGATCACGCCCAGGGGGTTCCGGCGATGTTGCTGATATCCATTCAGACTTTATTGCGCGGCGCGCTGATGGTAGGCGGGGTGAGTGTCGTTTTGGCGTTTTCGCCGCTGCCGGTGGCCGCGCAAGAGCGAATGCCGATGAGAATTGCCGTCGAAGGTGCGTTTCCGCCCTTCAACTATCTCGATGCGAATAACAAACTTCAGGGTTTCGACATCGACATTGCCAATGCCCTCTGCGAGACCGGCAAGTTCGAATGCCAATTCATCATCGAGAAGTGGGACGACATGATCCCCGATCTCATTGCCGAAAAATACGACGCGATCATTTCATCCATGTCGATGAGCCTGGAGCGGCGCCAGAAGGTCGCTTTTACCGAGAAATACTACAACAGCCCATCAGTGTTCATTGCGCGGAAGGATTCGCCGATCACTGACGTCAGTCCCGCCGCCCTCAATGGCAAAAAACTCGGGGTGACCTCGTCAACGGCGCAGGAATCTTATGCCAACCATTTCTATCCCGACATGAAAAAGACGGTATTCCGGTCGTCGCCGGAATTGTACAAAGGCCTGTCGGATGGGCGCGTCGACATTATCCTGGAGGATAAGCTCGCCATTTACGACTGGATCGCCAATACGAAGGCGGGAACCTGCTGCGCGTTCAAAGGGCCGGATCTGGTCGACGTTACTTTTTTTGGCGAAGGTGCCGGGATTGCGGTGCGTCTGGACGACAAGGAGCGCCTTGCACGCCTGAACGAGGCGTTGAAGACGATTAAGGAAGACGGGACTTATGACATGATCAATGCCAAGTATTTCCCGTTCAGCATCCAGTAGCCGGCAACAGGATTTTCGTGTGACTGCTGCGAGATGGCCGGTTCGTCCGGCCATCTCCGTTTTGAGTAAAACCGCGCTGCGGCACACTCTTGCACGATAAGCTTTTCTCGTCAGGCGGCTTTCGCGACCTCTCCATGCGGGTCGAGAACAAATTTTGTCGCCGCGCCGTGGTCGAAGCTCTCATATCCCTGGACGGCTTCGTCGAGCGGGATGACCTTGGCGTTGACGATGTCGGCAATCGGCAAGCGGTCATGGAGGATCGCCTGCATGAGCTGGCGATTATATTTGAGCACCGGCGTCTGGCCGGTGTGGAAGGATTGCGCCTTGGCCCAGCCGAGGCCGAAGCGAAGCGAGAGATTACCGTGTTTGGCGGCGTTGTCGACGGCGCCCGGATCCTCGGTGACGTAGAGGCCGGGAATGCCGATCGAGCCTGCGGCGCGGGTGATTTCCATCATCTGGTTGAGTACGATCGCCGGCTGTTCGCCGCCCGAATGGCCGCGCGCCTCGAAGCCGACGGCGTCAATGGCGCTGTCCACCTCGTTGCTGCCGACGACCTCAGCGATCATGTCGCCGAGACGATCGCTCTTGGAGAGGTCGATCGGTTCGAAACCGACCTTGGCCGCATGCGCCAGGCGGTCCTTGTTGAAATCACCGATCATGACGACGGCGGCGCCGAGGATACGAGCCGAAGCCGCAGCCGCAAGACCGACGGGGCCGGCGCCGGCGATGTAGACGGTCGAGCCGACGCCGACGCCGGCGCGCACTGCGCCATGAAAGCCGGTCGGCAGAATATCGGAGAGCATGGTGAGATCGCGGATCTTCGCCATTGCCTTGTCGCGATCCGGGATTTTCAGCAGGTTGAAATCGGCATAGGGGATCGTGACATAGCGTGCCTGGCCGCCGATCCAGCCGCCCATGTCGACATAGCCGTAAGCACCACCGGCGCGGGCCGGGTTTACGGTCAGGCAGACGCCGGTGTCCTGGGATTTGCAGCAGCGGCAACGGCCGCAAGCGACATTGAAGGGTACCGAGACGATATCGCCGATGTCGAGCATCTCGACATCGATCCCTTTCTCGATGATCTCGCCGGTGATTTCGTGACCGAGGACCAAACCCGGCATCGCCGTCGTGCGGCCGCGGACCATGTGCTGGTCGGAGCCGCAGATGTTGGTCGAGATCACTTTCAGAATGACGCCGTGTTCGATGCGGCGGCCGTCGGGCGCTTCCAGCTTCGGGTCGTCGATGTCGCGAACTTCGACCTTGCCCGGCCTCAGATAGACGACGCCTCTATTCTTGCTCATGGATTCCTCCCATTTGTTGAGTGCCTCGATCTGCAGCCGATGCAGCCGATGGCAATGCCTTCCTCCGGCCTGCCTCCTCTGCAGTCCGGTATTTACACGCCGCATCGGGCGATGTTCGAATTTCGCAGATAGGCGGGGACAGACTGGATTGAGGAGAGAGTGAATACGATAGGGCTGGCCTGTCGTGCCGCTCTCGTCATCGCCCGCCGCAATCCGTAGATCTGCTGCGAAAAGAGCTCATTTAGGGCTACAGAACCTCCTTTCGATCCATCTGGATATCTTTCCGGATAACTGTCCGGTCGTTCCCGAGGATTTCAGTCCTTTACCACCGTGGCGGCGCGCCGGCGGCTGCCTGCCATACTTCATGTCGCTCGCTTGCGCGGCAGCGCCGTGAACGTGACAAGAAAAACATGCCTGACGAAAAACAGAGCCCGAAAAAACGACACGGGTGCCCCTCAAGACGACAATCGGCAAAGTCATCATCTCTTCCGGCAATCAGATCTGTTCGGCCAGCGGCAGACGCCGTTTCCAATCGTGATTGGACATCGGCTGCGTCCTGAGCCACGCTGTTTTTGGGAGCGGACCGTCTATTTTTCCGAGGATAGGAGGCCGGAATGGAACAGTATGCACTGGAGCAGCTGAAAACAGTTGCGAAGATCAGCACGAGCATAAAGCCCCTTGAACTGACACGGCGCGAACGCATTGAACGCTGGGCCGAATGTCTCGAACGCAGCCCCAGACCGTTTTTGAAGACGCTTCACGAGACCGAGTATCAGCCGATCGCAGATCGGCTTGCCCTGCGGGGTGACGACACCCCGATCTCCGTTGCGTTCGCTGATGCCATTCTGCGGGCGGCCGGAATGGAAAATGACAGCTATGGAGAAGCCAAACGGTTCTTCGAACTCAGCGACGAACAGTTGCACGAGCTTGTCTGCTTCTGTCATTTTGGTGAAAGCGTCAGCGCCTCAGCAGTCGCTCGCCGCGTGCGAAGGATCGCAGATCCCAGACCAAGCGGGTTTTTCGCTCAGCTTCGTGCGTTCTTTCGCTAGAAAGGCCATGACGCTGTAAGACTGGGGTTCGCGGCCTGTCACTGCAGCCGGCAGGTCACGCGCCTCGGCAAGCGCGAACAGGACCCGCGAAAACGGTTGCCCGGTGGGCCGGAGGATTGGCTTCGCGCTTTTCCCGGCAAACCGCTACGCGCTTTGCTGGTTGCCCTAGCCCGCGTAAGACCGCCGGCCTCGGTTGAAGTCGATCGCGGTATGCCAGAACACGGCGCCAAGGATGATCGCGCCGCCGAAATAAGTGGCGACGGGCGGCTGTTCTGAAAACAGCAGCCAGACCCAGAAGGGCGTCAGCACGATTTCCATAGTGCCGATCAGTGCCGCCTCGGCCGGCGGCATCCGCTTTGCCCCGGCGAGGAAGAGCACCAGGGCGAGGGAAAAATTGGTGGCGCCGAAGGCGGCAAGGACGATCCAGTTGTGCAGGTCGAGCGAGCCGACCGAGCCGAAAGGCGCGAAGATGACGAGGGTCAGGAAGGCGCTGACGACGGTCGGCGGCAGGCTCGGCACGCCGGGATCGATGCGCGGAATGATGATAACGAGCGCGAAGGACGCGGTCATGCCGAGCGCCAGCAGATCGCCCCAGCCGGTGCCGCCGCCGATAGACGAGGCGACGATGACGCCGACGCCGAAGAGGGACACGGCGCCGGCGATCAGCGTCCGCCTGGCAACTCTCTCTCCGAGGATAAGCCAGCCGAACAGAGCCGCAATGAAGGGCGTGGTCGCATAGATCATCGTCACATTGGCGACGGTGGTCATGTAGAGCGCCCCGATGAAGCATCCCTGACTGAACGTCTGGCATGCGATCATCGCAAGACCGGACGGATGGAAGACGGAACGCCATTGCCGCCGCGAGATGCCCCCTTCGAGGAAAAGGCAGGGGATCAGCAGGAACAGGCCTCCGAACAGCGACCGCCAGGCGATCGCCGTCCATACGTCGGTCGTGAGGAGCCGCGAGTAAACGCCGCTCGCACTCCAGGCGAGCGTCGCGGCAACGATGAGAAGCACACCCTTCTCGTGCTCGCTGCCTGCGAGGTGTCTAGCCGAATTTTCAATGGTCACGCAGAGATTCTCAAAGAAGGAAGTCGAACGCCGCTCATTTCTGCGCCACGAATTGACATTAGACAAACGAATAGTAGTGATAGCTGTCATCGATCTTTTCTATGGCTGCCAATGCAAGAGCCGATTGAAAGTGACCTTCTCAGAACCTTCCTTGTTGTCGTCGAGACGTCGAACTTTTCGGCGGCCGCCCAGCGCATCGGGCGGACGCAATCTGCGGTCAGCACCCAGATCAAGAGGCTCGAAGCCGCGATCGGCGAAAACCTCTTTGAGCGCGGCGCCCGCGGCGTGCTGCTGACGCGCCAGGGCATCCAGCTCGTGCCCTATGCCCGCAGGGTCATCGATCTCCTGAACGAGGCAGCCGCGACGATCCGCAGCAAGCCGCTCGACGGGCCGGTGCGCATCGGTATTCCCGAGGAATACAGCCAGACGGTGCTGCCGGCAGCGCTTGCGGCTTTCGCGGTTCGCCATCCGGCAGTCGAAGTTACCGTCTCCTGCGATTATACGGTCCGCAACCTCGCCGCCCTGGAACGGGACGAACTCGATCTTGCCGTCGTCTTTGACTGGAGCGACCAGAACAAGGGCGAGGTTCTTTGCGTCGATCCGACCGTCTGGGTCACGTCGATGGTACATCGGCTGCACGACATCGATCCCCTGCCGGTTGCGACCTACCGCAACTCGACCTGGTCACGCGATTTTGCGCTGCGCTCGCTGGAGCAGATCGGCCGCAGCTACCGGATCGCCTTCATCGCCGATACCGGTTCGGGGCTGAAGAATGCCGTGATCGCCGGCCTCGCCGTCACGACGCTTTCCCGCAGCAGCATTCCGCCCAGCTGCCGCGAACTGACCGCCGATGATGGCTTTCCGCCGGTCGATTCCTCGAAGGTCGTACTGCGCCGCAATAGTTTTCGCTCCAGTGAGGCGGTGCGGGAACTGGCCGACATGCTGCGCGACGCATTCCAGCCTATGACGGTGCCGATGGTATGATGCGGCGGCGCAGGCGGCGCCGCGTCTCCGACGGGCTTTCTGAAAAACTCGCCCGGTAGCTTCTCGCAAAGGCCGAGGCCGAATTGAAGCCGGTCGCGGCCGCGATGTCGGCGAAGGAGGCCGTCGTCTCGATCACCTTGCGGCGCGCTGTGTTCAGGCGCAGCGCGAGATAATGTACATGCGGCGGCGCGCCGATGCTCTGCTGGAAGAGATCCTGCAGATGCCGGGCGCTGACCCCGACCCTGCGGGCAAGCCGCGCAAGAATCAGGGGCTGCTCGATATGCTCCTCCATCAGATGCACCGCCTGCGTCACGCGCGAATCGTGCGCGCGCAGCCCCGCCGAAGCGGCGGAAAGCATTTCGTCGGCGTGGAAGGAAGGCTGCTCGTAACGGAACAGCCGGCTGACTTCGAGCGCCAGCGAATAACCCTGCCGCCGCCGGATCACCTCCAGCATTAGGTCCACGGTCGGCAGCGAACCTGATGTCGTCAGCCGCTTGCCGTCGATGACGAAACGATCCTTGACGGCCCTGACCTCGGGATAGGCAAGGGCGAAATCCTCGTAGTCTTCCCAGTGGACGGTCGCCGGCAGTCCGTCGAGCAGGCTTGCTTCGGCGAGCAGCCATGTGCCGGACTCAATGCCAGCGATGTTGGTGCGGTAGCGGGCTGCCCGTGAGAGCTGCATCTTCAGCGCCGGTGTGGCGCTGCGTCGCCAGTTGTAACTGGCCAGCACGAACAGCGGCATCTCCTCTGTCGTCGCCCGGAAAGTGCCCTCAGCCGGGATGGCGATATGGCTGGTGGTCGGGACCGGCGTTCCGTCCGGCGTCAAGAGCCGCCAGCGATAGAGTTCGCTGCCAGCGATGCGGTTGGCGCCGCGCAGCGGCTCGATGACCGACGCGATCAGGATCAGGTTCGTCTCCGGAAGGACGAGTAGATCGATATCGAGCCGTTCCGTCGATCGCTGCAGCAAGGTCGCCTCCCATTGTTCCGATACTGTATCAGTGGCTTCCGAGAATGCAAAGCATCTCCGGCCATCGTGTCGCGTAATGTTTGACAAGACGGGAGAACAAAATCATGCCTCTAGCGATGAACCGCGATGTCTTCATCACCTGCGCCGTCACGGGCGCCGGCGATACGGTTTCCAAATCCAGCCATGTTCCCATCACTCCCAAGCAGATCGCGGATTCCGCGATCGACGCCGCCAAGGCTGGGGCGGCCGTTGTTCACTGCCATGTCCGCGATCCGGAAACGGGGGCCGCCAGCCGCCGCAACGATCTCTACAGGGAAGTCACCGAGCGCATCCGCTCGGCCGATATCGACGTTGTCCTCAATCTCACGGCCGGCATGGGCGGGGACCTGATCTTCGGGGATGTCGAAAGCCCCCTACCCCTCAATCAGACAGGCACTGACATGGCGGGCGCCAGCGAGCGAGTCAGCCATGTCGCCGAATGCCTGCCGGAGATCTGCACGCTCGACTGCGGTACGATGAACTTCAACCTCGGCGACTATGTGATGACTAACACGCCGGCCATGCTGCGGGCGATGGCGAGGAAGATGACGGATCTCGGCGTGCGCCCGGAGATCGAAGCCTTCGACACCGGCCATCTCTGGTTCGCCAAGCAGCTTGCCGAGGAAGGCCTGATCGAAGACCCGGTGCTGATCCAGCTCTGCATGGGCATTCCATGGGGCGCGCCCGACGATCTCAACACCTTCATGGCGATGGTCAATAACGTGCCTCCGAGCTGGACCTTCTCGGCCTTTTCGATCGGCCGCAATGCCATGGCCTACCCGGCGGCAGCGGTTCTTGCCGGCGGCAACGTTCGCGTCGGCCTCGAAGACAATCTCTTCGTCGGCAAGGGCCAGCTCGCCACCAATGCGCAGCTCGTCGAAAAGGCGGTGCAGGTGATCGAAGGCATGGGCGCGCGGATCATCGGACCGGAAGATGTACGCAAGAAGTTGAAGCTGACGAAGCGCTGAGGATATCATGACCAAGATCAGCAAAGCGGCCTGTATCGGCGGCGGCGTTATCGGCGGCGGCTGGATCGCCCGCTTTCTGCTCGCCGGCATCGACGTCGACGTCTTCGACCCGCATCCGGAGGCGAGCCGTATCGTTGGCGAAGTGATCGCAAATGCCGAAAAAGCCTATGCCATGCTGACTGGTGCGCCACTGCCGCCGCGCGGCAGGCTCCGCTTCTGCCAGACGCTGGTGGAAGCCGTCACTGACGCCGACTGGATCCAGGAAAGCGTGCCCGAAAGGCTTGACCTCAAGCGTGGCGTGTTGACCGAGATCGATGCGGCTGCGCGCCCGGATGCCCTGATCGGTTCTTCCACTTCGGGCCTGCTGCCGACCGATCTGCAGCGCGATATGAGGCATCCCGAACGCCTCTTTGTCGCTCACCCCTATAATCCGGTCTATCTGCTGCCGCTCGTCGAAATCGTCGGCGGCGAGAAGACCTCGGCAGCGACCATCCGGGCGGCGATGGAAAGACTGCCGCCGATCGGCATGAAGGGCGTCCACATCGCCAAGGAGATCGAGGCCTTCGTCGGTGACCGGCTGCTCGAAGCGCTCTGGCGCGAGGCCCTCTGGCTTATCCACGACGATATCTGCACCGTCGAGACGCTCGACGACGTCATCCGCTATTCCTTCGGCCTGCGCTGGGCGCAGATGGGCCTGTTCCAGACCTACCGCATCGCCGGCGGCGAGGCCGGCATGCGTCACTTCCTCGCCCAGTTCGGCCCCTGCCTCGCCTGGCCCTGGACCAAGCTCACCGATGTCGTCGATCTCGACGAAGCGCTGATCGAAAAGATCGGCCGGCAATCCGACGAGCAGGCGGCGGGCCTTTCAATCCGCGAACTCGAACGCATCCGCGACGAAAATCTCGTCGGCATTCTGCAGGCGCTGAAGGGCGGCGATGGCGGCAAGGGCTGGGGCGCCGGCAAGCTGCTCAAGGACTTCGAGCGAACGCTCTGGGCAGAAGGCGGAGGCGAGGCCATGCCAGCCGATCCTTCGAGGTCGCTACGGCTTGTCGAAACCAAGGTGAGCCCCGCCTGGGTCGACTATAACGGCCATATGACCGAGCACCGCTATCTTCAGGTCTTCGGCGATACGTCCGATGCGCTGCTGCGTCTCGTTGGCGTCGACCTTGCCTATGTCGAGGCGGGGCACAGCTATTATACGGTGGAAAGCCACATCCGCCATCTCGGCGAGGCGAAGCTCGGGCAGGCGATCCATTCGGCCTGCCAGATCCTGAGCGCCGACGAGAAACGGCTGCATGTCTTCCACACCCTGCACGACACGGCGACGGGCGAGCTCATCGCAACTGCCGAGCAGATGCTGCTGCATGTCGACAGCAAGGCGGGCAAGGCGGTCGCGGCGCCGGCCGCGGTGCTCGACAGGGTGAAGGCGATTGCCGCGTCCCATGCGGAACTGGCGCTGCCCGAGGGCGCCGGCCGTCACGTCGGCCAGAGGCGGTAGGAGGACGATATGGATTTTGCTCTCAGCCAGGAACAGGAGATGATCGTCGAGACGGTCCGCGCCTTCGTCGAGACCGAAATCTATCCGCATGAGAACGAGATCGAGCGGACCGGGATGGTCCCGCCGGAGCTTGGCCGCGAGATCCAGCGCAAATGCATCGAGCTCGGCTTTTACGCCTGCAATTTTCCCGAGGAGGTCGGCGGTGCCGGCCTCGATCACGTCACCTTCACGCTGGTCGAGCGGGAGCTCGGGCGCGGCTCGCTGGGCCTGACGGTCTTCTTCGGCCGGCCTTCCGGCATCCTGATGGCCTGCGAGGGCGAGCAGCGCGAGCGCTATTTACTACCGGCGGTGCGCGGCGAGAAGATCGATGCGCTTGCCATTACCGAGCCGGATGCCGGTTCCGATATGCGCGGCATGAAGTGCACTGCTCGCCGCGACGGCGGTGATTTCGTGCTTAACGGCACGAAACATTTCATCTCGCATGCCGATGTCGCCGATTTCGTCATCGTCTTTGCCGCCACCGGCGAGGAGGAAACGCCGAAAGGCATCAAGAAGAAAATCACCGCCTTCCTCGTCGATCGTGGCACGCCAGGGTTCGAAATCCGCAAGGGCTACGATTCCGTTTCGCATCGCGGCTACCACAACTGCACGCTCAGCTTCGAAGATTGCCGCATACCTCAGGCTCAGGTGCTCGGCGAGGCTCACCGTGGCTTCGATATCGCCAATCAGTGGCTTTACGGCACGCGACTGACGGTTGCCGCCACCTGCGTCGGCCGAGCCCGGCGCGTCTTCGAGATGGCTCTGCCCTATGCCGCCGAACGTAAGCAGTTCGGCCGTCCGATCGGGGCTAATCAAGGGGTGTCGTTCAAGCTCGCCGACATGATCACCGAGATCGACGCGGCCGACTGGCTGACGCTTGCGGCCGCCTGGCGGCTCGACGCCGGTCTTGCCGCTGACCGCCAGATCGCTTCGGCCAAGCTCTACGGCTCCGAGATGCTCGGCCGCGTGACGGACGAGGCTATCCAGATCTTTGGCGGCATGGGCCTGATGGATGACCTGCCGCTTGCCCGCTTCTGGCGCGATGCCCGCGTCGAGCGCATCTGGGACGGCACCTCCGAGATCCAGCGGCATATCATCAGCCGCGACCTGCTTCGGCCCCTGGGAGCGTGAGCCGATGACATCCAGCCGTCTCGACCGCCTGCTCAGACCGCAAACGATCGCCGTCTTCGGCGGCCGCGAGGCGCGCAGGGTGATCGAGCAATGCGATCGAATGGGCTTCTCAGGCGCAATCTGGCCCGTCCATCCCAACCTCGATGAGGTGCTCGGACGGCCATGTTATCGCTCCGTCTCGGACCTGCCTTCGGTCCCGGACGCCGCCTTCGTCGGCGTCAACAGGACGCTCACCGTCGAGATCGTGCGTCGCCTTTCTGCGGCGGGCGCGGGCGGCGCGATCTGCTATGCATCCGGATTCCGCGAGGCGACGGCGGAACTTGCCAACGGCGCCGAACTGCAGCAGGCTCTTGTGGAGGCTGCCGGCGACATGCCGATCCTGGGGCCGAACTGCTACGGGCTGATCAATGGCCTCGACGGCGCCTTGTTATGGCCCGACCAGCACGGCATGCAGCGGATCGAACAGGGTGTCGCGATCCTGACGCAGTCCTCCAACATCGCCATCAATCTCACGATGCAGACCCGCGGGCTGCCGATCGCCTATATGATTACCGCAGGCAATCAGGCGCAGACGTCGCTCGCCGATGTCGCCTGCGCGCTGATGGAGGATCCGCGTGTGACGGCAGTCGGCCTTCACGTTGAGGGCTTTGGCGATCTTGCTGCACTTGAACGTCTGGCCGCCATTGCCCGCCGGTCGAGGAAGCCCGTTGTCGTTCTCAAGGTCGGCAGGTCCGAGCAGGCAAAACATGCGGCCGTCTCGCATACGGCTTCGCTCGCGGGCAGCGATGCGGTGGCCGATGCCGTGCTGGCCCGCCTCGGCCTCGGCCGCGTCCAGACCTTGCCGGCTTTGCTGGAATCCCTGAAGCTGCTGCATGTCGCAGGTCCGCTCGCCAGCCATTCGATCTCGTCCATGAGTTGCTCGGGCGGCGAGGCTTCTCTGATGGCGGACGCCGCCGTTGGCCGCAATGTTGAATTCGCTGCGCTGCAGCCACAACAGCTGCCGCGTCTGCGGCGAGTTCTCGGCGAGATGGTGACGCTTTCCAATCCGCTCGACTATCACACCTTTGTATGGGGCGATTTTGTCCGGCAGACCGAAGCCTTCACTGCCATGTTCGAAGGCGGCTTTGCCATCAATCTCGTCGTCCTCGATTTCCCTCGCGGCGACCGCTGCGATGCGTCCGAATGGGCAACGACGGCGGATGCCGTCATTGCCGCGGCCTCTGCGACCGGCGCGCTCGCCGGCCTGCTCGCGACGCTCCCCGAGAACATGCCGGAGCCGGTCGCCAACCGGCTGATGGCCAATGGCGTCGTCGCTTTCGCCGGTATCGATGAAACTATCACTGCGGCGGAAGTCGCCGCCGGCATTGGTCTAGCTTGGAATAGCCCGCCTCCCCTGCCGCTGCTCGACGTCGCCCCCATAGTCGGTGAAATCGAGACGCTCACGGAGAGCGAGGCGAAGGCCGAGCTTGCCGCCTGCGGCCTCCCTGTTCCCTGGGGGCTGCAGGCTTTTTCTTCCCGCCAAGCTGCAGAGCAGGCCGAACGGCTCGGCTTCCCAGTCGTTCTCAAGGGTCTCGGCATTGCGCACAAGACCGAGGCCGGAGCTGTCGTGCTCAATCTAAAGGATGCGAAGGCAGTATCGGATGCGGCGGCGGCAATGGCCTGCGACGCCGGCTATCTCGTCGAGAAGATGATCGGTCCTCCTGTCGCGGAACTCATCGTCGGCGCCACCCGCGATCCGGTCTTCGGCTTGTCGCTGACATTGGGAGCGGGCGGTATTTTCGTCGAACTGCTCGACGATTCCGTCATCCTGCCGCTTCCCGCGACGAAAACCGAGATCTATGCTGCGATTTCGCGTCTCAAGATTGCTAGATTAATTCACGGCTATCGCGGGCGGCCGAAAGGCGATCTCGAAGCCGTTGTCGACGCTGTCGCAGCTACGGCAGAATATGTCGTAACGAATGCGGTGCGCCTGGAGGAACTGGACCTTAATCCCTTGATGGTTCTTCCCGAAGGTCGCGGTGTTGCTGCAGTTGATGCCCTCATACGGCGAAGGAGGTAGCACAGGTTTGAGCGAGCATATTCGCACACGACGTGACGACGGCGTATTTGAAGTCGTCATCGAGCGGCCGAAGGCGAACGCCATCGACCTTGCGACCAGCCGTGCCATGGGATTGATCTTCCGGGATTTTCGTGACGATCCTGAGTTGCGCGTCGCCATCGTGACGGGGGCCGGCGAAAAGTTCTTCTGCGCCGGATGGGATCTGAAGGCTGCTGCATCAGGCGATGCGGTCGACGGCGATTACGGCGTGGGCGGCTTCGGCGGATTGCAGGAGCTGCGCGACCTCAACAAGCCCGTCATCGCAGCCGTCAACGGCATCTGTTGCGGCGGCGGACTAGAGATCGCGCTTTCGGCCGACCTGATCATCGCTGCCGAGCATGCGAGTTTCGCCCTGCCGGAAATTCGCTCGGGAACGGTTGCCGATGCGGCGTCGATCAAGCTGCCGAAACGCATCCCCTATCACATCGCCATGGACATGCTTTTGACCGGACGCTGGCTCGACGTTCACGAGGCGCATCGCTGGGGTTTCGTCAACGAGGTCCTGCCGGCCGACAGGCTGATGGAGAGAGCTTGGGAGCTTGCCCGCCTGCTCGCAAGCGGGCCGCCGCTCGTCTATGCGGCCATCAAGGAAATCGTGCGCGAAGCGGAGGGGTCGACGTTCCAGACTGCCATGAACAAGATCACCAAGCGGCAGTTTGCGACGGTCGACATGCTTTATTCGAGCCAAGACCAATTGGAAGGCGCCCGCGCCTTCGCCGAGAAGCGAAACCCTGTTTGGAAAGGACGATGAGGAGGCGGCAGCAACCGCAGTGTTTTCCCGCATGATGCGGGCACCGGAGGCGGAGAGGAAACCGTCTGCGATCCTGCCCGGAAGTTCTGTCAACGCACCATAAAGAAGGAACTGGGGAATGAACGACTATACGAAATATCTCGCAAGCCGCGTCACCGCGGGCGGGCTCAGCCGCCGCGAATTCATGGGGCGCGCCATGGCGGCCGGCATCACACTTGCCGTCGCCGACAAGCTCTTCACTGAAAGCGCCGAAGCCGCCGAACCGAAGCGCGGCGGCCATCTGAAACTCGGCCTCGAAGGCGGTGCCGCCACCGATTCCAAGGATCCGGCGAAATTCCTGTCGCAGTTCATGTTCTGCGTCGGCCGCTGCTGGGGCGACATGCTGGTTGAATCCGACCCGTTGACGGGTGCCGCCGTGCCCGCACTTGCCGAATCCTGGGAGCCCTCGAAAGACGCGGTGACCTGGACCTTCAAGATCCGTAAGGGCGTCAAGTTCCACGACGGCAAGGAGCTGACGATCGACGACGTCGTTGCGACGCTGAAGCGTCACACCGACAAGAAGTCGGAATCCGGAGCGCTCGGTGTCCTCGGCTCGATCAAGGAGATCAAGGCCGACGGCGGCAACCTCGTGCTGACGCTCAGCGAAGGTAATGCCGACATGCCGCTGCTGCTCTCCGACTACCATCTGGTCATCCAGCCGAATGGCGGCGTCGACGATTCGCTGGCCTCGATCGGCACCGGTCCCTACAAGCTGACGAGCTTCGAACCTGGCGTTCGCGCCACCTTCGAGAAAAATAAAGACGATTGGCGCAGCGACCGTGGTTATGTCGATTCGATCGAGATCATCGGCATGAACGACGCCACCGCCCGTATCGCCGCACTATCGTCCGGCCAGGTGCACTACATCAACCGCGTCGATCCGAAGACCGTCAACCTGTTGAAACGCGCGCCCAATGTCGAGATCCTCTCGACCGCCGGCCGCGGCCATTACGTCTTCATCATGCATTGCGACAAGGCGCCGTTCGACAATAACGACCTGCGCCTGGCGCTCAAATACGCCATGGACCGCGAAACCATGGTGCAGAAGATCCTCGGGGGTTACGGCAAGGTCGGCAACGACTTCCCGATCAACGCCACCTACGCGCTGTTTCCCGAAGGCATCGAGCAGCGCGTCTACGATCCTGATAAAGCCGCTTTCCACTACAAGAAATCCGGCCATAGCGGGTCGGTGCTGCTGCGCACTTCCGACGTCGCCTTCCCCGGCGCCGTCGACGCGGCCGTGCTCTATCAGGAAAGCTGCAAGAAGGCCGGGATCGAGATCGAGGTCAAGCGTGAGCCCGGCGATGGCTACTGGACCAATGTCTGGAACGTCCAACCCTTCTCGACTTCCTACTGGGGCGGCCGTCCAACGCAGGATCAGATGTATTCCACCGCCTATCTCTCGACGGCGGACTGGAACGACACCAAGTTCAAGCGTCCCGATTTCGACAAGCTGCTGCTGCAGGCCCGCTCCGAGCTTGATGAAGCCAAGCGCAAGGAGATGTACCGCACCATGGCGATGATGGTGCGCGATGAAGGCGGCGTGATCCTGCCGATGTTCAACGACTTCGTGAACGCCTCCACCAAGCAGGTGAAGGGGTATGTCCACGATATCGGCAACGACATGTCGAACGGTTACGTCGCAACCCGCGTCTGGCTGGACGCCTGATGGCAAGGGGCGCATCGCCCCTCCGACCTCCGACGAAGCTGGGACCGTGGGGAGAAAACCCGCGGTCCTCCCGACGTTTTAGCCAAAGGCATTTGCCATGACCAATCCTGCCCCAAGCAATATCTTGCCGGGTCTGAGGCTCCGGCAGCGTTTTCCGTTGCTTGCCCTCATCCTCGAGCGCTTCGTGCTCAGCATCGTCCTGCTTTTTGCGGTTTCCATCCTGATTTTCGGTGGGCTCGAAGCCCTGCCTGGCGATTTTGCCACCACCTATCTCGGCCAGTCGGCAACGCCGCAGGCTGTTGCCAATATCCGCCAGGACCTCGGGCTGGACCGTCCGGTGATGACACGTTACGTCGAGTGGCTCGGCAATGCCGTCCAGGGCGACTTCGGCACCTCCTGGGCCAGCAAGAATTCGGTGAGCGAACAGATCGGCAAGCGCCTCGGCAATTCGCTCTTTCTGGCAGGTTTCGCGGCGGTGATTTCAGTGCCGCTCGCTGTCGGCCTCGGCATGTTTTCGGTGCATTTCCGCAACCGCATGCCGGATAAAATCATCAACGTGATCTCGCTTGCGGCGATCTCGCTGCCGGAATTCTTCATCGGTTATCTGCTGATCCTCTTCTTCGCCGTGAAGTTCGGCGTGGCCACCTTTCCGGCGACCGTCTATGACAGCATGGGATTCCTCGAACGCCTAAAGGCGATCGCGCTGCCGACGGCGACCTTGGTGCTCGTCGTGCTGGCGCATATGATGCGCATGACCCGGGCCGCCATTCTCTCCGTCATGTCGTCGGCGTATATGGAGACCGCGGAGCTTAAAGGTCTCAGCGCCTTCCGCTCGATCGTCAAGCACGCCGCCCCAAATGCGCTGGCGCCGATCATCAATGTCGTCGCATTGAACCTCGCCTATCTCGTGGTCGGCGTCGTCGTCGTGGAGGTGGTCTTTGTCTATCCCGGCATGGGGCAATATATGGTCGACGCGGTCACCGTGCGCGATATGCCGGTCGTGCAGGCCTGCGGCCTGATCTTCGCGGCCGTCTATATCTTCCTCAACATGATTGCCGATATCCTCGCGATCGTCGCCAATCCAAGGCTGAGGCATCCGCGATGAGAGCAAGAGACATTCCCATCACCGCCTGGATCGGCATGGCGGGCATCGCCATCGCCTTTATCTTCGCGCTCTTCGCGCCCTGGATCGCGCCCTACGGGGAGACCCAGGTCGTTGGCGACGTCTGGCAGCTGCCTGACGACAAATATATCTTCGGACTCGATAATCTCGGCCGCGACATCCTCTCGCGGCTGATCTATGGCGCGCGCACGACGCTCTTGGTCGCCTCCGCGGCCACCATCATCTCCTTCTCGCTCGGCGTGATCCTGAGCTTCACCGCCGCTGTCTCGCGCGGCATCGTCGACACGGTTTTTTCGCGCTTCAACGATCTGATGATGTCGATCCCGACGCTGATCTTCGCGCTCGTGGTGCTTGCCGTCCTGCCGCAAAATATGATTGTCCTGATCCTGGTCATGGCGATCCTTGATTCCACCCGCGTCTACCGCCTCGGCCGCGCCGTGGCGCTCGATGTGGCGGTGATGGAATTCGTCGAGGCGGCCAAGCTGCGCGGCGAAGGCAAGCTCTGGATCATCTTCCGCGAGATCCTGCCGAACACGCTGTCGCCGCTGCTAGCCGAGTTCGGACTGCGCTTCGCCTTCTCGATCCTCTTCCTCTCGACGTTGTCCTTCCTCGGCCTCGGCATTCAACCGCCGGCGGCCGATTGGGGCGGCATGGTCAAGGACAACAAGGATGGCATCATCTTCGGCATCTCGGCAGCACTGGTGCCGGGCACGGCGATTGCGACGCTTGCCATCTGCGTCAACCTTGTCGTCGATTGGCTGCTGAAACGTACATCCAGCCTCAAGGGAGGGCGCGGCGATGCCTGAGCTTCTTTCCGTTCGCAATCTGAAGATCGAAGCAACCAGCTATCCGCCGGGCGAGCCGCCAAAGCGAGTAACGATCGTCGACGGCGTTTCCTTCGACCTCAAGAAGGGCAAGGTTCTCGGCCTGATCGGAGAGTCGGGCGCGGGCAAGTCGACGATCGGCCTCTCGGCGCTCGCCTACGGCCGAGGCGGCGCCGAAATCACCGGCGGGGAGGTGCAGCTCGACGGCATCGATATCCTGACGCTCGACAAGAACGGCATCCGGAAAATCCGTGGTGCACGGGTCTGCTATGTCGCGCAATCGGCTGCCGCCGCCTTCAATCCGGCGCATAGGCTCGGCGATCAGGTGATCGAAGCATCCGTCAAGCATGGATTGATGAGCAGGGAGGAGGCGCGCAAACGGGCGCTTTATCTGTTCCGCGTGCTCGGCCTGCCCAATCCTGAGACCTTCGGCGAGCGCTTCGCCCACCAGGTCTCCGGCGGTCAGCTGCAGCGCGCGATGACGGCGATGGCGCTCTGCTCGAATCCTGAACTCATCGTCTTCGACGAGCCGACAACGGCCCTCGACGTGACTACGCAGATCGACGTGCTGGCGGCGATCAAGCATGCGATCGAGGAGACCCATACTGCCGCCCTCTACATCACCCATGACCTTGCCGTCGTCGCCCAGATTTCCGACGACATCATGGTTCTGCGCCATGGCAAGCAGGTCGAATATGGCAGCGTTCAGCAGATCATCGAAGCGCCGCGACAGGACTATACCCGGGCGCTGGTCAATGTCAGGCAAGCCTATCGGGAGGAAGCCGCCGACCAGTCCGCGGCGCTTCTCAAGGTAGAGAATGTCAGCGCCGAATATTCCAACGGATTCAAGGTGCTGCATGGTGTCTCGCTGCATGTGCCGAAGGGACAAACGCTCGCCGTCGTCGGCGAATCCGGTTCAGGCAAATCGACCTTGGCGCGCGTCATTACCGGGCTCTTGCCGCCGAGCGGCGGTCGCGTCGTCTTTGACGGCAAGGCGCTGATGCCGGCTCTCAAGAGCCGGCTGAACGACGATCTCAGGCGCATCCAGCTGATCTATCAGATGGCCGATACGGCGATGAACCCGCGCCAGACGGTGCGTGACATCATCGGCCGGCCGCTGACCTTCTATTACGGCTTGAGGGGTGGGGCGAAAACCGCACGGGTGAAGGAACTGCTCGATCAGATTGAAATGGGTAACGGCTTCATCGATCGTTACCCGGCCGAACTCTCCGGCGGTCAGAAGCAGCGCGTTGCGATCGCCCGAGCCCTTGCCGCCAAGCCCGAGCTTATCCTCTGCGACGAGCCGACTTCGGCGCTCGATCCGCTGGTTGCGGAGGGCATCCTTAAACTGCTGCTGCGCCTGCAGGAGGAAGAGCAGCTCTCCTATGTCTTCATCACCCATGACATCGCGATCGTCCGGGCGATCGCCGACAGCGTGGCGGTGATGCATCGCGGAAAGCTGGTGCGGTTCGGGCCGAAATCGACGGCGCTATCGCCGCCCTTCGACGACTACACCGATCTGCTTCTGAAATCCGTACCGGAAATGGAAATCGGCTGGCTGGAACGCGTGCTTGCGACCAGGCGCATGGAAAGCGCCGGTCATTGAAAGGGAACAGACATGACGTCGCGCGGCTTCACCACCATCGAGAATGAATGGATCACCCTGAAGGACGGAACGCGGCTTGCGGCGCGCATCTGGATGCCCGACGCCGCCGAGCAGGATCCCGTTCCCGCAGTCTTTGAATTCCTACCCTACCGCAAGCGCGACGGCACCAGCCCACGGGACGAGTCGACCTATCCGGTGTTCGCCGCCGCCGGCATTGCCGGCGTGCGGGTCGATATCCGCGGATCGGGGGAATCCGACGGCGTGATCGACGGCGAATATACCGAACGCGAGCTTGCCGATGCCTGCGAGCTGATCGCCTGGATCGCCGCGCAGCCCTGGTCGAACGGCTCGGTCGGCATGATGGGCATCTCCTGGGGCGGCTTCAATAGCCTGCAGGTCGCGGCATTGCGCCCGCCGGCGCTCAAAGCTGTCATCTCGATCGCCTCGACCGTCGACCGCTACAATGATGACATCCACTATAAGAACGGCTGCCATCTCTCCGCCCAGCTCTCATGGGCGGCGACGATGCTTGGCTACCAGTCGCGCCCGCCGGATCCCGCACTTGTCGGCGAGCGCTGGAAGGAGATGTGGCTCGAGCGCCTGGCAGGCGAACCCTTTCTCATGGAGGAGTGGCTGGCCCATCAGCGGCGCGATGATTTCTGGCGTCACGGCTCGATCTCAGAAGACTTTTCGAGCATCGAGATCCCGACGCTTGTGATTGCCGGCTGGGCCGACGGCTATCGCAATACACCCCTCATGGCGGTCGAGGGTCTGGGCGAGAAGGCGAAGGCGCTGATCGGCCCCTGGGTGCACAAATATCCGCATTTCGCATGGCCGAAACCGCGCGCCGATTTCCATGCCGAAGCGATCGCCTGGTGGAACAAATGGCTGCGTGGCGAAGATAACGGAATCAACAGGCTGCCGCAGGCCCGCGCCTATATTCTTGATGCCGTCCGCCCGGCGCCGCGGCGTGACAGCGATCCTGGTTTCTGGGTGGCTAAGGACAGCTGGTCGCCGCCGAAGATGCAATGCTTCTATGTGGAGCAGTTCGGCAGGCTGACGGAGGGCATGCCGATTCCGCATGCGCCGGAGCATCCCGTCTATCTGAGTTCTCCGCTCGATACCGGCACGGCGTCCGGTGAATATTTCACCCTTAAGCCCGACGCCGAAATGGCGATCGATCAACGCTCGGACGACGCCGGCTCGCTGGTCTTCGATACGGTGCCGCTGGCACGGGATCACGACTATCTCGGCCGGCCGGTGCTGACGCTTGCGCTGCGATCCCGGGCAACGAGCGGAAATCTTTGCGCCCGGCTCGTCGATGTTCATCCCGACGGCACGGCGACGCGGGTCGCCTTCGGCGTCCTTAACCTCACCCATCGCGACGGCAACGCTGATCCGAAACCACTGACCGCGGGCGAGACTGTGCCGCTCCGGCTTGTGCTCGATGCCTGCGGTTATCGCTTCCGCAAGGGCCATCGCATCCGCCTTTCGCTTTCCACCGCCTATTGGCCGATGATCCTGCCGCCGCCGGAAGACGGGGGGATCGATATCGATATCGCCTCACTTGGTCTTGGGCTGCCGATGCTTGGCGAACACAGGAGCATTGAAGTCGAAGAGCCGGCCAATCCCGATCCTTTGCCGAAATATATCGAGCATGCCGCCGCCGCGACCAAACGACAGGTCGTCCGTGACCTCTCGTCGAACCGCACGAAATACCGCATTCATGAGGAAACCGGGCTCTATGAGCATCCTGAGACCGGCCTGTCGACCCGGCAGTTGCGGGAGGAAGTCTGGTCGATGTCGCCCGATGATCCGCTGTCGATGACGGGGATTTCGACCTGGACCTGCGACATGCGGCGCCCCGGTTGGTTCGTCCGCACCGTCGCGACTGCGCGGATTGCCTGCACGGCGACCGATTGGATCATCAGCGCCATCGTCACGGCTTTCGAGGACGACGTGCAGATCTTTGAAAAAGTCTTCGCGGAAAAGAAGATCGCCCGCGACCTGATGTGATCGTCAGGCGGTTGCATAATGCCGGACGGCCTCGCAGACCGCGCGGAAGCCGTCCTTGGCGCCATCGCTCATGTGGCGGGCGCGCAGCCAGGCATGCACCATCTGCGGCTCCTCACGGAACGAGACCTCGATGCCCTCCGCCGCCAGCCGGGCGGCATATTGGCGGCCATCATCGCGCAGCGGATCGAAATGCGCGACGGTGATGAAGGCCGGCGGCAGCCCGGCAAGTGACGGTGCCTGCAGCGGCTCGGCGACCTCGTTGTTGTCAGGCGCCTGCAGGATCGTGCGATAATAGGTGACATCCGCCGTTGTCAGGCCAGGCGCCGCAGCCATTTCGACATAGGAACCTGCGGCAAGGTCGCCGCCGAGCGCCGGGTAGATCAGCACCTGGCCGACGACGCCTGATAGCTCCTCATTGCGCGCGCGCAAGGCAAGGCCGGCCGCAAGATTGCCGCCGGCGCTGTCGCCGATCAGCACGACCTTGCTCCCGGCGGAAAGCAGATGTTTCAGCACGGCAAAGCCGTCATCCGCCTGCGCCGGCCAGCGATGTTCGGGCGCGAGCCGATAATCGACCGAGACGAGTTCCGCACCAGCGAAATCGGCGATCTCGGCGCAGATGGCATGATGGCTCTCAAGCGAACCGACGACGAAACCGCCGCCATGAAGATAGAGCAGAATGGTGCGGGTGACGATTTTGCGCGGACGGTAGCGCCTGATCGGGATGCGCTGAACCATGCCGTCCGCAAAGATCATATCCGGGGGGAGCGGGCGGTCGAAACGCGCGCAAAGAGCATCGTACCAATGCCGCTGCTGCTCGATCGACGCCTCAATCGCATCCGGCGGATAAAAAGCATCGCAAATTGCGAGAAATTGCAGGATGCCCTTTTCGGTGGGGACAGGCGTTGGAGCGGACATTGAGGGTCCTTTCGATTTGGAACATGCAGATCCATGTCCCTGGCCGACTCTGCCGTCATCTTGCGCCGTTGCAATGGAACCGATCTGTCCGGTAGCGACCCGAGGATGTCGCGGCGCTCGATTATTTTGAGCCGAATGCAAAATTCGCAAGATTTTTTTTGGCGTCGACCCAAGGAAAGCCACGGGAGAAACGTCTCATTTCCGAAATAGCATCTTGCTTGATAGCTTGGGGGTAGGTGCGCATTGGATGCGGAGCTCATAGAACGAGCGCAGGGAGGTGACCGGGAGGCCTTCGGGCAACTGGTCTCGCGTCATTATGATTTCGTACACGCGACGGCGTGGCGATGGTCAGGCAGTTCCACCGACGCTGACGATATCGCCCAGGAGGTCTGCGTCAAGCTCGGTGCGGCCATCCGCGGCTTTCGCGGCGCCAGCCGCTTCAGGACATGGCTCTACACGCTGACGCTCAACGCCGCCCGAGACCATAGACGCAGACTTGCGCGGGAAGAGCAGACATTCCGCGCGTACGCCGCCGAACCGCAGCAGGATGCGCCGGGCGGAAACGACGACGAGCTGTCGAGCGCATTATGGGCGGCCGTGCGCGCTTTGCCGGAACGCCAATGCGACGCCGTGCTGCTCGTCTATGGCGAAGGCCTCAGCCATTCGGCGGCCGCCGATATCATGGGCTGCTCGGAAACGACCGTGTCCTGGCAGGTCCACGAGGCGCGCAAGAGGCTGAAGGCCATGCTCGGCAAGGAAGAGGTATGATGGACAAGGAACTCGAAAAGCTCTCCCGCCTCACACCGCCGGCAGCCGATCCGGAGGCGCGTGCGCGCGCCCTTGCCGCGGCGATGCAGGCCTTCGACAGCGCAGGAAATAATGCAGCGGCAGCCCAAGGAAATGCGAAAGGCTGGCGTCCAAGCTCCATCATCAACTGGATATGGAGCCCTGCTGTGAATAAGAAATTCCTCGCCGGTTCAGCCCTTGCGACGCTGCTCGTCATTCCCGCCGCCGGCTATCTCACCCGCGAGCTGACCCGCAACCAACCGATCATCGACCAGGAAAACATCGCCGGCACCGTTTCGAAAAAGGAAGTGCCGATACCGACTGGCCGGCCGGCCGCGCCCGCGCTTTCCGAAGCGGTGACCGAAGAGAACCGGCTGCCTCAATCCTCGGCGGCCGACAGCGCTCAAGCCTTGCAGGACAAGGAGCAGGCGGTCGCGGAGCGGAAATCTGATTTCAATTCCGACGACATCTCCGCCCTCTTAAATAAGCGGGGAGGTACAATGCCCGAAGGGGACAAACGCTCCGATGCATCAAGTGCCGTTGCTCCCCAGCAGCAGCTGGCGGAGCCGATGGCCGTCGCCCCCTCGCCTGCTCCGCCGACGGAAAGCCGTATGCAGGTTCAAGTCGATTCCAGCCGCGAGCGCTTTGCCAATGCTGCGGCCAATCCGATCAAGAGCGTCGCGACCGATCCGATCTCGACCTTCTCCGCCGATGTCGACAGCGCCTCCTATTCCTTCGTCCGCCGGTCGCTCACCGGCGGGGCAATGCCCGATCCGCAATCGGTTCGCGTCGAGGAGATGATCAATTATTTCCCCTATGATTGGCCGAGGCCTGAAAATGCCGAGCAGCCATTCAAGGCGACCGTGACCGTGATGCCGACACCGTGGAACCACGACACGGAATTGATGCATGTGGCGATCAAGGGCTACGACATCGCGCCGGCGACCGCGCCGCACGCCAATCTGGTCTTCCTGATCGATGTCTCGGGCTCGATGGACGAACCGGACAAGCTGCCGCTGCTGAAGAGCGCCTTCCGCTTGCTGATCAACAGGCTGAAGGCCGACGATACCGTCTCGATCGTCACCTATGCCGGCAATGCCGGCACGGTACTCGAGCCGACGCGGGTGGCGGAGAAATCGAAGATCCTCTCGGCAATCGACAGGCTGGAGGCTGGAGGCTCGACCGGCGGCGCCGAGGGTATCGAGGCGGCCTACGATCTTGCCAAAAAGGCCTTCGTCAAGGACGGCGTCAATCGGGTGATGCTGGCGACGGACGGCGACTTCAATGTCGGCCCGTCGAGCGACGAGGATCTGAAGCGGATCATCAAGGAGAAGCGCAGGGACGGCATCTTCCTCACTGTTCTCGGATTCGGCCGCGGCAATCTCAACGATTCCCTGATGCAGACGCTTGCCCAGAACGGCAATGGCAGCGCCGCCTATATCGACACGCTGGCGGAGGCGCAGAAAACGCTGGTCGAAGAAGCGGGTTCAACGCTGTTTCCGATCGCGAAGGACGTCAAGTTCCAGGTCGAGTTCAACCCGGAACGCATCGCAGAATACCGGCTGATCGGATACGAGACGCGGGCGCTCAAACGCGAGGATTTCAACAATGACCGCGTCGATGCCGGCGATATCGGCTCCGGCCATAGCGTCACGGCGATCTACGAGATCACGCCCAAGGGAAGCCCAGCGGTCATGAATGACGAGCTGCGTTACGGCGTGCCCGACAAAGTACCGGCCGAGACATCGGGCAGCGCGCATCAGGGCGAGCTTGCCTTCGTCAAGATGCGCTACAAGCGGCCGGGCGAGGACAAGAGCGCCCTCATCACCACGCCTGTCGACGACCGCAATACGGTCGCCACCGTTGACTCCGCGCCGCAGGACGTTCGCTTCTCGGTGGCCGTCGCGGCCTTCGGCCAGAAATTGAGCCGCACCAGTGCGCTCGATGCCTATCCCTATCAGGCGATTGTCGATCTCGCTGCAGCATCGCGGGGGACGGATGCCTTCGGCTACAGATCGGACTTCCTCGGTCTAATCCGGCTGGCTGACGGGCTCGATCAACGCTGAGAGAAGTACCGCAAGCGGAGGCCGCCTGGTAGGGCGGACTCTGCTGCTGGGCGTTTGAAGATTTCAGTGGAACGAGGAGCTTCGCGTTTAGCTGCGGGCAAATTCGAGAAGGGGACCGATGTCGTGATTGTCGGCGGCCTGAAGCGCCGCGACATAGCGCCTGCGGAGCTCGCCCATGTCGCTGAGGCTCCCGCTTCCCCAACTGAAAGGCTCTTCGTTCAGTCTTTCCACGAGAAGATCGGCCGCCAGCCGCGCATGACGCCCGTTGCCGTTTGGGAACGGGTGGATGGCGACCAGACGATGGTGGAAACGGATTGCGATCTCGTCCGTCGCGAAGGTCTCATGCTCGACCCAGTATCGCACGTCGGCAAGCAAAGCCGCGAGCTCGACCGGGATGCGGTAAGCCTGAAGACCAATGTTACGCTCCCTCGCCCGGAAGCGACCTGCCCATTGCCAAACCTCGCCGAACATGCGTCGGTGCAATGTGCGTATGAAGTCTCCCGTCAGCATCCTGTCGACCGACATGTGCCGTCGTCCGCGGACCCAGGCCGCGCCCTTGACGATGTTTTCCTGTTCGGCCTCATTGAGGTCGTTTCGATGCGTGATCCAGCTCTGAAGCAGACCCTCGCGTTCCTGCGGTTCAAGCGGTGTTGCGTCCTCGGGTTCTTGGAAGAGGTCGGTCATTTCTCTGACCAGAGATCGCGCTCGGAAAGCTGGTCACGGATGTAGGCCTGGACACGGGACTCAAGATCGGCGTCATTGGTTCCCTGCGCCTCCAGGCGCATCGTATGCGCGACCCGCTGAAGTTCGCGCAACGCGATCTTTCTCGCCCGTTCATTGAGCGCGATCTCGAGTGACGTATTCGGGACCAGTGCGTAAACGAGGGTGCAGTCGAGCGCCTCGGCTGCGCGGCGCAAGGTGCCAAGCTGGATCGTTCCTGATGCCTCCGACTTCTCGATCGTTTCCACTGTCTGCGGCCGGATCCCCATCCGGGAACCGAGTTGGGCTCCGGTCATGCCGAGTGCGTCTCTCAATGCGCGAACCCAACCTTTGGGGGGCGCTCTGAAGTTTTCCGCAGGCTGCAACGCCCTAAGACGTTCATCAAGCCGTTTCCGCGCTCGTTGTCGCACCTCGCCCTTCATCATTCACACCTCTTGCAGCGACAACAAAATCATGTCGCAGACTGATTTTATGAAATGAATATCAGCTTATAGGCTGATAAGCAATGCATAGAAATCAGCTTATGGTATGAGTTTGTGTGCATTTATCAGGTCGTGGGCTGGTTCTGTTATCGAGCAGAACGGGACGATGCGCACTGTCCCAGTCTTGACCCGTTGGCTGTGAGATAGACAGCGTAGAGCGAGGTTGTTGCGGTGATGAAGAGGCGGTTCAGTTTGTCGCCGCCGAAAGCGACATTGGAGACGACTTCAGGAATGTGGATCTTGCCGATCAGTGTGCCATCCGGATCATAACAGTGCACACCGTCGCCGGCGCTCGTCCAGATCCTTCCCTTCCGGTCGACGCGAAAACCATCGAAAAAGCCCGCGGTGCATTCGGCAAAAATGCCGCGGTCGCTCAGCTTTCCGTCATCGGACACGGCAAGCTTTCTGATATGGCGCGGACCGCCGGATAGGTGCGATGCCCCGGTATCGGCGATATAAAGCACCGTTTCGTCGGGGGAGAAAGCCAGCCCGTTCGGCTTGATAAAATCGGACGCCACCCGATCGGTTGTACCTGTTGCCGGATCATGCCGGTAGACATGGCACCCGCCGATTTCCTCCTCGCCGTAATCGCCCTCATAATCGTGGAGGATGCCGTAGCTCGGGTCGGTGAACCAGATGGTTCCATCGGATTTGACGGTGACGTCGTTGGGCGAATTGAGCCGTTTGCCGGCGATGCGATCGGCCAGCACGGTAATCCCGCCGTCGAAATCCGTTCGCGTGACACGGCGCGCCAGATGCTCGCAGGTGATTAGCCGTCCCTGAGTGTCGACCGCGTTGCCGTTGGAATTATTGCTGGGCGAGCGGAAGACTGACGTCTGCCCGCTGGTATCGTCGTAGCGCATCATGCGATCGTTGGGGATATCCGAGAAGACCAGATAACGCCCGGCGGCAAACCAGGCCGGTCCTTCCAGCCAGCGACCGCCCGTCCAAAGCCGCTCGACGCGGGCATGGCCGACGAAACAGCTTTCAAAGCGTGGGTCCAGCACTTCGAACCCCGTACCCTCGATTTCTCCGAACATGATGTCCTCACTTCAGATTGTTATCGATATCATCCTGCCTTGTTTTTCGACCTTCGTACAGAGATCGGCGAACTGTGGAACGCAGCAGTCCTGCAATAATATTGATTGTGCGATGATAGCGATAACTTTATCGTGTTCTGAAGTGCCCAACTAGGAAGCTGTTTGAAAGCGGAGCCGGTGAAAGACGAGGATGAGTCGAAAGGCAGGCGTCTCAAGGGAGTAGACGCCCAAAAGCTGACGATGGCCGAAGTCGCCAAATATGTCGGCGTATCGGCCATGACCGTTTCGCGCGCCTTTCGCCAGGATGCGAGCGTTTCCGAAGAGACCCGGAAGCGCATCATGGAGGCCGTCGATGCGCTCGGCTATGTGCTCGATCTCTCCGCCGGCAGCCTTTCGTCTCGGCGCAGCGGCTTCATCGCGGCGCTGGTGCCCTCCATCAACAATTCGAATTTTTCCGACACCGCACGCGGCATCACCGATGCCTTGGAAAATACCGGCCTTCAGCTTCTTCTCGGCTATACCGATTATTCCGCCGAAAAAGAGGAAAAGCTGATCGAAGCGATGCTGCGCCGGCGCCCCGAAGGCATCATCCTGACAGGTGGTTCGCATACCGACCGGGCGCGGCGCATGCTTGATAAGGCCGGCATTCCGGTGGTCGAAACCTGGGAAATTCCGGAAGAGCCGATCAATCATGTCGTCGGCTTTTCCAACAGCGAGGCGATGTCCCTACTGGTGCGGGCGCTTGCGAGCCAGGGCTATCGGCGGTTTGGCTATATCGGCGGTACGACGGCGCGCGATACCCGCGGGAGCCAGCGGCGAAGCGGTTTCCTGAAGACTGTTGAAGAACTGGGCTTGGGACCGGGGCGGGCGATTTCCTTCGGCGTGCCGCCGATCACGATGGAACAGGGCGGCCAGGCAGTGGTGAGCCTCCTGGAACGCTGGCCGGACACGGAAGTGGTTCTCTGCGTCTCCGACTTGTCCGCCTTCGGCGCGATCATGGAATGCAAGCGCAGGGGAATGCGCGTGCCTGAAGATATCGCCATTGCCGGCTTCGGCGACTACGAGATCTCGTCAATCTGTCATCCCAGCATCACCACGATCAATGTCGACTGTTACGGCATTGGCCGCCAGGCCGCGGCCAAGCTCCTGGATGCCATGCAAGCGGGCGGCGAGGCGACCGGTGACGAGATCACATTGACCGGCTACAGGGTCGTCCTGCGCGAAAGCACGGAGCGCGGCGCCCGATAATCGGCGCCTTGTCAGAAGGCGATCTGGACTTTCATCGACTTGCTGCGATCGCTTGCCAATTCAAAGGCGGCGACGGCCTCTTCGATGGCAAAAACCCCTGTTAGCAGCGGTTTCAGATCGACGCGCCGCGCGTTGATCAGCTCGACGGCAAGCGCAAATTCCTCGTGAAAACGGAATGTCCCGCGCATCTCGAGTTCCTTGGCGACGATCATGTTCTGCGGGATGGAGACATCGCCGCCGAGGCCGAGCTGCACGAGAACGGCGCGGGGCTTCAGCGCCTCCAGGCCGGCGCGCACCGCGCGCTCATTGCCTGATGCTTCGAACATGACCTCGAAATATCCCTTGTCGGCGCCGTAAGCAGCGAGGTCGGCGGCATGCGTCGCAACATTGATCGTTCGATCCGCGCCGCTGGTGCGGGCGATCGCCAGAACGCTGTCGGTCACATCGGTCGCGACGATTTCGCGGGCGCCGAGAACGCGCGCGGCAATAATCGCCAGCATGCCGATCGGGCCGCAACCGGTGACGAGAACCCGTTTTCCCAGCAGCGATCCGGCGCGGCTGGCAGCATGCAGCGTTACGGCAAAGGGTTCGGCGAAGGCGGCCTCGTGAATGGAGATGCCGTCGGCGACCTTGTGGCATTGCCAGCGCTCCGCCACCAGGCGCTGGCGAAAGCCGCCCTGAATATGCGGCATCGGCATGGCGCTGCCGTAAAACCTCATGTTGAGACAGTGGTTCTGCTGTCCCCTCAGGCAATATTGGCAATGATTGCACGGCCGGCTCGGAGACACCGCAACGCGGTTTCCGACCGCAAGATCGCTCACACCGGCACCCAGCGCCTTGACCGTGCCGGCGATTTCGTGGCCGAGGATCATCGGCTCGCGCAGGCGAACGGTGCCGAAGCCACCATGATTGTAATAATGCAGGTCGGAACCGCAAATGCCGCCGGCTTCGATGGCGATTTCCACCTGCCCCTCTTCCGCAACCTCCGGCTCGCGCTCCTCAATCCTGAGATCCTTGGCAGCATGAATAACGATGGCTTTCATATCGAAACCCTCACACGACGGGAGTTGGAAGTGCTGCGCCGGCAAAATGCGCGGCGAGATTGTCTCTGACCAACTGACCCATGGCTTTGCGGGTCTCGACGGTACCGGAGCCATGATGGGGCTGCAACACCACGTTTTGAAGCGTCAGGAAACGCGCATCGATCTTCGGTTCATTGAGGAAAACGTCGAGGCCTGCGGCCTGGATGGTGCCGTTCTGCAGGGCCGCGATCAGCGCCTCTTCGTCGACCGTCGTCCCGCGCGAGACATTGATCAACATGCCCTTGGGACCGAGGGCTTTCAGCACTTCGGCATTGATGATCTTCATCGTCGCCTGCCCGCCGGGGACGATGACGATCAGGAAATCGGCCCAATCGGCAAGTGCAACCAGGTCCGGCTGGTAGGCATAGCCGACATCCTTGTGCTCATTGCGGGCGAAATAGGCGATGTCGCAGCCAAAAGCGGCTGTCCGCCTGGCGATCGCCTTGCCGATCCGCCCCATGCCGGCAAGCCCTACCTTCTTGCCCGAGACCCGCGTCACCAGCGGCATGGCGACATTGCCCCACTGGCCGGCGCGGACGAAAACGTCGGCCTGTGGAATCTGCCGCGCCGTGGCAAGCAATAGTCCGATGGCGATATCGGCGACATCCTCGGTCAGCACGTCTGGTGTATTGGTGACGCGAATGCTGTTGGTGCGGGCATAGGAGAGGTCGATGGCATCGGTTCCGACGCCGTAGCAGGACACGATCTCCAGCTTCGGCAATTGCTTCATCAGCTCGGCGGACGCGCCGAGTTCACCGCGCGTCGCGACAGCGCGAATATCCCTGCCGACCCTTGCGATCAGTTCCTGCCGGTCTGCCGCTTCCCACAGGCGGTGAACGCGATACTTCGCCTCCAGATCGGCCATATCCCATTCCGGGTAGGCTCCGGTCATCAAGATCTCTACCTCAGACATTCCGTCTCCGTCCCGCATTTGGCAGTTGATAATGTTATCGATAACATATAATCCGGAAAAGCGATGTCAAGTGAGTTTCACCTGAAGTGGCGGTATAAGCCGTCATTCGCAGCGACACCGGAGGAGTTACTTGCATGAAGAACCTGTTTGATCTGACCGGACGGCTTGCCCTCATCACCGGCTCGAGCCAGGGGATCGGTTATGCGCTGGCCGAGGGCCTGGCGCAGCATGGTGCCGAGGTCGTCATCAACGGCCGCACGCCCGAGAGCGTCAAACGGGCCGTCGAGAGCCTCAAGGCTCAAGGCCTGTCGGCCCATGCGGCCATCTTCGATGTGACCAGCAAGGACGCCGCCAAACAAGGCATTGATGCGATCGAGGCCGATATCGGCCCGCTCGACATCCTGATCAACAATGCCGGTATGCAGTTTCGCACGCCGCTGGAAGACTTTCCGGCGGACAAATGGGAACTGCTTCTGACCACCAATATTTCGAGCGTGTTTTACGTCGGCCAGGCAGCCGCCAAGGCCATGATTGCCCGCGGTCAAGGCAAGATCATCAACATCGCGTCCGTCCAGAGCGAACTGGCCCGTCCGGGCATCGCCCCCTATACGGCGACCAAGGGCGCGGTGCGTAACCTGACGCGCGGCATGTGCGCCGACTGGGCCAAGCACGGTCTGCAGATCAATGCGATCGCGCCGGGTTATTTCAAGACGCCGCTCAACCAGGCGCTCGTCGACAATCCCGAATTCTCGTCCTGGCTGGAGAAGCGGACGCCGGCCGGACGCTGGGGCAATGTCGAGGAACTGGTGGGTGCGGCCGTTTTCCTCTCGGGCCGCGGTTCGTCTTTCATCAACGGCCATACGCTGTATGTCGATGGCGGCATCACGACCTGCCTCTGACAGAGACGCGATGATGGAGATCGAGAAAGAAGCGCTGCCTCTGGCCGTCGTGGTCATGGGTGTGAGCGGTTGCGGCAAATCGTCGGTTGGGGCGGGCATCGCCGCTCGAAACGGCATGCGGTTTGTCGAGGGCGACCAACTCCACCCCGCGGCAAATGTCGAGAAGATGGCTCAGGGCATACCGCTCACCGACACCGACCGCCTACCCTGGCTCGACCAGATCGGCGTGGAAATAAAGATCGCGCAAAGGGCGTCGCAGGGGTTGGTGATTTCGTGCTCGGCGCTGAAGCGCAGCTATCGAGATCGGCTGAGGCAGGCGGCGGGCGGTCGCCTGGCCTTTGTTTTCCTGGAGGGCTCGCGCGAGCTGATGCTATCACGGATGCAGGCCCGTCAGGGCCACTTCATGCCGGCGTCTCTGCTCGACAGCCAGTTGCAGACGCTGGAGCCGCCGACCGGTGAAGCCGGTGTCGTGACGGTGGCGATCGATATGGCTTTGGATGATATTGTGGCGCTGGCTTGTGAGGGGCTGAAAGGCGTAGCCATCAAGGGAGGTTTTGATGCAGAATGATTATAGAGCAGATGTCGCCGTCATCGGCGCCGGCATCATGGGAACGGCGATCGTCACGCGGCTGATCGAAACCGGCCACAAAGTATCGGTCTTCGATCTCGATGCCGAAAAGGTTGCAGCATTGACGGCAAAGGGCGCTCACGCGGCGAGCTCCGTGGCGAGTGCCGTCTCGGCGTCGGAATTCTGCATTCTCAGCCTCAATCACGCCAGCATCGTGCGCGCCGTCGTCTTCGGTGAGAAGGGGGTTGCGGCGGCGGCGATCGCCGACAAGCTGTTGATCGACATGTCCTCCATCGACCCCGCCGAGACGGCCGACATGGCGAAGCGGCTGCGTGCAGAAACCGGCATGGCATGGGTGGATTGTCCGCTGTCGGGCGGCGTGCCCGGCGCGCTCGGCGGCAAATTGACGATCATGGCCGGTGGCAGCCCCGAGGATTTCGAGCGGGCGCGCGTGGTGATGCGGCATCTTGCCGCCAATTATACACTGATGGGCGCCTCCGGCGCCGGGCAGACCACGAAGCTGATCAATCAGCTGTTCTGCGCCGTGCTGTTCCAGGCGGTCGCCGAAGCCGTCAAGCTCGCGGAAGCCGGCGGCGTCGATCCGGCCGCAATTCCGGAGGCGCTTGCCGGTGGGCGGGCAGACAGCCGGATATTGCAGGAGTTCATGGCGAAATTCGCTGCCCGGGATTTCTCGCCGACGGGCAGGATCGACAATATGCTGAAGGATCTGGATTCGCTTCAGGCCTTTGCGCTGAAGACCAAGACGCCGCTGCCGATGACGGGTACGGTGGTGGAGATTCACCGCCTGCTTTGCGCCGCCGGCCTTGGGCCGAAGGACTCTGCCGAGATGATGCAACTCCTCGACGGATTTCGCGCTGGCTGACGTCATCTCGCGGGTTGAGGACTATCACTTTCCGCTTGACTACTGCGGAATGTTATCGATAACATCTTTTCGTAAGGACAGCTGCAGCTTTGGGAGGAGCCACAGTGGAAGCCAAGAGACTGCTGGAGTTCCAATCGATCAGCAAAAGCTTCGGCGGCACGCAGGCGCTGCGTGACGTATCGATCGATCTGCGCGAGGGCGAGATCCTTGCACTGCTGGGCGAAAACGGCGCCGGCAAATCGACGCTGATCAAGACGCTTGCCGGCATCTACAGGCCCGATAACGGCGACATCCTCTTTCGCGGCCAGAGTTACCATCATCGCCCGCCGAAACCGAACGAGCGGCAGCCGGTCGCCTTCATCCACCAGGATCTCGGTCTGATCGAGTGGATGACGGTCGGAGAGAATATGGGCCTGTCGCAGGGCTTCTCGATGCGCAGCGGCCTGATCGACTGGGGAAGAACGCAGGCGCGGGCCAAGGAAGCGCTAAAACTGGTCGGCTGCGACTTCGATCCGACCACGCGGGTCTCGGCCCTGTCGCGCACCGAAAAATCGCTCGTCGCCATTGCCCGGGCGCTTGCCGTCGAAGCCGATGTTCTGGTGCTCGACGAGCCGACGGCGAGCCTTCCCGCCGACGAAGTCGATCGGCTGTTCAATGCGATCCGCCCGCTGAAGGAGCGCGGCGTCGGCATGATCTACGTCTCCCACAGGCTGGACGAGATTTTCCGCATCGCCGATCGCGTCGCCGTGCTGCGCGACGGATGCATGGTGGGACAGAAGCCGGTCAGCGAGACCACCCCCGACGAACTGGTGACGATGATCATCGGCCGCAGCGGCGACAGCCTCTTTTCGAAGACCGAAATCAAGCCCGGCAAGGCGATCGTCAAGGTCCTCGACCTCGTCTGCGCCGGCACGAGCCCGATCTCCTTTGATATCCGTCAGGGCGAGCTGCTGGGCCTGGCCGGACTGCGCGGCGCCGGCCAGGAGCGGATCGGCCGGGCGCTGTTCGGTTGCGAGCCCTTCAACGGCTCGGTTCTGCTGCATGACCAGGCGCCGGATCTTTCCAGCCCACGACAGGCCATGGCGTCGGGCATCGGTCTGATCGCCCGTGACCGGACGGAGGAATCGGTTGCGCTGTCGCTTTCCATTCGGGAAAACACTTATCTCAATCCGGGCGCCGTCGGCCGCGGGCTTTTCTCCTTCCTGTCGCCGCGCGGCGAAGCCGATCTCGCCCATGCGATCGGCCATTCCGTCGGCCTCAGGCCGAACGACCCGGATCTGCCGGCGGAAGCGCTGTCGGGCGGCAACCAGCAGAAAGTCGTCGTCGGCCGCTGGCTGGCGACCGGCCGCAAGCTGCTGATTGCCGAAGACCCGACCGCCGGCGTCGACATCGGCGCGCGCGCCGAGATCTACCGCCTGATCACCCAGGCACTGGAGGCCGGTCTCGCGGTCGTCGTGGTCTCGACGGATTTCGAGGAAATCGCCCATATCTGCCACCGCGCGCTGGTTTTCTCGCGCGGCAAAATCGTCCGCGAACTGAGTGGAAGCGCTCTGACGACGGAGGCGGTCATCACCGCCGCCTCCGCCTCGGAAGCGGCTTGAGCCATCGGGAGAACAGCCATGCAATCCATTGAATCCACCGCGCTGGAGCCGACCAAGAGTGAAATGGCCGGCCTGTCTACCGGCCAGAAGATCGGACGCCTGATCCCGGTTTACGGGCTGGTGATCCTGACTGTCGGCCTGATCGTGCTCTTCTCGATCCTCCTGCCCGATACCTTCCCGACCGTGCTGAACGTCCGCTCGATCGTCTCCGACAAGGCGATCATCGCGCTGCTGTCGCTCGCCGCGATGATCCCGATGGCATCGGGCCGCATCGACCTGACCGTCGGTTACGGCATCGTGCTCTGGCATATTCTCGCCATCAGCCTGCAGACGGTCTACGGCCTGCCCTGGCCGGTCGCGGTCGTCATCGTGCTTGCCCTCGGCGTCCTCACCGGCTTCATCAACGGCCTGCTCGTTGAAGTCGCCAAGATCGACAGTTTCATCGCCACGCTCGGCACCGGAACGGTTCTCTACGCGCTTGCCCTTTGGCACACCGGCGGGCGGCAGGTGGTCGGCGTGTTGCCGGAAGGTTTCTATGCGCTGAACGGCACCATGCTGTTCGGCTTGCCGATCACCGGTTTTTATGTGCTCTTGATCGCCATCTGCATGTGGATCGTTCTCGAATATCTGCCGATCGGCCGCTATCTCTACGCCATCGGCGCCAATCCCAAGGCCGCGGCCCTCAATGGCATTCCGGTCCGCAAATTCGTGATGGGCGCCTTCATCACCTCGGGTCTGCTGGCGGCTCTGACCGGTGTCCTTCTCGCCTCGAAGCTGCGGATCGGCCAGGCGAGCGTCGGTCTCGAATATCTGCTGCCGGCGCTTGTCGGCGCATTCCTCGGATCGACGACGATCAAGCCGGGGCGGGTGAACGTCTGGGGCACCCTGATCGGCGTCATCATCCTGGCGGTCGGCATATCGGGAATTCAGCAATTCGGCGGGTCGTTCTTCGTCGAACCGCTGTTCAACGGCGTAACCCTGCTGATTGCCATCGGCATAGCAGGTTACGCCCAGCGCAAGCGCGGAGCTGTGAGGAGGATCACACCCGCATCAAAATGAGGATGCCGGCTCAGCCGGTGTTACAGAACAAACAAAATGGAGGAGTGAACATGAAGCGCAGGACTTTAATGCAGGCAACGGTCGCAACCGTCGCCCTGATGCTCAGCGTGCCGGCAATGGCCGATTCGATGGCTGACGCCAAGGCCGTGGTCGAGAAGTATGCGTCCAAGGTGAGCGCATGGGATGGCCCGACGAGCGGCCCGAAAGGTGCGAGCGGCAAGAACATCGTCATTCTTGCCGCCGATATGAAGAATGGCGGCATCCTCGGCGTGGTCAACGGTGTTGAGGAGGCGGCGGGCGCCTTGGGCTGGACGGTGAAGGCGCTCGACGGCGCGGGCTCGATCGGCGGACGGACGGCGGCCTTCGGCCAGGCCATGGCGCTGAAGCCCGACGGCATCATCATCAACGGCTTCGACGCCGTCGAGCAAAAGCCGGCGATGGAGGCGGCCAAGGCGGCCGGCATTCCGATGGTTTCGTGGCACGCCGCCTCTGCCGTCGGTCCTGTTCCGGAGGTCGGCGTGTTCGCCAATGTGACCACCGATGCGATGGAAGTCTCGAAGGCCGCGGCGGACTGGGCCTTCGCCGATGCCGGCGGCAAGCCGGGTGTCATCATCTTCACCGACTCCACCTATGCAATTGCAATTGCCAAGGCCGACCGCATGAAGAAAGAGATCGAGGATCTCGGCGGCACCGTGCTTGAATATGTCGACACGCCGATCGCCGAAACCTCCCAGCGCATGCCGCAGCTGACCACGTCGCTGCTGCAGAAATACGGTGCCAAGTGGACGCACTCGCTGGCGATCAACGACCTCTATTACGATTTCATGGGACCGTCCCTTGCCTCGGCCGGTATTGCCGGTGACGGCAAGCCGGTGAATGTCGCCGCCGGCGACGGTTCGGAGAGCGCCTATCAGCGTATCCGCGCCAAGCAGTTCCAGGCCGTCACCGTCGCCGAGCCGCTCAACCTGCAGGGCTGGCAACTCGTCGACGAGCTGAACCGCGCTTTCGCCGGCGCCCCGTGGTCGGGCTATGTGTCGCCGCTGCACGTCGTGACCAGCGCGAACGTCGAATTCGACGGCGGACCGAAGAACAGCTTCGATCCCGATAACGGCTATCGCGATCAATACAAGAAGATCTGGGCCAAATAAGCCCTCCCGAGGGCGTATCGACCGATACGCCCTCCCTCCCTCAGTCACCCGACATCGGTCCAGCTCCCTCGAGTTTTGGAAAAGAGAACCTATGATCATTCGTTACGCTTTGTTTGAAGGCGAAATCCATCCCGGCCGGGAAGAGGAATTTCGCGACTTTGTGAGACAGCGCCTTGTTCCTTTGTGGACGAAATTTCCCGGAGCCGAAGAAATCCGGGTGCTGGACGGGGTCGAACGCGACGAAGGCGCTCCGGTCTATGCCATGGCTCTGGCCATTCGGTATCCTCACATGGAGGCCGTGAACGCAGCACTTCTCTCCGATGTGCGGTTTCAGAGCCGCGAGGTCACCGGCGAGCTATTGAAGCTTTTCACCGGCAAAGTGCATCATCACGTGTTCGCTGCCAACGAATATCCTCCGCGTGTCGCCTGACATCAGGCGGAGCAGCCGGTGGGCACCAAGCGTTACGCCGTCGTCACGCTGCGGTTACGGCCGGCATTCCTGGCGAGGTAGAGGTTGGCGTCCGCGACATACAGCGCGCCACCCTCCAGCTTGTCGGTCGAAGACCAATCCGCCAGAAGATACCTCGATCACATTGGCTCGCGCGTCCGCAAACATTCGGCACTCTCTTATGCAACAGTCGATACGCATCTTTCCATGTAGCAACTTCAAATATTCTTTCGCGTACGAAAATCAGACGTTTTGCGCAGAAATACCGATGAAATATACGAAATGCGCAACAGAACGATGCCCTCTCGTCGTCGTTTACATTCTCTAAAATATATAACTTTAGTTTTAAGCTATCGGAGCGACGTTCCCAGGAATCGTCACCTACGCCATGACGGCGGGCCGGGCATCCGAATCGCGTATGAAATCGACATTGTGTTACCGCGACGCAGGCGCCTCGCACCTTTGATGCGCTGGCTGCGCTCAGCTGACACGTGCGGCGCTATGCGAATGGCGTCGCTTCCGCGTGCGGGTGCCTATCGGGTGCTCGGGACAACGGGGCCCACATTTGAACGAGATGCGACGAACGATCCCGGCAGTCCAGACACCTGTAACAAAACCTCCCATACGACGGAGAGTGGTAATGAAGAGCATTCAGAATTTCGGGGTCGCGGTGCGTCTCGCCCTTGGCTTCAGCTTCCTGATCTTGCTGATGGCCGGCCTGAGCATCTATTCGACGGTTAAGGTCGCGGAGATCAACAGCAATCTCGAAACGATCAACGACGTCAACAGTGTCAAGCAGCGGTTCGCCATCAATTTTCGCGGCAGCGTGCACGACCGGGCGATTGCCATTCGCGATGTAACCCTGGTGACCTCTGCCGATGAGCGCAAGGCGGCCGAGGCGTTGATCGAAAAGCTCGCGGCTTCCTATGCCGAGAACGAAAAGCGCATGGCCGATATGGTCGCATCGCCGGCCGGCGCGACGGACCAGGAGAAGTCCATCCTGAAGGAGATCGCCGACATCCAGGCGAAAACCAATCCCCTGGTCGCACAGATCATCGCGCTGCAGGAGAAGGGTGACGGCGAGGCTGCCCGCAAGATCCTGCTCGAACAGGCGCGGCCGGACTTCGTTGCCTGGCTCGGCGCGATCAACAAATTCATCGACTACCAGGAAGCACTGAACAAATCGATCGGCGGCGACGTCCGCAGCACGGCAAGCGGCTTCAAGCCGATCGTCCTGACGGCGCTGGGCATCGCGGCGCTTCTTTCCGTCCTGGCGGCGGTCATTACCGCACGCACGATCGTTGGCCCGCTGGCAAATCTGCAGCTTTCGTTGAAAGCGATGGCGGAGGGCAATCTCGATGGCGACCGTCGTCTCGAAGCGCGCGGCGACGAGATCGGCAAGCTTGCCCGCGCCGTGGCGGGATTGCGCGACGCCATTTCGGCAAAGGCGGAGCGGGAAGCTGATGCGGAAGCCAGGCGGGCGGTTGCGGAACGGCATCGGCTCGAACAGGATGCCGACGAACGCCGCACCCTTGCCGAGGAGACGGACCGCGCTGTCGGCCAGCTTGGCAGTGCATTGCAGGCGTTGGCCGATGGCGATCTCACGCAGCAGATCGGCACGCCGTTCATCCCGTCCCTGGAAAAACTCAGGGCCGACTTCAATTCCGCGGTCGAAAAGCTGCGTGCCGCCATGCAGAAGGTTGCCGAGAACGCCAGCGCCATCGCCGCCGGCGCACAGGAGATCCGCTCGGCTTCGGACGATCTCGCCAAGCGGACCGAGCAGCAGGCCGCCTCCGTCGAGGAGACCGCCGCTGCCCTGGAAGAGATCACGATCACTGTCGCCGACTCCAGCAACAGGGCTCAGGAAGCAGGCCAGCTCGTGCGTAAGACCAAGGACAATGCGGAACGCTCGGGCAGCGTCGTCCGCGACGCGGTCGATGCCATGGGCAAGATCGAGTCCTCCGCCACCGAAATCGGCAGCATCATCGGCGTCATCGACGAGATCGCCTTCCAGACCAACCTGCTGGCGCTGAATGCCGGCGTCGAGGCCGCCCGCGCCGGTGAAGCCGGCAAGGGTTTTGCCGTCGTCGCCCAGGAAGTGCGCGAACTGGCGCAGCGTTCCGCCAAGGCGGCAAAGGAAATCAAGGAACTGATCAACGCTTCGAACGGCCATGTGAAAAACGGCGTCGCCTTGGTTGGCGAAACCGGAAAGGCCCTGCAGGAGATTGCGGTACAGGTGCAGCAGGTCGACGGCAATGTCGGCGCCATCGTCGGCGCCTCGCAGGAGCAAGCGACCGGGCTGAAAGAAATCAATACCGCCGTCAACAGGATGGATCAGGGCACGCAGCAGAACGCCGCGATGGTCGAAGAAGCGACAGCCGCCGCTCACAAGCTCGCCAAAGAAGCCGATGCGCTGTTCCAGCTCCTGGGCCAGTTCAACATTGGCGGGGTGGTGGCATCGAGGCGCATATCGCAGCCGGCTCCCGCGGCGCAGCAGGCTCAGCCCGTGGCCTCGCCGGCCCGCCAGATGGTTGCCAGAGTGAGCAAGTCGTTCCAGGGGAATGCGACCCAGGGGAACGCAGCATTGGCCGGCAATTGGGAAGAGTTTTAAACCGCACAGGGTTCTGCTGAAAATAAGGTAGCGAAGGGCAGCGTTTGCTGCCCTTCGTGTTTTTATCTTACGCCCGGGCCGGGACCTTGGCCGGAAGCAGGGCGTTGACCACGACGGCAACGGCGATGTTTGCCGCGAGCGCCAGCAGTCCGGTATAGACGGTGAAGGGTTCACCACCGAGGCTGATCAGGTGCAGCGGCTTCCAGCCGGCGTCCCAGACCAGGTAGGTGCCGCCGCAGAAGCCGACGAACCAGCCGGCAAGCAGCCCGGGTGCACGGAACCAGTTGGTGTAGAGGCCGAAGACCAGGGCCGGAAGCGTCTGCAGGATCCAGATGCCGCCGAGCAGCTGCAGGTCGAGGGCGAACTGGGTCGGCAGGAAGATGATGACGAGCAGCGCGCCGACCTTCACCACCAGCGACGTCACCTTCGCGACCTTGGCTTCGCCCGCATCGCTGACCTTGGGGTCGACATAGGCCTTCCAGAAATTGCGGGTGAAGAGATTGGCCGCACCGATGCTCATCACCGCCGCCGGCACCAGTGCGCCGATCGCGATCGCTGCAAAGGCGAAGCCGGAGAACCAGCCCGAAAACAATGTCTTGAACAGGGTCGGAACGACGTCATTGGCACTGTCGAGCTTCAGGTTGGCGGCATGGCCCATATAGCCGAGCAGCGCCAGAAGGCCGAGCAGCAGGGTATAGGCGGGCAGCATGATCGCATTCTTGCGGATCGTCTTGCCGCTGTTGGAGGCAAAGATGCCGGTCAGCGTATGCGGATACATGAAGGCCGCGAGCGCCGAACCGAGAGCGAGCGTGGCATAGGCGACATACTGATTGCCGCCGAGCAGCAGGTTGTCGGAGCCCTTGGCCTGGAAGGCCGCATCGGCCGAGGCGAAGACATTGGCGTAGCCGCCGAGCTTCGACGGGATGAGTGCGACGGCCGCGATCACGACGATATAGATCATGATGTCCTTGACGAAGGCGATCAGCGCCGGGGCGCGCAGGCCCGCCGAATAGGTGTAGAGGGCCAGCACGATGAAGGCGATCGCCAGCGGCAGTTCGCCGTGCAGCCCGAGCGCCTTCAGGACCGCCGTCATGCCGACGAGCTGGAGGGCGATGTAGGGCATGGTGGCGATGACGCCGGTCGCCGCGACGGCGAGTTCAAGACCGCGCGATCCATATTGGCCGTGGACGACGTCGGCGGCCGTCACATAGCCAAATTCCTTGGCGCGTTTCCACAGGACCGGCATGACCATGAAGACGAAGGGATAGACGACGATGGTATAGGGCAATGCGAAGAAGCCGTAGGCGCCGACGGTATAGACCAGCGCCGGGACGGCGATGACCGTATAGGCGGTGTAGAAATCGCCGCCGACGAGGAACCAGGTGATCCAGGTGCCGAAGTTGCGTCCGCCGAGGCCCCATTCATCGATGTGGGCGAGCGTCTCGGGCTTGCGCCAGCGGCTGGCGACGAAGCCCATGACGGTGACGAGGGCGAAAAAGAAGATGAAGACGGCAAGCGCCGTGCCGTTGATGTCAGTCGCCATGACGAACGCTCCGATAGGCGATCCAGGTCAGCGTCGCGGTGATCGGCACCCAGAGAAGTTGATACCAGTAGAAGAAGGGAAAGCCGAAAAGCGACGGCTCGCGGAGATTATAAAATGGCGGCCAGAGCAGACCTATATACGGGATGATCAGCAGCCAGAGCGCTGCCTTGCTACGTGGTTTTTCCATGTCGGAGTACCTTTCAGGCGCCGCAATCGCGGTCGCCATGTTCCAGTTGTCGGCGTGGAAGGCAGGTCTGTCAGCCGGCGGCGGCAGCAGGCCCGGTTCGGGTCGCTCGAGCTTTTCCGGCCAATCGGAAGCTGATGTAACGCATGTGAATTCCTCCCAACGGCTGGCACTTGGCAAGCCGCGAATGGAGTCCTAGGGCGTCCGTTTTATCCCCACAAGATGGGCGCAGAGCTGAAATACCGGGCTCTACCCAGAAGTGGGTAGGCGCGAATTCGCGTCGATTTTCGAGACGATGCCATGGTCGAGCGCATAGCGTATGAGGCCTGCGGTGGTGGCGATGCCAAGTTTCTTCTTGAGGTTCTTGCGATGGGTTTCCGCCGTGGCAGCGCTTATCCCGAGCATTTCGGCGATCTCGCGGTTGCTCCGGCCTGCAACGATCAGCCCGAGGATATCGCGTTCGCGCGGGGTCAAGGGATCGCTCCCCTCCTCCACCCGTTCCCCCATCAGCGCGTCGAAGACGCCGGAGGAGAAATAGGTGCCGCCAGCCGCGACGGTTTCGATCGCCGCGACGATCTCCTCTGTGGAAACGTCTTTCAGAACATAACCGGCGGCACCGCGCATGACCGAAGAGGAGATATACTCGCGACTGTCATGCATGGAGAGCATCACGACCCGGGTCTGCGGAAGTTCGCTCCGGAACAGTTCGATCGCATCGATGCCGCTGAGCTTCGGCATGTTGATGTCCATCAGCACCACCTGCGGCTGGATCTGCCGGGCGATATCGAGCCCGGTCTGCGCCAGCCCGGCGATGCCGGCGACCTCGATATGAGCGAATGTTTCGAGAACGGCTTTCAGCCCGTCCAGCACCAGCGGATGGTTGTCGATCAGGAGCACCCTTATTTTCGGGCGTTCCGTCATGCGGCTTCCGCCTGCTTACCGGCGGCCAGATTGGCCGATCTCGGCATCATGGCCGTCAGTGTCGTGCCGGCCTCGCTGCTGTTGATGAGCAGCAGGCCGCGGAAGTGCGCCATCCGCTCCTGCATGTTGCGCAGGCCGAGGCCCGAGCCGCCGGGCGCGTTATCCCTGGCGCCATCGAAGCCGGTGCCGTTGTCGGAGATGGTCATGCGGGCGCGGCCGCCGTCGCTCCAGAGCTTGACCGAGAGCTTCGAGGCACCCGAGTGCCGCTCGACATTGTTGAAGGCCTCCTGGGCGACGCGATAAAGGGCGGTGCTGGCTTCCGCCTTCAGCGTGCCGGCGAAGCCCGAGGCGTCGATCTTCGTCTCGATCCCAGTCCGTTCGGCAAAGTGATGACACAGCGCCTCCAGCGCGGCCGTCAGGCCGAGATCGTCGAGCACGCGGGGGCGCAGATCATGCGAGAGCAGCCGGATTTCCTTGATCGCGCCGTTCAGCGCCTCGACGCCGCGCTCGATGGTCAGCGCCGCCTCGTCGACATTGGTCCTGACCTTGCGGCCGGCGAGATCCATCGCATAACGTACGCCGAGAAGGGTCTGGGAGATGCCGTCATGCAGCTCGCGCGCGAGCCGGGTGCGCTCTTCTTCCTGGGTGTCGATCACTCGCTGCGTCAGCTCCTTGAGCCGGCTGTCGGCCATGCGGCGCTCGTGGAAGGTCAGCAGCATGCAGGTGGTGAAAACAACGAGCACCGAAGGCACGGCGATCAGCGCGACGATCACGAAGGTTCGCCTGATATTGGCGCGCATCACCTTGTTGGCGGCCGCACTCTGGGCGAAGACGTCGTCCAGATAAACGCCGGTTCCCACCACCCAGTGCCATTTGTCGAGGCTGACGACGAAGGAGAGCTTGTCGGCGATCTGTCCGGTCGAAGGTTTCTGCCATTTGTACTGGTGCAGGCCGCCGCCGGCCTTTGCGGTGGCGATCAGTTCGGCAATGACCTTGTCGCCATCCGGGTCGGTGAGATCGATCCAATTGTGCCCATGTCGGAAGCTTTGGCGGGGGTGGACGATATTGTTGCCGTCGTAATCATAGACGAAGAAATAGCCGTCCTTGCCATAGTCGAGCGAAGTCAGGATATCAGCCACCTGCTGCTTGGCGGCTTCGTCGTCGGCCCCGGCCTTGTCGTAGATCGTCTGGATGGCGGAGAGGGCAAGATTGGTCAGATTGAGGATCTCGGCTTCCTTGGTCTTCAGCATGTTCTGCTCGAACGTGTCGATGCTGTTCTTGGCGAGGTTTGCCGATTGCCAGGTGATGAAGGCGGTGATCGCAAGGATCGAGATGACGAGCGGGACGACCGCCAATGCGATGATCTGGTGTCGTAACGTCAAGGATCGTTCCTCCCGAAATTTGCGCCCGGAATTATGCCCTTTGCCGAAGGCGAGTCCAGCGCCTTGTCCGGAGCTATTCGAGCGGCACGAACAGGCCGAGCTTGACGTCGCGCAGCACGACATTGGTGTGCATGCGGCGGATCTGCGGATTGTCAGCCATGATCAGCGCGGCGATGTCGTCATAATGCTCGACGTCTCGGGCCGTGACGATGGCGATCAGGTCGACTGCGCCGGTGACGTAATAGACCTGCTGGATATGATCCTGCTTCTCCGCCCAGACGCGGAACTTCGCCAACGCGTCGTAATTGTCCCGCTCGATCTCCATGCCAACGATGAACACCATCGATGTTCCTGTCGCCTTCCGATCGACGACGGCGACCTCGGCCTTGATGATCCCCTCTTCGCGCAGCCGTTTCAATCGCCGCTGCACGGCCGAGACCGACAGCCCGATCCGTTCGGCGATCGTTTCGGCCTTCAGCTGGCAGTCGCGCTGAACGATATCGAGAATGTCACGGTCAAAACGATCCAGCTGTTCCATTGTCCAGTCCAATTCCAGTCACGGCATTTCATAGTTTCTGCCGCATTCGAAGCGCGAGGAAGATTATTTTGCACAAAATATGCAAAAGAGGTGATAATTGCGCGAAAAAACCGCGTTCCTTTATCATTATCCTTTGCAAACTCAGTTCAGCCGGACCCATGCATGTCGGATCAGCCCTTTCCTGCTCTTCGCGTCGAAGATCTCCATAAAAGCTTCGGCTCGCAACAGGTTCTCAAGGGTATCTCGACGGAGGCCTACAAGTCCGACGTGATTTCGATCATCGGCTCGTCGGGCTCCGGCAAGAGCACCTTCCTTCGATGCATCAATTTCCTGGAGACGCCGGATCGCGGCCGCGTTGCCGTCAACGGCGAGGACATCGTGCTGAAAGTCGATCGCGGCGGGCGGCTAAAGCCGCAGAGCTGGCGGCAGATCGAGCGGCTGCGGGCCGGGCTCGGCATGGTCTTTCAGAGTTTCAATCTCTGGGCTCATCGCACCGTGCTGGAAAATGTCATCGAGGCGCCGGTGCATGTCATGGGCATGTCAAAGCGCGAGGCGATCGAAAAGGCGGAAGCCCTGCTCCACAAGGTCGGGCTGTTCGACAAGCGCGACGCCTATCCCGCCTTTCTCTCCGGCGGTCAGCAGCAGCGGGCAGCGATTGCGCGGGCGCTCTGCGTCGATCCCGCCGTCATGCTGTTTGACGAGCCGACATCGGCGCTCGATCCGGAACTGGTCGGCGAGGTGTTGAAGGTCATCCGCGATCTCGCGGAAGAAGGCCGGACCATGCTGATCGTCACGCATGAAATGCGCTTCGCCCGGGATGTTTCGAGCCGCGTCCTCTTCCTGCATCAGGGACGGATCGAGGAAGAAGGGCCGCCGGAACAGGTTTTCGGGGCGCCCGTCAGCGCCCGCTGCCGGGAATTCACCCGTCTCAGCGCCCATTGATCTACACCAGCCATCATCGACAACACACGAACCAGGAGAATCCTGCGAATGAAACTGCTCCCCACGCTTTTTGCCGGCGTCGCACTTGCGCTTTCCGCCGTCGCCGCGCAGGCCGAAGTCCGCTTCGGCGTCATGAACGAATCCTATCCGCCCTTCTTCGCCAAGGACGCTTCGGGTGAGTGGCACGGATGGGAAATCGACCTGATGAACGCCGTCTGCGCGGAGATGAAGGAGAAATGCTCGATCGTCGACATTTCCTGGGATGGTCTCATTCCGGCTCTTCAGAGCAAGAAATTCGACGTGATCTGGTCGTCGATGTCGAACACGGCGGAACGTTCGAAGGTGATCGACTTCACCGACAAATATTACAACACGCCGAGCACCCTGATCGGTCCCAAGGACCAGAAGCCGGGCGCCACGGCCGAGGATGTAAAGGGCAAGACCATCGGCATCCAGGTGTCGACGATCCAGTCTGAATATTACAAGAAATACTTTGCCGAGGCTGCCGACGAAAAGACCTACCAGACGCTCGACGAGGCGTTCCAGGATCTCGCCTCCGGCCGCATCGACTACGTCTTCGGCGATTCGCTGGCGCTCGACGCTTTCCTGAAAAGCGACGGCGGCAAGGATTGCTGCGCCAAGATGGGTGATGTCGCCGACGACAAGGAAATTCTCGGAGCCGGCGTTTCCGGCGGTCTGCGCAAGGAAGATACGGAGCTGAAAGCCAAGCTCAATGCGGCAATCGCTGCAGTTCGCGCCAACGGCCAGTATGACGCCATCACCAAGAAATACTTCGACTTCGATATCTACGGCGCGAAGTAAGCAATCCCGGCGATGGCGACCGCGCAACAAGGCATTCTGGACCTGCTGTCTCCCTATCCTCCGGGATGGGGTGGCGTTCTTTTGGCAGGTGCGGTCTCCACGGTCGCCATCTCCGCCTGCGCCTTCGCGGTCGGCCTGCTGCTCGGCACAGGCGGCGCGCTTGGAAAGCTATCGGGCAATCGCGCGCTCCGCCTGCTGCTGGATCTCTACACCACCGTCATTCGTGCCGTTCCCGAGCTGATCCTGATCGTCGGGCTCTATTATGCCGGCACCGACGGCCTCAACCGACTGCTGGCGGCATTGGAGCTGCCGCCGGTCGAAGTGAACGGCTTCGTTGCGGCCGTCGCCGTGCTAGGCTTCGTGCAGGGCGCCTATATGACGGAGGTGCTGCGCGGCGCGATCCTCGCCATTCCCACCGGTCAGATCGAAGCGGCGAAGGCCTTCGGCATGGGACCGATGCTGCGGTTCCGCCGCGTCCTGCTGCCGGCGCTCTTGCCGAACGCGCTGCCGGGTCTTGCCAATCTGTGGATGTCGGTCACCAAGGACAGCGCGCTGGTCGCGGTTGTTGGATACCAGGAACTGGCGCTCGCCACCCGCCTCGCTGGGGCAAGCACCAAGCATTACTTCGTGTTCTTCCTCGCCTCGGCCTTTCTCTATCTCGCGGTCACGCTCGTTTCCAACCTCGCTTTCAAGCTGATCGAGGGGCGGGTGCGGCGGGGACAGCCGCGCCTTGCCTGAAGAAAGCCGCGCCAAATGAGTTTCACCTGGATCTCTTCCTACTGGCCGCTTCTTCTGACCGGCGCCTGGCAGACGGTGTCGCTGCTGGTCATCTCAGTGGTCTTTGGTTTCATCATCGCCATCGGCCTCGCCTTCGCGCAGGTCAGCGGCGGCAGGCTGGCGCGGCTCGCCGCCCGCGGCTATTGCACCTTCTTCCGCGGCACGCCGCTGCTGATCCAGCTGTGGCTTCTCTATTACGGCGTCGGCTCGCTGCTGCCGATGGTTCCCGGCATCCGCCAGAGCCTGTTCTGGCCGATCCTGCGCGAGGGCTTCTTCTTCGCCGCGGTCAGCTTCACGCTGAACTATGCGGCTTACGAGGCGGAGGTTTTGCGCGGCGCGCTGCTTGCCGTTCCCAAGGGCGAGCTCGAAGCCGGCCGGGCCTTCGGCATGTCGCCCTGGAAGCTGACCCGCCGTATCTGGCTGCCGCGCGCCATCCGCATCGCGCTGCCGACGATAGCCGGAGAGATCGTCATGCAGCTCAAGGCGACGCCGCTCGCCTTTACGGTGACGGTGATGGATCTCTATGCCGTGGCCAACAAGGTTCGCCAGGACACGCTGCTGGTCTATGAGCCGCTGCTTGTCGTCACCCTTTTCTATCTCGCCCTGACCGCCGTCATCGCCCGCGTCTTTCGAGGTCTCGAAGCGCAAGCGCCGGTCCGACGTTAAGCGGACGGACGTTTCTCACTTTGTTTTTTAAAGCCCGCCGCCGGTAGCGGCGCGACAGCCCGAATGGAGATCTCTTCATGAGCACCACACGAATTCTCGACGGCGGCATGAGCCGCGAATTGCTGCGGCTCGGCGCCGAATTGAAGCAGCCGGAATGGTCGGCGCTGGCGCTGATCAATTCGCCGGATATCGTCCGCGACGTGCATAAGGAATTCATCGCCGCCGGCTCCGAGATCATCACGACGAACAGCTATGCGCTGGTGCCCTTCCATATCGGCGAAGACCGGTTCCAGACGGAGGGGGCGGCGCTGATCCGTCTCGCCGGCCGCTTGGCGCGCGAGGCGGCCGATGCCGTCATCGACCGCAAGGTGCTGGTTGCCGGTTCGCTGCCGCCGATCTTCGGTTCCTACGAACCGCAGAATTTTCAGCCTGAGCGGGTGCAGGATTATCTCAAGGTGCTGGTCGAAAACCTCGACCCCTTCGTCGACATATGGCTCGGCGAGACGTTGAGTCTCATCGCCGAGGGCAAGGCCGTCCGCGAGGCGGTGTCGGCATCAGGCAAACCCTTCTGGATTTCCTTCACGCTGGCCGATGATGAAGCGGACATCGAAAGCGGCGAGCCGAAGCTCCGCTCCTGTGAAACCGTCGAGGAGGCAGCCTCCTGGGCGGTTTCGTCAGGTGCCGAAGCCTTCCTGTTCAATTGCAGCAAGCCCGAAGTCATGCGAGGCGCCGTCGAGACGGCGGCGCGCGTGTTCCGCAAGGCGAACGCCCGGATCGAAATCGGCGTCTATGCCAACGCCTTCGAAGGCGAACAGGGCGCATCGGCCGCCAATGAAGGCCTGCACGATACCCGCGACGATCTGGACGATGATGCCTATTCGCGTTTTGCCTGCTCCTGGGCCGAAGCCGGAGCGACGATCATTGGCGGCTGCTGCGGCATCGGCGCCGCCCATATCCATCGTCTCGGAAAAACACTTTCACGGTAAGCCGCGGCGTGGCTTTGTTCACTCCCCTTTCGGCGCCGTCTTCTGGAGCTCGAGCAGAAGCTCGATCAACTTCGGCGCCATCACCCTGATTTCCGAAAGGTGGACGGCGCTCAACCGCGTCAGAAGCTCGTCGGCCTTCTCGGTCAGGAAGAGCGTCTGACGACGCCTGTCGGTCGGGTCGGCATGGCGTTCAACCAGTCCGGCATCCGACAGCCGCCCGACGAGCTCGGTCGCCGTATGCGGCGCGATGATCAACCGCTCGGCCAGCATGCCGATGGTCATCGCTTCGCCGCGTTGTCCCTTGATCGCCAGCAGCGCCTGGTGCTGCTGCACGGGCAGTCCTTCCGACTGGGCGGCTGACGCGCTGAAGTCCATGAACTGACGAAGCGCGAACCTGAGGTCGGCGAGCGCCTCGTAATCTTCCTGTCTGAGCGGCGGCGGGGGTTTCCTCACACTCATTCTCCTCTGCCGCTTGTGTGAAGCGACCCTGCTCGGCTGCCGTGCCTCGGTGTCGGGGCAACGCGCGACACCGGCTTCTGTGCGCGAATTCTTTTGCCGATCTCGAATAAATGGGCAGCCGCCGGCCGGTCAAGTGAGGCATCGTCGGAGACATTTTCGTCTTCTCGCTTTCGTCCGTTGATTTATATCGTATCACGATATAATGACCCCACTCAAGCAAACCCTTTTCCGCAGCAGAGGCTTCCATGGCGCAGCATCATCCCAGCAACCGGCCGCATGATTTCACCGGCGGTCTTTCCCGGCGCGAGGCCGGCGATTTCACCACCGACAGGCGGGTCCTCCTGCTGGTCGGGATGTCCATCGTCGTCGGCAGTGCCGGCGCCTTTGCGGCCTGGTGCCTCGTCAGTCTGATCGCGCTTGTGACCAATGTCATCTGGTTCGGGCAGATCGGCATTCAGCCCGCTTCTCTCGCCGCCGTGCCGCGCTCGCTGTGGGTGGTGCTGGTGCCGCCGCTCGGCGGGCTTGTCATAGGCTTGATGGCCCGCTTTGGGTCCGAGAAGATCCGCGGCCACGGCATTCCCGAGGCGATCGAAGCCATCCTGATCGGCGGCAGCCGGATGTCGCCGAAGGTCGCGGTCCTGAAGCCGCTGTCCTCGGCGATCTCGATCGGAACGGGCGGCCCGTTCGGCGCCGAAGGGCCGATCATCATGACCGGCGGGGCGATCGGCTCGCTCTTCGCCCAGTTCTTTCACATGAGTGCCGCCGAGCGAAAGACGCTGCTCGTCGCGGGTGCGGCCGCCGGCATGACGGCGATCTTCGGCTCGCCGATCGCCGCGGTCATGCTGGCGGTCGAACTGCTGCTGTTCGAATGGAAGCCGCGCAGCTTCATTCCCGTCGCGGTCGCCGCCTGTGTGTCGATCTGCTGGCGTCCGCTGCTCTTCGGCACCGGTCCGCTATTCCCGACCCATTTCCAGATGACCTTGCCCTGGTGGGGGATTTTCGCCTGCGCGGCGATGGGGATCATGTCAGGCCTGCAATCCGGCTTGCTGACGACGCTGCTCTACAAGATCGAGGACCTGTTTGAAGCCTTGCCGATCCACTGGATGTGGTGGCCCGCGCTCGGCGGCCTCGTCATCGGTCTCGGTGGCCTGATCGAACCGAGGGCCATGGGCGTCGGCTACGACATCATTGACGGGCTACTTAACAACCGGCTGCTTGCGCCGGCCGTGCTGTCGATCCTGCTGGTGAAGACGATTATCTGGCTGTTTGCCCTATCGTCCGGCACTTCGGGCGGCGTGCTCGCGCCGCTCCTGATTTTCGGCGGCGCTCTCGGATGGCTGGTCGGGCTGATCATGCCTGGCAACGATCCCGGCTTCTGGGCGTTGCTCGGAATGGCCGCGATGATGGGCGGAACCATGCGCGCACCGCTCACCGGCACCTTCTTTGCGATGGAGATTACCGGCGACGTCAGCACGCTGGTTCCCCTGCTCGCCGCAACGGTTGTGGCCTATGCCGTCACGGTCCTTCTCTTGCGCCGCTCGATCCTCACCGAAAAAATCGCACGCCGTGGACAGCACATCACCCGCGAATACGGCGTTGATCCGTTCGAGCTCTCCCGGGCAAGGGAGATCATGATCAGCGACGTCGACACGCTTCCCGTTACCATGACGGTCGGGGAAGCATGCGATTTCTTCGCCTCACGGCCGAAGACCCATCGGATCTATCCGGTGGTCGATGCGGCAGCCAAGTTGACTGGCATCGTATCGAGGGCCGATATTCTGCTCTGGCAGGGAAAACCTGATATCGCGGCCCAGACGCTTGGTGAAACCGTCACAGATAATTCCGTTCCCGTCGGGCATCCTGACGATACTGTCGCCTTCATTGCCGATTTAATGCTGTCGACGGACAATGGCCGTATTCCGATCGTTGATCCGCCTTCGGGCAGACTGTGCGGCTTGATCGCGCGCAAGGATCTGCTGCGGCTGCGCAGTTCACTGAGGTCCGCAGAACTGGACCGTCGGCCTTACCTCGCTGCAGGGCCCAGGAGCAGGTTGCAGTAGCGCGCGCCGGTTTCATCGCTGCCGCAACTGCCGCGCGTCGCATGATCAGGTCCCATGCGGCACGCGTTTGCGTCTGCCGCCTTCAATGCAGCCCGAACAGGTTCAGCAGCTGTTCGCGATAGCGGACGAATTCCGGCGCGCTGCGGTCGCGCGGGCGCGGCAGATCGATGTCGATCAGGCGCGGCTCGGCGCCCTTTTCCCGCGGCAGGATCAGTATCCGGTCAGCGAGATAGATCGCCTCCTCGAGATCGTGTGTGACGAGAATGGTCGTCACATCCTCGTCGCGCCAGATCCGCGCGAGCTCCTGCTGCATGCCGATCTTGGTCATCGCGTCGAGCGCGCCGAGCGGTTCGTCGAGCAGCAAGATTTCCGGTTGAACGGCAAGCGCTCGGGCGATGCCGACGCGCTGCGCCATGCCGCCGGACAGCTGCCGGGGATAAGCCGCCTCGAATTGCTGCAGGCCGACGAGCTTGACGTAGTGACGAGCCCGCGCCCTCGCCTGCTCGCGGGTCAGACCTCTCGTTTCCAGCCCGAAGGCGACGTTGCCAAGGACATCAAGCCAGGGAAGAAGGCGCGGCTCCTGGAAGATGACGGCGCGTTCGGCGCCGACGCCTCTTATTGCCTTGCCGTCGACCAGGACCTCTCCGGTATCGGAATCCTCAAGTCCGGCGAGAACCCTGAGCAGGGTCGTCTTGCCCGAACCGCTGGCGCCGACGATGGCGAGGCTTTCGCCGGAGCGGATGTGAAGGTTGATATCTTTCAGAACCTGCAGATGGCTGCCGTTCAGCTTGTAGGATTTGGAGAGGTGACGGATCGTCACCTCTCCGCGGCGAATGTCCTGGGCGAGGCTCATTGCGGTTCCTCAGTTGCTTGCCGGCTTGGCATCGGCCGTATAGATGATGTTCTTGGCAACCAGCTGGCCATGCTTCAGCTTGCCTTCACGAACCAGGACGTCGATCCAGAACTGGATGTCGCGCTCGACCGGCAGGCCGCCGGCGCGCACGCCGTAGCCGCGGAAATACTGCGCAATATCAGGGTTCTCGCCGCGTTCGCTGAGCGCCTTGGCCAGAATTTTCTTGGTTTCCTCGGGATGTTCGCGGGCATAGTCGAGTGCGCGGGCCGATTGCTCGACGAAGATCTTCGCGGCCTCGGGATGCTGCTGAATGAAATCGCGGCGCAGGACCACGAAGCCGCCGGCGATGTCGCCAAGCACGTCGGTATCATCGAAGACCGCACGCAGGCCCCCGTTCTTCAGCGCCGCACCCTCAAAGGTCGTCTGCCAATAGCCGAAAGCGGCGATATCGACCTGCTTGGAGCGCAGCACCTGCTCGAGCTGCGGCCCGGGAACGACGACCTGGTTGGCGGAGTCGCTCGGCAGGCCGACGGAATGCAGGGCTTCGCGGATGGTGTAATCGAGATGGGCGCCGAGCGTGTTGACGGCGATGCTTTTGCCGGCAATGTCCTTGATGCTTTTGATCGGGCTGTCTTCCAGGACATAGAAGGTCGACTGCACCTCGTCATTGATGCCGTTCGACGGATAGGCGGCGACGAAATCATTGCCGCCGATGATCGAATTCAAGACGGCGGAGGTGGCGGCGCTGCCGATCTCCACGTCCCCGGATGCCAGAGCGATGAGAGAGGCCGGGCCGCCCTGGGCGTAGCCGACATTCTCAAACGTGATGCCGGTGTCCTTGAAATAACCGAGCGCTTCGGCGAGTTCATGGGCGGCAAGACCGCCCTGACTCGCGAGATAGCGCAGTTTCACTGCGTCGGCGGCAGCGGCCGGTGTGGCAAGACCGAGAGCGATCACGGCCGGCAGGAGAAGGTTGCGGGGATGGAAGGTCATGGAAAGTCCTTTCGGAAGAAAATAGGAGGAAGCAGTCAGGCGTTCGGCTGCGACCAGCGGCAGAGGCTGCGCTGCAGGAGAACGAGCAGCCCGTTTGCGGCCAGGCCAAGGAAGGCGAGCAGCAGGATCGCCGCAAACATCAGCGGGATCTGGAAATTGTACTGGGCGTTCATCACCTGGAAGCCGATGCCCTTGTTGGCGCCGATCATCTCGGCGGCGATCAGCAGCAGAAGCGCCGTCGTCGCCGAAAGGCGCAGGCCTACGAAGATCGCAGGCACCGAGGCCGGCAGGATGACGCGGCGGAAGATGGTCAGCGGTCCGGCGCCATAGGTCCGCGCCATCTCGATAAGCTTCCTGTCCACCTCCTTGACGCCGCCGATCGTGGCGAGCAGCACCGGAAACAGCGTCGCCCAGAAGATCACGAATATCTTGGATGTTTCGCCGAGGCCGAGCAGCAGGATGAAGACTGGATAGAGCGCCAGCGCCGAGGTCTGGCGGAAGAGCTGCAGGATCGGATCGAGCGCTTGCTCGACAGCCCGAAACTGGCCCATGAACAGGCCGAGCGGAATGCCGACCACAACGGCGAAGGCGAAGGCGGTGCCGGACCGCTGCAGGCTGATGACAATATCATCGAGCAGCGCGCCATTGGCGAGGTTGGTCCAGAGAGCCGACAGGATCACGTTCAAAGGCGGGAAGATGGCGGGATTGATCCAGCCCCTGGTGCTCGACACCTGCCAGAGTGCGAGGAAGGCGATCAGCAGACCGTAGCGCGGCAGAAGGGATGCGAGCACACTGCGCACATGCGATGCGAAAGTGGGCGTATTGCTTTCGCCGCTCTTCAGGCGGCTGAAGCTTCTCGGGAGGGTCTGGTTGATTTCATAGGCCATGGGTCGCTCCTCACTCTGCTGCCTGGAGAGCCGCACGTCCGGCAGCCCATCGATTGACCGGGAAAGGCAGGCCGAGATTTTCCCGCAGCGTCCTGCCCTCATAGGCCGTGCGGAACAAGCCGCGGCGCTGCAGTTCCGGGATGACCAGATCGACGAAGTCGTCGAGGGCCGTCGGCAGCCAGGGCGGCAGAATGTTGAAGCCGTCGGCAGCTTCGTTCTCGAACCATTGCTGCAGCGTGTCGGCGATCTGTTCGGCCGTGCCGACGATGGTGTAGTGACCGCGGGCCGACGCGATCCACTGATAGAGCTGGCGGATGGTGAAATTGTTTTCGTCGGCGATCTGGCGGATGAGAGCCTGGCGGCTCTTCATGCCTTCGGTCGGCGGCGCCGGCGGCAGTGGCCCGTCGAGGTCGTAGCCGTGCAGGTCGAGCGTGCCGCCGGTCAGGCCGTTGAGGAGACCGATCCCATCTTCTTCGACGATGAGTGACGTCAGACGGTCGTACTTCTCTCGCGCCTCCGCTTCGGTTCTGCCGACGAAGGCGGAAATGCCGGGCATGACCAGGATGTGATCGGGGTTGCGGCCGAGGCCGCGGGCACGTGCCTTGATATCCCGGTAGAATTCCTGGGCGGTTTCGATGTGCTGGTGGGCGGTGAAGATCACCTCGGCCGTTGCTGCAGCAAGCCCGCGCCCGTCTTCGGACTGCCCGGCCTGCACGATGACCGGATGGCCCTGCGGCGAGCGCGACACGTTGAGCGGGCCGCGCACGCTGAAATGTTCGCCGCGATGGTCGGTGTCGTGCAGCTTCGCGGGGTCGAAGAACACGCCGGTCTCCTTGTCGCGGATGAAGGCGTCGTCCTCGAAGCTTTCCCAGAGTTTGCGGACGACGTCGACGTGCTCGGCGGCGCGGCGATAGCGCTCTGCATGGGGAAGCTGGGTATCGCGATTGAAATTCTGCGCCGTGAGGTCGCCTGTCGTAGTGACGACGTTCCAGCCAGCGCGCCCATCCGAGATCAGGTCGAGGGAAGCGAACTTGCGGGCGGTGGTGTAAGGTTCCTCATAGGTGGTCGACGACGTTGCGATGAAGCCGAGATGCGTGGTCAGGGGCGCGAGCGCGGAGAACAGCGTGACGGGCTCGAAGCCCGCGACGCGGGCGTTGCCGCCTTCACGGGCGCCGCCGAAACCGACTGCCAGCCCGTCGGCCAGGAAATAGGCGTCGAAGAGGCCGCGTTCGGCTGTCAAAGCAAGCTTTTTGTGAAATTCGAAACTGGTGGCGCCATCGGCCGGCTGGTCGGGGTGGCGCCAGGATGCAACATGCTGCCCGCCACCAGGAAGAAATGCCCCAAGCCTGATTTTCCGTGTCATTTTCGTCCTCTCCGTTTGCCGCCAGCGGCTCCGCCATTCCGGGGCCGAGGTCAGTTTGGCTGTCAGGACTTAGGGTACGTTCTCCATAGATTTTATAGAGAAACTTAATTTCTAAAATTTGGGTGAGGAGTGAATAGTTTTGCGGGATCGGGGGAAATGTGGAAATCGGAGATCGGCGTCCGCTGCAAGATGGCGTCTTGCGCCCGGTCGCTAAGTAGCCATGTCAGGCGGGTGCAGCAGCGTTTAGCGGGTGTCGCTGAAGGCCTGCGGAGGCACCGGCGCGCCGACAGATATGCCTGCTTATAACAAGGCGTCAGCCCCGTCTTGGCCGGGCCGGGGCATGCTCCAGGCCGGCGGCCGCCTTCTTCAGGCAGTCGAGGTAGCGGTCCCGGTTGGCAATGCCGTCGTCGCGCGGCGTGACGAGGCAGAGCGTTGCGGCAGCATGGCCTTCCTCGCCACGCACCGGCACGGCAAAACAATGGGTGAAGCTGTCGACGATACTGTTGAAGGTAAAGAGACCTTCACGCTCGGCCTGGCGCACCTCGGCGATGAAGGTCTGGGGCTCGAGCCATTCGCCGCCCGGCAGGCGGAAATCCTGCGGCGGAATAAAGCTCAAGATTTCCTCATCCGCCAGATGCGCGACGAGCAGACGGCCTGACGCGGTCCACGGGATCGGCACCGATTGTCCGACATCCGTCGAGATGCGGAACGGCCGCGCGCCCTCGCGCATGCGCACGACCGTATATCTGTTGCCATCCAGCATGCAGAATTGCGCCGTCTCCCGTGTCTCGTCGGCAAGCCGTTCCAGCGTCGCCTCGCATTCGCGGGTGAAATCGAAATGGTTCTCATAGGCGGCGCCGAGAAAATAAAGCTTGCGGCCGAGATAGACGCGCCCCTCGCCGCCGGTGAATTCGAGAATGCCATTGCTCAGCAGCAGGTTGACGAGTTCGTAGACCGATGAGCGCGGCGCACCGATCTGCGCGGCGATTTCATTCGGCTTCAAGGCCTGCCGTTTCTGGCGCAGGAAGTCGAGGATCTCGAAGGCACGGTCGAGCCCTCGGGCGCGCTTGCCGGCTGCTTCGTCCTGAACTGCATCCATCACTGTCAATCCGTTCTTCTTAGGCCCTGTTCTTGTCGGGCTCTGTTCTTGTCCGGCCAAGCTTTTCAAACCGTCTGCAGCGTCTGTCAATCGATCCCGTCATGCTTCGCAAATGAAATTTTCCCACCCCTCTTGCGGGGTGAAAAAAACGGCATAAGATCGGCGCGTCCGGTATAAAGATCATATGTACAATATAGCGGACAAAAACAAATGGCAAGCCGCCAGCGCTGCCGCAAAAAGGGGATCGACATGAAGAATTTTGAAGAAAGCATTTCCGTTTCACTGCGTCGCCGTCTTCTCGCCGGCGCTGCGGCCGCAGCCACCCTGCTTGCCTTTTCGGCCGGCACGGCCTCGGCCGCCGCCAATTGCATCAAGGGAGACAGGAAGGCGCCCTATACGATCGGCTGGGCGAACATCTATTCGGTGCCGACCTGGATGAAGCAGACCGAAGGCACCATCAAGGCCGAGGTAGATGAGTTGAAGAAAGCAGGCCTGGTGAAGGACCTGATGATTACCGACGCGCAGGGCAACGCCCAGACGCAGATCCAGCATATTCAGTCGATGATCGATGCCAATGTCGACGCCATCGTCGTCATCGCCGGCTCCTCCAACGCGCTCGACCGCGTCATATCGGATGCCTGCGACAAGGGCATCGCCGTCGTCAACTTCGACAGTCTTGTGAACACCGACAAGGTCACGGCGAAGATCAACACCGATTCCAACGAATGGGGCGCCACCGCCGCGAAATGGATGGTCAGCCAGCTCGGCGGCAAGGGCAAGATCATCATCATGAACGGCCCGGCCGGCATTTCGGTCAGCGATGATCGCCGCAAGGGCGCCCAGCCGGTCCTCGACGCCAATCCGGGTCTGCAGGTGATTACCGAGACCAATACCGAATATAACGTCGCGCCCGCACAGGAAGCGATGACCAGCCTGCTGTTCGCCAATCCCGAGATCGACGGTGTGCTGTCGCTCGGCGGGGCGCTGTCGGCTGGTTCCGTCCTCGCCTTCGAGCGCCAGGGACGCGACCAGGTGCCGACAACCGGCGAAAATGCCCGGCAGTTCCTGGAACTGTGGAAGGAGAAGGGCTTGAAGGGCTGGGCGACGATGCAGCCGAACTGGCTCGGTGCACTTTCCGTATACACCGCCGTGCAGGCGCTGCAAGGCAAGGATGTCCCCGCCTTCGTCAAGGTGCCGCTGCCCGTCATCGACGATAGCACGATCGGCAGCTACCTCGCCCGGGCCGACAAGTTCCCGGCTGACGGTTATATCTACTCGGATTACGACAAGGCGCTCTTCGACAAGCTGCTTGCCACCAAGTAATCCGGATTGAGGAATGCCGTCATGACGGAAGAAACGCCCCTGCTGGAAGCCCGGCAGGTGTTCAAGGGATTTTTCGGCAATCCCGTTCTGAAGGGCGTCGACATCGCCCTTCTGCCGGGCAGGGTGCATGCCCTGCTCGGCGAAAACGGCGCCGGCAAGTCGACGTTGATCAATCTCCTGTCCGGCGCTCTCCAGCCGGACAGCGGATCCATCGTTATCGACGGCAGGTCCGTCGGGCGCTTCAGCCCGGCGGTGGCGCGCGCCGCCGGCATCGCCGTGGTTCAACAGGAGCTGAGCCTGACGGCCAGCCTGTCGATTGCCGAAAACATCGGGACCGGCGCCTTTCCGCGCCGGTTCGGTCTCATCGATTATCGAGCGCTGCATCGCGGCGTAAGAGAGGTCTGCGACATGGTCGGACTGACCGAGCAGCTCGACATGCCGGTCGCCGATCTCGCGCTCGGCCGCCGTCAGATGGTCGAGATCGCCAAGGCGCTGTTCCGCAAGCCGCGCGTGCTCATTTTGGACGAACCGACCTCGTCGCTCTCCGCCCATGAAGCCGGCATTCTTGCCCGGCTGATCGAGACTCTGAGAGAGCGCGGCACGGCGCTTCTTTATATCTCCCACCGCCTCAACGAGGTGCAGGCGCTCTGCTCGCATGTCACCGTGCTGAAGGATGGCGTCGTCACGGCGGATCAGTCGCTGTCCGGCATCGACGGCGAGGGTCTGGTGCGCCTGATGGTCGGCCGCGAGACCGGTGACCTGTTCCCGCCGCGCCCGGCCGCGGCACCCGGTGCGATGTGCATCAGCGTCGAAGGTTTTTCGGCCGGCATGGTGCGTGACGTCGCTTTCTCCGCCCGCGCCGGCGAGATCGTCGGCATTGGCGGGCTGGTGGGACAAGGGCAGGAAGACCTGCTGCTCGGCCTCTACGGCGCGATTCCCGCTTCTGCCACCCGGGCGGAAGTATCAGGCAAACCCGGCCTGCCCGCCGATGTCGGTGCGGCGAACGCGGCGGGCATCGTCTATGTGCCTGCCGACCGCAAACATGAGGGGCTGGTGTTGCCGCATTCCATTGCCGCCAATCTCATCCTGCCCTCGCTCGGACGGCTCGCCCGCAAGGGCCTGCGCGACCTGACGGCGGAAAGTGGACTGGTGGCCGATCTCGCCCGGCGGCTGACCATCAAGGGCGATACGGCCCGCCCGGTGCAGGCGCTTTCCGGCGGCAACCAGCAGAAGGTGGCGCTTGCCAAATGGCTGCCGCTCGATCCCTCCGTTCTGCTGCTCAACGATCCGACGCGCGGCGTCGACATCGAGACCAAGCGGGAAATCTACCTGATGCTGCGCGGCTTCGCCGCCGAAGGACGGCTCGTCATTCTCGTCAGTTCCGATACGCCGGAGCTCGTGCATCTCTGCGACCGCGTCGTGGTTCTGCGCGAGGGGCGGGTCGCGGCAACACTGTCGCAGCATGCGATCAGCGAAGGCGCGATCGTCGGCGCGGCCATGGGTATTGCGGCCACGACGCAGGGAGAGGCGGCATGAGCACGATTTCGTCATCCCGGCTCTACGGTTCGATTCAGCTGCGCCGCAACCGCGGCCTCGCCGGCCTCTATCTCGTCGTCGCTGGTTTCCTCATCCTCTATGCGCTGCTCTTTCCCGGCATCCTGACCATCGGCGGCTTTTCCAAGTTCACGCAGAACTGGTTCCCGCTCGCGCTCGTCACAATGGCGCAGGCGCTGCTGATGCTGAATGGCGGCATCACCTTGGCGATCGGCCCGCTGGTCAGCCTCGGCGCGGTGATCGCGGCGACGACGATGCAAGGGGCGCTCGGCGTGCCCGCCGGCATTCTGGCGGTCGCACTCGCCGGCCTTTCGATCGGCGCCGTCATCGGCGCGATCGTCACATATCTGAGGCTTCCTGCGATCATCGTCACGCTCGCCGGCTCCTTCATCATCAGCGGCGTCGCTCTGATCCTGCTGCCGCGGCCGGGCGGGTTCATTCCCGATTGGCTGTCGACGGTGCTTGCCGGCCACACGCCCGTCGCCTTCCTGCTGCTGGTCGCGATCCTCATGCTCTGGAAGGTCTTTCTCGCAACGCCGCTCGGCCTTGGCATCTATGCGGCCGGCGACAACCCGCTCGGCGCATTCCGTTCCGGCGTCCCGGTTGAACGGGTGAAGGTTGCAGCCTTCGCGCTGTCGGGTCTGCTTGCGGCACTGACCGGCCTTTTCGTCGCGGCGCAGACCGGCTCGGGCGATCCGGTCATCGGCACGCCCTTCACGCTGAACTCGATCGCCGCCGCCGTTCTCGGCGGCGTCGGCTTCCTCGGCGGCAAAGGCACGATGCGCGGCGCGATCTGTGGCAGCCTGCTGCTCTCGGTGATGATCAACGTGATGTTCTTTCTCGGCTTCCCGCCGGTTGCGCAATATGTCGCGCAAGGATTGATCATCGTAGGGGCGGTCGCCGTTCCGGAGCTTCTCGGCGTATGGAGGGCAAGGCGATGAACATCGTCAGATCCGCGTTTCGCAATCCGCCGCTGCTGACCTTCCTGCTGGTCGCGCTCGTCTGGATCGTCGCAAGCTTCACCTTGCGCGGTTTCGGCGCCTATGGCCATCTGCGCTACCTCCTCGAACTCGCCGCGGTGATCGGCATCGTCGCGGCCGGGCAGACGCTCGTCATCCTGATGGGCGGCATCGATCTTTCGGTCGGCGCTGTTATCACCGTCACGGCGATCCTGCTGCCGCTGATTTCGCCCGCCTGGGATCCGACCGGCGTTGCCGGCATCGCGGCGGCCCTTGCCATCGCCACCGGCATCGGTTTGATGAACGGTGCGGGCGCTGCCTATCTTCGCGTGCCGCCGATTATCATGACGCTTGCCATGGCGACCTTCCTGCAGGGCCTGCTCGTCATCGTCGCCGGCGGCAGCGCCGTCACCGTCAGCAATCCGGCCGTCATTCTGCTCGGCCAGGCGAGGCCGCTTGGCATTCCCTCGGGCATCATTCTGTGGCTCGCCGTCTCAATCGTCGTCCTGCTGCTCGTCCACCGCATGCCGATCGGCGCGCGTTTCCTCGCACTCGGGGCAAACCCGCTCGCCGCCCGGCTTTCCGGCGTCAGCGTCACCCGCAATACGCTGATCGTCCACACCTTGTCCGGCTCCTTCGCCGGGCTTGCGGGCATTCTCGTGTTGGGGATGAACCGGCAAGGCTATGTCGGCATCGGTGACCCCTATCTGCTGACCTCGATCGCCGCCGTCGTGCTCGGCGGCACCTCCATCCTCGGCGGCCGCGGCACCTATGCCGGCACCATTCCGGGAGCGATCCTGCTCGTCACCACGACGGCGCTGATCACCGTCGTCAACGCCTCGCCCGGCTGGCGCTCGATCATGTTCGGCACGCTGATCCTCGCCCTGCTGCTCGTTTCCGGCCGCGAGGCGCGCCGATGACGAAGTGCTATGACGGGCCGGTGATCGACCCGCACCACCATCTCTGGGATCTCAGCCTGCAGCGCCATCCCTGGCTTGAGAAGGCACGGGTTTCCGGCGAGGAGATGGCGGTCGGAAACCTCGGACCGATCCTGCACGATTACGGCATCGCCGATTATCGCGCCGATGCCGCGCAACAGAACGTCGTTGCGACGGTGCATGTGGAGGCCGGCTGGTCGGTTGCCTACCCGCTGGAAGAGAGCCGATGGCTGGATAGTCTCGACCGCAGCTCCGGCGTGGCGCACCGTTATATCGCGCGCGTTCCCCTCGACGGCCCGGATGCCGCACGCCTGCTCGAGGCGGAGGCGGAAAACCCCAACGTCGTCGGCATCCGCGATATTCTGAGCTGGCATCCCGATGTAGAGAAGCGTTTTGCATCTAGTCCGGACCGCATGACCGATCCTGCCTGGCGGGCGGGGCTTGCCCATGCCACGCGGCTCGGACTGGTCTTCGACCTGATGCTCTATCCCTGGCAGATGGACAAGGCGCTCGATCTCGTGCGGGCCTTTCCCGAAACGCTTTTCGTCCTCAACCACGGCGGCAGCCCACTTGACCGGACAGAAGACGGCATGGCGCTCTGGCGCAGCGGCTTGCGGGCGCTCGGCAGGCAAGCGAACATTCGCTTGAAGATTTCCGACCTCGTCGCCTATGACCATGCGTGGACGCTCGAAAGCCTGCGGCCGGTGATCGAACATTGCCTCGATTGTTTTGGCCCCGCGCGTGCGATGTTTGCCAGCGACTTTCCGGTCGCAGGGCTGCACGCTTCGTTCGATGAGGTCTATCAGGTCTTCCGCACGGTCGCCGCTGCGCTTTCTTATGACGAGCAGCGCGCTTTGTTCTTTGCCACCGCCAACGAAACCTATCGCCTCGGCATCGCTGAATCGCCGGAGATCGGGAGAGGCTCCCATGTCTGATCTTCGTGCCGCAAACGAAAACATGCTGATCGACGAGCGGACGCGCGGCTTTCCACCAGGCCATCCGCCGCTTTCGCCTGCTGCCATCGGGCAGCAGGGGTGGAAACCCTATGACGGTAAGATGGCGCTGCCGCTGATCTCGCTCGACCGGCAGGCCTTCGTCGGGAATGTCGAACTGATGATGGCGTATGTGAAGAGCAATGGTGCCGAGATTGCCCCGCACGCCAAAACGCCGATGTCGACGGCGCTGGCGGACATGCTTCGTTCGGCCGGCGCCTGGGGAACGACCGTCGCCGATATCCGCCAAGCCGCCGTGCTGCTGAAGGCCGGACAGCGCCGGCTGATCCTCGCCAACGAGATCGGCGGGGCTGCGGCCGCCTGCCGGCTTGCGGCCCTGCTCGGCCATTATCCCGATGCGGAGCTCCATGTCTTCGTGGATTCGACGGCACTGATCGAGGCTCTTGCCTCCGCCTGGCTGGAACGCACGGATCTGCCGCCTCTCGGCCTTATGGTGGAATTCGGCGCCGGCCGCGCTGGTCTCCGCAGCGCCGATGCCGCCGCCGCGATCCTCGATACGATCCTGGCCGCGGAGACGCCGGCCTTCCGGCTGAGCGGCATTGCCGCCTATGAGGGTGCGGCCGCGACCGCCGATCCGGAAGAAACGATGCATCGTATCGACGCGCTGATGGCGATGACGGCCGATTTCCTGCCGAGGATCCGCGCCCGCATCGGCAGCGAACGGCCGCTCCTCGTCACATCAGGCGGTTCGGTGTTTTTCGACATCGTGGTGGCACGGCTTGCAGCCGCCGTCGCCGCTGACCCAGTCTGCCGGCTCGTGCTGCGCAGCGGCGCTATTTTCTTTCACGATCATGGCATCTATGAACGTGGCCTTGCCGGTCTCGATGCGCGCGGCGGCTTTCGCATCGGCGGCGAAATCGTCTCCGCGGCGGCAGGTTTCCGTCCGGCGCTCAGAGTCTGGGCGGAGGTCCTGTCGCGGCCGGAGCCAGGGCTTGCGATTGCAGGCATGGGCATGCGGGATGTGGCGATGGACCAAGGCCTGCCGCGGCCCTTGGCACTCTATCGCAATGGCGCGTATCTCGCCGATCTCGAAGGCGCGAGAGTTTTCCGCCTCAATGATCAGCACGCCTTCATGGCGCTTGCCGATGACAGCGACGTTGCCGTGGGCGATGTCATCGAGTTCGGCATCTCGCATCCCTGCACCTGCCTTGACCGGCATGCGATCCTTTATGGCCTCGATCCGGATCATTCGGTGACGGCAGCCTATCTGACCAGCTTCGGCTGAATTCTCCCTGTAAAACCAAGAAAAGGAAAACCTGCATGATCCAGCGTTATCAGAAGGGCTCGCGTATGAGCCAGGCTGTCAGCTATGGCGGTCTCGTCTATATTGCCGGCCAGGTTGCGGAAAACCGCAAGGCTGATATCGAGGAGCAGACCCGTGATGTGCTCGGCAAGATCGACGCCCTTTTGAAGGAAGCGGGGACCGATCGCTCGCGTCTCCTCGCCGTTAACGTCTTCCTGCCGGCGATTACCGATTTCGAGGCGATGAACGGCGTTTATGACAGCTGGATCGACATCGAAAACCCGCCGGCCCGTGCCTGCACCGAAGCCCGCCTGGCCGACCCGGACCTGCGTGTCGAAATGACCGCGGTCGCCGCCCTTTGATCGAAGGCAAGCGCCCGAACTGGAGACATCATGCACAGCGGTCTCGTCAATCCGATCGACTTTTCGCGCGAGGGCCGCCAAGCCGGCTATCTCGCCATTCCCTATTCGATCGACCGTTCGCCTTATTATCAGATCCGCGTTCCGATCCTTCGCCTCAGAAATGGCGAGGGGCCGTCCCTGCTCTTGATGGCCGGCAACCATGGCGACGAATATGAGGGCGAACTGCAGCTCGGACGGCTGATGCGCCTGCTTGACGTCGCTGACATAAGTGGCGCCGTCACCATCCTGCCGATGGCGAACCTGCCGGCGGTGATGGCGGCCAAACGCTGCTCGCCCTTCGACGGCGGCAACCTCAACCGGGCTTTTCCCGGCGATCCCGCGGGAGTGCCGACGGCGCGCCTGGCGCATTTCCTCGAACACGAACTCTTCCCGCGCCACGACGTCGTCTTTGATCTGCATTCGGGCGGCACGTCGATGGCGCACTTGCCCTGCACGTTGATTGAGCGGCAGGCCGACGCCACACGCTTCGAGCGGTCCGTCGCGCTGATGCGGGCACTGGGCGCGTCGCATGCCTTCATCGCCAACAATGGGCGTGCGGCGCCGACATCGATGGGAGCTGCGGCAAGGGCCGGTGTCATCGGTCTTTCCGGCGAATTCGGCGGCGGCGCAACCGTGACGCCCGCGACGATGGCGTTCACGGCGGCGGCAATCGACCGGCTGCTCGTGACGCTCGGCATTGTCGGGCATCCGGTCCTCTCTCGCACGCCGCTCGCCGAGCCGGGCCCGCTGCAGCTGCTGTCGCTCTCCCGGCACAGCCAGGGCATCTATGCCGACCGCAGAGGCTGGTTCGAGCCGGCCGCAGTCCTTGGCGCGATCGTTTCGGCCGGCGAACTGGCCGGATGGTATCACGATCTGGAACGCCTGGAGCAGCCGGAGGAAGAGCTGCGCTTTGCCGAGGACGGCATCGTCATTTCCCACCGGCTGCATTGCGACAGCCAGGCCGGCGACTGCCTGATCCAAGTCGCCGAACCGATTGCCGCTTAGCTGATCGCGTCGACTGCCGCCTTGACCCAGTCGAGACGTTTTGCCGGGATCAGGCCGTAATTGTAGAAGTTCACGCCGTCGGCGCCGGCGTCGACGGCGGCCTTGGCGCGGGCGGCCAGGACAGCGGCTTCACCGACCTCGGGATAGAAGACACGCAAGCCGACACCGAGGAATTTTTCCGGGCCGATCGCCGCCCGGCCGGTGCGGATGACATCGCCGATCGCATTCGGCTCCATGTCGTAGCAGCAGAGGATCGCCCCGTCGCAGATCTTGCCGACGGCTGCAAGATCGACGCCGCCGAGCCAGCCGTCCTTCAGGTCGATCAGTACGATCCGGCTCGCCGGATCGGCCGCCGCCTTGATCTCGCCGATGAGGCTGGTCACCGGTTCGCTGCGCCAGGCGAGATAGGCATGCAGATCGGGGTGGTCGCGGAAGGCATCGATGCCTGCTGCCGGAAATTCCGGGAACTGCCGTTCCGGAACGGCTCGTTCGCAGAGTTCGGCGATGAAACGCGCAACCGTTCGGCGCGCGCCTTCGGCCGGTACACCGGCACTCGCCGCGCGCGCCGTGCAATGGTCGCAGAAGCAGAGCGACAGCAGGAAATCGTCTTCGGCATTCAGGCCGACGCCGTCCTTCTCATGGTGGTATTCATGCGCGAAGCCCATGAAGTTCGGGCTCTCGAGTTCGACCATATCCGGCCGGTAATTCATGGTGATGTCGCGCACGAGGGTGACGGCATAGGCCCGCGCCGCCGGGCTGGAGGGGCAGAGATTGTAATAGTTGGCATTGCCGAAGGCGTTCCGCGTCACATGGTCGGGATGCAGCATGCCGAGACGGCTATTGTGGAGGCAGACCGTCCAGCAGGAGACCTTGAGACCCGTCACGCCGCGTCCCCTGGTCAGCGCCTCCAGCATGTCGCCGCGCTCGGTGACATTCGCCGCCGTCAGCGGCCGGATCAGCTTATCCTGCCACAGGCTCTCGTCCGGCCGAAAGTAGACCGTCCCGTCCTCGGGAAAATAGGCCTTCTGCCGCGGGCTGCGCGGCTGGAGGAAGCGGCCCGCATGATAGGAAGTCGCCATGCTGATCGTGTTGAGGCCGGCGCGGTTGCGAAACTCGGCGGCAATCCTATCGAGCCCCTGGTCCTGGATATCCCAGGGGTAAGTCCACATGGAAAGATGCATGGCCCGCTCCGATTAATCTGTCCACTTTATAGAACATGCGTCCATAATAGTGTCCAGAGTGACTGTGCGCGCTCAGGCCCGCTCCCTGTCAAATATCGACGACGAGGCCTTTGGCTTTCAGCACCGGCGCCAGATTGCTGACCTCAATGACCGATTTCCCTGCCTTGTAGGCGGCGATGTAGGCGGCTTCGGCATCCTCGCGAGCCTGCGAAAGCCTCGCTGCTTCCCGCGCTTCCTGCCTGCGCACGACTACCAGGCCGTCGGCATCTCCGACGATGATGTCGCCGGGGTTGATGGTTTCGCCGCCGATGATGATCGGGTCGTTCACTGCCGCAATTGTCTCCTTCACCGTGCCCTTGATGCAGACGCTGAGCGAGAAGACGGGGAAACCGAGTTCCCGCAGCTGCAGCGTGTCGCGCACGCCGGTATCGGTGACGAGACCGCCGGTGCCCTTGGCAAGGCAGGCATTGGCGAGCACATCGCCGAAGGAGCCGGCCTCTTCGTACTCGCCGGCCGAGACGACGATGATGTCGCCGGGCTTTGCATAGTTGATGGCGAGCTGCAGCATGATGTTGTCGCGTGGCGCGCATTTGACCGTGAATGCCGGGCCGCACAGTTTCATGCGGTAGTCGACGGGCTTGAGGCGGGAGGAAAGTGCGCCGCGGCGCCCCTGGGCTTCGTGGATGGTCGCCGGCGAAAATTTCGAAACGGCCTCGATGTCAGCTTTGCTGGGCCGTTCAGCGATGTCTTTTATATGAATCATGGGTGCCTCACATCGTTCGTAGACGGCGGGCAAATCCCGCCGTCTTGTCTCGGTTGAATGTCTTCGGGAGGTTCCGAGACCGGTCGGTCTACGGGATCGGGTCGAATTTCAGCTGCGCGAGCGGCACGACCTTGTCGGTGCGGCTCATCTTGTATTCGGTATTCGGGCCGAGCCACTTGTCCCAGATCTTGTTGATCTCGCCAGACTCATCGAGCTTGTGCAGGATTTCGTTGATCTTGGCCGTCAGCTTCGGCTGATCCTTGGCCATGCCGATGCCGATCGGTTGATAGAGCATCGGCTCCTCGATCATCCGCATTTGCTTGCCCTTGCTCTTCGATTCATTGACGAACTTGGTCGTCGTCATGGTGTTGGCGACCATGCCGCGCGCCTTGCCCTGCTGGACGGCGAGATAGGCAGAAGCGGTGTCCTGGAATGTCAGCGGCTCGGATTTGTTGAGCTTGATCGACATTTCGGATGTCGATCCCTTGGTCGAAGCGATGCGCTGGCCGGCGTAATCGGCCTTCGTCTTGCCGGCATCGTCGGCCGGCACGATCAGCATTTCCTTGGCGAGATAATAGGGATCGCTGAATTGGATTTGCTCGGCGCGGCTCAGCGTATAGGCAAGGTTGGCCACGGTGATGTCGACGCGACCAAGCTTGACCTCGGGTACGCGCGCCTCGACCGAAACCGGCTTGATCTCGGCCTTGACGCCCAATATCTTGGCGATGGCGCCGCAGAGATCGACGTCGAAACCGGCCATTTCACGGGTCTTCGGATCGGGCGAGGCGAAGGGGGGAACGTCGGCGAACGTCGCGCAGCGCAGCGTTTTTGCCGACATGATATTGTCGAGCTGATCGGCTTTGGCGGGCACAGCGGCCGCCATGCCGGCAAATGCGACGGTGAGGCTTAGGTATTTCCAGTTCATTGCTGTTCTCCTTTGTTTTTGGTGCTTGGTAATCAGTGCCTGAGATCAGCGAGGAAACGCTGAGCCCGGGGATGGCGCGGATTGCTGAAGAATTCCTTTGGCGTCGCCGTTTCGATGATCTGGCCGGCATCGATGAACCAGATCCGGTCGGCGACCTCGCGCGCGAAACCCATTTCGTGGGTGACGCAGAGCATGGTCATGCCTTCGGCGGCGAGGCTCTTCATGACGGCGAGCACCTCGCCGACCATTTCGGGATCGAGCGCGCTCGTCGGCTCGTCGAACAGCATCACCGGCGGTTCCATGGCAAGGGCGCGGGCGATCGCTACCCGCTGCTGCTGGCCGCCCGATAGCTGACCGGGATAGGCCCGGGCCTTGTCGGCGAGGCCGACCCGATCGAGGAGCTTGAGGGCCTTTTCATGCGCGAGCCCGGGTGCCATGCCCTTCACCCGGATCGGCGACATCGAGACGTTTTCGGCGACCGAGAGATGCGGAAACAGGTTGAAGTTCTGAAACACGAAGCCGATCCGGCTGCGCATCGCGTTGAGTTCCTTTGCCCGCATGGCGGCATGAATGTTCTGCCCGTCGAGTGTGATCGATCCGCTGTTGATCTCCTCGAGGCGATTGATCGTGCGGATCAGCGTCGATTTTCCCGAACCGGACGGTCCGCAAATGACCACGACTTCGCCGCGTGCCACCCGCGCGTCGATATCCTTGAGGACCGGATAGTCGCCGTAGCTCTTGCAGACCTGGGAAAGCCTGATCGTCTGCGATTCCTGCGTTGAAACGGACATCGTCATAGCTGCTCCGATACGATTTTCGACGGCGTGACCACGGCAGCGGCGGGCACGAGAAGTCCCGCACGCCGCCGGGTGATGCGCCGCTCGAGGCGATTGGCGAAGTAGGTGAGCGTCCAGCAGATGATGAAGTAGACGATCGCCAGGATGAGGAAGACCTGGAAGGGCTGCGTCAGCAGCTGGTTGTTGACCTGGCTTGCCGCAAAGGTCAGATCAGGCACGTTGATGACATAGCCGAGTGTCGTGTCCTTGATCGTCGAGACGAAGGTGGAGATGATGCTCGGGATCATGTTGTAGAGCGCCTGCGGCAGGATGATGTAGCGCATCGCGCCCATGTAGCCGTGGCCGAGCGCCCGCGCCGCATCCATCTGGCCCGGTCCCAGCGCGACGATGCCGGCACGGACAACTTCGCTGAGGAAGGCGCTCTGGTAGACCACCAGCGTCGTCAGCATCGTGACGAAGCTCGGCACGTCGGCGCCGGTCAGCAGCGGAACCAGGAAATAACTCCACAGGATGAGCATCAACAGCGGCACGCCCCGGGTGAAATAGACAAGTGCCGTGACCGGCCAGCGCAGCAGCGGCGACTTGGAGAGGCGTGCGAGCGCGAAGAGGATACTGGCCGGAAAAGCGAGGGTGATGCTCAGCGCCGAAAGGATCAGCGTGTTGGCGAGCCCGCCGAGCGGTCCGTTCGGATATTGGCCAATCAGGAGCAGCAGCCAGTAGTCTCGGACGATGGCGATCATGTCCTGGATCATGCGCGCGCACTCCTAGCAGGATCGGCGCGCATCGACAGATAGGCGCCGACGCTCATGATGATCAGCGAGAAGAAGAGGTAGAGAACCGTGCCGATCAGGTAGATCTCGAAGGTGCGGAAGCTGAGGTTTTCGATTTCCTTGACGGCATGCGTCAATTCCGAGGCGCCGATGACGACGGCGAGACTGCTGTTCTTGAACAGGGAAACGCTGTGATTAATGAGCGGCGGCAGCGCGTTGCGCACGCCCTGCGGCATGATGACGAAGCGCATCGCCGAGACATAACCGTGGCCGAGGGCGCGCGCGGCCTGCATCTGGCCGTCGCTGACCGAGCGCACGCCGGAGCGAAGATCTTCGCTGAAATAGGCTGCCTGGCAGAGCCCGAGCCCGATCACCGCGAAGATTGCCTCGGCGTTATGGCTTGCCAGCCATGTCGCGACCCCGTTCGGCATCAGCGTGAAAATCCCGAAATACCACAGCATCAGCTGCACCAGGGTGGGGACGTTGCGGTGGTAGGATACGTAAGCGGCGACCAACGGATTGCCGAAGCGGAAGGGCGACAGCCGCACGCCGAGCAGCAGCAGGGCGAGTACCATCGCCAGCGACCAGGAGCCGGCATAGATGATGAAGGTCATCTGGATGCCATGCAGCAGCATGGCGGCATAGTCGGAATTTCCGAGGATTGCCGAAAGGTCGAAACCGCTCACGGCGTTGGCTCCCCGGATGGATCCGTCTTCGGCTGCGGCCTTGCGGTCTGGAGTCCGCCCATGACCTGCAGCGTCGGGGTGATCTCCATATGTCCGATGTTGACGGCGACGGGAGCTGCTATGGCGAAGGCGATCGCGTCGGCGATATCGGCCGCCTGCGGCAGCTCGAAACCATCGATGAACCGTTCACGGATGCTGGGGTCATCGCCGTGGACGTGATTGAAAATATCGGTGGCGACCCGGCCTGGGCAGATTTCGGTAACCCGCACCCGCTTGCCGAAAGCATCGATGCGCAGCTGGTTGGATAGCATGCTCACGCCGGCCTTGGTGGCGTGATAGGAGGAATTGCCGCCGAAATTATAGGCGCCGGCGATCGACGAGATGTTGATGACGTGGCCGCGGTCGCGCGCCACCATGCCCGGCACGACGAGGCGGCAGATGTGCAGAACCGCCCGCAGATTGACGTCGACCAGAAGATCGATATCGCCTTCGTCGGCTTCCAGGAATTTCTTCGGCCGGTCGACGCCTGCATTGTTGACGAGAATGTCGAACTCCACCTGGCCCGCGAGCTCGGCGATCGCCGGCCGATCGGTCACATCGATGGTATGGGTAATGCAGCCCGTGCGCTCGGCGAGCTGCTGCAGCGCTTGGGCACTGCGGGCAACGGCATGGACTTCGATGTTCTCCCGGCGAAGCCGCTCAACCACGGCTGCGCCGATCCCGGAGGATGCGCCGGTCACGAGTGCGGTCTTGTAGTCGGAGAATGGCATTGTCGTTCCCTTGTGGTTGATGAAGACAGTAGCGAAGCTTTAACCCCTTGCCTAAGACCGATTATCTCTGGAGCAATAAGCAACGGTTATGGAGCGGGGGCGGCCTGCCGAAGAAGAGAAAAGCGGTGACGTGGGTATTTTTTCGCGGCCTCGCTTCAGGCCGCGTCGCGTTGCAAAAGCAATGCGCCTCTGCAAACATGCCATCCTGAGATCAGTATGGTACCCCGATCCCCATGGACATCAGACGCCTCAAATCCTTCATCGTGATCGTCGACAGCGGCAGCATCACACGAGCTGCGGATCTTTTGCACATCGCCCAGCCGGCGCTCAGCCAGCAGCTTGCAGCACTTGAGGAGCATTTCGGCCACAAGCTGCTGATCCGCAGCCAGCAGGGCGTCAGCATGACGGATGCCGGACACGCGGTGTATCGCCATGCGCAGATCATCCTCCGGCAGATGGAGCAGGCGCAGGCCGATGCATCGGCCGCCGGCAATTCGCTTGCCGGGCGCGTCTCGGTCGGCCTTGTGCCGTTCAGCAGCGCGGCGACGCTTTCGGTCGATCTGCTGGCGGAAACCCGGAAACGGCATCCCGGTATTCTACTGCACCTGACCGAAAGCGTCGGCCAGACCTACAGCCAGATGATCATGAACGGCCGGCTGGAGATGGCGCTTCTGCATGGAACCGGGCCGATCAAGGGCGTGCGGTTCGAACCGATCCTCAGCGAAGAGTTTTTCCTGGTCGCCCATCGCGATTTTGCCATCGAAGCGGATGCGAAACCCGTTCCGGTCAACGCTCTCGACGGAATACCGCTGCTGTTGCCGCCAGCCTATAATTTCGTCCGCCGAGCGGTCGACACCGCTTTCACCCGCACGCGCACCAATTTGAAGGTCGTGGCGGAAGTCGAGATCGTCCGAACGCTCGCCCGCGCGGTCGGCAGCGGTCTCGGCGCGACGATCATGCCGAAGGCGATTGCCGATCGCATCGTCTCGGAATCGAGCGAGCCGCTGATCTGCCGGCTCGTCTCGCCGCGGATCGAAGAAACCCTGTCGCTTTGCGTTTCCGACCAGAACCCCCTGTCGGAACCGGCCCTTGCCGTCCGAGACATCCTTCTCGAGTTGACGGCGAGGTTGAAGGGTTAATAGCTGTCAGCGCATGTTCTTGCAGAATTGGGCGATCCGCGCGCAGCCGTCGGCGAGTTTTTCCATGCTTGTCGCGTAGGAAATGCGAAAGAAGGGGCTCATTCCGTAAGCTGCGCCTTGCACGGTCGCGACGTGATGCTCCTCCACCAGCGCCATGACGAAATCGACGTCGCTCTCGATCTTGCGTCCGCCCTTGCTGGTCCTGCCGATCAGCCCCGATATGTTGGGATAGATGTAGAAGGCGCCCTCGGGGCGATGGCAGCGCAGCCCTTCCACCTCCGACAATTTGTCGAGAACGAAGTCGCGTCGCGTCTTATAAATAGCGGCGCGCTCGTTCAGAAGATCCTGGGGCCCGTCCAGCGCCGCGGTCGCCGCCGCCTGGGTCAGCGTCGCGATGCCGCCGCCATTCTGGCCGTTGACGTTGCTGATAGCCGAGATCAATTCTTTCGATCCGGCGCAGAATCCGAGCCGCCAGCCGGTCATTGCATAGGCCTTGGAGACGCCGTTCATCGTCAGGACGCGGTCGTATAGTCTCGGCTCGACCTCCGCGATCGTGCAGAACTGGAAGTCGTCGTAGACCAGGTGTTCGTAGATGTCGTCGGTCATGATCCAGACATTGGGATGGCGCAGCATGACCTCGGCGATGGCGGCCATCTCCGCCCGGGAGCAGGCTGCTCCGGTCGGGTTGTTCGGGAAATTCAGGAAGAGCCATTTGGTGCGCGGCGTGATCGCCGCCTCCAGATCCTCCGGGCGCAGCTTGAAGCCGGCCTGCTCGTTGCAGGGGACGGCAACCGGCACGCCGCCGGCGAATTTGACGATGTCGGCATAGCTGACCCAGGAGGGTGTGGGAATGACGACCTCGTCGCCGGGGTTGCAGGTCGCCAGCATGGCGTTGAAGATCACCTGCTTGCCGCCGCCCGAGACGACGATCTGGCTGGCATCGTAGTCGAGATTGTTGTCGCGCTTGAACTTCCTGATGATGGCGGATTTGAGCGCCGGGGTGCCGTCCATCGGCGGATATTTCGTATCGCCGGCAAGGGCTGCCGCATGGGCCGCTTCGATCGCATGCGCCGGGGTGGGGAAATCCGGCTCCCCGGAGGAGAGGCTGACGACCTTGATCCCTTTGGCGGCCAATTCCCGGGCGCGCTGGGTCATGGCGGCGGATGCGGATATGGAAACGTTTTTCAGACGGTCGGCGATCACGGACATCGGAATGGTCCTTCGGTGAGGGATTGGAATAAAGATCGTCGGCGGGCGATCGGGATTGCGTCAGTCGGCGAGGTCGGCGGCAGGTGCGAGGGTGGCGCCCGTGGCTTCGATCTCGCCGCGCACGATGCCGGCAAGCTCGAGGGCGCCCGGCGTGTCGCTGTGAACGAGGATGGAACGCGCCGGCATGGCGATCACGCCGCCGTCGATGGTCTCGATGCTGCCGTCGAGGAGGAATTTTCGCACACGGGCGCGCACAGCGGTCTCGTCCTTGATGACGGCGCCGGGCAGCCCTCGCGCAACAAGCCTCCCGCCGGCGTCATAGGCCCGGTCCGCAAGGAAAAGCGCCAGCGTTTTCAGGCGCGCGCGTTTGGCCGCCTGTTCGATCTCGCTGCCTGAGGTGACGAAGACAACGAGACTGGGATCGACGGTTACGATCGCATCCATCATCAGGTCGGCGAGGAGAGGATCGCGGTTGACCATATTGCCCATGGCCGCATGAAAACTGATATGGGAGACCGCGACCCGCTCGGCTCTGGCGATCGCGATCAGCGCGCCGAGCTGGTAGAGCATCTGCTGGCGAAGCTCGTCCGCCTGAAAGGGTATTTCGCGCCGGCCGAAGCCCAGCCGGTCGGGCAAGCCGGGATGGGCGCCGATGCCGACGCCATTCTGTTTTGCCAGCCGCACCATCCGCCCCATCGTATCGGGGTCGCCGCCGTGGAAACCGCAGGCGATGTTGGCCGAGGAGACGATTTTCATCATCGCTTCGTCGTCGCACAGCCGGTAGGGACCAAATCCCTCGCCCATGTCGGAATTCAGATCGATCTTCATCAGTTCCTCCTTTCGCTTACCTTAGGCCATCGCCTTCAGGGCGCGCTTGACCATCCCGGATGTCAGCCTGACATCCTCGACATAGCGGGCGACGGCCTGTTCGACTGCGCGCGCCTCCGCATGCGTCGACCGGATGAATTTCAGGCGGGCGCCGATGCGGGCCTGCCCGAGCCGCCAGAGGTCGCATTCGATCACGCCGGCGACCTTCGGATAGCCGCCGGCGGTATTCGCATCGCTCATCTGCACGATGGGTTCGCCGCCGGGCGGAACTTGAATGACGCCGGGCACGACGCCGTGGGAGCGCATCTCGATGGAGGCGGTCGGCGTGATCGGCTCGCCGGACAGACGGTAGCCCGTGCGGTCGCTGCGCGAGGAAATCCGCCAGGTCTGGCCCCAGAAGGCTTCGCCGGCGCCGGCGAAAAGATCGTGCTCGCCGGCAGGCAGGGCACGGATCGGCAAGGTGTCGTCGACGGGCGCCGGGAAGACGTCGCGCAGTGCCACGGCCGGCTCGACGACGGCGAGGCCCGTGGCCGACAGCATGGCAATCTCCGCATCCTCGCCGACCGCGATCCGATCGCCTTTCGCCAGCGGCCGGCCCGCATTGCCGCCGAAGCCGCCGCGCAGCGACGTGCTGCGCGACCCCATGACAACTGGAATATCCAGCCCGCCGCCGACCGAAATATAGGCGCGCGCCAGCCGCGGGGGTTGCTTCAGTTCGAGAACCTGACCGGGCTCTGCCATATAGGCGCACCAGGGAATGAGTTCCGATCCGTCGAGGTGAGGATGACCGTCGGCGCCGGTCACGGCAAAGACGGCGCGCCGCTCGAAACGCAGGCTGAACGGGAAGGTCTGCACCTCGATCACAGCCGCATTCTCGTCATTGCCGACGAGACTATTGCCGATCCTGACCGCGAGCGGATCCATCGCGCCGCTCGCCGACACACCGATGTCGCGGTAGCCGGGACGTCCGAGATCCTGCACCGTGTTGAAGGGCCCGGTTTCCAAGATCTCGATCATAGCTCGATCCTTGCCGGCAGGAACCGCACCGTATCTCCGGGCGCCATCATGGCGGGGGACGGCGCGGTGGGGTCGAACATCTCAAGCGTCGCAAAGCCGATGGAGTTCCAGCCATTGGGGCCGGTCAGCATGGCGACGCCGGTCTGCATGCCGCCGATCGTCACGCAGCCCTTCGGCATCTTCAGCGACGGCACGGTCTTTCGCGGCATGTAGATGCGCGGATCGAGGCCATGCAGATAACCGAAGCCCGGCGCGCTGCCCAAGGCGAAGACGCGGTAGATGGCTTCATGATGGATGCGGACGACCTCGCGGTCGCTTAAGCCCGAGAGATCGCAAAGGGCCGGAAGATCGCTCGCATGTTCGCCGCCGTAATGGACGGGAATCTCGATGGTCTTGCCGTTGAGATCGATGCTCTGCGCATTCTCCCATGCCTCCAGCAACCGGGCGACCACAGCATCGGGATCTTCGGGCGTCTCCTTGAAGATCACCAGCAGGTTGGTCATCCCGGGAATATTTTCGGCAACGTCCGCCCAGCCTCTCACCGTCTGAGACAGGGCCCAGATCCGCCGTTGCGCGGCAAGATCGAAATCGCCCGGCGCCTCGAGCAGGAAGGATCTGGCCCCGATCGAGGAAACCCGCGCCCGGTTTTGGGTGGCCGGAACGATTTCGCGTGGCGAGGCATGTCTGTTCGTCGTGGCGATCATCATGGCAGCTCGATTTCGAACAGAGGGTCACCGAAGCCGACCAGGGCGCCGGGCTCGGCGAGCAGTCTGGTCAAGACGCCGGAGCGGCGGGCGCGAAGGGGAAGCAGCACATGCCCGACCCTGATGAAGCCGAGGAGATCGGCGTCGGATACGGAGCGCGGCAGAGTTTGGGGCGTGACGGCGGCGGCCGGATGTTCGGCGCAGAAATGCCCCGCCAGCGGCGCCGTCACGACGACAGTTGGGGAGCCCGGGGCGCGGAGTGCGGCTACCTGCGCGCCGCCCTCCCCTGAAATGACGATGCGAAGCTTCCGGTCCAGCCGGGAGATTTCGAGGCCCCCCACGCCGGCGGCCGTCAGCGCATCGGTGAGGAATGCAATGGTTGCGGGATCGCTGAAGTCGATGGCGCTCATGCCGCCGTCCTCCTCAGTTTCAGCCATTGCTCGAGATAGTGGATATCGGTCTCACCGCGCGCGAATGCGTGGTCCTCGAATAGGGCGCGCAGGAAGGGGATATTGGTGGCGATGCCTTCGATTTCGGTGCCGGCAAGCGCCTCGCACATTCTGGCCATCGCTTTCGCCCGCGTCGGCGCGTGGACGATCAGCTTGGCGATCAGCGAGTCGTAATAGGGCGAGACCCTGTAGCCGGGATGAATATGCGTATCGACCCGGATGCCCGGCCCCTGCGGCAAAGCGAGATGAGTGACGACGCCTGCCGACGGCAGGAATGTATCGGGATCCTCGGCGTTGATGCGGCATTCGAAAGAGTGGCCGTCGCAGGTGACATCGCTCTGGGCGAGGTCCAGAACGTCGCCCTGGGCCGCTCTTATCTGCGCCTGGACGATATCGACCCCGCTCGTCATCTCGGTGACGGGATGTTCGACCTGAAGCCGCGTGTTCATCTCGATGAAATAGAAGGCGCCGTCCTCATAGAGGAATTCGAAGGTGCCGACACCGCGGTAGCCGATCTGGCGGCAAGCCTCTACGCAGGCCATGCCGACCGGCTGGATGATTTCGGGCGCGATCCCCGGCGCCGGCGCCTCCTCCACCACCTTCTGATGGCGGCGCTGCATCGAGCAGTCGCGATGCCCCAGCCACACGGCATTGCGGTGATCGTCGCAAAGAACCTGGATCTCGATATGGCGCGGATGCTGGAGGAACTTTTCCATATAGAGGGAGGGCGAGCCGAAGGCCTTGCGCGCCTCTTCCCGGGTCAGCGCGATCGCTTCATGCAGCTGATCGGCCTTCGGCACGACGCGCATGCCGCGTCCGCCACCGCCCCCTGACGCCTTGACGATGACGGGATAGCCGATCTCCAGCGCGATGCGCTCGATTGCGGCCGGGTCGTCGGGCAGTGCGCTATCGGGACCGGGAACGCAGGGGACGCCGGCCGCCATCATCGCCCGCTTCGCCGCGATCTTGTCGCCCATGGTTGCGATCGATGATGCCGTCGGCCCGATGAAGGTCAGCCCGGCCTTTTCGATGGCGTCGGCGAATGCGGCGTTCTCAGACAGAAAACCATAACCGGGATGGATGGCGCCCGCGCCGGTCAGGCGTGCGGCGAGAAGAATGGCATCCTGATTGAGATAGCTCTTGCCCGCGGTCGAAGGGCCGATGCAGAGAAAATGGTCTGCGGTCTTGATGTAAGGCGCTTGCCGGTCCGCCTCGGAGCAGATGGCGACCGTCTTCAGGCCGAGTTCGTGGCAGGCGCGCTCTATCCGGGCGGCGATCTCGCCGCGATTGGCGATGAGGACCGTGTCGAAACGGCGTCCTGAAGCAGCGGATTGTTCAGATGTTTCCGGCATCAGGCGATCTCCGCCAGCAGGTCGCCGGTCTCGACGTCGCCATTGTCGATATCGGTCAGGTGCGTGATGCGCCCGGATCGCGGCGCGGCGATCGTATTGAAGACCTTCATCGCCTCGATGATGAACAGGGTCTGCCCTTCCTCCACCGCGTCGCCGATCGCGACGAATGGCGGCTCGCCGGGCGCCGGCGCCCGGTGCAGGACGCCAAAGACGGGCGCCTTCACCGCATAGGAGGTTTTCTCGACGCTCGAAGGCGCATCGGAGACAAGGCTTATTTTCGATCCAGGGTCTTGCGAAGGCTCGGCAACAGCGACCTCTCCCGGCGACGCGCGGAAAATCCGAACCGTCACGTCCTTTTCCGTCACGGTCAGCTCGGTAATATTCGATCGTCCGACAAAGTCGATCAGCGTCTTGATCTTCGAGAGGTCCATGTGCGTGCTCGGAATTTCAAATTCCACCGCGCAGACCTGAATTTTCAGATCGCCCGGCGTCGTGAATTTCGTAGCACGACGCGCCGGCTGATGGGGTCAGACGAAGTTTTGATGGAGTGCACTTGGCGCCCTGTGGGCGGCCATATCACCAGACGCTTGCAAATTTCCCAACCGGCCGACGGAACCTCGGAGCCCGGATCAGAACCCTGCTTCCTTCTGGTGCCGCACGGCGAGGATCGTCAAAATGTCGCCATCCACACGATAACGCGCGACGTATCCGCTCTCTCCGAAATCGATGAGCCATTCCCGGTATTGCTCGGGCAGGTCTTCGATGAGGCGTCCCATATGGGGATGTGCGCCGAGGAGGCTCACGCCTTTGAGAATAGTTTCGCCCGCCCGCCTGGCGACTAACGGATTTTTTGGGCGCAAGAACTCTCGCAGCCGCTCGAGGTCGCGGATTGCGGCCGGGGAGAAGATTACTTGTGGCATTCGGGGGCGGACAACTCGTCGTCAGTTCCCCAGGTCGAAAGCCACTTTTCGACCTCGACGCCGGTGACGTGCAGTCCCGTCGCTTCAAATTCATTCCAGGCGTCAAGCGTCTCCTGCCGCAGCGTCTCGCGCTTCTCCTCGCGCTCGACATATTGCGCAATGGCTTCGCGCATGATCCAGTGGGACGAGCGGCGGCGAGCCTCGGCCAATTGTTGGACGCGGCCCTTCAGCTCATCATCGAGCTTGAGCGAGGTCGGCGATGCCATGAGGCAACTCCTTAGCCAGAGGTAATACCTGACGCTAATTTAGGCTTCCTTGCCCTGTTTGTCCATGAATGAATTCATGAAGGAGTTCTGCCATCGTCAAGTCTTCGGAGGCGCGATGCTCTCCCGCAGGATGAGCTTGCTGCGGACGACGGTGCGCACGGAGGCCGGGTTTTGCCTCTGGCCAATGGCGTCGAGCAGGAGTTCCACTGCCGCGCGCCCCATCTCTTCCACCGGCTGCTCGATCGTCGAGAGCGGCGGCGAGGAGAATTCGCAGACCGGGGAGCCGTCGAAGGAGACGACGGAAAGATCATCGGGAATGCTCAAGCCGGCGCGCCGGATGCGGCTGACGAATGAAATGGCCATGTCATCGCTGGTGGCGATGACCGCCGTTGGTTTCTCGGCCAACCCAGCGAAATCGTCTGCCGCCTGCACGCCGATATCGAAACCATGCTGATAATCGAGACGTCCGCCCGAGCGATGCACTGCCTGCTTCGACAGGCCGGCTGCCTCAAGCGCTTCCAGCACGCCGCCATAGCGCTCGACGTCATGATAATTGCCTTCAGGTCCCGCAAGATAGAAGAACCGCCGATGGCCCAGCCGGATCAGTTCGGCGGTGACGTCGCGCACAGCCTCGCGGTCGTTGGTAATGACGCTCTGCAGGCCCGCGTCGCTCATGTCGAGCAGCATCGAAACGATCGGCAGACCGGAATTTGCCAGCGAGCGCCCATCGACCTCCGGAAGCTTCGACGACAGGATGATGGCTCCGCGCACGCTGCCGCCGAAGGCAAGGTCGAGAATGTGCCGCTCGGAAATCTCGTCGCGATCGAGGTTGGCGATCATCAGATTGTAGCCGCCTTGGATCAGCGATTTGTTGATGCTCTGCAGGACCTGCGGAATGATCTGCGAGACGCCGTAATAGAGCGATCCGGGCAGAATGATCATAATGATGTTGGATTTGCCGACCCTGAGGTTCCGGGCCATTGCATTGGGCGTATAGCCGAGCTGCTTGGCTGCAGCGTTGATCTTGGCGCGCGTCTTTTCATTGACCCGCCCGGGGTTGGCGAGCGCCCGGCTGACCGTTGATATGGCAACGCCGGCGAGCCGCGCGACATCCGCCATCAAGGCCCCTGATGGTTCTTCTCCCATTACATCCTTGTTTTTATTCAAGTCTATTTCTTTCCATCGGATGCTTCGATCTGAAACTCTAAAATATGTGCTGTCTTATAGCAAACGTTTGCCAAAAATCGCTTGCCAAAAAAAACAGCTTGGCTATCATCTTCTAATGGCAAACGATTGCCATTTCTTAATGCGTTGAAATCCATGACTTATTGGATGCGGATCTGCCCTTCCGCACGCCGGTAGGTCGTGCCTGAAATGGGTGGACTATGGCTACTGCCGAAAGGCTGCGCTTCGGCGTCGATCTCGTGACGTTCTTTCATCAAGGCTTCTGGGGCGTTGATAGCGATGATGCGATCGTTGCCTATGCGCGCGCCGAACCGCGTGCCTTCTGGGACAAGATCCTCGACAGCGTCCAGGCATCCGGCGTTACCGGTGTCGAGCTGACCTTCTCTCCCTTCAACTGGCAGGATGCGATCAAGACTTATGGCTCCGTCGACTCTTTCGCAGCCGAGCTGACAAGCCGCGGCCTGACGCTCTGCAGCGGCTTCTTCGCCGAGCTTGAGGCAGCGGGCGACTTTACCGACCCCGAGGCCCAGCACGCGCTGATTGACAAGGCGGAACGTTATGCCGACTTCTTGAAACCCTGCGGCAGCGACATCATGGTGATCGGTGCCCCGCTTCGCCAGACGCTTGGCGCCCAGCCGGTGCAGTTTCATGATTTCGACCGCGCCAAGGTGATTGCCGACTTTCTGAACCGTCTCGGCGCGACGCTCTATGCCAGGGGCGTGCGGCTGGCGCTGCATACCGAGGCGCATTCGATTTTTGCCGACGCGCGTGACGTCGACCTGATGATGCTTCTGACCGATCCCGCCTATGTGCATATGTGCCCGGATACGGCCCATATCATCGTTGCCGGCTCCGATCCCGTCCAACTCGTCGATCGGCATCACGAGCGGATGATCATCGCCCATTGGAAGGATGCGATCGGCCCCATGCCCGCCGACACCCCGATCGACAAGCATATCCATGATCGCCACCGCCCCTATTTCTGCGGCTTCGGCCTCGGGCGGGTCGACTGGCCGGCCTGGATCCGGCTGCTGCGCGACCGCGGCTATGAAGGCTGGGCGATCCTCGAACTCGATGCCGCGCCGGATCCCGTCCGCGACATCGCCAATGGGCTGACGCTCGTCCGGCAGGCGCTCCTGCCGATCTATCGCTGACAATCATTCCGAAGACGACAAACGCCCCGCAAAGAGGGCATTTTCAAGAGGTGGAACAATGAAGATCATGATGAAACTTTTTCTTGCCGGTGCGGCAGTTGCCGGCCTCTGTGCTTCGGCACGGGCCGAGGACAAGCCGACAATCGAGATGATGTCGTCCTGGACGTCGGGCGGCGAAGCGGCGGCCTTGAACGTCATCAAAACCGAATTCGAAAAGCGCGGCGGCGTCTGGAAGGATTCCTCGATCGCCGGTTTCGGCGCGGCCGATGCCGCCTTCCAGAACCGGATCGTCGCCGGCGATGCGCCTGGCGCCAAACAGGGCGTCATCGGCCTTGCGGCTGCGGATTTCGTCGGCCAAGGCCTGTTCAACCCGATCGATGATGTGGCTGCCGCCGGCAAATGGGCCGACGTCCTGCCGAAATCGATCACCGATCTCATTTCCTATGACGGCAAGGTCTATCTGGCGCCGACGGGTGCCCATGGCGAAAGCTGGGTCTTCTATTCCAAGGAAGCCTTCGACAAGGCCGGCATCGCCGAGGAGCCCAAGAGCTGGGACGCGTTCTTCGCCGATCTCGACAAGCTGAAGGCTGCCGGCGTGGTTCCGGTTGCCTGGGGCGGTCAGCCCTGGCAGCAGACTAAGGTTTTCAACATGATCCTGCTGTCGCAGGTCGGGATCGACGGCTTCCTGAAGATCTATGTCGACAAGGATAAAAGCGAGGCTTCCGTCGAGGGTGTGAAGAAGACCCTGGAAATCCTCGGCAAGCTGCGCGCTTATGTCGACGCCGGTGCAGCCGGCCGTAACTGGAACGACGCAACGGCCATGCTGATCACCGCCAAGGCCGGCGCGCAGTTCATGGGCGACTGGGCCAAGGGCGAATTCACCGTCGCCGGCAAGGAGCCGGGCAAGGATTATGGCTGCATGATTGCGCCGGAGTCGAAGGGCATGGTCTATATCGCCGACTCGCTCTGGTTCCCGAAGACCAACAATGCCGCGACCGACAAGGCGCAGAAACTTCTCGCCGAGGTCGTCATGGATCCTGCCGTCCAGGTCGAGTTCGCGCTGAAGAAGGGCGCGGTGCCCATGCGCACCGACGTCGACAAATCGAAGCTCGATGTCTGTGCCCGGAAGGGGGCGGAGCTGATGGCTGCGGGCGCGATCGTGCCGGACCAGGCGATTGTGCTCACACCCCAGCAGGTCGGCGCGCTCGACGACTACGTCGACGAATTCTGGAGCGGCGGATCGAATGACCCAGCCTCCGCGGCCGAGAACTTCTTCGCCATTTTCGAATAGGATAGTGCCGTGGCGACGGTTTGATCCGACGTTACGGCTGCCGGCCGCTGCCATCGCGCGGCGGCGGCGCGCGCCCCTTTCATCTGTCGACGAGCTCTGGCCGATGTCCTTCAAACGCAAGCCTAACTCATCCGCCACTATCGCTCTGCTGCCGACATGGTTCGTCGCGGTAGTGGTCTTCATCGGCACCATGGCGTGGTCGATCCGCCTGTCCTTCACCAATTCGACGCTTTTCCCATCCTCGACCTATGTCGGCCTTGCGCAGTATTCGAAGCTCTTCTCTTCCGCCAAATGGCTCGCTTCTCTGCAGAACGTGCTGGTCTTCGGCGTCCTTTACGTCGTCGGCTGTCTGCTGCTCGGCTTTCTGCTGGCCGCAGCGCTCGACCGCAAGATCCGCTTCGAAAGCGCCTTCAGGACAATATTCCTTTATCCCTACGCCATGTCCTTCGTCGTGACCGGGCTGATCTGGCAATGGATGCTCAATCCGACGCTCGGTATCCAGGCGAGTATGCGTTCGCTCGGTTGGGATAGCTTCGTGCTCGACTGGGTGGTCAATCGCGACATGGCGATCTACGCGTTGGTGCTCGCCGGCATCTGGCAGGGTGCGGGGCTGGTCATGGTCATCGCGCTTGCCGGCATGCGCGGCATCGAGGCCGAGCAATGGAAGGCGGCGCGGATCGACGGCATTCCGGTCTGGCGGATCTATGTCTCGATCATCCTGCCTCAGCTCGGGCCGGCGCTGGCGGCGGCCGGCATGCTGCTCGCCATGGGCGTGATCAAGACCTACGACATCGTCGTCGCCATGACGAATGGCGGCCCCGGCAATGCGACTGAGGTGCCCGCGGAATTCATCATGGACAATCTGTTCGGGCGTCAGAACCTCGGACTTGCCACAGCTGGCGCGACGGTGCTCGTCCTCGGCGTGATCATCGCGGTCGCCCCTTTCCGCTATGCGATGCATATGCGCGCCAGAGCGAAGGGAGCCGCCTGATGGCCGCTCCTTATCCGAACGGCCCGAAGCCGGCACGGCTCACCGCCGGGCGCATCGGCCTATACACCTTCCTGGTCGTCGCAGCACTTTTCTTCCTTCTGCCGCTCTACACCATGGTCGTCACCTCTCTGAAATCGATGGACGAAATCCGGCTCGGACAGATCTTCGCGCTGCCGGCCAAGCTCGATTTCTCCGCCTGGGCGACCGCCTGGTCAGGCGCCTGCATGGGAACCGTCTGCGTCGGCATTCGGAGTGGCTTCTGGAATTCGGTGGCAATAACCCTTCCCGCGGTCGCGCTCTCGGTCTTCATCGGCGCCGTCAACGGCTATGCGCTGTCGCTCTGGCGGCCGCGCGGGGCAAACCTGCTCTTCGGCCTGCTGATGGCCGGCGGCCTCATCCCCTACCAGATCTTCCTCTATCCGATGGTCCGGGCGATGGCGAATATCGAGCTCTACAATTCGCTTGCCGGCATCATTCTCGTGCATGTCATCTTCGGCCTGCCGCTGGTGACGCTACTCTTCCGCAACTATTTCGTCAGCGTGCCGGAAGAGCTCTGTAAGGCGGCGCGCGTCGACGGCGCCGGCTTCTGGCGCATCTTTTTCGAGATCATGCTGCCGATCGCCGTGCCGATGGTGGTCGTCGTTTCGATGCTGCAATTTACCGGCATCTGGAATGACTTCCTGCTCGGCCTCGTCTTCGCCGGGCGCGATAATCTGCCGATGACCGTCCAGCTCAACAATATCGTCAACACCACGATGGGCGAGCGCACCTACAATGTGAACATGGCGGCGACGATCCTGACCGCCATCGTCCCGCTTGCCATCTATTTCCTGTCCGGCCGCTGGTTCGTGCGTGGCATCGCAGCCGGCGCAGTCAAGGGGTAACGCTTCCATGCAATCCGCCGTCTCCGTCAAGGATCTGAAGATCGCCTATGGCCACCATACGGTGATCGAAAAAATGTCGATCGATATTGCCCCGCAGGAGTTCCTGGTGCTGCTCGGCCCTTCGGGCTGCGGCAAGTCCACTCTGCTGAACGCCATTGCCGGCCTGCAGGAGATCGTTGCCGGCGAGATCTGGATCTCGGGCAAGAACGTCAGCTGGGAGGAACCGAAAGACCGCGGCATCGGCATGGTCTTCCAGTCCTACGCGCTCTACCCGCGCATGTCGGTTCGCAAGAACCTTTCCTTCGGCCTTCGCGTCGCCGGTCTGCCGAAGGCCGAGATCGAGGCCCGTGTCGCCCGTACCGCCGCGCTTCTCCATCTCGACACACTGCTCGACAGACGCCCTGCCGAGCTCTCCGGCGGCCAGCGCCAGCGCGTCGCCATCGGCCGGGCGCTGGTGCGCGAAGTCGATGTCTTCCTCTTCGATGAACCGCTGTCGAACCTTGACGCTAAGCTGCGCAACGAATTGCGCGTCGAGATCAAGAAGCTGCATCAGCGCCTCGGCAACACCATGATCTACGTGACCCATGATCAGGTCGAGGCCCTGACCCTTGCCGATCGCATCGCTATCATGCGCGACGGCGTCATCCAGCAGCTTGCCTCGCCGGCCGAAATCTATCGCCGCCCGACCAATCTCTTCGTTGCCGGTTTCATCGGCGCGCCGGCGATGAACTTCGTCGAGGGCCGGATCGAACGGGGCCACGGCGCGCTAATCTTTCGAAGCAAGGGGCTTGCCGTCGATCTCTCCGGTTATTCCTTTCAAGCAGCAGCGGCGGAAGGACCGGCAACGCTCGGCTTTCGCCCCGAGCATCTCGTGCTCGACGGAGCGGCAGGTAGCCTGCCCACCATTTCCGGCCGCGTTTCCGTTGTCGAGCCGATGGGGTCTGACGCGGTCGTCTGGTTCGACTGGGCCGATCAAAGCCTCTCGCTCAGGCTGATGGGCGATGTGGCCCTGCAGCCGGGCGACGCCGTGGCTCCCGGGCTCGATATCGCCAAGGCGTCGCTCTTCGGCGCCGACGGGTCGCGGCTCTGATGGGCCGCCCCTTGGTTTTCTCGCAATCGCCGGCGCGCTGCCCTCCGCTTTGAGCAATTGCTCCAGAACAGGATTTGGAAAGACATGTCTGAGATCGTCTATGATGCGCTGGTGATCGGCTCCGGCGCGGCGGGTTCCTTCGCGGTCAAAGAACTGACGGCGCAAGGGCTGTCGGTGTTGCTTCTGGAGGCCGGTCCGGCCGTTGGGCCTGGGGATTTCGACCCGGCGCGCAAGAAGGCGCCCGCCAGCAGCATCAATATCTGGGAGCGTGCGCGCGCCACGATCAAGGGGCAGCCGATCCAGGCGCGCGCGGCCTTCTTTACAGAGCGCTTCAGCCACTTCTTCGTCAACGACCGCAAGAACCCCTATACGACGCCGAAGGGCGAGCCTTTCCTGTGGATCCGCGGCCGCCAGGGCGGCGGGCGTCTGCACAGTTTCGGCCGCGTGCTGCTGCGCTGGACCGACGACGATTTCAAGATCCGGTCGCGCTCTGGAAAGGGCGTCGACTGGCCGCTCTCCTATGACGAGCTCACGCCGTTCTACGACGAAGTGGAGACCTATCTCGGGCTCTACGGCAACAAGGACGATGTGCCGACGCTGCCGGACGGGATCTATGCCAATCCGGCGGGTCTGACGCCCGCCGAACAGATCTTCAAGCAAGCGGTTGAAAGCCGTTGGCCGCAGAGGCGCGTCGTTTCCTGGCGCTACATCGCGCCGGACGCCGAACGCATGCCGCGGCCGCTTAAGGATGCCAAGGCCACCGGCCGGCTGACGGTCCGCTACGACGCCGTCGTTCGCCGCATCACGACGGATGAGAAAACCGGCCGCGCAACCGGCGCGGAATTCATCGACCGCAATACGGGTGAGATATCGATGGCCCGTGCCGCGACGGTGGTGCTGTCGGCCTCGCCGATCGAGAGCGTGCGGCTGCTCCTCAATTCGGCCTCGGCCCAACATCCCGACGGCCTCGGAAATAGCTCAGGCGTTCTCGGCCGCTATTTCATGGATCAGCTTCCCTGCCTCGCCTTCGGATCTTTTTCGAAGGCGAAAGGTTGGGCGCCCGACGAATCCGCTCCGACCGACCCGTTCTACAATCCCTCGGGTGGGATCTTCATCCCCCGTTTCGGCGAGGGTGACGCGGCCCGCGGCGATTTTGACTACCAGGGCAGCGTCGGCCGGGCGCCTGTTTCCGGGGACACCGATGCGCGTCTCGCCTTCTTCGGCTTCGGCCGCATGCTGCCTTATGCCGACAACCGCATCACCCTCGATGCCAGGCGCAGAGACGCCTGGAACATTCCCGTGCCGCATATCCGCTGCGTCATGCAGGCGGAGGAGCAGGCGTTGCTTCGCCAGCAGGAGGAAACGCTGATCACCATGGTGAGCGAAGTCGGTGGTGAGCTCGAATTCATCGGCTCGCCCACCGGCCTCAAGGAGATGGGCAAGGGCGCCTTTCCCGACACGGACGCCTTCAGCCGCTTCATGTTCCGCACATGGTTCCGCAAGACCATGTGCATGGGCGCGGCCATCCATGAAACCGGCGGTGCGCGCATGGGTGAAAGCCCAGAAGCGTCGGTGCTCAACCCCTACAACCAGGTCTGGGATGCCCCAAACCTCATCGTTACCGACGCCAGCGCCTTCCCCGGCAGCGGCATCGCGGGCACGACGCTTACCGTCATGGCCCTGACGATCCGCGCCTGCCGAAACCTTGCCGATCGATATCGGGCGGGGCAGCTCTAAGCTGCAGTTGGAACGAGAGACGGGCGTAACCGTTTCAGCTCGATCAGTGGCCGTCATATAGCCTTCGTACTGACATGCTCCTGTCAAAACAACAGGAAGGAAAAAACCATGGCTCAAACACCGCAGGACCAACTCGACCGCATAAAGGCCGAAATCGCAGACAGCTTCGATGAGGAGCTGGAAATGCAGATGGAGGAAGACCGCCTAGACGATCTGGTCGCCGAGGGAATGTCGGAACCTGCCGAGCAGACGCTCGAGCGAAAGATCTACTTCCGCGAACTCTTCCGGCTGCAGCACGAACTGGTGCGGCTGCAGGATTGGGTCCAGCACAAGAAGCTGAAGGTGGTGGTGCTTTTCGAGGGCCGGGATTCGGCTGGCAAGGGCGGCGCGATCAAGCGCGTCACCCAGAGGCTCAATCCGCGCGTCTGCCGCACCGTCGCACTGCCCGCCCCGACCGAGCGTGAGCGCCATCAATGGTATTTCCAGCGTTACGTTCCGCACCTGCCCACAGCCGGCGAGATCGTGCTCTTTGACCGCAGCTGGTACAACCGCGCCGGCGTCGAGCGCGTGATGGGGTTCTGCACCCCCGACGAGCTCGAGGAATTCTTCCGCTCGGTGCCGGAATTCGAGCGCATGCTCGTCCGCTCCGGCATCGTGCTGATCAAATACTGGTTCTCGATCACCGACGAGGAGCAGGAATTCCGCTTCAAAATGCGTATCCACGATCCGCTGAAGCAGTGGAAGCTTTCACCGATGGACATGGAAAGCCGTGTCCATTGGGAGGAATATACCAAAGCCAAGGAAGAAATGCTGGCGCGCACGCACACCAAGGAGGCGCCTTGGTGGGTGGTGCAGGCCGTGGACAAGAAACGGGCGCGGCTGAACTGCATCGCCCATCTTCTCGAGCAGATCCCTTACGAGGATGTGCCGAAACCGGAAATCGAGTTGCCGGATCGCATCCGCCATGATGATTACATTAGGGCGCCGGTTCCGGCTGAAATGTTGGTACCAGAGCGCTATTGAAGCATAGCCGCGCCGGATCGGCTCCCGGAGCATGAAGCCAGGGGTCGCATGGTCCCTGGACCCTTCTGTATAAACCACGAGGCGCACCAAGCTTGCCAACCATCAGCAGGTGCTTGCCGCGCAAAAATTGTGGATTTTATCTCGATACCCGTTCTGTTTGCTCTAGCCTTGCTCGGGTGAGGCGATGGACCAAGCTCATCTGGCAACAGGAGGTCGATCATGACACGTCGTTCGAAGCTGATTATCCAAGAGGTCGCATTGTCGGCCGTCTTGGCGGCCGGCGCCGTGATCGGCATTCCCAAGTTAACCGATCCGAATACGGCGGCCAATTATCCCCTGGCAATCGGGGTTTTTCTGACGATGTCGGCGGCCTTCGTGGCCTATGAACTTATCACCGGAAAGTCGTCCTGATGATCAAGCGACTTGCCGAGGCAGAAGCGTCTTGAAGTTTTGACCTGGCCGCGCATCGGATCACGATCAGTCGGCTTGCCGAAACATCGATAATCCGCAGTCCGCCGGCTAGCCGCGCGAGGCGTGGCGTAACGGTAGACCGTCTGCGGCCATCACATGCCGTCAGGCAGCGATATCGGCCATCCGGTTCATTTCCTCGATGGCTTCATCGGGCAGCACGAGGCCGGCGGCGGCGAGGTTTTCCCTGAGATGGCCAACGGAGGAGGTGCCGGGGATCAGCAGGATGTTGGGCGCGCGACGCAGCAGCCAGGCGAGTGCCACCTGCATGGGTGTCGCGTCGAGGCGTGCGGCAACATTGGAGAGCGTCGAGGACTGCAGCGGAGTAAAGCCCCCGAGCGGGAAGAACGGCACATAGGCAGTACCCTCGCGGGAGAGTTCGTCGATCAGGCGATCGTCTGCCCGATGTGCCAGATTGTACTGGTTCTGCACGCAGACAATGTCGGTGATTCCGCGCCCCTCGGCGATCTGTCTCGATGTGGCATTGCTTAAGCCCACGTGGCGGACCAAGCCTTGTCGTTGGAGATCTGCAAGCACCGTCAGCGGCGCTTCTATCGACCCTTCAGCCGGGCCATGCACGTCGAACATGATCCTGAGGTTGACGACGTCAAGCACGTCAAGGCCGAGATTGCGGAGGTTGTCTTGTACCGCCTGCGTCAGCTCATCGCGCGAGAAAGCCGGAATCCAGGATCCGTCCGTGCCGCGCCTGGCGCCGACCTTGGTGACGATGACGAGATCATCGCGATAGGGGTGGAGGGCCTCGCGGATGATCTGGTTGGTGACGTGCGGACCGTAGAAATCGCTGGTATCGATGTGATTGACACCGCTGGCGACCGCCTCGCGCAGCACCGCAAGCGCGGCGCCACGATCCCTGGGCGGGCCGAATACGCCGTGCCCGGCGAGCTGCATGGCGCCATAGCCAAGTCGCTTCACGTTGCGGTCGCCGAGATTGAAGCTGCCGGCCTCATCGATAATGGACATGATCTCACTCCTTTCAAGAGGTGAGGCCGAGACTACGCCTTGGCGGAGCGTGTGATAATCGGGTACAATCCGTACAGGCCGTGCGGAGTAGCGAACAATGAAAGCAGATTTGAGTGATCTCAATGCCTTTCTCGCCGTGGCGCGGGCCGGCGGTTTTCGCGAAGCGGCGCGGGCCAGTGGCAGCAGCGCCTCTTTTCTCAGTGAAGCGGTGCGTCGCCTGGAGGCTGAGCTCGGGGTCAGACTGCTCAACCGCACGACGCGCAGCGTCGTTCCAACCGAAGCGGGCAAAGGCCTGCTGGAACGCCTTGGCCCTGCTTTGACGGAGGTGGAGGCCGCGCTCGACGTGGTCAACCGATTTCGCGACAGGCCGGCCGGTTCTCTGCGGCTCAACGTGCCGGTCAGCGCGGCGCGCCTGGTGCTACCGGCCATCGTTCCGCCATTCCTCGCCGCCTATCCCGATATCCGCCTCGAGATCGTCGCCGAGGAGAGCTTCGTCGACGTGCTTGCTGCAGGATGCGACGCCGGCATTCGTTACGACGAGCGGCTGGAGCAGGATATGATCGCAATAGCGATCGGGCCGCGCCAGCAGCGCTTTGCCACTGCCGCGTCCCCCGACTATCTCGACCGCCATGGCCGGCCGCAACATCCGAGCGAACTCCTCGGCCATGCCTGCCTGCTGGGCCGGTTTGACAGCGGTGCGCTGACGACGCCTTGGGAATATGAACGGGACGGCGAAGTGGTACGGGTCGAACCAACAGGGCCATTGATCGTCAAGGTCGGCGGGGCGACCGATCTGTCTGTCGACGCCGCCATAGCGGGCACGGGCGTGATCAGCATTTTCGAAGACTGGTTGCGCCCGCATTTTGACAGTGGGCTTCTCGAGCCCATTCTCGAACCGTGGTGGCAGCGCTTTTCCGGGCCGTTTCTCTATTATCCGGGACGGCGCCTGGTGCCGGCACCGCTCCGCGCCTTCATCGATTTCGTCAAGGCGTCAGCTAACCCGGCTTGAACGAAGTTGCCCGGCGTCGGTCACGAGAACATGCCCGTGAAACCTGCGGCGACCTCACGAATAGGCGGCAGCAATAACGATATCGCCTCTGCTTTCCTGATGCTCTGTCGAGTCGTATTTTCAGCCGAAGGAAACCGTCCTGCGGTTGCCTTCGAACCCATGGAAGTCGAAGGCTCTAAACGACAGGCCGGTATCGCTTCGAGAACGGAACGCTGCAGATCCGGGGTTCGATATCCGAAGAATATCGAAACCCCTTCGGAAGGCGGTTCTCGGCCACACCAAAGACATCCTTTTGCACCGTCACCGTCACCATTCGTTCCTCAATGCACGCTTGGAGTTTCCATGACCATTGCGAAGTCTTCTGCGACCAGTTCGCTGACGGCTATGAGGATTTCCTCCCTTGAAAAGCCCGATGTCAGCGCACGCTGGATCAGGTCTTGCAGATCCGGCTCGACCACATCACGGCAATCCTCGAGGCGTTCTTCTGAAATGACAAGGCTATTCAATTCGTCCATTGTCTATCCTTTCGGGAAAGCTGTTAACGCACTACCACCTGCTTCCGTTCGGTCGGGAGTCCTTCGCGCTGCATCTTCTTGCGTGCGGCCTTGCGCTGCCGGCTGATCGCCTGAGCTTGTTCTCTGACGCGGCGTTCCGAGGGCTTCTCATAGGCGCGCCACTCCTTCATTTCGCGGAACAGCCCTTCGCGCTGCATTTCTTTTTCAACGCCCTCAGGGCTTGATCGACGTTGTTGTCTCTGACGAGTACCTGCATTCGCATTCTCCTTGTTTGGATGGTGGGCCGATCTCCGTCAGCCGCGTTATCAGGTAATCAGGCCTGCATTCATGGCGGCTTAGAAGGCGAATGCCCTTCACGCTCCAGCAATGGGACAGCATCGCGCCCCTGGCGCCGGCCGATCAACGACCGCAGCCGCAGTCGCCATATTTTTTGGGTTCAAAAAGAAATCCTCCAACGGCCGTAGCCGGAATCATCTTGCTGCTGCGATTGCCCATGGGCCGTCCGGATGGCGCATTCCGCCGATCCATTTGCGTTCATTCCCGTATCGGCACTGCTTGTGTCCGGTGAGATCGATTGCGCTCTGAGGTAGGTGCCGGTGTCAAGGATTGCAACGGTGTGCAGCCGGGATAGAAGCTGCGTCAGAAGAGCACGGCCGCCACATAGTCACGGAGCAGTTCCTTCAAGTTTACCGGGTGTAAATTGGTCGAAATTGGTTCAAATTTGATTGGATTTAATAACGTATTGGTCGCTTCCTAAAACGTTCATGCACGTTATGGATGAATGTTAAACTTGCGTTAAATACCCCATTGACTTGCATGATTAATAAGTTGTTAAAAGAAGTCGCTCGCGAAGGTCAAAATGACCCACAGAAATACAATTTTAGGAGAAACTAATGGCTTCCCCGGTTCACGCAACTGATGATAGTGCGACTTTTCAAGAAACCGACGTAATTTCCGGAAATCTTCTGTCCAACGATTCCTCAGACAACGGCCACCTGTTCTTGCGCGCCTTCGACCAGCAGTCGGTCGGCGCCAAGCAGGCCGGTCAGGTCACCGAAATCCATGGCGACTACGGCACGTTCTTCGTCAAGGCCGACGGCAGCTACACCTATGTTCTGAGCGACGCCGCCAAGATCGGTTTCACCCATGGTGAGACGCTGGTCGAAAAAGTTTCCTACAAGATCTCCGACGGCGCCGGTCACACCGACATGGGCCTGTTCACCCTGAACATCCAGGGCGTGACTCAGATCAAGCCGGTTGCGGTCGATGACACCTACCACTTCACCGAAGGCCAGGCCATCGGCGGCAACGTTTTGGACAACGACATTGCCGGCGACAACGGCAAGATGTTCCTGCGCGAGTTCCTGAGCACCAAGGTAGGCGCCGCTGCCGACGCCGTAACCGACGTTGCCGGCACGTATGGCATGTTCCATGTCAAGTCGGACGGCACGTTCACCTACGACCTGACGGCCGATCTGGATGCAGGCGTGACCTACACGGAAGTTCTCCGCTACTACAAGATCTCCGACGGCGAAGGCCATACGGACACTGCCAAGGTAACGCTCAATATCCTCGGCACGGACGCTCATCCCGACGGCGTCGGTGTTTGATCTGAAGCATCAATGAGACAAGACGCCCGCCGCACGATCGGCGGGCGTTTTCGCATCCGCGTTCCTCATATATCCTTCTTGGAGAGGGCGTTGTCACGTTGTTTGAGGACGCATGAAGCGCTTCCCTTGAACTCAGACAGTTGCTGCGGTCACTGCTTTCCGCTGCGCCAGAACGTAGCCGTCTTGGTCAACGGCGCGCCAAAGCCAATGTTTCCGGCCGCCGATGGACACCACCACCTCGTCCAAATGCCAGATATACTTTTGCGACGGCTTCTTTCTACGCAACTGCTTGGCATAAGCCGCCCCGCCGGCCCCATCGCCGGATCGTTTCGTAAGATCCGACAATGCCCCGCTCCAACAGCATTTCCTTCGACCAGCCGCAGGCTCAATGGAAACTGGAAGTACAGCCACACCGCATGGGCGATGATTTGCGGTGGAAAGCGGTGGTTCTTGTAGCTGATCGTCGGCGAGCTCATCCTCGCCCATTATCCCTCAACCGTTAAGCTGCAGACAACGTCACATCGGTTCCACGTGGTATGAACAGGCGACCGCATGCTTATTCCGGTGCTTCGCATTATCATTCTACCTTGGGGATACGGACAGACCACCGAGTTTTGGCCAAAGGGTTAAGGCACTCGACGCTGCCGATAATGTTCCTATGTTCCACTGCGTGTGGTGGCAGGAAGCCCACGCGCTTGTACCCAAGTCGGAGGGATTATGTCGGTCATCGCAAGGAACAATGTCACCGTGCGGGGTGAAGGACGGCGTGCCATGGTCTTTGCTCACGGCTTCGGCTGCGACCAGAACATGTGGCGGCATGTCACGCCGGCCTTTGAACAGGACTACAAGGTCGTCCTCTTCGACCATGTCGGGTGCGGCAAGTCCGACCTCGGCGCCTATGAGAATGCCAAGTATTCCAGCCTTGCAGGCTACGCGGCTGATATCGTCCAGATAGGTCAGGCACTGGATATCACAGGTGGCGTATTCGTTGCACATTCCGTCAGCGCGATGATCGGCATTCTCGCCTCAATCGACGCACCTGATCTGTTCAGCGAGCTTGTCCTGATTGGACCATCGCCCCGCTATATCAACGAAGAAGGATATGAGGGTGGCTTCACGCGGGAACAGATTGAGGAGCTGCTTGAGTTCCTGGACGATAATCACATGGGATGGTCTGCCGCCATGGGCCCCGTAATCATGGGCAACCCTGATCGCCCCGAGCTCAGCGAAGAGCTTGTGAACAGTTTTTGCCGTACCGACCCGGATATTGCCAAGGCGTTTGCGCGCGTCACCTTTCTGTCCGACAATAGAGCGGACCTTCCACGCTGCCAGGCACGGGCGCTCGTGATCCAAAGCAAGCAGGATGTCATCGCCCAGCAGGGGGTGGGGGAGTATGTGCGGGACCATCTGCCGAACGGGGAAATGATCGTGATCAACGCAACAGGGCATTGTCCGAACTTGAGCGCGCCTGCTCAGGTTATTTCCGCGATCAAAGCCTTTGTGTAAGGCTGGGCCTCAAGGAGGGCTGGAGGGCACCATGGAGGATCTGGACGACCTCTACGAGAATGCCCCGTGTGGCTACGTCTCCCTCTCAGCTGACGGCGTGATCGTAAAAGTCAATCGAACGCTTGCAGGATGGTTGGGTACGCAGAGTTTTGAGCTCCTCGGCAAGCGGTTTTACGATCTGCTGAACGTGCCAGGCAAGATTTTCTACGAGACACACTTTGCTCCTTTGTTGCGAATGCAGGGGTACTTCAATGAAGTCGCACTGGACCTCGTCGGTCCGGACGGGCGGAAGCTGCCTGTTCTGGCCAATGCGGCCGAACGCCGATCGAGCGACGGAGGTGTTCAGTTTACGCGCATAACCCTGTTTCAGGCGGCGGATCGACGGCGATACGAGCGCGACCTGGTGGACGCGAAGAACGCCGCCGACCGAGCCCGCCGAGAGCTCGCGGACCTGAACAGAACTCTGGAAGAGCGTATCGATGCAGGTATTGCCGAGCGGCTCCAGCTTGAGCAAGGGCTGCTTGCGGAAAAGGAGGTGGCTCGCTTAAGGGAGCAGTTTGTCGCAATCCTGGGCCATGATCTGCGCAATCCGCTCGCGTCGATTTCAGGAGGGCTCAACATTCTGTCGCGGGAACCTCAGACCGACAAGGCACGGCGCGTTCTGACGATGATGAGCCAAAGTACCGAGCGCATGTCCAGCCTGATCCGAGACATGCTCGACCTTGCGCGCTGCAGAGCTGGGCAAGGCATCGCTATCAATCCGAACCCGACCGACTTGCGGGCCGTGCTTGAGCAGGTTGTCCACGAATTACAGACCGCACATCCCGGCCGAGACATCCAGAGCTCGCTTGATATCGAGATCGAGGTACGTTGTGACGGCGGCCGGGTCGCTCAGCTGGTATCCAACCTGCTGGGTAACGCATTGGCGCATGGGGCCCCCGACCGGCCGGTGACGGTCGTCGCGGCATCGGCCCTGAATGAAATCCTGATAACGGTTGCGAATGAGGGCAAACCGATCCCCAAGCACGTAAAGGACCACCTGTTCGAGCCCTTCTTCCGGGTCACAAGCTCTGCGGAGAAGCAGGGGCTTGGCCTTGGTCTGTTCATCTCATACGAGATTGCTCGAAGCCATGGCGGTAGGCTTGAGGTCCACTCCGACGACAACCATACCGCATTCCTGTTCCGGATGCCGGTTTAACAGCGGCAGCAGAAAATTTGCGCGACAAAGGCGGGAACGACTCGAGGGTGGCACGGAAAGACGTGGCGCCGGCCATCGCCAGGGCTTCCATGCGAATACTTGGTGCGAATGGCAGTCGAACGGCCTTTGCGTTCGGGTTACCGTGCCCCGCATTGCGCTAGCGCCGTTAAAATAGCTGGCATTGTTCGCCAAGCCGCAGGCACAGCTTACACATCAGTTCTCGGCCTCCCACTTCGTATTCGCGGGCTTGGACGTTGTTGAGGTGCGCGGCGTCTCCGCGCCCCTCAATCTGTCGATCATGCAGATGGTGAGGTCGCCTTGCCGAGTTTCACGGAAGGCTCGCGACCCCAGACGCGCAGCTTGCCAAGCTCCGCCACGAAAGTGGAAAGGCCTTCCTCGCCTGGCAGGGCAAGGACACCCTCATCGAGCGCATTGGCGACGCCGGCCTTTTCCAGGAGAGGCAGTGCCGACTGGTCGTAGCCGATGAATTTGCAATGCTGGAAGGCGTCGGCGACAAAGTCGCGCGCGGCAGCTTCGTTGACAAGGTCACCCATTGCTGCCGGAGAGGTCAACAACGCAACCGCATCAAAGAGGACCGATGGACCACCGTCGATCATATGGTGGGCCTCGATCCAGGTACCATCGGAGGCCGTCACGCCACCGACCTTTGGTGCTATCAGCTCGCATACGGCCTTTTCTTTAGCGATCGCCGTGGTCAGACCGTTCAAAAGCGATGCGTCCACACCGTCGGTGATCAAAATGCCCAGCTTGCGCCCTTCGAATCGCTTGGGGCCGCGCTCAACGATGCTGAGGGCCGGCGAAGGCTCGAGATCCTGACGGGTCGGCATCGCCGCATCCGCAGGCTTCGGCATGGATTGGAAGCCGAGCTTCTGGGCAACGGTTGTTGCCAACGTCTCGTCGATGTTGAGGAGATGAGCCACCATGCGTTCACGGATGACCGGCATTTCAACCTTGCTGAGTTCGAATGTCAGGGCCATGGCGATGTGCCGCTGTTCCGGCGGCGTCTGGCTGATATAGAATTGCCGTGCCTGGCTATAGTGATCGGCAAAGCTTTCGGGACGGAGCCGGACCTTCGGACCCCGTTCCTCAGACGCGAAGTGCCGATAGCCTTGGACCGGCGACTCCCGCGGCCCCCCGTTGCGCGAATTCGGTTGGTAATTGGTTCGACCGACCGGGTTGCGCATTGCCATGTGGCCGTCCTGCTGGAAGTTGTGGAACGGACACTTCGGGGCGTTGATCGGCAGATGGGTGAAGTTCGGACCACCGAGGCGCTTCAGCTGCGTGTCGAGATAAGAGAAGTTGCGGCCCTGCAGCAGCGGATCGTTGCTGAAGTCGATCCCCGGCGGCACGTTCTGGGTCATGAACGCCACCTGCTCGGTTTCCGCGAAGAAGTTGTCGGGCATTCTGTTGAGAACAAGGCGGCCGATCGGCTGGACCGGCAAAATTTCCTCGGGAATGATCTTGGTCGGATCGAGCACGTCGAAGTCGAAGCTGTCGGCGAACTCTTGGTCGAAGAGTTGGACGCACAGTTCCCATTCCGGAAAGTTGCCTGACTGGATCGACTGCCAGAGGTCACGGCGATGGAAATCCGGATCGGCGCCGTTGATCTTGACCGCCTCGTTCCAGGCCACCGACTGAAGGCCCAGCTTCGGTTTCCAGTGAAACTTGACGAAAGTTGATTCGTCCTTGGCATTCACGAACCGGAAGGTATGCACGCCGAAGCCTTCCATGAAGCGGAAGGAGCGGGGGATCGTGCGGTCCGACATGATCCACATGACCATGTGCATGCTTTCCGGTGTCAGGCTGATAAAGTCCCAGAAATTGTCATGGGCGGTCTGCGCTTGGGGGAAAGCCCGGTCCGGCTCCTGCTTGGCGGCATGAATAATGTCGGGAAACTTGACGGCGTCCTGAATGAAGAATACCGGAATGTTGTTGCCGACGAGATCCCAGTTGCCCTCCTGCGTATAAAGCTTGACGGCGAAGCCGCGAACGTCGCGCGCGAGATCGGCGGAGCCCTTGTTGCCGGCGACGGTGGAAAAGCGGACGAAGGCCGGTGTCTTCTCGCCGTGCCGCTGGAAGAGGTCGGCTCGCGTATAGCTCGCTAGGGATTCATATGTTTCGAAGAACCCGTGGGCTCCATAGCCGCGGGCATGGACGACGCGCTCGGGAATCCGTTCGTGGTCGAAGTGGAAGATCTTCTCTCGGAAGTGAAAATCGTCGATGAGGGCAGGACCACGGGCGCCGAGACGCAGCGTGTTCTGATCGTCGGCGACAGGTCCGCCCTGAGCGGTCGTCAGGAGGGGTTGACCGTCCTCCGCGAACTGATGGAGTTCGCCGCCTTGACCTCGATGGAGCTTCTGGTCGTGGATTGTGGCGGTCGCCAGTTTAGGGCTTGCTTTGGAAGCCGTCGTCTTCTTGGCCATGGGGAGTCCTCCGTAACGTCTGTTGGGGGAAGGCATGCTCAAATGAAAAAGCCGCCTTCAAAAGGCGGCCTGATTAGGAGGACCAAGGCTTAGCTGGCCTTCTTCTGCGAGCCCTTGGGATTTGCCGAGGCTTCACCGAGCGCTGTCAGCTTCTGGTCGGTGGCAATCTCTTCCTGAAGGTTTGCATCCAGCAGCGGGATCGCGTCGTTGAGGCCCAGCTGCCTTGCCCAGGATTTCAGGGTGCCGTAGCGGGCGATCTCGTAGTGCTCGACGGACTGCGCCGAGGAGATGAGACCGGCGTCGAGCGCTGCGGTTCCCTTGTATTCTTCCATGATCTCTTCGCCTTCAGCGATAATCCCCTGGATGGCTTCGCAGGTCTTACCGCGGGCAGGCTTTCCGAGAAGCTCGAACACCTGTTCTAGGCGTTGGATCTGGCCTTGAGTTTCATCGCGGTGCTGCAGGAAACCGGCCTTGCCTTCTTCCGCTTGCGCCGCGCGCGCCATCTTGGGCAGAGCTTTCAGGATTTGCTTTTCGGCAAAATAGATGTCTTTGAGAGTGTCGAGGAAGAGGTCATTGAGTGTTTTTTCCATAGCCATGGGCGAATCCGATTACCGTTTCGAGTGTGGGGACCAGACTAACTCTTGAAGTTGGTCGAAGTTCCTTGAGGGCCACAGCGCTGGCGACCCCTGCGATCCCCCAGTTAGCCGCTCCTCATAACCTCTTGATTTGCATCCCATATAACGACTCTCCTGACGAAGCCTCCCTCCAGTGCGTTGCGGTAATCAGCCCACCATTGCCGGTCGACCTCATTAATCCTCACTTCGAGAACGACGATCTGGTCTTGCTCGACGACAGCGCTATTGGCGACCTCCACAGAATCAGGCAGCGACTTAATCACTGCGGAGGACAATGAGATCGTTTTCTAGAACGTGACGGCTGCGAGTCTTCCACCGGTGAATGTGCTATTCTTATGATTAGCTTGTTCTCACCGGCCGCTTGACGCCGCCAGGAGTTTCCCGCTAAATCCCGGACTGCGCGGCGGTCATGCCTGTCTTTTTCGAGGATCGCCTGGTACGAATCTTGCGCGCGGGGGTCACCAATGATGCTGGTGCATCGGCGAGTGCCTCGCAGGCAGCTGAGGTCAAGGTCGTGGCAACGAAATCTGCCTCCCGAGGCGTAGGCGGTTGCCTTGCCTCCTGGTTTTCCACCCAAAGGACCGCGCCGACGCGAATGGCCGGGTATATGCGCTTGAACCGACGAATAAGTATGCTGGCGTGCCGTGCCGAGTCCTCGTTGAGGAAGCAAACCACGATGGCGTTCGATTGTTTCGGAACGAGGCTCATGGCGCGCCGATTGGGGATGTCAGAATGCCTCGCTGCGACCACCTCGGCTCCCTGTACCTGAAGAACCTGGGCGAGCATCGCAGCCGACGCGTCGTCGAGCGGACCCCTGCCTCCGATGCAGAAGACGGTCTTGCCACGTCCGTCAGGGAGTTCGCTTTCATTTTCATTGCCTTCTTTCGGCAGGGTGCTGGGCCGACCTGCCGATGATTCCTTCTCCTTCTGTTCTTCCTCTTCCTCTTCTTCTTGTTCTTCTTCCTGCGCGATTTCCGCAAGGTTCGAGACTAGCGTGATGGCGGTCCCGAACACCTGTTCCATCTGCTCCGCGGTCAACACGCCTCGACGCCTATCTTTCTCCGCCAGTAGAAGGGCGGGAATGGCAACCTTGCCGTAGTAGTCCTCGAGATAATCCTCCTCAAGGAATTCCTCAGCGTAATCGGTCGCCTCGTCCGGATCGCCGGCAAGGAGCCGCTGGTACAGCCGCTCCTTGGGATCGAGCACCGGGTCACTACCAAAAACCACCTCAAGGAACTCGAACTGCGGGACGTACCGTCCCAGGACTGCAAGACACACCGTCAATGGCGTGGACAGGACAAGACCGACTGGGCCCCACAGCCATGCCCAAAAAATCGCCGCGACGATGATTGCCAGCGGAGAGAGTCCGGTACGAGAACCATAGAGCCAGGGCTCGATGACATTGTTGCTGGTCAATTCCAGCACGACGAAAATGGCCGCAACCCAGAGAACAAGGCTCCAGCCAGGGTCGACTGCAAAGGCCAGGAACAGCGGCAGAACTGTCGCGATGACAGGGCCGATATAGGGGACAAATCGAAGGACGATGGCCAGCATCCCCCAGAGCGCTGGATTTGGTATGCCGACCGCCCACAGTCCGAGCGCCAATGGAACGCCGTAAGCGCAGTTCACCACCAACTGCATAAGAAGATACCGCGCGACGCGGCTTCCCGCCTCCTGGATGGCTTCTGTTGTGCGATGCAGATCGCCATAGCCAACGAGCCGGATAAAGCGATCGCGAAGCTCTTCCCGCTCTAACAGCATGAATATTACGACGACGACGATCAAACCCAATGAGGCGATGGGGCCAAGCAGAGGACCAATCAGGCTAGTAAGCGTTTCAATTGGTCTGCTCGGCGCGAATATCTCGACGAGCACGGGCTCTCTTGGTCTTGATGCGTTACCGGGAGCAACTGGGCGCTCCTCCGCATTGCTGAGCTCACGACCGACGCTTTCAACGACGGATGTCAGGCGCCGCACAATACCGCTGTCCGTTCCACTTTCCTGGAGAGACCGGATTTTTGCAATGATGTTGCCCTGGTAGGCCGGAAGGTTCTGGGCGACTTCGGCAATGTGTCCCGCTACGACAAGCCCGAACAGGACGAGGACAAGAAAAGCGAGCACGACAGTGATGATGACCGCCGGAATACGAGGCAGGCCAAGCTTTCGAAGACGAGAGGAAATGGGAGCCAAGGCGAACGTCAACAGGACCGCGATTGCTAGAGGAAGAAGTACTTCCTTGCCGAAATACAGAATAGCAATAACAGCGAGGACACTCGCGAAGGCAGGCATGCGTGAAGGGGAGGATGGCGAGGTCGAATAGACGCGACGGGGGCCGAGGTCATTTTCCAATTCCGCCTCCGTGATCTTTGGCGTTACTCGAAGACATCGATGCACCGGTCGCTCTCGCCAAGTCTTTGCAATTAGGGCGCAGTGTGGCCTCGGCAATGGTTGCGACGTACCTCACTTGACTGCCTTTATGCCGTCGTGTGCGGAGGTGACCGCACGGGCAAAGAGGACGTACAGCAAAAAGCCGCAACAAATGTCACGACGAGCACTGCCGGTTTTCTTCACGATAGTTGACCCGTCTAGGTTTGCTCCTTGGCCATGGGGGGAAATGTGTGCGAGCGAGCTGCCGAGAGGGCATTGTCACGTTGCTTGACTGAGGACGCATGAAGCGCTTCACTTGAACTCAGACAGCTGCTGCGGTCACAGCTTTTCACTGCGCCATTGCGCGAATCCGATGAATGCGGGGGTCCAGGGCTGAGCGTTTACGGTGCGGGGCGAAAAGATTTCTGCCTGCGGAAAAGACCGAGATGAAACGTTGCAAGCCTTCGACAGATCGGAAACCCTGCATCACCCGCTCTCGTTTTCGGAGCGTCAGATGGGAATTTTCCGCACGATTGTTCACGCCTTTATGTGAGCGATGTTCGACGCCCGGGCATTCGATCGCGCCTTGCTGCTCCATATGAGCGCAGTTTGTCGCTGACGATGCGCTTCGGCGACAGGCCCTTCTTCTTCAGCGGCCTGACCAGCAATCGCTTGGCAGCCTGCGGTGGAAAGCGGCGGTTCTTGTAGCTGATCGTCGGCGAGCTCATCCCTGCTTTCCGCCAACCGTTAAGCTGCAGACAACGTGACATCGCCTTAGATATAGTTGCTCGTAATCCTTTTTAGCTAGTTCTTATAAAATCCTCGGGGGCGTAGTCTTGATGCTCGGAGGACACGCCGTTGACTGAACACATCGAACCCAGGCAAATCGAAACGGACGATCTGATGAAAGTTTGGTCCGTCACGGAATTCTGCGCTCGTCACTATATAGATGCCGAGGAACAAGCGATGCTGCTCAAACTTTTCGGGCCCTTCGCGACAGCCTGCGAGCTGCTGCACAATGCCAGACGTGCACAGCGATTCCGATAGTGTCCTTCTTAATTCCTTCCCCCTTGCTTGCGGAACACGAGCGGCGCCGACATACGCCCCGACCTAGGTCCTGACCTTGCGTTCACGGGCGGCTGCTTAATGTGGCAGCGTCCTCTGCGCGTCTCAACGGACGCGCGGCGCTTAGGGGCAATTTCCTGAATTGCTCCTCGCTTTTTGCACAAAATCTGCAATCCGGCGCGCCATCTTCCTGCCATGAGCAAGAACAGCAACCCGCCCCGTCCCGCACCCTTCGCTTTACCGGATCGCCTCCGTAATGACGGCTGGTGGCTGACGGACGGGTCTCAAAACGCGCCTGCCGCAGCGAGATCGGACACGAGGCTCATCGTGATCTCAACCCGGCCTTTGCAAGAGGAGCAGCAATGGATACAGCCGATATTTTGACAGAGCCGATGCCGATCAAACGCGGCGGTGGCCGTCCCGTGGCCCTGCTTGCGCTGGTGGCGCTTGCGGATTTTCTGATCTTTGGCCGGGCGCTGGGGATAAACCTCTTCCTTTTTGCGCTCGCCGTCTGCGTCGGCATTTTGTTTTCGGCCAGGAAGAGGCCTCAGTTTCCGATGGCGGCTTTCCTGCTCGGTTTTTTGGTCCTGGCGTCGGCGCCCCTTGTGGAAATGCCCTCGCTCACGGGCCTTGCCCTTTGTTTCGGCGCACTGATGTGGGTTGCTCTGGTCAGCGCCAGGCTGATGCCTCGCCGCCTTACCGCTCTGCCTCTGGTGTTCTTCCGCTTCGCTCTCGTCATTCCCTTGCGGCTTGGCGAGAGTATCCGGAAATATCTTGCGACGCCGGCCAAACGGTTTTCTTTTGCTGTGGTCCGACAAGGCGCTGGCCTCTGGATCATGCCGGTCATTCTGGCAGCGATCTTCGTATCTCTCTTTGCTGCGGCCAATCCGTTGATCGAGATCGCGCTGCGCAGCATCGATTTTGCCGTTTTGCTGCAGTTCCTCGATCTGTGGCGGATCGGCTTCTGGATGATGATCGCTGTTGTCGTCTGGGCGATGCTGCGGCCGCGCCTGAAGCGTCGCGCTGCAAGATCGCAAGCCGGCAGATCGTTCATGATCGTGCCCACCAGGAATGCGCCGCTTGGCCATGCTTCGCTGTTGCGATCGCTGGTCTTGTTCAACGCAATTTTTGCCGTGCAGACGCTTCTCGATCTTGTCTATCTCTGGGGGGGCGCCGATCTGCCCGAGCACATGAGCCACGCCGAATACGCCCATCGCGGCGCCTATCCGCTGATTGCCACAGCACTTCTCGCCGCCGGCTTCGTCCTCGTCGCCATGCGGCGCGGCGGCCCCGGCGATCATAGCGCGCTGATCCGCGGCCTCGTCCACGCCTGGATCGGCCAGAATGTCCTGCTTTGCCTGTCCTCGATGCTGCGGCTCGGGCTTTACGTCGAGGTCTATTCGCTGACGGAGCTGCGTGTCGCCGCCGGTCTCTGGATGGGGATCGTCGCCATCGGTCTTGTCCTGATCCTCCTGCGCATTCTGTTCAACCGATCCAACGCATGGCTGATCACCGCAAACCTCGCCTCCCTCCTTATGATTCTCTACATCAGCTCCTTCATCGATTTTCCGGCTTTCATCGCCCGCTTCAATATCGCCCACAGCCAGGAGATCAGTCAGGAAGGCCCGCCGCTCGATCTCGACTATCTCTCCTCGCTCGGCCCTTCCGTCATTCCGGCGCTCGATCGCTATCTCCAGATGCTGCCGGACCACCTGATCGACAAGAAGAGCGAAGCGGTGACGGTTCGCTACGATCTCTCCAGGAATTTTCAGATACGTCGGCGTGACTGGCGGAACTGGACCTTCCGATCCGCGCGACTGGAGAGCTATCTTCTGTCTCCTGCTGCCATTGCAAGATAGAACGAGAACGATGACAACAGGCACGACAAACCAACACAGGACCGGTGATGGCGCCCCGCATTCTCGTCGTCGATGACGAACCTCACATCCGCGATGTGATCTGCTTCGCTCTTGAACGCGCTGGCTTGATATCGACGGCCGTTCGCGGCGGCATCGAGGCGATGGCGGCCTTCCGCCGCGGCAACATCGATCTGATCATTCTCGATATCGGCATGCCCGATATGGATGGTCTGGAGGTCTGCCGGCAGATCCGCAAGACATCGGGCTTGCCGATCCTGTTTCTGTCCGCCCGCGACGAGGAGATCGACAGGGTCCTGGGGCTCGAAATCGGCGGCGACGATTATGTCACCAAGCCTTTCAGCCCGCGCGAACTCATCGCCAGGGTCAAGGCGATATTGAAGCGAAGCGGCAACGAGGCGGCGCCCGACAGACGCCATGCCGCCCTTGTCGCCGGCGAGATCAGCCTGGATCGCCACGGCCGGACGGTCATGTTCGGCGACAGCGCCCTCGCGATGACGGCGCTGGAATTCGCAATCCTGGAAGCATTGCTGTCGCGTCCCGGTATGGTCTTCAGCCGCGAACAATTGATGCAAGCCGCTTACGGCGCTGGCACCTACGTCGCCGACCGGACAATCGACAGCCATATCCGCAACATCAGAGCCAAATTCACCGCGGTCGGCGGCTCCGGGATCATCGCGACCGTTCACGGCATCGGCTTCAAGCTTAGCGTTGAACTCGGGAGGAAGGCTTGATGCCGGCGCTGAAAGTCAGGGTGAAATGGCGGCCGAGGCTGGCGCTGATCGTCTATGGTGTGCTGCTGGCCGTCATGGCTCTGCCGATCTTGATCGTCGTCTGGTTTCGTGCCGTCGAGGCGAATTCGAGCCGGATGGCGCCGGCGGAAATCGGGGCGCTTGCCATTGTCGCGATACTGACGCTCGGCATTGCCTATGTGCTGACGCGCACCATCACCGGGCCCATCGACGCCCTGATCGCCCGCACGGAAGAGATTGCCCGCGGCGGCAAGGCGGCGATCCGTCCGCTCGACAGCCATGGAACGCGGGAGATCGCGGTGCTGTCGCAAAGCTTCCTCGATCTTGCCGGAAAACTGGTCGACCGCACGGACTATGTCCGCTCGTTTGCCGCCCATGTTTCGCACGAGCTGAAATCACCGCTGACGGCCATCCGGGGCGCGGCGGAACTTCTGCGCGATGACGATGCCGAGAAGCCGATGACGACAGCACAGCGCTTGCATTTTCTCGACAATATCGTCGCGGACGCTGTCCGGCTCGATGCGTTACTGCAGCGGTTGCGAGAGCTCGCGCAGGCGGAGACGCCTGTGAGCGAGGGCGGAAGCAACGTCGCCAGCATCATAGCTTCACTGCGCTCGCGTTTCCCCGCCCTTGAAGTTTCGGCTGCCGGAGATGCGGAAACCTCGATCGCGCTCCCGCACGAAGCAGCCGTCATTGTCTTTGCCAACCTCGCCGAAAACGCGCTACAGCACGGCGCCTCGCTATTGGAATTCGTCATCTCGGCCAACGGCCGCAAGGCCGTCTTTCTCGTCCGTGACGACGGCAGCGGTATTTCCGAGGCTAATCGCGAACGCATCTTTCAACCGTTCTTCTCGACCCGCCGCGAACAGGGCGGCACAGGCATGGGCCTCGGCATTATCCGCGCCATGCTGAGTTCCCATGGTGGCACGATCCACCTTCGGCCGACGGTTGGCACCGGCGCCGAGTTCGAAATCACCCTGCCCGTGCCATCGTCGCGCAGTTGAGGTGAGTCTCCTGCTCTCAGCTTTTCAGATAGCTGACGACAGCGTCGGCAATCATGCCGCGATGGCGTTCGATAGTATCGCCATCCGAGAGATTGCGCCTGAAGATCGTCCCAAACGTATAGCGGTTCGACACGCGAAAGAAGCAGAAGGCGCTGATCATCATATGGATGTCGATCGGGTCGGCCTTACGCCGGAAGATGCCGTGGTCGAAGCCGCGCTCCAATATGCCGGCGATGGTTTCGATAACCGAAACGTTGAGATCGCGGATCGCCTCCGAACGAAGCATATGCGCGGCGTGATGGATGTTTTCGATACTGACCAGGCGGACGAAATCGGGATTGGCCTCGTCGTGATCGAAGGTCGTCGAGATCAGCGTCCGCAGCGCCTCTTCCGGTTCGAGATTGGACAGATGCAGATCGGATTCCAGCGAGCGGATCTTGCGATAGGACTGCTCCAGGACGGCAAGATAGAGCCCCTCCTTGCTGCCGAAATAATAATAAATCATCCGTTTCGAGGTGCGCGTCTTCTCGGCAATCGAGTCGACCCGGGCGCCGGCGAGGCCATGGGTCGAGAATTCCTGAGTTGCGACGAGGAGGATGTCTTCCTTCGTCTGCTCCGGATCATTCTTCCGGCCGTTTTCGCTCCGTTCCGCCATGGACCTCGCCACCGCACTTTCTAATCTATTGTATTATATTTCGAATTTCGGTTTTCGGCTTCGGTTAAGCATGCGTTTTCTGTTTCCGAGGCCCGTCAGTCTTATTCAGGTTGACGACATGTTTCAATAGTTGCCGCTTGACATACGAACTAGTTAGTACATTTTGGAAGGGCGACCAGTGGAGGACTTGATCGCGACGGCAATATTTCGGTCAAGACGCGCTCTGACGGGTCTGACGACGGTCGGCCGACAGGGCAAGGCCACGCTTGGGAGGAGCGAATGATTCGTATCATCGATTTTTATTTCTTCGCGCTGAAGGTTACGATCGCCCTGCTGCTGGCGGGCATGGTAGTCCTCGTCTTCGGCAATGTCGTGCTTCGCTACGCGTTCAACCAGGGAATTACCTCCTCCGAGGAGCTGTCGCGCATTTTTTTCATCTGGCTGACCTTCCTCGGCGCCGTCGTCGCAATGCGCGAACACGCCCATCTCGGCGTCGACTCCCTGATCACCCGCCTGCCGAAACCGATCGCCAAGCTCGCCGTGCTCCTCGGCTACGGCATGATGCTGATCGCCACGTGGCTGATGATCAGTGGAAGCTGGGCCCAGACGGTGATCAACCTTCACGTATCAGCCCCGGCGACCGGCATTTCGATGGGCGTCTTCTACGGCGCCGGGCTCGCCTTCGGCGTGCCGGCCTTATTCATCCTGCTCTGGGATGCCTTCGCGATCGCGACCGACCGCATCGATGTGACGACTGCCGCACTTGTGCGTGACAGCGAGGAACAGGCGGCCCTCGAAGATCCCGCGCAGACCGCGTTTCCGGTTCTGACGCCGAAGCACTGAGGAGCGCGTCATGACCGTCACCATCTTCCTCGGCGCTCTTCTCGGTCCGATGGCGCTCGGCGTGCCGATCGCATTTGCCCTCATCATCACAGGTGTGGCGCTGATGATGTATCTCGGCATGTTCGATGCGCAGATCGTAGCCCAGAATGTGCTGAACGGCGCCGACAGCTTTCCGCTGATGGCCGTGCCCTTTTTCCTGCTCGCGGGCGAGGTGATGAATACCGGCGGCCTTTCGCGTCGTATCGTCAATCTTGCCATGGCCCTGGTCGGCCATATCAGGGGCGGCCTCGGCTTCGTGGCGATCTTCGCGGCCTGCGTGCTATCCAGCCTTTCGGGCTCGGCCGTCGCCGATGCCGCCGCACTCGGCGCCCTGCTCTTTCCGATGATGCTGAAGTCTGGCCATGATCCGGCCCGGGCCGGCGGCCTGCTCGCCTCGGCCTCGATCATCGGCCCGATCATCCCGCCGTCGATCGGCTTCATTCTCTACGGCGTCATCGGCGGGGTCTCGATCACCAAGCTGTTTCTGGCCGGCATCTTCCCCGGCCTGATGATCGGCGCCGCCCTTTGCATCACCTGGTTGATCGTGGCGCGCAAGGAACAGTTCGCCCTGCCGCCGAAACAAAGCGGCGCGATCAGGATGAAGGCTTTTGTCGAGAGCATCTGGGCGCTGATGCTTCCCGTCATCATCATCGTCGGCCTGAAATTCGGCGTGTTCACGCCGACCGAAGCCGGCGTCGTCGCGGCGGTCTATTCGCTCTTCGTGTCGATGGTCGTCTATCGTGAGCTGCCACCGTCACGGCTGTTCGAGGTTTTCGTCGCGGCCGCGAAGATCACCTCGGTGGTGATGTTCCTGGTGGCCTGCGCTGCCGTTTCCGCCTGGCTGATCACCGTCGCCAATGTGCCCGGCGAACTCGCCGGCCTCGTCGAGCCGCTGATGACCAATCAGACGCTGCTGCTGCTTGCCATCATGGTGCTCATCGTCGTCGTCGGCACTGCCATGGACATGACGCCGACAATCCTGGTGATGACACCGGTGCTGATGCCGATCATCAAGCAGGCGGGGATCGACCCGGTCTATTTCGGCGTGCTGTTCATCATCAACAATTCGATCGGGCTGATCACGCCGCCGGTCGGCACGGTGCTCAACGTCATTTGCGGGGTTTCGAAGCTGTCGATGGAAGAACTGATGAAGGGCGTGATCCCCTTCATGATCGCCGAGCTGGTCGTTCTGTTTCTGCTCGTCCTTTTCCCGCAGCTGGTGACCGCACCGGTCGCCTGGTTCGGACACTGATGTCGCCAGTGACGGCGATGCAATTTCAACGCGGCCGGAGGGAGATGCCGGCTCTATCCTGGGAGGAAAACATGCTGAATAGATTGACGAAACTGGCGCTGGGACTGGCTCTGCCCATTGCTCTCTTGGCAAGCGGCCCCGCTGTGGCCGAGATCCGCGAACACAGCCTCAAATTCGCCGCCGCCAATAATAAGGGCCATCCCCAAGTCATGGGCATGGAGAAGTTCGCCGAGCTGGTGAAGGAAAAGAGCGGCGGCAAGATTGAGGTCAAGCTGTTTCCGGGCGGCGTGCTCGGCGGCGACGTGCAGACGGTGTCGGCCCTGCAGGGCGGTGTCATCGAGATGACCGTGCTCAACGCCGGCATTCTCGCAAGCAATGTCAAGCAATTCGGCGCCGTCGACCTGCCCTTCCTCTTCAACAGCGGCGAAGAGGCCGACAAGGTGATGGACGGCGCGTTCGGCACGAGCCTGATGAAGCTCCTGCCGGATACAGGTCTCGTCGGCCTCGCCTATTGGGAGCTCGGTTTCCGCAACCTCACCAACAATCGTCATCCCGTCACCAAGCTCGAGGATATCAAGGGCTTGAAGATCCGCACGATCCAGTCGCCGATCCCGATCGAACTCTTCAACAGTCTCGGCGCCAACGCGGTGCCCCTCCCCTACACCGAGCTCTATACCGCGCTCGAGACCGGCACCGTCGACGGCCAGGAGAACCCGGCTGCCAACATCATCAATGCGAAATTCTTCGAAGTGCAGAAGTACATGACGGTCACCCGTCACCAGTACAATCCGCAGATCGTGCTGATCAGCAAGAAGTTCTGGGACGGCCTGAATGATGAGGAGAAGACAGTCTTCCAATCGGCCGCGACGGAAGCCCGCGACTATCAGCGCCAGGTTTCCAGGGAGTTCGATGCCAAGGCGATCGAGGAAATCAAGAAGACCGGCATGGAAGTCGCCGAACTCAGCCCCGAAGAGACGCAGAAGCTGCGCGACGCCGTCAAGCCGCTGGTGGACAAGTTTGCGGCTCAGATCGGAGCAGAGACCGTGACGCAGCTCTTCAAGGAGCTCGACACGGTTCGCGGCAAGTAAGCAGATCGGGCCCGCGAGCGACGCCGCGGGCCTTTCCCATCACGAGCAAGACAGGAACTGGCGCATGGCCGAGACACTCCTGAAACCGTTGAAGGCCGGGCTGATCGGCTCCGGCATCCAGGCCTCGCTGACGCCTGCCATGCATATGGAAGAAGGTGCGGCGCAGGGGCTGGACTACGATTATGAGCTGATCGATCTCGCCAAATTGAATGTGTCGCCGGCCGATCTTCCGCATTTGATCGGCGATGCCGAAGCGCGTGGACTTGCCGGTCTCAACATCACTCATCCCTGCAAGCAGCTCGTCATACCCCTGCTCGACGAGCTGTCGCCGGAGGCCCGGGCGCTCGGCGCCGTCAACACCGTCGTCCTGAAGGACGGCCGGCGCTTTGGCCACAACACCGACTGGTGGGGCTTTGCCGAGAGTTTTCGCCGCGGGCTGCCGCAGGCAGACCTTTCTTCCGCTGTGCAGATTGGCGCCGGCGGAGCGGGTGTTGCGACCGCCTATGCCATCCTGACGCTCGGCCTTCAGAGGCTGACGGTCTTCGATCGCGAACAAAATCGCGCCGCCGATCTGGCGCAAACGATGTCCGCACTCTTTCCTGGTGCGTTGGTCGCCGCCGGAGGTGACCTGGAAGCAGCAATGAAAGACGCATCGGGTCTGATCCATGCGACGCCGACGGGCATGGCCAAATATCCCGGCACACCGCTTCCGCCGGAGCTCCTGGAGAGGCGCCATTGGATCGCCGAGATCGTCTACTTTCCCCTTGAGACCGAACTCTTGCGGCAGTCGAGGCAGCGCGGCTGCCGGACGCTCGACGGCGGCGGCATGGCGGTCTTCCAGGCCGTCGGAGCCTTTCGCCTGATCACCGGCAGGGAACCTGAAGCTGGCCGCATGCTCGCGCATTTCAAGACGATGACGACTTAACGCGATCGGAAGGGACCCTGCGATGAAGACATCGATAGCGACCGTTTCGCTGAGCGGCGACCTCAGCGACAAGCTGGAGGCGATCGCCAAGGCCGGCTTCGATGGGGTGGAGATCTTCGAGAATGATTTCCTGATCTTCGACGAGAGCCCGAAGGAGGTCGGGCGGATGGTGCGCGATCTCGGCATGGAGATCACGCTTTTTCAGCCGTTTCGCGATTTCGAAGGCATGCCGGAGCCGCTGCGCAGCCGCACCTTCGACCGGGCCGAACGCAAGTTCGACCTCATGCAGGAGATGGGCACCGACCTGGTGCTGGTCTGTTCGAACGTTTCGCCGGCTGCGCTTGGCGGCCTCGACCGGGCGGCGGCCGATTTTCACGAACTCGGCGAGCGCGCCGCCAGGCGCGGTCTGCGCGTCGGCTACGAGGCACTGGCCTGGGGCCGCCACATCCGCGATCACCGCGACGCCTGGGAGATCGTCCGGCGGGCCGATCATCCGAATATCGGCTTGATCCTCGACAGCTTTCATACGCTGTCGCGGAAGATCGACGTCAACTCCATCCGCTCGATCCCCAAGGAGAAGATCTTCATCATCCAACTTGCCGACGCACCGCTGATCGACATGGATCTGCTCTACTGGAGCCGGCACTTCCGCAATATGCCCGGCGAAGGTGATCTGCCGGTGCTCGACTTCATGAAGGCGGTCGCTGCGACCGGTTATGACGGCTATCTGTCGCTGGAGATCTTCAACGACCAGTTCCGCGGCGGATCTGCCAACGCGATCGCGGTGGATGGCCGCCGCTCGCTGATCTATCTCGGCGATCAGGTCAAGCGCCAGCAGCCAGAGAGCGCGCTGCCGGTGCCGGTGATGCCGCCGCGCGCCAAGGTCGAAGGCATCGCCTTCATCGAGTTCAGCGCCGATGAGGACGAGGCGGCGGCACTCGAGGCGCTGTTTTCAAGCCTCGGCTTCCGTAAGGCGGCCAGGCACAAGAGCAAGCAGGTAACGGTGTTTCGCCAGGGCGCGATCAATCTCGTGGTCAACACGGAACAGAAAGGCTTTGCCAGCGCCTCCTATGCCGTGCACGGCACCTCGGCCTATGCCGCCGGCCTGATGGTCGACGATGCCAAGGCGGCGCTGCAGCGCGCCGTCGCCCTCGGGGCCGAGCGCTTCGAACAAGCGCCCGATGCCGGCGAGATCGAGATGCCGGCCGTGCGCGGCGTTGGCGGCGGTGTTCTCTATTTCCTCGACCGCCAGAGCGAGCTTGCCCGCATCTGGGAGATCGAATTCGATGCGATCGACGACGACACACCGCTGCAGCCGACCGGGCTGCAATCGATTGATCACATGGCGCAGACGATGAAATACGAGGAGCTTTTAACCTGGCTGTTGTTTTACACCTCGCTCATCGAGGCCGAGAAGACGCCGATGGTCGATATCGTCGATCCCTCCGGCATCGTCCGAAGCCAGGTGGTCGAGAACAAAGAAGGCTCGCTGCGCATCACCATGAACGGCGCGGAAAACCGCAACACGCTCGCCGGCCGCTTCATCGCCGAGACTTTCGGCTCCGGCATCCAGCATCTCGCCTTCAGGACCGACGACATCTTCGCGACCGCCGCTGCGCTTGCGGCCAACGGGTTCGTTTCCCTGGCGATCTCGCCGAACTATTACGACGATCTCGAAGCCCGCTTCGGCCTCGAGGCCGAATTCGCCGATCGCCTCAAGGCCAACAACATCCTCTATGACCGCGACGAGGCCGGCGAATATTTCCAGCTCTACAGCCCGACCTATGGCGAGGGGCTGTTTTTCGAGATCGTCGAGCGGCGCGGTTATCGCGGTTACGGCGCTGCCAACGCCATCTTCAGGATCGCCGCGCTCCGCAAGCATCTGAGACCGGCAGGGCTGCCCCGCGCCTGAGACGCCTGTCAGGCCGAGGTTCTCTGCATAAGCTCGCCGCGGAAAGACTGGCAGGGCAAGGCGGCTCAGCATAAACGCAGAGGCCCCTCCCCGCGGCCCCCGTCGACTTTTATCGCGTTGTATAACCGCCATCGATGACAAGCACTTCGCCGGTGACATAACTTGCCGCCGCCGAGCAGAGGAACAAGGCGGCGCCAGCCACCTCTTCCGGCTGTCCGACGCGCCCCATCGGGGTCATGCTGCGCCAGGTCGGGAACCAGTCGGGATTGTCGATGCCGCCGCGTGACAGATCGGTCTCGATATAGCCGGGAGCGATGGCGTTGATGCGGATGTTCTCGGCGGCGACTTCGCTTGCCAGGCTTTTCGTCATCATATGGACCGCCGCCTTCGAGGTGTTGTAGGCGACCTGGTTCTGCGGAATGTTGGAAACGATGCCCGAGATCGAGCCGATATTGAGGATGACGCCGCCGCCCTGGCGCCGCATGGGAGCGAGTGCGGCGCGGCAGGCGCGGAAGACGGCGTCGACGTTGACGGTCATGATCTCGCGCCAGACGGCATCGGAGAATTCGCCGCTGTCGCCATGAATGGCAATGCCGGCATTGTTGACGAGGATGTCGAGCCGGCCTGTCCGTGAGAGCGTCTCGGTAACGAGCGCGTCGGCGGCATCGTCTTTCGTCAGGTCGACGGCGATGAAATCGTATTCGACACCGGCCTTGGCGAGCCGGTCCGCCGCCGCCGCATTGCGTGACCTTCCCGCGATGAGGACTATGGCGCCGGCCTCGCCGAGCGCCTCGGCGATCGCAAGCCCGATGCCGCGCGTGCCGCCGGTCACCAGCGCCATCTGTCCATCCAGGCGAAACCTATCGAAGATCATGTCCGTTTCCTTCTATGATTGCGAAAGGCCGGCGCACCCTCGTCAGATATCCGTGCTTTGCGGCAGGATGACGAGATCGCGGATCGTGATGTTGCGCGGGCGCGTCAGCATGAAGAGCACCGCATCGGCCACTTCCTTCGCCTCCATCAGGCCGCCCGCGGCGAGCGCCTCGTCCAGCTTCTCCTGCGGCCAGTCGCTGAGAAGTGCGGTGACGACAGGTCCCGGGGCGATAGCGCCGACGCGTAAGCCGTGCTTGGCGACCTGGCGCCTCAGTGTGTGGACGAAGGCCTGGACCGCATGTTTCGAGGCCGTGTAGATCGGCTCCCAGACGACGGGGACCATGCCGGCAACGGAACTCGTCAGGATGATGTCTCCGGTCTTGCGCTCGACCATGTGCGGTAGGACGGCATGCACCGAGCGGAAGGCAGCGTTGACGTTCAGATTGAGCATCCGGTCCCAGGCGTCGGGGTCTCCGGTCAGCACCTCGCCGCCGATGTAGGAGCCGGCATTGGCGTGGAAAATATCCAGCTGGCCTGTCTTCGCCAAGATCCCAGGCATCATCCGCGCTACGCTTTTCGGATCCGTGAGATCGATGACCAAGGGAATGGCATCGGTCCCGAGCGCCGAGCAGATTTCCTTCAATGCGTCTTCGTTCCGGTCAACCAGCACCACTCGGGCGCCGGCGGCAAGCAAGGCCTTGGCGCATTCCAGGCCGATACCCGATGCGGCTCCGGTGACGGCCGCGACCTTTCCAGACAGTTCCTGTCCCATTTTCATCCTCTGTTTCCTGAGTGCTTTAGGCCCGGCCGTGCGAGATGCGGGATCGGCGGGCCAGCGAGTCGACGACGACGGCGACGGCAAGGACGGCGCCGGTGATCATGTACCGAAGCGACGATGACAGATCGAGAAGCGTCAGCCCGCTGGCGATCGACTGGATGACGATGATGCCGAGAAGGGCTGAATAAGCGCTGCCGCGCCCGCCGAACAGGCTCGTGCCGCCGATCACTGCCGCGGCGATGGCGTTGAGATTAACGTCGCCGGTGCCGGCCTGCTGGCTTGCGGTCGCCAGCCGCGCTGCCGAAAGCACGCCGCCGGTCGCCGCAAGCAGGGCACAAGTGACGAAGGCGCTCGCATAGATGCGCGACACATTGATGCCCGAGCGGCGGGCGGCCTCTCTGTTGCCGCCGACGGCTTGCATGGAGCGTCCCCATTTGGTGCGCGTCAGCGCATAGTTCATGGCGGCAACGAGCCCGACGAAGAGGCCGAACATCCAGGGGATGCCGCGGGACTGGTTGAGATAGAAAGCAACCGCTTCCAGGGCGACGGTGATGACGACGGCGCGCAGCAACAGTCCGCCAGTCGATTTCGACGACAGGCCGGCTGCCCGCCGGCGCGCCGATGTGCGGTAGCTCGCGAGGAAGAAGGCAATGCCGGCAATCGCCACCAGCAGATAGGCGACCGGGTCCGGCATGACCATGATCTGCCCGAAATTGACGAGCCAGGAACCGTAGGGGAGATTGATCGAACCGGTCGCTCCGAGGATATAAAGCTGCAGGCCGAGAACCGCGAGCAGGCCCGACAGGGTGGAGACGAAGCTCGGCATGCCGAAACGGTTGAACAGGAAGGCGTAGAGCGAGCCTATCAGGGCGCCGACGATCATCGCGGCGAGGACTGCGAGCACCACCGGCCAGCCTTGATTGACCCAGAAAACGCCGACCAGCGCCGAGGCGAAGCCGCTGACCGAGCCGACGGAAAGATCGATCTCACCCACCATCAGAATGCAGACGATACCGAGCGAGATGACGCCGACCGTCGAGCAGTCGAACAGCATGTTGACGAGATTTGCGCTGGAGAGAAACACCGGATTGAGCGCCTGGAACACCGTCCAGATGATCGCCAGGCCGACGATGACGGGCAGCGAGCCGAGGTCGCCGGAGCGGATGCGATCCCAGAAGGCGCGGATCGAGCCGGCGAGGCTGTCGTCATGGCGCACCCTTTCGTCACGTCGGTCGAGGAGCTGAGGTGCAGTCGGTTCGTTCGGGATCGTCTTCATCACGGCCTGCCCTCCTCGTTTTGCTGGCCTTGCGCCCGGCGGCGCATGGCGCGGCGAGAGACGGAATTGTTGGATGCGCCGGTAATCGCGCTGACGAGCGCCTCGTTGGAAGCATCGGGCATGAAGGTGCCGTTGTTGCGCCCGAGCCGAAGGACGACGATGCGGTCGGCGACGGCACGCACATCCTCCATATTGTGGCTGATCATGATGACGGCGAGGCCGCGTTCACGCACGCGCTCGATCAGGTCCAGCACTTCGGCGGTCTGGGCGACGCCAAGCGCTGCTGTGGGTTCGTCGAGCATGATCAGTTTCGGCTCCAACAGCAGCGACCGGGCGATCGCCACGGTCTGGCGCTGCCCGCCGGAGAGCGAAGCGACGGGCTCGCGCACGCTTGGGATTCGGGCCGAAAGCTCGTTTAAGAGCTTCCAGGCGCGAATCTCCATAGCGACCTCGTCGAGCTGGAAAGGGTTGAGCTCCTTGCCGAGGAAAATATTGGCGACGACGTCGAGATTTTCGCAAAGCGCCAGATCCTGGAACACGGTCGCGATGCCGAGGTCGAGAGCTGCACTTGGGCTCGACAGATGCACCGGCTTTCCCTCGAACAGGACGGTGCCCGAGCTCGGCTGGTGCACGCCGGCCAGGATCTTGACCAACGTCGATTTGCCGGCGCCATTGTCGCCCACGAGCGCCACGACCTCGCCGGCATGCACGTCGAGTTCGATGTCGGTCAGTGCCGACACCGCTCCGAAATTCTTCGAAACTCCGCGCAGGCTGAGGACGGGCTGGCGCGAGTCAAAAATGTGAGAGGTTTCAGACATCGCCTGGCCCTTCCGAAATGCGAAAACCGGAAGCGCGGCCGGCGGCCGGCCGCGCCTCCTTTACGAGTTACTTGATGCCGAGCTTCTTGCAGCCCTCGGCGTAGCGGCCGGTGCACAGTTCCTCGGCGGTGTTGATCTTCTTGTCGATGATCTCGGCCTTGAGGTTTTCGGCGGTGACGACGGCCGGGACGAAGAGCTGTGCCGGCGTATCGTAGAGCGTCATTTCGGCCTTGACCTTTTCTCCCGCCAGGAGCTTGACCGCGACATCGGCAGCGGCAGCGGCGACGATTTCGCTCGGCTTGGAGATCGTGTTGTACTGATCCCCTGATATGATGAGCTGCAGCGCGGCGATCGTCGCATCATTGCCGGTCACCGGCGGCACGGGATCGACGCCGGCCGCCTTGAAGGCGGCGATGGCGCCGCCGCCGGTGCCGTCATTGGCGGCGACGACGCCGACGATCTGCTTGCCGAAGCGGGTGATCTGTCCGGCGGCCCATTGCTGGGCATTCGCCGGCTGCCAGTTCGGCGTGTCGAATTCCGCAAGCGTCTTGTATCCGCCACTTGCCAGTCCCTCGTGAATGCCGTCTTTGATCAGCCCGGCAGCCGCATCGGTCGGTGAACCGTTGATCTGCAGGATGCCACCGCCCTCTGTCGGCACGTTCTTCGCTTTCAAATGCTGGACGAGTGATTCCGCGATCGCCTTGCCGATCGCCTTGTTGTCGAAGGAGACATAAAAATCGGCCTTGCCGGTCGGAATCGGCCGGTCATAGGCGATGACCTTGACGCCCTGGCTCTGGGCAAGCTGAACGAGAGAGGCCGCCGCCGCCGAATCCACCGGATCCAGCACGATGACCTTGGCGCCCTGGGTGATGGCCGAATTGAACTGCTGCTGCTGTTTGGAGATATCGGCATCGGCGTTCTGATAGATGACCTTGCATGATGCGCAGAGCTTTTTCATTTCCGCCACGAAGCCGGGGTGATCGTGCTCTTCGTAGCGGGTTGAACCCTGGTCGGGCATGAGGAACGCGACCGTCGCATCGGTAACGGCGCTTTGTGCAAAGGCGGAAGTCCCACCGAGCAAGGACAGCATAAGTGCCGCGGCGCCTGCCGCTCTTGTCGAAAATTTCATCATTTCCATCTCCTCCCATTGGAAAAAATCGTGTAGTCCGTGATTGCAGTGTTCGGCTGTGCCGTTCGGCTGAATGAGTGGCTGTGCCTGTCCCAGCTGTTTGCTGTTTCTGAGGACAAGCGTCTCCTCTCGCGAGCCGCTCCTCGCGCGCTCACGTTCAAGCCTGCGTCAGTTTTCGTTCCTCCTCCTTATCCTCCCTATTGCCGTCTCCAGCGGACCTCATGCCGCCTTCGCCACATTGATATTGTCACCCAACAATCGCCGGAAGCGGGACGGTGTCATGCCTTTTTCCGCGAGAAACTGGCGGTTGAAGTTGGACAGATTGTTGAAGCCGACCTCGAAGCAGATGTCGGTGATCGACGCATGGTCGTCGCTCATCAGGATCTGGCAGGCGAGATTGATGCGCAGGCGTTTCACATATTGCACGAGCGACATGCCGGTATGGCGGCGAAAGGCGCGTGAGAAGGCGCCTGTGGACTGCCCGGCTATTCCAGCGAGATCGGTTTCATCGAAGGATTTCGTCAGATGTTCCCTGATATAGGCGAGCGCCTTGTTGATGCCGGCTGACATATAGCCCGAGGGATCGGGCAGATAGCTGGGGCTTGCGAGAAGCTGGGCGTCCTGCGCCCGGGCGAGCAGCCCGACGATCATCATGAAGAGCTCGATGCGGCGTACGCCCTGCGCCTGTTGCACCTCGTTCATCAGAGGCGCCACCTGCCGGCTGGTCTCAGTGCCGAAGAGCACACCCCGGCGGGACGCTTCGAGGACCGGCTCGAAGGGACCGAGCTCGGGCAGCACCTTCACCGTGTCGCTTATAAAATTCTCGCTGAACTGGATGAGCTGGCATCGAAGCGGAATGCTCGATCCCTTCGGGACGTCGCTTATCCAGTTATGAGGCAGGTTGGGGCCGGCCAGCACCAGGTTTCCGGGTTCGAACTCCCCGATGAAATCGCCGACGAAATAGCGTCCGGTCGTTGCCACGACGAGATGCAGTTCGTATTCCGGATGAAAATGCCATCGGACGGTATGATAGGGATAACCATGGGCCTTCGTTGCGAAGGATTCGCCCGGTCTGATCTGAACGACTTCCAAGTCAGGTTCCATCGTTTCCTCCTCCGTCCGCCCGCCAAATTCCCTTTTGGCTTTATTATTAAACCGAGTGTATCGGGCTTGCTTCATACCCGCCACCACGATTCCCCGCCGAAACCGATACTTTTTTGATGATTGATGCTCCGCAGGCGGCGCAAAGACGACAACAATCGGTCTTTAAGATCGTCCGAAATTTAACTCAGGCGGCCAGGGCGGCAATGACATTCCTGACCAGCGCAGCTGAAGACAGCCGACTTGTGGCGCAACTCGGGGCCCCGATGGCCCCGACGCGCACAGAAACCCCGCCGCGGGCATTGGCGATCGCAAACATCGATTCGTCGGTCAAATCATCGCCGATGGTGATGGGGCAGCGGTTCTTGAAAGGATCTGACTGGAAAAACCGCTCCAGCGCATCGCCCTTGCTCGAGCGTGCCGGTCGGAGCTCGAACACCATCTTACCGAGCTGCAGCGCCCAATTCGGTCCCGCAAGTTCAGCATAATGGCGCATGCGCTCTTCGAGCACTTTTTCATATTCCGGCGCCAGCCGGTAATGAGCGGCAACGGCTGCGCCCTTATCCTCGATCAGAACCCCCGGATAATGCTCGGCCTCGGTGGTCAGTGCATGTTTCAGCGCCTGGAACTCGGGTGTCGCTTCAAGCGTGTGCATCCCGGCGGCGCTCCTGATTTCGGCGCCGTGCAGGCCTGCTGTCGGAAATGCAAACGGTTTGAACAGCGCGTCTGCATAGGCGAGCGAGCGCCCGGTGACCAGCGCCAAGGCGCCGCCGAGCTTGTTCGACAGACGGTGAAGTTGTCCCGGGAGAGCCTCGGGGACCTCGATCGCATCCGGCGTCGGTGCGAGATTGAGGAGCGTTCCGTCTATGTCAAGGAACATCGCCCAGCGATCCGGTTCCTCAAGCACCATTGAAAGCATTTCCTGGGTAGCGGCGTCGTCTTGCACGGCGTTCTCCAAACCTCTGCACTTATTGAAGCTAGGTCGCTGGTCGACGAGGGCAAGGTGACTTGCCAGGCTCCGGAACATCCGGGGCCGGCTTGCGTTTTGTCTGGCCGCTTGTTCAAGCACTCACGCCGCAAAAAGGTACCCTGATGGCCAAAAGCAGTTCCAAGCACGGTGATGAGGTTAATGCTCTTTTGGCACACGGAGCCACTGTTTTGCCGCTGGTCACGGTCGACGATTACAACAACGAACTGCGTGACAAGAACGGGTTCATTGGCGACAACGCCAACAAGAAGACCTTTCAGCAGAAGCTCGACGATTGGAGAAAGCGCATCCGCAAGGTCGGAGACGACCCGATAGGCAAGACCGCGACGACGAAGCTTTCCAAGAAAAAGATCGATGCCCTTCTGAAGGGCGACGATATGGAGGCAGCGGCATTGGTCATGGGGGCGGTGGAGGACTTCGCTCAGGATTTTGCCGATGTGATCGGAAAATTTCTGAAGGACAAGCGCTGGGTGAAGACGGAGCGCATCGTCGTCGGCGGTGGCTTCCGGCATAGCCGCTTTGGCGAGCTGACGATCGCCAGAACCATGGTTATTCTGAAGGCCGCCGGCATCGACGTCGAGATCGTGCCGATCGTTCATCACCCTGATGAGGCCGGGCTGATTGGCTCGGTCCACCTTATGCCCCGCTGGATGTTCAAGGGTCACGAGGCGATCCTGGCCGTCGATATCGGAGGCACCAACGTTCGCGCTGGCGTCGTGAAATTCGGAAAGGACGACGTGCCGAACTTCGCGGATGCGAGCGTTTGGGAATCAACGATCTGGCGTCATGCCGATGACGAGCCAAGTCGCACCGCAACTATCGAGCGCTTGACTGCTATGTTGCAGGAACTGATCGGCAAAGCCGAAAAGGCCAGTCTGAAGCCGGCGCCGATTATTGGCATCGCATGTCCGGGGATCATCAAAGCCGATGGCTCCATAGAACGCGGCGGGCAGAACCTGCCGGGGGGGAACTGGGAGAGCGACAGCTTCAACCTGCCTGCCGCGCTGATGAAGGCCATTCCTGAAATCGGGGACGACAGCACCTTCGTGATGATGCACAACGACGCTGTCGTGCAGGGACTGTCACAGATCCCCTTCATGACCGACGTGTCGCGATGGGCGGTGCTGACCATCGGCACGGGCTTGGGCAATGCTCATTTTACCAATCGCGAGGGAATGAAGGCGCGATAGCGGCTGAACATTCTTTCTGCGCTCCATGGCTGGCGCAGTCGTGGCAACAGATGCTTATGGTAAATAGTCGCTAAATAAAGAGGAATTTGGCACACGGAAGTGAAGCTGCCATAAGTTCCGCTAGGGAAAGCTCGTTCGTCGCAGGATATCCAGATGGGTTGGGCTGGGAGAATGGCATTCAGCCTGTCTATTGCCGCCGAGCGTATCGATCGGCGCCTGATTCGCCTAGCAGGAGCTTTTGTTTTGTCGGGCAATCCTTCCCGGTATTGCAGGCTCCTTCTCCCCTCCCCTTTCTGCCTTGAATCCAAAAGATGGTGATAACGCCGGCGGGCGGTTCTCTGCAGGTTGAAATTGCGCTTATCTCTGCGGCTCCTCGCAAGCCCATACGCAGACGAAAGATGAAAGATGAACTTCAAGGGAATAAGCGCTCCGCTCAATGCCGGTCGTCTCGAACAAATGCTCGGCCTTGCCCCGTCACGCCGCGATCCCGAAGCCCAAGACGCAAATGACAAGTCCTCCGGCAATGAACCCGTTCGCGGGCTGGACGCCGAAAGCCTGTACCGCTCGTCTGTCTATAAGTGAGAAATCCTCAGCCGGGCCGCACCGTGCCGTGCCGTGCCGTGCCGAGCGACGGAGCCAGCCCGCGATGAGTCGGCAACGAGGTTTGGCGGTTCGGCCGGCTTCGGCGGAGCCGGTCCGGCGCCATTGTCAGCTGACAATTTCGCTAAGATTCCGGAATTCCACGTGATTTTTTCGTCGAATCCGGTTCGTTATTGATTGGCTAACCAAGAAATCGCTTGACGGAATCACCAGACTCACGCTCATTTGCGCAAAATTACCCGATTTATCAGGATTTGCGTGAATGCCGACCAAGGCCGCGATTGTCGAGAAAGCCAAGAGAGCGAGTCAGGTCTCGATCGACGAGACCATAGCGCAGGACTCGACGATGCTCAGCAGCCAGTTGCAGGTGCTGTTCGAGCGGTTGTTTTCGCCCGATGCGCGCAAATCGCTGCGGCGGTTCAGCAGCACCGAGACCGCCAAGCTGCTTGGCGTCACCGACAGCTATGTTCGCCACCTCGCCGCCCAGGTGGAAAGCATCAATCCCGAAAAGACGGCCGCCGGCCGCCGGGTGTTCTCGCTCGAAGAAATTCATGCGATGCGCCAGCATCTCGGACGCACCAAGCCTTCCTATCTGCCGATGCGCCGGCCAGGCGACCATCTCCAGGTGATCGCCGTCACCAATTTCAAGGGCGGTTCCGGCAAGACGACGACATCCATCCATCTGGCGCAGTTCCTGGCGCTCCGCGGCTATCGCGTCCTTGCCGTCGATCTCGACCCGCAGGCATCGATGTCGGCGATGCTCGGCTATCAGCCGGAATTCGATGTCGGCGAAAATGAGACGCTTTACGGCGCCATCAAGTATGACGAGACACGCCGCGACGTCGCCGACATTGTCCGCCAGACGTATTTCCCCGGTCTCGACCTCATCCCCGGCAATCTCGAACTGCACGAGTTCGAACACGATACTCCAAAGGCGCTGGCCGATACCAACCGCGATGACAAGGACATGTTCTTCATGCGGGTCGGCAATGCACTGCATTCGCTAGAAGAGAACTATGACGTCGTCATCATCGATTGCCCGCCTACCCTCGGTTTCCTGACGCTGTCTGCTCTCTGCGCCGCGACCGCTGTGCTCATTACCGTTCATCCGCAGATGCTCGACGTGGCCTCGATGAACCAGTTCCTGACGATGACCTCCGACCTTCTATCCGTGGTCAAAGAGGCCGGCGGCAATCTTGATTACGACTGGATGCGTTATCTCGTCACCCGCTACGAGGCCAATGACGGCCCGCAGGCACAGATCGTCGCCTTCCTGCGCAGCCTGTTCGGCGAGCGCGTGCTGACCTCGATGATGGTCAAGTCCACCGCGGTTTCGGATGCGGGCCTGTCCAAGCAGACGATCTACGAGGCGGGGCGCGAGACGATGCATCGCCAGACCTATGATCGCGGCGTCGAATCCGTCGACAGCGTCAATGCCGAGGTCGAGCAACTCATTCGCAGTGCGTGGAGCAGGACATGAGCCCAAAAGGTCGCGATATCCTGAAGAGCATGGTCGGCGCCGTGGAGTCGGCACGGCCGGAGGCGCCGGGCGCGCCGCCGCCGCATCGCCCATCGGGAGCAGTCAAGGCGATGAACCTGTCGCTTGGGCGGCTAGGCGAGGAAGCGGCGGCCGCCAAGGCGCTGCGCGAATCGCTTGCCTCCGGCGACAAAGTGCTGGAGATCGATCCGGCTGCCGTCGAGATGTCCTTTATTCGCGACCGCATCCCGGTCGATATGGACCCCGAATTCGAGCGGTTGAAGCAATCGATCCAGGAAAGCGGACAGCAGGTTCCGATCCTGGTGAGGCCGGATCCGGTAACGGCCGGGCATTACCAGGCAGCCTATGGTCACAGGCGTCTGCGTGCGGCTGCGGAGATCGGGGTTCCCATCAAGGCTGTGGTGCGCAAGCTGACGGACGAAGAACTGATCCTCGCACAGGGTCAGGAAAACGGCCCGCGCGTCGACCTAAGCTTCATCGAACGGGCGCTGTTTGCGCGGCGCATGGATGAACACGGCTTCAGCCGCGACATGATTGCCCAGGCGCTGGCGACGGACAAGCCGGAAACGTCGAGGCTGCTGCAGGTGGCGCAGACGATCGATCCCGAGATCATTCTCGCCATCGGACCGGCGCCCAAGGTCGGACGGCCGCGCTGGTTGGCTTTTGCGGAGAAATTCAGGGAGGCTGGCGGGCAGAAGAAGGCGCGGGCCGCAGTTGGTGCGGCAGCGTTCCAGACTCTGGACAGCAATAGCCGCTTCGACGCAATCTGGAAGGCGCTCGAGGAAAAGAGCGCACCGCAGCGAGCCGAGCAGACGCTTCGCACTCAAGGCGGCAGGCAACTTGCTTCGGTGACCCGCTCCGGGAAAACCTTTCGCATCACCGTCAAATCGGCGGAGTTTTCAGAATTCCTGGCTCAGCGGTTGGTCGGCCTCGCCGCCGAGTTCGAAGAGGTAAATGAGGTAAAATGAGGCAGTTAGACCGATTGTCAGCTGACAATTCGGATAGGAGATAACGCGCAAAAGAAAAAAGCCCCCGAACGTCACCGTCACGGAAGCTTTCCTCGTAGTCTTGAACACCTCCGAGAATCGCACTTCCGAGAATCGCTGTCAAGAGTTTTTGGCGTCGTTTTGGCGAGCGGATTTCTTTTGCCTCTTTGAGGTGGAAGAGATGGAAACCGGAAGTATAACGACGCCCTTCGGGCGGCGGTCGATGACGCTTGGCATGCTCGCAAGCCAGGTGATGGCAGGTGAAATCAGGCCTGACCAATCGGTCGACAAGTGGAAGCTGTTTCGTGCGCTGTGCGAAGCAAAGCCGCTGCTTGGCATCAGCGACCGCGCACTCGCCGTGCTCAATGCGCTCTTAAGCTTTTATCCAAAGAACGAGCTGACCCAGGGAAACGGGTTGATCGTATTCCCGTCGAATGTCCAGCTTTCGCTCAGAACGCACGGCATGGCCGAGCAGACCGTGCGGCGCCATCTTGCAGCACTCGTCGAGGCGGGCCTTCTGCTGCGCAAGGATAGTCCCAACGGCAAGCGTTATGTCCGCCGGGATAGGGCAGGGGAGGTAAACGATGCTTTCGGCTTCTCGCTGGCGCCGCTGCTGGCCCGCGCCGAAGAGATCGAGCAACTGGCCGCCGAGGTCATGGCCGAGCGGCTGCATGTTCAGCGTCTGCGCGAACGCATCACGCTTTGCCGCCGTGATATCGCCAAGCTGATCGAAGCGGCTGCCGATGAAGACGTTGAGGGGGATTGGCAGGGCCTGTACCAGGACTTTCGAGACCTGGTCGAGGGGCTGCCCCGCTCGCCGACGACGGCACAGCTCGAACAATTGCTGGACGCATTGACGGCGCTCAGGGGGGATATCCTTAACCGGCTGGAAATTAGAGTTAAATTGACAAAACAGCGCGGCAATGCCGGTTATATCGAGCGTCACATACAGAATTCACACTCCGAATCCCTATCTGAACTTGAACCAAGCTTCGAAACGAAGCAGGGCGCGACGCCGAAGCAAGACAGCGGGCGAGGCCACGGGACGCTGGAAGAGGAGAGAAGCGAGGCGATCCGTTCGGACAATCGGCCCGGACAGCAGGGTGGACAACCCGACCGCCGAGACGCCGCCGCCGGATTGAAATCCTTTCCGCTAGGCTTGGTTCTGCAGGCCTGCCCTGAAATCCTTGCCTACGGGCCGAATGGCGACGTCCGCAACTGGCGTGATTTGATGACCGCGGCTGTGACGGTGCGATCGATGCTCGGCGTCAGTCCGTCAGCCTACGAGGAGGCTGCAAACGCAATGGGACCGGAAAATGCCGCGACGGTGATGGCATGCATCCTGGAGCGGGGCGGCCATATCAATTCAGCCGGCGGCTATCTTCGCGACCTGACGCGGCGAAGCGAAAAGGGGGAATTCGCAATCGGCCCGATGTTGATGGCGCTCCTGCGGGCAAATGCGCCGGCCGGCCGAAAGGCGGGATAGGTTTTCCGCTCGTCTGGGTCATCCATGCTCGGATGATCGCCGGCGACGATGCCGAAACCGGAGAGGGGGTATGCAGGATGTTAGCGGATAAGCCTTCGTTCCCGGAAGGCATGCAAGTCGCGACGTCCGTCCGCCACGCAGTAGACGACGACGTCGGTGCCGATGATACGGGAAATCATACGCCAGGCTTGTGGTGCAGTTCGCGGTATTCGGAGATACCGATACTGGCCAGTTCCTTCCGAATATTTCCGCGGGCCGGAATTTGTGGAAGTCGGCGCAGGCGCGTTCGATCTCCGTCAGGATGCGCTCTGCCGTCTCGGCGCCGTCGCGGGCGGCAATGAAACGATAGAGATACTCGACGTCGCGTTCCGCGTCCTAGGCAAGAAGAACACGGTAATGCATCAGGACTGGTTGTCGGCCAGGCGTTTGCGGATGCGCGCGAAGGATTCCGATTGAGGACGCAGCCTGCCTTCCTCGACCTGTCGATTGGTGAGCGCCAGCACCTTCAGCAGCGCCAGCGTCTCCTGCGTTTCTTCATATTGGTCGACATCCTTCCGTCTCAGCTGCGGCTGCTTTTTTCTCTCAATGTCCGCGAAAGAGAATGTCATTTCTTATAATGACGTTTGTCTACTGATTTTATAGAGTAATTATTGCAACCTCTGAGCGGATTATGGCGCCATGACCTACCTCCTCAGCCTTCTTGACAAAAGCCCGATCGAGCAGGGCCTCACTGCAGCGGATGCGCTGCGGGCGACGGTCAAGATTGCCGCCCGGGCCGAGGAACTTGGTTATCACCGTTTCTGGGTCGCCGAACATCACGGCATGTCCAATCTGGCGAGTTCGGCGCCGGAGGCGCTGATCGCCTACCTTCTCGCCAGGACCTCGAGGATCCGCATCGGTTCCGGCGGCGTCATGCTGCAGCACTACAGCGCCTATAAGGTTGCCGAGACCTTCAATCTTTTGGCATCGCTTGCGCCCGGCCGCGTCGATCTCGGCGTCGGTAAGGCGCCGGGCGGTTTTCCGCTCGCAACGCGCGCCCTGCAGCTTGCCGTCGATCCGGCCAGGAAGCCAGATTTCGCAAGCCAGCTTTCCGATCTCAACACCTATCTCGCCGCCGACCCCAGTCACCAAGGTGCGCAGGCGACTCCTTTCCCGCCGACGGCTCCGGAGCGTTTCCTGCTCGGCGCCAGCGTCGAGAGCGCCGAGCTCGCTGCCGAGAAAGGCTGGGAACTGGTCTTTGCCGGCCATCTGAACGGCGACTCCGACAATCTGCGCAGGACCTTCGAGGCCTATGAGCGGGCATCGGGCGGCAAGCGTCCCATCCTGGCGCTCGCGGCCTTCGCTGCCGAAAGCGAGGAATATGCTCGCGAGCGTGTCGGTAAGCTCAGGATCGTCAAGCTGTTCCTGCCGGACGGCCAGACCGTCAATGTCGGCAGCGAAGAGCAGGCGGCGGAATTTGCCCGGCAGGCCGGCCTCACCGATTACCGCATCGAGGAGAAGGTGCCGAGTGTGCTGCACGGCACGGCAAAGCAGATCCGCAACGAACTGGACGAGCTCCATCGCCGCTACGGCGTCAATGAATTCGTGCTCGACACGCCGGCGCTTTCGACCGCTGACCGCCTTGCCTCCATCGAGCTGCTCGCCGCCGAGCGGCTTTCACTCGTCGCCTGACCGTTTTTCAAGGAGATTGATCCATGGTTCAGAAACACGTCACGTTCGGCATCATGCTGCAGGGTCCCGGCGGCCATATGAATGCCTGGAAACATCCCAGCGGTCCGGCCGATGCCAGCGTCAATTTCGATTTCTTCGTGAGGACGGCGCGCAAGGCGGAGGCGGCCGGCATCGCTTTCGCCTTCGTCGCCGACGGGCTCTATATCAACGAGCAGTCGATCCCGCATTTCCTCAACCGGTTCGAGCCGATCGCCATTCTCTCGGCGCTGGCGGCCTCCACTTCCAAGATCGGCCTCGTCGGCACGGTCTCGACTTCTTACAGCGACCCCTTCACTATTGCCCGCCAGTTTGCCTCGATCGATCTCATCAGCGGCGGCAGGGCAGGGTGGAATGCGGTGACCTCGCCGCTAGAGGGTTCAGGCAGAAATTACAGCCGTGAACATCCGGAGCACGAGCTGCGCTACGAGATCGCCGAGGATTACATCGATGCGATCAAGGGTCTCTGGGATTCCTGGGAGGATGACGCTTTTGTACGCGATCGCGAGACCGGCGTCTTTGTCGACAAGGCGAAAATGCATTGCCTTAACCACAAGGGCCGTTTCTTCCGCATCGAAGGCCCGCTCAATATCGGCCGTTCAAAACAGGGCCAGCCCGTCGTCTTCCAGGCGGGGGCTTCGGATTCCGGCATCAGGCTTGCCGGCAAGCATGCCGACGCCGTCTTCACCAATGGCGGGCCGTTCGAGGAGGCGCGAGGCTTTTATCGTCAGCTCAAGGATAGCGTCATCGCGCATGGACGGCCCGGCGCGGAAGTCGGCGTCTATCCCGGCATCGGCCCTATCGTCGGCAGAACAGCCGGGGAGGCGGAGGCCAAGTATCAGGCGATCCGCGATCTCGTCACGATCGAGGAGGCGCTCCTCTATCTCGGCAGGTTTTTCGATCATCACGATTTCAGTGTCTACCCGCTCGATGAGCCGTTCCCTGAGCTCGGTGATATCGGCAGGAACAATTTCCGCGCCACCACCGACCGCATCAAAAGAACGGCGCGCGAGAAAGGGCTGACGCTCCGCCAGGTCGCGCTCGATTCCGCCACCCCGCGCACTGCCTTTATCGGCACCGCCGAGCATATCGCCGACGAGATCATCCGCTGGGTGGATCACGGGGCCGCCGACGGCTTCATCCTTGGCTTCCCCGTCATCGCCGAAGGCTTTGACGACTTCGCCGCGCACGTCCTGCCGATCCTGACGGAGCGCGGCTATTTCGATCCGGTCCTGAAGGGCGAGACTCTGCGCGACCACCTGGGCCTGCCCTTCCGGGAAAGCCGGTATGCGACCGGCGCTGATCACGTTGAGCAGGGGAGGGCTATCGGCGCCTGAGGCGCCGGTGAACGCCATGGACACTATCGCTCAGAACTCACCCAGCAACGATCCGGTCGAGAAGGGCATCGCCGCCTTTCTCAACGAGATCATAGCGCTTCGCCGCGACCTGCATCAATATCCCGAGCTTGCCTTTCAGGAGCTCAGGACCAGCAAGCTCGTGGCATCCCGCCTTTCCTCCTGGGGCTATGAGGTGGCGACCGGCATTGCCGGCACCGGCATCGTCGCCACCCTCAGACGCGGCGAAGGCCGGAAACGGATCGGCATTCGCGCCGACATGGACGCACTGCCGGTCGAGGAGGCGACCGGACTTGCCTATGCCAGCAGCAATCCCGGCGTCATGCATGCCTGCGGCCATGACGGTCATACTTCCATCCTGCTGGCGGCTGCCCGCTATCTCGCCGAGAGCGGCAATTTCAGCGGCACGTTGAGGCTGATCTTCCAGCCCGCCGAGGAAATCGGCGCCGGTGCCCGCAAGATGATCTCGGAAGGGCTGTTCGAACGGTTTCCCGTCGATGCGGTCTTCGGTTTGCACAACTGGCCGGGTGTGCCGACGGGGCAGTTCGGTTTCGTCACCGGCCCGGCCATGGCCTCAGTCGATCAGGCGGTGATCAAAATCGTCGGCAAGGGCGGCCACGGAGCCGAGCCGCACCGCGCCGTCGATCCGGTGCTGGCTTCCGCCTCCTTCATCACCGCGCTGCAAAGCGTCGTCTCGCGCAATGTCGATCCGCAGGACATGGCGGTCGCCACCGTCGGCTCGATCCATGCCGGTTCGGCCTCGAATGTCATCCCCGAGAGCGTGGAGATGAAGCTCACCATGCGGGCCTTCAGCGAGACGGTTCGCCAGCTGCTGCAGGAGCGTATTCCAGCCCTCGCCCGTGCACAGGCCGAAAGCTTCGGCGCATCGGCGGATGTGAACTACCGCCTCGGTTTTCCGGCGCTGGTCAATCACCTCAAGGAAACCGCCTTTGCCCGGGATGTCGCCTATGATGCGCTCGGTCTTGCAGCGATCGAGAAAGATTTCCGGCCGCGGACCGCAAGCGAGGATTTCGCCTTCATGCTGCAGGCCAATCCAGGCAGCTATCTCTTCGTCGGCAACGGCGACAGCGCGCCTCTCCACAGCGCCCATTACGATTTCAACGACGCGATCATCGCGCCGGCCGCCCGCTACTGGGTCCGGCTCGCGGAAACATTCCTCACTGAAGACGATGGGTGACGATATGAGCGATACGTTTCTCTATACGACCCCTCTCGATCCCCGTGCCAAGCCGTTGATCGATGAGCTGATCCACGAATATGACAGCCGCTACGGCACCTATTTCAATGCCGAAGGCGCTGCAGCCGAATTGAACCGCTATCCCCCAGAAGCTTTCGCGCCGCCTCTCGGCAATTTTCTTCTGCTGATCCGCACTGGCCAGACCATCGGCGGCGGCGCCTTCAAGCATTACGATGATCGCACCGCCGAGTTCAAACGCATCTGGACACGCTCGGACCTGCGCCGCCAAGGCCTTGCCCGCAAAGTGTTGGTGGAGCTGGAAACTCAGGCGGCCCGCCAGGGATATACCCGGATCTATCTGACGACCGGTTTCCGCCAGCCGGAGGCCGTCGGCCTCTATCTGAACTATGGCTACACCGCTCTCTTCGACACGGCGGCCGATCCCGAAATCTACAAGAGCCTGCCCTTCGAAAAGGACATCACCCATCTCGTTCCGCCGGTCTTCGCAACCGAGGCGGCCGAATCGCGCCTGCACGTGGCCGGCGCACATCTCTGAAAGCGACAAGACGATAATCATAAAAGGGAAGCAAGAATGGCACTGACGACGGATTTCGCGGGTATTGAGCCCGCCACCAGAACGGCAGAACCCCGGCAGGACTATTCCCGTTACCGCATCGTTCCGGCGCGCCATCCCGAGCGGCGGGCAGGCACGATATTCGCGGCCGTCGTTATCGTGGCCGTGCTTTATTCCACCTTCACCAATCCGCGCTGGGGTTGGAACGTCTTCGCCGAATGGTTCTTCGCCGAGCCGGTGCTCGTCGGCCTTGGCAGGACATTGCTCCTGACAGTGCTCGCCGCCATATCGGGCTCCATCCTCGGAACGGCCCTCGCGCTCGCCCGGGTCTCCAAGTCGCCGCTGCTCTCGGGCCTTTCCTGGGGCTATATCTGGCTCCTGCGCTCGATTCCCATGATCGTGCTGCTGCTGATATTGAACAATCTCGGCTATCTCTACCAAACAATTAGAATCGGCGTCCCGTTCACCAACACGGTCTTGTTCGACTATCCGACCGTACAGTTGCTGACGCCCTTCGCTGCTGCCTACCTTGGCCTCACGCTCAATCAGTCGGCCTTCTTCGCCGAGATCGTCCGCGGCGGCATTCTGTCAGTTGATCATGGGCAGCTGGAAGCAGCCGCCGCGCTCGGTCTGCCGCGCCGCCGCCAGGCCTTTCGTATCGTGCTGCCGCAGGCCATGCGCTCCATCCTGCCGACCGGTTTCAACGAGCTCATCGGATTGGCGAAAAGCACGTCCGTCGTCTACGTATTGGCGCTCCCGGAGCTGTTCTACACCGTCCAGGTGATCTACCGTCGCAATCTCGAAGTCATTCCGCTGCTGATGGTTGCGACCGTCTGGTATCTGATCATCATGACCGTGCTGTCGGTCGCCCAGCACTATATCGAGCGCTATTTCTCCAAGGGTGCCGTTCGCAATCCGACACCGCTGCCTTTCCAGGCATTTTTCGAACGCTTCCGCAGCCCGCTACCGGTTTTCGATGGCGCGACTGATAAAGAGCGCAATCTTGATTTCCATGATGCGACGGCTCTGCGGGCGGGCGGCACGGTGCGCATCCACGGCATCTCGAAGAGCTTCGGCTCGCTGAAGGTACTTGACGACGTCGAGCTCAACCTGCCGGCCGGCAGCGTGACCGCCATTCTTGGGCCCTCCGGTTCGGGTAAGTCGACACTGCTGCGGTCAATCAATCATCTGGAGCGTGTTGACGGCGGCTTCATCTCCATCGACGGCGATTTCGTCGGCTATAGCAGGAAGGGCGACACGCTCTATGAGCTCAAGGAGAAGGATATCCTCAAACGCCGCGCCGATATCGGCATGGTTTTCCAAAGCTTCAATCTCTTCCCGCATCTGACCGTGCTCGAAAACCTCATAGAGGCGCCGATCGAGGTTCGCGGCGTTGGCCGCGAGGAAGCCGTGCAACTGGCGCAGGAGCTGCTGGCACGCGTCGGTCTCAGCGACAAGATCAATGCCTATCCTCGTCAACTCTCCGGCGGCCAGCAGCAGCGCGTCGCGATCGCCCGGGCGCTGGCACTCCGCCCCAAGGTTCTGCTCTTCGACGAGCCGACTTCCGCGCTCGATCCAGAACTCGTCGGCGAGGTGCTCGACGTGATCAAGGAATTGGCCCGCACCGGAACGACGCTCGTCATCGTCACCCATGAAATCGGATTTGCCCGCGAAGTCGCCGACACCGTCGTCTTCATGGAAAGCGGCCGCATTCTGGAGGCCGGTCCGCCGGCCCGGATCTTCACGCAAGCTGAGCATCCGCGAACCCGCGAATTCCTCGCCAAAGTTCTCTAGCGCTTGATAGCGCTGGCGAAATGCCGGGCCGCGACGGGCTGCTCCGGTCGAATAACAACGGTTACAATCTCAAGACGAAATGGAGAAGCGGTATGGCATTCACAGATAGAGTAAGGCTTCTCATAGCGGGAGCCATCGCCATTAGCTCAATCGGTTTCGGCTCCGCTCAGGCGCAGCAGAAATTCGATCTCAGCCCAGAACAGTCGAACCGGCTGCGGGTGGAAAAGAACGAGAAGCGCATCGCAGAAATTAAGAACTTCAAGTTCGTCGAGAACGGTGTTTTCACCGTCGGCATCAGCTCCAGCGGCAATCTGCCGCTGCACGACTATGCCTCCGATTCCAAAACGGTCATCGGTTATGACGTCGACCTGGCGCAGGCGATTGCCGACAGCCTCGGCCTAAAGCTCAATCTCGTTTCCGTCGCCTGGGCCGATTGGCCGCTGGGGCTGGTATCCGGCAAGTTCGACGCGGTGATCTCCAACGTGACCGTGACGGAAGAGCGCAAGGAAAAGTTCGATTTCTCGACCTACCGCAAGGATGAGCTCGGCTTCTATGTCAAGGCCGACAGCCCGATCGCATCGATCAAGGAGCCGAAGGATATTGCCGGCCTGAAAGTCATTACCGATGCCGGTACCAACCAGGAAAAGATCCTGCTCGAATGGGACCGCCGCAATGTCGCTGCCGGCCTGAAGCCAATCGAAGTGCAATATTACGACGACGATGCGGTCAAGGATCTTGCCGTCCGGTCCGGCAGGGCCGATGCCGTCTTCAGCGTCAACGCCACCCAAGCCTATGCGGCGGGCATCAACGGCGAGACAAAGCTTGTGGGTACCGTCAGCGGCGGTTGGCCGATCACCGCCGAGATCGCAGTCACCACACGCAAAGGCAGCGGCCTGGCCGCTCCCTTGACCGGCGTCGTCAACGATCTGATTGCCAGCGGTGCCTACAAGAAGATCCTCGATACCTGGAATCTCGGATCGGAAGCGATTGACAAGGCTCAGACCAATCCGCCTGGCCTGCCGAAGAGCGGTTCGTAATGTTTATGGGACGGCCGGCCGTTCGTGCCGGTCCGTCCCTGCCTTTCACCGCAAACGGAGATATATCGAACGTGGCGAATTTTCTTGATATCCGCACCTTTTTCTTCGCGGCGCTGACGGCAGTCTTGACGGGCCTCAGTGCAGCCCATGCGGCAGATGATTTTGACTTGAGCCCGCAGCAGCCGGGCAGGCTTCATGCCGCCAGGAACGATGCGGCGATCGCCGCGATCCCGAAGGATTTCAAGTTCGTCACGCCGGGTAAATTCACCATCGCCGTCAGCCCCGGCGGCCCGCCGCTTGCGACCTATGCCACCGACGCCAAGACCGTGGTCGGCGCCGATCCCGATTACGCCTATGCCATCGCCGACAGCCTCGGCCTGGCGCTGGAGATCGTGCCGGTCGCCTGGATCGACTGGCCGCTCGGCTTAACCGCGGGCAAGTATGATGCCGTCATCTCCAATGTCGGCGTCACTGAGCAGCGCAAGGAGAAGTTCGATTTCTCCACCTACCGGCAGGGCCTGCACGGTTTCTTCGTGAAATCCGATAGTCCCAAAACCTCGATCAAGGAGCCGAAGGATGCGGCAGGCCTGAGGATCATCGTCGGCGCCGGCACCAATCAGGAGCGTATCCTGGTCGAGTGGAGCGAAGAGGATGTTGCCGCGGGCCTGAAGCCGATCGAACTGCAATATTACGACGACGAGGCGGCGAGTCTTCTCGCGCTGCGTTCGGGTCGCGCCGACGTCATCGTCCAGCCGCACGCGCAGCTCGTTTTCATCGCGGCGCGTGACAAGAACATCAAGCGGGTGGGCACGCTGAGCGCCGGCTGGCCGGATCGTTCCGACGTCGCGATCGCTACCCGCAAGGGAAGCGGGCTCGCCGATGCGCTGACCATCGCCACCAATGGTCTGATCAAGGGCGGCACCTATGCGGGGATACTCGATCATTGGCATCTTTCCGAGGAAGCCTTGCCCGCGTCCGAGACCAATCCTCCCGGCCTGCCGAAATATTGATCGTCGGAAGTCATGACATGAGCGGGCGCAAAATATTCATCAGTCATATCGGCTTCCTCACTCCCGGCAACTATCCCGATGACGATCCCTTGTCGGGATTGGAACAGACGCTCCAGCAACTGCATTATGGCGAGGCGCTTGGCTTTGACAGCGCCTGGGTCCGCCAGAGGCACCTGGAGCCGGGGATCTCGTCCGCCAGCGCCTTTCTGGCGGCGGCCACCCAGCGCACCAGCCGGATCGAGCTCGGAACGGCGGTCATCCCGATCGGTTATGAAAGCCCGTATCGGCTAGCCGAAGACCTCGCGACGGTCGATGTCCTCTCGCGCGGGCGGCTGAATATCGGCGTCAGCGCCGGCCGGCCGCTGCATGCCGAGCTGATCGGCCCGCTCGCCTTTGACGGCGACTGGACGCGTTACGATTTCCCGCATGATCGCGTGTTGCGCTTTGCCGACAATCTGCGCGGCACCTATTTCGGAGATGACGAGACCTTCATCAAGACGCCCTTCGGCCCACAGCGGCCGCGTCTGCAGCCCTATGCCAAGGGACTGATCGAACGGATCTGGTATGGCGGCGGGTCGCAGCACTCGGCTGGCTGGGCCGGCCGCAACGGCTTCAACTTGTTGACGGGGAATGTGATAACGGGGGAGGGGACCGACGATTTCTTCGTCGCCCAATCCAGGCTGATTAAAACTTATCGCGACTCTGGAACGCAGCGCCGCGTCGCGCTCGGCCGCGTCATCGCGCCTTTCGACAGCGCCGATGCGCCAACGCGCCGCCGCTATCGCGATTATGCGGATGGCCGCCATCAACGGACGCTTTCGCCGCAGGGTGAGCGGCGCACCCTGTTCGCCCGTGATATTGTTGGCACGTCGGAGAAAATTTTGGAGCGGCTTTTCGCCGATCCGATCCTGCCTGAGATCAGCGAGTTGAGGTTGGAGCTCCCTTACGAGTTCGAGCACGAGGAATCTCGCCAGATCCTCCACGACTTCGTGACAAAGATCGCCCCTGAACTCGGATGGAAAGCGCGGCCCGAAATTCGGGCCGCTTCCTGAAGGGCCGTCGACCGCGCCCATTCGGCACCAAACAACCATTTTAAGAGGGACATCCGTCAGTGACCAAATCGGTGGAATATTTCTTTTCGATCGGCTCGCCCTGGTCCTACATCGGCTTCGATGCCTTTACCGAGCTGGCGGCGAAGAACGACGTCGTCGTCACGCCTTATCTGACGACGGTGGTCGAGGAGAATGGCGGCATCTTCTCACGCAACCGCCCGGAGATTCGCCGCGCCTATTGGACGCGGGACCTCAAACGCTGGGCGCGCGTGCGTGGCAAGGAATTGCGGCTCGAACATCGGCCGGAGCTCAGCGATCCGGCGCCGGCCTCCCTCTTCGTGATCGCCGCCTATCTCGACGGGCAGGACTGGATTGGCGTCGTCCGCGCCCTGCAGCATGCTTTCTGGAGCGAGGCGAGGGATATCGGCAAATCAGATATACGCGAGGCGATCGTTACATCAGCAGGTTTCGATGGCGCAGCGCTTCTCAGGCGCCAAGCCGACGACGACGTCCAGAACAAATGGTCGGCAGACCGCGTGCATGCGCGCGACAGCGGCGTCTTCGGTTTTCCCAGCTATGTCTATGACGGCGAGCTTTATTGGGGCCAGGACAACCTGCCCTTCCTCGAGCGTCATCTGCGCGGTGACAGACCGTAAACTTCAAGGCGAATCTTTTTTCAATCGAGCGCCGAAGGAGAGATGCACATTCCTTTAATCCAGTAATTTTATAGACAATATTTGAGGTAACCACAGAGAGGAAAAACCATGTCAGGTTTCAAACTCGTCGGCATTGCCGGCAGCTTCAACCGCCCATCGAAGACATTGGCGCTCGTCCGGCATGTCGCCGAACGCGCCAGCATCAGATACGGCTTTTCGAGCAAAACCTATGATCTGCACGATGTCGGTCCGTCACTGGGCGGCGCCTTGTGGCGCAAGGACCTCGACGAGCAGGCCAGGCGAGTCGTCGACGAGATCGTAAGGGCCGATGTGCTGATTATTGGTTCGCCGACTTACAAGGGCTCGTATCCCGGCCTTTTCAAGCACCTGATCGATCTGATCGATCCGCAGGAGCTTCGCGGGAAACCCATCATCATTACGGCGACCGGTGGCGGCGACCGGCATGCCTTGATGGTCGAGCATCAGCTTCGGCCGCTGTTCGGTTTCTTTATGGCCCATACGCTGCCGACCGCCGTTTATGCGTCCGACCGCGATTTTGCGGATTACACGATCTCATCCGATACGCTTTCGAGCCGCATCGGTGAAGTGGTCGGCGAATTGGCAGCTTTCTTTCCTGAGGCAAGCCCTGCAATAGCGGCGGCCGAATAGAGGACGTCTTTATGGTTCGATCTCTGAAGGCAGCGGTGGACGATGCGGAACGGCCGGGATCGGGCGAGCAATTGTGGAGCGTCTTTGAATTCGCCCGACGATATCGCCTCGCCAAACGAGAAGAGAACCGTCTGTTGATGCTTTACGGACCGACCGCATCGCTTCGCGATCTGCTTGCCAATGCGCGACGCCATTCGCTGATTTCCTAACCGCCGAAAATATCTGTCCCTGACGGGAGGCTCGCATGAAGCTTGACTTCTACTTTTGGCTGAAACGTGCAGTCGGCTGCTTCCTCCGGAGCAAGGCGCGGGAGCCTGTAAACGGACTGGTTGCCGGCGAAGAGGAGCAGGACCGGTCAGCCCGCGAATACGAACTCCATTATTGGGGCGCGATGCCCGGACTTTGGTATTGAGGAGGGGGTGAGATGGCAATCGTCGTCGAGACCGGCGTCCGTCGGCACGACACCAGAAGAGCAACAGGAAGCCTCATATCGCCGCTCAGGCATGCGGCCGGAATATGCACGGTCGTCGGTTCCTTCACCTTCCTCTTCGCGCTGGTAATCGGGCTGATCCAATGAGCGAAGTCCTCATTCTTCCCGGATTGTTCGGCTCGGGAGAGGGGCATTGGCAACAGCACTGGCTGCAGGATCAGCCGGGCAGCCGTTATGTCGCTCAGGAGGATTGGGATCATCCCACCCTCGACAGCTGGCTGCCGCGATTGGAAGAAGCGCTTGAAGAGGCTGGCGAAGCCTATCTAGTTGCCCATAGTCTCGGATGCCTGCTCGCTGCCCGGCTGGCCGGACGAAGCGCTGCCCGCCGTGTAAAGGGAGCATTGCTCGTTGCGCCCTGCGATCTGCCGGCCACGGAAAATCTGCATGCCGGGCATATCGCCTTCGGCGGCATGCCGACGGCGCCTCTGCCATTTCCGAGCATCGTCGTCGGCAGCATGAACGACGCCTACATGACAGTCGATAGGCTGACCTTGTTTGGTCGCCTGTGGAAAGCCGAGACCAGGAATATAGGCCTTGCCGGCCACATCAATATCGCCAGCGGTTTTGGCCGCTGGCGAACGGGCTACCGGCTGCTGGATGCCTTGAAGATGCGCGCCGGCAATCGAAGGCGCAGCGTTTTCGCGCGGCCGGCGCTTGCGATGTGAATGGAAGCGGAATGTCCGATATCATCGACGATCTCCTGCGCCTCAGCGAAGATCCGAATGCCGACCCGAGGAGCAGGCGCCGGCAAACCATGGAGCGCCTAGTGCAGGCGCTGCTTGCCATGGCCGATGCCGAAATTGGGCCGGAAGAGGCGCAAGATCGCCATTCGATCATCCATTTGACGACGAGCTTCCACGACATGACCGGCAGGATCGCCGAGGCCGACGATACGTCATTTGCGGCAATCGTCGGGGAGGCCGCGATGCTGATCCACAGCCTGCGCGGCGCCGGGCTGATGCGGCCAGATTTACGGTGCATTGAAAGGTGAGGGATATCACCGAGCAAAGGCAGGCTGAGATGCGGCGAAGCGAGGTTCAGATGCTCGGTGCAACCAGTATGGCTCTCACGAATGAGCTCGTCTCGCTCAGCCTTCGCCCCGAGCTCGATCCCGGCCCCGAGCAGCACCGGACACCGCTGAGCGAGATGGAGGTGGAGATGTTCGCCAGGCGGCTGCTTCAGGAATCCGACGGCGCGCCGCTCTGGGTCTTCGCTTATGGATCATTGATATGGAAGCCGGACTTCGATGCGGTCGAGTGGCAGCGTGGCGCAGCAAGGGGTTGGCATCGATCCTTCTGTCTGAAGATGACACGCTGGCGGGGAAGCCGGGCGCAGCCCGGCCTCATGATGGCACTTGATCGCGGCGGACGATGCAACGGCATCCTCTTCAGGCTTGCCGATGACGATCGCCTCGGCCAGATTCGACGCTTGATCCGCCGTGAGGTCGGCACGATCGAAGATGCAGCGACGGTTCGCTGGATTCCTGTTAAGACTGCACAGGGCTATGTGCGCGCGTTGGTCTTTTGGGCCGGCCCGAAGGGGGAGCGCGTTTCCCGCAGATTGCCGTTGGAGACGGTGGCGCGCGTGCTTGCCAGGGCCTGCGGACATATGGGCTCCTGCGCCGAATATCTCTATCTGACGGTGAATCATCTGGAAGAACGCGGCATTCGTGATCGCAATTTATGGCGCCTCCAGGAGCTCGTCGCAGCCGAACTCCTGTCGATCCATGGCCTGAACGAGGTCACGCAAAGCCGCTAAGCGCCGTGCGCTTTTTTCAGACCCGCAGCGCTTTGACATCTTGAATGCAATCCCTCAGAGCTTGCCTTTCCAGGGCACGAGGTAGGTCTCCAGGAAACGGATGGCGGCCGAGAAGGTGAAGGCGCAGGCTGCAATGATGGCGATGCCGACGAAGACAACATCGGTTGCCAGGAACTGCGAGGCCGACATGATCATGAAACCGATCCCGCGCGTCGAGGCGATCAATTCGGCGGCGACCAGCGTGCTCCAGCCGACGCCGAGCGCAATGCGAATGCCGGTGAGGATTTCGGGCAGGGCCGACGGCAGGACGATGTCGATGAAGAGCTGCAGCCGGCTGGCACCCAGCGAACGGGCGGCATTGACGCGCTCGATCGGCAGCGAACGAACGCCGGCCTGGGCCGAAAGGCAGATCGGCGCAAACATCGCCAGCACCAGCAGCGTGATCTTCGAGGTTTCGCCGATCCCGAGCCAGATGATCATCAGCGGCAAGTAGGAGAGCGGCGGAAGCGGCCAGTAGAACTCGATCGGCGCATCGAGCACCCCTTTGGCCCATCGGTTCAGGCCCATGAGCAATCCTAGCGGAATGCCGGCGGAGATGGCGATCAGCGCTGCGACAACGATGCGGAACAGACTTGCAGCGACGTGTTCAGAAAGCGATGCACCGGCGTAACCATCGCGATAGATGACGCCGATCTGCGTCAGCACCTCATCGGGACGCGGCAGGAAAAGGTGCGGGACGATGCCAAGGGCAGCGACGAGCCACCACAGCAGCAGGATTGCCAGGGCGGTGGCAACACTGATGGCGACCGTTGATCTCTCGCCGGCGCCGAAGCCGGCCATTTTCACCAGCTTGACCTGGCGGTTCTCTCTCTGCGCCGCAACCGGCGAGGCCTGCATTACATCGCTCATGCGGCGCTCCTCAAATCTTCGCTGCTGTGGAGAATGGCGCGGATCTCCTCACGCAACTCGGCAAATTGCGGCGAGGCCTTGATCGATCGTCCGTCGCCGGTTTCGGCGAAGCGTCTGATAAAATCGAGATCGAAGCGCGCAACGACGCGCCCCGGCCGAGGCGACATGACGAGCACCTGCGTGCCGAGAAACAGCGCCTCTTCGATCGAATGGGTGATGAAGAAAACCTTCTTCGCCGTCTTGTTCCAGATGGAAACCAGCAGTTCCTGCATCTGCTCGCGGGTCAGGCTGTCGAGCGCGCCGAAAGGCTCGTCCATCAGCAGGATATCGGGATTGGTCGCAAGCGCCCGGGCGATGCCGACACGCTGGCGCATGCCGCCCGACAGCTCGTAGGGAAAGGCGCCGGCGAATTCGTCAAGACCGACGAGCCGCAGCAGTTCGAGCGCGCGCGCTTGCCGCTCCTTGCGGTTGACGCCGGCAAATTTCAGGCCAAGCGCGACATTGTCGGCCACCGATTTCCAGGGCAGCAGCGCATCTTTCTGAAAGACGACGCCGCGATCAGCACCCGGCCGTTCGACGGCGCGGCCATCGAGCGTGATCCGGCCATCTGACAGTGGAAGGAAACCGGCGATCGCGTTGAGAAGGGTTGATTTGCCGCATCCCGAGGCGCCGAGCGCGACGACGAAACTCCGTTCGGGAATATCGAAGGAAACGCGATCGAGCGCGTGGACGGTCCGCCCGTCCCGGGCTGCAAAGAAAACGCTGGCGTGATCGACTTTAAGCATGGTGCCACTCACAAGTTCGACGCCGGCGCGAGGATGGTCGCGCCGGCATCGGGAGGATCAGTTGCTGGCGCTGGTAAGCGCGTCGGCGGTGACGAAGGCGCCATAATTCGCCAGCACGTCGGAGACCTTGCCCTGTTCTTTCAGAAACGATGCCGTGTCCTTCAGGATCTTGCCGGCGCCCGCCTTTTCGCCGCCGCCGAGCCAGGCGTCCGACGCCTGGACCTCGGGGGTGAGCAGCGTCAGGTTCTTCAGCGCCGAGGCCTGCTGCTCGGCCGTTCCGCCGAGAAGCCTGGCGAGCGACTTGGCGTTATCGCTGTCGGGACCCCAGGCGGCTTTGTCCGATGCGAAGGAAGCGTAGTATTTGGTGACGACTGAGGCAAAGCCCTTCAGGAATTCCGGATTGTCGCCGGCAAATTTCGAGGTTGCAACCCAGGCCGAGAATGTCGGCGCGCCCTTGTCCGCCACATCCCTGGAGGTCACCAGAACCTTGCCGTTCTTCTTGAGTTCGGTGAGCGCCGGATCCCACACAAAACCGCCATCAATATCGCCGCGGTTATAGCTCGCAACGATCTCAGGCTGGGGGATTGCGAAGACCTGGACGTCTTTCTCGGTTAGACCAAGCGATTTGATCAGCGCCAGAAGCTGATAGTGGTCCGTGGAGACGGGCGCGGCGGCAAGCTTCTTGCCCTTCAGATCGTTCAGGCTTTCAATGCCCGAGCCGTTGCGGACGACAAGAGCTTCGTCGATGCCCGAGATAGAGGCGAGGTAGAAGGCCTTGACCTCGAGCCCGCGCGAGACCGCAGCCGCAAACGGACTGGAGCCGACATAGCCGACCTGAACATCGCCCGAGGCAATGGCTGCGAAGATTTCGGCGCCGGAATTGAACCTGCGGAAGTCGATATCGTATCCCGTTTTCTTGGCGAATTCGCCGTTGGCGATTGCCACTGAAGACGGCAATGCGTCGGTTTGATAGCCGACGACGACCTTCTTGTCCGCCGCCTCAGTGGCGAGCGCCGTTGCGAGAATGCCGACGCCGACGGCGATTGCGACAAGCAAATTTCTGAAATTCATCCTGAGCCCCTTTGTTTCAAGGGCCACCCGGCCCCTTCATCTCACCTGCAAAAGGGTAACGGTTGATAAGGGGCTGGCGGGAGGAATAACAAACTATATTTATAGACTATGGAGATAATTGTTTCCGTGATTCTGCCGCTTGAGCCATCCGCGTGGTGGTGAGTGACAAGAAGCGGCGTTACCGAGCTTCAGGGAGAATGCGTTGACATACGATGTGATCGTCGTCGGTTCCGGTTTTTCAGCGATCGCTGTGACCTGCAATCTCATCGAGCTGCTTCCCGCTTCGGCGAAGATTGCCGTCGTCGGCGACGATGCCGGTTTCGGACGCGGGACGGCATATAGGACGGAGCTCTATCTCCATCGCCTTAACGTGCCGGCCGGCCGCATGAGCCTGCTGCCCCATCACCCCGACGATTTCGTCGATTGGCTGAAGGCTCATGAACGCCCCATGCAGGCCGGCGATTTCGCCTCGCGCGGCGATTACGGCCTTTATGTCAGGGATACGCTTGCGCGCCTGCTTCGAAAGCGGGATGGCCGTTGCCGGGTCGATTTCATCAAGGCCAAAGCAGCCGGATGCGTGGAGCGCTACACAAACACGCTCGCCTTTCACCTCGGCAATGGCGACGAGGTCGCCGGGAAGAATGTGGTGCTTTGCCTCGGCGTCGGAAACGCCGACCTTCCGGTCGAACCGACTGGCGTTTCGTTTTCGCTGCGATCGCGGATCGTCGAGAACCCGTGGCGGCTCTCCTGGCTGAGGCGCGTCGCGCCCTCCGATGCGGTCTGTATTCTCGGCTCCGGCCTGACGATGATCGATCAGGTTCTCGCACTTCGCGCCCATGGCCACAGAGGCAAGATCGACGTGCTTTCGCGACGCGGCCTGGCGCCGCTCGGTCATGCGAGGACGCCGCCCGCGCCGCTGCCGATCGAGGATCACACGCTTCCCGCTACGATCAGCGGCGTGTTGAAGATCTTGCGGGAAAAGAGCAGGTCGGTCGCCGACTGGCGGAGCGTGATGGACGGCCTGAGGCCCGTCACGCAGGCTCTCTGGCAACGGCTTTCGAACGAGGAGCGAGCGCGCTTCCTGCGGCACGCGCTTCCCTGGTGGAACATCCATCGCCACCGGGTAGCGCCCGACGTATTCGCCGGCTTCGAGAAACTGGTCTTAGACGGAACCGTTCGCTTTCACGCGGGCTTTCTGAAATCGCTCGAGGCCGAAGATGACATGCTGGTCGCCGGATACAGGGTCAGAGCCAAGCGCGAGATCGCCGAGATCAGGGCGGGCTGGCTGGTCAACTGCACGGGTATGGAGCGCGCCGGGATCAGCCATTCGCCGCTTCTGAAGGAAATGAGCCGCTTTCAGCTGATCGTTCCCGATCCGCTCGGCCTCGGCATCCAGGTGAATGCGGCTTCCGAAGTGACGGCTCCGTCCCGGATCTCGCCCGCGCGGCTGTTTGCCGTCGGCGCCTTGACGGCCGGGCAATTCTGGGAGATCACCGCCGTCCCCGATATCCGGGTGCAGGCGAAGGCTGTGGCCGAAGAGATCGTCAAAGTGAGGCCCGCCTCCGACGCGTAGGCTGACAAACTTGGGATCGGCACGGTGTTGTTGAATTGCTGGCCGCCGACAGCTACAGTATTTGGTAGGCCATAATACGATTCCTGGTGGCTGCTGCAGCAAAGTTCGAGCCTGGGAAGTCAATCCAACACTGAGGTACAGCATGAGCGGTGCTCTGAAGGACGCAGCAATCAGAGTCGAGCGTCCTGCGAAGACCTTGCGGGAACTGGCGCTCGACAAGGTCCGCGAGGCGATCGTCAACGGATACTTCCGTCCCGGAGACCGGCTTGTCGAGCGTGACCTCTGCGCCCAGCTCGGCGTCAGCCGAACGGTGGTGCGCGAGGTTCTGAGACATCTGGAATCGGAAGGGCTGGTCGCCAATCTGCCGAACAAGGGACCGATCGTCGCCCAGCTGGATATCGACGAAGCCAAACAGATCTATGAAATCCGCGGTGCGCTCGAAGGCATGGCGGCGCGGTTATGCGCCGAACGTGGAAACCCCGAGATCGTCGCCGCGCTCGAGGAATCTCTGACCGCAATTCGCGACAGCTATCGCGACCAGGATATGGCGGGTGTGCTGGCCAATACCTCTTCCTTCTATCAAACGCTGTTCACCATGGTCGACAGGCATGTTGCCTGGGGCGTCGTCAATCTCCTAACCGTGCGTATAAACCATTTGCGCTCGATGACCATCAAGACGGAGAGGCGTGGCATCGAGGGGCCGGCACAGATGTCGAAGATCGTCGACGCTATCCGCCGCGGCGACGGCGAGGGGGCCTATCGGGCAGCGATGGACCACGTGGCCGCAGCCAGTGCGATTGCCGAAGCTGTGCTCTCCGCAAAGAAGACCTCCGAATAGACGCTGACGCCTCTGCCTCTGACGCCAGGGGCATCCACCTGTGATCCATCAGTATGTTCAATCTTGGTGCGCAGGACTTAGAGGTCATGCACTCCACACTTGACTCCCGACTTTGCTCAGTGTGATGGTATGCCATAATATGAGGCGCTTACATGGCCGATTCATCCGGCTGGGTTCGCTTGCCTTGGCCGCCTCAAATGACTTGTCAGCTGACAACTGGGACTCTCGTCGGAGCTTTGAGATGTCGTGCATCATTGGCAGCCTTTTGCTCGCGGGCGGCACGAACCCAAAATGACCAGACATAACAGACTGCTACAAAACGATTCTTCCGAAACCCGGCTATGCCGCGCCGGCAATCCAGAGGAGCTTGACAGCACTATATTATGGTATACCATAATACGAAATAGAGATAAGGTGTCCCATGGCCATTCAAATTCGCAAGACGGGATTGCAGATCGAAACGACGCTGATCGAAGGCGGCAAGGCCGCGGCGGTCCCGCTGAAGCTGTTTTCGGCTTTCGCGGTCGTGAAGAACCCCTGGGCTGGCCGCGGCTTTGTCGAAGACCTCAAGCCCGAAATCCACGCCGGCGCGCCGGTTCTCGGCGAGTTGCTGACCAAGATGATCATCGATGCGGTCGGTTCCGGCGATGCCGTAGAAGCCTACGGCAAGGCCGCCGTGGTCGGCCTGGACGGTGAGATCGAACATGCCTCCGCGCTCATCCACACGCTGCGCTTCGGCAATTTCTATCGCCAGGCCGTTGGCGCCAAATCCTATCTCGCCTTTTGCAATACGCGCGGTCCTGCCAATGCACCGATCATGATCCCGCTGATGGACAAGAACGATGAAGGCCGCCGTTCGCACTATCTGACCATCCAGACCTCGATCCCCGACGCGCCTGCCGCCGACGAGATCGTCGTGGCTCTTGGCGCTTCGGTGGGCGGGCGCCCTCATCACCGCATCGGCGACCGCTATCAGGATCTGAAGGACCTTGGGCAGGGCGTCGCCAACCCCGCGGGCGTTTGAAAGGGTGGGCGCTGAGATGCTGACAGCCGGATCGATCTCGGGCGCCGCTGCAGCAAAAGGCGCCGCCGGTGATTTGCCTCGAAAGGAGACGCCAGGCGGGACGGCCTATTACGAGACGGGCAGCGGCGAGCCGCTGGTTCTCATTCATGGCGTCGGCATGCGGCTCGAGGCCTGGGCGCCGCAGATCGCCTTTCTGTCGGCGGGCCATCGCGTCATCGCCGTCGACATGCCGGGACATGGCGAGAGCGCAAAGCTGCCGGCGGGCAGCCGCCTCGAGGAATTCGTCGCCTGGTTCGGGCGCTTTCTCGACGAGATGGCGATCGAAAGGGTGAATGTTGCCGGCCACTCAATGGGGGCGCTGGTATCGGGAGGGGCGGCGGCGACATTCGGCGAACGGATCAGCCGTGTCGCTTATCTCAACGGCGTCTACAGGCGCGACCCCAAGGCGAAAGCTGCCGTGCTTGCACGGGCCGCGGCCATTCCGGTGACGGGTGTGGATAAGGAAGGTCCCCTGGCTCGCTGGTTCGGCGATGATCCCGATAGCCTCGTTGCGCGGGAATTGACGCGAGAATGGCTGAGCCGCGTCGATCCCGAAGGCTATGCGGTCGCTTACGCCGCTTTTGCCGGAGGAGATGAGACTTATGCCGACCGCTGGAAAGACGTGGCGGGGCCGGCCCTGTTCCTGACGGGGTCCGACGATCCCAATTCGACGCCGCTGATGGCAGAGCAGATGGCGGCGCTGGCGCCGAAGGCTTGGGTCCGCATCGTCGAAGGCCATCGTCATATGGTGAACCTGACCGCGCCTGATATCGTCAATTCGCTGCTCGCCGAGTGGCTGTCGTTCGGGGAGGATGAACGATGACAATCCAGTCTGTCGACCCAAGAGCATTGCGAGATGCGTTCGGAGCTTTTCCGACCGGCGTGACCGTCGTTACCGCCTGTGACGGGGAGGGGAACCCGATCGGCTTCACCGCGAATTCCTTCACATCCGTTTCCCTCAACCCGCCATTGCTGCTCGTGTGCCTTGCCAAGACCTCGCGTAATTTCGCCACCATGACCGGAGCGCCGCATTTTGCGATCAATGTGCTGTCGGAAACGCAGAAGGACGTATCGAATACTTTCGCGCGTCCTGTCGAAGACCGATTTGCGGCGGTCGAATGGGCCAAGGGATCGGCGGGCTGCCCCATCTTCTCGAATGTCGCGGCCTGGTTCGAATGCGCCATGGAAGAGGTCATTGAGGCCGGCGACCATGTCATCCTGATGGGCCGCATCGAGGCTTTCGACAATAGCGGCCGCAACGGTCTCGGCTATGCCCGCGGCGGCTATTTCACGCCGACGCTCGCAAGCAAGGCGGTGTCTGCGGCAGCTGAGGGCAGTATCGAACTTGCGGCCGTCGTCGAGCGCCGCGGAGAAGTTCTGCTGCTGGGCGAGGACGTGCTCTCCCTGCCGAACATCGACGCCCATGGCGGCAACCCGACCGATGCTTTGCAGGAATATCTGGAGACGCTCACCCGGCTGAAAATCAGCGTCGGCTTCCTCTATTCGGTCTATGAGGGCAAGAGCGACGGCAAGCAGCACATCGTCTATCACGCCGTTGCCGGCGACGGCGAGCCTGCCGGCGGCAGGTTCATCAAGCCCGACGCCTTGGCTGCGGCAAAATTCAAGACCAGCTCCACCGCCGATATCGTCAACCGCTTCGCGATGGAAAGCTCGATCGGCAATTTCGGCGTCTATTTCGGCGACGAGACTGGCGGCAAAATCCATCCCATTCCAGCCAAGGGCGCAATAGCATGAAGTTCTCCCTCTTCGTCCATATGGAGCGGCTCGACGCCAGCCAGAGCCATAAGAGCCTCTATGAGGAATTCGTCGCGCTTTGCGAGATCGCCGACAAGGGCGGTATGCATGCGATCTGGACGGGCGAGCATCACGGCATGGATTTCACCATTGCCCCCAATCCGTTCGTGACCATCGCCGATCTCGCCCGCCGCACATCGCGGGCAAGGCTCGGGACGGGGACGGTGATTGCCCCCTTCTGGCATCCGATCAAGCTTGCCGGAGAAGCTGCCATGACCGATATCATCTGCGACGGCAGGCTCGATATCGGCATTGCGCGTGGGGCCTATTCCTTCGAATACGAGCGGCTGCTGCCGGGTCTCGATGCCTGGGGTGCGGGCCAGCGCATGCGCGAGCTCATTCCGGCGGTCAAGGGCATATGGAAGGGCGACTACGCCCATGACGGGGAGTTCTTCAAGTTCCCCGCGACGACGTCTGCCCCGAAGCCGCTGCAGCAGCCGAACCCGCCGATCTGGGTTGCTGCGCGCGATCCGAATTCGCATGAATTTGCCGTCGCCAACGGCTGCAACGTTCAGGTGACGCCGCTCTGGCAGGGTGATGACGAGGTCCAGTCGCTGATGGACCGCTTCAATGCTGCCTGCGCCAAGAACCCCGATGTCGAGCGGCCGAAGATCATGCTGCTGCGCCACACCTATGTCGGCTCGTCGGAAGAAGACGTCGCCCAGGCGGCTCATGAACTCAGCGTTTACTACAACTACTTCTTCGCCTGGTTCAAGAATGAGAAGCCGGTCAGCCAAGGCCTGATCGAGCGGATTCCGGACGAGCAGATCAGAGCGAACGCCATGCTGTCGGACGAGGTCATGCGCACCAACAATGTCGTTGGCAACGTGCAGACCGTCATCGATCGGCTCAAGGTTTATGAAGCCCTGGGCTATGACGAATATTCCTTCTGGATCGACACCGGCATGAGTTTCGAGCGCAAGAAGGCGTCGCTCGAGCGCTTCATCGCCGAGGTCATGCCGGCATTTCAGGAGTAAGGCCATGCGGCGTTTCCAGCATTACATCGACGGCGAATTCTCGGACGGCGAAGCTTCCTATCCGAGCATCGATCCGGCTTCCGGCAAGGTCTGGGCGGAGATGCCGGAAGCGCGCGAGGGTGATGTTGATCGAGCTGTGAACGCTGCCGAAAAGGCGCTCTACGACGGCCCGTGGGCGAAGATGGCGGCTACCCAACGCGGCAAGCTACTTTACAAGCTCGCCGATCTGGTTGCCGCCAACGCCCCGATTCTGGCTGAGCTGGAGACGCGCGACACCGGCAAGATCATCCGTGAGACATACGCGCAGATCGCCTACGTCGCGGAATATTACCGCTATTATGCCGGCATCGCCGATAAGATCGAAGGCTCCTACCTGCCGATCGACAAGCCCGACATGGATGTCTGGCTTCGCCGCGAGCCGATCGGCGTCGTCGCCATGGTCGTGCCATGGAACAGCCAGCTGTTCCTGTCGGCGGTCAAGATCGGCCCGGCGCTCGCCGCCGGCTGCACGATGGTGGTAAAGGCCTCGGAAGACGGGCCGGCGCCGCTTCTCGAATTTGCGCGTCTCGTGCATGAGGCGGGCTTTCCCGCGGGCGTCGTCAATATTATCACCGGCTTCGGCGCCTCCTGCGGCGCGGCGCTTGGCAGTCACCCGAAAGTTGCGCACGTCGCCTTCACCGGCGGCCCGGAAACCGCGCGCCATGTCGTTCGCAATTCGGCCGAAAACCTCGCCTCCACCTCGCTTGAACTCGGCGGCAAGTCGCCCTTCATCGTCTTTGCCGATGCCGACCTCGAAAGTGCTGCCAATGCCCAGGTCGCGGGCATCTTCGCGGCGACAGGGCAGAGCTGCGTTGCCGGCTCGCGCCTGATCGTCGAGCGCGGCGTCAAGGACAAATTCGTCGCTCTGCTGCGGGAAAAGGCTACGGCTATCCGGATCGGCGCGCCGCTCGACATGGCAACCGAGGTCGGTCCGCTTGCTACCAAGCGCCAGCAGGACAATATCGGCGCTCTCGTCGAGCGGTCGATCGAAAGCGGCGCCCGTCTCGTCATCGGCGGGCGCAAGATCGACGGCAAAGGCTTTTACTTCCCACCGACGATCCTCGATTGCGACAATGTAGCCTCGCCCTCGCTGATCGAGGAATTCTTCGGGCCGGTCCTGTCGGTCGTGTCGTTCGAGACGGAGGCTGAAGCGCTGAAGCTGGCCAACGACACCCGCTATGGCCTGGCCTCCGGCATCTTCACCCAGAACCTGACCCGGGCGCACCGGCTGATGAAGGGCATCCGCGCTGGCATCGTCTGGGTCAATACCTATCGGGCCGTATCGCCGATCGCGCCGTTTGGCGGGTTCGGCCTCTCCGGCCACGGCAGGGAAGGCGGCATGGCCGCGGCGCTCGACTATACCCGCACCAAGACGATCTGGCTGAGAACGTCGGACGATCCGATCCCCGATCCTTTCGTGATGAGGTAGCGCCATGTTCTACGAAATCCGGACTTATCGGCTGAGGAACGGCGCGATCCCGCAATATCTCAAGGTCGTCGGGGAAGAGGGGATCGAGATCCAGAAGAGCCATCTCGGCACGCTCGTCGGCTACTTCTTTTCGGAGATCGGCACGATCAACGAGATCGTCCACATCTGGGCCTTTACGAGCCTGGACGATCGGGAGGCGAGACGCCAGCGGCTTATGGCCGATCCGCAATGGCAGGCCTTCCTGCCCAAGATTCGCGACCTGATCGAGGTGGCGGAAAACAAGATTATGAAGCCGGCAAGCTTCTCTCCCGGGAGCGGGGCGCGCTGACGGCATAAGGCATACCCGTAGGACAAACCACAACAGGGATAAGGGAACATGAAAACGACATTTGCTTTCGCGGCGGTTGCCGCATTCGTGGCGGTCTCCGCGCCGGCGCATGCCGACAGCATGGTCTTCTCGAGCTGGGGCGGAACGACCCAGGATGCGCAGAAGGCCGCATGGGCAAGCCCCTTCGCAGAGAAGACCGGCATCACCGTCGTGCAAGACGGCCCGACCGACTACGGCAAGCTCAAGGCCATGGTCGAGGCCGGTGAAGTCAACTGGGATGTCGTCGACGTCGAAGGCGACTATGCCGCCCAAGCCGGCAAGAACGGCCAGCTCGAGAAGCTCGACTTTTCCGTCATCGATAAATCGAAGCTCGATCCGCGCTTCGTCACCGACTATTCGGTCGGCAGCTTCTATTATTCCTTCGTCATCGGCTGCAATGCCGATGCCGTCAAAGCCTGCCCGAAGACATGGGCCGACCTGTTCGACACGACGAAGTTTCCCGGCAAGCGCACATTCTACAAGTGGTCGGCTCCAGGCGTGATCGAAGCGGCGCTGCTCGCCGACGGCGTGCCGGCCGACAAGCTTTATCCGCTCGATCTCGACCGCGCCTTCAAGAAGCTCGATACGATCAAGTCGGATATCATCTGGTGGTCGGGCGGCGCCCAGTCGCAGCAGCTGCTGGCCTCTGCCGAGGCGCCCTTCGGCAGCGTCTGGAACGGCCGCATGACGGCGCTTGCGGCGACCGGCATCAAGGTTGAAACCTCCTGGGAGCAGAACATCACCGCTGCCGATGCGCTTGTCGTGCCGAAGGGCGCGCCGAATGCCGAGGCCGCGATGAAGTTCATCGCGCTGGCAACCTCGGCCGAACCGCAGGCTGCCCTTGCAAAGGCTACGGGATATGCGCCGATCAATCTTGACTCGGCCAAGCTGATGGACCCGGAAATCGCCAAGACGCTGCCGGACCAGCAGACCGCAAGCCAAGTCAATGCCGATATGAACTACTGGGCTGATAATCGCGATGCCATCGGCGAGAAGTGGTACGCTTGGCAGGCGAAATAGTCCGAAACTGGAGATGAATGGGCACGGCGAAAATCGCCGTGCCTCCTGCAGCGGCGGTACCCGTCCATCGGACCTCGCCGCCCGCGGAAATTGACGGGTGGGAAGGACTGTCATGTCGACGTTAAGCGACGCCTCCGGCGCAATTGAGCCTTTGCCAAAGATACGCAGGGCAACAGGTTTTGGCGGGGTCGTTCCGGCTCTTGCCTTTGTGGGCATTTTTTTTGTCGCACCAGTGGCGATACTGCTGCTGCGCAGCGTCCTGGAGCCCGTTCCCGGCCTTGGAAATTATGCCCAGCTGATCGGCTCTGCGACCTATCTCAAGATTTTCGCCAATACCTTCATCGTCTCAGGCCTCGTCACCGTGATTTCGCTTTTGATCGGTTTTCCCGTCGCCTGGGCGCTGGCGATCATGCCGGGTCGGCTGAGCACGGTGATCTTTGCGATCCTGCTGCTCTCGATGTGGACCAACCTGCTGGCTCGCACCTATGCCTGGATGGTGCTGCTGCAACGCACCGGACTCATCAACAAGATGCTGATGGGAATGGGTCTGATCGACCGGCCGCTGGCGCTCGTCAACAATCTGACCGGTGTCACGATCGGCATGACCTATATCATGCTGCCTTTCATCATCCTGCCGCTCTACGGCGTGATCAGGAAGATCGACCCGTCGACCCTGCAGGCGGCAGCCCTTTGCGGCGCCAACCGCTGGCAGTGCCTGACGCGGGTTCTGCTGCCGCTGGCGATGCCCGGCATGGCGGCTGGCGCCCTGATGGTCTTCGTGATGTCGCTCGGCTATTTCGTCACGCCCTCGCTTCTCGGCGGCACTGCCAACATGATGCTGGCAGAACTGATCGCACAGTTCGTGCAATCGCTGGTCAACTGGGGAATGGGCGGTGCAGCGGCGCTGGTTCTCCTGGTCGTGACGCTCTCGCTTTATGCCGTGCAGCTGCGTTTCTTCGGCAATCAGAATCCGGGAGGACGTTGATATGCTGCTCAATTTCGACCGTCTCGGCTGGTGGAAATACGTCCTGCTCGCGATCACGCTTCTGACTGCAGCCTTCCTGCTGCTGCCGATCGTCTTCATCGCGGCCCTGTCCTTCGGCTCCTCGCAATGGCTGATCTTTCCGCCGCCGGGCTGGACCTTCCAGTGGTACAGCGAACTCTTCGCCGACCCGCGCTGGCTGGAATCGGCTTTGACGAGCTTCAAGATCGCCGTCATCGTCACGGTTCTGTCGGTGCTGCTCGGGCTCGTCACGTCTTTCGGCCTGGTGCGCGGTTCGTTCATGTTCCGCGATGCGCTGAAGGCGCTCTTTCTGACGCCGATGATCCTGCCGGTCGTGGTTCTCGCAGTTGCCCTCTACGCTTTCTTTCTCAGGATCGGCCTTGGCGGCACCTTGATCGGCTTTGTCATTTCGCACCTCGTGCTTGCGCTCCCGTTCTCGATCCTATCCATATCAAGTGCGCTGGAAGGCTTCGACAAGTCGATCGAGGACGCGGCAGTGCTTTGCGGCGCCTCGCCCCTGGAAGCGAAGATCAGGGTCACGCTTCCTGCGATCAGCCACGGGCTGTTTTCGGCCGCCGTCTTCTCGTTCCTGACATCCTGGGACGAGGTGGTGGTGGCGATCTTCATGTCGAGCCCGACCCTGCAGACGCTGCCGGTGAAGGTATGGGCGACGCTCAGGCAAGACCTGACACCTGTCGTCGCTGCCGCCTCGACCCTTCTCATCCTTTTGACGATCATCTTGATGGCGCTGGTTGCCGTCATGCGTAAGGTACTGAAACAATGAACGAACCATTCCTTCAGATCCGCGGAATACGCAAGGAATACGGCCCGGTCGTCGCCGTGCACGACGTCAATCTCGATGTCCGGCGCGGTGAATTCCTGACTTTCCTTGGACCGTCCGGATCCGGCAAGAGCACGACGCTCTACATTCTGGCCGGCTTTGAAAACCCGACCAAAGGCGACATTACGCTCGAGGGCAAGACCCTGCTCGCCACGCCATCGCACAAGCGCAATATCGGCATGGTGTTCCAGCGCTACACCTTGTTTCCGCATCTGACAGTCGGCGAAAACATCGCCTTTCCGCTGAAGGTCCGGCGCAAGTCGAAGGCCGAGATTGACAGCAAGGTGAAGGAGATGCTGCGCCTCGTCCGGCTCGAAGGCTTCGAGGATCGCAAGCCGGCGCAGATGTCCGGCGGTCAGCAGCAGCGTGTCGCCCTTGCCAGGGCCCTTGCCTATGATCCGCCGGTGCTTCTGATGGACGAGCCACTGTCGGCGCTCGACAAGAAGCTGCGCGAGGAAATCCAGCATGAGATCCGCCGCATCCACCAGCAGACCGAAGTGACAATCCTCTACGTCACGCACGATCAGGAAGAGGCGCTGCGGCTCTCTGACCGCATCGCCGTATTCTCCAAGGGCGTCATCGACCAGATCGGGACCGGCCCGGAGCTCTACGCCAATCCCAAGACCCGTTTCGTCGCCGAATTCATCGGCGACAGCGACTTCATTTCCTGTGACCTGGTGTCGTCTTCCGGCGGACAGGCCACCATAGCGCTCGGAGGGGGAACCATCTTCAACCAGATTCCCGTGCATGGAAAAGGGACCTCCGGCGCAAGGGCGGCGCTGATGCTGAGGCCGGAGCGCATTCGGCTGTCGCGCGCGAGAGCCGCCGGCGCAGGTCTTGCCGCGACGGTCAGCGACATTACCTTTCTCGGCAACAATATCCACGTCTCCACGGAGACGGCGACAGGCGAGGCGCTTTCGGTTCGCTTGCCGTTCGGGCATGAGGCTATTGCGGGGCTCAATCGTGGAGATATAGTCCATCTCGATTTCGATCCCGGCGCCGCTCACGTATTCTGTTGAAAGTTGTCCCATGAAACTCAATGATCCCTCGCTGTTCCGCCAGGCATGCCCCATCGCCGATCGCTGGGTCGAAGCGGAAGGTCGCGCGTCGGCCATGGTCCGCAATCCGGCGACAGGTGAGCTGCTGGGTGCGGTCCCCGATTTCGGTGCAACGGAAACCGAAGATGCCATTCGGGCCGCCGTCATCGCCCAGAAGCTTTGGGCGAAGAAGACCGCCGGGGAGCGCGCCGCCGTTCTCAAGACTTGGCATCGCCTGATGATCGAAAACAGTGACGATCTGGCGATGATCCTGACGCTGGAGCAGGGAAAACCCTTGGCTGAAGCCAAGGGGGAAATCACCTATGGTGCGAGCTTCATCGAATGGTTCGCCGAGGAGGCACGACGCATCAACGGCGAGATCGTACCGGGGCATCAGCCGGACAAGCGCATCCTTGTGCTGCGCCAGCCGGCCGGCGTCGTGGCGGCGATCACGCCCTGGAACTTTCCGAACGCGATGATCACGCGCAAGATCGGCCCCGCGCTTGCCGCCGGCTGCGCCGTCGTTCTCAAGCCGGCGCTGCAGACGCCGTTCTCCGCGATCGCGATCGCCGTCCTCGCAGAGCGAGCCGGCCTGCCGCCGGGCCTCCTCAACGTTGTCACCGGTGACGCCGCCGCAATCGGCGGAGCGCTGACCGCCAGCCGCGACGTCCGGGTCCTGACCTTCACCGGCTCCACCCGGACGGGCGAGCTGCTTTACCGGCAATGCGCGCCGACGATCAAGAAGCTCGGTCTCGAGCTCGGCGGCAATGCACCCTTCATCGTATTCGACGACGCCGATCTCGATGCGGCGGTCGAAGGCGCCATCATCGCCAAATTCCGCAACAACGGCCAGACCTGTGTCTGCGCCAACCGGCTTTACGTCCAGGATGGCGTCTACGAGGCATTTGCAGCCAAGCTCGCCGAGGCAGTTTCGAAGTTGAAGGTCGGCAACGGTCTGGAGCGTGACGTCGTGCTTGGCCCACTCATCGACGACAATGCCGTTGCCAAAGTCGAAAGCCATATCCGGGATGCCGTTGCAAAAGGCGCCGGGATCGTAACGGGTGGCAAGCGCCACGCGCTTGGCGGCCATTTCTTCGAGCCGACCATTCTGCGTGACGTTGCTGCCGGCATGCAGGTGGCGCGTGAGGAAACCTTTGGGCCTCTTGCCCCGCTTTTCCGGTTCCGCGACGAGCAGGACGTCATCGAGCAGGCAAATGACACCGAGTTCGGACTTGCCTCCTATTTTTATGCGCGCGATCTGTCGCGGGTCTTCCGCGTGGCCGAAGCGCTCGAATATGGAATGGTCGGGGTCAATACCGGTCTCGTCTCCACCGCCGAGGCGCCGTTCGGCGGCGTCAAGATGTCGGGCCTCGGCCGCGAAGGCTCCAGGCACGGATTGGACGAATATACCGAGCTCAAATATGTATGCCTGGGCGGCATTGCCTGATCCTCGACCTTTGCGTTCCAGCGCCGCCTGTAATGAAAGATCGGCATGCATCTCGTCAGCATTGCCATGTACCTGACGTCCCGGCCGCTCGCGGAGGCGACGGCCGAACTCTGGTCGTTTCTCCGGCATGACCTCCTGCACTCCGGGCTCACGGGGGTGCCTGAAACGCTCGACCAGACGGTTGCCTATGACGAAGCCTGGCTGAGGCCGGACCTGCTTCTGTCGCAGGCATGCGGCTATCCTTTTGCCACGAGCCTGCGCGGCCGGGTGCGGCTGGTGGCCACGCCCGTATATAGCCATCCAGGCTGCGATGGGCCGTTGATGCGCAGCTTCATCATCGTCCGGAAGAATTCTTTCCTTCGCGTGCTGGAGGATCTGCGCGGCACGACAGCTGCGATCAACAGCCCTGACAGCAACTCCGGCAGCAATCTCTTTCGCGCCGCCGTCGCTCCGCTTGCGCGCAGCGGCCGTTTCTTTGGCCGGATCATCGAAACAGGCAGCCACGGCGGCAGCATTGCCGCCGTTGTCGAGGGCAGGGCGGAAAGCGCGGCCATCGATTGTATCGCTCTTGAGAATATCCGCCGTTTCGATACCGCCCTGGTCGAGGACATCCGGATCATCGCCGAAACACCCAAGGCTCCCGGTCTCCCGTTCATCACATCAGGCGACACATCGAGCCAAACAATCCTCCTCCTTCGAGGTGCGTTGCATGCCGCCATTAGAGAGCCGTCCTTGGCGGCCATGCGCGCGACGCTCGGACTGGTCGATATCGCGCTGCTCTCCGAAGCGGATTACGAGCCGCTCCTGTCAATGGCCGGCAATGCTTTGCCGCAGTTGAGAGCCTGAGTTTTTCTTTAAGCACCTCGTCAGGTCGCCAGAAGCGATGTGATGAATGTTGACACTATATGCGACGCTACCGATGATAAAAGGAACGATGGGGTATGCCAGTGGCGTCGGATAGCATTCATGTGAAGGTCAGTGGGCAGTTGCAGGATCATATCCAGCAGCAGATCGGTGACCACGGCCTCTATGAAAATGCCAGCGAATATATTCGCGCCCTTATTCGCCGCGACTTGCAGACCCGTGATGAGACCTGGGATATGCTGCAGAAGGAGCTTGCGCCTGCGATGCGGGCCGACGACAGCGAGTTTGTCGCCCTTTCGGCTGAAGACGTCATAGGCCGCAACAAGCGCCGATAGCGATGCGCTCTTATCGATTTTATCTGCGTGCTACCGCCTCGCAAGGACAGGATTTGGCGTGATACCTGCGAAGCTTGGGGAGAAACAAAGGCGCACATCTACATTCTCGGGCTGCACGCCTATTTGCAGCGTTTGTGTGGGGATCGGTTCTGCAACGTCTGGCAGTTCCGGCAGACATCAAGCGGTTAGCCTATTTCGGTCGTTACTATCAGTGTTATTTCGCGAGCTTAATAACGGCGATCTTGGTATCACGGGCATTGTTCACGAACGGATGAATCTGCCGCTCCGGCCCAAAAAGGATTTGGCGGCACTCTCAAACAAAACAACCGTGAGGGGCGGGATCTTCAGTCGGTAGGATTGCTCTCGAGGAGGGGGTTAACCGAAACTCAGAACCGGTGTTCCGCTCCCTCCACCGGATCTGCCCAGACCTTCATGCCAGGCGCAAAAGCCGTTTCGCCTTCGGCGCGCACGACCATTTCGCCGAGGTCGGTGACATCGAGATAGAGGATCGCATCGGCGCCGAGCCGTTCCACGTGGCGGATTCTGCCCTGCCACTGGCCAGGGCCTTCCGAAAGCCTGATATGTTCCGGACGGATGCCGTAGGTCGTGCAGTTCATTCGCCGTGCCGTCTCGCCGCCATAGAGGTTCATCTTCGGGCTACCGATGAAGCCGGCGACGAAGGGTGTGGCGGGATTGCGGTAGAGCTCCATCGGGCTGCCGATCTGCTCGACGGCGCCACCGTTCAGCACGACGATCTTGTCGGCCATCGTCATGGCTTCGACCTGGTCGTGGGTGACATAGATCATCGTCGAATTCAGCCGAGTGTGGAGATCGGCGATCTCAAGCCGCATCTGGGCTCTGAGCGACGCGTCGAGATTGGAAAGCGGCTCGTCGAACAGGAAAACCTTGGGATCGCGGACGATCGCCCGGCCTATGGCGACACGCTGTCTCTGGCCGCCGGAGAGCGCTTTCGGCTTTCGCTCCAGCAACTGGGTGAGTTGCAGCGTTTCCGCAGTCGCCGCGACCTTAGCGGCAATTTCCGCCTTTGGACGGCGGGCGAGTGAAAGGCCGAAGCCGATATTCTCGGCAACCGTCATATGCGGGTAGAGCGCGTAGCTCTGGAACACCATGGCGATGCCCCGCTCCGAAGGTTCGGCATAGGTCACGTCCTTGCCGCCGATGGTCAGCCTACCTGAAGTCGTCTCTTCCAGACCGGCGATGATGCGCAGCAGCGTCGACTTCCCGCATCCCGACGGGCCGACGAAGACGACGAATTCGCCGGAGGCAACCTCAAGATCGATACCTTTGATGACTTCGAGTGCGCCGAAGCTCTTGCGAACCTGTTTGAGAGTGAGCTCAGCCATTCTGCTACCCTTTGACTGCGCCTGATGTCATGCCTGCGACGATCTGGCGGTTGAAGAAGATGAAGACGATCAGCGGCGGAATCGTTACGAGGAGGATGTTCATGAAAAGCAGATTGTACTGGCTCGAATACATGCTCTGGAAATTATAGAGCGTCAGCTGCACCGTCACGTTCTCCTTGCCCGGCAAGTAATAGAGCGGATTGGTGAAATCGTTGAAGATCGCGATCGACTGGACGACGATATTGGTCACGGTCACCGGCTTCAGCAGCGGCAGGACCACCCGGAAGAAGATCTGCCGGGGCTTGGCGCCGTCGATCAGCGCCGCCTCGTCGAGATCGCGCGGGATGGTCGAAATGAACGACCGATAAAGCAGGACCGAAAAGGAGAGATTATAGGCAACCTGGATCAGGATCATTCCCGTCATGGTCTTGAAGAGGCCGATGTCCTGCAAAAGGCCGATGGTGGGAACAACGGCCGGCGGCATCATCAGGCCCATGAACAGCGCAGCGAAAGCCACGCGGTTCCACGCCGTCTTGCGGCGCTGCATTACATATCCGACCATCGCCGACAGCAGGATCAGGATCGTGACGGAAACGACCGTGATCAGCGTCGAATTGAAATAGGCAAGCACGAGTTGATAGTCGCGCGCCTTGAAGACGGCGACGAGATTGTCCCAGAACAGCCAATGCTCCGGGAATTCGAAATCGAGCCGGGAGGCCTCCGATTTGGATTTCACCGCCTGCAGGGCGACGAAAACGAAAGGCATGACGAAGATGACGGCCGCGACGGCAAGGGCTATCGCGCCCGTCACATAGGGGCGGACGCTTCTCATTCCTCGACCTCGCGCCGGTTGAACCACAGGGTGAAGGGCAGGATGATCACGGCAATCAGTGCGAACAGAATGACGTTGCCGGCCGTTGACAGCCCATAAAAACCAGCCTGGTACTGCTTGTAGATGACCGAGGCGATCACATCGGAAGAGAAACCGGGTCCGCCGCGGGTCATGGCCCATATGAGATCGAAGGAACGGAGCCCACCGATCAGCGACAAGGTCACCACGATGACGGTGGCGGGACGCACGAGCGGTAGGGTGATCCGAATGAATTGCTGGAGCCGCGTGGCGCCGTCGATCCTCGCCGCCTCGTAATAATCCGGGCTGATCGCAGCAAGACCGGCGATGAAAATCAGGGTGGCGAGGCCGACGCCCTTCCAGACATCGACCAGGGCCACCGAAAAAAGCGCAAGTGTCGGATTGGTCAGCCATCCCGGCCCCGGTATTCCAAGCGTCGCGAGCGTAACATTGATGATGCCCTTGGTCGGATGCATCATGACCGTGAAGGTTATGCCGATGCCGATCGTCGAGACCAGCACGGGAAAGAAAACCAGCGTGCGCAGGAAGCCACGGGCGAAGATATTGCTGGTGAGCAGCACGGCCAGCAGCAGTCCGCAGACCGTTTTCAGGCCTGAGGTCGTCACCGCGTAGATCAGCGTGTTGATCAGCCCCTTGATCAGGAAGGGTTCGGAAAAGAACTGTTGGAAATTTTCGAGCCCGATGAACTGGGCCGTCGAGAGATCCCAGCGCGTCAGGCTGTACCAGAGAGACGATATGGTCGGAAAAAGGAACAGCACGCCGTAAATAATGGCGGCGGGGATGAAAAACCACAGCGGGTAGGGCGATTTGCGCGAGTGCGGGCGTGTCTCGGTCATGACTACCTCTTCGATCGGGGGAAACCTCGCCCCGTCAGGAGCGAGGTTAGCTGGCCCGAACGACCGCTACCAGTTGGGCAGGCCGAGCTGCTTGGCCTGTTTGCGCACATCCTCGTCATAGAGCTTCGCTGCCTCGGCGGGCTGGCGAATCCCTGAACCGACTTCGACGGTGATCTGCTCGAGAGCCGGACCCTTCACCGGCGATACGAATTCCAGTGCCGGGGTCGTCTTTCCCTTGGCGTCGAAATAGGGGAGCATGTCCTTTACGGCAGGCGGTACGTCGGCAGGCAGATCGCAGCCGTCTATCAGCGGAGGCCCCTGCACGGTGTTGGTTTCCACCATGATCTTGCAGCCTTCGACGCTTCCGGCGAAATCCACGAACTTCTTCGCTTCCTCTGCGTGCTGGCTGGTCAGGGGAATATAGAGGGCGGGCGGCATCCAGACCGTCAGGCCGTTCGTCGCCGCATCGTCGCTCGGCTGCGCTAAGAAACCGACATCTGCAAGATTCTCGGGATAATTCTGCTTGATGGCGCCGATGGCGAAGCTCAGCATCGGATAATGCGCTGCTTCGCCGGTCGCCACCATTCTGAGGCCGTCGTCATAACTTGCCGCGCCGAAATCCTCGTTCATAAGGCCGGCGTCGTGAACATCCTTCAGCCGTTCGAAGCCTTTGGTGGCGGCGGGCGTCTCCGCATATTTCGCCTTGTTGGCAGTATAGTCGGCGGCGAAGTTCGGCACGGCGGCATGCAGATTGTAATAGTCGGCCAGAACGAACAGCTGCGATGTCCAGGTATCGCGATAGGTCTGCGCCACGGCGACCTTGCCCGAAGCCTTGACCTTGGCATTGTTGGCCATGAAATCCGCCCACGTCTTCGGAACGGTGAGGCCGAGGTCCTGATAGATCTTCCTGTTGTAGAGGATGCCACCCGCCATCGCCGTGCCGAAGGGAACGCCGTAAAGCTTGCCATCGGCACGGACGACCGACTTGAAGCCTTCATCCACCTTCGCCTGCGACGCAAGTCCGCTCAGATCGACAAGTGTCTGCGCCGGCTTCAGCGCCTGCAAGAGAGATCCAGAATTATAGAGGAACACATCGGACATCTCCCCCGTCGCCAGGCGCGTCTTGATGATGTTGTCACCCTCGCCACCACCTGCCCGCGGCTCGATTTCGATCGTCACGTCGGGCGCCTTGGCCTGGTAGGCCGCAACCAGTGCTTCGGCCGCCGCGACCGTGTCGGGGTTGTTGTCGATCAGGAAAGACAATGTGGTTTCTGCATGAGACGGGCTGGCCGCGGCCAAGGCCAGAAGCGCGGATGCGCCGGCAAGAATGTACCTTATCCGATGTGTCATGACGTTCCTCCTCTGAACGGTGTGACCTATATGCTCCTCAAGAATCGCGTAGGGAAAACACCAGCACGTGCGTGCCCGGAGGAAGAACGGCCTCCTCGACGACAGGCTCTCCGTTGAGCAAAGGGTTCCGGTGTCGCCGTCCCGGCCGGAAGCGGCCGATGCAGCCTTCCGGAAGCGTCAGCACGTAGGTGACCTCGTTTCCAGCGCACTGCCAGCCGGCCTCGATGCGGCCCTTGCTGATGTCATGATAGGCTGAAACAGGCGAGAGCGACGGGATTGGTGCCGGGTTTATGATCACTTCGGCAAAGCCGGGTGCTGCCGGGCTCGGCGAAATGCCGGCGACGCATTCGAACAGCCATTGGCAGACCGCCCCATAGGCATAGTGGTTATAGCTGTTCATCTCGGGTTCGTAGATGGTGCCGTCGGGCGCCATGGAGTCCCAGCGCTCCCAGATCGTCGTTGCTCCCTTGGAGACCTGGTAGAGCCAGCCCGGCACGTCTTCCTGCAGGAAGACTTTTTCGGCAAGGTCGTCCATTCCGAGCTTCGTCAACGCCGGCAGCAGGGCAGGGGTGCCGATGAAGCCGGTGCCGATCTTGTAGTCGGCATCGATGATCACCTGCCTGAAATGCTGCCGGGCCGCCTGATCATGCTCTGCAGGTATCAAGTCGTAGAGGAAAGCGAGTGCATAAGAGGTCTGGTCGTTGTGAGCGAGTCGTCCCGCCGGCGTGATGAACTCGTTTGCGAAAGCGTGCCTGATTTCTTCGGCGCGGCGCTTCATCTGCTCTTCAAGCGTTTCTTCGCCGAGAACGGCGGCGATTTTTGCCAGAAGATCTGTCGAGATGAAGTGGTAGAGGGTAGCTGCACAATCGTCGGCGATCGTCGGGCGCGGCTTTCTGTTGTCGCCGACCGGCTGCAGCCAGTCGCCGAAGGTGAAGCCGCGCGAACCCCAGCGTGACGGCGGGCGCACGATCGGGCCATCCGAAATGGACCAGACGAAATCGACCCAGCGCACCATGGAATCCAGGCATTCCGAAAGAACGGCCCGATCGCCGTAATGGGTATAGAGAACCCAGGGAATGACGACGATCGCGTCGCCCCAGCCGGTCGAGCCGGCATAACCAGGGAAGTTGGCGGGGTGCAGACGCGTCGGGTCCGGCGAGAAATGCGAGATGGCGCCGTCATCGCGCTGGTCGGCCATCACATCCCGCAGATATTTCCTGAGGAAGGATTGACTGTCGCTCAGCCAGCAGGCGGTTGCGGCAAACACTTGGGCGTCACCGGTCCACCCAAGCCGTTCGTCGCGCTGCGGGCAATCTGTGGGCACCTCGACGAAATTCGCGCGCTGCGACCAGATGGTATTCTCAACCAGGCGATTGACGAGAGAATTGCCTGAAGTGAAGCCGCCGGCGGGTTCCGGCACCGACGAGATCGGGATCGATGTGATTTCGAGGATCTCTGCGTTTCCAGTAATCGTCACTCTGGCATAGCGGAAACCGTGGAAGGTGAAGTGCGGCGCATAGGTCTCGTCGCCGTCTCCGCGCAACGTGTAAAGCGTGTGCGCTGCGGCCGTACGGAAGTTGCGATTGTCGAAATGGCGACCCGGCCCGAGGACTTCCGAATGCTCGACCCGCACTTCGCTGCCACGGACGCCGCGGACCGTATATCTGACATAACCGCCGGCATTCTGGCCGAAGTCATAGATCGTCCTGCCTTCATCATCGCTCCAGCTGTCGATGGGGGCGAGCGGCTGCAACTCCCGCACTGCCGCGGTCTCATGGGCGACGAGCAGCCCCCTGTCGAACGGCAGTCTCTCGGTCCCATGGGTTTCGTCCAGGTTTTCCCGGAGCGCGTCATAGATCTCGCCGAAATAGATCCCCGACTTCAGAATTGGCAGAAGGCCGCTCCGCCAGCTCGGATCGGTGGACAGAATGGTGCCGTCCTCTCCGACCAGATCGGCAATGGCGCCGATCCTGTCGCCCCAGCAATTCGGGATCGCGCTGACGCCCCACATGATCGGCGATCGGTACCATCCGTCGGCGAGCCAGATCTCGATCCGGTTGCGGCCTGGTTTGAGTAGGCTCGAGACCTCGTATCGCTGATAGGCAATGCGATCGTCATAGTTCGTCCAGCCCGGCGTCAAGAGATCGGTGCCGACGCGCCCACCGTTGATGAAGCAGCGGTAGAGGCCGAGCGCGGAGATGAAGAGCTCGACCGGACGTCCGGCGCCATCGTAATCGAAGCTCTTGGAGACGAAACTTGCCTGCGTTCCCTGACCGCCGTCCGACAGTGGCGCGATCATGTCTCCAGACCAGGCGCGCGAAACGCGATCGCCGCTGATGGCTGCCGGCTGAAAGTTCATCAAGTCCCTCCCGGATAATGTAGAACGTTCTCCATATAACGTTCTACATTTTTTTCGGAAGCGCAATAGAAATTTCGTCGCCAGTCTGCCATGTTGGTTTTGCGAGCGATTGTGACGGCTCGCAGAGTAGCCCAGAGATTTCATGTCGATCGAAGAGAAGAAAAGACTGCAACGAAATGATCGCGTGACGATCCGGACAGTGGCAACGCATGCAGGCGTATCGGTCGCCGCGGTCTCGAAGGTGATGCGAAACGCCTACGGCGTCAGTGAAGCGCTACGGGCGAAAGTGACCGACGCTATTGAAGTGCTTGGATATCGTCCTTCACGCGCGGCGCGCGGGTTGCGGGGCCGCAGTTTCACCATCGGCGTGCTTTTGATCGACATCCGCAATCCCTTCCTTCCGGAGGTGATTGCCGGGGTGAACGGCGTGCTGGCGCCTTCGCATTACCAAGCGATGATCGGCGTCAGCGATGCGCGCGTGCAGCTGGAGACGTCGCTGATCGAGTCGATGATCGACTACAAGATGGACGGCCTGATCCTGGTTGCGCCGCGCCTGCCCTCTGACATCATCGCAAAGTTTGCTGCTCAGATACCGATCGTCGCGGTCGGTTATCACGATGCCGGCGCTACGGCCTTCGATACGGTCAATGCCGACGACCAGCGTGGAGCCGAGATTGCGGTTGAAGCGTTGCTTGCCTGCGGCTATCGCGACATCGAAATGCTGAGCCTCGGCGAGCGTGAGGGGCACCAGGTTTCCGTCGTTCGCCAGCGTGAGATCGGCTTCCGCCGGGCGATCCAGCGTGGCGGATTGGGCTCGTCTGCGCCGATCACGAAAATTCCGATCGCCCCGCCAAAGCGGGAGGAAACGATGCGAAAGTTCCTGTCGAGGAAGAACAGGCCGCGCGCCGTGTTCTGCTGGAGCGATCTGGACGCCGTCACCCTTCTGAGCCTGGCGATGGAAATGGGTGTGCGTGTGCCTGAGGATCTTGCCGTTGTCGGATATGACAATTCGTCGACCGCAGCGCTCGGCCTCGTCAATCTCGCAAGCATCGATCAGTCGGGCAGAGAGCTCGGTCAGGTCGCCACCCGGACGTTGATTTCGAGAATAGAGGGCCGCACCGGCGCCGAGCATATTTTCCAGATGCCGTCGCTGGTCAGCCGCAACAGCTTGAGCCGCTCCGGCATGGCGCCGGTCACTTAAAGCGAGGCATGGAAAGGCCGGCAGCTCATGTGCGCTGCCGGCCTCGCAATCTCAGGCGGCCTTGCCGAGTTTCGATGGACGCGTCGCGGCAGCCTTCTCGACCATGGCGGTGACTTCGGTGCGCCGTGCCCCTGAAAGCGGCAGGCGCGGCATGCGGACGCGTTCGGAGCCGCGGCCCATGATCTGTTCGGCGAGCTTGATCGACTGCACGAGGTCATGCTCGGCATCGAGATGCAGAAGCGGCATGAACCAGCGGTAGATCCTGCGGGCCTCTTCCCAGTCTCCGCGTTCGGCGGCAGCAACGAGCTGCACGGATTCCTCCGGGAAGGCGCTGGTGAGGCCCGAGACCCAGCCCTTGGCGCCGAGCATCAGACCCTCGAGCGCGACGTCGTCGAGGCCGGCAAAGATATCGAAACGGTCGCCGAAGGCGTTGATGAGGTCGGTGAAGCGGCGCGGATCTGGCGCGCTTTCCTTGACGGCCTTGATATTCGGCACGTCGGCAAGCACTTTCAGCACGTCGACGCCGATGTTGACGCGGTAGGCCGGCGGGTTGTTGTAGAGCATGATCGGCAGCGAGGTTGCCTCGGCCACGGTGCGGAAATGCGCGATCAGCTCTTCCGGCTTGGGCACATAGACCATGGCCGGCAGCAGCATCAGGCCGTCGGCGCCGAGCTTTTCGGCGTCGCGGGCATAGGCGACGGCGCGCCGCGTGTCGAATTCGGAGACGCCTGTGACGACGGGAACGCGGCCGTTGACGACCTCGATGGCGGCTTTGAGGATCGTGCGCTTCTCATCGGGATCGAGCGAGTTGTTCTCGCCGCATGTGCCCATGACGATCAGCCCGTTGACGCCGTCATTGACGAGCGCGTCCTGAACGCGCTGGGTCGAGGGCAGATCCACGGAAAGATCTTCGTTGAATTGTGTCGTTACGGCGGGAAATACGCCCTTCCATCCTGTCGTCATCGCTTGAACCCCTTTGAAGTCAGGAGTGTTATATACAAACTGTCGACAGGACTCAACCCGCTTTATCAGGACCGTTGCAGAAACCGGCCGGAACGCAATACAAGGCTTCAGGACAGAGGCAGGACATATGCAGAATGAGACGGAAAATGTACGGGTGCGCGGCTCCGGCACGCAGAGCGTCTATGTGACGCTGCGCCGGGAGATCCTGTCGATGGCTTTGGAGCCCGGTAGCCCGCTCGATGAGGTCCGGCTGTCGGAGCGTTTCGGGATGTCGCGGACGCCCATTCGCGAGGCGCTCCTGCGGCTTGTCGCCGATGGGCTGGTCACGACCCTGCCGAACCGAAACACGATCGTCGCGCCGATCGATTTTGCAAGCCTTCCTACCTATTTCGAAGCGCTGACGCTGATGTACCGTGTCACGACGCGCGGGGCGGCCGAGAGGCGGAACGGCGGAATCATGAAGAGCATCCGCCAGCATCAGAAGGATTTTGCCGATGCCGTCGCCGCGCGCGATGCCTATGCGATGATCGAGGCGAACCGCGAATTTCACGTGGCGATCGCCGAGCTTGCCGGCAATGCCTATTACACGGCCTTCTTTGCCAAATTGCTCGACGAAGGCCGGCGCATCCTTCGCCTTTACTATTCGACCTTCGACGACCGCCTGCCGCGCCAGTATGTCGACGAACACGAGGAAATCATCGCCGCGATCGAGGCGGGCGATGCCGAGCGGGCCGACCGGCTGGCAATCGCCCATGCCAGCCAGATCGTTCGCCAGATCCAGGACTATCTCGCCCGCGACCTCGATAGGTCGGCAGCGATCAGCCTGTCCTGAAGCACGGGATCAGGCAGAGTGAATTCATCAATCCTGCATGGCAGTCGCACCCTTGCCTTGAGCTTGACCTCCATAACGGAACGACCTTTCCTGATCGATGAGAGCGATGAAGGCGATGGCGCCTTCGCCCGCGCCCGGGCGCTCGGCTATACCGTCGTCTCCTCGAAAACCTGCAAGGGCATTTACCGCTCGCTCATGAAGGCGATCCGCATCAGAACGGAAGGCGTGCCGGCCTTGTTTCTCTCCGGCGAGGATCTGACCTGCCAGGCCGGGCTTGCCGTGCAGCAGGATCTGGCGCTGGTTTCGCTGTTCGGCCTCTCCCATGTCGAGCGCAATGGCCATCACTATGTGGCCGGCATGCAGGCGCGCCGCAGGCCGAGAAGGCGCGTTTTGCCGCTGCCCATCCCGATCTCTACGAACAGGCGCGGGACGGGCCGCTGCTGTCGATCCGCGACGGCCGAATCGCCATCGCTACGCTCGGCGCCGTCGGCTACGCGAGCGGCGCTTTACCCGATTTCGGATCGATGAAGCCATTGTCGTGAGACTTGGCAACATAAAGCATAGGCAGCAGCGCTGCTCCCGACAGGGCATCACGCTCTTTCCGAACCATTTCTGTACCTCCTGATTGGAATGCAGGACGCGCAGGCGGCTTGAGGCCGCCTGCGGGGGAGTACGTCCCGCGGTCTTGTTCCCGTGGGGGAGAGAACGCGACCGAAGAGGTTGCCCGTCACTGGCTGTTGCCTTGTCGGGCAGCGGACATCATCTCTGACCTTGCCCTCGTCTTGCCTGCTCGGGCTGGAAGGCGATCGCCGCGTGATCGTTGGATGCATGCGGTTTATCCCCGGCGATGTTTTGGGCCAGTCCGAGCCGGCGCAGGACCCGTTTGAGGATCTGTTCGAAATCGTCGACGAAGGTGAAGATGACGGGGATGACGATCAGGCTGAGCAGCGTCGACATCACCACGCCGCCGATCACCACGATCGCCATCGGCTGGCGGAAGCTCGAATCGCCGCCCATCAGGCTGAGCGCCGCCGGCAGCATGCCTGAGGCCATGGCGATGGTAGTCATGACGATCGGCCGTGCGCGCTTGTGGCAGGCATCCACCAGGGCGTCGAATCTGGTCATGCCCCGCTGACGCGACATGATCGCATATTCGATCAGCAGGATGGAGTTCTTTGTCACCACGCCTATCAAATGACCGCAGGCATGGAGAAGCTCGTTCCGGTCAGCACCAGCGGCACCAGCGCGCCGCCGAGCGAGAGCGGCAGAGCCATCAGAAGGGTGAGCGGCTGCAGGAAATCGTGGAAGAGCAGAACGAGGACCGCGTAGATGCAGAACACGCCGATCGCCATGGCAAGAGCAAAACTCTGGAACAGCTCCGAACTGCGCTGAAGTTCGCCCTGTTCGACCAGGGTGACGCCCGCCGGCAGGTGCTGGAGAGCGGGCAGCGCCTGCGCTTCGCGGTTGACGTCGCCGAGGATGCGGCCGTTGAGTTCGACGGAAAGGGTGACATCGCGCATCCGATCGATGCGGTCGATCTCGGAGGGGCTGCCGCCGATCTTCACATCGGCAATCGATCCGAGATCGACGTTGCCGTTCGTTCCCGCCAACCGCATGTTCTTGATGTCGTCCAGATTGGTGCGCGTCTCGGGCGAGAAGCGGACGACGATGGGGATTTGCCGCTGAGGCAGGTTGAGCTTCGGCAGATCGGAGGAATATTCGCCGTTCGTCGCCACGCGCGCGGCCTCGGCGATAGCGCTCGACGTGACCCCGAGCGCGGCGCTGCGTGGAAAGTCTGGCGTGATCTGGATCTCGGGCGCCTGCCGGGCCGCGGTTGACGTCACGGCGCCGATGCCCTGCAGCGAGCGGAGCTGTTCCTCAAGCGCCGTGCTGGCGCTGTCGAGGACATTCGCATCGTCGCTTGCGAGCGTGATCTCGAGCTTCGTGCCATTGCCGCCGCCGCCGACCTCCACACGCACGCCGGGGAGGACGGAAAGCGCCTGTCGGATATCGTTTTCGATTTCCGATTGCTCGTCGATGGGCGGCAGCACGGCAACGATTGTCGCCGATCCGACATCGCTCGTGGTGCTGGCGTCCGGGCCGCCGTCCGAGGAGGTCGAACCGACGGCGGAAAAGACATGCGTCACGTCGGGAAGCTTGCCGATAATATCCGCGGCCTTCCTGGCAGTGGCATCCGTCTGCTCGATGGTGGCGCCCGGCTGCATGGTCAGCGTAATCTGGGTTCGCGCGTCGTCGGACGCCGGCAGGAAGCCCGATTTCAGCAGCGGGATGGTCGCAAGCGACAGCGCCACGAGGATGGCGGTGACGGCCACGGTCGTCTTTCTGCGGTTCATGGCAGCCTTTACGATTGATATATAGGCACGCATGATCCGGCCATCCTTCTCCTCGGTCGGATGGGCCTTCATGAAATAGGCGGCCATCATCGGCGTCAGCAGGCGCGCGACCACGAGCGAGGCGAGGACGGCGACGGCGGCGGTGATGCCGAACTGGCGGAAAATGAGGCCCGGGATGCCGCTCATGAAGGCCGTCGGCAGGAAGACCGAGACCAGCGTGAAGGTGGTTGCGATAACGGCAAGCCCGATCTCGTTGGCTGCTTCGAGGGCGGCATCGATCGGCCGTTTGCCCATCTGCAAGTGGCGGGCGATATTCTCGATCTCGACGATGGCATCGTCGACAAGGATGCCGACCACCAGCGACAGGGCAAGCAGCGTGACGATATTCAGGCTGAAGCCGGCGAAATACATCACAAGGAAGGTCGGTATGACAGACAAGGGCAGCGCCACGGCCGACAGGATCGTCGCCCGCCAGTCCCGCAGGAAAAGCCAGACGACGATGATCGCCAAGATCGCACCTTCGTAGAGCATATGCATCGAACCATCGTAATTGCCGATGATCGGTCCGATCGTGCTGTAAGCCTCGTCGATCTCGACGTTGGAATGCTTGGCGGCGAACTGTTTGATCGCGTTGTCGACGTCGGCGGCAACACCGCTGTCGGAAAATCCGTTCGAACGCTCGATCTCGACCGCGATCACCGGCTTGCCGTCGAGATAAGCCATCGAGGAGCGCTCGGCGAAGCTGTCGGTGACGGATGCCACGTCATCGAGGCGAACCTGCTGGCCGGTCGCCAGGGGAATTTTGAGCCCCTTCAGCGCCTCGACCGACGGCAGGGCGCCGAGCGTGCGCAAGGTCTGGCGGGTGCCGCCGATTTCGCCGAGGCCGCCCGACGTATCCGTCTGCACCGCCTTCAGCTGCGACGATACCGTGGCCGCAGTGACACCCAGCGACGCCATCGTCGCGGGATCGAGATCCACATGAACCTCGCGATCGATCCCGCCGATGCGGTTGACCTGCCCGACGCCGGATACCGACAGCAGCGCCCTGGTCAGATCATTGTCGACGAACCAGGAAAGTTCGGTCTCGTTGAGAGCGGTGGAGCGGACGGCATAGGTGACCAAAGGGGAGCTCTGCACCGTGACCTTGCTGACGCTGGGTGTTTCCATCTGCGCCGGCAGATCGCCCTTGACGCTGTCGACGGCATTGCGGACTTCGTTCAGGGCCGTTTCGCTGTCTTTTTCCAGCTTGAAGGACACCTTGATCGAGACGGTGCCGTCCGTGATCGTCGTGGTGATATGGTCGAGATAGCTGAGGGCGGCAAGACCATCCTCGATCTTGCGGGCGACCTCGGTTTCGAGCTGCGTCGGTGCGGCGCCTTCGAGCGTGGCGGTGACGTTGATCGTGGGAAGGTCCATATCGGGGAAGTTCTGGATCGGCAGCTGCTTGAAGGCCAACAGTCCACCGACGGTCAGCATCACAAACAGCAATATCGCCGGTACAGGATTGCGGATCGACCAGGATGAGAAGTTCATCAGTTTTTCTCCGCAATCTTCACGCGGTCATTGTCCGACAGGAAGGCGCCGCCCGAGGTCACCACCTTCGACGAGCGGTCGATGCCGGAGACGATTTCAACCTCGCCATTGTTGCGGCGGCCTGTTTCCACCCTGACCCTTTGCACCCGCTGATCCTCACCTGAAGTGAAGAGGTAGCAGATCCCGTCCCGGAACACGATCGCCGTCTCAGGTACGGTCAGCGCCGGAGAGGTCTGCAATTCGATGTTGCCGGTGACATAGAGACCGGTGCGCGGCCGGATGCCGGTGGGAAGCGCCACATAGACGATTGCCCGGCTGGTATCGGTGCTGACCGAAGGCCCGACAAGTCTCACCTTGCCGTCGATCGCCTGGCCGTCCGGTCCGTTGATCCTGACGCTCAAACCTTCCGAAATGCGCGGGAGGTAGCGTGCCGACACTTCGGCCTGCCATTCGACACGCTGCTGGCGAACCATGCGAAACAGCTCGGTGCCGGGGGAGACGACGGCGCCGAGATTGGCGGAACGCGACGTGATGACGCCGTCGTCGACGGCCATGATCGTGGTCTGTGCAAGCTTGATCTTTTCGCTGTCGAGTGCGGCCTCTTCGGATGCAAGGCTTGCCGTCGCCGTCTGCTCGTCGGCCAGGTATTCGACGATCTTCTCGTCGGAAAGCGCGCCGGAAGGACGCAGCTGCCGCGCCCGGTCGGCATTGGCCTTGGCCTTTGCAAGGCTTGCCGTGGCGGTCTCGACCGCGGCTTCCTGCTTGCGGAGATCGGCCATCACGCTCTCCTGGGAAAGCCGGACGAGCGTCTGTCCTTTCGTGACCACGGACCCGACATCGACCAGGACATCGGTGATGCGCGGGCCGCTGGTTTCGGAAGCGATGACCGCCTCCTGCCAGGGCTTCAGCCATCCGCTCGCCGGAACGTTTCCGGCCAGTTCCGCTGCGCCGGCGCCGTCAAAGAGACGGTGAGAGCGGTTGCAGCGGCCTGTTCCGCCATGGCAAAACACACGGGGGAGACAAGAGCTGCCGCGACAACGGCAGCGGCAAGTATTTTGCATGGTTTTCTCAACAAAGCATTCCTTGTGGTCAAAGGCATGGGTGGCCTTCGCGTTCCGCGCGAACGCGACAAAGGACTGCCGCTGATGTCGAGGCGACCCGTCCTGGTGCGCATCCATGTCATGGCAGGATAAGTAACGGGACGAACGTTAAGCGCGGTCAAGTTAGTGTTAAGTTAGGTAAAACTTGGCCGGGTTAGCGTGTTTGTGCGGTATGGCTTGCCCCGATTAATGACGGATAATGCGAATGAACAAGGTTCTCCTCATCGACGACGATGCCGAGCTGACGATGCTTCTGCAGGAATATTTGGTCGAGGAAGGGTATGACGTCGCAACGGATACGGACGGCCGCGCCGCCATTGCCGCGGCTGCCGGCAATACGGTCGATATCATCGTGCTCGACATCATGATGCCGCGGATGAACGGGATCGAGGTGCTGCAGCGGATCAGGAAGCTGAGCCAGGTTCCCGTCCTGATGCTGACAGCAAGAGGCGATGACGTCGACAGGATATCGGGCCTAAATCTCGGCGCCGACGACTATGTGCCGAAACCCTGCTCCCCGGGCGAACTGGCGGCAAGGCTGCGCGCCATCCTGCGCCGCGCGAGCCAGCCAGCGGCGGGTGTATCGACCGACACGATCAGGGTGGGGCAGCTCGTGATCCATTCCGGTAACAGAAGCGCCGAATGGCACGGCGAGATTTTGGAGCTGACCGGTACCGAATTCAGCCTGCTCGAGGTCCTCGCCCGCAGCGCCGGCCAGCTGGTATCGAAGCAGGAGATTTCGAAGCGGGCCTTCGGAAAACCGCTCACGCCGTTCGATCGCCGTATCGACGTCCATATCAGCAGCGTTCGCCAGAAGCTCGGGCTGCGGGAAGACGGGCAATCCTGGATCCAGTCCGTCCGCGGCCAGGGCTATCAACTTCTCGTGGACTGACCATGCCCCGGCTTTTCTGGAAGTTCTTCAGGATTATCTGGCTGACTCTGGCGGCAAGTCTTGCTGCCATTATCCTTGTCGTCAAACTCCTTCAGGCGGTTCCCTTCGCAAGCGAGCTGGAACATGAGCGGCGGACGCTTGTGCTCAACCTGACTGCAAATATTCTGGCTGAGGACGGCGAAGCGGCCGCGGCGCGTTTCGTGACCACAAGCGAAAAGACGCAACCGCTCGGCCTGACCCTGTCGAAGCCTGCCGAGGCCGATGCCTGCGCCGAGAAGAACACGGTCACCACCCGATCCGTGCCGAAGGATGGAGTCTGCTATCGGCTTTCCGTGTCGGCTCCGGCCGGTTCCACCTTCGACAGCCTTGGCCCATTCTTACCGTGGCTCACCATCCTGGTCGCCAGCACGATCGCGGCGGGCGCGCTGGCGCGATATCTCATTCGTCCCGTCGTGCATCTGCGCGACGGCCTGAGCGCGCTCGCCCATGGTCGTTTCGACTTTCGCATCGGCGATAAAATGGCGGGGCGAAAGGATGAAGTGACTGCACTTGCCTATGATTTCGATGCGAGCGCCGCCCGGCTTCAGGAGCTTCAGGATGCGCAGCAGAGGCTGTTCCATGACGTCTCTCATGAGCTGCGTTCGCCTTTGTCCCGGCTGCAGGCTGGCGTCGGCGTGCTCCGGCAGAACCCGGCCAAACTCGGCGCCATGCTGGACCGTATGGACCGGGAGGTCGAACGGCTCGATACGCTGGTGGACGAGGTTCTGACCCTTGCGAGGCTGACGGCGGGATCCGGCCGGCCCTTGAAGACGCAGACCCTCGACATCATCGAGCTCCTCAACGAAATCTTGGGCGACGCGGCATTCGAAGCCCAGGCGCGCGGGGTAGCGATCACGGCGAGCGTCGATGGCATCTTCCGTGCCGAGGTGGAAGGCGAACTGATCTACAGGGCGCTCGAAAATGTCGTCCGCAACGCCGTCAAATATACCGCCGAGCATTCGCGTGTGGCCGTATCCTGCGAAACGATGGCCGACCGCCTCAGGATCTGCGTCACCGATCAGGGGCCAGGCGTCGGGCGGGATGAGATCGAACGCATCTTCCAGCCGTTTTCCCGCGGCAAGGATGCCATGCCGCGCGGCGGATATGGTCTCGGCCTTGCTATCGCCAGGCAGGCGATCGAGCGTCACGGCGGGCGCGTGCATGCCTGGCTGCCGGAAGCCGGCGGCCTGGCGATCACGCTCGAGCTTCCGAGGCGGCCGATGCCTTATGGTGCGGCCGGCGGTGAAAGCTGATCAGCATCGCTCGACAGGGCGGTGCCGGATTTTACCTAACTTTACAGTTTCTTAACCGCCATTAACGCTGGCGTCGCTAAGCCTGAACCCACGGTCCCGGTTCAAGAGGCTCGCCCGTGAGTACGTCGCTTCGCACAAGACTATCATCCCTCAACTACGCCGCATCCGCACTGATACTTCTGCTGGCAGGCTGCGTCAGCGGCGCGGATCACGTTCCCCCGCAAATGCCGCTCCCCGCCAAATTCGAAGAGGGTGGTAGCAAGAGCAACGGCAAAGTCGTGACGGCCGAGTGGTGGACGGCCTATCGCGACAAGCGGCTCGATGGACTGGTGACCCATGGCCTCCGCGAGAACCTCGACGTGGAGCAGGCGCTCGAAAACATCAACGCGGCCTCTGCCAATGTCACCGTTGCCGGCGCCGGCGGTCTGCCGAGCCTGACTGTCGGCCCATCGCATACGCTGTCCGGCGAGAAAGGGCGGTTGCGTACGAGCGTCGGCACCACGAACACGACAGGCGGCGAAGCCAGCCTGTCCTGGCTGCTCGACTTTTTCGGCCAGTATCGTCGCTCCAGGGAAAGTGCCATCGCCTCGCTCGGCGCAGCCTATGCGACGGCTGACAATGCCAAGCTCACCTTCCTGAAGGACCTTGTCGAGAGCTATATCGACGCCCGCTACTACCAGGAGCGCATTGCGCTTTCAAAAGGGAGTTTGAAATCCCGCCAGCAGACGTATGAACTCACGCAGCTGCAGGTGAAAGCTGGTGCGGCCTCCCGCCTCGATGTCGTCCAGGCCGAGGGCCTGGTGCAGTCGACGAAGTCGGAAATTCCCGGCCTCCAGCAGAGCTTCACGGATTCGGCTCATCACATCGCCACGCTCATCGGGATGCCGGCGTCTTCGCTGATGGGGGAGCTCCAGAAGAGCGCCGGCCAGCCGGTCTTCCGCGGCGACATTCGCGCCGGTATTCCGGCCGACCTCATCCGCAGCCGTCCCGATATTCGCAAGGCCGAACGCGAACTGGCGGCCGCCGTTGCCGATATCGGCGCGGCCGAAGCCCAGCTCTATCCGTCGATCACCCTGTCCGGCTCGATCTCGCCGAGCTGGGTCAAATCGTCGGGCGCCAGCGGCGGAAGTCTGACCAGCTGGTCGTTCGGGCCATCGCTCAACCTGCCGATCTTTGACGGCGGCACGTTGCGGGCGAATGTCGAGATCGAAAAATCCGATGCCAGGACCCAGTATCTCGCCTGGAAAGCAGCGGTGCTGAACGGCGTCGAAGAGGTCGAAAACGCGCTGACGGCGGTCCGCCGCGACACGCAGACGCTGCAACCGTTGCGCCGGCAGGTGCAGACGGCGCAGGAATCACTCGCGCTTTCGACCACGAGCTATAAGGATGGCGCCTCGTCGCTGCTCGATGTCCTCGACGCGCAGCGTTCGGTCTCCGATGCTGAGGCAAGTCTTGCCGCCACGGTGCAGCAGGTCGCCAAGGACTATGTGGATCTCTACGTCGCCATCGGCGCAGGTTACCTCGACCCGAAACAGGGCGCCGCCAAGCCAACGGCGAAGTCGGGCTAACCTGCACTCTATCGTCCGGCGCTCTCCAGAATGCGGGTCGCGAGTTTCAGATGCGGCAAATCGAGCATGCGTCCGTCCACCTGGATGACACCCGCATCGGGCTGAGCGGCAAAAGCGGCGGCGACCTTTTGCGCCCAGGCGATCTCGGAGGCATCCGGCGTGAAGGCGTGGTTGATTGTTTCGACCTGGCTCGGATGGATGGCCATCATGCCGGAAAAGCCGTCGCGCCGGGCGCGCCCGACATAGGCCCGTAGACCATTGAAATCGCGAAAATCGGGATAGATGGTATCGATTGCCGGAACGGCTGCGGCATGGGCTGCAAATAGCGTGAGCGAGCGGGCAAGCTCGTAAGGCGGCGTGTAGCGTCCGTCCGTCCTGCGCGCGGTCGAAGCCCCGATTGCAGCCGGCAGATCTTCGGCGCCCCAAGTCAGGCCGCAGAGCTTGTCCGAGACCTCGTGATAGCTGCCGATCTCGAAGATCGCCGATGGCGTTTCGGTCGCGATTGGCAGGATGGGAAGAGCCGCCGCGAGCGAGCTTGCAAGCTTGCGCACCGAAGCGGCGCCTTCGGCCTTCGGCAGCATGAGCCCGAAAGGCTGAAGACCGGTCAGGGCGGCGAGGTCATCCTCGCATTCCGGCGAGGCGAGGGGATTGATGCGGATCAGGAGCTTGGTCTTGCCGGCATGGCGTTGGACGAATTCATGCACGCTGTCGCGGGCCTTTGGCTTGTTGGCCGGCGCGACGGAATCTTCCAGATCGAGAATGACGGCATCGGCGCCCGATGTGAGCGCTTTTGCAAAGCGCTCCGGCCGGTCGCCGGGCACGAAAAGCAGCGAGCGCAGCCTCATGATGGCTTCCCCTTCAACATGGCGGTACGCAGGCACTGGCAGACGATCTCGTCGCGCTGGTTCAGCGTGACATGACGGAAGGTGACGATGCCGGCATCGGGGCGGGAGTTCGAGCGGCGCAGCTCCATCACCTCCGTTTCCACCCGCAGCGTATCGCCGATGAAGACCGGTTTCGGCATCGTCACCTTGTCATAACCGAGATTGGCGACGAGCGTGCCGAGCGTGGTGTCGCCGACCGAAAGGCCGACGGTCAGCGCAAAGGTGAAGGTGCCGTTGACGACGATCCGGCCAAACTCGGTGCCGGCCGCATATTCGGCGTCGAGATGTAGGGGCTGCGGATTGTGGGACAGCGTCGTAAAAAGCAGGTTGTCGGTCTCGGTGACGGTGCGGCGGATGTCATGGGCGATGCGGTCGCCGACCATCCATTCGTCGAAATAGCGGCCGGCCATTACTCCTCTCCCTTCATGACGGTGACGACCAGCTGGTTTTCCGAGACGCGGACGCCGGGGGAAACCTGCAGTTTGCCGACGATGCCGTCGAAGGGCGCCCGCAGCGAATGTTCCATCTTCATCGCTTCGACCGTCAGCAGGCGGTCCCCCTTGGCGACACGATCACCCTCAGTGACCTCCACCGAAATGACGAGGCCCGGCATGGGCGACAGGATGGCGCCATCGCCCACGCCGTGATTTGCCTCGACCTCGCCCGCATGGGGCAAGCCGATCGACCAGGCATTGCCAGCATCGAAAAGCACCGTCGTCTCGTCCATCTCGATCGTCTTTGCTTCGAGGCCGGCGCGCGCGTGTCCCCAATGGAGATGACCGTCGATGCGCAGGCGCACGCGGCTGTCGCTTGGCCCGGCGATGCGGAAGCCGGTCAGCGCGTACCAGGGATCGCCATGTGCAGCCTTCGAAAGTGCCGTGGCCGCTTTGTCGATGACGGTTTCATCAGGCTCGCTGGCCACGAGGCTTTGGCCATGGCGGTCGAGGAAGCCGGTATCGATCCGTGCGGCGCGAAAATCCGGCTCGATGGCGATGCGGGCGAGAAGGCCGGCATTGGATTTGACCGGCCAGACCTCGATCTCGGCGCAGGCGGCTGCGAGCTTCGAAAGTGCTGTCTCGCGGTTCGGCCCATGCGCGATGATCTTGGCGATCATCGGATCGTAGAAGGCGGTGATCTCATCACCCTCAACGACGCCGCTATCGACCCGGACGGACGTCGGGAGTTTGAGATGGTCGAGCCGGCCGGTCGAGGGCAGGTAGCCGGCGGCGGGATTTTCGGCATAGAGTCGGGCTTCGAAGGCCCAGCCGTTCATGGTGATCTCGCCCTGGCCTTTCGGCAGCGGTTCGCCGCTGGCGACCTTCAGCTGCCAAAGCACCAGATCCTCGCCTGATATTGCCTCGGTGACGGGATGCTCCACCTGCAGGCGCGTGTTCATCTCCATGAACCAGATGCGGTCGGGATCGAGGCCCGAGGAGGCGTCGGCGATGAATTCGATCGTGCCGGCGCCGACATAGTTTACCGCTCTTGCGGCCTTGACCGCCGCATCGCAGATCGCCGCGCGGGCGACGGCATCAAGACCGGGGGCGGGAGCCTCTTCGATGACCTTCTGGTGCCGGCGCTGCAGCGAGCAATCGCGTTCGAAGAGATGGACGCAATTTCCGAGCTTATCGGCGAAGACCTGAACTTCGATATGGCGCGGATTGGCGATATAGCGCTCGATCAGAACGCGGTCGTCGCCGAAGGCGGCAGCCGCTTCGCGCTGGCAGGAGGCGAGACCCTCGGCAAAATCCTGCGGCCGGTCGATGCGACGCATGCCCTTGCCGCCGCCGCCGGCGACGGCCTTGATGAGCACGGGATAACCGATGGCATCGGCCTCGGTCGTCAGCCTTGCCTCGCTCTGGTCCGGCCCGAGATAGCCAGGGGTGACGGGCACGCCGGCCGCCTGCATCAATTGCTTGGCGGCGTCCTTCAGCCCCATGGCGCGGATTGCGGCCGGCGGCGCGCCGACCCAGATCATGCCGGCCTTTTCAACCGCTTCGGCAAAATCGGCGTTTTCCGACAGGAACCCGTACCCGGGATGGATCGCGGCAGCGCCGCTTTTTTGGGCGGCCTCCAGGATGCGTGCCTCGGAGAGATAGCTTTCGCGGGCCGGCGGCGGGCCGAGGGCAATCGCCTCGTCGGCTTCCCTGACGAAGGGCAGGCCGGCATCGGCCTCGGAATAGACGGCGATGGTGCGGATGCCGAGTATCTTCGCCGTGCAGATGATGCGGCGGGCGATTTCGCCCCTGTTGGCAATGAGAAGACTTTCCATCATGACCCGCCTCACATCCGGAACAGGCCGAAGCGCGGCCCTTCCGGGATCGGCGCATTCAGGCAGACGGAAAAGGCAAGGCCCAGCACATCGCGCGTCTGGCGCGGGTCTATGATGCCGTCGTCCCAGAGGCGGGCGGTGGCATAATAGGGATTGCCCTCCGCCTCGTAGCCGGCGCGGATCGGCGCCTTGAAGGCCTCCTCCTCATCGGCCGGCCAATCCTCGCCGCGTGCCTCCATCGCGTCGCGGCGGATAGTGGCAAGCACCGAGGCCGCCTGTTCGCCGCCCATCACGCTGATGCGGCTGTTCGGCCAGGTAAACAGGAAGCGCGGGCGATAGGCGCGCCCGCACATGCCGTAATTGCCGGCGCCGAAGCTGCCGCCGATGATGACGGTGACTTTCGGCACGGTCGCGGTCGCAACTGCGGTCACCAGCTTCGCCCCATCCTTGGCGATGCCGCCGGCCTCGTAGCGGCCGCCGACCATGAAGCCGGAGATGTTCTGCAGGAAGAGCAGCGGCACGCGGCGCAGGCAGGCAAGCTCGATGAAATGTGTGCCCTTCAGCGCGCTTTCGGAAAAGAGCACGCCGTTATTGGCGATAACGGCGACAGGCATGCCCCAGATGCGGGCGAAGCCGCATACGAGCGTCGCGCCGTAGAGCGGCTTGAACTCATGCAGTTGCGAGCCGTCGACAATCCGGCCGATCACTTCACGCACGTCATAAGGCGAGCGCACGTCATCCGGAATGAGTCCGCAGAGATCGCCAGGATCAAGCTTCGGCGGCCGTGGAGGCTGAATGTCTATATCGACCGATTTGACGCTGTTGAGGCTGGCGACAATATCGCGCACCAGAAGCAGCGCATGTTCGTCGTTTTCGGCGACATGGTCGACAACGCCGGAGCGGCGGCCATGGGTCTCGGCGCCGCCGAGCTCTTCGGCCGAAATGATTTCGCCGGTCGCGGCTTTGACGAGCGGCGGGCCGGCGAGGAAGATCGTGCCCTGATTGCGCACGATCACCGTTTCGTCGGACATGGCGGGAACATAGGCGCCGCCTGCGGTGCAGCTTCCCATGACGCAGGCGATCTGGGCAATGCCTTCGGCCGACATCTGCGCCTGGTTGTAGAAGATCGCGCCGAAATGATCGCGGTCGGGGAAGACCTCGGCCTGATGCGGCAGATTGGCGCCGCCGCTGTCGACCAGATAGAGGCAGGGCAGCCGGTTCTGCATGGCGATTTCCTGCGCCCTGAGATGTTTCTTGACGGTCATCGGGAAATAGGCGCCGCCCTTTACCGTCGCGTCATTCGCCACGATCATCACCTCGCGGCCGCAAACGCGGCCGATGCCCGCGATGATGCCGGCACCCGGCGCCTCGCCGCCATACATGCCGTTGGCCGCCAGCGTGCCGATCTCCAGGAAGGGACTGCCGGCATCGATGAGCAGCTGGATACGGTCGCGCGGCAGGAGCTTGCCCTTGGCCGTGTGACGCTCACGTGCCGATTGCGACCCGCCCTCGCGCGCCTTTGCCGAACGCTCGATGAGCTCGTCGATCAGCGCCTTGTTCTTGACGGCATTGGCTTTGAAGTCCTCGCTGTCGCGATCGATCGCAGTCGAAATCACCGTCATGATGCGATGAGCTCCCGGCCGATCAGGTAGCGGCGGATTTCGTTGGTGCCGGCGCCGATATCATAGAGCTTGGCGTCGCGCAGGAAACGCTCGACGGGCCATTCCGTGGTGTAACCGGCGCCGCCGAGCGCCTGGATCGCCTCCAGCGACACCTTCACGGCGTTCTCGCTGGCAAAGAGGATTGCGGCGGCCGCGTCGGTGCGGGTCGTGCGGCCGGCGTCGCAGGCGCGGGCGACGGAATAGACATAGGCGCGCGCCGAATTCAGCGCGACATACATGTCGGCAATCTTGGCCTGCATCAGCTGGAAATCGCCGATCGGTTTGCCGAACTGCTTGCGATCGCGCACATAGGGCAGCACGACATCAAGGCAGGCCTGCATGATGCCGAGCGGGCCGCCGGCAAGCACGGTGCGCTCGTAATCAAGGCCGGACATCAGGATCTTCACGCCTTCGCCTTCCCTGCCCATCAGTGCCTCGGCCGGCACCTCGCAATCCTCAAAGACCAGCTCGGCGGTATCGCTGCCGCGCATGCCGAGCTTGGAGAGCTTCTTGGAGACGCTGAAGCCGGGCATGTCCTTCTCGATGATGAGCGCAGAAATGCCTTTCGGACCGGCGGCGGGATCGGTCTTGGCATAGACGACGAGCACGTCGGCATGCGGCGCATTGGTGATCCAGAACTTGGTGCCGTTGAGGATGTAGCGGTCGCCCTTTTTCTCGGCCCGCAACCGCATCGAGACGACATCGGAACCGGCGCCCGCCTCCGACATGGCGAGCGAGCCGACATGCTCGCCGGAGATCAGCTTCGGCAGATGGCGACGCTTCTGTTCCGGTGAGGCCCAGCGGCGGATCTGGTTGACGCAGAGATTGGAATGGGCGCCGTAGCTCAAGCCCACCGAAGCCGAGGCGCGCGAAACCTCCTCCATCGCGACGACATGCTCGAGATAACCGAGACCGGCGCCGCCGAATTCCTCCTCGACGGTGATCCCATGCAGGCCGAGCGCGCCCATCTGAGGCCAGAGCTGGCGCGGAAACGTATTGCTTTCGTCGATCTCCGCTGCCAGTGGAGCAATATGATCGGCGGCAAACCGCGCCGTCGTATCGCGGATCGCATCCGCGGTTTCGCCGAGCGAAAAATCAAACATGGCACTCCTCCCGCTAAAATATGTAGCGCGGGTTGCGAAAGGTTCAAAGTGCTCTTGATTTTGATGCGGGTGAGGGTCCTACCATTCGACGTTATGCAGATGGCGCCGCTGTCACGCGCGTCTGCGCTGTGAACGGGGTCTCCTGCCCACCCTCACTCTCCGTCATGCTCGGCTTGAGCCGAGCATCCACACCGCGTCCAAAAGCAGCAGTCGCATGGATCCCAGGCTCAAGGCCTGGGATGACGGAAAGTGTGGTTGGCATTCTCGGCAAAACGCGTCGCCAGTGAGGCCGCTCTTACTACACCCCCTTATGCCTGTGACGAGCACAGGCATGAGTGAGTGTGTTGGGCGACCAGCGCCAAAAAGCAGGGTGAATTCCAACCGCGAATCTCGTTTTACAGCTCGGGACCGTGTTCCCCCGCTTCCTCTCGCCGGAATGTCTCCGGGCTCTTGCCTATCCATTTGCGGAAGGCTCGGAAGAAGGCGCTGGGTTCGGAATAGCCGAGCTGTACGGCGATCTCGCCGATTGTCTTCCTTGAGTTCAGCAGAAGCTCGACAGCCAGGTCGCGGCGGATGTCGTCCTTGATGGCGGCATAGCTTTGTCCCTCGTCGTGCAGGCGGTGGCGGAGCGTCGAGGGCGGCATGCGCATATCGGCGGCAAGTGCTGCAAAACTCGTCCAGGCATTGGGCGTCGCCTGGTTCAAGCGCCGGCGGACGGCGGCGGCGATGCCGGCGTCGTAACGGTAGCGCACCAGAATATTGGCGGGTGCGCCGCGCAGGAACTGTTTGAGAGCCTGCTCGCTGCGGGAGATCGGCAGGTCGAGCATGGCGCTGTCGAAGCCGAGGCGGCTGATTGGTTGGGAGAAGCGTACGGGCGCGCCGAAGAACAGCCGGTAGTCGGCGCCTTGCTTGGGTTCGGCGCAGCGGAAATCGACGAGGCGGATCGGAATGCGCCGGCCGACCAGCCAGCAGATGATGCCGTGCAGGATGATCCAGTAGGTTCGATAGGCGAAGGCCGAACGTGGGCCGCCGGCATCCCTGAGCTCGACTTCGGCGAGACCATCGCGGATGACGAGCTGCCCCCTGGGGTCGTCGAGGACGACATCGAGGAAGCGCAAGGCCCGGCGCAGCGCCTGACCGAGCGTCGGCGCATGCAGCACACAATGGCAGAGCAGTGTGAAGCTGCCGCTGCGCATCGGGCGGGCGCCCATGCCGAAGAATTCGTCATCAAGCTCGGCAGCGATTGCCAGCCACAGCGCGCCGTAAGTCTCCGCCGAAACCGGCTGGTCGATGACAGCAGGCAGGCCGACGCGAGCGAGGATCGGTGCCGTCGGCTTGCCGAGCCGCCGCAGGCTGTCGAGCGCTTCCTCGACGAAACCCGGCGCGATCATACGTCGCTCGATCTCGACCATGCCAATCCTTGCTATGGCAAAATTGTCCGAAATTATGGAGCAGTTTTGTCATCGCTTGCAATAGGTGGAGCGAATAGAATCGCCGCTGCCGGTTGCGCCTGGAGGAGGGTGAGCCGGCAGGGAGGACTGGATCCATGCTGATCGCGGGAGCAAGTTTCATCGTCACCGGCGGCAGCTCCGGTCTCGGCGCCGCAACAGCGCGCATGCTCGTCGAAGCCGGCGGGCGCGTAACGATTGCTGATCTCAATGCGGAAGCAGGTGAAGCGATTGCCCGGGAGTTCGGCAGCGAAGTTCGCTTCGTCAAGGCCGATGTCAGCGATGGCGAGGGCGGAGCGGCGGTGGTGGCCGCGGCGGTCGAAGCTTTCGGCGGTTTGCGCGGACTGGTGAATTGCGCCGGTGTCGCACCGGCCGAAAAGGTGATCGGCCGCGACGGACCGCACCGGCTGGAGAGTTTCGCCCGCACCATCGGCATCAATCTCATCGGCACATTCAACATGATCCGGCTTGCCGCCGCCGCGATTCAGAATTCGGAACCGGATGCGGAAGGCGAACGCGGCGCCATCGTCAACACGGCTTCGGTCGCTGCTTTCGACGGACAGATTGGTCAGGCAGCCTATGCCGCCTCCAAGGGCGGGGTGGCGGCGATGACCTTGCCGATCGCCCGCGAATTTGCACGGCACGGCATCCGTGTCGTGTCGATCGCGCCCGGCATCTTCGAGACGCCGATGATGGCTGATATGCCGGCGGAGGTTCAGGAAGCGCTCGGAAAGAGCGTACCCTTTCCGCCGCGACTCGGCCGGCCGACGGAATTTGCCGGACTGGTGCGCCATGTCTTTGAAAACAACATGCTGAACGGCGAGGTCATCCGCCTCGACGGCGCATTGCGGATGGGTGCGCGGTGAGCGTCGCCCGAGGAGGAAAAATGGCATTGCAGGATCCTATCGTCATCGTCGGTGCGGCACGCACCCCGATCGGCAGCTTTCAGGGAGAGCTGAAGGAGGCGGCGGCACCCGAGCTTGGCGCAACGGCGATCCGCGCCGCACTCGAGCGCAGCGGCGTCGATGCCGAGGCGATCGAGGAGGTCGTCTTCGGCTGCGTGTTGCCGGCCGGCCAGGGGCAGGCGCCGGCACGCCAGGCGGCCATCCATGCCGGCCTGCCGTATTCGACCGGCGCCAGCACCGTCAACAAGATGTGCGGCTCCGGCATGAAGGCGGTGATGATGGCGCATGACCTGATCGCCGCCGGCAGTGCCTCGGTGGCGGTTGCCGGCGGCATGGAAAGCATGACCAACGCGCCCTATCTCCTCGACAGGGCTCGTGGCGGCTACAGGCTGGGCCATGGGCGTGTCGTGGATCATATGTTCCTCGACGGGCTGGAGGATGCTTATGACAAGGGGCGCTTGATGGGCAGCTTCGCGGAGGATTGCGCCGAGGCCTATCAGTTCACGCGCGAGGCGCAGGACAACTACGCCATCGCCTCCCTGACGCGGGCGCAGAAGGCGATCGCGGACGGCCGTTTCGAAAGCGAGATCGTGCCGGTCACCGTCAAATCAGGCAAAGCCGAGCAGGTGGCAAGCCGCGACGAACAGCCGGGCAAGGCCAAGCTCGACAAGATCCCGACGCTGAAGCCCGCCTTCCGCGACGGCGGCACGGTGACCGCGGCCAATTCCAGCTCGATCTCCGACGGCGCGGCAGCACTTGTGCTGATGCGCCGCTCGCAGGCGGAGCATCGCGGCCTGACGCCGCTCGCCACAATCCTCGGCCACGCCACCCATTCGCAGGCGCCCAATCTTTTCGCCACCGCGCCGATCGGCGCCCTGCAGAAACTCTCCGACCGGACCGGGCTGGCGCTTTCGGACATCGATCTTTTCGAGATCAACGAGGCTTTTGCCGTCGTTGCCATGGCGGCGATGCGCGATCTCGACCTGCCGCATGAAAAGGTGAACGTGCATGGTGGCGCCTGTGCGCTCGGCCATCCGATCGGCGCGTCCGGCGCCCGGATTATGGTGACGCTGCTTGCGGCGTTGCAGCGCTACGATCTGAAGCGCGGCATGGCGGCGCTCTGCATCGGCGGCGGTGAGGCGACGGCCGTCGCCATCGAGCGGCACTAACGGGAGGAGGAACAGATGATCCTTTCCGACCTCCAGCAGCAGATATCAGATGTCGCCCGCGACTTTGCCCGCGACCGGCTGGCGCCGGGAGCGGCCAAACGCGATCGCGAGCATCTCTTCCCCAGGGAAGAACTCAAGGAGATGGGAGAACTCGGCCTGCTCGGCATGCTGGTGCCGGAGGCCTATGGCGGCTCGGATACGGGCGTTCTCGCCTATGCCGCGGCGCTCGAGGAGATCGCCGCCGGCGACGGACCCTGTTCGACGATCATGAGCGTGCACTCCTCGGTCGGCTGCGTGCCGATCCTGAAATTCGGCACCGAGGAGCAGCGCCAGCGCTTCCTGCCGAAACTGGCAAGCGGCGAATGGATCGGCGGGTTCGCGTTGACCGAGCCGCAGGCGGGGTCCGACGCCTCGAACCTGAAGACCCGGGCGCGGCGTGACGGCGACGACTACGTGATCGATGGCGCCAAGCAATTCATCACCTCGGGGAAGAACGGCAACGTCATCATCGTCTTTGCCGTCACCGATCCGGATGCCGGCAAGAAGGGCATCACCGCCTTTATCGTGCCGACGGAGACGCTGGGCTACGAGGTGATCCGCGTCGAGGAAAAGCTCGGACTGCATTCTACCGACACCTGCCAGATCGCGTTCAACGCGATGCGCATTCCTGCAGAATTGAGGCTCGGGGCGGAAGGCGAGGGTTACCGCATCGCGCTCGCCAATCTCGAGGGCGGACGGATCGGCATCGCCGCGCAGGCCGTCGGCATGGCACGGGCGGCCTTCGAGGCGGCGCGCGACTACGCCAAGGAACGTACCGCCTTCGGCAAGCCGATTTTTGAGCATCAGGCCGTCGCCTTCCGCCTGGCCGATATGGCGGTGCGGATCGAGGCGGCGCGCCAGCTGGTCTTCCATGCCGCTTCCCTCAGGGAAGCCGGGCTACCCTGCCTGTCGGAAGCCTCGATGGCGAAGCTCTTTGCCTCCGAGATGGCCGAGCGCGTTTGCTCCGATGCGATCCAGATCCATGGCGGCTACGGCTATATGGCCGATTACCCGGTCGAGCGCATCTACCGCGATGTGCGCATCTGCCAGATCTATGAGGGAACGAGCGACGTGCAGCGCATGGTAATCGCCCGCAATCTATAGAACCATACCGGCCCTGTTTCCGGGGAGGGACGCACGGCCTGCAAAGGGAGGAAAGAAGAGACATGGTGGATTCCGCTCATTTGAGCCTGCATGTCCCCGAACCCGCCGTCCGCCCGGGCGGCCAGCCCGACTTTTCCAATGTCAAGATCGCCAAGGCCGGTTCCGTGCCGCGGCCGGAGGTCGATGTCGCATCCGAGGATATCCGCGATCTCGCCTATTCGATCATCCGCGTCTTGAACCGTGACGGCGAGGCGGTCGGTCCCTGGGCCGGGTCGCTCACCGATGAGGAGCTGCTGACCGGGCTGCGCAACATGATGAAGCTGCGCGCCTTCGACGCCCGCATGCTGATGGCGCAGCGCCAAGGCAAGACCTCCTTCTATATGCAGCATCTCGGCGAAGAGGCCGTCAGCTGCGCCTTCCGCAAGGCGCTCAACAAGGGCGACATGAATTTCCCGACCTATCGCCAGGCGGGCCTGTTGATCGCCGATGACTATCCGATGGTCGAGATGATGAACCAGATCTACTCGAACGAGAGTGACCCCTTGCACGGCCGGCAGCTGCCGATCATGTATTCCTCCAAGGAACACGGCTTCTTCACCATCTCCGGCAATCTCGCCACCCAATATGTGCAGGCCGTCGGCTGGGCGATGGCCTCGGCGATCAAGAACGACAGCCGCATTGCCGCCGCCTGGATCGGCGACGGTTCGACGGCGGAATCGGATTTCCACTCGGCGCTCGTCTTTGCCTCGACCTACAAGGCGCCTGTGATCCTCAACATCGTCAACAATCAGTGGGCGATCTCCACTTTCCAGGGCATTGCCCGCGGCGGCTCCGGCACCTTTGCCGCCCGCGGCCTCGGCTTCGGCATTCCGGCGCTCAGGGTCGATGGAAACGATTATCTCGCCGTTCATGCCGTCGCCCGCTGGGCGGCCGAACGCGCCCGGCGCAATCTCGGCCCGACGCTGATCGAACATGTCACCTATCGGGTCGGCGCGCATTCGACCTCCGACGATCCGAGCGCCTATCGGCCGAAGACGGAATCGGAGGCCTGGCCGCTCGGCGATCCCGTGTTGCGGCTGAAGAAACATCTGATCGTCAAGGGCGTCTGGTCGGAGGAGCGCCACGTCCAGGCGGAAGCCGAAATCATGGACGAGGTGATCGAGGCGCAGCGCCAGGCAGAGGCGCACGGCACGCTGCATGCCGGCGGCAGACCTTCGGTGCGCGACATTTTCGAGGGCGTTTATGCCGAGATGCCGGCGCATATCCGCCGCCAGCGGCAGAAGGCGGGGTACTGACATGGCCAGGATGACGATGATCGAGGCCGTGCGCAGCGCCATGGACGTCTCGATGGCGAAGGACGACAATGTCGTGGTCTTCGGCGAGGATGTCGGCTATTTCGGCGGCGTCTTCCGCTGCACCCAGGGCCTGCAGGCAAAATACGGCAGGACGCGCTGCTTCGATACGCCGATCAGCGAATCCGGCATCGTCGGCACGGCGATCGGCATGGCGGCCTACGGGCTGAAGCCCTGCGTCGAGATCCAGTTCGCCGACTACATGTATCCGGCCTATGACCAGCTGACGCAGGAGGCAGCGCGCATCCGCTATCGTTCCAACGGCGATTTCACCTGCCCGATCGTCGTGCGTATGCCGACCGGCGGCGGCATTTTCGGCGGTCAGACTCATAGCCAGAGCCCGGAAGCGCTGTTCACCCATGTCTGCGGCCTGAAGGTGATCGTTCCCTCCAATCCTTATGACGCCAAAGGCCTGTTGATCGCGGCGATCGAGGATCCCGATCCTGTCATGTTCCTGGAACCGAAGCGGCTCTATAACGGCCCCTTCGACGGCCATCACGAGCGGCCGGTCACACCCTGGTCGAAACACGATCTGGGGGAGGTGCCCGACGGCCACTACACCATCCCGATCGGCAAGGCCGAGATCCGGCGCGCCGGCTCTGCGGTGACGGTGGTTGCCTATGGCACCATGGTGCATGTGGCGCTTGCCGCGGCCGAAGATGCCGGTATCGATGCCGAGGTGATCGATCTGAGAAGCCTTTTGCCACTCGACCTTGATACGATCGTTCAATCGGTCACCAAGACCGGGCGCTGCGTCGTCGTCCATGAGGCGACCCTGACGTCTGGCTTCGGCGCCGAGGTCGTGTCGCTGGTGCAGGAACATTGCTTCTATCACCTCGAAGCGCCTGTCGTGCGCGTCGCCGGCTGGGACACGCCCTATCCGCATGCGCAGGAGTGGGATTATTTCCCCGGTCCCGGCCGTGTCGGGCGGGCGCTTGCTGAAGTCATGGAGGCCTGAGCCATGGGCGAATTCATCATCAAGATGCCCGATGTCGGGGAAGGGGTCGCCGAGGCCGAGCTTGTCGAATGGCACGTGAAGACCGGAGATCCGGTTCGCGAAGACATGGTGATCGCCGCCGTCATGACCGACAAGGCAACGGTCGAAATTCCCTCTCCCGTCAACGGCACCGTCATCTGGCTCGCCGGCGAGATCGGAGACCGTATCGCGGTCAAGGCGCCGCTGGTGCGGATCGAAACGGCAGGCGAAACCGGCGAGGCTCAGCCCATACGGATCTCGCAAGCGCCGGTCGCCGAAGCGCCTAAGGCCGAGATTGCCAAGGCCGTCCCGGCAGCGCCGGTTTCTGCACCTGCACCTGCACCTGCACCCGCACCGGCACCTGCGCCGGTCGAAAAGCCGCTGGCAGCCCCCTCTGTGCGGCTTTTCGCCAGGGAATGCGGCGTCGATCTAAGACAGGTGCAGGGAAGCGGACCGGCCGGTCGTATCCTGCGCGAGGACGTCGAGCAGTTTCTGTCTCAGGGAGCAGCGCCCGCAACGGTAAAGAATGGTCTCACCAGAAAGACGGCGACCGAGGAGATCAAGCTCACCGGCCTGCGCCGCCGTATCGCCGAAAAGATGGTGCTGTCTACCTCGCGCATTCCCCACATCACCTATGTGGAGGAAGTCGATATGACGGCGCTCGAGGAACTGCGCGCCACCATGAACGGCGACCGGAGGCCGGGTCATCCGAAGCTGACGGTGTTGCCCTTCCTGATGCGGGCGCTGGTCAAGGCGATTTCCGAACAGCCCAACGTTAATGCCACCTTCGACGACGATGCCGGCATCATCACACGCCACAGTGCCGTGCATATCGGCATCGCCACGCAGACGCCGGCTGGTCTGACCGTGCCTGTGGTGCGGCATGCGGAAGCGCGCGGCATCTGGGATTGCGCCGCCGAAATGGTCCGGCTGGCGGAAGCGGCGCGGTCGGGGACGGCGACGCGCGACGAACTTTCCGGCTCGACCATCACCATCAGCTCGCTGGGCGCTCTCGGCGGCATCGTCTCGACGCCCGTCATCAATCATCCCGAAGTGGCAATCATCGGGGTCAATAAGATTGCTACGCGGCCGGTCTGGGATGGAACCCAGTTCGTGCCGCGCAAGATGATGAACCTCTCCTCCAGCTTCGATCATCGCATCATCGACGGCTGGGATGCGGCGACCTTCGTGCAGCGCATCCGCACGCTCCTCGAAACGCCGGCGCTCATTTTCATCGAAAGCTGATCCATGAAAGAGATTGTCTGCAAGCTCCTCGTCATCGGCGCCGGCCCGGGGGGTTATATCTGCGCCATCCGTGCCGGGCAGCTCGGCATTGATACCGTCATCGTCGAGGCCGGCAAGCCGGGCGGCACCTGCCTGACGGTCGGCTGCATTCCTTCCAAGGCGCTGATCCATGCGGCCGAGGAGTTCGACGCCACGCAAAAGATGCTCGTTGGCAAGAACCCGATGGGCATCCGTGTCGAAGGCGCCTCGATCGATCTCGCCAGAACGATCGCCTGGAAGGACGGCATCGTCGGCCGGTTGACAGGCGGCGTCTCGGGGCTGTTGCAGAAAGCCCGGGTCAAGATCGTTCATGGTCGCGCCCACTTTCGTGACGGCAAGACGGTGGAGGTCGAGACGGAAACCGGCCAGCAGATCATCCGCGCCGAAACCGTGGTGATCGCCACCGGCTCCGACCCGGTGGAGCTTTCCAACCTGCCATTCGGCGGCCGCGTCATTTCCTCGACCGAGGCGCTGTCGCTGACGGAGCTGCCGAAGAAGCTGGTCGTGGTCGGCGGCGGCTATATCGGCCTGGAACTCGGAATGGCTTTCGCCAAAATGGGATCTGAAGTGTCGGTGGTCGAGGCGACGCCGCAGGTGCTGCCGCTCTATGATGCCGAACTCGTGCGTCCCGTCATGCGCAAGCTCACCGAAAGCGGCATCCGTGTGCTGACGGCTGCGAAGGCTATGGGCCTTGCCGACAATGGTGAGGCATTGATGGTCGAAACCTCCGATGGCCGGCGAGAGAGCCTGCCGGCCGACCGCATCCTCATCACCGTCGGTCGCCGGCCGCGGACGGCGGGATCCGGTCTCGAAGAGCTCGATCTCGATCGCGCCGGTCCTTATCTCAGGATCGATGATCGCTGCCGCACCTCGATGCGCGGCATCTATGCGATCGGCGACGTGACCGGGGAGCCGATGCTGGCCCATCGGGCCATGGCGCAAGGGGAGATGGTGGCGGAGATCATCGCCGGCAAGAAACGCGCCTGGGACAAGCGCTGCATCCCCGCCATCTGCTTCACCGATCCGGAGATCGTCTCCGCCGGCCTCTCGCCGGCGGAGGCGCGAGCGCAGGGCTACGAAATCCGCACCGGTCAGTTTCCGTTCAGCGCCAATGGGCGGGCAATGACGATGCTGTCCGAAGAGGGCTTCGTGCGCGTCGTCGCCCGCGCCGACACCAATCTCGTTCTCGGCTTGCAGGCGGTCGGGGCTGGCGTTTCCGAACTGTCGGCGGCTTTTGCACTGGCGATCGAGATGGGCGCGCGCCTGGAGGATATCGCCGGTACCATCCACGCTCATCCGACCCGCAGCGAGGCGATCATGGAAGCTGCGGCGAAAGCTTTAGGGAGCGCCCTGCATATCTGAGAGGGAGGCGGCTCTTGGCATGGTTGTTGGCTGGACCATTTCTAGGCCAAAGGCCCTTTAGCCTGACATTGATATGGTCTAATTCGACGCTTCGGAATCCTGCAGTCATGGCGAAATCGGCAGCTTAGTGTATGCTTACCGAAAAGACCGCGCCACTCGCTAACCCGTTGAAAAAACGACAAACGCGAAACCAACACGAAGTTAACAGCCAGTTGCTTTCCGTTACACCGGCTGGACCTTCCGGGCTACTGCGATCTGCTGGATCATGGAGGACAAGCATTACGACGTCGTGGGCCGCGATTTCTGCCTTCCGAGTCAAACCATACCAGAAGGCAATGATTAAACCGAACAACATGGGTGTCAAGAATCTCGCCGTTCTGGGGCCGTGCGGGCAGTTCGGTCCACTCTAATCGCTGCACCCTACAGCAGGCGCTGTTCGGCCATTCCGTATTTGGTGCGTTTCTATTGAAAGGCGCGCTCTCCCGTCATCGAAGCAGCCAATAAAGTCGACATGGCGTGCATCTCGGCGTCGCCGCAGATCGTAGGGGACCCCATCATATCTCAGAGGGAAGTCCAATGGGAGTGCGCCCCAGCTGCAGCAATTCATGAATGCATTCGTTTTACGAGGGCTACCTAACTGCCGCAATAACAACTGGCTCCGGCCCGAGCGGCACCGACCGATTAACGAGTGCAATTGCCGCCCGCCGGATACGGCCGAAAGGCAGGCTTTCGATGGGGCAGACGCCGGCATGGTCGCCATCATCCATCGAATTCCGACCTGATGCGCATCATCGCCAACCGGATTGCTCGTCAGTTGCTCACCTATGAAGGACCCGTTGCTACGCTGCTTGCCACGCGCTGCCGCCAGCGGCGGCCGACGCGAAACGAGCTGCTACTTTTCTGCTGCTGAGGGTCTGCGACGTCTATTGTCGACGGTTGATCGATGCCTGCCAAGATAGTGCTCCCGCTCGCATATGTTTGAGATCGCGCTGCTGAACATGGCCCTCGGGTCTGGTCGTCGAGAGACGAGGATCTCCAGCCCGGCCCTTCCTACTGATCACCCTTGGATTGCTGACTTTCAACGATGACGGAAGCAGCGTGGGCAATTGGATGGAAGGTGATGCGGTCCTGCTGAAGCGGACAAGCTTCGAGGTTGCCCCGCGCAGGATCGATCGCTGGCGCAATGTTGGCACCCGCCCTCACGGTCCCGCAATCTATCCCGGCATGGCCGCGGAAGGCCGGGGCCCAATCGAGCTTCCTGCACGGATCAGACCTGCAGGAACCGCTCCTAACCCGGGTCTTCATCCGGAACCTGATCGAAAGTCAGCAGTCATCACGTCGCGCTATCGCCGGCCGAAAAATATCAGAGAAATCCCGCATAGGAGAATGGGCCGCCACACGACCGTTGCCAAAGCGAACCGATGGTAGCGCACCTCGGGTTAGCTTAGGGGAGATCTCTTGATCTTCGCTGCTGCATTCACACCCGCTGGCTGCAACTCCTCTTCATTTTCGGAACGACATCTTGGCCAGTGAAACAAACCCAGCGCCTGGTCTGTGAATAACCTGTGCGGGGTGGGAACGCCGCAGCGGCTTATCATACTGGCGAAGGCCGCTAGATTCGTTAAGTCATTGCAAGTGTTTCGAAAACTCCCCGTTTTGACGGCAGTCAACACAACGCATCTCAACTGGCCGCCTCTCCGCTTCCCTCGCGAGCGGGAATCCGTTCGTCCTGTTGTTCCACCGTTTTTAACCTGTCGTTGTCTCTCTTATCCTTGTCTGAAATCAAGAATCACAGATAATGACGACATTTCGCTGAATTCGGCGATTCTATCGACATAATGGCCAGAGGCACCATGAACGCGTTCACTTCGCTGCCGTCATTCGAATTCGATGACAAGATCCTGATGCAGGGCGCGGAGATATCGCGCAAGCTCGATCAATTGCGTCTCGAGAATTTTCCGCCGGATGCGAGGAAGACACTTCGTCATTTCTCTGTGGCCGAAGTTGCTCACTATCTGGGCGTCACCCCCAGCAATCTGAAGCGTCTCTATCTCGACGGCAAGGGCCCAACCCCAACGACGATGTCGGGAAACCGCAAGTATTATACTGCTCAGCAGATGATGGAGCTGCGCTTCTTTCTCGACCGAACGGGAAAGACGGAAGCGAAGCGATATGTTCCGCACCGCAAGCAAGGCGACAAACTTCAGGTCGTTGCGGTGGTCAATTTCAAAGGCGGTTCTGGCAAGACGACGACTGCAGCGCATCTTGGGCAGCATCTTGCTTTGACGGGGCACCGGGTTCTACTGGTCGACCTCGACCCGCAGGCGTCACTCTCGGCTTTGCACGGTTTTCAGCCCGAACTAGACAGGAACCCGTCGCTTTACGATGCGCTCCGCTACGATGATGATCGCAAGCCCATTTCGGACATCATACTGCCTACTAATTTCCCAGGCCTCGATATCGTTCCTGCAAATCTCGAACTGCAGGAATACGAGTACGACACGCCGCTGGCGATGCAGCAGTCTGGTTCCGAAGGAAAACGGTTCTTCACCCGCTTCGGAAAGGCGCTCGAAGAGGTAGACAGCTGCTACGATGTCGTCGTGGTCGATTGCCCACCGCAGCTTGGATATCTCACGCTGACTGCGCTTACGGCTGCCACGTCCGTATTGATCACGGTCCATCCGCAGATGCTGGACCTGATGTCGATGTCGCAATTCCTGCTGATGCTGGGCAACATCACGAAGACGATCAAGACGGCTGGCGCCAATGTGCGCATGGATTGGCTGCGTTACCTGATCACCCGGTTCGAACCTTCGGATATTCCTCAAGTCCAGATGCTCGGCTTTATGCAATCGATGCTGGCCGAAGAAATTCTCAAGAGCCAGATGGTGAAGACGACGGCGATTTCGGATGCTGGCCTGACGAAACGCACCCTTTATGAGCTGGATCGCTCCAATTTCACGCGCGAAACCTACGATCGCGCGATCGAATGCATGGATGCCGTCAACTTCGAGATTCAGGGCTTGATCCACAGGGCATGGGGAAGACTATAGCGATGTTGACGGCCGTCAAAACCGGCAAATTAGCCAGTCGAAACAAGGTAATATCGGATTTTCGGGGATAACAGGATGGCTCGCAAGAACCCGTTCATGAACGTCATGAATAACGCAGGCCTCGATGAGAGCCGCGCGGTGCTCGACTATACGATCAAGGGAGCGTCCAAATCGATCCTGAGCTCTATCGACGAGATTGCGGCTCGCGCGGACCGAATGCTGGAAGGCGAAACCGTTGTTGAGTTGGAACCCGACCTGGTCGATCCGTCCTTTGTCCGGGATCGAATCGAAGATGACGAGCAGGAGTTTGCAGAGTTGCGTTCGGCAATCCGGGACCGAGGTCAGGACAGTCCCATTCTCGCGCGTCCACATCCGAAGGCGTCGGGACGCTACATGGTCGTGTTTGGCCACCGGCGGCTGCGCGCGGCGAGGGAGCTCGGAAGAAAAGTCCGCGCTGTCGTCAAGGAGCTTCAGGATAGCGACCATCTCGTTGCTCAAGGCCAGGAGAATTCGGCGCGTGCCAACCTGTCGTTTTTTGAGAAGGCAATGTTTGCAAGCGAGATTGCACGGCTTCATGTCGATGGAGACAACGCGATCATTCTTTCTGCGCTCTCCCTGGACAGGGCCACCCTATCGAAAATGCTGGCAGTGGCGAGTATGCCTGGTGAGGTGCTCGACGCTGTCGGCGCAGCGAAGGGCATCGGCCGGGATCGCTGGTACGAGCTGAAGGCGTTGTTGGAACGGCCGACAAATCTGGAGAAGGCGCTCGCTTTCGTAAAGTCTGAAGAATTCGGCGAAAAAAAAGGGGATGATCGTTTCAACGCCTTGCTCGCGCATGTCAAAACCTCGGGCCGGGTGACATCGACAAAACCGGTTCGCGCTACGAAATGGGTTTCAGAGGACAAGTCCGTCGCCGTTGATTTGAAGAGCGACGGGCGGACGTACACGCTTGCTTTAAAGGCCAAAGACGCCCTCGGTTTTGGGGATTTCCTGTCTGAGAACCTGCCCGATTTGTATCAGACGTATCGAAGCCGAAAGGTTCAGTAGTAGAGCCCTGCAAAAGAGGCCCCAAAACGACCAAGTCGTGGAAACCTTCCCCGTATTCCTAAGCAGATCGAGAATCGCATTTCCACGAATCGCAGTGCTTCGCGCAGAATATGGGCAGGGAAGGAAGGTTGAAGAAGGCCACTGAGGAAAGCGGGTGTTGTAGTTGTGATAGTAGGCGTGGCAACATTAACTGGGTACGATCAGTTCGTGAGGGTCGGTTCATTGCGAAGGCGGCCATCAGATTCTGGTCTCTCGGCGCGGAGTGACCAGTGCGCTCGGTGCTGGAGGCGAGCGCCCGTTTCGTCTTGGTCTTCGGAGACGATGAGGGGTTGAGGAACTTTGCTATCCGATTGTCGGCGCGAACCTAGCCGACTTTCCGCTGCAGATCATCCAGATGGGCAGAGCATACCGCCTTGACCAACTCAAGCAACGTAGCGGTTCGCTCCGCGAGCCATGCTAGCGCCTCCTCACTGATCTCGAAGTGCTTAGAATATCGCGCCTTCACATAAGCTTCGTTCAGCGTGTTGAACCAGGCACGTTCACGATGCTGATCACGAGGGAAAGCTTCGGTCAAGCGCCGGTCCTGTTCTTCCGCGAGCGAGCGGAGAAATTTGATGTTGTGCGAAGGCGGGCCGTAATTGGTAAGCGTAAGGAGAACACAAGAATAAGCCTGTTCGAGCGATTGATGAAGTTCAAACGCGGCCACGCGAATTTGATCTTCTCCGACATAAAATCGGAACCCTTTAAGAAAAGTTTTTGCCAGTGAAAACCGATCCTCGTAATGTTCCCTGGCGAGCCTGAGCCGATCTGAGGACGACAGCACCCTGGGTTCCGCAAGTGGCTCATCATCGAGTTCATAAAGTACGATGCCTTCCTTGCGGATATCGGAAAAGAAATATTGGCCTTCCTTCAAGTAGGTGTTCACTTCACGTCTGGAATGAACGATGAAGCTCACGGGTGTCTCGATTGACTTATCGTGGATCAATCTGTCTGCTGCTTTGTACCAATATTCGGCGAACTCGCAGAGTTTGCGGTTGTTGACGATGATCAGTAGATCGAAATCCGATCGGTAGCCTTTGATGGTGAACGGCTCATCCACCCAGCCGCCCTTGGCGTATGATCCGAAAAGGATGATCTTTAGAATCCGCCCACGTTTTTTGAACTCAGCCGTGCCGTCCCTCAGCACGTCTTCGAATTCCTCGTGCAGGATTTCCAGAGCGCGTTCGAGCTCACGTTGTTTGCGGAGCGGAATATGATCGAGAGACGACTTCATTGCACTATCGATAGGCGAAACATTAGATATCGTCCACCGGCAGTTTCGGGCTGCTCCCTGCGACGTTTGAGGATTTTTGATGTCGTAGCAAGCAGCTCTCACTCGTTCGGACACTAGATGCCCCCGACACAACCGGTCACTTCTGATAAGCGATACTTATCGGAAGTGACGCGTCGCGCAAACAACCGTCACGGCTGACGGAAGAAAGATGGAAGTTCATTTCCACTACAGAAAAGAACAGCGTTAATTCAAATGGTTAATGGTCTATAAAAGGGAGCAGTTTTCGCCCTGCGAAGGGGTAAGTGAGGCGGATTATGGCTTTTGCTTTGCGAATTCAATTGCGGCGGTCGACGCTGTGGTTTGGGCAACGCTAGCACGCCCGCGTTCTAGATCGAACGCTTACCGACGACCCCTGGTCGCAAACTTCCTAAGTTGCCGTTGATCTTCGATATTGCGATGGCCCGACAAAAAAGTGGCTCGCTGCGGCAAACCAGTCGGCGTTTATCATCTAAATCTAACGGCCATACAATAACTTTCGGTTTGTGTCGGGGGACATGCACAAATGGCCCGGTCAATTCCTCGTGCCGCTTGACAGTTTGAAATGGTGAAGCAAAACCCACAGAGGGTCCAGCTTGCCGCGTGTAGCCCAAAGAATAACTCGCCTCAAGCGGGTGGCTGCATTACTATAGCTGCATCTCTGGGGAGGGGGTCTTCCATGACGGTGATCTACGTACATGGCGTGAAGGTGCGCGATGAAATGCAAGGTGTCGAACTTGCGAAACCATTTAGGCGTTGGCTTCAGGAACGGCTGGCGGTCGGCGGCGCGGAAATTGGCTACGAGCCCGTTTTCTGGGGAGGAAATGCCGCCAACTTCCGCTGGGATCTGGCGTCGCGCCCGAAAACAAAGCTTCTAGGCATGGGAGGCTCGCCCGGTTTTGCCGGCTTAGGATCCCTGAGAAACTCTGGAACATCGTCAATTCTGGATCGACCGAAATCGCCCAGTTCCGGAGGGCCGGTTTTGGGCGGCGCACCTGTCGGCCAGACCATACCCGCACCGCCGATTTCATCGATACCGAGAGGGAAACGCGCTGACTTTCTGGCGGATCTTTTTCTCGTGCTTTATCCGAAAAAACACCAAGGCAATGATCCCCTTGCCGATGAACCCTCTATCGCCGCGCTTGCGGATGCAGCTGCCGAAGTCGCTGGAAATTGGGACGACCTCGTCGCCAAAGAGGCTACAGAGGATGCCCGGCTTCAACGGTTACTCGTTGCCATGAAGCAGAGGCTGGACGATGACCAGCTCCTGGCCATGGGGGCAGTGGCGGATTGGCTGACGAAGGCTGGTGAAACCGTTCGGCGCGCGGCGACATGGCCGGGCGATGCTGTCTCGACGGTTTTCGCAGAGCTGCGCCCCACGGTAAATGAATTTGTGGCCTACTTCATTGGAGACGTTCTGGCCTATCTCAACGAGCGCGGCTCGGCCGACGCGCCTGGGGAGATACCGAAACGCATGCTGCGGGCCTTGAGGATTGCGCATAACCGCAAGAAGCAAACGGGTGAAAGGATTGTTGTGGTCACTCACTCGATGGGCGGTCAGCTCTTCTACGACGCGATCACCCACTTCGCATCCAGGGATGAGTCCTTGCAGGATCTGCAGGTCGATCACTGGGTATCCTGTGGTGCTCAGGTTTCCTTTTTTGCAGAACTTCGACTATTAAAGGATCAACCTGACGTTCAGAAACCAAAAAAGCTTCCGTTGCCTACCAGAGTTACGGCTTGGACGAATTTTTATGACGTTAACGATCTGGTCGGGTTCATCATGGAACCCGTATTCGATGGCGTCAAGGATCTCCCGTACGACACGGGGTATGGGCTAGCGCTGGCACACACCGGATTCCTTGGAAGACCGAGCTTCTTCCAGGCAATCGCAGATGCATTGGACAAAAATAGATGACTGGGGAGAGGGGATGCTGACTCAGGATGCAACAGAAGTAGGCCGATGGATTGATGCCGATGTGAAGGGAGGCACTGCTCATGTTCTGGTCGTCGGGGTCAGCGAGTATCCGCACCTCGATGGGGGAACCAAAGCATTGGCGCCCGACAATGGCGGCTTAGGGCAACTGTCGGCCTCTGCCCGGACTGCAGCCCATGTTTTTGATACCATTCGAAAAATGAGTTCAATTGTCGGATGTGAGGTGGCGTCATGCAGACTTTGTCTCTCACCTGGGGCCGATGAGAAAGCGGAGGTCGACGCGCTCACGGGCGGCAATTACCGCACCGCCCGGTTTGATGACATTCGCGCGGCGATAGACGCGTGGGGCGCCGATATTCTGCAATCGGGTCGGGCCGGAGGCGAGAATGTCGCTGTCTTCTTCTTCTCTGGACATGGTGTCGAGCACCTTGGGTCGCCTGCGCTGTTGGCCAGCGACATTCTCAATCCAAGCCACCCGAACCGAGGGAGCCTGGCGATCGCTCATGATCACTTGCTGCGATCGGTCAAAACCCTTGGCATCGACCGGGGCCTATTTTTGATTGATGCATGCCGGGATGCGCCAGAAATCGCTAAGCGGCTGCATATTGTAGGTCGCGAGATTATCGATCCTGATGCGGATCAAACGCGATCAGCCGAAGCTATGCTCAGCCTCATGTCGACACGCCAATTGTTTCAATCCTACCAGGTCGCGGGTGCGACCCGGACCATCTACGGCGAGGCGCTTCTCGAAGCTTTGGAGGGACCACCTCCGAGCTTCGATCCTTACGATAATTCTTCGGATCCGCTTAGGCTGAGGTTTGGCCGGCTCGAAAGCCATGTCAAGCAACGGGTAAAGGAGCTCCCGGCGCAGCAGACGGCTGCCAAGTTTCAACCGGTATCTCCGACGGGTGATCCATATGACGGTGAAATGGTCGTCGCGGTAAAGCCCAGACCAGGAACCGGGGGCCTGTCCGCCGGGGGCTCGACCCCGGAAATATCGCTTCCGGATCTGGTCGCGACGCGATCACATACACTATCCCATGGCTTCAACGTGACGCTGCCAAGCGTCATTGAGACCGCCAGAGCGGGTGAGCGTGATGTAAATGATCTTTCCGATTACGGCGTCATGCACGAAATCTTCGGTTCTGAGGCAATTACGATTCCCTGGCTTCAGAACCTGCATCTCACCGAGCTCAACAGCGGCGAAAAGATCGGCGCCAACACAATCTCCATCCGCAGTGCGCAGACCAAGCATGGGGACGGCCGCCTGACAACGCAGCTTGAACTCACCATCCAACCGGCCGCCGGCGAAGTGATTTGGTTGTCAGCGAGAGGCCGAAATGGGTCCTCGGTCGGGATAACTTTACCGCGCGATTACATGTTGCCAATGCCGGTTCTTCTCGAGCTTCAAATGGGATTTGAAGCTGCAAGCAGTCTGTGGGTCGTTGATAGTATGAGCGCCTGGCTCGCCGCAAACGAAACCCACGGTCGGCCGACTGTGGTCTGGCGCCGCCTTTTCGATATACAGCAGACCGAAGAGCTCGCTGATCTTGGCAGTGCAGGCCGCATGGCAGTCCATAAAAGGGTTCTTGAAAAAACGCTTAAGAGAAAGCGTGAATCTCCCGTCGCGGCCGCGATTGCGACATCAATTCTGATCAGGAGTAACGAACTTGATGCGGTTCACGACTGGCCTGCAAATCTCGCGAATTGGTATGACTGGCTGCCGGACGGGTCCGTTCTTTGGGCTGAGACCAAAATTCGAACTGCAAAGCGAGATCGAGGCCGTGTGATAAGGGAGGATGACGTTTTCGCCACAGCAACGCTTCCGGAGTATGAGGTAGCGAGAGAATACTTCAGCCGATTGGCCAGCCTCGGTGCTCCAAGGCTGACTTCAACTATGTTGTTTGCTGTTGGACAGCTGCCGTTTTGGCGCCGCGTCGTGAGCCGCGGCCATTTGTCGTTTATGGATTCCCAAAGGCTTATCGACGCCTGTGAGTGCGTCGAACGCTCGGCTCAGGCTCTCGTGTCGGGAAGCCTATTTTCCAGCTATTCGTTCGCGGAAGCGGCTTTCGATCCTGAGAACGTGCTCGGTCGCAAAAGGCGCGTAACAGTTCATTTTAGAGGAGCGATCGAAGGTTAACGCGGCGACTGGCCGATCTTTTCAATCAAGGAGGTCGACGGCCCCGTCGACGGTTGCCATTCGAGCCGGGGGAGCCGGGCTGATCAGGGTCGTAGTTGCGTTGTGTCGTCTCGTCGACTGCCGCCTGAATAGCAGCAATGACGCTCCGCCCTCTATGGAGGGTTGCGTCTACCAAGGTCTTCAGGTGCTCGGTCGTGGCTCCGCGAGTGCTAACATACCCCGATCGCACAAGTTCCACGAACGCCTCGGTTCGTAGATACTGGTTGCCAAGGCCGCTGTAGGTCAGTCGGAGGCCGCCACGCGGCCCTTTCAACATTCCGAGCTCACGCAGATAGTTGAAGTGGCCCAAGCTCATTATGATGCTGGCAGAGCCGGTTGACGCATAGTGCTTGACTAATTTGAGGAAAAAGCCGCTGCTGTTCAGTCGGTACTCGCTTTTCGGCGTAACGTCCTGGTCGTAGTTTCCCATGCGTGTGAGTTCCGCTTCGAACTGATCGTCGATCTGGACGTACCATTCCGGCTCGTCGAGCACTTGGCGCCGGCTGGATCGAATGAGCCCATGCTGCGGTGCAACGTCACGGGGAGTCGGCTGAAACCAAACTCATGTTTTTGACATCGCCACGATGCCCACATCCTGCCCACAAGCCTTTCCGACCCATGATAAGGAACACTATAGGGGACGCTCGCCGTCGGACGATCTTGCCCCATGTCGCGCGATCGATCATCGAGGGAGTAGGAAAGTCTTCTGGATGAGTGTGCCACTCACCGACGAACGTCTCTGTCCCAAAACTCTTGGTCCACGCGAGCGTGGCTGCCAATTGGTGACCGCGATCCTTGCGGTCGAAGAGATATCGCTCGCGAAGGTCTCGGCGTAGCGGAACTGTGCATTGACGGACTTGAACGTGATTGCCACGATAGCTGCCGATCAGTATCCCGCCGGCCTCAGCATCACCCTGAGTCCCCAATGTGAAGCCATTCATAGTGTCATAGACTTTCGCGGGAAGCAGGACGAATGCATCACCGGAGATGCGGAAAATCAAATCGTCTGGCATGCTGGGCAATCTCGCGATGGCGTGGGGCTGCCGTCTTTGACGGAGAACGCACGTGCTTGGTCAAACAGGTGCGAACGGAAGCGGTGACCGACATCTCCTCCCGCCCAGGCAAGTGCCATCTCGCAGATCAGTGAGGCCGCCGTTACTGATCTGGTGACCGGGTACGGGATATGAAGCGGGTCAGCGCACTGCATATTCGAAACTTTGATGACCTCGACATCCGGCCGGAGAGAGCGGAAGCGCGGCTCTCCGGACAATTGCGGCTTCAGGCACTTCAGACACGCATGATTCCGATCGCTGGTCATCAGCGCTTGAGCCATCGCGCCGTTTCCTATCAGATATCCGAATAATATCGGGGGCCACAAGCCATTAGAACGAACGGCACGTTCGTTGAGCGCAAGCGATAGCGCCTCCTCTCCCGTTGCATCGATTACCAGATCGTAAGGCAACCTTTCGCCGGCAGCTAGATCCAAAGCGTCGCCGGGACGGTGGACCACATCGAGCATCGGCAACTGTTGCTTCAAGAACTCGGCGCAGGCTTCGGCCTTGTTGCGATCGATGTAAGGGATGCCGAGCAGGTGACGTCCCAGATTGGCAGTACGAAGAACATCGGTGTCGAGAAGCGCCAACTGGCCTCCGCCCGTACCCGCGCCAGATTGCGCGAGCTGTTGGGCAAGAAAGCTTCCGATCGTGCCAACTCCCACAAGTAGAATACGTTTTCCAGCTAAATTGATCATTTTTCCCATGTTTCGGCTGAAGATGTAGTCCGTATCCGCTGGTACCCCATTTGCTCGACTGATTTCGACCTTGCTCGAAAACCGATTGAGCATGACTGGTAGGTTCGACTGCCGCGACTTCCGAAACTCATCCTTTTGCAGCACAGGCGGCAATGTCGCGCTGTACACGTAAGTTCCGTTTGCGGCTCGTATCGCTACCCATCGAGTCAATGCGTGCCCAGATGCGAACGATCGCTCAAGGTATCCCGGTAAATTCGGGTCCACCCATCGCAGCCATCGGTTTAACTCATGAAGGTTGTTTGGTGGCCACTGGTCGTTGGGGTTAAGCGACAAGGCCACTCCGGTCGAAACTACGAAGCAATCCTCGCCCTCTGGCAGTTTCTTGCCGCTGGCTCGGTGAACATCGGCCAACCACGAATCATCGAGGCAAAGCACAGGCGATCGTTCTTCCCGCCGATCGATGTCGAGAAATCTGATTTTGGCCTTTCCAGAGAAATCGGGCGGAAGGTCCACGAATAGAAAGGACGAGGCCCAGTAGTTATTGAATTCGTCAGCGAAGTCTGCGTCAGACCGCCCGCGGACGGCATCTCGAATAACGCTGTCTGCCTGCTCCAAACATTGCAATATGGTGCCGCCGGGATTGTATCTATCCAGAACCACCACGCCGTTAGCATAGTAGCAGAACGAGCGTGACTCTCCGAGCAGGTGCGGCAGACGCCGCCCTTTTACGTCATAACCTTCTTCGACGAATATTCGCGGAGGGCGCACGAAATCGATGTCGGTCACATCGACGCGGATAGGGACCCTTAGGCCGGTAGGATCAAGCAGGCCTCTATAGACTACCCGTTCCATTCCCCAGAGGCGCTCGAAACCCCGCTCGGTTAAGGCGTCGTGCACCTGACGAAGGGAACCAATATTGTGTTCATCCACTCTGCGATCTTCCGACCACAGGCGCTGCCACTACCTTTTGAGGTTGCGACAGGATGGTAACCTTCGCAGTTTCGGCAATGCTAACCAAATCGGGACGTGATGGGACACGTTTCCCGAGTGATGTCTGCATGGCAGTAACCGCTTCGTTCTCTTCGGTCACGCTGAAGATTGTCTTGCGAAGCTGAGCGGCGAAATCCTTCGCGCACTGCACCGCAACCTTGCGGCCGTCGGAAGAAATTCGATTTACGTCTTCATCCGGATCAGTAGGATTCGCAACCTTCCCCTCTAGATAGGCTGGGAGCTTTTCCAGCACCGTCAACAAGGCTTCATCTTCACGGTCAGGTATAAACGCTCGCCGAGTTGCTTCGAACGCTTGCCACGCGCAGATCATGAGCAATATGGACGACACTTCATTAAGTTCTGCGTTGTGGTGATCGCGCCAAGCTTTGAGGTAACGGCAAACACGCCGAAGCTTTTCCCCGTAAATGTCCACCGCACCCAGAAACCAGGTCTTGATCTTCCTGGGGTCAGAAACTTTCCAGTCTTCCTTCCGATGAGCTAGCAATACGCAATCTGAGGGCAGTGCTTCCCAGGTATCTGGCCGTGCGCGATCCGAGAAAGCGGTGTGACGGCTATCCATCGCTTTTTCCAGCACTACGAATTCGGCATCCGGAATCGCGTAAAGCGGCACGTCGATATGGGCGTTGCGGCTGATGACAAGACGGCAGCACGTGTCTTTCTCTTTGTACTCCCAGCCCTCTTCCGTGGCCATCTCGCGAAGGACGCGGTCAACAAACTCAAAAAACAGCGCAGAGGCTTGAGAGGGACGTGCGCCCTTTACGAACGACATTGGCAAGTAGCACCCGTCATCCAGATCCATCTGTTGTTCTGGTGGCCAGGCAGGGTCATTCAGCGTCTTGTAGGAATGGCTTCCCTGCGTGAAAAAACGAGGCGTGATCGCCCTGCCGAAGAGATCGTGGCTTCGTTCTGCGAACGCCTCCCTTAGCCGTTGCCGGATTTTAGTTCTGGCTTGCAGTAGAGCCTTCTTGGCTTCATCTTCCGGATCGATCCCCAAAAGGAAACATTCGTTTGCAACCGTAGTGTAGAGCAGCTTTGATACGTTGGCCATAAATTCCCTGTCCTGGTGATCGGGCACTTCGATTCGGAATAACTACCAATAGTACTGTTACTCGTTAAATAAGCAATATACACACATCATCTAGTGTAAACCGGAAGGGAAATCAAACGTGGCCTTCAGAATCCTATCCCTCAGCGGCGGCGGATATCGCGGGTTGTATAGTGTCGCGATTCTCAGACATTTGGAACAGCAAGCTGGCAGGCCGATCGGGGACTGCTTCGACATGATCGCGGGCACATCGATTGGGGGCATCATCGCCATTGGCTTGGCGCTTGGTAAGCGAGCAGACCATATCGAACGTGTCTTCCTCGAACGCGGTGAAAAAATCTTTCCCAGGAGCGAATCCAGGGCGCTGAGACTGCTGTCGAAATTGAGGACTGGACCCAAGTACAAGAATGCCGAATTGCGTTCTGCAATCGATGATGTGATTGGCCGCGATGCATTGCTTGGCGATGCAAGGACGAGACTACTTGTCCCAGCCGTAAACATGAGCAAAGGTCAGGTTCAGATGTTCAAGACACCGCACAATTCGCGGCTCGTCCAAGACAAACATCTATTGGCAGCGGATGTCGCGATGGCAACATCGGCTGCTCCTACGTTTTTTCCTATGGCAAGGATCGGAAATTCGAACTACGTCGATGGAGGGCTAATGGCGAACGCCCCCGATCTATGCGCGGTTCACGAAGCGATGCAGTTTTGCGGGCAGAACATCGAGAATGTCCATGTCCTCAGCATAGGCACCACGTCGATGAAATTTTCGCTTCCGAATTCGATAGGTCGCGACCTCGGAGCCTTGGACTGGTTAAAAAACGACCGCTTGCTCTCGACTGTCATGACGACACAGCAGCAACTGGTTACCTTTATGATAGGGCACCAATTAGGTGATCGATATTTTCGGATCGATCGGGAACCGTCTACTGAGCAGTCTTCAGACCTCGGACTGGACATCGCGAATGAGAATCGTCGAGAAACGTTGCTCGCGCTTGCCGACGCTTCCTACCAAGATATCGCGGCTTCGCCCAGGTTGATAGAGTTTCTCGATCATCGGCCTGAGGCGCCAGAATTCACTTAAGTGCGATAACACCGTCGACATGTGATTACTTCCACTTTAGGTCCGCGTTCCGACCTCAGCTGGAACGGGCTGTCCGTCACGATGATATGTTGTGAAATTTCGATCCAGAAACAATCTTAGCGCCTCAGCGGAGGCGCGGGCGGCAAACGGTTTGTATCGGTCGCTCTTCCGAGGATCTGCGTGATCCATCACGCCTTTGATCACCAGCCAATCGGGAACCCCACTCGACCGCGCAACCGCGGCGATCGTGGCGGCCTCCATCTCAAGCCCCACGACACTGCGAACTCCTAACTGCTTTAATTGCTCCCACGTGACACCATCCTTCACGACCATGTTGCCGCTAGCGATAGGTCCCACCTTCAGTGCGATTGGGAGTTTTTTTGGTGGTTCGGTGTCTAGGTAAGTTGATCGCTGGACATCCTCCTTGCCGAGCGCGGTGAGCTCGAGAACTCCATCGACGAGCTCGACAAATCCTTGCTTTTCAAGGGTCTCAATTAGCCTCTTCCAATCACCGTCCTTAAAGTATCGATTATGGGCCGGATGATTCCTTGGATCGTCGCCTGCGAGGAGTCGCTCAAGCAACCAAAATCGGGCGTCACGATCAGACGGCGGGCCGTAGCTAGGCAAATCCTCTGCCTTAAGATCTTCAGCGGCTCGCTTCCACGCAACAGACACAGGGAACTGGCGGTGATCAGCGACAAAGCTGTTGGTCTCCCGCTTGCCCTCATCGTGCTGGTACGCCAATTCAGATATAACAAGGTCTCCCAGCGCGACTTCTCCAGGATTACCTGCGCAGACACCGCACATGACTAGACACTGCGGCGAAAGGCGCTCGATCAAGGCGGCTGCCAACCTGCCTGTTTCAATTGAACCCATGCGATCTGGCTTGGCGAGCGCGAGTCGAAATAACTCCTTTTCGCCTCTAACGTAGTTGCCGACCGTATAAGGCGCGCTAACGTCATTTCGCTCTTCCCAGCTTAGCACTCCGTTGCCCGGAGACGTTTCTGAGAAGGCCACTTTTGCGGCTTCATACTCCAAGGGAATCGCCGTAACTAATAAAACATCGATTTTTTCGGTCACGCCTTGAGTTCCAGGTGGCTTCCGGTTGAGTTGGAAGTGACCTTTTGTCAGCTGGTCGGTCCAATAGTTGCCGCTTAGTTCTTCGTCATTATCGTAGAAGCGGAGAATTGCTGCCCCCTTGTAGGTGCCCTTAGCATCGGATCCAATCGCTTTGGGTTCGACCTCGTATATATAGTGCAAAACTGGAAGGCCGGACGCATCGTACCCGGCTTGAGACAGGACAGTGTGCGAATTGGAACCTGGAGAGCGCACAATTAGCGCCACTCCCGCCGGACTATGCCTTATACTGGCTGAAGCGATGACAGTGCCGGTTGCTTCGCCACGTTGCCAGTGGATTTTCATGCTCCACTCGCCGGAGAGATCGGGCAGCGTGCTTTGAATCTTGGAGCGATTTTCGCCGGAAGTCATTCGGGAGACCCAACAATATTTGGCGCCGCGACGAATACCTCTGTACCATCGACGAACAGTGCGATTCCGTAAGATTTGCTAACCACCCCAGTTGCAATGACGCCCGTTAAGGTCGAGCCGAACATAGCAGCCGCATAGCGTCCGCCAACAACGCGGTCATTTGGAGGGAAAGACACCGCGGCGATCGGCGGAGAAAAATATTGAGAAATTAGCTGAAGCTGCAGACTGGATGAAAGGACGTGAAATCCATCGTGATACTCAGTCGTTTGGTCGGAGACTTTCAAAAGCGCGTCGACGGTCGGCAGGGATGGTTCTAGTTGGATTTTTGGGCGAAGAGGAGTAATCGGCAGGTGGCAAGGAATGTCGCTTATGATTATCCCTAGGCCGGAAAACCGGGCTGTCGCCTGGTTTCTGACAGTGAGTAGTAGCTCCTGAACGCGTTCGATCTGCACTGTGAGCCTCGCTGCTTTTGCTGCAGGTGTATCAAAGTGGAGAAAGCTAGGGAAGCTGCCTCCACATTCGATTGTGCGGAATGGTTGCAGCTCCGGTTCGATTCTTGTCAAGGCGGGTTAGTCGGCCGACCGCGGGTCTTTTTAGGGTGTAGTGACACAGAGGCGCTCACTTCCACCGAGACCGGGATCGGTCGGTGAAAAATACGTGTCCGACGCCCATTCATCGACTTTATTCAGAACCTCGTCGAAGAGCGTGCCGGGGTTGTTCAATGTCAGGTTGGTTATTAGAGCGGCGGCATCAGATGCCCAGACTCCTTTTGAAATCACCTCCGCTAGGAGCGCAAAGCCGATGGGGAGAAGCTTGTGGCTGTGTCAAACTGCCTTAAAACTGTCGTTGATATGCAATCGTCAATAGACAATGGTTGTGTGTCGGCAATCTCATCAATGATCATGATTCTTGTCTGAGCTATCAATAAAAAACGCAGCGATAACGCGCACTGGATACGATTATCAGGACCTAATCGGGATTGAGATCCTGATTGAGTACTATCGCGATCCGGATAGATACGAATGGGTGCAACTGGAATCGGAAGACAGCGAGTTCGGCGCGCTGGAGGACGTAGTGGCCGCGTTGCCGGACGGAACTTTCGAACTAGCCCAGGTCAAATTCACGCCGCGACCCGATATCTACCCGCTCAATTGGGAATGGCTTCTTGAAAAGAAGCCCAGGGGTACGTCTCGTCTTCAAAAGTGGGCAGCGTCCCTGCAGGCGCTAACCCTTAAGGGCAAAGTGAAATCCGCTTGCCTTAGAACAAACCGGCGGCCGGACGTCGACTTCGAGAAATCGCTCCGCAACACGGTTATCGATCTCGATGCCTTGGACGCCTCGGTGAGAACGAAGATCGAGGGGCAGCTTGGCGGGGTTGATCAGACCTCAAGCTTTTTCAGCAACTTTGAGTTCAAGCATTCGGAGAAAATGATTGATCGGTTGGAGGCCACCCTCCGTGGCCGACTGGTACCGTCATCTACGAATAGCGAGGGTTGGCTGCTTCTCCTTCATCAGGCAAGGCGATGGGCATCGCTACGAAACGAACCGCAGCCCGACGGAAGAATCACGCACAAACATCTCACGCAGATCATCTCCCGAAACAGACCCCAGCCTCTTTCGCAGGATTTTCGCATCCCGCCCGGATATGAGCCGCCCAGTCTGCAGTTCCATGAGGACCTTATGAGGCGTGTGGCCGATCGGCCCGGCATCTGGGTGCTCTGGGGTTCACCCGGCCGCGGAAAGAGCACATATCTCAGCTACGCCGTGGATCAATTGCGTGCGCACGACATCCCCGCAATACGTCACCATTACTTCTTATCGCTAGCCGATAGTGGTGATCGAAACTACTTCGCGGACATCGCGTCCTCGCTGATGGACCAGATGGTCGTTCGCTATGGCGAGGCTGTGAAGGGTCTCGAGGAGGCTCCAACCGAACTGAGAAAATGGGTGGAGGCCTGTGGCGCACATTTCGCGATGCAAGCGAAGCCGTTTGTCGTCGTTATCGACGGGCTCGATCACGTAGCCAGGGAATATGCCGATCTCGGTCAAATGAATCAGCTATTTAACGCACTGCTTCCTTGCCCGCCCAACGTCACGGTGCTGGTCGGTACGCAGAAGGTTGCTGACTCCCACCTTCCTTTTCGGCTGGTGCAACATTCTGTCGACGAGTCGTGGATCGAAGTTCCGTCGATGGACCGCGATGCTGTTCATCGTTGGATCATCATGCAGCATAAAGCCGGGCGTGTTCTGCTGAGCGACGTACATTCAAACCGCACCGAGCAACACGAGCTCGGCTCGATTGGAGACGCATTCTACGACATCTCGATGGGCCACCCGCTGCATTTGATATATTCGTTCGAAGCGATGGTTCGAGGAGGTCTCGCATTCGATGCGGAAGAGATCGGACGGCTTCCAAGTTGTCCTGAGGGCGATATCAGAAAGTACTACGCGGGATTGTGGCGCGAATTGTCCCCTTCCGCCAAGCAGACCATTCACGCAATTGCCGGTTCCGGCTTCAGATGGACCGAAGACGGGTTGCGAAGATGCTTTGGTCCCATTGAGGAGATTGACCATCTCCTTGAATTTCAGCGTTCTGGCGTCGCCCCGTTCCATGGAAGCTTGCTAGCCTTTGCTAGCGAGCGAAGTGACCATTCCGCGTCGTTTAAAGCTCTCCTGCCGAGAATCGAAACGTGGCTTAAGAGCGATGCACCCAAGTTTCAGAGATGGGGATGGCTCTGGATCATCCAGGCACTGAATGGGAACGAACAGGACCTGCTCAATGCTACGACGCGCCAGTGGGCTATAAATTCACTCGTTGAAGGATGGCCGTCCGAGCAAATTGTAGAAATTCTCTCGCGCGCCGAGGAACTGGCCTTCTCGCGCGACGACTTCGTTCGCACGACCGAACTTCGCACTCTCAAAACGCGGGTCGAGAACGGGCCAGAGTTTCAGGTTCAAAATTTTGGACAGTTCTGCGAGGTCGCCATACGCACCGCCTCAAACATTGAAAGTGTCGTCTTTTCGGCAGACCAACTTGGCTCATTGGGATCTGACGAGATCGTCACTTTAGTTAAGACAACGCCTGATCGCTCATCCGACATCATCGAGGATGCTTTTGAGGAACTGCGGCGCCGTGTAAATCTTTGGATCGAGCTACGCCATCGCCCTGACAGTGACTTCGAGCTCTTGGTCCGCCACTTCCTTGAGGTTGCAGCGATCTATCCGCAGACCGACGTAACCCGCGCGATCAGGTTTCTAAAGGGATTTCGGGTAGATGGAAGCCGAAATAGCTCCTTCAGGACCTTTGTGGCTTTCCTTCGCAGAGAGAAAAGGAGCGACCTTCTCATTCGTGCGGCGAAGGCACTCAACGGGGAGAAGGACATTTCCTGGCGTCTGCAAATTGAAGATGCTCTCGTGATTGTCGCATCGACAACGGGACAAGATGTCTCCAAGGCGTACGCTCCGCGCTCCCAGGTCAGCCCACTTCTATCGTGCTGGCGCCATTTCCATAAATCGACAGATAAACAGCGCCATGTAAGCCTTCCCGATCCATCCGCCTCTATCCGCAAAGAGCACGAGTACGGACGTAACCCAGACGCCGAGAATTATTTCGTTTCCGTGTTCTTCACTGCTCTCGCGAACTGCCTTCATGGCCACGAGGTCGCCGGTACGGCCCCCGATGGATGGGCGGGGGAGGCATTTGAGAATTTAACAAATCTCGCGAAGGACATTGCTGCGGGCCGCGCGCAATTATCCTTCGCTGCGCCCTATTACGCAGCACGCGACATTGAGCCAGTTCGCAACGATCGTATTACCAATCCGGAAGGCACGCAGTACTCTTCCTTTGTCCATGCACTCAGTGACATCGCCGTTGGATTGCATGCGATAAAAACCCCAGCGGGTCGTACCCTGAGAGTGTCCTCGGATGAAATACGCACGGCTCGCTCCTCGAAACATTGGAACGAAGATTCGTGGATGGCCGCTCAGATCGAGAGCGGTCTTGCCCTGCTTGAAACCTCGATGGCGCAGCTTGCGTTGGACTCCGCTGTTGCGGTGGAAGCTCGGTCGGTCACTGAATCCAACCAACGGGCAGATCGGTGGATCGAGCTTGCAAGGTATGCACTTCTGTATGAGTTGCCGGCAACGTCACTTTTGGCACGAGCCGCCAACAGTCTTATCGGTTATGGATGGAGAAAGGATCCATGGATTTACGACGTCTTGGATAGCATCGAGGACGTCCACCTCGGCGGCGCGAATGTCATACCGCTGCTAGATAAGATTGTCCCAATCATTGAGATGATTACTGAGTTCACTGATGGGAAAGGCACCAACCACGCGAGAGTCGCCCTAATCGAGAAGGTTGCTCGTATTAGCCGAACGTCTCATTCGATTTTATTCACACCACATTGCGAACGACGACCATCATCTTGCGGAAGTCGCCCTTCAGAAACACATCGAGCTAATTGACTTCGCAGCACCCGATTCACGTGCACTCGCACGAGCATTGGTCGAGTTCAGTGATCTGGCGACGCTTGCGAAGCGCACCGATCCCGCAGCTCAGGCCGCCACGAACCAGCAAATTCGGTTGCTCGGTGGAATACCCACCGATCATACGTATCATCCGAAGGACAGCAGCTCCGACTTGCAGAGAATCGACGCTCCGGATGCGACGAAATACAAAGTAGCTGAGTTCGACAAGTTGATTGCGGATTTGTCAGACCACCGAATTGGCTACGAAGAACAACGAGCGGCGGCGAAGCGTTGGCTGCATCACTGGAAGGTCAAGGGTCGCGCAATGCAAGCTCTCAATGCAATTCGCGGGTATCTAGACGCCACACGTACAAGCCAATCCAGCAGCATCGCTGAGGAGCTACTCAACGATGCTTTTGATGCCAGTCTCGGCGTGGAGGACCGTGAGGAGTCGTATCGTTGGCTGGTGCGCGCCCATGTTGCCCGGCACGGTTGGCAATCGAATTGGACCTCTGAGACAGAGATCAATCGTCGACTTGATGCAGCCGCAAAACACTTCCCTGAAAAATGGAAGGAGTACATTCACGACACTTCCGATCAAGCTCCCTACTGGGAACGCGCAGGCTTCTCATTTGCTATTGATTATCGCTACCTGGTGCGCTTTCTGCTTCTCGTCGAACAGAAGGAACTCGCTTTCGATCTAACGAAAAACTTCGTTGAAATCCTGGTCGCCGAGGTTTCAGACCAGCCGCTCCCGCCGTGCCCGTGGTATCGGTGATGGACTCGGCACGTTTTCTTCTCGAACGTCTGAATTGGCCCGTTCGCCTTGCGAGGCTGCAAGCCGCGCGTGAATACGCAAATCTGTTCGCTGACCCATCCTTCGGAGCGGTTGCGCTTCAGATGTACCTGACCTGGCTTTCGGAGCGTCAAACCGAAAACGAGGTCTGCTCGGGGCTTGCTGTTTTGCTCGCCGCGAGCACCAACTACCTTCCGGGCGTTGACGTCCTTTCGAAAAATCTACCATGCCCGTCGATACTCGCCGATTACATGCTCAAGGAGATCTATGGGCCGGCCGCTCCTAGCGGCAGTTGGGCCTCACGTCATTCGGGTCGAGCGCCTCCTTCGTTCGAACCTGGCGAATATTTCTTGCGTCATCAACGAGATCAAATACCTCCGTCGCTCGCGGCAGAACTTCTCCGGCTAGAACGGTTGTCCGGTCTACCCTTCTTGAAACAATGGGCCTTTGAATGGGAGCACACGAAAACCTCGACGGACGCACCTCTTTCCGGATTTCCGTACCATTTCCTGGAGGCGGCGTTGGAGCAATCTGGCGTGTCAGCCCAGCTAGATCAGCGTCAAGGCGACATCTATCGGTCGGCCTATCTGCGAACACTTCATTGCGCGGTCGATATTTGGCGCATGCCTTTGGAAGAGGCCTGCGAGGCCGCGACCAAGTGCTTGCCGCTCAATCGCGGTCTAGTCGACATCGGACCAGTTGATCGGCCCCACTGGCTCGGAGAACTCCCGGATGAGTGCGCTCCAGACAATGCACCGCTCAAGTCCATCATGAAAGAGATTCTGAAGGCAGCGACGAAATCTGATGGCTTAGTTCCAGTCCACTTGAGGACGCCGCTTTCATTGAAAATTTCGGAGTTTTCCTCTCTGACGCTGTCATGCGCGCTCCTGAGCGAAGACTTTGTACCCGTCCCTGATACGGACATTGCAGATCTCCGCACAACAGCTTGGGATCTTCCAACTGGATCGCTTTTTGCAGGTCAGCCACGCCAACTCGGAGTCGATGACTACGCTCCGCCGACCTCGCGGGGCACACGATTGCCTTTTTGCGTCGACATTTTCCCATTCCCTTTCGGCTATTGGATGGGCGATCTATTTCACCTCGGTTTGAGCCTACCAGCGAGCTACGCATTCAATGAGGTTATTTCTTATCACTGCAGAGGCGGTGGAATTCTCACCGAGATGAATGGTCAAACAATTGGACGCTGGACGACTTGGAACGATCACTGGACTTACCTTTATCCAAAGGGCGGCAACACGCGCTGCGGTTCCGTTAGCGAAATGCGGCCCGTCGATATAATTACCGCCGCGGATCGTTTCGGGCTAAAGGTGGGGTGGACAGCGGATGTCAAAATTTGGTGTCGAGAAAAAAGTTACGATGAGCTTAAGTTAATCCAAAAGAGCACTTTTCTCTTCGATGACGGCGAGATTGTTCGCTGAATGATCGTCGAGAGGGGCTTCGGGAACGCAAAGCTGAGAAGCAGCGAAGCGGCTGCCGTTGATAACTTGATCTTTCCGTCGCATGAATGGCTGCAATTGTGCTTTCACGGCCCAAAATCTGCCGGTCTGCTCCGGCCCCAAATCAGTCATCCCAACCAGGCTAAGTTATTAGCTCGACTACGGATCTTCCAACGGAAATTTGCAATAACAGGGTCGTTGGTTCTGATCCTTTCAAGGCGATAACTCCCGGCTTTTGGGCCCAAAGCGGCAATCGCTTTGGGCGCAAGTATGGTCGCCAGTTTTAATGATGGCTTACGACCTCCGTGGCGCTTCCACATCCGAATAGGCTTGGACCGCATTTGGCAGCCGCGCTCCGGCGATCTTGACCGCCGCGACGGAGGCGTTCAGCTCTGCAATTTCCGATGGCGAGAACTGGATGGCCGGAGCACCGATGTTTTCGACCATGTGGGCCATCTGGGTGGTGCCAGGGATCGGCACGATCCATGGCTTCTGCGCCAACAACCACGCCAGAGCAATTTGACCGAGCCTCGCCTGCTTTCGGTCGGCCCATACCTTCAGGAGTTCTACGAGCGCCAGATTGTGGGGGATGTTTTCGGGGGAGACGCGGCCCTCAATGCTCCGGATGTCGCCTGGCGCAAACGTTGTCTTGGCATCGATCGCTCCGTTCAGGAAACCGACGCCAAGCGGGCTCCACGGCACAAAGCCGATGCCGAGTTCTTCGCAAACCGGAATCGCGCCATTCTCGGGACCGCGCCACAGCATGGAATATTCGCTCTGCACAGCGGTAAGGGGTACAGCGGCATTCGCGCGCCGCAGCGTCTGCAATCCCATTTCCGAGAGTCCCCAATGCAGAACCTTACCTTCCGACATGAGGTCTTTGACCGCGCCGGCGACGTCCTCAATCGGCACTTGGGGGTCAACGCGATGCTGATAGAGCAGATCGATGCGGTCGGTGCGCAACCGCTTCAACATGCCTTCGACTACGATCTTGATATGCTCGGGACGGCTGTTCAGTCCCGGCTTGCGCTCCCCGGTCTCCTGATCGATGTTCCAACCGAACTTTGTGGCGATGACGATCTGGTCGCGGAACGGCTCCACGCCCTCTCCGGGAATCCTCTCGACTTCGTGCGGTCCGTAGGCTTCGGCAGCGTCATAGAAGGTCAGCCCGCGCTCAAACGCGCTCCGGATGATGTTGTGTGTGTTTCGGCGTGCAATTTTGGGTCTGACTCAGTTTTGATGCAATTGTAACGATGCTGCTTTGCTGGTTTCCACAAAGGAATCAGCCTGATGAGCACCAAGTTTCGCCCCTCTGATTTGGTACCGGCTGGCTTCATTGCCGAACGCATCACCCACATTGACGATGAGACCTGCATCTTGCTTTCCCGAGCCGGCACTACCGCGTCATGTCCGGCATGCGGACGAATGTCGCGAACGGTTCGAAGCCGCTATTGCCGCCAAGTCGCGGACCTCCCCCTGTCGGGAAGGCGCGTCAGACTTCTCGTCCGCACGCGGAGGTTCACCTGTGATGCGGTGCTCTGCGGCAGGCAGATATTCGCCGAGCGGTTCGGGGATGTGCTACCTCCCTACGCCCGACGAACCGGGCGTCTCGAGCATCTCGTCCACCATCTGGCCCTCGCGCTTGGAGGACGCCCGGCGGCGCGTTTTGCACAGCGGCTCATGCTTCCCGTAAGCAACGACACCTTGCTCCGCGTCATCCGCAGGCAAGGATTGCCGCCGTCAATCCCGCCCGCGGTGATTGGCATCGACGACTGGGCCTGGCGGCGCAATCATCGCTATGGCACGATCGTGTGTGACCTGGAACGTCGGCGGCCGATCAGTTTGCTGCCCGATCGTGAGCCAGCGACGGCAGAGGCCTGGTTACGCGGCAATCCCCAAATCCAAATCATTGCTCGCGACCGCGGCGGCGCTTACGGGCTGGCGGCGGCAAAGGCGTTGCCCGATGCAGTGCAAGTCGCTGATCGATGGCATCTGATGGAGAATGCCAGCCGTGCATTCCTGGATTCCGTCCGCAAATCGATGCGGCAAATCCGCAAGACGCTCGGTTCAACGCGCGTCAATCCTAAACTTCTGACCGCGGCCGAACGCCTTCAATACGAAGGCTATCTCCAGCGCGAACAGACCAACGCGGCGATCAAGGCGCTTGCAAAGGACGGTGTCACGATCAAGGAGATTGTGCGCCGTACCGGTCATAGCCGCGGCTTGGTCCGCCAGGTGCTCAGAGGGCACCGCAACGATGTCTTTCGGTCAAGAGAAAGTTCGTTGGAGCCCTATCTCGAATGGCTCGACGCGCAATGGGCTAGCAAGCGGAACGGCACTGAGCTATGGCGGCGATTGAGAACACAGGGCTTTCGTGGTTCGCGTCGGGTCGTGAGTGAATGGGTCACTCGGCGGAAGCGGGCCGAAAAGGCCGATGCTGAATCGTTGACCCGCATCCCCTCTGCCCGAACGATTGCCCGCCTTTTGACAACCAGCAGAGACAACCTGACGAAATCCGAGACCGTCACCATCGCTGCAATAGAAGGCGGTGTACCCTTGCTGGTTAAAGCTCGCGACATCATTGCTGACTTCCATCGCATGATCCGGCGCAAGGCGGAAAACGAGCTTGCGCCGTGGATCGACCGCGCTCGCGAAAGTCTGATAGCCTCCTTTGGCAACGGCGTTGCGAAAGACGTACAGGCAGTCCGGGCAGCGATCGTCTCACCGTGGTCCAACGGACAAACTGAGGGGCAGATCACCAAGCTTAAACTGGTGAAGCGCCAGATGTACGGTCGCGGAAAGCTTGATCTGCTTCAAGCCCGCCTGATCGGCGCGTCATGAGAGAATTGCACCAAATGTGCGTCAGAGCCAAAATTGGACGCCGATAAGGGGTGAATTTTGGATGCTGATTGACAGTGAAACGTAACCGATGTTCCACTCCCACGTTGTCCTTCCTGCCCTGATCTGTGATCGGCTTTCCATGGATGAACAAAGGGAGTTTCTCCATGGAGACTACA
>NZ_JACHBD010000008.1 GCF_014200175.1 Rhizobium lentis | reverse complement strand
TTTCTTTAGAGCGAGAGACTTCGTCGCCAGCAGCGCCGCCGCCCTCGTTCAGTGAGTGGGCTTATAGAACCAACCCCTTTTCCAAGTCAACAGCCATACCAAAAGTTTTTTGACATTTTTGTAACAGATTGATTCGGCATGCGTTTTTACGCAGGCTTTTATCCACAGCCGGCGTTTTCGGAGCAGATTTTCGAAAATTCTTTTACCAGTCGATAAAAAAATCATCTGAAACCCGCTTTCAACTAGCGAAAGATGACAGAAAAACAGCGGCTTGAGCGAATTTATGGTTAACGGAGGATTAAAACGCTTCCGGTCCCAGGCCTTGAATTTCCGTCACAAATCAACGACCTGCATTTCGGAACCTATCGCCGTCTTGAGTGTTCTCTTTCCCATCGAGGAAAGGAGACCGACATGCCTGCCAACACCGACGATATCAGAGCATCTGTCAGCAAGGACATTGCTGCGCTCCAGCAGGAAGTATCCCGCCTGCAGAAAATGATTTCCGCTCAGGGCGCCGAAGCCTATTACGAAGTGCGCGGCCGCGCCGGCAAGGCTTATGATGAGGCCTTGCCCCGCGCCAAGAATGCCGTCGCCCAGATCAGGGCCGAAGGGGCCGCTGCTGCCGGTGCTGCCCGTGAGCATCCAGCCGCTACGACGACGGCGCTGGTGCTTGCAGGCGCCATTGGATTCCTCGCCGGATATCTGCTTTCCGGCAGCCCGCAGCCGCAGCATCGCCATTGGTGGCGCTAGAGCCTGCCGCAGCCACTTAAAAATCATACTTTTTACGCACCCGCCGATCCGTTTTTCGGCAAGGTGCGTAAATGCTTATGTCTTAGAAAAACCAATTTTTAATGCAAGCAAGGGACCATAAAAAAATGAAAGGGAGGACAGCATGGAAAACAAGAGGGCCAATTGCATCATTGAAGTCAGCGTCGATGGCGTTAACGGCCGTTACGCGGTCGGCATCATGAACATGCGTCAGGCACTCGAACTGCCGGAAATGCCAAGCCTATCTTATACGCATCCCGACCCTGTGAAAGCCGCTGCCGGCATCGTCGTCAGCCGCAAGGAGCTGGCCGGTTTCATGGCCTGCCGCTGAGACAGCGTAACTCTTCATGCCGTGACGGTGCTTTGTCAGAAGCGCGGACGGCAGTCTGTGGCCCCATCGTTCCCTAGATATAGTTCGCCAAGCTGGAATCCTTGCGCCGTTCATGCCAAGAAACGGCATCGAAGCAGCACAAGGATAGCAGATGAGGGACCGGCGCCCATCGCATAAAACGCGCGAGCGGCCGAAACCTGCCGCCGGCGCAGGCAAGCGGGTCACCCTTCCCCGCGCCCTTTCCAAGCTCGGTTACTGCTCTCGCACCCAAGCCGAACGGCTGATTGCCGAAAGTCGCGTCGCCGTCGACGGCCGCACAATTAGCGATGCCGCTGCATGGGTCGATCTTGCGACGGCCAGGATCAGCGTCGACGGCCTCCCCATCGCCGCCGAGGCAAAAATCTATCTGATGCTCAACAAGCCGCGCGGGCTCGTCACCACCCGCCACGATCCCGAAGGCAGGCCGACGGTCTATGATTGCCTGAGAGATTTCGACATCCCGCACCTCTCTCCGGTCGGCCGGCTCGACAAGGCGAGCGAAGGCCTGCTGCTTTTCACCAACGACACGGAATTCGCCCAGATCCTGCTCGATCCGTTCACCCATGTGACCAAGACCTATCATGTCCAGATCGGCCGGCTTTTGGACGACGAGGAAATCGCCGCAATGACGTCGGGCATCCGCCACGATGGCGAGGTGCTGACGGCGACTGCAACGCGACGCCTTCGCCAGGGTGACAGGAACTCATGGATCGAGGTCGAGCTGGATGAAGGCCGCAACCGCCAGATCCGCCGGATGCTGGAGGCGCTCGGGGCCGAATGTCTGCGCCTCGTGCGGGTCGCAATCGGAGGGCTCGAACTCGGCGAACTGCCGAAAGGTGCCGTGCGCGCGCTGACCGAGGGGGAATTGCAGGCGCTGCGCCGGAGCACCGGCATGGAGAGGGCAAGACGTTGACGGATATGACGGAGATGGCGCCGCACGACTTCTGGCAGGTAATCCATCCGCCCGGCACCTTTCCCGACGATCGAGAGTTCACCTCCTTTTACATCGCCGCACTGGAAGATGGACGCCAGCTTTGCCTGCCGATCCGTGTGCTGGCTGATGGCGAACATGCCCTCGCCTCGCTGATCGTCAACCAGGCAAGCTTCGCCGTGCTTGATGCGTTGGCCGAAGATCTCGCCGAAAAGATCCGGCCCATGCGCATCGATGTCGTCGCCGGCCTGCCGACGCTCGGCCTGACGCTTGCCGCGGCCGTCGCGCAGAAGCTCGGCCACGCCCGCTACGTCCCGCTCGGCACCTCGCGTAAATTCTGGTACCGCGACGAACTCTCCGTTGCCCTATCCTCGATCACGACGCCGACACAGGAAAAGCGTCTTTATATCGATCCGCGCATGCTGCCGCTGCTGAGCGGACGGCGCGTTGGCCTGATCGATGACGTCATTTCCAGCGGCGCATCGATCGTCTCGGGTCTTAATCTGCTGACGGCCTGCGGCATCGAACCCGTCGTCATCGGTGCGGCCATGCTGCAATCCGAGCGCTGGCGCGAAAGCCTCGCTGCCGCCGGGCCGCAATGGATCACGCGCATCGTCGGCGTTTTCGCAACTCCGATTCTGAAGCGCAACGACGGCGGCCGGTGGCAGGCACCCGCACGACCGTAGAAGTGAGGATTGTTCGATCTTTGCCGGTCGGCGCCTCTGTACAGCGGATGCGGAACGATTACAGTCCGCCCGACGCATGTCATCCGGAAGCGTGCAGCGGTCCGGAATAGCGATATATATTCGTTGACGAAATACCGGATCCGCCCATGTCGTTCGAACAAGCATCCCTGCTGATCCTTCTGCTGGCAATGCTTGTTCTCTTCTCGTTCGAGCGCATCGGCATTGAAGTCGTCGCGGTCGCTGGCCTGCTTGCCGGCTATGCACTCGGGCTTTATCCCGCCGACCAGATCTTTACAGGCTTCGCCAGTCCCGTCGTCATTACCGTCATCGAAATCCTGCTGATCGTTCAGGTGCTGTCGCGCGCCAAGCTCTTCGACAATCTCGCTGCGCGTTTCACGGCCGCAAGACCGTCACACTTCAAGGTCATATCCGGCGCTTCGTCGCTTGCCGGCTTTATCTCCATATTCATGAACAATATCGGCGCCTTTGCGATTACCTTACCGGTGGCGCTACGGCTCGGCACGGCGCTGTCGATCCCTCGCCGTCAACTCGTCATGCCCGTCTCTTTTGCCGCCCTGCTCGGCGGCCTGGTCTCGCTGATCGGGACGCCGGCCAATCTGCTCGTCAGCAACGCGCTCGCCCGGACAACGGGAGCAGGCTTTCATTTCTTCGATTTCGCCTATGTCGGCCTACCGGTCGCAACCGCCGGCATTCTGCTTATGGCCTTTCGTATCCGGCGCCTGTTTCCCGAACCTGACGAAGCGCGGGCATCGATCTCCCACGGCACACGCCGAATCGTCGTCGAGCGTCGCGTCCCGGACGTCTCGCCGCTGGTCCACGTACGGCTTTCCGAGTGTCGTGCCCGCTTCGGCATCAAACCGCACGCGCTGATCCGGGGCAACAATTTCGTTTTCGGTCCGCTCGACCAGTCGGTTATCGAAGCCGGTGACGTGCTGCTTGCCGAAGGCGCCGATGCGGTCTTCGTCGAACTCGCCGCCACGCAAGCGCTGATCGCCGACGCCCATCTGCATGGTCTCTCGCCTGATTTTGCCAGCGTCGAAGCCGTCGTCATGCCGGAAAGCACACTGGTCGGTTCGCGCGTCCGCTCGCTCGAAGTCTTTCACCATCGCGGCATCGCAGTCACTGCTCTTTCCATGCGTACCCCGCGCATCGAAGGCCGCTTCCTCGACCTGCAGCTGTCGATCGGCGATATTTTGACGCTGGAAGGGCCGCGCACGGCCATTGCCGAAGCGTTGGAGGAAAGCGAGTGCCTGCTGCTCGCTCCGACGGCTTCAGCCGAACCGCCCCTCCATTCCTGGCGGCCCTTCGCGCTGTTTGCCTGCGGCGTCGCCGCGTCGGCGGCCGGCTTGCATCCCGAGGTCGCTTTTGCCGGCGTCGTGCTCATCCTCGCCCTGCTCAACCATCTCAACATCCGCCAGGCGATGGCCGACATCAACTGGCCGATCATCATCATGCTCGCGGCGATGATCCCGATCGGCCAGGCGGTGGCAAGTACCGGGACAGCCGAAGCGATCGCCGGCTGGCTGAGCCTCGTCGTGCCGATCAGCCAGCCGCTCTCCGGTATCGCCCTCACCCTCTTCCTGGCCATGGTGCTGACACCCTTCGTCAACAATGCAACGGTCGCAATCGTGCTGACGCCGATGGCGCTCGAATTTGCAAAGACCGGGCGACATGCGCCCGACGCCTATCTAATTGCAGTCGCCGTCGGCGCGTCGCTCGATTTCCTGACCCCCTTCGGCCACCACAACAACACATTGGCGATGGGCATCGGCGGCTACAGCTTCAGCGACTTCTTGCGCGCCGGCTGGCCGCTCGCCGTCGTAAGTTACGGCTTGGCTCTGTTTCTCCTGGCTCTGTTCTGGCTGTAATGCGATACTTGGTGCCTGACTTGACTTCCCCCGCGATGAAACTAGAGCAGGAAGCCTTCACCCCAACACAAGGACAGTCGAGCGCCGTGCGAATCCTCTCCGAAGCCCATTTCCCGGAATTGCCGAATTATTATCGCGGCAAGGTGCGCGAGAATTACGATCTACCGGACGGACGCCGCATCATCATCAGCACCGACCGGCTGAGCGCTTTCGATCGAATCCTCACCTGCATCCCCTATAAGGGCCAGGTGCTGACTGAGACCGCGCGTTATTGGTTCGAAGCGACGAAGGACATCTGCCCGAACCACGTCATCGACTATCCCGATCCGAATGTCGTCATCGGCAAGCGGCTCGACATCCTGCCGGTCGAGATCGTCGTGCGCGGATACCTTGCCGGCACCACCGGCACCTCGATCCTGACGCTCTACAAGAAGGGTGAGCGGGAAATGTACGGGATGCGCCTGCCGGACGGCATGCGCGATAACCAGATTCTGCCCGAACCCGTCATCACCCCCACCAGCAAGGAATTCGACGGCGGTCATGACGAGCCGCTGACGCCTGCCGAAATCGTCGACCGCGGTCTTCTGACCAAGGAGCAGTGGGAGACGCTCTCCGGATATGCGCTTGCACTCTTTGCCCGCGGCCAGGCCATGGCCGCCGAACGCGGCCTGATCCTCGTCGATACCAAATACGAATTCGGCACCGACGGCGACGGCAACATCATCCTCGCCGATGAGATCCACACACCTGACAGCAGCCGTTACTGGCTCGCCGAAAGCTATCCGGCGAGCTTCGCGGCCGGAAAACGGCCGGAAAGTTTCGACAAGGATTTCGTCCGCGCCTGGGTGGCGGAACGTTGCGATCCCTATAAGGACGAAATCCCGGAAATTCCTGTCGAGCTGATCGAGCAGACCTCGGCCGTCTACATCAAGGCCTACGAGTCGATCACCGGCGAACGCTTTGTTCCCGACGAGAGCGGCGAGACGCCGTTTGCCCGTGTCCGAAACAACCTCTCCCGCTATTTCCCTTGAAAAAAGACGGCACACGAAGCCGCCCGGCCGAGCATCGGCTTGGCAGCTTTCGCGCAATCGCGCTAGCATCAGCAAAAAGGAACCCGGGCACGGCCCGGCGGCGGGGGGCAGATGGCGAGGAGGCCGAGACGCAAGGCCGAGGAAACGCGACAGGACATTCTCTGCATGGCGGAGATGTTGTTTCGCGAGCGCGGCTACGTCGCGGTGTCGATCGCCGATATCGCCGGCGCGCTCAACATGTCGCCCGCCAACGTCTTCAAGCATTTTCACTCCAAGGTCGCGCTGGTGGATGCCATTGCCGGACGACATCTCGACAATGCTGCCGAGCGCTTCGCTCCCCTCGACCAGGATATGCCCGCGAAAGAGCAACTCCACCGCTTCGTCCTGCGCCTGCTGGATGGCCATCTGCAGGATATACAGAAAAGCCCCTACATCTTTGAAATGGTGCTTTCGACTATCGAGGCCAAACTCGAAGCCGGCATTCGCTATCGCGCCCGCATCGAGGCAAATCTCGGCGAGATCATCCGCAAAGGTGTTGCAGAAGGCCGTTACCATTGCGGCGATCCCGAACGGGCGGCGCATGTTGTCGCCGATATGCTGGCCTGCGTGCTGCATCCCGTGCTCATCGTCCGCGACGACAAGGAGGCACTGGTGCAGCGTGCGGGGGAAATCGTCAGCTTCGTCGATGCCGCACTGCAAAATAGCGCTTGCTAAGTGACGATTGCTGACTTACGTCACTTCGTAAAGCTTTTCTTAGACTCGGGGATAATGGCACCTGAAGCCAGAGCGATCCTGGTCGCCTATATAAGCCTGAGCTGGCTCGGCTGAGCGCATGGATCGAAGGCAATAGCCACCGCATGAGGAAATTCAAAATGATACGGCGTGCCCTGCTTATCTCCTCGGCCCTGGTGGCCGGCGCCTTGCTTGGCGCCTGCAGCGACAACGCCGGCAAGCCTGCCGGCAATGCCGGCGCAGGCGCGGCGCAGCAGGCAGCGCCGGTCGGCGTGGTCGCGCTGAAGAAGGCAAGTTTTCCTGTTACCACGATCCTTCCCGGCCGCGCCGAAGCCTTCCAGACGGCCGATATCCGGCCGCAGGTGAGCGGCATTATCCGCGAGATCGCCTTCAGGGAAGGCGGCGAGATCAAGAAGGGCGACCTTCTCTATCAGATCGAGGATGCGCCCTATATCGCCGCCGTCGAGCAGGCCAAGGCGGCGATCGCCAAGGCCGAGGCGAGCGTGCCGAGCGCTGAAAGCAATCTCGAACGCTACGAGCGCCTCGTCGGCAGCGGCGCCACGCAGATCGAATACGAGACAGCCAGGACGACGCTTCTTCAGGCGAAGGCCGAAGTCGAGTCGGCAAAGGCAGCCCTTTCCGCCGCGCAGATCGATCTCGATCACACCAAGATCGTCGCGCCCTTCGACGGCATCATCGACCAGACCGCCTACAATGTCGGCAACGTCGTCTCGGCCAACCAGACGACGGCGCTGACGACGATCCGCCAGCTCGACCCGATCTATATCTCGCTGACGGAATCGAGCACCAACCTCTTAAGGCTGCGCGATGCCATGGCAGCGGGCGATATCAAGGGCGCGGAGAACGTCGCCTTCCATCTGATTCTCGAAAACGGCAAGGAATATAACCAGCAGGGCAAGCTCGACATGTCGAAGCAGGTCGTCAGCGAGACGACCGGCACTTTCATCATCCGCGTGCTCTTCCCCAATCCCGATCGTGTCGTCCTGCCCGGCATGTATGTCCGCGCAACCGTCGAGCTCGGAGCCGAGGCCGGTTATGCGCTGCCGCAGCTGGCGACAAGCCGTGACGCCAATGGCCGGCTGACGGCGCAATTCGTTTCCGCCGACGGCAAGGTCGAAACCCGAGCCTTCGAGAACAGCTCGCCGTCCAACAATTCCTGGCTGGTGACCGAAGGCATCAAGGACGGCGATCAGCTGATCGTCACCGGCCTGCAGTCGGTGACGGCAGGCATGCCGGTGAAGCCGGTTCCGATGAAGATCAATGACAACGGTGTGGTCGTGCCTGCCGAGCAGCCCGCGGCCGGTGACGCTGAGAAGCCCGCAGCGAAGTAATCGCTCCGGGTCCGCATCGTCACCGTCTCAGCCGCACAGGAACAACCCGATGGCCAAGTTTTTCATCCGACGTCCGATTTTCGCCTGGGTTATTGCGATCACCATCATGCTCGCCGGTCTGCTGGCGATCTTCACCCTGTCGATTTCGCAATATCCCGACATCGCGCCGACGACGGTCCGCATCAACGCCACCTATCGTGGCGCCAGCGCCGAGACCGTAGAGAAGTCTGTGACGACGATCATCGAGGACGGCATGACCGGCCTGGACGACCTCACCTACATGACCTCGACCTCGTCGACCGGCTCGGCCAACGTCCAGCTCACCTTCGGAACCAGCATCGATCCCGACATCGCCCAGGTACAGGTGCAGAACAAGCTGCAGCTCGTTCAATCGCAGCTTCCCGGTGATGTCATCGATGCCGGCATCAGCGTGACGCGCTCGACCTCGAGCATCCTTCTCGTCGGCTCACTCGTTTCGACCGACGGCAAGCGCAATTCGGTCGATCTCGGCAATATCATGTCGACCTCCATCGAGGATCAGATCCAGCGCCTGGAAGGCGTCGGCAGCATCAACGTCTTCGGTTCGGGGTACGCCATGCGCGTCTGGCTTGATCCCTTCAAGCTGTTGAAATATCAGCTGACGCCGAGCGACGTCACAGCGGCGATCCAGGCGCAGAACACCCAAGTCTCGGTCGGCTCGCTCGGCGCCCAGCCGACGATCCCCGGCCAGCAGCTCAACGTCACCATCACCGCGCAAAGCCAGCTGACCACCGTCGCCGATTTCGAACACATCATTCTGAAGGTCGAAAAGGACGGCGCGACAGTGCGCCTGAGCGACGTCTCACGCATCGAGATCGGTCAGGAAAGCTACGGCGGCAGTTCGCGCTACAATGGCCTGCCGTCGAGCGGTTTTGCAGTCAATCTCGCGATCGGCGCCAACGCCATCGATACCGCCGCCCGGGTACGCTCCGCCCTCGATGTCATCGGTCGCACCCTGCCGGAAGGTGTGAAGATCACCTACCCCTACGACACGACGCCCTTCGTGGAACTGTCGATCGAAAAGGTCGTGCATACGCTGATCGAGGCGATCGTCCTCGTCTTCGTGGTGCTGCTCGTCTTCCTGCAGAATCTGCGCGCGACGCTGATCCCGACGATTGCCGTTCCCGTGGTGCTGCTCGGCACTTTCGCAGTGCTGGCGGCGACCGGTTATTCCATCAATACGCTGACGATGTTCGCCATGGTTCTGGCGATCGGCCTTCTCGTCGACGACGCGATCGTCGTCGTCGAAAACGTCGAGCGCATCATGTCCGAAGAGAAGCTTTCGCCGCTCGAGGCGACGGAAAAATCGATGGGCGAGATCACCGGCGCCATCGTCGGCATCGCGCTCGTGCTGACCGCCGTCTTCATTCCGATGGCCTTCTTCGGCGGCTCGACGGGCATCATCTATCGCCAGTTTTCGATCACCATCGTCTCGGCCATGCTGCTCTCGGCGCTCGTCGCCATCGTGCTGACGCCGGCGCTCTGCGCCACGATGCTGAAGCCGGTCAGCGAGCACAGGAAGCACCGCGTCGGCGACTGGTTCAACCGCAATTTCACCCGCTCGACCAAGCGTTATGTCAGGACCATCGGCTACCTCCTGAAGCGGCCGATCCGCGTCATGCTGGTCTTCCTTATCATCGGCGCCGGCTGCGCCTATCTCTTCACCCGCCTGCCGAGCTCCTTCCTGCCGCAGGAAGACCAGGGCGTGCTGCTGACCATCGTCACCACGCCGCCGGGCTCGACCACGCAGCAGACCCAGGCGGTCGTCGAGAAGGTCGAAAACTACTATCGCGAAAACGAGAAGGATGCCGTCGAGTCCGTCTTCGGCGCCCTGGGCTTCGGCTTCAGCGGCTCCGGACAGAACAGCGCCATCGTCTTCACCAAGCTCAAGGATTTCTCGCAGCGCACCGATCCCAATCTGAGCGCCCAATCGGTCGTCAGCCGGGCCTTGCGCAGCTTCTTTGCAATGCGCGAGGCGCAGGTCTTCGCGCTTCTGCCGCCGGCTATCCAGGGTCTCGGCGTGTCGAGCGGCTTTTCCATGTATCTCGTCGATACCGGCGGCCACGGCAATGACGCTCTGACAGCGGCCTCCAAACGGCTGATTCAGATGGGCAACTCGTCAGGCAAGGTCGTGGCGCTGCGCAGCAGCAACAAGGAGGTCGAGCCGCAAATGCGCATCGTACTCGATCAGGAAAAGATCGGCGCCATGGGCGTCGACATCGCCTCGGTCAATTCGATGCTGTCGATCATCTTCACCGGCCGCGACGTCAACGACTTCACGCTAAACGGCGAGATCAAACCGGTCTATGTTCAGGGCGATTCGCCCTTCCGCATGCAGCCGGACGACCTCAATCACTGGTATGCCCGCAACAATTCAGGCGAAATGGTACCCTTCTCCGCCTTTACTAAAACCGAATGGGTGAAGGGCGCACCTTCTCTTGCCCGTTTCAACGCCGTCAGCGCCATCCCCCTCGATGGCGCCTCGGCTCCCGGAGTGTCCTCCGGCGATGCGATGAACGAAATGGAGGCGCTGACCGAACAGCTCGGCGGCGGCTACACCGTCGCCTGGCAGGGCATCTCCTATCAGGAGCGCCTTTCCGGCTCGCAAGCGCCGATGCTCTATGCGATTTCCGTTCTCGTCGTCTTCCTCTGCCTGGCAGCGCTTTACGAAAGCTGGTCGATTCCCTTCTCTGTGATCATGGCCGTGCCCGTCGGCATTCTCGGCGCGCTGACAGCGGCAACGCTTTTTGGCCAGGCGAACGACGTCTATTTCAAGGTCGGCTTGCTCACCACGATCGGGCTTGCGGCGAAGAATGCGATTCTGATCGTCGAATTCGCCAAGGATCGGATGGAGAGTGGTATGGGCCTCTACGAGGCGACGTTGGAAGCAGCGAGATTGCGCCTGCGGCCGATCATCATGACCTCGCTCGCCTTCATTCTCGGTGTCGTGCCGCTGGCGATCGCCACAGGCGCGGGTTCGGCGGCTCAGAATGCCATCGGCATCGGCGTCCTCGGCGGCATGCTGGCGGCGACGATCCTCGGAATTTTCTTCGTGCCGTCCTTTTTCGTCGTCATCCGACGCATCTTTGCCACACGCGGCAAAAATGCGGCAGCTGTGTGATATAAATGCACTGTGATAATGCTGTTCCGATTGCTACATTGCGCCCGACTGCTTCGGTGTGTGTTTTCAAGTGGGACAAGGCGCGGCGCGCCGATAGTGAAGCATGAAGCTTCGGACAAGAATTGACTTGCTCGAGTACAGGAAGAAATGAATGGTATCTCTTCGTTTTGCCACACCGGCATTGTTATTATTACTGTCGGGCTGCGTCGTGGGCCCGGATCATGCTCCTCCTGAAATGCCGTTGCCCGCCAAATTCGGAGAAGGCGGAACGAAGAGTGTCGGCGATGTTGCCACCGCAGCCTGGTGGACCGCTTTCAAGGACCCCAAGCTGAACGCCTATGTCCAGGCCGGCCTCGAGCAGAACCTGACCGTCCAGCAGGCGATCGAGCGCATCAATGCGGCGTCCGCCAACGTTACCATCGCCGGCGCAGGCGGCCTGCCGAACCTCAACGTCGGCGCCTCGCACACGATCAGCGGCCAGAAGGGCGAACTGCGCACGCAGTTCGACACGCGCAACACCAGTGCCGGTGATGTTCAGCTGAGCTGGCTGCTCGATCTCTTCGGCCTCTATAAGCGCAGCACCGAGAGCGCGGTCGCTTCGCTCGATTCGGCCTACGCATCCGCCGATGTCGCCAAGCTGACCCTCGTGCAGGATCTCGTCTCGAGCTACATCGATGTTCGTTTTTATCAGCAGCGCCTGGCGCTTTCAAAGGCCAACCTGAAGTCTCGTCAGGAAACCTATGAACTGACCAAATTCCAGCTTGAAGCCGGCGCCGCCTCGCGACTCGACGTCGTTCAGGCCGAAGGTCTGGTACAGTCTACGCTCGCCGAAATTCCCGGCCTCGAAACCAATATCCGTGTATCGGCCCATCACATCGCCACGCTGCTCGGCCTGCCGGCCTCGGCTCTTGTCAACGAACTGCTGAGGGGCGGTGGGCAACCGGTCTTCCGCGGCGGCATCAACTCCGGCATCCCGGCAGACCTGATCCGCAACCGTCCCGACATTCGCGTCGCGGAGCGTGACCTCGCCGCCGCAACAGCCAATATCGGCGTTGCCGAGGCGCAGCTTTATCCGAGCATCTCGCTCAGCGGCTCGATCTCGCCCTCCTATATCAACCAAAGAGGTGTCCATGGCGCCCTGACGCCTTGGTCCTTCGGCCCGACGCTGAACCTGCCGATCCTCGATGGTGGCCGCCTGCGCGCCAACGTCAAGTCGGCACAGTCTGAAGCCGCGACCGCTTACCTCAACTGGAAGTCGACGGTGCTGACCGCCGTCGAGCAGGTCGAGAACGCGCTCGCCGCCGTCCGGCGCGATGCCCGCACGGTCTCTGCCCTTCAGGCCCAGGTAAAGACGACGCAGGAAACGCTCGAACTTTCCACAGCATCCTATAAGGACGGCGCCTCCTCGCTGCTCGACGTTCTCGACGCGCAGCGCCAGGTTTCGCTCGCCCAGGCAAGCCTTGCCCAGGCAGTCCAGCAAATGGCCAAGGACTACGTCTCGCTGAACATCGCAGTCGGTGGCGGCTACGCGCCCGGCGGCAGGACCACCGTGTCGGTGAAGCCTGAGCCGGCAAAGGCCAAGAGCTGATCGGCTCGCCGCCTTTCTGGAAATACGAAGCCCCGCGATCGTCTCGCGGGGCTTTTTGCATGCCGGCTCTGCATTGGATAATTGCTCAACAAAGGAATTTGGATTCGACAAGCAGCGGCGGCTGATATAGGACTGATTAAACGATTAATCAGGCAGCCTGATTCATGACTTCATCGCGCCCGGGACCGAACCTCAGCAGGATAGCGACCTCGCTCGGCGTCTCCATTGCCACGGTCTCCAATGCGCTTTCCGGCAAAGGCCGGGTCTCCGGCCAGTTGGTCGAAAGAATTCGCGAGCATGCCGCCGAGCTCGGTTATGTCCCGAGCCAGGCCGGCCGCGCGCTCCGGACAGGCCGCAGCGGTGTTATTGGCCTTGTGCTGCCCGATATCGCCAATCCTCTGTTCCCGAAGATCGCGCAGGCGATCGAATTCGCTGCCTCCGCCGCGGGTTATGGCGTGCTGATCGCGGATTCCCGCGGCGATGCCGCCACCCAGGTCGAGGCGATCAACCGCCTGGTCGAACGCGGCGTCGATGGCATGGTCGTCATCCCCCGCCGCGCCACCCGCATTTCGTCTGTCGCCTGTCCGGTCGCCGTCATCGACACGCCTTCGACACCGGGCAACACGGTTTCCGCCGATCATTGGCAGGGCGGGCGTGAAATCGCCGTCCATCTCGCCGGTCTCGGCCACCAGCGCATCCTCATCATCGGCAACAACCGGGAATCCAGCGTTCAGAACGACCGCGCCGGCGGCATCCGCGCCGGTCTGCGCCCGGCTATGCAGGCTGAAACCCTGTGGATCGACGAGCTGGAGCGGGATGGCGGCAGCGGCTGTCCGCTCGGCCTCGCCGAAAGGGTGAAGCAGGGTTTCACCGCTTTCGCGGCCCTCTCCGATCTGCAGGCGCTGCGCGCGCTGACGGAACTGCAACAGGCCGGCATCAACGTTCCCGCCGATGTCAGCGTCACCGGCTTCGACGACCTTATCTGGTCGCCCGTTGTCACGCCGTCCCTGACGACGGTCAGGATGGACATGGACCGGATTGCCGGGATTGCCGTGTCAGCCCTGGCGGATACGATAGGCAAAAGCAGCGCCCGGGAGGGCATGCTCGTCACCGCGGAGATCGAACGTGTCGCCATGCAATTGATCGTCCGCCAATCATCCGGGCCTTGTGAACCTGGCATTAAAAACCTCAGAGATGGAGAACATGTAAGATGAAAGAAGCTCTCATTGCTTCGGTGGCGCTTGCGGCGCTATCGCCGTTGAGTGCGGCTGCCGCCGAACGGACGCTGACCATTTCCGTCTATGCCTTCGCCCAGGACGATTTCAAGGCGCTGGTCTACGACCCCTTCGAAGCCCAATGCGGCTGCAAGCTGGTGGTCGAGACCGGCAACAGCGTCGAGCGCCTGGCCAAAATGGAAGCCAACAAAGCCAGTCCCGTCGTCGATCTCGCCGCCGTTTCGATGGCCGATGCGCTGGCCGCCGCGCGCGCTGGCCTGATCGACAAGGTCGATACTGCAAAACTCTCCAATTTCGCCAAGCTGTACGACATCGCCAAGGACCCGAACGGCGACGGCATGAGTGTCGGCTATACCTTCTACGCCACCTCGATCGCCTACCGCTCCGACAAGATGAAGATCGACTCCTGGGCCGATCTCCTGAAGCCGGAATATGTCGGCCATGTCGCCTTCCCCAATGTCACCACCAATCAGGGCCCGCCGGCACTCTATATGCTGGGCCTGGCGCTCGGCAAGGACACGCCGGATCTGAAGGGGCCGATCGAGGCACTGGGCGAGAAGAAGGACGACATTGTCACCTTCTACGAAAAATCCTCCCAGCTCGTGCAGTTGATGCAGCAGGAGGAAATATGGGCGGCTCCCATCGGCCGCTTCTCCTGGGCTGGGTTCACCAAGCTCGATGTACCCGTTGCTTGGGCAACCCCGAAAGAGGGTCAGACCGGCGGCATGAACGTGCTAGTGCTGACCAAGGGTTCGAAGAACCAGGATCTCGCCCTGCAGTTCATGGATTTCTGGCTCTCGACCGAAACCCAGACCAAACTCGCCGAGAAGCTGATCGACAGCCCCGCAAACAGCGAGGTCAAGCTTTCCGAAGCGGCGGCCAACAATCTCACCTATGGCGAACAAACCGCCAAGAGCCTCAAGCTCATTCCGTCCGCCATCGCCCTCGACAACCGCGCCGGCTGGCTGAAGAGCTGGAACGAAAAGGTCGGCCAGTAAGCTCCCCGAGTGAAGACAGGTCCCGGCGCCCCCTGCCGGAACCGCGATCCCATCGATCGAAAGGCGCCTTATGTTCCAGAACCGCGCAGAAGCCCTGGCGCTTGCCCTGCCGGCAGCCGTCTTTGCAACACTGGTCTTTCTGCTGCCCGTCGCAATCCTGCTGTCGGAGGGCTTCCGCGCCGGTGGCGGCTGGACGCTGTCGGCCTATACCGATTTCTTTTCCGGGACGCTGAACCGCACCGTTTTCCTGCGCTCCTTCCGGCTCGGCCTCGAAGTCACCGCCGCCTCGGCCGTCATCGGTTATGCCGCAGCCTTCGCCATCGTCAACCTGCCGGCGAAGGGCAAAGGGCGGATGATCGGCCTCGTCACCCTGCCGCTGATGATCTCGCCGGTGGCGCGCACCTATGCCTGGATCGTCATTCTCGGCCGCACCGGCATCGTCAACCAGGCGATCACAGGCCTGGGTTTCAGTGCCGAACCGCTGCGCCTGCTGTTCACCGAAACAGCCGTCTTCATCGGTCTGCTGCAGCTCTTCCTGCCGCTGATGATCCTGTCGCTGATCAGCGCCCTCGAAAACATGCCGAGGGATGCGATCCCCGCCGCGCGTGTGCTTGGCGCCAACTGGTTCCAGGTCTTCTGGAAGGTCGTTCTGCCGCTGACCCGCGAAGGGCTCGTCATCGGCGGCACACTTGTCTTCACCGGATCATTGACCGCCTATATCACCCCCGCCGTGCTTGGCGGTTCCAAGGTGCTGATGCTCGAAACCCTGATGTACCAGCAGGTTTCCGTTGCAAATGATTTCGTCTCGGCAAGTGTCATCGCCTTCATCCTGATCGTCATGAGCTTTGCCGCCAATATCCTGCTCAAACGCCTCGCGACGGCGAGGAACCGCCGATGACCCTCCGCCTGTTTTCGCCCATCGTGCTCTTCCTGTTGCTGGTCTTCCTGATCGGCCCGTTCCTGATCATCATTGCCGCCTCGCTCTCGGCAGGCGATACGCTGGCCTTCCCGCCGCAGGGCCTGTCGCTGCGCTGGGTGACGAAGGTCTTCACCGTTGAAAGCTTCCGCGACAGCTTCGCCATGTCGATGTTCCTCGCCGTCTTCGGAACGCTCGCAGCCCTCGTCCTCGGCATCCCCGCCGCCTACGCCCTGTCGCGTTACCGGCTGCCTGGGGCCGAGACCGTCCGCACGGTCGTTTCGCTGCCGATCATCGTTCCCGGCATTATCGTCGGCCTGGCATTGCTGCGTTATCTTGTCGTGCCCTTTGGCTTCAACATCACACTCGCCCTCTTCTTCGCCCACGCGGCCCTCGTGCTTCCCTACGCCGTGCGCGTTGTCTCCGCGAGCCTCGACAATCTGCGTTCGGATATCGAGGAAGCGGCTGTCCTGCTCGGTTCGTCCAGGCTCGGCGCCTTCTTCCGCGTGGTGATGCCGAATATCCGCGGCGGCATTCTGGCCGCCTTCATCCTCGGCTTCGTCACCAGCTTCAATCAGGTGCCGGTCTCGCTCTTCCTCTCCGGCCCCGGTGTGCGCACACTGCCGATCGACATGCTGGGTTACATGGAAACCACTTACGACCCGTCCATCGCGGCACTCTCCGCCCTTCTCGCCTTCCTCTCGATCGGCATCGTCTTCCTCGCCGAACGCTTCTTGGGATTTTCGCGTTATGTCTGATGCCTATCTCAAACTCGCCAAGCTGACCCTCGCCTACGGCGATACGGTTGCGGTGAAGGATCTCGATCTCGGGATTGGCAAGGGCGAACTGGTCGCGCTCCTTGGCCCCTCCGGCTGTGGCAAGACGACGACGATGCGCGCCATTGCCGGCCTGCTGACGCCGGCTTCCGGCCGCATCGGTCTCGACGGCGCGGATATCACCCGCGTCTCCGCCAACAAGCGCGCCGTCGGCCTCGTCTTCCAATCCTACGCGCTCTTTCCGCATCTAACCGTTTATGAGAACGTCGCTTTCGGCCTGCGGCTCAAGAGCATTTCGGGCGCCGATCTTGAAGCCCGCGTCGGCGCCGGCCTGAAATCCGTGGGTCTGACCGCCTTCGCCGGCCGCAAGCCCGCCGAACTGTCCGGCGGTCAGCAGCAGCGCGTGGCACTCGCCCGCTCGATGGTCATGGAGCCGAAAGTCCTGCTGCTCGACGAGCCGCTCTCCAATCTCGATGCCCGGCTGCGCCTGGAGATGCGCGCCGAATTGCAGCGCGTGCAGAAGGAGACCGGCGTCACGATGATTTTCGTCACCCACGACCAAGTGGAGGCCCTGGCGCTCGCCGACCGCATCGTCGTCATGCTGAACGGCGGCATCGAGCAGATCGGCACGCCGGAGGAGATCTACAACAACCCGGCCTCCGCCTTCGTCGCCGATTTCGTCGGCTTTGAAAATGTCTTCGCGCTGAAGGACGGAAAGCTTACGACGCCGAACGGCCCGGTCGCACTTTCCGGCGCGGCGCCGGATTCCGCGGCGGGCCTGGCCTGGCGTCCGCGCGCGGTGATCCTCGGCTCCGGTCAATTTCACGGCACCGTGCGCGGCACGTCTTTCGCCGGCAACACCCGTGAATACCTCCTCGATACGCCGCTCGGGCCCATCAAGGCCGAAATCGATGCGGGCCTGCCGCCGCACGACATCGGCAGTGCACTCGCCTTCGACCTGCCGGTCGCCGGCGCGGCCAACCTCAAACGGTTCGGGTGAAATCATGGGCGTCTGGATCGACACGGACATGGGCTTCGACGACATCGCCGCGATTTTGGTGGTGGGGCAGTCGGAATATGAGATCGACGGCGTCTCGCTGGTCTTCGGCAATACGCCGCTGCCGCAAGTCATAATGAATGCAGCCGGCGCCGCCAGTGCCTTCGGCTGGACGTTCCCCATTCATACCGGCCGCGCCATGCCGGTTCTCGGCAAGCTCGAAACCGCGCAGGCGATTCTCGGAAAAACCGGCATCCCGACATCAGGCAAAGGCCTGCCGGAGGCGCCTACTCTTGCCGAAAGCGATGTCTTCGCAGCACTTTGCCGCTGGCTGGAAGGCCAGGGCCGGCACCGCATCCTGGCGCTCGGGCCGCTCACCAATATCGCTGCCGTGGCGCTCGCCCGCCCCGATCTCGCCACCCGCATCGACGACCTCGTCTGGATGGGCGGCGGCGTCACATCAGGTAATCACACGGCATCTGCCGAATTCAACGCGCTTGCCGATCCCGAGGCGCTTGCGATCGTCATTGCCCATGGCCTGCCGCTGCGCATGGTCGATCTCGACCTCTGCCGCAAGGTATTGGCAAGGCCGGAGGATGCCGAGCCGGTGCGCCATGCCGGCGGCGCCAATGCCGAACTGATCGCCGATATGTTTTCCGGTTATATCGGCATCGGCACCAGCCGCGGCCGCCCTGGAATGGCGATCTACGATCCATCCGCCGCCGTCGCCTTCATCGCCCCTGACATCGTCACCTTCCGCCCCGCGCGCATCGACGTCGAACTTCAGGGCGCCCTCACCCGTGGCCGCACCGTCGTCGAGACTCGTGCCACGCATGCGGCCTTCAACGCCCAATTCGCCGCCGACATCGATGCCGATAGGGCGCGCGCCATCATTCTCGCCGCCCTGGTCAACGAGGCCCGCAAATGAACGCCACCCCTCGCCAGGAACCGGCCGATCTCAACGATCCCGCTTTGCGCGCCCGCACCGTTGCGGCTGCGCGCGGCGATGCCCCCTTCGACGTGCTGATAACCGGCGGCCGGCTGCTCGATGCGGTGACCGGCCTGATCCGGAAGGCCGATATCGGCCTCGTCGGCGCGCTGATCGCCAGCGTCCATGCCCCGGCAAGCCGCACAGATGCCCTCGAGATTGTCGATGCGACAGACAGCATCGTGACGCCGGGCCTGATTGACACGCACATGCATGTCGAAAGTTCGATGGTCACTCCCGCCGCATATGCGAGCGCCGTGCTGCCGCGCGGCGTCACCACGGTCGTCTGGGATCCGCATGAATTCGGTAACGTCCATGGCCTCGACGGTGTGCGCTGGGCGATCGAGGCCGCACGCGCGCTGCCGCTGCGTATGATCCTGCTTGCCCCCTCCTGCGTGCCGTCGGCACCCGGCCTGGAAATTGCCGGCGCCGATTTCGATGCCGCTGTCATCGCCGAGATGCTGCGCTCTTCCGCCGTCGGCGGCGTTGCCGAAGTCATGAACATGCGCGGCGTCATCGACGGCGATCCCCGTATGAGCGCCATCGTCAATGCCGGCCTTGCCTCCGGCAAGCTCGTCTGCGGCCATGCCCGCGGTCTCGAGGGCGCCGATCTCAACGCCTTCATGGCGGCTGGCGTCACCTCCGACCACGAACTCACCTCCGGTGCCGATGTCGCCGCCAAGCTTGCCGCCGGTCTGACGATCGAACTGCGCGGCTCGCACGACCATCTGCTGCAAGAATTCGTCGAGGTGCTGAACGGTCTCGGCCACCTGCCGCCCACCGTCACGCTCTGCACCGACGACGTTTTTCCCGATGAACTTTACGAAAGCGGCGGCCTCGACGACGTCGCCCGCCGGCTGGTGCGCTACGGCATGCAGCCGGAATGGGCGATCCGCGCCGCAACCTTCAATGCGGCACAGCGGCTGAAGCGCTCCGACCTCGGTCTTGTCGCCGCCGGCCGTCGCGCCGATCTCGTGCTTTTCGACGATCTCACGGAATTCCGGGCGCGGCTGGTCATCTCAGGCGGCCGCATCGTCGCCCGCAACGGCAGCATGGAGGCGGCCGTCCAGCGGCTTGATACGGCACCGCTTGAAAATTCGCTGAAGCTCCCGCCACTCGTCGAAAATGACTTCCTCATTCCATCCGAAGGCGCGCGCGTCCGCGTCGCCACCATCGACCGCCCGCGCTTCACCCAATGGGGGGAGGCCGAAACGGAGGTCCGGGACGGCTTCGTCGTGCCGCCGGCCGGCAGCGCCATGATCGCCGTCGCCCACCGCCACGGCAAGGCCGACGGCGTCCCGCGCATCGGCTTCCTCACCGGCTGGGGCGAATGGCGCGGCGCCTTCTGCACCACCGTCTCGCATGACAGCCACAACCTCACCGTCTTCGGCGGCAATGCCCGCGATATGGCGCTCGCCGCCAACGCCGTCATATCAGCCGGCGGCGGCATGGCGGTCGCCAGGGACGGTAAGATCGAAGCGATCCTTCCGCTGCCGCTCTCCGGCCTGGTGACCGGCGCCTCGCTGAAGGACACCGCTTCGGCCTTCGCCGGCATCCGCAAGGCCATGGACAAGATCGTCGACTGGAAACCGCCCTACCGCGTCTTCAAGGCCTGTTTCGGCGCAACGCTGGCCTGCAATGCCGGTCCGCACCAGACCGATCAGGGGATTGCCGATGTCGTGACGGGGAGAGTGATGGAAAGCCCGGTGCTGGAGATTTTGCAGGACTTGGTGAAATAGCGAGATTCGTGCTAGGCGCCCCCTCATCCGCCCTACGGGCACCTTCTCCCCGAGGGGAGAAGAGGAATCGAGACGCCGCGGCATGTCTCTTCTCCCCTCGGGGAGAAGGTGCCGGCAGGTGGATGAGGGGCCGCAAACGCCAGCTAACCCCTCAACTCCCGCTCCACCAACGCCACCCAATAAGCCGCGCCATAGCCAAGCGCCTCATCATTGAAATCATAAGCCGTGTTGTGATGCAGCGCCCCGTCCACCGCCGGCCCGTTGCCGAGCCAGGCATAACAGCCCGGCGCGTTCTGCGCAAAGAAGGCAAAGTCGTCGCCCGCCGTCGACGGCGGAAAGCTTGTTCGCACTTTTTCACCAAAGACCATCCCGGCAGCAGCAAGCGCCCGCGTAGTCGCATCCCGGTCATTGATCACCGGCGGAATGCGCCGCTCGAAACGGTAGTCGGCTGAAATGCCATACATCGCAGCAGTTCCGCTGGCCAACCGGCCGACTTCGGCCTCGAGCTGACCGCGCACCTCGGGCGAATAGGCGCGTGCCGTGCCGCCGATCTCGACCACGTCGGGAATGACGTTTAGCGCCTTGGGGTCACCCGCCTGCAGGAAGCAGGCGCTGACGACGGCCGGCTGCAGCGGATCGACCACGCGCCCGACGATCGTCTGCAGTGATGACAGGAAGGTGCCGGCCGCCGTGATCGGATCACGGCCGAGATGCGGCTTGGCGCCGTGCGTGCCGATGCCGCGAAAGGTGACGCGCCAGCTGTCGGAAGAGGCAAGCTGCGGCCCCTCGACCACCGCGATCTCATCGACCGCTAGTCCAGGCATATTGTGCAGTCCATAAACGGCGTCGCAAGGGAAAAGCCTAAAGAGCCCTTCGTCCACCATGCGCTTGGGGCCGCCGCGCCCCTCTTCGGCCGGCTGGAAGATGAAATGCACCGTGCCGGAAAAACTCCGCGTCGCCGCAAGATGCCGTGCGGCGCCGAAAAGCATCGCCGTATGGCCGTCATGACCGCAGGCATGCATCCTGCCAGGCACCGTCGACTTATAAGGCCGCTCCGCCGCCTCGGGCATGGCGAGCGCATCCATGTCAGCCCTGAGCCCGATGCGGCGGGTGCCGTTGCCGACCTGCAGCGTGCCGACCACGCCGGTGCCGCCAAGGCCGCGATGCACGGCAATACCCGCTTCCTCCAGCAGCCTCGCGACGATGCCGGCGGTGCGCTCCTCCTCGAAGCCGAGCTCGGGATGGGCATGCAGGTCACGTCGCAGGGCAGTGAGGAACGGCAGATCGTCCTTGATCCGGGCGGGGATGCTCATGGCCTGGATATCCTGTCGAGCGAACGGGCGCCCAGCCGGCGCCCGCGTCAGATCATTTCTTGTTTATCAAACGGATCGCAAGTTCAACCCCTCAGGCTTCCTCGACGAACACCTCCTCGCGCTTCTTCTTGACGCTCGGCAGGAAGACGACGATCAGAACGGCGACCGCGATCGCCAGAAGCGTGGCGCTGATCGGCCGAGTGACGAAGGTGGTCGGATCGCCGCGCGACAGGATCATGGCGCGTCTGAGGTTCTCTTCCAGAAGAGGCCCGAGCACAAAACCGAGCAGGAGCGGTGCCGGTTCGCAGCGAAGTTTTGCCAGCACGTAGCCGATGAAGCCGAAGAAGGCGACGGCATAGAGGTCGTAGACATTGGCGTTGACGCTGTAGACCCCGATCGAGCAGAAGGCCATGATGATCGGGAAGAGCACGTAATAGGGCACGGTCAGAAGCTTCACCCAGAGCCCGATCAGAGGCAGGTTCAGGATCACGAGCATCAGATTGCCGATCCACATCGAGGCGATGATGCCCCAGAACAGCGCCGGCTGTTCGGTGGCGACATTCGGTCCCGGCACGATGCCCTGAATGATCATCGCGCCGATCATCAGCGCCATGACGGGATTGGCCGGAATGCCGAGGGTCAGCAGCGGAATGAACGAAGTCTGCGCCCCCGCGTTGTTGGCCGATTCCGGACCCGCCACGCCGGCGACCGCGCCCTTGCCGAAATCCTGCGGCGTCTTCGAGAGGCGTTTTTCCACCGTATAGGAGGCGAAGGAGGCAAGGATCGCCCCGCCGCCCGGCAGGATGCCGAGCGCCGAGCCGATCGCCGTGCTGCGAATGACCGGCGCAATCATCTCCTTGAATTCCTGGCGTGAGGGCAAGAGACCCGAAACCTTGGCCATCAGCACCGTGCGTGTCGACTCGCCTTCGAGGTTGCGCAGGATCTCCGCCACGCCGAAGACGCCGACCGCGAGCGCCACGAAGTTCAGCCCGTCGGCATATTCGCGGATGCCGAGCGTGAAGCGCGGCGTGCCGGTGTAGATATCGGTGCCGACGAGGCCGAGCAGCAGACCCAGCGCCACCATCGCCAAGGCCTTGACGACCGAGCCGTGCGCAAGCGCGATCGAAGAGACAAGACCGACGATCATCAACGAGAAATACTCGGCAGAGCCGAATTGCAGCGCGATGTCGGTCAGCGGCGGGGCGAAGATCGCAACGAGAAAGGTCGAGACCGTGCCGGCGAAGAACGACCCGAGCGCGGCGATCGCCAGTGCCGCCCCCGCCCTGCCCTTGCGCGCCATCTGGTAGCCATCGATTGCGGTAACGGCGGAAGAGGATTCGCCCGGCATATTGATGAGGATCGCCGTCGTCGAGCCGCCATATTGCGCGCCGTAATAGATGCCGGCGAGCATGATGAGCGAGGAGACCGGCTCGAGCTGGAATGTGATTGGCAGAAGCATGGCGATCGTCGCCGTGGCGCCGATGCCGGGAAGCACGCCGATCAGCGTGCCGAGCAGCACGCCGATCAGGCAGAAGAGAAGATTGTCGAGAGTTGCCGCGGTGGCGAAGCCGAGAGCGAGATTGCTGAAAAGATCCACCGTCGCCTCCTAGAACCGGACCCAGGGGCCGAAGCGCTCGAACGGCAGCCCGAGCCCATAGCTGAAGACGGCAACCGAAAAGATCGTCAGCAGCAGCGATAGGATGATTGCAAACACAACATTCATTTTGCGCGACGCAAAGCAGGCGATGAAGGCGGTGAAGAACAGCGCCGGCGCAAATCCGAGCCCGCGCACCGTCAACCCGAAAAAGACCGGCGCCGGCAGAATGAAGAGCATGCCGCGCCAGGCGAAGACATCGACCGGCTCGCCCTCGACACGCAGGGCCTGAATGAAGATGATCGCGCCGAGAAGCACGAGCACGCAGGCAAGCACCAGCGGAAAATAACCCGGTCCCATGCGTAATGCCGTGCCGAGGTCGAGCGAGATCGACTGGAAGGCGAAGAAGGCGCCGGTGCCGATGAAAAGCGCGCCGCAGATCGCATTGGTGGTATCAAAACTGATGGATTTCATGGTGTCTCCTGGAGTTGGAGATGGTTCACGTGACGCCTCATCCGCCTGCCGGCTCGGCCGCTGCCATTGAGCATGCAGTCCCCTCTCCCCGTGGACAGGGAGAGGGTTAGTGTGAGGGGTTATTCCTGGCACCCCTCACTAGTCAGCATATTCCCCGGCAGCCTCGATCACCGGCTTCCAGCGGGCGATCTCGCTTTCGAGCTTGGCCTTCAGCGCGGCCGGCGTCGCATCGGCGTCGGAGGACGGTGCCGTGCCCAGTTCGGCGAAGCGGGCGCCGACATTGGGATCCTTCAGCGCCACCTGCAGCGACTTCGACAGCCGTTCGTTGATCGCGGCGGGCGTACCTTTCGGCGTGTAGATACCGTGCCAGATACCGACTTCGAAACCCGGCAGGCCGGCTTCGACAGCCGTCGGAATGTCCTTCATGACGTCGAGGCGCTTGGGCGAGGTTACCGCATAAGCCTTGATCGTGCCGCCTTGAATCTGCTTCGTCGTGTTGGTCGTCTGGTCGCACATGATATCGACCTGGCCGCCGAGAAGGTCGGTCATGGCAGGACCCGTACCCTTGTAGGGAACGGTCGTAAGCTGGGTCTGGATGGCGCTCATGAACATCATGCCGCAGAGATGCGAAGCGGCGCCGATGCCGGCATTGGCGACCGTCACCTTGTCCTTGTTGGCCTTGACATAGTCGATCAGGCCCTTGAGATCCGTCGGCTCGAAGTCCTTGCGTGCGACGATCGTCATCGGCACCTCGGTCACAAGGCCGACATAGTCGAAGGCGCCGAGCGTGTCATAAGCGAGCTTGCGATAGAGCGTGGCGCTGGTAGCCATGCCGATATGGTGCAGGAGGATGGTGTATCCATCGGGATCGGCGTTCGCCACCCGGCCCGCGCCGAGCGTGCCGCCGGCGCCGCCGACGTTCTCCACGACGATCTGCTGACCGAGATCCTTGGACATGGATTCGGCGACGAGGCGTGCGACGGTATCGGTCGGGCCACCGGCCGCGAAGGGGACGACCATGGTAATGGTGCGCTCGGGATAGGTCTGCGCCGAAGCGGCGCCGGCGAGAAGAGAGACCGCGGCAGCCGCGGTCAGGCCGAGCATGGCCTTCAGGATTTTCATCGTTTCCTCCCTGATGAAACAAGCAAAGCCGCCGGCATATCCTCCGCGCCGACGATGTCCTATTTGCCGCCCGGAAAAATCGAGCCGCAATCACCGCCACCGCCTCGACAAGATGATTCTCAGACAGTGCGGTGCAGCATGGGTCGATTCGGAAACAAACGGCTATTGCGATGGGTGGAAATCCACCCATCGCCATGCTGGCAGGATCAGCCGTCAGTAAACAGCATCCGCTTGTCGAGGCCGTATTTCTGCATCTTTTCGTAGAGCGTCTTGCGGGAAATGCCGAGCGATTCATAGACCGGCCGGAGGCTTCCGCCATGCGCGACCAGTGCGCTGGCGATGACGCCCCGTTCGAATTCGGCGACGCGTTCTGCAAGGCCAGTCGCCTCCTCGGCCTGCCGCCCGCCGTTGTCAAGGCCGAGCACCAGACGGTCGGCGGCGTTCCTCAATTCGCGGACATTGCCGGGCCAGTCGCGCTGGGCGATGTCGGAGATCACCTCCGGCGGCACGGTGAGCTCGTCGCGGCCGTAGCGGGCGGCCGCCTCCCGCACCAGCTGCAGGAAAAGCAGCGGAACGTCCGCCCGCCGCTGCGACAGCGACGGCACGTGCAGCGTTGCGACGTTCAGCCGGTAGAGCAGATCGGCGCGGAAACGGCCAGCTGCCACCTCCGCCTCAAGATTGACCTTGCTTGTCGCGATGAAGCGGACGTCGAGCGGCACGACCTCGTTCGATCCGAGCCTGGAGATCACCCGCTCCTGCAGCACCCGCAGGAACTTCGCCTGCAGATCGAAGGGCATGGAGCCGATCTCGTCGAGAAGGATGGTGCCGCCGCGCCCGTGTTCGAACTTTCCGTAACGCGGCCTGACCGCTCCCGGAAAGGCGCCGGGCTCATGGCCGAAAAGCTCGCTCTCGATCAGGTTTGCCGGCAGCGCGGCGCAATTGATCGCAATGAACGGCCGGCTTGCCCGGGCGCTGATGTCGTGAAGCGCGCGGGCCACCACTTCCTTGCCGGCGCCGGTCTCGCCGACAATAAGCGTATCGGCATCGCTCGCCCCGATCGCACGGATGCGATAGCGCAGGTCCACCATCGCCTGCGTGCGTCCCGGCAGCCGCGCCTCGATATCGTCGCGTTTGCCGGCGACCGCCTTCAGCAGCCGGTTTTCGAGCACGAGGCCGCGCCGCTCCATCGCCCGGCGAATGACGCCGGCAAGCATCTCCGCCGTGAACGGCTTCTCGATGAAATCATAGGCGCCCTCCCGCATCGCCTTCACAGCGAGCTGCACATCGCCATGGCCGGTGACGAGAATGACCGGCACCTCCGGATCGACCTCGCGGATCTTCTGCATCAGCGTCATGCCATCGATACCGGGCATGCGGATATCGCTGACGACGACGCCGGGAAAGCTGTAGCCGATCAGCTCGAGCACATGATCGCCATTCGAAAAGGTCTCGACGCTGAAGCCGGAGAGCTCCAGCGCCTGCGCCGTCGAGCGGCGCAGCTCCTCCTCGTCGTCAACCAGCAGAATCTTCGCTTCGTTCATTCCGCCGCCTCCGGCATCAGCCCTGCCGCCGACTGCAGCTCGATGCGGAACACCGCGCCCCCTTCGGGATGATTGGCGGCGGCCAGGCTGCCGCCGAAATCCTTGACGATGTTGTAGGAGATCGAAAGTCCCAGCCCGAGCCCCTTGCCGACGCCCTTCGTCGTGAAGAACGGATCGAAGATGCGCTCGGCGATCGCCGCCGGCACACCCGGCCCATGGTCGCGCACCGTCAGCACCACCTTGCCGGCCTTCTCGAAAGCCGAAACCTCGATGCGCCTGTCATCCAGTCCTTCCACCGCGTCGGCGGCATTGGAGATCACATTCACCAGCACCTGCTGTAGACGCACCGAACCGGCGCGCACGACCGGCGCCCTTGTCCCGAGATCGAGCCGAAGCTCGGTGTCCGCCGCTTTCAGCCGCCATGCGACGATTTCCAGCGTATCACGCATCGCTTCGTCGAGAGGGACCGGCCCGAGCTTCTCGTTCGGCTTGCGGGCGAAGTTGCGCAGGTGCCGGCTGATCGAGGCCATCCGGTCGATCAGCCCGCCGATGCGCCTTATATTGTCGCGCGCCTCCTCCATTCGCCCGCGGTCGATCAGCACCGTGGCGCTGTCCGTATAGGTCTTGGCGGCGGCCAGCGGCTGATTGAACTCATGCGAAAGAGCCGCCGACATTTGTCCGAGCCCGGCAAGCTTGCCGGCCTGGATCAAATCGGCCTGGGTCTGACGTAGCTGCTGTTCGGTCAGCCGCCGCTCCGAGATCTCCTCCTCGATGCGGCTGTTGACGCGGGCAAGATCAGCGGTGCGCTCCTCTACCCGCCGCTCCAGCTCGCCGCGCGCCTCGGCCTGCATCTGCATGCGCTCCGCAAGCCGCGCCCGCCGCTGGCGAAGCACGGCGACAGCAAGCGCGGCGATGCAGAGGATGAGGAAGACGGCGGCCAGTGCGGTGCGCGCCTGAGCCCGGATGGAGCTCGTTTCCATCAGCACGTTCACCGTCCAGTCCTCGGCCGGCATGTAATGCGACAGCACCAGATATTCGCTCGCACCCCGGTCGCTTGCCAGCGTCACCAGCTCGTGCTGTTCGAAGCGGTGACGCGTCACCGGCAGCGCCGTCAGCCTGGCATTGGCATAACGCCGCGAGGCTTCCGTGCGGGCGATGCGGTCGGCCGTCAGCGGCAGGATCGCCCCGTAAAGCCATTCCGGGCTGCCCGACATGAAGATGATACCCTCCGGATCGGAGACGAAAATCTTGTACTCCCCGCCGCTCCAGGAGGATTCGATCATGTCGATATCGACCTTGAAGACGATGACGCCACGGATGTCCGCCTCGACCCTGATCGGCGCCGAGAAATAATAGCCGCGTTTCAGCGAGGTGGTGCCGAGCGCATAAAATCGCGCTAGCCGGCCTTCGATCGCCTCCTGGAAATAGGGCCGGTAGTTGAAATTCTGCCCGACGAAGCTTCCGGGTCCATCATAATTACTGGCGGCGATCGTCTCCCCGTCCGGCTTCACCACGTAGATGTCGGAGGATTTCAAAAGCCCGTTGATCTCTTTGAGGTAGAGGTTGGCAGCATCACGCAGCGCCATGTCGTCAGGCGCGCTGACCAGTTCCTTGATGTCGTCATGATCGGCAATCAGCGCCGGCAGCGCCTCGTAGCGGTTGAGATGACCGCTGAGCGCCGAAACCGCGAGACGCAGTGCCGTTCCCGCCTGCGCCGAGGCCTCTTCCATATAGGCGCGAGTCGCAATCGCGCTTCCATAGTTGAAGAAGGCGAAAATGACGATCGGCACCACCAAAAGCGCCGCTATCGCACGATATCTCGAAGACAGATCCGGCTCCTCCCTTTCTGCCTCCACTCCCCAGCAAGGCACGCCCGACGGGCTCCAAGTCTAATGATACGGACGGGGATTTCCAAGGGTCTGCCGAAACTTGACACCCCGTCGGCCGGATGCCCTATTGCGGCAACGCAAGGAGACCCACTCATGAGCGACGACCAGACGCCCGCCGACAGCAAACTGACCAGTTCCAAGCGCCGCTGGGCGGCGGAGGGCAAATTCCTGACCGGTCGCGTCAGCCGTCCGGAAGCCGAGCGCCTGCCGCCCGGCCAGCACCTCGTCAAAAATTGGCCGGTGCTCGACCTCGGCCAGCAGCCCGTCATCTCCACCGACAGCTGGCGGCTCGATGTCCGCGGCCTGGTCGAAACGCCGCTCACCCTCGACTGGGCCGCCTTCCAGGCGATCGAGCAGAGCACCAGGATCAGTGATATCCACTGCGTCACCACCTGGTCGCGTTATGACAACAACTGGAAGGGCGTTTCGACGCGGGATCTGCTCGATCTCGCCATGCCGAAGCCGGATGCGGCCTACGTCCTGCTGACGAGTTATGACGGGTACACCACCAACCTGCCGCTTGCCGATTTCGCCGCCGAGGACGCGATCCTGGCGACATCATGGGAGGGCCTGCCGCTGACGCCCGATCACGGCGGCCCGATGCGCCTCGTCGTGCCGCATCTCTATTTCTGGAAAAGCGCCAAATGGCTGCGCCGGATCGAGCTGATGCCCGCCGACGAGGCCGGTTTCTGGGAAAAGAACGGTTACCACATGTATGGCGATCCGTGGCGCGAACAGCGCTATTCCGACGACTGAGCCTTCGGCCGCAAGACGCCTCTCAACACAAGGCCGGCAAGACCAAACAGGGCAGCCAATCCCGTCAAAGATGCCATGCTGGCAGGATGAAGCGGCACCCTGCTCCAATTTGGCTTGACGACCTGGGCGGTGTTGAAAGCCTCGCCGCTAAACTGGCAGGTGATGAGCGCAAGCCCGCGCCGCGCCATGTCGATGTCGATGGCTGAGATGATTTCGCCCGCCGCAGTCGCCTCCCGCGGCATCTCCCGCATCGCCATCAGTACGGCTTTCGTCGCCGCGAGATAGGCATGAGCGCATTCGTTGAAAGGGCTTTCCTCGTCCGTCACGCTGCCCGGCATTCGGCCCCAGACGCAATAGGAATACTGGATCTCGGCGTAGTTCAGGACGCGGCGGAACGGTTCGTTGGTATCGACCGCCCGCGACGCCAGCGCGATAATCTCGCCGCGGTAATCGGCAATGACCGCCATCTCGCCGTGGGAAATGGCCGGGATCTCGAGGCCGGTATGGCTGCCGCCGGCGCGGCGCTCATGGGCGGACGTGTTTCCCGCAAGCAATGGGAACAGGCTTGCGATCAGAGCCAGAGCCGCAAGCCTGCCGATGGGCCGGATCACCGGAAGGCGGGCCGCAGCCCGCCCTTGAGGGCAAGCCGTCTTTCCGCCAGCGCTCCGAAGGCAAGGCCGAGCGTTGCCCAGAGAATCGCGTGCATGCCGAGCGAGGTCGTGCGGAACCGCCAGAGCACCATCGCCGAGAAATTCTCAGGCACTTCGTTGATCGGCGGCAGCAGATAAAGCACGACGCCGATAAACACGAGATAGGCGAGAGCGGCGACGATCGCGCCGTTCCAAAGCCCGAAACGCTCGGAGAGGCGGCGCGACAGCGCCACGGCGGCAATCAGCGCCCCAACCGAAACTACGATCATCAGGAAGAACAGCTCGGTCCTGACGCCGATCGTGTCGGGATTGCCGACCGCCGGCGGGTTGGCCGGATATTTGATGCCGGGGACGAGAACGATGGCCACGAAGGCGGCAATGGCGATGACGGCCGAGGTGCCACGCGCCGAATGAGCGCTGAAGCGGCCATGCACGAGAGCAAAAGCGAGGGCAAAAAGCCCGCCGACGGCAACGCTGTAGGCCATAACGCCGGTGAAGAGGCCGAGACCGGCCTGCGTGGCGCGGCTGACGACTTCAGGTTCGGTCGCTTGCCCGGCCGCCTGCGCGCTGGCCTCTTCGAAAGCGATCGCCGCATCGACCAGCGGTTCGCCGAAGATATGGGCGAAAGCGAAAACGAGAATGCCAGCAATCACGCCCGCGAACATGCCGCGAAGCAAAAGATTTCCAACCATGTCGGGAACTCCCTTAGTGGCAGGGAAAGCCGAGGAGATGACGGCCGTCATGCACGAATTCATGCACATACATGCCGTTGAACAGCGCCATCGCGCCCTCCTCGGTGCCGACGAAGTAGATGGCGATGAGCATCAGCAGGCCGCCGAAGATCGCCCAGGGAAGAATTTCGCCGACGGGGATCGGCGCCGGTGCCGCGACGGGCGTGAAAGTGGTGTCAGACATGTATTCCTCCGGAATGACGCGTTCAGTCGAAAGAGTGCTTGTGCGGCAGGGTCTGACTTCCAGCGCGAAGAGCTTTCGACACGCTGGTCACAGTGGCGCGACCGCGCCGGATTCCCACCGGCTTCCAAACCCGCAACAGCCCGGTTATAGCTGCACGCTGAAGAGACTGTCAACGAAACTTCGCAAGCTGGCAAAGCGTCCTTTGGCGCCGGAACAGACGCGCGGCGCTGCAGTCGTGTCGAAAGGTCAGAACGATCGTGAATACGCGCCTCACCTGGATCTGCAACGGTGCGACGGCGGCGAGCCGCAAGGCCCTTTTCCCGCTCGACGAACCGCTTGAGGGCAAAGCGGAAGAGGAAGCCGGCAAGATCGCCGCCCTGCCCCGCGCGGATCGTATCGTCACGAGCCCCGCCTTGCGCGCCCGCCAGACCGCCGAGGCGCTACGCCTCGAAGCCCTGGCGGATCCGGCGCTTCGTGATTGCGACCACGGCCGCTGGGCCGGCAGGCCGATCGCGGCGGTCGAGGCGGAAGAACCGGAAAGCCTCATGGCCTGGATGACCGAGCCGGCGGCAGCACCGCACGGCGGCGAGAGCCTTGTTGATCTGCGAAAGCGCGTCGCCGGCTGGATGGACACCCAATCGGCCCTCGGCGGTCACGTCATCGCCGTCAGCCATGCGGCTGTCATCCGGGCGGCGGTCGCGCATGTGCTTCAGGCGCCGCCCTCCTCTTTCTGGTTGAACGACGTCGAGCCGCTCGCCATCCTTCGCATGACCAGCAACGGCAGTCGCTGGTCTCTGCGCTTCCAGCATTAGAGATTCCTCATTCTATCCAGCCTTACACAAGCAAATTGCGTCATCCCTGTTGAACCCGGTTTTGCGGGGACTACTTCCTTGTCCCAAGGAGATGGACGAATGACATATGATTGGAGTGGAGAACGCACGCGGCGCCTGCGTTTCATGCGCGTCGCCACGTTCACGGTTCTGGCCGGTCTCATCGTCAGCGTTCCGCTGCTGATCGTCACCGCCTGAAGCACGAGAAAGGGCGAGCATGCGACAGCACGCTCGCCTTCGTTTGTCTTCCTGATCTTTGCAGCGCCAACCACCTGCAGCATTATTCTCCTTCTGGTCGAAATCTGTGAAACAGCCGCGATGACAATCCCGGTTACATCGCAAGCGTCATCCAGGCTCCTGACGGCGCATCCGCGCACTTCCCCCTCTGATAGTTCGCCTTCTGGTTTCAACGAACATTTCAGACTTTTGTGATATCTCGACGCGGGTGGAGATGGAGAAGGCATAATGCCGGTGTTTTTCCAGAGCAGAGCCGGAAGGCAATGCATGTCGATCGTCGGTTTGGGGATAACCCTCTGGCTCCTCGGTACGCTGCTCCGGTTCGACGACAGCCTCGCTTCATTCATGACCGATTTCGGCGCATACGGTGCCGACAAGCTCGTTCTAGGGCTCGGCATCGCCGGCGCTATGAGCTTCATCTATTCGGTGCTGCGCATTGCCGATCTGCGCAAGGAAATGGAATTGCGCGTCGCCGCTCAGGTGAAGGCCGATTGGACGGCAACTCATGATCAACTGACCAAGCTGCCGAACCGCTACGCCTTCGAGCGCAGGGCTCTCGCTCGGCCGATCAAGGACGCCGAAGCCGAAATCGAGAAATGGGACGACAACGTCACCATCTTCTCTGTCGATCTCGACGGCTTCAAGAAAGTCAACGATCTCGTCGGCCACAAGGGCGGTGACGTGTTGCTGATCGAAATCGCCAGGCGCATCTGCGCGCTCGGCAATGCCGATTGCGTCTACCGCTTTGGCGGTGACGAATTCATCATCGTCGCCTTTGCCCTGACGGCTGAGCGCGAGGAGCGTTTCGCCAAGCTGCTGATCCAGGCCGTGACCCGGCCGATCCATATCGATGGCTTTGCCGTCGAAGTCGGCGCCAGCGTCGGCTACGATCGCTGGGCTGAGGGAGCCGAACCGCTGGAAGATGCCGCCCATCGTGCCGACCTCGCCATGTACGAGGCCAAATCACGTGGCCCCAACCATTTTCTCGTCTTCGAAACCTCGATGCAGGACAAGGTAACCGAGCGCGCCGCTTTGGAAACCAGGCTGCGCGCCGCAATCGCCAATAAGGACATCAAGCCCTTCTATCAGCCGCTGATCGACCTGAAGACCGGCCAGCTCTGCGGTTTCGAAGCGCTCGCGCGCTGGACGGGCGAGGATGGCATCCGCATTCCGCCGCCGGTCTTTATCGAAATTGCCGAGGAAACCGGCATGATCACCGCCTTGTTCGAGGATCTCCTCGCCCAGGCCTGCAGCGACGCGCTCACCTGGCCGGCGCATGTCATGTTGTCCTTCAACGTCTCGCCGGTGCAGATGGAAGACAAGCTCTTGACATCCCGCATCCTCAAGGTGCTGTCGGCAACCCGGCTGCCGCCGCAACGCCTGGAAGTCGAGATCACCGAGAACGCGCTGATTCAGGATCCCGCTATCGCCGCCGTCATTCTCGAAGAACTGCATGCTGCCGGCATCCAGATCGCTCTCGATGATTTCGGCACAGGCTATTCCAGCCTCGCCCAGCTCGCCCGCTATCGCTTCGACAAGATCAAGATCGACAAAAGCTTCATCGCCACCTATCGCGACGACGAGCGCCAGGAAAAGATCGTCCGCGCCATGCTTGGCCTCGGCAGAAGCCTCAATATCAAGACGACTGCGGAAGGCGTCGAGGAGCATGGCCAGCTCGCCTTCCTGCTGCAGCTCGGCTGCGACATAGGCCAGGGCTATCTTTTCGGCAAGGCGATGTCCGCCGCCGAGGCAAGCATCTTCATCCGCGATCGCAACGCCAATCTGGCGTCGACGGCCTGACCCTAGCGTAATTCAACAAAACTGCCCCAAGCTTGGCGTCGTGCCGGCCGCCACGAACCGTCAGCATGTTGCGCACGGGCTGCCATGCCTTTCCAGCGGGAGTTTCGGCGCTAAGTTCGGTCATCGTGACGACTGTGCGGAGTCTCTGAAGACATGTCATCCACCGACCTCCTCCTGACCTTCAACGCCGGCTCATCGACTGTGAAGGTCGGCGTCTTCTCGATCGATAGCGCCGAGGCACGACACCTCGGAAAGGGCGTCATCGACCTCCGCGCCGAGCCGCTCTCGCTTGGACTGACCAGGGAATCTCAGACATTCCACATGCCGCTGAGGGCGGAGGTGACGGACGATCTGCACGGCGTTATCGACGAGACCTTCGCGCTTCTCGCCGATCATTTCGACATGGCTGCCGCAGTCGCTGTCGGCCACCGCGTCGTCCATGGCGGCGAGCGCTTCACGAGCGCCGTCGCGCTCGATGACGCCGCCACCGATGGGATCGAAGCGCTGATCCCGCTCGCGCCTCTGCACCAACCGCAAGCGCTGCGCTTCATCCGCGCGCTCCGTCACCTGAAGCCGCATCTTGTCCAGACAGCCTCCTTCGACACGGCCTTCCATGCCACGCAGGACGATCTCGTTCGCCGCCTCGCCATACCCCGTTCCCTGCATGACGAGGGCATCAAGCGTTACGGCTTCCACGGGCTTTCTTATAAGTTCATCGCCAGTGAACTCGCTCGCAAAGCGCCGCATGCGGCAAAGGTTGTGGTCGCCCATCTCGGCAGCGGCGCCAGCCTCTGTGCGATGGAAGACGGCATCAGCCGCGATTGCAGCATGGGCTTTTCGACCCTCGACGGCATCCCGATGGCGACACGCCCGGGCTGCCTCGATCCCGGCGTGATCCTGCACCTGGCAGGAGAGAGAAAACGATCCCTGGGTGAGATCGAGGATCTGCTCTATCACCGCTCAGGCCTGCTCGGTGTTTCCGGTATCAGCGCCGATACGCGCGATCTGTTGACGGACGGCCGCCCGGAAGCGCGCCAGGCGATCGACCTTTTCACACTGCGCATTGCCGGCGAGATCGGCCGCATGGCGGTAACCCTCCGCGGCCTCGATGCCGTCGTCTTCACCGCCGGCATAGGCGAGCATCAGCCGGAAATCCGCGTCGGCGTGGCGAAACGCCTGTCCTGGCTCGGCCTTTCGATTGATGAAAAGGCCAACGCCGCCGACAGTTTCACGATCAGCACCGGGGAAAGCCGTATCGCCGCCCATGTCGTTGCCACGGACGAAGAACAGGTGATCGCCGACGAGGCGCTGTCCGTTCTTCGCGCCCGCTGATCCAGATCAACGGCGCGCTGGCGCTAACGGCTAGAACTGACGTTGAACGCGTTTTCGAACGGGAGAAGCCCATGGAAAAGCATGTCTCGACCGCCGCCGCCCTGACCGATGCTGAACTCACCCTGATCGACCGCTACTGGCGGGCGGCCAACTATCTCTCGGTCGGTCAGATCTACCTGCTTGCCAATCCGCTGCTGCGCGAGCCGCTGAAGTCAGAGCACATCAAGCCCCGCCTGCTCGGCCACTGGGGCACGACACCGGGCCTCAACTTCATTTATGCGCATCTGAACCGCCTCATCCGCGCCCGCGATCTCGATGTCGTCTATATGTGCGGCCCCGGCCACGGCGGCCCGGGCATGGTCGCCAACACCTATCTCGAAGGCAGCTACAGCGAAATCTATCCCGATATTTCCGAGGATGCCGAAGGCATGCGCAAGCTCTTCCGGCAATTCTCCTTCCCCGGCGGCATCCCAAGCCACGCGGCGCCGGAAACGCCCGGATCGATCCACGAGGGCGGCGAGCTTGGCTATGCCCTCGTCCATGCCTATGGCGCGGCCTTCGACAATCCCGACCTGATCGTCACCTGCGTCGTCGGCGACGGCGAGGCCGAAACCGGACCGCTGGCCGCCAGCTGGCATTCCAACAAGTTCCTCAATCCCGCCCGCGACGGCGCGGTTCTGCCGATCCTGCATTTGAACGGCTACAAGATCGCCAACCCGACCATTCTCGCTCGCACCGGTGACGACAACCTCCGGCGCCTCTTCGAGGGCTACGGCTACGAACCCTTCTTCGTCGAGGGCCATGAGCCGCAAGACATGCATCGGCAGATGGCCGCGACCCTTGACCGGATCTTTGACCGCATCGGCGAAATCCAGAGGCAGGCCCTCAACGGCGAGGCTGCGGACGGCTGCCCGCGCTGGCCGATGATCGTACTGCGCAGCCCCAAGGGCTGGACGGGCCCGAAGGAGGTGGACGGCAAGAAGGTGGAAGGCTTCTGGCGCGCCCATCAAGTGCCGGTTTCCAACTGCCGCGGGGACGATGGCCACCGCAAGATCCTCGAGGACTGGATGCGCAGCTACAATCCGGAAGATCTCTTCGGTTCCGACGGCCGATTAAAGCCTGAGCTGCGCGCCCTTGCCCCTCTCGGCAAGCGCCGTATGGGCGCCAATCCGCATGCCAATGGCGGCTTGCTGCGCACGGAATTGGTCGTTCCCGATATCAGGGACTATGCGGTCGACACCGGCAGGCGCGGCAGCGTCATGGCGCAGTCGACGCAGATCCTCGGCCATTACCTGCGCGACACGATGAAGCTCAATGCGGAGGGGGCGAACTTCCGCATCTTCGGCCCCGACGAGACGGAATCGAACCGCCTCGGCAGCGTCTTCGACGTCACCGACCGCGTCTGGATGGAAGATATCGAACCCTACGATATCAATCTCTCCCGCGACGGGCGCGTCATGGAGGTGCTCTCCGAACATCTCTGCCAGGGCTGGCTGGAAGGCTACCTGCTGACCGGCCGGCACGGCCTCTTTTCCTGCTACGAGGCCTTCATCCACATCATCGATTCCATGTTCAACCAGCATGCGAAATGGCTGAAGGTGACGCGCGAGCTCGAATGGCGAAAGCCGATTTCCTCGCTGAACTATCTGCTGACCTCGCATGTCTGGCGCCAGGACCATAACGGCTTCAGCCATCAGGACCCCGGCTTCGTCGATCTCGTCGCCAACAAGAAGGCCGATATCGTCCGCATCTACCTGCCGCCGGATGCCAATACCCTGCTCTGGGTCGGCGATCATTGCCTACGCACCTACGACCGCGTCAACGTCATCGTCGCCGGCAAGCAGCCGGAGCCGCAATGGCTGTCGATGGACGAAGCGATAAAACATTGCGAAGCCGGCATCGGCATCTGGCACTGGGCGAGCAACGAGGAGGACGCGATCTCGCCCGATCTCGTCATGGCCTGCGCCGGCGACGTGCCGACCATGGAGACGCTCGCCGCCGTCGATCTCTTACGCAAGGCTATTCCGGAGCTGAAAATCCGCACCGTCAACGTCGTCGACCTGCTGGCGCTGCAATCCAGCGACCAGCATCCGCACGGCCTTTCCGACGAAGCCTTCGACGCGATCTTCACCTCGGACAAGCCTGTCATCTTCGCCTATCACGGCTACCCCTATCTCATCCACCGCCTGACCTATAAGCGCACCAACCACGAAAACATCCATGTCCGCGGCTTCATCGAGGAGGGAACGACGACCACCCCCTTCGACATGACCGTCCTCAACCAGCTCGACCGCTTCCATCTCGCCATCGAAGCCATCGAGCGCGTCCCGGGCCTGAAGGAAAAGGCAGGTGAAACCCTCGCCGCCCTCCGCGGCAAGCTTGCCGCGCATCACGACTATGTCAGGGAACATGGCGAGGACATGCCGGAGGTGAGTGGATGGGTGTGGCCGGCGCCGTGAGCCGAAGAGCAGGCACAATTCGCCGGAAGGGCCAATTGCGCTTTGGCTGGATTGATTATTTTAGCAGCGTCGGGCAAGCTCAGTCTCGGCGAAGAAACTATGGGCAATGCACGTAGAGAAAATAAGCAGAAATTGAATACGACGCTCGAGATACAATGTTTTTTTCTATAAGAAACTTAAAGGTTTTAGATATAATAGCGGCATTGCTGCTGGTTCTGGAAATTATTTACATTTGGAAAAACGTTCATTTTTATACAAACTCGGAATTATACAATATTTACATAACAGGACATTATCGCAACTTCAAAAAGATACGAGGAAATGACAAAATGTTCGTTGCCGTCAACAAAATGATCAACTGCAACGAAGCCACAATGGGTAAGGCAGATAGAATTGATATCGCGACATCTTCTGTGTTTTTTATACAGACGTCGATGTTCCTCGAAGTGAGTTTTAAGAAAACCGAGAATGGCCAATGCATAGATCAGATGATGTTTAGAAGCATGCCCGGTTAAGGAATCCTGGAGAAAAGCGAGCAATTGATGCGATAGAGACCGCATAGGGAGTTATTGGCGAGTGACTGTTGACAATCGCCACCGCTACGCACCATCGAGCCGAATCTTCTCCTTCATGCGCCAGACCCGCGGTGTTTCTCCCGTATATTTGAGGAAGAAGCGCGAGAAATAGGCGGGATCGGTGAAGCCGAGCCGAAAGCCGATCTCCTGAACGCTGCCGAGCGTAAAAACCAGCTGGCGCTTCGCCTCCTCGACAAGCTGGCCGGCGATCAGTTCGTGCGGCGTGCTGCCGGTCATCGACCGGACGATCCGGGTGAGATGCGTCGGCGAAAGCCCGAGTTCCCTGGCATAGAAGGATGCGGGCTTGTGGGATCGGAAATGTTGCTGAATGAGCTCGCCCAGCATCTCCATCCGTCGCTCGTTTTCGTTTGACGAAAGCTCCCGCGTACTCCCCTCATGGGAAATCCGCGCCGTCAGCCGCAGCGCCAGGGCGACGTAGGCTGCCAAGACCTCGTTGCGGCCACTGCGGCGGTTTTCGAATTCGTCGCCCAGCCGCCGCAGCGTCTGCATCACATGGGCAGCCTCGGCATGATCGGGATCGAGCGGCGTCAGATGCGGCGTCGCCAGCCATTCGCCGTGATGGCTCCGCTCGCCGGGCGGGTGGCTGAGATGAGACCGCAATATGGTAATGACGAGACCGTCGATATCGCGTGAAAAACGAAAGCCGTGATGGAGCCCGGGCGGAACCGTAATGACCGCCGGCGGCCGGATGGCATGGCTCTTCTCGCCGAAGATCGCATCGCCCGAACCGGCTTCGATGTACAATATCTGAAAGAAGCTCTCGTGACGGTGAAGACGAATTTCCCATTGATGCAGGCTGCTGCGCGAGCGAATTGTTTCGCAATGCAACCAGAATTCCGGCGATCGCCCGATGTTTTCGCCGTAGAGCTCGTAGGTTGGTATCTGTCTGCTCATCGGCTCCCTCCCGCGCCAATGTTCGATTAGTGCAATTTTTAGGCTGGAATGTCCATTGTGGCGATCCGGCCGGCGCGGCAGAATCTGACAAGACGGAAAAATGTCGGGGAGGAAGCATTTGCGAACCCAGGTCGCCATCATCGGTTCGGGACCATCCGGCTTGCTGCTCGGCCAGCTTCTGACCGAAGCCGGCATCGACAATGTCGTCCTCGACCGCGTGAACAAGGATTACATCCTCGGCCGGGTCCGAGCCGGCGTTCTCGAGGAAGGCACCGTCGGGCTGCTGGATGAAGCCAAGGCTGGAGCGAGGCTACATGCCGAAGGCCTGCCGCATGACGGCTTCTCGCTCGCCTTCGACGGACGCGACCATCGCATCGACCTGCATGAACTGACCGGCGGCCGGCGCGTCACCGTCTACGGGCAGACCGAGGTGACGCGCGACCTGATGGAGCAGCGCGAAGCAAGCGGCGCCCTGTCGATCTACAATGCCGCCGATGTCGCACCGCATGATTTCGACGGCCGCTCTCCTTTCGTTACCTATATGAAAGACGGCGCTGCCAGGCGCATCGATTGCGATTTCATCGCCGGCTGCGACGGTTTTCACGGAGCAAGCCGCAAGGCCGTCCCCGAAGGGGCGACCCGGAGTTTCGAAAAGGTCTATCCTTTCGGCTGGCTGGGCCTGCTTGCCGACGTGGCGCCCGTCAGCCATGAACTGATCTACGCCAACCACCCGAGGGGTTTCGCGCTCTGCTCGATGCGCTCGGCCACGCGCAGCCGCTACTATATCCAATGCCCGCTCGACGAGAAGGTCGAGGACTGGAGCGATGAGCGCTTCTGGGACGAGCTGAGACGGCGTCTGCCGGCACATCACGCCGAGGCGCTGAAAACTGCGCCGTCCTTCGAGAAATCGATCGCGCCTTTACGCTCCTTTGTCGCCGAGCCGATGCGTTTCGGCCGGCTTTTCCTTGTCGGCGACGCCGCCCATATCGTGCCGCCGACCGGCGCCAAGGGGCTGAACCTTGCAGCCAGCGACGTCCACTATCTATTCTCCGGGCTGCTCATGCATTACCGCGAAGGCTCGGATCATGGCATCGACGACTATTCGCAGGTTGCACTTGCCCGTGTGTGGAAGGCAGTGCGGTTTTCCTGGTGGATGACGACGATGATGCATCGTTTCCCCGATACCGGTGATTTCGATCAGAGGATTCAGGAGGCCGAGCTCGACTATCTCACGCATTCCCGCGCCGCCTCGACGGTCCTTGCCGAAAATTATGTGGGGTTGCCGTTCTGAAGGATTGCGGATGAAGGTTGCGCGCACTCGCAGCGAACCGGGTGTTCGAGACGCAGAACCATAACCAGCAGATCATGTATTTGGGGTTTTATTTCATTTTACATCACCATTTCGCATGACAAGCTAACCTGAAATTCAATACGGCGCTGGAGTACGCCGAAAAGGGAGAGAGAAGAATGAGGAAGCTGTTTCTGGCCGCCGCTGCGGCAATTGTTATGGGCACCAGCGCCTATGCCGACACCATCAAGGTCGGCGTCATCGGGCCGTTCTCCGGTCCCTTCGCGCTCCAGGGCAAGAACTTCAAGGCCGGTATCGACGCTTATATGGCTGTCAACGGCAGCAAGGTCGGCAGCGACACGGTCGAGATCGTCTACCGCGACGTGCCGCAGGCCGACCCGGCCCAATCCAAGGCGCTGGCGCAGGAACTGATCGTCAAGGAAAAAGTCCAGTATCTCGCCGGCTTCTATTTCACCCCCGACGCCATGGCGGTGACGCCGATCCTGAAGCAGGGCAACGTGCCGATGGTCGTTATGAACGCCGCGACCTCGGCGATCGTCACCAAGAGCCCGCTTGTTGTGCGCACCTCGTTCACGACCTGGCAGACCTCGACTCCGATCGCAAAAGTCGCCTTCGACGCCGGCGTCAAGAAGGTGATCTCTGTCGTCAGCGATTACGGCCCCGGCATCGACGCCGAGAATGCCTTCAAGACCGGCTTCGAAAAGGCCGGCGGCCAGGTGGTCGAGGCGATCCGCATGCCGCTTGCGACCAACGATTTCAGCCCGATCATGCAGCGCATCAAGGACTCCGGCGCTGAGGGCGTCTTCGCCTTCCTGCCGTCGGGACCGACGACCCTCGGCTTCGTCAAGGCTTACAACGAAAACGGTCTGAAGGCCGCCGGCATCAAGTTCTTCGCACCGGGCGACCTGACGCAGGAATCCGACCTGCCGGCGCTGGGTGACGCCGCGCTCGGCATTCAGACGACCTTCCACTATGCCGTGTCGCACGATTCTCCCGAGAACAAGGCTTTCGTCGAGGCGGCCACCAAGGCGATCGGCAACAAGGCCGAACTCTCCTTCCCCGCAGTCAGCGCCTATGACGGCATGTATGTCATCTACAAAATGATCGAGGCGACGGGCGGCAAGCAGGATGCCGAGAAGGCTGTCGATGCGGTAAAGGGCCTTGCCTGGGTGAGCCCGCGCGGCCCGGTTTCGATCGATCCGGAAAGCCGCCACATCACGCAGAACATCTATCTGCGCGAAGTCGCCAAGGCCGACGACGGGACCTACATCAACAAGGAGGTCCAGACCTTCGAGAAGCAGGGCGATCCGGGCCTGGCAGCGGCCAAGTAACATCGGGCGTCAGAACATGCGGCGAACCTGGAATCCCAGGCCCGTCGCATTCAAGTAGGTAGTTCCATGCAAACAGTCTTCAGCATAGCCGTCGACGCGCTGGCCTATGGCATGGTGCTCTTCGTGATATCGATCGGCCTTTCCGTCACCATGGGGCTGATGCGCGTCGTCAACCTCGCGCACGGCGCCTTCGCCATGATCGGGGGCTACATCGCCTCCTATGCCGCGCGTGACCTCGGCCTCGGTTATGCCATGGCAATCATTGCTGCCGTGGTCGCCACGATCATCATTGCAATCCCTCTCGAGCGCTTCCTCTATCGTCGGATCTACGGCGCGCCGGAACTGACCCAGGTGCTGATGACGATCGGCATCACCTTCTGCATCATCGGCATGTCCAATTACCTGATGGGACCAACGCTGAAGACCATACCGCTTGCCGCAGCGCTGCAGGGTTCGGCCGATCTCGGATTTCGCACCATTCCCGTTCACCGGCTTTTCGCCATCCTCTGCGGCCTCGCCGTGGCGCTGGCGCTCTGGTTCGCAATCGAAAGGACGAACTTCGGCGTCAAGCTGCGCGCCTCGGTGGACGATGCGGCGATGGCGGCGGCACTCGGCGTGCGCACCGAGATCATCTATGCGGTGAGCTTTGCCATCGCCGTCGGGCTTGCCGCCTTGGGCGGCGTGGTCGGCGCCGAACTCTTGCCGGTCGAGCCCTATTATGCGCTGCGCTACATGGTGACCTTCCTGGTCGTCGTCTCCGTCGGCGGCGCCGGCTCCATTCCCGGCGCGCTGATCGCCTGCCTGCTGCTCGGCGCGATCGATACAACGGGCCGCTATCTGATGCCGGAGTTCGGGGAATTCTTCTTCTATCTTGCCGTGATCGCGATCATCTGCGTCTTCCCGCGCGGCCTTGCCGGGAGGGCGAAGTGAGATGGCGCTTGTGTTGAACAACGAAAACGGACGTCTCCAGCATCGGCGCGGTTATGTCAGCCGCGATCTCGCCGGCATCATCGTGATCATCGCCGTTGCCGCCATCGGCTATTTCGCCTTCCCCGATAATCTCGCGCTTCTGACGCGGATGATCACCATCGCGCTGCTCGTGCTATCGCTCGATCTCGTGACCGGTTATTGCGGCGTTGCAACGCTCGGCCATGCAGCCCTGTTCGGCTCCGGCGCCTATGCCGCCGGCGTCCTGTCGGCGCATTACGGCATCAATGATCCGCTGCTGATGCTGCTTGCCGGCATTGCCGGCGGCGTAGCTGCCGGGCTGCTCAGCGGCGAGATCATTCTGCGCGCGCACGGCCTGCCGCAACTCGTGCTGTCGATTGCCCTCATCCACCTCTTCCACGAATTCGCCAACAAGGCCTCCTCATGGACAGGAGGCAGTGATGGACTTTCCGGCATCGCGCCCGACCCGGTCCTCGGCTTTTTTGAATTCGATCTTTATGGCCGCACCGCCTTCTTTTTCGGAATGACGCTGCTGCTTGTTGTCTTCGTGCTGCTGAGATTGCTGGTGCGTTCACCCTTCGGCATGCTCTGCCGCGCCATCAAGCAGGACCCGTTGCGTATCCGCGCCATGGGTGGTTCGCCGAAGGGCGCACTCATCAGGATGTACGCCATCTCGGGCGCGGTTGCCGGGGTCGGCGGCGCCTTGAACGCGATCTCGACGCAGGTCGTCGGCCTGGACAGCCTGTCCTTCACCCAGTCGGCCGAGGCGCTCGTCATGCTTGTGCTCGGCGGCACCGGCTCTCTTTTTGGCGCGCTCTCCGGCACGATCATCTTCATGCTCTTCGAGGACTATGTCTCGGCCGCCAATCCCTTCCACTGGCTGACCATGGTCGGTGCGCTCTTGATCGCCGTCGTGCTCTTCGCGCCGAAAGGGCTTTACGGAACGGCCGCAAATTTCATTGACCGCCGCAGGGAGCAGCGCTCATGAGCCATGTCTTTGAAGTCGCCAATCTCCGGAAAGCCTTCGGTGGCCTTGCCGTCACCAATGACGTTTCGCTGGCGATGGCGCCCGGCGACCGCGTCGCGCTGATCGGCCCGAACGGCGCCGGCAAGACCACCTTCGTCAACCTCGTCACCGGCAATCTCCCCCCCGATTCCGGCGAGGTCCGCCTTGGCGGCGAAACGGTGACGGCAGTCAATGCGATCGGCAGGGTCAAACGCGGCCTCGTCCGCTCCTTTCAGGTGACGCGGCTTTTCCAGGACATGACGCCCGCCGAACATGTCGGGCTCGCTGTCCTGCAGCGGGACGGAAAGACCTGGAACATGTTCGGAAATTTCCTCTCGATGCCCGATGTCATGGCCGAGATCGACGACCTCCTGGGAAAGCTCGGACTGACGCCGCTGATGCATCGCAAGGTCAGCGAGATTGCCTATGGACAGCAGCGGCTTCTCGAACTTGCCGTCGCGCTGGCGCTGAAACCGAAGGTGCTGCTGCTCGACGAACCGGCCGCCGGCGTCCCGCAAAGCGATACCGGCCGCATCGAGCAAGCGCTGGCTGATCTGCCCGCCGATCTCGCCGTGCTGATGATCGAACACGACATGGATCTTGTTTTTCGTTTTGCCAAACGTGTCATCGTGCTGGCCGCCGGCGCGATCATCTTTGACGGCCAGCCTGAAGATGTCACTAGGGATGCGCGTGTGCGCGAGGCCTATCTCGGGAGTTATGCCAATGCCAGCCCTGTCGCTTGAAGTCGAAAATCTGTCGGCCGGATACGGGCCGACGGGGGTGTTGGAAGGCATTTCCTTCGCAGTGCCGGCAGGCGCAAAGCTTGCCGTGCTCGGCCGCAACGGCATGGGCAAGACGACGCTGCTGGCAACGCTCGCCGGCCAGACCAGACGCTACGAGGGCCGCATCACCCTTGGCGATGCGGACGTCACAACAGCACCAAGCGCAACACGCGCGCACAAGGGTCTCGGTTATGTGCCGCAGACACGTTGCGTCTTCCCGACGCTGACCGTCGAAGAGAACCTTTTCGTCGGCTTGAAGGCGCGGCCGAAGACGGCGCTGGAGGAAGCCTATGCGCTGTTCCCGCGCCTGAAGGAGCGCCGCCGCAACCTCGGCAACCAACTCTCCGGCGGCGAACAGCAGATGCTTTCGACGGCCCGCACCATTCTCGGCCGCCCGTCGGTGCTGCTGCTCGACGAACCGCTCGAGGGTCTCGCCCCCGTTATCTGCGAGGAACTGATGGCAGCCTTCGCCGGACTCGCCAAGTCAGGCGACATGACCATCCTTCTTGTCGAGCAGCGGATCCAGAGCGCGCTCGATTTCGCCGATCAGGTCGTCATTCTCGAACGAGGGCGGCTGGCCTGGGCGGGAACGCCGACAGACCTATCCAAGGACCACGAAGCCGTCGAAAGCTTGCTCGGAGTGGGCGGCCTGCATTGAAGCAATCAACGCCGGTTATCGTCATGATGACGTCATCATGAGTCTGGCATTATTACGCTGCCTGAAATATTTCTGCTGGCCGAAATTGAGCGAAAGCTTGGACAGGCAGAAGATACCGCATTCCCCCAAAGCGGCATTAGCGTAAGACAGCGCATAAATCTTCATTTCCAAGGGAATAGACGCCGGCGTCAGTTCCTTTACTGGCTCTTGAGCTGCAGACAAATTGCGCCTGTCGGATTTGGCAGGCTGAATTGATCTGACGCTCGTCAAAATCTCGTTGCCAAGCACCCGATAGGGTTGCATGCTTAAACAGAACTTCAGACGGGAGGTAGAAATGGCAAACCACAAGCCGGTCGCAGCGGACGTATACCAGCCCATTTTCGACATCGACAAGTCGGTTGACGGCAACATCCTGGACGGTTCCAGGGATGCCGACGGAGATCTTCTGCGTCTCAACTTCGTCAACGGGCAGCGAATTCCGCAACCGGCCACTCCGGACGGACCGGCCACGACGACGACGATCGAGGGAAAATACGGCACGTTGATCATCTATTCCGACGGCTACTATACCTATGAACTCGATCACTCCAATCCGGTGGTATTAGCGCTCGGCCCTGGAGATCAACTCCTCGACCAGTTCAATTTCAAGATCTCGGACGGCAAAGGCGCCACTGACTTCGGCTTGCTCAATATCACTGTCGATCTGCCGGAGCGTGGCGACATCTTCGTGAATTTCGAGGATGTCGGCAAATATGATTTCCCCACAGGCTACAAGGGCTTCGATTGGGGTGCTTGGCACGATGGTGACGATGCAGTGATACAAAAGGAAGCCGACGGCAACCATTATCTGTCAGGCGGCGTCTTCTGGACACCCATCCAGGCCGCCGACGGCGGCACCTTCCAGATCGAGCAATTCAGCGTGGCAAATGGCACATCTGACTATGACAACGTTCTCACGATCGAAGGTAGGCTGAACGGCGATGCTGTGTTCTTGGTTACGGTCAACGTGACCGCCGACAGCATTCATGACCCGCAAGTGATTGATCTCAGCGCCTATGGCCAGATCGACTATCTCGTGCTCGACACCGAGCCCGTCATTACCGAAACGAGCGGCCCCGATTATTATGGCGCGCAATACGACAACTTCCACTTTGTCGTTTGAGAGAGAGGAAAAGGGCGCCGCGCCAAACATTGCCTCTTTCCGAGCCCGCGCTGCAGCGGCGATCCACTAGCGATTTCTTGCGATAGCTGATCGACCTGCGCCCTGCTAGCAATAGATCGTCCGAGGAGGGACGATTATGCCGGGATGGAGGAACTGATGCAGTCAATGGGAATTAGGTTAGCCGCGGTCATGTTCTCGCTGGCCTTATGGGCGATCATTATCGCTGCTGCATCCCATCTTTGGGCGATGAAAATGCCCATATTGCATTTTATGCTCTACAGATAGTGCTGGCCCCGGCGTCAGCGAAATCCGAGGTTATTTTGTCATGTCGCCACGCCTTTTGGCGGAGGGACGCGCTACCGCGGCCGTCGGAACCGGCTCAGAATCGAGCCGCCAGAATCGCAAATTCTGCAATGAAGAGATGGTAGCGGAGGAGGGATTTGAACCCCCGACACAAGGATTATGATTCCTCTGCTCTGACCTACTGAGCTACTCCGCCACTGGTCAAACGATACCTGCTCGCGAAGCGCTGCGGGCTCGTGGGATGAGCGGCTTATAAGGTGCGCTTCGGCTTTGTGTCAAGCGCATGATAGAGAAAAACGCTGGGCTTGGCCGCCCGCCCTCTCCATCGGTTTCAGGCGGCGACGGGGCTGGCGAGCAGCGCCTTGAGCGAAGCCTCGGCCGAGGGTTCGCGCTCGGAGCGCTCGATGAAGCCGCCGCCGAAGACGCGGGCGTCGTCGCCGGGTGCGGAATAGAGCGCGCAGGCCTGGCCGGGAGCAATGCCGGCCTCGCCGACCGTCAGATCGACATAGGTGCCGGTGGAATCGACATGCAGCACGGCCGGCGCCGGCGCCCTGGTCGAGCGGACCTTGGCGTAACAGCCAAAGCCTTCGCCGGACGCTGCTTCCGCAAGCGTCTCGTCGCCGAGCCAGTTGACGTCGCGCAGATAGACGCGGTGGGTTTCCAGCGCCTCCTTCGGGCCGACGATGACGCGGCGCGACCGAGCGTCGAGATAGACGACATAGAGCGGTTCGCCGGTGGCGATGCCGATGCCTCGGCGCTGGCCGATGGTGAAATGCAGGATGCCTTCATGGCTTCCCAATACGCGGCCGTCGAGATGGACGATCTCGCCGGCAAGCGCCGCATTCGGCTTCAGCTTGGTGATGATGTCGGAATATTTGCCCTGCGGCACGAAGCAGATGTCCTGGCTGTCGGCCTTCTTCGCGACGACGAGGCCCATCTCTTCGGCCAGCCGGCGGGTCTCGGCCTTCGGCAGGCCGCCGAGCGGAAAGCGCAGATAATCGATCTGCTCCTGCGTCGTGGCGAACAGGAAATAGCTCTGGTCGCGGTCGGCGTCGGCCGGACGGAACAGCGCACGGCGGCGGGGATGTTCGGGCGAAGGGTTCGGCCGCGAACGGATATAGTGGCCGGTCGCCAGCGCATCGGCGCCGAGCTCCTTGGCGGTCGCCAGAAGATCGGCGAACTTGACGGTCTGGTTGCAGGAAACGCAAGGGATCGGCGTTTCGCCGGCCACATAGCTTTCGGCGAAGGGATTGATCACCGTCTCGCGAAAGCGCTTTTCGTAATCGAGCACGTAATGCGGAATGCCGAGCGTCTCGCAGACGCGGCGGGCATCGTCGATATCCTGGCCGGCGCAGCACGACCCGGCGCGATGAACGGCGGCGCCATGATCGTAAAGCTGCAGCGTAATGCCGAGCACGTCGTAACCCTGCTGTTTGAGAAGGCCGGCTACGACGGAGGAATCGACGCCGCCCGACATGGCGACGACGACGCGGGTCTCTTCCGGCTTCTTGTCAAAATCCAGTGTGTTCAACGGTAGTGCCAAATTCTGCGCGCTCATCATCCGCCCTTGCGCTGCAATTGCGGCGGATTGCTGTATCAGGCGGGATCGGCCGCCTTTCGATCAGCGATCGATATAGAAAGGATTGTATCGGGACGCAAGGGGCGGCGTTCGGGAGGCCGATCGGTTTCGCCAGTGAGAAAGGAAGGCGCGGCCGAAGCCGCGCCTTGAAAGCGGGGGTGCGGCTCAGGTGCCGATCAGCTTGTTGCAGGCGAATGCGATGCCTGGATTGGCGATCACGGCGGTCATGAGCGCCAGTCCTATTATCGAGAATGAATAGGGTTTCATATGCATCCTCCTTCCAGCCAATGCCAATTATGCCGCTCCGGCCGCCGTTCTCAAAATAACGAATGCTTGAGCACCAGCTGGCTCAACCGCAAATCGTCGAGCAGATAATTATCGCCCTATGGAACTATTCTTTCGATCATGCGTTGCCGGTGATCAATGTCGCAATCGAATGCTGCGGAGGGTTTCATGGCCAGGTTCGGCACGACGGCGGATTACAATAGGATCAGACACTGGATCGAAGAGCGAGGCGGCCATCCCGCACGCATCAAGGACGCGAGCGACAGCGAAACCGTTCGCGTCGATTTTTCCTCGGATACCCAGGAGGAGATTTCCTGGGACGAATTCTTCCAGGGTCTCGACGGCAGCAGGCGCGCCTTCCTTCATCGCACCAAGGCTGAGGACGATAGAGCCCGTTTCGGCAAGATCGTTCGCCGCAAGTGCTTGCCTCACTGAAATATACCCATTGCTGACGCAGAAAACTCGGCGCCATTTCCGGCGCCGGGTTCTCCTGTTTCCTTGTGAGGAAGGAAACTCACTCTATGTTGAATGTCAGCAGCTTTGCCTGGCGGATTGCCTGGTGCGCCGTCAGCCGTTCGAGGACGCCGTCCTCCACCTCGCCGTCGACATAGAGCAGCGCGATGGCGTCGCCGCCCTGCTTGTCGCGGCCGAGCTGGAAGTTGGCGATGTTGACGCCGGCAGCACCGAGCGTCGTGCCGATGAAGCCGATCATACCAGGGACGTCGGTATTGGTGATGTAGATCATGTGCGAGCCGACATCGGCATCAAGATTGATGCCCTTGATCTGGATAAAGCGCGGCTTGCCGTCCGAAAACACCGTGCCGGCGATCGAACGCGTCATGCTCTCGGTCGTCACCGTCAGCTTGATATAGCCGTCGAAGACGCCCGTCTTGTCGCGCTTGACCTCGGAAAGCACGATCCCCTTTTCCTTGATCATGATCGGCGCCGAAACCATGTTGACGTCGGCGACCTGCGGGCGGATGAGACCGGCGAGCACCGCGCTCGTCAGCGCCCGCGTGTTCATGTTGGCAGTGACGCCGTCATAAAGGATCTCGATTTCCTTGATCGGCTCCTCGGTGACCTGGCCGACGAAGGCGCCGAGAACGTCGGCAAGTCGGATGAAAGGCTTGAGGATCGGCGCTTCTTCCGCGGTGATCGACGGCATGTTGATGGCGTTGGAGACCGCACCCTTGACGAGATAGTCCGACATCTGTTCGGCCACCTGCAGAGCGACGTTTTCCTGCGCCTCGGTCGTCGAAGCGCCGAGATGCGGCGTGCAGACGACATTCGGCAGGCCGAAGAGCGGGCTTTCCTTGGCGGGTTCGACCTCGAACACGTCGAAGGCGGCACCCGCGACATGGCCGGACTTGATGGCTTCGGCGAGAGCCGCTTCATCGACCAGGCCGCCGCGGGCGCAATTGATGATGCGCACGCCGGGCTTCGTCTTCGCCAGCGCTTCCTTGTTGAGGATGCCGCGCGTCCTGTCGGTCATCGGCACGTGCAGCGTGATGAAATCGGCGCGGGCGAAAAGCTCGTCCAGCTCGACCTTGGTGACGCCCATCTCCTCGGCGCGCTCCTTGGACAGGAACGGGTCGTAGGCGACGACATGCATCTTGAGGCCGATGGCACGGGCGCAGACGATCGAGCCGATATTGCCGGCACCGATGACGCCGAGCGTCTTGCCGGTGATCTCGACACCCATGAATTTCGACTTCTCCCATTTGCCGGCCTGCGTCGAGGTATCGGCTGCCGGAAGCTGGCGAGCGACGGCGAACATCAGCGCAATCGCGTGTTCGGCCGTCGTGATCGAATTGCCGAAGGGCGTGTTCATGACGATGATGCCGCGGCGCGAGGCCGCCGGAATATCGACATTGTCGACGCCGATGCCGGCGCGGCCGACGACCTTGAGGTTCTTCGCCCCTTCGATGATCTTTTCAGTCACCTTGGTGGCGGAACGGATGGCGAGGCCATCATATTTGCCGATGACTTCGAGCAGACGGTCCTTGTCCTTGCCGAGCTGCGGTTCGAAATCGACTTCGACGCCGCGGTCGCGGAAGATCTGGACGGCGGTTTCCGACAATTCGTCGGATACGAGAACGCGAGGTGCCATGAGGGACTCCTTCAAAAATGTTCAGCGATGGATGAAATCAAGGGCTCCGCCCTGTGGCGGAGCCGGATGCTGTCACGTCAGGCGGCAGCCTGGGAGAGCTGTGCCTTCTGCGTTTCGAAGGCCCAGGAAAGCCAGGGCATCAGCTTCTGCATGTCGGATGCCTCGATCGTGGCACCGGCCCAGATGCGCAGACCCGACGGCGCGTCGCGGTAATGGCCGATGTCATAGGCGACACCTTCCTTTTCCAGCAGGCCGACCAGACCCTTGGCGAAATTCGCCTGTCCATCGTCGTCGAGCGCCGCGATGTCCTTGTCGACGATCTTCAGGCAGACGGAGGTGTTGGAGGCCGTTTCCGCCTTGACGGCGAGATTGGCGATCCAGTCGTTCGCCGCGACGAAATCGTGGATGACCTTGGCATTGGCATCGGCGCGCGCGATCAGCGCCTTGAGACCGCCGAGCTCTTTGGCCCAGAGCAGCGCATCGATATAGTCCTCGACGCAGAGCATCGACGGCGTATTGATCGTCTCGCCCTGGAAGATGCCTTCCGTCAGCTTGCCGCCCGAGGTCATGCGGAAGATCTTCGGCAGCGGCCAGGCCGGCGTGTAGGTGGTGAGGCGCTCGACGGCGCGCGGCGAAAGGATGATGACGCCGTGCGCGCCCTCGCCGCCCAGAACCTTCTGCCAGGAGAAGGTGACGACATCGAGCTTGGCGAAATCGAGTTCCTGGGCGAAAGCGGCCGAAGTGGCGTCACAGATCGTCAGGCCCTTGCGGTCGGCGGGGATGAAATCGCCGTTCGGCACGCGCACACCTGATGTGGTGCCGTTCCAGGTGAAGACGACGTCACGGTCGAAATCGACAGCCGAGAGATCGGGAAGCTCGCCGTAACCGGCTTCGAGCCTGCGCACATCCTTGAGCTTCAGCTGCTTGACGACATCGGTGACCCAGCCGGCGCCGAAGCTTTCCCAGGCGAGCATGTCGACGCCGCGTTCGCCGAGCAGCGACCAGAGCGCCATTTCGACGGCGCCGGTGTCGGAGGCCGGAACGATGCCGATGCGGTAATCCGCCGGCACTTCGAGAATTTCACGGGTAAGGTCGATGGCCTGCTTGAGCTTGGCCTTGCCGACCTTCGCGCGGTGCGAACGGCCGAGGGCCGCGTCGGAAAGGGCTTCGAGCGACCAACCGGGGCGCTTCGAGCAGGGGCCAGAAGAAAAATGGGTATTATGCGGACGGATGTCCGGCTTTGCGGTCTTCGCCATGATGCTATCCTCTCAGATAGAAAGCCCTTCGTTGGGGAAGGGTGTCCCGCCGCCGTGTGTATGGATCGGCGGCGTCATAGTCAAGATCGAAGTGTCGCAACCGGTAGATATTTTGACGCAGGCGGAGTGGCGGAAATAAAAAAGCCGCCCCACCGGGGGCGGCTTTTTGATGCAAGCGGATTGAATTTACTTGTAGACCGGCTGCTGCAGCGGGATTTCCGGCGGCGGTTCGTAGCTCGCCTGGGCGCATCCACCAAAGAGATAGCGGGCGCCGACGCGGGCTTCGTGGACGCTCAGACCCTTGTCGCGGCCCGGGCCGCCGTTTTCGGCATAGCCGAACATGTTGCCGCCGTCGATATGCAGGTAGCGGTAGCCGACATCGGCCTTGATGTTGCAGGTAACGTCGACCGAAGCGCCGGCCATGAGGGCGTAAGTAAAGCGCCAGTTGCCCTTGCCGCCATGGGTGACCTCGTCATCGCAGAAGCTGCCGTCATCGGCGCAGGCGACGTTGCGCAGGTTTTTCCACTTGACGTAGGAGCCGCCGATACCGGCGCCGACATAAGGCGTGACGTAGCCGTAGGTGCCGAGATCGACATAGGCGTTGGCGAGCAGCGTATAGGCCGTCAGCGACGAGCGGTCGCGCGAAGTGCAATCCACCAGCGGGAAGCCGCACTGACCGACCGTCGAGCCGCGGAAGTCGGCCTGGGTGAGATAATCGAAGGTCAGATCGGTGCGCAGGTAGCTGTTGATCTGGTAACCGACACCGCCGCCGATCGTCCATGCGTCGTCGAGGTCAGCGTCGTCGAAATCGACTTCGGTAGCATTGCTGCCCTGGAAATAACGGGCACCGCGCAGATCGGTAAAGGCATAACCGACATCGCCGCGCAGGTACCAGCCCGTCGCTTCACTGACCGTCACCTCGGGCGGCTGCTCCGGGATGGGCTCGGCCGGAGCGAAGTCCGCGGAATAGGCATTTGTCGCGATCAACAATGCCGCGAAGATGCCGGACAAGCTTCTTTTCATGGATCCCACTCCAAAATCCGTTACATCGGCAGGCTCAAGTCGCCGCCAATCTGATACGCTTCGTATGGATAATGAACCGGAAACCTTAAAAGCTGCTTAACCACGATTATTTACTGTAGATCTTGAAGCTTCATGTAGAGGAAACTTCGATTGTCGCGGTAAAGCCCTTCGAAGTTATGGACGTGACGAGGCGTTTGGGCTGCTTTGCGTGCTAGCTCTTCCCATATCCTCGTCCAGCTGTGACGCGGCATGCAATATCATCCGGCTAGGACGCTCACCCCAGCCTCATTCCTCTGCTCGTCACAGCAATCCAATGCGCCCAAGTCCTTGGGCGCGGGAAACTCCCTTAATCGTATAGGAGTCATTCCCGGCAGCGACACGCCGTGGCTCGACTCCTGTGACGAGCACAGGATGATGGAGCGTGTAGTAGGTGCCGGCGTGATGAACCACCCGTTGTGGTATCCCTCTGTACGCTGACAACGAGTTTGACGAAAACGCCAACCACGCTCTCCGTCATCCCAGGCCTTGAGCCTGGGATCCATGACACTGCTGCCGATGGATGCGGCGTGGATGCTCGGCTCAAGGCCGAGCATGACGGTGGTGAGGGTGGGCCGAAGGAGCCACTCACACCGTAGACGCGGGTGTAGGGAGGTCATCCGCTAGCGAAAATCAGACAATGCCATTCCCCGCATAAACTGACTCGGTCGGGTTGGATGGGCTGATACTTGCGCTAGATTTTCTGCCGTAGAGCGTAGTGTCGAACGAATCTTCACGAGCAAAGCACGCCGGTCTATCCTTCAGCCACACGGCACACCGATTAGCCCTCATCCTGAGGTGCCCAGCAGGAGCCTCGAAAGGACGGGGCGGGTGGCTGAGCACTTACAGCCCGCCGAATTGTTGGATAGCGCCCGGTGGCCGACCTCGTCTTTTGAGGCCCCTTCGGGGCACCTCAGGATGAGGGCGGAGGGAGGGCCTCGCTCACTCTCTGAGCATCGGTGCAAACGCCCAACCATGTCGCCGAGCCCGATCTGCCCTCAGAAAATCAGGCAGCGGTACGGACGTTTGAAATGGTGCCGATCAACTCGTTGACGATGCGCTCGATCTGGGCGCGATCGTCGCCCTCAGCCATGACGCGGATCAGCGGCTCGGTGCCGGAGGGGCGGATGACAAGCCGTCCCGTCTTCGCAAGCTCGGCTTCGGCATCGGCGATCGCCTTCTGCACCTGGATATCCTCCAGCGGCTTGCCCCCGCTGATGCGGACATTGCGCAAGAGCTGCGGCACCGGCTCGAAGCGGCGGCAGACCTCGCTGACGGTCCTGCCGGTGCGTTTGACGGCGGCAAGGATTTGAAGCGCGGCAACCAGGCCGTCGCCCGTCGTGCCGTAATCCGACAACACGATATGGCCCGACTGCTCACCGCCGACATTGTAATTGTGCTGGCGCATATGCTCGACGACATAACGGTCGCCGACCTTCGTGCGGGCGAGCGCCATGCCGCGCTCGTCAAGAAAGCGCTCGAGGCCGAGGTTGGACATGACAGTGGCGACGATGCCATTACCACGCAGCTGCTGGCTCTCGGCCCAGCTCTCGGCAATGACGGCCATCAGCTGATCGCCGTCGACGATCGAACCATTCTCATCGATGATGATGACGCGGTCTGCATCGCCATCGAGCGCGATGCCGATATCGGCACGCACCTCGTCGACCTTCTTCTGCAGCGCGACCGGACTGGTGGAGCCGCAATTGAGATTGATATTGGTGCCGTTCGGCTCGTTGCCGATGGTGACGACGTCGGCGCCGAGCTCCCAGAGCACGGCAGGCGCCACCTTATAGGCAGCGCCGTTGGCGCAGTCGATCGCGATCCGCAGGCCCTGGAGGGTCACGTCGCGCGGCAGGGTGCGTTTGGCGTGTTCGATATAACGGTCATGCACGCCGTCGACGCGCTTGGCGCGGCCGATGTCATCGGACTTGGCGAGCTGCGTGCTTAGGTCCTTTTCGAGCAAATCCTCGATCTCGGCCTCGATGTCGTCGGACAGCTTATAGCCATCGGGGCCGAACAGCTTGATGCCGTTGTCCTCGTAGGGATTGTGCGAAGCCGATATCATCACGCCGATATCGCAGCGCAGCGAACGGGTCAGCATGGCGACCGCAGGCGTCGGGATCGGGCCGAGAATGAAGGCGTCGAGGCCGGCGGCGGTGAAACCCGCGACCATGGCGTTTTCGAGCATATAGCCGGAAAGGCGCGTATCCTTGCCGATGACGACGCGATGGCGATGATTGCCGCGACGGAAGATCGTGCCGGCGGCGATGCCGACCCGCATGGCGAGATCCGGTGTCATCGGGAAGACATTGGATTGGCCGCGAATGCCGTCGGTCCCGAAATAGCGTCTTTTCATCTACACTCCTGCACTTTCCGCGCGCCATTCAAGGCAGCGCACCGTTCCAAGCGAATCTGGCTTCAATGGAATGTCGTCAATCCAGGAGCGTGATTCATGCTTGCCTCAATTCAGCGGAATGCCACAAAATGCGGCGATCGGCACGTAAATTAGCAAGAAAAATGATTATATCCCGTTACCAATAGAAAAGGCCGGATCTCCCGCTTGGGAAATCCGGCCTTGTTCAATATGGCGCTGGCGGCTCAATGCGGCTGCGGTTCGAGGCCCGCTTCGGGCTCGTCGCCCTTGGTCGCAGGCCTCGCGCCGGCCTTCGGCACGGCCGAACCACGGCTCGGCGGTGAGTCGTCGCCGAGATCGCGAGACGGCTTCTCGCCGCGAATCAGCGCCTTGATCTCTTCGCCGGTCAGCGTCTCATATTCCAGCAGGCCTTCGGCGAGAGCGACGAATTCGTCGTGCTTTTCCGTCAGGATCGTACGGGCCTGCGTATAGGCCTCGTCGATCAGGCGGCGGACTTCATTGTCGATCTTCTGCGCGGTCGCTTCCGACACGTTCTTCGACTGCGAAACCGAGTGGCCGAGGAACACCTCCTGCTGGTTCTCGCCATAGGCGACCTGACCGAGCTGATCGGAGAAGCCCCACTGGGTGACCATGGCGCGGGCAAGCTTGGTCGCCTGCTCGATGTCGGAGGAGGCACCCGACGTGATGTTCTCCTTGCCGAAGGTGAGTTCTTCGGCGACACGGCCGCCCATCATGATGCAGAGGCGCGACACCATCCACTTGTAGCTCATCGAGTAGCGGTCGCCCTCGGGAAGCTGCATGACCATGCCGAGCGCACGGCCGCGCGGAATGATCGTCGCCTTGTGCAGCGGATCGGCGACAGCGACATTGAGCGCGGTGATGGCGTGGCCTGCTTCGTGATAGGCGGTGAGCTTCTTCTCCGCCTCGGTCATCGCCGAGGAGCGGCGCTCGGCGCCCATCATGATCTTGTCCTTGGCGTCCTCGAATTCCTGCATGGTGACCACACGCTTGTTGCGGCGGGCGGCCATCAGGGCGGCTTCGTTGACGAGGTTCATCAGGTCGGCCCCGGAGAAACCGGGCGTGCCGCGGGCGAGAACCTTGAGATCGACATTCGGCGCCAGCGGCACATTGCGGGCATGCACCTTGAGGATGCGCTCGCGCCCGACGATGTCAGGGTTCGGCACCACGACCTGCCGGTCGAAACGGCCGGGACGCAGCAGCGCCGGGTCGAGAACGTCGGGACGGTTGGTGGCGGCGATCAGGATTACGCCTTCATTCGCCTCGAAGCCGTCCATTTCGACCAGCAGCTGGTTCAACGTCTGCTCGCGCTCGTCGTTGCCGCCGCCGAGACCGGCGCCGCGATGGCGGCCGACCGCATCGATTTCGTCGATGAAGATGATGCAGGGCGCATTCTTCTTCGCCTGTTCGAACATGTCGCGCACGCGGCTTGCGCCGACGCCGACGAACATTTCGACGAAGTCGGAACCGGAAATCGTGAAGAATGGAACATTGGCTTCACCGGCGACCGAGCGGGCGAGCAGCGTCTTGCCGGTACCCGGAGGGCCGACGAGCAGCACGCCGCGTGGGATCTTGCCGCCGAGACGCTGGAATTTCTGCGGATCACGCAGGAATTCGACGATTTCTTCGAGATCCTGCTTGGCCTCGTCGACGCCTGCGACATCATCGAAGGTCACGCGGCCATGCGCTTCGGTCAGAAGCTTGGCCTTGGACTTGCCAAAGCCCATCGCGCCGCGTGAGCCACCTTGCATCTGCCGCATGAAGAACAGCCAGACGCCGAGAATGAGAAGCATCGGCAGGAGCGTGCCGAGATAGCTCAGAAACCCCGAGGAACCATCCGTTTCCGGACGGGCGGAAACCAGGACATTCTTCTGCTGCAGGCGATCGAGCAAGCTGTCGTCGATTACAGGGGAGTAGGTCTGAAAGGTGGTGCCGTTTTCAACATAGCTTCCGGAAACACGGTTGCCCGTGACCACGACATCCTTCACCCGGCCCGCATCGACCTCACGCAGAAACTGCGAATAAGGGATTTCGCGGGAGCCCGTCTGCGCCGGCGCCGTCTGAAACATACTGAACAGGGCGATCAGCAGAAGCGCGATGATCGCCCACAAGGCAAAATTACGTAAGTTAGGGTTCATTGAACTCCCCAGCACTGGGACAGCCGCCTCATGGCGACCGTCTTATTCATTCTAACATAGGGTTGCGCCGTGCTGTTGCCAAGGCAATCCCCCAGGTCAGATGGTTTTTCCGTCAATACTTCTTAAAGGCAGTCCCGCATAGGGCGCCATCGCGAAAACCGCCGAAAGCCTATCGGCGAAGATGAAATCAAATCGTGTCAAAAAGCGGTCGAAGGGTGCGAAATAGGACGTCAGATGGATCGAGCCGGAAGATTCCCGAGATAGGGGGTCTCCATCGACGGAAAAAGCCGGCGCTGAGGCGACGGCACGTTTCCATGCCGCCTTGGGCAGGCCCCTGCTCCACTCCCCCTCATTCCTGTGCTCGTCACAGGAATCCAGGGCGCCCAGGTCCTTGGGCGCGGAAGACTCACTACTTATTGTCGAGTCATTCACCGCGGCGACGCGCGGTGACTGGATTCCTGTGACATCCCTCGGGCGAAGCCCTGAGGACACAGGAATGAGGGAGGAACTGGTGGCCTGCGCTTCTATCCTTACGGTCGCTCCGGAACCGTTTACGGCTTCAAACCTCCCATCCCACACCCCCGCCTCTCCCGGCCGCAAAATCATCGGTACAATCCCCCGGTTCTCACGCGCCAAATAAAGCCCGTCACGCCTGCGATCGAACACGACTCGACCGGTAGTCATCCGCCCCGGTTCCCCGCCGGTGACAAACGAGAGAAGGCGCTCCATATGCGCCCTTCCTGGCACGAATGCCTGCCCGCCGAAGACGGCTGTCAGACGGCCGAGCGCATAGTCCAGAACTGCGCGATCCTGCCGCAAACCATCAACAGATACCTGCCCAAGCAGGCCGCCATGAAGCCTGAAATGGCGGTCCAGCCATTCGGCGGCGCGCAACGACAGAGCCAGCCGCGCTTCCCAGGCCGCACGAATATCCGTCTCCGTCGCTCGATCGGCGGATAGCTGCCGGCGCACCCGCACGCGCTCGTATTTCACATCCTCATTGCTGGGGTCGTCGATCCACGAAACACCCTGATCTTTGAGAAAAGCGCGGATATCTGTCCGGCTGGAAAAGAGAAGCGGCCGCAAAATCCAGAACCGCCGATCGAAAAGCACCGCATCGGCGATGCCTGATGAAAGCTGCTCCGTTCGCACGCCGCGCATCTGCAATGTTTCACGCTGATCGTCGAGCGTATGGCCGGTGACGATGAGACTGGCGCCGAGCCTCTCTGCCGATTCCGCCAAGAGGTCGTAGCGAGCCTCGCGGGCCGCGGCCATGATGCCGGTTTTCGGCTTTTCGCCCTGCCAGACTGCGATGATGTGGGGAATGCCGAGCGATGCACAGAGCGCGGCGACCTGTTGCGCTTCGTCCGCGGAGCCGGCCCGCAGCCGGTGATCGACAGTGGCAGCACAGAGTGAAATCTTGCGATGAGGCGCGGCCTTCACGGCTTCGTCGAGGAGGAGAAGCAGGCCGATGGAATCGCTGCCGCCCGATATCGCGACGAGAAGGCGCGCAGGACTTTGAAGCGATTCGAGGAGCTGGAGGATCGCCGCTCGAGGCGATGCGGCTTCCGGAGACATTCCGGAAGACCTTAGCAGGCGAGGCGTTTTTGTTCGCTCGCAACCTTGCTTATGACGGCGCGTGACGCCTTCGGATAGCGCTTCGAGACCTCGCGCAGCGTCGCGCAAGCCGTCTCCTTATTATCGAGGGCCGCAAGCGACATGCCGAGTTTCAGCAGCATTTCCGGCGCCTTTTCCGAGCTGCCGTATTTCTGGTGAGCGTTGAGGAAAGTCTTGGCCGCCTCGTTATATTTACCTTGCGAATAGAGCGCTTCGCCGAGCCAGAAATTGGCGTCAGCGGCCCGCGCGCTACTTGGGTAACGGGCGATGTACTGGTTGAATTCCTGCTCTGCAGTGCCGTAATCGCCTGACAGGACGTGGCCGTACGCTGCCTTGTACTGATCCGCCTCACTGCCGAGCGAGGCCGTCTGCTGGGGTGTGCGGCCATTTGCATCGGGAATGGGGCCGGAGCCGATGGTGGCATTTTCGTCGACGGTTCCGCCGATCGGGTTGCCGTTCTGATCGAAGTCGATTGAGCCGAGTTGCTTCGGCGGCTGGCCGAGGCCGGTATTATCAGGCACATCGGTGGAGGGAGCCGTTTCGGCTCCCTGCGGTGCTTGGATCACTCTCGCGACATCATCGCCACCGGACGCTGCCGGAGCGGCATCAGTCTCGCTCTTCTTGACAGGCGCCTTGGCGCCACCACCGCCGGAACCGGTTTTTTCAAGCTGCTGGAAGCGGAATTCATTGTCTTCCTGCTGCTTGCGGATCGTCTCCTGCATCTGCAGCAGCTGGAAGCTCATCTCCTCGATTCGGCCGTTCAGCTGTCGCAGCTGCTCTTCGAGCTGCTGCACGCGAACCTCGGCGTCGCCGCTCTGCACCTTGATAACGGGCGCCGCCGCCTGGTTTTCCGCGGATCGGCCGCCCAGATGCAGCCCGAAGAACGAGGCCGAATAGGCCGCCCGTTCGCTCCCGGTCACAGCCGCGAGGCACAGCATGCCTGCCACGACAAGTTTCTTCATATGTATCGTCCTGTCCCAGTGATTCTTCGCGCTTGGAGGCACGAACAGGAGACTTTTCCAATTGCTGTCAAAAAGCAACGGAGTCTGGCCAAAGTGTGGTCAAAAAGAAAAGGCGGCCCCTGACGGGACCGCCTTCCGGAGACGAATGATATCGGCAAATTACATGCCGGCACCGCCGAGCACGGTGACCGCGCGGCGGTTCTGCGACCAGCAGGAAATATCGTCGCAGACGGCGACTGGGCGTTCCTTGCCGTAGGAGATCGTCTTCATGCGCTGCGCCGGAACGCCGCGCGAAGCGAGGTAATCCTTGGCGGCGGCAGCACGTCGGGCGCCGAGCGCCAGGTTGTATTCGCGCGTGCCGCGTTCGTCGGCATGACCTTCGACAGTGATCTGGTAGTTCGGGTAACGGGCGAGCCACTGCGCCTGACGGTCGAGCGTCTGCGAGGCATCGGCGCGGATCGACGAGGAGTCGGTATCGAAGAAGATGCGGTCGCCGACATTGACCGTGAAGTCCTGTGCCGAACCCGGCGTTGCGGCACCACCCGCGCCGGCGCCGAGGCCGAGTTCACCGGCGCTGTTCGGCGGCTTCTTGGCGCAGCTTGCGAGCGCGAGACCGGCGAGAAGCGCGATCATGACGGGGTTGCGGGCGAAATTCTGCATGCGGCTCATTGCCGGGGTGTGAATTCGGCTCATGGCCGGGTCTCCTTGCGATTTCAGGGTTTCCGGACAGTAACCGCACTCGGTTAACCGCCCCTCAAAGATTATGGTTAACAATTTACTGATTTGTCCCGTAGCCGCCCGGTTTCATGATTCTGAGGCGACATGAAGGCATTGCCGCGCCTGCTACTCCAGAAGCGGCGACCAAGCCGGGTCGGAACCGTAGGTTGGTGTCTTCACAAGCTGCTCGTTGTAACCGGTGAGGTCGATCGAATAGAGCTGCGGACCGCCGGCACCTGCCGCCTGGCGGAAGAACATCAGCACGCGGCCGTTCGGCGCCCAGGTCGGGCCTTCATTGTGGAAGCCGGTCGTCAGGATGCGCTCGCCCGAACCGTCCGGCTTCATCACGCCGATCGAGAACTTGCCGCCGGACTGCTTGGTGAAGGCGATGAGATCGCCGCGCGGCGACCAGACCGGCGTCGAATAGGAGCCGTCACCGAAGGAAATGCGGGTCTGGCCGGAACCATCCGCATTCATCACATAGATCTGCGGCTTGCCGCCGCGGTCGCTTTCGAAGCTGACGCGGGCGCCATCCGGCGAATAGGAGGGCGAAGTATCGATCGCCGCCGTCGAGGTCAGCCGCGTCGTCGTGCGCGAGCGCAGGTCCATCGTATAGATGTTGGAATTGCCTTCCTGCTGCAGGCTCATGATCACCTTCTGCCCATCCGGCGAAAAGCGCGGCGAGAACGTCATGCCCGGGAAGTTGCCGACGACCTCGCGCTGCCCGGTTTCGAGCTGCAGCAGATAGACGCGCGGCTGCTGGTTGGCGAAGGACATGTAGGTGACTTCCTGCCGGTTGGGCGAGAAGCGCGGCGTCAGCACCAGGTCGCTGCCGTCGGTCAGCATGCGCACGTTGAAGCCATCCTGGTCCATGATCGCCAGCTGCCGCTTGCGCTGCTGCTTGGTGCCGGATTCGGAAACGAAGACGACACGGGTGTCGAAATAGCCCTCTTCGCCGGTGATCTGCTTATAGATTGCGTCAGCAATGATGTGAGCGACGCGCCGCCAGTTCTCCGGCTGCGTGTAGAACTGCTGACCGGTCATCTGCTGCCCGGCAAATGTATCCCAGAGACGAAACTCGGCGCGCAGACGACCGTCCGCCTCCTGTGTGACACGACCAGTTACCAGCGCCTGGGCATTGATGACCTTCCAGTCCTCGAACCGCGGCGAAGCATCCGGATTAGAAATCTTCTCGATGAAGGCTGTCTTGTTGATCGGCGCAAACAGACCGGAACGCTGCAGGTCGGCGGCAATCACCTGCGAGACCTGCGCGCCCATGTTGCCCTGAAGGAAATCCGTTACAGCAATCGGCAATGGCTGGACGTTACCCTTGTTGATGTTGATCTCGACCAGCGCATTCGCCGGTGTCGCCAACGCAGCAATGGTCATGAGACCGGCAGCGACCGCAATTGCGCGGAAAAAGGAACACTTGTTCATGGAGTAAAAGCCTTTCAGCATTTAAATTCCCAGATCGCTCGGGTCGAAATTGACGACGACTTCGCTCCAGGCATCGTATTTGTCTTTTGGAAGGGAAGAGAAAGGTGCCGATTTCATGATGGCGCGATAAGCGCCGCCGGCGAGTGCCCGGCGCGTCGACTCGTTGTCACCACCGACTGCCTCAACCTCCGGCTCGCCGATAATATTGCCGTCCTGGTCGAGATTCATGTGGACCTTGATGCGAACGTCGCCCATGCCTTCCATGCCGGGGATGACCGTCCAGTTGCCGGCGATGGCGCTCTTCAACGCATCCATCTCGCTCATCGACAGCTTGGAACCACCATTGCTCTTCTTGGCGCCCAGCGATGCCTCCTGCGTCGAGCGCTTGGCGCCGCCGGCGGAAGGATCGGTCTTGTTCAGCAAGGCTGAAATCTCGTCCGCATTGAAATCGCTTTTCATCGATGAAGCCGATTTCGCCGTTTCCTGCTTCTGGTCCGCCTTCTTCTTCTCGGTCGGCTTGTCAGCGGTCTTCGGCTGCTCCTGGGCCTTTTCCGGCGGTTTTTCGGCTGGCTTCTGCGGTTCCGGCGGCTTCACCTGCGGCTTGGCGACGGGGGTCGGCACGTTGTCCGGCAGCGCCTCGGCTTCCGGCTTCGGCGGCTCCTCGGGCTTGGCCTGTTCTTCCGGTGGCTTTTCCTCCGGCTTGGGCGGCGTCACTTCGACGGGTTTCGGCGGCGGAATGGAGGCGACTTCTTTCGGCTGCTCGACTTCTGTTTCCTCCTTGACGATATCCTTGACATCGTTCGGGACAGGATCGGTCTTCGGCTGCGGCTTTTCGCTGGAATTGGCGGCAGCCGCCTCGCTGTTGCTCGGCTTGGCGTTCGGCACCGGCGGCGTCTTCAGGTCGATATTGTTGTCGCCGGCATTTTCGGCCGGCTGCGCGATCGGCGGCCGTGTCGTCGGCACTGGCGCAGACGTCTCCTTCTTCGGCGCCTTCTTGTCGCCCTGCTGCATCTGGGTAATGGATTCTACCGGCACGAGATCGACCGGCATCGCCTCGAAATCCTCCACCTTGAAGGATTCCGGGGCGCTCAGCGACACCATCGCCCAGGTAAGCACCAGGCAGTGCAGAACAGCAGATGTGACGACGCTGGTCTTCATCTTGAACGCTATTGGTCCTTCTTCTGCTGCGTCACCAGGCCGATATTCTTGAAGCCGGCGCCTTGGATGCGCGCCATGACGTCGGCGATGACGCCGTAAGGCGCAGTTGCGTCGCCGCGCACGAAGATGCGTTCGTTATAACCGGTGGTGGCGATCGCCTCGAGCTTGGCGGCGATCTCGGCGGCCGGGATCGGGGTTTCCTGCAAGAACACCTCCCCGTCGTTCTTGACGGAAATAGTGATCGGCTGCGTCTCGGAATTCAATGCTTTGGCCTGCGTTTCCGGCAGGTCGATCGGCACGCCGACGGTCATCATCGGTGCGGCGACCATGAAGATGATCAGAAGCACCAGCATGACGTCGACGAGCGGCGTCACGTTGATTTCGGAGATGACGGCCCTATTCCGACCGCCGCGACGGCGGCGTCCACCGCCCCCGCCGCCATTGCCTCCAACAGCCATACCCATGTCAGAATACTCCGTTGGTTACTGAGCGGCAGCACGCGGCTGCAGCTTCTCGTCGATCTGGCGCGAAAGTATGGCGGAGAATTCGTCCGCGAAACCTTCCATACGCGCCGAGAGCTTGCCGGCATCGGCGGAGAACTTGTTATAGGCGATAACCGCCGGAATAGCGGCGACAAGGCCGATCGCGGTGGCGAGCAACGCTTCGGCGATACCGGGCGCCACGACCGCGAGATTGGTCGACTTCGAGCCGGCGATCGCCTGGAACGAGGTCATGATACCGACGACCGTGCCGAACAGGCCGATGAACGGACCGGCCGAACCGATCGTCGCAAGCGACCCGAGACGGGCGCCGAGATATTCTGTTTCACGGGCGAGCGTCACGTCCATCGCACGGTCGATTCGCATCTGCAGGCCGATCGGCGAGCGGGCGCCGCGTTCGAAGGATTTCTTCCACTCGCGCATGGCCGCGACGAAGATCGACGCCAGGCCGGTATTGTTGCGCTCCGACAGGGAGCGATAGAGTTCTTCCAGCGACTGGCCCGACCAGAACACCTGTTCGAACTTGTCGAACTGGCGCCGTGCGCGGCCATAGGCCAGGTATTTGTCGATGACGATCGCCCAGGTCCACACAGAGGCTGCGATGAGCCCGAGCATGACGAGCTTGACGACGATGCCGGCCTGCATGAAAAGCGACCAGAGGCTGACGTCCGTCGTGGCTGCTGCCAATCCTACTTGTTCCATTGATCCAAAATCCCCGAATCCAAACGCCCGGTGCTGGACCGGGCGGCACAAAGTGATCTCGCAAGAAGTGTCCGGCGGCCGCCGCCCAAAGCCCTGGTCAAGCTTCCAAGCTCATCTTCCGCCTTCTTGCCGTCAAATTTGGTCAAAGGAAGGCGTGCACCGCACAAACTCCGACTTTCCCAGTAAGACACTATTATGGTTAATAGATCGTTAGTGCCGGACTGTGACAGCAAGCCTGTATTCGCAAGATTTTGTTCCATGGATTACTTGAACCAGAGCAAGGTCCGGCTGCCGAAAGAGCGCCATCCCGCAGCGCGGAGAATTCCTTCCCAGAAAGCTCAAGTTTTGACAAGGCCGAATTTCAGGCGATTCGGCGCTATAAGGGCATACTGCCTTCCAGGAATTTCACCGCCAGCGTTTCCGGCAGCCTTCTCGGCCGCCCCTTGGCGTTGATGACGGCGATGATCACCTTGGCTGAAATTAGCAGCATCTCGCCGCAACGGATCTGCTGGTTGAGCACCATCTTGGCGCCGCCGGCCTTTTCCGTGTGCGTCAGGATCGTCAGCACGTCGTCCATGCGCGCCGGGCTCTTGAAGTCGATCTCCATGCGATGGACGACGAAGACAAGCCCCTCCTCGTCGGCGCTGACGAGCTCGCGCTGCTCGACGCCGAGGCAGCGCAAATAATCGGTGCGGCCGCGCTCCAGGAAATGCAAATAGCGGGCGTGATAGACCAGGCCGGAGAAATCCGTATCTTCATAATAGACCCGCTGGACGAGGCGGTGTCCGGTCTCGGTCAGCTCTCCCGAGATGGAAAAAGGGCGTTCCGTCATAATTTTCTCCAAACTCCGGTGCCCTCTTTGGCGCAACGCTTCTCGACAGGCAAGCAATGAATGCCCGAGCGACAAGCATTGAATGATTGTCATAATTCCTAACTATTCCCGATAAATGAGATTGATCAGGAGACGATGTGATGAAAATTGCGGTTATGGGCGGAGACGGTTTCATTGGTTGGCCCACCTCGCTCCACCTTTCCGACGCCGGTCATGACATCCATATCCTCGACAATCTCTCGCGCCGCTGGATCGACACCGAACTTGGCGTTCAATCGCTGACGCCGATGGATTCGATCCAGGAACGCACCCGCATCTGGCATGCGGAGACGGGACGCCGCATCCACTTCAATCTGATCGACCTCGCCAAGGATTATGAGCTCCTGAAGAAATGGCTTTCCGAGCACCGGCCCGATGCCATCATCCATTTCGCCGAGCAGCGCGCCGCTCCCTATTCGATGAAGAGCGACCGCCACAAGAATTACACAGTCAACAACAATGTCAGCGCCACACATAACCTCTTGAACGCACTGACCGAGCTCAGCCTCGACGCCCACCTCATCCATCTCGGCACCATGGGCGTCTACGGCTATTCGACTGTGGGCGCAGCGATTCCCGAAGGCTATCTGCCGGTCGGCATCGAAACAGCGGGCGGCAAGACGGTCAGCCAGGAGATTCTTTATCCCGCCAATCCCGGCTCGATCTATCACATGACCAAGTGCCTGGATCAACTTCTCTTCCAGTTCTACGCCAAGAACGACAGCTTGCGGATCACCGACCTGCACCAGGGCATCGTCTGGGGCACGCATACCGAACAGACGCGACGCCACGCGCAGCTCATCAACCGTTTCGATTACGACGGCGATTACGGCACGGTGCTGAACCGCTTCCTCATTCAGGCGGCGATCGGCTATCCGCTGACCGTGCACGGCACCGGCGGCCAGACCCGCGCCTTCATCCATATCCAGGATTCGGTGCGCTGCATTGAGCTGGCACTGCAGAATCCTCCTGCCCGCGGCGCCCGCGTCGAGATCTTCAATCAGATGACGGAGACCCACCGGGTGCGCGACCTTGCCGAGATGATCGCCAAGATCAGCGGCGCCACGATTGCCTGGCTGCCCAATCCGCGCAAGGAAGCCGCCGAAAACGAGCTGATCGTTCGCAACGAAAAATTCCTCGATCTCGGCCTCGAACCGATCACCCTGGAGGCCGGCCTGCTCGGCGAGATCGTCGATGTCGCGAAGAAATTTGCCTACCGCGTCGACCGCGCCCGCGTGCCGGCCGTCTCCGCCTGGACGAGGGATATTGCCGCGACGATCAACCACGATCCGGAAGGCAAGCGGCTGAAATCGGTGTCATGAGCAGGAGCGAATTCGCTTGAAGGACGCAATAAAATTCCCTCAACAAGTTAGTTTAAGCCGTGACCGGCATTGCCTGGTTTCGCTGGCAGATGGCCTCCGTGGTACCGGCGTCTGCGTTGTGAATGACTCCTTCCCCCCACCCCACCCTCCGTCATGCTCGGCCCTGAGCCGAGCATCCACAGCGCCTCCGTCAGCAGCAGTCGCAGGGATCCCAGGCTCAAGGCCTGGGATGACGGCGAGTGGGGCCGGCGTTCTCGCCAAACTCGCCGCCGGTGTACAGAGACACACCTCGCCGGATGATTCATTAGGGCGGTGATGGCGCACGTGACCACACAGCCACGCCACCGTTTCGCCTACGTCACCCTTGTCACCAACGCCGACTACGGCATTGGTGCGACTGCGCTTGCCCGATCCTTGCGACGAACCGGCACCACCGCCGATATCGTCGTCCTCCATACCGGTGGCGTCGATGCAGCCGCCCTCGCGCCCTTGGAAGCTCTCGGCTGCCGCCTGATCGAGGTCGAGCATCTGCCGCTCTCCGACGTCTTCAACGAACGCCACGCCCGCGGCCAACTTCATTCCGCAGCGCCTTTCACCAAGGGCCGCAAGCCGGCGTTCCATTCGCCGCTCGACAATTTCTGCAAGCTCAGGCTCTGGCAACTCGTCGAATACGAGCGCTGCGTCTTCATCGATGCCGATGCCCTGGTGCTGAAAAACGTCGACAGGCTCTTCTTCTATCCGGAATTTTCCGCCGCCCCCAATGTCTACGAAAGCCTCGCCGACTTCCGCCGGATGAATTCCGGCGTTTTCGTCGCAACGCCGTCGCATGACACGTTTCGGCACATGCTCGAAAGGCTCGACACGCCGGAAGTCTTCTGGCGCCGCACCGATCAGACCTTTCTTGAGACCTTCTTCCCGGAGTGGCACGGCCTGCCGGTCTATTTCAACATGCTGCAATATGTATGGTTCACCATGCCGGCGCTCTGGGACTGGAAGAGCATTTCGATCCTGCACTACCAATATGAAAAACCGTGGGAAAAGGATCATCCCAAGGCAGTACGGTTACAACCCTTGATCGATTTGTGGTATCGCTTCCACAATGATAGCGATGTGCCGGAGATCGCGGCGCTGGACAATCCGGAAGGGGCAGCATGAAGGTATTGGTATCCGGCGGAACGGGTCTCGTCGGCCGCTATGTCGTCGAGGAGCTTCTGACCGCCGGCTATCAGGTGGTCGTCGGCGGCCGCCGGGCGCCGCATCCCAGCCTCTTCTCCCGCCCGGTCGAGTTCGCAGCGCTCTCCCTCGATCCCGACCAGGATCAGATCGACATTTTCGACGACGCCTATTTCTTCGTCCACGCCGCCTTCAGCCATGTTCCCGGCAAATATCGCGGCGGCGAAGGCGACGATCCGAAGACCTTCCACAGGTTAAACCTCGACGGCACCGTCCGGCTTTTCGAAGCTGCCAAACGTGCCGGCACGCGCCGCTGCGTCTTCCTGTCCAGCCGCGCTGCCTACGGCGAACATCCGCCCGGAACCGAGCTCACAGAAACGACGCTGCCGAAGCCGGAGACGCTCTACGGCCAGATCAAACTCGACGCCGAAGGCGCGCTGACCCACCTCTCGACTCCGGGTTTTGCCGGCGTCAGTCTGAGGACGACCGGCATCTATGGCGATCTCTCGCCAAACAAATGGGACGGCCTCATCGACGATTATCGCGCCGGCCGGCCAGTCGCTCCCCGCGCAGGCACGGAGGTTCACGGCCGTGACCTCGGGCGCGCGGTGCGGCTGATGCTGGAGACGGAAAGCACCCGCATCTCCGGTGAGATCTTCAACGTGTCGGACATCGTCGTCGACACCCGCGACATCCTTGCACCCATCCGCCGTGAGACGGACTGTCCTCATGCGCTGCCAGCTCCGGCCGACAGCAAAGCGCTCAATCCGATGAGCACGACGAAAATCCGCGCGCTCGGTTGGATGCCGGGCGGAACTCCTCTGTTCGAGGAAACAATGCGGCGAATGGCCGTCGCGCTGCCGACGTCGGCACACGAATCGACGCAGGGGCGATAGGCATCCCCTGACGATCGCGGCCGCGGCTGACACGGCGTGAAACCGCTGCGCTCCTGTCGCACCCTGCATTTGCATCGGACCTCCAGCCGTCTATGCTCGGCCGAACCTTTCACATCTGGCAGATCGAATGACCGCACGAGAACTGAAAGCGCAGTTGCGCAATGAACGGCTGGCCGCCCGGGACGCCATCTCTCCTGAGGAGCGTATCTCCAAAAGCCTTGCAATGGCAGATCATGCCGGCGAGGCTGTCGCCTTTGCGCCGGGCACGATCGTCTCCGGTTTCCTGCCGATCCGGTCCGAGGCCGATCTGCGGCCGCTGATGGCCCGGTTTGCAGCGCGCGGCGCGCGGCTGTGCGTGCCGGCGATCCTCGACAAGCAGACCATCGCCTTTCGGGAACTGACGCAAGACGTGCCTCTCATCGAGACCGGCTTCGGCACAGTGGCTCCCGGCGCGGAGGCCGACATTCTCGATCCCGAGATCATGCTGGTGCCGCTTTCGGCCTTCGATATTCGTGGCCATCGCATCGGCTACGGCGCCGGCTACTACGACCGCGCCATCAGCCGGCTAAGAGAGAAACGCCTGCATCCGAAGCTGATCGGCATTGCATTCGACTGCCAGGAAGTGGCACATGTGCCCGACGAGCCGCATGACATAAGCCTGGATGCCATCCTGACAGAAAGCGGCCTGCGCTTTTTTGCCTCTTGGATTGGATAGGGAATGCGGCTGCTTTTTTTGGGTGACATGGTCGGCAAGACGGGACGCACGGCGGTCTGGGACCGCCTCCCCGGCTTGATCTCCGACCTCCGGCTGGATTTCGTCATCGTCAACGGCGAGAACGCCGCCGGCGGCTTCGGCATCACCGAGGACATTTTTCTGGAGACGATCAATGCCGGCGCAGATGTGGTAACGACCGGCAATCACGTCTGGGACCAGAAGGAAGCTGTCGCCTTTGCGGGGCGCCACGATCAGTTTCTGCGGCCGGCCAACTATCCCCAAGGCACGCCCGGCCGCGGCTCCGGCCTTTTCTATGCCAGGAACGGCGCGCGCGTGCTCGTCGCCAATGTCATGGGTCGGGTCTTCATGCATCCGGAACTCGACGATCCCTTCAAATCGGCGGAGGTGATCCTCGACGCCTGCCCGCTGAAGGAGCAGGCCGATGCGATCATCTTCGATTTCCATGCGGAAGCGACCAGCGAGAAACAGTGTTTCGGCCATTTCGTCGACGGCCGCGCCAGCTTCGTCGTCGGCACGCATACTCATGTGCCGACCGCCGATGCGCAGATTCTGAACGGCGGCACGGCTTATATGTCGGATGCCGGCATGTGCGGCGATTACGATTCCTCGCTCGGCATGGACAAGGAGGAGCCGCTCAACCGCTTCATCTCCAAGATGCCGAAGGGCCGCATGGAAGCGGCGAGCGGCCCGGCGACGATCTGCGGCGTCGGCGTCGAGATTTCCGACGCCACGGGACTGGCCGAAAAGATCGCGCCGCTCCGGCTCGGCCCGCGGCTGGCGGAGACGGTGCCGGAATTCTGGCGGTAGACGCCGCTCCAACACGCAAATGTGAGCAGCCCCGGTCTGGACCCCTGCGACCTCTTGCCGCATTCTCCGGCCTTCACGTGAAAGCGCCGGAGGGGTGGCATGAGGCCGCAACATCTTGTCCTCGCGATCGCATGCCTTGCCGCTTTCATCGTGTCGGATCGCGCAGCACCGGCGCAGGAACAGCGAGCGCCCGTCAGCCAGTGCCAGGCCATCGCGCAGACAATCCCCAAGGCGACCTTCGCCAGCTTTTCCGGCGCCCAGCCGGTCGCACCTGCCGTCTCCGAGGGCGAGGACGTCAAATTCACCTTCCTCGGCCACTCCACTTTCGAGATCGATACGCCCGCCGGCATCATCATCGCGACCGACTATAACGGCTGGTATCGGCCGGCGGCGCTTCCAGACGTCGTAACGATGAACAAGGCTCATACGACCCACTTCACCTTGACGCCTGAGCCGGGGATCAAGCATGTGCTGCATGGCTGGAGCGATGTTCCCGGCGAGGCAGCTAAGATCGATCTTGTGGTCGGCGACGCCCATATCCGCAACATCGCCACGGATATCCGCTTCAGCTATGGCCTCGGCGGCTCGCAGCAGAATGGAAACTCGATTTTCGTCTTCGAAATTGCCGGCCTTTGCATCGGCCATCTCGGCCATCTGCATTACGAGCTGACGGATACGCATTATACCGAGATCGGCCGCCTCGACGTCGTCATGGTGCCGGTCGACGGCGGCCTGACCATGGGCGCCGACAGCATGAGCCGTGTCATCAAACGGCTGCGCTCGTCGCTGATCCTACCGATGCACCGCCGCGGCCCGCCGGTCAGTGCCTTCGTCGCCATGTTCGGCAAGGACTTCGATGTCGCTTATGCGCCCGATGACAGCATCACCGTCTCCATGCGCACGCTGCCGAAGAAGCCGCTGATCTACGTCATGAAAGGCGTGCAGTAAGAAGGTCCGGGGCGGGTTCCTTCAAGCCCGCGTATCAGGCAAACTGCAGGTGGCGTTTCACGCCGACGTCGGGCATCTTGTCGTCGTCGAGATTGGCCTTGGCGATCTCCCACCCGAATTTCAGGGTGTTGCCGGTGGAAACCCAGATCTCGGCATCATCGACATGCAGGGAAAGCATGGTGAGTTTCGGGTCCTTTTTGCCGCCGTCATACCAGGCCGCTACCATCGAACTCCAATATTCCTCGATCTTGGAAGGGTCGGGGCGTACCTCTATCACGCCGGAGAGGCAGGCGTGATAATCGTGATCCTTACCGATGACGCAAAAATGCGCGCGGCTGCCGGGCTTGATGGCGCGGACGATATCGGCGTCGGTCTTGGTGAAGAACCAGATGGTGTTGGTGGTGGGATCGGCATGCGGCGCCATCGGCTGCATGTGCATATCAAGCCCGGAAATTCCGAGCATGCCGGCATGAACGCCGTTGACCTGATCCCAAAGCTGACGTGCTGGTTGCTCCCGCGCCTCGCTGAGACTTGCCATGACCGTTCCTTTCCGTTGGATGGAGTTCGATTGAAACGTCATCCTTTCGCCTTTGTTCCCCGCGGAGGCAGTGGACGACGCCGTCTTTTCGGCGTGCGGGAATATGCGATAGTGCGCCCTGGCCGAGAAAGGATCACCTGCGAACAAGCCATTCGATTCTGGCTTTGGTTTTTTGCGCAGCCTTTGCGCCAACGGTCCTTGCGGCAGAAAAGACCTTCAAGCCCGACGAAAATGGCCAGATCGTCTTCAGCACCCCGACAAGGAATATCGGCTGTGTCTATACGCCAAAGGGCGGCGTCGAAATGTATGTTCCCGAAGACGGTGGTCCGGAGCTTGCCTGCGATCGCAAAGAGCCGCTCTACGTCCGCCTCATCCTGTCGGCACGCGGCAGCGCCTCCATCTTCAAGATGGTTGGCGATACAGCCTGCTGCAGCGAGGATCATATTCTCGACTATGGCGATACCTGGAGGACCCTATTCGTGCACCTCCGCCACCGAGGGGCTGCGTTGCCGACGCCGCGACGGACATGGTTTCCTGGCCAGCCGTAAGCGATTGACGGTTGACTGAAACGGACGGCAGGCCCGCGCACCGTGCGGCAAATCCACCGCTTTTTCCTTGAACGGGTACCGTTTCGCTCTTATAAGGCGGCCCATTCCGAACAATGAGACGTGAACAGGGGTGCCATGGCTGGCCATTCACAGTTTAAAAACATCATGCACCGCAAGGGCCGTCAGGATGCCGTGCGGTCGAAAATGTTCTCCAAGCTCGCGCGCGAAATTACCGTTGCCGCCAAGGCCGGCCTGCCCGACCCGACGATGAATGCCCGTCTCCGCCTGGCGATCCAGAACGCCAAGGCCCAGTCGATGCCGAAGGACAATATCGACCGCGCCATCAAGAAAGCAGCCGGCGCCGATGGCGAGAACTACGATGAAGTCCGTTACGAGGGTTACGGCCCGGGCGGCACGGCGATCATCGTCGAAGCCCTGACCGACAACCGCAACCGCACCGCCTCCAACGTCCGCTCGATCTTCACCAAGGCCGGCGGCGCCCTCGGCGAAACCGGTTCCGTGTCCTTCTCCTTCGACCATGTCGGCGAAATCACCTACAAGCTTTCCGTCGGCGATGCCGACAAGGTGATGGAAGCCGCGATCGAAGCCGGCGCCGACGACGTCGAAACCGACGAGGACGGCCACTACATCACCTGCGCCTTCGAAGCTCTCGGCGAAGTGTCGAAAGCCCTGGAAGCAAGCCTCGGCGAAGCCGAAACCGTCAAGGCCGTCTGGCGCGCCCAGAACAACGTGCCGGTGGATGAGGAAAAAGCCCAGTCGTTGATGAAGCTGATCGACAGCCTGGAAGATGACGACGACGTGCAGAACGTCTATTCCAACTTCGAGGTCTCGGAAGAAGTGCTGGCCAAGCTCTCGGCCTGACTTTTCAAAACGATTCCATGAAAAACCCGGCCTCGGCGCCGGGTTTTTAGTGCCGAGCTGCGCGTTGCCTACGCAGCCACCCGCATGAAATTCTCCAGTCCCGCAAACAGCTCCACCGACCTCAGCCGCGCCTCGATATCATGGATCGGCATCGAGATGATCACCTCGTCGGCCTGCGTTTCCTTAATGAATTCCGTCAGTTTCGCCTCCGCCGTCCCCGGTGATCCCACAACGGCATAACGCAGCGTGTGTTCGACGTTCAGCTTCTCCATCGGCGACCAGAAAGCCTCCATATCGGCCGCCGGACGCGGGAACGGACCGCGGACATTGCGGCGCAGGTTGACGAACTGCTGCTGAGCGGAGGTGAAATGATAGCGCGCCTCCTCGTCCGTCACCGCCACCGCGCCCATGACGCCGACCATCACATAGGGCTTCTCGAGCGTTGCCGAGGGCTGGAAGCGATCGCGGTAGATCGCGATCGCATCGAGCAGCATGTCGGGCGCGAAATGCGAGGCGAAGGCGTAGGGAAGCCCGAGCATGGCGGCAAGCTGAGCGCTGTAGAGGCTGGAGCCGAGCAGCCAGATCGGAACATGTGAACCATTGCCGGGAACGGCTAGGATCGCCTGGTTCTCGACCGGCGTGCCGAGCAGCTGCTGCAGTTCGACCACGTCGTTCGGAAAGCTGTTGGCGCCGGCCTCAAGGTTGCGCCGCAGCGCCTGTGCCGTGCGCATATCCGTCCCCGGCGCACGTCCGAGCCCGAGATCGACGCGGCCGGGGAAGAGCGCCTCCAATGTGCCGAACTGCTCGGCGATGACGAGCGGAGAATGATTGGGCAGCATGACGCCGCCGGAGCCGATGCGAATGCTTTTCGTCGCCGCCCCGACATGACCGATGACGACGGCGGTGGCGGCACTGGCAATCCCCGGCATGCCATGATGTTCGGCGAGCCAGAAGCGCTTGTAACCGAATTCCTCGGCCTTGCGAGCCATCCGCGCCGAGCTTTCCAGCGACTGGCTGACGGTGCTGCCTTCGGCAACGGGGGAAAGGTCGAGTATGGAGAAGGGAACCATGGAAAACCTGCCGGCCAGTTGAAGGATGCAGCCTATGTAGGTTCGCACCCGCACCATTCCAAACCATGCACGCAAACAAAAGGGCCGCGCGAACGCGACCCCTGCCGGATGCCGGAAGCAATGCCTAGCGGTGACGGCGCAGCACATGCACCTCGGCGCTCGGCCTATGATCGCCGTGCGGGAGCGTGAAATTGCCGAGCTGGCGATCCATTTCCAGGGCTTCCGTCGCCAGCCGATGGATCGCTGCCGTCGTCTCCTCGACCATCGCGGCATTCTGCTGCGTCATCGCGTCGAGTTCGGCGACGGCGCTGTTGATCTCCCGCAGCGTATTGGCCTCCTCGCGAGTCGCATCCATGATCTCGTTGATCTGCCCGTTGATCGCCTCGACATGCGCGCCGATGCCGGTCAGCGCGACCCCTGCCCTTTCCACCAGCGACACGCCGCTTTCGACCTCATGCGTCGATTTCTGCAGCAGGCTGGAGATCTCCTTGGCGGCGCTCGACGAGCGCTGAGCGAGTTCACGCACTTCCATCGCGACGACAGCAAAACCTTTGCCCGATTCGCCGGCGCGCGCCGCCTCGACACCGGCATTGAGGGCCAGAAGATTGGTCTGGAAAGCGATGTCATCGATGACGGAGATGATGGTGTTGATCTGGCGTGAGGAGGTCTGGATCGCCTCCATCGCTGCGATCGTCTCGCGCATGATCTGGCCGGAGCCGGTCGTCTCCTTCTTGGCGTCGCGGGCGATGCGCTCGGCCTGCTCGGCCCGCTCGATCTGCCGGCGGACGGATTGAGTGATGGCGCTGATCGCGTTCGCCGTCTCGGTGATCGAGCCGGCCTGGCGCTCGGTCCGCCCGGCAAGCTCGTCGGCGCCGGTGCGCATCTCCTCGGAGCCCGCCCGCACCGCCATCGAGTTACCGCCGATGGCCGTCATGGTTTCGCTCAGCGTCGCGAGCGCTTCGTTGAAATTGATGCGCAGGCTTTCGAGCTCGTTCGGGAAGCGCCGCTCGATCTGATAGGCGAGATCCCCGTTCGCCAGATGATGCAGGCCCTCATCGATCGCCTCCACCACCTGCTGCAGCGTCTTCGCCTCTGCCTCGCGCTCGGCAAGGTTCTGCTGGCGGTCCTGCTCGGCCTGTAGGCGTGCCTCTTCGTTGGCGGCTTCCAGTTCGCGGCCTTCGATCAGCGACTGCCGGAAGCGGGCAAGCGCGTTGGCCATCGTGCCGATCTCATCTTTTCGGCTCAGGCTGCCGATCTCGGTGTTGAGCTTGCCATCGGCGACATCGCGCGTGACGCCGGCAAGCCGCGCAAGCGGCGAGAACAGAAAATTGGTGACGAGGCCGGTGGCGATCGCCATGACGACGAGCACGCCGATGCCGATCATCGTCAGCAAAGTGGCGATCTCCAGCGAGCCGGCATTGAGTTCGCTGAGCAGCACGCTTTCGACCACGAGGAAGCGGTCGCCGCGATAATCGATGCCGCGGACATAGGCGCGCGCGGAGCCGTCCGTCCTGTTGAAGTCGGCCACCGTCATCGCCGAACTGGCGAGCGCGTCCTTGATGAAGGTGAAGGGAGCGGCATCGAGCGTCGCAAGTTTGCCGTTCGCATCGAGACCGATCGCGGAACCATCGGCAGAGACGATCGCCGGCCGCGCGGTGCTGCCCTGAACAATCCCCTTTGCCAGGATGCTGGCGACGATATCGTCACGCACCTTGAACAGGATGATGCCCTTGGCCGCGCCGAGCTTGACGATCGGCACGGCATAGAAGATCGCCGACCTGCCGCTGGCCGCATCGACGCGGAGCCCGGAAAAGCCTGTCGGTGCGGCATCATCGGTCGCCTTGGCGGTATTCTCGATCGCCTTGGCGAAGGCGATGCCAGCGCCGGTCGTCTTCCAGGCGTCCGACTTCAGATTCTCGGCGAAGTCGTCTTCCTTCTTGTAGGAATAGAGAACGGAACCGTCGAGATCGGCGATCAAGAGATCGCTGAAAGCAGTGTCTTCGAGGTCGCGGGCGACTTCGCCCTGCGTCTTCTCATGGTTCGAATAATAAAAGCCGCTCGGCCCTTCCGGCTTCATCAGCTTCTCGCGCTGATCGGCCGGGTTGGGATTGGCCGTGATGAAGACTTTCTTCAGCTCGGCGCGGGCATCGCCGGAGGTCTTCTCGATGGTCTTCCAGCCGCTCTTCAGGCTGGTGATCGACATCTGCAGCGCCTCGATGCGGGCAATGGAATTGGCCTGGTTCTCGAGCTGCGCCAGCTGGTCCTGCAGCATGTCGCCGCGGAAGATCAGCACGCTCTCCTTGGCCTTCAGCGCCTGCTCGTCTGAGATGCGGCTGCTGGCGAAATAGGCGAGCACGTCGATCACCGCGATCGACAGCACGGTCATCAGGATGAATGTGGCAATGACCTTGAAGGACAGGGATTGAAATCTCTGAGCCATGTACGACGAACCCCTTCTGAACGCGTCTGCCGGCGCGGGCAGGCGGCGTGAGCCTGATCGACCGATCTTAAAACAGAACCTCGGGGGCTTATCTCTTTGCGACACGAGACCCCTTCGTATTTGACACTAGAATTCAAGCATCTGTTTTAATTCGCGGTAAATGGAGCGGCTTATTCGAGAAGGTTTTTGTTTTGTTCACATATCGATGGCAGTTATTTCGCAGTCGCTATAGGTTAAACCATGCAAAATACGATTCGCATCGTCGGCATCGATCCAGGACTTCGCCGCACCGGCTGGGGAATCATCGACACGCTGGGCAATTCCCTGCGGTTTGTGGCCTCGGGAACCGTGACCTCCGACGGAGACATGGATCTCGCCTCCCGCCTCTGCCAGCTGCATGACGGCCTGGCGGAGGTCGTCCACGCTTACAAGCCGGATGAGGCCGCGGTCGAACAGACCTTCGTCAACAAGGACGCGGTGGCGACGCTCAAGCTTGGCCAAGCCCGCGGCATCGCCATGCTGGTGCCGGCCCGCGCCGGTCTGCAAGTCTCCGAATATGCCCCCAACGCCGTCAAGAAGGCCGTCATCGGCGTCGGCCACGGCGAAAAACATCAGATCCACATGATGTTGAAGATCCTGATGCCGAAAGTCGAATTCAAGGGCGACGATGCCGCCGACGCCCTGGCGATCGCTATATGCCATGCCCACAATCGCGGCAGCAACCGAATGCGGCAAGCACTGGCCGGGCAATCTGTTCTTGACTTGTTCCAACGGTAAGGATAATTCTTACTTCGAAGGAGCAGCAAGATGCGCGTCACATCCAAAGGCCAGGTCACCATTCCTCGCGATCTTAGAGAGCTCGCCGGCATCGAGGCCAACAGCGAGGTCATCTTCTCGATCGAGAACGGCAAGCTGGTTCTCTCGCCGAAGAACTGCAAGCAGGAGATCGAGGATCGGGGCCGGCTCGACCGTTTCCTGCAGACGATCCGCCGTCTCGAAGGCACCGGCGATCAGGCGATTGATGCCGACGACCTCATGTCGATGACCCGTGATCGCTGATGGCAACGCTTGTCGATACAAACATACTCGTCGATCTGGCTGTGGCCGGTTCGGACTGGCACGGTTGGTCTCGTCGAAAAATGCTCGACGTCTTCCGAGATGGCCCGGTCCTCATAAATCCGATCATCTATTCCGAATTTTCCGTTCGCTACGACGATATGGATGAAGTCGAGCAACTGCTTCCGCAGGATGAATTCCGCCGCGAGAACCTGCCTTGGCCGGCTGTCTTCGCCGCAGCTCAAGCCTTCCGGCTTTACCGTCGCGCCGGCGGACGGCGCGAACAGATATTGCCCGACTTCCTCATCGGCGCCCATGCGGCGATAAGGGGCTACAAGATTTTGACCCGCGACCCCGGCGGATACCGATCTTATTTCCCCTCCGTTGAACTTATCACGCCCGAAACGCACCCTTGAGAGACCACGCCCCATGATCGGCAAGCTGAAAGGCACCATAGACGAGATCGGCGAAGACTATGTGCTCGTCGATGTGCACGGCGTCTGCTACGTCGCCCACTGCTCGGCCCGCACTCTGTCCAAACTCGGCTCGGCCGGCGAGGCCTGCGTGCTGTTCATCGAGACCTATGTGCGCGAGGATCAGTTGAAGCTCTTCGGCTTCATGACTGCATTGGAGCGGGAGTGGTTCAACCTGCTCCAAAGCGTTCAAGGGGTGGGCGCCAAGGTCGCGCTTGCCGTGCTCTCGACCTTGACGCCGGGCGAACTCGCCAATGCGATTGCACTGCAGGACCGCGCCGCCGTTTCCCGCGCGCCGGGCGTCGGCCCGAAGGTGGCGATGCGCCTCGTCACCGAGCTCAAGAACCGGGCGCCGGCCTTTGCCGGGGAAGCGATCAATATCGCCCTCAAGCAGGAACTCGGCGAAGGTGTCGCGGCCGCGCCGGTCGCCGATGCGGTCTCCGCGCTGACCAACCTCGGCTACAGCAGAGACCAGGCGGCCAATGCAGTTGCGGCGGCGATGAAGACGGCCGGCGACGGCGCAGACAGCGCTAAGCTGATCAGGCTGGGATTGAAGGAGTTGGCGCGGTGAAGCGCGGAAAAACGACGGTTGGATATCGAGACGACCGTTTTTTGGTGTATTGCTGTGACAGGATTCAAAACGGAATAAGAGCATGAGCGAACCCGCCCGCCTGATATCGCCGGAAAAGCGGGGCGAAGATCTCGACATTACCCTGCGCCCGCAATCGCTGGACGAATTCACCGGTCAGGCGGAAGCGCGCGCCAATCTCAAGGTCTTCATCGAGGCTGCGAAGAACCGCGGCGAGGCGCTGGACCATGTGCTTTTCGTCGGTCCGCCCGGTCTCGGCAAGACGACGCTCGCGCAGATCATGGCGAAGGAACTCGGCGTCAATTTCCGCTCGACGTCAGGTCCTGTCATCGCCAAGGCCGGCGATCTCGCCGCACTGCTCACCAATCTCGAGGAGCGCGATGTGCTCTTCATCGACGAAATCCATCGCCTCAATCCGGCGGTGGAGGAAATCCTTTATCCGGCCATGGAAGATTTCCAATTGGACCTCATCATCGGTGAGGGCCCTGCCGCCCGCTCGGTGAAAATCGATCTGTCGAAATTCACCCTGGTGGCGGCGACCACCCGCCTCGGCCTGCTGACGACGCCGTTGCGCGACCGCTTCGGCATCCCGGTGCGCCTGAGCTTCTATACCGTCGAGGAGCTAGAACTGATCGTGCGCCGCGGCGCGCGGCTGATGAACCTGCCGATGACCGAAGAAGGTGCGCGCGAGATCGCCAGACGCGCCCGCGGCACGCCACGCATCGCCGGCCGGCTGCTGCGGCGCGTGCGCGATTTCGCCGAGGTGGCAAGGGCGGAAGCCGTCACCCGCGAGATCGCCGACGAGGCGCTGACCCGCTTGCTCGTCGACAATGTCGGCTTCGATCAGCTCGACAAGCGTTACCTCAACATGATCGCCGTCAATTTCGGCGGCGGCCCGGTCGGTATCGAAACCATCGCCGCCGGCCTGTCGGAACCGCGCGACGCAATCGAGGACATCATCGAGCCTTACATGATCCAGCAGGGTTTCATTCAGCGCACGCCGCGCGGCCGTGTTCTGACCGCAATCGCGTGGAAACATCTCGGAATGCAACCGCCCAAGGACATGGAGGCTGCGCAGTTCCGGCTGTTCCAGGAGGACGACTGAGTGATCACCCGCCGCGGATTTTTCAAGCTTGTCGGCGGCGGGATCGCAGGCGTCATGTCGCTTGGTGGTTACGCCTTCGCCTATGAACCGCTGGCGCGGCTCGGCATCGCTCGTTACCGGCTGACGCCGCCGGGATGGACGCCGAGACTGAAGCTCCGCGTCGTCGCGCTCGCCGATATTCATGCTTGCGAACCCTGGATGTCGGCAAACCGCATCACAGCGATCTGCCACAGGGCGAATGAACTCGAAGGCGACGTCACCGTCCTGCTCGGCGATTACGCCTCGGGCATGAATATGGTGACGCAATACGTGCATTCGAGCCAGTGGTCGAAGGCGCTGGCCACTCTGCAGGCCCCTCTCGGCGTCCATGCGATCATGGGCAATCATGACTGGTGGGAGGACAGGACTGCCCAGAAGAACGGCGGGATGGAAACATTCGGACACCGGGCGCTTGCCGACGTCGGCATCCCGGTCTACGGCAATCGCGCCGTTCGGCTCGAAAAGGACGGCCGCGGCTTCTGGTTCGCGGGCCTCGAAGACCAGCTGGCGCTGCTGCCCGGCAGGAAATGGGGGCGCACACGCATGCTTGGCCTCGACGACCTCGACGGCACGATGGCGCAGGTGACCGACGATGCGCCCGTCATCCTGCTTGCTCATGAGCCCGATATCTTCCCGCGCGTGCCCGAGCGCGTCTCGCTGACGCTGTCCGGCCACACCCATGGCGGGCAGATCCGTTTCCTCGGCCGTTCGCCGATCGTTCCCTCGCGTTACGGCAATCGCTACGCCTATGGCCATATCGTCGAGGAGGGGCGCAATATCATCGTGTCCGGCGGCCTCGGCTGCTCCATCGCGCCGGTCCGCTTCGGTGTGCCGCCGGAAATCGTCGTAATCGATCTCGGATAAGAATGACATGAGCAAGCGCACCCACATCCGCCTGACTGTGGGCGCTCAACGTTTCAACCATCGCATCGCCGGCCTCGCCTTTCGCGATGGCCATGTGCTCGTTCATCGCGCCGTGCACGAGCCCTTCTGGACCTTTCCTGGGGGAACGGCGGAGATCGGCGAGACCTCGGAAGGAACGCTGAAACGGGAGATGATGGAGGAACTCGGCCTCAACGTCACAGTCTCGCGCCTCCTCTGGACCGTCGAGAATTTTTTCCACTACGAACAGCGCGACTGGCATGAACTCGGCTTCTATTATCTGATGGAAATCCCACCGGAATTTCCCTTTCGGCCGCATGAGATCGTCCATCGCGTCGAAGACGGCGACAACCATCTCGAATTCAAATGGGTTGCCGCGACGCGCACAGCCCTGACCGCGCTCGACATCCCGCCCTATTTCATTGCCCAAGAAATCGAGAACCTGCCGGCAGCACCGCGTCATCTCGTCTGGCGCGACGGCAATCTCGATGACTGACGCAAACATTCCGCAAGCGCTTGAGAGGAAAGCCGCCGATGTCGACCGTCGATCCCGTCAGGGTCTTTCGCAAACTTGCCTATAACAACGCCCTTGCCAACCACCGTCTGTTGCGCGCTTGCGCAGCCTTGAAACCTGGCGAATTCGAAGCGCCGCGCACGGGCTTCTTCCCCTCGATCAAGGAAACCTTGAACCACATCATCACGGTCGACTGGTTCTATGTCGATGGCATGGAAGGCGGCATGCTTGGCTACCAGGCCTTCGAGATCGAAGAACCCTTCGACGACATAGCATCGCTGAGCGCAGCGCAGGCGGCGGTCGACCTCCGCCTGACGGCGCTCTGTGAGGCCCTGAGCCCGGAGGGGCTGGTCTCGACCGTCAGGCTCCATCGCGGCGACCGCATTCAGGAGGAGCGCATGGACGACGTGCTCGCCCATCTCTTCCAGCACCAGACCCATCATCGCGGCCAGGTGCACGCGATGCTTTCCGGCACCGGCGTCGCTCCGCCGCAACTCGATGAATTCATCGTCGCCGACGATGCGCGGTTTCGGGGCAAGGACGTCGCCGAGCTTGGCTGGAGCGAGGAGATGCTGGCACGTTAGACCCTTACCTGGTTAGATTGAAGCATTCTGCCGGAGCAGGTTTTCGTCGGGCAGAGGCGATTGGCGATGGGCATACCCCTTGGTACGTCCGAGCCGATCGCCTCTGATCCTGGCGGAAACATGCCCGGCCCACCGGCCGCACCGCTTCGCCGCGGCGAGTACGTCCGGCGATTCCCAACTCTAACCAGGAAAGGCTCTAAGCACGATGCTGCTCTAATCTTGCAGCCGCTTCTTCAGTCCGTCGATGATCGTCTTGGTGAGAAGGTCGTAATTCTCATCGAAGTGATGATCGCCGGGCAGCTCGATGACCTCGGCGCCGCTATCCTTCAGCGCCGGACAGGCGACGTCGTCGTCATCGTCCTTGCCGTAGACGCATTGCACGAGTTTGGGATCGACGTTCTTCAGATCGGCGACCGGATCGCCTCCCGCCCCTTCCGTCTTCTGGCCCAGCCAACCGAGAACGGAGATGACGTAGTCGACTTGGTGGGAGAGCGACAGCAGCGACAATTGCGCCACCGCGGACTTCTCGGCCGGTTTCAGCAGCTGATAGGTCGCGGGCACGACGTCGGCGCCGAAGGAATAACCGACGAGCAGCACATGCTTCACCTTCCACTGTTTGCGGTAGAAATCGATGATCTTCGAAAGATCGCCGGCGGTCTCCTCCGGCTTGCGCTCCGACCAGAAATAATGAAGCGAATCGACACCGACGACGGGAATACCTTCCTTCTGCAGGGTGCCGCCGACTTCCTTGTCGATGTCTCGCCAGCCTCCGTCGCCGGAATAGATCACCGCCATCGTATCGAGGGTGGGGGTGGCCTCGAGGATCGCCAGCGGCAAGCCGAGCGGATTGCCGAAGGCGCCCGAGGCGGTGACGAGGTCATCGAGCGTATCGGCAAAGACCGTCTGCGCGTCGTCGGTGGAATCGCGGATCTCGATCGCGGAATGGACTTTCTTCAGCGCTTCGGCATGCGCCCTGCCATCCTTGTCAGCGTTGGTCGTGAAGACCGATATAACGGGGTCCGGCAGCGGGCCGTCACTCAGACCGTAGACCATGCGTGCGCCGACGGCCTTCTTCGAAGCCGGCGTGCAAAGTTCCTTGGTCAGCGGGATGCCGGCCTTCGGATCGACGGCAAGCGTCTGACCGATCGTCGCATCCGGTGTCTGCGCGGCAATCGCCAGTGCCAAGGCCCCGCCCTCGCCGATCCCGGCGACAATCGGCAGATGATAGGCGTTGTTGCCTGTCGCACGCTGCACCTGCTGGCTCAGAGATTCGATATCCGAGACCATGTAGAGGCAGCCGTCATTGAGGCTGACATCGTAGCGGTCAAGCGCCTGGATATAGGAAGGAAAGTCGACACCGATGACGACGGCGCCTTCGGAAACCAGTCTGTCGGCCTCCGCCTTCTCATAGTCGCCCCAGCCGGCGGCATCCGAGATCAGCATCACCGTGCCCTTAACCTCCCCTTCCGGCAGGAAGATGTGGGGCGACGGGATGAGCCCGCTTTCGAAGCTCTGCGTGGTTTCCTCGGCGGCATCAGCCGGTGCGGCCGCGAGCATGCAGGCGCATGCCGTGGCAAGAAGGATTGTCCTGATCATTTTCTCACTACCCCTTTCAACCCGCCCCCAATCAGCAACGTCGCGTCCATCAACGCGATCATCGGATTGCCCCCTCCGGAGACCGCAAGATAGCGCGGTTGCCAGTGCGGATGAAACTTGGATTTGAATGCCCGAAGGCCTTTGAAGTTATAGAAGCGCTCGCCGTGCTCGAAGACGGTGCTGCCGATGCGGTCCCAGACCGGTGCCGCCTCGCGTTTCGACATGCCGGAAAGAGGTGCCATGCCGAGATTGAAGTGGGTGAAACCCTGACCTCGCAGATATTCCATGATCTGCACGAACAGAAAGTCCATCGAGCCCTTCGGCGCATCCGGCGAGAAGCGCATGAGATCGATCGTGCCCTCCTCCCGGGATTCGGTGACGAGGATATTGGCAAAGGCAACGATCTTGCCGTCCTTCTTCAGAATACCGACCGGTTGAGAGGAGACATAATCGGGATCGAAGGCGCCGAGCGAAAAACCCTTTTCCTTGGCGTTGTGGTGCTCGAGCCAGGCCGAGGAAACCGCGGCGAGATCATCGATGACCACGGGCACATCCTGCGGTTCGATAACGGCGAATTCCAACCCGTCGCGCTGCGCCCGGCTTGCCGTCTGCCGGAGATTCGCCCATTTGCCGCCCTTCATCTCGAAGGTCCTGAGATCGGCCACCGCCAGTTCGCCGAGCTTGAAGGCGCGCAGGCCGGCATCGGCGCAATGGGAAAGCAAGGCCGGCGAGATCTGGTAAAAAACGGCGCGGCAGCCCGCCGCCCGCGCCGCCTCGACGAAGCGCCAGACGAGTTCCTGCACGGCGCGATGATCGCCAACCGGATCGAAGAGCGCGATCCACGAGCGGCCCTGCCGGCCGTACATGATGAAGGCATCGCTTTTCTCTGAAAACATGATGCTCTTGTCGCCCATCCGCACCAGATTGGCGTCGGCATTGCCCTGCTTTCTGACGATGTCGACGGCGCGCGCCAGCGCCTCCTCCGTCGCCGGCTCCGGCCGGAAGGCCGCCGGCCGGAGCAGGCTGAAAATGGCAATCGCCGAGGAGATGATGGTGATACCGAGCACCGCGCGTAAGCCGCGCGGCGCTTCGGCGGTGAATTCGAACTGCCACCAGAGCTGGTTGCTGTATTCGACATCGCGGTAGACGAAGAGCAGGATGACGACGGCGCCAACGACGATGACGGCGATCGCCGTTAACCAGGATGCGGTCATTGCCTGGTTGAGCAGCGACGCATGGCGGGTAAAGAGCCGGCGGCTGACGAAGAGCCCGAAGATGAGGAAGGCGAGAAAAGCAGCTTCGACCAGCGCAATCGCCTTCAACAGCGACAAGGTCAATGCCGCAACGGCTGAGAACACCGCCACCCACCAAGCGCCGTCTAGCCTCTGACCAAGGCCGCGCGCGGCGACCACCAGCGCCAATCCGAGCAGGCTGGAGAGGAAGTGCGCGCCTTCGACCATCGGCAGCGGCAGATAGTTGGACAGAAATTCCAGATTCTGATCCGGCGTCGGTGTGACGCTCGAAAACACCAGCATGACACCGAGCAGCAGCGCCAAGGTCGACAGCAGCTGCGGCATCAGCCGTCCGCCGATGCGCCGGACGCTGGAGGCGGCCGGGTGATCGACAAAACGACGCAGCTCCGTCGCGGAGACCGCGAGCACGGCGATCAACAGCGGCAACACATGATAGATCAGCCGGTAGAGCACCAGCGATCCGAGCACCGCATCGATATTCACCGCGCTGCCGAGCGAGGCGATAATCACGGTCTCGAACACGCCGAGCCCGGCTGGAACGTGGCTGAGCACGCCGAGACCGACGGCGATCGCATAGACGGCCAGGAAGGCCGGCCAGCCGATCGCTGTCTGCGGCAAGAGCACATAGAGCACCGAGGCCGAGGCGGCGATATCGAAGGCCGTGACCAGGAATTGACGCGACCAAGTGCGTGAATCCGGCAAGCGGATCGCCACCGCACCGAGGTCGAGCACGCGGCCTTCGCGGCCGATGATCATGACAGCCCCGAGAATGGCAATGATCGAGCCGGCAATCAGCCGAAGAAGGAACGCGCTGACACCGATCAGCGGCCCGATCTCGCTGGCGATGATAATGAGGGCGATCGCCGCGACCCCTGCAAGCCCAAGACCGAAGGACAGGGTAACGAAGGCGATGATCCGGCCGATATCTTCCGGCGAGAGACCGAGGCGTGTATAGGCGCGGTAACGGATCGCGCCGCCCGAAAGGGCGCCGAAACCGGCGGTATTGCCGACGGCGTACGCACTGAAGGCCGTCAGCGCCACATGCGGGAACGGCAACTTCTTGCCGATGTACTCGATGGCGTTGAGATCATAAAAGACCAGGGATAGGAAGCTGAGCGCGGTGAAGAACAGCGCAAGCAGGATCGCGCTCGGCCTGGTCGCCGCCAGCGCACCGACGACATCATCATACCGAACCTCGTTGGTGAGCTGCATGATCGCGTAGCCGACGAGACAGAAGACAACGAGTGTCGCGGCTGCCGTCAGTGGCGTCCTGTACCGCCTGAAAAGCGCGCGAAAAGAAAACCCGTCCGTCGCTTCCATCTCTTCCAAATTGCCGTGACCCGACATCTCGTACCTGCGCAATTTCCAAACTCGGCGGGAATCATTTTTCGAAGACGTAACATGACGGGCATATAAGCTCTATGAAGCCATGCCGCCGCTACCCCAGCCGCGCCGCCTGCGCCTCAATTATCCTCAATTGGGGCGAATTTGCGCAGGCAACTGTATTGGTACATTGCATTTTCGTAAGCTTGCGAAGAGTTTGCTGTCATGACCAAGATTTGAGACGCGAGCGAAAGACTGGACATGCAGGATGACTTGGCCTTCCTGATCCTCATCATCGGCAGATTGCTGCTCGGCGGTCTTTTCGTTGCCGGCGGCATCCATCATTTTTTCGTCGTCGTGCCGATTTCCGACGCCATCGAAGCCCGCGGCATACCTTTTGCGAAATGGGTGCTGCTTTCCGGCAGCGCCTTTCAAATTGCTGCCGGCCTCCTGCTGACGCTGGGTTTCTTCGTCGTCGCGGCAGCGTTCGGCCTCATCATCTTCACGCTTGCCGCCTCGGTGATGCTGCTGAATTTCTGGGACATGGAAGGCACAGCCCGCGACAGCGCCATCAACAGCTGGAAAAGCAACATGGCCATTATCGGTGGTCTGCTCACCGCAGCCGCTGCGGCGATGTGAGACGTCAGGTGGCCGGCTCACCGCCGGCCCGCGCATGCGCAGCATAGCGCGCCGCGGCGGCATCCACGTCCACTGCGCGATCGCCGGCCACCTGCACCGTCGGCACGGCGAATTCGATGCCGTTTTCCTTGAAGGCATTGCGGATCATCGCCAGTGCATTGCGGCGGATAACGAACTGTTCGCCAGGCTTCGTCATCATCGACAGGCGGATCTCGATCGCGAATTCACCGAACTGCTCGACGCCTTTCATCTTCAGCGTTTCGATGATGTGCGGGCCGAATTCCGGGTTTTCGAGCAACGTCTGGCCGATCTGCTTGATCACCTTCTTCGCTTTGACGAGATCGGTGTCGTAGGTAACGTTGAGGCTGATCTTGTCGATCGTCCAATCGCGGTTCAGGTTCTTTACCGCGCCAAGTTCGCCAAACGGCACCGTCGTCAGCGGACCGCGATGATGCCGGAGCTTCACCGAGCGCAGGCTGAAGGCCTCGACCACGCCTTTGTGACTGCCGCTTTCGATATATTCGCCGACGCGGAAGGCGTCGTCCCAGAGATAGAACATGCCGCTGATGACGTCCTTGACGATCGTCTGGGCGCCGAAACCCACCGCAACGCCGACGACGCCGGCGCCGGCAATCAATGGCCCGATCTCGATGCCGAGGCCCGAGAGCACCATGAGAACCGCAATGACGGCGATGACCACGGCAAGGATATTGCGGAAGATCGGCAGCAGCGTCTGAAACCGTGCATGTTTGGCCTTCTCCTCGTCCGTCGCGCCGCCGTCCAAGGGCGAGCCGAGCAGCTTGCCGTCGATATAGGCTTTAACGACGTGCCAGAGCAGATCGGCAGCAAGCAGGATGATGATTCCGCCGATGACGCCGCGGGCGATCTTATCGACTATTTTGTCGCCGGCCGCCATTGTGTCGGCGCCGACGCCGAGCAGATGGCCGAGCCAGATGGCCGCGAATCCGATAATCAGCGCCCGCACGCCGCGGTCTAGCAATACGGCCGCAATGCGGCGCGTGGCAAGGAAGCTTGCCTCGGTCTGCTGCAACGATTTCACCGCAATCGTCGAGACGGCGAGCACCCGCGGCAGCATCAGCACATAGATGCCGAGCCAGAGCAGCCAGTTGAACCCCGTGACCCACAGCCCCCAGAGCAATAGGAAATAAATGGTGAGCGCCCAGGAAATCCCATGACCGCGCTTCTCGTCCTTCTGAGGCCGCGACCAGACAGCTTCGATCGCGATCAACAGCAGCCCGATGCCGAGGATGTAGCCAACGAAGAGCCGGGCGCTCGGGGAAAAGCCGAGCGGCTCCATCGACTGGATAGCCGCCCAGCCAAGCATAAAATAAATGACGAAGATCGCAGAGCGGCGATACCAGAAGTGCGCGACGGCGCGTGACGGCATGGTCGGCACGGTCGCGCCTTGCCGCTCTTCCTCGGCCCGCGCCAGCCCGATGAGATCGACCAAGACGCCGCCCAGGCAAATCGTGAAACGCTGGACGATGAGCGCGATGGCGCAGAGGATTGCGACGCTCTGGCTGAGCGGCGGCCAGCTGAGACTGAAAAGCGCGAGCATGGTTGCCGCGGCGAAAATGAGAGCCGGCACGACGCGCGGCGTCAGATGCATGCCCGCCATTTGAGCCAGGCGCCGCCGACGACGGCGGAAGGCATAGCGGGCCATGCTTTCGACGATGGCTCCGAGCAGGAAGATCGCCAGGAATTGCGCGATCATTCGACTCCAGCCGGTGGCGGCGAGCTCACCGAAGAACAGCGAGGACGCATTGCCGATCTGCGAGGGCAAGATCATTGCCGCGTCGGACACCATCGAGACATGCCGGCGGGCATGCTGCAGCAGGCCCGAGAGAACCGACATCTGGTTCTGGGTCGTCGATTCGGCCGCAGAGGGTGCCGCCATCTGCGTCGCCATCCACTGCTTGACCTCCGGTGCCTGCATGAGCTGCATCATCTCACGCACCTGAGCCGGCGGGGTATTTGAAGCCGGCGCCTGCACAGGCGTTTGGGGAAAACCAGGCGAAGCCGCAGAGAAAAGCGCAACGAATGCCAAGATGCCGAATATGGCGGCTTTTAAGCCCGCCGCCGTGCCGCGTCCCATGACCGCCCTCCAATGGAGTGTCGGCCGCTTGGATTGAAGCAGCCCCGACATCTCCCTTTCCGCAATGGATACTCGTGACCGCAGCCGCCAGCAAGGCGGCAGGAAAACCATACCAATGGCTAGTCATGATGCCGAAAAATGTCAGCGATTTTCGGACGACATCATGCTCTAATAGTTAATTTAAAACAGGATTCAGCTGCGGCCCCTTAAGATTTCGGCGCCGCCTTTTCCACGTGGCCGCCGAAGCCGGCGCGCATCGCCGACAGAATCTTGTTGGCGAACTCGTCATTGTCGCGCGAGGCGAAGCGGCCGTAGAGAGCCGCACTCAGCACCGGCGTCGGCACGCTTTCATCGATTGCCGCCATGATCGTCCAGCGCCCCTCGCCGCTATCTGAGACGCGGCCGGCAAACTTCGAAAGTGCCGGATCGGCATGCAGCGCATCGGCGGTGAGATCGAGCAGCCACGAGGTGATGACGCTGCCGCGGCGCCAGACTTCGGCGACATCCTGCAGATTGAAATCGTATTGGAAATGTTCGGGATGGGCGAGCGGCGCGGTCTCCGCATCGGCCTCATGCGAGGCGGCGCCGATATTGGCGTGTTTCAGGATGTTGATGCCCTCGGCATAGGCGGCCATCAGGCCGTATTCGATGCCGTTATGGACCATCTTGACGAAATGGCCGGCGCCATGCGGGCCGCAATGCAGGTAGCCCTGTTCCGCGGTGCTGGCCGCAGCCGCTTCGGCGGTGCGATTGGGCGATGCTTCCGTCTTGCCGACGCCGGGGGCGAGTGTTGCGAAGATTGGCGAAAGATGCGCGACGGCGCTCTTTTCGCCGCCGATCATCAGGCAATAGCCGCGTTCCAGGCCGAAGACGCCGCCGCTAGTGCCGACATCGACATAATGAATGCCTTTGGTGATCAGTTCGGCGCCGCGCCGGATATCGTCGTGATAATAGGAATTGCCGCCGTCGATGACGATATCGCCGTTCTGAAGCAGCGGCACCAGGCTCGAAAGCACCTTATCGACGATCGCCGCCGGTAGCATCAGCCAGATCGCCCTGGGATGCTGCAGCTTCGAGACGAATTCCTCGAGCGACGCGCTTCCGATCGCGCCGAGGCCTGCGAGCTCGGCAACGCTTTCGGGTCTTGCGTCATAGACGACGCATTCGTGACCGCCCCGCATCAGGCGCTGGACCATGTAGTTGCCCATGCGGCCCAAACCAATCATGCCAAGCTGCATATGAATCTCCTGGAAACCGAAATGAAGTATCGACTCCGGAAACTAGCACCCGCAGTGTGACAGGCAAGCGAAGTCTCGGCCGTATCCGTGCCTCCGACGATCGCGCCGCGGCGAGCCGGCGTCGGACCGAAGAGCCCGACGCCGGCTCATTCATCACTCATCGGGCGCGCTGGCCGGTTCACCCTTCATCTCACTGAGGAACATGCCTTCGCGCAGGTTGATACCGTACTCGACGAAGGCCTTCATGCAGCAAAGCATCTGCGTCCAGCCTTCGCAATTGAGATAGGTGCCGCGCCGGCCGGCTTCGTCCTCGCGCCAGCCATTCTCGGCAATCGTCACCAGCGTACCGCCATCCTCCAGCGGTTTGAAATTCATCTCTACCAGCGTCTTGTACCTCGTCTTGTCCTCGCCGGTGCCGCCATCCCACCGGAGCACGATGCGACTTTCCGGCACGAGTTCGACGACCTCGACCGGCGCATCCTTCCACCAGGTTACGGTCGTGCCCTGGACGAGCGGGGCGCTCGCCCCACCGATTGTGGTGAAATAGCTGCTGAGCTTCTTCGGATTGACGACGGCGTCGAACACCTCTGTGACGGGACGGCCGATGCGGCCGGAAATGCGGATTCCGAGTGACATAGCATTGCTCCTCTTCTCCATTGTGTCTGCGCTCATTATGTTATAAAAATATAACATGTCAAGCGAATCAACCGACGATCCTGTTTTCAAGGCATTGGCGCATCATCGCCGCCGCGAGATTCTCGATCTGCTCAAGGATGGCCCCCGCACCACAGGGACCCTTTGCGAGATGTTTCCTGACATGGACCGCTGCACGGTGATGCAGCATCTGAAAGTGCTGGAGGAAGCCGATCTGGTCATCGCCAGGAAGGAGGGGCGCGAACGCTGGAACCACCTGAACAGCCTGCCGATCAAGCAGATCTACGATCGCTGGATCAGCGCCTATGCCGGTCATGCACTGTCGATCCTCGATCGGCTGAGAAGCGATCTCGAAGGCCCGCCGCAACAATGACCGGGGCACCCCACCTTGCCTCCCGGCCGGCCGCAATCCTATGCTGGCCAAAAGACAAGAGGCGGGACAAATGACGATATCGGGGGCCGGCATACGCCGCATGCGGCTGCTGCGCAGCATGAAGCAGCAACACCTCGCCGAACTCCTCGGCGTCAATCAGGCGACCGTCTCGCGCTGGGAGCGAGATCAACTTGCCCTCTCGCCGGAGCAGGCCGTCAAGCTGGAACGAATTTTCGCCTCGCCGCACCATGCCGCAGCCGATGCCGCTTTGAAACGGCTGGTCGAGGATTGCCTCCGGCCTGTGCATCTGATCTGCGACAGTACCCACCGGTTGCTGTCCGCCTCCCGTCCACGGCAGTCGGAATGGCGTGCACCGATCGACGCTTTACTCGGCCGCTCTCTTTTCCCCTACGCTTCCGCCGAGATCGCCGCCGCCGAACAATCGCTGGAGGCCTGCGGCTGGCATGAGGGCAGGCTCATGTCGTTGACATTCGATACCGGCGCCAACGGCAATGCGCGCCTGCCGATTGTCGCCGGCCGCGTCACCTGGGAACGGATCATGCTTTCCGACGGCAGCGCCGGGCGCCTCGTCACCACCGTCGCCGAGCCTGCAGCTTTCCTGCATCCCCATGCATAATTTATGCGTTGTCCGAAAATGCCGGTCTCAATAGCCTCCGCCGCGGAAACGGTCTGGAGAAAATGCGATGACGATACTGGTGACGGGAAGCGCCGGCCATCTCGGCGAGGCGCTGATGCGCGTCCTGAAGGCGCAAAGCCGATCGGCGCGCGGCATCGACATCAAGCCTTCGGATTTCACCGACGCAGTCGGCTCCATCGGCGACCGCGGCTTCGTCCGGCAGGCGATGTCGGGAATCAGCCGCGTCATCCATGCCGCCACGCTGCACAAGCCGCATGTGGCCACTCACGGCAGTCAGGATTTCGTCGACACCAATATCGGCGGCACGCTCAACCTGCTTGAAGAGGCGGCCGCCGCACGCGTTGCAAGTTTCGTCTTCACCAGCACCACCAGCACCTTCGGCGCGGCATTGACGCCGGCCGCCGGCCAACCGGCCGCATGGATCACCGAGGACGTGCTTCCGGTCGCGAGGAACATTTACGGCGTGACCAAACTCGCTGCCGAAAGTATGTGCGAACTCTTCGCTCGCAAATTCGCATTGCCGGTCGCTATTCTGAGGACGTCGCGTTTCTTTCCCGAGAGCGACGACGATCCTGACATTCGCAACGCCTATTCGCCGGCAAATGCCCAGGCCAACGAGTTGCTCCATCGCCGCGTCGATATCGCCGATGTGGTCGGCGCCCATCTCCTCGCCCTCGAAAAGGCGCGTCCGATCGGCTTCAGTCGCTACATCATCTCGGCCACCACGCCGTTTTCACCAGACGATCTCGCCGAGATCAGGCGCGACGCGCCTGCGGCCGTCGAGCGGCTCTTTCCGGGAGTCCGCGGCCTCTATGCCGAACATGGCTGGAAGATGTTCCCGGCGCTCGACCGCGTCTACGTGAACGAGCGCGCACGGCGCGAACTCGGCTGGCAGCCGCGCTATGATTTCCGCTTCGTGCTCGATTGCCTGCGGCAGAAACGCGAATGGCGCAGCCCATTGTCGCTCGAGGTCGGCTCCAAAGGCTATCACGACGAAAATTTCGCCGAAGGGCCCTATCCGGTCGATTAATGCATGTCGCCCGGACTTGTGCAGCTGTTCCGGACAATGACATGCATAAAACAAAGGGCTAAAGCGCATGAATCAAATTTTGATGCGACGCGTTTTAGGGGTGCTGAATCGCAGAAGCGAGAATGCGTCATCCAGATATCACGATACCGTCATAAAGGAGGTAGTCGCACCTGCGCAAAAAAGGCCGACGCACGAGCCGCGTTCGCCTATCGATCTGCTGCCTTTGCCGGCGATGGAGAGAAGTGCGATCCACGACGACCGATGGATGTTTACGATCCTGGGCGCCTACAAACGTAGGTGGGCACCGTGTGTCCAGGCCCACGGGCCTGGCCAGGGACAGCTCCCTTTGGATCGAGTATGGCCCCAGGGATTGTGGTTCCTGTCGAGAGGCGCAGACCGCATCGCGATATATAAGGGCGTTTGCATCGACGCGCCAGTGGCGACGGCAGGCCGGACCGATTTAATTGAAGTCAATTGAGCTCGGGGGCGGAGCGACCGTTTAGCTTGTCGGTGATGCCGCGGATGCGGCTCGACACCTCGCTGAGCGCTGCCGCCAGCGTTTCCTCGGTGCGGGCGGTCGCGGCAAGCACCGTGTCGCGGTTGCCGCGCAGCGACTCGAGCTCGGATTCCAGGCCGGCAACGCGGCGCGTCAGTTCGGCAATTTCGTCCATGATCATGATGCCGGCCATGACGGTGATCCTGAGATCGCCGATCTCACCGAACTGACCCTTGAGATGGCCGACATAGCGATCGAAACGCGTGGCAAGATCAGTCAGATGATCTTCCTGCCCTTCCTCGCATGCCATGCGATAGGCCTTGCCGTCGATCGTTACCGTCACCTGCGCCATGTCATGTTCTTTCTTATCAGCGATCCAGAACCGCGCGGATCGTTTCCATGGCCGTCACCAGCCGCCGCGATACTTCGCGATTGACCTCTTCCAGCCGATTGGCGCGGAATTCGGCCTGGTCGAGCTCCTGCGCCAGCCGGGAGCGGTCAGCATGCACGCGCCGCACCTCGCCCTCGATCTCCCCTTGCTCGCGCTGCCGCTCGATGCGCATGTCGACGGCGTTTTCGAGGCTCGAAATTGCCTGTCTCAGCTCGTTCAGCGCTGCTTCCATGGTTTTGCCTGTGGGCATCATGCCTTTCCGATTCCCGCGCAGGATCCGCGAATCGGCATTCTGCACCGATCCTGTGATTTCAAAAAGGATATGCAGCTCGCCAACGGCCCGTCAATAAATGCCCCTACCCGTCCGCCGGCCTATCTTGTGGATGAGCGTTTTATCGGTGCCTGCAGCATAAAATTTGTCATTTGTATAATCGCGCGAGCAAATGTCAAAAATCGCCGCAGCCCCGCCGGATTCGGCCCGCCATTTATTGACTTGCCCGTTCCAACTGCTATGTCTCTGCCGCTTTCATTCGATGGTCTTGGAGGCTCGAGGCCATCCCCCGACACTCGGAGCTTGCGGAAAAGCCATGACCTCTCCCGAACAAAACGACCGGATGGCGAATGCGATCCGTTTCCTCGCCATGGACGCCGTTGAAAAGGCGAATTCCGGCCACCCGGGCATGCCGATGGGCATGGCTGACGTGGCAACGGTCCTGTTCACCAAATATCTGCGCTTTGATCCGAAGAAGCCACACTGGCCGAACCGTGACCGCTTCGTGCTCTCTGCCGGCCACGGCTCGATGCTCCTCTACTCGCTGCTCTATTTGACCGGCTATCCCGATATGACGGTCGAGGATCTGAAGCAGTTCCGCCAGGTCGGCTCCAAGACCGCCGGCCACCCGGAATACGGCCATGCGACCGGAATCGAAACCACGACCGGCCCGCTCGGCCAGGGCATCGCCAACGCCGTCGGCATGGCGATCGCCGAGCGCAAGCTGCGCGAGGAATTCGGTGCGGACTTGCAGGATCACTATACCTACGTCATCAACGGCGACGGCTGCCTGATGGAAGGAATCAGCCATGAGGCGATCGCGCTTGCCGGCCATCTGAAGCTGAACAAGTTGATCCTCTTCTGGGACAATAACTCGATCACCATCGACGGCGCCGTCTCGCTGTCGGATTCGACCGACCAGATCGCCCGCTTCAAGGCCGTCCACTGGAACACCATCGAGATCGACGGTCACGATCAGGCCGCCATCGCGGATGCGATCGAGGCCGCCCACAAGTCTGATCGCCCGACCTTCATCGCCTGCAAGACGGTCATCGGCTTTGGTGCGCCGAACAAGGCCGGCAGCCACAAGGTTCACGGCAGCCCGCTCGGCGCCGATGAAATCGCCGCCACCCGCAAGGCTCTGAACTGGGATTACGAGCCCTTCGTCGTCCCTTCCGACATTCTCGAGGCATGGCGTTCGGCCGGCACCCGCTGCGACAATATCGTCAAGGCATGGGAAGAAACTCTATCCAGATCGCCGGCCAGAGCGGAATTCTCCCGCCGTATGGCAGGCGACCTGCCGGAAGGTTTCGATGCTGCGATCAGCGCGTATAAGAAGAAGCTCGCCGAGACCAGGCCGACGGTTGCAACCCGCAAGGCATCCGAGGATGCACTCGAAATCATCAACGGCTTCGTGCCGGAAACCCTCGGTGGCTCCGCCGACCTGACGCCGTCGAACAACACCAAGACCAGCCAGATGCACTCGATCACGCCGACGGATTTCGCCGGCCGTTACGTGCATTGGGGCATCCGCGAGCACGGCATGGCGTCCGCCATGAACGGCATCGCGCTGCATGGCGGCCTCATTCCCTATAGCGGCGGCTTCCTGATCTTCTCGGATTATTGCCGCCCGCCGATCCGCCTCGCAGCACTGATGGGCATCCGCGTCATCCACGTCCTGACGCACGACTCGATCGGCGTCGGCGAAGACGGCCCGACGCACCAGCCGGTCGAACAGCTCGCCGGCCTGCGCGCCATCCCGAACCTGCTGGTCTTCCGGCCGGCCGACGCCACGGAAACGGCGGAATGCTGGCAGATCGCCATCAAGACGCACAACCGTCCGTCGGGCCTTGCCCTGACGCGGCAGAACCTCAACCCGGCCCGCACCGAATACAGCGAAAAGAACCTTTGCGAACAGGGCGCTTATACGCTCGCCGGCAATGCCGACGCCAAGGTGACGATCTTCGCCTCCGGCTCGGAAGTCGAAATCGCCGTCGCCGCTCGCGCCGTTCTCGAAGCCAAGGGTGTTTCGGTGCGCGTCGTCTCGGTGCCCTGCACAGAACTGTTCTTCGAGCAGCCGGACGCCTACCGGAAGGATGTTCTCGGCAACTCGCCGGTCAAGATCGCCGTCGAAGCCGCCGTCCGCGAGGGCTGGGACGCCTTCATCGGACCGGAAGGCACTTTCATCGGCATGAAGGGCTTTGGCGCGTCCGGCCCGGTCAAGGACGTTTACAAGCATTTCGGCATCACCGCCGACGCCGTCGTTGCGGCTGCCGAAGCAAAGCTTTAAAGAGGGCGCCTTGAGGCGCTCTCCATCTCCTCAATTCCAGGCCCTCTCCATGGGGCCCTATTCTATCGGGAGTGAATGAACATGACAGTCAAGGTTGCCATCAATGGTTTCGGCCGCATCGGCCGTAACGTCCTTCGCGCTATCGTCGAATCCGGTCGCACCGACATCGAAGTCGTCGCCATCAACGACCTCGGCCCGGTCGAGACCAACGCCCACCTCCTGCGCTACGACTCGATCCACGGCAAGTTCCCGGCAAACGTGAAGGTCGAAGGTGACACGATCACCGTCGGCAACGGCAAGCCGATCAAGGTTACGGCGATCAAGGATCCGGCAACGCTTCCGCACCGCGAACTCGGCGTCGACATTGCCATGGAATGCACGGGCATTTTCACTGCCCGCGACAAGGCCGCCGCTCATCTGACGGCCGGCGCCAAGCGCGTCATCGTCTCGGCCCCTGCCGACGGCGCCGACCTGACCGTCGTTTACGGCGTCAACCATGACCAGCTCACCAAGGAGCACATGGTCATCTCCAACGCCTCCTGCACCACCAACTGCCTGGTGCCGGTCGTCAAGGTTCTCGACGACGCCGTAGGCATCGACCACGGCTTCATGACGACCATCCACTCCTACACCGGCGACCAGCCGACGCTCGACACGATGCACAAGGACCTGTATCGCGCCCGCGCGGCCGCCCTTTCAATGATCCCGACCTCGACCGGCGCAGCCAAGGCCGTCGGCCTCGTGCTGCCGCACCTCAAGGGCAAGCTCGACGGCACCTCGATCCGCGTTCCCACCCCGAACGTTTCGGTCGTCGACTTCAAGTTCGTCTCCAAGAAGGCGACCACGGTCGGCGAAATCAACGAAGCCATCAAGGCCGCCTCCAATGGCGCGCTGAAGGGCATCCTCGGCTACACCGACGAGCCGCTGGTCTCCCGCGACTTCAACCACGACAGCCACTCCTCGATCTTCGCGACCGATCAGACGAAGGTCATGGAAGGCAACTTCGTGCGCGTCCTGTCCTGGTACGACAACGAATGGGGCTTCTCCAGCCGCATGTCCGACACGGCCGTCGCCTTCGCCAAGCTCATCTGAGAGCCTGACGATTGAATCTTCGAAAGCGGCCCGGGAAACCGGGCCGTTTTGTTATAGGCCTCACGCCAGATCGGTTCGAAACCGGCGACGGCGCCGTTGATAGCCCTGCAGCCGCATCGCGTCCCTGGGCAGATAAAGAGAGATGGATGGATTACTTTACCGTTGAAATCGCCGGCCGTGCCGTTGCCAGCTTTCGTTCGAAAAACCATGAAGAAGCCACGCATTTCTTCGAGGCGGAAGATTTTCGCGACGACCTGACCGTTCTGAAATCCGAAGGCAAGCCCCTGTGGGACCGCAAGGCGACGCTCAGCCTGCGCAAGGCGACCGCCGAGGAAGCCAGCGAAGTCGAGCACGCCTATGAATTCGACGACGATCCGCAAAGGACCATCGACGACGAATTCGTCGTTTTCCTGGTTCCGGTCGAGGATCTGACCGACGACGGCGAGGACCCCCAAGACTGACAGTCCATCTGCATCATCTTCCTTTTTGGAAGCGCCTCCGAGCGATGGAATCCGTATGCCGCAACGAATGGAATCACGATTGGCAATCCGCTGGCCAAGCGTGATAGATTGGGAAATGCATAACGCTGCACAACGGCTGAAATGATCCAGCGGAGGCGATAAATGGCAGAGGCGCACAAACGCTTGTCCCACACCACCCTCAAGCGGCGGCAGCGGTTTCACCCGAAGCGGGACGTCAGACCTGCCGTGCTGGCAAAGGCTGATCGTCTGGTCATCCGGGTTGCCGCGGTCATCGGTGTTTCGTTTCTCGCCGTGATCATACTTCAGGCAGTGTTGTGAGAGCACTCGCCCAATCCGCGGCTGCGATCCCTTCTTCCCGTTACCAAGCGAAACGGGCCGCGTTGGACGCAGGAGCGGGCCTTATCCTGCCGCAGTTTATCGGCAGGAAAAATTGATCTCCGTGCCTTTCGCCCTGCTCTTGCCTGATTTGATTATACATTCTTTGTAGAGAGTTTCTCCCGTAGCATTTCCGTGTCGGTGGCCGTCCGGCAGCCGTTCAGCAGCATGATGCAGCACGAGACGAGGTTAAGCCGCAAGGCCTACCCTTCTCTGCCGTTTTGCCGTTTACTGATGCATCGACGCGCGTAGTGGAGGGGTTGAGACAAGGCAGATCGGCCGGGGGTGGCCGCATCTGCAAGCATTCGATGGAAAGGGGTGGGCATGGAAGCGTTCTATATCGTAGTGCTGGTTGCGACGGCGCTCGTGCTTCTTGCCGCTTTTTCGAGCCTGCTCGCCTTCCGCTTCGGCGCCCCGTTGCTGCTGCTGTTTCTGATGATCGGCCTTGCCGCCGGCGTCGACGGCCTCGGCATCGAATTCAGCAACAACTATCTGGCCTATATTCTCGGCTCCATCGCGCTGGCCGTCATCCTGTTCGATTCCGGCTTCGGCACGCCGATGCAGGCCTTCCGGCTGGCAGCCGTGCCCTCTCTCACGCTCGCCTCCGTGGGCGTGCTGATCACCGCCTCGCTCTTTGCCTTCGCCGCCATGTGGCTTTTGAACTTCACTTGGCTCGAAGGTCTGCTGCTCGGCTCGATCGTGGCGTCGACGGATGCCGCCGCCGTCTTCTTCCTCTTGCGCATCGGCGGCATCAATATTCGCGACAAGGTGCGCTCGACGCTCGAAGTCGAATCCGGCACCAACGACCCGATGGCGATCTTCCTCACCATTGCTCTCGTCGAAGTCCTGGCGAGTGGCGAGCGTTACGCCGGCATCAACATCGGCATGCTCGCCATGTTTGTGCAGCAGATGGGCCTCGGGGTCATCCTCGGCCTGCTCGGCGGGATGATGATCGTGCTGATTGTCAGCAAACTCGACACCGACCGCGGCCTGACCCCGATCTTCGTGCTGGCTCTCGCCCTGCTCGTCTTCTCCTTCGCCGGCGCGGTCGGCGGCAGCGGCTTCCTCGCCGTCTATGTTGCCGGTATCTATGCCGGAAACCGCAAGATGCAGGCGATCGGCACCATCAAACGCTTCCAGGACGGCATGACGTGGCTGGCGCAGATCATCATGTTCCTGGTGCTCGGCCTGCTCGCCACCCCGTCGCAATTCCCCGTCATCATCGTGCCCGCCATCCTGCTCGCCTTCTTCCTGATCTTTGTCGCCCGGCCGCTGGCGATCTGGCTGTCGCTGCTTCCCTTCGATTACACGCAGCAGGAAATCGGCTTCGTCGCCTGGGTCGGCCTGCGCGGCGCCGTCTCCATCCTGCTTGCCATCATGCCGATCCTCGGCGGGCTGGAGAACGGCCAGCTCTATTTCAATACCGCCTTCATCATCGTGCTAGTCTCTCTGCTCGTCCAGGGCTGGACGATCAAGCCCGTCGCCAAGAAGCTCGGCCTCATCATTCCGCCGCGCATCGGCGCCGTCGACAAGGTCGAGGTCGACCTGCCGGGCGCCGCCAACCACGAACTGCTCTCCTATCGCGTCATCAAGGATAGTCCGGTGCTGCGAGGCGAGCGCATCCCGCGTTGGGCGACGCCCTCGCTCGTCATCCGCGACGGCAAGTCGATGCGTTATCAATATGCCGGGCGCCTGCGCGAAAACGATCTCGTCTACCTCTTCATCGTGCCAAGCTACTCCCGCCTGCTCGACCGGCTCTTCGCCAGCCGTGCGCCCGTGGACGAAGACGATGCAGAATTCTTCGGCGCCTTCGCGCTCTCGCCTGCCCGCCCCGCCGCCGATCTTGACGCCGCTTACGGTCCCGGCCTGCTCAACGAGTCCGAAAAAGGCCTGACGATCGCCGAATTGATGCGGCAGCGCCTCGGCGGCAAGGCCGATTATGCCGACCGCGTCCGCCTCGGCTCGATCATTCTCATCGTCCGCGATCTCGACGAACACGACCACGTCACCTCCGTCGGCATGTCGCTCGAAGCGGTCGAACCGGCAATCACCCTGCCGATCTTCATCAATCTCAAGGACATCATTCAGCGCATCCGCGAGCGACTGAAGGGACGCCGGAATCGCGAAGCGGCGGCCTCCGAAGGCTCGCCGAAAGCATCGGCAGGAGGCGACGAAGCCAGACGCGAAAACGGCCGTTGAACGCCTTGCGTCTCGAATGATCCTTGCTATGGTCGGCGCAACTTCCGCCAACCAAGACTGGATCCTCCCCATGCCTGCTTTCAAGACCCTCGACGATCTCACCGACATCAGCGGCAAGCGCGTTCTCGTCCGCGTCGACCTCAACGTTCCGGTCAAGGATGGCAAGGTCACCGATACGACGCGCATCGAGCGTGTGGCGCCGACGATCCTCGAATTGTCCGACAAGGGCGCCAAGGTGATCCTCCTTGCCCATTTCGGCCGGCCGAAGGACGGTCCTTCGCCGGATCTGTCGCTGTCGCTGATCGCCCCTTCCGTCGAGGAAGTGCTCGACCACGCTGTGGCGACGGCTTCTGACTGCATTGGCGAGACTGCCGCTTCCGCCGTCGCCGCGATGAACGACGGTGATATCCTGCTTCTGGAAAACACCCGCTTTCACAAGGGCGAGGAAAAGAACGACCCCGTCTTTACCAAGGCGCTTGCCGCCAACGGCGATATTTATGTCAACGACGCCTTCTCCGCCGCCCACCGCGCCCATGCCTCGACCGAGGGCATTGCCCATCACCTGCCGGCCTATGCCGGCCGCACCATGCAGGCCGAGCTGGAAGCGTTGGAAAAGGGCCTCGGCGCCCCTGCCCGCCCGGTGGTCGCAATTGTCGGCGGCGCCAAGGTTTCGACCAAGATCGACCTCCTGATGAATCTCGTGAAGAAGGTCGATGCCCTCGTCATCGGCGGCGGCATGGCCAACACCTTCATCGCCGCGCGCGGCACGAATGTCGGCAAGTCGCTCTGCGAGCATGACCTCGCCGATACCGCCAAGCAGATCATGATCGAGGCCGCGACATCAGGCTGCGCCATCATCCTGCCGGAAGACGGCGTCATTGCCCGCGAATTCAAGGCGGGTGCGGAAAACGAGACGGTCGACATCAACGCCATTCCCGCCGATGCCATGGTGCTCGACGTCGGCCCGAGATCGGTCGAGGCCATCAACGCCTGGATCAAGCGCGCCGCAACGCTCGTCTGGAACGGTCCGCTCGGCGCCTTCGAAATCGAGCCCTTCGATACCGCAACGGTCGCTGCCGCGAAATACGCCGCCGAGCGCACGGCAGCCGGCAAGCTCACCTCGGTTGCCGGCGGCGGCGACACCGTCTCGGCGCTCAACCATGCGGGCGTTGCCGACGATTTCACCTATGTCTCGACCGCCGGCGGCGCCTTCCTCGAATGGATGGAAGGCAAGGAACTTCCCGGCGTCGCCGTCCTCAACGCTGCCAGATAGAAAGAGCGCCTCGGGGGAAAAAACGCATTCGGCGTCGCATCTTGCAATAGTCGGTGCGGCGCCGCAAAACGCGATTTTGCAGGTTTTACATGTGGATAGACCGCAGTGGCGAGACGCCTTCCGCGGTCTTTTGCTCAAGGGACGAAAAAAATCTCATTTTTTCAAACGATTGAACTGATTTCAATCGTTTCAGTGACTTAGCCTTCCATTTTCCTCACTATAAACTTCTGTTATCGCCGTCCTATATTCTTAAACCGCCGATGTTAACGCTGTGGAGAGATCGAATGAGCGAACGACTGGAAGACATTGCAGTGCAGATGGTTGCAGGTGGCCGGGGACTGCTTGCGGCTGACGAATCGACCTCCACCATCAAGAAGCGTTTCGACACGATCAACCTCGAATCGACCGAAACCAGCCGTCGCGACTACCGCGAGATGCTCTTCCGCTCCGACGAGGCGATGAAGAAATATATCTCCGGCGTCATTCTTTTCGAAGAGACGCTCTACCAGAAGGCCGTCGACGGCACGCCTTTCGTCGACATCATCCGCGCTGCCGGTTCGATTCCCGGCATCAAGGTCGATATCGGCGCCAAGCCGATGGCCAAATTTCCCGGCGAAACCATCACCGAAGGCCTCGATGGCCTCGGCGAGCGCCTTGCCCGCTATTATGAAGCCGGCGCCCGTTTCGCCAAGTGGCGCGGCGTCATCGCCATCTCGTCCTCGCTGCCGACCCGCGGCTCGGTCCGTGCCAACGCTCACGCGCTCGCCCGCTATGCGGCTCTCTGCCAGGAAGCCAAGATCGTGCCGATCGTCGAGCCGGAATGCCTGATGGACGGCAAGCCGGGCGACCATAACATCGACCGCTGCGCCGAAGTCACCGAAGCCACGCTGCGGATCGTCTTCGAGGAATTGGCCGAAGCCCGCGTCAGCCTCGAAGGCATGATCCTGAAGCCGAACATGGTGATCGACGGCAAGAACGCCCGCAAGGCTTCGGTCGAAGAAGTTGCCGAACGCACCGTCAAGGTTCTGAAGGCGACCGTTCCCTCTGCCGTTCCCGGCATCGCCTTCCTCTCCGGCGGCCAGACGACCGAAGAGGCGACCGCCCATCTTTCCGCCATCAATGCCACCGGCGACCTGCCCTGGCTTGTCACCTTCTCCTACGGCCGCGCCCTGCAGGACAGCGCCCTCAAGGCCTGGAACGGCAAGCCTGAAAACGTCGCCGCCGGCCAGCGCGAATTCACCCACCGCGCCGAGATGAACAGCCTCGCCGCCAAGGGCAGCTGGAAGAAGGATTTGGAAAAGGCCGCCTGATTTTTGGACTTGGGATTGGGTGGGGGCGGCAATCACAACGGTGCCGCTCCCGCTAATCCCCTCGGCCTCCCTCATTCCTGTGCTCGTCACAGGAACCCAGTGCGCCCAGGTCCATTGGGCGCGAAAGACTCTTTTCCCTGAAATATTGATTCACTCACGGTGCGGACGCGCCATAGCTGGATTCCTGTGACATCCCTTGGGCGAAGCCCTGAAGAGCACAGGAATGAGGGGCTGGAGAGACGCGCTCCTCCCCATTGCCACCGGCGAAGTTGCGTGGACAATAAGTTCGGCGCGTAAGACGCTCCGCTCTCATTGTCACGGCGACAAGAAACCGCTTCATTCCCTAAAAAACCATGCTTACTCATGACGGCCTGCCACAACAGGAGCCGCCATGAACACCATCTCCTACGTCACCGTCGACGTCTTCACCTCCACCCGCTTCGAGGGCAATCCGCTTGCTGTCATTTCCGATGCCCGGGGCTTGAGCGATGCGGCGATGCAGAAGATCGCCACCGAGTTCAACTATTCCGAAGTCACCTTCGTTCTGCCGCCCGAAGACGATCGGAATTCCGCCGGCGTGCGCATCTTCACCCCGACGATGGAGATCCCTTTCGCCGGCCATCCGAATGTCGGCACCGCCTACGTGCTCGGCCAGCAGGCCGAGATCTTCGGCAAGCCGGTCGGCGACAGGCTGCGCTTCGAGGAAAAGGCCGGCATCGTCGAAGTCGACCTGAAACGCAACGGCGGACAGATCGAGGCCACCGCCATCCGCGCGCCGCAGCCGCTGACGATCGGCGACACCATTGCCGAGGAAACCGTCGCCCGTTGCATCTCGCTCGATCCGGGCCTCATCATCACCACCACCCACGCGCCGGTCTTTGCCTCCGTCGGCCTGAACTTCGCCGTCGCCGAATTGAACGGGCTCGAAACCCTCGCCGCCGCTCGCCCGAACCTCGCCGGCTTCCAGGTAGCCGCAGGCCGCCAGACGACGAGCGGCCACGATTTCTCGCTCTTTGTCTATGCCAGGTCGGCCGAGAATCCGTGGAACATTCGCGCCCGCATGTTTGCCCCCCTCGATAACGTGCCCGAGGATCCGGCGACCGGCAGCGCTTCGGCAGCACTCGGCGCCTATCTTGTCTCGCTTGCGCCGGACGCCGATATGGACGTCCGCATCATCATCGAACAAGGCGTTGAAATGGGCCGCCGCAGTATCATTGCCCTCGATGTCGTGAAATCCGGCGGGATCGTCACCGATGTCGTCATCTCGGGACGCTGCGTTTCCGTCATGCGCGGAGAAATCATCCTGCGGGACTGACGATCCTGGAGGACGTGCGGGCTTACATCAGGAAGTCGCGCGATAAGAGCGCCACGGCCCAGACACCGAAGGCGATGAGCGCGATCTTCCAGAAATCCATGCGCCGCCGGAGGCCGGGGAGCCCGAGCGGCTTGATCACCTGTATCGCCATGGCAAGCATGAGCAGCAAGGCTATCAGCTTTGTCATGCTTTATTTTTTCCATTTTTCGGAATGTCACAGGACGGACATTTTTCCGCGCGAACAAGAGCATCTCGACACGCCGTAAAGATATTCCGGGGCACAATCAATCATCTTGAGGCTGGCCAGGCGCATGTCTTGCCTTATGTCCGTTTACAATCGCTGAGACCGAGTCTGGGGAAATGAAGAGAAATCTGCTGTCCGTCGCCGCGTTGCTCTTTGGCACGCTCTTCCTTTTCATGGGCAACGGCCTGCAGGGCATCCTGCTTCCCGTGCGCGGCAATCTCGAAGGCTACGCCACCACGACGCTCGGCCTGCTCGGCACCTCATGGGCCGGAGGCTTCGTCATCGGCTGCCTGGTGGCGCCGAAACTGGTGCGCCGCGTCGGTCATGTCAGAGCCTTCTCCGGCTTCATCTCGATCATCGCCATCATCGCGCTCGTCAGCGGCATCATCATCGATCCCATCTGGTGGGTGGTCCTGCGCGCCGTCACCGGCTTCTCCACTGCCGGCACGTCGATGATCATCGAAAGCTGGCTGAACGAGCGCGCCAGCAATGAAAGCCGCGGTGCGATCTTCTCGCTCTATATCGGCATCACACTGCTCGGCGTCGTCGGCGGCCAGATGATGATCCCGCTCGAGGATGTGCGCACGCCGGTACTGTTCATGATCTGCGGCATCTTCTATTGCATCGCCATGCTGCCGACGACGCTTTCGACCGCCGCCTCGCCGCAGCCGCTGAAGGCCGTGCGTCTCGACCTGCCGGCGCTCTACCGCAATTCGCCCGTCTCCTGCCTCGGCATCCTGCTCGTCGGCATCGCCAACGGCGCCTACGGCACGTTAGGAGCCGTCTTCGGCGCCGGCGCCGGCCTTTCCGACACCAGCATCGCCGTTATGATGAGCGCCACCATCTTCGCCGGCGCCATGATGCAGTTGCCGGCCGGCCGACTGTCTGATCGTATCGACCGGCGCTACGTGCTCGCCGCCATGTCGGCGATCGCCGCCCTCGCCGGCCTGCTGATCTTCATGCTCCACCCGACATCGCCCGCCTTGCTGATCGGTTTGGTTGTCCTTTACGGCGCGGTGGCCAATACGCTCTACCCGATCGCGGTCGCTCACGCCAACGACTTCGCGGCATCGGAGGATTTCGTCAAGGTCTCCGGCGGCCTGCTGCTCCTCTACGGCATCGGCACGGTCATCGGCCCAACGCTCGGCGGCCCCGTCATGTCGGCGATCACCCCGCATGCGCTTTTCCTGGTCACCGCGGTCGCCCATGTGCTGATCACCGGTTATGCCATTATAAGAAGCCGCATCCGCGCCGCCGTCCCGGCCAGCGATCGCGACGCCTATACGACGATCCCGACCGGCACTTCGCCGATGCTGACGCCGGAAAGCATGTCGCTTGCCGATCGCGGCACCGGCAAGTCTCCCGAAAGCGGCGATCCTGCTGTAAAGTTCGGATAGAGCGTCCCGCAGAACTGCGCTGCGGTTTTTTCCGTAACTCATGAACGGGAAGCTCAGGACGAGGGTGGGTTTAGGCCGGATCGGCCTATATTCTTCCTTCCGCATCGCCCGTATTTTTCGCCATCATGCTGCCTGCAGCAAAAGGAGGAGAACCGATGAGCTTTATCGATGACGACCGGCCGCAGAAGAAAACCGCCCACGAGATCGGCGCCGATCTCTCCATGCTTTCTGTGGACGAGCTGAAGGCTCGAGTGGAGTTGCTGAAGACCGAGATCACCCGCCTGGAAGCCGAGGCCGCCCGCAAGGCCTCCGGACGACAGGCGGCGGAAAGCTTCTTCCGATCGTGACTGGCAAAAACCTCAAAAACAAGACCATGGCAGGCAAAACGAGCCAGCCTCAAGTCTTAATTCAGCACAATGTTAATAAAATATTAAGCTTTATAAGGTATTACTATATTCATCCAGATTTCCTCTGGGTCTCAGACAGTTTTCCACGCGGTGAATTGGTCTGATTTTTCTCCCTGTTTTACCTTGAGAGCCGCTTTTGCGGCTCTTCTTTTTGCTGCGTCCAGCGCGTTTTCCATGAAACTGTGGAGATTAACCCTTTCTTAAGAAACGGCTTGCGCATTTGCGCTAATGATACCATCTTAAAGTCATAAAAACCGGCTCGGGAAACTTCTCCGTCGGCGCCGGCGTTACCTGACCATAAGTAGCTGCGTGCAACAGGGACTATTGCGATGTCGGAAGTTGGATTGAACACGATCAGTTTTGCAGGCCGCGCGGCTGCATCCTCGCAGTTCAAGGCGCTTTATGCCGAAGGCATGTCGCTGGTCGAGGAGACCGCCGCCTATCTCGACGGCCAGGGCCGCGCAGCCTCCAAGGTCCTGCCGCGCATGGCTTCCGTCCTCTACGCCGCGGAATCGATGCGGCTGACCACCCGCCTGATGCAGATGGCTTCCTGGCTGCTGCTGCAGCGCGCCGTCAACAACGGCGAAATGTCCCGCGATCAGGTCCTGGCCGAGAAGAACAAGGTCCGCCTGGACGGCTTCAACGTCGACCGCGCCGCACCGGGCTGGGGCGATCTGCCGGAATCCTTCCGCGATCTCGTCGAGCGCTCGCTACGCCTGCAGAACCGCATCGCCCTGCTTGATCGCGAAATCTATCGCCCGGCCGAAGCCGTCATCGTTCACGACAATCAGAACAGCGTGCAGGCCCAGCTTTCCCTGCTGCAGACGGCCTTCGGCAACAACTGACCGATCTGACAAATTCCGTTTGAACCGGCTGCGCATTGCGCGGCCGGTTTTTCATTTGCTGCGCTACCGCGCCAGCCTGCGAACGCAAAAAAGCCCGGCAGAACCGGGCCTTTTTTTCAAATTCCGTTGAGCAGAGGCGATTAGAGGCCGAGGCCGCCGAAACGCTTGTTGAACTTGGAAACGCGGCCACCGCGGTCCATCAGCTGCTGGTTGCCGCCGGTCCAGGCCGGATGCGATTTGGAATCGATTTCGAGGTTCATGACAGCACCTTCCGAACCCCAGGTCGAGCGGGTTTCGTATTCGGTGCCATCGGTCATGACTACCTTGATCATGTGATAGTCGGGATGGATGCCTGCCTTCATAACAATCTTCCTGCGATACCGGAGTTCAATTTGCCGCATGCAGTTGCGGCCACCGAACCGATTGAATAAATGAAGCCGCAGTCGTGATGGCTACGGCTTCCCATTAGGATGGCGTGCCTATACATGAAGGACGCCGGGATAACAAGAGCCAACAGGCCGCATTAGCGGGTCCTCAGGCGATCGGAGATGATTTGGCAGAACAGGGACGGGCTGAAGAAAACAAAAGGCGGTCGTTGCGGCCGCTCGGCAGACTGACGCCTTATCTCATGCGCTATCGCGGCCTGGTGGCCGGGGCGCTGATTTCGCTGACGCTTGCTGCCGTCACCTCGCTGGCGCTGCCGCTCGCCGTGCGCCGCATGATCGATCACGGCTTCACCCAGTCGGACGGCCGCTTCATCAACAGCTACTTCGCCATGCTGATGGTCATGGCCATCGTGCTCGCGATCGCCAGCGCGCTGCGCTATTATTTCGTCATTACCATCGGCGAACGCATCGTTGCCGATCTTCGCCGTGATGTCTTTGCCCATGTGACGCGGCTGTCGCCCTCCTTCTTCGACGTCAATCAGTCCGGCGAAATCATCTCGCGTCTGACGGCCGATACGACGCAGATCAAGTCTGCCGTCGGCGCCACTGCTTCCGTGGCGCTCAGGAACCTCATCCTCTGTCTCGGCGCCATAGGCATGATGGTCGTCACCTCGCCGAAGCTTTCCAGCCTCGTCATCGGGGCGATCCCGCTGATCGTCTTCCCGCTCGTTGCCTTCGGCCGCTCGGTGCGCAGGCGCTCCCGCGCCGCGCAGGACACGCTTGCCGAAGCGTCCGCCTTTGCCAACGAGACGATCGCCGCAACCCGCACGGTCCAGGCCTTCAACGGCGAAGATGCCGCAGCGACGCGCTACGGCGGCGCCGTTGAATCCGCCTATGAGGCCGCCCGCGCCGCCATCCGCTCGCGCGCCTTGCTGACCGGCATAGCCATCACGCTGATCTTCGGCAGCGTCGTCGCCGTGCTCTGGGTCGGCGCCCACAGCGTGCTTGCCGGCACGCTTTCGGCCGGCACGCTCGGTCAGTTCCTGCTCTATGCCGTGATTTCGGCCGGATCGCTTGGCGCACTGTCGGAGGTCTGGGGCGAACTCTCGCAGGCGGCCGGCGCTGCCGACCGTCTGACCGAGCTTCTCGACGAGGTCTCGCCGATCGCCGCCCCTGCCAGCCCCGAAGCCCTGCCCTCGCCCAGCCGCGGCCGCGTCGAATTTTCCAACGTGCATTTCGCCTATCCCTCACGTCCCGGCAAATCGGCGCTGCATGGCTTGAACTTCGCCATCGCACCGGGCGAAACCGTCGCCATCGTCGGCCCCTCCGGTGCCGGCAAGAGCACCGTCTTTTCGCTGCTGCTACGCTTCTACGATCCGCAACAGGGCAGCGTGACGATCGACGGTGTCGACGCCCGGCTGACGACACCGGACGAGTTGCGCCGGCGCATTGCCATCGTGCCGCAGGATGTCACCATCTTTGCCGCTTCGATCCATGACAACATCGCCTTCGGCCGCCCCGGTGCCTCGCGTGAGGAGGTCCGCGCCGCAGCGCTTGCCGCCCAGGCCGACGAGTTCATCGCCCGGCTGGAAAGCGGCTATGAGACCGAGGTCGGCGAACGCGGCGTCACCCTCTCGGGCGGCCAGCGGCAGCGCATCGCCATTGCTCGCGCCATCCTGAAGAACGCGCCCGTATTGCTGCTCGACGAGGCGACGTCTGCCCTTGACGCCGAAAGCGAGACCCTGGTGCAGAAGGCGCTCGACGGCTTGGTCGACGGCCGCACGACGCTCGTCATCGCCCATCGCCTCGCCACCGTCCTGAAGGCCGACCGCATCCTCGTCATGGATCAGGGCCGCGTCGTCGAGGAGGGCACGCATCAGAGCCTCATCCGCCACGGCGGCATCTATGCGCGCCTCGCCCGGCTGCAGTTCGACGCCGCCAACGAGGACGTACTCGCTTCCGCGAAATGACCGGCATCCGCTTTTCCCAGGACAGCAACTAAAGTCTGACCTCTCCTACACTTTCTCGCGGTTGTCTTTCCCGCCTCCTGCCCTACCCTCTTCATTCCCCGGGTAGGGGGTTGCTGTTGAAATCGTGGGAGGAGATAGGAATGGCGCTTTCCAACATGACGCGACGCACGGGCCTTGCGCTCGTTTTCGGCCTGGCTGCGACGCTCGGTCTCGGCACGGCTTCCGTTGCCGCGGATTTTCCGGATCGTGCGATCACCATGGTCGTGCCCTTCGCCGCCGGCGGCTCGACCGATGTCGTCGCCCGCATCGTCGCGCAGAAGATGTCGGAAGATCTCGGCCAGCAGGTGATCGTCCAGAACGTCGCCGGCGCCGGCGGCAATCTCGGCGCCGGCAACGTCGCCCGCGCCGACCCCGACGGCTACACCATCCTGATGGGCACGGTCGCGACCCACGCCCTCAATCCGCTGATCCTCAAATCGACCCCCTATGATCCCGAGAAGGATTTCGCGCCGATCTCGCTGCTCGTCGTCGTGCCGAACGTGCTGGTCGTCAATCCGGAATTGCCGGTAAAGACAGTGCCGGAATTGATCACGCTGCTGAAGGCGGAACCCGACAAATACAGTTACGCTTCGTCAGGCAACGGCACGCCGCTGCATCTTTCCGGCGAACTCTTCAAATCCATGGCCGGCGTCAGCATGCAGCATATCCCCTATAAGGGCGCCGGCCCGGCTTTGAACGATGTCATCGGCAACCAGGTGCCGATCATGTTCGACAACCTGCCCTCCTCATCTAGCCACATCAAGGGGGGCACGCTGAGGGCGCTGGCAGTGACGACGGCTGAGCGCGCACCCTCCTTCCCCGACGTGCCGACGGTCGCGGAATCCGGCATTCCAGGTTATGAGACCTATACCTGGAACGCACTCTTCGCGCCGGCAAAGACGCCGAACGAGGTGGTAATGCGCCTCAATGCCGCAGCCAAGAAGGCGCTCGCCGACCCCGCCGTTGCCGAGCGGATGAAGGAGTTCAGCGCCACCATTGTCGGCTCGACCCCGGAGGAACTCGCAGCGCATGTGAAAGCCGAGCTCGCCAAATGGGGGCCGGTCGTCAGGGACGCGAACATCCAGATGGAATGACGGCGGCATCCTACCGGATATCCATCCGCTTGCGCCCAAGGGATTGGTGACGATGGGACGCGGCAAGCCGCGTCCACAGGATGACTCGATCACACCAGGAGAGGCTTAGGCATCTCAATTCCCAAGGTAGTGGAAAAGCTCGCCATTTTGATCTAGCCTCTCAATGCTGATGGTACAATTCAGCGTTTCGGGAGACATCCATGTACAAATTCGAAGTTTACAAGGATAAATCAGGCGAATTCCGCTTCCGCTTCAAGGCATCGAACGGGGAAACCATGTTCCTGTCCGAAGGCTACAAGGCGAAGGCCTCGGCCATGAGTGCCATCGAATCCATCAAGAAGAACTCGCCCGGCGCCGATGTCGTCGATCAGACGAAGGCAGAAGCCTGAGCACCACGGCACGGGCGGCGTGAGCGCCGCCCTGCTTTCATTCACGCCTTGGGCGGCGCTGGCGCCCTCTGAGCTTGGCTCACCTAATTCCGGCGCCGTTTCTTTTTCAAGTATTTGTCAAAGCCATGTCGAAACGACCACCGGTCGCGCCTCATTGTCTCGGAACGGCAGAGCCGCTCCACCAGGCATAACGGCTTTCGTCGGCCTGCCTGGAGCAACGCCAACAACGAGATCAGGAGTTTTCCATGCAATATGCTCTCATCATTCGCGAAGCCCCCGAAGATTTCGCCCGCCGCAGCGATCCTGCCTATCGCGACGGTTGGGTCGCCTACAGCAAGGCGCTCGCGCAGGCAGGAATCATGACTGGCGGCGCCGGCCTGACTGCCCCCGAGACCGGCACGATCTTGCGCCGCAAAGGCGAGGATCACGATGTCCAGGACGGTCCCTATCCGGAAGGCAAGGAACAGCTCGGCGGCTTCTATCTGATCGAGGTCCCCGATATCGACACCGCGCTGGAATGGGCGACCCGCGTTCCGATCTCCGACAAGGGTTCGGTCGAGGTGCGCCCGCGCCTGCAGATGTGAGACGGGAATGTCCGCCGATGCCCGACGCGCTGCCGAACAGGTGGCGCGTCAGTCCTATGGCAAGCTGATCGCCTTTCTCGCCGCCCGCTCGCGTGACGTGCCGGCGGCGGAAGACGCATTGTCGGAGGCGCTGGCTTCGGCCTTGCGCGTCTGGCCGGAGCGCGGCATTCCTGTCAATCCCGAAGCCTGGCTGCTGGTCGCCGCACGGCGCAACCTCATGCAGGCGGCCCGCCACCGCACCGTCGAGGCTAACGCACGAACGACGATATCGCTCGCCCTTGAGGAAGCGGAGGAGCGCATGAACGAGGCCGGCAATTCCGTTTTTCCCGATGAGCGGCTGAAGCTGCTCTTTGCCTGTACCCACCCTGCCATCGACAGCTCCGTGCATACGGCGCTGATGCTGCAGACGGTTCTCGGCATCGAGGCGAAAACTATCGCACAGGCCTTCGTCGCTTCGCCGCAAGCGACAAGCCAGCGGCTGGTGCGGGCCAAGACGAAGATCCGCGATGCCGGTATTCCCTTCACCGTTCCGCCTCGGCCCACCCTGCCGGAGCGGCTGGCCGCCGTGCTTTCGGCGATCTACGCCGCCTATGGCATCGGATGGGATGGCCTTGACGGCGAGGAGGCGCACCAGTCGCTTGCCGCCGAAGCGATCTGGCTCGGCCGGGCGCTTCTGACGGTGCTGCCGGACGAGCCGGAAGCGATCGGCCTCCTCTCACTGATGCTTCACTGCGAAGCCCGCCGTAAGGCCCGACGCCGCGGCGATGGTCGATATGTGCCGCTGGACGAGCAGGATACGGCGGTCTGGAACGCGAACATGATCGCCGAGGCAGACGCGCTGCTGCGCAAGGCTGGGAGCTTCGAGCGTTTCGGCCCTTTTCAGTGTCAGGCGGCAATTCAATCCGTGCATGCGGCGCGCCGGCTTTCCGGGACGACCGACTGGCAGGCGCTGACGACGCTCTATGCCGCGCTGCTGCTGATGAAGCCGACGCTCGGCGCCCGCGTCGCCGAGGCGGCGGTGATCGGCAGGGCCTCAAGCGCCGCCGAAGGCCTCGACCGGCTCGACCGGATCGATCCGCGCGCCATCGCGGCCTATCAGCCCTACTGGGCCGTGCGTGCCTTTCTTCTGGCACGGGCCGGCGAAAATACCGCCGCGGCTGACTCTTACGTGATAGCGATTGGACTCAGCGACAGTCCCGCCGTTCGCGCCTTTCTCGCCGAGAGGCTCGAGGAGTCGCGGCGGACAATATCAAGCTGATTATTTCTCGGTCAGCTTCAACTCGATGCGACGGTTGGTGGCGCGCGCGTCCGGCGAATCGCCGGGCGCGATCGGCTGGAACTCGCCGAAGCCGGCGGCAACGAGCCGGTCGGCCGGCACGCCTTGGCCGATCAGGAACTTGACGACCGACGTCGCGCGCGCCGAGGAAAGCTCCCAATTGTCGCGATAGCGGCCCGTTCCGCCCAGCGGCACGTTGTCGGTATGGCCGTCGACACGCAGCACCCAGTTGATTTCCGGGGGAATTTCCTTGGCGAGGTCGAGCAGGGCGGTCGCAAGCTTTGCCATCTCCGTCTGCCCCTCCGGATTGAGATCGGCGCCGCCCGAGGGAAACAGCACTTCCGATTGGAAGACAAATCGGTCGCCGACGATGCGGATATTCTCGCGGTTCGAAAGGATCTCGCGCAAGCGGCCGAAGAAATCGGAGCGGTAACGGTTCAACTCCTGCACGCGAGCGGCAAGCGCCACGTTCAGGCGGCTGCCGAGATCGGCGATCTTGGTCTGCGAGACCCGATCCTTCTCCTCAGACGCTTGAAGGGCCGCTTCGACGGCGGCGATCTGACTGCGAAGTGCTGATATCTGCTGGTTCAGCAGCTCGACCTGGCTGAGGGCCCGTTGGCTCACCTGCTTCTGCTCGTCGAGCTCGTGCGTCATCGCACCGATCCGCTTCTGCGCCGCGTCCTGGCCACCTGAACCGGCATTCAGCAGCGCCTGGAGCCGCGAGCGCTCGCCTTCGGCGTTAGCAAGCGAAGCCTGCAGGTTGGCGACCGAGTCCTGGAGATCCTGATTGCTGCCTTTTTCGAGCGCGAGAAGCTGCGTCAGCTCGTTGATCTGGCTGTTGAGGCGATTGAGCACCTCGTCTCGCCCTGTAATCTCGCGGCTGAGAATGAACTGCCCGACGACGAAGACCGTCAGCACGAACATGATCGAGATCAGCAGCGTCGATAGCGCATCGACGAAACCCGGCCAATAGTCGACCGTGCGTTCGCGGCGGCGGTTGCGGGCAAGAGCCATGGCTTACTTGCCCTCGCTCTTCTCTGTGTGGCTTGCGCGGTCGCGGTGGCGTTCGGCCTTGTCACCGGCCCGCTCCTGCAGGCCGATGCGTTCGGCCAGCCGGTCGAGCGTCCGGCGCATTGCTTTGGCCTCGTCCTGCTGTGCCTCGATCCAGTCGCGCAGCATCTGCTGCTCGTTGCGCATGTTCTTGACGAGCCCCTGGATGCCTTCGGCAAGGCTCGCCATGGCGGCGACCGAGCGCTGGCTGCCGACGCCCCCCTCTTCGGAGGCCTTGCGCAGATATTCGGAGAGCGCACGCATGTCCTCCGAGGACGAGCCGGACACGGCGTCGAGCGCCGGCGCAAGATCGGAACCGACATCGGTAACCGAGGAAAGCCAGTTCTCCAGCTCCATGTAGAAGCGGTTCTGCGCGCGGCCGGCCTGCAGGTCGAGGAAGCCGAGAATGAGCGAACCGGAAAGGCCGAGCAGTGACGACGAGAAGGCCTGGCCCATGCCCGAAAGCGGCGTGGACAGCCCTTCCTTCAGTGCCGAAAGCACGTCCCCGGTGCCGTTCGAGCTGGCATCGAGCGATTGGATGACGCCGCTGATCGAACCGATCGTGCCGATGAGGCCCCAGAACGTGCCGAGCAGGCCGAGGAACACCAGGAGGCCGATCAGGTAGCGCGAGACGTCGCGCGATTCATCGAGGCGGGTCGCGATCGAATCGAGGATCGAACGCAGCGCCGTCGTCGATAGCGCCAACGAGGTCTTGCGATTGCCGATCAGTGCCCGCATCGGCGCCAAAAGCCGCGGATTGCGGTTGACCTTGTCGGCGCTGCCGGCGGCGCGGAAGGAGTTGAACCAGCGCACTTCGGGGCGAAGCGCTAGCACGTGACTGAAAACAAGGATGATGCCGACCGCGAGAACGCCAACGATCAGGCCGTTGAGGCCCGGATTGTGCATGAAGGCGGTCTGCGTCTGCCGGAAAAGGATGGCGGCAATGAACCCGACGATGACGAGGAAAAGCAGCATCGTCCAGAGGAAGGGCATGGGGCTCGAAAGCCTGTAGGCATAACCGCCCGGCGTCTTTTCGGTGGAGCCGAGCTCCGCCACATTCACATTTTCCATAGGTTCAGCAGCCTCCGAACTCATTGCTGGCGGAGACTAGAGCAACATTGTGCCGAATTGAAGTATCTGGAGGCGAAAACCGTGACTTTACAACAGCCGCGTTTTCCTTCACCTACTTGGCGGGAATCGGTCGCTTGATAACCTCGACCAGCGCCTTGTGGATGTGTTCGTTGCCGGCGACGATCGCGCCACCCTCTAGAATGGCCGCTCCGCCGTCCCAATCGCTGGCAAAGCCGCCGGCTTCGCGGATGAGCAGGATACCGGCCGCCATGTCCCAGGGTGCAAGCTCCGCCTCCCAGAAACCATCAAAACGTCCGGCGGCGACATAGGCGAGATCAAGCGTCGGCGAGCCCAGGCGGCGAATGCCCGCCACTTCGCCCATCACGTGGCGAAGCTCGACCAGGAATTTGCCGTGGTTGCGTTTGCCGAGCGCCGGCACGCCGCAGCCGATGACGCAATCCGACAGCACGCGGCGCGCGGCGACGCGCAGGCGCCGGTCGTTGAGGAAGGCGCCGCCGCCGCGCTCCGCAGTATAAAGCTCGTCGGTCGCCGGATTGAAGACTACGGCCGCAACGATCTCGCCGTTGCGTTCGAGGGCGATCGAAACCGCGAAGGCCGGGATGCCGTGCAGGAAGTTGGTGGTGCCGTCGAGCGGATCGACGATCCAGCGATGCGCGCCGTCAGTGCCCTTGATCTCCTCGCTCTCCTCGGCGAGGAAGCCATAGGTCGGACGCGCCTTCATCAGCTCTTCCCTGACGATCTTCTCGGCCTTGCGGTCGGCGGCGGAAACGAAATCGCCCGGCCCCCTCACCGAAACCTGCAGGTTCTGCACTTCGCCGAAATCACGCCCCAGCGATTTTCCTGCCTTGAGAGCAGCCTGAACCATGACATTGAGAAGAGCTGAGCGGGCCATCGGCGCATTTCCTTGGGACTGATACGGGACGCGCGCTGCCAGGGGCGGGAAATGTCCCTGAACATGCATGACAGGCAGCGCTGCAAAGATTGGCGGCCTCAAGACCACAAAATCGCGGAAATTTCAAGGGGAGGCACGCATGGCTGCCCGCCGGCCTGAAAAGCGCCCGCTTTATTTGCCCAACGGAACTGGAACCGCCCTCAGAACTTCTGTTGCGTTATCAGGACTTCGCGGGCGATCTGATCGAGCGGCAGAATGCGGTTGACCCCGCCCCTGGCAATCGCCTCCTTCGGCATGCCGAAGACAACCGAACTCGCCTCGTCCTGCGCCACGGTGTAGGCGCCGGCTTCATGCATCTCCAGCATGCCGCGCGCACCGTCGTCGCCCATACCGGTCATGATGATCCCCATGGCGTTGGAGCCGGCCGAACGCGCCGCCGAACGGAAGAGCACATCGACGGAAGGCCGGTGGCGGGAGACCAGCGGCCCGGTCTTCACGCTCACATAATAGCGCGCACCCTGGCGTTCGAGCAGAGTGTGCTTGTCACCGGGCGCGATCAGCACATGGCCGCGCAGCACCGGATCGCCGTCGGCGGCCTCCTTGACCTCGACCTCGCAGAGCCCGTTCAGGCGCTTGGCGAAGGCGGCGGTGAATTTCTCCGGCATATGCTGGACGATCACCATGCCGGGCGCATTGGCCGGCAGCTCCTCCAGGAATTCGCGCAACGCTTCGGTTCCGCCGGTAGAGGCGCCGACGCAGACGACCATCTCCGTCGTCTTCGCCATGGCGCGGCCCGTTGGCGGCGGCAGCATGGCATCGGCCGTAAGCTTCTTGGCTGGTCCCTCAGCGGAAGCGGAACGAATGGTTCCGGCGGCACGGCGCGCGATGGAAAGTCGCGCGTGCGAGGCGCTCTTGACGACTTCGCGAATGCGCATCGCATCATCGGCAAGACCGTCGGCGGCGCCGATCTTCGACTTCAGAATGACGTCGACGGCGCCCGCCTCCAGCGCCTGGATTAGCGTTTCCGAGCCCGCTTCCGTCAGCGACGAACACATCACTACCGGGATCGGCCGCTGCGACATCAGTTTGCGCAGGAAAGTGATGCCGTCCATGCGCGGCATCTCCACGTCCAGCGTGATAACGTCGGGAATCTCCTCCTGCAGCCTTCGCGCCGCCACGAAAGGATCGGACGCCACTGCCATGATCTCGATATCAGGATCCTGCTCCAGCACATGAGCCAGCGTCTGCCGGACGCTGGCGGAATCGTCGATGATGAGAACCCGGATTTTCTTGCGCATGAATGCCTCTAGATACGCTGAAACACCGTGTTCGAGACCTGCTTCAGCGGCAGGTCGAAGCCGGTGATCGATTCGGAATGACCGATGAACATATAGCCGCCCTTCGCCAGGCAATCACAGAGACGGCTGAGCACGCCCGCTTGAGTCTGCTTGTCGAAATAGATGAGCACGTTGCGGCAGAAGATGACGTTCATCGAGTCGCCGATCGGATATTTTTCATCCATGAGATTCATGCGGGCAAAGCCAATCTTGCTGCGCAGCTTCGGCGTGATGCGCACTTCCCGCCGATTGGGCTGCTTGGCTGTCAGCACATATTTGCGCTGCAGGTCGCGCGGCACGGGCGCAATCAGATCTTCCGGATAGATGCCCCGGCGCGCGGTCTGCAACACGTCTGTGGAAAGGTCGGTTGCCAGCACGCTGTAGGAGACATCGTTGCGACCTTCGGTGAACTCGGCCAGCACCATCGCCATCGTGTAGGGTTCTGCTCCCGTCGAGCAAGCCGAGCTCCAGGCGCGGATGGTCCGCACGCCGCAATTGACGATCGCCGGCAGCGCGACGCTCTGCAGATAGTCGAAATGCTTTGCTTCGCGGAAGAAGTCGGTCTTGTTCGTCGTCACCACATCGATCAGGTATACGGTTTCCTGGGCGAGGCCGTCGTTATTGAACAGGAAGTCGCAGTAATCGTCGAAGGTCGAGTGGTTGGTCGCGCGAAGGCGGCGTCTCAGCCGCCCTTCAAGCATCGTCAGCTTTGTCGGCGGCATCTTGATGCCGCTATAATCGTAAATGAACCGGGCAAGCTTGTCGAAATTGCGCTTGCTGATCCGGTCGCCGGGCAATTGGGTTTCGACCGCTGCTGGCATACTCATGGAACGCGTTTCTCCGGGTTGACGCGCGGTCAGGCCGCCGATTGCAGTGCAGAAGCATCCTCGCGCGACAAGAGCCGTGCAAGATCGATGATGACGACGAAGCCGTTTTCACGGCGAACGACGCCGGCAATATAGTCCGAGCGCCAGCGCACGCCGATGTCGGGCGCCGCCTCGATCTGGTCGCGCCGGAACGGCGTGACCTCGAAGACGCGGTCGGCGACGAGGCCCAGCGTCAGGAGCCGACTCTCCATCGGTACGTCGAGGACCAGCACCCGTGTGTGCGGCGTCGGCACGGTCTTGGTCATGCCGAGCTTCAATCGAAGATCGATGGTCGGCACACCTTGCCCGCGCACGTCGCGCAGGCCGAGCAGATAGTCGGGACCATTCGGAATCTTGAAGGCTTCCGCATAGTCGAGGATTTCCCGAACGACCTCAACCGGCACGGCGAAAATCTCCTCGCCGAGGCTGAAGGTCACGAATTGCGCTTCCAGAGATGTAGTGGCCATGATCATGCGCTTTCCTTGAATTCGGCGTCTCCATCATCGGGACCGCCCATCGACATATCGAGGGCAAAGCCCTTCGCGCGGGCCTGCTGGCCTGCGATGCTGTTAGCGGCGGCCGCCTTGCCGGCAGGCTTGCGCACCGCGGCCGCAGCCGGGCTGCGCGCCGTCATCTTGACCGCAGCAGCGCGTCCATGGCGACCGGTCGCCGCCTTGCCGTTGCCGGTCATATCGACCTTGAAGAAGGCAATCGAAGCCTGCAGTTCTTCCGCCTGGGCGGCAAGCTCTTCCGAGGTTGACGACATTTCTTCGGAGGCGCCGGCATTCTGCTGCGTCACCTTGTCGAGCAGCTGGATCGCTTCGTTGATCTGCGCCGCACCGATATCCTGCTCGCGGCAGGCCGCGCTGATTTCGGAGACCAGTTCCGCCGTCTTGCGAATGTCGGGCACCAGGCGCCCGAGCATGTCGCCGGCTTCCTGAGCCGCCGTTACGGTATCGCTCGACATGGCGCTGATTTCGGCTGCCGCCGACTGGCTGCGTTCGGCAAGCTTGCGCACCTCGGAGGCTACGACCGCAAAGCCCTTGCCATGTTCACCCGCACGAGCGGCTTCGACGGCAGCGTTGAGAGCCAAGAGGTCGGTCTGCCGGGCGATTTCTTGGACGATACCGATCTTCTCGGCGATCGTGCGCATGGCATCGACCGCGCGGCATACGGCTTCGCCGCTGGCTTCCGCATCCTTGGCGGATTGACGCGCGATCTTTTCCGTCTGCGCGGCATTGTCGGCATTCTGCTTGATGTTCGAGGCCATTTCCTCCATCGAGGCGGAAGCCTCTTCGGCGGAAGCGGCCTGTTCCGTAGCCCCCTGCGAGACCTGCTCGGAACTTGCCGACAGCTCCTGGCTGCCGGCCGAAACATTTTCAGCGGCCGAGATCGCATCGGCAACGATGCCGCGAAGCCGTTCGACCATCTGTTCCAGCGCGATACCAAGCGTATCCTTCTCCGAGAGCGGCTTCGGCGAGACCGTCAGGTCGCCGCCGGCGATTTGCATAGCGATCTCGGCGGTGGCTCGAAGATTAGAGGTCATGACGTTGATTGTATCGACGAGATCCCTGATCTCGTCGTTGCTCTTGATCTCGACCTTCTGGTTCAGGTCGCCGGCGGCGACGGCATTGGCAACGTGCATGATCTTGCTCAGGCCGCTGTTGACGCCGAGAGCGATCCACAATGCGGCCGCGAAGCCGATGAGGGATGCACCGAGTGCGATGCCGATCAGCATGTTCTTGGTGGTGCTATAGAGGACGTCGGTGTCGTTATCGGCCTGCGTCATGGCCTTCTGCTGCAGCCTGACGAGCGTGTCGAACACTTCTTCCAGTTCCACGACGACAGCACGAACCTCTCCTGACGAAAGTGCGTTGGCCCCTGCCCTGTCACCACTTTCCTGGATGGCGGCGACCTTAGCGGACCCTTCACTGAAGCGTTTGGCCAGCTCGATCAGCCTGTCCCAGGTGGGCTTGCCCTCCGCGGTTGCGAGCTGTTGACCGCTTGTCGCGAAGGCGAGCATCTCGTCCGTGCTCTTGGCCGACTTCTGATAGTCCCTGATCACCGTTTCAGGATTCATCTCCAGTAGGGCGTTCTTCTGCCAGCGAACAGCATTGAGTTCGGCCGTCTGGGCTTCCAGAGCCAACTCCAGTCTTTTTGCCGGACCGGAGATGAGGCTGCCGACAGCATCGTTCAGCGAGCCGAGGCTGATGATTCCATAAATCGCGCTCCCCACCAGCAACAGTATGACGAAACCGAATGCGGCTGCGAGTTTAAGTTTGATCGTAATACGCATCTCAATATCCCTCTCTGAGAGCGAAGGAACAATGTGGACCGGGCGCGCGGCGTCATGCAGCAAAGAAATTCCGGCAGGCGAAAAGCAGGTAAAAGGAATTGGCGTCCACCGCCCTCGAGCGGCGGAGTTATGCGTCGCGGGCCGTGCTGGCTGGCCCACGACAGTTGCGAGGGAAAGCACGCCATCCCTGGGGAACGTCATGCGCTATTCCCAGGGAAGCGTCATGCGCTCTCCCTGAAATCGTCGTCGCCGGCGTCAGGGCCGCCCATCGACATGTCGAGCGCAAAGCCCTTCACGCGGGCCTGCTGGCCGGCAACGCTGTTGGCGGCCGACTTCTTTGTCGCCGGCTTGCGGGCGGCAGGAGCCGGGCTGCGCACCGTCAGCTTGGCGGCCGGTGTGCGATCGCGGCGCCCACCCGCCATATCGACCTTGAAGAAGGCGATCGAGGTCTGCAGTTCTTCCGCCTGGGAGGCGAGCTCTTCGGAAGTTGCCGACATCTGCTCCGAGGCGCCGGCGTTCTGCTGCGTTACCTTGTCGAGCTGCTGGATCGCTTCGTTGATCTGAGCCGCACCGATATCCTGCTCGCGGCAGGCGGCGCTGATCTCGGAAACCAGTTCCGCCGTCTTGCGGATGTCGGGCACCAGGCGGCCGAGCATCTCGCCGGCATCAGCGGCGGCCTTGACGGTATCGCTCGACATCGAGCTGATTTCGGCTGCCGCCGACTGGCTGCGTTCGGCAAGCTTGCGCACTTCCGAGGCGACCACCGCAAAACCCTTGCCGTGTTCGCCGGCGCGTGCTGCTTCGACGGCGGCATTGAGGGCCAGCAGATCGGTCTGACGGGCGATTTCCTGCACGATGCCGATCTTCTGGGCGATCGTGCGCATAGCGTCGACAGCGCGCGTTACCGCTTCGCCGCTGGCTTCAGCATCCCTGGCTGACTGGCGGGCGATCTTTTCGGTCTGGGCGGCGTTGTCGGCATTCTGCTTGATGTTGGCGGCCATCTGCTCCATCGAAGCGGAGGCCTCCTCGGCGGACGCGGCCTGTTCTGTGGCGCCCTGCGACACCTGTTCGGAGCTTGCCGAAAGCTCCTGGCTGCCGGACGAGACGTTCTCGGCAGCCGAGATCGCATCGGCGACGACGCCCCGCAGTCGTTCGATCATGATGTTGACATTGCCCAGCAGCTCGCCGATTTCGTCATGGCTGGTGATATCGGCCATTTTCGTCAGGTCGCCTTCGGACACTTCGCGAACCACGGTGTTGGCGCGGCCGAGGCCTTTGCTGATCGTGCTGGCGATCCAGAAGGCCGTAATCGCGGCAATCAGCAGTGCCACGGCAGCGACGGCGATCATCGTCGTGCGTGTCGTCGCATACTGCGCGTCGGCATCGGCGTCGGCGGTCTTCATGCGCTGCTTCTCAAGCGCCAGAATTTCGGCGAGTGTCGAGTCGATATCGTTGGCGGCGGCACGCGCCGTCGTGATGGAGATAGTGTTGGCACCGTCCGCATTGCCGGCTTTCAGATAGTCGCGGATCTGGTCGTCGGCTGCGTTGAAGGCCTTGGAAAGCTCGGCAATACGCGCCCAACGCGCCTTGCCTTCTTCCGTGGCAAGCGCCAGAACCTGGTTGAAGGCATCGCTGAAATCCTTGCGAGCCGCGTTGCCCTTGTCGGTCGCACGGGCACTTTCTTCTGGAGTGCGGGCGGTGAGCAGGTTCTTCTGTTGGCGGATGGCTTCGAGCTGCGCGATGTTGATCTGCTGCGCAAGGTCGAGGCGGGCTGCCGGGCCGGCAAGAAGATTGCCGATCGTATCGTTCAGTGATCCAAGGCTGAAAATGCCATAAGCGGCAGTGCTCAATAACATGAGAATAATAAAGGTGAACGCCGTCACCAGCTTCGTCTTGATTGTCAGTCTCATCGTCCCAAACCCCTCTTGGATTTATCTGCCGTCAATTGACGGCCCCCGCCGCGTCATGTCGCGATGAAAAAATCGCCTGCAGATTAGGGAGAATGATGAACTCTCCATCCCTCTTCACCAGGCAGTTGATGTAGTCGGCGCGCCAGCGCATGCCGACGCTCGGAGGCGCCTCGCTCGCGGTCTTTGCGAGCGTCGTTACCTCGTTCACCTTATCGGTTCTGAGGCCGACGAGCGTCGGCTCGCCCTGCAGATCGATTTCGATGACGATGAAGCGGCTGTCGATCGTCGCCTCCGCCGCATCCATCCCGAAGGCGAGACGCAGGTCGGCGAGCGGAATGACCTTGCCGCGGAAGTTGATGACGCTGGCGACGAAGGGCTGGCTGCCCGGCACCGCCGTCTCCGGAAGCAGATCCAGGATTTCCTGGACGATGGCCGCCTCCAGCGCGAAAGTTTCGCCGTTGAGATCGAAAGTCAGAACCTCGACTTCCTCGGCATAGCTCCAATGATTGTCGAAACGTTCGGCTGTTGCTGCTGCACTCATCCTGCTACCCGCAATTGCGCCTCCTGTTGCTGACCCGCGGCAACCAGGTGCCCGACGTCGAGAATGAGGGCGACGCTGCCGTCGCCTAGAATGGTGGCGCCGGAGAAGGTCGCCACGTCGTTGTGCAGTTTCGACATCGACTTGATGACCGTCTGGTGATCGCCGATGATCTGGTCGACGACGAGGCCGACGCGCTCCGTGCCGGTCGAGATGACGACGACCTTCTGATGCACGTCGGGTTTCGTGCCGGTGCGGAAGAGATCGCGCAGGCGCAAGAACGGCACCAGGCTGTCGCGCAGCGAAATGAAGCTGCGACCACGCGAGCGCAGATCCTCCTCGAGCGACAATTCGAGGCATTCCTCAACGGCCGAGAGCGGGATGACGTAGCGGCCGGAGCCGACACGCACCAGCAATCCGTCGATGATGGCGAGCGTCAGTGGAATGCGCAGTGACACTTCCGAACCCTGTCCCGGCACGCTGACGATTTCGATCGCACCGCGCAGCGCTTCGACGGTCTTCTTGACCACGTCCATGCCGACGCCGCGACCGGAGAGATTGGTGATCGCCGCCGCCGTCGAAAAGCCGGGGGCGAAGATCAGTTGCAGCAGCTCTGAGTCCGAAAGCGGCTGTCCGGGCTGAATCAGGCCGGAGGATTCCGCCTTGGCGCGGACCCGTTCACGATTGATGCCGCGGCCGTCGTCCTTGATCGAGATGATCACTTCGCCGCCGGCCTGGCGGGCAGAGAGCGTCACTGTGCCGGCTTCGGTCTTGCCGGCGGCCAATCGATCGGCTGGCGTTTCAAGGCCATGATCAATCGAGTTGCGCACCAGATGCACCAGCGGATCGGCCAGCCGCTCGATCACCGTCTTGTCGACCTCGGTCGTCTCGCCTTCCGTCACCAGCTCGATCACCTTGCCCGTCTCGCGGGCAAGGTCGTGGACAAGACGGCGAAAGCGGGAGAAGAGGGTTGCGACCGGCACCATCCGCAGCACCATCATCGTGTCGCGCAATTCGCCGGACAGACGTTCGATTTCTTCTGAGACGGAGCGCAATGCAATATCGGTGCTGGCGCTGGCGAGCTGACTGAGCCGCGATTGCGCGATGACGAGCTCACCGACGCGGTCCATCAGTTCGTCCAAGCGCTCTGCCGGGACGCGCACGTTTTCGGCAGCCTTCGCCTGGCTGGCTGCTGGCGCCTCACGCTTGACGGGGACCGCTTCGACGGGACGAAATTCCTGCACGGCGACCGCCGGGACAGGCAGTGACGATACTGAGGCGGCAGCGGCAGGCGCCGGCTTTGCCTCGACCGGAGCAGCCATTGCCGCTGCCGCGCCGTCGATCTCCTCAACGCTCAGTTCCATGTCGTCGAGCACGAAGATGAAAACGTCGTCGATCGCCGAACGGTCCTGCTCGCTCATCAGCGTCACATCCCAGGAAATGTAGAGTTCCGTCGGAGTGAGCTCGTCGAGGGGCGGAATGGCCGAAGTGTCGGCGCGCACGGTGGATTCGCCGAGATCGCGCAGTTCGTCCAGCAGACCGAGCGGATTGGTGCCGTTGGCCATCGAATTGGCCGGCAGGCTGAAGCGGATGCGCCAGCCGTTCTTCGTCTTCTTCGCCGACGCCTCTTGCACGGGCGCTGCAACGGCGGCTGTCGCTGTGGCAGGCGCGGCAGCCTTGGCGCCGACCGCAGCCTGCAGCTGTGTCAGAAGCTTATGCCCAGTGTCACCGTGATCGGCGTCGGGCTGGTCCACGAGGGCACGCATATGGTCCTGGGCAGCGAGAACGGCGGCGACGAGTTCGCTGGTCGCCGCGACCTCGCCCTTTCGGACGCGGTCGAAGGCGGTTTCGCAATGATGGGTGAAGGCGGCAAGCGCCTCGAAACCGAACATCGCGCCCGATCCCTTAAGCGTGTGAAGCCCGCGGAATACCGCGTCGACGAGATCCTTATTGTCGAGTTGGTGAGTGAGGTCGAGAAGACCGGCCTCGATCGCTTCGAGGCATTCGGCAGCCTCCATGCGGAATACGGCAACGGGATCGAGCGTGCTCATCTTCCTAAGACCTTCTTGACGATCTTTACGAGATTCTCCGGGTCGAATGGCTTTGTCAGCCAGCCGGTGGCACCGGCGGCCTTGGCGCGGGCCTTGAGATCGGCGTCCGATTCCGTCGTCAGAAAGATAATCGGGACGCCTGCCTGCGCCGGCAGCTTGCGCAGCTCCTCGATCATCGTCAGCCCGTCCATGACGGGCATGTTGAGATCGGTCACGATCAGATCGAAGCTGCTGCCCTTGGCTGCCGTGAGGCCTTCCGCCCCGTTGACCGCTTCGGTGACGCTGTAGCCGGCATTGGTCAGCGTGACTTTTGTGGTCAGGCGGATGCTGGCGGAATCGTCTACCGTCAGGATGTTGGCACTCATAACGTCACCTCTTTATGCAACCAGAACTTTAAGTCCTCTTGATCGAAGGATTCGATGAAACCGGCGCGCTTAAGCACCTTCAGAACATTGCCGCTGGCGGGAGAAGAAAGATTGAACGTCTTTCCATCAGATTTTGCTTGGCGACGCGCCGCCTCAATAAGTTGGATGAAACTCAGGTCAGCTTCGGCCCCAGCGGGGATGCTGAGAAAAATTTCATCCTTACTACGAAATGCTTCACTAAGCTTGGAATGTAATTCAGACATGCTGCGAATGTTTAGCGCGTCCGGCAAACCTATAGATTCACAATATTGTCTCTGAGTATCCAATGCAGCCTCCTGGGCCCGAGAAATACTTGCTACCCTAAGAGGACTCTCACGACAGCGTTAATGCAGCGTAAACAGCGGTTGTATAAAACTGTCGTATAGCGCATACCGCGACTCCTAATTCTCATCCAGGATAAGTTGTATATGTCTAGAAACCTAGAAAATAACAAAGTGAAAACATACCCTTATTGATCTCTTTTCGCTGAGGACTGTACCAACCCTCATTCACACCTTTCATTAATCACAACGCAGGCGAGTCTGGACGTGTTTACCTGGCATTTCCATTCTGCCCGTAAAAATAGAGTCTAATGGCCTGCGTTTTTAAAAAAGGTATAAATGTGGCACACGCTCTGGTATCATCTGACGCTGCAGCCTACAGATCGGGGCGGGGGATCACCCAGATCCTGGAATCTGCCCGCAGCCAAGTCGAGGAGCGTTTTCTCGAGGGCGGCTCGGTCCTGCTGTCGGTGATGGCTGTCCTTAATCGCCTGCTGAATTCGCTCGAAAGTGTCGCCAAGGCACTCGACAACAATGAGGCGAGCGACACCAGCGCCGATCTTCGTGCCACGGTGGAAGGCCTGACTGCATTGCCGGTCAGCGAAGAAAAACGCCAGCAGGCGCTCATCTTGCTGGCGCAAACCGGCAGGGAACTGCGCAAGCACGTCGCCGACATGCAAGAGACGATGCGTTATCTCAGAACCTTTGCCGTGACCGTAAAGATCACCGGCGCTGGCCTTGCCGAATTCGCCGGCTTCGCGCAGGAGATCCTGGAGAGGATCTATTCCGGCACCGACGAGGTCAACCTTTTCGCCGCGCATCTCGACAGCCTTGAGAAAGAGGTCAAGCTTGCCGCCGCCTTCGGCGCCAGCGTTTCCAAGGGCTACGCCGATACCGTACCGGCCGTTGCCGGAGCCTTGCGTGACGATGCCGCCAAAATCACCGAACACCGCAAGGATCTCGGCGTCATTGCCCGCGAGGTTGGCGCGATCGCACGTGGGGTCCAGAGCAAGGTCGCCTCGACGCTGTCCGCCCTGCAGATCGGCGACATCACCCGCCAGCGCATCGAGCATGTGCAGGCGACCTTTTCGCTGCTTGAGGAGTTTTTTGCCGGCGGAGACGGCGCGAAGCTCGACGCTGGCGCACGCCAACGCCTTCAGAACGTCGTCCATCATCTGACAGCGACGCAAATGAGCGACATATGCGTTAATTTCCAGCGGGACTCCGAGAACGTCGTCAAGACGATCGCGAGCTTCGATCACGATATGCGCGAAATTCTAAAACTGCGGGACCAGATGAGCGGGGAGAACGGCGGCAACTTCATGCGCGCCCTGGAATCCAGCGTTTCGGCCGCCCACGAAATCGTCAAGCAGGTCGACACAGCAAGCCGGCAGGCCGACCAGGTGAGCGAATCGACGATCGGCACGGCCGCCAAGCTTTCCGAAGCGATCGCCAATATCCGCACCGTCAAGACCGATATTCATTACATGGCTTTGAATACCAATCTGCGCTGCAGCCGCCTCGGCGAGGAAGGTAGGTCAATCAACGTCGTCACCGCCGAGCTGCGCATCTTTGCCGGAAAGCTTGACGATTCCGCTGACGCCATCGTTAACGGACTGCCGGCGCTCGAAGCCGCAGCCGGACGTGTCGCCCCAGCGGCCGCCACAGAAGCCGGCGGCTTGGGAGAAAGCCTGACATCGGCCGTCGGCAATATCCGCTCCGCAGCCAACCTGATGGAAAACGAACTGAAAACACTTGCCGAGAACGGTCACGAGGTCGCCACCAAAATCGGCCAGCTGATCGGCAAACTCGATTTCCAGCATGAACTTGGCGATGTCCTTGCTCGTTGCGCCGATGTGTTGGAAGGCGTCGCCGGCGCCGATCTCGCCGATATCTCTGATCTCGCGGAGACGATCGCGCCGCTCGACCGGAAGATCTTCAAGCTTTATACTATGGTCCAGGAGCGCAACATTCATCGCGACATCATTCCGGCGACCGAGGACACCACCCCTGCCCCCGCCGAAACCGTTAGAGCGGAAAACGACGAGGATCTTTTCGCCGACGCACTTTTTTGAAACCGCCCCCGGCGACGCTCCGACTATCGCCGCCGAAACTTGTTGGCGGCCTCGATCGCCGCCTTCTGCTGGTCGTCCTCGATGCCTAGATAAAAATCCTCGAGCGCCGGATCGGCAAGCCCGGCGCGGCGCGACAGCACGTACCATTTCGCCGCCTCGACCGGATTGGGCGGCGTGCCGATGGCATTGACATAGAGGTGGGCGAGCTTGTTTTGCGCCGCAACATTGCCGCCATTGGCGGCAAGTTTCAGCCATTCGAAACCTTTGACATAATCCTTCGGGCCGCCGACGCCGTTGACGAGCCAGATGCCGAGATCGAGTTGAGCCGTGTCGAAGCCGGCACGCGCCGCGCGCGCCATCCACTCGCGGGCGAGGCGCTTCTTTTCTTCCGGCAGATCTTTCAGCGTCGCGTAAAGCTGCGCCACCGCATATTGCGAATCGGCAATGCCCTGCTCGGCCGATTTCTCATAGAATGGCAGCGCCAGCTTCAGTCCCTTCTCGCCCGGATTGTCGGCCACGAGGATTTGCGCCCAGTTGAATTCGGCCGAAGGGTTGCCCGCCTCGGCCGCCTTGCGCATGTAGTCGTCGGCCTTGACCTTGTCGCGCGGCACGCCTTCGCCTTCCATCAGCATCAACGCATATTTGAACATTGCCGCCGGATCGCCGCCTTCGGCCGCCTTGCCATACCAGAAGGCCGCGTTCTTCACGTCCTTCTTGACGCCGAGACCCTGTGAGAGGATTTCGCCGATCAGCGTCTGCGCCGCCGGATCTCCGAGTTGGGCGCGCGGCAGCGCCTTGTCCATCGCTGTCAGGTAATAACCGCGCTGGTAAGCGCCGTAAGCCTCGTCGATCGGTCCCTTGTAGTCCTTCTCCGGCGGCAGGTCCGGCAGTTTCGCGCCCATCCGGTCGAAAACCCCGACGCCATCGGAGGGTCGCACGCCGGGACCGGCAGGTCGGTCGGTGCGAAAGGTCGAAGCCGGCGCCGGGACCGGCTGGCTGATGACGCTGTTGGCTGCCTGCGCCAGGGCGACATCCGGCCCGGCTGCAAGCAGAACGGCGATGCTGGCGAGCAGATATTTCAAGTGGCGGGCGGGCGGGATCGGCATGAGCGCGATTTCAATCCTCAAACCGTGGCGCTTTTTCGTCAAGCAGCGCGTTGATTTCGGCAATGACGGATGGCGCCCGAGCGGGCTCGCCGAAGACCGCCAGCCGCAGCGCCACGAACTCCGCTCCGGTTTCGGCAACGGCGAGCGCCGAGGCTGGATCGGTGCCGCCCATGACGATGCAGGGGATTTCGATCATCGAAGCCCACCATTCGCCGAGCGCAAGGTTCTTCGGATGGGCCTCCGGCTTGATGTCGCCATCGAGCTTGCCGAAGAAAATATAGTCCGGCCGGACTTCGCCGATCTCCAGCGCCGTGTGGCGGTCGGCCGCATTGCCGCCGCCGACGATCAGCTTTGGCGCATGTTTGTCGATCGCCTCCGAAAGCGCCTCGGCATTGGCGGAAAGATGCAGGCCATCGGCCTTCGCCCGTCCCGCCACGCGACTGTCGCCCGCAATCAGCGCCGCCGCGCCGGCGTCCTGAATGACAGGCACCAGCTTTTCGGCATGTTTTTGAAAGGCGCCGTCGTCGAGCCCGTATTGCGGCACGATCACCGAGGCGACATCGCCGCCTTTCAGTGCGTCGGCAACGATCTTTGCCTGTTCATCGGCATCGGCGATATCGGGGGCGATGAGCACAAGACGGCAGCGGTTTTCCGGTTCGGTCATGAGGTCTTTCCGTTTCCAGCGAATTCCCGTTTCGAAAGCACGGATCCGCACTCGTTTTGTGTGAGTAGTTCCGATAGAGGAGGCTTGCAAGAGGAGGACGCCGAAAGCATGCCGCAGGATTTGTCATTCTACTACGCCGCCGTGCCCGCCGTCCTCCTGATCGGCCTCGCGAAAGGCGGCATGGGCGACGCTTTGTCGCTGATCGGCCTGCCCTTTCTCGCCCTGGTCGTCTCGCCGGTCGAAGCGGCGGCGATCCTGCTGCCGGTTCTGATCTTCATGGATATGATTTCGCTCGTCATCTGGCGCAAACATGGCGATTGGACGACGCTGAAGATCATGCTGCCGGGCGCAATCTTCGGCATAGGCCTCGGCTGGGCGACGTCGGCGCTGGTTCCGGGCAACATGCTGCGCATCGTCATCGGGGCGGTTACCATCCTCTTCTGCCTGCGTTATTTCTGGAACAATTTCGGTCCCGGCACCGGCAAGGTGATCCCGCCGCGCGGCCAGCGGCCTATCGCCGCCAGCCTCTGGGGGACGTTTTCCGGTTATGGCAGCTTCGTCGCCCATGCCGGCGGCGCGCCCTTCCAGGTCTATGCCCTGCCGCTCAAGTTGCAGCCGCGCGAATATACCGGCACCAGTGTGCGCTTCTTCGCGATCCTCAATGCCGTCAAGCTGATCCCCTATTTCGCGCTCGGCCAGCTCGACACGCAGAACCTGGCGACCTCGGCAACGCTGTTGCCCTTCGCCCCGCTCGCCACGCTTGCCGGCGCTTGGTGCGTGCGCCGCATGAAGCCGGCGATCTTCTATCCCTTCATGTATGCGATGGCTCTGATCGCCGCCTTGCTGATCGTGCGCGAGGGCCTCGGCGGGTAAGGGCGGCGCTGTTCCACGCTGCAACGCACAATTTCCTTGCCGCCGCGGCCGGTTTGCCGTAGCGTTTGCGCCATGTCGAACACGGACCCCTTCTCTGCGATTGCCGATCCGAACCGGCGGTTTCTGCTGGAGGAATTGCGACGCGCGCCGCGGACAGTCAACGAGCTCGCCGAGGGCCTGCCGATCAGCCGGCCGGCCGTGTCGCAACACTTGAAGGCGTTGCTCGACAGCAACCTCGTCTCGGTGACGTCGGAAGGCACGAAACGCATTTACGCGGTCAACAACCGCGGCTTCGACAAGCTCAATCTGTGGCTGGATCAGTTCTGGGCCTGATCACCCTCCGACAAGACCCCAAACCTAATCCTATGAACGCGATCGGCGGCGGGAGATGCAAAGGCGCCAGCCGCGATGCCGCGAGCATCGGGCTGGCGCAATTCTGGCGTAAAATCACCGGGTCTTGCAAATTTTAGGCGGAATGGATGGATTTACCTCTTCATACGCAAGATGATCGGCCGGCGACCCTTGGGAAGATCAGTGGACGGATGACTTGAGACGCTGAATCTCGTCCTTGATGCGCAGCTTGCGGCGCTTGCATTCGGCAATTTCCGTATCGGAGATAGAGGGAGCTGTTCTAAGCGCGTGCAGCTCCTCCTCGAGAGCAACATGCTTTTTCTGGAGTGATTCAAGATGAGCTTCAACTGTCATTTGACCCTTCCTTCCTCTTACCCTCCCCGGCCATCATCGTCGGGGATCAAGGTGTCAACGCGCCGGACTGTGACATATTTTTGAAGGCTTGTCGAAGGCGAAAAGATGAAGATGAGATGGCAAATTCATGATCAAGACTAACTAGCCGTTACCCGTATTTGGTGATAGGAGCTTGCGGAAATCATCGGCAGATCGGACAAGATCCGAAGACGATAACGGGGAATGCATATGGCCGATCAGGAACAGGCGGAAATCAGGCTCATGGTGGCGCGTCTGCGTCAGGAGCACGAGGATTTCGACGCCGCGATCAACGCCATGATCGAGACCGGATGCGATGCTCTGCGAATCCAGCGCATGAAAAAGAAGAAGCTCGTCATCAAGGACAAGCTCTCCAAGCTGGAAGACCAGATCGTCCCTGATATCATCGCCTGATCGTATCGCTTGAAAGGAATAGCGGCAACGATGACAGACAGACCACCCGTCGCCATTATCATGGGCAGCCAATCCGATTGGGAAACCATGAAAAACGCGGCCGATACGCTGGAAGCCCTGGAAATCCCTTACGATGCGCGCATCATCTCGGCGCACCGCACGCCCGACCGCATGGCGAATTTCGCCAAGGGCGCGCGCGCCGAGGGCTTCAAGGTCATCATCGCCGGCGCCGGCGGCGCTGCCCATCTGCCGGGCATGACCGCATCGATGACGCCGCTGCCGGTCTTCGGCGTCCCGGTCCAGTCGAAAACCATGTCCGGCCAGGATAGCCTATTGTCGATCGTGCAGATGCCGGCCGGCATTCCGGTGGGAACGCTGGCCATTGGTAAGGCGGGCGCCGTCAACGCCGCCCTTCTCGCCGCCGCCGTGCTTGCCCTTTCCGATGAAGAAATCGCCGAGCGGCTCGACGAATGGCGCGAACGTCAGAGTGCCAGCATCGCCGAATACCCGATGGACGACCAATGACTGTAAGCACGATCGGCATTGTCGGCGGCGGCCAGCTCGGCCGCATGCTGGCCATCGCCGCTGCCAGACTGAATTTCCGCACGATCATTCTCGAGCCGCAGGCGGACTGCCCGGCCGCTCAGCTCGCCAACCGGCAGATCGTTGCCGCCTACGATGATCCGGCGGCGCTGGCCGAACTTGCCGCTGCCTGCGATGTCGTCACCTACGAATTCGAGAACGTGCCGGTTGCCGCCGCAGAAACGCTTTCGGCAAGTATTGCCGTCTATCCGCCGCCAAGAGCGCTGGAAGCCGCCCAGGACCGCCTGGTCGAGAAGCGCTTCCTCAACGATTGCGGCATTCCCACCGCCCGCTTTCACGCGATCGACAGCCAGGCCGATCTCGAGGGGGCGCTGAACGATTTCGGCGGTCGGGGCGTGTTGAAGACCCGCCGTCTCGGTTATGACGGCAAGGGACAGAAGGTTTTCCGTTCAGCGGCCGACAGCCCTGACGGCGCCTATGCTGCGCTCGGCGCCGTGCCGCTGATCCTCGAAAGCTTCGTCGCCTTCGAGCGCGAGGTTTCGATCATCGCCGCGCGCACCGCCGACGGCGCGGTCGTCTGCTTCGATCCTGCCGAAAATATACACCGCAACGGCATCCTCCATACCTCGACGGTTCCCGCCGCGATCTCCGCGACGACGGGCGAAGCCGCACATCGCTCGGCCGAAAAAATCCTCGCGGCATTGAACTATGTCGGCGTCATCGGCATCGAATTCTTCGTGCTTGCCGACGGCAGCCTGATCGCCAACGAGATGGCTCCGCGCGTGCACAATTCCGGACACTGGACGGAGGCAGCCTGTACCGTCAGCCAGTTCGAGCAGCACATCCGTGCCGTCGCCGGCCTGCCGCTCGGCGATGCCGTGCGCCATTCCGACTGCGTCATGCAGAACCTGATCGGCGACGATATCCTTGCCGTTCCCGACTGGCTGCGACGACCCGATACGCTGGTCCATCTCTACGGCAAGACGGAGTGGCGCCCCGGCCGCAAGATGGGCCATGTCACCACGTTGGCGCCGAAATCCCCGCTTTCCCGGTGAGAAAACACCCTCTCGCCGGGGGAAAAACACCGTCACGTGGTTGACACGGAAAAGGTGACGGGGTATCTGCTCCCCCACCTAAAGAGCGCGCCCCGACGGCGCGCTTTTGATTGTTAAAGATACGGGCGAATGTGAATTCCCCCATAGAGATCGCGGATCAGAAAAATGAAGATCAAGAATTCGCTCAAGTCGCTCAAGGCTCGCCACCGTGACAACCGTCTGGTTCGCCGCAAGGGCCGCATCTACATCATCAACAAGCTGAACCCGCGCTACAAGGCTCGTCAGGGCTGATTGCGCGCATCCGGATCGCCGCGCCGCGCAGTTGCGCCGTCGGACATCCGGTAGGTCGCTGCGGTGATCACGTCAAATTTGTTTGATCTTCGGCGTTGGCGGGCTAATATGTCCGCCATGCGCTTTTTTGCTTTGATGCCAGCGGCCCTGCCGCTCTTCCTCGTCCTCTCCATCTCTCCGCTTCCGGCCATCGCGGCGGAAAAGGATGTCATCGTCGAGCAAAGCAATGCCGCCAATTCGCCGAAGCAGCGCCTCGATCAGCTCTTCAGCCAGCTGAAGCGTGAGCGCGATCCCGACAAGGCCAGCGGTATCGCCAACGAAATTCGCCTGGAATGGAATGATTCCGGCAGCGCGACCGTCAATCTGCTGATGCAATGGGCCGACAAGGCGATTGAGGAAAAGCGCAATCCCGCCGCGCTCGATTTCCTCGATGAGGCAATAGCGCTTAAGCCCGATTACGCCGAAAGCTGGAATCGGCGCGCCACGCTGAATTTCGTCATGGGCAATTACCGCAAGTCGATGTCTGACATCGAACATGTGCTGGATCTCGAGCCGCGCCATTTCGGCGCGCTCTCCGGCATGGCCGCGATCCTCAGCAATTCCGGCAACGATCAGCTGACGTTGAAAGCCTGGGAGCGGTTCCTCGACATCTATCCCGCCGAGCGCACTGCGCAGGAACAGGTCAATACGCTGTCGGAAAAACTCGCCGGCAACCGCACGTGATGTCGGCTCGCCCGATCTTGAAGCCCGGCCGGACCGCACAATTTTAGCATTATCGAGGGAGCAACGCGGCGCTTCGCCCACCGCTCTCGAGAACCGCCGCAACCATCGCCCGTAAAGATCATGCTTGCAGAAGTTTCTACTCTTCTCGCTCCCCTCGCCGCCGCCATCGGTTACACCTCCTACAAGGCGCGGCGCTTCGAACAGACCTATCCAAATATCGGTGAGCTGACGGATGTCGGCGGATACCGCATGAATGCCGTCCATATCAGGCGTCCGGAACATGCCGATCTGCCGGCGCTCGTCTTCATTCACGGCGCCAGCGGCAATCTGCTCGACCAGGTCGTCGCCTTCCGCGCTGCACTCGAAGGCCGGGCGGAAATGCTCTTCGTCGACCGTCCCGGCCACGGCTATTCCGAACGCGGCGGCCCTGAAAATGCGGTCCCTTCCGGCCAGGCGGATGCGATCGCCCGGCTGATGGAGGCACGCGGTATCGATAGGGCGATCATCGTCGGTCATTCTTTCGGCGGCGCGATCACTGCAACCTTCGGCCTGCGCCATCCCGAAAAGACAGCCGGCCTGCTCTTTCTGGCACCCGCCACCCATCCCTGGCCGGGCGGTATCGACTGGTACTATCACGTCGCGACCACGCCGGTCGTCGGCTGGCTGTTCAATCACGCCATCGTCGTGCCGTTGGGGCTCAGCCGGCTGGAACGCGGCACGCTTAATGTCTTCAGCCCCAATCCGCGCCCGCTCGATTACATCGAAAAGACCGGCCCATCGCTGGTGCTGCGGCCCAGTACCTTCCGCAACAACGCCGCCGATTTCAAAAGGCTGCTAGCCTATCTGAAGGAGCAGGCGCCGCTCTACTCGCAGATCACCGCGCCGACCGTCATCATAACAGGCGACAGCGACGAGATCGTCTGGGAACACCTGCATTCACGCGGCCTTGCCCGCGACATAGCCGGCTCCGAGCTCATCACCGTCCGCGGCGTCGGCCACAAGCCGGATTATCTCGCGACCGATGTCGCCATCGCTGCCATGGAAAAGATCGCCGGCAAGCCGCGCGACCTGCAGGCAATCGCCCGCCGGACCGAGGAGCGGCTCGCCGCGGCGTCACCCGATCGGACATCGCTGCCGTCGCTGGAGCCTGGCGCCCCCCGCGGGCATGACCCTTCAGCAGGAAACTCGATCGAACGCCTCGCATAAAGCCGATCGCCCGCATTGCCTCGAGCGGGCGCAGCCCCATATGTTTTTCCGTTGTTGTCCATAGGAGGGGAATTCATGGGCCGCCTGCATATCGGGACGATCTCGGTCATATCGGCATTGTGGCTATGCCTGACCTCGGCTTTCGCGGCCTCGCCCGCACCTGTTGAAGCTGAACACGGCATGGTCGTTACCGCTCAGCATCTGGCGACCGATGTCGGCGTCGAGGTGCTAAAGAGCGGCGGCAACGCCGTCGATGCGGCCGTCGCCGTTGGTTATGCGCTGGCGGTGGTCTATCCCTCCGCCGGCAATCTCGGCGGCGGCGGCTTCATGACCATCCGCCTGAAGGACGGCACCAAGACCTTCCTCGATTTCCGCGAACGTGCGCCGCTCGCCGCGACGAAGACCATGTATCTCGATGCCAAGGGCGAGATCGTGCCGCGGGCCAGCCTCGACGGTTATCTCGCCGTCGGCGTTCCCGGCTCGGTCATGGGTTTTGAAACCGCACGCGAGAAATACGGCACCCGCTCGCGCCAGGATCTGATCGCGCCGGCCCTTCGCTTCGCCAAAGAAGGCTTCACTCTGGAACAGGGCGACGCGGCCATCCTCGCCAGCAGCGCCAAACGCCTCGCCAAGGATGAGACGGCGGCGAAAATCTTTCTGAAACCGGATGGCAAGCCCTATGCATCGGGCGAAAAACTTGAGCAGCCGGATCTCGCCGCAATCCTGGCCGCCATCTCCGAAAAAGGCCCCGACGCCTTCTACAAGGCCGCACCCGCCGATGCGATCGTCACTGCGAGCCAGGCCAAGGGCGGCATCCTCGCCAAGCAGGATTTCGAGCAATATGCCGTGCGCGAATTGAAGCCGATCGAGTGCAATTACCGCGGCTATGACATCATCTCCTCGCCGCCGCCCTCCTCCGGCGGCGTCATCATCTGCGAAATCCTCAACGTCCTGGAAGGTTATCCGCTCTCCTACCTCGGCTACGCCTCGGCCGAAACTGTGCATGTCATGGTCGAGGCGATGCGCTACGCCTATGTCGACCGTAACGCGGCGCTCGGCGATCCCGATTTCGTCGAGAATCCCGTCGAAAAGCTGCTCGACAAGGGTTACGCCAAGGAGATCGCAGCAAAGATCGACCCCTACAAGGCGGGCACGTCGGCGAACCTGAAGCCGCTGGGCGGTAAGGAAAGCAACGAGACGACGCATTATTCGATCATTGACGACGATGGTAATGCGGTCGCCGTCACCTACACGCTGAACGGCTCCTTCGGCGCCGCCGTCGTAGCACCCGGGACCGGAGTCCTGCTCAACAACGAGATGGACGATTTCACCTCCAAACCCGGCGTGCCGAACCTCTACGGTCTAGTGCAGGGCGAGGCGAACGCCATCGCCCCGAAAAAGACGCCGCTCTCCTCGATGAGTCCGACGATCATCACCCGCGACGGCAAGCCCTTCATGGTGATCGGCAGCCCCGGCGGCTCGCGCATCATCACCATCACGTTGGAGGCTTTCCTCAACGTCGTCGATTTCGGCATGGATATCAGCCAGGCAGTCAATGCACCGCGTTTCCATCACCAATGGCAGCCTGATAAGGTCTTTCTCGAGCCCTATGCACTTTCACCGGATACGGAAAGGGCCCTCGCCGCCATGGGCTATAGCTTTGACGGCGGTAATGACGCGCCGGTCTGGGGCCAGGCTGCCGGCATCCTCGTCGGCGGCAAAAGCCTTGCCGCGATCGCAAAGGGCGGCGGCGCCCGCTACAACGGCGCCATGGACGCCCGCGCGGCGGAAGGCTCCGCCGGCGGCTATTGACCGGCGCCAAGCGGTTCAGGCTGCGGCGGATATCCATTCATGTCACGGTGACAAAGTCGACGTTCACAAACGGCGTGCCGCATCCTATGCATGTACGAACTCTCCAAGCAGGACGATTCCCGAATGGCAAGCATTGAAATGATTGTCGCCGCCCGCGCCCGTTTGCGCGGCCATGCGCGCCGCACGCCGCTTCTCTCCTCTCCCTTCCTGAACGAAATCGCCGGCCGGCGCCTGTTCGTGAAGGCGGAATGCCTGCAGCATTCCGGCTCCTTCAAGTTTCGCGGCGGCTGGTCTGCCGTCTCCGGCCTCGACCCGGCTGTACGCGCCTGCGGCGTCATTGCCTTCTCCTCGGGCAATCATGCGCAGGGCGTGGCGCTGGCCGCCAAGCTGCACGGGGTGCCCGCCGTCATCATCATGCCGAGTGACGCACCGAAGCTGAAGATCGCCAACACCCGCGCCTTCGGCGCCGAAGTCGTGCTCTACGACCGCGCCAACGAGGATCGCGACGAGATCGGCGCCCGGCTTTCGGCCGAGCGCGGCCTGACGCTGATCAAGCCCTTCGACGAACCGCTGGTGATCGCGGGCCAGGGCACAACCGGCCTCGAGATCTCCGAACAAGCCGAAGAAGAGGGCGTGACGTCAGCCGAGGTCCTCGTGCCCTGCGGCGGTGGCGGATTGACCTCCGGCATCGCCCTTGCCCTCGAAGCCAGCGCCCCCGGCCTCCGCGTCCGGCCCTGCGAGCCCAAGGATTTCGACGATACCACCCGCTCGCTCGCCTCCGGCAGGATCGAACGCAACACGTCGATATCAGGCTCGATCTGCGATGCGATCCTGACGCCGCATCCCGGCAACATCACCTTCCCGATCCTCAAGCGCCTTGCCGGCGCGGGCATCGTCGTCACCGACGAGGAGGCGCTGCGCGCCATGGCGCTCGCGTTTACCCGGCTGAAAATCGTCGTCGAGCCCGGCGGCGCCGTGGCGCTCGCCGCCGCCCTCTTCCACGGCGAGGCGCTGGAAAGCGATGCAATCATCGCCGTCACCTCGGGCGGCAATGTCGATGCCGATCTCTTCGCCATGGCGCTGGAGCGCTTCGGCTGAGATATTAGAGCCTTTGCTGCAGCGCGCCCTCTACGGACTGCAGCACGAGCTCGCCGAGCCGCGCCGCAGCCGGCGGCAGCTCGGCTTCGGCCCGATGCAGAACCAGGCCAAGCTTCGGCAGGTCGGGCAGGCCGACGGCCTTCGGCATAAGCGGCCGGAGCTTCGCCGGCAGGCCGATCGGTGTGCGGATGGTGAGACCGAGGCCGGCTGCCGTCGCCGCCCAGAGGCCGCCAAGACTGGCGCTGACGAAGGCGAGCCGCCAGGAAATGCCAGCCGCATCAAGCGCCTTTGTCGCGGCACTGCGCAACAGGCACGGCGCCTCCAGTGAGGCGAGCGGCATCGGCTCGCCGCTGGCCGCATGCCAGCCGATCGGCCCCTCGGCAGGCCCGATCCAGCACATCGGCACTTCGCCGATCCGCTCGCAATGTGCCGTCAGCGCGCCGTCGCTCCAGGCAAGCGCCAGATCGAGCTTGCCTGATGTCACGCGCTCGAGCAGTTCGGTATTGCGTGCCACCCGCGCCTCGATGCGGACCTTCGGATGGGCTCGGGCGAAACGGCCGAGCACCTCGGGCAGCAAGGTCTCTCCGAAATCCTCCTGCAGCCCGAGCCGCACCCAGCCCTCCAGCTCGATGCTATGCACGGCGGCGGCCGCTTCGTCGTTGAGCTCCAGCAGCCGCCTGGCATAGCCGAGCATCGTCTCACCGGCATCGGTCAGCGCCAGCCCGCGCCCCGCCTTGCGGAAGATCGGCGTGCCCGCCTGTTCCTCCAGCTTCTTCAGCTGCGCACTGACCGCCGAGGTCGACCGCCCGAGCCTTTCGGCCGCCTTGGCGAAATTGCCTAGCTCCATGCCGGTCGAAAAGGTTCGAAGCACATCGAGATCGAAGATGGTCCGCCGCATCACATAGTTCATGTTTTCAGGATCATTTGTCCAAAATATTCTGATTTTCAGCATCATCGTGCCGTGCGATGGTGCTGTTGTCAAGGCCGGCGGACGGCCGCAACCATGGAGATCCCGATGCCCTTCGTTCGCATTTCCCTTCGCAAAGGCAAGTCGCCGGATTATCTCGCAGCACTCGCCGACGCCATCCAACGCGCCCTTGTCGAGACCTTCGACGTGCCTGAGAACGATCGCTTCCAGGCCATCCACCAGCACGACGAGAACGAGCTGATCTTCGACAGCCGCTATCTCGCCGGCCCTCGCTCCGGCGATTTCGTCTATATCTCGATCACCATCGGCCGTCCCCGAACGGCCGAAATGAAGGCGGCGCTCTATCGCCGGCTTGTCGATCTCGTGTCGCAATCGCCGGGTCTTCGGCCCGAGGATGTGATGATCGTCATCAGCACCAGCGCCCCGGAAGACTGGTCCTTCGGCAACGGTATCGCGCAGATGACGGATCCCGACTGGCGGCTGCGGGCAGCGGGGGAACGGTGATGATTGCCATGCAATACAGCTTCACCCTGCCCGCCGATTACGACATGTCGATCGTCGACCGACGCATCCGCGACAAGGGACCGCTGCTCGACGGTTTCCCCAATCTCGGCTTCAAGGCCTATCTCAGCGCCCGCCAAGGCGAATGCGCCAGCCGCGACAATCTCTATGCGCCCTTCTATCTCTGGCAGAAACCGGAAGGGGCAAGCGACTTTCTCTGCGGCCCCGGATTCGAAGCCCTGACCGGTGCCTTCGACTGGCCCACGGTCAGAACCTGGATTGTCTGGCAGGCCGAGCTTTCGGCTGAGATCGCTGCTGCCAGGTTTGCGACCCGCGATATCCTGCTGACAGAGCCTTATGCGCCGCTCGCTGATATCCGGCGGGCCGAAAGCGCGCAGGCTGAAGCCGAGGTTGCGACAGGCGGCGCACTCGCCTCCGTCTCCGGCTTCGAACCGACGACTTGGACGCGGGTGCGCTTCAGGCTATGGCGCGAGATGCCAGAGATCGAGGCCCAGACGCAGGCCTATCGCGTCGGTCACCTGTCCCTGACCTGACGCTGGCGTCAAAGGGTTGCCCGACGATAGAAGGCGAGCGACCCGGCAAGCGCCAAGAGCGCACCGCCGCAGGCTCGCTCCAGCCAGAGGGCGCCCGACGTCTTCAGAAAACGCACCGCCTGCGAACCGAAAAAGGCGTAGCCGAACATGATGATGAAATCGAGCGTGGCAAAGACCAGCGCCAGCAGCGCATATTGCCCTGCCTGCGGCAGCGTCGGGTCGATGAACTGCGGCAGAAAGGCCGAGAAAAACAGGTAGCCCTTCGGATTGGTCGCCGCGACCATGAAACTCTTCAGGCCGATCGAGAAGGTCGATGCCGCGCCGGCCGGCGCGCCTGCTTTCAAAGCCGCATCGAGCCCGCCTTTCGAGCGCAGCAGCATGATGCCGAGAAAGGCAAGATAGGCAGCACCTGCCCATTTCAGCATCGAGAACCAGAATTCCGATGCCGCGAGCAGCGCGCCGAGCCCGACCGCCACGGCGCCGATCAGCACGAAATCGGAAAGCACGGCGCCGACCATGCCGGCGATTGCCGGCCGCAGACCATGCCTCGAACCATTCGTCAGCGCCAGCAGCACTGTCGGGCCCGGGGTCGCGATGCCGACGAAGGAAACGGCTGCAAAGGCCAGAAGCGTGACGGTGTCCATAATGATCCCCTCCCAGGTCAGAGGAACGAAACTTGCACGCGCCGCAAGCCCTGGCAATGCCGGACCGTCAACAAAAAACCCGCAGCCTCTGTGAGGCTGCGGGCGCTTGAAAGGATGCGACCGGATCAGATACCGCTCTGGCCGTCGGAACCGATATAGGCGATGCGGATCATGTTGGTGGCGCCGGGCGTGCCGAGCGGCACGCCGGCCGAGATGATGATGCGGTCGCCCGGCTTGCCGAAGCTTTCATCCGCGACGATGCGGCAGGCGCGGTTGACCATGTCGTCGAGATCGGTGGCGTCATGGGTGACGACGCAATGCAGACCCCAGACGATGGCAAGCCGCCGCGCCGTCTTGATGATCGGCGACAGTGCCAGTATCGGCACCTGCGGTCGCTCGCGCGAGGCGCGAAGACCTGTCGTGCCCGACGAGGTATAACAGACGATCGCCGACAGTTTCAGCGTTTCGGCGATTTGGCGCGCAGCGAGCGAGATCGCATCGGCGCCAGTCGCTTCCGGCTGGGCGCGCTGGGCATAGATGATGCCGGGATAATGCGGCTCGCGCTCGATGGCGGTGGCAATCGACGCCATGGTTGAGACGGCTTCGACGGGATAGTCGCCCGAGGCCGATTCGGCCGAGAGCATGACGGCATCGGCACCTTCGAAGACGGCGGTCGCGACGTCGGAGACTTCGGCGCGCGTCGGCACCGGCGCCGAGATCATCGATTCCAGCATCTGCGTGGCGACGACCACCGGCTTGCCAGAGCGGCGGCAGGCGCGAATCAGCTGCTTCTGGATGCCGGGAACGGATTCGAGCGGCATTTCAACGCCGAGATCGCCGCGGGCAACCATCAAGGCATCGGAAAGCTCGATGATTTCCTCGATGCGCTCGAGAGCCTGCGGTTTTTCAATCTTCGACATCAGCCCGACGCGGCCGCGGGCGATCTTGCGCACTTCGGCGAGGTCGTCGGGACGCTGGACGAAGGACAGCGCCACCCAGTCGACATCGTCGGTGGCGAGCACCGCGTCGAGGTCGGCGCGGTCCTTATCCGTCAGAGCGCCGACGCCGAGCAGCGTGTCGGGAAGGCTGACACCCTTGCGGTCGGAGATGCGCGTGCCCGAAATAACCGTCGTGACGATGCTCTTGCCGTCGCACTTTTCCGCACGGAGCGCGAGCTTGCCGTCGTCGATCAGCAGGCGGTGGCCGGGCTGCACCGATTCCAGGATTTCGGGATGCGGCAGATAGACGCGGGTCTGATCGCCAAGCGCCTCGTTGTTGTCGAGCGTGAAGGTCTGGCCGGGTTTCAGGTCGACTTTGCTATCAACGAATTTGCCGACGCGCAGTTTCGGTCCCTGCAGGTCGGCCAGAATGCCGATTGGCCGGCCGGAGCGCGCTTCGACCGAGCGGATACGCTCGATGAGCGTACGCATCAGGTCATGGCTCGCATGGCTCATATTGATGCGGAAGACATCGGCACCCGCCTGGTGCAGCTTCTCGATCATCGATTCCTCGGAGGAGGCGGGCCCGAGGGTGGCGAGGATTTTAATTTTGCGATTACGCTTCATCAATTCTGGCTTTCTTGCGTCCCTGGGGTGTCGGAGAGTTGGACCATCCAGCTGCCCTGGCGGCCCGTGTCGTATTCCTTGAAACCCATCTTCTGGTAACCGCGGGCATAACAATCCTGTACACCCGAGATCTTGAACTCGTTTTCCGCCACGCACATCTGCACGTCACCCGTCCATCGTCCTCCCCGGGCGGCGTCCTCTGCGTAGAGGTAATAATAACGCGACTGCAGTTCTCCCTCGATCAGGGTGGCGCAGGTGGTCGCCGGCACTTGCCACCAGCCTTCCGTCACCCAGCCATCCTTGGCCCGGTACCCGATCGCTACGCCGACGAGATTCTGTGTTCCGTTGCAGACGCGAAAATCGGCGCGTGCGGCATCTGCGATGAAGAACGGCATAAAAGCTGCAAGAGCGAACAGAGCGAGTCGGACCAGCGGTCCGGACCGCGTGAGGAAACTTGGCGCGGCTTGAATCAACACGGCTCCCAAATAGCTCCACGGTTATTCGTATCCGTGTCTTCTTGCGCCGCCGTCATGCGAAAGTCAACGCGATGCTAATCGATTATATTTCCTTTCACAAACTGCGCATGAAGGCTTCATCTTCGCTTCCCGCCGCCTGTCGCGCTTGAACCGGCGGCAGCACCATGCGATCACAGCGCGCGACTGCGCAAAGACGAACGGCAATTCCTTCATGGACAACTTCCAATCCTTCGAGATCCTATCCGGCAAACATGACAAAGGCATGGTTATCCTCGCCGATCACGCGATGAACCGCCTCCCCGCGCGATACGGCCGGCTCGGCCTGCCCGATGCGGCCTTTGCCCGCCACATTGCCTATGACATCGGCATCGAGGGCCTGACGCGGCAGCTCTCGGCGAGACTCGCCGTGCCCGCGGTGCTCGGCGGCTTCTCGCGCCTGCTGATCGACCCGAACCGCGGCGAGGATGATCCGACGCTGATCATGAAGATTTCCGACGGCGCAGTCATCTCGGGCAACCATCCGATCACACCGCAGGAGTGGGAGTATCGTATCGAGACCTTCCATCGCCCCTATCACAATGCCGTGGCGGAGACGATCGATAAGGTGGCGAATGCCACCGGCCGGGCGCCGCTGGTCCTGTCGCTGCATTCCTTCACGCCGGCGTGGAAAGGAATTCCTCGCCCGTGGCATGCCGCAGTCCTCTGGGACAGCGACCGGCGCGCGGTCGGCCCACTGCTCGACATGCTGCGCGCCGATCCCTATCTCTTCGTTGGCGACAATGAGCCCTATGACGGCGCCCTGAAGGGCGATACCATGTACCGGCACTGCATGATGACCGGCATCCCGCACGCGCTGCTCGAAGTGCGCCAGGATCTGATTGCAGACGAGACCGGGATTGCTGCATGGGCCGAACGCCTGGCACCGATCTTTGCGGCGATGAACGCCGATCCTGTCTTGCACGACTACGAGGTCCATCTGTCGCGCACCGGTCCCTATTGAAGGAAGGAAAGAAAGCTAGATGACCGCGCTCAGTAAAGAACGGCAGACCGAATTCGAAGCCGCCGCCTTCCGCCGCCTTGTCGCGCATCTTCGTGAGCGCAGCGACGTGCAGAATATCGACTTGATGAACCTGGCCGGTTTCTGCCGCAACTGCCTGTCGAACTGGTACCGCGAAGCCGCCGAGGCCGAGGGTGTCGCGGTAACCAAGGACGAATCGCGGGAAATGGTCTACGGCATGCCTTACGAGGACTGGAAAAATCTCCACCAGAACGAGGCCTCGCCTGTGCAAAAGGCCGCTTTTGAACTGAACAACCCGCACAAATAACCCATCACCGAGCGAATAGGCTTGACCCTCGCGCCGCTTCGCGGCAGTCACGGGCATCCAAAATGATCATCCCAATCAGGAGAACACGATGTCTGATGCTCATGGCGTCGCCCGCGACCAGCTTCGCGCTTTCATCGAGCGCATTGAACGGCTGGAAGAAGAAAAAAAGACCATCGCCGACGACATCAAGGACGTCTACGGCGAAGCCAAGGGGATGGGCTTCGACACCAAGATCCTGAAGAAGGTCGTGGCGCTGCGTAAAAAGGACGAGCAGGAGCGCATGGAAGAGGAAGCGATCCTCGATACCTATCTGCACGCGCTCGGCATGATCGAGTCCCCGCCGGAAGGCTGATCCGACTGGCATCACCGATGTCGACAAGCCGCTGGAGCAATCCGGCGGCTTTTCTTTTGCAGAGAACGCGGCCGGCTGAATATCGACGGTGTCCGATCGAAACGACCAAAAGAAAAACCGCCGGATCGCTCCAGCGGTTTTTCGATATTTCGATGATCGGCGCGCTTAGTTCGTATTGAACTTGCGCACCTCCATGAAGTTGACGGCGGTGCCGCTGAAGCGGGCCGGATCGACCGAGGCGGTCTTGACGTTGAAGCCCTCGGCATAGACAGCGGTTGGCTGGGCGCGCATCGTCTGGCTGACGAAGCGCGGCGCCTTGACCTGCTTGGAGGCCATTTCGAGACGGGCATTGGTTAGCGCCCACTGCGAAATCATCTTCTGCGTCAGCTTCGGCTCGGTCCGCACCGTCGCGCGGCTGGCGTCGGCTGCGGCGGCCTGCTTCTGCGTCGGGCGGCCACCTTTGGTGGGAAGAGCCGGCACCACGGCGTTTTCGGCGGCAGGTTCGTCGAAGGCGTCGCCGAAGCTTGCCGACTTCGTTGCTGGCGCCAAGGCTGCGAGCTGAAGCGACGGTTTCTGGGCAGGCGCCTGTTGCGGCATCGCCGCGTTGATCGCCTGCTCCACCGTCATTGCGGGCGCATGCGCGGCGACCTGGTTTTCGTCACCCTTGTTCTGCTGGTCGAGCGCATCGGCAAGGGCAGGAGACAGTCCGCCATCCTGATCGGCCTCGTCGGCCTCTGCTTCCGGATCGGCATTGGCGGCAGCGAGAAGCTTCTCGGCAAGGGCCGGACGTTCGACCGGCGTCGGAACCGGCATTCCGCTCAGCATGGCGGGATCGGCCGACGCGACTTCGGCATCGCCGGGCGCGCGGCGCTGGCCAAGAAGCGAGGGAACCGGGATGCTGTAGGCGCTGAGATCGGCGAATTGCTGCGGCTGGGCTTGGTCGGCCGGGAGCGCGGCGGCCAGGGCCTGCTGCGCGGCATTGCCTGAAGGCGGCGCGACCAGGGCGCTTGCCACTTCGCTGCCGGCCGGCTGGTTGCTGAATGCCGGGCGAACCTGCGGCACTGGCGCGTTCACATCGGCGACCTCGGTCTGCTGCGGCTCGGCAGGGGCAGGCTCGGCCTTCGGCGGCGTCGCCTTGGCGACGGCGACCGGGGCCGAATCGTCGGAATCGTCTTCCTGTTCGTCGGCGCCGCCGCCGAAGAGCGCCTCAAACAGCGTCTTGTGCTTCAGTGCCGATTCGGAGGCGCTGGCGATCTCGATCTGCGTGCCGTTGGCGCGGCGCTTGTAGTCGGCCATCGCCTGCTGGTAGCCCGGCAGCGGCTTGCCGTCGGCCGGAATATGGATGGTATTGCCGTTCGGGAAAAGCCGGACAAGCTCGTCGCGGCTCATGCGCGGCCAGGCGCGAACACCGCCGACATCCATGTGCACGAAGGGCGAACCCGATTTCGGATAGAAGCCGACGCCGCCGACCTGCATTTTCATGCCGATGGCGCGAAGCGTCGCCAGCTTGACGTCGGGAATGAAGAAGTCCATCGCCTTGCCGAGCATGTGCTGGCTCTTTTCGGCAACACCGGACTTGCGCGAGCGGCCGCGCAGCATCTCGTTGGTCGCCGGCGAGCGGAAGCCGCAGACAACATTGATATAGTCCCTCGAACCGCTCTGACGATAGACTTCCCAGATCAGGTCGAACAGGCGCGGATCCATCTTCGTCGGCTGGTTCTTGCGCCAGTCGCGCAGGAAGCGGTTCAGCTGCTCCAGACCCTTGGGGTCGAACTTGCCGTTACGCTTGTAGGTGATGACGGCTTTTTCGCCGGTATGGATGAAATAGAGCTTGAGGCTGCGGGTGTCGCCTGCGGCCTGAGAAGGCGTACTGACGAATACCGGCGAGGAAACCGCAAGCGCAAGAAGGGCGGCCGCCGCCGTCCTCACTGCCTTTCCGCAGATGTCGGCGCACAAAGAACGCCAGCTCAAGCGCGAAGGCTTGGAATTCCCATTCAGATTCGGCAACTCGATCCCCGTCAGACAGACAATGTCCCGTACTGTCCCAGATGACTGTCAAATGCGGTCACACGATGGCAAAAATGCCACACATGATCAACCTTTTCTTTACATAGTGAACGAGCCACTAACAAGTGGTTTATGAACAGTAACAAATCGTGGTTGCCCGAGTCTTAACAAATGCGGGCTTAGGCCGCATCTTTCTGGGGATTATCGGGATCTATACCGTAATCTTTGAGCTTGCGATAAAGTGTGGACCGCCCGATGCCAAGCTTGCGTGCCACTTGACTCATCTGTCCGCGATAGAATTTAAGCGCGAATCGGATGAGTTCCTCCTCGACATCGGCAAGCTTGCGCACGTCGCCTGAGGGGTTGACGCTAGCGATTGCATTTTCAGAGGTCTCGGAGAGGCGGTGGTGGTGGACCTCACCGTGCGTCGGAACCCGGTAGTCTTCGCTATATGCCTCGTCCGGGTCGAGGCCGGTATTGTCGGCCACGAGCGCCAGGTGATCCACCACTTCATATTCCGGAAGCTGGGCGGCGATCTGCGGGAAGTCCGCCTCGGTCAACTCCGGCCCCTCGGCCAGAACGACCGCGCGGAAGATCGCGTTTTCGAGCTGGCGGATATTGCCCGGCCAGTCATAGGCGGTCAAAAGCGCCAGCGCGCCCGAATTCACCGTCATGCGGCGGCCGTTCTTCTGCTCGCTGGAGAAGCGGTCGGCAAAGACGCGCACCAGGTGGGGAATATCTTCCTTGCGCTTGCGCAGCGCTGGAATGGTGATCGGGAAGACGTTGAGGCGATAGTAGAGATCTTCGCGGAAATGGCCGTTCTTGACCTCCTCGATCAGATCCTTGTTGGTCGCCGAAATCAGCCGGACATTAACCTTGTGGGCGGTGCGCGCACCGACAGTCTCGATTTCGCCCTGCTGCACGGCGCGCAGCAGCTTCACCTGCACTTCGAGTGGCAGGTCGCCGATCTCGTCAAGGAAGATGGTGCCGCCGTCGGCTTCCATGAACTTGCCGATGTGACGTTCGGTCGCGCCGGTGAAGGCGCCCTTTTCATGGCCGAAAAGGATGCTCTCGACGAGATTGTGCGGAATCGCTCCGCAATTAACGGTGACGAACGGCTTGTTCGAGCGTTCGCCGCCGGACTGGATGGCGCGCGCCACCAGCTCCTTGCCGACGCCGGATTCGCCTTCGAGCACGACGGGAATATTGGATTGCGCCGCCCGCTGGGCGAGATCGATGACGCGGAGCATTGCCGGGCTGGCCGAAACGATGTCGTCGAAACCGACGGAGCCTGAGCGCGACCGGCGTCCGGCCCGTGCCTTCACCTCGCGCTGGTCGAGCTTCATCGCATTCGAGATCGACGTCGCGATGCGTTCGGGCGAAACCGGCTTGACGACGAAATCGAAGGCGCCGGCGCGCATCGCCTGCACGACGGTTTCGATACCGCCCTGGCCTGTCTGAACGATCACGGGGATCTGCGTACCGAATTCGTGAAGCGCGTCGAGAAATTCGAGGCCGGTCATCTCGGGCATCATCAGGTCGAGCACGATGACGTTGAAAAGGCCGCTGTCGCGCTTGACCATTTCAAGGCCAATCCGGCCGTTTTCCGCCTGGTGCACGACATGGCCGTGACGCTCGATTGCGTTCTTGAGCAGGCGGCGCTGCACCGGGTCGTCTTCGACCACGAGGATTTGCCCTGCTCCCTTGAGCTCATTGTAACCGGTCATTGTCGCCTCACTTCATGCGAAACCATGGAGGGCACTCTCGCAGAAAGGCTTGAACATCCAGTTTTGAGAAATAATTGCATTTTAACGATTGCAACGACTGATTTTCGTGCCGAAACGAGGTCTTTGATGGGGCGAAAGGCCCTTGATGCGGGACCTCCTCACGCTTATTCAAACAGACCTGTTTTAAAGTGGAGAGGAATTGCGTTCATGAAAATCAAGCTCCCGCACGCCAGCCTTCGCTTGTCGCCTGCAGCGCCAGCTGGGCCCGCCGATCCGGGGCTCGGCGATCTGCCGGTCTGGAAGCTGCAGGACCTCTATCCCTCCGCCACGTCAACCGCCTTCGTCGCCGACATGGAAAAGGCCGGCAAGGCCGCGATCGCCTTCGAGGAAAGGTGGAAGGGCAAACTCGCCGACGCCGCGACGAAAACCGGCACCGAGGGCATCGGCGCGGCGCTGAAGGAATATGAGGCGCTTGATGACATCATGGGCCGCCTCGGCTCCTTTGCCGGCCTCACCTATTTCTCCGACACCACAAACCCGACCAACGGCAAGCTCTACGGCGACGTGCAGGCCAAGATCACCGAATTCTCAGGCCATCTCCTGTTCTTCGCGCTGGAACTGAACCGCATTGACGACGCGGTCATCGACGCCTGCATCGCCAATGACCCCGATGCCGGCCACTATCGCCCCTGGCTCATCGACCTCAGGAAAGACAAGCCCTATCAGCTCGATGACAGGCTGGAGCAGCTCTTCCTCGAAAAGTCGATGACATCGGCCTCCGCCTTCAATCGCCTGTTCGACGAAACCATGGCGGAACTCCGCTACGAGATCGATGGCGAGAAAGTGCCGCTCGAAGTTGCCTTGAACATGTTGCAGGAGAAGGATCCGGACGTGCGCCGCAAGGCCGCCATGGCGCTCGCCGAAACCTTCAAGGCCAATATCCGCATCTTCACGCTGATTACCAACACGCTTGCCAAGGACAAGGATATCTCCGACCGCTGGCGCGGCTTCGAGGACATTGCCGACTCCAGGCACCTCGCAAACCGCGTCGAGCGCGAGGTCGTTGATGCGCTCGCCGCCGCCGTCCGAGAAGCCTATCCCCGCCTTTCGCACCGCTATTATAAGATGAAGGCGAAATGGCTCGGCATGGAGCAGATGAACTTCTGGGACCGCAACGCGCCGCTTCCGGAAACCTCCAGCGCCGTCATCTCCTGGTCGGAGGCAAAGGACACGGTGCTGTCGGCCTATGGCAATTTCGCCCCCGAGATGGCCGATATCGCCAGGCGCTTCTTCGACGAACAATGGATCGATGCCCCGGTTCGACCGGGCAAGGCGCCCGGCGCCTTTGCCCATCCGACAGTTCCCTCTGCCCATCCCTATGTGCTCGTCAACTATATGGGCAAGCCGCGCGACGTGATGACCCTTGCCCACGAACTCGGGCACGGCGTGCACCAGGTTCTGGCCGGAGCGCAAGGCGCGCTGATGTGCCAGACGCCGCTGACGCTTGCCGAAACCGCCTCCGTCTTCGGCGAGATGCTGACCTTTCGCACGCTTCTCGAAAAGACCAACGACAAACGCGAGCGCAAAGCGATGCTCGCCCAGAAGGTCGAGGACATGATCAACACGGTCGTGCGCCAGATCGCCTTCTACGAGTTCGAACGCCAGCTGCACACCGCCCGCAAATCAGGTGAACTCACCGCCGACGACATCGGCGAACTCTGGCTCTCCGTCCAGTCCGAAAGCCTCGGGCCGGCGATCAGCATTTCCGAGGGCTACGAGACTTATTGGGCCTATATCCCCCATTTCATCCACTCGCCCTTCTATGTCTACGCCTATGCTTTCGGCGATTGCCTGGTAAATTCGCTCTATGCCGTCTACCGGAAGGCCGAGAAGGGCTTCCAGGAGAAGTATTTCGAACTGCTGAAGGCCGGCGGCACCAAGCACCATTCCGAATTGCTGAAGCCTTTCGGCCTCGACGCCACCGATCCGTCGTTCTGGAGCCAGGGCCTGTCGATGATCGAAGGGCTGATCGATGAGTTGGAGGCTTTGGATAGAGCGTAAGGCTCGGCCAGACTCGAAACGAGTAGGCGCCTCGATGGGCAATTGTAACATTTGATCGACCAACCGCGCTCTATAGCGTCCATTAGGAACCATGACGGCAATCCACCCTCCCTCATTCCTGTGCTTGTCACAGGAATCCAGCGCGCCCAAGTCCTTGGGCGCGGGAGACTCCTTGTTTGCCGGAAATGAGTCATTCACGGCGCGGACGCGCCGTGGCTGGATTCCTGTGACGAGCACAGGAATGAGGGAGGTGGGTGTTGCCGCCGTCTCGGCCTACAGCGAAACCACGAGCTTGGGATCGCCCAGCGATGCAGACCACAAAACCATCGCAAGCATCGGATAACCAAGCAAGATGCGGCGCAACCATGTCTGACCCCTATATTCTCTTCCGCGACGACACGACCGAACAGGTGATGCTGTTCGCCGATCCCGCGGAGATCATCGTGGCCAACACGCCCGCCGAATTCTTCAGCGGCCTCGCCCGCATGGAAGTAGCAAAGGCGGAAGGGAAATGGCTTGCCGGCTACATGGCCTACGAGGCCGGGTATCTCTTTGAAGAAAAACTTGCTTCCTTCGTCGGCGAAAATCGCAAAACGCCGCTCCTCTGTTTCGGCGTATTCGACGCCCCGCAACCGGACACACATCCGCTTACCCAGCCGAAACAGCGTCTCGAAAACGAGGAATTCCTCACCGAACCGAAAGCCGCCTGGGATTTCCCTATATATAAAGAGCGCTTCGACCGACTTCACGAGCATCTCAGGCTTGGCGACGCCTACCAGGCGAACCTCACCATGCCGGTCGAGGCCCGCTGGAATGGCGATCCTCGCGCCGCCTTCTGGTCGCTGATCGAACGCCAGCCGGTCAAATACGGCGCGCTGGTCAATCTCGGCGGCCCCGTCATCCTGTCGCGCTCGCCCGAACTGTTCTTCCGCACCGATGCGCAGGGCTGGATCGAGACCCATCCGATGAAAGGCACGGCCAAACGCGGCGCCACCGCCGCCGAGGATGCCGAAATCATTGAGGCCATGCGCAATGATATCAAGACGCAGGCCGAAAACCGCATGATCGTCGATCTGCTGCGCAACGATATCTCCCGCATCACCGAGGTCGGCACGCTCGATGTCCCGAAGCTCTTCGATGTCGAAACCTATCCGACCGTCCACCAGATGGTCAGCCATGTGCAGGCGAGGCTGCGCCCCGGCCTTTCGATCCGCGACATCTTCGCCGCCCTTTTTCCCTGCGGCTCGATCACCGGGGCGCCGAAGATGCGGGCGATGGAAATCCTCCACGCACTCGAAGATGCTCCCCGCGATGCCTATTGCGGCGCGATCGGCATGATCTCGCCCAGCGGCGCCATGCGTTTCTCCGTCGCGATCCGCACCATCACGCTTTTTGAGCGCGGCAGGGCGGTCTTTAATGTCGGCGGCGGCATCGTCTTCGATTCGACCGCCGAGGCCGAATACGAGGAGTGCCTGCTCAAGGCCCGCTTCGCCGTCGGCGACCAATGGATCGCGCGATGACCGACTTTTCGCTGATCGAGACGCTGCGCTGGCAGCCCGGCGACGGCTTCATCCGCCTGCGGCTGCATCTCGCCCGGCTTTCCCGCTCCGCCCGCCGCCTCGGCTTCCCACAGCCGATCGAGGCGGCCGCCAAGCTCGAGGACGCCGTTGCAGGCTTTGCCGGTCCGCTGCGCATCCGCCTGACCTTCGACGCGCAGGGCCGCATCGAGGTAACGAGCGCGGCTTTCGTGCCGCTGGCGCCGAAGACGGTCTGGACGGTGCGCATCGCCGAGACCCGTCTTGAGTCCACCGACAGGCTGCTGCGCCACAAGACCACCCGCCGCGCCGTCTACGAGACGGCGCGGGCCGAATATGCGCCCGATGACGCCGATGAAGTCATCCTGTTGAACGAGCGCGGCGAGGTCTGCGAGGGCACCATCACCTCCGTCTTCCTGGATGACGGGACCGGCTCGCTGCGCACTCCGCCGATCTCCTGCGGCCTGCTTTCGGGCGTGCTGCGCACGGAGCTCATTTGCGCGCGCAAAGCGCGTGTCGGCCGCCTCACACTTGCCGATCTCGATGCCGGCACGCTTTATATCGGCAACTCGCTACGCGGCCTGATCCGCGCCGATCTTGTCAGGAGCTGACCATGTTCATTCTCTCCCTCACCTATCTCAAGTCCAATGACGAAGCCGACAGGTACATGGAGCCGCACATGGCCTGGGTGAAAGAGGGCTATGCCAAGGGCTGGTTCCTCGCCTCCGGCCGCAAGATACCGCGCACCGGCGGCGTAATCCTCGCAATCGGCGACCGCGCCGCTATCGAGGCCTATGTCGCCGCTGATCCGTTCACCATCCATGGCGTCGCCGCATACGACATTACCGAGCTCGCCGTGACGACGACGGCCGAAGGGTTGGAAATCCTGAAACACTGATTTTAATAGAGCGGGGCGGATGTTCCCGTCACCCCTTGCCGGCCTGCCCGGCCGATATTTGGCCTTTGCCCCTCAACGCTCTTTATTGTGACGCCGTTTTGTGGTTAGAGCCGATCACCTCGCAATTTCTGCGGCAATTTCAAAAGAATTCTTCAGGCTGATCGCCTTCGTCCCCCCACAGGAGAAAAGAATGACGGAAAAGAACCATCCGGTATATGCCGAAATTACCGGTCCGATCGTGATGATCGGCTTTGGCTCCATCGGCCGCGGCACCCTGCCGCTGATCGAGCGCCACTTCAAATTCGACAAGAGCCGGATGGTCGTCATCGACCCGCGTGAAGAACCCTCCGACATGGAGATTCTGAAGAAGCACGGCGTCCGCCACATCAAGGAATATGTCACCAAGGACAATTACAAGGAGCTGCTGAAACCGCTCCTGACCGAAGGCGAAGGCCAGGGCTTCTGCGTCAACCTCTCGGTCGACACCTCCTCCCTCGACATCATCAAGCTCTGCCGCAAGCTCGACGTTCTCTACATCGATACGGTCGTCGAGCCCTGGCTCGGCTTCTATTTCGACAAGAGCATGAGCAACGCCGACCGCACCAACTATGCGCTGCGCGAAACCGTGCGCAAAGAAAAGGCGAAGAACCCCGGCGGCGCCACCGCCGTCTCCACCTGCGGCGCCAATCCGGGCATGGTCTCCTGGTTCGTCAAGCAGGCGCTGGTCAACCTCGCCAATGACATTGGTGTCAAGTTCGAGGAGCCGGACCAGCACGATCGCGAAGGCTGGGCCAAGCTGATGAAGAAGCTCGGCGTCAAGGGCATCCACATTGCCGAGCGCGACACCCAGCGCACCAAGCATCCGAAACCGCTCAACGTCTTCTGGAACACCTGGTCCGTCGAAGGCTTCATCTCCGAAGGCATGCAGCCGGCCGAACTCGGCTGGGGCACGCATGAAGAATGGATGCCGAAGAACGCCAAGAAGCACAAGAAGGGCAACAAGGCGGCGATCTACCTGGAGCAGCCGGGCGCCAACACCCGCGTGCGCACCTGGTGCCCGACGCCCGGTCCGCAATATGGCTTCCTCGTCACCCATAACGAGTCGATCTCGATCGCCGATTACTTCACGGTCCGCGACAAGGACGGCAAAGTGACCTTCCGCCCGACCTGCCACTACGCCTATCATCCAGCCAATGACGCCGTGCTCTCCCTGCACGAGATGTTCGGCAATGGTGGTACGTCGCAGCCGGTCCATCACGTTCTCGACGAGGACGAATTGGAGGACGGCATCGACGAACTCGGCGTCCTGCTCTACGGTCATGAGAAGAACGCCTACTGGTATGGCTCGCGACTGTCGCTCGAAGAAACCCGCCGCATCGCGCCCTACCAGAACGCCACCGGCCTGCAGGTCACATCAGCCGTTCTCGCCGGCATGGTCTGGGCGCTGGAACACCCGACGGCCGGCATCGTCGAAGCCGACGAGATCGACTACAAGCGCTGCCTCGAAGTGCAGATGCCCTATCTCGGCCCGGTCGAAGGTCATTATACCGACTGGACCCCGCTCGACGGCCGTCCGGGCCTCTTCCCAGAGGACATCGACACCAGGGATCCGTGGCAGTTCCGCAACATTCTCGTTCGCTGAGAGCGCTCGCACACGCTCGATGATGCCCGCCGCAAGGCGGGCATTTTTGTAACGCCGGCTGTATAAATGGCGCCCCCGCCGCGCCAAGCCTTGCCATCGTGGCGGGCGCACGCCATGTTTTGCCCGAACTTGGTGGGTGACCGCCACGCCGAATCGCCGGGAGAAGCCTTATGAAAATCAGAACTGGTCTCGTTCTTGTCGGTGCCGCGGCCGCTCTTGCCGCCTGCGTTTCACCGGAGCCGCGACAGAGGGTGGCTGCAGTCGCCCCACCCGTTACGAATTCTGTTGAAGGCGAATGGACGGATGCCAATGGCTTAACCTCCACCTTCACAGGTGGGCAGTTTGTAACTCGCACAAGCGACGGAACAAACACGCAGATGGCATCGGGAACTTATACGGTCGGACCTGATCAAATTATTCAGATTAACCTTTACTCGAATGTGAAAAAAACAAGCTCTCTCGTCAATTGTGCCCTCATTGGATCAAGCCAGCTTAATTGCACCACCGCAACAGGGTCCCAATTCACGCTTTCCCGCCGCGGCTGAAGTGCCAGGCGATAGGCAACCGAAACACACCATGCGGGCCGTCGCCGGTTATCTCATCCTGCTGCTGCAATGCCGCTTGCCGCGTTGGCCGTCGTGTTGCCGGCCAACGCTATCATGCCCAGGACATCGACGCTTCCGGTTGGGACGGACCGCTGCAGCTGTTGATCTTCGCCCTGCCGGTCGTGCTGATCTTTGGCGTCGGCACGCTCCGTGTCTATCGCGCCGGGCGGCGCTTTCATCGCCTCGTTTCCCTTCTCTGCCTGTTCATGGGGCCTCTCCGCGGTTCCGAATATTGCCGAGGCTGTGCACGAACTCCACCGAAACGACGCCGGCGGCGAATGCCGGGGTAGCAGCCGGCTTTTTTGTCCCGCCCCTCTTGGAAAGAGTGCCGTCTGGCCCAGCTTTCCCTTGCAGTCATATGCTGTGTCATGGAACATCGGCATGCCGGGTACCGCCCCGGCGGACTATGGAAGGGATCGGCGAGGGGGATCTTTCGCCTCAATCAGGAGAACAGGGATGACGAAGTCTTTCAGCTTCGGTCTTTTGACCGCGTCCATGCTGGCGCTGAGCGCGGGCGCCGCCTTTGCGGATTACGAACTCAATATTCTTCATATCAACGATTTCCATTCCCGCATCGAATCGATCAACAAGTTCGATTCCACCTGCTCGGCCGAGGAGGAAGGCAAGAAGGAATGCTTCGGCGGTGCCGCGCGCCTGAAGACCGCGATCGACCAGCGCCGCCAGGCGCTATCGGGCAAGAATGTCCTTCTGCTGAACGCCGGCGACAATTTCCAGGGCTCGCTCTTCTACACCACCTACAAGGGCGCGGCCGAAGCCGAATTCCTGAACCTGATGAAGTTCGACGCCATGACCGTCGGCAACCATGAATTCGACGACAGCGAGGATGGTCTCGCGACCTTCCTCGACAAGGTGCAATTCCCGGTCGTGACGGCGAACGTCAAGGCGACCGCTGCCTCCAAGCTCGGCGACCGCATCAAGCCGTCGCTGGTGCTCGATGTCGGCGGCCAGAAGATCGGCATCGTCGGCGCCGTCACCAATGATACGCCCGAATTGTCCTCTCCCGGCCCGAACGTCACCATCGCCGATGACGTCCAGTCCATTACTTCAGCGGTTCAGGAGCTGAAGGGCCAGGACGTCAACAAGATCATTGCGCTCACCCATGTCGGTTATCCCCGCGACCTCGCCGTCATCGCCAAGATTCCGGATGTCGATGTCGTCGTCGGCGGCCATTCCCACAGCCTGCTGTCCAACACCGATCCGAAGGCTGAAGGCCCATATCCGACGATGGTCGACAATCCCGGCGGCTACAAGGTGCCGGTCGTCCAGGCTGCCTCCTACAGCAAATATCTCGGTGATATCGTCGTCAATTTCGACGATAGCGGCGTCGTCAAGGATGCCAAGGGCGACCCGATCTTGATCGACTCGTCCTTCACGCCCGATCCGGCCATCGTCACCCGCGTCGCCGAACTCGCGAAGCCGATCGAGGAATTACGCAAGAAGGTGATCGGCGCCTCCGAAGGTCCGATCGAGGGCGATCGTAAAGTCTGCCGCGTCAAGGAATGCTCGATGGGCAATCTGGTGGCCGACGCCATGCTTGACCGCACGAAGAACCAGGGCGTCACCATTGCCGTTCAGAATGGCGGCGGCCTGCGTGCTTCGATCGACGGCGGTGATGTCACCCAGGGCGAGGTCATCACCGTGCTGCCCTTCCAGAACACGCTCGCCACTTTCGAGGCCACCGGCGCAGACGTCGTCAAGGCGCTCGAAAACGGCGTCAGCCAGATCGATCAGGGCGCCGGCCGCTTTCCGCAGGTCGCCGGCCTGAAATTCTCGTTCGACCAGTCCAAGCCTGTCGGCAGCCGCGTCAGCGATGTCCAGGTGAAGGAAGGCGACAGTTTCGCTCCGATCGACCAGGCGAAGACCTACAAGCTAGCTACCAACAACTTCATGCGGGCCGGCGGCGACGGCTATTCGATCTTCAAGGAAGGCAAGAATGTCTATGATTACGGCCCGGATCTCGCCGACGTAACCGCCGAGTATCTGGCTGCGCATTCGCCTTATAAGCCCTATACCGATGGCCGCGTGACGGAAATCGGCACGACTGTGGCGCAGGCGCCGGCATCAACCACCCAACCTGCCCCCGCCCCTGCAGCTCCGGCAACGCCGGCACCAACCGCCGAGCCCGCCCCTGCTCCTGCAGCACCGGCCGCACCCGCTCCGGCCACCGAGCCTGCTCCGGCTGCACCGGCCGCACCCGCGCCCGCCCCGGAACCGACGCCCGCGCCGGCAGCCTCCGCGCCTGCGGCAACGACGCCCTCGACCCACGTGATCGCAGCCGGCGACACCTTCTGGGATCTCGCCGTGACCTTCTATGGCGACGGCACGCTGTGGCGGAAGCTTTCGGAAGCCAACGGCAAGCCGGATCCGCGGCACCTGACGGTCGGCAAGGAGATCCAGGTTCCCGCCAAGTAAGACGATCTGTCTCGACGCCATCGGTCGGCCCGGGGTTTCCCGGGCCGGCTTTTCTTTCTATAGCGTGAACCATGATCTCGAAGCTGCGTATGAGCCGACGAGACAACGAGTATTGGGGCCAGAATGACAGCAGATATTTCACTCCGTCCGGCGGATCATCCGGCCGTCAAGTCAGGCAAGATCGGCGTCCTGCTGGTCAATCTCGGCACGCCCGACGGAACCGACTACGCCTCGATGCGCCGCTATCTCAGGGAGTTCCTGACCGATCGCCGCGTCATCGAATGGTCGCGCTGGAAGTGGTATCCGATCCTGTTCGGCATCGTGCTCAACAGGCGCCCGCAGAAGGTCGGCAAGGCCTACGAGCTGATCTGGAACAAGGAGAGGAACGAAAGTTTTCTCCGTACCTATACGCGCAATCAGTCGGAACTGATGGCCGGGCGGCTGAAGGATCTCGATAACGTCAAGGTCGACTGGGCGATGCGCTATGGCACACCGTCGATCGCCTCACGCATCGACGTGCTGAAGCAGGAGGGCTGCGACCGTATCGTGCTCTTCCCGCTTTATCCGCAATATGCCGCGGCGACGACCGCCACCGTCAACGACAAGGCCTTCCAGAAACTTCTCACGATGCGCTGGCAGCCGGCGCTGCGTACCGTGCCCGATTATCACGACGACGAGACCTATATCGAGGCGCTCGCCCAATCTGTCGAACGGCATCTTTCGACACTCGACTGGAAGCCGGAGATGCTGATCGCCTCGTTCCACGGCATTCCGATGTCCTATTTCAAGCAGGGTGATCCCTATTACTGTCAGTGCCAGAAGACCGGACGGCTACTGCGCGAGCGGCTCGGATTGACCGAGGAAAACTTCACGGTCACCTTCCAGTCCCGCTTCGGGCCGGAGGAATGGCTGCAGCCCTATACCGACAAGACGGTGGAGAAACTCGCCCGCGACGGCGTCAAGCGCATCGCCGTCATCAATCCCGGCTTCGTTTCCGACTGTCTGGAAACGCTCGAAGAAATCGCCGAGCAGGCCGCCCATTCGTTCCACGAAAATGGCGGCGAGAAGTTCGCGCATATTCCCTGCCTCAACGACAGTGAGGACGGCATGAAGGTGCTGGAAAGGGTCGTCCGCCGCGAATTGCAAGGTTGGGTCTGAGAGACCTTCGCGGACCCGTCATTCGACGGGTCGCCCCGATGAATCCTGCCGAGACGCCACATTCTATTTCCCTCGGAGGTGGTGCATTTCTTCCTCGCAAAGAACATGCTAACTCACCACATTCAGTGAGTGGGCGCATGCGCCGATGGGAGGGTTTTTCATGCTTTTGGGCGGTTTCGATATCGTCGTGATCGTGCTGGTCGTCTTCGTCATCCTGGTCCTCTTCGCCGGGATCAAGACGGTGCCGCAGGGCTACCGCTATACGATCGAGCGCTTCGGCCGTTATACCCGCACGCTGGAGCCGGGCCTCAACCTCATCACACCCTTCATCGAGCGCGTCGGCGCCCGATTGAACGTGATGGAGCAGGTGCTGAACGTGCCGACCCAGGAGGTGATTACCAAGGATAACGCCTCGGTTTCGGCCGATGCCGTCGCCTTCTATCAGGTGTTGAACGCAGCTCAGTCCGCCTATCAGGTTGCCAACCTGGAAAACGCCATCCTCAATCTCACCATGACCAACATCCGCTCGGTCATGGGCTCGATGGATCTCGACGAACTGCTTTCCAACCGCGATGCGATCAACGACCGGCTGCTGCGTGTCGTCGACGAGGCCGTGCAGCCCTGGGGCATCAAGGTCACCCGCGTCGAAATCAAAGACATCCAACCGCCGCGCGACCTCGTCGATGCGATGGCCCGCCAGATGAAGGCCGAGCGCGAAAAGCGCGCGCAGGTCTTGGAAGCCGAAGGCGCGCGCAATGCGCAGATTCTGAGGGCCGAAGGCGCCAAGCAATCCGCGATCCTGCAGGCCGAGGGCCAGCGCGAAGCCGCCTTCCGCAACGCCGAAGCCCGCGAGCGCCTGGCCGAGGCCGAAGCCAAGGCGACGCGGATGGTCTCCGAGGCGATTGCCGCCGGCGACGTTCAGGCGATCAACTATTTCGTCGCGCAGAAATACACCGAAGCGCTCGCCTCGGTCGGCTCTGCGCCCAACTCCAAGATCGTGCTGATGCCCATGGAAGCCTCGTCTATCCTCAGCTCCCTCGGCGGCATCGGCGCCATCGCCCGGGAGGTCTTCGGCGACGCCGGCAATCCGCCGCCTCCGCCGCCGCGTCCGCGCCCCGCGCCGGTCCGCTCGACGCCGCCGATCAATCCGCCGACCCCCAACCCCTTCAACCCCGATCCGGAGCGCTGAGCCATGCTGGCGAAGATCATCGCCGAACTCGGTCCGTGGAGCTGGTGGGTTGTTGGCCTGGTTCTGCTCGCCGCGGAAATGATCGTGCCCGGCTTCTTCCTGGTGTGGATCGGCCTCGCTGCCTTGATCGTCGGTGCACTGTCGCTGCTGTTCTGGGACAGCGCGTTCTGGGTCTGGGAGTTGCAGGCGATCCTTTTTGCCTTGCTCGCCGTTGCCACGACCTTTGCCGGCCGTCGGCTGATGCTGCGCAATGCCGCCACCGACGAGCCCTTCCTCAATCAGCGCGGCGCGAGCCTCGTCGGCCGTACCGCGACGCTGCACGAGCCGATTCGTGAAGGCCGCGGCCGCATCCGTCTCGATGATACGCTGTGGCAGGTGATGGGGCCTGATCTGCCCGTAGGGACGCAAGTCAAGGTCGTCGCGAGCAACGGCCGCGACCTCACGGTCGAACCCATCTAATCAAATAATGCTGATCAGGCGACGCCGATCCGCAGCAGGTCATGGAAATGCACCAGCCCGAGCGGTCGTCTGTCGTCGTCGACGACGATCAGCGCGCCGATGCTGTGCTGATTGAGCAGCGCGAGGGCAGCGGTCGCCAGCATCGTCGGCTTCACCGTCTTCGGCGTCTTCGTCATGATGTCGTCGACGGCAAGCTCGGCGAGATTACGGGTCAGGTTGCGCGCCATATCGCCTTCAGTGACGATGCCGCAGAGCCGTCCCTCCTCGTCGAGCACGCCGACGCAGCCGAAATGCTTGCGCGAGAGCACCGTGATCGCCTCCGGCATTGGCGTGCCCTTGGCAACGAGCGGCAACCGCTCGCCGGTATGCATGATGTCGGCGACATGTGTCAGGCTGGCGCCGAGCTTGCCGCCGGGGTGGAAGACGTGGAAATCCGTGGCGGTAAAGCCGCGCGCCTCCAGAAGCGCCACTGCCAAGGCATCGCCAAGCGCAAGCTGCATCAGCGTCGAGGTCGTCGGCGCCAGCCCATTGGGGCAGGCTTCCTGTTCGTTCGGCACCAGAAGCACGATATCGGCAGCGGTCGCAAGCGAGGAGTGTTCGCCGCAGGTGAGCGCGATCAACGGAATGGAAAAGCGCCGCGTGAAGGAAATAATGCTCTTGAGCTCGGCGCTCTCGCCGCCTTTGGAAATCGCCAGCACGACGTCGTCGCGCGCGATCATGCCGAGATCGCCGTGATTGGCTTCGGCCGCATGCACGAAGAAGGCAGGCGTCCCGGTCGACGCGAAGGTCGCCGCCAGCTTGGCGCCAATATGGCCGCTCTTGCCGACGCCGGTGACGATCACCCGGCCGGAGATATCGCCGATGACTTCGATCGCGCGGGTGAACGGGCCGGCCAATCCATTGTCCAAGGCCTGTTCGAGCGCTTCAAGACCGCGTTTTTCGATTTCAATCGTGCGCTTTGCTGATTCGAGCACGCCGTTTTCGACCAGTTTTATCGCTCTTCTGTTCATGGACTTGCGTTAGACCTTTTCACTTTCCAAGTCCACCCCGGCCTCTTTCCGAATTGTGAACGGCGCCCGCCGACGGCAACGAATGATTAACCACGAGGCTTTACCTTTGGGTAAGAACCGAAAGCATGTCAGGCGCGAATTGCATGGGCCAGCCAGATCAGACGAGCAGTGTGACGCCGCTCCGCGCCATGAGCCGTGCCGTCTCTTTTGCTGCGTTCGGCAGTCTGCTGCTTAGCCAGCTAGCCTTTGCACAATCCGCCTCACAGCCGGCAAGCAGCGGCTCCGCGGCCTCTCAGGGCAATCGCACCACCTACAGCGCCGCATCCACCGCTGACGATAGCGATGACGGCGCCATTCCCGCGGCGAACGGCACGACCGCGAACGCCGATGACGCTTCGCAGAGGCCCGCCATATCGGATTCGCACGCCGGCGACGACATTACCGGCTCCATTCTCGACGAGGACATCCGCCGGCTGAACACCCGCGAAGCACCGGTCGACGAAGCGCCGCGCCGCCGGGCTGCCGAAAGTGCGTCGACGGCGGAAACGCCGGGCATTCCGCTCGGCACCTTCGTGCTTCGCCCAAGCGTCACCCAGAGCATCAACACCGAGACCACAAAGGACGGCAATACCAGGCAGCGGCGGGCCTTCCTCGAAACCGATGCGGCCGCGACGCTGACCTCCGACTGGGGCCGTCACCAGCTGAGCGTCACCTCGGAAGGCGCCTGGCAGAGGAATATCAGCGGCGAAGGCGAGGAGCAGCCTTCCTTCAAGATCAACGGCGATCTCAGGCTGGATCTTCCCCAGGATACGGTCGCGCACCTCACGGCAGGGTATAATTTTTACCGCGAAGATACGGACGATCCCGACGCGATCGCCAATGCAACGCAGCAATCCGATGTGCAGGAGTTTTCGGCCGGGGCCTCCGTCCAACGCGATTTCGGCATTCTGCGCGGCACGACGGCGCTGGCGCTCACCCGTTCGATCTATTCCGACGCCACGCTGGCCAGCGGCGCGACCGTCGCACTCAGCGACCGCGATCAGACGACCGGCACGTTGCGTGGCCGCCTCGGCTACGAGCTGTCGCCCGCGCTCATCCCCTTCATCGAGGCGACGGTCGGCCGGACGCTTTATGACGAGACGCGCGATTCCGCCGGCTACGAGCGTTCGGGCCATAGCTACGGCGCCAAGGCCGGCGTCGAGGTTGATCTCGGCGAAAAGCTGAAGGGAGAAGTCGGCGTCGGTTACGAGAGGGCGGATTTCGAAGATAACAGGCTCTCGTCGATCGACACGGCCACGCTCGATGCGAGCCTGCTCTGGTCGCCGATCCGCGGCACCGATGTCAATTTCGACCTGCAGACGAGCATCCAGCCGACGACCACGGCCGGCGAGAGCGGTTATGTCTCGCACGCGCTGACGACGACGGTCACGCACCAGCTGCGCGACAATCTGGTCGGCAGGATGATCGGTGGGGTCGTATGGCGCAATTATCCCACTGACAGCACGATCAACGACGAGCTCGTCTATACCGCGGCGACCGGCCTGACCTGGAACATCAACCGCTATCTCGATCTGACCAGTACGCTCGGTTACGAGCTGACGACGCGCAAGGAAGGATCCGATTCGCAGCAATGGCGCGCGGGCGTCGGCCTCAAGCTGAAACGCTAAAGCGCAACGCAATCGTTCAGATTCGCTCCTTGCGCTTTAGCTCTTTGTTTTCACGCATGTCGTTGCCGCAAAACCGCGCACACTTTTGCGCGGCGCTGTGTCATTCATGCGCTAAAGAGAACCTTACCTCAGGCCGGCAAGCAATTCCTTGAAGCCGCCTTCGACGGTCGGGCGGATATCGGCGCGTTCGAGGGCGTAGGCGACATTTGCCAAGATGAAGCCATCCTTGGCGCCGCAGTCGTAAGTCGTGCCGCGGAAGTGGTAACCGGCAAAATCCTGTTCCTTCAGCAGCTTCAGCATGCCGTCGGTCAGCTGGATCTCGTTGCCGGCCCCGCGCTCCTGGGTTTCGAGGATCCGGAAAATCTCCGGCTGCAGGATGTAGCGGCCGTTGATGAAGAAGTTGGAAGGCGCCGTTCCCTTGGCGGGCTTTTCCACCATGCCGGTGATTCGGAAGCCCTCGCCGATTGCTTCGCCGACGCCGACGATGCCGTATCTATGGGCCTGGTCGGGCGCGCATTCCTCGACGGCGATAATATTGCCGCCGCTCTGGCCGTAAAGGTCGATCATCCCCTTCATGCAGCCCTTGTCGCCCTTCATGATCATGTCGGGCAGCAGCAATGCGAAAGGTTCGTCGCCGACGATCTCGCGGGCGCACCAGACCGCATGACCGAGGCCGAGCGGCTCCTGTTGGCGGGTGAAGCTCACCGTGCCGGCCTTAGGTAATTGCTGCTGCAGGAGAGTAATTTCGGCCTTCTTGGCGCGCTCCTTGAGCGTCTGCTCAAGCTCGAAATGAATGTCGAAATAATCTTCGATGACGTGCTTGTTGCGCCCGGTGACGAAAACCAGATGTTCGATTCCGGCTTCGATCGCCTCATCGACGACATATTGAATGATTGGCTTGTCGACGACGGTCAACATTTCCTTCGGAACAGCCTTTGTCGCCGGCAGGAATCGCGTCCCCAACCCGGCAACCGGAAATACTGCTTTACGAACTTTGTTATGCTGAGCCACACCCGGCCTCCTGCTTCGCCATATCGCTTTGGAAAAAGAGCCTTTTGGCTCTACCTAGTATAGAATTGCTACTGTTTTGCAATGGTGACCGCGGCCGACCGCCATGGTAAAGAATTTGTTGACTCCGTTCCTGTAGTCTCGGGTCTGGGCGGACGTGACGCCTCTGCTGCACCGAAAACTAAAGATGACGGATACGACTGTCGATGATCCAGAATCATAAAAACTCCCTTCGTGGTCTTGCTCTCGCCCTCGTTGTCGCCGCCCAGGTGGGGCTGGTCCCCGACAACGCGAAAGCCGATTCTCGGTTCCAGAAATGGATCGCGGATTTTTACCAAACAGCCGCACAGAGTGGCATCAGTAAGGCAACCTACCAAAAGGCCCTTTCCGGGGTGAGCGAGCCTGACCCGACGGTGCTCGAAAAAGCCGCCTATCAGCCGGAATTTACCTCGAAGATCTGGGATTACATCGATTCGCGTGTTAATCCCTACACGGTCAAGATCGGCCGCGAGATGGCCGCCAAGCATGCCCGCACGCTCAACGCGATCGAACAGCGCTTCGGCGTCGACAAGGCCATTCTGCTCGCAATATGGTCGATGGAATCCAATTACGGAGCGATCCTCGACAAGGACGACCGGCTGCATTACGTGCCGCGTGCACTGGCGACGCTTGCCTATGCCGATCCGAGCCGCGCCAAGTTCGCCAAGAAGCAGCTGGTTGCCGCGCTGAAGATCCTGCAGAACGGCGACGTGCCGGCACGTGAGATGACCGGCTCCTGGGCGGGCGCCATGGGCCATACGCAGTTCATCCCGACGAGCTACCTGCTTTACGCCGTCGATGCCGACGGCAACGGCCATCGCGACATCTGGAATTCGGTGCCGGACGCGCTGGCGACTTCGGCCAATCTCCTGATGAAGAACGGCTGGGATACCGGCAAGACCTGGGGCTACGAGGTCATCGTTCCCGCGGCCGCCGCCAAGCAGGCAGGCAAGACCCATACGCTCGCCCAATGGGCGGAACTCGGCCTGAAACGCGCGAACGGCAAGGCCTTCCGCGAAGGCGGCAGCAAGGCCGTACTGAAAATGCCGGCCGGACCGAACGGCCCGGGCTTCCTGATGACGGCCAACTTTTTCACCATCAAGAACTACAATGCTTCGGACAGCTACGCGCTTGCGGTTGGCCTGCTGGCCGATCAGATCGCCGGTTACGGCGGCATGCAGCAGCGCTGGCCGCGCCCGGACGGCGCCCTTGATATCACCGAGAAATTCGAGCTGCAGACCCGCCTCAAGACCCTCGGCTATTACAATGGCGAGGTCGATGGCAATTTCGGCTCGGGTTCGAAAGCGGCGATATCGGCGGTGCAGGAGCGCATCGGCATGCAGCCGGACGGCGAGCCCTCACTGCCGCTCCTGAACGCACTCCGCCGCTAGCGCCATGCCGAAAGGCAAGCCCTGATTGGAAGCCACAGAACCGTGACCTAAATTATGAGCGGGAGTGGACGCTGACCTACCCTGCGTGCAAGATGCCGGCAGATTCGGAACTGCCCATGATGAAGAAAAGTGATCGGACCCCGAAAATCCGTTGGCTGTTGCTCGCCTTGACGGCGGCTTCGCTGTGCGCCGGCGCGCTTGCGCCGGTGCATGTCGCCGAGGCCCAGGAACAGCGCTACCAGCGCCGGTCGATCCTCGATTTCTTCCTTGGCCGGCGCTATCTCGATGATGACGGTCCGCAGGCCCCTGATGCCCCGCAGCCGAGACGCCAGCAGCAGCGCAAGCGCCCGCCGACGCAGAAGGCGGTGATCAATACCCGCACCGCGCCGCCGGTGCGGCCGCCGGTGCAGGAAGAGCCGATCGTGCAGAAGCTTGGCGACGCCAAGAAGATCCTGATCGTCGGCGATTTCCTCGCCAGCGGCCTCGGCGACGGCCTGACCGCCGCCTTCGAGACTTCGCCCGGCGTCGTCGTCGAAGCCCGCGGCAACGTCTCCTCGGGCCTTGTCCGCGACGATTATTATGACTGGCCGGAACAGCTGCCGAAGATGATCGACGAGCTGAAGCCGGCCATGGTCGTCGTCATGATCGGCGCCAACGATCGCCAGCAGATGGTGACCGACACAGCCAAGGAAAAATTCCGCACTGACGGCTGGTTTGCCGAATATCGCCGCCGCGTTCTTTCCTTCGGCAAAGAAGTCACCGACCGCAAGATCCCGCTGCTTTGGGTCGGACTTCCCGCCTTCGAATCCGATCAGATGACGGCTGACGCCGTCCAGATGAATCAGCTCTACCGCAACCAGGTGGAAAGCATCGGCGGCGAATTCGTAGATATCTGGGATGGCTTCGTCGACGAGAACAGCAACTTCATCGTCACCGGTTCGGATGTGAATGGCCAGCAGGTGCGCCTGCGCACCTCCGACGGCGTCAACCTCACGCAGGCCGGCCGCCGCAAACTTGCCTTCTATGTGGAAAAGCCGGCCCGCCGCATTCTCGGCACCCAAGCAAGCCCGGATCTGGTGCGGCTCGACGAGAGTGCCCTGCCCGGTCTCGGCCTTCCCACCAATCCGGTCGAACACACCGTGCCGATCAGTCTCTCCGATCCCAATCTCGACGGCGGCACCGAGCTTCTCGGCGCAAGCCCGCCGCCTGTGACGCTGACGAAATCGCCGCGCGATCTCCTCGTCGAACAGGGCGAGATGACGCCGGCCCCAGTCGGGCGCGTCGACGACTACCGCATGCCGGCGGCCAAATCGCCGGCCGAAGTCTCGGTGAAATGAGAAAGGCCGCGCGAGGCGGCCTTCATTCCCTTCACTTCGCCGCCGTCTGCGGCCAGCTCAGATAATAATAGTTTGAGCCGATCAGGCCAAAGAAGGCATTGCCTTCAGTCGTCTGGTCGACATAGCTGCCGTTTTCCTTGATGAAGGCGCCGTCGGAACCACGCTCCAGATGTGCATTCAGGAATTCGCTCCAGCCTCTGACATCGATCGTCCTGCCGACCTTGCTTTCCGTGTCTGCCTCGTCAGGATCGTCGATGTCCCAGGCGGCGACCGACACACCTTGCGTCGGATCGGAGATGGTGAGCGTGCCTGCCTCCAGCGCAGCCAGCATGTCATGGGCCTTGCCGCTTTCGCCCTCGGCCGCGGCCGCTTCCTGCAACTGCTGCTTCAGCATCGACATGAAGGAGCCGCTGGTCACATCGGCGCTGTCGTCAGTCGTGTCGGTCTCGTCGGAGGTGTCGTCCTTGGACGAAAGCGCGTCGAGCAGCCCCGACAGCGCCTGATTGGAAAGAAGCGACGCGGAGCTCGAATCGAGTCCGTAGCTGCGCAGAATGCTTGCCGCCGACGAACTCTGCGTATCCTCTGAGCTTTCATCGGAGCTACGAAGATTCTTCAAGGCGTATTGGGTCGAAACCATCCTGGTATTATCGAGTGCAGAAACCATTTGAATAATCCTTGTCGATCATTCGCGACGGCTCCTCCTGAGCCCGCGTCAGGCATAAGCCTCACCCTCCGGCATTGCTTCAAGCTTGCGTCCCACCCCGGCGCGTCAAGCGGTCGCACCGGCAAAAGAGCTCCCGCCGGACGCGCCGCGCACAATAAAAAACTCCGCCGGAAAGGCGGAGTTCGTGTCTCTGTCAGCCTATAGGACGCGCGATCAGTTCGGCAGCACGCTCGAGCCCATTAAGGCCTCATCGATGGCGCGGGCAGCCTGGCGGCCTTCGCGGATCGCCCAGACCACCAGCGACTGGCCGCGGCGCACGTCGCCCGCCGTCCAGAACTTGTCGATCGAGGTCTTGTAGTCCCGGTCGTTGGCGACAACGTTGGTGGAACCACGCTTATCGGTATTGAGCGTCAGCTTGCCCTCGAGCTCCTTCAGCACGCTTGTCGTAAACGGCCCGCGGAAACCGATGGCGATGAAGGCCAGATCGGCTCGGATGACGAATTCCGTGCCCGCAACCGGCCGCCGGCGCTCATCGACCTCACAGCATTTGACGCCCGTCAGCACGCCGTCTTCGCCGATGAATTCGAGCGTCGCCACCTGGAACTCGCGCACGGCGCCCTCGGCCTGCGAGGAGGAGGTGCGCATCTTCGTTGCCCAGAAAGGCCAGACGGCCAGCTTGTCTTCCTTTTCCGGCGGCTGCGGCCGAATGTCGAGCTGGGTGACCTTGACGGCGCCCTGGCGGAACGCCGTGCCGACACAGTCCGACGCCGTATCGCCGCCACCGACGACGACGACATGTTTGGCGCCGGCAAGGATCGGATCCGACGGCCAGCCGACGCTGTCGATGTTTTCGCGCCCGACGCGGCGGTTCTGCTGCACCAGATAGGGCATGGCATCATGCACGCCGGCAAGGTCGATGCCCGGAATGCCCGCCTCGCGCGGCGTCTCTGAGCCGCCGCAATAGAGCACGGCGTCATGATCGGCCAGCAGCTGCTCAACCTTGACGTCGACGCCGACATTGACGCCGCAATGGAAGGTGACGCCCTCGCCCTTCATCTGCTCGACCCGGCGGTCGATGAAGTTCTTCTCCATCTTGAAATCGGGAATGCCATAGCGCAGCAGGCCGCCCGGCTTGGTCTCGCGCTCATAGACATGCACCTCGTGGCCGGCGCGGCCGAGCTGCTGGGCGGCCGCCATGCCGGCCGGACCGGAGCCGATGACGGCAACCTTCTTGCCGGTATGAACTGTCGCCGGCTGCGGCCGGATGAAGCCGAGCTCATAGGCCTTGTCGGCAATCGCCTGCTCGACCGTCTTGATGGCAACCGGCGCATCCTCGAGATTCAAAGTGCAGGCTTCCTCGCAGGGCGCCGGGCAGACGCGGCCGGTGAACTCCGGGAAGTTGTTGGTCGAATGCAGGTTCTGGATCGCCGCTTCCCAGTTGTTGTTGTAGACGAGGTCGTTCCAGTCAGGAATCTGGTTGTGCACCGGGCAGCCGGTCGGGCCGTGGCAATAGGGGATGCCACAGTCCATGCAGCGCGCCGCCTGTTTCTGCACTTCCGGATCCGACATCGGGATCGTGAATTCGCGGAAATGGCGGATACGATCCGACGCCGGCTGGTACTTCGCCACCTGCCGGTCGATTTCCAGAAACCCTGTTACCTTACCCATCTCTTCGTCCCTTACCCTCATGACCGCCTCATCCGCGGCCAATTGTCTGTCGTCAGTCCCGGCATTCCGGGCGGGTTGCTTCTCTTGACCGTCATTGGAACATATCCCCTGAAACATCCGGGCGATCTGGACGGCCTTTCGCCGTCATGATCGTCACGGATCATCGAGACGTTTCCGATACCCGCCACCCGCAATCAGCACGTGGCGAATATCCCGGTGCAAATCACTCCGCGGCGATGCCCATCCGGCTGCGTTCCATTTCCTCGAGCGCACGGCGGTATTCGACCGGCATGACCTTGCGGAACTTCGGACGGTAGTCGGCCCAGTGATCGAGGATCTGCTTGGCGCGGGCCGAGCCCGTATAGTGCAGATGGTTGGAGATCAGCTGGTAGAGGCGCTCCTCGTCATGGCGGGTCATGTCGCCAGAGACATCGACGCGTCCCTTGTGCATGAGATCGCCGCCGTGATGATGCAGCTTCTCCAGCATGTCGTCCTCCTCCGGCACCGGCTCGAGTTCGACCATCGCCATGTTGCAGCGGCTGGCAAAATCGCCGGCTTCATCGAGCACATAGGCGACGCCGCCCGACATGCCCGCCGCGAAGTTGCGGCCGGTGGCGCCGAGCACGACGACGACACCGCCGGTCATATATTCGCAGCCATGGTCGCCGACACCTTCGACGATGGCGATCGCGCCGGAATTGCGGACGGCGAAACGTTCGCCCGCCACGCCGCGGAAGTAGCATTCGCCCTCGGTGGCGCCGTAAAGCACGGTGTTGCCGACGATGATCGAGTTCTCGGCCACAATCCTGGAGTTTTCCGGCGGCCGGATAATGATCTTGCCGCCCGAAAGTCCCTTGCCGACATAGTCGTTGCCGTCGCCGATCAGGTTGAAGGTGACGCCGCGCGCCAGGAAGGCGCCGAAGCTCTGGCCCGCCGTGCCGCGAAGCGTCACGTTGATCGTGTCTTCTTTCAGCCCGCGATGGCGGTAACGCTTGGCAACCTCGCCGGACAGCATCGCGCCGGCCGAGCGGTCGACGTTCTTGATGTCGACCTCAAAGGCGACGGGCGTCTTGTCGGTCAGCGCCGGCTGCGCCTGCTCGATCAACACGCGGTCGAGAATGTCATCGATCGGGTGCTGCTGCCGGCTCGTCCAGAAAGTCTCTTCCTTGGCGGCATCGACCTTGTGGAAGATGCGGCTGAAGTCGAGCCCCTTGGCCTTCCAATGCGCCAGCATCTCGTCCTTCTCCAGGAGCTCCGAAGCGCCGATGATCTCGTCAAGCCGGGCAAATCCGAGCGAGGCGAGGATTTCGCGCACTTCGTTGGCAACGAAGAAGAAGTAGTTGATGACGTGCTCCGGCGTGCCCTTGAAGCGCTTGCGCAGCACCGGATCCTGCGTCGCCACACCGACCGGACAGGTGTTGAGATGGCACTTGCGCATCATGATGCAGCCGGCTGCGATCAGCGGCGCGGTGGCGAAGCCGAACTCGTCGGCGCCGAGCAGCGCCCCGATGATGACGTCGCGGCCGGTCTTCAGACCGCCGTCCACCTGCAGCGCGACGCGCGAACGCAGCCCGTTCAGCACCAGCGTCTGCTGGGTTTCGGCAAGGCCGATTTCCCAAGGGCTGCCGGCATGTTTGAGCGAGGTCAGCGGCGACGCACCCGTGCCGCCGTCGAAGCCGGCGATCGTGATATGGTCGGCGCGCGCCTTGGCGACGCCGGCGGCGACCGTACCGACGCCGACTTCCGAGACGAGCTTGACCGAGACATCAGAGGTCGGGTTGACGTTCTTCAAATCGTAGATCAGCTGCGCCAGATCCTCGATCGAATAGATGTCGTGGTGCGGCGGCGGCGAAATCAGGCCGACACCCGGGGTCGAGTGACGGGTCTTGGCGACCGTCGCATCGACCTTGTGACCGGGCAGCTGGCCGCCTTCGCCGGGCTTGGCGCCCTGCGCCACCTTGATCTGCAGCACATCGGCGTTGACGAGATATTCGGTCGTGACGCCGAAGCGGCCCGACGCGATCTGCTTGATCGCCGAACGCTCAGGATTGCTCGACCCATCGGAGAGCGGCATGTAGCGGTCGGATTCCTCGCCGCCCTCGCCGGTGTTCGACTTGCCGCCGATCCGATTCATGGCGATCGCCAGCGTCGTATGCGCCTCGCGGGAAATCGAGCCGAAGGACATCGCTCCGGTCGAGAACCGCTTGACGATATCGGCCGCCGGTTCGACCTCGTCGATCGATACCGGCTTGCGGCCGAGCGCCTCGGCGCTCTTGATGTTGAACAGCCCGCGGATCGTGTTCATGCGCAGCGCCGAATTGTTCACCATCTCGGCGAATTCGCGGTAGCGGTCCTCAGCATTGCCGCGCACGGCATGTTGAAGGGCGGCGACCGCATCCGGCGTCCAGGCATGGCTTTCGCCGCGCATGCGGTAGGCGTATTCGCCGCCGATATCGAGAGTCGTCGCAAGCAGCGGATCCTTGCCGAAGGCGGCGTTGTGGCGGGCGACGGTCTCTTCGGCGATCGCTTCGAGGCCGATACCTTCAATCATCGTTGCGGTTCCGAAGAAATACTTGTCGACCAGTTCCGACGACAGGCCGATCGCATCGAAGATCTGCGCGCCGCAATAGGACTGGTAGGTCGAGATGCCCATCTTCGACATTACCTTGAGGATGCCTTTTCCGACCGCCTTGATGTAGCGGTAGACGATTTCGGAGGCATCGACTTCCTTGGGGAACTCGCCCTTGGCATGCATGTCGAGCAGCGTGTCGAAGGCGAGATAAGGATTGATCGCCTCGGCGCCGTAGCCGGCGAGCAGGCAGAAATGATGCACTTCGCGGGGCTCGCCGGTCTCGACGACGAGACCGACAGAGGTGCGAAGCCCCTTGCGGATCAGGTGATGGTGCACGGCAGCCGTCGCCAGCAGCGCCGGAATGGCGATCCGATCCGGGCCGATCTGACGGTCGGAGAGCACAATGATGTTGTAGCCGCCCTTGACGGCCGCTTCCGCGCGCTCGCATAGCCGGTCGAGCATGTCGGGCATGCCGGCGGCGCCGCGCTCAATGTCATAGGTGAAATCGAGCGTCTTGGTGTCGAACCGGTCTTCCGTATGACCGATCGAGCGGATCTTTTCGAGATCGCCATTGGTCAGGATCGGCTGACGCACCTCGAGGCGCTTGGCGTTTGCCATGCCTTCATGGTCAAGAATGTTCGGGCGCGGGCCGATGAAGGAGACGAGGCTCATGACGAGCTCTTCGCGGATGGGATCGATCGGCGGGTTCGTTACCTGCGCGAAGTTCTGCTTGAAATAGGTGTAGAGCAGCTTCGGCTTTTCCGACATCGCCGAGATCGGCGTGTCCGTGCCCATCGAGCCGATCGCTTCCTGCCCCGTCGTCGCCATCGGCGACATCAGGATGCGGGTATCCTCGGTCGTGTAGCCGAAGGCCTGCTGACGGTCGAGCAGCGACACGTCACGGCGCAGCGCCCGAGGCTCCACCGGCTTCAGCTCTTCGAGGATCAGCTGGGTGCGGTCGAGCCAGCTGCGATAGGGATGCGCGGTGGCAAGCTGCGACTTCACCTCGTCGTCGGAGATGATCCGGCCTTCTTCCATGTCGATCAGCAGCATCTTGCCCGGCTGCAGGCGCCACTTCTGAATGATCTTATCCTCCGGAACCGGCAGAACGCCGGCTTCGGACGCCATGATGACGCGGTCGTCGTCAGTGACGAGATAACGCGCCGGCCGCAGGCCGTTGCGGTCGAGCGTCGCGCCGATCTGCTTGCCGTCGGTGAAGGCAACGGCAGCCGGCCCGTCCCAGGGTTCCATCAGCGCGGCATGATATTCGTAGAAGGCCTTGCGTTCGGCCGCCATCGACTGGTTGCCGGCCCAGGCTTCCGGGATCAGCATCATCACGGCATGCGCCAGCGAATAACCGCCGCGCACCAGGAATTCGAGCGCGTTGTCGAAGCAGGCCGTGTCCGACTGTCCCTCGTAGGAAATCGGCCAGAGCTTGGAAATATCTTCGCCGAACAGCGGCGAGGAAACCGATGCCTGCCGCGCCGCCATCCAGTTGACGTTGCCGCGCAGCGTGTTGATCTCGCCGTTATGGGCGACCATGCGATAGGGGTGCGCAAGCTTCCATGACGGGAAGGTGTTGGTCGAGAAGCGCTGGTGCACCAGGGCGACCGCGCTTTCGAAACGCGGGTCCGACAGGTCCTTGTAATAGGCGCCGACCTGATAGGCCAGGAACATGCCCTTGTAGACCACCGTCGCCGACGACAGCGACACCGGATAGAAATTGCTCTCCTCGCCGTCGAACTCGTCATAGATGCGGTTGGAGATCACCTTGCGCAGCGTGAACAGCCGGCGCTCGAACTCGTCGTTGTTCTCCGCATCCTCGCCGGCACCGATGAAGACCTGCACGTGATGCGGTTCGGTGGCGGCAATCGCCGGCGCCTTTGAGAGAGAGGAATTGTCAACCGGCACGTCGCGAAACCCGATCAGGACCTGACCTTCCTCTTCAATGACGTCTTTGATCACCTTCTTGAAGTGCTCGATCTGCTTTTCATCGCGCGGCATGAAGATGTGGCCGACGCCATATTCGCCGGCCGGCGGCAGGGTGATCCCCTGCCCGGCCATCTCCTCACGGAAGAAGAGGTCGGGAATCTGCACCAGAATGCCGGCGCCGTCGCCCATTAGAGGATCGGCGCCGACAGCGCCGCGGTGCGTCAGGTTCTCAAGAATGAACAAGCCGTCCTTGACGATCTGGTGCGACTTCTCACCCTTCATATGCGCGACAAAGCCGACGCCGCAGGCATCATGCTCGTTGCGGGGATCGTAGAGGCCCTGCTTCTTCGGCAGGCCGGAGGCGGATTTGGACGTGGCCGTCGCGCGCATCTCAGCAGCGGCAAACCGGTCAAATTCCATGGATGGCGTCTTCGTCATCGTCTTTCCTCCTGTCGAAACCCGCGGGCCGCGGGCGGCTTTTCGTCCCGCACCGCAACCCGAAGATAGGTTCGGCGCATGACAGCGCTGTTGCATTGTGAAGATCGCCGCAGACATCTGCTTCTAGGGAAAGCAAACCGTCGCGTTGCGCGCCTGCCATTCGCCTCCGCACGCCGCCCATCCTAGGGCTTGGCGCTCGGAAGAACTATAGCGTGAAAGCCCGCCTGTTCCAGGGCTTTCGGCGCTTCTTCGGCCGCAAAGGCCAAAATAGGACAGCAACACTGTCCTAATTCATCTGTTCTATGCCAGAAAGCACTTGGCTTCGCAAGAGCGCCGGGTCAAAAATCATGATTTTGCGACGGAAGATTGCCATATCAGTCGTAATCACGAAATAAAATTACGTGAAATGGAAATATTTTATTTATTAATTGCGCGGTTCAATTTTCGTGATGGATTATAGGCAATGGTCTTGATCCCGTGAAGGATTGACGTAATGTCCGCTGCGACCCTCCGAACCTGTTTCACTCCCACGGTCTCCGCTATGTTCTTTGCATCCGACAATTGGGCCGGCGCCCACAGATCCATTGCCGAACGCCTGCTGGCGGAATCGGCTGGTTTTGCCCCTGCCTATGGCGCCGGCGAGCTCGACAAACAAGTCGAGGCCCGCTTCTGCGAGATCTTCGAACGTGAGGTTTCCGTCTTCTTCGTCGCCACCGGCACGGCCGCCAATTCCCTGTCGCTGGCAAGCGTCCAACGCCCCGGCGGCATCACTTTCTGCCATTCCGAGGCCCATGTGATCGAGGATGAATGCGGCGCGCCGGAATTCTTCTCCGGCTCCGCCCGCCTCGTTGCCGTCGACGGCGAAGCCGGCAAGATCGATCCGGCGAAACTCTCCGCAAAAATCGCCAACTTTCCCGAGGACGCCCTCCGTCACGGCCGTGCCAGCGCCGTCACCATCACCCAAGCAACCGAGATCGGCACCGTCTATTCCCTGCCGGAGATCGGCGAGATCGCCGCCATATCACGAAAGCGCAACCTGCCGCTCCACATGGACGGCGCCCGCTTCGCCAATGCGTTGATTGCGCTCGGCGCCACTCCGGCCGACATGACCTGGAAGCGCGGCGTCGACATGCTCTCTTTCGGCGGCACCAAGAACGGCTGCTGGTGCGCCGAGGCGATCGTCTTCTTCGATCCGGAGCGGGCGCGCGAAATGCCCTTTATCCGCAAGCGCGCCGCCCAGCTCTTTTCCAAATCGCGTTTCATCGCCGCCCAGTTCGATGCCTATTTCGAAAACGGGCTCTGGCTCGATCTCGCCCGCCATTCCAACGGCATGGCCGATCGCTTGCGCGCCGGCATCGGCGCCAGCAATGCCGCGCGGCTCGCCTGGCCGACCGCGTCAAACGAAGTCTTTGCCGTCATCAGCAAGCGCGCGGCAAAAACCGCCGAGGAAAAGGGCGCCAAATTTTACGCCTGGCCGGTGCCCGCGGCAACGCCTGAACTGGTCTCCGAAGGCGAAACCCTGATCCGCCTCGTCACCAGCTTTGCGACCACGCAAGCCGATGTGGATGGTTTCCTGAAGTGCCTGGCCGCCTGATCGGCCGAGCCCGCCTGCCGGGCAGGCTCCCGGTACCGACGATGGCTCACGCCGACCTCAGCCCTCTCACCTTTTGCAGAATATCGTCCGAAAGTGCGGCGACCAGCGTCTGATCGGCGCCCTTGCGCGGCACGAGCACGAATTCCACGTCCTCCAGCGCCGGCAGTCCTCCAGCAGCGATCTCTCTCAGCCCCGACGGCGCCATGCTGCGCGGCTGCACCAGCACGCCCATCCCGGCCCGCGCAGCCGCCGTCAGCCCGCTGAGACTGCCGCAAGTGCAGACGATCCGCCACGGCACGCCATTGCGCCCGAGCGCTTCCAGGGCGATCGCCCGTGTCACGCTCGGTGGCGGGAAAGCAATCAGCGGCAGTGGCCCGGCTGCCAGCAGCCGCTCAGGATCGCGCGCCAGCCAGACGAGCGGCTCGCGATAGACGAGCTTCCCGCGTGCGTCACCGAGCCGGCGCTTGGCAAGCACCAGATCGATGTCGCCATTGTCCTGCATCTCGTAGAGGACGCCGGAGAGCGCCACGGTCAGTTCAAGGTCGACGGACGGGTGCGACCGAACGAAATCTTCCAGCGCCGCCGGCAACTGGCTGGTGACGAAATCCTCCGAGACGCCGAGACGCAGGCTGCCGCGCAGGCTGTTGCTCTTAAACAGCGACTGCACCTGCCCCTCGATCGAAAGCATGGCGCGCGCATGCGTCAGCAGCGCTTCGCCATCGCCGGTCAGCATGACCTTGTGCGTGTCGCGCGCCAGAAGCTTGCGACCGAGCGTCGCCTCCAGCCGCTTAATATGCTGACTGACCGTCGATTGCCCGAGACCCAGCCTTTCTGCGGCGAGCGTGAAACTGCCCATCTGTTCGACAGCGACGAAACTGCGCAATTGCGAAAGGTCCAGCATGACATCCAGTTTCTTGATAACTGTTATTTCTTGCATCCTGGATCATAATCGAGGACAGAACAATAACCAATCTTGTTTGCCGCGAGACCGCCATGCGCCGCTTTCTGCCCGATAACTTCACCAGCCTGCTTGTCTGCGCCGTCATCCTTGCCTCGCTGTTTCCGGCAAGCGGCACCTTCGCGGATTATTTCGGCATCGCCACCGATCTCGCCATCGCCGCCCTGTTCTTCCTGCACGGCGCCCGCCTCTCGCGCGATGTCGTCATCGCGGGCCTCCTGCATTGGCGCCTGCATCTCGTCATCCTGCTGACGACCTTCGGCATCTTCCCGCTGCTTGGCCTGGCGCTCGGCTTCATACCGGACGCGATCCTGCCGCAGCCGCTCTATCTCGGCATCCTCTTCCTCTGCGTGCTGCCGTCGACGGTGCAGTCATCCATCGCCTTCACCTCGATGGCCGGTGGCAACGTGCCTGCCGCCATCTGCTCGGCCTCCGCCTCGAATATTTTCGGCATGTTTCTGACGCCGCTGCTCGTTGGCCTGCTCTTTTCCGTCGGCGGCCATGGCGGCTTCTCCCTCGACGCGCTTCAGCAGATCCTGCTGCAACTGCTTGCCCCCTTCATCGCCGGCCAGATCCTGCAGCCCTGGATCGGCGACTGGATTCGCGCCAGGAGGCAGATTCTGATGCCCGTTGACCGCGGCTCGATCCTGATGGTCGTCTATCTCGCCTTCTCGACGGCAGTCGTCGAAGGACTCTGGCATACCTTCTCGATCGCCGATATCGGCGTCGTCATCGTCGCCGACACCTTCCTTCTGGGGATAGTGCTGTTGCTGACGATGTTCGGCAGCCGCCGGCTCGGCTTCGGCAAGGCCGACGAGATCACCATCACCTTCTGCGGTTCCAAGAAAAGTCTCGCAAGCGGCGTGCCGATGGCAAACGTCATTTTTGCCGGCCAGTCGATCGGCGCGATCGTGCTTCCGCTGATGCTCTTCCACCAGATCCAGCTGATGGTCTGCTCCGTCATCGCCCAGAAATACGCCGCCGCCGCGGCCCGCCGCGCAACCGAACAGCAGATCAAGGATGCCGCCAGCCCCGCCTGAACAGCAGTAGAGCGAGCGCAATAAAAAACGGCGCCCCAAGCGGAGCGCCGTCCATTTATCCGCACGGGATAATGATCAGCCGTTGACGACCTGCGCCTCGATGGCCTTCGGAGCCTCGACCGGCTCTGCGGCAATCGCGATCTTGCGGGGCTTCATGGCCTCAGGAATATTGCGCAGAAGGTCGATGTGCAGCAGGCCGTTCTTCAGCGAAGCGGCGGTCACCTCGACATGGTCGGCGAGCTGGAAGCGGCGCTCGAAGGCGCGCTTGGCAATGCCGCGATAGAGGAATTCACCGCCTTCGGCGGTTTCCTCGTTCTTTTCACCCTTCACGGACAGCACATGGGCATGGGCCTCGATCGAAAGTTCGGTCTCGTCGAAACCGGCGACCGCCATGGTGATGCGATAGGTGTTTTCACCGGTGCGCTCGATATTATAGGGTGGATAGGTCTGCGCCTGCTCCGGCTGAGCAAGGCTGTCGAGCATGGTAAACAGGCGGTCGAAACCGACCGTCGAACGATAAAGGGGAGAGAAGTCTACGTGACGCATGATGTCCTCCTGTGGAAGCGACGTGTTGCGATAAAATGTCCCTGAAACCCCATGTTTGGCGGCCCCGGGACGGTTGCGCGGGCCCTTCTTGGCACCCGCAGCAAGGAGATGGTGATGGGATTTGCGGAGTTCAAGACCTTTTCGGAATCGCCTTGAACGGCCCGTGAACCCCGCATGAACGGCCGGTTCGGAACGCATTCAGACGCAAGCGCCTAGAGATAGCAGCGTCGGGTAAATCTGGTCCCGGCGGCTGAAGTGCATCGTCCCTTCTTCTTCAGCCTCAACCTAGGCCGGCTGCGGGCACCCTCATGCTCCTGCCGGCCCTTTTCTCCCGCCGCTTTGCGGCGCCGCCGCTTTCCAAGCCGGGAGCCATGCGCTATCCCTGATAACGAAGCACGCAGCAGCGGCGCATTGGCAAAGTCATGGATCAGGTTCTCTATTCGACGCCCGACAATCCCGCCCCGGAAAACCGCACGGAAGGTTATTTTGAAACCCATGACGGCCACCGGCTGCGTTACGCCGTCTTTCGCTCCGGCGCCCAGGTCGCCAGGGGCACGGTGGTCATTCTCCATGGCCGCAACGAGTATATCGAAAAGTACTTCGAGACCATCCGCGACCTCACGGCGAAAGGCCTCTGGGTCGCGACCTTTGATCTGCGCGGCCAGGGCGGGTCGCCGCGGCTGATGAAACGCCGCAATCACGGTCACATCCGCCGCTTTGTCGATTATGAGCACGATCTCGACACCTTCCTCGAAAAGGTGGTGCTGCCGGACACGCGCCTGCCTTTCTACCTGCTCGCCCATTCCACCGGTGGGCTGATCGCGCTGTCAGCCGCCCCTTATCTGACCACTCGCATCGACCGCATGGTGCTGTCCGCTCCCTTCATCGGCCTGACCGGCCAGACGGCCTCACCCCGCGTCATCCGTGCCCTTGCAGGCACGCTGACCGCTCTCGGCCTTGGTTTCCTGCCGTTGACCTCGAAATTGAAGGAGCCGGACTTCAGCCACAACCCGCTGACCTCGGACGAACAGCGCTTCGACCGCAATGTCGCGATGATGAAGGCTCATCCGGAGCTGACGCTCGGTCCGCCGACAGCCCGTTGGCTCACCGAGGCGTTCAGGACCATCGATCGGGTCACCTCACCCAACCATCTTTTTTCGATCACCATACCGACCATCGTCATCGCCCCGACGCGTGACGGCGTCGTGCCCTATACGGCTCAGGAGCGGCTTTCGCGCTATTTCCGCGCCGGTCAGCTGGTGCCGATCAATGGCGCCCGCCACGAAATCTTCCAGGAACGGGATATCTACCGCGCCGCCGCACTCGCCGCCTTCCATGCCTTCATTCCTGGCAGCGATGCCGAGGAAAGCCAGAATGTCGCAGCCCTCGGCACGTGAGCCCGGATCAGCAGGCTGAACGCGGGATCAGCCGAGCTGACCGGGGGATCAGGGGAGCTGACGGGGATCAGCGCTGCAGCACGGCGATCGCCTGCTCGTAGACCGCCCGGCTGCCGGCGGCGATGATCGAGCCGCCATTTTCCGGCCGGCTGCCGTCCCAGGTGGTGATGATCCCGCCCGCCCCCTCGATCACGGGAATGATGCCGCCGACATCATACGGCTTCAGGCCGTTCTCGATGACGAGATCGATATGGCCGGCAGCCAGCAGCGCATAGGCATAGCAGTCGCAGCCGTAACGGAAGAGCCGCACCTGGCTCTCGATCTCCCGGTATTTCTCCATCTCCTCGCCGCCGAAGAGGTGCGGCGATGTGGTGAACAGAATGGCGTTCGAGAGCCGGTCGCACTGGCGCGTCACCAGCCGCCGCTCGCCCTCCGGCCCGGTATAGATCGAACCGTTTTCGTCGGCGAAATAACGCTCGCCGGTAAAGGGTTGTTCGATCATGCCCATGATCGCCCGACCCTCTTTCTGCAGGCCGATCAGCGTGCCCCACACCGGCACGCCCGCTATGAAGGCGCGGGTTCCGTCGATCGGATCGATCACCCAGACATAGTCACGATCGAGCCCGACATTGCCGTGCTCTTCGCCGAGAATGCCGTGATCGGGGAAACTCTCCTCGATCAGCGCCCGGATGGCGAACTCGGCAGCCCGGTCGCCTTCCGTCACCGGATCGAACCCCGAGGAAAGCTTGTTGGCGACATCGAGGCCGGAGCGGAAGCGCGGCAGCGTCTCGGCGCGGGCGGCCTCCGCCAGACGATTGAAGAACGAACGGTCAGGAAGCATGGTGGCACCATTTGGCTGGCGGGATCGGGGTTTCATAGCGAAACGTGACGGGAATGCAAACGCCGCGGGCAATATCCGACGAACTGCCCAAAGATGTCGCAGCGCAATATATTGCTTGACATTTGTGCAATGCAATAGTAGCGTCGTCGGTACAGTCTTCTGACTGTAAATACCCTCCTTGGGTGTTTCCTCCCTAGACTTAGCCGCGCTGACAAGCGCGGTTCTTTTTTGGCCTTGCGAAAGACGACGGCCACACGAAGATCGCCAAACTGATAAAGAAGCCTATTCGGCGGCTAGCGCCCGGTCGCCGGCGAACTTATCGACGTAATCCGCCATCTGCTGCATGAAGGCCGTCACAGCCTCGGCCACCGCGGCAAAATCCTCGCGCTTCTCTAGCGTCACTTCGTCGACATAGATCGCCCGGTTCACCTCGATCTGCAATGCATGCAGGCCGCGCGAGGGGCGGCCGTAATGTTCGGTGATGAACCCGCCGGCATAGGGCTTGTTGCGGATCGCCGCGAACCCCATTTCCTCGAGGATGGCGATGGCGGCGCGCGAAAGTTCGGCCGAAGCGCTGGTGCCGTAGCGATCGCCGATGATAAAATCGGGCCGTCCGGTGCAGCCGGCGACGCGCACATTCCCGGGCATCGAGTGGCAATCGATCAGCACGCCGAAGCCGAACTGCACATGGGTACGGGCGATCAGCCGGCGCAGCGCCGCATGGTAAGGCTTATAGACCGCTTCGACCCGATCCAGCCCCTCCTGCACCGGCAAGCGCCGCGCATAGATCTCCATGTTCTCGGCGACGATGCGCGGAATGGTGCCGAGCCCGCCGGCGACCCTCAGCGAGTTGACATTGGCATAGGGCGGCAGCAGCCCGTCGAACATCCTGGGATCGAGCTCGTAGGGCTCGCGGTTGACGTCGAGATAGGCGCGCGGAAAGTTGGCGGCGAGAAGCGGTGCGCCGAGGGTGACGGCCGAACCGAAGAGCTCATCGACATAGTGATCCTCGGAACGGCGGATGGCGATGCCTTCGAGCCTCGACTGGGCGATGAATTCCGGTGGATAAATGCGGCCGCTATGGGGGGAGTTGTAGACGAAGGGAATGGTCTGCGACACGGGCTCATGGACTTCAAAAAGCTCGTATTCGCGGATTTCCGGCACTTTCTGCCCTCTTTACCATGTCATGAACTGACTGCTTCGGCCATGTTGCCAGTTGCCCGGCCCCAAGTCCATACTATGTAGAAGGGATGGCAATCACGCACAGGCAATTCACCGGTTGTTTACCGGGCAAAGACTAGTGTAAACGGCTGGCACCCACCCAAAACCTATTGATCAGCGGTCTGGATTGATGACTCAGAAGATACTTCTCGCCGAAGACGACAACGACATGCGCCGCTTCTTGGTGAAAGCGCTGGAAAAGGCCGGTTACAAGGTCCTTTCTTATGATAACGGCGCCAGCGCCTATGACCGGCTGCGCGAGGAGCCGTTTTCCCTGTTGCTGACCGATATCGTCATGCCCGAGATGGACGGCATCGAACTGGCGCGCCGCGCCACCGAACTCGATCCCGACCTGAAGGTTATGTTCATCACCGGTTTTGCCGCCGTGGCGCTGAACCCTGATTCGAAGGCGCCGAAGGATGCCAAGGTCCTTTCCAAGCCCTTCCACCTGCGCGACCTCGTCGACGAGGTCAACAAAATGCTTGCCGCATAAGGCTTGCCGGGCGGCGCGTCACAAAACTGAAAAAAGCCTATTGACGGCTCCGAATGTTTTGTGATCTATGCGCCGCCATCGGATGGGCGTGTAGCTCAGCGGGAGAGCACTACGTTGACATCGTAGGGGTCACAGGTTCAATCCCTGTCACGCCCACCATCCAGATTGCTTGACCTAGAAGGCCTTTCGAGAAGTCGAGAGGCCTTTTTACATCGCGGCTTGCGGGTGTGATACACCTGCTCCAGTAGGAGTTTCAGACTTGGCCCAGGTCATCAAACGACGCAAAACTCTTGTGGTTTCCAACGACAAGATTTCCCTGGCAAAAGGTGTCAGCCTTCCTGAGGGACGCTACCCCGTCACTGCCGAGTACGTCGTCTCCCATATGCGCGGCAGGCCGGTCGAGCAGGCCGGCCGTATCATGCTTCACCTGACGCGTCAGAACCTCCTGGACTACGGTGTCGATCTGACCGGCAGCGCGATGTTGGGCAGTGACATCGATGTGAGCGGCAATGTTGCCCGCAAGGAAGCCATCCTGGAATGAATTCTTGGGCGGGGTGTTCGCGACCGCGTTAAGGAAGCAATTCAGGCCGAGAACGCCGCCAGATCACGTCGCAGAACCATGCGAATACCTGACTTCCAGCGTACGACCGGTTCGCCGGCACAGTCAGAGGTAGGAGATTATTCGCACCGGCAGCCGCCCCCCTCGTTTCCGCCGCCCTCGCCTTGCCGGCCTTAGCCGCGCCTGCCTCCGCCCATCGCAGTTACCTACGAGCCATCCCCGGAGTCGCGCAGATCACAGCGACGGCTCGACAGCATGTGAGGACATGCTCACGCGCTCGCCACTTGCATTAGCGTTTTCAAGTTTCAACCCCTCGTTAGTCAAGCATCAAGAGCCGCCGAGTTTGTGACGAACAGATGACGAGTTTGTGACAAAACGCGTGTTATTTCAGCAACATAGCTATGCCCGCCTGTTGTCATGATCGATATCCTTATTGCGGCGCAATATCCCCCATGTAACTACCGCGGCGAGGCAGGCAACTGGTTAAAAGGATGCCGCTTCGCTCACACGGGGTGAAGATCCCATCCTCTCGCATCTGAACTGGAGGTTATTCCATGAACATCAAGAGCCTTCTTCTCGGCTCCGCTGCTGCTCTCGCAGCAGTATCCGGCGCTCAGGCGGCTGACGCTATCGTTGCTGCCGAACCGGAACCGGTTGAGTACGTCCGCGTCTGCGACGCTTACGGCACCGGGTATTTCTACATTCCGGGCACCGAAACCTGCCTCAAGATCAACGGTTATGTCCGTTTCCAGGTTGACGTTGCTCCGAACGCCAGCTCGATCGGCGCCAGCGGCGGCGGTTCCGTTGCCAACGACTCGGACTGGGATGCCCGTACGCGCGGCCAGGTTCAGTTCACGGCCAAGAGCGACACCGAATACGGTCCGCTGACCGGTGTCATCGTCATGCAGTTCAATGCTGACAACGCTTCGGCCCAGAAGGCCCAGCTCGATTCCGCTTACATCGACATCGCCGGCTTCCGCGCTGGTCTGTTCTACAGCTGGTGGGACGATGGCCTCTCGGGCGAAACCGACGATATCGGTTCTCCGGTCACCCTGCATAACTCCATCCGTTATCAGTACGAAACCGACGCCTTCTACGCTGGCATCAGCGTCGATGAGCTGGAAGACGGCCCGTTCTACAACGGCGAAACGCCCAACAACGTCGGCGTTGCCGTTGGTCTCGGCGGCAAGGCTGGTATCTTCAGCTACCAGATCACGGCTGGTTACGACACCGACAACGAAGAAGGTGCCGTCCGCGCCATGGGTACCGTTGCTGTCGGTCCGGGCACGTTCGGCCTCGCAGTCGTCTACGCCTCCAACCCGAACGCCTACTACAACAAGGCTGAATGGGCGATCGCTGCCGAATACGCCATCAAGGCGACTGACAAGCTGAAGATCACCCCGGCTGTTCAGTACTACGACAACTACGGCGTCACCGCTGGCGAGTTCAACGACGACGTCAGCGCCTGGAAGGCCGGCGTAACGATCGACTACCAGATCGTTGACAACCTCTCCACGAAGATCTCGGTCCAGTACCTCGATCCGGACAATGCTGACGACGTCACCTCGGGCTTCTTCCGCCTGCAGCGCGCGTTCTGATAAAACATGGCTGCCGGCTAGAACAGGATGATTTTAGGTCCGTTCGGGCTAAAATCTGAATCCTGTTCTAAATTAAGAGTTAGAGGATGATGTCGTCCGAAAACTGCCTACAATTTCGGCATCATGCTCTAGCCGGCAGCCGCAAATTCCTGATCTGACTGACCTCCGATCGGGAAAGAATGGGTCTGGACTTCCCTGCCTGGACCCATTCCCCTGATCAGACAGTGCATTCAAGACGGCAGGCGCTCGACGAGTGCCTTGCCACCGTCAAATCATGCCAGCTTGTCGATACCTGACAAGGACGCCGTTGCCCTGCTTTCCGGCCGGCAAGCTCAGCGGGCTTTTCACCCATTTGCCGTCAACGGCTGACCAGGCGCAGCCGGCGGGAATCTTATGCCGTGGGGATAGCGGAACCAAATTCGGACACAGAACAATGCCATGGCGAATCGAGGATGGGGCGGTGATTCGCCTTGCCAGCACATGGGGTTTGAAATCGAAATGAACTTATCTGCGCTTGCCGCCGCCGCATTTTTGTCCGCCGCCCTTGCCTTGCCGGCCACCGCCGCACCGGCCTCTCCTGCCGAAACCTTTCCCGGCGCGGCCGGCGTCATTACCCTGTCCGGCAAATGCGCCAAGCTCGTCGTTGCCAAGTTCGACGCCACCAAGGGCTGCAAGAACGAGCTTGCCAGCGTCACACTGGCCAACGGCTCGGTGACGTTCATCTTCACGTCGGATGGCAAGGCGCTCGGCTTCCAGGGCGATGGCGCCGGGATCAAGCCCGCGTCCAATGGCAATGCCCGCCTGCCCCTCAGCCTCGTCACGACAGGCGTCGGCAACAAGATGACCGGTCAGGTCAAGGTCGCCGGCTTCTGCACCTTCGGCAATCCCTATGCCGGCAAGCCGATCGCGATCGAATGCACGGCCGAAAGCAAGGATTCCTCGTTCACCGGCAGCTTCCGCACCGGCGGCAAACTGGTGAAAAAGGGCAAGTAGCTTCCGTCAGGCGGCGCACCAGGCGCCGCCGGCAGCCCCTGGCTTGTGCGCCAGCCCCTCATTGATCAGTTGCACGCCGAAAGAGCGCCCGTCACGCGAGACCACGCGCGGCGCGCCTGCAGGGTCGGTCTTTCCAGCCGCATTCATGGTGAAGGGTCCGGCGTTCAGCAGCGACAGCAGACGCAACTTGGCGGCAAAGGCCACCCGGCGTTCGTCATCGCAGCGCGCCCGGTCGGCCACCGGGCTCTCCATGTCGGCAATGACGATCTTTTCGCCCTTGTACCAGAAGACGCCGCCGTCGCCGACGCAATTGATGTGGGCGCCCTGCCCGCAATAGCCAAAGGCGCCCGTACCGGTTTGCGGGGTCGCGGGAGAAGAAGCAGACGGCGTCGCCTTTACCGGCTGAGCCGTCGGCGTGGGAATGGCCGCCGGTGGCAATGGTTGCGCGGGCGGCGCCACTTTCGGCGCCTGCGCGGCAAGCGCCACCTGCTTCGGTGGCGCATCCCTCCTGATTGCGGGCTTCGTCTCCGCGCTCTCCCGCATCGCCACAGCCGGCTGTTTGCTCAGCATTGGCTTGATACTCTTCCAATTGTCATAGACGGCGATGCCTGCGAATGCGGCAACGGCGATCACCATCCACGGCAGCAGTCCGCCACCGCCGCTGCGCGCCTTGCTCTTTCCTCTCGCCGGCGCCTTGCGGCGGCCGCGTGTCGCTGTCTTGGCCATCTGTCCGAATCCCGTGAGGCCGGGATTATCGCCGCCCAATCCTTTCCGAAAGGTTGGCGCGACAGAAGGATAATGTATCCTCCACCGATCCTTCCCTCCGGCGGCCAGGCTCGATCATGAAAGTGGGCGCAGAAGTCGAAACGCGTGGCCGGCAAAAGCCGAACAAATCCCGCGCTCCGACGTTAGCCAGCGAAGAATCCGATATCCCAGAAGGAATTTCCATGGATCTTATTATCGCCGATATGATACCGGCATCGCGCATCCACTATCCCGTCATCTTCGCCCGCCTGCTCGGCGCCATCGTCTTTGGCGGGCTCATCGGTTTCGAACGTGAGGCGCGCGATCGCCCCGCCGGCTTCCGGACGCATATTCTGATCAGCCTTGCCGCTGCCCTCTTCGCCATAATTTCCATCGAGGCCGTGCATATGCCGGGCTTCGCCGATGGCCAGCAGGTCCGCATCGATCCGCTGCGCGTCATCGAAGCCGTGACCGCAGGCGTCGCCTTCCTGGCCGCGGGCATGATCGTCTTTGCCAGGGGTCGCATCCATGGACTGACGACGGGCGCGGGCATGTGGCTCTCCGGCGCGATCGGCCTCGCCATGGGCTTCGGCTATTGGCCGGTTGCCTTCTTCACGACGCTTGCGGCAATTTGCGTTCTCTTCGCCTTCGGCAAGCTCGAGCAGTGGCTAGGCTATAATTCCGGCCAACGTGTCGACGGGGATGAGAGGCGTTAGACAAGCAAAACGCCCGGCTTCATGCCGGGCGCTCATGCTGAGATAATTGTCTGCTGCCTATTCGGATCGTGCGGCCGAAGCATCGCCTTTCCCAGCCGATGCCGGGTGATTGCCGGATGTGCCGAACGGTCGCTGGCGCTTGCCGACATCGATGCGTTCGTCGGCCGCTTCACGAACGGCCTTCCATTCATTTTCGTGCCGGATGAAGATGTCGCGGGGCACAAAGTTCACAGTCATATGCTTCTTATCCTCTTTCGATTTGCCGGAGTGCCAAAGGGCAGCTTCATTTTTTGCTTTTGATGTCGGGGCCGCCCTTGGAGAGGTCGGCACCGGTGACATGGGCCGGCACATGAATGTCGTGGATGACGCCGGGCGTCAGGGTCAGGTCGACATGATGCGGCGGCAGCACCTGCGCTTTCTGCATGCGGTTCGGCCTTGCGCGCTTCATGCGGTCGGACGTTTCCGTGCGTTTGTCAGGAACATGGGTCGAGGTGTGCATCATCGGCCTCCTTCAAGCTCAACCGAAGTCTAACGGGCGGGGGGCCGGATGGTTCCCTAAAAAATGCCGATTTCTGTGTCGCGATTGGGCTTGACTGGTCTGGAAAGTTCATTACCTAGGGCATATCCCACAGCCTCCCAGACATCGGCTGCGGGGAACATTGGTGCCGGGCCCCTCTGGCGAGAGTTTTTACGGCGCTCTCGTGATGTCGGTACCGCCTGCAGCTCAGCCGGCGGATTTTTCATCGATGAAAAAGCTCACCATGCCTTATCCGCATGCCTATTGTGGCGTGCTTCGTTTTTCCCCCTTCACCCTTCCCAGCAAGGTTTGCGGCCGCGAGGTGCGGCCATGAATCAGATCGGGACCGATAAATCCTCGCTCAGCTATTTTCGCTGGGCGTTCATCGTCACTGCCCTAGGTCTCGTTCTCGGCGCCGTGCTCGGATGGCAGACAACAGGCACGATCGGCGGCATGGCGACCGTCTTCTTCATCTGTGCCGTGCTTGCGGTGCTGGAGATTTCACTCTCCTTCGACAATGCCATCGTCAATGCCAACAAGCTGAAGGAGATGACGCCGGTCTGGCAGCACCGATTCCTTACCTGGGGCATCATCATTGCCGTCTTCGGCATGCGCATCGTCTTTCCGCTGGCGATCGTCGCCATCGCGGCGCGGATCGGCCCCTGGGACGCGCTGGTGCTGGCTGCCCGCGAACCCGCTGAATATGCCCGCATCATGAACGATGCGCATCTGCCGATCGCAGCCTTCGGCGGCACCTTCCTGATGATGGTCGGCCTCAGCTATTTCTTCGACCACGAGAAGAAGATCCATTGGCTTCGCGGTCTGGAAAAGGTGATGGCGCGCTCGGCCACCATCAGGGGCATCGAGATCGCCTTCGTGCTGGCGCTGATGCTTGTGTTCTCCTGGCTGATCGGAGGCGAGGAAGCCAGCGTCTTCGTCCATTGCGCCATCTACGGCCTGCTCACCTTCCTGGCGGTCGAGGTCGTCGGCGAGTTGCTTGATGCCTCGCAGCAGACGATGAGCGCTGCCGCCAAGGGCGGCCTCGGCGCCTTCATCTATCTGGAGGTGCTGGATGCCAGCTTCTCCTTCGACGGTGTCATCGGCGCCTTCGCCTTGACGCAGAACCTCTTCGTCATCGCCATCGGCCTCGGCATCGGCGCCATGTATGTGCGCTCGATGACGATCATGCTGGTGGAGAAGGGAACGCTTGCCGAATACCGCTATCTCGAGCATGGCGCCTTCTATGCCATCCTGATCCTCGCGGTGATCATGTATGCGCAGACCCTGGTGCACATCCCCGAGGTGATCACCGGGCTTGGCGGCGCGGCCCTGATCGGCCTGTCGCTCTGGTCATCCATCCGCCACAACAGGCGCGAGCGGGTGGAAGACCACGCCCGGCAGGAAGAGCTTCACGCCTGACGCCAACAAGCCGCAGCGCTTGGCGTTGCGGCTCCCTTGGCCAAAAATGATAAAGCCCGCAACCATCCGGCTGCGGGCTGTTTCATTCATGCATTGAAAATCTTAGCGGGTGACCTGATCGAAGGAGGCCGGATCGATGCCGAGTTCACTGAGGTCGCGGGCGCGCGGCCGGCGGCCGGCTTCGACAGCGGCGCTGACCGCGTTTGCGGCGCCGAGCACGGCAAATGCACGGCCAAGGAAACCGGTGCGGATTGAACTGCGGATAGCGGACATTGTGTTTTGCTCTCGTTCTATGATTGACCACCTGCAAATGGGGCCGCCCGTCCTGCAGGACAATGCACGTAAACTCATCTCAGCCATGCAAGAAAGAAGAGGCCGGCGCATGTCTCCATGGCCGGCCTTGAGGCAGGGGTAGGTTCGTCTTTTCAGTCTTCGTTTGCCGCCAGCTGTGCAAGCACCTGTCCCCGGCCACGCAGCCGCAGGATCAGCGGAATGAGGAAGGCGGCTGCCGCGACAACGAGCAGGCCGGCTGCGATCGGTGACATGACCAGCGTCGTGACGTCGCCCTGGCTGATCGCCAGTGCCCGGCGCAGCTGCTGTTCAGCAAGCGGCCCGAGGATCAGGCCGACGACCGTCGGCGCAATCGGATAGCCGAAGAGCCGCATAACGTAACCGAGCAGGCCGAAAGCCAGCAGCATGCCGAGTTCGAATACCGACGGATTGGCGCCGATCGTCCCGAGCGTCGCAAACAGCAGGATGCCCGCATAGAGCCACGGCTTCGGAATGGTCAGCAGCCGCACCCAGAGTCCGATCATCGGCAGGTTCAAGACCAGGAGCATCGCATTGGCGATGAGCAGGCTGGCGATCAGACCCCAGACAAGCTGTGGGTTGGTGGCAAACAGCAGCGGCCCGGGCTGCAGCCCGTATTGCTGGAAGCCGGCCAGCATGATCGCCGCCGTTGCCGTCGTCGGCAGGCCGAGCGTCAGCAGCGGCACCAGCGTCCCGGCCGCAGACGCGTTGTTCGCTGCCTCCGGACCGGCCACGCCCTCGATCGCGCCATGGCCGAACTCTTCGGGGTTCTTTGCCAGCCGCTTTTCCGTCGCATAGGAGAGGAAGGTGCCGATTTCCGCGCCGCCCGCCGGCATGGCGCCGATCGGAAAGCCGATCAGCGTGCCGCGCAGCCAGGCCTTCCACGAACGCGCCCAGTCCTGCGCGTTCATCCAGAGCGAGCCTTTGACGGCTTCGACCTTATCTTCGATCCGGTTGCCCTGCGCGGCGATATAAAGCGTCTCGCCGATCGCGAACATCGCCACAGCGAGCGTCGTTACCTCGATACCGTCGAGCAGGTCGGGTATGCCGAAGGAAAGTCGGGCCTGCCCCGTCTGCTGGTCGATGCCGACCATGGCAAGGGCAAAGCCGATGAACAGCGAGGTCAAGCCCCGCAGCGCCGAATCGCCGAAAGCCGAGGACACGGTGACGAAGGCGAGCACCATCAGCGCGAAATATTCACGCGGTCCAAACACCAGCGCCAGCTTGACGATATAGGGGGCGATGAAGGCGAGCCCGAGTGTCGCTAGCAGGCCGGCGACGAAAGAACCGATCGCCGCCGTCGCCAGCGCCGGCCCGCCACGTCCTGCCCGCGCCATCTTGTTACCTTCGAGCGCTGTGACGATCGAGGCGCTTTCGCCTGGCGTGTTCAAGAGGATCGAGGTCGTCGAACCGCCATACATGCCGCCATAATAGATGCCGGCGAACATGATCAGCGAGCCACCGGGGTCGAGCTTATAGGTGGCGGGCAACAGCAGCGCCACGGTGAGTGCAGGTCCGATGCCGGGCAGCACGCCGACGGCAGTGCCGAGCGTCACGCCGACCAGCGCATAAACCAGGTTCATCGGCTGCATCGCAACCAGGATCCCCTGCCATAGGAATTCGAATGTGCTCATCTTGATATCCCAAGCGCGTTCCCGGCCGTGCGTTACCCGATCCGGCGCTGCGCAAAATCAAAAGTGCCGACAGCGCGCGCGCCGTCAGAAGAACAGGCGTTCGAGCGGGCCGGCCGGCAGCGTCAGCTGCAGCAGCTGCGAGAAGATCGCCCAGACGACGAAGCTGAAGACGATGCCGAACGGCAGCGAGATCCAGAGCTTGCGCTTGCCGAAGCCGCGTGCCGTCAATGCAAACAGCAGACCTGTGGCGATCGAGAAGCCGGCAACGCGCAGAAGCAGCATCTGTCCGACGAGACCGGCAACAATCCAGATGACCGGCGCAACTTCCTGCCGATCGCGTTCCGGAAACTCGCCGCGCCAAGCTTCGGCGACGGTCCAGATCCCAAGACAGAAGAGGCCGAAGGCCACCACTTCGGGCATCGTTGCCGGGCCGATGCGGTCGTACTGCGCGATTGTTTTCAGATGCGATGCATCCCAGAACATCACGCCGGCGACAACAAAGAGGAAAGCGGCAATGATGCACGCCGCCCAATCAGGGCGGCGTGTGGTTGCCGAGGAGATGTTATCCCCGCTCATTGAACAAGTCCGATCTCTTTGAGGATGCCTTCGGTGGCGGCGACATCCTTTTCGAGCTGCGCCTTGAAGGCGTCGCCGGACAGATAGGTGTCGGCCCAGCCCTTGGTCTTCAGAGTTTCCTGCCAGGTTGCGGAGCTGTGCAGTTTCTCGAAATCGGCGGTGATGGCCGCGACCTGCTCTGCCGACAGGCCGGGGGCAGCGGCGACCATGCGCCAGTTCTGGATGCTGACATCGGTGCCGGCTTCCTTCAGCGTCGGAGCATCAACGCCGTCGATTCGCTTGTCGCTGGATACCGCGAGAAGACGCAGCGTGCCCGCTTTCACCTGCGATTCGAACTCGCTGTAGCTCGAGACACCGGCGGTGACCTGACTGCCGAGAATGGCGGCAAGTGCTTCGCCGCCGCCGGAAAAGGCGACATAGTTGATCTTGGTCGGGTCGACCCCGGCGGCCTTGGCGATCAGGCCGACGGTAATGTGATCGGTGCCGCCGGCCGAGCCGCCGCCCCAGGAAACAGCGCCCGGATCCTTCTTCAGCGCGGCGACCAGATCGGCCATCGTCTTGATATCGGACGAGGCGGGAACCACGACCGCCTCATATTCGCCAGTCAGGCGAGCGATCGGCGTGACGTTCTTGAGCGTTACCGGCGACTTGTTGGTCAGGATGGCGCCGACCATGACATAGCCGCCGACGATCAGCGCGTTCGGGTTGCCGGCAGCCTGGCTGCTGAATTGCGCCAGCCCGATGGTGCCGCCGGCGCCGGGGACGTTCTGGACCTGGACGTTACCGGAAATCTTCTCCTGCTGCAGCGCTGTCTGCAGCGAACGGGCGGTCTGGTCCCAGCCGCCACCGGGCGCGGCCGGCGCGATGATGGTGTAGTCGGCCGCATAGGCCGGCAGCGCGATCGCCGCTGCGATAATGGTTGCAATGAACGTATGCTTCACGATGTGTCCTCCGTCGGCGGCTGAGCGCACCGCCTGTTATTCTCCAGGGAATCGGGAGGGTAGCCGGCCGGCGGACACAGTTGTCCTGAATGACGAGCGGAAGACCTCCCAAAGCTTCAGTTCTCCGCCTCCACGGAGAAGAAGTAGCCAAAGCCACCACAACAAGCTGTCATCTAGCTGACATTGGCCAGATATCCAGGAGGAAAGGACACTTTTTTGCCGTAATTGCCGACGTCGTCTTCGCTGAGAGCTTTCACTGAGCCCGCAGAACCTCGTTCCAGTGCGCGATCAACCGCGCTCGCTTCACCTGGTCGAGATAGACCATCAGCCCGGGGCTGACAGGCACCGGCCGAAGCTGGGCGCCGAGTAGCTCCTGCAGCGTATTGGCCGTGTTCTCGCCGGCCACCTCGGGACTGACCGCGGGGATCTGCAGCTCGCGCGCCATGATCGTCTGGCCCTCCTTCGACATGAAAAAGGTAAGGTAGCGACGCCCGAGCTCCGGCTCGGCAGCCGCCTGCGGCACCAGCCCGATCCGCGACATCACCACCGTATAGTCCTTCGGCAGCACGATCCCGACATCAGGGTGCCGCGACGCCCAATCGGCGGCGTAGGAGCCGAGAATATTGTAGCCGAGCACGAAGCGCCCGTCGGCGACGCGTTCGAGGATCGCCGAGCTCGTCGAGTAAAGTTTGACGCCGGCCGAGCCCATCGCGCCGATCACCGACCAGATGTCGCCGAACTGCTCCTGGTCGCGCGCCATGAACAGAAAGCCGACACCGGAGCGCTCGATATCGTAGGTGCTGATCCGGCCATAGACCGCATTGCCCTTGCGCTTCAGATAGTCGATGAATTCCGCCCGCGAGCTTGGCACCGGCTCATGCGCGAAGCTCGGCTTGTGATAGACGAATACGGCCGGCTCGAAGGTCAGCGCATAAGCGGTGTTGCGCCAGTTCGCCCATTTCGGCCACGCGGCGCTCATCGGCAGGTTGCTGACCTGCGCATAGCCGTCATTCGAAAGCTTCACCTGCAGATCCATCGCCGAGGAGAAAGCAAAATCTGCCGTCTTCTTGCCGGCATCCGTCTCCCCGACGATCCGGTCGTAGATTTCGCCGGTCAGCATATCCTCATATCTGACCGCGACATCGGGATTGGCCTCCTGAAAACCCCGAATCATCGGCTGCGCCAGCGGCTCGTCGAGCGAGGAATAAACCGTCAGCACCGGCGCGTCGGCCTTGCCCGATTTCGCCGGAAAAAAGACCTGATCGGCCAGGGCAAAACCCGGCCAGAATGCCAGCAGCAAGATGAAAATTCTCCTCATGCGGCAACAATGCCCGAGCATAGCGGGAGGAGCAAGGGCGCGCCGGAGCGAGGCCCTCCGCAAGGCCGGCTCAACTAGATCACGGGTCGTTTTCGGTGCCGACCGGCAAGCGTTGACCAAGCGGTATGTTTCGTTTCCACCGACGAGAGCCCTTCTTTCACCACAAAGGATTAGCAATCAAGGCCGCCCTTCACCCTTTTAGAGTATTGATGAAGACCGGCGACGATATATGGTCGCGCTACCGCGTCAAAATGTCGACGCCACCCGAAATTGTTTTTCGGGGGACGACTCTGCGCGACAAAAACTCTAAAAATAGCTAGGTTATCCCGGGAAGATCCATGGGAGGGGTCATGGAACGACGACTGAGCGCTATTCTCGCTGCGGATGTCGTCGGCTACAGCCGACTGATGGGCATCGATGAGTCAGGCACGCTGCAGGCGCTGAACCGCCATCGCTGCGAGCTGGTCGATGTCAGGATTTCGGATTACAAGGGCCGCATCGTCAAGCTCACCGGCGACGGCATCCTGGCCGAATTCCAGAGCGTGGTGAATGCGGTTGCCTGCGCCGCCGAAATCCAGCGCAGCATGTCGGCCCGCAACGAGAACGTCCCGAAGGATGAGCGCGTCGAATTCCGTATCGGCATCAATCTCGGCGACGTCGTGGTCGAAAACGGCGACATCTTCGGCGACGGCGTCAATCTTGCCGCAAGACTCGAGCGTATCGCCGCCCCCGGCGGCATCGCCGTGTCGGCTTCGGTCCGCGATCAGGTGGGCTCGCGCCTCAATCTCGGCTTCGAATTTATCGGCGAGCACATGCTGAAGAACATCCGCCAGCCGGTGCAGGTCTATACTGTCACCCTCGCGCCACCCTCTTCCGCCAAGCTCATCGCGCAGAATCGCAATACCTGCTTCATCGCGGTGTTGCCTTTCACCAATATGAGCGGCGACGCCGACCAGGATTATTTCTCCGACGGCATCACCGAAGACATCATCACCGATCTTTCCAAGATCTCCAGCCTGCACGTCGTGCCGCGCAATACGATCTTTACCTACAAGGGCATCTCGGTGAAGTTGAAGCGGCTCGCTCAGGAACTCGGCGTGCGCTATGTGCTCGAAGGCAGTGTGCGCATCTTCGACAAGCGTGTGCGCATCTCCGGCCAGCTGATCGACACCGCCAATGGCGATCATCTCTGGGCCGAGCGCTACGACCGGGACCTTACCGACATCTTCGCCATCCAGGACGAGATTACTCATGCGATCGTTGGCCAGCTGAAAGTGCGGCTGCTGCCGGAGGAGAAGAAGGCGATCGCCAACGAGCCGACCGCCAATGTCGAGGCCTATACCTATTATCTCCGGGGCCGCCAGCTTTCCCACACCTGGACGAAATCCTACCTGCAGCTTGCCAGGCGCATGTTCTGCAAAGCAGTCGAGCTTGATCCGGACTATGCCCGCGCCTATGCCGGCATCGCCGATTGCGACGCCGCGATCCGCGACTGGGCGCCCGACGATGTGCCGCTGACACGCATCCTCGAGATGAGCGCCCGCGCGCTCGCGCTCGATCCCGATCTTCCGGAGGCCCATGCCTCGCACGGCCTGGCGCTGCATCAGAGCGGCTATGATGATCGGGCGGCGGCGGCTTTCGAGCGTGCCCTGACGCTCGACCCGAACCTCTTCGAGGCGAATTTCCATTATGCCAGGTTCTTCTTCATGCACGGCAATTTTGCAGAATCCGTGCAATACTTCACCCGCGCCGCCGAAATCCGCCCTGACGACTACGTCTCGCCGATCCATCTGATGGCCGCCTACCATTCGCTCGGCCGTGGGGTGGACAGGGAAAACTGGGCGCGCCTTGGCTTGCTGCGCGCCGAACGTGCGCTCAATCTCAATCCGGAAAATTCCGGTCCCGCCCATCGCGGTGCCCTGGCGCTTGCCCATCTCGGCGATGCGGCGCGCGCACGCGATTGGGCGGCGCGGGCGATCGCCATCGATCCCGACGATATCGTCGCCCAGTATAATCTCGCCTGCGTCTATTCCGTCCTCGGTGATGTCGACCAGGCGATCGAGCTTCTGGAGAAGCTGCTGCCGCACAGCTCCGTCTACCATATCAAATGGTTCAACAATGATTCCGACCTCGACAATATCCGCGGCGACCCGCGCTTCCAACAGCTGCTCGCCGCCGCGATGACGCAGCGCGAGGAGATGGAGCGAACGGGCAGCTGAGATCGATCTTTATGCCCCCGTTCGCCAATCTTCAAAATCGCTGTGACAAGCCGTCTTCACCCCTGTAACGTCGCTTTAAAAACAGGGGAACAACCGTGCGCATCCTGCTCACCGAAGACAATATCGCGCTGGCCGACGGGCTCTCGGCGATCTTGCGCGGCACGGGCCATGCCGTCGATGTCGTCCATGACGGGGCGTCCGCCAATGCCGTCATCGCGGCGGAAAATTTCGACCTTGTCATCCTCGACCTCAACCTGCCCGAGATGGACGGGCTCGACGTGCTGCGCGCCATGCGCGCCCGCCAGAATCAGGCCGCCGTCCTCATCCTGACAGCACGGGGAGCGCCGGAGGAACGGGTGAAAGGCCTTGATCTCGGTGCCGACGATTATCTGATCAAGCCCTTCGACATCGCCGAATTCGAGGCCCGCGTGCGCGTACTGCTTCGCCGTCAGGCCGGGCTGCGTTCGGCGACGGTCGGCTTCGGCGGCATTTCTTTCGACCTCAACTCCCGCACCTTCTCCGCCGGTTCCACCCCTCTTGACATCCCCGCCCGCGAACTTGGCCTGCTCGAAATCCTCTTCATGCGGGCCGGCAAGGTCGTCGCCAAGGAGGCGATCATACAGTCGCTGACCGCCTTCGACGACGACATTTCCGCAAACGCCATCGAGCAATATGTCAGCCGGCTGAGAAAGCGCCTTTTGCCGCATGGCCTGACGGTCAAGACTGCCCGCGGCATCGGCTATTATCTCGACAAGGTGCCAGAGGCTTCATGAAGGCCGCCTATTCTCTCAGGCGCCGCCTGCTCTTCTGGCTGCTCGTCTCCACGGCCGTCATCGGCATGCTCGCGCTTGCCGACACTTATCGCGAGGCTGTGCAGACTTCGAACATCGTCTCCGACCGTGTTCTCGCCGGCTCGGCACTCGCGATCGCCGAACGCGTCGTCGTCGCCGAAGACGGCACGCTGCAGGTCGATATTCCCTATGTCGCGCTCGAAATGCTGACCTCGGCAGCGCAGGACCGCGTCTTCTACCGCGTCGACGGCCCGCCAGGCCAATTCATCACCGGCTACCAGGCTCTGCCGGTCCTGCAGAAGACGCCGAGCGGTGCGGCGGCCTTCGCCGACGACAACTTTCGCGGCGAGCCCATCCGCATCGCCACGCTCGAACGTTCCGCCTCGACCGGCATCCGCTCGGTACCCTTCGTCGTGACCGTCGCCGAAACCACGATTGCCCGCCGGCAGTTGACTCAGGCGATCCTCGTGCGTTCGGCACTGCGCCTCGCTCTCATGATCGCCGGAGCGGCGGTCATCGTCTGGATCTCGGTCACGGTGGCGCTCCGCCCGCTCTATAAGCTCGGCGACGCCATCGGCGAACGCAGTCCTGACGATCTGCATCCTATCGAACAAACCGTGCCGAGCGAGGTCGAGCCGCTGGTCGATACGGTCAATTCCTTCATGGTCCGCCTGCAGTCGGCGCTCGATGCCCTGCGCAATTTCACCGGCAATGCCAGCCACCAGCTGCGCACGCCGCTGGCGATTATCCGCACTCAGCTTGCGCTGTCGGCCCGCGCCGGCTCGCTCGGTGAAGCCCACGCGGCAGCTCTGAAGGGAGACCAGGCCGTCGCACATGCCGAGCGCATTCTTGCCCAGCTTCTGCTGATGGCGAAGATCGACGCCGCCACGGCCAAGGAGGCGCTGACCGCCTCCGCCATCGATCTCGCCGCCATCGCCCAGGAGATCACGGGCGAACAGATCCCGGCCGCTGCCGTCGCCGGCATCGATCTCGGCTACGAGGGTGAGAGCCCGGCGATGATCCGCGCCGAGCCGCTGCTGATCGGCGAAATGCTGCGCAATCTTGCCGGCAATGCCATCGCCTATGCCGGCAAGGGCGCTGAAGTCACTGTCCGCGTCATCGCCGCCGCCGAGACGATCCGCCTGGAAGTCGAGGACAACGGCCCCGGTATTCCGCGCGAGAAGCTGGAGGCGGTGCGTCGCCGTTTTTCGCGCGGCAATGAATCCGCCGCCCCCGGCGCCGGCCTCGGTCTTCCCATCGTCGAGGAAATTGCCAGTCTTTTCCACGCAGCGTTGACACTGGAATCGGGCAGTGACGGCAGGGGCCTGAAGGCTGCCGTCACTTTCGCCAGAGCGGCCTGAAAGCCGGCGCCCCATCGACCTTTCCACCTTGCTTTCTTTCGCTGCATTGCACACACTGGCTTCGGGAACAGCAAGCCGCACGACGATGCGCGCCGGATAAAAAGAGCAATATGTCGATCAAAGCCAGCATCTATCACCTGACGCACTATACCTATGACAAGCCGGTCCGCCTCGGCCCACAGATCATCCGGTTGAAACCGGCCTCGCATTCGAAGACACGGGTGCTCAGCCACTCGCTGAAGGTCACGCCCTCGAACCACTTCGTCAACCTGCAGCAGGACCCCTACGGCAACTATCTCGCTCGCTACGTTTTCCCAGACCCGGTGACAGAATTAAAGATCGAGGTCGATCTTGTCGCCGACATGACGGTCTACAATCCCTTCGACTTCTTCGTTGAGGAAGAGGCGACCAAGTGGCCCTTCGGCTATCCCGAAACGATTCAGGAGGATCTGTCGATCTACATGACGCCGGAGCCGGCCGGCCCGCGCCTGAAAGCGCTGCTTCCGACGCTCGACTGGTCTCCCGGCCAGCCAACGGTCGATATGATCGTTGGCTTGAATGCCCGCCTGCAGCGGCAGATCGGTTATGTCATCCGGATGGAAACCGGCGTGCAGACACCGGAGGAGACCCTGGAAAGCGCCAAGGGCTCATGCCGCGACACCAGCTGGCTGCTCGTCCAGATCCTTCGTCATCTCGGCCTGGCCGCCCGCTTCGTCTCCGGCTATCTCATCCAGTTGACGCCTGATCTGAAGGCACTCGACGGCCCCTCCGGCACCGAAGTCGATTTCACCGACCTGCATGCCTGGGCGGAGGTCTATCTGCCCGGCGCCGGCTGGGTCGGCCTCGATCCGACCTCCGGCCTGTTGACCGGCGAAAGCCACATCCCGCTGGCAGCCACGCCGCATTACCGCAACGCCGCCCCGATCTCGGGCGGTTATTTCGGCGAGGCCGAGAGCGAATTCGCCTTCGATATGAAGGTCTCTCGCGTCGCCGAACACCCGCGCATCACGAAGCCCTTCTCCGATGAAAGCTGGAACGAGCTCAACGAACTCGGTAAGAAGGTCGACCGCGTCCTCGAGGCCGAGGATGTGCATCTGACGATGGGCGGCGAGCCGACCTTCGTCTCGATTGACGATTTCCAATCCGAGGAATGGAATACCGCCGCCGTCGGCCCGACCAAGCGCGAAAAGGCCGACAGCCTGATCCGCCGGCTGCAGGAACGCTTCGCTCCCGGCGGCTTCCTGCATTACGGCCAGGGCAAATGGTATCCGGGGGAAAGCCTGCCGCGCTGGACTTTTTCGCTCTACTGGCGCCGCGATGGCAAGCCGATCTGGCAGAACGTCGATCTGGTCGCCGCCGAAGGCAAGGATACCGGCGCTGCGGCAGAGGATGCCGAGAAGCTCCTGACGTTGATCGCAAAGGAACTGGCAATCAAACCTGACATGGTGCAGCCGGCATTTGAGGATCCGGCCGACTGGATCATCAAGGAAGGCAATCTTCCCGACAATGTCGATCCGGCGAATTCGAAGCTGAAGGATCCCGAGGAGCGTAACCGCATCGCCCGCGTCTTCGACCGTGGCCTCACTGTCCCCACGGGGTACATCCTTCCGGTCCAGGCATGGAACGCCAAGGCAGCTGAAAGCCGGGTCTGGGTCAGTGAGAAATGGCGCACCCGCCGCGGCAAGATCTTCCTTGTGCCTGGCGACAGCCCGATCGGCTACCGCCTGCCGCTCGGCACCCTGCCCTATGTCCCGCCGGCGCGCTATCCCTATATCCACCCGGCCGATCCGACCATTCCGCGCCAACCGTTGCCCGACGTTTTCGTGCCGGCCGGCCGCGCCATGCCGGAAGCCTCCTTCCACGCCGGCGAGAACAATCGGGGCCGCATCGAACAGACGCTCGGCGAAATCGGCGGTGCCGTGCGAACCGCCATGTCGGTCGAGCCGCGCGACGGCAGGCTCTGCGTCTTCATGCCGCCGGTCGAGCGGATCGAGGATTATCTTGAGCTGATCGCCGCTGCCGAAAACGCTGCCGCCGAGCTCAAGCTTCCCGTTCATATCGAAGGTTATCCGCCGCCGCAGGACGAGCGCATCAACGTCATCCGCGTCGCCCCGGATCCCGGCGTGATCGAGGTCAACATCCATCCAGCCTCGAACTGGCGGGAATGCGTCGATATCACCACCGCAATCTACGAGGAGGCGCGTGCCACCCGGCTCGGCGCCGACAAGTTCATGATCGACGGCCGCCACACCGGCACCGGCGGCGGCAATCATGTCGTCGTCGGCAGCGCCAATCCGAACAACAGCCCTTTCCTGCGCCGTCCGGATCTGTTGAAAAGCGTCGTCCTCCACTGGCAGCGCCACCCCTCGCTCTCCTACCTCTTCTCCGGCATGTTCATCGGCCCGACCAGCCAGGCGCCGCGCATCGACGAGGCTCGCCACGACAGCCTCTACGAGCTGGAGATCGCCATGGCGCAGATCGTGGCGCCCGGCCGCGGTCAGCCGCCGCTGCCATGGCTCGTCGATCGCCTGTTCCGCAATCTTTTGACCGATGTCACCGGCAACACCCACCGCGCCGAGATCTGCATCGACAAGCTGTTTTCGCCCGACGGCCCGACCGGCAGGCTCGGCCTCATCGAGTTCCGCGGCTTCGAGATGCCGCCGAACGCACGTATGTCGCTTGCCCAGCAATTGCTCGTGCGCGCGCTGATCGCCCGCTTCTGGGTCAACCCGGTCGACGGCAAGTTCGTCCGCTGGGGCACGACCCTGCACGACCGTTTCATGCTGCCGCATTTCGTCTGGGCCGATTTCCTCGACGTGCTCGCCGATCTTCGCGAAAACGGCTTCGACCTCAGCCCGGAATGGTTCAAGGCCCAGCTCGAATTCCGCTTCCCCTTCTGCGGCGAAGTCGAATACGAGGGCTCGAAGCTGGAACTGCGCCAGGCGCTGGAGCCTTGGCATGTTATGGGCGAGGAAGGCGCGGTCGGCGGCACCGTCCGCTATGTCGACTCCTCCGTCGAACGCCTCCAGGTGCGGTTCGAAACCAGCAATACCGCCCGCTACACGGTGACTTGCAACGGCCGCACCCTGCCGCTGACGCCGACCGGCACCTCTGGCGTATCGGTCGCCGGCGTCCGCTACAAGGCATGGCAGCCGGCTTCGGGCCTGCATCCGGTCCTGCCGGTCAACACACCTTTGACTTTTGACATTTATGATACATGGTCGAAGCGTTCGATCGGCGGCTGCATCTATCATGTTGCCCATCCGGGCGGCCGGACCTATGACACCTTCCCGGTGAACGGCAACGAGGCCGAAGCAAGGCGGCTCGCCCGCTTCGAGCCGTGGGGGCATACGGCAGGCGGTTATATCCCGCGCGCAGAGACGGGTTCGCTTGAATTCCCGCTGACGCTGGATCTGCGGCGGCCCGCCGGAATTTGAGGCGGGGTCGGGGCCGAGGGCTGAGGCCGAGGTTGGGATGTGAGATTTGATGGGTAAAAGGCCCGCAGCGGAGCGCAAGGGTGAGGCAGAGGTTCGCATCGGCAAGGATGCGGCCTTCGACTATGCGCCGCTTCCGGGCACTGCCGACGAGATGGTCGACAATAATGGCGTCGTCCGCCCCGTCTGGCAGCGTTTCCTCTCGCATCTCGGCGCAATGCCGGAAAAGGACCTCGCCGAGCGTTTCGCCCGCGCCGACCGCTATCTCAGAGATGCCGGCGTCTTCTACCGCGCCTATGGCAGCAAGGGCACCGGCGAACGCGCGTGGCCGATCTCGCATATCCCGGTGCTTATCGACGAGCGCGAATGGCAGGCGCTGTCGGCGGGCCTGGTCCAGCGCGCCGATCTCTTGGAAGCGATCGTCGCCGATATCTATGGCGACAACCGGCTGGTGGAGGAAGGGGTCCTGCCGCCGGCGCTGATCGCCGCCAATCCGGAATTCCAGCGCCCGCTCTCCGGCATCAGACCGGCATCCGGCCACTATCTGCATTTCTGCGCTTTCGAGATCGGCCGCGGGCCTGACGGCAATTGGTGGGTGCTCGCCGACAGGACGCAGGCGCCGTCGGGCGCCGGTTTCGCGCTGGAAAGCCGCGTCGCCACCACCCGCGCCTTCTCGGATATCTACGCCGAAACCCCGGTCCACCGCCTCGCCTCCTTCTTCGGCGCCTTCCGCGATGCGCTGCAGGGCATGAAACACTCCGGCGACGACCGCATCGCCGTGCTGACGCCCGGCCCGGCCAACGAGACCTATTACGAACACGCCTATATTGCCCGCTATCTCGGCTTCATGCTGCTCGAGGGCGAGGATCTCGCCGTCGTCAAGGGCCGCGTCATGGTGCGCACCGTCGCCGGCCTGAAGCCGATCGGCGTGCTCTGGCGCCGTCTCGATTCCGCCTTCGCCGACCCGCTGGAATTGAACCAGAATTCGCATATCGGCACGGCCGGCCTCGTCGAAGCCTTGCGCACCGAAAGCGTCACCATCGTCAATGCGCTCGGCACCGGCATTCTCGAAACCCGGGCGCTTCTGGCGTTCATGCCGACCATCTGCCGCCGTCTGTTGGGGCAGGATCTGCGGCTGCCCTCGATTGCGACCTGGTGGTGCGGCCAGGAGGAAGAGCGCGAGCACGTCGCCAAGAATATCGAGAAGATGGTGATCGGCCCGGCCTATTCCCGAGCGCCCTTCTTCGACGACGACGGCGAATCCGTGCTCGGCTCGTCGCTGCGGGCGACCGCCAGGGATTCCATCACCGATTGGCTGAGTTCGGACGGCCCCAAGCTGGTCGGCCAGGAGGTCGTCACACTCTCGACGACGCCCGCCTGGGTGGACGGCAAGCTGGTGCCGCGGCCGATGTCGCTGCGCGTCTTCGCCGCCCGCACCGCCAATGGCTGGCAGATCATGCCAGGTGGTTTTGCCCGCATCGGCTCCGGCGCCGATGTCGCGGCGATTGCCATGCAGTCGGGCGGCGCAGCCGCCGATGTATGGATCGTCAGCGACAAGCCGGTCGAGCGTCACACGCTGCTGCCGGCCGAAGGCAGCTTCACCCGCAACATGCCGGGCAGCCTTCCGAGCCGGGCGGCCGACAACCTGTTCTGGCTCGGCCGTTACATCGAACGCGCCGAAGGGGCGTTGCGCATCCTGCGCGCCTGGCACTCGCGTTATGCCGAGGCCGCCGATCCGAGCCAGCCGCTGCTCGCCGATGTCTCCGCCTATCTCGCTGCCGTCGATATCGATACGGCTGAAGCCGTACCGGAAACGCTGTTGCGCAACATCGACAGTGCGGTTTATTCGGCGAGCAACATCCGCGACCGTTTTTCGCCTGATGGCTGGCTGGCGCTCAACGATCTCGCCAAGACGGCCCGCCGTTTCCGTGTCACCGTCACTGCCGGCGACGACGCCAGCCACGCGATGACCATCCTTCTGCGCAAGCTCGCCGGTTTTGCCGGCCTCGTGCACGAGAACATGTACCGCTTCATGGGTTGGCGCTTCCTCTCGCTCGGCCGCTATATCGAGCGCGGCCTGCACATGACCCGCCTGCTCGGCCACATGTCCGGCCCGGAAGCGCCCGACGGCGCGCTCGACATGCTGCTCGAGATCGGCGACAGCGTCATGACCCACCGCCGTCGCTACAACGTCAATACGGCGCGCCTGACCGTCACCGACCTGCTGGCACTCGATCCCCTCAATCCGCGCTCGGTCCTCTTCCAGGTGAATGAGATCCACCATGAGGTCGAGCAACTGCCGAATGCCCTGATCAACGGCCAGATGTCGCCCTTCTACCGCGAGGCGATGCGGCTTCATTCCGGCCTGGCGGTGATGACGCCGGAGGGCATGGGGCCTGAGGTCTATCAGCGGTTCGAACGCGAATTGGAGCAGCTTTCCGACCTGCTCGCCCAGACCTATCTCGGGTGACGGCAGTGCTTTACGACCTCTCGCTCCGCATGGGTTACAGCTACGATGTGCCGGCATCCGGCGCCCGCCACATCATGCGCCTGATGCCGCTTTCGCTGACCAACCGACAACGCCTGGTCGCCGGCTCGATCACGATTTCGCCGACGCCGGACGAGCAGTCGCATTTCCTCGATTTCTTTCAACACCCCGCCACCGCCTTCATGCTGCGTGCGCCGCACGAGGCGCTCGACATTCGCATGCAGGCCCGCGTGCAGGTCGAAAGCCAGCCGATCGCCGCCGATTTCTCGCCGCTGCTTGCCGACCTGCCCGAGGAGATAGCAGGCATCTGGTCGCTGGCGCCGGATTCGCCGCACCATTTTCTCGGCGACAGCCCGCGCCTGACGCCGACGCGCGAGATCGCCGACTATGCACGAAGCTGCGCCAAGCCCGATCTGACGGCGATGCAGATCGCTCATGCGCTCTGCACCCGCATCAACAAGGATTTCACCTACGATCCCGACGCGACGACGGTCGACACGACGCCGATTGAGGCTTTCAGGCTGAAGCGCGGCGTCTGCCAGGATTTTACCCACATCATGATCCTGGCGCTGCGAAGCCTCGGCATTCCGGCAGGTTACGTCTCCGGCTTCCTGCGCACCATTCCGCCGCCCGGCAAGGAACGGCTGGAAGGGGCTGATGCCATGCATGCCTGGGTCAGGATCTGGTGCGGCGAGACGATCGGCTGGATCGAGCTCGACCCGACCAACGACATTCCAGCCGGCACGGACCATATCGTCGTCGCCTACGGCCGGGACTATTCCGACGTCGTCCCTGTTATCGGCGTGTTGAAAAGCTACGGCAGCCAGCGCGCGGTGCAAGCGGTCGATGTGATCCCGCTGAAATAGGCTAATCCCAAAACTGGAAAAAACCGTCGATTCGTTAAAATTCTCTTGACGCCGTAAGGACGGCGTAAAGAACCAGCATGCGTTAATCACCTGACAGGGTTTCCAGTTGGGTGAACATGATGAGCACCTCCTTTTTGCGTCCCTGCCTGCGTCGCATGTTCAGCGATCGAGGCGGTAATTTCGGTATCATGACGGCGGTTTTGGCGCCGGTTCTTCTCGGCGCTGCCGGCATGGCGGTCCATGTCGGCGATATGTTGCTCTCCAAGCAGCAACTGCAGGAAGCCGCCGATTCGGCGGCGCTTGCCACCGCCACCGCGTTGGCGAATGGCACGATCCAATCCTCTCAGGCCGAAGCCTTCGCGCGGAATTTCGTCGTGGGGCAAATGGCGAATTATCTGCAAAGCGGCGTCGATATTAAAAGCGCGACGGGCGTTAGCGTGCAGACAAACACATCGGGAAATTCGACATCCTACCAGGTGACGGTTTCGCCGAGCTACGACCTGACGGTCAATCCGTTGATGCAGGCGGTCGGCTTCAAGACACAGCATCTCTCGACCTCCGGCACGACGGTCGGCGGTCACTCACAGACCCAAGGCTCGATCTCCATGTTCCTCGCACTCGATAAATCGGGGTCAATGGGAGAGAATACTGCCACAGTCAATGAAGACGATCCGACCGAAACGTTCACCTACGACTGCAACCTCCACTACAACAGCAAGAATAATAAGTGGGTTTATGACAAATGCACCGGCAGCCGCACAAATTACTACACCAAGATAGAGGCGCTTAAGATCGCGGCGAGCAATCTCTTCAGCCAGTTGAACAGCGCCGATCCCAACGCCCAATACGTCCGCACCGGCGCGGTATCTTACGATATCGTTCAATACACTCCGAGCAATCTCGCCTGGGGAATTACCGGTGTAACCAGCTATGTCAACGCACTTCAGGCGAATGGCGGCACGAATTCCAGCGGCGCAATGAACACGGCTTACACGTCGTTGATCGCTAAGAATGCCGCAGGGAACGACGCCGAAGACTCCGCCCACAAGCTGAAGACCGGCCAGATACCCAAGAAGTACATCGTCTTCATGACGGACGGCGACAATAACAACGACAGCAGCGGCGGCCGTTCATATGACACGCTGACGAAGGCGACATGCGACACCGCCAAGTCCAAGGGCATCGAGATCTATACGATCGCCTTCATGGCGCCTTCGGGCGGACAAGCGCTGCTGCAGTATTGCGCCTCAGACGGCTCCCACTATTTCCAGGCGGAAAAAATGGAAGACCTACTCGCCGCGTTCAAGGCGATCGGAGCGAAGGCCTCCGCACAGGTAACGCGCCTGACGAACTGACGATACCGCTAGCCGAAAGCCGATCAAAAAAGCCGCGCCGGAACAAACCGGCGCGGCTTTTCGTGATCGCTACCCATCCATCCGATCGGGAAAAACGTTTGTAATCAATCCGCTCGAACCCCGTGAATATGAAGGTTTCGCAAATTTTTCGTTTGCCCAAATCCTTTGTTGCAAGTGCTTCCTAACGATGCATAAACTGTGGTCCGCGCAAGCGACAAATCGATTAAATCAGGCATAACACCCTGAAACCAAATTAAAATTGGCGAGATCTGACCATGAATACCGTTTCCAAGCCGGTTATCCCTTCTCCCGCTCCCCGCAGTTCAAGGCCGGAAATTCTCGCTGAAGAAATCATCGAACGTCTGACCTACCGCATCGGCAAGGACGCCAAGGTGGCAAAGCCGCATGACTGGCTGACGGCGACGATCCTGGTGGTGCGCGACCGCATCATCGACAAGTGGATGGCCTCCACCCGCGAGGTCTACGCGACGGGCGCCAAGCGCGTCTATTATCTTTCCCTCGAATTTCTGATCGGCCGCCTGATGCGCGATGCCATCTCGAATCTCGGCCTGATGGAAGAGGTGCGCGATGCGCTCGCCTCGCTCGGCGTCGATGTCAACGTCATTGCCGGGCTAGAGCCGGATGCCGCACTCGGCAATGGGGGCCTCGGGCGTCTCGCCGCCTGCTTCATGGAGAGCATGGCGACGGTCAACGTCCCGGCCTATGGCTACGGTATCCGCTATGTCCATGGCCTCTTTCGCCAGCAGCTGGCCGACGGTTGGCAGGTGGAACTGCCCGAAAACTGGCTCGCCCACGGCAATCCCTGGGAGTTCGAGCGTCGCGAGAGCTCCTATGAAATCGGCTTTGGCGGTTCCGTCGAATTCATCACCACCCATGACGACCAGCCGCGCTACGTCTGGAAACCGGCGGAGCGCGTGATCGCCGCCGCCTTCGACACGCCGGCCGTCGGCTGGCGCGGCAAACGAGTCAACACGCTGCGCCTCTGGTCGGCACAGCCGATCGATCCGATCCTGCTCGATGCCTTCAACGCCGGCGACCACATCGGCGCGCTTCGCGAAAGCAACAAGGCCGAAAGTCTGACCCGGGTTCTCTATCCGGCCGACGCAACGCCGGCCGGCCAGGAGTTGCGCCTGCGCCAGGAATTTTTCTTCTCGTCTGCCTCGCTGCAGGACATCCTGCGCCGCCATCTGCAGCAATATGATGATTTCACCTCGCTGCCGGACAAGGTGGCCATCCAATTGAACGACACCCATCCAGCCGTCTCGGTCGCCGAACTCGTGCGCCTGCTCTGCGACGTGCACGGCATGGATTTCGAACAGGCCTGGGAGATCACCCGCCACACTTTCTCCTATACCAATCACACGCTTCTGCCCGAAGCGTTGGAAAGCTGGCCGGTACCGCTGTTCGAGCGCCTGCTGCCGCGCCATATGCAGATCGTCTATGCGATCAACGCCAAGATCCTGCTCGATGCCCGCAAGACCAAGAACTTTTCCGACAGCGAAATCCGCTCGATCTCACTGATCGAAGAGAGCGGCGACCGCCGCGTGCGCATGGGCAACCTCGCCTTCATCGGCTCGCATTCGATCAACGGCGTCTCGGCGCTGCACACCGATCTGATGAAGGTCACGGTCTTTGCCGACCTGCACAAGCTCTATCCCGACCGCATTAACAACAAGACCAACGGCATCACGCCGCGCCGCTGGCTGCAGCAGTGCAATCCCGGCCTCACCGGCCTGATCCGCGAGGCGATCGGCGACGAGTTCCTGGATGATGCCGAAAAGCTGCGCCCGCTCGAGGCGCACGCTTCCGATCCGAGCTTCCAGCAGAAGTTCGCGGCGATAAAGCGGGCCAACAAGGTGGCGCTCTCCAATCTCGTCGCCAGCCGCATGGGCGTTAAGCTCGATCCGTCGGCGATGTTCGATATCCAGATCAAGCGCATCCATGAATATAAGCGCCAACTGCTGAACATCATCGAAGCCGTCGCCCTCTACGACCAGATCCGCTCGCATCCGGAGCTGGACTGGGTACCGCGCGTCAAACTCTTCGCCGGCAAGGCGGCGCCGAGCTACTACAACGCCAAGCTGATCATTAAGCTGATCAACGATGTCGCCCGCACCATCAACAACGACCCGTCGGTGCGCGGCCTGCTGAAGGTCGTCTTCGTGCCGAACTACAATGTCTCGCTCGCCGAGGTCATGGTTCCGGCCGCCGATCTCTCCGAGCAGATCTCGACCGCCGGCATGGAGGCATCCGGCACCGGCAACATGAAGTTCGGCCTCAACGGGGCGCTGACGATCGGCACACTCGACGGCGCCAATGTCGAGATGCGCGACAATGTCGGCGAAGACAACATCGTCATCTTCGGCCTCAGGGCCGATGAGGTCGCCAAGGTCCGCAGCGACGGCCACAATCCCCGCGCCATTATCGAGGGCTCGCGCGAGCTCTCGCAGGCGCTCTCCGCCATCGGCTCCGGCGTCTTCTCGCCCGATGACCGCAACCGCTACGCCGCGCTGATCGACGGCATCTATTCGCACGACTGGTTCATGGTCGCCGCCGATTTCGATGCCTATGCCCAGGCTCAGCGCGACGTCGACCAGATCTGGACCAACCAGTCCGACTGGTACACCAAGACGATCAACAACACGGCGCGGATGGGCTGGTTCTCTTCCGATCGCACGATCAGGCAATATGCAGACGAAATCTGGAGAGCCGGATGAAAACGCCGAAAACCATCCCTGAAGTAAAGCTTTCCTGGGAAATTTCGGCAGATGAAATCACGGCGATCCTTGCCGGCTCGCATTCCAATCCCTTTGCCGTCCTCGGTGTCCACCAGGCCGGCGACGCCTTCGTCGCCAGGTGTTTCATCCCGGGCGCCGAAGACGTGACCGCCATGACGCTCGACGGCGGCGTCATCGGCGAACTGAAGCAGCTTCATGCCGACGGCGTCTTCGCCGGCCCGGTTTCCTTGACAAAGCTCCAGCCGGTGCGTTACCGCGCCCGGCGCGGCGATTCCGAATGGGCCGTCACCGATCCCTACAGCTTCGGGCCGGTGCTCGGGCCGATGGATGATTATTTCGCCCGCGAAGGCTCGCACCTGCGCCTGTTCGACAAGATGGGTGCGCATCTCATCAAGCATGATGGCGCCCAGGGCATCCATTTCGCCGTTTGGGCCCCGAATGCGCAGCGCGTCTCGGTCGTCGGCGATTTCAACAATTGGGACGGTCGCCGTCACGTCATGCGGCTGCGAGCCGACAGCGGCATCTGGGAGATCTTTGCCCCTGACGTGCCGATCGGCGTTGCCTACAAATTCGAGATCCGCGGCCATGACGGCGTATTGCTGCCGCTGAAGGCCGATCCGTTCGCCCGGCGCAGCGAGCTCAGGCCGAAGACCGCCTCGGTCGCCGCCGCCGAGCTGGAGCAGGTCTGGGAGGACGAGGCCCATCTGAAGCATTGGCGCGAGACCGACAAGCGCCGCCAGCCGATCTCGATCTATGAGGTTCATGCCAGCTCCTGGCAGCGCCGGCAGGACGGCACCATGCTGTCCTGGGACGAGCTCGCCTCCAGCCTCATTCCCTATTGTGTCGACATGGGTTTCACCCATATCGAATTCTTGCCGATCACCGAGCATCCCTACGATCCCTCCTGGGGTTACCAGACGACCGGCCTCTACGCGCCGACCGCCCGCTTCGGCGAGCCGGAGGGCTTTGCCCGTTTCGTCAACGGCTGCCACAAGGTCGGCATCGGCGTCATCCTCGACTGGGTGCCGGCGCATTTCCCGACCGACGAGCATGGTCTCGGCTGGTTCGACGGCACGGCGCTCTATGAGCACGAAGACCCGCGCAAGGGCTTTCATCCCGACTGGAACACGGCGATCTACAATTTCGGCCGCACCGAGGTCGTCTCCTATCTCGTCAACAATGCCCTCTATTGGGCGGAGAAGTTCCATCTCGACGGCCTGCGCGTCGATGCAGTCGCCTCGATGCTCTATCTCGATTATTCGCGCAAACACGGCGAATGGATCCCGAACGAATATGGCGGCAACGAAAATCTCGAAGCTGTCCGCTTTCTGCAGGACCTCAATGTCCGCATCTATGGCCTGCATCCCAATGTCATGACCATCGCCGAGGAATCCACTTCATGGCCGAAGGTCTCGCAGCCCGTGCACGAGGGCGGCCTCGGCTTCGGTTTCAAGTGGAACATGGGCTTCATGCACGACACGCTGAGCTACATGAAACGCGATCCGATCCACCGCAGGCACCACCACAACGAGCTCACCTTTGGTCTGCTCTATGCCTATTCCGAAAATTTCGTCCTGCCGCTGTCGCATGACGAGGTCGTCCACGGCAAAGGCTCGCTAATCGCCAAGATGCCGGGTGACGACTGGCAGAAATTCGCCAATCTCCGCGCTTATTACGCTTATATGTGGGGCTATCCCGGCAAGAAGCTGTTGTTCATGGGACAGGAATTCGCCCAGTGGAGCGAATGGAGCGAGGCGAAGTCGCTCGACTGGAACCTGCTGCAGTATCGGATGCACGAAGGCATGCGGCGCTTGGTGCGCGATCTCAACTTCACCTATCGCAGCAAACCGGCGCTGCATGAGCGTGACTGCGAGGGCGACGGCTTCGAATGGCTGGTCGCCGACGACCACCAGAATTCCGTCTTTGCCTGGCTGCGCAAGGCGCCGGGCCAGAAGCCGATTGCCGTGATCACCAATTTCACGCCCGTCTATCGCGAGAATTATTCGATCCGCCTGCCCCTGGCGGGCCGGTGGCGGGAGATTCTGAATACCGATGCCGACATCTACGGCGGCAGCGGCAAGGGCAATGGCGGGCGCGTGCAGGCCGTCGATGCCGGCGGCAACATCACCTGCTCGATCACCCTGCCGCCCTTGGCGACAATTATGCTTGAACCTGAAAATTAAGACTGGTGGGAGGAGAAAATGGTAGAAAAGCGTATTCAGCCACTTGCCCGCGATGCAATGGCCTATGTTCTGGCAGGCGGCAGGGGGAGCCGTCTCAAGGAACTCACCGATCGGCGTGCCAAACCCGCCGTCTATTTCGGCGGCAAGGCCCGCATCATCGATTTCGCTCTGTCGAACGCGCTGAATTCAGGCATCCGCCGCATCGGCGTCGCCACGCAATACAAGGCGCATTCGCTGATCCGCCACATGCAGCGCGGCTGGAACTTCTTCCGCCCTGAGCGCAACGAGAGCTTCGACATCCTGCCGGCCAGCCAGCGCGTTTCGGAAACGCAGTGGTATGAAGGCACCGCCGACGCCGTCTACCAGAACATCGACATCATCGAGGATTATGGTGTCGAATACATGGTCATTCTCGCCGGCGACCACGTCTACAAGATGGACTATGAATGGATGCTGCAGCAGCACGTCGATTCCGGCGCCGACGTCACCATCGGTTGCCTGGAAGTGCCGCGCATGGAAGCGACCGGCTTCGGCGTCATGCATGTCAACGACAAGGACGAGATCATTGCCTTCGTCGAGAAGCCGGCCGATCCGCCGCCCATTCCCGACAAGCCCGATTTCGCGCTGGCCTCGATGGGTATCTACGTCTTCCACACAAAGTTCCTGCTCGATGCGCTGCGCCGCGACGCCGCTGATCCGACCTCGAGCCGCGACTTCGGCAAGGACATCATTCCCTATATCGTCAAGAATGGTAAGGCGGTCGCCCATCGCTTCGCCAAGTCCTGCGTCCGATCGGATTTCGAGCACGAGCCCTATTGGCGCGACGTCGGCACGATCGACGCTTATTGGCAGGCCAATATCGACCTGACCGCGATCGTTCCGGAGCTCGATATCTACGACAAGTCCTGGCCGATCTGGACCTATGCCGAGATCACCCCGCCGGCGAAATTCGTCCATGATGACGAGGATCGCCGCGGCTCGGCCACATCATCCGTCGTGTCGGGCGACTGCATCATCTCTGGCGCCAGCCTCAATAAGAGCCTGCTCTTCACCGGTGTCAGGGCCAATTCCTTCTCCAAGCTGGAAGGGGCGGTCATCCTGCCGAATGTGAAGATCGGACGGCGCGCGCAGCTCAAGAATGTGGTGATCGACCACGGCGTCGTCATTCCGGAAGGTCTTGTTGTCGGCGAGGATGCCGAACTCGACGCCAAGCGCTTCCGGCGGACGGAAAGCGGCATTTGCCTGATCACGCAGCCGATGATCGACAAGCTGGATATCTGACGTATGAAAGTTCTTTCGGTTTCGTCCGAAGTCTTCCCTTTGATCAAGACAGGGGGCCTGGCGGATGTGTCCGGCGCCCTGCCGATTGCTCTCAACGCCTTCGGGGTCGAAACCAAGACTCTCCTGCCCGGCTATCCCGCCGTCATGAAGGTCATTCGCGACCCGGTTGTCAGGCTCGAATTCGCGGACCTGCTCGGAGAAAAGGCGACCGTGCTCGAGGTCCAGCACGAGGGCCTCGATCTTCTCGTCCTCCATGCCCCGGCCTACTACGACAGGCCGGGCGGCCCCTATCTCGATCCGCTCGGCAAGGACCATCCCGACAATTGGCGCCGTTTCGCCGCTCTGTCGCTCGCCGCCTCCGAGATCGCCGCCGGTCTGCTGCCCGGCTGGCGGCCGGATCTGGTCCACACGCATGATTGGCAAGCAGCACTGACATCCGTCTACATGCACTATTATCCGACGCCGGAACTTCCGAGCGTGCTGACGATCCACAACATCGCCTTCCAGGGCCAGTTCGGCTCCGAGATCTTTTCAGGCCTGCGCCTGCCCGATCATGCCTTCGCCATCGACGGCGTCGAATATTACGGCACGACCGGCTTTCTGAAAGGCGGCCTGCAAACCGCCCATGCGATCACCACTGTCAGCCCCACCTATGCCGATGAGATCCTGACGCCGGAATTCGGCATGGGGCTCGAAGGCGTGATTGCCGCCCGCATCGACAATCTGCACGGCATCGTCAACGGCATCGACACCGATATCTGGAATCCGGCAACCGATCCCGTCGTCCACACCCATTACGGCCCGACGACACTGAGGAACCGCGACGAGAACCGCCGCTCGATCGCCGAGTTCTTCCATCTCGACAATGACGATGCCCCGATCTTCTGCGTTATCAGCCGTCTCACCTGGCAGAAGGGCATGGATATCGTCGCCAATGTCGCCGACGAGATCGTCGGCATGGGTGGCAAGCTCGTCGTGCTCGGTTCCGGCGAAGCCGCTCTCGAAGGCGCGCTGCTTGCTTCCGCCAGCCGTCATCCCGGCCGCATCGGCGTCTCGATCGGCTATAACGAGCCGATGTCGCATCTGATGCAGGCCGGCTGCGACGCGATCATCATCCCCTCGCGCTTCGAGCCTTGCGGCCTGACCCAGCTGTATGCTCTGCGCTATGGCTGCGTGCCGATCGTCGCCCGTACCGGCGGGCTGAATGACACGGTGATCGATGCCAATCACGCCGCACTTGCGGCGAAAGTGGCAACCGGCATACAATTCTCATCCGTGACGGAAACGGGCATGCTGCAGGCAATCCGCCGTGCAATGCATTTTTACGCGGACCGAAAACTCTGGACCCAATTGCAAAAGCAGGGCATGAAATCGGATGTCTCCTGGGAGAAGAGCGCCGAACGCTACGCTGCCCTCTATTCAAGCCTCGTCTCGAAAGGCATGTGACCTAAAATGATCAAGTCCGTACCCACCACGCCCTACCTGGACCAGAAGCCCGGCACATCCGGCCTGCGCAAGAAGGTTCCGGTCTTCCAACAGGCGAATTATGCGGAGAACTTCATCCAGTCGATCTTCGATTCGCTGGAAGGCTACCATGGCAAGTGCCTCGTCATCGGCGGCGACGGACGCTATTACAATCGCGAAGTCATCCAGAAGGCGGTCAAGATGGCCGCCGCCAACGGCTTCGGCAAGGTGATGGTCGGCAAGGGCGGCATTCTGTCGACGCCGGCCGCGTCCCACATCATCCGCAAATACAAGGCTTTCGGCGGCATCATTCTGTCTGCCAGCCACAATCCCGGCGGCCCGACCGAAGATTTCGGCATCAAGTACAACATCAACAATGGCGGTCCGGCTCCGGAAAAGATCACCGACGCGATCTATGCCCGCTCCAAGACGATCGACAGCTACAAGATCGCCGATTTCGCCGACGTCAATCTGGATCGCATCGGCAAGGACGAACTTCCCGGCGGCATGATCCTCTCCGTCATCGACCCGGTCGAGGACTATGCCGCGCTGATGGAAGAGCTGTTCGATTTCGGCGCCATCCGCAATCTGATCAGCCTCGGCTTCCGCATCGCCTTCGATGGGATGAGTGCGGTCACCGGCCCCTATGCCAAGGAAATCTTTGAAAATCGTCTCGGCGCTCCCTCGGGATCCGTGCGCAACTTCATGCCGCTGCCCGATTTCGGCGGTCATCATCCGGATCCGAACCCAGTTCACTGCAAGGAACTCTTCGATGAGATGATGGGCGAGGACGCGCCTGATTTCGGCGCCGCTTCCGATGGCGACGGCGACCGCAATCTGATCATCGGCCGCGGCATCTTCGTCACTCCCTCCGACAGCCTGGCGATTCTTGCCGCCAACGCCAATCTCGCTCCCGGTTACTCCGGCGGCCTCGCCGGCATCGCCCGCTCGATGCCGACCTCGGGGGCTGCCGACCGCGTCGCCGAAAAACGCGGCATCGGCATGTATGAGACGCCGACCGGCTGGAAGTTCTTCGGCAACCTGCTCGACGCCGGCATGGCGACGATCTGCGGCGAGGAAAGCTCCGGCACCGGATCCAGCCACGTCCGCGAAAAGGATGGCCTCTGGGCGGTGCTGCTCTGGCTGAATATTCTTGCCGTGCGCGGCGAGAGCGTCGCCGATGTCGTCACCCAGCACTGGCAGACCTACGGCCGCAACTATTATTCGCGCCACGATTACGAAGGCCTCGACATCGATGCGGCGAACGGGCTGATGGACAGTCTCCGCAGCCAGCTTTCCACGCTGCCCGGCAAGAGTTTCGGCAGCCTGAAGGTCGAGAAAGCCGACGATTTTGCCTATCACGATCCGATCGACAAATCGGTGAGCGAGCACCAGGGCATCCGCGTCCTCTTCGAAGGCGGCTCCCGCGTCGTCTTCCGTCTCTCCGGCACCGGCACGTCTGGCGCAACCTTGCGTGTCTATATCGAGCGCTACGAGCCGGATTCCACTCGCCACAACTTCGAAACGCAGGAAGCGCTCGCCGATCTCATCGCAGCAGCCGACAGCGTTGCCAGCATTCGGGAACGCACGGGACGCGACGCGCCAACCGTGATCACCTGATCCGGGGGAAACATGCGCGGGAACAATGCGGCGCAGGTCGGCGCGATCGTCTTCGACACCGGCGTCGAATTTGCCGTCTGGTCGCATCATGCCGCGCAGGTCGAGCTCTGCCTGTTCGACAATGACGGCAATAGAGAATTCGCGCGCCTGCCGATGGCACGCGACGGCAACCACATCCATCGTCTGTTTGTCGACGGGCTGAAGGCAGGCGCGTGTTATGGCTATCGTGCCGACGGTATCTACGCGCCGGACAACGGCCTCTGGTTCGATCCGTCGAAATTGCTGATCGACCCCTACGCCAAGGAGATCGACCGGCCGTTTCGCTACGATCCCCGCCTCGGCGTCTACGGCGAAGACAGCCAGGATCTGATGCCGAAGGCGATCGTCACCACCGATACGCGCGCCGCCGTCGCCAAGCCACTCTTCAAACCGGGCGGCTTCATCTACGAAGTGGCGGTGCGGCCCTTCACCATTCTTCATCCCGACATACCGGAGCACCAGCGCGGCACGATCTCCGCCCTTGCCCATCCCTCCGTCATCGCCCACCTGAAGCGGATCGGGGTCGATGCCGTCGAACTGATGCCGATCACCGCCTGGATCGACGAACGCCACCTGCCGCCGCTCGGCCTCACCAACGGCTGGGGCTACAATCCTGTCGCCTTCATGGCGCTCGATCCGCGGCTCGCCCCGGGCGGCATGGCGGAGCTGCGCGAGACCGTTGCCGCCCTGCATGCCGAGGGCATCGCCGTCATCCTCGACCTCGTCTTCAACCATACCGGCGAGAGCGATCGTTACGGCACGACGCTGTCGCTGCGCGGCCTCGACAACCTGCACTATTTCCGCCATGTCCAGAATTGCCCGGGCGAACTGGTCAACGATACGGGAACCGGCAACACGCTTGCCTGCGACCATCCCGAAGTTCGCCGTCTCGTCATCGACAGCCTGCGCCATTTCGTGCTCAATTCGGGCGTCGACGGTTTTCGCTTCGACCTCGCCCCGGTGCTCGGCCGAACCGCGGCCGGCTTCGAACGCGATGGCGGAACACTTGCCGCGATTCTGGCCGACACCGTGCTTGCCGACCGGATCATGATCGCCGAACCCTGGGATATCGGCCCGGGCGGTTACCAACTCGGCAACTTCCCGCCGCCCTTCCTCGAATGGAACGACCGGGTTCGCGATGATTTGCGCTGCTATTGGCGCGGCGATCAATGGAAAACCGGCGCGCTGGCGACAGCCCTTGCCGGCTCTTCCGACATCTTCGCCCGCAATGACGGCAAAGGGACGCGCAGCGTCAATTTCCTTGCCGCCCATGACGGCTTCACGCTGATCGACCTCGTCTCCTATGCCGGAAAGCATAACGACGCCAATGGCGAGCACAATCGCGACGGCCATAATGAAAACCACTCGTGGAACAATGGCGTCGAAGGCGAAACACTCTACCCCTCGATCCGCAAGCGCCGAAAAAACGATGTGATGGCGCTGATATCAACGCTCTTTGCCACCCGCGGCAGCATCATGCTGACGGCCGGCGACGAAGGCGGACGCAGCCAGCGCGGCAACAACAATGCCTATTGCCAGGACAACGAGATCACCTGGCTCGACTGGAAGACATTGGATGAGGACCTCATCGCCCATACCGCCTTCGTCGCCGGGCTGCGCCGCCGCTTCACCGTCTTTTCCGAAACGGATTTCCTGTCGGGAAATGGCGACGTCGAATGGATCTCGGTTTCGGGCGAACCGATGACGGTCGCCGAATGGGAGACGCCGTCGCTCCACACGCTCGGCATGCTGCTGGCAACCGGCGACCGGGCCTCAAGAGGCCAACGCACCCGGCTTGCCGTGCTCTTCAATCGCTCCGAAAGCCGCGAGCTCTTTACGCTTCCGGCGGAAGGCGAAGCTTCCTGGCGTCAATTGACGCCGGCAGGCGCGAAGAAGACCGGTGCCCGAGTTACCGTCGAGCCACGCTCCGTCGGCTTTTTCATAGAAAAATGACCGGCGCCTCCCATTGGCGCAAATCCTTATCGCAATCGTCATAAATGCACGATAAGGCTTTGGCGCGGCGGGCTTATCTGACGGGGAAATGCATGGGCACGGAAATTTCACTCTCCGACGTGCGGGGATTGATCGGCATGGAAACGGGCCTTTCGGATTGGATCACCGTCGACCAGACGATGATCGATGCCTTTGCGGGGGCAACGGATGACCATCAGTTCATTCACGTCGATCCTGAGCGCGCCGCCGCCGAAAGCCCCTTCGGCGGCACCATCGCTCATGGCTTCCTGACATTGTCTCTGCTCTCGGCGATGAATTACAACTGCCTGCCGAAAGTGCGAGAGCAGACCATGGGCATCAATTATGGCTTCGACCGCGTCCGCTTCATGACACCGGTCAAAAGCGGCGCCCGCGTGCGCGGCCGCTTCCTGCTCTCAGACGCCCGCTTCCGCGGCGGCGGCATGCTGATGACCACCTACGACGTTACGATCGAGATCGAAAACGAGAAGAAGCCGGCCCTGACGGCAAAATGGATCACCATCATCCAGTTCGACCCGAAGGATCGTCCCGAGGACGTCTAAGTAAAACGGCACTATTGTTCATACAGCCGAATTGAAGACGGCTTCGATTGCGTGCCCGTCCGGATCTATCACGAACGCAGCATAATAGTATTCGTCGTAATGGAGTCGCAGGCCTGGACCACCGTTGTCACGGCCGCCATGCGTGATCGCCGCCGCATGAAACTGATCGACCGCCTGACGGTGCGGCGCAGCAAAAGCCAGATGAAAACCAGGGCCTGCCGGGCGCTGGCAATCCGGCCGATGTTTGATCGCTAGCTTGTCCCCGCCGCCGGGAGGGCCGTATCCGACCGCCTGCCCTATCTGGCCCGGCCCGATGTCATCCCAGACCCTGACATAACCGAGCGCGCCAAGAGCGGCATCGTAAAATGCCGCCGACCACTCGATATCGGAAACGCCGAGGGAAGCATGATGCAGCATTCGTCCATCCCTCGACCAAGTGCCTATGCGGGCAGATTGTTACAGCGCCGCGCGGCTTTCCAGAGGCTGACGCTGTAAAACTTTGCGCTACTGCATTTTTTATCCGTAAATCGATTCCGATTTAAGAGAATAATGCGGTGCGGCCTCAATGCCCGGCATCATGAGCCGCTTCGTTGAGCAGCCCGAAAACGAAGTCCGAAAACGACCGCCAGCACTCCACCCGGAATGTCTCTTCCTCCGTGCGCAGAAGCACGATTTCCGCCTTGCCGAAGATCGTGCGCGACGCGGCCCCTACCGGAAAGGAAGCAAGCGACAGATCCTGCGGGCAACCGGCGGCAAGCGTCGTCTCCGCGCCCGGTCCCGAGACGATGATCGCGACATTGCGGTGGGAAACGTCGGTCGCCGAATGTACGGCACGGAGGCCGGAAAGCACCGCCATCAGATCGGCGCCATCCTCGTCGATTACCAGCCATTCGTCCGGCCCGATCCAGAGCGCTGAGCGTGCGCCGGCCCGCCTGGAGGTCTTCGGAGCGTTCGGCAGAGTGAGACCGAGCGCTTTGGAAAGCGCGGCGATCGATTCCGCAGGCGCGCGCAGCGCCACCCGGCCCGCTGCCGGTGCCACCGTCAGCCGTACCGTTGCGGAGCCGCCGAGACGGCCGGCAAGCACTGGCTTGCGAATTGCGACATCAGCCATGGATGCGGCCTCCTTCCTTGTCAAAGAATACCAGATCCGTCACCTCGACGGCGATCGTCCGGTCCGGCATCGGCACGTAGAGCGTCTCGCCCATCCGCGCCCGGCCGCCGGCGACGAGCGCGAAGGCGATCGACCGGCCGCAGTTTTCCGACCAATAGGCCGAGGTGACATGACCGAGCATCGTCATCGGCTTCGGCTCGTTCGGGTTGGCCACGACCTGTGCACCTTCTTCGAGCACCAGCTTCGGATCCTTGGTGACAAGGCCTACGAGCTGCTTGCGTCCCTCCTTGACGAGGTCCGGCCGCTGAAGGCCGCGAATACCGACGAAGTCCTTCTTCTTCTTCGAAACGGCCCAGGCAACGCCCGCGTCGTCAGGGGTCACGGTCCCGTCAGTATCCTGGCCGACGATGATGTAGCCCTTCTCGGCGCGAAGAACGTGCATCGTCTCCGTACCGTAGACGCAGGCCCCGAGCGGCTCGGCATTGGCCCAGACGGCTTCGAGCACGGACTGGCCATAATCGGCCGGCACATTGATTTCGAAGCCGACTTCACCGGTGAAGGAGACGCGGAAGAGCCGGGCCGGCACGCCGCAGACCGTGCATTCGGCAACGCTCATATGCGGGAAGGCCTCATTCGAGAGGTCGACCCCTTCGACCAGTGGTTCGACGATCTCGCGCGCCTTCGGCCCCTGCACGGCGATGACGGCCCATTGCTCGGTCACCGAGGTCAGCCATACCTTCAGGTCCGGGAATTCCGTCTGCAGGTAATCTTCCATGTGGTGAAGAACGCGTGGCGCACCGCCGGTCGTCGTCGTCACATGGAAACGGTCCTCGGCCAGTCGCCCGACGACGCCGTCGTCATAAACGAAGCCGTCTTCGCGGGTCATGATGCCGTAGCGGGCCTTGCCGGGCTTCAGCGTATCCCAGGCATTGGTGTAGATGAGGTTGAGGAACTTCGCGGCATCCGGCCCCACCACCTCGATCTTGCCAAGCGTCGAAGCATCGAAGATGCCGGCCGACTCTCGGGCTGTGCGGCATTCGCGGGCGACCGCCTGATGCATCGTCTCGCCAGCACGCGGGTAGAACCAGGCGCGTTTCCAGTTTCCGACATCTTCGAAAACGGCACCATGGGCTTCTTCCCATTCGTGCAGCGGCGTCTTACGCGTCGGATCGAACAACTCTCCGCGCGAATGGCCGATCAGCGTGCCGTAGGTGACTGGCGTGTAGGGCGCGCGGAAGGTGGTGAGACCGACCTGCGGGATTTCCTTGCCGAGCATCTCGGCGGCGATCGCCAGCCCATGCATGTTGGACAGCTTGCCCTGGTCCGAAGCCATGCCATTCGTCGTAAAGCGCTTGATGTGCTCGATCGAATGCATGCCCTCGCGCACGGCAAGGCGGATATCCTTGGCACAGACATCGTGCTGGAAGTCGATGAACGCCTTGGCGTTGGTTTTCGGCCCGGCACCTTCGGCAGCACCGATCATGCCGCCTGTCCATTCAAAGGCCTGCTCAGCCGAAATTGCGATCTTCTCGCCGCTGCTTCCGCCGGTGGCCTGCGCCATCAGCTCGCCGGCGGCAAGCGATTCCTCGATCGTCCGCTGCAGATCGTCGGTGCCGTTGCAGGCGCCGACCGACAGGCAGTCCTGCGCGTAGGAGCCGGGCAGGAAACGCTGGCTTTCAGCGTCGAAGGCCACTTTGCCGCGCGACTGCGAGAACAGATGCACGGACGGTGTCCAGCCGGCCGAAACCAGCAGCGCATCCACGGCGATCTTGCGCGGCGAACCGCCGCCGTTGCGCGCCACCGTCATTGACGAGATGCGCAACCGACCCGCAGTATTGATGACCGACTGGCCGGCCAGGACGTCGATACCGAGCGCACGTGCCTCCGCCAGCACCGCCGCGCCCGGGGCCTGCCGGCAATCGACGATCGCGGCGATCGACACACCTGCTCGTTTCAGATCGAAAGCCGCCTCATAGGCCGAGTCATGCGCCGTGTAGATGCCGACATTCTTCCCGACGGCGGCGCCGTAATGGTTGAGATAGGTCCGCGCCGCCGAGGCCAGCATGATGCCGGGCCGGTCGTTATTCGGAAATACCATGTGCCGTTCGATCGCGCCGTTGGCGAGGATCACCCGCTTGGCCCGGACCTGCCAGAGCCGTTCGCGCGGCAGATCATGGGCGGGATTAGCGAGATGGTCGGTGACGCGCTCGGCAAGGGCGACAAAATTGTGGTTGTAGTAGCCGAAGGCAGTGGTGCGCAGTAGCACTTGCACATTGTCCATCGTCTTCAGCTGCGCTACGGCCTTCTGCGCCCACGTGAAGCCGTCCTGCCCGTCGATCTTTACGCCGGCATCATAGCGCAGCGCACCGCCCGCTTCCGGCTGCTCGTCGCAGAGGATCACCCTGACGCCGGTCCGGGCCGCGGCCAGCGCCGCCGAAAGCCCGGCAACCCCAGCGCCGACCACCAGCACGTCGCAATGAGCGTAACGGCTGGCATAATGGTCCGGATCGCCTTCCGTCGGCGCAACACCGAGGCCGGCGGCGCGACGGATGAGCGGTTCATAGACATGCTTCCAGGCGGCGCGTGGCCACATGAAGGTCTTGTAGTAGAAGCCGGCGGCGAAGAACGGCGACATCAGATTGTTGATCGCCCCGATATCGCGGGCAAGCGAGGGCCAGCGGTTCTGCGAGCTGACGATCATGCCGTCGAAGACTTCCTGCACGGTGGCGCGCACGTTCGGCTGCTTGCGTGCTGCATCGCGAGCGACGTCGATCAGGGCGTTCGGTTCCTCAGCGCCAGCTGACAGAATGCCGCGTGGCCGGTGATATTTGAACGAACGGCCGACGAGGTGCACGCCGTGGGCGATCAGCGCCGAGGCGACGCTATCGCCTTCGAGCGCCGTGTAGCTCTTGCCGTCGAAGCTGAGGCGCGCGGTTTTGGCCGGCGTCAGGCGCCCCTTGCCGGCGATACGGTTGACGCCGCTCATTGCGCCTCTCCTTCCAGGGCTTCATATGTCTCGACAGGCGCGTGCTTCTCGGCTGCAGGACCGATCTCGGGCTTCGGCTCGCCTGCCTTGTAGGTCGTGATGAACTTGTCGCTCACCGTGTCGCGGACTGCATTGAAGAAACGTCCGCAGCCATGGATGTGCCGCCAGCGTTCGAATATCAGCCCCTTCGGATTGTCGCGCAGAAAGAAATAGGCTTCGAATTCCGCGTCCGAGATCGAGGCAATATCTGCGGGCCGCGCAATATGCGCGTCACCCGCGCCGCGGAATTCGAGCTCGGAGCGCTCTTCCTGGCAGTAAGGGCAATGGATCAGCAGCATGTAGGATTTCCTTCTCCTCCACTTCTCCCCAGCGGGGAGAAGGTGCCTGAAAGACGGATGAGGGGGTGAGCGACAGAAGCGGCGAGCGTTGGCACGAAAACACCCATCGTCAGTGCGCCACCGCCGCCGCTGCAGCCTCGTCGATCAGCCGGCCGCTGCGGAAACGTTCCAGCGTCAGGCCGGCGCTGAACTTGTGCGGTTCGTCGCGGGCGATCAGATGGGCGAACAGATTGGCCGAGCCCGGCGTCGCCTTGAAGCCGCCGGTGCCCCAGCCGCAATTGACGTAAAGCCCGGGAACCGGCGTCTTCGACTGGATCGCCGAGCGATCCGGCGTGTTGTCGACGATGCCGCCCCATTGGCGCATCATCTTGACGCGCCGGAACATCGGGAAGAGTTCGCAGATGGCATCGAGCGTGTGGGTGATGATCTGCAGCCCGCCGGTCTGGGAATAGGAATTGTACTGGTCGGTGCCGGCGCCGATCACCAGTTCTCCCTTGTCGGACTGGGAGATATAGGCGTGCACCGTGTTCGACATGACAACGCAGGGGAAGATCGGCTTCAGCGGCTCGGAAACCAGCGCCTGCAGCGGGCTCGATTGCAGCGGCACCCGCACGTCGGCCATCTTCATGATTGTCGTCGTGTGGCCGGCCGCCGACACGCCGATCTTTCTGGCGCCGATGAAACCGCGCGTGGTCTCGACGCCGGTCACGCGTCCATCGTGCGCACGGCGGATGCCTGTCACTTCACAATTCTGGATGATGTGGACACCGCGGTCCGATGCTGCGCGCGCATAACCCCAGGCGACCGCATCATGCCGCGCCGTGCCGCCGCGCCGCTGCAGTGCCGCACCGTTGATCGGGTAGCGCGCGCTGGCGGAGATATCGAGCGGCGGGCAATAGGCCTTCGCCTGTTCCGGCGTCAGCCATTCATTGTCAATGCCGTAGAGCCGGTTGGCGTGGATATGCCGCTTGAACGACTGCTGGTCGTGAATATTGTGCGAGAGCATCATCACGCCGCGCGGCGAATACATCACATTGTAGTTGAGCTCCTGTGAAAGCCCCTCCCAGAGCTTCATCGAATGCTCGTAAATGTGCATGCTCTCTTCATAGAGATAGTTTGAGCGGATGATGGTGGTGTTACGCCCGGTATTGCCGCCGCCGAGCCAGCCCTTCTCGATCACCGCCACATTGGTGATGCCATGCTCCTTGGCGAGATAATAGGCGGCGCCCAGGCCGTGTCCGCCGGCGCCAATGATGACGACGTCGTATTCGGCGCGCGGTTCCGGCGACGTCCACTGCTTCTCCCAGCCTCTGTGGCCACGAAGGGCCTCTCGCGCCACGGCAAAAACCGAATATTTCCGCATCCGCCTTCTTCTCCTTCGGGCAGGCCATTCTCCGTGTCATACAAATCGCAAATCCAAATGCGGCACAACGGCTCTTTTGCGACGCGCGAGAGCTTTGGTTTTGACACTGAGCGACATGATGTCGAAAAGCGCCCTGTTTTTCAGGACACACCTGCCCGAGTCTGAAGCGAATGCCATTCACGGGAGTGGCGTTAAACGCAATGGGATCGGGCCGTCGGCTAGCCCTCACCCAAGAGGGCGAGAAGACAAGAAGTTACTAAAATGTTAATTCTCCCCCCTTGCCGGGGTTCTTGTGTCATGTGGGGTCGGCGTTCATTCTTCCACGCGCTTTTCATCGCCTTTTGCAGCGCCCAGGCGGCGCCCGCTGCCGAGCCGGTCGGCCAGGCTGTCCTCATCAAGACCGAAGTCACCGGACAGGCTGGACCAATAGAGGTCAATGCCAGCGTTCACCGCGACGAGCGGATCCGAACATCGCAATCCGGCCTTGGCCAGTTTCTGTTTCGTGACGGCACCAAACTTGCGGTCGGCTGGGGGTCCTCTGTCGTCATCGACAAGTTTGTGTTCGACGATACGCAATCGGTCAGAAAGCTCACTATCAAGGCCGCCAAGGGCACTTTCCGCTGGGTCAGCGGCAATTCCAAATCGTCGGCCTATCAGATCCTGACGCCAGCCGGCACGATCGGCGTGCGCGGCACCGCATTCGATTTCTATGTCGGCGCCGACGGCACCACCGCCGTCGTACTCCTGAACGGCGCGGCCAGCTTTTGCGGCCCCGGCGGCTGTCGCCAGCTGCAGCAACGCTGCGATTGCGTTGTCGCCAAGCCGAATGGCGATATGACGGCGGCCGGCCGGGTCGATCGCAACATCCTTGACAGACTTGGAAACCAGCGTGCCCTGCCCTTCCTTTCCGGCAACCAGCGGCTTTCGGGCGGCCTCGGCATGCTCGGCGGCTGCAATATGGCCTCCGTTGTGCCGGAAAGAAGGGACAGAACAAGGCCGCCGCCAGCAGTTGCACCTGCTCCGCAGAGGCAGGATCCGCCACAGGCCGAGCCGCAAAAGGAGCAACCGAACAAGCCCGACAAGCCTCATCACGACAGGCCTTATCACGACAGGCCGCACCATGATAAGCCCCACCATGACAAGCCGGATAGACCCGACAAGCATGAGGGCCATGGGAGCCATGACGATGACGGAAAGCCCGGAAATCACGGTTTGGATCATCGGGAGCCCCAGCGCCACCATGATGGCGATCGCGATCATAAGAATGATCGAAACCACGACAGAAGTCGGAATTTCAATCGCGGTCGGTGAGGCTGTTTTCGGGATCCTTGCAAGTCAAGGCGTCGGCACTGGTATGTCCGCCAGACGGTGGGGTAGTGCGTCGACGAGCAGTGCGAAGGCCGGCGAGGACTGCCGGCGTGTCGGGCAGTGAAGGCGATATCCCGAAGAAGGACACCGCTCTTCGAAAATCGCTTCTACTTTTCGGCATCGGCAGCGCTCTTTTCGTTCCCGGCAGACAATTCCCGAAAATGGCCAGTCCTGCTGGGGATCCGCCGATAGAATTCCACCAAACCGCCCAGCACTTCATCCGCCCTGAGCTTTGCCGTATCCATAAGTTTGCGGGTATTCTTTGAATGCGAATGCAGGGCTTGCATCAATTGCCGGTGAACGGCATTGAGCGCGGCGAATTCCCGGGATGCCGCTACCTGCTCATCGCCGAGGACGGCAAGGATCTTGGTGCGGCTGCTCTTTCCCTTCAGTGGAATGGCCCCGGCGTCGATCAGCGCCATTCCTTTCACTGAACGTGCAGTGCTGTCGGAGATGAGGATATCGAAGCCTACCTCTTTGCATGATGACTCGATGCGGGCGGCGACGTTGACGGCATCTCCGACAGCCGAATAGTTGAAGCGGGTCTTGGCGCCCATATTGCCGACGCAGGCAATGCCGGTATGGATGCCGATGCCGATCCCGACCTCCTGATCGGGACCGAAGCCGAAGGCATCGCTGGCGTTCAGTTCGGCGAGTGTCTCGCGCATGGCCAGGGCTGTGCGAACGGCCTTGGCTTCATGATCCGCAACATCAACCGGCGCATTCCAGAACGCCATGATCGAATCGCCGATAAACTTGTCGAGTGTGCCTTCATTGGCCACGACATGACGGCTCAGCGCGTCGAGCAATGTGTTCAGGAAGGCGACGACATCCGTCGGCGCCAGCCGTTCACTCATCTCGGTGAAGTTCCTGACGTCGACGAACATGACCGTCAGCTCGCGGTCGTCGCCGCCGAGGCGCAATGCGTCGCGGTTATGCTCGATGCGATGGAGCAGCGACGGAGACAGATAATGTCCGAAGGCGCGCCGCACCTCGCGCCTTTCCCGATCGATCACCAGAATGCGGAACGAGGTTGCGGCAAAATGGGTGATCGATCCGCTCACGATCGGCGCCAGCGGATCGAGAAGGAGCCCCGCATGGAGAAAGGAGAGCCAGGAGGCCACGAGGGCCATTGCAGTAATGAGTAGGCCGCAGACCAGGGCGACGGCGGGACTGACGAAGGTCGTGATCACGACGAGCAGGCATCCGAGCACCGCGATCGTCAGGATTTCCAGCCCGTCCGCCCAGTCGGGCCGTGACAGGAACTGGCCGGAGAGAATCTGCTCGACGGCCTGCGCATGCAGCGAGACGCCAGGGACATTCTCGCCGAGCGCGGTGACGCGAATGTCCTGCAGGCCGGCGGCCGAAGTCCCGACGAAAATGACGCTGCCGTTGATGGCGGCCGCAACGTCGGGGCTGGCGCCAGTACCGGAGAGCACCTGGCGTGCAGAGATATAGCGCTCAGCCCGGTCCGGCGTGACATAGAGCCAGAGTTCGCCGACGGCCGTCAGCGGCACGACGAAGTCGCCGATCTTTGCCGATGTCATAATGCCGGCGCGGTCGGGCGCGCCCGACAGCACATAAGTCGACACCCCCTGCGCCACCCGCAGCGCCTCAATAGCCAGATTCGGATAGAGCTGCTCGCCATCGGTCAGGAACAGCGGAACCGCGCGAACCACAGGCGAGGGATTGCCCGGATTGAGGCTGATATGGCCAAGCCCTGCCGCATTGGCCTCCAGTTGCGGCCTGAGCGGCGTCGAAGCGCGGAGAACGGGCGGGGCCGAGATCGGGCTTTCGCCCGTGACGGCGAAGCCCGCCTTGACGGGCGGTCGGTAACTGCCCTCGTTGGACAGGCCGAAGCCGAGCACGACGGGTTTACCGGCAATCGAGCCGGCGAATATCTCGTCGTTATCGGGCAATTTCTCCGCCAGCAGAGGATCGACGCCGGCGACCTCGCGAACGACGGTGCGCGGCGACAGCCGGTCCGGTTCGGCGAAAAGAACATCGAAGGCGATGGCCGCCGCCCCCATTTGCGAGAGCCTGTCCACCAACAGCGCCAGCCTGTCCCGCGGCCACGGCCACTGACCGAATTCGCGCAGCGAGGCTTCGTCGATGTCAACCACGCGGACCGGCATCGGTTCGAAGCTTCTCGGAAGCAGCCGCTGATATTCGTCGAAGGTCACCCCGCGGATCAGCTTGAAAATCCCGGGATCGTCGGCCCGCAGCATTGTCAGCGCCGCCACGATCGCCAGGCCGATAACCACACCGATTTGCTGCGCGCGTGCCATCATCTCACCGGCTGTCCCTCCCGCCGCCGACGGAGCGGCCTGCGTCTGCCGGCAGACAGGCTACGCCGCTTTCGGCCCGAATGCCATTCACGCACGCATCCCGGACGCTCCGTTTTCGACCGGTGGCCCTTCGTCTTTCCACTCAGCCGATAAGGAGCGGCCTTCAATGAGCCCCCGGCTGCGATTTTTGGCCAGGCTTTTACCAGGATGACAAGGCTTCGACCTTGCCGGGCGCCCGGCGAAATGTTCATGTAGCGATCGAAAATCGCACGCTTTTTCAAGAGAAGGGTAAGGGTCGCCGTGATTTCCGAATCCGCCGCGCGCCGCAGCGGCTACTGGCTGATCGTCGTCGTGCTGGCCATGCTGGCCGGGCTGCCGCTTGCCGTCTGGCTCGACATCAGCGATCTCTCGGGAAATACCTTGCGGCGACAGGCGCGTGACATGAGTTCGCTGATATCGAGCATTCGCTCCTATTATTCGGCGAACGTCGTCGGACGTGTTTTGGCCGCGCATGCCAGCGGTGCGACCGCCGGCACGGTCGTCTCCCACAACTACCGCAATATTCCAGGCGCTATCCCGCTGCCGGCAACACTTTCGCTGGAGCTCGGCGGCGTCATCAAGGAACAGCAGGCCAATATCACCTATCGTTTCGTCTCCGACCTGCCGTTCAAGAGCCGCGCATCCCACGAGCTCGACGACTTCGAAAGACAAGCGCTCGCGGCGCTGCGCACCAATCCGCAACAGACGCTGAACGATCTCACGCGTGTCGGACTGACCGATACCCTGCGGTTCATCACCCCCGTTGTCATGGGTCAGGCCTGCGTTGCCTGCCACAACAGCCATCCGGAAAGCCCAAAGACCGATTGGAAGGTTGGCGATGTGCGCGGCATTCAGGAAGTGATCATCCGGCAGCCCTATGCGAGCAACGTCTTCGCCTTCAAATACCTGCTTTGCTACTTTCTTTTTGTCGCCATCATCGGCCTCAGCTTCATTCTGCTGCAACGGCAGCAGGCGCGCGCGATCCATAACGCCAACCAGGACCTGGAAGCGGCCAACGAATTCCTCGCCAGCGTCTCGCTGAAGATTTCACGCTACCTCTCGCCGCAGATCTACAAGAGCATTTTCAGCGGGCAGAAGGACGTGGTGGTCCATACCGAGCGCAAGCGCCTGACGATCTTCTTCTCCGACATCAAGGATTTCACCGCGACCACCGAGCGGCTACAGCCGGAAGCGCTGACGGACATGCTCAACGAATATCTGACCGAGATGTCGAACATTGCCCTGGCGCATGGCGGCACGGTGGACAAGTTCATCGGCGACGCCATGCTTGTCTTCTTCGGCGACCCGGAAACGAAGGGGCCGGAGGAGGATGCGAAAGCCTGCCTGCGCATGGCCGTCGACATGCAGCGCCGCCTCGGCGAACTGAAGGACAGATGGCGCAGAAACGGCACCGAAGAGCCTTTCGTCGTGCGCATGGGAATCAACAGCGGCTATTGCAATGTCGGCAATTTCGGCAGCAGCGACCGCATGGACTATACGATCATCGGCGCGGAGGCCAATCTCGCGGCCCGCCTGCAATCGATCGCCCAGGGCGGGGAGATCGTCATCAGCTACGAAACCTATGCGCTGGTCAACGAGATCGTCGATGCCCATCCGCTGCCGCCGATCACGATGAAGGGCATACAGCGCGAGATCGTGCCCTATGCTGTGGACGGGCTGACGCTCGGCGCGGATCATAAGAGCCGCGTTCTGAGTGAACATCTCGCCGGCCTCGACCTGCATCTGGATATGAGCCGGGTGGAGCCTGCCGACCGACTTCGGGTCAGGACGGCGCTCAAGGAGGCGATTGCAGCTCTGGATGAAGCCCTGCCGGAGTCGGCGCGATCGAGACAGGATACCGGGCCGGTGTGATTTTTCCGCCTGCCTCCCATATCCGTCTGGACTTCCCCGACCCGATCTGCTATCCCGCATCACCAATCGCAAGGCTGCGGCCGCGCGAACGTTATTTTTTTGCCCCTGGCGCTGCGCCGCCTCAGGCATCAACCAAACCAAAGGAACGTGATTCTCGTGCAGGTACTTGTCCGCGATAACAATGTCGATCAGGCTCTCCGCGCTCTCAAGAAGAAGATGCAGCGCGAAGGCATTTTCCGCGAAATGAAGATGCGCGACTACTACGAGAAGCCGTCGCAGAAGCGTGCCCGCGAAAAGGCCGAAGCTGTTCGCCGCGTTCGCAAGCTGGCCCGCAAGCGCGCCCAGCGCGAAGGCCTGGTCGCACGCTAAGCGTTGCCGTCGTTTTTTCGACGTTTTCAGATGCATTGTGGCGGGGGCGATTGGTTCGCCGCCGCCTTTTTAGTTTGCCGCTGAAGATCGCATATCCCAGGATCGGATATGCCGCATGGGGAAAGCGAGCCCGAATGGCTGTTACCACCTTCAATCCGTCCCGCGCCTGGCGCCTGCAGAAAACCGCATTGCTGCCCGCTGTGGCGCTGGCCGCCATGTTCGGCCTTGCCGGCTGCGAAACGACCAATACGACCGACGCCGTGATCCGCATCGACAAGGCTCAGGGGTCGGAAGAGAACATCGCGTCGCTGACGGCGGTCATCAACGCCAACCCGAGGGATCCCGAGGGCTACAACGTCCGCGGCTCCGCCTATGGCCGCAGCGGCCAATTCCGTCCGGCGCTGAACGATTTCAACACGGCGCTGCAGATCAATCCGCGCTTCTTCCAGGCCTATGCCAACCGCGCCCTCGTCTATCGCAACATGGGTCAGCAGGCCCAGGCGATCGCCGACTATAACGCCGCGCTGCAGATCAACCCGAGCTATGACGTCGCCTATATCGGCCGCGGCAATGTCTATCGCATGGCCGGTCAGGACAACCAGGCGTTCAACGATTTCGACCGGGCGATCCAGCTCGGCACCACCGACGGCCGCGCCTACCACAATCGTGGCCTGATTTATCAGAAGCGCAATCAGCAGGATAAGGCGATCGACGACTTCTCGAAAGCAATCTCGCTCGCACCGAACTCGCCCGAGCCCTATAACGGCCGCGGCATTTCCTATATCGCGCTGAACGACGACGACAACGCCTTTGCCGATTTCAACCATGCGATCGAGCTCAACGGCAACATCGCCGAATCCTGGGCCAACCAGGCGCTCGTCTACGAACGCCGCGGCGACAAGGCCAAGGCCGCCCGCTCCTATCGTCATGCAATCGGACTTGACCCGAAATACCAGCCGGCCCGCGACGGTCTCGCTCGCGTCGGCGCTCCAGCCGGCTAAGAGATGTGCATTGGGGCGGCCGGACCATCGGATGCTCCAAACCTTCCCGTTGCGAGAATCTCCGGCGGAGCCGCCTCACCTGTGACCGGCCCGATGCGCGTGCAGCGACCGCCCATGACGTCGACGCTGTCATGAAGGCGGCTGCATCGTCTTGAAAAGAAAGGCGGAAGAAACATCCGTCGTCTTCGATAGCATGTCATACGATGTTGCAACCCGCTCTTGCTCCCCCTAACATGTCGCTGCTTCGATAGCCCCCTATCGGGCGTTGGAAAACGTGTTGAGGGCGTTTTGCGAGAGATACGGATCTTTGCGTTCCTGACCGCGAGCGAAAACTGTTGCGGGCAGCGCCCGCCCCAGCCCCGCGCAACGTCCGAGCGACGCAAGGGATGCGGCCATGTTTTGTGCTCGGCGATTTTATCCTTCGCTCGATGGGACTCGATGGATTGTGCGATGGCGCAGGCGGCGTGGCGCATTCAATGAAGATCGTTGCGCTGTTCTTTCCAAAGGCTTCGATCGGCACCTATCTCGTTGCCATGGCGGTGGCGATCGCGCTGCCGATTTTCGCCTTCGTGGCGCTGCTTCTGCTGCAGCTGGAGGACAACCAGCGTTCGGCGCTGAAACGCGAGACGGTGCAGGACGCGCTTGCCCTTTCGCGCATCATCGACCGCCAGCTTCAGGACATGGCAACGACGCTGCGGCTGCTGTCGAGCTCGCCGGAACTTGAAAACGGCGATCTCGCCTCCTTCCACGAGCGCACGGAAACGGCTCTCCGCAACAATTCGCTCTACGTGCTTGCCGTCGACCGCACCGGCCGGCAACTGCTGAACACACGCCGGCCTTTCGGCACGCCGCTCGGAGAGATGGCAAATATCGCTGCCCTCGATGCCGCCATCAAATCCGGTCGCATCGAGGCATCCGATGTTTTTCGCGGCAGAACCAGCGGCGATTGGGTCTATAACGTCACGCTCCCGCGGGCGGCGGATGATCCGGTCGCCGCCCTCATCATCACGCAGGATGCCAAGGATCTCGGCAGGGTGGTGACGACTCAGGGCCTGGCTCCCGGCTGGTCGGCCGCCGTCATCGATCAAAGCGGTCACGTGGTCGTTGCCGCAGGCCCCGCAGCCCTGGAACCTGGCACGCCCTTCGATCCGCGCATCCTGCCGGCGCTTGGTTTCTCCCGCGGTGTGTTCGAAGACAAAACGATCCTGCCTCACATGCTTCTCGGTTATGCTCAAATTCCCGGCTGGTCATGGAAGACGGTGATCTGGGGGCCGGTAGCACAGGCTTCGATCCTCAGCACCTGGCGCTTCCTCATCATCGGCGGCGTGGCGCTTGTGCTCGTCGCGGTGCTCGCCGCCTATGCCGTCGCGAGGCAGGTGCGCACCACCATCCGCGATATCGCCGAAATGGCAAAGCGTATGGGCGACGGCCACATTGTCTCGCCGGTCGAGACCAGCGTCATCGAGGCGAACCAGGTGGCGATCGCCCTGTCGAATGCCTCCTTCGACCGCAGCCAGACCGAGGACCGGCTGCGTTTCGTCATGCACGAGCTCGTCCACCGCACGAAAAATCTTCTGACGCTTGCCCAGGCAATGATGCGCCAGCTCGCCAAGCAGGCCGACAGTGTCGAGACCTTCCAGGCCGCTGTCGCCGACCGCCTCGAGGGGCTGGTGCGCTCGATCGAGCTCCTGACCAGCGAGCAATGGGGAGGCGTGTCGCTGCGGCGGGTCGTCGATATCCATCTGCAGGCCTTCCCGCAATCGCGTGAACAGATCGAAATCACAGGTGAGGATTTCGTCCTGAAGCCGGATGCGGTGCAGAATCTCGGTCTGGCGCTGCATGAGTTGGCCACCAATTCGGTGAAATACGGCGCGCTTTCCGTTCCGCAAGGCCGTGTCCGCTTCGAATGGCGCGATGTCAGGGAAGAAAACAAGCCGGATGCCCTGCTCCGCTTCACCTGGGAGGAGCGTGGCGGCCCGCCGGTGATAGAGCCATCACGCACGGGCTTCGGAACGACCGTTATCAAAGCTCATGCGGCCTCCGCCTTCCGCGGCACAGTTGAGGTCGATTTCTTGCCTGATGGCCTGTTGTGGGTGTTGACGGCGCAGCGCGCCACGCTGGAACGGGACTGACCCATGTCACCCGGAGGCGCGCAGGGGTTCCTGAAAACCAAAGTGCCGGACCGCATCCCATGAATCACGCGTTTCATGCGGCGTGCTTCAGCCTCCCGGAACAATCGCCACCTGCACCCGTTTCGAACAGGTCGTTCCCAAGGAGAAAGACCATGTTCAACCAAACCATCATCGCAGCCGCGGCTCTCACGGCCGCAGCCTGGGCAAGCCCGGCGGGCGCGGAAAACTATGTCACGCTTGGCCGCCTGGTCTGCGGATCGGATGGCGGCCAGGGCCTGATCATCACGTCGCAGAAGAACCTGATCTGCACCTACACGCCGGCATCCGGCGGCGCCAAGGCGGTCTACGCCGGCAAAATCGAGAAGTTCGGCCTCGACATCGGTCAGACCGGCAAGAGCGTGATGATTTGGCAGGTTATGGCGAAAACCGGCACGGATATGCCGCAATACGCCTTGGCCGGTGAATATTATGGCATCGGGGCGGATGCGAGCATCGGGGCAGGCGCCGGCGCCAAGGTGATCGCCGGCGGCACGAACAAGGCTTTCATGCTGCAGCCGTTGAACGTGCAAGCCCAGGAAGGACTGAACCTGGCGATCGGGGTTGAAAAGATGACGCTCGTACCGGGCGATGTATGACCGGAGGAGCGTTGTTTGCGGCAAGGTGAGACCGAGCTTGCATTGCACGGACCGGCCGCCATGAATCAAACAGCCGCCCAATCGGCGGCTGCATCTGGCTCGATCAATGCAAAATCGCCTTGTTGATATCCTCGGTCATTTTCTTCGCATCGCCGAGCAGCATCATCGTGCCGTCCTTGTAGAACAGCGTATTGTCGATGCCGGCATAACCGGAACCGAGTGAGCGCTTGACGAACAGGCAGGTTTTTGCCCGATCGACGTCGAGGATCGGCATACCGTAGATCGGCGAGGTCTTGTCGTCGCGCGCGGCAGGATTGGTGACGTCGTTGGCGCCGATGACATAGGCGACGTCGGCCTGGGCGAATTCCGAATTGATGTCCTCCAGCTCGAAGACCTCGTCATAGGGAACATTCGCTTCGGCGAGCAGCACATTCATGTGGCCAGGCATGCGGCCGGCGACGGGATGAATGGCATATTTCACCTCGACGCCGTTCTTCTTGAGGTTGTCGGCGAGTTCACGCAAGGCATGCTGGGCCTGGGCAACCGCCATGCCGTATCCCGGCACGATGATGACCTTCGACGCATTCGCCATCAGATAGGCCGCGTCCTCGGCCGAGCCGAGCTTGACCGTCCGGTCCGAGGTATCGGGTCCGCCGGACGCCGTCTCGCCGCCGAAACCGCCGAGAATGACGGAGACGAAGGAACGGTTCATGCCCTTGCACATGATGTAGGAGAGGATTGCGCCGGAGGAACCGACGAGCGCGCCGGTGATGATCAGCGCCAGATTGCCGAGCGTGAAGCCGATGCCGGCCGCAGCCCAGCCCGAATAGGAATTCAGCATCGAGACGACGACGGGCATATCGGCGCCGCCGATCGGCACGATCAAGAGAACGCCGAGCGCCAGCGACAGCGCCACGACGGCCCAGAAATCGAAATGACTTTCGGTGACGGCAAGCCCGATGATGAACAGAATGATTAGCGCTAGCAGGGCCGCATTGATCACATGCCGGTAGGGCAGCAGGATCGGCTTGCCGGACATGCGCCCGTCGAGCTTCAGGAAGGCGATGATCGAGCCGGTGAAGGTAAGTGCCCCGATCGCCACGCCGAGCGCCATCTCTACACGCGCCTCGGTGTGGATATGACCGATCTCGCCGATGCCGAACGAGGCCGGCGTATAGAGCGCCGAAGCCGCGACCAGGACGGCCGCAAGTCCGACCAGCGAATGAAAGCCGGCGACGAGCTGCGGCATCGAGGTCATGGCGATGGTGCGGGCGACATAGGCGCCGACGCTGCCGCCGATGGCAAGCCCAAGGATGATCAGCACAAAGCCGCCGAAGTCAGGCGTCGCCAGCACCAGCGTCGTCAGGATAGCGATCCCCATGCCGACCATGCCGTAGAGATTGCCCTTGCGGCTAGTGGCCGGATGCGAGAGACCCCGCAGCGCCAGGATGAACAGAACGCCGGAGACGAGGTAGAGAAAGGCTGCGATATTGGTCATCGGTCGCTCACCGGTCCTTCTTGCGGTACATCGACAGCATCCGCTGCGTGACGAGGAAGCCGCCGAAGATGTTGACCGAAACCAGCACGAGGGCGACGAAGCCGAAGCCGGTCGCAAGCCCGCTCGTCGAGATGCCGACCGCCAGAAGCGCGCCGACGACAATGACAGAGGAGATCGCATTGGTGACGGCCATCAGCGGCGTATGTAACGCCGGCGTTACCGACCACACGACGTAATAACCGACGAAGATCGACAAGACGAAGATCGCGAATTGAAAGACGAAGGGATCGATCGCCCCGCCAGTAGCGGCACTCGCCGCTTCCGGCGCCTGGGCCGCCGCCGTGACGACGGCGGTCACCGCCTGGTCGAGCTGTTCCAGCGCCCTGTCCATTGCTTCACTGGCCATCAGATGTCTCCCTTCTTCGCGCCGCCGAAGGCGGGATGAACGACGTCGCCGGCATAGGTCAGCATCGTCGCCTTGACGAGCTCGTCGTCGAGGTTGACGACGACGCTGCCCGTTTCCTTGTTGACCATGGTCTCGAGGAAGGTGACGAGATTCTTGGCGTAGAGCGCCGAGGCGCTGGCTGCAACCCGGCCCGGCATATTGGCAAAACCGATCACCTTGACGCCTTCGACATCGGCGATTTCGCCGGCAACGACGTCCTCGATATTGCCGCCGCGCTCGACCGCAAGGTCGACGGCGACAGCACCCGGCTTCATCGAGGCGAGCATGGCGCGTGAAACCAGACGCGGCGCAGCGCGGCCGGGGATCAATGCCGTGGTGATGACGATATCCTGCTTGGCAATATGTTCGGCCACGAGTGCGGCCTGCTTGCCCTGATAGTCGGCCGACATTTCCTTGGCATAGCCGCCGGCCGTTTCCGCCGCCTTGAACTCCTCGTCCTCGACGGCGATGAACTTGGCGCCGAGCGAGGCAACCTGTTCCTTGGCGGCCGGGCGCACGTCGGTGGCCGAGACCGCAGCACCCAGGCGCCGCGCCGTGGCGATCGCCTGAAGACCGGCGACGCCGGCGCCCATGACGAAGACCTTGGCGGCCGGGACGGTGCCGGCTGCCGTCATCATCATCGGCATGGCGCGGTCATAAACCGCCGCCGCTTCGATGACGGCCTGGTAACCGGCGAGATTAGCCTGGGACGAGAGCACGTCCATCGATTGGGCGCGGGTAATGCGCGGCATCAGCTCCATCGCGAAAGCCGAAAGCCCAGCGCTGGCGAGGGCCGCGATCGCCTCCTCATTGCCATAGGGGTCCATGATGGCGATCACCACGGCGCCGCTTTTATAGGATGAGATTTCCTGTTCGCTCGGACGGCGCACTTTGAGCACAACGTCGGCCGAAGCGGCATCCGCCGAACTGCCGATCCTGGCGCCTACTGCCTCGAACTCTCGATCAGGGAAACGTGACCCCGCCCCCGCGCCGGCTTCGACGACGACGTCAAAGCCAAAACTCTTCATTTTCTTTACTGTCTCGGCCGAGGCCGCGACACGCGTCTCCCCGCCGGCAATTTCCTTTGCAACGAAAACGATATTGCCCAACTGCCCCCTCCTCCGGGTCAGCCAGACCGCCGCAGGCTTCCCTGCGCAGGCCAAGCACCTAAGCATGTCGCGCAAAACTGTACGGCGGTTTTGCGATAACGACGTGCCAGAAAATTCAGACCTGAAGCGCGAGGAGCGAATCTGAAAGATCGCGACGCGCTTCAGTCACAAAGCTGCGGAAAAGCCCCTCCTCCCCTTACCGCGATCAGCGGACCAGGAAGATGCCGGCAGCGAGAAGAATGATGAAAACGAAGAGGCCACCGAGAAGGCCGGCGCCGCCGAAGAACCCGGCTGTCATGGCAAGCAGCAGGACGATGAGAAGCATCGAGCCGTATTTCGTGGCCGCGATGAACATGTCGTAGGTCTTTTCATGTTCCCGGTAATCCATCGGCGCGCCGGTCTCGACCGGTCCGGTATGATGTTCGGCCATAAATATCGTCTCCCTGAAATGCCTCTGCGCTGCCTGATTCCCCCGCTTAGGCCGAGGGAAATCCCTGCCTGCAGGAATTACACAATGACAGGCGAAAGCGCAATGCATGAGAATGCCGCAGCCACAGTTCCAAACCACCCCTCTCCCACGGAGGAAAAAGGCATGGCGGGACATCGGCTGCGGATCTTGTCATCGCCTGATCTCCCCCGTCCGGAGGCAGGAGAAATCAGAGGGGCAGGTCAGTGCCGAGTTCACCTGGCGGCACGAAACGCGCCGTCGGAATAATGGTGAGCGGCGGCAACGTGTCGTTGGGATTGCGCGAGAACATCATACGCTGCTCGCTGGCGCTGGAGATGAAGAAGGGATAGCGCGTCAACAGCTTGCGCCCGACCTCGACCACATTCGTCGCCATCAGTGTCATGTCGATCCCGTAATTCTTCGCCAGTCGGCCGGGGACGATCGTGTCGGCATAGAAGACCCGCTTATAGAAAGCGGCATGCGGCGGTCGAACGAACTGAAGCACACGGTCTGCGCGGAAATAGGCGGCCGCAACAATGGTGGGCCTCAGTGTCAGATAGGGAACCCAGGGCAGATCGGCCGTGAGTTCCGGATCGGCCGCGAAACGCGCCGGATCGATCAGGGTCAACCCTGCATCCAGGAGTTCGTCCATCGCTTCGGGAAAGGCGCCGCCGGACTGACTGAGGCGGTGATCAGGTGTCACATAATGAACTCGGATCGTGCTGATCAGCTCACCATAATAATACAACCCGAAAATATAGGCGTGGCTGTCGAAATCGCTGTCATCAAGCAGCCCTTTCGGAGCGAGCGCCAGGACGTCATGGGCCTTGTAAGCCTTGTAACGCAGGCGTTCCACCTGTTCCATGTCTTCGCTGCTTTCAACGCGACGATATTCGACATGATCCAGAATATCCAAAATTTTCCTGCTGAAATCGCCACCCTTGAACAGTGTCTCTGACATTCTCTCGATCCGCTCGTTAACGGATCATTAATCATACGCCGGTGAACTTTAGGCAAGGAAATCCGATAATTCGGCCCGTATATAAACTATTAAGGTTAACGGTGCGGGGGATGGTCAGCGGAAGAATTGGCGCTCACAGAGCGCTCAGGCGACCTTATTGCGGCGACGTTGCACGGGGCGGCGGCCGATGCCCTGCTGCAACAGCGGGATGTTTTGGGAAGGCACCGGCTGCGAAAAAACATAGCCCTGCACCAGATCGGTGCTGCGGTGCTTGTTGAGCAGCGCGAGCTGCTCCTCGGTCTCGACACCCTCGATGACGATCTTCAGGCCGAGTTCGCGGGCGAGATGGACCGTGCCGCGCAACAGCTTGAGACGGCGGGTATCCTCGACGATGTTGCGCACGAAGGAACGGTCGATTTTGACGATATCGAGCGGCAGCGTGTCGAGATAGCTGAGGCTGGAGAAACCGGTGCCGAAATCGTCAATGGCGATGGTGATGCCGCGGACCCTCAGCTCCGCCAGGATGGCACGCACGGCCTGCGGCTCGTCGATCAGGCAGCTTTCGGTGACTTCGAGATGCAGCCGCGCCGCATCGAGGCCGGAATGAGCGAGCGCATCGGCGACCACGGAAAGGATATCGGCATCGCGCAGGTCGCGTGCCGAGAGGTTGACCGAGACGGCGATATGGTCCGGCCAGCTCGTACACTCGCTGCAGGCCTTGAACAGGACGAAACGGGTGATGTCGGAGATAATGCCCATCTCTTCGGCAAGCCGGATGAACACGTCGGGCGGGATCGAGCCCTTCTCCGGATGCACCCAGCGGGCCAGCGCTTCGGCGCATTCTATCCTTGTGCCATCAGCTCGGAACATCGGCTGGAAGACGAGATGCAGCGCCTGCGCCGAAACCGCTTCGCGCAGGTCAGCCTTCAATTTCTGCTGTTCGATATAGCGCCCGTCCATCTCCCGTTCGAAACCGGATATGCCGCCCTTGAGGCGGGACTTGCTTTCGAACAATGCAAGATCCGCCTTGACGCTCCACTCGTCCATCGCAAAGGCCGAGCTTTCGAGGATCGCGTAGCCGGCGCTGAGCGAAACGAGGAAGGTCAGCTCGTCGACCTCGTAATGGCCCTGGATCGCGGCGTGCACGCGGCGAATCGAGAGCTCGAGCGCGGTGGGCTCCTTCGCATGTGGGAAGAACAGAATGAACTGATCGCCCATCAACCGGCCAAGGATGGCATTGCCGCAAGCCTGCTTGATGCGAGCGGCGATGGCGCAAAGCAAATGGTCGCCGGTGACGTGACCACGCATGTCGTTGACATGTTTGAACTCGTCGATATCGAGGACCATGAAGCCGAGCGGGCCGGACTTGCGCGGGTGTCTGGCGAGATATTCCTGTACCAGCTGTCCGAAATATTCGCGGTTCGGCAGGCCGGTCAGCGCATCGAAGCGGACCATGTGCATGATCTTCTGCTCCGCCTTCACCCGGCTCGAAACATCTTCGAAGATCAGAACGGCGCCGCCGTCGGCCCTTCGGCTGGCGGAGAATTCGAGCGACAGGTCCTCGGGGAAATGGATGAGCGTGCGTGACAGGTTGCCGTCGGCGACCTGGGTGAGCTGGCGCAGGATGAGCTCCGGCTGCGAGGCATCCATGAAGCTGTAGCGGGCGCCGTAGCGCAGCACGGCGCCGAGGTCACGATCCTTCAGCCGCTCCGGTGCACCGATCCTCAAAAGCTCGCAGGCCTTGCGGTTGACGACCTGAATGCGGTTTTCCACATCCACCATCACCAGGCCATGCGGCATGTTGTTGAGCGCCGTATCGAAACGGTCGGCGATCATGGTGATTTCCCGGCGCGCGATCACGTTCTCGTAAAGGAACTCGCGCACGCCATTCGCCATTGCCCGCGTCGTCAGCCAGAAGGGAATAAGGAAGATCGACAGGAGACCGCGGTAGAAATCCAGCGCCAACAGGCTGCAGACGATCATCGGCAGGCAACAGGAGAACGTCTGAAGGTCGACCGCGAGGCGCGAACCGTAGTTGCGGCCGACGACCGAAACCATGGTTGCCATAGTGACGGCAATGCAGGCAAGCTCGGCAAAGGAATCGCGCACGACGAAGATCGCGTAGCCGCTGGCGATACCAAGCAATGCCGTGGTGCAGGCAGCACCGGCAACCAGAATCCGCTCCCAACGCTCGATTCCGGCGTGCGACAGCCTCTCCTTGTCGACACGGTCAAACTGCCGGAAGATGGCCATGCGCACGCTGAAGACCAGAAGGAAGGCGGCAGAGAGGAAAATGTAGACGGAAGACTGTGTCTTGGCGGCGACGGCAAGGCATGTCGCCACGTGGACGATTACGCCAGCAAGAAGCGTCATGCGGTTCCCGGAAAGGGAACTCACAAACGATAGATACACATCTATAGGGACCCTGTTCGGGCTATCTGGCTTCATCCACACTTTCCCTGTGCGCGGGAATTCTAGTGGCAACCCTTTAAAAATTGATTTCAATCGAATCAAACATTTGGTCAAATTTTCTAAAACCCAAGGATGAGCGCCACAGCCTCGGCGTGATATTGCAGCCTTTTCGCGAGATTGTTGAAATAATCATCCACGCCTGGGTTGTTAAAATAACTGCCGGCCCCTGGGGCCGGCCATCTAAAGCGCCGCCTCAGCCCCGAAAATCGGAATCGTTTTCGGAAAAATCCGAAGCGCGCGCGGAAATGACGAGACGGCGCTGTACGACTATGCGCCTATGCGCGGCATTTATCCTTCCAATTTCGAAGGTCGTGGTCTACACCGATTCCAAAGAGGGGAAAGCTGCCGAATAACGGCAGGACAAGAATAAGGGAAACGCATGTCGGGACTTCTGGCGGCAAGCCGGCTGATCGATTCGGTCAGTCGGATCATGGGCAAACTTTCCGAATATATGGTGCTGTTCTGCTGTCTGATCAGTGCCGGAAATGCCATCGTCCGCTATGCCTTCAACTACAGTTCGAATGGCTGGCTGGAAATCCAGTGGTATCTGTTCGCCTTCGTCGTCATGCTCGGCGCCTCGCATGCGCTGCGCAACAATGAGCATGTCCGTGTCGATCTGATCTATGGCGCCGTGTCCGACAAGGCGAAGATCTGGATCGACGTCGTCGGCCTCATCCTGTTCCTCATCCCCGTCTGCATCTTTCTCACCTGGCTCTGCTGGCCCTTCTTCGCGCTGTCCTACCGGCAGGGAGAAATATCGGGCAATGCCGGCGGATTGATTCGCTGGCCCGTCAAGCTGATCCTGGTCGCAGGCTTCGGCCTGCTGTCCCTTCAGGGCGTTTCCGAGCTGATCAAGCGGATCGCCGCCCTCACCGGCCATATCAGCATCGACACGAAATACGAAAAGCCGCTGCAATAGCGCCCCCGGGGAGGAACGGATTTGTTTGATTTCGGCATTATTCCGCCGGCCATGTTCCTGGGCATGGTCATCTTCATGCTCTACGGCTTTCCGGTCGCCTTTTCGCTCGCCGCCGTCGGCCTGTTCTTCGGCATCATCGGCATCGCCACCGGCCATTTCAGCGAAGCCTTTCTGCAAGCGCTGCCCCTGCGCTTTTTCGGCATCGTCTCCAACGACCTGCTGCTCGCCATTCCCTTCTTCACCTTCATGGGCGCGGTATTGGAACGCTGCGGCCTTGCCGAGGATCTGCTCGAAGGCACCGGCAAGCTCTTTGGCGGAATTCCCGGCGGCCTCGCCTATGCCGTCATCCTCGTCGGCGCCGTCCTCGGCGCCATCACCGGCACGGTGGCCGCCTCCGTCATCACCATGGGCGTGATCTCGCTGCCGATCATGCTGCGCTACGGTTACAGCCCGCGCCTTGCCACCGGCGTAATCGCCGCCTCCGGCACCATCACCCAGGTGATCCCGCCCTCGCTCGTGCTCGTCGTCCTCGCCGACCAGCTCGGCAGATCGGTCGGCGACATGTATCTCGGCGCGATCGGCCCCTCGATCCTGCAGGTGACGATCTTCGTCCTCTTCATTCTGGTGATGTCGATCATCCGGCCGAAATCGATGCCGCCGCTGCCGAAAGAGGTGCGCGGCGATCTCAACTGGGCGCTACTCGCCAAAGTGCTGATGGGCATGGTGCCATCGATCGTGCTGATCTTCCTCGTGCTCGGCACGATCTTCATGGGCCTTGCGACGCCGACGGAAGCCGGCGCGCTCGGCGTCGTTGGCGCCATGCTGCTCGCCGCCTTGCATCGCCGTCTCACCTGGCCGCTGATCCGCGAGGCGATGACGTCGACCACCCATATCACGTCGATGGTGGTGATGATCTTGATCGGCTCCACCTGTTTCAGCCTGGTCTTCCAGGGCATGGACGGTTCGCGCTGGATCGAGCACATGCTGTCGGGCATCCCAGGCGGCCCGGTCGGCTTCCTGATCTTCGTCAACATCTTCATCTTCGTGCTCGCCTTTTTCCTCGATTTCTTCGAAATCGCCTTCATCGTCATCCCGATGCTCGCCCCCGTCGCCTCCAGTCTCGGCATCGACCTGATCTGGTTCGGCGTGCTGATCTGCGTCAACATGCAGACGAGCTTCATGCATCCGCCCTTCGGCTTCGCGCTCTTCTATTTGCGTTCGATCGCCAGCAAGGACGTCAAGACATCCGATATCTATATGGGCGCTCTGCCCTGGGTCGGCATGCAGATCATCCTGGTGGCAATCGTGATCTTCTGGCCGCAATCGGTCACCTACTGGCTGGACCATGGCCCGAAGGTCGACCCGAATTCGATCAAGATCGAAGTGCCGGGCTTCGGCGGCCAGCTCGGCCTGCCGCCGTTGGGCGGGGGCGGCAATGGCGCGCCGCAGCTTCCGGGCCTCGCCCTGCCGCCGCTGAACGGTCTGCCGGGATCGCCGCCACCTGCCAAATAACGTGGAAAAGCAAAACCCCCGGACGGAAAATCCGGGGGTTTTGCTGCCGGCCCTAATCAGGCGTCGGCGAATGCCGCTGGCGGAAAGCTTAAAGCTTGCCGGCCCGCTGCTGGATCATCATGAACGTATCGAAGGTGTATTCCGAGAGCTGCATCCAGAGATAGGCATCACGCTTGAAGGCCGTCTGGTCCTCATAGATCTTCTTGAAATACTGGTTCGTGCCCGAGATCTCATTGTAAATGCCGGTCGCCGCCTGGAAGCAGGCCTCCATGATCTCCTGGCTGAACGGGCGCAGCGTCGCCCCTTCCGCAACCAGTTGCTTCAGCGCAGTCGGGTTCTTCATGTCGTATTTCGCCAGCATGTTGGTGTTGGCGAAGGCGCAGGCATCGGTGAGCGCTGCCTGATAGTGCTTCGGCAGGCCGCTCCATTTTTCGAGATTGAAGAAGGCGTGCACCGTGGGTCCGCCTTCCCACCAGCCCGGATAATAGTAGTACTTCGCCACCTTGTGGAAGCCGAGCTTCAGGTCGTCATAGGGGCCGACGAACTCGGCCGCATCGATCGTGCCTTTTTCCAGCGCCGGGTAGATGTCGCCGCCGGCGATCTGCTGCGGGATGACGCCGACCTTCTCCATGATGCGGCCGGCGAGGCCGGCGATGCGCATCTTGACGCCCTTGAGGTCATCGAGTGTATTGATTTCCTTGCGGAACCAGCCACCCATCTGCGCCCCGGTATTGCCGGCCGGCAGCGCATACATGCCCTGCGTGGCGTAGAATTCGTTCATCAGCGTGTTGCCGTTGCCCTCATAGAACCAGGCATTGGTCAGGCGGCTGTTGAGGCCGAAGGGGATGGCCGTGCCGAAGGCATAGGCCGGATCCTTGCCGACGAAATAATAGGAGGTGGTATGTGCCGCCTCGACCGTGCCGGCAGCCACCGCATCGACGGCCTGCAGGCCCGGCACCACTTCACCGGCTGCGAAAGGCTGGATGGTGAAATTGCCGTCTGTCGCGGCGGCAACATGCTTGGCGATATCCTCGGCCCCGCCATAGATCGTGTCCAAGCTCTTCGGAAACGACGACGTCATACGCCATGCGATCTTCGGATTCTCTTGCGCGATCGCAGGCGCTGCCAGCGCCGTTGCGGCAACGGCGCCGGCGCCGGCGGTTCCCGCCTTCTTGAAAAACGAACGACGATCCATTAAAAACCTCCCGTATAGATGGCACTGCGCGGCCAATCCATCCCTACCCGCAGCGAGGGCAGAGCTAAGCATGGAGGGGGCCGCGATTCAAGCTTTAGTCTATTAGCCTTTGGCATCAGGATAGCAATAGGTAGCGCGCGAGGCGCCTATCAAAATCAGCAGCTTAGCGCGAGCCCCCGAACCGCGGCGCCGTTTTCGGCGCAATTGGTCATCGGACAATGCCAGGCGTTGACTTCACCGCCGTTCTAGCGGCAAAAACGACGAGCAGAAGATTTTACCGGTGCAAACATGACGAAACCGATCGTTGCCATTCCTGCCGATATCCGCAGCTTCGACGGCGCAACCTGGCATGCCGTACAGCATCAATATCTCAGTGCCGCATTGAATGCGGCCGGCGTCATGGCCTTCTTGATTCCCGCCTTTGAGGCAGGCTACGATTCCGACGCGGTGCTCGACCGCATCGATGGTCTGCTGGTATCAGGCTCAGCCAGCAATGTGCATCCCTCGCTTTACGGCGCCGAGGCGACCGACCGGGACGGCCCCTTCGACCGCGCCCGCGACGCCACAAGCCTGCCGCTCATCCGCCGTGCCATCGACCGCGCCATCCCGCTGCTCGCCATTTGCCGTGGCATTCAGGAGCTGAATGTCGCTCTCGGCGGCTCGCTGGCAAGCGAGATCCACGAGCAGCCCGGCATCTGGGACCATCGCCGGCCGGACGGTGTCGACCGTGACGGCATGTACGCCATCCGCCAGACTGTCCACGTCAAGGAAGGTTCCTGCATCGCCGGCATCCTCGGCCCGGGCGATATCCGCGTCAATTCGCTGCATCGCCAGGCGATCGCCAGGACCGCGCCGCGCCTGCAGGTGGAAGCCACCGCCGAAGACGGCACCGTGGAGGCCGTTTCCGTCATCGATGCCAAGGCCTTCGCCGTCGGCGTGCAATGGCATCCGGAATATTGGGCCGAAACCGACAAGACATCGAACCGGCTGTTTGCCGCCTTCGGCGACGCCGTCCGCAGTTATGCCGCCGCCAAATTGCCAGCGGCAGCGGCGCAGGCAATCGCCTGAAGAGGCCAAAAGTGCCTTGCATCAAATTTGATTCATGCGACTTTGATTCATGCGGCGCGCTTTAGGCCCTTGTTTTTACGCATGTCGTTGTCCCGGAGCCGCTGCACACGTCCGGGCGACATGCATAAGAACTCACTTTCCCTCGGCCTTTTGCGGCGTCTCCGGCACCGGCGTCAGCGCCGTCCCCTTCTCAAACCAGGCAATTAGATTGTCGGCCACGAGATCGGCCATAGCATTGCGCGTGGGCACTGAGGCTGAGGCGACGTGCGGCAGCAGCACGGCATTGGCCGGTTCCATGAGCGTCGCCGGCACGGTTGGCTCTTCATAGAAGACGTCGAGGCCGGCCGCGCCGAGCGCGCCTGACGCAAGGGCCGCACTCAGCGCCTCTTCATCCACCGTCCAGCCGCGGCCGACATTGACGAGGATGCCGTTCGGACCGAGAGCGGCGAGGATATCGGCATCAATCGTCTTATGCGTCTGCGGCGTCTTCGGAACGATGGCGATCAATGTGTCCACCGCCTCGGCCAGTCCCTTCAACGTTGGGTAATATTCATAGGGGGCATCGGCATGGCGCGATCGGGTGTGATAGCTGATCTTCACCTTGAACGGCTCCAGCCGTTTGGCAATCTCGAGCCCGATGCGGCCGAGGCCGTAGAGGCCGACATGACGGCCCTTGAGCGAGAAACGCGACAGCGGATAGGCCGTGCCCGGCTTCCAGTTGCCCGCACGCAGCCATGCTTCGGCCCGCGGCAATTCGCGGATCGTATTCAAAAGCAGTCCGATCGCCGTATCGGCGACCTCGTCGTTCAGGACATCAGGCGTATTGGTGACGACGATACCCTTTTCGGCCGCGCGCTTTACGTCCATGCCGTCATAACCGACGCCGAAACTGGCGATGACCTCGACACCAGGCAACTGATCCATCCAGGCGCCGGGAAAAGCACCGGAGACGGCGACGCCACGGATGCGGCCGGCTGTCTCACCGTCGATCCCCAGCTTCTCCTCGCGGGCGGCGGCGATGATCTCAAAACGATCCTTCAGTCTTTCGAGAACACGCTCGTGTATCTTCCCAGGAACGAGAATGGCGATGCGGGACATGGCTTTTCCTCTTGGATGGGCTTTGTTCAGGCGCGGGGCCGATGGGGACTGGTCGACTGGCGAATGCGCATCTCCGGCTTGATGAGATGCATGCCGTCAGGTTCGTGACTGCCGGCGAGACGATCGAGAAGCGCGCGCGCAGCCAGGCGGCCGACTTCGGTCTGTCCGTTCCAGACGGTCGTCAGCGCCGGCGTGGCGATCGAGGCTTCCTCGAGATCGTCATAACCGGTGACGGAAATGTCGCGCCCCGGGACCAGGCCGGCACGGGCTATGCCGTTCATCAGGCCTATTGCGACGAGATCGTTCCAGCAGACGGCCGCCGTCGGCTGCTGCGGTAGCGAAAGGAAGTGCACCGCGGCCTCGAAACCGCCCTGCTTCGAGCGCGGGCCGGGAATGCGCAGGTTCGGATCGACCTCGATGCCGGCCTTGCGCAGCGCATTGACATAACCCTGGTAGCGGTCGCGGCCGGTGGAGGTCTGGTCGGTGCCGCCGATCATCGCGATCGAGCGGTGACCGAGGCCGATCAGGTGGTTGGTGGCAAGTGAAATGCCGTAACTGTCGTCACCGCGATAGGTCGGCAGCTCCAGGCCATCCATCGAGCGAGCGACAAGGATTGCCGGCATGCCGTTTTCCTCCGCCAGCTGCAGATCTTCCGGCGGCGTGCCGATCGCCGGCGACATGATGACGCCGTCGCCGCCGAGCTGCAGGAGCGTCTCGATGAAGGTGCGCTGCTTTTCAACATTGTCGTAATGGTTGGAAAGGATGAAGGTGTGGCGGCTGCGATCGAGCTCGCTTTCGATCGCCTTCAGGATCTCGCCGTAGAAGGGGTTCATGATGTCGTGCACGACGACGCCGATGATGCCGGAGCGCGAGGTGCGCAGGCTGGCGGCACGGCGATTGTAGATGTAGCCGAGCGCGCGCGCCTGTTCCTTGATCTTCTCCCGCGTATTGCCGGCAACCAGCGGACTGTCGCGCAAGGCGAGCGATACGGTCGCCGTTGAAATGCCGAGCGTTTCGGCGATTGTCGAAAGCTTGATCTTCTGGACCACGTGTCCTCCTCCAGGCAGCACGCAAGACAGCAGACCGCATCGAAAAGCCGGCGCGGTCCCTTAAAATGTTTAATTAAAAGATTTAACAGGCGGAGGCAATTCGTCTTTTCAGCGAAATTTCAGTCTTCGTCAGGTTCTTCCAAAGGAAGCGCTTCGGCCTGCAGATTGGCGTCGATCGCCTTCAGCAGACGCACGAGATTGCGGATTTCCTTTTCTGAAAACTCCAGCGTCGCCAGCCTGTCGCAGGCCGCGGCCGCCATCTCGATCGCCCGCACGCTGTCACGACCGAGCGCCGTGAGATAGACCTTGGTCAGGCGCGCATCCTCGGCGTCGGGCTTGCGCTCGAGAAAGCCCTGCGCCTCCATGCGGCCGATGGTGCGGGTCATCGTCGGCGCCTTAACGCCGAGCTTTTGGGCAAGACCGCCCGCCGTCATGCCGTCGCTCTCGGCGAGCGAGAGAATGACGCCGTCCTGGCCGGCATAGAGGCCGCTTTCGAACAAGTTGCGAGAGAGCACCGTACGCATGGAACGAGCCGCCTGGGTCAGCGCCGGCGAGAGATCGACGAGCGTATATTCCGTCTGGTCCTTCTTCTTGGACTTGCTCTTCTTGCCGTCCTTATGCTTCTTTCCCATAGCCATCCCTTTGATCTTTAAGCCCCGACGCCGCTGCGATATGACATTGCCCAGGATCTCGTCATAAACAAGAGGCAACGACCGGATGATGACGCCTTCGCCCCGCTTCGACGAGAGCCACCCGGCCTCGGCCCCGCGCCGCCCCATCGCCGTGTTGCCGCTTGGCGCTCATGAGCAGCACGGCCCTCATCTGCCCTTCGAAACCGACACGCTGATTGCCCAAGGCATCGCCCAACGATTGAAGGCGGCCCTGCCCGCCGGCCTGCCGGTCACCTTTCTGCCCGCCGAATCGGTCGGCTACTCGATAGAGCATATGGATGTTGAAGGAACGAAGACGCTCGCTTTCGATGAGGCGGTTCACCAATGGCTAGGCATCGCCGAAGACCTGGCCACGCAGGATATCCGTAAATTGGTGATGCTGAACGCCCATGGCGGCAACTCGCCCCTGATGACCATCGTCGCAACCGAGGCCCGGGTCCGCTTTGCCATGCTGGCCGTGGCGACAAGCTGGACCCGCTTCGGCCTGCCGGATGGGGTGATCCCTCCCGGGGAAAAGGCGATTGGCATTCATGGCGGCGACATCGAGACCTCGGTCATGCTGGCGCTTCATCCTGACAGGGTCGATATGGCGAAGGCCGCAGATTTCCCTTCGCGTCAGACGGAATTTGCCGAACGCTTCAAACATCTGCGCGCCTACGGGCCGCACGCCTTCGGCTGGAAGATGTCGGATCTCAATGCCGAAGGCGTGGCAGGCAACGCCGCGGCGGCGACGGCTGAAAAGGGCGAGGCGCTGATTGCCCATGCGGTGAGGGGCCTGGTGGAACTGCTGGAAGATGTCGACGCCTTCGACGTCGGCGAGCTCCGGTGAGCACGACTGATTTTGCACGGGCAGATGACGTGATCTTATAACATTATAAAACCCTTTGAACTGCCGTGCCCATGCCATTATATGAGACCAACCGTTTAAGCAGCCGATCCAAAGCCGCTCGGCCGCACGCCTAATCCTAGAGGTTCTCATGACCGACGCGACAGCCACACAGAAGCCCATTCCCGTCACCGTGCTCACCGGTTATCTCGGTGCCGGCAAGACGACGTTGCTCAACCGCATCCTGTCGGAAAATCACGGCAAGAAATATGCGGTCATCGTCAATGAATTCGGCGAGATCGGCATTGACAACGACCTGATCGTCGAGTCGGATGAAGAAATCTACGAGATGAATAATGGCTGCGTCTGTTGCACGGTGCGCGGCGACCTGATCCGCGTCGTCGAAGGCCTGATGCGCCGCCCCGGCCGTTTCGACGGCATCATTGTCGAAACCACGGGCCTTGCCGATCCGGTGCCGGTCGCCCAGACCTTCTTCATGGATGACGACGTGCGCGCCAAGACCGAGCTCGACGCCGTTATCGCTCTTGTCGACGCCAAGCACCTGCCGCTGCGCCTGAAGGACAGCCGCGAGGCCGAAGACCAGATCGCCTTCGCCGACGTCGTCGTCATCAACAAGAGCGACCTAGTGACTGCGGAAGAACTTGACGTGATCGAGGACATTGTCCGCGCCATCAACCCGGCCGCCCGGGTCTACAAGACCAGCCGCTCGGGCGTCGACCTCGCCCGCGTGCTCGACCAGGGCGCCTTCAACCTGGAGCGGGCGCTCGAAAACGATCCGCATTTCCTCGAACACGGCCATGACGACCATGTCTGCGGCCCGGACTGCGATCACGATCATCACCATGATCACGACCATCACCATCATGATCATGATCACGATCACGGCCATCATCACAATGGCGCGATGTCGGCGATCCATGATGTGACGGTGCAGTCGGTTTCGCTGCGCGGCGGTGAGATGAACCCGGAGCGCTTCTTCCCCTGGATCCAGAAGATCACCCAGGTTCAGGGCCCGAATATTCTGCGTCTCAAGGGCATCATCGCCTTCAAGGACGATCCCGAGCGTTACGTCGTTCAGGGCGTACACATGATCATCGAGGGCGATCATCAGCGGCCTTGGAAGGACGGCGAGAAACATGAAAGCCGTCTCGTCTTCATCGGCCGCGATCTCGACCGCGAAAAGCTCGAGGCCTCCTTCAAGGCCTGCGAGGCAGCCGCCTGATGCCGACAGTTGCACCGCTTGATCTCGACGGCCACGTTCTGGCCGTCGAATTTTTAGGTGATATCCCCTTCTTCGCAAACGCAAACGGCACGTTTCACCGGCTGGACGGCGGCGAGAAGGTTTGCGAGGCCCATCAGGGCATGCTCACCGCCATCCGCGATCCTTATAGCGACAGCCTGATCTCCGGCGGCGAGGACGGCAAGGTTCTGCGCATTGCCGCCGATGGCAGCGTCAGCGAACTCGCAACGGCGCCGCGCAAGTGGATCTCGCAGGTCGCCGCCGGCCCGCAAGGCGCCATTGCCTATTCCTACGGCAAGAGTTCGCTGGTGCGCCTTGCCGACGGCACCACCAAGGAATTCCCCGAGGAACGCACGGTCGAAGGCATCGCCTTCGCGCCGAAAGGCCTGCGCATCGCCGCCGCCCGTTACAACGGCGTGTCGCTGCATTGGGTCGGCACGAGCGCCAAACCGGTCGATCTCGAATGGAAGGGCGCGCATACCGGCGTCACCTTCTCGCCTGACGGCAATTTTCTCGTCACCTCGATGCAGGAAAATGCCTTGCACGGCTGGAAGCTCGACAGCAAACCCGGCGCCGAGGCCCGGCACATGCGCATGACCGGCTATCCCGCCAAGGTGAAATCGTTGTCCTGGTCGGTGAAGGGCAAATGGCTCGCCTCATCAGGCGCGCCCGCAGCTATCGTCTGGCCCTTCCAGGGCAAGGACGGCCCGATGGGCAAGGCGCCGCTCGAACTCGGCACCCGCGCCAATATCATGGCGACCTCGGTGAAATTCCATCCGCTGGAAGACATCCTTGCCATCGGCTTCATCGACGGCATGATTCTGGCCGTACGCATCGCCGACAGCAAGGAAGCGCTGCTGCGCCGCCCCGGCAAGGGCGCGATCACGGCGATGAGCTGGAGCGCAAACGGCAAGCTGCTCGCTTTCGCCTCCGAAGCCGGCGATTGCGGTGTCATCGATATTTCGGCGTGAGCTCCTGTTGCCGGCAATGGGCGACGCCGTGACCGAACCGGAGATCGTGGCGCTTGGCGCCGAGCATATGCAAGCGGCGGCGGCAATCAGGCGCGTCGCCCTGTGGCGGCAATTGCCCTGGCTGCCGGATCTGCATACGCCTGAGGAAGAAGAGCAGTACTGGCGCAAGCATCTCCTGCCGAATTGCACCATCCTCGGCGCCGCAATCGGAAACCGGCTGGTTGGCGTCATCGCCTTTGGTGACGGTTGGATCGAACAGCTTTACGTTCTCCCCGATTTCCAGAATATCGGCATCGGCTCGCTGCTGCTCGGCTGCGCCCGGGAGGAGATGAACGAAATCAGGCTCTGGACGTTCCAGCGCAATAGCGGCGCCCGCGCTTTCTACGAGCGATACGGTTTTTCCGTCGAGGAAAAGACCGATGGTCTCGACAACGAGGAAAAGGAGCCCGACGTGCTCTATCACTGGCGCCGGCTTCCGGAGCGGACGCCTGGCCTACAGCCGTCTGATCCAGGGCCGTAGAACATCGGACTTGCCAAATGCCTTGGCCAGGCGAAACATGAACCGCGCGCAGGAAGTGGCTGCGCTGTCGCTGACAGAGGAAACGGGAATGCCGAAATCGACCGGCCTCGGTTTGGCCGAACAACAGCCACCTTCTCCGGACAATGCCTCCGTCTGGGCGATGATCCGCGCCGAGTCGGCCGAACTTGCCGTGCGCGAGCCGATCTTGCGACGGCTGCTGACCACTGAGGTAACGGATGCCACCGGCAACAATGAGATCATCGCCCGGGTGCTGGCGGCGCGGCTCTCGGTAACGCAGGTGGAAACAGGCAATCTGTTCGATCTTATCCTCTCCACCCTCACCGACGACATCATGCGGAAGGTCGAGGCAGACCTCGCAGCCGTGCGCCAGCGCGATCCCGCTTGCACGACATTTCTGCACGCGCTCCTCAACCTCAAGGGCTTTCATGCGCTGCAGACGCACCGCGTCGCCCACGAGCTCTGGAACGCCGGCCGGCCGGAGATCGCCACCTGGCTCGCCAATCTCGCCTCGCTGGTCTTCGGCCCCGATATTCATCCGGCCGCACGGATCGGCGCTTCCATCATGCTCGACCACGGCTCGGGAATCGTCATCGGCGAAACGGCCGTGATCGAGGACGAAGTATCGATCCTGCAGGGCGTCACGCTCGGCGGCACCGGCAAGGAAACCGGTGACCGCCACCCGAAGATCCGCCATGGCGTCATGATCGGCGCCGGCGCCAAGATCCTCGGCAATATCGAAATCGGCGCCTTCAGCAAGATCGCCGCCGGCAGTGTCGTGCTGAAGCCGGTTCCCGAACATTGTACGGTCGCCGGCGTGCCGGCCACCCTCGTGCGCATCCACCGCGCCGACGAAATCCCGGCCGAGACGATGGATCAGAATATCTAGCTAGGTCTTTCCGAAATGTGCCTCGGTCGTTACGCGGCCTGCTGATTTCCAAGATGCACGGGCGCCGCAATCAGGCGGCCCGCACCGCGCCGATGATGTCCGCCAACAGACCGTGCAGCAAATCCCGGTAGCCGTTTCGGGCGGACGGGCCGCTCTCTTCCGAAGTCATGACGACCGTCAAATCGAGCGACGGCACGATATAGAGCATCTGTCCGCCGTAACCCCAGGCGAAATGCACCTGCTCGCCGCCAATCTGCCGTGTGAACCAGCCATAGCCATATTCGTCGCCCGAAAAGCGTGAGTTGGTCCGGTGCTGCCACGATTGGGAGATCCAGTCGGCCGGGATGACCTGGCGGCCTTCGGCGGTCTTGCCGCTGTTGCGATAGAGTTCGCCGAAGGCAAGCAGGGAGCGGGCGCTCATCGCCATCTGGTTGCCGCCGAGATAGATGCCCTGCGGATCGCGCTCCCATGCGCCGATGCGGAAACCGTCGACCGGACCCAGCCATTCCTGCGCCAGGGCCAGCGTCGACCGCCGGCTGACCTTGGTGAGAATGGCCGACAGCAGATGCGTGGATGCGGTGGAATAGAGCATTTCTCCACCGGGCTGATCGACGAAAGGCTGCGAAAGGGCAAAACGCACCCAGTTGCGCGAGGAGACCCAGCGGCCGTAGTTCGGCCCCGACATGCGATCGAGCCCAGTCTGCATGGAGAGAAGATTGCCGATGGTGATGTCGTTGAGGCGCGGATCGGGTGATTCGGGCAGATCGGCCTTCAGGATCGATGCGATCTTCTGATCCGGCCCCTTCAGCAGGCCTTTGTCGATAGCGATACCGACCAGCGCCGAAATGATCGACTTCGAAGCGGATTTGATATTGGTCGATTCTGCCGGTGAATGACCGTGGAAACCGCGTTCGGCAAGCACCCGCCCGCCGCGCGCGACGATCACCACCTTGAGCGGCCGCATCGCCGGGTCATCAGCCGCCTGATCGAGACGCGGGTCAAGCCCGGTGCTGGCGCGGGCTACGCTCTGGGCAGTGGCCGGCGCCGTTGCGGCAAGCGGCAGAGAGAAAAGAAGCAGAAAGGAGAGAACACGGAGCATGCGGCGCAAGATAGGATATCTCAGCGATATCTTCGCGGGCCGGCGGCACTTTTCACGCGATTGTGTTGCCGCGTGCGCCGGTGATCATGCGCCGCGTCGGCCGCCAAAAGGACAATCCGCGCCGCAACCACGGCAGGCCCGCTTGCCTCCATGATCAAACGGCGCGGATATTGCCGGCCGGGGTAAGGACGTTCCACCCCGGCCAGCCGATCGGCACAGCTTCAGGCGGCGCGGCGAACCGGCGCGCCGGTCAGCATGCGCCCCGAGGGGACGATCATGCCGGCCGCGCCGTCAAGCCAGCCTTCCGTGAGCTCGAGCGCCAGAAAGCGCGAGCGTTCGAACGGACCCGGCATGACAAGATGGCGAGCCTTTTCGGCGAAGAACCCGAAACGCTCGTAATAGGCGGCGTCGCCGACGAGCAGAACAGCGCCATGTCCGCGGTTCTTTGCCTCGAGAATCGCCGCCCGCATCAGCGCCGAGCCGGCGCCCTTGCCACCGTGATCGGGCGCAACGGCGAGCGGACCGAGCAGCAGCGCATTGATCGGCGTGCCTTCATCGTTGACGCCCGCCTCAATGTTCCAGAGCCGCACCGAGCCGATGACATGGCCGTCGCGATCGCGCGCGACGAGCGCGAGGCCTTCGGCCGGAATCCGGTTGCGGCGGATCTTCTCCGACGATTTCTTGCGGCGATCCGGCCCCATGACGCGGTCGAGCAGGTTTTCACGCGCAACGACATCCGACGGATTTTCGACGTCGATGGCGAAGGTGGTGGGCGCAAAGAATGCGCGGACAGAATCAAGAACAGCGGCCATCTCGGCCTCCCGTACCCAATACCGTTATCAGCGGCGATGAAGGAACATGTGAGGTTGCCGCCCCGGCTGGTTACCGGGCCGGCGGAAACGACCTTAGATGACGTAGGCCTTCAGCGGCTCGAAGCCGTTGAAAGCGACCGCCGAATAGGTCGTCGTATAGGCGCCGGTGCCTTCGATCAGGACCTCGTCGCCGATCGAAAGGGAGATCGGCAGCGGATAAAGGTTCTTCTCGTAGAGCACGTCGGCCGAATCGCAGGTCGGGCCGGCGATGACGCAGGGTTCCATCTCGTCGCCGTCGTGCTCCGTGCGGATCGGATAGCGGATGGCTTCATCCATCGTCTCGGCGAGACCGCCGAACTTGCCGATGTCGAGGAAGACCCAGCGGGCATCGTCATTGTCCGACTTCTTCGAAATCAGCACGACTTCCGCCTTGATGACGCCGGCATTGCCGATCATGCCGCGGCCCGGCTCGATGATCGTCTGCGGGATCTGGTTGCCGAAATGCGTGCGCAGCGCCTGGTAGATCGACTTGCCGTAAGCCTCTGCCGACGGAACGTCGCGCAGATACTTCGTCGGGAAGCCGCCGCCCATGTTGACCATCTGCAGGTGAATGCCCTGCTTGGCAAGCGATACGAAAACGCGCTTGGCATCGGCGAGTGCCGAATCCCAGGCATCGACCTTGGTCATCTGCGAACCGACATGGAACGAGACGCCGTAGGACTGCAGTCCGAGCTGGTGGGCGTAGACGAGAACGTCGACGGCCATCTGCGGAACGCAGCCGAACTTGCGCGACAGCGGCCATTCGGCGCCTTCGCCATCGGTGAGCACGCGGCAGAAGACACGGGCGCCGGGAGCGGCGCGCGAGATCTTCTCGACTTCCTCGTGGCTGTCGACCGCAAAGAGGCTGACGCCAAGCGCATGCGCGCGGGCGACGTCGCGTTCCTTCTTGATCGTGTTGCCGAAGGAGATGCGGGCAGCGGTCGCGCCGGCCTCGAGCGCCATTTCGATTTCGGCAACGGATGCGCAATCGAAATTGGAGCCGAGGCCTGCGAGCAGCTTCAGCACCTCAGGAGCCGGGTTGGCCTTGACGGCATAGTAGATGGCGCTGTCCGGCATGGCGTGACGGAAGGCATGGAAATTGTCGCGAACGACGTCGAGGTCAACCACCAGGCAGGGACCGTCGGGACGTCGGGTTGCGAGAAAGTCGCGGATGCGCTGGGTGGTCATATCGATTCCCTCTTCCAATTCCAGAGCTCCGGCATGAACCGGAGGACAAAGGGCATACGAGAACTCGCATTGGAACCAGCCGGTGGAGACCCCGGAACCATAGCAAGCGCTCGATGCGCGGATAGTGAACCAACGCCGCGATGCGGTGTAAGTTCGGCTTTGTCTGCCATGGATTGGAGGGAGAATCCCAACCGCACTTCCGGCAATGATGGTGTGCCTCTTCAGTAACCCCCGCTGATGGAAAGCAGGGAGAGAACAAAAAGGCCCGCACCGTCGTTGCTTCAGGCGTCCTCGCATTTTCCGGTTGGCCGGAATAGCGACTGGAGGGGTTAATTCCAGGTACCTTACCGATTTCCTCACCAATTCGAGGGTTCGGCGGACACCCATGGGCACGTGCGACTTTGGGCTGAGGTGGAAATAAGAATATTCGCCTTCACAATCAAGCGTTTTTTTGATCTGGGGTCAAAAAAATAATTGAACAGATCGGGCCAATTTGTTCAACGTTTCGAAACAGCTTGGGGAAGCGCCATGGACACTCTGACCCGCATACGCGCCTTCATCGATGTCGTCGAGGCCGAAGGCTTTTCCGCCGCGGCACGGCGCACCGGTCGCTCGAAGGCGCTGCTCTCCAAATATGTGCGCGAATTGGAGGATGAGCTCGGCGCCCTGCTGCTCAACCGCACCACCCGGCAGTTCTCAATGACCGAAGCCGGCCACACCTATTATCGCACCGCTTCCGATATCCTTAAGGAGATTGACAACCTCGCCGATCTCGTGCGCGAGAACAATGCGCAGCTGAAGGGGAAGCTTCGCGTCTCGGTGCCGCGCACCTTCGTCGATGCCGACGTCGGTCAGTCGCTGATCGATTTCGCCCGGGAAAATCCCGACTTGTCGCTGGAGATCGCCGCCGACGATCGGTTCGTCGACCTGATCGAGGAGGGCTTCGATGTCGCGATCCGCATTACCAAGCTCGAAGATTCCGGCATGATCGCCCGCAAGATCTCCGATTTCCGCGTCCATCTCTGCGTCACGCCTGAATTTCTCGAGCGCCATCCCGATCTTGAGCATCCGAGCGACATTTCCAATGTCCCCTTCATCGTCGATACCAATTCGCGCACGCAGGGGAGCATTCGCTTCTACAATCCTGATAACACCACCTTCGCCGTCGCCGTCTCCGGGCCGATAGAGGTCAACAGTCCGCATGCGACATTGCGCGCAGCCCTCGCCGGCATCGGCATCGCTCTCATCCCCGATTTCATCGCCCGCAAGCCGATCGAGAGCGGGGAGCTGCTGACGCTGTTTAACGACTACATCCCGACCGACCGCGGCATCTATGCCGTCTATCCGCACCGGCGCTACCTGCCGGCCAAGGTGAGGATCTTCGTCGACTACCTGCACAACTGGTTCAAGAAGCATCCGTGAGGCTTTGACGAAAGACCCCCGACTGGGGAATCGGACGTCGACGATCGGCATCGGCCGCAAGCCGGTCCCAATTCCGTCCCAATTTCTGGCAAGAACTCGGATCGAGCGAATAAGGCAGCGGGACTTATGAAAAAATCCATACCATTGATAGCCGCGCTTCTTTCGCTGGCGCCGGCCGCCGCCCTTGCGCATCCGCATATCTTCGTGGAGGCGCGGCTCGAAGTCGTCGCCGGCGCCGACGGCAGCATCGAGGAACTGCGCAATGTCTGGCGCTTCGACGAGGTCTTCTCCTCCTCGGTCGTCATGGATTTCGACAAGAACACCGATCTGAAGCTGGAGCCGAACGAACTCGCGCAGGTTGGGAAAACGGTGAAGCAGTCGCTTGCCGATTACGACTACTACATGAATCTGACGGTCAACGGGAAGAACGTCACCGTCCAGCAGCCTGACATCATCCATGTTGATTATAAAAACGGCCAGCTCCTGATGTTCTTCGCGGTCAAGCCAGCGGAGAAGATGCCGCTCAAGGGCAGGCTCACTTTCGGCGTCTACGACCCGACGCTCTATACGTCGATCGACTTTCCGACAGACAACGAACTCTCCACGGTCGGCGACAGCTTCAAAGCCTGCAAACACCAGGTGGTGAGACCGGATGCCGACGAGGTGATCTCGCAAAACAAGCAGTCGCTGACCGACGCCTTCTTCAACGATCCCACCGGCACCAACATGTCCAAGCTCTTCGCCACCCGGCTGGAGATCACATGCTGATAAAACGCCCCCTCATCCTTTCCGCAGCACTGCTTGCGCTCGTGACGGCGGCAAGCCTTGCCCATGCGCAGTCGCCGCTCGGCATCGGCACGGCCGAACCGAGTTTTCAACCGACCGGTGGGCCGTTCGCACCGCTCTTCCTCTATGTGAACTATGAACAGCAGGCCTTCTACCGGGCGCTGACGGATGCCTTGAAGGGCATGCGCGAGGATCCGTGGCAGCTGACATCGCTGATCGGTCTTTCCTTCGCCTACGGCGTCTTCCATGCCGCCGGCCCCGGCCACGGCAAGGCGGTCATCTCCTCCTATATGATCGCCAATGAGGTCGAGCTGAAGCGCGGCGTGGTGATTTCCTTCATTTCGGCGTTCATCCAGGGTGTCGTCGCCGTGGCGCTAGTTGGCGGCGCCTGGCTGGTGCTGCGCGGCACCGGCATTACGCTGACGGCCGCGACCCATGCGATGGAAATCGCAAGTTTCGTCATGGTCATCCTCTTCGGCGGCTGGCTGCTGTTTCGCAAACTGCGCTCGATGGCGGGCAATTTGCCGCGCCGCCGGCTGATGGCCACGTCCGCCGGTCCGGTCAGCATGATGCTCGACTGGAAGGATAATGCGGCCGAACGCCAGGCCTATGCCTTCAACGGCAAGGCGCAGGCCGTGGAAGCCGGCCATACCTTCGTTCCCGGCATGGTCTGCGAGACCTGCGGCAATGCCCACGTGCCCGACCCCGCGCTGCTCGGCGGCGACAAGTTCAACGCCCGCGAGGCCTGGTCGGCGATCGTGGCCGTCGGCCTCCGCCCGTGCTCCGGTGCGCTTCTGGTCATGACCTTTTCGCTGCTGAACGGGCTCTACCTCGGCGGCATGCTGTCGGTCGCCGCCATGTCGCTCGGCACTGCAATCACCGTGTCGCTGCTTGCCACTCTCGCCGTCACCGCCAAAGGTGCTGCGGTCCGCCTCTCCGGGCGCGGCTCAGCCGCCTCGGTGTGGATCGGCAACGCCATCGAAATCCTTGGCGCCCTGCTCGTCATTCTGATGGGAGTCCTGCTGCTCGGGGGCTCGCTGCAGGGATAGACTATTTTCCTCTGCCGCGCTGATAGCGCGCCCGCAGCCAGAAGACCACGAAAAACGCCATGATCAGGCAGACGCCAACGGCAATTCCCAGCACCGGTGAGAAATTGCCGATCCATAAAACGATGGTCGGCAGAAAATAGAGGACGAGGCCGGCGCCAAGCAGGATGATGGCGGCGGCGGTCGCCTGCGAGCGGCTCTCGGGGCTCATGCGAGCCTTTCCTTTTCGAAATCGGCGCGAATATCCTGCAGGCGGCGAATTTGGTTGCCGGCAGCGTCAAAATTCTCGGGAGAAAGCCAGGCCTCGAAAGCATCGTTGATCAGCGGCCATTCGGCATCGATCATCGAGAACCAGGCGGTGTCGCGGTTGCGGTGCTTGGAGATCATGTGCTGGCGGAAGACGCCTTCGAAGCTGAAGCCGTAGCGCAGGGCCGTCGTCTTGCTCGCTTCGTTCTTGTTGTCGCATTTCCATTCGTAACGGCGATAGCCGAGATCTTCGAAGACGTGCTTGGCCATCAGATAGTGCGCCTCGGTGGAGAGCGGCGAACGCTTCATGTCGGCGCCATGCGCCACTCCGCCGATCTCGACGACGCCGTTTGCCGGGTCGGCGCGCATATAGTTCGCCATGCCGACAATCTTGCCGGTGGCGTTGTCGCGGAAGATATGGGTGAGCCAGCCGGACTTGGTGGAGACGGCCTCCAGCCAGTTGGCGAAATCCTCGATGCCGGAAAAATCGTCCTGCGCGAAATAGAGCAGCAGCGGGTTGATGCCCATGCCGCCGAGACCTTCCCACAGAGCTTGGAGATGCTCCGCCCGCCGATAGGGCTCGACGGTAACGAAGCGGCCCTTCAGCGTCACCGGCGTCGGCGCCGGACAGCCTTTGAAATTCGCAAGATCGCGCATATCCACTCCCCTGTTCTGAGGAGTGGATAGGCCAGCCGCCCGACAAAGGCAACCGGCCTGGATGTTACTGTGACAAGGTCGTCTTGGCGGACGACACCGTCGCCTCGATATGGTCGACCAGCTGGTCGGCAAGGCCGAGCCGGCCGGCAAGCAGATCGAGATAGCCGCGTTCGGCGCGCGAATCCGGTTCGATCGTCAGGCGCGAGGCGGTGTAGAGCTCGACGCGCTGCTCTTCCGTCACCGCCGCAGCCACAAGCGCATCGATATCCGTCGGCGAAGCGAGTTCGCGTTCGATGAAGGCCGCGGCCTCGCCGCTGACATCGGCCGCCTTGATCTTGTCCATGATGAGCGCGCGTTCGGCATCGTCGATATGGCCGTCGGCCTTGGCGGCGGCGATCATCGCGCGGATCAGCACCAGCACAAATTCGTTGCTGCCGGCCGGTGACGCCGGCCCGAAACCGGAGTCGACAGGCGGCGGCAGGAGAACCGGATTGTTGGCCGACGGCGCATCCGAGGGAGCCGCAGGCGCCTGACCCGCCTGATAATTCTTGTAGGCCTGGTAGCCGAGGCCGGCAATGGCGGCGAGACCGCCGATCGCCAGCGCATTGCCGGCGATGTTGCGCCCGGTCTTGGTGCCGAGAAGCACGGCCGCAAGCGCGCCGGTCTTCATCGGGTTGTTCCTCGCCGTCTGCACGGCATCGCCCGCCCTGTCGCGGACTGAACCGCCGAGACCGGGCACCTGCGAACCCAAGAACTGGTCGAGAAGCTTCTTTGCGTCGAACATTCCTCGTCGTCTCCCTGTTTGAGGCTGGAGAGAACATAGGTTTGCGACGGCTGAAATACAAACACGGGGCGCGGGGGATTGTGCATCCCCCGCCGATCCGACCTCAGACTTTCAGAGCCGCGGCCTCCGCCGCAAGCTTGGTGATCCCCGCCCAGTCGCCGGCTGCGACCAACTCCTTCGGCGCGACCCACGAACCGCCGACGCAGACGACGTTCGGCAGCGACAGATAATCCCTGGCGTTCTTCAGCGAAATGCCGCCGGTTGGGCAGAACAGCGTGCCGGCAAGGGGTGAGGAAAGCGCCTTCAGGAAGGCGGCGCCGCCGGCCTGCTCGGCGGGAAAGAACTTCAGCACCTGGTAGCCTTCTTCGCGCAGCGCCATGACTTCGCTGGCGGTGGCAGCGCCCGGAAGCAGTGGCACGTCGGAATCGGCGGCGGCGTCGAGCAGCTCCTGCGTCGTGCCCGGGCTGACGATGAACTTCGAACCAGCCTCGACGGCGGCCCGCCAATGGGCGGCATTCAGGATCGTGCCGGCGCCGACTTCAGCACCCTCGACCTCGGCAGCGACGGCCCGCACCGCCTCGAGGGCCGCCGGCGTGCGCATGGTGATCTCGATTGCCTTCAGGCCGCCTGCGACGAGCGCGCGCGCCAGCGGCACCGCCGACTTGGCATCATCGACGATCAGGACCGGGACAACCGGCTGGAGTTTCAGGATGGAAAGGAGTTTCTCTGTTTTCTCGCCCATGGTCGCGCGACCTCCTTGAAACGATTGAAATTGCATCCCGAATAACGCCCCCGCCGACCCTTGTCGAGATAAAACCCGGCCGCATGAGAAGATGGGTATGAAATGCGGGTAAATTGGTCTACCGTTGCGGCGATCGTCACAAAAGGTTCACTGGCATGGCGAAAGAGATCGAGCGGAAGTTTCTGGTGCGCAGCGATGGATGGCGATCCGCCGTCGAGACGAAATCCGAGCTCAAGCAGGGTTATATCGCCTCGATGGACGACCGCTCCGTCAGGGTGCGCATCCTCGACGGCCGGAAGGCGAAGCTGACGATCAAGATTGGCCGCAGCGCCATCACCCGCGACGAATTCGAATTTGACATCCCGATTGCAGATGCCGAGGAACTGTTGGAGAATGCGGTCGGCATCGTCATCGAAAAAACACGTTACCGCGTTCCGTTTCAAGGTTTCGTCTGGGAGGTCGACGTCTTTGCGGGGGCGCATCGCGGGTTGGTGATCGCCGAAGTGGAAATGACGGCGGAAACCGACGACCCGGCCCTGCCCAGCTGGCTTGGCCGCGAAGTGACCGGCGATTTCCGCTATTCAAACCAGGCCCTCGCCACAGAATACGGGCACGACAGGCATGGCCTATCGCATTCGGCCTGATTGCGATTTCACCGAGGCATTCCGGAGCGTTGCGACCGAGCAGCTGGAAAGCGCCATCACGGTTCTTGAGGAGCGGCCGGACGGCGCGCATGAGGCGATCCATTCCTTCCGCAAGAACCTGAAGCGATTGCGCTCGCTCTACCGGCTCGTGGCTCGCGAGGTGCCCGAATTCCAGGAGCATGAAAATGCAAGGCTGCGCGATGTCGCACGCTCGCTGTCGGCAATCCGCGACGCAGCCGCTCTTATCGGCACGGCGCAATATCTGCAACAGTCGGCCCGTGAGCCAGAGGAGAACGAAGCGCTCGGCCGGATCGTCACCATTCTCGAAGGCCGCCGTGACTGGATGGCGGAGGCGGAAAGCGGCCTAGAGCAGCGGCTCGCGGAAACCTCGCACGTTCTGAAAGAAGCGATTGCCGCCGTCGATACAGTCTCATTTGATGGCGGTCACCGCAAGAATGCCCGCAAGCTGGCGAAGAGCTGGCGCCGCACCGCGCGAAAGGCCAGGGCAGCGCTCGCCGCCTGCCACGGCGAGGCGTCGGCCGACGACTTCCATGTTCTGCGCAAACGCACCTACGATTATCGACTCTATCACGCCCTGTTGCGCGACATATGGCCGGGCGCGATGAAGGCCAAGCGCGATGCGGCCAAGGAGCTCGTCGAGGATCTCGGCCATATTCACGACCTGGCAGTGCTCTGCGAACTGGTGGAAGCCGAACCGCAGCTCTTCACCCGCAACGACGATCTGGCGCATCTGCTCGACGCCATCATTTTCCGCCAGCAGGAAGATCGGCGGCATGCGCTTGTCACGGCCGAAGCCATCTTCGCCGATGATCCCGACGAGGAAGCGCAGCGGATTGAGCTTCTCTGGCTGACGGCCGCAAGTTGAGCGGCGGCGTCATTATTCGATTGCGCCAGCGCTTCTGAAATTTCACAAGAAAGCCCATTGACCTCAACTGTTCTTGAGGTCCTACCCTCCGGTGGCCGAACCAGCAGACTTGACCGGAGGAAAAAATGATTTGCCGAAAACGCCGCGATGCCAAAGCTGCTCGGGCTCTACGAGACCCATCTGACCGTTTCCGACCTCAAAACCTCCACGACTTTCTACCGGGATGTCGTCGGACTCGAACCAGCGGCCTCGTTCGAGGAGCGCAAAGTCGCTTTCCTCTGGGTGGACGACAGGAAGACTGGCATGCTCGGCCTTTGGGAAACCGGAACCGGACCCCTGCGGATGCGGCTGCATATTGCCTTCCGCATGACTGTCGAAGGCGTGCTGCAGGCGCCCGCCGCTCTCAAGGCAAAGGGCGTTGAACCTCTCGGCTTTACCGGCGAATCGGCGGCGGAGCCGGTGGTTCTCGGCTGGATGCCGGCCCTATCGATCTATTTCAAGGATCCGGATGGACACTCGATCGAATTCATCAGCATTCTCGACGACACTCCCAACCGAAGCTTCGGCGTGCGGCCGTTTTCGGAATGGAAGGCGAAGCATAATCGGTAACCGTCAAAGCCGCTATCGGCGAAGGCAATTGCGCGAGCCGCGGATTTTCTGTATTTCCCGGCCATGACCGACAGCCTGACACACACTAGCCCGTTCCTCGTAGCGGCGCTCTATCATTTCGTTTCCGTAGCGCGCTTTGCCAGCTTGCAGGCGCCCTTGCAGGCGCTTTGCGAAGAGAACGGCGTCAAGGGAACGCTGCTCTTGGCGCATGAGGGCATCAACGGCACGATCGCGGGACCGGATGTCGGTATTGGTGCCGTGCTTGCCTTCCTGCGTGCCCAACCGGAATTTGCGGGCCTGGAGCACAAGGAAAGCCGCGCGTCGAAAATGCCTTTCCTGCGGCTGAAGGTGAAGCTGAAAAAGGAAATCGTCACCATGGGCGTCGAAGACATCGACCCCAACAAGGTGGTCGGCACCTATGTGGCGCCTCAGGACTGGAACGCGCTGATTTCCGATCCCGATACGATCGTCATCGACACCCGCAACGACTATGAAACGGCAATCGGCACTTTTCGCGGCGCGATCGATCCGAAAACGAAGACGTTCCGCGAATTTCCGGGTTGGGTGCGTCAGAATTCCGGCCTGCACAACAAGCCGAAGATCGCCATGTACTGCACTGGCGGCATACGCTGCGAGAAGGCCACGGCTTTCATGAAGGCTGAGGGCTTCGACGAGGTCTTTCATCTGAAGGGGGGCATCCTGAAATATCTGGAGGAGGTTCCGCAGGAGGAAAGCCTCTGGGACGGCGCCTGCTTCGTCTTCGATGAGCGTGTGTCCGTCGAGTACGGGCTGAAAGAGGGTGAACACAAGCTCTGTCACGCCTGCCGCAATCCAATCAACGCCGAGGAAATTACCTCGCCGCTCTATGAGGAAGGCGTTTCCTGCAGCCACTGCTATCACACCCGTAGCGAAGAGGACCGGTTGCGTTACCGTCAGCGGCAGCATCAGATCGCGCTGGCAAGAAAACGTGGCCAGCGGCATATCGGCAACTGACCTGTTTCTGTTGGACGGGCTTGCTGTTCGAGAATTTCGTCGTCAGGCCGCGCCGAGACGGCGCTGGGCCGCTGGCTCCGCGGCGCGCAGCTCGTTGAGCATGTCGGTAATTCGCTCGGCCACCATCGGCTTTCCGAACAGATAGCCTTGCAGAGAGTCGCAGCCGAACAGGCGCATGGCGACGGCCTGCCCCTCGGTCTCGATGCCTTCGGCCGTCACCGGAATATCGAGCGAGCGGGCGAGCGCCACCGTCGCCTGCAGCATTTCGCGCTGGCGCTTGTCCTCGTTGACGCCCATCACCAGCGAGCGGTCGATCTTGATGCGGTCGAAGCCGAACTGCCTGAGATAACCGATCGAGGAGAAGCCGGAGCCGAAGTCGTCGAGCGCCACTTTCACTCCCAACCCCTTCAGCCGTTCGATCGACTGGCGGGTGCGCTGCGGATTCTGGATCATGTAACCTTCGGTGATCTCCAGCGTGATGCGGCTGGCCTCGATCTCCGTCTGCTTCAAGACGTAGCGCACATAATCAGTGAAGGCGGGATTTCGGAACTGGCCGGGCGAGACGTTGACCGAGACGTTGAGTTCCGGCCACTGCTTGGCCGTGTCGCAAGCTTTGCGCAGGACGAACAGGCCGAGCGATTCGATCAGCCCGCTGGTCTCGGCGATCGGAATGAATACTTCGGGCGAAACAGGGCCGTAGCCCGGGCGGTTCCAGCGCACCAGCGCCTCGACGCCAGTCAGCGCCTGCGTGGCTGCATCGACCAGCGGCTGATAGGCAAGCGTCAGGTCGCCGCTTTCAATGGCGGTTCTGAGATCAAGTTCCAGCGCATTGCGCTGCTCGCGGTCCGCATCCATCGACGGATCGTAGAGCGTCATGCGCGCGCGGCCGGCCTCCTTGGCCTTGTACATGGCAAGGTCGGAGCGGCGCACCAGTTCTTCGCGATCAATCGCTCCGGCAGGCGACATGGCGATGCCGATGCTGGCGCCGACGACGACGACGCGGCGGCCGATCTCCAGAGGTTCGACCAGAAAATCGAGAATCTGCTCGGAAAGCTGCAGCGCGGCGGCATTCTCGCCGTCGGAGATAAAGGCGATCGCAAATTCATCGCCGCCGATGCGGGCGAGAACCGCGCCTCGTGGGATCAGCACCTTAAGCCCGGCCGCGACCGCCCGGATCAACTGGTCGCCGGTGCCGTGTCCATAGCTGTCGTTGACTTCCTTGAAACCGTCTAGGTCGAGATAGAGGAGAAGCACATTGCGCTTGCTCTGGCGGGCTTCGGCAACAAAGCGGTCGACGGCCAGCCCGAGACCTTCGCGATTGGACAGCCCGCTCAGCCTGTCGCGCAACGCCTCCTCGCGGGCCCTGTTTTCCTCTGCCTTCAGGCGGCGGCCGGCGAGCCAGCCGATGGCCAGCAGCACCACGAAAAACAAGCCGACCAGACCCAGAGCCTCGATGACCATCGGCCGCACCTGCGCATAGGCGATATTCCCCGGTGCACGCGAGGTCCAGACGAGCTTGCCGAGCGTTGCCCCCATCGGATCGACGATGGGCACGAGATACTCGGCTTCGAAGCTCGGCGGCGCCAGCCGCAGGCCACCGATGACATAGGTCTGACCGAGCGCGCTCACCCTGTCCTCATCGAGATGCCGGGCGAAAATAAGATAGCGATGTTGACCGGCCGGCACATCGAGCGCCCCGGATTTTTGCCGCACCAGCGCCACGCCGGCAGCGGCAATCCCCCGTTTGGTGCGAACGAAGCCGACGGCCTGAGGCCTATCGGCCGGGCCGACCGCCTTCACCGTGTCGAGCAGCGTCCAGAGAGAAGGCGCGAAGAAATCTGCGAGTGGCTCCTCCATCGGCTTGCCGTCGCGATAGGCTATGATCGACTTCTTCGCGTCATCGATGACGATCGCCATATCGAAAAGCGAGCTATTGACCGACATCTCGCCGTAGTTGCTGACCGTCCACGCCATTCCATCTGCTGCGTAAACCTTGGCGGCGGCGTCGTCCCAGGCGGCATAATCGTCGAGCGTCGCACCGAGTTGATCCTCGAAGGTCTTCAACGCGCCGATCGTCGTTTCACGCGAGCGCGCTTCATCAAGGACATTGGCATTTTCAGCCACGCGTTCGATTGCGGTCATCACCATGACGGTGGCAACCGCGACGATGACAGCAAAGGAGAACAGGACAGCCGTGACAGTGATGTGACGGCCTATTCCGGATCCCTTGCCCTGCAACTTTCCGAGTATCTGCATTACCGCTCCCTAGCCATCGGACTTTGCCAGCCAAGGGTTCAGAAACGTTTAAGCAACCGCCTGCTGCAGATTTGGTCGGTCTATTTTTTTGCCCGCCGCCGGCCCGAAGGGGCCTGGGGCCGCCGGTAGAATTCGCGCTCAGACAGACCCCTGACCCGGCTTATGGTTTCCTTTCGGAAATTGCCGCGCGAGGTCGCGATACCATTTGCCGCTCTTCTTCACCGTGCGGCGCTGCGTCTCGTAATCGACATGGACGAGCCCGAAGCGCATGCGGTAGCCTTCCGCCCATTCGAAATTGTCCATCAGGCTCCAGGCGAAATAGCCACGCATGGGATAGCCGTCCTTGATGAGATCGGCCACAACGTCGAGATGGTCGCCGAGATACTCGAGGCGCATCGTGTCGTCGACCTCGCCATCAGCGACATCGGTATTGTCGCAGGCACCGTTCTCCGTGATATAGCACTCCGGCAGCTCGTAGCGGCGGTAAAGGCCCTCGACCAAGAGCTTCAGGCCCGGCGCATAGATTTCCCAGCCGATGTCGGTCTTGACGTCGCTTACCGGCGGCGCTTTCTCGGTCCAGGGAAAATCGCCCTTGCGCTCGGCATCGTCGGCGACGCGCTCTGGCGTGTAATAATTCAGCCCCCACCAATCGAGCTTCTGGCTGATGAGCTTCAGGTCGCCCTCCTCGACAACGGGCATGCGGTCACCGAGCGCCTCGACGAATGCCTTTGGATATTCAGCCTTGAAGACCGGATCGAAGAAGGCGCCGTTGTGGAACTGATGCGCCCGCTCGGCGGCGGCGAGGTCGGCAGGGCTGGTAGAGCCGGGAATGATCGAGGCCGCGTTGAGCACAAGCCCGACTGGCACGTTCGGGGCCTCCGAACGGATCGCTTCCACGCCGAGGCCGTGGGCGAGGTTCATATAATGCATGGCGTGAAGGGCGGCCTGCATGCTGCGCTCACCCGGCGCGTGGATGCCGTAGAGATGACTGAGCCAGACGATGCACCAAGGCTCGTTGAAGGTCGCAACGGCGTCAAGACGGTCGCCGAGGCGGTTCATCACCGTCTTGGCATAACGCTGAAAGGCATAGGCCGTCGAGCGCGCCGTCCAGCCGCCGTCACCGGCGAGCAGCAACGGCAGGTCCCAGTGGTAAAGCGTCGCGAAGGTCTTGATCCCGCGCGCCTTGCAGCCGTCGACAAGACGGTCGTAGAAATCGAGGCCGGCCTCGTTCACGGGGCCTATACCGTCAGGGATGATACGCGGCCAGGCGATCGAGAAGCGATAGGCCTCGGCGCCCATCTCCTTGATGAGGTCGAGGTCCTGCTCCAGCCGGTTGTAATGGTCGCAGGCAATATCGCCATTGTCGCGGTTATGGACCCGGCCGGGCATATTGCAGAAAGCGTCCCAGATCGACGGCTTGCGGCCATCGGCCTTGCTGGCACCCTCGATCTGGAAGGCGGCGGTGGCGACGCCAAAGGTGAAATCACCGGGAAAGCGGCCTGCAAGCGTCTTGGCATCGATCATCTGTAATCCCCGTCTCTCACTATTCGGACTGACCGTCGGGCGGATTTAGCCAAGCCGCAAAGCAAAGTACAGGTCTCCGGGACGAAAAACTGCAACGTTGCAGTACGAAAGGCAGAGCGGCCATACGGCATTTTTTCTCGCTCTCAATTGCCTTGTTTTCCGCCCCAGCGCTTTCATAACGCGAATGTCAGCAGTCGTGACTTGCTGTCGCGCCCATGATCGCTACAGAGCGGAAGACATTCGTAAAACATGAAAGGAATCCAATGCTGTCTTCGATCCACCTGTTGCAGCCCCACCTGCTGAGCCTCCTGCGCATCGTCTCGTCGCTCGTGCTTTTCAGCTTTGGAACGCAGAAGATCCTGCACTTTCCGGCCGCGGCAAGCGTGCCGCCGATGGGCTCTCTCTCCTGGATCGCCGGGCTGATCGAACTTACCCTCGGCTTCCTCGTCCTTATAGGATTCCAGACACGCATCGCAGCCTTCGTGCTCTCGGGGCTGATGGCCTTCGCCTACTTTATCGGCCATGCGGGAAAGAGCTTCTATCCCGCGCAGAACGGCGGCGTCGCGGCGATCCTGTTCTGCTTCGTGTTTCTTTATCTGGTGGCGGCGGGCGCCGGGCCGCTCAGCGTCGACAGCCTGATGAAGCGCGACCGCGCTGCGGCCTGATGAATGACGGACGGGCCGAGGCGGTCAATGACCGCCTCGGCAATTTCGCGAGCTCCGTGCCGACCCAGGCGCGGATCGCCAAGCCTCAGAGCTTGACCCAGGCGCCGTTCTTCTTGGACGAGGCAACGCAAGCCTCGACGAAGGCCACACCCTTCACGCCGTCGTCGACCGTGGGATAGACCACCGCCTTGTCGACTTCCTTGCCTTTTTTGCGGGCGTTGATCGCATGCGCCGCTTCCGTATAGATCGTCGCGAAAGCCTCGAGATAGCCTTCCGGATGCCCTGACGGCACGCGCGAGACGCGACCGGCCGCCGCGCCTGCGCCGGCGCCGGCACGGGTGATCAGCCGCTTCGGCTCGCCGAACGGCGTGTACCAGAGGTAATTCGGGTCCTTCTGGGTCCATTCCAGCCCGCCCTTTGTGCCGTAGACGCGGACCATCAGACCGTTCTCATGGCCGGGTGCAACCTGGCTGCACCAGAGCATGCCCTTGGCCGGCTTCTCCGAGCCCTTCGCCTTGAAGCGCAGCATGACATGGGCATTGTCATCCAGCCGGCGGCCGGGGACGAAGCTGTCGAGATCGGCGGCCAGGCTGTCGAGTTCGAGACCAGTGATGAAGGAGGCGAGATTATAGGCATGCGTGCCGATATCGCCGGTCGAGCCGCCGACGCCGGACTGGGCCGGATCCGTGCGCCAGGCGGCCTGTTTCTGCCCGGTCTGCTCGACCGCTTCCGTCAGCCAGTCCTGCGGATATTCGGCCTGGACGACTCTTATATCGCCGAGTTCGCCGTTCGCGATCATCTCGCGCGCCTGGCGGACCATCGGATAACCGGTGTAATTATGCGTCAGCACGAAGAGCGCGCCGTTTTCGTCGGCGACCTTTTTCAGCTTCCTGGCATCGGCAAGGTTCGAGGTCAGCGGCTTGTCGCAGATGACGTGAATGCCGCGCTTCAGGAACTCCTTGGCTGCGTCGTAATGCACATGGTTCGGCGTGACGATCGACACCGCCTCGATGCCATTCTTCAGCTTCGCCTCGCGGATTGCCATCTCGCGGTAACTGGAATAGGTCCGCGACGGGTCGAGACCGAGGTCGCGGCCCGACTGCACCGCCTTGTCAGGCGTCGACGACAGCGCCCCGGCGATAAGATCGTACTGATCGTCGATGCGCGCCGCGATGCGGTGCACCGCACCGATGAACGCGCCGGCGCCGCCGCCCACCATGCCGAGCCGGATGCGCGGCTCGCGGGTCTTTTCCGATGATGCTTCGATTGCCATTCTTGTCCTCCTGAAATCTTTTTCCCTTCTCCCCGGTGGGGAGAAGGTGGCCCGAAGGGTCGGATGAGGGGGCGGCACGACAGACATCGCCTTTCGCTTGCCGCTCAAGGCATTCGTCGTTATCGCTCCTCATCCCCCTCATCTGCCCTGACGGGCATCTTCTCCCCGCTGGGGAGAAGGGAAATGAAAAATTAAAGCCCCAGCATCCGCCGGTTCGCTGCCTGGTCGGTGCCGCTGCCGGCAAAATCGTCGAAGGCTTTTTCAGTGACGCGGATGATATGGGCGGCAACGAACTCCGCCCCTTCGCGGGCGCCGTCCTCGGGATGCTTCAGCGCGCATTCCCATTCGACCACGGCCCAACCGTCGAAATTATTGGCTGTCATCTTCGAGAAGACCGCGCCGAAATCAACCTGGCCGTCGCCGAGCGAGCGGAAGCGGCCGGCGCGTTCGACCCAGCCCTGATAACCGCCATAGACACCCTGGCGCCCGGTCGGATTGAACTCCGCATCCTTGACGTGGAACATCTTGATGCGGCCCTTGTAGATGTCGATATTCTCGAGATAATCCAGGCACTGCAGGACATAATGCGAAGGATCGTAGAGCATGTTGGCGCGCGGATGGTTCTTCACCCGCTCCAGGAACATCTCGAAAGTGATGCCGTCATGCAGGTCTTCACCGGGATGGATCTCGTAGCAGACGTCGACGCCATTCTCGTCGGCATGATTAAGGATGGGTGTCCAGCGGCGAGCAAGCTCGTCGAAGGCGGTCTCGACCAGGCCCGCGGGACGCTGCGGCCAAGGGTAGATGAACGGCCAGGCAAGCGCACCGGAGAAGGTCGCATGCGCCTTGAGGCCGAGGTTTTTCGACGCGGTCAGCGCCATCTTGACCTGCTCGACCGCCCATTGCTGGCGGGCCTTGGGATTGCCGCGCACCTCGGGGGCTGCAAACCCGTCGAAGGCTTCGTCATAGGCCGGATGAACAGCGACCAGTTGGCCCTGCAGGTGGGTGGAAAGTTCGGTGATCTCGATGCCGTTTTCGCGGGCCTTGCCGGCGAATTCGTCGCAATAATCCTTGGACGTCGCAGCCTTCTTCAGATCGATCAGCTGGCTCGCCCAGGTCGGCACCTGCACGCCCTTGTAGCCGATGTCGGCTGCCCATTTGGTGATTGCGTCCCATGAATTGAAAGGCGCGGCATCGCCCGCGAACTGGCCAAGAAAAAGACCCGGGCCTTTGATCGTCTTCATGTCAGATTCCTCCCTGAATATCGACCGTAAACGTTTCTGGAAACTTGTAGCACGCAATTCGGCTGGCGCAAGGCGCCTCTTCGCCCTGGCTCTCGGATCTGGCATGAAGCCGGATGCGATGCGGCTGCGAGCTAATCATGATGGGCTTTGGCGGGCAAGAGGTACGTGCAGCATTTTCGACTGCGCGCCGGAGGGAAGCAAAACCGCGCCCATCCTTTCGAATGGGCGCGTATTTCCAATTGCTATCAGAAGGGTGAATCCGGGAAGTAGAAGTTCTTGGCATTCTCCTTGGTGACGAGCGTCGCGTCGAGGATGTAGTTACCGTGGACTGGGACCTGATCGTAGAGTGCGGCGGCCGTGAGTTCCATCGCCGTGCCGACCATTGCCGGCGGATAGAGAACGTCGACCGGGATCAGCTTGTCGCCGTCCATGACCTTCTTGACCATGTCCTTGGAACCGGCGCCGGCAACAACATACTGGATGTCGGTGCGCTTGGCCTGCTCGATTGCCTGCAGGACGCCGACGGCCATGTCGTCGTCCTGGCACCAGACGACGTCGATCTTCGGGTACTTCGTCAGATAATCCTGCATCACCTTGAAGGCATCGTCGCGGTTCCAGTTGCCGTATTGGCGGTCAAGGACCTTGACCTTCGAGCCGGCAATGCCCTTGTCGAAACCGTCCTGGCGCTGCTGGTCGATCGGGATCGGCAAGCCGCGGATGACGACGACTTCAGCCTCTGGCGTCTTTTCGGCAATATATTTGCCGGCGACTTCGCCGAGCGCCGGATTGTTGCCGGCGACATAGAGGTCGCGCACGGAGTTGTCGTTATTGGACGGTGCGCGGTCGACCAGCGCCACGAACTTGCCCTTGTCCTTGACTTCCTTGATGGCGTTGACGAGCGGATCCGGATCCGATGGCAGGATGACGAGGGCGTCGATACCCTGCGTATCAAGGTCCTGCACGGCATTAGCCTGTGTCGCGGCATCCGGCGAAGTCTTGACGATGACGTTCAGGCCCGGATGTTCGGCCATCAGCTTCTTGGCAATACGCTCGGCGTGGAACACGACCCCGGAAGTCCACCCGTGGTCGGCGGCCGGAATGGATACGCCAATCGTGTAGTTCTTGTCCTGGGCGTAGGCTGCACCGGCAAAAGCCACCCCCACAACCGCCAGACCCAACATGAGCTTGCGCATGCTATTTCCTCCCAAAAAATATCAGGGACTTGTCCAATTCGAGCCGGGTGCCCTGTAAAGCCCGACCAATTCGAGAAGCCGGCTTGCCTTACGATTTGCGCACCAGTGACCGCTGCACCAGCATGGCGATGATGATGATCGCACCCTGGATCGCGCCGATCAGATATTCGCTGATGAAATTCGAAAGCAGCATGATGTTGCCGACGAGTTCGAGAATGAAGGCGCCGCAGATCGTGCCCCAGACACGGCCGGCGCCACCCTTGAGAGCCGTGCCGCCGACGACGACGGCGGTAATCGCCTGCAACTCCCACAAGATGCCGGTCGTTGCCGAAGTGGAACCGAGACGCGGCACGTAGAGCAGCACGGCGATCGCAACACAGAGGCCCTGGATGACGAAGGCAATGGTGCGCACGCGATTGACCGCAATGCCGGAATAGCGCGCGACATCACTGTTCGACCCGACAGCGACGACATGGCGGCCGTAACGCGTGCGGTACAGGATGAAGGCTGCAATCGCGGTCACGACGAGGATCACCACGATCGGAACCGGAAGACCGAGGATATTGCCGAAATAGGCCGGACGGTACAGCGTCTGGATGTCGCTCGAGCGCAAGGTGATCGCGCCGCCCTGCGACAGCCAGGTGGTCAGGCCGCGATAAATGCCCATGGTGCCGAGCGTGGCGATGAAGGGTTCGATCTTGCCGACCGTGGTGATGAGACCGTTGGCGAGGCCGCAAAGAGCCCCGGCAACGACCGTGAACAGCACGGCAGCCGCCAGCATCAGCACCGGATCGGCAATGACGCCCGAATTGATCAGCAGGATCATCAGACTGGCGACGAAGGCCACCATCGAGCCGACGGAAAGATCGAGGTCTCCGGCCGAGATGACGAACGTCGCGCCGACGGCGATAATGGCGATGAACGCGCAGCGGGTCGCGACGTTGGCCAGATTGGTGATGCCGATGAAATTCGGATTGACCAATGCGCCAACGATGAGAAGCAAGGCCAGGGCGGCAAAGGGTGCAACCGCGCGTAGATCGACGTCACGCCAGGACCTGCGCCGGATTTCCCTGGTCTCCTCGTTAACACTCATGTCCAAAACCAACCTCCCGTCCCAGACTGCCTGGGCATCTATCTATTGTCCGCTTCGGCCAAGTCCCGCTTCGCCCTCACGCGGCCGCCTTTTTTTTGAGCCCGGCGGCGTAGCGCATGATCTCCTGCTCGGAAATCTCGTCTCCCTCGAGCACGCCGACGATATGCCCTTCGCGCATTACCGCCACCCGCGTGCAGAGACCGATGACCTCCGGCATCTCCGAGGAAACGACGATGATCGACCGGCCGTCGCGGGCAAGCGCCGAGATGAAATGATAGATCTGCTGCTTGGTGCCGACGTCGATGCCGCGCGTCGGCTCGTCGATGATGACGATATCGGGATCGGTCTCCATGACCTTGGCAAGCAGCAGCTTCTGCTGGTTCCCGCCCGACATGCGACCGGCGATGATATTGCCGTCGCGAACCCTGATGTCGAAGCGTCGCTTGGCCTTCGCCAGCGCCGCCGCTTCACTGCTCGGGCTGAGATAGCCATGGCGAGAATGCCGCCCGAGCGATTGCAGCGTCAGATTGGCCATCATGCCGGAACGCAGCAGCAGGCCCTTCGACTTGCGGTCCTTGGTCATGTAGGCAAGCCCGCAGCGATTGGCGGCATGCACGTCGCCGGAGGGAACGGTTTGCCCCTTGATGACCACTTCACCCTCAAGGCGGGTTCGCAGGCCGGCGATCGCCTCCATCAATTCGGTGCGGCCGGAGCCGATCATCCCGGAGAAGCCGATGATCTCGCCCTTGCGCACTTCGAAGCTCGCATCCCTGATATAACCCGTCGACACCGAGGAAACCCTGAGGACAACCTCCTCGTCGACATCGGGCTCGACCTTGGCGGGATAGAGGCTGGAGAGCTCGCGGCCAACCATCAGCTGCGCGATCGATTCCCCGTCGAGGATTGATGTCGGCGAGGTCTTGATCCACTGGCCGTCGCGCAGCACCGTCACCCGATCCGTCAATTCCATCACTTCATCGAGCTTATGGGAGACGAAGACGAAGCTGGTGCCCTGGTCGCGCAGCTTGCGAACCTGCTTGAAGAGCATGCTCGTCTCTTCCCGCGACAAGACGGCCGTCGGCTCGTCCATGAACACAACGCGCGCATCGCGGCTGATCGCCTTGGCGATCTCGACCATTTGCTTGTCGGCGATGGAAAGCGTGCTGATCAGCGCATTCTCATCGACATGCGATCCGAGCACGTCGAGGACTTTGCGTGTCTCGGCGCGCATATATTTGCGGTCGAGCACACCGAAACGCGTGACCTCACGCCCGAGGAACAGGCTTTCCGTCACGGTCAGATGTTCGGCGAGATTGAATTCCTGATGGATGATGACAATGCCGAGCGCTTCCGCCGCACCATTGGGCGGCAGGATAACGGGCTGGCCGTCGAGCAGAATTTCACCGGAGCTCGGCTGCTCAAAGCCGGACAATACCTTGACGAGGGTGGACTTGCCGGCGCCGTTTTCACCCATCAGCGCATGGATTTCGCCGGCACGGAGATCGAAATTGACGCTGAAGAGCACCTGCACGCCGCTGAAGGATTTGCATATGCGCCTGGCGGACAGCACCACGGGTGCGGTGTCGGCGATCTCCACGGTCATCATGCCTCCCCAAGAGCGCCTTGCATCCGGCAGAACGCGCCGGCGCCGCTCCATCACCTTGAACTAGCGCACATTTCCATTCTGAAAACCGTTCTCGATCCTCAGAGCTCTGCGCTTGCGGTTCCCGTCCGCTTTGGGCCTTATGTAAACCTTTACATCATGCATGTAAAGGTTTACATCGTTGATTTACACAGATCCGCTGAAGCTTGCCTTTGACCTCTCGGCGAGTCTGTGTAGTGTCGCGGCGAACAGCCCCAAGGCAGAGCGCAGTGTCGAATTCCACGCCCGCAACAATCGAAGACGTCGCCCGGATTGCCGAGGTCTCCATCGCGACGGTTTCGCGGGCGATCCACACCCCGGAGAAGGTCGCCAACTCGACGCGGCTTAAAGTCAATCAGGCGATCGCCGTCACCGGCTACACCACCAATGCCATGGCGCGCAGCCTGAGGCTCGGTCGCTCCAACATGATCCTGGTCGTGGCGCCGGACATCGGCGATCCCAATTTCTCCAACATTCTCGTTGGACTGGAGAACGAGGCGCGCGCCCACGGCTACGGCATCCTGATCGGCCACACCCAGAACGACGCCCAGCGTGGCCTGGAATATCTGAAATTCTTCAACTCCAACCAGGCCGCCGGGCTGATCCTCTTCACCGGCATCCTGCCCTTCGGCCATCAGACGATGACAGCCCGGTTGCCGCCGAGCGTCGGCGTTTTCGAACCGGTCTTCAACGGCGGCATTCCCTATGTCGGTGTCGACGATACCGAAGGCGCGCGAAAGGCGGTGGATCTGCTGCTGGCCGAAGGCCATCGCAAGATCGCCTTCATCGGCGATTCGCGCACCCGGCTTGCCTATGTCAGGCGCCGCATGGGTTACGATGCCGGCCTCGACGCCGCCGGCGTCCCGCCGGATCTCAGGATCGTGCTCGAAGGCGACGGCACGATCGAAAGCGGCCGGCATGCGGTCGAACAGCTCTTCATGCGCGACACGCTCCCGACCGCCTTCATGTGCGTGAACGACCAGACGGCAATCGGCGTCATGATCGGGCTCGGTGCGCGAGGTTACGACATTCCACGGGATTTCTCGGTGACCGGATTTGATGACGTGCCGCAGGCCGTCTTCATCTCCCCGTCGCTGACGACGATCCGTCAGCCGCGAACGGCGATCGGCAAACAGGCGATGGCGCTGCTGTTGGAACTCTTATCCGATGGTCGGCCGGCCGAGACGGAAATCCTGCTGCGGCCGGATCTGGTGGTTCGAAACTCGGTCTCCGCACCGTCGCGCCAATGGTTGAAGCGCTGAAGACGTTATAATAGCCGGCTACAACGAGCTGCGCCGGCGACCGCTGGCCGCCGGCGCACCTTATCAGACGTAACGGTTGACGACGTTCTCGAGCAGTTCCTGCTGACCGGATCTCGGCTGCGGGTTGACGTTCTTGGCCTCGACCCAGTTGGTGATCTCATCCAGCGAGTATTCGCCGCGGAACAGTTTCTGCGCCTCGGCGGTTTCCCAGCCGGCATAACGATCAGCAAGCGGCTGCGACAGCGCCTTGTCCTCGATCATCTTGGCGGCGGCCTTCAGGCCGCGAGCGCAGCAATCCATACCGCCGATATGGCCGATGAGCAGATCCGCCGGATCGAGCGACTGGCGGCGCAGCTTGGAGTCGAAGTTGGTACCGCCGGTCTTGAAGCCGCCGCCTGCCAGAACGTGGTAATAGGCAAGCGCCATTTCCGGAACATTGTTCGGGAACTGGTCGGTGTCCCAGCCGGACTGATAGTCGTTGCGGTTCATATCGATCGAGCCGAAGATGCCGAGCGCATTGGCGAGCGCCAGCTCGTGCTCGAAGGAATGGCCGGCAAGGATCGCATGGCCCTGCTCGATATTGACCTTCACCTCGTTTTCCAGCCCATGCTTCTTGAGGAAGCCGTAGACGGTCGCGACGTCGTAGTCATACTGGTGCTTGGTCGGCTCCTGCGGCTTCGGCTCGATCAGGATCGTGCCCTTGAAGCCGATCTTGTGCTTGTATTCGACGACGAGGTTGAGGAAGCGGCCGAGCTGGTCGAGTTCGCGCTTGAGGTCGGTGTTAAGCAGCGTCTCGTAGCCTTCGCGGCCGCCCCAGAGCACATAGTTCTCGCCGCCGAGCTTCTGCGTGGCGTCGATGCAGGTCTTCACCGTCGCGGCGGCGAAAGCAAAAACATCGGGATCCGGGTTGGTCGCAGCACCCGACATGTAGCGGCGGTTGGAGAAGAGGTTGGCCGTGCCCCACAGCAGCTTGGTGCCGGTCGCAGCCTGCTTCTCGGCGAAATAATCGACGATCTCGTTGAGGTTTTTGGTGTTCTCGGCGAAGTTCTTGCCCTCGGGGCGCACGTCGGCGTCGTGGAAGCAATAATAGGGTGCGCCGAGCAGTGAGAAGAATTCGAAAGCGACGTCGGCCTTGAGCTTGGCAGCCTTCATCGTGTCTTCGAACCACGGGCGCAGGAAGGTCTGGCCGCCGAAGGGATCGCCGCCCGGCCAGGTGAAGGTGTGCCAATAGGCCACCGCAAAACGCAGATGGTCTTCCATGCGCTTGCCGAGAACGATCTCGTCCGGCTGGTAATGACGGAAGGCCAGCGGATTGGTGCTGTCGGGGCCTTCATATTTGATTTTCTGGATATCGCCGAAAAATCCGGTGCTCATGTCAGGTCTCCTTGGGTTCGTAGTTCAGTCTTGTCGTTTGTGCCGTCTGGCCTCTCATCCGACCCTTCGGGCCACCTTCTCCCCCAGGGGAGAAGGGAAAGAGGCGCCGCCGCGAATCTCTTCTCCCCAGCGGGGAGAAGGTGCCGGCAGACGAATGAGGGGGCCGCTGGCTCCAGTTTCAATGCGCCAGCGATTTGATCGCCGGATAAATTGCCCGGTAACGCGTATAGGCATCCTCGTAAGCGCTGCTCAGCGCCGACACCGGTTCGATCGTGCCTGATGTCACCGGCGGCGTGCAGACGGAAATCGGATCGGCACCCGTTGCCGCGATCAGACCGAGGCGAGCAGCGCCGAAGGCCGCGCCGAAATCGCCGTCGGCGGGCAGGTCGACCGGAACGCCGAGGGCAGTGGCGATCGACGCCAGCCAGTAGCGCGAGCGCGAACCGCCGCCGATCGCCGTGACACGGGAGATGCCGGTGCCGGCCGACCGCAGCGCTTCGAGATTGTCGCGGATGGCGAAGGCGACACCTTCGAGCACGGCCTGAGTGAGCACGGCGCGGCTGCTTTCATGTTCCAGCCCGATGAAGGCGCCGCGGATGACGGCATCATTGTGCGGCGTACGCTCACCGGAGAGATAGGGCAGGAAGGTGACGCCGGTCGGCGCCTTCAGCGTCTCGCCGAGTTCGCCGGTGAGATCGGCGGCCGACTTGCCGGTCACGTCGGAATGCCAGTTGAGCGCATCGGTCGCCGACAGGATGACACCCATCTGGTGCCAGGTATTCGGCAGCGCGTGGCAGAAGGCATGCACGGCGCTTTCCGGCTTCGGCAGATAGGAGCCGTTGGCGGCAAAAAGCACGCCGGAGGTGCCGAGCGAGACGAAGGCGGCGCCATCGCTGACGGTCCCCATGCCGCAGGCCGATGCGGCATTGTCGCCCGCGCCGCCGGCAACGACGACATTGCCCGATATGCCCCACTGTGCCGCGAGTTCGGAGCGTAGTCTGCCGGCCGGTGCCGTGCCTTCGACAAGCCTCGGCATCTGCTCCTCGGAAAGTTGAGTGGCGGCGAGCAGATCGGACGACCAGGCGCGCTTGCCGGTGTCGAGCCAGGAGGTGCCGGCCGAATCCGACATTTCGGAAATATACTCGCCAGTCAGCCACAGACGTAGATAGTCCTTCGGCAGCAGCACCTTAGCGATCTTCGCGAAAATGTCCGGCTCATGCTTCCTGACCCACGCGAGCTTCGGCGCCGTGAAGCCGGGGAAAACGATATTGCCGGTGAGCGCGCGAAAGCGCGGATCGGCATCCAGGGCCGCGGCCTCGACATGACTGCGCGTGTCGTTCCAGAGAATGCAGGGGCGCAGCACCTTGTCGGCGGCGTCGATCAGCGTGGCGCCGTGCATCTGTCCGGACAGGCCGATACCCCTGACCGCCGCGAGTTCTTTCGGATGTTTTGCCTTGAGGCCGGCGACAGCCTCTTGCGCGGCGCGCACCCAGTGGGCCGGATCCTGTTCCGACCAGCCCGAATGCGGGCGCGAAACGTCGAGCGAACCGTTGGCCGAGCCGACGATCGTCTGATCGCCGTCGATCAGCATCGCCTTGACGCCGGAGGTTCCGAGATCGAGACCGAGATACATGGGGTTGCTCCTTTGCCGTTACGGCAGATTGTCTTTCAGGAATATATCGAGACGGATGCGCTCCTGAGCGTCGATCATTGGCAGCCCGTCCGCTTTGGCTTTCAAGACGCGGATGGCGCTACGCACTTCATGGCCGGCGTCCTGATTGAGAATCGCATCGATCGTATTGTCGATAAGCGCCGCCCGCGTGTGGGTGGTCAGTTCATGGGCGATGACGGTCAGCGTCCGGTCGACGGCCTTTTCCTTCAGCGCCCGGATGAGGCCGCGATTGCCGGCGCCGAGGCTGTAGACGCCGACAATGCCGGCATTCCTGGCAAGCGCGTCGGCGACGAGCATATGGGCGATCTCCGGATCGTCACGGCCTTCGAGTACCGGCAGGATTGCCAGATCGGGAAACTCCTCGGCCATGACCGCGGTGAAGCCCTCCAGCCGCTCGCGATGGTCACGCACCAGCATGGACCCGGCGAGCACGGCGATCTCGCCCTTTCGCGGCCCGAGAAAGCGGCCGAGCAGACGGGCGGCCGTGCGGCCGGCCGCGATATTGTCGACGCCGGCATAATGGTGGCGCAGGGAGCCCGTGAGGTCGGACACCAGCGTGACGATGGGAAAGCCCGCATGCACCAGCCTGTCGACAGTGGCGCGCACCTCAGGTGCATCAGTGGCGACCATGGCAACCCCGCAAGGTTTTCCTTGAGAGAGCTCTTCGAGCACAGCAACGAGAGCCGCCGGATCGAAGGCCGGCACCTCGATGGTGCAAATATCGGTGCGCTCGGCAGCTGAACGCAGGATCGCTTGCCGTATTTCCCCATTAAGCCCGTGCATGAAGGAATTGTCGCTGGCCGGCAGGATGAACACCAGCGGATAGGTGCGGCCCTTGGCGAGATTGGCCGCAGCCACGTCTCTGATATAACCGAGCTCGCGGATCGCAGTCTCGACCTTTTCCCGCGTGACGTGGCGCACGCCCGGACGCCGGTTGAGAACCCGGTCGACGGTCGCAAGACTCACCCCGGCAGCGGCAGCGATATCGTGAACTGTTGGCCTCATCATTCCTCCTGACGAGACCATTAACGCCAATTTTGATGTACGTAAATCAAAAAATCGAGCGGGTGATTCGCCCATCACGTTTCCCGCGTCGCCGCCGGCCGGGAGCCGCTCAGCAGGACGATTATTGGCTGATCGCATAGAGGCCGGAAAACTGGAAACAAAAAGGCCCTCCGGAGAGGACCTTTTCATGGGGCGGCAGGCCGGAGGTCAGTGGCCGCCACCGCCTCCCCCGCCTTGCGGCGCGGGTTTCTGGATCATCGCGACTCCAAGGATCATCGCGACGAAAAGCGCGGTCAGGATCAGGAAGACATCGCTGAAGGACAGGATGACCGCCTGTTTGGTGGCAAGCCCGACCATCTGCTTGATCGCAACCGAGGCGCCATCCATGCCGTAGCTGTTGAAATTGGCGGCCATGTTGTTCATCTGGTCGATCGCCGCCGGATTGCCCCAGTCCATATTCTCCCGCAGCCGCTCATAGTGCACGTCCTGCCGGTTGGTCAGCACGGTATTGATGACGGCAAGGCCGACCGCGCCGCCGAGGTTCCTGGTCAGGTTGAACAGGCCTGACGCACCGCGGATGCGAGAGGGCGGCATTGTGCCGAGGGCGATGTTGTTGATCGGCACCATGCACATCATCAGCCCGAAGCCACGCAGAACCTGCGGGATGAAGAGCTCGTAGAAATCCCAATCAGCCGTCAGATGAACCATGATGTAGGTGCCGGCAGCGAAGCTGATGAAGCCGATCACCATCATCAGGCGCAGGTCCATCTTGGTCGACAGCCGGCCGGCGATCGGCGCCGTGAAGAACATCGCAAGCCCCGAGACGAACATTGTCTCGCCGATCATCAGTGAATCATAGCCCCGGATGCGGCCGAGATAGACCGGGTAGATGTAGGTGAGGCCATAGAGGCCAATGCCCATGACGAAGGAGAAGACCGAGCCGAAGGAGAAATTCCTGTTCGCAAAGGCCTTGAGATCGACGACGGGAAACTCCACCGAGAAGGCGCGGTAGAAGAAGACGATAGCCGCGGCACCCGAGGCGACGGCGGCAATCGCGATCGAACTGTCGTTGAACCAATCGTTCGAATTGCCCTCTTCGAGCACATATTCCAGCGTGCCGAGGAAGATGCCCATCGAGATCAATCCCCACCAGTCGAACTTTTTGAAGAGCGACAGCTCCGGCTTGTCGAAATCGATGAAGTTCCAGGTGACCAGCGTGACGATGATGCCGGGAACGATATTGACCAGGAATAGCCAGTGCCAGGAGAAGGCGTGGCTGAGATAGCCGCCGACGGTCGGGCCGATGGTCGGTGCCAGCGTCGCGATCAGTCCGATGATCGGCGAGACGATGCTGCGCTTCGACGGCGGGAAGATGGTGAAGGCGGCCGCAAACACCGACGGGATCATGCCGCCACCGATGAAGCCCTGGATGGCGCGGTAGACGATCATCTGGTCGATATTCGTCGCCGTCGCCGCAAGCGCGCTCGCCATGGTGAAACCGGCCGCCGAAATCGCGAAGAGATAACGCGTCGAGATGATGCGTGCCAGCGTGCCCGAAAGCGGGATCATGATCACTTCGGCGATCAGATAGGCCGTCTGCACCCAGCCGATCTCGTCAGAGCCCGCCGAAAGGCCGGCCTGGATTTCCGCAAGCGAGGCCGAGACGATCTGGATGTCGAGGATCGACATGAACATGCCGAGCACCATCGCGAAGAAGGCAATGAGCTTCCTCGGATCCATGCGATCCGCGGCATGGTCAGGTAACGCCGGAATCGTGCCCGTCGTTGCTGTCGCGCTTCCGGCCATCGGACCACCTCCGCCTTATTGAGGCTACTTGCTCGGCGCCGTACGGGTGTCGACGTCGACGACGACGCTGAGGCCCGCGCGCAGACGCCCGCTGTCGAGCGCCTCCTGCGGCAGCGCGATGCGCACCGGCACGCGCTGGATCACCTTGGTGAAGTTGCCCGTCGCATTTTCCGGCGGCAGCAGCGAGAAAACCGAGCCGGACGCCGGCGAGATCGATTCGACGGTGCCGACGATCGGATGGTCGTCATAGGCGTCGACATGGACGTTGACCTTCGAGCCGGCAACGAGATGCTGGATCTGCGTTTCCTTGAAGTTGGCGTCGATATAGAGCTCATGCACCGGAACGAGCGCCATCAGCCGCTGGCCGGGCGAGACGAGATCGCCTTCCTGGACCGAGCGATTGCCGACAATGCCGTCGTAAGGCGCCTTGAGCACGGTGAAGGAGAGGTCGCGGGCGGCCTTGTCGCGCGAGATTTCCAGCGCCCGGACCGAGCCTTCGGCTTCCTTGCGCTGCGCCTGAAGAATGGTGATATTGGCCTGCGCGGCGGCGATGTTGGCGTCGCCGCCGGCAAGATTGGCTTTGGCCTGGTCGAGCGCGATATTGGCGTTGTCGAGATCGGCAGCGGTGCCAACCGACTTCGCCTGGAGCTCGCTCTGGCGTTTCTGGGTGATTTCGGCACCACGAACGGCCGCTTCGAGTGCCACCTTTTGCGCCCGCGCCTGCGCAAGGCTTGCATTGGCGCCTTCGATCTGCGCGTCGATACGCTGCAGTGAAAGCTGTTCGGTGGCGATCTGGGCCTGCGCCTGATCGAGGGCGTTCTGATAATCGCCGTTATCAAGCGTGGCAAGCACGTCGCCCGCTTTGACTTCCTGGTTGGCGACCACATTCACCTTCGCGACGTAGCCCGTGACCTTCGGCGAAATCGTTGCGATATCGCCCTCGATATAGGCGTCGTCGGTCGACACCATGAAGCGGCCGTTCGTCCACCATTCATAACCATACCAGCCGCCGCCCGCCAGAAGAGCGAGCACGACGATCGGCAGCACCGGACTGCGGCGCTTCTTCGCAGCCGCGGGTGCTGCTACCGGAGCCGGCGCCGACTGCGCGGGGGCGGACGGCTTTTCCAGGGCTTCCGCCGTCGGAGCCTCCACAACAGCCGCGACCTCGGTCTTGACCTCTTCGGCTTCGGCCTTTTCGCTGACGATACGCGCGACGTTGCTTTTCTGGTTGCTCGACATGGGGGCACTACCGATCTTGGAGTAAATAATCGAACTGAACGGTTCGGTTCAGTTGACATAAACCTGTTTTACCGTCATATCAAGGTGTATAGAACCAATCGGTTCGATTTCTTTAAGGAAAATACGAAACCGTGAACACGGTTAAGGAGAAATGACGCTGAAACCCGACAACGCTGCCGTCTTCAGCCCTCCCGTTAGCGGAGGCCGATTTGCTGCGGGCGAAGATCCGACAAAGCGCCAGCAGATCCTCGCCGGTGCCAAACGTGTCTTCATGAAGATGGGTTTCGACGCTGCCAGCATGAACGACGTGACGCGTGAGGCCGGCGTCTCCAAGGGAACGCTCTACGTCTATTTCACCAACAAGGAAGAACTATTTTCGGCGATGATCGAAGCCGAGCGCGCCGCTTTCGTGGCGGCCGTGCGCACCGCGCTTGCCGAACATGACGATCCCGAAGCCGGCCTGTACGAATTCGGGATCAACTTCGTCACCCATATGACCGATGAAAAGGTCATCACTGCGATGCGCACCGTGCTTGGCGTCCGCGACCGCATGCCGGTGCTCTGTCAGCGCTTCTTCAAGGGGCCGGTCAATCTGCGCACTATCATGCGCGACTTCCTGGAACGGCACGTCGCGGAAGGTACGCTTGTCATCGACGACATCGATCTGGCCGCCGGTCAGTTTCTCGATCTTGCCAGCGGCAGTTTCTTCAAGCTGCGTCTGTTCGGCAGCATGGAGGAGCCGCCGAGCCGCGAAGAAATCGACCGCGTCATCCGCGGTGCGATCAAGGTCTTCATGGCGGCCTATGGCGCGCGCCGGCACCACACCGCCTGATACGCTTTCTTGACTGCTCGCTTGCATCGGCCAAAACTCCGCAAGAACGATCAAACCCCGCTTTCGACTTTTCTCTAAGGAAGAAGCCGCAACCGCGGGGAGTGAAAATGAGCGCCATCGCACGGGCGATCTGGTTCATAGAGAGCCATTTCGAAAGCGACATATCGCTGGAAGAGATATCGGAAGCAGCCGGATTGTCGCGCTACCATCTGTCGCGCGTCTTCGGGCTGGTCACCGGCCACTCGATCAGCGGCTATATCAGGGGGCGGCGCCTCAGCCGCGCCGTACCCGCGTTGGTCAGCGGCTCATCCACCATCCTCGAAGTTGCGCTTTGCGCGGGCTACGGATCCCACGAAGCTTTCACCCGTGCCTTTCGCGACCAGTTCGGCATGACGCCGGATGCAGTGCGCAGACAGGGGCACGCCCGTAACCTTGTCTTGCTGGAGCCGATCAGAATGGACCCCACTCACCTCAACGACCTTGAACCGCCCCGCTTCGAAACGCTGCAGCCGATGCTCCTTGCCGGCTTGCAGGAGACCTATCCCTACGGCGGCAATGCCGCCATCCCGTCTCTCTGGCAGAAGTTCAATGCCCATTTCGGCCACATATCAGGCCAGAAGGGTAATGTCGCCTACGGCGTCTGCACCCATATCGACGGCGAAGCGGAGAAATTCCGTTATATGGCCGCGGCCGAAGTCTCCGACGTCAGCGATCTACCGGCGGATTTTACCACGCTCAAGCTTCCAGGCCAGCGTTACGTGGTCTTCACCCATCGCGGCCATGTCTCCGGCATTCCTGCGACGATGAACCGGATTTTCGGCACATGGTGGCCGACTTCCGGCTTCGAGCACGGCGCCACACCCGATATGTTCGAACGCTATGACGAGCGCTTCGACCCCTATACCGGCATGGGCGTCACCGAAATCTGGTTGCCAATCAGAGCATGATGTCGAAAATCGTGAGCGGTTTTCGGACGATATCATGGTCTAACTCTTCAATTTAGGACAGGATTCGAATTTAAGGCCCACCCGGCCTTAAATCATCCTGTTCTGAGGAATAAAATTCACATCGGTTTCGTATACCCCCTTGCGGCGCTTGCGCGGCAGGCCGCCGACATTACATTGCGCGCGTCATTCATTCATGTGACGCAAAGGGGTATATGCTGATGCAGGACATCATGACGCTCATTCAGGATCCGGCCGCCTGGGTGGCGCTCATCACGCTGGTGGTGATGGAAGTCGTTCTCGGGATCGACAACCTGATCTTCATTTCCATTCTGACCAACAAACTGCCGCCCGAACACCGGGAAAAGGCCCGCAAGATCGGCATCGGCCTTGCGCTGATCATGCGTCTTGCTCTGCTCGGCACCGTCGCCTGGATCGTCCAACTGACCGAACCGCTGTTCGAAGCCTTCGGACACGGCTTCTCCTGGAAGGATCTCATCCTGATCGCGGGCGGCCTGTTCCTCGTGTGGAAAGCCACCAAGGAAATTCACCACAGCGTCGATCCGATCGACCATCAAGAGGATTTCATCGCGACGTCGGCAACAACCGGCTTTGCATCGGCGATCGGCCAGATCCTGCTGCTCGACCTCGTCTTCTCCGTCGACAGCATCATCACCGCCGTCGGGATGACGCCGCATCTGCCGATCATGGTGATCGCCGTCATCGCCGCCGTCACCGTCATGCTGGTCGCCGCCACCCCGCTTGCCAACTTCATCGAGCGGAACCCGACGATCGTCATGCTGGCGCTCGCCTTCCTGCTGATGATCGGCACGACGCTGATCGCCGAAGGCATGGGCTTCCACGTGCCGAAGGGCTACGTCTACGCCGCCATGGCCTTCTCGGCGCTGGTCGAGGTGCTGAACATGTTCGCGCGCAATGCCCGCAAGCGCAAACGCGAGGGCGCTCACTGAGACCGAAGCAAGGGGGCGCGTCGTAACCGGCGCGCCCCCTCCCAGCGTCGTCAGGCCCCTTGCAGGCGCGGTTTTTCTTGACGCGCCGGATTGAATATGGCCTAAGGCCAGCCGAACGGACGATCGGCGGATAGTGCGGGCGCATGCCCTTTTTCCGGCCGGTTTGCCGAAGATATCTGCATCCTTCCGGCCGAACGTCGCTTTCCCGTGAAAGCCGTCCGGCATTCATTGACGGGCACATACTATGACAGCTTCCGGCGTCCGCGTCCGCATCGCTCCCTCGCCGACCGGCGAGCCGCATGTCGGCACCGCATACATCGCTCTCTTCAATTACCTTTTCGCCAAGAAGCACGGCGGCGCGTTCATCCTGCGCATCGAGGACACCGATGCGACCCGCTCGACCCCGGAATTCGAGACGAAGGTGCTGGACGCGCTGAAATGGTGCGGGCTGGAATGGAAGGAAGGCCCCGATATCGGCGGCCCCTATGGCCCTTATCGCCAGTCCGACCGCAAGCCGCTGTACCAGCCCTACGCGCAGGAGCTCCTGGACAAGGGCCATGCCTTCCGCTGTTTCTGCACACCCGAGCGGCTGGAGCAGATGCGCGAGGCGCAGCGCGCTGCCGGCAAGCCACCGAAATATGACGGTCTCTGCTTGACGCTGAAGGCTGAGGAAGTCACCTCACGCATGGCAGCTGGCGAAACCACTGTCATCCGCATGAAAATCCCGACCGAAGGCTCGTGCGACTTCACCGACGGCGTTTACGGCGACGTGTCGATCCCCTGGGATTCCGTCGACATGCAGGTCCTGATCAAGGCCGACGGCATGCCGACCTATCACATGGCCAACGTCATCGACGACCATCTGATGCAGATCACGCATGTGGCCCGCGGCGAGGAATGGCTGGCTTCGGTGCCCAAGCACATCCTGCTTTATCGCTATTTCGGCTGGGACCAGCCGGTCTTCATGCATTTGTCGCTAATGCGCAATGCCGACAAGTCGAAACTGTCGAAGCGCAAGAACCCGACCTCGATCTCCTATTATTCCGCGCTCGGCTATATCCCCGAAGCGCTGATGAACTTCCTCGGCCTGTTCTTCATCCAGATCGCCGAAGGCGAGGAACTGTTGACGATGGCTGAGCTCTCCGAGAAATTCGATCCCGATAACCTTTCCAAGGCCGGCGCGATCTTCGATATCCAGAAGCTCGATTGGCTGAACGGCCGCTGGATCCGTGAAAAGCTCTCCGAAGAGGAGTTTCAGGCGCGCGTGCTGACCTGGGCAATGGAAAACGACCGCCTTAAGGAAGGTCTGCGCCTGTCGCAGACACGCATTTCCAAGCTCGGCGAGCTGCCCGATCTGGCCGGTTTCCTGCTGAAGTCCGATCTCGGCCTGCAGCCGTCCGACTTCGCCAAGATCAAATCGCCGCCGGAAGAGATTCTCGAGATCCTCAACACCGTTCAGCCGGATCTCGAAAAGATAGTGGAATGGAATGTCGAGACCATCGAGGCGGAGCTGCGCGCCATCGCCGACCGCATGGGCAAGAAGCTGAAGGTCGTGGTCTCCCCGCTCTTCGTCGCCGTCTCCGGCTCGTCGCGCTCGCTGCCGCTCTTCGATTCCATGGCGATCCTCGGCCGCTCAGTCGTGCGCCAGCGCCTTAAGCTCGCCGCGCAGGCGGTCGCCGCTCTCGTCGGCTCGAAGTAAAAACAGTCAGAGGATTTCGACAGTGGCTGACAACAAGACCGAAAACACTCTTTCTTCCGACGCGACTGAGGTGCGGGCTCAGAAGCTGAAGCTGCTGCGCGAGCAGATCGGTGACGTCTATCCGGCGCATTTTCACCGGACGATGACCAATGCCGAACTCGGCGCCAAATATGAAGCGCTGGACCCCGATGTCGAGACGCAGGACATCGTCACCGTCGCTGGCCGGGTCTATTCCTCGCGCAACTCGGGCATGTTCATGGATATCCATGACGCCTCCGGCAAGATCCAGATCTTTTCGCATAAGGACGTAACAAGCGAGGAAGCCCGCGCCCTGCTGCCGATGATCGACATTGGAGACATCATAGGCGTCACCGGCATCGTGCGCCGCACCAAGCGCGGCGAACTGACGATCAACGCCCAGAAGATCGAGATGTTGACCAAGTCGCTGCTGCCGATGCCGGAGAAGTGGCACGGCCTCTCCGACATCGAACTGCGCTACCGCAAGCGCCATCTCGATATTATGACCAACGAGGATTCGAAGCTGCGCTTCCAGCAGCGCTCGAAGATCGTCTCCGGCATCCGCCGCTTCATGGAAAATGACGGCTTCATGGAAGTCGAGACGCCGATGCTGCAGTCGATCTATGGCGGCGCCACCGCCGAGCCGTTCAAGACGCATCACAACACGCTGAAGCTCGACATGTACCTGCGCATTGCGCCGGAACTGTTCTTGAAGCGCACCCTGGTCTCCGGCCTCACCGACAAGGTCTTTGAAATCAACCGCAACTTCCGCAACGAAGGCGTCTCCACCCGGCACAATCCGGAATTCACCATGATGGAGTGCTACTGGGCCTATGCGGATTACGAGGACATGATGGACCTCGTCGAGCGTCTGTTCGAGACCTTGGCCCTCTCCATTCACGGCACGACGGAATTCGATTTCGGCGACAAGCGGCTGTCCTTCAAGGGACCATTCAAGCGCGTACCGATGCCCGACGCCGTCAAGGAAGCAACCGGCATCGATTTCCTCGCCATCAAGACCGATGAGGAAGCGCGCGCCGCGGCCAAGGCTGCCGGCTTTGCAGTCGAGAAGGATTGGACCTGGGGCGAGTGCCTCGCCTTCATCTTCGAGGAAAAGGTCGAATCCACGCTGATTCAACCGTCCCACGTCACGCACTTCCCGAAGGACATCTCGCCCTTCGCCAAGGAAGTGCCGGGCGAGCCGCGCCTCGTCGAGCGCTTCGAAACCTATTGCAACGCCTGGGAACTCGGCAACGCCTTCTCCGAGCTCAACGATCCCGAAGAGCAGCGCCGCCGCATGGTCGAACAGCTCGAACAGGCGCATGCCCGCGGCGAAAAGGAAAAGCAGCTGGACGAGGAATTCCTCGACGCGATCGACCAGGGCATGCCGCCCGCCGGCGGCCTCGGCATCGGCGTCGACCGTCTGATCATGCTTCTGACCAATGCGCCATCTATCCGCGACATCATCCTCTTCCCGGCCCGCCGCAGCAAAGCCGACTGACAGGAAGAGACGTCGGAAAACGAAAGCGGGGTGCCACTGCATAATTCCTTAAATCGGAATCGATTTAAGGAGAGAATTATGCAGCCATCCAAAAGTGCTACAGCGTCCTTTGCGCATCCGATAAGACGCACAGGCGCTGTAGACGGCGCTCCACTTTTTTCATGCCGAGGTCAGTGTGTCTTTGGAGCTTCCGCCGGCGGCTCTTCGGCCGGCGCCTCAGCCACCACGTTGGGGCTGCCGCTCTCGCCGGCGGGCACGGCTTCGCTTTCGGCATCGGATGCCGCGCCATGTCCGCCGCCGGCATCCTTCTTGCCCTTTTCCTCGTTCTTGGTGGAGGCGACGGCGACCGGGTCGACACAATCCTCAGGATCCTTGAACGAGGCGCTGATCATGGCGATCTCGTCGGCCGGCATGTCGATGCGCTCGCCGAAGAACAGCCCGTTCTCGCTGGCCTTGCCGTCATAGTAGCGCGCCGTATAGGGCTTGTCGTCGAGACCGGGAACCGTCTTGTCGGGATGCGGGATGTAGACGACGTCGGCGCCGATCGCCCGGCCGCGAATATCGGCGCGCAGCGTCGGGCCGTTCTCGTCGAGCACCACCACCTGCACCAGATCCGGTTTCTGTGCGGCATAGACGGCTTGGGCGACACGCAGCGCGGTCCTGACCCGCGTCATGCCGTCGGTCGGTTCGGTCTTGATGTATTTGCGCACCCAGACGTGATCCTGCTTCTTGATCGTCACCAGGTTGACGTCGGAGCATTCGAGTCCGTAGCCGCCGCCCGAGACACCGATCAGCCTGTCCTTGCCGACATAAAGCGCTGCACCACCGGAAACGCCCGCCAGAAGCGCGACGCCGCCGATGATGATTGCCGATTTCCGGGAAGGCCGGAATATGCGCAGTAAGGCCTTCACGCCAACTGCTCCGCCATCTCAAACTCCAACGCAGGACAGGTGCTGAGATGCTAGAGAAATGACGTTTCCGAAAGTTTAAGTGAGCATGCCAAGCCTGCTCCATTTTGAATAAAGACCAAAAAAGGTCCGCCTTTTTCAACCGCTTGCCACGGCACATTCCGCCATGCTCTAAACGCTGATGGCCTTCACGCTTCGCCAGATCCAATATTTTGTCGCCGTCGCCGAACAAGGTTCGGTAACACGCGCCGCGCAGAACCTTTCGATCTCGCAATCCTCTGTGACGGAGGCGCTGAAGGAGCTCGAAACCGACCTCGGCGTCGAGCTCTTCGAACGCCATCCGCGCGGCCTGACGATCACTCACAATGGACACCAGTTCCTCCGTCACGCGACCAAGATCCTCGCCTCCGTCTCCGATGCGCGCACCAGTTTCTCCGGCCGGCAGAGCGCCCTTTCCGGCACGTTGAACATCGGCGTCACCTCGCTGGTCGCCGGCTACGTGCTGTCAGACTTGCTGGCGCGATACCGGCGCGCCTGTCCGGGAGTCGAGGTCAGTGCGATCGAGGACAATGGCGGCTATCTCGAACACCTCCTGGTCGGCGGCGAACTCGATGTCGCCGTCATGGTGATATCCAACCTGCGCGACCGCATGGCGCTCCAGGCGGAAATCCTCGAGACCTCGCCCTATCGCCTGTGGCTGCCGATGGGCCATCCGCTGGTCTCCGCCGACATCATCTCGGTCGCCGATATCGCCCGCGAGCCGCTGATCATGCTGACGGTCGATGAAATCGAGGAGAATACCGGCAAGCTGCTGTCGGCGCTCGGCGCCCGCCCGCATGTCGCCTTCCGCACCCGCTCCGTGGAAGCGGTGCGCAGCCTAGTCGCAACCGGCGCCGGCGTGGCGCTGCTTCCCGACCTCGTCTACCGCCCGTGGTCGCTCGAAGGCGACCGCATCGAGAGCCGCGACGTCTCCGGCTCTCTGCCGGTCGTGCAGGTCGGCATGGTCTGGCGCAAGGGCTCCAGCCTGCCGCAGGCGGCGCGCGATTTCGTCGGGATCGCCGAAAGCATGCGCTCCGGCCGCATGCGTTGATATCGGAATTTCCGATATCGCCTTTCTGATAAATGAATTTGCGAAAGCGACTTTTTCGGCTCACCTTCATAACCGGGAACGAACGGCCACGAAAAGTGGCACCAAACCGGGAGACGGATGATGACGAATCTCTTGAAATCCTGCACGGCAGGACTCGCCTGCCTGAGCTTCGCGACACAGGTGACCGCCGCCGAACCGTTGAAGGCGCTCGGCAAGGGCGAAGGCGCCGTCAGCATCGTCGCCTGGGCCGGCTATATCGAGCGCGGCGAAACCGACAAGAATTACGACTGGGTCACCGATTTCGAAAAGAAGACCGGCTGCAAGGTCTCCGTCAAGACCGCCGCCACCTCGGATGAAATGGTGTCGCTGATGAACGAGGGTGGCTTCGATCTCGTCACTGCATCGGGCGACGCGTCGCTCCGCCTCATCGCCGGCAAACGTGTCCAGCCGATCAACACCGATCTGATCCCGAGCTTCAAGAATGTCGACCAGCGCCTGCAGAACGGCGCCTGGTATACGGTCGGCGACGTGCATTACGGCGTGCCCTATCTCTGGGGCCCGAACGTGCTGATGTACAATACCGATGCCTTTAAGGACAAGGCGCCGACCAGCTGGAACGTCGTCTTCGAGGAACAGACGCTGCCCGATGGCAAATCGAACAAGGGCCGCGTCCAGGCTTATGACGGCGCGATCTATATTGCCGACGCGGCCATGTATCTGATGGCCCACAAGCCGGACCTCGGCATCAAGGACCCTTACGAACTGACCGAGGATCAGTACAAGGCCGCCCTCGATCTGCTGCGCGGCCAGCGCAAGTTGGTCTCGCGCTACTGGCACGATGCTATGATCCAGATCGACGACTTCAAGAACGAAGGCGTCGTCGCCTCCGGCTCCTGGCCCTTCCAGGTCAACCTGCTGCAGGCCGACAAGCAGAAGATCGCCTCCACCTTCCCGGAGGAAGGCGTCACCGGTTGGGCTGACACGACAATGCTCCACGCCGACAGCGAACACCCGAACTGCGCCTATATGTGGATGGAACATTCACTGCAGGCCAAGGTCCAGGGCGACGCCGCCGCCTGGTTCGGCGCCGTCCCCTCCGTTCCCGCCGCCTGCAAGGGCAACGAACTGATGGGCGATGCCGGCTGCGCCACCAACGGCTTCGATCACTTCGACAAGATCAAGTTCTGGAAGACCCCGGTCGCCAAATGCGCGACGCAAAGCGAATGCGTGCCGTACCATCGCTGGGTGTCGGACTATATCGGCGTGATCGGCGGGCGGTAACAGCCAAGTCGGCTTGTGTGGTTGAAGACCCCGCCCCAACCCCTCCCCACAAGGGGGAGGGGCTATGAGGCACCGCCTTACTCCTCTTTGGATGCCGATTCTTCGCGAGGGTGCGGCAGATTAAGCCCTTCCCCTTGTGGGGAGGGGTTTGGGGCGGGTCTTCATCAGCCAAGACCGAAGCCCTCTCTAAGCATTGCAAGACCCGGAGCGCTCCAATGACGTCAGCCGTCCGTTTCCAGCAGGTATCGCGCCATTTCGGCCAGGTTCGCGCCATCGACGGCGTCGATCTTGAGATCGCGCCCGGTGAATTCTTCGCAATGCTCGGTCCGTCCGGCTCCGGCAAGACGACGTGCCTGAGATTGATCGCCGGTTTCGAGCAGCCGAGTGCCGGCCATATCCAGATCTTCGGCGAGACAGCCGATGGCGTGCCGCCCTATCGCCGCAACGTCAACACCGTGTTCCAGGACTACGCGCTCTTCCCGCATCTGAACATCCTCGACAACGTCGCCTATGGGCTGATGGTCAAGGGCGTCGGCAAGGCGGAACGGCTGAAGGCGGCGAATGATGCCCTGGAGCTCGTCAAGCTGCCGGGCTACGGCGCCCGCCGCCCCGGACAACTGTCCGGCGGTCAGCGGCAGCGCGTGGCGCTCGCCCGCGCTCTCGTCAACAAGCCGAAGGTGCTGCTGCTCGACGAGCCGCTCGGCGCGCTCGATCTGAAGCTGCGCGAGCAGATGCAGGAGGAATTGAAGAGCCTGCAGCGCGCGCTCGGCATCACCTTCGTCTTCGTCACGCATGATCAGGGCGAAGCACTGTCCATGGCCGATCGCGTCGCCGTCTTCAACGACGGCAACATCGTCCAGCAAGGCACGCCGCAGGATATTTACCGCCGCCCGAGGACCCGCTTCGTCGCCGATTTCGTCGGCTCCTCGAATGTGATCGCGCCGGATCTGATGGCCGCGCTCGGCGGCCAGAAACGCTGGGCGAGCCTGCGGCCAGAGGCGATCCACCTGGCAGGCGACGGCATCGAGGCCACGGTCGAACATGCGAGCTTTCTCGGCGCCGCCACCCGTCTCGGCGTCGATCTCCGCGGCAGCCGGCTGCATGTGATGCTGCCGGCCGGCGCGCCCGTGCCCGACGTCGGCGCCGGTATCCGCCTGGCCTGGCAGCCGGCCGATATCCACTATATGGACGATGCGGCATGACGGCGCTCACCCTCTCCAGCGCCAAGACATCGATCCTGCCGGGACGCAGCGGGCTGTTCGGCCGGATGTCGGATGTCTTCTGGCGGCACCCGAAGCTGTTGCTCTTCCTGATGCTGACGCCGCCGCTGCTCTGGCTCGGCATCATCTATATCGGATCGCTGATCGCCCTGCTGCTGCAGAGCTTCTTTTCGATCGACGATTTCTCCGGTCTGGTGAATTACGAATTCACCCTTGCGACCTATGCCCAGCTTCTGAGCCCGACGAATTTCGACATCATCATCCGCACTGTCGCGATGTCCGCGCTCGTCACCCTCGCTTCCGCGCTGATCGCCTTTCCGATCGCCTATTACGCGGCACGCTATGCGCAAGGCAAATGGAAGGTGCTCTTCTATCTCGGCGTCATGCTGCCGCTCTGGTCGAGCTATCTCGTCAAGGTCTACGCCTGGAAGCTGATCCTCGCCAAGGAAGGCATCCTGACCTGGCTCTTCGAGGAGTTGCACCTTTCCTGGCTGCTCGACGGTATCCTCAATCTGCCCGTCGTCGGCGGCAATTCGCTCTCGGTGAGCTATCTCGGAACCTTCATCGTCTTCGTCTATATCTGGCTTCCCTACATGATCCTGCCGACGCAGGCGGCCCTCGAGCGTGTGCCCGGCAATCTGATCGAGGCCTCGGCCGATCTCGGTGCCACGCCGCGCCAGACCTTCCGCACGGTGCTTCTGCCGCTGGCGCTGCCCGGCATCGTCGCCGGTTCGATCTTCACCTTCTCGCTGACATTGGGCGATTACATCATCCCGCAGATCATCGGCTCGTCCAGGCTGTTCATCGGCCAGGCCGTCTATGCCCAGCAGGGAACGGCCGGCAACGTGCCGCTCGCCGCCGCCTTCTCCGTCGTGCCGATCGTCATCATGGCGCTTTACCTGTCGCTCGCCAAAAAGCTGGGAGCCTTCGATGCGCTCTGACCTCAAGACATCGCCGCTGCCCTTGAAGATTGCCGCCGCCGGCGGACTGCTCTTCCTGCACCTGCCGATCCTGCTAATCTTCGTCTATGCCTTCACGACGGAGGAAAAGAGCTATCAATGGCCGCCGCCCGGCCTGACGCTGCAATGGTTTGCCATCGCCTGGAACCGGCCGGATGTCTGGTCGGCGCTCGGTCTTTCCGTCCAGGTCGCCGTCATTGCCACCGCGATCGCGCTCGTCCTCGGCACACTATGCGCGGCGGCCGTCAGCCAGACGAAGTTCTTCGGCCGCGAGGCGATCTCGCTGCTGGTCATCCTGCCGATCGCACTTCCCGGCATCATCACCGGCATTGCGCTGCGCTCCGCCTTCAGCCTGTTCGACATCCCGTTTTCGGTCTGGACCATCGTACTCGGCCACGCCACCTTCTGCGTCGTCGTCGTTTACAACAATGCCGTCGCCCGCTTCCGCCGCACCTCCGGTTCGCTGATCGAGGCCTCGATGGATCTCGGCGCCGACGGCTTCCAGACCTTCCGCCACGTCATCCTGCCGAATATCGGCACCGCCCTTCTGGCCGGCGGCATGCTGGCTTTCGCGCTTTCCTTTGACGAGGTCATCGTCACCACCTTCACCGGTGGCCAGCAATCGACCTTGCCGATCTGGATGCTCGAAGAACTCATCCGCCCGCGCCAGCGCCCGGTCACCAATGTGGTTGCCATGGTGGTGGTGCTCGTCACCTTCCTGCCGATCCTGGCAGCCTATTACCTCACCCGCGACGGCGACCAGATCGCCGGCGGCGGCAAATAACAGGGAGAACATCATGGATACCCAGATGCTGATCGGTTCGCGCTTCGAAAAAGGCACGGAGACGGAAGAACACATCCTGAACCCGAAGACCGGCGAGACGGTGATCGACCTTGCCGAAGCCTCGCTGTCGCAGATCGACGACGCCGTAAATGCCGCCGAAAAAGCCTTCGCCGGCTGGTCGCAGACGACACCGGGCGAGCGCTCCGGTTATCTCCTGAAAATTGCCGACGCCATCGAGAAGGATGCCGCAGCCTTCGCTGCGCTGGAGGCGTTGAATTGCGGCAAGCCGATCAAATCAGTGCTGAACGACGAGATCCCGGCGATCGTCGACTGTTATCGTTTCTTCGCCGGCGCCGTGCGCAACTTGCACGCTCCGGCCGCCGGCGAATACCTGCCCGGCCACACCTCGATGATCCGCCGTGATCCGATCGGAATCGTTGGCTCGATCGCGCCGTGGAACTACCCGCTGATGATGATGGCCTGGAAACTGGCGCCGGCGATCGCCGGCGGCAATACCGTCGTCTTCAAGCCTTCGGAGCAAACGCCGCTGACGGCACTGAAGATGGCGAAGCTACTATCCGAAATCCTACCCGAAGGCGTCGTCAACGTCATTCTCGGCCGCGGCGAAAGCGTCGGCAACGCGCTGATCAATCACCCCAAGATCGGCATGATCTCGATAACAGGCGATATCGCCACCGGCAAAAAGGTGCTGCAGGCCGCCGCCAAGACGGTCAAGCGCACCCATCTGGAACTCGGCGGCAAGGCGCCGGTCATCGTCTTCGATGATGCCGACATCGATGCCGTCGTGTCAGGCATCCGCACCTTCGGCTATTACAATGCCGGCCAGGACTGCACCGCCGCCTGCCGCATTTATGCCGATGCCAGGGTTTACGACAATTTCGTCGCCGATCTCTCCTCGGCCGTCGCGAGCATCCGCTTCAACCACGCCGACGATACCGAAAACGAAATCGGCCCGCTGATCTCCCGGCGCCAGCGCGACCGCGTCGAAAGCTTCGTTGCCCGCGCCTCCGAACACAAGCACATGGAGATTACCACCGGCGGCAAGGTCTCCGGCGACAAGGGCTTCTTCTTTACGCCAACAGTCATTGCCGGCGCGCTTCAGGACGACGAGATCGTCCGCCGTGAGGTATTCGGGCCGGTCGTCTCGGTCACCCGCTTCTCCGACGCCGACGACGCCATCGCTTGGGCGAACGACAGCGACTACGGCCTCGCCTCCTCAGTCTGGACCAGGGATATCGGCCGCGGCATGAAGACCGCCGCCCGGCTGCAATATGGCTGCACCTGGATCAATACCCATTTCATGCTGGTCAACGAGATGCCGCACGGCGGCCTCAAACAGTCGGGCTACGGCAAGGACCTGTCGACCTATGCTCTGGAAGACTACACCGCCGTTCGCCACGTGATGATCAATCACGGCTAACGGCGTAAGGCAGAATCTGGGGAGGCTCGGGCAGTCCAGCTGTAGGCGTCGGAAAGCGCCGACCGCCGCGCAAGCATTTTGTCCGGCAACATCTAGACCTCCGCCAGCATTCTCCGGCTGATCGCCAGTCGACGATGTGGAACAATTTCCCGGCTGCGGCGTCTTCTCAGGCAAAAGCAAAGGATGACGCCATGCTGAAATGGGCTCTGATATTTTTCGTGATTTCGATCGTCGCCGGCTTCTTCGGATTTTCCGGTGTTTCCGCAGCCACGGCGACTATCGCCCGCGTGCTCTTCGGCATCGCCCTGGTGATCTTCCTGATCTTCCTCGTCCTTGCACTGATGGCTGGACAGGCGGTCCTGTAAGCGGCCGCGGCCGGCAGCATTTTGCAAGCCGCCGGCCTGAAGCCACGTCTCTCGCTCTCTATCCGGACTTTCGATGGCTGCGGCCAGGATCGCGCCTGCTATAATATCGCCCTTAGCCAGGGGTGCATATGGTCCGTCCGTTTTTTCAGCAGATGGCTGATCGATATCGATCCCGCGCCCGGAGCCACCAGGACGAACATGCCGCCGGCAATCGCCAAATCCTTCTCGAAATGCAGGAGCTCGTTCTGGCTTGCAAAGTTGGTGTGGAAGAGAACGGCGGTTGCCAGACAAAAGAGCGCCAGCGCCAAGGCGCCGAGCCGGCTGAGGAACCCGGTCGCAACGCAAAGGCCGGCGCCGATCTGAAGGACGATGGTAGCAAAGGCGATCGGCGCCGAAAGACCGAGCTTTTCGAAAGCGTCCACGGTCGCGGCGAGATCGGCCGCAAGCGACAAGCCCTCGTGCAGGAAGATCAGCGACAGCAGGAGCCTGCCCAGGAGAACAATGAGATCGGCCGGCCGCAGCCGGCTTGAGGCGCTTTCCATCTTAACCTCCGGTCGAAGAGCGGCGATCGGCCAGCCGCTCGTTCTTCAGCTTCCTCGTCCATGCTGTCTTGGGCCAACCGGTTCTCCGATCCTCGCCGCCGCTGTGGCAACCGCATTATAGCAGGCTTGCGCCGACATTGATCGCCAGTGCCAGGATCGTCGTATTGAACAGGAAAGACAGCACGGCATGCAACAGCGTCAGCTTACGCATGCCGGTCGACCCGACTGCGACATCCGCCGTCTGCGCCGCAACACCGATGGTGAAGGAGAAATAGAGGAAGTCCCAATAGCTGGGCTCTTCGATCCCGTCGGGAAACTTCAAGCCGCCCTCTTCGTCGGCACCACCGTAGAAATAGTGGGCGTAGTGAATGGTGAAGAGTGTGTGCAGAAAAACCCAGGAGATCAGGATCGTCAGCACGGCGCCGCCTGCCCGCGTGAGCGCGACGTCGGGTGTAGCCTCCTTGATCGAATGAAGCTCGAGGCCGATGCCGGCGATGCTGGCAACCGCCGCGCCGATCGAAAGGACCAAAAGGACCGTATCGGAAAAATCGAGATCTGCGGCGCGTTCGCGGATGCTTTCGACCGTCGCCCGTAGCATCTTGCGCCAGCTGAGCACGATGAACACGCCGGCGCTCGCATTCCATCCGAACAGGATGTTGCGGGCGCTGACCTCGCGCGATGTCACCAGCATAAAGACCGCCAGCCCGGCCACGAAAGCGATGATGAAGCTTGCATGTCTTCGGAAGAATGTCGCCAAAGAACTTGCCCGCTTCTCTTGCACTATCGTCGCCTCCGGCCGCATAGGCCGTTGATATCAGCACGAAAAAGGCGCGGAGGCCAGCCGGCCTCCGCGCCTCCAATTTGTTTGCGCACCTCGATCAGGCGGCAGCGAGCTGCAGTTCCTTCTGCACCATAGTGCGCAGCGTCGTCAGGTCCTTGCCGAAGGCACGGATGCCTTCGGCGAGCTTTTCCGTCGCCATCGCGTCTTCGTTCATCATCCAGCGGAAGGTCTTCTCGTCGACCGAGACCTTGGCGTCGGGCTTGCGGCTCTCGGGCGAGAGCTTGCGCTCCAGCTTGCCTTCGTCCTTAGAAAGTTCGTCAAGCAGGGCCGGGCTGATGGTCAGCCGGTCGCAGCCGGCAAGGGCTTCGATTTCGCCGGCATTGCGGAAGGAGGCGCCCATCACGATCGTCTTGATGTCGTTCGCCTTGTAATAGTTGTAGATATCACGCACGGAGATGACGCCCGGATCTTCCTCGGCGGTGTAATCCTTGCCGGTCGATTTCTTGTACCAGTCGAGAATGCGGCCGACGAAAGGCGAGATCAGGAACACCTTGGCATCGGCGCAGGCGATCGCCTGGGCCTTGCTGAAGAGAAGCGTCAGGTTGCAGTCGATGCCCTCCTTCTGCAGCACTTCGGCGGCTCGGATGCCCTCCCAGGTGGACGCGAGCTTGATAAGAATGCGGTCCCGTTCGATGCCGCGGTCCTTATAAGCTGCAATGATCGACCGCGCCTTGGCGAGTGAAGCCTCGGTGTCGAAGGAAAGGTCGGCATCGACCTCGGTCGAGACGCGGCCGGGGACGAGCTTCACCAGCGCAGCGCCGACCGAGATCGCGAGGCGATCGGCGACGGCGGAGGAGACGGCTTCGGAATTGCCGCCTTGCGTCTTGCCCCAGGCGACGGCTTCCTTGATGGCATCAGCAAACATCGGTGTACCGAGCGCCTTCAGCACGATGCTCGGATTCGTCGTGCAATCGACCGGCTTCAGGCGCGCAACCGCCTCGATGTCGCCGGTGTCGGCGACGACGGTGGTAATCTGGCGGAGTTGGTCAAGCTTGGATGTCATCGTCAATAATCCTTGTTGAACTTGGCTGCGACCGGCGCGAGTTCCGCCCGGCAAAGGTGATCTACCGACAGGTTGCCGGCATGCTGCAGGCGAAAATGCGCACATCCGTCACGGATGATTCATAAACGTGAAGGACAGTGGCCGTGTTCCCGCGGGCAAACCGCACGCCGAACGCAAGCGATGTGGCCTGCGGCTGCTTGGCCGGTCGTGACTTTCGGCATGCTCGCACTATGTCCTCCTCGGACGGACAAAAGGACTTCGTGTGGGCCGGACTATCGCCGTTCGCCCGAGGAAAAGTCAAGGACATTTGTGCATTTCGATTGACATAAGTGTCACACCCGTCATTATCCCCGCAACAAATGCGCCGCGACAGCCATTCATCCCTGATGGGATTTAGGGCCGGAATTCGGCTGGAGGACATGTGGTCAAACTCAAACGCGGCACGCATACGGCCTATTCGGAGGCATCCTCGCTGCGGCTGCGGGCCGCATGGCTCTATTACAATGAGGGCCTGACTCAGAAGGATGTCGCCGAACAGCTCGGTATCAGCCGCACCACCGTCATCCGGCTGCTCGACGAGGCGATGAAGCGCAGCGAAGTCCAGATCTGGATCAACGATTCGATCGGCGATTGCGTCGAGCTTTCGGTGAAGCTGGAGCGCGCCTACCGCCTCGACGAGGCGATCGTCGTGCCGGCGCCGGTCCATGGCGACGTCGCTTCGCTGGCGAAGAATGTCGGCCTGGCGCTTGGCCAGTTCCTTTCCGAAGCCATCCCGGACGACTATACGATCGGCGTCGGTTGGGGCCGCACGATGACAGCCTCGCTGTCGAGCTTCCGGCCGCCGCGCCGCGCCAATTGCAAGGTCGTGTCGCTGCTCGGCGGCATCGTCGCCGTCCACCAGACGAACCCGATCGATTATACGTGGCGGCTGGCAAATCAGCTCGGCGCCGAATGCTATATGTTCCTAGCGCCGCTTCTGGTCGATTCCGTCGAAACCAAACGCAATCTCATCGAGAAGTGCGGCTTGGACACCATCTACCGTCTCGCCGAGAATCTTGATCTGGCGATCGTCAGCTGCGGCGATATCGGCCCGCATTCGACCTCGCTGTCGGAAGGCTGGATATCGAAAGCCGAACTGCAGGAACTGATCGACGCCGGCTGCGTCTGCGACACCATGTTCAACTTCCTCGACAGAGATGGCAATTCGGTCGACCACTCGATCAATCGTCGGGTGATGTCCGTCGATCTCGACACGCTGAAGGAAGCCAAGCACATCGTACTCTCCTCCGGCGGCGCCCATCGTGCCGTCGCCATCCGCGCCACGATCAAACGCATCGGCTGCAACACGCTGATCACCGACGAAAGCGCGGCGCGGGCACTGTTGGAATTGGCTGAGACATCACCGCCAATCCAACCGCCAGCCTCTTCTCCCCAGCGGAGACAAGTACCAGAGCGATAGCGGGGGAATGCGGTGGTGGGCGGCGGCGACGAATGGACCTGCCGCTCCCCTCAGGCGTGCGCTGATTCCCAGCCGAGCATGGCCCGCTTGCGGGTCAGGCCCCAATGATATCCGGTCAATGCTCCGTTCTTGCCAAGCGCGCGATGGCAGGGCACGACGAAGGAAATCGGATTGGCCCCGACGGCAGCCCCGACAGCGCGCATGGCGGTCGGCCGGCCGATATCCCTGGCGATATCGCTATAGGTCACGGCTTTGCCGAATGGGATCTTCAGCAGGCTCTGCCAGACTCTGACCTGGAAATCCGTTCCGATCAGGACGACCCGCAACGGCTGGTCCGATGTCCAGCGGCCCGGTTGAAAGATGCGCTCGGCGTAGGGAGCCGTCCCCTGCCGGTCCTCGATGTATTCCGCATTCGGCCAACGGCAGGTCATGTCTTCCAGACAGGCCTTTTCGTCGCCGCTGTCGCTGAAGGCAAGGCCGGCGAGGCCGCGATCCGTGACCATGACGAGAGCCGCACCGAAGGGGCAATTGTGGAAGCCGTAGCGGATCGTCAGGCCGCCGCCCTTCGCCTTCCATTCGCCCGGAGACATGGCCTCATGGGTGACGAAGAGATCGTGCAGGCGGCTCGGGCCGGAAAGCCCGACCTCGATGGAGGTTTCGAGCAAGGGCATCTCTTCCTTGCGCAGCAGCCGCTTGGCATGGTCGAGCGTGACGGCTTGCAGAAAGGCCTTGGGAGAGAGGCCGGCCCAGCGGGTGAAGGTCTTCTGAAGCTGCGTTGGGGACTGGTTCAGCCGCGCCGCGATCGCTTCCAGCGAGGGCTGGTCGCGATATTCTTCGCTGATGAGTTCGATGACCCGACGGACGGTATCGTAGTCGGGGCCGCCGGGGGTGATATCTGTGTCGAGCTTCGCGATCATATTCATCGTTTTTCTCCTTTAGACAGGAGATAATCAAGGGCAGACGGCCAAGCCACCCGATTCTTGCGCCTCCGGCAGATCGGTTCAAAGACGCTGCTTGACCGTGGCGAGCGCCCCTTTGAAAGCCTTGGCGAAACTCTCGCGATCATCAGGGTTCAGGAAGGAGCCGACATCCGTACGCCGGCCCTCGCCGAAAATCTGCATGGAGAGGATGCCGATTTCCTGATGCCGCCGGACAAGGAAACGCGCCCAGAACGGGTTAAAATGATGCTCCACCATCCGCCCCGACGGCGCAAACTTGCGCACCGAAACATCCGTGCGCGACACCGTGATTTCCTCGCGTGCCCTTCCGGAGCGGTAACTCAGCCAGAACGCACCGTAGAGCAGGACGAAATCCAGTCCGAAGAAGAAGCCGATCGGCCAGGCGCCGGTCACGGTGAAGAACATGCCGTAGAGAAAGCACACGGCGCCCGACAAAATGAGCAGCACCTTGAAGCCCTTGCGCCCGAGCGATCGGTGGGGAAAGAGTTCGGCTGCGAAAACAGGCTTTTCGTTGAAGCTGTCGACGTTGCTTTCCATCATGGCCGTTGAGTATAGATTCTCCATGGCGAATCCGAAACTCAAATCCGTTGGCAAACCGTCCCAAAACTCGAATGTCATCACCCGCCGCAAACCGGCAGCGGCGGTGAAAACCGCCTATTCCGTGGCTGAGCGCGAGGAGATCTTCCGCCGTTTCTCGGTGCAGCGGCCGGAACCGAGGGGCGAACTCGAGCATACCAACCCCTTTACCCTCGTCGTTGCCGTGGCGCTTTCCGCCCAGGCAACCGACGCCGGGGTCAACAAGGCGACGCGGGCGCTCTTCAAGGTCGCCGACACGCCGCAGAAAATGCTCGATCTCGGCGAGGAGAAGGTCCGCGATTACATCAAGACGATCGGCCTTTATCGCAACAAGGCAAAGAACGTCATCGCGCTTTCCCAGATGCTGGTCGACGAATTCGCGGGCAAGGTACCGGAAACCCACGAGGAACTGGTCCGCCTGCCGGGCGTCGGGCGCAAGACCGCCAATGTCGTGCTCTCCATGGCCTTTGGCCAGGCGACGATGGCGGTCGACACCCACATTTTCCGCATCGCCAACCGCATCAGGCTGGCCCCCGGCAAGACGCCCGACGAGGTCGAGGCGCGGCTGATGAAGGTCGTGCCGAAACAGTACCTCTATCACGCCCATCACTGGCTGATCCTGCACGGCCGCTACACCTGCAAGGCGCGCCGCCCCGAATGCGAGTGCTGCGTCATCGCCGACATCTGCAAATCGCCGGAAAAAAGTTCGGATATTCCGGCGCCGCTCGTCGAGTTACCGCCGCAGGTGATCGGCGAGGCCGTCGAGTAAGGCCGCAATCGCCCGCTCGTAATCTCGCCGCTCCCCACCGGCTTCGATCGCAATCGCGGCACGGTCGAAGGCCGCCGACAGCAGCGATGTCAGCGGGTCGAGCAAGGCGCCTGCCTCCGGCAGAAACGCCGCAAGTCCGTCCCGCAAACTCGCCTCCGCATTCTCCGCATCCAGTGCCGCGACCGCCGGCGATCCGAGAACGGCAGGTGCTTCCATCAGCAGCAGCCGTGTCCGCCCCGGCTGCGCCATCGCGGCGAAATAGGCTGAAGCGCCGGCGATCAGTGCAGCCCGCGCCCCATGCTCCGGCGCCGAAGCCGCGTCGATTGCCTTGGCCACCGCTTGCGCCTCGCACGCGATCACCGCCTGGAACAGTGCCTTCTTGTCCTCGAAATGATGGTAGAGCGCCCCGCGCGTCACGCCTGCCGCCGCGACGATCTCCGGCGTCGCGGTTTCGGCATAACCTTTCTCAACGAAGATACGCCGCCCGGCGTAGACCAGCGCCTGCCTTGTCTGTTCGGTTCTCTCGCGATTGCTGCGGCTCATACCGTCTCTTTACATACAAACTGCATGTATGTTAAACACAAAAACATACAGACTGTATGTAAAAAGGAGGGAAGATGAAATCGACCAGCTATTATCCTGTCATCATGACGGGCGACGTTGAGGGCACCGCGGCCTTCTACTGCGCCCACTTCGGCTTCAAGGCCGTTTTTGAAAGCGATTGGTACGTTCATCTACAATCGGCCGAGGCGGAGCATGTCGCGCTCGCCATCCTCGACGGCAGGCACGAGACTATTCCTGCCACCGCGCGTGGTGAGGTTCGCGGCTTGCTGCTCAATTTCGAGGTCGAGGATGTCGATCGCATCTACGAGGCCTGCCGGAACGCAGGTCTGCCGATTTTGAGAAAGATCCGCGATGAGGATTTCGGTCAGCGGCACTTCATCACCGCTGATCCGAACGGCGTGCTGATCGACATCATCAAGCCGATCCCGCCGAGTGCGGAATTCGCTGCGATGTACGACGCCTCCGCCCTGCCCGGCTGAGCCTCAGGCGCGCGACCCGGTGTCGCGCGCCGAAATCAGCTTGTGCAGATGCACCATCATGCCGGCAGCAAAGAGCGGCGTCAGCAGATTGACGAACGGGATCATCAGAAACAGCGCAATCACCAGCCCGCCGAGAAAGACGATGGGCGCATGCTTGGCGCGAAAAAGCCGCGCCTCCTGCGGCGGGCGGAAGCGCATGGCTGCGAATTCGAAGAATTCCCGTCCAAGCAGGTAGCCGTTCACCAGAAAGAACGCGACCAGATTGACGCCGGGGATGAACAACAGCAGCAAGGCGACAATATTGCCGAGGATCACCACGCCGAGGAACTTGATCGAGCTTGCCATCGCCGGTCCGAAGGGCATTGCGGTGCCCGGTGCGTCCGTGGGATAGTCGCGTTTTTCGATAACATCGGCGACATCGTCGAGAAACAAGCCTGCGATCAAGGCCGTGACCGGCGAAAGCAACAGCGCCAGCAGGAGCGCAAGGCCGATGCCCGCAAGGATCGTAAACACCAGGGTGAACCACCCCGCCCATTCCGGCAGATCGGGAAAAAAGCCCGTCAGCCAGGGAAAGAGAAAGGCCATGAAGGCTCCGCGCAACGCGAACCACAGGCCGACCAGCACCAGAATCGTCAAGCCTAGCACTTTCCAGAAGACCGACCGCGTTTCCGGCGCGAACAGGTTGGCGAGGGATAGTCGAGCAGCGTCAAGGATCATTTCTTCAGCGTCTCCGGTTGCGCAGAAGATGTAGGAAAGGCGAATGCGACCGACAAGTGAGAATAAAATTGCAGGCTGTAATAGAAACTTGTCGCAATATAAGTGCTAATATAATATTATATCCAATAGAAATAAGCATGGGCCTGAGAAGCAGCTTCCGACAATAGTTGCAAAGACAAGGGATCGCGATAGCGCATCCACGGAACGCCTCTGAGGGAAGACGGGGGAGGCTGACGTGGAAGACTTTGTGCACAAACTCAGGCAATACGTTAAAAGCGGCACACCGGCCGAGCGCCGTATCGCGAAATATTTCTCCGAGCACTTGAATGACCTGCCGTTTGAGACGGCGGCGTCCGTCGCCGATCGCCTGGATCTGTCGCCGATGACCGTCGGGCGATTCCTGCGCGCGCTCGGTTACCAGGGGCTGGACAGCGTCAAGGTGGAGATCCGCGAGACCGTGACGACATCGCCGGCGCAGTTGCAGAGCGCCATGAGCGAGTTGCATGCGGATGCTGCGGAAGGCAAACCGCTCGCCATGCTGGTCGCTGAACAGATCCAGGCGCTCCATCATATCTATCATCTGACGGCGCAGCCGCACTGGTCCGAAGCCGTCAGCCTGATCAGCACCGCCCGTGAAGTGTCGATCGCTACCCACGCGCGGCTTGCAAGCCTCGCCAATCATTTCTGCCAGCGGCTGACACAGGCCCGAGACGGGGTGCACACGCTCGACGGCGCCGACAACCGTTTTGCCGACCTCTTTGCCCGGCCGGCGGTCGACGACGCGCTGCTCGTCATCATCGACTGTCGCCGCTTCGCCAAGGCGCGCCTGCTGGCCAGAACCGCGCGGCGCTACGGCTACAAGGTCATCCTTATTTCACCGCAGCAGGCGGATTGGATGGCAGATCAGTCGAACGTCATGCTGCCCCTGCCGCCCGCACGCGCCCCCGATCTCGACAATCTTCCACCGCTGATCGCGCTGCTCGATTGCCTGTCGGAATCGGTCATTCTCGAAGTCGGAGAAGAGGCCGCCCTTCGCCGCCGCCGCATGCTGGAATTCGCAACCGTCCTCGGCGAGACGGCCAACCACTGAAACAGCTTCAAACCGCGCGTTTCGGCGGCTACTGCATCGCTTCCAGTTCGGCGCGGTGCCGATACATCGCCAAAAGGCGGCGGTAATCGCGGTCGTAAAGGGCCTGCTTCGCCCTATCGGGCAGCCGTTCCTCGCCGCCCGGATACATCGCTTCGCCAGCAGCCGCCAAATCCTTGTGCAGGCCGCAGGCAACCGATGCAGCGATCGCCGTGCCGAGTAGCACCGCCTCGTTCATCTTCGGCACCACGACCTTGCAGCCGGTGGCATCGCTATAGAGTTCCATCAGCACCGGGTTTTTCACATGCCCGCCGGCGACATGCAGCGTATCCGCCACATAGCCATATTCCTTCATTTTCTCAAGGATATGGCGAATGCCGAGCGCAATAGCCACTGCAGACCGCCAATAGAGCGCACAGAGCCCGTCGAAGGAGGTATCGAGCGTCAGCCCGCTGACGACGCCGACCGCATGCGGATCGGCGCGGGGCGAACGGTTGCCGTGAAAATCCGGAAGCACGAAGATGCGCTCCCCGAAAGAATCGCCTTCCTCGGCTCGCAATTCGGCAATGCGCGCGACGATCCTCTGGTGCAGCGCCGCCGTCGGCTCACCGCCGGCGGCATGCATGCGCACCATATGGTCGAGCAGCGCCCCGGTCGCCGATTGCCCGGCCTCCACCAGCCAGGACTGCGGGAAGACTACTTCGTAATAGGGACCCCACATGCCGTGGCTCGTTTTGCGGTCCTGCGAAAAGGCGACGATGCAGCTCGACGTGCCGGCGATCAGAGCGAGCTGATGCTCGCGTTTGACGGCATCGGCGGCATAACCGCCGAGTGCGCCGAGCGCGCCGGCATAGGCGTCGATCATCCCGGCCGACACGTGGCAATCGGTGGTCAGCCCCAGGGTTGCCGCCGCCTCCGGCGTCAGCCGGCCGACGCTGCCGCCGACCGGCGTCGTCTCATCCGGCAGGCACCCGCGCGCCTGAAGGTCTTCGAGACCGATGCGCTGCAGGAAATCCTGCTGCCAGCCTTTTTCGAGATGGGCGAGATAATTCCATTTTGCCGTCAGCGTGCAGCGCGATCGGGCGGGCGAGCCGGTCGATTTCCACGTCATGAAATCGGCGAGATCGAAGAAGTAACCGGCCTTTTCCCAAGTGGCGGGCAGCTTCTTCTTCAGCCACATCAGCTTCGGCATTTCCATTTCCGGCGACATCACGTGGCCGGAATGCTCAAGCACCGCGTGCCCCGTCGCCGTGCAGAAATCGGCTTCGTTCAGAGCCCGATGGTCGAGCCAGACGATCGTGTCGAAACGCTGCTCGCCGCCGGTGGAAACGCTGATCTGCCGGCCCTCGGCGTCGCGCACGACAAGCGAACACGTGGCGTCGAAACCAATTGCGCCGACCGAGGCGGCGGCGATGCCGGATTGCGCCATCGCGCTACGCACCGCCGTGCAGGCGGCCGACCAGATGTTTTCGGAATCGTGCTCGGCGTGGTTTTCGCGCGGCCGGTTCATTGCGATCGGATGTTCGGCCTTGGCGAGCAGACGGCCGGCGGCATCGAAGACACCCGCGCGTGCGCTGCCAGTGCCGACATCGACCGCAACCACATGATCAGGCATCAAATCTTGGTCCCGTCCAGCTTATGGTTGCGGACAAGGTGTATCAAATGCGGCATGGCGTCAAACACCACATCAGGCGAAAGCCGGTCGAGTTCGGCACGGTATCCTGCGAAATTCGCATGCGATCCGCCGGTGAAGGCAAAGACCGTCATACCCGCCGCCTTGGCGGCGGCAATGCCGGCCGGACTGTCCTCGACGACAACGCAGGACCCAGGTTCGACTTGCATCTCGTGCGCCGCATGCAGGAAGAGATCGGGCGCCGGTTTGCCGCGCTTGACCATGGTCGCGCTGAAGATGTCGGGCAGCCTGTCGAGAAGGCCGGTGACGGAAAGCGACAGCCGGATTCGCTCCATCTGGCTGGACGAGGCGACGCAGCACGGTATGCCGAGCCGGTCAATCGTCGCGGCGATGCCGTCGATCGGCTTCAATTCGGTGCGGAAGCGAGCGTAGAGATCGATGCGGATGCGTTCGAGGAATTCCTCGCTGGCATGGACGTTGAATTCGGTTTCCAGCGTATCGATGAGCGTCGACAGGCTGCGGCCGAGAAAGCGCTCATAGGCCTGATCTTCGTTGATCGAGACGCCGAGATCGTTCATCGCGCCGACGAGGACGCTGATCGAGATCGGCTCGCTGTCGACGAGCACGCCGTCGCAATCGAAGATGACCAGCCTTGGTTCAGCATCAGCCATGAAAGACCCAATCTGAGTTCAATTCGCACGCACGTCCGTGCCGCTCACAGACCGGACCGGATGGCGGCGCGAATGCCGCCATCCGGTCCTTACACCGCGAGCTTGCCGTCGAGATAGAGCTGCAGCGTCGCCCGCGTGCCCTTTTCCCACAGGGTTTTGAGCGCATGGGCGAAACGCTTGCGGAAGAGCTCGGATTTTGCCACCTCACCGAAAATATCGTCGAAGGCGAGGAAGGCGGACGGCTCGTCCTTGGCCTTCAGCGCCGCCGCATGCAGGCGCTCGGCGCTGGCGTCGTTGAAGACGATATCCTTGCCGCTGTCGGTCTTGCCGGCGAAATAACGGCACCATAGCGCCGAGACCAGCGCCAGGCCGACGACATCCCTGTTCTGGCGGAGATTGTCGAGCGTCGACGGCAGGATGAATTTCGGCTGGCGGTTCGAACCGTCCTGGGCCAGGCGCGGAATGGTATCAGCTATCTTCGGATTGAGCAGGCGATGCTCGATCAGCGCAAAATAATCCGTCAGCGACGTGTTCGGCACCGGCGGCACGATCGGAATGATCTCGTCTTTCTCAAGCTTGGCGAGGAAGGCGCGGATCACAGGATCTTCCATGGCGTCATGCACGAAATGAATGTCCATCAGCGCCGCCGGATAGGCGATCGCCGCATGTCCGCCGTTGAGGATGCGGATCTTCATATGCTCATAGGGGGTGACATCGGGCACGAAGGTCACGCCCACCTTTTCCAGCGCCGGGCGGCCGGCGGTGAACTTGTCCTCGAGCACCCACTGCTTGAATTCCTCGCAATAGACCGGCCAATTGTCCTCGATCTCGAAATTGTCCCTGAGGAAATCGATCTCCCGCTGGCCGGTCGCCGGGGTGATGCGGTCGACCATCGCATTCGGAAAGGCGACGTTTTCCCGGATCCAGTCGGCAAAGGCGGGATCTGAAAGTGCCGCCGTGCCGACCACGGCATTGGCGGTAACGATGCCGTTATGGGGAATGTTGTCGCAGGACATGACGGTGAACGGACCGATGCCCTTTTTCCTGCGGGCCTTCAGGCCGGCGACGATCAGCCCGAACACCGTCTTCGGCGCGTCGGGACTGCTTCCGTCGGCGGCGATATCAGGATGGGCCGGATTGAATGTGCCCGATGCATCGATGAAGTAACCGCCCTCGGTGATCGTCAGCGAAACAATGCGGATCTCGGGATCGGCAAGCCTGGCGATGATTGCGGCGGGATCGCCGACCGGCAGGATGTCGATCATTGGCGCGGTGACGCGCGCCCCGGTCTTGTTATTGTCCTGCTCGACGATGGTTGTCAGGAAATCCTGGGCCGCAAGCTTCTCACGCATGGCGGCATCGGACGGCAGCACGCCGGCGCCGACGATCGCCCAGTCGTGATCCGTGCCCGCGTTGAAGAGATCGTCGAGATAGATCGCTTGGTGGGCGCGGTGGAAGTTGCCGACCCCGAAGTGCACGATGCCGGCTTTCAGCGACGCCCTGTCATATCGGGGAATGGCAGCAGTGCGCGCCGCGTCCGGAAGCGTTGCCAGCGATAGTTTGCACGTCATGTTCCAGTCCTCTTGAAGGTCTTGCCGAAACGGCCGGGCGCCATCGCCCGGCTCGCATGCCTCCCCAGCCGGCCGCCTGCCTCAGATGGCAAGGCCGCCCTCGTTGAATTTGTGAATGCGCGAACGGTCCGGCGTCAGGTAGACCGTATCGCCGGCCTTGGCGGCAAAATCGCCGCTGCCGCGTGCCGTCACCATGCCGATGCCATCGGCATCTATATGCAGAAAAGTGTCGGAGCCGAGATGCTCGGCGACCACCACCCTGCCCTTCCAGTCACCGCTCTCCATCGACAACAGCATATGTTCGGGACGGATGCCGATCGTGTGGGCGCCGAGCTGGGCGGCGTTCTGGCCCCTGATGAAGTTCATCTTCGGCGACCCGATAAAGCCGGCGACAAAAAGGTTGCGTGGCCGGCTGTAGAGTTCGAGCGGCGAGCCGACCTGCTCGATATTGCCCCGGTTCAAGACGACGATCTTGTCGGCCATGGTCATGGCCTCGACCTGGTCGTGGGTAACGTAGACCATCGTCGTCTTCAATTGCTGATGCAGTTCGCTGATTTCCAGGCGCATGTTGACGCGCAGTGCGGCGTCGAGGTTCGACAGCGGCTCGTCGAAGAGGAAGGCCGAAGGCTGGCGCACGATGGCGCGGCCGATCGCAACGCGCTGACGCTGGCCGCCGGAAAGCTGGCGCGGCTTGCGCTCCAGATAGTCCGTGAGATTGAGCACGCGGGCGGCATCGGTCACCTTGCGGTCGATCTCAGCCTTGTCGACGCCCGCCATTTTCAGCGGAAAGGCGATGTTGTTGCGCACGCTCATATGCGGATAGAGCGCGTAGGACTGGAACACCATGGCGAGGCCGCGTTCCGACGGCGCCTTTTCGGTGGCGTCCCTGCCGTCGATGACGATCTTGCCCCCGGAAACGTCCTCGAGACCGGCGATCAATCTTAGCAGCGTGGACTTGCCGCAGCCCGACGGGCCGACGAAGACGACGAATTCGCCATCCTTGATATCGAGATCGATCGACGGGATGACCTTGGCTTCGCCGAAGACCTTGGAAACCTTCTGAAGGGTAATACTGCCCATGTTTGTCTCCCTTTTCTTATTTCACTGCGCCGAAGGTCAGGCCGCGGACGAGTTGCTTCTGGCTGAACCAGCCGAGGATCAGGATCGGCGCGATCGCCATGGTCGAGGCCGCCGAGAGTTTGGCGTAGAACAGGCCTTCGGGGCTGGAATAGGACGCGATGAAGGCCGTCAGCGGCGCCGCCTTCGAAGCGGTGAGGTTGAGCGTCCAGAACGCCTCGTTCCAGGCAAGGATGATGTTCAGGAGCAGCGTCGAAGCGATGCCGGGCACCGCCATCGGCGTCAGCACGTAGATGATCTCCTTCATCAGCGACGCTCCATCCATGCGCGCCGCTTCGAGGATCTCGCCGGGGATTTCCTTGAAGTAGGTGTAGAGCATCCAGACGATGATCGGCAGGTTGATCAGCGTCAGCACGATCACCAGCCCGGTGCGGGTGTCGAGCAGGCCGGAATTGCGGAACATCAGATAGATCGGGATCAATGCGCCGACCGGCGGCATCATCTTCGTCGACAGCATCCACATCAGCACGTCCTTGGTCCGCTTGGTCGGCGAAAACGCCATCGCCCAGGCGGCCGGGATTGCGATGATCAGCCCGATCAGCGTCGAGCCGAAGGAAATGACCACCGAATTCATGAAGTGACTGAGATAGTTGGAACGGCTCTGCACTTCGGCATAGTTCTCCGCCGTCCAGTGGAAAAACAGGAACTGCGGCGGCGACGCGATGGCGTCAGCTTCCGATTTGAAGCTGGTCAGGAACGTCCACAGGATCGGGAAGAAGATCAGGATGCCGAGCGTCCAGGCAATCGCGGTGACGATGACCTTGTGCTGCGTTGTGACTTTTCTGGCCATCTCAAGCCTCCAGATTCTTGCCGACGAGGCGCACGAGGAAGATCGCGACGATATTGGCAAGCACGACCGCGACGATGCCGCCCGCCGAAGCGCCGCCGATATCGAATTGCAAGAGCGCCTGCGCATAGACGAGATAGGTGAGATTGGTGCTGTCGGTACCCGGCCCGCCATTGGTGGTGACGAGGATTTCGGCGAAGACCGAAAGCAGGAAGATCGTCTGGATCAGGATCACCACGGTGATGGCGCGGGCCATGTGCGGCAGGATGATATAGACGAATTTCGAGATCGCCCCGGCGCCGTCCATCTCGGCCGCCTCCTTCTGCTCTTCGTCGAGCGACTGCAGCGCGGTCAGCAGGATGAGGGTGGCAAAAGGCAGCCACTGCCAGGCGACGATGAGGATTACTGACACTAGCGGCGCAGTCGCCAGCCAGTCGATCGGCTGCAGGCCGAGCGCCTTCGCAAGATGCGCAAACAGGCCGTTGACCGGATTCATGAACATGTTCTTCCAGACGAGTGCTGCAACCGTCGGCATCACAAAGAACGGGGCGATGACAAGGATGCGCACGATGCCCTGGCCGTACATCGGCTGGTCGAGCAGCAGCGCAAAGGCGACGCCGCCGACGACGGTGACGACAAGAACGCCGGCGACAAGCAGCAACGTATTGAGCAGCGCGGCGATAAAGGCTGGATCGGAAAGGAAATATTCGTAGTTCAGCAGGCCGACAAAGCTCTCCATGCCGGGGCTGAGCAGATTGTAGTTCAAGAGCGAGAAATAGATCGTCATCGCGAGCGGAACGATCATCCACGCGAAAAGGAACAGCACGGAGGGCGCAATCATCAGGCGCGCCGCGGAGCGAGTATGTAATGTTGCCATGGCAATCACCGATCTGATCTGAAGCGGGGAGCGGCCGCAAGGCAGCTTTGTCGGGAAAAGAGGCCGCCGATGCGGTTCGGGCGATCGGCGGCCCAGAGGGGCGGATTGTCAAGGATCCGCCTTCTCAGGAGGTTTTACTTAATGTAGCCGGCTTTGGTCATTTCCCGGGTTGCCAGCTGCTGCGCGCTCTTCAATGCTTGATCGACCGAAATCTGGCCGGCAAGGGCTGCCGAGAACTGCTGTCCCACCGCCGTGCCGATGCCCTGGAATTCCGGGATCGCCACGAACTGGACGCCGACATAGGGGACCGGCTTGACGGTCGGCTTGGTCGGATCAGCCGAGTTGATCGAGTCGAGCGTCATCTTGGCGAAGGGAGCGGCCTTCTGATACTCCGCATTCGCATAAAGCGAGGTGCGGGTGCCGGGAGGTGCGTTCAGCCAGCCTTCCTTCTCGGCGACGAGGTTGGTGTAGTCCTTGCTCGTTGCCCAGGCGACGAACTTCTCGGCGGCTTCGACCTTCTGCGAGCCTGCCGGAATGGCTAGGTTCCAGGCCCAGAGCCAGTTGCCGCGCTTGCCGAGGCCCTTGTCCGGAGCGAGCGCGAAGCCGACCTTGTCTGCGACGGTGGATTCCTTCGGGTTGCTGACGAAGGACGCAGCAACGGTCGCATCGATCCACATGCCGCACTTGCCGGTTTGGAACAGCGCCAGGTTTTCATTGAAGCCGTTGGAAGAGGCGCCCGGAGGGCCGGCTTCCTTCATCAGGTTGACGTAGAAGTTCAACGTGTCCTTCCACTCGGGCTGATCGAACTGCGGCTTCCACTGTTCATCGAACCAGCGCGCACCGAAGGAGTTCGACATCGCCGTGAGGAAGGCCATGTTCTCGCCCCAGCCGGCTTTGCCGCGCAGGCAGATGCCGTAGATTTCCTTGTCCTTGTTGGTGATCTTCTTCGCAGCGTCTGCGATGAAGTCCCAGGTCGGCGCATCGGGCATCTTTAGGCCGGCGGCGTCAAACAGATCCTTGCGGTACATGACCATGGAGCTTTCGCCGTAGAACGGCGCGGCATAGAGCTTGCCGTCCATGCTGATGCCGCTGCGGATGGCCGGCAACAGGTCGTTGACGTCGTAAGCGTCGCCGAGATTGTCGAGCGGCAGCAGCCAGCCCTGTTTTGCCCAGATCGGAACTTCATAGGTGCCGATCGTCAGAACGTCGTACTGGCCGCCCTTGGTCGCGATGTCGGTCGTGACCTTCTGGCGCAGCACGTTCTCTTCGAGGGTGACCCATTCGAGGTCGATGCCGGGATTCTTTGCCTTGAAGTCATCCGTCAGCTTCTGCATCCGGATCATGTCGCCGTTGTTGACGGTCGCAATTGTCAGCGTTTCGGCCGAAGCCATGCCGGCAAACGCCAATGCCGAGCAGGCGCCCAGCAGGAAAGTTCTCAATGTCATATCTTCCTCCCAGAAGACGAGATGTGAGCATTCGCTTTGCTCATGAGCAATTACTCACCAAACGACCGAAAATGTCAATCGGCAATCGTTGCTGCAATGCCGAACATCCTAACTATCCAATTGATTCAGAAGAAGAATTTTTTGCTCAGCTCTTGAGCAAAAACTCGGCAGTCTCTTCGTCGGTGATCAATCCATTGATCTGATGGCCGACGACGGCAGCCTTGATCGCCTTGAATTTACGTTTGCCCTTGGCGAGCCCGATGACCATCGATGCCTCACGGGACGGGATCGGCGCGGACGCGACGCGCTCGTTGATCGGGTTGTCGAGCAGCCGGCCGTCGACATCGAAAATCCATCCGCATATTTCGCCGACCGCGCCCCCGCGCATCAGCTCCATCATCTCGTCCTTCTCGAGAAAACCGTCGACGCAGAGCGGCCCGTCGATGCCGAGTTCGCCGATGCCGACGAAGGTGACGTCGGCCTGTGCGCTCATGTCAAGCGTTGAACGTACAAGCTGCTGGCCGTGCAGCAGTTCCCGCTCCTCGGCTGAGGTGACGAGAACCGGCAGCGGCATCGGATAGTGCCGCGCCTTCACCGCATCCGCCATGCTGAAGATGACGTTGTAGTAGGCGGCCGATCCGTCCGGCGCGATATTGCCGGTCAGCGAGACGATGCGGTGATTCGGACATTCGATGGCCGGAAGCTGGTCCACGGCCGCCTTCAGCGTACGGCCGGTGCCGACCGCAAGCACGATCGGCTCCGCCCGCTTCAGCCAGCGCTCGATCTCGGCCGCCGCCGCCTCGGCGATGCCGATGGTGGTCGACGAGGAGCCCGGATCGCTCGGCACCACCTCCACATGTTTCAGTCCAAATTTCCGCCGCAACTGACTGCCGAGTTCAAGACACGCGGCGATCGGATGATCGAGCCGCACCTTGATCAGACGTTCGGCGACCGCGAGCGACACCAGCCGCTGCGCCGACTGCCGCGAGATCCCCATCGAGGCGGCGATTTCGTCCTGCGTGCGCCCAGCGACGTAATAAAGCCAGCCGGCACGCGCCGCATCGTCGAGCCGTGCAGGGGTCTCGGATCTTTTTGCCATATGATGTCTACCACGCAAAGTGAGCCGGCTTGCCGCCCGCCGGATATGATTTCGAGTCTGTACCGCACCAGATCAAAACAAAATTCCTGAGAATGTCGAGCCTGTTGACAAAAGCCTTGTCCGAATAACCGCTGCCAATCAGGCAAACCATTGCATCACCAGATAGACCCCCGCCTTTACGAGGCTGTAAATCACGCCGCCGGCAATGACGAGCGACACGGCGGTCATGATGAAGCCGATGAGCGCGAAGAGCCCGTCGCGGCCCATGATGCCGAAAGCGAAGACCGAGATCGTGATCGCCGGCAGGATATTGCCGAGCGGAACCGGCAGCACCAGCACGATCGACAGCAGCAAGCATGCAAGACCGGCGAAATACTCTGCCGGCGGCTCGGCGAAAATGGCAAGCCTCGGCTTCAGCATGCGTTCGGCCCAGGCGAGCCAGCGATGGATGCGGACGACGATGCTCTCGAAATCCTCCCGCAGCACCGAACGGTCGGCGATCGCCTTGGGCAGCCAGGGTTTTAACCCGAAGGTCAGCTGCGCCGCCAGAAAGACCAAAGGCGCACCGAGCAGGGCGGAGGTGCCGGGCGGTGTGGGAAACGCGTTCGGCAGCGCGAAGATCAGCATCAGCGCGCTGATCGCCCTGTCGCCCATCGTCTGGAACAGATCACCGATCGAAATCCGCTCCCGGCTGCGGTCGGCGGCCAACTGCCGCAGGATGGATGAGAGGCGGCGGCCTTTGGGTCGTGGCGGACGTGGTCTTCGGCGTTTGCTGGAATCGGCGTTTTCGATTGTCATGATACCGGTGGATGATGGAAGTGCGGGATTCGATTTTGACCGCGCAATATGCCAATTGAATGACTTATAGGGTCAGAATTACGGCACAACCCTGAAGCCGAGAAGCGAATGAAATCTTGTAATTCCCCGCCAACAGTGCGAGCAGACGGCCCAGACCAGGAAAGCGGCAGAGTGGCAATGATCATTTCGTTCGACATCGGCGGCTCCGCCATCAAGGGCGGCATCGCCCGCTCCGAGACAGACATCGTGCCGCTCGGCCGGCGCCCGACGCCGAAGGAAGATTTCGCCGCTTTCGTCGACACCCTGCGCGCCATCATCGCCGAAACCGGCGAAGCGCCGAGCCTCATCGCGCTGTCCATTGCCGGCGTCGTCGATCCCGATACGCAGCGGCTGATCTGCGCCAACATTCCCTGCATCCATGGCCGCGCACTGGCGGCCGATCTCGAAGCCGAACTCGGCCTGCCGGCGCTGATCGCCAACGACGCCGATTGCTTCGCCATCGCCGAAGCCGGCCTCGGCGCCGGTCGCGGCCACCGCATCGTCTTCGGCGCCATCCTTGGCACCGGCGTCGGCGGCGGACTGGTCGCCGACGGGCGCCTCGTTAACGAAGCCGGCGGCTTTGCCGGCGAATGGGGTCATGGCCCGATCATCGCGTCTGCAGCCGGCAATCCGCCAGCCGTCATTCCTGTCTATGCCTGCGGCTGCGGCCAGAAAGGCTGCGTCGATACCGTCGGCGGCGCCCGCGGCCTGGAGCGCCTGCACAAGACGCTGCACAATCTCGATCTTTCCAGCGAAGAGATCATCGGTCAATGGCAGCAAGGCGAGGAGAAGGCGACACGCACCATCGACGTCTATGTCGATCTCGTCGCCTCGCCCTTGGCGCTGACGATCAACATCACCGGCGCGACCATCGTGCCGGTCGGCGGCGGCCTGTCCAATGTCGAACCCTTGCTTGCAGAACTCGACCACGCCGTGCGTGCCCGCATCCTGCGCAAGTTCGACCGCCCGCTGGTGGTGCGCAGCCAATGCCGCATCGAACCCGGCCTGATCGGCGCCGCGCTGCTGGGGCTGAAAGCCGAAGCAGCCGCGCTTTAAAGCACCGGCCACATCCGCACGATTGCTGCGAACCGATCCCAGTCCTTGCGTGTCAACGGCGTCCACGCCGCTTCGGCGATTGCCGGAAGGCGGGGGAAGACCAGCCGGTTGAAATGGGCGCGTGAGGCGATGTTGCCGCTCCAGATGCAGGCCTGGACGCCGCGCATCTTTTCCCTCAGCGCCTCCGGCAGCTCAGCCTCATAAGCATAGGTGCGCTCCGGCGGCGTAAAACCCGCCCAGCTTGCGCCGGGCTCGGCCCAGGCTTCGGCCTGCGCCATGTCGAGATAATAGGCCTTTCCTGGTGTCATCACCACGTCGTAGCCGTCCTCAGCCAGTTCGGGGCCCGTTTCAGGCTTTTCCCAAGCCATCAACAGCGTGCCGTCGCGGTCGACGCCGCCACCGTGCGCCGCCTCGTTCCAGCCGGCGAGCTTCTTGCCGCGCTCCGACAACATGGCCTTGATGCGCCTCAGGAAATAGGATTGCAGCTCGGCGGTGCCAGCAAGTCTCTCCCGCTTCATCAGTGTCCTGCAGAGCGGCGAAGAAAGCCAGGCCTCCTCTGCCACCTCGTCGCCGCCGACATGGACATACTCGCCGGGAAACAGTGCCACGACCTCATCGAACACCTTGCCGAGGAATTCATAGGTGAATTCGACCGCCGGGTTGAGGGCGTTGTTGGCATAGCCCTGCGGCGAGCGATAGCTGTCCGCCGGCTCCTGCCGGTCGACAAGATCGGCAAGCGCCGAGAGCGCTGCGGTGCTGTGGCCGGGAATATCGATTTCCGGCACCACCTCGACATGCAGCGAGGCGGCATGCGCAACGATGCGCCTGACGTCCTCCTGCCTGTAGTGGCTGATGCGCGCTTGCGCACCGTCGTTGAAGTCAGACATGGGCCTTTCATCCGTCCCGCCTCCTGCGCTGATTTCCGTCAGTTCGGGATAGGCCTTGATCTCCAGCCGCCAGGCCTCGTCGTCGGTCAGGTGCCAGTGGAAGATATTGAACTTGTTCCAGGCGAGGATATCGATCAGCCGCATGACATCAGCCACGGGATAGAACTGCCCCGCCACGTCCAGATGGCAGCCGCGCCAGCCATGACGCGGCTGATCGGCGATCGTGCCGAAATTCGGGAATTTGAAGGCATCGCGATCGGTGCGGGCGCCGTGCAGCAGTTGCGCCAGGCTGATCAGCCCATAGTGCCGCCCCGCTGCATCCGCACTCGAAAGCACGATCTCCCGCGCGCTGAAACGCAGTTCGTAAGCAAAGGCGGCGATCGACGATTCGGTGACGAACCGAATGGCCCGCCCGCCCTTGACGGCAGCAAGCGAGAACGGCGCCGCCTCGGCAGAATAGAGCCGCTGGTAAAGCGCAAGAAGCAGAGAGAGCGCCTTGATCGCCTCCGGCCGGGTCCTTTCGGCAGGATAGAGGACGGAAGGCAGGTCTCCCGCTCTCAGCCCGACCGACAGCGGCCAAGGCAGCAGCGCAAAGGGTTCCTCAACCCGGCCCGGCGGCAGCAGCGGCGGCGTCACACCGCCGTCCCCACCTTCGAGTAAGAGATCGCCGAAGCCGACCGCAACGCGGCGGCCGTCGCCGAGCGTCAGACAGGCCGATTTGATGCCGTCCGTCCGATGTTTCGGTTCGTCGGCCAGCCCCTCGACGGTGAACCGCCAGCGCCCGCCCGGGGGAATGCTCAGCCCCTCGGGCGGCAGGAATTCATGGAAATCCGCGACTTGCCGCGTCAGGCTGGCACCGTCGCAGACGTGGGTGTCGGCAATCCGCGTCGGTGAGCGATAGGTAAGCGAGAAGCCGGAGAGCGGCTCGGACGAAAGGTTGAAAAGTGTCAGGGTCAGGCGTCCGGGACCCGCTTCGACCGGGCTCCAGCTCGCTTCCAGATGGTAATCGGCCATGGTCGTGCCTCCCTCCGCGAATTGATCCGCGGTTGTGCATGGCCGCGATCGCGGCGGATCTCTGGTCATGCATTCGCAAGCTTAGCTTTTTCGAGACGGTAATGGAATCGGCCGCCCGAGTTCACGGCGGAGCGGCCTGCGCGGGTTACAGGAATTACAGCGCATTAGCGGGTGGGCGGTCCGCGTGTGCGGGAACCGCCCGAATCGCGCTTGGATAAGGATAACGGCCCCGCAAAGGAAAACGGCGCGGCTTTCGCCGCGCCGTCCTCACTCAGCTGCCAACGCCGGCGGATGTCTGTCATCCGCCTCTTCCTGGATGGCGTCGGCATCCCGGCCTGGCTCGTCCTTCGTCTTCGGCTCACGGCCGAAGAAAAGCGCGTAGCCGGCAGGCAGAACCAGGATGGTGAGCACTGTCGCAACCAGGATGCCGCCCATCATCGCGTAGGCGAGCGGACCCCAGAAGACGCCGCGCGAGATCGGGATCAGCGCCAGCACCGCGGTCAGCGCCGTCAGCATGATCGGCCGGAAACGCCGCACGGCGGCACCGACGATCGCCTCCGTCCGGTGCATGCCGGCCTTGATATCCTGGTCGATCTGATCGACCAGGATGATCGAGTTGCGCATGATGATGCCGAGCAGCGCGATGACGCCGAGGATCGCCACGAAGCCGAAGGGCGCGCCACTGATCAGCAAGGCGGCCGCCGCACCAATGATACCGAGCGGGCCGGTGGCGAGCACGAGCATCGCCTTGCCGAAATGCTGCAACTGTATCATCAGCAGCACGACGATGACGGCCAGCATGAGCGGCGCCTTGGCGGCGATCGACATCTGGCTTTCCGCCGCATCCTCGGCGCCGCCCTGAATCTCGACCTTGTAGCCGGCCGGCAGACTGTCGCGCAGGTCCTTCATGTCGGCATACATCTTCATCACCACGTCATTCGGCTGCACGCCATCGGGCAGCGTCGCACGGATGGTGATGGTCGGTAGCCTGTTGCGACGCCATTCGATACCCTGCTCCATGACGGGCACGACCTTGGCGACCTGCGAGACCGGCACAAAGCCGCCGAAATCGGTCGGCACATAGACGGAATTGACTGCCGACAGCAGCGAGCGGCTGGAATCCGGCTCGCGGGCGACGATCGAAACCGTCTCCTCGCCGTCACGGAAATCGTCGAGCGGCGCCCCGGACATGGCGGTCTGCAGCATCTGCCGCACCCGCTGCGAGGTGACGCCGAGTGCCCGGGCGCGGTCCTGGTCGATCACCAGCTTCATCGCCGGCACCTGTTCCAGCCAGTCGTCGTGGATGGCGCCGAGCATCGGATTTGCCTCAAACCGCGCCTTCACCTGGTCGGCGATCGCACGCACCTCCTGGCGGTCCGGTCCCATGACGCGCATCTGCACCGGCCAGCCGGTCGGGGGCCCGAGGAAGAGGCGGTCGACCTTGCCGCGGATCGACGGGAAGTCTTCGGCAAGGATCGTGCGCAGCTTGACGATCAGCCGTTCGCGTGCCGGTTCGTCATTGGCCATGACGAGGAGCTGAGCGAAGTTCGGGTTGCGCAGCTGCTGGTCGAGCGGCAGGAAGAAGCGCGGGGCGCCTTCGCCGATATAGGTGGCGATGAACCGCTTGTCGGGATCATCCATCATCTTGGCTTCGAGCGCCTTGGCCTGGACTTCGACTTCCTTGATGCTGGTGCCCTCGGGCAGCCACAGATCGACGAGGATTTCCGGCCGCGACGATTGCGGGAAGAAATTCTGCGGAATGAACTGGAAGGCCCAGAGGCTGGTGACGAAAGTGCCGAGCGTCAAGAGCAGCACGATGACCCGATGGCGGACCGCCCAGCCGACGGTGCCGCGCAGCCGGCGATAGAAGCTCGTGTCGAAGGCGTCGTGGTGCTCGCCGGCATGATGGCGCTGCTTGAGGATCATGTAGCCGAGCCACGGCGTAAAGTAGACGGCGACGAACCACGAGGTCACCAGCGCGATGCCGACGACATAAAACAGCGAACGAACATATTCGCCGGCCGTCGATGCGGCAAAGCCGACCGGAATGAAGCCGGCCGTGGTGATCAGCGTGCCGGTCAGCATCGGGAAGGCGGTCGAGGAATAAGCAAAACTTGCCGCTTCGATCTTGACCAGCCCCTCCTCCAGCTTTCGCTCCATCATCTCGACGACGATCATCGCATCGTCGACGAGCAGGCCGAGCGCGATGATCAGCGCGCCGAGCGAGATGCGCTGCAGGTCGATGCCGAGTTCGTACATCAGCGCAAAGGTGGCAGCGAGCACCAGCGGAATGGCGATGGCGATGACGAGGCCCGAGCGCCAGCCGATCGACAGGAACGAGACGACAAGCACGATGACGAGGGCTTCGCCGAGCGCATGCATGAATTCGCTGATCGCATCCGTCACCACGTCGGGCTGGTTGGCGATCTGATCGACGGCGACGCCGTAAGGCAGCGAGTCCTCGAAGCGCTGATAGGTCGCCTCCACGCCCTTGCCGACATCGGTGACATTGAAGCCCTTGGCCATGACGACGCCGACCTGGACGCTGTCATGGCCGTTGAAGCGGTACTTGCGCTGATAAGGATCCTCGAGGCCGGAACTGACGGTGGCGATATCGCCGAGGCGCGTCACCTGGCCGCCGGCGCGAAGGCGAAGCTCGCGGATATCGGCCGCCTTCTTGACGTCGCCTTCGACGGAGATGCGCACCGAGCGCAGGCCGGTGTCGACGGAGCCGGCCGGATCGACATTGTTCTGGCCCTTGACGGCGTTCTGCAGGTCGAGGATCGTCAGGCCGCGCTCGGCGAGCGCCTTGGATGAGACGTCGATATAGATTTTCTCCGGCTGGTCGCCGATGATGACCGCCTTCTCGACGCCCGGCGTCGTCAGCAGCATGTCACGCGCCTGGATCGCGAATTTCTTCAGTTCCGGATAGGAATAGCCGTCGCCGCTGATTGAGTGCAGCGTGATGAAGGTATCGCCGAACTCGTCGTTGAAATAGGGGCCGAGCAGTCCCTGCGGCAGCTCGCTGGAGATATCGCCGACCTTCTTGCGCACCTGGTAGAAGGCATCGGCCACGTCTTTCGAATTCGTGTCGCCCTTGACCTGCAGGGTGATAATCGCGCTGCCCGCCCGTGTATAAGACTTGACCCAGTCGATATGCGGCGTTTCCTGCAGCTTGCGCTCGATCTTGTTGACGACCTGGTCTTCCATCTCCTGGATGGAAGCGCCCGGCCAGATCGCCTGCACGACCATGACGCGGAAGGTGAATTCCGGATCCTCGCGCTGGCCCATGCGCATCAGGCCGAGCACACCGGTGATGATGATCAGGCCGAAGAGGAAGCGGGCGATGCTCGGATGGCCGATCGCCCAGCGCGACAGATTGAAGGGCCGCTTTTCAGTGGTGGTGGCATCCATGGTCTTCTTCCCTTTGCGACGCGATCAGCGGACCGTCTGGTCCGTGGCGGCCAGGGCCGATTGCTGGTCCGGCACCTTCACCTTCAGATTTTCGCTCATGAATTGCGTGCCAGCGGCAACGACGAGATCGCCGGTATCGAGGCCCTCGGTCACATGCACACCGTCGCCGGTGAAATCGGCGACCTGGATGTCGCGGCCATGCACGGTCCCCGTGTCGCGGTCGACGGTCCAGACCATTTGCTTGCCGTCCTTTTCAGCGAGCGCGCTGAGCGGAATCGAGACGTAGCTGTTGCCGTTGCTGATATCGGCCTCGATCGTCGCCGTCATGCCGAGAAGCACGCGCGGATCGTTCGGCAGGCTCACCCGAACCGCAAAGGTGCGCGACTGCTGGTCGGCGCTGCCGGAAACCTCGCGCACCTTGCCGTCGAGTACCAGCCTGTCGTCGGCCCAGAAGCTTGCCTTGACCGTCTTGCCGGGCTTGAATTCGGCGATGTCGTTTTCCGGGACAGCGATCTGCACTTCCTTCTCGCCGTCCACGGCAACGGTGAGGACGGGGGTGCCGGATCCGACCACCTGGCCGATATCGGCATTGATCGATGTGACGATGCCGCTCTGGCCGGCCTTGAGATCGGTGTAACTCACCTGGTTCTTTGCCTGGTCGAGCGCGGAAAGCGCGGCATCGCGCTGCGAGATCGCCTGGTCATGGCTGAGGGCGGCCTGTTCGAGCTGCGACTTCGGGGCGACGCTTTTGTCGAACAGCTGCTCGGCGCGCTTATTGGCCAGATCGGCGGTTTCGACGCCCCTTTCGGCCGCAGCGAGATTGGCTTCCGCCGTCTTGACCGCCAGCTGGTAATCGGTGGCATCGATGCGGGCGAGAACGTCGCCCGGCGTCACCCGATCGCCGATATCGACGAGGCGTTCGGTGATCTTGCCGGCGACCCGAAAGCCGAGGTTCATCTCCGTGCGCGCCTTGACCGAGCCGGAATAATCGAGCTTGCGGGTGTCGCCGGCCCTGGCGATCTCGACGACCTTCACCGGCCGGATGACCTCTTTCACCTCGGCCTTCTCCTCCGAGCAGGCGGAAAGGCCGATGCCGACGGCGCTGACGAGCACGAGGCGGGCGACGGACGGCATGCGGTGGCTGAGGGACTTGAGCGAAAACATCTTCCGCACTCCTGGATCGTTTCGGGGGATTCGGCGGCGGCTGCCGCCCGTTATTTCTTGAGCGCCCTAATCACATAATCGATCAGTTCGTCGACGCTCGCGCGGTTGGTTTTGGAAAGACATTGCGCCACCATCTGCGGGTGGCAGAGATTGATCGTCGCCGCGCCGAAGCAGCGCGAGGCAACGACCGGGTCCTGCTCGGCAAACTCGCCGGCCGCGATCCCTTCGGCGATGATTTCGGCAATGAGATCATGGACGCGGTCGATATGCTTCTCGATGACATGCCAGTCGCGCTCGATCGCGACGATGATCATCTCATGCACCTTCATCTCGTCGAGCATCAGATCGAGCGTCAACTGATGTTGCGTCTCGACATAGCGGCGCAGCCGCTCGCTGGCGCTGATCGGCTGATGCCGGATGTCGTAGGCAATTTGATAGGCCGTGGCGAGCATGCGGCCGCAGAGCGCCTGGTGGATTTCCACCTTGGAAGCGAAGAACCGATAGATATTGGCCGGCGACATGCCGAGATCGCGGGCAATGTCGGCCACCGTCGTCTTGCTGTAGCCATAGTGGCGAAACAGCCGCTCGGCCGCATCGAGAATGCGGGTGACATTCTCCTGCCGGGTGACGTCGAGCGTATTTTCCGCGATGTCGTTCATGGTTTTCGGAGTCCGAATTACGACTGACGATTTTCGAATTTCGTCAGTCGTAAAATATCAGCCGGCATTTGTCAATATACCAGCACGGGAATGCTGCGCGAGGGCTCCTGCCATCGAGCAGCGCGGCGAATATCGGGAGTTCTTGGAAAGACGTGAGGAAATGGAAAGTGCCGCGACGGAGAGGCGCGGCACATCGTCGGCGGCAGCAGAAATCAGGCGAGCTTGACGTCGAGCGTGATCGGAACGGCGGCGAGCGCCTTGGAAATCGGGCAGCCGGCCTTCGCCTTATTGGCGAGTTCGGTAAAGGTCGCCTCATCGGCGCCGGGGATGCGGCCGGAGAGCGAAAGATGGATGGCGGTGACGGCAAAGCCGCCCTCGACGCTTTCGAGCGTCACCTTGGCAGAGGTTTCCATATGCTCGGCGGTGAAACCGGCTTCACCGAGGATCAAGGACAGCGCCATGGTGAAGCAGCCGGCATGGGCAGCACCGATCAGCTCTTCCGGGTTGGTGCCGGGAATGCCCTCGAAGCGGCTGGCAAAGCCGTAAGGGTAGTCCGTCAGGGCGCCGCTCTGCGTCGAGATCAGGCCTTTGCCGTCTTTGAGGCCACCGGTCCAATGAGCCGAAGCCGTGCGATTGATCTGCATGCCGTCCTCCTGTTTCGATTGTGTTTTCGAGCAAGCGGCAGGGTGCCGCTCCATGCCTGCGGGAGATCAGATAGTCTTCCCGATGGCAATATAATGCTCTATCGCCAGAAGACGACAGGCCTGTAAAAATCAGCCGGCTTGAAGCCGTTTCACGCGGAATGCTGCAGCACGCTGAGGCCGCCGTCGATCGTCAGGCAGGTCGCGTTCATGAACGGGCACTCGTCGGAGATCATGAACACCGCCGCCATCGCAATCTCCTCCGGTGTTGCGATCCGCCCGCCGGGATGCAGCTTCATCGTCGCGGCCTTTGCCGCTTCCGGATCGGGAAAGCTGTTCCAGTAATCGATCACTTTCTGCGTCGATACATAGCCCGGCGCCAGCGCGTTGACCCGGATATTGCGGGCCGCATATTCGAGACCGAGCGATTTCGTCATGCCCAGCAATGCATGCTTTGCCAGCGGATAGGGAAATGTGTGCGGGATGACGGTAAAGGCATGCGTCGAGGCAATGTTGAGAATGACGCCGCCGCCCTGTTCGATCAGACCCGGCAGCACCGCCTTGCAGCAATTCCATGCGCCCTTGAGGTTGATGTCGAAACAACGGTTCCATTCGTCGTCCGTCGTCGCGAGCGGCTCGGCAAAGACGTTGACCCCTGCATTGTTGACCAGCGCGCTCAGCGGACCGATCTCCTCATTCGCCTCGGCAACCACCCGCGCGATCGTTCCGGCATCGGTTATATCGGCTGGCAGATAACCGACGCGGGCGCCGGTGCTCGCGAGATCCGCCGCTGCCCGAGCCAGCAGCGCCGCATCGCGATCAACGAGATAGACGGCCGCATTTTCGCTGATGAACGCCTTCGCGATTGCAAGGCCGATACCTTGCGCAGCGCCCGTTATCAGGATGTTCTTGCCCTGTAGGCGGTTGCTCATCATCTTCCCTCCGGTTGAACCGGCAGCGGCGACAGTTCGATCGTGACCTTGCCGGAAAGAACCTCACCCGGCGAAAGCGGTATGAGGCCTCCGAGTTCAGGCAGGTGATGGCCGTTCGGCAGATGGCTCATCGGCTCGAGGCAGAAGAAATCCGTGCGGTCGATCCGCATATAAAGCATGAATCGGCCGAGCGCGGCATCGGCTTCCAGCGCCGCCTGAATTGAAAGCTCCGGCCAGGCGATGGCTGCCCGCCCATCCCATCCCTCGAAGGCATTGTTCATCCAGAGCCGCGGCAGCTGCTTGCCGGACCTGAAATCGAAATCATCAGGGACCGGGCCGGGTTCTCCGGGGAGGTGGTCGTGCCGCTCGTTCCAGAACCGCTCGGCGGCAATCGTCAATCGCGTTTCCGGCGTCCTGACGAAAAAAGGATGCTGACCGAGTCCGAAGGGGAGATCCGTCTCACAGCGGTTCTCCACGGAGAGCGCCACCGCCAGTCGATTGCCGGCAAGACGGATCTCCTGGCGGGCAAGATAGGCGTAGGGCGAAATGCCATCGGCATTTCGCGAAAAGCTGAGCTGCACATGCTCAGGGCTCGATTCCTCTAGCTGCCAAAGGTTGATCCAGCCATCGCCGTGCAGGTAGAGAGGATCGTGAGAATTTCGCTGGAAGGCATAGTCGCGTCCGCCGAAGGACATGGCATTGCCTTCGACCCGATTGCCGAACGGCACCATAGGAAAATTCGCGAAATTTCCGCCTGGGCCGCCGGCTGGAAGGAGAAAGGGCTTGCCCCGAAACGTTGCGGCGGTGACGGCAGCGCCCCGGCGGCTGACCTTGACCGAGAGATCGCCGTGGCTCAGCTCGATTTCATCTCCACCATGTCCGTTGTTCATCCACGTCGTCCCGCGGCCGAAGATCTCAAATTGTCGAGCAGCACCGCGATCAGCAGGATCAGCCCGCGCACGACATACTGATAGAATGCCTGGATATTGAGGAGATTCATAACGTTTTCGGCAATGCCCATGATCAGCACGCCGACGATGACGCCGCTCATCGCCGCCCGGCCGCCGGCCAGCGAAACCCCGCCAAGAACGCAGGCGGAAATGACCGACAGCTCGAGCCCGGTGGCCGCATTCGGCTGGCCGGAGGTGATGCGCGAGGCAAGCAGGACGCCGGCAATACCGCAGACGAGGCCCTGCAGCGCAAAGATCCAGATGCGCGTATTGACGACATTGACCCCGGCAAGCCGCGAGGCCTCGGGATTGCCGCCGATCGCCAGCGTATTCTTGCCGAAGACGGTGCGATTGAGGACGAAGCCGAAGACGACGAAAAGGATCAGCATAATCCAGATCGGCGTCGGCACGGTGACAAAGCGCGACAGGGCGAGTTGATAGAAGGCCGGATCGTTGATACCGACGGCGCGGCCATCCGAGGCGATCAGCGCCAGCCCGCGCACGATCTGCATCGTCGCAAGAGTGGTGATCAGCGCATTGATGCGAAAGCGGGCAATGACGATGCCATTGACGAAGCCAACGACGGCGCCACACAGCAGGGCGGCCAGCAGACCGACCGGAATCGAGCCGGTCGCATTCGAAACCATCACGGCAATCATGCCGGAGAAGGCGACGATCGAGCCGACCGAAAGATCGAAATCGCGCGATGCCAGGCAGAACATCATCGTGCAGGCGACGATGCCGATGGTAACGACCGACTGCAAGAGCCCCAGCATGTTTCGCTCGGTCAGGAAGTTCGGGACGAAGAGTGAGACGACCACGAAGGCGACAGCGAAGATCACCACCAGCCCCTGTTCGCCGAGAAGGGTTTTTTTCAACGCATTCATTGTCCGTATTCCTGACCTTAAATGGTGCCGGCGGCATTCTTGTCGGGCAGTGCCGCCGTCAGAATGCTGCGCTCGTCGAAAACCGGCCGGGCGACGTCGGCCGCCACCCGGCCCTGACACATCACCATGATGCGATCGCAGATGCCCATGACTTCGGGCAACTCGCTCGATATCACTACGATCGCCATGCCGCCGGCCGCCAACTCATAGAGGATGTCGTAGATTTCCGACTTCGCCCCGACATCGATACCGCGGGTCGGCTCGTCGATGACGAGAACCTTGATGCCCTGCTCGGAGAGCCAGCGCCCGAGAATGACCTTCTGCTGATTGCCGCCCGAGAGATTGACGATGTCCTGCCGGCGCGACGGCGTGCGCACCCGAAGCTTGGCGATAAATTGGTCTGCCTGTGCTGCCTCCATCTTCGGCTTCAGAATGCCGAAGGGCGAAAAGTGCCGGCGTGATGAAATCGCGATGTTCTCTTCAATCGACCGACCTTGGACGATACCGTCGAATTTGCGATCCTCGGGGCAGAGCACCATGCCGGCCTTGATCGCCGCTTTCGGATTGTGGGGCGATACGGCAATGTTGTCGATCGTGACCTGGCCCTGATCTCTGGCATCGGCGCCATAAAGCAGCCGCGCCATCTCGCTGCGGCCGGCGCCGATCAGGCCGAAGAAGCCGAGAATTTCGCCCTGGCGCACGGAAAAACTGATCGGATTGCGCAGCCTCGGCCCGGACAGGCCCTTGACCTCCAGCCTTATGTCGCCGAGCGTGCGTTCGCGCCATCCCCAGATATTGCTGATCTCGCGCCCGACCATTTCCGAAATGATCTGTTCGCGCGTCGTCTCGGCGATCTTCGGGTGATGGGCGGCAAGCTTGCCGTCACGCAGCACCGTCAGGCTGTCGCAGAGCCGAAAAATTTCGTCGAGACGATGCGATACGTAAAGGATGACGGCTCCCCTCGCCTTCAGCCTGCCGATAAGCGAAAACAGGATTTCGCTTTCACGCGAGGAAAGCGAGGAGGTCGGCTCGTCGAGCGCGATCACCCGCGCGTCGAGCATAACCGCCTTGGCGATCTCGATCATCTGCCGCGCGCCGATCGAAAGCGAGCTGACCTTGGCGGAAGGATCGACGTCGATGCCGATGTCCGCGAGCTTCGTGCGCACCGTCTCGATCAGCGTCTTCGAATGGATGACGCCGCCCCTGGCCGGAAAGCGGCCGAGCCAGAGGTTTTCGGCAACCGTCAATTCCGGAACGAGCTGCAGCTCCTGGTGGATGACGACAATGCCGGCGTGGAAGGCGTCACGCACCGAGCCGTATTTCTGCTCCTCGCCGTCGACGAAGATGCTGCCGTCATCGGCGGCCTGATCGCCGGAAAGGACGCGGATCAGCGTTGATTTGCCGGCGCCGTTTTCGCCCATAAGGCCATGGACGGCACCCTTCTCGACGGTGAAGGAAACACTCGCCAGCGCCTGCACGCCGGGATAGCCCTTGGAGATATTGTGGAATTCGAGGAAAGCCATCACTGCTCCGTCGAGAAGGATCCGGCAGCATGCCCGCCTGCCGCCGGATTGACATCATCCGGAGATGATCACTGGATGCCAAGATCCTTGCGGACCTTCTCGTAATCGCCGCGCAGCGCCAGCGACCCGGAGGTCAGCGTCAGCTTGGCCGGCTCCTTGCCGTTGGCGATCCAGTCGTACATGTTCATCGCTGTCTCGTAGCCATGACGCTTCGGCGAGATGATGACGGTTCCGAAGAAACCTGTCGCGGCCGGCTTCTTGAATTCGTTGATCGCCGATTCTGCCCCGCCGATGCCGACGCCAATGATGTTGGTCGCGGGAATGCCGACCGATTCGGAAGCACGCACGGCGCCGAGGACGGCTTCGTCGTTGAGGCCGAAGGCGACCCAGTATTTCACATCGGCATGTTTGTTGAGAACCGTGGTCGCGGCATTGAGTGCCGCTTCCGTATCGGTCTTCGCCTGCGGCGCGTCATAAATATTCTCGACCGGGAAGCCGGCTGACTTCAGCACCGAAATCGCCCCCTCGACGCGATCGACCGCGGTTGGCAGCTGATCGTAAGAAACCCGGATCGCGCCGACATTCTTCATGTCCCAGCCACGCTTCTTGATCTCGTCGACGATGGCCTGCCCGACGGTCTCGCCGATCTTGGTGGCCGAAATGCCCATATGCGGCACGTCCTCCAGCGGTTTGCCGTCGGCGCTGACAAGACGGTCGTCGACTGTCATCAGCTTCAATTGGTTGGCTTCCGCCTTTGCGACAATGCCGGGGCCGAGCTTGACGTCGGGCGTGCAGACGATGAAGCCCTGCGCACCCTGAGCGCCGAGATTGTCGATCGCCGACTGAACCTTCTCGCCGTCTTCGGCGCCGATCTTGACGACCGTGAAGCCTTTTTCCTTGGCGGCCTGGTCTGCGAATTTCCATTCGTCCTGAAACCAGGGCTCTTCCGGCTGCTTGACGATGAAACCGATCTTGACGTCCGCGGAAAATGCCGAGCCGGCTGTCAGAATGGCGAAAGTGCCAGCCAGAATAGCTGCTTTGAACAAGCGCATGTCTCTCTCCCTAAACTCTTGAAATCGAGCAACTGCCTCCCAGGCAGCGTCCAATGAATTACGTTAAATCATCATACCAGTCAATTGCCAATGTATGATGATTGGAGTAGTAGGACAGTGACGGGAAACGGATGCAGCCGTCGCAAACTGGATCGAATTCGGATAATCAGGTTTGGTTGCTGCAGGGAGAGAGCGCGGAGAGGTGAAGTTGGAATCGACCGAGGAACAGGGCCGAATGGAAAGCCCGGGCAGCGGGCGCCGCCCGCGCGTACGCCGCAACATCACGGCGGCGATCGCTCAGCACATCTGCGCGGACCGCTATCCCTCTGGCTCGGCGTTGCCCCGCGAGAACGACCTCTGCGAACTCTACGGCGTTAGCCGCACGGTGATCCGCGAATCATTGAAGGTCTTGGAATCCAAGGGCCTCGTCCGCGGCAAACCGCGGGTCGGAACGACTGTTTGCGACAGGGACGACTGGAATATCCTGGATGCCGAGGTGCTCGACTGGATGGGGCCTTACATCAAGGACTTCGACCTGTTGGGCTGCATTCTCGAAGCCCGGCGCACCATAGAGCCGGCAGCCGCCGAATATGCCGCCGAACGCGCCAGCGCCCAGGAGATTGCCGATCTCGACAAGGCCTGGCGGCAGATGCGCGACAGCGCCGGCGAACCGGAAAGCTTCACCGATGCCGATGTGATGTTTCACACCGTGCTGCTCACCGCCAGCCACAACCAGGTATTCCGCCGCCTGTCGAGCGCCATCCATGCGGCGCTGAAATATGCATTGCATGCCTCCAATATCGCTGTCGAAAACCGGGAGGATGCGGTGCTCGTTCACGGCCAGCTGGTCGAGGCTTTGCGCATGCGCGACAAAACGGCTGCCCGCGAATGCGCCAACCGCATGCTCGACCTTGCGGTGCGCGACCTTGACGCCGCCGAAAAGGCGATCGGCAGAACGAAATGATGGTTCCTGAGGAGCCGCTTGAAAAACATGAAAAGAGGCCGAAAGAACCGCGATGAAGATCACCAAACTCACCACCTATATCGTTCCACCGCGCTGGCTGTTTCTGAAGGTCGAGACCGACGAAGGCATAGTCGGTTGGGGTGAGCCGGTCGTCGAAGGCCGCGCGCTGACGGTCGAGGCCGCCGTCCACGAACTCGAAGACTACCTGATCGGCAAGGATCCCTTCCTGATCGAGGACCACTGGACCGTGATGTATCGCGGCGGTTTCTATCGCGGTGGTGCTGCCCATATGAGCGCCATCTCCGGCATCGATCAAGCGCTTTGGGACATCAAGGGCAAGGCCCTCGGCCAGCCGATCCATTCGCTGCTCGGCGGCCAGCTGCGCGACCGCATCAAGGTCTACTCCTGGATCGGCGGCGACCGTCCCGCCGATGTCGCCAACAATGCCAGGGAGGTGGTCGCCCGCGGCTTCAAGGCGATCAAGCTCAACGGCTGCGAGGAGATGCAGATCGTCGATACCAATGAGAAGGTGGAGAAGGCGGTCGAGACGATCGCCGCCATCCGCGAGGCGATCGGCCCGCATATCGGCATCGGCGTCGATTTCCACGGCCGCGTTCACAAGCCGATGGCCAAGGTTCTGGCCAAGGAGCTCGAACCTTACAAGCTGATGTTCATTGAGGAACCGGTGCTCTCCGAAAACAAGGAAGCGCTGCGCGATATCGTCAACCACACGTCGACACCGATTGCGCTCGGCGAACGGCTTTATTCCCGCTGGGACTTCAAGCAGGTCCTTTCTGACGGTTACGTCGACATCATTCAGCCGGATCTTTCGCATGCCGGCGGCATCACCGAATGCCGCAAGATCGCAGCGATGGCCGAAGCCTATGACGTGGCGCTGGCGCCGCATTGCCCGCTCGGCCCGATCGCGCTCGCCGCCTGCCTGCAGGTCGACGCCGTCAGCTACAATGCCTTCATCCAGGAACAGAGCCTCGGCATCCACTACAACACCGGCAACGACATTCTCGACTACATCTCCAACAAGGAGGTGTTCCACTATGCCGATGGTTTCGTCTCGATCCCGCAGGGACCTGGTCTCGGCATCGAGGTCGACGAGGCCTATGTCATCGAGCGCGCCAGGGAAGGCCATCGCTGGCGCAACCCGATCTGGCGCCATGCCGACGGCAGCTTCGCCGAATGGTAAAGATTGGAGGGGCCGCGCAAGCGGCCCTTTTTCATGCGCCGTGTCGGATATCGCCGATCTCATCCGTCATAGTGGAAACTCAAAGAGGAGATTTCAGAATGGCCAGAGCAATCGCAATCATCGTCGCCCGCGTCATCTTCAGCTTCATCTTCTTCATGGCCGCCGGCTTCAAATTCGCCGATATTGGCGCGACGGCGGGCTATATCACCGCCGCCGGTTTTCCGATGGCGACATTCCTGACCTGGGTCGCGGCCTTCTTCGAGATCGCGCTGGCGCTCGCCTTCATCTCCGGGGCCTTCTTTGCCGAAGCCAGCCTGCTCGCAGGCATCTACGTGATCTTCCTCGCCTTTGCCTTCCACGGACCGTCTCATTGGCAGCAGAACCAGGCCGAATTCGGCTTCTTCGTCGATCACTTCACCTTCCTCGCCGGCCTGCTCTTCGCCGCCGTCCATGGGCCGGAGAGATGGGCCCTCAAGCAAACGCTTCTCAGATAGCGTGACAACCAGCTCTCCTTCCGGAACCAACTGCCGCGCCGGACATTGGCATACGGCGGAACCTCAAGGAGAGCGTCCATGGAGCTGAAGGGAAAGATCGCGTTGGTAACCGGCGCCGGCTCCGGCATCGGCAAGGCAGCCGCGTTGAAACTCGCTGCCGAGGGAGCGGCGGTCGCTGCTTTGAGCCGGACGGCAGACGAAGTCGAAAAGACCTGCGCCGAGATCACAGCGCTCGGCGGCGACACGATCGCGCTGACGGCCGATACCAGCGACGAGGCTCAAATGCGAGCCGCGGTGCAGAAACTTACGGATACCTTCGAGGGCCTGGACATCGTCGTCGCCAATGCCGGGATCAACGGCGTCTGGGCACCGATCGACGATCTGAAGCCGGACGAGTGGGATAAGACGATCGCCGTCAACCTGCGCGGCACCTATCTGACACTGCATCTGACGGTTCCGCATTTGAAGCGTCACGGCGGCTCGATTATCGTCGTCTCCTCGATCAACGGCACCCGCACCTTCACCACGCCGGGCGCCACTGCCTATACCGCCACCAAGGCCGGCCAGGTCGCGATGGTCCAGCAGCTCGCTTTGGAACTCGGACGGCACGGCATCCGCGTCAATGCCGTCTGCCCCGGCGAGATCGAAACAAATATCAACACCAATACCGCCAGTCGTGGTCGTGAAGAAACCGAGGTTCCGGTCATCTGGCCGGAAGGCGATATTCCGATCGCAGGCGGCAAGGCGGGCAAGAGCGAGGATGTCGCCGAGACCATCCTCTTCCTCGCCTCCGAGCGCGCCCGGCACATTACCGGCACCCCGATCTGGATCGACGGCGGCCAGGGCCTGCTGCGATAGCCGCGCGTCGTCAGACGATCAGTCGGCAAGCCGCGCACTGTCCAAGGTGTAGAGTTCCTGTGCGCGCTGCACCCCGCGCAACGCGTAGCGCCCGACGCAGGCGAGCGCGGCGCGCTCTTCCTCTGGAATGGCCGCAGCAAAATCGGAGGAGATCAACAGGTTGAGATCGACCGAACGGCACATGGAGGCAATCCGGCTGACCTCGTTGACGGCCGGACCGATCACTGTGAAATCCAGCCGGTTCTGGCTGCCGATATTGCCGTAGAAGACATCGCCGATATGCAAGCCGATATAGACATCCGTCGTCGGCCTGCTGTCAGCCGCGCGCGCGGCATTCAGGGTGACGAGCTTCTCCCGCAGCAGCGATTCGGCGCTGAGCGCTGCACGGCAAGTCTCCGCCGGCACCTCGCCCTTGAAAATGGCGAGCACGCCGTCGCCGATCAGTTTCAGGACGTTGCCGCCCGCCTCATGGATCGCAGAGATCGCCACCTCGCTGTAATCGTTGAGCAGCGGGATGATTTCCTCCGGCGGCACACGGTCGGAAATCTTGGTGTAGTTCAACAGATCGGAAAACCAGAGCGCCGCCGAAATCCGCTCCGACTTGCCGCGGCTGATCTTGCCTTCCATCACCTGGCGCGCCGCGTCCTCGCCGAGATAGACTTCCGCGATGGTGCGGGCGATGCGTCCAAGCGCAATGCATTTGATCGCCAATCCGAGAACCGGCACCAGCTTGCGCAGGATGGCAAGATCATGATCGGAAAAACCTTGCGGGTGTTTGGTTGCGAAATGCGAGAAAAAGCAATCCATTTCGCCGATCGTGCCGGCTTCGCTGAAACGATGCATCATCGCCACGAAATCCGTGTGGCCGGCTTCCGCAATCTTGTCGAGCATGGCGAAATCGATCGGATCGCCAAAGCCCAGGCGTCGGCGCACCTCCCGCTCGTTGCCCGACCAGAGATGATAGAAGGCCGAGCGCTGCCAATTCGCCGCCGCTTCGCCCGAGATCGTCGGACCATACTCGAATTCGACTTCGATCTCCTCCACGCTGTCCCAGCGGAAGGCACGGCCTTCATGCACGGGGTGCAGCGTATCCATCAGCGCCAGGCCGCGGTCGAGCGGCAGGCCGGCCTTGCGGCAGGCCGCGCAAAAACCGGTCATCAGCTCTGCTTCAGAAACGCCCTTCAGCCCCTGTTCCGTAACCCAGGCCGCAATCGTGCTGACGTCGCTGTAATCCATGGCGCTCACCTTCGCTGCTGCCTAAGCTGTAGCCCAAATTCGGCTTCGAGGGAAAGCCAATTGGCTCAACCGCCTACCGGCATAGTGTAGGGCGTAATGACTTCCAGCGAAGGCGATCTCCTTGACGAGAAAAACATGCGCCATAGGAATCCTTCTGATGGTTTTTTGATGGATTGCTGATCTATATCACCGCGCATCGCGGCGTATAGTGCCTCCATCGGAAGAGGGAGGAGCCCATGATGAAAACCGACAACGTCAGGAAAATGCGCGCCGACCGTGTTTGGCTTTCCGAAGACGCCTGCGATCTTGCCGATTTTCGCCACCTGGCGGAAAAGACGACCGTGCTTGCCGACTATCCCACCGCGTCCGCTGTCGAGAAGAACATCCTGATCTATGACAGCCGCAAGGTGACGGCGGTCGCGACGGTAGAAGACAAACGCGCCGTGCGGGCTGAAATCTGCGAAGCCTTGGGCGAAGGCCCCGGCGTGGTCGTATTCAAACATGCTTACGAGGATACCGGCGTCATCGACCGCGCCAGCGCGATCTTCGACGCCATCATTGAGGAGCAGCATCGCACCTCGACCGGCGGCGGCGATCACTTCGCCAAGCCCGGCGCCAACGACCGCATCTGGAATTCGCTGGAAAAACATTGCCTCGCCGATCCGGAAAATTTTGCCGATTATTACGGCAATGCCATCATCGCGCTGGCAAGCGAAGCCTGGCTGGGCCCAAGCTACCAGATGACGGCGCAGGTCAACCGCGTCAATCCGGGCGGCGCGGCACAGTCGGCGCATCGCGACTACCATCTCGGCTTCCAGTCGTCTCAGGTGATCGAGCAGTTTCCGGCGCATGTGCACCGACTCTCGCCGGTATTGACGCTGCAGGGTGCGGTCGCCCATTGCGACATGCCGCTCGAAAGCGGCCCGACGCTCTTCCTGCCGCATAGCCAGACCTATGTGCCAGGTTATCTTGCGCTCAAACGGCAGGAGTTCCGGGATTATTTCGACGCCAACCATGTGCAGCTGCCGCTCGAAAAAGGCGACGTTGTGTTCTTCAACCCCGCACTCTTTCACGCTGCCGGCACCAATCGCTCGGCCGATATCAAGCGCGTCGCCAACCTGCTGCAGGTTTCCTCGGCCTTCGGCCGGGCCATGGAAACCGTCAACCGCGAAAGAATGAGCGCCAAGCTCTTTCCCGCTCTGAAGACCTTGCAGGGCAGGCTCTCCCCCGATGAAATCGCCAACGCCGTCGCCGCCTGTGCCGAAGGCTATTCCTTCCCCACCAATCTCGATCGCGACCCGCCGCTCGGCGGCCTGGCGCCGAAGACGCAGGCACAGCTGATGCACGAGGCATTGAAGGAAGGCTGGAGCGACGAAGCCTTTGCGGCAGCGCTTGCAGAGCAGGCGCGGAAGAAGCTGAGCTGAACTTGTAGACTGGAGCCCCCTCATCCGCCCTACGGGCACCTTCCCCCCGAGGGGAGAAGGGGAAAACAGACGGCGCGGCATATCCCTTCTCCCCTCGGGGAGAAGGTGGCGGCAGCCGGTTGAGGGGGCCAAACACGTTGACATAACCGCCTCCCGTACCCGCGGAGGCCATTCGTGCATCACCACCAAGGAGGAACCCCATGAGCACAGACCACGGCCGCATCGACGGCAAGATCGCCATCGTCACCGGCGGCACGCAAGGCTTGGGCGCCACCATTGCCCGGCTCTTTGCCGAACGCGGCGCGGCAGGCATCGTCATCTGCGGGCGCAACGAAGCCAAAGGCAAGGCGCGGGCCGCAGAGATTTCCGCCGCCACCGGAGCGCGGGTCGTCTATGTCAAGGCCGACCTCGGAAAGGTCGAGGACGCGCGGAATGTCGTTCACGTCTGCGACGAGGCCTTCGGCCGGGTCGACGCGCTGGTCAATGCCGCCGCCATCACCGATCGCGGTACCATCCTCGATACCAGTCCTGAACTCTTCGACGCCATGTTCGCCGTCAATGTGCGCGGGCCGTTTTTCCTGATGCAGGAGACGGTGAAGGTCATGCGCCGCGAAAAGACCGAAGGCACCATCGTCAATATCGGCTCGATGTCCGCCAAAGCCGGCCAGCCCTTCATCGCCGCCTACTGCGCCTCCAAGGGCGCGTTGGAAACGCTGACGAAGAACACCGCCTATGCGCTCTTGCGCAATCGAATCCGCGTCAACGGCCTCAATATCGGCTGGATGGCGTCGGAAGGCGAGGACCGCATCCAGCGCGAATATCACGATGCCCCCGCCGACTGGCTGGAAAAGGCGGCCGCCAACCAGCCCTTCGGCCGCCTCGTCGATCCGCATGAGGTGGCGCGCGCCTGTGCTTACCTGTCGTCGGCCGAATCCGGGCTGATGACCGGCTCGGTCATCTGCTTCGACCAGTCGATCTGGGGTGCTTACGACGGCTCGCCGCATCCGGTCGCCGCCCTCTGAAAAACCGGACCCGGCATTTCCACTCGCCGGGCTCTGGCACCTTCCGGCATTTGTCGCTAGGAAAAGAGCGGCAGCATTCAGGGAGGAACTGGCGTGGCCGACAATCCGCTTTATGACATCCGCGATGAACGTTTCGGCGCTCTGGTCATCGGCAGCGCCGCGCTCGAGGAACTCTATGGCGGCTGCCGCTGGACGGAAGGCCCGGTCTGGTTTTCCGACCTCAACTGCCTGCTCTGGAGCGATATACCGAACGAACGCATGATGCGCTGGACGCCCGACGGCACGGTCTCGGTCTTCCGCTCGCCCTCCAATTACGTCAACGGCAACACCCGCGACCGGCAGGGCCGGCTTATCTCCTGCGAACATGGCGGCCGCCGCGTCACCCGCACCGAGACGGATGGTAGCATCACCGTTCTTGCCGACAGCTACAAAGGCAAACGGCTGAACTCGCCGAACGACGTCGTCGTCCGTTCCGACGGTTCGATCTGGTTCACCGATCCGACCTACGGCATCCTGTCGGACTACGAAGGGCACAAGGCCGAGTCCGAGCAGCCGACCCGCAACGTCTATCGGATCGATCCTTCAAGCGGCGCGATCGAGGCCGTCGTCGAGGACTTCATCCAGCCGAACGGCCTTGCCTTCTCGCCCGACGAGACGAAGCTCTACATTGCCGATTCCGGCTCGGCAAAACATGACGTGCCACGCCATATAAGAGTTTTCGACGTCGTCGACGGCCGAAGGCTCACGAACAGCCGCTATTTCTGCAGCCTCGATGTCGGCAATCCCGACGGCTTCCGCTTTGATGTCAGTGGCAACCTCTGGACGAGCGCGGGGGATGGCGTGCATTGCTTCGCGCCCGATGGCACGCTGCTCGGCAAGATCAAGGTGCCGCAGACGGTGTCCAATCTCACCTTTGGCGGCCCCAAGAAAAACCGGCTCTTCATCACCGCGACGCGCTCGGTCTATTCGATCTACACGAAGACCAACGGCGCGCAATTTCCGTGAGAATCAGGACCGGGTTGAAGAACACCGTTCCGGGATGACGACTTGCATAAAAAAAGCTAAAGCGCGTCTCACGAATGAGATTCGATGTGCGTGCTTCAGAGCATGATGCCGAAACCTGTGAGCGATTTTCGGATAACATCCTGTTCTGGCAGCCCGCACATCCATTGCATCAAGAAGGGATGTCCCGATGACCCGATTTTCACGCGCCGAAGGCCGCCGTACCACTTCTGATGCCATGACCGGGAGAGCCTGAGATGCGTTCCGTTGTTTCCTTCAACGAAGGCTGGAGTTTCCATGAGGGCTTCGGACAGCGTCTGCTCGAAACCTTCGACGCCGCCAAGTCGGTCAGCCTGCCCCATACCGCCGTCGAACTACCGTTCAATTATTTCGACGAGAAAAGCTATCAGCGCGCCTTCACCTATCAGAAAGTGCTGCGCTGGCTGCCCGAATTCGAGGGCCGTGAGGTTTGGCTCGTTTTCGACGCCGCCATGGCCGACAGCGTCGTCTATCTGAACGGCGAAGAGATCATCGCCCACAAGGACGGCTACACCCCCTTCGAGGCCCGCCTCACCGGCAGGCTCGTCAAGGGCGAGAACCTCGTGACCGTCAAGATCGACGGCAGCGAAAACCCTGAGGTCCCGCCCTTCGGCGGCCGCATCGATTATCTGACCTATGCCGGGATCTACCGCGACGTCTGGCTGAAGGTCACCGATCCGGTGTCGATCCGCAATCTCAAGATCGAAACCGCGGACGTTCTCGCTCCGGAGAAATCGGCAACCATCCGCGTCGATATCGCCAATCCCGAGGGCCGCAGCTTTTCGGCGACCGTCACCGCCACGCTGAAGCAGGTTGACGGCACGGTGATCGCCACCGCAGCAACCGAGACGATCGGCGACCGCACAAGGCTTTCCTTCGGCGGCCTCACCGGCATTACCCTTTGGGATATCACCGATCCCACGCTCTACGAAGTCACCGTCGAACTCCGGACCGAGCACGGCTCCGACCGTGTCTCCAGCCGCTTCGGCTTCCGCACCGCCAAGTTCACGCCGGAAGGCTTCCTCTTGAACGGCAAGCCGCTGAAGCTGCGCGGCCTCAACCGCCACCAGTCCTTCCCCTATGTCGGTTATGCCGCCGGCCGCTCCGCCCAGGAACGCGACGCCGACATCATGAAGAGCGTGCTGAAGTGCAATATCGTCCGCACCTCGCATTATCCGCAGTCGAAATGGTTCCTCGACCGCTGTGATGCGATCGGCCTGCTGGTGTTCGAGGAGATCCCCGGCTGGCAGCATATCGGCGATGTCGACTGGCAGAAGGAATCGATCGAGAACGTCCGCCGCATGATCGAGCGCGACTGGAACCATCCCTCGATCATCATCTGGGGCGTGCGCATCAACGAGTCCCAAGATAATCACGATTTTTACACAGAGACGAATCGCCTTGCCCGTGAGCTCGACAGCACCCGCCAGACCGGCGGCGTGCGTTACATCACCGAGAGCGAGCTGCTCGAAGACGTGTATACGATGAACGACTTCATCCTCGGCAACGAGGAACTGCCGGGCGCCAATCGCCCGCGCACCGCATTGCGCCGCCAAGAGGAAAATACCGGTCTGTCCCGGAAGGTGCCGTATCTCATCACCGAGTTCAACGGCCACATGCACCCGACGAAAATCTATGACCAGGAGCAGCGCCAGGCCGAGCATGTGCGCCGTCACCTGGAGGTGCTGAATGCCGCCTATGGCGACCCCGATATCTCGGGCGCGATCGGCTGGTGCATGTTCGATTACAACACCCACAAGGATTTCGGCTCCGGCGACCGCATCTGCTATCACGGCGTGATGGATATGTTCCGCGAGCCGAAATTCGCGGCCTATGCTTATATCAGCCAGTGCGATCCATCCGACGAGATCGTCATGAAGCCGGTGACCTTCTGGGCGCGCGGCGAGCGCAATATCGGCGGCGTGCTGCCGCTGATCATCCTGACCAATTGCGACGAGGTGGAACTGCAATATGGCGGGCTCAGCAAGCGCATCGGCCCGGACCGCGAGAATTATCCGCATCTGCCGCATCCGCCCGTCGTGCTCGATCATCGCCACTTCACCGCCGACGAGCTCGGCACCTGGGGTCTGGAATGGATCGACGGCACCTTGACCGGTTATATCGGCGGCGAGCCGGCGGCGAGCCTGACGTTTGCCGCCGATCCGCTGCCGACGACGCTGGAAATCGTCGCCGACAGCCACACGCTGAAGGCCCGCGAACGCGACAGCACCCGCGTCATCATTCGCGCCCTCGACCAATGCGGCCAGCGCCTGCCCTTCATGAACGACAGCATTGCGCTGAAAGTGCATGGACCCGGAAAAATCGTCGGCCCGGCCAATGTGCCGCTGCAGGGCGGCACCGCCGGCTTCTGGCTGGAGGCGACGGGTTTGGTCGGCGAGATCACCGTCGAAGCGATCTCCTCGCGTTTCGCGCCGGTGACCCTCACTGTGACGTCCGCCGCCTGACAGCCATCACGCGATCCGCATCTGGCTGTCTGGATCGAAGAACACGGCCTTGTCGAGATTGAAGGCAAGGCGGGTGTTTTGTCCCGGCGCGATGCCG
>NZ_JACHBD010000007.1 GCF_014200175.1 Rhizobium lentis | reverse complement strand
GACGTGCTCAACGTCTCGGGCCATCGGCTTGGCACCGCGGAGGTGGAATCCGCGCTCGTGTCGCACAATCTGGTTTCGGAAGCCGCGGTCGTCGGTTATCCGCATTCGATCAAGGGCCAGGGGATCTATTGCTATGTGACGCTGATGGCCGGCCACGAAGGGACGGACACGCTTCGCCAGGAACTGGTGAAACACGTCCGTGCCGAAATCGGCCCGATCGCCTCGCCCGACAAGATCCAGTTCGCCCCCGGCCTGCCGAAGACCCGCTCGGGCAAAATCATGCGCCGCATCCTGCGCAAGATCGCCGAGGACGATTTCGGCGCTCTCGGCGATACCTCGACACTTGCCGACCCGGCTGTCGTCGATGATCTGATCGCCAACCGGCAGAACAAGGCGACCACCTGACACACAGAGCCGCTCCGACCATCCGAGTTCCCGGGGCGGCTCATTTTACATTGCTGGCTGATTTTAGGCGGCCTGCACAAGGCCCGGATTCGGGCTCGACAATCGTTGCCTAGAAATCGATCGCCCGGCCATTGATCTCGTAATCACCGAAACGGGCCGGCTCGGCTCCGCCGCGGCCGCCGATCTCCGGCGGCAGGTCCAGCGGCTTCTGGTGCTTTCGCCGCTCCTCGGCCTCGGCAAGCGCACGCTGGGCCGCCGGGGACAGCATTTTGCGCGGCGGCTCCGATCCTTCGGCCGTCGGCGATTGGCTATTGTCGTTATCGGCGTCCTGCATGGCTTCTCCTGCCGGAAAACATTGAAAATGGCTGGTGAATAACCAAATCATAATGCGCCGGCGCCGGGATTAAAAGCTTGCGGCGCCGAAATCGGAGTTGGAGATTCGCAATGAACCTCGTTCGCACTGCCATGTTGCTTGCCTTCATGACGGCGCTCTTCATGTTTGTCGGCTTTCTGATCGGCGGTCGGGCCGGCATGATGATCGCATTCCTCATTGCCGCCGGCATGAACTTCTTCTCCTACTGGAATTCCGATCGCATGGTGCTTTCGGCCTATCGCGCCCAGCAGGTCGACGAGCGCAATGCGCCGGAATTTTTCGCGATCATCCGTGATCTCGCCCACAATGCCGGCCTGCCGATGCCGAAGGTCTATCTCTACGACAGCCCGCAGCCGAATGCCTTCGCCACCGGCCGCAATCCCGAAAATGCCGCCGTCGCCGCCTCGACGGGCCTGCTCCAGGCACTGTCTCCTGAGGAAGTCGCCGGCGTGATGGCGCATGAGCTTGCCCATATTCAGAACCGCGACACGCTGACGATGACGATCACGGCAACGCTTGCCGGGGCGATCTCGATGCTCGGCAATTTCGCCTTCTTCTTCGGCGGCAATCGCGACAACAACAACAATCCGCTCGGTTTCGTCGGCGTCCTCGTGGCGATGATCGTGGCGCCGCTCGCCGCCATGCTGGTGCAGATGGCGATCAGCCGCACGCGCGAATATTCGGCCGACCGTCGCGGCGCCGAAATCTGCGGCAATCCGCTCTGGCTCGCGTCGGCGCTCGGCAAGATCGCCCGCGGTGCCGCCCAAGTGCCGAACGAGGATGCCGAGCGCAATCCGGCGACGGCGCATATGTTCATCATCAATCCGCTTTCCGGCGAGCGCATGGACAATCTGTTTTCGACGCATCCAGACACGGAAAACCGCATTGCCGCGCTGCAGGAGATGGCGCAAAGCGGCATGAATGTCTCGACGGGACCGGTTCGTGCTGTTAATCCGACGCGCAAATCGCGCTCTGTTCCGAATACGGGTCGCGGTGGTTCGCAACCGCCAAGAGGTCCGTGGTCTTGAATTCAGACGGCACGAGAAAGCCATTCCGTAAACAGAAACCTTCCACCGACCGGCCGGCCGGCCGATCGGCGCCGGCCAAGCCCGGCCTGCAGGCCCGGGCCGCGGCGGCAAAAATTCTCGCCGCCGTCGTCGACCGCAAGCTGCCGCTCGACGGCGCTCTCGATCACGAACATGGCAATCCTGCCTATAAGGCGCTCGGCGAAAGCGACCGGGCGCTTGTCCGCGCCATTCTGAACACGACGCTGCGCCATCTGCCGCGCATCGATGCGGCGATCGCCTCGCTGCTGGAATCGCCGCTGCCGGAGGGCGCGCGGGCGCTGCATCACGTTCTGGCAATCGGCGCGGCGCAGATTCTCTATCTCGACGTGCCCGATCATTCGGCCGTCGATCTTGCCGTCGAACAGGCCAATCAGGATCCGCGCAATCGCCGTTTCGCCAAGCTTGTCAACGCCGTGCTGCGTCGGCTCGGCCGCGAAAAGGACGAGGTGTTGGCGGAGATCGGCAAGGTCGCGCCGATGCCGTTCTGGTTCCTTGCACGGCTGGAAAAGGCCTATGGCCGCGACGCGGCGCTGGCGATCTCGCAATCGCAGCTCGAGCCGGCGGCGATCGATCTGACCGTCAAATCCGACGCCGAAGGCTGGGCAAAGAGGTTGAACGGCGTTGCGCTGCCGACGGGCGGCGTGCGGCTCGCCGCCTTCGACGGCGGCATTCCGTCGCTCGAGGGCTTCGATGAAGGCGCCTGGTGGGTTCAGGATGCGGCGGCAAGCATTCCGGCCAGGCTTTTCGGCGATCTCTCGGGAAAACGTGCCGCCGATCTTTGTGCCGCGCCGGGCGGCAAGACGGCGCAGCTCATCCTTGCCGGCGGCACGGTCACCGCACTCGATCAGTCTGAAAGCCGGCTAAGACGGCTGCGCTCGAATCTCGATCGGCTCGGCCTGACGGCGGAAACGGTCGCGGCAGATCTGACGACATTCAAGTCGCCAGAAGGCTTCGATGCGATCCTGCTCGACGCCCCCTGCTCTTCCACCGGCACGACGCGCCGGCACCCCGATGTGCTGTGGACCAAGGGGCCGGAGGATATCGCCAGGCTGGCGGCGTTGCAGGAGCGGCTGCTGCGTCATGCGCTGACCTTGCTGACGCCCGGCGGCATGCTGGTGTTTTCAAATTGCTCGCTCGATCCCGCCGAGGGCGAGGAGGTTGTCGCCCGTGTTGTTTCCGATACGGGCGCGATCGAGCGCGTTCCGATCAGCGCGGGCGACTGGCCCGGCCTTGAGGCAGCGATCACGCCGCTCGGCGAATTCCGCACGCTTCCGACCATGCTGAAAATGCCTGAGGGCATCGCCTCCGGCCTCGACGGCTTTTACGCGGCCGTGCTGCGGCGAGCGGGCTGACCAACCTCAAAGGTCGGAGCAAAGTATGCGGGGATTTGAAATCCTCGCATCATCGCCACGGTGCGTTGTGAACCGTCGAATGATCTCAACTGAAATGCAGTAATTTGCGTATATTCGAACTTTGTCACGAATTAATTCATTGCGGGCGATGAAATCGGCCGCTTTTCACCTATTCTTAACCACGAGGGTCAATAGACAATAGAATATGCAGTCCGGTCGGCGTTTTGCGAGCATGTATGTTCGGGAAGCTTGGCGGCGCGCCTTGCGCCGCGTCGCGCTGCTGCGCCTGAAGCTCTTTCGCCATTCGATCAAAGTACCTGAACGCCTGATCGTCGCGCCGACCGATCTGCGCGGCATCGATCCGCATGTGGCCGACGAAATTCTCAACGGACGGTTTCTCCTGGCCGGGCGGATGTTGGAGACGAACGGCAAATCGCCCTTTACCTTCACCCTGCCCTCGCGCCCCTTCGCGACCCGCCTTCACAGCTTCGGCTGGCTGCGGCACATGCGGGCGCACAAGACTGAACGCAACTCGGCCGCCGCCCGCGCCATCGTCGACAGCTGGCTTTCCGTTCATGCCGGCCGCATGGAAGGAATTGCCTGGGAGACCGACGTCACTGCCCAGCGCGTCATCGCCTGGCTGTCGCATTCGCCGGTCGTGCTGCAGAATGCCGACCGCGGTTTCTATCGCCGGTTCATGAAGTCGCTGGCGTTTCAGGTCAGGTTCCTGCATCGCATGGCGCCCTATACGCTCGGCGGTCTGGAGCTGTTTCGCCTGCGCATTGCGCTCGCCATGGCCTCCGTCGCCATGCCGACCCGCGCCTCCACGCTCAAACGGGCGGCCCAGGCGCTCGACCGCGAATTCGATAGCCAGATTCTGCCGGATGGGGGCCATGTCTCGCGCAATCCGCGCGCCGGGCTTGAACTGCTGCTCGATCTGCTGCCGCTGCGCCAGACCTATGTCAATCTCGGCCATGATCTGCCGCAAAAGCTGATCTCCGGCATCGACCGCATGTATCCGGCCTTGCGGTTCTTTCGCCATCAGGACGGGGATCTGGCGCTTTTCAACGGCGCGACGTCGACGCTCGCCAATGAACTGATGTCGGTGCTCAGATATGACGAGACCGCCGGTCAGCCGTTCAAGGCTTTGCCGCAGTCGCGCTATCAACGGCTTGCCGGGGGCAAGACAATCATCATTGCCGATACCGGCACGCCGCCTTCGGGAGGCGCGTTGCGCAGTGCGCATGCCGGCACCCTCTCCTTCGAGATGTCGTCCGGCCGCCATCGCTTCATCGTCAATTCCGGCTCGCCGAAATTTGCCGGGCACCGCTATGTCCAGATGGCGCGCACCACCGCGGCGCATTCGACCGTCATCCTCAACGACACATCGTCCAGTCGCTTTTCGCTCTCGCCCTTCCTCAACCATGCGATTACCGAACCGGTCAGGACCGTCACCGTCGAGCGTGCCGAAACGGAGGATGGACGCGACGGCATCAAGCTCGGCCATGACGGTTATGTGCGAGCCTTCGGCGTGCTGCACGAGCGCGAAATTACGCTCAATGCGGCGGGCACGATCGTGACGGGCCGCGACCGGCTTGTCGTCCGTGAAGGATATGAGATTGACGAGCCGGTGAAGGCTGTCGCCCGTTTTCACGTCCATCCTTCGATCGTCCTGCAGCAGAGTGACGGGGAGTCGGTGCTGCTGACGGCGCCGGACGGCGAAAGCTGGCTGTTTTCCGCTCCCGGCAATGAAGTGCTGATTTCCGAGGATATTTTCTTTGCCGACAGCTCCGGCATTTGCGGCTCGGACCAGATCGAGATCGATTTCGATCTTGCCGAGAAGACGGAAATCCGCTGGTTTTTATCCCGCAAGGGATAGCGCCTGTTTGCGCGGCGGCGAAGCTGTGCTAACGCGGCGCAAGCAGAACCGAAGCCGAACGGAGAAAGTTCATGGCCGTCATTTCCAAGAAGATCCCCGCCCCGGACCAGGTCGAAATCAAGACCGCGCTCCTCTCCGTCTTCGACAAGACCGGCGTCGTCGAGCTCGCCCAGGCCTTGTCTGAAAGAGGCGTGCGCCTGCTGTCGACCGGCGGCACCTACAAGGCGATTGCTGCGGCCGGTCTCGCCGTCACCGATGTCTCCGACATCACTGGTTTTCCGGAAATCATGGATGGACGCGTCAAGACGCTGCACCCGACAGTGCATGGCGGCCTGCTGGCGATCCGTGATGACAGCGAGCACCAGGAAGCGATGAAGAAGCATGGCATCGAGGCCATCGATCTCGCTGTCATCAACCTCTATCCCTTCGAAGAGGTGCGCGCGGCCGGCGGCGATTATCCGACGACCGTCGAGAACATCGATATTGGCGGCCCGGCGATGATCCGGGCATCGGCCAAGAACCACGCCTATGTGACCATTCTGACCGATCCCAACGATTATGCCGAGTTCAAGGAGCAGCTTTCGGCCGATGCCGGCAAGACGGCCTATGCCTTCCGCCAGCGCATGGCCGCCAAGGCCTATGCCCGCACCGCGGCTTATGACGCTGCGATTTCCAACTGGTTTGCCGAGGCGCTGTCGATCGACACGCCGCGCCACCGCGTCATCGGCGGCGTGCTGAAGGAAGAGATGCGCTACGGCGAAAACCCGCACCAGAAGGCGGCCTTCTATGTGACCGGCGAAAAGCGTCCGGGTGTTTCGACGGCTGTCCTTCTGCAGGGCAAACAGCTCTCCTATAACAACATCAACGACACCGATGCCGCCTACGAGCTCGTCGCCGAGTTTCTGCCGGAAAAGGCGCCGGCCTGTGCCATCATCAAGCACGCCAATCCCTGCGGCGTCGCCACCGGTTCGAGCCTGGTCGAAGCCTATCAGCGGGCGCTTGCCTGCGATTCCGTTTCCGCCTTCGGCGGCATCATCGCGCTCAACCAGATATTGGACGCCGAAACGGCCGAAGAGATCGTCAAGCTCTTCACCGAGGTGATCATCGCTCCCGATGTCACCGAAGAGGCGAAGGCGATCGTCGCCCGCAAGCCGAACCTGAGGCTGCTGTCGGCCGGCGGCCTGCCCGATCCGCGCGTTGCAGGGCTGACGGCGAAGACCGTCTCCGGCGGCCTGCTGGTCCAGAGCCGCGACAACGGTATGGTCGAGGATCTGGAACTCAAGGTCGTTACCAAGCGTGCGCCGACGGCGCGGGAGCTCGAGGACATGAAGTTTGCCTTCAAGGTCGGCAAACATGTCAAATCGAATGCCGTGGTCTATGCCAAGGACGGCCAGACGGCCGGCATCGGCGCCGGGCAGATGAGCCGGGTCGATTCCGCCCGCATCGCCGCGCTGAAGGCCGAAGAAGCCGCCAAGGCGCTCGGCCTTGCGGTTCCGATGACAAAGGGGTCGGCGGTTGCCTCGGAAGCCTTCCTGCCCTTTGCCGACGGTCTTTTGTCGATGATTGCCGCAGGCGCGACGGCGGTCATCCAGCCGGGCGGCTCGATGCGCGACCAGGAAGTCATCGATGCCGCAAACGAGCACGGCATCGCGATGGTCTTCACAGGCATGCGTCACTTCCGGCACTAGGCGCGTGCCGGAGAACCGTCAGGCGTGGTCGGCCGGATAGGGCGTGCGGATCAAGAGCAGCAGGCCGCCCGCGAGGAACAGGATCAGTGTCGCCATTCCGAGCCTCGGTGATCCGCTGAGATAGGTCACCAACGAGAAGAGCAGCGTCGCCATGAAGCTCGTGGCGCGCCCTGAAAGCGCGTAGATGCCGAAGTAGCGGCCAGCTTCCTCCAGGCTGACGCTGCGGGCGAGATAGGAGCGCGACGAGGCCTGCACCGGCCCGAAGGCGAGCCCGACCAGCAGGCCATAAAGGATATACGCCTTTTCCGCAGCGGTGCCGAAGAGACCGCCGGAATCGCCCGTCGGCAGCGGCATCAGGCCAAACAGCGTGTAGCCCGGCCCGGTCGAGATGATGCCGACGGTGGCGAGAAGCAGCGTGGTGAGGCTGATGACGACAGTCACCTTCGAACCGACGCCCCTGTCGATCCGGCCGGCGATCAGGCAGCCGAAGATGGCGATGACGTTGAGGATGATGCCGTAGAGGCCGATCTCGATCGTCGCCCAGCCGAACATGCCGGCTGCAAACACGCCGCCGAGGATCAGCAGGCCGTTGACGCCGTCCTGATAGATCATGCGGGCAATCAGGAATTTCAGGATGCCGCGCCGCTCTTTGAGTTCGCCGAGCGTGTTTCTCAGCTCCCGCAGGCCGGCGCGGATGGCAGTGCCGAAGGGCAGGCCTCTGCCTACATCGGGCGTGAAGAAGAACATCGGCAGGATGAAGATCAGGTACCAAACGGCCGAGATCGGCCCGGTGATGCGCGCATCCTGGCCGGTCTTGGGATCAAGGCCAAAAAGCGGGTCGAGACCGAGAACGGTCTTGCCGCTTTCCGGGCTTGCCGCCAGAAGCGTAACGACGGCAATCAGCACGATGATGCCGCCGAGATAACCAAGCCCCCAGGCTGTGTTGGAAAGCTTGCCGACCTCATGCTTGGCGACGAGGCGCGGCATCATCGAATCGTTGAAGACGATCGAAAACTCGGCCGAAATCGAGGCGAGGATCATGAAGATCACGGGATAGAGGACAGGCGAACCCGGGGCGGCGAACCACAGGCCGAAAAGGCTCGCGATCTTGATGATCGCGAAGAAACCGATCCAGGGTTTGCGTGCGCCGGACTGGTCGGCGATGGAGCCGAGAACCGGCGAGAGCAGGGCGATGATCACCGAAGAGATCGTCGCCATGTTGCTCCACGTCGTCTGGGCCGACACCGGGTCATCGGTCAGGCGCGAGACGAAATAGGGCCCGAAGATGAAGGTGGTGACCACGGTGAAGAAGGGCTGCGCCGCCCAATCGAAGAACATCCACCCCCAGATGCCCTTCTCCGTGGCTTTCGGCGGCTGCGTTCCTGTCCAGTCTATGCGATTCAACATCCGCTCCTGTTTTGGCGGACTGTCTCACCTCGCCCGGTCGCGCGCAAGATCGGTCAGGATACCTGCAGCCACGGTAATACGCGCGAGATTGGGGTCGCCGCTGTCGCTGAGGCTCGAAAGCTCCTCGACGATGCGGTTGATGCGGACACGATCGTGGGCATGCCAGGCCTGGACGGGCAGCTTTTCCTTGCCGTGGTCGGAAAGGGCCGAGATGACGATGTCGCGCCGGGCGCTGGCGATCTGGTCAATGCTGCGGGCAAGCGCCAGATTTTCGTAGTGGTCGGAGGTGAGGATCCGGCCACCGGCCGCCAGCAGCCGGGCAATCCGGAAGGTCTTCGACACTGCGAAATAATTCTCGGCCGCACGCACCAGCGGCTCGCCGGTGCGCTCGGCAATCTGCATGATCTCCGGCACCAGCGCGAAGCTCTGGAGGTCGGCGATCTCGGCAGCTAGCTTTTCCGGCACACCTGCCTGGGCATATTCCGCCTGGCGTGCCGCAGCATCGGCGGCTGCCTGCTCGGCGAAAGAAGGCCTCAGCTTCTTCAGGGCCGCCTGCAGCCGGCTAATCACCTCCGCCATATCGGCCTTGGTCATGGCGGTTTTCAACAGCAGCCGCGTGAGCACGATAAAGCTGTGGCTGATTTCCTCGTAGATTCGGTTCTGCACCTCGCCCGATATCGTACCGTCGAGTGCATCCGTCTCGGCCCAGAGCCGGGTGAGATCGAAACCATCGCGGGCAACGATTGCAGCGCGCACCACTTCCGGCGCCGAAGCCGCCGTGGCGTCCATCATGGCGACGATGAAGCTGGGCCCGCCGCGGTTGATCGCTTCGTTGGCAAGCACGGTCGCGATGATTTCACGCCGCAGACGGTGGCTGGCGATATCGCCGGCGTTCGACTTCTGCATTTTGACGGGGAAATACTTCAACAGCGTCGACGCAAAATAGGGGTCGTCGGGTAGCTCGCTTGCGGCGAGCGCGTCGAAGAGCACGATCTTGGCATAGGAGACCAGCACGCCGATTTCCGGCCGCGTCAGCGGCTTGCCGGCAGTATAACGTTCGGCGAGGGTCTGGTCGTCGGGCAAGGTCTCGACCTTACGGTTCAGCTGACCGGCCCCCTCGAGCACGCTCATGAAGCGGCCGAGTTCCAGGCCGTTGGCCGTGCCCTTGCGCTCCGTCAGCGAGATCGCCAGCGACTGGAGATAATTGTTGCGCAGCACGAGGGCCGCCACTTCGCCGGTCATCGAGGAAAGAAGCTGGTCGCGTTTTGCCCGCGTCAGCCGCCCGTCATGCATGGCGGCGGCCAACGCGATCTTGATGTTGACCTCGACGTCAGAGGTGTTGACGCCGGCCGAGTTGTCGATCGCGTCGGAATTGCAGCGCCCGCCGTTGAGACCGTAGGCGATACGGCCCTTCTGGGTGACGCCGAGGTTTGCGCCCTCGCCGATCACCTTGGCGCGCACCTCCGCCGCCGTGATGCGGATGGGGTCGTTGGCGCGGTCACCGACCTCGGTATCGGTTTCGGACGACGCTTTCACATAGGTGCCGATGCCGCCGAACCAGAGCAGGTCGACCGGACTCTTCAGGATCGCCGTCATGATCTCAAACGGCGTGGCGACGGCTTTGTCGATGCCGATCGCAGCGACCGCTTCCGGCGTCAGCGTCACCGATTTCGCTGCGCGGGAAATGATCATCGCTCCTTTCGAAAGCACGTTTCTGTCGAAATCCTGCCAGCTCGAGCGCGGGAGGTCGAAAAGCCGCTGGCGTTCTGCCAGCGTCTTTTCCATGTCGGGATCGGGATCGATGATGATGTCGCGGTGGTCGAAGGCGGCGACGAGCCGGATCTTCGGCGAGAGCAGCATGCCGTTGCCGAAGACGTCGCCCGACATGTCGCCGACGCCGGCGACCGTGAAGGGGGTCGTCTGGATGTCGATGTCCATCTCGCGGAAATGGCGTTTGACGGTTTCCCAGGCGCCGCGGGCGGTGATGCCCATCTTCTTGTGGTCGTAACCGGCCGAGCCGCCGGAGGCGAAGGCGTCGTCCAGCCAAAAGCCGGCTTCCTGCGCCAGCGCATTGGCCGTGTCGGAGAAGGTTGCCGTGCCCTTGTCGGCAGCGACGACGAAATAGGGGTCGTCTCCGTCGAGCCTAACCGTATCAGCCGGCGACACGATCTCGGCCCCGGAGATATTGTCGGTGATCGAGAGCAGGGTGCGGATATAGGTCTTGTAGGCCTCGCGGCCGGCGTTGAAGATTTCGTCGCGGCTGCCGCCGGCAGGGAGCTTTTTCGGATAGAAGCCGCCCTTGGCGCCGACCGGCACGATGACGGCGTTCTTGACCTGCTGCGCCTTGACGAGACCGAGCACCTCGGTGCGGTAATCCTCGGCGCGGTCCGACCAGCGCAGGCCGCCGCGCGCCACCTTGCCGAAGCGCAAATGCACGCCTTCGACCTCGACGCCGTAGACGAACATCTCGCGGAACGGTTTCGGCTGCGGCAGCCCGTCGACCAGATGCGGATCGAGCTTGAAGGCGAGCATCGCTTTCGGCGAACCATCAGGGTTTTTCTGGAAATAATTGGTGCGCAGCGTCGCATCGACGATGTTGACGTAGCGGCGCAGGATGCGGTCGTCGTCGAGGCTCGGCACCTCGGTGAGCTCGGCCTCGATCGCTTGGTGCAGCTCGGCGAGCTTCTTCACCCGGGTCTTCTCCGGAAGCTTGGGATCGAGCGTGTCGTGGAACAGCCGGAAAATGGCGGCAGCGACATCAGGATATTTGTCGAGCGTCGTTGCGATGTAGTCCTGCGAATAGGCGATACCGGCCTGGCGGAGATAGCGCGCATAGGCGCGCAGCACATTCGTCTCACGCGCCGAGAGCCCGGCCGAAAGGATCAGCCGGTTGAAGCTGTCATTGTCTATCGTACCGGCGAAGGCGGCGACGAAGGCTTCCTCGAGGGCGGCGCCATAACGATGCAGGTCGATGTCGCGACCGTTACGGGTCTCGAGCTCCATGTCATGCAGCACGACGAGTTTGGTTTGGCCGTCGGCGACCGGCACCCCGATATCGAAGGTGCGTTCGCTGACAACATTGAAGCCGAGGTTCTCGAGAAGTGGCACGCGCCGTGACAGGGCCAGCTGACCGCCGGCGTGGAAGATCTTCAGCGAAAGGATGCGGCCCCGTTCTTCCTGACGATGATAGAATTGGATGCGGAGCGGCTCGCCGGCGGCGCAGGCGCCGATATCGGCGAGGTCCGCCACGGTTTCCTCAGGGGTGAAGGAATCCTGGAAGGCTTGGTCGACCGATATTTTCGGCGCCTTCGGCCCGGCCAGCGCTTCGAAGCGGTCGTCCCAGCGGGCGGTGATTTCGCGAATCGTCTGCTCGAGCTTGGCTTGCGGTATGCGTGGCGTCTTGCCGCCGGAGCGACCGATGATGAAATGCACGCGCGCCACGCCGCCTTCGGGGAAAGCCGGGTAATAGGCGGAGACACGCCCGTCATAGACGGTCTTCAGATAGGTACCAATCCGCTCGCGGACGATCGAATCATATTCCTCGCGCGGGACATAGACGATGACCGAGACAAAGCGGTCGAAGTGGTCGATGCGCGGCAGGACACGAACGCGCGGCCGGTCGGCCAGGTCGTTGATCTGCTCGGCAAAGCTTGCAAGCAATGTCGTGTCGATCTGGAAAAGATCGTCGCGCGGATAGGATTCCAGCGTGTTATCAAGCATGCGGCCGGAATGGCTCATCGGGTCGAAGCCGAAATGCTCCTTCACCTTTTCGATCTTGGAACGCAGCAGCGGGATTTCCGAGGCGAACGAGGTGTAGGCGGTCGAGGTGAAGAGGCCGACGATGCGCAGTTCGCCGATGACATTACCCCCGGCGTCGAAACGCTTGACGCCGACATAATCCATATAGGCGCGGCGATGGACGATCGATTTCACATTCGCCTTGGTGACGATCAGGAAGTCGGGGCCGTCGAGGAAGGCGAGGATCTCGGGCGTCGTGGTCACGGCATCCTTGCCGGTGCGCAGCACGAGAACATCGGGATTGGAGAGGATGCCGAGGCCCGTGCCCTTGTCGCGCTCGACCTTGGCATCGGCACCTTTGCCGGAATAAATATATTCGCGCATGCCGAGGAAGGTGAAATTCTCGTCGCGCAACCAGGTCAGGAACGCCACCGCCTCGGCGTGTTCGGCCTTCCTGCGGCCGGCCGCGTTCGCCGAAAGCTCGGCGATCACCCCGTCGAGCTTGGAAAGCATCGGCTTCCAGTCCGAGACGGACAGACGGACCTGTTCAAGCACGGTCTGGATGCGATTGACGAGATCGGCAGCCTGGCTGGAATTCAACGGGGCGATATGAAGCTGGATGTGGCTGACGCGCGTCGCGGGATCACTCGGCTGGTCGGCGGAATAGAGCGTAGGCGCCTTGCCCTTCTCCATTATGAGGATGGGGTGCACGGCCATGAAGAGATCACGGTGGGTGCTCGTTACTTCACCCATCACCGATTCATAGAGGAAAGGCATATTCCGGTCGGTGACTGAAAGCACCGAGACGGCAATGCCGTCAGGCGCCACACCGCCGATGGTGTCGATACTGACGCGCGGGGTCTTGCTGTTCCAGGCGGCAAGTTCTTTCGCCGAATGTACGGCAGAAAGCGCCAGCATTTCAGGCGTGTACCGTTCGAGATCGTCATTGCTTGCCCGGCCGAAGAGAATTTCCGGATCGAGATGCGCCTCGCCCCTCTCGTTGGCGATCTTTCGCGCGCCTTCAATCTGTTTTTCTCGTTTCGGATTGTTTCTGGCAGCCATGGATCGCCTCCCGCAATGGACTGATTTTCTGCAAGCTAGCAGAAGATTCTTCGAAAAAATCTCTAAAATGGGGGCCAGCGGGATGGTTTTGATGCTTTTTGACGTCGGAAATGGGAAATTGTCGGGGATTTTTCCGATTTTCGTAGCCAAAACAAACGTGGACGGCCCTCTTTTTTCCTCCGCCGCACATTTCCATGCTCACGTGAAGAATGGTTGACAGCGCAGCGTCAAAAAGATCATCAAACGCCATCATCATTCGGACTTCGGTATCATGTCGGAAAATGCAGCGGGCGCAGTCATCGTCATTTCCAGCCATGTCGTGCGCGGCTCGGTGGGCAACCGGGCGGCGGTGTTTGCGCTGGAGACGCTCGGCCATCCGGTCTGGGCGCTGCCGACCGTCGTTTTGCCCTGGCATCCCGGCCATGGCCGTTCGACGCGACTGACATTTGCGGAAGCCGATTTCGACGCAGCGATCGACGATCTGATCCGTGCGCCCTGGATCGGTGAAGTCCGGGCGGTGCTTTCGGGCTATTTCGGCAATGCCGCCCAGGCGCGCTCCATCGCCCGGCTGATCGCTGCTCTCCGGCAAAACAATCCCGAACTGCTCTATGTCTGCGATCCTGTCATGGGCGACCTCGGCGGGCTCTACGTGCCGGAAGCCACGGCCGAGGCCATTCGTGACCATCTCATCCCGCTCGCTTCGCTGGCGACGCCGAACCGCTACGAGCTCGCCTGGCTGTCGGGAGCAGCACTTGACGACAATAGCGCGATCATGGAGGCGGCGTTGGCGCTCGGACCGTCGCGTATGCTCGTCACCTCGGCGGTGCCGATGATGGCGGGCGGCACCGGCAATCTCTACCTCTCCGGTCGTCACGCGCTTCTTGCCGAGCACCGCGTTGTCGAGAACCCGCCGAATGGTCTCGGCGACCTGCTCGCCGCGGTTTTTCTGTCGCGCCTGCTGTCCGGCCTCGAGGATGAAAAGGCGTTGCAGCTTGCCACCGCCAGCGTGTTCGAAGTGCTCGCGCGTGCCGTCAAGCGCGGCAGCAACGAGTTGATGCTGGCAAGCGACGCGTCCAGCCTTTCGACGCCGATGGCCATGGTGCAGATGCGTCGGCTCGTCCACCCGGCGCAGCGGCAGAAAAAATGACGCATCTTCCAGAATGCTCATTTTGCGGTGCAGCAGTTGATCTTGTCTTCCGCGCGCGGTAATTCACTAGCATGCAGCGTTTCCCAAACACCCTTCTGGACGGCTATCGCAACTTTATGAACGGGCGTTACGCCGACGCCCGTGACCGATATCGGCAACTGGCCGAAAACGGTCAAAGTCCCAGTACGCTGGTGATTGCCTGTTCGGATTCACGTGCGGCTCCCGAGCTGATCTTCGATGCCGGCCCGGGCGAGCTTTTCGTTATCCGCAACGTTGCCAATATGGTGCCGCCCTACGAGCCGGACGGTCATTTCCATTCGACGTCGGCCGCGCTCGAATTTGCCGTGCAGGCGCTGAAGGTCTCGGATATCGTGGTGATGGGCCACGGCCGCTGCGGCGGTATCCGAGCAGCACTGGATCCGAATGCCGAGCCGTTGTCGCCGGGCGATTTCATCGGTCGCTGGATGTCGCTGGTCAAACCGGCAGCCGAGCAGATCCAGAGCAATGATGTGATGACGGCTGCCGAGCGGCAGACGGCGCTGGAGCGTGTCTCGATCCGCAATTCGATCGACAATCTCAGAAGCTTTCCCGATATCAAGGCGCTCGAGGAAGCGGGAAAAATGCATCTCCACGGCGCCTGGTTCGACATATCGACGGGTGAACTCTGGGTCATGGACGCCGAAACGCGTGATTTCATTCGCCCCGAGATTTAGGGATCAACGGGTTTATCAGTTTTTTAAGGATTGCTGTTAACCTCCCTGAATTGGTCGCGCACGACCGACGTCTTGATCACCGTGGCGATTGGCGATGAAGTTCGAAACCATCAAAAAGGTTATTCTGGCGGCCATCTTGCTGCCCTTCGTCTTCATGCTCATCGAAGGCGTCGTCGTCATCCGGACTTCGCTGACACAATACCGGAACCTCGAGAAAGACCGGCAGTTCGCCGACGTGCTTGCCCGCGGCGGGTCCATCGCCGCCACGGAGATCCTGAGTGAAATCGGCGCCACGCGCCGCTATCTCGCCCATCCCAGCAGCAGGAACGCGATCGACATGCAGCGCAGCCGGGCGACGCTCGACAACGAACGCCGAGCTTTTTACGCCAGCCTGCCTTCCCGCGAGGCGTTCGATGAAGGGCTCGTGGACGAATTATCGGCTCTCGGCCTCGCCTATAGCCGCATCGTCGCCGCCCGAAGCGCCGTCGACCAGGGTCGCTATGCCGGGGGCGATCCCGGTGCCATCTACTGGTACGCAGCTCTCAAGCAGCTTGCCGTCGTCGATGCGCTCTCCCCGCTGATCAACGATCCGGTGCTGCTCGAGAAATCCAACCAGCTGATGGGCATCATGCTGACCTACTACGGCGAAAGGCTGATCACCGGGATTGGCACGCGTTATCTTGAACGGGGCCCTTCCGCCAGATTTCCGGTGGAGCTGTTGGTGCAGGGAAAAGTGATGATCGGCGAGGGTATGGACCACATGGTCTTCCACTCCGCGGCGCCGATCGTGCGCGATATCGTCGGCTATCTCGGTCGCAGCAGCCAGGTGAAGGCGAATGCCATCACCGATGCGATCCTCGCCGGATCGCGGCCGACGCGCGCAATACGTGACGTCTGGGCCACGGCGCAGAACGAACGCATGAGCTTCCTGCAGCAGAAGATGATCGAGGCCGCCCGAGATATTCACGACACCGGCGAGAACTTTTCGACGCGTTCGCACCTGCATTTGACGCGGATCCTGGCGCTATGCGCTGGTCTGCTGATCCTCGCGACATTGGTGATGGTGCTGGCGGCAAGGGGTTTGCGCCTGATCGACCGGCTGACGCAGGATCGGGAGGCGCTGGTGGCGGAGTTGCGCAACGCTGCCCAGACCGACCTCTTGACCGGCCTGTATAACAGGCGCGGCTTCGAGGTCGCCGCATCGGCGCTTCTCACCCAGGCCGAACACGGGTCACGCTGGATATCCGTCGTGCTGTTCGATCTCGATCATTTCAAGAAGATCAACGATGTCAACGGTCATGATGCCGGCGACGCCGTGCTTCGCCATGTCGCGGGCATCGCGCGCCAGAATTTCCGCTCCTTCGATCTGCTGGTGCGTCATGGCGGCGAGGAGTTCCTGGCGCTTCTGCCCGATTCGATACCAGCCGACGCTGCCATCGTCGCCGAGCGGGTGCGGCTGGCGATCGAGATGGCGGAAATCCCTTTACCGAGCGGCGATCTGCTCAAGGTGACGGCGAGTTTCGGATGCGCCGGCCGGGCAAACGATGGCGCCAGCCGGAGCTTCGAGGATCTTGTCAAACGCGCAGATCTGGCGCTTTACGCCGCCAAGGCCTCCGGCCGCAACTGCGTCGTTTCGGGGCCGGTCGTTCCGGCTCCGCCGCAAGAGGAACGCCGCAAGACGGCCTCCGGCGGTGGTTTCGATTCCCGCCTATGAAAAACGCCGCATCTTGCCGCGGCGCTTTTGCGGGATCGTTGCCAAATGAAGGCCTATCTGCCGCCGTCGATCTGCTGGCCGATATAGGCAATCGCCTGCTGATAGACGCTGGCCGCGTTCCAGCCCTGGATGGCAGCGAAATTCGGCTCTCCCGGCTGATAGCCGGCGCCGGCCTGCCAGCCGTGGCCCTTGAGAAAATTGGCGGTCGAGGCCAGCGCATCGGCGCGGGAACCCACCATGTCGACACGGCCATCGCCGTCGCCGTCGGCGCCGAAACGCACGACGTTCCTCGGCAGGAACTGCGTCTGGCCGATTTCACCATGGGCGGCACCCTTGGCCTGCGGGCTCAGATACCCCTCCGAGACGAGCTGGAGCGCGGCATAAAGCTGGTCGGTGAAATATTCGGAACGACGGCAGTCATAGGCAAGGGTCGAAACAGCCGACAGCGTATGCTGGTTGCCCATATAGCTGCCAAAACCGGTCTCCATGCCCCAGATGGCGATCAGCGGGCCGGCGGGAACGCCGAAGCGGCGTTCGATCGAGGCAAAAAGGGCCTGATTGGCCGCCTTCATCGAACGACCCCGGGAAATGACGGCGGCACCGCCGCGCTTCTGCATGAAGGCGTCGAAGGAGAGCTTGAAGCTTTTCTGGCCGCGGTCGGCGGCGATCGTCGGCTTGTTGTAGTTGACGTTGGCGAAGGCGCGGCTGAGCACCGATTGGCTGACGCCATTGGCCGCTGCCGTCTGCTTGAAATCGGCAACCCAGGCGTCGAAGCCGGCGCTGGTATTGCCACATTGCGGTCCTTGCGCGAATGCCGGTACCGCGTGGAGGACGCCCATTGCCGCAGCGGCCGCCAGAAACAACTTTGTCATGCGCATTGAGAAACCCCGCTCTCGATCTGCATAGTTTTTAAGCGGGCAAGAGAATGCCAGCCACTCGCGATTTTGTCACGATCACCTTTTATCGAGCGCTTATACAGTCGTGTTTGCCCTGGAAAAAGCCCCGCTCACCGAGCAGGGCTTATCATCTTATGGTTTACAAATGGTATCAGGCTGCCTGCTTGCGCGGCTTGACCAGGCCGCGATTGACGAGCAACTCGGCGATCTGGATGGCGTTCAGCGCCGCGCCCTTACGCAGATTGTCGGAAACAACCCACATATTGAGGCCGTTTTCGACCGTCGCATCCTCGCGGATGCGCGAAATGTAGGTCGCATCTTCGCCGGCGGATTCGTAGGGCGTGATGTAGCCGCCGTTCTCGCGCTTGTCGATGACGAGGCAGCCGGGAGCGTCGCGCAGGATGTCGCGGGCCTGGTCGGCGGTGATCTCGTTTTCGAACTCGATGTTGACCGATTCCGAATGGCCGATGAAGACGGGCACGCGCACCGCCGTGCAGGTCACCTTGATCTTCGGATCGAGCATCTTCTTCGTCTCCGCCAGCACCTTCCACTCTTCCTTGGTGTAGCCATCCTCCATGAAGCTGTCGATGTGCGGGATGACGTTGAAGGCGATCCGCTTGGTGAACTTCTTGTTCTCGATCGGATCGGCGACGAAGACGGCGCGTGTCTGGTTGAAGAGTTCGTCCATCCCGTCCTTGCCGGCACCGGAGACGGACTGGTAGGTCGAGACGACGACGCGCTTGATCTTGGCGAAGTCGTGCAGCGGCTTCAGCGCCACCACCAGCTGGGCGGTCGAGCAATTCGGGTTGGCGATGATATTGCGCTTGGTGAACTGGCTGATGGCATCCGGGTTCACTTCCGGCACGATCAGCGGTACGTCGGCGTCGTAGCGCCAGGCCGAGGAATTGTCGATAACAACGCAGCCCTGCTGGCCGATCTTCGGCGAGAACTTCTTGGAAACCTCGCCGCCGGCCGACATCAGGCAGATGTCGGTGTCGGAGAAATCGTAGTTCTCCAGATTGGAGACCTTCAATGTCCGGTCACCGTAGGACACCTCGGTGCCCTGCGAACGCGCCGAAGCGAGCGCCACGACCTCATCGGTGGGGAAGCCTCGTTCGGAGAGGATGTTGAGCATCTCCCGGCCGACATTTCCCGTCGCTCCTGCAATTGCTACTTTGAAACCCATTTCTCAAGCTCTCTTTCTCTTCTCTCCTCTGGTCCGGTGAGGGGGAAAGGCGCGACGGATCGCGTCTTCCTGTCCCCAGCCGAGCCGGGGAGAGAGCGGCAGGCCAGAGACTTCAGACGGTTTTCGTCGTCGTTTTGGCCTTGGTTTTGGCAGAAACCGGAACGGTAATATCCACCCCGGCAACCCGTGCCCGGTCATCGCATGCGGCAATGGCGTGTTCGTCGCGAACCATGGAGATTCCTTTACCGCTGTTGCTCTTAGAAGGTTTTCCACAGGAGTCAAGGTTTTTGCGCCGACAGCTGCGAGGGGGAAGGAGCGGTGTCGTCCTGCAGCGCCTTGTCATGCCGCTGTCATCACCCGGGGGTATCCCGACCCGGTTGTTAAGATCTGCAACGAAAACGGGGGTTTTCCATGCGTATGCTTCTCGCCGCCTTTGCGGCCACCACCATCCTCGCGGGCGCCGCTCAGGCGACGACGGTCTACCCGCTTGATCGCGCGACGATCCTTGTCGGTTCGCCGTTCGACTTCAAGGTCGAGCTCAACAAGCAGGTCAAGCCCGAAGACGTGAAGATCACGGTCAACGGCCAGGATTACAAGACCGTCCTCGGAGTGGAGGCTCAGTTCGTCGAATTGGAAAAGGGCAAGGAAGACAAGGCCCTCGGCTCCGCCCTGCTGCTGCGCGGCCTGAAGATTTCCGCTCCAGGCGACTACAAGGTAGAGGTCTCTGCCGGCGACGAAACGAAGTCGGTCACCTGGAACGTTTACGAAACCGCCGGTCAGCCAAAGGCCAAGAACATCATCTTCCTGCTCGGCGACGGCCTTTCCGTCGCCCATCGCACCGCTGCCCGCATCATGTCCAAGGGCATGACCGAAGGGAAGGCGAATGGCCGCCTGAACATGGACGATCTCGATCATATGGCTTTCATCGGCACGTCATCGACGAATGCCGTTGCCACGGACTCGGCCAACACCATGTCGGCCTACATGACCGGCCACAAGACAGCCGTTAACGCCCTCGGCGTTTATGCGGACCGCACACCGGCCTCGCTCGACGACCCGCGTGTCGAAACCATCGCAGAAGCCATTCGCCGCACGAGCAAGAAGTCGATCGGCATCGTCGCGACGTCCGAAGTCGAGGATGCAACGCCGGCCGCGGTTGTTTCCCACACCCGCAACCGCAACGACAAGGCCGACGTTGTCGGCATGCTGCTCGAGGTCAAGCCGGAAGTCATACTCGGCGGCGGCTCGGCCTATTTCCTCGGCAAGGAAGTCGCCGGTTCCAAGCGCAAGGATAACCAGGATTACATCAAGCTGTTCCAGGATGCCGGCTACAAGCTTGCAACCGATAAGAACGAGCTTGCAGCCAATGCGTCGGCTGACGGCAATCTCCTCGGCCTCTTTCACACCGGCAACATGGACGTCACCCTCGATCGCGAATTCCTGAAGAAGGGCACCGTCGATAAGTTTCCGAACCAGCCGGGTCTCGTCGACATGACCAAGGTCGCGCTCGACCGCCTCTCCAAGAATCCTGACGGTTTCTTCCTGATGGTCGAAGGCTCCTCGATCGACAAGATGTCGCATCCGCTCGATTGGGATCGTGCGGTCATCGACACAATCGAATTCGACAAGGCGATCGGCGTTGCCCGCGAATTCCAGAAGGCGCATCCGGATACGCTGATCGTCGTCACCGGCGACCACACGCATGGCGTTTCGATCATCGGCACCGTCGATGACGAGAAGCCGGGCACGGAGATGCGCGAAAAGGTCGGCACCTATGCCGAAGCCGGCTTCCCGAACTACAAGGACGAAAACGGCGACGGTTACCCCGACAAGATCGATGTCAGCCGCCGCCTGTTCCTCAGCGCCAATAACGGCCCTGACCATTACGAAACCTTCCGTCCGAAGCTCGACGGTCCGTTCGTTCCGGCTGTCCAGAACGAAAAGAAGGAATATGTCGCCAATGAACAGTACAAGGATGTTCCGGGCGCGGTCCTCGTTCAGGGCAATCTGCCGAAGAGCAGCGAGAGCGGCGTCCATGCTGTCGACGACGTCGTTCTGCAGTCGGCCGGTCCGGGCGCCGAAGGCTTCCATGGCTACATGGAACAGAGCGACGTCTATCGCGTGCTCGCCGATACCTTCGCCCTCGGCGCCAAGCAAACGAACTGATCTCTAGACGCAAGGCCGCTTGTCGGCCTTGCGTCTTTCGTCGATCATGGTCCCGGCCGTTCAAGCGGCGGGGATTTGTTTCCTGGAGGTTGCCATGGACATGTTCTCTTCGCTGCATCTCAGCCGCCGCCGGCTGATCGGCGCTGCCGTTGTGCTCCCCTTCACCGCTCACGGCGTTCGTGCCGCCAGCGCTTTGCTCTCTTTTGACGAGCTTTATGGCAAGTTCGGCGTGCTCGGCCTTGAGTTCTCCGATAAGGTCAAGCGCCTCGCCGGCCAGGAGATCAGCATGAAGGGCTTCATGGCGCCGCCGCTGAAGGCCGAGGCGCAGTTCTTCGTGCTCACTGAAGTGCCGATGTCGCTCTGCCCCTTCTGCTCTTCCGATGCGGACTGGCCCGACAATATCGTCGTCGTCTATCTCGGGGAGAAGCAGACCTTCGTGCAGCCGCGCCAGACGATCGAAGTGCGCGGCACGCTGGAATATGGTTCCTGGACGGATCCGGAAACCGGCTTCGTCAGCCTGCTGCGCATCCGCCAGGCCGAATATTTCGCCGTGTGAATATCCAAATGCTCGCGCTCGATATCGAAAACCTTGATGTTACCTTCCCGGGGCTCGCCTCGCCGGCGCTGGCGATCGGCCGCCTGTCGATCGATGCCGGCAGCAGGGTTGTCATCACCGGGGCGTCCGGCTCCGGAAAGAGCACCTTCGTCAATATCGCTGCCGGGCTGGAGCGGGCTCGCCAGGGCCGCATCCGCTGGAACGGCGAGGATATTGCCGGCTTTTCAGAAAGCCGGCGCGACCGGTTCCGCGCCGCCAATATCGGCCTAGTCATGCAGGAGTTTCATCTTTTCCCAGGTCTGTCAGCACTTGAAAACGTGCTTCTGCCCGCCCGGCTTGCCGGCGCCGCCACGGCCGCCGCCATCGAGCGGGCGCATGCGCTTTTGAACACGGTCGAACTTTGCCGTCCCGGCCAGAAGATCGAGACCATGTCCCGCGGCGAGATGCAGCGGGTGGCGATCGCCCGCGCGCTGCTGCGCAAACCCGGCGTCATCATCGCCGACGAGCCGACCGCAAGCCTCGACGCCGAAAGCGGCGGAGCCGTGGGCGATCTCATCCTCGATCTCGCCATTGCCGAAGGCAGCACGCTGATCATCGTTTCGCACGACCAGCGGCTCGCCGGCCGTCTCGACCGGCGCATCACGCTCAGCTCCGGCCGAATCAGCAAGGATGCCATTGCCGCTGCGGGGGAGGCCGCATGATCCGCTTCATTTGCGCCGACCTTCGCCGCCTGTGGGCGGGATCGCTGGTTGTCGTGCTCCTTGTGGCGCTTGCGACCGCGCTCGGCGTCTCCGTGGTCCTGCAGGAGCGGGCGCTTCGGCTCGGCAGCGCGCGCGCCGCCGACAAGTTCGATCTCGTCATCGGCGCCGGCGGCAGCGAGACGCAGCTCGTGTTGTCCTCCGTTTTTCTGCAGCCCTCGCCCCTGCCGCTGATGCCGGGCGAGGTGCTGGCCAGGCTTGCCGCCGATCCACGTGTGGACTGGGCGGCGCCGATCGGCTTCGGCGATTCCTTCTCCGGCTATCCGATCGTCGGGACGACGGTAACGCTGGCCGAGAAGCTGTCCGGCGGCTTTGCCGAGGGCAAGGTTTTCGCACAGGAGGGAGAGGCGGTAATCGGCTCCGCGGTCAAGCTGCAGCTCGGCGGTGAAATCAAGCCAATGCATGGCTCGGCCGAAGAAGGCGGCGAGACCCATACCGAACTCATCTATCATGTTGCCGGCCGCCTGCGGCCGACGGGGACGGCCTGGGACCGGGCCGTTCTCGTTCCGATCCAGGCCGTCTGGCATATCCATGGCATGGAGGCGCATGAGCCTGCGGAGGAGGGCACCGGGCACGATCATGAGGCGGCGTCCGTCACGGCTACCGGCGACGAGCATCAAGAAGCCAGCGATCATAACGCTGGGGATGAGCATCACGGCGAGCCCAATCCGGATGCCGCGCTCAACGAGAACTGGACTGCGGACACTCCCGGCCTTCCCGCGATTCTCGTCAAGCCGAAGACGATCGCCGATGCCTACAAGCTGCGGCAGGACTTTCGCAGCGGCAATACGGTCGCCGTCTTTCCCGGCGAGGTGCTGACCAATCTCTACGCCACGCTCGGTAACGCCAAGCAGATCCTCGTCGCGGTCGCCGCCGGGGCGCAAACTCTCGTCGCCGCCTCGCTGGTGCTGGTCACGGTCATCCACATCGGCCAGCGCCGCCGCCAGATCGGCGCGCTCAGGGCCTTCGGCGCCCCGCGCGGGGCGATCTTGGGCATCGTCTGGCTCGAATTCTTCTTCCTGTTGGCGGTCGGCATCGGGCTCGGATTGGCCTTCAGTTATGCTGCGGCGCTGACTTTGTCCGGCCTATTCTCCGAGACGAGCGGTATCGCCATGCCGGTCGGCTTCGCCCGTGAAGACGCCGGGCTTGCGGCGGCACTGCTCGCCTTTGCCGCAATTCTTGCCGCCCTGCCGGCGGCGCTCGCCTACCGGCAATCGCCGGCGCAGGCGCTGAGAGCGTAACGTCCAGATCGCAAACCGCAGTAAAACTTCCTTCCAACGGAGCACGATGCGCGCGACAAACCGCCCTGCTGTTAGACTAAAGTCATAATCCCAAAGCATCCCTCTTTTTGATCTGCCGTTTCTGGCACACTCCCGTCAGGCGTGTCGCGGCCAGGAGTATGCTTGAGGAGAGTAGGCCGCGCGCATTGCTCATCACTCTGTGGAGGACAGACAATGGCAAATGTCGCAAGCATCGACGGCGCGAAGGCCGGTCCGATGACCGGCGAGGAGAAGAAGGTCATCTTCGCCTCTTCGCTCGGCACCGTTTTCGAATGGTATGATTTCTATCTCTACGGTTCGCTCGCCACCTATATCGGCGCAACCTACTTCACCCAATATCCAGAGGCGACGCGTAACATCTTTACGCTGCTCGCCTTTGCCGCCGGCTTCCTGGTGCGTCCCTTCGGCGCGCTGGTATTCGGCCGTCTCGGCGATCTTGTCGGCCGCAAATACACCTTCTTGGTGACGATCCTGATCATGGGCATGTCGACCTTCCTCGTCGGCATTCTGCCGGGTGCCGCCAGCATCGGCATTGCAGCCCCGATCATCCTGATCGGCTTGCGCCTGCTGCAGGGCTTGGCGCTAGGCGGTGAATATGGCGGTGCGGCAACCTACGTCGCCGAACATGCGCCGAACGGGCGCCGCGGCTATTTCACCTCCTGGATCCAGACGACGGCGACGCTCGGCCTTTTCCTGTCGCTGATCGTTATCATCCTGGTTCAGTCGCTGATGGGGCCGGTTCAATTCGCCGCTTGGGGCTGGCGTATTCCGTTCCTGGTTTCGGTCGTCTTGCTCGGTATTTCCGTGTGGATTCGCCTGAAGATGAACGAATCGCCGGCGTTCCAGCGCATGAAAGCGGAAGGCAAGGGCTCCAAGGCGCCACTGACCGAAGCTTTCGGGCAGTGGAAGAACGCCAAGATCGCACTCATCGCACTTCTCGGGGCCACCATGGGCCAGGCAGTCGTCTGGTATGGCGGCCAGTTCTATGCGCTGTTCTTCCTGCAGAACGTGCTGAAGGTCGACCTCTTCTCGGCCAATGTCATGGTCGCTATTGCGCTCTTCCTCGGCACGCCATTCTTTGTCATCTTCGGCGGTCTCTCCGACAAGATCGGCCGCAAGCCGATCATCATGGCGGGCCTCCTGATTGCGGCGGTGACCTATAACCCGCTGTTCAAGGCGATGACCTGGACGGCCAACCCGGCGCTTGCCGAAGCACAGGCCTCGGTCCGTGCGACGGTCACGGCCGATCCCGCGGACTGCAAGTTCCAGTTCAACCCGACGGGTACGGCGAAGTTCACCAGCTCGTGCGACGTGGCGACGGCGTTCCTGACGAAGAACTCGGTGCCTTATGACGTCGTGGCCGGCCCTGCCGGACAACCGGCGACGGTGAAGGTGGGTAACGCGACGGTGCCGAGCTTCGACGCCGCTGCTGCTGGCGACAAGGCGAAGGGCATGACTGCCGCCTTCGAAAAGAGCATCAACATCGCGCTTCACAATGCCGGCTATCCGCTGAAACGCGCCGTCGCCAAGGTGCCGGATGCCAAGCTCGATGCCTTCATCGCCGCCAATCCGGAACTGGCGCTCAATGCCGAAGCTGTCCGCGCCGGCGAGAAGGAAACCATGCCGGCGGCCAAGCTGGTCGAAGGCAAGCTACTGACGGCGGATGAGGCCAATGGCGTCACCGATATGGCGGTCTACAACATCGCCAACGGCGGCACCTTCGCCATGACCGCCGATCCCGCCCGCGTCAACTGGATCGGGACGGTCGCCATCCTGTTCGTCCTCGTCCTCTATGTGACGATGGTCTACGGCCCGATTGCGGCACTTCTGGTCGAACTGTTCCCGACCCGCATCCGCTATACCGGCATGTCGCTGCCCTATCACATCGGCAATGGCTGGTTCGGCGGCTTGCTGCCGGCGACGGCCTTCGCGATGAGCGCTGCGGCGGGCGATATCTATTACGGTCTCTGGTATCCGATCGTCTTTGCGGCGATCACCCTGGTGATCGGCCTGATCTTCCTGCCGGAGACGAAAAACCGGGATATCCACGCAATGGATTGATGGCGCGCGCGTCTGAGAAGCTCGAGAAACGGCCCGGCGCTCACAAGGCGCCGGGCTTTTCCATGTCAGGGAAAAGGCGCTTGGCGAGCGGCCAGCCATCCGGCGCCAGTTTGAAGAGCAACCCGCAGCGGGCAAAGACGATCGCCATCAACAGCGAGAACCAGGCGCCGAAGGCAAGGCCGGCGATGACATCGCTCGGATAATGGGCACCGACCATGACACGCGTCATGCCGAGCCAGATGGCGCAGGCGATGAAGGCAACGCGGTAGCGCGGAAACAGAAGCGCGAAGGCCGCGAAGAAGGCGCCGACCGTGGTGGAATGGCCTGAGGGAAAGCTTTCGAAAGCGGAATGGCCCGAAAAGGGCGTGAAAGAAAACATGCCGTAATCGTGGAAGTGATCGGGACGAGCCCTTCCGATCGCCCGCTTTAGGAAATTGGCGAGAAGCCCAGAGAAAACGACCGTGGTGAAGAGATAGGCGCCGATCCAGCTGACGTAGAGTGCCTGCGCCCTCGAGCGCGCCGTCGTCAGAAGCTTGTAGCCCGCCCTGCCCTGGAAGAAGAGCAGGATACTGGTAAGGATCAGCCAGGCGGAATCGCCGAAACCGGTCAGGAGCTCGCCAAGCTGCTTCACCGGAGCGGGAGGTTCGCTGGCGCCTATCGGCGCATCGAAGAGCAGCATGGAAAGGATCACGGCATTGATCGTGATGAAGAGGCAGGCCTGCCAGCGCAAAGGCGGCATGGCAGCGTCGCTTCGGCGCCAGCGCCTGTCCAGGGAAGTCCAAAATGCCCTCATGCGTCGTCCGTTCGAATTGGCATGGCCGAAAATCGATTCCAGTTCTCGGTCATGCGCTCGTGAAATCCCGCGCAAAAATACACGAGATTGTGGCCGAGGATAGTCGGCTCGGAGAATTCAAGCGTTGCGGCCGCCGACTTCAGAAAAAGCAGCCCTCCGCCTGGATGCGAAGGGCTGATACTGTTTCACGTGAAATATATCAGGCTGAAAGCGCCTTGAACTCGGAAAGGATCGCATCGCCCATCTCGACGGTGCCCACCTGCCTTGCGCCATCGGCCATGATGTCGCCGGTGCGGATGCCCTTGTCGAGCACGTTGGCAATCGCCTTTTCCAAGTCGTCGGCTTCCTTCACCATGTTGAAGGAGTAACGCAGGCACATGGCGAAGGAGGCGATCATGGCGATCGGATTGGCGATGCCCTTGCCGGCAATATCGGGGGCCGAGCCGTGCACTGGCTCGTAGAGTGCCTTGCGCTTGCCGGTCTTGCCGTCCGGCGCGCCGAGTGAAGCCGAGGGCAGCATGCCGAGCGAGCCGGTCAGCATGGCGGCGACGTCGGAGAGCATGTCGCCGAAGAGATTGTCGGTGACGATGACGTCGAACTGCTTGGGCTGGCGCACCAGCTGCATGCCGCCGGCATCGGCCAGCATATGTTCGAGCTGGACGTCGGAATATTTCGCCTTGTGCGTTTCGGTCACCACCTGGTTCCAGAGCACGCCCGACTTCATGACGTTGCGCTTCTCCATGGAGCAGACGCGGTTCTGGCGCGTGCGGGCCATTTCGAAGGCGACGCCTGCAATGCGCTCGATCTCGTAAGTATCGTAAACCTGGGTGTCGATGCCACGCTTCTGGCCGTTGCCGAGATCGATGATTTCCTTCGGCTCGCCAAAATAGACGCCGCCAGTCAGCTCACGGATGATCAGGATATCGAGGCCCTCGACCAGTTCCGGCTTCAGCGACGAGGCCGAGGCAAGAGCCGGATAGCAGATGGCGGGACGCAGGTTCGCAAAAAGCTGAAGATCCTTGCGCAGCCGGAGCAGGCCGGCTTCCGGGCGCACGTCATAAGGCACGCTATCCCATTTCGGGCCGCCGACGGCGCCGAACAGTACGGCATCGGCGGCAAGCGCTTTCTGCATGTCGGCTTCGGAAATCGCCGCGCCATGGGCGTCATAGGCAGAGCCGCCGACAAGGCCTTCATCGGTAACAAAACCTGCGTTCATCGACTCGTTCATATAGCCGATGATCTTGCGGACCTCGCCCATGGCCTCGGGACCGATGCCGTCACCCGGCAGCAGGAAAAGATTGCGCGCTGTCATGAAGCCCTCCTGGAAAAACAAGCTGCGGCTTCTTAGACCCCGGAAATGGGCATTTCAAGCGAGAGAAGGCCTGAATCGGTACGCCTCGCCGCCGACCGCAGTGGTTGCTCCTGGACCGGCAAACGCATTAGAACGGTCGCCACCCTTTTATTTCCAGGATATTCTCCCATGGCTTTCGCAACTCTCCATCTCGACACGCCGCTGGTTCGGACCGCCTCCGACTACAGCGCCAGCGGGAAGCCGCTCTGGCTGAAGCTCGATGCGCTGCAGCCCTCCGGCAGCTTCAAGCTGCGCGGTGTCGGCCGGCTTTGCCAGCACGAGGTGGAAAATGGCGCGCGCGAGATCTTCTGCGCTTCCGGCGGCAATGCCGGCATTGCCGCGGCCTATGCCGGCCGGGCACTCGGTGTGCCGGTGACGATCGTCGTGCCGGAGACGACGGCGGCCGATGTGCGGCAGACGATTGCGGCTACCGGCGCCAATGTCCTCGTGAACGGCGCCGTTTTCGACGAAGCCAATGCCCATGCGGTCGAACTCGCCCGGAGCCGCAAAGCAAGCTATGTGCATCCTTTCGATCATCCGCTTCTGTGGGACGGTCATGCGACGCTGATCGACGAGGTGGTGGCGAGGGGTGCGGAATTCGACTGCGTCGTCACCAGCGTCGGCGGCGGCGGGCTGCTAGCCGGCATTGTCGCGGGGCTTAAGCGAAACGGGCTGTCCGACGTGCCCGTGATTGCCGTCGAGACCGAAGGGGCGGCTTCGCTGCATGAAAGCCTCAAGGCAAATAACCGCATTACCCTGCCCGCCATCACCTCGATCGCCACATCGCTCGGCGCGCGGCAGGTGGCCCAGCATGTCTTCGACCTGCCGAAACGCCATCCGATCGAAAGTGTTCTCGTCAGCGACGCCGATGCCGTTGCCGCCTGTCTGAAGTTTGCCGATGCCCAGCGCATTCTGGTCGAGCCGGCCTGCGGCGCGGCCCTTGCTGTCGCCGACGTGCATGCCGGGCTGCTTGCCCGCTTCGACAATCCGCTGATCGAAGTCTGCGGCGGCATCGGCGTGTCGCTGGAAAAGCTGAGGCTCTGGAAAGAGAAATTTCTCTGATCCCTAAAGCGCGTTTGCTCGGATTCGCTCCTTGCGCTTAGGTTATTTGTTGAAGCACGTCGTTGCCGCAAAACCGCTGCACACTTTTGCGCGACATGCTTGGACCAAAGAAAAAGCCGGGCGAAAGCCCGGCTCGACCGTCATCATTGAATTGGGAGCTTAAGCGGCCCAGGGATGCGAAGCGGCGTTCTTCTTTTCGAACTCGTCGATCGCCTTGCCCTTTTCCAGGGTCAGGCCGATATCGTCGAGGCCGTTCAGCAGGCAGTGGCGCTTGAACTCGTCGAGATCGAATTTGATCGAGCCGCCGTCGGGACCGGTGATTTCCAGGTTTTCCAGGTCGATGGTCAGGATGGCGTTGGAGCCGCGCGAGGCGTCGTCCATCAGCTTGTCGAGATTTTCCTGGCTGACCTTGATCGGCAGGATGCCGTTCTTGAAGCAGTTGTTGTAAAAAATGTCGGCGAAGCTGGTGGAGATCACGCAGCGGATGCCGAAATCGAGCAGTGCCCAGGGAGCGTGCTCGCGCGAGGAACCGCAGCCGAAATTGTCGCCGGCGACCAGGATCTTGGCATCACGATAGGCCGGCTTGTTCAGCACGAAATCGGGATTTTCCGAGCCGTCTTCGTTATAACGGGCTTCGGCGAAAAGGCCGGTTCCGAGGCCGGTGCGCTTGATGGTCTTCAGATAATCCTTCGGAATGATCATGTCGGTGTCGATGTTGACGACCGGCAGGGGCGCCGCAACGCCCGTGAGCTTCACGAATTTATCCATGACCCATGCTCCATTTCAGCAAATGTACTTTCCTGAATGTGCATCTAGTCCAGTTTTCCGCCGAAATGAAGGAGAATCTTTCTAAAATCGCGGTCGCGCGACGTTTCGCGCGGCCGCAAGAGTGCGCGTTCTTACTTGGTCGGGGCATTCAGGCCCCATAGTACGCCGAATGGGTCGCGAAGCTGGCCGTAGCGGTCGCCCCAGAACATCAGTTCGATCGGCATGACGACTTCGGCGCCGGCGGCAACCGCGCGCTCCCACCAGAAATCGATATCGTCGATGACCAGCTGGATGGCGAAGCCTTCGTGGCCTTTGAAGGGGTGGCCGTATTCGGGGTAGGCATCCGCCAACATGAGGGAGCTGCCGTTGATATAGAGATGAATATGCATCGTGCGGCCGCTCTCATCGACCGGCACCCGATGCGCCTCTTCGGCGCCGAAGGCCTTCTTGTAGAATTCCGCGGCTTTCACCGCGCCGTCGACCGTCAGATAGGGCAGCAGGCCATTCTTGACCGGCGGCATTTTAACCGGATTGTTTTCCGTCGTCGTATCCATGCTCGTCCTCCATCGTGTTCAAGCGCCGGCTGAATGCCTGGCGCTTCAAAGACGTATCATGGACGCATGATCCGACAATGTCGGTCAGTTTTTTGAGCGACGCGGCTTAGAGATCGATGATCGTGCCGCGACCGTCGTTCCAGATGCGCATCTCGCGTTGGCGGTTGTTTGCCTTGGCGCGGACCGGAGCGGGCTTCATCTTCATCGAAAGGGCGCGGCCGACCATGAGAACGGTCAGGATGCCGCCGACGGCAAGCGTCACCGAGAAGGTGAGAAGCAGCATGGCGACAAAAACGGTGGCGCCGGCAAGCATGAAGAAGATGGAGCGAATGTTCTGCATGGGTTTGATACCTTTCTACAGAAAGGAATGTGGTCCTTCTTTTTTCTCTCTGCAAGGCAAGCATGGCTTTTTGTTGTCTTGCAGGGCTTTGCGAAGCTTGGCACTAATGGCTGATGAAGCCAACTATACCTCACCGTTCCCTACATCTGCGCCGCTCGGTGCTGAGCGTGCCCGCGATCAACCTCCGGGCGCTTGAAAAAAGCCATTCCCTTGAGTGCGATGCGGTTATTTTCGATCTGGAGGATTCCGTAGCGCCCGAGAAGAAGGGGCAGGCGCGGGAAAATCTGCGGGCCTTTTTTGCCGGGCCGCCGCTTGAGCGCAAGGAGAGGATCATCCGCATCAATTCTTTGTCATCCGAATTCGGGGCGGCGGACCTCGATCTGGTCAAGGCGCTTTTGCCCGACGCCGTTCTCCTGCCGAAGGTGGATGAGCCTGGCGATGTCCCTGACATCAGCGATCTGCTTGCCGATGCGGAGGCGCCGGAGGGGCTGCGCATCTGGGCGATGATCGAGACGCCGCGCGGTGTGCTGAATGTCGGAGCGATCGCCGAAGCCGGCCGCACGCCGGGCTCGCGGCTCGATTGCCTCGTTGTCGGCCTCAATGATCTGCGCAAAGAAACGGGCGTTTTGCCGCAGCCGGGACGGGGCTATCTCGTGCCGTGGCTGATGCAGGTCGTCCTTGCGGTCAGGGCCTATGGGCTCGATGCGATCGACAGTGTCTTCAATGATTTTAAGGATGCCGAAGGCTTCGACGCCGAATGTGGCCAGGGCCGCGCCATGGGTTTTGCCGGCAAAATGCTGATCCATCCCTCGCAGATCGAGCCCGCGAACCGGCATTTCGGACCGAGTGCGGAGGAGATTGCGGAAGCCGAGGCGGTCATATCAGCTTTTGCCGATCCTGACGCCGAGGGCCTCAACGTCATCAATGCCAACGGACGGATGATCGAACGGCTGCATCTTGTCCAGGCCGAGGCTCTGGTTCATAAAGCTCGCCTGATGTCTGCAAGAAAGCCCGCCTGATGAAACTCTACCGCTTCCTGACCGGTCCCGACGATGCTTCCTTCTGCCACAAGGTCACCGCCGCCCTCAACAAGGGCTGGTCGCTGGAGGGTTCGCCGACTTATGCCTTCAATGCCGCAACCGGCGCGATGCAGTGCGGCCAGGCCGTCGTCAAGACCGTCGAAGGCAAGGACTACGATCCGGAGATGAAACTCTCCGAGCAATAGCGCGTCCTACCGGACGCGCGGTGTTTCAGCGCTCCGCGGCTTCCTCGGCGCTGGCCTCGATCCGCTCCATGTCATCGTCGCTCAGCCCGAAATGGTGGCCGATCTCGTGGATCAGGACATGGGTGATGATATCGCCGAGCGTCTCGTCGTTTTCAGCCCAATAATCGAGGATGGGGCGCCGGTAGAGGCGGATGCGGTTCGGCATCTCGCCGGTTTCCACCGTGAAGCGTTCTGAAATGCCCCTGCCCTCGAAAAGGCCGAGCAGATCGAAAGGGGTTTCCAGCGCCATGTCCTCGAAAACGTCGTCATCGGGGAAATCCTCGATCTCAATCGTGAGGTTGGTTGTCAGCTGGCGGAATTCATCCGGAAGATGGCTGTAGGCCTCCATCGCCAGCGACTCGAAGGTGCTGATCGTCGGCGCATGGCGGTCCCGCCAATCATCGCTCTGGTCTACGCGGGCCATGAATATTCCTTCCTTTGCGGGCCCATATAGAACCTTTATTGCCGATTTTCGAGTGCGGAATCAAAGGCAGGAATAAATTCATAGAAAATGATTGTTGACTCTTCATTAGCTCTCTGGAATCTATAAGAACATAACAGGAACAAAACGGATCGGAGTGAACGCCATGGCGCAGAACGCCCTGGCGCGCGAGCGGCTTTTTGCGCTCCGCGAAACCATTGCCAGGTTGGAAGGAAAGCCCGCGCCGGCACTTGCGGCCGCGGAGCGGGAAGCCTTGGCGCAAGGACGCAAGACGCGCCAGGAGCGCATTCTGCCATCCCTGCCGTTCGGGGTGGAGCCTCTCGATCGAGCGTTGGATGGCGGCCTATCCCTCGATGCGATTACCGAATTCCGTTCCGCGCTGTCTCGCGATGCCGGCGCGGCAAGCGGACTGGCGATGGCTGTTGCCGCGCGGCTGCAGAAACAGGAATCAGATGCCGGCAGGCTTATGCCGTTGCTCTGGATCGGCGATGCAGTCGGTACGCTGGACGCCGGCCGTCCCTATGCTCCCGGGCTTCGGGATTTCGGGTTGAGCCCTGAGCGATTTCTCCATGCCGCGCCGCGCAAGTTGGACGAAGCGCTCTGGCTGGCGGAGGCGGCGGTGGAAAGCGCTGCTTTTTCGGCCGTCATCCTCGAAGTGCGGGGCAATCCTGTGCATTTCGGCCTGACCGAAAGCCGCAGGCTCAGCCTCAGGGCGCATGCTGCCCGCCGTCCGCTCTTTCTCGTGCGGCAGGCAGGGGCGGAGGAGGCCAGCAGTGCCGCCTTGCGCCTGCACGTCGAACCGGGACCGTCTGGTCTGCGGCCGTTGCCGGACGGATCGAAGCTTGCCGGCAGCATCGGCAATCCGATTTTCCATCTCACGCTGGAGAAGAGCCGTAATCCGGCCCCGCTCTCCTTTCTTCTGGAGTGGAGCCCCCATGAACGCGAATTTTTCCCTGTCACCCAACCAAACCTCATTCGTCCTTCAGGCGAACAGTCAGCGTATTCTGGCGCTCAGCTTCCCGCATCTGCCAACCGACCGTATCGCCCGCAGGCGATGGGGGCCCTCCTGGCGTTCGAAAGGGCGTCCTGAGGCGCCGCCCATCGTCTGTTCGGCCAAGCTCAACAATGCCATGCGGCTGACGGCATTGGACGAATTGGCCGAGCGGCTGGGACTCAAAAATGAGCAGGGCGTTGCCGAGGCGCGCGCCATGTATCCGACGCTCGAGGTGGTGGAAGAGGATCCGGCCGCCGACCGCCGGCTGCTGGAGGCAATTGCCGACTGGTGCGACCGTTATACGCCTTTGGTGGCGTTCGACGGCAAGGACGGTCTGTTTCTCGACATTACCGGCTGCACGCATCTTTTCGGCGGTGAGAAGGCGCTTCTCAAGGATGTTCTGTCGCGGCTCTTTCATATGGGGATCGATGCGCGCGGCGCGATCTCATCGTCACCGGGCCTTTCCTGGGCCGTGTCGCGTTTCGGTCAAAGCGGCGTGATCGGGGATGAGGAGATGGAGCGTGTGCTGATGTCTTTGCCGATCGCAGCCTTGCGGCTGCAAGGACAAACCGTCGATGCCCTGAAGAAGCTCGGCCTGAAATATATCGGCGACGTCATCAATGCGCCGCGGGCGCCACTGACCCGGCGGTTCGGGCCGGAATTGCTTCTGCGGCTCGACCAGGCGCTAGGGCATGAAGAAGAACCTGTTTCGCCCCGTCGCCCCGTCGCCAGTCTTTCGGCCGAAAGCCGCCTGATCGAGCCGATCGGAACGGAGGAACAGATCATTGCCGTCACCAGGCAGGTCGCCGTGTCGTTGCAGCCGTCGCTGGAAGCACGAGGTGCCGGCGGGCGGGTGTTCGAATTGGTTCTATTCCGCGTCGACGGCAGGGTCTTCCGTATTTCCGTCGGCGCTTCGCAACCGCTTCGCGAACCGAAATTTATCGCCGCGCTTTTTTCCGAACGACTGCAGGCGGTCTATGACGATCTCGATGCCGGCTATGGTTTCGAGATCGTGCGGCTGAATGTCTTGCAGCATGATCCCTTCAACGAAGCGCAGGCTGATTTCGAGGGCGATCGTCAGGACGAAATCTCCCTTTCGGCTTTCGTCGACCGTGTCTCCGCCCGGTTGGGTGCGGATTGCCTGCAAAGCTTCCAACTCCGTGAGAGCCACGTGCCGGAACGCGCCGTCATCGAAGTTCCGACGATGGATAAGCTTTCAAGACGGGGGAAGGCGGAACAGAGCGGTTCTCTCCCTTTGCGCGAAGAGCGTCCGTTACGGCTTTTTGCAACGCCGGAGCCTGTCGAGACCGTACTCGCCGAAGTGCCGGATGGCCCGCCGCAGATCTTCCGCTGGCGGCGCATGCAGCATCAAGTGACAAAAAGCGAAGGTCCGGAGCGGATTGCCATGGAGTGGTGGATCGACGGAAGCGACGCGGAGGCGCGCGATTATTTCCGTATCGAGGATGAGGCCGGACATCGCTTCTGGATCTATCGTCGAGGTTTCTATGGTCAGGAGCTCGACCCTCGCTGGTTCATGCACGGGGTATTCGCATGAAGGCCGAACGTGCATTCTTCGAGACTGGCGCGAGGACGAATTTCTCGTTTCTCGAAGGCACCTCCGGCCCCGAGGAGATGGTCGTGCAGGCCGCCCATCTCCGGCTCGGCGGCCTCGGGATAGCGGACAGGAATTCGGTTGCCGGCGTGGTCAGGGCGCATGCGCAGGCGTTGCAGATCGAGGAGAAGTACAAGAACAGACATGAGACGGATTTTCAGGCGAAGGAAGGCGAGGAAATTCTCGATCCGGTCAGGGTCCAGCCGGGTGCCCGTCTCGTCTTCTCCGATGATACGCCCGACATTCTCGCCTATCCCAGAAACCGCCGCGGCTGGGCGAATCTCTGCCGGCTTCTCAGCGCCGGCAATCTGAAGGAGGAAGCGGTCAAGGGAACCTGCATCCTGACGGAAGCGGAGCTCATGGAATGGGGAGACGAGATGATGCTTGCCCTCGTTCCGGATCGTACCCTTGTCGATCATCAGCAGGGCCAGTCGACGCTGGAAGATTATCTGGAGCGGTTTCGCAGACGGTTCCGCAAGGCTTTTTTCATGGCTTTGGCGCCGGCCTATGACGGCCGCGACAGGCAGGTCTTTGCGGTGCTTGCCATGCTTGCCGCTCGAAATCGGGTGCCGTTGATTGCCACCAACCAGCCACTTTACCACCATCCTGAACGCCGGCCGCTTTCGGATGTCGTGATCGCGATCCGGGAGCATGTGCAGATATCGCAAGCCGGATTCCTGCTGGCGCCAAATGCCGAGCGTTACCTCAAGGATTCACGTGAAATGGCCCGGATCTTCCGGGACTATCCTGGTGCGATCGAGAATACCCGGGTCTTTTTTGACAAGCTGACCTTTTCACTGAAGGAACTGGAGCATAATTATCCGCCTGAAAACGATCCCGGCGAAACGCCGCAGGAGAGCCTCGAAAGGCTGACGAGAGCGGGAGCAGTCAAACGCTATCCCGAAGGTGTGCCGCCCAAGGTGGCAAAGCAGATCGATTATGAACTGAAACTCATCGGCGATAAGAACTACGCCTCCTACTTCCTGACGGTTCACAGGATCATCCAACACGCCCGTTATGACCTCAAGGTCTTGTGCCAGGGGCGCGGATCGGCGGCAAATTCGGTCATCTGCTATTGTCTCGAAATAACGGAAGTTGACCCTCAGAAGAGCACGCTGCTCTTCGACCGTTTCATTTCGATGGACCGGGACGAACCGCCGGATATCGACGTCGATTTCGAGCATGACCGGCGTGAGGAAGTCATCCAGTTCATCTACGGACGATATGGCATCGAACATGCCGGGCTGACGGCGGGAGTGACCACCTACCGCACCCGTTCGGCTGGCCGCGAGGTCGCCAAAGCCTTCGGCCTGTCGGAGGATGTTCAGTCGGCGATCAGCAGCCTCGTCTGGGGTTGGTCGGAGGACAATCTCTCCGATCGGGATGCCAAGGCGGCCGGTCTCGACGTCAAGGATCCAGTGACCAAGAATGTGCTGCAATATGCCTCCGAGCTTCTCGGTTTCCCGCGCCACCTCACCCAGCATGTCGGCGGCTTCGTCATCACTCGGGACCGGCTCGACGAGGTCGTGCCGATCATGAAGACGGCTATGCCGGACCGCTACATGATCGAGTGGGACAAGGACGATCTCGACAACGTCAAGATCCTCAAAGTGGATGTGCTGGCGCTCGGCATGCTGACCTGCCTGCGGAAGGCGTTCTCGCTGCTTGAACTGCATTATGATGTCAAGAAGACGCTCGCAGACCTCGGCAACAGGGAGCATGGGGAGGAGGGCAAGCCGGTCTATGAGATGATGGGCCGGGCCGATACGCTTGGCGTCTTCCAGATCGAAAGCCGGGCGCAGATGAGCATGCTGCCGCGCCTGAAGCCGAAGATATTCTACGACCTTGTCATCGAGGTGGCGATCGTCCGGCCGGGGCCGATCCAGGGCGATATGGTCCATCCCTATCTGAAACGCCGGGAACAGCGCGCCAGGAACATCCCGATCGAATATCCGAGCAAGGAGCTGGAAGCGGTCCTCGAAAGAACCCTTGGCGTGCCCCTGTTTCAGGAGCAGGCGATGCAGATCGCGATCACCGCTGCAGGCTTCAGGCCGGCAGAGGCCGACAAGCTTCGCAGGGCGATGGCGACATTCAAGCGAACCGGTACGATCGGCGATTTCGAGAAGCGGTTCATCGAGGGAATGGTCTCAAAGAATTACGACCCCGAGTTCGCAAAACAATGCTTCAATCAGATCAAAGGCTTCGGTGAATATGGCTTTCCGGAAAGCCATGCCGCATCCTTTGCGCTGCTTGTCTATGCCTCTTCATGGCTCAAGGCCTACTATCCCGATGTCTTCTGCGCGGCGATGCTGAATTCCCAGCCGATGGGGTTCTATGCGCCGGCTCAGCTGGTGCGGGATGCACGCGAACATGGGGTAAAGATCCTGCCGGTCGACATCAATGAATCGGACTGGGATTGTACTTTGAAAGAGGCTGCCTTCGACCGAAAGACTGTCGATTTCCGACATGGGCGGATGCGGGAGATCATCAGGACCCGGCATGCAGTGCGGCTGGGTTTCCGGCAGATCAAAGGTCTCTCGTCAGACGATATGAAGCGGCTCGTCGACAATCGAGGGCAAGGATATGGTTCGGTGCGTGATCTCTGGCTGCGGTCCGGCCTGCAGAAATCGGTCATCGAGCGGCTGGCGGATGCGGATGCGTTCCGATCCATCCATCTGTCACGGCGCGAAGCGCTTTGGGCTGTGCGGGCACTGGATGTGAAGAGTGCAGCCGAAGAACTGCCCCTTTTCGAAAAGGTTCGTCATGTCGACCTTCAGCCCGAACCCGCGGCGGTGCTGCCGGATATGCTGCCGGGAGAGCAGGTGATCGAGGATTATCGTTATCTCTCGCTGTCGCTCAAAGCGCATCCGGTCTCCTTCCTGCGCGAGGAGCTCCGGAAGATCGGCATCACCCGCAATGTCGATCTTCTGACGGTGCCGAACGGAAAGAGGGTGACGATCGCCGGTCTGGTGCTCGTGCGCCAGCGCCCGGGTTCGGCCAAGGGCGTGATCTTCATGACGCTGGAGGACGAAACCGGGGTCGCCAATGCTATCGTCTGGAACAAGGTATTCGACAAATACCGGGCGATCGTCATGGGGGCTCGGCTCGTAAAAATCCGCGGCAGGCTGCAAAGCCATAGCGGCGTGATCCATACGGTCGTCGAGCATATCGAAGACATGACACCGGCGCTCGGCATCCTGCAACGCGAGGCTCGCCGTTTCGGCGCCTGCGAGCGGTCGGACGAGGTGCTGAGACAGGGAGGCGACCATCGGCAGATCGCCGACGCACGGAAGGGGGCGGAATTGGAAAAACGGGTGCTGGCAGACCGCCAGGCGGGCGTGGCGGAAACCGCTGAAGTCATGCCGCGCGGGCGGAATTTTCATTGACGTGCGGTCGCGCCGGTCGGGGATCATCCGGACATACGTTCAATGTGTGTGTGGACGTTACCGGCCGGAATCGCCCCATAATTTAGACAATCTGCAACAAGCGTTGCCCATCGTCGCTGCCCGATGGCGCCGGACTCGAATTTTTTCTTGACAGCCACCATCTTCTTTAGCAGAAAACACGATAGTCAGTGTCATGTTTGGAAATGAAGACGTGCTTGTCTGCAGCTGCAATTATATAACCGACAAGGAAATCCGGGAGGTTATCACCAACCTTCTCGACGAAGACTGTTGGCAGCTTATCGTGCCTGCGAAGGTCTATCACGCCATGGAAAAACGCGGCCGTTGCTGCGGCTGCTTCCCCAATGTGGTCGATATCATTATCCAGACGACCGAGGAATATCACGCCCGTCGCCACTCGACGGAGACCGAAATCTTTGATTTCATGTCACGCTTGAAACAGTTCCATGAGGAAAACAGGAGAGCGGACATTGAAAGGCGACAAAAAGGTCATCGAGCGGCTTAACGAGGCACTGTTCCTCGAGCTCGGGGCGGTCAATCAATATTGGGTTCATTATCGACTTCTCGAGGACTGGGGCTACACCAAGCTCGCCAAGAAAGAGCGGGCCGAATCCATCGAAGAAATGCACCATGCCGACAGGCTTGTCGCGCGCATCATCTTCCTCGAAGGCCATCCCAATCTGCAGACTCTGGCGCCCCTGCGCATCGGCCAGAACGTCAAGGAAGTGCTGGAAGCCGATCTTGCCGGCGAATATGACGCCCGCACCGCCTACAAGAAGTCGCGCGATATCTGTCACGAGGCCGGCGACTACGTTTCCATGAAACTCTTCGAAGAACTGCTGGCGGATGAGGAAGGCCATATCGACTTCCTCGAAACGCAGATCGATCTGCTCGAGAAAATCGGCGAGAGTAAATACGGCCAGCTCAACGCCGACTCCGCCGACGAAGCCGAATAATTCGGATGGAAATGCCGGCCGCTCCGCGCGGTCGGCATCTTCAATTCACACCTGCGAGCCTCGATCAGGCACTCAGTCTTCGGCCTGCAGCGCTGCCAGATGCCGGAACTCGGCGATCACCTGGTCATAGACGGCGCGCTTGAAGGGCACGATCAGGCCCGGCAGTTCCTGCATCGGCTTCCATTCCCAGGCGTCGAATTCCGGCTCGTGGCCGCCGGGCGGCGGGTTGATGGCGATCTCGCTTTCATCGCCCTCGAAGCGAAAGGCGAACCAGCGCTGTGTCTGGCCGCGGAACTTTCCTTTCAGTCCGATGCCGATCAGCGCCGGCGGCAGATCATAGTTGATCCAGTCGCTCGCTTCGGCAAGCAGGGTCACCGTTCTGATCCCGGTTTCCTCATAGAGCTCACGATAGGCGGCATCCAAGGGATCCTCGTCCTTGTCGATGCCACCCTGGGGCATCTGCCACAGCTGCGGCGAGCCGTCATATTCGGAATTTCCGTCGGCGATCCGTCGCCCGGCCCAGACCAGGCCATCGCGGTTCAGGATCATGACGCCGACGCAGGGACGGTAGGGCAGATCCTCGGCTTTTACGGTCGCCTGGCTCATCTTCTTCTCCGTTCAGAAATTATCTCAGGGGCTTCTGGGGTCGCTGGAAAGCGCGGCGACGCCGACGATCTCGATACCGCGCATGGACGCTTCCTCGCTCCACTTGGCGATGGCATCGATGCTTTCGTCGAAAGCCGAGGCGATGCCGATCGCCTGGCCATTCTTACGGGCGATGCGTTCGAGCTCGTCGAGCTTCTTCAGGATGGCGCTGATATCGAGCTGGCCGTCGAGCTGGAGGTCGGCAAAGGCATAGGGCAGTTCGGTGCCTTTGGCGACCGCCGCCGTTTTCGACTGCGCCGACGTGCCGTCGTCGAGGAAGAGCAGGCCGCGCTTGCCGATATCACGCATGACAGGTTCCATGGCGGCGGGGTCGGAGAGGAAACGGCCGCCGAGATAGTTCATGATGCCGGTATAATTGGTGATTTCGCCCATCGCCTTGTGCAGGTTCTCGATGTTGCGGGCCACCGGCTTCGACGTCAGCAGGGTCTCCGGACCGGGATCATTGGCCGGATAATCAAATGGCTCGAGCGGGACCTGCAGAAGGATCTCGTGGCCGCCGCGGCGGGCTTCCTGCATCCAGCGCTGCAGGCTGTTGCCGCTTGCGGCAAAGGCGAGGGTGATTTCCTCCGGCAACTCGGCGATGGCGCGCTGCGTCCCCGTCTGGCTGAGCCCGAGGCCGCTGACGACAATGGCAATGCGGATGCCGCGTGCGCCGGATGAGGGACGGGCATATTGGTCCATCGGCCGCCGGCCGTCGGGGCCGACGATCGGCAGCCTGCCAAAGGCCGTGTCTTCGAGTAGCGCTTCATTGGGTTGGGCTGCCATGCGCGGATCCTGGCCGATCTGCATGGCATCGACCAGCACCGGTCCACTGCCGTCGCGCGGGCGGGGACTATATTTGGTGACGACGGAGCCATCGCCGGTGATCATTTGTTCGACATTGGCGCCCGAGCGTGGATCGGCGCGGGGCATTCCGTCCGCCGCCTGGTCGGCAGCGGTCGTCGGCGGTTTGCCGGAAGCTTGGCTTGCCGCCTCTTCGGCCGCCGGCGGTTTGGCGCGTTCCAGCCCGTCGCCGCGAAATGCGGTGTAGAGAGAAAAGCCGCCTATCGCGAAAAGGCACAGACTGCCAGCAATGCGGCCGAGGCGCAGCACGCCAGGACGCCGGCTGCCGGTTTTGCGGTTGCGCCTCAAAGGCGCATGCAGGTCCGTTCCCAATTTTCTCACCCGCTCCAAAACCGGGAAACCGCAGAAAGGGTCAAGGCCGGGCGAGTGCCCGGCCTTGCGACAATCGATTACTTGGCGACGACGGCCTTGTCGGGGTTCGGCGGGAAGGCCGGATCGGTCTTCTTGCCGCGCAGAAGGTCGAGCGCGTAGTTCAGCTGAACGTCATCCTTCGGATCCGGCGGCACATAGGCAACGGACCCCGAACCTTCATCGGTTTCGCTCTGACCCTTGATGTGGCCGCGCAGGCTGGATTCGCCTTCGGTCACCATCTTGCCCTGCAGTTCTTCCGGCAACGGCTCTTCGACCTTGATGTCAGGTGTGATGCCGGTGCCCTGGATCGAGCGGCCCGACGGCGTGTAATAGAGTGCCGTGGTCAAGCGCAGCGCGCCGTTCTCGCCAAGCGGGATAATCGTCTGGACGGAACCCTTGCCGAAGGAACGGGTGCCGAGAACGGTGGCGCGGCGCAGATCCTGAAGCGCGCCGGCAACGATTTCCGATGCGGAGGCCGAACCGCCGTTGATCAGAACGATGACCGGCTTGCCGTCGGTCAGGTCGCCCGGGCCGGCGTTGAAGCGGCGGGTTTCATCAGGATTGCGGCCGCGGGTCGAGACGACCTCGCCGCGCTGCAGCAGGGCATCAGAGACATTGATCGCCTGGTCGAGCAGGCCGCCCGGGTTAAGGCGCAGGTCGAGGACGTAACCCTTCAACTTGTCGGCCGGAACGGTGTCCTTGATCTTCTTGATCGCCTTTTCCATGTCGGGATAGGTCTTCTCGGTGAAGGAGATGATGCGGAGGTAACCCACATCGTCCTCGACGCGTGATTTGACCGCCTGGACGGCGACGACGTCACGGACGATCGTCAGCTCGATCGGCTTGTCGGCGCCCTTGCGGATCAGTGTCAGCTTGATAGGCGTGTTGACGGCGCCGCGCATCTTCTCGACCGCGTCTTCCAGCTTCAGACCACGCACGGACTGACCGTCGATCTCGGAGATGTAGTCGCCGGCGAGAACGCCGGCCTTGGCGGCGGGCGTATCGTCGATCGGGGTGATCACCTTGACGAGCTCGTCTTCCATCGTGACTTCGATGCCGAGGCCGCCGAACTCACCCTTGGTCTGGGTGCGCATGTCCTCGGCGTCCTTCGCATTCATATAGCTCGAATGCGGATCGAGCGAGGAAAGCATGCCGTTGATGGCATTCTCGATCAGCTTATCTTCGGCCGGCGGCGTGACGTACTGCGCGCGCACGCGTTCGAAGACGTCGCCAAATACCGAGAGTTCCTTATATGTAGAGGATCCGGCCGCTTCTGCCGGCACACCTGCCGAGTAAATGACGCTCATCGCGGTCGCACCCATCAATGCGCCGACCAGAACAAGAGAAGTCCTACGAATCATTGCGTGCCTTTCCAGTGTCCTTGGCGGTCCACCACGGTCGGGAATCGACCGGTTTACCGTCTTTTCGAAATTCAATGTAAAGCGTTGGCCGGTCCGTTTCCAGCGCCAATGCAGTTGCGCTTGCCACTCTTTTCGCTCCCATCACGGCGAGCGGCTCGCCGGAGAAAACGAATTTTCCCTGACGGGTATTGATCGTATCCATTCCCGAGAGAACCAGGTGATATCCATCGCCCGCGTCAAGAATGATCATCTGGCCGTAACTTCGGAAAGCGCCGGCGAAAACCACCAGGCCGTCTGCAGGCGCCGTCACCACGGTCTCCGGGTTGGTGGCGACCGTCATTCCCATGGCTTCGTGCCCGGTGCCGTCGGCATCGCCGAACTGGCGCAGGATATCGCCTGCCACCGGCAGCTCCAATTTGGCCCTCAATTCTCCGAAGGGATATGCGGGCGCAATGCGGTTTTTATCGGGCACGCCGCTCTCGGCCAGAGCCTTGGCCTGTGCCCGCTGCTCGTCCGTCAGGAGCTTGCGGTTCTCCTCGGCCTGGCGGGCGGCGGCAGCCGCGTCGCGCACCGAAGCGATCTCGGATTCCATCGAAGCGACGAGGCCTTCGAGGCTGGTCGCCTTGCCGGCAAGTTCCTCCGAACGTTTCCTTTCGGCCTGTAGTTCGGCGGCGTTGCTGCGGCTGAGCTTGTCGTTTTCGGCAAGCAGCAGGTCCATGCGCCGCTCTTCCTCAATACTGTCGGTCATCGTCGCCGTCAGGCCGGCTTTCTCGGCCGCACTTGCCGTCTGCAGCGCGGTAAGGCTTGCAAGGTCTGCGGCGAGCTTGTCGGTTTCCTTGCGGATGCCGGGCACGACGGCGCCGAGCAGGATGGCGCTGCGCACGGAAGCGAGCGCGTCATCGGGAGTGACGAGCAAAGCCGGGGGCGGGTTGCGGCCCATGCGCTGGAGTGCGGCCAATACCTCGGCCAGCAAGCCGCGGCGCTCGTGCAGCGAACGGCGGATGCCATCCTGCTTGACGCCGAGATCGGCCAGCTTCTTCTCGCTTTCGAGGATCTGCTTCTCAAGCCCCTTGCGGCGGGCGGCGGAATCGATCAGCGCCTGGCGGATGCTCTGCGTGTTTTTTTCCAGATTGGCGATGCTTTGCTGGAGTTCACTCACCTTGTCCGAGGAAAGGGTGATTGATTTCGACAGGGTTTCGAGTTCGGCGCGGGTCTGATCGCGTTTGGCGGCAAGTTCAGCGGCCGGATCGGGTGGCGGCGGCTCGACTGCCGGCGGCTGCGCTGCAGATTGTGCCGCCTCGGGCGCGGCTTCCTGGGCCCGGACGGTGAAGGTGTTTGCGGACACGACGACGGCGACACCAAAACCGGCCGCAAGTGCCGGCAGAATCATGCGGTGTCGCCTGGTTGGTGTCGTCGTCATGCGTGTCGGGGCACTCTCTCAAATCGCGCGGAGACTAAGCTGATTTGGCCCACTTTGCCAGAAAGTTCGCAAGCGAACGGCCGGCCACACGAAACACGGCTGCGTGACAATGCGACGCATCGTCAAAGACTTGAGTTCCACGTGGAACATCTCAGACGCGGTGATAGGGATGGCCGGACAGGATGGTGACGGCGCGATAGAGCTGCTCGGCGATCAGCGTGCGGACGAGCTGGTGCGGCCAGGTCATTTTACCCAGGCAGAGCGTGGCGTCGGCGCGATCGTAGAGCGCGGGATCGAGGCCGTCGGCGCCGCCGATTGCGATCGTCAACTCGCGTTTGCCCTGGTCGCGATAGGCGCCGAGCAGATTTGCGAAGGCCTCGCTGTCGAGCGCCTTGCCGCGTTCGTCGAGAAGGATAAGGACGCTGCCTTCGGCAAGCGATTTCAACAGCATCGCCGCCTCCTCGCGTTTGCGGGTCTCCGCATTCGAAGCGCGGCTTTCGGCAACCTCGGCAATACGGGCAAGTTCGAGGCCGACCGCAGGGCCGACCTTGGCGAAACGGTCAAAATAGCGAGCCGCAAGATCCTTTTCGGGGCCGGATTTCAGCCGTCCCACCGCAAAAAGACCAACGCGCATTCACCCGCTCCCGCTCATGAGGCATCTGCGGCGCCCAAAGCGCCCACCGGCCGGCTTACGCTCCAGCCAGTCAATGCCACGTCTCAGGCGCCGATCAGAATGTCGGCCCGCCTGTCAGTGCCGTGTTTCTTCATCCATATCGGGAGCCGCCCACATCTTTTCGATGTTGTAGAACTCGCGGATTTCAGGACGGAACACATGCACGATAATGTCACCGGTGTCGATCAGGATCCAATCGCCGCCCTCCTGACCTTCGACGCGGGCCGTACCGAAGCCTTCGTCCTTGAGATCGGTGAGCAGGTGGTCCGAGATCGCCATGACATGCCTGTTCGAGCGGCCGGAGACGACGATCATGTAGTCTCCCAGCGCCGATTTTCCGGCAATGTCGATGGTGACGATATCTTCGGCTTTGGAGTCCTCGAGGCTGGCGAGGACGGCTTCTAGGGCGCGGGCAGCGGCATCGGCGCCACGTTCTGCGCTCTTCGGGAGAACGGCGAGCGTTTTTCCCTTGGCGTGTACTGTTGTCAGTGCTTTCCCTTTCCTGGAATGACAAACCATGCACAACACGGGATCCGATCACGACCGGATCATGGTTAAGATAGGCATCAAACCATTAATGTTTCAAGACGTGCTAACGTACGGAGCGGCGGAAAATCCAATCTGGCGACCGAATTGAACACTATTGCCGCCCTCGCTGCTTGTCGGCGCGGTGTACAGTTTTAAGGCCGGAGCGTAAAGTGCCGGGAATTCCAACATCTGCAGATTCGAATGACCGATCCGGCCGCAAAAACACTCGTTCCCATCTTGCGAATCAGCTTCCCGGATGCGGATCGGCTCGGGCGCGGCAAGATGGAGCTGCTGGAACACATCCGCGCGACCGGATCGATCTCCGCAGCCGGGCGAGCGATGGATATGTCCTATCGCCGCGCCTGGCTGCTGGTCAGCGAGATGAACCGGATGTTCTGCGAACAGGTGGTGGAATCGCAACGCGGCGGCCAGAAGGGCGGCGGTGCGGCGCTGACGCCGTTCGGCGAGCAATTGCTGGCGCGGTTTCGCCGGATGGAAAGCATTTTGAAAGCGAGTCTTGCCGAGGACCTTGCCTGGCTTGAAGCAAAGCGCAGCCCGCGGCAGGGCGAACAGGGCTGATCAGGACTCCAGGGCAACCGTCTTGATGACGGCGAAGACGGTTTTGCCGGGTCGAAGGTCGAGGCGCTCGCAGGAGAGCGCGGTGATGCGCGAGAGAATGCTATCGCCGCCGCAGTCGAGCCGGATTTCAACCGTTCCGTCCGCATCCTGAACTAGCTGTTCGATCCTGCCTTCGACAATGTTGAGGGCACTGAGCCCCTCCGGTCTTGCTGTCGCCAGCATGACGTCGCGCGACGGGATGCGGATGCGGACCGGCCTGCCGGGCGCGAGTGCCGCGCCGGGTATATGCAGCCGGCCGGATTTGAGGGCGACGGTCGAGAGGTGGTGACGCGCGTCGAAGCTTTCGACGATGCCTTGCAGCAGCGCGCCCGCTTCTTTCCGGTCAAAGGCCGCAGAGGCGCGGCTCAAAATGTCGACGGCCGGGCCGACCGCCTCGACCCTGCCGTCGCGCATGACCACCACTTTGTTTGCGAGCCGCGCGACCTCGGCGATCGAATGGCTGACATAGACAATCGGGATTTCGGTCTGATCGCGCAATCGCTCGAGATAGGGCAGGATCTCGGCCTTGCGCGCCTCGTCGAGGGCGGCCAGCGGCTCGTCCATCAACAGCAGCCGGGGCGAGCAGAGAAGGGCGCGGCCGATCGCGACCCGCTGCTTCTCGCCGCCGGAAAGTTTGGCGGGGCTGCGATCCAGCAGCGTCTCGATGTCGAGCAGGTCGACGACGTGATCGAAGCTCTCGCCGCGTGCAGGTCTTGGTGGCGCGAACCAGCGGCCGTAGGAAAGGTTGGCGCGGACGCTGAGATGCGGGAACAGCCGCGCCTCCTGGAAGACATAACCGAAATGACGGCGGTGTTTCGGAACGAAGCGGCCGGCTTTGGTTTCGGTCAGGGTTTCGCCGTCAAAGATGACGCGGCCCTCGTCCGGGCGGGCGAGGCCGGCAATGATGCGGATCAGTGAGGTCTTGCCGGAGCCGGAGCGTCCGAACAGCGCGGTCACGCCGCCTTCGGAGGTGAAGGCGGCGTCGAGAAGAAAGGCACCGAGCCTGTGTTTTGCCTCGACGATCAGCGTCATTCCGGATCGATCCTTCGGCCGGCGAAACGCGCGAGGAACTCAGAGGCGAGCAGGGCGGTCATGGAAATGATCACGGCGACGACCGTCAGGCGCAGCGCACCGGAATCGCCGCCGGGCACCTGGGTAAAGGTGTAGATGGCGGACGACAAGGTCTGGGTCTCGCCGGGAATGTTGGAGACGAAGGTGATTGTCGCGCCGAATTCGCCCATCGCCTTGGCGAAGGACAGGATCATGCCGGTGATGATGCCGGGCAGGGTCAGCGGCAGCGTAACCGTCAGAAAGACCAGGATCGGGCCGGCCCCCAGCGTTCCGGCGGCCTCCTCGAGTTTGCGGTCGACCGCCTCGATCGACAGGCGGATGCTGCGCACCATCAGCGGAAAGGCCATGACGGCGCAGGCGAGTGCCGCACCCGTCCAGCGGAAGGAAAAAACGATGCCGAAATACTGGTCGAGCAGGCTACCGATCGGTCCACGGCGGCCGAAGAGGATGAGGAGAAGAAAACCGGTGACAACAGGGGGCAGGATCAGCGGCAGGTGAACAATGCCGTTCAGCACCGACTTGCCCCAGAAACGGCCGCGGGCAAGCAGCAAAGCGACCATGATGCCGAGGGGCAGGCTCGCCAGCATGGCGACGACCGAGACGCGCAGGCTGAGCAGGATCGCCGTCCATTCTTCATCGCTCAGGCCGAACATATCCAAACGCAGTTGTCTCCCTGGAATCCGGTGTCACCCGGTTGCCCCTCATCCGCCTGCCGGCACCGCCGGGGTCGAGCCACGGGTCTCGACCCGTCCTTCGGACCCCACTCGCGGGGCGAAGGGGAGCAGCCGCAACCCTTCCGTCCGGCGCCAACTTTTCGCTGGGCACGTCCCTCGCCCCGTTTACGGAGAAAGGACTAGGGTGAGGGGCAGCTTCACGGTAAGCTGTCACCATCGATTCCGCAATCAATTCAGCCCATCATTTCGAGACAGTAAATCCCTCCGCCGTGAAGAAGCCGGCTGCCTTGCCGGATTTCAGGAAGTCGAGATAGGCTGCGGCGTCCGGATTCTTGCTTTCGGCAAGAATGGCGACCGGATAGATGATCGGCGGGTGGGAATCGGCCGGGAAGGTGCCGACGATGGCGACACCCTTATCGGCTGTCGCGTCCGTCTGGTAGACGATGCCATAGGGCGCCTCGCCGCGGGAGACCAGGGCAAGGGCGGCGCGCACGCTTTCGGCGCCGGCGACCTTGGTTTCGACCGATTTCCAAACACCGAGCTTTTCGAGCGCGGCCATGGCGTATTTGCCGGCCGGAACCGATTTCGGCTCACCCATGGCCAGCTTGCCGGCACCGAGCAGAGCGGCAAGATCGAAGCCTTGCTTGATCTCGACCGGTTTAGCCTTGTCCTTCTCGGCAACGAGCACGATCCGGTTTCCGAGCAGGTTGGTGCGGCTGTCGGTCTTGATCAGGTTCTTCTTGGCGACGTAATCCATCCAGTCGAGGTCGGCCGAGATGAAGATATCGGCAGGGGCCGCGTTTTCGATCTGTTTGGCGAGCGCGCCGCTTGCCGCATAGGAGGCGACGGCTTCCTTGCCGCTCTCCTTGGCCCAGGCAGCATTGGCGGCATCAAGCGCGTCCTTGAGGCTTGCTGCGGCAAAGACGGTCAGCTTTTCGGCGGCTTCTGCCGGTGTCGGCAGCGTTGCCGTGCCAAGCCAGAGAGCCCCGATTGCGGCGGTTGCCAGTTTCATGCATTGGCGGCGGTTCTGCATGATTCTATCCCCAAGCTTCGAAATATCTCAACGAATATAACGATGCTCGGGTTTTGGCCAGGGATATATCCAGGGAAATATAACCATACTGACTGCTGATGAGGATCCAAGCGTTCATGAAGCGCATGGCTGTTCCGAGAACAGGAGATTTAGCGGCACTGATATGCTTGGGAAAGCCGACGACAAACCGCAAGACCCGCGGTGACAATGTCCATTTTCGCCCGTCTTGCCGATAAAATCGGCAGCAGTCGCAGTCTTTCGGCCTCAGTGTTGCATCGCCAGCATTGCTGCATTGCACAAATCGATATTCACCTTCCTCAGGAATATGGTACAAGACACTCATCGAAACGGCTTTCTCCTCCTCCCATAAGCCGTTCGACAGGATCGACAACACTCCTCCTCCCAGTTGTCGATCGAGTTTATAAGCCCGACGGATCTCCTCCCCGTCGGGCTTTCTCGTTTCTGGGATTCCCTGAAAATCAGCCTATTTGACTGCGCCCGGCAACGCGCCGTTGCGGATCGCCGTCGAGCTCAGGCCGGACCGCGGGCCATGGATGAACGTCCAGGCCGGCGCCGGTTTCTTCCAGAGGACGCGCGCGTCATCCTCGTCGATGCGGGCGAAATCGAAGGTCCGCGTCATCTTCGAGGAGAGATAGGAGAGTGTGGCGCCGGGGCGGTCGATCACGGCGATCGGGAAGGTGCGGGCGATCTCCTGCCACTTCTGCCATTTGTGGAAGGTCTGCAGGCTGTCGGCGCCCATGATCCAGATGAAATGCACATGCGGATTGCGGGCCTTGATGCGGGCCAGCGTATTTGCGGTGTAGCTGACGCCGAGCGTCTGTTCGAAGGCGGTGACCTTGATGCGCGGATCGGCAGCCACACGCTCGCTTTCGGCAATGCGTTCCGCCAGCGGTGCGAGCTGGTTGCGGCTCTTCAGCGGATTGCCCGGGGTCACCATCCACCAGAGCTGGTCGAGGCCGAGCCGCTTGATGGCGATCTCGGCGACAAGCGCGTGGCCCTGATGCGGCGGATTGAACGAACCGCCGAACAGGCCGACGACCATGCCGCGTTCGCTGTGCGGCATGCGGAGATAGCGCCGATCGAGATTTTCCGTCGTCACGTCAAGGTCGGGTCTGTCCGGCACCGCGCACCCGGTATTTGAAGGAGGTGAGCTGCTCGACGCCGACGGGGCCGCGCGCATGCATTTTGCCCGTAGCGATGCCGATCTCCGCGCCCATGCCGAACTCGCCGCCATCGGCAAATTGCGTTGAGGCATTGTGCAGGAGGATCGCCGAATCGACCTCGGTGAAGAAACGCTCGACCACCGCGGGGTCTTCGGCGATCACGGCCTCGGTGTGGTTCGACGAATAGGTCTGAATATGGGCGATCGCGCCCGATATGCCGTCGACGACGGCGACCGAAATGATCGCGTCGAGATATTCGGTCGTCCAGTCCTCCTCGGTCGCCGGCTTGATGCCGGGGGCGACCTTCAGCACCGGCGCGGAGCCACGGATCTCGCAGCCGGCTTCGGCGAGGACCTCGAGCAGCGGCGTCAGATGCGTGCCGATCGCAGCGCCATCGACGAGCAGGGTTTCGGCCGCGCCGCAGATACCGGTGCGGCGCATCTTGGCATTGACGACGATCTGCTTCGCCATCTCGATGTCGGCGGAGGCATCGACATAGAGGTGGCAAAGGCCTTCGAGATGAGCAAAGACCGGCACGCGGGCCTCGCTCTGCACGCGGGCTACCAGGCTTTTGCCGCCGCGCGGCACGATGACGTCGATTGCCCCGTCCAGACCGCGCAGCATGGCGCCGACGGCAGCCCGATCGGTGACCGGAACGAGCTGGATAGCATGCTCTGGAAGTCCTGCCGCCTTCAGGCCGTCCACGAGGCAGGCATGGATAGCCTGCGATGAACGACGTGAATCCGAGCCGCAACGCAGGATCACGGCATTGCCGGCCTTGAGGCAGAGGGCGCCGGCATCCGCCGTGACGTTCGGCCGGCTTTCGAAGATGACGCCGATGACCCCGAGCGGCGTGCGGACGCGCTCGATCTTCAGGCCGTTCGGCCGGTCCCAGGCGGCGATGACTTCGCCGACCGGATCGGCAAGGGCCGCGATGGCGCGAATCCCCTCTGCCATCTCGGCGATGCGCTCGTCGGTCAGCGTCAGCCGGTCGACGAAGGAGGCAAGCGTCTCGCTGCCTTCGATCTTCTTCAAGTCTTTGGCATTCTCGGCAAGAATATGGGTGCTGTTGGCCAGGATGGCATCGGCCATGCCGTGCAAGGCGCGGTTCTTCGCCTCGGTGGATGCGAAGCCCAACGGTCGTGCGGCAGCCTTCGCCTTGCGGCCGATGTCGTTCATCAGCGCGTCAATGTCAGGGCTTAGCGCAACGGTATCAGGCATGGGCCGCGTCCTTCTTCTGCCTTTCCAATTTCTGTCTGATCTGTGTGGTCATCACCATGTCGTCGCGATGGACCATGGCGGCGCGGCCGGCATAACCGAGGATTGCCGCGATTTCGGCCGACTTGCGGCCGGCGATCCGGCGGGCGTCCTCGGCATCGTAGCTCACAAGCCCGCGGGCGATCTCGCGGCCTTCAGGACCGACGATCGCCACCGTATCGCCACGGCTGAAGAGGCCGGAAACGCTGCGCACACCGGCGGGAAGCAGGCTCTTGCCGGCCCCAAGGGCGGTGACGGCGCCGTCATCGACATGCAACTCGCCAGCCGGCTGCAACTGGCCGGCAATCCAGGTCTTGCGGGCAGTTACCGGCGTGCCCGACGGCGCGAACCAGGAGGAACGGGCGCCGTTTTCGATTGCCAACAGCGGACTGTCGGTCTTGCCGGAGGCGATGATCATGGCGCAGCCCGAGGTCGTGGCGATCTTGCCGGCATCGATCTTGGTGCGCATGCCGCCGCGTGAAAGCTCGGAAGCGGCACCCCCGGCCATCGCCTCGATGTCAGGGGTAATTTCGGCGATCGTCTCCAGGAAGGTCGCATTCGGATCGAGGTGCGGCGGCGCGGTATAAAGGCCGTCGATGTCGGAGAGAAGAATGAGCAGATCGGCGCCGGTCATGGTCGCGACGCGGGCGGCTAGGCGATCATTGTCGCCATAGCGGATTTCGCTGGTCGCGACCGTGTCGTTTTCGTTGATGATCGGCACGGCGCCGATTTTCAAAAGCTGGTTGATGGTGGCGCGCGCATTAAGATAGCGGCGGCGCTCTTCGGTATCGCCGAGGGTCAGCAGGATCTGGCCGGCGACGATCTCGTCATGCGACAGGCTTTCCGACCAGGCACGCGCGAGCGCGATCTGGCCGACGGCGGCCGCCGCCTGGCTCTCCTCGAGCTTCAGCGCGCCGGAGGGCAGGTCGAGCACCGAGCGGCCGAGCGCGATCGCGCCCGAGGAAACGACGAGCACATCGATCCCCTTGGCCTTCAGTCCCGCAATGTCTGCGCACATGGCGTCGAGCCAGGCCTTTTTCAGCCCGGCCTTGCGGTCGACGAGGAGGGCCGAGCCGATCTTGATGACGATGCGGCGGTAGCGGCCGAGCGGCTTACGGTTGGTCATCGGCCCCATCCTCGCCCGTGTCCTCTTCGGAGACGATCATGTCGCGATGCCTGAGCTTCGGCACCTTGGCCGGCTTTTCCTCGGCATTTTCTTCGACGATGATATCGCGCAGCGCCCGCAGGACCTCGGTCATGCCCTTGCCGGTGACGGCCGAAATCTGGAATGGCGTCTTGCCGCAGGCCTTGGCCAATTCCTTCGTCTTCTTCTTCAGTTCGGCCTCGTCGAGCACGTCGATCTGCGACAGCGCCACAATCTCCGGCTTGTCGGTGAGATCGTTGCCATAGGCTTCGAGTTCGTGCTTGACCGTCTTATATGCTTTGCCCACCTTTTCCTCCTGGGCGGAGACGAGATGGAGCAGCACGCGGGTGCGCTCGACATGGCCGAGGAACCGGTCGCCGATGCCTACGCCTTCATGGGCGCCTTCGATCAGGCCGGGAATGTCGGCAAGAATGAATTCCCGTTCGTCGATGGTGGCGACGCCGAGATTGGGATGCAGCGTGGTGAAGGGATAGTTGGCGATTTTCGGCCGGGCGCGGGTGACGGATGCCAGGAAGGTCGATTTGCCGGCATTGGGCAGGCCGACGAGACCGGCATCGGCAATCAGCTTCAGGCGCAGCCAGATGGTCTTTTCCTCACCGGGCAGGCCGGGATTGGCCCAATCCGGCGCCTGGTTGGTCGAGGTCTTGAAATGGGCGTTGCCGAAGCCGCCATTGCCGCCATGGGCGAGGCAGTAACGTTGACCTTCGACGGTGAGGTCGCAGATCAGCGTTTCCCGGTCTTCCTCGAAGATCTGGGTTCCCACAGGCACTTTGAGCGTCACGTCGCTGCCATTGGCGCCGGTGCGGTTCCTGCCCATGCCATGGGTGCCAGTCGTCGCCTTGAAATGCTGCTGGTAGCGGAAATCGATCAGCGTATTGAGGCCGTTGACCGTTTCCACCCAGACATCGCCGCCGCGTCCGCCGTCACCGCCGTCGGGGCCGCCGAACTCGATGAATTTCTCGCGCCGGAAGGAGACGCTGCCCGCGCCGCCGTCTCCGGATCGGATATAGACCTTTGCTTCGTCGAGAAATTTCATTTTACTTCCAGTATCCGGTGGCAGTTGGACGGCCCGTCTTGGCCCATTCGATATAGGCGGTTCCGACGGAGGTCAAAGATTATCGTGAATTTTGCGAGCTATAACATACAGTACGGCTTCGGTCTCGACGGCAGATACGATCTCCCGCGCATTGCCCGGAGCCTCGAAGGCGCCGATATCATCGCGCTGCAGGAGGTGACCCGCGGCTTCTCGCGCAACGGTTTTGCCGACATGGTCGCCGGTATTGCCGCCCTCTTTCCCGACCATTTCTGGGTGTATGGGCCGGCCTGCGACCTGCATGTCGAGGCTGTTCACGGCAAGTCCGCGCCGGCACCGGGCAGGCGTTTTCAGTTCGGCAATATGGTGCTGTCGCGCTGGCCGATCGCCTCGACCCGGACGCTGCTTCTGCCGCGCAGCCGCACGATCGGAAAGATCAACCCGCAGCGCGGCGCGACCGAGGCGGTCATCACAGTGCCCGGGGGCGCGATCCGCGTCTACTCCGTCCATCTCGACCACGTTTCTCCCGACGAACGCATCCGCCAGCTGCAATTTTTGAACGCGTATATCAATGCTTTCGTCCAGGAGGGCGGGTCGCTGACTGGGGCGGCCGAATTCGATCTGCCGGAGCCGCCGCTGCCGGAAGATTACGTTATTCTGGGCGATTTCAACATGGAGCCGGAATCGCCGGAATATTGCGCGCTTGCCGGTGCTGCCGGCGGGTATTACGGCCGCGTCGCCAGGATAGGCACGCCGGTCGACGCCTTCGCGGCGCTCGAAGCCTACCGCCCCGAGAGCTACAGCTGGATGGATCCCGAGGACCACGGCAAACGCATGCATCTCGATTATTGCTTCGTCAGTTGCGGCCTCGTCAGCCGGTTGAAATCCGCCCGGATCGACATCCAATCCGTCGGCTCCGATCATTTCCCGCTCTGGGTCGAAATCGGCGAGTGACAGAGACGCCGCCGGTGGCGGCGTCTCTGTTTCTCAATTGGTTGAGAGCATGATGTTGTCCGAAAACCGCTCACACTTTTCGGCATCCTGCTCCGTCAGGCCACCTTCCGCGGTTGCAGCATGCCCGGCTGCAGCACGGTTTCGATGTGCGACACCATGGTGTTGCGGGCGAAACAATAGATTTCGCCGCAACCCGTCATGCGGAACCCGAGCTTTTCCTGCAGCCGCAGCGACGCCGGGTTGTCGGCGAAGACGCCGGAATGGATCGGCGTCTCCGGCATGCGGCGCAAGAAGCGCTCGATGATCGCCGCCACCGCCTCGCTCATATAGCCGCGCCGCCAGTAGTAGCGGTTCAGCCAGTAGCCGAGGTGCCAGCGGCCGTGGCGCAGCTCGATCGAGACGTTGCCGATATGGACATCGTCCTGACCGGTGATCGCGAGCGGCCAGTCGGGCAGGGTGTCCGAGGTGACCGGCATCAGCCAGTCCAGCGCATCCTGCCGGTCGAACGGCGCGGGAACGCGGGACAACATGCGCGTGACCGCGAAATCGGAAAGCGATTCCGCGATCGCAGGCGCATCGCTCAGCCGGTGGGGGCGGAGCGTCAGCCGGGCGGTCGAGATGACAGGGGCGGGACCGGGCATCATCGGCCCGGTGTCCGGCCTTTGCAGCGCGGTCGTGCTCATGCGATGTTCCCCCAGCTTCTCAGCGACATCCAGGTCTTGCGGTCGAGCCTGTACCATTCCACAGGCACGTTGCTGCCGAGCGCCAGCGAGGCGGCAAGCCCCGAGCCCTGGAACTGGAAGCCGCACTTCTGGATGACGCGCCGCGAGGCGACGTTCATCACCCGGCAGCGGGCGTCGATCTGGTCGACGTCCTGACGGGTCCTGAACACCATATCGACCAGGGCATGGCAGGCCTCGGTCGTATAACCCTGGTTCCAATAGGGCTCACCCAGCCAGTAGCCGATCTCGACGGTCCTGCCGTCGGTATGCGGTTCCACGCCGCAGCAGCCGATAAAGGCGCCGTTTTCCGCTTTGGTGATGGCATAGACGCACTTACCAATCTCGCCATTTCGCGTACGCCAAACAAAGTCGGCGGCATCATTGGCGGTATAAGGGTGCGGCATACGCGATACCATGGTGGCGACTTTGGCGTTGTTGGCGAGATGGGCAAGGGCGTCGATGTCTTCTTCGTGGGGCGCGCGCATGACGAGCCTTTCCGATAACAAGACAGGGCAATCGGTCCTTAACCGTTCCGGCCTCAGCCGTTCTATGGAAGACCGCTGGTCTTCCCGGGGAGACCGTGATTGGTCTGCCCTCAACAATTCGCCTTGCATGTTCAGTCCTCCTGTTTGGACAAAGAAAAAGGGGAGATGGCGCCCCATCTCCCCTGTTTTCTGGACTGAACCTGGTACGGCCAGCCGGGTCGATGAGACGCCGGCTGTTTTTGAGCGCTACCGGCTTATTCCGCTGCTTCCGCTTTCGGCATGACAGACACGTAGACGCGACCGTTGGCCTTCGTTCGGTAGTCCACATTGCCGGCGGTAAGTGCAAAGATCGTGTGATCCTTGCCGAGGCCGACGTTGGAACCGGGATGCCACTGCGTACCGCGCTGACGCACGATGATGTTGCCTGCGATGACGGCTTCGCCGCCGAACTTCTTCACGCCAAGGCGCTTGGATTCGGAATCGCGACCGTTGCGCGAGGAACCGCCAGCTTTTTTATGTGCCATTGGAGTTCTCCTTTAAACCTGAAACCCGTTGATCTTACTTGGCTGCCACGATGTCCGTGATACGGACGACCGTGTGATGCTGGCGATGGCCGCGCGAACGCTTCGAATTCTGACGACGGCGCTTCTTGAAGGCGATGACCTTCTTGCCGCGGTTCTGTTCGACGACTTCCGCCTTGACGGAGGCGCCGGCAACGAAGGGCGCACCGATCGCCGCGTCGGCGCCTTCGCCGATCACGAGGACTTCGGTAAATTCAATGGAGTCGCCAGCGGATGCTTCAAGCTTCTCGATGGTCAGCACGTCATTGGCTGCCACTCGGTACTGCTTACCGCCGGTCTTGATGACTGCGAACATTTTTTATCCTTTCATGTTCGTTCCGGCGCTCCCCGCATCGGAGCAGGTGGCCGTCTTTTTATCAGTCTAGGTTAAGCAGGGATTTCAGGGAGCTAGCCCGGAATTCTGGTCTGCCGGTGAAACCCCGCGCAAGCGCGAGGCGGGCAAGGGGCGGACTACTCCGCTCCTATTGCGGATGCGGGATACGCGAGTGACGGAAAGGTGTCAAGGCAAAAGGATGGAAAAGCTTGAGATTTCGGCTTGCCAACCTGTCATGGGCCCGTTATGAGAACGCCCGCGCCGAACAAGCGCCGACCTGACCGCGGAGAGGTGGCAGAGTGGTCGAATGCACCGCACTCGAAATGCGGCATACCTGCAAGGGTATCGTGGGTTCAAATCCCACCCTCTCCGCCATGTTTTCAAGCCTTCTCCATCATATCCAGATAACTACTCTGGAATTCCAGCAGATTGTTCAGCCGATAGCTCTTTGAAGAGAGAGCCTTGGCATGATGCACAGGTCGTCCGGCGATACGGATGAACCGCGCAGCTCTCGTCACGTTTTACCGGCCTATGAATCTGTCCGGCATTGAAGGGCTTAAAAACGAGATCGAGCCGCTGCGCCTCCGACGAGCAAAACGCCAGCTATTATCGCAAGCGGGATATTTGTCGTGGTCCTATCGCCATTGTCCCCCGCTTTAGGAGCGAAATGAAGTCTTCCCACAGGATCACCAGACCTAGCGAGAAGCTTCCAATCGGGACCATCCAGAAAAGAAGCGTTACGGGGCCCCTGTTCAGGAACATGTAGGCAAAGCCCCAAACTCCGCGATCAGTAAGCCAAGCCCCAAGATGATAGAAATGAAATTTCGCACGACTCCCCCGACGCCGCTCCAACTTTGACTTGCAAGCCTCTCATTGATTTCGCGGGATTTCAATCCGAGCCACTGCGGGAATTTGGCTTCATGCCGGCTCATAGGTTCTGATTCTTCAGAGGAAATCGGTGCGCGGCTGCCGCGCCGCCGGATCGGCGCGGCAGTTGTTGAGCGGGCCGCCATCCTGGCACGCCTTCACCATCGCCATGGCGCCCAGGCCATCGGCGAGCTTCGCCTTCACATCCGCTTTGAAGCTGGCAGACAGTGCTTCGGGTGGTGAGCCACTTTAACCGCTCGATTACGCATGGGCGCCTCCTGAAGAAGCCTTTCCGTAAGCTGAGTCCGGTCCTGGATCCCGGCTGATACTCGAATGAATTTTGTCATTTATTGCGGTTGATCAGCTTGTTTTGCGAACTATCATCAGGATCAGAGGGCGGCGGCGCGACCGCCGAATCGCCGCCCCCGATCTTCAGTTCATCGCCAGCCCTATATTGTAATTGCTCCCACATCCGAGGTTTTCCATGCGCATCGCCGTCGGTGGCATCCATATTGAATGCAGCACTTACAATCCCGTTCTGAACGAGGAGAGTGATTTTCGCGTGTTGCGCGGGGAGGGGCTGCTGGAATCGCCCTACTTTGCCTTCCTCAGAGACTACGACGCGGAATTCATGCCGACGATCCATGCCCGCGCCATTGCCGGCGGGCCGGTTTCGCGTGCCACCTATGAGGCGTTCAAGAGCGAATTCCTCGAGCGGCTAAAACCGCTGCTGCCGCTCGACGGCCTGTATCTTGCCATGCACGGCGCCATGTATGTGGACGGCATGGAGGATGCCGAGGGCGACTGGATTAGTGCCGCCCGCGCGCTGGTCGGCGAGGATTGTACGGTTTCGGCGAGCTATGACCTGCACGGCAACGTCACCCAACGCATCATTGATGCACTCGATGTCTATTCGACCTATCGGACGGCGCCGCATATCGATGTCGAGGAGACAATGCGCCGCTCGGTGTCCATGCTGGTAAGGAGTCTGAAAACAGGCGTGAAGCCGCTTGTTCTCTGGGCGCCGATTCCGGTCGTGCTGCCGGGCGAACGCACAAGCACTGTCGATGAACCGGCTAGGAGCCTCTATGCGATTCTGCCCGAAATCGATGCGATTGATGGTGTCTGGGATGCGTCGCTGATGGTCGGCTACGTCTGGGCCGACGAGCCGCGTGCTACAGCCGCCGCCATCATGACCGGTACCGATCGCGCCGTGCTCGAGCGTGAGGCCATACGCCTCGCCCAAGCCTATTGGGATGCGCGCGAGGACTTTATCTTCGGCTGCGAGACCGGATCTGTCGAGGAATGCGTAGCGAGAGCTATCGCCAGCCCGACGGCTCCTGTCGTGCTCGCCGAATCCGGCGACAACCCGACCGGCGGCGGCGTCGGAGATCGAGCCGACGTCCTGGCCGAACTGATTTCCAGAAACGCCACCGGTGTCGTCTTTGCCGGTATTGCCGACCGCGAAGCGACCGAGGCCTGTTACGCTGCCGGCGTAGGTCGCGAGCTCGAACTCAGCGTCGGCGCCTCGCTCGATACCCAAGGCAGCAAGCCGGTCATTGGCCGTTTCATCGTCAAGTTCCTGCACGAAACGTCGGACCCTTCAGACCGTCAGGCGGTGGTCTCGCTCGGCGGCATCGATCTCGTGCTGTCGGCCAAACGGCGGCCTTATCACCATATCACCGATTTTACCCGGCTGGGCCTCGACCCGCATGCGGCCAAAATCATCGTCGTCAAATCGGGCTATCTCTCCCCGGAACTGGCCCCGATCGCCAATCCGAACCTGATGGCGCTGTCGGAGGGCGTCGTCGATCAGTTCGTCGAGCGCCTGCCACGGCTGCGCAAACAGCATCCAACCTATCCTTTCGACAAGGATTTTGCCTTCGAGCCGCAGGTCTTCCTCTCCGCGCGGTCACCGCAGGCTTAAAATTTCACCGAAGCCGGCGAGATAATTTCCCAAAAAGGATGTTCGGCATGACCGGATTTACGACCCGACCTGAAATTCTCGGCACGTTCGGCGTCGTCACGTCGACTCACTGGATCGGCTCCGCGGTCGGTATGAGCATTCTCGAAAAGGGCGGCAATGCCTTCGATGCCGCGGTCGCGACCGGCTTCGTGCTGCAGATCGTCGAGCCGCATCTCTGTGGCCCCGGCGGCGATCTGCCGGCGGTGATTTATTCCAGGAAGAAAGACAAGGTCGAGGTCATCTCAGCCCAGGGGCCTGCACCGGCGGGCGCGACGATCGAGCACTACAGGCGCGAGGGCCTAACGCTGATCCCCGGCGATGGCCTGCTTGCAACGGTCATTCCCGGCGCCTTCGACGGCTGGATGCTGATGCTGCGCGACTACGGCACGATGAGCGTGCGCGAGGTGCTGGAACCAGCGATCTTTTACGCCGAACACGGCCATCCCTTGCTGCCGCGCGTCTCAGCGACCATCAAGGGACTTGCGGCTTTCTTCGAAAAGGAATGGCCGACGTCCCACGAGACCTGGCTGCCGGGCGGACGTGTCCCCAAAGCGCAGGCGAATTTCCGCAATCCGGCGCTTGCCGAAACCTGGAAGCGCGTCATTGCCGAAGCCGAGGCAAAAAGCGGTCGGGAAGCACAGGTGCAGGCGGCCCGCGACGCTTTCTATCGCGGCTTCATCGCCGAAAAGATCGACGCCTATATGAAAACCGCCGAAGTGATGGACGCAAGCGGCAGCCGCCACAGGGGCGTTTTGACCGCCAATGACATGGCGGACTGGTCGGCGACGATCGAGGAACCGCTGACCTATGATTATCACGGCTGGACCGTCGCCAAGACCGGTCCCTGGGGCCAGGGTCCCGTCTTCCTGCAGGCGCTGTCGATCCTGAAAGATTTCGACCTCGCTGCGATGAACCCGGATGGGGCCGAGTTCGTTCATACCGTCGTCGAGGCGATGAAGCTCGCCTTCGCCGACCGCGAGGTCTATTACGGCGATCCCGGTTTTTCCGAGATCCCCGTCGCGCATCTGCTGTCGGAGACCTATGCTGCCGAACGCCGCAAGCTGATCGGCGCGGACGCCTCCTTCGATCTTCGCCCCGGCATCGTTCCGGGCTTCGAGGCACAGCGTGATCTGACGATGAGTATGCTCGGCGCCGATTCCAAGACCGGCGCCGTTTACGAGCCCACGATGGCGCATCTGTCCGAAAAGCGCGGCGACACCGTGCATATCGACGTGATCGATCGCGACGGCAACATGGTCTCCGTTACCCCGTCCGGCGGCTGGCTGCAGTCTTCGCCGACCGTGCCCGGCCTCGGCTTCTGCCTCAATTCCCGTGCGCAGATGTTCTGGCTGAAGCCGGGCCTGCCGACCTCGCTTGCTCCGGGGAAACGGCCGCGCACGACGCTGACGCCGTCACTCGGCCTCTATGAAGGCCGCCCGACCCTTGCCTTCGGCACGCCGGGCGGCGATCAGCAGGAGCAATGGCAGCTTTCCTTCTTCCTGCGCCATGTCAATCACAAGCTGAACCTGCAGGCGGCGATCGACCGGCCGCTCTTTCACACCGCCCATTTTCCGAGCTCGTTCTATCCGCGCACCCGCGAACCCGGCAGCCTGATGGCGGAAGAGAGCTTTGGCTCGGATGTGCTCGGCGCGCTCGCCCGGAAGGGTCACAAGCTGACGATTACCGATGCCTGGACGATCGGCCGGCTGACTGCCGCACGGCGCGATGCCGACGGGCTGCTGCGTGCCGCAGCCACCCCGCGCCTGATGCAGGCCTATGCGATCGGCCGATAGGCGACCGCGTTGCAGGGCGCCGGGAGGCAACAAGTATTGCGGGAGATAAGCTGTGCCGCCGCGGCGCGGCGCTCTCTTTTTGCTGCACCGCTTATATGACTTATGCTAGATATTATTTCACCGATAATTGTTAACGACCGATACCCGTCGTTTGTGTTCTCTTATCCTTGCGAATCAAAAAGGTTTGATTTGCCCGGGGGACGGCCCTCATGTTCAACCATGGGGGCGATGCAACAGTTGGGTAGGAGCCTATGCTGCAACGGATTGAAGACATTGATGCCGCCCTGGTCGACAGGTTGCAGCATTCGGCATTCAAGTACTTCCTGAAATATTCCAATCCCGAGAATGGCCTGGTCGCGGATACCTCGATCGGCGGGGTGCCGGCGAGCATCGCGGCCGTCGGCTTTGCCCTTTCCTCCTATACCGTTGGTGTCGAACGTTGCTGGATCACCCGCAAGGAAGCGGCCGAACGCACGCTCAATACGCTGCGTTTCTTTGCCGAGGCGCGCCAAGGCGAGGAACGTCATGCGACCGGCCACCGCGGCTTCTTCTACCATTTCCTGCACATGGACACCGGCAACCGCGCCTGGAACAGCGAGCTTTCGACCATCGACACCGCTCTGCTCGTTGCCGGTATCCTGACATCAGCGCAATATTTCGATCGCCAGGACGAGACCGAGACCGAAATCCGTGAGCTTGCGACCCTCATCTACGAACGCGTCGACTGGCGCTGGGCGCTGAACAAGGGCGACACCATTTCCATGGGTTGGAAGCCCTCATCGGGCTTTCTGCGCTGGCGCTATCACGGCTTCGACGAGGCGATCATCCTTTATGCGCTGGCGCTCGCCTCGCCGTCGCATCCCATCCCGCAATCGTGCTATGACGCCTTCACGTCAAGCTATTCCTGGATGATCCACGGCGAACAGCCCTATCTCTATGCCGGCCCGCTGTTCATCCATCTCTTCTCCCATGCCTGGATCGATTTCCGCGGCATCCAGGACAAGCCAATGGCGGAGCGGAACTGGGATTATTTCCGTAACACCCAGGTCGTCATCAATGTCCAGCGGGATTACGCCGAGCGCAATCCCGGCCAGTTTGTCGGCTATAACAGGAATATCTGGGGCTTCTCCGCCTGCGACGGCCCGCCGCCGACCCGGCGCATGCGCGGCGGCCGCCAGCCGAAGGTTCTGGGTTATGCCGCGCGCGGCGCGCCGCTTGGCCCGGATGACGGGACGATCGCGCCGTGGGCGGCCCTTGCCTGCCTGCCCTACGACCGGCAGGCGGCCCTCGACGGCACCAAGGCGCTTCTGACCAGCTATCCGAACCTGCTCTTGGAAGGCGGCTTTCCCGGCGGCTTCAATCCGACGGTCAAGACGAAGCGGCCGGAGGGCTGGGTCGACGACCGCACCGTCGGCATCGACCAGGGTCTTCTCGTCATGACCATCGAAAATGCGCGCTCCGACTTCATCTGGAGACTGATGCGGCAGTCGCCGACCATCCGCCTTGGCCTCGAGCGCGCCGGTTTTGCCGGCGGCTGGCTGGAAGGCATCGAGCCGGAAGAACTGGTGCGCAAGGTCGGCTGATTTTACCGTTCGAATACATGCGCATTGCCTGAGATATCCAGGCGAACGAGATCGCCGCGAGAGGGAAGGCCGACGCTCGATGTCTTGATCCGGATCGGCGGCAGGGCAACGTCGTCGAGCGAAACGGCAACGGTGCAGACCGCGCCGCCGAACTCCACCTCGACGACACGTCCGCCATAGCTGCGATCGCCATCGTCGGCAACGACGCGAATCTGCTCGGGCCGCAGCATGATCTCCGCCTTGCCCTGACGATTGCCCTCGACGACGACGCGACCGAGGGCGCAGTCGGCCAGCCCGTTCCGGATGATGGCGGGAAGCAGTACGGCATCGCCGAGGAACAGCGCCGTCTCGCGATCCCTGGGATGCAGATATAATGATTGTGGCGATCCGGCCTGGATCAGCCGCCCCTCTCTCAAGACCGCCACCTGATCGGCGAAGCTCAGCGCTTCTTCCTGATCGTGCGTTACCAGAACGGCGGTAATGCCGGCCGCTTGCAGCACGCGCGCCACAACCTTGCGCATATTTTCACGCAAGCCGGTATCGAGCGCCGAGAAAGGCTCGTCGAGCAGCATCAGCCGCGGCTTACGGCCGAGCGCGCGGGCGAGCGCTACGCGCTGCTGCTGGCCGCCGGAAAGCTGGTGCGGGCGCCGCGCCAGCATGCCGCGATCGAGCTCGACCAGGTCGAGCAGATCGACGATGCGCTTCTCGCGATCCGCGGCCCCTTTCTCGAAACCGAAGCCGATATTCTCGGCGACGCTCAGATGCGGAAACAGCGCTCCGTCCTGCGAGACGATGCCGATGCCGCGCTTGTGGGCCGGAACCGCGGCCGGACCGTCTGCCAGCACATCCCCATCCAGGGTCACCCTGCCGGTGTCGGCCTGCTCGAAACCGGCAATGATGCGCAGCAGCGTCGTTTTGCCCGAGCCGGACGGCCCGACGACTGCGGTGCGGCTGCCCGCCTGCACTTCGAGCGAAATATCCTTCAGCGCCTGGACCGGGCCGTAACGCTTGCTGATGTTCTCGATCGTAAGCAGCGTCATTGGCCGGCAGTCCGTTTCGATTGCGTATAGAGCGTCAGGGTGAGCGGCAGCGACAGCACGACCATCATGAAGGCGTAGGGGGCGGCGGAGACATAATCGATTTCGCTGGTCAGCGACCAGAATTTCGTCGCCAGCGTATCGACGCCATTGGGCGAAAGCATCAGCGTCGCCGTGAGTTCATTGGTGATGCCCAGTGCGGCGAGCGCCACGCTGGCGGCGGCTCCGGGCGCTGCAAGCCGCATGGTGATCTGCCGCACCGCCTGGCCAGGCGTGCGGCCGAGGCCCATCGCGGCGCGCTCCAGTTCCACCGGCGCCTGGGCGATGCTGGTGCGAAGCCCGACCATGGCGCGCGGCAGAAAAAGCATCACATAGGCAACGAGCAGGGTTGCGAAGGTCTGATAGAGCGGCAGCATCAGGCGCACGGTGATCGTCACCAGCGCCAGCGCCACGACGACACCCGGCAGCGAGCCGACATAATAGTGGCAGGCTTCGAGCAGGCGCTGCAAGCGACCGGGTGCACGCACGGACAGCCACGCCATCGGGGCTGCGGCAATCGTCGCCAGCACGCCGCCAGCAAGGGCGAGCACGATCGTCTGCACGAAGGCGCTGGCGACCTCGATACGCCAGATCTCGCCGCCGCCGAGATAGAGCCAGCGGCCAAGCGTCACCAGCGGCACGCCAAGCGTCAGCACCGCCAGGACGACGGGCAGCGAGATGGCCGGCACCATGAACCAGCCGAGACGCCGACGGTCGGCCGGACGCGGTGAGCCGGCGCCGACGCGGGCATAACGTTCGTTGCCGCGCAGCAGCACTTCGAGGCCAAGCAGGAAAAGACAGCAGGCGACGAGCACGCCGCCAAGCATGTTGGAGGCCGGACTGTTGTAGGAAGACTGGAACTGGTCGACGATCGCGGTCGCGAAAGTGTCGAAGCGGATCATGACGAACAGGCCGTATTCCGAAAGCAGGTGCAGGGCGATCAGCAGCGAGCCGCCGCAGATGGCGAATCTCAGTTGCGGCAGCACGGCACGGAAGAAGACACGCCAGGGATTGAGGCCGAGCGAGGCGGCGGCATCCTCGATGGCCGGATCGAGACGGCGCAAGGCTGCGGCGACCGGCAGATAGAGGAAGGGGTAATAGGCGATCACCGAAACGAAGACGCCGCTCTGCAGGCCGCGCATGCCGGGAATGAGGCTGACCCAGGCATAGCTGTGCACGAAGGCCGGCACGGCGAGCGGCGCGATCGCCAGCCAGGCCCAAAGCCTTGGGAAAGGAACATCCGTCCGCTCGGTCAGCCAGGCGAGCGTCACGGCCAGCGCGACCGACAGCGGAATGGTGAGTGATTCCAGCAGCACCGTATTGATGAGGAGGTCGCCGACGCGCGAGCGGAAGACGAGCGCCTGCACGGTCTCCCAGCCGACATCATAGGTGATCCAGCCGATGAAGCCGAGCGGCACGAGACTGAACAGCGCGACCACGGTCGCGAGGAGCACGACGGAGGCGTGCGGCATGCGCGCGCGCGGCAAAACCATTCGCATAGTCCCCGGCGCGGCCGGCGCCTCGGCACCGGATGCGAGCAATCTGTTGTCCTGCAGCAAGGCCGATGCCTTCACACGCTGAAAAAGGAAGGCAACCGCCTGTGAAGGACGGCTGCCGGATTTCGTCATGCCCTAAGGTTTTCTTGAGCCAAAAGCAATAGTTTTGGCGGCTGCAAGCCTGCGGCAGAAGTGTCAGATAAGGCCGGCGGCGGTCATCAGCTCCACCACCTTCTTGCTATCAAGCGTCGAAGCCTCGACTTTCGGCGCGTTGAGATCGGCGAGCGGCGTCAGCTTGCTGTTGGAGGCTGCGTCCTTGCCGACTGCATATTCATAGGACGTGCCGTCCTTCAGAACCGCCTGGCCCGCCTTGCCGGTGATGAACTTCAGGAAAGCCTGAGCTTCCTTCATGTGCTGCGTGGACTTCAGGACACCGCCGCCGGAAACGCTGACGAAAGCGCCCGGATCCTGGTTCTTGAAGTAGTGCATGCCGACATTCTTGCTGTTCTCGCCGGTTTTGGCCTGATCGCCGAACCAATAATAGTGATAGATGACCGCGCCTTCGACTTCGCCTGCATTGACCGCCTTCATAGCGACGCTGTTGCCCTTGTAGGGGGTGGCATTGTCCTTGAGGCCCTTCAGCCATGCCTTGGTGGCGTCTTCGCCCTTCAGCTGCAGCAGCGCGGCGACGATAGCCTGGAAGTCGGCGCCGGCCGGGGCTGCACCCCAGCGGCCCTTCCAGGCGGGATCGGCGAGATCGAGCAGCGACTTCGGCAGCTTGTCCTCGCTGAGCTTGGTCTTGTCATAGGCAAAGACCGTCGTGCGGGCGGCAATGCCGGTCCACATGCCATCGGCCGGGCGATACTGCTCCGGGACCTGATCCAGTGTATCCTTTTCGACCGGGGCGAAGAGGCCGGCGCCGTCGACCAGCGTCATGGCCGGCGAATTCTCTGTGAGAAATACGTCAGCCGGAGAGGCGTCGCCTTCCTGGATGATCTGGTTGGCGAACTGCATGTCGCCGCCCTGACGCATGGTGACCTTGATGCCGGTCTTTTTGGTGAATGCTTCGACCCACTCGCGGCCAAGGCTTTCATGCTGGGCATTGTAGACGACGAGACCTGCGTCCTGCGCATGGGCGCTGCCGGCGAACGCGGTGGCGGAGAGAAGCGAGGCGGCAAGCGCAAACGCGTGGGATAAGAGATTAAGTTTAATTGTCAAGATGGCCTCCGTGGCGATGTTACCCGAGCTCCCAAGGGCGATCAGAGGCGTATATTTTTCCTGAGTGATTATTTCAAGTTTGTTGTGAGCAAAAAAAGCATCACAATATCTTGACGCAACAGCTCAGTTTCGAGGGAATAATTTCGAGCCGATAGAAAAGGCGGCACTTCGGGAACGCCGCCTTTCTCGTCACCGCGCCTATTCGACGTCGAACTTGACGCCCTGCGCAAGCGGCAGCGTGCTGCCGTAATTGATCGTGTTGGTGGCGCGGCGCATATAGGCCTTCCAGGCATCGGAGCCGGATTCGCGTCCGCCGCCGGTCTCCTTCTCGCCGCCGAAGGCGCCGCCGATCTCGGCGCCCGAAGGCCCGAGGTTGACGTTGGCGATGCCGCAGTCCGAACCGCGAGCCGAGACGAAGGTTTCCGCCTCGCGCATATCGTTGGTGAAGATCGACGAGGACAACCCCTGCGGCACGGCGTTATGCAGGGCCAGCACCGCGTCGAAATCGCTGTATTTCATCACGTAAAGAATGGGCGCGAAGGTCTCGTGCTCGACCGGTCCAGTCTGATCGGGCATTTCGACCAGCGCGGGGCGAACATAGAAGGCATCGGCCGAACCGTTGTCGACACGCTCGCCGCCGGTGACCTTGCCGCCCGCCGATTTCGCCTGGCCAAGCGCTGCCTGCATCTTCTCAAAGGCCTGACCGTCGATCAGGGGTCCGACCAGCGTGCCGGTTTCGAGCGGATTGCCGATGGTGACGGAGCCGTAGGCCTTCTGCAGGCGCGGCACCAGCTGGTCGTAGACGCTTTCATGGACGAAAAGGCGGCGCAGAGTCGTGCAGCGTTGGCCGGCCGTGCCCATGGCGGAGAAGGCGACGCCGCGCAGCGTCAGGTCGAGATCGGCGCTCGGGCAGACGATCGCGGCATTGTTGCCGCCGAGTTCGAGGATGGCGCGGGCAAAACGCTGCGACAGGCGTGGGCCGACGGTGCGACCCATGGCGGTCGATCCGGTGGCGGATACGAGCGGGATTTTCGGATGATCGACCAGCACTTCGCCGACCTCGCGGCCGCCGATGATCAGTGTTGACAGATTGGCCGGCGCGATGCCGCCCTCAGCAATGAAGCGCTTCAGCGCCTTTTCAAACAACGCCTGCACGGCAAGTGCGGTCAACGGCGTCTTTTCCGAAGGTTTCCAGACGGTGGAATTGCCGCAGACCATTGCCAGTGCTGCATTCCACGACCAGACGGCAACCGGAAAGTTGAAGGCGGAGATGATGCCAACCACGCCAAGCGGATGCCAGCTTTCCATCATCCGGTGCTCGGAGCGCTCGGTGGCGATCGTCAGACCGTAGAGCTGACGGGACAGGCCGACGGCAAAATCGCAGATATCGATCATCTCCTGCACTTCGCCGAGACCTTCCGAGGTGATCTTGCCGACCTCGATCGAGACGAGACGGCCGAGCGCCGTCTTGGCGGCCCGCAGCTCCTCACCGAGGAGGCGGACCAGCTCGCCGCGCTTCGGCGCCGGAACGGAACGCCATTCGAGGAAAGCCTTGTGCGCCTCTTCGATCGCCGCCTTCGTCTCGGAAACCGTGTGCTCTTTGAGTTTGCCGATTTCCTGGCCCGTAACAGGCGAGGTGACGGAAAGCGTGCCGCCCTGATAGCGGCCGGCGTCGACGCCGAGTTCGGCGAGCAGCTTGGCGGTTTCGGTGGCGAGATCGAGGACGGCGATATTCATTGTCGTGGTTCCAATCTTGTTATTCCAGAAGCGAGTTTCGCCTCTCAGAAGCGCGGTTCTCAGAAGCGGGCATCAGCGAAGTGGGCGACCTGAGCGCCGGCTTCGTACCATAATTCCCGAAGCGCCCGGAAGCTCGGTTCGGTGGGCGAGGTCAGCGGCAGCGGCAGATCGGCTTCCGAAAGCCGGCCGAGAATATGCTCGGCCAGTGTCCGGCCGAAAACCGTGCCGGGGGCGATGCCGCGGCCATTATAACCCGAAAAGCCGATCAAGCCGGGAGCGAATTTATGAAAGCGCGGCAGCGCATTATCGGTCATGCCGATCTGGCCGTACCATTCGCATTCGAATTCGACGTCACCGATCATGGGGAAGAGCCGCTTCAGGGCGCGCTTGGCCCAGCCCTTATGCACGGCGAGCCCGGTATTGCGCAGTGCTCCGACACTGCCGAAGACGAGACGGCCGGCCTGGTCCATGCGGAAGGAGGAGAGGATGTCCTTGGTATCCCACGCACCTTCCCGCCCCGGCAGGATCGATTGGCGCAGATTGTGGCCGAGCGGCACGGTGGCGAAATTGAAATAGGGCAGGTAGACCTGTTCGTTGCGCACCTGCTCGAAGGGGCCGGTGCTATAGGCGTCGGTTGCGACGATGATCCAGTCCGCGCTGACCTGGCCCTTCGCTGTCTTCACGGTCCAGCGGCTGCCGCTGCGCTCCGTTGCGGTGACGGGGCTCGACGTATGGATCGTGACAGCCGCCTTGACGGCGGCATGGGCAAGGCCGCGCGCATAGGCCAGCGGCTGCAGCGTTCCGGCGCGCAAGTCGAGCAGCGAGCCAGTATAGGCGTCGCTGCCGATGCGTCTGGCCGTCTCCGCCGCATTGAGCAGCGTCACGGGCGCGCCGCGGGCGGACCATTGCGCCGCGCGTTCTTCGATTTCCTTCAGCCCCTCCGCGCCGACCGCGCAGTGCAGCGTGCCGTTGCGTTCGAGTTCGCAGGCAATGCCATGCCTGTCGATCAGTTCCATGACGAGCTTCGGCGCATTGCCGAGCAGCTCGAGCAGGCGCTCGCCGTGCAGCGGGCCGAGCACGCCGGGCAGATCGTCGGGCATCACCCACATGCCGGCATTGATCAGGCCGACATTGCGCCCCGCGCCGCCGAAACCGATCTCCTTCGCCTCCAGCAGCACCACCTCCGAGCCGGCTTCGGCAAGATGCAGGGCGGAGGAGAGGCCGGTGTAGCCGCCGCCGACGATGACGACGTCGGCCGATACCGCGCCTGCGAGAGGCGAGGTTACAGGCGGTTCGGCTGCGGTCTTTTCCCAGAGGCCGTGGGAGCGCGGATCATTCAGCATGGTTCAGTCCGAGTGGAACGAAATCGCGGTAGTTTAACCCATATGATGAAGCGTTGAAGCTCGCATTTCACGCAACGGTCTTCAAGTAGACGCCCGCAAGGCCAAGCGTTTCCATCGCTGCATCCAGCGATGCGGCCTGGCGCTCGGCATAAAGCGCCAGCTCGTCCTGAACGGTGGCGCCGAGTGCGGCCTCGAAGGCGTCGCGGTTCGAGCGCGTGGTATAATTCTGCTGCTGATCGGTGCCGAGATTCGACTGGAAGATGCCGGCCGCGCTGACGGGCAGGAAGTCTTCGTAGACGATCGGCGAGAAGGCAAGGTGACCCTTGGCGATCAGCGCTTCCGGATCGCCAGGCAGCGTGCCGTTGACCGCGGCGGCAATGCCTTCTGACGTGGCGGAATAACGGAAGAAGGCCAGGTCTTGCCTGCGCAGCTCGTCCCAGCTGTCTGGTAGCGCCTTGAAACGACCGGCGAGTTCCTGATCGTAAGCGCCGGCCTTGGCGCCGCCGGCGCCGACCTGCACTTCCCCGCGAACCGAGGCGAGCAGCCGGTCGTAGAGCGCCCGGCCCTTGGCCGTCAACGCCACGCCGCGCTGTTCGATCTCGCCGAAACGGGCGGTATGCGTCCCCTGAACGGCTTCCGCTTCACCGGCAAAGACGATCGCCTCCTCCAGCGCCTTGAAGCTCGTCTGCCGCAGCAGGATATCGCAATGACGGCGCGGCGGCCCTTCGATGACGGCCTTCGGTGTGATGCCGCGTTCCGGCATGCGGGCCTGGACCGCGTCGATATCGAGCGTGCGCGGCGTCAGATGATTGATATGCGGGCCCTTGAAGCTGACGACGTCGGCGATCAGCCGATGGGCGTCGTGCAGGCGCTTGTAGGTTTCGGCGCTGACCGTCGCCTCGCTGTGCCAGCGGAAGGTTTCGAGCACCTCGGCGACGAATTCCGCTGCTTCCGCTTCCGTCAGACCGCCATTCTGCTCGTGGCGCTCGATCAGCGCGACGGCGCGCGGCGTATAGATGCGCCGCTTTGCCAAAATCGCCTCGGCTTCGCTGCGCAGCCCTTCGTCTTCGATCAGTTCCAGGCGCAGCAACGAGGTGAAGACTCGGAATGGATTGATGTTGAGTGCGGTCTCGTCGATTGGCCGGAAGCAGGTGGAGTGGACCGGCACGCCGGCAACGGAGAGATCGTAGTAGCCGACCGCCTGCATGCCCATGACGGCGAACAGCCGGCGAATGGTGAAAAGCTCGTCAGCCGTGCCGAGGCGGATGGCGCCGTGACGCTCGACATCGATGCGCTCGAGCTCGCCGGCGCGGGCCAGGCGCTCGCGCAGATCCGGATCGCGTTCGAGGCAGCCGGCATTCACATCGGCGACCAGCTCGATCAGCGTGCCGTATTGCGGCACCTCCGTCCGATACATCTGCGACATCGCCTCGGTGAAAAGCGAACGGATGCGGTCAGTGGAAACGAAGGTTTGCGGCATCTTGAAAACTCCGGCTCATTCCGTTTTTGCAGGATGAAACTCTTTACAACCGCTGCGAAGCCGGAAATATCGCTATTTCGGAAATAGCTCATTCTGAAACGGAATGATCATGCTTGGCTCTAGACGCTTTCTGCCGTCGATTTCACATCTCGCCGCCTTCGAGGCGGTCGCCCGCACCGGCAGCGTCACGGCGGCCGCACGCGAGCTCGATCTGACGCAGAGCGCCGTCAGCCGCCAGGTGAGCGCGCTGGAAGAGCAGCTCGGCGTCGAGCTCTTCCTGCGCGAACGCCAGACCATGCGGCTGACGCTGGCCGGCGACAGCTACGCCCGCGAAATCCGCGAGGCGCTGCGGCGGATATCCAGTGCCTCCTTGAACCTGCGCGCCAATCCGCATGGCGGCACGCTCAATCTCGCCATCCTGCCGACCTTCGGCACGCGCTGGCTGGCGCCGCGCCTCGGACGCTTCCTCGCCGCCAATCCAGGTGTAACCATCAATCTGGCGACCCGGCTTTCACCCTTCGATTTTCGCCTCGATTCCATCGATGCCGCGATCCATTTCGGCCATCCGCACTGGCCGGGGGCGGAATTGACCTTGCTGATGTCGGAACACACGGTGCCGGCCTGCAGCCCTGACTTTCTCAAGCGATACACGATCACAGGGCCGCAGGATCTGCTCGCCGTTCCGCTTCTGCATCTGACGACGCGCCCGGATGCGTGGGAGCAGTGGTTCGCCGGCAACGGCGTTTCCTTCGAAAGCGTGCACGGAATGCTCTTCGACCAGTTCGCCACCGCCGCGCAGGCGGCGATCGCCGGTCTCGGCGTCGCCCTGCTGCCGACATTCCTGATGCAAGAGGAGCTCAGGCGCGGCGATCTTGTCGCCGCCGTCGATCGGGAGATGGAGAGCCGTGAGCGCTATTATCTTGCCTTTCCGCGCGAGCGCGCCGACTATGCGCCGCTCGCCGCCTTCCGCGACTGGATCGTCGCGGAAGGCGGCGCCAATCCGGCTGCGTGAGGAACGGCTTGCATCGGCATGGCGCTTTCGACCATTATATCAGCCAAACAACCTCTGCAGGAAATCCCATGAAGCCGATCTTCGTCCAGCTCCAATGCGCCCCCGGCAAAACCTATGAGGTCGCCGACGCCATCTACCAGACCGAACTGGTTTCGGAGCTCTATTCCACCAGCGGCGACTACGATCTGCTGCTGAAGGTCTACATCGAGGAAGGCCAGGACATCGGCAAGTTCATCAACGACAACCTCGCCAATATTCCCGGCATCGTCCGCTCGCTGACGACGTTGACCTTCAAGGCGTTCTGAATTCCCGTCAGACACGGTTAACCTTTTTCGCGAAGAATCGCCTCCGCAGGACGCCGCTGCAACCACGCCTTAACGCCGGGGGTATCTGGTCGTTGCTATAAATCCGCGCCAACACGAGTTGGCACGCGCAGCGATAGGTGGGAAATGGCGATCGTCGAGGCAGACAGGGTGCGCGAGAGGCCGCAGCCGGAAACGGCGCCGCTGATCGTCCATGTCGTGCGCCAGTTTTTGCCCAATCGCGGCGGCCTGGAAGATGTGGTCGCCAATCTTGCCCGCCAGACCGTCCGGCGCGGTTATCGCGTTCGCGTCGTCACACTCGATTCGCTGTTCACCGCACCGAAGAATAAACTGCCGGCGCGCGAAGACATCGACGGCATCGAGGTGGTGCGCATTCCCTGGTCCGGCAGCAGCCGATATCCGCTGGCGCCCCAGGTTTTCCGCCATCTCGCCGATGCCGATCTCGTGCATGTCCATGCCATCGACTTCTTCTTCGATGCGCTCGCCTGGGGCCGGCTGCTGCATCGCAAGCCGATGATCGTCACCACCCATGGCGGCTTCTTCCACACCCGGAAATACGCCGCGATCAAGAAGATCTGGTTCCGCACGCTGACCCGCGCTTCGGCACTGGCCTACCGGCGCGTCGTCTGCTGCAGCGCCTCCGATCTCAAGCAGTTTTCCGTGATCGCACCCGACAGCCTGCTGATCGAAAACGGCGCCGATATCGGCAAGTTCGCCGGCAGCGCGTCGCAGCGGCCGAGGCGCCGCATCGTCACCATCGGCCGCTTCTCGGTGAACAAGCGGCTGGACCATCTGCTCGACGCGATGTCCGTGCTGAAGAGCCGCGATACGGATTGGCATCTCGACATCGTCGGAGCCGAATCCGACCTGAACCGGGCCGATGTCGAAGCCGCCATCGAAAGCCGCAGCCTTGCCGGCGGCGTCACCCTGCACGTCTCGCCCGACAACGGCGCCATCCGGCGCATCATTGCCGAGGCCTCGCTCTTCGCCTCCGCCTCGGAGTATGAAGGTTTCGGGCTGGTGGCGCTGGAGGCGATGAGCGCCGGCCTGTTGCCGGTGCTGAATGCCAATGACGCCTTTACAACGCTTGCCGGCCGGCATCCCGTTATCAAGCTAGCCGATTTCACCCACCCGGAGACCGCGGCGACGGTGATTGAAGCGGCCTATGAAACACTCGCGCGCCAACCGGATGGCGTTCGCGACGAGCTGGTCGACGCCGTGCGCGGCTATTCCTGGGATATTGTCGCCGGACTTTATGTCGATCTTTACCGATCGCTCAACGTCGCCGCTGCCGACCGGGTCTGATCCCAACAGTCTGAAATTTCCGTCACGCTTTGGCGAGACGGATAATCTCATCGAGCACGAACCTGCGTGATTGCGGCGGCGTCAGATTGTGATCGGCGTCCGGCAGCATCAGCAGCCGCACGTTCGGATAGCGGGAAAGCTTGGCGCCGCGCGGTCCAAAGTGGAAATAGACGTGGTCGAGGCCGACATCACCTTCGCTGTAGATCAGCGTCAACGGCACCTTACGCTTACCGAACTGAGCGAAGGAATGCCGGACTTCGCGGGCGATGTGGCGCCGGTCGGGGAGCAGCTCGAGCAGCGGCGCGATCCATGGGGACAGACGACGACCGGCAGCGATGACCATGTTCTGCAGCGCAGAGACGACATCCACCTGGCCGCGCAGCAACCGCTTTAGCGTATCGAGCCGCGCCAGGCGCTGGCCGTAATCATCGAGGCTGCGGGGAACCGAGACAACATGTTCCTTACGCACCGGTATCTCAGGATCCCAGTAATAAACGAAGGGATTGATCGACACGACGGCCTTCAGCCGCTCATCGGCGACGCCGGCGCGGAAGGCGACATAGCCGCCACTGCATCGGCCGGCCACCATCACCGGGCCGGGGGCGATGCCCTCGAGCAGATCGAGCGCGGCGACCGCATCGGCGGTCTGGGTAGCGGAATAGAGCACCTGCTCCGGTGCGTCGGGCCGTGGCGGACTGTCGCCGACATTGGCGGAATCGAAGCGCAGCGAAATCACGCCCTGGCGCGCAAGCTCGCGCGCCATATCAACCGTCGTCCGCCCCCAGCCGGCGTGCCGGTCATAGGCCGTCGACAGAAAGAGTACTGCACTGCCCTTGATCTCGCCGGGCGGCCGGCTGACGACGCCGACCAGGTGACCATGGCTTCCGAAACGGACCGGCATTTCGACAAACCCATCGCCGGCCAGCGGCGGGTTCTTGATTTCTGCCGGCGAAGGGGCGGCGGATGTCTCCACCGTGGCGCCCTCCAGCCAGGTCGTCAGCAGCGCGACGACAGCCATTGGGGTCTTGGCGAAGAGCGGATTGGTGACGAGCTCGTCATAGCCTTCGAAAACCGTCTGCTCGACATCGGCGCCAAGCGCCTTCAGTGTGTCCGCAAAGCCGGTATCGTCGGCCCTGGCGGGACGTTCGAGGATTAGATAGCGGGACGCCGCCGATCCCTGCGGCGAGGCGATGTTGAGCTTGGCGAGCTCGCCGGCGATCTCCTCGGGCATGACGAGCCCGGCGATCTGAACCTTGGCGGTCTGGACATGCTCCTTGCCGAGGCCGAGATCGGCATCGATGATCTTCGACCACATGGTGAGTTCACGCAGATAGGCCCGGCCGCTCAGCACCGGCGCCAGCATGACAAGGCTGTCGACGCCTTCGATCGAAGAGCCGATGCGTTGGGCAAGCGTTGCGCCGAGGCCCTGACCGATGAGGACGATGCGATCGCAACCGGTGAGCGACTTCAGCTTGACGGCCGCTGCGCGGATCGAATCTTCCCAGGTTTCCAGCCTTGCCGGCAGCGCGTCGAAATCCAGCGCGTCGCCGGTGCCGCGATAGTCGAACCGCAGGCTCGGCACACCGATATCCGAAAAATGCTCGGCCGCAACCCGGAAAAACTTGCGGCTGCACATCTCCTCGAAACCCCAGGGGCTGACGAAGAGCACGGCGGCCGACCGCTTCTTCACTCCCGCATTCTCAGGCATGAACAGACCGATCGTGCCGTCGAAGACGACCGGCAGGGCAGCGCTGCGTCCAGCCCCCTCGGCCGGTTCGAGCGAGAACTCGCCGGGAGCGACCTTGGCGCGATCGGGATCGCCGGGAAGCGCCGGCGCAATGAAATTGATTGCGTGCCCGACCGGCTTGCGCAGCACGGATGGCATCTTGTCGAGAATGGAGCGCATGACGTCGACATCTTCGGCCGGTACGGCGCGCAGCACCCGCAGCGCTGCGAAATAGCAGAACGTGCCGGCCATGATCGCGCCGACCAGTCCGGCCGGACCATGGACAAATTCCAGCACGGAGATGGCGCCGCAAGCGCACAGCACGGAGGCGAGCGTCACCTTCGTCAGGCTTCTATAGAGACCCGAAAGTTGGGATCCGAATCCGGTCTGTCTGATCATCATCACCGACATTGCAACGAAGACGAGGATGCGCACCAGCGCGGCGCCCTCGGCTGCAAGCCTAGGTACGATCAGTAAACAACCCGCTACCATTACCAGGCCACCGACCACACTGGTATTCAGGCGGGCGCGGGCCCTGTCCATCGATAAGAGGTAGAGGCTGAGGATCTGCATGAAAGTATAGGCGGGCGCCACCAGTGCCAGCAGCGCCACTACCGTGCCGCTGCGGCCGAACGCCTCGCCGAACACGACCAGCACCAGTTCGCTGGAGATTGCCGCAAGCCCGAGGCTCATCGGCAGCACGATATAGGCCATGCTGCGGGTGACGGCGGCGAAAACCTCGACCGGCAATGTCGAATCGTCGCTGTTGTGCCGCCGCTCGGAGTAATAGGGCAGCAGGCTGCCGGTCATCTGGATCGGCAGCTGCAACGCGATATTGGCGATCGACAGGCCGACGGCGTAATAACCGACCATCTCCACCGACCAGAACTGCTGCAGAAACAGCAGCTCGAGCCGGTTGAGGAAGATGGAATCGATGATGAACTGGAGCGAGAGGATGACGGAGGAGGAGGCGAGGTACTTCAGCGACACCCCGCACCAGTCCCGCCGCGCAAGCAGGATCGGCAGTGTGGCGAAAAACAAGACAAGCTGGCCGAGCGCATAGCCGACGAGAACCCCCTCGACACCATAGAGGACGGCGCCGCCGGCGACGCCGGCAAGCTGCACGATCGAGACGACGACGGTCAGGCGGAAGAAGGCGCCGAGCTTCTTCTCTCCGATCAGGTAGAATTTGACGAAGGATCCGATCGCCTGGACGAAGAACAGCCCGCCGGTGACCAGAGCGACGGACGGCGCGGTATCGGCCCAGTGCATCTCCTCGGAGGTCAGGAAAAACAGCGCGTAGAGGGCCAGCAGCACGACTGTCGAAAACATCATGAAGCTGACGAGGATGGCGGCAAACCCCCGCCGCCGGCGTGCGTCGTAACCTTCTGCCGATAGCTGCGGCAGTGTCTTCAGGAGCGTGATGCTGGAGCCGAGTTCGGCGATCGAGGCGCCGGTCACCACTAGCCAGAGCGAAAAGGCAACGATGCCGTTCGCTTCCGGCCCCAGCAGCCGAGCGGTGATGATCGAGGAAACGAATCCCGTCAGCAACAGCAGCATACCCGCCGCCGCATTCATCACCGAATTTGCGATAATACCCTTCGACATCTGTCCATCCGTCAGGATCGGCTCACTAGGCCGGACACTCGCCATCTCTAATGCGAAAATGTTAAAATAAAGCGGAGTGACGACCTCAGCTTAGCTCGCCTGCATCGCCGCCAGCCTCTGAAGCGCCTTCTCGTAGCTATTCTCAGCGAGATAGCGCAGCAGGAACGCCCGGGCCTTCGCCGCCTTGTCCAGCGCAAGCTCGGGCGCGCGGAAGATGTCCCTGAGGTGCGCGGCCGCAGCTTCAGGAGAGGGATCGGCCCAGACAGCGCCCGCGAGCCCGGCAAATTCCGGATGAGTATCGACCACGGGAATGAGGGGAGAGTCGACCAGCCATGTATTGTCTGGATCGCAGAAATCCGCCGTGCCCGACCAGGCGGTGGAGATAACAGGGGTACGCTGCATGATCGCCTCGGCGACCGTCAGACCGAAACCCTCGGACCGATGGAGCGAAAGATAGGCGTCTGAACAGCGGATGAGACCGTTGATATCGGCGTTCGACAGCCTGTCGGTGACGATCTTGATGCGGCTGTCGCCCTTAACCGACGCAATCAGCTCGCGCAGGCCTCCATCCTTGTTCACATCGCCGCTGGCCTTCATCAGCAGGACAGCGCCTGGGGCTTCGGCGGCAAAGATCCTGAAGGCATCGACGACGGCCTGCGGATTCTTCCGGTTGATCGAGGAGCCGGCGCTGAAGATGAAGCTGACGAGAAAGGCATCCTTCCCAATGCCGAACCTCTCTCGCATGCCGTCGGTCGCCACCGCCTCGGTGACCGGATGTGGAACGACAATGACCGGCGCCTTGGTCAGCGGCGCGATCGCCCGCCGGGTGAATTCCGACGGCACGAAGACGGCGTTCATGTAATGCATCGCATTGCGCCACTCCGCCGGCACGACTTCGAGCTCCCAGGCGAAATAGCCGATATTGAAGGCGCGGGTGAAATTCGCGACGCCCTTCTTCAGGATGGCGCGCGGCAGCATCGGCGGATTGAGATGCCAGATACGGCTTCCCGGTAGTTCGGTGGAGAGACCCGACGGCGTCCAACCGGCGAAGGAATTCTCGTTGGGATGGGTGCTGACGTCGGAGAGCGAAATCGTCCGTCCGACCTCCGACAGAGCCCCGGCGCAGAGCCTTGCCGATTCGCCGACGCCGACGGCCATCGAGAGATAGCCGACGATTTCCACCGGCCTGCGCGAATTGAAGGCCAGACGCGACCGCGGGATCAGCCGCTGCAGGAGATGGGCACGCAGAAAGCGGTATATCGTTCTCAAAATACGGGTCTTTCTCAATGCGGCGGGATTATTGTTGGCATCAGCCCTGGAGCATGACGCGATGTGAGCTGCCCAGACTTCTGATCTCGCCCGCAGGTGGAAGATCGCTTTCCGTGCCCGAGAGCGCGTGAAGCTTCACGCGCCGCACCCCGCCGGGGGCCAGATGGAACCAATCGTCGTCGGCCCGATAGCCTTCGACGTCGATATGCACTGATTGCGCCAGCCGGTCGGTCCTGAGATCGAGGAACCAATCGTCGCCGACCTTGCCGACCGATGCCTCAATGCCCGCATCGTGAAGCGCTTTGCCGCGTCCTAAGGGGAAGTGGAAGCTTTCGGCAAGAACGGTGCCGTCGGCTAGCGAGCGCAGTCGCGCCACGCTCACATCGTGCGCTGGCGGGCCGAAGCGAAAGGCATAGGTCGTATCGAAGAAGGCGCCGAACAGTGCAGTGGACGCAAAACGTTCCACGCTCCTTGCCGCCAGCGTAAAACCCGTATTGCCGCTGACGACCTGCTGCTTGCCGTCGCGCAGGCAGAAAACTTCGAGCTCCACGTCGAGTGCGGCGTCCGTCTCGTTGACGACATGCACATCAAGGCCGTTGGTTCCCTCATCGGTAAAGACAGTCTGAACCGGCCGGAAGGCACGGCGCATCGCATACCAGACCGGCTTGGGCTCGCCGGTCGAATCGATCACGCCCCAGCCGGGGCCGGGCAATAGGTCCTGCAGCGTCCAGACGAGCGCGCCGCTGCAGCCGGAGCCCTTGCGCCGCCATTCGGCAAAGGTTTCCTCGAGTACCTCGCCGGTGACGGCGCGGGAGAGATCGAGATAATGTTCCGGGTCCTCACGGCGCAACCGGGCCGGATCGCAGCCGTAAAGAAGCTCCAGATAGAAGTCGCGAACGTCCTCGAAATCCCACGACGCGCTGCGGTCGCGTGGCACCCGCGCCTTCCAGAGTGGGCTGTGGACGGCCGGCGCGTCGAGATGACGATGCAGCGTCCTCTGCTGCGGCACATGCGCGAAGGCGAGGCTTTCGGAGGCAAACCGCACCTCGGCGCGGCGGGCGTCGGCAATCGGCCGCATATAGGCGCCGACGCCGTAATAATGCGCGATACTGGCGTTCGGCGAAAAAGGCATTGCGCCGCCATAGGGAGAATTCGGGACATAGGGCACGTCGGGACGTATGCGCGCGATCACGGCGGGGATGATCTCATCGGTGATCGGCCCACTCCAGAATTCCATCGGCAGGCCGAGCATCGCCGCCTGTTGGTGGATCTCGCTGCCGCCGCAGAGCACCGCGAGCGAAGGCGAGGCCTGGACGCCGTGCAGGAATTCCTCGACCTCGGCATGCACGTGACCGAGAAAAGCCTTGTCGTTGCGCGGATAGTCAAAATTGGCGAACATGAAGTCCTGCCACACGAGCAGGCCGAGCTCGTCGCAGAGCGCAAAGAAATCCGGCGTCTCATAAGCCATGGTGCCGCCGATGCGGATCATGTTCATGCCGGCGCCAGTGGCAAGTCGCAGGAACGGCTCGTAGTCCGCCCGTCGGCCCGGCAAGCGTGCGATATCCGCCGTCGTCCACACCGCGCCGCGGCAGAAGATGCGCTCGCCATTGATGAGAATCGCGAAGTCGTCGCCGTCATCGCCACGCTCGACCTCGATACGCCGGAAGCCGGTGCTGCCGAGCGAGTACTCGGCGCCATCGGAAACCAGCGTCAGTTCGTAGAGACGTGCAGCGCCATGCGTGTGCGGCCACCAGGGCTCGATGTCGGCCAGCTTGAGGATAGCCGAATAATGATTGTTGCCGACCTTCTCGAACGGCTGTTCCATGCCGCCGCAGCGCAGCAGCATCGAATGGTTCTCGGCATTGTTGTGCAGAGAAACGCTCAGCCGGCCGACGCCACTCTCCTCCAAAACGGCGCGGATGGAGACATTGTCGATCGAGACCGGATTGCGCCGCAGCAGCGAAATTGGTCGCCACGGGCCGACCGCATGAATATCGGGGCACCAGCCCGGCATATGGCCGAGCAGCGTCGTGCGGAAATTTCTCAAGCCCACCGGCGTGATCATCTGCGGCCGCCAGCGCGCGCGCGGGCCGGGCTCCGACAGACGCGGGCCAAGCGCACGGAAACAAAGCGCCAGCTCGTCACCGCCCGTAAGCGTCACCGGAATCTCGTGCGCCGTAAACATGCTTTCGGAAAAGAGAATTTCCTGGCCGTTCAGGAACACATGGCACAGCGTCGCAAGCCCTTCGAAACGCAGGATCGCTTCGCCGGGCTCGGCATCGAAGAGCCGGCAGAGATACCAGGCGTCTTTCGTGTTCAGCGGTTCCGGATTTTCCCGGTCGAAGAGCCCGGCTTTTTCGAGTGCGGCGGCGACGGTGCCGGGAACGGGTGCGGGAATGAACTGCGCGGAGAGCGGAATGTCGTGCGGCACCGCGCAGGCATCCGGTTCCGTCAGGACCAGGTTCCAGCCTTCGGAAAGCACGCTTTCCTCGGCTCCGATGCTTGCCAAACGCCCCCGCATGGTCTGATCTCCGGCCTCAGATTCGCTCTGCAAGCGATGCCATCATCAAATCCCACGCATCGGCGGCCGGATCAAGAGCTGCCTGCAGCGGCTCGAACTTCCTGCGGACGACGGCGCGGGCAAGCTGGAACTGCACGGATTTCGCTGCGTCGGAAATGCGCCTGGCATGCTCCGCGGCGGTTGCGAATTCATCCGCGGAGAGCCACGCCAGATGATCGGCCGCCAGCTCGAAATTGGCGCCGACCTGGCGAAGCGTATTGAAGGCATATTTATGAAAGAAGCCGAACGGCCGCTCAGCCACCGCTTCCACCTGTTGCGGAAAGACGGCGGCGAAGGCGCGGATCGGGTTCTGTCCTGGTCGCCTGATGAAATGAACCCCGGCGAGCCGACGCGCGGTCGCGCGCAGATGTGCTTCGTCGGCTGGCTTTTCCGGGAACCGCGCAAATTCCGTGTAAGGCAGGTACGGCGGGCCGTTCTCCGTCAGCTGCAGCTGGAACAGCCCGTCGAAATCCTCGCCTTCGAGGCGGAAATAGCCAGCATTATGGAAATAGTCGACACGCTTTGCCGCAACGTCCAGCCGGTTGATCGCAACCGTCGTCTTGCCGTGTTCCTGCCGGTAGGCGGTGCCGCGCGTATCCGGCATGTAGAAGGAATCCATCTCGATCAGGCAGAGGCGGCCCCGCGCGATCTGCACCTCGACATGCCGCTCGACCCGGTCATAGATGGCAAGCTCGGTCGCGTGGATGCCGTAAAGTGTCTCGAGATCCTCGAGCGGTACCTTGAAGAAGGTGAACTGGTCGCCTTCGAAATCCTGCGCCAGGGTGAAACCCAGCATCGCCTCGGGTGCCACCCCTGACGTCGCCAGCACTTCGATCCAGAGATCGACGTAACAGTTGGTTTCCGGCCAGGCGCGCTCGCTGGAATGCAGCGCGTGCTGACAGTAGCTTTCCGGGCTGATCCCCGGGAATACCGATGTCATCGAATAGCTCAGCCCCACAGCGCTTTCCGTACATTGGCCGGCCATGCCTTCACGTCGAACCCGTGATGGTGGAACAGCGCAAGCGCGATGCGCTCGAGCCCGAAGCCGACACACGCCGTGTGCGCAACGCTGCCGTCCTCGAGGTTGAGGCCCCATTTCGCGCCGAAGGCATCCTGATGATAGTTGAAGCTCATGCAGGCGGTCGGATTGGCGGCCGAGGTGATCGGGATCAGCAGTTCGAATTTCAGGTTCTGGTCACGCTGGTTGTTGGCGAGCATCTTGCCGGCGCGGCCGAAGAACGGATCGTTGGCGATGTCGATCGTCACCTCGAGGCCGACGGCCTTCATCATCTCGACGCCGCGGTCCATCCAGCGCTGGCGGAATTCGGTGACGTGCTCTTCGGTACCCATGCAGACATATTCGCGCATGCGGAAGAGCTGCTGGCGGGCCGGATCTTTCGACGGTTCGTGGCGGAAGCAGTAGGATTGGAGGTCGAAGAGGCCGCCCGTCTTCGGCAGATTGCCGCGCTTGGCGATCGTCGGATAGAGCGGATAGCAGGCCGCCGGCGTCAGCACGATGTCGGTCGCCTCCTGCCCCTTGGTCCAGTCCTCACCGACCTCCATGCATTGCAGCAGGCTGACATGATCGAGTTCGCTGCCGCAGAAGCTGTGCACCGTGCCGGCCAGTTGCGGGAAGCTCTTCATGTAGCCGCTCTTTTCGAAGAAGGCGCGGTTCATGCCCGGAGGAAAGCGCATGGCCTCCGCACCGTCGGCGCCGCCGACCTTATCGATGAGGCGCTCGAAGGCAGCGATCACCTCCTCGAACTGGCCGCTGCGGCCATAGAGTCCATCGATGCCCGTGTCGATCAGCAGGCCGGCTTCGAAAAGCCGGTCGAGAAACGAGGTCTGCATATCCATGACTGTTACCCCAGTAGGCTAGTGTCCTGCTTGTGGACAAGAAGCATGCTCGACGTATTGCCGAGGATGCGGTCGTTCGAGATCATGAGTTGTGCGGAATGTGCGTCGCGCAGATGGCGTCCGAGGCTGAAGGGCGTGCCGTTCTTGTAGCCCATGATGCCGCAGATCAGCATGGCATGGTTGACGATCTCCAGGATCGTCTCGGACGAGGCGATCTTGACGTTGTTCATCGCCACGGCAAAGCCCATCGCCGACAGCCTGTCGGGATCGGCTTTTGCATGTTCATAGGCCTTCAGGCCGGCCACCACGTTGGATTTCACCATCTGCAGCAGGTTCGAGACCTCGGCGAGGCGCAGGGCGCCGGGCGGCTGGGAATCGGGGGACTTGCGGGCGGCGGCGCGCACGAAAGCCTGGGCACGGGCGACGGCGTCGACCGCAATCCCGTACCAGACGCCGCTCCACAACAGGTGCGAGGACGCGAGCATGGACTGCGCGGCGATCTCGGCGAAAGGCTTCGGCAGGATTTGATGCGCCGGCGCTTGCCCTTTGAAGAGGAAGCCGTCGGAACAGGTGCCGCGCATGCCGAGCGTGTTCCAGACGTGCGTCTTTTCGAGCGTATACTGGTCCTTGAGGAAGGCCGTCAGCACCTGATCGGAGGAGGCGGCCTGGGCGTGGGCACGCGAGGTGATGAGAATGGCGTCGGCATGGGAGCCGTAGGAAATGACGGTGGCATCCTTTTCGAGGCGGCAGATATCGCCATCGACTTCGACCGCGCAAATACTGTTGCGCAGATTTCCGCCGATCCCGCCTTCGGTGGTGGCGGAGGCGATCAGCAGCTGCTCGGCAGCAATGCTGCGCATGAAGTCGCGATGCCATTCGCTGTCAGCGCCGTGTTCGACAAGGCTCGACAGCTTGATGTGGTGCATGGCGAAGACCATGGCGCTCGCCGCGCAAGCCTGGCCGAGCATCGAGCACAATTCGGCGATCTCAGTGATCGAGGCCGATTCACCGCCGAGATGGTGCGGCACCTGAATGCCGAGCAGCCTCTCGGCCTTCATGGCACCCACGGATTCCCGTGGGAAACGGCCCTCGGCGTCAACAGCATCGGCATGTTTGGCCGCGATTTCGGCGACGCGAGCCACCCTTGCGACAAGACCGTCCTGTATGATCTTGACGGGGAAATTCATCAGGCGACTTTCCGACCGTCCCGGATGAGATCGACGGTTTTAGCGATCGCCGAGATGCTCGCGAAGGATTTGCGGTTCAAGAGATTGTCGGGGAATTCGATGTCGAAGGCTTCTTCAATGCCGAGCATCAGCTGCACCGAAGCGAAGGACGTCAGACCTGCTGCATAAAGGTCGGCATCGTCGGCGATCTGGTCAATCGACGTCGGAAGCTTGCCGAATTTGGCTACGAGGTCGCGGATTGTCGTATTCATCCCATCACTCCAAGATTCTCATGATCCCGAACCGGCGTTCATCGCCTTGTCATGAGCGTCCTTTTAGTGCGGAAAACAGAACATTCCGCTAATTTGTTGGGTTAAATATGGTAGTCACTCACAGTTAGGATTTTAGCGATCGGCCCGGCCGGGCTGAATATAAGAATGTCACATCAATAGTTTAATAGATTTCCGACGGCGAAGCTTGCGGCGCTGTTCGAGGCGACGAGTACAGAAATGACACGCAACGCGCCATTTTGCGTCAACCGGCGGGGGGATAGGAATGCTCGCCGCCGCGATAGTCCGAGACGGAATGACATCCGTCCCCTGTTGTCCGGATAACGCTTTCGCTGATGACGGCCTTGCCGTGACCACCCGGGATATCGAGGATATAGGCCGGCTGGCAAAGCCCGGAAATCCGTCCGCGCAGCGCCGCGACGATCCGCTGCCCCTCGTCGATCGTCAATCTGAAATGGCCGGTGCCGGGCGCGAGATCCGGATGGTGCAGGTAATAGGGTTTGACGCGGATTTCGACGAAGGCCTTCATCAGTTCGGCAAGCACGTCGGGATCGTCATTAACGCCCTTCAGCAGTACCGACTGGCTGATCATGGCGATGCCGGCATCGACCAGGCGGGCGCAAGCCGCGCGCGCTTCGCTTGTCAGTTCCCTCGAATGATTGGCGTGCAGCGCCACATAGACCGTCTTGCCGCTCGCCTTCAGGGCAGCGATCAGCGCCGCGTCGATCTTTTCGGGATCGACCACGGGAACGCGGGTGTGGAAGCGTATGATCTTGACATGCGCGATTGCCGCGAGCGCCTCCATGATGTCGCGGAGCCGGCGCGCGGAAAGCACCAGTGGATCGCCGCCGGTGAGGATGACTTCCCAGATCTCCTGGTGACCGGCTATGTAATCGAAGGCTTTCCGCATCGCCGCCGCATCGAGCGTGCCGAGACCCTGCGGCCCGACCATTTCGCGTCGGAAGCAGAAGCGGCAATAGACCGGGCAGATATGCACGGCTTTGAGCAATACGCGATCGGGATAGCGGTGGACGATGCCTTCGACGGGGCTGTGGGCATGATCGCCGATCGGATCGGCGCGTTCCCCCGGCGCGACCGTCAGTTCGGCCGCGTCGGGCACGAATTGCCGTGCGATCGGATCATCAGGATCGGCCCGATCTATCAGCCTGGTGATAATAGGTGTCAGGGCGATCGCATAACGCGCGGCCACCTCGTCGAGCATTGCGCGATCGGGGGGCGAGGCCAGCCCTGCCTGTAGAAGATCATCGACGCTCTTGATCGGCTTGACGGCGTTCATCGCCCATACTCCGCAACCGGTGCCCAGAGCACCTGATCGATGCGCGAAGCGCCCGTCGCCAGCATCACCAGCCGGTCAAAACCGAGCGCGATGCCGCTTGCCTCGGGCATCGATGACAGCGCCGCCAGGAAATCCTCGTCGATCGGGTAGGTCTCACCATAGACGCGCATCTTCTCGGCCATCTCGATCTCGAACCGCTGCTTCTGTTCGGCGGCGTTGGTGAGCTCGCCGAAGCCGTTGGCGAGCTCGACGCCGCAGGCATAGAGTTCGAAACGCTCGGCAACACGCGGATCGCCGGCTGAAGGGCGGGCAAGGGCCGCCTCCGAGACCGGATATTCGTCGAGGATGGTGATGCGGCCGAAGCCGAGATGCGGCTCGATTTTCTCGACAAGCACCCGGCTGAAGAGATCGGCCCAGCCGTCGTCTTCGGCCATACGCATGCCGGCGCGCCTGAGCTCGGCCGCCAGATGCTCACGATCGGTCGAACCGTCGGCGGCGACCGAGGCGAGAAGATCGATGCCGGCGTGACGCTCGAAGGCTTCGGCGACGCTCACCCGCTCCGGCCCCGCAAAGGGATCGCTCTCACGGCCGCGATAGACAAGCCTGTCAGTCTTCGCCGTCTCGGCCGCAAGCGCCAGAATGCGCACGCAATCCATCATCAGGCTCTCATAGCTTTCGCCCGCCCGATACCATTCGAGCATGGTGAATTCCGGGTGATGCAGCGGCCCGCGCTCGCGATTGCGGTAGACATGGGCAAAGCACGAGATGCGCTGCTCACCGGCTGCGAGCAGCTTCTTGCAGGCGAATTCCGGCGAGGTGTGCAGATAAAACGGCGCTCTTTGCCCGTCCGTCGTCACCGCTTCCGTCGCGAAGGCATGCAGGTGCGCCTCGTTGCCCGGCGAGATTTGCAGCACCGCTGTATCCACCTCGATGAAATCCTCGCGCGCAAAAAAACCGCGCAATGCCGCCTGGATCGCATTGCGCCCGATGAGGAACGGGCGGCGATCGGCATGCACGGACGGGGTCCACCAGGGGGACGCTTTGGCCGCAGAGTTCATTCCAAGCTTTCTTCGCCGGAGAAGCCGGTATGGGGTGGCTATTTCCCGGATTTTAGGTTAGTTGCGCCCCCAAAGAAAAACATTTGCGTCTTCGGGGCGTTTCGACAGTCCTCTACGACGCCGAAAGCCGAGTTACAAGGAAGTCTTATGGTCAAGGTCATCGCCTCTTCGGTCCGCAAGGGCAACGTTCTCGATGTCGACGGCAAGCTCTACGTCGTTCTCACCGCCCAGAACTTTCATCCGGGCAAGGGCACGCCGGTCACCCAGGTCGACATGCGCCGCATCGTCGACGGCGTGAAGGTTTCCGAGCGCTGGCGCACCACCGAACAGGTCGAGCGCGCCTTCGTCGAAGACGTCTCCTTCCAGTATCTCTATGAAGACGGCGAAGGCTTCCACTTCATGAACCCGGCGACCTACGACCAGGTCGTGGTCGACGTCGAAACCATGGGCGACCAGAAAGCCTATCTGCAGGAAGGCATGTCCTGCATCCTGTCGATCCACGAAGGCATTCCGCTGGCGCTGGAACTGCCGCGCCACGTCACGCTCGAAATCACCGAGACCGAGCCGGTCGTCAAGGGCCAGACGGCGTCGTCCTCCTACAAGCCGGCCATGCTGTCGAACGGCGTGCGCACCATGGTGCCGCCGCACATCAATGCCGGCACCCGCGTCGTCATCGCGACCGAAGACAATTCCTACGTCGAGCGCGCAAAGGACTGATCCTGGTTGCATCTCGCGCAAAAGGCCGGCTCAGACCGGCCTTTTTTCTATCCGCGATATCAGAGATGCGGATTGCGCGGCCTGTACTTCTCCACCAGCTTCTGATTGATCTCGGCCGCCCCCGGCATGTTGGCGCTGAGATAGACCGGCGCATCGCCGGATCTGGAAAGCTCCGAGGCGACTTCGGCAAAGATCGCATTGATGACTGTGACCCCGACTGCCGTCGAGACCGGGCCGACCCGAAGTCCTGTGCCTGCGAGGTCGAGAACGGCATCACCCGGCGGCAGCCCGTTGTCGAGCACGATATCGGCGACTTCTGCGAGCCGCCGGCGGCCATTGGCGATCGCTGCGGAATAGGCGATCGAGGTGATGGCGATGACCTTGGCGCCGATTTCATGCGCATAGTCGGCGGCCTCGATCGGCGCGGCGTTCACGCCGGAATTCGAGGCAATGATAATAACGTCGCCCGGCTGCATGCCGTAACGCTCCAGCATCGGCCGCACGAGGCCCTGTGTGCGTTCATAGACCGAGCTGATGACCGCTCCCTCGTGCAGCATGGCCGACCCAACAAGCACCGGCACGGTGAAGGCAAGCCCGCCGGCGCGGTAGTGCACCTCTTCCGCCAGCATGTGCGAATGGCCGGTGCCGAAGACATAAACGCGCTTGTCGCCGCGGGCGGCATCGAGGATGACCGACGCTACCTGCGCCATCGGCTCGGCAAGTACCCGTTTCAGCGTCTCCAGTCGACCGATCAGATTGGAGAAATAGGCATCGGTGATATCAGTCATGCCACGTCTCCTTGATGTCAGGCCGCCTCGCCGGCGAGCCAGGTGGCGGTAACAGTCAGCTCATCGGTAAGATGGACGAGATCGGCGCGCGCGCCCGGCGAGAGATGGCCGCGATCGGCAAGTCTGAGGAAACGCGCGGGATAGAGGGTCGCCATGCGCAAGGCCTCGGCGAGCGTCAGGTCGAGATAAGTGACGCCGTAACGGATCGTCGAGATCATGTCGACGTCGGAACCGGCCAGCGTGCCGTCGGACAGCACCAGCTTCGAGCAGAAGCCGCCTTTTTCGCGCCGGACGGTGCGCCCGTTCAGCGTGAACGAATCCTCTTCCGATCCGACGAGCGACATCGCGTCGGTGACGAAGAACAGCTTGCCTTCGCCGCGTTTGGCGCGCAGCGCCGTGCGCAAAGCCTTCGGATCGACGTGATGGCCGTCGGCAATGATGCCGCACCAGGTCGAGGGATGATCGATCGCCGCGCCGACGAGGCCGGGGGCGCGATGTCCCATCTGGCTCATCGCGTTGAAGAGATGCGTGACGCCGCGCGCCCCGGCATCGAAACGTTCCTCCGCCGCCTCGCTCGAACAATCGGAATGGCCGATGCTGACGGTGACGCCGGCTTCGGCAAGTTCGCGCACCTGGGCAACCGTCACCTGTTCGGCGGCAATAGTGACGAGCAGCGTGCCGATCGCCTCACGCGCCCGGATGAAGGCCTTGACGTCGCGGTCCTCCACCGGCCGCATCAATTCGGCCAGATGCGCGCCTTTGCGCGCCGGCGCCAGATGCGGGCCTTCGAGATGCAAGCCGGCGACGCCGCGGTGCCCTTTGACAGCCTCGATCGCGGCCTCGATCGCGGCGATGGAGGCCTCTGCCGTATCCGTGATCAGCGTCGGCAGCAGTGACGTCGTGCCATAGGGCCGATGCCCCTGTGCGATGATCTCCATCGAGGCGACTGATGGTTCGTCGTTCAGCATCCGTCCGCCGCCGCCGTTGACCTGCGCATCGATGAAGCCGGCCGAAAGCACGCCGCCGGCAAGCGTCACCGTCTCGCCGTCCGGCAGGTCGTTTGTCGCAACGATCGCTTCGACCCGGCCGTCGGCGACGATGAGCGCCTTGTCGTCACGAAAGCGCTCGCCGTCGAAAATACGGGCGCCGATGAAGATCTTGCGGGCCATCAGACCGTCTCCGTCACCTTGAGCAGGTTTGCCGGCTTGTCCGGATCGAAGCCCTTGCGGCGCGTCACCGACTCGATCAGCCGGTAATAGACGAGCAGCGACACCAGCGGATCGACGAGGCCGTTGCCCGTTGTCGGCACGCGCAGATTGATGCCGGAAAGCGGCTGCGTGGAGAAACCGACAGTGGTGGCGCCGAGCTTCTGCAGGCGCTCCAGCGCCTGGCTGTTATTGGCGAAGGCCGCGTCGTCGGGCGCAAAGGCGACGATCGGGAAACCCGGCTGCACAAGGCGCATCGGACCGTGCATCAGTTCCGCCAGCGAGAAAGCTTCTGCATGCAGGCCGGCGGTTTCCTTGGCCTTCAATGCCGCTTCAAGCGCGATCGCGAAAGCCGGGCCACGGCCGCCCGTATAGAGCGAGGTCGCATGGAAGAGCACCTCTTCGGCTGCCGCCGTATCGATCCCGGCGGTTGCCGAAAGCGCCTCCGGCAGCTTGGCGAGCGCTGTCTGCAGGTCGAACGCGCCGCCGATCGCAGCCGTGACGCCGGCAAGAGCGGCAACGGAAGCGATGAAGGACTTCGTTGCCGCAACGCTCTTTTCGGCGCCGGCATTCAGGCCGAGAACGATATCAGCCTGTTTCGCCAGCGGGCTGTCGGTGACGTTGACGACGGCGATCGTCGTCGCCCCGCCTTTCTTGGCCGCCTCCTGCAGCGCCACGATATCGGGGCTTGCACCCGATTGCGAGACGGTGAAATGCACGCCGCCCTTCAGATGGAGCGCGGCGCCGTAAACGGAAGCGATCGACGGACCGACGGACGCAACCGGAACGCCGCAGGTGATCTCGAAAAGATATTTGAAGAAGGTGGCAGCGTGATCCGAGGAACCGCGCGCCGCCGTCGTCACGACGCTCGGGCGGGCGGACGAAAACAGCCGGGCGATCTCGGCAAAGACCGGCTTTTCCTTTTCGAGGAGTGTGGCTACCACCTCCGGCGACTGGCCGGCTTCCTGCAGCATCAGCGACTGGTTCTCACTCATAGGTCATCTCCGATTCTCAATTCGGCAACGAAATCATAGGCATCGCCGCGATAGTGCGAGCGGGTGTATTCAACGACGCGCTGGTCTTCCAGGCGCGAGACGCGCTCGATCAGAAGCGCCGGCGCGCCTGATTTGACATTCAGGATGGCGGCCGAGGACGGGTCGAGCGTGACCGCGGTCAGCCGCTGCAGCGCCCGCACCGGCCTGTGGCCGTTGGCCGCCAGCGCATCGTAAAGCGATCCTTCGCCGCCGGCATCGTCGCCCAGGAACTTGATCGGCACCACCGCGCGCTCGATCGCCAGCGGCAGGCCGTCGGCAAGACGCAAGCGGTCGAGCCGCAGAACCGGCTCGTCGCCACCGAGGCCGAGCAGGAAGGATTCCTCCGGCGACGGCGTGTTGACCGACCGCGACAAGATCCGTGCGGCCGGCAGCCGCCCGCGCGAGCGCATGTCGGCGGAGAAGGAGGACAGCCGCCAGAGCGACTGTTCCATGCGCTCCACTCTGCTCGATACGAAAGTACCGCTTCCGTGCCGCGATTCCAGTACGCCCGACGCCATCAGATCGCGATAGGCGGTGCGCACGGTGACGCGGCCGAGCTTCAAGGCCTCGGCAAGGTCGCGCTCGCCCGGAAGCGCTGTGCCAGGCTTCAGCAGGCCTTCCTGCACAAGGCCGGTCAGGGCCAGCGCCAGCCGCTTGTAGAGCGGGCCGGTCAGGCCCGCGTCACGCAGACCGCGGCTATTCAGTTCCGCTATCAGACTGGTTCTATCCATGGGATGGCAATAGAACCTATTTAGAACCAATCGGCAAGACGCAATCGGATGCCGATAGAAAAAACCCTCCCCGGCGCGTGTCCGGAGAGGGTTTCATAGCGCTCAAATTTGACACGTGTTCGTCCGGCCGACGCTCAGCTCTTGGTAAAAATATAATCCGTCTCCTGACGCAGCACTTCGCCGGGGCGCAGCACCGCATTCGGGAAACCTTGGTGATTGATGGCATCCGGCCAGACCTGCGTTTCAAGGCAGAAACCTGCGAAGGGTCCGTATTTGCGCCCACCGAGGCCGGGCGCCCCGGTATTCAGCTTGAAACCGGCATAGAACTGCACGCCCGGCTCGGTGCTACGCACCTCAAGCGACACACCGGAATAAAGGCTGCGGGCGAGCGCGACGCTGCGCTTGGCGGTGCGTTCGGCTGACAGGCAGAAATTATGGTCGTACAGCACCTGCTCGCTGCCGACGAAACGCTTCATCGGCGTCATTTCGCGCAGGTCGAATTCCGTGCCGGCGACGGAACGAATCTCGCCGGTCGGCACCTGCCTCTCGTCGGTCGGCAGATAGTGGTCGGCGGCGATCATGATGTCGTGGCCGAGCGCATCCTCGCGGCCGTCGAGATTGAAATAGGCGTGCTGGCAGACATTGGCGAGCGTCGGCTGATCGCTGGTCGATTCGTAGGTCACCGACAGTTCGCCGTTGTCGCGCACCCAGAAGGTTGCCTGGATAGTGCAATTGCCAGGATAGCCGGCGCGGCCATCCGGATCGACGATCTTCAGCACCACGCGGTCGACGGCATGTTCGACGATCGTCCAGTTGCGTTTGGCGATATTGTCGCTGCCGCCATGCAGATGCGTGACGCCGTTTTCGTTCGGCTCGAGCTGATAGTCCTTGCCGTCGAGCGTGAATTTACCGCCGCCGATGCGATTGGCGCAGCGGCCTGGCGTCGCGCCGAAATAGGCGGAATAGAGCGGATAGCTGTCGAAATCCTCAAAGCCGAGCGAGAGCGGCGCATCATGTCCCTCAAGGCGCAGATCCTGGATGACCGCGCCCCAGCTGATGATCTTGGCTGTCAACCCGCCGCCCTTGATGACGACACGATAGACGGTTTCGCCCGCCTTCGTCTGCCCGAAAACTTCCCGCTCCAACTTCTCCGACATGATCGACATCCGTTCCGTTCTATCCTTGGGGTTCAGGATCGGAACCTGCCCGCATTTGCTTCAATCCGCAACCTGTCGGATCAGAAAGAAATGCCGCGGCATCCGCTCATCCGCTCAGAGATCCATGCCGATCTCTTCGACATCATAGGGCGTCGTCTGGTAAATTTCGTTGATCCAGTTGCCGAACAGGAGATGTGCGTGGCTGCGCCAGCGGTTCTGCGGCGCAAGCGCCGGATCGTTATGCGGGAAGTAATTGTGCGGCATCTTGATCGGCACGCCGGCGTCGACATCACGGAAATACTCGTCCGAGAGCGAGGTGGAATCATATTCGACATGATTGAACATGTAGAGCCGCCGGCCCCTTTTCTCATGCACGAGGCAGACGCCCATCTCGCTCGATTCCATCAGAATTTCCAGGCTTTCGGATTTCTCGATATCAGCGCGCCGGACCTCCGTCCAGCGCGACACCGGCACCTCGAAATTATCGGAAAAGCCGTTGAGATAGATCGAGGAAGGCTTCAGGTTCCGGTGGCGGTAGACGCCGAAGGCCTTCTCCTTCAGCTCGTATTTCGGAACGCCGTGGAAATGATAGATCGCCGCCATCGCGCCCCAGCAGACGTTCATCGTCGAATGGACGTTGGTTTCGGTCCAGTCGAGAATCTCCTGCATCTCTTTCCAATAGGTGACGTCTTCATAGGGCAGGAGTTCGATCGGTGCGCCGGTGATGATGAAGCCGTCGAATTTGCGCTGCTTTACCTCTTCCCAGGTCTGGTAGAAGGCGAGCAGGTGATCTTCGGAGGTGTTCTTCGCCTTGTGCCCGCCGATGCGAATGAGCGACAGCTCCACCTGCAGCGGCGAGGCGCCGACCAGGCGGGCCATCTGCAATTCGGTCTTGATCTTGTTCGGCATGAGATTGAGCAGCCCGATCTGCAACGGGCGGATATCCTGTCGGATCGCCATTGTCTCGGTCATTACCCGTACACCCTCCTGGACGAGGGTTTCGAAAGCGGGCAGCGTATCGGGGATCTTGATGGGCATTGCGGTCACTCGATCAAAAATAAAAACCGGCGGCGACAAAAAATCGCTACCGGTCCGCACGCGGCCCTTTAGCGAATTTTTTAACGTGGCTGCAAGCCGGCCGGCCAAATCACCACGGAATGCCTTAATTAGTCCCAGTCGCGCGACGAATCAACTGCCGAATGCATACAGCGGCGACTCAGGCAAGCCTCATCACAGTTTAATGACTGATAGAATCTGTTGATAGACCGGTGACGCCACCATGTTAATAATGACAGTATGGGGCGGTGTTGGAAAAGCGTGATGGCAGATAAGACCAAGGGGAGGCCGGGTATTCGGAGGCAGGATGGAGTAGGTTATGATTTCAGCCTGGCATATCGCCTCGGGGTGATGTTCTCCGCATTCTGGAATTCTGAAGTGCGTGGCAAGGTGCTGTTTCTGGCGACCGTGCTGATCCTCGTTATCCTGGCGACGTCCTACGGCCAGGTCATCCTCAATGAGTGGAATGCCCCGTTCTACGACTCGCTGGAGCGCCGCGACCTCGGCGAATTTTTCCACCAGCTCGAAATCTTCGCGATGATCGCCGGCACGCTGCTGCTCCTCAACGTGCTGCAGGCCTGGCTGAACCAAATGACCGCGCTCTATATGCGCGAGGGCCTGTCGCGCGATCTCGTCGACCAGTGGCTGAAGCGCAAGCGGGCGCTGCGGCTCGCCTCCAGCGGCCTGATCGGCGTCAATCCGGATCAGCGGCTGCACGAGGATTCCCGCAATCTCGCCGAAAGCACGACGGGGCTTGTTCTCGGCCTGCTCCAATCGACCATTCTTCTGGTCAGCTTCATCGGCGTGCTCTGGCAACTTTCCAGTGGCTTCATCTTCCATATCAGCGGCCACAGCTTCTCCATTCCGGGCTACATGGTCTGGGCCGCAATCTTTTACGCCGCCTCCGCCTCGGTGCTGAGCCAGGTGGTCGGCCGCAAACTGGTGAAGCTCAATGCCGACCGCTTCTCGAAAGAGGCCGAGCTTCGCTTCACGCTGATGCATGCCAATGAAAACATGCCGGCGATCACCGTCGCCCGCGGCGAGGAGAACGAGCGCCGGCGCATCAACACCGACATCAGCTCGGTGCTGCGGGTCGTCAAGCGCCTCGCCATGGCCAATACCAACCTCACCTGGGTATCGGCCGGCTACGGCTGGCTGGTGATCGTCATTCCGATCATCGTTGCCGCACCTGCCTATTTCTCCGGCGGCCTGACCCTCGGCCAGCTGATGATGTCGGTCGGTGCCTTCAACCAGGTCAATACCGCGCTGCGGTGGTATGTCGCCAATTTCGGTCCCATCGCCGAATGGCGCGCCACGCTGATGCGCGTCACCGATTTCCGCCAGGCGCTGCTCGACATGGACGCGGACTACGACCTGAAGGACAGCATCGCTTACGAAAACACCGCACCCGACACACTGACGCTGAAGGATGTGGTGATCAACGCCAAGATCGGCGAAGATATAGACGAATGCGGCGGTTTCCGTCTGCGCGAAACCGATGTCGTGATCAAGGCCGGCGAGAAAGTCATGATCAACGGTGATCACAGCGTCAACCGCAAGCTGCTGTTTCAGGCCATGGCCGGCCTCTGGCCATGCGGCAGCGGTACGATGGGTCTGCCGCCAGTCGACGATATCCTGTTCGTGCCGCAGGTCGCCTATGTGCCGGGCGGCACGCTACGCGAGGCGCTGGCTTTCCCCGAAAGCCCCAATGCTTACGAGAAGGCCGCCGTCGAGGCCGCCCTCGACAAGGCCGGCCTGCATTCGCTGATCACAAGGCTCGATACCCGCGCCCGCTGGGACAAGCTGCTCGACAGCGACGAACAGAAGGCGATCGGCTTCGCCCGTCTGCTGCTCGTACGCCCGCGCTGGATCGTCTTCGACGAAGTGCTGGAAGGCATGGAGCCGGAGTGGCAGGCAACGATGGCAAAGCTGCTGACCGCCATGCCCGAAACCGGCATGATCTATATCGGCCGCTCCGAAGCCTATCTCGAGGCGCTGCAGCCGCGCGTCCTGCATCTGCAGGCGCTGCCTTCAAAATCCGAAGGTCCGCAGCCGCAGGTCGCTCAGACGGGCGCCAGCGCCAGTGCGGGCGCCGCTGCCGTCCCCGCTCCCAGCGCCTTGGGTCGCCCTCGCCGGACCACTGGTTACATGGATAAAGCGAGCGGCTGAGTTGTGAAACTCAGCCCTCCAGCTCTTCCCGCAGCATTTCGAGCTCCAGCCACTCCTCTTCCATGGCGGTCAGACCGGCGCGCAGTTTCTCCATCTCGGCTGCAAGCCGGTTAAAGGCTGCCGGATCACGCGTGAAGAAATTGGGATCTGCCATCACCTGTTCGCGCTTGGCGATCTCGGCTTCGGCTTTGGCCATCTCCTTCGGCAGGTTTTCCAGCGCGAATTTCTGCTTGAAGGAGAGCTTGCCCCTTGCGCTTCCCGCGGCAGCTGCCGTCTCCTGGGTTTTCGGCCTCTCCGCCGCCTTCTCAGCCCTTTTGCGCTCCTCGAGCGCGCCCTTTCGCTGGGCGAGCATATCCGAATAGCCGCCGGCATATTCGATCCAGCGGCCATCAGGCGCATCCGGCACTGCAGGGGCGATCGTCGAGGTCACGGTGCGGTCGAGGAAATCGCGGTCGTGGCTGACGAGAATGACGGTGCCGGGAAAGCCGGCGACCATTTCCTGCAAGAGGTCGAGTGTTTCGATATCGAGATCGTTGGTCGGCTCGTCGAGGATCAGAAGATTCGCCGGGCGCGAAAGAATGCGGGCCAGCATCAGTCGGGCGCGCTCGCCGCCGGAGAGGCTCCTGATCGGCGTCCGCGCCTGTTCCGGCTGAAACAGGAACTCCTTCATGTAACCAGTGACATGCCGCTGCTCGCCGTTGACGATCAGGTTTTCGCCGCGCCCGTCCGTCAGGTAGTTTGCAAGCGTATCCTCGGGATCGAGATCCTCGCGCTTCTGGTCGAGCGTCGCGACCTCCAGATTGGTGCCGAGCTTTATCGTGCCGCTATCCGGAGAAAGCTGCCCGGTCAGCATTTTCAACAATGTCGTCTTGCCGGCGCCGTTCGGGCCGACCAAGCCAATGCAATCGCCGCGATGCACGCGGATGGAGAAGGGCGTGACGATGGCGCGCTCGCCGAAACTCTTGGTGATCTTATCGGCCTCGATCACCAGCTTGCCGGATTCCTGCGCGTCTGAAAGAGTCGCCTGCACCGTGCCCTGCGGTCCCTTATGGCCGCGATACTGCGAACGCATCGTCTGCAGCTCGCCGAGCCGGCGCATATTGCGCTTGCGCCGCGCCGTGACGCCGTAGCGCAGCCAGTGCTCCTCGCGCTCAATCGCTTTGCCGAGCTTGTGCTGCTCCAACTCCTCGGCCTCCAGAACCTGGTCACGCCACGCTTCGAAATGCGCAAACCCCCTGTCGAGCCGGCGCGAGGTGCCGCGGTCGAGCCAGACGGTCGCGGTCGAAACCTTTTCCAGGAAACGCCGGTCGTGCGAGATCAGCACCAGGGCGCTGCGGCTCTTCTGCAACTCGCCTTCCAGCCATTCGATCGTCGGCAGATCGAGATGGTTGGTCGGCTCGTCGAGCAGGAGAATGTCAGGTTCCGGCGCCAGCACCCGCGCTAGGGCGGCACGCCGTGATTCACCGCCGGAAAGATTGCTCGGATTTTCTTCGCCGGTCAGCCCGAGATGCGACAGCAGATAGGTGACGCGATAAGGGTCGTCACCCGGCCCGAGCCCGGCTTCCGCATAAGCCTGCACCGTGCTGAAGCCTGCAAAATCCGGCGACTGTTCGAGATAACGCACCGTCGAAGAGGGATGGCGGAAGACCTCGCCCGACTGCGCCTCCACCAGGCCGGCGGCAATCTTCAGCAGCGTGGATTTTCCCGAGCCGTTGCGGCCGACGAGACAGATCTTGTCGCCGGGTTCGATCTGCAGCGAAGCACCCGCCAGAAGCGGCGCGCCGCCGAAGCTCAAAAAGATGTCGTCGAGTTTCAGAATGGGAGGGGCCAAAAATCAGACTCCGGAAAGATCGTAAGGTCGGGCAAGCACGATCGCCCGGCCGCTGCCGAGCGAAAAACGAACCTTGCCTTTCGCCACGTTGGAAATGGTGCGCGACGAGCCGAAAGGCAGATCGTAATCCGTGAGCGGATAACGCGCATTCTCAATCGAAAGGCCGGTCAGCGGGCTGAATCCGGGCACTGAAAACAGGCTGCCTGCGGGGAGATCGAGTTCGATCATGCCGGCAATCAACGGCACCGCCTCCTCCTTGCCCGAGGTCAGCAGCACATCGAAACCCTCTTCCGCCAGGCTGACGGCCGACAACAGATGCTGGAGCGCATGGTCGGAGCGTTCGCCGCCGAGCGCGCCGGCGAGGATCAGCCGCCGCGCACCGCGGGCGATCGCTTCCGATACGGCGATTTCGCCGTCCGTCGCTGCTTTTGCCGCCGGGTAAGGCTGTCTCGGCACATTGGGAAACGCCCCGTCGAGATCGGCCGGAGTCGAATCGAAATCGCCGACCCAGAGCTCCGGCGTCACGCTGAGTGCCGCCGCATGCCGCATGCCGCCATCGGCTGCGATGAAGCGGCTGCCGCCGATCGCACGGCGAAGGCGCTCCGTCAGGCTGAGTTCGCCGCCGAGCAGAATGGTGAAGGTCGATTGGCTCATGGGCATTGCCCTTAGCGCAAACGGGGGGTCGAGGGGAAGGGCCGAAGGATCGGGGATCACCTCAACCCGGCGTATCCTTGTCACGCGACAGGAAGATCGCCTCGTAACCGCCGATAAAACGATCGAACAGCGTTGCGAAACGTTCGACATCCTCTTCAGGCCAATCGGAGACGATCTGAGAGATGATTGCGAATTTCTGCGCGCGGATCTCTGCAAGCAGGGCCTCACCCGCCGCCGTCATGACGACGACGATCCGCCGCGCATCGGCTTGCGATGCCTCGCGGCGCAGCACGTTGCGTCCGACCATGTCGGCGACCACCCTACTTGCCCGTGAGGGATCGATGCGCAGCATCTCCGCGATCAGGCCGACCGTGACCTCGCCGGCAGGCTGCGCCCTGCGCACGGCATCGAGCACATCGAGATGCGAAAGCTCGAGGCCCGGTGCGGCGCTTTGGATGGCCAACCGGCCGATCAGCCGCCGTCCTGTCAGCAGCCGCATGCGCGCCATGCTCCGGCCGATGAGGGGCACGTTGTCGTCCGGCTCGGCCGGGCTGTTGGACAGGATGCTGGTCAGAGTTTCATTCATCACGACACCATAACAGAGCGGAAGCGGAAACTGAATATGCCCGCGTCAATAATGTGCTATTGACAACTATATGCTAACAGCACATAAAAAGCCGACCAATCGGAACGAAGCATCCATGGACATGCAACTCGCGCCTGCGCCGCTGGTGACGGATCCTCGTCGCCGGCTTATCCTCTTCTTCTTCCTGATGACCGCCATGTTCATGGCGACGCTGGATAATCAGATAGTTTCCACGGCGCTGCCGACGATCGTCGGCGAATTCGGCCATCTCGAACGTTTCGGCTGGATCGGATCGGCCTATCTTCTGGCTCTCAGCGCCGTCATGCCGCTTTACGGCAAGCTCGGCGATCTCTTCGGCCGCAAATACGTGATGATGACGGCGATCGCAATCTTCACCGTCGGCTCTGCGGTCTGCGGCCTCGCTGTCTCGATGGATACGCTAATAGCCGCCCGCGTGCTACAAGGCCTCGGCGGCGGCGGCATCATGGTATCGATCTTTGCCGTCAACGCCGATCTGTTCGAGCCACGCGAGCGGGCGCGCTATCAGAGCTATTCCAGCCTGGTGCTGATGGCGTCGGGCGCGGTCGGGCCAGTGCTCGGCGGTACGATGAGTGACCTCTTCGGCTGGCGCTCGATCTTCCTCGTCAACGTGCCGATCGGCTTCATCGCGCTGACCGGCCTTGCCTTCATGCTACCTTACCGCAAACCGCATCGCCGCCCCAAGATCGACTATGCCGGTGCGCTGCTGCTTGCGTTGACGACGACGAGCATCGTGCTCGCCACCGATAGCAGCGAACTGTTCGGCGCATTGATCTCGCCTGAGAGCATTGGCGTCGTCGCCTTCGGCATCGTTTGCGCCGTCGCCTGGGTTTTCGTCGAACGCCGCGCATTGGAGCCGATCCTGCCGCTGCAGCTCTTCCGCAATTCGACCTTCAGCCTGCTGCTGATCATCTCGATCATGGGCGGCGCCATTGCCATCGGCATGGTCAATTACTTCGCTCTCTTCCTGCAGACGACGACGGGTCTTTCGCCATCCGCCGCCGGCCTTCTGTTCATCCTTCTCACGGGCGGTCTCGTGTGCGGATCGCTATCGGCAGGCCGCATCATTTCCAGAACGGGGCGCTACAAACCCTTCGCCGTCGCCAGTTTCACCTGTAGCGCCGTCGCCTTCGCGCTGATGTCGCAGATCCAGGCCGGAACGCCAATCGTCTTCATCGGGGCGATTATGCTGCTGCACGGAATCGGGATCGGCCTTGCCCAGCAGGTTCCCGTTATCGGCGTGCAGAATGCTGCGCCGGCCCGCGACGTCGGCGCCGCGACCGGCTCGGTGACGCTCTCGCGCATGGGCGGCGCTTCGATCGCCATTTCCATCTACGGCGCCATCATCGCCTCTGGTCTCGGCAAGGCCGGCATTCCCATTGCCGGGGTTGCCGATATCGAACAGCTGACGCCGAAGATGATGGCCGCGCTTCCCGAAGCCAGCCGCCAGGCCGTCGCGGATCTCTATGCCGCCGCCTTCTCGCCGCTGTTCGTGACCTCCTGCGCCATTGCCCTGATCGGCCTTGCCGCCGCTGTGATGGTGAAGCCCGTGCAGCTGCCGCGCGCCGGCGAGACGAAGCAACTGCAACCGGCAAGGGCGGAAGCGGCGGAATAGCCCGATGGCAAAATCGGAACGCTTCACATCAGGTGTCCCGTCCTGAGAATCACGATCAGGAGTTGTTGTTTTCGTGCGCTGTTTCTGTTTCTGCGGCGATTGCCTCAATCACTCCGTTCTTTTTCCGTGGCGCCGACAAATCAGCGCCGCGTGACGGAACTTTCGCCATAATTTCATCCGAGCGAAGGGAGACCTCAAGGCTGAGGCATTGCCAAAATGCAACGGCGCCACAATTAAACAGAGTCTCGCTATGCAACCGATGCGTAAATCAGCTACAGCAATGACTTGTATCGGCCTATTGTGCAGCGCGAGATCAGGGGTGCACACCTGTTGAGTTCCCCTTGCCAAGGCCGGTCCCGATTTGCGGCAAACCGGCAAAGCAGCGAGATGATGCGGAGAACCAGACTGGACAGCTTGACGACGTGGAAATCACCCGCGCTTTCCAGTGATGCCATCTCCGCGCCGCGCCGTTTCGCGCGTCAGCTGATGTTGCTGTCAGCCATCGCAATGGCGCTGAACGGGTGTCAATCGCTGATAGAACAATCCTATCAGCCGAGCATCTCGCCGTCTTCCAATCCGCAGATCGTTGACGAGGTGCAGAAGAACGACCCGCGTGCAGCGATGGGCGCGCGGGAACATCCGCGCATCGTGGCAAGCTACGGCGGCGAATATAAGGATGCCAAGACCGAGCGTCTCGTCGCCCGCATCGCCGGCGCGCTCACGGCGGTGTCGGAAAATCCGAGCCAGTCCTACCGCATCACCATCTTGAACTCGCCGGCTATCAACGCCTTCGCGCTGCCGGGCGGTTATCTCTACGTTACGCGCGGCCTGCTCGCCCTTGCCAATGACGCCTCGGAGGTCGCCGCCGTGCTGTCGCATGAGATGGGCCATGTGACGGCGAACCACGGCATCGAGCGGCAGAAGCGCGAAGAGGCGGAGGTCATCGCCAGCCGCGTCGTCGCCGAGGTCCTTTCCAGCGATATCGCCGGCAAACAGGCGTTGGCCCGCGGCAAGCTGCGGCTGGCCGCCTTCTCCCGCCAGCAGGAGCTGCAGGCCGATGTCATCGGCGTGCGCATGCTTGGCGAAGCCGGTTACGATCCCTATGCGGCCGCCCGCTTCCTCGATTCCATGGCGGCCTACAGCCGCTTCATGTCGGTCGATCCGGAAGCCGACCAGAGCCTCGACTTCCTGTCGAGCCACCCGAATTCCGCCCAGCGCATCGAGCTTGCCCGCACCCATGCGCGGGCCTTCGGCCAGGAAGGTTCGGTCGGCGACAAGGGCCGCGATTATTATCTCGACGGCATAGACGGCCTGCTCTACGGCGACAGCCCGGAAGAAGGCTATGTGCGCGGTCAGACCTTCCTGCACGGCGGTCTCGGCATCCGCTTCGACGTGCCGCCGGACTTTCACATCGATAACAAGGTCGAGGCGGTGATGGCCACCGGCCCGAGCGACATCGCCGTCCGTTTCGATGGCGTCGCCGACAACCAGAACCAGAGCCTTACCAACTATATCTCCAGCGGCTGGGTGACCGGTCTCGATCCGTCGACCATCCAGCAGATCACCGTCAATGGCATGGAAGCTGCCACCGCACGCGCCAGCGCCGATCGCTGGGATTTCGATGTCACCGTGATCCGCAACAATGCGCAGATCTTCCGTTTCCTCACCGCGGTGCCGAAAGGCAGCGAGGCCCTGGAGCCGACGGCCAATGTTCTGCGGGCGAGTTTCCGGCGCATGACGCCGGCGGAAGCGGCCTCGCTGAAGCCGATGCGCATCCGTGTCGTCACGGTGCGGCCGGGCGAGAACATCTCGACGCTTGCCGCCCGGATGATGGGCACCGACCGCAAGCTCGATCTCTTCAAACTCATCAACGCCCTGCCCATGGGCGCGGCCGTTTCACCCGGCGATCGCGTCAAGATCATTGCCGAGTAAAAAAAGCCCGGCTTGCGCCGGGCCAGTCTGTGCTGCTGGAGGGGAACGAGGTTTACGGCGCGCGTCTTTTCAAACGCGCAAAGGATGCTGTAAGCACTCTCGGGCTACGCGTAGGCCGCCATATGCGGGTCGGCGCTGACCAGCGCACTGCGAAGCTTTTCCATCGCCCGGCTTTCGATCTGCCGCACACGCTCTTTGGAAATGCCGAGATCGGCGCCGAGTTCTTCGAGCGTAGCGCCATCTTCGGCAAGTCGCCGGGCGCTGATGATCTTCATCTCGCGTTCGTTGAGATGTTTCAGCGCCGAGGCGAGCCAGACGCGGCGGCGCTCGCCGTCAATCATGTTGGAAACCTGTTCGTCCGGCAACGGATCGTCGCTGACGAGAAAATCCATCTTCTCCGCACTCTCGGCATCGCCGGAGACCGAGGGCGCCTGCAGCGAAGCGTCGTTGCCGGAAAGTCTGGCATCCATGGTCTGAACGTCGGCAAGGCTGACGCCGAGGGCGGCGGCGATTTCCTGATGAATCGATTGCAGCGTCAGTTGCGTGTCGCCCTTGGCGAGCTTGGCGCGCAGGCGACGCAGATTGAAGAACAGCGCCTTCTGCGCCGAACTCGTGCCACCGCGCACGATCGACCAGTTGCGCAGGATATAGTCCTGGATCGACGCCCTGATCCACCAGCTGGCATAGGTCGAAAAGCGCACATCACGTTCCGGTTCGAAACGCGCGGCCGCTTCCAGCAGTCCGACATAGCCCTCCTGCACGAGGTCGCTCATCGGCAGGCCGAAATTGCGGAACTTGCCGGCCATGGAGATCACCAGGCGCATATGCGCCATGGCGATTTGGTTGCGCGCACCGCGATCGTCGTGATCTTTCCAGCGTGTGGCGAGATCGTGCTCTTCCTGACGGGCGAGATAGGGGGCGGCCATCGCGATTTTGATCATGCGCCGATCTGCAGACATGTTCTTCATTTCGATCTCCCGAAACAGGCCTTCGCCCTCAAAATGAACAATAAAACTCACGTTCCGGAACATCGCTGTCCGGACTGAATGGGGTTCTGAATGCAAAAGGCCTCACCCCTGGACTTTTCAGGGAGAAGCCCTAATTCTCATCATGTGCCGCTGAGACGGCTGGGCCGGACCTGTTTCTTCCCGTTGCCGGATGGGCAATATTGAAAAAGCATGATCCGCTCCTCATCGAACATGACGGAATAGCAGTTCGCCCGACGAGCATCGCCCGACGAGCAGTCCGCAATTACGTGTGATAAACGCGGCAGTCGCGAAAAAGTTCCAATAAAAAAACCCGGCTCGATGGCCGGGTTTTTTTAGGAAAAAGAAAGTCGCGTCATGCGGCTTCGTCCTGCGAGTCGTCTTCTTCGATGGCCTTGCCGCGCTTCGGACCCTTGTTGAGATTGGTCTCGACGAGGCGCACGGCCTCCGTTTCCGACATCTTGTTGACAGCGGCGATCTCGCGCGCCATGCGATCGAGCGCAGCCTCGTAGAGCTGGCGCTCGGAATAGGACTGCTCGGGCTGATTCTCCGCACGATAGAGATCACGCACGACTTCAGCGATGGAAATCAGATCACCGGAATTGATCTTGGCATCATATTCCTGGGCGCGGCGGGACCACATGGTGCGCTTAACGCGCGCCTTGCCCTGCACGACCTTCAATGCACGATCGACGAAATCCGTTTCCGAAAGCTTGCGCATGCCGATGCTCATAGCCTTGGCGACCGGAACCTTCAGGCGCATCTTGTCCTTTTCGAAATCGATAACGAAAAGTTCGAGCTTCATGCCGGCAACTTCTTGCTCTTCAATAGCGGTGATGGTACCGACGCCGTGAGCGGGGTAGACGATCGATTCACCGGTCTTGAAGCCGTGACGTGCTGTAGAAGGTTTTTTCTGCTGAGTCGTCATTCTATCCAAAAACTCCCTGTTACGCTTCCGGCGGCGGCCGGAGCCGGGTCAGTCAGGCCCGGTTGAGACGGTTGCATCCGTCGGGTGACTTCACTCTGGTCCCATCAGGCAAAAGCAAGGACTTCTTGCGCGCGATCTGGGGGATCCCACGCTCAAAGCGTTGATATGTCACGGAAACCGCGTACGGATTGGTTTTGCTTTCGTGATGGTTTTGGGCATGCGTCATGCCACAAATGGAACAGTAGGCGAAACCTATCATAAAAATATGAGGAAATCAATAATTTGGTTCGCCTGAGTCATGCGGGCAACACACACCACCCATATGCGACACGCAGGATTTAAAACGTTTCATCGAGTAAACGCCCAAATCCGGCGGTCGATCGGCCAGCCGTGCTAATCGCCGGCGCCGGGTTTTTCGGAGAAATACTTCTCGAATTTTCCGGTCTGGCCGTCCATCTCCTTGGCCTCCGGCAGCGGATCCTTCTTGACCGTGATATTCGGCCAGATACTGGCATATTCGGTGTTGATCTTCAGCCACTTGTCGAGGCCCGGCTCGGTATCCGGCTTGATCGCCTCGGCGGGACACTCGGGTTCGCAGACGCCGCAATCGATGCATTCGTCGGGATGGATGACGAGGAAATTCTCGCCTTCATAGAAGCAGTCGACGGGGCAGACTTCTACGCAATCGGTGTATTTGCACTTGATGCAATTGTCGGTCACGACATAGGTCATGAAGAACTCCAGGACTTCCATGCGGATGGGGCCGGGCAACCTGGAACGTCGCGCCTATCCCCGTGCCGGACGAAAAGCGTGGACAGGCTTGGGAGGCAAGCACGCTTCCGGCAGATTGTCAGTGACCTATCGGCTTTATCGCCGGAATTCAAGGATAAACGATCTGCAAAAGCCGCCGCCGCAGACAGAGTTTTCTAATCCTCGTCCGACATCAGCCTGTCAATTGCGCGTCTTTCCTTTTTAGTCGGACGGCCGGTCCCGGTCGCCCGGATCGCCTGCTCGTAGGGGGTGAGGCGTTTTGCCTCATCTGGCGGCGGGGATTGGTCATCATAGAGGAGGCGGGCCTCCTCATAGGGACCCCGCCGCTCCCCGGCGAGGCGTACGATGAGAACGATGTCACGCCGTTCCAGCGTCAATTCGATGCGGTCGCCCGGCTTGACCATCTGACTCGGATGGCTGCAACGCTCGCCGTTGATGCGCACGTGCCCCGACTGGACATGGCTCTGCGCCAGCGAACGCGACTTCACCATGCGCGTGAAGAACAGCCACTTGTCGATGCGCTGGCGCGAACCGCTTGTCGGCTGTGTCTCCCCGCCCATGACTACTTCTTCATCTGTTCCTTGAGAGCTGCGAGCTTGGCGAAGGGAGAATCCGGATCGATCGGCTTCTCCTTGCGCGGCGGCTTGGCCTCGAAGCGCAGCGGCTGGGCTCCGCGATTGTTGTTGCGGTCGTTACGGTCATTGCGATCATTGCGATCGCCGCGATCCTGCCGGTCGCCGCGCGGCTGGTCCTTGCGCTCGCCGCCCCTTGCCTGCTGCGGCCGGCCATCGCGACCGCCGTCCTTGCCGCGGTTGTTGCGGTTGTTGTCGCGTCCGTCGCCGCGATTGCCCTCGCCGCCTTCACCGCCGCCCGGACGGCGATTGCGCTCGCCGCGGTCCTGGTTCTGGCCGCGATCGTGGCCCTGGCCACCGCGGCGTTCGCCATGACCACGCGCCTGGCGATGATTATCATTGCGGCCGCCGAGGCGCCACAGAAGAACCGGCTTCGGTTCCGCCGGTTCGCCAGCCTCCCCGATAGCAACGGTCGCATCGCCGGCAGCCGAAGCCTCCGCCGAGGCGGATGTTTCGGCCGCAGGGGTGCTTTGGAGTGCTTCTGCCGCGGGCGCGTCGGCTGCGGCCGAGGCCGCCGGAGGCTCGGAAGCAGCCTCTTCCGCCACCGCGTCGGCGTCGTCATGATCGGCCTTTTCCACCGTCTCGTCCGCGGAGGTTTCCGCAGCGGCGGCAGGCGCCGAAGCGGCGTCCTGCGCGGCAAGATGAGCTGAGGCCTCTTCCGCCTTCACGGCATCGGCGCGATAGCCGAGACCCTTGAGGATTTCTTCCATGTCCTCGAGCGTCGCGCCGAGGATCGACAGCATCGCCGTCGTCGTCATGAAGCGGCGGCCGTCATAGGCGCCCTCCGGACGGTTGTTCTGACCGGGCTTCCACTGCAGCAGCGGACGGATGATGTCGGCAAGCCGCTCAAGAATGTCGATGCGCACGGCGCGCTTGCCGAGGAAACGGAAGCCGGCGAGCTTGTAGAACATCCGCTCGTAGCTCGGATCGGTCACGACGGAGGTACGGCCGGCGGCCAGCACGGGAATGAGGTCACCGTAACCCGGCTTGTCGAGACCGTCGTTCTTCAACGCCCAGAGCAGCGTGATCAATTCGGCCGGCGCCGGCTTCAGCAGTGCCGGCACGAAGATGTGATAAGCGCCGAAACGCACGCCGTAGCGGCGCATGGAGGCGCGGGCCTCCTGATCCAGCGACTTCACCTCCTCGGTCACATCGCGACGGAAGAGCACGCCGAGATTTTCGACGAGCTGGAAGGCCAGCCCCTTGGCCAGCCCCTGCAGGTCCTCAGCGCGCGACAGATCGTCGAGCGGCTTCAGCACCGTGCTGATGTGGTGATTGACGAAGCGCTCGATGCGGGCGGCGACGTGATCGCGGGCATTGCCCGTCAACTGTTCGTCGGCCAGCAGGATCACCCGCGGGCGCATGACGTGATCGCTGCCCGAAAGCCGCGCCACCGGGTCGCCGAGCCAGCGGATCAACCCGTCCGAGCCGATCGCCAGATCGCTATTGCCGGCGGCATGCATCCGCGCCGCTCTGGCTTCGAATTCGAGCGCGAGCGCCTTCTGTGACGCAGCCTGAACCGCCTTGGCATCCGGTCCGTCCGTTCCCGCCACCGGCGTGAAACGGAATCCGCTTAACTGCCCTACATGATGTCCTTCAACGAAGACATCGCCATTCACACTGATTTCAGCTTCCAGCATCGCATTCTCTCTCAGGCGCTTCATGAGCACAGATGTCCTGCGATCAACAAAGCGTTTCGTCAACCTTTCATGTAACGCATCGGACAATCGATCTTCGATTTCCCGCGTCTTTTCCTGCCAATGTGTCGGATCAGCCAGCCAACCGGGCCGATTCGAAACATAGGTCCAGGTCCTTATCTGCGCGATTCGCGCCGAAAGCGTGTCAATTTCCCCATCTGTCCGGTCCGAGCGATGAACCTGTTCCGCCAGAAACTGCTCGTTCACCGTGCCATAGCGGACGAGATCGGAAAAGAGGGTCGAGATAAGATCGGCATGTTGTGCCGGAGTGATACGCCGGTAGTCGGGAAGTGCGCAAGCCTCCCAGAGTTTTTCGACGCGGGCCGGCCGATCGGCGAGATCGATGACCTCCGGATAGCGCGAAAGCTGTTCCAGCGCCTGTTGGTCGACCGCGGGCAGTGCTCGCGTCAGCCCTGCCACGCGCGGTCCCGCCTCGAGGCTGGCGCGCAGCGCGTTGATCGAGGAGAAGTCCATCTCGGTCGTGCGCCATTGCAAAACCTTGACGTTGTCGAATTCGTGACCCTCGATGCGCTGCACAAGCTCTTCGTCGAAGGGCGAGACCTGGCCGGTGACGCCGAAGGTTCCGTCGCGCACATGCCGCCCGGCGCGGCCGGCTATCTGGCCGAGTTCACCCGGATTGAGGTTGCGGAACTGGTACCCGTCGAATTTTCGGTCCTGGGCGAAGGCAACGTGATCGACATCGAGGTTCAGTCCCATGCCGATCGCATCGGTCGCCACCAGATATTCGACGTCGCCCGCCTGGTAAAGCGCCACCTGCGCATTGCGGGTGCGCGGGCTGAGCGCCCCCAGCACGACAGCCGCGCCGCCGCGCTGCCGGCGGATGAGCTCGGCGATGGCATAGACCTCGTCGGCCGAAAAGGCGACGATTGCGGAGCGCTGAGGCAGCCGGGTGATCTTTTTCTGTCCGGCGTAGAAAAGGTGCGAAAGCCGCGGCCGCTCGACGATGGTAATACCGGGCAGGAGCTGCTGCAGGATCGGCCGCATCGTTGCCGCGCCGAGTAGTAGCGTTTCCTCGCGACCGCGCAGATGCAGGATTCGGTCGGTGAAGATATGGCCGCGCTCGAGATCGCCGGCAAGCTGCACCTCGTCGATCGCGACAAAGGCGGCCTTGGTCTCACGCGGCATCGCTTCGACGGTACAGACCGAAAAACGTGCATTGACGGGCGAAATCTTTTCCTCACCGGTGACCAGCGCCACGTTCTGTACACCGACCTTCTCCACCACCCGCGTATAGACCTCGCGCGCCAGCAGCCGGAGCGGAAGGCCGATCACACCGGTCCCGTGTGCGACCATGCGCTCGATAGCATAATGGGTCTTGCCGGTATTGGTTGGTCCGAGCATCGCGGTCACACCGCGCCCGCTCAGAATCATCGGCTGCGAAGTCAGAGTCATCGTCCATGCAATTGAGGCAGGCGGCCCCAGGAAAACTGTCGCCTCGCGACGGAGGCACAGAACACATGGACAGCTATCGCCGCAAACGCAAGGGCAGATTTTAAAATGCTTCCGCAATTACGACCTTTGCGAGTCATCGGGAGCGCCCGCATTTCAGATTCGGAACAGCCTGAGAACGAATCAGCGACGAATCGCTGACTCCCGCTGATTCAGCTTTTGTTCACGGCTAAGTATTGATTTTGAATCACTTTTTCCTACTAGATGCTGAATCGCGAGAGTCTGTCCCTTCGCATTTCCGTCGCCTTGCCGGCGGTCTGTCGCGCGCTTTTTGCCGGTCGAAAATTCCACCCCACATTAATTTCTCGACCAAATCCGGAACGAAGCGGAGACGAATCGCCGACCCAACCGCTTTCACCTTTCGTTCACGGCAAGATCTGGTGGCGCCGCCGCCACCCGCCGCTAGATGCAGGCAGGCGACAGATCCTCGCATCTGATGCTTCGGACAGGCGTTAACCTTTCGACGACGAAATTCACACAGTCTAAGCCCGGGAAACCGCTTGTGCGATCGGTCGATCAAAAACGGAACGAATCACCGACGAATCGGCGACATAGCGACTTTTCCGCTTTGTTCGCCGCAACATATTGTATTTAAACATCTTTTTAATCATATTGACAATTTACCGGGGAACACGGATCGCAAACCATGAATCTCCTCGCAGCACAATTCGCGCGCTCAACCGGGAACAAAAATCGCCAATGCGTGTTTCTTGTCCATTCAGATTGCGGATGAAATGAAGGAAACACACCATGCTTGGCACGATACTTCTCGTTATCCTCATTCTGCTCTTGATCGGAGCCTTGCCGAATTGGGGTTATAGCCGTGGCTGGGGCTATGGACCTTCCGGCGGTTTGGGGCTAGTTCTCGTCATTATCATTATCCTTGTACTAATGGGCCGCATCTAAAGCCCGACAACCTGGGGAGTTACGACATGATGAAGAAGATTGTTCTCATTGGCGCGCTCGTGGGCGCTCTCGCATCCTGCACGGCGACCGAGCAGGGCACGGCGATCGGCGCCGGTACCGGTGCGGTTATCGGCGGCGCCGTCACCAATAGCTGGGGTGGTGCCGCTGTCGGCGCCGTTGCCGGCGGTCTGACCGGCGCTCTGATCGGCCAGTCGGTTGAACGCCGCGGCTACTGCATCTATCGCGACCGCTACGGCCGCCGCTACGAGGCCCGTTGCCGCTACTGATCGAGCAACGCATATCGGACTTCCCAACGGGCGCTTCGGCGCCCGTTTTTCTTTGCTCGCCGTGGCCGTCAGCGCCAACGGTGGCATGCCGGGACAGAAAAGGAGCGCATCCAGCCGGATGCGCTCCCCTTTTCGACCCACGTGATCGGAGAATGGGCTAGACGAAGAACTGCCCGCCATTGGCCGTCAGCGTCGAACCGGTGATGAAGCCGGCATCATCGGAGACGAGGAAGGTGACGCAACGGGCAATCTCTTCCGGCTCGCCGAGACGGCCGACGGGAATTTGGGGAATGATCCGTTCGTTCAGCACTTTCTCCGGCACGGCAAGCACCATTTCCGTGCCGATGTAACCGGGGCAGATGGCGTTGACCGTAATGTTTTTCGCCGCGCCTTCCTGCGCAAGCGCCTTGGTGAAACCGAGATCGCCGGCCTTGGCGGCCGAATAGTTCGCCTGGCCCATCTGGCCCTTCTGGCCGTTGATCGAGGAGATGTTGACGATGCGCCCGAAGCTGCGGTCGCGCATGCCGGTCCAGACCTGATGCGTCATGTTGAACAGGCCGGTGAGATTGGTATTGATCACCTCGTGCCACTGCTGCGGCGTCATCTTGTGGAACATTGCATCGCGGGTGATGCCGGCATTGTTGACGAGAATTTCGACCGGTCCAATCTCGCTTTCAACCGTGGCGATCCCTTCACCGCAGGCGGCGTAGTCCGAAACGTCCCACTTGAATACGGCAACGCCGGTGACCTCGTGGAAGGCTCTGGCCTTCTCGTCATTGCCGGCATAAGTCGCCGCAACCCTGTATCCGGCGTTTTTCAGCGCCATTGATATGGCCGCGCCGATGCCGCGTGTACCTCCGGTGACCAGAGCCACTCTACTCATGTTCCGCTCCCTTTGTATTTTCGCCCGCACGCAGCGGGATTTCAATCAATGACGGATCGTATCGTGTGCTATTAAAATGCCTCGAAACACATGGCGACGCCCATGCCGCCGCCGATGCAAAGCGTGGCCAGGCCCTTCTTCGCGCCGCGGCGCTTCATTTCGAACAACAGCGTGTTGAGAACACGCGCGCCGGAAGCGCCGATCGGATGGCCGATCGCAATCGCCCCGCCATTGACGTTGACGATGGCTGGATCCCATCCGAGATCCTTAGTGACGGCGCAGGCCTGCGCCGCAAAAGCCTCGTTGGCTTCGACGAGATCAAGATCGCCGACCGACCAGCCGGCCCTTTCCAGCGCCTTGCGGGACGCCGGGATCGGGCCGGTGCCCATGATCGAAGGATCGACCCCCGCCGTTGCCCAGGAAACGATGCGGGCGAGCGGCTGGATGCCGCGACGGACCGCTTCCGCTTCGCTCATCAGCAGCGCGGCGGCGGCGCCGTCGTTGAGACCGGAGGCATTTGCAGCCGTCACCGTGCCGTCCTTGTCGAAGGCCGGACGCAGCTTGCCCATCGCCTCCAGCGTGGCGCCGTGGCGGATATATTCGTCGGCATCGACGGTCACGTCGCCCTTACGCGTCTGGATGACATAAGGGATGATCTCATCGGCAAAGCGGCCGGCTTTCTGGGCGGCCTCCGCCTTGTTCTGCGAAGCGACGGCGAACTGATCCTGCTCGTCGCGCGAAAGCTGCCATTGGCGCGCAATATTCTCGGCAGTGATGCCCATGTGATAACCGTGGAAGGCATCGGTCAGGCCGTCCTTGATCATCGTGTCGACCATCTTCGCGTCGCCCATCTTGACGCCGCCGCGCAAATGCAAGGCATGCGGCGCCATCGACATGGATTCCTGGCCCCCGGCAACGATGATCCTGGCATCGCCGGTGGCGATCTGCTGCATGCCGAGCGCGACGGCGCGTAGGCCCGAGCCGCAGAGCTGGTTGACGCCCCAGGCCGTCGCTTCCTTGGGAATGCCGGCTTTGATTGCCGCCTGGCGGGCCGGGTTCTGGCCCTCGCCGGCGGCCAGCACCTGACCGAGGATCACCTCGTCGACTTCGCCGGCTTCGACGCCGGCGCGCGCGAGCGCACTCTTGATGACGGCCGCACCGAGTTCATGGGCGGGGACCGTTGCGAAAGCGCCGTTGAATGAACCGACTGCGGTTCGACCTGCGCTGGCGATGACGACGGATGAATTGCTCATGGGGAGGCTCCTCGTTTTTCGTCCCACTTACATTAGGGGAAACTGGCAAAGCTTTTAGCACAAGTCAAACGCGAAGACCGGCCGCCGGCATTTTTCGGCGGCGGCCCGCAAAGCCGATTCGTATGATCTGTTAAAGGTTTGCCGCATCGCACAAAGAGATTGTCACCGGCCTTCTTTTGCGTTTACAGTCTGAAGTGGAGGAACATCCATAAATCAGACGGGGGTTCAGGAGACTGATATGGCGAAGAATGAGGGTCAGATAGTCATCAAGAAATACGCCAATCGCCGCCTGTACAATACAGGCACCAGCACCTATGTGACGCTGGAAGATCTGGCGGAGATGGTGAATAAGGGCGAGGATTTTACCGTCCAGGATGCAAAAAGCGGAGATGACATCACCCATTCGGTGCTGACCCAGATCATCTTCGAACAGGAATCGAAGACCGGCAACACACTGCTCCCCATCTCCTTCCTGCGCCAGCTCATCACTTATTACGGCGACCAGATGCAGATGGTCGTGCCGAGCTTTCTCGAACATTCGATGCGCGCCTTTAGCGAACAGCAGGCGCAGATGCGTGAGCAGGTGAACCGCGCCTTTGGCGAAACGCCGCTCGGCAAGAATCTGCAATTGCCGATGCAGATGGTCGAGGACCAGGTTCGCCGCAATACGGAGCTGTTTCAGCAGGCAATGCAGATGTTCTCACCTTTCATGAACCCGCCGGCGGCCAAGGAAAGCCGCAAGGCCGAGGCCAAGGATATCGACGAGCTGAAGGAGCAGCTCCGCGCCCTTCAGAACAAGCTCGATAACCTATAAGCCGATCGAGACATCCCGCCCGGCGCTTCGGATCGAAACGGCAAAACCGCCGATCACATCGATCAGAGCGATCGTCATCAGTATGAAGAATACCTGCGTCGCAGCGTCCTGGACGAGCAGAAACTCGACCAGGAAGGCGATGAACACCAGCATCGACAAGATATGGTTGATGAGGTTGCCGGGGCCGGTTCTGGTTGCCTTCAGGATTTCGAAGAAGAGCACGACGAGCGCTATAACGATGAAGAGATCGCCGAGCGCCATGCTCCAGATCGCGCCCGAGAGCATCGACAGCACAATGATGTCGTGCTGCAGCGCTGCAATGCCGCCGTCGCCCATCAGGCCGAGCATCGCCAGATTGTAGAGAATAAACGGGATAATCATCAGCGGCATGGCGGCTATCATCGGCAATCTCTCCTTGGCGACCGGAAGAATACTGCCGTAAACCGTTGCTCCACTGCAAGCCATTGCAAATATTATATCGCCGAAACGCAAAAGGCCGGCGTGATGCCGGCCTTTGAAACTTTCGATCGGACAAGCCGGATCGGAAAATTATGCGCTTTCCTTCGGCGTCAGAACCTGGCGGCCACGATACATGCCGGTCTTCAGGTCGATGTGATGCGGGCGGCGCAGTTCGCCGGAATTCTTGTCTTCGACATAGGTCGGAGCCTTCAGCGCATCAGCGGAACGGCGCATGCCGCGCTTGGACGGGCTCGTTTTTCTCTTCGGTACAGCCATTTCTCTTACTCCACTTGCGGGCAAAACATTCCCACGGCCAGACTGGCGGCCGAAACGGACATGTCGCGATTTCGGAAATTTTGCGCGCTTATACATGCAAGGGGCGGCCTTGACCAGTCCCCATGAATATTTTTTGCGAGGCGACGATTCCTGCCTCAGACTTCGTCTTCCGCCACGATCCAACGTTCGGCGCGGGCCGCCTCCTCCCATTTGCGCCAGGCCGGATGCGCCTTCATCGTCGTCATATAGGCGAGCGTGTCGTCCCGATCGACGAGGTCATAAATGTCGAACCGGTTGACGACAGGCGCAAACATCGCATCCGCACCGCTGAAGGCACCGAAGAGAAACGGTCCTCCGGATTGCTGCAGGAGGTCGCGCCAGATCGTCTCGATACGGCTGATATCGGCGGCGACACCATCCGGCAAGACGATCCTGGCCTTCGGCCGGCGGATATTCATCGGGCAGGCGCCGCGCAGGGCCCGGAAGCTCGATAGCATTTCCATCGAAACCGAACGGGCGAGCGCCCGCGCAGCGCGATCCCTCGGCAGAAGGCCGGCTTCGGGATAAAGCTCGGCGGTATATTCGATGATCGCCAGCGATTCCCAGATCTTCAATGCGCCGTGCTGCAGGACCGGCACATTGCCGCTTGGCGAGATGGCCTTGATGTCGGGATTGCCGCCGGGATAGTCGAAGGGGATCAGGACCTCCTCGAAATCAACACCGGCGCCCGTCAGCGCCATCCACGGCCGGAACGACCAGGAGGAGTAATTCTTGTTGGCGATGTAGAGCGTCGGTCTGTCCATAGGCCTCTCCTATTCAGGCGTCGAAATCAAAGATCAGCAGTTCGTGGAAATGGTTCATGTCCTCGTAGACGCAGAATGCCGGCGGCATCAGCTCGAAAACAGGGATTTTACGACGAATATTCTCAACCACCTCGCCAAGCATCGCCTGCCAGCGCGGCAGGGCGTCGTCCTCCAGCCATTCGAGCGGATAGGCGAAGGTGATGTGGAACGTGTAGTCTGCATGGTTCGGTTGGCGATAGCCGAACAGATCGGCAAAGGCATCGCGCCAGGCGCGCATGATCCTCCGGTCCTTCTCCGTCGCGCCGTCGACCAGCAAGCCTGAAGGGCGGGCTCCGGTGACGGCGACCTTGAAAGGCTCGGCCATCGAAAAACCTTCGAGCCGAGCCGCCAGCAGCGCTGTCATTTCCTTGATTGGCGTCTCGAGAGGAAGATCGGCCGGCCAGCGATCCTGCCGGCGCATGGTCTCGATGATGCCGTCGAAGAGCGTCATGTGAAGGCTGGAGATCGGCGTGAAGAGGAATTGCGGCGCCTCCGGCATCGCAAGATATTTGTCCCGCGCCTCGATCAATGCCGTCAGCGTCCTTGAACGCTTCACCGGGTGGCAGACGATGGTGTTGCCGGCCTCCGGCAGGAAGCCGCCGACCTTGCGATAACGGCTGCCGAGATGGGCGGGCGGATTGGGATTGTGCCTCTTCGAATAAAGGAGAAGTTCGGGAGAAAAGATCGTGGCGGTCATGGGCGACTCAAGGGTTCTGGGTGGACTTCATTCGCCCATATGGCAGGACCAAGAATGTCAGATGACGCTTGCCGCTTCTAACGACAAGTTCTGACTTCACCCATAGATGCATTTGATATAATCGCCTGATCCCTGCGCGCGCCTTTCGATGACGCCGGCCAGCCGACGAAGGCCGCGTCCTGGTTTGCCGGCATTGCGGTCGATCGGGTTCGGCAGCGAGACGGCAAGCAGCGATGCCTGCCGCCGCGTCAGCTTCGAGGCAGGCACCTTGAAATGATGCTGGGCTGCCGCCTCGACGCCGTAGATACCGGGACCCCACTCGGCGATGTTGAGATAGATTTCCATCAGCCGCCGTTTCGACAGCACGAAATCCGTGGAGACGGCCAGCGGAAGCTCCATCGCTTTGCGCACGAAGGAGCGGCTGTTCCAGAGAAAGAGATTCTTGGCCGTCTGCATCGGGATGGTGCTGCCGCCGCGTGTTGCCTGGCCTTTCAGCGTATCCTCGACCAGCATGCGCATCTCGGCCCAATCGACGCCGCCATGAAAACAATATTGCCCGTCCTCGGACATCATCACCGACTGCACCAGGACCGGAGAGATCTCGTCCAGCGACACCCATCTGCGGTCATAACCACGCAACAGCACGAGATCGCGCAGCATCAGCGTCGAGACCGGGTGGATGAAGGGCAGCAGATACAAAAAGATCAGCACATAGGGAAGGACTACCAGCGCCAGCAGGGCAAGAACGACGCGCTTCAGCACAAGCCGATTTTCGAACCATCGCCGACGGGCCGGCATGTCGGCGATATCCTCTGTCTCCGGCGCTATATCCAAAACGTCCCCAGTCCACTTCGCTCCCCTGTCGTTCTCATAGCGCCTGTGAGGCGCTTATGCCAGAGCACATGGGAAATCTTGCGGCGGCCATCGACAATTCCGTTGCAAGCCCCCTTGCCCCATGCCAAACAGCGCCGATGGACGCGAACCGGGACACTTTCGAGACGAGGCTGAAGAACAACGCCCGCGAGATCGAGGCGCTGCTCGTCGCATTGCTGTCGCCGAAAGCCCTCTCCGACGAAATCGCCAGGCCCGAGACCCTGCGCAACGCCATGCACTATGCCGTGTTGAACGGCGGCAAGCGGCTGCGCCCATTCCTGGTTGTCGAAAGTGCCGCTCTTCTCGGCGGCGATGCGCAGGCCGCCCTTCGTATCGGCGCCGCGCTCGAATGCGTGCACTGTTATTCCCTCGTGCATGACGATCTGCCGGCCATGGACGATGACGACATGCGCCGCGGCAAACCGACGGTGCACATCAAGTTCGATGAAGCCACCGCGATCCTAGCCGGCGACAGCCTGCTGACCTACGCCTTCGACATTGTCGCAGCACCGGAAACGGCGCTTCCCGATGCCAGCAAGGCATCGCTGGTGCTGGCTCTTGCGCGCGCCGCCGGTCTCGGCGGCATGGCCGGCGGCCAGGCGCTCGATCTAGCGGCGGAAAAACAAGCTCCAGACGAGGCCGGCATCATCCGCCTGCAGGCGATGAAAACGGGCGCGCTGATCCGCTTCGGCTGCGAGGCCGGCGCCATCATCGCGGGAAGCCCGCAGGACGATCGCCGTCGCCTGCGCGCCTTCGGCGAAAAGATCGGCCTTGCCTTCCAGCTCGCCGACGACATTCTCGACCTGACCTCGGATGCTGCGACCATGGGCAAGGCGACTGGCAAGGATGCGGCCCGAGGCAAGGGAACGCTCGTGGCGCTGCACGACATGGAATGGGCCGAGACCGAGCTCCGACGGCATGTGGCCGACGCCGAAGCACTGCTGGCTCCCTACGGCGCCCGCGCATCGACCCTCATCGCCGCGGCGCATTTCATCGCCGATCGGAAGAACTAAAGCACGTCGCATCGCATTTGCTTCATGCCACGCGCTTTAGCTCCTTGTTTTGATGCATGTCGTTGTTCCGGAACCGCTGCACGCTTCCGGGCGACATGCATTAACTGGCGGATCAGGCCGACAATATTTCGTTGAGAGCGGACACCAGACGGGCGCATTCCTTATCCGTGCCGATGCTGATGCGCAGGAATTCCGAAATGCGCGGCTTGGCGAAATGCCGGACGAGAACACCACGCTCGCGCAGAGCCGCTTGAAGCGCGGCACCAGATCGACTTTCGTGCCTTGCAAAAACGAAATTCGCCTGAGACGGCAGCACCTCGAAATCCAATGCTTCGAGTTCCCGGACGAGAGCGTCCCGGCTGACGATGAGCTTCTTCCGGCACGTCTCGAACCAAGCCTCGTCCTTGATCGCCGCCGTTGCGGCGACCTGCGCCAGGCGATCGAGTGGATAGGAGTTGAAGCTGTCCTTGACGCGCACAAGCGCCTCGATCAGCTGCCGCTGCCCCAGCGCAAAACCGACGCGCAGACCCGCAAGCGAGCGGGATTTCGACAAGGTCTGGATGACAAGCAGATTGGGATATTTGGAAATGAGCGGGACAGCGCTTTCACACCCGAAATCGACATAGGCCTCGTCGATCGCCACGACCGCATCCGGATGGGCGGCGACAAGCGCCTCTATGTCGGCAAGCGGCAGGCCGATGCCGGTCGGCGCATTCGGATTGGGGATGAGGATCGCGCCGCACGGCCTCTCGTAATCCGACGGCCGGATCCGGAACCTGTCGTCGACAGGCACTTCGATCGTTTCAACGTCGTATAGCAGGCTATAGGCTGGATAGAACGGATAGCTGACATCCGGATAGAGAAGCGGCAGCTGGTGTTTCAGCAGCGCCTGAAACGTATGAGCGAGCACCTCGTCGGAGCCGTTGCCGACGAAGACTTCATCTGCTTCCAGACCGAAACGGGCGGCGATCGCCTCGCGCAATTCCGTCGCAGTCGGATCGGGATAGAGCCGCAAACGATCGTCCGCCGCTTGCCCAATCGCCTCGAGCGCCCTGGGAGACGGCCCGTAGGGATTCTCGTTGGTGTTAAGCTTGATCAGGCCGGGAATACGGGGCTGCTCCCCCGCGACATAGGGCCGAAGCTTGCTCACAATAGGCGACCAGTACCGGCTCATCCAAACACGCCGGTTTTCATTCCGCCGCCGTCCGCTGGCCGAAGCGCTTCTCGATATAATCGACGACAAGTGCTTCGAAATCAGCGGCGATATTGGGGCCGCGCAGCGTCAGCGCCTTCTTGCCGTCGATGAAAACGGGCGCGGCCGGCGTCTCGCCGGTGCCGGGAAGCGAAATGCCGATATCGGCGTGCTTGCTTTCGCCTGGTCCGTTGACGATGCAGCCCATGACGGCGACGTTCAGCGCCTCGACACCGGGATATTTCTCGCGCCAGACCGGCATGTTCTTGCGGATATCATTCTGGATGTTCTGGGCCAGTTCCTGGAACACCGTTGACGTCGTGCGTCCGCAGCCCGGACAGGCGGCAACGACAGGCACGAACTGGCGGAAGCCCATGACCTGCAGGATTTCCTGCGCCACTTGGACTTCACGCGTACGGTCGCCGTTCGGCTCCGGCGTCAACGATACGCGGATCGTATCGCCGATGCCATGCTGCAGCACGAAGCCCATCGCCGCCGACGAGGCGACGATGCCCTTGCTGCCCATGCCGGCTTCGGTGAGGCCGAGATGCAGCGCATGGTTGGAGCGCTCGGCGAGCATGGAATTGACGGCGATCAGATCCTGCACCTGGCTGACCTTGGCCGAGAGGATGATGCGGTTGCGAGGCAGGCCGATTTCCTCGGCAAGGGCGGCCGAAAGCAGCGCCGACTGCACGATAGCTTCGCGCGTCACCTGCCGGGCCGAGAGCGGCGAGCCGGCTCCAGCATTCTCATCCATCAGCGCCGTCAGCAGGTCCTGATCGAGCGAGCCCCAGTTGACGCCGATGCGCACCGGCTTGTCGTAGCGGATCGCCATCTCGATGATCTCGGCGAACTGCTTGTCCTTCTTGTCCTTGAAACCGACATTGCCGGGATTGATGCGGTATTTCGCCAGGGCCTCGGCGCAGGCCGGGTGATCGGCGAGCAGCTTGTGGCCGACATAGTGGAAGTCGCCGATCAGCGGCACGTCCATGCCGAGCCGCAGCAGCCGCTCGCGGATCTTCGGCACGGCAGCTGCACTCTCGTCGCGGTCGACGGTGATGCGGACCAGCTCCGAGCCCGCGCGGTGGAGGGCCGCGACCTGGGCGACGGTCGAATCGATATCGGCCGTATCGGTGTTCGTCATGGACTGCACGACGATCGGCGCACCGCCGCCGACGATGACGCCGCCGACATCGACGGCGACGGAAGCGCGGCGCGGTTTCGGATCAAAATCGGCGGCTGACAACATTGAAAGCTCTTGCACCCCTAAACATGTCGCGCAAAAGTGCGCAGCGGTTTTGCGATAACGACATGCGTAAAACAAAGATCTAAAGCGCGGCAAGCGAATCTGAAAAGATTGCGCAGCGCTTTAGAAATGGTGCCTTTCAGGTGGATCATGACCGCTTTCTTGTCAACCGCCCCCTATATCACTTTTGTTTTGGAGGCGGCTCAATGGCCGCCTCCGGAAACTCCGTCGGCATAATGGGCCAGCTTCGAAAACGCGAGAACGAACAGCAGCAGCACCGGCAGCGCTATAAAGACGACGGCAAAGCCGATATGTTCAGCAACGAAACCGATCAGCGACGGCGCGACGAGCATGCCGGAATAGCCCATCGTCGTGACGACGGAGATGCCGATGCCGGGTTTAAGGCCAGGAATATTGCCTGCCGCCGAGAAAGCGATCGGCACCATGTTTGATATGCCGATGCCGCAAAGGGCAAAACCCAGGATGGCGATCTCGGCGTCCGGCGCAAGGCCGGCAAGCAACATGCCGACGATGGCAAAGATCGTGCAGATGCGTAGCGTCTTGACGCCTCCGAGGCGATCGCGCACCAGATCGCCGGCAAAGCGCATGGTCGCCATGGTCGCCGAAAAGGCTGCGAAACCGAGACCTGAAAGGGCGACCGACGCATCCATTTCCTGCCGGAGGTAGAGCGCGCCCCAATCCAGAACCGCGCCTTCCGGCACCATGGAGAACAGCGCCATCAGGCCGAGCAGCCATGGCAGCGGTACCATCGGCAGTCTCGTCTTCTCCTTCTTGGCATCGGGATGGGGCGGATCCGCAAGAATCATCGGCCAGGCGACGGCAACGAAGATCGCCGCCAGCACGGTCGCCAGTTGGGCGTGGCCGAGAATGCCGAGCTTGGCGATCACGATGCCGCCGAGGCCGGAGCCGATCAAGCCGCCGAGGCTCCAGAAAGCGTGGCAGGACGACATGATGGCGCGGCGCATGGATTTTTCGACAGAGACTGCGTTGGCATTCATCGCCACATCCATGGCGCCGATGAAGCCGCCGAACAGGAAGAGCGAGATAGCCGCGGTGATCACGGTCGGGGCGAGCGTCAAAGCCAGGAGCAGCGGCAGCACGCAAACGGCGGTTGCCCGAACGACGACACGCGAGCCATGTTTGGCGATCTGCGCGCCGGCGATCGGCATCATGACCAGCGAACCGACACCGAAGACGATAATCATAAGCCCGAGCTCGAACTTGCTCAGCCCAAGACGCTCGGCAAAATCGGGTATCTTCGGCGCCCAGCAGCCGACGACGAAGCCGTTCATGAGAAAGAGCAGGGAAACCGCCGCCCTGCTTCTCGTAATGAAGCCGCTCCTGGCCCCCCGCGGTGCATTCACATGACTGTCCATCTCTCGGTCTTTCCTCGTTGCCGGGTTGCGCGCCCGGTTTCCCTAAACTCTATGACAGCGGTCTCAGTTCGTTTGCTCGGCGGTGACGGTCCTGCAGCCGCGCGCGCGGTAGGCGGCAAGGACGGCCGGGTCGGCATCGTGCTCGACAACCAGGCATTCGCAATGCGCCATGGGCAGGATGCTGTGGGGCGCAGCGGTGCCGAATTTCTCCGAGGTCACGGCCACAAGAACTCTTCTGCTTTTCGACGTGGCAAACCGTTTGAACTCGGCATCCTCGAAGCCGAACGCGGTGATGCCGGCCTCGAGATCCACGCCGCAGGCGCCGAGAATGCAGAGATCCGGCGATATCTGCTCCATATCGCGCAACGCCTTGGCGCCGAGCGCCCCGCCGGTCTGCCGATCCACCATGCCGCCGATCAGGATGACGTTGACGGCAGGCTTGTCGATGAGCACCGCGGCGATCGCCGGCGCATTGGTCGCAGCCGTCAGTTCGAGTTCGGCCGGCAAGGCATTGGCAATCGCCAGATTGGTGCTGCCGGCGTCGAAGAACACGGTCAGACCGGCGGTGATTTGTTTTGCCGCGGCCCGCGCCAGTGCCTGCTTCCGCTCGGCGGCAAGTCCGATGCGCTGCGTCAGGCTTCCATGCGCCGGCGCGACCGGCAAGGCGCCGCCATAGACCCGCTCGCAGAGTCCCGCCGCCGCCATCTCGCGAAGGTCGCGCCGCACCGTATCTTCGGAGACGCCGAATTCGAGCGCAAGTTCCGCCGCCAGCACGCGGCCGTTCAGCCGCAGCCTTTCGGAAATCACACCTTGACGCTCTCGCAACAGAAAATCATGCATGTTTCTACCGGATCGATAATTGAGTTATGTAAAACGTGCATAAACGCTTACGACCGTGCATGCAATACGCACGGCCACACGTTTTCTGACGTATTGAAATAAAACCCCGCCAAAAAAGCAAAAATGGTCTGGTTCCCAGGCAATTGGATGCCCGGTCAGCCGCTTGAGAAAAATATTTGCACTTGCTGCTTTTATTCGCAGTTTTCTTCGCTTCCGGCGCCCTAGTTTTCTGCAAACTATGCCGTATCCGATGACAACCTCCCAAGGATGGAAAAAACAATGAACTGGTTGAAAACCGTCGCCGCCGTTGCCCTCATTCAGGCTGCTGCCCTCCTGCCCGCCCATGCTGGCGAAAACCTTGCCGCCATCAAATCGGCCGGCGTCTTCAAGATCGGCACCGAGGGCACCTATGCGCCCTTCACCTATCATGACGAAAGCGGCAAGCTGGTCGGCTTCGACGTCGAGATCGGCGAAGCGGTCGCCGCAAAGCTCGGCGTCAAGGCTGAATTCGTCGAAGGCAAGTGGGATGGCCTGATCGCCGGCCTCGACGCCAAGCGCTACGACACCGTCATCAACCAGGTCGGCATCACCGAGGCCCGCAAGCAGAAGTATGATTTCTCCGAACCCTATATCGCTTCCAAGGCGGTGCTGATCGTCCGCGACGGCGACGACAGCATCAAGACCTTCGCCGATCTGAAGGGCAAGAAATCCGCCCAGTCGCTGACCAGCAATTTCGGCAAGCTCGCGACCGAAGCCGGCGCCGAACTCGTCGGCACCGACGGTTTCGACCAATCGATCCAGCTGGTGCTGACTAAGCGCGCCGATGCGACGATCAACGACAGTCTCTCCTTCCTCGATTTCAAGAAGCATAAGCCGGACGCGCCGGTGAAGATTGCCGCAGAGCAGGAAAATGCCGATTACTCCGGCATCATCATCCGCAAGGGCGAGCCGGAGCTGCTCGCCGAAATCAACAAGGCGCTCGCCGACATCAAAGCCGACGGTACGTACAAGAAGATCGCCGACAAATATTTCGGCCAGGACGTATCGAAGTAGGCTCGGGGAAAAAGTCCCCTCCCCAACCCTCCCCACAATCTCGCCACAAAGGGGAGGGGCTAACTTGCAGCATCCGCTTGCAGAAGGCAGCAGCCTTCCTGCGGATGAAACGAATAAGTGGAAAGCTTCGGGGAGCGGCATCCAAGCCCCGCCCCTTGTGGGGAGGGGTTGGGGAGGGGTATTCGAGATATCACCACCCAACTGACGAGAAGGAACGCCCTTGCAGCACTGGCTCCAATTGATGGCGGAATCGCTCCCTTCGCTCCTCTGGGCGGGGCTGATCTTCACCATCCCCCTCACGCTGCTGTCCTTCAGCTTCGGCCTGATCCTCGGCCTGATCACCGCGATCGCCCGCCTCTTCGGTCCCGCACCGGTCGCGATCGTCGCCCGTTTCTATGTCTGGGTCATCCGTGGCACGCCGCTGCTCGTACAGCTCTTCGTGATCTTCTACGGCCTGCCGAGCATCGGCATCCTGCTCGATGCCTTTCCGGCCGCCCTCATCGGCTTTACGTTGAATATCGGCGCTTACAGCTCCGAGATCATCCGCGCCGTCATCTCCTCCGTGCCCAAGGGCCAGTGGGAAGCGGCCTATTCAATTGGCATGAGCTGGCGTCAGGCGATGAGCCGCACGATCCTGCCGCAGGCCGGCCGCGTGGCCGTACCGCCGTTGTCGAATACCTTCATCTCGCTGGTGAAGGACACGTCGCTTGCCGCCGCCATCACCGTGCCGGAGCTTTTCCAGGCCGCGCAGCGCATCGTCGCCACCACCTATGAGCCGCTGATCCTCTATATCGAGGCGGCGCTGATCTATCTTGCCCTGAGCTCCGTGCTCTCGCAGCTGCAGGTGCGGCTGGAACGCCGCTTCGCGCGTTACGGCGGCATGCTGGAGGCAAACGCATGATCGAGCTTTCCAACATCGAAAAGCGCTTCGGCGACGCCATCATCCTGAAGGATATCAGCATTCGCATCCCGGAGGGCAGCGTCACCGCGCTGGTCGGACCCTCAGGCGGCGGCAAAAGCACGCTGCTGCGCTCTATCAACCTGCTCGAAATCCCGACATCAGGTGCAATCCGCCTCGGCGAGGCAGAGCTTTCCTTCGCGCCCGGCAAACGCGTCGGCTGGCAGGCGATTCAGAAAATCCGCCGTCAGACCGGCATGGTTTTCCAGAACTTCCAGCTATTCCCGCATCAAACCGCGATCGAAAATGTCATGGAAGGTCTGGTCACGGTGCTGAAATGGCCGAAGGAGAAAGCCCGCGAGCGCGCCGCGGAACTTTTAACCAAGGTGGGTATGGCGCACAAAGCCGATGCCTGGCCCTCGACATTATCGGGCGGCCAGCAACAGCGCGTGGCGATCGCCCGGGCGCTGGCGCCATCGCCGCGCGTGCTTCTGTGTGACGAGCCGACCTCGGCGCTCGATCCGGAACTCTCGGCGGAAGTGGTCGATGTGCTGGGCCAACTGGCCCGGGAGGGCACGACCATGGTGATGGCGACCCATGATCTGCGCCTCGCCTCCAAGATCGCCAATGACGTCGTCTTCCTGGAAGCTGGCAGTGTGGTAGAAACGGGCAGCGCCAGAGCGATCTTCACCGCTCCGGAGCGCGAACGCACCAAGCGGTTCATCTCGACGATCAACGCGGCGCATACCTACGATATTTAATACGGTGCCGGGCTCTCGCCCCGGCACCGCCGGCATTTCGATCAAGCGGCCGTGACGACGGTGCGCGCGGCCTTCAAGGCGTTGCCCCACCAGGTCAGCTGGTCGAGCATGTTCTTGGCGGCTTCGTTGAGATGCGCGTAGTCCCCAAGCTGCTTGCCCTCCTTGAGAACGGCAAGATATTCGCTGAAGGCAATGTGAACACCGGTCTTGACCGACGCTGCGCTCATTTCGACGAAGATCAGGCGAAGCTGCTCGACGGCCCGTGCACCGCCGACGCCGCCATAGCCGACGAAGCCGACCGGCTTCTGGAGGAACTCGCCGAGATCGATGGCGTTCTTCAGAACTGCCGTCGGCGCGTGATTGTACTCGGCGACGGTAAAAATAAACCCGTCGAATTCGCGCAGCTTCTTCTTCCAGCGTTCGGCGGCTTCGCTTTCCGCCGTCGTTGCGCGCTCTTCGCCGAAGAAATGCATGGGATAGTCGAGAAGATCGAGAACCTCACATTCGAGATCGGAGCGCTGGCCGACGAGCCCGGCGATCCACTTGGCCGGATGTTCGGCAAAACGGCCAATACGCGTGCTGCCGACGATGACGGCAATCTTCAATTTGTTCATGGAAAGGATTTCCTGGTTGTTCTTGGGACGGATAATACGACCTCAAGTCTATGAGAAAGCCTCCTCACCGGGCAAGGCGAGGAGGCGGTAAACGCGTCGAAAAATCAGCTTTCCGACAGCCCGATCACACACAATCAGGTGATTGGCCGAAGCGGCCGGCAAACTGAACAAGCCGCTCGGTAAGGTTCAACCGGCATAGACAACCAGCAGATCCTTGGCATCGATCTGGTCGCCGGCCTTGACGAGGATTTCGGCAATGGTTCCATCCTTTTCCGCATGGATGGCCGTTTCCATTTTCATAGCCTCGATGGAGACGAGCACGTCACCGGCGCTGACGGCCTGGCCGGACGAGGCGAAGACGCGGCTGATGACGCCGGGCATCGGCGCGCCGACATGGGCACCATTGCCGGGCTCGGCCTTGCGGCGCACGGCAGCACCCGTTGCTCCATGGGCCCGGTCCGGCACCTTGATGCGGCGCGGCTGGCCGTTGAGCTCGAAGAAGACGGTGACCATGCCCTGGCTGTCGGTGGCGCTCATCGCCTGATTGACGATGACGAGCGTCTTGCCCTTTTCGATATCGGCAAACAGCTCGTCGCCATCGGCCAGCCCGTAGAAATAGGCGGGCGTCGGCAGCACCGAGACCGGGCCATAGGTATCCGATGCGAGCGCAAAGTCGGTGAAGACCTTCGGATACATCAGGTAGGAGGCGAACTCGAAATCGCTGACCTGGCGCTCCAGCTTGGTCTCGATGACCTTGCGCTCGGCATTGAGATCGGCTTCCTTCAGCAGCGAGCCGGGACGCACCGTATAGGGCTTTTCGCCCTTCAGCGCCTTCTTCTGCAGCGCTGCCGGCCATCCCGACGGCGGCTGGCCGAGATCGCCCTTCAACATCGAGACCACCGATTCCGGGAAGGAGACTTCGCGCTCGGGGCTGACGACATCGGCGACTGTCAGGTCCTGGCTGACCATCATCAGCGCCATGTCGCCGACGACCTTGGAGGAGGGCGTCACCTTGACGATATCGCCGAACATCTGGTTGGCGTCGGCATAGGCCTGCGCCACTTGGTGCCAGCGGGTTTCCAGGCCCAGCGAGCGGGCCTGCTCCTTGAGGTTGGTAAACTGGCCACCCGGCATTTCGTGCAGATAGACTTCCGAGGCCGGCCCCTTGAGGTCGCTTTCGAAGGCGGCATATTGGTTGCGCACCGCTTCCCAATAGAAGGAGATGCGGCGGATCCATTCCGGATCGAGGCCCGGATCGCGCTCGGAGCCGGAAAGCGCCTCGACAATCGAGCCGAGACAGGGCTGCGAGGTGTTGCCGGAAAGCGCATCCATTGCCGCATCGACGGCATCGACACCGGCTTCGACCGCGGCAAGCACCGTCGCCGCCGCAATGCCGGAGGTGTCATGCGTGTGGAAATGGATCGGCAGGCCAGTCGCCTCGCGCAGCGCCTTGAACAGAACCTTGGCCGCCGCGGGCTTGAGCAGACCGGCCATGTCCTTGACGGCGATGATATGAGCGCCGGCCTTTTCGAGTTCGACCGCAAGATCGGTATAATATTTCAGGTCATATTTCGGGCGGGCGGAATTCAGGATATCGCCGGTATAGCAGATCGCCGCCTCGCAGAGCTTGTTCTCCTCGGCGATCGCATCCATCGACACCCGCATATTCTCGACCCAGTTCAGGCAGTCGAAGACGCGGAAGAGATCGATGCCGCCCCTGGCCGCCTGTCGGACGAAATATTTGACGACATTGTCGGGATAGTTGGTGTAGCCGACGCCATTGGCGCCGCGCAGCAGCATCTGCAAGAGCAGGTTCGGCGCGCCCTCGCGGATCAGCGCCAGCCGCTCCCACGGATCTTCGGTGAGGAAGCGCATCGAGACGTCGAAGGTCGCGCCGCCCCAGCATTCGAGCGACAAGAGGTTCGGCAGCGCATGCGCATAGGTGCCGGCGATGCGGGCGATATCATAGGTGCGCATGCGGGTGGCGAGCAGCGACTGGTGGCCGTCGCGCATCGTTGTATCGGTCAGAAGGACGCGCTTCTCGTTGCGCATCCATTCACCGAACTTCTTCGGGCCGAGCGTGTCGAGTAGCTGCTTGGTGCCGTCCTTGACGCCATTGCCGTTGGCGTAGGGCACCACGGGCTTGGCGGCGTTTTGCAGCGGCTTCGGCCTGTCCTTGGCCTCGGGATGGCCGTTGACAGTGACGTCGGCGAGATAGGTCAAGAGCTTCGTCGCGCGGTCCTGGCGCTTGACCTGCTGGAAGAGCTCCGGCGTCGTGTCGATGAAGCGGGTGGTATAGCTGTTGTCGCGGAATTTCGGGTGACTAATGATTGCTTCGAGGAAGGTCAGGTTGGTGGCCACCCCGCGGATGCGGAATTCGCGCAGTGCCCGGTCCATGCGGCTGATGGCTTCGGACGGGTTCGGCGCCCAGGCAGTCACCTTGACGAGCAGCGGATCGTAATAGCGGGTGATGATGGCGCCGGAATAGGAGGTGCCGCCGTCAAGGCGGATGCCGAAGCCGGAAGCGGAGCGATAGGCGGTGATACGGCCGTAATCCGGAATGAAGTTGTGCTCCGGATCTTCGGTGGTGATGCGGCACTGCAGCGCATGGCCGTTGAGACGGATGTCGGCCTGAGCGGGAACGCCCGATTCCGGCGTGCCGATCGCAGCACCGTCAAGGAAATGGATCTGCGCCTTGACGATATCGATGCCGGTGACGACTTCGGTCACCGTATGCTCGACCTGGATGCGCGGATTGACCTCGATGAAGTAGAATTTGCCGGTGTCGGCATCCATCAGATATTCGACGGTGCCGGCGCCGATATAGTTGGTCGCCGCCGCGATCTTCAGCGAATAGGCGGCGAGCTCCTGGCGCTGCGCCTCGGAAAGATAAGGGGCCGGCGCGCGCTCGACGACCTTCTGGTTGCGGCGCTGGATCGAGCAGTCGCGCTCGAAGAGATGCACGACATTGCCGTGCGTATCGCCGAGGATCTGGCTTTCGACATGGCGGGCGCGCTCGACCAGCTTTTCCAGATAGACCTCGTCCTTGCCGAAGGCGGCCATCGCCTCGCGCTTGGCCTCGGTCACCTCGCGGGCAAGATCCTTCGGATCGCGGATCGCGCGCATGCCGCGTCCGCCGCCGCCCCAGGAAGCCTTCAGCATGACGGGATAACCGATCTCTTCGGCCATCTTCGCCACTTCGGCCATATCGTCCGGCAACGGTTCGGTTGCCGGCACGACGGGCACGCCGACCGAGATCGCCAGATTGCGCGCCGCCACCTTGTTGCCGAGCTGGCGCATCGTATCGGCCTTCGGGCCGATGAAGATGATGCCGGCCTTGTTGCAGGCATCGACGAATTCGGGGCTTTCCGACAAGAGGCCGTAGCCGGGATGAATGGCGTCGGCGCCCGAAAGCTTGGCGACCCGGATCACCTCGTCGATCGACAGATAGCTTTCGATCGGGCCGAGATCGCGCGCAAGATGCGGGCCGCGCCCGACCTGATAACTCTCATCCGCCTTGAAGCGATGCAGCGCCAGCTTGTCCTCTTCCGCCCAGATCGCCACCGTTTTTATTCCAAGCTCGTTGGCCGCGCGGAACACGCGGATGGCTATTTCAGAGCGATTGGCAACGAGTATCTTGGAAATGGGCAAAACGGTCTCCTCCGTCGTTCAGACGCGGGCATGCTGCACCCGCGAAGAAAATTCTTAACTTCTTGTGACAGGAAGTTCAATTTCTCTTGCGACTGCGAAACGCAATTTCTCGCCATGCGAAGGCATGTCGACTGGCAGTATGCGGAGATTTTGGCGAAATGGATAAGGAAAAGCTCAGCTTATCAGGCCATGGCGGAAGGCAAGCGCCACCGCCTGTTGCCTGTTCTTCGCCTTTAGCTTGTTCTGCAGGCCGTTCATATACCAATCGACAGTGTGGTTCGAGATCTTCAGCATCTTGCTGATCTCCATCGACGTCATGCCTTCGGCGAGATAGTGCAGGATTTCCATCTCGCGCCGCGTCAGCGGCGTCTCAGACGGCAGCACCGTCTCCAGCGCCTCGGCCTCGCCTGTCAGCTCGAGCAAGCGCCAAAAGGTCTTGCGTGCCACGGCCTCGAGCAAGGCGATCTCCACCGGCGACAATTCGATCGGTCTGCCGCCGAGACTGAGGCTTCCCAGAATGCCGTTGCGCCCGTGGATCGGAAAGAGATAGCCGTCCTCCAATCCGTGGCCGAAGGCATCGACCATCATCTGCTCCATGCGGCGCCTATGTGCATCGCCGTTGAACGCCGCCATACTCTCCCGCCAGCGGAACGGCCGTTGCGCATGGGTGAGATAGCGCACCATCGGATCGATCCGGACATATTTTTTCGCGGCATATATCTGCAGCCATTGTTCCGGCCAGCGGCCGGCGAGCGGCGCGGCCCGCAGCTCCTGCTGCGCCGGAGTTTGCAAATGGCGCAGCAGACCGTAATACTCGAAGCCGGAAAGGTGGAGGACCTGCTCGAGCTCGGCGATGACGGCATCCGGATCGGGGCACTCTTCCAAAATGACAAGCAATTGAATTAACGAATTAATAGTCACAAAAACGCCCCTGTCCGGACCCCAAGTCCGCATCGAGGCCGTTGGCGGCATTCACACCTTGGTCGCGGAACGGTCTTCTTCAAAAACTGCAGTCTCTAATTTATTGCTGTGCTAAAACATTTATTAAAATGCAAGCGCAAATTGTTTCGGCATATAAGCTGCCCGCAATTCCCGCGCCAGACCCTGATAAAGAAAAATGTGAGGGCTCGTCACCCGATCTGCTCTATGCTGTTGATGCCGCTTCGGATTAGCCGCAAGCCGCGAAAGTCGGCGGAGGTCGATTAACCCTCGGATGGACTCTGAATACTCCGTTAATCGCCGGTTCAGGTAGCCTTTCGTAGCATCGCATCATTCCCGTTTTCGCAGATGCACAAGAGGTTAGACGTGTCGCTATTCAAGGTCTATGCAAGAGCTCTGCGCTATCTTGGCGCCTACAAGCTCCGCGTATCCCTGGTCGTTATCGCCAATATTGTTCTGGCGACCATCACCATTGCGGAACCGATCCTGTTCGGTCGCATCATCGATGCGATCTCGGGCAAGGGTGAAGTCAAGCCCATCCTGTTCATGTGGGCGGGCTTCGCCGTGTTCAACACCATCGCCTTCGTCCTGGTATCGCGCGAGGCCGACCGGCTTGCCCATGGGCGGCGGGCCACGTTGCTGACGGAGGCTTTCGGCCGGATCATATCCATGCCACTCGCCTGGCACCACCAGCGCGGCACCTCCAACGCGCTGCATACGCTGCTGCGCGCCTGCGAGACGCTGTTCGGCCTCTGGCTGGAATTCATGCGCAACCATCTGTCGACGGTCATCGCGCTTGCCCTGCTCGTGCCGACCGCAATATCGATGGACCTGCGCCTGTCGGCCGTCCTCATCGTGCTCGGCATTGCTTACTGGCTGATCGGCCGTGTGGTCATGAGCCGCACCAAGGATGGCCAGGCTTCGGTCGAGAACCACTATCATACCGTCTTCTCACATGTCAGCGACTCGATCAGCAACGTGTCCGTTCTGCATAGCTACAACCGCATCGAAGCCGAAACCAAGGCGTTGAAATCCTTCGCCGACCGGCTGCTCGAAGCCCAGTATCCGGTGCTCGACTGGTGGGCGATCGCCAGTGCGCTGAATCGGATGGCCTCAACCATCGCGATGATGGTTGTCCTGATCATCGGCACGATGCTCGTTCAGTCCGGCCAGCTGCGCGTCGGTGACGTCATTGCCTTCATCGGCTTTGCCAACCTGCTGATTGCCCGCCTTGACCTGATGCGTCAATTCGCCACGCAGATCTTCGAGGCTCGTTCCAAGCTGCAGGATTTCTACACGCTCGAAGATTCGGTGCGTGAACGCGAAGAGCCGGCCGGCAACGGCGAGATCAAGAGCGTCAAGGGTGCGGTCGAATTCCGCGACGTCTCCTTCGGCTTCGGCAACAGCTCGCAGGGTCTGCACAATGTCTCCTTCTCGGTGAAGGCCGGCCAGACAGTTGCCATCGTCGGCCCGACCGGCGCCGGCAAGACGACGCTGGTCAACCTGCTGCAGCGCGTTTACGACCCGCAGGGTGGCCAGATCCTCGTCGACGGCACCGATATCACCAAGGTGACCCGCAAGTCGCTGCGTCGCCATATCGCCACCGTCTTCCAGGATGCCGGCCTGCTGAACCGTTCGATCAGCGACAATATCCGCCTTGGCCGGGAGGGTGCCAGCGAAGAGGAAATGCGCCGTGCGGCCGAAGCCGCCGCCGCTGCCGACTTCATCGAAACCCGCGAGGAGCGTTACGATACGCATGTCGGCGAACGCGGCAACAAGCTCTCCGGCGGCGAGCGCCAGCGCATCGCGATTGCCCGCGCTATCCTCAAGGACGCGCCGATCCTGGTGCTCGACGAGGCGACCTCGGCGCTCGATGTCGAGACGGAAGCCCGCGTCAAGGCGGCGATCGACAATCTGCGTGAGAACCGGACCACCTTCATCATCGCCCACCGTCTGTCGACGGTCCGCGAAGCTGATATGGTGCTCTTCCTGGACAACGGCCGCGTCGCCGAGCAGGGCAGCTTCGACGAGCTCAGCCACAGCAACGGCCGCTTCGCCGCCCTGCTGCGCGCCAGCGGTATCCTGACGGACGACGAAGTCCGCAAGGCCCACGCCACCGAAGCCGCCTAATCGGTCGGGTTTCAAAACAAAGGCCGGAAGGATAGTTCCTTCCGGCCTTTGTTTGGCGGGTTAGGCCAGTCCAATTCCTCCGTGTACATGAGACACCCCTCTGCCCTGCCGGGGATCTCCCCCACAGGTGGGGAGATTGGCTGGGCGCACCGGCTTCCCCAACCAACAACGAACCGGTGTTCGCACGACGGCGGAAAGGGACTACGGGGCCAACCTTTTGCCGATCACCCAACTTTTGGGGGATGTTCGGAAGGGGGGGTGCCGCACGCCGCCGTTCCGAGCCAAACCCCGATTGACCACCCTGCCGATCTTCCTACCTTCCACCTTGTCCAAGCATCGGAGGGAAAGACCATGAAGGTCCTGCGGATCGTCGCCAATATTGCGGCACCCGACACCACGCCGGCGCGGCGATTCTATCAGGATATCCTGGGTCTCGACGTTGTCATGGATCACGGCTGGATCACCACCTTCGGCGCCGCGAGGCCTATGAATGTTCAGGTGAGCGTCGCCAGCCAAGGCGGCTCCGGCACGCCGGTGCCGGACCTCTCGATCGAAGTCGACGATCTGGATGCTGCTTTCGCGGCGATGTCGGCCGCCGGTTTTCCGATCGAATACGGCCCGGTGGACGAGCCCTGGGGCGTCAGGCGCTTTTATGCCCGCGATCCCCTGGGCAGGCTGGTGAACATCCTCGTTCACAAAAACTGAGCCGGCGGGCATGGCTCGCCGGCTCAGTTATATCCAGGCAAGGCTGGCTGCTATTGCCGATTGGTGCGGCGATAGGTGTTTGCCGCTCCACCGATCCGCACGGGCACCGGGACGGCGGCAGCCTCGGTGACGAGCTTGCGCTTGACCTTGCCCAGCTGACGTTTGTGTTCGAGATAGTAGGCATAGGTGAATTGCGTCGCAATGCCGGCGATGACAAAGATCGGGCCGACCAGCGGATCCTTGTTGGTGATGTAGAGCACCACCTGGCCGACCATGGCGAGGATCGTGCCGGCGACAAAGATGTTGAGCGAATGGCGGCCGAGGATCGTCAGCGGATGGTCCGCGGGACGCCGCAGGATGCGGGAGAATGCGGGGATGCTGATAATCAGATAGGTCAGCGCCAGCACATGCAGCAGCCGCGGCAGTGACAGGAAGGTCTTGTCGAAACCGGTGATAACAGGCGGCAGGCCAAGCGCTGCCAGCGAGTTGCCGAAAATCCAGAGATGACCTGTCACCCAGACGAAGGACAGCACGACGTAAGCGGCGGCGACCCCAAGCAATAGCGGGTGCCGCGGAATCCGGCCGCCGCGCTTGATATGCAGGATCGAGACAATGCCGATCGAAAACAGGAACTGCCAGGACAGCGGATTGAGGAACCAATAGCCCTCGATCAGCATGTTGTGCGGCGCCACCTGATAAATGCCGGCGAGCAGCCAGACCGCGCCCGAGACGGCAAGCGCCAATAGCGGGCTTCGCTCGTTCAGGAGAAGGAGGATGGGCACCATCAGCAGCAACGCCCCGTACATGGGCAGGATATTGTTGTAGCCGATCTGGTGGCCGAGCAGGAGCAGCGCCGGGATACCTTCCTTGAGGTTCATCAGAACCGCTAGAATATTGATTTCGACAAGCAGTCCGGGCCGGTGGAACAGCCAGGCGCCGCAGATGAACAGCGCCAGCGTCATGAAGGTCGTGATCATATGGGCGAGGTAGAGCGTAAAGGCCCGCTTTGCCGCCTTGATCGCCATTCTGAGCCGGTTGCCCGGCTGAAAGCGGGATCCGTAGGCAAGGCCGACGGCAATGCCAGATATCAGCACGAAGGCCTCGGCGGCATCGGAGAAGCCGAAATTCTTCGTCGTCGCATATTCGAAGAATTGCCCGGGAACATGATTGATGAAGATCATGATCAGGGCGAGGCCACGCAGCACGTCAAGCCTTGTATCGCGCCCTGGCGCAGCTACGGATAGAGAACTGCGCTCGGCGCCGATGGCTTCGGTCAGCGTGCTTGCCATGGGGTGTCTCCTGTTATCCGATTTTGCAAACGCGACGACGGCCAAAAGGGTTCCCTTTTGGCCGTTCGCGAATCGCCGTGATGTCTGCGTGGAGAAACGCTTTTATCCGAGCGGATATCCCTCTTCGGGATCGGCGATTTCGCTGCCGTTGATCGACAGAGTGTAGCCGCTGGCATTGGACGCTTTTGAGACCGAAATGCGGTATTTGCCGTCGCCCCGCTCCACCTCTGCCGCAAAACCGTCCCATTCAGACGGGAGCGACGGACGCACATAAAGCCGGCCGTCTTTCAGCCGGATACCGAGAATGCCCTCGACGGCAGCCCGGTAGAGCCAGCCGGCCGAGCCGGTGTACCAGGTCCAGCCGCCGCGCGCCGTATAAGGCTCATGTCCATAAACGTCGGCGGCCACGACGTAGGGTTCGACCCGGTATTGCTCGGCCGAAGCCTTGTCGAGCGCATGGGTGATCGGGTTGAGGATCTGGAAGCAGCGGAAGGCATCGTCGCCCCGCTTGAGCTCCGCCAACGCCATCACCACCCAGGTCGCGGCATGGGTATATTGGCCGCCGTTTTCGCGCACGCCCGGCGGATAAGCCTTGATATAACCGGGATCCCTGGCGGAATTGATGAAAGGCGGCGTGAACAGCCGGATGATGCGGGCTTCCTCGTCGACCAGTTGATCGAGCACGGCGTCCATCGCCTTGACAGCGCGGGCCGGGTCGCCCTCGCCGGACAGAACGCTCCAGGACTGCGCGATCGAATCGATCCGGCATTCCGGGCTTTCCTTGGAACCGAGCCGCGCGCCATCGTCAAACGTGCCCCGGCGATAATAGCCGCCGTCCCACGCCGCCGTTTCGAGCGCCTTCTTCAAGTCCTTGAGATGTGCAGTCCAGCGCTTTGCGCGCGCCGTGTCGCCGCGCTCTTCGGCATAGGGAATGAAGTTGCGCAATGCACCCGCCAGGAACCAGCCGAGCCAGACGCTGGTGCCGCGGCCGGCGATGCCGACGCGGTTCATGCCGTCGTTCCAGTCGCCGCCGAGGAACAGCGGCAGGCCGTTAGCCCCCTTGCGGGCGATGGCGAGATCGAGTGCCAGCGCCGCATGTTCGTAGACGCTCGCCTTATCCTCGGAAATCTCCGGCTTGTAGAACGAGTCATGCTGTCCCTCGAGAAGCGCCGGGCCTTCCAGGAAGGCAATTTCCTCGTCGAGCACGCTCTTGTCACCGGTGACGCTGCAATAGTGATGGATCGCATAGCTCAGCCAGACGACGTCGTCCGAGATCATCGTGCGGACGCCGGCACCCGTTCCCGGCAGCCACCAATGCTGGACGTCGCCCTCGCGGAATTGGCGCGAGGCGGCGTTCAGGATCTGCCGGCGGGCGATCGAGGGTTCGTGCAGCAGGAAGGCCAGCGTGTCCTGCAGCTGATCTCGGAAGCCAAAGGCGCCGCTTGCCTGGTAGAAGGCGGTGCGGGCCATGATCCGGCAGCCGAGGCTCTGATAGGGCAGCCAGGTGTTGACGAGATTGTTCATCCCGCGATCCGGCGTCGAGATCTGCAGCCTGCCGGTGAAATCTCGCCAGAAGCTGCGGTTTGCCTCGACGGCGTCATCGAACGAAGCCTTGCGGATATCGGCGATGACGTCGCGCGCTTCTTCTTCCGTCGGCATATCGCCGAGGAAGAAGGTGAAGTCGCGCTCCTCGCCGGCGTTAAGCTCGATGTCGATAGCCAGAGCCGCGGCCGGATCGCCGTCGAGTTCGGTCGCACCCGAAAGAGCAGCCGCTGACGTAACGGCCTGCGGCGCCTGGATCGTTCCCGCCTTGCCGATGAACTCGCGCCGGCTTGCGCAGACGCTCGAAGGCGTCTCGCTCGCCGCGAAGAAGGCGGTTCGGTTGGAAAAATCGATGCTGTAGGGATTGGTGGCGAACAGCGCTCCCGTCTCCTCATCATGGCTCGACAGGATGAAGGGTGCAGTGCGTGCCGGATTGTTGCCGAGGACCCATTCGACATAACCGTAGAGCCGTAGCTTGCGACCGGTCGAGCCGGTATTGCGCAGGCGCAGACGCTGCAGCTTGACCGGCTTGTCGCGAGCGATCGTCTGCGTCAGCTCCAGTGCGATCTCGTGCTGGACGCTTGAGAAGACCGAATAGCCGAGCCCATGGCGGGCTTCAAAACGAATGTCCGGCCGGCGCGACAGCGCCGCGAACGGCGTCATGACCGCACCGCTGTCGAGGTCGGCGAGATAGAAGGCCTCCCCCGAACGGTTGACCACGGCATCGTTCGACCAGGAGGTCAGCTGGTAGTCGCGCGAATTGACGCTCCAGGTGAAGCCTGCGCCTTCGGCCGACACGTGAAAGCCGAACCTGTCATTGGAAATGACGTTGATCCAGGGCTGCGGCGTTGCATGACCGCCGGGCAAGCGAACGACATATTCGCGGCCGTCTCGGGCAAACCCGCCGATGCCATTCCAGAAGTCGAGATCGCCTTCCTCTTCGATGACGACGGCCGGCACGACAGGCGGCGGCACCGGCGCGACACGCTTGACCGAAGCCTTGTTGCGCTCAGCGCGCTCCATCTCCTGCAGTTCATCCTTCGACGGTGCAAACAGGGCGACGGCGCGGTTGATCTGGTCGACCACCTTGCCGTTCTTCGCATGCAGGGTGACGCGGGAAGCCGCGATCACCGCACGATAGGTGCTCTCCTCCATCAGATCCTTTCGAACCGCGAAGATATGCTGACGCAATCCGTCGGCCTGGCCGATGCGGCGCACGTTCTCGCACATGGCGTCGAGCGCGTGCTGCATGTCCTGTGCGTAGGAAGAGGCACGTTCGTTCATGATGATGAGATCGGCGGTGACGCCGCGCGAGCGCAGATATTCCTGTGCCAGCAGGGCCTCGCGGGCAATGTCGAGATCCATGTCGTCGTTGACGCGCAACGTGAAAATCGGAAAATCGCCGGAGATCGCCAAAGGCCACAGCGCCGATTGCGACTGAAGGCCGGCCTCGACGGTCGCTTCATCCTTGCGCAGCTGCATGTCGGGATAGACGAGGTAGCGTCCGAGATGCTGGAAGGCTGCCGCCTGCTGAGAGGTGACGCCGACGTGGCGCATCTGCACCTGCGTGCGCGTCCAGGCCTGGACGAGCTCATGGTTGAAGGCGTCGGGATGACGGTAGCGATTGACCGCCTTGTCGACCTCGTCGCGGTTTGGAGCGGCGATCGTCCAGAAGAACACGCTGACCTTTTTGCCGGCCGGCACACGCACAGTGCGGCGCAGCGACATGACGGGGTCGAGCGTGAAGCCGTCGCTGCCGGAAAGCGTGGCACCCGGATCGAAGGCCGCCGCATCGGCGAGGCTGCGGCCACGGCCGATAAACTTGCGCCGGTCAGTCTCGAATTCCGTATGACGGGTGTCGCCGGCATTGTCGACGATCAGATGGGCGATGCTGATGTTCGGCTCATTCGGATCGCGTTTGTTGCGTTCGGCGCGGATGACGTCGCCGCGCTTGCCGATCTCGGTCTTGATGAACATGCGGGCGAAGGCCGGATGCGCATTGTCGGTATCATCCGAGGTGATGACCGGTTCGAGATAGGATGTGACTTCGATGAAACGATCTTCCGTGCCCATGTTGAGCAGGGTGACACGGCGAGCCTCGGCATCATGCTCTGTCGCGATGATGCACTCCACCTCACTCGTCAGGTCACCAATCGTCTTGGTGAACTGCGCTTTTTCGTCGGCGAACTCGACCTTGATCTTTTCGCCCTCGACCCCCTTCGGCTCTGCTGTCGCCGACCACCATTCGTTGGTGGCGGTATCGCGGAGGAAGATGAAGGTGCCCCAGCGGTCTTCGGTCGGATCGGCCTTCCAGCGGGACACGGAAAGACCATTCCAGCGGGAATAGCCGGCGCCCGTCGCCGTCAGCATCAGCGAGTAATGGCCGTTCGACAGGAATACGAGTTCGCGGTCGCGCGACGCCGGATCGTTGATCTTCCTGATCTCCGGCCGCAGCAGATCGTCCTGGATGCTGGCCGGCGTGTCCGATTCATGCTTGCCGCTCATGACCGGAATGTCGCGCGGCGCCTTTTCCTGCAGTAGAAGCTCCGCCGCCTCGATGACCGGGTCGGAATGGAAGAGCTCGCGCAGATGGCCGTTGAAGGCGACGTTGGCGACGGCGGCAATCGACATGCCGTGATGGTGGGCATAATAATTGTAGACCACCGCGCATTTCTTGCCTTCCGGCACGCGCGTCGGCGTGAAGTCGACCGCGTCGTGGAAGCCGAACTTGCCGAGCGCACCGACCTTGCGCAGCCGCTGCAGATTTTCGAGTGCGCCCTGCGGGTCGTACTGGCTGGCGAGCAGCGAAGCATAGGGCGCGATGACGGCATTGTGGCCGAGGCCACGCTTCAGACCGAGCGTCGGCACGCCGAAATTCGTGTATTGATAATTGAGGTTATGGTCGCGGGCGTTGAAGGCCGCTTCCGAAATGCCCCACGGAATACCGAGCTTGCGGGCGTAGTTTATCTGCTCGACCACAACCAGATTATTGGTCTGGTTGAGGATGCCGCCGCCGCGCTCCTGCATGACGAGCGGTGGCATCAGATATTCGAACATCGAGCCGGACCAGGAGACCAGCGCGCCGCGCGATCCCACCGGCACCACCTGGCGTCCGAGGCGATACCAGTGCTCCGTCGGCAGGTCGCCCTTGGCGATGCCGAACAGGCTGGTCAGGCGGCATTCGGAAGCCAGCAGATCGTAGCAGGCCTGGTCGAGTTCGCCGCTTTCGACACGGTAGCCGATCGACAGCAGGCGCCGTTCCGGCCGGAACAGGAAGCCGAAATCCATCGAGAACGCGAGATCGCGGGCCTTATCGCGCAGCGCCACCAGCCGCGGCCGGAGCGCGTCGACCTTGGAAAGGTCGAAGGTACTGTCGGAGATATGCGCCTCGCAGACCTTGACGAGAGATGCCGCCCATTGGGTGACCTCTTCGCTCTGCTTCGACTTGACCTCGTGGTCGAGATTGGCCGCGAGTTTTTCGATGTCGCGGGCGAGAACGGCGAGGTTGATGATGCGGATTGAGGCGAATTCGTGCTCGCGCTTGACGGCGGCAAGCGCGTTCTGGAAGCCGACAATGCGCTCTTCCAGGCGCCGGCGCAGCGGGCGCACGGTCTTGCGGTCATCCGGCAGATCCGCCAGCACCTCGCCCAAAATGCCTGCCGTATCGCCGACACCGTCGAGATTGCCCTGCATATGGGCCGACGGCGCCTCGGCCCAGTTGCGGCAGGCCGAAGAAACGGCGATCAGATGGCCGGCGAGATTGCCGCTGTCGACCGCCGAGACGTAACGCGGCCCCAGCGTCTGCAGCGTATCGCTGTGATACCAGTTGTACAGATGGCCGCGGAATTTCTCCATTTTGTCGATCGTGGCAATCGTCTGCTCCAACCGCTCGAGCGTCTCCTCGAAGGAGAACCAGCCGAAATGCCGGCCGGACACGACGGAAAGCAGATAGACGCCGATATTGGTCGGCGACGTGCGGGCCGCGACGATGACATGCGGCGTTTCCTGGATATTGTCCGGCGGCAGATAATTCTGCTCGGCCGTGGTGAAGGTCTCGAAATAGCGCCAGGTGCGCCGGGCGATCTTGCGCAACTCGCTCGACACGGAGTCGGCGACTTCGAGCCGGTCCTCGGTCTCGGCCGACTGGCTGACGTACCAGGCGACGACAGGCGAGAGGATCCACAGCAGCGCGAAGGGGATGCCGACCAGGAAGGCGTTGTCGCCGGGAAGGGCTGCGAAACCAAGCGCCAGCAGCGCCAGCGCAGGCGCATGCCACATCCGCTTGTAATAAGAGGCGAGGGTGCCTTGCCCGCCGGCCTGAACGCTGGCGGCGGTCCGCCACTGCAGCATCATCTTACGGCTGACGAACAGGCGGTAGAGCGAACGGCCGATCGCATCCGCCATCATGGCGGCCGAATCGGCAATGAAGACGATCCGCAATGCGACCTGCGCATTGGCGGCCGTGATATCCGACCAGACCGTATAGAGATGGGCGCGGGCGATGATATCGCTGGTGCGCGGGATGATGCCGTTGATGAGCGACAGCGTCGGCGCCACGAAGAGGCAGAAGATCAGCAGAATCTGCCAGACGAGCGCGCCGAGCGGGCCCATAAAATACCAGCCGAGCACGGAGGCGAAGAACCAGGCGATCGGCGTCAGCGAACGGCGCAGATTGTCGAACATCTTCCAGCGGCCGAGCGCCGTGACGCCGTATTTCGGATTGAACATATAAGGCAGGAGCTGCCAGTCGCCGCGCGCCCAGCGATGCTGGCGCGAGGTCTCCACCTCGTAGCGGATCGGGAAATCCTCGACCAGCTCGAGATCGGTGACGAGGGCGCAGCGCGCCATCGAACCTTCGAGAAGATCGTGGCTGAGGACGGAATTCTCGTCGATCCGGCCCCTCAGCGAGGCTTCGAAGGCATCGACATGGTAGAGGCCCTTACCGGTGAAGGTGCCCTCGCCGGCGAGATCCTGATAGACGTCGGAAACCGTGAAGACATAAGGATCTAGGCCGCGGTTGATCGAAAAGACGCGCTGGAAGACCGAGGCGTCCTTGCCCGTCGTCAACGACGGCGTGACACGCGGCTGCAGCACGCCGTAGCCGCTTTCGACACGGCCGGTTTTCGGATTGATGACCGGGCGGTTGATCGGATGATAGAGCTTGCCGACGAGCTTGGTGACGGCGTCGCGCATCAGGCGCGTGTCGGCATCGAGCGTCATGACATATTGCACATTGGCCGGCACGGCATTGGCGCCCGGCAGATAGGTCGTGTCGCGGTCGCCGCGCAGCAGCATGTTCAGCTCGTGCAGCTTGCCGCGCTTGCGCTCCCAGCCCATCCAGACGCCTTCCGAGGCGTTGTAGAGACGGCGGCGATGCAACAGGTAGAAACGCGTCTTGCCGTCATAGGCATAGCGGGCGGAGAGATTGGCGATCTCGCGCCTTGCATAGTCGAGAACCTCGAGATCGGCGGGCGTCTCCTCGACATCGCTGTCCGGCCAGTCGCTGAGCAGCGCGAAATAGATCTCGCCGCGCGGATTGGCGAGATAGTGGACCTCAAGATTGCGCACGTGGTCGTCGACGCTGTCGCGGTTCGAGATCAGGCAGGGCACGACGAGCAGCGTGCGCGCATCCTCCGGAATGCCCTCCTTGAACTCGTAGCCGACGAGACGCGCCGGCGTCACGAAGAAGGAAAGCAGCGTGTTGAAGAGACCCGTCGCCCCCTCCGATGCCGGCAGCGAGAACATGATCAGCAGCACGGCGATTTCGATCGGACCCATGCCGGCATTCGCCATGAACTTGCCGACAACAGCCATGGCAATAACAGTCAGCAGCATGACGGGAACGGCAATTGCCAGCCAGTTGAACTGGCGCACGGCGCGCACGAAATGCTGGGTAATCGTCGGGCGGTAATTCGCCCGCGCCTCGAGCTTCGGCCGCTGCGTGCCGGACAGGAAGCCGCCGACATTCGGTTCATGCGGCTGCGCCTCGCCCGAGGCCTTGGCGGCATTCGTCATATCGAGCGCCAGCTGGGCGATTTCCATCTCGGTCAACGGCGAACGTTTGGCGAGCTTCTCAATCTGCTTGCGGTATTTGTTGCGCGAGCCGGAATCGAGGATGCCGTAATCCGAATGTTCCCAGAGCAGCTTGTCGACATGGCTGACCTGCTCGACCCAGACCGACCATTCGGTGTCGTCGATCTCGCGCAGGCTGCGGATGATGTTGCCCATCGTCACGTTGCCGGAGGAGAGACGGCTGTGTTCGGCCGTCGTCGCCTCTTCGGTGTTGCGGCCAAGCTCTTCCAGCCGCGCGTCGAGCCAGGTGATCGCCAGGCTCGAGGTCTGCGAGCCGTCACGCAGGCGATAGAGGAACTGCGTCGAGAAGGTGTTGTCCTCGGCCAGCGGTTCCAGCGTCTTCAGATAGGCGGCCGCCCTGGCCGGATCGGTCAGGCGCACCAGCTCGTCGGCGGCCTCGTTGGCGCGGCGGCGCAGCCGGCGGCTGGCTTCGACACGGCTCGAAATACGGCGAAGGTTTTCGACGAGCACGTAGCGGACCAGCGAAGGCAGCGCCCAGAGTTCACCGATCCTCAGCGTCTCGCTGGCCTGGAAGCCGTCGACCAGCGCCGTCAGACTTTCCTGCGAGATCGTGCTGTGGGTATGAGCGACGTAGAGCCAGGCAAGCACCAGAGTGCGCGGAATCTCGACTCCGCCGACAGACATGGTCGGCAATTCGCGGTAGAAGCGGCGGGGGAAGTCACGCCGCACCTCCTGAATTGCCTCTTCGACGATATAATGGTTGTCGAGCAGCCATTCCGCCGCCGGCGTGATCGTCTCGCCGGCCTCGACATCCGTCGCCGTCGTGCGATAGACGCGCAGGATTTCCTTCTGATTTTCCTTGTGGCGTGCGAAGAAATCGAAAGGGGCGAAAGCCGGCAGCTTGTCGACGCCGTTACGGGCGACTGCATCGCCCATCGCCTTGATGTCCTCGATGGAAAGATAGGTCGAGCGGATCGAATCATTGTGATCGATCTGCTTCATCTCGGGTTCGCGAGGAAGGCTCGGAGAAAGAATGGCAATAGACATGGGTTCGGTTCTGGATCCAAACAAAGTTATGGCTGGTTTTGCTCAGCCTTTTGCACTGCTTATCATGACTGCTACATGAACGGGCTCCGATTCGTCGAAGATCGATGAAGCCGGAGTGAATGACGTCTGGCAAGTGATGCAACCCGGCGCAGCCCTGGTCCAGGACAGAGGGCGATCAATACACTCTCCGCAAAACCATGTCGAAAAGTTGGACACCATCGGGACAATTCAAGTCAAGAGGCATGCGCCGCCTGACTGCTGCGCTTGCGCGGCGGGGGATGGCGAGCATGCCGGCGCCCGGTTGCGGCGAGGCAGGCGCAGAGGAAGAATTTTCCGGATCTTCGTCTGTCTTTGAGCGACTTGTTCGCCTGCTTACGGTGTCCGACCGGGGCGTGCGTCGACTTGAACCCGGCCAGACCTAAAGCGCGTCGCATCAAATTTAATTCACGCAACGCGCTTTAGCTCTTTGTTTTAATGCATGTCTCCCGGAACCGCTGCACACTTCCGGGAGACATGCATTAACGGGAGCAAAAATGCGCCGCATGAGTGCGTGAGACGGCGCTCTTTTCGAACGCGTGATAAGGGGAGAGGGATGATCAAGGGGCTTGAAACGCCGAGACAGTGTCCGGCATTCAATAAAGGCGGCAGCCGCAGCCCCGGCGCCTGCCGAGGCTTGTTATGCCGACTATCCAACGACGCCGAAGACCATGGCTACCACGAACAGGAATGCCGCGGTGAAGATTGTCCCATGGAGCACCGTCTGAAGCCTGTGACGCATGGCGTGCGGCTTCTTGGTCGGTACGGAACCATAGTGGTTCACGTGAGTATGCGAAATACCCAGTTCTGCCATATGTCGCCTCCGTTGTTCTCGTGCGGCCGGTTGTGCGGCTCGCTGTTATATTTCGTATTCCCTATCAGGTAGGTAGAGATAAATTTCCATCCAGAGGGAGCGGAAGAGAAAATTCACCCAGCTCTTAGAAGAGCGTGCGCCATGCCCAGATCAGCGAGCGCTCGACGGCGGCCTCGTTCTGGGGCGGGTTGGAGGCCTCGATCAGGCGCCGGTCGTTTTCCGCAGGCATGGAGACCGTCACCTGTTCCTTGCGTTCGGCTCTGGCGGGAGGATCGAGGTAGCCCATGGTCATCCCACCGAGAAAGAACATGCCTTGACCTCCATCGATCACGAAAGCTAACAATCGTTAACGGGATCATGACAGAAGCAGGGCAGCTGTCAATAGTCTAGCTGAATGGTCGTCTTTTAACGAAACATTATCCTTAACGGCAGCGCAGCTGGTTTCTATTCAATAGTTTGAAATGATTGCCTTTCAGGCTTTGACGAAGCCTTTGCTCGCGATCATCAAATTTTTCGTGTAGTCCTCCTGGACCGCGCCCTTTGCCAGCGCTTGCGAGCTCAATCGTTCGACAACGGCGCCATTGCGCATCACGGCGAGCCTATCGCACATATGGGTGATCACACCGAGATCGTGGCTCACCATAATGAAGGTGAGTTTGCGGTCGCGGCGGATCTGCTCGAGCAGGTTCAACACCTCCGCCTGCACCGAGGCGTCGAGCGCCGATGTCGGCTCGTCGAGCAGCAGGATCGACGGTTCGACGATCAGCGCCCGGGCGATCGCCACACGCTGCCGCTGGCCGCCGGAGAGCTGGTGCGGGTAGCGGAAACGGAAGCCATTGCCGAGGCCGACTTCGTCGAGCGCCCGCGCGATGCGCCTGTCGTTGTCCCCGATGCCGTGAATCGCAAGCGGTTCGAGCAGCAGCCGGTCGATCGTCTGACGCGGATGCAACGAACCATAGGGATCCTGGAAGACCATTTGCACACGCCGATAAAAGGCCTTGCTGCGCTTTGCGCCTTTCAATGCTTCGCCGTCAACGCGGATCGCGCCGCCGCTGATCGGCGCAAGTCCGGCCACGGCGCGCAACAAGGTGGATTTGCCCGAACCGGACTCGCCCACGAGACCGAAGGATTCACCGCGTTCGACATCGATGCTGACATCCTTCAGCGCGTGAAATTGATCGTAGACGACGCTGAGATTGTCGACGTGGAGCGCAGCGCTCATGCCGCCCACTCCGGCCTGCGGTCGAGCACCGGCAGCGGATGGCGGTTCGCGCCGATCTCGGGCATGCAATTCAACAGTCCTTGCGTATAGGGATGCTGCGCATGTTTGAGATCGGCGGCCGCAAGCTCCTCGACAATCTTTCCCGCATACATGACGATGACCCGATCGCAGAAAGAGGAGACCAGTCTCAAATCATGGGAGATGAAGATCAATCCCATGCCGCGCTCCGATACCAGCCTGTCCATGATTCTGAGCACATCGAGCTGCACCGTCACGTCGAGCGCCGAAGTCGGCTCGTCGGCAATCAGCAGCTCCGGCCCGGCGATCAGCATCATGGCGATCATCGCCCGCTGCCCCATGCCACCCGAAACTTCGTGCGGATGCAGGTCGAAGACGCGTTTCGGATTGCGGATCTGCACGGCCTCCAGCATGGCGAGCGCGCGCTCGCGCGCCTCCGCTTTGCCGACCCTTTCATGTGTGCGCAGCGTTTCGCAGATCTGCCGGCCGATCGTCATCACAGGATCGAGCGAATATTTCGGATCCTGAAGGATCATGGCGATGCGTTTGCCGCGCAGCCTGCGCCGTTGCCCGGCCGAGGCCTTGAGGAGATCGATACCGCTGAAATCCAGCCTGTCGGCCACGACGATGCCGTGTTTCGGCGTCAGGCCCATGATGGCCCGGCCGGTCTGCGACTTGCCGGAGCCGGATTCGCCGACGATGCCGAGCCTTTCCTTGCCCAGCGTGAAGGAGACGTCGCGCACGGCCTCGATCATGCCGGTGCGCGTGGGGTAGCTGACCTTGAGCCTGTCGACCGTCAGAAGCGTCGTCACCGGCCGCTCTCCTTCGGATCGAGTGCGTCGCGCAGGCCGTCGCCGAGCAGATTGAAGCCGAGGCTGACGATGAGGATGGCGATGCCGGGCATCGCTGCCACCCACCATTGATCGAGGATGAAGCGCCGGCCCGAAGCGATCATCGCGCCCCATTCCGGCAGCGGCGGTTGCGCGCCCAAGCCCAGGAAGCCGAGGCCGGCGGCCGTCAGGATGATGCCGGCCATGTCGAGCGTCACGCGCACGATCAGCGAGGAAATGCAGAGCGGCATCACATGGCGCACGATGATGCGCAGCGGCGAGGCGCCCATCAGCCTCACCGCGGAGATATAGTCGGACCGCCGGACCGTCAGCGTTTCGGCGCGCGCGATCCGGGCATAGGGCGGCCAGGACGTGATGGCGATGGCGATGATCGCGTTCTGGATGCCGGGGCCGAGCGCGGCGACGAAAGCGAGCGCCAGAACCAGCTTCGGAAAGGCGAGGAAAATATCGGTGATGCGCATCAGCGTCGAATCCACCCAGCCGCCGGCATAACCGGAGACGGTGCCAACGATCAGGCCGATCGGCGCCGAGATGACGGCGACGAGCACGACAACCAGCAGCGTCAAACGCGATCCGTAGATCAGCCGCGAAAGGATATCACGGCCCTGGTCGTCGGTGCCGAGCAGGAATTCACCCGTTCCCGGCGGCAGCAGCCGGGCATTGCGCAGATCGCCGACGACGGGATTGTGTGTGGCGATGATATCGGCGAAGGCAGCGATGAAAAGCAGCGCCACGATAATCAGCAGGCCGACGGCGGCAAGCCGGTTTGCGGTGAACTGCCGCCAGGTGACATAGGCGCGGCCGAGGCGCGCCTGCATCCGCGATTGCGGCCGGTCGGACAGCAGCCAGTCGCGGCGGCTCATCGTCGGCGATGGGCTGGCGGGAGCCGTCATCGGTTTCGCGTCCTCGGGTCGAGCGTCCGGTAGAGAAGATCGGACAGAAGATTGATGGCGATGAAAACCGTGCCGATGACGATCGTGCCGCCGAGCACGGCGTTCATATCGGCATTCTGCAGCGAGTTGGTGATGTAGAGCCCGATGCCCGGCCAGGAGAAGACGGTCTCGGTCAGCACCGATCCTTCGAGCAGGCCGGCATAGGAAAGCGCGATGACGGTGACGAGCGGCACGGCGGCGTTGCGCAGCGCATGGCCCCAGATCACCCGCGTTTCCGAAAGCCCCTTGGCGCGCGCGGCAACGATATATTCTTGCGACAGCTCGTTCAGCATGAAGCTGCGAGTCATGCGGCTGATATAGGCGAGCGAGAAATAGCCGAGCAGCGAGGCGGGCAGGATGATGTGGCGGAAGACGTCGTAGAAGACGTCCCATTGCCCCTGCCAGGCGCTGTCGAGGAGGTAGAAGCCGGTGATCGGCGTGAACGTATATTCGAAGACGATGTCGATGCGGCCGGGAAAGGCCACCCAGCGCAGCTGCGCATAGAAGATGACGAGCGAGATCAGCGCCAGCCAGAAGATCGGCACCGAGTAGCCGATCAGGCCGATGACGCGCACCGCCTGGTCGGCGATGCTGCCGCGACGCACGGCGGCGAGAACGCCGAGCGGCACGCCGACGCAGGCGCCGATCAACGTTCCAAGTGTGGCAAGCTCGATCGTCGCCGGCATGACGCGGCGGATGTCGACCATCACAGGGTTGGTCGTCAGCACCGAATTGCCGAAATCGCCGGACAGCACGCCTTTGACATAGATGTAAAACTGCTCATAGAGCGGCAGATTAAAGCCCATTTCCCGGCGCACACGCTCAACGACATGGGTGGGCGCGCGGTCGCCGAGAATGGCGAGCACCGGATCGATCGGCACGACGCGGCCGATAAAGAAGGTGACGGCCAAAAGGCCAAGATAGGTGGTGACGGCGGCGAACAGGAACCGCCCGATCGCCTTGGCGAGCGTGCTGGCACCGCCCTTGCGGGGCCGTGCCGCCACCTGTGTTGTTTCAATGGTGCTCAAGCGACCAATCCTGCCGGATCATTCCTTGGCAATCGGACCGACGAAATTGGTATCGAAGCTCGGACCCAGTTTGAAGTCCTTCAAATTCTTGCGGTAGCCTGCCACTTCGGTCTGCTGGAAGATGATGACGAAGGGGCTGTCGGCGAGGAACTTCCTTTGAATATCCTCGTACATGGCCGCACGCTTCTCACCGTCACGTTCCAGCAGCGCCGCCTTGGCTTGCTTGTCGAGCTCCGGCGACTCCCAGGCATTGCGCCATGCGAGCGTCTTCACCGTGCCGGCGTCGGAATTGTCGGGATTGCTGGTGAACGTATCGGCATTGGAATTCGGATCGAAATAGTCCGAACCCCAATTGCCGATATAGATATCGTGGGTGCGGGCACGATATTTGGTCAGCGTCTGTTTGCCGTCGCCAGGAATGATCTCCAGCTTCACGCCGGCCTGCGCCAGCGTCTGCTGCATCGATTCGGCAATGCCGGTCACCGGCTGGGTGTTGCGCACGTCCATGGTCACCGAGAATCCGTCCGGGACGCCGGCCTTGGCCAGCAGTTCCTTGGCCTTGCCGACATCGAGCTTGTAGGGGTTCTCGTCGAGCGCGCCGAGCTGGCCCTCCGGCAGGAAGGTCTGGTGGATCTCGCCGATGCCCTTGATCAGCGTTGCGCCGATCGCATCGTAGTCGACCAGATATTTGAAGGCTTCCTGGACTTCCGGCTTCTTCAGGTTCTCATTCTTGTTGTTCAGGCTGACGTAGTAGATCGTGCCCTTCGGCGCACTGGTCGTCGCCAGATCGGCTTTCTTGGATACGGCGTCGATGTCGCCGGGCTCGAGGTTACGGGCGATGTCGATATCGCCTGCTTCGAGCGCCAGCCGCTGGGCCGAGCTTTCCTTCATATAGCGGTAGATAACACGATTGAGCTTTGGCTTGTCGCCGTAATAATTGTCGTTGCGCTCCAGCACGACGACTTCGTTAGCCCGCCATTCGCGCAGCTTGAAGGCGCCGGAACCGGCGTAGCCAGTCTTCAGCCACTCATTGCCGAAATCATTGTCGTATTTGTGCTCGGCATCGGGCGTCACCGCCTTCACATGGTCAAGCACCAGTTTCTTGTCGACTACGGAAGCAACCGTCGCCGTCAGGCAGTTGAGCACGAAGCTCGGCGCGTAGGCCTTGTCGACCGTGAAGACGAACGTATTGGCATCGGCCGCCTTGGCTTTTTCGGTGACGTTGTCGCCGGTCAGGCCGAACTGGGTGAGGATGAAGGCGGGGCTCTTGTCGAGCTTGACGGCGCGCTCGAACGACCAGGCGACATCTTCGGCGGTGATCGGATTGCCGGAGGCGAATTTCAGGCCGGGTTTCAGCTTGAACGTATAGGTGAGACCGTCATCGGAAACGGTCCAGCTTTCGGCGAGATCGCCCTTCACCTTGGACGTATCGTTGAGGTCGAGACGAACGAGGAGGCTATAGGTGTTGGAAGTGACTTCGGCGGTCGAAAGCTCGAAGGCTTCGCCGGGATCCATGGTGATGATGTCGTCGATGGCAAAACCCTCGACCAGCGTGTCTTTGGGCGTTTCGGCAAAGGCGGCGGGGGCCGCCATCATCAGGAGCGAAAGGGCGGCTCCTGCGGAAAGCAGGCGGAAATTGCGGCTGAGCTTGGCGATCATCATGGTCTGTTCCCCTGTTCTTGATTGATTACGAAGCGTTTTGTCAGTCATATCCCATTAAAACTATTGTCCCTTTTCAGGGCGTCCAGAGGCGCGCGGCACTTTAGGCGTGGTCCTCCCGCCAAGCTTGCGCCAGAATACGAAGCCAATTTTCACGGGCAAGTTTCGTGAGATCGGCCTCACCATATCCAACCTCCCGGAGAGCAGCAATCAGCTTCTGATTGCCGGCCGCGTCGCCGATTTCTTCCGGAATGGTTGCGCCGTCGAAGTCCGATCCGAGACCGACGCAATCGATGCCGATGCGGTTCACCAGATAGTCGATGTGGCGGATCATATCGGCAAGCGGTGTGTCGCTGTCCGAGCGGCCGTCGTCACGCAGCATGGCCGTCGCATAATTGATCCCGACAAGCCCGCGGCTTTCGCGGATCGCGTCGAGTTGCCTGTCCGTCAGGTTGCGCGCGACCGGCGTCAGCGCATGCGCATTGGAATGGCTGGCAACCAGCGGCTGATCCGTCGTCTTCGCCACGTCCCAGAAACCCTTCTCGGTGATATGAGCAAGATCGATCAGGATGCCGAGGCGATTGCATTCCCGCACCAGCTCGAAACCGGCCTCGGTAAGGCCGGGCGCCGTGTCCGGCGACATCGGGAAAGCGAAGGGCACGCCATGGCCGAAGACGTTGTGCCGGCTCCAGACCGGGCCAAGCGATCGCAGTCCCGCTGCATAGAATACTTCGAGCGCCGAAAGGTCGGCGCTGATCGCCTCGCAGCCTTCCATATGCATGACCGCGGCGAACATCTCCTCCGCCATGGCGCCGCGGATGTCCTTGACCGTGCGGCAGAGACGCCAAGCGCCGGCCTGGTCGAGCCGCAGCGCGATCGCCGCCATTTCAGTGGCGATCGCAAGGGACGGAAGCGGATCAAGCGGGTCGGCCATCGGCGTGACATAACGGCCGTCGGCATCCGGATTGGCGAAGACGAGATCGCCCGATGGAATATAGATGGCGCAGAGACCACCGGACAGACCGCCCGCTTTCGCCCGGCGCGCATCGATATGGCCGACCGTCGTGCCGTCCGAAAATTCCGCGATAGGGTCGCTGCCGTCTTTTGAATGTGTCCAGAGTCGAAGGAGAACGTCGTTGTGACCGTCAAATACGAATTGCATCTGTCTTCCTGCACTGCCCCAGGCGGGCGAATGAAGTGGCAGAATAGAAAAGCTGACGGAATTCGCCATCTCTTTTTTTGAAAATCGGCCATCGGCGCGAAAACGTAAACGGGGGCCGAAGCCCCCGTAAAATCATGAATGATGCCGGCAGAGATCAGTGCTTGCGGCGCTTCTTCTGTCTGTAGACGTCGATCACAACGGCCGCGACGATGATGAAGCCTTTGACGATCTCCTGGTAATAGGCATCGATTCTGAGGAAGGTGAAGCCAGATGTCATGACGCCGAGGATGATGGTGCCGATGACGGTGCCGGTGATGCGGCCGACGCCGCCGGTCAGCGAGGTGCCGCCGATGACGGTCGCGGCAATCGCATCGAGCTCATATCCGACGCCCATGCTGGCCTGCGCGGTTTCGGCGCGTGCTGCCGTGACGATGCCGGCAAGGCCGGCGAGTAATCCGGCGATCACATAGACCTTGACGAGATGCGCCTCGATGTTGATGCCCGAAACGCGTGCCGCCTGCGGGTTGGCGCCGATGGCATACGTAAACTTGCCGTAGCGTGTGTAGCGTAGCGCAATATGGAAGATCAGCGCGACGACCAGGAAGACGACGACCGGCCAGGCCTTGGTGCCGATGAAGTGAAACTGCTCGGTGATGCCGGAAACCGGCTGTCCCTTGGTATACCACTTCGCCACGCCGCGGGCCGACACGAACATGCCGAGCGTTGCGATGAAGGGCGGGATTTTCGTATAGGCGATGAGTGCGCCATTCGCCAGACCCGCAGCCGCCCCGATCAGCAGGCCGACCATGATCGGCACCACAGCCGGCAGATCGGTCAGCGAGGGGAAGACTGCCCGTCCCCAGGTGGAGGACTGGGCGAAGCTTGTCGCGATCATCGCCGTCATGCCGACGACGGAGCCGGATGAAAGATCGATGCCGCCTGTGATGATGACCTGCGTGACGCCGACGGCGATGATGCCGATGACCGAGACCTGCAGGATCATGATCGTCAGACGCTGCGAATTCATCAGAAAGCTTTGGCCGATGAACATCCAGCCGAGCGCTTCATAGATGAGTGCTATGCCGACGAGCACGAGGAAAATGCTGAGCTCGGTCGGTAAGCGCCGCCGCCGTTGCCGGGTTGCGAGCGGAGCCGCGCCCTCTGCTGCCTTGGTACTCATGTCAAACCTCCCTTGGGCGATTGCAGACGGCGCATCACTGCGCAGCCAGCTCCATCACCTTGATCTGCGTTGCTTCATCGCGATTGAGGAAACCGGTCACGCGTCCTTCATGCATGACCATGATGCGGTCGCTCATCCCGAGAACCTCGGGCATCTCGGACGAGATCATGATGACTGCCACGCCGTTTCGCGCCATTTCGGTGACCAGCCGGTGAATTTCCGCCTTGGCGCCGACATCGATGCCGCGCGTCGGCTCGTCGAGAATGAGGATTCGCGGATTGGTGAGCAGCCAGCGGCCGATCAGCACCTTCTGCTGATTGCCGCCCGAAAGATTCTCCACGCGCTCGTACAGATTGGGCGTCTTCACCCGCAGCTTTTTCGCCATGTCTTCGCAGGTCGCCTCGATTGCGCCCTGCTGCACGAAGCCGCCCTTGACATATCTGTCCTGCAGAACGGCGATCTGCATGTTCTCGAGAATATCGAGGATCAGCAGACAGCCAGTGTCCTTCCGGTCCTCGGTCAGGAACGCCATCCGGTTGCGGATGGCCTCGGTCGGCGAAGAAATCGTCACCGGCTTGCCGTAGAGCTCGATTGAGCCGGAGCTTGCCGGCGTCACGCCGAAGAGCGTTTCGGCGACATTCGACCGCCCGGAGCCGACGAGGCCGGCCACCCCGAGAATCTCGCCGGCCCTGACCTCGAAGGAGACATTGCGGAAGACGCCGTTGAGGCAGAGATCCTTGACGGAGAGCACGACCTCGCCGATCGGCACCTCTTCCTTGGGGAACATCTGGGTGATCTCGCGCCCGACCATCATGCGGATGATGTCATCGCGGGTGACGTCGGTCGAGGCATGGGTGCCGATATAGCGGCCGTCGCGGAAGACGGAAAACTCGTCGGCGATCTCGAAAAGCTCATTCATCTTGTGGGTGATGTAGACGATGCCGATGCCTTGCGCCCTGAGGTCGCGGATAATGCGGAAAAGATGCTCGACCTCGCGCTCCGTCAGCGCCGAAGTCGGCTCGTCCATGATCAGCACGTCGGAATTATAGGAAACCGCCTTGGCGATCTCGACCATCTGGCGGTTTGCGACGGAGAGATACCGGACCTCGATATCGGGATCGATTGATATGTTGAGCCGGTCAAACAGCTCTTCGGTCATGCGATGCATCACGCCGTGATCGACGAAGCCGAAGCGGTTCTTCGGTTCGCGGCGGATCCAGATATTTTCCGCGACCGTCATGAACGGCATCAGGTTCAGTTCCTGATGGATCATGGCAATGCCGTTCTCCAACGCGTCGAGCGGAGATTTCAGCTGGATTTCGATCCCTTTCAGGCGGATATCGCCTTTATCGGGCGTGTAGATGCCGGCCAGGATCTTCATCAATGTCGATTTGCCGGCGCCGTTTTCGCCCATCAGCGCATGCACGGAGGCGCGCTTCAGCCGGAACTGCACGTCGTCGAGTGCGACGACGCCTGGAAATTCCTTGCGAACACCTTCGGCGCTCAACAGATATTCCGCATTCGGAACTGCGCCGCTTGCGCGCACGGCGGCCATGGTTGTCGGGCTGACGGCCATATCATCTCCTCCGGATACGGGCAGGCGAAAAGGATGCGGACAAAGCCCGCATCCCGTTTGGCGTTCGCCTCAGTTCTTGGTGACGAAGTCCTTGACGTTTTCAGGGGTGACGAGCTGGAAGGGAATATAGACCTTCTTCTCGACCGTTTCGCCCTTGGCGATCTTCAGCGCCGTATCGAGCGCGCCCTTGCCCTGGCCGGCGGCATCCTGGAACACGGTCACGTCAAGATCGCCCGCCTGCATGGCGGCAAGCGCGTCCTGTGTGGCGTCGACGCCGCCGATGACGACCTTGCTCATATCCTTGCCGGCTGCCTTCAGCGCCTGGATGGCGCCGATCGCCATTTCGTCGTTGTTGGAGATGACAGCGTCGAACTCGATGCCGCTGGAGAGCCAATTGGTCATCAGGTCGGCGCCCTGGGTGCGGTCCCAGTTGGCCGTCTGCTCTTCGACGATCTCGATGCCTTTGCACTCATCGGTCTTGATGACGTCATGGATATCCTGGGTGCGCATGCGCGCAGCCTGGTTGGAAAGTTCGCCCATGATGACGACGGCCTTGCCCTTGCCACCGAGAATGCGGCAAATTTCCTTGGTTTCCAGCGTGCCGGATTCCTGCTCGTTGGATGCGACGAAGGCCTGTTTGTCCGGCAGCGTGTCGACATTGACCGGCTGACGGTTGACATAGACCAGCGGAATGCCGGCATCTGCGGCGAGCTTCGACATTGCCGTCGTCGCATCGGTATCAACAGGGTTGACGATGATTGCGTCGACCTTGGAGGCGATGAAATTCTGGATCTGGCTCTGCTGCTTGGAAACGTCGTTCTGTGCGTCTTCGACCTGCAGCGTCACACCGCTCAGCGTCTTGGCGTAATCGGTCATGCCGTTGCGCAGAACGGTCAGAAAGTTGTCGTCGAACTTCGCCATCGAGACGCCGACGGTTTCTGCGTGAGCGGCCGCCGACATGACGAGCGCCATCGCAGTGCCCAGGATAAACTTTTTCATTTTACTTCCTCCACAAACGGTGCCCGGCTGCACCCTCCTCACGCCGGAGCCCCAGGCATTTGCCCTGAAGCCGCAATTCGCTCGTGCCGCCTCTCCCGCGGCGTCCCGTAAAAACGGAACAAACAAACCGTAAAATCTGCTCTTCGGAATATTCATTCCATTTTCTGCGAACGGCGTCAAGCCTCTTTAGCGGCGACGAGATATGGACCGGGCGCGCGATGCCACGGTGCCTTATGCCGGCACCTGCATTCGCTGCATTGCGGAAGCCCAAGGGAGCCTCCATCTATGAGGGGTCGAAGGCAGGTGTACCGTCGCAGGCGCCCTCGATCTCTCGCTGCGGCCTGATTATTTGAAGATTTTGGAGACAGGACAGATGTCCATTTCGATCTATCGCCTCACCGTTCCGATGTTCCAGCGGGGCCTCGCCAGCCTGAAAACCTACCTCGACAAGGCCGAAGCCTATGCGAGGGAAAAGAATGTCGATCCCGCCATATTGGTCGCTGCACGCCTTGCGCCGGACATGCTGCCGCTTTCCGGCCAGTATCAGCGCGCCAGCGACAGCGCCAAATTCACCCTGGCTCGACTGACCGGCACCGACGCCCCGAAATTCGAAGACAATGAAAAGACGTTCGACGAGTTGCGCGAGCGCCTGGCAAAGACCGAAGCCTATCTCGCCACATTTTCGGCGCAGGCGCTGGAAGGCGTGGAAGGCCGCCAGATCACCCTGCCCGGCAGCAGCGGCATCGTGCTTCCGGGCGAAGAATATGTCACCACCTTCGCGCTGCCGAACTTCTATTTCCACGTGGCGACCGCCCACGCCATCCTGCGCAATCAGGGTGCGCCGATCGGCAAGCGTGATTATCTCGGGTAAAAGAGATCAGGGCCGGCGCGTCACCGGCCCTTTTTCGGTCAACTCCGTATAGGCAAGCGTCTGATCCAGATGCTGCGCCCTCAGCGACAGCAGCTTTTCGGCATATTCAAGCCGGATGGCCGCATAGGCCGGATCCTCCGCGACATTGTTGAGCTCCATCGGATCGTCGCGAAGATTGAAGAGCAGCGGCGGCAGTGCGGCAAAATGCACATATTTGAACCGCGCATCGCGGATCACCGCGAGATTGCATTGGTTGGACCGCGACCGGAAATGCCGTTCCGCCTCGCCAGCGGCGATATCACGGAAATCAAATTCCCAGAACGCCGCATCCCGCCATCCCGGCTCGCTCCCGCCATTGACGAACGGCATGAGCGACCGGCCGTCGAGCCCGTTTTTTGCCTCGGTGCCTAGCTTTTCGCACAATGTCGGAAAAATATCCGCGGCGCTGGTGAAATCGTCGACGCACCCGCCTGCGGCACTGCTTGCGGGATCGCGGATGACAAGCGGAACATGATAGCTGCCGTCGAAGAAACCGCCCTTGCCGAGCGTCCAGTGATCGCCCGCCATCTCGGCGTGATCAGAAGTGAAGACGATAAGCGTTTTCTCCCAGGCCCCCGCACTCTTCAGCGCCTGCCAGATGCGGCCGAGTTGCGCGTCGACCTCAGCTATCATGCCGTAATAGATCGCACGGATCGCAGCGAAATCTCCGCCATTCCAGCCGCTGAGCGGCCCGGTGGCGCCGTGAATGAAATTGCCCTTGCCGGTGCGCGGCATGGCATAGGCGAGATAAGGATGACTCGCCTCTTCCGCTTGAGCGTTTGTCGCGCGCGCAAAAGCCGGTCCGTCACCCGGCCCGAACATGCGGTTGAATGGCTCCGGCACGGAAAACGGCGGATGCGGACGCAAAAAAGAGACATGCGCAAACCACGGCCCGTCCTGCTCGCTCATCCAGCGGATGAATTCGCCAGCCAGGAAAGCGGTCTGGGTCTCGTCGCGGGAATAGGCCGGCGCCGCATTGGAAATTTCGCCGGCTTGCGCACCGACGGGAATATGGATGTCGCGGCTGACTGCATGCGTGTGGCCACGCGACCTCAGCCAGGAGAGCCATTGTTTTTCATGCTCGGGCAGAAGCTGGCGTGCGGTAAAACCGGGCAACACGCCTTCATAGGTCGTCAAATGCGGGTCGGCCGCATCCATGCCGCGCGGATCGGGCGCCGTGTCGGTATAGCCGAACAGCGTCGGATCGTATCCCGCCCGCCGGGCGGCCAGCGCCAGATTGTCGAAGCGGGCATCCAGCGGCGAACCATTGCGACAGACACGATGGTTCATCTGGTAAAGGCCGGTATAGAGCGTCGCTCGCGCCGGCGAGCAGGGGGCAGCCCCGGCATAATGCCGCCGGAACAGCGTGCCTTCGCGCGCCAGCGCATCGATATTTGGCGTTTTCACACACGCATGACCGGCGGCCGACAGGCAATCGCCGCGCCATTGGTCCGCAGTTATCAGCAGAATGTTCGGTCTAGCGCCTTTTTCAATGCTGGTTGGATCTTGCATGCCAGTTCCAGGCGGAGCGGATGATCTCGGAGAGATCATATTGCGGCACCCAGCCGAGCACGTCGCGCGCCTTGTCGTTATTGGCGACCAGCGTATGCGAATCGCCCTCGCGGCGGCCGATATATTCGACCGGGAACGGCCGGTTCGACACGTCCTCGATCGCGCCGAGCAATTCCTTGACGGTCGTGCCGGTACCGGTGCCGAGGTTGAGCGCGACGGACTCTCCGCCCTTCAGGAGATATTCGACGGCGCGCACATGCGCATCGGCAAGATCCAGCACGTGGATATAATCGCGCACGCAGGTGCCGTCGCGCGTCTCGTAATCGCTGCCGAACACCTTGAAGCCCTGGCGGCGGCCGAGCGCGGCATCGATCGCCAGCGGGATCGCGTGCGTCTCAGGCTGGTGCCATTCGCCGATCCGGCCTTCGAAATCGGCGCCGGCGGCGTTGAAATAACGCAACACCACTGAGCGCAGGCTCTTATACTGGTCGTAATCGGCAAGCGCCTGTTCGACGATATATTTCGTCCGCCCATAGGGGTTGATCGGCACCTGTCGGTGCGTCTCGTCGAGCGGCACGCTCTGCGGCAGGCCGTAGGTGGCGCAGGTGGAGGAGAAGACAAAGGCGTTGATGCCGGCAGCCTGTGCCGCCGAAAGCAGCGTCAAGGTGCCGATCACATTATTCTCATAGAAGGAAACCGGATCCTTGACCGATTCGCCGACCTCGATCAAGGCCGCGAAATGCAGGATCGCCGCCGGCTTGTGCGTGGCGAGCACCTCGTCCAGCCGGGCGCGATCGCGAATATCGCCTTCCTCGGCCGGCCCCCATTTGACGAACTCGCGATGGCCGTTGGAAAAATTATCGAAGACGACAGGCTTGTAGCCCTTGTTCGCCAAGTCAAGGCACGTATGCGAGCCGATATAACCGGCGCCGCCGACCACAAGAACCGTTTCACCTGCCATACACCACCCTTGTTGTTTCTGAGAGACGGGAGAAACCTAGACGAGATGCGCCGCAATAAAAAGAAGGAAATGCGGCGGACGTGAATGGACACCGGTCCAACTCCGAACCGCCAGGCGCCCCGTAACGATTTGTGCCGGATCGGCAATTCGTGAATTATTCGCGTGATTTGCATAACGGCCCATTTTAAGGGCTTTCACACCACGTGATGCAACGGTCCGCACAATCAGCCAGGGAGCGCGTGAATGAGGAAGGCATTGGTCGTTTGGGGCGGCTGGCAGGGTCATGAGCCGGAGCAATGCGCCCATATCGTCGCCGATCTCCTGCGCGAGGTCGGCTTTGCAGTCGAGGTGACCGGCGATCTCGGCATATTCGGATCTCCGACGCTCGCGAAAGCTGATCTGCTGGTGCCGATCATCACTGGCGAAAAGCTTGAGAAGGATCATGCCCTTGGCCTGGTCGAAGCGGTGCGCGGCGGGCTCGGGCTTGCCGGCCATCACGGTGCGCTTGCCACTTCCTTCAAGGAAAGCGCGCCTTTCCGCTATGTCTCCGGCGTCACATGGGTCGCCCATCCCGGCAACATTATCGACTTCCGCGTCGCGGTCAGCCGTCAGGACGATCCGATCATGGAGGGCATTCCCGATTTCGACTACCATTCGGAGCAATATTACCTGCATTACGATCCCACCGTCGAAATCCTGGCGACCACGACCTTCACCGGCGCATACGATCCGGCGGCCCGCAATGTCGTGATGCCTGTTGTCTTCAAGCGCCATTTCGGCGCCGGCCGCATCTTCTATTCTGCTCTCGGCCATGTCGCGGCCGAATTCGACCATCCCTACATGCCGCTGATCCTGCGGCGCGGCCTCGGATGGGCCGCCCGCCGGTAGATTTGGGAGAGGCCACAAGGACGGCCGCTTGCCGGTCGCCCGCCTGCGCCATAACTTGCCGGCATGCCGGATCGCTTCTCTTTCGTCCTTGCCACTGCCGATCTCCTGACCGATATCGAATCGATCTTCGACGATTGTGTGGGGGGGCGGAATTGCCGCTGCGCCTACTGGTATCTTCCAAATGCCGATTACAAGGCGGGATGGGGTGAGTGAAATCGCAGCTGGTTTCGGGATCTTGTCACCTAGCCGCGTCCGCCGGGCATTCTCGGCTATCACGACGACGAGCCGGCCGGATGGTGCGGTGTGGCGCCGCGCGCGGTGTTCGACCGGCTGCGCCGGTCAAAACCCTTCACTCCGGTGATGACAGGCCGGTCTGGTCGATCAATTGCTTCATCGTCCGCAAACCGTTCCGGCGGCAGGGCCTGTCTCGTTTGCTTTTGAAACAGGCCGTCGAATTTGCCCGGGCAAACGGGGCTGAATGTCTCGAGACCTATCCCGTCGACCAGATCCGCGCGTCGGGGCAAGCGACCTTTACCCCGGAACGCTTTCGATATTTCTGGATGCCGGTTTCGTCGAAGTCGCAAGACGACTGCCGACGAGGCCGGTCATGCGCCTGGATTGCCGCTGACTATTTCGGCGCACGGGAATTGGCAATCGCCTAACGCGCCGCTTTCAGCTGCAGGCCGTTCTCAGCAGGGGGCACAACTCGCATCAGCCGCCCGGCGGCCTTCAGCTTCTCGATGAGATCGTTTCCGTCGGGCGAAGCCTTCGTCAGCTCCAGCTGCTCGAATTCCTTGAGCGCCTGCGCCCAATGGCTTTCCCCGCGCCCATCCGGCCGGCCTTCCGATTCCCACAGCGAATAAGCGCGCTGGCTGACCCAGGCGTCCTTAGTGTGACTCATAACCAACCCCAGCCGAAAAATTTGGAAGCAAATATCGATGGGCAACAAGGTGCCAAAGCGGGCTTTAGGAGTCGTTACGAGGCAGCGTTATTTTTTGGCTAACGGCCATGATTCGGCGAGACTAACCGCCGATAAAGTCATACGAATTCGCGATACGATATACTTGCGCCCGCCTCGGCACCGTGGACTGATTTGAATACCGGGTTAGGGTCGGCGCGAAACAACAGCGGTGACCCATGGCAGCAAAGACGACTCTCAACGCCAAGAATTTGGAAGCTCTCGGTGCACAACGTCTCGCCGAACTGCTGATCGAAATCAGTACCGGCAGCGCCGCCCATAAACGGCGGCTTCGCATGGAGCTGGCCGGTAGTCAGGGCAGCACCGAGGTCGCGCGTGAGATCCGCAAGCGCCTCGGCAGCATTGCACGAGCGCAGAGCGTCATTGAATGGCATAAGGTAAAAACCGTCAACGCGGACCTCGAAGCGCAACGATCCGCGATCGTCACCATCGTGGCCGCCGACGATCCGAAGGAAGCGTTCGATCTCATCTGGCAATTCCTTGCCGTTGCCGATTCGATATTCCACCGATCCAACAGCAACGACACAGCCTTCATCGAGATGTTTCATCAGGCATGCGCCGATGCCGGCGTCATCGCCAGCTCCGCGGGGATCGGTATCGATGTCCTTGCCGACAAGGTCTTCACTGCGTTGCAGGATAATGACTACGGCCAATATGACCCGCTGATCGCCGAGATGGTTCCGGCGCTGGGCAAGGAAGGCCTGGAACGTTTGAAAAGCCTCCTGGTGCAATGGTCGAACGAAGCGGAGGAGAAGCCCGCCGATGCCGACCGGGAAATTCTCGGCTGGGGCGGCAGCGGTCCGATCTACCAGGACGAGATCTATGCCAAAGATCGGCGACTGACGGCGCGCATGGCTTTGCAGGAAATTGCCGATGCCCAGGATGATGTCGATGCCTTCATCGCCCAGCAGCCGGAAGAGACCTTAAGGGCGCCGATGGTCGCGATCGCGATTTCCGACCGCTTGCTGTTGGCCGGACGCGCCGAGGAAGCATTGAGGATTTTGGACGGCGTCGATCACCGGTTCGAAATGCCTTTTGAATGGCAGGAAGCCCGCGCCGAAACGCTCGAAGCGCTCGGACGGAGGGAGGAAGCGCAGGCGTATCGATGGCAATGCTTCGAGCAGTCGCTGAACGTGGAGCACCTTCGCGCTTTCCTGCGAAAGCTCGCCGATTTCGACGACATCGAGGCCGAGGAGAAAGCATTCGCCTTCGCACACGGCTTTCCCGATGTTCATCGAGCCCTGGCCTTTTTCCTCGCCTGGCCCGCACCTGCCGACGCAGCCAAACTCGTCTCCAGGCGCCAGGCGGAACTGGACGGCGACCTTTATGAACTGATGACGCCGGCCGCCGAAATGCTGCAGGAGAAGCACCCGCTCGCGGCAACGATGCTGCTGCGGTCGATGATCGGCTTCGCTCTCGATTACGGCCGGTCCAGCCGTTACAGGCATGCCGCGCGCCACCTGGCGGAATGCGCCTCGCTCGCGCCTCATATCGACGATTTCGGCAGCGCCCTGCCTCACGATGCCTATATCGCCGAGCTCAAGCGCCAACATGGAACGAAGCATGGCTTCTGGAGCTTGATACGTTAGGCCGGATATGGCGATTTACGAACGGAAAGGACATCGCCATGAGGTGACTGACGCCACCTATGCCGAGAGCAGGCAGCGACGAGCGTTTGGCATAAGACCCATCAGAACGACGTTGTCCATGTCACATGGACAGCCTGCTATCATGTCTTCGGAATGAACCTGGGAAAACTGGAGCGGGCGAAGGGATTCGAACCCTCGACCCCAACCTTGGCAAGGTTGTGCTCTACCCCTGAGCTACACCCGCTCAATCCGCATCGGTCCGGGGTAGTCGTTGGACCGTGGGCGCCGCCTCGTGGCGACGGGCGCTATATGGCCTAACGGATTTTCAAATGCAACAGGGAAATGACGAAGAGAGGAAGAAAAATTCGTGCGGTCGCATGAGGCCGGCGGAAAGGCCGCAAATGTGGGGGGAGGGCGTCGGTGACGAAGATTGCCAAATGATGTGGACGGACTTAATCAGGACGCCTCGCTTTTCATCGCTACCAACGGATTGCCTGATGCCCGAAAACATGCCCAAGACGAAAGACGATCTGTTTGCCTTCCTCGACGGGCTCGGCATTGCCCATAAGACGGTCGATCACGCGCCTGTTTTCACCGTGGCCGAATCGGTTGCGCTGCGCGACGAGATCCCCGGCGGCCACACCAAGAATCTCTTCATCAAGGACAAGAAGGACAGGTATTTTCTCCTGACCGTTGAGGAGAATGCCGAGGTCGACCTCAAGCAGGTGCACACCATCATCGGCGGCTCCGGCCGGGTCTCCTTCGGCAGGGCCGAGAAGCTCATGGAGTATCTCGGCGTCATTCCCGGCGCGGTCACCGCCTTCGGCGCGATCAACGATACGGCAGGAAATGTCACTTTCGTGCTCGATGCCGATCTGATGGCTGAAGAGGTCGTCAACTGCCATCCGCTCGCCAACGATGCGACCACATCGATTGCAAGCGGCGACCTTGTCCGTTTCATGGAGGCGACCGGACATAAGCCGCTTGTCTTGAAAGTGACGTCCTGACATACGATTTTAGCGCTACAATGATGCCGGCAGGATCGGCGCGGCGGGAGATACCTATGAGCGGCAGCAACAACCCCTATAACGGTTCCTTCGGAAATCAGATGTCGGCAACGACAAGCTTCGGCGCTCAGCCTGCACCGGCGGCGGGCGGCAGCTATGTCACCGACACGACGACGGCGAATTTCGGTAAGGACGTCATCGAGGAATCGCGCAAACAGCCGGTGCTGGTCGATTTCTGGGCGCCCTGGTGCGGGCCGTGCAAGCAGCTGACACCGGTCCTGGAGAAGGTTGTCAACGAGGCCAAGGGCCGCGTTCGGCTGGTCAAGATGAACATTGACGACCATCCCTCGATTGCCGGCCAGCTCGGCATCCAATCTATCCCCGCCGTCATCGCCTTCGTCAACGGTCGCCCGGCCGACGGTTTCATGGGCGCGGTGCCGGAAAGCCAGATCACCCAGTTCATCGACCGGATCGCCGGACCGGCCGGCGCCGATGAGGCCGCCGAAATCGAAGCCGTTCTGGCGGAGGCGGCGGAACTGCTTGCCGCCGGCAACCTCAACGAGGCCGCGCAGCTTTACGGCGCCGTCATGCAGGCCGATCCCGAGAATGCCAAGGCGCTTGCCGGAATGGCCGAATGCATGATCGCCGCAAACCAGCACCAGCGGGCGCGCGAAACACTGTCCAATCTGCCGGAGGAACTCGCTAGAGATGCGGGCATCCAGGCGGTCTTGAAGAAGCTCGACCAGATCGAGGAGGCGCGCAAGCTCGGCGATCCCGTAGCGCTCGAGCGTGACCTGGCTGCCAATCCTGACGATCACGAAACGCGGCTGAAGCTCGCCAAGATCCTCAATGTCGAAGGCCGGCGCGACGAGGCGGCCGAACATCTGCTTCAGATCATGCGCAAGGACCGCGGCTTCGACGATGACGGCGCGCGCCGCCAGCTGCTGCAGTTCTTCGAGGTCTGGGGTTTCAAGGATCCGGCGACGGTTGCCGCCCGCCGCAAGCTTTCGGCGATGCTGTTCTCCTAAGATTAGAATATCGGCCCTTGCGTTTTCGGGCGGGGGCACCACATTCTCGTCAGAACGGGCATGCCCGTTTACAAGAATGCGGGACGGTTTCATGCAAGTCGGTAATGCCAGATACCTGAAGCCGGGCGATCTGCCCGATGCCATCGCCGTCTTCCCGCTGCCCGGGGCCCTCCTCCTGCCGGCCGGACAGCTTCCTCTCAACATCTTCGAGCCGCGCTATCTGGCGATGCTGGATGCAGCGCTTGCCGGAAACCGGCTGATCGGCATGGTGCAGCCGGCGCTCGGCGAACATGAGGAAAAGGGGCACGAACCCAGTCTTGCCACCGTCGGTTGCCTCGGGCGAATCACCTCCTTCGCCGAGACCGGCGACGGGCGCTATATCGTGTCGCTGACCGGCGTCTGCCGCTTCCGGCTCCTGGGGGAGAAGGTGACCAGCGATCCCTTCCGCACCTTCCGAATCGCGCCCTTCATCGCCGACCTCTCGGCGGAGAACGAGGAGGAGGCGGTCGATCGCACAGCCCTGCTCACTGCTTTCAAAGCCTACCTCGATGCCAACAAGCTGGAAGCCGACTGGGAAAGCGTCGAGCGGGCGAGCAATCTGACGCTGGTCAATTCGCTCGCCATGATGTCGCCCTTCGGACCGGCCGAAAAACAGGCTCTGCTGGAGGCGCCGGACCTGAAGACGCGGGCCGAGACGCTGATCGCCATTACCGAAATCGTGCTGGCGAGGGTCTTCGGTGACTCCGACACGGTTCTGCAGTAAACTTCGGCCATGGACGAAAAACTGAGCCGCGTCGATCCGAAACTGTTGGAGCTCCTGGTCTGCCCGCTTTCCAAGGGCCGGCTTTCCTATGACCGCGAGCACAATGAGCTCGTTTCGGAAAAGGCGCGCCTTGCCTATCCGATCCGCGACGGCATCCCGATCATGCTGGTGTCCGAGGCGCGGCGCCTCGACGAGTAGCGCTTTTCATCATTGTCTCTAATGCATGTCGCCCGGAAGCGTGCAACGGTTCCGGAATAACGACATGCATCAAAACGAGGGGCTAAAGCGCGTCGCATGAATCATATTTGACGCGACGCGCTTTAGATCGTCTGGCCGGTCAGCAGGCGGGGGTTGTCCTTCGCCGTCGTTCCGGCCGCCTGGCCGATGAAGAAGGATTTGAGGCGCGGCAGCCGGTCGACAATGCCGAGACCGACATCGCGGGCGACGCGGATCGGCATCGCGTCGTTGGAGAAGAGCCGGTTGAGCACGTCGGTCGTCACGCCCATGCGGAAGGTGTCGAAGCGCCGCCAGGTCTGATAGCGCTCGAGAATGTTGATCGAACCGATATCGAGGCCGAGACGATCGGCTTCCACGACGGTTTCCGCCAGCGCCGCCACATCCTTGAAGCCGAGGTTCAAGCCTTGTCCTGAAATCGGATGGATGCCGTGGGCGGCGTCGCCGGCAAGCGCGAAACGCGGGGCGACGAAGGCGCGGGCAAGCGTCAGGCCGAGTGGAAAGGCGCGCTTGTCGCCGATCACCTTCAGCGCCCCGAGCTTGTGGCCGAAACGGCGTTCCAGCTCTTCTTCGAAGACCAGCTCGTCGGCGGCGACCAGCCGGTCGGCATCATGCGTGCGCTCGGTCCAGACCAGGGAAGAACGGTTGTTCTTGAGCGGCAGGATGGCGAAGGGGCCGGCCGGGAGGAAATGCTCCTCGGCGCAGCCGTCATGCGGCCGCTCGTGCTCGACCGTCGCGACAATGCCGGACTGGCCGTAGTCCCAGGTGACGGTCCTGATGCCGGCGAGATCACGCAGCTTCGAGCGCAGACCGTCGCAGGCCACCACCAGCCGCGATTCCAGTATGCTGCCGTCCGAAAGCATGACGGTGGCATGGCTGTCCTCAGTTTTGAGCTCCGTCGCGCCGAGTCCGTGGCGGATGTCGATGCCGAGCCGTTCGCAGGCGCCCCGCAGGGCCGCGACCATGGCGACGTTCGGAATCATGTGGGCGAAAGGCCGGCCTTCGGCCACTTCGCCATCGAAAGTGAGGAAAACTGGGCGCACCGGGTCGGAGGTTCTCGAATCGGTGACGATCATCTTGGTGATCGGCTGAGCTTCCGGCTCGATCTCCTCCCAGATGCCGAAGATTTCGAGCATCTTCACCGCGGCGGCGATGACGGCGGAGGCGCGCGTGTCGTTCTTCCACGCATGCTCGGGTGCGGCCTCGACCACCGAGACTTTCAGATGCGGCGCTGCCTGCTTGACCGCAACGGCAGCGGAAAGGCCGACATAGCCCGCGCCCACAACCAGCATATCAAGCATCACGCCGCTCCCGTCCCTTGTGCCTCAGATGTGATCTATATAGATCATCGCCACTTCACTTCCTACCGCCGGGAGGCATACAAAATGACGCGCGAAACATCAGGGGCTTCGGCGATGGAGAGGCTGCTTGCGACGCTCGACCTGGAGCCGATCGAGGTCGACATCTTCCGCGGCCGCAGTCCTCAGGCCGGCTGGCAGCGGGTCTTCGGCGGGCAGGTGATCGGCCAGGCGCTGATGGCGGCGCAGCGCACCATCGAGGCTGAGCGTTTCGTCCATTCGCTGCATGCCTATTTCATGCGGCCCGGCGATCCCGCAGTGCCGATCATCTATCAGGTGGAGCGGATCCGCGACGGATCGAGCTTCAATACCAGGCGTGTCGTCGCGATCCAGCACGGCAGGGCGATCTTCGCGCTGTCGGCCTCTTTCCAGCTGGAAGAGCCGGGCTTCGACCACCAGATCGCCATGCCCGAGGTGCAGATGCCGGAGGCGCTGCTCGGCGAGCAGCAGATCAAGGAACAATATCTCGCGCATGCGTCGGAGGCGATCCGGGCATACTGGCAGCGCGAGCGGCCGATCGAGATCCGCCCTGTCTCGCTGACCCATTATTTCTCCGACAGGAAGCTCGATCCCAGGCAGGACGTCTGGGTGCGGGCCACCGGGGCGGTTCCCGAAGATCGGCGCTATCAGGCGGCAGTCCTTGCCTATCTCTCCGACATGACGCTGCTCGACACGTCGCTTTATGCGCATGGTACGTCGATCTTCGATCAGAGCCTGCAGGTGGCGAGCCTCGATCACTCCATGTGGTTCCATCGGCCCTGCAAGCTCGACGACTGGCTGCTCTACACGCAGGATAGCCCGTCGGCTTCCGGCGCCAGGGGGCTGACACGCGGGAGCCTGTTTACCCGGTCGGGACTGCTCATCGCCTCGGTCGCCCAGGAGGGTTTGATTCGTAAAAAGGCAAATGAATAAATAATAGGCATATTTCTAAATTTGGGCATTATTTGTGCGCTTATTGGTCAGTCATCTGCCTGTTTATTGGCATCATCTATTTTAATCTTTATTTTTCAATAACTTATATCTTGGCGCGAATCTGGCACGTCCTTTGAATGTATATCGCTGGTCGCTGTTCAGGAACGTCAGCGGCAAGGAGAGTCGGCTCCGCGCCGAGGATAACGAAGGATGGGAAACCAGATGAAAATTGTGATGGCTATTATCAAGCCGTTCAAGCTCGATGAGGTCCGCGAAGCGCTTACGGCGATCGGCATTCAGGGCCTGACCGTGACCGAAGTGAAGGGCTACGGTCGCCAGAAGGGGCATACCGAAATCTATCGCGGCACCGAATATGCGGTCAGCTTCCTGCCGAAGCTCAAGATCGAAATCGCCGTTGCATCGGAACTTGTCGAGAGGGCGGTCGAAGCCATCGCGGCGTCGGCCAAGACCGGCCAGATCGGTGACGGCAAGATCTTCGTCTATTCGATCGACCATGCCGTGCGCATCCGTACGGGCGAAACCGATTCAGAAGCGCTGTAAGAACGGCAGATCAAGGAGCTTTTTCCAATGTCAATTTCGAAGTTTTCCTCCACCTATGCGCGGGTCTGCGCAGCAACGGCTGCGCTTCTTGCGCCGGCGGTCGCTTTTGCGCAGGAGACTGCGCCGGCTGCTGCTGCCGCTGCTCCTGCCTTCACCATGGACAAGGGTGACAATACCTGGATGCTCGTCTCCTCGGCGCTCGTCCTGCTGATGACCATCCCGGGCCTCGCGCTTTTCTACGGCGGTCTCGTCCGCGCCAAGAACATGCTCTCCGTGCTGATGCAGGTCTTCATGATCACCGCCGTCGTGGCGCTGCTCTGGGTGACCTACGGCTATTCGCTCGCCTTCACCGACGGCGGCTCGCTGAACAGCTTCGTCGGCGGCTTCTCCAAGGCCTTCCTTGCCGGCGTCAACACCTCGTCGCTCGCCGAGACCTTCTCCAAGGGCGTCGCCATTCCGGAATATACCTTCATCGTCTTCCAGATGACCTTCGCCTGCATCACGCCCGGCCTGATCGTCGGCGCATTCGCCGAGCGCATCAAGTTCTCGGCCGTCATGCTCTTCGTCGTGCTCTGGGTCACCTTCATCTACTTCCCGATGGCGCACATGGTCTGGTTCTGGGGCGGTCCGAGCTCCTACACCTCGCCGGCCGGCCTGATCTTCTCCTACGGCGCAATCGACTTTGCCGGCGGCACGGTTGTCCACATCAATGCCGGTATCGCCGGCCTCGTTGGCGCCATCATGCTCGGCAAGCGCACCGGCTATAAGAAGGAAATCATGGCTCCGCATTCGATGACGCTGACCATGGTCGGCGCCTCGCTGCTCTGGGTCGGCTGGTTCGGCTTCAACGCCGGCTCCAACCTCGAAGCCAACGCCTATGCCTCGCTCGCCATGATCAACACCTTCGTCGCGACGGCTGCCGCCGCTGTGTCCTGGTGCATCGTCGAAAGCCTCGCCCGCGGCAAGGCCTCGATGCTCGGCGGTGCTTCCGGTGCCGTCGCCGGCCTCGTCGCCATCACGCCGGCGGCAGGTTTTGCCGGCCCGATGGGCTCGATCGTTCTCGGCCTGATCGTCTCGCCGGTCTGCTACTTCTTCGTCGACGTCGTGAAGAACAAGTTCAACTACGACGACAGCCTCGACGTCTTCGGCGTGCATTGCATCGGCGGCATCATCGGCGCTCTCGGCACCGGCATCCTCGTCAACCCGGCGCTGGGCGGTGCAGGCATCGTCGATTATTCGACGGCCGATTTCGCAGCCTCCTATGCCGGCACGGCGACCCAGGTACTCGCCCAGGCCAAGGGCGTGCTGACGACGCTGCTGTGGTCGGGCATCGGCTCGGCGATCCTCTACAAGATCGTCGACGTCGTCGTCGGACTGCGCGTCACAGTCGAGGCCGAGCGCGAAGGCCTCGACCTTTCGACCCACGGTGAAGCCGCCTACCACGCTTCCTGATCATAAGGTTTGCGGCGCCCGGCAGACGGGCGTCGCTTCACGGCCCGTCGCGGCCTACCCAGTATAACCGCATTTGGCCCGAACCCTTTCCAGGTTCGGGCTTTTTTTGATCTCCCCCGTCCGGAATGCCGTCCAAGCACGCATGGTTAACATCGCTTTAACCCGCCTCTGGTTAGGTAGAGCGGAGGCATTTGGCATGGCGAAGCTTCGGTGATTCGCATGCCCTCAGGCATTGGACGGGTTAGACACATGGCAAGAAGCACGTCGCCGGCGATGGATGGCCGTCCGGATCGGTTCTCCTTCTCGGCATTCATGCTGCGGCAGATCCAGGCGCTCATCGGCTTTGCGATCTTTCTGTTGCTGGCGTTCTGCGTCGCGGCGCTGGCGACATGGAACGTCGAGGACCCCAGCTATTCCTACGCCACCGCCAACCTGCCGACGAATATCCTCGGCTATAGCGGTGCGGCCTTTGCCGATATCGTCATGCAGTTCTTCGGACTTGCCAGCGTCGTTTCGATGCTGCCGATCGTCGCCTGGGCGCTGACGATGATCTCGGGTCGCCCCTTCAGCCGCATTCCCGCCCGCATCGGCGCTTGGCTTGCCGGCTCGGTTTTGTCCTCCGCCGTCATCGGCTGTTTCCCGCCGCCGCTCACCTGGCCGATTCCGAACGGCATCGGTGGCGTCGTCGGCGACATGATCCTGCGCTTTCCCGCGCTCTTCGTCGGCGCCTATCCCACCGGCACCTTCGCCATGGTCGTCGGCTGCATCTTTGCCGTGCCGACCGCCTGGATGATGCTCTTTGCATCGGGCCTCGTCGGCCACAGCGAAGCGGATGACGAAATCGAGGACGATTACGTCGAGACGCCAAGTAGGGCACGGGTCGTCGGCGACGAGGACGAGGAGGACGAGTCGCGCTGGGTCGCTTTCAGCGGCGCGGTGACACATGCCTGGTACATGAGCCAAGGGCGGCTGCGCCGGCTCTTCGGCATGGGACCGCGCAAGCGGCGCCAGGGCGATTTCGAATCGCCCTATGATTTCAACGATGATGAGTTCGGCACGCTGAACGAACCGGTCCGCGCCAAGGCGGCCGCCCTGCGCGGCGAGCGCATGGAACCGTCGATGGAGCCCTCAATGGGGGCAAGGGCGGCTTCGCCGCGGCGCGTCGTCGCCGCACCGTCGCTTTCCATCGACGACGAGGATGAGGACGACGATCCGCCCTTCGATACCGACATGCCGCTGCGTCCGGCCGATATCCTGCCCGACGATGATGACGACGACTGGATGATCCGCGCGCCAGCGAAAGCCGCAGGCAAGCCGGAGCCGCGTGTCGTGCCCGCGATCGCACGGCCCAAACCCGGCGCCCGTGTCGAGCGAGAGGCGCAGGGTTCATTCATTCGGTCCGAGGGTTTTCAGCTGCCCTCAATGCACCTGCTCGCCGAGCCGAGGAACGTGGTGCGCGATTCGACGCTGTCGGCCGACGCGCTGGAGCAGAATGCCCGCATGTTGGAGGGCGTGCTCGAAGATTTCGGCGTCAAGGGTGAGATCATCCATGTTCGCCCCGGCCCCGTCGTCACGCTTTACGAACTGGAGCCGGCGCCCGGCATCAAATCGTCGCGCGTCATCGGCCTCGCCGACGATATCGCCCGCTCGATGAGCGCCATTGCCGCCCGCGTTGCCGTCGTGCCGGGCCGCAACGCGATCGGCATCGAACTGCCGAACCAGACGCGCGAGACCGTCTATCTGCGCGAATTGATTGCCTCCCGGGATTTCGACGGCAGCAAGGCGAAGCTTGCCATGGCGCTCGGCAAGACGATCGGCGGCGAAGCCGTCATCGCCGACCTGGCCAAGATGCCGCACCTGCTCGTCGCCGGCACCACCGGCTCGGGCAAGTCGGTCGCCATCAACACGATGATCCTGTCGCTGCTCTACCGCATGACGCCGGAACAGTGCCGGCTGATCATGATCGATCCGAAAATGCTGGAACTCTCCGTCTATGACGGCATTCCGCACCTGCTTTCGCCCGTCGTCACCGATCCGAAAAAGGCGGTCGTCGCGCTGAAATGGACCGTGCGCGAGATGGAAGAGCGCTACAAGAAAATGTCGAAGATCGGTGTGCGCAACATCGACGGCTTCAATACCCGCGTCGAGCAGGCCTTGTCGAAAGGCGAGGCGATCTCGCGCACGGTGCAGACCGGCTTCGACCGCCATACCGGCGAAGCGATGTACGAGACCGAGGAGTTCGACCTCCGGCCGATGCCCTATATCGTCGTCATCATCGACGAAATGGCCGACCTGATGATGGTCGCCGGCAAGGACATCGAAGGCGCCGTCCAGCGCCTGGCGCAGATGGCGCGCGCGGCTGGCATCCATGTGATCATGGCGACGCAGCGCCCGTCGGTCGACGTCATCACCGGCACGATCAAGGCAAACTTCCCGACCCGCATTTCCTTCCAGGTCACTTCGAAGATCGACAGCCGCACCATTCTCGGCGAACAGGGCGCCGAGCAGCTGCTCGGCATGGGCGACATGCTCTACATGGCGGGCGGTGGGCGTATCCAGCGTGTGCACGGCCCGTTCGTCTCGGATGTCGAGGTCGAAGAGATCGTCTCCTACCTGAAGACGCAGGGCTCGCCGCAATATCTCGATGCGATCACCGCCGATGACGACGAGGACGGCGATTATGGCGGCGGTGGCGGCGGCCCGGCCGGCACGTCGAACCTTGCGGATTCGGAAGATCCCTATGATCAGGCCGTCGCCGTCGTGCTGCGCGACGGCAAGGCCTCGACCTCCTATGTGCAGCGCCGGCTCGGCATCGGCTATAACAGAGCCGCCTCACTGATCGAGCGGATGGAGAAGGAGGGCATCATCGGGCCGGCCAACCATGCCGGCAAACGCGAAATCCTCGTTCCCACAGAAGACGACATCCTCGACCGCTGACATAACAGCCATATATTTCAGATGGGGCTGCTTTTGCGGAAACCTGATCGCAGCAAAGCCGTTTCCTCTCGCGGGCCGATCGCAACGCCTTGAAGACGCCGCCTTTCGGCAGCATGCAGATCGCATAAAGGAGATTTAGATGCGTAACTCCGATTCCTTCCTCTCCGGCCTGACGATGACGCGGCGCGATCTTCTCGGCGCTTTCGCCGTCGCTGCGATGGCAAGCGCCATTCCCTTCGGTGCTCTCGCGCAGGCGGCGGCGCCTGCCTCCGGCACGGCGCAGGCGATTGCCGACCATTTCTCCGGCGTCACGACGATGCAGGGCGAATTCGTGCAGTTCGGCCCCCGCGGCGAGCAGACCGGCGGCAAATTTTTCATCCAGCGCCCCGGCAAGCTGCGTTTCAACTATGACGAGCCGTCACCGATGCGGGTGATCGCCGACGGCAAGAATGTCGCCATCGGCAATACCAAGCTCAAGACCTGGGATCTCTATCCGCTCTCCAAGACCCCGCTCAGTCTGCTGCTGGCGCAGCATATCGACCTGTCGGCCGGCATGGTGAAGGGCGTCAAGGAAGAGTCGGACCTGACGACGATCGCGCTCGGCAACAATACGGTGTTCGGAAACTCGACCATCACCATGATGTTCGACCCGAAAACCTATGACCTGCGTCAGTGGACGATCACCGACAATCAAGGCAAGGACACCTCGGTGATGATCTTCAACGTCAAGACAGGCGTGCAGTTCGACGACCGTGTCTTCCGGGTTCCCTATGAGAGCATTCCGGGCACGCCGCAATCGCGCGACTGAGCCTTTTCGGTTGATCTGCTGACGCTTTTGCACGCGGCCCGGTTCCCTCCGGTCCGCCTTTGTTCTAAAGCCCTTTCATGAAAGCGTGAAAGGGCTTGCCGCATGGGCTTTTCGATTACGACCTGGAATATCAATTCGGTACGGCTGCGCATGCCAATCGTCGAGCAGCTCGTCCTCAAGCACAGCCCCGATATTCTCTGCCTCCAGGAAACCAAGGTGCCGAACGAGCTCTTTCCCGCCGCGCCCTTGCGGGCCATGGGCTACGATCACATCATCATCCACGGTCAGAAGGGCTATCACGGCGTGGCGATCGCTTCGCGCATTCCGCTGACCGAAGATCACCGGCAGGATTATTGCGGCGTCGGCGACGCCCGCCACATATCGGCAATCTTCGAACGCGGCAATCGCCGCATCCGGCTGCATAATTTCTACGTCCCGGCCGGCGGCGACGAGCCGGACCGGACGATCAATCCGAAATTCGGCCATAAACTCGATTTCATCGAGGAGATGAAGCTGCTGAAGGCCAATGGCGAGGCCAATACCTCGGCCATCCTGGTGGGTGACCTCAACATCGCCCCGCTCGAACACGACGTCTGGTCGCACAAGCAGCTGCTGAAGATCGTCAGCCACACGCCCGTCGAAACCGACGGGCTGCTCGAGGTGATGAAGCGCGGCGCCTGGCTCGATCTCATGCGCCAGCACGTACCTGCGAGCGAGAAGCTCTATACCTGGTGGAGCTACCGCGCCAAGGACTGGGAAGCGGCCGACCGCGGCCGCCGGCTCGACCACATCTGGTCCTCATCGGATCTCGGGCCGCACCTGAAGCGGATCGAGATCCTGAAGGAAGCGCGCGGCTGGGACCGGCCCTCCGACCATGTGCCGGTGACGGCGCATTTCGACTTGTGATGCAGTGGATTCTCCAAGAGTTCGAGGACACGCACAAACTGGCCGAGGCACTCGACCGGCTCGGTATCCCCTACAGTTGGCACAAGGTTGTGCCGTTCATCGGCGAGCTCATTCCCGAGCCGGTTGTCGCCGATCCCAGCGCCGTGGTGATGTTCGGTTCCTATACGCTGTGGAGAAACGCGGAGGCGAACGGCTACCGGCCGGGCATGTTCAAGTTGCGTCCCTTTGTCGAGGAAAAGGTGTGGCATCCCTACCTTCTCAACGGCGCCGATGCGTTATTCCTGACGCTGCGAGAGGTTCCCGCGTGTCTGGCTGACGATGGGCGGGAATGGTTTTTGCGTCCGGTCGACGAGCCCGGCAACGTGAAATCGGCCGGCGAGATCATCCGCATGGTCGAGAGGGTCCTCGCGCTCGACGAAGATGAAATCCCGGCGGGATCGCTACGGCATGACACGCTGCTGATGTTCACCAAGCCTGTCCGCATCCTGCGCGAATGGCGTCTCTGGGCCGTCAACGACAGGATCGTCACCTATTCGCTTTACAAAGAAGGATCGCGCGTCATCCACCGCCATGAGATCGATGACGACGCGCTCGAATTCGGGCGGAGGATGGTCGACCTCAATCCCGGCTACTCTCCGGCCTATGTCATTGACGTCTGCCGTACGGAAGGGGGCTTGAGGCTGCTCGAGACGAACTGTCTCAATGCTGCCGGCTTCTACGCCGCCGACCTCACAAAGCTCGCCGCAGCGATCGACGGCCTCGTCTACGACTGACGCGTCTCTGATCGCACCCATGTGGATCAGCTGAACCGATGGAACTGGCTTGCGGCCTTAGCCGCAAGTTCGGCGAGATTATCGCGGATGCGGTTTTCGATCAGACGAGCCGCGTCCGGATATTCCTCGATCAGCCGGTGGAACAGTGCGCGGGTGATGCGGATGATGGTGGTGTCTTCGCGCGCGATCGCGGTGAACTTGCGCTCGACCAACGTCACCAGCGCCAGCTCGGAAATCAGCGTGCCGCGGCCGGCAACGGCATCAGCCCGCTGCATGCCGTCGCTGCTCGTTGTGCGGAGTTCCAGGCTGCCGCTCAAGACGACATAGGCGCTCTCGGCCGGCGCGCCCTGGCGAAACAGCATCTGGCCGGCGGCGATCATGCGCCGGTCGGCGCCGAAAGCGATCAGTCGCAGCTGGTCCTCGCTCATGTCCTTGAACAGCGGAAGCTGCGAGAGCAGATGAATGTCGTCCGTCAGCGCCATACGGGCTTTTCGCCTTAGAGCAACTCCAACAAAAACTGCGTAGCGGTTTGCGTGCGGAACTGCGTGAAAATAAAGAGATAGAGCATTTCCGTGATTCGGAGAAACCGAGATGCTCTAGGGTATGATCTTGTAGCCGCCGTTTTCCGTCACCAGGATTTCGGCATTGGAGGGATCGCGCTCGATCTTCTGGCGCAACCGGTAGACATGGGTTTCCAGCGTATGCGTGGTCACGCCGGAATTATAGCCCCAGACCTCTTCGAGAAGCACGTCACGGGTGACGACTTTCTGTTCGGCGCGGTAGAGGTAGCGGATGATTGCCGCTTCCTTTTCCGTCAGGCGGATCTTCTGGCCGTTATCGGTGGTGAGCAGCTTCTGGCTCGGCTTGAAGAGGTAGGGGCCGACGGTGAATGTCGCGTCCTCGCTCTGCTCGTGCTGGCGCAGTTGCACGCGGATGCGCGCGAGCAGCACGGCGAAGCGAAAGGGCTTGGTGACGTAATCGTTGGCGCCGGCTTCGAGGCCGAGGATCGTATCGGAATCGGTATCATGGCCGGTCAGCATGATGATCGGCGCCTTGAAGCCGCCCTTGCGCAGGAGCTTCACCGCTTCGCGGCCGTCCATATCGGGCAGGCCGACGTCCATGATCAAGAGGTCGACCGGTGTCGAACGGGCGGTCGCAACGCCCTTGCCGGCGTTGGCTTCCTGCAGAACCGTGAATTCCTCGTAAAGCGACAATTGCTCTGTCAGCGTCTGCCGAAGGTCCTCGTCGTCATCCACCAGAAGAATGGTGCGTGCGGTCATGCCGTTGCGTCCTCATGTTAGGTCCCCTAGTCCTACGCCAAATTGCGGGTTTGGCAAGGATCGGCCGGCGGTGCTGTTGCCGGGCAGGTTTTCATATGATTTCAATCAAAGCCTCAAGCAATGCAAGACTCGCGAGAAAAATGGAAAAAGCAAGGCGGAGCCGGGGAATGAAGCCGTCCACGGTGGTGGTGCGCCCGGCGCCGGGAAAGAAGAGCCGGGCGATCGTGCGCATTGGCACGATCACTGTTCCGGCTGCCATCGGTCGCTCCGGCCGCACAGTGATGAAACGCGAGGGCGACGGCGCGACGCCGATCACATCGATGAAACTGCTATCAGGCTTCCGGCGCGGCGAGCGGAACGGCCGGCTCGCCACTGCGCTTCCCATCCACCGGATCCGCGCCGATATGCTCTGGTGCGATCAGTCCGGCAATGCCAACTACAACCGCCTCGTCAGGGCGCCGTTCGGCGCCGGCCACGAGGAGATGCGGCGCAGCGACGGGCTCTACGATATCTGCCTGGTGATGGACTGGAACATCTCCTGCCGGGCGCGCAACCGCGGTTCGGCGATTTTCTTCCATCTCATCCGGCCGGGCTACGAGCCGACGGCCGGCTGCGTGGCGGTGAGTCTCGGCGACATGCGCCGCCTCCTGCCGCATCTTCGCAAGGGGACGATTGTCCGTGTGGTCTGATTGTCTTCCGGATGCGGCTGCCTATATCTTTCCGGTGACCGAACGCTCAGGCTGAGATGCGTTCCGGGACGCCCCGAGTGCGGGCGCAAATCATGCCTCGTCCAATTCTTCAAAATCCCGGAGATATATTGTGACCGCTCAACCCATCATCACTTTCCATGACGGACATTCCATTCCGCAGGTCGGGCTCGGCGTTTGGCAGACGCCGCAGGAGATTGCCGCTCCGACGGTGCGCACTGCCATTGCCGCCGGTTATCGTCATATCGATACGGCGTCCGGTTACGACAACGAGGAGGGTGTCGGCGAAGGCATCCGCTCCTCCGGCCTCGACCGCAAGGACATCTTCGTCACTACCAAGCTCAGGAACACAGACCAAGGCTACGACAATACGCTGCGTGCCTTCGACGGCAGCCTGAAAAAGCTCGGCTCCGACTATGTCGACCTCTATCTCGTTCACTGGCCGTCGCCGCATCGCGGCCTCTACACCGAAACCTGGAAGGCGTTCGTTCGCCTAAGGGAAGAGGGGCGCGCGCGTTCGATCGGTGTGTCGAATTTTTATCCCGAGCATCTGGAGCGGATCATCGGCGAAACCGGCGTCGTTCCTGTCATCAACCAGATCGAGCTGCATCCCGACTTCCAGCAGAAGGCGGCGCAAGGGGTTCACAAGAAACTCAACATCGCCACCGAATCCTGGAGCCCGCTCGGCCAGGGGAAATTTATCTCGAATCCCGCGATCGGTGAGATTGCCAAGAAGCATCGGAAGACGCCGGCTCAGGTCATCATTCGCTGGCATATCGATACCGGCCTCGTCGTCATCCCGAAGTCGGTGACGCCGTCGCGCATCGAGGAGAACTTCCGGGTGTTCGATTTCGAGCTCGATGCCGACGACATGGCGGCGATCGCTAAGCTCGACAATGCCGGCGCCCGCATGGGGCCGGATCCGATGACGGCAGCTTTCTGATTGCCGGTTGCGAGGATGCCGCCGATCGGCTGTCGGGGTCGCAATATAGCAGCCGCCCGATGCGCTGATGCGCATCGGGCGGCTTTATCCTTCATTCCTTCGGACGGATCAGTTCCATTCGCGGATATCGACGAAGTGCCCGGCAATCGCGGCGGCGGCGGCCATGGCCGGTGAGACGAGATGCGTGCGCCCCTTGAAACCCTGACGGCCTTCGAAATTGCGGTTCGACGTGGAGGCGCAACGCTCACCTGGCTTCAGGCGGTCATCGTTCATGGCAAGGCACATGGAGCAGCCCGGCTCACGCCAGTCGAAGCCCGCGGCCTTGAAGATCTTGTCGAGGCCTTCGGCTTCCGCCTGTTCCTTGACGAGGCCGGAGCCCGGAACGATCATGGCGTTGACGGTCGAGGCAACGGTCTTGCCCTCGACGACCTTGGCAGCGGCGCGCAGGTCTTCGATGCGGCCGTTGGTGCAGGAGCCGATGAAGACGCGATCGACTGCGATGTCGGTCATTTTCGTGCCCGGCTTGAGGCCCATATAATCAAGGGCGCGCCACTTTGAGGCACGCTTCGTTTCGTCTTGGATTTCATCCGGATTCGGTACGATGCCCTGGACGGAGACGACGTCCTCAGGCGAGGAGCCCCAGGAGACGATCGGCGGCAGTTCGGCGGCGTTCAGTTTGACGACGCGGTCGAAATGAGCGCCTTCGTCTGATTTCAGCGTCTTCCAATAGGCGATCGCCTGTTCCAGCGCTTCGCCCTTCGGCGCGCGCGGCTTGCCCTTGATATATTCGAAGGTGACTTCGTCGGGGGCGATCAGGCCGGCGCGGGCGCCGCCTTCGATCGACATGTTGCAGATCGTCATGCGGCCTTCCATCGACAGCGCGCGGATCGCTTCGCCGGCATATTCGATGACGTAGCCGGTGCCGCCCGCCGTGCCGATCTCGCCGATGATGGCAAGAACGATGTCCTTGGCGGTGACGCCTGCCGGCAGCTGGCCGTCGACCTGCACCAGCATGTTCTTGGCTTTCTTCTGGATCAGCGTCTGGGTGGCGAGAACGTGCTCGACCTCAGACGTGCCGATACCATGAGCGAGCGAGCCGAAGGCGCCGTGGGTCGAGGTGTGGCTGTCGCCACAGACGATCGTCATGCCGGGCAGAGTGAAGCCCTGTTCCGGCCCGATGATGTGCACGATGCCCTGGCGCTTGTCGTTCTCGGAATAATATTCGACGTTGAACTCGGCGGCATTCTTGGCGAGCTGCTCGACCTGGATGCGGCTTTCTTCGTTCTTGATGCCGAGATGGCGGTCGGCCGATGTCGGAACATTGTGGTCGACGACGGCGAGCGTCTTTTCCGGCGCGCGGACCTTGCGGCCGCTCATGCGCAGGCCTTCGAAGGCCTGCGGCGAGGTGACCTCGTGGACCAGGTGGCGGTCGATGTAGAGAAGACAGGTTCCGTCGGCCTGTTCGTCGACCAGGTGGTCGTCCCAGATCTTGTCGTAGAGGGTACGCGGTGCGCTCATGGCGGTAAGTCCGTTTTTGGATGCTTTGGAAAATCGGGAAAAAGCGGATCAGGCTCCGCCGGCCGTCATTCGATCAACGAAGTCGGCTGTTGAGCGCACCGGATACGCATGCAAAGAACCGCGCCGGCAGGCGATAATGGTCCTGCAGCACGAAAATATGCGCGCCAGTGCATCTGAACTTGGATTCCATCGCCCGCATATAGCGATTTTTGAACGAAACGGCAATTCGAATCGTGCTGTGGCTCAGCGCGGCTTCTGCTTCATCTTCTTTTCAATGCGCCGCAGCGCCAGTGACAGGCCGATCGTCAGGATCAGGTAGATATAGGTGACGATCGAATAAGTCTCGAAGAAGCGGAAGGAGCCGGAGGCGTAGACCTTGCCCATCTGGGTAATGTCGGCCACGCCGAGAACCGAGACAAGAGACGAATCCTTCACCATCGAGACGAAGTCGTTGGAAAGCGGCGGGAAGATGACTCGGATCGCCTGCGGGAAGACGACGAGCCGGAAGCGGCGGTAGCGCGACAGGCCGAGGGATTTGGCCGCCTCGATCTGGCCGATATCGACCGACTGGAAGCCGGCGCGGAAGATCTCGGCAATGAAGGAGGAATAGCCGATCATCAGCGCGATGATAGCGCGCCACATCAGCGAAAGGTCGCGCACGAGGATCGGTTCGGCGACGCCGCTCGTCACCAGTGGCGTGATGATGAAGTTATAGGCCGCGACAAGACCCGGCGCGCCGACGAAAGCGATGTAGAAGAGCAGCACCAGGATCGGGATGCCGCGGATGATCTCGATATAGAAGCGGGCGAGCTGGCGCAGCACGATGCTGTCGGCCAGGCCGAGCAGCGCGATGCCGAGACCAAGCACTGTCGCCAGCATGAAGGCGACGAGCGTCACGAACACGGTGATGCCGGCGCCATTCACCACGGTCCGGAAGACCTGCGTGTAAATGTCGTTGGTGATGATAACGACGGCGAGAACGAGGCCGATCAGAACAAGGACGACCAGCCACCAGGGACGGTCGTCCTTCTCATGTCGCAGGGATGGTTGTGGCGCCATCTGCGATCGCTCGGGGTTATTCGCCCATCTTGTAGTCGAGGAACCACTTCTTGTTCAGCGCATCAAAGGTGCCGTCCGCCTTCAGATCTGCGATAGCGGCATTGACGGGGCCGACGAGATCCGACCCCTTCGGGAAGATGAAGCCGAAGTCCTCGGTGCCGAGCGCTTCGCCGACCACCTTCAGCCCGCCATTCGAGGAATCGACATAGCCCTTGGCCGCGACGCTGTCGGTCAGCACGAGGTCGACGTCGCCGGTCTTCAGCGCCTGCACGGTCGCGCCGAAGGTTTCGAAAAGCTTGATGCGCGGGTTCTGTTCGTTGCCATCGAGGATTTCATAAACGGCAGTATAAAAAGGCGAGGTGCCGGGTTGGGCGCCAATCAGGCCGGCGTTGAAGGCGGCAAAGCTCTTGGCGTCGGTGAAGCGCTTCTCGTCGCCGCGCACCAGCATGAACTGTTGTGAGCGCATATAGGGATCGGAGAAATCGACCTTCTGCTTGCGGTCGTCCTTGATGGTAATGCCGGTCATGCCGATATTGTACTGGCCGTCTGAGACCGCCTGGATCATCGCGTCCCAGCTGGTGTTCTGATATTCGACCTTGAAGTTCAGCCGCTTGGCGATCTCGTTCATCGCATCATATTCCCAGCCGATCGCCTTGCCGGATTTCGGATCGACGAACTGCAGCGGCGGATAGGCATTTTCGGTGACGACGACGACGCTCTTGCCGCCGAGATCGGGCAGTTCGGCTGCCGACACGGTTAAAGGAGCGAGCGCAAGGGCGGCAAAGCCCGCAAGAACGGTACGACGAAACAGCATGGAATGGCTCCCGGATTGAACGCGAAAATTGTCACGGAAGACCTGCCGAAGGCAAGGCCGCCGCGGCGCGGGCGCGCAAAAAAGAGAAAAGGCGATCCGAAGACCGCCTTTCCAGAAATAGAATTTTTCGCAGATATTATTCTGCTGCCGTTTCCGCGGCGGCTGCTGCTTCAGCAGCGGCCTTGGCTTCGGCGGCTTCTGCTGCTGCCTTTTCGGCGGCGAGCGCCTGAGCGGCTGCAACCTTTTCAGCTTCGATGCGTGCCTTTTCCTCGGCAACGGCGGCGCGTTCGGCGTCGTTGAGCTTGCGGGCGCGGACGCCGGTGTCTTCAACGATACGGGCGGACTTGCCGCGACGGTCGCGCAGGTAGTAGAGCTTGGCGCGACGGACCTTACCGCGGCGGACGACGTCGACGCTTTCGATCATCGGCGAGTAAACCGGGAATACGCGCTCGACGCCTTCGCCGTAGGAGATCTTGCGAACGGTGAAGTTTTCCTGCAGGCCGCCGCCGGAGCGGGCGATGCAGACGCCTTCATAGGCCTGAACGCGGGTACGGTTGCCTTCCGTGACCTTCACGTTGACGCGGACGGTATCGCCTGGGGAGAATTCGGGGAGGGTGCGCTTGGCTTCGATCTTGGCGGCCTGTTCGGCCTCAAGCTGCTGAATGATGTTCATCGTCTTAACCTTTGGTTCTTCTGAAACAGCCAGAGCGCTCGGCACAGATCCCTTGGGTGAGCCTCAGGATTTTGCCCCTTCGGGGCGGGAGCGGATTCGCCATTCTTTGTTTGCTGGCAGACGGGGCTAACCCCATTTCCGCGTGCGCCAATACACGAAAGGCCGGGCCTTGTCATCCCTCGCACGACAATTTTGTGAAGGGGAGGGTGGAATCAGCCGATTTTCTTAGGCTCAGCCTTTTCGAAGAGATCCGGCCGCCGCTCCCGCGTCAGGCGCACCGCCTCCTCGTGGCGCCACTTTTCGATGGCGCCGTGGTTGCCCGACGTCAGGATGGGGGGGATTTCCCGGCCTTCCCACTCCTGCGGCCTCGTATAATGCGGATGTTCCAGCAGTCCGCCTTCGAAGCTTTCATGCAGGCCGGAAAGATCGTTGCCCATGACGCCGGGCAGGATGCGGATGATCGCATCGAGCACAATCAACGCCGCCGGTTCGCCGCCCGACAGCACGTAGTCGCCGACCGAGACCTCTTCCAGCCCCCGTGCTTCGATCACCCGCTGGTCGACGCCCTCGAAGCGGCCGCAGACGATGACGACGCCGTCGCCCGCCGCCAGTTCGCGCACGCGCTGCTGCGTCAGCGGCCGCCCACGCGGGCTCATCAGCAGGCGCGGGCGAGTATCGTTTTGACAGGTACTGTCGATGGCGCGGGCGAGCACGTCGGGTTTCAGCACCATGCCGGCGCCGCCGCCGGCCGGGGTGTCGTCGACGGTGCGATGTTTGTCGGTGGCGAAATCGCGAATCTGCACGGCGTCCAGCGACCATTGCCCGCGCTGCATCGCCTTGCCGGCGAGCGAAAAGCCCAGATGCCCCGGAAATATTTCCGGATAGAGTGTCAGCACGCTCGCCCGGAAAGCCATCACTTCTTCTTTTTCGGTTTGTCCGGGGTGAATTTCGAAATCTCTTCGGGATTGTCGATCAAACCCGCCGCCAGCGGATCGATCAGCAATGTGCCGGCTTCGAGGTCGATTTCCAGCACTGAGGCTTCCGAGAAGGGGATAAGCACCGGGCGCTTGCCCGGACCTTTGAGTTCCAGAAGATCGCCGGCGCCGAAATCGAAGACGCCGGTGACGGTGCCGTAGCTGACGCCCTGATCGTCCTGCGCCTCGAGTCCTTCGAGATCGGCATAGTAGAACTCGTCGTCCTCCAACTCCTCGTCGGGCAGATTGTCGCGCTCGATGTAGAGTTCCAGGCCGTTCAGCGCCTCGGCGGCGTTGCGGTCGTTAATGCCGCGGAAACGGACCACCACGACATTCTTCATCTCGCGGATTTCGAGGATTTCGAAGCTGCGTCCGTCCATGCTGTGCAGATGGCCGTAATCGCCGAGCGCCGTCGGGTCGGCGGTGTAGGCCTTGGCGCGCACTTCACCGCGCAGGCCCTGCGCGCCGCCGATCGTCGCCATCAGAACGGGGTTTTCAAGCTTTGTCATGGGTTCCTTCATGTGAAGCCGGAAAGACAGGCTTCTCATAAACGAAGTGCAGGTAATTGGAAACGAAAACGGGCGGCATGTCGCCATGCCGCCCGTTCGATTGGGGAAGGTCCCGATTATTCCGCAGCGTCGGCAGCAGCAGCGGCGGCGTCAGCGGCCTTCTGCGCCTTTTCAGCGGCGCGTTCTTGGGCGCGCTTGCCGGGCTTTGCCTTGACCGGGTTGTTCTTGGCTTCGCGCTTGGCAACGCCAGCTTCATCGAGGAAGCGCAGAACGCGGTCGGTCGGCTGGGCGCCGTTATCGAGCCAGTGCTTGATGCGCTCGGCATTCAGCTGAACGCGCTTCTCGTCGTCCTTGGCGAGCATCGGGTTCCAGGAACCGAGGTTTTCGAGGAAGCGGCCGTCACGCGGGCTGCGCGCATCGGCGAGAACGACGTGGTAGTACGGACGCTTCTTGGAGCCACCGCGGGCGAGACGAATTTTCAGTGCCATGTTCTTTACTCCTTAGGCTTTTCTTGACCGCTTCGTGAGGCGGTATGGTTATCGGGCTGCGGCGCTCTGTTCAGCGTGATCCGCAGCGATCTGCTCATGATGCCGGATGACTTCCTTGATGACGAAGTTCAGGAACTTCTCGGCGAAATCCGGGTCCAGATTGGCCGCTTTCGCCAGCTGGCGAAGGCGTTCGATCTGGTATTCCTCGCGCGCCGGATCGGCCGGCGGCAGATTGTATTTGGCCTTCAGCACGCCGACCTCTTTGGTGCAGCGGAAGCGTTCGGCCAGCATGTGCACGAGAGCGGCATCGATGTTGTCGATCGACTGACGGTAGCTCGCGAGCTGGGCTTTGACGTCCGGATCAATCATGGGGCAAACGATCCTTTCACTTCTTCTTCGGCAAACCGGGCAATCCCGGGAAACCACCGCCGAGGCCCGGCAGCTTGGCGCCGCCGAGGCCCGGCAAACCACCCGGCAGACCGCCGAGACCGGGCATACCCCCACCCGGCTTTCCAAGCCCCGCCGCTTCGGCCTGCTTCTGCAGGGCTTCGAGCTGCTTAGGGTCGATATTCGAGAGATCGGGCATGCCGCCGCCCATACCGCCCAGGCCGCCAAGCCCCATCTTGCCGGCAAGGCCGCCCATCATCTGCTTCATCATGCCGCCTTTGCCCTTGCCGCCCATCATCTTCATCATGTCAGCCATCTGGCGGTGCATCTTCAGAAGCTTGTTGATGGCGGCGGCATCGGTGCCGGAGCCGGCGGCGATGCGCTTCTTGCGCGAATGCTTGAGCAGGTCTGGATTGGCGCGCTCGGCCTTGGTCATCGACTGGATGATGGCGATCTGGCGGCCGAAAAGCTTGTCGTCGAGGCCGGCGGCGGCCATTTTGTCCTTCATGCCTGCCATGCCGGGCATCATGCCCATGATGCCGCCCATGCCGCCCATCTTCTGCATCTGGCGCAGCTGGTCGGCGAGGTCGTCGAGATCGAACTTGCCCTTGGCCATCTTGGCGGCCATGGCAGCCGCCTTCTCGGCGTCGATATTTTCCGCCGCGCGCTCGACGAGCGAGACGATGTCGCCCATGCCGAGAATGCGGTCGGCGATGCGGCGGGGATGGAACTCCTCGAGCTCGCTCATCTTCTCGCCGACGCCGATCAGCTTGATCGGCTTGCCGGTGACGGCGCGCATCGAAAGGGCGGCGCCGCCGCGGCCGTCGCCGTCCATGCGGGTCAGCACGAGGCCGGTGATGCCGACGCGTTCGTCGAAATTGCGGGCGAGGTTGACGGCATCCTGACCGGTCAAGCTGTCGGCGACCAGCAGGATTTCATGCGGGTTCGAACGCTTCTTGATGTCGGCCATCTCGACCATCAAGGGTTCGTCGATATGGGTGCGGCCGGCAGTGTCGAGGATGACGACGTCATGGCCGCCGAGCTTGGCCGCCTGCACCGCACGGGCAGCGATATCGGTCGGCGACTGGCCAGCGATAACAGGCAGCGTGTCGATGCTGGCCTGGGCGCCGAGCTGGCGAAGCTGCTCCTGGGCTGCCGGACGGCGCGTGTCGAGCGACGCCATCAGCACTTTCTTCTTCTCGCGCGTCGACAGCCGATGGGCGATCTTGGCTGACGTCGTCGTCTTGCCGGAGCCCTGCAGGCCGACCATCATGACGACGACGGGAGCGGGCGCATGCAGGTCGATGCCGACGCCTTCGCCGCCCAGCATCTCGATCAGTTCGTCATGGACGATCTTGACCACCATCTGGCCGGGCTTGATCGACTTCAGGATCTCGGCGCCGACGGCCTTTTCACGCACGCGGTCGGTAAAGGAACGCACGACGTCGAGCGCGACGTCGGCCTCCAGCAGCGCACGGCGAACCTCGCGCAGCGCTGCGGAAACATCGGCTTCCGAAAGCGCGCCACGGCCTGTCAGTCCATTCAGAATGGATCCAAGACGGTCCTGGAGGTTTTCAAACATCGGCTCTTCCTTGATACGTTTCGGGCGGGTTCGATCTGCCCGGAAACGTCGTGCTTTTCCTTGACGAAAACAAGACGCAAAGCCAAAAGGCACCCGAGGGCGCATCGCGCTGTCGGGTGTTGACCTCCGGGATCTCAGGTCCCGGTCGGCGGCTCGGAGTCATGCGGCTCGTCGCGGATTGGGCGCGATAAACAGGAAAGCCGCGCGAAAGTCAAGGCGAATGCGTGGGATGGTCGCCTCGCGGAAGTTTCGGATGCCCTTTCGCGTATATGTCACAGTAAAAATTCCGGCCGGCGGCCCCAATTCGCGATGGAGCCCAGTTGCAAAATATTCCACTTGTGATTCTACTTTCTACTTAACTGCATCCTGTAAAATGATTCGTGAATATCCTTGATGCCGGATGATCCGGCGGAGATATCGAATGATCAATGCTGATATTGAGAGCTGGGCACTGGCGCGGGCTCATCATATTGTTCTGAATGAAGGCCTTAGTCTTGCAAAGGCGGCACAGAATCTGGATCGCAAACGATCCCGCTCGCTGGTCTACGAGCTGAGAAAGGTCATCACTGCCGCCATCGTCGAGGCGCATGCGGTGTCCTTCAATTCCAACGGTACTGAGCGGTAAAGCCGGACTGCCTCGCAAGGGCGGCCGGCGGCAATGGCTGCCCGGCACTCACCCACTGGTAATTCCTTCGCATTTCCGCCATATACAGCGGAAACACGGACGGAATGATACTATGAGCGCAACGGTCGAATTCGCGAGGATGAACGGGCTTGGCAACAAGATCCTGGTCGTCGACATGCGTGGCCGGCCGGACAAGGTGACGCCCGCGGCGGCGGTCGCGCTCAATGCCGATCCTGAGACCGAGTTCGACCAGATCATGGCGATCCATGATCCGAAGGCCGATGGCACCGATGCCTTCATCGATATCCTGAATTCCGATGGTTCGAAGGCGCAGGCCTGCGGTAACGGCACACGCTGCGTCGTGCAGGCGCTTGCCGCCGAGACCGGCCGGAAGGCCTTCACCTTCCAGACGGTCGCCGGCATCCTCAATGCCGTCGAGCACGAGGACGGGACGATTTCCGTCGATATGGGCCGGCCGGTCTTCGATTGGGACAAGATCCCGCTGGCCGAAGAATTCCACGATACCAGCCGCATCGAGCTGCAGATCGGCCCGATCGACAATCCGGTGCTGCATTCGCCTTCGGCCATGTCGATGGGCAACCCGCATGCGATCTTCTGGGTGGACAAGGACGTGATGTCCTATGATCTCGCCCGCTTCGGGCCACTGCTCGAAAACCATCCGATGTTTCCCGAGCGCGCCAATATAACACTCGCGCAGGTGACCTCGCCGACATCCTTGACGACGCGCACCTGGGAGCGCGGCGCGGGATTGACGCTTGCCTGCGGTTCGGCCGCCTGTTCCGCCGCCGTCAGCGCCGCGCGCACCGGCCGCACCGGCCGCACGGTGACGATCAATGTGGCAAGCGCCAAGCCGCCGGCGACACTTTCGATCGAATGGCGCGAGCGCGACGATCACGTCATCATGACCGGTCCGGCCGAGTGGGAATGGTCGGGCAGGCTCGATCCTTCAACCGGCCTCTGGTCGCGCGATGATACCCGAGGGGCGGAGGCGCAGTGAGCGGCATCGAGGTCATTACCTTCGGCTGCCGCCTCAACACATATGAATCCGAAGTGATGAAGGCGCAGGCCGAGAAGGCCGGGCTCAACAATGCCATCCTGGTCAATACCTGCGCGGTGACCGGAGAGGCCGTGCGCCAGGCTCGCCAGGCGATCCGCCGAGCGCGGCGCGACAATCCGCATGCCCGCATCATCGTCACCGGCTGCGCCGCGCAGACGGAAAAACAGACCTTTGCCGAAATGGCAGAGGTCGATGCGGTGCTCGGCAATGAGGAGAAGCTTTCGAGCGCTTCCTATCGCAGCCTGCCGGATTTCGGCGTTTCGGCCGAAGAGAAGTTGCGCGTCAACGACATCATGAGCGTCAAGGCGACGGCGCCGCAGATGGTCAGGCACATCGACGGCCACGTGCGTGCCTTCATCCAGGTGCAGAACGGCTGCGACCACCGCTGCACCTTCTGCATCATCCCCTATGGCCGCGGCAATTCCCGCTCCGTGCCGATGGGAGCCGTCGTCGATCAGGCCCGCAAGCTCGCCGACAGCGGTTATCGCGAGATCGTCCTGACCGGCGTCGATGCCACCAGCTATGGCGGCGACCTGCCGGGAGCGCCGACGCTCGGGCTTCTGGCGAAGACGCTCTTGAAGCAGATCCCGGATATTCGCCGTCTCAGGCTTTCCTCGATCGACAGCATCGAGGCCGATGCTCATCTGATGGATCTCATCGCCGAAGAATCGCGTTTCATGCCGCATTTGCATCTGTCGCTGCAGCATGGCGACGACATGATTCTGAAGCGGATGAAGCGCCGGCATTCGCGCGCCGATGCGCTGCGCTTCATCGAGGATGCGCGGCGTCTCCGCCCCGAAATGAGCTTCGGCGCCGATATGATCGCCGGCTTCCCGACGGAAACCGAGGAAATGTTCGGCAATGCGGTGCGGCTCGCCGAAGAAGCCGGCATCGCGCATCTGCATGTTTTCCCCTACAGCCCGCGTCCCGGCACGCCGGCCGCCCGCATGCCGCAGCTCGACCGATCGCTGGTCAAGGATCGTGCCGCACGGCTGCGCGCCACTGGACATAAGCTCCATCAATCCCATCTCGACGGCATGATCGGAACCCGGCAGTGGCTGCTCGTCGAAAACAACGGCCTGGCGCATACCGAGAACTTCACGCTGGTTGCAGCCGCCGGCCTCTGCCCCGGCGAACTTGTGCCGGCCACCATCACCGGCCACAATGGCAAGCATCTCGACATGCAATTGACGGCCGCAGCGGCCTGACTTTCACGGAATTCTCATGGCGCTCAGTTTCATCAAAAAGGTCTTTACCTTCGGCAAGCCGGCTGAAGAGCCCGTGCCCGATGCCGTGGAAAGGGAACTCGAGCCGCGCTCGCGCGACGAAGATCTGCCGGTCACCGACGATCCCGTTCTTTCCGAGAAGTTGGATACCGCGGGTGGACCGGCGGCGGATGTCGGCGAGGCCGAGGAATTAAACATCCTCGATGAGTCGTTGCCTTTGCCTCCCGCAGATCAGATGAGCGAGTTCGGGCTGGTGCCGCTTTCACTGCTGGAGGCCGAAGCTGAAGCAGAGACGCAGGCAATTGCCGAGAGCGAGGTGGAAGCACCCGTCTCTGTCCCTTCGGGACATCTCCCCGACAAGGGGGGAGATCGTTTGGAGGCTGACATGCTGGCTTCGGTCGAAGAGACCGCCGAGGTAATAGAAGCGCTCTCGGAGGAAACCCCTGCTGAGATCGATGCGGAAAAAGACATCGCCGTTCAGCCGATCTCCCCCCTTGTCGAGGAGATGCGCGGCAGGGCAGAGGGGGGTATCTCACCTGGCGAGCCCTCCGAAGCTGCTGCGGAACAGCCAAAGCCTGAATCTCCGATCCTCCCTAAAGGCTTCGCCACCGGCCCTGCGATCGTCGAACCGCAGCCTATCGCTCCGCAGGCGAAACTCAGCTGGTTCCAGCGACTGCGCAACGGCCTTGCGCGCACCTCCTCGCAGCTCACCAACCAGATCACTGCGCTCTTCACCAAGCGCAAGCTCGACGACGAGACGCTGCAGGATCTCGAAGACCTGCTGATCCAGGCTGATCTCGGCGTCGAGACGGCGCTTCGCGTTACCGATACACTCGCTTCCGAACGCTACGGCAAGGATGTGACCGGCGAGGATGTCAGTCGCATCATGGCATCCGAAATTGCCAAAGTGCTGAAGCCGGTCGCCAAGCCGCTGCAGCTCGACCTCTCGCACAAGCCGCATGTCATTCTCGTTGTCGGCGTCAACGGCACCGGCAAGACGACGACGATCGGCAAGCTCGCGGCGAAGCTTTCAGGCGCCGGGCTGAAGGTGATGCTGGCTGCCGGCGATACATTCCGCGCGGCGGCGATCGAGCAGCTGAAGATCTGGGCCGAGCGGACCAATTCCGAATTCGTCGGCACCAAGCTCGGCGCCGATGCCGCCGGTCTTGCCTATGACGCATTCGAACAGGCGAAGGCGAAAAAATGCGACGTGCTGATCGTCGATACCGCCGGTCGCCTGCAGAACAAGGCCGAACTGATGGCCGAGCTCGAGAAGATTGTGCGCGTGCTCGGCAAACTTGATCCTGATGCGCCCCATACGGTGCTGCAGACGCTCGACGCCACGACGGGGCAGAATGCGCTGAGCCAGGTCGAGATCTTCCGCAATGTCGCCGGCGTCAACGGGCTGATCATGACCAAACTCGACGGCACGGCGCGCGGCGGCATTCTCGTCGCGATCTCCGCCAAGCACAAGCTGCCGGTCTATTTCATCGGCGTCGGCGAAGGGGTCGACGATCTCGAGCCGTTCGAGGCAGAGGATTTCGCCCATGCCATTGCCGGGCTTCCGCAATGATGCCACAGATAAGCCGCCGAAAGCCTGCAAGGGACGGTCGGGAAACGAATTTTCAGGAATAGCAGGTTCGAAGAACGCATGACCACCGAAAGCGATATCACGCCGAGCGCGGCCGACCGCCATCATCCGATGCTGAAACTGGCGCTGGAACTCGGGCCGCTGATGGTCTTCTTTTTTGCCAATCTGCGCGGTCAATGGCTGGTGGAAAGATTTCCTGCCCTTTCGGAACTGGGCGGTCCTCTGTTCGTCGCGACCGCGCTTTTTATGGCAGCGACGGTCACTTCGCTGATTGTGTCGAAGATCGTGCTCGGCCATTTGCCGATCATGCCCTTTGTCTCCGGCATCGTCGTCGTTATCTTCGGCTCTCTGTCGATCTGGCTGCAGAACGAGACCTTCATCAAAATGAAGCCGACCATCGTCAATGCGCTCTTCGGAGTCGCGCTGCTGGGCGGGCTCGCCTTCGGCCGCTCGCTGCTCGGTTATGTCTTCAACGCTGCCTTCCAGCTCGATGCAGAGGGCTGGCGCAAGCTTACCATCCGCTGGGGCGTCTTCTTCCTATTCCTAGCCGTGCTCAACGAAGTCGTCTGGCGCAATTTTTCCGACGATACCTGGGTCGCCTTCAAAGTCTGGGGCACGATGCCGATCACCATCATCTTCACGCTAGCGCAGATGCCGCTGGTGCTGAAACATAGCGTCAACCTGGAAACGGACGGTGAGACGTGAGCACAGCGGACGCCGGATTTCGTGTCAGACACCAGAGCTTCTGGCTGGTCGCCTGTCTTGCGGTGCTGGTCGCCCAGGTCGTCGCCGAATATCTGATGGGCCGGGTGCCGATCTGCGCCTGCGGTTATGTCAAGCTTTGGGAAGGCGGGGTCAATACCAGCGGCAATTCGCAGCATCTTTCCGACTGGTACACGCCGTCGCACATCATCCACGGCTTCCTGTTTTACGGGCTCGGCCACCTGGTTCTGCGCCACAAGCCGCTTGCGGCGCGGCTGCTCCTGGCGCTGGTGATCGAATCCGGCTGGGAACTGCTCGAAAATTCGCCGCTGATCATCGACCGCTACCGCACGGCGACGATCGCACTCGATTATTACGGCGACAGCATCGTGAATTCGGCAATGGACACCGCCTTCATGTGCCTCGGCTTCTTTTTCGCCTCACGGGTGCCCGTGGCGGTCACGGTGGCGATCGCCATCTTCTTTGAGATTTTCACCGGCTATGTCATCCGCGATAATCTGACGCTGAACGTGCTGATGCTGGTCTGGCCTGTGGAGGCGATCAAGGTCTGGCAGGGTGGAGCTTAACCTGCCTCGATATCCTCCTTGTGCGGAGGGTCTTTCTTGACTTACGAAGCCGGCTTCGCCAGCGCCTTTTCCATCGCCGGAAACAGCCCTTCCTTCAGGCTAATATCGTCGAAGGGACCGACGCGCTTGTAGAGGATCGTGCCGTCGGCGCCGACCAGATAGCTTTCCGGGATACCGTAGACACCCCAGTCGATTGCCGCCTTGCCGTTCGGATCGATGCCGATCGCCCGATAGGGATTCCCGAGTTCGCCGAGGAAACGCAGGGCGTTGTCGTTCTTGTCCTTGTAATTGATGGCGACGATGTTGAGCCGACCGTCTTTCGCCAGTTCCTTCAAGATCGGATGTTCGTCCCTGCAGGGAAGGCACCAGGAAGCGAAAACGTTGACGAGGGTCAGCTTGCCCTTGATCGCCGCATCGGTGAGCGCCGGCAGGTTTGCCCCGTCGAGCGGCGGAAGATTCAGCGCCGGCGTCTTGGTGCCGATCAGGGCCGAGGGGATTTCGGCGATGGTCTTGCCATGGAAATCCTGGTCGTAGAGCATCTTTGCGGCGGTCGCGGCTATGGCGCCGAAGACGATCAGTGGCAGAAGCGCCAGAGCGTAGCGGCCAAGTCCGCGCGGCCTGACGGTTCTGGTTTCGGGGGTCTCGTTCATTCGCCGTCCCTCGTGCGCGCCGAGCGGCGGCGAATGCCTGCGGCTTCGAGCGCTGCAAGTTCGCGGCGGCGCGCCCGACCGTCGGCCCAGGTCCAGAAGGTGACGGCGACCGTCACGAGGGCCGCAAAGCCGTAGGAGGCGTAGACGTAGAAGGCGTGCGTCATGACCTATTCCTCCCGGCTCGCCATGCGGGCGGCAAGGCGGCGCTGGGCGGCGATGCGGCGGCGCCAGATCTCGTTCCTCATCGCCATGATGTGCAAGGTGAAGAAGAGGAGGGTGAAGGCGATCGCCATGACGAGGAGCGGGCGCAGGAATTCCGGATCGATCGCCGGACCGCCGACCCGCAGCACGCTTGCCGACTGGTGCAGCGTGTTCCACCATTCGACAGAGAACTTGATGATCGGAATATTGACGAAGCCGACGAGGATGAGCACGGCGCAGACCCGTGCGGCCTTCGACGGATCGTCGATGGCGCGGCTCAGCGCAATCAGGCCGAGATACATCAGAAAGAGAATGAAGACCGAGGTCAGCCGCGCGTCCCACACCCACCAGGTGCCCCACATCGGCTTGCCCCAGAGCGAGCCGGTGACGAGCGCCAGCAGAGTGAAGGTGGCGCCGAGCGGGGCTGCGGTCTTGGCGGAGACGTCGGCCAGCGGATGGCGCCAGACCAGCGTGCCGATCGCCGAGATGCTCATGATCGTGTAGCATAGCATCGAAAGCCAGGCGGCAGGCACATGGACATACATGATGCGCACCGTCTCGCCCTGCTGGTAATCGCCTTCGGTGGAAAAGCTGAGAAAGAGGCCGACCGCGAAACAGAGGGCGGTGAAACCGGCCAGCCACGGAATGACGCGTGCCGCCAGCGCCAGAAACCGTGTCGGGTTGGCGAGATCGCTGAATTTACTGATCGCAAGGCTCGGTTCACTCATGACCGCTTCCTTATCTTGATCCGGCTTTTCCCGCAATCGAATGCCAGTCACTCCGCCGTGTTTCGCAGCGCAAGGGCGGCGGCAGCCGGGCCAATGACGGCGAAGAACAGCGTGAGCGCGATAAGGATGAGAAAAGGCGGCAGGAACAGTGCGGGATCCTCGACCGCGGCATAGGTGGCGCTGACCCCGAAGATCAACACCGGGATCGTCAGCGGCAGCACCAGGATCGAGACCAGCAGGCCGCCGCGGGGGAGCGCCACGGCAACGGCGGCGCCGACGGCGCCGATGAAGGTGATGGCCGGCGAGCCGACAAGCAGCGTCAGCGCGGTCGCGCCGATCGCCGTCTCGTCCATATTCATGAAGAGGCCGAGCAGCGGCGAGGCGATGACCAAAGGCAGGCTGGTGGACGTCCAGTGGGCACAGCATTTGATCAGGACGGTGAGGACAAGCGGTGTTTCCTGCGTCAGCATCAGGTCGAGCGATCCATCGTCGCGCTCGGCCTGGAACAGGCGGTCGAGGCCAAGAAGGGCTGCAAGCAGGGCGCCGATCCAGACGATGGCGGGGCCGATGCGGGAGAGAAGCTTGAGATCCGGCCCGACGCCGAAGGGGATGACGGCAACGACGGTCAGGAAGAACAGCACGCCGATCAGCGCGCCGCCGCCGGCGCGGATCGAGAGCTTGAGATCGCGGAGGAAGAGGGCGGTCATCCCCACACCCCCTGATCCACCCCGGCAAAGCCCGTCATCTTCAATTCCTGCACATTCTTCAACCCCAGCGGCTGATGCGTCGCCGCCACCACGATGCCGCCCCTTCTCAGATGCGTTTCGATTAATCCTGCGAATAGCTGGTCGGCGCTGGCATCGAGTGCCGCGGTGGGTTCGTCGAGGATCCAGACGGGCCGGCGGGCGACGAGCAGCTTGGCAAAGGCGAATCGGCGCTGCTGGCCGGCGGAGAGATAGGCGAAGGGAAGGTGACTAATTCCGGCAAGGCCGACGGCCTCGGCGGCGTCCTCGGTGGAGAGGCCCGCGTTGCCGAGAAAGCTCCGCCAGAAATCCAGATTCTCTGCAACCGTAAGTTCATTCTTCATTGCATTTCGATGGCCGAGGTAGTGGCAGACCTCGCCGGGATGCCGGCCTTCCCGGCTGCCGTCGCCATGAAAGACGACAGCGCCCCTTTCAGGCCTGAGGAGGCCGGCGACAACGCGCAGCAAAGTGGACTTTCCCGATCCATTTCTGCCCGTAAGAACGAGTGCTTCGCCGGCTGCCAAGTGAAAGGAAATATTAACGAAAATGAGATCGTCACCGCGCCTTGCGGCCAGACTTTCGGCGGTGAGATGCATGCATCGGCTCTTTCTTCGTTTCGGCTTCGGAGGGGTCAAAAAATGTCGGATTTTGACCGTTTCCGGGTATGGCAAGTTTTTACGAAATTATCTATAAGACCTGCAACCACGCCAGCGGTCGGCGTGAATTTCATCCTTGCGCCGAACTTGGAGCGTCTGTTCCACGTGCGGACAGCGGAAATGGCCGTACCCGCATCCTGATGTGCATTAAGTGCATAGGCGTTCGCACGACTGTGTTGGCTATCAGAAACGGGGTCTCTCGTGTCTAAATCTCTTGACAGTTTCAATTGTCGTTCCACGCTTTCGGTAAACGGGAAGGACTATGTCTATTACAGCCTGCCCAAGGCTGAGGCAAACGGTCTGCCCGGCGTCTCGAAGCTTCCCTATTCGATGAAGGTGCTGCTCGAAAACCTGCTGCGCTTCGAAGACGGCCAGTCGGTCACCAAGGAGCACATCCTGGCCGTTGCCGAATGGCTGAACAACAAGGGTGCGGTCGAAAACGAAATCGCCTATCGCCCGGCGCGCGTGCTGATGCAGGACTTCACCGGCGTTCCCGCCGTCGTCGATCTTGCCGCGATGCGCGACGCGATGGTGTCGCTCGGCGGCAATCCCGAGAAAATCAACCCGCTCGTTCCCGTCGACCTCGTCATCGACCACTCCGTCATCGTCGATGAATTCGGCACGCCGCAGGCCTTCGCCAAGAACGTCGAGCTGGAATATCAGCGCAACGGCGAGCGCTACCGCTTCCTGAAGTGGGGCCAGCAGGCCTTCAAGAACTTTCGCGTCGTGCCTCCCGGCACCGGCATCTGTCACCAGGTCAACCTCGAATATCTCGGCCAGACAGTCTGGACCAAGGAAGAGGACGGCGAGACGATCGCCTATCCGGATACCTGCGTCGGCACCGACAGCCATACGACGATGATCAACGGTCTCGGCGTACTCGGCTGGGGCGTGGGCGGTATCGAAGCAGAAGCAGCCATGCTCGGCCAGCCTGTTTCCATGCTTCTTCCCGAAGTCATCGGCTTCAAGCTGACCGGCAAGCTCAAGGAAGGCGTCACCGCGACCGACCTCGTTCTGACCGTCGTGCAGATGCTGCGCAAGAAGGGCGTCGTTTCCAAGTTCGTCGAATTTTTCGGCCCCGGCATGGACAACATGCCGCTCGCCGACCGTGCGACGATCGGCAACATGGGTCCGGAATATGGCGCCACCTGCGGCTTCTTCCCTGTTGACGGCGAAACCATCAACTACCTCACCATGTCCGGCCGCACGCATGACCGGATCGCGCTGGTCGAAGCCTATTCGAAGGCCCAGGGCATGTGGCGCGAAGGCGATGGTTCCGATCTCGTCTTCACCGATACGCTGGAACTCGATCTCAGTGACGTCGTGCCGTCGATGGCCGGCCCGAAGCGTCCGGAAGGCCGCATCGCGCTCGAGAACATCGCTTCCGGCTTCGCTGGCTCGATGGAAGCCGACTACAAGAAGCCCGGGCAGCTCAACAACCGCTACGCTGTCGAGGGCACCGATTTCGACCTCGGCCATGGTGATGTCGCGATTGCCGCCATCACCTCCTGCACCAACACCTCCAACCCGTCGGTTCTGATCGCTGCCGGCCTGCTTGCCCGCAACGCCGTTGCCAAGGGCCTGAAGACCAAGCCGTGGGTCAAGACTTCGCTGGCACCGGGATCGCAGGTGGTCGGCGAATATCTCGCCAAGTCCGGTTTGCAGGCCGATCTCGACAAGCTCGGCTTCAACCTTGTCGGCTTCGGCTGCACCACCTGCATCGGCAATTCCGGCCCGCTTCCGGCGCCGATCTCGAAGACGATCAACGACAAGGGCCTAATCGTATCCGGCGTGCTCTCCGGCAACCGTAACTTCGAAGGCCGTATCTCGCCTGACGTCCAGGCGAACTACCTCGCTTCGCCACCGCTCGTCGTTGCTTACGCGCTTGCCGGCACGGTTCAGAAGGACCTGACGAAGGAGCCGATCGGCGAAGACCAGGACGGCAACCCCGTCTACCTCAAGGACATCTGGCCGACCTCGCAAGAGGTGCAGGAATTCATCCTGAAATACGTGACCCGCGAGCTCTATGAAAGCAAGTACGCCGACGTCTTCAAGGGCGACGTAAACTGGCAGGCCGTTCAGGTTCCGCCGGGCCAGACCTATGCCTGGGACGACAATTCGACCTATGTCCAGAACCCACCTTACTTCGTCGGCATGGGCAAGAAGGGCACCGGCGTCTCGGACATCAAGGGTGCGCGCGTCCTCGGTCTGTTCGGTGACAAGATCACCACCGACCACATCTCTCCGGCCGGTTCGATCAAGGCGGCATCGCCGGCTGGCGCCTATCTGATCGGTCATGACGTTGCGGTTGCCGACTTCAACCAATACGGCACGCGCCGCGGCAACCATGAAGTGATGATGCGCGGCACCTTCGCCAATATCCGCATCCGCAACCACATGCTCGGCCCGAACGGTAAGGAAGGTGGCTACACCATTCACTATCCGTCGAAGGAAGAGACCTCGATCTACGACGCGGCGATGCAGTACAAGTCCGAAGGCGTGCCGCTCGTCATCTTCGCCGGTGTCGAATACGGCAACGGCTCCTCGCGCGACTGGGCGGCCAAGGGCACCAACCTGCTCGGCGTCAAGGCGGTGATCGCCCAGTCGTTCGAGCGCATCCATCGCTCGAACCTGGTCGGCATGGGCGTCATCCCCTTCGTCTTCGAAGAGGGCACGACCTGGCAGAGCCTTGGCCTCAAGGGCGACGAACTTGTCACCATCGAGGGCCTGGACAAGATCAAGCCGCGCGAGCGGAAGATCGCCAAGATCACCTATAGCGACGGCACCGTGAAGGACGTTCCGCTGCTGTCGCGTGTCGATACGCTCGACGAGGTAATCTACCTCAACAATGGCGGCATCCTGCAGACGGTCCTGCGCGATCTCGCTGCCTGACCGTTACGAGCCCGACATGATCATGGCCGCCGGAAAGCAATTTCCGGCGGCTTTCTTATGCAGCGGCAGTCATCGAGCGAACTCACGATGATTTGTTTTCCGCGGCTTCCGGTCGTGCCGCGTCTCACCCGTTCGTGACTTTTCGTTTGGACCCGGAAGGATTATTCGTACGTTCATATCTCAGCGCCGTTGGTTCCAATACGCCGTCGGCGCTGAAAAAGAGGTGCATGAATGTCCCCCCGATTCTTGATCCCGCTATTGGCCGCTGTTGTTCTCGCAGGCCCGCTGCGTGCCGAAGACGACACGCCGAAAGGCGTCGTCGAACTCTTCACGGCGCAGGGCTGCTCCTCCTGTCCCCCCGCTGATGCGGCTTTCCGCAAGCTGGTGAATCAGGGCGATGTCATCGCGCTCGCCTATCACGTCGATTACTGGAATTATCTCGGCTGGGCCGATACGCTGAGCTCGAAGGAAAACACCGAGCGGCAATATGGCTATGCCAGGACGATGGGCCGCAGCAACGTCTACACGCCGCAGGCGATCGTCAACGGGCGCGGGCATCTGGCCGGCGCCGATCTCAACGGCATCAACAGCAAGATCGACACCTATAGCGGCGAAGGCAACGGCCTGACCGTTCCCGTCAGTGCGTCGATGCGCGGTGACGAATTGGAGATCAAGATCGGCGCAGGGCAGGGCAAAGCCAATGTCGTCATGGTCTATTTCGACAAGGAAAAGACGATTGAGGTCGAAAAAGGCGAGAACAGCGGCAAGAAGCTCTCCTATCTGCACAGCGTCACCAACGTCGAAACCGTCGGCATGTGGGATGGCAAGGCGACCAATCTGACGCTGCCGGCAAGCGTGCTGCAGCGGCCGCAGCTAGAGGGTTGCGCTATCCTGCTGCAGTCGGCGACCGCAAACGGCGATCCGGCCGCGATCCTTGGCGCGACCGTGGTGATGGCGGGCAAAAATATCTGAAATTTCATTCTGATGCGGATGAAAGTCCGGGCGGCCCGGCTGAGCGTATTCGGGGCTGGGGTTAAGGTCGATACGCTCCGCCGGGCCCTTTGGCGCGCTGGCGCCAAACCGGGATGCATAATTCCCCTGCAAATGAGGCGCTGTTTTGACTGAAATGCGGCGCCGCAGAGAAAGCGTCGTGTCTTCCACTGCGGCCGAATGTGACGGACCGCACTCTTGCAATTTGTGTCGGCTCGGGCAAACTGTCATTCTCCTGTCACAAGCGGAGGCCTCGGGAGACTGATGACAGATCAGCCGGATTTGCGACACGGCGAAAGCCGCTTCGTCGACAATAGTTCTTCAGTCGTCGTCGATCTCAGGGAATACAAACAAAGCAAAGACCCGCTTCCGGTGACTTTCCATAGGCGCGAACTCGACGCGATCCTGCGGATCTACGGCCGCATGGTCGGGGAGGGCGAATGGCGCGATTACGCCATCGATCACCTGAAAGACAGGGCGGTGTTTTCCGTCTTCAAGCGCTCCGGCGAAATGCCGCTCTTCCGAATCGAAAAGAACCCGAAGCTCGCCGCCAAGCAAGGTGCCTATTCCGTCATCAACGTCAACGGCATGATCCTGAAGCGCGGACACGAGCTGAACCTGGTGCTGAAAGTGTTCGACAAGGCTCTGAAGCTGGTCGACAAGTAGGCTTGATCAGCCTGCAAACAGCGTCCCGGGATAGGCGGATGGATCCGGATCGGTTGTCATGCCCTGGCCGAGGCTGCGCTGCATGAGCATCGTGTCGAGCCAGCGGCCGTGCTTGTAGCCCGTGCCTTGCATCAGGCCAACCTCCAAGAAGCCCGCCTTGAGATGAAGCGCGATCGAGGCGGGACTTGCGCCGCCGATGACGGCCACCATCTGACGAAAACCAAGGGCGGTGCAGCGATCGATCAATTCGCTCATCAGCGCCTTGCCGATGCCGCGGCCGCGCGCTTCGGGCGCCAAGTAAATAGAATCCTCCACCATCCAGCGATAGGCCGGGCGGGTGCGAAAGGCCGAGGCATAGGCGTAGCCGAGGAAGTTTTCGGCCTCATCGACTGCGGCGATATAGGGATATTGCTGGCCGGCGATCGCAGCAAAACGCTGCGCCATCTCGGCCTCGGAGGGCGGTATTATCTCGTAACTCGCAACACCGTTCAGGACGGAGTCGCGATAAATCCCGGTAATGGCGGGGATATCGGCTTGAGAGGCGTCGCGCAAAAGGAAGGACATCGAGGAGCTGCTCCAACGGCGAGGCAGAGCTCCTCTAAAACCATTCCTTCGAAAATAGCGCAACAAAAAAGGCGGCCGAAGCCGCCTTTTTCGATCTTGATGGACCTGCTTATTTACGGTTGCCCATGAACTGCAGCAGGAACATGAAGAGGTTGATGAAGTCGAGATAGAGCGTCAGCGCGCCCATGATCGCCTTGCGGCCGGCAACAGCGACGTCATCAGCTTCGTAGTAGAGCTCCTTGATCCGCTGCGTGTCGTAGGCGGTAAGACCTGCGAAGATCAGCACGCCGATCACCGAGATTGCGAACTGCATCGCGGACGAGGCCAGGAAGACATTGACGATCGACGCGATGATCAGGCCGAACAGACCCATGATCAGGAACGAGCCGATTGCCGACAGGTCACGCTTCGTCGTGTAGCCGTAAAGCGACAGCGCGCCGAAGGAGGCGGCGGTGACGAAGAAGGTCTGAACGACGCTCTGACCGGTATAGATCAGGAAGATCGACGAGAGCGACAGGCCGACAAGCGCGGCATAGATCGCGAAGGTCGTCTGGGCGGCGCTCACCGTCATGCTCTGGATCCGGAAGCTCAGGAAGAACACCAGAGCCAGCGGCGCCAGAATGACCACCCATTTCAGCGGGCTCAGATAGATCGCCTGGCCGAAAGCGGTAATCTCGCCATTGGCGAAAGCGAGTTGGAACGACAGATATGCGGCCACACCGGTGATCGCCAGACCCAGCGCCATCAGGTTGTAGACCTTGAGCATATAAGCGCGCAGGCCTTGATCAATCATCTCGCCGGTCTGAGCGCGGCTTTGATAGTTACGAAGATCAGCCATAGTTTCCTCTTACAAGCTCCGATAGAGATACGGTGTCGGGGTTTTCGACCCGGGCGCCGCTGCGGAGCTCCAGCATGCCTGCAGACAATATGAGGCCTTCGCTCCTTGCAAACAAGAGGCTTGCAAAGGCCCGGCCGGTTAAATCGCCGTAAGGTGAAGGGTTTGGCGTGCCCCTTCGGTCAAAGCTCGCGCAGGACGGGGGCCGCCTTCTGTCCGAGGATGCGCCAGGTGCCGATGAGGCCGATGCCGACGGTCAGGACGAGCGCCGTCACCAGCGTCAGTCCCGCCACATCGGGTAGGAAGGCCGAGGGCAGGTGCATGATGCGGGCGACGATGAACCAGGCGGCGATCGCGCCGGCGAAAACCGCGAAGATCGCGGTTGCGAGCCCGAGGATCAGATATTCGTAACTGAAGGCGCGGATCAGCATGGCCCGGGTGGCGCCGAGGGTCTTCAGCACCACCGCATCGTGGGTGCGCGCCCGGTTGCCGGCGGCAAGCGCTCCAGCGAGAACGAGGATCGAGGCGATCAGGGCCACCGATGCCGCGGCGCGAATCGCGGTCGCAAGCTGTGCAACGAGCTGGTTGACGATATCGATCGCATCCTTGACGCGCACGCTGGTGATCGTGGGATAGGTGTTGGTGACGGATTTCAGGATCGCCGCGTCTTCGGCCTGCGTCGAAGAGGGATCGGTCAGGGTCGCGAGCCAGGCGTGAGGGGCGCCGCGGAAGGTGTTCGGCGAGAAGACCATGACGAAATTGATCGACAGTGATTCCCACTGGACGCGGCGCAGATTGGCGATCTTGGCCGTGATATTGCGTCCGAGCACATTGACGGTGACGGTGTCGCCGATCTTCAGGCCGAGTTCATGGGCTTCTTCCGAGGAGAAGGAGACGAGCGGCTCGCCGCTGTAATCCTTGTCCCACCAGCTGCCTTCGGTCAGCGCAGCGTTTTCCGGCACAGTGTCGGAATAGGTGATGCCGCGATCGCCGTTCAGTACCCAGCGGCCGGCGGCCGGCACGTTCATCTTGGTGACGTCCTCGCCGTTGAAGGCGACGATACGGCCGCGCAGCATCGGCACCTCCATGAGCTTGCCCTTCGGCGCCTGCGCCTGGACCAGGGTGCGGAATGCGTCGACCTCGGCGCTCTGGATATCGACGAAGAAGAAGTTCGGCGCGCCCTCGTTCATACGGCCGGTCAGCTGCTGGCGCAGGTTTCCGTCGATCAAGGTCAGTGTCACCAGTAACGCCAGGCCGAGGCCGAGCGACAGCACCACCGACGGCGTCAGGGCGCCGGGACGGTGGATGTTGCCGATCGCGAGCCTGAGCGCCGGCGAGTTGACGCGCGGGCTGCGGCGCGCGAGCCAGGCGATCAGGGCGGCGACGAGGCGCAGCACGACAAAGGCGAACACGATCGCACCAACGAAGACGATGGCGATGAAACGGTCATAGGCAGTGAGGATGGCGAGGGCGGCAAGCGCCGCCATGAAGAGGGCGGCCAGCAGGATATAGGGCCAGGAGGGTAGGCGGCGGGCCTCGAAACCCTGCTCGCGGAAGAGCGCCGTCGCCGGCACTTCGCGGGCATGGCCGAGCGGCAGGATGGCGAAAGCGAGCGTCGTCAGGATGCCGAAGAGCGCCGCAAGCAGCAGGGCGCCGGGATAGAGCGTCGGCGCCGTCGACACCGGCAGGAACTGCGCCAGAAACTGCGCGGCGAAGATCGGCGACAGGGCGCCGATGACGAGCCCGATCATGATGCCGCCAAGCGCAATGATGGTGATCTGAAAGAGATAGATCAGCACGACGACGGCGGCCGGCGCACCCAGGCATTTGAAGCTGGCGATAGTGGTGCGCTTGGAATCGAGGAAGGCACGCACCGCATTGGCGACGCCGACGCCGCCGACGATCAGAGCGGTGAGGCCGACCAGAGTCAGAAACTGCGAGAAGCGGGTGATGTTTTCGGTAAGCGAGGGTGCGGCCCGGTCGCTGGTGCGGATCGACCAGCCGGCGGAAGGGAATTCCCTGGATGCGCGCGCCTGAATGCCCGATATCGCGCGCTTGTCCTGCAGCCGGATCTTGTATGCATGTTCAACGAGGCTTCCGGTCTGGATCAGGCCCGAAGCTTCAAGCGCCCGGCGGCTGACGAGCAGGCGCGGCGCAAAGCCGAAACCTTCAGAGAGGGCGTCCGGCTCGGTCTTGACGGTGCCGGTGATGCTGAGTTTGACATTGCCGAGCAGCAATTCGTCGCCGACCGCAAGTCCAAGCCGATCGAGCAGCAGCGGAGCTGCGACCGCGCCATAGGTGCCGCTTTGGGCCGAAAGCAGGGCTGCAAGCGGATAATCCGGCTCGGCCGCGAAGCTGCCGTAGAGCGGGTAGGCGTCGTCGACCGCCTTGACCTCGACCAGGGCCTGGTCGGAACCATCAGGCTTGCGCGCCATCGAGCGCAGACCTGTTGACACCGAGACGGTGCCGAGACTTTCGAGGAAGGCCATCTCCTCAGGTGTGGCTTCGCGGTTGTTGAGCTCGAAGCGAACGTCGCCGGCCAAGAGCTCCTGCCCCTGCGAGGCGATCGTGTCGGTGATCGACTGCGAAACGGAATTGACGGCGGCAATCGCACCCGTGCCGAGGGCGATGCAGGCAAGAAAGATGTAGAAGCCGCGGATACCGCCGCGCAGCTCACGGAGCGCCAGGCGAAAAGCCAGCGCGGTGCGCGGCGTGATCATTCTCATGCGATCGCAGCCTCGCTGCGGCGGGCGGCGCTGTCGCCCTCGATCCGGCCGGAGCGGACGCGGATCTGGCGCGAGCAGCGGTTCGCAAGCGAGACGTCGTGGGTGACGAGAAGTAGAGTCATGCCGCGTTCGGCCTGTTTGGAAAACAGCAGGTCGGCGATCTGACGGCCGGTCTCGGTATCGAGATTGCCTGTTGGCTCGTCAGCGATCAGCAAAGCGGGCGAGGGGGCGAGCGCCCTGGCGATCGCCACGCGCTGCTGTTCGCCGCCGGAAAGCTGGCCGGGATAGTGGTTCAACCGTTCGCCAAGGCCGACCGAATTCAGCTCGCGATGGGCGATTTCGAAAGCGTTGCGGACATTGGCGAGTTCCAGCGGCACGGCGACGTTTTCAAGTGCCGTCATATTGGCGATCAGGTGGAAGGACTGGAAGACGATGCCGATGTTACGGCCGCGGAAATCGGCGACCTCGTCCTCGCTGAGCGCATGGAGCGGCGTCTCGTTGATGTTGATTTCGCCGCTGTCGAGCTTCTCCAATCCGGCAAGCACCATCAGCAGCGTCGACTTGCCGGAACCGGAAGGGCCGACGATGCCGACGGATTCGCCGGCTGATATATCGAGGTCGATGCCCTTCAGCACATGGACGGAAGCGGCTGCACTGCCAAGGGTCAGATCGGCGCCCTTCAACTCGATGATGGTTTTTGCCAATAGAAATCGCCCTATATAAATCTCTAACCGAATGGCCGCATGACGGCACCTCGCCAATCTAGGGAAAGCAGGATGAGATTTAAAGTTGCCGCCCTTCAATTCACCGTCATTGCCGTCTCGTTGATTTTTACCGGTGCCGCCGCGGCCCGGACGATCAATCTCGTCGGTTTTGGGGACAGCCTTATGGCGGGTTATCAGCTGCCGCCCGGGAACGGCTTTCCGGAGAAGCTGCAAGCCGCTTTGAAGGCGAAGGGGCTCGACGTCGCCATTGCCAATGCGGGCGTCTCGGGCGACACGACGACAGGGGGGCTTGCCCGGATCGACTGGTCAGTGCCGGACGGCACCGACGGCGTCATCCTGGAGCTCGGCGCCAATGATGCGCTGCGTGGCATCCCGCCCGAAGAGAGCGAGAAGAACCTCGACCAGATGATTTCCCGGCTGAAGCAGCGCGGCATCGCCGTGCTGCTCGTCGGCATGGTGGCGCCCCCCAATATGGGGGCGGACTACGCCGCACGCTTCAATCCGATTTATCGGAAACTTTCCGAGAAACATGGAGTTCGGCTTTATGCCTTCTTCCTGGACGGGGTGGCGCTCGATGCCGGGCTGAAACTCGACGACGGGATGCATCCGAATGCAAGAGGCGTCGACGTCATTGTCGAAAAGATGGAAGCCGATGTCACAAATTTCGTCGGGACGATTTCTACTGTGAAGAAATAGGGGCTTGCGCGGTCATTAATTGCGTGATTCCGTGTAAGCACCTGCAAAAGATTCGGGGAGTGCTCGTTATGCCGAGACTGTTTACCGCCCTCGAAATTCCGCGCAATGCGGCGATGAGCCTTTCATTGCTGCGCGGCGGCCTCCCCGGAGCACGATGGATCGATGTGGAGAATTACCACATCACCTTGCGCTTCATCGGTGATGTCGACGGCCGCACCGCCGATGAAATCGTCGAACGCCTCGACCGGATCGACCGGCCGGAATTCCAGTTCCGCCTAGAAGGCATCGGTTCCTTCGGCTCGAAGAAACCGCATTCGGTCTGGGCCGGCGTCTCGCAATCGCCCGAGATGTACGCCCTGCAGGGTGAGATCGAGCGCATTTGCCAGCGCATCGGCCTGCCGCCGGATCCCCGCAAATTCATGCCGCATGTGACGCTGGCGCGGCTCAAATCGTCGCGGCTCGACGATGTCGTGCAATATCTGGCCGGGCGCGGCAACTTCCACACCGCAACCTTCACGGCGCCGCGCTTCGTGCTGCTTTCATCGCGCGAATCGGTGGGCGGCGGGCCTTACCTGACCGAGGAAGTGTTTCCGCTGCACGAGGCCCGGTCGACGCCCAGCGTTTCGAGCAGCTTGCTGCAGCCGGCCAAGAGCCTGGTATAGACCAGCTCAAAGCCATCGGGGCCGCCATAATAGGGATCGGGAATATCCTCTCCCGTTCCTAGCGCGGCATCGCCGAAGAGCCGGATATTCGCCTTGGGCGGCGCGATCTTGCCAAGCGTTGCCAGATTGTCGCGGTCCATGGCGAGGATCAGATCGAGACCGTTGAAATCAGTTGGTCGGATGCGGCGGGCGCGCTGCGCCGCTATGTCGATGCCATGGCTTTGGGCGGTGGCGATCGAACGCTGGTCGGGCGGCTCGCCTTCATGCCAGCTGCCGGTGCCGGCGGAATCGACGGTGAAACGGCCGGTGAGGCCAGCCTCGGTGACGAGATGACGAAAAATTCCCTCGGCAAGCGGAGAACGGCATATATTGCCCATGCAAACGAAGAGGATACTGATAGGCGTCATCGGTAGACCTGTCGGAAGAACAAGAGGAGCATGGCATGAAATGGGAAAGACTGGACCGGGCAGCAGTCGAGGCGCAACTGGCGGAGCTTGCCGGCTGGACCCTCAATGACGCGTCCTCCTCGATCTCGAAGACATTCACGTTTTTGAATTTTATCGAGGCCTTCGGCTTCATGACGGAGGCAGCGATCACGGCCGAGAAGCTCAACCATCATCCCGAATGGTTCAACGTCTATTCCCGAGTAGATGTGACGCTGAACACGCATGATGCTGGCGGACTGACGGAGCTGGATTTCAAGCTCGCCAAGGCGATGGAGAAAGCGGCGGCACGACGTCTCGGCTGAAGGTGTTGTCGATTGAACGGGGCCGATTGAAAGGGGCCGATTGAAAGGGGCCGATTGAAAGCCTGGGCGCCATCACCATATGTTCGCAGGGACGAAAGGATGTCAGGGATGGACGAGGTCAAATTCGGGGAAATCCTTCTGCCGGGCGACGAGGACACCCAGAGCCGGCGGGAGAAGACGGTGCGGCAGAAGTTCTGGCCGACTTTCCGCCGCGCCGTGCGGCAGATCCCGTTCTCGCGCGACGTCGTCGCCGGCTTCTACTGCGCGCTCGATCCGCAAACGCCGATCAAGGTGCGCGGTGTGCTGCTCGCAGCACTCGCCTATTTCGTCATGCCGGTCGACATCGTCCCGGATATTTTCGCCGTCATCGGCTTTTCTGACGACGTCGCCGTGCTTTCCGCCGCCTTCGCCATGGTGCGCGGCCATATCCGGCCAGGCCATTATGACGCCGCGGACCGCGTCCTCGCCGACCCGCCAGCGGATACGATGAAAACGATTTGAAGGGGCCGGCGCGGTTCAGCCGAGTTCCTGCTCCAGCACCTTGCGGAGTTTCGCCGAAGGCAAGCCGGATCCGTGATTTCACCGCCGAGCGGCAGCCCGGTCGCTTCAGCGATCTCTGCGATTGGCCGAGAAAAAAGGCGGCACGCAGCATGTCGCGCTGTTCCTGCGGCAGCTGGCCGACGGCGGCACGGATCTTGGCGTCGGGGTCATTGACGATGATTTCCTCGGCGCCGATGTCGGCCGGCGGCTGCAGGGCCGGGTCCCGTCGAAGATGCGGGCGTCGGCGCGGTGGTTGCGGGCAATGCGAAGGAGCCAGGTCGAGAGTGAAGACCGCGTGGCATCGTAGAGCTTTGTGCCAGAGCACGATCATGATCTGCTGAACCAGCTCCTCGGCTTCGCCTGACGTCATCTTCCGGCGCATCAGCCAGGTCTTCAGACGCGGGCGAAATAGTCGAACAGGATGGAGAAGGCCTGCTGGTCGCGATCGTCTGCGACAGCCTTTGCGAGGGCAGTGAAACGCCGTCCTTCCTCGGCATCCATGTCGTCTCACGAGCCCCCTGCGGTCGAAATTTCGCCCCGGATTTCCAAAGTCTTAATGAGGTACGACGGATTTTTGAAAGGTCAAACTCTTGCCTGAATCTTTGTGTCTTAGATTCACCCGAACGGCCGGCCGGTGCCATTGGCGCACCGGCGTCGCAGCCGATTTCGGCAAGGGGCAAAAGTCGTGGTCGAGCTGAAATGACACAGGCACATACAAATCGCAGCTATTGTTGACCATTTGGTAACCTGAATTAAGTCAAAATAAAGCAGATCGTGATTATGCGCCGCCCGCTATGATCGCTTCGGGCCTTGAATCGCAAGAACCGGCAGGAATCCATGTTTGTAAAAAGTATCGTATCCGCCCTCGCACTCACCCTTGTTATGGCCGGAGTTGCGACAGCGCAGCAAGCCGCGCCGACCCGCATTCAACAGTTCCAGGCATGGGGCGCCTATTCCTACAAGTCTGGCGCCAGCACCGTCTGCTACGTGCTGTCCGTGCCGACGGCAAAGCAGCCGGCAAGCGTCGATCACGGCGACAATTTCTTCATCGTCTCGCAGCGCCCCGGCCAGAACATCTCCTACGAGCCACAGGCGATGATGGGCTATACTGTGAAGGAAAATTCGAAGATCAACGTCGTCATCGACAACAAGACCTTCGTGATGTTCACCAAGGACAAGGCCGGCTGGGTCGAGAACGCGGCTCAGGAGCCGGCCCTCGTCGCGGCGATGAAGACCGGTCATTCGATGACGGTCAATGCGGTCTCGCGCAAGGGCACGGGCACGTCTTACAGCTATTCGCTCTCGGGCATCTCGGCGGCGCTGAAGCAGATCGAAAGCTGCAAGTAAGCGCCTTTTTGGCCAACGGAATTTCAAGGGCCGGCCTTGCGCCGGCCCTTGCTGTTTTCCATCTGTAGTGACGCGCCGGCAAAATGATGCTAAAGGCCGGGGCCAACAGCGGACAGATCGCGATATCAGTCGCCGTTCCGCCATTCAATTTCTGCCAATGTGCCGTCATGCGCCTCACCTCTTCTGGCTTGCTCCTGAAGTCCGCGGGGCTTGCGGGGGCGGTTACGTGTTCGAATTCGGGATCTAAAGACCATGTCCGTCATGGATGCGATTGATGTCACCAAGCCACGGGCGCCGAACGCCTCTTCCGGCGCCGAAAAGCCTTCCCTGATCGGGCTGTCGCGGGAGGAAATGGCGGCGGTGCTCAGGGAAAAAGGCGTGGCCGAGAAGCAGATCAAGATGCGCGTCGCGCAGCTCTGGAACTGGATCTATGTGCGGGGCGTCTCCGATTTCGACCATATGACGAATGTCGCCAAGGACATGCGTGAAATGCTGAAGCAGCATTTCACCATCGCGCGTCCCGAAATCGTCGAGGAGCAGGTCTCCAATGACGGCACCCGCAAATGGCTGCTGCGCTTTCCCGCGCGGGGCGCAGGCCGCCCGGTCGAGATCGAAGCCGTCTACATTCCGGAAGAGGGCCGCGGCACACTGTGCATTTCCAGCCAGGTCGGCTGCACGCTGACCTGTTCCTTCTGTCACACCGGCACGCAGCGGCTGGTGCGCAACCTGACGGCGGAGGAAATCCTGTCGCAGCTGCTGCTCGCCCGCGACCGGCTCGGCGACTTCCCAGATCGCGAAGCGCCGCAAGGCACGATCATGCCGGCCGAAGGCCGCAAGGTCAGCAATATCGTGATGATGGGCATGGGCGAGCCGCTCTATAATTTCGATGCCGTCAAACAAGCCCTGCTGATCGCTACGGATGGCGACGGCCTGTCACTGTCCAAACGTCGCGTGACGCTTTCCACCTCCGGTGTCGTGCCGGAAATCTTCCGCACCGGCGAGGAGATCGGCGTCATGCTGGCAATTTCGCTGCATGCGGTCCGCGACGACCTGCGCGACATTCTGGTGCCGATCAACAAGAAGTACCCGCTGAAGGAACTGATCGACGCCTGCAAGGCCTATCCCGGCCTTTCCAATGCGCGGCGCATCACCTTCGAATACGTGATGCTGAAGGACGTCAATGACAGCCTGGAAGACGCCAAGGGGCTGATCAAGCTCCTGAAAGGCGTGCCGGCGAAGATCAACCTCATTCCGTTCAATCCCTGGCCCGGCACCAACTACCAGTGTTCCGACTGGGAGCAGATCGAGAAGTTCGCCGATTTCATCAATTCGGCCGGTTATGCCTCGCCGATCCGCACGCCGCGCGGGCGCGACATTCTTGCCGCCTGCGGCCAGCTGAAATCGGAATCAGAACGCATGCGCAAGACTGAGCGGCTGGCCTTCGAAGCGATGATGATCGCCAATCACGGCGCTGACGACTGATCAGCAAGTTTGATCCTCGCAACAATTCTCCGCGATTGATTTCAGGGGGCGCTTTTCCTAATAGTGCCGCCAAAATCATATAGGAGGATACCAATGCGCCCGATTTTACTCGCTCTTGCCGCCAGTTTGGTCCTTTCCCTTCCCGCCAAGGCCGATGACGTGACCATCGCGGTGACGGCGATCGTCGAGCATCCGGCGCTGGATGCGGCCCGCAAAGGGGTTCTCGACGTGCTGACGGCGGCCGGCTACAAGGAAGGCGAGAACCTGAAATTCGTGTTCGAATCGGCGCAGGGCAATCCGGCGACCGCAGCCCAGATCGCCCGCCAGTTCGCCGGCGACGAGCCCAATGTCATCGTGCCGATCTCCACGCCGTCGGCCCAGGCCGTCGTCTCTGCGACGCGCGACATTCCCGTCGTCTTCACCGCCGTATCGGATCCGCTCGGCGCCCAGCTCGTCAAGAACATGGACAAGCCGGGCGGCAATGTCACCGGCCTTTCCGACATGTCCCCGGTCGGCGAGCACCTGGCGCTGATCAAGGAAATCGTGCCAAAGGCGAAGACCATCGGCTATCTCTATAATTCAGGTGAGGCGAATTCCGTTTCGCTGCTCGCCGTGCTGAAGGCAGAAGCCGAAAAGGCCGGGCTGAAGGTCGTCGAATCGGCCGCCACCAAATCGGCCGAGGTTCAGGGCGCTGCCCGCGCCCTCGTCGGCCGCGCCGACGCGATCTACATTCCGACCGACAACACGATCATCTCGGCGCTCGAAGGCGCCGTCGCCGTTGCCGAAGAAAGCAAGCTGCCGCTCTTCACCGCCGATACGGATTCGGTTTCGCGCAGTTCGGTCGCTGCCCTTGGCTTCAACTATTACGATGTCGGCAAGCAGACGGGCGAAATCGTTGTGCGCGTGCTGAAGGGCGAGAATCCCGGCGATATCGCGGTGAAGACCGCCGCCGGCAGCGATCTTGTCGTCAACAAGGCGGCAGCTGCCAAGATGGGTGTCACGCTGCCCGAGAGCGTGCTTTCGCGGGCCAACAAAGTCATCGACTGATCGGCCGTAGGTCCACCGACTGGTCACGTTCAGCCGCTCCCGTTTGCACGGGGGCGGCTGTAGTATTACAAGGCTCCGGTTTCGCGACGGGCGGAACGGAAACAAAAAGGGGCTGAAAGCCTTGAGCCAAATCGCATTCTGGGGGGCCGTCGAGCTCGGCCTGGTCTATTCCTTCGTCGCTCTCGGCGTCTATCTCGCCTTCCGCGTCCTCGATTTTCCCGACCTGACCGTCGACGGTTCCTTTCCGCTGGGTGCAGCGGTCACGGCTGTGCTGATCATCGCCGGCGTCAATGCCTGGCTCGCGGCGCTGATCGCCATGGCCGCGGGTGCGGCTGCGGGCATGGTGACGGCGCTGCTCAATGTGCGCTTCAAGATCCTCAACCTGCTCGCCTCGATCCTGACGATGATCGCCCTGTTCTCCGTCAATCTAAGGGTGATGGGCAAACCCAATGTCGCCCTCATCAATGCCGATACGATGATCAGTCCATTCTTCGGCCATGGCCTTCGCGATTTCTACGTGCGGCCGCTCTTCGTCGGCGTTCTCGTCATCGTCGCGCTCGTCCTGGTCTGGCGCTTCCTCGAAAGCGACGCCGGGCTGGCCATGCGCGCGACCGGCGCCAATGCCAGGATGGCGCGAGCCCAGGGCGTCGACACCAGCCGGCAGATCTATCTCGGCATGGCGATCTCGAATGCGCTGGTGGCGTTCGGCGGTGCCTTGTTTGCCCAGACCAACGGTTTTGCCGACGTCACCTCCGGCGTCGGCACCATCGTCGTCGGTCTTGCCGCCGTCATCATCGGCGAGACCTTGCTCGGGCGGCGCGGGCTATTGATCGCGCTCGTCGGCTGCGTGCTCGGTTCGATCCTCTATCGCATTGCCATCCAGCTGGCGCTGTCGAGCGACGTCATCGGTCTGCAGGCCTCCGATCTCAATTTCGTGACGGCCGTGCTGGTGACCGTGGCACTCATTCTTCCCCGCCTTCGCAGAGGTGCCGCATCGTGATCAGCGTCAAGGATATCAAGGTCGTTTTCGGACGAGGCACGCCGCTGCAGAAACAGGCGCTGAACGGCGTCAGCCTGACCATCGAGCAGGGCTCCTTCGTGACCGTCATCGGTTCGAACGGCGCCGGCAAATCCACGCTGCTCGGCGTGCTCGCCGGTGACGTCCTGCCGAGCGAGGGACAGGTGCTGATCGGCAAGAATGAGGTGACGCGCAAGTCGACGGCGGCGCGCGCCGGTCTGGTGGCACGCGTCTTCCAGGATCCGCTGACAGGAAGCTGCGGCTCATTGTCTATCGAGGAGAATCTCGCTCTCGCCGCCCGCCGCGGTGAGAAGCGCGGGCTTGTCCCGGCGCTCGGCGGCAAGAGGCGCGATTATTTCAAGGAGCGGATCGCCGAGCTCAATCTCGGGCTGGAAAACCGGCTGAAGGACCGCATGGATCTGCTTTCCGGCGGGCAGCGACAGGCCGTTTCGCTTGTCATGGCGACGCTTGCCGGGTCGGAGGTACTGCTGCTCGACGAACACACGGCAGCGCTCGATCCTGGGATGGCCGAGTTCGTGATGAACCTCACGCAGAAGATCGTGGCCGAGCGCAAGCTGACGACGATGATGGTGACCCATTCCATGCGCCAGGCGCTGGATTACGGCCACCGCACGATCATGCTGCATGGCGGCGAGATCGTTCTCGACGTTGCGGGTGACAACCGAAAGAACCTGCAGGTCGAGGACCTGATCGCCATGTTCCGCAGGATGCGCGGCCAGACGCTGGATGACGATGCTTTGCTGATCGGCTGAATCCGACAGCGTGCTGATTGGCTAAGCCAACAGCGGGCTGATCGGCTGAATTCGGCCTATCGAGCCTGGGTGAGCAGGATCTTGGCGGCGAAGATCGAGAAGACGCCGGCGAAGGTATAGTCCATGCCGCGCAGCACCTTTCTGTTGTTCTGCAGCCAGGAGGCCAGCCAGTCGGCGGCAAAGACGACGGCGGCATTAACCGGCATGCCGATCAGGATGAAGCAAAATCCGAGGAAAAGCAGCTTCTGCGTGACGGCCGGGTCGCCGGCGCTGACGAACTGCGGCAGGAAGGTCATGAAGAAGATGATGACCTTGGGGTTCAGGAGGTTGACCCAGAAGCCCGAGGAGATGTTCGAAAGGGTGGTGCCCTTCTGCTCCTCGACCTTGGCGATGGTGAGCTTCGAGCCGAAGCGGATCGCCTGCACCGCCAGCCAGAGCAGATAGGCGGCGCCGCCAGTCTTCAGAGTCAGGAAGGCGGTCGGTGAGGCGGTGATCAGCGCCGAAATGCCGAAGGCAACCAGCATGGTGTGGACGACGATGCCGAGGCTGGTGCCGACGACGACGAAAAGAGCCGCCTTCTTGCCCTGGGCAAGCGCGCGGCTGATCGACAGCGTCATGTCGGGACCCGGGGTTGCCGCAAGTAGCAGCGTCGCGGCGGCAAAGGCGAGAAGGGTCGGCAGGCTGGGCAGAAAGTCCATGGCACACTCGGAAGCCGGAAAGATCTCGCAATCTCTTATCCGGCTTCCGGAAAATTACCAATCAAACCTTCTGATGGCCTCCATTACGTCTGGTCGAGGAAGACCTTGAACTTGTCGGCATAGTCCCTGTGCCAGCGCGACAGCGGCGGCCGGTTCTCGATGATGTCGCCCATCGCCCAGGCCATGCGTCGCTCGTCGACCCCGCGGCTCACATCGTTGTCGGGGCAGAGGATATAGAAATCGCCGCGTGCGAGGCTTTCGACCATGAAATCGACCGTTTGCTCCGGCGTCCAGGCGCCGGCGGGTTTTTCCGCGCGGTCGCCCTTGGTCAGGCCGGTGAAGACGAAGCCCGGGATGAGCAGATGGGCGGAGATTTTTCCACCTTCGATATTACGAAGCTCGTGCTCGAGCGCTTCGGTGAAGACTTTCACGCCGGCCTTCGAGATATTGTAGGCCGGGTTGCCGGGCGGCGTGGTGATGCCCTGCTTCGAGCCGGTGTTGATGATCAGGCCGGGCTCGCCGTGCGACAGCATCTTCGGGCCGAAGACGCGCGTGCCGTTGACAACGCCCATCAGATTGACCGCGAAGATATGATCCCAGTTCGCCTGCGGGCTGAAGATCGAGGTCTCCGGACCAATGCCGGCATTGTTCATCAGCACATGCACGCGGCCGAAACGCTGGAGCACGGCGCGTTCGAGCGCCTCCAGAGAGCCCTTGCTGGCGACGTCGGTCTCAACCGTCATCACATTTTCTTCGCCGGCAATGGCCTTGAGTTCGTCGGCGGCGGCGGCCAGCCGATCGCCGCCGAGATCGGCGATGACGACGCTCATGCCTTGGCCGGCGAAATATTTCGCCGCGGCCAGGCCGATGCCCGACGCGCCGCCGGTGACGACCGCAACATTGGATTTCTTGAAAATGTCTTGAATATTCGTCACGGGCAGCCTCTCCTCGAGCATTGTTCGGACGATGGCGAATATGGGCTCCGCTTTCGCGCTGTCAAACGCTATCGCGCCGGTGGCGCCGCACTTGCCCTTGCGTCACGCGCCAATCTCGCTAAAAGTGCCGCGACACCGGGTTTTCGCCGGCCTTTTATGCAACGGACCTCATCACCATGGCATCATACAAAGACGTGAAGAAAGTCGTGCTCGCCTATTCCGGCGGCCTCGACACCTCGATCATCCTGAAGTGGCTGCAGACGGAACTCGGCGCCGAAGTCGTCACCTTCACCGCCGATCTCGGCCAGGGCGAAGAGCTGGAGCCGGCGCGCAAGAAAGCTGAAATGCTCGGCATCAAGGAGATCTACATCGAGGATGTGCGCGAGGAATTCGTGCGCGATTTCGTCTTCCCGATGTTCCGTGCCAATGCCGTCTACGAAGGCGTCTATCTGCTAGGCACCTCGATCGCCCGGCCGCTGATTTCCAAGCATCTGATCGATATCGCCCGCAAGACCGGCGCCGATGCGATCGCCCACGGCGCGACCGGCAAGGGCAACGACCAGGTTCGTTTCGAGCTGTCCGCCTATGCTTTGAATCCCGACATCAAGATCATCGCGCCGTGGCGCGACTGGGCGTTCAAGAGCCGCACGGAACTGCTGGCCTTCGCCGAACAGCATCAGATCCCGGTCGCCAAGGACAAAAAGGGCGAGGCGCCGTTCTCCGTCGACGCCAACCTGCTGCACTCCTCCTCCGAGGGCAAGGTTCTCGAGGACCCCGCCCAGGAGGCGCCGGAATATGTGCATATGCGCACGATCTCTCCGGAAGCCGCGCCTGATAAGGCGACGGTGATCAAGGTCGGCTTCCGCAAGGGCGACGCCGTCTCGATCAACGGTGTCGAGATGTCGCCGGCGACGCTGCTGGCGACCCTCAACACCTATGGCCGCGACAACGGCATCGGCCGTCTCGACCTCGTCGAGAACCGCTTCGTCGGCATGAAGTCGCGCGGCGTCTACGAAACGCCCGGCGGCACGATTCTGCTTTCGGCGCACCGCGCCATCGAATCGATCACCCTCGACCGCGGGGCCGCTCATCTCAAGGACGAGATCATGCCGCGTTACGCAGAGCTCATCTATTACGGTTTCTGGTTCTCGCCGGAGCGTGAGATGCTGCAGGCGCTGATCGACAAGAGCCAGGAGCATGTCGAAGGTGAAGTGACGCTGAAGCTCTACAAGGGCAATGTCATGGTCATTGGCCGCGAAAGCGAAAAGTCGCTCTATTCCGACAAGCTCGTCACTTTCGAGGACGACCAGGGCGCCTACGATCAGAAGGACGCAGCCGGCTTCATCAAGCTCAATGCGCTGCGCCTGCGCACCCTCGGCAAACGGAACCTTGCGAAGTAAACTTGCCTCGCTTTTGAACTGGTCATGCGCCCGCCGGCTTTGTCGCGCGGGCGTTTTCATGGAAGCGGTAGCAAGCCTCACCTAAACTGAGCCGCCGAAATGGCGGACGCCTCGTCGTACAGACAGACACGCCGCGCTGAATGCTGAGAAAAGATCAGTTCAGCACGTCAACGCCTGTCGTCGTCCCGCTCTCGTCCACGAAATCCGCGGCAACGATGTCAAAGCGTGACGGCCATGTGGCGGAACTCGATTACCAGTGGCGTGGGCAAATTGAACAAAAATAGGGTCGACGCCTTTATCTGCCTTGAAGGGCTACAAAGGCCGGAACCATGGATGTCAGGCAGACGATCGACGCGTTCGAACAGTGGTTCCGAACGTTTGTCTTCAGCGAATGGACACTCTACCAATTCGGGATTATCGCCGTCGGTTACGTCGCAGCGTCGTTCTTGGCATCACGCACGGAACCCGCGTTGGAAGCGAAGGCCAGGCGCATCAAAGGCAATCCGGACCTCTTGCGCGTCATAATCGCCTTCATGCGGCGCTTGAAGTGGCTCTTTCTTGCGGTATGGCTGTGGCTTGCCAACGTCGTTCTCACTCAAAACACCTGGCCGTCGCAACGATGGCTCGTCTCGACTGCCCTGACGCTGACGGCAGCGTGGTTCATCGTCTCGGTACTGACCAAGATCATCCATAATCCTACCTTGTCGCGTGCGGTGGCAATTGTCAGTTGGAGCTACGTCGCGTTGTACGCGCTCCGCCTTGACGGTCCGGTGCTTTCCGCGCTCGATGGCCTGGCTGTCAATCTGGGGGCCGTGCGGCTTTCACTCCTTCTTGTGCTGAAAGCGGTCGTCTTGGCTGTCGCGCTCATCTGGGTGGCGGTTCTCGTCGGCAATGTCCTGTCCCGTTGGGTGCAGAGGTCGGGCGATCTTTCGCCATCGATCAAGGTCCTGATCAGCAAGTTCATAAAAATCGGCTTGATCATGATCGCCGGCGCAATTGCCTTATCAGCGACCGGCATCGACCTTACCGCATTGACGGTTTTTTCCGGCGCGGTCGGCGTCGGAATAGGTTTCGGTCTTCAGAAAGTCGTATCGAATTTCATCTCGGGCATCATTATCCTGCTCGATAAATCCATAAAGCCTGGCGACACCATCACGCTCGGCGATACTTTCGGTTCGATCCGCGACTTGCGCTCGCGATTCGTCTCGGTGATCACGCGTGACGGCAAAGAATACCTGATCCCCAACGAGGACTTCATTTCTCAACAGGTCGTCAACTGGTCGTTCTCCAGTGACTACGTCAGGATCGATGTCGACTTCGGTACGGCTTATGACAGCGATCCACATGAAGTCGCTCGAATCGCAATCGCGACTGCCTCTACGGTCGATCGCGTCGCTAACGATTACCGGGCGCCGGTATGCTGGCTTACCTGCTTTGGCGCTTCGTCGCTTGATTTCCGGCTCCGCTTCTGGATCTCCGATCCCGCAAATGGTCTGACGAATGTCAGGGGCCAGGTGCTGATGGCGCTTTGGGACGCATTCAAGGAAGCCGGCGTGTCGATCCCGTTCCCGCACCGGGAAATCATCATGAGGACGCCTGTCGAGATCAAGCAGTCGCGCCAGGACTAAGCGACGATAGTGAGCCCACCGGCAAATGCCGCGCGGGCCTTATTGCGTCGTGAGTGACGCGACGGCTGCTTCGAGATAGAGCTTGACATCACGGCGACGCGGTCCCCAGCTCTCGGCCCAGAGCGGCAGGCCGACGAGACCGGCTATATCAGGCGCGGCCTTGGCAGGATCAAGCCGGATTACTTCCTCTTGATCGGTGACAGCAAAGCCGTCTTCCGTCTGATCGAGACAGGTTACCGCCAGCCCGGCTTTGACCGCAATACCGCTCCGATCCGAGGTCAGATCATCTGCGATGGCCTCGCGGAGCGTAAAAAGATCAAGCGGCGCGAGCCTTAGGCTACCTTGCCATTCGTTCGGTGCGTTGGTGGGGTCGACGACATTGACGCCAAGGAGCGTGGGAACCTCCCCCTTGAGGGGGCCTGCGCCGTGGCGGGTGGTATAGCAGCGCGTCGCATATAACGCGTCCAACTCTGTGACACCAGCCTCGGCGGCGATCGCGCGTATATTTGCCAGCCCGGTGTTCGAACGGGTGACGTGAGGAAATGCGCCCCGGTTTTGATCGAGGCATAGGCCTTGTGCCGCCTCGAAGATGACCGCGCCGCGTTCGCACAGCCGTCGGTCGGGCCAGAGGGTGACGTGGTCGAGATAGGCGGCGCAATCCGCTTCGAAGCCGGCGATGGTGATTTCGTCAGCCAATACGGCAGCCAGTTCTTCGGGTAAGGCGGCGATGCCGAGCGCGGCGAGCCGTCCAGGCACCCAGCTGTCGCGGATCGAAACAAGACGGGCGTGCAGATCGGGTCGGAACAGATCCTTTGTCGAAAGGGCGAATTGGGGCTGCAGGTTGCGCTCGATAGTCTCGCCGAAACCGAGGCCGCAGCTTCCGTGGCGGGCCGCGCCCCGCGCCAGTTCCACAGCCTGGTTGATCAGGATGTCGAAAGGCGTGGTGATCAGGGCGCGCGGGTCGCTACTGATCTGAGGCTTCGCACCCCGCTCGTTGAGAGCGGACAGCTCGTCGAGAAACAGCATCGGGTGAGCAACGAAGAAGCGGCTGAAATGCGTGGAAGCTCCGGCGAAGCTGCCCGAGCCGATGTGATGGAAGACATGGCGGCGGCCGGCGGGATCGACCACGGTGTGGCCAGCCTGAGCGCCGCCATTGCTGCGAACCACCACGCCCCCCGGCGTGGCTGCGGCAAGGCGGTCGACCATCAGCCCCTTGCCTTCGTCGCCATAAAGCGCGCCGATCACGGCTTGTGCTTGGATACTCATCATTCTGCTCCTCAATGGCCTCGGAGCGTCGCGCCGGGGCAGATAGAGTACCTGGCTTAGAAGAATGGCAGCAGACGCCGGTTCGGGCGTTCGCCGATGGCCTTGGCGACCACTGCCGCCGCCGCGTCCGGCCAGCTCGCGGCCACATCGGCGGCCTCGCGGCCTTCGGTAATTTCAATGATGGAAACTACCAATTCGGCAATGCGCCTGTGATCATCGAGTACGAAGGTTCGGCCGGGCAGCAAGGGTTGCCAGCTCTGCAGCACCCGGTTGAGCCGGGTGGCCGCATAACCTTCACGGATGACGATGTGAAAGACTTCATAGGATCTTTGCGCCATCGCAAGACATTCTTGTGCACTCAGGCCGCGCGGCGGTTCGACGCCGAAGATGCGAGAAATCTGATGGGCGGCCAGGCCATTGTGAATCGGTTCGTCGCCGATGGTGAAGAGATAACCCTTGCGGCCGCGCCTTTCGAAGGCATCGGTCGAGGTTTTGAGGGCCGCGAGCAGGTGAGCGGCGCTATAGCTTTCGCCGTCATTGCCGCCCCCATTGCCTTCCAGCCATAAGGCACGGATCTGGCTGGCAAGCGAGATATCGGCTTCGAACTGGGTGGCCTGCAGAGGGGCGGCATCGGTGAACGCGTCTCCGACTGCTGCGACCATGATGTGCGGATCGGATACCGGCCGGCGATCGTAGATCTCCGATGTCAGGGTGATGAGCCCGCCGCGCATCAGCTCATGGGCGATCATGCCCATCGAGCCGGTGACGTCCGCGGCCAGAATAATCGGAGTCGATTGCGGGTTGTAGGCGCTGTCGCGGCTCTCTCGAGTGGAAAAGCGCGCCGGGTCGAACCGCGGATCGATGCCGGTGGCGCCGAATACTTCGGCTCGACTGCGGCCATCCACATGGCGTGCGTTATAGGCCGCCCAGTCGGCCGTGCTGAAACGTCCCATCCCCATGACATACTCCTTTGCTGTTGCCTGGTAAGCGGCGCGGCCCTTTTGTCCGCCGTCCCGCCTACTCTCTATATAGAATTGCAATTTGCATTTTGCAAGTTGCTATTTGCGAATTGTGATTTCTTCGAGTGGCCGCTATGAGGGATGAGAGGACGGCAGGGACATAGAGATGGCAGGGGCTGAATTCGCACGACCGATCGTGACGGTCGACATCGTCTTGCTGACGCTGCAGGAAGGAAAGCTATGCGTGGCGTTGCTTCCGCGTCCTGGCGAGCCGTTTGCCGGTATTCCGGCGCTGATCGGCGGCTATGTGCACACAGACGAGGACGCCGACGCCGAGGCGGCGGTCCAGCGCATCCTCAGTTCCAAGGCCGGCCTTGAGGGCATATTCTTCGAGCAGCTCCGGACCTTCGCATCGGCGCGACGAGATCCTCGCGACTGGTCGGTATCGATCGCGTATTTTGCGCTGGTCCCGCGGGGAGCTTTAGAAGACAGTGCCAGTACGCTGGAGTTGCGGCCAGTCGAAGCCGCGGGCAAGCTGCCCTTCGACCACAATGAAATCGTGGATGCCGCGGTGGAGCGGCTGCGCGGCAAAGGCGCCTATTCGACCCTTCCGGCGAGGCTGCTTCCCGCGGTCTTTACGATGTCGGAACTGCAGGCGATTTATGAAACGGTGATGGGCGAACGGCTGGATCCAAGTGCCTTTCGCCGCAAGATCAACGACCTGGATCTGCTCGAAGTGGTCGAGGGCGAGAAGCGACAGACCGAGCGGGCCCGGCGACCAACGACGCTCTACCGGCTGAAAATGCCAGTTGCCGTGTTCGACCGAAAAATTTGAACGGGTCGGTCACCGATTCGATCGTGGGGCGAGCATGGTGAAAACATCGGCTTCGGGCGAGACCCCGCAGTCCCTTGACGAGTTGCCACGACCGCTTATTCTGCCTCATCCCCTCACTGCTGCGCAAGCAATGTCTTTCCCGATGCAAATTGGCGACCGTAGAAAATCCGTACCGACAGAACGACGCCGGCGATCAGAACAACCACACCAGCGACTTCGATCGGCGTTGGCCAACGGGCATGCACGACAAGTCCCCCGATGACACCAAAGGCTGTTTCCGAAACGATCAATTGCGCGGCCAGGGCGACGGGCAGGCTGCGTGAGGCAATGTTCCAGGCCCAGACACCGCCTACGGTTGCCAGCAGCGCCAAAGATGCTCCCCAAAGATACAAGCTGCCGGCAGCAGTCCAGCTGAATCCCAACGCTGGCAGCTTAAAGAGGTCCATCGCGGCGCCGACGGGGTAAAAGGCAAGCATCAGTACGCAACCGCCCACCAGTATCAGCGCCGACCACACGCCTGAGGGCATTTCAGGTCGGGCGGCGAGGGCAGCCTGATTGGCAAGAGCGAACCAGACCCAGAGTCCCACGGCAGCAAGCGCCAGCGGCACGCCGACCCACAAGGAGCCGACGGAGTTCAATCCTTCAGCGGTGAATACCGTGCCATTGACTAGAACAAGGCCGATGAGCACCAGCGCCAGAGGCGCCACAAGGGACCGCCATGGCAAGGATCCCTGACGCTGATTGCCAATGACCATCAAGACGATCGGTACCAGGCCGAGGAAGGCTGGCGCAATGACAGGGCCGGCAAAGATGGCCGCCCCCGTTACCGTCAGGAAGTAACCGACATATCCCACGAAGGCGAGCCAAAGGGCCTGCAGAACGTTCCGGAGGGTGAGATGGCGCGCGACGTGCTTCTCCGAAAATAGGATGAACAGGCCGACTAGGGCCGAGACGAGATGACGGATGAGAGCGAAATCGAAGGTGGAATAGTCGCCAATGATGAAGGGCACGATAAAGTTGAGCGAAAAGGCAAAGGCCGCAAAGAGAGCGGCCGACACACCGATATAGAAAGATCTGTCCATAATCTTCACCCCTTTGACGTTGCGCGCTCTGAGCTTTGCCTCCGTCACGCCGAATTTTCTGATCGAATAGCTGGAATTTACTGGCCGAGAGCCTTGGCCGGTACTTGGTGAAAATGAGAGCCACCCTCTCGATGCTCATCGATCGGGCGTCGTGTGCGGTGCGCCCCAGCGGCCGTCGCGCTAGAGGAATACGCTTCAATCGAACAGCCGCAACGCCTATCCAGCAGAACCGATTTTTCATATCCTCGATCATCACGGCTTCTAATCGTCGGGGCGTTATGGATCGGCTTGATGCAATGCGGGTTCTGCTTGCGGTGGTTGATGCCGGGAGCTTGTCGGCGGGCAGTCGGAAGCTGAACGCCCCGCTGCCGAGCGTCAGCCGCAAGGTCGCCGATCTGGAGCGATATCTCGGCACCAACCTCATCATCCGAACAAGCCGCAACCTTCAGCTCACAGATGCTGGTCGCGACTATGTCGAGGCGGCGCGCAAGATTATCGCCGATCTGGAGGAGGTCGAACGCAGGGCATCGGGCGAGTATCAGATGCCGCGGGGGCTGTTGACCATCACGATGCCGATCGAATTCGGCCACCGCTATGTTCTGCCGATCGCACTTGAGTTCGCGAACAAGCATCCGGAGGTGACGCTGAACATTCTTTCACTCGACACTTCCGTTCATCTGATCAATGAGCAGGTCGACGTCGCTATCCGACTTGGTGAGTTGGTCGACAGTTCGCTCTACGCCGTCAAGGCCGGCGAGTTCCGTCTGCTGACCTGCGCCAGCCCGGCCTATCTGGAACGGCATGGCATGCCGCAGCATCCCACCGAGCTCGCCAATCACGATGGGATCATGTTTCACAAGCGGTCGTTCTTTTGGAGTTTCGAGATCGACGGAAAGACCGTCGAGGTCATGCCACGCAGCCGAATTGAGGTGAACACGGCGGCCAATTGCGTTGCCGCCGCACTGAATGGGGTCGGGATCGCCCGCCTGTTCGACTACCAAGTTCCGGAGGAGGTGTCCTCGGGCGCGCTCGTGCAGATCTTGAAGGAGTATGACGGCGAGCCCAAGCCGATCCACATCGTCTATTTGCGTCAGGGCTTACTCGCTCTGAAGGTGCGCGCCTTCATCGATTGGGCGCTCCCCCGGCTTCGCGCGGCTTGCGGCAGCTATGGCGATGTGCCGTCACCGAAATGAAGCGCCTACTTCTTTGACGATGGCCGCGGCGAAGCGTGGCCATCGTCACATTGATGGTTGCTCTTCCGCGTCACGGATAACGCGATCGATTTGCGCCTGAAGGCGAGGACCGATCAGCAGGATGGCGGGGATGACGATGAGATAGGCAATGCTCCACGAGCGCAGCCATGTCAGGACGAAACCCTTCGAGAATCCCAGATTGAGCGCGAGCAGCGTGAAAGAGATAAGCCCTGTCGTCACGACTCCCATCGACAGAGCGAAGACGATCTTGCGTTTGAAATGCGTGTTCATGTCGGTCTCCCGGACGGATGTGAAAGTGGGATCGCTTCAGCGGTCGCGATTTCGGTTTGGTGCCCTAAAGATCGCGTAACTCCGGCACCGGCGGTAGCGAGAGAAAATGAGAGGCTCACTCTCGCTTCTACTCGCTACCGGGGTGGTATTCCGAGGCTCATCTTCCCATCATCGCAGTCCAACACCCATTGATCCTGGGCGCGCAAGTCGGCCGCCGCAACACCGCCGGCTGAAATCCGGCAAGGAGTATCCGAATGTCGACAGTCATCTACACAGGTAAAACCAGCACGGCCGGCGGGCGCGACGGCGCGTCGCGCAGCTCCGATGGACGTCTCGACGTGACATTGTCCCCGCCCGGTTCCTCGGGTGTAGGCACCAATCCCGAGCAGCTCTTCGCTGCGGGTTGGTCCGCCCGTTTCCTCGGCGCGATCGGAAGAGCCGCCGCGGAGCGCCAGCTTCGCGTGCCCGCCGCCGATGCCATCAATGCCGAGATCGACTTGGTCTCGAATGACGGCGGCTATCTGCTGCAGGCGCGGCTGAATGCGAAGCTGCCGGGCATCGAGCCGGATCTCGCTAGGTCTCTGGTCGGGCGTGCCCACCAGCTCTGCCCTTATTCCGAGGCCACCCGCGGCAATATCGCCGTCGAACTCAACGTCGCTTGATCTGTCTCCGATTTAAGCGTTCCAACCCGATATCGCGCCAGCGTCCCGAGAAGATGTGGGCCAGGACCGGCGCGAACACCAGAGGATATTGTCATGACCACGATCGCAAAAGCCTTCGCAGCGGCAGCTTTACTGCTTGCCGCTGGCACGCCCATCCACGCGCAAACGGCAACGCAGTTCCTTCCCATCAAGAATGAGCCCGCACCCAAACTCGTCGTGGATCAGCCGCTTCCGGGACCGCTCGCGGCGAGAGCGGTGGCCATCATTCCGTATCGAACCGAAAATTTCCGCATCCTGCCGATCTTTGGCGCCAGCGCCAGCGACGTCTCGCCGAGGGCCGGTCACCTTCATGTCAGCATCGACGGCCTGCCTTGGCGGTGGGCCGATGCGGGCGGCACCGGCGCTATCGTCCTCACCGCCCTGCCGCCAGGCGAGCACAAGGTGCTCATCGAAATGGCCACGCCGGAACATGAAGTGCTGGGCGGAAAGGTCGTGAAGTTTATCGTACCGGTAATCAACAGCGCGCATCATTAGAGCCAATTCGGTGATGGCTACTAAAGCTGGAAGCCGCCGCCATGCCCTTGACGGATGCCGGGGATGACTTACTCTGCCTCGATCACCTCGGAGCATTTCCATGACGCAGCCCCTGCTCTTCGGCGCCTTCCTGGCGGCGCTCTTCTACGTGCTCATCCCCGGACCCGCTTTCCTGCAGCTGCTCGGCATCGGCGCCGGGCAGGGGCGCAAGGCCGGGGCCTTCTTCATGATGGGGCATCTGGTCGGAGATCTGATCTGGTCGTCGCTGGCGCTGATCGCGATCGTCGGCGCGAAGACGATCGGCACCTTCATCTTCGATCTGCTCGGCCTCGCTTGCGGTTTCTATCTTGCCTGGATCGGCTGGAGCGCGGTCAACGCAAAGCCGAAAGCGGAAGGGCGGTCGCTGGTCGTGGTCGAGCGGCCGTTCCGGCGCGGCCTGATCTTCGGTGTCACCAATCCGAAGGGGTATCCGGTGGCGCTCGCCACCTTCACGGCGCTGGTTGCGGGCTCCGCCGGCGCGCTCGATTTCGAGGCGCTGCCGGCGCTTCTCGGCGTGTCCTTCGTGGGTTTCGTGACTGCCGACATCATCTTGATCGGCATTATCGGTGCCGGCGCGGTGCGACGCTTCTATCGCGCCCATGAACGGCTGATCGTGCGCTGCTCCGGCGTCCTCTTCATGGGTTTTGCCGCCCAGGCGCTATGGCACGCGACGCCCGGCCTCATCGGCTGGCGCAAGGCCTGATTCAGCCGTCCAGGAAATTGACGACCGATTTCAGCGTCTGAACGTCGCTGGGATCGCCGATCGACATGGCGACCTGCAGCTGGTTCTTGTAGTAATCGAGGAAATTGAAGCTCGTGCCGTCGGTAACGTTGGAGAGGTCGATAACATTGCCGAGCGGATCGATCGCATGCATCGGCAACGGCTCGGAGATCGCGGCGTAGGTGCTCTGATCGATCACGCCGCTGTCGAAGCTTTGGCGCGCGTAGGAGCGCAACTCTCCGGGGCTGACGGCAGTAAAATCGAGCCCCTCATCGAGGCCGCCTTCGATCTGGAACGAGACGGGGGTCGGAGCCTTTGTCTCGATGTGAATATCGGCAGTCTTCGAACTTTTTGCGTTATTAGGGTTGTTTTTAAATAGCAAACTCTGAGAAGACCGCAGGGAAAAAATTTCCATGACGCATGTCCCCTGGCAGGAAGATCACCCGGAAACTAGCGCTTGCGCCTGATTCGCGTCAATCGTTAACAAATGGTTAATTTTTACGCGTCAATTTTTGTCCACCAGATTTTACGGATGTCCACCGGCAGGCGAGGCAAAAGGCCAGCCTGCGACATACCAATTGTCAGGCCGCTCTCCTATATTGACGATCCATTCGCATGCCAAAAAGGAATTCTCCGATGCCTTCTCTCCATGATTTCAATCCGGCGCTCACCAACTGGGACGGCCTGCACGGCCTGCCGCGTTTCGACGCCATCGATGACAGCGATTTTGCTGCCGCCTTCGATGCGGCGCTGGCCGCGCATGAACAGGAGATCGACGAGATCGTCGGGAACAGCGATCAGCCGACCTTCGACAATACGGTCACGGCACTGGAGATTGCCGGCGATGCGCTGTCGCGCGTTTCGGCGCTGTTCTGGAACAAGGCGGGTGCGCATACCAATGATGTGATCCAGGCGCTGGAGCGGGAGATCTCGCCGAAGATGTCGCGCCACTATTCGAAGATCGGCATGAATGCCGCGCTTTTTGCCCGCATCGATACGCTCTGGCAGAAGCGCGAGAGCCTTGGCCTGACGTTGGAACAGACGCGGGTGTTGGAACGCCATTGGAAGGGCTTCGTCAAATCGGGCGCCAAGCTCGAGAAGGCCGAGCAGGAGAAGCTTGCCGAGATCAACGAAAGGCTTGCCGGCCTCGGGACGCAATTCGGCCAGAATGTGCTGGCCGACGAAAAGGCCTGGGCCTTGGTGCTTTCCGATGGGCCAGAGCTCGACGGGTTGCCGGAATTCCTGCGCGACGCGATGGCTGCGGCGGCGCGCGAGCGCGGCGAGGAGGGCAGATTTGCGGTGACATTGTCACGTTCGATCATCGAGCCGTTCCTCACCTTCTCGGAGCGCCGAGATTTGCGCGAGCAGGCCTTCAAGGCCTGGGTGGCGCGCGGCGAAAACGGCGGAGAGACGGACAATCGCGCAGTCATTCGGGAAACGCTGGCGCTGCGCCATCAGGTTGCGAGCTTGCTCGGCTACGGCAATTTCGCCGAGCTGAAGCTCGACAACACCATGGCGAAGACGGCCGAAGCGGTGAACGGCCTGCTGAAAGCGGTCTGGGCGCGGGCGGTGAAGCGCGCCGGCGAGGAAGAGATCGATATCGCGGCGCTGATCGCCGAAGAGGGCCGGAACCACGAGGTGATGCCTTGGGACTGGCGCCACTATTCCGAGAAGATCCGGGCCCGGAAGTTCGATTTCTCCGAGGCCGAGCTCAAGCCTTATCTGCAGCTCGAGAAGATCATCGAGGCCTGCTTCGACGTCGCCGGCCGGCTGTTCGGCATCCGTGCGGTCGAGAAGAAGGGCGTCGCCGCCTATCACCCTGACGTCAGAGTGTTCGAAATCAGGGACCGCGAGGACAGGCTGGTCGCCCTGTTCCTCGGCGACTATTTCGCCCGCGGTTCGAAACGGTCCGGCGCCTGGATGAGCTCGCTGCAATCGCAGCACAAGCTCAAACTGAAGAACGGCCGCCACGGCGAATTGCCGATCATCTACAATGTCTGCAATTTCGCCAAGCCGGCCGAGGGCAAGCCGGCGCTGCTGTCGCTCGACGATGCCCGCACACTGTTCCACGAATTCGGCCATGCGCTGCATGGCATGCTTTCTGATGTCACCTATCCCTCGGTTTCCGGCACCAGCGTCTCGCGCGATTTCGTGGAACTGCCGTCGCAGCTCTACGAACATTGGCTGACGGTGCCCGCCATCCTCAAAGAATACGCCGTGCATTTCGAAACCGGCGAGCCGATGCCGCAGACCCTGCTCGACAAGGTGCTGGCGGCCCGCACCTTCAATGCCGGCTTCAACACCGTCGAGTTCACCTCGTCGGCGCTGGTCGACATGGCCTTCCATACGCGCGAGGTGGTCGAGGACCCGATGGCGGTGCAGGCGGAGGTGCTGGCTGAGATCGACATGCCGAGTTCTATCGTCATGCGCCATGCGACACCGCACTTCCAGCACGTCTTCTCCGGCGGCTATTCGGCCGGCTACTATTCCTACATGTGGTCCGAGGTGCTCGACGCCGACGCCTTCGCCGCCTTCGAGGAGACGGGGGACGCCTTCAACGGCGAGATGGCGAAAAGGCTAAAGGAAAACATCTATTCCGTCGGCGGCTCGGTCGATCCGGAGGATGCCTACAAGGCCTTCCGCGGCAAGCTGCCGAGCCCGGATGCGATGCTCGTCAAAAAGGGACTTTCGACCTTCGAGGAATTGACAGGCAGCGACGCCTAAGACAATTTGATGACAAGCTGTGATGCGGCGGGGCGACGGCCTTGCCGCAGCTTTTGCGCGTTCCCCTCTTTCGCAAACGCAAAAAAAACTGTATGGACGCCCCAAACCAATAGGCGCGTCCTCAAGAGCGTGCGCCGCAGCCTCAGAGATTTCACATATGGCACTTCGCAATATCGCGATCATCGCGCACGTTGACCATGGCAAGACGACCCTGGTGGATGAGCTTCTCAAGCAGTCCGGCTCGTTCCGCGAAAATCAGCGCGTTGCCGAACGCGTGATGGACTCGAACGATCTCGAAAAAGAACGCGGCATCACCATTCTCGCCAAGGCAACCTCAGTCGAGTGGAAGGGTGTCCGCATCAACATCGTCGATACCCCCGGCCACGCCGACTTCGGCGGTGAGGTCGAGCGCATTCTGTCGATGGTGGATGGCGCGATCGTTCTCGTCGATGCGTCCGAAGGCCCGATGCCGCAGACCAAGTTCGTCGTCGGCAAGGCGCTGAAGGTCGGCCTTCGTCCGATCGTCGCGATCAACAAGATCGACCGTCCGGACGGCCGCCATGAAGAAGTCATCAACGAAGTCTTCGACCTCTTCGCCAATCTCGACGCGACCGACGAACAGCTCGACTTCCCGATCCTCTACGGTTCGGGCCGCGACGGCTGGATGAACGTCAATCCTGAGGGACCGAAGGATCAGGGTCTTGCGCCGCTTCTCGACCTGGTTCTCAAGCATGTTCCGGAGCCGACCGTCGAGGAAGGCCCGTTCCGCATGATCGGCACGATCCTCGAAGCCAACCCCTTCCTCGGCCGCATCATCACCGGCCGCATCGCATCGGGCTCGATCAAGCCGAACCAGGCGGTCAAGGTTCTCGGCCAGGACGGCAAGCTGATCGAAACCGGGCGAATCTCCAAGATCCTCGCCTTCCGCGGCATCGAGCGCACGGCAATCGATGAAGCTCATGCGGGCGACATCGTCGCGATCGCCGGCCTCTCCAAGGGTACCGTTGCCGACACCTTCTGCGATCCGGCCGTTTCGGAAGCCATGAAGGCGCAGCCGATCGACCCGCCGACGGTGACCATGTCCTTCATCGTCAACGACAGCCCGTTGGCAGGCACCGAGGGCGACAAGGTGACTTCACGCGTGATCCGCGACCGTCTCTTCAAGGAAGCGGAAGGCAACGTCGCCCTGAAGATCGAAGAAGCCGAAGGCAAGGATTCGTTCTACGTCTCCGGCCGCGGCGAACTTCAGCTCGCCGTTCTCATCGAAACCATGCGTCGCGAAGGCTTCGAGCTTGCCGTTTCGCGTCCGCGCGTCGTGATGCACAAGGATGAAAGCGGCCAACTGCTGGAGCCGATCGAGGAAGTCGTCGTCGACGTCGACGAAGAACATTCCGGTGTCGTCGTGCAGAAGATGTCGGAGCGCAAGGCCGAAATGGTCGAGCTGCGTCCGTCGGGCGGCAATCGTCTTCGCCTGCGTTTCTATGCACCGACCCGCGGTCTGATCGGCTACCAGTCGGAGCTGCTGACGGATACGCGCGGCACGGCGATCATGAACCGGCTGTTCCACGACTACCAGCCCTATAAGGGTGCGATCGGCGGCCGCGTCAATGGCGTGCTGCTCGCCAACGCCGCCGGTGAAGCCGTCGCCTATGCGATGTTCAACCTGGAGGATCGCGGCCCGATGATCATCGAGCCGGGCGAAAAGGTCTATGCCGGCATGATCATCGGCATCCATTCGCGCGACAATGACCTTGAAGTCAACGTCCTGAAGGGCAAGCAGCTCACCAACATCCGCGCCGCCGGCAAGGATGAAGCGGTGAAGCTGACGCCGCCGATCCGCATGACGCTCGATCGCGCGCTCTCCTGGATCCAGGACGACGAGCTGATGGAAGTGACGCCGAAGAATATTCGTCTGCGCAAGATGTATCTCGACGCAAACGACCGCAAGCGGTTCGAAAAGTCCAAAGCGGCTCTCTGAGAATTCGGAGATACCCTTAAGAACCCCGGCCTTAGAGCCGGGGTTTTTTTATTGTGCGCTGCGTTGATTCCGACTTGTGACAATCGTTAAAAAAGCGTTAAATTTTATTCGTCGTCCACATATCAAGTCTGTGGGCAATCGAGCCGAATGCGTCATCGCGTATGGTTAATTGCCTCCGGCAGGACCAGAGTAAACGTTATGAAGACGTTGTCGATCGATGTCCGGCGGGCTGAACCGCACGATGCCCGAGCCATTTCGGAAACCCATAGGCTCGCCTGGCAGCACACTTACGCAGGCATCATTCCGCATCGCGCCCTGACGCAGATGATCGAGCGACGCGGGGAAAACTGGTGGCGCAGGGCAACGCGCGGACCTGCGACATTGCTGGTTCTCGATGTCGCGGGAACGGTCGCCGGCTATGCGACCCTCGGCCTCAACCGCGCCCGCGCTTTGCCGCAGGAAGGCGAGATCTACGAGCTCTATCTTCGCCCGGAGTATCAGGGCATCGGTCTCGGCCGTATGCTGTTCGGTGAGGCGCGCCGGCTGTTGAAGTCACTCGGCTGCAACGGGCTTGTCGTCTGGTGCCTCGAGGAAAACGAGACCGCCAGCCGCTTCTACCGCCATCACGGCGGGATCGATTTCTGCGAAGGCATGGAAAATTTCGACCAAAAGCAGTTGAAGAAAATCGGCTTCATCTGGAACTGATCGGTTCTGGTCAGCAATCACCTATTCGGCAGGTTAGACCTCTTTGCGCCGGTGGATCACGCATTGGTGATGTCAAATGTTGCGTTGCCGCATGAAACCGATTATCTGGCTGCGAGCAATTCAACCTCGCAGGAGTTTCGTATGCGCATCGACGCCGTTTCCATCGGTAATAATCCCCCTGAAGACGTCAACGTTATTGTCGAGGTTCCGGTCGGCGGTCATCCGATCAAGTATGAAATGGATAAGGACGCCGGCACGCTGGTCGTCGATCGCTTCCTCTATACGCCGATGACCTATCCGGGCAATTACGGTTTCGTGCCGCACACGCTGTCGGAAGACGGCGACCCGATCGACGTGCTGATCGCGAGCACCCGCCCGCTCGTTCCGGGCTGCGTCATCAACGTGCGCCCGATCGGCGTTCTGAAGATGGAAGACAATTCGGGTAAGGATGAGAAGATCATTGCGGTGCCGTCGCCGAAGCTGACGCTGCGCTATGAGAAGGTGAAGGATTATATCGATCTTCCCGAGATCACGCTGAAGCAGATCGAGCACTTCTTCGAGCACTACAAGGATCTGGAGCCCGGCAAGTGGGTGAAGATCTTCGGCTGGGGCGATTCCGGCGAAGCCGGCGCCCTTATCCTCGAGGCTATCGAGCGCGCCAAGAAGGCGAAAGGCTGATCGTTTAGCCTGAAAGCGTTTCGAGCTTTTTTGCCAAATCCTCCGGGTCACCCTCGATCCGGAGGATTTTTTTGCGCGCGGTTTCGCCGGAAACGAGGCTGACGCGGGATTTGGCAACGCCGACCGATTTGGAAACGAGCGCGATCAGGGCCTTATTGGCCTTTCCCTTTTCCGGAACGGCGGTGACGCGCGCCTTCAGATAAGTCTCGCCTTCGCTGTCCGTCTCAATGCCGTCGAACGCGTCTCGCCCTCCATTCGGCGTCAGCCGAACAGTCAGGCGCAGATGATCAGCGAAGAGCCTCCAGGGAGAGCTCAAGCGACCAGCGGATAAAGGGTGGTCCAGAGGAAGGTGCGCAGGAAGAAGATGATCACCAGCAGGATGATCGGTGAAATGTCGATGCCGCCGAGGTTCGGCAGCCGACGACGGATCGGCTTCAGCACCGGCTCGGTGACATTATAGAGGAACATCCCGACCGAATTGACGAACTGGTTGCTGGAATTGATGACGTTGAACGCATAGAGCCAGGAGAAAACGGCGCTGGCAATCAGGATCCACGTATAAATATTCAAAACCAAATCAATGGTTTGAAACAAGGCAAACATCGTCGTCTCCAATTGGTTGTTGACAGACATGTAGACATTGGCAACTAAACGAGCAAGTGCCGTGTGGGAACGCAGGGCAATTCATGTTTAACGGGCGGCCTCGCAGCCATTCCGGCGCCCGCTTCCTCGGACAAGGCTCATGTCGTTTTCGCCCACCGGAGACCGTTTTGCCGCGTTCCGGCATTCGTCTTACACCCGCTTCTTCTTCGCCCGCTTTCTGCTCTCCTTTTCGCAGCAGATCGTCAGCGTCGCCGTCGGCTGGCAGATGTACGATCAGACCGGCAAGGCGATCTATCTCGGCTTGATCGGCCTCGTGCAGTTCCTCCCGTCGCTGCTGCTCATTCTCGTCACCGGTTCGGTGGCCGACCGATACAACCGCCGGGCCATCGCAGCGCTGTGTTCGCTGGTGAGCGCGCTCTGCACACTGGCGCTGCTGATCATGACGGCGACCGACACCTTCGCGCCCTGGCCTGTGTTTGCGGTGCTACTGATCTTCGGCATCGAACGTGCCTTCATGTCGCCGGCGGTGCAGTCTCTAGCGCCCAACCTTGTGCCGGAGGACGCTCTTTCCAATGCGATCGCCTGGAATTCCTCGTCCTGGCAGCTTGCGGCGATCACCGGGCCAGTGATCGGCGGCCTGCTCTATGATGTCAGCGCGACGACCGCCTATACGGTAGCGGTGATCTTTTCCATTCTCGGCGCGGGCCTTCTCTTCATGATCCCGAAGCCGGAGCAGAAGACGGTCGGTGAGGCCAAGAGCTGGGCGATGATCCTCGGCGGCTTCAGTTTCATCCGCGCCGAAAAGGTGGTGCTCGGCGCGATTTCGCTCGATCTCTTTGCCGTATTGCTCGGGGGCGCCACCGCGCTGATGCCGATCTTCGCCCGTGATATTCTGACGCTTGGCCCCTGGGGCCTCGGACTGTTGCGCGGAGCACCGGGGGTTGGCGCCATCGTCATGGCGATTTTCCTGGCCGCCTATCCGCTAAAGCACCGTGCCGGCATCTACATGTTCATCGGCGTCGCCCTGTTCGGCGTCGGAACCATCATCTTCGGGGTCTCGACCAACACCGAAGTCTCGATCGCCGCATTGGCGCTGATGGGGGCGGCGGACATGGTGTCGGTCTATGTGCGCGAGAGCCTGATTGCACTGTGGACACCGGATCAGCTGCGCGGCCGCGTCAATGCGGTCAACATGGTCTTCGTCGGCGCCTCGAACGAGCTTGGGGAATTCAGGGCCGGCACGATGGCCTCGATCTTCGGCGCGGTGCCGGCAGTCGTCATCGGCGGCATCGGAACCCTGGTCGTCGCAGCGATCTGGGCTTCGAGCTTCCCGAAACTGCGCAGGATCGACACGCTCGACGCTCCGGCCTAATGCATGTCGCCTGGAAGTGTGCAGCGGTTCCGGGACAACGACATGCATAAAACAAAGGGCCTTAGCATGAGAACGGTCACATTCGGCTGGGAAGCTCTTATGCAGGAAGCGTGATAGGGTGCGCCGCTTTCGCGGCCTTTCCCTCGAAGACGAGATCGAGGAATTCGGTCAACCAGGCTCTCAGCGGCGCGTCGAACAGCATGCGGCCTTCCAGATGTTCGCGGCCCTGCTGGGCGTTCGGCAGAATGAAGCGATGGGCGCCATGCACGACCCAGCGATGCATCATCACTCGGGTAAGTTCGGCATGGAACTGCAGACCCCAGGCATTACCGTCGTAACGGAAGGCCTGGTTCGGGTAGGCATCGCCTTCGGCCAGCAGATCGGCGCCGTGCGGCAGCTCGAAGCCTTCTCGGTGAAAATGATAGACCATCTTCGGCCAGTGCATCAGCAGACGGCCCTTCTCGGTCGGGTGCAGCGGATACCAGCCGATCTCCGTCGAGCCATCGGTATTCGCCTGCACCTTGCCGCCAAGATGATGCACTAGCATCTGAGCGCCGAGGCAGATACCGAGAAAGGGACGTTTCTCGCGCAGCGGAACCTGGATCCAGTCGATCTCCTTCTTGATGAACTCATCGGGATCATTGGCGCTCATCGGCCCGCCGAAGACGACGGCGCCGGCATGGTCTTCGAGCGTTGCCGGAAGCGGCTCGCCGAGCACCGGTCGGCGGATGTCGAGGCGGTAGCCCTTTTCGACGAGCAGCTGACCGACGCGGCCCGGGCTCGATCGCTCCTGATGCAGGACGATGAGGATCGGACGTTCGTCGCGGTGCTGAATTCGCTCAGTCGGCATCATCTTGTAAAACCTGGACATCCGTCACCCTGGCGGCGGCCTCCTGCCGTTTCTGGATACGCTCGCGCGCGGAAACGCCCAGCAGATCGGCGATCCGCCAGATCACATGATCTTCCATCTCGCTGCGTTCACCATCGGCATAGACGATGTCCCAGAGGATGCCGATCAACTCCAGCCGTTGCTCGGTGTTCAGGTGCCGCTTCAGGTCGGATGTGAAGCGATAATAGTCGACCGCGGAGCTTTCGGCCTCGAGGCCGGCCGCCATCAGGGCTTCGAGCTGTTTGCCGTCGAGCGCATACTGTTCCTTCAGCAGCTTGCGCAGCCGCTTCTTCTCGCTGGCCTTGATCTGCCCGTCGGCCTCCATGACCTGCATGCACAGCGCCGCCACTGCGATGCGCGGATCATCCGGGGCGAAACCCTTCCTGGGATGATCGGCAGTGAGCTTCTGAAAGAATGCCTGAAAGCGTTCGAACATGCGGTTTTCATTCCATTTCAGAAAAGGCGAAGCCGGGTCTTGGGTTCCGGTTCCGCCCTGGAATCGCGAACGCCGGGATCATCCGGCAGTCCACCAAAGAAGGGCTTTGCTTCGTTCGGCACCGGCGCTTTATCGCCGGCGACCGGTTCGACGGGCTTCGGCTTTGCCGGCGCCGGCACGGGGCGCACGGCCTCAGCGATCGTCGCGGCGCGTTCCAGCTCGATGATGCGGTGATCGTTGACCGGGCTTTCCGGCCGGACGTCACGCAGCGGTGGCAGGGTCTTCAGGGCAGTTTCGATCGCGGCGGGCGCCGAACCGTCTTCGAGCGGACCCTCGATTTGGCCGAATGGCGCCTTCCATTCGAAGGCATCGAGACGGCCGGTGACCGGTGACACCGGCAGCCATTTGTCGGAGACGAAGCCGTCCGCCACCCAGGCCGGATCGCGCGGGGCTTTCAACGCCTGGGCCAGCCAGTGGCGCACGCGGCCCTGATCGCCGGTCTCGGCCTCCTCGATGTCGGCGAGCAGCAGGAAGGCGGCTTCACGCGGCTCGATGCGCGCCGCCGCTTCCGCCTTGGTGCGGGCCTTGGCGAATTCCTGCGCGTCGAGCGCGGCCTGGGCGACGACGAGGAAGGATTCGACATTGTTCGGGCGCAACGCCTCCAGCCGCTCGGCGCGCTTCAGCCGGTCGAGCGTGGAATCACCGCTGCGTGCTCTGACATAGGTCTGGCCGATTTCGGGATGCGGCGCCGATTTCCATGCCTGTTCGAGGATCGAAGCGGCCTTGCGCAGGCCGCCTTCGCGGAACAAGGCCTTGGCGGCGATGAGGGCGGCCGGGACGAAGTCAGCGGCGAGCTTCAGCGCCTGCAGCGCGTCATCGCGGGCGCCGGCCGGATTGCCTTCGAGCTTCTCGGCAGCGCGAGCCGTCAGCAGCACGGCGTGCAGGCGGTTGGCTTCGGCCTTATCGACAACGCGGGCAGCCTTCTGCTGTTCGAGCAGCCGGATCGCATCGTCCCAACGGCCGGCCTGGCTGCGATATTCGAGCGTCGCTTGGGCGGCCCAGGGCAGATAAGGCGCGTTATCGGCGGCCTTTTCGGCATATTGGCGGGCGGCCTCGTTGGCGCCGAGACGGCGGGCTTCGAGATAGAGGCCGCGCAGGCCGAGCTCGCGCGTTTCCGGGTCGTTGGCCATGGCCTCGAACTTGGCGCGCGCCTCGTCGTGGCGGCCTTCGATCAGTGCTGCCTGGGCTTCGAGCAGGTTGATCAGCGGCTCCTGATCGGCGCGGATGAGGCCGCGCGAGCGGGCCGCCATCTTGCGGGCAAGCAGCGCATTGCCGGCGCCGGCGGCGATCAGCCCGGTCGACAGCGCCTGATAGCCGCGGTCGCGCTTGCGGGCGCGGAAATAGCGCGTCATCGAATGCGGCGAGGTCCAGATCAGCCGAACGAACCACCAGACGATCATCACGGCGGCGATCAGAGCGATGATCGCGCTCACCGCGACGATCAGCTTCGTCTGATAGATCTGGCCTTCCCAGATCAGCGAGAGATCGCCGGGGCGATCGGCGAACCAGGAGAAGCCATAGGCGAGAAGCAGCACCAGGACGGCGAAGACGACGAGTCTGATCATGCTCTCACCCCTCCTTGCCCGTGCCGGTGACGGCCTTCGACAGCGCCCCGTCGACCAGCTCCTCGACGCGGATGCGCGCCTCCAGCGACTGCTTGAAGGCGGCGGACGCCTGCTTTCCCGGAGCCGGCAGAGCATTCCATTCGGCGGAAGCTCCGGCCAAGTCGCCGTTCTTCACCTTATCCTCCATGCGGGCGGCGATCGCTTCGACGCTTTCGCCCTCGATATTGCCGACGGGACGGACGGTCACCAGCGATTTTGCGCTCGCCATCAGCCGGTCCGACCAGCTCTGGTTCGGATCCGGCTGGTTGACGGCTTCGACGATCGCGGTCGCAACGTCGGGAACCTGACGCACGAGCTCGGTGCGCGAGGGAATGCCGGTCTCGGCAAAGCTACGCAGGTCGGCTATGGCGGGATCGTCGGGCGCGACGCCAGCGAAAGTATCGAGTTCGGCAAGGAAGGGGCCGCCGCGATCGATCGCCGACTTGAGGGCGGCTGCCGCGATCGCCCGGGCGACGGCGACGTCCTGGCGCGGTTCGTTCAGCTTCTTTTCGGCCTCGTCGAGGCGCTTGGCGATATCGGCGCCATTGCTCGTCTGCTGCTCAGAGGACTGAGCAAGTGTGGCGCGCAACTGATCGACCTGGCCGCTCAGCTCGGCAATCTTCTGGTTGAGCGCCTCGACATTTGCCGAATCGGCCGGCGTCGCCGCTGCGGGGTTTTTCGCAGCCGCTTCCAGCACCGCGAGGCGTGTCTCAAGCGCGCCGTCGCCGGTGCCTGCGGGATTGGCGGCCAGATTGGCGACGGTCTGTTTCAGGCCGTCGATCTCACCGGAAAGATCGGCCATGTCGGGCGATGTCGTCTGCGGCGCAGAGGTACCCGGAAGGTGTCCGGCATATTGAATGGCGCCTGCGCCAAGCAACGCCACGAGGCCGCCGAAGATGCCGGCAGCGATGAGACCGGAGGTGCCGGGGCCCCGCGGCGCCTGCTGCTGTGGGGCAGGCGTGAAGGAAGGCTCCGGAGCTGCCGGTTCCTCTTCTCGCGCGTCCGTCCCGGGCTGGCCTTCGAATTCCGGCTGTAGCTGTTCGGCGCGTTCATGCTCGGTCAATGACGCCGCTTCGGTTTCGGGGGTCACGCCGGCCTCGGCGGGGCTGTTGTCGGTACCGCCATCATTTTCCGCCGGCTTTTCGGTATCGGCTGCAGAGGCGAAATCCTGTGCTTCAAGGTCGATCGTGACCGGCTCGTCGGCGCTCTTTGAATGGCGTGGCGGGTTTCCCGATACCATGACGTCCTCTTTATCCTGCATTGCAACGAAACTAGACAGTGATGCCAATTAAGGGAAGAGGTTAGATCAAATTTGGGCGGCTCGGGCATTCAAAGCAGCGACAAAAGGCTCATCTCATCCGGCATCGGTGCAATCGTCACGCTTCTTTTCAGAAAGGTCGGAATGGCCTGCGCCACGGCCGCGCTGAGGCAGAGGAGGCGGATTCCACCCTGTTCGGAGAGAGCTGATCGCAGGGCCGACACTTGAAAGAAATCCTCGGCCGTCTGCCGGGAATAGAACAGAACGGCGTCCGGGCGACGATCTGAAAAAATCGCCTCGGTGTCGGCCGGGTCGGGAGCGACCGGCTGCATGCGATAGCATTCAGCGACGGAAAAACGGGTGCCGAGTTCGCGCAATCTGCCTTCGAAGGTTTCGGCACGCGGCATGCCGGCGAGATAGAGCAACGGCTCCGCATTCTGCGCTGCGACGAGATCGGCGAGATCGCGGCCGTTGCCCGAAGAGGCGGTGACGGACCGGAAGCCAAGGCGCCGCGCCGCTTGCGCCGTCATCTCGCCGACCGCAAAAATCGGGCGGTCTAGGTGCGGACCAAGTGTCTCGCCGAGAGCCGACAGGACCCTCATGGCCTCGGCGCTGGTCACCGCGATCGCGCCGCTGGTAGCGGCAAGCGCGCCGGCGGCTGCGGCACTGTCATGTTGTGGTCGACGCAGCGGCAGCAGCAGCGGTTCGTGGCCCATGTCGCGCAGACGTTGCGCGGTTTTCTCGGCCGAATGCGCGGGGCGGGTGACGAGCACGCGCATGGCCGCTTCAGTGCCAGTCGTCGAAGAAGGCGCTGCCGGCCCTTGCGCGCACGTCCTGGCCGGCGCGGGTGCCGAGGGCGGCGGCATCGCGGCGATGCCCGTCAGTCGTCACGGCATGCTGGCTGCGGCCGTCCGGTGTGATGATCAGGCCGGAGAAGCGGATGAGGTCGCCCTCGCAGACGGCATAGCCGCCGATCGGCGTGCGGCAGGAACCGTCGAGGGCGGCGAGGAAAGCGCGCTCGCAGGAGACGGTGTCGAAGGTCGCCGAGTCGTTGACCGCCGCCAGCAGGTCCTCGATCCTCGTATCGCCGACGCGGCTTTCAATGCAGATCGCTCCCTGGGCCGGCGCCGGCGGGAAGGTGTCGGGATCGAGGATATCGGTCAGCACCTCGACCTTACCAAGACGTTTGAGGCCGGCAAGCGCCAGCAGGGTTGCATCCACCTGACCTTCTTCGAGCTTGCGCAGCCGGGTTTCGACCGAACCGCGGAAAGTTATGACGTTGATGTCGGGCCGCATGCGGCGGATCAGCGCCTGGCGGCGCAGCGACGAGGAGCCGACGGTGGCGCCATGCGGCAGGTCGATCAGCTTGGGCGCGGTGCGGCCGACGACGGCGTCGCGGATATCCTCGCGCGGCAGATAGGCGGAGAGATGGAGACCGTCCGGTAGGTGCGTCGGCATGTCCTTGGTGGAGTGCACGGCGAAATCCAGCTCGCCCGCGACAAGCTTCTGTTCAAGCTCCTCGGTGAAGAGGCCTTTGCCGCCGATCTCGGCCAGCGGCCGGTCGGTGATGCGATCGCCCTTAGTCGACAGCACGACGATCTCGAACATCTCTTCGGGCAGGCCATGCGCCGCCATCAGCCTGTCGCGGGCCTCATGCGCCTGGGCGAGCGCCAGCGGGCTGCCCCGCGTGCCGATCCGGAAAGGTTTTATTTGCATCCGCTCTATTCCGTTGTTACCGGAGTTCTCGTAACTGGGTTTCGGCCCCATCGCAATCAACGAACAGGCCTTATGGTTCCCTTTCTGCGCATCCTTGGCATCGAGACGAGCTGTGACGAGACCGCCGCGGCGATCGTCGAGCGCGATGCGGAGGGGCATTCCAGAATACTCTCCGACGTGGTGCTTTCCCAGCTCGACGAGCACAGCGCCTATGGCGGCGTCGTGCCGGAGATCGCCGCGCGCGCCCATGTCGAGGCGCTGGACGAGCTGATCGAGGCGGCGCTGAAGCGCGCCAATGTGTCGCTGGCCGACGTCGATGCCATCGCCGCCACGTCGGGGCCGGGGCTGATCGGCGGGCTGCTGGTGGGATTGATGACCGGCAAGGCGATCGCGAAGGCCGCCGGCAAGCCGCTCTATGCGGTCAATCATCTCGAAGGCCATGCGCTGACGGCGCGGCTGACCGACGGGCTTTCCTTTCCCTATCTGATGCTGCTCGTCTCCGGCGGTCATACCCAGCTCATCCTGGTGCGCGGCGTCGGAGATTACGACCGCTGGGGCACGACGATCGACGATGCGCTCGGCGAAGCCTTCGACAAGACGGCGAAACTGCTCGGCCTGCCCTATCCCGGCGGCCCGGCAGTGGAACGCATGGCGCGGGAGGGCAATGCCGGCCGCTTCGATTTTCCGCGGCCGTTGGTCGGTGAGGCAAGGCTCGACTTCTCCTTCTCCGGTCTGAAGACGGCCGTGCGGCAGGCGGCACAGGAGATCGCGCCGCTCAGCGATCAGGACGTGGCGGATATCTGCGCTTCGTTCCAGCGGGCGATCTCACGGACGCTGAAGGACCGCATCGGCCGCGGCCTGCAGCGGTTCAAGGCGGAATTTTCGCCCACCGCAGAAAAGCCGGCGCTGGTCGTTGCCGGCGGTGTCGCCGCCAATCTCGAACTGCGGGCTACATTGCAGGGGCTTTGCGACAAGAACGGCTTCCGCTTCATCGCGCCGCCGCTGAGCCTCTGCACCGACAATGCGGTGATGATCGCCTGGGCAGGCCTGGAGCGGATGGCGATAGGTATTGCGCCCGATCCGCTCGACGTGCAGCCGCGCTCGCGCTGGCCGCTCGATGCTAATGCCGAAAGGCTGATCGGCTTTGGAAAGAGAGGAGCCAAGGCATGAGCGAAAAAATCGCCGTCATCGGATCGGGCGCTTTCGGAACGGCGCTTGCCGCCGTCATCGCCCTTGCCGGCCGCAGCGCGGTGATACTCGTCGGACGCAATCCGTCATTGATGGCCGATCTCAAGGCCGACCGTCTGCATGATGCCGTGCTGCCCGGCATTGCCCTGCCGGAATCACTCGAATTTTCCGCCGAGGCGGAGGCGATCGCCGGCGCCTCCATCGTGCTTTTTGCGATGCCGTCGCAGGCGCAGGCCGATGCGGCGCGCCAATATGGCCCGTATCTGTCGAAGGATGCCATTGTCGTCACCTGCGCCAAGGGCATCGAGCGGGCGACGGGCAATCTGTTGACCGACATGCTGGAGCGGGAGTTGCCGGACCATCCGGTGGCGGTGCTCTCCGGCCCCGGTTTTGCCGCCGACATCGCCAAAGGCCTGCCGACGGCGATGGCGATCGCGGCGGCGGATATGGAGACTGCCGAGCGGCTCGCCCAGGCGATATCGGGCCGGACCTTCCGGCTCTACGCCTCCAGCGACCGCATCGGCGTGCAGCTCGGCGGTGCCCTGAAGAATGTGCTGGCGATCGCCTGCGGCATCGTCGAGGGCCGCGGCATAGGCGAATCCGCCCGCGCTGCGTTAATTGCCCGTGGCCTTGCGGAAATGTCGCGCTTCGTCGTCGCCAAAGGCGGCCAGACGGATACGGTGCGCGGGCTCTCCGGCCTCGGCGATCTGGTGCTGACGGCGACCAGCCATCAATCGCGCAACCTGCGCTTCGGCATCGCGCTCGGGCGCGACGAAAAGGCCGACCCGCTGCAGGGCGCGCTGGTGGAAGGTGCGCTCGCCGCCTCGGTCGCCTCGCGGCTTGCCGCGGAGCTTTCGATCAGCATGCCGATCACCGACGCTGTTTCCGCCATCATCGACGGCAGGCTCGATATTTCGGACGCCATCGAGCAGTTGATGACGCGTCCCATCACCACCGAATAGGAGAACAGACATGCTTTTCGCCCTGCTCTGCAAGGACAAGCCGGGACATTTGGACGTCCGCATGGAGACGCGGCCGACGCATCTTGCTTATCTCGACAAGCTCAATGCAGAAGGCAAGCTCTCGATGGCCGGTCCGTTCCTCGACGACGAAGGCAAGGCCTGCGGCAGTCTGGTGCTCGTCAAGGCGGAGACTGCGCAGGAGGCAAAGACGCTCGCCGATGCCGACCCCTACACCCAGGCCGGGCTTTTCGAAAGCGTTGAGATCAAGCCCTTCAACTGGGTCTTCAACAAGCCGGAGGCTTAAAGCATGGCGCATTGGCTCTATAAGTCCGAACCTGCCTCCTGGTCCTGGGAGCAGCAGAAGGCCGCCGGCGAAAAAGGCACGGAATGGACGGGCGTGCGAAATTATCTGGCGCGCAACAATATGCGGGCGATGCAGATCGGCGACAAGGGGTTCTTCTATCACTCCAATGACGGGCTGGAGATCGTCGGCATCGTCGAAGTCTGTGCACTGTCGCATCCCGATTCTACCGCCAAGGGCGATCCGAAGTGGGATTGCGTCGACATCCGCGCCGTCATGGACATGCCGAAGCCGGTGACGCTGAAGGACATCAAGGCGAGCGAGAAGCTTGCCAAGATGTCGCTCGTCACCTCCATGCGCCTTTCCGTGCAGCCGGTGACCGACGAAGAGTGGGCCGAAGTCTGCCGCATGGGCGGGCTCGACAATCCGCCGCGCTGACGACCTTTGAAAACCGATCCCGAAGCCTTCATCCGGGCCAATACCAGTCTGATGGCGCCGCCGCATGTGCCGGAGATTTCACTTCATCTGGCAAGCGAGGCGCATGAGCTCTGGCTGAAAACGGAAGAGGAGTTGGAAGCCATCGGCCTGCCGCCGCCTTTCTGGGCTTTTGCCTGGGCGGGCGGGCAGGGATTGGCGCGCTACATCCTCGATCATCCGGACATGGTGCGCGACAAGCGCGTGCTGGATTTTGCCAGCGGCTCCGGCCTCGTCGGCATTGCAGCTGTCATGGCCGGTGCGCGTGAGGCGACGGCCGCCGATATCGACCCCTGGGCGGAAACGGCGATCCGGCTGAACGCCAAGGCAAACGGCGTTTCTCTCAGATTTACCGGCGCCGATCTGATCGGACAGGATATCGACGCCGATATTGTGCTTGCCGGCGACGTCTTCTACGACCGTGCCTTCGCCAGCGCGCTCGTTCCCTGGCTGATGAGGCTGACGGGGGAAGGCATATCGGTTCTGGTCGGCGATCCCGGGAGAAGTTATCTGCCACGGGAACAGCTGGAATTCTGTGCGACTTATCAGGTGCCGGTGACGCGGGCGCTGGAGGATAGCGAAATCAAGAAGACGACGGTCTGGCGCTTCAGCTCAAGATCTTAGGGCCGGATCACGCAGACATTGGCCTCGTAGCTGCAGGGATCGTCCTGGACGGCGACGTCGATGACCTTCGCTTTCGGCGCCTGGGAGGCGAGCCGCGAGGCCGGATAATACCCGTAGCCGTTGCCGCCGACATAAGTCCCGCCATTGATCTGATAGGCGTAGGAGCCGGCATAGGTGTCGCCGCTGCCGCCACCCGGCGGCTGCGGTGCGAAGATGACCAGGCTGCTGCGGGCGACGCGATTTGTCGCCGGAGATGAAAACTGCTTCAGGAACGGCATCCGCTCCCTGCCATGTCGGCGAATATAGGCGCTTTCGAAACTGATGCCGCGATCGCGCCAGCCGAGACGTTGGCCGAGAAACAAGCCGTTGTGCAAGGCGTGGCGGTGGCCATGGAAACGATGATCGGCGAAGCGATGGTCGAAACGGCGCTCGCCGGCGGAGGCAGGCAAGGCGACAAGCGCGGCGAGTGCAAGCAAGGCGACTGCAGATGGACTGCGAAACATGGATGCCGGCCTCCGAAATTCCCGATCGTTAACAAATCGTTAATGTCAGACTGCGCCAAAAGCCGTGGCTTGTCCATGTGCATGGGAAGAACGGCATGAATATTGAGCCGAAAGACGAGTTTTCGTTGGCGGTTCCGCTTTTCGCCGAAGCGCAGAACCGCTCTAACCTTTTGTTCTTACGCAATTCCGGGTGAAAAACCGCGTCGCAGCTTTTCTGGAGCTGCTCCCGCCCGCAAACTTCCCGGTAACCCGAATCGATTAAATTAAAAGCAGACAGCGATTGTGCTTGTCGTCGGGCTTTCCGGTGAGTAAACGTCGCAATTGATGCAACGCACACAGAGAATTTTGTCATTCGTGTGGTTGACTGAGCATGCTCCGAAATCCGGGAGCGCAGAGAAGCCGCCGCGAGGTTCTGATGGCGAACGTGACAAATAACCGGCCCTTGTCGCCGCATTTGCAAGTCTACAAACTAATTCCCACCATGGTCATGTCCATCGTCCACCGCATTACGGGTGGGGCGCTCTATGTCGGCACGCTGCTCGTCGCCTGGTGGCTGATCGCGGCGGCAAGCGGCCAGAGTTCCTACGACTGGGCCAACTGGGTGCTCGGCAGCCTTCTCGGCAAGCTCGTGCTGCTCGGCTACACCTGGGCATTGCTGCACCACATGCTCGGCGGTTTCCGCCACCTCATGTGGGATCTCGGCTACGGCTTCGAGAAAGAAGTCTCGACGAAGCTTGCCATCGCCAACATCATCGGGTCGCTCTGTCTGACCGTGCTGGTCTGGGTGATCGCCTTCCTCATTCGCTTCTGAAGGTCCTCTCATGGATATGCGCACCCCACTCGGCAAGGTTCGCGGGCTCGGCTCCGCCAAGGAAGGCACGAGCCATTTCTGGCGTCAGCGGCTGACCGCCGTCTCCAACATTCCGTTGATCCTCTTCTTCGTCATCTTCATGATCGCCTATGCCGGCGCACCCTATGCGGAGGTGGTTCGCGCGCTGTCGAACCCGTTTGTCGCCGTTGTCATGGGGCTGATGGTGATATCGGGCGTCATCCATATGAAACTCGGCATGCAGGTTATCATCGAGGATTACGTGCATGGCGAGTTCGGCAAGATCGCTCTCTTGATGCTGAATACCTTCTTCGCGATCGTCATCGCCGGCCTCTGTCTCTTCGCCATTCTGAAAATCGCATTCGTAGGATAAGCTCGATATGGCACCGACTTCACCCGCCCAGAATGGCAAGGCCTACAATTATGTCGACCACTCCTATGACGTGATCGTCGTCGGCGCCGGCGGCGCCGGGCTGCGCGCCACGCTCGGCATGGCCGAGCAGGGTTTCCGCACCGCCTGCATCACCAAGGTGTTCCCGACCCGCTCGCACACGGTTGCGGCGCAGGGCGGCATCGCCGCGTCGCTGCGCAACATGACGCCTGACAGCTGGCAATGGCACCTCTACGACACCGTCAAAGGCTCCGACTGGCTCGGCGACGTCGACGCCATGCAGTATCTGACCATGGAGGCGCCGAAGGCGGTCTATGAGCTCGAACATTACGGCGTGCCGTTCTCCCGCAACGAGGAAGGCAAGATCTACCAGCGCCCGTTCGGCGGCCACATGCAGAATTACGGCGAAGGCCCGCCGGTGCAGCGCACCTGCGCCGTTGCCGACCGCACCGGTCACGCCATCCTGCACACGCTGTACGGCCAGTCGCTGCGCCACAACGCCGAATTCTTCATTGAATATTTTGCGCTCGACCTGATCATGTCGGAGGACGGGAGCCGTTGCACCGGCGTCGTCGCCTGGTGTCTCGATGATGGCACGATCCATCGCTTCTCTGCCAAGATGGTGGTGCTGGCGACCGGCGGCTACGGCCGCGCCTATTTCTCGGCGACCTCGGCCCATACCTGCACCGGCGACGGCGGCGGCATGGTGGCGCGCGCCGGCCTGCCGCTGCAGGACATGGAATTCGTCCAGTTCCATCCGACCGGCATCTACGGTTCGGGCTGTCTGATCACCGAAGGTGCGCGCGGCGAAGGCGGCTACCTCGTCAATTCCGAGGGCGAGCGCTTCATGGAGCGTTATGCGCCGTCGGCCAAGGACCTTGCCTCGCGCGACGTTGTATCGCGCTGCATGACGCTGGAGATCCGCGAAGGCCGCGGCGTCGGCAAGAACAAGGATCACATCTTCCTGCATCTCGACCACCTCGACCCGGCCGTTCTGCATGAGCGGCTGCCAGGGATTTCCGAGAGCGCCAAGATCTTTGCCGGCGTCGACGTCACGCGCGAGCCGATCCCGGTTCTACCGACCGTCCATTACAATATGGGCGGCATTCCGACGAATTATTGGGGCGAAGTGCTGAACGCCGACGGCGCCAATCCGGAGCGGATCATCCCCGGCCTGATGGCTGTGGGCGAAGCCGGCTGCGCCTCGGTGCACGGCGCCAACCGCCTCGGCTCCAACTCGCTGATCGACCTCGTGGTCTTCGGCCGTGCCGCCGCGATCCGCGCCGGCGAGGTGATCGACCGCGCAGCGCCGGTCCCGCATCTCAACGTTACGGCCTGCGACAAGATCATGGACCGCTTCGACGGTCTGCGCCACGCCAGCGGCGGCACGCCCACGGCTGTGCTGCGCGAGAAGATGCAGCGCGCCATGCAGGAAGACGCCGCCGTCTTCCGCACGCAGGAATCGCTGGAATCCGGTTGCCGGCGCATTTCGGCGATCTGGCAGGAAATGCGTGACATCAAGGTCACGGACCGGTCGATGGTCTGGAACTCGGATCTGGTGGAAACGCTGGAGCTGCAGAACCTGATGGCCAACGCCATCACGACGATCTACGGCGCCGAGGCCCGCAAGGAGAGCCGCGGTTCGCACGCCCGCGAGGATTACACCGAGGGCGCCTTCGCCGGCCGCGACGACGTCAACTGGCGCAAGCATACGCTTGCCTGGGTCAACGAGGCAGGCGACGTCAAGCTCGATTACCGCCCGGTTCACACCGAGCTGATCGCGGAAGGCATCGATCCGCACAAGATCGAGCCGAAAGCTCGCGTATACTGATTTCAAGAGGAACCTAATATGGTTGAACTCGCTCTCCCCAAGAATTCTCAGATGCGCGAAGGCAAGGTCTGGCCGAAGCCGGCGGGTGCGACAAACATCCGCGAATTCCGCGTCTACCGCTGGAGCCCGGATGACGGCCAGAACCCGTCGATCGACACTTTTTACATCGATGTCGACGACTGTGGTCCGATGGTGCTCGACGGCCTGCTCTACATCAAGAACAAGATCGACCCGACGCTGACGCTGCGCCGGTCATGTCGCGAAGGCATCTGCGGCTCCTGCGCGATGAATATCGACGGCACCAACACGCTGGCCTGCACCAAGGGCCTCGATGATATCAAGGGCGCGGTGAAGATCTATCCGCTGCCGCATTTGCCCGTCGTCAAGGATCTGGTGCCTGACCTCACCAACTTCTACGCCCAGCATCGTTCGATCGAACCCTGGCTGAAGACTGTGTCGCCCGCGCCGGCCAAGGAGTGGAAGCAGAGCCATGAGGACCGGCAGAAGCTCGACGGCCTGTATGAATGCATTCTGTGCGCCTGCTGTTCGACATCCTGTCCGAGCTACTGGTGGAATGGCGACCGCTATCTCGGTCCGGCCGTTCTGCTGCAGGCCTATCGCTGGCTGATCGATTCCAGAGACGAGGCGACCGGCGAGCGTCTCGACAATCTCGAGGATCCGTTCCGCCTCTATCGCTGCCACACGATCATGAACTGTGCGCAGACCTGCCCCAAGGGCCTCAACCCGGCCAAGGCGATCGCCGAAATCAAGAAGATGATGGTCGAGCGCCGGGTTTGACCGGCGCGCATGCCGATCATGCGATGGACGGCTTCGATCCGAAGCCGTCGCGGCTGCGATGCGATCTTTCCAGGACATTGCGGGAGTTCGGCAGGGATCCTTGCCGAGATGAACCGCACAACACCTTGCTGACAAATTCCATGTGCAGGAAGTTTTGCAGCGGGACAGTTGAACTGTATCGTGTTTCGATTAGGCGTTGTCACGGGCAATTTATGCAGTCCGACTTGATTAACCAAAGCGAATTACGGTAATCGAACTTGTCTCACGCCCTTTTCTCTGCGGCGACAGCCGAATTCAGGAGTATGATGATGCAGTTGCGATATGCGGTGACAGGTTTGGTAGTGACTCTCGCGCTAGCCGGTTGTCAGCCTACGGCATATGATTACAGCTCCAACTCTCCCAGTGCCGCGCCGGCGCCACTGACGGCGCAGCCAGTTCCTTCCGTTCAAGGCGGGCAGCTTCCGCCCCCGAGCGGCAGCTCGCAGTTCCCGGCCGCGCCGGCGTCGGCTTCGTCGATGCCGGGTGCGCAGCCGGCTGTTGCGGCGAATGCGCTCGACGTCACGAAGGAATCGATGGTCGGAAGCTGGCGCGTCAACGGCAGCTGCGACATGTTCCTGACGCTCACCAATCTCGGCAGCGGTTCGCGCGGCGGTACGCGCGGCTGCGTCGGCGAGCTGACGGCGATGGGTTCTTGGGAGGTCGCCGGCAAGCAGGTTCTGCTCAAGGACCGCTCGGGCAACGCGATCGGCAGCGTCTACAAGACAGCCGACAATCGCTTCCAGGGCCAGACGAATACAGGTCAGCCGATCAGCCTCAGCCGGTAAAGGAACCGGCGCGGTAACCGATCCGGCGGTGCCCCGCCGATGACCGACAGGCGGACATGCCCTCATGCAGCCAATGCCAGATTATGCGCTCAGCGTCTGCGAACAGCTTAAAACGCTGACGCTTTCCGGTGCCTTGCAAGTCGATTCCGCCCAGATGGAAGTGGCCAAAAGCCTGGATCGGGTGCTCGCTGGCTTGAAGCAGCAACGACCGGCGGCGAAATCGAGCGCGCTCGGTTGGCTGTTTGCCTCAAAGAAGAAGGCCGCAGGCGGCATCAAGGGGCTTTATATCCACGGCAGCGTCGGACGCGGCAAGACCATGCTGATGGACATGTTCTTCTCGATGGCGCCGTGCCGGAAGAAGCGGCGGGCGCATTTCCATGAATTCATGGCGGATGTGCACAACCGTATCGCGGCGCACCGGCTGAAACTCAAGAACGGTGAGACGAAGCACGCTGATCCGATGCCGCCGGTCGCCGCAGCCCTTTACGAGGAAGCAGAACTGCTCTGCTTCGATGAATTCACCGTCACCGACATTGCCGATGCGATGATCCTGTCGCGGCTGTTTTCCGAACTCTTCGCGCGGGGATGCGTTCTGGTCGCGACGTCGAATGTCGAGCCGGACAATCTCTACAAGGACGGTCTCAACCGCGGCCTGTTCCTGCCCTTCGTCGCGCTGCTCAGGCAGCATGTCGATGTCGTCACGCTGGATTCGCCGACCGATTACCGGATGGAGAAGCTCAACAGCCAGCCGGTCTATCTGGTACCGATCAACGAACATAACGACATGGCGATGGAGGCGTCCTGGACGCAGGCGCTGCATGGGCGCAAGGCGCAGCCACTCGATATTCCGATGAAGGGGCGCGCCATCCATGTGCCGCTCGCCGCCGACCGCATGGCGCGGTTCTCTTTCGCCGATCTTTGCGAGAAGCCGCTCGGTGCTGCCGACTTCCTGGCAATCGCCAAACGCTTCGATATCGTCTTCGTCGATCACGTTCCCCTGCTCGGACCAGAAAAACGGAACCAGATCAAGCGACTCATCATTCTTGTCGATACGTTCTACGATCATGCCGTACGGCTTTATATATCGGCGGCGGCGATGCCGGAGGACCTGCTCGTCGGTCGCAGGGGCACCGAGGGCTTCGAATTCGCCCGCACGGCGTCGCGTCTCTTTGAAATGCGCAGCGCTGAGTATCTTGCGCTGCACCATGACAAACGCGCCGCCGAATAACGACCAAGTGACGAATTGGCTTACGTTTACGTAAGAACTTTAGTATCTAAACGATTGAAAACGCTACATCAAAATTAATGGATTGCCATTTTTGGGCTTTGGGTCTATGCGAGTTCGTCATTGAGCGGTGCCTAAGCGTCGTTCGACGAATTTGATCGCAAAGGAAACAGCGAAATGGCGCGTAACAAGATCGCACTCATTGGTTCTGGCATGATTGGTGGCACGCTGGCGCATCTCGCCGGCCTGAAGGAGCTGGGCGATATCGTCCTCTTCGACATCGCTGACGGCATTCCCCAGGGCAAGGGCCTCGATATCGCACAGTCCTCCCCGGTCGAAGGTTTCGACGCCAATCTGACCGGCGCCAGCGATTATTCCGCCATCGAAGGCGCTGACGTCTGCATCGTCACCGCCGGCGTTCCGCGCAAGCCGGGCATGAGCCGCGACGATCTTCTCGGCATCAACCTCAAGGTCATGGAGCAGGTCGGCGCCGGCATCAAGAAGTATGCGCCCAACGCCTTCGTCATTTGCATCACCAACCCGCTCGACGCCATGGTCTGGGCGCTGCAGAAGTTTTCCGGCCTTCCGGCCAACAAGGTGGTCGGCATGGCCGGCGTTCTCGACTCTTCGCGTTTTCGCCTCTTCCTCGCCAAGGAATTCAACGTCTCCGTTCAGGACGTGACGGCCTTCGTTCTTGGCGGCCACGGCGACACAATGGTGCCGCTCGCCCGCTACTCGACGGTCGGCGGCATTCCGCTCACCGATCTCGTCAACATGGGCTGGGTCACCAAGGAGCGCCTGGAAGAGATCATCCAGCGCACCCGTGACGGCGGCGCCGAAATTGTCGGCCTGCTGAAGACCGGCTCGGCCTATTACGCGCCGGCCGCCTCGGCGATCGAGATGGCCGAGTCCTACCTCAAGGACAAGAAGCGCGTTCTGCCCTGCGCTGCCCATCTCACCGGGCAGTACGGCGTCAAGGACATGTATGTCGGCGTTCCCACCGTCATCGGCGCCGGCGGCGTCGAGCGCGTCATCGAGATCGACCTCAACAAGACCGAGAAGGAAGCCTTCGACAAGTCCGTCGGCGCCGTCGCCGGTCTTTGCGAAGCCTGCATCAACATCGCGCCTGCCCTCAAGTAATCGGCGCCGAAGTCATCGAAACAGGGATAAACCCATGAACATTCATGAATATCAAGCCAAGGCTCTGCTGAAGGGCTATGGCGCACCGGTTGCCGAGGGTGTGGCTGTCCTCAAGGTCGAAGAGGCCGAGGCTGCCGCCAAGTCGCTTCCCGGCCCGCTCTATGTGGTCAAGAGCCAGATCCATGCCGGCGGCCGCGGCAAGGGCAAATTCAAGGAACTGTCGCCGGAAGCCAAAGGCGGCGTGCGTCTCGCCAAGTCGATCGACGAAGTGGTCGCTCACGCAAAGGAAATGCTAGGCAACACGCTGGTGACGGCGCAGACGGGCGAAGCCGGCAAGCAGGTTAACCGTCTGTATATCGAGGACGGCGCCGACATCGCTCGCGAGCTTTATTGCTCGCTGCTGGTCGACCGCTCGGTCGGCCGCGTGGCCTTCGTCGTTTCCACCGAAGGCGGCATGGACATCGAAGCTGTCGCCCATGACACGCCCGAAAAAATCCAGACGATCGCCATCGATCCGGAAGCCGGTGTGACGGCTGCCGACGTCGCAGCGATCTCCAAGGCGCTGGCGCTCGAGGGCGCCGCTGCACAAGACGCCAAGTCACTCTTCCCGGCGCTCTACAAGGCCTTCAACGAGAAGGACATGGCGCTGCTCGAGGTCAATCCGCTGATCGTCATGAAGGATGGCCATCTGCGCGTTCTCGACGCCAAAATGTCGTTCGACGGCAACGCGCTCTTCCGCCACGACGACGTCAGGACGCTGCGCGACGAGACCGAAGAGGACGCCAAGGAAATCGAGGCTTCCAAGTGGGACCTCGCCTATGTCGCGCTCGATGGCAATATCGGTTGCATGGTCAACGGCGCAGGCCTTGCCATGGCGACGATGGACATCATCAAGCTCTACGGCAAGGAGCCGGCCAACTTCTGCGACGTCGGCGGCGGCGCCGGCAAGGAGAAGGTCGCTGCGGCCTTCAAGATCATCACTGCCGATCCCAAGGTCGAGGGCATTCTCGTCAACATCTTCGGCGGCATCATGAAGTGCGATGTCATTGCCGAGGGCGTCATTGCCGCGGTCAAGGAAGTCGGCCTCAAGGTTCCGCTTGTCGTGCGCCTTGAAGGCACGAATGTCGAGCTCGGCAAGAAGATCCTGAACGAGTCGGGTCTCGCGATCACCGCGGCCGACGACTTGGACGATGCGGCCAAGAAGATTGTCGCGGCGATCAACGGCTGAGAACCATCATGGCCTTCCAGTCCACACCATCCGCCGCTCATTTCCGCCTCAGCGCCTTTGCCGGCGCCTGGGAAGGAGAGGAGCATGTGGCGGCGTCGGCGTGGACGAGTGAAGGCAAGGCCAGCGCCGCGCTTTCCGGCGAGGCGCTGTTCGGCGGGTTCTTCCTGGAGCAGCACTATCGCCAGATGCGTGAGGGCGCGGTCTCTTTCGAAGCCCGCAATGTCTTCGGCTTCGATGGTTCGGATCAGGCTTACAAGCTTTACCAGTTCGATAGCGCCGGTTTTGCTCCGCCTTCGCCAGCTTCCGGCGAATGGAATGGCAATGAACTCGTGCTGACGAAGACTTCGCCGCGCGGCAGACAGCGCACTGCATTCACATTCGAAAATGAAGACTGCTACCGGATGGGCGTCAGCTTTTCGCCTGCAGGCAGCGATACTTGGCAGGAGGTGGTCAGCGGCATCTATCGTCGCGCCGCCCTCACGTCTTCCAACCTCTCCTAAACAAAGGCCTCGCATGTCCATTCTCGTTAACAAAGACACCAAGGTTCTCGTTCAGGGCCTGACCGGTAAGACCGGGACCTTCCACACCGAACAGGCGCTTGCCTATTACGGCACCCAGATGGTCGGCGGTATCCACCCGAAGAAGGGTGGAGAAACCTGGACCGGCTCAAAGGGCGAAAGCCTGCCGATCTTCGCCACCGTCGCCGAAGGCAAGGAAAAGACCGGCGCCGACGCGACCGTCATCTATGTTCCGCCGGCCGGTGCGGCTGACGCCATCATCGAGGCGATCGACGCCGAAATCCCGTTCATCACCTGCATCACCGAGGGCATACCCGTCATGGACATGGTGCGCGTCAAGGCGCGCCTCGACCGCTCCAAGTCGCGCCTGCTTGGCCCCAACTGCCCTGGTATTCTGACGCCGGAAGAATGCAAAATCGGCATCATGCCGGGTTCGATCTTCCGCAAGGGTTCGGTCGGCATCGTCTCCCGTTCGGGCACGCTGACCTATGAAGCGGTGTTCCAGACCTCCAACGAAGGCCTTGGCCAGACGACGGCCGTCGGCATCGGCGGCGACCCGGTGAAGGGCACCGAGTTCATCGACGTCTTGGAAATGTTCCTCGCCGACGAAGCCACCCAGTCGATCATCATGATCGGTGAAATCGGCGGCTCGGCAGAAGAAGACGCTGCGCAGTACCTCAAGGACGAAGCCAAGAAGGGCCGCAAGAAGCCGATGGCCGGCTTCATTGCCGGCCGCACGGCGCCGAAGGGCCGCACCATGGGCCATGCCGGCGCCGTGGTATCCGGCGGCAAGGGCGATGCGGAATCGAAGATCGCAGCGATGGAATCGGCGGGCATTCGCGTCTCGCCGTCTCCGGCCCGCCTCGGCAAGACCTTGGTTGAAGTCCTCAAGGGCTAAGCCAGCCATATAGACCGGGCGGAAGAACGGCATCTGCGTTTCCGCCCGGTGTGACAGCACGAGACCAGCAGATGCGCCGCGGACAGGCGGCAATCGGAATGCGGCAGCCGGTGACGAAGCCGGCAAATTCATCAAAGTCAGGAGGCGGACGGAAGCGTCCGCATATCACCATGGCACGGCAAGAAGCCAACGAGCAGTTTCAGATCACCTCGTTTCTGGATGGCGCCAACGCGGCCTATATCGAGCAGCTTTATGCGCGCTACGAAGAGGATCCCGCATCGGTCGACGACCAGTGGCGCGCCTTCTTCAAGGCACTGGAAGACGATCCTGTCGATGTGAAGAAGGCGGCCAAGGGAGCCTCCTGGCGCAAGAAGAACTGGCCGCTGCCGGCCGGCGGCGATCTGGTGTCGGCACTCGACGGCAATTGGGGCATCGTCGAGAAGGCGATCGAAACCAAGGTGAAGGCGAAGGCCGAAGCCGCAGGCAAGCCCACTGATACCACCGACGTGCTGCAGGCGACCCGCGATTCTGTGCGCGCCATCATGATGATCCGCGCCTATCGCATGCGCGGCCATCTGCACGCCAAGCTCGATCCGCTCGGCATCGCCGCTGCCGTCGACGACTATCGTGAGCTGTCGCCGGAAAATTACGGCTTCACCGCCGCCGATTACGATCGCAAGATCTTCATCGACAACGTGCTCGGCCTGGAATACGCAACCATCCGCGAGATGATCGAAATCCTCGAGCGCACCTACTGCTCGACGCTCGGCGTCGAATTCATGCATATCTCCAATCCCGAGGAGAAAGCCTGGATCCAGGAGCGCATCGAAGGGCCCGACAAGGGCGTGGCCTTCTCGGCCGAAGGCAAGAAGGCGATCCTTGCCAAGCTCATCGAGGCCGAAGGGTACGAGCAGTTCCTCGACGTCAAGTTCAAGGGCACCAAGCGCTTCGGTCTCGACGGCGGCGAATCGCTGATCCCGGCGCTCGAACAAATCCTGAAGCGCGGCGGCCATCTCGGGCTCAAGGAAGCGGTGTTCGGCATGGCCCATCGCGGCCGCCTGAACGTGCTCTCCCAGGTGATGGGCAAGCCGCATCGCGCCATCTTCCACGAGTTCAAGGGCGGTTCCTATGCGCCCGACGAAGTAGAAGGTTCCGGCGACGTGAAGTACCATCTGGGCGCTTCCTCCGACCGCGAATTCGACGGCAACAAGGTGCACGTCTCGCTGACGGCAAATCCGTCGCATCTCGAAATCGTCGACCCTGTCGTCATGGGCAAGGCTCGCGCCAAGCAGGACATGAGCGCTACTGTATGGGAAGGCGATATCATTCCGCTGTCTGAGCGCTCCAAGGTGCTGCCGCTGCTGATCCACGGCGATGCGGCCTTCGCCGGCCAGGGCGTCATTGCCGAAATTCTCGGTCTCTCCGGCCTGCGCGGCCACCGCGTCGCCGGCACCATGCACGTCATCATCAACAACCAGATCGGCTTCACCACGAACCCGGCCTTTTCGCGCTCGTCGCCCTATCCGTCGGACGTCGCCAAGATGATCGAGGCACCGATCCTGCACGTCAACGGTGATGATCCGGAAGCCGTGGTCTACGCCGCCAAGGTGGCGACCGAATTCCGCATGAAGTTCCACAAGCCGGTTGTGGTCGATATGTTCTGCTATCGCCGCTACGGCCATAACGAAGGCGATGAGCCGTCCTTCACCCAGCCGAAGATGTACAAGGTCATCCGCGGCCACAAGACGGTGCTGCAGCTTTATGCAGAGCGTCTGGTTCGTGAGGGCCTGCTTACGGATGGTGAAGTCGAAAAGATGAAGGCCGACTGGCGCGCCCATCTTGAGCAGGAGTTCGAGGCCGGCCAGCACTACAAGCCGAACAAGGCCGACTGGCTGGACGGCGAGTGGTCGGGCCTGCGCACCGCCGACAATGCCGACGAGCAGCGCCGCGGCAAGACCGCCGTGCCGATGAAGACGCTGAAGGAGATCGGCCGCAAGCTGTCCGAGATTCCGGCCGGATTCAATGCGCATCGCACGATCCAGCGCTTCATGGAAAACCGCGCCAACATGATAGCCACCGGCGAAGGCCTCGACTGGGCGATGGCCGAAGCACTGGCCTTCGGTTCGCTCTGCCTGGAAGGCCATAAGATTCGCCTGTCGGGTCAGGATTGCGAACGCGGCACCTTCTCGCAGCGTCATTCGGTTCTCTATGATCAGGAGACGGAAGAGCGCTACATTCCGCTCGCCAACCTGTCGCCGACGCAGGCCCGCTACGAAGTCATCAACTCGATGCTATCAGAAGAGGCCGTGCTCGGCTTCGAATATGGCTACTCGTTGGCCCGCCCGAATGCGCTGACCCTCTGGGAAGCCCAGTTCGGCGACTTCGCCAACGGGGCGCAGGTCGTCTTCGACCAGTTCATCTCGTCGGGCGAACGCAAGTGGCTGCGCATGTCGGGCCTCGTCTGCCTGCTGCCGCACGGCTATGAAGGACAGGGGCCGGAGCACTCCTCGGCTCGCTTGGAGCGCTTCCTGCAGCTTTGCGCAGAAGACAACATGCAGGTTGCCAATGTCACGACTCCGGCGAACTACTTCCACATCCTGCGCCGGCAGCTGAAGCGCGACTTCCGCAAGCCGCTGATCCTGATGACGCCGAAGTCGCTGCTTCGCCACAAGCGGGCAGTCTCGACGCTGGCCGAGCTGGCCGGCGAATCGGCCTTCCATCGCCTGCTCTGGGACGATGCGGAAGTGATCAAGGACGGCCCGATCAAGTTGCAGAAGGACAACAAGATCCGCCGCGTCGTCATGTGCTCCGGCAAGGTCTATTACGATCTTCTCGAAGAGCGCGAAAAGCGCGGTATCGACGATATCTACCTGTTGCGCGTCGAACAGCTTTATCCGTTCCCGGCAAAGGCGCTCATCAACGAGTTGTCGCGCTTCCGCAACGCCGAAATGGTGTGGTGCCAGGAAGAGCCGAAAAACATGGGCGCTTGGTCGTTCATCGACCCCTTCCTCGAATGGGTGCTTGCCCATATCGATGCGAAGTACCAGCGCGTCCGCTATACCGGCCGTCCGGCCGCCGCTTCGCCGGCGACCGGCCTGATGTCGAAGCATCTGTCACAGCTCGCCGCATTCCTCGAGGATGCCTTGGGCGGTTAAATCAAGGGGGCGCAATGGCTTATTTCTTTTTGAGACTGCTGCCGCCGCGCCCCACTTTCCCGCATGACGGGAGCGGGGAGGAAATGGCGGCGATGAAACGCCACGTCGAATACTGGCATCGGAATGCGCTTGCGGGATCGGCGATCGTCGTCGGTCCCGTGTTCGAAGGTGAAGGCGCCTTCGGCATGGCGGTCGTCGAAGTCGAGGATCACGCGGCCGCGCTGGCTCTTGCCGACGGCGACCCGATCATCGCTTCCGGTTTCGGTTTCCGTTTCGATGTCCTGCCGATGCCCTCAATAATCTTGCGGCCGCCCGCCGTCTGAAACGCTTAAAAACGAACACACACGAAATCAGGATCTGAACAATGGCCACAGAAATCCGCGTTCCAACTCTCGGTGAATCCGTCAGCGAGGCAACCGTCGGCACCTGGTTCAAGAAGGTCGGCGACGCCATCAAGGCCGACGAGCCGATTCTCGAGCTTGAAACCGACAAGGTGACCATCGAAGTTCCGGCACCCGTCTCCGGCACGCTTTTGGAAATCGTCGCTGCCGCCGGCGAAACCGTCGGTCTCGGCGCGCTGCTCGGCCAGATCGCCGAAGGTGCCGTCGCTGCCGCCGCGCCGGCAGCTGCTGCACCGGCCGCCGCTCCTGCCCAGCCAGCTGCGGCTGCTCCTGCTCAGCCGGCACCGATCGCCGCTGCGGCTGCATCCTCGTCGAGCGCTTCCGTTTCCACCATGCCGCCGGCCCCGGCGGCTGCAAAGATGCTGGCCGAGAGCAATCTCTCCGCCGGTCAGGTCGACGGCAGCGGCAAGCGCGGCCAGGTGCTGAAGGGCGATGTCATTGCCGCCGTCGCCAAGGGTATTTCCGCTCCCGCAGCCGCCCCGGCGGCAGCACCCGCCGCTGCGCGGGGCCCGTCGACGGTCGAGGATGCCTCGCGCGAAGAGCGCGTGAAGATGACGCGCCTGCGCCAGACGATCGCCAAGCGCCTCAAGGACGCGCAGAATACCGCCGCCATGCTCACCACCTATAACGAGGTGGACATGAAGGCAGTCATGGACCTGCGCAACAAGTACAAGGACATTTTCGAGAAGAAGCACGGCGTCAAGCTTGGCTTCATGGGCTTCTTCACCAAGGCGGTAACGCATGCGCTGAAGGAATTGCCGGCGGTCAATGCCGAGATCGACGGCACCGATGTCATCTACAAGAACTACTGCCATGTCGGCATGGCCGTCGGCACCGACAAGGGTCTCGTCGTTCCTGTCATCCGCGATGCCGACCAGATGTCGATCGCCGAAATCGAGAAAGACCTCGGCCGACTTGCCAAGGCAGCCCGTGACGGCTCGCTCTCCATGGCCGATATGCAGGGTGGCACCTTCACCATCACCAACGGTGGGGTTTACGGCTCGCTGATGTCCTCGCCGATCCTCAACGCACCGCAGTCCGGCATTCTCGGCATGCACAAGATCCAGGAACGGCCGGTTGCAATCGGCGGCCAGGTGGTCATCCGTCCGATGATGTATCTGGCGCTTTCATATGATCACCGCATCGTTGACGGCAAGGAAGCGGTCACCTTCCTCGTGCGCGTCAAGGAAAGCCTGGAAGATCCGGAACGGCTGGTTCTCGATCTCTAAGGAGCTTTTTCATGCGGAACCGGATCATGCGAGCGGCGCGCCTTGTTCTTTGCGCTGCCGCCGCGCATGCTCCGGTTTCTGCATCGGCGGCTGGCTTAGATATCAGCAAGGCCAGCAGCAATTTCGAGCTGGTGACGCTCGGTGACGCCGAGCTTTCCGAACGTTCGATCGGCGTGATCCACATGGGCAATGTCGAGCTGACCTCGGGGCGCATCGTCGCCGCCGATCCGCTCGCCCAGCCCGATCGGCCGGCACTCGCCAGGAGGGTTGCACCGGGCGACTATCCGGTGACGCTCTACCAGGCCTTCGGGCGGATCGCTGCCGCCGGCATGCGGTTTGCCGAGGGCAAGCCGGATCATTGGGAGCTTGCCGTTCTGCCCGGGCAAGACGTAGCGACGCTGAAGGACGGTGAGATCTTCGGCTACCCCGTCGACGCCGGTCTCGGCTGCTATATGGATGCCGATACGCTGGCGTTGATCGAAGAGCGCGAAGCGCAGGTCCAAGCGCAGAAGCCGGACGCCGACATCAATTATTACGACGACGTGCTGGCTTCGGACCTCGATGCCAACAAGGGCCATTATGCACTGCACCGTCCGATGGCCGGCAAGAAGGGTAATGTCGCCGTGTTCTGGAGCGGCTGGGGCGATGGTTTCTATCCCGTCTTCTGGGGCCTCGACAAGGATGGCCGCCCGCTGGCGCTGTTGACGGATTTCGGTTTGATCGAGAATGCCGACGGACGGCGAGAGCCGAAGGTGCAATGAGCGGGACGATCGGGATCATGGCAGGACGGAAGGGCGTGGCTGCGATTGCAGCCGCGGTATTTTTCGTCATTCCGGTTGCCGCGTTCGCTATCGATTGCAAACAGGAGCAGGCCGTCTACACCGACCGTGACGGCGCCTATGAACTGCGCTTCGCGCCGCTGAATTCTCCTTCGGCTGCCGCCAGCAACCAGTTCAAGGTGAGCGCGCTCAAGACATCCGTCGTCATGGAAGGCTATGTCATGCCGTCGGAGGATCCGGTCCGCGCCATCGGCATCCTGATGTTCAACTGTCCTGAGGGCGATGTGACCGGCGCCGATCTCGACGCCTGCACGGTTTGGCAGGGCGCCGTCTACGGCATGGATGCCAAGGGCGAGATGGATAATCTGCAGCCGGAAGGCGCTGCGGCCGCCGAAAAGCTTGTGCTCCCCGGGCTTGGTCCCGCCATTCGCGAATCCAGCGCCTGGGGTGAGGGCAAAGCTTCGGTGGCGCCGTGGGATGTGCTGACATTCAAGGAGTGTGCGACATGAGCGATACACCTGTTGTTCTCGTGACCGGCGGAAGCCGGGGCATCGGCGCGGCCGTCTGCCGCCTTGCCGCGCGTCAGGGCTGGCGCGTCGCGGTCAATTACGCCGCCAACCGGCAAGCGGCGGATGCCGTCGTTGCGGCGATCACAGAAAGCGGCGGCGAGGCCGTGGCGATCCCGGGCGATGTCGGCAAGGCCGCGGATATCGCCGCAATGTTCACCGCGGTCGATGGTCATTTCGGCCGGCTCGACGGACTGGTCAACAATGCCGGCATCGTCGACTATCCGCAGCGGGTCGACGAGATGTCGGTCGAGCGGATCGAGCGCATGCTGCGCGTCAATGTGACCGGCTCGATACTCTGCGCCGCTGAGGCCGTGCGCCGCATGTCGCGCCGATATAGTGGGCAGGGCGGGGCCATCGTCAACCTCTCCTCGATGGCGGCAGTCCTCGGTTCGGCGACGCAGTATGTCGATTATGCGGCATCGAAAGCGGCGATCGACACCTTCACCATCGGACTTGCGCGCGAGGTCGCCGCGGAAGGGATTCGCGTCAATGCCGTCAGGCCCGGCATCATCGAAACCGATCTCCATGCATCCGGTGGGTTGCCGGACCGGGCGCGCGAAATGGCGCCATCGGTCCCGATGCAGCGGGCCGGCATGCCGGAGGAGGTGGCGGACGCAATCCTCTATCTGCTTTCACCATCGGCGTCCTATGTCACCGGATCGATCCTCAATGTGAGCGGCGGCCGTTAGGACAGGGCGAAAACACCATGACTTACATCATCGAATTCCTTGGTCTGATGGCCGTCTTCTCGATCTTCATCGTCGCGCCGGGCGCCGATTTCGCTGTCATCCTGCGCCAGAGCATCGTGCATGGGCGTCGCGCCGCCATAATGACCGGGCTCGGCATGGGCATCTCGCTGCTCTTTCATATCAGCTACACGATCCTTGGCCTCGGTCTGATCGTCTCCAAGTCGCTGATGCTGTTTGCAGCAATCAAATGGGCGGGTGTCGCCTATCTCGTCTATCTCGGCATCAAGTCGTTCCGCGAACCTGGATTCAAGGTGCAGGAGATCGACGTCACGGCCGAAGACCGCAAGTCGGCCCCAATGCTGACATGCCTCGGCATGGGATTCATCACCAACGCGCTGAACCCGAAGCCGGTGCTGTTCTTCCTGTCCTTGTTTTCGACGCTCGTCCATCACGACACGCCCGCACTGATCCAGTTCTCCTACGGCATCGGCATGGCGACGGCGCTGGTCGCCTGGTTTGCCGGCGTTTCCTATTTCTTCACGGTCAAGACGATCCGTGACCGCTTCATCGCCAGCGGCAAATGGTTCAACCGCATCACCGGAGCGGCACTCGTCGGCTTCGGCTTCCGCCTCGCGCTGTCGCGCGCAGCCGACTAATTGAAAAATCCAAAGGGAAAGAAGCAATGTCTTACGATGTGATCGTTATCGGAACCGGCCCGGGCGGCTATGTCTGCGCCGTCAAGGCAGCCCAACTCGGCCTCAAGGTCGCCGTCGTCGAAAAGCGCGCGACCTATGGCGGCACCTGCCTGAACGTCGGTTGCATCCCGTCGAAGGCGCTACTGCATGCCTCCGAAATGTTCCATCAGGCCGGCCACGGCATGAGCGCGCTCGGCATCGACATTCCGGCGCCGACGCTCAACCTCGCTAATATGATGGCGCACAAGGATGCGACGGTGAAGGCAAATGTCGACGGCGTCGCCTTCCTCTTCAAGAAGAACAAGATCGATGCCTTCCAGGGCACCGGCAAGATCGTCTCGGCCGGCAAGGTTGCCGTCACCGCCGAGGATGGCCAGGTGCAGGAGATCGAGGGCAAGAACATTGTCATCGCCACCGGCTCGGATGTCGCTGGCATTCCCGGCGTGCAGGTGGAGATCGATGAAAAGACCGTCATTTCCTCCACCGGCGGCATCGCGCTGGAAAAGGTGCCGGAAACGCTGATCGTCGTCGGCGGCGGTGTCATCGGCCTCGAGCTGGGCTCGGTCTGGGCACGCCTTGGTGCCAAGGTCACGGTCGTCGAATATCTCGACACCATCCTCGGCGGCATGGACGGCGAGGTCTCCAAACAGTTCCAGCGCATGCTTGCCAAGCAGGGCATCGATTTCCATCTCGGCGCCAAAGTCACCGGCGTTGAAAAGGGCGGCACGGGCGCCAAGGTCACCTTCGAACCAGTCAAGGGCGGAGATAAGGTGACGCTCGACGCCGAGATCGTTTTGATCGCGACCGGCCGCAAGCCTTATACGGCAGGTCTCGGCCTCGAAGGGGCCGGCGTTGCGCTCGACAATCGTGGCCGTGTCGAGATCGACGGTCGCTTCAAGACCAATGTCGCAGGCATCTATGCGATCGGCGATGTGGTCAAGGGTCCGATGCTGGCGCACAAGGCGGAAGACGAGGGCGTGGCGCTTGCCGAAATCCTCGCCGGGCAGCATGGCCATGTGAACTATGATGTCATTCCGAGCGTTGTCTACACGCAGCCCGAGATCGCCTCGGTCGGCAAGACCGAGGAAGAGCTGAAGGCGGCGGGTATTGCCTACAAGGTCGGCAAGTTCCCGTTCACTGCGAACGGCCGCGCCCGCGCGATGCTGGCGACCGACGGCTTCGTCAAGATCCTCGCCGACAAGGAAACCGACCGCGTGCTTGGCGGCCATATCGTCGGCTTCGGCGCCGGCGAGATGATCCACGAGATTGCCGTGCTGATGGAGTTCGGCGGTTCGTCGGAAGATCTCGGCCGCAGCTGCCACGCGCATCCGACGATGTCGGAAGCGGTCAAGGAAGCTGCGCTCGCGACCTTCTTCAAGCCGATCCACATGTAATCTTGATCGTCACAAAGCAAACAGCCGCTTGCTGCGAGGCAGGCGGCTGTTTTGGTTCTATTACGGCGCCCGACAAGCTGGCCGCGACAGGCGGAGGGAGGTTCAGTCGAAAAAGCCCGCATCCTCTTCCCTGAGATATCTCCCGGCCGCTTCAGCGTCGATGTCGAGACCCAGCCCGGGTGCTTCCAGTAGGTCCACCATGCTGTCCTTCACGATCTGCGGCGGCAAACCGATAACCAGATCCTCCCACCAGGGGTCCGAAGCAGTCGGATATTCGAACGCGACGTAATTCGCCGGCAATGTCGCGCAGACATTGATCAACGCACCGAGGCCGAGCAGGCCGTTGGCCGTGCCGTGCGGTGCCATCAGGATCGAGTGCATGTAGGCGTGTTCGGCGACCCATTTGAGCTCGGCAATGCCGCCAATATCGGCTGGATCGGGGCCGATGACGCGGACTGCCTGTGTCTCGATCAGTTCCTTGAAATTGTGCCTGAGGTAGATCTGCTCACCAGTGTGGATTGGCGTCGAGGTGGAGGTCGTCAGCTCCCGATAGGCCTGCGGATTGACCCACGGCACGTAGTCGCCAGTCAGCATGTCCTCGAGCCACATCAAGTTGTACTTCTCGACGGCGCGAGCGAACCTGATCGCATCCGGCAGCATCCAGCCCGGGCCGCAGTCGAGCGCCAGGCTGACCCTGTCGCCCAGCACTTCCTTCATCGCGATCACGCAGTCGAGCATGTGGTTGAAACCGCGCTCGCTGATCACGCCCTGATCCATGGCACCGTGATAGCCGGCCTTCTTCTGGGTCACGCCGTAGTGGAAACCCTCGATGGTGTCCTTCATGTTGGAATGGAAGGAGATGCCCTGCTTGATCATGAAGAAGTTCTGCGGCTGCTCCATCATCCATTTGACGTCAGCGGCGTAATCTTCCGGCCGGTCGCCGGTTCGCTTCTGGCGGACCGAGCCGTTGTAGACGCGCACCTTGTCCCGCACCTTGCCGCCGAGGAGTTTATAGACGGGCACGCCCGCGGCCTTGCCGGCAATATCCCAAAGCGCATGCTCGATCGCGCTCACCGCCGCGCCATACGGCTTGAAAGAGCCGCGTTGGCGGATCTTCAGCATCACTCTCTCGACGTCGGTCGGGTCCTCGCCGATCAGCGCCTCGCGGAAATGCAGCACAAAGGGCTTGAGGTAGGATTTGGTGAATTCGACTTCGCCCAGGCCATAAAGGCCCTCGTCGGTAGCGATGCGGACGATCGGGTGTCTGCCGATAACGGCACAGCGCAGGTCGGTGATCTTCATCTTAGGTCCGTCCGTTCAACTCCAGGTGCGATCCCAGGAATACTCATCGTCCCAATGATCCGTAGGCTGCCAGATGCCGGCAACGCCCGGCTGCAGATGCTGCGAGATCACCTCGTCGACCACGTCGTCAATCCCGAGGCCAGGCTTGTCCGGAACAGTGATAAAGCCGTCCTTTACCAGCGGCTTGGGAAGGCCGGTGACAATATCGTCCCACCAGTCCACGTCAGCGGAATGGTATTCGAGCGCCATGAAGTTTTCGGTCGCCGTCGCGACGTGTGCGGCGGCCATCGCGGCGATTGGGCTTTCTGCCATGTGTATGGCCATGGCGACACCATGGTCCTGCGCCATGTCGCCGATCTTCTTGGTCTCGAGGATGCCTCCGGTGGTGAGCAGGTCCGGGTGGATCACGGAGACGCCGCCGCTCTTGAGCAGAGGCTCGAAGCCCTCCTTGAGGTATATGTCCTCGCCGGTGCAGATTGGCACAGTCGTGGAGTCCTGCAGTTGCCGGTACTGCTCGGTGTACTGCCATGGGATGACATCCTCGAGCCAGGCCGGCACGTATTTTTCAATTCGCCTGGCAAAGCGAATGCCATTCTGCATTGAGATATGGCCGATGTGGTCGATCGCCAGCGGCACATCCATGCCGATGACCTCACGGACCTCGGCGATGTATTGCTCAAGCAGATCGAGGCCCTTGTCTGAAAAGTGCAGGCCGGTAAACGGGTGCGGCACGTTATGCAGATCGTACGCAGCGTTGCGCATACGCCGCTCATCTATGGTTTTCAGCGGCCCCCGAACGGGAACGTTTCGGTATCCTTCGAGTGAACCGGCAGGAAAGACGACCGCACCGGGCACATCGGCGATCTGCATCAAACCCAGATCCATCTTGAGGAAGGTGAAGCCGAGCTCCATGCGCTGCTTGAGGCGCTTGCCCGTTGCGGTGCCGCTCGCCACCGCTGCGTCGGTATCGCAATAGACGCGCACTTTCTCTCGAAAACGGCCGCCGAGCATCTGGTAGACGGGGACGCCATAGGCCTTTCCGGCAAGATCCCACAAGGCGATTTCAACCGCCGATACGCCGCCGCCTTGCCGGCCGTGGCCACCGAACTGCTTGATCCGGCGAAACAGGCGGTCGATGTCGCAAGGGTTCTCGCCAAGCAACCGGCTCTTCAGCATCAGCGCGTAGGTGGCGCTGGCACCATCGCGCACTTCCCCAAGCCCGATGATGCCCTGGTTCGTGTAAATCTTCAGCAGCACCGAGGCGAACGGCGCTCCGGTGATTTCGGCCACCCGCATGTCGGTGATGCGAAGGTCTGACGGCTTGGAATGCGTGTTCACCCGATTGAGCGCCTCGTCGGCTCCGTATGCTTCGGGCATGATTTATCCTCGCTTCGGTGGGCGGGCTCGTCAACGCGCACGGGGCGGCAGAGAGCGTTGCTAGTCCAGTTCTATCTCGTGGCTTTGAAGGTACTCGCGGTTCATTTCAACGCCGAGACCGGGCCTCGGTGTAAGCTTTAGGCTGCCGTTCGAAACATCGAGCGGTCTGTCGATCAGGTGATCGTATTTGCCGAGGTTCCACTCTGACGTTTCGAGTCTGTAGAAATTGGGAACGGTCATCATCACCTGGGCTCCGGCAACTACGTTGATCGGCCCTGCGGCGTCATGCGGCGAGACCGGGATGTAGTAGGCTTCGCACAGGGCGGAAATCTTCTTGAGTTCGGTAATGCCGCCGGTCCAGGTGACGTCAGGCATGATATAGTCGGCGAGCCGGTTTTCGAGCACCGGCACGAAATCCCATTTCGTGTGGCCGCGTTCGCCCCAGGAAATAGCGGCGCTGACCTTCTCGCGGACCTGCCTGAGAGCGTTGAGGCTCTCCGGTGGACAGGGCTCCTCGAACCAATCGATCTGGCCGGCTTCGTCGAGGCTTCGGCAAAGGCGAATGGCGGTGGGAACGTCGAACCGGCCATGCGCATCGATGAGGATGTCGACGTCAGCACCCGCCGTTTCGCGGATCAGGGCCGTGAGTTCGGCGGCTTCGCGTTCATCCTTGCGGGTCATGCTGCCATCGAGGTAGCCGTTTCGTTGTTCGCGAGCCTGTCCATCAACGGCGCTGCCCTGGTAGGGGAAAGGATCGAACTTGAGCGCTGTGTGACCGGACTCGACGATGTCTCGAATTTCGCGGACCACCGCCTCCTTGCTGGTAAACTTGGCCTGGTTGGGATGGGTGTAGAGCGCGATTTCATCGCGCACGGGTCCGCCCAACAGCTCGTATATCGGCTTGCCAAGCACTTTGCCTCGGATGTCCCAAAGGGCTATGTCGATGGCGCTGACGCATTCGACGGCGGCGCCGCGGCTGCCCATGTAGGTGAAGCTGCGGAAGATCTTGTGCCACAGATATTCGATACGCGCCGGGTCCTCGCCGGTCAAAGAGGCACCGATCTGCCGCAAGATCGTGCAGAGGGCGCGATTGGCGAGCCTTGTCGTCGTGGTGATCTCTCCCCAGCCGCTCACGCCCTCGTCGGTCGTCACTTCGACAAATAGAAACTCTCCCCAATAAGAAGCATCCGATCTGATGAGCCACGGCCGAACGCTGGTGATTTTCATCTCAACTGCCTTTACCTGAAGTGTTCCGGGTAACGATATTCATGCCCAAGCATTTATCCTGCCCGAGCGGCGTTGCGCGCGCGCATGTGTTCGAGGATGTGCCGCCCCGAGCCTTCGACATGGCGCGCAATAAGTTCGCCTGCCTCGTTCGCCCTTCCGGCTTTGACATGCGCAATGAGCTCGCGATGCTCGCTCAGGATCGCTGCACGCCGGGCAAGCGTAAAATCGAAGCGGCGGCTCACGGCTCGAAGCACTTCGCGATGCTTCCACCAAAGCTCGGCGGCATGGCGATTGTAGTGCTTCCGGTACATGATGGTATGAAAGGCGGTGTCCAGTTCGCTGTGCCTTACCGTGTCGGAAAAGTTGTTCTCTTCAATGAGGCTTTGGATGCGTTCGAGCTCAGCAATGTCCTCCACCGTCGCCATATTCACGAACCAGCGCGTGAGTGACGGCTCGATCAAAACGCCTATTTCGTAAATATCCCGAACAAAGTCCTGATCGATGGGTCGCACGCGCGCTCCGCGGTTGGCAACGAAGGTGACAAAGCCCTCCCCGCGCAACAGTTGCAAAGCTTCCCGCACGGGGTTGGTCGAGGTGCCGTGGCGCCGGGCGAGATCGGTGACGACGAGCCGCTCGTTGGCCGCGAGCCGCCCTTCGATGATGTCGTCCCTGATCAGTTGGTAAACAGACGCACCCTCGCTCGACGCCCCTGTAGCGTCGATCCCCTCGGGCGGCTGCGCTTTGAATTCACTTGTTTCGGTCAAGACCGTCCCCAATCCATACACACATTCAGGGGATATCATGCAAAACCTCTCAAAACAATGTACGATTTTCTTTAGTTGACAGACAATCCTTGACATGAAAACGTACGATAAGGTCGAAGGGATACATTAAGTGGGAGAATCCCACGACCTGGGAGCAAGATCGCCTCAATGCAGAGCGGCTTGGGAAAAACCTGGGAGAATACCTATGATGAGTCTTTCGCTCGGCGGTGTCGTTGTACGCGGCACTGTATCCACTGCTTTGATGGTAACGTTGATGTCCGTGCCTGCGTTCAGCGCGCCGGTCGACTTGAGCCAGTGGTCACCGCAATATGTGCGCTCCATTGCCGGCACGCAGGAGTTCGATACGGCGGCCGATTGCGGCAAGGTCACCCCCCTCGACTATAAGGGGCGGTTGACATTCTGGTATCAGGGCGTGTTCGAGGGCGACCCCGACCTCCTGCGCCAATATTACAAGGAGTTCTTCGAGACCTTCCGCAAAACCTATCCAAACATTCAGCTTGAGGAACAAGCCCTCACCTATAACGACCTGCTGGACAAGTTCCGGACCGCGCTCCTTGGCAATGCAGCGCCCATGGCGGTCCGCCTGCAAATCCTGGGCGGCACCGAGTTCGCCTCAAAGGGTTATTTGGAGCCGCTCAAACCCGAGGATGTTGGATATTCGACCGAGGATTTCTGGCCCGGCGCAATGAAGGCGGTGACTTGGGAGGGGGTGACATACGGCATTCCCACGAACAACGAGACGATGGCGTTCATTTGGAACGCCGACATCTTCAAGCGTGCAGGTCTCGATCCGGACAAGGCACCGGCAACCTGGGACGATGTGGTCAAGTATTCGAAGCAGATCCACGACAAGCTCGGCGTTGCCGGTTACGGCCTCGTGGCTCGCAAGAATGCCGGCAATACACCATACCGCTTCATGCCGCAGCTGTGGGCCTATGGCGGCGGCGTCTTCGACGAAGCGACCGCGAACCCGACCTATAAGGAGGTCCAGCTCAATAGTTCGCAGAGCAAGGCGGCATTGCAAGCCTCCTACGATATGTATGTTCGCGATAAGTCGGTTCCCGTTTCGGCGCTGACCAACCAGCAGGCCGACAACCAGCCGCTCTTCCTCGCTGGCCAGCTCGGCATGATGATCTCGCACCCGTCCGACTACAACGTCATGCTCGACCTGCAAAAGAAGACGACGGGCAGCGATAAGGAAAAAGCGCAGACCGTCATCGACAACATGCGCTACGGCCTGATTCCGACTGGTCCAGACGGCAAGCGTGCCGTCGTGTTTGGCGGCTCCAACATCCACATTCTGAAGCCCGAATATGTCGAAGGCGGCAAGGTAGACGAGCCGGCTGCAAAAGCCATTATCTGCATGTGGACAAGCCCCGAATGGTCGCTGAAGATGGCCTATGCCGGCTCGAACCCCGGCAACCTTAACGGCTTCAAGACCAAGTGGATGAAGGAACGCCTCGATAACATCAAGTTTCTTGATGTCACGACTTCGATGCTGCCCTACGGCATCCCGTTCCCGGCGCTGCCGCAGTCGCCGGAGATCATGAACATCATCGTCCCGGACATGCTGCAGAATGCCCTGACCGGGGCCATGACAGTCGACCAAGCAGCGGACGACGCAGCCAAGAAGGTAAAAGACCTGATGGACGGCGGACTCTAGATCATCCTGACGATCTGACCGGCTGCACCTTTGATTGCAGCCGGTTTGTTCCGAAGAATAAGGGCACCGCACAGTGACGATCTTGACTGGCAAGGCCGAGGCTCACCGAAGACTGCGACCCGACGGGTCAGGCGCACTGCGAAACATCTGGGAGCATCGCGCTGATTATGCGTACGTGCTTCCCGCGATCGCCGTGATGCTCATCGTCATCGCCTACCCGATCTACTACACAATCGAACTGTCGTTCTTCAATACGCCGCCTGGCCTGCAGCTCCGGGACAAGATTTTTGTCGGCCTCGACAACTACACCGCCATCCTGACAAGTCCGGTGTTCTGGAAAGTCACCTCGAACACTCTCATCTGGACACTGGGGTCCACTCTCATTTCATTTGTCCTGGGGTTCGCCTGCGCACTGGCGCTCCATCGCGACTTTGTCGGCCGCGGCATTTTGCGGGCCATCCTGATCATTCCCTGGGTCATCAGCGCGGTCGCTGCGTCCTATATCTGGAAGTGGATCTACCATTCGGACTTTGGGATAATCGGCGCGGTGCTGGTCGGCCTCGGATGGGCCGATCGGCCGCCGAATTTTATCGACAGCGTCAGCACCGTGCTGCCCTCGCTGATCGTCGTCAATATCTGGCGAGAGTTTCCGTTTGCCATGATCATGATGATGGCTGGCCTGCAGACGGTTCCTGACCAGTTGTTGCGCGCCGCAAAAGTCGACGGCGCCAATGCATGGCAGCGGTTCTGGCACGTCACCTTTCCGCACTTGAGAAATGTCTCGACGGTGACAATCCTTCTGCTGGCAGTGGCCAACTTCAATTCTTTCATCATCCCCTGGATCATGACCGGCGGCGGACCGTCGAACGCATCGCATATCTGGATCACCCATATTTATGAGCTCGCCTTCGGCCGCCAGCGCTGGGGGGTAGCATCGGCCTATTCGGTGCTGCTGTTCCTGATCCTGATGTCGCTCGGCTACTTCTACGTTCGTGCGCTCAGCGGCAACGAGCAGAAGGATGGGAGCGCATGAGCACAATTGCCGAGGCCACTCATAGAAGCCGGTCCCATCGCCGTATCCGCATCGATGGATGGCGGTGGGGTGGGCGCATCTTCCTGGTGTTCATGCTGCTTTACACTGCATTGCCGATGGTCTGGATGCTGATCACCTCGATCAAGTCCGGCTTCGCGGCCATGCAATTCCCGCCGCAATGGTGGCCGGACCAACCCACCCTTGCCAGCTACCAGAAGCTGCTCGATCCGCAAAACAGCGTCGGCCAGGACTTCCTACGCTTCTTCTGGAACAGCCTTTTCGTCTCCACCGCCACGACCATTCTTTCGGTGATTGTTGCAGTTCCTGCGGCCTACGCGTTTTCGCGTTTCACCTTCCCTGGCCGCAACTTTCTGTTCTTCACCGTTTTGCTTCGCAATATGTTCCCGGCAGTGATCTTTCTCGTTCCGCTCTTCATCCTGATGCGCGCGATCGGGCTGGTGAACACGCATGGGTCGCTCGTCCTCACCTACCTCACTTTCGGTCTGCCGCTGGCAATCTGGCTCCTCAAGGGCTTCTACGACAACATCCCGGTGCAACTCGAACAGGCGGCGCGCATCGACGGGGCAACGCGGTTCCAGGCTTTTTTCCTGATCGTGATGCCGCTCTCGGCGCCTGGAATCATCGCCACCGCGATCTATTCCTTCATCGGCGCGTGGAACGAGTACATCTACGCCTACACCTTTCTCTCCAAGAACGAACAGTTGACACTGCCGGTCGGCATCCAGCGCTTCTTCTCTGAAAATACAACGGACTTTCCGGGCCTGATGGCGGCCAGCTTCATGATGAGCGTGCCCGTCGTGGTCCTGTTCCTCGTCCTGCAACGATACTTCGTACGGGCGCTTACGGAAGGCGCAGTCAAGCACTAGGGGAGTTGGCGGTGGCCCACGTGGTCCTTAAAGATCTGGTCAAGACTTATGGCAGCTTCAAAGCTGTCAACAATGTTTCGCTGACGGTCAACGACGGCGAATTCGTTGCGCTCGTCGGCCCTTCAGGCTGCGGCAAGACAACCACGCTCAATCTTGTGGCGGGGCTCATCCCCATCACATCTGGCGACATCGTCATCGGCGACCGGGTGGTCAATGACCTCGACCCCAAGGACCGGGACATCGCAATGGTGTTCCAGAACTACGCGCTCTATCCGCAGAAATCGGTTTACAAAAACCTGGCGTTCCCGCTGCAGATGCGCAAACTGCCAAGGGACGAGATCGACAAGAAGGTCAAGGAAGCAGCGCGCGTGCTCGACATGACGCAGCTGCTGGAGCGCAAGCCGCGCGAACTTTCGGGCGGGCAACAACAACGCGTGGCGCTGGGCCGTGCCCTCGTTCGCGATCCGGCGGCATTCCTGATGGATGAACCCCTCTCGAACCTCGACGCAAAGCTGCGCGTCCAGATGCGGTCTGAGATCAAGCGTTTCCATCAGGACCTCAAGGCGACGATCATCTACGTGACGCACGACCAGCTCGAAGCGGTCACCATGGCCGACAGGATGGCCGTGATGAACGGCGGCTACCTGCAGCAATATGATTCACCGGCGCAGGTCTTTGCCCATCCGGTGAACATGTTCGTCGCGAGCTTCGTCGGCAGCCCGGCGATGAGCCTAGTTCCGCTGGAGGCATCAACGGCAGGTGGCAACACCGTGTTGACCAGCGCGGAGGGCTGGCGCCTCGAGCTCTCGCCAACCAACGCCCGGAAGGTCGAGAGGGCGACCACCAGGAAAGTCGTGCTCGGCGCACGTCACTCGACGATCAAGCTGCACAAGAGTGCGATGCCTGGAAGCATCCCCGCCAAGGCCTATACGGTGGAGCCGACCGGCGACGTCACCTTCGTACAGGCGTTCCTGTCAGGCGCCATCGTCAATGTCAGTGTCCCGCCGACCATTGCCGTCGCGCCCGATGAACAGATTTGGCTCGAGTTCGATCAGGAGCGGATGCACCTGTTCGACGGCGAAACAGAAATGGCCCTCAAGACCAACTGAGATCAGGGGTGCATGCGAAAACGAGGCATGAATGACTACGAAGCTTAAAATCACGGCGATCAAACCCTATCCAGTATGGGTCGGAACGCGCAACCAGATGCTGGTCAAGATCGAGACCGACAGCGGCATCTTCGGCTGGGGCGAGAGCGGCTTGAGCGGTCGCGAGAAGGCGGTGGCCGGCGCGATCGAGCACTATCGCGAGTTTCTCATCGGCCGCGACCCGATGCAGATCGGTCGGATCTGGCAGGAGCTTTATCGCAGCCAATATTTCGAAGGCGGGCGCGTTCTGCAGGCGGCGATCTCCGCCATCGATATTGCCCTTCACGACATCAAGGGCAAGGCGCTGGGCGTGCCGGTCTACGACCTGCTGGGCGGCAAGCAGCGCGACCGTATTCCGACCTTCGCCTCGACAGGCGACGAGGCCGAGGGCGATGTTGCCATCGAACGAGCCCGCGAACTGCACGCAGAGGGGTGGCTGGCGATACGATTCTTCCCCATCGGGCAAAGCAGCAACGACATCTTTGAGCCACGAGAGTCGATCGGCGCTACCGCAACTATGTTGAACAAGGCGCGCGAGGCGCTCGGCGACGAGGTCGTCCTCGGCATCGACTACCATCATCGGCTATCGGTGGCAGAGGCGGCGAGCTTCTGCAACAAGCTGAGCCGCGGCGTGCTTGATTTTCTCGAGGAGCCGATAAGAGACGAGACACCCGAGGCTTACGAATCCCTGCGCACGATGACCGACATCCCGTTCGCTGTCGGCGAGGAATTTGCCAGCAAGTGGCAATTCCTGCCCTACATCGAGCGTGGCATCCATCAGTTCAACCGGCTCGATGTGTGCAATGTTGGCGGGCTCACCGAAGCGATGAAGGTCGCCGGTTGGAGCGAGGCGCACTATGTAGACCTGATGCCGCACAATCCTCTCGGCCCAGTCTGCACGGCCGCGACCATCCATCTCGCCGCCGCGGTGCCGAATTTCGCTTGGCTCGAGACCAGGGCGCCCGAAGCGAAGCTCGGCTTCGATAATTCCGACTTCTTCCCCGTGCAACCACGACTCGACGGCCCGAACTATCCGGTCAGCGATCTGCCGGGTCTCGGCGTCGAGGTCAACGAAGAGGCGGTCAAGGCGGAGAGCTTTCGTTTCTGGGAGGCGCCCCACCTGAAACGCCGCGACGGTTCTGTCACAAACTGGTAGTTTCATTTACCGGAGCCCAAAATGACGAATACGCCCGACATTACGCGACCGCCCAAAGAGCTGATCGAAGCACTGAGGGAAATCGGCGCCGCGACGGTTTCCGGCACGCTTGGCCACATGGGCTTCCGCAATCCGCACATGGTCGGTCCCGTGCCGCAGAATCACGGGAAGTCGATCGTCGGACCGGCCCTGACGCTTCAATTCTTGCCGCAGCGGCCGGATCTCTTCACCGAGGGGGAATATGCAGATCCGGAGACGCAGTTACACCGCCATGTGCTTTATCACGTGCAGGAAGGCGATGTGGTTGTGGTCGACGCGCGCGGTGACATGAGCTCGGGTGTCTTCGGCGATATGATGTCGACATATTTCAAGGGCAGAGGCGGCGCCGGCATCGTGATCGATGGGTGCATGCGCGATCGGCCCAATGTCGAGAAGCTAGATCTCCCTTTATGGCTGCGCGGCTGGACGCCCAATTATCATGTGCAGACCGGCATCTTTCCGAACGCCGTCAACGTTCCGATAGCCTGCGGCGGTGTCACGGTAATCCCCGGAGACATCATTATCGCCGACGATGACGGGGTGGTGGTGCTTCCAGTCGCAATGGCCCCGAAGGTGATCGAAGAAGCGCAAAAGCATCACGATTGGGAGGAGTTCTCGCGAGCGAAGCTGATGGAGGGAGGATCGTTGCAGCGCTACTATCCGCTGCATAACGATGCCCACGCAGAGTACGAAGAGTGGCGCAAAACCAACCGCTTGGGAACAACTTAGCCACGGATTACTCTTAGTCCAGTTGTAGGAATCGCAGAGATGAACATTTGAAAACGGTCAAGAGAATGCAGCAGCCGTCCACCATGGCTTACAGTCTCAACCACCCTTCCTTCATTGGATGATCGCGCTGCTGGTTTTCTTCAATCCGTGCGGACGTCCTGAAGATCATTCTCTCGGCGCTGATCATGGTGCATGTCGCGGCCCTCGTCCGTCAGTTCTGTAGGAAAACCAATGTGCTGCGGCGGATGACGCTCGGCTTGGCGCCTACTCGACTCAGTTTACGGCGGTCACCTTAAAACCCTGCTTGCGCAGCAGTTCGATAACGCCGCCCTGGCCGGGCAGGTGCAGGGCGCCGACGGCCATGAAGACGTTGCCGCCGTCGAGAATGGGAGCGGCGCGCTCGGCCATCACCTTGTTGCGATCGAGGATGACGCGCTGTTCGAAGGCGGCGTAGTCGCCGGCCTCGTCTTCATTCGGCGGCGTCACGGTCTTCAGCATCGGCATTGTCATGCCGATATCGCCGGAAAGGTAGAGATCGGTCATCGTTTCGACGACGTCGCTCATCTTGTCGCCGAGTTCCAGCGTCTCGATCAACGACTTCATATGGAATTCGACCGGCAGGTCGGCCATCGCCTGGATCTGTTCGGCGAGGGTCTCCAGCCCCTTGACCTGCTTGCCTTCGGCAACGGCGTCGGTGGCGATCTTCTGGTCGAGGAACTGCACGCCCTTGGCCTTGCGGGCGAGTTCGCAGGCCGGAAGCGCGACGGCGCTTGATATCATCCATGGCCGCATGCGGGAGACGGCGCTGAGCGGGATTCCGCGCTGCTTGAGGCCGGCTTCCAGCCGCTTGTAATCCTCGGTAGACAGCAGCTTGTCGATCGTCGTCCCATCGGTGAACATCGTCAGCTCCGGCCGCGCCAGCAGGGCGGCGGTCGCCTTGCGTTCATCGAGGATTTCGTCGGATTCGATGATGATCGTATCGGCGGCGTCGTGGGCTGCCTTGGCGCGCGGCGGCAGGGCCAGCACGCGAGGATCGGTGACATGCATGCTGCCGAGCAACCATGACGGCGCAAGCCCTGCCTTTTCGATCTTCCAGAAGATGCCCTTGCCGTTCGGCACGGCCTCGGCTTCCTTTACCGCCTCGGCGTAGCGGGTGGGGTCGCTCTGCTGCAGATCGATCATCAGATTGCGGCCGGTGCAGGCACCGTCTTCGGCCGACGCCGGCCGCGCGGCCAGGAAGGCGACGAACAGCGCCGCAAGAAGCAGCATGTGGAAGGCTGCAATCAACCAGAGCAGCAGGTTGCCGGATGCTGCGAGGAAAGAGGTCCGGCGGCCGATTGATGTTGTCATGGTGATGTTCCGGTCACATGCCCTATGCTTCATGCTCTACGCTCGGCTTGCGCATAATCCTTTAAGAGAATGCGTTAACGAAAACTTAGCGCATCGCATTACGTCAGATTCATGGGCGCTGAGCTTGCTGATAGGCCGCGTGCTGCTGTTGCAACCATGAATCAAGCGCGCGGATGGGCCCGATCATACACCTCAAGCAGGCGCGACGCATCGACGCCGGTATAGACCTGTGTCGTCGAGAGGCTGGCATGGCCGAGCAATTCCTGGATGGTGCGCAGATCGCCGCCGCCGGCAAGCAGGTGGGTGGCGAAGGAGTGGCGAAGCGCATGGGGTGTTGCCGTCTCCGGCAGACCGAAGGCACCGCGCAGCTTCTGCATGGCGCGCTGGATGATCGCCGCCTGCAGCTTGCCGCCGCGGGCGCCGCGAAACAGCGGAGCGCCGCTTTCGAGATGATAGGGGCAGAGCGCGCGATATCTCTCGACCGCGTCGAACACAACGGGTAGCAGCGGAACCAGCCGCGTCTTGTTGCCCTTGCCGGTGATGCGCAGCGTCGCCGCACCGTTCGGCAGGTCGGCAGGAACGAGATCCAGCGCCTCGGAGATGCGCAGGCCGCAGCCGTAGAGCAGCGTCATGACAGCCGCATCGCGCGCGGCGATCCAAGGTTCGTCATGCAGCTGGGCCTCGCTGCTGACGACGGTGACCGCCTGCGTGTCCGACAGCGGCTTGGGAAGCGACTTCGGCTGTTTCGGCGAGCGGATCGCGGCAGCACCCGCGGCATTGACCAGGCCCTTCTTTTCGAGATGGCGCAACAGTGAGCGAAGGCCGGCCAGGTTGCGCCCGAGAGAACGGGCGCCGGAGCCCTGCTTGCGCCGCGCGGCAAGGAAGGCGCGGAAGTCGGCAGGACGCAGTTCCCTGATGTCGCCAAGTGTCACCGGGCCGGCGAGATGGCCGGTCAGGAAGGTCAGAAACTGGCGGGTGTCGCGCTCATAAGCATCGAGCGTATGCTCGGAAAGACGGCGTTCACGCGCGAGGTTTTCCAGCCACGCGGCGCGTTCCGCCATCAGGCGCGGGTCGGCGATAACAAGCAGTTCATTCACGTCGCTGGCCTTGAATTTGCCTTCAAGTCCGCCAATTTGAAGCAGGAAGGGTTATGGAATTGCTAATGCCGGCCGAACCTTGTCATCCCTAGATCATATTCTACTGCGATAGCTTTATACCCCATAGACAGGATCTTTCATGGCACGGCGCGATTCCATGACGGCTTTCGGACAACTCGCGGAAGCGATCGCTCTTGTTTCACAGGGAAAGCCCGGTCATATCGTCGACACGCTGATTGCCGAACGCGGCCAGAGGATCGTCAAAAATCCGCTCTGGCCCGTCATGCGGCCGTTCCTCTACACGCTCCTGCGCTACAACAAGGCGATCGAATTTGCCAATGCGGTCGCCAAGATGCCGGGCTTCCAGTCGTTCGAATATCTGAGCGGCGTGCTGAAGCTCGATATCGGCATCGCCAATGGCGAGCGCATCCCCGAGACTGGCGGCTTCATCCTCGTCAGCAACCATCCGACTGGCATTGCTGACGGTGTCGCCGTATTCGACCTCCTGAAAACGCGCCGGCCCGACATGATGTTCTTTGCCAATCGCGATGCGATCCGCGTCAATCCGCGGTTCGCAGAGATGGTCATCCCGGTCGAGTGGCGGGAGGAGCACAAGAGCAAGCTCAAGGCGCGTGAGACGCTGCAATTGACCAACCACGCCGTGAGGGAAGGCAAGGCGACGGTGCTCTTTCCATCAGGGCGTATCGCCTACTGGGCGAACGGTCGGCTGAACGAGCGTCCATGGAAGACGTCGGCGGTCGGGCTGGCGCGCAAATACAATCTGCCGATCCTTCCGGTCCACATGACGGCGCGCAATTCCGGCCTGTTCTACTGGCTGGCGAAATGGTCGACGGAACTGCGCGACATGACGGTCTTTCATGAACTGTTGAACAAGCGCGGCGACCGTTTCGATTTCGTAATCGGTAATCTCATTCCCGCCGAACATCTCGATGGCGATCTCAACGAGGTGACGAAGGCACTGGAGAAACACACGGTGCACGATATGGCGGCGGATGCCGACGCGACCTTCGTGCCGGTCAGCCTTCCGGCTGCGACAACGTCTCGCGAGCTTGCCGTTCCTGCGGTCTAAATAGGTTTTTGCCATGTCGGTCGACATCCGCGTGATCCGAGATCGATTGCCGCGGGAGATCGCCGACCTCGAAAGCGAGGCCCGGCGGGAGGGCCATCTCCATATCGCCCGCCTTATCGACGAATGGTCGGCCGGCGACATCAGATTCGAACGTGACGGCGAAATTCTGCTTGGCGCCTATGTCGGGCAGGCGCTTGCCGGCGTCGGGGGTGTGACCGTCGAACCCGCCCTATCCCAAGCGTTGCGGATGCGGCGTTTCTACGTCAGTCCCGAAATGCGCGGGCACGGCATCGGCCGGCTGCTGGCCCTGGCGCTGCTCAATCACGCGCGGGATTTCTGCAGTGTCGTCATCGTTCATCCGGGTAATCCAGACGCAGCCAAATTCTGGGCGGCTCTCGGGTTTCGACCTTACGCGCCGGACGGCGATACGCTTTATCTCGAAATTGCCCAGATTCCCTCCGGTCAGGATGTTTCAGGCTCGTTCTCTACGCTTTAAGCTTCAGGCCCCGATCTCCTTGAGACGAATGGCCTGGCGGGCCAGCAGCCGCTCGACATCGGCAATATCGAGCGCCGAAAGCCTGGCGCCCGGCTTGCGCAGGGTGGCGGACTTGATGACGCCGCGCTTGGCAAGAACGTATTTGCGGGAGGCAAGCCCGATGCCCTGCTGCTGTTCGTAGCGGGCGAGCGGCAGATAGGCGTCGAAGATCTCGTGGGCGCGATCGAGATTTCCGGCTGCATAGGCGGCGACGACGCCGACCATCATCTCAGGATAACAGAAGCCGGTCATGGCGCCATCGGCGCCCCGGCCCATCTCTTCGGGCAGAAAAAGCCCGCCATTGCCGCAAAGGATGGAGATGCGCCGCATGGCGCCGCTATCGCTGGCGGCGCGGAGCGCAGTGATCTTTAAAAGGCCCGGCCAGTCCTCGTGCTTGAGCATGACGCAATTTTGCACCTCGTTGATGATGCGCTCGATAACCTTGGGCGCAATCGTCACATTGGTGGTGAGCGGATAATCCTGCAGCACGAAAGGTGTCTCGCCGAGGGCTTCGCCGACCGACTGGTAGAAGGCGAAAGCCTGGTCGTCGGTCTTGACGGTCCAGGGCGGCGCGACCATGACACCGGCCGCACCTTCGCCCATGACGGCTTCGGCGAGTTCGCGCATCGGCGCAAGCCCTGGCGCCGACACGCCGACAACGACGGGAAGGCGCCCGTCGAGGCGCTTCAGCACACGCTCGACCACGGTCCGCGATTCCTCAGCGGTCAGCTTCTGGGCCTCGCCGAGCTGACCGAGCACCGTCAGTCCGGTGACGCCGGCGCCCTCATAGAAGTCGACCATGCTGTCGATGCTGTCGAGATCGAGCGTGCCGTCGTCGGTGAATGGGGTTACGGCGATCACATAGACCCCCTTGGCGTCTTCGGTCAGTCTGGCCATTCGCGCGCTCCAATTCAGCGGCCGAAGAACAGCGCTTCGGCATTTCCGATTGAACCTCTCCGGCAATCTATGCGGCCAATCGTTCGTCCGGCAACCTTTTCTTGAGGATACGGGGCGATCCTGGCGAAACCGTCGCAATCCGCATTCCGCGCAAGATGTGCGGTTCCAATTGCATCGATTTGCGGGCATGGTCTCGCCCGATGAGCACAGATTCGTCCGATCTCTTTGGCGCGCTCTTCGAAGCACCCCCCCTGAACCGAACGGTTCCGGTGCTGGTGCCGATGCCGGCGCCGAAACCCTATTCCTACTCGGTGCCGGATGGCATGGCGGTCGAGCCCGGCTCGGTCGTGCAGGTGCCGCTTGGGCCGCGACAGGTGATCGGCGTCGTCTGGGACGGCGGCGAGGATGGCGTCGATCCGAAGAAGCTCCGCCCGATCAGCCATGTCTTCGACTGCCCGCCGCTTTCCAAGGAGATGCGGGATTTCATCGACTGGGTGGCGGCCTATACACTCTCCCCGCCTGGTCTAGTCGCGCGCATGGCGCTGAGGGCGCCGAACGCCTTCGAGCCCGAGCCGATGATCGAGGGGCTGAAGTTCGTCGGCGGCGAGCCGGAGCGGCTGACGCCGGCGCGCGCCCGGGTGCTCGAGACCGCTTCCGACGGCTTGTCCTGGACGCGCAGCGGCCTGGCGCATGCCGCGGGCGTTTCGACCAGCGTCGTCGACGGGCTGATCACGCTCGGTATCTTCGAGACGATATTCCTGCCGCCGCCGCCTGTCGTGGCGATGCCGGATCCCGATTTTGCCGCCGCACGTCTCGAAGGGCCGCAGAAAGAGGCGGCCGCAGAGATCGTCTCCGACGTTCGCAAGGGCGAATTTGCCGTGTCGCTGATCGACGGCGTCACCGGCTCCGGCAAGACCGAGGTCTATTTCGAGGCGATCGCCGAGACGCTGAAACGTGGCAGGCAGGTGCTGATCCTGCTGCCGGAAATCGCGCTGACGGCCAGTTTCATGGAGCGTTTTCAAGATCGCTTCGGGGCAAAACCCGCCGAATGGCATTCTGACCTCGCCCCGCGCATGCGCGAAAAAGTCTGGCGTCAGGCGGTGACCGGCGAAGTGCGCGTCGTGGCCGGCGCCCGCTCGGCGCTCTTCCTGCCTTTCGAGGATCTCGGCCTCATCATCGTCGACGAGGAGCACGATCCCGCCTACAAACAGGAGGATCGGGTGTTCTACAATGCCCGCGACATGGCCGTGGTGCGCGGCCGTATCGGCGATTTTCCGGTTGTGCTGGTGTCAGCGACGCCGTCGGTCGAAAGCCAGGTCAACGGCCAGAACGGGCGCTACACAACCGTGCATCTGCCGACGCGCTTCGGCGATGCGGCGCTGCCCGACCTGCATCTCATCGATATGCGCAGGCACGCGCCGGAGCGGGGCGGCTTCCTGTCGCCGGTGCTGATCCGGGCGATCGGCAAGACAGTGGAGCGGCGCGAACAGGCGCTGCTCTTTCTCAACCGACGCGGTTATGCGCCGCTAACGCTCTGCCGGGTCTGCGGCCACCGCTTCCAATGCCCGCAATGTTCCAGCTGGCTGGTCGAGCATCGTTTCCGCAAGCAGCTGCAGTGCCATCAATGCGGTCATGCCGAGCGCACGCCGGAAGCATGCCCGGAATGCGGCACGCTCGACCATCTCGTTGCCTGCGGGCCTGGCGTCGAGCGGATCGCCGAAGAGGTGGAGCGGCATTTCCCCGAGGCGCGCACGATCGTTCTATCCTCGGATATCATGGGCGGGGTGAAGCGGCTGCGGCTGGAGCTCGATGCCATCGCCAAGGGCGAGGCCGATATCGTCATCGGCACCCAGCTCGTCGCCAAAGGCCATAATTTTCCGCTGATGACTCTCGTCGGCATCATCGATGCCGATCTCGGCCTTGCCAATGGCGATCCGCGCGCGGCCGAGCGTACCTTCCAGCTTCTGTCGCAGGTGACCGGCCGGGCCGGGCGTACCGGCCTCAAGAGCCATGGGCTGCTGCAAACCTACCAGCCGCAGCATCCCGTGATGCAGGCGATCGTATCAGGCGATTCCGATGCCTTTTACGAGCGCGAGATCACCGAGCGCGAACGCGCGGCGCTACCGCCCTTTGGCCGGCTGGCCTCGATCATCGTCTCGGCTGAAACTCGCCACGACGCTGAAAACCATGCGCGCGGCATGCGCAACGCAGCGCCCCAAGTGTCCGGAATCACGGTGCTCGGCCCAGCGGAGGCGCCGCTTGCGCTGGTGCGCGGCCGCCACCGCTTCCGGCTTCTGGTGCACGGACGGCGCAACTCCGACATGCAGGGCTTCCTGCGGACGATGCTGTCGCAATCGCCGAAGGAGCGCGGATCGGTGCAGGTGCAGCTCGATATCGATCCGCAGAGCTTTCTGTAGATCGTTCCGCGCGCCGCGTTTCCGGATCCGGCCGATCATGGCATAAACGCAGAATCAGCGGATGATTTGGGGTCGAGGCATGGAATTTGAGTTTCCGACGGAATTTGGTGAGCAGCTTGCCTTCGGCGCAGCCACTTTTACGGCCTTTGCCGGCTTCGTCATCATGTTTGCGCCGGGTCTTGCGATGAGGGTCTTCGGCCTGGCGCCGCGCGGCGAGCGGCGTGAAGGCTTCAGCGAGGTCCGATCGATGGGCGGCTTCTATCTCGGTCTTGGCCTCGGTGCCGTCGTGCTGGCTCAGCCGCTGATTTATACCGCCTTCGGAGCGGCGTTCGCCATGGCCGCGTTTGCCCGCATCGTCTCCATCCTGTCAGATAAGGGGAGTACGTACCTCAACTATTTACTTCTGGTTGTGCAAGCGATTATCGCGGCACTGCCGCTGCTGTATGTTTTCGGCTTCGTCCAGACGTAAATTTTTCCGGCGATGGCGGCTTGCGCGGCCCGCGTTCAGGCCATTGCGCAATTTTGCGAACAGAAATTCATGCGAAAGGCGTATTCGGCCATTACGCGTGTTGCGAGTCCGAACATCCTATGTTAGACGGACCCCGAATTTCGGAAGAAGCAAGAGGCTTCTCTTGTGATTTCTGGGGGAAATCAAAACGAATTCAAGATCATAGGTTCGGCGCCCGCCGAGAGCCGGATTTTGGATTGAAATCAGGGAAATTTGTGCCAGTGGCAGACACGTCCCAGCTTACTTCTGGTGTTGCCGAGCGCTATGCCTCGTCGCTTTTCGAGCTGGCGCTCGAACAGGGCGTCGTCGACAGCGTCACCGCCGATCTCGACCGTTTCCAGGCGATGCTGGATGAGAGCGCCGAACTGAAGCGCTTCGTCGCAAGCCCGGTTTTTTCCGCTGAGGACCAGTTGAAGGCGATTGTCGCCATCAGCGAGAGGGCCGGCATCAGCGGTTTCTTCGCCAATTTTCTGAAGGTCGTGGCGCGCAACCGCCGCCTGTTCGCCCTGCCGGGCATGATCAGGGCCTTCCGTCTCATCGCCGCGAATCATCGCGGTGAAATCTCCGCCGAGGTCACCTCGGCGCATGCGCTCTCCCAGGCGCAGGAAACCGAATTGAAGGCGGCACTCAAGAGCGTCACCGGCAAAGACGTGACGATCTCAGTCACGGTTGATCCGTCAATTCTTGGTGGTCTGATCGTGAAGGTCGGGTCCCGTCAGATTGATACGTCTCTTCGTACCAAACTCTCTACCCTTAAGCTCGCATTGAAAGAGGTTGGCTGATGGATATCCGCGCCGCGGAAATTTCCGCAATTCTCAAAGACCAGATCAAAAATTTCGGCAAAGAGGCAGAAGTCTCGGAAGTCGGCCAGGTTCTCTCCGTCGGTGACGGTATTGCTCGCGTTTACGGTCTGGACAATGTCCAGGCTGGTGAAATGGTCGAGTTCCCCGGCGGCATCCGCGGCATGGCCCTGAACCTTGAATCCGACAACGTCGGTGTCGTTATTTTCGGCTCCGACCGTGACATCAAGGAAGGCGACACCGTCAAGCGGACTGGCGCCATCGTTGACGTTCCGGTCGGTCCGGAACTACTCGGCCGCGTCGTCGACGCGCTCGGCAACCCGATCGACGGCAAGGGCCCGATCAATGCGACCCGCCGTTCGCGCGTCGACGTCAAGGCACCCGGCATCATTCCGCGCAAGTCGGTTCATGAGCCGATGTCGACCGGCCTCAAGGCCATCGATGCGCTGATCCCGGTCGGCCGCGGCCAGCGCGAGCTCGTCATCGGCGACCGCCAGACCGGCAAGACCGCCATCCTGCTCGACGCCTTCCTCAACCAGAAGGCCATTCACGACAATGGTCCGGAAGGCGAGAAGCTTTACTGCGTTTACGTTGCCGTCGGTCAGAAGCGCTCCACCGTTGCCCAGTTCGTCAAGGTTCTCGAAGAGCGCGGGGCACTGAAGTACTCCATCATCGTTGCCGCCACGGCTTCCGATCCGGCGCCGATGCAGTTCCTGGCTCCGTTCGCCGGCTGCGCCATGGGCGAATATTTCCGCGACAACGGCATGCATGCGCTGATCGGCTATGACGATCTGTCCAAGCAGGCCGTGTCCTACCGCCAGATGTCGCTGCTGCTGCGCCGCCCGCCGGGCCGCGAAGCCTATCCGGGCGACGTTTTCTACCTGCACTCGCGCCTCCTCGAGCGCGCAGCCAAGATGAACGACGACAAGGGCGCCGGTTCGCTGACCGCTCTGCCTGTCATCGAAACGCAGGGCAACGACGTTTCCGCCTTCATTCCGACCAACGTTATCTCCATCACCGACGGCCAGATCTTCCTTGAAACCGACCTATTCTACCAGGGTATCCGTCCGGCCGTTAACGTCGGTCTGTCGGTTTCCCGCGTCGGTTCTTCGGCTCAGATCAAGGCCATGAAGCAGGTTGCCGGCTCGATCAAGGGCGAGCTCGCCCAGTATCGCGAAATGGCCGCCTTCGCCCAGTTCGGTTCGGACCTCGACGCTGCGACGCAGCGCCTGCTGAACCGCGGCGCACGCCTGACCGAGCTCCTGAAGCAGCCGCAGTTCTCGCCGCTGAAGACGGAAGAGCAGGTCGCCGTGATCTTCGCAGGCGTCAACGGTTACCTCGACAAGCTGCCGGTCGCATCGGTCGGCAAGTTCGAACAGGGCCTGTTGTCCTATCTGCGTTCGGAAGGCTCCGCCATCCTCGACGCGATCCGCACGGAAAAGGCTATCAGCGACGATACCAGGGGCAAGCTCACCGCTGCTCTCGATAGCTTCGCAAAGTCTTTCTCGTAATCAGGCCCTAAGTTAGGACGGATCACGGATGCCTTCACTTAAGGATCTGAAAAACCGGATCGCCTCCGTCAAGGCGACGCAGAAGATCACCAAGGCGATGAAAATGGTCGCCGCGGCGAAGCTTCGGCGTGCGCAGGAGGCGGCCGAGGCCGCCCGGCCCTATTCGCAGCGCATGGGTGCGGTTCTGGCGAACATCGCCAAGGCCGTCACCGATGCGGACGGCGCGCCGGCGCTGATGACCGGCACCGGCAAGGACCAGGTCCATCTGCTGGTGGTCTGCACGGCGGAGCGCGGTCTTTGCGGCGGTTTCAACTCGCAGATTGCGCGCTTTGCGCGTGACCATGTCCGCAAGCTGCTGGCCGAAGGCAAGACGGTGAAGATCTTCACCGTCGGCAAGAAGGGCTACGACATCCTGCGCCGTGAATATGCTTCGCTGATCATCGAGCGCAAGGAACTGCGCGAAGTCAAGAAGATCGGTTTCGAAAATGCCGACCAGATCGGCAAGCGCATCATCGACATGTTCGCCGCCGGTGAGTTCGACGTCTGCACGCTGTTCTATTCCGAGTTCAAGTCGGTGATCAGCCAGGTTCCGACCGTGCAGCAGCTCATCCCGGCCAAGGCTCCCGAGGCCGTTGCCGAAGATGCCGCCCATGCCGGTGCCGTCTACGAATACGAGCCGGATCCGGCGTCGATCCTCAACGATCTGATCCCGCGCAACATCTCCGTCCAGATCTTCCGTGCTCTCCTTGAGAACGTCGCGGGCGAGATGGGCGCCAAGATGAGCGCTATGGACAATGCGACGCGCAATGCCGGTGAGATGATCAACAAGCTGACGCTGAGCTACAACCGTCAGCGTCAGGCTCAGATCACCAAGGAACTGATTGAAATCATTTCGGGCGCGGAAGCGCTCTGAGTTAGGGAAAGAGGGTAAGAATATGGCTGAGGCAGCTACCCGCTCTGTCGGCAAAGTCACCCAGGTTATCGGCGCCGTCGTCGACGTCGCTTTCGAAGGCGAACTGCCGGCGATTTTGAACGCGCTTGAAACCGACAACAACGGCAACCGCCTGGTTCTCGAAGTCGCTCAGCATCTGGGCGAAAACGAAGTCCGCACCATCGCCATGGACTCGAGCGAAGGTCTCGTCCGCGGCCAGCAGGTCGTCGATACTGGCGCCCCGATCTCGGTTCCTGTCGGTGATGAAACGCTCGGCCGCATCATGAACGTCATCGGCGAGCCGGTCGACGAAGCAGGTCCGCTGACCACGGCTCACAGGCGCGCCATCCACCAGGACGCTCCGGCTTACGTCGAGCAGTCCACGGAAGCGCAGATCCTCGTCACCGGCATCAAGGTCGTCGACCTTCTTGCGCCTTACGCAAAGGGCGGCAAGATCGGCCTGTTCGGCGGCGCCGGCGTCGGCAAGACCGTTCTGATCATGGAACTGATCAACAACGTCGCCAAGGCGCACGGTGGTTACTCGGTTTTCGCAGGCGTGGGTGAACGTACCCGCGAAGGCAACGACCTCTACCATGAAATGATCGAATCGGGCGTCAACAAGCATGGCGGCGGCGAAGGCTCCAAGGCTGCGCTCGTTTACGGCCAGATGAACGAACCGCCGGGCGCGCGTGCTCGCGTCGCTCTGACCGGTCTGACCGTCGCAGAACATTTCCGCGACCAGGGCCAGGACGTTCTGTTCTTCGTCGACAACATCTTCCGCTTCACGCAGGCAGGTTCGGAAGTGTCGGCTCTGCTCGGCCGTATTCCTTCGGCCGTGGGCTATCAGCCGACGCTGGCAACCGACATGGGCCAGATGCAGGAGCGCATCACCACGACGACCACGGGTTCGATCACCTCGGTGCAGGCCATCTACGTTCCGGCCGACGACTTGACCGACCCGGCGCCGGCAACCTCGTTCGCCCACCTTGACGCAACGACCGTTCTGTCGCGCTCGATCGCCGAAAAGGGCATCTACCCGGCCGTCGACCCGCTCGACTCCACCTCACGCATGCTCGACCCGATGGTCGTCGGCGAAGAGCACTATGAAGTCGCTCGTAAGGTTCAGTCGACGCTGCAGCGCTACAAGGCCCTGCAGGATATCATCGCCATCCTAGGCATGGACGAGCTCTCCGAAGAGGACAAGATCGCCGTTGCCCGCGCCCGCAAGATCGAGCGCTTCCTCTCGCAGCCGTTCTTCGTCGCCGAAGTCTTCACCGGTTCGCCGGGCAAGCTCGTTGCCCTCGAAGACACGATCAAGGGCTTCAAGGGTCTCGTCAACGGCGAATACGACCACCTGCCGGAAGCCGCCTTCTATATGGTCGGCTCGATGGACGAAGCTGTCGAGAAGGCCAAGAAGCTCGCGGCTGCCTGATGAGCGATGCTCAGGACGAGATATTCTGCTGCGACTCCCTGAAAGGGGTCGTGGCGGAACTTCCGGAACCGGCAGCACCCACCGTCTACCGTGCCGATAACGGCGTGATCATGATGGTCGTGGGGTTGGTTCAGACCGAGGAGGGCCTCGAATATCTCGACCAGGCGATACTGCACTGCCCGTTCTGCGGGACCAAATTGCAAGATGCAAAAGCCATAGCCGAGAAGGTAAGTCACTGATGGCTGACAATTTCAACTTTGAGCTCGTTTCGCCGGAGCGTCTGCTGCTGTCGGAGATGGTGACCGAGGTCGTCATTCCCGCGACCGAGGGCGAGATGACCGTCATGGCGCACCACGCGCCGACGATGACGACCATCAAGCCGGGTGTGGTGAGCGTGCGTTCGGCTTCCGGCAAGAAGCAGGACTACGTGGTGTTCGGCGGTTTTGCCGATATCCTGCCGACAGGCTGCACTTTGCTTGCCGAATCCGCCGTTCCGGTCGAGGAACTTCATAAGGACGAGCTCACCCGTCGTATCGAGGCTGCCCGCAAGGAGCTCGAACATGCCGAGCTGCACGAGCACAAGTCGAAGCTCGAGCATTTCATCATGGAACTGACGCATCTGCGCGGCATTGTCCAGCAGGACTGACCGGGTACGACAGCTTCATTGAAAGGCGGCCTCAAAGGCCCGCCTTTTTTGTGTCTGGCTTCTTCCTTGAGTACGGACAACAGCGTTGTCATGCGGCTTCAAACGAACGCGGCCGGCTGTTTCGGTTGGGCAAACAGACGGCTTCAGTCAGCTCAGGGAAAACTCCAAAAGTGGCTACAATCTTTTGCAGCGGCCTGCGCCGCTGACGGATTATGCAGCCGCAGTTTTGCCGCAGCGTCTCAGAAGCCGGTGCCGCCGCGCAGCTCGATGATCAGTGTCTTGAACAGGATCTTCAGGTCGAGCAGCAGGCTGAAATTCCTGACATAATAGATATCACAGGCGATTCGGGCCCGGGCTTCCAGCGGCCTTGTCGTCGGGCCGCGCCAGCCGCGTGTTTGCGCGAGACCGGTGATGCCGGGGCGCATGATGTGTCGATGGTGGTAGTTCGGCACCACTTCCTCGTAGAGCCTGCCGGCTGCGCGCATGTTGATGGCATGGCAGCGTGGGCCAACCAGGGACATCTCGCCCTTGAGGACGTTCAGGAGCTGCGGCAGTTCGTCGATATTGGTCCTGCGGAGCATTGCGCCGATGCCGGTCATCCTGGCGTCGCCCTTGACAGTCTGCTGGACGCCGCTGGGATCGCAAACCTCCGCCCGCATCGAGCGGAATTTGAAGACGTTGATCTTCCGGCCGTTCAGCCCCCAGCGGATCTGGCGGAAGAACACCGGACCGCCATCGTCGAGCTTGATGAAAAGAGCGATCGCCAGAAAAAGCGGCGCCAGCACGAGGAGAGCGTTGGCCGAGATGACGATGTCGATCAGCCGTTTCACGGCCAATCGCAGCGTCGCCTTTTCTTCGCCATTGGAAAAGCTCTCCGGCTGGCGAATGTTGGAGTTCGCTATGACCAGGGTCCTGATTTTGATCTGACGCTGAGACGGATCGAAGCGTGAATTCGTCTTCGAAGTAAAAGCATTCATTACACAAGGCCCGTAAGTTTAGATGCAATACTGAACTGTAGGGAGACAAATACATGCTCACGTAAGGTTTGTCATCGGGTTAAATAAGAAATTGCTAACCCTAAAGACACCAAAAATGGGAGTATTCCCTGTTAACCTTAATGCCTGTAGTTGAAGTGGAAACGAATTTATACTTTAAAAGGAGTAGCCCGATCGGGTGAGTGCGATGTCAGACGGTTTCCCAAGTCGATCGCCGGTCGTTCCAGCAGGTGATGGCTGAGAGTTGCCACCAGAAGGACGAGCACCATTGTCAGCCCGCAGGATTGCAGCCAGCCGGTAACGACATTGTCCGAGGAGGCGCCGAACGAACTGGGGTCGAGTCTCTGGATCAATGTCAGGATGATCTCCTGCCAGATATAAATGCCGAACGAGATCTTGGCGACGTAGCGGACGGGAGCATTGTCGAGCAGCCTGCCCAGGCGATGCGAATGGCAGAGCGATACGAGCGCGGTTGCGATCGCCAGCGGAAAGACGGGAAATCCGTAGGGTATGTCGAGCGAGCCGTACCCCTCGGCCGAACCGCCGGGCGATATGGCGAGGCGGTAGCCGGCAATCGAAAAGGCGAGAAGCGCTGCGGCATCGAACCAGAAGGAGTGCCTTGCAGGCAGCATGACGTCGATGCCGGCGGCAAGCGCGCCGAGCGCGAAGACCGCGAAGAAGCCGATCGGATTGTAGTTGGGCATCCATTCCTTCGCCCCGCCCTGCAGGCCATAGGCCCAGCCGCGCCCGATGTCGTCGAGCGCAAAGAGTTTCAGGATTGCCAGATGGGCAATGAGGACGACGGCAATGACGCAGAGCCAGGCGGAACGGGCCAGCAACCGGCGCTGCCGCACCCGCGGCAGGCGAAACAGGAGGAGAAAGCAGGCCGGCAGGAGCACATAGCTGGTGACCTCGAAGGGGATGGACCAGAGCGGTCCGTCGGCTTCGACAGGAAAAAACGTGCGCCAATGCCATTGGCTCATGAACAGCAGTCCGGCAACGTAGCGAAGCGCAAGCTCTGGTGTCAGCGGCACGGCAAGCAGCGTCAGGCTGACAACGAAGCTGACGGTGGCGGCGACCCAGAAGCCGGGGGCAATGCGTGCGGCCCTGCGGATGGCGTAGGTCCCGAGGCTCGGCATGTCGCTGCCGCCATCGAGCGCGCGCCAGAAGGGACGGGCCAGAAGAAAGCCGCTGAGCACGAAGAAAATGGCGACGCCGAAATTGCCGAAGCGGAGGATGTGCGCCGTCGACGCCAATTCATCGGGAATTCGGCGCATATCCAGCCGGAGCGCGAGATGATGAGCAAGCACCAGCAGGCAGGCTGTCGCGCGCAGAAAGTCCGCTCCGACCAGTCTCTCCTGTGGTCGCATGTTATTCCCCACCCTGCCCGATCAGGCTCAAACCGTCTCGATCCAAAGCTTGCCGTGGAACGCTGCGGCGGGCAAGGCCGGGCGGGTTCAGCCGAGGAGTTCGTTGGTATAATAGGTGGAAAAGTCCGGCTTCTCCTTGAGTGCTGCGCCATTCGCATCGACCAGGATGCCGTTGTCGAGCAGGAAGGCGCCGATGGCATCGGCCTTCGCCGGGTCGATTGTGCCGATCACGCCGGCCTCGGATTTGAGGAAATGCCCGTCGATCAATGCCTTCTGGGACGCCTTTACCAGTTCCGTATTCATCAGAGCACCGTTGCTGTTGGAAATCAGCAGGTCGCAGGCTTCGTCAGGATGATCGACGGAATAGGCATAACCCTGGCGCGTGGCCTGGATGAAGGCGCGGGCGTGTTCCCGGCTCACCGCGAGATAGGCGTCGCTGGAAACGATGACGGTCGTCTGCTCGTCGGGAATGCCATAATCGGAATAGCGGAAGCGGCCGAGCTTGCGGTTTTCCAGCTCGGCGGCGATGCCTTCCCAGGTGTAGATCTCCAGCGTGAAATCGACCGAGCCATTGTCCAGCGCCTCGTAGGCGGAAGTGCCGAGGGTGACGGTCTTGACGTCGCCCGTGCCACCGTCGTTGCGGATCATCGCGGAAATCAGGGCGCTCTCCCAGGTGCCGCCAAAGCCGCCATAGGTCTTGCCATCGAGATCTTTAGGGCTCTTGATGTCGTCGCGTCCGCCCTTGTAGATCAGGCGCGCGGTTTCGGTCTGGACGACGCCGTAGACCATCTTCACGTCACCGCCGCCGGCGCGCTGCGTCATGGCCTCGATCTCGCTGCTGATGCCGAAATCGGCGACCCCGTTCGACACCAGCGTGCCGGCGCTGGTGTCGGTAAAGGGTAGAATTTCGACGTCGAGGCCGGCGGCTGCATAGAAGCCCTTCGCCTTGGCGACATAGATGCCGATATGGTTGGTGTTGGGCGTCCAGTCGAGCGCAATGCGAACCTTTGCCGACGCCGACTGGGCGAGGGCTGTGCGGCCGGCGAGGCTTGTCGCGAGGGCGGCGAGGATCGTCTGTCGACGGGTGAGAAGCAGCATGGTGACCTCCTCAGGTCTTAAGAGCATGGTGCCGAAAAGTGTGAGCGGTCTTCGGACGACATCATGCTTTAACTCTTTAAATTGGAACAGGATTCTGATTTAGGCCGACCGGCCTAAAATCATCCTGTTCTAGCGGATGAAGCAGGGTTTGCAGGATTTCGGTCTCGATCGCCTGGGCCGCCGGCGAGCCGAGATCGGCGATGCTTCTCGGGCGGGGCAGGGGAACGCGGAATTGGCGGATGATACGCGCCGGGCGGGCCGATAGCACGTAGATCCGGTCGGAGAGGAACACCGCCTCGCGAACATCGTGGGTGATCAGCAAGGCCGTCCAGCGATGTTGCGTCCACATGCCCTGCAGCCATTCCTGGATTTGCGTGCGTGTCAACGCATCCAGCGCGCCGAAAGGCTCGTCGAGCAGCAACATGTCCTGGCTCTGGACGACGGTGCGCAACAGCGCGGCGCGCTGGCGCATGCCGCCGGAGAGTTCGGCGGGATAATGGTGTTCGAAGCCGGCAAGGCCGAAATGCTCGAACAGCGGCGCCACGGTGGCGCGGGCGTCGCGGCGGCTCATGCCGCCCACCTCCAAGCCGAGGGCGGCATTGTCGATGATCCGGCGCCAGGGCATCAGCGCATCGCGTTGCGGCATGAAGGCAAAAGAATGCGGCGCCTGTTCCAGCGGGGCGCCCTTGAAGAGCAAGGCGCCTGAATCGGGTCGAAGCGCCTGGGTCAGCAATCGGAGCACCGTCGATTTTCCGGAGCCGGAGGGGCCGACGATCGAGACGAACTCGCCGCTTGCGACAGCGAGCGAAATGTCGCCGAGCACCTGCATGCCGTCGAAGGATTTCGAAATCTTGCGCAGTTCGACCAGTTCAGCGGTCATCGACGGTGCTCCCCGGACGGTTGCCACGGCATGACGAGGCGCTCGATCATCAGCGTCACTCCGAAGAGGCAGAGTGTCAGCACGGCGCTGACAACGACGGCTGCGAGGACCAGATCCGGCCGGAAATTATTCTTGGCGTTGAGGATATAGATGCCGAGGCCGCGCGCGGCTCCCGCATATTCGGCAAAGATCGCGCCAACGACGGCATAGGTGATCGAGATCCTGAGGCCGGCGAAGAAATAGGGTAGCGAGGAGGGAAGCCGGGCCAGGCGGAAAATGCACCAGCGGCTTGCCTTCATCGAGTTCAAGAGTTCAGCGATGTCGCGGTCGGTCGCCTCATAACCCTTCAGCAAAGCGACGAGCAGCGGGAAGAAGGTGACGAGCGCCACCAGCAATATCTTCGGCAACAGGCCGAAACCGAACCAGAGGACGACGAGGGGCGCGATCGCCACCAGCGGCAGGGTCTGGCTGGCAATGAAGATCGGCAGCAATGCCCGGCGCATGAAGGGCATGAAATCCATCAGGATCGACGAGACGAAAGCGAAGGCGAGCGACAGGGCGAAGCCGCCGAGTGTGGCGCCGAGCGTCGGCCAGGTGTTAGACATCAACGCTTCGCGGTTCAGCCAGCCCTGGTTCAGGATGCGCGAAGGCGCCGGCAGGATGGACGGTTTAATGCCGGAGAGATCGACATAAAGTTCCCATGCGGCCAGAAAGGCAAAGCCGGCGAGCAGGGCGGGGATCGCCCGGTACAGGGCGGCACCGAGCGCGGCAAGACGCGAATCCGATGGGGGTGGCGATGTCATCAGCGTCGATTTCAGGCTTTCGTCCGGCTGCATGCTTCTTCAGGTCGGAATCGATCCAAGGATAAAACCACGCAGCAATTCAAGGTGCCGCGGCGCCCTTGGCGCACTTGAAAAATCGCGCGGCGTCGCAGATGCGCAAACCTGTCGAAGACATCGGGAATGGTGCCGGCGAGACTGCCGGATATCGTAAAGGATGACACTTGTGCGCCGGAAAACATCTGAACCTCGCTCCGCTGGCATTACCCAGATCAGCTTTGAAGGGTCCGGAGGCTTGCGCTTCTCATCTCAGCCCCGGCGACACGGAGCTCCCCTGTTATTTCAGCGGAAACTATCATCGGGGTGTTCTTACCGCAACCGCAAAATCACACACCCCGTCCGTCTGGTCGGAACCGAACCGCGAACGCGAAAAAACACCCGGGCGGAGTCCTGCCCGGGTGTTTTCCGAGGTCCCGTACCTGCCGGGAACGGAACCGGAGCTCGTCTCAGGCCGCTATATCGGCAGGACGCGGTCGTCGCGAGAGTGGCAAATGCCGGCGCCATGATTTCAGTCCGTTATCGACCGGGTGATCTCACTGTCGCTCCTTCCTGCACCTGGGCTTTACGCTTGGGGGAGCAGGCGTTATACAACCTCAACTAATATTGAGGTCAAGAGGCGATGGATACGATCACCGTTACGCCGCTCGGCAGGCTTTTGACGGTCGGCGAGGTGGCGGAACGCAGCGGTCTTGCCGTCTCGGCGTTGCATTTCTATGAGGCCAAGGGGTTGATCTCCAGCATCCGAACGCGCGGCAATCAGCGGCGTTACGGACGTGACGTGCTTCGCCGGCTCGGCATCATCAAGGTGGCGCAACGTGTCGGCATTCCGCTTTCGGAAATCCAGACGGCGTTTGCCTCCCTGCCGCAGGGGCGCACACCGACGGTTGCCGACTGGCAGACGCTGTCAGGGCGCTGGAAGAATGAACTCGACGAGCGAATCAGACGCCTCAGCCTGCTGAGAGACCGTCTGACTGGCTGCATCGGCTGCGGCTGTCTGTCGATCGAAAGCTGCCCCTTGCGCAATCCCTGCGATCGGCTTGGCGAGGAAGGGCCGGGTGCGCGGCTTCTGGAGAGCGAGAACGAAAGCTGAGCCTCCCGGAGCTCTCTCCTGCGGCGGAAAGATCGATGCGTGCCTTTCTTTCGGCCGGCGCGTTCATATGTTAAGGGCGAATGACGCAACCGGCGGCATCGTCCGCGAGGAGGACGGCTTCGTGTTCCATCCGAGACTATTTGAAAATCGCAATGTCGTCGTCACCGGCGCCGGGCGGGGCATCGGCCTCGAGGTGGCCCGGCAGTTCCTGGACTGCGGCGCGAAGGTGATCGTCCATACCGGGCGCAAACCGGGACGGGATCTGCCGGATTTCCTGCTTACGGCTGAATCGGAAAGACGGGCGCTGTTGCTGAACGCCGATTTCACCGCCGCCGGCGGCGCTGCGCAATTTGCGGAGGACGCTCTCGCCTTCTTCGACAAGGTGCATGTGCTCGTCAATAATGCCGGCACCATGCTCGGCCGTTTTCCGGCTGCGACGCTGACCGACGCAGACTATGAAGCGATCGTACGGCTGAACCAGACGTCGGTGGTGGCGCTGACCCGGGCGCTGTTGCCGGCATTGAAAGCGGCGGAAGGCGCGGCCATCGTCAACACGGTTTCGATTTCAGCGCTGACCGGCGGCAGTCCCGGTTCTTCGGTCTATTCGGCCTCGAAAGCCTTTGTTTCCACCTATTCCAAGGCGCTTGCCCGTGAGCTGGCGCCGGATGGCATCCGGGTCAATTGCGTCTCGCCGGGAACGATCGAGACGGATTTCCATGAGCGCTATTCCTCCCGCGAAAAGCTGGAGCAGACGAGAAAATCCATTCCCTTGCAACGGCTCGGCACGGCCGAGGATTGCGCTCCCGCCTATCTGTTCCTCGCGGCTCCTTCTCTCTCCGGATACATTACGGGCCAAGTCCTCGAGATCAATGGCGGTCAGCTTATCTGCTGATTTACTTGGACCTTTTTTGGCATTTCATCACATTTGACGAATTCGCTTGTGCGAATATGCTATTGTGCTGATCTACCTTTTGCTTCCCTTCCGAGATGCCGAATGCCGTTGCCTAAACCGGAGCCGGGGATGACCGGCCAGGAATTGCAGAAACTCGCTGCAAAAGCCCATGAAGCGAGCGATCTGCTGAAGGCGCTGGCACATCAGAGCCGACTTCTGATCCTCTGCATCCTCGCGAGTGAGGAGCGGACGGTGGGTGAAATCGAGAGCATTCTCGGCATACAACAGGCAATGGTCTCGCAACAGCTCGCGCGTCTGAGGCTCGAAGGGCTGGTCAATACGCGCCGTCAGGGCAGGCTGGTCTATTACAGTATCGGCAATCTCAGCGTGCCTGCCTTCCTCGAATCGCTGTTCGATCTTTTTCCGGCTGTCGAAAACGGTTAAAGCATGACTGGTCGCACGGTGGCTGCGCAGAAGATGGGCTGGATCCGGATGCTGTCATACCGGGTCGGGAGACCGCATGATCGACAAGCTGGAATTCTTCATCGCGCTTGCCAATGAAAAGCATTTCGGCCGCGCTGCGGAGGAATGCGGGATTTCGCAGCCGACGCTCTCGGCCGCCATCCGCCAGCTGGAGGATCAGCTCGGCGTCATGCTGGTGCAGCGCGGGTCGAGGTTTCAGGGGCTGACGCCGGAGGGGCAGCGTGTGCTCGAATGGGCGCGGCGCATCGTCGGCGATGCCCGCACCATGCGCGAGGAAATGCGCGCGGCGCGGCGCGGTCTTTCCGGCCACATTCGTCTCGCCGCCATTCCGACGGCCCTGGCCATGCTTTCGCGCATCACCACGCCCTTTCAGGAACGACATCCCGGCGTCACCTTCTCGATCGTCTCGCGTAATTCGCTGCAGGTGCTGAGCATGCTCGAAAATCTCGAGATCGACGCCGGTATCACCTATCTTGAAAATGAGCCGCTCGGGCGTGTCACCAGTGTTCCCCTCTATGCCGAGCGCTATCATCTGATCACGGCTGCGGGCAGCCCGCTATCTGATCGCGACAGTGTGACCTGGAAGGAGGTCGGCGATCTTCGGCTTTGTCTATTGACCGCTGACATGCAGAACCGACGCATCATCAACCGCCACTTGACGGAAGCCGGGGCCACGGTGCATCCAACACTCGAATCCAACTCGATGATCGTGCTGTTCTCGCATGTCAGAACCGGACGCTGGGCAAGCATCATGCCGCGCAACGTCGCGAAATCATTTGGATTCCCAATAGAAATCCGAATGATTCCGATCGTTGAGCCGGAGGCCCACCATCTGGTCGGCCTCGTCGCGCCCTACCGCGAGCCTTTCACGCCGCTCGTGTCTGCCTTGCTGCATGAAGCGCGCGTGCTCGTGCGCGATGAAGAGCTCTGATAGAAAAAACCTATCAATCCACGAGATAGCTTTATTGATCGGCAACGGCTTCCCTGAGATGCTGTATGACGAATGGCCTCATGCTGGGGAGGGCGCCATTCCGCAACGAGCCAGCGGCTGGGAGGGCTGCCTTATGACCATCCATATCGCCGAAGGCGATATCGCAGCGCGCACGCGTTCCATTGTCGCCGACCTTCGCTTCCTTGAAGGGCCGCTGCTTCCCATTCTTCATCAAGTTCAGCAGGAATTCGGCTATGTGCCGCAGCAAGCCCTGCCCGTGATCGCGGAGGAACTGAACCTTTCGCGTGCCGAGGTGCATGGCGTGATGACCTTTTATCACGATTATCGCGACCACCCCGCTGGGCGGCATGTGCTGAAGCTCTGTCGCGCCGAGGCCTGTCAGTCGATGGGTGGTGACGCGCTGGCTGAGCGCATCAAGGCGCTGCTCGGCATCGATTTTCACCAGACGACGCTGGACGGCAGCGTGACGCTGGAGGCCGTCTACTGCCTCGGGCTCTGCGCCTGCGCGCCGTCGGCAATGCTCGACGGCGAGGTGTATGGCCGGGTCGACGATCAGATGGCGACAGAACTCGTTGCGGAGGCGCGCCGATGACAGTCAAGATATATGTTCCGCGCGATGCCGCTGCGCTGGCGCTCGGGGCCGAAAAGGTGGCAAAGGCGATTGCCCAGGAGATCGTCGCCCGCGGCCTCGATGCCGAGATCGTGCGCAACGGCTCGCGCGGAATGTTCTGGCTGGAGCCGCTGGTCGAGGTCGAGCTTGCCGGCAAGCGCATCGGCTACGGACCGGTGAAGACAAAGGATGTGTCCGGTCTTTTCGACGCCGGGATCGTCAACGGCGGCGATCACCCCCTCTGTCTCGGGGAGGTTGAAGACCTCCCGTTCCTGAAGCAACAGACCCGCCTGACATTCGCCCGCTGCGGCGTTATCGATCCGCTCTCGCTTTCGGATTATGAGGCGCATGGCGGCCTTGCCGGCCTCCGCCGCGCCGTTTCGATGGCGCCCGCCGAAATCGTCCAGGAAGTCACCGATTCCGGCCTGCGTGGACGCGGCGGCGCGGGTTTCCCCACCGGCATCAAGTGGAAGACCGTTCTCGATGCGGCCGGCGAGCGCAAATATATCGTCTGCAATGCCGATGAGGGCGACAGCGGCACCTTTGCCGACCGGATGATCATGGAGGGTGATCCCTTCGTGCTGATCGAAGGCATGGCGATATCAGGACTTGCGACCGGCGCCACGAAGGGCTTCATCTACACGCGTTCGGAATATCCGCATGCGATTGCTGCGATGAGCGAGGCCGTCGGCATCGCGCGACAGGCTGGGATTCTTGGCCCGTCGGTACTCGGCTCGGGCCGCGCTTTCGATATCGAAGTGCGCACCGGCGCCGGCGCCTATGTTTGCGGCGAGGAGACGGCCCTTTTGAACAGCCTCGAAGGCAAGCGCGGCGTCGTGCGTGCCAAACCGCCACTGCCGGCGCATAAGGGACTGTTCAACTGTCCGACCGTCATCAACAACGTGATCTCGCTCGCTTCCGTGCCGGTAATCATGGAGAAGGGCGCCGCCTTCTATCGCGATTTCGGCATGGGCCGGTCACGCGGCACCATCCCGCTGCAGATCGCCGGCAATATCAGATATGGCGGTCTTTATGAGACAGCCTTCGGTCTTTCGCTCGGCGATATCGTCGACAGGATCGGCGGTGGTACGGCGACGGGACGGCCGGTCAAGGCCGTGCAGGTCGGCGGGCCACTCGGGGCCTATTTCCCGCGGGCGCTGTTCGACACGCCGTTCGATTACGAAGCCTTCGCCGCCAGGGACGGGCTGATCGGCCATGCCGGCATCGTTGTCTTCGACGACACCGCCGATATGCTGAAACAGGCGCGTTTCGCCATGGAATTCTGCGCCGTCGAAAGCTGCGGCAAGTGCACCCCCTGCCGCATCGGCTCGACGCGCGGCGTTGAGACGGCCGACAAGATCGCACATGGCATCGAGCCGGAGAAGAACCGAGCGCTGCTGGCCGATCTCTGCAACACGATGAAATTGGGCTCGCTCTGCGCGCTCGGCGGATTCACGCCCTATCCCGTCATGAGCGCGATGACGCATTTCCCGGAGGATTTTTCGCCGGCGCCGATCGCGGAGGCGGCTGAGTGATGACTTTCCACCCGTTAACTTCCTGCGAATTGCTCATTTCCACGTCCATACAGGAGGCCGACCATGTCTCTCATCCATGAAATCGACTACGGCACTCCCGCTTCGAAATCGGAAACCATGGTGACGCTGACCATCGACGGGCAGCAGATCATCGTGCCGGAGGGCACGTCGATCATGCGCGCCTCGATGGAGGCAGGCATCACCGTGCCGAAGCTCTGCGCCAGCGACATGATGGAAGCCTTCGGCTCCTGCCGGCTCTGTCTCGTCGAGATCGAGGGCCGGGCCGGCCTGCCGGCCTCCTGCACGACGCCGGTGGCGGCCAATATGGTGGTGCACACGCAGACGGATCGGCTGAAGGATGTCCGCCGCGGCGTGATGGAACTCTACATATCCGACCACCCGCTCGACTGTCTGACCTGTGCTGCCAACGGCGATTGCGAATTGCAGGACATGGCAGGCGCCGTCGGCCTGCGCGACGTGCGCTACGGCTATGACGGCGACAACCATGTCAGGGCGCGCAACAATGGCGAGATCAATCTGAAATGGGCGCCGAAGGACGAGTCCAATCCCTATTTCACCTTTGATCCCTCCAAGTGCATCGTCTGTTCGCGCTGCGTGCGCGCCTGCGAGGAGGTGCAAGGCACCTTCGCGCTGACGATCGAGGGGCGCGGTTTCGGCTCCAAGGTTTCCGCGGGTGCGCATGAAGCCTTCATCGATTCCGAATGTGTCTCCTGCGGGGCCTGCGTCCAGGCCTGCCCAACGGCGACGCTGACCGAGAAGTCGGTGATAGCGATCGGCCAGCCCGAGCATTCGGCCATCACCACCTGCGCCTATTGCGGCGTCGGCTGTTCCTTCAAGGCGGAAATGCGCGGCGAGGAGCTGGTGCGCATGGTTCCCTGGAAGGACGGCCAGGCCAATCGCGGGCATTCCTGCGTCAAGGGTCGCTTCGCTTACGGTTATTCCAACCACAAGGAACGCATCCTCAACCCGATGATTCGCGAAAAGGTCAGCGATCCCTGGCGCGAGGTGAGCTGGGACGAGGCCTTCGCGCATGTGGCGTCGGAGTTCCGCCGCATCCAGTACCAGTATGGTCGCGAGGCGATCGGCGGCATCACCTCGTCGCGCTGCACCAACGAGGAAACCTATCTGGTGCAGAAGCTGGTCCGTGCCGGTTTCGGCAACAACAATGTCGATACCTGCGCCCGCGTCTGCCACTCGCCAACCGGCTACGGCCTCGGCCAGACATTCGGCACCTCGGCCGGCACGCAGAATTTCGACAGCGTCGAACAGTCCGATGTCGTCGTCATCATCGGCGCCAACCCGACCGACGGCCATCCGGTGTTCGCTTCACGGCTGAAGAAGCGGCTGCGCCAGGGGGCCAAGCTCATCGTCATCGATCCGCGCCGCACCGATATCGTCCGGTCGCCGCATGTTGAGGCTTCCTATCATCTGCCACTGAAGCCCGGCACCAATGTGGCCGTGATGACGGCGCTTGCACATGTGATCGTCACCGAAGGCCTGTATGACGAGACCTTCATCCGCGAGCGCTGCGATTGGTCGGAATTCGAGGACTGGGCGGCCTTCGTCGCTGAACCGGCGCACAGCCCCGAAGAGACCGAGATCTTCACCGGCGTGCCGGCGGCGGATCTGCGCGGCGCGGCAAGGCTCTATGCCAAGGGCGGCAACGGCGCGATCTATTACGGTCTCGGCGTCACCGAACACAGCCAGGGTTCGACCACGGTCATCGCGATCGCCAATCTGGCGATGGCGACCGGCAACATCGGCCGTCCCGGCGTCGGCGTGAATCCGCTGCGCGGCCAGAACAACGTGCAAGGCTCCTGCGACATGGGTTCTTTCCCGCACGAGCTGCCGGGCTACCGGCACATTTCCGACGATGCGACGCGCGACATCTTCGAAAAGCTCTGGGGTGTGAAGCTCGACAACGAGCCGGGCCTGCGCATTCCCAACATGCTGGATGCGGCGGTCGACGGCTCGTTCAAGGGCCTCTACGTCCAAGGTGAGGACATTCTCCAGTCCGATCCCGATACCAAACATGTCGCGGCCGGGCTGGCGGCGATGGAATGCGTCGTCGTTCAGGACCTGTTCCTCAACGAGACCGCCAACTACGCCCATGTCTTTCTGCCGGGCTCGACCTTCCTCGAGAAGGACGGCACCTTCACCAATGCCGAGCGGCGCATCAATCGCGTGCGTAAGGTGATGTCGCCGCGCAACGGTTATGGCGACTGGGAGGTGACGCAGAAGCTTGCCCAGACGATGGGACTCGGCTGGAACTACAGCCATCCGTCGGAAATCATGGACGAGATTGCCGCGACGACGCCGAGTTTCGCGTTGATCTCCTACGACTATCTCGACAAGCTGGGCTCGGTGCAGTGGCCCTGCAACGAGAAGAACCCGCTCGGCTCGCCGATCATGCATGTCAACGGCTTCGTGCGCGGCAAGGGCAAGTTCATCCGCACCGAATATGTAGCGACCGATGAACGCACCGGCCCGCGCTTCCCGCTACTGCTCACCACCGGCCGCATCCTCAGCCAGTACAATGTCGGGGCGCAAACGCGGCGGACAGAGAATGTCGTCTGGCATGCGGAAGACCGGCTGGAAATCCATCCGCACGATGCCGAACAGCGCGGCGTCCGCGACGGCGACTGGGTGAAGCTCATGAGCCGCTCCGGCGACACGACGCTCCGGGCGCTGATCACCGATCGCGTAGCGCCCGGCGTCGTCTATACGACCTTCCATCATCCCAATACGCAGGCGAACGTCATTACCACCGACTTTTCCGACTGGGCGACGAATTGCCCGGAATATAAGGTGACGGCGGTGCAGGTCTCGCCTTCCAACGGGCCGAGCGACTGGCAGATGGAATATGATGAGCAGGCACGGCAATCGCGCCGCATCGCCGGCAAGCTCGAGGCTGCGGAGTGACGATGGCGGTACGGTTCGGCGTTGTCGGCCGGCGGCTCGAGCCCCGGGTGGTGCCTAAAGGGCGGATGAGGGCGCGTAAGCCATGACTTTCCCCACCACCGCTCACGCCCCCGAAACCGCGCGCCGCAACGGCCTGATGCACAGCGGCTCTCGTATCGTGCCGGAAGAAGTGCCGATCGCCTTTTCCTATGGCGGCAGCTCGCATGCGGTGATGATGGCGACGCCCGCCGATCTCGAAGATTTTGCCGTCGGCTTCAGCCTGACCGAAGGGATCATCGCCGAGCGGGCGGAGATATCGGGCATCGAGGTCGTTGCGGGCGAGCGGGGGATCGACGTGCAGGTCAACCTTGTCGACGACGTCGCCGATCGGCTGCGGGCGCGGCGCCGCAGCATGGCGGGGCCGGTCGGCTGCGGGCTCTGCGGCATCGAATCGATCGAACAGGCAGTGCGGCCGGTGCCGGATGTCTCGACGTCACCGCTGTCGCTCTCGCATGCCAATATCGTGCGCGCCGTTTCGCTTCTGAGCGAGGCACAGCCGCTGCATCGCGAGACACGGGCGGTGCATGGCGCCGCCTTCTATCTTCCCGATAGAGGTCTGATTGCCGTGCGCGAAGATGTCGGCCGGCACAATGCGCTGGACAAACTTTGCGGCGCCGTTATCCGCGCGGGCGAAAACGGCGGGAGCGGCGCCGTCGCCGTTACCAGCCGGCTTTCGGTCGAGATGGTGCAGAAGGCGGCGATCCTCGGCTCCCCCGTGCTCATCGCCATTTCAGCGCCCACGGCTCTTGCCATCCGCACGGCCGAAAAGGCCGGCATGACGCTCGTCGCCCTGGTGCGCGGCGAGGACTTCGAGATTTTCACTCACCCGCACCGCATCTCGCCCGGAAGCATTGCCGATGTCGCATGATACCAAGACCAAACTCGTCTATATGGCAAACCAGATCGCCACCTTCTTCAAGAGCCAGCCGGCCAGCGAGGCCGCTGAGGGGGTCGCCAACCATATCAACAAATTTTGGGAGCCGCGTATGCGGCGGCAATTGTTCGAAATTCTGGAAAAGGAGGAAAACGGCTTGGATGCCCTCGTGCTGCAGGCCGCTCCCCTGATCCGCAAACCGGCGGCGGAAACACACCGGATCCGGTAATCCAACTGGCTCATGCCTGCGGAGGCAGCAGCATGCTGCCTTTCGCATTCCCGCAAAATTTAGATCTCTGGGGTGTATGGGTGACGCTACGGACGATCTTCGCGTTGTTCGGATAACCGATTGAAGCGCGCCGAGGCGGTATGCGCCGGCGCGCTTCATCTTAGGTCCCACGGCGTAATCCCGGAATCGATTCTATAGGATGCGGGTCCGTTCAACGTGATGCAGCTTGGGATCAGAATTGTTCCCAACTGTCGGCGCTTGCCGCGGCAGCGCCGTGCGCCCTGGCGACGCGTGAAACGAGATGCCGCGCCGGTGAGCCCGCTGGAGATGGCGTCAAGAATGTATTGCGGAATCCGAAGATTGGTTGCCGTGCGCAAATAAAAAACCGCCCGGACGGGCGGTTCTCGATGGGCGAATTCTATTGGCGGATCAGGCTGCCAGATCGTCCGTTTCGTTTTCCTTGAACATCTTGGAGAGGTTCAGGAAGCAGATCATGCCGTTTTCCGACGCGATGATGCCTTCGCAATAGGCGCGGTCGAAGGAGGCGGTCACCTCGGGCACCGGCTGGACCTGGCTGGAGGAGATGGTGAGGATATCCGAGACGCGGTCGACCAGCATGCCGATGACCATGCTGTGAACTTCGGCAACGACGATGGCGCTGCGCTCGTTGGCGACGGTGCTCTTCATGCCGAGCTTGTAGGCGAGATCGATAATCGGAATGACCGAGCCGCGCAGGTTCATGACGCCGATGACATCGGCCGGCGCATGCGGGATTGGCGTCGACGGCGCCCAACCGCGGATTTCGCGGATGGTCGTGGTCTTGACGCAGAATTCCTGATCATGCAGGCGGAAGGCAATGATCTCGAGCGTATCGCCGCTGAAGCTAGTGGAATTGATCGTAGCCATTAGAATTCTTCCCAACTGTCGTAAGCCAAAGCAGAAGCGAGTGCGCCCCCATTGGCGCTGACGAGCTTTGCCTTCACACCACGCGATGGCTTTGCGTCCGGCGAAGCATCGTTACGGTTACGACGACATTAGCGAAAGAGTGTTGCCCAAATCTAAATCGGAAACCGGATTACCCAGGTTTTCAGTCTCGATTTCCGTCAGCCGATCGTCTTTTCGATCTGCGAGACTGCCCAGTCGACCTGTTCCCTTGAGATGATCAGCGGCGGGGCAAGGCGGATCGTATGGTCGTGGGTGTCCTTGGCGAGAAGGCCGCGCTCCTTCAGCGCATGGCAATATTGGCGTGCCCCGCCGGCCTCGGGTTCCAGCTCGACGGCCATCATCAGACCGCGGCCGCGCACATCGCGGACGATGTTCGAGCGCATCGACCTCAGGCCTTCGAGGAAATAGTCGCCCATCGCTGCGGCGTTTTCGATCATGCCTTCTTCCGTCAACACCTTCAGCGCGGTGCGCGCAACCGCGCAGGCGAGCGGGTTGCCGCCGAAGGTCGAGCCGTGCTGGCCGGGCTTCAGCACCCCCAGCACCTCGGAATTCGAAAGTACCGCGGATACCGGGTAGAAGCCGCCGGACAACGCCTTGCCGATCAGCGTCACATCGGCCTCGATGCCCTCGTGCTCTTCGGCCAGCAGCTTGCCGGTGCGGCCGAGGCCGGTCTGGATCTCGTCAAGGATGAGGGTGACGTTGTTTGCCGTGCAGAGCTCGCGGATGCGGGAGAAATAACCGGCCGGTGGAATGATGACGCCGGCTTCCCCCTGGATCGGCTCGATCAGCGCCGCCACCGTATTGTCGTTGATGGCGGCGGCGAAAGCCTCGGCATCGCCGAAGGGAATGATGCGGAAGCCCGGCGTGTAGGGGCCGAAGCCGTTGCGAGCGTCGGGGTCTGTGGAGAAGCTGATGATGCTCAGCGTCCGGCCATGGAAATTGTCGGCGCAGACGATGATCTCCGCCTGGCCTTCCGGCACGCCCTTGACCTCGTAGCCCCATTTGCGCACCGCCTTGATGGCGGTCTCCACCGCTTCGGCGCCGGAGTTCATCGGCAGGATCTTGTGCGAGCCGGTCAGCTCCGCGAGCTCCTCATAGAGATGGGCGAGCTGATCGTTGCGGAAGGCGCGGGAGGTGAGGGTTAGCCGGCCGGCCTGCTCCACCATGGCGGCGAGGATCTTCGGATGGCAATGGCCCTGGTTGACGGCGGAATAGGCAGAGAGGCAATCAAGATAACGGTTGCCATCGGTATCCCAGACATACACGCCTTCGCCGCGCGTCAGCACCACGTCGAGCGGCTTGTAATTATTGGCGCCGAGCCGCTGTTCCGTGGCGATCAATTTTTCCGAAGTGGTCATGGCTCTTTTCCCTCTAAGCCTGATCTATGCGGCACGGGTTGGACGATCGAAGATGCGGCGGCCGAAGAGACTGGCCGTCAATTCCACCAATATGCGGGCGCTCTTGCCACGATCGTCGAGAAACGGATTGAGCTCGACGAGATCGAGCGACGAGACGAGACCGCTGTCGGACAGCATCTCCATGACAAGATGGGCCTCGCGGAAGGTCGCGCCGCCCGGCACCGTCGTGCCGACGCCAGGGGCAATATCGGGATCGAGGAAATCGAGATCGAGACTGACATGCAGCAGGCCGTCGGCCTTGGCGACGACATCGAGAATATGGCGCATGATGGCGCCGATGCCCTGTTCGTCGATGGCACGCATATCGAAGACGTTGACACCGTGTTCGTGGATTTCCTCGCGCTCGCGCGCATCGACCGAGCGGATGCCGACCTGGAAAACATGCTTCGGATCGACGAAGGGACGGCCCTTCGGCAGGATCTCGGCGAACTCCGCCTCGCCGCAGAAGAAGGCGACAGGCATGCCGTGAATATTGCCGGAGGGGGAGGTGGCCGGAGAATTGAAATCGGCATGGGCATCGAGCCAGAGAACGAAGAGCGGACGACCCTTGCCGGCGGCATAGCGGGCCATGCCGGAGACGCTGCCCATGGAAAGGCTGTGGTCGCCGCCGAGAATGAGCGGAAAGCGGCCGGAGGCGGCGACATCATAGACGCTGCTTTCGAGTGCGCGGGTGAAGGCGCCGACGATCCTCAGATTATGGGCCTTGGAATGATTTGGCAGGTCCATCGCCGGCACAATCCTGAGGTCGCCATTATCGGCGACATCGTGGCCGAGATCGATCAGTGTCTGGTCGACGCCGGCGATGCGCAGCGCCGCGGGGCCCATGGCAGCACCTCTGCGGCCGGAGCCTTCCTCCAAGGGTGCGCCGATGAGGGTGACAGATCGCGATTGGACATTCATGCGAGGGCTCCGCGTTGAGGCCTGTTTAGGCCGATAGTGGGATAAAGGGCTGCCGGCAAAAAGATGGAAAAGTGTCAGAAATGGAATATGATTGCGCAGAATGATAAAGCTATCTTGACAGAGTGATCAGCGTGGACGATCTCGATACCGAACTCTTGAGCGCGCTTCGCCACAATGCCCGGATGTCCGTTTCCTCGCTTGCGGCTCAGACCGGTGCGTCGCGGGCAACGGTCGCCGCCCGCATCGACCGGCTCGTTGCCAGTGGCACCATTGTCGGCTTCACCATCCGGACCGGTCACGAGACGCGATCCGCCGGCGTGCGCGCCATCGTCATGATCGAGGTGCTCGGCAAACTGGCCGACAGGGTAGCCGATCAGTTGCGGGGTCTGCCGCAGGTCCGCGCCCTTCACAGCACCAACGGCAAATGGGATTTCGTCGCCGAACTCGAGGATCGCGACCTTGCCTCCTTCGACGAGACGCTACGCCGCATTCGGCTGATCAACGGTATTAACTCGACCGAGACCAACATCCTTCTCAAGACGAGCAAGACCGGCTTCTAGGCCGCCTCAATATTCCCGCTCATAAACGATGCCCGCTTCGCCCGCCCCGTTGCCGCCAGCGGCGCCGCGCAATTTGACTCCGCGGCCGACATCGAGATTAATGATTGCCTTGGCGCCGGCCGCGCCGCCCTGTTGCAGTTCGAAATAGGTGCGGTCGTTGAGGTAGCGGCCGACGCTGACGCTCGTTTGGCCCTTCTCATCGGTGCTGACGTCGAAATCGTCGACGCCGAGCTGGTTGCGCAGGCCTTCGAAAAGCGAGGTGGAGCGGTTGCCGGCCAGCTGGCTGACGGCATCGGCGAGCTGGGCGATCTGCACCGGCGAGAGTTTCGACATCGACTGGCCGAAGATCAGCTGCGCCAGCACCTCGTCCTGCGGCAGCTGGGGCGAGGAGGAAAAGGTGATCGAAGGATCGGTGGCGAGGCCGGCCACATCGACCGTCAGGGTCGTCGTGCCGGAGGTTGAGCTAGCTTCCATGTCGAGCGCCGGCGTTAGATCGCCGGCAAAGGTGATCCTGCTCTTGTCGGAGAAATTCAGACGGCGGTTGAGAATGGTCAACCGGCCGCGGCGCATGGTGAACCCGCCGGTGACGACGGGTACTGCCGCCGTTCCGCGGATCGTCACGCGGCCTCCGAGTTCGGCATCGATGCCGCGGCCACGCACGAAGATGTGCGAGGGCGCGTCGAGTTCGAGATCGAGGGTGATCACGGAGGATTTCTCGCCGGTTTTCCGCTCGCCGTCCTCCCGCAGCTGCGCAACTACGGCCCGCGGCGCGTTCTTGTGCCTTATGTCGATTTCGCTGAGCGAAGTCGGCAATTTTTCCGGGACGGTGATCGAGGTCTTGTCCAGCCGCAGCTTGCCGCTCAGTGTCGCGCTCATGATCGGCCCGCGCAGGCTCACGGTGCCGTTGACGGTCGAGACGACGAGGGTTCCGTCGACATAGACTGCCTTGTCGAGCTTGATCGAAATGTTGGCGGGAAAGCCGCCGGCCGGCTGGATACCGATGGTGCCGCTCGCCGAAATCGTGCCGCCGCCGCCAAGATTGCCGCTGAGACGCGATATCACGGCCTGGGTGCCATTGAAGGTCACGGTGGCTGCGAGATTGTTGACAGCAAGATTGCGTCTGACGTCGACGAGCTTGGCGCCATTGGTCGAGACCGTGCCGTTGATGACAGGTGCTGCGGCTGTTCCGCCGATCGCAAGATTGACGGTGGCGACCCCCTCGGCGACCAGGCCCTGCTGCGCAAGCGGGGTGCCGAGCACTGCGAAAGGAACATTGCCGTTGAAGCGCAGGTCGAGAGCCCGATTGCCTGACATCACGACACTGCCGCCGCCCTTCAGCGACATGCCGGCGTCACCGGCAAGACTGGTGTCGACCGTCAGCTTGTTGTCGGCCAGCTTGCCCGATGCGCCGATGGTGAACGGCGAAAGACCGGCGCCCTTTGTCTGGCTCGTCGCGGCGTTCTTCCAATCGACCCTGAAATCGACGGCGGGCGCGGACAGCGTGCCGGTCGCCTTGGCGGTCGCCGAGATCGTACCGTCAGCGCCAATACCCGGAACAAAGCCGTTGGCGAGGGCAGCCGGAACATTGGCGGCATTCGCGGTGACGTCGATCGATCGGATCGAGGTGCCTGCAATGGAAAGATTACCGACGGCTTTCAGCGCAATGCCGCCGCCGCCGCGGAGGTCCGCATCAAAATCGAGCCTGTCGCCGGCATATTTTCCTGTTGCCGCCAGCGCAAGACGGGAGAGGCCGGCAACCTTGGTGTGGCTGGTCGCCGCATCCTTCCAGTCAAGCTTGAAATCGACGACCGGATTGGCCGGCGTTCCCGATGTGACGGCGCTGGCCGATAGCGTGCCTTCGGCCCCGAGCCCGGGAACAAAGGCATTGGCGATATTTGCCGGCAGGGCGGGAATATCGGCATTGACCGAAAGGTCGCGGATGGCCGTTCCGGCAATCGTGACGCCGCCGGTCGCCTTGGCCAGCACGCCGTCCTTGCCGGCGAGACTGGCATCGAAATCGACCCTGTCATTGGCCAATTTACCGGATGCCGCGGCGCTGAGGCCAGAAAGACCACTGCTCCTGGTCTGGGCGGTGGCGGCGCTTTTCCAGTCAAGTTTGAAGTCGACGGCGGGTTTGGGAAGCGCGCCGGAGGCGGATGCCGTTCCCGACACCGTGCCCTCTGCCGCAAGGCCGGGAACGAAGCCGTTGGCAAGGCTCGCGGGCAGATTGGCGAGATCGGCCTTGACGTCAAGGTTGCGGACCGAGGTGCCCGATATCGCGACACTGCCCGCAGCTTTCAGCGAGAGGCCGTCCTTGCCGCCGAGATTGGCGTCGAAATCAAGCTTATTGTCGGCAAGGTGGCCCGATGCGGTAAGCGCGAGGCCGGAAAGTTGGGCGGTCCTGGTGTGGCTGGTTGCGACATCCGTCCAGTCGAGCTTGAAATCGGCCTTCGGTGCGGCGGGTGTGCCGGCCGCAGACATGGTGCCGGATATCGTGCCGCCGGCCGCCAGCCCGGGAACGAAGGCGTTGGCGAGGGCGGCGGGGACCTTGGCGATCTCGGCATCGAGCTTCACGCTGTCGATCGTCGTGCCGGCGAGGGCGACATTGCCCATGGCCCTTAGTGAGAGGCCTTGATCGCCAAGCGCTGCTGCGTTGAAATCGAGCTTGTTCTCGGCATATTTTCCCGATGCGGTAATGCCGAGAGCGGTAAGCCCGGCACGCCTGGTGTGGTTCGTTGCAGCACCTTTCCAACTGAAATCAAAATTGGCGGTCGGCGCGGAAAGTGAGCCTGCCGCCAAGATCTTTCCCGAGACTGAGCCTTCGGCAGCAAGATCGGCGACGAAGCTGTTTGCAATGCTTGCCGGGATATTTGCCAGCGTCGCATCGACCTTGGCGGCACCGAGCGTCTTGCCGGTGATGGCGACATCGCCGTTTGCCTTGAGCGAGAGCCCGTCGGCGCCGCTGACCGCGGCGTCGAAATCGAGATTGTTGTCGGCGAATTTACCGGATGCCGTCACGCCGAGACCGCCGAGGCCGGCGCGTTTCGTCTGGCTTGTGACGGCATTTTGCCAATGGAGATCGAAATCGGCGGTCGGGGCGGCAGGTGATCCGCTCGCCGAGACCGTTCCGGAGACAAGGCCTGCCGCTGCGAGATCGGGGACGAAACCGTTTGCAACAGCTGCGGGGACATTGGTCAGTGTTGCGTCGATCTTGACGCTACCGATCGTCGTCCCTGTCATGCCGACAGCGCCATTTGCCTTAAGAGACAGGCTGTCGGCGCCGTTGACCGCGGCATTGAAATCGAGCGTGTTGTCGGCGAATTTGCCGGACGCGGTCACATCAAGCCCGGTAAGGCCAGCGCGCCTGGTGTGGCTCGTCGCGGCACGCTTCCAGGCGAGATCGAAATTGGCGGTCGGAGCCTTGAGCGAGCCGGCGGCGCTCACCCTTCCCGTAATCGCGCCTTCGGCGGCGAGATCGGGAACAAAACCATTGGCGAAACGGGCGGGCAGGTTGCGGATATCGGCGTCGATATCGAGCACCGGCGCCGTCGGGTCGGCGAGGCCGACATCGCCGGCCGCCTTGAGCGAGAGGCCGTCGGCGCTGCCGATCGTCGTGACGAAATCGAGCTTCTTGTCGGCAAATTTGCCGCCGGCGGCGATCGCGAACGGCGCCAACCCGGCCCCCTTGGTCTGGCCCGTCGTCGCATCCTTCCAGTCAAGCTTGAAGTCGGCGACGGGCGCGGCCGGCGTTCCCGTCACGGCGATCGTTCCGGAGATCGTGCCGCCAGCGGAAAGGTTGGGCACGAAACCGTTGGCGAGCGCTGCCGGCAGCTCCTTGATGACGGCATCGAGCTTCAGCGTCTCGCCAGCCGAACCGGTAACGCTCACCGAGCCGGTGCCTGTTTTCAGCGTCAGTCCGCCCAGACTGGCGGCGCCGCCGGCGATTTTGACCTGCGTCGCTGCGGCAAGCTCGATCGGGATATTGCGCGGGGCTGCCGAGAAACGATCGAGATTGACGTCGACCGTGCCCTCTGTCGTCTGGATATTGCCGGCCGCCAGCACCGGATTGCCATCATAGGCGGCATTGAGATCGAAGTCGGTCTGATTCTGCTGCTTGGTGAAAGCGAGCGAAAGGCCGGCCAGCCTGTTTGCGCCGGCATTCACCTCATCCGCCCGGACCGTGCCGTTTGCCGCAAGGGCGCTGAGATCGCTCACCGTGACATCGATCTCAGGTTTGACGATGGCGAGTGTATCGCGGCGGAGCGAATTGCCGGTCGCTTGCAACTTCAGGGCAATCCTGGCGCCGTCGCCGGCGATGCCGAGCGATCCCTTGAGATCGCCTTCGGCTTTCTGTCCGCCGAGGGCGGCGAGCAGGCCGATATTGGGAAAATCGAAAGTCAATGCGCCCGAGGGTGTCAGGGAGGGCGAAAATTCCAGATTGCCGGTCAGCCGGTTGCCGCCGATGTCGGCGGTCAGCGCTGGAATGCTCATCCTGCCGTCCTCGGAGCGGAAATCGCCATTGACGCCGATCGGATGGCCGTCGATCGTGCCGCTCGCGGCAATCTTACCCTGTGGCGCCTTCGGATCGGCGACGCCGGTGAGATCGATATTGAGGTTGGCAAGCATGCGATCGGCCATCTGCAGGCTGGCAGCCTTGATATTGGCTGTCACGGAGAGGGCCGGCAATTCGCCCCCGATCCGCAACGCGTAAGCGGCCCCGCCGCTTGCGCCCGCCATCAGCTTGCTGACGTCGGGCAGCCGGCCCGAGAGATCGGCGTTCAAGGTCGAGCCGTCGAGCGCGACGTTGCCGGCGGCTTCGAGCGTTCCGGATTTGACGACGAGGTTGGACAGCGCGAATTTCGACGGGATGGCACCCGCGACCTGGCTCTCGAGCGAGATTGGCCCGTCGAACCTGCTTGTCGCCGCGGCCGGCAGAGCCGCCGGTTCGACGACCAGCTTGATATTGCCGGTCAGAGCGCGGTCTGTTAGCTGATAGGAGCCGTTGAGGCTGCCGTTGATATTGGCGCTCTCGACGGTGGTGCCATTGAAACCAATGCCGCCGGCCGTGATCTGCAGCGGCGCGGCGATCGTGACCGGGCCTTTGACCGCACGGTTGAGGTTCGGCTCGGCAAAGGTCACGTCGCCGGCGACAAGGCGCAGTTGGATGCTGCCGGCGCGGGCGGCAAGATTGAAGGCGTCGCTCTTTGCCGTCAGCTTGACGTTGCCGATATCCGCCTGCGGGAGGGTTGCACTGTCCAGCGAGCCACTGACACTTAGTCGCGCCGCCTGCGCATCGCCGGTCAGCGCCAGATTGAGGCCGGATATCAGGAAGCGCGCTTCGCCTTCGGCGAGCGGCCAGCGGAAATCGACAGGTCCGGATGTGCCGAGCAGGTTGGCGTTGAGACTGTTGTTGCCGGCCGGATCAAGCGTGCCCGATGCGGCGATGACGACGCTGCCGGTGGCGATATTGCCCGTCTGGATATCGATCTTGCGATGATCGTCGAAGGTGGCGGCAAGGTCGATATTGGTCTGGCCGGCGAAAAGCGGTCGGAATGCTGCGGGAAGAAGCGAGCTCAGGTCACCGCCACCCTTGAGATCGAGATGGTGCAGCCCGTCTGCGCTAATCGAGTGCCGGCCCTCGATTGCAGCGCGCTGCTGTCCGTCGAGTGCAGCCTGCATTTTGCCTGCCCAGTCGGATATCGGTCCCTGGCCGTCGAGGTCGATGTTAACGGCAGGATTGCCGGGCAGGCCGAGGAAATCCGCCAACAGCCCACCCTTCGGCTCGGCAAGCTGCGCCTTCAGCCGCAGCCGGTTTTCGGCCGGCGCGTAGGCGATATCGGCAGTTAGGCGCGCATCCGGAACCGCGTGGCGGCTGACATTGACCATCGCTTCGCCGCCGTCGCCATCCGCCGAAAGGCTGCCTTCGGCGGCGAGCGCGAAAGCGCGTCCGGCAAAAGCTTCGGCCAGTTTGATATCGGGCAGGGCCACATGGTCGACATCGACCTTGACCGGAAGTGCGAAGCCGCCGGAATTTTCTGCGTTGGGCCGGGAGGGCAGGGTGCGCACCGGCTTGCGCAGCACGCTGATCGTGTCGATCTGGAAACGCTTGGCGTGGAATGTTCCCGTCAGCAGCGCCAGCGGGTTCCAATCGATCGCCACGCCATGAATTTCCGCAAAAACGCCCCGCGTGTCGGACAGGGAGATTTCGGCGGCGCGAAGCCCGCCGGTCAATAGCCCTTCCGGTTCGCGCACCTCGATCGTCATGTCGCGGTTGGAAAGAGTGGAGGCGATCCTTTCGGTGACGATGCGGGCGCCAAAGGAGGTGAAGCCGAAGATCGCAAGTGCCGCGACAGCGAGAATCAAAATGGCGCCGACGGCATAGCCGGTGACCCGCACGACCCAGTTGATGATTTTTGTCAGCGTTTGCATCGGCGCGGACTACCCCGTTTTCATGCGGCCCATCGATCGGAAGGAACCCGAATCGGCAACCCTAGAAGGATTGGCCGATGCCGGCATAAATTCCATAATCTGTGCCATCTTCGTACTTGTTCAGCGGCACGGCAAAATCAAGCCGCAGCGGCCCGAAAGGTGTGGCATATCGTATTCCCGCGCCGGCGCCGGCGCGGATATCGGAAAAACCCGGGAAGGTGCTGTCCGATACGGTCCCGACATCGATGAAGGGCACGAGGCCGATCGTATCGGTGATCTTGAAGCGGGCCTCCAGCGACCCGGTCACATATGAGCGGCCGCCGGTAGCGTCGCCATTATCGTTGTAAGGTGAAATTTCCTGGTAGCTGTATCCGCGCACCGAACCGCCGCCGCCGGCGAAAAAGCGCTGTGTGGCAGGAATATCCTCGATCCCGCCGCCGCCGATCAGCACGCCAGCGGCAAGCTTACCCGCCAGAACCAAGCGGTCCTCGGCGCCGAACGGCAAATAGCCGGAGATCGAACCCTCGAACGCCGCATAGGGGGTGGCGTTGAAGATCTCGTAGCCGGGCTTTGCTGATACTGTGGCCCGATAGCCTTCGGTCGGATTGAACTTGTCGTCGCGAGCGTCACGATCATATTGGAGTGGTAGCGCGATGGTCAGATAGTCATTGGTGCCGAAGGCGTCGTCATCGCGCTCCCAGCTGACTTCGCCGCTCGCCGATACCGTGTCCTTGTCGGTCAATTCGTAGGAAAGGCCGAGCGAGGCGGTGACCAGCGTCGCGTTATACGCATCCGGATTCTGGGTCTTGGCGACGATGCCGGCCTTCAGGGTGGCAGCAGGGAAGAAGGCGCCGGGCTTGGTAAAGAGGATGCCGGCGGAATAGTCGAAGCTGCCGACATCGGTGGCTTCGCCGAGCCGCGAGACTGAGCCTTCAATCCGCAGCGTCTCGGCCTCGCCGAACAGGTTGCGGTGGCCCCAATAGCCCTGGATGCCGAGGCCGTCGGTGGTGGAATATTGGGCGCCGACGCCGAAATAGCGCCTCTTGCCCTCGGAAACCTCGATCGTCATCGGCAGGGTGCCGTCGGGCGCCAGCGCATCGCCCTCATGAATGGTGACGCTCGAAAAGACGCCGAGCGCGCGAAGGCGCTCGCCGGCCTTCTTCAGCCTTTCCGGCGAATAGGCGTCCCCTTTGTTCAGCCGGGAATAACGCTGGATGAAACCTGGCCGCACGGTTTTTTCGCCGGTGACTCCGACATCGCCGATCGGGGCGACAGGTCCGCCTTCGGCTGCGAGCACGATGTCGACCGTATCGCTCCTGTGATCGGCGACGACCTTGCGTTCGGTCAATTTGGCGAAGGGGCGGCCTTCGCTTTTCAACTGCTCGACTATTTTGTCGCCGGCCTTGATGATGGCGAGCGAACCGGCCTCGGCGCCCGGGGAGAGGTCGTAATCGGCAGGATTATGGCCTGCGGCGTCGCCACCGAACTGCACTTCCCTGACCCTGAAAACGGGGCCAGGTGTTATGTCGACAGTGACGGGGATCGGCCCGGAGCGGTCGAAGGTCGGATTGGGCGGCAGGTCGTCGATGTTTTTGCCATCGATGGTGATCGTGACCACGCCGCCGTAGCGGGCCTTTTCATATAGGGCGGCGATCAGCCGCTCACGGTCATCACGCGCCTTGATGACGATGCCGAGGTCACCGGAGACTGGCCGTTTCTGGTCGCTGACAAGGCGGGAGCTGTTTTCCAGCGCTTCCTTAAGATCCGGATCGGCGGTGTCGGCCTTGAGGTCGACGTGATAGCGCACCGGATCGGGCACCTGTTCGCCTTCATCCTCCTCCTTGCCGAATATGGTAATGCCGAAAAGCTTGAAGGCGTAAGCGTCGCCGATCAGGACCGGTGAGAAAGCAGCTGCCGCCGCGACCACCATCATGGTGCCTGTTCGCCGATACGCAGTACCTATTTTCGGACTTGTCCCTCTAATCCGCATCCGCTGCTTTTGGTTACGCCTACATGAAGCTTCGTTGCCCAGCTGTGAACAGCTTAGCGGCAAAATCGCGCAGGGTGTACCATTTTAAATTGCCCACGCGCTAATTCAGCACAAAAAATCCCGGATGTGTGTCCGGGATTTTTTGTTTTTGCCGTTCTGCGTACGCTCAGCGTGGGCAGGCGTCGATGTAGCGGCGGCCGTAGCGGTCGCGATAATAGCACTGGCCAGGCTGTTCCGCGACGCTTCCGATTAGAGCGCCTGATACGCCGCCGATGGCGGCTCCGACGGCCGCGCCGCGGACATTGCCGGTGACCGCACCACCAATGACGGCGCCGGATGCAGCGCCGATACCGGCGCCCTGCTGGGTCGGCGTGCAGCTTGCGATCGACAGGCCGATCAATGCGAGTATGACAGCTTTTTTCATCTCTTTTCTCCGAGGTTGTCGTCCAGTGGGCATAGGCCGTCCCTTTTGTTTTTTTGTCAGGCTAGCTGGAAAACTATGTCGGAAGAAAGGGTTGTCCACTCTTGTCTTGATTTTTTTGCATCAAGGATGTTGTTGCGGGCCGTGCGGATTTTGCGCCTATGTCAGGCGCTTTTGCCGCACCGATCCCACTGATTGTGGTGCAGGCATTTTTTTGTCTGGAATCATTCAAAAATCTGGGCCTTTTGCCGCAGTTGATGTTAAAGCAAAGGGTAAGCATTGACGCGCGGACGTCCGGTCGGCAAGAACGGCCGCGTGATACTGGAGCATAAGATGGACTTCGAAGCATTTTTCAAAAACGAGTTGGACGGGCTTCATGCCGAGGGCCGCTACCGCGTTTTTGCCGATCTCGAGCGTCATCGCGGCAACTTCCCGCGTGCTACGCGTCATACGGCCGATGGCGAGAAGGAAGTCACGGTCTGGTGCTCCAATGACTATCTCGGCATGGGCCAAAACCCGAAGGTGATCGAGGCGATGAAGGCCGCCATCGACCACTGTGGCGCGGGTGCGGGAGGCACGCGGAATATTTCTGGCACCAACCACTATCATGTCCTGCTCGAGCGTGAGCTCGCCGATCTGCACGGCAAGGAATCGGCACTGATCTTCACCTCGGGCTATGTCTCCAACTGGGCAGCACTCGGCACGCTCGGCGCCAAGATCCCCGGCCTGATCATCTTCTCCGATGCGCTGAACCATGCCTCGATGATCGAGGGCATCCGTTACGCCAAATGCGGCAAGGTGATCTGGAAGCACAATGACGTCGCCGATCTCGAAGCCAAGCTGAAAGCCGCCGATCCGAAGGCGCCGAAGCTGATCGCCTTCGAGAGCGTATATTCGATGGATGGCGATATCGCCCCGATCAAGGAGATCTGCGACCTCGCTGACAAATACGGGGCGATGACCTATCTCGACGAAGTGCATGGCGTCGGTATGTACGGCCCGCGCGGCGGCGGCATTGCCGAACGCGAGGGGCTAATGGACCGGCTGACCGTCATCGAGGGCACGCTCGGAAAGGCTTTCGGGGTGATGGGCGGCTATATCGCCGCGTCGGCAGCCCTTTGCGACTTCATCCGCTCCTTTGCCTCCGGCTTCATCTTCACCACGGCGCTGCCGCCGGCGCTAGCCGCCGGTGCGGTCGCCTCGATCCAGCACCTGAAGGTCAGCCAGTTCGAGCGCGCCCGCCATCAGGACCGGGTGCGCAAGCTCAGGGCCATGCTCGACCAGCGCGGCATTCCGCATATGCACAATCCCAGCCACATCGTGCCGGTCATGGTCGGCGATGCCGCCAAGTGCAAGTGGATCTCCGACCTGCTGCTCGACAATTGCGGCGTCTACGTCCAGCCGATCAACTATCCGACCGTGCCGAAGAAGACCGAGCGGCTGCGCATCACCCCGACACCGCTGCATTCCGACGCCGATATCGCGCATCTGGTCGACGCTCTGCATTCGCTCTGGTCGCGCTGCGCGCTGGCAAGGCACGTCGCCTGATTCTCTAAGATTGCCCTTTTGGAATCGCGGCCAGAATCCTCCATCGGAGGTTCTGGCCGCGATTGGTTTTGCGGCCGTTAGACTTCGCCCCTAAACCTTTTCTGGCTAAACAGTACCATCCGGCGCTGGTGCGTTGGGACGCGTGCCTATCGGTCCCAGATCCCGTGCGCTCCCTTTTCGCCGTGCAGCACCTCTTCGACGCCGGCCTTCCGAATTGCATGAGAAAACCTTTTCTCACTTGACAGTGGACTTGGTAAAAGCTTTTCTCAGGCGACTTCAGAAGGAGGAAGCGCTGAACCTAGCGGGAGGAAAAAGAGGCAGGATCACCATCCATGAGGTGGCGTCGGCGGCAGGGGTGAGCATTTCGACGGCGTCGAAGGCGCTCAACGATACGGGTCGGATGGGAGCGGAAACACGCGAGAGAGTGAAACGGATCGCCAGCGAAATCGGCTATCGGCCGAATGCGCTGGCAAGGGGTCTGCTCAGCAAGCGCAGCTTCACCATCGGACTGCTGACGAACGACACTTACGGCCGTTTTACGCTGCCTGTGATGGCAGGCATTTCGGACGCGCTCGTCGATCATGGAGTTTCGGTTTTTCTGTGCGCCATCGAAGACGATCCGGCGCTCGCCCAGACCCATGTCGATGCGATGCTGGACAAGCAGGTCGACGGCATCATTGCGACCGGCAAGCGGCTGGACAGACGTCTGCCCGTCGATCTGTCGAATTTGCATGTGCCCGTCGTCTACGCCTTTACGGAGGGGACGCAGAACAGCGTTACCTTTCGTTCGGACGACGAGCAGGGCGCGAAACTGGCGGTCGAATGGCTCGCGAAGATCGGGCGGCGGCGGATCGCACATATCACCGGGCCGGAGGAGTTTTTTTCGGTGCGGGAACGGGCCGGCGCCTATCATGACGTGGCGGGCCACCGCGAGCCGGTGCTCTATGGCGTCTGGTCGGAAAGCTGGGGCCATGAGGCGATCGAGCAGCTGTGGAAGAGGCCGGGGGAAAAACCGGACGCGCTCTTCTGCGGCAACGACCAGATCGCTCGCGGTGCGGTGGATGCGCTACGCGAGCGCGGCATCAAGGTGCCGCAGGACGTCTCGGTCATCGGCTTCGACAATTGGGAGATCGTCGCGGCTCAGACGCGGCCGCCGCTGACGACGGTGGATATGGAGCTCAAGGAGCTCGGGCGACAGGCCGGATTAACGGTGCTGGAGCTTGCGGAAGGACGGCCTGTCGAGCCGGGCGTGAGGAAATTGCCGTGCCGGCTCGTCGTCCGGCAGTCATGCGGGGGTAAAACCTCGAGGGAATGAGCGAAGGCGCGAGGAGATGCGCCATATTGGGAGGAATGTCATGATCAAGCGTCTATTGGCGGCGACCGGCATCGCTACCTTATGCCTGTTTTCGGCTGCGTCGGCTGCCGAAAATGTCGAAATGTGGGTTCGCTCGGGGATCGGCGACGCCTTCAAGAAGGTTGTCGAAGCCTATAATTCCAGCCATGAGAACAAGGTCGTCATGACCGAAGTGCCGTTCTCCGAACTGGTGCAGAAATATGCGACGGCGATTGCCGGCGGGCAGGCGCCCGATGCGCTGTCGATGGATCTCATCTATAACCCGGCTTTTGCCGCGGCCGGCCAGCTGGAAGACCTAACGGACTGGGCAAAGTCGCTGCCTTATTTCAATTCGCTTTCGCCGTCCCATGTCCGCCTCGGCACCTATCAGGACAAGATCTACGGCCTGCCGCTCTCGGTGGAGACTTCGGTCTTCGCCTGGAACAAGGATCTCTACAAGAAGGCCGGTCTCGACCCGGAGAAAGCGCCGGCGAGCTGGGATGAAATCACCGCCAACGCCGAGAAGATCCGGGCCCTGGGTGACGACACTTACGGCTTCTATTTCTCCGGCGGTGGCTGCGGTGGCTGCATGATCTTCACCTTTACGCCGCTCGTCTGGGGTGCGGGCGCCGACATCCTGTCGGCCGACAGCAAGACGGCGACGCTCGATACGCCTCAGATGCGCAAGGCGGTCGACATCTACCGCAATATGGTCAAGAAAGATCTGGTGCCGGCGGGCGCGGCCAGCGACAACGGCACGAACTTCCTGACCTTCACCAACGGCAAGATCGGGCAGCAGAGCCTCGGCGCCTTTGCAATCGGAACTTTGGTCACCCAGCATCCGGAGATCAATTTCGGCGTAACCCTCATTCCGGGGGTTGACGGCAAACCTTCGTCCTTCGCCGGCGGCGACAACTTCGTCATCACCAAGGGAACGAAGAAGATCGACGCGGTGAAGGAGTTCCTCGAATATATCTATTCGATGGACGGCCAGAAGATCATGGCGAAATATGGCAGCCTGCCGACACGCGGCGATATCGCCGACAAAGTGCTGGAGGGCCTCGATCCGCGCATGCAGGTCGGCCTCAAGGCGATCAGCGTCGCCAAGACGCCCTATACGCTGCAGTTCAACGACCTGATCAACAGCGCCAACGGCCCATGGGCAAGCTTCACCAACGCCGCCATCTTCGGCGACGATGTCGATGGTGCGTTTTCCAGCGCCCAGTCGGAAATGCAATCGATCATCGATAGCGGCCAATAAACTCTCCCACGGCCGCGGCCGGGGAGCGGTGGCAGCTTCCCGGCCAATTCCAATTCAAAGATGCGGAGCGTTTCGATGACCGGTTCCGGCTCAGAGATTCTATTGCCTCGGCGCAGGCGACGGCGCAGATCGAACTGGCGCGGCCTTGCCTATATCGCGCCGGCCATGGCGCTGGTCATCGTCTTCTTCATCATGCCGGTTCTCTTCACGGGATGGATGAGCCTGCATAACTGGCCGCTGATGGGCGCGTCGCGCTGGATCGGCTTCAACAACTATTACCGCATGGTCAACGACACGCGGTTCATGACGGCGCTGAATTTCACCGCCTATTATACTGTCATCGTCACCATCGCGATCTTCGCCGTTGCCTTTCCGCTGGCGATCTTCGTCGAAAAGGAACGGCAGTTCGTCAGCGCCTATCGCACGATCATCTTCCTGCCCGTCGTCGTCGGACTTGCGACGGCCTCGCTGCTCTGGGTCTGGCTTGCCAATGTCGATAGCGGCTTCATCGGCCCAGCCCTGAAAGCGCTCGGCCTCGTCGAAAAGAGCCCGAATCTGCTGGCGACCTTTGACACTGCCTTTCTCACTGTCGTGGTGATGGTCGTCTGGAAGATCGCTGGCTTCACCATGATCATCCTTCTGACCGGGCTGCAGGCCATTCCGTCCGAACTGACGGAGGCGGCCCGCATCGACGGCGCCGGCCGCTGGCAGCGTTTCCGACACCTGACGCTGCCGCTGATGCGCAAAACGATCGCCTTGGCGCTGATCGTCTCGGTCACCGGCTCGATCCTCGCCTTCGACCAGTTCTACATCATGACGTCGGGCGGACCGCAGAACAAGATGATCTCGGTGGTCTACTATATCTTCAACCAGTCCTTCGTGTCGTTCAACCTGGGTTATGGCGCAGCGCTCTCGATCGCCCTTCTCGCCATCCTGGTGGCGATCAGCATCGTGCAGCTCTGGCTGCTGCGCGTCGGGGAGGAGCGTCCATGACGACGTCAAGGGAACGCCGGACGCGCAAGGCGATCCGCGTGAAGTCCGTCTATCATCTCACCGGCATCGCCATTTCGATCTTCTTTCTGGCGCCCTTCGCGATCACGCTGCTCGCCTCCTTCCGGCAGGGCACGGAGGCCAGCCTGCCGCCTCTGCCGCCCTGGCCGACATCGGGCGTCAGCTTCGATGCCTATGCGCTGCTCGATACGTTCGGCGCCGGCATCTGGCGGCATATGATCAATTCGCTGTTCGTGTCGGTCGCCACCGTCGTGCTGACCGTCCTCGTCAGCCTGCTCGCCGGCTACGGCTTCTCCCGATATCGCTTCCCGATGAAGAATGCGCTCTTCGTGCTGATCATCGCCACGCTGATGATCCCGTTCCAGTCGATCCTGACGCCGCTCTTCATCATCCTGGCAAAGCTCGGCCTCAACAATTCGCTCATCGGGCTGACACTCGTCTATGTGACGCTGCAACTGCCCTTCTCGGTCTTCATGATGCGCAACGCCTTCGACGCCGTGCCGAAGGAGATCGAGGAGGCCGCCCGCATCGACGGGGCCCGAGACCTCCGGCTTCTTGCCCGCGTTCTCTTGCCGCTGGTGCTGCCCGGTGTCGCTACGGTGGCGATCTTTGCCTTCCTCAATGCCTGGAACGAGTTTCTCGCCGCTCTCGTGCTGCTCTCCAGCAACGAGAAATACACCCTGCCGGTGCTGATGACGGCGGTCCGCGCCGGGCGCCTCGGCGCCATCAACTGGGGAGCGGTTCAGGCCGGCGTCATCGTCATGACGATCCCATGCCTGATCGTCTTCCTGCTACTGCAACGCTACTACATGCGCGGGCTGATGGCCGGCGCGGTGAAATGAGAGAAAGTCGAGCCCATGACCAAATCAAGCAATGACCGCCAGTTTCGTCCCGTCGCCGTTCCCGATGTCGATCTCGGCGGCTTCTGGGGCAAATGGCAGGATGCCGTCTGCAACTCCACCGCCGAGACGCTGCTCGACCGCTGCGTCGAGGCCGGCATGCTCAAGGCGATCGATGTCAATCAGCCTAGCCCCGGTGTCGTCATTCCCATTCAGCCCTGGGGCGGGACGACGCAGATGTTCTGGGATTCCGACCTCGGCAAGTCGATCGAGACCATCGCCTATTCACTCTACCGCCGGCCGAACCCGAAGCTCGAGGCGCGCGCCGACGAGATCATCGATATGTATGAGCGGATGCAGGACAAGGACGGCTACTTGAACGCCTGGTTCCAGCGCGTCGAACCATCCCGCCGGTGGACCAACCTGCGCGATCATCACGAACTCTATTGCGCCGGACACTTGATGGAGGCGGCGGTCGCTTATTATCAGGCGACCGGCAAGCGCAAGCTACTCGACATCATGTGCCGTTATGCCGATTACATGATCAAGGTTTTCGGCCATGGCGAAGGCCAGATCCCCGGCTATTGCGGCCATGAGGAGATCGAGCTCGCGCTGGTCAAGCTCGCCCGCGTCACGGGCGAGAAGAAGTATCTCGACCTGTCGAAATTCTTCATCGACGAACGCGGCACCGAGCCGCATTTCTTCACGGCGGAGGCCGTTCGCGACGGCCGCAGCGTGTCCGATTACCATCAGAAGACCTATGAATATGGGCAGGCGCACCAGCCGGTGCGCGAGCAGAAAAAGGTCGTCGGCCACGCTGTGCGCGCCATGTATCTTTATTCGGGCATGGCCGATATCGCCACCGAATACAGGGACGACAGCCTGACGGCGGCGCTGGAAACGCTGTGGGACGATCTGACGACCAAGCAGATGTACATCACCGGCGGAATCGGGCCGGCCGCCTCCAATGAAGGCTTCACCGATTACTACGATCTGCCCAATGACACGGCCTATGCGGAAACCTGCGCCTCTGTCGGTCTGGTTTTCTGGGCAAGCCGCATGCTCGGGCGCGGGCCGGATCGGCGCTATGCCGACATCATGGAGCAGGCGCTCTATAACGGCGCGCTGCCCGGCCTTTCCACAGACGGCAAGACCTTCTTCTACGACAATCCGCTTGAAAGCGCCGGCAAGCACCACCGGTGGAAATGGCACCATTGCCCCTGCTGCCCGCCGAACATCGCCCGTCTGGTGACCTCGATCGGCTCGTACATGTATGCGGTTGCCGATGATGAGATCGCCGTGCATCTCTACGGCGAAAGCACCGCTCGGCTGAAGCTCGCCAATGGCGCCGAGGTGGAACTGGAGCAGACCACCAGCTATCCGTGGGACGGTGCGGTGGCCTTTACCACCCGGCTGAAGAAGCCGGCGGCCTTCGCGCTGTCGCTGCGCATTCCCGATTGGGCGGAGGGCGCAACCCTCAGCGTCAACGGGTCGATGCTCGACCTCAGCGACCATATCCGTGACGGATATGCCAGGATCGATCGGCAATGGGCCGACGGCGATCGCGTCGCCCTTCATCTGCCGCTTTCGCTTCGCCCGCAATATGCCAATCCGAAGGTGCGCCAGGATGCCGGCCGGGTCGCCCTGATGCGCGGCCCGCTCGTCTACTGCGTGGAAACGACGGATAATGGCGAGGATCTCAACGCCATCGTCCTGCCACGCACGCTGCCGGCCGCCGAAACCGTCGTGCTGAAGGACCTCAACGATGCCGTCGCCCTTGATCTCAAAGTCGAACGCGAGGAGACATCGAACTGGGGAGCGCCGCTCTACCGCCAGGCGCCGGCCGAAAGGCGGGTCGCCACGGCGCGCTTCGTGCCGTATCATCTGTGGGACAACCGCGCGCCCGGAGAGATGCTCGTCTGGGTCCAGGCGGACAAGTAGGTCGTTTGGGGATGACGAACGGTATGGGCAATAAGAGCGTCGTGCTCCAGGACGTGCGAAAAAGCTATGGCAGTCTGCCGGTGGTCCACGGGATCGATCTGACGATCGATGAGGGCGAATTCGTCGTTTTCGTCGGACCGTCCGGCTGCGGAAAATCGACGCTGCTTCGAATGATCGCCGGCCTCGAGGACGTTACCGACGGCGAGATCGAGATCAAGGGACGTCTCGTCACCGATCTCGATCCATCCGAACGCGGCATTGCGATGGTCTTTCAGTCCTACGCGCTCTACCCGCATATGAGCGTGCGGGACAATCTCGCCTTCGGCTTGAAGATGGCGCGCACGAGCGCCGCCGAGATCGAGGCGCGCGTCAAGGCGGCCTCCGCGATCCTGAAGATCGACCACCTGCTCGACCGCCGGCCCGGACAGCTTTCCGGCGGCCAGCGCCAGCGCGTGGCGATCGGCCGGGCGATCGTGCGCAAGCCCGATGTCTTCCTGTTCGACGAGCCGCTCTCCAATCTCGATGCGGAGCTGCGCGTTTCCATGCGCATCGAGATTGCCCGCCTGCACCGCGATCTCGGCAACACGATGATTTATGTCACCCACGATCAGACCGAGGCGATGACGCTTGCCGACAAGATCGTCGTGTTGCGCGACGGCCGGGTCGAGCAGGCCGGAACGCCGCGGCAGATCTACGAAGATCCCGCCAATACCTTCGTGGCGGGCTTCATCGGTTCGCCGAGGATGAACCTCCTAACCGCTCGCTCGGCCGAGCAAGGCCTGGTTGAAGTTGCCGGCGTCCGCATCGAAACCGCCCTGTCCTGCACGGGCCGACTGGCCGGCGGCGCCGTGACGCTCGGTCTGCGGCCGGAGCATCTGAAGGTGGCGCCCGATCGGTCGGGCAGGCTGATGGCCACGGTCGATTTCTCGGAATATCTCGGGGGAACGCAATATCTCTACTGTCAGCTTGGCGACGGCCAATCGCTGACTGTCGAGCATCGTTCGCCGGTCAGCATCGCGGCCGGCGATCAGGTCAGCCTGCTATTTGAGCCGGCTGATTGCCGGTTGTTCGACGAGGGCGGCAACCGGTTGCGGTAATTGCAGCCGCTACAGCGCTTAAGGAATTATGCGGTAGGCTCAGCCGACGAGATCCAGTTTCATCAATTCCGAAGCTCGCTGCCGGGCCTGGCTGTCGGCGCTGAAAACATCGTCCATCCCGGCAGCCGGCGGCAGGTGGGCCAGATCGTCCATGACCCTCTCGGTGATGTCGGCCATGGCGAGGAAGGACAGGCGTCCTTCGATGAAGGCTTGCAGGGCCACTTCCTTGGCGCCGTTCAGCACGGCGCCCTGGACACCGCCGCGGGTCATCGCAAGACGCGCCAGCCGCAGCGCCGGGAACCGCACCTCGTCAGGCGCTTCGAAATCCAGCCTCGCGAGCCTAGCGAAATCCAAGCGCTCGATCGGCAGGTTCGGCCTGCGCGGAAAGGACAGGGCATAACCGATGGCAGTGCGCATATCGGGCGCGCCGAGCTGGGCTAGGACAGAGCCATCGGTATAGCCGACCATCGAATGAATGATCGATTGCGGGTGAAGGATGACCTCGATCTGTTCGGGCGCCAGGCCGAACAAATGCCGGGCTTCGATCATTTCCAGCGCCTTGTTGAACATCGAGGCACTGTCGATCGAAATCTTCAAGCCCATCGACCAGTTCGGGTGAGCGCGCGCGGTTTCCACCGTCACATCGGCCATTTCCTTGAGCGAGGCGGTGCGGAAGGGGCCGCCCGACGCCGTCAGGATGACGCGTTCGACAGCGTGGCGTTGGCTTTCTTCCAGCACCTGGAAAATCGCATTGTGCTCGCTGTCGACTGGAAGCAGCTTGCCGCCGCCTTCACGAATCGACTTGAGGAAGAGATCGCCGGCCGAGACCAGGCATTCCTTGTTGGCAAGGGCGATATCGGCGCCGCGGCGTGCGGCGGCGAGCGTCGGCGCGAGACCCGCCGTGCCGACGATTGCAGCCATGACCCAGTCGGCTTCGCGATCGGCGGCTTCCATAAGGCCTGATTTTCCCGAGGCGACCGCGATGCCGCTGCCGGAAAGCGCGCTCTTCAGCGATTCGTAATGCCGGTCGCTCGCCGTCACCGCCAGCCGCGCGCCCGATGCTTTTGCCTGCCGGGCCAGCAATTCGACGTTACCGTTGCCGGTCAGCACCGAAATTTCGAAGTTGTCCCGTCCGCCCAGGTGTTCGACGACATTGAGCGTGTTGCGGCCGATCGAGCCGGTCGAACCGAAGATGCTGAGGCGCCGCGGCGCCGTTTTGCCGGTCGTCATGTGGAATTTCGCGAAAATTTGTCTCGTAGGCTCAGGCTCTACTAGGGTTTGGAGGGTGCGGCAAGTGTGCGGTGCAGCAGATTTCGGCCCTCAAGGGCTTTACAGAGCGGCGGCGAGATGTGATCCTGGCAATATTCCTGAGGGAATCGTGAATCTCAGGCGGCCGCTCATGGCCGCATGGGTATCAAAGGGCGCAGCGGCGTCCATTTGACGGGCACCTAGCTGCCGCCGGCCGTTCGGCCACATATTAAATCGAGGATGACATTGGGATGGACGGCTTGGCCGCGCTGCTTCCTTGCGGGTTTTCAGTGCGCACTTTTGTTGCGGCGTCGCGCCGTTCGGTGAGCAAGCTTGCCAAACGATTGGGTCACATGACGATATTCAAGATAGCCTGCGTTCTTTTCACCGTGCTGCTTCTTTCGCTTCCCGCGGCGGCAAAGGCAGACGACCTGCTGATCTGGTCGCCCGCCAAGCTTTCGGACCGGTCGTACAAGGCGACGATGGGTTTTCGTCTGCCGGCGGAATGGGAAACAAGCGCCGGCGCCGACATTGCGCTGGCAGCGACGAAAGGAGGCGCGCCGCTGCCCGATTCCGAACAGGCGATGCTCTGGGGTAGAATCGTGAGAACGAACGTCACACCGGCAGGCCAATCACAGCGGGGCGTGAAGGTCAGCGTCGATACGCTGCGCGGCAGCGGCGCGCTGACGCTCAGTCGTTCGCGCAGCTGGATCCTGTCGGATTCGCTCGACATGCAATCGAGCCGCTCCGTCAGCGTCGGTTACGATCCGGTCGATGCCCGGCAGGCCTCGGTGACGGCGTCGCAGGCGCTGAAACTCATCCACCCCTGGACAGGGACCGCGCTTTCGGCTGGCGCCGGCCTCAGCAATGCCAGCGGCGATTTCTCCAGTTCGGTGGCTGTCAGCCAGACGATCCTGCCGAACCTCAATCTCGATGCGTCGATGAACAACCCGTTTTCCGAGGACGAGGCCGGCAGTCTCAATCTGCGCTATCGCCTCAACTGGTAACACGCTGAAACCAAAACCAACCGGCGGGCGTTTCCTTTCAAGGTTTCACAGAGGAACGGGTCATGGTTTTCAAGGAGCAGACATTTCACGGGCTGGAGCCTGAAATGGAAGCGGAAATCGCCAATCGCGCGTCTGTCGAGGCGGCCGTCGCCAATGCACTGGCGATTGCCGGCGGTATCGATGCGTCCGACGTCGAGGTGACGATGGAAAAAGACCAGATCGTGCTCAGCGGCACGGTCGGCACAGTCGGGGAGATCGAACGGGCGACCGCGGTCGCCATGGCCGTCGAGGGCGTGCATAACGTTCAGAACCGGATCCTCCTTGGCGGGTTCTCCCTGGACGGCACGCATTGATGGTGAGGGGCGCTCCACCGCATTGGAAGGAGCGCAGGTCGATAGGCCGCGGCCGTGGCTCGACGGCGAGCCGCGCTGCCTTCTCGGTCGCCTTTCTCGGGCCGGCGTTCAGCTGATCAACCGGCGAAGCGCTCGATCAGAAAAGACGAGCCGGCCGGCCGATCGGTCTTCGCCGTGGCCACCGGTCCCTGCAACTGATAGGCGATAGTGAGAAGCAGAGCGCAGACCGCAACATACGCGATTGCCAGAACAGTCATCTTGATAAGCATCGCGAATACTCCCATTTCGCCCTAAACGCGGCGGGATTTGCGAAGTTCCTTGCCGGAGGATACCAGATGAAAAGCCCGGCCGAAAGGATCGGCCGGGCTTTGCCTTAGCGGCAGATTCGGGTTTCCTTGATGACCGTATGGCCGTGGCGGCGGATCTTTTCCGTCTTGGTGAAGCAATCGCGGGAAACGTAGCGCCGCCGCATGTCGTGGCGATAGGGACTGTGGTGGCGGTAATAGGGGCGCTCCGAATCACGATAGTAGGGGCGCGCGTCATCCGTGGTGATGGTCACGCTTGCCGCCTGGGACGGCATGGCTGACAAAACGGACGCCGCGGCGAGCGTGCAGGCGAGGACGAACTGTTTCATGACGAGCCTCTCTTTCTCAGTTGCTCACGGGGAGCAACTCGGTTGTCATGGTGTCAACTCGCCAGAAGCGTCGCCGGTTCAATCACATAGCGTTACCGATTGTGTCGAAAGCAGAAACCTTTGCGGCCGCGGATCGTTAGCGCAGGGATAGCCGGAGGCATCGATCATGGGACCGATTGCAAGAATCATCGCCATCGTCGCCGGGCTTGCCGGTGGCACGGTGCTTTCGCAGGCGCCTGAATTTGCCCAGCAATATCGCCAGCGAATCGGCGGAGCGATAGACGAATTGCGCGTCATCGTCGAGGATTTCAACAGGCAGGCGACCGAGCACCACCTCAATCGCCAGCAGGCGCTGAAAACCTACGCGCAATCTTCCGACGACTTCCTGCGCGATCGCGGCGCCTCCATGCAAAGCACGATCGCACGCTACGAAACGCTGCTGTCGCAGCAGCTGAAACTCGGCGCCGCCGCCCCCGTGACCAAGCCGTTCGTGCTCATCGGGGAACCGGATGATGTCGTTTTCGCCAATACATTGCGGGATTTCGTGCCCGGCGTGCCGGTCAGCTTCGCAGGCCTCGTCTGGGCTGCGATTGGTTTTATCAGCGCTTGGGTGATTGCGGCGCTGCTGGGATTTAGCGTGCGGCGGGTTGTGCGCGGCCGACGAACCTCTCCTCACGCACATTGAACCGATTGGGAAGCAATGCGGTCGGTGCTGATTTGCAAGACGAGATCGATCAGTCTAACTACTCCCACAGCACCCAAGGAAGGCCAAAGAGAATGCAGACCATTTGGACGAAGCCGGTGACGATCGCCCTTGAAGGACCGGATCAATGGGTAGTGATCCAGACCACGCAGGCTGCGACATGGGCATTGATTGAAGACTGGCCCACAGACGAGGGCCCCGCCCTGGATCGGGCTTGCGCCGTGTGCGCAGATGTCATCTCCGGAAAGCGAAGCCGGGAGGACGCGCGACAGGCTTTCATCGAGGCTGCGATTGAGGCAGGGATTCCAATCAAGGTGTGAGGCAATACGCGATCTGCTCATCGCTTAAAGACTGGTGATCCCGGCGCGATTCGAACGCGCGACCCCCAGATTAGGAATCTGGTGCTCTATCCTGCTGAGCTACGGGACCACTTGCACGCCATGCATACAAAAGGCTTGGCGTGAAGCCAAGCCTTAATTGTTGCCGAAGCATGTCGCGCAAAACTGTGCGGCGATTTTGCGATGACGACATGCGTAAAAAGAACCTAAAGCGCGACGCCGAATTGAAAGATCGCGACGCTCTTTAGAGACCCAAGCGCTGTTCGGCGAGGCGGACCCAATAGGAGATGCCGTGGGCGATAGCTTCGTCGTTGAAGTCGTAGGCCGGGTTGTGCAGGCCGGCGCTGTCGCCGTTGCCGATGAAGATGAAGGCGCCGGGGCGGGCGTTCAGCATGTAGGAGAAGTCCTCGCCGCCCATCATCGGATCGATTTCGGCGTTGACGTTGTCCTCGCCGGCAATGGCGCTGGCGGTGGCGACCGCGTGCTCCGTCTCATCAGGATGATTGACGGTGACGGGATAGTTGCGGTTGAAGCTGATCTCGGCTTCGGCACCGTGGGCTGCGACCACACCCTCGACGATCTGCCGGAAGCGCGTCTCGGCAAGCGTGCGCATCTTGTCGTCCAGGGTGCGGACAGTGCCTGCGAAGGTCGCATCGTTCGGAATGACGTTATGGGCGAAACCGGCGTTGAACTTGGTCACCGAGACGACGACCGAGCTGATCGGATCGGCGGTGCGCGAAGCGATCATCTGTAAGTTGGCGACGATCTGAGCGCCGATAGCGATCGGGTCGATCGTCCGGTGCGGCTGGGCGGCGTGGCCGCCGCGACCCTTGATGGTGACGGTGAACTCGTCAGTCGCCGCCATGATCGCGCCCTTGCGGGTGGCGAACTGGCCGATGGGCAGGCCCGGCAGATTGTGCATGCCGTAGACTTCTTCGATCTCGAAGCGCTCCATCATGCCGTCCTTGACCATCAGGTTGCCGCCGCCGCCGCCTTCTTCGGCGGGCTGGAAGATGACGGCGATGTTGCCGTTGAAATTGCGGGTCTCGGCCAGATATTTCGCGGCGCCGAGCAGCATGGCGGTATGGCCGTCATGGCCGCAGGCATGCATCTTGCCCGGCGTCTTCGAGGCCCAGGGCTTGCCTGATATCTCGGTCAGCGGCAAGGCGTCCATGTCGGCGCGCAGGCCGATAGTGCGGCGGCCTTCGCCCTTGCCTTTGATCAGCCCGACGACCCCGGTGCGCCCGATGCCGGTGACGATCTCGTCGACACCGAATTCCTTAAGCTTTTCGGCGACGAAAGCGGCCGTGTTTTCCACCGCGAAGAGGAGCTCGGGGCGGGCATGAATGTGGCGGCGCCATTCGGCGACTTCATCCTGCAATTCGGCGGCTCTGTTCAAAATCGGCATGTTGGCGTTCCTGTTATGAAATCCCGACAATCTTTGATCGCATCACAAGGGTGTGAGGCTTTTGGAAATTACTTCGTCAATGACCTTTGCCATGTCATAGCCATATAGGCTAGATAGGGGAAGGTTGCGAGATTTCCTGATATCTGAAGGATGAGCCGTGTCGACGAGCCACTTCCGTTTGTTTGCCGCCAAGCGGCCGTTGCGTTTCACCGCCGCTGCGACTGCCGCTTTTCTCGCCTCCGTTTCGCTCGCTCAGGCCAATCCGCATATTCTCGTCGACGTCCAGACCGGCCGCGTGCTCGAGCACGAGGAAGCCTTCCGCAAGTGGTATCCGGCCTCGCTGACCAAGCTGATGACCGTCTATACCATCTTCGATGCGATCCGGGCCGGTCAGATCAGTCTCGATACGCCCATCGTCATCAGCAAACGCGCCGCCGCGCAGCCGGCCGCGAAGATGTATTTCAAGCCAGGCCAGAAGCTGACGCTCGACAGTGCCTTGAAGATACTGATGGTCAAATCGGCCAACGACATTGCGGTTGCGGTCGCAGAAGCCGTCGGCGGTACGCAGGAAGGTTTCGTGACTCGGATGAACGGCGAAGCGCTGAAGCTCGGCATGACGGATTCGCATTTCGTCAATCCGAACGGCTTGCCGGGCAAGGGGCAGTATACCACGGCGCGCGACCTGGCGGTGCTGACGGTGGCGCTGCGCCGTGACTTTCCGCAATATGCCGGCTATTTCGCGCTCGAGGGCTTCACCACCGGCCAGCAGAACGTGCCGAACCTCAATATGCTGATCGGCCGCTTCGCCGGCGCCGACGGCATGAAGACGGGTTTCATCTGCGCCTCGGGCTTCAACCAGATCGGTTCGGCGACGCGCAACGGCCGTACGCTTGTTTCCGTGGTGCTCGGCACTGACAGTCTCGCGGCGCGTGCCGATGCGACGGCGAACCTGTTGCAGAAGGGCTTTACGACGCAGTTTCCCGGGAGCGACACGCTCGGCTCGCTGAAGCCCTACGGGCCGGGACAAGACCAGGTGACCGACATCACCGCCGATATCTGCAGCGCCAAGGGCGCCAAGATACGCAGCGAAACGCGAGACGAGGTCGGCCGCATGAAGGTGCACTCGCCCTATATTCTGGAAATGGACCACGACCCGCAATTCGTCTTCGCCGGCCTCATTCCGGGGCAGGATCCGCAGCCGTCTCAGCAGCCGGAAAAAGTAGCGACCGGCGATACGGCCGGAGGCATTGCCAATGTGCCGGTGCCGATGCCACGTCCGACCTCGTTTTAAGGCAAGATCGTTTTCAAGGTAAAATGACATGAGCGCGCTCAACGACAGGATTCCGGTCACCATCCTGACCGGCTTTCTCGGCGCCGGCAAATCGACGCTGCTCAACCGCATCCTCAAAGACCCCGAGATGAAGGACGCGGCCGTCATCATCAACGAGTTCGGCGATGTCGGCATCGATCATCTGCTGGTCGAAAGCTCCGGCGATTCGATCATCGAGCTCTCAGACGGCTGCCTGTGCTGCACCGTGCGCGGCGAGCTGGTCGATACGCTGGCGAACCTGATGGATGCCGTGCAGACCGGCCGCGTCAAGCCGGTGAAGCGCGTCGTCATCGAAACGACCGGCCTTGCCGATCCGGCGCCGGTCATGCAGGCGATCATGGGCAATCCTGTTATTGCCGCCAATTTCGAGCTCGACGGTGTCGTGACCGTCGTCGATGCGGTCAACGGGCTGCAGACGCTCGACAATCACGAGGAAGCGCGCAAACAGGCGGCCGTCGCCGACCGGCTGATCGTCTCGAAGACATCGCTGGCCGGCGCCACGGCCGGGCTGGAACAGCGCCTGCGGGCGCTCAATCCGCGCGCGGCGATGATGGATGCCGACAGCACCGACGCCAGCAGCGCCGCGGTGCTGGTGAACGGGCTCTACGATCCGGCGACGAAGATCGCCGATGTCGGCCGCTGGCTGCGGGATGAGGATGGCCACGAGGCGCATCACCATCATGATCACGCTGGCGGTCACCACAGCTACCTCCATGATCATCACGATCATGACGGCGCTCACGCGCACCAGCACGCCCACGACGTCAACCGGCACGATGCCTCGATCCGGTCGTTCTCGATCATCGAGGGAAAACCGATCGATCCGATGGCGCTCGAGATGTTCATCGATCTCCTGCGGTCTGCCCATGGCGAGAACCTGCTCAGGATGAAGGCGATCGTTTCCGTCTCCGACCGGCCGGAACGGCCGCTGGTGCTGCACGGCGTCCAGAGCATCTTCCACCCGCCGGTGCGGCTTGCCGCCTGGCCGGATCCCAGCGACCGGCGCACGCGCATGGTGCTGATCACCAAGGGCCTGCCGGAAGCCTTCGTGAAGGAACTGTTCGACGCCTTCCTCGGCAAGCCGCGCATCGACAGGCCCGACCGCGCGGCGCTGTCCGACAATCCGCTCGCCATTCCCGGCATGCGGATGTAACCGCTCCCACGTTTCGCTGTGATGCGATCGTCTTCAGCCGTTGTGTTTACGGGTGCCCGAAAGCCACCTTGCCTGCTGGCCGCTCAGCAGCGTGCGATAGCGCTCCTGGCTTGCGGTCAGGTGAGCCCGCATGGCGGCGCGGGCGGCTTCCGGGTCACCGGCCGAAATCGCTTTCAGGATTGCCAGATGCTCGCGCTGTAGGCCTTCCTGATAATCGCGCGACAGCGTGCTGTCCGTGCCCCAGGGTGAGGCGATATCGCAGGGGATCGCCCGCATGCCGAGCGCATCGAGAACTTCCACATAATAGGAATTGTTCGTGGCAGCCGCGATTTCTCGGTGAAAGGCGAAGTCGCTCTTGCCGGTCGCCTCGCCGCGCTCGAGCAGCCGGTCGAACTCGAAGAAGGCTTCGTGGATCTGCGCTTCCTGAGCTGCATTGCGTCGCAGCGCAGCAAGTCCAGCGCTTTCGATCTCCAGTCCCATGCGCACTTCGATGACGTTGAGTGCATGGGAAATCTTGTTGCCGACATCGAGGCTGATCGAGCCGAAGGCAATCGTTGGATGGTTCATGACGAAGACACCAGCCCCTTGCCGCGCCTCGACGAGGCCGTCGGCGGCGAGGGTTGCAATCGCTTCGCGGACGACAGTGCGGCTGACGCCGAAAAGCTCGCCCATCCGGGTCTCCGTCGGCAGCTTTTGCCCGGGCGCATAATCCCCGGACAGAACCTGGGCGCGGATGGCCGAAACCACGCCTTCGGAGAGTTTCGGCCTTCGCTCGATCCTTGATTCAACGGCTGTATCGGCCGCCATGTCGCTCTCCTATTTGAACACAGCCGGCAGCCACAGCGAAATTGCCGGGATGTAGGTGACCAGACCGAGAACCACGAGGCCGGCGCCGTAGAACGGCCAGATCGAGCGCATAGCCTCCCAGACCGAAATCTTGCCGACTGCACAGGCCACGAATTGCACAGCCCCGACGGGAGGTGTGTTCAGCCCGATGCCGAAATTCAGGATCATGATCACGCCGAAGTGCACCGGATCGACGCCGTAGGCCTGTGCCACCGGCAGGAAGATCGGCGTGCAGATGATGATGGTCGGTCCCATGTCCATGAAGGTGCCGAGCACCAGCATCAGCACATTGAGCAGGAGCAGCACCGTCAGCGGATCGTCGGCGACGCTCTTCATCCAGATAACCAGCGAGGCGGGCACTTTGAGAAAGGCCATCAGCCAGGAAAAGGCGGCGGCGGTGCCAATGATCAGGAGCACCATTGCGGTGGTGCGCACGGCGCCCTGCGTGGCGTGGACGAAGTCTTTCCAGCTCATCTGCCGGTAGACGAAGAGGGTTACCAGCAGCGCGTAGAGCACAGCGATGCAGGAGCTTTCCGTCGCTGTGAAAATGCCGGACCTCACCCCGCCGAAGATGATGGCGATCAGCAGAAGCCCGGGCACCGCGACGGCGAGCAGGTGAGCCACCATGACAAAGCCGGGAAACGGCTCCGTCGGATAACCGCGCGAGCGTGCGACGATGTAGGCGGTCACCATCAGCGCGGCTGCGAGCAACAGGCCAGGCAGGACGCCGGCGGTGAACAGATCGGCGATCGATATCTTGCCGCCGGCGGAGATCGAATAGATGATCATATTGTGGGACGGCGGCAGGAGCAGCGCGATCAGGGCCGCCATCGAGGTGACGTTGACCGCGTAGTCGGCACCATAGCCGCGTTGCTTCATCTGCGGGATCATCAGGCCGCCGACGGCAGCGGCCTCTGCCACCGCCGAACCCGAAATGCCGCCGAACAGTGTGGCGGTGACGATATTGACCTGGCCGAGGCCGCCGCGCACATGGCCGACCAGGGAGGCTGCGAAGGCGACGATGCGGCTCGCGATGCCGCCGCGCACCATCAGGTCGCCGGCATAGATGAAGAAGGGAATGGCGAGCAGCGAAAACACGCTCATGCCGGAATTGAGCCGCTGAAAGATGACCAGCGGCGGCAGGCCCATATAGGCCACGGTGGCGAAGCTGGCGACGCCGAGACAGAAGGCGATCGGCGTGCCGATCAGCATCAGGGTGGTGAAAACACCGAACAGAATCCAGAGTTCCATCGCGCTATACCTTCAAATTGGCGTTCGGGTCGGCATTGATGTTTTCGATCTCGACGGCGATCTCCGCCGGCAGAATTTCATCCAGCACGTCGTCGATCGGTTCACCGGCGAGGCGGAGTACAATGCGCTCCAGCGAGAAGATCACCGCGAGGACACCGCCGCCGGCGAGCGGCAGATAATCGAACGCGCCTGAGATGCCCAGCGACGGCAGGGTGGTGTTCCAGGTCAGGCTCATGAGCGCGCCGCCGTACCAGATCATGCCGGCGCCGAAGGCGAGGATGACCACATCCGAAATCATGCGCAGGACACGCTTTCCGGATTTCGGCAGCACGTAGAGCAGCACGTCGAAACCGAGATGATTGTTCTCCCGGATGCCGACGGCGGCGCCGAGGAAGATGAACCAGCTCATCAGCATGACCGAGCCCGGCTCCGTCCAACTCGGCGAGTCGTTCAATACGTAGCGGCAGAATACCTGCCAGGCGACAAAGACCGTCATCAGGATCAGGCCGGAGCCGGCGAGCCACAGGGCGGCGTTGCTCAGGCGGGCCAGGACGTTGGTGACGGGTGTCAGGTTATTCGACATGAGGGCCTCGTCGAAATCGGGCGGGCAGTCTCCCTGTCGGGAGATGGATGAAGATGCGTGCGAAGCGTGAGCGTGAAACGGGGTGGAGAAACCGTCCACCCCGCTAAGTCACGCCGTCCTGCGCAAGGAGGCAGGCGAAGGCTACTGCACAGCCTTTACGTCCTCGACCATCTTCTTCAGCACGTCGTCTTTGACGTGCTTTTCGTAAACCGGAGCCATGGCGTCGATGAAGCCCTGCTTGTCCGGTGTGGTGATCTGCGCGCCGAGCTTTTCGACATTGGCGCGCGATTCAGCGACCTTGGCCGCCCAGAGTTCGCGCTGCTTGCCGACGCTGTCCTTGGCTGCCTGCTTGAAGATCTCCTGATCCTCGGGCTTCAGCTTGTCGAACGCCGCCTTGTTCATGACGAACACCTCCGGCAGGATCGTGTGCTCGTCGAGCGAGTAGTTCTTCGCCACTTCCGCATGCTTGGCGGTGTCGTAGCTCGGGAAGTTGTTTTCCGCGCCGTCGATGACGCCAGTTTCGATCCCCGAATAGACTTCGCCATAGGGCATCGGCGTGGCATTGGCGCCGAGGGCCGCCACCATGTCAACGAAGATGTCGGACTGGATGACGCGGAACTTCAGGCCTTTCATATCGGCAACCGCGTTGATCGGCTTCGTCTTGTTGTAGAACGAGCGTGCGCCGGCATCGTAGAAGGCGAGCACGACGAGGCCGGCCGGTTCGAACGCCTTCTTGATCTGATCGCCGATGGCGCCGTCCATGACCTTGTGCATGTGCTCTTCGGAACGGAAGATATAGGGCAGGGCCGGAACGATCGATTCCTTCACCGTGCCGTTGAAGGGCGCCATCGACACGCGATTGAGCTCGATCACGCCGGAGCGCACCTGTTCGATCGTGTCCTTCTCTTCGCCGAGCTGGGCGGAATGGTACACTTCGACCGAATAGCGGCCCTGCGTGCGCTCCTTCACCAGTTCACCGAAATATTTGACGCCCTCAACAGTCGGATAGCCGTCCGGATGCGTATCGGACGATTTCAGCACCGTTTGGGCGCTGGCGGCGCTGCTCATGAATGAAGCGGCAACCATAAGACCGGCCGCCAGTGTAACAAAGTTTTTCATGCTCTCCTCCCAATTTGCATGACGATTATTCTCAGAAGTCCGTATCCCAGCTTTGCTGAAGATCCCTGCACGCTTCGCCTGCGATTTCCAAGGCCGGTCACGGATGGGCACGATGGAAACGTCACGCGAAAGAGGCTCACGGCGACGCAGCAAAGTGCTCGGCGTGCTCATCGGATCTGATGGCGCACGCTTACCTTTTCTCGTGGAAACAGAAGATGTGGATCAGTCAGCCTCCGCTATTCTCGCCGTTCCTCCGACCGGCTCACTATGGCTAGAACCAGCCAAGTATAATGTCAACATACAAAAGCTGTGTAGTTGTATGATGAATTTTGGGCGCGGGAGTGGCTTCGAGCGCCAGCCGCGAGAACATGGGCAGGGTAAATTGGAGATGCGCCGGCAGCTGTGATGATGCCGCTTAGGACGGCATCTGCTCTGACTATTTAATGCAGAACAGTTTTAGCGCTTGCGGATCAGGAAGCGATGGCCGTTTTCGGTCTTTTCCGTTTCGACCAGCTCGTGACCGTCCTCATTGCAGAAATGCGGCATGTCGATCACCGCCATCGGATCGCTGGTATCGACGAGGATGAGCGCGCCGCTTGCCATGGTGTCAAGCTTCCTGCGTGTCTTCATCACAGGGAGTGGGCATTTCAGGCCGCGAAGATCGTAGAGAACGGGGTTCAAGCCGTTCAGTTCCGCGCCCAGAATTTCCAGAACGGCTTCTTTGCCGCGGCTTCTGCCGTCTCCTGTGGTTCGGGCGCGGGCGCGGTATAGGCCAGCGGATTCTGCATCGGCACCGGCACGACCGCAGGCGCCGCGGCGGCAACGGTCGTTGCCTGCGGCTGGGCCGGCGTTGTCGGCATAGCGCCGGCCGCGGAGTTGGCGGTGAGGCTCTGCGTCGTGCGCTTGGCCATCAGGTCTTCGAGTTCGGCGACCTTGACCATGCGGCCGGCTTCGAGAGAGGTGCCGGTCGGCGCGAAGGCGAGTTCGCGGCCCTTGCGCAGCTTGGCGACCACGGCTTTGCGCTCGGCTTCGGAAGGGTCGTACCAGGCCATGCCGTCATATTTGCTCATCGCCTTGGCATACTCGGCATCATAGGTCTTGCCGTAGGAGGCAAGGGCGGCCGTCAGCGCCGGCGGCGTCGACATGGCAGGGCATTTGCCGGCGGCGTTGAAGGCGCCGCCATCGGTTGCCTGCTGGTTGAAGACATATTTCTTCTCGCAGACGTTCACCTCGGGCGGGCGCTTCGTCACTTCGAAATTGTCGTAGCCGACCTTCAGCATCTTCCAGAAGTCGTAGTTCGGGTCAAGCCGATGCTTGACCATGTTTTCCGCCGTCATGCGGAAGGGGAAGGCCTGCAGCTGCACCGTCGATTGGCCGCCCTTGAAGGCGTCGCGGGCAAAGGCATAGATCTCCAGCACCTGCTGGTCGGTCATCGAATAGCAGCCGGAGGACGAGCAGGCGCCGTGGATCATCAGATCGGAGCCGGTGCGGCCGTTCACCGCGTCGTAGCGGTTCGGGAAGCCGGTGTTGATCGCCAGATAATATTTGGAATTCGGGTTCAGGTTGGCGCGTGTCAGCTCGTAGAAGCCTTCCGGCGCCTGCCGGTCGCCGGTCTTGACCTTCGGACCGAGGCGGCCGGACCAGGCGCAGATCTTGTAATCGGCGATCTTGTCGAAACGGTTGTCGGTCTTCGCTTTCCAGATCTCCATTGCACCTTCTTCCTTGAAGATGCGGATCATGATAGGCGAATTGCGGTCCATGCCCTTGGCGGCCATGGCGTTGAGGATATGGGGAGGGAGCGGCTGCTCGACCTTGTTCTTGACCTTGGAGAGATCAACCTGCGCGGTTTCCAGCGTATCGTTGCAGCCGGCGAGAGCCAGCGCGATGAGGGAAACATAGGCAAAATGACGTATGCGCATCCAAATTAGCCCATAAAGATAGTGCGACCCGGTCCGCCTATGGAGTTCGGGCACTGGAAGGAATCATAGGCGGCTTATACTTTATAAAACCTTATCAGCCTATGACGTGCCCCGAACATCCCCGCAAGCGCGAATGTTACAGATAATATCAATGTGGCCAAGATTTGGCCTCAATCGCTGAAAAGCGCAACTTGTCTTAGAGGTTGCGGCCCATATTGAGGAATTTCTGGCGCCGTTCGTTGCGCAGCTGTTCGCCGGAACGCGATGCCATTTCGCCGAGCGCATTGGCGATGACATCGCCGGTTGCGGCTATGACGCTGTCGGGATCGCGATGGGCGCCGCCGAGCGGCTCGGAAATGATGCCATCGATGACGCCAAGCGACTTCAGGTCTTCGGCGGTGATCTTCATGTTGGTCGCCGCTTCCCGGGCGCGGGTCGAATCGCGCCAGAGAATGGACGCGGCGCCCTCCGGCGAGATGACGCTGTAGATCGAATGCTCGAGCATATAGACCCTGTTGCCGGTGGCGATCGCGATCGCGCCGCCAGAGCCGCCTTCGCCGATGACGACGGAAACGAGGGGAACCTTGACGCCGAGGCACATTTCCGTCGAGCGGGCGATCGCCTCGGCCTGGCCGCGCTCTTCGGCGCCGACGCCGGGATAGGCGCCGGCCGTATCCACCAGCGAAATCACCGGCAGGCCGAAACGATCAGCCATTTCAAGGATGCGGATCGCCTTGCGGTAGCCTTCCGGGCGGGGGCTGCCGAAATTGTGTTTCAGTCGCGACTTGGTGTCGTTGCCCTTTTCCTGGCCGATGACGGCGACAGGCTGACCGCGGAAGCGGGCAAGGCCCGCCTGGATGGCGGCATCCTCGGAAAACTTGCGGTCGCCGGCCAGCGGCGTGAATTCCTGAAACAGCGTCTTGGCGTAATCGACGAAGTGCGGGCGCTGCGGATGGCGGGCGACCTGCGTCTTCTGCCAGGCGTTGAGCTTGGAATAGATTTCGACGATCGCCTCACGGACGCGAACCTCCAGCCGGCTGATCTCGTCGGTGGTGTCGATGCTCTCGTCTTCCGTCGCGAGCTTCTTCAGCTCGATGATCTTGCCTTCGAGGTCGGAGATCGGCTTTTCGAAGTCGAGATAATTGTGCATGAGGTGCGTTTCCGTTCCTTGTGCCCGGGGCGTTTTCCTGGCTCCGCCCCTTGTCGCCGGTCCTATTCGTGCTTTTTCGCCTGTTTGGCAAGGGGGTGATGCGTCTGGACGAGCTGCTGCAGCCTCTCTTCGAGCACATGTGTGTAGATCTGTGTGGTCGAAATGTCCGAATGGCCGAGCAGTTCCTGCACGACGCGTAGATCGGCGCCGTTGGCGAGCAGATGGCTGGCAAAGGCGTGGCGCATGACATGCGGCGAGATCAGCGACGGCGTCAGACCGGCGCGGATCGCTAGGTTCTTCAGGTCGCGCGCAAAGACCTGACGCGGCAGGTAGCCCTCCTTCGAGGCGGCCGGAAACAGCCAGGGGCTTTCCTGCGGCTCCTTCGCCACGGCATTTTCGGTCGTCAGCAGCCGCCCGTAGGATTTCAGCGCCCTGATCGCCGATTGCGACAACGGCACTAGCCGCTCCTTGTTGCCCTTGCCGCGGATCATCAGGAAGCGGCCCTCCTGGTCGAGGACGCGGGCGGGAAGCGAGACGAGCTCGCTGACGCGCATGCCGGTGGCATAGAGCAACTCCAGCAGCGCCAGCATGCGCAGGCGCTGCAACTGGCCCGGGGCCGGATCCTCGGCCTCGGTCTGCGCCTGGAATAGCAGCCTGCCGACCTCCTCGACCCCCATCGTCTTCGGCAGCGGCCGGCCTTTCTTCGGCGCGTCGAGCACGCCGGTGGGGTCGTCGGTGCGAATGCCTTCTGCGTAGAGGAACTTGTAGAACTGCCGCATGGCCGCAAGCCGGCGCGCCTGCGAGGAGGGCTTGAAACCCTGGCTGGCGAGCGAGGCGAGATAGGCGGAAAGATCGGCGGAGGCGGCTTCGGTCAACCTGATGCTGCGGCCGTTCAGGAAGGACCTCATGTCATCGAGATCGCGCTCATAGGATTGCAGCGTGTTGGCGGCGGCGCCTCGTTCGGCGCTCATCATTTCCAGGAAGGATTCCACATGGACGCGGCCGAGATCCACCATGCCGGTCACTTCCTGGTCGTGCCGATCGCGCCCGTCGCCGGCGGATTGACCCGTTCGGACGGAATGCGGATTGTCACGTCGCGCGGCTCGGGCTCCACGAAGGTCGCAAGCCCCCACATCGCTCCGTAAACCGTCCCGGCGAGGATCGCGCAGACGAACAGAAAACGGAACAGGGTCGGCATCCGGCAACTCCTTCATGCTCTGCTTCTGTTATAAGAAGCGTATCTGCAAGTGCAAGAAGCGGTATTCAAGCCATGATTCCCTTGTCCGCGACTTGACGCTCCATCTGCATTTGTCGATACGGTTTGCAAACAAAGTGTGAATGGACCGATGAGTGAACCACTGCTGACCGTTGCTGACAGCCTGAAAGACAGAGCTCGCGCCGCGCTCGGTTCACGCAATCTGATCCTTGTCGGCCTGATGGGGGCGGGAAAATCCTCGGTCGGGCGGATTGTCGCCAGCCAGCTCGGCATTCCCTTCATCGACAGCGACCACGAAATCGAGCGAGTGTCGCGCATGACGATCGCCGAACTTTTCGCGGCCTATGGCGAGGACGAATTCCGGGCGCTGGAAACGCGGGTCATGAAGCGTCTGCTGAAGAGCGGTCCGCGCGTCGTCTCCACCGGCGGCGGCGCCTTCGTCAACGAGCGGACGCGCAGGCATATCAAGAGGGGCGGCCTTTCGGTCTGGCTGAAGGCGGATCTCGACGTGCTCTGGGAACGGGTCAACAAACGCGACACGCGGCCGCTGCTCAAGACCGAAAATCCGAAGCAGACGCTCGAAAACCTGATGAACGCACGGTATCCGATCTACGCCCAGGCCGATCTGACCGTGCTCTCGCGCGATGTGCGCAAGGAAATCATGGCCGACGAGGTGCTGAAGGCGGTGATCGAAGCTCAGAAGGAAAATGCAGCGTCATGAATGCGATAAGCTCCGCGCCGGCCGTCCAGACCGTGCATGTGCCGCTCGGCGAGCGCGCCTACGACATCCTGATCGGGCCGGGGCTGATTGCGCGGGCCGGTGCCGAGATCGCTTCGCGCCTCAAGGGCCGCAAGGCGGCTGTCATCACCGACGAACATGTCGCGCCGCTCTATCTCGACGCCCTCGTTGCCAGCCTCGATGCGGCGGGCATTGCCTCGGCTGCGGTCGTGCTGCCGGCCGGCGAGAAGACGAAGAGTTTCGAACATCTGATGACGGCTTGCGATAAGGTGCTGGAAGCCCGCGTCGAGCGCAACGACTGCGTCATCGCGCTCGGCGGCGGCGTCATTGGCGACCTTTCGGGGTTTGCGGCCGGAATTGTGCGTCGCGGCGTGCGCTTCGTGCAGGTGCCGACCTCGCTGCTGGCGCAGGTCGATTCCTCCGTCGGCGGCAAGACCGGCATCAATTCCCGCCACGGCAAAAACCTGATCGGCGTCTTCCATCAGCCGGACCTGGTCCTCGCCGACACCGACGTATTGAATACGCTGAGCGAGCGGGAATTCCGCGCCGGTTACGCCGAGGTCGCGAAATACGGTCTGATCGACAAGCCGGATTTCTTCGCCTGGCTGGAAGCGAACTGGAAGGCCGTGTTTGCCGGGGGCGCCGCCCGCATCGCAGCGATCGCCGCCAGCTGCCAGGCAAAAGCCGATGTCGTCGTCGCCGACGAGCGCGAGACCGGTCAGCGGGCGTTGCTCAATCTCGGCCACACCTTCGGCCATGCGCTGGAAGCGGCCACCACCTATGACAGCCGCCGCCTTGTGCACGGCGAAGGAGTTTCGATCGGCATGGTGCTGGCCCATGAATTCTCCGCACGGATGAACCTTGCCAGCCCCGACGATGCGCGCCGCGTCGAGCGGCATCTGCAGGCGGTCGGCCTGCCGACCCGGATGTCCGACATTCCGGGCGAGCTGCCGCCGGCCGAGGTGCTGATGGATGCGATCGCGCAGGACAAGAAGGTCAAGCGCGGCAAGCTCACCTTCATCCTGACGCGCGGCATCGGCCAGTCCTTCGTCGCCGACGACGTCCCGGCCTCCGAGGTGATCAGCTTTCTCCGGGAAAAACACCCCTGATGACGGTCGAAGGCGCTCTGGCATTTCTCGCGACATATTGGCCGGAGATCCTTTCGATCACGGCCCTCGTGCTGATGTCCGCCTTCTTTTCCGGCTCGGAAACCGCGCTGACCGCCGTTTCGCGCAGCCGCATCCATACGCTTGAGGTCAACGGCGACGAGCGCGCCGGCCTCGTCCGCCAGCTGATCGAACGGCGCGACCGGCTAATCGGCGCGTTGTTGATCGGCAACAATCTCGCCAATATCCTGTCGTCGTCGATCGCCACTAGCGTGTTTCTCGGGTTGTTCGGCAGTTCCGGCGTGGCGCTGGCGACGCTGGCGATGACCGTCATCCTCGTCATCTTCGCGGAAGTGCTGCCGAAGAGCTGGGCGATCTCGACGCCGGAGCGCTTCGCGCTTGCGGTGGCGCTTCCAGCCAGGCTTTTCGTCGCCGTCGTCGGACCGGCCTCCTCCTTCGTCAATGCGGTCGTGCGGCAGATTTTGGCACTGTTCGGCATCAATCTCTCACGGGAGGTGTCGATGCTGACGGCGCATGAGGAACTGCGCGGCGCCGTCGATCTGCTCCACCGTGAGGGATCGGTGGTAAAGGCCGATCGCGACCGGCTCGGCGGCGTGCTCGACCTCGGTGAGCTGGAATTGTCAGACATCATGGTCCACCGCACCGCGATGCGGGCAATCAATGCCGACGATCCGCCGGAAACGGTGGTGCGCGCCATCCTTGAAAGCCCCTATACGCGCATGCCGCTCTGGCGCGGCACGATCGACAACATCATCGGCGTCGTCCATGCCAAGGATCTGCTGCGCGCACTGGCCGAGCCGAACATGGAGCCGCAGAACCTGGATATCGTCAAGATCGCGCAGAAGCCGTGGTTCGTGCCCGACAGCACCAACCTCGAAGACCAGCTCAATGCGTTCCTGCGCCGCAAACAGCATTTCGCCGTCGTCGTCGACGAATATGGCGAGGTGCAGGGCATCGTCACGCTCGAGGATATTCTCGAGGAAATCGTCGGCGACATTTCCGACGAGCACGACATCGAGATTCAGGGCGTGCGCCAGGAGGCGGATGGTTCGGTCGTCGTCGATGGCGGCGTGCCGATCCGCGACCTGAACCGTGCGCTCGACTGGAACCTGCCCGACGAGGAGGCAACGACGATCGCCGGCCTCGTCATCCATGAATCGATGACCATTCCGGAAGAGCGCCAGGCCTTCACCTTTTACGGCAAACGTTTCGTCGTCATGAAGCGGGAGAAGAACCGCATTACCAAGCTGCGCATCCGTCCGGCCGGGGAAGACGGCGCGAAATCCGCCTGATCCCGCTTGGATCGCCGGCGGTCATTCCCCATATAGACGCTGCTACCATCGCGTCGCCTCGCCGGGTGCCGCCGGTTCGACGGCCAGCGCGTGCAGGCCGGCATCGAGTTCCGGTTTCAACAGATCCGTGATGGCGCGGTGGCGCGCCAGCCGCGACAGGCCGGCGAATTTCGCCGAAACGATCCTCACCCGCATGTGGGTTTCGCCGGTGCCTGTGATATCGGGCTGATGGCCGGCATGCAGGTGGCTTTCGTCGATGACGCTTAGGCGTTCGGGCGCGAAGGCTTCGACAAGTTTTTCTTCGATGCGGGTCCTGAGGGTCATCATCCGGTCTTGCTGTTGCGCGAAAGGGGTTCCCACCAAGCCAGCAACATTCCCATTTGTCAATTCTTGTTGTCGCCTTGCGACAGCCCCATAATTAGCGCCGCCATGAGACTTGATTCCAAATATTTCGATCGCATCCGAACACGCCGCAAACGCGAGCAGGAGACAGAGCAGGCGCCGCCTACCTGTCAATGGGACGGCTGCGACAAGAAAGGTGCGCATCGCGCTCCCGTCGGACGCAATGCCGAAGGCCAGTTCTTTTTGTTCTGTTTCGAACACGTCAAGGAATACAACAAGGGCTACAACTATTTCTCCGGTCTTTCGGACGGCGAGATCGCGCGATACCAGAAAGAGGCGATCACCGGCCACCGGCCGACATGGACCGTCGGCGTCAACAAATCGGCGAAGGACAGTCCGCTGCATTCGGAAGTCCGCTCCGGCGCTTATACGCGCGTTCGCGATCCCTTCGGCTTCGTCAAGGAAGGCGGCAAGGGCAGCGGGCCGCGTTTTCCCCAGGCGCGCAAGCTGAAATCGCTGGAAAGCAAGGCCTTCGATACGATGGGGCTGCATGCCAATGCGACGTCGGCGGAGATCAAGAGCCGCTACAAAGAACTGGTCAAGAAGCACCATCCGGATGCCAATGGCGGTGACCGCGGTTCGGAGGAGCGTTTCCGCGCCGTCATCCAGGCCTATCAATTGTTGAAGCAGAATGGTTTTTGTTAATTCCCGTCCTTGCTCTTAGGCATCAATCGGGTATGGTCCAAATCGGCTGAGGCCGCAGGCAAACGCGGCTCCTATTTGCGTGTTTACCCATCGCCTCCGCCGACCTTCCGGACGCGGCGTTTCTTGTCCGGGACTCTTTCAAGAATGCTCGCACGCGGTCATCATCCCGCCGAGGTTTCGTTTCAGTCCCGGAGAAGTATCGCCGACGTTCCGACCTGGACGGGCGCGGAGATAATCGCGGCGTCACGGTTGCGACATGGCCTGAGACAGTATGGCCGGGTGGCATCACCCGCCTTGGAGACATGATGAGCAAGATCGACCTGGATATATCTGAACTGCCCGATACCACCGTTTCGGTCCGCGAGACCTTTGGCATCGATTCGGACATCCGCGTTCCCGCCTACAGCAAGGGCGACGCCTATGTGCCGGACCTCGATCCCGACTATCTGTTCGACCGCGACACGACGCTCGCCATTCTCGCAGGCTTTGCCCATAACCGCCGCGTGATGATCTCCGGCTATCACGGCACCGGCAAGTCCTCGCACATCGAACAGGTGGCGGCACGGCTCAACTGGCCCTGCGTGCGCATCAACCTCGACAGCCATGTCAGCCGTATCGATCTCGTCGGCAAGGACGCGATCGTCGTCAAGGACGGCCTCCAGGTCACCGAATTCAAGGACGGCATTCTGCCCTGGGCCTATCAGCACAATGTCGCCCTCGTCTTCGACGAATATGATGCCGGTCGTCCCGACGTGATGTTCGTCATCCAGCGCGTACTCGAATCCTCCGGCCGCCTGACGCTGCTCGATCAGAGCCGCGTCATCCGGCCGCACCCGGCTTTCCGCCTGTTTGCGACCGCCAATACGATCGGCCTCGGTGACACCACAGGCCTTTATCACGGCACGCAGCAGATCAACCAGGCGCAGATGGACCGCTGGTCGATCGTCACGACGCTGAACTACCTGCCGCATGACCACGAAGCGAATATTGTCGCCGCCAAGGTGAAGAGCTTCGGCAAGGACAGGGAAGGCCGCGAGATCGTGTCAAAGATGGTGCGTGTCGCAGATCTGACCCGCGCTGCCTTCATGAACGGCGACCTGTCGACCGTCATGAGCCCGCGTACCGTCATCACCTGGGCCGAAAACGCCGAAATCTTCGGCGATCTCGCCTTCGCCTTCCGCGTCACCTTCCTCAACAAGTGCGACGAGCTGGAGCGCCCGCTGGTTGCCGAGCATTATCAGCGCGCCTTCGGCGTCGAGCTGAAGGAAAGTGCCGCCAACATCGTTCTCGGAGCCTGAGACCGACCGATCATGGCAGCTCGCGGTGACAATTCGAAAGCAAAGCCCGGTGCGCCCGTCGACGTCGAGCCGTTGCGCCGGGCGATATCCGGCTGCGTACGCTCGATCGCCGGCGACGGCGATGTCGAGGTAACCTTCGCCAACGAACGGCCTGGAATGACCGGCGAACGCATCCGGCTGCCGGAGCTTTCCAAGCGGCCGACGGCGCACGAGCTCGCGGTCACCCGCGGGCTCGGCGATTCCATGGCGCTGCGGCTCGCCTGCCATGACGAGAAGGTGCACACGACGATGGCGCCGCAGGGCTCGGACGCCCGGGTGATCTTCGATGCTGTCGAGCAGGCGCGTGTCGAATCGATCGGTGCGTTGCGCATGGAGGGCGTGGCGGCGAACCTGCGCTCCATGACGGAAGAGAAATATTCCAAGGCGAATTTCACCGGCATTGAGCGCCAGGAAGATGCGCCGATCGGCGAAGCCGTTGCGATGATGGTGCGTGAGAAGCTGACCGGTCAGCGGCCGCCCGCTTCCGCCGGCAAGGTGCTCGACCTCTGGCGCGGCTTCATCGAGGACAAGGCGGGCTCCGAGCTCGACAACCTGTCGGAGGCGATCAACGACCAGCAGGCCTTCGCCAAGGTCATCCGCAACATGCTGTCGGCCATGGAAATGGCGGAGGAATACGGCGACGACGACAGCCAGGCCGACAATGAGGACCAGTCGGAGCAGGAAGATCAGCCGAGCGGCGACGAGCAGGACCAGGACGAGGTCGACGAGGATGCCGGCACCGATGCCGCCCCCGTGGAAGACAGCGAGGTCGCCGACGAGCAGATGGAGGACGGCGAGACCGAAGGCGCCGAAATCTCTGACGACGATATGATGGAAGAGGGCGAGGACGATTCGGAAACGCCGGGCGAGACCCGCCGTCCGAACACGCCTTTCGCCGATTTCAACGAAAAGGTCGATTATCACGTCTATACCGAAGAGTTCGACGAGATCATCACCGCCGAGGAACTCTGCGACGCCGCCGAGCTGGAGCGCCTGCGCGCCTTTCTGGACAAGCAGCTGGCGCATCTGCAAGGCGCGGTCGGGCGTCTGGCCAACCGACTGCAGCGCCGTTTGATGGCGCAGCAGAACCGCTCCTGGGATTTCGACCTGGAGGAAGGGTATCTCGATCCGGCCCGGCTGCAGCGCATCATCATCGATCCGATGCAGGCGCTCTCCTTCAAAATGGAGCGCGACACGCAGTTCCGCGACACGGTCGTCACTCTGCTCATCGACAATTCCGGTTCGATGCGCGGCCGGCCGATCACGGTGGCCGCCACCTGCGCCGACATTCTCGCCCGCACGCTGGAGCGCTGCGGCGTCAAGGTCGAGATCCTCGGCTTCACCACAAAGGCCTGGAAGGGCGGGCAGGCGCGCGAAACCTGGCTGGCCGGCGGCAAGCCGCAGACGCCGGGCCGCCTTAACGATCTGCGCCACATCGTCTACAAATCCGCCGACGCGCCGTGGCGGCGGGCACGCTCCAATCTCGGGCTGATGATGCGCGAGGGCCTGCTCAAGGAAAATATCGACGGCGAGGCGCTGATCTGGGCGCATAATCGCCTGCTCGCCCGCCGCGAACAGCGCCGTATCCTGATGATGATCTCGGACGGGGCGCCGGTCGACGACTCGACGCTATCGGTCAATCCCGGCAATTATCTGGAACGGCACCTGCGCGCCGTCATCGAGCAGATCGAGACGCGTTCGCCTGTGGAACTGCTGGCGATCGGTATCGGTCACGACGTGACGCGTTACTATCGCCGCGCCGTGACGATCGTCGATGCCGACGAGCTTGCCGGGGCGATGACCGAGCAGCTTGCGTCGCTCTTTGAAGATCAATCCGTCCAGCCGCGCGGCGGCCGGCTGCGCCGTGCCGGCTGACGCCGCTTCAGGGAAATGTCGGGAATGACAGGTAAGCGCCTCCGCCGTGCGGCGTCGATCGCTCTCTGCATCGCAACAGGCGCTTGCCCCTCATGGGCCGGCGGCGAAGTGCCGGTTATTAGCCGGCAAATATCGGAATTCAGGATCGGCTCTTCGGAGACGAAATTCGGACCGCTGGAATTTCTCGGCGGCCTGGAGATGGTTTCCGGCAAGGCGCTGTTCGGCTCGCTTTCCTCTATCCGTTTCCGGCCGGACCAAAAGCATTTCGTGGTCGTGCTCGATACCGGCCAGTGGCTGACCGGCAGCATCGAGCGCGACGCCAAGGGAAAGCTTTCGGGCCTTTCGGATGTCGAGATCACCCCGATGAAGAACCGTGCGGGCCTGAGTTTGGAAGGCAAGGGATATATGGATGCCGAGGGCTTGGCGCTCGACGGCGACCGGGTCCTGGTCTCCTTCGAGCAGGATCATCGCGTCGATATCTATCCCGATCCCGGCTTTGCCGAATCGCGGGCGATCGGCACCCTTCCGCTGCTCATTCCGCGCAAGATGCTGAAGGACAATCGCGGCATCGAGACGATTGCTGTTGCGCCCGCATCGAGCCCGCTCAAGGGCGGTGTGGTTGTGGTCTCGGAGCGCGGCCTCGACAGCGAGGGCAACCGGGTGGCGGCGATTCTCAGCGGGCCGCTGAAAGGGCGTTTTGCGGTGGCGCGGGACGGGAGCTTCGACGCCACCGACGGGACCTTCCTGCCGAACGGCGACCTGCTGCTGCTCGAACGCCGCTTCAACATGGCCGAGGGCATCGGCATGCGGCTTCGCCGCATCAAGGGCGCCGATATCAGGCCGGGGGCCGTGGTCGAGGGCGAATTGCTGCTCGAAGGCAATTTCAATTCGCAGATCGACAATATGGAAGGTCTCGATGCTTTTCAGGCGGCCGACGGCACGACCCATATCGTTCTGGTGTCGGATGACAACCATTCCATTCTGCAGCGTAATCTGATGCTGGAATTCCGGCTCGCCGAAGAGCCGCAATTGCTCGGATCGTCAGATTGACGTCACATGCCTCGGTTATCCCGCTCGCGGTATCGCAAGCGGCGGTTTCGGAGGAAAATCATGGTGCATATTCATGTCATGGGTGCGTCCGGTTCCGGCACCACGTCGCTCGGTCACGCGCTTGCGGCACGGCTGGATATCGCCCATCTCGACACCGACGACTTCTTCTGGCTGCCGACTGATCCACCGTTCACGACGCCGCGGGATGCCGGCGAGCGCATAAGGCTGCTGCTCGAGGAGACGCGGCGGCCCGGCGGCTGGGTTCTTTCCGGGTCGGCGCTGAAATGGGGAAGGCCGCTCGAGCCGCTCTACGATCTGATCGTGTTCCTCAGGATCGAACCGGAGCTTCGAATGGCGCGAATCTGTGCGCGCGAGGCGGCTCGATACGGAAATAGGATCGGGCCTGGCGGCGACATGGAAACCAAAAGCGGAGAATTCCTGGAATGGGCGGCAAGCTATGACACGGCCGGCCCGGAACGCCGTAGTCTTGCGGCGCATGAGCAATGGCTGGAAACGCAGACGGCGCCCGTCCTCAGGCTCGATTCATCGCGGGAACTAGACGATCTAGCTGCGGAGGTACTGCTGCACCCGGCAATCGCCGCCGGTGCGGTCCGGCGGCGGCGGTGACTTGCTCAGACTTAGCCGGCGCGGACGGGCTGCATCGGCCGCAGCACGTTCATCAGTGCGCCATAAGGCAGCAGCATGACGAGGCCGACGATCATCTTGACGGCGAAATCGCCGATCGCCCAGGAAATCCAGCGCGGCGCCTCGCCAGCGAAAACGCCAAGGATGGGAGCCCCCTCCAGCGCAAAGGGCTCGTTCGGGCCGAGGAAGACGAAAAACGCGGCGAAAGAAAGCGAAAAGAACATCACCGTGTCGAGCGCCGAGCCGATCAGCGAGCCGAGGAGCGGCGCGCGCCACCAAGCCTGGCGGCGCAGGCGGTTGAAGACGGCGATATCGAGCAGCTGGCCGGCGAGATAGGCCGAGCCGGAGGCGATGGCAATGCGCGGGGCCGAGGTGAAGAAGGAGAGCGTCACGCCGACGACGAAACCGGCAAAGACAACCTTGCGGGCCGCCTGCGGGCCGAACTGGCGATTGGTCAGGTCGGTGATCAGGAAGGCGACCGGATAGGAGAAGGCGCCCCATGTCAGAATGTCGGCAAGGTTGATGCCGGCAACTTCGGCGTTCAGCGGAAACTGGACGAGGAAGTTGGAGGCGACGACGATCAGCGTCATCAGCGCGACATAGGCGATGGTATAGCGCGTCTTCAGCATTTTTTTATCCTGGGTGATGCCACCAGTTGGAGAGACGGGCCGGCAAAGCAAAAGGCTTGTCCGGTATCACCCGTTCAAGCCTTTGAAGCCGTATGCAAGAAGGGCGGAAGCTTAGGCGGCAACAGCCGCTTCGGCGGTCTTCTTGACGATCTGGCGGCGCAGCAGACGTGCGCGCATCGACAGTTCGTTTTCGCTGGCCTTCAGCAGGAAGGCATCGAGGCCGCCACGATGCTCGACGGAACGAAGAGCAGCAGCCGAAACGCGAAGACGATAACGCTGGTTGAGAGCGTCGGAAATCAGCGTTACCTGGCACAGGTTCGGCAGGAACCGGCGCTTGGTCTTGTTGTTGGCATGGCTGACATTGTTACCAGTCAGGACGGCCTTGCCGGTCAATTCGCACACGCGGGACATGGAACACCTATTCTTGTTTTTTCTCGGGCCATCGAATTGCCATCCCCGGCAAAACCGGGCTCGCAATCCAACAGGCATGATTGGAAAGTTGCGGTTCTATAGTCAGAGAGCCCGCTCGCGTCAAGCCAAACCTTGGCCTTTCCCGCAATTCTGTCAAAAAGCTGCTGTTTTCTTCCCGGCATGGCGGGAGTATAGAGCGTTTCGGCAAGGGCTGCCGCGCGCGGTGCAAGACAAGGCTTCACACATGGCTCATTCGGGCAGACGCATTTTCATTTCGGTCATCGCCGCGCTTCTTGCCATACCGGCATCGGCGGCCGAGATCCAGCACCGGACGGTATACCGGGTGACGCTTGCGGGCCTGCCGATCGCGCGCGCCGCGTTCCTGACGCAGATCGAGGACGATCACAGCTACACGATCGCCGGCGATATCAAATCCGCCGGCCTTGCCGATCTCGTCACGACCATTTCGGCAAAGACCAGCGTCAGCGGCGTCGTCCGTAACGACCGACTGCAGGCGCTGAAATATTCGCTCTACTACAAGAAAGGCAAGAAAGCCCGCGTCTACGAGGTCAGCTATCGCAACGGCGACATCATCTCGGCGACGACGACCCCGCCGCCGAAGCGGCCGAAGAACTGGATCGACGTTACGCCGCGCGACATGCGCTCCGTGCTCGATCCTATCTCCGGCCTGGTCTTCACCGGCGACACCAAAATCTGCCCGCAGACGCTGCCGATCTTCGATGGCGAGACGCGCATGGATCTCGTGCTCTCTCCGAAGGGCGACGAGGATTTTTCGACCGACGGCTTCAAGGGCAAGGCGGTCGTCTGCGGCGTCCGCTTTGTGCCGCGCTCGGGCTACAAGAAGGGCCGCAAGGATATCGACTATCTGAGTAAGAGCGACCGCATGGAAATCTGGTTTGCCAAGTCGGACGCGGCAAATGTATATGCTCCCGTCTATGTGCGCATTCCAACCGAATATGGGATGGTGACGATCACTGCCGTCAAATATGGCAGCGTCAGCTGACGGAGAGCTTTCGCCTCCGTGAAGGGGGGACAGGTGAAGCTTCGCGCGACGTTTATCGGTTTTACGGCCATTCTGATGTGGTCGTTCCTGGCGCTGTTTACGGCTGCTTCGGGCAAGATGCCGCCGTTCCAGCTTTCGGCCATGTGCTTTGCGATCGGCAGCGTCCCCGGCCTCGTCGTGCTTATTCTCAAGCCGTCGCGGCTGACGCTGTTGAAGCAGCCGGCAAAGGTGTGGCTGACCGGCATTGCCGGGCTCTTCGGCTACCATTTCCTCTATTTCACCGCGCTCAGGAACGCGCCGGCGGTGGAGGCGGGGCTGATCGCCTATCTCTGGCCGTTGCTGATCGTCGTCGGCTCGGCGTTGCTGCCGGGCGAACGGCTGCGCTGGTATCACGTGGCGGGCGCGCTGGCCGGCCTTTGCGGCACCTTCCTGATCGTCGGCCGCAATGGCATTGATTTCGACGGCGCCTATGCCGTCGGTTACGGTGCCGCCTTCCTCTGCGCCTTCACCTGGTCGGGCTATTCGTTGTTGACGCGGCGCTTCGAGGCGGTCTCCACCGACGTCGTCACCGGCTTCTGCCTTGCGACGTCAATCCTGTCGTTCTTCTGCCATCTCGGCCTCGAGACGACCGTCTGGCCGGCAACGGGCTTCGAATGGATCGCCGTCATCGGGCTCGGACTTTTGCCCGTCGGCGCTGCTTTCTACGCCTGGGATTACGGCGTCAAGAACGGCGATATCCAGATCCTCGGCGCGGCAAGTTATGCAGCCCCGCTGCTTTCGACGCTGATCTTGACGTTGTTCGGATTTGCCGAACCGAGCTGGCGGATCGCGCTCGCCTGCCTGCTCGTCACCGGCGGGGCGGTGCTGGCCGCTCAGGAGATGTTCCGTCGCAAGTCCGGGCTGCGGCCGGCCGCGGCGGAATAGGTCTTAGAGCCTTTCCTGGTTAGATTGAAGCATTTTGTTGGCTCAAACGGAATCGGATGGTCGACCGGCCGGCGCGCGTCGTAGCCCAGCTATACGGGCCAAGCCGGCCGGTCGAGCAGCCGGCCCGTTTCAGCCAACCCTCCCGCAGATTTGCCTGGCAAATCTGCGAGACTCAGAATCGCCGGACGCACTGATCGCTTCACCACGGCGAAGCGGTGCGGCCGGTGGGCCGGGCATCTTTCCGCCAGGACCAGAGGCGATCGGCTCGGACGTACCTTGGGGTATGCCCGTCGCCAATCGCCTCTGCCCTGACGAAAACCTGCCCCGGCAGAATGCTTCAATCTAACCAGGAAAGGCTCTAGCCGCCGGGCGTCCAGCCGGGCGGGGCCATTTCGAAGCTTGAAAATAGGAAACCGGGCGAAACGGTACAGCCGACCAGGGTGAAATCGCCAAGGGTCTCGGCCGATTGCCACCAATTGGCGGGAATGATCGCCTGCGGCCGCTCGCCTGCGATCAGATTCGGTCCGAGCGTCAGGGTCTCGCTTGCCGCCCCGTCCTGGGAGCGGTGCAGCGCCAGCGGCGCGCCGGTGTAGTAATGCCAGATTTCGGCGGCGTCGTGGACGCGATGCCAGTGCGAGCGCTGCCCGCTGGTCAGGAGGTAATAGATCGCGGTGGAATGTCCGCGCTCTCCGCCTGCCGTATCGCGGAATGTCTCGACGTACCAGCCGCCTTCCGGATGCGGCTGCATGCCAAGTTGCCGGACGATATCCTCGGGCGACATCAGAAATTGTCCTTGCGCTTGCGGATCTCGGCGAAGACTTCCTCGTTCGTCTTGCCTTCCATGATCAGGTTGCGGCGGATCGCCGGATCGCCGGCGCGCAGGAACGGATTGGTTTCCTTTTCCAGTCCAAGCGTCGTCGGGATGGTGAACTTGCCCTCGGCGCGCAAAGCTTCGATCTCGGCGGCGCGGCTCTTCAGGCGTTCATTGTCGGGATCGACCGTCAGCGCGAAGCGGGCGTTGGAGAGCGTATATTCGTGGCCGAAATAGATGGCCGTCTCATCCGGCAGCACGGCAAGTTTCTGCAGCGAATGCCACATGTCGGCCGCGGGGCGCTCGAACAGGCGGCCGCAGCCGAGCGCAAACAGCGTGTCGGCGGCAAAAAGCAGCTTGTCGTCGACGAAGTGATAGCAGATGTGGCCGGCGGTGTGGCCCGGCGTCTCGATCACGTTGACCGTGTGGTTGCCGAAGAGGAACCTGTCGCCATCCGCCATCGTCCGGTCAAGGCCGGGAATGGCGACGGCCTCGTTGATCGGGCCGATGATTTCACAGCCGAACTGCTCCTTCAGCGCCAGATTTGCGGCGACGTGATCGGTGTGATGATGGGTGGTGAAGATGTGCGTGATCTTCCAGCCGCGCCGTGTCGCCGCTTCCAGGATCGGGGCTTCCTCCGGCGCGTCGATCGCCGCGGTAAATCCCGTCTCCGGATCATGCACGAGAACGCCGAAATTATCGGTGCGGCAGAGAAAAACGTCTAATTCCAAAGGTTTCATCGTTCAATAATCCTTTGTCCTGCGAGTCTCGCGGGAATGTAGAGGTTCCGGCCTTGAAGTCCAACCGCCCGCTGATAACATTTATCGCAATGCACGCCGATATCGTCGACCTACGTCAGTTCTATCATTCCGACCTCGGGCGTTTTGCCGAGCAGTCGATCGCCATGGCGCTAGCCTCGCTCTGGGTGCGCCTGCCGCAGGAGCGTCTGGTCGGTCTCGGTTATGCCGTGCCCTTCCTCGATCGGTTCCAGGCCGATACCGAGCGCACCTTTGCCTTCATGCCGGCCGGGCAGGGCGCGGTGAACTGGCCGATGGGCTCGCTGTCGTCGACGACGCTGATTTTCGATGAGGAACTGCCGCTGCCCGATTCCTCGATCGACCGGGTGTTGATGGTGCATTCGCTGGAATTTGCGGAAAGCCCGCGCGAGACGCTGAAGGAACTCTGGCGGGTGCTGGCACCGGGCGGACGGCTGGTCATCGTCGTGCCGAACCGGCGCGGCGTCTGGGCCCGCATGGAGCATACGCCCTTCGGTTCGGGCCGGCCCTATTCGCGCGGTCAGTTGACGCATCTGCTGCGCGAGACGAATTTCACGCCGGGCGCGACGGCCGAAGCGCTGTTCTTTCCGCCCTCGAAGCTCAGGACCATCCTGCGGCTTCGCCGCGCCTTCGAGCGGATCGGCCGGACGCTGTGGCCGGCTTTTTCGGGCGTGATCATCGTCGAGGCGCAGAAGCGGCTCTATCAGGGACTGCCGGTAGCGGCACGCGCCTCCCGCCGCGTCTTCGTGCCGGTTCTCGCACCCCACGGCGTGCCGACGACGCGCAACCGGTAAGCCCGTTCCCGGCTCTCGACAAGAACCGCATTCCGCTTTAATGCCACTGGGTCATTTTCCGGAAAATCCAAGGTCGACCCATGAGCGTTGAGATCAGCAAGCCCGTTCCGCGTCCCGGTATTCTCGATATCGCATCCTATGTTCCGGGCAAAGAACATGCGCCGGGTGTTGCCCGCGTTTACAAGCTCTCTTCCAACGAAACGCCGCTCGGCGCCAGCCCGAAAGCGATCGAGGCGGTCAAGACCGCTGCCGATAATCTGGGACGTTATCCCGACGGGCAGGCGATCGAACTGCGCGAGGCGATCGCCGCCGTGCATGGCCTCAATCCGGCAAACATCCTCTGCGGCAATGGTTCGGACGAACTGCTCGGCCTGCTCTGCCATGTCTATCTCGGCGCCGGCGACGAGGGCATCATCACCGAGCACGGATTCCTGGTCTACAAGATCCAGATCATGGGCGCGGGCGCCACGCCTGTCGTCGTGAAGGAAAAGGACTATACCGTCGATGTCGACGCGATCCTTGCCGCTGTGACGGAAAGGACGAAGATCGTCTTCATCGCCAATCCCGGCAATCCCACCGGCACCTATGTTCCGGTGAGCGAAATCCGCCGCCTGCAGGCGGGCCTGCCGAAACACGTCGTCCTCGTGCTCGATGCGGCTTACGCCGAATATGTGCGCCGCAACGACTACGAAGCCGGCATCGAGGTCGTGTCTTCCAGCTCCAACGTGGTGATGACCCGCACCTTTTCGAAGGCCTACGGTCTGGCGGCGTTGCGCGTCGGTTGGATGTATGCGCCGGCCGAGGTCGTCGATGCGGTGAACCGCGTCCGTGCGCCGTTCAACATGAATGCGGCGGCGATCGCTGCCGGTGCCGCGGCCATCCGCGACCAGGCTTTCGTCCAGCAGGCCGTCTCCTACAACCAGATGTGGGTGGAAACGCTAACGGCGGCGCTGGAAGCGATCGGGCTTAAAGTCACGCCTTCGGTCGCCAATTTCGTCCTCATCCATTTCCCTGAGATGGACGGCAAGCGTGCCGCCGATGCGGACGAACTTCTGACTAGCCGCGGTTACATTCTGCGCGCGGTGCGCAGCTACGGCTTTTCCAATGCGCTGCGGATGAGCATCGGTCCCGAAGAGGCCAATCGCGGCGTCATTGCAGCACTCCGCGAATTCATGGGACGTAAGGCATGAGCGTGCTGTTTGACCGGATCGCGCTGATCGGCATCGGCTTGATCGGCTCTTCGCTCGCCCACGACGTTCGCCGGCTCGGGCTGACGAAGCAGATCGTCGTTGCCACACGCAGCGCCGATACGCTGAAGCGTGCGGAGGAGCTTGGCCTCGGCGATCGCTATACGACCTCTTCGGCAGAGGCCGTCAAGGATGCCGACCTCATCATCGTTTCGGTGCCGGTCGGCGCTTCGGAAAGTGTGGCGAAGGAAATCGCTGGCAACCTGAAGTCAGGGGCGATCGTCACCGATGTCGGCTCGACCAAAGCGTCGGTCATCGCGCAGATGCAGCCGCATATGCCTGACAATGTGCATTTCATCCCTGGCCATCCGCTGGCTGGCACGGAAAAATCCGGCCCCGATGCCGGCTTCCCCGGCCTTTTCGAAGGCCGCTGGTGCATCTTCACGCCGGTCGCGGGCACCGACGAGACGGCGCTGAAGCGGCTGCGCGGCTTTTGGGAGGCGCTCGGCTCAAAGGTCGACGAGATGGATGCGGAACACCACGACAAGGTGCTCGCGATCGTTTCGCACCTGCCGCATATCATCGCCTATAATATCGTCGGAACGGCCGACGATCTGGAGACGGTGACGGAATCGGAAGTCATCAAATATTCGGCTTCAGGTTTTCGCGATTTCACCCGCCTCGCCGCCTCCGACCCGACCATGTGGCGCGACGTCTGCCTGCACAATCGCGATGCGATCCTCGAAATGCTGGCGCGGTTCTCTGAAGATCTCGCCTATCTGCAGCGGGCGATCCGTTGGGGTGAAGGCGATAAGATTTTCGAGCTCTTCACCCGTACGCGCGCCATCCGCCGCTCGATCGTCCAGGCCGGTCAGGACGTCGACGCGCCGGATTTCGGCCGCCCTCACCTGCTGGACAAGAAGTAGCCGAGCGATGGTGGAGGTGGCGAGCGCCAGCCAGACGGATATCGCTTGGCTTGTGCGCGAAGATGCCAACCTCGGTCAGCCATGGATATCGCGATGTGTGGCGCTCGGCGAATATCTCGTCGCCCGGGAGGACGGCGAGATGGTCGGTTTCCTGCGGTTCTCACGCTTCTGGGGCAGAGTTCCCTATATGGAAATGATCCGCGTCCTTCCCGGTCATCGCCGGTCGGGTGTCGGGACGACGCTGTTTCTCGCCTGGGAAGCGGCGATGCGCGGCGAAGGCGCCCGCCTGCTGATGACCTCGAGCGAATGCGACGAGAGCCGGCCGCAGGACTGGCATCGCCGCAACGGATTTATCGAAACCGGCGCAATCGAGCTGCCCGGTCTGCAATCGGTGCCCGAGGTTTTTTTCATCAAGCACATAGCCTGAGAAACGGGCTGGTCAGATCGGCGGTATCCGGCCGAGCGGGATGAAGCCGCTGACGGTGGCGTTGCCATGATCGACAATGAGATCTACCGACACCTTATCCTTGCCGCCGGCAAGTGATTTCAAGAGCTTGGTCGCCGTGTTGACGGTCGAGGCGATGTCGGGGAAGGTCTGCTTCAGGCTCTCGCCCCATGGTTCGAGCCGTTCGATCTCCAACTTGAATTTTCCCGACAGTAAACCCTGTTCGTCGAAGGAGAAGGGACCGGTCAGCGTCATGACCTTGCCGTCGCCGATGTCGGCAACGATGCGGCGCAGCTCGCCGGCAGAACCGTTGAGGCCATTCGGGTCGCTGCCGTCGATCAGGCCGGCCTTGCCGGCAACGGTCACATCGATGCTGGCGGAGAGTTTCGGGAAGACCTGGGGCCAGTCGGTGATTGCCGTATTCGCATCCTTTACGGAGATCGCGCCGTCGAGATCGGCGCCGTTCTGGCGCAGATGAATTTCCGTACGGGCGGCATCGAAGCTCACCGTCTGGCCGGTGAAGGAAGAGACCGCCGTCGCCTTCAGCCCCTCGATGAGGATCGAGCTGCGGTCGATGCCCTTCAGTCTGGTCGCCAGGCTCGACTGCAGGTTCGCCCACTGAGCTGAGATCGAAAGGCCGTTGCTGGTGCGGATCTCGGCCGGCGAATCGAGTTCCCAGACGATATGGCCGGGCGCATAAACCTGGGCTGCCGAGCGCAGGGCGCCGAAGGTGGCGGAGACGCCGTTGACACTGTCGTCGACATCGACCTTGGAGCAGAACAGGCCGATGCGGAAGGGATAGCCGCGGAATTCGATATCGGAGCATTCGCCGCTGACGCCCGCTTGATCGCGCGGCGCGATCGCTTTCAGCACCGTGGTCTTCAGCGCCGATGCTGCATAGAACCAGCCGCCGGTATAAAGCGTGATCGCCAGGAGAATACCTCCGCCCAGCAACCAGAATTTCTTGCCGCTGCTGGATTGACCGCTGCCGGATCGGCTTGACGCTGCCATGATGTTCTCCAATGGTGAATCGCAAAGTGATTCCGGTCTGGCGTGCGATATGGACGAATTTTGGGTGTTTGGCTACGGCTCGCTGATGTGGAATCCGGGCTTCGAGTTCCTTGAACGGGCAGAAGCCCTGGTGCATGGTTACAGGCGTTCGCTCTGTGTCCGTTCCTTCGTTCATCGCGGCACACGCGACAATCCGGGCCTCGTTCTCGGCCTCGACAGGGGCGGCGCCTGCCGCGGCATGGCTTTCCGTATTTCGCCGGACAGATGGGATGAGGTGATCGAGTATCTCCGCGCCCGCGAACTTGTCACCAATGTCTATCTGGAGCGCCGGGTTCGGCTGCAGTTTGCCGGCGGTCGGCGGATGGAGGCGGTGACTTACGTCGCCGATCGTGACCACGAGCAATATGCCGGTACGCTCGATACGCTCGCGGCAGCACGGGTAGTGAACGAGGCCAGGGGCCAGTCCGGTCCGAATGATGCCTATGTCTTTAACACGCTTGCGCACCTGAGACAGATGGGCATTCGCGACCCGTGGCTGGAGCAGGTCGGCAACGAGGTGGAGCGGCTGCGGGCCGGCTGATCAGGCCGTTGCCGCCTTCATTTTGCGCAGCTCTGTCAGCCTGGCGATCGCTGTCGGCGGCAACGGCAGATGCGGATTGCGTTCGATGGTGTCGAGCAAGAGCTCGTCGCTTGCTCGTTCGGTCACCTCGATCAGGTGCGCGAAGAAGGTGTCGGGATCCATTCCCGGCATGATCGGCGGCAGGATCCGTACCTTGAAATGGCCGGGATAACGGCGGATGCTCCGCCGCGGCCAGAAGAGGCCGGGATGCATCGCGACCGGCACGACGGGAATGCCAAGATCGCGGTACATGCGGGCGATGCCGTATTTATAGACCGGTTCCGCGCCCGGTGGGCGGCGGGTGCCCTCGGGATAGATGATGAGCTGGCGGCCAGTCGAAAGCTCTTCCCTCGTGCGTTTCAGCACATCCACCATCACCTTGCCGCGGGCGCCGCGATCGACCGGGATCATGCGCTGCTTTTTCGCATACCAGCCGAAGAGCGGAATCCACATGAGCTCGCGCTTCAGGATGTAGACCGGGTCCTTGAGTCTGGGCAGCAGCGCGTAGGTGTCCCAGAAGGACTGGTGCTTCGGCGCCAGGATATAGCTGCCGTCAGGCAGGTTCTCCAGCCCCTCGATCTCAAAGGTCGTTCCGACGATCACGCGCATCAGCCAGTGATTGGAGCGCGCCCAGTTCTTCGGGATTTCATAGGCGGTTAGCCGCGGCACCACGAAATAATAGGGCGAGAGCACGATCATCCGGATGATGAGGTTGGCGTAGAAGATCGTGTTGAAGAGGACGGAACGCAGCGCGATCATGAAATTTTCCCGAGGCATGCTCACGCGACCGGCCTACACGATATTGCCCGTCATAAAAAGCATTTGATGGTGCCCCAGAACAGGATTCAGATTTTGAGCCGGACCTACAATCTGAATCCTGTTCTGGATTAAAGAGTTAGAACATGACGTCGTCCGAAAACCGCTCACACTTTTCGGCATCATGCTCAAGCAAAACCTCAGTCCGCGGCGGACACGCTGGCCGAGCGTAGCCCGGTGTGGCGGCCGAAGCCGGTGATGTTGCGGGCGCCGGCCAGCAGCACCTTCAGATATTCGGCCAGCATGACGCGCATCGCGTTCGGATCGGTGAACCAGTTGCGGGTCTTCAGATCTGAGTTGACGACGGGATAGGGGATGAACTCGATGTCGGGATCGACATAGGAAAGTTCGGCGAGGCTGCGCGGCATATGATAATTGTTGGTGACGACGAGCACGCTTCTGTATCCCTTGGCATGGATCCAGTTGGAGGTTTCCTCGGCATTGCCGATCGTGTCTATCGCGTCATGACCGATATCGACGCAGCAGGAGAAGAGATCGGCCGAGCCCTGTGTCATCTTGCGGATCTGAGCCGGCGTCGTCGTCGGGTGGACGCCGGAGATCAGGAGCCGCTTGCCGGCACCCTTCTGCAGCAGTTCCACGGCCTGGTCGATGCGCTGGTAGCCCCCTGTCAGCACGACGATCGCGTCCGCCTTCGGCTCGACCGGGGGCTTAAGCGTCGTCACGGAATCGGCAAAGCGCAGGAAGCCGCCGAACACCAGGGCGATCGCCAGAACGCAACCAAAGCCGGCCCAGCGCAGCAGGCGGCGAATCGGCCCGCGTCGCGGCGGCAGGCCCGCCGGGCGATCAAGCTCTGGATCCTGCCGAATCGGGTTGGGTGTCGTATGGCCCATGGTCATGAATCGTGATTATACGCTGATTACGGCGTGGAACAGACGCTACAATGACAAAACGACACGGTCACGATCAACTTGCGATGCCGTCGGTGCGCGTCGGGTCCGAGCGCAATGTATCGATTTCATAGATCGTCCGCATGACGGTCAACCGCGCCGTGACGGTCGTCAGCAGCGCGATGACGATCATGGTCGCGAAGATGCCGGCATAACCGAGTACGCCGACCGAAAAAGTGCCGAACAGCGCGGTTGCCTGATCCGTTTCCGGCGTCGCCAGGGTGCGGCTTTGCCAGAAGCCGGCCGTAGCGAAGAAGAGAGCGGCAAGCGCGCTGCCGATCGCCGAGCCCTTGAGGCTGATCTTGAGGAAATGCTTCTGGAATTCGGTGGCGACGAAAGAGCTTTCGGCGCCGACGAAATGCAGCACTTCGACGATGTGTCGATTGCCCGACAGCGCGCCGCGCGTGGCAAAGACGACGGTGAGCACCATGGCCGAAAAGACCAGGAGCAGAACGCCGGTGCCGATCAGCACCGTCGTGTGCGCCATGGACACCAGCCGGTCGACCCAGGTGCGATGATCGTCGAGGCTCGCCTGCGGGATGCTGTCCTTCAGGAGGCCGCGCATCGCCTCGAAATCCGGCGGGTTGCTCTCGTCGATGGTGATGACGACGAGGCGGGGGACGGGCAGATCCTTGAGGTCGAGGCCGGGGCCAAGCCAGGGTTCGAGCAGACGGGCGGTGGCCGCCTCGTCGACGATCTGGCCGCTTTTGGTGCCGACGAAGGTGAGCGCCAGGTCGCGCGCCTGCGTCAGCGCCTTTTCCATGTCGAGATTGTCGTCCGGCTTGATCTGGATGGTGATCTCGCGGGAGATCTGACTCTCCCAACTCGCCGCCGTCGAACGCACCATGCTGACGCCGCCGAGCGTCAGGCAGGCGAGAAAGGCCATGATCGATATCACCACCATCAGGGCATTGCCCTGGATGTTGGAGGGCGGCAGGATCGGCGCGGTCGGGCGCACGCGCATTTCCGGCCGCTTCTGCTGGGCCTGGGCCGGCGCCTTGTCTCGGTTTTTGGACGGGGGCTCAGTCATAGAGATCGAGATGCCCCTCCGAGAGGATCATGCGGCGGGCTTCCACCTGTTCCATCAACGCCAGGTCATGGGTGGCGATTACCACCGCCGTGCCGAGCCGGTTGAGCTCGAGGAAAAGATTGAGCAGGCGCCTGGCCATCGGCGGGTCGACATTGCCCGTGGGTTCGTCGGCCAGCAGGACTTCCGGCCGGTCCATCAGCGCCCGGGCGATGGCGGCGCGCTGTTTCTCGCCGCCGGAGAGCACCGGCGGCAGCACGTTGATGCGTTCGCCAAGGCCGACCCATTTCAACAGTTCCAGAACGTCTGTCTTGTAGGAACTCTCCTCCTTGCCGCGCACCCGTAAGGGCAAAGCAACATTCTCATAGGTGGTGAGATGATCGAGCAGGCGAAAATCCTGGAAGACGATGCCGACGCGCCGGCGCAGCAGCGGCAGCTCCGGGCGGGGGATTTCGGAAATATCGCGCCCGAACATGCGGATCAGGCCGCGCGTCGGCTGCAGCGACATGAAGAGCAGCCGCAGCAGCGATGTCTTGCCCGCGCCCGACGGGCCCGTCAGGAACTGAAAGGATTTCTTCGGAATGTCGAAGGTCAGGTCCCGGAGGATTTCCGGGCCCATGCCGTAGCGCAAACCGACATTCTCGAAGTGGATCAACGGGCAGCCCAGTCTGTTGTGGGTTTCACGGTGCGACTTGTTAACCAACACCGTTAACAGCCGGTAAATTTTGCCGGAAAGACGCCCGTTTGATGGCGACCTTTGCGAAGCATTAACCATTAAAATTTACGACTGAGCAGGATTCGTTTCAATGCCAAGATTACCGCTGGCAGCGAAACCATGTGGACATCTGCGAGGCAGTCACCATGGAAGCATCCTTCTTCAGCCGCCGGACACCGGGCCAGGCCTATGATTTCCTGCCGCCTGAACCCGCAAGCCGCCAGTACCGCAATCCGCGTCCTGCCGATATTGCCGACGCCGAATTCGTCACGCTCGGTAAGGCGCGGCCGCGGGAATTCACCGCGAGGACCCATAACGACAACCGCAAGCGGGCAGGCGCCGCACAGCCGCCGCTTCTGCCGGCGATGGCCGCTTCTCTTCTGCGGGAGGCGGAAACCTGGCTGCAGCGCGCGTCGATCCGTAGTTTCGCCCTACTGGTGCTGGCGCTTGCCGTGCTCGTCTTCGGCCTTGCGGGTGGCTTCTCCGGCCTGTCGGGCGGTCGAGCTTATTCCGGAGCGCCGCTGCATTTCACCCATGTGACGGTGACGCCGCGTGACGCGAACGGAATGCGCGTGCTCGTCATCAACGGCATCATCGAAAACGACAGCGGCACGACGCAGACGCTGCAGCCGATTCGCGCCGATCTCGTGACTGACGAGCGGCTGACCGCGAGCATCGTCATCAACCCACCTGTTGATGTCATCTATGGCGGCCAGAGCCGAGGCTTTTCGGCGCGCGTCCAGCATGCCGGCGGAAAATTGCCAGAGGTCCGGCTTTCGTTCCTGCCATAGAAGCAACACGGGCACGCCACGGCCAATTCCTGCCGTAGGTCGTGCCAATTTCTAGCCGGCGAGGCTGTTTCAGGCGCGCATATGTGCTAACGGCTTACCCTTCTTTTCATGGAGCAAGTCTTATGCCTGTCGTGCGCGGAAAAAATATCGAGCCGCTCTTCACCGCCGAACAGATTGCCGAACGCAATCGTGCCATGGCGCGGGAGATCGCCAACGGTCCGACCAAGGATCTGCTCGTCATCGCCGTGCTCAAAGGCTCCTTCATCTTCGCCGCTGACCTGATCCGCGCCCTGCACGACACCGGGCTTGCCCCGGAGGTCGAGTTCATCACGTTGTCGAGCTATGGAAGCGGCACGGTCTCCCAGGGCGTGCGCATCGTCAAGGATATCGACAGCGATGTGCATGGCCGCGACGTCCTGTTGATCGACGATATTCTCGAATCCGGCCGGACGCTGCTTTTTGCCAAGGAACTGCTGTTCGAGCGTGGCGCACGCAACGTCACGATCGCCGTGCTGCTCGACAAGCGCGTCAAGCGCAAGGAAAAGCTGGAGGCCGATTACGTCGGCTTCGAATGCCCTGACTATTTCGTCGTTGGCTACGGCATGGATGTCGCGTATGCCTTTCGTGAACTGCCCTTCGTCGGCGTGGTGACCGGCGACGCCTGAATGATCGGGAGTATTGCAGCGCCTTCGCACGTCTGAAAGAGGCGCCGCGCTGCGCTGCCGCTCGAGACGGGTTGTTAACCATCCCGCCCATCGCTTCGCCATCTTTACCGATCGAAAAGGAAAGTCTGGTGATTTCCGTCGCGGGGCTGAAGACGGAGCAATGCACATATGGCAAGAATTCTGATTACGGAAGACGAGGACTCCCTGCGGTCTTTCGTAGCCCGGGCGCTCAGGCTCGACGGTCACGAGACGGATGAAGCGGCCGATGGCGCCGAGGGGCTGGAGAAGCTCAAGGATGGGGCCTACGACCTGCTGCTTTCTGATATCCGCATGCCTGTGATGGATGGCATCGAGCTCGCCCACCAGGCCAAGGATGCCTTTCCTGCTTTGAAGATCCTGCTGATGACCGGCTATGCCGAGCAGCGCGAACGAGCCGACGATCTTGCCGAAAAGATCATCGACGTCGTCGCCAAACCATTCGCGCTTCCCGATATCCGCAAGGCGATTGCGCGGGCGCTGGTCGCCTAACGCTTGTTCGGAATTTCACGCATAACCCCGAAAATCGATTGCGATTTTCGGGGTTATGCGCTTGAGCGCCTATTGGATATCCAGTAGCCGTTCGAGATATCGCCGTTCCATTTCCTGCGGCGGATTGTTGCCGAGCTTTTCGCGGATCGCATCGAGGATTTCCCGCGCCCGCTGAACGTCGATTTCGTCAGGCACCTTCACGCCGTCGTCCTCGATATATCTCTCGCTCATGCGCGGCCGGCCGAGCGGATCGCGGCCGTTCTGCTCGCCCTGGCCGACCTGGCCGTTCGGGCCTTGCCCCTGCTGGCCCTGCTGCGCCTGCATCATCTGGTTCATCATGTCACGGGCGCCCTGGCGAAGCGCTTCCAGCGCGCGACCCTGGTTTTCGATGGCAGGTTGGCCGCGGCCCTGGCCGAGTTCGCGGCCGGCGCCTTCCATCTCGCGTTGCGCCTGGCCGAAGCCGGGGCCGGGCTTCATGCCCATCTCGCCCAGCTTTTTCTGCAATTCACCCAGCTGCTTGCCGAGCCCATCCTGCTGGGCGCGCAGCTGTTTTAGCGCCTCGCGCAGTTGTTCGGCCGTCATCTGGTCGGAGGGCTGCTGGCCTTCATTGCCTTGCTGGCCCTGTTGCTGCTGCGGCTCGCCGTTTTCGCCGGGGGCCATCTCGTCGAGCAGCGGATCGTTTTCGCCCATATCGGGTTCGCCGCGCTGCATGCGGTCCTTGAGCTGCTGATCGAGTCGGAAGGTCTGTTCCATCAGCTTCTGTTGGTCGCGCAGGATTTGGCCAAGCTTGTCGATCTGCTTGCGGGCCTCACTGTTCTCCTGGCTCTGCTGGCCGCGCTGCGGCCGGCCGGCCTGTAGATTGTTCATCATGCGCTGCAATTCCGACAGCATCTGCTGGGCCGCGTCGCGGTTGCCGGAGCGGGCGAGATTTTCGATCTGGTCCATCATCCGTTCCAGGTCCTGCTGGCGCAGGATGTTCTGGGCATTCTGGTTCGGCTGCATAGGCGCATTCTGCATGCGCTCGGCAAGCTCGCTCAGATAGTCCTGCATCGCCTTGCGCAGTTCGTCCATAAGCTTCTTGATCTCTTCATCCGGCGCGTTGCGGTTCAATGCATCCGCAAGATTCTGCTGGGCCTGGCGCAGCTTGCGCTCAGCAAGGGAAAGATCGCCGTCCTCCATGCCGAGCGCGATTTCCCAGAGATATTGGGCCGTATCCTTCAGCGCCTCCTCGCTCTTTGCGAGCTTCATGCGCGCCAAGGCGGATTCCAGCAACAGGTAGTTGGTGAGGTTGGGGATGGTCTCCTCGGGACGGATGGTCAGCGCTTCGTTCAGCGCGATCGCTTGCGGCATCTTGCGGGTGTCGAGGGCGAAAACCTGCCGTTCCTCGGCGACGGCTGCGGCAAGCGGCTCATTGAAGGGCCGCGACGGCAGCGTCATCTCATGCGGCGGGCTGCGGCCGGTCTGGCCAGCTCCGTCCTTGGCAACAAGCGTCACGCGCACGCGTTTGCCGGCGAGCGGATGTTCGGTCAGGTTCCGACTGGTCACACCCTTGGCGTCACGGGCGTTGCGGCGGGGGATATCCAGCCTGTACTCCGGCAACGGGTAAAGAGGCGTTGCTTTCGGATCGGTTTCGAGCGGTACGATCTCCGCATGAGCCTCTTGGACGCCGTAGTCGTCCTTGACGGTGAAACCAATTTCAAGCGCGCCGTTGACGCTGCGCTTCGGCAAGCCGTCAAAGGCAATTTCCGGCGCCTTGTCGGGAAGGATGTCGAAGCTCCAGCGGCGGCCGTTGACTTCGAGCGTGCCGTTCTCCTCGAGCTTCATCACATGCGTCTGCGCGATGGCGGCCTGGCCGGCCGGTGCGGCATCCGGCTGGTTGCCGGCCGTCGCAGCTGTCTGGCCCGGGCTTGCGTCCGCCTGCGCGGCGATCTCCAGCGTCTGACCGTTCGCTTTGCGGAACACGACCTTTTCGGCCGTCTTTCCACCGCTGACGCGCACGGTAAGAGCGGAAAACTTCGGAATGTCGATCGGCGCCTGTTCACTGCCGTCGGCGGTAAGGTAGACGGGCGCGCGGCCGGTATAGGAAGGCGGCGTCACCCAAGCGTCGATGCGCACCGCCGGGTCGACCGTCACCTGTTCGGGTGCTGCCTGCAATGCGTCACTGACTGAACCGCCATTGATCGACAGCGAGTAAGCAAAGGCCGTGACGACAAGCAGCGCCGGAATGGCGCGAAGGGCGAAACGGTCATGCCCGGCAATGTCAGGCCTCGGCATGCCGGCGTCGAGCGCTGCGATCTTTTCGGCCATGCGCAGCTGGTGCTCGCGCCAAAGCGCCAGGGCGAAGGGCGCATCGAAGGCCGGTTCGTCTTCCTGGACGGTGACCGGCTGGTGCGGCAAGCCGTTGCGCTCTTCCAACATGCGGTCGGCTTCGGCAATCCTCGGCCAGCGCAGATTGCGGAAGGGAAGGAGCGCTACGAGCAAAGCGAGAGCGAAAGCGATCAGCAGAAGGATGCGCAACCAGTCTGGCACGCTGCGGAAGACGCCGAACCAGGAGGCGGAAAGATAAAGCGCGGCGACCGACAGGACCGGCAACAGAGGCGGCAGCAGCTGCTCGCAAAAAAGCACGATGCGCGCCAGCAGACGTTTCGTCGTTACCAGCCGGGCGAGGGCAGGGCGGAGCGCAAATGCACCTTTCTTCTGCCTGAAGGGGCTTGTCATCGGTCCGGTCTCCGCGATCTCACGTGGAACAGAGGGCGCTTCCGGCGATTGCGGGGCAATACGCTCATGGCTGGCAAGGATAACACTCTTTGTGGCGAAGGCGAGGGCGAGCCGCCGGCAATACCGGCTTTTCACGTTTATTCGCCAAAAAGTGATGGTCTACCTGAAGCGCGTCGCGATTTTTCAGGTCGCTTCCGGCGCTTTGGGTCTTTGTTTTGCGCACGCGGTGATCGTAAAACCGCCGCACACGTTACGTGACATGCTTTAGTCGAGCCAGGCGGGAACGGAGTCGAGGCTGATCAGCTCGGCATAGGTTCTACGCGGTCGTATCGCATGGAAATCGCTGCCCTTGACCAGAACTTCGGGGACGAGCAGGCGGCTGTTATAGGTGCCGGCCTGGACCGCGCCATAAGCGCCGGCAGTGCTTACGGCCAGCAGATCACCGGGTTTCGGCATTGCCATTTCGCGGTCGAGCGCCAGATAGTCGCCGGTCTCGCAGACGGGGCCGACGACGTCGGCGCGGATGCGCGGCGCATTAGCCGCCGAAATCGTCACCGGGCGGATTTCGTGATAGGCCTCGTAGAGCGTCGGGCGAATGAGATCATTCATCGCGCCGTCGACGATGACGAAGGTCTTCTCGCCGCCGTCCTTCACATAAAGCACCTCGGTCACCAGAATACCGGCATTGCCGACGATCAGGCGGCCGGGCTCGGTGATAACCTTGCAGTCCAGATCGCGCAGCTGGTTCTTGACAATCGCTGCGTAGGCATCCGGCAGCGGCGGCGGATTGTTGTCGTCCTTATAGGGGACGCCCAGGCCGCCGCCGATATCGACATGATCGATCGTGTGGCCGTCGGAGCGGAGCGTCGCGACAAGGTCGCGCAGCAGCTTGAATGCGTCGTCGAAAGGTTGCAGCTCGGTGATCTGACTGCCGATATGCATGTCGATGCCGGTGACCTCGATGCCGGGCAGCTTGGCGGCATGGGCGTAGATCGCGCGGGCGCGCTCCCAGGAGATGCCGAACTTGTTTTCCTTCTTGCCGGTCGAGATCTTCGAATGCGTCTTGGCGTCGACATCCGGGTTGATGCGGAAAGAGACGGGGGCCTTCTTTCCGGCGCTGACGGCGCGCTGGTTGAGGATTTCGAGCTCGGGTTCGGACTCGACGTTGAAGCAGTAGATGCCGGCCTCGAGAGCGAAATCCATCTCGGATGGGGTCTTGCCGACCCCTGAAAACATGATGCGACTTGCCGGAATGTCGGCCGCGAGCGCGCGACGCAATTCCCCTTCCGAGACGACGTCGATGCCTGCGCCGAGGCGGCCCAGCGTCTTCAGCACTGCCTGGTTCGAATTCGCCTTCATCGCGTAGCAGACCATCGAGTCCATATCGGCGAAGGCTTCGGAGAAGACCCGGTAATGGCGTTCCAGGGTGGCGGTGGAATAGACGTAGAACGGCGTGCCGACCGCCTTGGCGATCTCGGGAACGGGAACGTTCTCGGCGTGAAGGATGCCGTCGCGGTGCTCGAAATGGTTCACGGGCTTATGCCTTAAAGAAGAGGATCAAGAAGGAAGGGCTTGTCAACGGTTCCCGGCTGTTTCGTCGGCTTGGAAACGTCGCCTTCTTTCGTTGCCGCAGCACTCGGCGGGTCGAGATCGCCCTTACGCCCGCATCCGGCAACGGCAAGGCCGATGACGGCGATGACTGCCGTCAAGCGAATGAGGTGCGGCAAGCTCTTCTGCATGGATATCCTCTTGGACGAGATATGACAGACATCGTTCCTTCCGAACGACGCACATCTTCATAGCGAAGTTTCTCCGCCTTGTGCACCCTGATTGTTGCACGGTCATCCCGTGCGGGGGAAGGGCGAAGCGGCGTTTCGCTTCGCCTTTCTTTCAGTTGCGGGCGCGCCAGAAGGCGATCTGCTTGCGCACTTCGGAGGGGGCCGTGCCGCCGAAGCTCTTGCGGCTGGCGACCGAGGCTTCGACCGTCAGAACGTCATAGACCGTGTCGGTGATTGCGGAATGGATCGCCTGTAGGTCGACGAGCGGCAGCTCGGCCAGGTCGCAGCCCTTGCTTTCGGCCAGCGCGACGGCGCGGCCGGTGACGTGATGGGCATCGCGGAAGGGCAGGCCGGCTTCGCGCACCAGCCAGTCGGCAAGATCGGTCGCCGTCGAGAAGCCGGAGCCGGCCGCCGCCTTCATGCGCGCGGTGTTGACGGTCATGTCGCGCACCATGCCGGTCATGGCGGCGATGGCCAGCTCCAGGCTCTCGGCTGCGTCGAAGACCTGTTCCTTGTCCTCCTGCATGTCCTTGGAATAGGCGAGCGGTAGGCCCTTCATGATCGTCAGCAGCGCGATCAGCGAGCCGTTGATGCGGCCGGTCTTGGCGCGCACCAGTTCGGCCGCATCCGGGTTCTTCTTCTGCGGCATGATCGAGGAACCGGTCGAGAAAGCGTCGGAGAGGCGCACGAAGCCGAACTGCGGCGTCGACCAGATGACGATCTCTTCGGCCAGGCGCGACAGATGCATGCCCGTGATCGCGGCGATCGCCAGGAACTCGATGGCGAAATCGCGGTCCGAGACCGTGTCGATGGAATTGCGGGTGGGCTCGCGGAAACCGAGCGCCTTGGCCGTCATGTGGCGGTCGATGGGATAACCGGTGCCGGCAAGGGCGGCAGCACCGATCGGGCTTTCGTCCAGATGTTCGATGGCATGACGCACGCGCGAGCGGTCACGGCCGAACATTTCGACATAGGCCATGCAGTGATGACCGAAGGTGACGGGCTGGGCGGTCTGCAAATGGGTGAAGCCCGGCATGACGCTTTCGGCATGTTCCTCGGCGCGATCGAGGAAGGCAGCAATCAGGCCGGTCAGCATCTTCTCGGTCTTCTCGAGCTCTTCTTTCACCCAGAGGCGGAAGTCGAGCGCCACCTGGTCGTTGCGCGAGCGGGCGGTATGCAGCCGGCCGGCAGCCGGTCCGATCAGCGTCGCCAGGCGCGCCTCGATATTCATGTGGATGTCTTCGAGCCGGCGCGAGAATTCGAAATTGCCGCTTTCGATTTCTGACAGGATCGTGTTTAGCCCGTGAACGATCTTGTCCTTATCCTCGGCCGAAATGATCCCCTGATGGGCGAGCATTGTCGCGTGGGCGATGGAACCGCGGATGTCCTGCGCGAATAGCTTCTTGTCGAAACCGATCGAGGCATTTATCTCCTCCATGATCGCGTCCGGGCCGGAGGCGAAGCGCCCACCCCACATCTGGTTGGAGGATTTGGTGTCCGTGTTGCTCTCGGCCATGGATGCCCGTCCTGGAGAATGAAATGACGACAAAAAAACCCTTCGGTCTGCCGTCCGTAAAACTGATCGCAATCGCCGCCGTTGCAGGCGTTATTGCCGGTGCGGCAGCGGTATACGTGAAGGAGACGGGGATTGGCAATGGCATCGGCGATACGGCTTCGGCCGAATGCCCGCTGGCGCGGGAGCGCGCCGCCACTTTGGCGCCGCTGATGAAGGGGCAGGTTGCCGCGATGGTCGCCGCCAGCGAGCCGCGCAAGCTGACCGCGGTGTCCTTCAACGGCCCCGACGGCAAGCCGCTGACGCTCGACCATTTCGCCGGCAAGACCGTGCTGCTCAATCTCTGGGCCACGTGGTGCGTGCCCTGCCGCGAAGAGATGCCGGCGCTGAACGCACTGGAAAAGCAAATGGGCGGCGACAAATTCCAGGTCGTGCCGGTTAATATCGATACCGGTGATGACGAAAAGCCGAAGACTTTCCTGGCCGAGACGGGCGTCGATGCGCTGCAGCTTTATCGCGACAATACGATCGGCGTCTTCAATAGCCTGAAGAAGGAAGGTCTCGCCTTCGGCCTGCCGGTGACGCTGCTGCTCGACGACAAGGGCTGCCTGATCTCCGCCATGAACGGACCCGCCGCCTGGGACAGCGAGGACGCCAAGACTTTGATCAAGGGTGCGATCGGATCGTGAGGATAGCGGTCAGGAGTCGCCATTTCCTCTGATCAGGAAAACGCCGGCAATTCCGATAAGGACGCAGCATTGCAGCAGGAACATCGGTGTTTCGGTCGACATGGCGTTTCCCCCCATTCGCGGCAAGGAAAGCATTTCGCGGGCGTCCGGTCCATTCGCCCTTTTTGGTGATGCCCCGCTTACCGCGTCGGGACAGGCACTTCGCCGCGATAGTCATAAAAGCCGCGGCCGGATTTGCGTCCGAGCCAGCCGGCTTCGACATATTTCACCAGCAACGGGCAGGGGCGATATTTCGAGTCCGCCAAGCCGTCATGCAGCACCTGCATGATCGACAGGCAGGTGTCGAGGCCGATGAAATCGGCAAGCTGCAGCGGCCCCATCGGATGGTTGGCGCCGAGCTTCATCGCCGTATCGATGGCGTCGACCGTGCCGACACCTTCATAGAGCGTGTAGATCGCTTCGTTGATCATCGGCAGCAGGATGCGGTTGACGATGAAGGCAGGGAAGTCCTCGGCGACGGTAATGGTCTTTTCCAGCGTGCCGACGAATTCCTTGGCGGCGGAGAAGGTCTTCTCATCGGTGGCGATGCCGCGCACCAGTTCGACCAGCTTCATGACCGGCACCGGGTTCATGAAATGAATGCCCATGAAGCGTTCGGGGCGGTCGGTGGCGGCGGCAAGCCGGGTAATCGAAAGCGAGGAGGTGTTGGTGGCCAGCAGCGCTTCCGGCTTCATCACCGGACAAACCTGACTATAAATCTTGCGCTTGACGCTTTCGTCCTCGGTGGCCGCCTCGATGACGAGATCGGACGGGGCGAGGTCGTTGACATCGGCGGAGCCTGATATGCGCGACAAGGTGGATTTACGTTCCTCATCCGTCATCTTGCCGTTCGTCACCAGGCGGGCAAGATTGCCGTTGATGGTGGCAAGGCCGGATTCGATGCGGTCCTGCGAGAGATCGTAGATGTGGACCCTGTACCCTGCGGCGGCCGAAACATGCGCGATGCCGCAGCCCATCTGGCCGGCACCGATGATCCCAATATTCTTCAACACCGCACTCATCTCCAAACCCCCGCTCGGCAGTCGCCCCCGCGTTGCCGCATTATTTTAGCATTACTGCCGGACGAAAGATCGCCCGGCAGCAGATAAAAGACAATTTTCCAGTCATTCGCAAGTGCGAAAGAAAAAAGCACTTTCTCTCGTTAGAGCGCCTTCTGTAATTCCGGCAGGGCGTCGAAGAGATCGGCGACGAGGCCGTAGTCGGCGACTTGGAAGATCGGCGCCTCCTCGTCCTTGTTGATGGCGACGATCACCTTACTGTCCTTCATGCCGGCCAGATGCTGGATGGCGCCGGAGATGCCGGCGGCGATATAGAGATCGGGCGCCACCACCTTGCCGGTCTGGCCGACCTGCCAGTCGTTCGGGGCATAACCGGCATCGACGGCGGCGCGGCTGGCGCCGACGGCAGCCCCGAGCTTGTCGGCAACCGGCAAGATGACCTCCTTGAACTTCTCGGCCGAGCCGAGCGCCCGGCCGCCGGAGATGATGATCTTGGCCGAGGTCAGTTCCGGACGGTCGGAGGCCGACAGCGCATCGGCGACGAAGTGCGACAGACCCGGATCGGAGATCGCTGCGATCGTCTCGACCGTTGCCGAACCACCTTCGGCGGCGGAAGCAAACGAGGCGGTGCGCACGGTGACGACCTTCTTGGCATCGCTTGCCTGCACCGTCTGGATGGCATTGCCGGCATAGATCGGCCGCTTGAAGGTATCGGGGCTGACGACTTCGATGATCTCCGAGACCTGGGCGACATCAAGCAGGGCAGCGACGCGCGGCAGCACCGTCTTGCCGACCGAGGTGGCGGCAGACAGGATCGTGTCGTAGGAACCGGCGAGCGAGACGATCAGATCGGCCAGCGGTTCGGCGAGATTGTTGGCAAGCGCGTCGCTCTCAGCGAGCAGCACTTTCGAGACGCCGGAGAGCTTGGCGGCCTGATCGGCGACCGCCTTGGCGGCCTTGCCGGCGACCAGCACATGAATATCGCCGCCGATCTGGGAAGCTGCCGTCAGCGCCTTGGCGGTCTGGTC
>NZ_JACHBD010000006.1 GCF_014200175.1 Rhizobium lentis | reverse complement strand
CGCAACTGGATGGGCACCGCCTTCGGCGGCGCACGCGGCCGCACCGACGTGCCGAAGATCGTCGACTGGTACATGCAGGGCAAGATCCAGATCGACCCGATGATCACCCACACCATGCCGCTCGAAGACATCAACAACGGCTTCGAGATGATGCACAAGGGTGAAAGCATCCGCGGCGTGGTCGTGTACTAAGCCATGAAAACCACCTCGATCGACAAGTCTTACGGCGGCACTCAGGGCGTCTATATCAATCGCTCCGAGGCCTGTGACTGCGACATGACCTTTGCGGTGTTCGTGCCGCCGCGGGCAGCCGAGGGCAAGCGCCCGGTTCTGTGGTACCTGTCCGGCCTGACCTGCACGCATGCCAATGTCATGGACAAGGGCGAGTATCGGCGGCTTGCCGCCGAGCTCGGGCTGATCGTCGTCTGCCCGGATACCAGCCCCCGCGGGGATCACGTTCCCGACGAGCCCGACAATTGGCAGTTCGGCAAGGGCGCCGGCTTTTATGTTGATGCCACCGAGCCGCCGTTTTCGGCGAATTATCGCATGTACAGCTACATCACCGACGAGCTGCCGCGCCTGCTTGCCGCGGAATTCCCCGTCGACATGGATCGCCAGGGGATCTTCGGCCATTCGATGGGCGGTCATGGCGCGATCACCATCGCGCTCAAGAACCCCGACCGGTTCCGCAGCTGCTCGGCCTTCGCGCCGATCAGCCACCCCTCGGTTTCCGGCTGGTCGAAACCGGCCTTGCGGAAATATCTCGGCGCCGACGAAAACACCTGGCGGGCCTATGACACCTGCTCGCTGATCGAAGACGGGCATCGCTTCCCCGAGCTCTTGGTCGACCAGGGGACGGCGGACAGCTTCCTGGAGGATGGGCTGCGTCCCGATGAACTCCGGCAGGCCTGCGAGGCGGCGGGTATTCCCCTCAGGCTGCGCATGCAAGAAGGCTACGGACACTCCTACTTTTTTATTTCGACATTCATGGACGATCATCTGCGCTGGCACGCGCAGAGGTTGGAGAACTGATTTTAGCGAGCTCGGCCGGGCATAACGCAAACGGCCAGGGAGGAAGGGAGACAAGCAATGAGCAGCATAGCCATTCATCCGGCAGTGGATTCAGGCTTTCGAGCGACTGACGCTGCTTTCACAGGCGGGACGCTCGTGTGCAAATGCACGAGTAATCCCGTCAAGGTCAGGATCAAGGGCGATATCGCCCACAATCACGCCTGCGGCTGCACCAAGTGCTGGAAGCCAGAGGGAGCGGTCTTTTCGGTCGTGGCGGTCGCCCCGACCGAGAGCGTCGAGGTGCTGGAGAACGGCGACAAGCTCGCCATCGTCGATCCTGCTGCCTTGATCCAACGGCACGCCTGCAAGCAATGCGGCGTGCATATGTACGGGCCGGTCGAGCGCGAACATCCGTTCCAGGGATTGTCATTCGTCCATCCGGAGCGCTTCCAGGAAAGCGGCTGGGCCAAGCCCACCTTTGCCGCCTTCGTCTCATCGATCATCGAAAGCGGCTTCGATCCCGCCAAGATGGACGCGGTCAGGGCGCAGCTGAAGGCTTCGGGCCTCGAACCTTATGATTGCCTGTCGCCCGGCCTGATGGACTATATCGCGACCTGGACTGCCAAGAAGAGCGGTGTGCTCGCCGCCTGAATTTCCCGGGGAGCGCCGACCCCGGTGCTCCCCGATCAAGTCGGGCACTGGACGATAGACGTTCCATGTTGCCCCAGCGCTCCGCCGGTTTGTCCGCGGCGCTTCCGACGTCCGATAATCTGCCGCGACGCCGGCTTTTCCACACTTTGCTACGACAATCAGCTTGGAGAAGACTGCGCGATGCGTCGAGCGCCGCGGGGCCTGCGCACTCACATCCGCGGATGGCTCCGTCTTCGATCATCGCAACTGTCGTGGCGCCGAGGGAATTGTGTTTTCGTCGAATACTAGTTGTGTACGCAAAGTACACAATTGTTGACTCCTGCCGGGAGGCGTGTCATCGTCCCCGTCGTAGAGCAACGAATGGCTGGAAATCGACGATGGCGAAGACACCGAAGAGCAATCTCTACGAAGATCTGAAACGCCAGATTCTGACGATGGAACTGGACCCGAACACTGATCTGGACGAGGCCAGTTTGAGCGAAAGGTACGGGCTTTCCCGGACGCCGGTGCGGGACATATTCCGCCGTCTTGCCGGAGAGGGGTATATCGATATCCGCGAAAACAGGGGTGCGCGGGTCATCCCGATGAACCACTCGACGCTGCGGAATTTCTTCCTCGTTGCGCCGATGATCTATGCGGCGGTCGGCCGTCTCGCCGTGCAGAATTTCAAGCCCGCACAGCTTGCCGAGCTGAAACAGACGCAGGAACGGTTCCGCGCCGCCAGCCAGAATGCGGACGCTCTGGCGATGGTGCTGGAGAACAATCGCTTTCACGAAATCTTTGGCGAGATGTCGGGCAACGTCTACATGCAGCCGAGCCTCGGCCGGCTGCTCATCGACCACGCGCGCATCGGCCACACGTTTTTCCGGCCGAAAAACGAGGATATGAGGCGGCGGCTTCGACTGGCCGTCGAACATCACGACGGCTTTATCGCAGCGCTCGACGCTCACGACGAGGATGCCGTCGTCGATCTCGTTTTTGAACACTGGGAATTGTCCCGCGAGAACATGGAGATGTTCATCGCTCCGCAGGGCCTCAAGGCGGACGCCTTCGTGGGCGGTCCAGCCACGCAAATATTGGAGAAGTCGCCGTGAAATTTGAGGGGATCTACACGCCGGCGGTAACGCCGCTCGATCGCAATGGTCAGATTGACCGGGCGGGATTTGCCGCCGTGCTCGAGTCGCTGATCGAAGCGGGCGTCCACGGCATCATCGTCGGCGGCTCGACGGGCGAATATTACGCGCAGAGCAGTCAGGAGCGTTTCGAACTCGCGGCCTATGCGAAAGAGGTCATCGGCACGCGGCTGCCGCTCATCATCGGGACCGGCGCCACGCGCACCGAGGATTCGGTCGAATATGCCAGGGCGGCAAAGGAAATCGGCGCGGATGCGATCCTGGTGTCGTCGCCGCCCTATGCGTTGCCGACCGAACGAGAGAATGCCGTTCACGCCCTGACGGTCGATCGCGCCGCCAACCTGCCGATTATGCTCTACAACTATCCCGCCCGCATGGGTGTGGTGATGGGCGAGGAGTATTTCTCGCGCGTCGGCAAGTCGAAGAACGTCGTCGCCATCAAGGAAAGCTCGGGCGACATGGGCAACCTTCACCGGCTCGCCCGCAAGTTTCCGCATATTTCGTTGTCCTGCGGCTGGGACGACCAGGCGCTCGAATTCTTCGCCTGGGGTGCGAAGAGCTGGGTCTGCGCCGGCTCCAACTTCCTGCCGCGCGAGCATGTCGCCCTCTATGAGGCCTGCGTTGTCGAGAAGAATTTTGACAAGGGCCGGGCGATCATGAGCGCGATGCTGCCGCTGATGGACTTCCTCGAATGCGGGAAATTCGTCCAGTCGATCAAGCACGGATGCGAGATCATCGGCCTCAAAGCCGGCCCCGTGAGAGCGCCGCTGCGCGGACTGAACTCCGAAGAGAAAAGAACCCTTGAGACCGTCGTTTCCACGTTGAAGCGCACGATCGGCCAGATCACGTCGGGAGCCAACCATGCATGAACCTTTGACCGCAACCGAATACAAGGCGATTGCCGCCGGTCTTCAACTTCCGACTAACGCCTTCATCGATGGCGCATTCCGTCCGGCAAATTCCGGCAAGACTTTCACCTCGACCAATCCCGCCACCGGCGAGGTCCTGGCCGAAATCGCAGCCTGCGATTCCAGTGACGTCGATTTCGCCGTTGAGAAGGCGAGAGAGGCCTTTGAAGACGGGCGCTGGCGGCTCCGCTCGCCAGGCGAGCGCAAGGAAGTGCTGCTGAAGCTTGCCAAGTTGCTGGAGCGCAACAGGCACGAACTCGCCGTCATGGAAAGCCTCGACAGCGGAAAACCGGTCCGCGAATGCCAGACCGTCGACGTTCCCGATACCATTGATACGCTGCGCTGGCATGCGGAACTGATCGACAAGCTCTACGACAACACCGCTCCTGTCGGCGCAAACGCGTTGACGATGATCGTGCGTGAGCCGATCGGCGTCGTCGGCTGCGTGCTGCCGTGGAATTTCCCGCTGCTAATGCTCGCCTGGAAGATCGGCCCGGCGCTTGCCGCCGGCTGCTCGGTTATCGTCAAGCCGGCGCAGGAAACGACGCTCACGACGCTGCGCGTCGCCGAACTCGCCCTCGAAGCCGGCATTCCGGCCGGTGTCTTCAACGTCGTCACCGGTTCCGGCCGCGAAGTCGGCGAGCCGATCGGCCTGCATATGGATGTCGATATGGTGGCCTTCACCGGCTTGACGCCGACCGGCCGCCGCTTCCTGCGCTATGCGGCGGATTCGAACCTCAAGAAGGTCGTGCTCGAATGCGGCGGCAAGAACCCTGCCGTCGTTCTCGACGATGCCGAGGACCTCGATCTCGTCGCCGAGCAGGTCGTCAACGGCGCCTTCTGGAACATGGGCGAGAATTGCTCGGCCACCTCGCGCCTCATCGTCCATGCCAAGGTCAAGGACGAGCTGATGAAGCGCATCGGCGCCTATATGCGCGAATGGAAGACAGGCGATCCGCTCGATCCGGAAAACCGTATCGGCGCGCTCGTCAGCAAGTCGCACTTCGAGAAAGTCAAATCCTTCCTCGACGATGCCAAGACGGAGAAGCTGTCGGTCACCCAGGGCGGCGAAACCTATAATGGCATCTTCATCGAGCCGACGCTGGTCGAGGATGTGACGCCGACGAGCCGCCTTTTCCAGGAAGAGATCTTCGGGCCGATCCTGTCGGTCACGACATTCAACACGCTCGCCGAGGCAACCGCATTGGCCAACGACACCAATTACGGCCTGACGGCATCCGTCTATACGGGCAGCCTACGCAATGCGATCCGGCTGACCCGCGACATCCGCGCCGGCCTGATCACCGTCAACTGCTTCGGCGAAGGCGACGCCACCACACCGTTCGGCGGCTACAAGGAGTCCGGCTTCGGCGGCCGCGACAAGTCGGTCTTCGCTCACGACAATTATTGCGAACTCAAGACCATCTGGATCGACATATCCGAACGGTCGGTCGACGAGACGATCCGATGAGCCGCCATGTGATCAAGCACCTGCCGACCGACACCGGCGTTTCGGGATGGGAGGCGACCAGCGAACGCACCTTTCCCATCGCGGCGCTTGAGCACGACGTTACGGCAGACTGGCTGATCATCGGCGGCGGATTTGCCGGTCTGTCCGCGGCGCGCCGCCTCTCGCAATCGCGGACCAAGGACAAGATCGTCATCCTGGATGCGCGTGAGCTCGCCAAGGGGCCGGCCGGAAGGAATTCCGGCTTCATGATCGACGTGCCGCATAATCTATCCTCGGGCGAGTATTCGGTCGCCGACGAAGCGGCGACGAAGGACGAGATTCGCCAGAACCGTCTGGCGATCTCCTTCGCGGCCGATGCTGCAGCCGAATATGGCCTGTCGCGCGAGACCTTCGATCCGGCTGGCAAGGTGAATGCCGCGGCCTCCGAGCGGGGGATGGGACTGAACGACAATTACCGAAAGTCGCTCGAAAAGATCGGCGAGGAACATCGTGTTCTCGATGCAGCTCAGATGCTCGACATGACCGGCTCGCGTTATTATCTCGGCGGTCTCTATACTCCGGGTGCGGTGATGATCCAGCCGGCCGACTATATTCGCGGCCTGGCGCGGGGGATTTCCTCCAAGGTGATCATCCACGAGCACTCGCCGGTCCTGGAGCTTGCCCGTGAGGGCCGGACCTGGAAGGCCAAGACGGCCCGCGGCTCGGTTTCGGCGCCCAAGGTCATTCTGGGGGTAAACGGCCATATTCAGAGCTTCGGCCACTTCCGGGGCCGGCTGATGCACATCTTCACCTATGCGTCGATGACATCGGCCTTTTCCCAGAACGAATTCGGTGGCGATGTCACCGGCGTCGATCGTTGGGCGCTGCTGCCGGCCGATCCCATGGGCGCAACGGTGCGCAAGCTCACCAAAGACGGGCTTTCCAGGATCGTCGTCCGGACGAGGTTCACCTACGACCCGAGCCTCAAAGTGTCGGAGAAGCGGGTCGCCGGCATCGCCGCCGAACAGCGCCGGTCGTTCGATGCCCGTTTCCCCGGGCTGGAGCGCCTGCCGATGGAATACAGCTGGGCGGGCGCGCTCTGCCTCAGCCGAAACCATGTTCCGGCGTTCGGCGAGGTCGAGGAAGGACTTTTCTCCGCCTGCTGCGAGAACGGTCTCGGCACCGTCAAGAGCACGCTTGCCGGGATCATGGCGGCGGATCTTGCGACAGGAGTGGCCGGCCCGGAGCTCGACAAATTCAAGAACCAGCCGGAACCGACGAGATTGCCTCCCGAGCCGATCGCTTGGCTGGGCATCAACTCGGTCATCCGCTTTCAGGAATTGCGTGCGGGCCGCGAGGGATGATCCCTGGTCGCGGAAAATGAAGAGCACCGCCTGCAGATTTCGATGGAGAAGGGACGAAAGCTAGGAGTAATAACAATGAAAACTTCGTGGGAGGCTTTCTGCGAGACGGCAGCGATCTTGTTCAAGATCCGTCCTCCCTTTGCGCTTCCGACCATCATGGCGGATCAAGCTGAGCCTAACGACGGCGTCCGGCGTGGCCGTCGTCGTGGGCATTGCGGGTTCAGGCCGGCTCGAAGGAATGTTCTGCGGCGCGATCAGGACGGTCGATATCGCGACCTCAATCATGCAGCAATCGCCATCGTGCTATTGACCACGGTGACTGACCGAATATGGCAGAGCGCCGCTCACTTGGGGAATTGGAAGGAAGTCATGAATAGTTTGGACTTGCAGTTTCCGCCCGGCGCTTTCCTGATGCCGGCCGTCGGCTGGCTCCACATGGCAGGAGATGAACATGCGAGCTGAGCAGCATCGGGTGGCTGACGATGGCGCAAAGCAGGCAGCGCGACTCAAAGTGGGGTTCGTTCTGTCGCGTTCCTTCACGCTGTCGGCCTTCGCCTTATTCGTGGATACGCTCAGGCTTGCCAGCGACGAACAGGATCGTTCCGGAAGGGTGCTTGCCGACTGGCAGGTGATAGGCAGCACGCGGCATCTTATTACCTCCAGCTGCGGCGTCCAGGTGGCGCCGACCTCGGATTTTGTCGACCCGTCAAGGTTCGATTATATCGTGGTCGTCGGCGGCCTGCTGACGGTCGAAAATCCCGTCGACCAGCAGACAATCACCTTCCTGCGGCAGGCAGATGCGAAGAAGGTGCCGCTGATCGGCGTGTGCACCGGTTCGTTCATCCTGGCAGAGGCGGGCCTGATGAAACGGCACGAATCCTGCGTCAGCTGGCTGCATTACAAGGAGTTTCGGGAGCGCTTTCCGGAGCTTGCCGTCCGCTCCGACCGGCTCTTCAATCTCGACCGGCAGCGCGGGTCCTGCGCCGGCGGCAGCAGCGCTGCCGACATGGCGGCATTGCTGGTGAGGAAGTACATCAGCCGCGACGCCGAAAGGAACGCGCTTGAGGTGCTTCAGATCGAGAAGGCTCGAACGCCATCGGATATTCAGCCGCGGCGTCCGCTCTATGATGACTATGACGACGCCCGCGTCAAGGCGGCGATGATTACCATGGAGCAGTTCGTCGACGGCAGCATGCCGATCGAGAAGCTTGCCGCCATGGTCGGGCTCTCGCGGCGGCAGCTGGAGCGGATCTTCATTGAAAAGACGGGAATGTCGCCCGCCAAGGCCTACAATCGGGTACGCATGGAACGGGCAAAATCGATCCTCGCCCAGTCGAAGGCGCCGCTCATCGAGATCGCGCTCGACGTCGGCTTCGAAAACGCCTCGCAGTTCACGCGGACGTTCAAGCGCACATTCGGGCAGACGCCCTCGCAGCATCGTGCGGCCGCCTTGAGAGCACACTGAAGCGTCAGTATATCCGGGCAGTTCCCGTATCGAAGACTGACGCGGTGTCGCTCAGCGTTCGATGACGAGATCGCTGAGCGGCTTCGAGCAGCAGGGCAGGAAGAAGCCGGCATCGATCTCCCTCTGGCGGATACCGCCATTGTGGTTCATGTCGACCGCGCCTGAGGTGAGCTTCGACTTGCAGGTGCCGCAGACGCCATTGGCGCAGGAGTAAGGGATCCTGACGCCCGCCTTCTTCGCGCAGGAGAGCACGCTCTGGTCGCCTGTGACCTCGATGCTGCGGGCCTGCTTCGGGAAGGTGACCTGGAAGACCTTGGCGGATGCTTCCTGGATCGCGGGGATTTCAGGCGCGTCGATGACGGCGGCGTCGAAGCTTTCTTCGAGATAGTGCGCGGCGGGAACGCAGAGTTCGGCGGCAATGCCCCGCGCTGCCGCCATGAACGGCGCGGGGCCACAGCACATTACGGTTCGTTCGGCGATATCGGGAACCGCCAGCCTGACATAATCCGCCGAAATGCGGCCGGTGAGCCCGGACCAGGAGGGCTCGCCTGCAACCGTTTCCGGCAGGAAATGCAGCCGCAGCCCCTTCAGCCTGCGGGCGATGCAGGCGAGTTCGTCGCGGAAGATCAGATCGAGCGGCGTGCGCGCCGCATGCATGAAGGCGACGTCGGCCGGCGCGCAGCTGTCGGCGAGTTCACGAAGAATGGACATGACGGGCGTAATGCCGGAGCCGCCGGAGAGCAGCAGAAGCTTCGGCTTCGATGCCTCGGACCGGACGAAATGGCCGAGGGGGCCGTTCGCCTTGACCGACGCCCCCGGCACCAGCGTGTCGTGAAGCCAGTTGGAGATCTTGCCGCCGGGAACGCGCTTCACCGTCACCGAGAAGGCGTTCGTGCGGTGCGGCGAGGAGGAGATGCTGTAGCACCGGCTCTCAGGCTCGCCGTTGTGCTCGAGGTCGAACAGGAAATACTGGCCGGCCTTGAAGGCGAAACGCTTGCCGTCAGGAGAGGCGAAGGTGAAGGTCTTGACGTCATGGGTCTCCTGCTGCACGTCGAGGCAGACGAGTGTGTCGTCTTCCTCCGGATTCCAGACGTCGTGACGGGTTGCCTTTGCGAGCGGCGCTTGCGGGTTCCTAGTATCCATGAGCGCGCATCCGGTCGATGTACCAGGTGGCGAACTTGTCGAGGTTCGTCTCGGAGAAGCGGGAATAGGGACCTGGCTGATAAGCAGGATCGAGAGCGCCGGCATGGGAGCGAGCGACGAGGTCGGCGTCCTGATCCGTCGTTGCGACCCAGACATCCGTCAGCTTGTCGAAGTCGTAATCGACCCCTTCGACGGCGTCCTTGTGGACCAGCCACTTGGTGCGGACCAGCGTCTTGCCGGCCGACAGCGGGATGACGATTGCCACGACGGCATGGTCGCCCATGAAATGATTCCAACTGTTATGGCCCCAGAGATGGATGTCGCCGAGATCCTTGCGGGTCATCTGCCCGAGCAGCTTGGAAGAGGCGGCGGTGGCGTCATGCGTCTGGGATTCGCCGGCGCCAGCGATGATCAGCCGCTGCGTGCGGAAGTTGGTGGCGCAGTCGGCGAGCTGCTCGATGGCGGCGGATGGGAAGCCATCGGCTTCCCATGCCTGGGTGCGTTCCTCGTAAAGCCGGAAATGCTCCTCGGCCTGTTCCCGGTCCTCGGGGCTCAGCGCTTCGGGATCGAAGCCGAAATCGAGATCGACGAAGGAGACGCAGAGCTCTGGATGGTTCGCGGAGCAATGATAGCACTCGCGATTGTTCTCCATCGTCAGCTTCCAGTTGCCGTCCTCGATGACGTCGGTCTGGTGGGCGATCTTGGCGTTACGGATGTCGTAGGGCGCGAGACGCTCGACCATCGCCTGCTCGAGGCCGGCAATGTCCTCGGGCGGATTGTCGGACAGGCAGACATAGATCAGGCCGCCGATCGATTTGAAGCCAACCGGCTTCAGACTGTGACAGTCCTTTTCGAAATCCTTGCCCATATGGGGGGCATAGCTGAGCTCGCCCGTCAGTTCATAGGTCCAGGTGTGATAGGGACAGACGAGCTTCGAGACGATTGTCTTGCCCGGATTGAGAAGACGGGAGCCGCGATGGCGGCAGACATTGTGCAGCACGCGGATTTCGCCGTCGTCGTCGCGCAGCAGGATCAGGCTCGTCTTACCGATGTCGACGACGATGGCGTCGCCGGGCTCCGGAACATCGCAGTCGAGGCCGACGCAGATCCAGTGCTTGTGGAAGAAGACATCGATATCCGCTTCGAACACGTCTTCGCGGATGTAGAGCCCGGCCGGCAGCGAATGGCCGTCCGCGCGGGAGTCGAGAAGTGCCGAAATGGAAGAAGGAAGCCTGTTTAGCATGAGAACCCCTTATGTGAGAGTTTCGCTAGATTGCTGTTGCGGCGCGGGGCTTTCAACGGCATAAAAAATCACGCTCACATAATATTTTCTCATGTGAATAGGATTTCGAGATGCAGTTTCGAAGACGGCTCCCGTCGCTGACGGCGCTGGTGACGCTGGAAGCGGTGCTGCGCAGGAAAAGTTTCACGCTGGCAGCGACGGAGCTCGGCGTCACTCAGGCGGCCGTCAGCAGGCAGATTGCATCGCTAGAGGAGGAGCTCGGCCAGACGCTGTTCCTGCGCAAGCACAGGGCGATCGAACCGACGCCGGCCTGCGTCAGCCTCGGCGCGACACTGGCGAAGAGTTTCGCCGATATCGCCGAGAGCGTGGAAGCGATCCAGTCGCGCAGCCAGGATGTGGTGACGATCGGCGCGACCGTCGCCTTCTCCTCTTTCTGGCTGCTGCCGCGGCTTGCCGAATTCCGCCGGGCCAATCCGGGCATTCTGGTGCGGGTGATATCTCAGGATAACCCGATCAGTCTTGATGACGGGGAGATCGACGTGGCGATCCGATACGGCGTGCCTCCCTTCAGTGATGGAACCGTCATTGCCTCGCGCGGCGACGTCGTCTGCCCCGTCTGCTCTCCCGACCACCTCCGGCGCCGGGGACATGGCCCGCTTGGCCCCGCCGACGAATTCATCGAGACAGATGTGCTCGATCGCTCCTGGTATGGCTGGGCGCAATGGGTGTCGCTGACCGGCGGTAATATCGAGATCAAGCCGTCGCTTCGCTTCAACCACTACACCGAAAGCATCGCGGCGGCGCGCGCGGGGCAGGGGATCGCCCTTGGCTGGCGCATGCTGATCGGCACTTTCCTGGAGGACGGAACACTGGTGCCGGCCTCGGAAACCGAGCTTGCCGCCGAAGGCCGCTACAATGTCATCGTGCCGATCAAAGCCAAGCGCAGCAATGCGCGCGATCTCGCCGCCGCCTGGCTGACGGCATCGCTGCACGGTTGATCAGAGGCCGAGGCCGGGGGTAGCCGTTCGATGAACGCCCTTCGGAACGAAGGCGAACTGATCCGCCAGGCCGAGGAAGTCGGCCGCTAGGTGAATGACCGAAAGCCACATTTCCGTTCCCTGCAGGCTCGGCTCGCCGCCGTCGGCGAATGGGAAACCTTCGCCATCCCACCATCTGTCGAGTGCCCTGGATATCAGACCGCGGGCGATCGCCTCGCCATCGGTCCGGCGGTAATCGGTCTGCCGCCCGATCAGCAGCAGCGGATGGATCGTGTCGAGCAGGTTACAGGCATTGTATTTCTCGGCAACGAAGCCTTTGTGGTTGCGATAATTCAGATGAACGGTCTCGATCGCGGCAAGCGGATGCGGAAGCGGCATGCCGAACTGGGCATAGGTGCCGCGCGTCAGGCGATAAAAACCGTTCACCGGCTGGAGCCATCCCTCCAGCGCCGTCGGCTCGCCCCAGAGGCCAGAGACGCCGTTGGCATTGCGGCTCAGCCATTCGAAGAGCGCCTGCCGCGGCCCTTTGATGCCGAAATACCTGGCGTTGAAATACATCGCGGTTCCGATAGCATCCACGACGCTACCGGCATGCCATGCCCTGCTCGACCAGGGCAGGGCGCTCAGCCATTGCTCCAGCTCCTGAGCATCGATCTGAACCGCCTGGATCGGGTGCTGTGGCCCGGAGCCGAGCAGCTCGAGCGCATAGCCGCTCGAGAGTACATTGTAGAGCGCCTTCGGATCTTCTCTCAACGCCCGGTCCTGTGCACGCGAATGCGCTTCCGGAAAGAGGCCCGTCTCCCGATCCTGAAGGCCCTGGAGACGCTCGACGGTTTGCGCCGCATCGAGCCCGGGCGGCAGCTGATCGAAGCCGGCGGCGATCTCGATGGCATCGCAGAGATGCCGGATCGCCGGCCGCCTCACGCCGTCCGCTTCCAGCGATTCATAGCCCTCAGGTGTCTTCCAGTGCGCAAGGATATCGGGCCATTGCTCTCTCGCCTTCTGCCCAAGTCTGACCAGCCGATTCTCGATCTCTCCTATCCCGGATTTCCTGGCCGGCGCGCCCCGGCTCCGCAGCACCTTTGCCGGTACGCCGCCGGCAATCGCAAGCGCAGGAATATCTTGGGTGACCACCGCTCCGGCGGCAATGACGGCGCCGTTGCCGATCGTGACGCCATCGAGGATCACGCAATTGGCGCCGATCCAGACATCGTTGCCGATGACAATCCCGAGGCTGACGACGCCCTGCCGGTGGATCGGCCGATCGGGATCGTCGAATCCATGATTGAAGCCGACGATCGATGCATGTGAAGCAATCCGCACGCCATTGCCACACGACACCTTGCCGGAAACGCAGGCATAGGGATTGATAGAGCAATCGTCACCGAGGATCACGTCGCCCCGGACAAGCGCATGCCCCGCAATCCAAGACCGCTCGCCCATCCTCAGGCTCTCGGTAAAGATCGCAGCATTTTCGGCGATGTAGGAGGTCTCGGCCAGTTCCGCGCCGCATGACCGCCTGAGCTCCGCCTTGCGGGCGAGGTGGGCGCGATGATCGAGATCTGCCGCAATGCGTTCCCAGGGGAGATATTGCAGCCTGCGCCCCTCCCTCTCGTCGCTCGCCGACACTTTCGGACTGTTGGCTTGGTCCATGTTGTTCCTCGCTCTCAGATTCAGGCGCTGAATTTCGGCTGAGCAGGACTGTCGGCAGCCGTCTTCCTTCACGAAAGGCTCGACCCGAACTTGCCCCAGCCTTCCTTGATCGTCTCCATCGCGACGTTGGTCGAGGTGTTGGCAACATGGGGCAGAGTCGAGATGCGCTCGCCGAGGACGCGGCGGTAGCGGCCGATGTCGCGGGTGCGGATCTTGAGGAGATAATCGAACCGGCCGGCGATCATATGGCACTCTTCGACTTCCCGGATCTTTTTGATGGCCTCGTTGAAGCTCTTCAGCGCATCCTCGCGGGTGTCGGAGAGCTTCACCTCGACGAAGGCGATGTGGTCGAGCTGCATTTTCGACGGATTGAGCACGGCCTTGAAGCCTTCGATATAGCCGTCGGCAATCAGCCGCTTGAAGCGGATCTGGCACGGTGTCTTCGAAAGCCCGACACGGGCGGCGAGATCGGTGATCGACAGCCTGCCATCCTCGGCGAGTGCCGCGAGGATCTTTCTGTCGAACTGGTCCAATTCACTAAAGAACTCGGTTTCTGTGGCCATTTGAACTCTCGTTGCACGAGTTATAAGTTCATACAGCTGGAAAGCCGTTGAAATCAAGTAAGATCGCGATTTGCGACTGTGGTAGATTATGCATCGGCAATGGGAGGAAGGGCGCGGCCGCTTGGCGCATTGCCGGGTCGATGGCTGCGACGCGCAAAGGGGAGATCACGGATGCATGAGAGAAAAGCGGATGGCGATCAAGAACCGGATCTGCTCGCTCACTACCGGCCGGTGGCAATAAGAGCGGTCGCGGCCGCATTCACCCTCAAGCGCGACAAGCGCAATGCACGTCCGCTTCGCGAGACGGAATATTCCGGCCCGATTTTCACGGACGATGCCACCTGGGATGATGAGCCCGGTGTTCCATTTATCCGTTAGACGCAACATTCACCGATCAGGATCTCCCATGTTGAACGCAGCGATCGACCCCGCATCCTCCAAAGAACCCGCCGGCGGCGCGCCGTTCGCCGCCTTTGCCCCGCCGATCCGGCCGCAATCGGAACTTCGCCGGGCGATCACGGCGGCATACCGCCGTCCGGAAACGGAATGCCTGCCGCCGCTCGTCGCTGCCGCGCGGGTTTCCGAAGCGAAGCGTTATGACATCCGCAACACGGCCCGCACGCTGATTGAAGCCTTGCGCGCCAAGCACAAGGGCACCGGCGTCGAAGGGCTGGTGCAGGAATATTCGCTTTCCAGCCAGGAAGGCGTGGCGCTCATGTGCCTTGCCGAAGCGCTGTTGCGCATTCCCGATACCGACACCCGCGACGCGCTGATCCGCGACAAGATCGCCGAGGGCAACTGGACCTCGCATATCGGCGGCGGCAAATCGATGTTCGTCAACGCCGCCACCTGGGGTCTCGTCGTCACCGGCAAGCTGACATCGACGGTCAACGCCCGCAGCCTGTCGGCAGCGCTGACGCGGCTGATCGCGCGGGCCGGCGAACCGGTCATCCGTCGCGGCGTCGACATGGCGATGCGCATGATGGGCGAGCAGTTCGTCACCGGCGAGACGATCGAGGAGGCGCTGAAGCGCGCCCGGCCGCTCGAAGCGCGCGGCTTCCGCTATTCCTACGACATGCTGGGCGAGGCCGCGACGACGGCCGCCGACGCCGAGCGTTATTTCAAGGATTATGAAAAGGCGATCCACGCCATCGGCAAGGCCTCGAACGGACGCGGCATCTATGACGGCCCTGGCATTTCGATCAAGCTTTCGGCGTTGCACCCCCGCTATGTCAGGGCGCAGGCCGGTCGCGTGATGGGAGAATTGCTGCCCAAGGTCAAGGCGCTCGCCGTTCTCGCCAAGACCTATGATATCGGCCTCAATATCGACGCCGAGGAGGCCGACCGACTGGAGCTTTCGCTCGACCTGCTCGAGGAACTCTGCTTCGCGCCGGAGCTTGCCGGATGGAACGGGCTCGGTTTCGTCGTGCAGGCCTATGGCAAGCGCTGCCCCTTTGTGCTCGATTACATTATCGATCTCGCCGGCCGGTCTGGGCGCCGGATGATGGTTCGTCTCGTCAAGGGCGCCTATTGGGATGCGGAAATCAAGCGCGCCCAGCTGGATGGCCTCGATGACTATCCCGTCTATACCCGCAAGATCTACACCGACGTCGCCTATATCGCCTGCGCGCGCAAGCTGCTCGGTGCGCCCGATGCCGTCTTCCCGCAATTCGCCACCCACAATGCGCAGACGCTGGCGACGATCTATCATCTGGCCGGTCCCGATTTCGCGGTCGGCAAATACGAGTTCCAGTGCCTGCACGGCATGGGCGAACCGCTCTATGACGAGGTCGTCGGCAAGGAAAAGCTCGACCGGCCCTGCCGCATCTATGCGCCTGTCGGAACCCATGAGACGCTGCTCGCCTATCTGGTGCGCCGCCTCCTCGAGAACGGCGCCAACTCCTCCTTCGTGCACCGCATCTCCGATCCGAACGTTTCGGTCGAGGCGCTGATCGCTGATCCCGCCGAGACCGTTGCGGCTATGCCTGTCGTCGGCGCTCCTCATGTGCAGATCGCTGCGCCGAAGGCGCTCTACGGCCATGCCCGCGCCAATTCGGACGGGCTCGATCTCTCGAACGAGGCGACGCTGACGGATCTGGCGCAGGCGCTCGCCGCCACGGCCGCAAGCCCGTGGCATGCGCTGCCGATCCTCGCCGACGGTTCCACCGACGGCGTAACCCGCGATGTTCTCAATCCTGCCGATCATCGCGACGTCGTCGGCACGGTCACCGAGTTGAAGGTCGAGGAGGCGGCCCGTATCGTTGCGATGGCGGCCGACTATGCACCGCAATGGGCGGCCGTGCCGCCGGCCGAGCGGGCGGCCTGCCTGGAGCGGGCGGCCGACATCATGCAGGCCCGCATCAAAACCCTGATGGGCATCGTCATGCGCGAGGCCGGCAAATCGGCGGCCAACGCCGTCGGCGAAGTGCGTGAGGCGATCGACTTCCTGCGCTATTACGCCGAACAGGCGCGCAAGACCCTCGGGCCGTCGCATCTGCCGCTCGGCCCGATCGTCTGCATCAGCCCGTGGAATTTCCCGCTGGCGATCTTCACCGGACAGGTGGCCGCTGCGCTGGTTGCAGGTAACCCGGTGCTGGCGAAACCTGCCGGCGTGACGCCAATCATCGCCTCGGAGAGCGTGAAGATCCTTCATGAGGCGGGCGTGCCCGTGGGCGCCCTGCAGTTCGTGCCCGGCAGCGGTCGGCTCGGCGCCGGCATGGTCGGAGCTTCCGAAACAGCCGGGGTCATGTTTACCGGCTCAACCGAAGTCGCCCGGATGATCCAGGCGCAGCTCGCCGAGCGGTTGTCTTCGACCGGCAAGCCGATCCCGCTGATCGCCGAAACCGGTGGTCAGAACGGCATGATCGTCGACTCCTCGGCATTGGCCGAACAGGTGGTGGCCGACGTTATTGCGTCTGCTTTCGACAGCGCCGGCCAGCGGTGCTCGGCGCTTCGGGTTCTGTGCCTTCAGGACGATATCGCCGACAGGACGATTGCCATGCTGAAGGGCGCCTTCCGCGAGCTGACGGTCGGCCGTACCGATCGCCTGAGCGTCGATGTCGGGCCCGTCATCAATGATGGCGCGAAGTCGGAGATCGATCAGCATATCGAGCAGATGCGCGGCGCAGGCTGCAAAGTGGAGCAGTTGAAGCTGCCCGCAAGTGCTGCGGCGGGCACCTTCGTTCCGCCGACGATCATCGAGATCAAGTCGCTGTCGGATCTGACCAAGGAGGTCTTCGGACCGGTCCTGCATGTCTACCGCTTCAAGAGAAACGGTCTCGACCGCCTGATCGACGACATCAATGCTTCGGGCTACGGCCTCACATTCGGGCTTCACACGCGGCTTGACGAAACCATCGCGCATGTAACGAGCCGCATCAAGGCCGGCAACCTCTATGTCAACCGCAACATCATCGGCGCCGTCGTCGGCGTCCAGCCTTTCGGCGGCCGCGGCCTGTCGGGAACAGGTCCGAAGGCAGGCGGTCCGCTCTATATCGGCCGCCTGGTGCAGCGCGCCCCGGTGCCGCCGCAGCAGGATTCGGTTCATACGGACCTTGCCCTGCGCGACTACATCGTCTGGCTCGACAAGAAGGGCCTGTCGGGTGAAGGGGAGGCGGCGCGCGGTTATGCCGGCCGCTCGGCGCTTGGGCTCGAACGCGAGCTCACGGGCCCGGTCGGCGAGCGCAATCTTTACGCGCTGCATCCGCGCGGCCGCATTCTGCTCGTGCCGCAGACGGAGAGCGGGCTCTATCGCCAGATCGCCGCAGCCCTTGCAACCGGCAATCATGTCGCGGTGGATGCCGGTTCCATCTCGAAATCGGTGCTCGCCGATCTTCCGGCGGCGGTCGCCAGCCGGATTTCCTGGACCTCGGACTGGGAAAAAGACGGACCTTTCTCGGGCGCGCTCGTCGAGGGGGATCGCGACAGGGTGCACGCGGTCAACAAAAGGATTGCGGGTTTGCCGGGTCCGCTTCTCCTGGTTCAGGCCGCCACGAGCGAAGAACTTGCCAGCGATCCCGAGGCCTATTGCCTGAACTGGCTGCTGGAAGAGGTCTCCACCTCGATCAACACCGCCGCTGCCGGCGGCAATGCCAGCCTTATGGCGATCGGCTGACTGAGACCGACGAGGGCGCAGAAAACACACCCTCGTCCCACCATCTGTGCTCCGACGAAACTCGACACGATTGACTATTTTTTTAAGAGTTATGCCTATCGTGATGGCCTCGGACGCGGCCACCGCCAATTGAGGACAATGGTCAATTTGCACGCAAGCGTGCTGTTGCGTGGTGGGCGCCGGAGTGAAGAGCCGAATTTCTGAGCGGGGCCACCATTTCATGTCGTTGATTGATCGTCTGTTGCAGCGTATGCGGATCGTGACGAAGGTCCTCTTCTTCGTGGTGCCTCTCGTCATCCTCATCGCGGGCATCGGCCTGTTCGGTTATTTCACGGCTGGTACGCTGAATGGCCAGATGACTCTGACCCGGCAGACGATCGATACGCTTTCCAGCTTCCAGCAGCTGCGCTCGTCGCTGACCGCCTTTACCGATCTTCCGACACCGGCGACGCGTGATCGGCTGGTCGCCAGCATCGGCGATCAGCAGAAGGGTGCGGCGACGCTCGATGCCATGTTGATCGATCCCGCCCAGAAACAGCAGATTTCCGCCGTGCGTGAACTCGGCGGCAAGATGCAGGGCGGCGCCGACGCGCTCTGGGCGGTGGCGCAGGAGCGTGCCAATACCGAACTTACGATCGATGGGGCGGTGGCGCAACTTTTCAAGGAAAGCCAGACCGCGCGCAAGCAGCTCGATGTTCTTCAGGACCAGGCTGATGGCAAGGAGGCCTTCGTCCGGGCACTGCTTCTCGACGCCTCGGCCTACAAAAATGTCGCGGGCCGGATTGCGAAATTGCGCAAGGCGACCGCAGGCGCAGCCGACCCTCAGAAGCTGGCCCAGGCCATCGGCAGCCTTCTGCCGCCGCTCGTCAAGGAAGTCGGCGAGAGCGAGGCGCTTGGCTCCGATAAGGCGAAAAGCCAGATCGCTTCGCTGAAGCCGGTTCTGGACAAGCTTGCCGCGATGGCGAAAGACAGCGCCAACCTGTCGCTCGAAGGCTATACTCCCGTCGACCAGGATCTGCAGCGTCTCGAGGAGCAGTTTGCAAAGCTTGCTTCCGGCAATGCGGATACTGCGATCGAGCGGTTTGCCGGCATGGATGTGAGCATAGCAACGCTTCGCTCGATGGTGGCGATCGTCAATGCTGCTTTCAAATCGATCGACGATCTGCGACTGCACCTGAGCGAACTGAACAGGCGCGTCGACGCCGAGTCACGCGATGCGGTTCTGGTCGATCTGAAAGCCTTGCGCGAAAGCGCTGCAAAGCTCGAGCCCTTGAGCGGCAAGAACGCCGCTTTGAAGGATCTTGCCAAGAAGATCGAGCCTTCCCTTGCCTTGATCGAAAAGGGGACCTCGGCACTGATATCGATCGCGGATCAGTGGCAGGGCAATAAGCAGGCGGCGACCGAGCTGGTGGCGGCCGCAAGTCACACGCTCGAACAGTTCGTCAGCACGGCGCAGGAGAGCGGCAAGGAAATCAGCCAGCGCTCGGCCACGATGTCGCTCTCGGCCATGATTGCCGGCACGGTGCTTGCCATCATCGGCGGACTGATGTTGATCGAGACGCTGCGCGGACCGCTGAAGCGGATCACCCAGACGATGACCAGACTTGCTGCCGGCGATCTCAATGTTCCGATCGGCGATGGCAAGCGCGGCGATGAAATCGGCGATATGATCCGCTCCGTGACGGTCTTCCGCGACCAGGCGCTCGAAAAGACGAGGCTCGAAGAGGTCGCTGAAGCGAACAGGGCGAGGGAAGAACAGGAGCAGGCCCGCCGCGCAGCCGAGCAGGCACGCATCGAAGCCGAGCAGGGTGAGGCCCTGGAGGCTCTCTCCGACATGCTCGGCAAACTCGCCGACGGCAACCTCACTGCTGTAATGAGCGAGGAGCTGGCTGCCGATTATGTCGCGATGGCCAGGACCTACAACCAGGCGATCGATGCGTTGCGCCGCACACTCGCCGAGGTCCGCAACACCACCTATGAAATCGCCGAGGGGAGCACCAATCTTTCGGGTGCGGCCGACGATCTGGCGCGGCGCACGGAACAGCAGGCAGCCGCTCTCGAAGACAGTTCACGCGTGCTCGGCGAGCTGACCGCCAGCGTCCGTACGACGGCGGAAAATGCGCGCCAGACATCGGTTTCCGTCGCTGAGGCGCATCGGCAGGCGGAGCATTCCGCGGCCGTCGTCGCCAAGGCGGTCGACGCCATGGATGCCATCAACCGGTCGTCGGACAAGGTCTCCAGCATCATCGGTGTAATTGACGAGATCGCCTTCCAGACCAATCTTCTCGCACTCAATGCCGGTGTCGAGGCGGCCCGGGCTGGAGAGGCGGGCAGGGGCTTTGCCGTTGTCGCACAAGAGGTGCGCGAGCTCGCACAGCGTTGCGCCACCGCTGCGCGCGAGATCAAGGGTCTTATCTCCAACAGCGCATCGCAGGTCGGCGCGGGCGTCAAGCTCGTCGAGGAGACCGGCGAGGCGCTGGAGGCGATCATGGAGCACTTCACCTCGATCAACGGACTGGTGCAGGTCATTTCGACGGCCACGAGCACTCAGTACAAGGGGATCGACGAGGTCAACAACGCCGTTCGTGACATCGAGCATATCACCCAGCATAATGCCGCCATGGTCGAGGAAAACACCGCCGAAATTCACCGGTTGCGGCAGCAGGTGGAACTGCTGAACGAGCGCATCTCCCGCTTTCAGACCGCTGACAGCCGCAGGGCGTCAACGGCCGCCAGCCAGCGGATCGCCCTAGCCTCCTGAACGGCGTCTATGTCTTTCCCCTGGGGCGCGCCTCTTTAGAAATCGGCGACTTTGCCCCAGGCGGACGCCGCGAAGCGGCTGGGATGGTAGGGCCGCGGATCGACGATCGGCTCATCGCCGGTGACGATGTCGGCAATCAGATGACCGGCGCCGGGTCCGATGCCGAAGCCATGTCCGCTGAAGCCCGCAGCGAGGATGAAGCCGGGGAGGGTGGCGATCTCACCGATCCCAGGCACGCCGTCGGGCGTGCTGTCGATATAACCCGCCCAGGCTGCACTGATGCCGCTATCCCTCAAGGCAGGCAGAAGCTCGAGCGCCCGCGCATGTGTCAGGGCAATGGTGGCCGCATCGACCGCCGGGTCGAGGATGCGCATGCGCTCCATCGGCGTCTGGCCGTCGAGCCGCCAGCGCGCCAGGGATTCATGGCCGGAACGAATTCCCTCCAATCCGCCTGGCGCGAGGCTCCGCCAGCGCCGGGCGAACATCGGCAGGAATTGGGGCGCGAAACGGAACTGCTGTGCAGTGGGATCGACGCGGCCGCGGCCGCTGATCGCCAAAGTGTAACCGCCATCGCCGCGACGCGTCACGGAAACCGCCGATGTATGCAGCGCATCCGGCAGGCCGCTCGCACCTGGTGACACAGAAAGGATCGACGAGCGGATCGAGGCTTGTGGGAAACGAATGCCAAGCTGGCGGCAGAAGGAGGAAGCCCAGGCGCCACCCGCCAGGATCGCGACCTTTGTCCGGATCGTGCCATGCTCGGTAACGACGCCCGCAAGCCTGCCGCCTTCGATGTCAACGCCGCGGGCCGCACAAGACTGATGCACCGTGCCGCCGAGCTTGACGATTGCACGCGCGACGGCCGGCGCCGCATTTGCCGGATCGGCGGTGCCGTCGGTCGGTGAAAATACCCCGCCTTTCCACACGGCGCCGGTCGCACGCCCGCGTTCGGTTGCCTCCGCGCTGCTCAGCATATGCGTCGTGACGCCGACCGACCGGGCGAATTCGCCCCAGCGGGCCCAGCCGGAAAGCTCCTCGTCGCTGTTGCTGAGATAGAAGAGACCGCAGCGGCGGAAGCCGGTGTCCTCGCCGGTTTCGGCCGCGAAGCGCTCCCACAAATCGAGGCTCTTCGTCGACATCGGCAATTCACGGGCGTCGCGGTTCTGCTGGCGGCACCAGCCCCAGTTGCGGCTCGATTGCTCCGCGCCGACAAGCCCCTTTTCGACGAGGGCGACTTTCAATCCGCGCCGGGCGAGATAATAGGCGGCGAAAACGCCGACAATGCCGCCGCCGATCACCACCGCATCGGCGGCAGCAGGCAGCTCCTGTGTGGTGTCGACGCGCGTGAGCGGTGCGGGCATGGCATGGTCTCCGTTTCGATCCTGAAGCGCGTCGCCCGCGCTTTAGCTTTTTGTTCTTGCACGTCGTTATCGCAAAACCGCTGCATTCTTTTGCGCGACATGCCCTAGTCTAGCGGATCCGACGTTTCGCCTTTGCCGGAGATCGGCCGGCGACAGCAGGAGATTCTGTCCTGTGGGGAGTCCGGCAGCCATTTCTGCTTCGTCATGTGCCTCAACCTGATCGACACCACGCTGCTATGTGTTAAGCTCGACGTTGGAAAGTCGCAGCATAATCTGCTGCGTCGTTAGCGACCTCAAGCAGACGAAGGCGCGTGATGAAACTCGACCGGATCGACATGAAAATCCTCTACGAACTGCAGAAGAATGGCCGCGTCACCAATGTAGAACTCGCCGAGCTGGTCAATCTGTCGCCGAGCCCGTGCCTGATGCGCGTTAAGAAGCTGCAATCCGAAGGCTACATCGAAGGCTATTCGGCCCAGATCAATGTCAGCAAACTCGGGCAGACGCTGACCGTGTTCACCGAGATCACCCTGAAAAACCATCGGCAGATCGACTTCGCCCGTTTCCTCGCGGCAATCGAGAAGGTCGACCAGGTGATCGAATGCCATCTGGTTTCGGGCGGCTACGATTATCTCTTGAAATTCGTCACGGCCGGAATCGACGAATACCAGACGATCATGGAGCGGCTCACCGATATGGACGTCGGCATCGACAAATATTTCAGCTTCGTCGTCCTGAAATCGCCGATCACCAAAGCCCACATGCCGCTGACCACTTTGTTTCCGCATTAGAGAGCGCGCATTGCGCCGGCATGTATGATCCGCACTTGGCCTCCTCGGTGACAGCTGTCGCAACACTCGGCAGGTGTGGCTGGGTCGTGGAGAGATTCCGAAATTTACGACTGAAGCAAGGCCTTATTCGGCAACGCCGAGGAGAGCGGCGGTGAGACGAAAACCTATCGTGCGGGTGACAGCTTCGTCATGAAGGCTGGGTTCGTCGGGGTTTGGCGTACGATCGAGACCGCACGCAAAATCTACGTTTGTGTTTACGAGTGACAGCAGAACTCAGGTGCGCCCACTAGAATAAAGGCGCAGCTGAGAATTCCAGATGAGGCGACTTCAGAAGCCTGAACCGGCTCTGCTGGCTGACGGAAGCATAGCCAAATACCGCGTTGTGACTGTCGTCAGGGCCGCGCGTTCTTACCAAGGGCACGCTGCCGCCGCCAACCGACTGTTACTAGAGCGCCCTGCGGAGACATCCTGAAACGGACATACCGAAGTTTGAACTTTCACTCTTCCAAGAAGCCGACGATGCTCTTGATCTCGGTAAACTCGTGCAGTCCGAACTTCCCGTATTCCCGACCGTTGCCGGATTGCTTGTAGCCACCGAAAGGGGCGGCACTGTCCCAGGCGGCGCTGTTGAGGCGAACGGTTCCGGCGCGCAGCCTGCCTGCGAGCGCACGCGCCTCCTTCGGATCGCCCTGAATGTAGGCTGCCAGGCCATAGGGCGTGTCGTTGGCGATCGCGACCGCTTCCTCTTCGCTGTCATAGCCGATGATCGACAATACCGGGCCGAAGATTTCCTCCCGCGCAATTGTCATCTGATTGGTGACGCGAGCAAACACGGTCGGGCGCACGTAGTAACCTGCGTTGAGATGCGACGGGCGGCCAGGGCCACCCGCGACGAGGTCCGCTCCTTCCGCGATGCCGCGTTCGATCAAGACCTGGATTTTGTTGAACTGCGCAGCGCTTGCGACTGGTCCGAGGTTGGTGCGAGGGTCAGATGCGGGGCCGACAACGAGCGCAGCCGCTTCCCTTTCAGCGATCGCGCTTGCTTCGTCCACTCGCTCGATGGGCACCAGCATCCGCGTTGGCGCGGTACAGGTCTGGCCGGAGTTGCCGAAGCAACGGCGGACGCCGGCGGCGACCGCGGCTGAGAAGTCGGCGCTGCGCAGGATGATGTTCGGCGACTTGCCGCCAAGCTCCTGATGCACCCGCTTGACGGTCGGTGCCGCCGCCTGCGCCACGGCAATGCCGGCGCGGGTCGACCCGGTGAAGGACACCATGTCCACATCCGGGTGGCTGGCCAGTACCGCACCAACCGTAGGCCCGTCCCCCTGAACGAGGTTGAACACCCCCTTCGGCACGCCGGCCTCATCCATGATCTCGGCGAAGATGACGGCGTTGAAGGGAGCGATCTCCGAAGGCTTCAGGACCATGGTGCATCCCGTGGCGAGCGCCGGAGCGACCTTGCAGGCGATCTGGTTGATCGGCCAGTTCCACGGCGTGATCATCGCGACGACCCCGATCGGCTCGTGCATGATGCGCGTGGTCCCCTGCATGTAGTCGAAGGCAAAGGTCTCGAGGGCCTTGATGGTCTGTTCGAAATGGGTAGCGCCGATGCCGGCCTGCTCGGCCCGGGCCATGGCGAGCGGCGCGCCCATTTCCCGTGAGATGACATCGCCGAGCTCATCGTTGCGGCGCTTCAGAATCGTTACAATGCGCTTCAGCAGTTCGATGCGCTCGCCATTGGACGTCTGCGAGAAGGAGGCAAAGGCCCGCCGCGCAGCCGCGACCGCCTTTTCCGCGTCGGCGGCACTGCCGAGTGCGATCGTACCGATCGGCTGCTCCGTCGAGGGATCGATGACCTCAAGTGTTTTCGATACGGACGGCTCGACCCACTCCCCGTCGATATAAAAGCTGTGGGCATGTTTCATTGGCGACTCCCATTTACGATGTCCTGCGCTCCTCGGCGGCGCGTTCCACCCATCCGGCGACAGCGACGATGGCGGCCTCCGTGTGCGGCAAGGCGGCAAGTTCGCCCAGCGTCACGGGTTTGATGGGTGGGCGCAGCCGAAAGTAACCGAGCTCGCCGGGCGCTACGCCACGGCATTGCGCCAGCAGCTCAGCCGCGGTCAGGCCGCATAACCGGCCCTGGCATGGTCCCATTCCGCATCGGGTGAACGCCTTCATCTGGTTAGGGCCTGGTACGCCGAGTGCCGCAACTTCACGCAGCTTGCCAGCCGTAATCTCCTCGCAGCGGCAGACGATGACGTCGTCCTCCGGCACACGAAAGGTTTTGTCAGGCCGGAACCGGTGCTCGATGAAACTCCTGCCTTTGAGGGCTCGCGCGAGCTTTCGCGCCAGTTCGTTGCGGCGCTGTTCGTAGACACCCTGGCCAATTCGATTGAGATCGAGCGCCGCAGTCAGGCCCGCCAGCTCTCCTTGGTGAGCCGAGGCAGCCGCCCCGACAATTCCCGCCGCATCGCCGGCGATCGAAACCCCCGGAACCGAACTTGCGCCGCAAATGTCGACGGCCGGGCGGAAGGCTGCCAGGCGCTCGTCCCAGACGTAGTCGCAACCGGCTGCCAGTGTGAGATTGAGGTTGGGCACGATCCCCTGGTGCAGAAGGAGCAGGTCGCCTTCGATGTGCAGGGACTTGTTGCCACGATGAAGCCGCAAGGTGCTGAATTGTCCGGAACCAACCGCCTCGAGAGCGGTCGCCCCGCGGATGACACGGGCTCGACGGTGAACCTCGAAGAGGAGCTTCAGGCCCTTGAGGGCATAGGAGGATGCGGCAAAGCCAAGCACGTGAGGCATTGCCAAGCGCCGGTTCTCGACCGGCGTGGTGTCGACGACCGCTGTCACGGACACGCCTGCCCGGAGAAGTTGGCTTGCCAGCAAGTACAGCAGCGGCCCCGCCCCGGCGAGGATGGTTCGTCCAGAGGGCACGAGGCCCGACGACTTCATCAGGATCTGCGCCGCCCCCGCCGTCATGACCCCTGGCATGGTCCACCCAGGGATCGGGAACGGACGCTCGAGCGCGCCTGTTGCGAGGATCACCCGATGGGCAGCGATCGGCCGAGCTATGCCGCCGAGTGAGATGCCGAGTTCGAGCGGATGCACTCCGTCGCCGGTTTCCTCGTCAGCGGGCCCGACGCTCCACACCGTCGCGCGGGAGGCATAGCTCACCTTCGCTCGCCGGAATCGTTCGAGGAGCGACCGACCGTTAGCGTAGTCCGGCCCCATGCGGCCGAGATCGGCATCTGATGCATGCTCGACTGACCGATAAATTTGTCCGCCGGGGGACTGGTTTTCATCGGCCAACAGTACGACGAGGCCGTGGTTCGACGCTTCGATGGCTGCCGAGAGCCCGGCTGGTCCCGCACCAACGATAACCACGTCGTAGTGAGGAGCGAGATCGGCCGCGTTGTGAATGTTTTGCATCATTCTTCCGCTCCAGCTGCGCCATCCTGTGTTTCGACAAGCATCCCGTTGGTGACAGCGATCATGCAAGCCTGCCGATTTGAACGGCCATCAATTCTGACTAGGCACTCAAAGCACACACCCATCATGCAATAGGGACCGCGGGCGGCGCCGGTTACCGGTGTCTGCCGCGTGGAGCAATGTCCAGCGGCCAATAACGCGGCAGCAACGCTGTCGCCCTGGCGGGCCGTCATCGGCACGCCATCGAATGTGAATGAAATCGAACTCTCGTTTCTGTCAGACAGCCGCCGGAACACGGAACCTCCGGGAATGAAATGCGGAGAGATCTGCGCAGAGCTCGCCGGCCGAAATTTGCCGCGGCAGAATCAGCGCATGGTTCGCCGCCAGGGTTACGCCGGAATGGCAGGAGAATGCGAACGCACCCGGAAACCTTTCCGATTGCTCGTAAATGGGATAGCCGTCCGGCGTCATCACGCGGAACGCGGCCCAGATCCGCACCGCCTGGGCGTCCTTGAGCAGTGGGAAGGTGCGTAGAGCGCGTTCCGCCAGGACCGCGGTAATCGGCCCGCGCGGCCGCTGGTGATCGATCGTCGCTTCCTTGCTCTCGCCGATCAGCACTGAGCCCTCGTCTGTCTGCCGCAGGTAGCCGGTGGCATGGCTGAGGAAGGGCTTCAGCCGCTCGGTGACGATAATTTGGCCGCGGCTGGGCGAGAGCGGAACGTTCAGCCCAACCATCGGCGCGAGGGCGGTGTTGCCGATGCCGGCCGCAAGCACAATCTTGCCGGAAGTCAGCCTCCACCCATCCCCAGTCAATTCGAACGCGCCGGCCCGATGGCGGATTGCCGTCGTCTTCCGATGCGGCAGATAATGAACACCACGCTGCTGAAGCGCCTTGTGAAAGGCCGGGAACAGCCGCAGCGGGTTGACGTGTCCATCGAGAGGACTGAAAATCGCGCCTGCCACTGTCTCCCCTACCAGTGGCAAGCGGCGGCGTGTCTCCGCCTGATCGAGTATCTCATATTCGAGCGGCGGAGTGCCTTCCGCCTCCATTCCCGGCTGGCTGGCGAGCTTCGTCATGGATGCGACGCCGCGCTCCAGTTCCGTTGGCGTGAGTCGAATTGAGAAACCGCCCGATTGGACAAAACCGGTGTCGATGCCGGTTTCTGCCTTGAGCTCGGCTGCCAGCCGATGCCAGTTCGCCGTCGAGGTTCGCGACCACCGCGAATAGGCGGCATTGCCGAGGCCCTTGCTTGAGCTCCAGACGAGACCGAAATTTGCCCGGGCGGCCCTGTTTGCCAAGTCGCCTTCGTCGACGATTGCGACCCTTTGTCTGCATCTCGACAGGCCCCAGGCTATCGATACGCCTAACAGCCCACCGCCGATGACGATTACGTCGTAATCCATTGCGCTAGCTTTTCCCAGGCACCCCACAGCCTTCTCCGGTTTTGGCCTCACGATCAGATTGCGCCGACTTTGACCTTCGAACCGTCAAGGAGGCGCGACAGGCGGAAGGGGGTGGGGTCGACACAGGGTGTATCATTGGCAACGAGGTCGGCCGCCAAACGGCCGATGCCTGGACCGAGGCCGAAGCCATGGCCGGAACAGCCCGCGGCCAAATAGAACCCTCTCACACCGTCGGCCGGCGAGATGACCGGCACTGCGTCCGGCGTGAAATCCACGTAGGCTCCCCAGCTGTCGGCGAGTTCGACTCCCGCCAATGCAGGAAACTGCTCGGTGACCCGTTTCAAAACAGCCGCAATCGTGCGGCGGCTCGGTGGCGGGTCAAGAACGCGCATCCGCTCGAAGGCCGATGGTTTACTCTTGCTCAAGCTTCCGAATGCTTCCGGACCCTGGAGGAAGGATTTGCCGATGCCGAACTGCACCGCTTTCAGACGCTTCATGAACATCGGCATGAACCAGCGGGCGTAGCGAATGCCTTGTGGGGTGATGTCGAGCATCGCCCTGCCGCTGATCGCAAGCGTGTAGCTGCCATCCAACCGGCGAGTCAGCGCGCAGTCCGGCGTATAGATCGCCTCGCCCACATTCGCTGTGGGCCGCGTACGAACCGCTGTCTGGCGCACGCTCGCCTGCGGGAACAGAACCCCGTGCTGGCGACAGAACATGGACGTCCAGGCACCGCCGGCGCAGAGAACGGCTTGGGTCCGGATCAGCCCCTTTTCTGTGATCACCCCGGCTACTGCTCCATTCGCCAGATCAAGACCCCGCGCTGCGCACTCTTGATGGACCGTCGCTCCAAGTTTGCGAGCGCCCTCAGCGATGGTCGGCGCGGCGATGGCGGGCTCGCCCTTGCCATCGTCAATGGAATGGACCCCGCCGAGCCATCGGCGACCATTTGCCGGGATTGTGGCAGCCGCTTCTGCGGCACCAAGCATCTTCGTATTGACGTTGAACTGGCGGGCCGTCTCACGCCATGCCTCCCATTCCGCCAATTGCCGCGGATTGTCGGTAGCGTAGAGCAAACCGCATCGACGGAAACCGACGTCCTCGCCAATTTTGGATTCAAACTCACCCCAGAGCCGCAGCGCCACGCCCGAGAGCGGCAACTCCCGCTCATCCCGGTTCTGCTGGCGGCACCAACCCCAGTTGCGGCTCGACTGCTCGCAGCCGACATGGCCTTTTTCGACCAGAGCGACCGAGAGTCCCCGCTCCGCCAGAAAGAAAGCCGCGGTTGCGCCAATGATGCCGCCGCCGATGACCACGACGTCCGCCTTGGCGGGGAGTGATTCTTCGCTGTGTATTCGTTTGAGGAGTGGAGACATGGAGGCTGACCTGAGTTGATTTGGAACCGACTTATACGGCACTGTTTCTGCCCCTCCGGCAGAAGCATCTGAGCCGATGACGGCTATCGTATCGAGTTGAAATAGCGGTGCGAGCCGGCCGCAAATGCCGTGGGCAGGGGCGACTGCCTGGATCATAGATTGGTGTCATGGCGCGTCCTCGAAGTGAACTCGGCTGAAGCTACCGGAGGAAGGCGAGGAGCATGCGTCGAATGAAAATGCCGGTACGGCGGAATGTTCCGTGTTCGGCGCCATGACAGTCAAAACTTCCGCCGTTGAGCAGGTAAGGTGTAAAGCATCGTCTGACGACAACGGTTTTGAATCGACTTCGGTCGTAGCACGACAGATGCCGGGTTCAGGGCCACATCAACCGACTGCTGCCGGCTCCAATTGATGAGCGCGCACAACCAAAATAGAGATCTAAGCCATGCCTACGGAAATTAATGATTGCCCTGCGCTTGCTATGATCCATACGGTTCCCGGGATCATACCCGTGTCTAACGAACTCGTCGGTCTCCATCTGCCCGGTTGGCGCTCGTTCAATATGTTAGATGAGAGCCTGCTGGGAAACACCATTCGCGAAGGCGCGCTGTCACCTCAAACTATGCGGCGGCTAGCGGGTCACATTTGGTCGGCGGTGGATGCAGGGGCTTCGGCGGTCCTCGTCACCTGTTCCTCACTCGGTCCTGCAGCGGATGCGGCAATGCCGCTCTGCCCCGTCCCGCTCTTCCGGATAGATGATGGCATGGCGATTGAGGCGATCCGGCGCGGGAACCGAATTGGCGTCCTTGCAACTCTGCCTACGACCATGAATCCTACAACCCGGCTAATTGAACGCCATGCTGAAAGAATGGGGCATAAGGTTTCCGTGACCGGTCGTCTTTGTGATGGCGCCTTTGAAAAATTGCGAAGCGGGGACAGGGCGGCGCATGATGCAATGATACGTGAAGGCCTCGCCGCACTCGTGGGCAGCGTCGACGTGGTTGTCCTTGCTCAAGCGTCGATGGCGAATGCTCTCAATAAAATGAGCGAGGCATCGGTGTCGGTACTTACTAGCCCTGAGCTTGGTGTCCTGCACATGTCCTCCGCACTAAGCGCGCTCCCACGTTGAAGAAAGTGCGCACAGTTAAGCCAGCGGTTCACCGGCCTTCAGCGGTTCGAAACAGGCCGGCTTGATGCTGCGCGATCCTGATCTCAAAGCAGCGATCAAAGAAGGTCTCGCGCATCAGGTGGGCGGCTCTAGACAAGGCAGTTTACCGCGAGCCGTCTGACTTCAGTGCCGGCAATAGCTCCGCACCAATTCCGGATCCTGCTGGAGCCCGTCGAGCCAGGCCGGGTCGAGTGTCGGCACGGAGGAGAAGAGCAGTTGCGAATAGGGATGTTGCGGCGCCTTCACTTTCGAGGGGGTGATTTCCTCGACTTTCCGGCCGCCGTACATCACGACGATCTCGTCGCAGATCGCCTCCACCACCGAGAGGTCGTGGCTGATGAAGATGTAGGAGAGGCCCAGTTCGCGCTGCAATTCCTTGAGCAGGTCGATGACGGCGGCAGCGACAACGGTGTCGAGGGCCGAGGTAATCTCGTCGCAAAGAATCAGCTTCGGATCGGCGGCAAGCGCCCGGGCGAAGTTGACGCGCTGCTTCTGTCCGCCCGAGAGTTCTCCCGGCCTGCGGTGGCGCAGATTGCGGGGAAGGCGCACCATGTCGAGCAGTTGATCGATCCTGGTGTTTCGCGCCTGTCGATCCATGCGGTGATAAAAAACCAGAGGCCTGGCGAGGATGTCCTCGACGGATTTTGCCGGATTGAGCGCGGTGTCGGCATATTGGAAAACGATCTGCATCTCGCGCAGCTGATCGCGGGAACGCTCGCGCGCATTGCAGCGCAGCTCCGTGCCGTCGAAGACGATCTTGCCGGCTGCGGCCGGCAGAATGCCGGCAATGGCGCGTGCGAGAGTCGACTTGCCGCAACCGGATTCGCCGATGATGCCGAGGTTGCGTCCCTTTTCCAGTGTCAGGCTCACATGCTCGACCGCGCGTACGAGAGGAAGGCCGTCGGCCTGGCGCTGCCCATAACCCGCAACGACATCCTCGATCTTCAGGAGCGGCGCCGTCGCACTCTCGGCAAGGCCTGCCGCGCCGCGCGGTTTCGGCTCGAAGGCTGCAAGCAGCTGCCGGGTATAGGGATGCTTGGCATTGTTGAGGATCTCTTCGGTAGTGCCGGTTTCCTGGGTCTCCCCGCCTTTCAACACCACGATGCGGTCGGCGATCTGCGCGACGACGGCAAGATCGTGCGAGACGTAGACACCTGATATGCCCCCCTTCTTCATAACCGATTTGAAAGCGCGCAGGACTTCGATCTGGGTCGTTACATCGAGCGCTGTCGTCGGCTCGTCGAAGATGACAAGTGTCGGATCGCCGATCAGCGCCATGGCGGCGGCGAGACGCTGCAACTGCCCGCCGGAAACCTGGTGCGGGTAACGGCTGCCGATCGTTTCCGGTTCGGGTAGGGACAGCGCTCGGAAGAGCTCGATCGCCCGAGCGCGGGCATCTTCCGGCGACATCAACTGATGAATACGGGTGACCTCGATCACCTGATCCATGATCGATGTGGCCGGGTTGAAGGCGGCGGCGGCCGATTGCGGCACATAGGCGACCTCGGTGCCGCGTATTTTGGCGCGCTGCTTTTCGCTGAGCCTGACCACATCCTTGCCGCCGACCGAAACACTGCCGCCGGAAATGCGACAGCCCGGCCGGGTATGGCCCATCAGGGTCAGGGCGATCGTGGTCTTGCCGGAGCCGCTCTCGCCGATCAGCGCAACGATCTCGCCCGCGGCAATATCGAGGCTGACGCCTTTGATGATTTCGACGCGGCGGCCGGAATCGGTGGTTGCTTCGACCTTGAGGTCACGGATTTCAATGAAGTTGCTCATGATGCGCTCCGGTCGCGGATCTTCTGCGGCAGGTTGTCTATCAAAAGGTTCACGCTGATCGTGAGGCTGGCGATGGCAAGCGATGGGAACATGACGGCGGGAGCCCCGAATGGCAGGCCGCCGATGTTTTCACGCACGAGCGCACCCCAGTCCGCATACGGTGGCTGCACGCCCAGTCCAAGGAAGGAAAGGCCGGAGAGCAGGAGAACGATGAAGACGAAGCGGAGCCCGAGATCGGCAAGTACGGGACCCACGATGTTGGGCAGAATTTCCGAGCGGATCAGATAAACGGTGCTTTCACCGCGGATGCGGGCGACAGTGATGAAGTCCATGGAGTTGACGTTCACGGCGAGAGCCCGAGCGAAACGATAGGAGCCCGGGATATAAATCACCGAAAGCGTCAGGATCAGTACCGGGATCGACGATCCGACTGCTGCGACCACGACTAAGCCGAAGAGCTTGGACGGAATGGAATTCATGGCATCGAGGAAACGGGAGAGCAACGTGTCGAGCCAACCACCGGCGACGGCCGCTATCATGCCGAGTACGACGCCGCTGAAGCAGGCGATCGTCACTGCCGCAAGAGAGATGCCGACCGTGTAGCGCGCGCCCATCAGGATGCGCGAGAAGACATCGCGGCCGAGATAATCCGATCCCATCCAAAACTGATGGGATATCGGGCCGAAATAGTCGTAATCGACGATTTCGCCCACTGGGTAGGGGATGAGCGTGTGCGCGAAGATCGCGATAAAGGCCCAGAACAGGATGACGGCAAGCCCCAGGAGCCCGACGAGATTGAAGCGGTAGCTGAGCCGGCGCGCCGCGGCGGGCCGTTGTTCGATATGGGATGTCATCGCAGCCTCGGATTGGAAAGAATGGCAACAATGTCGGCAAGCGTGATGAGGATGAGGTAACCGACGCAGAAGACCATCGCGCAGGTCTGGACAAGCGGCAGGTCGCGCGTTGCGACCGCATCGACCATCAGCTTGGCAATTCCGGGATAATTGAAGATCGTTTCGACGATGATGACGCCGCCGAGCAGATAAGAAAGCGAGAGTGCAACCGCATTGACGATCGGGCCGAGCGCATTCGGCAATGCATGCTTCAAAACGATGCGACTGCGCGAGGCGCCTTTCAGCAACGCCATTTCGGCATAGGGCGTGTTCAGCGTTTCAATCACGGCAGCCCGCGTCATCCGGATCATCTGCGCCGATACGCCGAAGGTCAGTGTGATTACCGGCATCGCATAGACCCGTAGCATATCGGTGAAGGTTTTCGCTTCATTGGTCAGGGAGATTGCCGGCAGCCACTGCAGATAGACCGCAAAGAACAGGACGGCCGACGTCGCGATCATAAATTCAGGCACCGATATCACGCCAATCGTAAGCACGGTGACTGCACGGTCATAGAGCGTTCCTCGCATCATGGCTGCCGTGATGCCGAGTGTCAGGGCGATCGGCACCGCAAACAAGGCGGTGATGCCCGCCAGCTTCATCGAATTTGCAAAGCGGCCGCCGATGAGGTCAGCGATTGGCATATCGTTGGCGTAGGACGTGCCGAGGTCGCCTGACAACAGTCCCATCATCCAGTAGACGAAGCGGAGAAAAGCCGGCTGGTCGAGATGCATTGCCTTGCGCAGTCCTTCGACGGCCTCTGGCGTTGCCGCCTGCCCGAGCAGGATGGACGCCGTATCGCCCGGAAGCATGGTCGTGGCGAAGAACACCGCGAAGGATACAATAATCAGCGTGACGACTGCGATCAGCAGCCTGCTTGCTATAAGGGACAGGATCGGATTGTTCATCTTCATGCTCCCCGTCGGCCGAAGTCCGACAGCTTATCACGAAAGGGGAGGAATGACCGGGAACAATCCTGTTCCCGGCCGGGTGCCTCGTCAGGATTCCAACCAGATATATTCCGGGAAGGAATAGCCCATCATTCCGCCGAGCGGGTTGGATTCAAGCCCCTTGACTTTGGACGACACCGCATCGACGTTGGAGAGATAGGCCGGTATGATGGTGCCGGCTTCTTCCGACACCATGACCTGCATTTCGTTGTAGATCTCCCGGCGCTTGGCTTGATCGAGCGAGCCGCGGGCCTCGATCAGCATCCGATCGAACTTCTCTGACTTGTACTGGCTCTCGTTCCAAGGCGCGTCAGACGCATAGAGAAGCGAGAACAAAATGTCGGGTGTCGGGCGCGGATTAATATTGCCGAAATGGATCGGGGCTTTGAGCCAGTAATTGTCCCAGTAACCATCGGATGGTACCCGCTGCACGTCGAGCTTCATGCCGATTTCGGCGCCGGCCGCCTGGACGATCATCGCCATGTCGATCGCGGAATTGGCTGCGTCGGAGGCAATAACAGGGATCGACTGGCCGAGAAGGCCTGCCTTCTCGAACAGGAACTTCGCTTTTTCCGGATCGAATGCCTTCGGCTTCAGGTCGGCATTGTAATAGAAATTGGCCGGCGATATCGGCTGGTCATTGCCGATTTCGGCAAAGCCGCGCAAGGCCGATTTCTGAATCTGCTCGCGGTTGATCAGATATTTCATGCCCTCCACGAAGCCCTTCTTGTCGCCGGGAGACATGTCCAGACGGATATTCAGATCCGTGTAATTGCCGGACGTCGTTTTGGAGAGGAAGAAGCCGTCTTTGCCGTCCATCAGACGCACGGATCGTGGATTGATGGCTGCGGCGAGGTGAATATCGCCCGAGAGCAGCGCATTAATGCGCGCATTGTCCTCGCTGATGGCAAAGAACTCAAAAGAATCAACGTTCGGGTGGTTGGTCTTCCAGTAGTTTTTGTTCTTCAGCCCGATCGAGCGGACGCCGGGCTCAAAAACTTCCCGCACGAAAGCGCCGGTACCATTGCCCTTGGAAAAATCGGTTGTGCCGTCGGCAACGATCATGAAGTGGTGCATGCCGAGAATCGTCGGCAGATCGGCATTGGGGTTTTCCAGGGTAATCTCGACGGTCAGTTTGTCGACCGCTTTGAAGCCTGTCATTTGTTTGGCAATCTTGGCGACTTTGGAGCCGACCGCCGGGTCGAGATGGCGCTTCATCGAGAAGACCACATCGTCGGCAGTGAGCGGCTTGCCGTCATGAAAGGTTACGCCGCTGCGCAGCTTGATCGTCCAGACTTTCGCATCGCCGCTTTCGACAGATTCGGCGAGTTCCATCCGCGGCGTACCGTCCGACTGGATATAGGTCAGGCGGTTGTAGAAGGCGCAGCAGCGGACATAGTCGGTGGAGAGTGACGCCTTGGCGGGGTCGAGCGTGTCGGCCGTGGAGGACGACCAGCCGGCCGCCTTCAGCGCGCCGCCGGAAACGGGCGTGGCGGCGAGCGCCTTGCCGGCGCGACCGAGCACGAGTCCACCGGCGGACATGGCGACGCCGCCCGCGAGCAACATATGCAGCAGCTCGCGGCGGGTGGCGCCACGACGGATGGCGGTTTCGACCATGGCGTCGTCGGATCTGGTCCAATTGGTGATCTTGTCGTTCATCTCATTCCCCTTTTCTTCTGTGGCGGGCGGCCTTGCTGGGCGAGCCCGATCCGGTTTTAAAAGTCAGGCGGCGCGCGCGGCGGCCACGGCATCGGCAAGGCCGGCCATGGACGTGAAATGATAGTCGGGTGTCGTAAACTCGGTTGGTTCGATCGTGCCGCCGTAACCCTTCTCAGCATGCCGCCGTTCGATCCAGCAATTGGTCACTCCGAGTTTCCTGGATATCCCGATATCGTGATACTGGCTCTGGGCGACATGCAGGATATCGTCCTTCGAATGGCCTTCCGAAGCAATGTAGGCGAAGACCGTCTCGAAAAAGGCGGGATCGGGTTTCTCGGTCCCGGTATCGTCGGCGGTGAAGGCGGCATGGAAGGGATTGCCGAGCTCCTTCTCGAAGAAGGCGAAGGCCCAGCGGCGGGCATTGGTCATCGCAACCAGGCGGTAGTTTTGCCCGAGCCTTGCCAGGGCTGCGGCGCTGTCTGCGAAACCCTTCCAGCTTTTCGCCGAGTCCCGCAGCCGCTCGCCATATTTGCGGTCGGTGGGCAGGCCGAGCTTCGGCGCGATCGCGAGGTAGACACGCACGAGGTCGTCGGGAAAGAGGTCGGCGTCGTCGCAGTAGCGGGCCTCGCGATAGAGGCTGAGCGCCTGTTCGCCATCGATTTCATTTCCCGTTTCGGCCGCGATCTCGGCGAAACAACTCTTGAGGCCGCCCTCGAAATCAATGAGCGTGCCGACGACGTCGAAGGTCAGGTACTTGAATTCCGGAAGGCTCTTGCGCACGTGAATTCCCCTGTGTTCGGCTCCGATGGGAGCACGCTTCTCAAAGAAGATATTCTGTTCCCGGCGGGATCATTGTCCCGCTCTTGTATGGAAGGCCCGCATTCGTCGGGATCCGGGCCTTTCGTTGATTTCAGTTTGTCACCTGCGCTGCGCCGGATTCTCCGAAAAGACGCCATGGAGCGGCACAAAATACCGAATCTGGCATTTTCGCGGTATTCTCAAGCCCGCAGCGCCCGGCGGACATCCGGGTCATCGAGCGTCTCGTCCAGCGTCATGCGCGTGCGCTCGACGATCGCATCGATTTCCGTTTCGGTGCAGCATAGCGGCGGCGCATAACCGAGGACGCCGTTGGCGAAGGCGCGGATGACGAGGCCGTTCTCCCAGGCGCGATCGAAGATCCGGCGGGCGGGTTCAGCGGATGCCGGCAGCGGCGTCTTGTCGATTTTGTCGACGACGAGCTCGACGGCGGCGAGCATGCCGCGGCCGCGAACATTGCCCACGAGCGGGTGATCTCTCAGCGACTGGAGGCCCCGCATCAGCCGCGCCCCGGCCCTGACGCCATTGTCGAGCAGGCCGTTTTCGTAAAGCTTCAACACTTCGAGGCCGACGGCGGCACTGACGGGATGGGCCGAATAGGTGTAGCCGTGACCGATAGCGGTGGCGCCCGCCCCCTCGGCAATCGTTTCATAGACGTGGTCGGCCATGAAGACGGCGCCCATCGGGACGTAGCCGGAGGTTAGGCCCTTGGCGGTGGTCATAAAATCCGGCACGACCCCTTCATCGCTGCAGGCAAAAAGCGGCCCGGTGCGGCCAAAGCCGGTGATTACCTCATCGGCCACGAAAAGGATGTCGTGCGCGCGGCAGAATTCGCGCATCGCCTTCAGCCAGCCTTTCGGCGGCACAAGGACGCCGCCCGAACCCTGGATCGGTTCCGCATAGAAGGCGGCGACGCGCTCCGGCCCGATCGCCTCGACCTTGCTTTTCAGCGCCGCGAGCGAGGCTTCGATGATCGCCTGCGGATCATCACCGACAGGGTTGCGGTAGGCGTAATGAGACGGAATCTTATGCTGCCAGTCGAAGGGGATGCCAAAACCGGCATGGAAGGCAGGCAAGGCGGTCAAGCCCGCGCCGACTGTCGAGGAGCCGTGATAACCCTGTTCGACTGAGATGAACTGATCGCGCCGAGGCTGCCCTTTGGCGTTCCAGTAGTAACGGATGAACCGGATCGTGCTGTCCACTGCGTCGGAGCCGCCGAGCGTGAAGTACACATGGTTGAGATCGCCCGGCGCCCGGTCGGCGAGTTCTGAGGCAAGCCGGATCGCCGGCTCGGAGCCGAGGCCGAAATAGGCGGTTGCATAGGGAAGCTCCCGCATCTGCCGGGCCGCCGCTTCGACGATGCTTTCGTGACCGTAACCGGCATTGACGCACCAGAGGCCGGCAAAGCCGTCGATCAGCTGTTTGCCGGAGGCATCGGTGACTGTTGCGCCCTTGGCTGACGCAAGCACGCGCACGCCATGCTTTTCATGACTGCGGTAGGAGGCCACGGGATGAATGAGATGGGCGCGATCGAGTTCGATGAGTGAATTGCTGTACATTGGATCTCCGATCAGCCAAATGCCTGGCTGGCAAGGGCAAATGTGGTGGCGGCCCGGGCGGCGGCGTGATGGGCAGACGGTTTTATCATCGCGATAGCACCGCCGACATGGACGAAACCATGGTCCGCGAGCCACGGAGAGAGTCCGGTCTTCGCCGTGGTATCCACCCTCAGGAAGTGTCCTGGCCGCCTGGCGATGTGATGTTCGATGAGCTTCATGGCATCCTCGATATCCGCGGCAACCACAGGTCCGATCACCTCGCCGCGCCCGAAGGCACGCAGGCAGGCAAAGCCTGAAACGCCGCCGTCGCGGCGAATGACGGCAAATTCGCCGACTTTGGCGAGATAGGAGAGCAGGTCTTCACGGTCGGCGCCGAAGGCAAGATGATCGAGCGCCATGATGGCACGGAGATCGTCGGCAGTGGCGACGTCCGTGCCGGCCGGCGCAGGAATGTCTCCGGCAAGGCCCTGGTGCTGCAGCACGGTTCCGGTTTCGTGAAAACCAAGCTTTTGATAGAGCGGCAGGCCGGCCGTCGTCGCGACTAGCCTCAGCGACCGATCGCCTGCGATCTGCAGCGCGGCGTCCATCAGGCTGCGGCCGAGGCCGCGGCCGCGCATCGTTTCGTCGACGATGACCATGTTGATCGTCGCGCAATCTTGCTTGTATGGCGTGACGAGAACGGTGCCGACGACCCTATTGTCTTCGATTGCGACCATCCCCTCGCTCAAGGAGAGGGCCATCTGCCATTCTTCCACCCGATGCGGCCAGCCTGCCTGTCGGGAGAGCGCGAGGGCGGCGTCGAGATGGTCGGGCCTGAACGCGGCGATTTCGATTTGACGTGTTTGCATGGGCCGTCCTTGATGTTCTGCCCGCCAGTCTGCCGGAGCGCCGGCGGGCAGATCGTCTGAAGGCCGTGGTTGAGGCAGTATCTTATGGCTTTGCGATCACGGGTCGCCGCATCTTATGCTGGAGGACCGAGCCCTTCGCAAACCTTGTCACCGCATCATCGCCAGCGCAGCGGCGAAGAAATCCTCGCCGCCGAAATTTCCTGATTTCAACGCCAGCAGCATGTCGCCCTGCGTATTGCCGACCGTACGCAGCACCGGCACCCCGGGAGCAATTTCGGGGCCGATCAGAAAGGCTGGAATGGCGAGCCTGTCGACTGCGGCTCCCGAGGTTTCGCCGCCTGCGACCACGAGGCGCCGCACGCCTCTCTCCACCAGTTCGGCGGCGATGATCGATGTGGCGGTCTCGATCGCGTGGCCGGAGGCCTCCCGCCCATATTGCGATTGCAGCCGGGATACGGTTTCGGGTGCCGCGCTCGCGGCGACCACGACCGGGCCAGCAGAAATGCGGTCACCGGCCCAGGAAATCGCCGCGGCGATCTGATCCGGACCGGCGGCCAGCAGCCGCTCCGGATCAAGCCGCAGCACGGGCATGACTCGTTCAGCGACGTCGATCTGGCGCAGCGTCGCCTTCGAACAGCTGCCGGCAATGATCGCTGAAAGCCCGCCCACAGGGCGAATGACGTCTTCACCTGTCGCGCTGCCGGAGATCCGGCCGGAACGGACAAGCGCGCGGGCAAGGCCGAGGCCGAGGCCGGACGCCCCGGTGGATACCGGCGTTTCCAGCGCGATTTCGCCCAGCGTTTCCAGATCCCGTTCGAAAATCGCGTCGGCGATAGCCATGGTCGCGCCCGTCCTGGCAAGGGCATCGAGCTTCGCCTTGGCGGCGGCCGCTCCGGCGGCGATGGCCGCCAGATCGATCAATCCGACGGCACCGCGCGATTGCCGGGCAAGAACGCGCACGAGATTGGCGTCGTGCATCGGGTTCAGCGGATGGTCCTTGAGCGGGCTTTCGTTCAATGGCTGGCCGCCGACGAAGAGGTGGCCGAGATAGACGGTGCGCCCTGTTTCCGGGAAGGCCGGTGTAACCAGCACGCCGCCGCCGCCCGCCGCCTCGCTCAAAGCCTCGGTGACGGGGCCGATATTGCCGGCATCGGTGGAATCGAAGGTCGAGCAGATCTTGTAAAGCACATGGCCTGCGCCCTGCTGGCGCAGCCAGCGCTCAGCTTCGGTTGCAGCGTTCACGGCCTCCGAAGCCGGAACGGAGCGGATTTTCAGCGAAACGACCACAGCATCGATATCCGGCAGTGCGAGCGACGGATCGGGAATGCCGACCGTCTGCACCGTGCGCAGTCCGTTCTTCGTCAGCGTGTTGGCGAGATCCGACGCGCCCGTATAGTCGTCTGCGATCGATCCAAGCGATATAGCCATCGTCTAGTTCCTTGCAAAAGGTTTGAACCACCCAAGGCCGTCCAGGGTCTGGCCGCGCGGGATATATTCGCAGCCGATGAAGCCGTCATAACCCAGCCGGTCGATTTCGCCGAACAGGTAGGGATAGTTCAGCTCCTCCCCGTCCGGCTCGTTGCGTGACGGCACGCTGGCGATCTGGATGTGGCCGGTGATCGGCAGCAGCCGCCGCAATGCCATCGTGACGTCGCCATGGAGGATCTGACGGTGATAGATGTCGAACTGCAGCTTCAGATTCGGCAGGCCGCATTCGGCGATCAGCCGCTCGGCGATCGCGAAGTCGTTGAGGAAATATCCCGGCATGTTGCGCCCATTGATCGGCTCCAGCAGGAGATCGATGCCTTTTTCCGCAAGCCGGCCGGCAGTGTAGGCGACGGAGCGCCGGTAGGAAGAGGCGGCCTCCTGATCGTGTGGATCGGCGATACCCGCCATCAGGTGCAATCGCCTGACGCGCGTCGCCGCCGCATAGTCCAATGCCCGCTCGACATCCGCTTTGAGGTCGTCGAACCGTCCGGGAAAGGCCGCGATGCCGCGCTCGCCCGCACTCCAGTCGCCCGGCGGCAGATTGAACAAAGCCTGCCGCAGATTGTTGCGGGCAAGCCGTTCGGCAATGGCCTCCGGTGCAGCCTCGTAGGGAAAGAGGTACTCGACGGCGGAAAAACCCGCGTCGGCTGCGGCGTCGAAGCGGTCGAGGAAGTCCCATTCGTTGAACATCATTGTCAGGTTGGCGGCGAAAGCGGGCATATCGATATTCCTTATCGGCTCTGCGGTTCTTTGGCCGGGGCGGGCAATTGCGCGCCGGAAAGCTGGGCATAGAGCCGGGCGAGCGAGGAATCGTCGTCACGGCCCATGCCGGCGCCTGCCGCCGCCAGGTACATTTGCAGGGCCGCTGCCGCGAGCGGTGCCGGATAACGTTGCGAACGGGCCATATCCTGGACGATGCCGAGATCCTTGACGAAAATCTCGATGCTGCTGAGCGGCGTATAGTCCCCGGCCAGCACATGCGGGACGCGATTTTCGAACATCCAGGAATTGCCGGCCGAGGCGGTGATGACCTCATAAACCATGTCGAGGTCGAGGCCCTGCTTGGCGGCAAAGCTTATCGCCTCGCATGCGGCTGCGATGTGCACGCCGGCGAGAAGCTGGTTGATCATCTTGAACGCAGCGCCTGTTCCGGCGGCGTCGCCGAGCTCGTAGACCTTGCCGGCCATGGCATCGAGGGCGGGGCGGGCCCTATCGAACGCCTGCCTGGAGCCGGAAGCCATGATCGTCAGCTCGCCAAGCGCGGCCTTGGCCGCGCCACCTGAAATCGGCGCGTCGAGATAGTGCAGGCCGAGGGCCTCCGTCCGCCCCGCCAGATCGCGCGCGATAGCTGGATCCATGGTTGCCGACGAGATGAAGACGGCGCCAGGCTTCATCGTATCCGCAGCGCCCTGCGGTCCGAACAGAACGGTCTCGGTCTGCGCGCCGTTGACCACCACGGAGACGACGATATCGGCGTCCTTGGCGGCGTCGGCTGGGGTCGCCGCGCCGCGCCCGCCTTCGGTGGCGAAGCGGTCCACCGCTGCCGGGGTTATGTCATATCCAATGACGTCGAGGCCTGCGCGCTTCATCGATCGGGCCATTCCCAGCCCCATGGAACCAAGACCGATAACGGCCACGACGACGGCAAGGCCCGGGTTTTCAGCAAGCGGTGTCATGAGGAGGTTCTCCAGTCTCGTGAGGAAAGATCCCTGCCCCTCCGGAAGCCGTCCCGGAGGGGCTGTAATTTAGCGATTGACGGTTTTCGCCGGGACCGTCAACACGGCCAGCGAACCGATGACCAGTGCGGCCGCCAGCAGATACATGCCGGCGCTGTTGGTGCCGGTGAAGTCCTTCAGATAGCCGACTAGAAACGGTCCGAGGAACCCGGCGAGATTGCCGACCGAATTGATCCAGGCGATGCCGGCCGCAGCGCCCGTGCCGGCGAGGAAAGCGGTCGGAAGCGACCAGAAAAGCGGTGCGCAGCTGATGGCGCCCGCAGCGGCCAGCGAGAGGCAGATGATCGACACCGTTGTGCTCGTCGCGATCGTTGCGGCAATGAAGCCGCCGGCGGCGATGAGAGCCGGAACGACGAGATGCCACCGGCGTTCGCGCAACCTGTCTGCAGAACGCCCGAGCGCCAGCATGGCGACGAATGTGCAGATATAGGGAATGGCGGAGATGAGGCCGATATTGAGATTTCCGCTGACGCCCGAGGCCTTCACGATGGTCGGCATCCAGAAATTCAGGCCATATTGCCCGAGCACGAAGCAGAAATAAATTAGGCACATCAGCCAGACGTGACGGTCGGTCAGCGTGCCCGAGATGCTGTGCGGGCTTGCCGTCTTGGCCTGATTTTCCGCCTCGATATTGGCCGTCAGCACCCGCTTTTCCTCATCATCCAGCCACGTCGCGTCAGCGATCCTATCATCAAGATAAAAGAACGTCGCGACGCCGAAAAGAATGGCCGGAACGGCTTCGATCAGGAACATCCACTGCCAGCCGGAAAGCCCGTGCGTTCCGTGAAAGCTGTCCATCAGAAGGCCCGAAAGCGGATTGCCGAAAATGGCGGATACTGGGATGGCGGACATGAAGGTTGTGATGATCTTGGCGCGGCGGTGCGCCGGATACCAGGATGTCAGATATAAAATGATGCCGGGGAAAAATCCTGCCTCGGCCACGCCCAGCAGGAAGCGCAGGACATAGAAGACGGTTTCCGACGAGGTGAACATGAAGGCGGCGGAAATGACGCCCCAGGTGATCATGATGCGGGCGATCCAGACCCGCGCGCCGACCTTGTTCATGATGATATTGCTCGGCACTTCAAACAGGAAATAGCCGATGAAGAAAATGCCGGCGCCGATTCCATAGGCTGCTTCCGAGAGGCCGAGCTCGCTCGACATCTGCAGCTTGGCGAAGCCGACATTGACGCGGTCGAGATAAGCGACGACGTAACACAACATCAAAAACGGCACGATGCGCCAGAATACCTTGCCATAGGCCCAGTCTTCCGTCGCCTCTGCGGGATACGCGCCAGCGATTGGCGCCTCTGTATGCAGCGTCATGATTCTCTCCTCCGATCGTTGCCGCGGTTTCCGACAGGTCCTCCCGCAGCACGCTCAGCCTTTTGGCAGCGCTGCCATTCTTGTTAGTTCATTTTGGCAGCGCTGCCAACTACAAATTGGCAGCGCTGCCAAAAAAATCTTGCTTATTGCCTGAAGTAGTGAAAAATGAAGCCGGCCTAGAGACGGTGTTGTCAGACCGCTTCGCGCCGGAAGCTGCCTCATGTCGGGTTCAAAATTGACTATGGAATTCAAACACCAGGCGACGGTGACCCTTGCAGAGGTCGCGGAAGCGGCCGGCGTCGGCGAGAGCACGGTCTCGCGCGTGCTGCGCAATCATGGCTCGTTTTCAGGCAAGACCCGGGAGCGGGTGATGGCCGCCGTCGAACGGTTGGGCTATGTGCCGAACCGAATCGCCGGAACGCTGGCCTCCACCGGTTCGCGCCTCGTTGCTTTCGTCATTCCTTCGCTGTCCAACATCGTCTTTCCAGATGTGCTGCGCGGCGCCAGCGCCGTTCTGGAGGAAAACCGATATCAGGCGGTTTTTTCGGTCACCGACTATGATCCGGGCAAGGAGGAAGCGCTCGCCGCTGCGATGCTCGCCTGGCGGCCGGCGGCGGTGATGTTGGCAGGATTCGAACACACCGAAGGCACGGCGAAGATGCTGCGCGCCAGCGGCTGCCGGGTCGTGGAACTGCTCGATCTGGATGGGGATGCGCTCGACATCGCGGTCGGCTTCTCGAACCGCGCGGCCGGGCGGGAGAGCGCCGCCTTTCTGCTTAGGCGCGGCTACCGGCGGATCGGCTATGTCGGTCACGACCTGAACCGTGATACCCGCGCCGGGAAACGCTTTTCCAGCTTTTGTGAAACGCTCGATGCCGCCGGCACCCCAGTCGTCGCCCACGAAATTCTTGCCGGTCCTTCCTCGGTGGACAACGGCAGGTTGGGGCTGGAGCGACTGCTTGCACGGGCGACCTTGGATGCCGTCTATTTTTCCAATGATGACATGGCGTTGGGCGGTTATTTTCATTGTCTCGCCCAAGGGATTTCGATCCCGTCGCAGCTCGCCATTTTCGGCTATAACGGCCTCGATATCGGCCGGGCGATACCGCAACCCTTGTCGACCATCCGAACGCCGCGCGTGGCAACGGGTGAGATAGCCGCGCAGCTGATCGTCGCCAACGCGCCGCCCCAGGCCGTCGATCTCGGCTTTGAACTGATCGAGGGGGCAACTGCCTGATATTGGAGGAAGTGTCATGTCCGACGCGCGCCAGCGTGAAGAAATTTGCCGATACGGCCGCTCGCTGTTCGAGCGCGGGCTGACGCCCGGCTCGTCGGGCAATATATCGTTGCGGCTGGAGGACGGCGGCTGGCTGGTCACGCCGACCAACGCCTCGCTCGGTTTTCTCGATCCGGCGCGTATTTCAAGGCTCGATGATGAAGGCCGGCTCCTGTCTGGCGACAAACCGACCAAGGAAATCCCGCTGCACACGGCCCTCTACGATACGCGCGGCAGCGCTCGCGCCATCGTCCATCTTCATTCCACCCATGCGGTGGCGCTGACCATGCTGCCGGAGATCGATCCGCGCGCCGCCTTGCCGCCGATGACGCCATATTATCTCATGCGCGCCGGCGAAACGGCGCTGGTGCCCTATTATCGCCCCGGCGATCCGGCGGTGGCCGATGCGATCCGCGGGCTGGCGGGCAAATATTCGTCGGTGCTTCTGGCCAATCATGGACCCGTCGTCGCCGGTGATAGCCTGGAGGCGGCGGTCTTCGCAACCGAGGAACTGGAGGAAACCGCGAAGCTCTATCTGCTGCTGCGCAACCTCAATCCCCGCTTCCTCAGCCCGGAGCAGGTGGCCGATCTCGTCAAGACCTTCGGTCTCGATCTTCCCTCGCATCACGATCACGATCACGATTGAACCCGTTGTCGCTTCGAGGATCACGGAGCTCGACGGCATGATCCGTCTGCGGGAGCGCGCAACCTTCTGCCAAACGCCGGTTTCGATACGATAGATTCTGCTTTCTAAGCCGCGGATTCAGGCAAGCCATGGGCAAAGCGGTGCCTATGATTGTGAACAGGTTTCCCCTGGTTCCGATCGCTCGAGGATATGCAGATGACCACGTTCCGTCCGAAATACATCACCTTCGATTGCTACGGCACGCTGACCAACTTCCAGATGGCGGAAGCAGCGCGCGACCTTTACGGCGACCAGCTCGACGAGCCGCGCATGGCGGAGTTCGTCAAGAATTTTGCCGCCTATCGCCTTGACGAGATCATGGGCGCCTGGAAGCCCTATGCCGAGGTGGTGCACAATTCGCTCGAGCGGACATGCAGGCGCAACGGCGTGACGTTTCGCGACGAAGCAGCGCAAATGGTTTATGAGCGTGTTCCTACCTGGGGACCGCATCGCGACGTACCAGAGGGCCTTGCCAGGGTTGCAAAGGAAATTCCTTTGGTCATTTTGTCCAACGCCATGAACGCCCAGATCATGTCGAATGTCGAAAAGCTCGGTGCACCTTTCCACGCGGTCTATACCGCTGAGCAGGCCAATGCTTACAAGCCGCGCTTCCAGGCTTTCGAATATATGTTCGACATGCTGGGCTGCGGACCGCAGGACGTGCTGCACTGCTCGTCCTCCTTCCGCTACGATCTGATGTCGGCGCATGATCTCGGCATCAAGAACAAGGTCTGGGTCAATCGCGGTCACGAGCCGGCCAACCCCTATTACGGCTATGTCGAAATCCCGCATATTTCGGGCCTGCCGGGCGTCGTCGGGCTCTGACGGAGACAAGCCGATGCAGTTCCAATCCTACTGGCACGACACGGCCCCTCCTTTTGCGGAGGCGGCCAAAGGTCCTGTCGAAGGACATTATGACGTGGCCGTCATCGGCGCCGGTTTCACCGGGCTTGCAGCCGCGCGCCAGCTCGCAAAGGCCGGCGTCAAGGTCGTCGTGCTGGAAGCCGAACGCGTCGGCTGGGGAGCATCGGGACGTAATGGCGGCCATCTAAACAACGGACTTGCGCATAGCTTCCTGGCCGCCAAAAGCGCACTGGGCACGGAGCGCGCCGTTGCCCTCTATCGGGCGTTCGACGATTCCATCGATACGATCGAAGCAATTATCGCCGAGGAGGGCATCGACTGCAGTTTCCGTCGCGCCGGAAAGCTGAAGCTTGCCTCCAAGCCGCAGCACTTCGAAGCCATTGCGCGCAATTTCGAGGCCGTGCACAGGGAAGTCGATCCGGACACGGCGCTTCTGACGGCAAATGAGCTGAAGAGCGAGGTCGGATCGCCCTTTCACGGCGCCATGCTCTCGAAGAAGAGCGCGATGATGCATATGGGCCGTTATGTCGTCGGACTTGCCGCCGCGGCCGTCCGCCACGGCGCGACGATCTTCGAACAAGCGGCGGTGGCCGCTCACAGGCAGGGTAACGGTCGCCACAGCCTTGAGACCGCGCGCGGCACCGTCACCGCCGACCACGTGCTGGTTGCGACCGGCGCCTACACGCCGTCGCTCTTCGGTTATTTCCGTCGCCGGATCATTTCCGTTGGCAGTTTCCTGATTGCCACCCGTCCGCTCAGCGATGCGGAGATCGCAGTGACGATGCCGGGAAATCGAACCTGTGTCACCTCGATGAACATCGGCAACTATTTCCGGCTGTCGCCGGACAAGCGGCTGATCTTCGGCGGTCGCGCCCGCTTTTCCGCAACGTCGGATCAGCGATCGGATGCAAAAAGCGGCGATATTCTGCGCGCCAGTCTCGCCGAGATCTTCCCGCAGCTTGCCGGCGTCGAAATCGACTATTGCTGGGGCGGGCTCGTTGATATGACCACGGACCGCTATCCGCGCGCCGGCTATGTCGATGGCGTGTGGTACGCCATGGGCTATTCCGGCCACGGCGCACAACTCTCCACCCATCTCGGGATGATCATGGCTGACGCGATCATGGGCAAGCCGGACCGCAATCCGGTAAAAGGGATCGAATGGCCCGCCGTTCCTGGTCATTTCGGCAAGCCGTGGTTCCTGCCGATGGTCGGACTTTATTACAAGACGCTTGATCTCTTCAAGTAAGCGGCGCGCACGCGAGCGCGGTTCGATCTTTCCAGAACATAGATGCAGCAGGGGCGCCGGGATAAATTTCCGGCGCCCTTTGTTTTTGACGGGTCAGGAAAGCCCGCCGATGTGGAAACTCTTCATTTCCAGATATTCCTCGATGCCGCACTGCGCGCCCTCGCGGCCAAGGCCGGATTGCTTGACGCCGCCGAACGGGGCGACCTCGGTGGAAATAGCGCCGGTGTTGAGGCCGATCATACCGAATTCGAGCGCTTCGCCGACACGCCAGGAGCGTTTCAGGCTCTCGGTGTAGAAGTATGCAGCAAGGCCGAAGGGGGTTGCATTGGCGATGCGGATCGCCTCTTCCTCTGTGTCGAAGCGGAAGAGCGGGGCAACCGGTCCGAATGTCTCTTCACTGGCAAGCTGCATTTCGGTCGTCGCGCCGCCAAGCACCATCGGCGCCGCATATTGATCGCCGGCCGGCATCGACCCCGCCGTGGCGAGGATCCTGGCGCCCTTTTCGACCGCATCGTCCACATGACGCTTGATCTTTTCGATCGCCGCCTTGTTGATCATCGGACCGATATCCGTGCCGGCATCCGTCCCGGCCCCGACCTTCATGGCCGCGACCCGCGCGCCAAGTTTGGCGGCGAAGGCCTCGTAGACGCCGGACTGGACGAGAAGGCGGTTGGCGCAGACGCAGGTCTGGCCGCCATTGCGGAATTTCGAGGCAATCGCACCTTCCACGGCAAGATCGAGATCGGCATCGTCGAAAACGATGAAGGGTGCATTGCCGCCGAGTTCGAGGCTGAGCCGCTTGACGCTGTCGGCCGCGCCGCGCATCAGCAGCGAACCGACGCGGGTCGAGCCGGTGAACGAGATTTTGCGCACGGTCTGGTTAGCCATCAGTTCGTCGCCGATGCCGGCCGGCATGCCGGTGACGATATTGATCACGCCCTTCGGGATGCCGGCGCGCTCCGCCAGGACGCCGAGCGCCAACGCCGAAAACGGGGTCAAATCCGAGGGCTTGATGACAACAGTGCAGCCTGCCGCGAGTGCCGGTCCGACCTTGCGGGTGATCATCGCATTGGGAAAATTCCACGGCGTGATGATCGCCGATACCCCGACGGGTTCCTTCAGAACGACGATGCGCCGATCTGCTGTCGGTGAGGGAATGGTCGTGCCGCCAATGCGGCGTGCTTCCTCCGAAAACCATTTGACGAACGAGGCGCCGTAGCGGATTTCGCCGCGCGCTTCCGCAAGCGGCTTGCCCTGTTCCCTGGTAAGGATCAGCGCCAGGTCCTCGATATTGTCGAGCATCAGATCATGCCAGGCTTCCAACAAGGCGGCGCGCTCGGCATGGGTCCTTTTCCGCCATGGACCGAAGGCTTTCTCCGCCGCCGCGATTGCGGCCCGCGTATCGGCTCCGTCCATATCGGGCACTGTGCCCAGCACCTGTTGCGTCGCCGGATCGGTCACCTCGATCGTGCGGCCGGCCGCAGCCCCGCACCATTCGCCGTCGATGAGCCCTTGCTGGCGAAGCAGGTTGCTATCTCTCAATCCGTACATTTTCTCCCCTTTCGTCAAAGCTTTTCTAAATTACTGCCCAGTTTGCGCGACGCGCTAACCGAGTGCGGAAAGCACCGATGCCGTGATCGCGTCGGTTTTGTCCTTGCCGGGAATTGCGCCGATGCCGCGCGCCGTCGTTGCTTCGATTGCGGCCATCACCTTTTCGGCGGCGGCCGTCTCTCCGAGATGTTCCAGCATCATCGCGCCCGACCATACGGCGGCGATTGGATTTGCGATCCCGAGATGGGCGATGTCTGGCGCCGAACCGTGGACGGGTTCGAACATGGAGGGCGCCGACCGATCGGGATTGATGTTGGCGGATGCCGCAAAGCCGAGCCCGCCCTGGATCGCGGCGCCAAGGTCGGTCAGGATATCGCCGAACAGGTTGGAGGCGACCACGACATCAAGGCTTTCGGGCGCCATGACCATGCGGGCGGCCATGGCGTCGATATGGTAGCTGGTCACCTCGACATCGGGATAATCCGCAGCGAGGCCGTGGGTGATCTCGTCCCAGAAGACCATCGAATATTTCTGCGCGTTGGACTTTGTCACCGAGGCAAGCTTGCCGCGCCGCCGACGCGCCTGCTCAAAGGCGAAACGCAGGATGCGCTCGACCCCTGTGCGGGTGAAGATCGCGGTTTCGATCGCCACTTCGTTGTCCGTGCCCTGATGGACGCGGCCGCCGGCGCCGGAATATTCGCCCTCGGTGTTTTCGCGGATGCAGAGAATGTCGAAGCCGTCGGACCGCAACGGCCCCTGTACGCCGGGCAACAGTCGGTGCGGGCGGATATTGGCATATTGCACGAAGGCCTTGCGGATGGGCAGCAGCAGCCCATGCAGCGATACGGAATCCGGCACTTTTTGCGGCCACCCGACGGCGCCGAGCAGGATGGCATCGAAAGACCGCAGCGTCTCGATGCCGTCGGCCGGCATCATACTGCCGTTTTCGAGATAGTAGTCGCAGGACCAGGGGAGGCGGGTTGCCTCGAGAGAAAATCCGCTCGATCCGGCCGTCTTTTCGAGCACGGTCCAGGCTGCTTCCGTCACTTCGCGGCCGATGCCGTCTCCAGGCAGAAGGGCGATATTGTAGGTCTTCATCGCAGCTCCTTAAAGGCTGATGAGCACGCTCTTGCTCTTGCGGTTGGCGTGATAGGCTTCGCGGCCAAGATCCTTGCCGATGCCCGACTGCTTGTAACCGCCGGTCGGCAGGATATGGTCGCGCGAGCGGCCATAGCGGTTGATCCAGATGGTGCCGGCCTGCAGGCGGCGGGTGAGGCGGATGGCGCGTGAGAGATCGCGGGTGAAGAGGCCGGCGGCGAGCCCATAGGCGGGATGATCGGCCAGCTGCAGTGCCTCCTCCTCATCGTCGAAGGTCTGGATCGTCAGCACCGGTCCGAAGATTTCCTCGAGAACCGCCGGTGATGTTGCCGTCACGCCGGAAATCAGCGTCGGTGCGTAGAAATAGCCGTCGCGGTCAAGGCGATGGCCACCTGTGAGGCACTCGGCCCCGCCGTCGATCGCGGCGCGGATGATGCCATCCATACGGGCAATCTGACGTTCGGAGATGACGGGCGAATAGTCGGTCGTTTCCTCCCAGGTGGGACCGGGGCGGATTGCCGCCAGCCGGGCAAGCAGTGCCGTCACAAGCGCATCCGCCACCTTCGCCTCGACGATGAGGCGGGATCCGCAAACGCAGGCCTGACCGGCATTGGACAAGATGCTGCCGGCGATGGCGCCTGCCGCGAGATTGAGATCGGCATCCGCGAAGACCAGCTGCGGGCTCTTGCCGCCGAGTTCCAGCGTCATCGGCTTCACACCCGTGCGGGCGATATTGGCCATGATCGCCGAGCCGGCCGCGGTCGAGCCGGTGAAACTGATCTTGGAAATTCCCGGATGGCCGGTGATGGCGGTTCCGGTGGTCGGACCGTCGCCGAGGACGACGTTGACGAGGCCGGCGGGCAGGCCGGCCCGCACCGAAAGTTCAGCAAGATAGAGTGTCGAAAACGGCGTCATCTCCGATGGCTTCAACACCACCGCATTGCCCGCCGCCAGCGCCGGAGCAAGCTTCCACCCCGCCATCGACAAAGGAAAGTTCCATGGAGTGATGGCGCCGACGACGCCATAGGGTTCCGTCACGATCATGCCGAAATTCGCATTGTCGGTCGGGACGAGGTCGCCGCCTTCCTTGTCGGCGAATTCGGCGAAGAAGCGGATCTGCTCGGCGGTGACGGCGATATCGCCGGCGACGAGCTGGCCGACGGGGCGGGTCGAGGAGAGCGCTTCGAGCCTGGCGAGGGTTTCCGCCTCGGCTTCGATCAGGTCTGCCCAGCGCTGCAGTGCGCTAGTGCGCTCCCGCGGCCGTACGCCACCCCAATTACTGGTCTTCAACGCCGCTCCGGCCGTCTCGACGGCGTGGTCGACAAGGGCCTCGTCGGCAAGCGGGCAGCCCGCATAGGCCCTGCCGTCGGACGGCCTATGCATGTCGATAACGGCTTTGGCCGGAACCAGTCGGCCGCCGATAAAATGTCCGACGGGCAGGGAGATCGTGTTCGGATCGAAGCTGAGTGTCATTGCGCGTCCTCGGAATGAACCGAGGACAAACCTAGCCGGGGAAGGCGAGCAGCATGCATCGACCGATCGCGCTGCGGCGGCCGAAAATTGCGTTTTGCCCGCCGCGGCCAGTCAAATCTACGGCGGGTGGCCGGCGCCCTTGCCGCGCTGTCTGCGGTCGGGAAACGCCTGCGCCGCAGGCGAGCATGGCGCGCGGCATCGGCGTCACGATACGGTCACGTAGATCTTGCGCACCGTCTCGATCGTCTTCCAGACGCCGACGAAACCCGGCTTCATGACAAAACTGTCGCCGGCCTTGTAGATCACCGGCTCGCCGTCGTCCGGCGTGAGCTCGACCAGGCCGGAAAGGATGTGGCAGAACTCGAACGTCTCGCCCTTGATCGAACGCGTCTCGCCGGGCGTTGCCTCCCATACGCCGGTATGAACCGTCTCTGCACGGGCAACATCCTGCGCCCAGGTCTTGAAGGTGGGACTGCCCGAGATCAGGCGCTCGGGAAGGGGGGCGGACTCGCGCGGCGCCTCGGATGGGTTGGTGTCGATCGTCTTGAGCAGGGACATGGCTTTCCTTTCGGGGTTTAAGTTTGGCGTGGATGATTCAGTAGCCGCGGCTGCGGTCGATCAGCCCGATCGGGTCAAGCCCCGCGCGATGCCGTTTGATATTGTCGATCACCGCCGCCGCGGCGGTTTCAGGCTGCGTGACGCTGGCAATATGCGGCGTCAGCAGGATTTGCGGATGGCGCCAGAAGGCGTGACCCGCAGGCAGCGGCTCCGGATCGGTGACGTCGACGACGGCGCCGGAGAGATGCCCGGCATCGAGCGTGTCGACGAGCGCCTGATGATCGAGTTGCGCGCCGCGGCCGACATGCACGAGCCCGGCGCCGGCCGGCAGCCTTGCGAAGAGTTCGGCATTCAGGAAGCCGCGGGTCTCCTCCGTCAGCGGCAGCAGGCAGACGAGAATGTCGGTGGTTGCAAGCAGGGTGTCGAGACCTTCGCCGCCGCTCAGGCACCGGACACCGCCGATCGTGCGCGGACTGCGGCTCCAGCCGGAAAGCGGGAAGCCGAAGGGTTGCAAACGTTCCAGCACCGTGCTTCCAAGCATGCCGAGACCGAGGACGCCGATGCGGCGTTCTGCGGCCTGTACCGGTGGGATCGGCTGCCAGATCCCGCGTCGCTGCTGCTCGAGATAGGCCGGCAGGTCGCGATGGAGCGCAAGGACGGCGAGCGTCGCATATTCCTGCATCATCCTGACGATCCCGCCCTCGACCATGCGCACCACCTTGACCCGCGCAGGCACGGCATCGATGTGGAACTGGTCGATGCCGGCGCCGATCGAGAACAGGATTTCGAGGTTGCGGTAGCGCGCGAGATCGTCGGGCACGCTCCAGGTGATCAGGTAGCGCACAGCCTCTGGTTCGACCGATGCCGGGTTCATGGAAAAGGCGATGTCGGGCAGTTCGCGCGCGAAGGCTTCGGCGAATATGGCGCCGCGCTTTGCGTCGGAATTGAAGAGAAAGGTCATTGCATCGGCTCCGTGATCTCAAGTCAGGCGGCGCAGCGGCCGGCGAGGGTTTCGACCATTGCCTGGCAAGCCAGGAGTTCTTCAACGAGAATGAATTCATCCGGCTTGTGGGCCCGACCGATATCGCCCGGCCCGCAGATGATCGCATCGATGCCGGCGCGCTGGAAAAGGCCGGCCTCGGTGCCGTAGCTGACGGCGGCAAGCGGTTCGATGCCGGTCAGTTCGCCAAGCAGGCGCGCAAGCGCCGCATCGGCGGCAAGCGACAGTGCCGGATAGGCGCTGAGTTCGCGCCATTCCACCTCGAAGCCCAGTTGCGGCAGCGCCTCGGCCGCGGTCCGCAGCGGCGCCAGCAGTATGGCCGGATCGACGCCGGCAATGGCTCTCGCCTCGAACTCGGCCTCGCAGGTGTCGGGAATGATGTTGACCGCCTGGCCGCCTTTCAGCGTGCCGACCTGAAGAGACGAATAGGGCGGCTCGAACACATCTTCGAACGGGCCGTGCGCGAGCCGGGCGGCTTCGGCATTGGCGCAAGCCAGGACGCTGCTCATGGCATGGATCGCGTTCAGCCCCTGGTCCGGGCGGGAGGAATGGCCGGACCGGCCCCTGACGGTCAGCCGGGCGGCGGCCTTGCCCTTGTGGGCGCGGATTGCCCGCATGTTGCTCGGCTCGCCGATAATCGCGCCGAGCGGGGGCGCACAGAGGTTCGGCAGCCGTGCGATCATGTGCGGGACGCCGCGGCAGCCGGCCTCCTCATCGTAGGACAAGGCAATATGAATGGGCCGGCGGAGCCGCGTCGCCGCGAGCATCGGGACGGCGGCGAGAACGGCGGCCAGGAAACCCTTCATGTCGGTGGTGCCGCGGCCGTAGTAGCGGTCCGCGTCGGCGCGCAGGCGGAACGGGTCGCTGCTCCAGCCGGTCTCGGCGGCGGGAACCACGTCCATATGGCCGGAGAGGATATAACCCGGCACCTCGACCGGCCCGATCGTCGCGAAGAGGTTCGAGCGGTCACCCTCGGGGCCGGGAAGCTCGGTGGCGGCGATGCCGTGACGTTGCAGATAGTGCCGGATCCAAGCGACGATTTCGCCATTCGGCGTACCAACAACGGAGGGAAAGCCGACCAGCGTTTCGAGAATTTCAATTGACTGCATGGGCGTCCTCACGGCACGGGATGTCGGGGTACAACCGGGCTCTTGCGGTCAACGGCGCCGTCGGCCCGTTGGGGTCTGGCCAATGACTGTAGAGACCGGCCCAGGCTTTATTTGCTGAAAGCGCATCGGATTTGGTCGATTGTTGTGTTTGCGCGGGCGTCGCCAGTGAATTGTATCGCGCGATCTGTCCTAATCTCGATAAAGCAGTTTTCTGTGGGACAGCTTTCCCTGGGGGACTTTGCCAGAAAACGCGGCAGGAGGGCGGGAGTGAGCGCACTGACATCCGAATCCAGGTTTGTCGACAGTTTCGAGACGCGCATCGCCGACATCGACAGCGTCGATATCGATAAGCTGCATGCGCTCTCAATGTCGGTCGCCTGGCCGCATCGCCGCGAAGACTGGCAGTTCTTGCGCGACTTCGGCCAGGGCATTGCGGCGATCGATGAAATCGGCCGTATCTTGGGCTCTGCGATGTGGTTTCCCTATGGCGGCCGATTCGCGACGATCGGCATGGTCATCACCTCGCCGCGCCTGCAGGCCAACGGCGCCGGGCAGTGGCTGATGGGCCACGCGCTCGATCAGGTTGCCGGACGCAATCTCGGGCTGAACGCGACGCGGGCGGCGCGGCGCCTTTATCTGTCCTTGAATTTTGTTCGCGAGGCGTCTGTGTTTCAATGCCACGGCGAAGCGATCTTGCCGCCGGATGTGGAACTGCCGCCAGGTGCCGCGATACGGGCAGTGGAAGCCGATGACCTGGAGGCGATCGCGGCATTGGATTCTTTGGCCTTCGGCACCGATCGCACGCTGCTCCTGGCTCGGCTCCTTGCAAATTCCAAGGGAGTCGTCCTGATCCGCGCCGGCCGGATCGAGGCCTTCTCGCTTTGCCGAAGGTTCGGGCGCGGCCATGTCATCGGTCCGGTCGTGGCAAGCAATGACGCCGATGCGATCGCCGTCGTCCATCCGCATGCGGTCGAGCATGCTGGAGCATTCTTGCGCGTCGACACACGCGAAAAAGGCGGGACATTTGCCGATTTCCTCTCCCGCTGCGGTCTTCCCATTTATGATATTGTGACGAGCATGTCGCTGGGCGACCCTTGGCTCCCCGTTCCGGGACGTCGAGGGATGCACGAGCCGAAGACCTATGCGCTCGTCAGTCACACGCTCGGGTGAATTAAGCGCCGGGACAGAGGGCAGCGATGCCAGAGCCTGAGCCCGCTCGCATTCGGGCCGAAACGAGCGATATTGCCAAAAACCGTCCGAAGATTCCCGCCGGTAGACGGTCTCGAGCGCAGCACCTCGACCGGGATTTCGACAACAGAGAAGGCGGCGTGCTTCTCGCCGCCGGTCTTCGCTCAGTTAATCGAACGCAGTCCGAGATAGGCCGCCAAACTGACCGCCGAGACGGCGATCGTCAGTTTGGGTCTGCCGTCGTCGAACAGCGCCGCCAGCAGAAGGCCGAGCATCAGAATGGCTGATTTCGCCCAAAGTTCCTGGTCGGAGATTGTGAAAGCGATCGTCGCCAGAAAGACGGCGCTGGCGACCATCGTTGCGGGAGCGGACTTCTCCGCCAGATCGCCGCTTGGGAAATAGGGCAGGAGAAAACGCCGCATGCTCAGGCCTGAGGCGACGCTAAGGAGAAGACAGGTCAAGACAGGTTGCAACATGGGGCCGTCGCCGATCAATCTGCTGGTGGAATTGCAGATGCAAACGACGTGCCAGCCGTACGCCTTCAAATTACCGTCCGATAACGCCAGCGGCGAGCTCTGCTTGGCTATTTCCGCGGCGTCACGACCGTTTTTTCGGCAGGTGTACCCGGCCTGGCCTGATCGGCCAAATTATATCGCATTACGACTTGAGCAGCGGTGATGATTTCTATATGGAGAATTATCCTCCAGCTTAATTCCAAAAACGAGATCTTTTCATTGGACCTTTCGTCAATCGTAATATTCCTCGCCGTTGCCAGCGATTGCAGCGTGACGAAGGCGGCCAAAGCCGTCGGACGAGTGCCGTCGAATGTGACGACGCGCATCCAGCAATTGGAGGAGGATCTTGGTGTGTCCCTCTTCAGCCGCGATGGCAAGAAGATGACGTTGACGCGGGAAGGCGAGACGTTTCTCACCTATGCCAACCGGCTTATGGCCCTTGCACTCGAAGCGCGCCAAGCCGTGCGGCCCCATGCCCCATCAGGAACATTGCGGGTCGGCACGATGGAGAGCACGGCGGCAAGCCGGCTGCCGGCGGCGCTCACGCAGTTCAACCAGATGTGGCCCGACGTGTCACTGCAGCTGACGATGGGCGCGTCCCGCGATCTCGCCCGCGATGTTCTGGCCGACGCACTGGATTGCGCCTTAATTGCCCGGCCGCCGAAGACGATGCGCGAAGATGACCGCGATTTTGATGCCGAGCTCAAGGCGCTGGAAATGGAGACGGTCTTCGTCGAAGATCTGTTGATCGTGCTGCCGTCCGGGCATCCGGCCATCAAATCCGCCGCCGACCTGCGTGTCGGAGCGCTCGCCGCTCTGGAGCCCGGCTGCACCTATCGCAGGATCGCCGAAACCTGGGCGCGTGAATCGAGCGCCCTGCCGACGAGCGAACTCGGCTCCTACCACGCGATCCTGGCGAGTGTAGCGACCGGCAATACCGCAGGCGTGATGCCGAAATCCGTACTCGACCTCATGTACTGGCCGGCGGCTCTTCCGACCCATCAGCTCGGCCCCGTCGAGACGCTGCTGGTGTCCCGCAGGGATAACCGCCCCAGCGCCTTCAGCGCCTTCCATGAAGTCCTCAGCGCGACAAAAGGCAGAGACATGAGGCTGGCGACAAACTAGTTTCGTCGTCTTCCTCCTTCGCCCGCCAGACAATACTCGCTTACAATTGGTCTTTGCATGCAATATCCCGTTTCCCCAAAGATGGGGCAGAGCCGTCTTCGCCGCTTTCGCCTTTTTTCGCCCATCCTGGCCGGTGCGACGTTAAGAGAGCGGCTGATCGCCTGTTTCGGCGCGTTGCTGGGCATCGGTCTCACCGGCGTCATCAGCGGCTATCTGTTCGGTCAGGGGCCACATCTTCCCTTGATCGTCGCACCGATGGGCGCCTCGGCAGTGCTGCTTTTCGCGGTGCCGGCAAGCCCGCTGGCGCAACCCTGGTCGATCATCGGCGGCAACACCATATCTGCCATGATGGGCATCGTTGCCGCTTATTTCATTCGCGACCCGATTATCGCAACCGGCGTCGGAGTTTCACTGGCGATCGGCGCGATGTCGTTTACACGATCCCTCCATCCGCCCGGAGGGGCAGCGGCGCTGACCGCGGTGCTCGGCGGTCCCGTCGTTGCTGGTTGGGGGTTCCTCTTTCCTTTCGTGCCAGTCGCCTTGAACTCCTGCATTCTCGTCGGACTTGGCCTGCTGTTCCACAAGCTTTCCAAGCGCAATTATCCGCATGTCGTGCCGAAGCCGGCGGAGAATACCCATCAGACGGTCGACCTGCCGTCTGCGGTGCGGGTGGGCTTTCGCGAGGAGGATGTCGACGCTGCACTGGAAGCGCTCGATGAAACCTTCGACATCGATCGGGCCGATCTCGGGCGGCTGCTGCAGCAGGTCGAACTGCAGGCGGCCATCCGCTCGAACGGCAAGATCAGCTGTGCCGATATCATGTCGCGTGACGTGATCGCCATCGGCGAAACGTCGGAACCGAACGCCGCACGGCACCTTCTCCTGAAGCATAATATCCGGACGTTGCCGGTGAGGGATCCGGAGGGCCGTCTCGTCGGCACTGTCGGCCTGCGGGAGCTGTTCGCGAGCGGCGATACGATCGCGCATGCGATCTCCAAGCCGGCGGTGGCGAGAGCTTCGGACGCCGCTCTGTCGCTGCTGCCCGTTCTGACGGACGGGCGCACGCATGCCGTCATCATTGTCGATGACGATCATCGGATCCTCGGCCTGATATCGCAGACCGATCTCCTGAGCGCCGTGGCGCGGCTGCTGCCGAGTGACGGCGAGGCGATCGCGGCCGTGGCATGACCTCGCGGAGCGGCTCGGCCGCCGCAGGGCCTCTAGCGTCACGGCCACATGCCTTCGTCGTCAGTTCGGTGGGAACGCCGTGTGTCACCGTGGGATTGGAGGATTTTCCGACCCTATCCGGGCAATGACCTGGAGCGGATGCGGAATGCGCCTGCCGTCGATTTCCTTCACTTGGGAGCGGCAGGAATATCCGGTCGCCATGAGGTTATCGGCATCGCCAGCCGCATCGAGCTCCGGTTTCCAGCTCATCGCATAAAGGCGCTCGGAGATCGGTCGGTTGCGGGCCTCGTGTCCGAAGGTGCCGGCCATGCCGCAACAACCGGTTTGCGCCACTTGAAGATCGACGCCGAGGCTGTCGAATACCTTTTGCCATTGTGCGACGGAGGTTGGCGCATTGGTGCGTTCGGTACAGTGCGCCATCAACCGGAAACGGCTGCCCTCTGTGGCCGAAGGCGAAGCTGTGAGCCGGTCGAGGTTGGCGGCGAGCCATTCCTGTGGAAGCAGGACCGTTGCCTTGAGCAATCCCTTATATTCACTGCGGAAGGCAAGGGTCATGGACGGATCGAGGCCGACGAGCGCCACGCCGGTTTCATCCAGTCGCCGGAGATAACGCGCGGTCCGCTTGGCCGCAGCCTCGAAGCGTTCGAGATAGCCATGAACATGCAGGGCCTTGCCATTGACGTGGGGCGCCGCAAGAAGGGGCGCCAGTCCCATTTTCCGGGCGAGCCCGATCGCTGCGAGCGCGACATCGGGATCGAAATAGGCGGTAAAGGCGTCGGCGACGAAAACCACGCTCAGCTGCCTTTCCTGCGGCGACAAGGCCTCGATCAATTGCGGCATCGCAAGCGGCACGCCGAGGCGGGCGGCTTCCCTGGCGAGTGAGATTCGCGGCAGATGCGGCAGGGAGGTCAGCCCGGCGAGACGCATCATCGCTCTGCCCGCGCGCGTGCCCACGACCATATTATAGGCGGGCCGGATGCGCCGGACGAGCGGCAGGGTGGTTTCAATCGCCGCGACCAGCGGATCCTTCAGCGGGCGGAGGTAGCGTCCGTAATAGAGTTCCAGGAATTTCGAGCGGAAGGCCGGCACGCTGACCTTCACCGGACACTGCCCCGCGCAGGCCTTGCAGGCCAGACACGTGTCCATCGCCGCGCGCACCTCGTGGGAAAAGTCATCGCGGTTTGCCGGGTTCAGCGAATTGAAGGCGCGCCGCGCCAGGCTGGCGAACGGAATGCTCCTCCGCAGGCGCGTCGCTTCCTGGCGGGGATCGATATCCCTCTCGGCAAGCAGCCTCAGCCATTCCCGCATCAGGGCGGCGCGCCCTTTGGGCGAAAAGCGCCGATCGCGCGTCGCCTTATAGGAGGGGCACATCGGGCTCGATTCATCGAAATCGAAACAGGCGCCGTTGCCGTTGCAATAGGCGGCGTTGTCGAAGGCGGAGCGGATCTCGTTGCCGATGATGCGATCGATATCTCCCCGCAGTGGAAGGTCGTCGATCTTCGTCAGCACTTCCGCGGAAGGGGTCGCGATCTTGCCCGGATTGAGCCGATTCTCGGGATCAAAAGCCCGCTTGATCTCCTGCAGGCTGGGATAAAGATCGCCGAAAAACTCCGGCACATATTCAGAACGCACGCCCTTGCCATGCTCTCCCCAGAGCACGCCACCATATTTGCGGGTAAGCGCCACAACGGCGTCGCTGACCTCTCGAACCAGCCGGACGTGATCGTCGCGGGTTAGGTCGAGTGCCGGCCGCACGTGCAGGACGCCGGCATCGACATGGCCGAACATGCCGTAGGAGAGGCCGGCGCCATCGAGAAGCGCGCGGAACTCGCGAATATAGGCCGCCAAATTCTCCGGCGGAACGGCCGTATCCTCGACGAAAGCGACGGGCCTGACCGGCCCTTCAACATTGCCGAGCAGGCCGACCGCCCGCTTGCGCATCGACCAGATCGCCTCGACATCGACATGGCCCCGGGCTATCGTATAACCGGCATGGCGCGCATTCGTGCCGGTGTCGAGCGCGGCGGTCACCTGCGCAAGCTTGCGCTCGAGTTCGTCTTCATTATCGGCAAGCACTTCGGCGATGTTGATGCCGTTCGTCGCGCTGCCCGGATCGTCGGGAAAGAAGCGGGCGATGCCGGTCCAGACGATATCGCCTTTCGCGAGGCCGAGCACTTTCTCGTCGACCGTTTCCACCGAGGCGACCTTCAGCGCCACGAGGTTGCGCGCGTCCTCCAGGGCGGTGTTGAAATCGCCGTAGCGGATGTTTATCAGCGCTGCATGGGCCGGGATCGGCAGAAGGTTGAGTTCGGCTTCGGCGATCATCGCCAGCGTTCCCTCTGAGCCGCAAAGAACGGCATTGAGGTCGAAGCGTCCGTCGTCACGCCTAACATGGGCGAGGTCGTAGCCGGTCATATAGCGGTTGAGCTTCGGAAAGATCTCGGTGATCTGCTCGCGCTTCTCCAGCGCGATCCGTTCGACTCTCCTGTGGATCTCACCAACGCGATCCTTTCGTGCGCCGATCTCCGCGAGCGCCCCCGCTTCGAGCGGGCGCGACCAGAAATCGGAGCCATCCATCAGGACGATACGCAATCCGAGGACGTGGTTGCTGGTCTTGCCGTAGAGGCATGAACCCTGACCGCAGGCATCGGTTGAGATCATGCCGCCGATCGTGGCGCGGTTGGAGGTGGAAAGTTCGGGCGCGAAGAACAGGCCGTAGGGCTTCAGAGCCCGATTCAGCTCATCCTTGACAACGCCCGCCTGGACACGCGCAATCCTTCGGACAGGGTCGATGTCGAGAATGGATTTCATATGCCGCGAACAGTCCACCACGACGCCCGATGTCAGGGATTGACCGTTCGTGCCGGTGCCGCCGCCGCGCGGCGCGATGCTTATCTCCCGGAAGGTCGATTCCGACAGCACGGCCGCCACGACCCGCAAGTCTGCGACGCTTCTTGGGAAGAGGACGCCGGTCGGCTCAACCTGGTAGATGGAATTGTCGGTTGAATATACGGTCCGGCTCGCCGCACCGGTCTCGATATCGCCCTCAAATCCCGCCTCGACGAGCCGCTGGAAAAAACCCGCGGCGGGAAGCGGGATGGGAGCCTTCGGCTGGAGGCGTGGGATCATTTCGAAACCTTCAGAATGCACTCGAGCCTTGTCACTAGCGCATTGGCCCGAAAATCGGAAGGCGTCGTCAGCGGCCTGTCAACCGGTCGGCGTGGCCGCCAACCGGTTGACGGCGCCGGCCGCTTCGAAGAGTCCGCGGGCCGCCTCGACCATCGACTGTAGGTGGTTGGGGTCGCGCACGCCCTGTCGGTAGAGTTCGATTATGATGCTCGCCATTCGTTCGGCCTCGTCGCTGTCCCTTGCTATCGCATAATCGGTGCTGAGCTTGTCGAAGACGCGCTGGCAGGTTGCAAGATCGCGGGAGTCCAGCGGCACCTGCGATCGTTTTGTGATCGTTTGAACCATCTTAATTCCCTCGGAAAACAGCCCGCCCGGACATCATCGTGTCGGGGCGGGCCGGCGACTTTCGTCTCAGAAGTCCATGCCGGGTCCGCCCGGCATTGCCGGAGGGGCATCCTTCTTCGGCTTCTCGGCGACCATGGCTTCCGTCGTCACGAGAAGACCGGCGATGGAGGCGGCATCCTGAAGCGCGGTGCGAACAACCTTGGCCGGATCGATGACGCCCTGCGCATAGAGGTCGCCATATTCACCCGTCTGGGCGTTCCAGCCATAGGAGAAGTCGGTCTTTTCGCGCAGCTTGCCGACGACCACCGATCCCTCCGCTCCGGCGTTCTCGGCGATCTGGCGGGCCGGCGTCTCAAGTGCACGGCGGACGATGTCGACGCCGACGCGCTGGTCGTCATTGGCGGTCTGGACTTTTTCAAGCGCCTTGACGCTGCGCAGCAGCGCCACGCCGCCGCCCGGCAGGATGCCTTCTTCGACCGCTGCGCGGGTTGCGTGAAGCGCGTCGTCGACGCGGTCCTTCTTTTCCTTCACTTCGACTTCGGTCGAGCCGCCGACGCGGATAACGGCAACGCCGCCGGCGAGCTTGGCGAGGCGTTCCTGCAGCTTTTCGCGGTCGTAGTCGGAGGTAGTGTCTTCGATCTGCGCCTTAATCTGGGCAATACGGCCTTCGATGTCGGACTTGACGCCCGAACCGTCGACGATCGTGGTGTTCTCCTTCTCGACCGACACCTTCTTGGCGCGACCGAGCATGTCGAGTGTCACGGATTCGAGCTTAATGCCGAGGTCTTCGGAGATAACGGTGCCCGCCGTGAGCACGGCGATGTCTTCGAGCATGGCCTTGCGGCGGTCGCCGAAGCCGGGGGCCTTGACGGCAGCGATCTTCAGGCCGCCGCGCAGCTTGTTGACGACGAGCGTTGCGAGGGCTTCGCCTTCGACGTCTTCGGCGATGATCAGGAGCGGCTTGCCGGATTGGACGACGGCTTCGAGGATCGGCAGCATCGATTGCAGGTTGGAGAGCTTCTTCTCGTGGATGAGGATATAGGGATCCTCGAACTCGACCCGCATCTTATCCGCATTGGTGACGAAATAGGGGCTCAAATAGCCGCGGTCGAACTGCATGCCTTCGACGACTTCGAGTTCGGTTTCGGCAGTCTTGGCTTCTTCAACCGTGATCACGCCGTCATTGCCGACCTTTTCCATCGCTTCGGCCAGGAAGCGGCCGATTTCGGCATCGCCATTGGCGGAGATCGTGCCGACCTGGGCGATCTCGGAATTGTTGGAGATATTGCGGGCGTTGGCCTTCAGCTCCGCGACGATGGCGGCGACGGCAAGATCGATGCCGCGCTTCAGGTCCATCGGGTTCATGCCTGAGGTAACAGCCTTGGCGCCTTCCTTGACGATTGCCTGGGCAAGAACCGTCGCAGTCGTCGTGCCGTCGCCGGCGATGTCGCTGGTCTTCGAAGCGACTTCGCGGACCATCTGGGCGCCCATGTTTTCGAACTTGTCTTCGAGTTCGATTTCCTTGGCGACGGAAACGCCGTCCTTGGTGATGCGCGGCGCGCCGAAGGACTTGTCAATCACCACGTTACGGCCCTTAGGGCCAAGGGTCACTTTCACGGCGTTGGCCAGGATGTCGACGCCGCGCAACAGCTTCTCGCGGGCTTCGACGTTGAATTTAACTTCTTTAGCAGCCATGTCCTCACTCCTTCATAGGCAGCTGGCATTGAGCACGTCCTGAGGGTTCAGGCGGCCTGCTTTCCTTCGCTCCGGGCTTCGATGATACCCATGACATCGCTTTCCTTCATGATCAGCAGGTCCTCGCCGTTGATCTTGATCTCGGTGCCGGACCACTTGCCGAACAGGATGCGATCGCCGACCTCCACGTCGAGCGCCTGGATCTGGCCAGCATCGTTGCGTGCACCGGGACCGACGGCGATGACCTCGCCTTCCTGCGGCTTTTCCTTGGCGGTGTCGGGGATGATGATGCCGCCTTTGGTCTTTTCCTCGGAATCGACGCGGCGGACGAGAATGCGGTCATGAAGCGGTCGGAACGACATGTCTTCCTCCATCGACAAACAATATGATGTTGTTCGCCAGACCGGACCGGATGACGAGGTCCGGGCGGGTGCAAGGTCGCGCGCCTTGCGGGATTGATCTGGTTCGATGGTTTTTCAATTTCAAGGGGCGGCGCAGAAAAATTAGCACTCGCTGCCGGCGACTGCTAATGGCCCGCGGGGAACAGAAGACCGGCTCCCGCGTTCGAACTAATGACGATGGTCGTCCCCTCGTCTCGAAGACGAGTTTAAAACTGTGCTCCGGCTTGAATCCGGATTTCGGCGTTCCTAGCTCTCAGGCGATCGAGGCTCGATGAGCTCGATCACCGTCCCACGTCTTTTAGGAGTGAGTGACATGGAAGAGAAGACCAATATAATTAAAGACCTCAGTATTGAGGAACGCGAGGAAATCTTCGTCGATATCGCTCGCACGCTCGAGGATACTGCGCGCGAGGCCCTCGTCGAGGGCAATATGCACTTTGCTGTACTGTCGAACAACATGGCGGAAGCGATCCGCGTCAACGCCGACGAACTCGCTCGCGACGATCCCGAGAATGCCGAGCGCGTCTTGCTCGAGGCGACGGCGATGATCTCGCAGTTCGAAGCCGTGCACCCCTATCGTATGGTAAGCATGGCCGTCCACTGATTGCCCTGCGCAAATCAATCGCCGGCATGCGGAACTCTGGCAGCTGCCGAAGGTTAATGGATCACAGCATCGAAAGGTGATCCATGACCACTTCGAAAACCAACATGCCACCCGAAAGCGGAACTGACGACGCGCGCTCCTTCGACACGCAGCGCGCCGAGGTCGATCGGCAGCGAGCATCGGACGCAGCCCGGCACAATGCGAGTTCGACATCGGATCGCGACAGCGGCACTGAAACTCCAAGCCTGAAACTCGCGAAAGAGTATCTGAGCCTCGGAGGACGCCGCCGGTCCAAGATCGACGACAACATCACCACTGTTCGCCAATGGGAGGAGGATCCGCCGGCGGCCGAGCGCTTCTGGCAGGAGAGGGTGGAGACGCTTTCAAAGGATGAGCGTAAGCAGGTGGAGGATTTTCTTCCCACCATCAACACGCCTTGAAATACGGCGAAGTCAAACCGCGAGGTCAGGTCGGAACTGGAGAAGATCATGGCCACAGACAAACACGAACAGATACGCCGGCGGGCCTACGAAATCTGGGAGGCCGAAGGCCGCCCTGAAGGGGCGGACCTGCGTCATTGGATGCAAGCCTGCGACGAACTGGCCGGCGAGGACGAGCATGAGACGCTGCAGGACCTGCTCGATCAAGACGACAGGGACGACGCGGCGCTGCTTCAAGGCGCCGGGGAAAGTGGCGATGTCGACCGGCCGCGCCCCGGACTTGGTCAGGGTGCCGGGGCGACTCCGCGCGATATCGAGATAACCACGGGGGAGGAGCCTTCCCGGCAGAAGATCAGAGAGACCGAAGGACCGTAATCGTCATGCAGCATCTCGACCACGCCACGCAGATCGCCATGGAGGCACATGACGGCCAGACGGACAAAACCGGCCGGCCCTTCTTCGAGCACTGTCAACGGGTCGCGCTTCTCGTGCCGGGCGACGAGGCGCGAACCGTCGCCTACCTTCACGACGTCGCCGAAAAGGGAAATGGCTGGACGCTCGACAGGTTGAAGGAGGAAGGCTTCCCGCCGGCGATCATCTCTGCTGTCGATGCGTTGACCCGGCGGCCCGATGAGCCTGACGAGGAATTCGTCAGACGTGCGGCAGCAAACCCGCTCGCTTTGCCTGTCAAGCGGGCCGACCTCGAAGACAATCTGCGCCAGGCCGAGCAGGCCGGCAAAGACAAGCAAAAATATCAAAGCGGCCTGGATCTGCTACGCGATATAGAGAACGGACAGTAGGTGTTCTCATCCGGCGGCTCCAGCGAAGGTCCGGCCGGTAAGAGCCGTTCGTGTCGCTATTTCTGACGCGGCTGCCGCAAGCCGGCGCCGGCAGCGATCTGGCGGCCTTGGCGCCTGGCGGCAGCGGCTTCGTATAGCGTTCGAGCCGCATTGCGGATTTCCTCCTGCATCGCCTGGTCTTTCTCGTATGCCGCATGGCTTGTCGCGTAGGGTTCCCAGTAACCAATATAGCGGTCGATTTCCGCAAGCGGGCCGGCTGGTAAAAGATCCATTGACCTAAGCCAGTCCGAGAGGTTCCTCCGGACATCCTCCGAACCTTCCGTATCACCATGAACGACGACGGAAAACAGACGACCTTCCAAATGTCGGGTATAGGGCCATCCGTCCATCTCTAGCTGTTTTGCCTGGTCAGCATTTTTTCCGTGGGTGCTTGTCGGATCCGGGTTGCCGCCGTCGGCACAGACAAGTCGGTCGATCATCAGCTTCAGGGATGACGGCGCCTGGTACCAATGCACCGGCGTGACGATCATGATGCCGTGCGCCTCGACCCACATCGGATAGATCTCGTTCATCCAGTCATGGATCTGTCCGAGCGAATAGTTAGGATAACAGGAACAGGGCCAATGACAGAGAGCCGCTGCAGTGGAGAAGCAGGCTTTGCACGGATGGATCTGCCGGCCGTATTCCGAGGCGAGCCGGCTCAAATCGAGGATTTCGATCTTCACATGGCGCTGTCGCTCCAGCACCTCCCTGGCGATATCGACCATGCGGTAGCTCTTCGAAATCTCGCCAGGGCATGTGTGTTCGCTACGTGTCGAGCCGTTGACGAGAAGCAAACGGGTTGGCCCATTCGGATCGTCATGCCGCTTTTCCGCGTCACGGATGGCATCGCGGGCCGCCAGCCAGTCTTCAGCCAGATCATAATCGGGATCGGCGAAGCCGGGGCCGGCCTTGCGGATCTTCGGGCTTTTTCGCGAATTTGCGTAGGCTTCCCAGGCTGCCGAAGCGAGCCGCGTAAGCTCTTCCTGCAATTTGCCGTAGGCTGGATCCTGAAATTGATTGAGAAAGCGCCGCTTGAATTCATGCTCGTCGAGCCGCGGGCTGGGACTGCCCTTGCGGGGTTCGAGATCGGAGGCTGAAGTGGCAACGTTGGCTGGCATTGGAACCTCCTGAGGCCGGCTTTGCTGAACGCACCGGCAGATACTGTGTTCCCGTCATCCCCATCGATGGGCCTATGCAACCGGAGCGTCGAGCGCTAAACTCTTCCGGAATTTGTGCTCGAACCGATGGAAAGCATTCTTGCTGCCGGGCGGCTGGATCATGGCCGGATCACCATCGTGCCCAAGCCGTGCTCAATTGCCGAAATCGTCGAAACCTGCAGCGCGCGTCAGGAAAGCATTCGGCGATCCCATCGCTTTCTGCTTGAACTCGATCGGATTCCTCAGACCATTTATGGCGATCGCCCCGCGCTCGATCAAGTCTTCGGCAACCTCTTCTCGAATGCCGTCAAATACGCGCCGGAATCTCCAAACGTCCACGTCACAGGATGGCAGGAAGGAGAAAGCGTCTGCATCACCGTGCGCGACGAGGGCATCGGCATCGATGCCGACGACCTCCCGAAGATGTTCGAGCGTTATTTCCGCGCCAGAAGCTCAACAGGCATTGCCGGCACCGGCATCGGCCTTAATCTCGTCAAGCAGATAGTTGAGCTTCACGGGGGAACGATCCAGGTGGCGAGCAGTCGGGGAAACGGCACGACGGTTACCCTCCGGATTCCGATAGGCGCCGAGACGTCGGACGAGATGCGCGTTGCGACGGGCTAGGCAGGCGGGTCGCGAAGATAGTGCCAAATTTCAGTAGCGCCCCATAAGGGTTCAGAGGATTGACGATAATTTTTCTCCTTCGGCACGGCGAGACGATCTGGAATGCACCAGGTCGGTTTCAAGGACAAAAGGATTCCCCGCTTACGGAAAGAGGGCGGTGGCAGGCGGATCAGGCTGGCAAACTTCTCGGCCGGGAACTTGAGCGGCATTCCGGTGAAATCGATGTCCACGTCAGCCCGTTGGGCCGCGCAAAGGAAACAGCGGCGCGCATCTCGCGCTATGTACCCGTGGCCAGCCGCGATGAACTACGATTGATGGAGGTAACGACCGGGTCCTGGGATGGCATGAGCCATTATGAAATCGACATGGAATATCCGGGCATGCTCGAAGGCGCCAATGCTTTCAACTGGTTCTTTCGATCGCCGGATGGAGAAACATTCGATGCAGCTTGCGCACGCGTCAAGGAGTGGTTGTCACAGCTTCGCTCCACGACGATAGCCATATCCCACGGCCTGACGGGGAGGCTGATACGAGGCGTGTATCTTGGATTGTCCCAAGAGGAAATGCTGGAACTGCCGGTGCCGCAAGCCGGATTTTATCGGCTTCAGAATGGCCAGGCTCACCTTATCGAATAGCCCTGCGGCTGAACCTAAAGATCGGCTGGCTTTTCTGCTCTTTCTACCTCTGGTTAGCCGCCTGAGTCTTGCCAAAACTAAGCTACGACAGGAGGTCGAATGCCGGCACGCGCACGCCGGTTTCACGGGAGTGCCGCTCCAGCTCGTCAATGTCCGGTCTAGGTGGCGGAATGCCCAGCGCCTCCGCCCAGTTCTCGCGGCTGGGCAGGGCCATCGCCGCGGTGACCAGCACGGCGATTCCCGGGCCGAGTTCGCCGCGCAATTGCGGCAGCAGGGTTTTGGCGTGGATGAGGTTGGTGTTGGGGATCGGGCTCATCGCGTGGCCGGCCCTCGGACTGGATGACAGGTCCACGATGGCGCTGACATCCGTCTGTCCGTACCAGACGGCCCGGCCCTCCGCCTGTTCGGATAGATCGGCATTGAAATCGGCGCGTTCGATCGCAAAACCACCCTCTATAGTGCTGAGCGCACGCGGCGTGCTTATGCGGTGAATGCGGATGTGCCAGGGGTTTGCGGGAATGAGCCAGGTCTCGATGCTGACGTCCTGCCAGGGACGCCAGCGAGAATAAAGCCGGTCGCCCGCTATCAGCGCTTCTTCGAGGGTTTCCCGCATGCGGAAGTGGACCCCATCGTCGGAAAGGCCGAGCATGCCGTCGAAGCTGGCGGCGGCAAAGTTCCGGTCGTCGGCCTCGATGTTGAAGGCATAGCGGGTGGAGTAGGCGAATTTCGAATATTTCTCGTTTGCACCGCGCATCTTGTCGTGCTGCTGGCCGGAGGAGAGCACGACGACATTTCCCGGCGTATGCATGGCGACCATGCCGGACGGCTTCAAAGCCACCGGCGCTGAGAATTCCGGCTGTGGCGCCTCTTCGGCGACCCAGAAGGGGTGATCGTGAGGAAGGGCGAGCGGCAGGAAGAATTTCAGCGCCCAATAGGGCGAGCCGGGAGAGTTATAGCTCTCGCTCATCAGAAGGTTCGGATAGCCGTAGCCGATGGAGAGTACGCCGTCACGGTCGGCGATCGGCATCGCCGACCACCAGCGGATATGGCGCATGTAATAGCCTTTGATCTCAGCCCACGGCAGCGCCTCGACGCCGGCAAAGGCGAGCGCGCCCCAGAAACCGCCGGCGGCGAAGCGGTAGGTCTGGCTACGGCCGAAGGCAAGGGCTGCGCCATCCGGGCCGAACCAATGGCGGATATCCCCGGCGAAGGTCCTTGCGCGATCGCGGAAGCGGTCCTTGCGCGCCTCGTCGCCGCGCGCCAGCACGGCGTAGATCAGGCCGTAGAAATGCATGGCGAAGGGGATGTAGTGATCGACCCGCCTGACCGGTCCGTCGCGATACCAGCCGTCGCCGAGATCGAGGGCTTCCAATTCGTCGAGATAGGCGACGGTTTTGATGTGGTCGAACGCCACACCGACACGCTCCAGCCCGAGATCGATGAGGACGCGGAAGAATTTCCAGTTGTTGTCAATGAATTCAAGGTTCCGCGCGGCGACAAGATAGGCGGAGACCGTCGTCTTCTCGTTGTCAGCAAGCGGCTCCCAGATATGTTCGGGCACCAGCGCCAACGCAAAGCCGACGGCGGCAAGCTCGACCAGCCGCTGGTTGCGATCGGCCAGAGCACCCCAATATTCGGGATGGGCGGGATTGGTGCCGTTTGCCAGCCCCCGCCGATAGAGATCCCAATGCGGGAAATGGCCGCCGCCGGCCGCAAGAGGAACGATGCCCCAGAGCGGCCGCGCAAATCCTTCCAGATCCGCCGCCGCCCGGTCGAAGATTGCGCCGGCTGCGCCGAGGCGCACACGTGCGCCGCCTTCGGAGAAATAGGGCAGGAGCGGCTCGAAGAGGTCGATGACGGCCGTTGCCAGATCGTCGCGTTTCTTCAGGGGATTGCCGGAAAGCGGATTGGCCCTGCTGGGATCATAGATCATCGTCAACTCGGAATTGCGTAAAACAAATTCGGCCGCGGGCCGATGTTGACCCGCGGCCGCCGGTATCTTGCGAGACCTACTTGATGGCCTTCACGCCTTCGGTCATTTCCTTCAGCCCGTCATCAACGGAGGTATTGTCGGTCATGATCGCGTCATGGGCGCGGTTGAGCACCACCTCGATCTTGGCGGCGTTCGGATTGACGGCCATTTCCAGATAGGCTTTGGCAGGTATCAGCGCTTCCTTGCTGGCCTCATCCAGCGGGAAACCGGGCGTCGACGCGATCTTTGCGCTGACATCGGCGGTCTTCAGCGCCGGGAAGGTGCCGGTTGAGGCGATGACGGCCGCGCCCTCCGGGCCGGTGACGAACTTGATGAAATCGAGCGCGGCATCCTTGTGGGCGGAATTGGCGTTGACTGCGAGCCCCGAGATCTGCGCAGCCGTGGTGCCGGCGGCCACACCATCAGGATGCGGGAACTTCACGATGCCCCAGTTCTTGCTCTTCGATTCACCCGACTTGACCTTGGCGATCTGGGTGCCGACGAACCAGGTGCCCATCGGCAGCATGCCGATCGTGCCGTTGAAGAAGAGCGCCGAATAGTGCGTGTTCGACGTCTTCAGGAAGGCATAGGAGGGGATGGCGCCATCCTTCTGCAGGGTGAGCGCGCGCTCGTACCAGGGCTTCAGAAAGGTGTAGTCGCCATCGACCAGCGTGTGTTTTCCGTCGAGAATGCCGGGAAGCTGGACGGTCGAACGCCAGGTGTGCAGCAGTGCGCCGTAGGTCTTGTTGGTGCCCATGCCGCCTGCGAGCTTCTCGGCGGTCTCGTCGAACTGCGCCCAGGTCATGTCGTTGGTGGGGTAGGGGACGCCTGCCTTGTCGAAGATGTCCTTGTTGTAATAGACGATCCAGAAGTCGGAGCGGAACGGCAGAGAATAGATCTTGCCGTCGACGGTGAGCTCTTCGATCAGGCCGCCATAGGGCGCCGGATCGATCTTCTGATCCGTCACGAAGCCGCTGAGATCGGCGATGTTGCCGGCGCGCACCAGATTGGTATAGCCCGGCACGTCTTTGATGGTGACGATGTCGATATCTTTCGAGCCGCCGGTCAGTTGCGTCGAAATCATCTGCTGGTAGTCCTGCGAGCCGAGATCCATCGGCTCGAACTTCACGTTCGGATGCTTGGCCTGATAGGCCTCGATCAGCGGCTTGTAATAGGCGGTCTTGTCCCAGTCCCACAAAGCCCATTTCAGCGTCACGGCGTCTTGAGCAAGCGCTGCGCCAGCCGTCGTCGTGGCCAGAGTGATACCTGCCACGGCAAGTTTCACCGTCCTCCCGAATTTGTCCAAATACATTCCTGTTCTCCTTCCCTGGATCGTCTCTGGATCAGTTATTTTATGAAGCGTCGGTGCGGCCGCATTGCCTCTGGCAGGTCCAGAACCAACACCGCTGCCCGATGGACGCCGAATGCGACGGCGAACATTCCGAGTGAAAAATTGACGGTAGCCGGCATGAACACGGAAACCGGATAGAAGAGGATGTGCGCCAGCCACAGCGTGGTGTTGACCGCGAGCGCGGCAAGCGCCGGGAGCGGGCGGGCGACGGAGGCGAGGGCGGCGAGGCGAAGGAGCCGCAGCGCCGGCAGGTCGCGCATCACCATCAACACGATGAGATGGCAGGCGAGCACGGCAAGGAAAGCGGTCGCGACGAGCGCGATCGCCAGCGGTGCGGCGAGCATCAAATTGCCCCGCGCGCCGGCGGCATAGGTGACGATCGCATGGACGCCGATCGCAAGCGCGCCTGCCAAGGCCAGGCCCCAGGCGGTGGCGCGCCAGAAATATTGCCGGAATGCTTCCAAGAAGTCCCTGAGTAGATAGGTGTTGCGATCTTCGGCGAAGGCGACCGAGACGCGCGCCATGGCGGCGAGTGCTGCCGGCAGCGTCACCACGAAGAGCGAGGTGAGGATGAACAGGATGTTGAGCTTGACCATCTCCCACCATTCGCGGGCGAGGATATCGGCGAACAGGGCAAGGCCGGTCTTCGCAGGCGCATCCTTCGGAATGCCCGGCCCCGCCTTTGTCCACATGTCCCGCAACCACTGCATGGCCGTCTCCTCAGGCGCTCAGTAGAGAACCGATCGTTCGGTTTCCTTGTCGAACAGCTGCGCATTGCTCATGTCGGCGACAAGCGTCGCCTCCTCGCCGATATCGGGCCGGAAGCGTGGCGACACACGGGCGATGAGATTGCGCCCGCCGGCGACCATGTTCAGATGCACCTCCGAGCCCATCGGTTCGGCAAGCTCGACCACTGCCTTAACTGGCGCCAGATTTTCGGCAGGGATATCGGTCGGCGGCAGTTCGTGGAAATTCTCCGGGCGGATGCCCAGCACCAGTTCGCGGCCCTCATACGGCGCGATCCTGCTCTTGTCGAAATGATCAGGCAGCGGCAGCTCCCGGCCATCGAAGATTGCGACATAGCGCTCGCCCCGGCGCCGAATGGTCGAGGGCAGCATGTTCATCTGCGGCGCGCCGATGAAGCCGGCGACGAACATGTTGACGGGGCGGTCGTAGAGGTTCTGCGGCGTGTCGACCTGCTGGATATGGCCGTCCTTCATGACGACGATGCGGTCGGCCATCGTCATGGCTTCCACCTGGTCGTGGGTGACGTAGATGAAGGTGGCGTTGAGGCGCTTGTGCAGCTTGGTAATTTCTGAGCGCATCGTGCCGCGCAGCTTGGCGTCGAGGTTGGAAAGCGGCTCGTCGAGCAGGAAGACGGCAGGATTGCGTACCATGGCGCGGCCGAGCGCCACGCGCTGGCGTTGCCCGCCCGAAAGTGCTTTCGGCTTGCGGTTCAGGAGGTGGGTGATGTCGAGGATCTTGGCGGCGTCCTGCACCTGCTTGTCGATGAAATCACGCGACACTTTGCGCAGCTGCAGGCCGAAGGCCATGTTCTTGTAGACGGTCATATGCGGATAGAGCGCATAGTTCTGGAAGACCATTGCGATATCCCGGTCCTTGGAGGGGACATCGTTCATGACGTCGCCGCCGATCCGGAGTTCGCCGCCGGAGATCTCCTCGAGGCCGGCGATCATCCTGAGTGTCGTCGATTTGCCGCAGCCGGAGGGGCCGACCAGGATGATGAATTCCTTGTCGGCGATCTCAAGATCGATATCGTGGACGACGGTGAGCGCGCCGTAGGATTTGTTCAGCTCTTTAAGCGAAATGCTGGCCATTGGCTTCTCCTGACGTCACCAATAGGAAGACCAGCGGCGCGAAAGGCGCGTCAAAGCTTCCATGTAATAATAATCTCCCCAGGAGACGCACTCATCCACGCCCTCGCCGCGGCAGGTGTTGAAGGGCGATTTCTTCGAATAGGTGGCGTGCAGCACCAGTCCGTTGGAGACTGCGGGATCCTTGACCGCATAGTGATCGGCGAGGCTCTTCACCATGCGCCGCGCGAGCATGCGGTAGCGCTCGGCGGTATCGGCATCGACGAGATCGGCCATCTCAAGCAGGCCGCAGGCGGTGATCGAAGCGGACGAGCTGTCGCGCGGCTCGCCGTCGCCATCGGAAAAGACGAGATCCCAATAGGGCACCATGTCGGCAGGCAGCCGGTTGAGATAGAAGGCAAGCAGCCGGTCGAAGGTCTGGCGGTATTCCTCGATCCGCTCATAGCGGTAGGAGAGCGCCATGCCCGCGACGCCCCAGGCCTGCCCGCGCGCCCAGGCGCTGTCGTCCCGGTAGCCCTGCTTGGTGGCGCCGCGCACAGGCGCGCCGGTGACCGGGTCCATGTAGAAGGTGTGATAGGTGGAATCGTCCGGCCGCACCGAATTGGCGAGCGTGGTGCGGGCATGGGTCAGCGCGATCTCGCGGTATTTTGGGTCGCCCGTCTCGCGGGTGGCCCAATAGAGAAGCGGCAGGTTCAACAGGCAGTCGATGATGTAGCGGTATTCTTCCGGTCTGCCCTTGCGGCCCCAGGCCTGGATGAACTGGCCGATCGGCTGAAAGCGCTCGATCAGCTGGTCGGCGGCCAGGATCGCGGCCCTGCGGCCGTCCTCGTCGCCGACGAGTTTCCAGGCGGCGATGCAGGAGGGCGAATAGAGAAAGCCCATGTCGTGATGATCGGTCTCGATACGGTTGACGATCCGATGCAGGAAGGACTGGACCTGGATCTGCGCGGCATGCCGGAACACCGGATCGCCGCTATGCTCGAAGGCGAGCCAGAGCTCCCCCGGCCAGAAGCCGGCCGTCCACTGGTCGTTGGCAACGGCGGGATAGAAGTTGTTGACGCTCGAATGGTTCTGCGCAGCGTAAGTAAACTGAGGAAGGTTGCGCCTGACCTGCGCGACGGCGAGATCGAGCGCGGCGTTCACTTCCTTGTCGGTGATCGGCTGCGGGGCGACTGTTGAAACGGCATTCATGGATTTACCCCTTCAGTCCCGTCGAGGCGATGCCCTCGACAAAGAAGCGCTGCAGAGCGAGGAAGACGATGAGAACGGGCACGAGGGCGACGACGGAGGCCGCCATGATCAGCCCGTATTCGGCCGAATATTGCGAGATGAACATGCGCAGGCCGATTTGGACGGTCTTCAGCTCGGTCTTGGTGAGATAGATCATCGGCCCGAGGAAATCGTTCCAGGTGCTGACGAAGGTGAAGATCGTCAGCGTCGAGAGCGCCGGCTTCGACAGCGGCAGCATGATGCGCGCCCAGATCTGGTATTCGTTCATGCCGTCGATGCGGGCCGCCTCGCAAAGTTCGGTAGGGATCGACATGTAGAACTGCCGCATCAGGAAAACGCCGAAGGCGGTGAAGGCCTGCAGGCAGATCAGCGCGAGATGCGTGTTGTTGAGGCCGAATTCGCGCATCAGCAGGAATTGCGGCACCATATAGACCTGCCAGGGCATGGCGATGGTGGCGATATAGCCGAGGAACAACGTGTTCTTATAAGGGAAGTTCAGCTTGGCGAAGGCGTAGGCGGCAAAGCTCGACGTCAGAAGCTGCAGCAGCGTGACGATGATCGTCAGCTTCGAGGTGTTGTAGATGAAGAGCGCAAGCGGGATCTTCGTCCAGATGTCGACGTAGTTCTGCCATTGCGGCTGCGACGGTATCCATTCGATCGGGAAGGCGAAAACGTCGCGGCTGAGCTTCAGCGATGCCGAGAGCATCCAGGCGAAGGGCATCAGCATCACCACCGTCACCGTGATGACGATGACATAGAGGAGGACCGTTTTGACGGTGATCTTACGTCCGGCGATCCTCATGCCTCGTCCTCCCTCTGGCGGCGGAACTGGAAGACCGTGACCGCGAGCACGAGGAAGAACAGCACCAGCGAAATCATGCTGGAATAGCCGAGATCCCAGGAAATGAACGCCTCGTTATAGATGTGGTAGACGAGGACGAGCGTCGAAGTGCCAGGGCCGCCTTGGGTGATCATGAAGATCTGGTCGAACACCTTGAAGGACTGGATCGTCAGCATGACGGTGACGAAGAAAGTGGTCGGCCCGAGCTGCGGCACGGTGACATGGATGAATTTCTGCCAGGAATTCGCGCCATCGAGATCGGCGGCCTCGTAGAGTTCGGAATTGATGCCCTGCAGGCCGGCCAGGTAGATGACCATGTAATAGCCCATGTTCTTCCAGATGCCGAAGAGGATCACCGTCACCATCGCCCAGTGGCGGTCGGCCGCCCATCCCGGCATATTCTTCGGGTCGAGGCCGAGCGTGTAGAGGATCATGTTCACCGGTCCCATCTCGGGATTGAAGATCATGTTCCAGACCACGGCGACCGCGACCAGAGAGGCGACATAGGGGAAGAACATCGCCGTGCGGAAGAAATTGCGCCCCGCGATCTTCTGGTTGAGGAGGACGGCGAGGCCGAGCGCGCAGAGCAGCGTCGCCGGCACCGAGGCGACCGTATAGATGATCGTGTTCCAGAAGGCCGCGATGAAGGCCTTGTCGTCGAACAGCCGCCAGAAATTATCCAGCCCCGCGAATGTGATCGCATTCGAGCCGTCCCAGTGCATGAAAGCGAGTGCGAAGGCGAAGAGGATCGGGCCGAGTGTGAAGACGGCGAAACCGAGGAAATTCGGCGCGATGAAGGAATAGGCGACGAGCGCGCTGCGGATCTTGCGCTGGCGCTTGGATAGGGCCGCGACCTTCCGGCGTGGCGTTGCCGGGGCGCCATCCCTAGCGATGACCGAATTCGATATGGACACCGATGCTTCCTCCTGGTCGGGCATTCCGCTGGCGGCTTCTGAGTTTCCCTAATCTAAATCCAGAGCCGTTCGGGCGGATGGGTGCCGCCTGTTCTTCCTCCTGCCAAGGACATAGCACATCTCCGGTATTGGTCAAACAAGTTCTGAATAGATCATACAAATTTTATAGCGAGCACCAAAAACATATGATAGGTGGGAGTGAAGGCCAGACGCCCGTCAATGCTTTTCCAGTGCGGGGAGGGACATGTTCAGCGAGATTTCAGGCGCGTTGCCGGACATCCTCGGCGATTTCACGCCGGGAGCCGTCTACTCTGATCGTGAGAGATGGAAAGCGGTGCCGCAGGCCGTGCGGGACGTGGTCGTCCGCGACGCCGAGGTCGCGCTCCCGCGCGAATGGCCTTTGATCACCGCCTCGGATTACCGGGAATACACGGCCACCGGCAATCGTTCGCGCTTCGAGGAGCTTTATTTCACGCGGCGGCGGATGCTCAACGATCTGGTGCTGGCTGAACTCGTCGAAGGGAGCGGGCGATTCCTGCCCCGAATCGTCGACGGCATCTTCCTGATCGCGGAGGAAAGTGGCTGGCAGCTTCCGGCGCATAATGCCTATGGGCGTGGCGGCACGCGTCTGCCGCTGCCCGATAATTCGCAGCCGGTCGTCGATCTCTTCGCCGCCGAAACGTCAGCCCTTCTGGCAACGATCGTCGCATTGTTCCGCGGTCCGCTCGACGGCATCAGCCCGGAGATTGCCGCGCGTGTGAAGCGCGAGATCGAGGCCCGCATCCTGACGCCCTATCTCGACCGGCATTTCTGGTGGATGGGCAGCGGCGACGAGCGGATGAACAACTGGACCGCCTGGATAACCCAGAACATCCTGTTGACCACCTTCTCGCTGAAGACCGATCAGCCGACGCGCCGCGCCGTTATCGAAAAGGCGCTCGGCAGCCTCGATGCTTTCCTCAAGGACTATGCCGAGGACGGCGCCTGCGAGGAAGGCGTGGTCTATTACCGCCACGCCGCTCTCTGCCTGCACGGCGCGCTGACCGTGCTCGATAGCGTCGCGCCTGGGCTGTTCGACGGAGTCTGGCGGCAGCCGAAGATCCGCAACATGGCCGAATATATCGCCTACATGCATGTGGCCGGCCGCCATTATTTCAACTTCGCGGATTCCTCCGCCGTGGTCGAACCCTGCAGCGCGCGGGAATATTTGTTCGGCAAGGCGGTCGGCTCCGAAATGCTCGCGGCCTTCGCCGCAGCCGACCGGGCGGCGGCCGAGAGCCCGCATCTGCCGGAGGAATGGAACCTCTGGTATCGCGTGCAGGAGCTGCTGACTGGGCCGGCAATTCCGGAGGTCGAGCCGAATCCCGTGTCCGCGCAGGATATTTTCTATTCCGGCATCGGCCTGTTCGTCTCCCGCGACGGGCAGTTTTCGCTTGCGGTCAAGGGCGGCAACAATGGCGAGGCCCACAATCACAACGATGTCGGCAGTGTGACGCTCTACAAGAACGGTCGCCCTTTCCTGATCGACGTCGGCGTCGAGACCTATACCGCCAGGACCTTCTCGCCGCGGCGCTACGAGATCTGGACGATGCAGTCGGCCTATCACAACCTGCCGACATTCGAAGGCGTCATGCAGTCCGCCGGCGAAGCCTTCGGCGCGAGGGATGTCGAGGTCGAATTCGGCGAGACGCGCGCGCGCATATCCCTCGAAATTTCAGGCGCCTATCCCGGGGAGGCGCAACTGCGCAGCTATCGGCGCACGGTATCCCTGCTGCGGGGGCGCCATCTCGAGATCGTCGATACCCATGACGGCGACCGGCCGGCGGTGCTGTCGCTGATGACGTGCTTCGCGCCTGTTATCACCGGGAACAGGATCGATCTCGCCGATCTCGGCAGCATTTTTGTCGACGGCGCCGGCGAAATCGAAATCGACGAGATCGAGGTGAATGACGCCAGGCTGAGATCGGCCTGGCCCGAGAAGCTCTACCGGCTGCGCCTGCCGCTCGCCGGCAAGCGCCTGAAATTGCAGATAAATTGAAAAGTTAGAGCATGATGTTGTCCGGAAACCGCTTACACTTTTCGGCATCATTGCTCTGAGGAGGTCGAACATGGAATTGACGCTGAAGATCGTGGATGCCGATGGGTTCGTGCTGGGAAGCGCCACCGGGCGGGACGAGACCTTTCTCGTCTATCGCCAGAGCTATCGCGAAGGCGACCGCGTCGTCGTCGAGGCTTCCGAGCCCGGCCATGTCTTCCTCGCGCTCGATAGCGCAGTCCATCCCGCTTTGGTCTATATCAGGGAAAGCGCCTATTCGCTCGCCGTGCCCTTCGGCGACAAGCGCAAATCCTACTCGCCGAACGCCTTCAAGGGCGATATCCACCGGCTTTCGGTGCGAAGCGCGCGGCCCGACGAGGGCGCCCAGCGGCGCAATCTCGCTTTGAACCCCTGGGACGATCACGCCAACCGGGCGCTCTTTCCGCATGCACGCGCCAATGTCGAAACCCGTGGCGAAGCGGTTTTTGCCGCACGCAACGCAATCGACGGCGAAAAGGCCAACGACAACCACGGCTTCTGGCCCTACACCAGCTGGGGCATCAATCGCGATCCCGAGGCTACACTGACGGTGGAGTTCGGCCGGTCGGTCCGGATCGACGAGGTCGTCTTCTACCTCAGGGCCGATTTCCCGCATGATTCATGGTGGGAGCAGGCGAGCGTCACTTTCTCGAACGGCAGGACCTCCGCTTTTCCGCTGGTGAAATCCGGCGCGGCGCAGCGTTTTCAGATAGAGCCCTGCACCGTCGAATGGGTGGAGCTGCACGGGCTTATCAAGGCCGAGGACAGTTCGCCCTTTCCGGCGCTGACGCAGATCGAAATCTGGGGGACGGAGGCGCTTGGCGCCGCAGCCGTCGCTGCCGAAGATCGGGCCGGGCCTGCCGCTCTTTCTCTTCCTCTATGAACCCAAAGCCGGCTTCGGCCGCGCCGCGCTCGGCGGGCTCTCATGCAGCCGGTTCCACGCCCGGCGCAGCTGCCGGGCCGAGCCGAAGCCTGAGCGCATCGCCACGGCCTCCATATCCAGCCGCGAGCCGGCGAGCATCTCGCGGGCGAGGGCCACGCGCATGCGGTTGACGAAATCAGTAACGCTCATGCCGGTCTGCTCGTTGAACAGCCGCGAGAGGTTCCGCGGGCTGGCGCCGCTGAGGTGCGCAAGCGAGGCGACCGACCAGTCGCGAGTGGGGTCGGCGGCAACCGCATCCTGGGCACGGTGAATGACCGGATGGATATGGTTGCGGCCTTCGAGCCAGGGCGAAAGCTGCGGGTCCGAGCCGCCGCGCCTGAGATAGACGACGAGATATCGCGCCACTGCAAGCGCGCAGGCATGCCCCGCCGCTTCGGCGACGATATGCAGCATGAGATCTATGCCGGCAGTGATGCCGGCGCTCGTCAGACGCTCGCCGTCCTCGACATAGAGCCGGTTGTCCCGGATGCGCGCGGTGGGCGCGAGTCTGGCCAGGTCCTCCATGCAGCCGTGATGCGTGGTGCATTCTCGGCCGTCGAGCATCCCGGCCTCGGCGGCGAGCAGGGCGCCGGAGCAGATCGAGACCAATCGAATCCCCGGGCGGATGGCGCGCTTCAGCCACGCGACGATGGCGGCCTGCGCAGCGCGCTCCTGCTCGTCCCAGGGACGATTGTTCTCCATCGGAGCGTCGGCGCTGCCAGCGATGACGACGAGCGCTCGATCGGGCAGGTGCTCCGGCAGGGCGGCGACACCGGTGACGGCAAGGCCGATCGAGCTGCCGACCGTTGCCGACGGGCCGATATAGGTGACGCTGAAGCGCACTGCCTGCTGTTCGAGATTCGCCTTGCGCAGCACTTCGATCGGGCCGGCGACGTCGAGCAGCAGCACGCGCGGCGGCACGACGACGAAGACGGAGATATCGAAGGGCTGCGCGGTGTCCGTCATGCGGCGAGCGGCTCTCCGTGCCCCGCCAGCGCCTGTTCGACGGTGGCGATCCTGGCGAAACGACCCGACAGGACAAGTTCCGTTCGGCTGCGGATTTCCCCGGCGCTCCAGGTGCGTCCCGCCGCGTCGGTCATTGGGAAGGTCAGGGTCGCTTCGCCGACATAATCAACCTGATAGCCGAGATCCGAGGCGTGGCGGGTCGTGGTCTCGCAGCATTGTTCGGTGCGGATGCCCGAGACGATGATGCGACGCACGCCATTCTCGGTCAGCCAGACGTCGAGCCCCGAACCGACGAGGGCGCTGTGACGGCGCTTCTTGAAGACCACGTTCGGCGTGACCCTCAGCGGAGCGAGCGTTCTGACGAAGCCCGAGTTTTCCGAAAACGGACCGCTTCCATCGACATGGAAGATCTGAATGACGGGTACTCCTTTGGCCTGCGCGCCGTCGATCAGAGCCTGCTGGCGATCGATATAGACGGATGCGAGGCTTTCATCCCAATAATCGCGTTGCCGGAAGGACTCCTGAGCGTCGATGACGAGAAGGATGGTATCATGGCCGGACATTTCTTGCTCCGTGGATGTTGATCATGAAGCCATATTCGGCGATCTAAGGACAGAGGAAAATGCACACGCCGGACAAATAGCGGACACTTCGCGCCATTCATGGTGGAGAGCGGTCCGATACTGCGAGCGGCAGGCGATATCGAATGTTGCCGGCCTTCCATGCGCGCGCTTCCGCGAGCCCCTCCGCACGTGCTAAGGGGATCGGATGCGACTGCTTGTGGTGGAGGACAACAAGGATCTGGCGGCCTGGCTGGGCAAAGCCCTGCGGCAGGCGCAATATGCCATAGACATCGCCCATGATGGCGAAGACGCGGAGCATCTGCTCAAGGTGGCGGAATATTCGGCGATGATCCTTGACCTTTCGCTGCCAAAGCTGGACGGGTTGACGCTTCTGAAGCGGTTGAGACAATCTGGCAACAAGCTTCCGATCATCATCCTGACGGCGAATGCAAGCCTGGACGGCCGCGTGGCGGGGCTCGACAGCGGCGCCGACGATTATCTCGCCAAACCCTTCGAAATCGCCGAACTCGAAGCCAGGATCCGCGCGGTGGTGCGCCGCGGGCAGGACCGGGCATCGTCCGAGATCACGGTCGGGAACCTGCGCTTTTCCGGCGGGACACGGCAGTTCTTCGTCGAAGGCGAGCCGCTGCAATTGACGCCGCGCGAATATGCCGTTCTCGAGCAGTTGGTCATGAAGCTGGGCAATACGGTCTCGAAAGCCGCCCTTTCCGAAAGCGTCTTCGGTTTCGACGACGAGGCGGATCCGAGCGCCATCGAAATCTATGTCCACAGGCTTCGAAAGAAGCTCGAGGCCAGCTCCGTGCAGATCGCGACGTTGCGCGGCCTCGGCTATCTCCTCAGACATGTTCAATAGCGTCTACAGCAAGATCGGCGCCGCCTTCGGCCGGCTTAGCCAGAGCCTCAGGGTGCAATTGCTTTCGCTGGTGCTGCTGACGCTGTTCGGCGCGATCGGCTTCAATCTCTACGACAGCTTTTGGTCGGCCGATGCGACGGCGAAACTGGTGACGGATCGCACGCTCCTGGCCTCGGCCCGCGTCATTGCCGAGGCGGTGCGCGTCGACGAGGGCGGCAATGTCCAGGTCGATGTGCCGCCCGCAGCGCTCGAGATGTTCGATACTGGTTTCGGCGACCACGTCTTCTATCAAGTCATCACCGTGTGGGGCAATCTGGTGAGCGGCTTTCCCGACTTGCCGCTGCCGGCGGCCCAGCGCGTCGGCGAGGATCGAGCCTTCCATGGCGCCGATGTGCGCGTCCTGATGCTCGACCATCCCGTTGTCGGACTTCCCGATGACGGCACGATCTCCGTGACCGTCGCGGTGACGCATAACAGCCAATATGCGATGCGAAAGCAGCTGTGGCTTTCGGATTTTTCGAAGCAGTTCGTGCTCGTCTTCCTGGCGAGCCTGGTGACCATCCTCGGGCTGCAGCGCGGCCTGGCGCCGGCGTTGAGATTGCGGAACGCCGTGCGAGCGCGCGGCCGCAATCGTCTCGATCCGCTGCCGCCGGAGATGGTGCAGAGCGAGCTGCGCCCGCTCGTCCATGCGCTGAACGACCATATGGAGCGCGTCCAGAACCAGATGGCCGCGCAGCGGCGGTTCGTATCGAATGCGGCGCATCAGCTCAGAACACCGCTGGCACTGATTTCGACGCAAGCGAGCGTGGCCGCCCGCGAAGAGGATGCGGCTCGCCGGGACGAGGCGCTTGCGGCGCTCCGCGCCAGCACCCGGCAGATTTCCCGCCTCGCCGGCCAGCTCCTGACTTTGTCGCGCGCCGAGCCCGGGAGCCGGCGCCCGCGCAGAGATGGGACCGATCTCAGCAAGGCCGCCCGTGAGATATTGGAAGCGCATGCCGAAGAGGCGCTGAAAAGCAACCTCGATGTCGGCCTGGAAGCGGACGGCCCCGTCATCGTCGGGGGCGACGGCACCATGCTGCGTGAAATGCTGGTCAACCTCATCGACAACGCCATCCGCTATAGCGGTGCGGACGGACGGGTGACTGTTTCGGTCACGCAGTCGGACGGAAGCGCAGTCATCACCGTCGAGGATAACGGGCCAGGCATTCCCGAGAGTGAGCGCGACCAGGTGTTTGAACGCTTCTACCGGATCATGGGGACCGAAAGCGAGGGGAGTGGCCTCGGGCTTGCAATCGTCCGCGAGGTCGTCGAAGGCGCCGGAGGTTTGGTGTCGCTTGGTGATGCAGAAGGCGGCGGTCTGGTGGTGACCGTGCGGCTTCCGCTTGCTTAGATCGGAGGCTCATCGAATAGAAGAGAGCCGGGTATAGCGCCCACCACCGGTTAATGACGCTCCTCGCTCTCTACCCCGCGTCATCCTCGGCCTTGTGCAGCCTCGTGCCGAGGATCTGCTGCCCTACCGAATGGAGGCAGATGCTCGGGGCAAGCTCGAGCACGACGAAGGGGAACCGACTTTGCCATCAAACGCACGAAGGCCGGGCTTTGCGCCCGGCCTTCCTTCGATCTGCCTTGGGAGGGAGGTCGATCTGGTTACTGCGTATCGAGCTGCTGCTGCGGCCTCCATTTCGCCAGGCGGTTCTCGATCAGCGTCATGATGTATTCGGCAACCAGCGTTACGACCATGACGAGGAGAATTGCCGCGAACATGCCGGCTGCATCGAATGTGCCCTTGGCGATCGAGATGAGCTGGCCGATGCCGAAACGGGCGCCGACGAATTCGCCGACGATCGCGCCGATGATCGCAAAGCCGAAGGAGACGTGCAGGCTCGCAAAGATCCAGCTCATCGCCGAGGGAATGACCACCGTGCGGGTCACCTGCCAGTCCGAGGCGCCGAGGATGCGGGCATTGGCGATCATGTTACGGTCGGCCTCGCGCACGCCCTGGAAGGCGTTGGCAAAGACGACGAAGAACACCATGATGAAGGCGAGCGCGACCTTGGACGGCAGGCCCAGACCCATGATCATGATGAAAATCGGAGCGAGGACGACGCGGGGGATCGAGTTGATCGCCTTGATGTATACGGAGAAGATATCCGACAGGAAGCGGTTGCGGCCGAGGCCGATGCCGACGAAGACGCCGGTGATCGAGCCGGCGAAGAAGCCGATCAGCGCCTCCTCCATCGTTACCCAGAGATTGTACCAGAGCGATCCCTCGGTGGTGCCCTCCGTCGCCCATTCGTAAAGGCGCTCGAGAACGCCGCTCGGGCTCGAATAGAAGAACGGGTCGATCCACTGCAAGTGGGAAGAAAGCTCCCACATGCCGATGACGAAGACCAGGATGGCGATCTGCCAGAAGCGCACCAGCGTGTTGCGCCGACGCATCGCCCTCAGTGCGGAGGCTTCGATCTCGGCGTCTGACGTGCCCGGGCGAAAGAGAGCGGCCGAACCGGCCTCGAGCGTGATGTGTGCCATGATATCCTCCCTCAGGCCGCTTCGCTTGCGCGGCGGTAGCTGGTCTCGACCTCTTCGCGCAGGTCTTCCCAGATCGTCTTGCAGTAATCGATGAAACTCTGCTCGTAGCGGATCTCCGACACCACGCGCGGCCGAGGCAGATCGATCGTATAGACCGACTTAACCGTGGCCGGACCGGCGGTCAGCACATAGACCTTGTCGGCAAGCGCCACTGCCTCTTCGAGATCGTGGGTCACGAACACCACCGAAGCCTTGCGCTCTGCCCAGAGCTTGAGAAGTTCCTCGTGCATGACCGTGCGGGTCTGCACGTCGAGCGCCGAGAAAGGCTCGTCCATCAGCAGGATCTCGGGTTCGTTGATGAAGGTCTGCGCCAGGGAGACGCGCTTGCGCATGCCGCCGGAGAGCTGATGGGGATAGTGGTGCAGGAATTTCGACAGGCCGACGCGGGCCAGCCAATCGCGGGCGCTCTTTTCCGCTTCCGCGCGCGACTTGCCGCGGAACAGCGGACCGGCCATGACGTTGTCGATGACGTTCTTCCAGGGAAAGAGCGCGTCGGTCTGGAACGCGAAGCCGACACGCGGGTCGATGCCGGTGATCGGCCCGCCCATCAGGCGGACTTCGCCGGCGGAGGGGCGTGCGAGCCCTGTCACGAGATTGAGCGTCGTCGATTTGCCGCATCCGGTGGGGCCGACGACGGCGACGAACTCGCCGCGGCCGACCGTCATGTTGAAATCCCGCAGCGCAGTGAGCGACTTGCCGGTCGGCGAGACGAAGCGGCGGCTGACATTGATCAGCTCGATCGCCGGGACCTGTTTGTTGTCCTGTTGCATGGTGATACCTGAGGCGTGCTTGAGGGCGCGCACGCAATGCCCATGATCGAACGGAGGCCGCTCCCGCTTGGGAGCCGGGAGCGGCGCGGCTGACTTACTTGACGTTCTTGACGAATTCCGTCGTGTAGGTCTTGGAAAGGTCGATCTGCTTTCCCTTGACGTTCTTGGAGAACTCCGAGAGCACGGCAAGCACGGTCTTCGGGCCGTCTTCCGGCATGACGCCATCCGGCGTGAACATGCCCTTGCCCTCTTCGAGAGCCTTGATGTAGCCGTCCTTGTCGCCGACGTAGAAATCTTTCGGCATCTTGTCGGCGATTTCGGCGGCGGAATGGGTGTTGATGTATTTCAGCGTCTTGACGAAGGCGTTGGCGAGCTTCTGCGCCTCTTCCTTGTGTTCATCGACCCAGGACGTTTCCATGTAGAGCGAGGCGGCCGGATAGGTGCCGCCGAGCGCCTGACGGGTCGCTTCCACAGTGCGCATGTCGACGAGAACGCTCGCTTCGCCTGTCTTGATCATCCGGGAGATCGTCGGCTCCGTCGTCATGCCGGCCTGGATCTGATCCTGCTGCATGGCGGCGATGAAGGTGCCGCCGGCGCCGACGGGAATGGTGACGACATCGCCGGGCTTCAGGCCAGCCTTGGAGGCCATGTAAAGGGTCAGGAAATTGGTCGAGGAGCCGAGACCGGTGACGCCGAGGCTCTTCCCCTTGAAGTCGGCCGGCGACTTGATCTCCGGATGCTTGCTCGACACCATCTCGACCTCGCCCGGCGCCTGGCTGAACTGGACGATGGATTCAACGAATTTGCCTTTGGCTTGCAGATCGACGCAATGGTCGTAGAAGCCGACAACACCCTGGACGGCGCCCGCCAGCAGCTGGTTTTCGGCATCGACGCCGGCCGCTTCGTTCAGAAGCTCGACATCGAGCCCCTCGTCCTTGAAGTAGCCGAGGGATTCGGCGAGCTTGGCGGGCAGATAGATCTGCTTCTCGTAGCCGCCGACCATGATAGTGATCTTGTCGGCCGCGTGGGCGGCGCTGGTGGTCAGCGATGCCGCGGCCAAGAGGGCGGAAAAAGCAACGGTGTGAAAAAGGCTGCGTGAAGAACGCATGGAAAACTCCTCCTAGTGGTTTACCCGCATCGTCGTCTCGCCACCTTTGACCCGTGTCTCCTCCACGATGCTGCCTTTTCCTATGACGCCGAAGCTTTCAACTAGCTTTCAGCCGCGGACGGGTAGAGCGCACGTCCATGCCACATGCGGATAGGGCTGCGCAGCACCCTACAATAGACTCGGCGACGCAATCGGCCAGCAGATTCGCTTGCTGCGGCCGGATGAAGGCTTGGCCTCGCGATTCCCGGAGAGCTTGCGGCGCTTCCCGCCGCCCCTCAGCTCGTAAAGCTGCGCAGATCCCGCAGCAGATTGCGATATCGCGCCTGGCTGCCGACCAGATGCTCGCGCATGGCGTTGCGCGCCGCCTGATCGTCCCTGTCGGAGATCGCGACGATGATCGCTTCATGTTCGCGATGGATCAGCTTGCGATAGGCGGTCTGCTCGGCAGTTCTGGTTTCCGGGACGAGCCTCGACTGCGGGATGATCGCCGAGCCCTGGGATTCCAGGAAGTGTTTGAACAGCGGATTGTTCGTCGCCTCGGCGATGGCGACATGGAGTTCCAGGTCCGCCTCGCGGATGGATTGATCGGCCTCGATGCAATGGAGGATTTTCCGGTGGCATTCGAAGATCGCCTCCTCCTGCGCCGGCGAACGGCGGAGCGCGGCAAGTCCTGCTGCCTCGATTTCGACGGGCGTGCGGATTTCGAGCACTTCGAGATCGGAAGCGACGCGGGCCTTGTCGACCTTCCGGCCCGCCAGCGCCGGGTCGGGGCTGATCACGAAAATTCCAGCACCCTGGCGCACCTCGACCAACCCGTCGGACCGCAGCGCGGCGACGGCCTCGCGCACCACGGTTCGGCTGACGCTGTGCGTTTCGGTTAGTTCATGCTCGCTCGGAAGCTTGTCGCCGGCGGCATACTGCCCGCTCAAAATGGCTTGCCGAAGGCTTTCGCCGACCCGTGAGACCAGAGACCCCGAGCCCCTGCCGCGCTCCTTCCCCTGCATAACCACGCCTTCACCCCTGCGTCGACCTTGATCCGGATGCCGGCGGCACTCCGAAATTTACGATTCATCACACATGTATGACAAATTCTCGGATCTTTCAATGGCGAGTGCCAAGTCCTCACAGCCGCCTGGTCGACTCCCCCCGCACGAATCTCGGCGTCAGGATGAAATCCTGCGGCGGCTCTGCCGCCGCCGCGGAGCTCGATATTCTTGCCAGCAGCCGCTGCGCCGCCAATTCGCCGAGCTTCTGGGCATCTTGCACCACCATGGTGATGCGCGGCGTGATGACGTTGCTCCAGGGCACGTCGTCGACCATCGCCAGCGATACGTCCTCGGGGCAGCGAAAGCCCATTTCCTGCATTACCTGCAGCGTCGCGAGCCCCATCATGTTGTTGGCGCCGATGATGGCGGTCGGCCGGTCGCGGCGGGTGAGCAGCCGCATCGCCTGCGCGTGGCCGCCCGTCCTCGTATAGCCGCCTTCGGTGACCAGCGAAGGATCGACATCGACGCCGGCCGCCGCCATCGTATCCATGAAGCCCTTCAGGCGCTCATCGGCGGTGTGCAGGCCGCTCGGGCCGGAGATAAAGGCGATACGCCGGTGGCCGAGCTGCAGCAGGTGCTCGGTCAGGATGGTGGTCGTCAGCGGATTGTCGGAGCCGACGAAATCGCGCTCGGCACCTTCCACCTTCTGGTCGAACATCACGATCGGCGTCTTGAAGTCGCGCAGGAAGGCCGCGTACTCCGCGCCGTGGCCGTTTGTCGCCAGCGCGATGCCGGCAATCTTCTGCGCTTCCATCCGCTCCAACAGCGCCCGTTCGAGATCGGCCCTGCCGGAGGAGTCGGCGATCAGGACGAAATAGCCATGGTCGAGCGCCTGGTGCTCGATCTCGCGGCGGATATCGCCGAAGAACATATTGCTGAGATTGGCCGACACGAAACCGATGAGCGAGCTGCGCCCGCGCGCCAGCGTCTGGGCCACCGGATCGATGCGGTAGCCGGTCGATTTGATCGCCTGCTGAATGCGGTCGAGCGTCTCGGCGCCGACCCGTTTCGGGCTGTTGAGCGCAAGCGAGACGGTCGAGATCGAAACCCCCGCCAGGCGCGCGACATCTCGTATCGTCGTCATATTTATCGAACCGGTTCTAAAGCCCTTCTTTTGTCAGATTTCTTTCGTCTGCGCAACTTATCCTCCATAATTAGTCAGAATGTGCGGCGATACAATGAGTTTCACGACTTCAGAATTTCAGCTTGACAGGCAAGTGATCAAGCAAGATGATCAATCGCCGAACCGGTTCGATATGATGTCGAGCTGGAAAACAGGGAGGAGAAACCTGTGACGAGTTCGGAACGCCAACCGGAAAATCCTGAATCGGGAGGGGCGGCCAAGCACGCCTGGTTCAGCCATGATCGCCTTGGCATGTTCATCCATTGGGGCCTTTATGCGCTCGGGGCGCGGCATGAGTGGTTGAAGAACCGCGAAGAGCTGAACGACGACCATTACCAGCGTTATTTCGAGAATTTCGATCCCGACCTCTACGATCCCAAGGCCTGGGCGCGCCGCGCCCGGCTTGCCGGCATGAAATATGTCGTGGTGACGACCAAGCACCACGAAGGTTTCTGCCTCTGGGACAGCAAGGTCACCGATTACAAGGCGCCGAACACGCCCCGCGGCAAGGATCTGCTGACGCCTCTGGTCGAAGCGTTTCGCGCCGAGGGGCTGAAGATCGGCTTTTATTATTCGCTGCTCGACTGGCACCATCCTGACTTTCCGATCGACGTCCACCATCCCCTGCGCAACCATCCCGATGCCAAGGCGCTGAACTCAGGGCGCAACATCGCCATTTACGCCGCCTATATGCGCGAACAGGTGCGCGAGCTTCTGACCGGCTTCGGTCGCATCGACATCATCTGGTTCGATTTCAGCTATCCCCGCCGCGAATATCGCGGCCTGCCCGGCAAGGGGCGCGCGGACTGGGAGAGCGAGCGGTTGCTGGAGCTGGTGCGTGAGTTGCAGCCCGAAATCATCGTTAACAACCGACTCGACCTGCCGCCGGGCAAGCTGCCCGACGTAACGACACCGGAGCAGTATACCCCACGCGTGGCGCCTGCCATCGCCAGCCAGGGGGTACTCTGGGAAGCCTGCCACACCTTCAGCGGCTCCTGGGGTTATCACCGCGACGAGGACAGCTGGAAGAGCCCGGAGCAGATCATCCAACTGCTGATCGATTCCGTGGCGCTCGGTGGCAACCTCCTGATGAATGTCGGCCCGACCGGCCGCGGCACCTTTGACGCCCGCGCCATTGCCGCGCTCGAGGTCTACCAGAACTGGATGGAGGTCAATGGGCGCTCGATCTATGGCGCCGGTCCGTCCGAATTTCCGGTGCCGGCCGGCTGCCGCTACACCCAGCGCGGCAACCGCCTCTACCTGCACGTCTACAACTGGCCCTACCGCCACATTCATATCGAAGGCCTCGCCGACAGGATCGCCTATGCGCAGTTCCTGCACGATGCCAGCGAAGTGCGCTGGCTCAGCCAGACGAAAGAAGTGGATTCCAATATCGGCGTGATGGTGCCGGAGGGCATGATCACGCTCGAACTGCCGGTCCGGCGACCTGACGTTACCGTCCCGGTGATCGAGATCGTCCTCAAGGCGTGAACTCGGTCGCACTCGCGTGTTCATTGCGTCATGGAGGGAGGAGAAACCCATGAAGGTTCTGAAGAAAGCGCTTTCGCTTGCCGCTGTCGGCGGCAGCCTCTTTGCCACAACAGCATCGGCCGAACAGATCAATCTGACCTGGCAGATGTGGACCGGTTCCGAGGCCGATACCAAGGGCTGGCAGCACCTGGCCGACATGGTGACCGCCAAATATCCCGATATCAAAGTGACGCTGACGACGACGGGCTGGGTCGATTACTGGACGCGGCTGCCTGTGCTGGCGGCGTCAGGGCAGCTCGCCGACATCGTTTCCATGCAGTCGCTGCGCATGCCGAATTTCTATTCCTTGCTTGAACCTCTGAACGAACGGATCGAGGCGGAGAAATTCGACATCGGCGCCTTTACGCCATCGATCATCGGCGGCATGTCGGTTGATGGGCAGCTTTATGGTCTACCCTATGACGTTGGTCCCTGGGTCGTCTATTATAACCAGGATGCACTTGAAGCAGCAGGTATCCCGCTGCCGAAGCCGGGCTGGACGCTCGCCGAGTTTACCGACGCCGCCAAGAAGCTGACGAAAGACGGCAAGTACGGCTTCGGGATCACTCCGCAGAACTATTCCGTCCTGGCCGCGGCTTGGGGTGATAAATATGTCAACGATGCCGGAGAACTCGATCTTACCAATCCCAGCGCCATTGCCGCCGCCGACAGGGTGATCAGCTTTCCCGCCAAGGATAAGATCGCGCCGCTGGTGCCGTCGAGCGCCGATGTCGGCACATTCATCCAGGGCCGGTTCAATTCGGGTAACGTCGCCATGTATGTCGACGGACCCTGGTCAATCATCGGCATGAAGGACAAAGCCAAATTCAAGATCGGCCTGACCACCCTGCCGCGCGAAAATGATAAGGACCTTGCCGCCGTCACGGCGGGCTCCGGTTTCGGTATCGCCACGACGAGCAAGAACAAGGATGCGGCCTGGAAGGCGATCCAGGTGCTGACGAGCCCCGAAGCGCTGCAATATCTCGCCGAGCAGGGTCGTGCGCTGCCGGCCCGCTCGGCCTCGCAATCCTCATGGTACAAGGTGGCAGCCAAGGACATCACCAATGGCGGCGAGGCGCTCGATTATTCGCTGGCGCATTCGGTGCCTTATGTGATCACCAACAACTGGGCGGCGGTGGAAAACCTGTTCAACCAGTATTTCCCGCCGGCCTTCGGCGGCACCGCCGACGCCAAGCAGACGATGGAGTCCATCCAGAGCCTCGCGCAGCAATAGAGCGCTGCGGCAGGGTTTGCCGCCCATGGAGCAAGAGATGTCGGAAAGCGCCGTTGCCGAAATCAGCCTGCAGCCCGGTCAGCCTCGGCGCTTCCTGAAGCCGGAAACGCAGACGGCCATGCTGTTCCTGCTGCCGAGCTTCCTCGGTTTCATGATCTTCATGGCCCTGCCGATCCTGGCGTCGCTGGCGCTGTCCTTCACGAACTGGCAGCTGCTGACGACGCCGTCCTTCGTCGGCTTTCAGAATTATATCAAGCTCTTCACCGTCGATCCAGCCTTCTACACCATCCTCGGCAATACGCTGTTCTTCGCGGTCGAATATCTGGCTCTGAACATCATCGTCTCGCTGACGCTGGCGGTGTGGATATCGAGCCTCAAGCGCGGCAAGGCGATCTTCCGGGTGATCTTCTTCCTGCCGACCTTCACGCCTACGATCGCAGCCTCCGTGGTGTGGCTGCTGATCTTCACGCCGGACGGCCTGGCCGACAGCGTCATCCGGTGGCTCGGCCTCGGCCTGCCGAATTTCCTGCTGAGTTCAAGCTGGGCGATGCAGGCGGTCGTGCTCGTCACGCTCTGGGCCAATGTCGGCTACAACGTCGTGATGTTCAACGCCGCGCTCGACCTGGTGCCGAAGCACTATCTCGAGGCGGCGATGATCGACGGCGCGGGTCCCTGGCGGCGCTTCTGGCGCATCCGCCTGCCACTCATCTCACCGACAATCTTTTTCGCCACTGTGATGACGGCCATCACCTCGCTGCAGGTCTTCGACGAGATCTTTGCGATGACGCGCGGCGGTCCCGGCTCGGCGACCGCGACACTCGGCTTCGCCATCTATCAGAAGGGCTTCACCAATTTCCAGATGGGCTATGCCTCGGCGCTCGCCTGGGTGATGTTCGTCATGATCATGGGCCTCACCATCCTGCAATTCCACATGCAGCGCAAATGGGTGCATTATGACGACTGACGCGCCCTCACGGTATCCGCACTCCCAGTCCCGGAACCGGCCGCGCATCCTGCGGCCGATCGGCACCTTGATCAGCTATGCCGGCCTTTCGCTGGTCGCGCTGCTCTTCCTCTTTCCGTTTTTCTGGATGGTGTCGAACGCGGTGCGCTCCAATACCGAAGTGCTGGCCGTGCCGGTACGCATCCTGCCTGAGGAATATCAGTGGGGTAATTTCGTCGAGGCGCTGGTTTCGCTGCCCTTCGGTACCTTCCTGATGAATTCCTTCATCGTCGCCTGCGGTGTGACCGCGATCGTACTCGTCGTCTCCTGCCTTTCGGCCTATGCGTTTGCCCGGCTCAGGTTTCCCGGCCGCGAGGGGCTGCTGCTCACCTATCTCAGCACGCTGATGATCCCGCAGGTGATGCTGGTCATTCCGCTCTTCCTGGTCGTCAGCAAGCTCGGCTGGATCAACACCTATCATGGCATGATCCTGCCGGTCGCCTTCTCGTCTTTCGGCACCTTCCTGCTGCGGCAGTTCATCCTCGGCATTCCCAAGGATCTCGACGAGGCGGCGATGATGGACGGGGCTTCGCGCCTGCGTATCCTGGTCACCGTCATCGTGCCGCTTGCCATGCCGGCAATCGGCCTGCTCTCGCTCTTCACCTTCATCGCCCAGTGGAAGAGCTTCCTCTGGCCGCTGATTGCCAGCAGCGGCCTCGACAAAGCCACGCTGCCGCTCGGGCTCACTCTGTTCCAGACCCAGCAGGGCACCTCCTGGAACTACATCATGGCCGGCGCGACAATATCGATGGTGCCGGGCATCATTCTCGCGATCGTGCTGCAGCGGGTGATCTACAGGGGCATCACCGTCGGCTCTGGCTTCGGCGGGCGGTAATACCTAAAAAACAAAGACTTGATGCTGTTTGCATCAAATCCGGATTGGCCTTTTCAAATCCGGCCACGTGCCGCTGCAAGATTTATATCCCCCGCGTTACCTCTCTCTTCCGCACGCAAAGTAAAATTTAACCATGATTTGAAATAACGCAGTTCCATTCGAATGCGCAGGGGAATTCATGAAAACGGCCACGCTTGCATCCATCGCCTTGGCGATGTCGGTCACTGTTGCGAATGCGCAGACGATCGGCGTTTCGATGTCCGATCTCGACAAATTCAGGACGGCGTTGCTCAACGGAGTCGTCTCGCATGGGAAGACGGTCTCAGGCCTCAAACTCGTCACCGAAAACGCCAAGGGCGACAATGAACTGCAGAAGAAGCAGGTTCAGAAGCTCATTGCCGACAAAGTCGATGCGATCATCCTGGCGGTATCAGACGGCGATCTCGGGCCGCAGATGACCAAGATGGCGGCGGATGCCGGCATTCCGCTGGTCTATATCAACAACGTGCCATCCAACCTTCTCGATCTCCCTGAAAACCAGGTGGTGGTCGCTTCCAACGAGAAGGAATCCGGGACGCTGGAAACCAAGCAGGTCTGCACGCTTCTCAAGGGCAAGGGTCGTGTCGTCGTGCTGATGGGCGAACCCTTCCACGCCGCAGCCCGCGCCCGCACCCAGGACATTTCAGACGTAATCGCCACACCGGAATGCAAGGGCCTCGAGATCATCGAGCGGCAGGCGGCTTATTGGTCGCGTGACTACGCCGATGAGCAGATGCAGGAATGGCTTTCGGCCGGCGTCAAGTTCGATGCCGTCATTGCCAACAACGATGAGATGGCGCTGGGCGCAATCCGCGCCATGAAGAAGGCCGGCATGCCGATGAAGGACGTCGTTGTCGCCGGCGTCGACGCGACCGACGATGCACTCGCCGCCATGGTCGCTGGCGATCTCGATGTGACCATTCTTCAAAGCGCTGTCGGGCAGGGGGCCGCCGCCGTCGAGGCTGCCGTGAAGCTCGTCAACAGGGAGAAGGTCCCGCGCGAGAACGACGTTCCTTTCGAACTCGTCACCCCTGAGAACATTGCCCAATACCTGCCGAAGAGCCAGTGAGCATAAGAGGCCTATAATGTTGCATTTCTGGAATAAATTCGGCATTCGCGCGCAGATCACCGCAGGCTTCGTGCCGCTGATCCTGTTGATGAGCATCCTGACCGTCAGCGCGATCTCCGGCATGAACGGGCTCGCGTCGATCTTCGCCTCCTACCGCGCCACGGCCGGCCAGAGCCTCGCCATCTCGGATTACAGCGAGCAGCTGCACGAGATCCAGATGTCGGCCGAAGCCTTCCGCACCACGCCGACGCAGGCCGTCGTCGACAGCTTCCGCGCCGGCGTGAAGGCCTTCGAGGTGGAGGACCCGCGTTTTACTGGCAACAAGGACCTGCAATCCGGTCTTGCGGTCATCCGCCAGGATATCGCTGCCTATGGCAGGGCCTTCGAACAGATCGTCTCCCTTCAGGCCCGGCGCGACCTGTTGATCTCCAAGGTCACCGAATTCGGGCCCTGGACCAGCATCGCGCTCAACGATGTCATGCGCAGCGCCTGGCGCCAGAACGATGTCGCGTTGCTGCATATGACGGCAGCGACGCTGGAAGCATTGAATCGCAGCCTCTATTTCTCCGAACGCTTCGTGCATTCCGAGGATTTTGCCGCTTACGAAACGGCTCAGGCAGCGCTCGCCGAAGCGGTGGCACTCAACGATGCCGCCGCCAAGGCCGCGAAAGACGAGCTGCAGAGGAAGCGCTTGATGGGCGCCGGCCAGCTCATGCAGAATTACACCGCCCGTCTCGGCGACATGAAGGAGGTGCTGCAGGCTTCCGGCAATATCCGCCAGATGCAGCTTGGCGTACTCGCTCCGAAAATATCAGGCGAATTCAAGGATTTGCAGGAGACAGTGACCGGCGCGCAGAAGAAGCTGGACGGTTCAGTAGAAGCAACCGTTGCCTCCGCGACGAGCGCGACGCTGGTCATCAGCGGCTTGCTGATCGTCATCGGGCTTATTCTCTCCTATTTTGTCGGCCGTTTGATTTCCTCGGCGGTGCGCGGGATGGCGCAGTCCATGGAGCGGCTCGCCCGTGGCGACGACGCGATCGTGATCACTGGGGTCGAGCATCGCCACGAACTCGGCGCCATGGCGCGTTCGGTGAAGGTTTTCCAGGAGACCGGACGCGCCAAGCTGATCGCCGAAGCGAATGCCGAACGCGCCCGCCTCGCTGCCGAAGAGGAGCGGCTGCGCCAGGAAGCCGAGCGGCTCAGCGATGCGCAGGTGATGGAGCATGCCTTCCGGCAGATTTCCGTCGGCCTCGACGCGCTGTCGAAGGGCGATCTCTCCGTCCGCGTCGGCGAGGTGGACGCCCGCTATGTGAGGATCCGCGATCACTTCAACAATTCGGTGGCAAGCCTCGAAGAGGCGGTCGCTTCCGTCATCCGCGCGGTGGCGACAATCCGCTCCGGTCTGGCGGAGATATCAACCGCCTCCAACGATCTTGCTCGCCGCACCGAGCAGCAGGCGGCGTCGCTGGAAGAGACCGTCGCGGCGCTGGGCGACGTGACGCGAGGCGTCAACGGCACGGCCGAGGGCGCCAGCCGCGCTCAGGCTGTCGTGGCAACGGCCCGCACCAACGCGGAAAAGGGCGGCGAGATCGTCGCCCGCGCCATCGCGGCGATGACGGAAATCCAGAACTCGTCGTCGAAGATCGGCAACATCATCAGCGTCATCGACGAAATCGCCTTCCAGACCAACCTGCTGGCGCTGAATGCCGGCGTCGAGGCGGCGCGCGCCGGCGAAGCCGGCAAGGGCTTTGCCGTCGTCGCCCAGGAAGTGCGCGAGCTCGCCCAGCGCTCCGCCAATGCGGCACGGGAGATCAAGGAGCTGATCTCCACCTCCTCGGCGCAGGTCAAGACCGGCGTTGAACTCGTCGGCGAATCCGGCCTCTCGCTCAAGCAGATCGTCGAGCAGGTCACGGCCATGAACGCGACCGTGGCCGAGATCGCCGTTGCCGCCCGCGAGCAGGCCACCAGCCTGCGCGAGGTCTCGGCCGCCGGCGACCAGATGGACAAGGTGACCCAGCAGAACGCCGCAATGGTCGAGGAGACCACGGCCGCCGCCCAGAGCCTGACGCACGAGACCGAAAGCCTCGCCGAACTGCTGCGCAGGTTCAGGACGAGCAGCGGCCGGGCATCGGACAACCACCTCCATTACGCAATGGCGTCCTGACGTTCTGAGACAGGGTAAGCAAATACCGGCGCCCGAAAGGGCGTCGGTGAGCGAGCGGCTGACGTCGCGTCATTGGCTCCCGGATGTCGGAGCATGTGGCGTGCCTGTGATGCTTTTGCGGACATGGCGAACCGCGGTCCAGACGGCGAAGAGCACGAGCGGGATGGCTCCGAGAACGGCGAGCTTCGTTACGTGCGGATCGACACCCAAGGCGGAGACGCTCTCGAGACAGATCTTCGCCAGGCCGACGGTGTAATAGGTGATGGCAATGACCGAAAAGCCTTCGACCGCCTGCTGGATATGAACCTGGATGCGCGCCCGCTCTTCCATCGAAGTCAGTAGTGAGGCGTTCTGATCTTCGAGCTGAACCTGCACAGTGGTTCTGAGCAGGTCTCCGGCCAGGCTGACGCGTTCGGCCAGTTCATCGAGGCGCCGTTCCGCCGCATAGACCGAGCGGACAGCCGGTTGGAAGCGCCGGTCGATGAAGGTGCCGAGCCTTTGCCGTTGCTCGACCCGCTCTTCTCGAAGCTCCGACAGTCTGCTCGCTACGATCTCGGCATAGGCTTTCGTTGCTCCGAAGCGGTGGCGGGCAAGTGCCGAGAAGTTGAGCACATCGGAGGAGAGCCTCGTCACCTCCGACAGCAGCGCCTTGTCGACTTTGACGGCGCTCTGCATATGCACGATCAGGAGATCGAGGCGCTGGTCGAAGGCGGAAAGCTTCGACACAGTCTCGCGCGCCATCGGCAACGCCAGCAGCGCCATCATCCGATATGTCTCGATTTCGAGGAAACGCCGAACCATGCGGCCGGTGCGATAGGCGTTGAGGTTGCGGTTGAAGAACAGGAACTCGAGGAAGCCGCTATCGGTCAGTCGAAAGTTCGAATGCACCTCGGCGTCGCCGCCGCCGACCCGCGAGGCGACATAGTCGAGCTTGGGTTTTTCTAGGATGCGCCCGTCCTTTTCGTCACGCACCAGCACTCGCACGGCGGCGATGATCTTGCCGCCGATCTGGCTGCAGCAGGCTCGAAAGGCTTCCGGTGGGTTGCTGCCGGGTTCGGCCGATGCCGGCACGACGAAGGTGAGGGTCAGAAACTCGGTATGGGCTTCCCATTTCAGCCGGCCGTCGCCAACGCGGCCGATGCCGTGGTTGCCCTCGCCGGTCGTGGTCACATCTTCCAATCCCGGCAGGGAACCGGGCAGCGAAGGAGGGCCGTTCTCGACGACGATTGCGACGTGCCAGACATCGGTATCGCCATCGAAATAAAGCGACGGGCGCGCATGGAGCTCGTTGTGAAGTTCCCTTCGCAGCGGATGCTCGGAGCCGAGTGGCATGGAAAATGCACCTCATTGGGGTGAACTGCCGCCGGTTTGCCGACTTCAGTAAGTTGAGCCTGACGCCGGCGCGCCGCGCAGGCCGACACGCCTATAGCCGCTTGCGAAGTCCGTGTCACGACGGCAAAAACCATCCCTTCTATCCGCGCGAATCTGACGCGGCGGGTGCTGATCGTCAGAGGCACCCAAAAACGATCAGCCACGGCCCGTTGCGAGGCCGTGGCTGATGCAGCGCGCAATCTGTGGGAGACAGGCGCGGCCGGTTACTTGTTGGCGGCGAGCGCCACGTTGACCTTGTCGACGTCGGCGCTCATCGCCTTGAAGGTGTCTTCAAGGGAAAGTTCGCCTACGATCAGCTGGCTCATCCGCTGGACGATGAGCTGATAGATGGCGGACGAGCCCTTGAGGCGTTCGAGGTCGCGGGCTGCCTTCGGCGCGCTGTTGCGGGCCGAAAGGAAGACGGCCATGGCGTCCTTGGCATTCTGGCTCTCGAGCTTGTACTGCGGATCCTTGATGTCGGCGCCGGTTAGGATGACGTAGTTTTCGGCGATTTCACGCTGGATCTTTTCAGAGCCGAGGAACTCGATAAAAGCGGCGACAGCCTCAGGATGCTTGGTACGCTTGAAGCCGACGATCGCGGTGCCGCCCGGCATCGCATAGCAACCGGCATCGCCGCAGGGCGCGCTGATCGCCGTCCAGTCGAAGGCGTTGCCGATCTTCTTCTGGAACGGATTGACCATCCAGTTGCCGGCGAGATAGGTCACGACGTTGCCGTTGACGAACTCGTCACCCATGTTCTTGTACTGGGTTCCGCCGGCCGCGCCCCACATTTCCTTCGGGAAGGAACCGTCCTTCGTCCAGTTGTAGAGGTCGGTGATGTAGCGCTTGGCGGCATCGTCCGGGAACGAGAACTTGCCGTCCTTGACGTAGTTCGAACCGTAGGAGAAGGCCGCGCCGGAGAAGCGGTGGCCCGAGCGGTCCATCGTGAAGGGGATCTGTGCGCCGGTCGCCTTGGCGACGCGCGCGGAGGCTTCGACGATCTCCTTCAGCGTGGCGTTCGGCTTCGGAAGCGGTTCGTTTGCCTGTTCGAAGAGCGTCTTGTTGACGAAGGGCAGATTGAAGGTCTGCGAGGCGACATAGCCGTTGATCGAGTTCGGATCGTTGACGCCGGGGAAGCGAAGCGTGTTCAGGCTGTCGCCGTGCAGCTTGGCGAAGCCGTCCGGGTCCTTCATCAGCGGGCGCATGTCGAGGTAATAGGGCGCCAGCTGCCAGTCGGTGATCTTGGCGACGTCGGGCCCTTCGCCGATGGCAAGCTGCACCGGCAGCTGCTTGGCGACGGCATCATAGCCCGACGAGACGAAATTCACCTTAATGTCGGGATGAGCGGTCTCGAATTCCTTGCTCAGCGCTTCCATGCGCTCGACATAAGCCTGGTCGTCGTCGGTAAAGAGAAAGGTGATCGTCTGGGATTCGGCCATGGCCACGCTGGACCAGGCGAAAGAAAAGGTGGCCAGCGCCAGTGCCAAAGCCCCTGAGAGATAGGTTTTCATTTTCATCCTCCCATGAAAATATTTTCATCAATCGCGGCGTCAGCCATCGATAAGCGAATTTCATATACTTGACATTCGTGCCGTCAAGCTATTTTCTAGGCGAATAGCGATGTTTTTGAGCAATATTCAGAAATAACGCGCGCAAATTCACGCAATGAAAATATTTTCATATGATTGCGGAGGAGGCGATCTGTGAAATCGGAAAGCATCATGCAGCCGGACAACATGGCGCCAGCCTACAGCGTGGCCGAGGGGCAAACGATCACGGCATGGGCCGTTTCCGCCCTCATCGAGGGCTATTTTCCCGGCCAGCCGGCCCCGGCCGAAGATCGCGTGAACTATCGTTTCATCAACGGTTTCGTCGATGTCGGCGACCTGCCGTGCCGCAAGGCCTTTTGGTCCACCATGGTCGGTCGCGAGCTCGCCCCCGACACTTCCTGGCCGCCCGAAAGCCTCTATCTTCCCGGCTCGAACCGCCGTGTCGAATTCACCAGCTTCTGGCATGTGCCGACACATGTCAGCCGATGGCTGAAGGGCACGTTCAGGACGGACGCCCCGCGCACCCTTAATCTGGCGCTCAAGACCTGCGGTGGCGTTCGTATATGGGTCAATGGGCAGGAGTCGGTGCGTTTCGAGCCGTTCAAGCGCAACACCGAGAGCGCAAAAGAGATCGCGCTGCCGCTCGACGCCGGCGATAACGAGATTCTCGTCCATACCGAAGACCTCGCCGAGCGCGACACGACCTGGTTCGTCGAGCTCGAAATGCTGGACAAGGAGCCGCTCTCAGTTCTGCTGCCGGTCGCACTTGATCAGGATGGGGTGCGCGAACTGGAAGCCCTCGTGCGCGGCGTGCGCCCGGCCCGCGACGTCTTCGTCAACCAGCCGCTGGAGATCATCTTCGATGCCGCACCAGAACGCGACCTGCCGGTGGAGATCAAGGTGGTCGGCCACGGCCACGAGAGGCCGGTTCTCGCCCAATCGAAACTGATGCTTCACGCTCAGCGGGACCGGTTGATCGCTGGGGATGTCTGCGGCATTGCCGATGGTTATCACGGCATCCACGTGACCATCGGCTCTGGGCCCGGCTCGGTCACTCGTGTCATCGATGCCGCCTTCATGAGCGGCATCTCGCCATTGCCTGCCGAGGCGTCGCTTTCCGCGCGCAAGCGCCAGGCGCTGGAATACAGCGCCCGCTTCGGCGCCAATCGCGCCGGGCGCCTCATCGCGATGATGGAAACCGGCCATCTCGACCAGGAAAGCTTCGACCGCATCATCGATGCGACGCTCGCCTCCATCGATGCGCGCGAGGATTGCTCCGATTTCATCATGGTGCCCCTCCTGTGGCTGCTCGGCGCCTATGGCGATCGGATGCCGGAGTCAACGGTCGACCGCATCCGCCATTCCGTCCTCTCCTACCGCTACTGGGTCGACGAGCCGGGCAATGACGCGATGTGGTTCTGGAGCGAGAACCATGTGCTCTGCTTCCATACGAGTCAGCTGCTTGCCGGACTTCTCCTGCCCGACGAGGTGTTCTCGGCCTCGGGCCGCACCGGACGGCAGCAGGCGGAACTCGCCGTTCAGCGGCTCGGGCGCTGGTTCGACAGCGTTGAGGCCCATGGGCTGGCGGAGTGGAATTCGGCCGCCTATTACCCGATTGATTTCATCGGCCTCCTGGCGCTGGAGCGCTGGGCTGAGAGCGGAATCGCCGATCGAGCCCGCGGCCAGATCGACCTCATCTTTCGCATGATCGCGCTCCATACGCTCGCTGGCGTTCCCGCCGGCTCACAGGGTCGCGCCTACGACAAGGAGCTTCGCGCCGGCCCGCTGACCGAGCTTGCGCCCTTTGCCCAGGTCGCCTTCGGCACCGGCTGGCTGAACAACGGCGTTGCGGCGCTGACCATGTTCTCCGCCGGCGGCTATGAGCCGCCGGCCGATCTCGCCGAGCTGGCTTCGCTGTCGCGAGGAAGAAGCATCGAGGCGCGTTACAGCCAGGGGCTGGAGAGCGGAAAGCTTGTGCTCTTCAAGAACGAGGCCGCGCAGCTTTCCACCGTGGTCGATCACAAGACCGGCCGGAAGGGGCATCAGCAGCACGTTTTGGATATCCGACTCGCCGGCCATCCGATGGCGCGGCTGTGGGTCAACCATCCAGGCGAAGACGACCCGTGGGGCAATCAAAGGCCGTCCTACTGGGCCGGCAACGGCATCCTGCCGCGCGTCGCCCAGCATCGCGATGTCGCCCTGCTGATCGAGGACACGGGTGACGCACGGCATGCATGGACGCATGCCTATATCGGCCGCGACGGCCTGGATGATCTGATCGTCGAAGACAAGTGGCTGATTGCCCGGTCGGGCAGAGGATTTGCCGCCCTCTGGGCATCGAACGGCCTGGAGCTGGTTACCGACGGCCCGACGGCCGGCCGCGAGGCGCGTTCTTACGGACCGCTCTGCGGCTGGGCGGCCATCGTTGGATGCGGCAACGGCGATGCCTTCAAAGTCTTCCTCGAGCGCCTGTGCCAGACGGCGGTGTCTTTCGATCCCGTGCTTCGGCGTCTCTCCCTGACGCCGCCGGGCCGTCCGGCGATCTCCCTCTCTTATGCCGACGGTCTTTCGATCGCCGGCGAGCCCCGGCCGTTCACGCATGACCAGCCGCACCCAATCCTCACCCACGACAGCGCGGCCTCCGGCGACGCCGCTGACGGGCCGTTTTACTCCTAGAAAAACATAGGATTTCAGCATGAACATAGCATCTGTCGACAACGCCGCTCTCCTGACGACGATCGATCGTGTGGCGACGGCTTTCAGCCGGCTTAGGGGCATCAAGGAAGGTCTCGTGACCGATAGTGCCGCCTCCGGTATCCAGTTCGACGAATGGGACTGGGAAGTCGGCGTCGGCCTTTACGGATTCCTCAGGCGCGCGATTTCCGCCAATGACCAGAAGGCGCTGCAGGAGCTCGTTGCCTGGTACAGCGCGCAGATCGAGCGCGGCCTGCCGCCGCGCCAGATCAACAGCACCGCGCCGATGCTGCCGCTCGCGATCCTCGTCGAGCATGTCGACCGCCCGGATTTCCGCGCCCTCGTCGAGGATTGGGCCGAATGGCTCGTCAAGGAATTGCCGAAGACCGAGGAAGGCGGCTTCCAGCACGTCGTCAAGGAACGCCTCAACGACGGCGAATTGTGGGACGACACGCTGTTCATGGCCTGCCTGTTCCTTGCGCGGGCCGGCGTGCTCTGCAAGCGCAACGACTGGATCGACGAGGCCGTCTACCAGTTCGTCATCCACACCCGCTATCTTTCCGACCCGGTGAGCGGGCTCTGGTATCACGGCTGGACCTTCAACGGCCGGCACAATTTCGCCAATGCCTTCTGGGCCCGCGGCAATGCCTGGATCACCGTCGCCATTCCCGAACTCTTCGATCTCGTGCCGACGCTCGGCGAGAAGGACCGGCGGTTCCTATCGAACGTCCTCGTCAGCCAGGTGCGCTCCCTGAAAGCATATCAGCGGCCGGACGGCATGTTCACGACGCTGCTCGACGATCCCTCTTCGCCGCTGGAAACCTCGGCCACGGCGGGCATTGCCTACGGCATTTTGCGCGCCATCGACGCCGGCATTCTCGACGAGAGCGACAAGGTCCATGCGGAGCGCGCGCTGAAAGCCGTGCTGGCGCAGATCGACGAGGAGGGCGTCGTCCACGGCGTTTCGGACGGCACGCCGATGGGCCATGACCTCGATTTCTACCGGCGCATCCCGAACCTGCCGACGCCCTACGGCCAGGCGCTGACCATGCTGCTCTTGACTGAAGTGCTGATCGGGAGCGGACGACGCCAATGAGTGCCTCCTCCCGCGTCGCGATCGAGCCATTCGACGGCGACAACACAGATCGCCTGCAGGCGGCGATCGACAGTCTTTCAGCTTCCGGCGGGGGGCGCCTGGAGATCCTGGCGGGCATCCACCTCTGCCGGGGGCTTCGCCTGCGCTCCGGAGTCGATCTGCACCTTGCCGCTGGCGCCATCCTGCGTCCCATTCCCGACTATGCGGCCTATGCGCATACGACGGTTTCGGTGATTGCCGAAAAATCCGATCGCGGCATGATCGTCGCCAAGGGCGTGCGACGGATCGGCCTGACCGGAGAAGGGCGCATCGAAGCCGGCTGCGAGAGCTTTATCATCGGCGATGACGAGAGCGTCGGCACCTTCATCCCTGCCGAATTCCGTCCCCGCGTCGTCGTTTTCGAAGACTGCGACGAGGTCGAGATCAGTTCCATCACCATTAGCCGCTCGCCGATGTGGACGCTGCATTGCGTCGGCTGCACCGATCTTTCGGTCCGCAACGTCACGATCGAAAACGACCGCCGCCTTCCCAATACCGATGGCATCGTGCTCGACGCCTGCCGCGGCGCCGTCGTCGAAGATTGCAGGATATCGACGGCCGACGACGGCATATGCCTGAAGACGAGCATCGGGCCTGACGGTATGGCCATCGGGCGATGCGAGAACATTCTTGTGCGCCGCTGCGCTGTTCAGAGCCTCAGCTGCGCGCTGAAGATCGGCACGGAAACGCATGGAGATATCAGCAACGTCGTGTTCGAGGATTGCAGCATTTCCTCTTCCAACAGGGCGCTCGGCATCTTCTCCCGCGACGGCGGCCGGATATCAAATGTCAGGTTTTCCCGGATTGCCGTAGAGTGCCGGGAAACGCCGGATGGTTTCTGGGGCTCGGGCGAGGCGCTGACCGTCAACGTCGTCGATCGTATCGCCGAGCGGCCTGCGGGCGCCGTCGAAAATCTCATCGTCGAAGACGTGACCGGCCGCATGGAAGGGGCGGTCAGCATCATCTCGGCCGCTCCGGCGGGCATCCGCAACGTGTCGCTCGCCCGGATCGCCATCGATCAGCAGCCCGGGCAGCTCGGCACCGGGCGGACCTACGACCTGCGTCCGACCAATGCCGATCTCGCGCCGGGGGCCGATGGCGGCGGACGCGCCAACGCCTGGACCCGCGGTGCAGACGGCCGCGTGATCGGCCTGCAGGACTATCCCGGCGGAATGCCGGCCGCCTATGTGGCCGACGTCGCCGGCATCACGATGAACGAGGTGTGGATCAATAGGCCGACACCGTTGCCGCAAGGCTGGAACGAAAACGACGTCGTCATGGAAACGGCGGCACCTGATGGGAGTGGGGCATGGCAGAACTGAAACTTTCCACCGTCAACAAGGCGTATGGCACGGTCAAAGTCCTGCATGACGTCGAACTCGATATCAAGGACGGCGAGTTCGTCGTCTTCGTCGGCCCGTCCGGTTGCGGCAAGTCGACCCTGCTTCGCGTCATCGCCGGCCTCGAAGAGGTCACGGCAGGCAAGATCGCGATCGGCGGGCGTGACGTCAGCGCGCTCTCGCCGGCCGAGCGCAAGATCGCCATGGTCTTCCAGTCCTATGCGCTCTATCCGCATATGAGCGTGCGCAAGAACCTCGCTTTCGGGCTGGAGAATCTGAAGTTCAAGCGCGCCGAGATCGAGGCGCGCATCGCCGAAGCCGCCAGGATGCTGGCGATCGAACCCTATCTCGACCGGCGTCCGAAGCAACTTTCGGGCGGCCAGCGCCAGCGTGTGGCGATCGGTCGGGCGATCGTGCGCGAACCCGATATCTTCCTCTTCGATGAGCCGCTTTCCAACCTCGATGCGGCGCTGCGCGTCCAGACCCGCGCCGAGATCACCAAGCTCCATCGCGAGATCAAGACGACGATGATCTATGTCACCCACGACCAGGTCGAGGCCATGACCATGGCCGACAAGATCGTCGTGCTGCGCGCCGGACGGGTCGAGCAGGTCGGGGCGCCGCTGGAGCTGTTCGACAATCCGCGCAACCTCTTCGTCGCCGGCTTCCTCGGTTCGCCGCGCATGAACATCATCAAGGGCAAGGTCGCCGCCATCACCGAAGGCGGCATCGCCATCGATGTCGCCAACGGCGGCCGGATCGTCAGCGATGTCGAGCCCAACGGCATTTCGGTGGGCCAGCAGGTTCTCGCCGGCATAAGGCCCGCGCATTTCTCCCGTTCAAGCGAAAACGGCCTGCCGTTTATCGTCCAGTATCACGAAGGACTCGGCACCGAGACCTATGTCTACGGCAATCTTGCCGGGCAGGAGGAGCAGATCATCATCCATGAAGCCGGTCATTTCGCGCCCGTGCAAGGCGACCGGATCATGATCGATGCCGATCCGGCCCGCGTCCATCTGTTCGATCCCGAAAGGGGCTTAGCCTTTGCCCGCCGCTCAGGGCAGGGGAGGCGCTGACCATGGCTGCTACTGCATTGCTCTCCCAGGCGGGCGACACGGCGATGAAGGTGGTCGAGGCGCCGATGAATGCGTTCGAGCGCCTCTTCGGCCGCAAGCGCATGCCCTGGCTGTTTTTGGCGCCGAACCTCGTTCTCTTCGCCATCTTCACATTCCTTCCGATCGCGATCGCGGTCGGTTACGCCTTCACCGGCGGCACCAATCTCTTCGTCTCGGAGCGGCCCTTCGTCGGCTTCGACAATTTCCGCGCCCTGCTTTCCTGCGGCAATTACTTGCAGCCGGGAACCTGCCAGGAATCGCTATTCTGGACGGCGGTGTGGAACACGCTCTGGTTCGTCGCATTGAACGTCACCGCCACTTTGCTGGTCGCGTTGATCACGGCGCTGATCCTCAACCGGGCGATCTTTGCGCGCGGTTTCTTCCGGGCGATGTTCTTCTACCCCGTTCTGCTGTCGCCCGTCGTCATCGGTCTGATCTGGAAATGGTTCCTCGATCGCAACGGCCTGCTGAACGCCTTCTTCCAAATGCTCGGCGTTCCCCCTGAAATCTTCCTGCTCGATGTCGGTTGGTCGCGCTTCTTCGTCGTCGTGGTTTCGGTCTGGTTCCACATGGGCTTTTACACGCTCATCCTGCTTGCCGGCCTGCAGGCGATCCCGAAGGAACTCTACGAGGCAGCCTCCATCGACGCCGCTTCGCCGCGCCGCACCCTGTTCAGGATCACGCTGCCGCTGCTTGCGCCGAACCTGCTTGTCGTATTCATCCTTCTAATGATCAAGTCCGTTCAGATCTTCGACGAAGCTTGGGTTTTGACGAATGGCGGCGGTCCGGGCACGGCCAACAGCTTCATCGTCCAATATATCTACCAGATGGCCTTCAGCAGCGATCTTCGCCTTTTCGGCCTTGCCTCGGCCGCCTCGGTTCTCATGGGGCTGGTGCTTCTGGTTCTTACCCTCATACAGCTGCGCCTCGGCAAGCGAATGGAGTCCTGAGATGAACAGATCTTTGAATCCGATCCGCTTCATGGCGCGCACGCGCCGGGCCGGACGCATCGACATAACAGATATTCTGTCATGGGTCTGGCTGATCGGCGGCACGCTCGCCGTGCTCGTCCCCGTGCTCTGGGCCGGCCTCTCCTCGCTGAAGCCGGCGGCCGAAATCACCCGCTTTCCGCCGACGCTGCTGCCGCGCACCGCCGTGGAGCAGACCGTGACCGGCTTCGACAAGCCGCTCAGCATCTGGCAGGTCACAATCGACGGCCAACAGCGTGAAATGGCGATGGTCCGGCGCATCGGCCTCAAGGCCCAGATGGTCGATCCCGCAAATCCGGGACAGCCGGTCAGCGTCGACGTGAAGGGGATCACCCCGGTGCAGCACATGACCGTTGCGACCGAAAACTACACCGATCCGCTGACACGTTTCAACTTCCTGACCTTCCTCAAGAATTCGGTGTTCGTCACAGTCGTTGCGACTCTGCTGACGCTGATCGTCAACGCCATGGCCGCCTTTGCGCTGTCGAAATATAAATTTCGCGGCGACACGACGGTTTTCGTCATCATCATCTCGACGCTGATGATCCCGCTCGCTGTGGTCATGGTCCCTGCCTATCTCGTCATTGTGGGGGTAGGGCTTGCCGACAATCTCTGGGGCGTCATCTTGCCGACGATCGCCTCTCCGACCGCCGTCTTCCTGCTGCGGCAATATATGCTGACAATACCGGACGAGTTGATCGAGGCGGCGCGCGTCGATGCGGCGAGCGAATTCTGCATCTTCTGGCGCATCATCCTGCCGCTGACGGCGCCGGCTCTCGCGGTTCTCGCAATCTTCTCCGTGCTCTGGCGCTGGAACGACTTCCTCTGGCCGCTGATCGTCCTCAACAGCCGCGAGAATTTCACCCTGCAGGTGGGCCTCAACGCCTTCCAGGGCGAGTTCTCGGTCCAGTGGCACTATATCCTGGCCATGACCTTCCTCAGTCTGCTGCCCGTCACCGTCGTCTTCCTGTTCCTGCAGAAATACATCACCACGGGCATTGCCGGCACCGGAATGAAGTGAGCGAGTCCCGGAGCAGGCCCAATCGGGGTGGAGATGCGGAGACCTCCCGATTTGAACAGGAGCGGTTCAGGCTTGATCGCCAGAGCCGCTTCGATCACGTTTGAGCCAATGCCCGCAACCAGCACTCTCTAGTGGCCGGAAAGTCACAAAACGGTTTCGAAGAGCGGGATCAAGGCCGCGCCGATCGCACCGGGGGCATCGATGATCTGCGCCACGGCAAGCCGCGGAACGTCGCGCAATGCGCCGTGCCGAGGCAGATTATTGAATTCGGTCCGTTCGATCAGCATTCTTGCAAGTGAATGCGGAAGCTCGCCGCCGAGCACGATCAAGGCCGGATCGAAAATCGCGCAGATCGCATTGATGGCCCGATTGTGGGCCGGTGTGACACGGTCGACCCATTCCTCGACGCCGTCCCAATCCACTAGGTTTTCGTTCTTCAGGTCCTTCAGGGTCAGGCCCAGCCGCCCCTTGGTGCGAAGATGTTCGAGCAGTCGGTTGAGAGCGGGTCGATCGTCGTAATCCTGACGCCCGAAGAGAACGGAGAATTCCCCGGCGTTTCCGAAGCTGCCGCGAAATGGCATGCCTCCGCAAACCAGGCCGCCGCCATAGCCATGAAGGTGGGCGATATAGGCGAAATCTGCGACATCGCGGCCGACGCCGAAGATTGCTTCCGCCAAAGCAGCAGTCCTGGCGACATTGTCAGCCCAGACCGGCAGACGAAGGCGCTCTCCAAGCACGGGCGCCAGATCGATCAGCGACCAATGGGCGAGCGGCAGCGGACAGTTGAATGCCGTCTCCAGCATGCGGTGGCCGGCGACCGCCAGGCCGACGCCGAGAACGTCGCGTCGCCCGGCGCCGCGACGGGCAAGAATCTCTTCGACCGCCGCTTCGATTCGGTCCATCTCCACGGATAGCGAGGAGCCGGTCTGCGGAATTTCCATATTCTCCAACGGCTCGCCGAACCCCATGAGGCAAAGGCCGATGGAGCCGACGTTGACGGAGATGCCGAGCGTAAGACACCAATCCTTTCGGAGCGTCAGCTCCGGACTCGGCGGTCCGGCCCGCCGGTTCTCCGACTGAGAAAAGACGAGCATTCCTCGCTCGTGAAGGCGTCCGACGATCCTGTGCAGGGATTGCTGGGTCAGGTCGAGCGGCTCGGTCAGGTCGGAGCGCTCAATGCCGGGTGATTTCCAGATCAACCGCAAGACGTCCCGTTCATTGCGAGAAGCCACCCGCAGCGGTTGTGTATCTTGCAGAAAATGGGGGGCGACATGGTCCAGAGGAACGTACTTCATTTTCCGATCATATTGATTTACACTGTTAGTGTGAAGCAGGTGAAGGGGACGCTTTGCTTCTGCGGGGCAAGGAAGTCATCCGTGGTTTCGCCGGTCCTGCTTACCTCATCGAGATTGGTCATACCAGTCGAGATGACGTGTCATGTGGCAAGGAAAAAGAATCGAGTTGCATGAGATCATTGAGACCTGAGAATACGGCCCGCGCTCCCGAGCATGAGAGTTACGGTTTTGCGCCGACGCATGAAGGCGCGAACTTCGAATCGATGGTTCAGGCCTTTTCGGCAGGCTATGGGGTTTTTGACGGGCAGCCGCTGAGTAACGACCGTTGTTTTGCCTGGGCGGCGGATTTGAGAAGGACTGAAGCATTCACGATGTTTCATTCCGTATATCAGAGTTCCTGGACAATCCGAACGCTTGACGAAAGCCCGCAACATCTTGCGTTTTACATGCCGTATACAGGTTCCTTTCGCTTGTCAGTTGGCAAGAGAACGGTCGAAAGCGGGGCCGGCCACCTTCTCATGGCCAACAACCATGAGGCCGGTGATCGCGTGATCCAGGGTGGGCCGCATCGCTCGGATGTCCTGTTCCTGGACTGGAAGGTCGTAAAGCGAGCGCTCGCTTCGCTGGTTGAGACGCCGCTCTCCGAATCCCTCGACCTCGAGCCCGTCCTGGATCTCTCGACCCAGCCCGGGCAACTCATCGGCAATCTGGCCCGGACGGTTGTGCAGGGCATGCGGGACGGCGGTCCGTTGCCGTCTTCACCCCTTGCCGCTGCGGCGATGAGCGAAACTCTCGCTCATCTTGTGATCCGATTCGGCCGGCACCGTCTTTCCGACCATCTGGAAAAAAGGAAAGTGGCATTGATTGCACCTTGGCATGTCCGACGGGCCATCGACTACATGCATGCCAATATTGCGGAACCTCTGACCATGACGATGGTTGCCGATGATGTCGGTGTTTCCCTGCGCGCGCTGCAGACGGGCTTCAAAGCCTTTCGGGGGACCTCGCCGGCCGGTTACCTCCGCACGATCCGGCTGCAGGCCGCCCGCGAGCAGTTGCGGGATCCGACGAACCAGCAATCCGTCCGGGAAATCTGCGCGATATGGGGTTTTTCCCATGCGGGCAGGTTCTCCATTGTCTACCGCAGCACCTTTGGTGAGAGCCCGCGGGATACGCGGCTACGGGCGGAGCGCTTGCGCTGATTGGAATTTTGGGATTTTGAGATCCAGGCCCTTCCGGGGCTTAAAGCGCGTCGCGTCAAATATTATTCATGCGACTTCGCTTTCGCCTGCTTTGATGCATTGGTTATCCCGGAACCGCTGCACACTTCCGGGCGACATACATTAGCGCGGCGGTGCGACGCTGCCGCGCAGGACGAGATGGCATCCGAGCTCCAGGCGATGAGCCGGCCGTTGCGGGTCGTTGGCGATCAGCCTCTGTTCGATAAGCGCGAGCGCCGCAGCGCCGAGCTTGTCGGTGGGCACGCGGATCGTGGAAAGCGGCGGGCGGCTGAATTCACCGGGAACGATGTCGTCGAAGCCGAGGACGGAGATTGCTTCCGGCACGCGGATATCGCGGTCAGCCAGTGCCTTCAGGCAGCCGAGCGCCAGGTTGTCGGCGGCGCAGAAGACGGCGGTAGCGCCTTTCATCGTCGGATCGCGATCGAGCAGCGCGTTGATGGCAGCCTCGCCGTGCCGGGGCTCATATCCCTCGGCCTCGACGAGCATCTCCTCGGGCACCGGAAGCTGAGCGGCGAAATAGGCATCGGAGAAGCCGTCATATCGGCGCTGGATGGTCGTGCGCCCCTTCCAGGTCAGGTGCAGGATGCGGCGATGTCCTAGCGCCAACAGGTGCTCGATGCCGAGCCGGGCGCCGAAGCGGTTTTCGGGTGTCACCGTATCGACCAGCATGGTCGGATCCTCGCCGTTGACGATGACGACGGGCATATCGGCCGATGCGAGACTGCGGATGAGTTCCGGCTGATCGTCGTTCAGGACCACGATGCCGTCGGCGTGCTCCGCAAGCGCGATCTGCCGGACCTCAGCGCCGTCGATGCGCCGGCCGGTGCTGACGAAGGGCACGATTCGAATGCCGCGGCGCTCGCACTCCTTTCTAAGGCCGTTGAGGATTGTCCAGCTCACTAGGTTGAGGTCGCTCTCCGGAGCAGCATCGCCCGGAATGGCGAGAAGCAAGACGCGCAAGGCGGCAATCGTCGCCTTCTTCCTCCGGCGGTCGAGGTAACCCAGGCGTTTGGCCGAATCCAGAACCCTTTCGCGCACTTCGATCGTCAGCGGTGCGGTTCCATTCAACGCGTGCGAGGCCGTGCTCAGCGATACATCCGCGTCGCGCGCGACATCCTTGAGATTGACTTTGCGTTCCACTTTATTCCGTCACGAGTTCAGGTGGCGCCTTTGAAGGCACGAGCTAACTCAATGTTTTCACATAACGACTTCAGAAAAGCTACGTGCCTCGCAGCCTATTTTTCCGCTTTCGGCGAAAACCGGCTGCAGCGCTGCCGCAATCGAACGATGAATGCGGGCGCAGCCATTGCCGATTAGTGAGGCTTGGCGAGCAGACCGTTGAACAGAAGGTCGAAATAGGTGCGCAGGAAGGCCTCCTTGTTGGGAGTGGGCACGCGGCGGTCGTCGAATATCAGTCGCAGAACCGTGGTCGTCAGAATGGGCGCGACCACGATGTCGGAGAATTCCACCGGAATTGGGCGAAATTCACCCGACTCCACGCCCTCCAGGATCAGGGCGTCGATCTTGGCGATGATCGGCGCAATGAATTGATCGTGGTGGCGATCGATCAGGTCGGGGAAACGCTGCCCCTCCGAGATGACCAGCCGCGTCAACTCACGCGTTGCGCGGTCCTCGGGAATTTGTTCGTAGAACAGGCCGAGAATGGAAATCAGCCTGTCGGTGGCGCTGCCGCTGAGGCGATCGGCGATCGCGAGCAGTTCATGAAACGGCACGGAGAAGTGGTTGATCATGGCTTCGAAGAGCTTTTCCTTCGTCTCGAAATAGACATAGACCGTGCCCTTGGTGACGCCGACCCTGTCGGCGATGTCTTCCACGCGCGTGCCGGCGAAGCCGCTTCTGACAAATTCCTCGAAGGCCGCGTCCAGGATCTGGGCGGGCCGCAGGGCCTTCTGTTCCGCCCGCGTGAGCTTCTTCTGGGTTGCCATTTCCTGCGTCCCTTGTTGCGTGCGCCCGCGGCGCAAAGTTTCATTGACTAATGCGTTAGTCAATTATATAGAAGCTGCCGTTGAGAGCAAGAGGTCAACTATGAGAACCATTCTGATCGCCACAGCGATCGTATGCGCCATCAGTCTCGGATCATGTAGCGATGAGAGCGGGCCCGCCGAGCCGACCCCGCGACAGGTCGGTGTCGTTGTCGCCAAGCCTGAGCCGCTGGTTCAGGGCGGTGCGATCACGGGAGAGGTGAGGGCGCGTGTCCAGACCGATCTGTCCTTCCGCGTCAGCGGCAAGATCATCGAACGGCTGGCCGAGGTCGGACAGTCGGTGAAAGCGGGGCAGCTTCTCGCGCGCATCGATCCGGAAGAGCAGAAGGCCGACCTGGATGTGGCCGCGGCCAATCTTCAGTCGGCCGAGGCGCAGCAGACCCAGGCCCAGCTTGCATTCGACCGCCAGCAAAGCCTGTTTCGAACGCAGGTGACGACCCGCGCGGCGCTCGACCAAGCACAGGAGGCACTTCTGACAGCGCAGGCATCGACGAAATCGGCGCAGGCGCTCTTCGAAACCGCCCAGGACAGCCTGTCCTACACAGAGCTGAAGGCGGACGCCGACGGGGTGATCACCGCCCGCAATGCCGAGGTCGGGCAGGTGGCGCAGGCCGCCCAGGTCGTCTTCACCCTTGCCCATGATGGCGACCGCGATGCTGTGTTCGAAGTGGTGGAAAGCGCCTTCCTGCGTCCGATCGACGGCGACGGCACCGTGGCCCTTCTGTCGGATCCGACGCAGAAGATCACGGCGAAGGTTCGTGAGATTTCGCCGACGATCGATTCCTCCACCGGCACCATCAAGGTGAAAGTCGCAATATCGAGCGATGCTCCCATTCCGCTGGGCGCTCCCGTCGTTGGACGGTTCAACTACCTCTCGCAGGACGTCATCCAGCTGCCCTGGTCGGCAATGACCTCGAAGGACGGCAAGCCGGCCATCTGGATCGTCGATCCCACATCATCCGTGGTTTCGGCGAGGACGATTGAGGTCGCCGACTACGAGACCGGCAGCTTCGTCGTGAAGTCGGGCGTGTCGGCAGGAGAGGTCGTGGTGACCGACGGCACCAAGTTCCTCAGGCCCGGTGAGATCGTGTCTTACGTCAAGGAAGCTTCCAAGTGAGTATTCGTCTAAAGATAGTCGCACTTATGCTGGGCACGGCCCTTGTCTCCTCTTGTGCGCCGAAGGCAGAAGAGAGGACGGACACGCCTCGTCCGGTTTTGTCGATGACAGTCAGGCAGACGCCCGCCACGAGCCTCAGCCTGACTGGAACGATCGAACCAACGATCGAGACCGAACTCGGCTTCCGGATTCTCGGGCGAATGATTGCCCGCAACGTCAATGTCGGCGACGTCGTCAAGAAGGGTGACGTCGTGGCCGCCATCGATCCGGTGGCGCTGGAGCTTGCCGTGCGCAGCGCCCAGTCCGATGTGGAAAACAGCGACGCTCAACTCCGAAACGCAGTGACCACGGAGCAGCGCCAGCGCGCGCTGGTGGAATCGCGCTCGGGCACGACAGCCTCGCTTGAAGAGGCCGAGCAGGCGAGGCGGACGGCCGCGGCCGCCGTCGCCAAGGCACAGGCCAATCTCGACAAGGCCAAGGAGCAGTTGGGCTATGCGCAGCTGCGGGCGGAATTCGATGGGGTTGTGACGGCGACGTCGGCCGAGGTCGGGCAGGTCGTGTCGGCCGGCCAGACGGTTGTGACCATCGCCCGGCCCGACAAACGCGACGCCGTCGTCGACGTGCCGCAGGCAGCCGCTCAGAAACTGAAGATCGGCGCGCCCTTCGAGGTGACGCTGCAACTCGATCCGACAATCCGCGCGTCGGGGGCCGTTCGCGAGATCGCGCCGGAGGCGGAGACTGCCACCCGCACCAGCAGAACCAAAATTGCGCTCGCCGATCCGCCTGAAGCGTTCCGGCTCGGCTCGGTTATCACTGCCGCTGCAACCATCGCCGCGGAGCCTGAGATTGTGCTGCCTTCCTCGGCCATTCTTGCGGGCAGCGACGGCCCGAGCGTCTGGATCGTCGATGTGCCCGGCAAGAAGGTGTCACTGCGCCCCGTGAAGATCGCGGGCGACGTCGTCGACGGCGGCACTGTCCGCGTCACCGAAGGGCTTGTCCCCGGAGACAGGGTGGTCGTGGCCGGCGTGCATAAACTTGAAGATGGCCAGGCCATCAGGATCGATCAGGAGATCAACCAGTGAAGTCCTTCAACCTTTCCGACTGGGCGCTCGAACATCGTTCGCTCGTCTGGTACTTCATGATCGTCTTCATTCTCGCAGGCGCCTTTTCGTACTTGAACCTCGGCCGTGAGGAAGATCCCAATTTCACGATCAAGACGATGGTGATCACCGCCAAGTGGCCCGGCGCCTCGGCCGAAGAGGTGACGCGGCAGGTGACCGACCGGATCGAGAAGAAGCTGCAGGAACTGGAATCGCTCGACTATACCAAGAGCGAGACCGTTGCCGGCCAAACGACGGTCTTCGTCGAACTTCTGCCGACGACCAAGGCGAGGGATGTCGCGCCGACATGGCTGCGCATCCGCAACATGATCGCCGACATCAAGGGTGATTTTCCGAGCGGGGTCGTCGGTCCCTTCTTCAATGACCGCTTCGGCGACGTGTTCGGAAACATCTATGCCTTCACGAGCGACGGGTTGACGCAGCGCCAGCTTCGCGATTTTGTCGAAAATGCCCGCTCCGAGGTTCTGAAGGTGCCGGATGTCGGCAAGGTCGACGTGATCGGCGCGCAGGACGAGGCGATTTATCTGGAATTCTCCACCCGCCAGATCGCAGCGCTTGGCATCGACCAGCAGTCGGTCATCCAGACCCTGCAGGCCCAGAATGCCGTGACGCAGTCCGGCTTCGTCGATGCCGGTCCGGAGCGCATCGCCTTGCGGGTGAGCGGACAGTTCACATCCGAGGATAGCCTGCGGTCGATCAACCTGCGCATCAACGACCGCTTCTTCCCGCTGACCGACGTCGCCACGATCACCCGCGGCTACGTCGATCCGCCGTCGGCGCTGTTCCGCTTCAACGGCGAGCCGGCGATCGGGCTTGCCATCGGCATGAAGCAGGGCGCCAATCTTCTGGAATTCGGCGAGGGGCTCGACGCGCAGATGAAACGCGTCGTTGCCGATCTTCCGATCGGCGTCGATGTGCACCGCGTATCCGACCAGCCGCATGTCGTCGACGAAGCCGTTTCGGGCTTCACCCGCGCGCTCTTCGAAGCGATCGTCATCGTTCTCGTCATCAGCTTTATCAGCCTCGGCCTGCGCGCCGGCATGGTGGTGGCGATCTCCATACCCCTTGTGCTCGCCATCACCTTTGTGGTGATGGAATATTCCGGCATTTCGCTGCAGCGCATCTCGCTCGGTGCACTCATCATCGCGCTCGGGCTGCTCGTCGACGACGCCATGATCGCCGTCGAGATGATGGTGGCACGCCTGGAGGCGGGCGACGATCTCAGGAAGGCAGCAACCCACGTCTATACATCGACGGCTTTTCCGATGCTGACCGGAACGCTCGTCACCGTTGCGGGCTTCATCCCCGTCGGTCTCAACAACAGCGCCGCCGGTGAATTCACCTTCACGCTGTTCGTGGTGATCGCAGTTTCGCTGGTCGTTTCCTGGATCGTGGCAGTGCTGTTCACACCGCTCCTCGGCGTCACCATCCTGCCGAAGACGATGAAGTCGCATCACGAGAAGAAAGGACGCTTCGCTGCCGTGTTCTCCTGGCTGCTGAAGCTCGCGATGCGCTGGCGCTGGATCACCATCGTGCTGACGGTCGGCGTCTTCGCCCTTTCAGTCGGCGGCATGGGCCTGGTGCAGCAGCAGTTCTTCCCGAATTCGGACAGAACCGAGCTCGTCATCGACTGGAATCTGCCTCACAACAGCTCGATTGCCGAGACCAACCGGCAGATGGCCAAGTTCGAGAAGGATATGCTGGCCGGCAACAAGGACATCGACCACTGGACGACCTATGTCGGCCAGGGCGCACCGCGCTTCATCCTGTCCTTTGACGTGCAGACGCCGGACGTGTCGTTCGGGCAGACGGTGATCGTCACTAAGGGGCTCGAGGTGCGCGACAAGGTACGGGCCGATCTGCAGGCCTATCTGACAAAAACCTTCCCCGGCACCGACGCCTTCGTCAAGCTTCTCGACATCGGCCCGCCGGTGGGCAAGCCGGTCCAGTACCGCATCAGCGGCCCTGACATTCAGAAGGTGCGCGACATTTCCCAGCAGTTTGCCGGCGTGGTCGGTTCGCATCCGCTGCTGTCGAATATGGTTCTGGACTGGAACGAACCTTCCCGCGTGGTGAAGGTCGATGTCCTGCAGGACAAGGCGCGCCAGCTCGGCGTCTCCTCCGAGGACATTGCAACCGCTCTCAACGGCATTGTCGAAGGCTCAACGGCAACGCAGATCCGTGACGACATTTACCTGGTCAACGTGGTCGGGCGGGCCAGGGCATCTGAGCGCGATTCCATCCAGACGTTGCAGAACCTGCAGCTCTCCACCTCCAACGGCAAGGTCGTGCCTCTGTCGGCGGTGGCGAACTTCCGCTACGAGCTCGAGCAGCCGACGATCTGGCGTCGCGACCGGCAACCCACCATCACCCTCAAGGCAGCCGTCATCGGCTCGACGCAGCCGGCCACGATCGTCGACCAGCTGAAGCCGAAGGTCGAAGAGTTCCAGAAGAACCTTCCCGTCGGATACAAGGTGGAAATCGGCGGCGCGGTTGAATCCAGCGCCGAGGCCCAGGGGCCGATCGCGGCCGTGGCGCCGCTGATGCTGTTTACGATGGCGACGATCCTGATGATCCAGCTGCAGAGCTTCAGTCGCCTCTTCCTTGTCTTCGCGGTGGCGCCGACGGCGCTGATCGGCGTGGTCGCGGCGCTCCTGCTGAGCAATGCCCCCATGGGCTTCGTCGCGATCCTCGGCATTTTGGCGCTGATCGGCATCCTGATCCGCAACTCGGTCATCCTGGTCGTGCAGATCGAACATCTGCGCGCCGAAGGTGTCGCTGCATGGCAGGCGGTCATCGAGGCGACGGAACACCGGATGCGGCCGATCATGCTGACGGCGGCGGCGGCCACACTCGCGCTGATCCCGATCTCGCGCGAGATCTTCTGGGGGCCGATGGCCTACGCCATGATGGGCGGCATCGTCATCGGAACCGCGCTGACCCTGCTGTTCCTGCCGGCGCTCTACGTCGCATGGTTCAGAATCCCGAGAGATGAGCAGGTTCGGGCCCACGCCGCGGCGGAAGCATGAGGACAGGTTTTGACAGCCCCCTCATGCCTCCGCGGCTTGCAACACGGACCGAAACGCAATGCGTGGGATGGCGCAAGCAAAGCCATCCCACGCGGGAACAGCGTGTGGGACCTCGACATGAGCGCACTGAAACGCGCCTTCGGCTTCGAAGCGGAGGGGGCGATAGTGAAACGGCGTTTGAAATTGCTGCCGAAAGTGGGTTCGGCGATGCTGCCGGCGATGGCCCTGACGATGTTCCCGGTTGCGCCACAAGGCCGTCGCCGGAGGCTCTCAAGCCGGTTCATCTGAATGAGGCGCTTCATTCCGAGTCACCTCCGACCGGGTGAGCGTCCGGGGCGCTGATGCCATGCGAGGCGAGTTCGGGAGCGCATGGTCCGAGACCCTTACCTATGAACAGTACGAATTTTCAGTCCCTCCCGGCAGGAAGGGCACGGGAATGAGCTATCCGACCCTAAGGACGGATCATCGACATAACGTCGATCCAGGCGTCGGACGGGCTGGAGCACGACCGCTACGCGTCGCTCGCTAAGTTCGGCGCGCAGTCGCAAGCCCGTTTCGCCTGGCCGGACGTTTCGTCGGGCGTAATGAGCAGCCCGGGCGCGCTCCGGAGGATCTGTACAATGCGGCCATCAGCATTGTGTACAATGTGACGATTAAATTGTCAGATGCCTAAATGAAGCGCAAACTTCCTTCCGTGGTCGAGTCGCCACAGGGGATATGGGAGGGCATTCATGAGCATTCGAGATCCGTCTCCCTCGTTGTATAACGAGGACCTTGCACCCGCCGCGGAGCGCAAATGGGGTGCATTCAGCATCTTCAACGTCTGGACGTCTGATGTCCACAGCCTGTGGGGCTATTATCTGGCGGCGAGCCTGTTCCTGCTGTGCGGCAGCTTCGTCAATTTCGTCATTGCCATCGGCATCGGCTCCCTGGTGATCTTCTTCCTGATGAGCCTGGTCGGCAATGCCGGTGTGCGCACCGGCGTACCCTTTCCGGTTCTGGCGCGGGCCTCCTTCGGTACCTTCGGCGCCAATGTCCCGGCACTCGTCCGGGCGGTGGTCGCCTGCTTCTGGTACGGCGCGCAGACCGCCGCCGCATCCGGCGCCATCGTCGCCCTCCTGATCAGGAACGAGAGCCTGCTCGCCTTCCATCAGAACAGCCACATGCTCGGCCACTCGACCCTCGAACTCATCTGCTACGTCATCGTCTGGGCGCTGCAGCTGCTGATCATTCAGCGGGGGATGGAAACGGTTCGCAAGTTCCAGGATTGGGCCGGCCCCGCCGTCTGGATCATGATGCTGATCCTGGCCGTCTATCTGGTCGTCAAGTCGGGCACCTTCTCGTTCGGTTCGGAAATCCCGCGCGATGTGCTGATCGAGAAGACCAAGGATGCCGGCGTGCCGGGTGAACCCGGCTCGATTGCGGCACTTGCCGCTGTCGCCGCCACCTGGATTACCTATTTCGCAGCGCTCTATCTGAATTTCTGCGATTTCTCGCGCTACGCAACGAGCGAAAAAGCGCTGCGCAAAGGCAATCTTTGGGGCCTGCCGATCAATCTTCTGGCCTTCTGCCTCGTCGCAGGCGTCACGACCACGGCCGCCTTCACCGTGTACGGCGAGGTGCTGCTGCATCCGGAAATGATCTCGGCGAAATTTGATAGCTGGTTCCTAGCGCTGCTTGCCGCTTTGACATTCGCAGTCGCCACGCTCGGCATCAACGTCGTGGCGAATTTCGTGTCGCCGGCCTTCGATTTCGCCAATGTCTTCCCACGCCAGATCAATTTTAAACGGGGGGGATATATCGCCGCCCTGATCGCTCTCGTGCTTTATCCGTTTGCCCCCTGGGAGACGGGTGCGGCGCATTTCGTCAACTTCATCGGTTCGACGATGGGTCCGATCTTCGGCATCATGATGGTCGACTATTATCTCATTCGGAAGAGCCAGCTGAACGTCGAAGCGCTCTACCGCGAGGATGGCGAATTCCGCTTCCAGAACGGATGGCACGGCAATGCCTTCATCGCATTCGCGGTCGGCGCGCTATTCTCCTCGATCCTGCCGACCTTCACCTCGATCCTGCCGGATTGGTGGGGCACCTATGGCTGGTTCTTCGGCGTTGCCATCGGCGGAGCGATCTATTTCGTGCTGAGAATGGGCGCGCGGCGCAATCCGGCCTTCGCGTCATGACGAAATGAAGGGTGCCCGGTATTGGCCGGGCGCCTTCTTATTGTATTTGCGTGAGCTGTCGTCAGGGCAGGGGTCCGTCATTCGCCCCTGTTCAGCGACGTGCCGCGACCGTATGGATGGCCGCGCGGGCTGTGGGTTGCGCCATCGTCCTCGCTGTCGAGCGAAGAGCTGCCGACTGGCCGTAGGCCGCATCGTAGAGCCTGAACTGGCTGATCAGCTCGCGAAGCTTCTGGGCCTCCTGCGCGAGCGAGTCGGATGCCGCCGTCGACTGTTCCACCATCGCCGCGTTCTGTTGTGTGGTCCGGTCCATCTGATTGACCGCGACGTTGACTTCGCTCAATCCGATCGACTGCTCTTTCGCAGACGTGGCGATCGAATCCATATGGTGATTGATCTGAGTGATGAAGCCGCCGATGGTCTTCAAGGCTTGGCCGGTATCGCGCACCAGCCTGACGCCGCTTTCCACCTCCTTCGAGGAGTTCTGGATCAGGCCCTTGATTTCCTTGGCAGCGCCCGCGGAGCGCTGTGCGAGTTCGCGCACTTCCTGGGCAACGACGGCAAAACCCTTGCCGGCCTCACCGGCTCTCGCCGCCTCGACGCCGGCATTCAGGGCCAGAAGGTTGGTCTGGAATGCGATTTCGTCGATGACGCTGATAATGTTGGAAATCTGCTGCGACGAGGTCTCGATGCGTTCCATCGCTTCCTCTGCATGGGAGACGACTTCTGCGGAGATCCCGGCGCTGCGATTTGCCTCGGTGGCGACCGTGCGCGTCTCCTCGGTCCGCTTGCTGGAATTCGACACGTTGGCGGTGATCTCTTCCAGGGCGGCGGCCGTCTCCTCGAGCGAGGCGGCCTGCTGCTCCGTGCGCTTGGAAAGATCGCTCGCACCGGAAGAAATTTCCCGCGTGCCTTCGTCGATCGTGCCGATGCTTTCGGAAATTGCTCTCAGCGTCGCGCCCAGCTGTGTTACCGACTGGTTGAAGTCGTGGCGCAGCGCCTCGAAGTCGGGAGCGAAGGCCTCGTTGAGCTGGAAGGCGAGGTCGCCCGCGGCGAGCCGTTTCAAACCGGCGGCAAGACCCGAGGTGGCAATGCGCAGCCGCTCCGAAGCGTCTTCTTCCGCCCGTTTTTGGGCGGCAGCGCGCTCGGCCTCCGCCTTGTTGCGGTTTTCTTCGGCTTCCAGTGCCAGTCGCTTGTTCGTGATCGCCGCTTGGCGGAAGACCTCTACTGCCGCAGCCATCGAGCCGACCTCATCGGCGCGGTCGGCAAAGGGGATTTCCGAGCCAGTGTCGCCCTCGGCCAGGCGCCGCATCGAGACGGTGATGCCAGTGATCGGGTTGGCGATGCTCTTTAGCACGAAGGCGACGGCGCCGAGAACGAGCAATCCCGCAAAACCGATCGCGGCAAGAAGGTAGAATTCTATCGAGGCGAAGGTTTCCTTGCTGAGTTCGGCAGCCTCGTTGCTGCCGCTGACATCCAGCTCGACGAGGCTCGTCGTCGCTTCCTTCAGCTTGTCCGAGTAGGACCGCATCCCCGCGCCCAGGTATTGCCCGGCTTCCTCGGTCTTGTTGGCGCGCGAAAGGGCGAGCAATTGCGAGCTGCTGGCGATATAGCCCTCAACGCTCTCCTTGATCGTCTTGATCAGTTCGCGCTCGTGGTCTGACGAAGCAAGCGGAAGATACGCGTCCACCGATTTGCGAATGGCATTCTCGGCGACGGCAATGGACTCTTCGCGCGTCTTTTTCTCAGCCTCGGTCTGCGCGATGACGTGATCGCGGTAGGCGAGGCGCAAATTCGTCATGTTGAGATTGATCGCCTGCGAAGCCTGCACGCTCGGCAGCCAGCGGGTCGCGATCTCCTCGGTGGAACCGTTGGTATTTCGAAGACCATCGACGGCGAGATAAGCGACAAGACCAAAAAGCAGGGCGATGCCGCTGAAGATCAACAGCAAACTCGATTTTATGTTTGGACGACGCATTAAAGTCCCCATCGAACGGTCCCGGCCTCATACCGGCTTCACGTGATCCCTTTGTAACGAGAAAAATTTAACGATGTGTTCCGGGAGGTAACAAGGCCGTTTACCAATTTTCCGGAAACTCGCCGCCCCTTGCGTTCATGAGCCCGCTCAGACAGGAAAATGCCTATCGATAGTGGGTAAGGGATGACTGGAACCAGTTCATGATGAAGCGCATATTTTCAGCTCTTCTTGCATTGATACTTCCGGCACACGCGGCCGTTTCCCAAAGCCCGGACGAGGCGCAGGCCCGCAAAGCCCGGCCTATTGCTCAGCTTCAGTCGGAAGGCGTGCCGACATCAGCAGATGATCCGAGAGCGGCAGCATCCGTCCGTGACTGGGACGATATTTCCACGGAGACTTGATGCCGTCCTGCGCCGAATCGGCTTCCATCGAGGCGGATGCATATTGGCTGAAATAGCATTATGATCGCAACGACACGGATCGGCGAGGAGGCCGGCCATGGTGGGGCTATGTCTGGAAATGGAGGACGGCAGGATTTGGAACGGTTGAAGGATCCGGAAAGTGTTACTTCGCAGGCCGGCGGCGGCGCTGCATCGCCGCGGCATGAGCGGCGGGGCGTGGTGGCTGCCGCCGTATATCAGCACGGGCAGCGCATTCGCGACATCAGGATCGAAGAAGCCGGCGAATGGCGCAACAGCGAGAATGCCATCGTCTGGATCGGCCTGCATGAGCCGGATGAAGTGCTGCTGCACCAGGTGCAGGCAGAGTTCAATCTCCATCCGCTGGCGATCGAGGATGCGGCGCAGCCCCATCAGCGCCCGAAGCTGGAGATTTACGGGGATGCGATGTTTATCGTCGCCCGCACTGCCCATATGAAGGATGGCGAGATCATCTTCGGCGAAACGCATCTGTTCGTCGGCCGCGGCTATGTTGTCTCCGTTCGCCATGGAGAGTCCTCTTCCTACCTGGCGGTCAGGCAGCGATGCGAGGCAACGCCCGCCGCTCTTGCTCATGGCGAGAACTACATCCTTTATTCCATACTCGATTTCATCGTCGACAACTACATGCCCGTCATCGAGGTCGTGCAGGAGGAGGTCGAGAAGCTCGAAGATCTGGTGCTGCGCGAACAGTTGGAAAAATCCGACATCGAACGGCTTTACCTGTTGCGGCGCAAGCTCTTGCGGCTGCGCAACGCCGTGGTGCCGCTGGTGGATGTCTGCCGGCGATACGAGCACATCGACCTCCCCGGCATGGACCCGACGCTGCAGTCGCTGTTTCGCGATGTGACCGATCATGTGCGCCGGGTTCAGGAGGATATCGACGCGCTGCGTGAGGTGCTGGCCTTCGCCTTCGAGGCGAGCGTCATGATCGGCCAGACGGAACAGACCGCGATCGCCCGCAAGCTCGCCGCCTGGGCGGCGATCCTCGCCGTTCCGACCGCCATCGCCGGCATCTACGGCATGAATTTTGACGATATGCCGGAACTGAAATTCCAGTACGGCTATTTTGCAGTGCTCGGCGTCATCTGCGTCCTTTGCCTCAGCCTGTTCACCTTCTTCCGCAGGCGTAAGTGGCTTTAGTCAGGACAGCCTTTTCAAAAGCCGATTTCGGTGCATGCCGAGATAGCCGATGTCGTTCAGATAGAGGCGTGCGTCTCCCGCCGAGACATCCTCGGCAAAGCTCTCGTCTCCGGCTGCGGCACGCGCCAGCATGAAGTCGACGAGGGCTTGAAGCCGCCTGCAGATCATATCCGGAAGCCGGCGCCGTTCTTCGACCGTCGCCCCATGGGCGGTGCAGAAGATTCCGCCCGCCGCACCTGCTCGTCGAGGTCGAATGCAACAGCCGGATTGGCGGGATCGGAGAGGGGCGCCCAGCGATAGACCGCATAGGCGAGATCCCAGAGGCGCGGCGCGGGATGGGCAGTGTCGAAGTCGATGATCCCGACAGCCTCGTGATCTACGGTGGCGACGTTATAAGGCACAAAGTCTGCATGGCAGACGATCTCCCGCGGCTCCTGCGGCGGCAGCATCCATGCCTTGATCTCACCATCCGATTCCAGAAAACCTTCGGAGGCCGAATGAAACTCGCGCAGAAGCCTCGCTGCCGATATCAGCATGCGCTCCGATCCTACAAGGGGATCGCTGAGGTCTTCGCAGACGCGCCCGGCGACGTAGCCGACGACTTCCTGGCCTTCGGCTGATATCGCGATGGGCTCCGGCGCCCCCCGGAAGCCTCTATTCCTGAGATGGCGCAAAAACCGATGCACCGTCGGCGTCCATGCGCCTGATGGTCTGATCACGCTATCGCCGTCGCGCCAGATCTGCCCGGTCCGCCCGCCCTCCAACAGCTTCACGTCCTGGTCTCCCTGTGCGGCAGCGACGCGGATTTTCGTTTTTCGATATGAGCCTGAACCGTGGCGCCGAGATTTGTCTCATGGCAGTTCCGGTAGAACGCTAAAGTATCTGAAGGCATGTCGTCCGGAATGGCAACGAAGTCTTCCAGCCTGAAGCCGCTTTCACTGCCGAGTTGCGGATCCGTGAGCTGGCCCTCGCTCATGGATCCGACACGATCGGCCAGGGTCTCGAAATAGGCGAGGTTCTTATCGACTGTCGAAGGAGAGGACGTCCTGCCATGTGCGGGGATGACCAGCCTCGCATCAAGGTTGCGGATACGCTCGAGAGAGGAGCGGATCAGACGCAGATCATCAGCGCTTCTGCTCCAGACCTCAGGAATGGGATATTCCACCGCGTCGACGGCCAGGCAGATGCGCAATTCGGGAATCCAGACGGCGAGATGGTCGGGCGTATGTCCCGGCGTGTGAATGAGTTCGAGCGTCAGATCGCCGCCGTTCAGAACCATCGAGCCGGAGAAAGTGATGTCGGGGCCGATGAGTTGCACAGCGCGAAACCGCGATTCCTCGCCCGCTTTGTCCGTTAGGACCTGCTGTGTCGCGGGATCGCGCAGACGGTCGAGTGCTGCGGCATGCGCGATAATGGGAGCACGCCCTGCAATGGCGGCGTTTCCCCAGAAGTGATCCCAATCCATATGCGAATTGACGACGATCAGTGGGTGGGCCGCGGGTTTTTCCTCAAGCAGATCCAGCGCCCTCCGGCACAGCTCGGGCGTGCCGAGCGTATCGATCAGGACGTTGAACCTCTCGGTCCTGACAAACACGGCATCCACTTCGTCTCCCGCCCTGACGATTACGATCCGCTCGTCGAGTCCGGGATGGGAGTGCAATTCTATCGTTGGGTTCACGCTGATCGCCTTTGCAGTCGCACTGAATTTGCCGAGTTCTGTGAATCTCCATCGAGCAACCGCCGCCGAATGACAGTTGATAGTCGCAGGCGACGCGATCACGCGGGTTCGATTATGCTGACCACTCTGGCGACGATCTCGTCAGTCGTGGGGGTGTTCAACGTATCCACAAGCCGAGCGGTTTCAAGTCTTACGCGCTCCATGATGTCGAGAGCTCTGACTTGATTGCAGAGAGCGACCCCGGTCGTCTTGTGGCCTGAGATGTTCACAGCCAGTCCAGCCTTACGAGTAAACACTCCTCCCGTAATAATGGGGACGGTGAGGCACAGTCCCACGAGGTTGATCTCGCGAGGGCTGATCACGACGCATCGATGTGCATCCTTTATCCCGACAACCGGATTCAGGTCGACCAGAAAGACGTCGCCACGCTTCGGAACATTGCTGCGGACCATCAGGATGCTTCATTACCGACAGGCGGGCTGACGTTCCAGGCGGCAGCCTGCTTGTTCAGCTCAGACATCTCATCCGCCCCATCGAGGAGCTCCGCCAGCGTATATCTCTTCTTCGCTCGCGTTGGCCTTGCGACAAGCGCTCCATTGCTGACGACCAACGTCAACTCCGAGCCGACTTCCACGCCGAGCATTTTCAACAGGGCGGGAGGAATGCTAAATACGATCGCGCCGCCCTGACGGCGAATCTGCACATTCATCGGCAACGACAAGGGCGTCGTGGAGTTTTCCATCCGCCAACGGCAACCATTGGACGTTCGATACGTTTTCCGCGTCACAGGAACATGCACCTCCCACCGTCTCATCGCGGCCTGCGATGTCTCATGCAGCCGTAAATTGACGGGTTGAGTGGAACAACCTCCGCCAAAGGAAGTTTGCCTGAAAAGAAAACGCGAGGCGGCGGCCGATGTTATTCTCTGTGAAGCAGGGTGCACTCAGCACCCCACCCCGGATCTATTACGTCAATCCGCTGCTCCTCCGAGGGACCGATGCATGGCGCGAGGTTTTCGACCATGCGGCGGATATCGGTTTCGACCATGTGCTGACGGCGCCCCTTTTTAACAGAGGCGGGGAATGCAGCGTCTTTTCCTCTCAAGACTTTGATCGCCTCGATCCTGAACTGCAGCTCGAAAGCGCGGCTGCGGATGGAGTGTCGCGGCTGGCTGAGGTCGCCGGCAAGAGTGGCGTCGGCTTGATGATGGACCTGATGCTCGACGGGAAAGCGCGGGACCCACAAGCGGGCTATCGCCCCGTCGACCCCCGGCGCTCGCCGTTCGACCCGCCGGAGCCGATGACCACGATGGGGGCGGAGCAGCAGTCGCAGCTGCTGGTGGAATGGACCGATCGGCTGCAGCGCCTGTCCGACGCCGGCCTCTCAGGATATAGGGTGGTCGGGATCGATCGGGCGGCACCGGCCTTTTTCAAATCGCTGATTGCGGGCGTGCTAGAGAAGGCCGAGGTGCAATTCTTCGCCTGGACGCCCGGTACCGATTTTGCGGTGAGAAGCGCCATCGCCGATGCGGGTTTCGCGGGATGTTTTTCATCGATGGCCTGGTGGGATCTCGACGAGAGATGGTTCGTCGAGGAGCATCGTATCCAGGAGCCGCTCGGCTGGCAGATCGCCTTTCCCGAGCCGCCCTTCGCCAGGCGTATCGCGCATGGGACCGAGAGCCGCGAAATCCTCGAGCGGCGCGCCGTCCGGGCGCTGCGGCTTGCCGCTTCGCTCGGCGGCGGCCTCATGGTTCCCATGGGTTTCGAATATGGTGCGGCGACGCCGCTTGATCCGACGCATGGCGATGGCTCGGGCTTGCGCAAGCTCCGTCATGATCTCACCTTCGACATCTCATCCGAGATCCGTCTCGCCAACAGCGAGATCGGCAAGGCCAGGAAGGCGCGGGCTCCGTCGCTTCGGCTGATCCGCAATGCCAGCGGGCCGGTTTCGGTGCTTGTCCAATCCGAGGCGCAGGATCTTCGCAGCGCGTCCGATGTGCGCTTCATCCTGCTCAACCGTGACCTCAGGCGAAGCGCGCCTGCGCCGGTAACCGCGCTTCGCGAGGCCGCCTCCGGTTTTCTTCCCGTCGCCGCCGATGGCGCAGCCCTGCGCCTGCGGGCAGGCGAGACCCGGGTGATTGAAGGCAAGGCGCCGGAGCCGATCACATCCAGGCCTGCCCTCGAGGTCGAGCAGGCGACGGCGTCGGCGCGGCTTGCCATCGAAAACATCATGCCGCGGGTTGATGACGGACGCTTTCCTGTCAAACGCGTGGTCGGCGAGAGCGTCACCGTCGAGGCGGATATATTCGCCGATGGTCACGACCCGCTCGCAGCCGTCCTGCTCTGGCGGCCACATGACGCCATGGCGGAGTGGAACGAGACGCCGATGCAACTGGTCGAGAACGACCGCTGGCGGGCCGAATTCCTGCTGGAGCGCATGGGGCGCTACGAATTCGCGGTCGAGGCGTGGAAGAACCTGTTCGCGATCTTCCGTTACGAGCTGACCAAGAAGAACGATGCGAGACTTGACCTGAAGCTGGAGCTCCAGGAGGGATTAAACCTCGTTCACGCCGCCAAGGGGCAAGCGCCGGCAGCGCTCGGCGCCGGATTGCAGGCTCTGATCGACAGTCTCGAAAACGCTTCCGATCCCGAGCGCACGGCGATCCTGCTCGATCCAGAGACGTCCGAACTGATGAACAAGGCCGACAGGCGGCCGTTCCGGTTTCGCTCAACGGCAAGCGCTGTCGACGCCGAACGCAAGGAAGCGGCCTTCGCCAGCTGGTACCAGATCTTCCCGCGTTCGCAGAGCGGCGATCCCAACCGGCACGGCACCTTCGACGACGTCATTCCGAGACTGGCCGACATTCGCGGCATGGGCTTCGACGTGCTCTACTTCCCGCCCATTCACCCGATCGGCTCGACCAACCGCAAGGGGCGCAACAACAGCCTGAAGGCAGCACCCGGCGATCCCGGCAGCCCCTATGCCATCGGCTCGGAAGATGGCGGCCATGACGCCATCCATCCCGAGCTCGGCGATTTCGAGGATTTCGGCCGGCTGGTCGAGGAGGCGGGCCGGCATGGGCTGGAGATTGCGCTGGACCTCGCCATCCAGGCCTCGCCGGATCATCCCTGGCTGACTGAGCATCCCGGCTGGTTCGACTGGCGCCCGGACGGCACGATCAAATATGCCGAGAACCCGCCGAAGAAATACGAAGATATCGTCAATGTCGATTTCTACACGAAGGACGCCTTGCCCTCCCTATGGGTGGAGCTGAGGGATATCGTCCAGCTCTGGGTCGACCAGGGCGTCAAGCTGTTTCGCGTCGACAATCCGCACACCAAGCCTTTTCCGTTTTGGGAATGGCTGATCGGCGATATCAGGGCGCGCCACCCCGATGTCATCTTCCTGTCGGAAGCCTTCACCAGGCCGAAGGTGATGTACCGGCTGGCGAAGATCGGCTTCTCCCAGTCCTACACCTACTTCACCTGGCGCAACACCAAATGGGAACTCGAGCAATATATGCGCGAGCTGACCGAGACGGCGCCGAAGGAGTTCTTTCGCCCGCATTTCTTCGTCAACACGCACGACATCAATCCGGATTTTCTGCAGAACGCGCCGCGCCCGGCATTCCTCATCCGCGCAGCACTTGCCGCCACCCTCTCGGGATTATGGGGTGTTTATAACGGTTTCGAACTTTGCGAGGGACGTCCCGACGCCAAGCGCAAGGAATATGCCGACAGCGAGAAATACGAAATCCGCGCCTGGGACTACGACCGACCGGGCAACATCATTGCCGAAATCAGGATGCTCAACCGCATCCGGAACGAAAACATCGCGCTGCATTCGCATCTCGGGCTGACGCTGCTGAACGCCTGGAATGACAACATCCTGTTCTTCGAAAAGGCGAGTCGCGCGCGCGATAACGTCTTGCTGATCGCGATCAACCTCGACCCCCATAATTTCCAGCAGAGCGACGTCGAACTGCCGCTCTGGAAGTGGTCGCTCGGGGACGGCGGCGCGCTCGACGCCGAGGATCTGGTTGGTGGGCATCGTTTCAGGTGGAACGGCAAGCGGCAGACGATCAGTCTCAATCCTCACATTCTGCCCTTTGCAATCTGGCGCGTTCGCGCAGCGGAGGCATGAATGGACACGTTGAAATCCGGTAACACCGAGCCGCTGCTCTGGTACAAGGATGCGATCATCTACCAGCTGCATATCAAATCGTTCTACGACGCCAATGGCGATGGCGTCGGCGATTTTGCCGGTCTGCACGCCAAACTCGATCATATCGCGGCGCTCGGCGTCAACGCCATCTGGCTCCTGCCTTTCTTTCCCTCGCCGCGCCGCGATGACGGCTATGACATCGCCGACTACGGCAATGTCAGCCCCGACTATGGGACTCTGGAGGATTTCAGGGCGTTCGTCGACGCCGCCCACCAGAGGAATATCCGCGTCATTATTGAGCTCGTCATCAATCACACCTCCGACCAGCACCCCTGGTTCCAGCGCGCCCGCCAGGCGCCGGCGGGTTCACCCGAGCGCGACTTCTATGTCTGGTCGGATACCGATCAGAAGTTTCCGGAAACGCGCATTATTTTCCTCGATACAGAAAAGTCGAATTGGACATGGGATGCGGTGGCCGGCGCCTATTACTGGCATCGCTTCTATTCCCACCAGCCAGACCTCAACTTCGACAGCCCGCTCGTCATGGACGAACTGCTGAAGGTGATGCGCTTCTGGCTGGAGACCGGCATTGACGGTTTCCGTCTTGACGCGATCCCCTATCTCGTAGAGCGCGAGGGGACGATCAACGAAAACCTGCCGGAAACCCATGGAATCCTCAAGCGCATCCGCGCCGCCCTCGACGCGACCCATCCCGGCGTGATGCTGCTTGCCGAGGCCAATCAGTGGCCGGAGGATACGCGCGAATATTTTGGCAACGGCGACGAATGCCATATGGCCTTCCACTTCCCGCTGATGCCGCGCATGTATATGGCGATCGCCAAGGAGGACCGGTTCCCGATCACCGATATTCTGCGCCAGACGCCTGAGATTCCGGAGAATTGCCAGTGGGCGATCTTCCTTCGCAACCACGACGAGCTGACGCTGGAAATGGTGACCGACGCCGAGCGTGACTATCTCTGGGAGACCTATGCTTCCGACAAGCGCGCCCGCATCAATCTCGGCATCCGGCGGCGGCTGGCGCCGTTGATGGAGCGTGATCGGCGGCGCATCGAGCTGATGAACGCCCTTCTTCTGTCGATGCCTGGCACGCCTGTCATCTATTATGGCGACGAGATCGGCATGGGTGACAACATCTATCTCGGCGACCGGGATGGGGTGAGGACGCCGATGCAATGGTCGCCTGATCGTAATGGCGGTTTCTCGCGTACCGATCCGGCCCGCTTGGTCCTGCCGCTGATCGCCGACCCTCTCTACGGTTTCGAGGCGGTCAACGTCGAAGCACAGAGCACCGACGCGCATTCGCTGCTCAACTGGACGCGCAAAATGCTGGCGCTGCGCGGCCGCCATCCTGCCTTCGGGCGCGGCTCTCTGCGTTTCCTCTCGCCGGAGAACCGCAAGATCCTCGCTTATCTCAGGGAATATGACGGCGAGACGCTGATGTGCGTCACCAATCTCTCCCGGCTCCCACAGGCGGTCGAACTCGACCTTTCGGCTTTCGAGGGACGCGTGCCGATCGAGCTGACCGGCATGTCGCCTTTTCCGCCGATCGGGCAGTTGACCTATCTCCTGACCTTGCCGCCCTACGGCTTCTTCTGGTTCCAGCTGGAGGCCGATGCCGATCCGCCCGCATGGCGCACGGCGCCGCCCGAACAGTTGCCCGACCTCGTGACGATGGTCATTCGCCGCGGCCTGCTCGATCTCGTCGACGAGCCCGCGCATATGCGCATGCTAAGCAACGAAATCCTGCCTGCCTATCTCTCGCGGCGGCGGTGGTTCGGGGCGAAGGACCAGCCGCTTCAGGCGGCGCGGCTGATCTCCGCGACGCCGATCCCCTTCGTCGACGGTGTCGTTCTCGGCGAATTGGAAGCGGTGCTGCCCGACCATACCGAATTCTATCAACTGCCGCTGACAGTCGCATGGGACGATGCCCATCCCTCGGCGCTGACCCAACAGCTGGCGCTCGGGCGGGTTCGTCAGGGCAGGCGGGTCGGCTTTCTGACGGATGGATTTGCCGTGGAGCCGATGGCGCGCGGTATCCTGCGTGGGCTCGCCGACCGCTCGCGCACCACCGGGCGCACGGGCACGCTGGAATTTCTCGGCACCGAGCGGCTTGATCGGCTGCAGGTCACCGATGACATGCCGGTGCATTGGCTGTCGGCCGAGCAATCCAACAGTTCGCTTATCGTCGGCGATATCGCCATGATCAAGTTGATCCGGCACATCTTCCCGGGTATCCACCCCGAGGTGGAGATGACGCGATTCCTCACCCGGGCCGGCTATGACCACACCGCGCCGCTGCTCGGCGAGGTCGCGCATACCGATTCCAGCGGGCGCCGCTCGACCCTGATCATCGTCCAGGGCGCGATCCGCAATCAGGGCGACGCCTGGAACTGGATGCTGAACAATCTGCGCCGCGCGGCCGACGAATTCGTGCTGAATGACCCGGCAATTGAGCCGGACGATGAGGTCTTCCAGCCACTGATCAGCTTCGTCGGAATGGTTGGAATGAGATTGGGCGAGTTGCATGTTGTGCTCGCCGGAGAGAATGCGGATGAAGCTTTCAGCCCCGTCGTTGCTGGGGACGACGAGGTTGCAGCAATCAAGAAGGCCGTCGCGGGAGAAGTGGCCTATGCGATGTCGAAGCTTGCAGAACGCGAGGATAATGCCGATCCCGGGGTAGATCTGCTGGCCGCACCGCTCATAGAGCGCCGTACCGAACTCGTCGAGCTCGGCGCAAGCCTGGCGAATAGCGCCCGCGGCACGTTGATGACGCGCACCCATGGCGACTTTCATCTCGGACAGATCCTGGTCAGCGAGGGAGATGCGGTCATCATCGACTTCGAAGGCGAACCCGCGAAAAATCTTGCCGAGCGTCGAGCTAAGACGGTTCCACTGCGCGACGTCGCCGGGTTTTTGCGGTCGTTAAGTTATTTGGTCGCCACGGCTCAACTCGAGAACGACGCGGTCACCGAACATGAAAACGAGGTCCGCCGCTATGCCATCGCCCGTTTCGGGCAAAATGCCGAGACAGCCTTTCTCGATGCCTATTGGCAGGCGGTCTCGGCCTCGAAGGCGCTTACCATGCCGGATGAACAACGCAGGCGGGTGCTCGACGCTTTTCTCCTGGAGAAGGCCGCCTATGAAGTCGCCTATGAAGCCCGCAACAGGCCGAAGTGGCTACCGATCCCGCTCGCCGGGCTTACGGAAATCGTATCGCGCTTAGCGGGGGTTAATGCATGAATGTTGAACGCTCGGAACTTCTCGCAGGCATCGGACACGATGCGCTTTGGGCCCTGATCGAGGGTCGCCATGGCGATCCCTTCTCGATCCTCGGTCCGCACGAGATCGGCGGCATGACTGTGGTGCGCGTCTATTTGCCAGGAGCAGAGGCGGTCGATCTCATCGACGCATCGAGCGGCAGGGTGGTGACGCCATTCAGCGTCGCTCACCCCTCCGGCCTGTTTGCGGCGGCCACGGCCTCGAGAATGGGGTATCGGTTGCGGATCCACTGGCCGGATGGAGAGCAGATCACCGAGGACCCATATAGCTTCGGTCTCCTGCTCGGAGAGCTCGATCTTCACCTGATATCCGAAGGCACACATTACAGCCTGAGCCGGACGCTCGGAGCAGTGGCCATGTCGGTCGATGGTGTCGCGGGCGTTCGTTTCGCCGTTTGGGCCCCGAATGCGCGCCGAGTCTCGGTGGTCGGCGATTTCAATGCCTGGGACGGACGACGAAATCCGATGCGGCTGAGACAGTCGGGCGGTGTCTGGGAGCTGTTCATTCCGAGGCTTGCTTCCGGCGAACGATACAAGTTCGAGATTATCGACGCGCATGGCAATTGCCTGCCGCAGAAAGCTGATCCGGTGGCGAGAGCCAGCGAAGCCGCTCCGTCCACCGCCTCGATCGTCGCGTCTTCGACGCCGTTTCGATGGACCGATGATACCTGGATGAGAGGCCGGTCCAGGCAGGAAAGGCTGGAGGGCGCGATTTCCGTTTACGAGGTGCATGCCGGCTCCTGGCTGCGCGAGCAGAAGGACGGCAACAGGTCGCTCGACTGGGTCGAGCTCAGCCAGCGGCTCGTTCCTTATGCGCGCGAGATGGGTTTTACCCATATCGAGCTGCTTCCGATCATGGAGCATCCCTTCGGCGGCTCCTGGGGCTACCAGCCGCTCGGCCTGTTCGCTCCGACTGGCCGCTACGGCACGCCTGAAGATTTCGCCTATTTCGTCGATCGCTGCCACGGCGCCGGGATCGGCGTCATCCTCGATTGGGTGCCGGCGCATTTTCCGACCGACGTCTGGGGTCTTGCTCGCTTCGATGGCACCGCGCTCTACGAACACGAGGATTCGCGCGAGGGCTTTCACCGCGACTGGAACACCCTGATCTACAATCTCGGCCGCAACGAGGTGAAGGGCTTCCTGATTGCCAGCGCGCTCGAATGGCTCGAGCGCTACCATGTTGACGGACTGCGCGTCGATGCCGTCGCCTCGATGCTCTACCGCGATTACAGCCGCAACGAGGGAGAGTGGATTCCCAACCGTTACGGCGGCCGCGAGAACCTGGAAGCGGTGGAGTTCTTCAAGCATCTGAACAGCATCATTCACGAGCGCTGCCCGCATGCGATGACCATTGCCGAGGAATCGACGGCCTGGCCGGGCGTCACCAAGCCGCCGGCAGAGGGCGGGCTTGGTTTCGATATCAAATGGAACATGGGCTGGATGCATGATAGCCTGAGTTACATCGAGAAAGATCCGGTCTATCGCAGCTACCATCATGGCACGATGACCTTCGGCATGATCTATGCCTATTCCGAGCGTTTCATGCTGCCGATTTCCCATGACGAGGTGGTCTACGGCAAAGGCTCGCTGCTGACGAAAATGCCGGGCGATGAGTGGCAGAAATTCGCCAATTTGCGCAGCTATCTCGCCTTCATGTGGGGGCATCCAGGCAAGAAGCTGCTGTTCATGGGGGGCGAAGTTGCCCAGCCGGGCGAATGGAACCATGACGCCTCAGTGAATTGGGACGTACTGGACCGACCGGCGCATATGGGCATCCAGCGTCTGGTGAAGGATCTGAATGGCCTCTACGGCGACGAGGCGGCACTTCAGTTCGGCGATTTTCATCCCGAGGGTTTCGAATGGGCAACTGCCGACGACAGCGTCAACTCCGTTCTCGGTATGCTGCGTTATGCCCCTGACCGTTCTTCCTCGGTCCTCGTCGTCTCGAATTTCACGCCGGTGCCGCGCTACGGCTACAGGATCGGCGTGCCCCACGATGGCGTATGGATCGAGCGGATAACGACGGATGCGCGGGAGTATGGCGGCTCCGGTCTCGTCAACGGCGCAGTTTCGAGTGAACCCATCCCCGCCCACGGCCGGCCCGTCTCCCTGTCACTGACGCTGCCGCCGCTGGCGACGGTCTTTCTCAAAGGACCGTCGCCCTGACAGGCTTCATTCGGCGTGCGGAGCCGGATGAATGAAAGGCCAGGGGCTGGCTTCGGATCCTTTTTCGATCGGAACCTCGATAAGCACGGGCTCATTGAGCGAGAGCGCCTTTTCCAATACCTCACGCAATTCGCCGGGGCTCGTCGCCTTAAAGGATTTGACACCGAAGCTCTCGCCGAGGGCGACGAAATCCGGATTGGTGAGGTCCGAGCCGAGATAGCGGCCTTCGTAAGTCTGCTTCTGATCGCGCAGCACATTGCCATAGGCGGAATTGTTGAAGACGATGGCGACGACGGCGATCTTGTGCTGGACAGCTGTGGCAAGCTCCTGAACGCCGAACATGAAGCCGCCGTCACCGGAAACGGAGATAACGGCCTTATCGGGATTGGCGACCTTCACGCCGAGCGCCGTGTTGAAGCCGAAACCGAGATTGTCCTGGTAGCCGCATGTCACATATTGGCGCGGGCCATAGACCGGGAAGGCGAAGCGGGCGGTGAAGCCCATCTGGCTGATTTCCTCGACGAAGAAGCCGTCTCTCGGCAGGATTTCGCGGATGGAATCTAGATAAGCAAGCTGCGGCTGCACCGCATGAAAGCGAGACCGTGCGTCTGTATTGAGTTCGGCAAACTCGCCGGTGCGATCCTCACGTCTCGCGCCTGCCAGCGCATCGGTGAGCGCCCGCGTTCCATCGCTTGCATCCGCGACGATGCCGACATCGGGCTTGAGGCGGACCATCTCGGTCGGGTCGATATCGATGCGGATGATCTTGAGGCCCTTCGGCAGCCATTTCCATCGCATGAACTGCAACTCAAGCCGGCTACCGATCCCGATCAGCACATCGACCTTCTTCCAATATTCATAGGCGGCGACGAAATTGAGATGGTTCGGGTGGTCATCCGCGACGATGCCCTTGCCGGAGCGGTGGGAAGTGACAGGCGCCTGCAGCAGCTCGGCGAGCGCCGCGATCTCGCCTCCGGCATCCGTCGCGCCGCCGCCGACCATGACCATTGGATTCCGAGCGCCTGAAATCAGCGTCGCCGCTGCCGCGATCCGATCGGGATCGACGGCCGGATGAGCGGCTTTGGTGCCGAGCGGTCGATCGGTTTCCGGGCCGGTTTGCCCGAACACATCCCAAGGGGCTTCGACCGCTCCTGGACCCTGCCGCCCGGAAAGCATTTTGCTGACGACTTCTGACATGACGGGACCGGCTTCTGACTGATGGTTGATGCGCTTCGCAACCTTGGTAATCCCGCGCATCGTCGCGAGTTGGTCCGGCAGTTCGTGCAACTGTCCTCTGCCTTGCCCGATCAGGTGCGACATGATGTTGCCGGTGACGCAGAGCACCGGCGCATTGGCACCGTATGCGGTGCAGAGAGCCGCGCCGGAATTGAGGACGCCCGGGCCGGGGACAACGGTATAGGCACCAATCCGGCCGGTAGACTTCGCATAGCCGTAGGCCATATAGCCGGCACCCTGTTCATGCCTTGTATGGATGAATCGAAGCTTGTCGCCGGCGCCGTAAAGAGCGTCATTGAAGTCATACATGTGGGCGCCCGGAATGCCGAAAACCGTGTCGATTCCATGGGCGATGAGCGAACGGGTGATCGCCTGGCCGGTCGTTTCTTTACTGCTCATTTGGAAATCCAATGACTTGAGACGGTTATGTCACTATTGCTTCAAGCAACCTTCGGCTCGAAGTGCGGTGATGATGGCGCCGGCATCGGCCGGCTGCATGCCGGCAAGGTTCATGCGGCCGGAATCGGCCATGTAGATGCCATGCCTGGCGCGAAGCGCCGCCGCCGTCTCCCTCGACATGGCCAGATTGGAAAACAGGCCGCGCTGCCGGCTGATGAAGGCGAGATCCGGCGCGGCGGCGGCGAGCGCTGCCCGATTGTCGTTGACGCGCTCGCACATTTCTTCGAGCTCGGCACGCCACATTGCCGACATTTCGGCGCTTTCGAGAATGGTCCGGACGATTGCGGCGCCGTGGTCCGGCGGCATGGACCAGTTGACGCGGGCAAGGGCGGCCATGTTGCTTTCGGCTTTCCCAATGTCATCGGCGGTGCGGGCCATGGCATAGAGCGCGCCGACCCGCTCGCGGTAGAGGCCGAAATTCTTGTCGCAGGAATAGGCGATCAGCGCTTCGTCGACGGTCTCCAGGATCATGCGTGTCGGTGCGGCATCGTGTTCGAGACCGTCGCCGAGCCCCTGGTAGGCAAGATCGATGAAGGGCATTAGCTTCCGCGCAACGAGGAGCTCGGCAATCTGCCGCCACTCTTCCATGGTGAAATCGATGCCGGTCGGATTGTGGCAGCAGCCGTGAAGAAGCACGACATCGCCCGGGTCGGCAGAAGATAGAGCCTCGATCACGCTTTCGAATTTCACCTGCTGCGAGGTGAGGTCGAGGAAGGGATATTCCTTTACTCCCAGTCGCGCTGAACCGAAAATCGGGGCGTGGTTGGGCCAACTCGGCGTGCCGAGCAGGACCTTCGCCGATGGATTTGCCGTCTGGATGAGCTCCGCGCCGAGACGCAGCGCGCCGCTGCCGCCCGGTGTTTGAATGCCGACAAGACGCTGAACGAAAGTCGGCGATTTCCCGAAAACGATTGGCTGCAGCAGGCGCACGAACTGCAGATCGCCTTCGGGGCCCAGATATTTCTTGCTGTCCTGCGTTTCCAGAAGAAACTGTTCCGCCGCTTTGACGGCCCGCATGACAGGCGTGCGGCCCATCGCGTCACGATAGACGCCGACGCCGAGGTCGATCTTTCCAGCGCGTTCATCGGCCTGGAAGGCCTTGATCAGGGCGAGCAGGCTGTCAGCCGGCCGGTTCTTCAGTTCTTCAAACATATAGGTCCACCTCCGTTCTATACTCTGCTTGGAGATTAACTGAGTTTGGCGGCGAATTTCTGCGATCCTCTCCCTGTTCAAGCATTTATATGCAGACATTCTGCGCCGTACGGCTATATTATGCAGAAATTCCCCTCAACACGGGTGAGTCATGCTTGATCAGTTCGATATCAAATTGCTCGCGGCGCTTCAGCAAAACAGCGAGATGACACAGGGCGAGCTGTCACAGAAGGTCAATCTCTCCGCCACCCAATGCGCACGCCGTTTGGAAAGGATGCGCAAGGAGCAATATATCCAGAGCGTCGTGGCCATTCTCAACCCCGCGAAACTGGGTTTCAGCGTTGTCGCTCATACGCTTGTCAGCCTCAGAGCCCATACGGAGGGAGGAAACGAGCGGCTCCATCGCTTCATCGAAACCGCGCCGGAAATCCTGGAATGCTATTCGCAGACCGGCGACGCCGATTTTCTGATGAAGGTCATGACCCGCGACCTCGACCATCTCAGCCAGTTTCTCGAAAGAATGATCCGGGTCACCGACAATCTGGCCTCGGTCAAGTCGAGCATCGTCCTGAAGACGATCAAGAAGACCACCGCTTTGCCGTTGCAGATCGTGACGTGAGGGCGGCTTCAGCCGCTCTCATCTGAGATAATGGATGTGAGGACGTGAATGATGGGGCGAGGCTTCGATGCGGGCCTCGACGGAAAAGACGTTGCGCAGAAGCTTTTCGCTCAGCACGTCCTCAGGCGAGCCGCAGGCGACGATCCTGCCTTGCTGCATGATAACAAGCTCATCGCAGAACATGGCGGCGTGGTTGAGATCGTGCAGGGCGACGATGCTGGTGATCGGCAGGCCGGAGACGAGCCGCATCAGGCCGATCTGGTGCTGGATATCGAGATGGTTTGTCGGTTCGTCGAGGATCAGCTCCTGCGGCGACTGGGCGAGCGCCCTGGCGATATGGGCGCGCTGCTTTTCGCCGCCCGACAGGCTCTGCCAGCGGTCGTCGCGCTTCTCCGCCATGCCGGCGCGGGCGAGCGCCGCTTCGACCGCCTCTTCGTCGGCCTTGGTCCAGCCGGAAAACATGGAGCGGTGCGGGAAGCGGCCCAGCTTGACGACATCGACGACCTTCAGATTGGCGTTGGTCGTGGCATGCTGCTCGACGAAGGCGATGCGCCGGGCGATCGAGCGGCGGCTGATCTTGCCGATATCTTTGCGGTCGAGCGTGACACGGCCGGAATGCGGCCGCCTCAGGCCGGCGAGAAGCCGCAGCAGTGAGGTCTTGCCGGAGCCGTTCGGCCCGAGCAGTCCGAGCATCCGGCCAGGTTGAGCCTCCATGGAAACGCCGTCCAGAATAGTCTTCCTGCCAATTTTCCAGGTGAGGTTGTCGGCCTTGATGCTCATGACGCGCGCTGAAACCGATAAAGGATGATCGAGAAGAAGGGAACGCCGACCAAGGCGGTGACGACGCCGATCGGCAAGATCTGGCCGGGAATGAGGGCGCGGGCGGCGATATCGGCGAACACCATGAAGATCGCCCCTGCAATGGCGCAGGCCGGCAGGAGGCGGATATGAAGCGGCCCGACGATGAAGCGGGCGACATGCGGCACGACAAGCCCAACGAAGCCGATCGAGCCGACCATGCTGACGATAGTCGCCGTGATCATCGCGGTGAGCGCGAAGAGAGCCATTCGCGCGCGGCCGACATTGACGCCGAGCGAGGAGGCGGCTTCGTCGCCGAAAGCGAAGGCGTCGAGCACGCGGGCGTAGAACAGGCAGGCGGCGAGACCGATGCCGACAACGATCGAGACCAACGCGAATTCCGGCCAGCGCACGCCGCCGAAACTGCCGAGCAGCCAGAACATGACGTCGCGGGCCTGCTGCGCATTGGCCGAGGTGGTGACGATATAGGAAGTCGAAGCGTTGAAGAGCTGCGATGCGGCGACACCGGCGAGGATGGTGCGGTCCGCGCCTCCGCGCGTGCCGTTCGAGAGCAGCGCCACGAAGAAGAAAGCTGCAAACGCGCCGGCAAAGGCGCCGGCAGACAGCGACACCGCGCCGGCACCGAGCCCCAGGATGACGATCGCGACGGCGCCGGTGGAAGCCCCGGCGGAGATGCCGAGCACATAGGGTTCGGCAAGCGGGTTGCGCAGCAGCGACTGCATGATGGCGCCCGAAAGCGCCAGCCCGGCGCCGCAGAAGGCGGCGACAAGCGCTCGGCTCAGGCGATAATCCCAGATGACGGTCTCGTGGATGCGGTTCAAGTCGACCGCGGTCCAGCCGAGCCGGTTGGTGACGGCGGAGAATGTGGTCGCAAGCGGAATCGGCAGATCGCCGATTCCAACGCTGACGCCGATGGCGACAGCGATGAGGCACAGGGAAGCCACAAGCAGTGCGGTGACTGCTCCCAGCTGCCGGAAGAGACGGCCTGCCTCGGTCACTTCAGCAGACCGAGGGCCTTCAGCTGCTCGGCCACCTGTTCGGCGCCGTAGATCGTGCGGATGGTCGGGTTCATCGCCTGGCCGTCCATGACGACCAGCGCCTTGTTCTTGACGGCAGGGATCTGGCTGACGGCGGGATCGGTGTTCAGGAACTTGATCTTTGCCTCCGGCTTGTCGAGCTCCCAGCGGTTGCGGTCGAGGCTGGCGACGACGAGGACATCGGGATTGGAGGCGATGATGCCTTCCCAGCCGATGGTGGGCCATTCCGCTGCCGCGTCGATTGCATTACGTCCACCGAGCAGGTCGGCGATGAAGCCGGAGGCGCTGTTCTTGCCGCCGACATAGGCATCGGCCGACGGGCTGGGGCTGGAGAACCAGAAGACGTAGGACAGTTTCTGGCCGTCCTTCGCAACCCTTCCGCGCAGCTTGGCTTCACGCGCCTTGAAATCGGAGATCAGCGCCTGGCCGCGGTCGGCGACGTCGAAGATCTGCGAGAGCTCGTCGATCTCCTTGTAGAGAAGATCCATGTTCCACAGCTCGCCGCGACTGCCGTACTGATCCTTGACGTCCTTGGTACTGAGGCAGGTGCTCGGAGACAGATAGGTGGCGACGCCCACCTTGTCGAAATCCTCGCGCTTGGCGACCTTACTGTTCGGCCCGATCAGGCTCGGCAGCGCCGCCGCGACGAAATCGGGATTTTCGGCAAGCATCGATTCAAAGGTCGGCATTTCGACGGTCAGAAGCTTGACCTTGGCATTGGCCTCGGCGAGCTGCGGCAGCACCTTGCTCGGCCAGAAGGCGGTGCCGACCATCTTGTCCTGAAGGCCGAGCAGCAGCAGGATTTCCGCGCTGTTCTGGCCGAGGCCGATCGCCCGCTCGGGTGCCTTCTTGAACGTCACCTCTGCGCCGCAGTTTTCCAGCGTCAGCGGATAGGTTGTCGAACCCGCCAGAGACGGCGTTGCGGCAAGGCCGATCAGGGCGGAGAGGCCGCAGGCGGCCAGGAGCGATTTGAGGTTGGTCACGAAGAAATCCCCGGTGCGTGAGTTATGCGGCCGGGGTATAGCCACAGGAGCAGCCGGAAAACAAGACCGATTAAATCAACTTATCGCAAAAATCGACAGTGCCGGACATGCGGCGGCGAAGGCTCTCCGTTCCGGAGGCAGGCGATCGTTCATCCTCAGCTTGGCTCTTGCGTTTCGATCCGTGCGGCCTTGCGCGTCGCATGGAGGAAGGCTCCAATAAAGGCGATCGCGAACAGAAGTACGATCGTCGGGGCCGGCGCGCTGTCGATAAAGAAGGAGAGATAGACGCCTGCAAAAGCCGTGATCACCGCGATTACGACCGAAAAAGCGAGCATCGTACTGAAGCGGCGCGTCAGCAGATAGGCGATGGAGCCTGGTGCAATCAGCAGCGAGATGGCGAGAATGATGCCGACCGACCGAAGCGCTGCCACGATCGTCAATGAAATCAGGCAGAGCAGGCCGTAGTGAAGCAGGTTCACCCTCAGCCCGACCGCTCTCGCCTGCGCCGGGTCGAACGCGTGCAGCAGCAGGTCACGCCACTTGATGGCGATGATGGCGGCCGTCAGCAGCGCAACGCCTCCCGTTTCCACGATGTCGGGAAAGCCGATGCCGAGCATGTCGCCGAAGAGGATGTGATCGAGATGCACCTCGGACTGGATCTTCACATAGAGGACGAGACCGAACCCGAACATTCCCGAAAATACGATGCCCATCACTGTGTCCTGCTTGATGCGGCTGTTATTCTTGAGGAATCCGGTGGAAACCGCGCAGACCATCCCGGCCGCAAAGGCGCCGATCGCGAAAGGAAAGCCGGCGATATAGGCAATCACCACGCCCGGGAATACGGCATGGCTCATGGCGTCGCCCATCAGCGCCCAGCCCTTGAGCACGAGAAAGCAGGAGAGCAGCGCTGTCGGGATGGCGATCAGCACCGAGATGATCAGGGCGTTGATCATAAAATCGAACTGGAACGGCACCAGCAAGGCGGCGAGACCGTTCATGGAGATGTCCCCAGCGCTTGAGCAGCCCTGCGCCGGCTCGCCAGCATTCCGTGCTTGGGCGCCAGGAAGAAGGCGGCAAGGAAGATCAACGTCTGGAAAACGATGATGATGCCGCCGGTCGCGCCGTCGAGGAAATAGCTCACATAGGCTCCGACGAAGCTGGTCGCTGCCCCAACCGCTACGGCGATGACGAGCAGGCGCGGGAAACGATCCGTCAGCAGGTAAGCCGTCGCGCCCGGCGTCACCACCATACAGATGACGAGAAAGGCGCCGACTGTCTGGAGGGCCGCGACCGTCGAGGCCGACAGCAGCGTGAAAAACATGATCTTGAGCCGCGTTGGATTGAGCCCGATTGAGCGGGCGTGGGTCTCGTCGAAGAAGACGACCATCAGGTCCTTCCATTTCACCAGCAGGATGGCGAGCGAAACGAAGCCGATGATGGCCAGCTGCAACGTGTCCTCGGGCGTGATTGCCAGGATGTTGCCGAGCACGATCGTCTGGATGTTCACTGCAGTCGGTCTCAGCGATACCATGAAGAGGCCAAGCCCGAAGAAGGAGGAGAAGATCAGACCGATGATGGCGTCTTCCTTCAGTTTGGTGCGCTGGTTGAGAAAGAGCATCGCCGCGGCGGCAAGGCAGCCGGAGAAGAATGCGCCGATCGAGAAGGGAAGTCCGATCATGTAGGCGCCGGCGACACCCGGCACGATGGAGTGCGAGAGTGCGTCCCCGATCAGCGACCAGCCCTTGAGCATCAGATAACAGGAGAGGAAGGCGCAGACACCGCCGACAAGAGCCGAGACCCACATGGCGTTCAGCATGTAGTCATAGGTAAAAGGTTCAAGAATGGCGGCCATCAGCCTTGGTCCCCGCTTCCGTCCGCCGAGGCAGGCGCGAGCAGCTTGCCCTCCCGCAGGACCAGCGGCCGCTCGTCGTCAGTGAGGATGCCGACGGGATATGGCTTGCCCCCGGAGCCACTCAACACGAGATGGCGAAGCACGCCGCCGAAGGTTTTCTCGAGGTTTTCCTGTGTAAAGGTCTCGTCTGTGGGTCCGTGGGCCAGTACCGTACCTTTGATCAGCACTGTGCGGTCGCAGAATTCCGGCACGCTGCCGAGATTGTGCGTCGAGACCAGCATCACCCTGCCTTCGTCGCGTAGCGAGTGGAGCAATTTGACGATGGCCTCTTCGGTCTTGACATCGACACCGGTGAAGGGTTCGTCGAGCAGGATGACGCGACCGTCCTGCGCCAGCGCGCGAGCGAGGAAAACGCGTTTCTTCTGGCCGCCGGAAAGCTCGCCGATCTGGCGCTTGCGGAATTCGCTCATGTTGACGCGGGCGAGCGCCTTGGACACAGCGTCGTGGTCGGCCGCTTTCGGTATGCGCATCATCCCCATGTGGCCGTAGCGCCCCATCATGACGACGTCCTCGACGAGCACCGGAAAATTCCAGTCGACCTCTTCCGATTGCGGCACATAGGCGACGAGATTTTTCCGCAGCGCTTGTTCGACCGGCATGCCGAGCACCGAAATCTCGCCCTTGGCGAGGCGCACGAAGCCCATGATCGCCTTGAACAGGGTCGACTTGCCGGAACCGTTGACGCCGACAAGCGCGGTGATGGTGCCGGTCGGGGTCTGGAAGCTGGCGTCTCGCAGCGCCGTGTGGCCGTTGCGATAGGTGACCGTGGCATCCGTCACAGCAATGCCGGCCCCCGCATCCGAAGATGCGGGGAAAACAGGGGAACCAGTCGCGTTCATTGCGACAGGCCTTCGGCAAGGCCCTTGACGACGGTGTCGGAGGTGACGCGCAGCAGGTCGATATAGGTCGGCGTGGGGCCGTCGGCTTCGCTTAAGGAGTCGACATAGAGCACGCCGCCATAATGGGCGCCGGTTTCACGGGCGACCTGCCGGGCCGGCTTGTCCGACACCGTGCTCTCGCTGAACACGGCAGGGATCTTATTGGCCCTGACGGCATCGACGACTTTGCGGACTTGTTGCGGCGTGCCCTGCTGATCGGCATTGATCGGCCACAGATAGAGTTCCTTCAAGCCGAAGTCGCGCGCGAGATAAGAGAAGGCCCCTTCGCTCGATACAAGCCAGCGCTTGTCCTCGGGGATGGTACCCAGCTTCTGGCGGATCGGCGCAATGGTCGCCTCGATCTCCTTCTTGTAGGCCTCCGCATTGGCCTTATAGACCTCTGCATTCTCAGGATCATATTTGACGAAGGCATCGCGGATGTTGTCGACATAAATGATCGCGTTCTTCGGCGACATCCAGGCATGCGGATTGGGTTTACCGCTATAGGGGCCTTCGCTGATGCCCATCGGCTCAACGCCTGTGGAGACCACGACGTCGGGAACATCTTTCAGGTTCCGGTAAAATTTCTGAAACCACAGCTCGAGATTGAGGCCGTTCGACAAGAGGATCTGGGCGCCCTGGGCCCGCTGGATATCACCCGGAGTCGGCTGATAGCCGTGGATCTCGGCCCCGGGCTTGGTGATCGATTCCACGATCGCGGCATCGCCGGCAACGTTCTTTGCCATGTCGGCAATGACGGTGAAGGTGGTCACCGCTTTGAATTTCTCCTGCGCGGCGGCACCGCCGGCCATCAGGCCGAGTGCGGCAACGGCCACCATCCCGGTTATGACTTTGCGTCTTAGGCAACTAAGCATGAATATTCCCTTCTTTTGCCTCATCAACCGTTCGGCACGCACAGCGGCGGCCGATAACAAGTTCACCGATGTAAATGCGACGCATTTGCAATCATTGCTGATGAGCCTCGTATCTATCTATTCTGCAATTGCGACCGAATTGCAACAAGGATTTTCGAAGAGGCGGGCTGATCGCAGACGAAATCAACCTGCATGCGGCGCTGGACATATCCACGGTTTCAAGAGACGCCTGGATCGCCTGGGAAAGTGCTGAGAAGTTTTCCTCGGACGCCGTTAGGCTGCCACGATTATGCCCGGCCCCGCGCCGCAGCCGGCCTCGACGTCGACAGCGTCAAGGGTGATCCCTCGAACACGCTCAGCTCAGCTTCCCCACGAGCTTGGCATAGTCCGAAAAAGTCCGCTGCTCGCCTTTTCCGGCAGCCTGCTCGGCAAGCTGCAAGACACGGATAGGAAACAGGATCGCAGCGCGGTTGGCGTCCGACAGCTCATGATCGTCGTCTTCCTCGATGGCCTTCATGGCTTTCGACAGCGCGGCATTGAGTTCCTGGCGGGTGAGCAGTTCTTTCTCGACGATCGCGTCGCATATGGACGCCATCGCCATGATCAGGCCCTTGAGCTGCAGATTGGCGGTATTCATGAGAACTCCAATGAAAGAGGCGGGCTCTAATCCGGTTCAACCGACCGGATCGTGTCGACCGAGACCGTACCCTCGACGATGCCGCGTTTGATATCGCGCCTGTTCCGGTCGACCTCGATGACAGTATAGAGCTTGTCATCGCGGAAGGCACTGGCATTGGCCGTCGTCACATCCTCGGCGGGCGCCGCATCCACTTCCATGAAATCGAGTTCGCGCGCTGCGGCGACGATCCTGGCATCGCCAGGCGTTCTGGCGGCGACGACAACGATGCCATGGCCGGGGGCATTGTCCCATCTCGGATCGTCGGGGGCGGCAATCGGTTCCAGCCGATAAATGTTGAGCATTTCATCGCCGGCATCGCGCGAGGCTTCCGCCGCATCCTGGATCTGCGCCTGGCTTTCGACCGATTTTCCAAAGGTGGTCGGGCTGGTCGCGTTGTTGATCTCTTCCTTGCCGGTCCTCGAGACGTTCGACATGTCGCTCTCCATTGTCAGGACGGAAACGACGGCCGGCGGAGAACGGTTCCAGCCTGCGCAAAAAACCGCAAAGCCGGCTTTCGTACAGGGCGTAGGTTTATGCAGCTACTAAGTTCATTTTGAAGGACAAACCATGATAAGCTCTACCGGGGATGGCCCATACCATTTTCCAAGTTGAGCACTAAATTACCAGTCGTCAAAGAAGGGGATTTTCGTGAGCAACCAAATCAGCGAATTCGCGCGTGACAACGCCGCGGCAGAGAGCCTCAGTGGGCACGACCACAAAACCATGGCGTTCGATGATGCCAGCCCGCTCCTTGAGGTTCTGGTCGCGGTCAGGCGCGGTGATTTCTCCGTGCGAATGCGCTCTGATCTCACGGGCGTCACCGGCAAGATCGCGGATGCCCTCAATGACATTATTGCCGCCAACCAGCGTATGGCCCAGCAGCTCGAACATGTCGGTCAGGTCGTCGGCCGCGATGGGCGAACCAGCACACGGGTGCGCTTCGGCCTCTCCGATGGGTCCTGGTCCGAGATGGAAGGATCGATCAACGGCCTGATCGACGATCTCCTGTGGCCGACGACGGCGGTGACGCGCACGATCACCGCGGTCGCCAAGGGTGACCTGCTGCAGACCGTGCCGCTGGACGTCGACGGCCGGCCGCTCAAGGGCGAATTCCTGCGCTCGGCCGATATCGTCAACACAATGATCAAGCAGCTGAGCGTTTTCACCTCCGAGGTGACGCGTGTCGCCCGCGAGGTCGGCACCGACGGAAAACTCGGCGGCCAGGCCCAGGTGTCCGAGGTGACCGGCGTCTGGAAGGACTTGACCGAAAGCGTGAACTCGATGGCGTCGAACCTGACGGCGCAGGTGCGCAACATCGCCGAAGTGACGATCGCCGTTGCCAACGGCGACCTTTCCAAGAAGATCACCGTCGACGTGCGCGGCGAAATCCTGCAGCTGAAGGAAGCGATCAACACCATGGTCGACCAGCTGCGCTCCTTCGCTTCGGAAGTGACGCGTGTGGCCCGCGAGGTCGGCACCGAAGGCAAGCTCGGCGGCCAGGCGCTGGTGCCGGGCGTCGCTGGAACGTGGAAGGATCTGACCGATAGCGTCAATGCCATGTGCGGCAATCTGACGGCCCAGGTGCGCAACATCGCCCAGGTGACGACGGCCGTGGCGCGCGGCGACCTGTCGCGCAAGATCACCGTCGACGTCTCGGGCGAAATCCTGGAGCTCAAGGAAACCATCAACACCATGGTCGATCAGCTCAACGGCTTCGCCGGTGAGGTGACGCGCGTCGCCCGCGAGGTCGGTACCGAGGGGCGGCTCGGCGGTCAGGCCCAGGTGCCGGGCGTCGCCGGCACCTGGAAGGACCTGACCGACAACGTCAATTCGATGGCCTCGAACCTGACGGCGCAGGTGCGCAACATCGCCGAAGTCTCGACCGCCATCGCCAACGGCGACCTGTCGAAGAAGATCACCGTTTCGGTCTCCGGCGAAATCCTCGAGCTGAAGGAAACCATCAATACGATGGTCGACCAGCTGAACGCCTTTGCCTCGGAAGTGACGCGCGTTGCCCGCGAAGTCGGCACGGAAGGCCGGCTCGGCGGCCAAGCCAATGTGCGCGGCGTCGCCGGCACCTGGAAGGACCTGACCGAAAACGTCAACTCGATGGCCGGTAACCTGACGGCGCAAGTGCGCAACATCGCCGAGGTTTCGACCGCGATTGCCAATGGCGACCTGTCGAAAAAGATCACCGTCCCGGTTTCGGGCGAAATCCTGGAGCTGAAGGAAACCATCAACACGATGGTCGACCAGTTGAACGGTTTTGCCGGCGAAGTGACGCGCGTCGCCCGTGAAGTCGGCACGGAAGGCCGGCTCGGCGGCCAGGCCAATGTGCGCGGTGTCGCCGGCACTTGGAAGGACCTCACCGACAGCGTCAATTCCATGGCCTCCAACCTCACCGGCCAGGTTCGTAACATTGCCGAAGTCGCGACCGCGGTCGCCCAGGGCGACCTGTCGAAGAAGATCACCGTCCCGGTTTCGGGCGAAATCCTGGAGCTGAAGGAGACCATCAATACCATGGTCGATCAGCTGAACGGCTTTGCCGGCGAGGTTACGCGCGTCGCCCGCGAGGTCGGCACCGAGGGGCGGCTCGGCGGCCAGGCGAATGTGCTCGGCGTCGCCGGCACCTGGAAGGATCTGACCGACAGCGTCAACTCGATGGCGGGCAATCTGACGGCGCAGGTGCGCAACATCGCCGAAGTCTCGACCGCCATCGCCAATGGCGACCTGTCGAAGAAGATCACGGTGTCGGTCTCGGGCGAAATCCTCGAGCTCAAGGAAACGCTGAACACCATGGTGGATCAGCTGAACCGCTTCGCCTCGGAAGTGACGCGCGTCGCCCGCGAAGTCGGCACCGAAGGCAAGCTCGGCGGCCAAGCGCAGGTGCCGGGCGTCGCCGGCACGTGGAAGGACCTGACCGAAAACGTCAATTCCATGGCCTCCAACCTGACCGGCCAGGTGCGCAACATCGCCGAAGTGACGACCGCCGTGGCGCGCGGCGACCTGTCGCGCAAGATCACCGTCGACGTGAAGGGGGAAATCCTGGAGCTGAAAAACACCATCAACACCATGGTCGATCAGCTCAACGCCTTCGCCGGTGAAGTCACCCGTGTGGCCCGCGAAGTCGGCACCGAAGGCAAGCTGGGCGGTCAGGCGCAGGTCTCCGGTGTGGCCGGCACCTGGAAAGATTTGACCGACAGCGTCAACTCGATGGCCGGCAACCTGACGGCACAGGTGCGCAACATCGCAGAGGTGGCGACCGCGATCGCCAATGGCGACTTGTCGCGCAAGATCACCGTCGACGTGCGCGGCGAAATCCTGCTCCTGAAGGACACGCTGAATACCATGGTTGACCAGCTTCGTTCCTTCGCCGGCGAAGTGACGCGCGTGGCGCGCGAAGTCGGCACCGATGGTCGCCTTGGCGGTCAAGCCGTCGTTCCCGGCGTCGCCGGCACCTGGAAGGACCTGACCGACAACGTTAACCTGCTCGCCGCCAATCTTACGACCCAGGTTCGAAACATCGCCGAGGTGACGACCGCCGTGGCGCGCGGTGACCTCTCCCGCAAAATCACCGTCGACGTAAAGGGGGAAATCCTCGAGCTGAAGAACACCATCAACACGATGGTCGACCAACTCAACGCCTTTGCCGGCGAAGTGACGCGCGTCGCCCGCGAGGTCGGCACTGAGGGCAAGCTCGGCGGCCAGGCTCAGGTGCCGGGCGTCGCCGGTACCTGGAAGGATCTGACCGACACCGTCAACGTCATGGCCGCCAACCTCACCGAGCAGGTGCGCGGCATCGTCAAGGTGGTGACGGCGGTCGCGAATGGCGACTTGAAGCAGAACCTCACTGTCGCCTCCAAGGGCGAAGTGGCCGCACTTGCCGAAACCATCAACAACATGACCAACACGCTTGCCACCTTCGCCGATCAGGTGACCACGGTGGCGCGCGAGGTGGGCGTCGAGGGCCGCCTCGGCGGCCAGGCCAACGTGCCGGGCACGGCCGGCACCTGGAAGGATCTGACGGGCAACGTCAACTTGCTCGCCGCGAACCTCACGACGCAGGTGCGCGCCATCGCCGAAGTGGCGACCGCCGTCACCAAGGGCGACCTGACGCGCTCGATCAAGGTCGATGCGCGGGGCGAAGTGGCCGAGCTCAAGGACAATATCAACACGATGATTGACAATTTGCGGCTCACCACCGAGCGCAACACCGAGCAGGACTGGCTGAAGACGAACCTAGCGCGCTTTACCAACATGCTGCAGGGGCAGCGTGACCTGACGCTGGTTGGCAAGATGCTGCTGTCGGAGCTCGCGCCGCTGGTCGGCGCCCATCAGGGCGTCATCTACCAAGTGGATGCCGACGAGAGCCAACCGTTCCTGTCGCTGCTGTCGGTCTATGCGCAAGGCGGCGAGGCGGCGCATCCGCCGCGGCTCGACTTCGGCCAGGGCCTCGTCGGCCAATGCGCGAGCGATGCCCGCCGCATCCTCGTCACCGATCTGCCCGATAACGTCGTACCGATCAGCTCCGGCGTGTTCACCACTCTGCCGAGAAGCGCGATCGTGCTGCCGGTGCATTTCGAGGGGCAGGTGAAGGCGGTTATCGAGCTCGCCTCCGCAGGCGAATTCACCGAGCTGCAGCTCTCTTTCCTCGACCAGTTGACGACATCGATCGGCATCGTTCTCAACTCGATCGAAGCGACCATGCAGACCGAAGGCCTGCTGAAGCAGTCCCAGCAGCTCGCCGCCGAGCTGCAGACCCAGCAGCGCGAACTGCAGCAGACCAACGAGCAGCTCGGGCAGAAGGCGCAGCAGCTCGAGGAACGCAACGTCGAGGTCGAGGCGAAGAACCAGGAGATCGAGCAGGCGCGGCGGGCGCTGGAGGAAAAGGCGACCGAACTGGCGCTGACCTCGAAATACAAATCCGAATTCCTCGCCAACATGTCGCATGAGCTGCGCACGCCGCTGAACTCCATTCTCATCCTCGGCCAGCAGCTCGGAGAAAACCCCGACGGCAACCTGTCGGGCAAGCAGGTCGAGTTCGCAAAGACGATCCACGGCGCCGGCACTGATCTGCTCAATCTCATCAGCGATATTCTCGATCTCTCCAAGATCGAGTCCGGTACGGTCTCGGTCGACGCCGAGGAGATCTTCGTCAACAATCTGCTCGAAGTGATGGCGCGACCGTTCCGGCACGAAGCGGAAACGCGGAACCTGTCCTTCGCGGTCGAGGTCGGCACCGACGTCACAAAGAGCATTATCACCGACTCAAAGAGGCTCCAGCAGATCCTCAAGAACCTGCTGTCGAACGCCTTCAAGTTCACCGCGCAGGGCGGCGTGACACTTCGCGTCGCATCGGCGACGAGCGGCTGGTCGTCGGATCACCCCTCGCTCCGGCACGCGCCGTCGGTGATCGCCTTTGAAGTCGTCGATACCGGCATAGGTATCCCGCCGGAAAAACAGCGTATCATCTTCGAGGCATTCCAGCAGGCGGACGCCTCGACGAGCCGCAAATATGGCGGCACCGGCCTCGGGCTGGCGATCAGCCGCGAACTGGCAAACCTGCTCGGCGGCGAGATCCAGCTGCGCAGCACGCCCGGCGTCGGCAGTACCTTCGTCCTCTATCTGCCGCTGACCTATGTTGGCGCCGGGGCGGTTGCGCCCAGGCCGGTTCCGCCGGCGAATGTCGTCGAATTCGCCGAGGCGGCGGCAAGCCGCCGTGCTGAAAAGCCCGCCGAGCACGTCGCAGACGATCGACACCGGATCGCGACGGGCGACTCGGTGCTGCTGGTCGTCGAGGACGATGCGCATTACGCCCGCGTCCTGGTCGATCTCGCCCGCGACAATGGTTTCAAGGTGCTGGTGGCGATGCGCGGCAGCGACGCGCTGACGCTGGCGCAGGATTACAAGCCATCGGCGATTTCGCTCGATATCTTCCTGCCCGATATGCTCGGTTGGACGGTGCTAAGCCAGCTCAAGCAGAACCCGCAGACGCGGCATATCCCGGTGCAGATCATCAGTCTGGACGAGGATCGGCAGCATGGGCTTACGCGCGGCGCTTTCGCCTTCATGAGCAAGCCGACGACGGCGGAGGGTTTGGGCAAGGCGCTGTCGCGTCTGAAGGCCTATGCCGAGCCGCGCCGCAAGCAGTTGCTGCTCGTGGAGGACGACGAGGCGGAGCGCTTGAGCGTCACTGCGCTTCTCGGACATGACGATATCGACATCACCAGCGTCGGCTCGGGATCCGAGGCGCTTGCCGCTTTGCGGAGCAATTCCGCCGACTGCGTCGTGCTCGATCTTTCTCTTCCCGATATGTCGGGCTTCGACGTGCTGGAGCAGATACGAGACGATGCCGAGATCGGCGAGGTGCCGGTGGTCGTCTTCACCGGCAGGGAGCTCTCTGCGGAGGAGGATGCGACGCTCCACAGCATGGCCCGCAGCGTCGTCGTCAAGGGTGTGGAGTCCCCCGAGCGGCTTCTCGACGAGACGGCACTGTTCCTGCACAGGGTGGTCGCCGATCTCCCGGCGGCAAAGCAGGCGACATTGCAGGAACTGCACAGCTCGGACGAGGATCTTGTCGGCGAGACCGTGTTGCTTGTCGACGATGATGCCCGCAACATCTTCGCACTCAGCAGCGTGCTGGAGCGCCGCGGCATGAGGGTGCTGACGGCGACGACCGGCAGCGAAGCCATTGACATCATCAACAATGAACCCTCGGTTGCGATCGTGCTGATGGACATCATGATGCCCGGGATGGACGGCTATGAGACGATGCAGGTCATCCGCTCGGAGCCCCGCTTCCGGCGTCTGCCGATCCTGGCGCTGACGGCGAAGGCGATGAAGGGTGACAGGGAGAAATGCCTGGAGGCGGGTGCGTCGGATTACCTGGCGAAGCCCGTCAACACCGAGCAACTCCTGTCGGCTCTGCGCATGTGGTTGCACCGCTGAGGATCCGGCCCATGAACCCCGTCAACATCCTCCTCGTCGACGACCAGCCAGCGAAGCTCCTGAGCTACGAAGTCATTCTCGAAGAGCTCGAGGAAAACCTCATCAAGGCGCAGTCGGCCCGCGAAGCCTTCGAGCACCTGCTGCGCACCGAAATCGCCGTAATCCTCGTGGACGTCTGCATGCCTGAACAGGACGGATTCGAGCTCGTCAGCATGATCCGGCAGCATCCGCGCTATCAGAATACGCCGATCATCTTCGTCTCCGCCGTTATGCTGGCCGAGCCTGACCGGCTGCGCGGCTATGCGGTCGGCGCCGTCGACTACGTCTCCGTCCCGATCGTGCCCGAAGTGCTGCGGGCCAAGGTCAGGGTCTTTGCCGATCTCTACAGGAAGACGCGGGAACTCGAACGCCTGAATGCCGAGCTGGAGGCGAGGGTGCACCAGCGCACCGCCGAGCTCGAAACATCGGCGGCGCAATTGCGTCAGCTTAATGAAGAACTCGAGCACCGGATCGATCAGCGGACGCGCGAGCGCGAAGAGGCGCTGGCACAGCTTTTCGAAGCGCAGAAGCTCGACACGATCGGCCATTTGACCGGCGGCGTGGCGCACGATTTCAACAATCTTCTCATGGCGGTGCTCGGCAGCCTCAGCCTGCTGAAGAAGCGGCTGCCGGCCGATGAGCGCAGCGAACGCCTGGTGACGAACGCAATCCAGGCCGCCGAGCGCGGCACGGCGCTCACCCAGCGCCTGCTCGCCTTCGCCCGCCGACAGGAGCTGAAGCCGCAGGCGGTCGACTTCCTCCGGCTGTTCGAAAATGTCGAGGATCTGCTCGCCAAGGCGGTCGGTCCGCGCGTCGAGATTCGAAAGAGCATCCCGGCGGATCTGGAGCCGCTGCTGGTGGACAGCAACCAGCTGGAGCTAGCGCTGCTCAACCTCTTCGTCAATGCGCGCGATGCGCTCGAAAGCGGCGGTGCGGTGACGGTCGCCGCGGCGCCGGAAGAGGCACGACCGACCGGCCTTGCGGGCGGGAATTACATCAAGATATCGGTCTCGGACGATGGCGAGGGGATGGACGAGGCGACGGTTCTGCGTGCTGCCGAGCCATTTTTCACCACCAAGGGGATCGGCAAGGGTACCGGTCTCGGCCTGTCGATGGTGCACGGCCTGGCAGCGCAATCGGGCGGCTCGATCCAGATTTCGAGCGCGAGAGGCAAGGGCACCACCGTCTCCCTCTGGCTGCCCGTCGCCGAGAGCTTCACCAAGGCGCAGCCCGCGCTAGTGCCGGCGGCCGCGGAACCCGTGAAGCCGGTGTCGCGATCGCTTGCCATTCTTGTCGTCGACGACGATGCGCTCGTCAGGACCGGAACCGTGGCGATGCTGGAGGACCTTGGACACCTGCCGCGGGAAGCGGCTTCCGCTTCCCAGGCTCTGGAATTCTTCGCCGGCGGACAGGAGTGCGATCTTGTCATTACCGATCACGCCATGCCGGGCATGACCGGCGCCGAGCTCGCGCGCCACCTTCGTGGAGCTTTCCCCAACCTGCCCGTTATTCTCGCTTCCGGCTATGTCGAGCTTACCGAGGACCAGGGGCTCGGCCCGATGCTCAGGATGACGAAGCCGTTCACTCAAGAGCAGCTTCAGGCGGCCATGGACGAAGCGCTCCGGGACAAGGTCGCTGCGGCGTAGTCGACGAAGCGAGCGGCAGGGCGGATCATATTTGACAGGCGGGCAGCGCGTGATTCTGACTAGTCCAGAAGCTGCTAGCTTTCCTCGTCAAACCGCTGGCCGGCGTAGAGGATACGGATGATAATGACCTCGGTAGGCTCGACGACGAACGCTACGCTTACCCGGCGCTCAAAGCCGACTATACGCAAGCCTGGGCGAACATGATCACGGAGGCTGCCACGTTCGGGATTACATCTCGGACCCATCCATGAAGGTCCTGATGCGGGCCACTCAATCGCGGGCGACGGTAGCAGACGCGGATTTCCTACGAACGAAGCCATAGATACGCACCAAATCCAGCTCCGCCTCATCGGTCAGGCGGATATGATAGTGCTTCATCAATCCTTTTCCCGATCGATCTCGTCCATGCTCGCTTCAAGGCGCCTCCAGACCTCATCGAGGGGTTTAGCCTTAGTGGGATCGGCCTTATATGCGTCATAGGTGGCCGCAACTTCCGTTCGAAGCCAATGCTCGACAGCGTTTTCGCGTTCTTGCAAGGCTCTCAAACCTTCGCGAATGACTTCGCTCTCTGAGGCGTATTCGCCGTTGGACACTCGCTGTTTAACCAGCTTCGCCATTTCCACGGGCAACGTGATGCTCATCTGCTGCGTCGAACGCATCGATTGCACTCCTATCTTTCTGCATCTTTGATCGCACATGATAGGATAGAATCCTACTTTTTCTCAGGCCAAACACTGCCGACGGCGGCCGCTTTCCCACGTCCGCTTGCAGACGAAACTTTTTGCTCCCATGGCAGTTACCCAGATCCCGTCCATTCATCAAAGGCTCTCCCTTGACCAAAATGATGTTCGGCCCCGCTTTCAGCGAAGACGGCGTTCTGTTCCGCCTCTGGGCTCCTCTGCATGAAAGCGTATCGTTGAGGATCGTAGGCGCGGATCGCCGTCCGATGCAGGCGGACGACAACGGCTGGCATCGTTGCGTGGTCGCGGAAGCCGGCGTCGGCGCGCGCTACCGTTTCGTGCTGCCGGATGGTCTCGAGGTCCCCGATCCCGCCTCGCGGTTCCAGCCTGAGGATGCGCATGGCCCGAGCGAAGTGGTCGATCTTTCTGCCTACCGCTGGAAGACCATTGCCTGGAAGGGCCGGCCCTGGGAGGAGATGATCATTTACGAAATGCACATTGGCTGCTTCACGCCGCAGGGTACTTTCAAGGCCGCGATCGAGCGTCTCGACCAGCTGCGGGAACTGGGCGTGACGGCGCTGCAGATCATGCCGGTCGCTGAATTCCCGGGCCGCTATAGTTGGGGCTATGACGGCGTGCTTCCCTATGCGCCTGACAGCAGCTACGGCAAGCCCGAAGATTTGATGGAGCTGGTGGATGCGGCGCATGAGCGCGGCATCTCGGTCTTCCTCGACGCGGTCTACAATCACTTCGGGCCGGATGGAAACTATATTCCGTCCTACGCGCCGCTCTTTACCGATCATCACAGGACGCCTTGGGGCAACGGCGTCAATTATGACGGCGACGGCTCCGAGATGATCCGCGAATTCATCATCGAGAACGCCATCTATTGGATCACCGAGTTCAGGCTCGATGGTTTTCGCTTCGATGCCGTCCATGCGATCAAGGACGACAGCAGGGAGCATCTTCTGCATGCGCTCGCCCGTCGTGTCAGGGCAGCGGCCGGCGACCGGCAGGTCCACCTGATCGTTGAGAACGAGGAGAACGACAGCGACCTGCTGCAGCGCGATGAGAACGGTGCGGCCCGGCTTTTCACCGCCCAGTGGAACGACGACCTGCACCATGTGCTGCATATCGCTGCGACCGGCGAGACCTTCGGCTATTATGCCGACTACGCCGGCGATGCCGATAAGCTCGGCCGCGCGTTGGCCGAAGGTTTCGTGTTCCAGGGTGAGCATATGCCCTACCGCGGCGGGAGTCGGGGCAGGCCAAGCGGCCACCTGCCGCCGACCGCCTTCGTGTCCTTTATCCAGAACCATGACCAGATCGGCAACCGGGCGCTCGGCGACCGCATCATGGCCGCGAGCCCGGCCGATGCCATCAAAGCCGTCACATCAATCTACCTGCTGGCGCCCGAGATCCCGATGCTGTTCATGGGCGAGGAATGGGGTGCCAAAGAGCCTTTTCCGTTTTTCTGCGATTTCGACGAGGATCTGAACGACAAAGTCCGCAAAGGCAGGCGCGAGGAGCTTTCGCGCCTGCCGGGCTTCGATGCCGACGAGCTTCTCGACCCGACGACGGCGTCGACCTTTGCTGCCGCCAAGCTCGACTGGTCGAAACGCGCCTCCTCGGAGACCCTTGATTTCTACAGGATGCTTCTCGATCTGCGACATCAAAGAATCATCCCCTTGCTGAAAGGCGGAGCCGGACATGCGGCTTACCGGTCGGCCGGCACTGCGGTGGCGGTGGACTGGACGTTTGCCGGCAACCGGCGACTTCACTTCAGCGCTAATCTCAGTGACGAGGCCGCGACGCTCGGCGCTCAGCATGAGGGCGGCGAGACGATCTTCCGTCTCGGCCGCAATGACGATGGCGATCTTGCGCCTTGGACGGTGATCTGGAGCATCAGTAAATTTTAAGGGGCTGAGATGAAGGCGATCGAACCATGAGGCGCGCGGAGATCGAAAGGCTCGCCCGCCGGCACGGCATTAGCCCGACAAGGCCCAGTCCCGACAATCGGGAAGTGGCGATCTCCAGCGACACTAAGCGCAAGCTGCTTTCGGCACTGAAGGTTGACCTCTCGGCGGCGGCTGATCGCGAGACAGCCGGGACGCGGCAGGAGCCGAAGCCGACGCTCAAGGAGATCCCAAGGTCATACCTCCCGGATTTTCTCTCCGGCACGCGCGTCTGGGGCATCAGCCTGCAGCTTTACGAGCTTCGCTCGGCGCGCAACTGGGGCATTGGAGACTTCGAGGATCTGTCCACTATGACAGGTCTGGCGGGATCGCTTGGCGCCGATTTCATCGGTCTCAACCCGCTTCACGCGCCTTTTCTCGCCGATCCTGATCGCTGCAGCCCCTATGAGCCCTCGAGCCGCCAGCATCTCAACCCGCTCCATATCGCCGTCGACAAGGTGCCGGGCTTTGCCGGCAATGCCGACCTCGAGCGGCAATTGCAACGCCTTCGCCAAACAGAGCTCGTGGATTACGCCGGCGTCGCACGAACCAAGCTTCAAGCGCTGCGGGATCTCTGGCCGGAGTGGCGGGCGCGAGCGGCGACCGACAAGACCTATGATCCCCAGGATTTCGACGCCTTCGTCGCGCAAGGCGGCGACAGCCTGCGGCGGCACGCTCTTTTCGAATGCCTGTCGCTTTCCATGACCGCTCGTGGCGCAGGCGCAGGCTGGCAGAAATGGCCGTCCGACTTCCAGCGTGCCGACAGCGCTGCCGTCGCCGAATTCGAGCGCAAACATGAAGACGATGTGCGTTTCCATATGTGGCTGCAATGGCTCGCCCACCAGCAGCTGATGCAGGCGGCCGCGCGGGCGCTGAAGGCCGGTATGCGGATCGGGCTCTACCTTGATCTTGCCGTCGGCGAAGCAGTCGACGGATCGGCGACATGGAGTGAGCCGGAAGTCTATATTTCCGGGGCCACCGTCGGCAGTCCTCCCGATCCCTTCGCCGTCGACGGGCAGGACTGGCATCTTGCCGGCTATCTGCCTTCCATGATCGCATCAAGGGAAACCTCTCCCTTTCGTCGTCTGGTGAGCGCGGCCATGCGCTATGCGGGTGCGATCCGCATCGATCATGCCCCGGCGCTTCGCCGCCTCTTTCTGGTGCCGCTCGGCGCCAGCCCGCAGGGCGGCGGCTATGTCCGCTATCCCCAGGATCGGCTCCTGCAGATCCTTGCCGAGACGTCGGCCGAGCATCGATGCCTCGTCATCGGCGAAGCCTTGGGGATGATCCCCGAGGACCTGCCCGATGATCTGGCGGCGGCCCGAATTCTCTCTTATCGGATCCTTTCCTATGAACAGGACGATCACGGCTTCAAGCCGGCGGCTGCCTATCCCATTCTTGCCTTAGCGTGTATTTCGACGCACGATCATCAGACCCTGGCCGGCTGGTGGCGCGGCGCCGACATCCAGGACCGGCGCGACCACGGCATCGTGCCGCCGAATCTTATCGAAAAGCATCTCGAACACCGCAAGCGCGAGCGGCGACGCCTGAAGGCGGCGCTCAGAGCCGCCGGTTTTGGCTTGCCGAAGCGTCTTGACGCAAGGGCAAGTCGGGAGGCGCTGAGGCAGCTGACCGTCAGCGCTTATCGCTTCATCGCCAGAACCCCATCCCTTCTCGTTGCGGTTCGCCTTGCCGATCTCACCGATGAGAAAAACCCGACCAATATTCCCGGCACGAGTGACAGCTATCCGAATTGGAAGCCGAAGCTGTCGGTTTCGCTCGAGGACATGATGTCGAGCCCGCTCGTCCAGCGCGTAACGGAGGCGATGCGCAAGGAAAGGCCGCAAAATCGAATGGCAAGGGAACGAATAGGAAGCCGGCGGATTCTGAATAGATAGGAAAAGGATCGCCGAGATGATTTCCAAGAAACACCTGGTCGAAGTCGCGGTGGATACCGAAGAAGGGCGCGTCCCTCTCGGCATCATGAACCCCAGGCAGGCGCTCGCGCTTCCCGATGATCTCGATGTCGAAATATCGCATCCCGATCACGAGCCGGGCAACACCGACCGCTTCGTCCAGAAGGACGAGTTGCGACGGCATCTCGACAAGCGGGAGGGCCGGCCTGGCGGTCCATCCGGCTGATTTGCCTTCGATCCCGGAACCTCGGTGGATCTGGATTGTTTGATACGACCAAGGAGAAAACCATGGCACATGCCGACCGGAAACATATCGGCACTGGCGCGAAGGGAAAAGGCGATGGCAGCGGCGCCTTGACCGATCTCGAAGAAGAGCAGCTTCCTGAAAATACGGTCCTGTCGAACCGCGACAAGACACAACATTCCAAGGAGCGCGGCCTGGACGGCAAGACGGTTCAGACCGAGCAATATTCGGATCACAGCTCGAACCGAGACCCCGACTGAGGAGAGACGTGATGAGCAGCAAGCTACCTCCGGTTCCAGCCGGCAACGTCAGCAGCAAGGGCGCAGGCAAGCCGATGAAGACCAAAGCAGAAGACGCCGCAATGGCAAGCGGTGTAGAAGACCCGGATAAGAAGGGTCAGCAAGGCAACAGTAAGATCAATACCAGCCATCAGGGCCATCACCAGGACCGCTAGGAGGCATCGATGTCCACGTCCAAGAAGAGCGCCGCGACCATCCGCCAGGGCGGTCCGGGCGCTTCGCATGAAAATGCCAAGGAGCCGCTCGACATTCAGAAGCCGGCAGCAGAGCCGGACAAACGCACGCAAAGAAAGGTCTCCGGCGGTGGCGGCGAGCATGATCGCCACCACGGCCACGACCCGCGGCGGAAGTGAGGGGCAGACTGGCGGCGGACTAACTAGCCGAAGGGATGAGGTCCGTCGCTTCATAGGATCAACATGATGGAAGACAGACCATGACGACCGCATTCATCCTTGTTGCATTGGCTCTCATCGTCATCTACGCCGGCCCGACACTGCTTTTTATCTGCGTCGGTTATGCCGACTACATGCTGGAGAGGCGCAGACACTTGTTGGCTTTGAAGCACGCGGTAAGGCGTCGCAGCGACGAGCTTTAGGCGTCTGACAATATCATTGAGGCGCGAGCGCGAGGCAGGTTGCGCGTTGTCGCGACATGCGCTGTCAATTGACTATCAAAAAGTTCTCATGGAGGGACCGCGAGGTCGGAACGTTGATTTTGGGAGATGTCAAAATGCCGCGGCGCAAGAACAGTGAAACGACTACCCTCGACACCAGCCGAGCCAAGCTCGGCGAACCGGTGCCGAAAGCGATTATCGATACCAACACCGCATCCGTCGGCGTCCCCCGGCAGCCCGAAGAGGACCTGCGCGTGGAATTGACTACATTGCGGAAACAGATCGACATGCTCAAGCAGCAGGTGCTGGAGGCCGGGCGATCGGCAAAGGACAGTGCTGGAAAAGCGATCCATCAGACCGAGGCCGTGGTCAAACATTATCCGCTTGCCACGGTTATGCTCGTGACTGCTGTCGCGGGTGTGTTCGCCTTTGCCTCACATCACGTCTCCTCGCCGCGTCGCGGGCCGTCCGCCTTGCGAGACGTCAGGGACTTCTACGACTGGATGCGCCAGCGGATCTGACAAGATTTCAGGATTGTCAGCACCCCGATTTTGTCCGAGGCTCTCTCACGCAACAAGGGAAAATCGGATGCTCGATATCATCATACGCAGCGCTCTCGCCATCGTCGGACGGGCGGAACGCTTGATCGAAACGGCGAGGCGGCTGCTTGACGGAGATGATCTCGACGAAGCGGGGGTGTATGAACTCAATCGTGAGATCGAACGGTTGAGGGACGTGATTTTTGGGGTGGACGAAGCGGTCCGGTCGCTCGCACTCACTGTCGAATGCTGGTCGCAAGCCGTTCACGCCCACGGGCTAGAGAAAACCTTGCATTGATTTAAACAGTGCCTCGTGCTTTCGTAAGCTGCTGTTATAAAACAGTTTTCCCACACGGATCGGCATGTCAAGTGACCGTGGAGGCAATATGTGCTTGATTGGGGCGTTCGGTGCTTCCGATTTCCAGGCGGGGTGCGCCTGAAACGCGGAACATGAGGGGGCGCTGTCATCGTTGGGGCATGGGCGATGACTTTGAAGACCTCCGGGCAGACATCCGAGCGCGACGAATTTATATTTCCGGTTCACACCCGGACGATTGCGCAGATACGCTATGATATTCGTGGTCAGGTCATGACGGTCGTCTATCATGATGGCCGCTCGCGCACCACGACCGGCATAAGGGGCTCGGCGATGCTCAGAATCCTTGCCCAGCGTCTGCTGGAGCCTTCCCCGTTTCTGTTGCGAACGGTCATCTGATAGAGAAAATCGGAACGTCCGCAGCTAAATCGTCCTCATGGTGCATCCATTTCCCGGGAACTGCGTTCATCCTCGATAGCCAGTCTATGGAGGGAAGACGATGACCTTTCCACGGCCGAAAGCCGAGGCTCCCGCTCAGCGCTTCCAAGAAGCGAGCGCTGCTGCACGCGACGCCTTGGAAAAGCTGATTGCTGCCGCCAATGAAGCCGGATGGGGGACCGAGGAAATATCGGTCGCATTCCTCGAGGCCGCGCGGTTTTTGAACGAGGCCAACAGAAAAGATCCCGACCCTGCCGACGATCCGATCATCAGCGAGGTACCGGGCAAGCGTGAACAGATTGGACATGGCGAGCTTTTTGATTGAAGCATGTCGCGCAACAGTATGCAGCGGTTTTCGGCAGCGACATGCGTGGGCCCGCAGGGCCAGGTCGGCGAGTGGGATCAATTTGAGCCATCAGGCGTTCTGCGGTGAGGAAACACGGGAGACGCATCATGTTCAAGAACGAATCCGGCACTAGCGCCACCAACAGCCTCGACGACGCCGGCATCCCGCTCGCAAATAAAGAAGAGGCGGATATCAATCCTGACCTCATCCGGCGCGAGGGCTTCGCGAACGAGGCTGAATACCGCGCCTATCTCGCCACGCTTGGTGGGGAAATTCCGTTCGACGCCTATGTCGCGGAAACCGTCGAGACCTCCGAAGGACATGCTCTGGAAGGCCGTCTCCGGGAGTTGCGGGAAGAGTTTGAAAACCTCCAGGCCCGTTTGCAGGTGATCCGGCGGCAGGCCGCGACCGTCCTGACCGAAAATGCTCGCTGGGCCGATGCCAGTGCCCATGCCCAACTCGGTGACCGGCCATGGCTCAAGCTGGCGGGCGCGATTGCGGCAGCCTTCGTCGTCACCAGGGGGCTCCGGCGTTTGCCGCTCGGGACTGTGGCGACCGCGGCGCTGCCCCTGGCGGCCGCCGCGATCAATCGGAAGCTTGCCAGAGATTGATGTCCGACGGATAGCTGAAACGAGCGCCATCTTCTCGCCGAAGTGTTCGCGCCATCTTACGGTTTGGAAGGGAGATGAACATGGCTGGACATGACGACCGCTATATCGAGATCACGACGCGTCTTCGCTCGATGCGGTCCTTCTGCGACTTCCTCTCGCAGGGCGGTACCGTCCGCGTCGCCTTGTCGGACGGCGGGCCCTTTAAGGACGTCACCGCCGTTCTGCTGGAACGGAATCGCCGGGAGGCAGAAGCGCTCGCTCGCACCCGCAGGCAGCTTTATCCCGATCTCGCAGACGAAGATGTGATGCCGCCGCTCTACAGCCGTCACTGACTCCCCCTCAGGCAGCGGCCACGCCACGCCTGTCCGTTTCTTCCTGAGCAGGTTTGAAAGGCGATGTCGTCCATGACGCCGATGATCTGCATGATCTTGATCGGCAAGCCTGGCGGTGACGGCGTCATTGGCTAGGAACTCGGCCGTTGCCGCCGGCAGATTACGAAAACGGCTCAAGGATTGGAGGACGGAGCAATCCATCCACCCCTGAAGCAGGCTCGATGCATAAAAGCCCCCACGGCGCCCACGGCATGCTGTCCGGATGTGCCACGCCGACGATCAGGCGAAACCGATTTCCGCAAGCAGAGGCAGGTGGTCCGAGGCGATCCGCGTCAGCCGATTTTGCAGGACGGCGGCCTTTTTGACGACGAGATCGTCGGTGACGAAGATGTGGTCGAGACGCATCAGCGGATAGAGGGAGGGAAAGGTCGCTTTCGCGGCGGCCTTGCCCGCGAGCTGGGCGTCCTTCAACGACCGCGCGGCAAGTCGGTACGTCGCCGATGATGGAATTGCATTGAAATCGCCGCAGAGAATGCAGGGAAGAGGTTCGTTCGCCGAGCCGCGCAGCCAGCCTGTATTCAACAGCGTAGTCATCTGCCGGATGCGCTCGCGCCCGCGAAGACCGAGATGAGTGTTGATCACCAGGAGCTTCCTGTCGCCGACCAGGATTTCGACGGATAGCGCGCCGCGCTGTTCGCCGATGGAGGGCAGAGGGCCGGCCTTGACCGCGCCTGTCGGCAGCGCGGTGATGATCGCATCGCCATACTGCTCCTCGGCAACCGAGAGCGCCGGATGGAAATGCACCTGCATCTTCAGCAGCGATGCGATCGTATGGGCCTGATCGACGCCGCCGGTCCGATGTCTCAGCACATCGACTTCCTGCAGGGCGACGATATCCGCTCCAGCCTCGGCAATGACCGACGCGATGCGGCCGGGGTCGAGCTTCCGGTCGTTGCCGATGCAGCTGTGCACATTATAGGTCAGGAGTTTGATCGATCTATCCGGCATTGGCCCGCTAAAGCTGGTCTCCCCTCGAGAGACAGGGTTCGTTCTCCCCGAGGGGAACACAAAACTCTTTTGATCGTTCCAGTTGATCGCGTTATCGCGCTCGCACCTCGAAACGGACAATCGATGAGTCTGAAAAACGCAATCTGGAATGGACTGCTCGTTGCCGCCCTTTGTATCGCGGGCTTTCTTCTCTATCGGATCTTCCGCCAGTACAGCCTGGAGCAGATCGTTCAATCGGTCCGCAGCATACCTTTTCCGAGCTTCTGCACAGCACTCCTGTTTACGGCGGCATCCTATCTATGCCTGAGCTGTTTCGACTTGCTGGCGATCCGCTCGCTCGGCAAATCCTTGTCTTACCGGAAGATCGTGCTTGCCTCCTTCATTAGCCTTTCGCTCGGTCACAATATCGGATTTGCGGGGCTGAGCAGCGGCGCCTTCCGCTTTCGCTATTATTCCCGCTGGGGCCTGACGGCCGAGGACGTGGCGAAGATCATCCTGTTCTGCGGCGTCACCGTCGGCTTAGGGTTGATCACGCTCGGCGGCCTTGCACTGATCGTCAATCCCGGCGATGCCGCGCGTCTGCTGCGCATCGACCCGCCGAGCACCCGCCTATTCGGCCTGCTGGCGCTCGTCGTGCCGGTCGTCTATGTGGGGTTGGCGTATTTCATCCGCGGCCGGCTGCGGCTCTGGCACTGGTCGTTTCAGCTGCCGCGATTTTCGATCGCGCTCGCCCAGGTCGGGGTCGGGACAATCAACTTCATGCTGGTGTCCGCATGCCTGCACCAGATGCTCTCGGTTTTCGGCGACGTTGCCTTCTTCAGGTCGGTGACGGCTTACGTGCTCGCCAATTCCGCGATCCTTGCAACGCATGTCCCCGGTGGTCTCGGCGTACTCGAGGCGACGGTCTCCTATGTCGTGCCGCAGGAAGCGTCGATCGGTGCGCTGATTGCGTTCCGCTGCAGCTATTTCTTCATTCCGCTGGCGCTCGGCACCACGCTTCTCATCATCAGCGAAGTGATCTTCCGGCGCCAGTCACGCGGGGCGGACCAGGAGACGGAAGAGCGCGCCGAGGCCCAGTCGATCTAGGAGCCCGAAGGGCCGGGCCGGGTCGAAGAACGCGGTGCCCTTTATCGGCGAAATGCTGCCCGATAGATCGATGGCAAATTCCCGCAAGCCCCGAGGCCCATCATTGAGCGTGTGGATTGCTTGGATGATCGAGCCGCTCTGCGCAAAGGCTGCCGCAAAGGTCTCGGTGGTCGTTCCAAGATATTCGGCCAGCAGACGATGGCGCAGATCCGCGATTCCGCCGCGATGCTCATCATTGTCGGCCTCGAGAAGCATGTCGCATTCCGAATCCAATCCCTCCGAGCGGTTGTTGAGATTGGAAGAGCCGATGCGGATCAGTTCTTCGTCGGCAATGATCAGCTTGGAATGGATGAGCACGTCCACCCCGTCGTCCTTTGGCGGCCCGGGCACTGTCGGTCCGGGCACTGGCGGTCCGGGCACTGGCGGCCCGGGCACGACGGGATAATAGATCCTGAACCGATCAGCGCGATCGGCGCGCTTGAGACGACGGATGACGCGGTCACGATTGCCGCCCATGACGAGTTTTTCAATCAGGCCGTGCGAACGGCGCGTGCAGATGACCACAATCTCGGGGCCATCTTCCTCCTGGAGACGCGCGGCAAGGGCGTCGGCGACGCGGAAGGAGGCGAGATATTGCGCTTCGATGTAAAGCTGCCGCCGCGCCCGGGCGATGACATCGAGTGTCGAGGCGATGCCGTCGCTGATCCCGGTGCGGAAAGTCGTCGCCGGCTCCGTCAATACGAGGCTGACGGGGATCTGCTTCAGCGAAACGGCAAGATCGTCCGGCCATGTGAAAGGGTAGCTCTCGGCAAGCGGTCCATGGCTTTCGCCGGTGGCCTTTTCCCAGCGCCGCCGCGAGATATCGCCGATCAGCCTGGCGGCGTCACCGGTGACCATCGCCTGAACGTCATGCAGCGGATCGTAGGAGACGCCTTCGGGGTCACGTCGCAATACCTCCTTGGCGCGATGGCGTCTCGTATCCCATCGCCGCGACGTCAGGTCCAGGCCACCGATGAAGGCAACAGCATCGTCGATACAGACGAGTTTCTCATGATGGCAGCCGCGCACGGTGTTTTGAAGATCGAAGCGCAGATCGATCCTGGCATTCCTCGGAAAGTTTTTCTTCCGAAGCACCTGCAGGGATTTTCCCGAATAGATCGGTCCGAGCGTCCAGATGAGAATGCGTATCTCGATCGCCGGGTTTGCCTCTGCCACGGCGTGCAGCAGCTCGGCCAAGGTTTCGCCAGATTTCTCCGGCTCCATCGGAATATCAGGATTAAAATCCCATCCGACGATCCAGACCCTGCGCCGCGCCTGCCGCAGCGCGCGCGCCAGCTCGGCGAAATACCGGTTGCCATTGATCAGGAAGGCGGCTTTTTCGGCGTAGCCTTCCAGTTCCTGTTTTTCACCGCCGCCTGGCTGTTGCGCTTTTGTTCTAAGCAGGTAGGGTTGATTGAGCATGGTTTCTAACGCGGTCATGGTTGCCTCGGCTTTTCGACTGAAAGCAAACGCCCGGGACTTTCCCGAGTTCCCGATCGCCGACGGCGATGAAATATAAGGAAAAGAAATGTCACAGCGAGCAGGCAGCGCCGATCTTCCCCTCCACGGGGGACGTGTGCCGCATTGGCTTGGCGAGCGGATGACGCGACTCGGCACGTTGATCACCGAGGCGATCGTTCATCATTACGGCCGCGATGAGTTTCTGCGCCGGCTCGCTCACCCTTTCTGGTTTCAGTCCTTCGGTGCCGTCATGGGCATGGACTGGCATTCCTCCGGCATCACGACCAGTGTTCTCGGCGCGCTGAAGCGCGGGCTGAAGCCCCGTGCGGGCGAACTCGGACTGCATGTCTGCGGCGGCCGCGGCCAACACTCGCGCAAGACGCCGCAGGAGCTCGTCTCGATCGGCGGCCGCGTCGGCCTGGATGGTGAGGGGCTGGCGACGACCAGCCGTCTGATCGCCAAAGTCGACAGTGCCGCCCTTCAGGATGGGTTCGACCTTTATCTCCACGGTTTCATAGTCGCCGATGACGGTCATTGGGTGGTCGTGCAGCAGGGCATGAATGGCGATCGGCGGCAGGCCCGGCGCTATCATTGGCTATCGGAGGGGTTGGAGAGCTTCGTCGACTCACCGCATGCGGCAATCGAGGGACGCAGCCAGGGCGAGATCGTCAATCTCGCAGATAAACGCGCGGAGCGCTCGCGGCGCGGGCAGCTCGACCTTCTGGCGACGCTCGGCCCCGACCGGATCGTTCGCGAAGCTGCAGCACTCCTGCGCGCCGAAGAGCCGGAGCCCGAGCCCGCCGAGCAGCCAATGCTGCCGCATCTCATCATGCCTGCCCATCACGATGTCCGCGAGAGCGACGTCAACATGCGCCGCCTGCACGGAAATCTGGCCGCCGCGGCCGATCGCGGGCCTACGGATTTCCAGGAGTTGCTGCTTGTTCCCGGCGTCGGTGCGCGCACGGTGAAGGCGCTGGCGATGGTGGCGGAAGTCGTACACGGCGCACCCTGCCGCTTTTCCGACCCTGCGCGCTTCTCGATCGCCCATGGCGGCAAGGACCGACATCCCTTTCCGGTGCCGCTCAAGGTCTATGACGAGACGATCGGCGTAATGAAGTCGGCTGTGCTGAAGGGCAGACTCGGGCGCGAGGAGGAGCTGCAGGCGCTGAAGCGCCTGGACGAGCAATCCCGCCAAATGGAACGCTATGTGACCGGCCCCGACCTCAAGGAAATCATCGCCGGCGAATTCCGCCAATCCGCCGATTTCGGCGGCCGCAGCGTCTTCGGCTGGGAGCCGCCGCCGGTCGCTGACGATTGATCTCAGTGACCATCAGGCGGGACGGCTTCGGCCGGAACGGTTTCCTTCAAATTCTTCCGGTGGAAGATGAACAGCCCGGCAAAGACGATGATGGCGGCGCCGATGACGATCTGCGTGTCGGGAATGTCGTTGAAGAAGATGTAGCCGAGCACGATCGCCCAGAGCAGTAGCGTATATTGCAGGGGCGCCAGCAGCGATGCCGGTGCGAGCTTCAGCGAGCGCGTGATGAGCAGATGCGCGCAGGTGGCGACAACGCCAAGCAGCAGCATGCCGGACCAATCGACGAGTGTGGCCGGCTGCCAATTGCCGATGCTCAAGCCGATGCCGGTGACGAGGGCGGCGACCGTCTGCCACGTGACGAGCGTCGTGTCGCTCGTCGAGCGCAGATATCGGCTCATGACAAGCGAGAGCGCAAAGGCGAAGCTGCCGGCGAGGCCGAAGAAGGATGGAAGCGACAGCATCGCCGTGGAAGGCCGAAGCGCGATGACGACGCCGGTGAAGCCGACCAGCACGGCAAGCCAGCGCCGCCAGCCGATCTTTTCTCCGAGAAAGAAATGCGAGAGCGCGGCGATATAGATCGGCCCGGCCATATAGAAGGTCATCACGTCGGCGAGCGGCAGATAGGCGACGGCTGCGTAGAACAGGGCGACGTCGCCGGTGGCCATGATGACCCGAATAAATTGCAGGCCCTTCTGCTCGATGCGAAACAGGGCCACAGGTCCCTGCCGCAGGATCATCGGCCCGAGCACGATGAAGGCGCCGACCGAGCGGATCACCAGCACCTGGCCGACGGCGAAGCTTGCCATCAGCCACTTGCCCATTGCATCGTTCAGCGCGAACAGAAGATCGCCGAGCAGCATAAGGAGGACACCTGTCATGATCAGGTTCCCGGCATTGGCGACGGCCGTCTTGGTCTTCATCTCTCGCATCCTTGCAGAAACGGTCTCGCGTCCGCGGCCCCGCACTTTGTTGACAAGCTTCGTTTTTACTCGCCGTCGTCCTCGGCTTTGTGCCGAGAATCCGCTGCGCATCGATCGGTGCGGAAGCCTAAGCATGACGGGAGTAGTTGGTGGGCTTGTAAGTCGGCGACCGCGCATGCACGGCCGCCGACTGCGAATTCTGCCTTAACACGCTCGATGTCAAGCCTTCGGAGACGACATCAACAGCCGGTATCAGCCAAGTCGTACCACGAGCGGCCGCATCATTCCTGCCGGGCGGTGGCGCCGATCACATTGACGAGAAGGCGCGCCGCCGTCAGGGCCGACAGGCCATCTCTGTCGGCGGGAGGATAAAACTCCACGAGGTCGAAACCTGCGATCCGGGCGCGCCTGCCGAGCCTAGCTATTAGGTCGATCGCTTGAGTATAGGCCAGGCCGCCGGGCATGCGCGCCGCGACACCGGGCATGATGGCGGGATCGAAACTGTCGCAGTCGAGGGTGACGACGACCGGCACTCCCTCGGGAATATGGCGCAGGGCGGCTTCGGCGCCCTCAGCGTGAATTTCGCGGGCGGTGACGAAGCGGCTGCCATAGACCCGCGCGGCTTCGACGTCCGCCGGCCGAGCGCTGCCGACGCTGCGGAGCCCGACCTGCACCATGCCGGCGACATGCGGCATCTCGCTTGCCCGCCGCATCGGGCTCGAATAGCCCAAGCGTTCCCCATGCAGTTCGTCGCGCCAATCGATATGGGCATCGATCTGCAGGACCCAGACCGGCCCGCGATCCGCAAAGCCGGCGAGGAAGGGAATGGTCACGGAACAATCGCCGCCGATCAGGATCGGCACCGATGGCAGCGACAGGACCTCGCGCGTTTTCGCCTCGATCCGCGCCCGGTTGCGGGCATTGTCATGCATGATGGTCTCGATATCGCCGGCATCGATGCATGAGACGGGCTTGCCGTCGAACAAGGGGCCGCCGAGATCGAAGTCCCAATGCTCGATAAGCGGTGCATCGTCCTGGCTGCGCGCGGATGGCGTTGGCGGCCAGGGCATAGCCGCAGCTGTCCTTGCCGGGATAGGTGCTGCCGTGACCGGCTCCGAAGATCACCGCACGGGGCGTGCGGCCGTCGTCGAAACGATTGGGAAGGCCGAGGAAGAGAGGCGAGGCGGTCATGTCCGTCGTTCCGATGAGGCGCGGGGCTACGCCCTACCATACATCCGGCTCGCCCGCAGCAGGCGTTGCGAATAGGGATGTTCGACCGCGCCTCTTCGCAAGGCCTCGATATCGACCTGTTCAACGATCTCGCCGGCTTCCATGATCGCGACGCGGCTGCACATGTGGGAGACGACGGCGAGATCGTGGCTGACGAGGAGATAGGTCAGCCCGCGCTCCTTGCGCAGGTCCTGCAGCAGATTGAGGATTTCGGCCTGGACGGAAACGTCGAGTGCGGATGTCGGCTCGTCGAGAAGCAGGACATAAGGGTTCAGCATCAGGGCGCGGGCGATCGCCACGCGCTGCCGCTGCCCGCCCGAGAGCTGATGCGGAAAGCGGTAGCTCAGCGCTGGATCGAGGCCGACCGATCGCAGCACCGCGTTCACGTCGACGGAATTTCGGTCCAAGCCTTGGTTGCGCAGCGGCTCCTGCAGCTGCGAGCGGATGGTCTTGCGCGGATGGAGCGAGCCGTAGGGGTCCTGGAACACCATCTGCACCCGCCGATAGAACGGCCTGCTGCGCTGGCGCTCAAGCGCCTCGCCGTTGAGGGCGATGCGACCGTCATAGTTGGCGTTGAGGCCGGAAAGCGCCCGGAGAACCGTGGACTTGCCGCAGCCGGATTCGCCGACGAGACCAAAGGCCGTGCCACTTTCGATGGCGAGGTTCACATCCCTGACGACAGGCCGCTGGCCGTGACCGAAGCGGATGGTGAGATTGTCGATACTGATCATCGCGGCGCCTCCGCTGTCACGTCATTCAGCCAGGCGGGATCGCGCTTCAGGATCGGCAGCCGGGCGGGCGGATCCTCGATCGTCGGCAGCGATGCCAGCAGCCCCTGTGTATAGGGGTGTTTGGCCTTGTCGAGATCGCGCGCCTCCAGCACTTCCACGACGCGGCCGGCATACATGATCAGGACGCGGTCGCAGAAATTGCGGATGAGGTTGAGATCGTGGCTGATGAAGATCAGGCCTAGATTGCGACGTGAAACGAGTTCGTCGAGCAGCGCGAGGATCTCGAGCCTGACCGTCACGTCGAGCGCCGAGGTCGGCTCGTCGGCGATCAGCACCTCCGGTTCGGCGATCAGCATCATGGCGATCATCACGCGCTGGCCCATCCCGCCGGAGATCTCGTGCGGATAAAGGCGGGCGACGCGTTCGGGATCGCGGATCTGGACGGCTTCAAGCATGTCGAGCGCCTGGGCGTAGGTTTTTTTCGCGCTCACCTTGGGATGATGGAAGCGGTAGGTCTCGGCGATCTGTTCGCCGATCCGCATGACAGGATTGAGCGAATATTTCGGGTCCTGCAGGATGAGGCCGATCCGCCGCCCGCGGATCGTCATCATCGTCCGCTCGTTCGCCTTGAGGAGATCCAGATCGTGAAAGCGCATTCGCTCGGCGGTGATCATGGCGGTCGGCGGCAGCAGTTTCATGATCGCCCGGCCGACGGTGGATTTGCCTGACCCGGATTCGCCGACGATGCCGAGCTTTTCCTGGCCGAGCGTAAAGCTCACGCCGCGCACTGCGCGCATGTGGCCGCTGCCATAGGCGATTTCGAGGGTGCGGATATCGATCAGGGGCTGCGTCATTCCGAACCTCTCGGGTCGAGCACGTCGCGCAGCGCATCGCCGACGAGGTTGAAGGCGAGGCTGACGAGCGCGATGGCGATGCCGGGCGCGGCGATTACCCAGGGGCTGTCGAGCATGAATTCGCGGCCGCTGGCGGCCATCGAACCCCATTCCGGCCATGGCGGCTGTGCGCCGAGGCCAAGGAAGCCGAGACCCGCGGCGGTGATGATGATGCCGGCCATGTTGAGCGTGACGCGTACGATCACCGAGGGAATGCACATGGGCAGGATGTGGCGGGTTATGATCGCGATCGACGTCGCGCCCTGCAGGCGCACGGCGGCGATATAATCCGCCTTGCGCAGGCTGAGCGTTTCGGCGCGCGCCAGCCGCGCGATCGGCGGCCAGGCCGTCAGCGAGATGGCGATGATCGCATTGGTGATGCCGGGGCCTAGAGCGGCGGCAAAGCCGAGCGCCAGCACCAGCCCAGGGAAGGAGAGGAAGATATCGGTGATGCGCATCAGGATCTCGTCGACGATGCCGCCGAAATAGCCGGAGAAAGTGCCGATCAGCAGGCCGAGGGGGGCGACGATGATGGTGACCAGCATGATGATGTAGAGCGTCGTGCGGGCGCCGTAGATCACCCGCGCAAAGACGTCACGGCCGAAATTGTCGGTGCCGAGCCAATGTTCCGCGGAAGGCGGCGCAAGCCGCCCTGCCATGTCCTGAACGATCGGGTCGTAGCTCGTCAGCAGGGGAGCAGCCGTCGCCACGACGATCAGCAGCACGATGATGAAGAGGCCGGCAAGGCCGAGCGGGTGAAGGCTGAATTTCTGCCAGCCCTGATGGACCTGCTGCGCCGACGACTGGAACCAGCCCTGAGGCTCGGGCGCGTGCAGCCAATTGCGGAAGCCGCCGGCATGGGTGGTGTCTGCGTCTTCGGTGGAGATCGTCATGGCGTCACCGTGTTCTCGGATCCAGGATGCGATAGAGGACGTCGGACAGGATATTGATCGTCAGGAAGACGGCGCCGATCGTCAGCACCGAGCCCATCACGACGTTCATGTCGTTCATCTGCAGCCCGCGGGTGAGGTATTGGCCAAGCCCGGGCCAGCCGAAAACCGTCTCGATCAGCACCGCGCCTTCGAGCAGGCCGCCGAAGGTCAGCGCCAGGATCGTCAGGAGCTGCACGCGGATATTGCGGAAAGCATGGCGCCAGACAACCTTGCGGGTGCCGAGCCCCTTTGCCCGGGCGGTGACGATATATTCCTGGCTCAGCTGCTCCAGCATGAAGCTTCGCGACATGCGGCTGATATAGGCGACGGAGTAATAGCCGAGGATTGCCGCCGGCAGGATGATGTGGCCGAGCGCATTGTGAAACACGTCCCATTGGCCCTGGATCGCCGCATCGATCAAGAGAAAGCCGGTCATGGGCGTGACGAGGCCTTCGTAGAAGACGTCGACCCGGCCCGACGCGCCGACGAGCTTCAGCTTGGCGTAGAAGATGAAGAGCGCCATCAGGCCGGTCCAGAAGATCGGGATGGAATGGCCGGCAAGGGCAACGATGCGGGCGATATGGTCGATGATCGTCCCGCGCCTAACGGCCGCGGTGACGCCCAATGGGATGCCGATGATCGCTCCGATGATCATGGCAATGATGGCAAGCTCGATGGTCGCCGGAAAAATCGTCATCAAATCGGTCAGGATCGGCTGGCCGGTCGTCGCCGCCATGCCGAGATCGCCGGTGGCGATCTTCCCGACATAGGAGAGGAACTGCATCCAGATCGGCTGCCCGAGGCCGAGCTCGTTATAGACGCGGTCGTAAACCTGCTTGCTGACTTCCGCCCCGGTGATTGCTAAGACCGGGTCGGCAGGCAGCAGGCGGCCCATCGAAAAGGTCAGGAAGAGCAGGCCGAGCAGCGTCGTCACGACGGCCACCACGCGTCCCGCCAGCCGTCGCAGCAGGCTCAGCAGAGGGTGCGGGGCCGCCTCGGCGAACCCGCTCCCATCCCGCTTCGATGTCAGATCGGCACTCGCCACGTGCTCTACTCCTTGGTCACATCATGCCAGCGCGTCGACCACGTCGTGTGCCCGTGATAACCCTTCACGTTGGCACGCATGACGTAGGGGTCGGTTCGCTGGAAGAAGATGACGAGCGGCGAAGCCATGCCGGCATAGATGCCGTCCATCTTCTTGAAGATGTCGGTGCGCTTTTCGGTGTCGCGCTCCCGCATCGATTGGTCGATGAGCGTGTTGAGCTCGTCCACCTTCATGCCCGTACGCCAGAGATAATAGCTGCCAAGGCGTGCCTCGTCGCTATTGTCGGGGTTGAAGGCGTATTGCGTGGCGACGGCGAAGGGGTCCGGGAGGCGGGCGCCGGAATTGCCGAGCAGCACCTCGAATTTACGCTCGCGGAAGGCGGGCGTGAACTCACCCGGCACGAGATCGAGATCGAAACCGGCGGCGCGCGCACTCGCCTGCAGCGCCTCCGCGAAGGGCAGTGTCGGGGCCCCCGACGGATTGAGCACCTTCTTCAAGCCGTTGGGATATCCAGCCTCCACCAGCAGCTGCTTGGCCCTGGCGGGGTCGTAGTCATAGCGAACGGCGGCCTCCTCGGGCGCGCCAATCATGCCGCGCGGAATCATCGACTGCCAGGGAAAGCCGGTATAACGCATGATGTTGCCGGAGATCGCCTTCCAGTCGAAGGCATGCTGGAAGGCCTCGCGAACCTTCGGCTTCTGCAGATCGGGGTCTTTCTGGTTGAGGGCGATGTAGTAGAAGCCGAGGCCCGGGACATTGTCGATCACCATGTCCTTGTTGGTGGCGAGCGCATCGAGATCGCCGCTCGCCACATACTGGCCGACATCGACGTCGCCGGCTTCGAGCTGGAGCCGGAGATTGCCGGACTCCGGGATGTGGCGGGCGACGACGCGCGCCATGGCCGGCTTGCCGCCCCAATATTTCGGCTGCGCATTGAAAATCGCCACATCGTTCGGACGCCATTGCGCCAGGCTGAACGGGCCGCTGCCGGCGGAATTGGCCGAAAGCCAGGCGCCGCCGAAATCGCCGTTCGCCTCGTGCGACAGGACCGTTTTCTTGTCGACGATGCCGATCGACGAGCTGGCCAGCGAATAGAGCACGAGATCCGTATTCACCGCCTGCGGCAACTCGATCTCCAGCGTATGCTCGTCCTTCGCCCGAACGAGCTTTTCGACGTTATCGGCCGTGAAGCCCCAGAGCGCGACGTCGGTGGAGCCGACCTGGCCCATCTTGATGACGCGCTGGATCGACCAGGCCGCATCCTCGGCGGTCACCTTGTTGCCGCTCTGGAAGACCGCATCGTCGCGCAAGGTCAGCGTGATGAGCTTACCGTCGGCCGAGACCTCCCATTTCGTTGCAAGCATCGGTTTCAGCGTCTTGAGGTCGTCGGGCGAGAGCTGCACGAGGTTGTCGTAAAGATTCGAGAGCAGCTCGGACACCGTGCGGGCGTTGTTCTGAGCCGGATCGAGTGTGCGGATGCCGGTGAGGTTGGTGCCGATGACCAGCATGTTGGGCGGCGACGCCGCCGAAACGGGTTGCGCTGCCATCAGGGCACCGGTGATTGCGATCGTCGTCAGTACTTGTCTCAGCATTTCAAGACCTCCCAATCCTGTCGCTTGTCAAAATCGTGTCGAACTCAAAGCATGGTGCCGGAAAGCGTGAGCGCGTGGGTCCGGCGCCATGCCTAACTCTTTAATCTGGAACGGCATTTAGACCGATCGGCCTAAATCGCCTTATTCTAGCCGGCCGCCTTCGCGTCCTGCCGGCCCGGGTCGGATCGAATGTCGCCGTCGGCCTCCCAGCCTTCCAGCAATCGATGAAGCTCCTCGCGGTCATGTTGGTCGAGCCGCGGCAGCCCCGGCACGCGCACCGGCCCGACGTCGAGGCCGGCATAGGTGACGGCCTCCTTCACAACGGTGACATTCGCGCCGTTGCGGAATTTGGTCCGCATCCGCTCGAAGGGTTCGAGCTTGTTGACGATCGCCCTTGCACGGCCGAAATCGCCGTTTTCAAGCGCATCATGGACCGCAAGCGAGAGCTTCGGTGCGACGTTGACGAGGCCGGAAGTGAAGCCGCGCGCGCCGGCAGCGGTGAAGGTCGGCGCCCAGCTCTCCGCCAGCCCGCAGACGAAGAGCGCACCGTTCGGATCGGCTGCCGGGATCGCGCGCGACAGCAGCATCAGGTCGGTTGTGGCAAATTTGATGCCGGCAATGTTGCCGTGGTTTGCGAGGCGGACGATATCGGCGACCGCAAAGCCGTCGGCCCTGACATAGGCGATGAGCGGCAGGGCGCAGGCATCGGCGAGATTGCAGAAATAATCGATCTGAGCCGAAGGTGCGGCGAAGGGATCGACGGGCTGGTGCGACATGACAGCGGATGCCCCGATCGCCGCCGCATCCCTCGCCATGCCGATCGCCTCGTGCAGCGACCGGCCGATCGCCGCCGTCACCGGCGCCCTGCCGTCGACGCCCGATACCGCCGCCTCGTGGACGATCCGGATTTCCTGCGGCGTCAGCGCATAGAATTCCCCGGTATTGCCGGCGGCGACGATGTTGTGAATGCCGGCCGCCGCCACCCGCCCATAGACCTGCGCGGTGATACGCGGTTCGACTTCGCCTTTTCCGTCATAGGCCGTGACGGGAACGCCCGACACACCTGTCAGCGCCTTGCGCATGATTGCGATGCTCATTCTTCTCCCCGTTCGCTTTCCATCAAAATGCGTGATTACCGAAGCGGAAGGGCGCTAAGCCCTCCGCATCCACGTCGAAGGCGATGACCGTGCCGGCCTCGAAACGTGCGGTACGGTCCGTCGACAGGCTGGTGACGAAGAGCGTCCTGAAATCGGGCCCTCCGAAACATGGCATGGTCGGCGCGGCCACCGGCAGCTGATAGATTTCGACGATCTCGCCGTCGCTCGATATCCGGTTGAGCCGGCCGGCAGAGACGCCGGCGCTCCAGTAAAAACCGTCGCGATCTGTGGCCGCGCCGTCCGGCCGCCCCTCTTCCTCGGTGAAGCTGCGAAGCCGGCGTGCTTCGCCGAGCTCGCCCGTCGCCGGATCGAAGTCGAAGGACTGCAGGAAGCATTGCCGGCTGTCGGAATGGTACATCCGCCGGCCGTCCGGAGACCAGGCGAGGCCGTTGGAACTCGTTAGACCAGTCGTGACGGCGCGCGCGCTGCCGTCGGCTCCCACGCGAAAAAGTGCGGCGTCATTCACCTGCGGCTTGGCTTCGCTGATCGAGCCGACCCAGAAGTGTCCGTCGGGTCCGACCTTGCCGTCGTTGAGGCGGCCGTTGACGTGGCGCCCGGTCGGATCGCAAAGAAACTCGATATCACCGGAGACGGGATCGAAAAGATGGACGCCCGTCTGAAGACCGACGACGATCCTGTTGTCACGGCAAAGCCCGAGGCAGCCGACCGCGGCCGGCATTGCGAAGCGGTCGACCGTGCCTTCCGGGGAAAGCCGCAGGACTGCCGGCGCCAGGATGTCGACAAGCCAGAGAGCACCGGTCTCTTCGTCCCACACGGGCGATTCACCGACCGTCAGCGGCTGCTGCAGCACCGAACGGATCTTCGGTTCAATGATGCGCGGCGCCGTCACGACGCCGTCTCCGGGTCTTTGACGAGCCCCTCGGCATCGCGCATGCGGATGTTGCCGTCATGGTTGAACTCGCAGAAACCGCCGCCCTGGAACGCGCGGGCGACCCGTCCCTCGGCTCCGTCCTCGATATGGGCGTGATCGCGCGGCCGGTCCTGAGGCTGGTAGCCGAGCCGCCTTGCCAGATCATTGTTCCACCATTTTTCGTCCGTATCGGATACGCCGTAGACCACAGTCGCGGCGATCAACGGATGGGTGAGCCCGATCTGCACCAGCTGCGCGAGATCCCGGGCGCTTATCCAGATCGCGATCGAGCGTTCGCTGTTCGGATAGGTGCCGGCATTGCCGATGCGAATGGAAAGCGAACGGATGCCCGATGTGTCGTAGTAGAGTCCCGCCACCAGCTCGCCCCAGCATTTGGATAATCCGTAGGGACTGTCCGGTCGCATCGGATCAAGCGGCGATATGACTTCGCCACGCGGATAAAAGCCCGTCGCGTGGTTGCTCGAGGCGTAGACCATCCGCCCGACCTTGTTGATCCGAGCGGCCTCGTAGAGATTGTAGGTCCCGAGCACATTAGCCTGCAGAATGGCGTTCATGTCGACGCCGCTCGCGATGCCGGCAAGATGAACGACGCCGTCGACCTCTCTGAGGGCGGCCGTCGCCTCGTCGAGCCTCGAGAGATCGGCGCTCACGAACTCCTCGTTTTCAGCCAGCTCGGCAGGCTCATGAATATCGATCAAACGCAAGTGCTCTGCGTGTTGGCGAAGGAGCGGGCGCAGCAGCGTCCCGACGCGTCCGGCAGCACCCGTCATGGCGATCCGTCTCATCGTCTTCCTCCCATTGTCGCTCAAACCCCCTGAAACATGCGGGCGCGCGCATTCAGTATGTGTTTCTTCATCGCGTCATGCGCTTCGGACTCCCGCCGCGCGAAGATCGCCTCCACGATCACCGCATGCTCGTCCTGGACACTGCGGATCTGTTCCGGCGTCCGTTTCAGGCTCAGGCTTCGCGTCACGGAATGGCCTATGGCGAAATGCGGCTTGAACCATTCGCGTACGGTGATGTGAAACTGGTTGCCTGTCGCCGCCGCAATTGCGTCGTGGAGGGCCTGGTCCTGCTCGGCGCCGAGCTCGCCGTTGCGCAGACATTGCTCGAGCGAGAGAAGTGCGGCCGTTATCCGCTCCTTGTCGGCCGGCTGCCAGTTGCGTGCCGCAAGCTCGGCCGCCTCGGCTTCGAGGCCGGCGCGAAATTCGAAGAACCGCTGGACGTCGGCGAGCGAACCGACCGGAACCATTGTCAGCATCGATGAATCCGGCCGCTGCCGAACGTAAGAGCCCGAACCCTTACGGGAGACGACGAGGCCGTCGGTTCTGAGCCGCTCCAGCGCTTCGCGCACGACCGGTCTCGACGCGCCGAAATCGCCGGCGAGCTTCGTCTCCGAAGGCAGCCGCTCGTTTATGGGAAACGTGCCGTCCGCGATCATCCCTACGATCTTTTCGTAGATGATGTCGCTGAAGCGCGTTGCGCCTCTGTTGGAAACGGCATCGACGGCGACGGTCATTATCGTCCTTTTCTCCCCTGCTACGCGGCATTTCAGTCGTTGCTCTTTCGAGCCGGCAGGCTGGCTCCGAATATTTCTGTCGCCCATGCGCCGAGGCCGCAAAGTGGCGGGCGTACAGCATCTGACAGATCAGTCACCTTTTCATTCCATAATCCGCCTCGGGAACGGGCCTGAGCGGGGTGCTTGATGCTGCATCGCTATCGAATCTGTAATTATCTGTCAACTCTTGTAATCATCTGGGAACGTGTCTATGGTTTCGTCCGTAGCGCCGAGGAGGGCGTGAAGCGGCAGGTTGGGAGACCGCCGCACCAGCCGGTACAAGAGCTGCGCCGGTCTAAACAGGGAGGAAGTGGATGCCCAATGAAATTCTGTCGCGCGGTGTCACCCGCCGCGCCGTGCTTGGCGGTATGGCCGGCGTCGCAGCGTTGTCTGTCACCGGTCGCGCTTTGGCTGCCCCGGGAGGTGAAGCGCCGGCATTGGCGCAGCTCGTCAAGGACGGAAAACTGCCGCCGCTCCCCGAGCGATTGCCGAAAAAGCCGATGGTGGTGACGCCGTTCGAAAAGGTCGGCACCTATGGCGGTTCGCTGCGGCGCGGCCTGCGCGGTTCATCGGACCATAACGGCATCCTGCGCATGGTCGGCAACCAGAGCCTCGTGCGCTGGAACCTGGAATTCACCGCCGTCCAGCCGAACCTGGCCGAACGCTGGGAGGTCAGCGACGACGCGACGCAATTCACCTTCCATCTCATCGAAGGCGTGCGCTGGTCCGACGGTCATCCCTTCACCGCCGATGACATCGTTTTCGCGATCGAAGACTGCGTCAAGAATACCGAGCTCTACAGCGCCACGCCGGCGCAGCTTGCCGTCGCCGGCAAGCCGGTCACCGTCGAGAAGATCGACGATTACACGGTGAAGTTCACCTTTGCAGCGGCCAACGCGCTTTATCTGGAAAATCTTGCCACGCCGCTCGGCCAGCACCCGACGCTATTTCCGAAGCATTACTGCAGCCAGTTCCTGCCGAAATATAATCCCAACATCGAGGCCGATGTGAAGAAGGCGGGTGTCACCAGCTGGACGGAACTGTTCCGCAGCCGCTGCGGCGACATCGAAATTCCGACGCGCTGGGGCAATGTCGACAAGCCGACGCTTGATCCCTGGGTCGTCAAGGAGCCCTATGTCGGGGGGGCGACCCGCGTCGTCATGACCCGCAACCCCTATTTCTGGCAGGTCGATACCGCAGGCAACCAGCTTCCCTATATCGACGAGGTCAACTTCGGCATTTCGCAGGACGTCGAATCGCTGATGCTGAACGTCATCTCCGGCAAGATCGACATCCAGGAGCGCCACATCAGCGTGCTCGCCAACAAGCCGACGCTGTCGCAGAATATGGAGAAGGGCGACTACCGCCTCCTGACGCTCGTGCCGTCAGCCGCGCAACAGTGCCAGATCTACTTCAACATCACCCACAAAGATCCTGCCATGCGCAAGATGTTTGCCGACAAGTCGTTCCGGCAAGCGCTGTCGATCGGCATCAATCGGCCGGAACTGATCGACATCGTCTATTTCGGACAGAGCGAACCCTACCAGGCCGGGCCGCGTCCGACCCATCCCTGGTTCAACGAGAAATATGCGCGCCAGTTCACCGAATATGACGCCGACAAGGCCGGCGCGATGCTCGATGAGGCCGGCTACAAGAAGGGCGGCGACGGTTTCCGCCTCCGGCCCGACGGCCAGAAGGTATTCTTCTCGATCGACGTCATTCCGACGCTCTATCCCGACCTCGTCGATGCGCTGGAACTGGTCAAGACGCATTGGGCTCAGATCGGTATCGACATGAAGGTCAACACGATCGAGCGGGCGCTCTATTACACCCGCGGCGACGACAATGCCCATGATGCGGCGGTGTGGCCGGGTCCTGGCGGTCTCGATCCGATGCTCGACCCGCGTGACTTTTTCGCCTTCCATCCGCAGGGCTCGCGCTACGCCATTCCTTGGACGCTCTGGTACACGTCCAACGGTGCGCGCGGCGAGGAACCGCCGGAAAGCCAGAAGAAGCGCATGAAGCTGTTCGACGAGGCGCGTTCGACGGCCGATCTTGACAAGCGCGGCGCGATCATGAAGCAGATCTTCGATATCGCGGCGGAGGAATTCGAGACCGTCGGCCTCTGCCTTGCCGTCGGCGGCTTCGGCATCATCCGCAACAATCTGCGCAATGTTCCCGAGAAGGAGCCGGACAGCTGGTCCTGGCCCAATCCGGGGCCTGCGATGCCGCAGCAATTCACCTTCACGAGCTGATCTTGATCGAGCGCCGTATCGTCGGTACGGCGCTTTTTCTTCGGTTCGCCTTCAAAGATGCCTCGCCGGCGCTGAGAGCCGACAGGGCCTGAGGGCGGCGTTCAATGCAAGAGGCGCCTCATGCTGGTCTTTATCGCCAAACGCTTGCTGTGGATGATTCCATCGCTTTTTGCCGTCAGTTTCCTCGCTTTCGTGCTGATCCAGCTGCCGCCGGGCGACTATGTCACCACCTATATCGCGACGCTGGCAGCCTCCAACGAGATCGTCGACCAGAACACGGCGGCGCAATTGCGTGAGCGCTTCGGCCTCGATGATCCGATGCTCATCCAATATTTCAAATGGATGTGGGGCATCCTCTCCCGCGGTGATTTCGGCATCTCCTTCGAATGGCAGCAGCCGGTCTCCGACCTGATCTGGGAGCGCATGGCGCTGACCCTTGTTCTGGCTCTGGCGACATTGATCGCCACCTGGGCGATCGCGCTGCCGATCGGCGTCTTTTCGGCCGTGCGCAAATATTCGATCGGCGACTATTTCTTCACCGCCTTCACCTTCTTCGGCCTGGCCGTTCCGTCCTTCCTGCTGGCGCTGGTGCTGATGTATATCGCAGCGGTCGAATTCGGCCAGGATGTCGGCGGGCTGTTTTCGCCTGAATATGAGAATGCGGCCTGGAGCTTCGCCAAGATGGGCGACCTCTTCTCGCATCTCTGGCTTCCCGTCATTATCCTTGCCGTCTCCTCGACCGCCAGCCTCATCCGCGTCATGCGCGCGAACATGCTCGACGAATTGCCTAAGCCCTACGTGACGACGGCGCGGGCAAAGGGGCTTTCGGAGTTCCGGCTGTTGATGAAATATCCTCTGATGATCGCACTCAATCCGTTCATCTCGACGATCGCCTGGCTGCTGCCCAATCTCATTTCCGGCTCGGTCGTCGTGGCCATCGTACTCAACCTGCCAACGGCAGCGCCTCTGCTCCTGCAGGCGCTGATGGCTCAGGACATGTATCTCGCCGGCGCCTTCGTTCTGCTGATCTGCGCGCTGACGCTGATAGGCTCCCTGATCAGCGACATACTCCTTGCGCTGGTCGATCCCCGCATCCGGTTGGAATAGGAACCCGATATGGCTGACATCACCGTCACAACTATTCAGCCGGATCGCGCCGCTGTCGCTTCGCAATGGCAGCTGATCTGGTGGGCATTCCGCCGGCATCGGCTGGCGATGGTGGCGCTTGTCGTCACCGTGCTGATGTATATCGTTGCCTTGGTGCCCGGCTTCTTTGCCATCAACGATCCGAACCTGCAAAATGCGCGGGCGACCTTTCACCCGCCGCAGAGATTGCATCTGATTGATACTCAGAACGGGTTCTCCTTCGGCCCGCATTATTATCCAATGAAGCTGACCCGTGATCCGGAAACCTTAGCGGCCGTCTTCAAGGAAGACACGACGAAGCGTGTCGACGTCCAGTTCTTCGGGCGCGGCTACGAATATTCCGTATTCGGGCTCTTCAAGTCAAACATCCATCTGATCGCTTCGCCCGACAAGGCCACGCCGCTGCTTCTCTTCGGCGCCGACCGGCTTGGGCGCGATGTCTTCAGCCGAACGGTGCAGGGTTCGCAGGTTTCGCTGTCGATCGGTCTCGTCGGCGTCTTCCTGTCGTTGATGCTCGGCATCGTGATCGGCGGCATCTCGGGATATTACGGCGGCCGCATCGATTTCTTCATGCAGCGCGTGATCGATTTCGTGCTGTCCCTGCCGACGATCCCGATCTGGCTCGCCATGGCCGCGGCCTTGCCGCAGGACTGGCCGGCGACGCTGCAATATATGATGATCACGGTCATCCTGTCGCTGACCGGCTGGGCACAGCTCGCCCGTGTGGTTCGCGGCCGCTTCCTGTCTTTGCGCACGGAAGAATTCGTCGCCGCCGCCAGGCTCGACGGCGTGCGCGAAAGACGCATTATTTTTCGTCACATGCTGCCGAGCTTTGCCAGCCATATCATCGCGTCGATCACGCTCGCGGTGCCGGCGATGATCCTTGCCGAAACCTCGCTGTCTTTCCTGGGGCTCGGGCTGCAGCCCCCGACCATCTCCTGGGGCGTGCTGCTGCGCGAGGCCCAGAACATTCGCTCGATCGCCACCGCACCCTGGCTCTTCATGCCGGGCTGTGCCGTCGTGGTCGCCGTGATGGCGCTCAACCTTCTCGGCGACGGTCTGCGCGATGCGGCCGATCCCTACAACAAATGAGGCCGGCATGACCGATATCGTATCCCTTGCCAGCAAGCCGCTGCTCCAGGTGAAAAATCTTACGGTCGAGTTCCCGTTGCGTACCGGCGTCTTTCGCGCCGTCAACGATCTGTCTTTCTCGATCGAACCGGGCAAGACGCTCTGTGTGGTCGGCGAGAGCGGATCCGGCAAGTCGGTGACGGCCCGTTCGATCCTGCAGATCGTCGATGCGCCCGGTCGTATTGCTGCCGGATCGATCGTCCTGAACGATCGCCACGGCGGCTCGACCGATCTGACCAGTCTCAATCCGCGGGGACGCCAGATCCGGGCGATCCGCGGCCGTGACATCGCCATGATCTTCCAGGAGCCGATGTCGTCATTGTCGCCGATCCACACAGTCGGCAACCAGATTGTCGAGGCGCTTCGTCTGCACACCCGGATGACCAAGGCGGAGGCGCGGGCGGAGGCCATATCGCTGCTGAAGCAGGTCGAGATTCCCTTTCCGGAAAAAGCGCTGGATCGCTACGCTTTCCAATATTCCGGCGGCATGCGTCAGCGTGCGATGATTGCCATGGCGCTTGCCTGCAAACCGCAGCTGCTGATCGCCGACGAGCCGACCACGGCCCTCGACGTGACGACCCAGGCCGAAATCCTCGACTTGATCGCCCGGCTGCAGAAGGCCAACGGCATGGCCGTTCTCTTCATCACGCATGACATGGGCGTCGTGGCGCAGATCGCCGACGATGTGCTCGTGATGCACAACGGCGTCGCCAAGGAATATGCGCCGGTCGAGCAGATCTTCCATGCGCCGAAAGACGACTATACCCGCATGCTGATCGGTTCGGTGCTGAAGCTTGAGCAGAAGGCCGAAATCCGGCTGGCGCGCGCGCCGCTCGACAGGACGGCGGCGCCAATTCTCGAGCTGCGAAATCTGTCGATGAATTTCGGTGATTTGAAAGCGCTGGACGATGTTTCCATTTCGCTTCTGCCGGGCGAGACGCTCGGCATTGTCGGCGAAAGCGGATCCGGCAAGACGACGATGGGCCGCTCGATCATGCGGCTGCTCGATCCGACGGCCGGCGAAATCCTCTACCGCCGCACCGGCGGCGAGGTCATCGATCTGGCAACGGCAAAGGGCCAGACGCTCGCCGCCGCACGGCGCGAATTGCGCATGGTGTTTCAGGATCCGTTCGGCTCCCTCAACCCGCGCATGACCGTTTCCCAGATCATTGGCGAGCCGTTGCTGGTCAACGGCGTTGCAAAGGGGCGGGCGCTGGAGGAGCGCGTTTGCCATCTCATGGAGCAAGTCGGCCTCGATCCGAGGGCGCGCGAACGCTATCCGCATGCCTTCTCCGGCGGCCAGCGCCAGCGCATCGGCATTGCCCGCGCCATCACGCTCAATCCGCGTGTCATCGTTGCCGATGAGGCGACCTCGGCGCTCGACGTCTCCGTGCGCTCGCAGGTTCTCGATCTCCTGATGCGCCTGCAGGACGAACTTGGCCTCGCCTATATCTTCATCAGCCATGACATCGGCGTCATCCGCTACATGTGCGACCGGGTGGGCGTCATGTACAAAGGCCAGCTCGTGGAAGTCGGGGATGCGGAGAAGGTCTGCCGCACACCCGAGCATGCCTACACACAGGCGCTCATCTCGGCGATCCCGCGCCCTGACCCGCGCGATCGCGATCATTCGAGACGTTTCCGCTACGTCGCGCCAGATCATCTGAAGCCCGACAGTCTGAAGAATGGAAGTTCTCAGAGATGAAAATCACCGGAATCCGCACGTTTCTCATGCATGTCGGCCAGCCCGATCCCTCGAACTGGGCGTCCGACCAGCGTTCCGGCGATCGCACCTCCAAGCAGTTCGGCGGCACCCGGAACTGGCTCTTTCTGAAGATCGATACCGATGACGGCATCACCGGCATCGGCGAGTGCTCAGGTTGGCCGCGCGTCGTCGAGACGGCGATCCATGACCTTGCGCCGTTGCTCATCGGCGAAGATCCGGCCCATATCGAACGGCTGTGGCAGAAGATGCATATCACGATGATGGGCCATGGTATGCTGGGAACGGTCGGAGGCGGCGCTATGACCGGCATCGACATGGCCCTCTGGGACATCAAGGGTAAGGCGCTCGGCGTGCCTGTCTGGATGCTGCTCGGCGGCAAGGTGCGGGATCGGATTCCGATCTATTCCCATGCCAATACGCCCGAGCGCGCGCTTGCGCTCAAAGAGCGCGGCATCAAGGCAATCAAGTGCGGCGGGGTGGCCGACCCCGTACGCAAGGTCGCCGCACTCCGCGATGCGGTCGGCGACGATATGGACATTGCCATCGATCTGCATGGACCGCCTTGGCTGACGCCCGGCGATGCCTGCCGGCTGGTGCGGGCGCTCGAACCCTATGAGCTGATGTGGGTGGAAGATCCGATCGCGCCGGAGAATTTCGACGGCTACCGCCGCATCCGCGACGCCGCTCACGTGCCGCTTGCGACCGGCGAGCGCTCGGCAACCATCTTCGGCGAACGCGAGCTGATCGAGAAAGAGCTGGTCGACGTGATCCAGCCGGATACCGGCCGGGCAGGCGGTATCACGCAGATGAAGAAGATCGCGGCCATGGCCGAAGCCCACCATATCCAAATGGCGCCGCATTCCGGCTCGCTTGGGCCGGTGGCGGAATATGCCGCCCTGCATCTGCTGGCTGCCATTCCGAACGCGCTCATCCTGGAGCGGCTCGACGACGATTGGGACGGCCGCCGCCAGACGATCTTGCCGCATCCGCAGCAGGTTGACGGCTTGATTGCCGTTCCCGATGGTCCGGGGCTGGGCTGCGATATCGATGAGGAATTCGTCGCCCGCTTCCCCAGCGGCGGCAATGTCTCGGTGCCACAGGCCGCCGGTGCCTACAATCCCGGAACCGATAACGAGCATGTCTACGTGCAGACGCGCGTGGCGCGCCGCAGCTATTTCAATCGCTAGAAGGACAGAATGATGAAGATCGACCGCATGCGGGTTTTCATGACCCGCGATAAGGACCGTCCGCGCGTGATCGTCGCGCTCGATACCGATGACGGGCTGACCGGCTGGGGCGAATGCTACAATCACGGCCCCGACAAGGCGCTGCCGCCGCTGCTCGATTATCTCTATGGATTTCTCTCCGGCCAGGATCCGACGCGCGTCGAATATCTGGTCAACCTGCTGATCCAGCAGAGCCGCTTCCCGCCGGGCGCACTCGGCCTTGCGGCGATCTCGGCGCTCGATCACTGCCTGTGGGATCTGGCGGCCAAGGCGGCGAACGTGCCGGTTTACAAGCTGCTCGGCGGCGAGGTGCGTGACCGCATCAAGGTCTATGCCGGGGTCTATACCGCGCCCGATGCGCCGGCCGCGCGTGAGGAATTCGACCGCCTGAAGGAAGAATGGGGTTTCACCGCCTTCAAGCTCAGCCCCTGGCGGATCGATATGCACGCGCATCGCTGGGGCAATGTCGTGAAAGCCTCTGCGGATTATTTCCGCTCGCTTCGCGAGGCGGTCAATGACGAGTACGAGATCGCCTTCGATGCGCATGCCAAGATTTTCGAGCCGATCGCTGCCCGCCAGCTCGGCAATGCGCTGGCGCCCTACGACCCGCTGTTTTTCGAGGAGCCGCTGCGCCCGGAGAATATCGAGGCCTGGGGTGACTTGAAACAGGGTCTCAACTGCACGCTTGCGACCGGCGAGTCGCTCTACAACAGAAACGAATTCCTGCGTCTGCTGCAGGTCAAGGGCGCCGATCTCATCCAGCCGGATATCTGCGTTGTCGGCGGCATCAGCGAGATGCGCCGCATCGCCACGCTCGCCGAAGCTTTCTTCGTCGGCGTCGCGCCACACAATCCGATGGGGCCGCTGGCAACCGCGGTCAATGTGCATTTCTCGGCCGCCGCGCAGAATTTCCGCATCCTCGAATACCGGCTGCCGAAGGGCCAGGCCTATGTTTATGGCGGGCTCGATGTCGAGAAACGCCAGGGAGAGACCCGCTACGTCGTCGATCCCTATCTGCCGAAGGACGGCTATCTCGAGCTACGTCCCGACCGGCCCGGCTGGGGCGTCGAAATGGACGAGAAGGCGATGGAAGAAGAAGGCTACATCCACTGGCAACGGCGGGTGCCGAAGCGGCCTGACGGCTCTTACGCCTTCGCTTGAAGAGGTCGCTCAAGAAATCCGAAACTGGCCGCTGCCGCATGGAGCGGCCAGGTTCTTTATGCTCTAAGCATCTTTCGGCAACACCGAGCGAACCCTTGCGATGAAGATATGGAAGTCCTGCATGAACTTGCGAAGGAAATCCGCCGTAGCCTCGTTCGTGACCTCGCCGTCATCGGTGATCAGCCCCGGTGTGAACTGGATGTAGGCTTCCGGAGCATTCATCTGGGGCGAGTTGCAGAAACTGAGCACGCTGCGCAAATTCTGCTGGGCGACTGCGGTGCCGATCGCGCCCGGCGAAGTGCCGATGACCGCTGACGGCTTGCGCCTGAACGAGTTGGTGCCGTAGGGGCGACTTGCCCAGTCGATGGCGTTTTTCAGTCCGCCGGGTATGGATCGATTGTATTCGGGCGTGACGAACAACACGGCGTCGACGGCCGCGATTGCCGCCTTGAATGCTTTGCCGGCCGGAGGATAGTCGGCGTCATAGTCGTAGCTGTAGAGCGGCAGATCCCTGAAGGATATCTCCGACATTTCAAGTTCCGGCGGGGCGAGCCGCACCAGCGCCTTGGCGAGCTTGCGGTTAATCGAGCCCTTGGCGAGGCTGCCGATGAGATAACCGACTTTATGCGTGGTCATGGCGTTCTCCAATATTGCGCATGATAAAGGACCATCATACGCAGGAAGCATGGAAGGGGTCTCTTGTTCCTTGAGCGCAGGTATTAATCGTCGACGAAAGTGACCGTCTCGGCGAGGGGCGCGCGGCCCGTCCGGGCAAAACCGACTGCGGGATCCTCGTATCCGATCGACATGCCGCAGAACAGGATGAGCCCGTCCGGCGGTGACAAGGCTTCCGCAACCGTTTCGCGAACCTGTGACCATGCCATTTGCGGGCAACTGTGCAGTCCTTCGGCGCGCAGCAGCAGCATGACGGTCTGCAGATACATGCCGACGTCGGCCCATTGGGGTGGGCCCAGGTCACGGTCGATGTAGCAGAACAGGGCGGCGGGCGCGCCGAAGCAGTTCCAGTTGGCGATTGCTGCCCGCTGGCGCGCCTCCCAGTCCTCGCGGCTAATGCCGAGCGAACTGTAGCGCTCCCTGCCGAAGGCAGATCGGCGCTCTCCGTACGGGGACTTGAGCATAGGCGGATACATCTCGTACTGCCGCTTGTCCCAGGGGTCGCCGTGAGCCACGCGCTCGATGGCGGATGTCTTGAGCTCGGCCAGCGACGCGCCGGTCATCACGTAAGTGTTCCACGGCTGGATGTTCGATCCTGACGGCGACCAAGCCGCGGCGGACAGCACGCGCTCGAGTGTCTCCTTCGCCACAGGCTTGTCTTTGAAACCACGCACCGACCGTCGGCTTGTGACTGCCTCATAGACGTCCATGATCGCCTTCTCCTGACCCTTCCGTTGCTGATGTAGTCCATTATCTCCATTCGCAATGGAGGCATAACCACACCCTGGTCTAGGAGGCGTACATCAAACGTTCATCAGGGATTAAGCGGCAAGAACAACATGGTCATTTCGTCAGCTGCCCGGCTCGGACGCGTTCTCCCGGGGAGTGACGGCGCGATCCGAAGATATCGGCGAGCGTGTCGAGCATTGTCCTCGCCGTGTCGGATTGAAGGGAATAATAGATCGTCTGGGCAGCCCTTCGCGTCTGCACTAGTCCGTGTTCTCGAAGAATTGCCAGATGCTGGGAAGTCGAAGATTGGCTCAATCCCACTTCATCGGCTAGGACGGTCACCGACACTTCTCCCACGGTCAACAGATGCAGAATGTGGAGCCGTTTGGCGTTCCCCATGGCCGACAAGAAGGTTGCTTCGATGTCGAAGGCGCTGGCTTCTGGGGAAGGCGTGGTTGACGATCGATTGTTCAGGCGGGATCTCCTTATGGAATCAAACCGGATATGAGATCATATCCTTGAGCTTAATTTAGAGATAACGCATGGGTGCGAAGCCGAAAGCCATTGTCGGCGTCGCGTCGTCTTTTTCAACGCGAATCGGATACGGCGCGCATTAAATGGACAGGAAGCTCGCGTGCGTGGCCGGTATTCTTCGTCATTGGAAAGCGTCAGGTAAAAAAGCTAACGCGAGCCGGCCTGCCGCATTTGTGCCGGCAGCGTTTCCCAGGCCCGGATCAGTTCACCGATCGAGGCAGCCTCCATCTTGTGCATCACATTGCTTCGATGCAGCTTGACCGTCACTTCGCTGATGCCGAGATCGAAGGCGATCTGCTTGTTAAGGCGTCCGCGTGCCACTTCGTGCAGAACTTCGCGCTCGCGCTGTGTCAACGTCTCCAGGCGTTTGACATTGCGCTTGGCGATTGCGGTTTCGGCCCGTCGTTCGGCATCCATCGCAATGGCCGCAGTGACGGCGTCGAGCAGCGTTTGATCCCGCACCGGTTTTGTGAGAAAATCCACAGCACCGGCCTTCATTGCCTGGACGGTCATCGGAATGTCGCCGTGGCCGGTCAGAAAAATGATCGGCTTGGAAATGCCGTTCTCGGCCAGATGGCTTTGCAGGTGAAGGCCGCTTGCCCCCGGCATGCGCACATCGAGGATCAGGCAGCCGGGGTTTTCCAATATGTCGGCGTCAAGCAATTCTCGGGTCGAGGCAAAACAGACCGGCTGAAAACCCGCCGACAAGATCAGCTCGGACAAGGCCTCGCGTACCGATGCGTCGTCATCGACGATAATGACGAGCGGCTGGTCCTCTTGATATCTGCACTGCAATGATAACGGCGCCGATCTCCGCAGCAACGGCTGGTCAACTCTCATGTCACCCTCCATCTCTCGATTGACGTAAAGCATTGGCGATTGCCGTCAGCAGGGCCTGCGCATCGAAGGGCTTGCGGAAGAATCCGCCGCCTCCCTGAGCGCGGCCTTGATCGGCGATCTCGTGGCGGCCCGTGATCAGGAACACCGGCAACTCGGGACGCGATTTTCTCACCAGGTCACGAAGCTCGAATCCGTCGATGCCAGGCATTCCAATATCGGTGATGAGCAGGTCGAGGTCGGACAGCCCGCTGACGAGCAGCGAGCCCGCCGACGGGAAACCGCGGGCCACGTAACCGGCCGATTCCAGAAGGTCGCCCATCGATTCCAGCAGTCTTGGATCGTCATCGACAATTGCGACGACATGTCTTGTCTCGTTCATGTTCAATTCCCCCCCACCCGGCGCGAGTGGGTAATCGGTATTTCCAGTTTCTCTGCAATCCGCACGAGATCGGCGAGCGAGGCCGCCGCCATTTTCTGCATCACATTTCTTCGATGGATCTGCAGGGTGACTTCGCTGATCCCGAGTTCGGCTGCCGCCTGCTTGTTGAGAAGACCGCTGACCACGAGCGGCAGCACCTCGCGCTCGCGCGGCGTCAGGTCGAGATAGTGTCGTTTCAGCATGTCGAGCTCGGCGCGTCCCGATCGCTTTTTCCGATCCTCGGCAAGTGCCGCATGGATTGCCTTCAAGAGGTCAGCGTCACTGAACGGTTTGGTCAGAAAATCCACTGCGCCATGCTTGATCGCGCGCACCGAGGAGGGAATGTCGCCATGCCCGGTAATGAAGACGATCGGCGGATGGTCCCTGTCGGCGATCTGCCTCTGCAGATCGAGGCCGTTGATGTCGGGGAGCTCGATATCGAGGATGAGGCAGGCGGGCACATCGGGCTTGTCTGCCCTCACATAGTCCCCGGCCGATTCAAAGGCAACGGCGCGCATGCCGTGCGAGTCCAGCAGCTCGCCGAGCGCTTCGCGGATGCGTTCATCGTCGTCGACGATGAAGACGATGTGGTCATCGGGCGTCATGACGCCGCCTTCGTTTCTATCGGCAAGGTGAAGATCAACGTTGCTCCGCGCGGGTTGTTCTTCTCTGCCCACAATCGTCCGCCATGCAGCTCGACGATCGAGCGGCAGATCGCCAGACCCATACCCATGCCGTGTTCCTTAGTCGTGAAGAACGGCTCGAACATCTTCTCGGGAAACTCGACCCCCTGGCCGCGATCGCTGATTTCGGTCTGGATGGCATTGCCCACATGGTGCACGCGCATCTCGATCACCTTGTCGCCGGCAATGGCGTCCATCGCCTCGATGCCGTTGCGGATGAGATTGATCAGAACCTGCTGGATCTGGATGCGATCGACGGCGATGAGCGGAAGGTTGCCATCGACCGCGACCTCTATCCGGGCGCGCCGGCGCACCGCTTCGTCCGACATCAGGTTGCGCGCCTCGCTGATGACTCCCGAAATCGCCGTATGAACCCTTCTGTCTGCCGATTGTTTGAACAGGGCGCGTATACGGCTAACGACCTCCGCCGCCGAGTTGGCATCGCGGATGATGCGTTCGACCGTCCTCTGCGCCCGCTCCATATTCGGAGGGTCGGCCATCAGCCAGCGCTGGCAGGCATGCGAGTTTGCGACGACCGCGGCGAGCGGCTGGTTCACCTCATGGGCGATGGAGGCCGAAAGCTCGGCAAGGCTCGCCACTTGGCTCGCCCGCGCAAGGCCCTCTCGCGCTTGACGCAGATCTTCCTCCGCCCGAACTTCTCCGTCGATATCGAGGCAGATGACATTCCACTGGACGATGACGCCCTCGGCATTGCGCATCGGCGCAGCGCGTGTCTCGACCCAGCGATATTCACCGTCGAACCGCCGCAAACGATGCCGGCGCGCATAGGGCTCGCCGGTGCGCAATGAATGGGCATAGTCCAATTTGACGCTCGCCACGTCGTCGGGATGAACGCCGGCGTCGAGCGTGCCTTCCAACCTCGTCTTTCCCGTGCCGTCCAGTTCTTCCAGCTTATAACCGAGGAAGTCGCGCAGCTGAGGGTTGCGGTATACCGGTTCTCCGTCGGGCGCCGCGCAATCGATCATTGCCGGCAGGGTTTCGACGATCTGCCAGAGCGAACGCTCCCTCTCGCGCAGCTCCTCCTCGATGCGCAATTGATCGTCGATGTCATGCGTCAGGCCGTACCATTGAATGATCCGCCCGTTCTCGTCCCTCAGCGGCTCGGCGCTGCCTCTGACCCAGCGATAGACGCCATCTACGCGCCGCAGGCGATACTGCTTGGAGAAGCGTTCGCCGGTGGCGATGGAATGGTGGAGTGCTTCGGTAAGGCCGGCGGCATCCTCAGGATGGACGGCGGCCTGGATGAGGGCTGCAAGCCGGCTGACACCGGGCGTGTCCATATCGACAATGTCGAGACCGAGAAAATCGATCAGGCGCTGGTTGAAGAAGGTCGGTGTGCCGTCCGGATCAAGGCGCCAGAGCAGGCTCGGAACCATGTCCACCAGTTGCGAGAGCTCGCGCTCGCGCTCGCGCAACGCCTCCTGCGCACGCATCTCATCGTCGATATCGACCGAAATGACGTACCATTGCGTGATCGTGCCGTTCTGGTCCCGCAGCGGCTCGGCGCGCCCGTCGACCCAGCGATAGGCTCCGTCGAAGCGGCGCATGCGGTATTTGATCGAGAAGGGATCGCCGCTGACGAGAGAGCGGTGAACCGTCTGAAGCAGCCTCGGCGCATCATCGGGATGAACCAGGGTATGAATGACGACCGACAGCCGGCTCACGCCCGGCTGATCCATGTCGCCGACGTCGAGGCCGAAGAAGTCGATCAGGCGCTTGTTGAAGAAGACGGGCTCGCCTGTCGGTGTCAGCCGTCTGATCTGGGCCGGGACCATGTCCACGAGCTGCGACAGCTCGCGCTCGCGCTCGCGCAGGGCCTCCAGCGCCCGCACCTCTTCGTCGATATCGAGAGAAACGCCGTACCACTGCACGACCTTTCCATCGTCGTCACGCCGCGGCTCCACCCTGCACTCGGCCCAGCGGTAGACGCCGTCCTGTTCGCGCCAGCGAAACCGCATCGCGGTGCCGCCGCCGGTTTCGAAGCAGTTCCGCAGCGTGCGCTGAACGTCGGGTGCATCCTCGGGATGGATCAACCGCTGCAGCAGATCTTCGATGCTCGGCTCGCCGACAGCGTCGAAATCGGCAATGACGGTGCGAAAATGATCCTGGTAGCGCTTGTTGAAGTAGATCGAGCCGCCGGTGGGCTCGACGCTCCACACGCGGACCGGAACGGCATCGATCATCTGTTGAAGCTGCCGTTCGCTTTGCCGGAGCGCCTCTTCGGCATGGACCTGATCGTCGATGTCGTGGCAAAGCCCATACCACTGGAGGACATTGCCCATCTGATCTCGCAGCGGCTCGGCGCGGCTCGACATCCAACGATAAACGCCGTCGGCCCGGCGCAGCCGATAGCGCGTGGCGAAGGTCTCGCCGGTGACGAGGCAATGGCTGAGCGCTGCTCTGAACTCGGCTGCATCGTCGGGATGAACGATGGCCAGAAGCACTGCTTCCAGTCGGCTCATATCCGGCCTATCGGAGTCGGTCACGTCAAGGCCGAGGAAATCGACCATGCGCTTGTTGAAGAAGGTCGGCTCGCCCTCGGGCGTCAGTCGCCAGACGTGGCTCGGCACCATGTCGACGAGCTGTGAGAGCTCGCGTTCCCGTTCGCGCAATGCCTCCACGCTTTGGCGCAGCGAAAGCGCTGCCAGCTGATGCTGGCGGGATATGGCGGCGACAATGAGCGCTGAAAGCGCCGAGATGGCCAGAAAAAGCTGCAGCATGATCTGCTTGTGTTTCTGGGCCCCCGGCTCGCCGGCGAATTGGCTGGCGCCCGTTATCGTGAAGATTGCCGTTATCAGCGCCAGCAGCACCAGCGACACCGCCGCGCCCTTGAACTCGAAGCGGACCGCGGCCCATAGAAGCGGCGGCATGATAATATAAGCGAAGGGAAGGTAGCCGCTCAGCGAAAGAGCGGCAACGGCGAGGAAGATAAGCCCGAGAACGCAGGCTTCCATCCACTGTGTGGTCGAAAGTTGTGGTCTGCCCCGCCAGTTGTGGAGCACGACCAGCACCAGCGGCGCCACGATGAGGACGCCGGTAGCATCGCCGATCCACCACAGAGGCCATGCCGTCACGAAAGATTGCGACAGGATGCTGAACCAGGCAAGTGTAGCACTTCCCACAGTCGCGCTGACGATCGGGGCAACCCCGGCGCCCAGCGCGACGAAAGCAAGGACTTCCTGCAGGCTTTCCAGGCGCACCGGCCGTGTCAGGACGCGGTTCACGAGCCAGGCTCCCACCAGCGCTTCCAGCGCGTTGCCGACATAAATCAGGAAGGCGGCGACTGGTGGGCTGTGAAACCAAAGGACATTGCTGAACATCTCCGCCAGGCAGCCGCCCAGCACCCACCACGGCCAGCTGTAGCCGGAGCTAAGAATAAGCGTCGCGATGAAAAGTCCGCTCGCCGGCCAGATGGAAATGCCGGTTCCAGGCACGATCGCAAGAGATTGAGCAAAGCCGCAGGCAAGCACATAAGCCGCAACAAAAAAGCCCAGATGCAAAAGCTTGGGACGGTGCGACCAGACGCTCATCATTAGCTGCTCCTGCCGGACGGAAATAACGGGGGGCCGTCAGCATTTGCGGTGGTTGTTTTTGATTTTGGGGCCGGCGAGCTCATGTTCGAACCGTAATCCTGCCCCACCACAACCGCAACTCATGGAAACCCATGCATTGCGCGGGCATGTAGCCGGCTTTGGGAGCGAAGAGGGATGCGGGAGTCCGCTTTATCAGATGGCGCACCCTATACCGGAGGCTGGCTCCCCTATGCTCAAAGGCCAGGACGCCGGACCTCAGGCATGATGGAAGGTCTCTAACTTTACGGTCATTGTCGGCCCAACCGCCGGCATTGGGCAGAGATTAGAGAGGGTGCCGATATGAAAATCATGGTAGCGGGAGCAAGCGGCGTTGTCGGAACGCAGCTCACGGCGAAGTTGCACCGGGCGGACCACGATGTCACGGCCGCATCCTTATCGCTTGGCGTCGATACGGTGACGGGCAGGGGCCTCGAAGCGGCGATGGCGGGAAACGAAATCGTCATCGACGTCACCAATGCCGCATCATTCGGCGACAGTTCGGCGTTCGATTTCTTCAGGACATCGACGAAGAACCTGCTCGCCGCTGCGGCCGGAGCCAACGTCAGGCATTATATCGCTCTCTCCGTCGTCGGCACGCCCTACCTCGTCGAAAGCGATTATTTCCGCGCCAAAATGGTGCAGGAAAATCTCATCCGTGCTTCTGGCCGACCCTATACGATCCTCCGCTCGACGCAGTTTTACGAATTCATCAACGGATTGATCGATATCGGTGCCGATGGCGACGTCCTTCGGTTGCCGCCGGCGGCGATGAGGCCGGTCGCGGCCGGTGACGTAGCCGCGTTTCTGATGGAACTGGCAGCGGGAACTCCCGTCGGCGATATTGTCGAGATCGGCGGCCCGGAACAGTTCGGCATCGACGAAATCGCGCGGATATATCTCGCCGCGAACGAAGACCAACGGCCGGTGACGACCGATCCAGCTGTTTGCTATTTCGACGTCGAATTGACCGGCGATGTACTGCTTCCCGGTGCTGGTGCCCGCACGGCGAGCCAGACCCTCTCCGACTGGCTCTTCCAATCGATGGCCGCCTAACGGCTGGCTTGAGGTAATACCCTTCGAAAAGAGAGTATTACAAAGGTACCAGAATGGCCACGACCGTTACCGCGAAGGGGCAGGTAACCATTCCGAAGCCGGTCCGGGACATGCTCGGCATCGTTCCCGGCAGCAAGGTCGATTTTCATCGCGCTGCCGATGTCAGCGTGGTTCTCGTGCGCGCCGACAAGAAACGCGCGGCCAGCCGCTTCGAGAGGCTGCGCGGCCATGTCGGAAAAGCCTCGATACAGATGCCATCATGGCTTTGACGCGCGGCGAACCGTGACGCTTATCGATACCAATGTTCTTCTGGATCTCGTGACGGACGACCAGGAATGGGCAGACTGGTCGATAGCCCAGCTCGAGGCAGCAAGTACCGAAGGTCACCTTGTCCCTGGGCCTTTTCCTTGGCTTCCTTACCTCTTCTCCTGCCGCTGGTTTGCCGCGCCCGCCGATATTGGCGGCCTGACGGTGACGCTGCCCGATGCCGCTTCCGAAAACGGAAAGGCGGAGAGGGTGAGCATATTCGAACCGGACAATGGTTCCGACGGGCTCCTGGTGATCAACGGCAGCAACACCCTGAAAGTCGATAGGCTATAGTCACGTTGGCCCTTTCCGTCTCCGTCCGCAGGGTCGCAAAAATATTATGAATTTCATGTGCGTAATGAAAGTGAAGGCCTTGCTTGTCCGAACCTGGGGCGGGCGCGAATCACCCGCAGTTTGATCTGCGAAACTGCCGGGTTTCCGACACCGTCTCGCATGCCTCGGCGTGTGGTTTGGTTAAGCGTTTGTAATTCGGTCACGAATCGCGGCATATAGTAACTGCGCAACTGAAGCGCTTTCGTTCAAAATTGCGCAGTTACTTGGGAAATCGATCATGCAGCCGAGTCTTGCTCTTCAAGACGATCAAGAGCATCTCCCGTCGCTTCTGGCAACAGATGCGAAGGAGTTGTCCTATCAACTTCAGCAGCATCAGGCGAAAATCTTTCCGCCGCTTTCCCAGAAGACGATCAGGACCTTCTCGCCTGCGGAAGCCGCAGCCTTCATCGGCATTGGCGAAGGTTATCTCAGGCAGGTCGCTGCGGATGGCCACGGGCCCGATCCGCTCGCAAACGGACGTCGGCTTTACAGCGCAATCGACATGGACCGGATCCGCCGAGTTCTCGACGAGCGAAACGGAACGCCGAAATATGTGCCGGCCCGCAGGCCAGGCGAAAAGCTCCAGATCGTCTCCGTCATGAATTTCAAGGGCGGCTCTGGCAAGACCACCACGGCGGCACATCTGGCGCAGTTCATGGCACTCCGCGGCTATCGCGTGCTTGCCGTCGATCTTGATCCGCAGGCGTCCTTGTCCGCCTTGTTCGGCCATCAGCCGGAGTTCGACGTCGGTGAAGGCGAGACGATTTACGGGGCGATCCGATACGAGGCACCACGCCCGATCGCCGATATCGTGCGCGCAACCTACACGCCCAATCTGCATCTCATTCCGGGAAACCTCGAATTGATGGAATTCGAGCACGAGACGCCGAAGGCAATGGCGTCGGGGACGGCGGAGACGATGTTCTTCGCCCGTATCGGCGAGGTGTTGACGGAAATAGAAAGCCTTTATGATGTCGTCGTCATCGACTGCCCGCCACAGCTGGGATTCCTGACGATGTCGGCGCTCTGCGCCGCAACTTCCGTTTTGATCACGGTCCACCCGCAGATGCTCGACGTCATGTCGATGTCGCAGTTCCTGACGATGACGAGCGAGCTGATGTCGGTCGTCGAAAAGGCCGGCGGGCGCACCAGCTACGACTGGATGCGCTATCTGGTGACGCGGTTCGAGCCGAATGACGGACCGCAGAGCCAGATGACCGGCTTCATGCGGGCGATCTTCGGCAATCGCATGCTGCATAACGCCATGGTGAAGTCGACGGCCGTCGCCGACGCCGGCGTCACCAAGCAGACCCTCTATGAGGTCGAGCGGTCGCAATTCACGCGCGGAACCTATGACCGGGCGCTGGAGTCGCTGAACCTCGTGAATGGTGAGATCGAAGCGCATATTCGCTCCACCTGGGGAAGGAGATAGAAATGGCGCGCAAGAATCTCATCGAAATCTCCGCTCCGAGCCCGGCAAGGGTGGAATCGATTGCGCCACGCGACAATCGTCCGATCGCTGGCTTCGTGCCGCAGGAGCGTGTCGGCGCGCCGGTCGGCGGCATTACCAAGACGCTCGGCAACATCACCGAGAAAATGGAACGGGCGAGCGAGCTGGAACGGCAGCTTGCGGCGGGCCAGACGATCGTCGAGCTTGATCCCGGCCTGATCGAGGCCTCCTTCGTCAGCGACCGCCTGGCGATCGACGCGGCCGAGCTGGCCGAGCTTGTCGAGCAGATCCGCGAACATGGGCAGCAGGTTCCGATCCTGGTGCGTCCGCATCCCGAGACAAAGGGGCGCTATCAGGTTGCCTACGGCCATCGCCGCCTGGCAGCCGCCAAAGAGATCGGCATCCGCGTGCGTGCGGTGGTTCGCGATCTCACCGACGGCCAGCTGGTCGTCAGCCAGGGACAGGAAAACAGCGCCCGGACCAATCTTTCCTATATCGAGCGCGCGCTCTTCGCGTGGCGGCTCGAGGAACGCGGCTTCGGACGCGACACTATCATGGCCGCTCTCAGCGTGGATAAGGCGGCGCTGTCGAGAATGCTGATCGTCATGCGGCAGGTGCCCTTGGAGCTGATAAACGCCATTGGCGCTGCACCCGATATCGGTCGCCGGCGGTGGCTGGAGCTCGGAGAGTGGCTCGAAGGCGCCGATATCGGCAAGATCATCGCCGAGTTGTCCGCGGACGACGCGCGCAAAATTTCGAGCGACGAGCGGTTTCACCAGGCATTCGCTTTGGCGACGAAGAAGACCGCGGCGCCAAGGCCGGCGGCGGTCAAATCCGAAGTCAGCGGCGTGCCTGTGATGATCAAGAAGACAGCATCCGGCGCTACTTTCGTCTTCGACGGCAAGATCGCGCCCGGTTTCGATCAATTCGTCCAGGAAAGGCTGCAAGGCCTGTTCCAGGAGTTCAAAAAGCACAGAGGAGCGTAGCGCGCAAAAGAAAAAGGCCCCCAACGACGCCGTCGTGGAAGCCCTTCTCAGATCTTAAGCACATCGAGAATCGCATTTCCACGAATCACAGTCAAGCGTCTTAGGCACCAAATTGGTGGATGGTTTTCTTTTGCCTGAACGAAGGTGAAGGCAAATGGAGAGTGGATATGTGACGACGCCCTTTGGGCGGCGGCCGATGTCGCTTGGCATGCTGGCAAGCCAGCAGTTGGCCGAGACGATCGAGCCGGGGATGAAGCGCAGCAAGTGGAAGCTGTTTCGGGCGATCTGCGAGGCGCGGCCGGCGCTCGGCGTGACCGATCGGGCGCTGACGGTGCTCGATGCGCTGCTGACCTTCTATCCCGACGATGAAATTTCCGAGGAGAAAGGCCTGATCGTCTTTCCCTCGAATGCCCAGCTTTCGCTGCGCGCCCGCGGCATGACGCCGGCGACGCTGCGACGTCACCTCGCCGTCTTGGTCGAGGCCGGCCTGATCCTGCGTAAGGACAGCCCGAATGGAAAGCGCTACGCCCGCCGCGACAGGGCAGGGGCGATCGGCGAGGCCTTCGGTTTCAGTGTCGCGCCGCTTCTCGCCCGCGCAGTCGAAATTGAAAGCCTCGCGGCCCAGGCGATCGCCGACCGGGAGCTGCTCCGGGCGACGAGAGAACGCTTGACGATCTGCCGGCGCGATATCTCCAAGCTGATTTCGGCGGCCATCGACGAAGCGGTACCCGGCGACTGGGAGCAGATGACGATGATGTTTCGCGATCTTGTCGCCAGAATTCCGCGGGTGGCCGGCATCGAAGAGCTGGCCGCATTGCTCGACGAGATGGAGCTGCTGCGCGACGAAGCCGTCAACCTTCTGGAAAGGCACATTAAAAGAGAAAAAATAGACGCCAATGAGTCTCAAATTGAGCGTCACAAACAGAATTCAAACCCCGACTCCGTTTATGAACTTGAACCAAGCTTCGACACGAAGCAGGGCGAAAAGGCAGTGACAACCAATGACGGGATGGCCGAGCCGTCAGATGAGCAAAGGCTGAAACCGCCGAGGCCTTACGCCCGAGCGGGTGGCAGGATGCCGGGTGCAGCCAATCCTGTCGCCGGCCACAGCCTGCAATCCTTCCCGCTCGGCCTTGTCCTGCAGGCCTGCCCCGCCATTCTTGACTACGGTCCCGGCGGAACCATCGGAAATTGGCGCGACCTGATGTCGGCCGCCGTCGTCGTGCGCTCAATGCTCGGCGTCAGCCCCTCGGCTTATGAGGAAGCCTGCGCCGGCATGGGGCCGGAGAATGCCGCCACGGTGATCGCCTGCATCCTGGAACGGGGAGGCCACATCAACTCGCCCGGCGGTTATCTCCGCGATCTCACCCGCAGGACCGAGAGAGGTGAATTTGCGATCGGCCCGATGCTGATGGCGCTCTTCAGGGCCAATGGCGGGGTAAGGCGAAATGCCGGCTAATGGACTTCGGCGACAACGCAGTCGGTTGGCCCGTCCGGCAACCCTTACTCTAATTGCCGGCTTGTTCGCGGATCTGGTGCGAGAGGTGCCGCGCGCGTTGCCATCTCCCGCCGAAGCGGGTTCCGCATCTGTCAGCGCGGGGCCGCAGTGCTTTCTCGCAGGATCAGCTCGACCGGCCATAATTCGTGGATCTCGTCGGCGGCGCGCCCCGCAATAAGCTGCAGCGTCAGCTCGGCGCAACGTGTGCCCGCAGCACGCATGGAAGATCGCGTTGTCGAGAGTGACGGCACCATATTTTCGGCCGTCAGATAAGGGAAGACGTCGTCATGGGCGATGACGGAGACGTCCCGCCCGACCGTCATCCCAAGCGAGCGGATGGCGCGGTAAACGCCGAGCGCCGTCATCGTGGAACCGGCGACGATGGCGGTCGGCGCGTTCGCTCTCTCAAGGAAGGAGCGGGCATGGCGAAAGCCGCTCTCGTCGGAGAATTTATCGCAGACCATCATGTTGGGATCGGCGATGAGCCCGCGCTCCTGATGGGCAATCCGAAAACCCTGTTCGCGGTGGATCGAATAGGTTTTGCCCCTGAGGCCGTTGATCATGGCGATGCGGCGGTGCCCGAGATCGAGCAGGTGTTCGGTGGACCTGCGCACGGCACCTTCATTATCGATGTCGAGCCAGGCATGAACGTGCTCGGTCTCCGAGCGGCCGTGAACCAGGAAAGGCACGCCGAGGCTGTTCAGCATCTCGATTCGAGGATCCTGGGGGCGTGGCGAATGAATGATCACTGCATCCACCCGGCGGCTTTCGACCAGGCGTCGATAGGCCTGGATCTCGTCGTCATCATTGTGTGCGGTGATGGGTGTGATGAGAATATCCGTATCGGCCGTTTCCAGGCGCTGCGCCATTCCCGACACGAATTCAGCGAAATGAATTTCTCCCGAACGTCCCATCATCACGCCTATCGCTCCGGCTCGTCCGGTCTTCAGGCGCACGGCATTGATGTCGGGACGATAGCCGAGCCGCATTGCTTCGCTTGCAACCCGGGCGCGCGTGGCTTCGCTCACCTCCGGGTAGCCGCTGAGCGCACGGCTGACCGTCGTCGGAGAAAGCCCAAGCTGCTTTGCGAATTCACGAAGTTTCATCGGTGTCTTCTTTATCTGGGCAATCAATGGACGATGTGTTGGCGGTACGCAACGGGCAAATACCCAATTCACGTATGATTGAAATCGATTTCAAATTTGGCAGTTAAAGGCATCGCGTGCAAAGGCCATAAGTTTCCTTTTGAAGTGTATATGGTGTTAAAAGTTGCGCAATCTGCAACTGAAAAGTGTCCAATTGGCGTATTGACGCGGCCAAGGCCTTCTGCAATGTTCTGCGAGCCAAATCGATTTCAATTTCTGGGAGGAGATCATGAAACAGTTTGCATTAGGTGTTTCCGCGCTCGCAGTCGCCATCGCAGTCGCCGGCCCGATCCGTGCCGCCGAGATTTCGTTTGCCGCCAACACGACGGGGAAAAACGTCGAATTCCTCAACAAGCAACTCGCAATTTTCGAGAAGGAGACCGGCAATCAGGTCAAGCTCGTAACGATGCCGTCCTCGAGCAGCGAGCAGTTCTCTCAATATCGCCTGTGGCTCGCCGCTGGAAACAAGGACATCGACGTCTATCAGACCGACGTCATCTGGGCGCCGCAGCTTGCCGATCAGTTCATCGATCTCAAGGAGGCCACCAAGGATGTGGCCGGCCAGTTTTTCCCGTCGATCATTGCCTCGCAGACGGTCAATGGCCGGCTGGTGGCGCTGCCGTTGTTTACCGACGCGCCGGCGCTGTTTTACCGAAAGGACCTGCTGGAGAAATACGGGAAGCAGCCGCCGAAGACCTGGGACGAGATGGCCGCAACCGCCAAAGAGGTTCAGGACAAGGAACGCCAGGCCGGACAGAAGGACATCTGGGGCTACGTCTTCCAGGGCAATTCCTATGAAGGGCTGACCTGCAACGCGCTGGAATGGGTGAAGTCGTCGGGCGGCGGCCAGATCGTCGAGCCGGACGGGACGATCTCGATCAACAACGAGAAGGCGGCAGCAGCGCTTGACCGCGCCAAGAGCTGGATCGGCACGATCTCACCGCCCGGCGTGCTCGCCTATCAGGAAGAGGAATCGCGCGGCGTCTGGCAGACCGGCAACGCCGTCTTCATGCGCAATTGGCCCTATGCCTATTCCCTCGGCAATGGCGCCGACAGCGCCGTGAGGGGCAAGTTCGACGTCATGACACTGCCGGTCGCGGCCGCCGGCGACAAGCCGTCCTCGACGCTTGGCGGCTGGAACCTTGCGGTTTCGAAATATTCCGAAAAGCAGGACGCGGCCATCGCGCTCGTAAAATTCATGGCATCGAAAGAGGTTCAGAAGGCGCGTGCCGTCGAGCTGTCCAATTTGCCGACATTGACCGACCTTTATGATGACAAGGATGTTGCCGCCGCACAGCCCTTCATGCCGAACTGGAAACCGATCTTCCAGGACGCGGTGCCGCGTCCTTCGGCGACGGCCAAGGTGAAGTACAACGAGGTGTCTTCGAAGTTCTGGACGGCCGTGCACAACACGCTGTCCGGCAGCGGCTCGGCCGCCGAGAACCTCGAGCTTCTCGAAGCCGACCTGACCACCCTCAAGGGCGACGCCTGGTGAGATTCCGGCCGGCGGCTGTGAAGTCGCCGGCCCGGTTTCGGACGAGCCAACGGGGGAGAGGCGTTTCATGACTGAAATCGTAGTTCCGCAAGCAGTTGCACCAAGGGTTTCCACTCTCAGAGCCTCTACCGAGCTGCGATCCGAGCGCATTCGATCGGCTTGGCTGTTTCTGGCGCCGACGCTGCTGATCCTGGCGATCGTCGCCGGCTGGCCGCTGTTCAGAACGATCTATTTCAGCTTCACGAATGCATCGCTCAACGATCTCGGCAACGCTCGCTTCGTCGGCTTTGACAATTATCTATCGTGGGTGACGCTGAAGAGCGGAAAGACCGTCTATCGCGGGCTGCTGGCCGATCCGGTGTGGTGGAAAGCCGTGTGGAACACGGCCAAGTTCACCGTGCTTTCGGTTACGATCGAGACCGTGCTCGGATTGATCGTCGCGCTGGTGCTAAACGCACGGTTCGTCGGGCGCGGCATTGTTCGAGCCGCAATCCTCATTCCCTGGGCGATCCCAACGATCGTCTCGGCCAAAATGTGGGCCTGGATGCTCAATGACCAGTTCGGCATTCTGAACGACATCCTGCTCGGCTTCGGCCTTATCACCGAGAAGATCGCCTGGACCGCCAATCCTGAGACAGCGATGGTCGCGGTGCTGATCGTCGACGTCTGGAAGACGACGCCCTTCATGGCGCTTCTGATCCTTGCCGGACTGCAGATGGTTCCGGGCGATATCTACGAGGCCGCCAAGATCGACGGCGTCAATCCAATCAAGGTTTTCTGGCGCCTGACTCTGCCGCTGATCCGCCCCGCCATCATGGTTGCCGTGATCTTCCGGATGCTGGACGCGATGCGCATCTTCGATCTGATCTATGTGCTGACGCCGAACAATGCTCAGACGAAGACCATGTCCGTCATGGCGCGCGAGAACCTGTTCGACTTCGACAAGTTCGCCTACGGCGCGACCGCCTCGACGGTGCTTTTCCTGATCATTGCCTCCGTCACCATCCTTTATATCTGGCTCGGCCGCGTCAGGCTCGGCGGGGAGGAACGCTGATGCTGCTGTCGATCACCAAGAATACGCTCTTCTACCTGCTCGTCACGATCATCGTCGTCATTGCGGTCTTTCCGTTTTACTATGCGATCCTCACGAGCCTGAAGACTGGCACGGCCCTTTTCCAGGTCGATTACTGGCCGACCTCGATCTCGTTCGGCAACTATACCTCCGTGATGGGTCAGGGCGGTTTCGTCCGTAGCCTCGCGAATTCCGCAATGATCGCCTGTGTCGTGGTTTCAGCGTCGCTGTTGCTTTCGATCACCGCGTCCTTCGCTCTGGCTCGGGTGCATTTCCGCGGGCGGGCGCTGTTGATGCTGACCATCCTCTCAGTGTCGATGTTTCCCCAGATTGCCGTCCTTGCCGGCCTCTTCGAGCTCATTCGCTGGATCGGCATCTTCAATACGCCCTTCGCGCTGATTTTTTCCTACATGATCTTCACGCTTCCGTTCACCGTCTGGGTGCTGACGACCTTCATGCGTGAATTACCGATCGAGATCGAGGAGGCGGCGATCGTCGATGGCGCCTCGCCATGGGTCATCGTCACCCAGGTTTTCATGCCGCTGATGTGGCCGGCACTGGTGACAACAGGGCTGCTCGCCTTCATTACCGCGTGGAACGAGTTCCTTTTTGCGCTGACCTTCACGTCGTCGGATACACAGCGTACCGTCCCGGTCGCCATCGCCCTGCTTTCGGGCAACAGCGAATTCGAGATCCCCTGGGGCAACATCATGGCGGCGTCGGTGATCGTCACCGTGCCGGTTGTGGTGCTTGTTTTGATATTCCAGCGCCGGATCATTTCCGGGCTGACCGCCGGCGGCGTCAAGGGTTGAGGGAGTAAGACATGGCAGAGATCCAACTGGAAAATATCCGCAAGAGCTTCGGCGCCTTCGAGGTCATCAAGGGCGTAACGATGGACATCCGCCGCGGCGAGTTCATGGTGTTCGTGGGGCCGTCGGGATGCGGCAAGTCCACGCTGCTCCGGCTTATCTCCGGCCTCGAGGACATCACCTCAGGGACGCTTTCCTTCGATAGCGAGACGGTGAACCGCCACGCGCCGTCGAAGCGAGGGATCGCCATGGTGTTCCAGTCATACGCGCTCTACCCGCATATGACGGTGTTCGACAATATGGCTTTCGGCATGAAGCTTTCCGGGAGCAACAGAGATGAATGCCGCGAGCGCGTGGAGCAGGCGGCCGGCATGCTGCAGCTCTCAGCCTACTTGGACCGCCTACCGCGACAGCTTTCCGGTGGCCAGCGTCAGCGCGTCGCGATCGGCCGGGCGATCGTCCGCAATCCGAAAGTCTTTCTCTTTGACGAGCCGCTGTCCAACCTCGATGCGGCGCTGCGAGTCGCGACGAGGCTGGAAATCGCCAAGCTTCATCGCAGCATGCACAATACGACGATGATTTATGTGACGCATGATCAGGTCGAGGCCATGACGCTCGCCGATCGGATTTGCGTGTTGAGGGACGGCGTCATCGAGCAGATCGGCACGCCGCTGGAGCTTTACGAAAGCCCGAATTCGCTCTTCGTGGCCGGCTTCATCGGCTCGCCGAAAATGAACTTTCTGTCGGGCGAACTGGCCCAGCCCTATGGCAGCCATACGATAGGAGTGCGCGCCGAGCATATTCGTATCACGGCCGAGTCGCCGGTTTGGAGCGGCACTGTCGTCCACTCGGAAATCCTTGGCTCCGATAGCTTCGTCTATGTGGACATCGGAACGGACGAGCCGCTCATCGTGCGGGAGGCCGGGGTTTCCCGCCACGAGCCGGGCCAGACGCTTGGCCTTGCCCCGCTTGGCGGCCACGTCCACCGCTTCGATCGTTCGGGCCGGGCGCTCGAGCGTCAATCCATGCAGGCTGCCTGACCTTCCCAGGATCGATGTTCCTCCCAAGACTCGATCCGTTTTATGACAAGGAGAGAATGACATGACCATTCGCACCATTGTGTGGGGTGAAAATATTCACGAGACCACCAATGAGATCGTTCGCGGCATCTATCCCGAGGGCATGCATACGACGATCGCCAATGCGCTGAATGCCGATCCCGCCATCTCGGCGACGACGGCGACGCTGCAGGAACCGGAACATGGCCTCAGCGAAGCCCGGCTTGCCGAAACCGATGTGCTGACCTGGTGGGGCCACAAGGATCACGGTGCGGTCTCCGACGTCGTCGTCGAACGCGTCGCCAAGCGCGTCTGGGAGGGCATGGGCCTGCTGGTGCTGCATTCCGGCCATTTCTCGAAGATATTCAAGCGGCTGATGGGCACGCCCTGTGCACTGAAATGGCGCGAGGCGGGCGAGCGCGAGCGGCTGTGGACGATCAATCCGCGCCATCCGATCGCCGCCGGCATCGGCGAGCATTTCGAGCTGGAGAACGAGGAAATGTACGGCGAGCAGTTCTCGGTGCCGGAGCCGCTGGAAACGGTGTTCATCTCCTGGTTCCAGGGCGGCGAGGTGTTCCGCTCGGGCCTGACCTGGCGCCGCGGCGCCGGCAACATCTTCTATTTCCGCCCCGGCCACGAGACCTATCCGACCTATCACGACGCCACCGTCCAGACGGTGCTGATCAACGGCGTCAAGTGGGCCTATAACCCTGAAGCGGCGTTGACCGGCATTACTGATGCTCCAAATGTGCCGGTAGAAAAGGCGCTGGAGCCGATCGTCGAACGCGGCCCGAGACTGCACCAGGCCGGCGAAGCCGGTTACCGATAACAGATGAGATGCCGTGGGCAGGGGCCGTTTGGCCCCGCAAGACGCCGTGATGATCGCGCGGCCGCTCACGCTTTGATGGATAACGATGAGGACAAAAGAATGCGCTTGATCATTCTCGGTACCGGAGGATGGGCAAATACCCATGCCATGCATTTTTCGGAAATCGCCGGCGTCAAAATTGTTGCCGCTGTCGATACGGATGAGGTTCGGCTGCGGGCCTTCGCGCTCAGGCATACTATCCCGCTGACGTTCACGTCGCTCGATGACGCCCTTGCCTGGGGAGAATTTGACGCCGTCACCAATGTCACGCCGGATCGCGCGCACTATTCCACGACGATGAAGTTACTCGCCGCGGGCAAGCATGTCCTCTGCGAGAAGCCGCTGGCGGTCAACTACCGCGAAGCCAAGGAAATGGCCGATGCCGCCGCGGCATCCGGCAAGGTCACGATGGTCAACCTTACCTATCGGAACGTGGCGCCGTTGCAGGCAGCGCGCAAGATGGTGCTGGACGGCCGCCTCGGCGCCATCCGTCACTTCGAAGCATCCTATCTGCAGAGCTGGCTAGTCTCGAAGGCCTGGGGCGACTGGACCAAGGAGTCGCAATGGCTTTGGCGGCTGTCGACGAAGCACGGCTCCAATGGCGTGCTGGGCGACGTCGGTATCCACATTCTCGACTTCGCGGTCTTTGCCGCCGGAAGCGACGTCAAGGCGGCGGCATCGCATCTCAAGGTGTTCGACAAGAGTCCCGGGAACCGGATCGGCGAGTATGAGCTCGATGCCAATGACAGTTTTCTGATGATGGCAGAGCTCGAAAACGGTGCGGCCGGCGTCATTCATGCGACGCGCTGGGCAACCGGCCATCTGAACGAATTGCGCCTGCGCCTGCATGGAGACAAGGGCGCGCTGGAGGTGGTGCATACGCCTGAAGGTTCGACCCTCAGGGTCTGCGAAGGCGCCGATGCCGACAAGGCAATCTGGCGCAAGATCGAGGTCGAACCGGTTATCACCAATTTCCAGCGATTTGCAAAAGCGGTGCAAAAAGGGCAGCCGGATGAGCCGGGTTTTGCCCACGCGGCCAAGCTGCAATTCGTACTCGATCACGCCGTGAAGACGGCGGGCGCCCTGACCGAAGTTTCGGCTTGAGGCGCCGGCTGCATGTTCTCATCCGAGCTGCCGGTGAAGACGAGGGTTCTCAGATTTTCCGGTTCAGCTCGTCTTCGCTGATGCCGAAATGTTCGAGGATGATACCGACGTTGCGGCGATGCGATTTGAAATAGACGTCGAAGAGATCACCGACCAGCGGAACCGTCCCGCCGGCCGCATCGATGCCGAGATTGACGGCCATGCGTGCGAGCTTGTGGTTGGGAACGCCGAGACGCCGGGCCTCATTGAGGATGTAAAGGCCGATGAGCGACGTGGCAACGTCGCCGATGCCGGGGAGGAGGCCGAGCACCGAATCGGCGCCGATCCGTACGCCGATGAAAGGCAGTCGGACTGCGGTGTCCATCAGCCGTGCAATGCCCACAGCACGACGAATCTTTTCGAGTTCAGCAGCGGTGAGGTATGTCGCCTTGGCAGCCGGCATCAGAGACCTTCTGGCGTGACCGGCGGTTTCGCTTCCTTCAAGGCCGCGGAGACGCGCCAGATCGCCTGGTTCAACGAATGGCCGATGTGATCGCGACGATTGTTCATGGGCGTATAACGGCGACGCGCCGATAAGGTTCGCCAGCGGCACGATCGAAATCTCGCCTTATCCTGGGTCCGGCACCACGACCAATTTGCCCACGAAATTCTTCGCCATGAACTCGGTCTGGGCGCGATGGAATTCAGACAGCGGATAGACACCGCCGACGAGAGGCCGGATCTTCCGGCTTTCGATGTAGCCGACCAGCCGGCGGAAGTCGGCGCGGCTTCCCTGGCTCGATCCATGCAGTTCCAGCTGCTTCAGATACATGGTCCTCAGGTCGAGCTGGACGACGGGCCCGGCGATCGCGCCGGCCGTCGTGTAACGGCCCTCGGGATGCAGGATCTTCAGGAGATCGTTGAACAGCGGCCCGCCGACGAGGTCGGCGACGACATCGATCGGTTGTCCGCAGCTGGCGGAATGGACGGCTTCGACCAGATCGCCCTTGCCGCGGGTCACCACAGCTTCGGCGCCGATCTCGAGCATCGCCGCCTCCTTGCCGGGACCGGCGACGGCGATCGGGATGGCGCCGCGGGCGCGCGCAAGCTGGATGATCGCCGAGCCGACGCCGCCCGAGGCGCCGGTGACGAGGACGCGTTCGCCGGCGGCAAGCCGCGCCCGCTCCAGCATGCGCTCGCCGGTCAGATAGGCGCAGCAGAAGGTGGCAAGCTCGACATCGGTCAGATCGGTTGAAACGACATGGGCGTTTTCGGCCGGCAGCACCATATATTCGGCGTAGCCGCCGTCACGGCCATGACCCATGTAATCGATGTCGGCGAGGCTATCGTCGTCGCGATTATAGATCGAGAAGTCGACCATGACGCGCTCGCCGATGCGGACGGGATCGACGCCAGCGCCGACGCTGACGATATGGCCGACCGTATCGGTGCCCTGAATGCGTGGAAATGTCAGCGTATTGCCCTGCCTGCGCCAGGTCGAGATTGCGGAGGGGTCGTCCTCGGTGCCATAGGCGCCCTCACGGACCCAAACGTCGGTATTGTTCATGCCGCAGGCGGTGACGCGGATCAGCACCTCGCCCTCCGCCGGCGCCGGCACGGGCACGTTTCGGTCGTAGACGAGCTTCTCCAATCCGCCATGGCCGGTGAGCAAAACGGCTGCCATCTTTTCCGGGATCGTCATGCGGCTTCTCCTCAGATGTTCTTGAAGGCGCTTTCGATCGCGTCCGCTGTCGCCTTGACGACAATGTCCGCCTCCTGACGCGTTAGGCAGAGCGGCGGCGCAAAGCCGAGGATGTCGCCCTGTGGCATGGCGCGGCCGATGACGCCGCGTTCGAGAAGGGCAGAGGCGACCTGCGGGCCGATCTTGCGGCCGGGATCGAAAAATATCCGATCATCCCTGTCCTCGACGAACTCGACCGCAGCCATCAGGCCGTCGCCCCGGACGTCGCCAACGTTGCGATGGCCGCCCACCGCCTTCTCCAGTTCCGAGCGGAAATAGGCGCCGGTCGTGCCGGCATTTTCGACGATCTCCATTTCGTCGATCAGTTCGAGGTTGGCGATGCCGGCGGCGGCGCAGATCGGATGGGCGGAATAGGTCCAGCCGTGGCCGATCGCTCCCAATTCATCGGAACCCTGCACCAGCACCTGCCACATCTTGCTCGAAACGATGCTGCCGGAAAGCGGGGCATAGGCGGAGGTCAGGCCCTTGGCGATGGTGATCAGGTCCGGCTTCATGCCGTAGTGATCCGAACCGAACATCGTGCCGAGACGACCGAAGCCAGTGACGACCTCGTCGGCGACGAGCAGGATGTCGTATTTGTCGAGCACGGCCTGGATCTTCTGCCAATAACCTTGCGGCGGCGGTACGATGCCGCCGGTGCCGAGGATCGGTTCGCCGATGAAGGCAGCGATGGTCTCGGGGCCTTCGGCGAGGATCATCTCCTCCAGTCTGTCGGCGCAATATTGCGAGAACTGCTCCTCATCCATCGACCGGTCGGGGCGGCGGAAATAATAGGGCGCCTCGGTATGAAGAATAGGCGCGCGCGGCAGGTCGAAGGCATTGTGGAAGAGTGCAAGACCGGTGAGGCTGCCGGTCATGACGCCGGAGCCGTGATAACCACGCCAGCGCGAGATGATCTTCTTCTTGTCGGGGCGGCCGAGGATGTTGTTGTAGTACCAGATGAGCTTGATGTTGGTCTCGTTGGCGTCCGAGCCCGAGAGGCCGAAATAGACACGGCTCATGCCGGCGGGCGCGCGGTCGATGATCATCTTCGACAGCGTAATCGAGGCTTCCGTACCGTGGCCGACATAGGCGTGATAATAGGCGAGGTTCTTCGCCTGTTCGGCGATCGCGTCAGTGATCTTCTGGCGGCCGTAGCCGACATTGACGCAATAGAGCCCGGCAAAGGCATCGAGGCTTTTGCGGCCGCTCGTATCGGTGATGTAGACGCCTTCCCCTTCGGCGACGACACGCGTCGGCGTCTCGCCGCGCGCGTGCATGCCCATATGGGTGGAGGGGTGAAAGAAGTGATCGCGGTCCCAGGCGGTGAGTTCGTTGCTTTTGTCGAGCATGTCCTGTCCTCTTCTTGAAATTGGGTGCTCAGGCGGCGGTGTCGATGCAGAGGTATTTGAGCTCGGTGAAGGCCTCGAGCCCGTGGCGTGAGCCCTCGCGGCCCAAGCCGGATTGCTTCCAGCCGCCGAAGGGGATGGGACCGCCGGTGATCTTCACGCGATTGATCGCCACCATGCCGTATTCCAGCGTGCGGCCGAGGCGCATCTGGCGGGCGCCATTCTCGGTGACGACATAGGCAACCAGGCCATATTCGGTATCGTTGGCACGGGCGACGACCTCTTCCTCCGTATCGAAAGTGGCAAGTGCGGCCACAGGCCCGAAAGTCTCCTCCCGCATGATCAGCGCATCCGCCGGAACATCCGTCAAAAGCGTCGGCTGATAGAAGAGCGGGCCGGCCCTATGGCGGCTGCCGCCGGCAACGAGCCGGGCGCCACGCGCCAACGCGTCAGCGACCTGGTCCTCGATCTTGACGACGGCGCGTTCATGCATCAGTGGCCCGATTTCGCTGTCAGCCTCGATGCCTGCGCCGACCTTCAGCGCGCCGATGCGCGCGGCAAAAGCCGTGGTGAAGGCATCGGCAATGCGCCGCTGGACGAAAATGCGGTTGGCGGCAAGGCAATCCTGGCCCGATGTCGCAAACTTGGCGCCGACGGCGATCTCGACGGCTTTCGCGACATCGGCATCGTCGAAGACAATCAGCGGCGCGTGCCCGCCGAGTTCCATTACCAGCCGCTTCATGGTCGGCGCGCACTGGGCGGCGATCAGGCGGCCAACCTCGGTCGAACCGGTGAAGCTCATGGCGCGCAGGCGGCTATCGCTGCACATCCGTCCGACGATCGTTGCGGCATGGCCGGTGACCACGTTGAAGACGCCAGCGGGAATGCCGGCCCGTTCGCCGAGTTCGGCAAGCGCGAGGGCCGAAAGTGGCGTCTCCGAAGAAGGGTGGGCAACGACCGTGCAGCCTGCGGCAAGTGCTGCGCCCGCCTTGCGGGTGAGCATGGCGGAAGGGAAATTCCAGGGTGTGACGACGCCGACGACCCCAAGCGCCTCGCGCCGCACGATCATTTCCGCTCCGGCCAGATGGCTGGTGACGCTTTCGGCGTTCAGCCGCTTGCCTTCTTCGGCATACCACTCGATGAAGGAGGCGGCGTAGTCGATCTCACCACGCGCTTCTGCAAGCGGCTTGCCCTGTTCGAGCGTCATGATCAGCGCCAGATCTTCCCTGGCGGCGAGCATCAACGCGTGCCATTCCCGCAGGATGGCCGCGCGGTGCTGCGGCAGCATCGCGCGCCAAGCGGCAAAGGCCTGCGACGCCGCATCGATGGCCATTGCCGTCTCCTCCGCATCGAGGCTCGCAACCCAGGCCAGCGTTGCTGACGAGGCCGGATCGGCAACAGCGAAGCTTTTGCCTGTCGCCCCCGCGATCCACCGGCCGCCGACATAGGCGAGATCGCGTAGGAGATGACGGTCGGCAAGCCGTGACAGCGCATCATGATGGTCGGGGCGGGCAAAAACGGCGGTCATGTCCAATCTCCTCGTTGCGGTGACGTGAAGTCTTCCACAAGAGCCGACGAGAGATTGTCCTTTACCGAAGGCGGAAAGAGACAGACGGTCTAAAGGACGGCCGTCTGCTAGACAGAGTGTCTACGAGACAGTCTGTTCTTCCCCGGAGGCGGAGAAGGAAGAGACCGGAAGGACTGTGTCCTCCTTCACCGTCTTGGTGACGATGTAGGTGAAGTAGCGGTCGATGCCGAGTTCGCGGTCGAGAAGACCGTCGACCAGCCGCTGATAGGCGTCGATATCGGCCGCCATGATTTTCAGGATATAGTCGACGCCGCCGCCGACCGACCAGCAGGCGACGATCTCGGGGGTTGCGGCAACGGCGCGCTCGAAGCGCTCGAAATCGGCCTGGCGATGATTGGCGAGCGTTACTTCCATCATCACGCTGGCCACCGGCGCAATGCGCCGCGGGGCGATTCGGGCGTGGTAGCCGGTAATGATCCCTGCCTTTTCGAGCTTGCGCAGCCGCATCCAGCACGGCGTCGGCGACAGCCCGGCCTTTTCGGCCAGCGCCAGCTTGGTGATGCGGCCGTCGTGCTGGACGGCGTCGAGGATGCGCAAGTCGATGGCGTCGAGCTTCATGGCGCTTTCTTCAGAAAGAAATCATTTCAAACGCGGCGAAAAGACAATGGAAGCGCATTTTGGCATTGTCAATTGAACTGATTTTCAGCAGTGTTGAAATCATGACAAATTGGCGCCCTGATCCCTCGCAACTCCGTCGGCCTGCCTATCTCTCGCTCGCCGAGCAGATCGCCAATGCGATCACCGACGGCAAGCTCTCTGACGGCACGCAATTGCCGCCGCATCGCAAGCTGGCGGATGATTTGCATCTTTCCGTGCAGACGGTGAGCCGTGCCTATGACGAGCTGAGCCGCCGGGGGCTGATATCGGGTGAGATCGGACGCGGCAGCTTCGTGCAGACGCGGCCGCGCGAGCCGGAGCCGCCTTATCTGCCGGAACGACTGGGGGAGGTAATCGATCTTTCGATCCTGAAACCGGTGTGCGAGCAGATCCATCTGGAAAGACTGCGCCAAGCCTTTGGCTGGCTCTCCGAGAATCTGCCGTCCAGCTCGGCCCTGTCGTTCCGGCCGAATATGGTTTTTCCCCGCCATCGCGTCGTTGCCAGGGAATGGCTGGCGCGCTGCGGGCTCGACGTATCGCCGCTGAACGTCAGCCTGACGAATGGTGCGACCTCGGGCATGACGGTGGCGCTGATGAGTGTCGCCCCGCCCGGTTCGACCATTGCCACCGAGGCGATCAGCCATCATACGCTAGTGCCGCTCTGCGGCTATCTCGGCCTGCACCTCGAAGGGTTGGCAATCGACGAGGAGGGGATGATTCCCGAAGCGCTGGACGAGGCCTGTCGAACGGGGCCGATCCGGGCGATTTTCCTGCAGCCGTCGGTGATCAATCCGATGGCGGCGCTGATGAGCGCGGAGCGCCGGCGGGCGCTAGCCGCCGTCGCCGCCAAGCATGACATAGCGATCATCGAAAACGATATTCTCGGGCCGATGATCGAGGACCGGGCGCCGCCGATGGCGGCCGTTGCGCCGGAGCGCACGCTTTACGTCACGAGCTTTACGAAGATTACCGTTCCCGGCCTCAGGATCGGCTACCTTGTCGCGCCCGACCGCTATGTTGCCGCCGTCGCCAACCGGCATCTCGTCTCCAGCTGGATGGCGACGCCTGCCATGGCCGAGATCGCTAGTCGCTGGGTCAGCGATGGCACGGCGATGGAACTCGTCAACTGGCAGCGCCGCGCCCTTGTCGGACGCCATGCGATCGCGGCGGAGATGCTGGCCGGCCTGTCCTATCGAACGCACCCGCAAAGCCTGCATGTATGGCTGCCGCTGTCCGGCAGCCATACGGAGGATGGTTTCGTGTCGCAGGCAAGGCTGCGCGGCGTGGCGATTGCGCCGGGCAAATCCTTCCACACCACCGATCATGGCTGGACGCCAGCGGTGCGCATATCGCTCGGCTCGACGACGGAAGGCGAGCTGCGAACCGGACTTGGGATTGTCGCCTCGCTGGCGCAGGGAAATCCGGAAGAGCTGCTGCTCGCGATTTGACGCCGGCGCTGCATTTGTCGGCAGCGCAGAATAATTGTCATGATATTATTTTACGAATTGACATGATTTTCGTGGACCGTCATCGTTAGGTTATTGCTTGTCTCAACAAGGAGAGACATGAATGCCTGCGCCCATCATCCGCATCGACAACATCGTTAAGAGATACGGTCCGCTGACCGTGCTCGACGGTCTGTCGATGAATGTTATGCCGGGCGAGAAGCTGGCGCTGATCGGGCCTTCAGGCTCCGGCAAGACGACGATCCTGCGCATCCTGATGACGCTGGAGACGATCAGCGGCGGCCATATCGAGGTCGACGGCGAGCAGCTCTACCACATGCCTGGTGGCAGCGGGCTGGTGGCGGCCGATGAGCGGCACCTGCATCGCATGCGGGAAAAGATCGGCATGGTCTTCCAGCACTTCAACCTGTTCCCGCATAAATGCGTCCTCGATAACGTGACGCTGGCGCCGATGCTGACCAAGGGAATCAAGCGGCCGCAAGCCGAGAAGCGGGCGATGGAGCTTCTCGATATGGTCGGCCTAGCCGACAAGGCGAAAAGTGTGCCGGCGCAGCTTTCCGGCGGGCAGAAGCAGCGCGTCGCCATTGCCAGGGCGCTGGCGCTGTCGCCGAAGATCATGCTGTTCGACGAGGTGACCTCGGCACTCGACCCGGAGCTGGTCGAGGAGGTGCTGAACGTCATGCGGAAGCTCGCTTCCGAGACCGATATGACGATGCTTCTCGTCACCCACGAAATGGGCTTTGCCCACGACTTTGCCGACCGCGTGCTGTTCTTCGATCGCGGCAGGATCGTCGAGGAAGGCAGGCCCGGCGACATCTTCCGCAATCCGACGCAGGAAAGGACGCAGACCTTCCTGCGCAAGATCATCGCGGCTGGGCACCGCGTCTGACCTCAGACATTGCCCGCAAAGAACAAAACGCAAAGAGAAAAGCCAGAGGAGTTGGGAACGATGAAAGCAGGATATGTTTTGAGCGCCGTCAGCCTGTCGGTGCTTCTGGTTACGGCGGCCGCTTCGGTATCCGCCGCCGATGACAAGCTCGAACAGCTGAAGGAACAGGGTTTTGCCCGCATCGCCATCGCCAACGAGCCGCCATTCACCGCCGTCGGCGCCGATGGCAAGGTTTCGGGCGCCGCCCCCGATGTGGCGCGCGTGATCTTCGAAAAGCTCGGCGTCAAGGAAGTGGTCGCCTCGATCTCGGAATACGGCGCGATGATCCCCGGCCTGCAGGCCGGCCGCCATGACGCGATTACGGCGGGCCTCTTCATGAAGCCCGAACGCTGCAATGCCGTCGCCTATTCCGAACCGATCCTGTGCGACGCTGAAGCCTTTGCCCTCAAGAAGGGCAACCCGCTGAAGCTGAACAGCTACAAGGATATCGCCGACAACCCGAACGCCAAGATCGGCGCGCCGGGCGGCGGCACGGAAGAGAAGCTGGCGCTGGAAGCCGGCGTGCCGCGTGACCGCGTTATCGTGGTTCCGGACGGGCAGAGCGGCATCAAGATGCTGCAGGACGGCCGCATCGACGTCTATTCGCTGCCGGTCCTGTCGATCCACGACCTGTTGACCAAGGCGAACGATCCAAACCTCGAAACCGTCGCGCCCGTCGTCAATGCACCGGTCTATTGCGACGGCGCCGCCTTCCGCAAGCAGGACGTTGCGCTTCGCGATGCCTTCGACGTCGAGCTGAAGAAGCTGAAGGAATCGGGCGAATTCGCCAAGATAATCGAACCTTACGGCTTCTCGGCCAAGGCGGCGATGTCGACGAGCCGCGAAAAGCTCTGCGCCGCAGCCAAGTGACCTGATGTAAGCAACCGGCCATGCTCCCGCCATGGCCGGTTGCCCTTCGCACCATCTCCAGAGAAGTGAGCTACCGATGTCGGTGTGGTCCGGCTATCTGACACTGATCCTTCAAGGCGCCTTGGTGACGCTCGAACTGACGATCATGGGCTCGGCGCTGGCGCTCGTCATGGCTTTCCTGGCCGGCCTCGGCCGCCTGTCGCGTTTTTTTGCCGTCCGGGCTCTGGCGACCGCCTATATCGAATTCTTTCGCGGCACCTCAATCTTCGTCCAGCTCTTCTGGGTCTATTTCGTCCTGCCCTTCGCGGGATTGACCTTGACGCCGCTGCAGGCGGGCGTGCTGGCGCTCGGCCTGAATGTCGGCGCCTATGGCGCGGAGGTGGTGCGTGGCGCCGTCAAGGCGGTCGGGCGCGAACAGTCGGAAGCCTGCATCGCGCTCAACCTCTCGCGATACCAGCGCATGCGCCATGTCATCTTGCCGCAGGCGTTGCCGCTGATGCTGCCGACCTTCTGCAACAATGCGATCGAGCTTTTGAAGGGTACGGCCGTGGTGTCGCTGATCTCGCTGACGGACATGACGTTTCAGGCGCAGGTGGTGCGGGCGCAGACCGGCAATACGCTGGTGCCCTTCGCGACGATCCTCATTCTATATTTTTTCATGGCCCTCGCGATTTCGACGGCAATGCGCTGGCTCGAGCGGCGGATGGCGCGTGGCGTCGACGGCATAAGGGCCTGACCGGATGGAATGGGATTGGGACTTCGTCTGGCAGATCATGCCGACCCTTCTCGAGGGGTTCAAGATCACTATTCTAGCCACCATCCTCGGCGCCGCTGTCGCGATGGTGGTCGGTCTGGCGCTTGCCATTGCGCGGCGATCCCCGGTCGCCGCCGTCTCACGCACGGTCGGTTTCGTCTCCGAATTCATTCGCGGTACGCCGCTGCTGGTGCAGCTCTATTTCATCTTCTATGTGCTGCCGGATATCGGCATTCGGCTGTCGCCGCTAACCGCCGGCGTCATAGGCATGGGGATTCACTACGCGACCTATACCGCCGAGGTCTATCGCGCCGGCATCGAGAACGTCTCGCGCGGACAATGGGAGGCGGCCAGGGCTACCAATCTGACGACGCGCCAGACCTGGATTCACGTGGTCCTGCCGCAAGCCATTCCGCCGATGATCCCGGCGCTCGCCAATTATTTCATTGCCATGTTCAAGGAAACGCCGCTGCTTTCGGCGATCACTGTGCTCGAGTTGATGAACCAGGCCAAGAGCATCGCCAACAGCAACTATCGCTACATCGAACCGATGACGCTCGTTGGCGCCTTCTTCCTCGTCATCAGCCTGATCTCGGTCGTAGGCTTGCGCTGGCTTGAGGAGCGTTACGCCAGGATGGATGACTGACATGACCTCTGGAATCGAAATCATCCCCGCCGGCCGGCGGCCACGGCTGGATGACCGGCCGCTCGAAAAGCGCATCGGCCTCGTCATTCTGGCGACTGATCACACGAGCGAAGTCGACTTCCGGCGCATGGTCGCCAGCGACCGCATCGGCGTCTATGTCAGCCGCATCCATTATGCCAATCCGGTCACGCCGGAAAACCTTCTGAAAATGCAGCCGTCTTTGACGGAAGGCGCCGGGCTGATCCTGCCGGATGAGGCGCTGGATGCGATCATGTATTCCTGCACCTCCGCCTCGGTCGTCATTGGCGACCGCAATATCGAAGCGGCGATCCACGCTGCTAAGCCGGGCGCTTCAGTGGTGACGCCGACGGCGGCGGCGATGAAGGGCCTGAAGGCGCTCGGCGCCCGCCGGATTTCGGTGCTGACGCCTTATACGATCGAGACCAGCCGGCCGATGGCGGATTATTTCGCAGCTCTCGGCTTTGCGATCGACCGCTTCACCTGCCTCGGCCTGAGCGACGATCGCGAGATGGCTCGGATTGCGCCGGATGAGATCGCCGTCTTCGCGCGTGAGGCGCTGGCGCCGCGGTCCGACGCGCTATTCATCTCCTGCACGGCTCTGCGCGCCGCACAGGTCGCCGCCCGCATCGAAGGCGAGACCGGCAAGCCGGTGGTGACCAGCAATCTCGCAACCGCCTGGGCCTGCCTGAGGCTTTGCGGCGAAGATCGGGTGCGGCCCGAGTTCGGCCGGCTGATGACCATGCCCTATGGGGAAGGCTGAGATCATGGTGAGCACCTTGCCGGTTTCGCTGGAGGATATTCGCGCAGCGGCGCGGCGGATCGCCGGCCGGGTCGTCGAAACACCGATGGTGCTGTCGGCATCGCTTGCCGAGATTGCCGGCGTTCCGGTCTGGCTGAAGCTCGAACATCATCAGACGACGGGCAGCTTCAAGCTACGCGGGGCGACCAATGCGGTGCTGTCATTGTCACCGGCAGAACGCGCACGCGGCGTCGTCGCCGCCTCCACCGGAAATCACGGCCGGGCGCTTGCCCACGCCGCGAAGGCGCAAGGCGCAGTCGCGACGATCTGCATGTCGCGGCTGGTGCCGGAGAACAAGGTTGCGGAAATCCGCCGTCTCGGCGCCGATGTGCGCATCGTCGGCCGATCACAGGACGAGGCGCAGCAGGAAGTCGACCGGCTGGTGCGGGAGGAGGGGCTGATGATGATCCCGCCTTTCGACCATCCTGACGTCGTCGCCGGGCAGGGAACGCTCGGGCTCGAAATCGCCGACGCCTTGCCTGAGGTGGCAACGGTGCTGGTGCCGCTTTCGGGCGGCGGCCTTGCGGCGGGCGTCGCCGCCGCGGTCAAGGGCGTCAATCCCAAAACCAAGGTGATCGGCCTGTCGATGGAACGGGGCGCGGCGATGAAGGCGAGCCTCGATGCCGGAGGGCCGGTGCAGGTCGAGGAGATGAGGAGCCTCGCCGACTCGCTCGGCGGCGGGATCGGCCTCGACAATCGCGTGACCTTCGCCATGTGCCGCGAACTTCTCGACGGCGTCGTCCTGCTGACAGAGACGGAGATCGCCGCCGGCATGCGCCATGCCTATGCCTGCGAGGGCGAGGTCGTCGAGGGGGCGGGCGCAGTCGGCATCGCAGCGCTGCTGGCCGGAAAGATCCGCACCGGCGGCCCGGTCGTTGGGATCCTTTCGGGTCGGAATGTCGACATGGAACAGCACCGCCGCGTGATCAATGGCGAGGATGTGGCGTTCGCGGAGGATACTGCATGATTATTCTGACGGAAGCGGAATTGCGAGAGATCGTCGGGCTCGATCCAGACGCGGTCGCTTGCGTCGAGCAGGCCTTCGCCGCGCTTGCGACGAAGGCGGTCGCCATGCCGCCGATCCTGCGACTCGACATTCCGGAGTATCGGGGCGAGGTCGATGTGAAGACCGCCTACATTCCCGGCATCGAGGGTTTCGCGATCAAGATCAGCCCCGGCTTCTTCGACAATCCAAAAATCGGTCTGCCGAGCACCAACGGCATGATGGTGCTGCTGTCGAGCCGGACCGGCCTGGTGCAGGCGCTGCTTCTCGACAACGGCTATCTCACCGACGTGCGCACCGCCGCGGCCGGCGCCGTCGCGGCAAAACATCTGTCGCGGCAAAATTCCAGCGTGGCGGCAATCTTCGGCGCCGGCATGCAGGCGCGGCTGCAGCTGGAAGCGCTGACGCTAGTGCGGCCGATCCGTGACGCCAGGATATGGGCGCGGGATGCGGCCAAGGCTAAGGGCGTGGCTGCAGAACTGGCGGCAAGGCTCGGCTTTCCCGTCAACGCGATATCCGACCCGCGGGAAGCAATGTCCGGCGCCGATATCGTGGTGACCACCACGCCCGCGGAAAAACCGATTATTGGAGCCGGCTGGCTCGGACCCGGGCAGCATCTGACGGCCATGGGATCGGATGCCGAGCACAAGAACGAGATCGATCCCGCGGCCATCGCCGGCGCCGGCCTCTATGTCGCCGACAGCCTGAAGCAGACGCGCCGGCTGGGTGAGCTTCACCATGCGATCGAAGCGGGCCTCGTCGAAAGGGATGCCGATTTCGCCGAACTCGGCCGGATCGTCGCAGGGCGAATGCCGGGCAGGACGGGCGACGAGCAGATCACCATCGCCGACCTCACGGGAACCGGCATTCAGGACACCGCCATCGCCACGCTCGCTTTTGCCCGCGCCGGCGCGGCGAATGCCGGCACCACATTCGAAAGCTGACCGGCGCGGCGCCGGACAAGAAGGGAAGAGATATGACCCAGCCCCATCTGAAGTTCTCGCTCGGCGAATATGCCGAGCGCCTGGAAAAGACACGGCGTGCCATGGAGGCGAAGGGAGTCGACCTGCTTATTGTCAGCGATCCCTCGAATATGGCCTGGCTGACCGGCTATGACGGCTGGTCCTTCTACGTGCATCAGGCGGTGATCGTGCCGCCGCAGGGCGAGCCGATCTGGTTCGGCCGCGGCCAGGACGCCAACGGCGCCAAGCTCACTGCCTATCTCAGCCACGACCACATCGTCGGCTATCCCGATCACTACGTGCAGTCGACCGAGCGCCACCCGATGGATTACCTCTCCGGCATCCTGACGGAACGCGGCTTCGGCAAGCTGACGATCGGCGTCGAAATGGACAATTACTGGTTCTCCGCCGCAGCCTTCGCCGCGCTGCAGAAGCATCTGCCGAATGCGCGTTTCACCGATGCGACCGCGCTGGTCAACTGGCAGCGCGCGGTCAAGAGCGAGACCGAGATCAAGTACATGCGCAATGCCGCCCGCATCGTCGAAGCCATGCATGCCCGCATCTTCGACAAGATCGAAGTCGGCATGCGCAAGTGCGATCTGGTGGCGGAAATCTATGATGCAGGCACCCGCGGCGTCGACGGCATCGGCGGCGACTATCCGGCCATCGTGCCGCTGCTCCCGTCCGGCGTCGAAGCATCCGCACCGCATCTGACCTGGGATGATCGGCCGCTGAAGAAGGGGGAGGGCACCTTCTTCGAGATTGCCGGCTGCTACAATCGCTATCATCTGCCGCTGTCGCGGACCGTCTTCCTCGGCAAGCCGACGCAGGCCTTTCTCGATGCCGAAAAGGCGACATTGGAAGGCATGGAAGCCGGTCTTGCGGTCGCCAGACCCGGCAATAGCTGCGAGGATATCGCCAATGCCTTCTTCGCGGTGCTGAAGAGATACGGGATCGTCAAGGACAACCGCACGGGTTACCCGATCGGGCTTTCCTATCCGCCGGACTGGGGCGAGCGCACCATGAGCCTGCGGCCGGGCGATCGGACCGAGTTGAAGCCCGGCATGACCTTCCATTTCATGACCGGCCTCTGGCTCGAGGACATGGGGTTCGAAACGACGGAGAGCATCCTCATCACCGAGAGCGGTGTCGAATGCCTCGCCAACGTGCCGCGCAAACTGATGGTCAAGGATTGAGGCTGTCATGACAGAGACTGGCTTGCGGCCGTCGCCGATCAGCGCGACGGTGGATTTCGCCGCCGAAGGCGTCCAGCACGGTTTCCTGAGGCTGCCTTACAGCCGCGACGATTCCGCCTGGGGCTCGGTGATGGTTCCGATAACGGTGGTCAGGAACGGCAAGGGACCGACGGCGCTCCTGACCGGCGGTAATCACGGCGACGAGTACGAGGGACCGATCGCGCTCTTCGATCTCGCCCGCGCGCTGCAGGCAGAGGAGGTGAGCGGCGCTGTCATTATCGTGCCGGCAATGAATTACCCGGCATTCCTTGCGGGAACCCGGACCTCGCCGATCGACAGAGGCAACATGAACCGCAGCTTCCCGGGTCGTCCGGACGGCACGGTGACCGAAAAGATCGCCGATTATTTCCAGCGTGTGCTTCTGCCGATGGCGGATCTCGTGCTCGACTTCCACTCCGGCGGCAAGACGCTCGATTTTCTCCCGTTCTGCGCAGCGCACATCCTGCCGAACAAACAACAGGAGGCGCAGGCTTTCGATTTCGTGACAGCCTTTGCCGCACCCTATTCGATGAAAATGCTGGAGATCGATGCGGTCGGCATGTATGACACGGCGGCTGAAGAAATGGGCAAGATCTTCATCACGACCGAGCTCGGCGGTGGAGGTACCGCCACGGCCAGAAGTGCGGCGATCGCCAAACGTGGCACCATGAACGTGCTGCGACATGCCGGTATCGTCGCCGGCGCCGTCGATACCGAGCCAACGACCTGGCTGGATATGCCGGATGCCCGCTGTTTCTCTTTCGCTGAACAGGGTGGTTTGATCGAGCCCGCCATCGATCTCGGTGAAGCGGTCGCAAAGGATGCCGTCATCGCTCGCATCTATCCGACGGGCAGGACGGGTGAGGCGCCGGGCGAGATCCGTGCCGCCATGGAAGGTATTCTCTGTGCGCGGCATTTCCCGGGGCTGGTCAAATCAGGCGATTGCGTTGGGGTCGTGGCGATTGTGACGAACTGAACGGCGACTGGCATGTGGTGAACGTCACCTTCCGATCAACATCAAGCTGCCTTCCGCGCTCTTGACCCGGCAGTTGCCGCATCGGTCTGGAAGCGACCGACAATCCCTTCCAGCGTCAGCGTCTGGCCGCCGAGCGCACGGCAAGCTGAGACCGTTTCCGCGGCCATGGCGGCGTTGCGCTGCGTGACCTCATCGAGCGCATTGACGGAAGCATTGATTTCCCCGATCGCCACCGTCTGCTCGGAGGAAACCGAAACGATGCGGGCGATCAGGTCGGCGACCTGCTCGACCTGGCCTTCGATTTCCATAAGCGCCTTGCCAGTGCGGTTGACGAGCTCCACACCGGTGGAAACCTGAGACGATGACGTGGAAATCAGAGATCTGATCTCCTTGGCGGCATTAGCCGAACGGAGGGCGAGCTCACGTACTTCCTGCGCTACAACGGCGAAGCCTTTGCCCGCTTCGCCTGCGCGGGCGGCTTCCACACCGGCGTTGAGCGCCAGAAGGTTGGTCTGGAAGGCTATCTCGTCAATGACGTTGACGATCTCACCGATCTGGGCGGACGAAGCTTCGATCTTCTGCATGGCAGCGATCGCATCGCGAACGATGGCTGCCGAATGTTCGGCGCTGCTGCGCGTCTCGGCCATCATGCCGGTCGCCTTGCCTGCATGGTTCGAAGCATCCTTGGCCTTGGCGTTCATTTTGCCGAGCGCGCTCGTTGCCTCTTCAAGCATCGCTGCCTGCTGTTCGGTACGCAATGCAAGGCTGTCGGCGGCATTCGTGATGCCGGCGGAGGAGCTGCCGACCTGCCTGGAGGTCTGGGCGACCTCGGCCACTGAGGCCGAAAGCGCGTTCATGCTGTCGTTGAACTTGGCGCGCAAGCTCTCGTAGGCGGTGGCAAAGGGTGTCGTGAGGCGGCAATCGAGATTGCCGTGCGACAGCTGATCCAGGCCGTATGTCAACTCGTCAATAACCGTTTCGCGTGTCCGCTCCTCGGCCGCCTTCTCAGCCATCTGGCTGCGCTCGCGCTCGAATTCGGCATCGCGAAGGACCGCTTCGCGCTTCTGCGCGTCTTGACGTTCCAAGGCGTTGCGGCGGAAGACCGCGACGGCCTTGGACATGGCGCCGATCTCGTCGGAACGGTTCGCATAGGGAACTTCGGTCGAAAAATCGCCCTCGGCAAGATTGCCCATATAGGCCTTCATGCCGTCGAGCGGCACGATTGCCCGGCGGCGCAGGAAATAGAGCCCGACCAGCAGCAGAGCGAAGGAGCCGAAGCCGGCAGCTCCCGCATAGATCGTCCAGGTCACGATTTCAGAAGCTGCGTTCTTTTCCTCGCCCTTCAGGAAAGCGTCGGAATTTGCGACGAGCTTCTCCACAGCATCCTGGTGCGTATGGAAGGCGACGCGCAATTGCTCGATCGCGCCGTGCGCCTTGTCTTCGTCCTTTGCTTTCAGTGCCGGGATGATCTCGCGGTTCATCACCTCCCAGAATGCATCGCCCTTGGTCAGCACATCGCTTTCAAGCTCATCCTTCAAAGCCTGCGGCAGCCTGGTGGTTTTCCAATAGGCGCGACGGTCGTCGTAAGCGGCTTTCAGATTGGCGATCTTCGCCAGATTGGTTTCGGTGAGCTCGGGAAATTTGCTCGCCTCGAAGGAGAGCATGTAGGATTCGACCACGAAGAGCGGCGGCGGCAATATATCGGCAATGAGATCCTTGCCGTAGACCACCTGCTCGTAAACCGGGCCGTTGACCTTCAGCCTTTCAAGCGCCGATTGCTGCAATCCAATCGACATGAAAAGGCCGGCTGAAACGGCGATGCCAAAGGCCACCAGACTGCGCGCAATGGTAAATGCCAAGACTGTCTCCAAATAACTTTTGACTTCTCTTCTTCGAGATGCCTGATCTGCGTATGCCATTATTTCGCGAGAACACTGAAATATGGTTAACTTCTTACTCAGGTGAGAAGTCGACTGACTGTCCAGGGCCGAGGCCGCCGTCCAAAATTGGGGTGATCAGGCCATATAGCCGTTTAGCCAGCCATCATCTGCCATTTGATGGCTGTGGCGGAAAACATTCGTTGCAAAGAAGATCAGATGGCCGAACGAAGCTTTGCGTTTAAAGCGCAAAGGCGCCAGATCTTACGCACCCTCTAGCCTGCCGCAAACCGCTCGATAGCCGACATTGTCGAGCGGGCTCTGGATTCCTATGAAATACGCCAAGCCGGGCGAGAGCTGGCGATGTCCTTCTATGCTCGGCTTTCCCCAGCAAAGCGAGAGGGACATTGATCTTGAAGGCGTCATCACGGAAGGCCAGGCAGCTGCTGGCGGAGCCCGACTGGTCGAAACGGTCCCGCGCCAGCGCCATCAACGCGGCCATCAGTTTGTCGCCGCCGCTGGTGGTGGCTCGGTCGAGCCGACTGGCTGCGGTTGATTTATTTTGAAATCCTACTACAGGAGAGGATGTCCTGGGATGCGGATGTCGAGCTCTTGCTATAGGAATAGGAGGAGACTGACGCGGCGGCTGAAAAGGTCGGCATAAGCGCTCCATGGCCAGAGGTGGGGTGCAAACGCATTACAGAACCATTTAGGTCTCTCCGTCGAACTACCGATGCCGCAACCGGAAAAATCATCCCTCAGCAACAGCAGGCTGCTTTTCAGGATCGATGGCATGCGCTTCGGCAAGGCGGTGTGATCGTCATGGATATTGCCGACGAGCGCGCAGAGGAGCCGCGCAGACGGGGGCGGCCGAAAGTCTCTAGCGACGAAGACAAGCGGACGCATATCGTTGAAGTCGCCCGCCGCGTTTTCGTAAAATGTGGCTATGCCGGAAGCACGACCGCAGTGGTCGCCTCGGAGGCGGGTGTTTCCAAGCAGACGCTCTACAAGCTGTTTCAGAGCAAGGAAGACCTGTTCGCCGCCGTGGTCGGCGCACATCGGCGCCTGATGCTCGACCTACCCAGACCCGCTGAAGAGATCCCGATCGCCGAGAGCCTCGAACGTATATTCATGATCGATATGGACGAGGACCTAGATGCGGAACGCGCCGGTTTCCTGCAGCTCGTCTTTCGCGAAGCTGCGCAATTTCCCGAGCTTATCGACATTCTCCAGCGCGAAGGCATACTCGCCAGCCGGCAGCATCTCGCCGACTGGCTGAGCGATCGCCGGGCGGAAGGCAGGCTGTCGCTGGATGATCCGGAGAGCGGCGCCCGCATGCTGATGGATATGATCTTTGGCGGCATGGGCCCACCGGAAGGCCGCATGCAAGCCTGGCCCGACCGGAGGCTGATGCTTGCTCATCTTGACCGCTGCATCGCGATCTTCGCCGTCGGCGTCGGGGCCGCTTAGACGCCGCCAATTCCTCGATCAAGTGCCTACCGCTTGCCTCTCAACTGTTGCTACCGGCCGAATCGAGCCACTGGTCTCGACCGTACTCTGTATTTCGACTTCGAATTCCTGATTGGATTATTGATAGAACCATATGATTCGATTTGGCCATATGCAGCTGGCCCCGCCTGTTTTCAGCAAAGACCAGAAGCTTCAACCACTGCTGCCGACAGGCTTTCGCGCGGCGTTGCCCTGCTGGAGCAAATCCAGCCAAAGTGCGTCGCGGTTGCACATCCGGAATTGCGGCTTCACCACCGATACGCTGCCTGCCGTGGCAACTCAAAGGCAGCGAAATGCGCCGACTGCACTTGCGGTGGCCTGAAAAAGACTCACCAGCCTCCGCTTTCGCTGAAGTCTGGCTGCTCCGCCATCGTCAATGCGGGGTTGCGATCTTTGCGGACTTGAAAGCCACCTGCCGGCCCAGAGCGTGCAGGTCGAATATTCACTTGAGCCGCTCTGATCTCACTTCCGTGTCTGCCGAGGTGGCGATTTCTCACATAAGTCGTCGCTGTGCGGCGCTGCCGGATCGCCACGCACATAACTGCGCGTTTTTCGCCACGGCCCATTGACAATTCATCCCCAATGGCACTTGATACATCATTCCAGTAAAACAGACATACGTCCATTATATTGGAATAAGAGAAGCCAATCACAAGGGGAACGCCATGACCATTTCCTTTCGCGCCGGCCTGATGTCGCTGGCCCTCGCCGCCTTGGTGTCGACGCCTGTGCTCGCCGAGGGCAGCAAGCTCGATGAAGTGCTGGCTCGTGGCCATCTCGTCCTCGGAACCGGCAGCACCAACGCGCCCTGGCATTTTAAGAGCGCCGACGACAAGCTTCAGGGTTTCGATGTCGACATGGGCCATATTATTGCCAAGGCGCTGTTCGGCGATCCTGAGAAGATCGAATATGTGAACCAGTCTTCGGACGCTCGCATTCCGAACATCACTACCGATAAGGTCGACATCACCTGCCAGTTCATGACTGTTACGGGCGAACGCGCCCAGCAGGTCGCCTTCACCATTCCCTATTATCGTGAGGGCGTCGGCCTGATGCTCAAGGCGGACGGAAAATATGCCGACTATGCCGCCCTGAAGGCTGCCGGGTCCTCGGTCACTATCTCGGTTCTCCAGAACGTTTATGCCGAAGCTATGGTGCACGCGGCATTGCCGGAGGCGACCGTCGACCAATACGAATCCGTCGACCTGATCTATCAGGCGCTGGAGTCGGGGCGTGCTGATGCCGCTGCCACGGATCAGTCGTCGCTCGCCTGGTACATGACGCAGAACCCGGGCCGCTACAAGGATGCCGGCTACGGCTGGAATCCACAGACCTATGCCTGCGCCGTCAAGCGCGGTGATCAGGACTGGCTGAACTTCGTCAACACCGCTCTTCATGAAGCGATGACCGGTGTCGAGTTCGACTTCTACGCCAAATCCTTCAAGACCTGGTTCGGCAAGGATCTGGCGCCGCCGCAGATCGGCTTCCCCGTCGAATACAAGTGACCGCAATACGGGGCGGGAGCTTGCTCCCCGCTCCGCTGGAATAGGATGATCTTAGTCCAGGTCGGGCTAAGATCTAAGTCCACTTCTGAATCGAATGGTTGGAGCATGACGTCTTCCGGGCCGCTCGTAGATTCGGCGGCATGCTCCGGTCTGAAAGGACCCGTATGGGTTACACACTGAATTTCGCTGCCGTCTGGCGCAATTTCGACTTTCTCTTAAGCGGACTTGCCCTCAGCCTCGGCCTTGCCGTGATCTCGATCCTGATCGGGGCCGCAATCGGTCTTGTCGTGGCTTTCGCGCTGACGTCGAGGAGCCGCTTCGCGCTCGTGCCCGCGCGCGTCTATGTCACTGTCATTCGCAACCTGCCGATTCTCGTCCTGGTGCTTTTCGCCTTTTTCGCGCTGCCGCAGATGGGCTTGCGCCTCGACAAGCTGAAAAGCTTCGTGCTGGTTCTTTCGCTCTATTCCGGCGCCTATCTCGCCGAGGTGTTCCGCGCCGGACTGCTGTCGATCCCGAGAGGATTGACGGAAGCGGGCCTCGCCATCGGCCTGACGGCAATGCAGATCCGCAGCTCGATCATCGCACCGCTGATGCTGCGCAACGTGCTGCCATCGCTCTCCTCGACGATCATCTCGCTCTTCAAGGACACCTCGCTCGCCGCCGCAATCGCCGTGCCCGAGCTGACCTTTGCCGCCCGCAAGATCAATGTCGAGAGCTTCCGCGTCATTGAAACATGGATGGTTACATCAGCCCTCTATGTCGCGACCTGTTTCATCATCGCCGCCTTGATGCGCCTCGTCGAGCGCCGTCTGGCCCTGCCGAGATAGTCCCGATGTCTCACGCTTTCCTCGAACAACTCTGGATCGCCCGCTACGTCATCATGAACGGCATTGCGATGACGGTGTCGATTTCGCTGCTGGCCATTCTCGCAGGTTCCGTCCTCGGCGTTTTCGTCGGGCTGGCGCTCGTCTATGGCGGCATGATTTTACGCCTCCTCGTACGCGCCTATACGGATATCATCCGCGGCACGCCGGTGCTCGTGCTCGTGCTGGCAAGCTATTATGTCTCCGCCGCGGTCGGTCTCGATCTGGGGCCGTTTTCCGCCGGCGTGCTCGCTCTTGCGATCTTCTGTTCTTCCCATGTCGGCGAAATCGTACGCGGAGCGCTTCAGGCGATCCCGAAGGGGCAGACGGAAGCAGCCAAGGCGATCGGCCTGACCTTCACCCAGACCTTCACCTCGGTGCTGTGGCCGCAGGCCATGCGCCAGTGCCTGCCGGCCTGGGTGAATACGGCGGCCGAGATGGTGAAGGCTTCGACGCTGCTCTCCGTCATCGGCGTCGCCGAGCTTCTCCTGCGCACGCAGGAGATCATTTCCCGCAATTTCATGAGCCTCCAGTTCTATTTTCTGGCCGGCGGTCTCTATTTCATCGTCAACTACGGCATCGAGCACTTCGGCAAATATGTCGAGCGCAAGACCGCCCTGCCGTCCTGAGGAGCCTACCGATGGCCAAGACCATTCTCGACATCAAGGGTCTGCGCAAGACTTACGGCATCCATGAGGTTCTCAAGGGCGTCGATTGCGCCGTGCAGGAAGGCGAGGTCATCTCCATCATCGGCTCCTCCGGCTCCGGCAAGACCACCTTGTTGCGATGCGTCAACATGCTCGAGGAATTCCAGGGCGGCACGATCAGCCTCGACGGAGAGGAGATCGGCTATCACGTCGACGGCGCGACCCGGCGGCGCAAGAGCGAGAAGGAGATCGCGCGCCAGCGTGCGCTGACCGGCATGGCTTTTCAGCAGTTCAATCTCTTCCCGCACATGAGTGCCGCCGAAAACGTCATGCTCGGGCTCGTCAAGGTGAAGAAGATGACGAAGCCGGAAGCCCGCATCATTGCCGAAAAATGGCTCGACCGGGTCGGCCTCGCCGCCCGCGCCAATCATTATCCCGGCCAGCTCTCCGGCGGCCAGCAGCAGCGCGTCGCGATCGCCCGCGCCATCGCCATGTCGCCGCGGCTGATGCTGTTCGACGAGGTGACCTCGGCGCTCGACCCGGAACTGGTGGGCGAGGTGCTGCAGGTGATCAAGGGGCTTGCCGCCGACGGCATGACCATGCTGCTCGTCACCCATGAGATGCGTTTCGCTTACGAGGTTTCGTCCCGCGTCATCTTCATGAACCAGGGCGTCATCTGCGAGGAGGGCGATCCGAAGGAAATGTTCGTACGTCCGAGGACCGAACGGTTGGCCGAATTTCTCAAAACCTCGAGCTTCAACTAAGACGGGGCGAAGCGTGCGGCAGGTCGGCGACGGGGCCGCGCTCGCTTAAATTACGTTCAGTCTGCATTCCCGGCAGGCATATTTTCCGCAAAGCATCCGAGGCGTGCCGAAAATCCTAAGCCCAGGATTTTGGCATGCGCTTTGCTTTCTGTCTTGTATGCAAGATAGCCACACATCCGAGACCAACCAGAAGTCCATCGAGGCGACGATCGTCTCCGGCATCCTGTCCGCTAAGATCAGGCCCGGTACGCGGCTTGGCGAAAACCAGCTGGCGGCACTCTTTGGCGTGTCCCGAACCCGCGTCCGTGAAGCCATGATGCGCCTGGAGACGCGCGGCATCGTGCATGTCAGCCCCCGGCGCGGCTGGTTTGTCGTCGAGCCGTCCGCCGAAGAAGCGATCGCGGTTTATGAGGCAAGGCGCATCGTCGAGGCCGGTTTGCTGCGCAGCATGCGCAAGTTGACGGAGGAGGGGCGCAAGGCTCTCGACGCGCATCTGAACGAGGAACGAAATGCGATGGCGGCAGGCGACCGCCAGCGCCTGACCTATCTGATGGGCGATTTCCATATCCGCGTCGCGGAACTGAGCGGCAACGCCATCATCGTCGATATCCTGCGCGACCTGACCGCGAGGACAATCCTCATTTCGATGCTCTATCAATCCGAATTTCATGCAGCACAGTCCCACGAGGGGCACCGCCGCATTTTCGAGGCCATGCAGGCAGGCGATTTCGGCAGAGCTGCGGCGCTTGCCGTCGAACATCTTGATGAAGTCGAAATGGGCCTCGACCTCACGGCGCGCCCGGATCCGCTTTCGGATCTGCGCAATTCCCTGTCGCTTCCGCTAAAGGCCGCGTCCGCCGTCTCCCGACAGTCAGACTTAAAAACCACAACCTCAAAGGAGCAATGAATACATGCTGACAAGACGAGTCTTTTTCGCAATCGCGACCCTGGCCGCGACCTTCGGCTTCAACGCGCCGTCGCACGCCGATGCTCTCGCTGACATTACGGCGCGCGGTACGCTGCGTGTCGCAGTCCCGCAAGATTTCCCGCCCTTCGGCAGCGTCGGCACCGATATGGCGCCCATGGGCTATGATATCGACGTGGCTAATCTCATTGCCGAAAAGCTGAGCGTCAAAGCCGAGCTGGTGCCGGTCACGAGTGCCAACCGCGTCCCCTATCTGCAGACGAACAAGGTCGATCTCGTCATATCAAGTCTCGGCAAGAATCCGGAGCGCGAAAAGGTTATCGATTTCTCGGTCGCCTACGCGCCCTTCTTCAACGGTGTGTTCGGACCGGCCGATCTTGCGGTCGCCAAGGCGGAAGATCTCGCGGGCAAGAGCATCGGCGTCACGCGCGGCGCCGTGGAGGATCTCGAGCTGACAAAGATCGCGCCGGCCGATGCGACAATCAAGCGCTACGAGGACAATAACGGCACCATCTCGGCGTTCCTGTCCGGCCAGGTCGACATCATTGCCACCGGCAACGTCGTGGCGGCTGCGATCCTCGCCAAGAATCCTCCCAAGCGCCCTGAGCTGAAGTTCCTCATCAAGAACTCGCCCTGCTACATCGGCCTCAGCAAGGAACAGTCCGGCCTGCTGGAGAAGGTGAACGGCGTTATCGCCGCCGCCAAGTCCGACGGCACGCTGAACGCGATATCGCAGAAGTGGCTCGGCGCCGATCTGCCGTCCGATCTGTAAGCAAACCTGGATCTTGCGCATGTCTCCTGCGGCCGCGGGATGACATGCGCTCCGTCACCGCAAGAGGGGACATTCCTTGAGCTACCATTTCGAATTCGGTTGGCTGCTTCAATATTATCCCGAGATCATCAAGGGTGTGCTGATTACCCTGGAGCTTATCGCCATCGGCGGTGTGCTCGGCATTTCGCTCGGCATCTTCTGCGCCTGGGTGCGGGCGCTCGGCCCGGTCTGGCTGAAGCCGGTCGTCGCGGCCTATGTCGAACTGATCCGCAACACCCCGTTCCTGATCCAGCTTTTCTTCATCTTTTTCGGTCTGCCATCGCTTGGCCTCCAGCTCTCCGAACTGACAGCCGCCAATCTTGCCATGGTCGTCAACCTCGGCGCCTATAGCTGCGAGATCATCCGTGCCGGCATCCAGGCAACGCCAAAAGGCCAGTTCGAGGCAGGCGAGAGCCTCGCCATGACCCGCTTCGAGACTTTCCGCCACGTCGTTCTCGTGCCGTCGCTGCAGCGCATCTGGCCGGCGCTGTCGTCGCAAGTGGTCATCGTCATGCTCGGCTCAGCGGTCGTATCGCAGATCGCCGCCGAGGATCTGACCTTCGCCGCGAATTTCATACAATCGCGAACCTTCCGCGCCTTTGAGGCCTACATCGTCTCGACATCAATCTATCTCGCGCTGGCGATCCTGCTCCGGCAGGTGCTGGGCCTGATCGGCTGGTTCATCTTCCCGAGGAGGGTAGTGCGATGATCACGTTCACGCTTTGGGACATCCTGCGTAACCTGCTGCTCGCCACCCGCTGGACGATCCTTCTTTCGCTTGTCTCGTTCGTCGGCGGCGGTATGGTTGGCTTGTGTCTGCTATTCCTGCGCATCAGCAGGCGCAAGCCCGCCAGGGTACTCGCAAAATATTACATCGAGCTCTTCCAGGGCACGCCGCTGCTGATGCAGCTCTTCATCGCCTTTTTCGGTCTCGGCCTCTTCGGAATAGACGTGCCGGCTTGGCTTGCCGCAGGATTGGCGCTGATCCTGTGGAGCGCCGCCTTTCTCACCGAGATCTGGCGAGGCTGCGTCGAAGCGGTTGCGAAGGGGCAATGGGAAGCTTCCGCCAGTCTCGGCATGGGGCGTCTGCAGCAGATGCGTTACGTCATCCTTCCGCAGGCGCTGAGGATCGCCATACCGCCGACCGTCGGTTTCTCCGTTCAGATCATCAAGGGCACGGCGCTGACCTCGATCATCGGCTTCGTCGAATTGTCGAAGGCCGGCACCGTGGTCACCAACGCCACCTTCCAGCCCTTCACCGTCTATGGGCTCGTGGCGCTCATCTATTTCGCCCTTTGCTGGCCCTTGTCGAAAAGCAGCCAGATCCTGGAGAGAAAACTCAATGTCGCTCATCGAAATCACTGACGTCCACAAGAGCTTTGGCGCCACCGAGGTGCTGAAAGGCATCAATCTCGATGTCGAGCCGGGGGAGGTCATCGCCATTATCGGCAAGAGCGGTTCGGGCAAATCGACCCTGCTTCGCTGCATCAACGGACTGGAGACAATCACCAGCGGCTCCATCTCCGTGGCCGGTGCGCAGCTCCTCGACGATGAGGTGCACCTCAAGGCACTGCGTCTCAAGGTCGGCATGATCTTTCAGCAATTCAACCTTTTCCCGCACTTAAGCGCCGGCGGCAATGTCATGCTGTCGCAAACCGTGGTCAAGAAGACCGCGAAGGCCGAGGCAGAAGCTACCGCCCGCAAGATGCTGGAGCGGGTGGGGCTGGGGCACAAGTTCGACGCTTATCCGGATGAGCTCTCGGGCGGCCAGCAACAGCGAGTCGCCATCGCCCGCGCGCTCGCAATGCAGCCGACCGCGCTTCTCTGCGACGAGATTACGTCGGCGCTTGATCCGGAACTGGTCGCCGAAGTTCTGGCCGTCGTGCGCGAGCTTGCCGCCGAGGGAATGACGCTGCTGATGGTCACGCATGAGATGAAGTTCGCCCGCGACGTCTGCAGTCGCGTCGTCTTCATGCATCAGGGCAGGGTCCACGAAGCAGGCCGGCCGGAGGATGTCTTCGCCAATCCGCAGACTGCCGAGCTCAGGCAGTTTCTTGGTGTCGGCTAAATCGCGCCGCATCAAATTTGATTCATGCGACGCGCTTTAGCTCTTTGTTTTTATGCATGGCGTGGTCCCGGAACCGTGCACACTTCCGGGCGACATGCATTGGGGTCGTCATGGTGGCCGCGTGATTGGGCGGCGAACAGCTACCGCCATTTTTTGGTGAGAAATCCCGACGGACCTTGAACCGGATCGCTGTGGGGGAGGGGTACGGATGCGATTTTTGCCAGCGTGTCGCTGGATGCAGCCGAAGTCTGAATGTCGGCATGCTGTCCCTTGGGATAAGCGCCGACCACCTGGAAGTCCGACGTGCAGCCGAGATTTTGGTGCCCTGTCCCGGCCGGAAGCACCAAACAATCCCCCGCCGCGACCTTTATGGCTTGACCGCCGGGACCGCCAATCAGAAGGGTGGCGCTACCACGTGCAACTCCGAGCACCTCGTGTGCGCCGGCATGGTAGTGCTGATAATCGAAAACACCGTTTGTCCAGATGCCTATCCAACCGCTTGCCGCGAAGCGATCCTCGAAAGCGCAATGTCCGTGGTCGTCAACAAGCCCCGTGTAAAGCAGCACAGGAAGGCGCTGATTGTTCGGAACCCAGTCGCTCGGCTCGAAAATTGTCGCTTCGACGTGCATGTTCAATTCCCAGGTTGTCATCGATCGCCGCGGCAAGAGGAAGCGCGGAGCCATTGCAACTGTTCACACCGGCGTTTTGAGGCGCTCTTCGCCGAAGGCATCCGCGCTGGCGGCGGCAAAAACCAAACTTTGGTGATTGCCAAAGGTTCCTCGACACGCCCGGCAGGAGGTTGCCTGATGCTCGCGCTCGGAGCCAAGACAAGAGCGAGGGCGCTCTGCGCGCCCCCGATCCGGCAGCGTGCGGTCGCTTCGGCTCGTCAGTGGGCCAGCATCTCTTCGGCGATCTGCTTGCCGTTCAGGTTCGCGGGGTAGTAGGTCGGCCAGTTGGTGACCTCGTTCAACAGCGTGGCGCGGTCATTGCCCCAGTAAAGATGGTAGTGGTCGGCCTTCTCGGGGGCGACGATGTGGTCGCTGAACTGAATGAACCGAGGTGCGGCGTCGTCACCGGCGCTTTTCCTGAAGATGAAACGAACGCCTCGATTGCCCTTCTTGTAGGTGAGGATTTCGTGCCCATCCGTCTCGTAGTCTCCGGTCACGGAGTCCTTGCCGCGGAAAAACGTAACCTTCTTTCCGTTGATGACGATCCGGCCGACATCGGTCTTGTATCCCGTGTCATAGTAGGCACGATATTCCCCGGCGCTCTTGTCGCCATGTTTCGCCTTGTCGGCCAACACCGGATCCAAGGTTCCGTTGACAAGATAGGGGTAGACCGACTGCCAGTCGCCTTCCCAATCCGACAGTTCACGCGCCTTTACCTGATCGTCATCGAAATACCCATCATGTACCGACCCCTTCTTATCGTGGGAATGGCTGTGGCCGTGATTGTTCCCCGAAGATGTCTGGGCGCCTGCCGTTCCCGCAAAAGTCAACGTTGCGGATACAGCCAGGGCGTAGCTGAGTGTTGTGATCGCCTTCTTCATTCACTGAAACCTTTCGATTGGCCGGCACGGCTCGTGTTCGATACGTCATGTAATAACATTACAAATGCCGATTAGCGTGGTTTGGCCGCAAGCGCAAGGTGGGAGATGCGCGTCGCTTGGTGATCACCATTCGAACGCATTGCATTCAAGTCAATTGGGGCGCATCGCTGCAAAAGCTCCGGTTCATACCGAAATCCCGCGTCATCTTCGTGCACCAGGGTCGTCTGCGGGGAGGGCGATCCGAAGGAAATGTTTGTGCGTCCGACGCAAATAGCCACCTTGGCCTTATGGACTTCGCTCTCGCGGCCGGCGTCTGCTAATTTCTGCGGCAAAGCTGCCGCGGCGACGCCGGTCGGTCATCTCCTGCTTTCCGGCGTGAGCGCCAATTGCAAAATCCGCATCAACAGCCGCATGGAGTCATCCGATGGTCCACCGGCGCGGAAATTATGCTTGATGCCATCCATCGCAGCCGCAATAAGCGCAGCGAGGTCAGCAGGTCGGCCTCCTGATGCTACCAGATCGATTTCCCCCCGCTCTCGGGCTTCCCCCAAGGCCCCTGACAACAGCGCGATGAGCTTCGATCGGGCGGCAATCGTTATGTCCTCGGCGAACTCCATGTTCGTTTCGAACAGTTCCTTGGCGTTTTCGCTGTTGCCGAACGGGGCGATCAACCCTTCCTGGAAGGCGGAGATGGCAGCCGCGATACGATCGATCACATCGCCCGTCCGATTAAGGACCGCTTCCACCTCGGCCATTGTCAATCGGTGCGCACGGGCGGAACCGGCCCGAAACAGTTCTTCCTTGCTGTTGAAAGCAAGATAGAGCGAAGCGCGCGATATCCCTGCCGCGCGCGCAATATCCGCCATGGTGGTTTTCTGAAAGCCGTACCGGGCGAACACTGGGAGCGCGGAATCCAGAATATGAGCTGATTTGCGATCTTCATTTTTCATATGGACACATTGACACTGCTTGTCTGAGGTGTCAAAAGTCAGATAGACAAATTGAGTCCAATTGTCTTGTCTATCTGACCATCGCTAAGGAGCAGGACGATGAATCGGACGCAACTACCGAAGGACACCACGGTCCTTGTCACAGGTATCAGTGGTTTCCTGGGCGGGCACGTGGCGCTGCAGTTGCTGCAACAAGGTTATCGCGTTCGGGGAAGCATGCGGGCGATGCGTTCAGCGCCGGAAATCGGCTCGCGCTTTCAGCCTTTCGCTAAAAGTCTGAGCTTCGTCGAAGCCGACCTCGACCAAGATCTCTGCTGGACGCAGGCGATTGAGGGCTGCGACTACGTCATCCACACGGCGTCTCCGTTTCCAAGCGGCGCGGTGCGCGACGCGGCAGGGCTCATCCGGACAGCGCGGGAGGGTACTCTCCGCGTATTGCGCGCCGCCCATTCGCGGAAAGTGCAAAGGGTCGTCCTTACCTCATCCATCGCGGCCACCAACCATGGTGGCGGACGCGCTCCATTCAGCGAGACGGACTGGACCGACACTGAGAGCAAACGGGCAACCGCTTACTACCAATCCAAGACATTGGCCGAACGCGCCGCATGGGCGTTCGCCGAACAAAACGATCTTCCTCTCGCGGTGATAAATCCGGGCCTCATCCTTGGCCCTTTAATGGGCAATGACTGCGGCACGTCGGTTGGACTGATCAAACATTTGATGAGCGGCAGATTCAGGAGGCTCCCGCGTTACGGCTGTGCAATCGCGGATGTTCGCGATGTCGCCCTTGCCCATGTCCGCGCGATGATCCAGCCTGAAGCTGCCGGACACAGATTCATCGTTGGAGGACGCGTCTTCTGGATGAAAGACCTTGCGCGCGTTCTTGCCCAATCCTTTCCAGATTACGCATCACAATTGCCATCCGCAGAACTTCCGAACTGGGTCGTCCGAATTCTGGCGCTCATCGATGCCGACGCTCGGATGATCGTTCATGAGCTTGGACGGGACCTGCGCATCAACACCGCCAAGGCAGAAACGATGTTGCAATGGCAGCCGCGCCCTGAGGAGGAAACTATCCGCGCCTGCGGTCAGAGCCTGATCGACAACGGCCTGGTGACCGCCGGTCGTCAAAATAGATCTGCGCGGCGAAGAGCAAATGCATCCAGGAGATGAAAATGACAAGCAATGGTCAAACTGCAGCTGACCACATCCGTGAAATCGAGCGCACCCGGCTGCGTGCACTGGTCGCGGCCGATATGGCCGCGGCCAGGCCTCTTCACGCCGATGATTTTCAATTGATCACGCCAATCGGTGTAGCCCTCTCGCGCGAGGAATATCTAGGCGCTATCGAAGCCGGACACATCGAGTATCGGGCTTGGGAGCCAAGTGACATTGCGGTCCGCCTCAATGGCTCCGCTGCGGTGATACGTTATCGTGCGCGCCTCGAAGTCATCTTCAACGGGCACGCCGTGCCGCCCGGGGAGTATTGGCATACAGATACTTATGAACACCGCGACGGAGAGTGGATGGTTGTCTGGTCGCAGGCAACAGCCGTCGGCCGCCGATAGCCGCGAGATCGGCGCCCCCGCGACGCAAATAGATCTTCGCCTTCGCGAGATCTACCGAAGTTCAACGTGCGGCCGCTCGGTCTTCGGGAATAAATATCTCGACAGGGCGGCCGCTCCGGGAATTATCGGTCCTTGTTGCCGGCAGGGGCGGGCAGCAAGACTGGCTCGGTCGAGCGTGTCGGAGCCATCAGCTGTGCAAGGACGTCATCGGCCGACTGGCTCGAACTGCCGATGCCGGCCTCACGCAGCTGGCGGTCGAGATCGCTGCCGTTTTCCAGTGCGGCCAGTTCAGCCCCGGCTTCGATGCGTCCGGCGGTGATTTCCTGGCGTTTCTTGATGCGTTCGAGACTTTCCACGGCGCTGCCGAGACGGGTGTTGATGCCCGACTGGTTATGGGCGATCGCCGATTGGGCGCGCAAGAGCGACTCATTGGCTTTGACGTTCTCCACCTCGCGCTTCATCTGCGCGATGCGCGACTCGGTTTCCTGAATCGTCCGCAGCATCTGCTGCTGGCGGGGCAGCAGCCGATCGAGCTCTTCCTGGTCTCGCTGCACTTCGGCGCGACTATTGGCAATGCGCTGCGCCAGACCCTGCGCGAGATCCGTACGGCCCGCGGAGATCGCAGCGCGGGCGCTGTCGGTATCCTTGGTTTCCTTCGCTCGGTTTTCTTCAAGCCGGCGCATGACGCTCTTGTTCGATGCCATAATGCCGGCGAGATCGGATCGCGCCCGGCGCAGCGACTGTTCGGCGTCGCGAATTTCCTGGTCGAGAATGCGCATGGATTGGCTGTCGGCGGCTGCTTCTGCTGCCTCGTTGATGCCGCCGCGAATGGCGGTAAAAATTTTTCCCCAGGTGCTCACGCTGCAATCTCCCCGCTTTTCCATTCTTCAATCATATGCGCTGCATCGACGGCATTGGCAGCCAGAATTGCGACTTCCTCCACGACGGTCTCGGCCGGCGAGCGTGCTGAAAGCGAGCCAAACAATTCGTACCATTCCTCACCGTCGATCGTGGTGATGCCGAAACTGGAAAGCGGCACGAACTTGTGCGTCTTCAGAACCATGCGTTCGAAGGCCTCTCGCTTGGGCACCTCCTTGCAGGGCACTAGAACAACGCTGACGAGGATGTCGCGCTCGCCGCTCACCGTGACGAAAACGTCAAGATCGCCTCTTTCCTTCAGCGTTACGCACAAGACGTCCCCGTGTTCGGGTACGGCTACGTCAACATCGCCGAGCGCCTCCGGATCCGCGGCGAACAGGCGCGTTAAAGTGGTGAGGTTCCAGGTCTCCAAAAAAGTCCTCCATCGGTTAGAGCGTCAAAAATATCTGGGTAGTCGGTTTACAACTTAAAGGTCTGGTGCGCGAAATAAATTTCGGTAGGGTGCACGTTAGCAACGGGGGAATCGCTTGCCATTTATCGCTTCATTTTTGCGGCGTATATATCTTTCGCTCGGCGAATTGGCCTGGTCAGCGCTTTTTCTTGTCCTCGTTCTCCATCTGGTCGCGTCTTACCTGCTCTTTATGTTGGCAGGCGAGGGCGATCTCGTCAGCAACCCCGTCGACTTCCTTTATTACTATGTGGTCACCGCAACGACTGTCGGCTATGGCGATCTTTCTCCAAAGTCGGCGCCCGGCCGGATCATCACCGTCCTGGTCGTTCTTCCCGGTGGCATTGCCATCTTTACTGCAGTTCTTGGCAAGTTGTTGACAGCTATCGGTACGATCTGGAGGAATCGCATGCGCGGATTGGGTGATTACAGCGAACGCGCCGGCCATATCATTGTTCTGGGCTGGCAAGAGGGGCAGACATACCAGACGATGCGGCTGCTGCATTCCGAACGCCAAGCCAACGAGCCGATGAGCGTTCTGGTCGCCAAGGATCTGCCGGAGAACCCCGCCAGCGACTGCACCGACTATATCAGAACCGATCGGCTTGCCGATGCCGATGCACTGGTGCGGGCCGGCGTGGCCCAGGCACGCGCCATCATCGCGCGCGGCGCTAATGACGACGAGACGCTGGCCGCAGTCCTGATTGCCGAGGATCACGCGCCCAATGCCCATATCGTGGCCTATTTCGCCGATGACCGAACGGCACAGATGGTCAAACAGCTGCGGCCGCGCGTCGAGGCGGTGGGCTCGCTCGCCGAGGAGCTTCTGTCGCGTTCAGCGCGTGACCCGGGCTCCTCGGAAATCGCCGCACGCCTGCTGTCGGCCGCCTCCTCCGACACGGCCTTTTCCCTGCCGGTACCACCTTTGCAAACGCCACTGCTCTATGGCGACGTGTTTTTAAGGCTCAAGCGTCGGTACAACGTGACACTGGTGGGCATGCTGAGCCAAGGCATGACCGATCTGAATTGCCGAGACGAGACGCCGATGCACGGCGGGGAGACTCTTTACTACATCAGCGGAATGCGGCTAGATCCCGCTGCCATCGTCTGGGCTAGAATGGGAGACGAAACATGATCGGCTGGTTCGGTGGAAATAAGAATGAAAAGCCTCTGCCCAAAGAGCTGGGTCCCTTAAGCGCGGCCATCGGTGGGGCGTTCGAGATCGATTTCCTCTCCCTTGAAGCTGATGCTCTTGGCGGCGAGCCAGCCATGCCGCTGCCACGGAGCGGGCCGTTCATCATTGCCGGCTACGGTGAGGTTTCGCTCGATGCCGCCACGGTTCTGTCGCGCTACTACGATGAAGAGAACCGGATGATTCAGGTGATGTCGGCCTCGGGCAAGCCGGGTGATGCGATCGACGATATCAGCTTTTATCAGCCGTGGGACAGTGTCGTGCCGGCCGGTCAGAGCGAATGGAACCGCTGGACCGGTCCAGCCGGCCTGATCGGCCAGCCATCCTATGATGCCGACGGGATCCTCTATAATCGCTTCTGGGGCGACGGCCCGGAGCGCGCCCAACTGGTGGAATTTATTGAAAAGGTCGACGACGGCGAAGCGCAGCGCTCCATTCACCAGACCTGCATGTTGTATTACCGCCCACTTGGCTCGACGCGCGAAATGCTTCTGATCAACGTCGAGCGCGACCTCGACCTCGGCCAGAGCCAGGCGGGCAGTTCAGTGGAATTTCTGATCGGTTACGGTCTGGCTCCAGCCGATGTTTGCCGCGTCTGATGGACCCTATCAATTTTAACGGAGGAATTTATCGATGCTCGATTACGTGGCGGGCCTGCCTGCCTTCCTTGGCTATTTCGCCGTCGGTCTAGCCGCATACGCTGTTTTCGCGGTGATCTACACATTCCTGACACCGCAAAAGGAAGTCCAGCTCATTCGCGCAGGCAATCTTGCCGCGGTCACGGCATTTTTGGGAGCGCTTGTCGGTTTCAGTCTGCCTCTGGCTTCGGCCGCGGCTAATTCGGTCAGCATCGTCGACTATATCATATGGGCGGTGGTCGGCATTCTGGCGCAGATCCTCGCTTTCTATATTGCGAATTTCACCATGAGGGATCTGCATGAGAAGATCACTGCCGACAATATCGCCGCAGGCATCTGGGGCGGCGGCATCGCGCTGGTCATCGGTATTCTCAACGCCGCCTGCATGACCTATTGAGGGGAGGGAACGATGCGCAGACGTAAGAGCGGGCATAGACGACCTTTCCTGGCCCTTGGCACTATCGCTGCCTCGACCCTGGCGCTATCCGGTTGCGGCGATCAGACGCCTTCGGAGGTTATGTTCACCTCCGTCGACCAATGCGTGGCATCCGGCATGGACCGGCAGGTCTGCCAAGCCGGCTATCAGGATGCGATGCGGGCCCACCTCGCCGCCGCGCCGCGTTTCGACGGCATGGCCGCCTGCGAAGCCGAATATGGCAAGGGCCAGTGCACGGAACAGCAGGCCAACGCCGTCCCCAACAATACCGGCGGCAGCGGCAGCTTCTTTACGCCGTTCCTGGCAGGCTACATGCTGTCTTCGGCACTGAACAACATCAGCGACTATTCCGATTATCGCCGGCGCCAGGAGGCGGGTGGTTCCTACTACGGTTCGACGCCGATTTATCGCAATCGCTCGGGGCAGACGCTGACAACGACGGTTCGCTCAGGCGGCGCGGACAGTGTGACTGCGCCCTCGCGCCAGAGCGTCAAGCCGGTCAATGTCAATACCCGCACCGTCGCCCGGCAGGGCTTCGGTGGCCGTTCGTCCTTCAGTTTCGGCGGCTGACATGAAGCGCATCACTCTTCCCGCGCGTCCTGATTGGCGTGACAAGGCGCGCGCCGTCGGCTTCGGATTTCACGTCATGTATGGCGAGCCCTACTGGCTCGACGATGCGGCCTATACGTTCACGCTCGATGAAATCGAGGCGCAGATCGAAGAACCGAGCCAGGAACTGCATGACATGTGCGTGGATCTGGTCGGTGATATCGTCGGCAGCGAAGAGTCGCTCGACAGGCTGGCCATTCCGGAGGATCTGCGCGATGTGGTGCAGCGCTCCTGGCAGCGCCGCGACCGGCACCTTTACGGCCGTTTCGATCTTGCTTACGACGGCAGTGGCCCGGCTAAGCTGCTCGAATATAACGCCGATACTCCCACCTCGGTATTCGAGACCGCCTATTTCCAGTTCAACTGGCTGACCGATCAGATCGCTTTGGGAGTTCTGCCGAAGGAAGCGGACCAGTATAATTTCCTGCAAGAGAGCCTTGTCGAGGCGTTCGACCAGTTTCCCAAGGAGCCGATCTTCCACTTCGCTGCGATAACCGACAACGAGGAGGATCGCGGCACGACGGTCTATCTCATGGACTGTGCGGTGCAGGCCGGCCATCGCGTCGAGCTTCTCGACATTCGCGAGATCGGCATCGATGCCGAGGGCCGTTACACCGATCTCAGGGATCGGGTGATCGACCGCTGCTTCAAGCTGTATCCATGGGAATTCATGCTGCGCGAGCCGTTTGCCCGCGAACTCGCGCGCTCGGGCGATGTTTTCGTCGAGCCCGCCTGGAAGGCCGTGCTTTCCAACAAGGGGCTTCTGCCTTTGCTCTGGCAGCGCCATCCCAATCACCCCAATCTTTTGCCAAGCTATTTCACCGATGACCCTGCGGCGTCCACCTTGACCGACTATGTGCGCAAACCGCTGTTGTCGCGAGAAGGTGAGAACGTCACGATATTTCGACAGGGGCGGGAACTGGTTTCTGCTCCGGGCGATTACGGCGACGAAGGTTTCATCATCCAGGCTTACGCCCCGCTTTTCGAAAGCGACGGCGGCTTCGCCGTGCTCGGCAGCTGGGTCGCCGGTGATCGCGCCTGCGGTCTTGCGGTTCGCGAAGATCGGACGCGGATAACGGCCAATCTATCGCGCTTCGTTCCGCACGTTATAATGGAGTAACAGGTGATATGCCCGTATTGATAGCAAAAGTGGCGTAAGATAGCTTATGGAACATCCCTTGAAGAAAGGCATTACAAATACGTCGCGCTAATCCGATGCCTCTGAATCCTGCAGCCACGCCGGAATGTCCTGTTTGGCGTGCAGAAGCCGCCACACATCGACGTGGTCGGCCCGCTCAAGATAGAAGACCACATAGGGAAAGCCTTTGATCGTCGTGCAGCGCAGATCGGGCAGACCGAGTTCATATGCGTAGCGCAATGAACCCGATGCGGGATGCTCTGCGATCAAAGTATAGGTCGATTGCAGTGCATCGATGAAACCTATCGCTATCTGTGCTCCCGCCGTGCGAGCGTAATAATCCACGGCATTCTCGACATCCCCGCGAGCTGACTGGCGGGGGACGACAGGTTTCGCGGTCACTTGGCGCTTTGTTTCGTTGCGCGTTCGCGCAAGCTATCGAAATAGCTGGTATTAACGGGTTCGGTCACCTCGGTTGACGCGCCTTCAAGCAGAAGATTGCGCAACTGCTGCCGATCCTTGTCGTGACGGATCAGTTCGCGCACGTACTCGCTGCTCGTGCCATATCCTCGGCCGGCGACCTGCTGGTCGACGAAGTGCTTCAGATGATCCGGTAGCGAGATATTCATCGTGCTCATGGGACCAAAATAGCCGCCATGGCAAAATTTGGCAAGGGGTGGCCCTTCGTACGGCGGCGAGGCGCATCGCGCCATTGGCGACGACGCAGCGTTCGACCTCAGCTATCGAACGCGATTTCGCTCGCCTTCCGGGAAACTCCGAGATTCCAATCCCGTAGAGCATCGCACACCTCGGCTCGTGTGGGCGCGCCGGTGCGTCCGCCGAACACCCGGCATTTCAGCGCCGCCGCCATCGACGACAAGCGCATCGTCTCTTCGATCGGCAGGCCTTCAGCGATCGCCAGCGCGAAAGCGCCGTGGAAGATGTCGCCCGCCGCAAGCGTGTCGACCGTTCTGACCTTCGGGGCGGCAAGGTGACGGATATCGCCGCTTGGGTCATCGAACCACAGGGAGCCTGTTTCGCCGGCTGTGACGCTGATGAAGGCGTGTTCGAATTTCCGCTTCAGAAGGCCGACGCTTTCCACGAGATCTGCCGTTCCGGCAAGTCGCTCGGCGGCCGGCTGCGAAAAGATGATGTGAGAGGCGGCCGGCGCGAGCATTTCGATAACGCCCTCGCCAGCAACATCGCCATCGAGAATAGCAGGTTTGCCGGCTTCGCGGGCCGCGATCAGCGTCCGCAGCGCCAGCTTCGGCCAGCGGACGTCGACCAGCACGGCATCGAAGGCAGAAATCTCCTGCGTGCTGACCGGCCTGACCGTATCGTGGAGCCGCGCGTCGTAGAAGGGCACGATCAAGCGTTCGCCCTGATCATCGATGAGGATGGTCGAGATGGCCGAGCGGGCGCCGTCGATACGCAGCATGTCGCTCGTAACGATGCCGCTCTTGCCAAGATCGGCGATGATGCGTTCGCCGGCAGCATCGTTGCCAACCGCGCCCCAGAGGCTGGCGGCGCCGCCAAGCCGGACGATGGCATAGGCTGCACTCGACGCCATGCCTTCGGCAACCTGCAGCATCTCATAGGGCAGGATCTTGCCCTGACCGGCGGGCAAAGTTCGGACGCGAAACAGCGTGTCCAGAACCGCCGCGCCGACACATAATACGCGGCGCGCCGGACCCGGCGGCCGGTCGAGGCTGAAGGAAGTCGTCAAGGGCCGCCCCGCCCGCTCACTTGACCGCTCCGGCCGTCAGCCCTGCAACGATCTGCCGTTGCGCGAACACGGTCAAGATCAGGACGGGCAAGGTGACGATCAACGCCGCCGCTGCAAGCGGCCCCCAACTGACCTGCTCGAAGGAGAGCATGTTGTAGACGGCAACGGGAAGTGTGCGCGTCTCGCGGCTGGCGAGCACGATGCCGAAGACGAAATTGTTCCAGGAGAAGATAACCGACAGAATGAAAGCCACGACGATGCCCGGCCTCGCGATCGGCAGAGCGACCAGGCGGAAAACCTGCCAGGGCGTCGCGCCGTCGATGCTTGCGGCCTCCTCCAGCTCCATCGGCGTCGTCTCGAAATAGCCGATCATGATCCATACGACGATCGGCACCGTGACCACCAGGTGGATGATGATCTGCGGCATCAGCGTCCCGAGCAGGTTCAGCCACTGAAACAGCAGAAAGAGCGGAATGAGGAAGGACAGGCCCGGCGTCATGCGCGCGATCATGATGACCATCGCCGACTTCTCCGCCTTCAGGCGCGCAATGCCATATCCGGCAGGCACGCCGATCAAGAGCGCCAGAAGCGTGGCGCTGCCTGTTACCAGCAGCGAATTCCAGAGGTAGAGGAAGAAGTTGTTCTCCTCGAAAACCTTCAGATAGTTCGTCCAGGCGAAACGCTCCGGAATGAAGATCGGCGGATAGGCGCCATTGTCGATTTCATATTTCAGCGACAACGAGATCATCCAGAGGAAAAACAGGATGACTGGCGAGATCATCACCAGAGCGACGAACAGTAGTCCGATGCGGTCGAGCGTCTTGCGCTTCATCAGCGTCCCTCCCCGTTCGACCAGTTCGCCCGCTGCCGGACCATCAGAAGCACGAAGGACAGCAGTACGATCAGGATGAAGAAGATGACCGCCATGGCCGAGCCGTAACCGATATCGTAATAGGCGAAGGCCGTGTTGTAGAGATAGATGTTGATCGTTTCCGAGGCCGTGCCGGGGCCGCCCTGGGTCATGGCGTAGATGATGTCGAAGCTCTTTACGGCATCGATGCTGCGGATGATCACGGCGATCATCAGGAACGGCGCAATCATCGGCAGCGTCAGATAGCGGAACTTCTGCCAGACATTGGCTCCGTCGATCTCCGCACTTTCATAGGGTTCGCGCGGAACCGCCGCCAGGCCGCCGAGCACGATCAGCATGACGAGCGGCGTCCATTGCCAGGTCTCGACCAGAACCAGCGAGGGGATGACGCTGCTCTGGTTATAAATCCACTCCTGCGGTCCAATGCCGACAAAGGACAGGAGGTAATTGAGAACCCCGAGCTGCGGATGGAACATCATCGTCCACACCAGCGCGATGGCGACAGGCGTCGCCATCATCGGCATCACGAATATGCCGCGTAAAAGACCGCGGAACGGAAACTGGGCATCGAAGATCAGCGCGGCGAGCGTCCCAAGAAACAGGGGCGCTGCCACGGAGAGCGTCGTATAAAGCATCGTGTGCCAGAGCGACTCCCAGAAACGCAGGTCGACCGCCAGGCGGGCATAATTGTCCAGCCCTGCAAAGACTTGCGATTGACCGAGCGTCCAGCTGTTCACGCTCATCCACAGGGTAAACACCCATGGAAAAACGATGACGGCTGATATGACGATCAGCGCCGGGATGACGAAGGGCCAGTAGTTCGGAGCAAACCGATCCGGTTTGCTCCTTCCTTTGTGCGCGGCCTTGGTCGCTGCGGCCGTTTCAATGCTCGCCGCCATTATCCCTCGCTTTTCGCCAGGACGGGTTCGAATTGGGCCGTCGCCGCCTTCAGTTCGGTTGCCGGATCGGCGCCGCCGATCATGTTGGTCAGACCGACGCCATAGATGTCGCGGAACTCGGTGACCGGAATGATGACCGGCAACGCGAGCTGCGAAATCTTGCCGGAGCCGGCGACGGCATCCAGCCATGCGCCCGGCATCTTGACGCCTTCGCGGACCTTCGCATCCTCAAGCACGGACTGACGGAAAGGAACGCCGGCGCCGGCCTGCAGCAGGCGCGCGCCCATGTCGTGCGAAATCGCCCATTGGCAGAAGAGGTAGGCTGCTTCCTTTTTCTGGCTTGCCGCGACGACGCCAAGGCCGTCGCCGAAGGTTCCCGCTGCCTGCGCCTTCGGACCTTTCGGCATGATACCGTACCCGACCTGGCCGACGACACGCGACTTTTCAGGGTTCTCGATCGGCGGGGCAAAGCCGACGCCATCCAGCCACATGCCGATCTTGCCTTGCAGGAAGGCAGACTGCGCCTCGGCCCAATTGAAGCCCGAGACGCCGGGAGGGGCGGTCTTGGTCATCAGCCTCTGGTACAGCGTGGCGGCATCGATCGCTTCCTGCGATGTCGTCCGTAGCTTGCCGTCCGGTCCGAGCGGGCTCGATCCGTAGCCGAGCAGCAACGTCGTCCAGACCGGCGTATTGGCGTTCTTCAGGCCGCGGGCGACGAAGCCGTAGGTGTTGGTCGAAGGATCGGTCAGCGCCTCTGCGGCGCTTGCCAGCTCTTCGAAGTTCGTGGGGTAAGCAAGCCCCTTTTTCTCGAACAGCGTCTTGTTCCAGTAGATGATCCAGTAATCGACCGAGAAGGGCAGCGAACGCAGGACGCCATCCGCATCCTTGGCGAAGGCGAGGCCGGCTTCGGCAAAATCGCTTTCAGTAAGCGACGGGTCGGTTAGGGATGGGTCCTTGAGAAACCCGCTGATATCGGCAAGCCAGCCGCCTTTCTCGAACTGCCGTTTCTGAACGTGGTAGCTCATGTGCACGACGTCGAAGCTCGGCTTCCCGGAGCTGAGCTCGATGGTCGTCTTCTGGCGCTGCTGTTGTTCAGGCGTTGCTTCGGCATTGACCTTGATGCCGGTGAGTTCCTCGAACTCGGGCAGGTACTTGGTCAGGATTTCGCTGCGCGGGCTCTTGACCAGGTTGACTTCGAGCGATGTGCCGGCGAAGCGCTTCCAGTCGACGGCAGCGGCGGCCGGCCGCATGCCGAGCACGCTGCTGGCCCCGAGAGCGGCCGTGCCCGCTAGAAAACCGCGCCGCGTCGAATTGAAGAATGATGGCATGTTGATCCTCCTCCTTTTGCCGGCGATCTCCTCATCCCCGGCTGTTCATTCCCGATTATATCCTGAGCGCACGATCCCTTGCATGATTGATATGTGCGACAAGACTGTTGACGGCGTCCTCCGCCGATCGTCGTTCGATCGCCTCGAGCACTTTCAGATGCTCGCCCATGACGGGTCCGACGTGACCGTCGATGCGAAAGCGATCCTGGCTGATCAGGCGCATCTTGATCGAATTCACGCGGTAGGCGTTCGAAATAATGGTATTCCCCAGGGCATCGATAAAGGCATCGTGCATGCCCCAATCGACGGCCTGGGCACGCAGCTCTAATTCGTGCGAGCTATCGCCGTTTCGGATGGCCTCGGCAATATCCCGATGCTGCTTCAACAGTCCGGCGATCGTCTCGTCCGACGCCGACCGGGTGAAGAGCGCCACGGCCTCCTTTTCCAGGAACACGCGCAGTTGGAAGGCTTCGCGAATGAGGTTCAAATCGATGTGAGCGATCTGCAAGCCCCGTTGCGGCACCGTCTTGATCAGCCCTTCGGCTTCAAGCCTGGGAATGAGCTCGCGGATGGCGCCAAGCGTCAGTCCCGTCAATTCGACGAGGCGGCGCTGCGAAACGAACTGGCCGGGACGCACGTCACGCGCAAGCAGGTGGCGCGTGAAACTCGCATAAGCCTTTTCCCGCAGCGTCGGCTGCTCGTCCGTTCCGTCCATCGCCTCCTCCAGCAACATGTCCGACCTACGCGGCTTTCGACCGGAAAAGATCGTCGAAAGCGCGGGCGAGCCGGGCGTTCCCCTCCCCGGATATTGAAACGAGCGGCGGACGAACCGCAAGCCAGATTTCATCCGATGTCTGATGTGCCACCATGGCTTTCACCGCTGGGACAACAGGATATTTGAGCAACTCGTCCACGAATGCCTCGATACGGGGGTCGTCCTTGCCGTCTTCGGCCATCAGCTTGACGTCGTCAGGTGCGAAATTCGCCATACCGGAGATCGCGCCCTGGCCGCCAAGCCGAACGCCCCTGGCGAGATGGCGTTCATCGCCGATCAGGATGATGAGGTCGCCGTGTGTCTTGAGCAGGCTTTCCGTGAAAGGCCAGTCGCCGGAAGAATCCTTGACTCCAGTGACAATGTTCGGAAAGGCGGTGCGCAAGCGGCCGATCAGCGACACCGTCAGCGGAACCATGGTGATGGAGGGAATGTTGTAGACGATGATGTCCCGCGCCTGATCACCCAGCATGGCGAAGACCGCCGAAAACCACTGGAAGACACCATCATCGCCGACGTTTTTAAAATAGGACGGCGGAGCCAGAAGGATATTCCTCGCTCCGAGCGAAAGGGCATGACCCGCCTGTTTCGCCGCATCCTCCACCGAGTCGACCAGCACGCCGGCGATGATGTCCTCTGCAGCGATCCCTGCATCGAGGAAGGCGGCGACCACGCGCTCGCGTTCCCGGCTTCCGATGGATGAGCCCTCCCCCGTCGTCCCGAACAATGTGACGCTGCCGCAGCCGGCAGCCAGGCACCGTTGCCCCTGCGCAATCATCGCATCGAGGGCGATATCGCTATTGCCGTCAAACGGCGTGGCAAGGGCGACAGAAAGCCCGAATTTTGATGGCAATATCATTCCTCCCCATCTGGTGGATCAGGTTTAGCAGACTAACATGTTAGCTGTAAAGACTTGACTGCCGAAGTGAGGACTTTGTCCGCTGGACGCAATGGATATTCCTGAAGCTCTATGAGCGTGGCCTGGCCTATCAGGCGGAGGTTCCGGTCAACTGGTGTCCGGCGCAGGGGACGGTGCTGGCGAACGAGGAGGTCAGGACGGCAGGTATGTCGAGAGAGCACGGAGGCGGATCTCAGAAGCAGGAAGAGCGGTTGATTGGGCCTCAGTGGCTGGATGGCGCCCGCCAGCGGCGTAGAGCCCGTCAGCGTTATTGGGAGCAGCCAATTGCACCCAAGCGGCCACCTAGCGGCTCACCTTTAGCGTCCGCTGTTTCCCGACATGATTGCGCCCGATTCTGAGCGCTACGATCAAGCATTGCGGTCAATAGGATGTGGGGGCTTCCAATGCAACGCAGGCTGTCGGCTATCCTCTTGGCTGACGTCGTCGGCTACACCCGTTTGATGGAAATCGATGACATCACCACGCTAAGCCGCCTCAAGTCAATGCGTCATGACTTGGTCGACCCCTGTATTGCCGCTCACAACGGACGGATTGTCAAGCTGATGGGCGATGGGATGCTGGTGGAGTTCGCCAGCGTCGCCGATGCAGTCAGGTGCGCGACTGAGGTTCAACGCGGGGTGGCTAGAGCCGAATCCCAGGAGGCCGAGGACCGCCGTCTCGTATATCGCATCGGGATCAATCTCGGCTACATCGTTGTCGATGGCGACGACATCTATGGTGACGGGGTGAATGTCGCCGCGCGCCTGCAATCTCTTGCAGATCCCGGTGGGGTGGCGATCGCCGGCATTGTGCGCGAGCACATCGGTAGCGAGTTGGGGATCGACTTTGAGGATTTCGGCCAACATTCAGTGAAGAACCATGAGAGGCCAATACAAGTCCATATGGCGCGCTTCGAACGCCCGTGGCGGGATGCGTCGTCGAAGCGGGCCGTGGCGGCGACCGCCGCCGAGCGTGAAGGCGCGTCTATCGCGGTCCTGCCATTCACGAACATGAGCGGTGATCCGGAGCAGGAATACTTTAGTGATGGCATCACCGAGGACATCATCACCGATCTTGCGAAAGTGTCGGCGCTCAGTGTCACCGCCCGCAATTCAAGCTTTATCTACAAAGGCCGCTCTGTGGACATGAAGCAGGTGGGACGGGAGCTAGGAGTGCGGTATGTGCTGGAAGGCAGCGTGCGCAAGGCCGGAACCAAAGTGCGCATTGCGGCGCAGCTCATCAATGGAGCGGATGGCCGGCACGTGTGGGCGGAGCGGTATGACCGCGACCTTGAAGATATTTTCACGCTCCAGGACGAAATCTCCAAACATATTGTCGACGCGCTTAAGGTGCGACTCCTCACGAAGGAGCTTGAGACCATTACCAAGCGGGGAACCGAAAATCCGGAGGCCTATCAGACTTACCTGATGGGGCGATCGTTCTTTAACCGTGGACACGAATCGAGGGGCATAAAAGCAGCCCGGCGTCTGTTCGCAAAGGCCATCGACCTCGATCCGCTGTATGCGCGGGCCTATGCCGGACTGGCCGACTGCGACTCCTACCTCCTGCTCGCCAACGATCCGACTGCCACATATGACAACATCATAGACAACGCTGACCGGGCTTTGGAGCTCGATCCAGGTCTCTCCGACGCTCATGCATCGCGTGGCATCGCAATGTTTACCAAAGGCCTGCGCGCTGAGGCCGAGGCCGAATTTGAGCTCGCCCTCGAACGAGATCCGACCTCATTCGAGGCGAACTTCTTCCGTGGGCGCAATTGTCACGCGCAGGGCCAGTTCGAAAGGGCGCGCGGCTTCTACGAACGCACCATCGTCTTGAAGCCAGATGATTATCGGGCCTGGGACCAATTGCGAGCCGTCCATGTATCCCTTGGACACCAGGAGGAAGCAGCGCAGTCGGCACGAGAATGCCTGCGGCTGATAGAACGAGAGATCGCCGCGCATCCCGACGAGCCGATCCTTCTTTGCTACGGTGGCTGTTTGCTGGCAGATCTGGGCGAGATGGAGCGTGGAGCGTCGTGGGCGTCGCGTGCCGCCGCAATCGCCAAGGACGATCTCAGGGTCCTCTACAATCTCGCTTGTTGCTACGCAAAGCTCGGCAAGCCCTCGGAGGCCATTGCCTGCCTTGAACGGCAAGCATCTGGATCGCCCGCCTACGTCGCGTCGGTCACGGCCTGGATGAAAAAGGACAGCGATCTGGATCCGCTCCGGGACCACCCCCGCTACCTGGCTCTTGCCGGCCGGATGGAAGCTCAGCCAGCAGCAGCGAAGGAGTGAGATCCGACCCGTTCGTGCGCCCTAAAGAGCAATAGCAAACCTTCGGTGAGGCCGTTCTGCAATGCATCCGTGCTCCTGTTCCGTGCGCCAACGTTGTGGCTCATACGCCATTGGATGTCGGCCAACGCGCGGTCTAGGAGTTTCTTTCGATTTCACAGTAGACAACGCTGCGGTTTGAGCCGGACCAAACAGATACTTTCGCATCGGTCCCAGTCAAGCTTTCATGAGCGATCGAGCCCATTTCGTGTTCTGACCGCAACAGCAGCGCCCAGTTCATGAATGTCTCCATATAGCCATCGACGTCCGTTTCCGGGGAGAAGTTGGCGAAGAGGAATGTGCCCCCAGGCTTAAGCATGCCGACGCACTTCCTGGTCAGCTTCACGGCCACCGCGTCCGGCAAATAGTCATAGAGACCTGCGGCGTAGACGAAATCGAACGTTCCCAGCGCATGCCTTCCACCGAGCACGGATTTGACCGACCCGTTCACCGCCTCGACGGACGTACCGGCGAAATCGCGGGCTACGGTTCCGACGCTTATCGGGTCCTGATCCAAAGCGACCCAGCGTTTGATCGCGCCGGTGCGGAGCGCGCGCGACAAAGGCCCTTCACGAAGATGCCCCGAAGCGATGGCCAGAACTTCGGTGGAACCAGGCCGAGCCGAAGCGATTTCGTCGACGCGGCGCGCCAGAATGTCTCGACGCTCCCTTACCGCGACGGATGACGAAGCATTTCGAGTATAGGCGTAGATCAAACGTCCCAAGTCGCTTGATGATGCGACTGCGTCATCGATCTCAGGCCTGCCGTAGATGAAGTCTAGAAGACGTGCGTCGCCAGAATAGCCGCGCGGCTTTTCGAACGACCAGCGCGTCAATGGATCTTGATGTAGATAGTGAGCAACCGGATGAGATTGCGCGATCGGAACGATGACGTCCCACACGTCAGGATGAAAGCGACGCCGTAACTGATGCAGGGCCTCGGTGAGACGCTCGATTATCGCACCAGGCTCGACGCCGGAATTGAACTGACGGAGCGACACGTCAAGGCTGATGGCAAGCTCGGCTTTGGCAACTATCAGGTCGCCGGGCTTTGGCGGCACGGCAAACTTCCTTGCTGCCTGACGAATTTCACCGGGCGCAACAAGACTTTCACCATCCAAGACAAGACTTCGTGCCATTTCGAGACCCCTTTGACCTAGCGTTAAGCATAATCAACCTCGAAATAGGATGCGACTGGAATCTGCACGGGATAAGGGTAATTCTACTGTTGCGGGTGAGAACCCGATTCTCTACGAACGTTAAATAATAAGACAAACCGGTTGCAGGTTGCGGAACGAAATCCTGGAGGGCGCCGAAGCATGGTTTACAGTTTACCTTCGTTAGATCGTAGCCAGGCTGGCATCGTTACATGAGCGCGGCTCACCCTACTGTGCAGCGCGATGAATCAACCGACAGTTTTTCATTTGCCGAGGCTTGCAAGTCTCTGGAAGCCGAAAATGATTCTGCCAGAAGGCAAAGCTCACGGCATGGTCTCTGGATCGCGGTGGCCGTTTATGTGTCCTTCGCACTTCCCGATCGGTGGCTTATCCCCGACGTTGCGCCTTTGACGATCGCCGCGCGATTCGTCGTCGCAGCGATGGCGCTGCTGGCTTTTGAAGCCTTGCGACTTGCAAAAGCGAAAATCGTCTGGCTCGACATCACATGCGCCGCGGCACTGCTGGCGGGCTATTTGGGCTGGCTTTACCCGGCGATTGGCACCCATGACGTCGCTGCCATGTCTTACTATATGATTTTCGGCGCCATCTTCATGATGGGGGCCAACCTCTTTTTCAGTTTCTCGTTTCGGCTGTCGGTGATCACCTCCAGCTTTGTGCTCTGCGCATTTTTCGTGACGATCGAGACGTATTTTCCTTCAAGTCAAGTCTACAAGCTTGCCTTCGGGATGTTCTACGTTTCCTGCTTTGTCTTCACGTCTTCAATCAATTGGCGATTGAATGTCGAGCGTCGAAACGTGCTGCTGAACGCGGCGGAGGCGCGCTATCAGCACTGGGAAGCGTCTGAGCGCGGAAGGTCGCTGCTCGAGCTTTCAAATACCGACTACCTGACAGGGATAAGCAACCGGCGTGCGCTCGATCGGCGACTCGACGAATGCTGGGCTGCTTGGAAAGACGAAGGCCGCGACTTCGTCGTATTGCTCATCGATGTCGACTTTTTCAAACGCTTCAATGATCGCTACGGGCATCAGGAAGGGGACCGATGCCTCGCTGTCATCGCCAATCTGCTGAAGGCGGTTGTAGAGTCGTCGGGTGGCATGATCGGCAGATACGGCGGCGAGGAGTTTATCGTGGTCATGCCGGCCGAAACTCCCTCGATCGCGATGAGCCTGGCCGAGAAGATCAGGATGGAAGTCGAGCTTCTGGCGATTGCTCATGACGAGCGACCAGATGATAGCCCAATCGTCACCGTCAGCATTGGCGTAGCTTTCACCAGCGAGGACGTTGGAGAGAAAGTTGAACGGATCGTGCGAGAAGCCGATCTTGCTCTCTACAATGCCAAAGCGAGTGGCCGAAATTGCATTCGTAGGTTTGATCCCTCGTTGCCTCGGCCCGACGACAACGCTGGTAAACTCGTCCCGCTGCTGACGGCCGCCATTGACCGCAAGCTGGTCTCGCTCGTTTACCAACCGATCTTCGACCTGACGAACGAGAGAGCAAGAGCCGTCGAGGCTTTGATGCGCCTCAGGATGCCTGATGGTACCGCAGTTTCGCCAAGGACATTCATTCCGGTTGCCGAACGAACCGGCGCTATCCTCGAATTGGGTAAGTGGGCGATCGAGACGGCATGCCGTGATATACTGATGACAGATCGGATGGCCACCGTCAGCGTCAACGTGTCGCCCATACAACTGCGCTCCCCCGGCTTTGCCGCGAGTGTCGCTGACATTCTTGCTCGGTGCGGGGTCAGCGGGTCGCGGCTGGCCTTGGAAGTTACCGAGGGCCTGGACATGGATATGCAGTCCGAGGTGCTGAAATGCATTGCGGATCTGCGGGCTCTCGGCGTCGAAATTTGGCTTGACGATTTCGGCTCCGGCTTCGCGAGCCTCTCTTGGCTGAGGGCGATCGAGTTTCAGACGGTCAAGGTCGATCGGACCTTTCTGCACGACTGCTCCAACCCACGCGGGTTGACGATGCTTCAGGACATGGTCTCTCTCATCCGCAATCGTGGGAATACGATCCTGGTGGAAGGGGTCGAAACGGCAGCACAATTGTCCCTGCTCAAGGATCTTCGCATTGACCGCGTCCAAGGCTTTCATATGGGAATGCCGGTTAGCGCCGAACGTCTGAACGCGGCGTAAGTCGAACTCAACGTTTCCAGAAGACCGGTATCCTTTGCCGATCGGCTGGGAATGTGGCCAGCTTCGCTGATCACTTTTGTTCAAGAAGCGTCGCGGGAAAACTGCTATATCCGCCCGATGCAGAATATTTCCCAGGAACAGGCGACCGAAGCCATGCCACTCGCGGGAGCGGAGACGACGCGCTTTTGGCGCGATCCGCGCTTCGGCGGCATGGAATGCCTGAGCGCGACCTTCCTGACACATGAGTTCGCACCGCACGCCCATGATACGTTCAGCATCGGCGCCATCGAGAGCGGCAGCCAGATCGCCACGATCTGCGGTGCACGCGAGGCCTCCGGCCCCGGCGATCTCTATCTGATCAATCCGGGCGAGACGCATGACGGGGCGCCGACCGATGGCGGCTATCGCTATCGCATGATCTATCCCGACCTGTCGCTCTTTCGCGAAATCCTCGAGGATGTCACCGGCCGCACCTTTCGCGGCACGCCGGCCTTCGGCAAGCAGATTCTTCACGATCCCAAACTGGCCGCGGCGTTTCTTGGTGCCCACCGGACCTTGGAGGCCGGAGTCGGGGCACTGGAGACCAGCCAGAGCATGTTCCTGGTGCTCGACGCAATGTTTCGCCAGCATGGAAGCTCGATCATCGAGCCGACCGACACCTCGGAGCGTTCAGCAGTTCGGCGCGCGCGGGATTATCTGACGGAACACTATGCGACCGATCTGGGGCTGGAAGAACTCGCCGCCGTCGCCGGCCTCAGCCGCGCGCATCTGATCCGCGCCTTTCGCAAGGAATTCCATATCACGCCGCACGCCTTCCTTACCGACGTCCGCGTCAGGAGCGCGCGCCGCAGGCTGCGGGCCGGTGACCTGCCGGCAGAGGTCGCGCTGGAATGCGGTTTTGCCGACCAGGCGCATTTCACCAGGCACTTCAAGGCGCGAACGGGATTAACCCCTGGCCAGTATCGGGCGCGATAATCACTTTCGTTCAAGACGTCGCTTCGGCACGGCTCTATGACCTCGGCATCAAGCGGAGGTTCGAACGTGCGCAAAAATGAAATCTGGGCCGAATTTTCAGGCGGAATGCGGGCGATCGCGCCACTCGTTGCCGCCGTCATCCCGATTGGGCTGGTGTTCGGTGCCGTTGCCGCAACGAAGGGGCTCTCGCCTCTTGAGGTCGGCCTGATGAGCGCGTTGGTTTTTGCCGGCGGCTCGCAATTCGTGGCGATGGATATCTGGACACATCCCGCCTCCTGGACGAGCCTCGGTTTCGCAGCCCTTCTCGTCAACATCCGCCACGTGCTGATGGGAGCATCGATCGTCACGAAGATGCAGGCGTTTTCACCACGCGCCCGTTATCTCTCGGTGCTTTTCCTGGCCGATGAAATCTGGGCAATGGCGGAGTTCCGCGCCGGTGTGGCGAGGCTGAAACCGGCATGGTTTACCGGCCTGGCAGCGCCCTTCTACATGGCATGGGTTCTTTCCGGGCTGGCGGGCGCCACACTCGGCGCCTTTCTCGGCGATCCCGCAGCGCTTGGGCTGGATTTCGCATTTCCGGCCGTCTTCATCGTGCTTGTCATGGGATTCTGGAAAGGACGAGAGACCGGCGCCGTTCTGCTTGCGAGCGCGGCAGCGGCCGTGCTTACCCATCACTTCTTACCGGGCGTCTGGTATGTCGCGGCCGGCGCTCTTGCCGGTGTCGCAGCCGCGACCTTCAGCGGTATGCGCCGCCTGGAGGTGACGCCATGACGCTCGACCTGCAGACCTTGTTCGCCATTCTGGCCATGGCGGCCGCGACCATCCTGACGCGTGTCAGCGGGCTCTTTCTGCTGCGGTATGTGTCGCTGGACCGCGGCAGGCGCAAGGCGATCGAATCCATTCCGCCCGCAGTGCTCATGGCCGTGGTGGCGCCGACTGCTTTTGCGACAGGTATCGCGGAGAGCGCGGCCTGTGCCGTTACCGCGCTCGCTGCCCTGCGTTTGCCTATGCTGGTTTCCGTCGCGGCCGGCGTCTTTTGCGTGGCTGTGCTGCGGGCAATCGGCCTTGGCTGAGCTCACACGCCTTGCTCCTTCACCGCGCGCGATATAGGAAAAAGCGCCCTCTGGAAGCATGGCATCGGCGAGACGCCCCGGTGGCAGACATCGGGACAGCTCCTGTTCGGCGCGGCTTCGCTTCCTGATGCGGTGAGATTCTCTTATGCAAGCGTTCCGCGTCAAACGAGTGGGATATTCTCGCGAAAGATGATCCGCGGCTCGATGTTCTTCAAAGACAAGGTCGGCGTGCTTGCCGCGATCGAGCCGAGGAGCCTTATGACCACCTGCTCGCCGATCAGGCGCGCATTCTGGTCGATCACGACGTCGATCAGATCTTCTGCCAGCCATGCCCGCGTCGCGTCGGTGAGGTCATGCATGATGACGAAGGGACGCTTGTTTCCTTTCGCTGCTTGCAGAACTTCGGCGATGCCGGCCCTGCCTGCGCCGACGCAATAGACGCCGACGAGATCGTCGGTGTCGCGTAGCATCCGTTCCATCGCCGGCTGGAACAGCTTGTTCTCGTCGCGGGTTTCGATGGCAGGAAGGATCGTCAGATGCTTGAATTGCTCCTCTAGCAACGTCCGGAATCCATATTCCCGCTGCTGGTGTCCGTGGAGCGTTCGCGAGCCGAGGAACAGTCCTATCGATCCCTTCTTCTCACGCGACGTGAGGCCCATGATCAGCGCCGCGGTTCGCCCCGCCACCAGATTATCGACGCCGACGAAGGCAGAGCGTGGGGTCGAGAGAACATCCGTCACTAGGGTCACGACGCGGACGCCGGATTCGCACAGGCGGCGGATCGCATGCCGTGTCTTCGGGTGATCGACGGCAATCACGCCGACGCCGTTGGTCCGGAGCGGAAGACCTTCCAGCGCCGCTACGAGCGCGTCAGGGTCGATGCCGTCGAGTGCCGTGACATTGCACGACGCCACCAGCGGCAGGGATGACGCGAAGCTGGTGATCTTCCTGGCGACGTCCTGCATGAATGAGTTGTGCGCAAAGGGGATGAAGAACTCCAGATGCGCGGGGCGCGTGGGCAAGGGAAGCATCCCCTCGGTCGGCAGATAGCCAAGTTCCTTCGCGGCACGAAACACCCTCTGGCGATTGGCGGCACTGACACCACCACGGTCGTTCAATGCTCGATCGACTGTTGCAGTCGAGAGGCCAGCCCTCCGGGCGACATCGGAAATCGTCGTTTTCTTCATGATCCTTCCCTTTGCGCAGCTGAGGGGAATGCCGTTCTGTCGCATCAAAAGATGAGGCTATTCACATCATATCCAACCTGCAATATAAGTAAGGCCACGAAATGAAATAAGCATCTCAAATACAATTGTTACCAAGAGTTCTGCTGAATTCCAATCAATCTGGGAGGAAACAACTGATGTGATTTGATGTGATATTGAGTTGCTAAGCTTCTTTCGGCAGCCCAGTTTGGCATCAGCAGGGTCATTACAACATCACGGGTAGCAGGCCGAGGATCGGCAGATCTCGCAGCGGCCATGCGTGATGAATATGGATATAGGGGCGAACGGGTGATGTGTCCGGAGCGATCCGAGGTGCCGGCGGCAATAGTGAACGGCCTGAGCGGGACCGGTCTGTCGCTTTCAGCGCAGCATCTGTTCCCGCCACCGGAGATGATCGCATGAGCGCCAATTCGGCCAACATGGAAACAAGCGGGCAGTCTGCCGCCCTCCCCCGCGACTACGGTTTGACCGGTGCTTCCGCTAGACAAGCCGTCGAGGCGGGGCTGGTGGCGGCCGAATGGTATCACACCGAAGTGCCGCGCAAGCTGATGAAGGAGTTGATGCAGCGCAGCGACCAGCCGGCGATCCGCGACACGATTCTATGGGCAGTTCTCCACGTGGCTTTTGCCGCTGGCGGCATCTGGTTCTGGGGCAGTTGGTGGGCGGTGCCGTTCTGGTTTGCCTATGGGGTGATGTATGGCTCGGCCTGCGACGCACGCTGGCACGAATGCGGCCACGGCACCGCCTTTCGCACGCGCTGGATGAATGACGTGCTTTATCACATCTGCTCGTTCCAGGTGGCACGCAACCCGGTGAACTGGCGCTGGAGCCACGCCCGCCACCATACCGATACAATCATTGTCGGCCGCGATCCCGAGATCGCCTGGATGCATCCGATCGCGCTGACGCTGAAAGCGCTCGCCTATACCGGCGTGGTCGAGGTCTGGCAGAACCTCAAGACCCTCGCGCGCAATGCGGCCGGGGTCCTCTCGCCGGACGAGAAGGACTACGTGCCCGAGAGCGAATGGCCCAAGGCGGTGTTCTGGGCGCGGGTGCATATGGCAATCTACGCAGCCGCCATGATGACCACCATAGGCATGCTCATCGCCGGTGCAGGTTGGAAGGCGGCGATCCCGCTTCTTCTGGTCGGCGGTCCGCGCATCTATGGCTGTTGGCATATGGTGATGACCGGGCTCCTCCAGCACGGCGGGCTCGCGGAAGACGTGCTCGACCATAGGCTTAATTCGCGCACCGTCTATATGAATCCCGTCAGCCGCTTCATCTATTGGAACATGGGTTATCACGTCGAACACCACATGTTCCCGATGGTGCCTTACCATGCGCTGGCAAGGCTGCACGAGGCGATCAAGCACGACCTGCCGCCCGCAAACACCTCGATCTGGGACGGCTATCGCGAGATGTTTCAAGCGATCATGCGGCAGAGACGGGAGCCTGGCTATTATCTCAAGCGCGCCTTGCCGCAAGGGGCGAAGCCTTATCGCGAAGAGCTGCATGCGGCTGTGCCGGAAAGGTCCCTCGCATGATCGCCCCACCATCAGAGATTCCCATTGAACATGGAAACGAGGACCGTATGCCCTGGATTGCTGCCTGCGCCGAAGACGACATTGAAAAGGAAGACGTTTTGGGCTGGATCCATGGCGGACGGAGTTTTGCAATCTTTCGCAGCCCTAACGACGAATTCTTTTGCACTGATGGGCTCTGTACCCATGAGCAGGTAGAGCTCTCAGACGGATTGGTGCTCGACTATGTGATCGAGTGTCCCAGACATAATGGCCAATTCGACTATCGAACGGGTGAGGCCAAGCGCTCGCCTGCCTGCGAGAACCTGCGAACTTATTCCGTCCGGCGCGAGGGCGGGCAAGTCCTGGTGTTGGTCGAATGACAGAGTTGTGCGAACAGGAGAGCCGGGGCGCTGCATCACGCCGTTTGCCGACGGTGGCCGACCTGCGCGCCTGGAAAGGCCGCCGCCAGCTGACCATGCTGCGCTATTTCAGCCTCGATGAGGCGGCAGCCGCCGAAGCCGCGGGCATCGACATCGCCTCCGTGCCGGCCGACATCGTCCTTGATCCGCGCTACCGCGCGGTTGCGCCGACGGTCTTCTCGATGACCGGGCAGACCCATCTCGAGATGGGGACCCCGGACGATTATCTCCGCTGGTGCGGCAATGCGCTAAACCGCGGCGCCGACGCGGTCTACTGTTCGGGCTCGCTGAAGACGGTCGAAAAGCTCTCTCGTGAATATTTCCCCGTTGTCGGCCATGTCGGGCTGGTTCCCACCCGTGCCACCTGGACCGGTGGCTTCAAAGCGGTCGGCAAGACTGCCGAGGCGGCGTTGCGGCTCTTCGAGGAGGTTAAGGCCTATGAGAGCGTCGGTGCCTTCGCAGTTGAAATCGAGGTCGTGCCCGCCGAGGTCGCGGCCGAGATCAGCAAACGGGTCGGAATCCTGCTATGGTCGATGGGCGCCGGCCCAGGCTGCGACGCGCAATATCTCTTCGCCAACGACATACTGGGCTACACCGAAGGTCATGTTCCGCGCCACGCCCGAGCCTATCGCGATTTTGGCTCGGAATATGCGCGGCTGCAACGCGAGCGGGTCGCGGCTTTCAGCGAATATGCCGCGGATGTCGCCGACGGCGCCTTCCCGGAGGAGCGCCATCTGATCCGCATGGATCCGCGTGAATTGGAGAAGTTCATCGACGCGGCCGAGCGGCAATGAGGAGACTGACCGAGCCAATACGTCGTTCGTCACACAACAGATTTCACCGGCCGGGAGGAGCATAGAGACCGGCCACCAACGGGAGGAGACAGGACATGCTGAGACGAACTTTTCTGGGCGCGGTGGCCGCGTTGGCGCTGATGCCGGCAGCAGCAATGGCGCAGAGTGCCGCGAACAAAACCTTTTACTGGATATCGCACGGCTCCCCAACCGATCCAGTCTGGACCTACTTTCTTCAGGGTGCCGAGAAATTCGCTGCCGATACCGGGGTGAAAGTGAACACCTCGTTCCATTCGAATGATGTACCGAGCCATCAGGAAGCCATCCGCGCCGCCATCGCCGCCGGCGCGAACGGCATCTGCACGACGAGCCCGGGGCCTGGCACCTTGGTGGATGTTGTCAACGAGGCCAACCGGGCCAACATCCCGGTCATCAACTTCAACACCAAGGACCCGGCGCCGGCCTGGAGAGCCTATGTCGGCGTCGATCTCAAGGTCGTCGGCCGCACGTGGGCACAGTATCTGGTCGACCATAAGCTGGTGAAGAAGGGGGATTTTGTCTGGATGCCGCTCGAAGTTCCGGGGGCAGGCTATGGTGAAGAGGAATCAGCCGGTGCCGACGAAGTGTTCAAGCCGCTCGGGATCACCTGGGAAATCCAGGACGCCTCCTACGACCAGGCCGAGGCCATCAACCGAATGACCGACTACGTGACCGCCAACCGCAAAAAGATCAATGCGGTCATCGGCCTCGGTGATCTGGTAACCGGTTCGGTCAAACGCGTCTGGGATCAGGCCGGCATCGCCAAGGGTGAGATTCCGGTGGTCGGATGGGGCAACTCGTTGGACACGACCTCGGAGGTCAGCGAAGGGTATGTGAATGCGGGCATGTGGCAGGATCCACTGGCAACCTCTTACATGTGCCTCTCGGCACTGATGTCTGAAGCGAGCGGCATCCCGATCAACTTCGACATCATTACCGGCGCACTCTACGAAGCCGACAAGGCGCCGTTCTACGCCAAGATCATGGGCGGTAAATAAGCCTGCCATCCTGGCATCCGCGGTATGCTGCCGGGGATGCCTGTTCCAGCCCCAACGCGAGTGCGCACCATGATCGAGCAAAGCAGCGATGCTCTCACCCCGCCACGTGAAAGGCCGAGCCTTGTCAGGACCTTCATCGCCTATCCGGAATTCGGGCCTTTCGTCCTTCTGATCGCGATGCTGGTGGTTTTCACGGCAATCAACCCCGCCTTCCTGTCGCTGATCAATATCGGCAATGCCTTGACCTTCACCGTCGAACTCGGCCTCATTGCGCTGGCGATGACGCTGCTGATGACCGCGGGAGAATTCGACCTTTCGGTCGGTTCGGTCTTCGGCTTCGCCCCCGTGGTGATGTGGACATTGTTCAATGCGGACGTGCTGCCCTTGCCTCTGGCATTTCTTGCGGGAATAGCCGTCGCTCTGGCGATCGGTCTTTTCAACGGCCTCTTCGTTACCCGTCTGGCTATCCCGTCATTCCTGGTGACGCTTGGAACGCTGCTGGTCATCCGCGGCACGGCCTTGTGGCTGACGGCCGGCTTTCCGCAGCGCACCTGGGAAGCGGGCGAACAATGGCTGGCGCAATTGCTGGTCGGCGACTTCTATATCGGCAACCTGCGCGTCTTCATGAGCCTGATCTGGTTCGTAGCGCTGGCATTGGCGCTCCACTACGTCTTGACCCGCACACGGTTCGGCAACTGGATCCAGGCGACCGGCGGCAATGCCAACGCCGCCCGAAACCGCGGGGTGCCGACCGCAAGGGTCAAAGTGATCCTGTTCATGCTGTCGGCGGCCATGGCGGCCTTTGCTGGCATCATCTCGTCGATCCGCGTCTCGGCCGCCAATCCGAATGCCGGTACCGGCTATGAACTCGAAGTCATCGCGATGGTGGTGATCGGCGGTACCGTCCTGACCGGCGGCCGCGGGACGATCCTCGGGACCATGCTCGGCGTGCTGATCCTGCGGTTGATGCGCAACGGGATCGTCCTGATTGGCGTGCCCGGTCTCGCCTACAATATTTTCATCGGTGCGATCATCCTGGCGATGATGGCGCTCCATGCCGGCCTCGAACGCCGGCACAATACGGGGGTCTGAGATGAGCGATAACGAAACCCTGGTCCAGATGCGGCACATCGAGAAATTCTATGGTCGTGTCCACGCTTTGCGCGATGTCAACCTCAGCATAAGGAAGGGCGAGATCGTCGGCCTTCTCGGCGACAACGGCGCGGGCAAGTCCACCCTGATCAAGGTGCTGTCGGGCGCGATTCCCTACACATCCGGCCAGATCTTCATCAAGGGACGCGAAGTGCAGCTGCGCAGTACCAACGACGCGATCGGCAGCGGCATTGAGACCATCTATCAGGATTCCGCCCTGGTCCCACAGCTTTCCATCGCCCGCAACCTCTTTCTTGGACGGGAGCTCCGGACGGGGCCCGGCTTCCTCGACCGGCTGGACCAGGAGCGGATGAACGCAGTTGCCGCCGATCTTCTGAAGCGAGTCGGCATTTCTAAGAACATTCCGCCCACCACCCCGATCGGATCGCTTTCCGGAGGCGAACGGCAGGCCGTGGCCATCGCGCGCGCCATGTATTTCGACAGCGACCTGATCGTCCTTGACGAACCGACCAACAATCTCGGCGTGGCCGAAACCCAGGGCGTACTACGCTTCGTGCGCGAGGCGCGCGACACCGGCCACTCCTGCATTTTCATCGCGCACAACATTCATCATGTCTTCCAGGTGGTGGACCGCATGGTGGTGATGCGACGCGGCACCGTCGTGGCCGACGATCTAAGTCCCGCCACCGCATCGATCCAGGAGGTCGAAAATATCATAACCGGCGAACATCTCGCGGCATGATCGAGATCCGTGCCAAGGGAATCCGTTTCGGCTTCGATGCGCGGACCGGTCTCCTTGACGGCTTTACCGTGGAAGATGAGGGGCACGAAATCGCTCTGCTGCACCGTGCGCCCTGGGTCGGCACGGAGGAGATAATGCCCCCCGGTACGCCGCCGCATCTGATGACGCTCGGCGGCGATTTCTTCTGCGCACCCTTCGCAGGCAGTCAAGAGGGATCGCCCCTTCATGGATGGACCGCCAATTCACCCTGGGATATGGTCGAACACGAGGCCGGGCGGCTGCGGGCCAGGCTGCAACGCACCGTCTGCGGCGCGACGGTCACCAAGGAGCTCGAGGTTGAAGACGGGCACGTCTGGGTCTATCAGCGCCATGTCTTCGCCGGCGGGAGCGGCCGCATTGCCGTCTCGAACCATGCCAACGTCTCGCTGCCTCGGGGCGGACTCATCAGTTGCTCGCCCAAATCGGCATGGGAGACGCCGCCGGCGCCGCCTGAAGTCGATTCCGCCCGCGGGCGTTCCGGCCTGCGCTACCCCTCGCGGTCAACGGCGCCCGATCGCTTTCCCGGAATCGACGGATCGGTAGATTTGAGCCGGTTCCCGTGGAACCCGCGGCATGAGGATGTCGTCATCGCCATAGAAGGCCGCGAACACAGCTTGGGTTGGACCGCGGTGGCGCGGCCGGTCGAGAGAGACCTGTTTCTTTCCCTCCGGAATGCCCGCCGCTTGCCCATGACTATTTTCTGGCATTCCAACGGCGGCCGTGACTATCCCCCGTGGTCGAGCCGACACTTCGGCTGTTTGGGGGTCGAAGAGAGTGCGGCCGCAGCTTTGCGCAGCCGCTCCAGCGAAAACGACCTCTCAGGTCCCGGGGCTCTCACCCTCGTCCGGGACGAGGAAGCCGAAGTGAGGCATGCCATAGGCGCCATCTCGTGGCCTTCAGGTGAGCGCGTCGAGGATATTCGTGTGGTGGACCGCGCCATAGAAGTTTGCGGCGGTCGAGGAGGGTTCCGGCGCCTGGCTTTCCGGACGCACTTTCTGGACTGAGGCGAAGGACACAAGATCGGTGGGGCGAGCCCTTCCCGAAAACCGGGCGACTCACTGTCGGCGCCTTGGGAGCGAAATCGCACTCTCAGGCCGCCTGCAACGCAGCGTCGATGACAAGGCAAAAATGACTTGCCTTGCTCGTTGCCGAAAAGCTCGGTCCGGGGGCTACTCCTTCACTGCGCCCGTCATCGACGAGACGTAGTAATCGACGAAGAAGGAATAGAGGATGACCACAGGCAGCGAACCGAAAAGCGCGCCGGCCATCAGCGATCCCCATTCGAAGACGTCGCCGCGCACCAGTTCGGTCAAGACGCCGACCGGAATGGTTTTGTTCTCCGAGGACTGGATGAATGTCAGCGCATAGATGAACTCGTTCCACGACAGGGTGAAGGCGAAGATGCCGGCCGAGATCAAACCCGGCACCGCAAGCGGCAGGATGATCTTGACCAGGATCTGCCAGCGGTTGGCGCCGTCGACCAGCGCGCTCTCCTCGAGTTCGAACGGGATCGAGCGGAAATAGCCCATCAGCAGCCAGGTGCAGAAAGGAATGAGGAAGGTCGGATAGGTGAAGATAAGCGCCAGGCGCGAATCGTAGATCCCGAGCTTGAAGACGATGAAGGCGAGCGGGATGAACAGGATCGACGGCGGGATGAGATAGGCGAGAAAGATCACGAGGCCGATCTGCCGCGAGCCGGTGAAACGCACACGCTCGATCGCATAGGCGCCGAAGACCGAGGCCATCAGCGACAGCGCCGTCGATCCCACCGCCACCAGCATCGTGTTCCACAGCCAACCCGGATAGGACGTTTCCAGGAACAGATATTTGATGTGATCGAGCGTCGGCCCAATCACCCAGAACGGGCTGTAATTGTTGTAGTCGGTCAGCTGCTCGTTCGGCTTCACGGCGGTGATCGCCATCCAGTAGAAGGGAAAGAGCAGCACGAAGACGAAGACCGCCATCGGCAGGTAGAGCATCACCACGCGCCGCGGCAGCCGGTTTAGGTAGCTCATGCCCTCGGCATTGTCGGTCAGGACCTGATCGGCCGTCTTGAGATTGGTCGACATCGTTATTCCCCTTAATCCTGGCCGCCCTGCTGCCATTTGCGGCGTTGCAGGCCGAAGAAGCTGAACATGATGGCGCCGAGCAGGAAGGGCACCATGGCGACGGCGATGGCCGCCCCTTCGCCCAGCTGCCCGCCTGGAATGCCGCGTTGGAACGAGAGTGTCGCCATCAGATGCGTTGCGTTGACCGGTCCGCCCTTGGTCAGCACGTAGATCAGCTGGAAATCCGTGAAGGTGAAGAGCACCGAGAAGGTCATGACGACGGCGATGATCGGCGTCAGCATCGGCAGCGTCACATAGCGGAAGCGCTGCCAGCTCGTTGCGCCGTCGAGCGAGGCGGCCTCCTGCAGCGAGGCCGGGATGGTCTGCAGGCCGGCGAGCAGCGAGATCGCCACGAAGGGAATGCCGCGCCAGACATTGGCGACGATGACCGAGATGCGCGCATTGGTGGGATCGCCGAGGAAGTTGATCGGCGCGTCGATCAGGCCGAGCTTCATCAGCGACCAGGAGACGATCGAGAACTGGGAATCGTAGATCCACCAGAAGGCCAGCGCCGAAAGCACTGTTGGTACCACCCAGGGCAGGAGCACGATCGCCCGGAAGAAGGATTTGAACGGAAGGTGCTGGTTCAGAAGCAGCGCCAGCCAGAGGCCGAGCGCGAATTTCAGGACCGAGGCGACCAGCGTGTAGAGAATGGTGTTGAAGACAGACAGCCAGAAAACCGCGTCATCGGCCAGGAACTGATAGTTCTCCAAGCCGATGAAGATGCCGTCCCGGCCGATCCGGGTATCGGTGAAGCCGAGCCAGACGCCGAGCCCCAATGGGTACGTGAGAAAGCAGACGAGGAACACCGCGGCCGGGAGCATGAACAGGAAGCCGAGCACGTTGTTGTTCTGCATGAGCGAGGAGATCGGGCCGCGCGTATCCCCGGATTTCAAGGTCGACATTGCTTGCCTCCAGATTGCTTCAATTCTTGAGAGACGGGCGGCATGCCGAAGCCGGACATGCCGCCTCTCCTGGCTCTGGATCAGACTCGGTAGTACCGGTTCGCCCGGCGCTCTGCTTCCTTCATTGCATCCTCCGGCGACTTCTGGCCGGTGACGGCGGCAGCATACATGTCGACCAGCACATAATCGGCCATGGTCGCCGCCGAGGCATAGCCAAGCGGGCCGGCATAGCCGTTCGGGCGCAGCCTTTCCGAAGCGCGCGCATAAGGCGCGTGAACCGGATCGGCGGTCCAGACCGGATTATTGGCGAAGGCCTTGAGGGGCTGGCAGCAATAGGCGCTGGAGCCTTGGATCCAGGCGTTCATCTGGTCGGCTTCCATCATGAACTTGATATAGGCCTTGGCCGCTTCCGGATATTTGCTGTGCTTGAAGAGCAGCAGCGAGCTCGTCTGGAAAAGCTCGACGCTCTTGCCGACCGGTCCGATCGGGAAGTTCGTCGTGCGCATGTCCTTGGCGATCTCGGCGAGCTTCGGATCGTTCTTGGCCGTGTAATAGACCGAGACGCCATTTGCGATCAGCGATACTTGGCCCGCCAGGAATGCGCGGTTGTTGTTGACGTCCTGCCAGCTTTCCGTGCCGGGAATGAAGGTTGCGTAGAGCTCCTTGGCGTAGTTGATTGAGGCGAGGGTTTCCGGGCTGTTGATCGTCACCGTGCCGCTTTCATCGACCATCTTGCCGCCATGGCTCCAGAGCAGCCAATGGGCGTAATTGTTGCCGTCGCCGACCGCCTTGCCGTGCGGGAAGCCGGCGGGCGTGCCTTTTGCCTTCATGGCCTTGCAAAGCTCGAGGAAGCCTGCAGTGTCGTTCGGGAATTCGTTGAAACCGGCGGCCTTCACGTGGCTGTCGCGGTAGACGACGGCATTGCCGATCGCCGTCAGCGGCATGGCGATGAAGGTGTCGCCGCGGGTGGCGTAGCCCTTCACGCCGTCGTACCAGCCCTCATACTTGTTGCCGAGATAATTGCCGAGTTCGGTAAGATCGACCAGCTTGTCCGGATATTGGTGGGCGTCGTCGAACCAGCACATGATGAGATCGGGGCCGGAGCCGACATTGGCCGCGACGGCTGCCTTCGGACGAATGTCTTCCCAGCTCTCCTTGTCGATGCGAACTTCCACGCCTGTGGCTTCGGTGAACTTCTTGGTATTGGCGATCCAGGCATCCTCATCGCCCTTCACGAAAGGCGTCCAGCGCAGCAGCCTGAGGCTCGCGCCGCTTTCCGGCGTGTAGGTCGGCTCGGCCTGTGCAAAGGATGGCTTGATGCCAAGACCGGCGACACCGGCAACGGCTGCCGATGCAGCAAGAAATTCACGTCTCTTGATCGTCATGAGATTCCTCCTCATTGAAACAGCGGGAGCAATTCTCCGGCATCCACCTCCCGCTTGGTGAACGGCGGCCTGGCATCTCCGGGGAGCTTGCGCTCCCGGGATGCTTGCTCTCCGGTGGCAGGGAGAACTCCTCCTCTCCCGTGCCGCCGCCGGATGGCATCAGTCGGTCAATCTCCTGCCGCCTTCGGCATCGAAGAGATGAACGTGCTTGGCGTCGATCGCCACCCGGATCGCTTCGCCCGGGCGCGCATCGACACGCTCGCGGAAGACGCAGCTGACCTCGCTGCCGCCGAGGCGGACGGTCAGATGCGTCTCGTAGCCGGTCGGCTCGATCACCACGATTTCGGCGGGCAGGCCGTTGGGATCGAGCGAAATATATTCGGGGCGCAGCCCGTAGACGAGTTCGCGGCCCACCGCACTTGCTGGCGGATTGGCGACCGGCAGCCGGGTGCCGTTGGCCGCGACGAACTGCGTGGCGTTTTCGGGATCGAGCCTGCCATGGATCATATTCATCGCCGGCGAGCCGATGAAACCGCCGACGAAGAGATTGGCGGGACGGTCGTAAAGCTCGAGCGGCGAACCGATCTGCTCGACGATGCCATCATGCATGACGACGATCTTGTCGGCCATCGTCATCGCCTCGATCTGGTCATGGGTGACGTAGACGGTCGTCGTCTTCAGGCGCTGGTGCAGTTCCTTGATCTCGGCGCGCATGGCGACGCGCAGTTTCGCATCGAGGTTGGACAGCGGCTCGTCGAACAGGAAAACTTCGGGATCGCGCACGATGGCGCGGCCCATGGCGACGCGCTGGCGCTGGCCGCCGGAAAGCTGGCGCGGATAGCGGTCAAGCAGCTTGTCGAGGCCGAGGATGCCGGCGGCATATTTCACCCGTTTCTCGGCTTCCGCCTTCGGCGCCTTGTTGAGCATGAGCGAAAAGCCCATGTTCTGCTCCACCGTCATATGCGGATAGAGCGCATAATTCTGGAAGACCATGGCGATGTCGCGGTCCTTCGGCGGCAGCGTGTTGACGACGCGCCCGCCGATCTTGATTTCGCCGCCGGAAATATTCTCGAGCCCGGCCAGCATCCTCAGAAGGGTCGACTTGCCGCAGCCCGAGGGGCCGACAAGGATGACGAATTCGCCATCGGCAATATCGATGTCCACCCCCTTGATGACAGGATGCGCCCCAAATGATTTCCGGACGTCTTCGAATTGAACGTTTGCCATACTCCCTCCTCCCAGATCATGAGCATTACGCAATGCACTGTATCTATGTCGTTTTCGGCCGGCGGCAGCCCGCCCTCTCACCCCCGCCCGACAAAAGGCATCTTCGTTGCCATCACTGTCATGGTCAGCACATTGGCGCTGAGCGGCAGGCCCGCCATGTAGACGACCGCATCGGCAATATGCGCCGGGTCGATCGTCGCCTCCGCGGCAATACTGCCGTTTGCCTGCAAGACGCCGGCGGCAATCCTCGTCGTCATGTCGCTTGCGGCATTGCCGATATCGATCTGACCGCAGGCGATGTCGAATTCGCGCCCGTCGAGGGCGGTGGATTTCGTCAGTCCTGTAATGGCGTGCTTCGTCGCCGTGTAAGGTGCGGAATTCGGGCGCGGTGTGGTGGCGGAAACGGAGCCGTTATTGATGATGCGCCCGCCGCGCGGATTCTGGCTCTTCATCAGGCGGAAGGCCTGCTGGGTGCAGAGAAAAGCGCCGGTGAGATTGGCGGCGACGATGGCGCTCCATTGCTCAAAGGAAACCTCTTCCAGCGGCACCCCCGGCACAGTGACGCCGGCATTGTTGACCAGCAGGTCGAGCCGCCCGTATTTTTCCGAGATGGCGTCGAAAAGAGCCCGCACCGAAGCGGGATCGCCGACATCGGCGGAAACCGCGAAGAACTCCGCGCCGGTTTCGCCGCCAAGCTCAGCGGCGGCCTTGTCGAGCACGTCGGCCCGCCGTCCTGAAATGACGACCGCGTAACCGGCAGCGCCCAGCCCCCGCGATATGGCTCGCCCGACGCCGGTGCCGCCGCCGGTGACAAGCGCGATCCTTGCCTTTCCGCTGGCCGATATGCTCATGCGATCCTCCCGCCCAGTTCATCCTCGATATGTACTTTCAGGATCTCGTCGAAGCTCGTCTCCGCCTTGAAGCCGAGCGAAGACGCTCTCTCTGCGTCGAACCGGGTCGGCCAGCCGGCGACGATGCGTTCGATTACCGGATCGGGCACGCGTTTGATGAGCGCGACCGCCTTGTCGCCGGCCACGCGGCGCAGCGCTTCGATCTCTTCGGAGACCAGCGCGGAAAGGCCTGGCATGGTGAGGTTGCGCCGCGCGCCGATCCGTGCCGTATCGATCGTCGCGGCATGGATGAAGAAGCCGACGGCCGCGCGCGGACTTGCAAACCAGTGCCGCACGCTGTCGCTGACCGGCAGCACCGCTTCCTTGCCGACCAGCGGTTCGCGCAGGATATTGGAGAAGAAGCCGGATGCTGCCTTGTTCGGTGCACCGGGCCGCACGCAGATAGTCGGCAGCCGGATGCCGATGCCGTCGAAAATGCCGCGGCGGGAATAATCGGCGAGCAGCAGTTCGGCAATGGCCTTCTGGGTGCCGTAGCTCGTCAGCGGCGTGGTGAAGAATTCGTCGGGAATGACTTCCGGGAACGGCGTTCCGAAGACGGCGATCGAGGAGGCGAAGACGAGGCGCGGCACGTAATCGCTCGCGAGGCCGGCCTGACGGATCGCATCGAACAGGGCGCGCGTGCCGTCGAGATTGACGGCGTAACCCTTGTCGAAATCCGCTTCCGCCTCACCCGATACGACGGCGGCGAGATGGAAGATCAGCTCCGGCCGGCCTTCGATCAGCCTATCGGCGGCGCCGGCACCGGCGAGGTCGACCGTCAGCGCTGTCGAGACCGGCCGGAGCGGTTCCGGCACGGACGGCTGAAAGGCGTCCACCAGCGTCAGCCGGGTGACGGGCCGGCCGAAAGCCAGCGGCTCGCGCGCGATCTTCTCAACCAGCTTGCGGCCGACCATGCCGGCCGCGCCCAAAATCATCACATGCATGGCGGCTCTTCCTCCCGTTCGGCCGGTGTCTTCGGCAAGATCGCGCTGCTCGCCGCGTTCTATGTTGCAGCTGGCGGCACGATCGGAATGTATCCGATCGAATTCAGATAGGTCTGCAACCTGCAGGTCAAGCCGGCTAGGCTGATCCGCAGATGGTCGCAGTCAAACATTCGTACGATGCGGGACGCCCAAAGCCTTGTCCGCCCCGTTTCTGCTCCAGGGTTTGATCGTTGGTATCGATACCGGTATCGGTAACAACGCCTATTTTGGTCGCATATGTCAAGTAGTGCGTGTTTTCCTTTTTTGGAAAAGGGCCTATGAATCTGGTGTTGGCCGCTGGCGAGGCAATTCGACTAAGGAATCGTGCGATGCGTAAATCCACACTGGAAGAGGTTGCTGCCGCGGCCGGCGTCAGCAAGATGACGGCATCACGGGCCCTTCGCGGCGCGGCCGACGTCTCCAAGGAGACCCGCGCAAAAGTGCTCCAGCAGGCCGAACGGCTGAGCTATGTCGGCAACCGGCTGGCGCTCTCGCTGTCGTCGCAGCGCACCAACCTCGTCGCCGTCGTCGTTCCCAGCATGTCCAACATCGTCTTTCCCGAGATGCTGGCGGGCATCTCGGCCGGACTGCGGGGATCCGGCATGCAGGCGGTGTTCGGCATCTCCGACTACGATATGGCGAAAGAGCGCGAGATCATCCGCGACATGCTCTCCTGGCGGCCTGCCGCCATCATCGTGACAGGCCTCGATCAGCCGGCGGAAACGGTCAGGATGCTGCAGAGTGCGGAGATCCCGGTGGTCCAGCTGATGGACCTCGACGGCACGCCTATCGATTTCAACGTCGGGCTTTCTCATGGCAAGGCGGGAGAGGAGATGGCAAGAGCGCTTTTGGCGGCCGGCCGGCGGCGGTTCGGTTATATCGGCAGCGCGATCGACAGGGACCTGCGGGCCGGCAAACGGAAGGCCGGCTTTGAGAAGGCCCTGCGCGAGAGCGGCCTTTCTTTCGTGGCGGAGCGGTTCAACGCCGCCTATTCTTCGGTGGCCCACGGCAAGCGGCTGACGATGTCCATGCTCGCGGCAACGCGCGATCTCGATTGCATTTACTATTCCAACGACGACATGGCGACCGGCGGCGCCTTCGCATGCCTGGAACTCGGCGTTTCCAGCCCCGCCGATATTCTGATTGCCGGATTCAACGGACTTGATGTCGCCCGCGCCCTGCCCGTCAGGATCGCGACCTCGATCTCGCCGCGGCGTCAGATGGGCGAAGCCGCCGCCGCACTTCTGCTTGCTGCGAGCAGAAGTGACGGAAATCCGCCTTCCGAAAAGATCATCGTGTTCGATCCCGAGATTACCGGCGTCGATTAGGCTCCAGCAACCGCTCGTAAACAAAGCCTATCCCCATCCGATTGAGGAATGGCTGATGGCGTCTGCGATGCAGATGGATGTCGTCCGGCGCCGAACATTGAAATAGCGCCAAGCTCGCATGTCTGCCCTGCGCCGCCGCGGGCCCTTCTCGGAGCCAGGGCCGCTGAAGCAGTATGATTTAGGCACAGACTTTCTGAAAGAGGTCCTTGATGAGCCGCTCCCGATTTGCAGGGGCAGTACGGAATATGGTCTTGAAAGACGCCTGGCGTTGGCAAGCTGCAATGGCGGTCCTGTTCCTTTTCACTGCAGCCACAGCCTCAGCTGCTGGCTCGGCGAGGCTGAACGTCACGGCGATGGTGACCCAGCCGACCGTGTCGTCGATGATGGCCGATGCGACGATCAGCTGGCCAATATTGCTCGAGACCGCCGACCGCTCCTTCATCGAACGGGAGTGATCGAAATGCCTCCTTCATCGGCCTCGGCCGAGCTGTTTTGCGAGATCTGCAAGCATTGCGACCTGCCCCTTGAGAATCTTGATTTCAGCCTCTGCGGTGGAAAACCACTCGGCGCGGTCAACTTCGGGAAAATTCTGGAAACGACCCGATCGTGGCGGCCATTCGAGCTGAAACTCTGAACTGCGCACCTTCGCGACATCAAGCTCGGCCTCCACCGACCAGACGACCACGATTTTTCCGCCCGGTTGGCGATATTCGCCGAGCGGGGCGAAGGCTCCCTGGATTTCCAAGCCGAGCTCCTCCCGCGCCTCCCGGATTGCTGCCGACAGCTCGTCTTCACCAGCTTCGATCAATCCCTTCGGGATCGACCAGGCGCCCTCGTCCTTCCTTGCCCAGAATGGACCCCCGGGATGCACGAGCAGGACCTCAGGCCCCGTGTCGTAAAGGCGGTGGATCAGAAGTCCGGCGCTACGGACCGGCATCGGCAACTCCCGGCGTGAGCGTCGCCTTTTCCTCGACGACAACTTTCCGCGTGGTGGCGCGTTAGGGGTGACAGCCACACAGATGCGCGGAGTATATCATGGCCAAAGGATTTCGTTTCGACCTGCTTGCCAAGAGCGGCTATGTGGCGCGCGGCGCCGTATTCCTGCTTGTGGCGGGCCTGGCCCTGTTCTCCGGCGTTGCCGGCGGAAGGCCGGAAACGAAGTCGGCGCTTTCGACGCTGCTGGCGCAGCCCTTCGGCCGCGTCTGGGTGGGGCTGATCGGCATCGGCCTGCTCGGATTCGTAGCCTGGCGGCTGTCCCAGTCGCTGGCCGATTCCGACGGGCATGGCACCGGCACCAAGGCGATCGCCATCCGCACGGTTCTCTTCGGCAGCGCTGTCGTCTACCTCGGGCTTGCCGGATACGCCCTGGCACACGCGTTTTTCAGCGGTGGCGGAAGCCAAGGCTCGGATGAGAAGGGATTGGCCCAGTGGATCATGTCGCAGCCGTTCGGCGCCTATCTTGCCGTTGCCGTCGGGCTCGGGTTCATCATCGGCGGGGTCGTAACGGCAGCCAAGGGCATCACCAGGAAATTCGAGCGCTATCTGAGGCTTGCCGATGCCAGCGGCGTGGTCACCACGGTCTGTGTCTACGGCCTCGTCGCCCGCGGCGTCGTCTTCGTGATCACGGGAATCTTCTTCGCCTATGCGGGTTTCCGCGTCGATCCGCAACAGGCGGGCAGCATGGCGGACGCGCTTGAATGGGTGAGGCAGCTGCCTTTCGGCTCGATCCTTTATATCGCCGTTGCGGCCGGACTGGCGGCCTTCGGGGTCTATAACCTCGTCGAGGCGCGCTATCGCGTCGTGAGCGGTCCGTCCCTTGCCAACATCAAAGATTCGATCTCCACAGCCGGCCATTGAAAAAACGGCGACTTTCCAACCGGGCGAGCTGCGCCATCTCTGTCAGATGATTTACTTCACCGGCGATACCCATTTTGCAGATCCGCGCGTCCTTCCGCATCGACCGACGCCCCTTCCCCGACATGGCCTCGCATGACGTGACGCTGATCCGGAACTGGAACGAAATCGTTGGTCCGCAGGACGACATCTGGCATCTCGGCGACGTTATGTCCTTCCGTGGCGGGGATTGTGACCAGCTCCTTTCGATGCTGAACGGGCGCAAGCACCTCATCATCGGGAATAATGATCCGCCGACGACGACGGAGGCGAGGGGATGGGCGAGCGTTCAGCACTACAAGGAGATGACGCTGGACGATCATCTCCTGATCCTGTGCCACTACCCGTTCCGCACCTGGAACAAGATGGGCAAGAAATCGATCAATCTGCATGGACATTCCCATGGCCGCCTGAAACCCCTGCCCCGCCAGTACGATGTCGGCGTCGACGGGCACGGTCTCAGGCCGGTGTCGCTGGAAGCCTTGCTGTCAACGGAGCGAGCGCTGTGATCCGGCCGCATCGAGAACATTCGGCGTCCGCGGGATCCAAGCCCTGGCAGGTGACGCTCTCCTTGCCGAGGCGCCGGAACCGCATGATCTGGGCGGCGCCGCCATCTGCTTTGTCGCGGGCGAGGTTCGATCGCGTGACTGGAAACGGATGGAAAGCATGGGCCGGCAGGACGAGATGAAGGCCTGGTTCTCTTCGCTGAAGCCTGTCCAGCCGGTCGAGATGATCGGCTTGTGGAGGGGGGCGGGTATTCCGTCGGATCACCCGCTCGACGGCGTTCTCGAGAACCTTGGCTGGTTCGGCAAGCGATTTCACGCGGACATGCGCGCGGACGCCCTGCTCTTTCAGTGGCGAGCCGATCGGCTGATCGCCATCGAACCCGGCTTTTTTCCAATCGGACTGGCCATCAAAGCCGCGCCGTTCGGGCGCACAATGGTCGCCCGAAGCTGGTTCTCCTATCTACAGAAGGCATTGCGTGCGAGGGGCACGACCGCGTCGCTTGCGCTTCAGACCTCGGCGGACGGTGTCACCGCCGCAATGCGTTACGACAGGCAGCCGATCGTCGATTACTTTCGCAGGATGAATGGCCAAGAGCTGGCTGGCATGATGTGCATTGCGGGCGACGCCCGTCGTTATTTCTTCAAGCTGCGAAGAATCGACGCCACCGCAGCGACGGCGAGGTCGTCAGGCCCTTCACCTGCGAGGGCGGCAAAAACAATCTGACGCCGGGAACAATCTGCCATGCCGACCTGTTGTTCGGACACGCAAACCAGGGGGCTGCCATGCGTATGGTCCTGATCGCAACTTTACTCTTGCTGCCTTGCCTGCCTGTCGGATCATCGGCGTCGGAGGTGGGTTTTTTGCAGTCTTTGGCCGGCGACTGGAGCGGGACTGGAAGGGTGCTCACGCGGATTGGCGGCACAAATCTGAAGGTCTCCTGCACCCTCCGGTCTGATGCGAGCGCATCCACCGTTTCGATGAACGGAAAGTGTCGTGGCCTGGCGGTTTTCACCAGAAGCTTCTCTGCGACCGTCAAGGCCGCCGGAGAGCGTTATACCGGCAACTATGTCGGGCCGTCGGGACTGCCGTCGAAGCTTGCAGGCAGCAGGAAAGGTGCTGCCCTCAACCTGCGCGTGACCTGGGCGCGGCTGGTCAACGGCGATCGAGACGCGGTCTTGACGATCGAGAAAGTCGGGCAGAACCGGCTTCGACTTCAGACCGTCGACCAAGATCCTGCTTCCGGCCAGCCGGTCGTGACCAGTCGCATCGATTTGCAGCGGCCTTCGACGGCAAAACGATAGCAGGCCGCCAGCCTTCGTTTCGGTGCTTTCCGGCGTCATGCTCGCTCGCCTGTTGTTGCAGCAAGGAAAACGCAGGAGATGCAAACAGGATGCGTTTGCCCGAGGCATTCAGATGCGGAAGCCCGTGCGTCGGCTCTGGTATCAGGTAGCCATTCTGACCAGCGCGTCGCAGAGCTGTCGGGTGTCGTAAGGCTTGGGGAAGAAGACGCCGCGCTCGGGCAATTCATCTTTGTCCGGCTGCTTCATGCCGGAGACGATTATGATTTCAACGGGCGGCCAGCGATCGCGGACGGCCTTTGCGAGTTTCAAACCGTCCATCTTTCCCGGCATGTCGATGTCTGTGAACAGAATCCGAATGCCGGGCACGCTTTCGAAAAGCATCAGAGCCTCATCAGCATTGCGTGCTTCGAGCGGCTCCAAGCCTGCTTCCTCGACGATGCCGACCGCCATCATCAGCAGCAGAGCTTCGTCCTCGACCACGACTACTTTGGTTTTCATGTTTCGCTCGCATGCATGTCATCCTTACCCAGAGGGGTCAACTTCGCCTTTCGCAACCGGTTCCCCGATTAAAAATATAACTTCGAAAACGAGGCCCCCCGGCCTGTAGTCCGACCTGGACCGCGCCTGCGCCTGCGCCGGGAAGGCCCGTTCTATCAGTATCGAACCGAAGCCCTTTTTCGTCGGTATCGAAACCGGCGGTCCATCCGCTTCCGTCCAGATGAGAAGGACGCGTCCGTCATCGTGCTTCCACTCGATGGTGACTGTTCCATATTCGCTTCCGAGACTTCCATACTTGGTTGCGTTGGTCGCCAGCTCGTGCACAACGAGCGAAAGCGGCAGCGCGATGTCTGCGGGAAGAACCACTTCCGGGCCATCCAGGCGAATGCGCTCGGCCTGCGAGGCGACGTGGGCACGCAAGGCCGCGGAGACAATCTCCCTGACAGACGAGGCCGATCCCTCGCGCGACAGGATGAGATCATAAGTGCCGGCGAGCGCTGCGAGCCTCTCGGCGAAGGAATTGTATCTTTCCGGATCGGAGCGCGAGAAGGTTTGCCGGGCGATCGCCTGAACGAGGGTGAAGCCATTCTTGACCCTATGCGCCAGTTCGCGGATAAGAAGGCTGCGCTCCTCCTCCGCCTCCTGGCTTTGGCGTCTTCGTTCATCGAGTTCATCGAGCAGCCGGTCGAAGGTCGCACCGACGACACCGAGCTCGTCCGGTCCTTTCATGCCGGTCCGCGCCGTCGTTTGACCGCCGCGCCACTTTTCCATCACATCCGCGATCCTGGAGATCGGCACGAGGATGAAGCGGTTGCCGATGAAGATCGCGGCCAGGAAGGCAAAGAGCGCGCCGCCGATAATGGCGAGCGTATTCATCGTCGTCGCCCTGTTGATCGGGGCGAAGGCCTCCTCCTTGGAGAAGCCGGCGCTGACATAGAGAGGATTGGAAGGCAGCGCGATCGGGCGATAGCCAAGGATGCGTTCCGTTCCGTCCTCGCTCATCAGCTCGATTACATCGGGCTGGTCGGCATGGATCAGCCGCTGATAGGCGTCGGGCATGGCGGTGCCGACGAAGCGCTCGGGCGAAGGAACGCGCGCAACGATCGTCCCGTTGCCATCGGCTATCGTCACCGCATTGCCGGTAGCAACACCGCGCTCGGTGATACGGTTCTGCAGCCAGTCCACCCTGATTCCGCTGACGATGACGGCCTTCATGACGTCGCCCTCCATGAGGGGCATTGCGAGCGGCAGGACGGGTCTGTCGACAAGGCGGCTCTGCGTATAGGTGCCGACCACGAAAGCCTTGGTCGTGAGCATCTGCTGGAAATAGTCTCGATCGGAGAAGATCACGCCCTCGGGAAAAGCCATGCTGCCGCAGATCGGCTGTCCGTCGAGCCCGACAACGAAGATGGTGCGGATGTTCGGAATGCTTTCGACAACCGCCTCGAGCGCCGCATTGCAAGCCGGGACGTCGAGCTGCCGGACGGAAGGCATGGCGGCGACGGAGACGAGAAGGGCGTGCAGGCCCTCTATGATCCGTTCGACTTCGGACGAGGCTTGTCTGGCCGCTTGTGCCGCGGATGCGCGCACTTCTTCATTGCGCTGATGGCGGAGCGCGACTTCGTTGTAAACGAGCATCGCCACAACCGGCGCCAGCGCCGCGACCGCTACTGCGACCAGCTTAAGTCTCATCCTGCTCCCTCTCGGAATAAGCTAGTTAGCATGTTCGAAAGGGTCTAGCCCAGATCACGCGGCCAATCTTGTTTACAAAATATCAATGCAGGAATCCGGACGTTCGCGCGGCAGCCTTGCCGAGTTTCCGATTTTGGTTAGATAGAGCAAAGATGAATGATGGCAAAAGCACGTCCTTCGACCGTCCTGCAGCCGGGGCCCACTCGCCGCAGCCGCTGACCGGCGCCGTGGCGGAGGAAGTCGAACGCCTCTTATCCGGCCGAACCCGCGATATTCGCCTGACGGGCGACCTGCTGCGCCGGTTCGACGAAAGGCTGTGGCGCCAGAGGGCGAAAGTCATTCGCTCCTGGATGACATGGGTCGCCTTTGTCGACGTTCTAACGCTGGCGCTGAATGCCATGCTGCTTCCCCGCGAGGTTGCCCTATTGATGGTCGCCCCGGCCTGCCTGCTGCCGCCGGCGGCGATCCTGACGGCGCTCGTCTGGACCAAGCCGCGCCCGGCAGCGGTTCAGCGCGCATCGCTCCTCGGCGGAATGTGCGTCATCCTGCTGTCGGTCGCACTCGTCGGCGTCTTTGCGGGGGGCGAATTCTACGAGCGCCATTTGACCATCATGCTGTTCGTCGCCACGAGCGCAATCACCATCTTCAGCGTGCCGCTCGCCTGGACGATCGCAATCGCCTGTTATGCCCTCTTCCTCTATTTCACCTTTCAATGGTACAACCCGCTCGTGGACGCGGGCAGCGTCATAGCCGGGACCCTGTTCTTTTCCTGCGGGATCATCGCGACCGTGGTCGCCAGGCGAACGATGAACATACTGGCGCAGAAGACATTTCTCCTGGACTGCAGGGATCAGCGCCGCGTTGCGGAATTGGCCGATGCGAATGCCCGATTGGAACGCCTGGCCAGAACCGATCCGCTGACGGGGATCGCCAACCGCCGTTGGATGATGGAAACGCTGGAGAGCCTCTGGCGCCACGGCCGTGAAACGGGCATTGTCGCCATGCTCATGTGCGACATCGACCACTTCAAGGCGCTGAACGACAAGCTTGGGCATGGCGAAGGCGACCGCTGCCTTGTCAAGGTCGCCGGCATCATCCAGAGCTGCGTGCGCGCCGATCGCGACCTGGTCTCACGACACGGCGGCGAGGAGTTTCTCATCGTCCTTCCGGATGTGGAAGAAGAAGAGGCCGTCGCGGTGGCCAATCGAATACGTGAAAGCGTGGAGGCGGCCGCCCTTCCGAACCCGTCTTCCAGCGTCGGCCCGTCGGTGACGCTGAGCGTCGGGCTGGCGTTCAAATCGGCGGCCGACACCGGCGTTTCCCTGGCCAATCTCCAGCACGAAGCCGACGTGGCACTCTATCGCGCCAAGGAAGCAGGCCGCAACCAGGTCTGCGTCTTCCACCGTCCGCCACCCGCCGCCGACCAGATCGCAGCCCGCCGCTGAAGGTGCAGCTGGGCGAGAGGTTTCGATCGACGGGCATCGGCGCAATCAACGTCAGCGGATCACCAAAACCGCCGCCATGGCGACTGCCGAGACGAAGCCGGCGGCGCTGAGCCCGAATGTCAGATATTCTGTCGCTCTTTGTCGGTGGCCGAGCTCGACACTTCCAAGGGCGGCCGCAAGGCCTCCCGCTATCCAGCTCGCCAACGTCAGTGCGCCGAAGAAAAACGCCCACTGCGTTGCTGTCTCCATGATTCTGCTCCCGTTTCGGCCGCCGCTCTGGGAACTCCTGCGCGGGTCTATCAGTAAACAAAACTCGGGCCTGCTTTGTTTCCACATTGCGTTGCACCTTTGCGACCATTCGGTACGCCGCTGCACCATATCGCAGCTTGTCAGGCTGGTTGGCGTTGCGAAACAGCGGCGGTTTTGCCGGTCTGTCGGCGGCGCACCGGCTCTCGCGGCTCGATCCCACGCTGCGGGTCGCCAATTCCGAAGCGGGCATCGTGGCGAGGGTCCGGCCCACGCCGATTCCGGCTTCATCATCGACCTGCCGCACGAAGCTTCCTCGGATGATTTCATCGAAGGCCTTTCGCCCTCCTGCCTGGTTCTCGCCCGGTACGGTCATCATCCAGCCGGCCGCCTATATAAGAGGCGTGGCCGACTGCCTGCAGGCGCCGGTGCGGCTTTGCAGGCCAAGCCTGCTTCGCTGCCGCCGCAGCCGCTGACCCCTACGCGAATGGCGCGCCCGCAGGGAGTGACACAGGCTTCTAAAACGTAAGCTGTACCTTACAGGCGGCCGTCCGGTCGCCGGCAAGTGTGAAGGCTGCGGTGGCCTCTTCGAGGGGCAGGCTGTGGCTGATGATCGGCCGGACATCGATCTCTCGACTTGAGATCAGCTCGACGGCGGCGGCGAATTCCTCGTGGAAACGCTGCGTGCCATGGATATGGAGCTCCTTGCCGACGATGGCGTTGAGCGGGATCGGGATCTCTCCTGTGACGCCGACCTGCACGATCGTGCCGCGCGGCCTGATGGCGGCAATGGCACTGCGGATGGCGGGTGCGGCGGCCGAGCACTCGAAGACGAGATCGAAATAGCCCTTGCCCGTCTCGAATTCGGCAAGCGCCGCAGCCTCTCGCGACACATTGATCGTCCGGCTCGCGCCCATCGCCTCGGCTCTCTTCAGCGCCGCATCGGCCAGATCGGTAACGATGATCTCGGCCGCGCCGTGATAGCGGGCGGCGGCAACCATCAGGCAGCCGATCGGGCCGGCGCCTGTGACGAGGACGCGCTTGCCCGCGAACTCTCCCGCACGCGATGCCGCGTGCAGGCAAACGGCCAAGGGCTCGCTGCATGCGGCTTCCGCGGCCGTCGTCGCCGCTCCCACTTCGAAGCACTGCCTGGCCGGCACGACCAGCCATTCCCGGAACATGCCCTGCTCATGAGGCAGGCGCATCGCGCTGCCCATGAAGTGCATGTCGAGGCAATGGATCGGCAGTCCCTTCCCGCAATATTCGCACAGCCCGCAGGGTTGGCTCGGGTTGACCGCCACCAGCGTCCCAGGTTTCAGGTCTACCCCTTCCCCTGCACTCTCCACGGTTCCCGATGCCTCGTGACCGGGTATGATCGGCTCGCGTACCCTGATCGGTCCGAAACCGCCGTCCTGATAATAGTGCAGATCGGAGCCGCAAATGCCGGCGGCCGCCATTTTCAGAAGCACTTCGCCTGGGCCGGGAGCCAGTACGGTGCCGGTCTCCACCCTGAGATCGCCCTTTTGATAAAGCCGTGCCAGACGTGTCCGCATTATAACCCTCCTATCTCAACAGTCCGAGTTGCTGCGGCAGCCAGAGCGATACGGCCGGAATGAAGGTGATCAAGATCAATGCGATGAAGAGCGGCACCAACCAGGGCAGGATCGCCATTGTGGTGCGTTCGACCGAGAGTTTGGCCACTCTGGACAGCACGAAGAGCACCATGCCGAGCGGCGGATGCAACAGGCCGATCATCAGGTTCAGCGTCATGATCAGGCCGAACTGAACCGGATCGATACCGAACTTGGCGACAATCGGCAGCAGGATCGGCACGAGGATGGTGATCGCGGCGATCGTATCGAGGAAGCAGCCGACGAACAGCATCAGCAGGTTCACGAGGATGAGGAACACCCACTTGTTTTCGGTGATCGACAGGATCGCATCGGAAAGCAGCTGGGCGGCCTGGCTGACCGTCAGCAGCCATGCGAAGACGGAAGCCGCGGTGACGATGAAGAGAACGGATGCCGTCGTCTCGATCGTATCGAAGCTGGCCTTGGCGAGCGTCGAGAACGTCATGGTGCGGTAGCGCACGAGGCCGAGGAACAAGGACCAGAGCACCGCCGCCACCGCAGCTTCGGTCGGCGTGAACCAGCCCATCGTCATCCCGCCGATCAGGATAACCGGGGTCATCAGCGCCATGACGGCGGAAAAGCCAAAATACCAGTCGAGCGCCAGAAGCGCCAGAAGGGCAATACCCGCGGCGGCATTCATCGACAGGCCGGCCCGCATCATCAGATAGATCGCCACGGGCACCATCAGCACGACGATGATCTCCAATCCGGCCGACAGCAGCTGCCTGACGTCGAAGGGCGCGTCCGAGCCCCAGCGCTTGTAATAGGCAAAGGCGGCGACGGTGATCATCATCAGCAGCGTCATCACAATGCCGGGCAGGATGCCGGCCATGAACAGAGCGCCGATCGAGACGTTCGCCATCATGCCATAGATGACGAAGGGCAGCGACGGCGGAAAGATCGGGCCGAGCGTGGCAGACGCCGCCGTGACGCCGACCGCCGCTTCGACCGGATAGCCGTGATCCTTCATCGCCTTGATCTCGATCGTGCCGATGCCGGCCGCATCGGCGAGCGCCGTGCCCGACATGCCGGAGAAGATGACCGAGCCGATAATGTTGACCTGCGCCAGTCCGCCCTTCATCCAGCCGACCAGCGCGACCGCGAAGGAATAGATGCGGCCGGTCACACCCGCCGAGTTCATCAGATTGCCTGCCAGGATGAAGAAGGGCACGGCGAGCAGCGGAAAGCTTTCGACGCCGGCGATCATGCGCTGGGCGACGATAATGTCTGGCGCGATGCCGTAGAGCACGATGTAGAGCACAGATGCGACGGCCATCGAGATGGCGACGGGCACGCCGATCAGCATCATCACCAGAAAGGAACCAAGAAGCAGCAGCATGGGGTCAACCCTCGACGGTCTGGAATTCTTCCGGGCGCTCCAGAACGGAATAGCCGCGGCGCATATTGGCGATGAAGACGATCACTGCGCGGATCAGCATCAGCACGAAAGCGACAAGCACCGAGTAGAAGACGATGTTGCGCGGCAGCTCGATGGTGACCATCTCCTCGTCGGCGACGATATCGACGTAACGCCACATCAGATAACAGCCGTAGGCGAAGAAGCCGATGCGGATGATATCGACGAGAGTCGCGAGCACGCGCGCCAGCCCCGCCGGCATATAATGATAGAACACATCCACCTGGATATGCCGGGAGGTGCGCACGCACATGACGGCGCCGAGGAAGACGACGCCGATCAGGCAGTTAATCGCGATTTCCTCGGTCCAGGCATAGCTGTCGTTCAGCACATAACGCGTGAAGAATTGTAGGAAGACGCAGCCTGCCATCAGCCAGAAGACGATCAGCGTGATCCAGTCCTCGATGGCGTAGTCCGAGACATTTGCGGTCGGCGCGTGGCCTTCGAACTCGTGGCCGATTTCCTCGGCCGTAATTGGCGTGTGAATTTCTTGCGACATGATCGGCCTTGTTCCTGTTGGCGAAGAAGGGCGCGGCGCGTCGGCGCGACCTTGGTTCGTTGAGGGAGGCGCTATCCCTCATCCGGCTGCCGCCACCTTCTCTCCGCACGCGGGGAGAAGGCACAGGCCGCAACCTCTCGGTTCGCCCCCGGCCTCTCGAATGGCACGTCCCCTCGCCCCGTTTACGAGGAGAGGGTTAGGGTGAGGGGCAGTCTTCGCTGAGGAGCTTACTGGATCGCCCGGATCGCTTCCCAATCGGACTTCTCGTAGCCGAAGTCCTCGAACTTGACCTTCTCCATCACGTTCTTTTCGAAGTCGGCCTTGTCGACCTCGGTGACGTTGATGCCCTTTTCCTTGAAGGTGGCGACGAGGCTGTTTTCCTTGCCTGCGATCGTCTTGGTGGTGCGCTCGGCGGCCTCCTGCATCACTTCGCCGAAGATCTTCTTGTCTTCGTCGGAAAGGCTTGCCCACCGCGTCTTCGAGATCACCGTGTTGAGGTGGTCGACGATGTGGCCGGTCAGGATGATGTTCTTCTGAACTTCGAAGAACTTTTTTGCCTCGATCGTCGTCAGCGGGTTTTCCTGCGCCTCGACCGTGCCGTTCTGCAGGGCGAGATAGACTTCGGCGAAGGCGATTGGCGTCGTGTTGGCGCCGCAGGCGCGCGGCATGGCGAGGTAGGCCGGAACGTCGGGCACGCGGATCTTCAGCCCCTGCATGTCGGCGCATTTGGCGATCGGTTTGTTCGAGGTCGTGTGGCGCGTGCCGTAATAGCTGACGGCGGCGATGTGGTTGCCGGTCTTGTCCTCATAGCCCTTGGCGAGGCGCTTGAAGACATCGCTCTTGGTATAGGCGATCAGGTGGTCCGGGTTACGGAAGATATAGGGGAAGTAGGTCACGCCGATCGGCTTGTAGTCGCGCGCCGCAAAGCTCGATCCCGAGATGATGATGTCGACCGTGCCGAGCTTGAGGCCCTGGTTGATGTCGGCTTCCTTGCCGAGTTGCGAGGCCGGATAGACTTCGATCTTGTAGCGCCCATCGGTGCGCTTGTTGATTTCTTCGGCGGCCCAGACGGAATCGGTATGGAAGGGCTCGGACGTTTCATAGACGTGCGCCCATTTCAGGACGGTCTGGGCATGGGCGATCGCCGTACTCGCCATGATTGTGGCTGCGGTGCAAAGTATTGTTGCCAGTCTGCTCTTCATTGCTCTCTCCTCCCGAGCTCGGGTTAAAACTTGTCGGTTCCTTTCGCGGGACCCTTGTTGCGGCCACGCTCCTCCTCTCCCGAAAACTCCTCCCCGAAGCTCTCGGAAAACCTCTTCTGCGATAGGGTCAAGTGGGTGCGCATGGCAGCCCGAGCACCTGCCGCATCACCGGCGGCGATTGCGTCGCGGATCGCCTGATGTTCGCCCAGGGCGGTGCGCCATGTCGTCGGTCCCTCGAAATGGCTGGCCAGCTTCGCGAAATACGGCGTCATGCGCATGTCGAACATTTCTCCGGTCACCCGGATGAGCGTCGCATTGCCAACGATCATGGCAATGCCGGTGTGGAAGGCGCGGTCGGCGGCAAGTACAGCACCTGCATCGTTGACGTCGCTGCTCATGCGCATCAGCGCTTCGTCGAGCAGGGCGATGCCTTCAGGCCCGGCGCAGCCTGCCGCTTCCTCGGCAATGGCGCATTCGATAATCGCCCGAGCCTGCAAGAGCTCGAAAGGCCCTTCCACCGGGTCGCGCTCGCTTGCCGGGGCATGGGCGGCATGCCGGCGCACCACATAGATGCCGGAACCCATGCGGATGTTGATGAGGCCTTCCACCTCCAGCACGATCAGCGCCTCGCGGACGGTCGGTCTCGATACGGACAATTGCTCCGCCAGATCGCGCTCGGCCGGCAATCGTTGGCCGATGGCGAGCTCGCCGCTCGCGATCATCAGGCGAATTTGATCCGCCACCTGCCGGTAAAGGCGGCGCGATTCAACGGGCGAAAACATCCTGGCCTCCCTGGTGGCTTCTCCTCAAGCCGCCGCTGGTCAACTGGCCTGACCAATTAACGCCACACCTATCACTACTCGGCTTATGCGTCAATGCGCCGCATGAAACTCAGACGAGTGACTCCACACCGTAGGCGGGGCCAAGGGTGCGGAAGGTTCCCAGCGTTGCCGGGTCGAGCTCGACCACCTTGCTCTTCCCTGCGGGCCGCCGCCGCCCATTCTCGGTCGCCGGTGCCATGACAGCCAAGCCTTCGCGCGCTGGCGAGTTGCGCAGAAACGTCAAGATATCGCTTTGTGGGCGCGTCGAAGATCAGACGCGGGTTTGAGGGCGATGACGAAAGCTCCGGCCCGGTGGGATGGAGAAGACGGGACCGGGCATCGTTCAATCCAATCCGTTCTACGATCCCATAATCCCTAGCCAAGCGCCCGTCCTTCGTAAATCGCCAGCATGCATATGAGGCGGCGGCAATAAGCTTTGGGAACCTTCGCCATCCCCTGCGGTTGGGAGCCGGTATCGGGAGCACGAGGATGAACTATATCTGGCTTTTTGCGGTGGCGGGAGGAGCAGCCCTTCTGGGATTTGCCCTCGCCTTCGGGATGATCAAGCAGGATGGCAAGCGGTCCGTGGCCGCCATCGCCGGTGCGTTCATCGTTGCCATTGGGGCATTGGCGTTCGGCATATATGTGGCGAGCGCGCCGACTGCGCCCGTGCGCGCCTCCGACAGGCAAGGCACACAGAACAACCTACCGGCGGCGGCAACGACCAAAAAAGATCTGCCGGGACAGTAAAGCGGAATCAGCCGATCTTTTCATCCGGCGATGGTCGCCATCGGCAGGAGGTACACTGTGACAGGTTGTGATATTGTCGCGGAACGCAGGTTCGCCTCGACTCTCGAGGCGATGACTGATGAACAGCTTTTTGCTCTAATGGCCGAGCTGGAGATGGCTTGCGAAGCACCAGGGCGACTGTCGGCTGTCGATGAGCTCTTCGCAAAGATCGTCCTGACCGAAAGCGCTATCGAAAGGCGTTTCCCCGGGCAGATGCTGCGGCCTTACAAGGAGTGGCAGAGCCGGAAGCCGCTACGGCCGGTGCCGCAGATCGACGAGCGGGAGCCGGTGCACGGCCCGTGCAGGAGCCGATCTTGACCAGCCCGGGGTTGGGTACCCGTTCAAATCGTAAGCATCGGCCGCGAAGGCTTCAAGTGCCGCGCGATCGCGGACGATCACCAAGCCACGGCTGGAGTAGATGAGATGTTCGCCTTCCAGAATATGTAAGGCATCGGTGACGCTCGACCGCCTCACGCCGAGCATCGTCGCCAGATACTCGTGGGTGATCGCAATTTCCCGACCCTCCAGCCGATCTTGGCACATTAGGATCCACTTCGCCAATCGGACGTCAATCTTGTGCACTGCGTTCGAAAGCGCGGTATGTGCTACTTGCGCGAAGAAAATTTGAAGAGAGTGCGAAAGCAACGGCAGGACTGCCGGCTGCTCATGCAGAAACGCGCCCAGAGCATGAGCTTCGACACGACGTCCATGACCGCCAACCTGCATGGTGACCTGGAATGGAGACTTCTGCCCCTCCATAATCAGGACAGGCGGCGACACTCCGTCCCTGCCAATCAGTCCGATCTCCGCCTTTCTGCCCTCAGGGCTGGCGGCCACCATGGAAGCGATGCCGCTTTCGAGAAAATAATAATGGCTGACAGCCGTGCCGGAATGGACAAGATTGAAATCGCGCGGGAGAAGGAGCGGCTCAAGGATTCGCTCGAGCGCTAGAAGCTCCGAATCCGTCAAATGCGATAGAATGAAATTGTGAGTCTCAAGATTGCGCATGGCCCTGCCTTGGGGTTTGGCAAGAGCACATCGTCTCCCAGCCGTCAGCGCCTCTAAGTCTGCTGACGATATCCGAATTATGGACCTCGGCCTGAACAATTACAAGTTTCATCGACCGACTTTCGTACGTAAACGCACCTTCCCTCGAAAGTGTTGTAGCAAGTGCTAATGTGAGCGGATGACAATGCCGTGGAGTTCGGTGGTATGGATCAATGTTCCTTCCCGGGCGATGAGGCTGAAATTTATCGGCATATCGTCGAGAGCGCCTTAGACTATGCCATTTTTGCCATGGATCTTGGCGGCACAGTGGCGACGTGGAGCCCGGGCGCGGCCAATCTCTTCGGTTATTCGGCTCAGGAAATCATCGGACAAAACAGTTCCATCATCTTTTCCTTCGAGGATCAACTTGCAGGAGCGGCCCTCAAGGAGATGAGGCTTGCGCTTTCCACCGGCCGCGCCGACGACAACCGGTGGCACGTCAGGAAAGACGGCAGCATGTTCTGGGCATCCGGATTGATGATGCCGCTTCGCGATGACTCCGGCAAAGTCTACGGGCTGATCAAGGTCGTTCGCGACCGGACGCAATCGCTTCAGCACGACGAAGCACTGCGCGCCAGCGAGGAGCGTCTGCAGCTCATTCTCGAAAGTGCCGTCGACTATGCGATTTTTGCCTTTGATCGGGACGGGCGGATCATCAGCTGGAACACCGGGGCCTGCCGCATCTTCGGCTATGAGGAGGGCGAAATCCTTGGGCGCGACGCCCGAATCCTGTTCCTGCCGGAGGACCGTGAGGCGGGCGCTCCGGACAGCGAAATGGCAACGGCGCTGGAGCGGGGGCGCGCGGACAACGAACGATTTCACTTGCGCAAGGATGGGTCGACGTTCTGGGGCAGCGGACTGACAATGCCGCTGCGCGCCGATCGCCAGCGGGCGGGTTTCCTGAAGGTCCTTCGGGACGATACGGAACGCCACTTCGCCGAAGAGCATCAGCAGGTCATGGTACGCGAGATGAGCCATCGCGTCAAAAACAGCCTTGCGCTCGTCGCGGCCATGCTCGCGATGCAGGCTCGTTCAGCCAAGGAGCCGGAGGCCAGTCGAGCCCTTCGCGACGCCGAGGCGAGAGTGGGAACGATCGCCCAGGTGCATGATCAGTTGTGGCGTCAGCCGCATGTCGAAACAGTAGATCTGTCGGAATTCCTGCCGAACCTCTGCCAGCGTATTGAACAGTCGAGCGCGCTGCATACCGTATCGGTTGACGCCGACAGGTGCGTGGTCGATGCCGACCGGGCAATCCAGATCGCCCTTTTGGTCAACGAATTGGTGACGAATGCATTGAAACACGCTTATCCGGGCGTGCATGGTGTTATCACCGTCAGTGCCTGTGGCGCCGGCGATGAGATTCGTCTCGAAGTCGCTGACAATGGCAGGGGATTGCCGCCGGATTTTTCGCCCGGCGAGACGAACGGAAAAAGCCTCGGGATGAAGATTGTGCGCGGTTTGGTACAGCAACTAAAGGCCGAACTGCGCATCGAGAACCGTCAGCCTGGTGCGGGCTTCGTAATTCGTATGCCGAAAAATGGCTGATTTCCCCACTCTGCCTTCCGCTGAACAGGCCGGTGAAGTTGCGGATACCGCTCTTCCGGGCTGATCGACGATCGGCGCGGTCGAGCGCTTGGCCTCCCCTTTCATGGCGGGAACAAGGCTGGTTTCGCAGTGCCAAGCCGTTGTATCTAAACGGGGATGTTGGCTTCAGAGTGACCTGCGAGTTTTGTCAAAACCGCACAGAAGGGCTCGTGAATATGGCTTTGGCGGCTCTTTTGAAGCATAAGCTGTTCATTACCGTGACCGCCAGGCTGCCGGTATGAGCGGCGGGCTCTCCTTCCCCGCAGGAGAGGGTCATGGCCGCACCGAATCAGCACGATGTTCACAATCTTTTGTTGAAGGTTTTGCCTGCCGACGCCTTCCAAATGCTTATCGCCGACGCGCAGGCGGTTCAGCTGCCGTCAAGACATGTCCTGATCGAAGCGGACCAGCCAAGCGAATATGTTTGCTTCATCGAAGATGGTCTCGCGTCGATGGTGGCGGTGAACGGCGAAGACGAGGCAGTCGAGGTCGGGCATATCGGATATGAGGGTATGGCCGGTGCGCATGTTGTGCTGCAGACCGATATGACCCCCAATCGAACGTTCATCCAGGTCGCGGGATCAGGTCTGCAGGTCTCAGTCGAACGCTTGCGGCGGGTGATGACGGAATTTCCCGATGCCAATACCCTGTTCCTCAATTATGTGCATTGCTGCGACATCCAATTGGCCCAATCGGCGCTTGCAAACGGGCGTTACAACATGCACGAGCGGCTCGCCCGCTGGCTGTTGATGTGTCATGACCGGTTGAATGGAAGAGACCTGCCTCTCACGCACGAGTTCCTGGCGCTTATGCTCGGTGTTCGCCGCTCTGGCGTGACGAACGAACTGCACGTCATCGAGGGCCTGAGAGCGATCAGGGCGACCCGGGCGAATGTTCGGATTCTGGACAGGGAACGGCTGGAGGAAATCGCGGGAGGAAGCTATGGCATTCCGGAGCGGGAATACGAACGACTGATCGGATTGCCGATCCGCCGTCCGCTAATCGGCGCGTCTGATCGTCTCGGCAAAGTGCACGACCAGGAGAAGGGCTCCCTGTTCGTCACAGATGTGAATCCGTCTTGCCGAGATGTCTTTTCCGGCAAGCACCGCCTGACTCATCAATGCTCTTGCGTCCTGGACGGCTTCTCGCCTGGCATCTTCCAGCGTCGGCAAGTCCGAGCCTTCCAAGTCGACGACCACTGCAGCATCCGAAACGACATTGAAGTGAAATTTTGGCATCGGCCGTCCCATCGTTGCGGTATCAATGCCACAAGCCGGCATTTGTTTCCTTAGAAAAGAACCCGCCCCTTGCTCAAATTCCGCGATGATCTTGCTCCTTCCCCCTTGTGCAACCCTGTGACATCAATCAATGCGACGATCTGCCGGCACCAATCGCAAGACGCATCATCGTACCGCGGAGTTTAAGGAGTTCCCCAATAATATCGTTCCAGCTGAGGTCGTCCGCCTTGGCCACTACCGCTGCCGAAGCGCTTAATGCCTCAAGCAGGCGAGCAAGAACCGGATATCCATCGAAGACGCCCACCGGCGCGCCGTCGCACAATTCCTGGAGTTCTTCAACGATCCGCTTCAAGACGACCTGCCGGTCGGAAAAACCGAGACTGGAGGAATTGGCAGCGACCGAACCCAAGCTGCGACTGCTATCCATGGTGGAATACCCACTGGGTGGCCTTGGAAGCCGCTGGCGGATGCGCCTTCACCGGCTCCTCCTCAAGGTCAAGATGCATATGGCGCATGAGCCCCGCCAATTTATGCTTGTCGCGAATGCCGCATTCGAACCATGAGACAAGCTCCCTGGCAACGAGTTCGGCCGCCGGACTGGTGATCGCGTAGGACTTTTCCAGGCACCATCCGCGCAGAATCGCTTGCAGCATAGACACGTCGTCGGGCTGCAGCGCTGGCTTCGTAATTCCCAAATGCTGCCTCATCCGCGTTCCTCCCTTGTATATGCAGGGATCCTAAACTTCAGCTTTTCGATTTCAACAGCTGGTGCGAAAGCGTACGGATAAGCATGTAACTCAACTGGGTCATGAAAACCGGGAACCGGTCTACCCTGATCGGGTTTGGGCAGCACGATAAAACCGGTCGCATCACGCGCTTGGATGTGGTAGGCGCGGGCCAGGCTTGGGCCGCCCGATGTTGGAAAGCTCGACAGCATGTTCACCACGTAAACTCGTAACGTAGTAAGCGTCCGCCATGAAGTCGCTCAGTCCGATAGCCGGCAAGACGATCCTTATCATTGGTGAAGCCGATTTTCTTTCGGGCGATGCCAAGGCGGCGTTCATTGCGCGCCAGGCGTCCGTCACCGGTCCGATCGTTGTGTCCGGGGTGATGGATTACCTGCGCGAGGGGCTTGTGTTCGACGCCATGATCATCGACGTCACGATCTCCGACGAAGATATGCTGTGGATGAATGAATGGCTGGAGGCTCGGCAAATTCCGTTTGTCTTTGCTCATGACGAGCGATTTGAAATCCGTCCTGGCGGCTTCGTCCTCAGCGCGCGTCCTTCTGACATCGACGCAATGATTGCGGCGTTGTTCGGGCCGGATTCCTCCTACTACCATTAAGAGGATCCTTTGCACCTCCTGCATGAGGCTGGCTGGATGAGGCTGGGTCGATCGCTCTTAATTTGTCCTCGCCGGACTTGCGATGTCCGTTTGCGTACAGTTGTCGCCGAAAACTTGCGTAGGTCATCTTCCGATCCCATTATCAAAGTGCACAACGAGAATCCTCGGGGCCCAGTGAGGCTGCAATGCTCGATGCTCAGTCGATTTATTTGAAAGCGCTTGATTCAGCCGATCTCGACGGCCTGAACGCAATCTTGAACATAATCTCACGAGAGGCAGGCGCGCCGTTGTGCGCACCAGAGATGCAGGCCGTCGCGGCGATGCTGATAAAATTGTATCGCCATGGCGTGACCGATGAGGAGAAATTGCTGTCGGTTGGGCGCCTGGCATTGAAGCAAGCAGCAGCCCGTCTGCCGCTATCAAGGCCGCCCCTGACAGTCCGCCCGAAGTCAGCATCGAAACGCTCGAGCTCCAGGACAATCGCGAATAACGATGAGCAGGCGGGGGGAGTGAGAACCAACCATGATCCTTCCAACCGGAATAAAATCCCGCCGGTCGGTCCACACGCCAGGGATGACCTGACAGACAGGAGCAAGACGCCTGGCGCCGGATCGCTGCCGGAGAAGGATGAGGAGAGCATTACTCCTGGATCGGGCTGACGAATCCTGAACCGAGCCGGCTTTCTCGTGTCAACGCGCGAGTTGTCTTCCGATCAGCCTTCGGTATTCTTCCTCGGCCGCCCCGTACGACCCGTGTGCTTCCTCGATCAATCCCCGCCGGTTCAGAATGACGATTTGGCGGCGGGTCGAGCGGATGAGACCCTTACCTTCGAGCAGATGCAGCGCGACAGTGACGCCGGCACGGCGGACGCCGAGCATCACTGCAAGAAATTCATGGGTCAGCCAGATGGTCGTGCCGTCGGTTCTATCGTGGACCATCAATAACCAGCGTGCCAGCCGCTCCTCGAGCTTGGCGTGACCGTTGGCAAGTACGGTCGAGGTTGTTTGCGCCAACAGCGCCTGAACATAGGCGAGAAGCAGGCTGCGAAGCGCGCGGCTCTCATCCATCGCGGCGGAAAGCACCCGAGCCGGTAATTTGAAGCCGTGGCCGGTGACCTGCATGAATGTTCTATTCGCGGATTGGCTGCCGCCAAGAATGACTGCGGCGCCTGTCATGCCCTCTCGCCCGACGATGCCCACCTCGATATCGCGCCCGCCAGGAAATCTTGCCACGATCGAGGCAAGTCCGGACTCGAGAATGTAAACGTCGCTGACCGGGCTGTCCTCCATTTCGAGAATCAGAGGCACCTCCAGTTCGATCGGCTCAAGATGAGGCAGCAGAAGTTCACGCTCCTGAGGCCCCATGGCCTGCAAGAGATCATTGCGAAAATGCAAATGTTGATCGTCCATGTCCATCAGCGATCGAAGATAATCGGCCCTAATTGCAACTGAACCTAACCATCTAGAATCGTTGAGCAATATATGGTGCAATAGCGTACAATCTTCAAGGCTGTGACTCTCAATCATCGCCCGACTCATCATCTTCGCAAGACTGCGATATCCACGATCTGACAAGGCCGTTGGCCCTTGCCGCCAGCCTTGTCGGAAAACGGTTGAAGCCGTGCGGCGCATGGGGAAACACGACGCAGTCGGCATTGCCGCTCTGCTGCTGCCATTGCCGCGCCATCGAAAGGCTGTCGTCGACAATAGGATCGAGTGCCCCTGCAATCAGCAGGGCTGGGGGTAGCCCCGAGAGATCGGCGAACAAGGGGCCTTCGGCTTCGCGTCCCGAAAGACTTGGCGTTAGTCGCCGGAGATTACGAAGCGCCGCCGGCCCGTCAATGACGAGGCTCCTGCCTGTCGAGCGCCGGAGACTTTTCGATCCCGTTAGGTCGAAGGCGCCACAAACCGAGATGAATCCTGCGACGATTCCCGCCCTGCCGCGTTCGCGCAGATGAAGAAGCGTTTCCGCTGCAAGATGCGCACCGGACGATTCGCCGCCAAGAATGATCCTCTCGACCTGCAGCTCGGAGAGATGCTCGACTACCCAGTCGATCGCCGCCCTGCAATCCTCCAAGGTAATGTCGAGCCGGTCATCGACCGCATTGTGAAAGTCGACACCGGCCACCAGCACTCGGCAATTTTGTGCAATGGGCCGGGTGATGCGGTCATCGAGGCGGGCGTTTCCCATCACCCAGGCGCCACCGTGGAAATGCACGTAAAGCCCACGGGGGATCCCCTTGGGAAGAATTAGCCGCAGGCCGACGCGCCTGCCATCCGCAAGGATGGCGCGGTGGGCAATATCGCTGTGGCGCGGCAGTCCGAGGGAACCCAAGAACTGGACCGCGCGCACCGTCACCTGCACGGCTTTGGCGTTCCAGCGCCGGTCAGTATGATATCGCGGAAGAACGTTCAGAACAGTATTCAAGCCGCGGGCGCGGGCGAGCTCATGGCGAGTAAAGCATGGGTGCTTGCCGACGGCATTCCCGGGCACAGCCTCGTTCACCTCGAATCAACCTCCACTGCGCTCGTTGATGCATTCTTAGGCCCCGCAGATTCAGTAGCGATGCGCGTTTCAGGGAACTCGATCCGAACCTGCAAAATGCGGCGGCCGAACACGAACAACGAAACCGCAAGACGGTTCCAGGCGGGAACCAACAGAAGTCTTGGGAGTTGGACATGGCGAGCTGGCCATCGCGGCATCGAACTGACGGCATCGTCCGCAGCATCCCGCACTCGCCGAAGGGCGAAGATTGGCAGAAATCATGATGCACCCCAAAGAGAATCGCTTGCTGGGGCTCCTGCCGAAAGAGGAGTATGCAGGGGTCGTCAGCCAACTCGAACCCTGCGCCATTCCGCGCGGTTTCGTCATCGCCGCGGCAGATGCTGTCATAGAATACGCCTATTTCCCCTGCTCGGGCATAGGCTCGGTCATCAATATCTCGCCTGAGGGCAATCGCGTCGAAGCGGGATTGTTCGGCCGCGACGGTTTTGCGCCGGTCGCGGCGGCGATAGGGGCAGGCATCAGTGTCCCTGAGGTCACCATCCAGGTGCCCGGTTTTGCCTATCGTCTGCGACAAACCGCGCTGCTGGATCTGATGAAAACGCAGCCGGTTTTCGCCAGCCTCCTCCATAAGGCTGTTCATGTTCTGGCGACGCAGGCCGGCTTCACCGCGCTGTCCAATGCCGTCCATGAGATCGATGAGCGGTTGGCCCGCTGGATATTGATGTGCCACGACCGGATCGACGGCAATGAGCTCGCGCTGACACACGAGTTCATCGCCTTGATGCTGGCGGTGCGGCGGCCGAGCGTCACCACCGCCCTGCATCTGCTCGAAGGCTACCGCTTCATCCGCTCCGTTCGCGGCCTGGTGATCGTCAGGGATCGCGCCGGCCTGGAAGACTTCGCTTCCGACGCCTATGGCAAAGCAGAAGACGAATATGAGCGTTTGATCGGGCCTCTTAGGAAATCGAGGCGCGGTCTGACCGATATATCTTCCGCACGCCCGGCCTGACCAAGCGGGTCAACGCTTGGCCGTGGCATACAATTCGTAGCCGCGATCCTCCCAGAACCCCGCTATTGCCACCGTAGAGTTGGCCGAAATCGGCGACCGCTTTTGAGAGGCCAAGAAAGCCCGTCATGTTGAAAGTGAACGAGCCGATATCGGTCAGCCCCTTCACCTGGTGGGCGTGTTCGACGGTCTCCATCGCAATGAAGGTGGGGTCGTTGTCGGCGCCGTATTGGCCGCAATAGAGCGCCGGGTGCGTATTGAATATCTGGCAGGCGCACGGCAGGGCTGTGCCGGTAGATAATCATAGAACTCTCCTGATGGATTTTCGTGTCCACCAGCAGCCTGCCGATGGCTCACCTCCGGTTATTCGCGGGAGTGCCGGGAGCGTTACAGCTTCATGCGCATGTGATAGAGCTGTTATGCCGAAATTGCTTTCATCTTTCCTGTAACCGATTGGACGCTTCCAGCGAATGAACTCTTGACAGCATGACAACCGCCCATTCGGAAGAAGCCCTGAGAGCATTGATGCTTCTCTCCCTCGATGGGGACGAGGCTGCCTATCGGCGTTTGCTGACGGCGTTGCGTGTGCTGCTTGTCGGTTATTACAGCCGCAGGATGGCTGCGGCGGCGAAAGCGGATATGGAAGACCTGGTCCAGGAGACATTGCTGGCGCTGCATTCCCGCCGGTCCACCTATGACCGAGAAAGACCTTTCACGGCCTGGTTCTTCTCGATCGCCCGCTATAAGCTGATCGACCATCATCGCGGCCGCGGCGGACGCAGGTTGACCGAGACCGAGCTCGATGACGAGATCGAAAACGACTTCAGCGAGGATAGGCTGACAGCCCGCATGGACGTCGAGCGGTTGCTCGACGGGCTGCCGCCGAGACAGCGGGAGCTGATCCGGCAGGTGAAGCTCGAGGGCCAATCAGTCGCCGACACCGCGAACCGCACCGGCCAGTCTGAATCGGCGGTGAAAGTCGGCATCCACCGGGCGCTCAAGGCGCTCGGAGAAAGATTGCGAGGCGCATCGTGACAGAGACGGACGACATTATCGAACATCTGGCAGAGGACCTGAAGCCGGTGCCGCGCAACGCGCTGCGACGCCGCTTCACGCTCGGCATCGTGCCGGCCATGGGGTTCTCTTTGCTGCTGATGCTGATCATTCTTGGTCTCAGGATCGATATGCCTGACGTGCTGATGCTACCGGTCTTCTGGATCAAGTCGGCCTATAATGCCCTGATTGCCGTGGCGGCTTTCATTGCCGTCTACCGGCTTTCCCGCCCCGATGGTTCCGAGGGAGGCTTTTTCGGTCTGCTTGCCTTGATCTTTGCCGCCATGGCCGTTGTTGCCGCCATCCAGCTCCTGATGGCGCCGGTCGGCACCTACCGGTTACTGATCCTCGGGTCCTCGGCGCTGCATTGCCCGCTGCTCATCTTCGGCTTCGCCATCCCCATTTACGCCGGCACGGTCTGGGCGCTGCGCCGCGCGGCGCCTGTGGATCTGCGTCTGACGGGCTTCATTGCGGGCATTGCCGCCGGTGCAGCGGGCGCCTGGGTATATTCCTGGTTCTGCACCGAAAACGGCATGCCGTTCGTGTTGATCTGGTATACGTTCGGTATCCTGATCACCGGCGCTCTCGGCGCCGTGGCCGGACCTCGCCTGCTCCGCTGGTAGAGCCCTTCTCAACCCGTTCTCCGGAACATTCCGCCCTTCGGCTGGTTCGAGAGCCGAAGGAGAGGGAGATGAACCAAGGTTCGGATCGTCGCGCTTTCGCGATCTATATCGCAGCCATCGTCTTAGTCGGGCTTTTGATCGTGCTCGGCACTACGCTCTCCTGGAACGCGGGCAGCAGAAGCGATCACAGCATACAATTTTCAAGGGAAGCCAATCCGTGATGGAACAGCCGAAAGACGACCCTGTCCGGGTGGACGGGCTGAATGCTGACCAGCAGCGGAACGGCCTGAAAATCCTGTGGTTGGTCATCGCCCTGTTCGCAACAGTGGTCGCCATCGCCTTTCTGCTTTACGTCTCGATCCTCGTCTACGGCGTAATGCAAAGGATGTAGCGCCGGCGGGCGGAGTTTCGTCGCGAACGAGCGTCACCGAAGGCAGACCCTACTCCTTGCGTCGAGCTGCCAGCCGGAGCCGGATGGCGAAGTGATCGAGACTTCCGGGCAGATTGTCGACAGTGAGCGAGGGTTGGAGCAGCACAACATCGGCCGCCGACAAGAATGCGCCGACGGCAAGGCTCGCAACCGTCGGTACGAGATTATGTGCCGGGCAGATGGCGGGACCGGCACTGAAGGGTACGAGCCCGGCGGCCGGCAACGCATCATTCTCTCCCCAGATGCTCGGTTCCATCCGGTTGGCATAGAGGAACTCGGGGTCTCGATGGAAGAACGGTGCGAAGATGATGACGCCCGTGCCACGCCGGATGACCCTGCCGCCAGATTTGATATCCTCGGTCAGTTGCCTGAGGATGACGGGCGTTGTCGGCCAGAGTCGCAAGACCTCGAGCAGGCAACTGCGGGTGAAAGGGCGATCGAGGTCCCGGCTCATGGCCTCTTCCACGGCTTTGGCCCAATAGCTCACATGGCAGGCCAGCATCGCCAGCGTCCTCATAACGGCAATTCCGGCCGCGTCGAAAGCGAACAGCCACTGAGCCACTTGGCTTTCCGGAGCGAACTCACCGCCTTTCGGAAACCGGCTGACGAGACTGTGTTTTTCCGGGTCGCTGAGATAGTGACTGACCTGCTGATGAAACAGGGCTAGCTTGCCCCGGTCGACCGGTGCGGCAAAAGCCCAGTTCGCCCGCTCCCGGAGGTCGTTCAAGGTCTCGGTCAATTTAATGTCATTGCGCGCCCGCTCGCCGAGGACGAGTCGCCGGACGGCCCGAAACCAGGCCTGCGAAAAAGCTGGCCAATCGAGCTCAGCCGACCGGTTGGATCCGATGTCGCGCAAAAGCTGGAGGAATTCGGCGTCTACGACGGCTTTGAAATGGGCGGAATACGGATGGAGCCGCTCTGCGGTTGCCAATGCCTGCTCATGAGCGGACCGAAGCTCGGCGCGCCGCGAGGCCGACGAGACCAGGACGTTCTTCGGTTCGACGTGGGAAAGGGCGGCGTGCTTTTCCGCCGTTGCAGCGGCAAATGGTTCGGGCGAAGATTGGAGCACCGTGGAGACATCAGCCGGATCCAGGAGGAGCAGTTGCGGCCGGAATGGAATAGGCAGCAGAAGAGGCGCCGGACCGTATTTCCTTTTCAGCCGCTGCATTTGTTTCACGGCTTTTGCATCCCAGTCCTGCTGCTCCGCCAGATGCTCGATCGCCCGGCGGCGGATAATGATGCCCCTGGCAACCGTCGGGGCCACGATCGTCATGATCACCCGAAGCGTATCGGTCCATCCGGCACGGTTTACTCTGGGAAAAACAGCGTGACTTCGCGCATTCATGACACTCCAACCCGGTCGGCAGCGACCCTCCGTAGCGGAGGGGTCTGACCTGTACCTGTAGGGCCATCTTATCGGCGTAAATTTGGAACCAGGACGAGGGCCATTTGTTCCTGCCCGGCCTGCCGATGGACCGACTGGGCGCTCAGTCGGCGAGATGGTTTCCGAGCATCTGCAGCAGGGACTCGCGGGCACGGCTGACGCGGCTTTTCAAGGTGCCGATCCGGCATCCGCACATCCTGGCGGCGTCCTCGTAACTCGTTCCGGCAGCCACCAATGTCAGCGCGCGGCGCCTGTCCTCGGATAGACGCGTCATCGCCCGTTTCAACTCGTGTTCCCGCAGCGTCCACTCCTGGGTCGGTGCGATCGCCACCTGCTCGATCGCCGCATCCATCCCTGCCGGTTCGCGTTTCCGCCGGCGGTAGTTGGTGCAGAACGTATTTCGAAGGATGGTGAAAAGCCAGGATTTGAGCGACGTGCCGGGCTGATAGAGATGCACCGAATTCAGCGCCTTCAGCAAGGTTTCCTGGACGAGATCGTCAATGTCATCTTCACTGCGCAAAAATCTGCGGGCAAAGGCCCGCAAGGCCGGCGTCAATTCGACGATCTCAAGCTCGATTGCGGACTTTTCTTTGCAATGCGACGCAGGACGTACGGAAGACGAGGAAGTCATTTTTCTCTCCTGGAATGAGAGGGAAAGTTCCTGCCGTCCTTTTCGTTGCCGTACGATATCGGACAAACCGGTGTTTTCGCCGGACCGCTTTTTCGTCGATCAGTCAAGACCTCCCCGCGGCCGTCTCTTGCGGATGGAGAGCATTTCATAATCGTGCAAACGGGAACAGAGAACTTTCAGGACCTCGCCGGTCAATTCGGGATCGAGCGCCGACGCAACCTCGTCGAACAGCATCACCTTGGGCTTCATCGCCAGCGATCTCGCGATCGCCACGCGCTGCTGCTGTCCGCCGGAAAGCTGGCGTGGCAAATGATCGAGCTTGCCTTCGAGGCCGACCCGCCGCAACGCGTCCTCGGCGAGGGCGCGCAGCTCATCTTTGGGAAGGCTCTGCACGAGGCACGGCGCCAGCGTAATGCTTTGCCCCCACCGTCAGGTGCGGAACAGATTGTAGCTCTGAACCATGCCGACCTGCTGGCCAAGTTTCCTGAGATCCGTCTTCGGGTCGTTTACGGTGATGCCGTCGACGAGGAGCGAGCCGTTCTGGATCGCTTCCAGGCCGTTGATACAGCGCAACATCGTGCTCTTGCCCGGCATGCTCGTATCATCCTCCAGATCAAAGACCGAGCTGCCAGATTTCGGCGGCGATTATATTTCCCTCGGGTGCGGTCAAACGCACCGCACTCACCCCCTTGAAACCGGGCAGCCGCTTGGTGCCCGTCCAGCGGCCATCGTCGGCGAAGATCTCGATCGAGCCTACATCGAGAAAGATCCGGATGGTCGACGGGCGTGCGCCGGCGGCGATATAGCGGGGCGATGCTTTGGCATTCGCCACCGAGAAGGGAATGCTCAGCCCGTCGTCGTTCAGCTGAACCGTGACCGTCGCCTCGGGATGTTCGAGATCGAGGCGGAAAGCATTGCCGGCCTGCCTGAGGTTGAGCAGGATTTCGACGGAGCCGCTGGCGAGATCGACGGTCCGGCCGTCGAGAAAATCTTTGGCATCCAACTGGCGCTGACGCAGGCTTTCGACACCCGATACCGGCGGCGTGATCAGCGCACCGTTCTGCAATGCGAGCCGGCGCGGCAGGGTCATCGCCGTCGGCATGTCGATCTCTCTCGATATATCCGTCCAGTTCGCAAGCCAGGCAATGCCGACCGGACCGCCCGCGTCGACGAAGGCCTGGAACGCGTAGGCGTCGGTGCCGAAATCCAGCTCCTGCTCGAATTCTACGGAGAAGCTGCGGCCATCGAAACGGCCGATGGTTGCTAGCGTCATGTTGCGCCGGCCGGTTGCCGGGTCGCGGCTGGTCAGCAGACCGAAGATCAGGGCCCAGCGCGTCGTCGGGTCGTTCGCGGGGCCGTCGAGGGGCAGCATGCAGGGGCATTCCGCCGCTGTCATCCCGAAGCGGTTTTCGCGGTGAAGCGTGCCAAGGAAGGTCCATCCCGCCGCCGCTGCCGGATCGTCGGTTTCGTAGAGCAGGATGACGCCGCCCTCGCGGTCTCGCGTGCCGAGCAGCATCTTCCATTTGCCGTCGGGCCCTGGGAAGACGTAAGGGTCGCGGAAATCGGTCGTCAGCCCGAGCCCGGCGGGACGCGTGGGCAGGATCAGATCTGCCGCCTCGACAGTGACAAGATCGCGGCTGATGGCGGTGAACTGTACCTGTTCCTCCGGTTCTCGATCCTTCACGTGCTCGGTGAAGAAAATGCGAAGGCCGGCTTCAGCGCCGGGAAGAACGATCGCGGAGCCGGAAAACGCCCCGCCCCGCCCGTTGGCCCGGGCGGCAAGTTCATCCGAAGGGAAAAGAAAAATCGGGAGATGCGTCCAACGAAGATAGTCCTCCGAGACCGCATGGCCCCAATGCATGTTGTTCCACCGCAGGCTATGGGGATAGTGCTGGTAGAAGAGGTGCGGCTTGCCGCCGAACCTTCCAAACCCATTGGGATCGTTCATCCAGCCGAAAGGTGGGCGGAAATGATAACCGCCCGGGACTTCTGGGGCGGCATTGGCAGGGCGGACATGCAGCAGCCGGACGCCTTCTTCGAGAACGCGGGGCTCAAGGAAAGCATAAAGGACCGATATCTCGGTTGTCGCCGGATCGTAGGAGAAGGCGGTCTCTCCGCCTCTTTCCAGCGTCATCGGCCGAAACTCGAACTCATCAGAATTTGACGTTTCGACAGCGCCGGCGGCGTCTCCGTCGACATGTGCCGTCAGCCTTCCCGGGGTGCCGCCGTGCGACGCCCTGATCCAGGCATGGACCGTGGACCTCGCGGGCAGGACGGCGCGGATCGTCTCCAGCCCCGCTTCATCCGAGGGCGAGCTCGCTTGGCTTGTCATCGATTCAACCTTTCACCGCAGAGCCGATAAAGGAGCTCACGAACCAGCGCTGGAATGCGAGGTAGAGCCCCAGGATCGGGATCATCATCAAAACGGAGGCGGCCATTGCTCGATCCCAGTAGATGCTGTCCTGTCCGAAGAAGGTCGCGATGGCCACCGCGATCGGCCGCGCATAGTCGGTCTGCGTCACCAGGATCGGCCAGAGATACTGATTCCAGGTCTCGATGCCCATGAGGATCGACACGGTTGCGAGCGCGGGTAGGCTGAGCGGCAGGAAGATCGAGCGATAGGCCCGGAAAAACGAGGCGCCGTCGATCTCGGCTGCCTCAAGCAACTCTTTCGGCAGCTGCGCGAAGAACTGGTAGAACAGGAAGATGTAAAGCGGACTGGCGACCCAGGGCACGATCTGCACCGCGAAGGTATCAGACATACCCGCCCTTGAGACCATGATCACCAGCGGCATGATGATGCTTTCCTGCGGGATCACATAGAGCGCGATCACGATGGACAGAATGACGGCGCGGCCCCTGAGCGATCCCCAGGCGAGAACGAAGCCGGCCATCGAATTCACGATCAGGCCGGAGCAAACCGTGGTGACGAGAATGATCAGCGAGTTGATGAGATAGCGCCCGAAGGCGAGTTCGCCCGAGAGGTGGCCGACTTCGGCATAATTCGAGAGCGTCGGGTTCGACACCCAGAAGGCCCGGAAGCTGCCCATGTCGGCCAGTATCTGGAACCGGTCGTCCTTGAGGCTGGCGACGACCAGAAGCAGCAATGGAGAGACGATCACCAATGCGATGATGAAAATGCTGACAGTTTGGATGGCGCGGAGAACGCTGGCGGCGGAACGAGGGCGCGCGGTGCGGGCCTGTGGAATCGAGAGAGCGATATCAGACATCGAAGCGCCTCAGGAGTTGGCGCTGGACCAGCGCGATGACGAGAACGATGACAAACAGGATGACCGAGACGGCGGAGGCATAGCCCATCTTTTGCTCTTCGAAGCCGGCGCGGACCATGTAATGCACGACAGTTTCGGTGCTGCTCTTTGGTCCGCCCTGCGTGAGGATGGCGACCTGGGTATAGAGCTTGAAGGCCTGGATGGTAGTGATCACCAGCACGAAGACATGGGTCGGCCGCAGGCCGGGCATGGTCACATGCCAGAAGCGGCGGAAAGCGTTGGCGCCGTCGATCTTGGCGGCATCGTACAACTCGTCGGGAATGCCCTGAAGGCCGGCGAGGTAGACGATCATCTGGAAACCATAGGCCTGCCAGGCCGAGAGCAGCACCAGCGAGAACATCGCCCATTGCGGATCGCCAAGCCAATCGATCGGCTGGATCGCCCCGCCTGAGAGGAAGCCGAGGATCTGGTTGAACGGCCCGGTAGGATACTGGAACAAGGTGCCCCAGATGACGCAGACCACGACCATCGAGGTGATCGCCGGCAGGAAAAACATGCCGCGCAGCAGATTGCGGAACGGCAGCTTCTGATGCAGCAGCAGCGCCGTCGCGAAAGCGAGGCCGCACTGCGCCGGAATGATCCAGAAGGTGAAGCGCGAGACGTTCCAAAGCGCTGTCCAGAACAGCTCGTCCTGGAAGATACGGATGAAATTGTTGAACCAGACAAAGCGGACCGGCGTCGGCCGCGGCACCAGAGGCTGGTTGGTCATCGCCGTCCAGAAGGACAGGAGGAACGGCACGATCAGAAAGAGGGTCAACAGGATGACGGCCGGCGCCAGCATGGCGGCTTCCTGCATCAGCCGTCCCTTGTCGTGGCGGCGTGCCGAGGCTTTTCGAACGAACGTCGAAGATGTCGATTGCTGCAGGGCCATATAGCTCCTCCTTTCTCAACTTGGCTGCCGGTCCGGCCCGGCGATGTCTGCTCGAGACATCGCCGCACCGCGACCTGACGACGGCGATGACGCCTATTGCTCGTCGCCGAATGGCGGGTAGCCGTCGTTGTCCTCGATATCCTGATCGATCTTCTTGGCGGCCGATGTCAGCGCCTCCTTCGGATCGCCGCCGTTGAATACCTCGTCGACCGCCTGCATGAAGGCGGAGGTGATGGTCGGATAGGCTGGATGCGGCGGACGGGCGACGGCCGTCTTCGACGCCTGTTCGAAGGCGATCGCCATCGGGCCACCGGCTGCATAGAGTGGGGATTCGGCGGCGAAGCTCTTCAGGCCGGGATAGCCCGACTGGCTGGCGACATAGGTCCTGTATTCCTTGTCCTTCAGCAGGAAGCTGATGAACTTGCCCGCGATCTCGGGATGCGCCGACGTCTTGGTGATAGCCCAGATCCAGGTGCCGTCGGGGCTCGCGCCCTTGGCGCCGAACTTCGGAAGCGGCAGCACGACGATGTTGTCCTTCATGGTCGCGGCGGCTTCCGCATAGACCCAGTGTCCGCCGAGCGCCAGCGCTGCCGGATTGCCTTCGGCGAAGAACTGGTTGGTTCCGGCCGATTGCGGCACGACCCAGCCGTTCTTGACCCATTTCTGCATCATCGCCAGCGCATCGACGCAGGCGTCGCTGTCGAGCGTGCCTTCGGCTTTCCAAGCCTTGCGGTCGATGAGGTCGCAGCCGGCCGATTGCAGGATCGGGCCATAGGCATAGGTAATCCATTCGGTCTTGATGCCGTAGCCGCGGAAGGTGTCGATCGGCCACTTGACCCCATCGAGCTTGGAAAGCTTTTCGAGGTAGGTTTCGAACTCTTCCCGGGTCCAGGCATCGTCGACGGATTTCGGGATGCGGGCGCCGATCGCTTCGAGGTATTTCTTGTTGCCGTAAAGAACAACCGAGGAGTCGGTCAGGCCGATCGCGTAGAGGTCCTTGTCGATCGGATATGTGCCCTGGGCGATGTTGGACTCCGTCATGTCGTCGAGAACATCCTTGTCGATCAGCGGCTTGATTGGCTGAAGATAGCCCGACCAGACGTAATTGGCGAGGAACGGCGCATCGAGCTCCATGACGTCGGGTAGCTGCTGGGCCATGACGGCGGCGCTGAATTTCTCGTTATAGGCGTCGTGCGGCGCGTAGATGAACTGCACGTCGACATCGGGATTGGCGGCCTCAAACCGTTCGGCGACCTTGCCGTAGGCGGCGACAAAACCGGGGTCGCCCTGATGCATGACCTGGATTGCGGTTTTTTCGGCTGCCTGCGCCCCTACGGCTGATAGTGCCGAGGACAGGACCAGCGACCAAAGTAAACGTTTACCCATTAGAATTCCTCCTCAATTGAATGGGCCTATTTCAATTCATACGGATGCCCGCTCCACCAGCTGGAACGGCAGTTTCTGCACTCCGACCGGAGCCCGGTCTTCGGCAAGCAGGATTTGCGCGGCCCGGCGGCCCATGGCGCGATGCGGAAGCGCCATCGTGGTCAGCGGCGGGTCGAGACGCGAGGCGATCTCGACCTGGTTGTCGAAACTCGCAACGGCAACGTCGTCGGGAATGGACGCGCCTGTCCGGCGCAGCGCGGCATAGACTTCCATGGCCACGCGGTCATTGCCGCACAGGATGGCATCGGGGCGCTGGGAGGCGTTCATCAGCGCATGCACATGCGCGCCCACGATGCTGTGCGCCCGATCGCTGTAGATCGCCTTGCTGACGGCGGGCAGGACGATGGCGCCGGCTCCGTCGATGCCGGCCTGATCGAGCGCCTGCCGGAAGCCGAGTTCGCGAAGTTCGCCGGCGAGCAGGCCGGGCAGATTGATGAAGGCGATGTTGCGCCGGCCGGCATCGATGAGATATTTGGTAATCTCGAGCGCCGCCCCCGTTTCATCAGGCACCAGCGAGTTGACGCGGTCGTTGGCATCGCGGCAATTGATCATGACGCCGACCGCATCGGCAAATTCGGGCGGCAGGTCGACGCTCTTGTGATACATGGCGGCATAGGCGATAGCCCGCGGGCGAAAGCGCCGCATCTCGTCGAGGATCGATGCGATGCTCCCGTGCCCGCCGAGGGTCATGGCGAAGACGGCCATGTCGGCGGCGCGCGCGGCGCCGTCGAGCCCCCGGATGATCTCCGTCGCGAAAGGCGAGGTGATCAGATCATCGGCGACAAGGCCGACGAGCGGCATCCAGCCTTGCCGCATGCTGCGGGCGGCGAAGTTGGTGACATAGCCGAGTTCCTGGGCGATTTCCTTGATCCGCTGCCGGGTTTCCTCCGACATGCGTGCCGACCCGCCATGCAAAGCGCCCGAGGCGGTCTTGACTGAAACGCCGGCGCGGGCGGCTATGTCGTTGAGTGAAAATGTCACCGGGTTTACTTTGGGTTATCGATTACCCAAATTGATATCGGTCCTTTTGCTGGGAGTCAAGGTGGGATGGCGTTGCGGAACGCAAATGCCGCCTCCCGGGGGTTTCCCCTGAGTGCTGTGGTCAACTCACGCGGAACTTCTTACGGATGTTCGAACGAGGGTGTCGGAAAGCCACATGTATTCACGAGAAAAACCCCGCCGAAGCGGGGTTTTTCTCGCAGGCAGCGCTCAATTGTTGTGTGCAGCGCAGGCTTCGTCCATCGGCGTGGCATTACTCGTGCCGCCCTGCGTCTGAAGGTTTGCCGAGTTGTTGACCGGATTGGGGCACTTGGTCTTGTCCATTTTCATCGCGCCGCCGGTCGTGGAGCCGGTCGTGGTGGTATCGGTTGCCATCGGCTTTTTGGCATTCGTGTCGCCGCTCGCGCCGCCACCTTGATCAGCCTGGTTCTTATCGATTGTGGCGCCGGCCGGCGCCGGATTGGATTGGGCGAAGGCCGACGTGGCCATGCCGATGGCAAAAAGCGAAGCTGCTACGAGTTTCATACGCATTGCGATATCCTCCTTGGGGAATTTTGCCTTATTGGCCTATCCACAACCTCACTGGCAGGTCATTGTTCCGCAAAAGCTGCTGACAAATATGTGGAAGGTCTGGCACCTTTCGACCGGCAGACGCAGCATCGATTGAAACGCCTGATCGGGCGTCTCAGGTCGTCCGGTCGAAGAGCGCGAGCGACCGGATGTGCTTCAATCGGACCTGGCCGGCCGATTGCTGGCCCGGCGCATTTCGCACTCGACCGGCTCCAGGAAATCGGTTTCGGCGGGTGCGGCTGCCCGTGGTTTGCAGCTGTTCGAGATAGGGTGTTCCGACGGCGGTCTTTTCCTTCAGCACGCGCCGCGCCGTAGCTTCCAGATCCGCATCCTCATCGATATGGATCCAGCCGCCCGGCAAGGCCCATTCGCCGGAAAGGGTGCGTTCGCCCGCCGCAGGAGAAGCACGGAGTGGCCAGCCGGCGACAGCGAGAGATCGCGAGATCGACGGTCGCGATCGGTTTGAAGGCGTCATTGTCATGCGTTCGAGCACGCCGATCCGAAAATGCTGCAGGCGCTCGCCTCGGTCGGCATGATGCCCGGCCAGCTGATGGCGCTCGCCTTCCGCGACCTTGCCGACAATGTTGCTCTGGGATGCGGATTATCTGCGCTACTTCGTCCGCGAACTTTTCCCGAGCCGCACCACCGGCGCCACCATCGCCGCCGGCCTCGTCTCCGATACCCAGTCGTTGACCATCGTCTCCGAAATGCCGGAACACGGCGTGATCTTCAGCGACGGCACCGAGGCGGACTTCCTTGAGTTCAACGCCGGAACGCGGGCGGTGGTGACAGTCGCTGAAAGGCACGGGTCGCTGGTGGTGTGAGCGGTGGGGGATCCGACGCAGGGCGCCGTTGACGCGGCCATTGCGACCTCCGCGATTTCCCCTATTCTGCCGATCTCTCAGCGTGAGATTGGAAAGCTGACACCGCCATGAGCATTTTCGTTTTGCTGATGGGCTTCCCCGGCGTTGGGAAGCTGACGATCGCGACTGAGTTGAGTTCGCTCTTTCCTGCAAAGATCATCGATAATCATTGGTTCAATAATCCGATACTCCGCGTGCTCGATGACGACGGCGTGACACCGCTTCCGACAGGAATCTGGGAGTACACCGGCAGAGTGCGGCAAGCGGTGCTGGATGCAATTGTCGCATACTGCCCTCCCCCAGCGAACTTCATCTTCACCCATGCCGGTATCGACGGCGACGAACGTAGCGCTCGCACGTACCAGCAGATCTCCGACGCGGCCCGACGGTGTGGGGCGCTGCTGGTGCCGATTAGATTGCTTTGCGACGAGGAGGAATTGGCGCGCCGTATTTCGACGCCCGCGCGTCGCGACCGGCTGAAGTCAATTGACGCGCAAGCCTCCAGAGAGAAAAGCAGACAAGCGCGCGTGTTCGATCCCAAACATCGATTTACCCTGGATTTGGACGTGACTGGCAAAACCGCAGAGGTCAGCGCAGCAGCAATCCAGCATCACATTTTGAGCGTTGCCGCCGGCGATTTGGGCTCGCCTGCTCCCGCTTGATGATGGCAATCAAGATTTGGTTCGCTGGCGGTAGGTATTCTCCATCGGCCAAGAGAAATTAACACATTGAATTTGTTTGGATGGTTGCTGTTGCGGAAGTGATTTCGGCCTTTATTTCCTCTGCTCCCTGATGCAAAACGGGCAGCCATGTAGTTGACGCGATTTTTTGTCAGCGATTACCGATAGCTCCCGGTTTCCCACGCCGACAATTCTGAGGCCCCATATGGAACAGCAGCCGCCAATACGCGAACCGTCTTGCATCTTCTGCAAGATAAGCAGGCGCTTCTTTCGTTCCGTGCTTGCCGAACGCCTCGATCAGGTGCTCGACCCTCCAGATGAGAAGAGCGCCGGCCGCTACCACCGGTTCGGCCAGCCTGTTCTCTATATGAGCTCTTCGGCTGAATGGGGCGATCATTGCGATTTCCGGGTGTATGCGGGAGGATGGGACGACCGCGTGTCGTCGCGCCGCTGTCGGTGAGCGATGCATTCGTGCTCGATCGGTATGATAAGCCGGCCTGGGAACGGCTCGGTATCGATCGGAATATTTCCAATCTCCCTGGCGAGTCGAGGTGAGCGGTGAGCCCATGGAGATTATCTGTCAGACACCGGCTCAAAGTGGGCCCAACCGCGACTTCTGATTCAGCGCATCCGCTCGCCAAGCGGCCGGTCATCTACCGTAGCGGCCAGCGAAACCAATCCCCGCTGCGCACGCGCCATGCCGTCCGGAAGCTGCAACCAGTCATGCCTGGATCGTTCGTAGACGGAAACCAGGGGCGCGGGGAACGTCGGGTCCGCGAAGGCGCCGACGGCGACGATGCGGAGATTCGGATTGAAATCGCCCTCCCAATACAAGGAGGTTCCGCAGTTCGGGCAGAAGTGGAAGCGAACCTTGCGCCCGTCCGCACCGGCGCGCTCGAAGAGCTTCCACTTTCCCTCGGTAGTCACCTCGGCTTTCTCGAAGACCGCGCCGCTGCCCGCCACCGCGCCAGTACTGCGCTGGCAGTCGCGCCAGTGGCATAGGCTCACCATCAGTGGGTCGCCTGAGGTCTTCGCGCGGAGTGATCCGCAGTGGCATTGTGCAAGTCTTTTCATGTCCAATCTCGCTTGCTTCGCTGTCGACCCTGACGGGCACTCGATGACAGATGTCGGAGAGCATAGGGTCTGGCGCTCAAGGCCCGACCGCGAGGTTCGTAGGGAGGCGGACGCGCTGGTGCTTTTTGGAGGAGCAGAAGCCCGGCGCGGGAGAAGGCGCCGGGCTTCAATAGTGACCGACAGCATGGGAGGAGGAGTGCTGTCCATCGGGCCGACGCAGCCGAGGAGGAGTGTGGCGCGTCGGATCGTTACGAGGTAGTGAGGCAAAACGGCGAATTCAAGCCTGGGGGTTGCGTCAATACTGCGCAGGTGCAACGCGCCATGGCGCGGCTACGTCAGCGGGTTCGGTGCTGCGTTGTCCGCGGACAACTATCCCGCTGCCGCCACAACAGGCGGGACCGTTCTGCTCCGGCAAACTGCCATCGCAATCCTTGTTGTCCGCGGACAACTGGATGATCGGCGCTCCTCCGTCTCATGCAGCCGCTGCCGCCGATCAACGGTTCGGTTCGCTGTGCCGCCATAGGACGGTGCGCCGAATGGGTCGATATGGTGGTTTATAGGTCGCCACTTGTTTGTGTGTTAACGTTTGGCACGTCGTCTTGTGGGGGGGCTATGGAGAGGAAGCTTGCGGCCATTCTTGCGGCTGACGTCGTTGGATACTCGGCGCTGATGGAGCGTGATGAGACCGGGACGTTCGAGCGTCTCGTCGGGATTCGAAAAGAACTAATCGAGCCGGAAATCGCAAAGCGGCGCGGCCGCATCTTCAAGCTCATGGGCGACGGGTTGCTCGCCGAGTTCGGCAGCGTCGTGGATGCTGTCGAATGCGCGGTGTCGCTGCAGCGGGCGCTCAAGGAGCGCAACGCCGAGGTGAAGGAGAACGAGCGGCTCGAATTGAGAATAGGGCTCAATCTCGGCGAAGTCATCGTCGACGGCGATGACTGTTATGGCGATGGCGTCAACGTGTCGGCGCGTTTGCAGCAGCTCGCCGATCCTGGCGGTGTCGGCATCTCCGGCAAAGTCGCGCGTGAGGTCGAAAAGACGCTCTCCTTCGGGTTTGAAGCGATGGGTGAGCAGCAGGTCAAAAACATTGCCGAGCCGATCACGGTTCACCGTCTCGTGCAGGAAGGAACGTCCCCGCTGGCGCGGCTGTCCAGGCCGCCTACTTTGCCGAACAAACCGTCGATAGCCGTGCTGGCCTTTGCGAACATGAGCGGTGATCCTGAGCAGGAGTACTTTGCCGATGGGCTGGTCGAGGATGTCATCACCAACCTCTCTAAAGTTCCGAGCCTGTTCGTCATCGCGCGAAATTCCACCTTCGCTTATAAAAACAGGGCGACCGACGTCAGGCAGATCGCCAGAGAACTGGGCGTCCGCTACGTGCTGGAAGGCAGCATCAGGCGGGCGGCAAGCCGAGTGCGCATCAGCGCGCAATTGATTGAAGGGAAGAGCGCCACCTATATCTGGGCCGACAAGTTCGAAGGTGCGGCCGAGGACATTTTCGATTTGCAGGACCAGTTGACCGAGCGCATCGTCGGGACGCTCGAACCGACAATCAGGCGTGCGGAGATAGAGCGGGCGCGCCGCAAGCGGCCTGACAGCCTGGACGCTTATGACTTTTTCCTTCGCGCATTGCCGCACAGCTATGCCAATACCCCCGCGGACACGAGCGAAGCATTGCGGTTGCTGGCTGAAGCTTTGCGCCTTGATCCCAACTATGCCGCCGCGCACGGTTACGCCGCCTGGGGATACGAGCAGCGCTTCCTGCGCGGTGGCTTCGATCCCAAGGACAGGGCCGCGGCGCTCAGCCACGCCGATGCGGCGCTCGCCACCGGCTCGGACGATCCGCAGGCGCTGTGCCTCGGAGCCTTCGTTCATGCCACGATCACCCATGACTACGAGCGGTCGATCAACGCACTCGACCGGGCTTTGATGCTGGACAGCAATTCGTCGCTCACCTACGGGCTGAGTGCGATGGTGCATATGTTCAACGAGATCTACGACCGGTCCCGCGATCACGCGTTCAAGGCCCTTCGGCTCAGTCCGCTCGATCCGATGAACTATCATTCCTATCTAGCATTGGCATGGGTCAGCCTATTTACCGGGCGGTTCGAGGATGCCGTGAAATACTCGGCCCTGGGAGTTCAGGTGAACCCGGGCTTCAGCATTCTCCACGCTAGCCTGGTGGCAAGCTACGCCAATCTCGATCGTTTGGAGGCTGCGCGAGCGGCCGCCACGCGATTGCTGAAGGTTGCGCCGGACTGGACGATCGGTGGTTTCGTGCGAATGGATGTCGTGCGGCCGCAGCTCATGAAGGGGCTGGCGTCGGCGTTGCGCAAGGCCGGCCTCCCGGAATAAGGATTTCCTGCCGTCCACTCCCTTTGTCGGTCGGCATGCCAGATCCTGCCGCTCGACGAGCCAATCGCGGATAAGGGAGCGGCTATTGCTGGCCATCGCCGACGGCGCTACTGATGTGTGCAAGGACTTTTTCGCCTGCCGGGATTCAGCCTTGGGACGCGTTTTCCAGGTTCCGACGCTCAGGGGCGCCACACTACAGCCCCTGTCGATATCACCCTAACAAAGCGGTAACGAAACCAAAGTCCGGTTTTGCTTCCGTAGTGCGGGAGAGTTCCAACAAAATCAGTTGCTTATAATCTGCCAAACTTCATGGGGCTGGTCTCTTTTAGGGCGTCAGCCCTCCCCTGCCCCGGGAATTTCTGCAGGAAAGCTACGGCTTGCATCCTTTAGCGGCAATCGGCGTTATCCACGCAGCAAATCGGAGGATAGGGATAATGGCAGATGCGTTCCGCCTCAAGAGGTTCTCGATCGCAGCGACGGTGATGGCCGCAGCGATCGGCGCGTTTGTTGTCCTCCAGGCAAGGCAGCGTGGCACTGTCGCCCTGTCCAGCGATACCGCCCGGGGCGGCGACGATCATGGGCGCAGCGCGGCGACGCCGGAGGCCATTCCGCTCAGCGGCCTTCGTGACGTATTCTGGCGGGTCTTCCACGAGATCCTGAACGACCGGGTCACGCTCATCGCCGCCGGGGTGACCTTCTATCTGTTGCTGGCGATTTTTCCGGCGCTGGCGGCGCTCGTCGCCCTCTACGGACTGGTTGCCGATCCGCTCACCATATCCGAACATCTTCGCGAATTGGTCGTCCTCCTACCGCCGGGGGCCTTCGATCTTCTCGCCGACCAACTGACGGCGCTCATCGAACGACGCGAAAGCACGCTCGGAATCACCTTCTTCGTGGGTCTCGCCATCGCGCTCTGGAGCACGCATAGCGGCACGCTCGCGATCTTCGATGCGATGAACGTGGCCTATGAGGAGGATGAGAAACGGAGCCTCGTGCGACTGAACCTGATCGGCTTCTGCTTCACCTTATGCGCAATATTCTTCGCCGTCCTGATGGTTGCCCTCGTCGGCGTGATGCCGCTTGTGCTCTCCTTTCTGTGGCTTGACCAGTTCAAGGAGCAAATGGCGCTCCTTCTCAGATGGCCACTGCTGCTGCTGGTGGTGGTGGTCGCGGTTATGCTGGTCTATCGCTTCGGCCCGAGCCGCGAGCCCGCCAGAGTGCGGTGGATGACATGGGGCGCTGCTCTGACGACGCTCGCCTGGACCGTCATGTCGCTCGGCTTCTCCTTCTATCTCGAGCATTTCGCCAACTATAATGCGACATACGGCACGCTTGGCGCGTTGATCGGCTTCCTCATCTGGATTTGGCTTTCCGTCGTCATCCTCATCGTCGGTGCGGAACTGAACGCCGAGCTCGAGCATCAGACGGCCAAGGACACGACGACGGGGCAGCCGCTGCCGATGGGCGCGCGCGGGGCCTATGTCGCAGACACTTTAGGCGAGACCGTGAGCTGACCGTTAAGGAGCGGCATTGATGCCCGCTGCTTCGATGCGGTTTTGATGTATTTTGTGCTTCGGCAGGTTCGACAGAGGAGACGATCATGACCGCCCCGCATCCTTCCAAAACGCATATCGGCAATCATGCACTGCATCCCGAAACGCAGATGCTGAACTACGGCTATGACCCTGAGCTCTCGGAAGGGGCGGTCAAGCCGCCGGTATTCCTCACCTCCACCTTCGTCTTCAATTCTGCCGAGGATGGCCGAGACTTCTTCGATTACGTATCGGGCCGGCGCGAGCCGCCGGCCGGTAAGGGGGCGGGCCTCGTCTATTCACGCTTCAATCATCCCAACAGTGAGATCGTCGAGGACAGGCTTGCCGTCTATGAGAAGACCGAAAGCGGCGCGCTGTTTTCCTCAGGCATGGCGGCGATCGCCACCACCTTGTTCGCCTTCGTCCGGCCGGGCGATGCGATCCTGCATTCGCAGCCGCTCTACGGCGGCACGGAAACCTTGCTGGCAAAGACCTTCCTCAATTTCGGCGTCGCCGCGGTCGGCTTTGCCGATGGTGTCAGCGAAAATTCGGTGCAGAAGGCGGCGGACGAGGCGGTGGCCAAGGGCCGCGTCTCCGTCATCCTGATCGAAACACCAGCCAATCCGACCAACAGCCTGGTCGACGTCGCGATGATCCGGCGCGTCGCCGATGCGATCGGCGCAAAGCAGGGGCACACGCCGATCATCGTCTGCGACAACACCCTGCTCGGCCCGGTGTTCCAGCGGCCGATCGAGCACGGCGCCGACATCTCGCTCTATTCGCTGACCAAATATGTCGGCGGTCATTCCGATCTGATCGCCGGGGCCGTTCTCGGCCGCAAGGCCGTCGTCAAGCAGGTCAAGGCGCTGCGCGGCGCGATCGGCACCCAGCTCGATCCGCATTCCTGCTGGATGCTCGGCCGGTCTCTGGAAACATTGCAGCTGCGCATGGAGCGGGCAAACAGCAATGCGCGGGCCGTCGCCGATTTCCTGCGCGATCACCCGAAGGTCGAGAAGGTCCACTACCTGCCCTACCACGATCCGGAATCGCCGTCGGGGCGCACCTTCGCCGCGCAATGCAGCGGCGCCGGCTCGACCTTCTCCTTCGACATCCGCGGCGGTCAGCCGGCCTCGTTCAAATTCCTGAATGCGCTGCAGGTTTTCAAACTCGCCGTCAGCCTCGGCGGCACGGAATCGCTGGCGAGCCATCCTGCTACGATGACGCATTCCGGCGTGCCCGCCGATGTAAGGGAGCGGATCGGCGTGCTGGAATCGACGATCCGCCTGTCGATCGGCATCGAGCATCCCGATGACCTGGTTGCCGATCTGGAACTGGCGCTGCAATCCGCTTGACGGCGCAGCGAGAAAACGATGCCCGGCGGCGCCGGGCATCGAGGGCGGCTTACTTGTCGTCGGTCGTCAGCTCGGTCTCGTCCGAGTTCACCACGAAGATCGCGAGCAGTTTCGCCGGCTCGGTCTTGCTGCCGTTGGCGCTGACGCTGTGATGATCGCCGGGGAATTCGGGAAAGCTTTCGCCGGCCTTATAGGTCTTCACCGGGCCGTCATTCACCTGGCTTTTGATCGAGCCCTCCAGAACGGTGGCGTAGATGAAGGCCGATTTCGGGTGAGTATGACCCGGCGACATGCCGCCAGGCTTATATTCGACGAGCACGGCCTTGATGCTCTTGCCGGGAACATTGGGAAGCTTCTGGTCGTAGACCAGGGTGACCTTCGCCTTGTCGCCCGCAGCATAGGATGTGGTGCAGGCAACAAGGGCAACGGCGAATGCCGCTGCCGTAGCTAATTTTCCTGACATGTCTGGTCTCCTTGGATTGATGGGAACGGTTGCAGCGAGGGCCGCGAAAGCGGCCCCGGCGATCAGGCGCTCATCTTCTGGGGCGGATGCTGGAGCAGCCAGTCGTCGAAGCGGACGCGGCCGAGCCGGGCCGTCGGCCCTGCCACGAGCGAATTGTCCTCGAGCTCGACACCAAAATAGCGGGCGTGCGGATCGGCCATAATCTGACGCGCATCGTTCGTCGCCTTGAAGAGCCGCTTCACGACCTCGGTGAGGCGGATCTTCTCCGGGCCGCCGATTTCGATCGTGCCGTTTACGGGTGCTGCAAGCGCCACGTCGGCCATGACGTCGGCGACGTCATCCGAGGCGATCGGCTGCACGTAAGCCGGCGACAGGTGCACCATCTGGCCGACTGCGCCCGCCTGAGCAATTCCCGCCATGAACTCATGAAACTGCGTGGAGTGAACGATCGTGTAGGGGAGGCCCGAACCTTTGATCAGCTCTTCCTGCGCCATCTTGGCGCGCATATAGCCGCTGTCCTGCAGCCGCTCCATGCCGACGATCGACAGCGCGATATGGTGTTTGACGCCGGCGGCAGCCCCTGCCTTCAGGAGGTTGCGGCCCGAGGTTCGGAAGAATTCCATCACCGCCTTGTCCTCGAAGGAGGGCGAGTTGGCGAGGTCGAGCACCACCTGCGCGCCTGCGAGCGCTTCGGCAAGACCCTTGCCGGTGATGGTATCGACGCCTGAATTCGGCGAGGCCGGCAGCACGTCGTGTCCCTTCTTGCGCAATCTTTCCACCGTCTTTGAACCGATGAGGCCGGTGCCGCCGATAATGACGATTTTCATGGGTAGTCTCCTTGTCCTTTGCGAGGAGTATCCTCTATTGACTTTGAAGGCAGGCGCCGACACCACGGTCCCGATGAGGCTGGCGAAGGCTGCTGTGGCCGTCCCGCTCGCGATGTCCGGCGTGGCCGGCCGAAACCGACGAGCCGCAGAATGCGCCGGATCTTAACCCCGAACCATTCTTCGCTAGTCGCTGTCGTCCTATGCAAAGGCAGTAGTGCTGCTCGCCTTGCGACCGAGCCCGTCGACCGAATGGACGCCGAGGAGCCTCGTGCAGACCACGGAGCGCCGGGTGCCTGGCGAATATTCACGGCCAGGCGCATTGCGATCTGTGAGGCATTGATTGCGGGCAGCCGCATATCGCGGGGGGCAGGGCGTTCGGTCTGCCTCCCAGTTTGCCGGCCCCCGAAATTCGATGCCGTAGCGTTTCGCCAGCTGCAGCAGCCGATCCATGTCTTCCGGCAGCCGCGGCGCCTGGGCGGCCGCCTCGACGAAGAACTCCTCCATGCCGCCCGGCGTCAGGATGGTGAGATTACGTCCGGGAGATGTGCCGGTTACCCAAACGTATGTGGCACGCGCGGCAGGAAGATCGAGCTGCCCGGACTGACCGGGACAATCGCCGGAGCCGGATCGACTGGAGGATTGATCCCACAGCGCACGATGCGGGTTTCATCAGGAAAGCCGGACAGCCTCGAACAGCGCCGTCAGCCCGATGCCCCCGCCGATGCCGATCATGGCGAGCGCTGTTGCGCCAGACGGCGAACCATCCTCGCGAACCAACTGGCTGTACAGCCGGGTGACGAGGACGGCGCCGGAGGCGCCGAAAGGATGACCGAGCGCGATTGCGCCGCCATCCCTGTTGACCCTGTCGGTCGCGATATCGAGTTGGTCCAGCGACGCCAGGACCTGCGCCGCAAAGGCTTCGTTGAATTCTACGGCATCAACCTTAGATAGAGAAAACCCCGGCTGGCGCTCAAGCAGTTTTCGGGTCGAGGCGACCGGGCCGATGCCGAGCAAGTTGGGGTCGACGCCGGCGGCTGCGCTGTCGATGAAGGCGAGACCTTTTTCGATGCCCAGGCTTCTGGCCATGCCGCGGCTGAGGACGAGCACCAGGCAGGCGCCGTCATTGAGCGGGCAGGCATTGCCCGCCGTCACCGAGCCGCCGGCCAGGAAGACGGGCTTGAGGTTTGCCAGCGCTTCGAGCGATGTCATCGGGCGCGGGCATTCGTCCCGCTCCACCAGCCCGTGGCCGGTGGCGATTTCGACGATCTCAGGCCGGAAGAGGCCGGCTTCGGCCGCCTTGACGGCGAGCCGGTGGCTGCGCAGGGCGAATTGATCCTGCCGCTGCCGTGTGATGGCGAATGCGCGGGCGACGTTTTCGGCGGCGACACCCATATCGGGATCGCCGATCGCATCGGGAGAGAAGCGGGCGCGGCCGTAGAAGCGTGGCAGGGCGCCATTGGCTTTCGGCCTTTCGGCCCGCCATGGCGCGGTGCTGACGCTCTCGACGCCGCCGGCCAGAAAGCAGGAGCCGGCCTTTGCCTGGATCAGCCGGCCAGCCATGATGATCGCTTCGAGGCCGGAGCCGCATTGCCGGTCGATGGCGACGCCGGGAACTGCGATCGGCAGGCCGGCGGAAAGGGCGGCGAGCCGGGCAATATTGCCGCCGCCGCCGGCGGCGTTGCCGACCAGCACGTCGTCTATGGCCTCGGGCGCGATGCCCGTCTCGGCAAGGATGCGGCGGATGATCGGTGCGAGCAGGTCTTCGGCCGCGACCGCCGCGAGCGAGCCGAAGGCCCGGCCGATCGGCGTGCGGTAGGCGGCGACCACCACCGGCTGCCAATCCTCGTCAGGCTGATAGGCGTAGGACAAGGCCGTCTCCCGAAGTGACCGATGCCTGCACCTGGCCGCGGGCGATCTTGCCGCTGCTCGTCATCGGCCAGGCGCCGATCCGGTAGAATTGCCTGGGGATCTTGAACCGCGCAAGCTTGCCCGCGCAATGATCGGCCAGGATTTTCGCATCGATCGCCTCGCCGGAGACGACGGCGACGATCCTCTGGCCGTAATAGTCATCCGGCAGCCCGAAGACGACGGCTTCCTCGACGCCGGGGCAGGTCTTCAGCGCGCTCTCGACTTCGGCGGGATAGACGTTGTTGCCGCCCGAGATCATCATGCCGCCCGCCCGGCCGATCACCCGCAACATGCCGTTGGCGTCGATCTCGCCAAGATCGCCGACGGTGGCGCCTGATGGTGTCACCCGGAACGCCTGGCCGTCGTCGCCCCAGAGATAGCCGTCGGCGATGAGGTCGCTGTTGACGAAGATGGTGCCCGGCACGTCGGTGCCGACATCGTTTTCCTCAGGGTCGCGGATGGAAATCGCGACGCCGGGATAGGCCTGCCCCACCCGGTCGATCGGAAAATCGGTCTCGCCGCCGGCAAGCGTCGAGACCGTCATGAAGCCGATCTCGGAAGCACCGTAATATTCCCGGATGCGCGCCTTGGGAAAAAGGCGGCGCATGGAGTCGACCTCGTTGAGGTTCAGCTTGGCGCCGGCGGTCAGCACGTCGCGCAGGCACTCGAGCGCGGGCTCGCCGGCCCATGCGCGGGCAATCCCGGCTATATGGGTCGGCACCGCGACCAGCCGTTCGATCTCTGCGGAGGCGAGGGTGCGCGCGAGCGCGCCTGCATCCCACTTCCGCACCGAATGGAATGTCGCCCCGGCATCGAGCGCTTCCACCAGGGCGTAAAGCGCCAGGCCATGCGCCAGGGCGCCGGGGCAGAGGGTCGAGGGCGCCTCCTGGAGTTCGAAAACCAGGCGCCCCCGGTCGAGGCTGCGGCGCCACTGCTCGCGCGAGCGGCAATAGGCTTTCGGCTCGGCCGTGGTGCCCGAGGTGAAGCCGATCAGGAAGATGCCGTCGGCATCCGGCAGGTCCTCTCCCGGTGCGGCGAGATCGAAGGGTTCCGCTCCGGCAATGACGACCGATAGACCGAGCCGGCGGCCGATCTCCGCACTGGGGCTTGCCTCGTCGTCGGCAACCAGCACGTCGGGCGCGAGGCGCTCGAGGATGCGCTCGATCCTTTCGGGCGGCATCATCGGATCGATGACAGCGCAGGCATGCGGCAAGGCGGTGGCGGCGACGAAATATTCGGCAAAGCCGATATGGTTGCCGAGGCTTAAGGCAACGAGCTTCTTGACGCCGGGCAGGTCGATCGTGCGCGGGTTCGAGTCGGGAAGATCCTGGAGAAAGCGATAGATCGCCCGCGAGCGCGCGTAAAGTTCGCCGTAGCTGAGCGCGCCGCCGTCGATCACCACCGCCGGCTTGTCCGGTCTCTCCGTGGCGTGTCGAAGAAGCTCTGCATGGATCGGCATGGATCAGCCCTGCGACAAGGCGGCTCTGGTCGCCTCCGGGATCGGCGTCGGGCGGCTGTCGGAAAGGCCGACGCAGACCCAGACGAGGCCGGCCGTTGCGCAATGGGCGCCGTCGCGCCGGCGAAAGAGTTCGATCGTAAAGGCGAGGCTGGTGCGCCCGATCTTCTCGACAGCGACCTTCGCCTCGACGACATCGTCGACGTCGATGGGGTTGTGAAAGGTGATCTCAGCCTTCTTGACGTGATAGGCGACACCGGAGGTCGTGTGGCGGAAGTGGCCGAGGATCTCGCGATGGCGCAGAAACTCGACGACAGCATCCTCGCAATAATCGAGGTAGACCGAATTATGGACATGGCCATAGATGTCGATGTCTCGCATCGAGACCCGGAACGATGCTAAAGGCCTGTCGTCAACGCTCATTCGATCACCCAAAATTGGTGGGCTGTTCTAACCGCTGTTCTCAGGGGGATGCAATGCAATATCAGGCGGTGGTGCGAAAATTCGGCCCGGCCCATGAGGTCGTCGGGATCGAGCGGACGCCGCTGCCGACGCTGCGGCGCGACCAGGTCCGAGTGCGGCTGCTCGCGCGCTCGATCAATCCTTCCGATATCATCACCATTTCCGGCGCCTATGCCGGCCGCACGATCCTGCCCTTCATTCCGGGCTTCGAAGCCTTCGGCGTGATCGAAGCCTGCGGCGAAGCGGTCTATGGGTTGAATCCAGGGACGCGGGTGCTGCCGGTGCGCAGCGCCGGCGGGTGGCAGGAGTTCAAGGACACCGACCCCATTTGGTGCCTGCGCGTGCCCGACGCGCTCTCCGATTTCGAGGCGGCGACGAGCTACGTTAACCCGATGACCGCCTGGCTGATGCTGCACAACAAGATCGGGCTGAGACCGGGCATGCGCATCGCCGTCAATGCCGCCGCCTCTTCGATCGGATCGATCCTGATCGGCCTCGCAAATGCCGTTGGCGTCGAGCCGGTGGCGATCGTCCGCAGCGAAGAATCCCGCCGGCGCCTGCGCGGCCGGCTCGAGACTGTTATCATCGACAGGGAGGATAGTGACCTGGCAGCCGGGCTCGCCGGCCGGCATGGGTTCGATGCGGTGCTCGACTGCGTCGGCGGCCCACGCGCCTCGGTCCTTGCCGATGCGCTCAAGCCGGGTGGCCATTTCGTGCATTACGGCCTGCTTTCAGGTCAGAGCATCCCGAATTCCTTCTGGTCCTCCCATCCCGATATCACCTTTTCCTTTTGCCACCTCCGGGAATGGGTTCATTCGGAAACCATGGACAATGTCCAGCGCGCCTATTCCGAGGTGGCCGCGCAGATCGCCGCAAACGTGATCGCAACCGAGGTGCGGGAGGTGTTTCCGCTGGAACAGATCGGCGAGGCACTGCAAGCCGCCCTGCCCTTCCGGATTGGCGGCAAGGTGCTGCTGGCTTCAGGGGGCGCCCGCCTCGTCCTTTGAGGCCTTCGGGGCACCTCAGGATGAGGCTCTCGCGGGCATTGGCGCATCCTCCAACACCCCCGCGATTGTCGGCGCGGCATACTCCAACGTCCCTCCTCCTTGTACGTTGGGGATAGTGTAGGGTATGCGGCGTGACGGAGGCCCGTGTCATCCCAGGGTTTTGAACTCGTGCCTCCGCGAGCGCCTCCGTTGCGGTGAGCCGGTCTCGATCATCAGGCGGTCAGGTGAGCGACAGCCGCGCCGCGCACCAGTCCCACACCGCGTCCACCGCCTTTCGCGGCGATGATGAGCGTTTGCGGACGAGAAAGTAATCGGCTCCGATGGTCGCTGTGGCATTCGTCACCTGCACCAGCCGCCCAGCCTCGAGATCGGCCGCCACGAAAGCCCGGCAGGCGAGCACCACGCCCTGGCCGGCAAGCGCCGCATCCAGCGCCAGTGTCGTGTGGTTGAAAGCCGCGCCCGGCAGCTTCTCCCGGATCCCGAGGAACACGCCCCAGCGATCGTGTGAGTCATGCAGGAGCGGCAGCTTGCAAAGTTCTTCGCCGCTCAACGGGAGGGTAAGGTCCTTGACCAGATGCGGGCTCGCGACCGCGACAAGTTTCTGGCGGAACAGCAGCCTTGCCTCCAGCGTCGCCGGGAAAGCCTGGCTGGTCAGGCGCACGGCGATATCCACCTGGTCGCGGTCGAAATCCGACAGCGCCTCGGTGGCCACCGTCCTCAGATCCACCTCGGGAAGGGCGCTGTAGAGCTCGGCGAGGCGCGGGATCAAAAGCTTGGCGGCTACGGTCGGGGTGACGCTGATCGTCACGGTTTCCGGCCGCGCCAAAAGCCGCCCGGTCGCTTCGCCAAGCATGTCGAAGGCGCGGGTCACGTCGGAGAGGTAGGCCGCACCCTGCGCGGTCAGCGCAAGGCCGCGGGGCAGGCGCTGGAACAGCATGAGGCCGAGCTGATCTTCCAGCGCGCGGACCTGCTGGGCGATCGCACCCTGCGTGACGCCGAGTTCCTCGGCGGCGGCGCGGAAATTCAGCCTGCGGCCCGAAGCCTCGAAAGCGCGCAAGGCATTTAACGGCGGCAGCGCGCGGCGGGATTGGATCATTGGCTTATCCGGTAGATTTTCTACAGTCTCGCATGTTTCTTTCTCGCGCGAAAGCAGAGAGCATATCTGGCATAGTGCTTCGCAAACTCAGCAGTCGGAGATTTCAATGTCTGAAGAAAAAGTCGCTCTCATCACCGCAGGCGGATCCGGCATGGGCGCCGCAGCCGCGCGGAAGCTGGCGGCGGACGGGTACCGTGTCGCCATTCTGTCCTCCTCCGGCAAAGGTGAGGCGCTGGCAAAGGAACTCGGCGGCGTCGGCGTCACCGGCTCCAACCAGTCCAACGACGATGTGAAGCGGCTCGTCGATCTCTCGATGGGGCGATGGGGGCGCATCGACGCGCTGGTCAATTCCGCCGGCCACGGCCCGCGCGCGCCGATCCTCGACATCTCAGACGAGGACTGGCACAAGGGCATGGAGGTCTATTTCCTGAGCTCGGTGCGACCGATCCGGCTGGTGGCGCCGATCATGGAGAGACAGGGCGGCGGCGCCATCGTCAATATCTCGACGGCATGGGCTTTCGAACCCTCGCCAATGTTCCCGACCTCGGCCGTCTTTCGGGCGGGGCTGGCGAGCTTCACCAAGATCTTCGCGGACAGCTATGCGGCCAAGAACATTCGCCTGAACAACGTCCTGCCCGGCTGGATCGACAGCCTGCCCGCCACCGACGAGCGGCGCGACAGCGTTCCGATGGGCCGCTACGGCACCAGCGAGGAAATCGCGGCCACCATCGCCTTCCTCCTTTCGGAGGGGGCCGGCTACATCACCGGCCAGAACATCCGCGTCGACGGCGGCATCGCCCGTTCCGTTTGACCGGGGACCTGCCAGTGGATCTCACTGACATCGATGCCTCGGCATGGGCGGAGCTCGAAACGGCTGCGGCGGATCCGCAGTCGGGTTTCCGCTATCTCAACCTCTGCTCCGTCGATGTCGAGACGAGGCCGCAGGCGCGCATGGTCGTGCTGCGAGGCGCCGACAGATCGGCGCGGCGTCTCGAATTTCATACGGATACACGCAGCCCGAAATGGCAGGAGCTTTTCGCAAATCCTCGTGTCACGGTCCTCGGCTTCAGCGCCGAAAGCCGGCTGCAACTTCGGCTTCAGGGAGAGGTCGAGCTTCATGGGCCGGGAAGCGGAGGGACCGAGGCCGCGTGGGACAGGCTACCCGCGCGAACACGGATGACCTATACGGGCGGCCCGCCCGGGGACGAACGCGCCTTCGAAACGATCGACACGGCGGCGGAGCCTGCGGATGAGGCGGAGGCAAAGGCGCGCTTCGGCGTCTTGATCTTTAGGGCTCGGACGCTCGATTGGTTCCAGTTGTGGCAGCAGGACAATCGCAGAGCATTATTCGGCTATGACGAAGCCGGCGCCCTCTCCTTTTGCCGCTGGGTCAATCCCTGACCTTAGATTGGACTCGCCGACGGATCGGCGACACGGATCAATCGATCCTGGGGCGTTCCGATTTCGGCGTCGCCAGCCCGTGCCTGGAAAGCTCCAGCGTCAGGATGCGAGTTTCGAGCAGGTTGAAGATGCGCAGGACTGCCTCGATCGCGTCGAAGGGCTTGGTCAGGAAATCCTTCGCGCCGAGGGAAAGCGCGCGCCGGCGCGTCGGCAGGGTCGCATCGGCTGTCAGAACCAGGATCGGCAGGTAGCTGTCGTCGGGGATGAGCCTTGCGAAAGTCTCGAGCAGCGCGAAACCGTCGAGATCGGGCATCATCAGGTCGAGCAGGACGAGATCGACGGGATACTCGCGGAAGAGCCGCAGGGCCTCGCGCGGCTCGGTGGTGCTGATCAGCGCCGTAAAACCCTCGCGCTTGAGGATACGCTACAGCAGCGAAACATTGGCGGGCTCATCATCGACGATCAGGATCGTCGAAGCGCGCAGGATATCGGTGGTATCTGTCATGGACGCAAACCCGCGACGTCATCCTCGGCCTCGTGCCTAGGATCTACGCCGGCCCAATTAAGTTTCTGGAAATAAATGTTTTCCTGCCAATCAATTACCGTGGTCAGATGCTCGGCACAAGGCCGAGCATGACGGAAGAGAGCTTTTCAACAAACCGGCGGCGCCTTACGGCACCGCGACGTCTTGCGCCGCCGCCTCCCGCATCGCCGCAGGCGCACGCGGCAGATCGACGTGGAACGTGGCGCCGCCCCCTTGCCGGTTGCCGAAGCCGAGCGTTCCGCCCATGGCGTCGATCAGATGTCTGGAGAGCGCGAGCCCGAGGCCGGTACCCTCCTGGCTGATGCGCTCGGCGCCCAGACGGTCGAAGGGGGTGAACAGACGCGCGACGCGCTCGGCCGGAATGCCTGGGCCTGTATCGCTGACTTCGATGCGGATGCGGTCATCAAGCGCCTGGTGGCCGACGGTCACGCTGCCCTGCGGGCGATTATATTTCACCGCATTGGAAAGAAGGTTGAGCAACACCTGGAGGAGACGCCGGCGGTCGGCGAGCGCCGCCAGATCCGGCTCGGCCTCCATGATCTCGATGCGGATCTGCTCCTTGCCGCAGAGCGGCCTTGCGAGCGACACCGCTTCCTCGATCACCTCCGCGATGGGCTGCGGCTCGACGGCCAGATCCATGCGCCCGGCCTCGATTCTCGCCATGTCGAGAACCTCGTCGATCAGGCTCAGCAGATGCCGGCCGGCTCGCAATATCTGCGCGACGCTCTCCCGGGACTCCGGGTCGTTGACGTCCATTTCCAGAAGCTGGGCAAAGCCGAGCACGGAATTCAGCGGCGTGCGCAGCTCGTGGCTCATGCGCGACAGGAACTCGCTCTTGGCGTTGCTGGCCCGCACGGCATCCTCGCGGGCGGCCAGCAGCGCTTCCTCGAATTGCTTGCGCTCGGTAACGTCGCGGGTGATCTTGGAAAAGCCGCGCAGCCGCCCGGTCTCGTCATGGAGGGCGGTGACGACGACATGCGACCAGAAACGCGAGCCGTCCTTGCGCAGGCGCCAGCCCTCCGCTTCGGTGCGGCCGTGCAGCGCTGCCTTGGAAAGTTCCTCCGCCGGAAATGTCTCCCTGGTCTCAGCGGGATAGAAGCGGGAGAAATGCTGGCCGACGATCTCTTCGGCCTGGTAGCCGGTGATCCGCTCGGCGCCGGCATTCCAGCTCACCACCCGCCCATCAGGATTGAGCCCGAATATGCCGTAATCGCTGACGCCCTCGACCAGCTGGCGGAAGCGCTCCTCACTCTCGGTCAAATCGGTCTCGCGCTTTTTCAGAAGTACGCTCGCATCTGCGAGCGCCTGTCCGAGATTGCCGAGCTCATCGCGGAAGGGATCGGCTGATGTCACGACCTCCCCCCGCGAGAGACGGTGCGCCTCGGCCTTTAGCGAGTGCACGCGGCGCACAATGCTTGCCGAAAACAGAAAGACGGCGACGAGCGCCCCGGAAAAGCCGAGAAAGCCGGCGGCGATCATCAGGCTGCGCGACAGAGTGCGGACCCGGTCGGCGGCCTGCGTCCTAGCATTGAGGAGATCGGCCTCGCGCCGGTTCATCGCGTCGATCTCCTGCCGCAGCATGTCGAGCACCTGCTTGCCCTCGATGAGCTTGGCGGCAAGATCTTCTCGCCCGCCGACGCGCAGGACGTCGGCCTGTTTCAGGAGCTGCAGACGGTCGACTTTGGCGTCGACCAGGGCGCGGATGCGCTCGAGGCGGGCCTTCTGCTCCTCATCGCGCAAGCGCCGGTCGACCTCGTCGAGCACCACGGGCAGCCTTTCCTCCGCCCGGTTGAAGGGATCGAGAAAGTCGCTCCTGCCGGTCAGCAGATAGCCACGCATGGCGGTCGCCGCTTCGGCGATCAGGGCATGCAGCTCCTGAATGCCGGACTGGATCTCCAGCGTCACCCGCACCTGGTCCTCGGCAATGCGGCTCTGCCGGTCGGCGACGAAGACCGAAGCGAGTGCGGTCAGGAGCAGCGCCAGCGGCACCATGATGATGACGATGCCCTTTGCCCTGAGCGGCAGGTTGGCGAAGCGCGGCATCATTGCCCTTCCCTAGCTGTCGGCACGAGCCCGCCGCGCACAGCCATGACGGCGGCCTGCGTCCTATCGCCGGCGCCGAGCTTGGCGATGATGCGCTCGACATGGATCTTGACCGTGCCGGGCGAGATTTTCAGCGCGCGGCCGATCTCCTTGTTGGTCAGGCCCTCAGCTACCTTGCTCAGCACCTCGCGCTCGCGCACCGTCAACGTTTCTAGGCTGTTGGCATTGGTCTGCGGCTTGGTGGCGGCGCGCTTCAGCAGCCTTGCGACCAGCGGGCCGTCGAAGAAGGCGTCGCCTTCGAGCACGCGGCGGATTGTGCGCAGAATGTCGTCGCGGCTCGCATCCTTCAGCAGATAGCCGCTGGCGCCGGCCTCGATTGCCGCTTCCAGATAATCGAGGCTGTCATGCATGGTGATGATCATGACGCGGGTGCCGGGTGAGACGCGCCGGATCTCGCGCGTTGCGGCAAGGCCGTCCATGCGGGGCATGCGGATATCGAGGAGCGCCAGATCCGGCTTGTGCAGTGCTGCCGCTTCCACCGCCTCCGCGCCGTCGCCCACGTCGAGGGCGACATGGAAATCGTCCTGGCCGCCGATCATAGTGATCAGACCGGCGCGGGCGATGTCGTGATCGTCGGCGACGAGAATGGATGCGCTCATCCCGCCGCCTCCTGCTTGAGCGGCGCTGCGGCGTGGACGTGCGTGCCGCCGGAGGCGCCGGCGCCGATCTCGCAACGGCCGCCGAGCAGCGCCAGCCGCTCGCGCATGCCGGCAATGCCAAGCCGGGCTCCCCTTCCCTGAACTTCAGCATGGCGGGCCTCGCCGATGCCCTTGCCGTCGTCGATCACTTCGAGATGGGCCTGCCCCGCGCCGTCTTCGAAAAGGCGCACGGTGAGCCGGCTCGCTTCGGCGTGCTTGAGCGCATTGGTGATCGCCTCCTGGGCGACGCGGTAGAAGATGATCCCGGTCGAGGCCGGCCAGCGGTCGGCGGCGCCATCGAGATCGGCGATCACCTCCATGCCGTCGATCGCATCGAGCCGGGTTCGCAGTGCGGCGGCGACACCGAGATCATCGAGCTCAGGCGGGCGCAGATCGGCGATCGCCGCGCGAAGATCGGCGACGGAATGGCGCGCGAGCGCCGCGAGCTCATCGATCTCGGGTTTGAGCGCATGCGCTTCGCCCATCCGCGCCGCCAGATCCTGCAGCCGGTAGCTGAGGCCGGCGGCAAGCTGGGCCGAGCCGTCATGCAGGTCGAGCGCCACCCGCTGGCGCTCCTGCTCCTGCGCCTGGATCAGCTGTGCCACGAGGGCCGTGAGTTCGCTGCGCTGCCGTTCGAGATCACCGAGCAGCGCCTGCTTTTCCACTGCCTGCCGTTCGAGATTGCAGGCGTCGGCAAGCTGGCCGGCCACCACCTCCAATGTCTTCAGGTCGTCGGCATCGACGGCGTGTCCTCGCAACGGGCCGATGAGCGTGAGGCTGAGACCCGAGCCGTCTTCGGAGGCAAAGAGGATGCCCTCGTAATCAATGCTCCTTCCGATCTCCAGCCGCACCGGCGCTGCTCCGTGCAAGGAGGGAAAGACGAGTTCGGCCCGGGAGGCGCCGGCAAAATCGGAAAGGCGGGACAGCACCTCGGGCGCGGCCATTTCGAAGGCCTGCGCATCGAGCAGGTTTCGTGCCTCGATAATGAAGCGCAGCCGCGCCGCGCGGGCTTCCGCCGCCCGATAAAGCGTCCGCATTTCCGCGACATCGGGCGAATGGGCGGTATCCGTATTATGCTCCAGACCCAAAGGGACTGCTCCTGCGATGAATGACGCGGGCACGATAGTCATTCCGGCGCGAATGTCATCTATGCCATTCGGCAGACCGGATCGAGGCCACCCGGCAGATGGGGCCGCGGTGCCCGGCACCTTAGATCTCGGTCATGCGGTCGACCGATGCGATGTCCGCCGGAACCGCGATAAAGGAAAGTCAAACATGCGTATGATCATTGCCGCCGCTCTCGTCCTTGGTGCCGTTCAGGTCCAGTCGGCCGCGGCCGCCGGCGAAACGGTAACCTGCACCCCGGTGAGCGAGGAGCAGGTCGCCAAGCTCTTCGACCGCTGGAACGGCTCGCTCGCGACGCTGAGCCCGGATGAGGTCGCCAAGAACTACAGCGAGGACTCCGTGCTGCTCGCCACCCTCTCGAACAAGCCCCGCCTGACCCAGGAAGAGCGGATCGATTATTTCAAGCACTTCCTCGCCAACGAGCCCAAGGGCCATATCGACAGCCGCGACATCAAGACCGGCTGCAACTGGGCCGTTGACACCGGCACCTACACCTTCGCGATGAAGGACGGCTCCAAGGTCCCCGCCCGCTATACCTACACCTATGAATTCAAGGACGGGAACTGGCTGATCACCTCGCACCACTCCTCGATGATGCCGGAGAAAGCCGCGGCTCACTGATCGCTGCGGCCCGGCAGGAAGACCCCGTGTTCACCCACACGGGGTCTTCCCATGACGAGGGCGTGCAATTGCTCTCACTCCAAAAAACACTCACCAAGGAAGGAAGTTTTGACGGCCGAGCGAAATCAGGAGTAGCATTCGCGCGGCAGCGGCAGGTCGCCGAAACGGCCGGCCCAGGAGACGCGATGATGAAGCACAGTCCCTTTTGCCTGATGGTCGCGGTGCTGGCATTGGTTTCCACATCGCCGGTTTCCGATGCATTTGCCGCAGCCCAGCCCATTTTCTGGAGTGCTTTGCGGCCGGCCGATCAGGCCAAGACGACAATGCCGCTGTCGGGCAAGACGGTCAGCGGCCCGCAGGGCGAAACGCTGGCCTGGCATGACGAGGGCCAGCCGGTCGAATTGACGGGCTTCGTGCTGCCGGTCGACCAGGATGGTGACCTCGTCTACGAATTCATGCTGGTCCCCTGGGCCGGAGCCTGCAGCCATATGCCTTCCCCTCCGCCCAACCAGCTGGTGCGCGTCGTTCCGCAGGAGCCTCTGCATCTCGAAAGAATGTATGAAACAGTCACCGTGACGGCAACGCTGCGGCCCGGCCTGGACCAGGCGCAGTTCTTCATGATCGACGGCGTCCGCGTCCTTGCCTACGGCTACAGCATGAGCCACGCCGAGGTGGCGAAAGCGACGGAGACGGATGATCCCGATCTGCTGACGCTCTCGCCTTTCGGCATTCTGCCTCGTTAGTGGAACGGCTTCTTGCATGAATACCGCCAGCCGCGGGTATATATACAAGCTGTGGAGCGTTCTCTATGCCGCAATATGCGCGTGTTTCAATCCGGCAATTCGCAGGCCGTCCAGCTGCCGAAGGAGTTTCGCTTCGACGTGAATCAGGTGGAAGTGACACGGGAAGGCGATGCGATCATTCTCCGGCCGCGGACTGATCATGGCGTGCGGTGGGCCTCGTTGCGCAGCGCCCTGGAGCGCGGCCTCAGCGACGATTTCATGGCGGAGGGACGCGAGCAGCCGGAAGATCAGGAGAGAACTGGCCTTCAGGACTTGTTCAAGTGATCACCCATCTCATCAACACCAATGCGATGATCGCTCTGACCGGCCGGAAGTCCGACACGCTGCTCGCCCACATCATGGACAGCGATGAGGGATCGATCGGGCTGTCGAGCATCGTCATGCACGAGCTCTATTACGGCGCCTATAAAAGCGCGAAAATTTCCTACAATCTCTAAACCCTGCGCCTGTTCATGGCGGATTTCCCGGCCGTCGGTTTCAAGCGCGAGGATGCGCTGGCCGCTGGAGAGGTCCGCGCGGCGTTGGCGGCAAAGGGAACACCGATCGGTCCTTACGATGTGCTGATCGCCGGGCAGGCGAAGACGCGGGATCTTGTTCTTATTACAAACAACGTCGGGGATTTCCGGCGCGTGGATGGCCTGCGCGTCGAGGATTGGACGACCGGGCGGTAGCCCCAGAGAGCTTCAGCCGTTTCGGCGCGCCGTGTCCGCCTCCTGACCGGTTTATACGGAGATGATTCCACCCTGCCTTCCGCTCAACTCAAATGTCGAAGGAGCCTGCCGCAGGCTGCGTCCAGCGCCGCCTCGTCCCGATCGATCATCACCACCGTACCGCCGGCAGAGATGATCGCTTTGGTCGACGCCAATCCAATACCCGAGGCGGCTCCGGTGATGGCCGCGACTTTACCTTGAAACCGTTCCCCCAAATGCGTCGATTATCTATCGCATTCGAGGTCGCTCATGGCTAGAAGTCTGCGACACTGCATCGACGGCCCGAACGATCGGGAGCTGGAGCCGGGAAACTCCGGTGTGGGAGAGAATGGCTGGAGGCCAACCCCGCTCCTCATTCCTGTGCCACAGGAATCCAGCTACCGCGCGTCCGCGCGGTGAACGACTCAATACAACAATTGAAAAGTGTCTCGCGCCCAAGGACTTGGCGCACTGGATTCCTGTGACGAGCACAGGAATGAGGAAGGAGAGGTGGTGCCCATCTCCACCTAATCTGACTTGGTGAGGCAGGAGGATCAAGGCCTTAGCAATACAGGCATTCGATAGAGACGAAAAAGCCCGGGCGCAGCCGAAACCGCGCCCGGGCAAAATTTGCGGGACTGATCAGACGAGGTCGAAGCGGTCGGCGTTCATGACCTTGTTCCAGGCGGCGACGAAGTCCCTGACGAACTTCTCCTTGGCGTCGGCCTGGCCGTAGACTTCGGCGAAGGCGCGCAGTTGCGAGTGCGAGCCGAAGATCAGGTCGACGCGGGTGCCGGTCCACTTCGGCGCACCCGTCTTGCGGTCGCGGCCTTCATAGACGCCATCCTTGCCGGCGGCGGGAACCCACTGCGTGGCCATGTCGAGCAGGTTGACGAAGAAATCGTTCGTCAGCGTCTCGGGCCGCGACGTGAAGACGCCGTGCTCGGGGTTGCCAGCCTTCAGCACGCGCAGGCCGCCGACGAGGACGGTCATTTCAGGCCCGGTCAGCGTCAAGAGTTGGGCGCGGTCGACGAGTGCTTCTTCCGGCTTCATGAACTGCATACGCTTGCTGTTCACATAATTGCGGAAGCCGTCGATGCGCGGCTCGAGTGCGGCGAAGGAATGCGCGTCCGTCTGGGCGTCGGACGCATCCATGCGGCCCGGCGTGAAGGGCACGCTGATGGCGTTGCCGCCGGCCGCTGCCGCCTTCTCGACGCCGGCTGCACCGGCGAGAACGATCAGGTCGGCGAGCGAGATCTTCTTACCCCCGGTCTGGGCGGCGTTGAAGTCCTTCTGGATGCCTTCGAGAACGCCGAGAACCTTGGCGAGCTGTGCGGGCTGGTTGGCTTCCCAATCCTTCTGCGGGGCGAGGCGGATGCGCGCGCCATTGGCGCCGCCGCGCTTATCGGAGCCGCGGAAGGTCGAGGCGGACGCCCAGGCGGTCGAAACCAGTTCCTGCACGCTGAGGCCCGTCGCCAGAACCCTTGCCTTGAGGTCGGCGATGTCCTCGTCGTCGACGAGGGGATGGTCGACACGCGGGATCACGTCCTGCCAGATCAAGTCTTCGGCCGGAACCTCCGGGCCGAGGTAGCGCACCTTCGGGCCCATGTCGCGGTGGGTCAGCTTGAACCAGGCGCGGGCGAAAGCGTCGGCGAACTGATCTGGATTCTCCAGGAAGCGTCGCGAGATTTTTTCGTAGATCGGATCGAAGCGGAGCGAAAGATCCGTGGTCAGCATGGTCGGAACATGCTTCTTCCCCGGCTCATAAGCATCCGGAATGGAGGCTTCGGCGTTCTTCGCCCGCCACTGATGGGCGCCGGCAGGGCTCTTCGTCAGCTCCCACTCGTGGGCGAAGAGGTTTTCGAAGAAATAGTTGCTCCACCTGGTCGGAGTCTGCGACCAGGTGACTTCGAGGCCGGCGGTGATCGCGTCCTTGCCGACGCCGGTGCCGAACGAGCTCTTCCAGCCGAGGCCCTGGTCCTCGATCGCGCCCCCTTCCGGCTCGGCGCCGATGAAGGACGGGTCGCCCGCGCCATGGGTCTTGCCGAAGGTGTGGCCGCCGGCGATCAACGCCACGGTTTCTTCGTCGTTCATTGCCATGCGGGCGAAGGTTTCACGGATGTCCCGAGCCGCAGCGACCGGGTCGGGATTGCCGTTCGGACCTTCCGGGTTGACGTAGATGAGGCCCATCTGCACGGCGCCGAGCGGTTCTGCGAGCTGGCGTTCGCCGCTGTAGCGCTCATCACCGAGCCAGGTGCCCTCAGGACCCCAGTAGAGCTCTTCCGGCTCCCAGACGTCGGCGCGGCCGCCGGCGAAGCCGAAGGTCTTGAAGCCCATCGATTCGAGCGCGACATTGCCGGTGAGGATCAGGAGGTCGGCCCAGGAGATGCGGTTGCCGTATTTCTGCTTGATCGGCCACAGCAGGCGGCGGGCTTTGTCGAGGTTGGCATTGTCAGGCCAGGAGTTGAGCGGTGCGAAACGCTGCTGGCCCTGACCGGCGCCGCCGCGGCCGTCGGTAATGCGGTAGGTGCCGGCGCTGTGCCAGGCCATGCGAATGAAGAGGCCGCCGTAATGGCCGAAGTCGGCCGGCCACCAGTCCTGCGAATCCGTCATCAGCGCGTGAAGATCCTTCTTCAGCGCGTCGAGATCGAGCTTCTTGAACTCTTCGGCATAGTCGAACTCCTTGCCCATAGGGTCGGCACGGCCGGAATTGTGATGAAGAATCTGCACATTCAGCTGGTTCGGCCACCAGTCACGGTTGGCTCGGCCGCGCGGCGCATTGCCATGGGCGACAGGACATTTGCCTGTGCTGTCAGTGGGGTTGTCCATGATCGTCTCCTTCATTGCTTGATCTGTCTGCGGTTCAAAAAGATGAGCCTGAGCTGACGCCCCACTCTCTCACTTGCAGTCTTCATATCGGAAGCGTTCAATAATTTTAAGTTGGATTTACTGATCGCTGCGATAAGCTGAGGTTATGAAGAATCTTACCCTGAAACAGCTGCGTTATTTTGAAGCCTTGGCGCGGGATGGTCGCTTCCGCCGCGCCGCCGACGCCTGCGCCATCTCCCAGCCGGCGCTCTCCATGCAGATCAAAGAACTTGAGCAAGAGTTGGGCAGCGAGCTCTTCGAGCGAAGCGCGCGCGAGGTCAAGCTTACCCCATTCGGCCAGAGCTTTGCCCTAAGGGTCCGCGACATCCTGCGCGCCGTCGATGAGCTGGGGGAATTCGCCCGCGCTTCGCGCGAATCCTTCCTCACGCGTCTTCGCATCGGCATCATCCCGACGATCGCGCCCTATCTGCTGCCGGCAATTATAAACGATCTCAACGAAACCTTCGCGGGGATTCAGATCGAAGTGCGCGAAACGCAGACGGGCAAGCTGGTTCATGAACTGGCGCAGGGCCAGCTCGACATGGCGATCGTCGCGCTGCCGGTGTCGGAACCCTCGCTCACCGAACTCGAGCTGTTCAGTGAAGAGTTCGTGCTGGTCCGGCGCCACGAGGACGGCGACAAGCCAGTGCCCGAGCGCGAGGCGCTGCGCGAAATGCGGCTGCTGCTGCTCGAAGAGGGGCACTGCTTCCGCGACCAGGCGCTGTCGTTCTGCAAGGTCGGGCCGGCCCGCCCGCGGGAAATTATGGAAGGCAGTTCGCTCTCCACGCTCGTCCAGATGGTCGGCGCCGGCATCGGCGTCACCCTGATCCCGGAAATGGCCGTTCCCGTCGAAACGCGCTCGGCCCACGTCTCGATCTCCCGTTTTCCGTCGCCGCAGCCGTCGCGAACCATCGGCATGGTTTGGCGCAATTCCACGCCCATGGCCAGGCAGTTGCAGGAGGTTGGCGAGGCGGTCCGCCGGTCGGCGGAGACGATGCGTCAGCAGTATGGCGGCGGGTAACGGACTTGGCTGTCCCCGTTGGCGCCCCGAGACCTTCCCCCTGCGGGAACGGGTTGAGGAACGATAAGCGGCCAGACCCTTCGTCTTACGGCCGTCGCTTGAACGTGTGGTCGGCTGCCGGGAACTTTCGCGAGCGCACGTCCTCGGCATAGGCGGCGACGGCATCCGCGACCCTCTTGCCGAGTTCGTCATAACGCTTGACGAAACGTGGCGTGAAATCGTTGAAGAGCCCCAGAATGTCGTCAGAGACCAGAACCTGGCCGTCGCAGGCGGCGGAGGCGCCGATGCCGATGGTCGGTATGTGCATGGCTGAAGTCATTTCGCGAGCGAGCGGTTCCACCGTGCCCTCGATGACGACGGCGAAAGCTCCCGAACCGCCGATGGCATGCGCGTCGCGCCGGATCTTTGAGGTCTCGTGTTCGGAGTGCCCGACGGATCGATAGCCGCCGGCGGTCTGGACCTGTTGCGGCATCAGGCCGATATGCCCCATGACCGGAATTCCGCGCTTCGTCAGGAAGGCGATGGTTTCGGCCATCTCTTCGCCGCCTTCCAGCTTGACGGCGTCGCAGCCGGTTTCCTGTAGAATGCGGACGGCGTTGCGGAAGGCGCTCTCCTTCGATTCCTGGTAACTGCCGAACGGCATGTCGACGACGACGCAGGCCTTGGCAACGCCGCGCATGACAGCTTTGCCATGTGCGATCATCATATCGAGTGTGACGCCGATCGTGGTCTCCATGCCATAGAGCACCATACCGAGCGAGTCCCCGACCAGCAGCAGGTCGCAATGCTCATCGAGCAGACGCGCCATCGGCGTGGTATAGGCGGTGAGGCAGACGATCGGTTTGCCGCCCTTCATGGCTGAGATGCGGGCTGGCGTAAGACGCTTGTGGGATCCGACCGCACTCATCTGCTTACTCCCTTTCCCGGCAAGCTCCGCTCGCCGATAAGCCTGTTGCCCCCGATAACCCTGTTGTCGAGAAGCCGTGTCGAACCGATCCTTACGAAGAGCGCCACGACAACCGGCGCCGTGATCGAGGCGACCGGCTGCAGCGTCGAGGCGTCCCTGACCGCAACGACCTCGGGCTTTGCCAGAGGTTCGCGACCGAGAAACGCCGTCAGCTTCGCCTCGAGTTCGCCGGGGTCCGCAAGACCATCGGCGACGAGACGCTCCGCCTCGTCGAGGGTCTGAGGGATGATCACCGCGGCCCGCCGCTCCGCCTCGCTGAGATAGACATTGCGCGACGACAAGGCGAGGCCGTCGCTGTCCCTGACGGTCGGCACGGCAATGACACGCACCGGAACGGCGAGATCATTCACCATTCGCTTGATGATGACGACCTGCTGGTAGTCCTTCTCTCCGAAATAAGCGGTCTGCGGCTGCACGATGTTGAAAAGCTTGCAGACGACAGTCGCAACACCGGCGAAATGCCCGGGTCGCACCGCGCCTTCCAGCTCGCCGCCGAGATCGGGAAGATCGACCACGGTCAGCATCGGGCGGGGATACATATCCGCGACACCGGGCGAAAAAAGGAAATTGACCCCGGCCTGTTTCAGCATGGCTGAATCGCGCTCCAGATCGCGCGGATATTTGCTGAGATCTTCCGCCGGGCCGAACTGCAGTGGATTGACGAAAATCGAGACGACGACGATGTCGTTCTCGGCGCGGGCACGCGCGACAAGCTGCATATGACCGGCATGGAGATAACCCATCGTCGGAACGAGGCCGACGGTCCGGCCCTGCCGCTTCAGCGCATCGAGCGTGTGGCGCAGCTCGTCAATGTTCGAGAAAACCCGCATATATCCTCCCCGCGGCCAGTCATTCTTCTTGGGCGCGGATAAGAAGTGTAATCGATGCCGGAGGTCAATGCACATTCCGCGATAAAAACGATTATATGGGAATGGCAGACCGATAAGGCCGAACCTATATCCGCCCGGAAATGGAAGCTTGCCGCGGGCTAGCAATGTGCGGGCCGCGGCGTTATTGGCCCTGTCCGTCAAGATACCATCATAGTCGGCCGTTATGGAGGATGCATGGACAAACCCTGGAAGATCAGCCGCGGGCCAATTGCGGCGACCGAGATCGATGTGGAGAAGGCAAACGCGATCAACAGCATGTTGATCCGGCCGGTCGGCGTGCTTCCGACCAAGCCCGGCGATCCCGTTCTTCCCTTCGCCGTCGGCCTGTTCAACGAGCTGCGTCCGCTCTTGAAGCCCGAGGCCGGGGTAACGACGCTCCGGCGCGCGACCGCAGCCTATGTCCATTGCCGGCGCTATTATTTCGCCAGCGCCCAGCCCGATTCCATGCGCCACAACATCGACGGCGAACCGGTCGACCCCTTGTCGTCCGAAGACCGGCTGGTCGCGCAGAAGCGCTTCCTGAGCCTCAAGCAGGGCGCTAAGGCCGATGCGCCCGAGCCGGCGCCGGTTCCACCGCCCGTCCTCAACAAGAACGAACAGATTCGCGCCGCTCTTCTGCGCGGCAGAAAGAGCACCGTCAGTTGACTTTGGCGATTGGCGGATTTTTCACCCGCAACAGCGCCATCAGCATCGGACCGAGCGCGAATTCGCCGCCTCCGGCGCGGCGCGTGAGATCCCTGAGATAGCCGCCGGCGGAGGTGATGCCCCCTCCCCTTTGCAGGATGCAGGCCATGACGGTGGCGGCGTTTTCCGGCCCCATCACCGAACAGGCTTCCTCATAGGCCGACGGGCTGACGCGCAGCATCGCGCGCACGGTGATCGCCGCCGTCATCAGATCCCGCCAGCTGCCGATGGCCCCGCCCGGACCGTATTCGATGATATCGGGGCAGGCCTGCAGCACCATGCCGAGCGGGAAGGATTTCAATCTCCCCGCATGCGGCCGAGACACGGCCCGCCATCCCTGCCCGCCATCCCCTCGCCTGCTCTGGTCATGGCTTTCCAGACCTGCCCTCGCCTCCTGCCCCGTTTCCAGGCCCGGTTCAAATTCAGATAGGGATTCGGGATTCGAATTCTGTATGTGGCGCTCACTCTGGGATTCATTGGTGCTCGCCATTTGCATTTTATCGTGCGATTCCAATGTGTTGATTATGGAGAGGCGAAGCGCTTCCAGCTCTTCGAGAAGCGGCGGCAGATTTTCGAGCTTTGTCGCCTTCGGGATGCGCTGCAGCAGTGTGTGAAACAGCGAAGACACCCGCTCCCACTCTCCGGGAACGGTTTCCTCAAGTGCTGCGGCGATGAGCTTGACGATGTCGCGACGGCAGATCGTCAGCCGCTCCTTCATTGCCCGCAGCCTCTGCCGGTCGGCGGCGAGCCCGGCGGCCATCGCCTCAATTTCCGATGCGCGGGCGAGCAGCGGCGCCAGACTGAAGCCATAGGCCTCGTCGATGCTGCCTTCCCTGCCGCGGCGGACGTAACGCTTGCCGTTCGGGCTGTCCTTGCGGGAGATGAGGCCGGCCTCAACGAGCACGGCGAGATGCCGGCGCAGAGTGGCGGCGGCCATGCCGCGTGCTCGCAGCGAAAGCTGCACATTCGAGGGAAAGACCACCAGCCCTTTTTCGCTGGAGAGCTCGTCCTCGGGATAGAAGCTCAGCAGCGCGTCGAGCACGGTGAGCGCCCGGTCGGTCACGCCGAGCCCTGCCCGCGCCTCGCAGACCGATCGGAACAATTTCCATTTGTTGCGCATGGTTCCAGCCGCGATCGCTTCGCCGCGCCGCTGTTTCAGCAGCAGGGCAAGCGACATCGGCCGCCGCCCGAAGGGCGTCGTCACAGATTCACTCTCCATTTCCTTCACCTCTCATCAGGCAAAAGAAATCCGCTCACCGAAACGATGCGAGGAGGAAAAGCGCTGCAGCGTCATTGCCGCATCTGAAAAGACACGGGTGCGCGCTTCAGGACTCTTGACGGGGATTCGTGAAAATGCGATTCTCTGTCTTGCTTAAGGATGTGAGAAGGGCTTCCACGACTCGTTCGTTTGGGGGCCTTTTTCTTTTGCGGTTTCAGTCTCCTTGTCTGCCCTCCTCGGCGAGGAATTGCTCATAGAGCGCATCCAGCCTGCCGGAGAGAAATTCCCCGAAGCGGCCGGCATTCCTCGCCTTCATCGAGAGCGAGAACGCCTTGCCGTCATTCTTCATTTCCGCCTGGACCGCCTTGTCCAGCGGCTGCCATGTCACCTTCCTGGCGGCGGCGGTTTTCCTGACCGGCCGCGCGCTTTTGTTGAGCGCCGCATAGAGCGCTTCGAATCGTTTGTCGGAGGGTAACTCATGAAAGTTGTCGTCCTCGAGAACCTTGGCGACACTTGCGGCATTGGCCGATTTGCCGGCGAGCAGCGACAGTTCCACCCAGCGTTCGCGGCCGACGCCGGGAGCAGGGCCGACCGCCTGCAACACCTCTTGCGGCAGCCGCTCCATCACCGACATCATCTTCGAGACCGAGGCCGCATTGGCGGTGAGCGCCGTCGAGATCACCTCTCTGTCATAGCCGAGCTCCTCCAACCGCTTGGCGAAGAGCGCCCGCTCGATGAAGGTGAGGTCGGCGCGGGCCGAATTTTCCTGGCCCTGGGCGATGACATGGGTGCGGTCGTCGATCGCCTTGACGACGGCGCGGACATTGCGGCCGAGTTCGCGGGCGGCGCGCAGGCGCCGGTGGCCGAACACGACCTGATAGCGTCCATCGATCTTGCCGTGTGGGCGCACCAGGATGGGCGTGTCCTGTCCGCGTGCACGGATCGCCTCGACCAGCGCGCGGAACGCCTCGTCGTCTTCCGACAGCCGGTCCTTGACGAATGAGACCTCGACGACATCGGGGTCGAGATCGACCACCGCCTCGCCCTCGAGGAATTTCTCCGCCTGCTTGGCAAGCTCGTCCAGCGATCGGACGAGCGAGCGGCCTGCCCCGCGCATCGGATAGTTCGGCGCGCCCGCGCTCTCGGGCATCTCGGTAAGCCCCTCAAGCAGATTTTTCCGTGCCATGACTTCCTCCGATTGCAGTCATTCCATTGATTTGCTTCATGGAAACGGTGAATTTGTCGGCCGACAAATTCACCGCCCCCATGCCTGGTGAATGAGCCCGGCGATCTCGGCGTTGACGGCGTCCATCGCCTCGATCGCGCGATCATAGGTTCCCCGGTTCATCGAGGATCGCTCGACCTCGTAAAGCGTCTGCTTGGTGATGCCGGCATCCGAAATCGCCGTCGATTTGACCATCTGGTTCCTCAGCATGAATTCGTGGAACATGGTCGACATGAAGCCGACCATCTGGGCCTGCGGCACATCGGTCGGCTCGTAACGGGTAATGAGGTAGCGGTACCAGGAAAGGTTCACTTCGGCGCCGGCAGCGCGGATCGGCTTCAGGATGCCGCCGAGCATGAGCAGGAACTGGCCCATCGACATGACGTCGAGCATCTGCGGATGGATGGTGATCAAGACGCTGGTCGCCGCCGTCAGCGCCGTCAGCGTGAGATAGCCGAGCTGCGGCGGGCAATCGATGACGACGACGTCGTAGCGATCGTCGACTTCGGCGAGCGCGCGCGAGATGCGGGTGAAGAAGGTCTTGCCGTCATTGTTCGATTTATCGGCCATGGCGAGCGGCGTGTCGTATTCGTATTCCTGCAGATCGAGATTAGCCGGCACGATGTCGAGGCCGGGAAAATTGCTCTTGTGGATGATCTCCGAGAGCTTCTTCTTCTCGCCGTCGTAGCGGATCGCCTCATAAAGCGAGGAGGCCTGGTCGAATTCCGGCTGGAAGCCGTGCAGGGAAGAGAGCGATGCCTGCGGATCGAGATCGACGGCGAGCACGCGGTGGCCGGTCAGCGCCAGATGCTGGGCGAGATGGGCGGCCGTCGTCGTCTTGCCCGAGCCGCCCTTGAAGTTGACGACGGCGACGACCTGCAGCTTCTCATTTCCGCGGCGATGGGGCACATACATGCGGCTCTCGGAGCGGCCATGTGCGTCGAGATAGCGCCTGAGCTCCAGCATCTGCTCGGCGCTGTAGGAGCGGCGTCCCGAAGGCGAGGTCCTGGGGCAGGGGCCTTTGCCTTCGAGATGCAGTTTCTTCAGCGTGCTCTGCGACGCGCCGACATAATTGGCGACTTCGGCGAGCGAGAAGCTGCGCAGCGTCTTCTTCGCATTGGGTGGAAAACGCTGCACGCTGAGCAGATGCAGTTTCTTCGAAATCACGTCGCCCTGTTCGAGAATCTGATCCTCGAAATGCAGTGGCGCTGCCTTCAAGGCGTTCAAATTAGCGTTCATCGGCGGCAATCTCTCGGATAACGATTTTCGGGATCAAAAGCTCGTCTAACCGTTATTATCCGCGATTCTCCGATACCGGCCAAGAAATTTAAGGTTAACGCATATTAACCTTTTGGCGGCGTATTCAAACACTTGGTCAGTGCTGCATCATATCTGGGAGGCCGGGGAGTTTGGGCCGGGGGCGCTGATAACGCGCCCCCGGCGGCGCCCGGCCGAAGGGGAGGGGCATTCGGCGGGCTTAACTCAACGGCGCTTCGCCTGTGGTGATCCGCTGCTCGTCGGCGGCGAAGAGGTGCACGGCATCGTGGATCGGCGCGATCTTGAGGATGTCGCCGGGCGCGGCCCTGATCCGCTCGCGGAAGACGCAGGTGAGCGTCTGCCCTCCCAGCCGGACGAGGACGAGGGTTTCCGAGCCCGTCGGCTCCACGACGACGGTCGTCACCTCGATGCCGTCGGGGTCGAGACTGATATGTTCTGGACGGATGCCGTAGATGACGGCGTCGCGCGGGCGGCGCTCGCTCGGCAGCACGAGGCCATCCTCCGTGCGGAAGCCGTTCTCCGTCATGCTGCCCTTGATGAAATTCATGGCCGGCGAGCCGATGAAACCGGCGACGAATAGGTTGCTCGGCCGGTCGTAAAGTTCGAGCGGCGAGCCGGATTGCTCGATCAACCCGTCCTTCATGACGACGATCTTGTCGGCCATGGTCATTGCCTCGATCTGGTCATGGGTGACGTAGATGGTGGTCGTCTGCAAGCGCTGATGCAGTTCCTTGATCTCCGAGCGCATCTGCACGCGCAGCTTGGCGTCGAGGTTCGACAGGGGCTCATCGAAGAGGAAGACGGCGGGATCGCGCACGATGGCGCGGCCCATCGCCACGCGCTGCCGCTGGCCGCCCGAAAGCTGCTTCGGATAGCGCTCCAGCAAATTTTCGAGGCCGAGGATCTTGGCGGCATTGCCAACCCGGTGGTCGATCTCCGACCTCGGCATGCGCTTCAGCCGCAGCGAGAAGCTCATGTTCTTGGCGACCGTCATATGCGGATAGAGCGCGTAGTTCTGGAACACCATGGCGATGTCTCGATCCTTTGGCGCCAACTCGTTGACGATGTGCTTGCCGATCTGGATCTTGCCCGAGGTGATGTCTTCGAGGCCGGCGATCATCCGTAGCAGCGTCGATTTCCCGCAGCCGGAGGGGCCGACCAGCACGACGAATTCGCCGTCGCCGATATCGACCGACACGCCTTTGATGGCTTTGAACGCGCCGTAATCCTTGCGCGCATTGTTGACCGAAACATGGGCCATGAAACTCCTCCAGAATTCGCCGTCAAAGTCCGTTCAAGACGCTTTTGAGATAATCGAGGCCGAGGCGTTCGCCCTCCTTGCGCGCATGGAGATCCTTGCCCGGCCAGCCATAGGCGGCATCTTCATGCTCGATTGACAGCGTGCCATCGAAGCCATGTGCGCGCGCCTGGCTGAGGAAACGTGGCCAGTCGAGAAGGCCGAGCCCCGGCAGCTTGTATTGCCACCAGCCCTTGCCGTGATAGCCGATCGCCTGCAGCGCCTGGCGATCGATCGCGGTATCCTTGGCATGCAGAATGGCAATGCGATCCTTCACCGTCTCCAGCGCGTGATAGGGATCGACGCCGATGCGGATGAGGTGCGAGGGATCGAATTCCAGCCCGAAGCGGCGATCCGGGATTCTGGCGAAAAGCGCCTGCCAGCCCTTCGGCGTGGTGCCGATGAAATTGTCTTTCGGTCCCGGCCAGTTTTCGATCGCAAACGTGAGGCCGGAGGATTGCGTCTCGGCGATCAGACCGTTCGCGAAGTCGGCGAAATCGTCATAATTGGCCTCGTCGCTGGCGCTGTCGTCCCGGCCCGGAAAGATCACGAAGATCGGCACGCCGGTCTCGCCGATCGCCTGGGCGAACTCCGCCGTCCTTGCCCGGAGCTCCCGGCGCCTGTCGCGGTCGGCATCGAGCTGGTTGCCGAAATAGGTGAGAGAGGAGACGAAGAGGCCGCGGCTTCTCGCCAGCGCGACGGCGTCGGCCACCCGGTCGGGTGTCTTGATATGGCCGCCGACATCGATCTCGATCGCATCGAAACCGGCCGATGCGGCGAAATCCGCCACTTCCTCCAGCGGGCGGTCATTGAATGTCGAGGTATAGAAGCCGATCTTCACCATATCCTCCCGGGCCTTGCGGCCGTTTCAACTGTTCAGCCGATCCATGAATTTTAGTGGCGAGCGGGTGCGTTGGGCGACATCCGCCGATGCGAGCATGAGGGCGGCCGCCATCGGCATCGCCGCCGCGCCGATCGCCGAGGCGTCCTCGCCGATCGAGGCGCGATGCAGCGACGGCAGGTTGGTGTCCTCGGCGTCGAGATGCTCGTGCACATAACGCAGCAATTCATCGACGATGCGGATCGGCAGCCTGCCGCCGACGAGCACGGCGTCGGGATCGACGATCATGGCGATATGTTTGACGGCGACCGCCAGATGCGCGCTCATTTCCTTGAGCCACTGCGAAACGAGCCGTCTTCCATGCGCATCGAGCGTCAGCAGATCCTGGGGAACGCTCACTTCGATGCCGTGTTTGGCGAGGAAATCATAGAGGAAGAACAGCGAGAAGATCTCGCCGAGAAGCTGGACCTTCTGGCCCTTGCCGTCGCGGCCGTCGGCGATCGGCAGCCAGCCGATCTCGCCGCTGAGGCCCATGGCGCCGCGATGGCCGTTGCCGTCGAGCACCAGGCCGCCGCCGGGGCAGGCATTGACGGCGATATAGAAGAAGCTGCTGCTTTCGGCGCCGAGACCGTAATCGAGCTCGGCAAGGGCTGCGGCATTGGCCTCGTTCTCGATGAAGACGGGGTGCTGCGTCAGGTTCTCGAGGGCTGAGCGCACATCGAATTCCGTCCATTCCTGATAGGCGTCGGGCTTGCCGAGCAGCGAGATTTCGCCGAGCCAATCCGGCACGGCGAGACCGATGCCGCAAAGGCGCGCATCGTCGATCAGCCGGCTGCGCTGGAAATGCGAGATCGCATCCGATGTCAGCTGCATGAATTCGCCAGGCAGGATGAAGCGCTTTTCGTGATGCACGCGGGCACGCACATTGCCGACGGCATCGACGGCGAGGATCGTCAAATGATCGCGGTCGATATTGATGCCGATGGCGTAAGAGGCGTCCGGGTTGATTTCGAGCTCGATTGCCGGCTGGCCGCGCAGCCCATGCCGCCGGCGGGCTTCCATGATCAGGCCTTCGTCGAGCAGGCGGTCGACGATGCGGGCGATGGCCGGTTTGGTGAAGCCGGTGCGCCTTGCGATTTCGGCGCGCGAGATCGGCGCCTGGCGATGGATGCAGCGCAGGACGACGGCCCTGTTGTGCTCGCCGGCATCTTCGACATTGGCCCCCGTCAGATCGGGGGAGAGCCTCGTGCCGGGCATCTGGTTCATGCGTTCAATCCTTCCTTGCGCTTCACGGGCAGAACCGGCCTCATCCCTTCACCGCGCCGCTGGTCATCGCGCCGAGGATCAGCCTCTGCAGCGACAGGAAGGCCACGATCGCCGGAACGACCGAGATCAGGCAGGCGGCGGCAAGCAGCTGGATGGACGAGTCGGTCTGCATGCCGCGGAAGTTAAAGATTCCGACACCGATCGGCATCAGGTCATTTTTGGTGAGCAGCAGGAACGGCACGAGGAATTGCGACCAGCCGGCAATGACGGTGATGATGAAGACCGAGGCGATGCCCGGCGCCGACAGCGGCAGGATGATCCGCCAGAAGACCGAGAACCGGTTGCAGCCGTCGATCATCGCCGCCTCGTCGAGGCTGCGCGGGATGCCGTCGACCGTGCTCTTCAACAGCCAGGTCGCCAGCGGAACGCCGAGCGCGATATAGACCATGACGACGGCAAAATGCGTGTCCAGCATTCCGAGCCGGTTCATGTAGCGGTAGAGCGGCACCATGATGACGAGCGGCGAGATCATCTGGAAAAGCAGCAGCCCCATCATCGACAGGCCCTTGCCGCGGAAATTGAAGCGGGAAAAGGCGTAGGCCGCGGGCAGCGCCACGATCAGCACGCCGAAGCCGCTGAGTGCTGCGAGCTTCAGGCCGTTCCAGAGATAGATCGGGAAATAGCTGTTGTTGAGAACGGTGATGAAATTGTCGATGGTCGGATTGTTGGGAATATAACGCGCCGCGCCGCGATAGATCTCGCGCTTGTCGCGCATCGCCATCGACAGGAGATAGGTGAGGGGGCCGGCGAAGAAGATGAACATCGCCAGCATGAAGAGATAGCTCATGGCATCGCCGAGCGGTGTTCCGGTGCGTCGGCTCATTGCTCTTCCTCCTTCGGCAGGAACGAGGCGTAGATGAAGGCGAGCCCGAGGCTGATGATCAGCATCAGCACGGAGAGCACGCTGCCGCCGGAGAGATCGTAGTTCCGGAAGACGATGTTGAAGACGTAGAGCGAGATCACCTCGGTCGCGCGCCCGGGACCGCCGCCCGTCAGCGTGATGATCGCATCGAAGGTGTTCACCGTCTGGATGGTGATGAGGATCATGTTGACGAGGATGGCAGCGCGCAGCTGCGGCAGCGTGACGAAGAAGAACTGCTGCGAGGCGGTGGCACCGTCGACTTCGGCAGCTTCATAGAGCGAGGGATCGATCGCCTTCAGCGCCGCATACATGACGACCATGGAAAAGGCGGTGCCGCGCCAGATGTTGGAGATCAGCGTCGACCATGGAGCGATGGCCGGATCGGATAGCCAGGCAACGGTCGGCATGTGCATCAGCCTTAGAATGCTGTTCAGCGCGCCGTAGGGCGCTTCGGAAAACAGCATCTGCCAGATGATGCCGCCGGCAATGCCGGGCACGACCCAGGCGACCAGCGCCGTCGTTCTCAGGATCGTCGTGCCGAACAGGCCGCGCTTTTCACCACGGATGACCGTGACGGCGACGGCAAGGCCGAGGATCTGCTGGCCGATGACGCTGCCGCCGACGAAGATCAGCGTCGCCCATAAAATGTCGGGCAGCTGCGGCGAGCTCAGCGCATTGGTGATCGAGCCAAGCGTATAGTCCTGATTGTCGCCGATCAGCGTGGCGTTCGTGAAGGAAAGCCGGAAAACATCGATGACGGGGTAAAGATAGAATATGCCGATGACGATGATCACGGGCATGATCCAGGGCAGGGGCGCGCCGGCGAAACGGCGCATGAACGTTCTGCTTTGAGGCGGGCTGTCGGCCTCGAGGGCAATAGGGCTCATTGGCTTCTCTGTCCTGATTTGGCAAAGCCGGCGACGCCCGCGGGCGGGCGCCGCCGCTGTCTTAAGCGTTGGAGATCGCGGCTGCCCCTCACCCTAACCCTCTCCCCGCTCGCGGGGAGAGGGGACGTGCCCTGCGAGAGGTAGAAGGGAACGGAGAGATCGCGGCTTGTCCCTTCTCCCCGTCACAACGGGGAGAAGGTGGCGGCAGCCGGATGAGGGCCTTCTCCTGAGCTTAACCGCAGCATCACAGACGCTTGTAAGCCTCCATCGCCGCGCTGAATGCGGCATCCAGAGCTTCTTCCGGCTTCTTCGTGCCCGAAAGCACGTCGCCCATCATGATCTGGATCTGGTTGGATATTTCAGGATAGATCGGAACGCCGGGGCGAGCCTGGCCGTTGACCAGAGCCTGGGCGAAGGTCTTGTTGGCTTCGGTAGAGAAGACCTCATACTTGTCGAAGAGCGATTTGCGGGTCGGCAGCTGCTGCTGCAGTGCGTTGGCCGGCCCCATATAGACCTCGCGGGCGAGGTTGGCGCACATCTCGATTTTGTCCTTGTCCTTGCTGAAGGACGCGATCGTCCAGCCGCCAGTGCCCGTTGAGCGCTGATCGGCCGTCGGGCCGGGGATCGGCGAGAAGGTCCAGTTGGCGAACTCGTCTTCGTCCAGCGTCGTCTTCAGCTGCGCATATTGCCAGTTGCCGCCGATGAAGAGGGCGGTCGTGCCGGCTGCCGCGGCAGCGTTCATGTCGTCGTAATTGGCGATGGTGCTGACGCGTTTGGGAGCCGCGCCGGAATCGACGAGATCCTTGAAATAATTCAGCGCCTTCAGGAATTTTTCCTTATTCTCGCCCTCGCCAAAGACGGGCTTGCCGCTGTCGTCGACGAGTTTGCCGCCGAGCGCCCAGTAATTGGCAAGCCAGTCGAACGTCGTGCCTTCCCAGCGCCCGCCATTGAAGAGCACGCCTTCCATGCCTTCCTTGGTGGAGGCAAGGGCGGCCTTCTTCAGGTCGTCCCAGGTCTCAGGCGCATCTGCAACGATCGACTTGTTCCGGTAGAGCACGCGAAGGTCCGTATCCCACCACCAGGCGCGTACCGTCTGGTCCTTGTCGGTGATGCCGGCGCGGATGAAGGGGAAGAGATCGTCCACTTCTTCCTTGGAGAAGTAGGGCGTGAAATCGGCCAGCACCTTGTTGACCATGAACTGCGACAGCACGAAGGAGTCGACGGCGGCGCAATCCGGCGCATTGCCGGCCTTGGCCTGTTCCAACATCTTGGCCTGCTCGGTGCCGATGTCGGAGGACATGAACTGCATCTGCAGTTTCCACTCGGGATGCTTCTTGATGAATTCGACGAAGAGTTTCTGATAGCCCTCGGCGATGGCGGGATCGGAATTGTTCGGGCTGTCGTTGGTCAGGCGGACGACGAGGGTCTTGGCCGCATCGGCAAGACCGATCCGGTCTTTACTAGCTAGTTCCTGGGCAAAAATGGCGGATGCTGAAAATAAAACAGTGCTCAGCGCCAATGCGCTGACGGTCGCGCTCTTCATGATGGGTCTCCTCCCCATTTTGAACGATTACAGCTTGGCGGTCAGTTGACCTCTCCTCATTTCCGTGCTGCATTAATTAGATTAAGTTACTTTGATTTGATGTCAAGCCAGAGCTTTGGGAGGATCGAGATGATGCTGGCGACATTCAACAGCAGCTAGCGCGCTGCCGGCGAAAATCGAGTCGACTTCGCGAGGTCATGCGCCGGATCGAAGGTGATGGAGCGTCCACCGGACGCGCGGCGCATCCACCCCGCAATTTTCCCGAGGAAGAGCCCGAGCGATCACGGATGACCGTGACCGCAAGCGGCGGTTTTTGCCCGGCGGCAGCCGGAAACCCAAACTCTGTGGAGGAGACGATGCGTTTACTCATTCTCGGCACCGGCGGCATGGCCAACCAGCACGCAGCGCGCTTCAAGGCGATCGAAGGCGTCAGCGTTGTCGGCGGCGTCGATGTCGTTCCGGAGCGGCTGGCGGCCTTCTGCACCGAACACGGCATCGCCAATCATTTCCTCTCGCTCCAGGACGCGCTCGCCTGGGGTGAGTTCGATGCGGTCGCCAATGTCACGCCCGACAGCATCCACCACCCGACGACGCTGCAGGCAATCGCCGCCGGCAAGCATGTCTTCTGCGAAAAGCCGCTCGCCACCGATGCGGCGAAAGCCATGGAGATGACCGAGGCGATCGAGCGGGCGGGCAAGGTCGGCATGGTCAATTTCACCTACCGCAACTCGCCGGCGCTGCAGAAAGGCCGGCAGATGGTGCTCGCCGGCGAGATCGGCGCGGTGCGCCATGTCGAAGCGTCGCATCTGCAAAGCTGGCTGGTCGGCCGTCACTGGGGCGACTGGAAGAGCGAGAGCAAATGGCTGTGGCGGCTGAGCAAGAAGCACGGCTCGAACGGCGCGCTCGGCGATATCGGCATCCACATTGTCGATTTCGCCTCCTACGGCTCCGGCCTCGACGTCGCCCATGTCTTCGCCCGGCTGAAGACCTTCGACAAGGCGCCCGGCCACAAGATCGGCGAATATGATCTCGATGCCAATGACAGTTTCACCATGAATGTCGATTTCACCAATGGCGCGATCGGGACGATCCAGGCGACACGCACCGCCGCCGGCCAGATGGACCAACTGCGGCTTAGGGTCTACGGCGAAACCGGCTCGGTCGAGATGATCTACGATACCGGCAATTCGACGCTGCGCGCCTGCCTCGGCGAGGACGTGCACACGGCGACCTGGCGCGACGTGCCGTTCGATCCCGTCGAGACCAACTACCAGCGTTTCGTCCAGGCGGTGCGGGCGGGGAAGACCCAGGAACCATCCTTCCGCCGCGCGGCGAATATCCAGAAGGTACTCGACAAGGCGCTCGCTTCCGATCTCAGCCACAAGGACGAGGCACTCACTTAGGCCGAAGCCGGCGGCAGCAGCAGCGTGTTGAGGAAGGGCAGCAGCGCCGCACCGAGCGCGACACCGCCGCCGCTGAAGCTTGCCGGCCGCATCGGCGAAATCCACGGCGTGATGATCGGGCGTGTGGATGTATCGCGCCGCTCGATCGAAAGCTGGTGGATCAGCGCCTCGATCACGCCCTGCGGCAGATCTCCGCCGATCATGACGGTGCTCGGGGCGAAGAAACCGGCCATGGCGATGATCGGATCGAGCAGATGGCCGGCGGCCTCGCGGATCCATTGCGACAGCAAGGGGCAGGAGAGTTCCTCGCCCTTCAGCAGCCGGGCGAAGTCCTCGTCGCCGATGCGCGCGCGCAAGGAGCCGAAGCCGACGACGGTATTGAGCAGAACATTGTCCGGCCCCGTCAGCATTTCGCCGATGCTGCCCGCCCGCCCGTGCACGCCGGAATAGGGAACGCCGCGGATGAGGAAGCCCGCCTGCACGTCGTCGTCGATGATGATCATCGCGAGCCCGCCCTCCGGCAGGGCGCTGCCGATGGTGCGTTCGGCAAGAAGGCCCGCCGTGCACTCGTTTTCCACATAGGGACGCGCGATCGTCGACATCGCGGCGATCGCGTCGCTCTTATCCTCCGTCCAGTCGTTGGCGGCAATGCCGAGCCCGATGACAGGCAGGGCGGGGTGCCGATCGACCATGTCACGGGCGGCCGCATGCACCAGCCTGACCTTGTCCGCCGGATCTACGTCGAAATAGGCCCGCTCATGCACCTGGCCGCTCAGATCCACGAGCACGATCTCGCCGCGCCGCTCACGAAGCTTGACCCCGACCGAAAAGGCCCCTTCCGGCCGCAACGCGAATTCCGTCGCCGTAGCGCCGCCACGGAGCCCGTTGCGGCGGTTCGACGTGACGAGCTTCTCATCCGCCAGCCGCCGCAGAATATTGGTGATGCCAGGCCCGGTCAGCCCGCTATGCCGCCCCAGCTCGGTGCGGGTCAGCGGCCCATGCCGGCGGATCGCTTCCAGGATGACGCGAATATTCCGATCGGCGATTTCCCCCGACCTCAGACCCACCGTTTTGGCGCGCGGACCGCCCATCTCCTGGGTGTGAAGCCGACGCGGCCCTGACCGAAGATACCGCATGACCGTCTTTCTTAGAGCACTATCCGATTGTGTATCACGCTTGCAGGTGTTCGTAACAATTTTCCAGTAGGTGGTGTAACGAAGGGCTGCGGCTCTACACAGTTAGGTGTGCTTGGAATTACTTGCGTGGAGAGTTGACCGATGAACAATGAACATTCTCCCGCCATTGACCGTGACCCAAACGCCGCCCAGCCAGTTCTCGTACTGCGAGCGAGCGTTAGATACCTCTCCATGATCCTTGGCCTCCTGGCGCTCTTTTCCGTCTATCTCTCACTTATCGCCCTTGGGCAGATCGAAACGAGCAGACGCACGAGCGGTGTCGGAGAGGGCTTATTCGCGATCGTCTTCCTCGGCCTCATCGTTTATGTCGTGGTAAACGCTCGGAATGTGGACTTCACGAAGCCCATTATGGTGATCGGGCCCGACGGCATCATTGCTCAAAGGCTGCCGAAGCCCATCCCTTGGTCAATGATCGAACGTGTCGATATCCCCCAATCCGGGCAGGCGGAATTCATCTATGTGACTGTCCGCAAAGACGCTGATCCCGAGATACTTGGACAGTTGCGCAAGGAGCAGCCTGTTGAAAGGACCGTCGCGATACCGCATAGATGGGTTCCGGGGTTCAGTTCAAGCGAAGTCAAGGACATCGTGAATCACTACTTTGAACGCTCACGACAAAGCTGAAGCGGAATGAATATCTGCTTCCGGCGGCTCATCGCTCCGACCGGCCCTATGATTTAGTAGCTGCAAGGGCGATCGTTGCCGAAGCCGTCCCGGCAGGCAGGTCTGAGTCCATAGTCGACGCTGCTGTATCCAACCGAGCCGGTTTGCACCGAGTCTGTTGAGCTGGTCGTGCAGGAAGACAATGACAAGGCAACCGCGATGACGGCTGCTACGGCTGCCAATGATTTGCGAATCTGGAGCATCCTACCCTCCTAATCGCCGGCTGAGAGCCAGCGTCTTCAATGTGATTCCCCTGCAGATAGGCGGATGCGACGATCGGTAAACTGTTGCGCCCGATCAAGATTCCGTTATTTGTTGAAAGTGCGGCGCCGGCTTTCGAGCGGAGGACACCATGCCCGCAGCAATACTGATTGGAGCCTCTGGTTCCGGCAAAACGACCATCGCTCGGGCAATTGCCGAGCGCTCTCCCGACGATACGGATGTTCTCTTCTTTGACTCGATAGGCGTGCCGAGCGCTGAGGACATGATGCGAGAATATGGATCGGGCGAAGCTTGGCAGTTGGCCAAGACGGTCGAATGGATGAGGAGGATCGCCGAAATTGCCACGTCAGGACGACAGCTCGTATTTGAGGGCCAAACGCGGCTTTCATACTTGGCTGAAGGCGCGGTCGCCGCGGGCTGGGGCGACTATATCCCGATCCTCATTGACTGCGATGATGCTACAAGAGCCGCTCGGCTGACTTTCGACCGACGACAGCCCGAACTCGCTAATCCCGAGATGATGAAATGGGCAAAGTATCTGAGACTAGAGGCGCGAGCGCATGGATGTGAGATTTTAGACACCTCTGCCATCTCGGTAGAGCAAGCCACCTCTTGTGTCTTGAGCCTCATGCAGACCGCCGGTACGCGGCCATCGGAGCCTTCTCTATCGTCGAGATGACGCGGCGGTAATGAGGGTTCACAACAACCCTTTCGGACTTGACGGCAAATCAAAGTTACTTAATCTAAGCGCCGCCAGGAACCGCTGGGAGGAGGGCCGGCATATCGCGATCTTCGCGCCATCTTCATCTCCCAAAGCCATGACTCCGAATCGCTCGCCGCCGATTTTCAACAGGGATAAACCATGCCTCTGACAATTGCCCAACGCCTCGATCGCCTCAAAGTCCGCATTGCCGAGCTGGCGCACTGGCGGGATCGGCAGAGTAGCCCGATCGACGGCTGGACCTTCGAGGGCGAGCCGATAAGCCATCAGCAGGATTGGCCGCATCGCCAGGGCGTGGTGCATTTTGCTGCCAGCGCCGAGGCGCCGGCGGGCTGGCCGCTCGTGGATATCCGCCTGCAGCTCGATCTCGGCGGCGAGAGCCTGATCACGCTGAGCTATCCGGATGGCCAGAGCGAGACATTCGGGCTCGATCCCTATCATCAAGAGTTTCCGGTCAAGGGCCGCCGCTTTTCGATCGCGACGGAAAGCGTCGCGCGTTTTCCCTTCGGCGAACCGAACCGGGCGCCGAGACTGAACAAGGCCCGGTTCATCTGGCTCGACGGTCCGGCTCGTCGCCTGCATCTTTTGCTGAAGCAGGTTTCCGAGGCGATCGAGGTGCTTGGTGATCATGAAGTCGTGCCGCATCTGGCCGATGCCGCCGAGAACGCCTTGCGCAGCCTCGACTGGCCGTCCGATACGGCGGCCTACGTCTCCCGCACCGCCGATGCCGTCATGCAGCAGAAGATCTGGGAGCTGCCGGAACTCGAGGAGAATCCAGCAGGGCTCTCCGACGAGCAGAGTGCTTCGGCATCGTCCGCCTTCGAAGTGCTGACGGCGCGGCTGAAGGAATTGCAGAAACGCTTTCCGCCGAATGGCGAGCTGCTGCTGACCGGCCATGCACATATCGATCTCGCCTGGCTCTGGCCCTATCGCGAGACGCGGCGGAAGATGCGGCGCACGTTCAACACGGCGCTGTCGCTGATGGAGCGTTCCGACGATTTCCGCTTCAACCAGTCGACCGCGCATTATTACGCGCAGATGGAAGAAGAGGATCCGGAACTTCTCGAACGCATCAAGGCGAAGGTCGCGGATGGAAAGTGGGAAACCGTCGGTGGCATGTGGGTAGAGCCCGATACCAACATGCCGACCGGGGAGAGCCTCGTCCGCCAGGTGCTCTACGGCCAGCGCTATTTCGAAAAGACTTTCGGCTTCCGTCACACGGTGTGCTGGCTGCCGGATTGCTTCGGTTTCTCAGGCGCGCTGCCGCAGATCCTGAGGCAGGGCGGCATGGACAGCTTCTTCACCATCAAGGTCAATTGGAGCGAGACCAACCATATTCCCTCCGATCTTTTCTGGTGGAAAGGCCTCGACGGCAGCCAGGTGCTGACCCACACCTTCGACAATCCGATGCAGGGCTATAACGGCTTCGTGCAGGCCGATTGCTACGTGCCGACCTGGAAGAATTTCCGCGGCAAGGTGCACCATCATGCCTCCCTTCTCGCCGTCGGCTATGGCGACGGCGGCGGCGGCGTGACGCCCGAAATGGTGGAGCGCGAAGTGCAGCTACGCGATTTTCCCGCCATTCCGCAGGCGCGCTGGGGCACGGTCAAGGGCTTCTATGAAGAGGCGCACCGCACCGCATCTGAAAAGAGCCTGCCCGTCTGGGACGGCGAGATCTATCTCGAACTGCACCGCGCGACGCTGACGACGCAAAGCGGCGTCAAGCGCAAGCACCGCCAGGCCGCGCGTGCGCTGATCACCGCCGAAACCATTGCTTCGCTTGCCCATATGCTGGGCGCGGACAAGCCCAGAAGCCTGGAAGCCGATTGGCGCGTGGTGCTGAAGAACGAGTTCCACGATATCCTGCCGGGCTCGAGCATCCGCGAGGTCTATCAGGATGCCGAGCAGGAGCTTAGCGGCGTGATCGACAATGCCGGCGCCGAGCAGGCAAAGGCCTTGCAGGCGCTCTCGGCGCATCTGCCGAAAGGCGGCGTCGGCGATGCGCTTGTCGTCGTCAATCCGTCGCTTGCGCCGCGGCCCCTCAGCGCCAAGCTCGCCGACGGAACCGTCGTCTCGGCCGCGGATATCGTCGCTCCCCTGTCCGTCGCCGTCTTTGACAGGCAGGCGCTGCGGTCGCCGGGGGGGCTGAAGGCAACATCCGATCGCCTCGAAAACGATCATCTCGCCGTCGTCATCGGTAGGGACGGAGCGGTTGCGAGCCTCGTTCATAAGGCGAGTGGCCGCGAAGCGGTCGACGGCTCGGCAAACCAGCTCTGGGTCTATCCGGCCGACAAGCCGCGCAATTGGGACGCCTGGGATATCGATGCCGATTATGCTGAAAAGGCCGTCCGTCTCGAAGCGCCGGAAAGCATCTCGCTCGTCGAAAGCGGCCCGCACCGCGCGGCGATTCGCGTCGTTCACCGCTACCGGAATTCGAGCGTCACGCAGACCTACGTGCTCAGCGCCAATGCCAAGCGGCTCGACATTGAAACGACGATCGACTGGCACGACCGCCGCACACTGCTGCGCACCCTCAATCCGGTTGACGTCAAGGCCCGCAAAGCCGCGTTCGAATGTGCCTTCGGCATCGTCGAGCGGGCGACGCACACCAACACTTCCTGGGAGCAGGCGATGTTCGAGGCTGTCGCCCATCGCTTCGTCGATATCAGCGAGCCGGGATTTGGCGTTGCGCTGCTCAACAATGCCAAATACGGCCACAGCGCCCGCGGCAATGTCATCGGCATGAGCCTGGTGCGCGGACCGGTCTATCCCGATCCGCTGGCCGACGAAGGCGAGCAGAGCTTCACCTATGCGTTGATGCCGCATGACGGCGCCTGGCATGAAGGCGGCGTGCTCGACGAGGCGATCGATCTCAACCAGCCACTCGTCGCGCTTGGAGCTCAAGGCCTCTCGGCCGGCACTTTCACGCCGCTGGCGATCAGTGGTGTGCCGGTTGCCTTTTCGAGCCTTAAGCCGGCGGAAGAGGGCGATGGCCTGATCCTCCGCCTCTACGAACCCGCCGGCCGGCGCGGCCGCCTCTCCCTTGCCCTGCCATCCGAATGGTCGGTATCGCAGCCGCTCAACATTCTCGAAGAGCCGATGGCGCGGAAAGGCCCCGCCGACATCATGCCGTTCGAGATCAGGACCTGGAAGCTGCAACGGGCCTGAGACTGTTCTTGAGATGACTCGCAGCAAATGCTGGGGGGCGTTCCCCTCACGCGAGCCTGCCCGTCCTATCGGCTAGGGGAACTGGTGACGGCGACGGGCGAGGCTGGGCCAGACCCAGGATCGACGAGCATGTCCGCTCGATCGCAACGGCGGCAAGAGAACAGTCGACCGGCCTTTTCGAAGTCTCGACCGCGGTCAACCAGATGGATCAGGTCACGCAGGGGAACGGGGCCATGGTCGAGGAAACCACGGCCGCGGCCAACCGGCTGGCGGAAGAGACGACCAATCTTTCCCGGCTGATCGCCCGTTTCAACCTGGACGCCACGCAGATCGCGCACCAGGCCTTCACCCCGCAAAGGAGACGGTCGCCTCGCCAGCGCGCGCGCTCGGCCAGAAACTCGCTGGCGCCTTTGGCGGTAGTGCTGAACGGCGACTGCTGCCGCGGCCTCCTGCGAGGAGTTCTGACGGAAGCGCGTACGGTCGGCTCTTGAAAGCGACCTCAATGTGCTGATGAAATCGTGATCAGTTTGCCGCCGGTCGAAAGCCTCGGGTCGAGCGGCGAAATTCTCGACCACGAAATCCACGAAGGCGCGGATTTTGGGTGAAAGCTGGCGGTTCGACGGCCAGACGAGCGAGAGCGAGCCGAAGGGCGCCATGAAGGTGGTGAGGGCGGGGATCAGGGTGCCGGCCCTTATGTGCGGCTCGGCGACATAGACGGGCAGATGCGCGAGCCCGAGACCATCTTTTGCCGCCCGCAACCCGGCATCCGTATTGTTGAACGTCAAGTTTTTCGGCAAAAGCAGGCGCTCGTGCGGCGGGCGGAACGCCCAGGGCGCGGTGCGGCCGCTGGATGGGTATTTGAAGTGAATGCAGGCGTGCCCCGAGAGATCGTCAGGCGTCTCCGGCTGTCCGTGAAGTTCGAGATAGGCGGGGCTCGCGCAGACGACGAAATGCTGCTCGCCGAGACAACGGGCGATCAGCCGCGCATCGGCAAGCTCGCCGCTGCGCACGACCACATCGAGCCCTTCCGTAATGAGATCGATGACCCTGTCTTCGAAATCGATGTCCAGTTCGATCTCTGGGAACTGCGCGGTGAAGCTTGGCAGGATCGGCAACAGAAGGTGGTGGCCGACGATATGCGGAACGCTGATGCGCAGGCGCCCCCTCGGGCGGTCCCGGCCCTTTGATACGGCTGCCTCCGCGTCCTGCATGTCGTCGAGGACGCGTTTGTAGCGCTCGTAGAGGACAGTCCCTTCCTCGGTCAGGCTGATGCTGCGCGTCGTGCGGTTGAAGAGCCGCACGCCGAGGCGGCTTTCCAGGCGCGCGACCGCCTTGCCGATGGCCGAAGGCGAAATGCCGGCGAGACGCGCGGCGGCCACATAGCTTTGCTGTTCGGCGGCATGAACGAAGGCGACGACACTTGCGAGACTATCCACGGGCACATCCGATTGAGGACATTTTTTCCTTTATGTAAATCCAAAGACCATGTTGATCAACATTGCGTAACAAATATCCTTTGTCTCGGATACCCGGCCCAACTTGAAGGAGCGAATGCCATGCGGGACTATGCTAAGGAATTGCCCGAGCACAGGGAAAAATTCATCGGCGAGAATGACCTTTTCCTTGAGATATTTCATGGGAACCATGGCTCGCAACAGCCCGGCCGGCCGCGTCTGCTGTTCGTCCATGGGGCCTTCACCGGAAGCTGGATGTGGAGCAAGTACATTCCACATTTCATGGCCGCAGGATGGGATTCTTACTGCATCAATTTGCGCGGCCACTACAAAAGCAGATCGGTCGATTTCACGCAGGTCGAGTTCGCGCATTATCTCGAAGACATTCGAGAGGGGATCGCCGAAATCGTCGATGAAACGGGAAGCCCGCCTGTCGTGATCGGCTTCAGCATGGGCGGAATCCTCAGCCAGAAACTGGCGGAAAGCGTGGAGATCGCCGGGCTGGTGCTGATCGATTCCAGCATCTGCAGGCAAGTGCATGACGCGGTGCCCTATCAGGACCTTGCCCCGCGGGCGCCCGGCCTCGTCGTGCCCGCACCGGCGCGAGGCGAGCAGTTCAGCGCCGATGAGACCTCCGAGGATATCGCGTTCCAGCGGAAATACCTGTCCATGGAGTCAGGCAAGGCTTTCGCCGCCTTCTCCTTTCATTTTGGAGCCCAGGGAATTTCCGTCGACGGCGGCCGCATCACCTGTCCCAGCCTGGTCATCTCAGCCGTCGGCGATGAAGACGATGACCACCGCGGCCGGGCGGCGGCGCGGCACATCGGTGGCGAATACTTGGGTCTTTCCGGTACGACTCACACGGGTCTGCTGGTTGGGCAAAGGTATCACGAAGCGGTCAGCAGCATTATGGATTGGCTGGCACGCTTGGAAAATTGCTCCAGTCAACCCTCCAAGCCGTGGCCCGCGAATGGACACCAAAATAGGCTTCCCGGTGCGACAAATATCGAGCTTCACGCGCCTCGATGCGATAAGTGAGCATCTGGCGCGCTTCGCTTCAAAACCTGCAATCAAGCCGATAGTCTGGGAACGAGATGCCCTGGCAAGGTGACTGCTTCGACGGCGCGGGCTCCGATAATCATCTCTACGATCGTGTTGATCATGTCATAAGTGGGCTGCTCGTAAGTCGTCAGCCCATAGGCGGGCGTCGCGCCAAGCGCGATATTGTCGAAGCCGACCACCGCAAGCTCTTGCGGAACGCGGCAGCCAAATTCACTGCGGGCGGTGTCCATGGCTCCTAAAGCCAGAATATCGTTTTCACACATCAATACATCCACGCGCGAAGAAGAGGGGGTCGCGCTCAGATAGGCTCGCGCCGCCTCGGCGCCCGCCTCAGCACTGTACCGGTCCGCATTCAGTTCTACGATGCTCTCCACGCCCTTCTGCCTCCAGAAGTTTCCGTAGTGGTGGCGCCTGCCGAGTGCGGTCGACAGGGTTCTTGCTCCCGTCATGAAACCCGGACGGCGATATCCCTTGTCGAACAGGTAATCGACCATTTGCCTGAGAGCGAGTTCAGCATCGCAGGCGATTGCAGGGACGCCGGGGATCTGGCTGTCTCTTGCCAGAACGAACATCGGCGGAAAACCTGGGCCGAGGCGTCGATCGCCCAGAGTTTCCTCGCGAAACGCCGTACCGAAGAGAATCACGGCGTCGAATTGCCGTTGGTCGGCATTGATCAAGGCGTGTACATGATCGAAATGCCGATTGATGTTGATCAATACCGTCAACAGACCCTCCGCCTGCAGACGCTCCGTGAGCATCTCTAGAACCGGAAGCTTGTGCGGATTGGCAAAGTCGTCGACGAAGACCGCGACTTGATGCGTGATGTTTGTCGCAAGGCTGCGGGCAAGCAAGTTCGGCGAATAGTTCAGCGCCTCGGCGGCCTGAAGCACTTTATGCCGACTGGCGTCGGTAATGGATGCGCCTGGTGTAAACGCACGGATCACCGTCCATTTCGATACGCCGGCGGCTTCCGCTACCTCCTTCGCCGTTGCCCTTTTGCGCATGCGGGTCTCCTCTCAGTTGGAATGAATATTCCATAAAAAAATAAAAATGGAATGGATGCTTGATTTTTACAGACAATAAAGTAATTTGGCTACGCTTGCTACCGGTAGCAAATGAGATGCAACCGGTAGCAAGCGGCGAGGTCCGCGTAAGGCGGACTGTTTTTGGGAGGGTAAAATGAAGTTAGGTTTGAAATCGCTTCTCGCCGGCGCGGCCGTCGCTGTTGCGCTCATGTGCTCTTCGGCAGTTGTCAGCGCTGCGGACATTCGCATCGTTGCCGTCACTCATGGCCAGGCCAATGACCCGTTCTGGTCCGTGGTTAAGAACGGCGTCAACGCGGCTGCGAAGGATGTCGGCGTCAGCGTCGACTATCGGGCACCGGAAACATTCGACATGGTCTCGATGGGGCAGCTCATCGATGCGGCTATCAATCAGAAGCCTGACGGTCTTATCGTCTCGATTCCGGACGCCTCGGCGCTCGGCCCGTCCATCAAGAAGGCCGTGGCCGCCGGCATTCCGGTTATCTCGATCAACTCGGGATCGGATGTTTCGAAGGAGTTGGGAGCGCTTCTGCATGTCGGCCAGGACGAATACACCGCGGGCAAGGCTGCCGGTGCGAAGCTGCATGAGCTGGGCGGCAAGGAAGGCTTGTGCGTCAATCAGGAGGTCGGCAATGTCGCGCTCGATCTGCGCTGCAAGGGCTTCGCAGACGGTTTTGGCGGCAAGGTTACGGTTCTGCCCGTCAGCAACGATCCGGCCGACGTCCGGGCAAAGGTCAAAGCGGCGCTGAGTTCCAATGCCGCTGTCGATACCGTCATGGCGCTCGGCGCCGGCACCGCCGGCGAGCCGTCTCTGGCGGCTGTCGAGGATGTCGGAATGACCGGCAAGGTCAACGTTGCGACCTTCGACCTTTCGGCAGATTTCCTGAAGGCAGTGGCCGACGGCAAGGCAGCGTTCGCGATCGATCAGCAGCAGTTCCTGCAGGGCTATCTGCCTGTCGTGTTTCTGGCCAACTCCGCCAAATACGGGCTGATCCCTGGAGGTAATGTGCCATCCGGCCCCAATCTTATCACCAAGGAAAAGGCCGCCCAGGTCGTCGATCTTTCCGCCAAGGGCATTCGCTGACCAGAACTGACGGAAGGCATTCTCTCAGAATCTCCTCCCCCTCAAGGGGAGGGGGTTCGTTGACAGAGCGCTGCCGAGCAGCGCCGCCGCTACCTCAAAATAAAGATTCCACGGGAGGAGTTATGGCTTCGCTTGAGCAGAACACGGCGGCCGCGCCGACGGTCGATGAGCGCGTCAAACAAGTGAGTTTTTTAACACATATGATGCGGCGGCCCGAATTGGGCGCCGTGGCGGGCCTTGTTCTCGTCATCGTCTTTTTCTTTCTCACTGCAGATTCGACGATGTTTTCTCTTTCGGGCCTGATGACCATCATGGCGCCGGCATCGCAATTGGGAATCCTCGCCATTGCGGCGGCACTGCTCATGATCGGCGGAGAGTTTGATCTCTCGATCGGCTCGATGGTGGCTTTTGCAGGACTGATCTTCGGCGTCATCCTGACCAATTTTGGTCAACCGCTTTCGGTTGCCATCGTCATGACAATGCTGTTTGCGGCGTTCATGGGCGCGATCAATGGGCAGATCGTCATTCACACCAGGCTGCCGTCGTTCATCGTGACCCTGGCATTTCTCTTCATACTGCGCGGCTTGACCCTCGTTGGTCTGAAATGGGCCACCGGCGGCTCCACGCAGCTTCGCGGCATCGGCGACCATGTGAAGGACAGTCCGCTGCTCGGGCTCTTTTCCGGCGATGCGCTGAGGGGCGTATTCGTCTGGCTCGCAGATCACGACCTGATAGACAAGTTCCCGAACGGCCTGCCGAAGGTCACGGGCATCCCCGTGTCGGTCCTGTGGTTCGTCGTGCTTGCCCTGGCTGCAACATGGATCCTGCTGCGCACCCGCATGGGCAACTGGATCTTCGCAGCCGGCGGCGATCCGAATGCAGCAAGAAACTCAGGTGTCCCGGTCCATAGGGTGAAAACCGGCCTGTTCGCGTTGACGGCGTGTGCTGCCGCGCTGGTCGCCATCATCACCGTGCTTGACGCCGGCTCAACCGACGCCCGGCGCGGTTTTCAGAAAGAGTTCGAGGCGATCATCGCCGCCGTCATTGGCGGGTGCCTGCTCACAGGCGGTTATGGTTCGGCGATCGGCGCCTTCTTCGGAGCCGTCATCTTCGGCTCGGTTTCCATCGGCCTGACTTATACCAGGTTCGACTCCGATTGGTTTCAGGTCTTCCTCGGCTCGATGCTGCTGCTGGCTGTTCTCTTCAACAATTTCATCCGCCGCAAGGTTACCGGGGAGCGCTGATCATGCCAGACGTCAACAACCGAACACCGATCATCGAAGTAACCGATATCGTCAAGCACTACGGCTCCGTGATCGCTCTCAACGGCGTGTCGATGCAAGTGTCGGCCGGAGAGGTGCTTTGTCTCCTCGGAGACAATGGCGCGGGCAAATCCACCTTGATCAAGACGCTGTCCGGTGTCGTCCGACCAAGCGGAGGTGCGTTTCTGGTCGAAGGCAGGCCGGTCAATTTCCGCAGCCCGCGCGACGCCCTCGATGCAGGGATTGCGACGGTCTATCAGGATCTCGCCATGATTCCGCTGATGTCGATCACCCGTAATTTCTTCATGGGGCGGGAGCCGCGCAAAGGCATCTTCCCATTCCGTCACTTCGACCTCGCGCACTGCAACGATGTCACCCGTGAAGAGATGAGCAAAATCGGCATCGATATCCGCGATCCCAATCAGGCGGTGGGCACCTTGTCCGGTGGCGAACGCCAATGCGTTGCGATTGCGCGCGCGGTCTATTTCGGCGCAAAGATCCTTATTCTCGACGAGCCCACATCGGCGCTCGGCGTGGCACAAACCTCGATGGTGCTGAAATACATCCACCAGGTCCGACAGAACGGACTGGGCGTGATTTTCATCACCCATAACGTTCGGCATGCCTATGCCGTGGCGGACCGCTTCACTATCCTCAATCGCGGCCAGACGCTCGGCACTTTTGCCAAGGCGGATATCGCGATGGACGAGCTTCAGAACCTCATGGCCGGCGGCAAGGAACTGCAGCAACTGTCCGAAGAGCTCGGCGGTACCATCTAGCGCCTTGGCTTTACCCGGAGGCGGCGACCATTGGCTTTCAAAGGCTGCCCGCTTTCTCAGTCATCAAACATGGAAACGGTCATGAACGACGGTTCGTCGAATATCTCATCCCCCTTCACGCTCGCGGTCTGCGCCGAGATGGTTTTCAAGTCGCTTCCTGTTGTCGACAGGCTGAAGCGGATCACCGAACTCGGCTTCCAGGCCGAGATCTGGGACTGGACGAAGCATGACATCGCAGCCCTTGCGAGATCCGGGGCGGTCTTCTCGTCGATGACTGGCTATGTGACCGGCACGCTCGCCGACGACGATGGCGCAGAAGAATTGCTGCGAACCGCGAAGCAATCGATCCCGATTGCCCGGGAGCTGAACTGCCCACGTCTCAACCTGCACGGTACGGGTCTCGACGGCAATGGACTGCCGGTCGTCAAGGCTGACGAAGTGACTGGTTCCATGTGGCTCAGGGCGCGCGATACGCTGAACCGCATCGCCGACCTCGGGGAGCAGGAGGGTGTGACCTTCGTGCTCGAAAACCTCAATCAGGCAGTCGATCACCCCGGGACGCCGTTTGCCAAGGCCGAGGATACGCTCGCGCTCGTCTCGTCCGTTAACCGGCCGGCGTTGAAGCTCAATCTGGACCTCTATCATGCCCAGATCGGCGAAGGAAACCTGATCGAGCTATGCCGGCGCGCGCTGCCCTATATCGGCGAGATCCAGGTGGCGGATGTGCCCGGTCGCATGGAACCGGGCACCGGCGAGATCAACTACAAGGCAATTGCCCGCGCGCTCAAGGACATGGGCTATCGCGGCACGATCGGCATGGAGGCATGGGCGTCCGGAGACGACGAGACGGCGCTTGCCCGCTTCCGCGACGCCTTCACCGTTTGAATGTTTCGATAGTCAAGATTTACATATCATGGAGGGACATCAATGATCAGATTTGGAGTGATCGGCGCCGGCCGGATCGGCAAAGTGCATGCAACAACGATCGCGGCGAACCCCAATGCGAAGCTTGCCTATGTCGCGGATGCCTTCAAGGCATCAGCAGAAGAGCTTGCCGCACGGACGGGCGCCGAGGTTGCCGAGGCGGAGGATGTCATCAACTCCTCGAACGTCGATGCGATCCTCATCGCGACGCCGACCCCGAGCCACGCCGATCTCATCGAGGCGGCGGCGCGCGCCGGCAAGGCCATCCTCTGCGAAAAGCCGGTATCCCTGTCGGTCGACCGCATCAATGCCTGCCTCGAGATTGTCGAGAAAAACAGGTCGACCTTGATGATCGGCTTCAATCGCCGGTTTGACCCGAACTTCGCAAGTTTGGAGGCCCGCCTGCGCCGCGGTGATATCGGCGCGATCGAGATCGTGACGATCACCAGCCGGGATCCGGCGCCGCCGCCTGCCGACTACGTCAAATCCTCCGGTGGCCTGTTCCGCGACATGATGATCCACGACTTCGATATGGCCCGCTTCCTCATGGGCGAGGAATTCGTGGTCGTGAACGCACTCGGATCCTCGCTCGTCGACAAGGCGATCGGGGCCGAGGGCGATGTGGATACCGCCGCCGTCCAGATGCAGACGGCTTCGGGCCGCATTGCTGTCATCACCAATTCGCGCCGGGCGACTTATGGATACGACCAGCGCATCGAAGTCCATGGTGCTGCCGGTATGCTTGCAGCGAAGAATATCGCCGCGACGAGCGTCGAGCTTTCCAATGCGAACGGCATCAGCGGCGATCCCGTTCAACATTTCTTTCTCGAACGCTACGCGCAGGCTTATGCCAACGAGATCAATGCCTTCATCGAAGCGATCGACAGCGGCAACCCATCGCCGAGGCCAGGTGGATTGGATGGGCTTCAGGCTCAAAAACTAGCGGAGGCCGCCACAGTGAGCTGGCAGACAGGCAGGCCAGTTGCCGTCGATTGACGTCAAGGCGGTGCAGTTCGCTCCTCGTGGCTCGCCTGCATCGCCCGACTCCACGAATGCATAATCGACTTGTCCTGCGCGAAATGCATCTGCCACGGAGGCGCCAAATGTCAGCCACGCGTCCTATGAAAGATCAACGTCCTCAAACCTTTCAGGAACTAAAGCAGTCCATTGCCGAAGGAAGGATCTTTTTCCCTAACCAGGTGGAACAGGTTGCAAGGCGGATGCTTGAGCATCCGGAGATGGTGGCCTTCGAAAGTGCTGCTTCAGTCGCAAAAAAATGCGGCGTCTCGCAAACGACAGTTATACGGCTGAGCAGCTTTCTGGGAATTGGATCATACCGCGGTCTGAAGGATCTCTGTGCCCGCTATATTCGAGAACGCTCCAAAGGCATGTCGCCGCCTTACCAAGTCCCTCAGCCGCCACCGCGCAATGTCGGGTAGGATGTCCGTTGCTTGAAGTCGCCGCCGGCAAGGAATGAGTAACCGCCAGGGGACGCATGAGGGGAGCAGGCAACCGCCGGCAGGCGACAAATGCCAGGCTCTCCGATCTGCACCCCATCCTCGTTCAGCCATCCAGACCGAGGCTCGTCTGCAGGCGGCTGACATAGGCTTCGAGCCCGCCGACCATATCGAAGCGATCGGGGTCGCGCAGCCAGAGCATCTGCAGGCCGTCCATTACGGCGATCAGTTCGGCCGCCATCGCCTTGCTATCGATGTTCCTGGCGAACGAGCCATCGGCGGCGGCGCGTTCGAAGGTCGCGGCGATATGCTTCTGCATCTGCGTGGCGCGATCGAGAAACCAGGCCTTGGCGGGGTGGTCCTTCATCAGGCTTTCGGCATTGAGGATGGCGAAAGCCCTGGTGACCTCGACCATTTCGGCGTTGCGACGGAAGACGGCGACCATGCCTTTAAGTAGGCCCCGAAGGTCCAAACGATAGTGGTCGATGAAATCTGCGCTTTCCAAATCGCGCTTGTCCAGAATGGCGAGCAGGAGATCGACCTTGGTCGGGAAATGGTGCAACAGGCCGGGCAGCGACAGGCCGACATCTTGGGCGATATCCCCAATGGCGGCATTCTGATAGCCGTCTTCGGCGAAGCGGCGCATCGCCGCCGCAAGGATTTCCGCTCGGCGCGCCTCCCCCTTGCTGGATTTGCGCCGCTGCTTTTCCCTCGGGCCGGTCCCTTGTTCTGCCATCGTCTCTTTCCGTTTGCCTCCTTTTAACGGCGACGCGCCAATCGGCAAGCCTGCAGCCCTGCAAGCTCTCTACCCATACATCAGACAGTGGCAGTTGACATCTTAAAAATACCGAGTAATCGGTAGGTTTAATGATCAAAGCGCCCGGATCGCGTCTTGGATCCGGAGTCGTAGCAGGGAGGTTTGCATGATCGATTCCATTCTCGACCAGATGACGCTCGAAGAGCAGGTCTCCCTTCTGTCCGGCGCCGATTTCTGGACGACGGTTCCGGTCGAACGCCTCGGCGTGCCGAAGATCAAGGTGACGGATGGACCGAACGGCGCGCGCGGCGCCGGCTCGCTGGTTGCCGGCGTCAAGGCGACCTGCTTTCCCGTCGCCATCGCGCTCGGCGCCAGCTGGAATCCCGAACTTATCCATCAGATGGGCGCAGCCCTTGCGCGCCAGGCAAAGAGCAAGGGTGCCGCAGTGCTGCTGGCGCCCACGGTGAACATCCATCGCTCCGGCCTCAATGGACGCAATTTCGAATGTTACTCCGAAGACCCGATGCTGACCGCCGAGCTGGCCGTTGCCTATATCGAGGGCGTGCAGGGCGAGGGGATCGCAGCGACGATCAAGCATTTCGCCGGCAATGAGTCCGAGATCGAGCGGCAGACCATGTCTTCCGATATCGACGAGCGGACACTGCGCGAAATCTACCTGCCGCCCTTCGAACAGGCTGTGCGTCGCGCCGGCGTGATGGCGGTCATGTCCTCCTATAACCGCCTGAACGGCACCTATACGAGCGAGCATCACTGGCTGCTGACCAAGCTGCTCCGCGAGGAGTGGGGGTTCGACGGCATCGTCATGTCCGACTGGTTCGGTTCGCATTCGACTGAAGAGACGATCAATGCCGGCCTCGATCTCGAAATGCCGGGTCCGGCGCGCGATCGCGGCGACAAACTGGTCGCGGCCGTGCGCGAGGGCAAGGTCGAGGCCGAAACAGTACGCGCTGCGGCGCGGCGCATGCTGCTTCTGCTCGAGCGGGTCGGCGCGTTCGAGAAGAAACCCGATCTGAGCGAGCGGGCGGTCGACCTGCCGGAAGACCGGGCGCTGATCCGGCGTCTCGGCGCGGAAGGCGCCGTGCTCCTCAGGAATGACGGCATCCTGCCGCTTGCCAAAACCTCCCTCGATCGCATCGCCGTCATCGGCCCCAATGCCGCAAGCGCGCGCGTGATGGGCGGCGGCAGCGCGCAGATCGCCGCGCATTATGCGGTAAGCCCGCTCGACGGCATCCGCGCCGCCCTCTCCAACGCCAACAGCATCAGCCACGCGGTCGGCTGCCGCCACAACCGCCTGATCGACGTGTTCAAGGGCAAGATCTCGGTCGAATATTTCAAGGGCCGCGGCTGCAAGGGCGAGCCGCTGCATGTCGAAACGGTCGACAAGGGCGAATTCTTCTGGTTCGAGCTGCCGTCGGGCGATCTCGACCCTGCCGATTTTTCGGCCCGGATGACGATGCAATTCGTGCCGGAGGAGAGCGGCGAGCATGTCTTCGGCATGACCAATGCCGGCCTGGCGCGGCTCTTCGTCGATGGCGCACTGATGGTTGACGGCCGCGACGGCTGGACGCGCGGCGAGAACTATTTCGGCACGGCCAATGACGAACAGCGCGGGGCAGTGCCGCTCGAGGCCGGCCGGTCATACAAAATCATCGTCGAATATGAGCCGTCCACCGCGACCGAGGAGGGCATTAACCTCATCGCCGTGCGCTTCGGTGTGGAAAAGCCGCTCGGCGAGGCCGATATCGAGGCGGCCGTCGAGACGGCGCGGAATGCCGATGTGGCGCTGCTCTTTGTCGGCCGCGACGGCGAATGGGATACGGAAGGGTTGGACCTGCCCGACATGCGGCTGCCCGGCCGACAGGAGGAACTGATCGAGCGGGTTGCCGCCGCCAACGCCAACACGGTGGTCGTGCTGCAGACCGGCGGTCCAGTGGAAATGCCCTGGCTCGGCAAGGTTCGCGCCGTGCTGCAGATCTGGTATCCGGGGCAGGAACTCGGCAATGCCGTCGCCGACGTGCTGTTCGGCGATGTCGAGCCCGGCGGACGCCTGCCGCAGACCTTCCCGAAGACGCTTGCCGACAATTCGGCCATGACAGGCGATCCCGCCGTCTATCCCGGCCGGGATGGGCATGTGCGCTACGCCGAAGGCGTCTTCGTCGGCTATCGTCATCACGATACACACGCCGTCGAGCCGCTCTTCCCCTTCGGCTTCGGCCTCGGCTATACCCGTTTCCGCTGGAGCGAGCCGCGGCTGTCGGCCGGCGAAATGGGTTCCGATGGCGTCACCGTCAGCGTCGACCTGACCAATATCGGCGACCGGGCCGGCTCAGAACTGGTGCAGCTCTATGTGCGTTCGCCGAAGACCAAAGTGGAGCGGCCGGACAAGGAACTGCGCGCCTTCGCAAAGCTATCGCTGCAGCCCGGCGAGACCGGCACGGCGACAATGAAGATCCTGCCGCGCGATCTGGCTTATTTCGACGTCGAAGCCGGCGCTTTCCGCGCCGAAGCCGGCAATTACCAGCTGGTCGTGGCGGCGAATGCTGCGGATATCAGGTTCGTGCGCGATCTGCCGTCACCATCCAGCTACGAGTTGCCGCCCTCTTAGAATAGGTGGCCCGGGATACGGTTGGCGCGTCTACGCGAGCGCCGAGTGGTCCAATCTGCGATCAAGCCGCGTCCGGCTGGGCACGCAGGTTGGTGACGACACGCCGGTTCTGCACCTTGCAGGAGCGGTCCGTGCAGTCGCGAACTTCTCGATCGTTGCCATAGCCCTTGGCCCACATGCGCTTCGGGTCGACGCCCTTCGAGGCGAGGTAGGCCATCGCCGCGTCGGCGCGCTTCTGCGACAGCGTTTCCATCTGGGAGGCCGAACCGGAATCGTCGGCAAATCCCTGCAGCTTGAGCAGCCAGGTCGGGTTTCTGTTGAGCCAGGCGGCCTGGTTATCCAGCGTTGCCATGGCGACGGAATCGAGGGTGGCGGAGTCCTGCTTGAAGTAGATCCGCCGGCCGACATTGAGGATAAAATCCTCTTCGCTGCCGGCCGCGACGTTTTCGAACCCCGGCGCCGGATCATTGGTCTGGCCGGTCATCGGCGCCGCAGTCGGTTCTTCCAGGGAGGCGATCTCGGTGGTGGAGCAGGCGGCGAGCGCCAGGAGCATGGCCGCGGCGAGAAGGCGGCTCGTGTATCCGGTCGTAGCAGACATCAGGGGATATTCCTTATTCGACCGGGGTTGTTTGGCTGACCTGCGTGGCGCTTTCGGCCTGGTCGGCGATATGCGGCAGAACCTGTACGGCGGTGCCGATCGGGCAACGCTGGTAGAGGTCGATGGCGTCTTCGTTGAACATGCGGATGCAGCCGCTGGAGGCATCCTTGCCGATGCTCCATGGCTCCAGCGTGCCGTGGAAGCGGTAGCCGGTGTCGACGCCGTCGCGATGCAGATACATGGCGCGGGGGCCGAGCGGGTTCTTCGGAGAGCCTCCCGCCACGAATTCAGGCAGTTCGGGGTGGCGCTTGCGCATCTCCGGCGGCGGCGTCCAGCGCGGCCACAGCGATTTGGCGTCGATCGTGGCGCGGCCGAACCATTTGAACCCCTCGCGGCCGACGCCGACGCCGTAGCGAATGGCGGTCTTGTTCTCCATGATTACGTAGAGAAAATGGTGTCTTGTATCGACAACAACGGTGCCGATCGGCTCGCTGCTGAAATATTTGACGACCTGGCGGTGCCACTTCCTGTCGATCTTGGCGAAGTTGGTCCTTCGGAACGTCACGCCATTGTCGACGAGGGTGCCGTCAAAATAGGACGACGCCGCGGCGAATGCCGGTTTCCGAACTGCAGCAGCGCCAAGTAACGCCAAACCACCAAGCAAAATTTCCCTGCGTGTCCCCAGCATCGGCAATATCCCCCTTAAAGCCAAGCAGCGGAATATCAGTAAATCAGATTTTTCATTGGCGACAACAGAAAATTATTCTCCTTCCTAAAGACCGGGATCGAGTTGCGGTCTTCTGGATAGATTTGCTTCGATCGTTACCCGGGAGGAGAACGCTACACCCTGCAAACCCGCAGACCACTTGAACGGATGGATCCTTGTCAGCAGTCCTGACACCGCTTCGAAAATATCTGCGTATGCGGTCGACTGCGCTCACGGTTCCAGGAGCGAGTTCGGGATCATACATCGTTAAGATGGCAAGCCGACAGGTGCCCCGGTGCAACTTCCTTTTTTGCGGGCACTTCCAGACGGCAGCGATCCATCGCAAACGGGCATCTCGGATGGAAGTGACAGCCTTCCGGCGGGTTTATCGGGCTGGGAAGCTCGCCATCGACGGGCTTGAACTGCCGCTTGCCGGGTTCGATGCGCGGCACTTCGGCCAAGAGCGCTTTCGTGTAAGGATGATTGGGCCGGCTGAAAACCTCTTCGACGGGCGCCTCTTCGACGATCCGGCCGAGATACATGATCGCAACGCGGTCGGAAATATGTTCCACGACGCCGAGATCATGGCTGACGAACAAATAGGTCAGGTCAAGCTTGTCGCGAAGTTCCATGAACAGGTTGATGACCTGAGCCTGGATGGAAACGTCGAGCGCTGCGACGCTTTCGTCACAGACGAGAAATTTCGGCTGCACGGCGAGCGCGCGCGCAATATTGACGCGCTGCCGCTGGCCACCGGAAAATTGATGCGGGTATCGCTTTTTCATAGACGGGTCGAAACCGGCCAGCATCAGATATCTGTCGACATAGGCGTCGCGTTCCGTCGAGCGGGCAAGTCCATGCGTGCGAGGCGCCTCCCAGATAAGCTCCTCGACGGTCATGCGCGGATTGAGAGCGGCCATCGGGTTTTGGAAGATCATCTGGCTGGCGAGACCGAACTGATGCTGCTCGCCTTTCGACATGGCGCTTCGGTCGATCCCCTTCCAGAGAATGTGGCCTTGGCTCGGCGACGTGATCCCTGCAATGGCGCGGCCGAGCGTCGACTTTCCGCAGCCGCTCTCGCCGACAAGGCCGACAACCTCTCCGGGTCGAATGCTCAGGCTGACATTATCGAGCGCATGAACGATAGGTGCCGGTTTGGCCAGCCTGAGCTTGACCGCGATCTTGGCGGCGAGGTCGGGCTTGGCTCCGAAGCGCTGCGACACGTTCCTCGCTTCGATCAGGGGCGTGGCGATCGCCGTCATCATGCTATCTCTTTCGTAACGGGATGAATGCAGCGGAAGGAGCGGTCGCCTTCCTGCATGAGCGCCGGCATGACCAGACAGCCGTCGGTCGTCCGGTCACAGCGCGTACGAAAACTGCATCCTTGTGGAAGGCGGTTGATTGCCGGCGTCATGCCACGAATCTGGTGGAGGGGCTCTCCGCGTCTGTTTTGCGAAGGAACGGACGCGATCAGACCGGCAGTGTAGGGATGGTGAGGATCGGTCAGAACCTTGCCCACCGGTCCGGTCTCGACGAGGCGGCCGGCATACATGACGGCGATCTCGTCGGCCAATCTTGAAACGATCGCCAGATCGTGGGTGATCCAGATCACCGCCGTATTTCCTTCTTCCGTGAGCCTCTGGAATTCGGAAATGATCTGGCTCTGGATCGTCACATCAAGCGCCGTGGTCGGTTCGTCGGCGATGATTAGGTCCGGCTTGTGAAGAAGCGCAATGGCAATCGCCACGCGCTGGCGCATTCCGCCGGAAAACTGATGAGGATAGGCGGCAAGCCTTTCTTCGGGGCTTGGTATGCCGACCAGCGCCAAAGCATCCCGCGCCCGCTGCCGGGCTGCATCCTTCGAGACGCGGTCGTGCGCCTGGACGGCTTCCACCATCTGCGTACCGACGGTCAGGACCGGGTTGAGCGTCATCATCGGATCCTGGAATACCATGGCGATCCGCTTGCCGCGCAGCTGCCGCATCTCCTCGTCCGAATATTTCGCGATGTCGGCGCCGTCGAAGATGATCTGGCCGCCGGCCACCCGGCCGGGCCTGTCGAGGAGCCGCATGATCGAGAAGCCGGTTACCGACTTTCCGGATCCGGATTCCCCCACGAGACCAAGAACCTTGCCGCGCTCCACCGTGAACGATACGTCGTTGACGGCGCAAAGACTGGGGCGACCTTTGCCGCTGCCGAATTCGGTGACGAGATTGCTCACTTGCAGCAATGGGGTCATGACATGTTCCTCGGGTTGAGCACATCGCGCAACCGGTCGCCGACGAGATTGATCGCCGCGATCGTGATTAGAAGCGCAATGCCGGGGAAGAAGCTGATCCAGTAGAGGCCCGTCAGAAGATATTGGTAGCCGGTCGAGATCAGCATGCCGAGCGAGGGTTCGGTCACGGATGCACCCAGACCGAGGAAGGACAAGGTTGCTTCGAGACCGATTGCCCTGGCGATCTGCATGGTGGCGATGACGATGACCGGCGCAAGACAGTTCGGCAGCAGGTGCCTGAAGAGGATGCGCCATCCGGGCAGGCGCAGCATCCGGGCCGCCTCGATATATTCCTTCTCGCGCTCGACCAGAGCGGTGCCGCGGACCGTGCGGGCATAGGTCGCCCACTCGGCGATGATCAGTGCGATCACGACATTGGGCACGCCCTTGCCGAGCACGGCGAGCATCATCAGCGCCATCAATATGGTGGGAAAAGAGAGCTGCAGGTCGACGAGCCGCATCATCGCGGTTTCCGTGCGCCCTCCCATGTAAGCGGCGAACAATCCGGCCGAGGTTCCGATGATGGCAGCAGCGAAAGCCGACAGAACGCCTACCAGCAAAGAGGTGCGCAGGCCATAGAGGATGCCGGACAGGATATCGCGGCCCTGGCTGTCGGTGCCGAGGTGATAGACAAGCCCGGTCATGGATTCGGACCCCGGCGGCAGGCGACCATCCATGATGTCGAGCTGCATCAAATCATAGGGATTTTGCGGAGATATCCATGGCGCAAACAGCGCCAGGCAACAGATGATCACCAGCGTGAGGAAGGCGATCACGGCTGCCGGAGAGCTGAAGAAATCCGCGATCCCTTTCGACAGACGACTGGGCTCGGGCGTTGGAGCGCTTGTGTCTTGCGTGTTTGGTTCGGCCATGGGTCAAGCCTTTCCTTCCAGCCGGACCCGCGGATCCAGAAGGGTATAACAGATATCGATGATGAAGTTGAGGACGACGAAGAGCAGGACCATCATCATCAGGTAGGCGACTATGACGGGGCGATCGAGAAGGTTGATCGAGTCGATGATGAGCTTGCCCATGCCCGGCCACGCAAAGATGCTTTCGGTGACGACCGAAAAGGCGATAAGCGAGCCGAACTCGAGGCCGATGATGGTCACCACCGGGATCATCAGGTTCTTGAGAACGTGCACGGAAATGATCCGCCGCTCTCGCAACCCCTTGGCGCGGGCAAACTTCACATAGTCCTGGGGCAGGACCTCTTGCACACCGGCACGGGTCAGCCGCAGAATGAGCGACGTCTTGAACAGAGCCAGGTTGAAGGCCGGCAATAAGAGGTGCCGGATGCCGTCCCCGGTCAGAAACGACCATTGTGCACCAAGTAGTTCCTGCGTCGGGCCGCGGCCATTCGTCGGCAACCAGCCGAGCTCGACGGAAAACACCATGATCAGCATGAGGCCGACCCAGAAGGTCGGAAGCGAGAAGCCCAGAATCGAGCCGCTCATGATGAGCTTGGAGGAAATCCGATTGGGGTAAAGCCCTGCATACAGCCCAAGCGGCAAGCCGAACAAGAGCGCGATGCCGAGAGCCGTGATCGCCAGTTCGAGCGTTGCCGGGAGACGTTCGAGGATCAGACCCAGCGCCGGCCGCCCATAAACGAAGCTGTTGCCGAAGTCCCCGTGCAGAAGCCCTTGGAGAAACAGCAGATACTGTTTCCACAGCGGCTGGTCCAGACCGTAATGCGCGATAACGAGTGCCCGCTCCGCCTGATTGGCGTCTGGGTTGATGAGGATGTCGACCGGATTGCCGATCACATTGACGCCGATGAAGACAATGATCGTCATCGCGACAACGACAAAGAGCGCCTGTATCAATCGCCTGATAATGGATGTGGTCATCGAACCTCTCCTTAGGCGACGGAGATCGCCATCCCGTCGCGCTGCGGATCGGCGGCGCCTTTGGAGACACCGCCTTCAATCTTGATCGCGTGGACTGCGGCGAATGCGTATGTCTGCGGCGACCGCGCCACCTGGTAGCCCTGCGTCCGCAGCTCGTCCTCGACAGAGTGTCGAATACGATTGCAGATGTCGATCGTGTTTGACACCCCTACGATCCTCGGCGCCGAGACGGCTTCGAGCACGGACATGTCGAAATCGATCATGTTCATCAGGCATTGCGCAACGGCGGGCGCGATATAGCTGCCGCCCGGCGCTCCGATGACGATGCTGGGCTCGTCACCCTTGAAGACGATGGTCGGCGCCGCCGAGCTTGGACGCCGCTTACCGGGCGCGATAGAGCCGGGCTTGCCCGGAACCGGATTAAAGCGGCTCATCGTGCCGTTATACATGAAGCCGAGGCCGTCGGTGATCGCACCCGAGGGACTGCCGAGGGTGTGGGTCATCGCAACGGCGTTGCCGTCCTTGTCGATCACCGAGATGTGGGTGGTGTCGCGCTGCGAGCCATCAAGACGCGAAACGCTGGCGACCTCGCCTGCCTTGATCGCGTGGGCATGCGCCTGCGCATGCTCTTTCGACAGCAGCCTTTCATAAGGCACGTCGACATAGGCGGGATCGCCCATATGCGCGTCCTTGTCGATCGTCATTCGCTTCATGGCTTCGAACAGGATGCGGACATGCTCGGCGCTGCCATGCCGCAGCGAGCCGACGTCGAACTGCTCCATGATATGCAGGAGTTCCAGCATCGGGAAACCTGAGCCCGGGGGCGGTGAGGTGGCAATGCGGTTGTGGCGATAGTCGCCCCAAACGGGCTTTATCTTCGACAATTCGTAGCGCGCCAGATCTTCCCGATCGATCAAACCGCCATTTGCCTTGAAATCGTCGGCGATCTGTTCGGCCAGGTCGCCGTGATAGAAAATGTCCGACCCGCCGCTTTGCGCGATGCGTTCGAGGGTTTGCGCCATATCCTTGTTGACGAGCAGGTCGCCGACGTTCTTGAGCATGCCGTCGGCGTCGAAGTAGGTTTTCCGCCCCGTTGCGGAAAAGCGCAGCTTGTCGATCGTGTTGGCGAAACCGTCGTTCGCCTGGTCCTTGGCCCAATACCAATGCATGTGGTTTCGGATCATGAAACCGTTGCGGGCCAGCCGGATGGCCGGCTTGATGAGATCGGCCCACTCGAAGGTGCCGTAGTCGCGCAGCGCGGTCTCATAGCCCTTCAGCGAGCCGGGGGTGCAGACGGCAAGGTAGCCGATATCGGAGATATTGCCTTCAAGAACGTAGCCGAAGCCGTCGCGGCTCTGGTGCTTGATCTTGTCGAGCCACATGTCCGGCGCAGCCTTCAGCGGCGCGCGCGCATAAAATTCGAGGATCTCGTGCACGCCCTTTTTCGGCATGTAGACATGCATGGAGCCGAAGCCGCCAATGCCCGCCATTTGCGGGTCGACCACGCCCTGGACGAAGGCACAGGCGAGTGCCGCGTCGATGGCATTGCCGCCGCGCTCGAGAATTTCCGCGCCGGCTTCGACTGCCTCCGGCTGAGGCGCCACGATCGTTGCATTTCTCATTTCGCGCGCCGCTCTTTCAGCACCTTTGCCAGGAAGACCTTGACGTGACCGAGAACTTTCATTCGGTCGTGAGAGACGCCAGGAATACGATCGAACGTCACATCGACACCCGCTTCGCGGAATGAGCTCGCCAGGGCGGCAAGCCGCTCGGGCCGCGTTTTGCCGGCATCGTTTGCGCCATCCATATAATATTTGCCGCCCGGCTTATGGTTGATTTCCCAGGTCTCCAGATCGGCGTCGCCGACGATCATATGCACCGGCAGTTTGGCGAGCTCTTCGGGCCGGAAAGACTTGCCGAAGCGCGCCTCCAGATCCCGGATGCCGACCCACCAGTCACGCGTCGGATCCAGAAGGGTGACGGAACCCGGTGCGCCGATCGATGCCGCCCAGAGCTTTTCCGGATGCAGGATGGCGAAACGGTGCACGAAATGGCCGCCGCCGGAGAAGCCGAACATGGCGAATTTAGACCAGTCCTGACGGTATTTTTCGGCCACTTCCTCGACCATGGCAAGGACGACGCGATCGTAGCGGATGTCGCCTTCCTCGAGAAACTTGTAGCCCGAACGCGCACCATCACCGAGAACGCCAACCGGGAAGATCGGGCAAAGGATGGCGCAGTCGTTGTAGAGCCCGAATTCGGCAAAACCGTCGCGGAAATCGATGGCTGACGTGCGCCCGGTGCCGTGGACCGCGACCAGGAGGTCGAGCTTGCGGCCATCTGCCGCCGTCGGCGGCACATAAAGCACCATATGGAGGCGGGGATCGGCCTGAGAGGCGAAGATGGCCGTCTGGCCATAGTCATAGATGGCCTTCGCCCGGGCGACGGCTTCGCCCGTTCCAAGTTCCTGCATGAATGTCTCCTGGGAGATGAAGAAAGGGCGGCCTTGGGGCGGCCCCATCCCGCTGTCTTGCACCGCGTCGCATCGAATGGATCGATGCGACGTATTTCAAATCTTTATTTGGCCCAAAACCGCTGCAGGCTTTTGGGCGACATGCATTAGTCCGCCGGCTTCACGTCGTAAGCGAGCGTATATTTGTCGCCGCGCGGGGTGTAGGACACGGTCTTCTTGGCACCCAGCACGACGTTTTCGTAATGCATCGGGAGGAGCCAGAGGTTGTTGAAGGTCTCGGTCGACAGCTCCTCGAGAAGCGGCGCGCGTTGGGCTTCATCGAGCGTCGAACTGGCCTTGGCCAGCACCTCGTCGATCTTCGGATCGGACACGCCGCCGCCGTTATATCTGCCGGTCCCCTTTTTCTCGTCGCGCGTCGCGACGAGCGCAACAGTCGGATTGGTGGTTTCGCCGGTGTTCACACCCCAGGAGCCGAAATAGGTGCTGTAGGTGCCTTTTGAATAGGCTTCCGAATACATAGACCAGGGCAGGACCTCGACCTTGGATTTGATGCCGATGCGCGTGAACATCTGACCGACCGCCTGCAGAACTTCGGCATCCTTGACGTAACGGCCAGAGGGGCCATGCAGTGTCAGGCTGAAGCCATCGGGATAATCGGCCTCGGCCAGAAGCGCCTTGGCGGCGGCAGGATCATAGCCCACCTTCTCGACTTTTTCGGAATAGCCCGCATAGCCTTGGGCGACGAATTGATCGGCCACCGTGCCGTTCTTCTGCATGACGCGGTCGACGATTGCCGGCCGGTTGATCGACATCGACATTGCGCGACGCACCCGTTCATCCTTGAGCGGGTTCTTGTCGAGATCGGAACCATCCGCAGCCTTCACGAAAGGCGAAACATCACGGCTGACATCCAGGCCAAGATAAACGAAGCGGGAAGACAGGCCGTTGATGATCTGCAGATTATCGCTCGCTTCCACGCGTGCCATTCCATCGGCAGGAAGGGTTTCGACAATGTCGATCTCGTTGGAAAGAAGCGATGCCAGACGGGCGCCGTCATCGGGCAGGAAGCGGAGCGTGACGTTCGACCAGTGCGAGGGGCCGGCGAAATAGCTGTCATTGCGCTTCAAGGTCAGGTTGCTGCCTGGCGAATAGGAGACGAAGGAATATGCCCCGGTTCCGATTGCACACTTGCCGTTGTCGAAATCCTGGACCGGCGCCTCCTTGCAATCGGCGCTGATAATGCGAATTCGGCTGACGGAATTCAGCAGGATCGGATCCGGAACCTTGGTCTCGACGACGATGGTATAGGGATCCGTGGCCGTAACATTGACAATATTGCGGGTGTAGGAAGCAAAGCTCTGGCTGGGCTTGTCGCGGGCACGCAGAAGCGAAGCAATGACGTCATCGGCGTTGAACTCGCTGCCGTCATGGAATTTCACGCCCTTCCGCAGCTTGAATTCCCAGTGGGTAGGGTCGACGACCTTCCATTCGGTGGCGAGTTCCGGCGCATTTGCCGACGTTCCCGTGAGGTTTATGAGGCTGTCCCAGATATGGCGCGAGGTCGCATTGTTTGGCGCCGAACTGTCTTCATGGGGATCCAGCGTCGTCGGCGTCGTCGACATCCCGATCGTCAGCGGGGCCTCCTGTGCTGCGACCATTGCAGGAATAGCGATCGTTCCGAGCAGCCCGATCGCTGCCCGCGTCAATGTTTTTGCGGCCATTTCTTCCATCCCGGTTTAGCGTTTTTAGGCCGACCTAATTTGGTCGGTGCGAGCAGGTTCCCGTCTACTCTCGACACAAATTGGTAAGGAGGCCTCAAGGGGCTGTCAAACGCAAAACAAGCGTGTTACGATAGGCGTAATTCGAGAAATCGCCATTTTTTCGGAATTCCTCACGGAGAAAACTTTGATCCCATGGACAAAACACCACCGTCGAAAAGCGATATCGTGCAATCTGTTGATGTCTGCATCGAGGTATTGCTGAATGTCGCCAAAAACCCGGATATCAGACTGACCGAGGTGGCGCAGAACCTCAGTGAAACCAAGCCGAGAATTTTGCGCATGTTACGCACACTGGAACGGCGCGGCCTAGTGCGGAAGAGCGATACGGGCACCTACCGGCTGGGCACGACTGCGATCATTATCGGAACCGCGGCGTCGACACAGGTTGATCTAGTGCGAATAGCCAATCCTGTTCTCGAAGAAGTCGGCCAGAAGGCGAACGAAACGACCCAGCTCAGGATCATCGACAATGGCGAATCCCTGTGTATCGCAAAGTTCGAACCGATGCGCGACTTGCGGGTGCAGGCGATGATCGGTCGAAGACGACCGCTCACGGCAGGCTCGTACAAGGTGCTTCTCGCCTATCTCCAGCCTCAGGTGCAGATGCAAATGATCCCGGAGACCTTGCCCCGGCTGACCAAGCGCACCATCACGGATCGCAGCAAGTTGGTCGCCGAATTGGATAGAATCCGCCGCCAGGGATTTTGTGTGAGTTACGGTGAAGTCAGCGAGCAGCTTGTCTCCGTCTCAGTGCCGGTTCTGGCATTCGACGGATCCGTGATCGCCGCAGTGAATGTCGGCGCACCGGCCTTCCGCACGCAAAAAAGCGACGTCGACCGCTTTATCGTTCTGCTGAAGGAGGCCGCCAGCAAGATATCGGCCCGACTGGGATGGTAGAGGTTTTCGGTTCGACGCCCCTCTGGCGAACCAAAGCTCAGCTCGTTTGTTAAGCAAACTTAGGCAGCGTCTCCCGGCGGCAACTGTCAGGTCGATATCATTGACCGCCGTAAAGCAGTGCGCGCGTGAGCGGCTTCATCGATTTCAATGTCAATGCCGGGTCGCTTTCTCGCATCGCCGATAAAGGCTGACCGTAGGATATCTGTCAAATGGTCAGGCTGGTGGTGGCGCGTCGGGCACCGGCTCGTAGCCATATCCCTCGCGAAAAACGACGTCCCCGGCGAGCGCATTGTCCACTTCCAATTTGGTGTTTGTGCGGTTGAACCCAAGGCAGAGACCGGGCCGAGCCTCGAAGACGCGTGCAACCTGTTCGGGAACGCCGCACATGCAAAAATCATCGATTAAAAGGTGACAAAAATAATCACCTTATGTTGACAAGGCTTCCTTCGCTCCATAGGTTCCGCGCGCATCTATGACGTAGGGACCAAGCAATGGCGCGTGTTTTTTCGAATGTTTCTAATAATGTATCGCGAATTTATAGAGATACCCTATTTGCCACGACGGCGATCGTCTTGACCGGCATCGCGGCATCGCCGGCTTCCGCCCAGAGCGCCAACACCGGCGACACGGCGACGACGCTGGAACCGATCGTCATCCAAGGTGCAGCCTCTGATAGCAAGACGGACCGGACGTCGGTCGCCGCCAAAAACAGCGCCGGCGCGACCAAGATCAGCACGCCGCTCGTCGAGACGCCGCGTTCCGTGTCGGTCACCACCGAGAAGGAAATCGAGCAGCGCGGCGCGCAGACGGTCATCGAGGCGGTGCGCTACACCGCCGGCGTGACCACGGGAACGAGCGGCTTCGACCCGCGTTTCGACCAGATCTACATTCGCGGCTACAACGCTACGACGGTCGGTGACTATCGCGACGGGTTGCGCCAGCCCTACATCAATTATGGCATGTTCCGCACCGATCCCTATCAACTGCAGCGCGTCGAGGTGATCAAGGGACCGGTTTCCGTTCTTTACGGTTCCGGTTCGCCGGGCGGCCTCGTCAACAAGATATCGAAGCTTCCGACCGAGGAGCCGATCCGCGAAGTCGGCATTACCTACGGCACCGAGGACCGGGTGCAGGGGATGTTCGATTTCGGCGGGCCGGTCAGCGAGGGCAACGACGATTTTCTCTATCGCATCGTTGGTGTCGCCCGCCGCGGCGACACCAATTTCGACATCGCCGACGACCGCTATTTGTTCGCGCCGTCCTTTACCTGGAAACCCGACGAGGGCACGTCCTTCACGGTCTACGGCCTGGCGCAGGCGGACGAGACCGACTCCAATGTCGGCGCGATCACGACCGTGGACGGCCGGATTCTCGATCTCAGGGCGAGCGATCCCGACTACGACCACCAGAAGGTCAAGCAGCAGCAGGTTGGCTATCAATTCGAGCATGAATTCGACAACGGCCTGACCTTCCGGCAGAACCTGCGTTACTCGCATCTCGATCTGGAGGCTCGCTACCTCGGCGTTACCGGCTGGACCGGGACCGTCGCGCATCGTGGCACCAACGCGATCCGGGACGAAATGAACGTTTTCCAGGTTGATAACCAGCTCGAGGCGAAGTTCGATACAGGCCCGCTTGCGCATACGATGCTGTTCGGGCTCGACTACACCAATCTCCAGTCGAGCTTTGGCTACGGCGCCGGAGCCGCAGATCCGGCATTCGACTTCGATATCGCCAATCCGACCTATGGAGTCTCGGGCGCTACGCCGGATTATAATATATTGGCGTCCGATGCCGACATGCGGCAGCTCGGCATTTATGTCATGGACCAGATCGAGGCCGGAAACTGGCGCTTCAACCTCGGCGGCCGGCAGACCTGGGTGAACCAGACGCGAGATTCGACCTTGCCCACGGTCAGCGCGGAGGACGTCGACAAAAATGCCTTCTCCGTGCAGGCTGGCGCGCTTTACCTCTTCGACAACGGCATCGCGCCCTTTGCTTCCTACGCTACCTCCTTCGATCCGGTCACCAACCGGTCGGCAACCAACACGATTCTTCCGCCGACGAAGGGCGAGCAATTCGAACTCGGGGTGAAATACCAGCCGCCCGGCTCCGACATCCTGCTCTCGGCTGTCGCCTATCACATCGTCGAGCAAAACAAGCCGAGGCTCGCCAACCCGCTGACCTTCGCCTACGACTCGCAGGGCGAGGTGACGGGAAAAGGTATCGAGCTTGAAGCCCGTGCGGCAATCGCCGACGGCCTCGATATTATTGCCGCCTACACCTACAACGACTCGGAAATAACCGGGGGCAACAACGTCGGAAATACGCCCGCCATTACCCCGACCCATGTTGCGAGCCTGTGGGCGAATTATACCTTCCAGGAAAGCAACCCCTTCGACGGTCTGTCGATGGGCGCCGGCGTACGCTACATTGGGGAGACCTGGACGGATGTCGCCAACACCTCGAAGAATTCCGCAACTTTCTATGTCGATGCCGCCCTCGCCTATGATTTTGGGGCCGTCGACAAGAAATATGAAGGACTTACGGCAGCCTTCAACATCCGCAACATCGGTGATCAGCGCGAAACAGTCTGCGAAGAGGGCTTCTGCTACCTCGGCCAGGGTCGCAACATGACCGGCACCCTGAAGTATCGGTGGTAGCACCATGGCGGCAGAGATGAACGGGGCGGCATCGCGCCCTTCGATCGCCGATCATCCTGTCGCGCACCAGGCTGTCGACCTCGACGGCCTGGTGGGCGATGGCCCGTTCGCCTATTGCCGCGGCAAGCTGCTTGCCTCTGCGCCGCCTACCGGGCTTGTTATTCCCTGCAGGGATCTCGGCGATCGGGACGTGTTTGACGGCATCATCGCCCGCTATGCCGAAAAATTTCCGGTCAGCGACCGCCGCGCGATCGTCTCCATGTGGACGCTCTATTATTTCAGCATGCTGACGATCGCTCCGAGCGTCCACATGTTCGTGAACCGCATCACGCTGCCGCTGGACATCGACCGGCTGTCGCTCGTTTGCAACGGTGAGACTGGCGAGCCGGAAGCATTCGTGATGTCCGATCGGCCGGAGGCTGCGGCCGATCCGACAGCCGAGCTTCACCGGCTGATGCTCGGTCACGCCGAACCGGTCATCGCGGCGATCGCTGCCAATGCCGGCGTCGCGCCGAAGCTTCTCTGGAACAACGCCGCGGCCTATCTCTCCTGGATCCTCAAAGAGATCGCTCACCGGCACGAGCCCGGACTCGTCGAGGGCGGCCTGGCGCTGCTGAACGATGCTGAGTGGCCGGGCGGCGGGCGCAACCCGATGTTCGGCATGATCCGCATGGCGCGCCAGCAATGCGGGCTGGAATTCGCCCGCCGCAAGGTCTGCTGCCTGCGCTACAATCTGCCGGGCGTCGGCGGCTGCGGCGAAGCCTGTCCGCTACCGGACGGGCGGCATTGACGCAGATGCCGGCCGTCTCGGAGACGGCTGCGATCACGACCTTCGTCTGAGAATGATGAGCAACATCGGGGCTCCCAAGAGAGCCGAGATCAATCCTGCCGGGAGCTGATAGGGGAAGGCGATCATGCGCCCGGTCCAGTCGGCGATGACGAGCAGGATCGCCCCGATCAGGGCGGCCGCGAGAAGCTGGCCGGAGGGCCGGCGAAGACCGAGCCCTTGGGCAAAGTGAGGAGCCATCAATCCGATGAAGCTCAAGGGGCCGACGACCAGCGTGGATGCGGCCGTCATGAGCGCGCAAAGCGCAAACAACGTGCCGCGTGCGGGAGCGATCCTGAGCCCGAGTTCGCTCGCCGTCTCCGATCCGAGTTGCAGAAGGCCAAGCCATCTACTGGCGAGGAAGGCTGCGGCCAAGCAGGCGAGCGCGACCAGCAGGGCGCTTGCGGCAACGGTGTTGTCGACGAAATAGGTCGAGCCCGACATCCAGCGGATGAGCGCCAATCCGCGCGGGTCGCCGCTGGCGGCAAGAACGCCGATCCCGGCGTCGAGGATCGCGCCTAAGGCAATCCCGGCGAGCAGCACACGGATCGGGCCGAAGCCCGACCGCGCGCCGAGGAGGAAGATCAAGGTCAGCACGAGGAGAGCCCCGCCGCCGGCAAAGGAAAGCTGAATAGTCAGTCCCGGTGCAGCAAAGACGAACATCGAGGCGGCAACGCCGAGTGTTGCTCCCGCTGATACGCCAAGCACCTCGGGGCTTGCCATTTCGTTTCCGGTCAGCCGCTGCAGAATGAGGCCGGTGACGCCAAGCACGGCTCCCGCGCCGAAGGCGGCGGCGACTCGCGGTAGCCGAAGAGGAAGGATGTCATCCCATGAGGCTGCGGGCAGCCATGTCCAGGCTCCATCAGGCGCGCGGCCGAAGAAGATTGCGGCAATCGCCAATGTGACGACCAGGGCAAACAGCAGAGCAAAGCTTGCCGCTCCGTTGCTGGCCACATGCCGTGGGGAGGCCAACTCGGGCAGCGCGCGCGTTGTTGTCGCCAGACGCGGCAGCAGAGCGATCAGGATCGGTCCGCCGAGCAGCGCGGTTACTGCCCCCGTCGGCACGAAGTCGCCGGGAGCAAGGAGCTTGATCGCCTCATCCGTCAGAAGAAGAAGGCCGGCGCCGGCAATGGGCGACCAGATCAATTGGCTGACGACGCGGCGTGCGCCGGCCAGCCGGACGATCTGCGGGGCGACCAGCCCGATGAAGCCGATGACGCCGACGGCACTGGTGACGAGGGCGCTCAGCGCAATTGCGATCGCCAGGATGACGCCGCGCGACCATTTGATCGGCAGACCGAGGCTGGTCGCGCCAGCATCGCCGAGCTGGCTCAGCGCCAGCGGCCTCGCGGCGAGAAAGGCAAGGCCGGCGAGGAGGGCGACCTTAGGCAGCAGCGATATCGGGATCGCCCAGCTTTGCTGCGAGAGCGATCCGGCGCCCCAGATGAAGATCCCGGAGAGATATTGATCGTTCATCAGAATGAGAATGGCCGCCGCCGCGCCGCACCACAGGCCGATGATCATGCCCGACAGGATGAGGGAAAAGGGCGAGAAGCCGTGCCGGGCGCTGATCGAGAAGATGGCGAATGCGGCAACAGCACTTCCGGCAAGCGCGACCGCGTCGCGGCCCCATCCCGTCAGCGACGGAAAGGCGAGCATGACGGATACCAGCGCCAGATTGGCGCCGGCCGAGACGCCGAGCGTCGTCGGCGAAGCGAGCGGATTGCGCAGCACCTGCTGCAGGATCGTGCCCGACAGCGCGAGGGCGGCGCCGGTGATCAGGGCCGTCGCCATGCGCGGAAGCGTCGAATAGAGAAGGAGAAGGTGCTGCGCGTCGTATCCGCCGGCGGCTTCCAGATGCGGCAGCGCCGGCAGCAGGTCGAGGAGAGCCAGGCCGAGGCCCGAAAACAGCAGCAGCGCCGCGAGGGCGGGCGCGCCAAAGCCGGAAATTTGCGCTTTCATCAGGCGGCAGTCTCCAGAACTTCGACCATCAAAGTCGAAAAGCGCAGGGCTTCCTGGACCATTCCAAACATCAGCACGCCTGGAACGACCGAGATCCGCTGCCGCCGGACGAAGGGAAGGCTGGTCCAGAGCGGGCTTTCGGAAAGCCGGGTCAGGACATCGGGCGGAAGCAGCGGCGAAACGACGACGAGATGCGCCGCTTCATCGAGTTCGGCGAGCTGTTCCAGGCCGATCGTCTGAAATCCCCAGTAGCTCGCCTCGCCTTTCCAGGCGTTCTCGAGGCCGATCCGGCGCATGGCGCCGCCGTAAAGTCCGGGGCCGCCATAGATGCGCGCATGCCTTTGGTCGATGAAGTTGATGACGGCGACCGGGCGCGCGGACAGGCTCTTTATCCGGTCGCGCAGGCGGGCGAACGTGGCGTCGGCGCGGGACAGAAATGCCTCCGCTTCCCTCTGCCGCCCGATCATGGCGCCGAGACGCAGTGTTTCGGCGGAGGAGCGGTCGAGCGCCTCGCCATTCTCGGCATAGACGGTGAAGCTTTCGACCGGCGCGATCCGGGACAGTTTTTCGTCCAGTGCCGCAAGGAAGGGCGTGCTGAGGATGAGCGATGGCCGCAGACTTGTCAGGACTTCGAGATTGATCTCGGCGGTGGTGCCGATATCGACGACGCCTGAGGGCATCGCCGGCTCGACCACCCATTCCGGCCAGTTCCTGAGCGAGGCGATCGCGCGCGGCACGCTGCCGAGTGCCAGCATCGTCGACGCCAGCCCATAGTCGAGCGAAACGATGTTGGCATCGCCGGCGCGCGCGATGGTGGGCGCGCCGGTCATTGCCAGCACACCAAGAAGAAAGTCACGTCGTCTCAAAGCGCGGTCCTGCCCGGCTGCGTCTCCGTGAGCGGTTTGACCATGAACAGGCACGGATGGTCGTCATGCCAGAGTTTTGGAAAGACCTCGGCCCTCACGAATCCGGTCCGGTCATAGAAGCGCCGCGTCGCCTCGAATTGCGGCTCGTCGCGGCCGCGCGGCGCCAGCGTTTTGACCGTCAGCAGCCGGGCGCCGGAGTCATGGGCGAAGCGCTCGGCCGCATCGACGAGATGGCGCCCTGCGCCGCGGCCATGATATTCGGGCCGCGTCGCGATCAGCGCAATCTCGACGGCGCCGGGCAGGTGCGGCTTCAGGGCGATCAAGGCGGTGACGACATCCGCTTCGATATATCCAAACACCGGCAGGTCCTCGACCGCAAGGGCGCTTGCCTCGATCACTTCCGGCTCTGAAAACCAGTCGGGCAAGGCCCCCATGATCGATCGGCAGAGCTCTGCCTTGCCCGTTAGGATCTCAACTGTTCGTCCCATTTTTTCCCGCCTTCGTTCGGTCGATTTAAACTTGACTCCTGTTATCACCTTAAAATAGACACTGCAATCACATCGTGTAGCTTCCTTCGAGAAAGGAACGCCAAGACCGCACTCACCAGCAACGACGGAGCCTGATTTTCCATTTGTAAAAAGGGTACAGGACAATGCGAGCATCGCATCGTGATGTGAATGGAAATGCCGTGGTCAACGCCATGATCGAAAACAAGGATAAGCTCCTTAAAACGATTGAAAGCGTTGTCAAATCAAGGTCATATTCTGAGGATATATTTCAGGACGGAGTGATAAAAGCTTACGGGGTCAAAACCGACGACATCCGTTGCCCGATCGGTTACGCCTTTCGGATGGTGTATAATCTCGCCCTCGACGAGAGCCGCCGACGACGCCAGCAGGTGAACAACTATAGGTCGATTGACCAGGTTCAAGAAATGACGGCCCCCATCCCCACCGTTCTCGATCAACTGGTCGCCGCAGAGACCCTGCGCGATGTGCTTGCCTCGCTCGAGGCACTACCGAAGCGCACCAACGACGCCTTCATCCGCCATCGCCTGAACGGCGTGCCGCAGAAAGATATCGCCGCCGAACTCGGCGTCTCCAGAACCCTCGTCAACTTCATGATCAAGGCGGCGGAGCAGCATTGCCACCTGGCAATCGCCGAGCCCGGCCGCCCCGATCACGAGCGCCTGCGGGATATTACCGCTTCGCGGCGTGCAGCGCCTGCTGCAAATCGCTCCACAGCAACTCCGGTTCTTCCAGCCCAACAGCAAAACGGATCGTCTGCTCGCTCACGCCGAACCGGATGAAGGTGGTCAACCGGTCAGGGATCTGTAGCGCGACCTTGGCCGGAACGACCAGCGTTTCCGGCCCTCCCCAGCTGACCCCGAGGCGGATCTCGCGTAGCGCGTTGACGAAGCGCGCGACATCGATATCGGGCGTCAGGTCGAAGGCAAAGAGCCCGGCATAGCCTGACAGTGTCGCCCGTCCGGGATGATCCTGAAAGGCCGGATGGCGAACGCGCGCGATGTCGGGATGCTGTTTCAACCGATCGGCAAGCAGAAGCCCGCTGCGTTCGTGCTCCTTGAGGCGCACACGCAGCGTGCGCATGCCGCGCAGCAGCAGCCAGGCCTCGAAGGGCGAGAGCTTGGCGCCGACATAGGGATAGGAAGTCGAATTGATCTTCGCGATCGCCTCCTTCGTGCCGACGACGACGCCGGCGACCGTATCGCTGTGGCCGCCGAGATATTTCGAGGCGGCGTGAATGACGATATCGACGCCATGCTGGATCGGCTTTTGAAAGAGCGGCGTCGCCCAGCTATTGTCGATGATAGTCGTCACACCGGCCTCTTTCGCCATGGCCGACAGGGCCACGATGTCCTGAAGCTCGAAGATGAAGGAAGACGGATTTTCGAGATAGAGCAGCTTGGCGCCCGGCAGCGCCTTGCGCACCTCGTCATGATCGGAGGGATCGACGAAATCGACGGTGACGCCGAGCCTGCCGAGCAGCTTCACCAGAAGACGGTAGACGTCATTATAGAGGTGGCGGACGGCAACGACCCGGTCGCCCGCCTCCACCAGGCTGAGAATGGTCGCGGTGATGGCGGCCGTTCCGCTCGAAAAGGCGCGCCCGTCTTCGGCGCCCTCGAGGCGGGCAACCAGCAGTTCGAACTCGCGGACGGTCGGATTGTCGCCGCGCGAATAGATGAAGTTGCGCGTCCGGCCGGCGAAGACATCCTCCATAGCCTCGTAGCTGTCATAGGTGAAGAGCGACGTCTGGAAGATCGGCGGCGAGACGGCGTTGAATGCCGCCGGATCGACGGGGGTGAAAAGATCGTCGGCGGCCGCATGGGCGCCAAGGTCGCTGGGGCTGAACGACTGGTTCATGATAATCCTCTCATGGACAAAAGCTGGGATAGGGACGGAGGGCGGCCAGATCGTCGGCCGAGCGCTGCCGGAGCGCGCTGAGCGATCTCGCCAAGCAGAAGCACGACAGCAGGCCGGTCAGCGCCGAGGCCAGGAACATGGCTGCGAGCAGGCCGGAGAAGCCGAAGAAGGGCGGCAGGAGCGCGAGCAGCGGAAAGAGAAGATACCCATTCTGCGCCAGGCCGACGGCAAGTGCGGCTTTCGGCCTGCCCTGAGCCTGGAAGAGGATCAGCACCGTCTGCCGCAGGCCGAACAGCAGGAAGGGAAGATGGGTTGCAATGATCGCCTGACCGGCGATCGAAAGGACGGAAGCTTCGTCCGTGAAGAACGCGGCGAGGCGCTCGGAAAAGACAATCGCCGTCAGCCCATAGACGCCGCCGACCGCGCTTGTGACCACGGAAAGCATGCGGGCTGCCGCCAGGACCCGGGATATATCTTCGCGGCCCCAGGCAAAGCTCAGGATGGACTGCGCCCCGAGCGAAATGCCGATGACCGGGAGTGCGCCGACCGCAAGCAGCCGCAAGGCGATGCCAACACCGGCAATGCCGTCTTCACCGTGATAGGTGCCGGCGACCGACAGCATCGCGGCAATCGCGCCAGCCGTTGCGAGGCTCGTCAGCGTCGTCGGCGCGCCGACCGCAAGGACCGGCTTGAGATGCTTGATGTCGGCCAACCGCCAACTGAGCGTCAGCCGGATCGTTCCGAGCCGCCTCGCATGATAGGCGCCGTAGATTGAGAGTGCCACGAGCTGGGAGAGTATGGTTGCCATCGCCACGCCCTGCAGGCCAAGGCCGAAACCGAAGATCATGATCGGGTCGAGGATGATGTTCAGCGCGAAGCAGGCGACCAGCGTCCACATGCTGAAGCGGGCATTGCCCTCGGCGATCGCCAGGAAATCGAGAATGATCTGCGCCATCGTTAGTGGTATCGAGACCGCGATGATGAGGAGATAATGCTGCGCGAGCGGCTCAATCGCGGACGTGGCGCCGAACAGCAGGACAGAGGGAAAGGCGACGATCGCAATCGCGCTTGCCGCGCCGAAAGCCATGCCGGCGGCAAGGCTGACCGAGGCAAGGGTGCTGGCTCTCGACCGGTTGCCGGCGCCGAGCGCGCGCCCGACCTCGGTCGCCACGCCGACGCCGATGCCTTCGCCGAAAGCAGCGACGAGCATGAGGATCGGCAGCACGATCATGATCGCGGCGATCTGGTCTTCGCCGATCATCCCGACGAAGACCATGTTGATCGTGTGATGCGCGGCGTTGATCGAGAGGCCGAACATGGCGGGCAGCCCGAGCCGCAGCAGCAACCTGAACAGCTGCGGGCTGGCAAGATCTTCCGGCGCAAGCCGCCGCTTCCGCAGGCTGCCGCTCATCTCGCTCATATCGTTCATGATGCGGGCACCCAGAGATGATCGCCGAAGAAGCGCTCGCGGCTCAGCATGACGAGAAGCGCCCGCTTATGCGGAAAATCGAAATGCTTGACCTTGGCGAAGCCCGAGCGGTCGAGATTGCGGATCTGCTGCTCGTGGCTGGCGCGCGGCTCGCCGACGATGCGTTGGGTGCGGGGATCGTCGAGGAAGATGAAATGCATCAGCGAGGGAAGCCAGGCGCTGATCCATTTCTTGCCGCGATAATCCGGCTCGCCGATCGCGACATGCCATCCGCGATCGTAATCGTCGGCATCGTAGAAGGGACCGAGCCGGTTCTCCTTGGCCCAGTACACTTCGAAATAGCCGAAGGGGATATCGGCGAAACTGCCGATCAGCGGCAGCACATGCGGATCGGCAATCCGCTCCTCCAGGATCTCCCGGTGCTTGTCGAGCGAGCCCGCATCCTCCCAGACCGTGTTGACCTCATCGTCGTTCATCCAGCGGTGAAAGACGGCCAGATCGGTCTCGGCATCAGCCACTCGGAAGCTGATGTCCCGCTCCAGCCAGGGAATGAACCGCTGGTAGACGGTTCCCTTCGGCTTTGCCGGCCGGCGCGGATGATAGCGGCCCGCAGTCATCTCGCGCACGGGCGGCAGCGGATAGGAGAGCTGCGGCAGCCATAGCGACGGCCATTGCCACAGGACCGCGGAATCGAGCTTTCCCGTGCTCGAGATATGTCTGGGAAGGCTCGCCTGATGGCTTTCGAAGGCGACCGACTTGATCGAGCGATCCTCCGCCGTCACCGCCTCGGCGGCGGCCATCAGAAGCTCCGCCGATTGCGGCGGCTCGCCGTGGTAGAAGGTGAGCGTTGCGACGCCGGCCTCGACCTCGAAGGCGGCTTCGTGCTGTCCGTGCGCGGTCTTCAGATGGACGATGTTGGGGGCGAGCCTGATGTAGCTCCGCGACTGCAGAGCCCGCCTCTGTTTGGCGGCGTCGAAATCCATGATGTTCTCCTTGACCGGCAGGGCTTTTGACGCTGCGAGCATGAAGCCCGCTCCTGTGCCGATTTGGTAGAATGACGATCCATCTCCGGCCGGATTTAGGGTTAGGTGAGGAAAAAAATTCTCATCAATTTTCTAAACCGCGGCCATCAGGATCCGTCATTTGCGCATGACGTCAATCTCTGCAGGAGCTTCGAATGGACAATCTTGAGCCCCGCGACGATCTCTGGATCGTCGTCTACGACACCGAGCGCCACTACTCGGTCTGGCCGCAGGACAAGCGGATTCCGGTGAGCTGGGAGGCCGCGGGCTTTGCCGGTTCGCGCCAGGAATGCCTGGCCCATATCCGCGAAATCTGGACCGATCCCCGCCCGCTCTCGCTGCGCTCGGCAATGGCCGCTGACGCACGTCTCTGAAACCGTCTGGATGGCAAGATGAACAAGCAGATCACCAATTTCGCCGATGCCCGTCCGACCGACGCAGTGGATGCCGTCTTCGATAGTTTTCCGCTGGCCATTGCGCAGAAGCGCATCTGGTCGCTGGAGCAGATCGGCAATTACACCGTCTTTCCCGATCAGGTCATCGGGCTGCGACTGAGCGCAGCAATCGACGTCGAGACGATTGCCGAGGCCTGCCGGGCGCTCGTAGCGCAGAATCCGTCGCTCGCCTCCCGCTTCCGCCGGCTGGTGGGCGGCCGCATCGAGCAATATCGCGGCGCATCGAACGCGGTGCCGATCGAAATCCTCGGCAAAGACGGCGCGGCCGTTTCCGAACCGGATGCAGCGGCCGCACGGAAGGCTTTCCGCGACAAGCGCTTCGATCTGCTGGAGGGCCCCGGTGCCCGTATCCAGATCATCCGGCTTGCCGAGGGCCAGTCGCTGCTGACGATCGTGCTGCATCCGATCATCTGCGACGACCGCGAAAAATCCGTTCTTGCCGGCTCGCTCGCCCGCATTCTCGATGGCGAACCCGCCGGCGACATGCATCCGGTGGAAATCGCCGCCGGGGCGCGGGAGGCCGATTGGCTGGAGACGGATGAGGCGCGGCAAGCGCTTGCCTATTGGCGCGATGCGATCGGTCTCGACTATGCGGCCTCCACCTTCCCGACCCGCTTCAACAGCGGCGGCCTGGCCGGCGTGGCACGCGCCGAACATCGGTTTTCGATCGAGTCCGGCCTCTGGGATAAACTCGGACGACATGCCGGGGGGAAGGGCGTTCAGGTCGAGCGCGTGCTTCATGCCGCTTTCTGCGCTCTGCTGGCGCGCTACAGCGGCAACTACGCCTTGCTGACCGGCCTCCTCGTCGCGCGGCCCCGCACCGAACATTTCGCCAGCCGCGGCCGCGCCGAGCAGGTTCTTCCCCTCGTGCTTTCGCTGACCTCCAGGCATTCTCTCGACGATGTCGTCGCGGCGATCTCGTCGGTGACGGAGGAGGGGCTTGCCCGCCTCGTGCCGCTGGAGCGCATCACACAGGAGCTGGTCGTCGACGAGGCCGCCGCCCAGGAGGCCGTGGTCAAGGCTTTGTTCGAATTCCGCGAGCCCTATCCCGTCGCAAGGCAGGCGACAAACCTGGAGCCGTCAGGCGCACGCGCCGACAGCGAGCTTTCCCTGGTGATCGAGGCGCGTGCCGATGGCGGCGCGCACGGGCTGATCGACTATGCCGGGGATCTCTATGACGGCGCCCTGATTGCCCGTGTCGCCCGGCATTTTTGCCTGGTGCTGGAGCAGATCGTCGCTCAACCCGATCTCAGGATCAAGGATATCGAGCTGATGGGCAGCGACGAGCTCGACTGGCTGTCGGCGCCCTATGAGGATGACGTCGTCAACGACGACAGGCCGGTGCACGAGCTGATCTCGGCCCATTCGCGCCGCACGCCTGACAAGACCGCGATCGTCTATGGCGACGAGGAGTGGAGCCATGGCTGGCTGGAGGCGAGCACCAACCGCCTCGGTCATCGGCTGCGGCAGCTCGGCGTTCGCGCCGAAGTGACGGTCGCCATCTTCATCAAGCGCTCGCCGGAGGCGATCGTCGCCGTCCTCGCGACCTTGAAGGCGGGTGGCGCCTATATTCCTGTCGAGCCCGAACATCCGCCGGTGCGCAACCACCACATCCTGCGCGATGGCGGCGTCAAGATCGTGCTCACCCATAGCTGGCTGCGCCATCGCCTGCCGGAGGAGCTCGACGCGACCGTCCTCGAACTCGACAAGCTCGAGCTCGACGGTGAGCCGGATACGCCGCTTTATGTTCCCACGCACAAGGACCAGCTCGCCTATGTTATGTACACCTCGGGATCGACGGGATTGCCGAAGGGCGTCGCCGTCGAACATGGGCCGCTGACGCATCATCTGCAGAATACCTCGCGCGTCTATGACATGAGCTCGGAATCCCGCGAGCTGCCCTTCCTGCCCTTCAGTTCGGACGGCGGCCATGAGCGCTGGATGAACCCGCTGATGGAAGGCGGCAGCATCATTCTTCCCGACCAGCCGCTCTGGACGCCTGAGGAGACGCTGACGGCGATGCGCAAGCATGGCGCCAATAATGCGAGCATCCCCACCACCTATCTGCAGCAACTGGCGGAATGGGCCGATATCACCGACGGCGCGCCGCCGATGCGGCTCTATTCCTTCGGCGGCGAGGGGCTGGCGCAATCGACCTTCGATCTTCTGTCGCGGGCGCTGAAATCGGAGTGGCTGATCAACGGTTACGGACCGACCGAAACGATCATGACGCCGATGGTCTGGAAGGTCAGGGCCGGCACGAAGTTCCAGGGCGTCTATGCCCCGCTCGGCCGCGCCGTCGGGCTGCGGCGTGTCTATGTGCTCGACCCCGACCTCAACCTGTGCCCGATCGGCGTGACCGGCGAACTCTATATCGGCGGCGAAGGCATTGCGCGCGGCTATCTCGGCAAAGCGGACACGACGGCGGACCGCTTCGTCCCCGACCCGTTCTCCAACGAAGGCGGCCGGCTCTATCGCTCCGGCGATCTGACGCGTTGGCGTGAGGACGGAACCGTCGAATTCGTCGGCCGCGTCGACCATCAGGTCAAGCTGCGCGGCTATCGCATCGAACTCGGCGAGATCGAAGCCGCACTGCTCCAGCAGCCCGGCGTCGGCGAAGCCCTGGTCGTGCTGCGTGATGACGATGCCGGCGGCGAAAAGGCGCTGGTTGCCTATGTCGTTCCGAAGAAGGACGAGAGGCTGGACGTCGAGACAGTCCGCGCCGGACTCGAACGCAGCCTGCCATCCTATATGGTGCCGGCGGCGGTGGTCGAACTCGAGAGGATGCCGACCAATCCGAACAGCAAGCTCGATCGCTTCGCGCTGCCGGCACCCCAGCCGGTTAAACGCGCCATCATCGAGCCGGCGACTGCGCTCGAAGAAGAAGTGCTGGATGTCTGGCGCCAGGTTCTCAAGCTGGAAGCGATCAGCGTCGAGGACAATTTTTTCACGATCGGCGGCAATTCGCTGGGTGCGATCCGCATCCTTTCGCTGCTCCGGCAGCGCCGGCCGAAGGTTCCGCTGACCGTCGCCGATATCTTCAACAACCCGACCATTCGCGCCTTTGCCGGCGTGATGGAGCAGGGGGAGGAGCGGGATCTCTCCGAAGTGATCGTGCTGCGCGCCTCCGGCGCCAAGCCGCGGCTCTATTGCTTCCCGGGGCTTCTGGTCAGCACCCGCGAATATGTGAAACTCGTCGATTATCTCGGTGCCGACCAGCCGGCGACCGGCTTCATTTGCCATTCGCTGTCCGAAAAGAAGAAAGTCGGCGCGCCGATCGAAGAGATCATCGAGAGCTATGTCGATTATATCAGGACGCATAGCAAAGGCGCGCCCTGCTATTTCCTCGGCTGGTCCTGGGGCGGGCTTCTCGCCTATGAGGCCGCCCGCACCCTCGGCAACGAGGTCGACGTCAGGATGATGGCGATGGTCGACGTTTGCGATCTCGGCTCGGAATTCGCGGTCGGCGCCAAACCGCGCTTCCGGCCCGGCGAACGCGATGCGCTGCATCGGGACGTACAGGCATGGCTGCGGAAAACGGCGATGCGCCCCGAATGGGACCGGCTGCTTTCGACGATGGACGCGGATACTTACGAGCAGTTCCTGCGCTTCGTCGGCGACGAGAAGGATCCGCTTCCGACCGACGGGCCTGATATCAGCAGCCGCGAGCATACGTTCTGGGTGCTGATCGACAATGCCCTGATCTTCCGCAAGCATCGGCTCGTTCCCCATGACGTGCCGATCTATCCCTGGGCGGCCGATGACAGCCTCAACCGCGGTCTCAACCTGATCGATTGGCGCCGCCTGTCGCCGCGGGCGCGTGCGGCCGAAATCATCACCGGCACCAACCATCTGCACATGATCGGGTCTCCCGCCTTCCACTCAAGGCTTGCCCTGCGTCTCAAGGAAACAGAGAAGGATAACGCATGACCGTCGCTTTTACCCGCAGAGATGCCCTCAGCGAGTCGCTCGATCTTGCCGGCATCGGCATCGGTCCCTCCAATCTGAGCCTTGCCTGCCTGCTGGAATCCGTGCCCGAAGTGCGCAGCCGCTTCTTCGAGCGGCGAGCCTCGTTCGATTGGCATCCCGGCATGATGATGCCCGGCGTCGAGCTGCAGTCGTCCTTCCTGAAGGACCTCGTCACCCCGGTTCTTCCGACAAGCCGCTGGTCCTTCGTCTCCTATCTGGTGGCGCATAAGCGGCTCTACGCCTTCCTGAACGCCAATTATGAGGCGGTTCCCCGGCAGGAATTTGCGCGCTATCTCGCCTGGGTCGCGAACGGCGTTGACGGCTTGCGTTACGGAACTGACATTCGCGATGTCGAGCACTGCGACGACCGTTTCGTCCTGCGCTTCGACAACGGCCAGGAAGAAGCGAAGAACCTGGTGATCGGCACGGGATCTTCGCCCTTCGTGCCCGATTGGGCGAAACCCTTCCTCGGGCCCGATTGCTTCCACAACAGCGAGGCCAAGTCGCGTCTCAATGATCTTCGCGCCGCCCGCATCGTCGTGGTCGGCGGCGGCCAGAGCGGTGGGGAGGTGGTCGAAGCGCTGCTTGGGGATGCCAGTTCGATGAAGGAACTGACCTGGATCAGCCGGCGCCACAATTTCGAGCCGATCAACGACACGCCGTTTTCGAACCAGGTCTTCTCGCCGGAATATGTGCAGGCCTATCTGAAGCTCAGCGGCGAGCAGAAGCAGGCGGCGCTGAAGAACTCGATCCTGACCAGCGACGGCTTGTCGATCTCGACGATCCACTCGATCTACCGCCGCCTCTACGCGCTGCGTTATCTCGAGCCGAGCACGCTGAATGCATCTCTGTCGCCGAACCGCGATGTGATCCAGATGGAGCGGAACGGCAATGCCTATCGGCTGATCGTCCGCAACCACTTCGACGGCGGGATCGAGGTGCTGCATGCCGATGCGGTGGTGCTGGCAACCGGCTACAGGTTCCGCTTGCCGGATGCGCTCGGATCGCTCAGCGAAAGGATCAGCCTCGACAGAAACGGCTATCCCAACTTGAACGACGACTACACGATGCAGTGGACTGGCCCAAGGACAAACCGGCTGTTCGCACAGAATGCCGGCCGATACTCGCACGGCATCGCCGACTCTCAGCTCAGCCTGATGGCCTGGCGCAGTGCAAGCATCGTCAACGCGCTTCTCGGCCGGCAGCATTTCGATGCCGAACCCGACAATGCACAGCTGGTCTGGGCGACGGAGGCAGGTTCGACCATGCCGCATCAGCTCCGGGCCGGCTATTCGGACGGCATGCTGTCATCCTGAAACGTCAAGACATGAATGCCGGGGGAGCCTGATTGGGAGCGGACGGCCAGCGCGACGACGTGCTGGCCGCTGCCCTCGATCAGGCGGTAATGCCATTGCCGGTCCGGTTCGCCGCTCTGAACCATGACAGGGATGCCGTCCTGCCAGGAAAAGGCGACGCTGCGGGGATCTTCGCGCAGGCCCACCCCGAGTGCCTTGAGATGGCTCTCCTTGAGCGTCCAAAGTGCAACTGCTGCCCGCGGCCCTTCGCCCGCAGGCATATGATCGAGCCAACGCCGTTCGTCCGGACTGCAGTAGCTTCCCAACGCCGCCGCTTCGATTTCGGCGTCGGCGCGTTCACAGTCGATGCCGATGCGCTCGTATCCTGAAGCGATGGCGACCGCCACCAGCCCGTCGGCATTGGAAAGGCTGAATTGCAGCCCATCATGACCGGCGACTTTCAGCTTGCCGTATGCGTCCGATACCAACACGAGCTTGTCAGGCGGAGTTTGCGTATGCACGCCCAGCCGTTGCCGCAGCAGATACCGGCCGGCAATGAACGAGGTCCGGTCCCGTTCGAACCGGTAGGTCGTGGCGCGCTCCCGCTCATTCGATGAAAGCGACCGCATCCAGCGCTTCTCATCGCCTTCGTTCTGCGGATATCGCCAGAGCGCGACGTCGATGGCGGCTGGTTGATCGTCTGATTGCTGCATCAGGCCAGTATGCGTACCGCGGACCGATTGGCAATCGCCGCGGGGTCTACTCCGCGGCTTCGATGAAGCGGTGGCGCTCGTAAAGGAACTTGAGCACGGCCTCGCGGCATTTCAGATATGTTCGGTCGGAGGCGAGTTCGATGCGGTTGCGGGGACGGGGCATGGTCACATCGAGCACTTCGCCGATGCGGGCTGCCGGGCCATTGGTCATCATCACGATACGGTCGGAGAGCAGCACCGCTTCATCGACATCATGGGTGATCATCACCATCGTATTACCAAGCCGGGCGTGAATTTCCATCACCGCATCCTGAAGATGGGCGCGCGTCAGCGCGTCGAGCGCGCCGAAGGGTTCATCGAGGAGCAGGATCTTCGGCTCCATGGCAAGCGCGCGGGCAATGCCGACGCGCTGCTTCATGCCTCCCGATATTTCCGCGGGCCGCTTGTCTTTGGCATGCGCCATCTGCACGAGGTCGAGATTGGTCATGACCCAGTCATGCCGCTCGGCCCTGGTCTTCGTTCTGCTGAAAACCTTGGAGACGGCGAGATTTACGTTCTCATAGACCGTCAGCCAGGGCAGCAGCGAATGGTTCTGAAAGACGACGGCGCGTTCCGGACCCGGTTCGTTGACCTCGCAATTTTCCAGGAGCACGGCGCCTGAAGACACCGGGGTCAGGCCGGCGATGAGATTGAGCAGGGTGGACTTGCCGCAGCCGGAATGGCCGATGATCGAGACGAATTCGCCCTCGGATATCGTCAGGTTGATATCCTTCAGGACTTCGGCGCGCGCGCCGCCGCGATCGAAATGCTTGTCGATATGATCGAGCTTGAGATAGGCGTTCATCAGAATGGTCCTCAGTTGGCCATGGCGCCGCGGGTGACGAGTTTGCCGAGCGCGGCCACCAGCTTGTCGAGGATAAAACCGACGATGCCGATATAGGCGAGCGCGACGATGATGTCCGGAAGGCGCGAGGAGTTCCATGCGTCCCAGATGAAGAAGCCGATACCGACGCCGCCGGTCAGCATCTCGGCCGCGACGATGGCGAGCCAGGAGAGGCCGACGCCGATCCTGAGGCCGGTGAAAATGTAGGGAGCTGCGGACGGCAGCATGATCTTCCAGAAGAATTCGAACTGGTTGAGCCGCAGCACTTCGGCGACGTTGCGATAATCCTGCGGAATATTGCGGACGCCGACGGCGGTGTTGATGATGACAGGCCAGATCGAGGTAATGAAGATGACGAAGATCGCCGAAGGGTTGGAATCCTGGAAGGCGGCGAGCGACAGCGGCAGCCAGGCGAGCGGCGGCACCGTGCGCAGCACCTGGAAGATCGGATCGAGGCCGCGCATCGCCCAGACCGATTGGCCGATGATCGCCCCGATGATGATACCGGTAACTGCGGCAAGGCCGAAGCCATAGGCGACGCGTTGCAGGGAAACCAGTACGCGCCAGCCGAGGCCGATATCTTGCGAGCCGTAGTTGAAGAACGGGTAGGCTATGAGGTCGGAGCTATCCTGCCAGACCTGATGGGGCGAGGGCAGAGAGGCATCCGCCGATGAACAGAGCACCTGCCAGAGAATGAGGACGAGTGCCAGCACGACGGCCGGCGGAACGATGTTGTGAAGTGCGGTCAGCGCCGCACGGCGAAAATCGAACCGCGACCCTTGCTTGCCGGAGAATGACAGAATTTTCGCCGCCGGCTTGGCGGAGGCGACGATCGAGGGAGTTTCTTTGTTTGCCAGGGCGGACATCAGCGCGCTCCTCACGGGAATGGAAGGCCGGCGCGCCGCGCGCGCCGGAGGCGAGATCAGGAGACGGCCTTAATCGAAAGGCTGTCGAGATAGGCGGAGGGATTTTCAGGATCGAAGACCTTGCCGTCGAAGAAGGTCTCCTTGCCGCGCGACGGGGATGCGGGAATGTCGGCTGCGGCGACACCCAAATCCTTGGCGGCTTCCCGCCAGATGTCCTCGCGATTCACCTGGTTGACCAGAGCCTTGATGTCGGTTGTACCAGGCAGATTTCCCCAGCGGATATTTTCCGTCATGAACCAGGTGTCGTGGCTCTTGAACGGATAGGAGGCGCCATCCTTCCAGAATTTCATATAGAGGTCGGTGGCCTTGGCCTCGCGGCCGTTGCCGTAGTTGATGTCGCCCTTGAGGCGGCCGAGCACGTCCTTGGTCGGAACGTTGAACCATTGGCGCTTGCCGAGGATCTCGGCCATCTCGGCCTTGTTCTCCATGCTTTCGCACCATTGCTGCGCCTCCATGACGGCCATCAGCAGGGCCTTGGCAGCATTGGGGTTCTTCTCGATCCAGTCGGCGCGCAGGCCGAGCGCCTTTTCGGGATGGCCCTTCCAGAGTTCGCCGGTGGTCGCCGCGGTGAAGCCGATGCCCTGGTTGACGAGCTGCTCGTTCCACGGCTCGCCCACACAGAAGACGTCCATGTTGCCGACCTTCATGTTGGCCACCATCTGCGGCGGCGGCACAACGATTGTGGAAACATCCTTGTTCGGATCAATGCCGCCGGCGGCGAGCCAGTAACGGATCCAGAGGTCGTGGGTGCCGCCGGGGAAGGTCATCGCGGCCTTGATCTCCTTGCCTTCCGCCTTCTTTTTCTCAAAGGCAGCCTTCAGCTTGGAAGCATCGAGCTGCACGCCAGTTTCGGCATATTCCTTGGCGACGGAAATGCCCTGGCTGTCGAGATTGAGCCGGGCGAGAATCGCCATTGGCACCGGCTTGTTGTTCTGCGTCACCTTGCCGGTCTGCATGAGGTAGGGGAGCGGCGAAAGGATGTGGGCCCCATCAATGCCGTTGGCCGCACCGCCGAGCACCAGATTATCGCGGGTCGCACCCCAGGATGCCTGCTTGGCGACATCCGTTTCCGGAAGGCCGTGCTTGTCGAAAAGGCCTTTCTCCTTGGCGACGATCAGCGGCGCAGAGTCCGTCAGGGCAATAAAGCCGAGCTTGACGCCCTTTACTTCAGGACCCGTCCCGGCGGCGAAGGCGCCGGAGGGAAAGGCAGTCTTGACGGCGCCGATCAGGGCGGCCGCCGCAGTCGTCTTGAGGATGCTGCGGCGGGTGATGCCGCTTGTCGAAATCCCAGTCGTCGAAATCTTTTTCATCTGCAGGTTCCCCTCTGCTTGGTGAATTCGGACGCAAAAAAACGCCGCCGGCATCTGCGTTCGGGATGGGAGATCCCGGACAGCAAAAACCTTGCGACGTCGGTGTCGAAGTCGGCGCCTATGCCGCGCCTCTCTGCCTCAGTCGCCGTTGACCGGGCGTTGGGGAACTTGCAACCAGCGTGCCAATTCGAAGGAAGGCAAGTAACAGCAGGAACCAAAACAACAAAATCAGAAATTTCAGGAGTGATTGTTTTTTGTGCACAAGTAGAATGTGATCATGATTTGTGCGAATGCGAATGCGGAGCGCACGCGCGGAGCGCCAAATTTGTGCAGCGCACATAATGGAGCCACGCGAATTAAGCCCCGGATCCAATCGAAGGCTCCACCCGCGCGGTCGACGGCCGAAGGCATCAAACGACCATTCTCATGTTGGGGGGGGTCTGACGAATCGCAACGCAGTGACAGTCTGGGGCACCCCGCCGCGCACTGATTTGGCGTCCGGCAAAGTCGTAATTCTGCTTATTTTCCAGTAACTTTTAGTCGAGGCGACTTCGAATTGATCGCGGAAGTAATTGCGCCCACCAGAGATTTTGAAAACCAAGCGACTCTCCTCGTTTAGTTAATACTAAATTATCGAATCCGATGGGAGGTTTGGCATTAACCGGCAGCGACCGTCCCAAGAGGAGACCCGCATGAAGCGCCCGAGTATCAAGCAAGCCCTCATCCTAAACCTGTCCATTATCAGCATGTTCATACTTGGTCTGTCCTACGTCTCGCTGGACACCATTTCTTCGCTTCGCGCAAATGCGGAACAGGTCGGTACCTTCTGGGTACATCGGCTGGTGACGGCGCGTGAAATCAAAGCCAACTTTCTTGATCTGAAACTTGCCCACGCCCGGTATTTGCTCGAAGACACGGTGGAAAACGACAAAACCGGAAAGCAGGCGATCGCGGCCGCTTCATCGGGGCTCGAGACGGTTGTTGGCGAATACGAAAAGGACGTGCGCACCGAGCGCGGGCGCCAGCTGATCAATCAGATAAAGCCCGAACTCGACAAATACCGCGCACTGGCGGAGCAAATGACAGCGCTCGAAGATGGCGGCAAGACGGCCGAGGCCGTCCGGCTTTTCAAGGAGAAGATGGAGCCGCAGGCCGAGCTGGTGAACAGGGGGGTGACGGATCTGGTGGCATTCATTCTCAGCCAGACCGAAAGCTTCGTAGCGGCAAGCGATGCGTCCGCGAATTCCGCTTTCATCATGACGGCCGCGATCGCCTCTCTCGCCTTGCTGGTTGCCGTCGCCGGGATCGTCTTTGCAATTTCCGGCATTGCTAATCCGATCCGCAATACGGCGTCCGCCATGAAGCGGTTGTCGGCTGGAGATCTCGACAGCGATATTCCTTATGCCGGCCGCGCGGACGAAATCGGTGAAATGGCCGGCGCAGTTGAAGTGTTTCGCCAGAATGCTCTCAATGTTGTCAGGCTTGAGAAGGAAGCTGCCGAATCCCGCAGTGAGAGCGAGGCGGCGCGGGCCGCAGCCCAGCAGCGTGCCGAACGCGAAGCCGAGCAGCTGCGCTTTGCAACCACGACCTTGGGCGGGGGCCTCCGGCGCCTTGCTGCGGGCGATATATCCTTCCAGCTCTCGGAACGATTTGCCGCTGAATACGAAGCATTACGCGACGATTTCAATACTTCCCTGCAGCAATTGGGCGCGACGATCGGCGCCGTGCTCCAGACGGTACACAGCATAGACAATGGCACCGGTGAAATAGCGTCCGGTGCCCAGGACCTGTCGAAGCGCACGGAACAACAGGCCGCTTCACTCGAGGAGACCGCCGCCGCGCTGGACGAGATTACCTCGAATGTCGCGATGGCGACGAAACGCACCGAGGAGGCGCGCAATATCTCTGTGGAAGCCAATGTCAGTGCCCAGCGCTCGGCCACCATCGTGTCGGAGGCGGAGCAGGCCATGCGACGGATCGAGGACAGTTCGCAGCAGATTTCCAACATTATTGGGGTCATCGACGAAATCGCTTTCCAGACGAACCTGCTGGCGCTCAACGCCGGTGTCGAGGCGGCACGAGCCGGTGAGGCAGGAAAGGGTTTTGCGGTGGTCGCACAAGAAGTCCGCGAACTCGCGCAACGAGCCGCGCAGGCGGCCAAGGAAATCAAAGGCCTTATTCAGAAGTCATCGACCGAAGTCGAACACGGGGTCAAACTTGTTCTCGAAACCGGGACGTCACTGAAATCGATCGGCGAACGCGTCGCCGAGATCAACCGAGCCATGGACGCGATCGCCACCTCGGCGCGCGAGCAGGCGACCGGGCTTTCCGAGATTAACACGGCCATCAATCACATGGATCAGGCAACCCAGCAGAATGCGGCAATGGTCGAGCAGTCGACGGCCGCCGCCTCTTCGCTAGCCTCCGAAGCAAGCCGCCTGCGCGAGTTGGTCAATCAGTTCCAATTGGATGGTGACAGAGGCCCAGTGAATGCCCCGTACAACACGCGCGCCTTGGAAAGCGGCATGCCGTCGCAGGTGGTCGCTCTGCGGCCCGCGATGCAGAGGTAAACTTGCCGCCGTGGTCAGCTTTGCGTCAGTCGGAAAGATTCCGACTGACGGGTCGAATGCTTCGGCTTCGGTCGAGTAGACAGTGTGCTTGCGCTTGCGGGTGGCTTGTCAGCAAACTCGACCCTTGTTCGAAATGATCGATCTGCGATTGGTCGGCGCCGACGGGCTACTCTCGATTAGCATTCTTTAAAATGTTCAATGCGACATTCAGGCGAACGAAATAGCGAGATCGCCTTGAGCAACAAACTATCCAGGACAAATGTCGAGCTTGAGAACCTGCTTCGCCAGCTTGGATTGGCCCTTGAAGCGTCCGGGGTAGGGATCTGGCAGCACAACATCGCAAAAAACCAGACGCGATGGGACGAACAGCTCAAATCGATCTATGGCGTTTCGAAAGCGCCGCTCGATGTCATCTGGCTCGACAGTATCCACCCCGACGACCTGGTGGCGGCAAACGAAATATTTTTGCGCGCGATTGAAACCAGATCGGATTATGCATCCGAGTTTCGCATTATTCGGCCTGATGGAGCGACCCGCTATCTACGTTCGCGTGCTCGTTATTTCATCGATGCGGCCGGCGACCCATGCTTTGTCGGCGCCGAATGGGATGTGACGGACGACGTGCTTCTCAACAAGGAACTGGAGAGAAGCCGGGCCGAGGCGCGGTTCGCTGCCGATCACGATCACCTCACCGGCCTGTTGAATCGGCGCAGCTTCGATTTCGCCCTGTCCGAACTTGCCAGGCAGGAGAACGTCAAGGTTGCGCTTCTTCATATAGACGTGGACCATTTCAAGGAGATCAACGACCGCTTCGGACATGCGGTTGGCGACCTCGTTCTCTGTCACGTCAGCAAAACCCTGCTGGAGGCCATTTCCGCTGGTGACGTGGCGGCACGGCTCGGCGGCGATGAGTTCGCTGTCGTCATCACCGAGGATGAGTGTGACAGGATTACTGCGGTGCTCGATCATATTCAGAGACGTCTGGACAGCCCGCTTCCTGTCGGAGATCAGACGCTCATCGTGCGGTGTTCGATCGGCGTTGCAAGCGCCATGAGCGCCGATTTCGCCAGGCTGCTCTCCCAATCTGATCTGGCGCTGTACCATGCCAAACGCAACGGCCGGAATCGGGCCGAGATTTTTTCCGACGAAATGGCTTCGACGCTTGCGAACGAAAGGCAGCTCGCCCAGGATCTACGGTCCGGGCTGACGCTCGGCCAGATCCGCCCATTCTACCAGGTGCAAGTCGACGCCAGATCTTTCCGGGTGAACGGTGTCGAAGCTCTGGCGCGTTGGCATCATCCCGCCCGAGGAGTTCTCGCCCCGGCGGATTTCCTGTCCATCGCCTCGTCGAATGGATTGGTCGCAGAGCTTGACGATGTCGTTCTGAAGGCTGTTCTGTCGGACATGAAATCCGCCGCTTCCCCGCTGGAGGGCATCCGGGTGTCCGTCAATCTTTCCGCCGATCGTCTCGACGATCCCGAGCTGACGGCGAAGCTCACCGGCTATGACATCCCGCCCGGCCGGTTGAGCTTCGAGCTGATAGAGACGATCTTCCTGGACAGCCTGAGTGATCAGGTGCGGCAGAACATCCAGGCGATCAAGTCTCTCGGCATCGACATCGAGATCGACGACCTCGGCTCGGGTCACGCCTCCCTGTTGGGCCTCCTCGAGCTGAGGCCGGATCGCGTCAAGATCGATCGCCAGCTTGTGACGCCGATTTTGCAATCGGTGCCTAGCCGCCGGCTGGTCGGCTCATTGGTCGACATAGCGAGGGCGCTGGATATGGAGGTCATTGCGGAAGGCGTCGAAACGCTCGAGCATGCCAACGTGCTTGCCGCTCTCGGCGTCCACACTCTCCAGGGTTATGCGTTCGGACGGCCGCAGTCGTTTGCCGACCTGTCGGCGCGTTTGGAGCAGGAAATATTCGATTGCGAGCGGGCCGAGGTTATCGGGGCCGGTCGATAACGTCGAAGCGATCAAGCGACGGCAGTTCATCGCCTGCCGGCCGAGTGGGCAACCTATTGGAAGCTCACATCTCGAGCCTTTCCTGGTTAGATTGAATCATGCAGGATCTGGAAACGACGCTGGACGAAGTCCGCCACATCTATGCGATATCGCACATGGTTTTGCATGTGAACCGCTCCTCGGGGATGGCGGACAGCAATCCATTACTGATGCTGACCTACCCGCCCGAGTGGGTGAAACAATATCGTGACCGAGACTATTTCAGCATCGACCCTGTCGTGCGTCTCGGCCGGCGCGGCTTCCTGCCCGTGGAATGGCCGCATCAAAATGGGATTCAGGCCGAGCCTATGGTTTCTTCAAGGAGGCGATGGCTTTCGGTGTCGGCCGGCAAGGCGTTACCCTGCCGGTGCGGGGACCTCAGGGGGAGCGATCGCTGTTTACCGTGACCTCCAATCATCCCGATGCCTACTGGCGGCAGTTCCGCATGGACAGCATGCGCGACCTCCAGTTTCTCGCCCACCATCTGCATGACAGGGCCATGGTGCTGTCGGGCATGAGGGAGATTGCGGATTTTCCGCAATTGTCGCGCCGCGAACTGCAATGTCTTGAAATGACGGCCAGCGGCCTAATGGCAAAGCAGATCTGTGCCCGACTGGCCATTTCGGTGAGTGCGGTGCAGCTCTATCTCGCCTCGGCACGCCGGAAGCTGACTGTCGCCACGACAAGCGAAGCGGTCGCCAAGGCCACGGCTCTTGAATTGATATGAGCGTGGGGACTGGGGACCGCGGTTCAGCGCCGGCCCCTGGTGCGTGTTGCCAGAACGTTGCGGATCGAGAAGCTGGAATGGATCCTGAGGACGCCGGGCAGGGTCGACAGGATCTCCTTGTGGATGCGTTCGAACTCGCCCGCACTGGCAACCTCGACGCGCAGGAGGTAGTCGGAGCCGCCCGTCATCAAAAAACATTCGCGGATCTCCGGATGCCGGCGGACCGCCGCCTCGAAACGGTCGAGATGGTCCTCCGTCTGCCGCTCGAGGGTAATGTTGATGATCACGGCAATCATCTCATCGGCATTGCCGGTGTCCACCAGCGCCGTATAACCACGGATGACGCCTGATTTTTCCATGATCTTGATGCGTCTGAGACAGGCCGACGGCGAAAGGCCGATCTCGGCGGCGAGTTTGGCGTTGCTGATACGCGCGTCAAGGCGCAACAGCCTGAGGATATTGCGATCGACCGTATCGAGGGCGGGCATGATGGTTTCCTTCACATCTTCGTTGATTATGCGAATAGTATGCGAAATTCGCAATAACCAACGACAAAATCACCGGCAATTTCGCTCATTATTTCATAAACTTCTGATATCGAGATGGGGTGGACATGGATAGCGATACTTTGGTTTCCCGCGCACGCACCGCTACGATCACGCAGGGAGCCACGGGCTATCTGACGATCGATCTTGCGGCACTCGGCCGCAATTATTCGAAGCTTGCATCGATGCTGGCGCCGGTGCGCGCGGGAGCCGTCGTCAAGGCCGACGCTTATGGCCTCGGTGCCGAACGGGTCGCCCAAACGCTCCACGATCAGGGCTGCAGGCATTTCTTCGTTGCCCAGTTCGTCGAGGCAGTGAGGCTGCGGCCGGCCCTTGCTGAGAGTGCCCAGATATTCGTGCTGAACGGCTTGCAGCCCGGCAACGAGGTCGCCTGCGCAGAAAGCGGCATCGTTCCGGTTCTCAATTCGCTCGCGCAATGGCGGCAATGGTCGGCGACCGCGCGCCGGCTGAAGCGCTGCCTGCCGGCCGTTCTGCAATTTGATACCGGCATGTCGCGGCTCGGCTTTCCCGAGGAAGAGCGAGCCGAATTGGCGGCAGCCCTTCGCGACGGCGCCAATGTCGAAATCCTGTTCATCATGAGCCACTTAGCCTGCGCCGACGACCTGGAGAGCAGGCAGAACGGCGAACAGTTTGCCGAGATGGCGCGCATTGCCGATGAATTTCCGGGCTTCGACATCTCCTTCGCCAATTCCGGCGGCGTGTTCCTCGGCGATGCCTATCATGGCGTGCTCGCCCGCCCGGGCATCGCCCTTTATGGCGGCGCACCGAATGCCGGCGGCACGAACCCGATGGAACCGGTCGTCAGGCTGGACGTCGCCGTCGTACAGACGCGCACAGTACCTTCAGGCGCCAAGATCGGTTATGGCGGCGCGCATGTGACGCGCAGCGAGACCCGCCTTGCCACCATTGCCGCCGGCTACGCCGACGGCCTGCCGCGCAGTCTCGGCGACTCCGGCGCCGTTTTTCACAAGGGCATCCGTCTGCCGATCGTCGGGCGCGTGTCGATGGACAGCGCGACCGTCGATATCACGGCCTTGCCCGAAGGGGCGCTGAGCCTCGGCAGCCTTGTCGAAGTGCTCGGCCCCAACCAGACGCTTGAAGACGTGGCGAGCGATGCCGGAACAATATCTTACGAAATACTAACCGGTCTGGGCGATCGTTACGACAGGCACTATTGCTGAAGCCGGCCTGCCTTGTTCTTGAGGAAATCATGAAAGTCATCGTTCTGGGTGCCGGCATCGTCGGCGTCACATCCGCCTATCAGCTGGCCAAATCAGGTCATGAGGTGACCGTCGTCGACCGGCAATCCGGGCCGGCGTTGGAGACGAGCTTTGCCAATGCCGGCGAGGTCTCCTTCGGTTATTGCTCGCCCTGGGCAGCTCCCGGCATTCCCGTGAAGGCTATGAAATGGCTGTTCATGAAGCATGCGCCGCTCATCCTGCGCCCGAAATTCGACATGGCCATGCTCGCCTGGATGACGAGGATGCTGTCCAACTGCACCTCCGAGCGCTATGCGATCAACAAGAGCCGCATGCTGCGCCTTGCCGATTACAGCCGCATCGCGCTCGCCGAGCTTCGCACGGAGACCGGCATTGCCTATGACGAACGCATGCAGGGAACCCTGCAGCTGTTTCGCACGCCGCAGCAGCTCGAGGCCTCGGCCAAGGACGTCAAGGCGCTGGCTGCAGACGGAATCCCCTATGAGGTGCTGGACCAGGACGGCTGCATTCGTGTCGAACCGGCGCTGAGACATGTGCGCGACAAGATCGTCGGCGGCCTTCTGACGCCGAAGGACGAAACCGGCGACTGTTTCAAATTCACCAATGCGCTGGCCGCCAAAGCCGAGGCGCTCGGCGTCCGCTTCGCCTATGGCACGACGATCAAGGCCCTGGACGTCGAAGCCGGCCGGGTGCGCGGGATCGTCACCGATCGCGAGCGCGAACGGATGAGCGCGGACGCGGTGGTGGTTGCGCTCGGCAGCTATTCGCCGCTGCTGCTCAAGCCGTTCGGCATTAGCCTGCCGGTCTATCCGGTCAAGGGCTATTCGCTCACCATCCCGATCACCGACACGTCGCGCGCGCCGGAATCGACCGTCATGGACGAAACCTACAAGATCGCCATCACCCGGCTTGGCGACCGCATCCGCGTCGGCGGCATGGCCGAGATATCAGGCTATACCAACGATCTCGGCCTCGCCCGCCGCGGCACGCTGGAACATTCCGTCACCGATCTCTTTCCCGGCGGCGATGTGTCCAAGGCTTCCTTCTGGTCGGGTCTGCGCCCGATGACTCCTGATGGCACGCCGGTCATCGGTCCGACGAAGATCGTCGGCCTCTTTCTCAATACCGGTCACGGCACGCTCGGCTGGACCATGAGCACCGGCTCGGCAAGACTCATCAGTGACCTCGTCGGCGCCCGCACGCCTGAGATCGACGCGCGGGATCTTGCGATCAGCCGCTACGCCTGAAATCCCACTAAGAGAACGCAAAAGAGAAGTGTTTATCTGCGGGAATCGACTATTACTCGTAGGAATTAAATTCGAGGTCGTTAATGTCCGTTAATTTCGAGGTACATGCCGCTGGTGGCTTCCTCCATCATCCGGCGGCGCAGAGCCCGATCTTTTCGGAAACGGCATACAGCGGAACGGACCCGGATGCCCTCTCGGAAATATTGTCGACCTCGACCTCTCCGATCAAGGTTGCGGCGCAAGCCAATGCCTCCATCGCCTATTGCTGCAATTTCGTCTCGGCCGGAGATCTGGCAATAGCCGATTGCGCCTATGAGGGCGCGATCTCGCTCAGGCGGGAGGCGCCGAGCGGCAAAGTGATCATATTCCTGCCGGTGGAGGGAGATGCGGTCTTCAATGCCGGGCAGGAACCGATCCATTCCGTTCCGGGGCGCGGCGCCATCCTGGGAGCGGGTCGCGCCACCGGCGCCCGCCTGCTTGGCCGTCGCCGCCATCTCGGCTTGTTCGTCGATCAGGCGAGGATCAACGCGCACCTCACGCATATGTTCGAACGAATGATAACTGGTGACGCCGATTTTCATCCCCATATCGATCTGACGGCTGGCGCGGGGCTGTTGTTGCAACAACTCGTTACGAACCTGCATCGCGGACTTGGCGGGGGCGGGCTGCTGCAGGAGTCGCCGCTGGCCGTCAGCGCGCTCTGCGACGCGACGGTCTATCTGCTTCTCGAGAACTTTCCGCATCGCTACTCGAACGAGCTGACGCTTCCTGCACCGGCGCCGGCTCCACGCCATGTGAAATGGGCCATCGATTTCATGCACGCACACATCGCCGAACCGATCTCGCTCAACGAGATCGCGACGGCAGCCAAGGTCAGCATTCGGTCTTTGCAGCAGGGCTTCCGGCAGTTCAGGAATACCACTCCGATCGCCTACCTCCATGAAATCCGGATGGTCGCTGCCCGTCGTGACCTGCTCGAATCCGGTGCGAAGCAGGCCGTCGCCGATATCGCGCTCAGATGGGGATTTACCCATCTTGGGCGTTTTGCCGCCGAATACAGGAAGCGTTTCGGTGAGCTGCCCTCGCAGACCCTGAAGCGCTGAACTCCGCCTCGGCGGCCGGATGGCTCCATCGGCGACCGGGTGTCCGATCGCCAACGGGATGGTGCCTGGGATGCAGATCTAGGCTGCGCGTTTCAGGGCATCGGTAAGCGCCGAAACGAGCGTGTCGATCTGGCCCTTCTCGATGATCAGCGGTGGAGACAGCGCGATGATGTCGCCGGTCACGCGGATCAGCAGTCCCTTGTTGAAGCAGTCGACGAAGACGTCGTAGGCCCGCGTTCCGGGAACGCCATCTCGGGGCGCCAGTTCAATTGCGCCGACCAGTCCGAGGTTGCGGATGTCGGTGACGTGCGCCAGGCCCTTCAGAGAGTGGAGGGCGTCTTGCCAATAGTCGGCCAGCTCGGCTGCGCGCGTCAGCAGGCTTTCCTCCTCGTAAATTTCGAGTGTGGCGAGCCCGGCGGCGCAGGCGACCGGGTGGCCGGAATAGGTATAGCCGTGGAAGAGCTCGATCGCATTTTCCGGTCCGACCATCAGCCCGTCATAGACCTTGCGGCTGGCAAAGACCGCGCCCATGGGAACGGCGCCGTTGGTGAGGCCCTTCGCCGTGGTGACGAGATCGGGTACGACGCCGAAGTAATCCACCGCGAAAGGCGTGCCGAGACGACCGAAGCCGGTGATGACCTCATCAAAAATCAGCAGGATGCCGTACTTGTCGGCAGTGGCGCGCAGCTTCTCCAGATATCCCTTCGGCGGCAGGACAACACCGGCCGATCCCGACATCGGCTCGACGATGACGGCTGCGATGGTTTCGGCGCCGTGCAGTTGCACCAGGCGCTCGAGATCATCCGCCAGTTCGACGCCGTGAGCGGGCAGCCCCTTCGAAAACGCGTTGCGCTCGATATCGAGCGTATGGCGCATGTGATCGGCCGGAATCTGCGGGAAGACCCGGCGATTATTGACGAGACCGCCAACGGAAATGCCGCCGAAGCCGACCCCGTGATAGCCTTTTTCGCGGCCGATGATGCGCGTGCGCGTACCCTGGCCGATTGCGCGCTGGTAGGCGATGGCGATCTTCAGAGCCGTGTCGACCGATTCCGAGCCCGAGCCGGTGAAGAAGACCCGGTCGAGCTTGGCGTCAGCCCCGCCCGGTGCGTTGGCGGCGAGTTTTGCGGCGAAGTCGAAGGCAATCGGATGCCCCATCTGGAAGGTCGGCGCATAGTCGAGCGTGGCAAGCTGCCGCTCGACCGCCTGGGCGATCTTCCTGCGGCCGTGGCCGGCGTTGCAGCACCAGAGCCCGGCCGTGCCGTCCAGCACCCGGTTTCCATCGACGTCAGTGTAATACATTCCTTCGGCAGCGGCCAGCAGGCGCGGCGCGGCCTTGAATTGCCGGTTGGCGGTGAACGGCATCCAGAAATTTTCGAGTACGGGCGCATTCGTCTTGCTGATCTGGTCCATCCTAGGCCTCCTTTGAAATCGCCTGGAGAATGGCAATTTCTATCCTTCAAACAAGTCTTTTTCTTCGCGGTCGCAACTTATTGAAATGAAACAGATAAGGAGATAGGTTTTAGGATATTCTGGACAATGCAAACGGATCCATCATGTCAGTCGACATCGGCAGCCGCCTTCGTCACCTGCGCCTCGCCCACAAGCTTTCCCAGCGTGAGCTCGCCAAACGCACCGGTGTGCCGAACTCGACGATCTCGCTGATCGAATCGAACGCTTCCAATCCTTCGGTCGGCGCTCTGAAGCGAATTCTGGACGGCATTCCGATCGGGCTGGCGGAATTCTTCGCCTTCGAACCGGAGCGTCCGAAAAAGGCCTTCTACGCCGCCGAGGAGCTGGTGGAGATCGGCAAGGGCGCCATTTCCTACAAGCAGGTCGGCGAAACCCTGTTCGGGCGCAGCCTGCAGATCCTGAAGGAATGCTACCAACCGGGTGCCGACACCGGAAAAATTCCCCTTGTTCACGAAGGGGAGGAGGGCGGGATCGTGCTCTCGGGAAGACTCGAGGTCACTGTCGACGACGAGCGGCGTATCCTTGGACCGGGCGACGCTTATTATTTCGAAAGCCGGCGCCCACATCGGTTCCGCTGCGTCGGACCGGTGCCCTGCGAGGTGATCAGCGCCTGCACGCCGCCGACGTTTTAACGCGACGCCAGAAAATGCGCGCAGTAGTTTCGGAAAGAGGAACCCGAAGGCGGATCGGGAAGGATCCGCCTTCGGCAGTTGATCTTGACTTAGTCGTTCGCCGATACCTTGACGCCGAGTACCGTAGGAATGGTGTTCGGCGCACCCATGGCAGCGCCGACAATCATCGGCACGGGAACGGGCTTTTCCGGAGCGGCGCTGATCGTCAGGCTCTTCGGCCCGTCGAGATAGGTGTTGAGGGCCGCCGATATCTGGTTTTGCAGTTCCGGCATGTTGAGTTGCGCCATCATCATCGGAACCAGCGCCTTCAGCGATTGTGCCAGTTCGTCGCCCGTGACGCCCTGTTTCGCGCCGGCATAGTTGAGCGCCTTTTTGGTGATCGAGGCGTCGTCGAAGCGGATCGAGGCGCTGTTGAACGTCAGCTGCTGCATCAGGCCCAGCATCGCAAGTCCGACGGCCTGGTTGGCCTCTTCCTTGTTCGGATTGGCTTCGGCTGTCTTGACCGCCTCCTGCAGCGACTTGATGAAGCCGAGCGTATAACCGGAGAAGTCGACGGCGAAGTTCAGCCGGCCGACATTCTTGAAATCGAAAGCATATTCGTCGAGGACAACCTTGCCGCTTTCGACTTCCCAGCTTCCCTTCATCGTCATGGTGCCGTCGAGCGTCGCCAGTCCCAGCTTCTCGATGGCCTCCTTCGCAGCCGCGTCCTCGACTTGCGACAGGTCGGCCTTGAAACCGGCGACATTGGCGTCGTAGGCAAAGCTGCCGTCCTCGCGCCCCATGTTTGCCTCGACGCCTTCGATCGCAAACACGTCCTTGCCCTTGATGTTGAGGGCGATCGGCCCGGTGCTGGCGGTTTCATAGAGGAGGATGTCGTCGAGTGTCTCGCCAGTCGCATTGGCGGGAATCGTCAGGCCGGTGAATAGAATATCCTTGGCTGAAAAGCGCCCTCCCTCCTGGCTGATATCGACATCCGGGAAGGAAAGGGTCTTGGCGTAATAGCCGCCGCCTTCCTTTTCCTCGACGCCCGCGAAGGTGAGGTCGCCGATCTTCAGCCTGTCGCCGGGCAGGTTCGCAAATCCCACCTGGACGCCTGTTGCCGTCACCGTGTCGCCGTCGACTTCGGCTTTCTCGAAGGTGATGACCGTGCCGCCGGCATTGGTTGCGGCGCTGAGCTTCTTCATCATATCCGCGCCGTCGAGGGCAAGCGCCGGGCCGGCCAGCGTCAGGAACGCGGTGCTTGCCATCATTAGGTGGAAACTGCGCATAGGCTTCATGGAGATGTCCTTGTGTTGAAAGGTGATGCGGCGAAATTCATGGAATATGCCCCGCCGCGCTCTGCTCGCAGAGCGGCCGGGACGTCACGGTTCGTCAGCTCAGCTAATTGGGGGTGACGCGATCGGGATTGGCCGGAGCCGGCAGGCCGGAGAAATTCGGCCACCCCGCCGCCGGCGGCCGGGCAAGGATATTTTTTCTAGCAAGAGTAGTTTTCTGACTCATTACCAGAGCTAAATTGCATTTCTTCGATTTTTGCAACCGCGAATTTTTGTAGGTGGAGCGGAATCAGCCACCTTTGCCGGCGAGGCCGACGCATTCGAGGGTGGTCGTGCGGCAAACACCCGCCTCCCGCTGTGGGCGAGACTGCGCGCGCCAGTTCTGGTCCTTGTAAAGATAGGTCCTGGCTTTTTGTCGCGAGCGGCTCCTGTTCAACGCATCGGCCGTGACCGCGACATGGATGGCAAGCCGTTTGAATTGCCACGGCGGCGTGCGTCCTTCTCGACCACCTCGACGTGGTAATAGGGGTCGTCTTCCCCGGGATCGGGAGCCTTGTGGACGGCGGCCCAGCGGACGGTCCGTGGTGAGACGGAGAGGATGATGGCGGAAATGGTCGGTTGCTCCACCGCTTCGGCGCGCGCCCAAATCGTCTGGCCCGAAATCGCGGCGACTGTGAAAAGGACGGTAAGGGATTTTCGCCTGGGGTGCATGCGCTTTAGCTGCCGCGGCCCTCGATGCGGGCGAGCACGCCATCGAGCGCTGCGGTCAGCGCAGCAAGGCCGCCCTTCTTGTCGACGTCGGAAAGAACCTGCTCGTTCAATCCGCCCTTGGTGGCGAATTCGCGGCTTAGCGCGCTGAACGGCTCGGTGCCTGGGCTGTTGGCCTTCTGCGCCAGGCTTGCGAAAAGCGTCGCGATGTAAGCATTTGCTTTCGGCCTTTCCAGGCCGCTTTTTTCCAGCCAGACGGCTACGGTTTCCATGATGCCGAAATAGGTCGACATCATTGCGCTCGCCGCCGCGAGAAGATCGTATTCCTTTTTCGACTGGCACTGGACGGCGGTTCCGAGCGTGTCGAACAGCGCCGCGACGGCGGCATCGGGCGGGAGAATGGCGGTGACGCCCTGGCGCTGCGCGACGAAGGGCAGGGGGATGGCCTGGACGAGGTGCACGTCGGCGCCGATCCAATCGAGAAGAGCCTGGCGCTCGGTCGCCGCAACGAGGCTGACGACCACCTGGCCGGTTCTGAACGAAAGCGCCCGTACGACCTCCTCGGCGATCTGCGGCCGGATCGCCAGGAACACCATGTCGCTGCGATCGACGACAGTCTGGTTGTCCCCGGCAATCCTGACGGCGGAAAACTCCTGGGCCAATGTCGCGGCAATGTGCGCGCTCCGCGGCGATACGTGGATCTCGGAGGCGTAGGCCGGTGCGGCCAGCAGCCCGCGAACCATCGCTTCGGTGATCGCGCCGGTGCCGACGAATCCAATGCTGTTGATCATCACGTCGTTACTCCGCAGCCCGCAGCGGTCCCAGCGCGACATCCGTCGTGTAGTTCTCGCGCATGAAGTTGATGAAAATATCCTGGAACTGGCGCGTATGGGCGTGGGCGAGCTCGTCGGCCAGATCCACGTTCTTCTCCCTGATGGCGTCGAGCATCAGCGTGTGCTCGTCGGTCAGCAGATAGCCTTCGTGCGTCCGCTCCAGATATTCGAAATGCAGGTGCAGCATGCGCTGGCCCTGCGACAAAAGCTTCTCGTAGAACGAGGCCAGATACTGATTTTCCGGCATGTGCGATTGCCATGTGGAACTCCTTGTTGGCTTCCGACATGGCGAGGTGATTGCCTGTCTTGCCGCTGCCTCAAACGACTTCAGCCGTCTGGTGATGATCTTCAGATCGGCTTCCGTCCTGAGTGCCGCGGCAAGTCGCGTATTCATCCGCTGCGCGATGTCGAGCGCCTCGACATATATCGGAAAGGTCGCCACTTCGATCGGCGCGACGATCGTGCTGCGGTTGGAAAGCGTCACCACCAGCCCGTCGGCACCGAGCCGGATCAGCGCTTCGCGCACCGGCGAGCGCGACATGTCGAAACGTTCGGCAAGCGTCATCTCGTCGAGAAGCTGGCCGGGCGGCAGGGCGAGCGACAGGACTTCCGTTTCATCAGACACTTAGGTCCCTTTCTCCGGACCGGTGCCATCGGGCCAGAAAAACAGCGTGTCGGCAATGTAATTTTTCCGCTTCACTTTGTCGACACGCTGTTGACATGTCATCGTCAGACGACACGCGGCCGACAAAAAACAACAGAAACGCTAAAGCTGACGAGTGGAACCGCGCGCTGCGCGCGCAGGAAAAAGAAAAATGCCCAATGCCTCGAACTGATGACGTCCGCCCTGCGGGCGCTGCCCGCGCACCCGACGCATCGCCTGCGGCGATGATCCCGCTTTCGTTCTGGACGCTATATGTTTACAAGCCCAAGCTGTAAACATTCGTCCGAACGGAGGCATCGATCTTGCATATCCTGCGTCGCGCGCTGCTGGGGTCCTTGTGGACCATGATCGGCTGGAGACCGTCTTTGGCCGTGGAAGCGAGCGCGGAAACGGCGATGCGGGAGGAAGCCTCCTCGGTGACGCCCCGGCATGTTCTGTGTTTCCTCGGGAAGGATCGCGACCTCAGCCGCTTGTCCGAGGCAGCAGCGCAAGCTGTTCGGGACTTCGCCGATGGATTCAGCGTCGACGAGGAGTATTCGCAGGCAGAGCCGGATGATCGGATGAGCCGATCGTTCGATGTCTGCTGGGATCGGGTCGAGGCCGATGTATGGAACGAGGCGGATGAGAGAGCCGTCGCCGATCATCAATCCGTCCTCTATGTGCTCGGGCCGAGCATGGCGCAGGCGGAGACGGTAAAGGTGTCGATGACGGCGCTGCGCCTCGTCGAGCGACTGATCACGGCGGGAGCGGTGGCGGTCAAAGGCGAAAGCGCCGGCATCGCCCATGGCCTCGATCGATGGAGAGCGCTGATCGGCCAAGGTGCGGAGGCGGTGAAAGCGGCAGATCCGCTCGCCCAGCAGCGCATCGGTCGGCTCGCATTCGCCAAGCGGCCGCTCTCGGCGCGGGGATATCTGGAGAGCGTCGGTTTCCATCTCGTCGGGTTGCCTGATGTCTGTGTGCCGGAGGCTATGGGCAGCGAAAGGCAGATCGTTGCCATCATCGACCAGGTCGCCGACGAGATCGCCGGGCATGGCCTGGATCCGACGCTGAAGAAGCGCCACGCCAGCCTCTCCTTCAATTCCACCTATGAGGTGGACGAATTCAAGTTCAATCCCTACGGCATCATCTGGCTTTCCGAATAAACCGGAGTTTGCATTCACGATCATCGGTTGCGTTGCTGTGGGGGCAAACCGCCGGTCAGGCGATGTATGGGCCATTGTCGGTCCGGCGACAACCGGTCTGATTGCCATAGGTCGCCGATCACGACAGGCAGCAGGCTATTTGTAACTGATCGTGTCGCTGACGCGCGGGCGATTGAAGAAATGATGGTCGAAGCTGTAGCCGTTCTGTCCGGTGAAATTTGAGAAAAACGCCGAGACCGGGGTGGTCAATCTGTATTGCACGCGGGTCAGCACGACCTGGACGCCGGCATCCTGGATCTGCGAGGGGATGTCGATTGTGCTCGCCGTACCGGAATTCAGCGCCGAGGTGTTGAACGCCGCAGACCAGTTGACGGTGGGGTTGCCGCCTTTGCTGATATCGTTCACCGCGACGGTGATCGTAAGCCCGCTCGTATCATAGGGCTGCAGAATGAAGCTGGCGCCGGAAAGAAGCTTGGTAACATCGGACCTCGTCCAGGAACTCTGCTGTCCGATCAGATCTCCGGTCGTCGAGGCGATTTCGTCGATCTTGCGGCTGACCGTCAGCGCATGGCCGAGGTCGACGGTGCCGAACAGCAGCATTACCAGGATCGGCAGCACCAGCGCGAATTCGACGCCGGACGCGGCCGTCCGCTCTTGCGCCAGACGATGTAGGCGAGATCGAGCGAAGCGGAAAAGGAAAAGGCTTCGTTTCTTGATCATGTCAGAAGGGCTCATTGCGGAACAAGACGGACGAGCCAAGAAGATAGCGACCGTCGGAAAGCTTGGCGCTCGACAGGGTGAGGAAATTGACGACGGGGTCCCAGGGCAGGAAGGTCTGAACCAGAATGTAATCGCTGCCCTTGCCGACATCGAAGGTCTCGGTGACGGCAAGATTGCCGCTATTGTCGATCGGGTCGGTGCTGGCCGCCGCCGACAGGTCGGAAAGCACGTTCACTTTGACCACGAGATCGCTGGAGCAGTTGAATGACAAAAGCATATCGTCGCAAATTTTTGCTTTGAAGCTGGCGAGCGTGATCTTCGACGATGCAACTTCGCCGGTACGGATCATTCGGGAAATTTTGTGAACCGAAGCATCCAGCGCAGAGTTGACGAAGAACATCAGTGACACTTCGATGATGCCGAACAACATGATGAAGAGCGGCAGGGCGAGGATTGCGAATTCGATCGCAGCCACCCCCTCACGATCGCCGAGCAGGCGGCGAAGCGATGCCAATCTTTTTCCGTGTTTCATTGAGTCAGCCGGACGGAAGAGAGATATTGGGTGAAGAGCGCCGAAAGCCCTGCCGTAATTTCCGTCGACGACGATGCCGATATGAACAGGCTCTTGGACGATGCGCAGTCGGCAAGCGCATAGGGGATATAGTCTCGTCTGGTGATGCTGCTTGAGACGTCGCTGTCCATGGTGCCGCCCCAGGTGTTCTTCCAGTTGGCGCTCGTCATGGTCGAGCCGACGGTGGCGTTGTAACCCCAGTCCGACGTGATCGGCAGATATTCGGTGTAGAGCACCGCCATCGTGTCGGATTGGTCTTTCAGATAGCCGCACCAATCAGGGTTGAGAGGCGCTACCTTATTCCAATAGGCCCCATACGTCCTATTCGTGTTTACCTTGTCGGTTACCCATTCGCGTTGCGACTGGACGCCGTCGGTCAACAACAGAACCAGCTTGAGCGGCGAACCCGAGGAAGTTCCATCCCCTCCGGTGCCGACTTTCTGTTTGAGCGTCGCAAGCGAGACGTCGAAATAGGTGGCGGCCTTGGAGGTCGCGCTGGTCAGGCCATAGTTCGCGTCCGCGAGGCGGTTTCGCGCCGTCTCCGTGTTCAGCGTCGGGGTCAGGACTTCCGTGAGAGTATCCCCGAGGCTGTATAATCCGACCTTGATCCGTTCGTGATTGCTGTCGGATTCGTCGATCATGTCGAGCACTTCGCGGACGGCGTCGCCGGCGACATCGGCACGCAGCTTTATGCCCTTTTCCGTGCTATACTTATAGTTGTTGGCGTATGTCTTCTTGCCGATCGTGTGAGTATCGCCCGTGTGGCAGGCAAACTGGCATTTGATGCCGGAATACATAGCCGCCTGCCCTGCCGTCGTTGCCGCCAGAAGCATCGACGGAGAGGTGTCGATAACGATATAGACGTTGAGATAGGAGGTGGCGGGCCCTTTTACGGCGCTTGCGACGCTGACGGGAACGGTATCGATATTGGCGATCTTCATGAAGGTGGTCGGAACGGTGCCGCTCGCCGTCGCCGTTATGTTATGGTTGGTCGTATCGATCTCGATCTCGCCAAGCGCGTAGCTGTTTTCCACCTGTGCATGGAACCAGTCGGAGACCTTCTGTTCCAGCGCGTCGGTATCTTCGGTATTGTTGATCTGTTTGACCGCGGCGATCAGGGCTGCATCGAGGTCGCTCTGCATCCTCTGCCTGACATTGTAGCTGCGGATGTAGTCGAAGCTCGCGCCGACTGCGACGAGCATCGGCACCAAGCTGAGGGCAACGACGATCGCGACATTGCCGGTTCTGTCCCTTCCGAGACCGCGAAGCGTGTGCGAGCATCGACCCAATGCAGATAAAAAAACTGACTTCAAAAAACCACCAAAACGCCCGCAATGAAAATCGTGATGGCAAGATGTTTCAACGAAGCTTAAGCCTTTGTTAAATCTTGTGAGTTCCAGCCGCCAGCGGACTGGCGGCGCGCCATTTGCTGCGCTTATTGTACATCTCTGCGAATTATGGATACTCGTGCCGTGCTGCGGTGCCGGCCATCCGCGCGCCCAGCGCTGGATCAGCAGATCGTGCAAGCGCTTCTGAACCTCTTGCGGCGACAGGTTCCTGATGTTGAAGAAGTCGCCGACGACGGCGATCTAACCTTCCGACATCTGGGTCGGCATGGCCAGGGACTGGGCGCTGACTTCGCCCTTATGCGCCTTGATCATCTCCAATCCCAGTTTGCCGCAGCGATCGAGCACGGGCAAAGAGCCCTTGATCCGGCTGAAGGCAACCTGGTTGTCGCGATCGAGCACCATGCGCGCGAAAGCCTGCCCGACCTTTCGGACGTAGCGTTTGAGATCACGAGAATCATGAATATCCATAATGCGCCGATCCGATCCGCTTCGCGTGGAAAATTGCTGAGCTGGCGAAGACCACAGCGATCTCTTAATTTTCTGACCGGAATATCCAATGCCAAGCCGACATGCTCGGATCGCGGCGGACCGGTGCCTTTGCGATCCGATCGTCAGGCCATAAATTTCCCCTCAAATGACTTGGGCGGCCTTTGCTAAAGATTCTCGACCGGGTGAATGAGACATCTGGTTGTTTCCCATGGTTGAGGAAGATCCATGATGACGTTGTCCCAGTCGCTTCAGCAGCCGGCCCTTCCTGCGCCGGAGCATGACCACGGGCGAACCGGAGAGCAGCATCAGGACACGGCAATCGATCGGGAAGCCCTGCTCGAAGCCTTGCTCGGCGCCTTTCCTCTTCCGGTTTTCTACAAGAACAGGCATGGGCGTTACCTCGGTTGCAACAGGGCCTTCGAGAACCTGCTTGGACATGCGCGCGAGGAGATCATCGGGAAAACTGACGCCGATCTCAATCCGAAACATCAGGCGGAATGGCATTTGGCGCAAGACAAGGCTCCCTCGGAACGAGGCGGAGTCCGCCATTGCGAGACTAAGATCACGACGGCGGGCGGGACGGTGCGCGACGTCGTCGTCAACAAGGTGGTGTTGTCGGGAAAAGATGGCGATGCCGCCGGCGTGATCGGCGCCATCGTCGACATTACCGAGCACAAGCGGGCGGAGCGAGATCTCACGAAGGCGCTTGAATTCGCCGAGGGGATCATCACCGCCATTCCCGACGTCCTCTTCGAGGTGGATGAGGACGGCCGGTATCTTCAGGTCTGGACACGAAATCCGGAACTGCTGGCCCAGCAGAAAGAGATGTTGCTCGGCAGGACGGTCAACGACGTCCTTGCGCCCGATCAGGCCGCCATCGCAATGGAGGCGCTGCGCGAGGCCGGCAAACAGGGCGTTGCCTACGGCCGATGCATATGCATCGGCTTGCCGAACGGTCAGATGCGGTGGTTCGAACTCTCCGTGGCCAGACGGCCGAACGCCGATCTTGCTGCCGCGACCACGCTCCTGGCGTTCTCGCGCGACATTACCGAGCGGAAGCAGGCGGAGGACGCCATCAACCTCGTGCGAATGCAGTTGCTCGGCGTGCTTCAGACGATGCCCGATATGGTGTGGGTCAAGGACATGGACGGTGTCTATCTGCTGTGCAACCACGCCTTCGAGCGGCTGACGGGATTGGCGGAAGCCGACGTTGTCGGGAAAACGGATTTCGAGCTGTTCGACATCGAAAGAGCCCGGTCTTTTCGGAAATCGGACAAGGCGGCTGTCGAGGCTGGAGAGTGCATCCTCAGCGATGAGGAATGGGTCATATCCCGGGAGAACGGGCAATCCGTTCTTCTTGAAACACGCAAGGTGCCGGTCATGGATGCAGGGGGAGGCGTCGTCGGGGTTCTCGGCGTGGCGCGCGACGTTACCGAATTAAACGTCTCGCGCCAGAAAATCCACCAAATGGCCTTTTACGATCCCCTGACCTCGTTGCCGAACCGATCGCTGTTCAACGACCGGCTGCGGCAGATGATCACCTCGGCCGTGTCGCGCGGTCAGCAGGCCGGCGTGGCGCTGATCGACATCGACCATTTCAAAGTGGTCAACGATACGATGGGGCATCCCGTCGGCGATGAACTGCTCTGCCAGGCGGCGGCCCGCCTCAAAGCGAGTGTTCGCGACTACGACACCGTCGCCCGTCTCGGCGGCGATGAATTCGCGATCCTGTTGCCGGATATCCGTCAGGGCGACGACCTCGGCCGGATTGCCGGCACGATCCTCGAGAGATTCAAGGAAGGTTTTTTGCTGGATGGCAAGGAGGTATTCATCTCGTGCAGCGTCGGCATCGCGCTCTATCCCGATGACAGCGCCGACGTCAACGATCTCGTGAAATACGCCGACTCCGCAATGTATCTCGCCAAACGCTCGGGGCGAAACAGCTTTCGATTCTATTCAAAGGACCTGACGGCGAGCGCCGAAGAGCGAATGCGGCTGGAATCCGACTTGCGCCGTGCCATCGAGCGGGGTGAACTGGAGCTGCACTACCAGCCCAAGGTGCTCCTGGACAGCGGCGCCATGATCGGATCCGAGGCCCTGTTGAGATGGCGTCACCCGGTGATGGGCATGGTTCCCCCCGTCCGCTTCATTCCGGTCGCGGAAGATACGGGGCTGATCGTGGAGCTCGGCCGATGGGTGCTGCGCGAGGCGTGCCAGACGGCCGCCGAGCTGAATGCCGACGGCCGAATACCGCACAAGGTGGCAATCAACCTGTCGGTCAAGCAGTTTCAATCCGCCGGATTGATAAAGTCGATCGCCGAGATTCTTGAGGAGACCGGCTGCCGCGCGGAATGGGTTGAAATCGAAATCACGGAAAGCCTGTTGCTGGATCAGAAGGATGAAACGTTGCATATGCTTTCCGAGCTTCGGAGCATGGGATTTTCGATCGCCATCGATGATTTCGGCACGGGCTATTCGGCGCTGAATTATCTTGCCCGTTTTCCCATCGACACGCTGAAGATCGACAGGTCTTTCATCAACAGTGTCGACAAGCGTAACGAGGAACTTGTCAAGGCGATCCTCTCCATCGCGCGCTGTCTCGGCCAGAGCGTAGTGGCGGAAGGCGTCGAAACCACCGAACAGGCGGCCTTCCTTGCCGCAAACGGATGCGGGACGGCGCAAGGTTTCCTCTACAGCAAAGCCGTGCCCAAGGGCGATATCATGGCTCTGTGGCGGCGTTCGCCGGCCAATGGTTTTGATCCAGCCAAGATCGAGTTTCGCGGATGAACGTCATTTCGTCGCGCCGCGTGCAATTCGGCGATCCCCCGGCACCGTCAGCCTCCTCCAGGCGCGTGCTGTCCGTTTGTCGCAGCTCTGTCCACTTGGCGCAGCAAAGGCCTAAAGCGAGCTGCGCCAAGCGTAAAGATAGGAATTTGTTAAGGCTGATGCGGCGTTTATCACCTGACGAACACACGCATTCGATGAAAGAATAGCGAAGATGTTCCGGTCGATCGGGAAACACGCCGCATCCCCTTAAGCCATCAGCGCTGGAGACTTGAACGTTTCCTGTCCGCCACAGCAACGAAACAAAGAATGCAAATGGCTGAAATCATCGTCTTTCCAATCCGGTTTCCACCGCTTCGAATGATATTCGTGACCTGCAGATCGCAGGCGAATGATCCGACGATCCGGAGTTGGATCAGATGCTCCAGGCGCGCGCTCGGATCCGAAGTGTTTAGGACGAACTCGATAGATTGAGCGGTGCGCTGCAAGCCTGCTGCTCGCCGGCGGGGGCGTAGGATCGTAGTGATGGACGAGGTCGCCCGCGCCGTCGCCAAGATTCGTGCGGCGGGTAGGATCGCCGGGTGTCCAGTTCTTCTGCATTCACTCGGACCCTGTTCCTTCGCTGCCGTCTCGCCGGCATCAGCCACGCGCCTGCCCGGTAGTGCCGGCGGATAGGCCCAGGAGGGATATGGCCGCATTCTTCCTTATCAGGACGTCTGCCGCAGCGCCGTGACGACGCGGTCGGCCATGAAAGCGCAGCGGGCACCATCGAAGGGGAACAGCGCCGAGAATGCGCCGGAGAGCCGTTTTTCGATCGACTGGCGCATCATCTTCCGCGCCCGGTGCAGCCGGGTCTTGGCGGTTTCGGGTCTTATGCCGAGATAGGATGCGGCCTCGTCGGTGCTCATGCCCTCGACATCGCGCAGCACGAATATGGCGCGAAAGTCATCCGGCAGTTCGTCGACCGCATGTTCGAGGAAATGCCGTGCCTGGCTTCGCGACAGCTCGGTTTCCGGATCTGTCGCCGATAGCGAGGACGGAAACTGCACGACCTGGCCACCCGCCGACGTCGCATGCATGTCGATTTCCTCCAGTCCAGTGGTGTTCTTTTGCGCGCGTAACCGGCCCAGCGCCTCGTTCAGCGTGATTCGGGTCAGCCATGTCGAAAGCTCGGACTCACCCCGGAATGCCAACAGGTTGGCGAAGGCTTTGATGTAAGACGCCTGGACGACATCTTCCGCCTCCGCATCGTTGCGGATGATGGCGCGCGCGGTGCGGAACAGTCGCTGATTGTGACGCTGGACGATGGCGCGGATGGCGGGCTCGTCGCCGATTTTTGCCAGCGGCACGAGGTCCGCGTCGGTGAGCCTCGATAGAAGCGGTCGATGTCGTGTGTTCGGAATGGCTGTCATGAAAAACCTCCGCTACCCGTCTTTCCGGGAGCCCGGCCTATGGCCGGATCCCCAGTGTGCCCGTCATGGCGGGATGAAAGCGGCAGTAGAAGTCGACCGCTCCCGCTCGGCTGATCGTCATGCGGTCTACCGATTTCGGCGGCAAATCGATGTCGAAGCTTTTGTCGCGCGCCGTTGCCGTATGCCGGAATATATCATCGTTTCGCCAGACGATCACATCGCCGACATGCAGTTCGGCAGGCGGCGCACTGAATTTCATTCCTGCAATGGTGAGCTGATATTCTGCGGCGGAGGCAGCGTCGCTGCCTGTCCAGAGCAGCATAAACACCAGCGGTAGCGCTTTTATCAGCGGGTTCATCGCAAGCCTACTTCATCATCGACGCAAGATGTTCGGCATGCATCTGGTGCTGTTTGAACAGAGTCAGGCCCGTTTCCAGCAGCGACTTCAGCTCCTTGTTCTGAGCCGAAGGGATCAGCACCTTGGCAAGCGCATCGTTGACCGACTTGTGATAGGCGACTTCGTTTTCGACATAGGCCTTGTCGAAAGCCGCGCCGTCGAGAGCGCTGAGCGTTGTCAGTTCCTTGTTCGCCTGTGCCGATAGCGACTGGCTGATGGCATTGTCTTCAGGCGTCACCTTGAGCTTCTTGACGAGGGCGAGGGCCTGATCGTTGACGGCCTTGTGGTCGCGCTCCATCGTCTTGGCGAATTCGATGACTTCGGCATTCTTGCTTTTCTTCAACGCCTGTTCCGCGGCGGTGACGTCGATCTGGCCCGCCGTATAGGCGATATGGGCGATTTCCGGGTCGGTCGGCTTGGCATCGCCGGCGATCGAGATGGTGCCGAGCGAGGCCGCTATCAGGGCTGCGCCGAGAATTCGTTTCAACATGATCTGTCTCCCTTATGTTACAGGACGGAACGTCTTCCGGCGACGATGGTGCGCTTGGGAAGCGAGCATTGGATGCAGATCGGATCAAAAGGTTCCCGGATTCTTGACCTCGGCAAAAACGGCTCGTCAGCGCCTGCCGATAAAATGCTGAAGCACGATCGCGTGGTTGTGCTCCGTGTCTTTCGCCGCATAGAGAAGCGTTGCGGTCGATTTCCCGATATGGCGTTTAAGGTCTTCCACGGCGGATGAATTCTTTTCGAGTTCGTCGCGGTAGCGGCGCTGGAATTCAGTCCATTTGGCCGGATCGTGGCCGAACCATCGGCGCAGCGCCGGGCTCGGAGCGATATCCTTCAGCCAGATATCGACCGCCGCATCCCGCTTGCTCAGCCCGCGTGGCCAAAGCCTGTCGACCAGGATGCGCGTGCCGTCCTTGTCGTCCTTTGGCTGGTAGATCCTTTTGATGTGCAAGGCCATTTAATCATCCGCAATGACTCGAAAGGCGTATTCCTGACGAACAGACCGGCTGAGGATTTGGTTCCGCCGCAAGGGTTGCCAATTGGCCACAGCGGTGCGCCTCTGACCTGTCACGATTGATTTTTGCGTGCAATTGGTACTGCTCTGTCATTCTTGCTCTGGGCGGTGGCAGTTGATGCGATCAGTTTTCCGCGTTTAGTCCGGCTCGATAGAATCGCGGACCGGTTCGCAGAGGTGGAGTTCCCGATGGTCGCCCGCTCAGTCACACCCAAAGAGCATAGGTATTTGCCCGATGGTCTATCTAGGTCCTCGACCGTATAACTCAGTCCTCTGCCTGCGTTGAAGGCGTACCCATCGCAATGGTGGATGACAGGATGACAGGTGCACATGCACGGACGTGCCTACCACGGCCAGCGAGGAATTTCGTCGAGCGCGATCCAGGAGAGCATTCCGAGCGGCACTGTCGTCTGAAGCACCCGTCAGCGTAAAGCCGAGGGGCGGCCTGGTTCGGTCGGCAGGGCAGCACCCGAATCGGGTTAGCTGGGTGCGTATTGTAGAATATGGGAAGGTGGTCGAGGACCCTTTGGCCATTTCGAAGCTGTTCGCACGATCAGACGCGATCGTCTGGTTGAGAATTGACGTGCGCCTGGCTTTGGTGGAATCGGTATGCTGGAGGTCACGCTTTGCATGGCTGGTTTTGCTGAGGATCAATATGAAGCGGTTTTCGAACGTCCGAACCTTGTTCTTCGCGCCGATCGTCCTGATCGGGCTCGGCGCTCCGGCGGCATCGGCGGAACAGAATGAATGCGCCGGCCGTGCGGCAGACATCATTCGGCGGGCCTATCCGAGCGCGACAAACGCCGATGATGGTACTCTTCTGTTCGAGGGGACAACCATCACGCTATCCAAGAGGGATAGTGTTGATGGCGATCCGCATGCGGTGATCTGCCGGGTTTGGCCGGCTCAGCCCCAGCTGACGCTGATTGCGGTTCCGTTGATGACAAAGCAGTCGGATTCGGAAAACGAAGGTGATATCGAACTGCTCGTCGTCGACAGCAGCAACCTGCAATTAAGGCAGCGGCTGCGTCTTGGCGGCCTGATGTCCGATGACGCCGTTCGGGTAAGAAGCGTCGCCTTCGATACCGCACGCTATCAGCTCGCTCCGAAGAGAACGGCTTTCGGCCTGCGTGTTTCGCTGGAAGTCAGCTCGCGTGCCAATCCATTCGGTGAAACGACCTTATGGCTCTTCGCGATCGAAGGTGATGGGCTGAAACCGGTTCTCGACAACATCGTCGTCGGTGAAAATCACGGAGAATGGGATACCGTCTGCGCCGGTGAGTTTAGCGAAACCACGCGCACGCTTTCGATGGTTCCATCAGCGAAAGCCACGGTTGCCGACATCGTTGTCACCGAGAAAACGACGACATCCGTCAATAGGGTCGGAACGAATAATGATTGCAACAGAGAAGATAAGACGACGATCGACAAGCACCGGCTGCAGTACGGCGGATCGGGATATGACGTTCCCAAAGACCTGAAGCGGGTCGATTAGGAGGAGCTGACCGGGACGGGATCCTTCCGCCTGCGTGACCCATATGCGGCTTCATCATCGAAGCGTTGAAGTGCTGCGCGGCTGATGCCGGTGAACGCCGCCCACGTCTTGTGCGATGTCACATCCCTGTCACCTAAGTGCCGTCAGAGTTCGGGACCTGTCGCTGGGGCGATCTGCATGTGTGGAGGCTGGAGCGCGTCGTCTTTCCTTGGGTTCATTTCGGTATCGGTTGACGGAGCTCCGGGCGCGGCCAGCGGCGTCCGGGGTTGAGCAGTTGATCCTGTCGTTTCCGTTCCGACCGCGGGATTGTTGCCAATAGGGGTCGCTGCGGCGGAATTAATCGAAACCTGATCTGTACCGATCGGTTGAGGGGTGACCTTGCCGTCGGCCGAAGCGACGCGCCATACGGTGTTGCCGCTGTCATCGGCCACAAGCAGTGCTCCTGTACCGTCGATGCCGACGCCGACTGGCCGTCCCTTCGCCTTATCTCCCTGGATAAAGCCCGTTACCACATCCTGCGCTTTGCCTGAAGGCTGGCCATTTTCGAACGGCACGTAGACCACCTTGTAACCGTTGAAGCTGCCCCGGTTCCAACTGCCGTGCTCGCCGATGAAGGCGCCGTTGGCGTAGGCGGCCGGCAGCGCCGAATTCTTGGAGAAGGTCAGCCCGAGGGCTGCAACGTGGCTGGACAGGGCATATTTCGGCGGGATCGCCTTATCGACCATCTCGGGACGCGACGGGTGTACGCGCGGATCGACGTGCTTGCCATAATAGCTCCAGGGCCAGCCGTAGAAGCCGCCATCCTCGACCGACGTCATGTAGTCGGGAACGAGGTTCGGACCCAGCTCATCACGTTCATTGACGACAGTCCAGAGGATGCCGTTATCGGGGTTGAAGGTGAGGCCGTTTGGATTGCGCAAACCGGAGGCGAAGACGCGCGCGGCGCCGGTGTTCCGGTCAACCTGCCAGATCGCGGCGCGACCCTTCTCCGCTTCGAGACCATTTTCGGCGATGTTCGAATTCGAACCAACTGAAACGTACAGCATCTTTCCGTCCGGGCTGAGCGCAAGATCCTTTGTCCAGTGATGGTTGATCGGGCCGCCTGGCAGAGGCGTCAATAATTTCGGCGGGGCGGTTATCTCATTCTGCCCGAGTGAATAGGGATAGGCGAGAATGGCGCTGGTCGAGGCGACATAAAGCGTATTGTCTATCCAAGCCACGCCGAAGGGCGACTCCAGTTTTTTCAGGAGATCGTGCCTCTCATCTACAATGCCGTCACGGTCCGTGTCGCGCAGCAGCGTGATCAGATTGCTTTCCTTCTGCTGGCCGCCACTATCGCCATGAGCGATCGACATGATCCAGCCCCGTATGAAATCCTTTGGCCGTGATCTTGACTCGCCGGATGGACCCCGGGATTGAATGACCAGCACGTCGCCATTCGGCAGGGTGTGCACGGTGCGCGGATTGGCGAGGTCCTTGGCAAACGCAGTGATTTTCAAACCATCCGCGACCGCCGGCGTCTCGCCTTCTTTCCAACCAACGATCTCCGCCACCTTCAGATCAGCGAGCAGAGACGTGGCCGGCTCGGGCAGCACTGGATTAGGTCCGATCTGCGTGGAGATATCGAAATTTTCGCTCTGCGCATAGGCCGCGAGGCCGATGCTACTCGCTATCGACAGGATCGACGCGGCGAGGATATGGGTCTTCATCATCACACTCTCCAGGCCAGTCGGGCATACTTGCGAGCAGACACGGCCGCAGTCACCAGGCACAACAAGAAGGTGACAGCCGACAGCGCCAGCCCGTAGGGGACCACCGCGGTCCAGCCATCGCCGGCATGCACAAGGCTGTTTGTGACCGCAAGCACCAATATCAAGAGGTATAGGAGGGCGGACAGGAAGGTCGGCCGCAAAGGCCGAGTCCGCGGACGCAGCAGATCGAAGACTCCCACCAGAATTGCAAGCGCTCCGAAAACGAGGCCGGCAAACAGCAGCCAAGCTGAGAAGTTTTGCCACATCAGATTGCCGCTTTGCCAGAAGGCGATATCGGTCGCCAACGCGAGCGTAAAGCAGACGAAGGGAAATGGGATAAAGAGCGACTGTATGGGATAGGCGGCCGCGTCGCGACTTCTGGCGGAAAAGATAGCCATGGCATGCTCCTTGGCGAAGAGAGCTTCGACTTGCCTACCAACCGCACAACGCCGAGTTAGTTCCCACCGCAGCCACGGCCAATCGGCGCGATCCAAGAACAACATATCAACATATGCCATTGGACCGTCTGTCAGAGGCTCGGCAGTGCAGCGGCGCAGCATGCTTCGCGCGCTTTGCATCCGCTTCAGCCCTTGAATTTTGCGCCCGGTTTCGCCAATTGATCGGCGGAAAAATTCCGTATCTTGTGGGGAATCCAAGCACATGACGACAAGTGTCGAACAGAATGTCGAAAGCCACGTCTTCGAGGCCGATGTCGCCCGCCTTTTGCATATGATGGTCCACTCCGTCTACTCGGACAAGGACGTCTTTCTACGCGAGTTGATCTCGAATGCAGCCGATGCCTGCGAGAAGCTTCGGTACGAGGCGATCGAGACACCGGCGCTGCTGGGATCTGATGCCGAGAGCCGTATCACGCTGTCGCTCGACGAAGAGAACCGACGGCTCGTCGTGGAGGACAACGGCATCGGGATGCAACGAGACGAAATGATCGAGGCCCTCGGGACGATTGCGAGGTCGGGAACCCGGGCTTTCATGGATCGCATAGCAGCGAGCAAGGGCGGTGAAGGCGCTCAACTGATCGGGCAATTCGGCGTCGGCTTCTATTCATGCTTCATGGTTGCGGATCGGGTCGATGTTGTCTCCCGCCACGCCGGCTCGGATCAAGCCTCGAAATGGTCCTCCGACGGCAAGGGCAGTTACAGCGTCGGCCCGGTAGATCTTGCCGAGGCGCCGGAGCGCGGCACGCGCATTGTCCTGCATCTGATGGAAGATGCCAAGAAATACACTTCCAGGTGGACCGTCGAGCGGATCGTCAAAGAGCAATCCGGTCATGTTCCCGTCGCAATCCGCCTTATCGAAAAGCCGGACAGCGAACCCGTCCAGATTACCGACGGCACTGCGCTATGGACAAAATCGAAGAGCGAAGTCAGCAAGGAAGAATATACCGACTTCTACCGCGGGGTGTCCGGTCAATACGACGAGCCTGCCCTCACCGTGCACTTCCGTGCCGAAGGCCGGCATGAATACACGGCTCTGGCGTTTGTGCCGGGAACACAGCCGTTCGACATGTTTGACCCGGAGCGCAAGGGGAGGATGAAGCTTTATGTCAAGCGCGTCTACATCACCGACGACGCGGAACTGATGCCGAGATATCTCCGCTTTGTCAGGGGGCTGGTCGACACGGCCGATCTGCCGCTCAACGTTTCTCGCGAAATGATCCAGGAAAGCTCGATCCTGGCGGCGATCCGCAAAGGCGTCACGAATCGGGTCATCACCGCGATCGAAAAATTGGCCGATAGCGAGCCTGAGACCTACCTCAAGTTCTGGGAGAACTTCGGAGCTGTCTTGAAGGAAGGCGTTTACGAAGACTACGAACGGCGCACGCAACTGATGGCGCTTGCGCGCTTTCGCACCTCGACGTCGGTCGACGGCTACCGTTCGTTGGCCGAATACGTCAAAGACGCCAAAGAAGGCCAAAATGCCGTCTACTATCTTGCCGGTAGCAGCGTCGACCAGTTGAAGGCATCGCCACAGCTGGAAGGCTTTCGGGCGCGCGGCATCGAAGTGCTGCTGTTGACCGACTCGGTCGACAGCTTCTGGGTGGTGAACGCACCGGAGTTCGAAGGCAAGGTATTCAAGTCCATCACGCAAGGAGCTGCGGATCTTTCACGCTTTCCAACCGCCGATGGTCAAATACCGCAGGAACAGGATAGCGCCGGCTTGGCGACGTTCATCGGCTTCGCCAGGGAGAAACTGGCCGCTCAAGTCGCCGATGTCCGTGCATCCGACCGGCTGACGGAGAGCGCCGTCTGCCTCGTTGCGCCGGAGGATGGTTATGACAGGCAGATGGAAAAGATTCTGCAGAATGCAGGTCGTCTCCAAGGCGCCGCCAAGCCTATTCTGGAAATCAACCCGGCACATCCTTTGGTCAGAGCTGTTGCTGCGGTCGAGAACGATGCCTCTTACCAGGAGGACGCAACATTCTTGCTGCTCGACCAGGCGCGCATTCTGGACGGCGACCGGCCGGAAGATCCCCGCAAATTCGCGGAACGGCTGGCGAGAGTCTTCCAGAGGTCTGTTCGATCCTAAACTGGGCTTGTTCGGCGCACAAGCTCGAAACAGGCGCCACTCGTCGCGGCTGTCGCCAGGAGTCTCCCGGCGACAGCGCCGCCGACAAACGCGGTGGAAATGAAGGCCGCGGAGCCGGGTCTTCCAGCCCTTCACGGCCAAAGTCCGACTGGTTCGCTGTCGCGGTCAATGCAGAGAATGAGAATCTCCGGATAGTTCTTTTCGTTACTGGCCTTAGGATCGGTTGTTGACAGCAGGAGTTCCGTCAATACTCCAAAGCGCTCGTGTGCCTTTCTCAGGATATCGGCGCTGGCAATGGGAAGATCGATTACGGTCTCAAGCGCACGAACGACACGCCGGGCGGCTCGCCGGATCTCGCGAGACGACATGTCAGATTTCACGATCTCCGTCGCCAGCTTGAATTTGGCGCGGTAACTTGTCGCGTTTTCGGCGGAGATCTGCCATCGGCGGTAGGTCTGTTGCTGCATAGCGCGTTAACGCGTCAACCGCCAAAACGTCTCTTGTCACCTGCAAACAGAGTGAATCGTATTTTAACTAAAACTTAAGCGTAAATTAGATGAGGCTTACTAAACTGCAAAAGCTCCATGCCGGAGGTCGCACTGAGCCTCCCGCTCGTCAAAATGAGCGGGCGCCGGCTAAGCCGACGCCCGCAAGCATCCGGGGAATTGTCACTCTCAAACCGCCGGATGCCACTACTCGATGATCTGCACCACCCTGCGGGTCTGCGGCTCGACGATCACGCGCTCCTGGCCCATGACGACATAGCCATACTTAGGATTGTCGGGGACCGGAGTGACCACGACGTCAGCAGGCAGCGCAACGCCCACTTTCACCGGTTCCCGGACGATCACCTGCTCGGCCGGGGCCGGAGCCTGCTGGACATAGGTTACCACCTGGGCGGGCGGAGGATCGATCACGCTGCCCGTTACGCCACCTACCACGGCGCCAACCCCGGCGCCGATCGGGCCGCCGACGATGGCGCCGGTCGCGGCACCGCCGACCATGCCCGTGACCGCACCGTCGGCAAAGGCCGAGCCAGCGATGCAGCTGATTGCCGCTGCGAGAATAATGCTTTTCATAATGCTTCTCCTTGTTACAGGTGGACCAGAAAAGCGGCACGGTCCGCTTTGTTCCGCGCATCGGACCTAGGTCGGATGTTGCGGCAGGGCTTTGGGAGGCGCGGTCCTCTGCGCGGGCAGGGGATTGCGGTCGTCCTTCGTGTTACCGCGGCAATTCCCTGGCCTCTGTAACGTCAGCGCCCGGAGTCTTCGCGGACGGGCGCGTCAACCCGCATCAAACCCAGCGCTTTCAGCTCCTCCCACAGCTCGCAGGGAATGGGCGTGTTTCGCGCGCGGTGGTTTGATGTTACCTGATCAACCGACTGACCACCGGGGATGACCGAAACGACGGCTGGATGATTGAGCGGAAAATTGAGAGCAGCGTCTGCCAGAGCGACGTGGTGTTCTCGGCAGACCTGTTCTATTCGCCGAACTCGGTCGAGGATCTCTGACGGGGCGTCGGAATAATTGTATTGTGCGCCAGGAATCGGTCCTGTGGCCAGAATGCCGGAATTATAGGGAGCGCCGAGCACTATACCGATATCGCGGGCTTCGCACATGGGGAGAAAGGATTCCAAGGCGTCCTGCTCAAGCAATGTATAGCGTCCGGCAAGCAGGAACAGATCAAAATCCCCTCGTTCGGCGAGCGTCTGACACATCTCCCACTCGTTGATCCCGCCGCCGATGGCCTTCACGACGCCCTGATCGCGTAACGAGATCATTGCGTGATATCCACCGGTCATGAATTGCTCGACGTAATGGTCGCAGGCTTCCGGCGTGCCGTGATTGAAGACGTCGAGATCGTGCACGAACAGAATATCGAAGCTGTCGAGACCCGTGCGTTCGAAGGATGCTTCCAGCGATCGCATGACTCCATCATAGCTGTAGTCGAAAACCTCTCTGCGATTGGGCGTATCAAAGAATTTGCCGATGCCGGTCCGCTCATCGGGTCGGCAGACCTTCATGATGCGGCCAACTTTTGTCGAAACCACGAAGTCTTCGCGCTTTTTCCTCGCAAGGAAACGGCCGACGCGCCTTTCCGCAAGGCCAAGCCCGTAGAGCGGTGCGGTGTCGAAGTAACGGATGCCATATTGCCACGCTGCATCCACCACGGCTGCTGCTTCCTCATCGCTTATAGCCCGATAGAGATTGCCGAGCGGCGCGGTGCCAAATCCGAGTTCGGTAAAGGTGAGGCCGCCGTTTCCCCTGCGATCCCAATGTCGCGTCTTCATGTCGTCCGCGCTCCTATGTTCATCTTGCCGTTCCCGCTCGAACAAATGCGCTGTGCCTGAACGGCTTTGGTTGGTCGCCTCGCGTGGGCAGAAATGATGTCGGTCACGCACGAGCGCCGGTGTCGGCATCATGCCCGCAAGAAGATGATGGAGAACTCCTCAGCAATATTGTGGGTAGCATTTCTCGCCGCCGCCGCGCGCTCCGCTGCATTCTAGATAATAACGCATCTGGAGTGGAATCGAACCGCAGGTTGGAAATTTCATCCACTACGTGGCCGCCCTCAGCGGCGCGGCGCCGGGCGCTTTCGCCGGCAACGACTTGCAAGAGGCGGGCATATCGGATGGCGGCAGGCAAGCGATGGGCTCGGCAGGAACCCTTCACCGCCAACCTCGCAGCAACTGATTCTAGTTGTGCCTTCCTTATGCGTCGAAAGCTTGAATATTTCGGTGCATTTGCCAGCGAACGAGGCGTCGGCCCTCAGGTTTAACGAAGCTCAAACCAGTATCGTCGTATGACAGGTTCGTTACATGGTTTGGAAGGTGGATCCAACGCAGTGAATGGCATCTGGACACATTTTGGTGGCAACCTTTCCTTCGTATCCTTGGCAATGTCGCTCTGGGCGCTCTTTTCGATTCAGTTTCAGCGTCGGTCCTTCATGCAGGAGAGGATCGCCTTCGGAATCATAGCCGGCGGCGCCTCCATCGGATCCACATTGCTCGCCATCGAATTTGATCCCGGGATCTATATCGATCTGCGATTTGCACCGCTTGCATTGGCCGGCATGTTCGGGGGGCCGATCGCTGCGGCTTTTGCAGCTTCACTGGCCGCCGCCTTTCGCTTTGCCGTCGGCGGCACGGCAATGATCGACGGGATCGTCACAATCGCTATCACCGCCGGCATCGGTGTGGCCGGTCATGTTTGGACGCGCAAGAGATCTCCCGGTTTCACGGACGTTGTTGTGCTGAGCCTTGCCCTCGGCGGCGCGCTGGTCGCATCAATGGCCCTACTTCCCACTCTCGTGACCGCTCATGTGCTGGCCGGCGTCGGTTTTCCGCTGACGGCTTTGAATTGTCTGGCGACCGTGCTGGGCGGTTTCGTCCTCTTGAAAACGCGGCAATGGGAGTTGGAACGCAGCATTCTGGTCACAGCATTTTCGCAATCGCCCGACTATCTCTATGTGAAGGACCGAAACAGCCGGTTCATCACCGTCAATGAAAACATGACCCGCCTCTTCCGTTTCAGAACGACGGCGGAGATGATCGGATTGTCGGATTTCAATCTGATGTCGCGGCCGCTCGCCGAGGAACTCTATTATCTCGAGCAGCAGGTCATAGACACTGGATTGCCACTGATCGATTCCACCGAATATATTGAAGGCAGATTCCTGCTTGCCTCCAAGGTGCCGCTCCGGGACAGGCAGGGCCGGGTGATCGGCCTTGCCGGCGTGACACGTGATGTGACCGAACGCACGGCGCTGGAGCGGGAATTGCGCGAAAGCAAGAACCTCTTGTCGCATGCCATGGCCGGCATGTCCGATGGTATCGCCATGTACGATAGCAGGGGTTTTCTTGTCTTCTGCAACGATCAGTACCGCAGCGCCTTTCCGCTATCTGGAGATGCCCGGGTGGTCGGCGCCCATATCAGCGACATCCTGCGCCGCGTCGTCGAAACCGGTGAGCGGCAGGGTATCCCGGAAGGCGATGTGGAAGAGTGGATCAAGGCCGCCACAGCTTCCCTGCACAGCAACAAGGACGAAGAGGTTCAGCTTCACAACGGCGACTGGCGCAGCATCCGGACACGACTTGCAGATGACGGCACGGCGATGGCTGTCGTCTCGGACATCACGGCGACGAAGCAGGCAGAAATCGCGCTCAGGCTGACGGCGGAACAGCTAAAGAATCTGGCCGAGACCGACGGGCTGACCGGCATCGTCAATCGCCGCACCTTCGATGAAATCTTCGCGCGTGAGACCGCGGGCAGCGCCCGGAGAAACACGCCGTTCAGCCTGCTGATGGTCGATATCGACCGCTTCAAGGCCTATAACGATACCTATGGGCATCCGGCCGGAGACCAGTGCCTGCGCGTCGTCAGCAAATGTCTGCGCCAATCGGTCAGCCGGCCGGCGGACATCGTCGCGCGCTATGGTGGCGAGGAATTCGTGGTGTTCCTTCCCGATACCAGCGCCAAGGGGGCAATGATCGTCGCCGAGCAATTCGCCCGTCGCCTGACCAGGGAGAATATCCTTCATTCCGGCAGCGAATTCGGGCGGGTCACAGCCAGTATCGGTATATCCTGTGCGACCGGAGCAACACTGCGCGCCAGCCCGAACCGGCTGCTCGCCGAGGCCGATACCGCGCTCTACGAGGCCAAGACGCAAGGCCGCAATCGCATCCTGGCCCATTCGCGAGAGAACGGGCATGCGCTGAAGGAAACCGGTTAGACCGAAATCCTGTTCACCTCCCCCGACTGCGCGGCGCTTGATAGGATTTTTCTATCAAACCATCGCTTGTATGGCCTTGATGTTTGTCCCGCTTCGACAATACACGGGCGCATGGACACAAAATTCATTGGCAAGAAATCGGCGGCGGCCGGAGGCTGGGGTGCTTTGACGAGCTGCGGGAAGCAGTTGCTTCAAAGCGGGACGCCGATCGCCGGGGCGCGAACGATGCTGAAAGCGAACCAGCCGGATGGGTTCGATTGCCCGGGCTGCGCTTGGGGCGATCCGGAGCACGGATCGTCGTTCGAGTTCTGCGAGAACGGGGTCAAGGCCGTCGCCTGGGAAGCAACGGAGAAGCGGGCAACGCCGGCTTTCTTCGCGGAAAACACGGTATCCGAGCTTCGCCGGCTGTCGGATTACGAGCTTGAGCTCAACGGCCGCCTTACCCACCCCATGCGCTACGATTCAATAAGCGACCGCTACCTGCCGGTGGCATGGGAGGATGCCTTTGCCGAGATCGGCAGCATTCTCAAGGGCCTCGATAATCCCGATCGTGCGGAATTCTATACATCAGGCCGGGCCAGCAACGAGGCCGCCTTCCTCTATCAGTTATTCGTGCGCGTCTACGGCACCAATAATTTTCCCGATTGCTCCAACATGTGCCACGAGGCCAGCGGCATCGCCATGCGCCAGGCGGTCGGCGTCGGCAAGGGCACCGTTCTGCTGGAGGATTTCGAGAAGGCCGACGCGATTTTCGTGATCGGACAGAACCCCGGCACGAACCATCCGAGAATGCTCGGCGACCTGCGCCGGGCAGCGCTTCGCGGCGCGCGCATCGTCGTCTTCAATCCGATCCGCGAGCGCGGCCTGGAGCGCTTCTCCGATCCGCAGGACAAGATCGAAATGCTGCGGGGCGGTTCGACCGATATAGCCAGCCATTATCTCCAGCCGCAACTCGGCGGCGACATGGCCGCGGTGCGGGGGATGGCGAAGGCCGTGCTGGCTGCGGAAGACGCGGCCGTCGCCTCCGGTCTGCCGCCGGTTCTCGATCATGCCTTTCTTGTCGAACATTGCGCAGGTTTTGCCGAATACCGGGCGGCTGTGGAGGCGACGAGCTGGGCCGACATCGAAGATCAATCGGGGTTGAGCCGAGAGGATATCGAACGGGCGGCCGATGTCTATATCGCTGCCGAACGGGTCATCTGCACCTGGGCGATGGGCGTGACGCAGCATCTGCATTCGGTGGCGACGATCCGAGAGATTGCCAACTTCATGTTCCTGCGCGGCAATATCGGCCGGCCCGGCGCCGGCCTCTGCCCGGTGCGCGGCCATTCCAACGTGCAGGGCGACCGAACTGTCGGCATCAACGAACAGCCGTCGGACGATTTCCTCGATGCGCTGGAGACGCATTTCCGCTTCACTGTCCCGCGCCGGCACGGCCACAACGTGCTTGCCGCGATCGGGGCGATGCTCGACGGCTCGGCCGAGGCCTTCATCGGGCTTGGCGGCAATTTCGCTCGCGCCACACCCGACAGCACCCTCGTCGAGAAAGCGCTTCGGCGGCTGAAACTGACGGTGCATATCGCTACCAAGCCGAACCATTCGCATCTGATGCCCGGCGAGGCGGCCTTTATCCTGCCGTGCCTCGGACGGACCGAGATGGACCTCAACGCTGCCGGCAATTCCCAGCTCGTGAGCGTCGAGGATTCGATGAGCATGGTGCATGGTTCCGCCGGCATCAATCGTCCGGCTTCACCGCATCTTCTCTCGGAAGTCGCCATCATTGCCGGCATTGCGCATGCGACGGTCGGCCCTTCCGTGGTCGACTGGGCGGAACTTGCCGAGGATTACGATCGCATCCGCGATCATATCGAGGCGACCATTCCCGGCTTCGAGGATTACAATAGGCGCCTGCGCAAACCGCGCGGTTTCTATCTGCGCAATGCCGCCGCCCATCGGCAGTGGCAGACGCCCACTGGCAAAGCGTCATTCTCCTGCCAGGCGCTTCCCGAGCAGACGGTGCATCAGCGCGCGCGAAAAAGCGAGAGACGCTTCGCCCTGCAGACGTTCCGCTCGCACGATCAGTACAATACCACGGTCTACGGCCTCGACGATCGATACCGCGGCGTCTACGGAGAGCGGCAGGTCATCTTCATAAATCCTGAAGATCTGAAGGCGATGAATGCCGAGGCCGGCGACCGCGTCGATGTGGTCGGCGAGCACGATGACGGTATCGAGCGCATCGCGCCGGATTTCCGCTTCGTCCCCTATGACATTCCGCGGGGCAGCATCGCCGGCTATTATCCCGAGCTGAACGTGCTCGTGCCGCTTGGCAGCGCCGGCGAGGAAAGCGACACGCCGACCTCGAAATCGATCATGGTTTCCTTCCGTCGGCGAAATGCCGCGTGAGCGAAGAGGCATCCGACGCCGGCCGATTTCTCGACCTTGTCGCTGCAGCGCAAGACAGGGATACCGGGCTGACCTCGATACAGGCCGGCCTGCTCGTCGCAGCGGAGCTCGAGATCGCATCCGACAGCCGCTCTTTCGCACGCGCTCTGGGGATCGCGCATGCGCTCGTGCTGCGGGAACTCAACGCGCTCGCCGAGCGTGATGACACGCTTGAGATCGTCAAGCGGGATCCGAGGACGATGCGAGCGTTCTACAGATTGGCGAAGTCCTGAAGCAGGTCTCGCAATATTTTGCAGCGAGTTGCGATGTCGGCGATACCGGCCGGCTTATCGACCGCTCACGCGCTTCCTCGTGTCTGAGGGGTATTCCCCATAGGTCGTTTTATAGACCGCGGAAAAGCGGCCGAAATGAAAGAAGCCCCATTTGAGGCAGACGGCCTTCATCGTCTCCTTGCTTTCGGGATCTAGCAAATCCTGGCGCGCCGCGCGCAGGCGAAGCATCAGCAGATAGGCGGCGGGAGACGTTCCCTTGAAGGCGCGGAAACCCGTTTCGAGCGCCCTGCTCGAGACGCCGGCCGCTTCGGCCACCTTCGGCATGGTGATCGGCTGATCGATATTGGCCTGCATGAACTCGATTGCCCTGCGCACATGTCTCGGAGCGATCAGCGCCGGCCCCTTGTCGAGGAAATGCGAAAGCCGGTGCGGCACCATGCGCACGACCAGATCGGCCAGCGCCTGCGTCATGTGCGCCATGGCGATCGGCGATTGCAGTAAGGGGCCGTCGTCGCGCATCCCTGATATGATCGTTTCGGTGAGATTGCCGATCGTCCGGCCGACCGGTGTCGACAGGTCCAGTTCCGGCAGCAGGTCGAGCGATCCGCTGAACGGCATTTCGAACGTCTGGCCGATTGTCTGAAGGATAACGGGCCAGTTGATCAGCAGTTCGTCGATGACGTTCCCTTGCCCATGCATGAGAACGCTGTCGGGTTCGAAATTGTTGTATAGAAGCAATTTTCCTTGCCCGGCCTCTGCCTTGCGCGTCCCATAGGTCACCCCCATGCCGCCGCGACGCGGGACGACCAGCGACAGATATTCGGCCGTGCTGGCAGTCGGCTCGATGTTGAACTGGAACTCCGCCTCATGATAGCCGGTCAGCAGGACCGCGCTGTTCGCAACCGAAAAATCCAGTCCCCAATGGAAGTTCTTGGCGCGGCCGACGGGCTCGGCATCAAACGCGCCAAACGCACCGCCGAGCGTTTCCACCATGTTGTCGAAGGACGAACCATGGAATCGAAAGGAGAATGGCTTTGCGCTGTTTTCCGTCATGCTGTTCCCGCAAATTCTTCTGATCCAATATGACGCGAGGCGTCGCTAATATGGAGATGATGTACGTCCCTCTTTCTGGTCACAGTTGCTGACATCGCCTTTTCCTCCGCGCTTTCGTCAGGGCCTAATGGACGGGAGGAAGGGCGAGCCCGGTTCGTATATTAGCGAAAATGAGGGCTCAGCGCAGCAGGTGGCGGCGCAGCGGCGAAGCTTCGACCTGATGCGGACGTCGAAAGCTGTTCGGCCAAGCGAATTCGAGTCGGCAGCGAACCTGGCAGATGCTGAAAAAGGGAAATTTTTTAATATCGACAATGCCCATCGGTCGGACTTTCCTGGCCGGTCGGCAGGATCTGACAGAACCGGCAGTCCTTGGCAAGCCTTGGCGATGCCGCTTGGTGATAATCCGATGGTGAAACGATTAGCCAGCTTGCGCAGACGGCGCTCCGACGCGCCATGCGAAAGTCGCCTGCCGAAGGTTCTAAAGTGGACCGCTCGAGATAGCCTTCGGCAGGCTGACAGGCAGTTGTCATACGCACGGGATGGAGTGCGTATGGATGAGCCCCTCCCATCATTTGGGGTTATCGACAGGGGGGGTGCTTCAGACCGTCGACCATCATGGCCCCGGTCACGATTACTTTAGTGTTCGGGAGCCATGGAGCAATTGTCGCACGTCGATATTGTCGGTCGATCGGCTTTTCGCTACGCAGTCTGGACTGGTCCTGCGCAAAATGTATAGGCCGGCGCATTGCTCTGGCGACTTTGCCACTGGGCATCAGAGCTCCAATGCGACTCGCCGGCCTCGTAGAAAGCAGAGGTTGCCTGGTGCGGTACGAATTGCTGAATCGCCATACGCGCCGACGTGGTAGAGCTGGCGACCGCACCAGTTTGCCTGATTGCGGTCGTTGCCTTTTTGAATGAGGAATAACGCTGTTGTCGCCGCGACAAAGCACAGCGGCGGTAGAACAGGCATCGGCTCGGCCAAGACTATCCCGGCGCCGCCCGATGACGCGATCGGCATAATAGGCGACGTGCTGGTCACCAAGCACCCCGTGCCCTGTTGCCAAATGCGCCCCGAAGACGATCCGGTTGTATGCATAGCGGCGCACCGAATATCGGTGTCGCCGACCGAGCCGAGAGACGCCGCGCTAAGCTTCAGAGTGCGACCGAAAGGGTGTTGTCGCGCCGGACGGCCACCTCATGCGAGTTCACCATCGCGCCGGCTAGTTGGCGGAAGGTGACGAGCCCCAGGGTTTCTCCCGATGGTGAAACCACCCTGGCATCGTCGGCCGGCGTCGAGGCTAGCATCCGGACGGCTTCTTCGACCGTCGTTCCGGCCGCAATCGCCAAGCCGACGGGCGCCGCACCGGCGTGCAGCGGCGTCATGACGGCTTCGACTTGGACGACCCGTCCCCGGTTCACTTCCTTGACGAAATTGGCGATGTATTCGTCGGCCGGGCGCAGCACGATGTCCTGGCTGGTGCCCTGCTGGATGACTTCGCCGTCGCGCAGGATGGCGATCTGGTCGCCGAGGCGCAGCGCCTCGTCGAGATCGTGGGTGATGAAGACGATGGTCTTCTTGATTTCCTTCTGGATGTCGAGAAGCACCGTCTGCATATCCGTGCGGATCAGTGGGTCGAGGGCCGAATAGGCCTCGTCCATCAGAAGCACCGGCGCATCGTTGGCAAGCGCCCGCGCCAGGCCGACACGCTGCTGCATGCCGCCGGAAAGCTGGTTGGGATAGCGCTGCTCGAAGCCCTTGAGCCCGACCCGCTCCAGCCAGCGCATGGCGATATCGATGGCTTTGGCCCGCTCCATGCCCTGCACTTCGAGGCCAAAGATAGTGTTGTCGAGGACGTTGCGGTGCGGCAGAAGCGCAAACTTCTGAAACACCATCGCCGTCTGCTGCCGACGGAACGTCCGCAATTCGGTTTCATTCATCTTCACGACGTCGACGCCGTCGACCAGGACTTCGCCGGATGTCGGGTCGATCAGCCGGTTGATGTGGCGGATCAGCGTCGATTTGCCCGATCCCGAAAGGCCCATCACGACCTGGATGCCCCCGGAGGGGATCTCGATATTGATATCCCGGAGGCCGAGGACGTGGCCGTACTTCTGATTGAGCTCGGTCTTCGTCAGGCCCTTCTGCACCGCCTCGACATGGGCGGCGGGGTTGGGGCCGAAGATCTTGTAGAGGTGGCGGATCTTGATGCCGCCGAAATGCTGCTCAGCCATGGACGGTCTCCCGATGCTTCTGGAGCCTTTTGCCATATGCCTGGCTGACCCGGTCGAAGATGATGGCGATGCCGACGATGGCAAGGCCATTGAAAATGCCCAGCGTGAAGTACTGGTTGGCGATTGCTTTCAGCACCGGCTGGCCAAGGCCCTGGACGCCGATCATCGAGGCGATAACCACCATGGCGAGCGCCATCATGATCGTCTGGTTGATGCCGGCCATGATGGTCGGCAGCGCCAGCGGCAGCTGCACCTTGAACAGCTTCTGCGACCGCGAGGTGCCGAAAGCGTCGGCAGCTTCGAGCACGTCCTTGTCGACGAGCCGGATGCCGAGATCGGTCAGGCGGATCATCGGCGGGATGGCGTAGATGACGACGGCGATCAGGCCGGGCACCTTGCCGATGCCGAGCAGCATGACGACCGGGATGAGGTAGACGAAGCTCGGCATGGTCTGCATGACGTCGAGGATAGGATTGACGATGCGCTGCAGCCGGTCGGAGCGGGCCATCAGGATGCCGATCGGGATGCCGATGGCGATGGAAAGAACCGTGCAGACGAAGATCATCGAGACCGTCCGCATCGTGTCGTCCCACATATCGAAATAGCCGATCAGCATCAGCGTTACCAGACAGCCAGCGACAACCTTCAGGCTGCGGCTGGCAAACCAGGCGATGGCGAGGATGATCGCGGTGATGATCGGCCACGGCGTCTGCGTCATGAAGCGCTCGGCGGCGATGAGGAAATGCTGCAGCGGCACGAACAGGCTTTCGATGCCGTCGCCATAGCTGCGGGTAAATCCGCGAAAGCCGTCGTCGATCGCCTTCTTCAGGTTGCGAAGCGCGTCATCATTCATGTGCGGGAATTTGTAAAACCATTCCATCTCGGTTCCCCTTTCGTCAAACAGCCGTGGCAGTCTTTTTGATTTTGTCGGCGCGTGAGAAGCGGTGCGCTTTTGGCGCACCGCAATTTTTGGCTTTAGAGAGCAGCTTCGATCTTCGCGGCGGCCTCCGGCGAGACCCACTTGGTCCAGATGTCCTTGTTTTCTTCCAGGAAGTGCTTGGCACCGTCTTCGCCGGTCGCCTGGTTGTCGGTCATCCACGCCATCAGCTTGTTGACCGTGTCGTTGCTCCAGGAGCGCTTCTTCAGATAATCCATGACCTCGGGCCCGACCTTTTCAGAAAAGGGCTTTGCGACGAGGGTCACGACGTGATCGACAGGCCACGAAGCGGGCTTCGGATCGGGGCAGTCGGCGACGGTGATGCAACGCTTCCATTCGGCCGAATCCTCCGGCACGCCGGCTTCGAGCTTGACCATCTGATACTTGCCGAGCAGCGCGGTCGGTGCCCAGTAGTAGCCGACCCAGCCTTCCTTGCGTTCATAGGCCTTGGCGATCGAACCATCGAGGCCGGCGGCAGAGCCGGTGTCGACGAGCGTGAAGCCGGCCTTCTCTGCGCCGAAGGCCTTATAGAGCTGCGAGGTGACAACCGTGCCGCCCCAGCCCTGCGGGCCGTTGACGATGGCGCCCTTCTTCGGGTCCTCCGGATCAGGGAAAAGTTCCGGATGCTTCAGCACGTCGCCGATGGTCTTGATGTCGGGATGGGCGTCGGCGAGATATTTCGGAATCCACCAGCCCTGCACGCCGCCGTCCGGCAGCGGCGAGCCGACCTGCACGATGCGGCCTTCTTCCGTGCCCTTCTTGACGACATCAGGCAGCAGATCGATCCAGGCTTCAGGAGCAATATCAGGCTGACCCTTTTCGGCCATGGACGTGATCGTCGGGACGGTGTCGCCGACGGTGATGTCGGCGCTGCAGCCGTAACCTTCGTTCAGGATGAACTTGTCCAAGTTGGAGAGAACTTCGGCGCTCTGCCAGTTCATGCTGGCGATGGTGACGGTGCCGCATTCGGCAGCGCTGGCAAACGACGCGCCGCCAAGCAGGCCGAACGTCAAACATGTCGATGCAAGTAGTTTCTTCATTCTCGTTCCCTCTATTTAGCGGCTGATCGAGCCAGGTGGGGTGCCGCAGTACCCACCCTCAACGGTCGTCAGGAAGCGTCTCCCATACTCACCGATTTCTTGAATGCTGCCGATAGTCCATCTGCCACCGCAGCCTCGAACCCGGCGTCGCGCATGCCTACGATGGCTGCCGCGGTGGTGCCGCGATAGTCGAGAAAGGCCGCAACGGTATCGCCAGGAGATTCGTCGCGACGTTCCAGCAGGTGGCCGGCGCCGACCACCACCGTATTGACGGCGCGCCGCGCAATCTCGGCCGAAAGGCCATGGGCGACGGCGTCGCTCATCATGGCGGCAGCGAGCAGCGCCGGAAATGCCGGACCGGATCCGGATAGGCCCGTGAGGTAGTCGATGTCGCTTTCGCTCGCGACTTCGTCCTGTGCCCCGCAAGCCTCGAAAATGGCGCCGACAATGGCCCGGTCATCTGCCGTGACACCGCTCGCGCCGATCCAGGGCGTATAGGATCTGGCCACTTCGGCGGCAGCGTTCGGCAGCGCGCGGACGACGCGACCGGTGTTATGGCGTTCTGAGAGGGCGTCCAGTCGGATGCCTGCCATGACTGATACGACCAGTTTGCCGCCGGCATCGACCCTCAGGCCATGCCAGTCAGCGGGGCGAACGGAGAGAATGATCACGTCGGAGCGGTCGGCAAGCGCCTGATTGTCCGAAGTCCAGGAGGAGTTCGGGAAGCGGCACGGCTGCTCGGCGCGATAGGAGAGGCAAAGATTTCGAGAATCAACCAGGCCGGCATCAATGATCGAGCCGGCGATTGCCCCGCCAAGCCAGCCGCCACCACCGATTATACCGATCCTCAAGGAAACGCTCATCTCCGGCCTTCCTCTAACTGGGCCTATAGCCGTGCCGAGAGAAGAAGCGGTCAAGCTCTCTCTGCTGTGGCACTTCGCCCGTGTAGATCGCAATATACTCCGGAATCCGTTTCATGCGGACGGCGATATCCTCCCTTGACTGCATGGAGATGTACCCGATCTGCACGAGGTATGTTGTTCGCGCTCTGACATCTGATGTCGTTTCTGGTATCCCGAACCGCATAAACATGCGCTTCAGCGCCTCGAGTCGGATCTGGTCGGCCTGCTGAACCTCAGCCAAGAGCTCGTCCGACTGCAGCGCCCAGCTGCGGATGGCGAACTCGAATTTCGCGTCGAAGAGATCGGTGTTGAGCCAACAATCGAAGACGTTGAGCATCGCCTCGGCCAGCGATTCCGCGTAAGCCTCGGACTGCTTGATGATGTTGCCGGTGTTTTTGTCGCGCCACCGCGCCACCAATGCGCTCAGCAATTCCTCCCGATCCTTGAAGAACCAGTAGAAGCTCGTTCGCGAGAGATTGAGCTTCTTCGCCAGCGGCAGAATTTTCACCGAGTCAACGCCCGATTCGAGCAGGGAGTGGTAAGCTGCTTCCAGCCACCCCTCCTGCGATCCGCGCCAGCCAGTGTCATTCAAAGCCTGATCCATGAATTATCTCCTATCAAATCACGAGGCGGCGCACAAGAAAAATGTACATATGTGTCCAAAACAGCGACCAGTGTGTTTTCTGCGTTGACACATATGTACATTGCGCTTAGCGTCCCCCTGTCGTTTTTAATCGGAACCACGGCCCATGTCGAATGATCCCCTCCTTCAGCCCTACCAGCTCAAGCATCTGAAGCTGCGCAACCGTATCATCGTCACCTCGCACGAGCCGGCCTATCCGGAAGACGGTATGCCGAAGGAAAGGTACCGCGCCTATACGGTGGAACGGGCAAAGGGCGGGGTAGCCCTGACGATGACGGCAGGTTCGGCGGCCGTTTCCAAGGACAGCCCGCCGGTTTTCAATAACCTGCTCGCCTATAAGGACGAGATCGTGCCCTGGATCAGGGAAATGACCGATGCGGTGCACGAGGAGGGGGCGGCGATCATGATCCAGCTCACCCATCTCGGCCGGCGCACGCGCTGGGACAAGGGCGATTGGCTGCCGGTTGTGGCGCCGTCGCATCATCGCGAGGCCTCCCATCGCGCCTTCCCGAAGAAGCTGGAAGACTGGGACATCGAGCGCATCATCAAGGATTTCGCCGATGCGGCCGAGCGCATGAAGGCGGGCGGCATGGACGGTGTCGAACTCGAGGCCTACGGCCACCTGATCGACCAATTCGTGTCTCCGCTCACCAATGAGCTCGATGGCCCCTATGGCGGTTCGCTCGACAATCGTCTGCGCTTCTGTTTCGACGTGTTCAAGGCGATCCGGAAAAGGGTGGGTGACAATTTCATTCTCGGCCTGCGCTATACTGCCGACGAATGTCTTCCCGGCGGTACGGGCAAGGCCGAAGGCATCGAAATCTCCAAGCGACTGAAGGAGAGCGGCCTCATCGATTACCTGAACGTGATCCGCGGCCACATCGATACCGACGCCGGTCTGACAGACGTGATCCCGATCCAGGGAATGGCGAATTCCCCGCATCTCGATTTCGCCGGCGAAATTCGCGCCGCGACCGATTTTCCGACCTTTCATGCGGCGAAAATCCCGGATGTCGCCACGGCCCGCCACGCGATCGCGGCCGGCAAGGTCGACATGGTCGGAATGACCCGCGCCCACATGACCGACCCGCACATCGTTCGCAAGATCATCGAAAAGCGGGAAGAGGAAATTCGGCCCTGCGTCGGCGCCAATTACTGTCTCGACCGCATCTATCAGGGCGGAACCGCCTACTGCATCCACAATGCCGCCACCGGCCGCGAACTGACCATGCCGCATATCCTGGCGAAGGCCGATGTGAAGAAGAAGGTGGTTATCGTCGGCGCCGGTCCGGCCGGTCTTGAGGCCGCGCGTGTCGCCGGGGAACGCGGTCACAAGGTCGTCGTTTTCGAAGCGGCGAACAATCCCGGCGGCCAGATCCGCCTCACCGCCCAGAGCGAGCGCCGCAGGGAGATGATCAGCATCATCGACTGGCGCATGAGCCAGTGCGAGAAATACGACGTGACCTTCCACTTCAACACCTGGGCGGAAGCCGACACGATCGAGGCCGAAAACCCCGATGTCGTCGTTATCGCGACCGGCGGCCTGCCGCATACCGAAGTTCTTTCGAGGGGCAACGAGCTGGTGGTCTCCTCATGGGACATTATCTCCGGCGACGTGAAGCCTGGCACCAACGTCCTGATTTTTGACGATGCCGGCGACCATGCCGGCCTCCAGGCGGCGGAATTTCTCGCCAAGGCAGGCGCCAAGGTCGAGATCATGACGCCCGACCGGTCCTTTGCGCCGGAGGTGATGGCCATGAACCTCGTGCCCTATATGCGCTCCCTTCAGAAGCATGACGTGACCTTCACCGTCACCTATCGCCTGGAGGCGGTCGAAAAGAGCGGCAATCAGCTTGTCGCCCATGTCGGCAGCGATTACGGCGGGATTGCCAAGCAAAGCAGCTACGATCAGATCATCGTCAATCACGGGACCATTCCGCTCGATGAGCTCTATTTCGAGCTGAAACCCAGTTCGAGTAACCTCGGCGAGATGTCGCACGACCAGCTTCTGGCCGGCGAACCGCAGTCGGTCGTTCGCAATCCCGAGGGCAAATTCCAGCTGTTCCGGATCGGCGACGCTGTCGCTGCGCGCAATACGCATGCCGCCGTCTATGACGGCCTGCGTCTCGCAAAAGATATATGATTGCAGCAGAGGCTACCGGCTGGCCGGGCTAAGATCGTCTGTTCTAGGGAGGGGATGGCATGAATTTACGCGGGGATAGCCTGCAGCTTTTCCTGGACGCAGCGTCTCAGGCTTTCCAGAGGTTTGCGACAGCCCCGGAAGCCCGGCGCTCGATCCGGCAGTTTCTCGCGGCCCTGGGGCACCCGGGGACCGCACGTGCGGGCGGCGGAAGCCGGTTGCCGGTCTGCGCTTACCTTGATGTGGCGCTCGCGATTGATAGCTCCTATGATCCTTCGCTAGGACGATTGATCGAGGCGTTCAAAGGCATCGAGCCAATGCTTGAATGGCATCGGCGCACCAAGTATGACCACTCGGCGAGCGACAATTTTGCCGGTGGGCATGCCAATGCGATGATCATCGGCCCCGGCGGATTGGAGGAGCGGAGCGACTTGTGGCTCGGGGTGACCTTGATGGCGCCGCATGTGCGTTATCCGGATCATGATCATGCGCCGGAGGAGGTCTATCTCGTGCTTTCCGAGGGGGAGTTCAGGCAGGGGGATGGGAACTGGTTTTCGCCTGGCATCGGCGGATCGTTCTATAATGTCCCAGGGATCAAACATGCCATGAGGTCGGTCGACACGCCGCTCTTTGCCTTCTGGGCGTTGCTTGCCGAACGGCCGCACTAGCGCGATGCGCAGATTCAACCTTGCAGGGTCCTGTGCGCATCTGAAAAGACGTCCGGCGCTATAGGGATCAGCATTCGGAATAACAAAGGGGATTGCAGATGAAGATTCTCGTGCCCGTCAAACGGGTTGTCGACTACAACGTGAAGATCCGGGTGAAGCCGGATGGCACGGGTGTCGAGCTTGCCAATGTGAAGATGTCGATGAACCCGTTCGACGAGATCTCGGTGGAAGAGGCGCTGCGGCTGAAGGAGGCCGGCAAGGCCGAGGAAGTGGTGGTCGTCTCGATCGGTCCGGCCAAGGCCGAGGAGACGCTGCGCACCGCGCTCGCCATGGGCGCCGACCGGGCGATCCTGGTCGAGACCGACGATCAGGTCGAGCCGCTCGCTGTCGCCAAGATCCTCAAAGCGGTCGCCGATGCCGAGCAACCGGGGCTGATCATCACGGGCAAGCAGGCGATCGACGACGATTCCAACCAGACCGGCCAGATGCTGGCGGCATTGCTGGGTTCGGCCCAGGCAACCTTCGCCTCGAAGATCGAGATCGGTGACGGCAAGGCGACCGTCACCCGCGAGGTCGACGGCGGCCTGCAGACGATCGAGATCAAGCTGCCGGCGGTGGTGACCACCGATCTTCGCCTGAACGAGCCGCGTTATGCCTCGCTGCCGAACATCATGAAGGCGAAGAAGAAGCCGCTCGACAAGAAGAGCCCGGCCGATTTCGGTGTCGACACGACGCCGCGGCTGAAGGTCTTGAAGACCGAGGAGCCGTCCGGCCGCAAGGCCGGCGTCAAGGTCAAGTCGGTCGCCGAACTCATCGACAAGCTGAAAAACGAAGCCGGCGTGCTGTAATCGGGTTGGAACAGGAGCAACTATCATGACCATTCTTCTTCTGGCCGACCATGACGGCAATCACCTCTC
>NZ_JACHBD010000005.1 GCF_014200175.1 Rhizobium lentis | reverse complement strand
CTTGCTCCCAACGTTGGCATTGACCAGCACGTCGAGAGGCGAGACTGTCGCATCTCTAACTGGCCCAACTGTCGCATTACTAAATAGCTCCTACAGTACGATGTGGCGTAATCTGTCTTATGGAACTCGATGGAGTCTAACGAACAGAAATGTTTTTCTCCTAGAAAATCAATAGCATATGGTCACATCGATCCAGCGACCAGCGCCTCGATCTCCGTAAATACCGGCGTCGGTCCAGCCGTTGCCTCGAACGATCATGTTGGCTGCATCGCGCGTCATGGAGCCGTTACGAAGCATCTGTTCAAGCGCTTGGCGATCGACCGGATCCGCGAAGAATGAATCTGAACTTCGCCATTCACCCGAATCAACGTGCGAGCGTCAGCCAGTCGCCGATCGTTGTCCCAAAATGCTGCATGGAACGTGTTGCGGGGATGGCCGGGCGCTCGGTGGCGATGGTCTTTCGGACTTCACGCGGGCTGAGGCCGAATTCATGGCTGAAGGCGCGTGTGAAATTGGCGGCAACGTCAAAGCCGGCGGCCTCGGCAATCTCCGAGATCGGCCTGTTGTCGGTCGGGTTGGTGAGATCCGCATATGCCTGCAGCAATCGACGTTTGCGGATGTAATTGAAGACGCCCCCGCTCGTTTCGAACAATTGGTAGAGCCGCGTCCGCGAGATGCCCAGCGCACGGCACATGACCTCCGGCGTCAAGCTATCGGAATGAAGATTGAGGTGAATATAGCGATGCGCCCGCTCCATCAGCCCCATATTTGCCTGTTCCTGAGCGCGATCCAAACTTGTGGACGATGCAGCGCATGCAACGACCATATCGCCGATCGTCCGTATGATCCGCGGTACCTCCTCCTGCGTCAAATTGCTGAGGTTCGCTTCCAGGCCGTTGATATAGCTGACGAGCAATTCAGCCAGGCTGCCGGAAAGGACGGTGTTGTTGGCGTTCTGCAGAAGACTCGCATCATGGGTCAACAGTTCATAGCGCAGGAAGACGAGCACGGCGACTGAATCGGTCATCCGCCCGCGGTAGGGATAACCCAGCGACCTGAAAAATATTTCGCCCGGGCCGGTCTCCGTTACATGGCGATTGGCCTCGGTCCAGGCCCGGCCGCTGCGCAGTACGCCGACGTTCCAGTGATCGATTGGGCTCGATCGCAGCATGGCCTGATCGCGAATATAGCTGCATGCCTGCGCGCGCTGCTGGACGATGAGGATATCGCCGAGATGCCAGCCGGTCTGTTCCGCAAGAAAACCGTCGTCCTCTGATTTTCCGTCAGGCAGATGAACATCCACAAGCGGCGCCATGTGGGATCGCCAGCCCTGGAACTGTTCTTTCGCCGGCAGGTCTTGCGTCGAAAATCGCAACGGCACCAGAGCCGGCGGAACGTCCGCCCGATGTTCTTTCTGCGGGGACGGTTCGCGCGGCCAGCGCCGCCGCTCCAAATGGGCCGGCCACTCCCGTCCACCAGCGGGGTCATCTCCAGACTCCGTAACCATCCAATCCTCCAGCGCATAGCCGATCCGGGCTGTTGAAACTGAAGCAAGCAATGGTTTTCACGGCTGAAACGTCCGCGCAACCCATCCGATGGACCGAATCGACTGAAGCTCTACGTGCATAAGCTACTTATCATATTCCTATGCGAGCAGAAATGGACGCACCGATAATTTTCAGGATGCGGCGATAACGACAATTGCGTCCTGTTGCTGTATCTAATTAAGCAATGGTTAATTCCGAAAACGTTCGGAAATTCCAAAAAGCTCACTTGCCGGTGCAATGCAGATTCAAAGCACCCTCAACGTGAAACGACACTTTATTCAAAACAAAAAATGCGAGAACAGGAGGATAGGTCGTGAACTATCTGGGCAATATTCGTGCGCGCTTTGCACGATCGTCGGCTAACAGCAGTTCTTCTCCGCACAACCATCAGGCACCAGGAAAAATTCCTGTCGCCAAACGTGCGGGTTTTCCCTGCTCACATTCATGCGAGACGCTCCTGAGGCCGGACATCGGCAACTGATGGCGCGCGAAGGGTTGCGCGCGGCCGAGGCCGTCTGTGTCGATGCGTAATGAGCCCGAGGCTTGCACGCAACCCTTACTATATCCACCCACTGGCGAATTTCTGCGAACGCTGCCCATGTGGCAGAATGGAGGCTAAGATGACTACCGCATGTGATGAGGAACATATCGAATTGAAGCCGCTTTCGAGCTGCAGACGAGAGGTCGAAGTCGCAATGGTTGAAATGCTCGTCAGTTTGCAGAAACATGGATGGTCGGCTGCGGAATTGGCCCTGGCGCTCGCAGATGCCTCCGAAGATCTCGTCATGCTGATCGCGACCAAAAAGCTTCGACCGCATTAATGCGTCTCGGAAATGCACAGCGGTTCCGGGATACCGACATGTATCCAAACAAGGAGCTAAAGCGCGTCGCATGAACCACTTTTGACGCGACGCGCTTTAAGAAAATGATCGCAGGGAATTATCCTGTTCTGTCTCGATGAGACGGTAGCACTGTCACGCGCCGCAGTGATTTCCATCACATCAATCGCCGCGCCGGAGATGGGTGGCGACGGTCGGCTCCTACAGGAGGGGGATTGATCGTCCGCATAAGAATGAGATCGAGGAAGCTGCGGCCGCTATCCTAAGATACCACCACCCGATCTCGCCGATTTGTTCTCGACCTTACTGGCCGGACTGTTCGTCCAGAGTGGAAAGCGCGTCCTGCAGCCTGAGCGCAGCCAGTGCCTTCGTTGCCTCGTCCGGGGACCATCCGGCCTCCAGCGCTGCGGAGAGAACGAGCGATTCCGTTTGCAGTTCGAGCTTTTCATAGAGCGGCTCGAGAGCCTCGCGGGCGGTGACAACGTGCTGGTCCGGCGGCGTGATGGGTGTCGCAGCAACCGTAGGCATAATGCTCCTCCTTTTGAACGCTAAGGTTCGAAACCCAATCGCAGGCATGCTTGTTCCGTCCACATCGCATTTTTTGGCCGTATCAAGGCTGGCGGAAACTGTTGCGAAACTCTGGACGGTCGCAACTTCGTCCGTCCCCTGGCGTCTCTAGGGCGGCAGCGAAAATCTTCGCTGGATGTGAACGAACGGACAGGCTACCGCACAATTGCCGAAAGCGGAAGCGATTTACGGCAATCCCCCATTTTGCGCCTTGTACCGCGGATTTCGAAAGACGGGCGCGCTATCAGCAACGCCGCCATATCCGGCGAAATCTTGCGCGAATGACGATTGAGACGGCATGTTCCTGTGGTCGCGACCGTCCCTGGCAGAGCATGATGCGTCCGAAAACCGCTCACACTTTTCGGCATCATGCGCTAGTGGCAATTTGAAACCATCCGCCGCAACCGATTCTCCCACGAGATCTCCAATGACCATCGACGCCGCACGAAATCCGCAGCCGATCTATTTTGCCGGCGCTTTTGCCACGGGCGGGCTCCTGACTTTCATGGTGCACCTGAACGGCGAGCTGGCACGCTACGGGAATCCGCTGTTTTCCTCCTGGACCGCGCACGGCACCGGCATGGTCGCTGCCGTCATTCTTCTCCTGCTGGTCCACCGGCGGCGCAAGCCAAAGCCGGAACAAGGCCTGCGCGCGCCTCTATGGGCCTATTTCGGCGGGCTCTCCGGCGCGGCAACGGTCATGCTGACCTCGACCACGGTCAACTCACCGCTCGGGCTCTCCGGCACCTTGGCTCTCGGGCTGGCAGGCCAGGTCGTCTTCAGCGTCGCGGCCGACAGCTGGGGACTGTTCGGCATGCAGAAACGGCATCCTGATACCCGCGACATCGCGGCACTCGGCCTGGTCGTTGCGGGAGCGGCGCTGATCATCCTCTTCGGGCGAGGTGCGGCATGACGCTCTTCATTCTGCTTGCTTGCCTCGGCGGCGTGCTCGTCGGCCTCAGCCGCCAGCTCAATGGGCGGCTGAGCCTCTCGACGACGCCGCTGATCGCATCCTTCTGGAATCACGCCATAGGTTTCGCCGCACTGAGCTGCCTCGGTCTCTTCGTCGGCGGCCTGCTTCCTGCGGGTGCTGCCGAGGCGCCCTGGTATGCCTATCTCGGCGGTCCGCTCGGCGTCGTCTTCGTGGCGGCCGGCAGCTGGGCGATCGCGCGGATCGGCGCGGTCAACTCGGCTCTGCTGATCATCGGCGGGCAGATGGTCACGGGAGTGGCGTTTGATTATGTCAGCGGCGTGCCGGCGTCGTTCTGGGCGAACGCCGGCGGAATTGTGCTTATCGTCGCTGGAATGATGGTCAGTCGGGGACGGCGCAAGGTCGAGCGTTCGCGATAGCCGTACTCGACATTTGCCGGGCTGGTGCAGCCCGGCGGGACGGCGGAGATGCCTCCCCGTCGCGTCGGGTCGCTGCGTTCTCAGGCAAGGTATTTGGTAAACCAGTCGACCGTTCGCTGCCAGGCGAGCTTGGCCGCCGCTTCGTCATAGCGCGGCGTGGTATCGTTGTGGAAGCCGTGATTCACGTCGGGGTAGATATAGGCCTCGTAGGTCTTGCCGGCCGATTTCAGCGCCGCTTCATAGGCAGGCCAGCCTTCGTTGACGCCCTTGTCCAGCCCGGCATAATGGAGAAGCAATGGCGCTTTGATCTTCGGCACGTCTTCGGCGCGCGGCTGCCGGCCGTAGAACGGCACGGCGGCGGCAAGTTCGGGATAGGCGACTGCCGCGGCATTGGCGACACCGCCGCCGTAGCAGAAGCCGACAATACCGACCTTGCCGGTGGTGAGCTCGCTCTTCATCAGATACTCGACCGCCGCGAAGAAGTCATTCATCAGCTTTTCCGGATCGACCTTCTGCTGCAACTCCCGTCCCTTTTCGTCATTGCCGGGATAGCCGCCGACCGAGGTGAGGCCGTCCGGCGCCAGCGCAATGAAGCCGGCCTTCGCCACGCGCCGCGCCACGTCTTCGATATAGGGGTTCAGGCCTCTGTTCTCGTGCACGACCACGACGGCGGCGACCTTGCCGGTGGCGTTTTTGGGGCGGACGAGATAGCCGCGCACATCGCCATTTCCTTGCGGCGAGGCATAGGTGATGTATTCGGCGGAGATGTCAGGATCGGTTGCCTCGACCTGGGTCGCCAGCGCATAATTCGGGCTCAGCGACGCCAGAATGGCGGCCGCCGTCACGCCGCCGACGGCGAATTTACCGGCCCGGTCGAGAAACTCGCGCTTGGTGATCCTCCCATGCGCATAATAATCATAGAGTTCGAGCAGCTCCTGTGGGAAATCCTTGGCTGTCATGCCGGTCATAATGGCTCCTCCTGGCCTCGGGTTCTCGCCCATCCTACACGCGCAGGCGCGCTCGACTTTTCAATATTTCGCGAGTTTCGCGTGAGCTTGCCGGCGCGATTGCCGCCGGTTGCACTCATGCCCGTCGTCTGCGCCCCTGGGCTTGACCGTGCGTCCGCCTCCGCATCCCGACGTTGACAGTGCCTGATCGAAAGCCGGCTGGCGAATTATGAAAATCAATTTCATGCTCGCGTCTTGCGGCCCGTTTTCTATTGACGCCTTCTGATTTTTGTCCCAACTTAAAGAAAATAAATTACTTAAATCGGGAACTGGATCGGCATGAAAGTGGGCATCATCGGGCTCGGATTCCGGCTCGGCTACCTCGGTTACGTCTTCAAAGCGATCGATAGCGGCTTCGACATCGTCGGCTATGTGGATCCGGATCCCGCCGGCCTTCCCGGTTTGACGGAAAAGGGCATTTCGGCCGGCAAGGCCTATGCTTCGCCGGAAGAGCTGCTCGCCTCCGAAAAGCTCGATCTGCTGATGATCGGCTCGCCCAATCACATGCATCTCGGCCATATCAGGCTCGGGCTGCAGGCCGGCCTCAAGGTCTTCTGCGAAAAGCCGATCGTCACGACAATTGCCGAAAGCATCGAGCTGGCGCATCTGATGGCGAAGTTCGGCCACGAGCGGCTGATGGTCGGCCTGGTGCTGCGCTACTCCCCTCTTTACAAGGACCTGCGCGCCATCCAGGCCGAGGGCAAGCTCGGCCAGATCGTCTCGATCGAGGCATCCGAACACATCGAGCCCTATCACGGCGCCTTCTTCATGCGCGACTGGCGCCGTTACGAGCGTTATTCCGGCAGCTTCATGCTGGAGAAATGCTGCCACGACCTCGACCTTTATAATGGCGTCGTCGGCGCGCGGCCGGAACGGGTCGCCAGTTTCGGCGGCCGCAAGAGCTTCATCCCGGCCAACGACCCGGCGCGCGAGGGCATCAACGACCTCGAGCTTTTCCACCGCAAGCCGAGCGGCTGGATGGGATCGGACAAGGTCTTCGACAGCGATGCCGACATCATCGATTACCAGGTGGCGATCGTCGAATATGAAAACGGCGTCGGCATGAACTTCCACACCAATCTAAACGTGCCCGACCAGTTCCGCCGCTTCGCCATCATGGGCTCGCGCGGCATGGCCGAAGGCGATTTCGTCCGCGGCTATCTCGACGTGCACGAGCAGCTGACCGGCAAGAAGGTAGTGGAAAACAAATATGCCGCCACCGAGCTCTCCCAGCATTACGGAGCCGATGAACAGATGGCGAGCGACCTCCTGGAGAGCGTGCGCACCGGGCTCGAATTGCCGGTTTCCACGCTGAATGCGCTCGAAGCCGGCATCCTGGCGCTGGCGATGGACGAAGCGAGGATGAAGAAAACCGTCGTCGATCTGCGTCCGATCTGGGACCGCTTCGACGAGGCCCTTCACGCAAGAGCGGCTTGAGGACGGCGGCAAGATGAGTGTCCAACGAAGCGCCTTCATCTTTGCCTGGATCCTTCTTCTCCCGGCCGTTCTCTATGTTCTCGCCATCGTCGCCTATCCCCTGGTCGATACGTTCATTCTCTCCTTCACCGACGCGTCGCTGAAGAAGACCACCAATTGGGTCGGCTGGATCAATTACGAGAAGATCTTCAACGCCACCTTCGCTGAGGTGATCCTGCGCACCTTCATCTGGACCTTCTTCTCGGTCGCGCTGAAAATGGTGATCGGCACCTTCGGCGCCTGCATGCTGAACGCCGCCGTGCCCGGCCGCTCGCTGTTCCGGCTCTTGACCATGCCGCCTTGGATCGTGCCGATGGCAATCGGCATCTTCATGTGGGGCTGGATGTATAATGGCCAGTTCGGGATGATCTCGGGCCTGTTGCAGCGCTTCGGCCTGGTCGACGGCCCGGTCGCCTTCCTCGCCTATGGCAGCACCGCCTTCTGGGCGACGATCGTCACCGACGTCTGGATCGGCGTGCCGCTGGTGACGATCTATTTTCTGGCGGCGATCCAGTCGATTCCCAAGGATCTCTATGAGGCCGCCTGGACCGATGGCGCCGGCCGCTGGTACCGCTTCCGCCGCATCACCCTGCCGCTGATGGTGCCCGCCATCATCACCATGTCGATGCTGTCCTTGATCGCCACCTTCAACTCGTTCGACATCATCTGGATCCTGACGCAGGGCGGCCCGAGCGGCGAGACGACGACGATGATCATCGATACCTATCAGACCGCGATCGGCTCGAAGAAATACGGGGAAGGTGCGGCGCGCGCCGTCTTGATCTGCATCTTCCTGTCGCTCTTCTGCTTCGCCTATTTCCGCGTCACCCGCCGCCTCAATCCGGAGAAGCGCGCATGAGCAGTGCTGCCATGATCGACCGTTACCGCTGGTGGGAGATCATCCTGATCTATTGCGGCATCGCGGTGTTCCTGTTCTTCGTGCTGGCGCCCTTCGTCGAGGGCTTCCTGGTGTCGCTGAAGCCACTCGCCCAGCTCTTCTCCTCGCCCTACCGCTTCTGGCCGGAGAACGGCTCGTTCGAAGCCTACCGGACGATGTGGATCAGCGTGCCGGGCTTCGGACGCTACATCTTCAACTCCTTCTTCATCTCGATCATCGTCACGCTGATCGTGCTCTGCCTCGTCATTCCGGCGGCCTATGCCTTCGCCAAGTTCGAATTCAGGGGCATGGGCATCCTGCTCGGCGCCTTCCTGACGGTGAACATGTTCTCCGGCGCCGTGCTCTTGATCCCGCTCTTCCGGCTGATGCGCAGCATGGGCGTGCTCAACACCTATCTCGCCATGATCGTGCCGGGAGTAGCCTTCCTTATCCCGTCGGCGATCTGGCTGCTGCGCACCTACATGATCCGCATTCCCCAGGAGCTCAACGAAGCCGCCTTCATGGATGGCGCCAGCCACTTCTACACGCTTCGTCGCGTTATCCTGCCCATTGCGATGCCGGGAATCATCGTCGTCGCCATTACCACCTTCATCGGCGCTTACGCCCAGCAATTCATCTTCGCGCTGACCTTCAACTCGAAGAGTGAATACATGCCCTTGCCGGTGGGGCTCTTTGCTTACTTCGGCAAGCAGGAGGTCATCTGGAACGAACTGATGGCGGCTTCCTTCGTCGGCATCGCGCCGGCGATGGTCGTCATCTTCTTCCTTCAGCGTTACCTTGTCGGCGGTCTGACCGCCGGTGCGGTGAAACAATAAGATTATAAAAACGAGTGAACAGCTAACAACCAAACGGGAGTCACGACGTGAGCATAACAATCAAGACAGGCCTTATGGCGCTCGCCTTGCTCGGTTCGACGGCATTGACCGCGGTCACTGCCCATGCCGCCGACAGGGAAATCAGCTGGATCTATTGCGGCGACACGATCGACCCGGTCCACACCAAATACATCAAGCAGTGGGAAGAAAAGAACGCCGGCTGGAAGGTCACGCCTGAAGTTGTCGGCTGGGCGCAGTGCCAGGACAAGGCAACGACGCTCGCCGCCGCCGGCACGCCGGTTGCCATGGCCTATGTCGGCTCGCGCACGCTGAAGGAGTTCGCCCAGAACGATCTCATCGTCAAGGTGCCGATGACCGATGAGGAAAAGAAGGCTTACTATCCCCACATCGTCGACACGGTGACCTTCGAGGGCACCCAGTGGGGCGTTCCGATCGCCTTCTCCACCAAGGCGCTCTACTGGAACAAGGACCTCTTCAAGCAGGCGGGCCTCGATCCCGAGAAGCCGCCGAAGACCTGGGCCGAAGAAATCGAAATGGCAAAGACCATCAAGGAAAAGACCGGCATTCCGGGCTTCGGTCTCTCGGCCAAGACCTTCGACAACACGATGCACCAGTTCATGCATTGGGTTTACACCAACAATGGCAGCGTGATCGATGCCGACGGCAAGATCACCCTCGACAGCCCGCAGATTCTCGCCGCGCTGAAGGCCTACAAGGATATCGTTCCCTACTCCGAAGAAGGCCCGACGGCCTATGAGCAGAACGAAGTCCGCGCCATCTTCCTCGACGGCAAGGTCGCCATGATCCAGGCCGGATCGGGTGCGGCCTCCCGCCTGAAGGAGACGAAGATCAACTGGGGCATTACGACCCTGCCGCTCGGCCCCGATGCCAAAGGCCCCGGCACGCTGCTGATCACCGACAGCCTGGCGATCTTCAAGGGTTCCGGCGTCGAGGACAAGGCGACCGAATTCGCCAAGTTCATCACCTCGCCGGATGTGCAGTCGGAATACGAGCTGCAGGGCGGCGCCGGCCTCACGCCCCTGCGTCCCTCGAAGAAGGTCGACGAATTCGTCGCCAAGGACCCCTATTGGAAGCCGCTTATCGAAGGCATCAGCTATGGTGGTCCCGAGCCGCTCTTCACTGACTATAAGGGCTTCCAGAACTCGATGATCGAGATGATCCAGTCGGTCGTCACAGGCAAGGCCGAACCGGAAGCCGCGCTGAAGAAGGCTGCCGGCGAAATCGAAGCCTTCAAGTAAGCCCTCCTGAATCTCCCTGGGGTCGCGGTGCAAGCCGCGGCCCCCACCCCTCTATCGAATGTGCGACGAAGACCGCCGGCGGAGACAGATTTTTGGGACAGCTCCTTCTCAACAACGTTCAGAAATTCTACGGCGACTACGAAGTTCTGAAGGGCGTGCAGCTCGAGGTGAAGAACGGCGAATTCGTCGTCTTCGTCGGGCCGTCAGGCTGCGGCAAGTCCACGCTGCTGCGGATGATCGCCGGCCTCGATGCGACGACGGCGGGCGATATCGTCATCAACGGCGTCAGGGTCAACGACCTGCCGCCGGTCAAGCGCGGCATTGCCATGGTGTTCCAGTCCTACGCGCTCTATCCGCACATGACGGTTTTCGAGAACATCGCCTTCCCCCTGCGCGTCGAAAAGATGGAAGAGGCAAAGCTCAAGGCCAAGGTGGAAAACGCCGCGCGCATCCTGCATCTCGACCAGCGGCTGCAGCAGAAACCCGGCATGCTCTCCGGCGGCCAGCGCCAGCGCGTCGCCATCGGCCGCGCCATCGTGCGCGAACCGAAGATCTTCCTGTTCGACGAGCCGCTCTCCAACCTCGACGCGGCGCTGCGCGCCGACATGCGCATCGAGCTTGCCAAGCTGCACCGGCAGCTGAAGGCGACGATGATTTATGTGACGCATGACCAAGTCGAGGCCATGACCATGGCCGACCGCATCGTCGTGCTCGACGCCGGCAATATCTCGCAGACCGGCGCGCCTCTGGAGCTTTACCACAAGCCCGCCAACCAGTTCGTCGCCGGCTTCATCGGCAACCCCAAAATGAATTTTCTCCCCGTCACCTGCAAGGGCGTCAGCGCGAGCGGCGTCGAAGTCGATTATCTCGGCCAGACTGCCCTTCTGCCGGTGACACCACGCGACAGCATGGCCGGCAAGACCCTGACGCTCGGCATCCGCCCGGAGCACATCCAGCTGAATGGCGGCGACATCGTCTTCACCGTCACCCCGACGGTCATCGAACGCCTCGGCGCCAACACTGTCGCCTATGCCTCGCTCAACGGAGAGGCCGAGAATTTCTGCGCCATGCTCCCCGGCAGCGTCGGCATCCGCCCCGACACGCCGGTTGCCACCGGCATCAATGCCGCCGATTGCCATCTCTTCGACGAGGAAGGCATTGCGTTTGAGCGGCGTGTCGAGCTGACTGAAATCGATATGAATGTGATCAACCCGACGGCGGCTTGAGACGACTGGTTCGTAGTCGGCGATTAGTCCTGTAGCTCCGACCAAGAACTAATCGACGCCGTCCGCAACGATAGGCGGAAAAAAACCCGGAGCCTGCCGAGAAGCCCTTGGTCGTGGTGATGGCGGAGCTCCACCGCGCGCGAATCGAGACGTTCGCTCGGGCCAAGGGCATTACGGGCGTCGATCACCTGTTCGCCGAGCTTGATCGGCAGAATCTGCGGACAAATTGGCCTCCATGCAGGGGCACAGCTACTCGCTCGAGCGCGCAGCCTTCGTCGTTCGGTCGACGCTGGGGATAAGCCCGTCAGCCTACCAGGAGGCCTGCGAGATTATGGGGCCGGAAAATGCGGCGGTCGCTGTTGCCGGCATCCTGGAGCGCGTCAACATGATTAACTCGCCCGGCGGGTATCTTCGTGACCTGACGCGGCGAACCGAGCGTGGGGAATTCTCGCTGGGGCCTATGATCATGGCGTTGCTGAAGGCAAATGGTGTCGCGCAAGCGAAAGCGGGGTCGGGCGGCCGCGCCAATTTCGACGCCAATGAAATCGCGCTTACCTTTCAAAGCCTGGAAAACGAGTTGGTTGCGACCAACTGTTCTAAACCTTTGTAGTCGTTCACTTTTCGAACTTCGGGATTTTGGAGTAAAATCACCGGCCGGAATAAGGCGTTCCACTTAGACCGAGCGGCTGACCTCCGCATTCAGCGGCGCCAGCTGTGGGATTGACGACGAGTGAGGCGGCTAAGGCCATCATGTGAATAGCCGGTCGATCTCCTCGCGTTGTTCGGCGTGTTTGGGCGGATTGTCATTTCTTAGTTTTTGCAGGTTGAGGATCTTCCAGCGGACGGCCGACAAGTCGAGGGCGAGCGGCAAGCGTACCTCGAAGTCAGGTTCACCATCGTGAAGAGAGAGGAGAAACGGTCGGGCCTTAGCATCAAGGCGCGACTGGATGTCGTTCGGGAACCGCTCCGGACATCCAGCATTTCGTGCGGGGCCGCCCGGAACTCGCCACGTAAACAAGGATGGTACGAAACAGCGGGTCAGTCGGTCCCTCGTCCTGGACTCTTGTGCAGTCTGTGAGAAGTTCGGTCATGCGGCGCTGACGAAGGGTGGTAAGACCCTCGAAGATCGCATCGATGTTGTGAAAGCTTTCGTTTTCCGGCAGTTCGTCCAGCGCCTCGATAATGGCCTGCTTCGTCGTTGATGCGCGTATCGTCCAGCTCTGCAAAAACGGGATGTGGTTTCCGTCTGATTCCGCCGCCAGTGGTTCAATGCCGAGACCCGCCGTCTTGAGAGACGCGTGCTGCGGAGGATAGGGAAGCCATTGGCTGGGAGGTTCGCGAGCCAGCGCAGCGCATCGCCATAGATGAAGATTTTCTCGCCCCAAGTGCCAAGTAGTGCACATGACCACGAAGCGCCAGCGCCGTGCGGCCGCCAACATGGAATGGATAATCCATGATTGTCTGTGCAGACATGACGGCGATGCGCCAGTCGATGCGTTCCTTCGCTAGTTGGCAGGGCAGGGGGCCTCGGAATAAAATCGAGCGTGGAAGAACGAACACCTGGTCCCCGCGGACCGGGTGTGCTTGCTCAGACCGCTTTACTTGTTCAATGCGTCCTTAAGTGCCTTGGCCGGCGTAAACGCTAGCTTCCTGGCTGCTGCGACTTTGATGGTCGCGCCGGTCGCCGGATTGCGCGCCTCGCGCTCCGGCATTGCCTTCGCCTTGAACTTGCCAAATCCAGGCAGTGAGGTTTCGTTGCCGGCAATCGCGGCTTGAGTGATCGAGGCGATCACCGCTTCGACTATGGCCTTGCCCTGTGCCTTCGTCAGGCTGTGTTCACCCGCGATCTTGTCGGCGATTTCATTCGTGGAATCTCTCTGACCGGCCTGGTTTGCATTCGCCACTCCGGCGTCAAGGACTTCTTCGGATGATCGGTCTACGGCCTGGAAAGTTCGGAACGCTTGCGCTTCCTGCACAAGCAGGTTAGAAACACTGAACTAGATGGTTCAGTATGCAGATCCTCCCCTCGACCTCTCGTTTGCGGCGCTGTCCGATGCAACCCGCCGAGGGATCATCGATCAGCTTGGGCGGGGGGACGCGACGATCACCAGTCTGGCGGATCAGTTCCAGATGACGCTGACCGGCATGAAGAAGCACGTCCAGGTTCTCGAGCGGGCGGGGCTGGTCGTCACGCAGAAGGTCGGACGGGTGAGAACCTGCAAGCTTGGGACACGCGGCCTCAAGGCGGAGGCCGAGTGGATCGAGGCGCATCGCAAGCTCTTCGAGGCCCGCTTCGAAGCATTGGACGAGATCATCAGCGAGATGAAACGGGAGGGAAGCGATGACTGAGCGAGGTAACGGTGCAGGTGGTGCTGAGAACCGCACGTCGGTCGAGCGCAGAGGCGATCGCGAACTCCTGGTAACCAGGATATTCAATGCGCCGCCGAGCACGGTGTACAGGACGTGGAGCCAGCCCGAGCTGTTCCGGCGCTGGTGGGTGCCGAAATCGGTATCCGGCATTTCGCTCGTCTCATGCGAGATGGACGTGCGTACCGGCGGCAAATATCGGCTGGAATTCGGCGCCGACGGTTCGGACACCATGGCCTTTTACGGCAAATATCTCGAGGTGGTGCCGAACGAACGCATCGTCTGGACCAACGACGAGGGCGAAGAGGGCGCGATCACGACCGTGACCTTCGAGGATCAAGGCGGCAAGACACTCCTGACTTTCCACGAAGTCTATCCGTCCAAGCAGGCGCTCGAGGAAGCCCTGCAGGGCTCGGCGGCCGCATTGCCGGAGCAGCTGGAGCAGCTCGACGAATTGCTGTCCAGCATAGGCGGGTAGCGCCGGTCGGGGAAATCGCCTGGAGGGAGCGTCTGCTCTCGGGAAGCGGCCCCACCACGCTTTCCCGCCTGGGGCGCACACCGGCCCTGCTAGGCGTGAGCGCCGATCTTCCACGCCGCTTTAATCGAGATTGTTGTTGTCGCGGTTATCGGCGATCGGACGGTGCTCTCGCCGGAACGAGAAAGCACCGCCACGTCACGGATTTGCCTCACCCGGTACTCCGGCCACTTGAGACCTCGCCTCTTCTGCTCACCTTGGCCGGAGCTCCAAGAGTCAGCTGCGGGGCTGAAGCAACGCCAGAACGATAGTTGATGCCGCCAAGACGGCTGTAAATGTCAATGGCGCTGAGGCACCAAAGTGATCGACCATATAGCCGCCGAACAGCGCACCTATGCTGATGGCGACCTGGAACGAAACGACCATCAGGCTGCCAGCAGCCTCCAAGGCGTCTGCTGCGCCTCGGGACAAGTTGGTGGGCAGTACCACCGGTGCCATCCCAAAAGCGAAACCCCAAAGTGTAACCAGGGCAAACGCGATGCCGCTATATGCACCCCACAGTACGAGAGCAAGCGCCGAAAACGCCATCAATACGCCGGTGACAGCGAGCGCCATGTGGATATTTGCGTCTGCCAGTCGGCCGCCGGCGACATTGCCGATCACAGAGGCGATGCCAAACCCGAGGAGCGCCAGGGCAATCGGGCCGGTGCCAAGGAGCGTCACTTGTTCGAGGAAGGGTCGCACATAGACCGAGCCGGCAAAATGTCCCGTCATCAGCAAGAGGATAGCAAGCATTCCGAGTTGCACAGTGCGCCGTTTCGTCAGCCGGAAGACGTCGGAAAGACTGTTGCTTGTGCTTGCGGGTAGCGTCGGCAAGCTGAGTATCTGCAGCAGCATCGCAATCGCTGCGAGCCCTGCGGTCATGGCCGTGGCGGCACGCCAGCCGAGCCAATCGCTGATCAAGGCGCCCATGGATGGTGCAGCTATGGTGGCAAGAGAGACACCGAGGGTGACGATAGCCATACCCCGGCCTGTCGCATTGGTGCCAACCAATCTCGCCACGACGGCGACTGAAAGCGCCCAGAAACCACTGAGCGCGATGCCAAGCCCGGCTCGGCCCAACAACAATAGCCAAAAATCCGTCGCGAGCGCGGCCACCAGATTGGAGCCGATAGCCAAGGCACTTAGGCCAACCAGGACAGTCTTCCGGTTCAGTTTGCCGATGAGAACGTTGCTCAACAAGGCCGTCACCGCGCCAACAGACGCGGTGGCGGTGACAACCTGACCGGCGATTCCCTCGCTGACGCCAAGGTCACGCGCCATTGGGGTCAACAAACCTGCCGGCAGGAATTCAGCTGACACCAGCGCAAAGCTTGTGGCTGCCATTGAAATAACGGCGAACCAGGTCGTGGGGCTCCATGTACTCGGAACGGTAGAATCGAGGCCAATCGCGGGGCCGTCAACCTGTGATGTTGTGTCCGTCATTGAAGTACCTCCAAGGTTTGGAGGCTCTTAATAGCGGAGTCTTTCAGGATGATATGTGTCCTAAAGTCCGAATTCTATGTCCATTCGTCCGGAAATGGTGCGACGCACAACGCCAGGTGAAACGCTGGTGATGCGCTTGAAGGCGCGAGCGAAAGACGCTTCAGATTCATAGCCCAGTTGAGAAGCGACCTCGGCAACCGACATGTTTTGACCGAGCAACTCTCGTGCAAGCTGCATTCGCAGACGGGCGAGATACCGTGCCGCGCCTTCCCCTAAGATGGCGCTGAAGCGTTCCGCGAAGATCGAGCGCGATTGACCTGCCACGCCAGCAAGGGTCTCAAGCGTCCAGTCATGGCCGGGATCTCGGTGCATGGCTGCCAGCGCACGACCGATATGAGGATCACGGATCGCGGCGAGCCAGCCACTGGTGGAGGCGCCGCTGCAATTGACCCAGCAGCGAATAAGCCGCGCGACGAGGACGTCAGCCATGCGTGACAAGACCGTGGCGCTGCCTAGCTGGGGCTGCGACGCCTCTGCCGTCATGGCGGCGAGGAGGGGGCCGACGATCGGATCATTGCCAGCAACATCACAACCCTTGATGATCGGTGGCATCAGAGCGATCAACGGGTTGAGGGCATTCGCACCCAAAGCCATGGAACCGCAGAACAAGGTGCTCGTCGCTCCTGTTCCTTCCTGCACCACTTCGCAGACATTGCCCCCCAGCTTGGTGACCTGGCAGCTCTTGAGCGAGTCCCCGACAACATCGGGCTTGCTGGCCAGTCGGTGTTCGACACCTTGTGGCAACAACACCAGATCGCCGTCCTGCAACTCCTGCCATCCTTGCGCTTCGGTATGGATCCAGCATGGCCCCTCACTGACGAAATGAAAGCGAAGCAGCTGTTGCTGCGCAAAGGCGATGCTCCATGGATGACGTAGCTCGCAGCGGCCGTAATTGACTCCACTCAGGCGAAAGTCCCGGAGAATTTCGCTGAGTGCGTCCGTAGGAATTTGCGTCGGAGACTGGGATGAACGATCAAACATTTGGATAATTTATATGCCGACAGTCCGGACTGCAAGTAAAGGCATCCAGCTCTAGGTCATCAATGGGAATGGGAGCAACTGACCCTCCCAGTGTAGAATTCCAATGTCCAGCTAGCTGACCTGCGACCCCGCTCACCAATGGAACAAAAAGCCGACCAGAGCTCACGTATGGTGGTATCATCTTCACGATCGGCTTCGTTACAGGGACAAATCTGCAGATCGATCTCAAGCCGATCATCCTCAAGGCTCTACGTATTCAAGGAAACAACACGGGATCGGCGGGGGACTTCGGCAAGGCTATGAAGGCCATCGAGGCTGCCAAGATCGTTCTGGTGGTGGCCAAGCAATTCAGTATTGACGATGTCCCAGAAGCCTATCGCGAACAATCCAAGGGGCCGGTTGGGAAGCTCTCCATTCGATTGGACTGGTAAGTCGCTTTCTCAGGAATGTCCGGGCTTAGCGTAACCCTGCGCGGGCGCGAGCCAATGGACTCGGTCAACACCGAGATAATCGATCTTATCCACAAGGGCTGGGCCGGAAATGAGCGGAGAGTTTACCGTGGTAAACACGGGGCAGGGAGCTGAGCAACGGCGCGTAAAAATCTTCTCTTGAGCCTGATCGGGTTACGGTTTTCTGATTCACGAGGTGAGGCAAGGGACACTGGCGGTGATCAGTTGGCCGGTCATTGACGAAAGCGGCAACAACCGGAGTTGACGCGAAACGCCTTTTTGACGATACGGCGCGGTGGGGCGTATGGCGAAATCCCCATGAGGCGGTGGAACAAGTGCGGAGCATGGGTTTGAAACGGGCGGTCGATTTTCTTCTGGCTGTGATCGCGTCGGTCATCCTGCTCGTTCCGATCCTTGTCGTCGCTCTGTGTGTCCGGCTGACCTCGCCGGGGCCAATCCTCTACTGGTCAAAACGTGTCGGCCGCTTCAATCAGATCTTCCTGATGCCGAAATTTCGCAGCATGCGCGTCGACACGCCGACGGTTGCCACACATCTGCTCGAGAATCCGGATCGGTTTCTGACGCCCATCGGCTCGTTTCTGCGCAAATCAAGCCTCGACGAATTGCCGCAGCTCTGGTGCATTCTGGGCGGCAGGATGAGCTTTGTCGGGCCTCGGCCGGCGCTCTACAATCAGTATGACCTGATCGACCTGCGGACAGCCCACGGCGTCGATAAACTCCTGCCCGGATTGACCGGTTGGGCGCAGATCAACGGCCGCGACGAGTTGCCGATTCTGGAGAAGGTGAAATTCGATGTCGAATATCTCGAGCGGCGCTCGTTCGGTTTCGACATGCGCATTCTGTTTCTGACCGCCGGCAAGGTGATCGGCCGCAAGGGAATAAGGCATTAAGTTACCAACTTCCGATAGATAAGCGGTGCGGAAGACCTTGATTTCCGATTATTTCAGTTGCGCTCATTGTAGAAAATGACAAGAAGGTGATTGTCTGATGATCTGCGAGACGCTGGGAAGCAATGCCTGAAAATACCCCCACTGAGACGCCACGCTCAGCATGGTTCTTAGTGCCGATGCAGGCGCTCGTCGCCCCTTTGCTGGCGATGCCGCGTGCTGCCAAACGCGCGCTCGCCTTGCTGGTGGATTCAAGCTTTTGCGTCCTGACGATCTGGCTGGCGTATTGCTTCCGCCTCAACGAATGGACCGTTCTGACCGGCGTGCAGTGGTTGCCGGTCTTTGTGTCCCTGTGCATGGCCCTTCCGATCTTCATCGTCATGGGCATGTATCGGGCAATTTTCCGTTACGCCGGTCTTGCCGCTTTCATCGCGGTTCTAAAGGCTATTGCGATCTACGGCGTCGCCTTCATGACGATATTTACGGCGCTGAGCGTTCCGGGCGTTCCTAGAACGGTCGGTATTCTTCAGCCCTTCCTGCTGCTGATTGCGATCGGACTGTCCCGGTTGGGTATCCGCTATTGGCTCGGCGATACCTATCAGCGGATCCTTCACCAGAATACGCTCGCCAAGGTGCTGATCTACGGGGCAGGAAATGCCGGCCGGCAACTCGCCGGCGCCCTGACGAACAGCGCCGAACTCAATGTCGTCGGTTACCTGGATGATGATCCGCGTCTTAAGGGCGGCATCATGGGCGGCTTGCCGATCTACGACCCGTCGGACCTTCCGGTGCTCGCCGAAGCTCTTGGCGTGCATAACGTGCTTCTTGCCCTTCCATCCGCATCGCGGCAGCGGCGCAACGAAATCCTCGAGCGCATCCGCAAAGCCAGGGTGAATGTTCGCACGTTGCCAGATCTGACGGCGCTTGCTCAGGGCCGTGTCGCCGTCTCCGACATTCGCGAGTTGGAGATCGAAGACCTGCTGGGCAGGGAAGCGGTAGCGCCGCGGCAGGAATTGCTCGACAAGGCGATGCGCAAAAAGGTGGTGATGGTCACGGGCGCCGGCGGTTCCATCGGCGGGGAACTTTGTCGCCAGATTCTGCGCAATGCGCCTTCGACCCTCATCCTCATCGATCAGAACGAGTTTTCGCTTTATAATATTCACGCCGAATTGCTAAAGCTGGCCGAACTTTACCAGCAGGAAAGCGTGCAGATCGTTCCGATCCTTTGTTCCGTCCGCGACCAGGACCGCATGGAACATATCATGCAGAGCTGGCGGCCTCAGACGCTCTATCATGCGGCCGCTTACAAGCATGTGCCTCTCGTCGAACATAATGCCGTGGAGGGCATCAAGAACAACGTCATGGGGACGCTGATCACCGCACGCGCGGCGAACAAATGCGGCGTCTTGAATTTTGTGCTGATCAGCACGGACAAAGCCGTGCGTCCGACGAATGTGATGGGCGCCAGCAAGAGGCTGGCGGAGATGGTTCTGCAGGCGCTCGCAGCAGAACCGGCCGTTGACAGAGTGCGCACGAATTTCTCCATGGTCCGGTTCGGAAACGTGCTCGGTTCCTCCGGATCCGTCGTGCCGCTGTTCCGGCAGCAGATCAAGGACGGCGGGCCGGTTACCCTGACGCACCCGAAAATAACCCGGTACTTCATGACCATTTCGGAGGCCTCGCAACTGGTCATTCAAGCAGGCGCCATGGCCGAGGGCGGGGATGTTTTCCTGCTCGACATGGGCGAGCCCGTCCGCATCGCAGACCTCGCCCGCAAGATGGTCGAGCTTTCGGGATTGACCATCCGCGACGAGGATAATCCCGAAGGGGACATCGAGCTTTCCGTTACCGGCCTGAGGCCCGGCGAGAAGCTTTATGAAGAACTTTTGATCGGGGATAACCCTGAAACAACCGAACATCCCCGGATTATGAAAGCGCGCGAGGATTTCCTGTTCTGGCCGGAGCTTTCGAAGAAGCTCAGCTTGCTCAACGCGGCATTGGATCGAAACGATATGGTCGCGGCACGCGCGACCTTGGCAGAGCTCGTCTCCGGCTATTCCTCAACCGGTGAGGTTTCGGATCTTGCCTTCACCGGCGCCGAAACCGTTCCGGCGGCCTAAAGACGACAACGCGCAAGCGTCGAGCGCAGGAATTCAGCTTCGCACGACGGGCGTGAAGACTGTGCTACCCCGATCCAAGCAAATCAGGGCGACCATATAGGCGAAGATCGGATCCAGTGCCTTTTGGTTGAACATGATGCCGACGCTGCCGGTAACAACGTAGCTGCTGGTGAGCAGAAGAGCGAGCGCCATGGACAGGTCCCTGCCGGGACCGGGTTCCTTTTTCCACGCGGCTATCAAGGGCGTCAGGAGCAGCAGCGAAAGCGCCGCGATGCCGACAACGCCGGCGTCGATTCCCGCTGTCAGAAAGCCGTTATGGACATGCGAGAAGGTCAAGTATGGCCGCATGCTGTCCGGTAGTTCCGCCAAGACCGAGGCCATCCTGTTTTGCGGGCCATAACCGGTCAACGGATCCTTGCTGATTGCCGACAGTGCGCCTTTGTACAAAGCGACTCGTGCGCTGAGTGAGGTAATCTCACCTTCACTGCGTTCAAGCGCTGCCATATTTTCCTGCAGCGCCTGGATGCGGTGGATGATCTGGCCGCTGCCGAGCGCGATAAGTCCCGCAAACAGCAAAGAGCCGGTGATAGCGAGACTGCGCAAACTCAGATGGAAGCTGTGTTTGCGAAAATACCAGAGAAGGATGACGAGATGGACGGGAATGGCCAGCCACGCCGAGCGCGTTCCCGAAAGCAGCACGCAGCCGAGGCCAGCGGCATATCCCAAGATCGCAATTCTTTGCTCGACGCTTTTAGGAGATTGAACGTTAAGAAGCGCAACGCCGCCGAAAAGAAGGCCTATGATTCCGAGGAGTGCGGCATTCGACGTCCCAGCCTCTGCTCTCTCCATCAGAAACATGATCTGCAGCAGGCTGACGAGAAAGGTAACGATCATGCCGATCCCGGCGCCGAGGATAAATAGCGGCACGAGACGGCCATCGGGAGATTGGCGCATTCGCGGCAATATCAGCCAGATCGAAAAGAAGGGCAGGAGCCGGAATATCCAGTCTGCGACTTCGGAGTAAGGCGGGTTAATGAAGATGCTGGCGATCATCACCAGCGGGTAGATCGTCATGCAGATGGCGACTACCCGGTCCGATTTCGAAAAGTTCAGCGGAAAGCGGGCCGTCGCCAGTAAGTAGATGCCCGAGAGCATCGACCCGAGGAGGATGAACCCGTTGAAATTAGGTGAAAGTCCGGGCAGGATTGCGAAGAGAAAAACCGCAATGCCGTTGGTTCGATCAAGCGCGCTTCCGGACCCGCTGCCGGGATGAAGTACCGCAATCACGAGTTGCCTGAAATAATTCACTTTGCTGATCCTGAGGTGTCATTGATCCAGCCTCGCTAAGGACCGATGTCACCGCTGTCAAGCTGTGCGCGCGGGCCTAGCTCGCGCTTTTCTCATTATTGTATTCCGGCAACAGCAAACCCGGATGCTTCTTGCTCTATCGGTGATGCGCCGCAGCGCCCGGCAACGGCAAAGCTGATGCGATGACGAAAGACGTTTGAAGTGCGGCCTTGCCGTGGGGTTTGTCATTTCCGCGTATGGAAGCACACGATCCGGCTTTATCGTTATTCCCGCTGGCGCGGCTTATTCGTTGATGTCTCCAGCTAACGCCAATATGAGCGGGCCGAGCTTTCCGCCGATGATCGACCAAGGAGATAACCGAAGCCGAACGCCGCAATACCGATGCCAAGCAACAATGCGCTTGCCGTGTGCGGGTGTTCTCTCGCGCCGGCGGTTACTGCATAGGCCTCGCGTTTCACTCGGCCAGCCGCCGATTGGGCGGCCTTGGCCAATCCTTCCGGCTGTTCGACGGGTGTGCCGGTGAAGCCGGCGTCCAAATCCTGTTTGTCAGCCATGTCGGGACCTTTCCTGTGTTGCCCATCCTAAATTTTGATCGAGACTGCAGTTTCAATCCTGCTCACGTGTGCCGGGTGAGGCTTCGCGTTGATCCGCGTCTTCGAGATCCGTCTTGACGAGGAAGGTGTCGCGATGCTCGCGCGACGCCTCTCGCAGTGCCTCGAGCCTGGGAGGATTGTTCTCACCCCGTGCATCGAGCTCGTGCTCGGCGCGGATCCAGTGATCCCGATGCTTGCCCTCCGGCCTTCCTTCCTTCTCCCACAGCGAGTATGCCCTTTTCCGGATCTCGTCCTCGCGGGTGGCTGGCTGAGAACCGATGCTCTGCTCTGCGGGTTCCTGAATGGCTCGCCGTGCCGTCTTCCCTTTGCCTGCGCCGGCGGGGGGTGAAGCCTTCAGCCGCGTGTCGTCGGTCGCGATTTCGTTTCTTTTGCGTCGTAACGGATTTTTCATCGGCGCCTCCTTGATGGGATCTCAACCAATTCCGCTGATCTAAGTTCCCATTGGCTGCATTTTGAACGCCAGGTATCCACGAGCCTTGGCAACCGTGTCACGACTGATATACTAGTATGCCACAAAGAATGTCCGGTACCGTTTATGAGACAAGATGCAGAAACCGCCGCGCTTTTAGGCCCGAGCTCGCAGGAAGCCGGCCGCAGGCTACGCCGCGTCACCACGGCCGGCGCCATCTACGAGCGCCTTTATGCCGACATCGTCTCGCTCCGAATGCCGCCTGGTCTGTTTTTGCAGGAAAAGCGGATTGCCGACGAATTCGGGGTCAGCCGCACACCGGTGCGCGAGGCGTTGCTGAGGCTCTCCGAAGGCGGACTTGTCGATATCTTTCCGCAGTCGGGCACCGTCGTGTCGCGCGTGCCGGTTTCGGCGATTCCGGAGGCGGTCATCGTGCGAAAAGCGCTCGAAGGCACGACCGCCGAGATGGCGGCTCAGACCGCCACCGGTGCCGATGTCGCCCGCCTCGATGCCATTATCGCCCGACAGCGCGCGCATGCCGCGGCCGGCAACGCCTCAAGCTTCCACGAGGAGGACGAGGCCTTTCATGAGGCGATCACGCAGATATCAGGTTATCCCGGCATCTGGGCGATCCTGAAGGCGGTCAAGGTGCAAATCGACCGGGCAAGGCGGCTGACGCTGCCGGCGCTTGGGCGTATGGGCAACGTGGTGTCCGAGCATATGATCATCCGCGACGCCCTTGCCGCCCATGATGCAGCGGCCGCCCGTAGCGCCATGATCCACCACTTGAGCGCCGTTATTCCCGATGTCGACGAGCTGCGCTCGCGTTACCCCGATTATTTCTGCTGACGGCAGGATCACCACGAAACGAAAAGCAAGGGAAGGAAGAAAGATGCGGCAGGGTTGGAGATGGTTCGGGCCGGAAGCGCCGGTGACGCTGGATGAGGTCCGTCAGACGGGCGCGACCAATATCGTCTCGTCGTTGCATCAGGTACCGATCGGCAGGGCTTGGACAGAAAAGGAAGTGCGCGAACGCCAATCGCTGATCGAGACTACGCCTGCCGATCGGTCGCCGCTCGTCTGGTCGGTGGTCGAAAGCATTCCGATTCCCGACGCCGTCAAGCGCAAGGGCGGTGCGGCAAAGGCCGAAATCGAGGCGTGGATTGCCAGCCTCGAAGCGGTCGCCGCCTGCGGCATCCCGATCGTCTGCTATAATTTCATGCCGGTCGTCGACTGGACCCGCACCGAACTCGATTTCGTGACGCCGACCGGCGCCACAGCCATGCGCTTCGATCACGAGCGCTTCGCAGCCTTCGACCTCTTCGTTCTGGAACGGCCGGATGCGGGGCAGCAATATTCGGCGGAAGACCGCGAACGGGCGCGTGTCGTCTTCGAGGCGATGTCGGAGGAGGAGATTGCCGAGATCACCCGCATCATCACTTCGGCTCTGCCGGGCTCGACCACCGAGCCCCTGACCATTCCGGCCTTCCGGGAAAAGCTGGTCGCCTACAGCGGCATCGATGCCGCACGGCTGCGCCGGCATCTGATCGAATTCCTGGAGGCGGTGACGCCGGCTGCCGAAGCCCGCGGCGTCAAGCTGACGCTGCATCCCGATGATCCGCCGCGTTCGCTGTTCGGTCTTCCCCGCATCGCTTCGACAGGGGATGATTATGCCGCGCTCTTCGATGCGGTGCCGTCGGCGGCGAACGGCATGTGTTACTGCACCGGCAGCCTTGGCGTGCGCGCCGACAACGACCTGCCGGCCATCGCCCGGCGCTTCGCCTCGCGCATCCACTTCGCCCATCTGCGCGCCACGACGCGCGAGGGCGACGGCCGGACCTTCCATGAAAGCGCGCATCTCGAAGGCGACGTCGATATGGTCGCGGTGCTCAGGGAGCTGGTGGCGGAAGACAAGCGCCGGGGTGCCGAAGACACCATCGTCTTCCGCTCCGACCACGGCCACCGCATGCTCGACGATCTCGACAAGGTCGTCACCCCCGGCTATCCGGCGATTGGCCGCATGCGCGGCCTTGCCGAATTGCGCGGCATCCTGCATGCGTTGGGCGCGCCGCCGACCTGAGGGCGTCCCGTGGTTTCATCGGAAATCAACGCGCTCTGAAGCTTGAGCAACGCTTCAGAGCGCGCAACCCTTCAAAAAAAGAGCGGCGCACATCTTCGCCCTGGCGGCGATCTCCTCATTCCCAGGCGGCTGTTGCTGGCGCAGCATCGCCGCGCGCTGCGGCTCCAAGATCATCATGCCGCGCAGCATGCCGCAGGCAGCATGCGGATCGTCAAGCGCAATCAGCTTCCGGTCGATCTGCTTGCGCAGCCAATTCTCCATCAAGGTGTTGGTTCTGACGATCGCTTTCTCATAGAAGGCACTGGCGATCTCGGGAAAACGGTCGGATTCGCTGATGACGAGCCGGGTCACGGTGATCGTATCCAGCGACAGCGTCAGCATGCCATAGGCCGTCAGCATGCGCTCCAGTCCCTGTCGGACATCCGCCGCGGCGAGCGTGCCGGGGTCAAGCGCCGTGAGGAATCGTCCCGTCCGCTCCGTGATCATTTCGGAAAAGAGATCGGCCTTCGTCGGAAACAGCCGGTACAGCGTCTTGGTCGAAACCCCCGCGTCTTGAGCGATCGCGGCAATGCTGGCGGCGGCATAACCGCTCTGGTGGAATTGCCGGTTGGCCGCCTCGATGATCACGCTTTTCGTATCGTCGTCGCAACGGATTTGCGGCCGGCCTCTCGGTCTCTTCTCGATTTTGTGATTTTGGACCATGCCTATTTTCCAAATTCTGATTGACATCGATTTTATAGAGCATATTTTGGAAAGTATCAAGTTTCCTAAATAGCATTCCAGGCGAATTCAGAGGCCGCAGCCCAAGAGACGGCGACCGTCATCAGGAGAAGACAATGACCATCAAGATGCTGCATCCCCTCAACAACAACGCGGCTCCCGAAACTGCTGCCGAAGCCGCCCCGGCAAGCCTCGATGCCGGCCAGCCGCTGCGCATCGCCGATGCTGCCGCTGTCGAGGAAAGTCCCGCCCGCCGGCACGGCGGCCGCTCCCTGCTCGTCGGCGCCACGGCGCTGGTGCTGATTGCCGCCGGCGGCTACTACGGCCATGATTACTGGACGGTGGGCCGCTTCCACGTCTCGACCGACGATGCCTATGTGAAGGCCGACAATAGCACCATCGCCCCCAAGATTTCCGGCTATCTCACCGAGGTCCTGGTGATGGACAACGAGACGGTGAAGGCCGGCCAGCCGCTCGCCCGCATCGACGACCGTGACTTCAAGGCGGCCCTCGATCAGGCCAGGGCCGACGTCGCCGCCGCGGAAGCGACCGTCAACGCCAAGCAGGCTTCGCTCGATATCCAGCAATCGACGATCGCTGCCGCCCGCGCCACCGTCGATGTCGATCGCGCCAACGAGACCTTCGCCGAGCAGAACAACAAGCGTTATTCGAACCTCGCCACCAGCGGTTATGCCCCGGTCCAAACGGCGCAGCAGGCGGCCTCGCAAATCGCCGCTGCCCAGGCTTCGATCGTCCGCGACACGGCCTCGCTCGATGCCGCCGTCAAGCAGCTCGATCTGCTGAACGCCGAGCTGGCTCAGGCAAAGGCGGCCCTTGCGCGCAGCCAGGCCATCCAGCGCCAGGCCGAGCTCAACCTTTCCTATGCGACGATAACAGCCCCAGTCGACGGTACCGCCGGCAACCGGACGCTGCGCGTTGGCCAATATGTCCAGGCCGGCACCCAGCTGATGTCGGTCGTGCCGACGCGGGCGGCCTACATCATCGCCAACTACAAGGAAACACAGCTGACCGACGTTAAGGCCGGCCAGCCGGTCGATATCGAGGTCGATATGTTCCCCGGCCGCACCTATCGCGGCCATGTCGACAGTCTCGCTCCGGCAAGCGGCCAGGAATTCGCGCTGCTGCCGCCTGACAACGCCACCGGCAACTTCACCAAGGTCGTTCAGCGCATCCCGGTCAAGATCGTGCTCGACGGCGACGCTGCCGAAAACGGCGACCTGCGCCCCGGCATGTCGGTACAGCCTGATATCGATACCAGGAACGACCGTAGCTAGGCCGGGGACGAGGAGTTCGTGTCATGTCCACCATTGCAGCAACAGCCATCGCCGTTCCGCGGGAAAAAACCGGCGCCAGCACCAGAGACTGGATCGCCGTCCTCGCTGGCATGATCGGCGCCTTCATGGCAATCCTCAACATCCAGATCACCAATGCCTCGCTGCTCGATATCGAAGGCGGCATCGGAACGGGCGTCGACAACGGCGCCTGGATCTCCACTTCCTACCTGATCGGCGAGATCGTCGTCATTCCGCTGACGGCCTATTTCAGCAGCGTCTTCTCGTTCCGCCGCTATATTCTCGTCAATTCCATCCTGTTTCCGCTGTTCTCGATCGCCTGCGCCTTCGCGCATGATCTCGGCACGATGATCCTTTTGCGCGGCCTGCAGGGTTTTGCCGGCGGCGTACTGATTCCGATGGCCTTCACCATGGTGCTGACCAAGCTGCCGAAACCGCAGCAGCCGCTCGGCCTGGCGATCTTCGCGCTCTCCGTCACCTTCGCACCGGCGATAGGCCCGACCATTGGCGGTTATCTCACCGAAAACTATGGCTGGCAGACGATCTTCTTCATCAACGCCATCCCGAGCGCCGTCATGGCGGGCGCCCTTGCCCTGACGCTCGACAAGCAGCCGATGCAGCTTCGCCTCCTTAAGGAGGGCGACTGGGCCGGTATTGTCACCATGGCGATCGGCCTCTCGGCGCTGCAGACGGTGCTGGAGGAAGGCAACAAGGAGGATTGGTTCGCCTCGCCCTTCATAGTCAAGCTCAGCATCCTCGCCTTCGTCTTCCTCGCGGCCTTCATCTGGATCGAGCTGACCGTCAAGAAGCCGCTGGTCAAGCTCAGCCTGCTGACGCAGCGAAATTTCGGCATCGGCGTTGCCGTCAACGTGCTGGTCGGCGTCGCGCTTTTCGGCACTGTTTACATCCTACCGCAATATCTCGGCCAGGTGCAGCGCTACAATGCCGAGCAGATCGGCAACGTGCTGGCCTGGACCGGTCTGCCGCAGCTGCTGCTGATTCCGCTCGTGCCCCTAATGATGAGGCGCTTCGATGCGCGTTATATCGGCTTTCTCGGCATCTCGATCTTTGCGATCAGCTGCTTCCTCAACATCACGCTTTCGGCCGATACCGCCGGCGACCAGTTCTGGATTCCCAACATCGTGCGTGCCGTCGGTCAGGCCCTGGTACTGACGCCGATCACCGCCATCACCACCGCCGGCATCGCAGCCGCGGATGCCGCCGCCGCCTCGGGGCTCACCAACATGCTGCGCAATCTCGGCGGCGCCGTCGGCACGGCAACACTCGGCACGGTGCTGACCAAACGCGAGCAGTTTCATTCCAACATAATCGGTCAGTCGGTAACGCTCGGCCGCGATGAAGTCCGCGATCGTCTTGCACAAACGACCGCCTATTTCATGCAGCACGGGATTTCCGATCCTGCCGTCGCTGCACACAAGGCCGTTGCCGCTCTCGGTCAGATCGTCAGGCGCCAGGCCCTCATCCTGGGCTTTGCCGATACTTTCGCCGTCATCGGCGTCGTGCTGGCCATTGCTGCAGTCGCCTTGCTGCTCACTCAAAAACCGCGGCCCGGCGCTGTCGCCGGCGCCCACTGACAATCGGCACCGGCTAACGAACAACGGTTCCGAAATAAGAACTGCTTCGCGCGCCGACGGGGCGCGCGAAGCCTTTACGGCAAGATCTCGACCGTAAAGGCGAAACGCACCGTGGCCCCCGGCGACAGGATGGTGGTGTAGGGGCGTCGCGACAGCTCGGCCGAACCTCCGGCTTCCGCCGCCGTTCCGTGCCACGGTTCGACGCAGAGGAAGGGCGCGCCTGGTTTGGTCCACAGGGCAAGGTTGGGCAGGTTTTCGAATTGGAACCGCAGGTTCGGCCCGCCTTCGCCGCCGTAACGCAGCCCAGCGCCAGCACCCTTCGGGAAAATCATCGCGTCCTTCTCGAACATGGCGTGATCCAGCACCAGCCGGCCTTTATCGAATGGGGAGGGCAGTGAGGCCGGATTGGTAAGGCCCCCCTCCAGCCGCACGAGCGCCGGCTCGCCTTCATTGTCAAGCGTGATGGTGTGCGGGCGCCCGGCAGCGCCAGGCAACGGCCAGACGAAGGCCGGATGGAAGCCGAGACCGAAGGGCAGCGCCCTTGCGTCGCGATTGTTTACTTCTGCCGTCACCGTCAACGCGCGTCCTAGCACCGCATGTTCCACGGCCAGCAGGAAATCGAACGGATAGACCGCCCGCGTGGCTGCCGAGGCAGGAAGTTCGTGCCGGCACATGGTCGGCGTGGACGCGGCGAGGCTAAACTCGCTCCGCCGGGCAAAGCCATGCTGGGCCATCGGGTAGACCGTGCCGCCAATCGCCAGCTTGTCATCAGCCGCCTTACCGACGATCGGAAACAGGATCGGCGACCGTCCGGCCCAATAGGTCGCATCGCCCGTCCACAGCCAGGAGCGTCCATCGTTGCTGGTGAGCGCCTGCATCTCGGCACCGAGGGAGGAGACGTCGACGGCAAGATGCTGATTGCCGATCCGTATTGAGCCTGGCATCGCAATTTCCTTTCGCCCTGATGGGCCGGCCTTCACGTCATTTTCGTATGACGCCCAGTCTGGCAAGCACTTCGTTTGGGATGCCGTAACGCTGGATGGCGTCGCGATTGTTTCGCAAACCGCAGCTCTCGCGCTGAACGAAAAATGCCCAGACGGCATCGGAGGCTTCGTTGAGCAGCCTCTCGCGTTCCTCCGCGCTCTGGCGCTCGACGGCCCAGGCTTTTAACGCGGCCAGCGCTGCCTCCACCTTCAGCCCATGCCGCCCGAGCGAATTGGCGCGTTCCGACATCAGCCCATATTCGAGGACGTTGAAGCCATTGGCGTCCTGCTGCGACTGCCTGAAAGACTGCGGTAGGCGAACGCTCATTGGTTGGAAATCCTTAAATCAGCGTAGGCGGCGATATTATCCAATCAGAAGCCGGAGATCGAGAGGGTGGAAACGGGCCCTATCCCGACGTTTCCATGCGTGGCATAAGGGCGCCGAAACTTCCCGGACACCCGCGCACACCATGATTCGTATCGAAAATATCAGCAAGCAGCTCAGCCACCGGATCCTTTTCATCGAGGCCTCGGCCGCCCTCAACAGAGGCGAGAAGATCGGTCTGGTCGGCCCGAACGGCGCCGGCAAGACGACGATCTTCCGGATGATCAATGGCGAAGAGCAGCCCGATGAGGGGCAGGTCTCCTGCGAGAAGGGCGTGACGATCGGCTACTTCAATCAGGATGTCGGCGAGATGGCGGGTCACAGCGCCGTCGCCGAGGTGATGAACGGTGCCGGCCCGGTCAGCATCGTTGCCGGCGAACTGCGCGAGCTCGAGGCCGCCATGGCCGACCCGGAAAGGGCCGGCGACATGGAAGAGATCATCGAGCGTTACGGCGAGGTGCAGGCGCGTTACGAAGAGTTGGACGGCTATGCGCTCGAGGGCCGCGCCCGCGAGGTGCTTGCAGGCCTGAGCTTCAGCCAGGAGATGATGGACGGTGACGTCGGGGCGCTGTCGGGCGGCTGGAAGATGCGCGTGGCGCTTGCCCGCATCCTGCTCATGCGCCCCGACGTCATGCTGCTCGATGAACCGAGCAACCATCTCGATCTCGAAAGCCTGATCTGGCTCGAAGAGTTCCTGAAGGGCTATGAAGGGGCTCTCCTGATGACCTCGCACGACCGCGAGTTCATGAACCGCATCGTCAACAAGATCATCGAGATCGATGGCGGCGGCCTGACGGCCTATTCCGGCGACTATGAATTCTACGAGCAGCAGCGGGCGCAGAACGAGAAGCAGCAGCAGGCCCAGTTCGAGCGTCAGCAGGCGATGCTCGCCAAGGAGATCAAATTCATCGAGCGGTTCAAGGCGCGGGCCTCGCATGCCTCACAGGTCCAGAGCCGGGTGAAGAAGCTGGAAAAGATTGACCGGGTGGAGCCACCCAAGCGCCGCCAGTCGGTCGCTTTTGAGTTCCAGGCCGCGCCGCGCTCTGGCGAGGACGTGGTCAGCCTGAAGAATGTCCATAAGAAATATGGCAGCCGAAGCATCTATGAGGGACTCGACTTCATGGTTCGCCGCAAGGAGCGCTGGTGCATCATGGGCATCAATGGCGCCGGTAAGTCGACGCTGCTGAAGCTGGTGACCGGCACCACCACACCGGATGAAGGCATCGTCGCGCTCGGCGCCAGCGTCAAGATGGGTTACTTCGCCCAGCACGCCATGGATATCCTCGACGGCGAGCGGACGGTGTTCCAATCGCTGGAAGACAGGTTTCCTCAGGCAGGGCAGGGGCCATTGCGGGCGCTTGCCGGCTGTTTCGGCTTTTCCGGCGACGATGTCGAGAAACGGTGTCGGGTGCTCTCCGGCGGCGAGAAGGCGCGGCTGGTCATGGCGATGATGCTGTTCGATCCGCCGAACCTGCTCGTGCTCGACGAGCCGACCAACCATCTCGACCTCGACACCAAGGAGATGCTGATCAAGGCGCTTTCGCAATATGAGGGCACCATGCTCTTCGTCTCGCACGACCGACACTTCTTGGCTGCGCTCTCCAACCGCGTGCTGGAACTGACGCCGGAGGGTGTCCACCAATATGGAGGCGGTTATACGGAATATGTGGCGCGCACCGGTCACGAGGCACCTGGCCTGCGGAGCTGACGGCTATTCTTCGGGGCGCGCCGCAAGGCGCGCCTTCACCGACCCGTCGGGCCATGTCTGGGAAGTTGTGCGGGAACTGCAATAGGCGGTTTTCTGTGAGCGACGCATAGCTTCGGCTGATATTGCCGGCGCTCTGCCACGATGATGACCTATTTCCGTGGTGTTCGGAGCCCTCTTCATTCAATCGGGAACGGGCGGGTCTGCATGGACTGGATCAATCGTTATATCGATCAGCCGCTACTGCACGGTGCGGCGGGCTTGCTGCGGAGTTGGCACATCCGCACGCGGCAGCCGCCGGAACTGTTGGAGCCGACGTGGAATCTCGTCGTGCTCTCTTTTCTCCTTGTCGCGAGCGGGCAGGTGATGGCCGGGAGGCCTTTCGCACTCAGCGTCACCGCGCTGGTCATGCTGGCCCTGCCGTCGGCCAGAAAGCTGCTTTCGGCGGCAAAGGCGCGAGGAAGCGCCTATGGCGCCCGGGAGTACAAGTCGCTAAGGGCGCGCGCCGTGGCAAAACGTGAGGCGGAGTGGTCGGTGCGGATCATTGTTCTGTCCTCGTCGGCCTGCCTTCCGTTCATCGCTCGCATTGACGATCCGACGGGCGCCTGTTTCATGCTGGGGGCAAGCGTCTGGTTCGTGCTAACCGGGCCGCTCAAGACCTATCTGGACGCGGCCGAGCCTCCCGAGCCGACCGAAGGCGACCGGACGTACAGCGGCGTCTTTCATTTCGGCTGAACGAAAGCCGATGCGATGCTCCCCCTGCCGGCCATGATAGACAGGGAACCAAACCGGGCGGTCTCCGTTATCTTCAGCAGCAACGTAAAAGGAGATTGCGATGCTTTACTACGCTCTGGTGTTTCTCGTTGTGGCCTTGATTGCCGGCGTCCTCGGATTTGGCGGCATCGCAGGGGCCTCAGCTTCCATTGCCCAGGTTCTGTTCTTCATATTCCTGGTGTTGTTCGTTGTCTCGCTCGTCATGCGCTTCATGCGCAGAGTATAGCGAGGAGAAATGAAGTATAAAACCCGGTGACAACCATCGCCGGGTTTTCCTTTTCTTGGTTGTCGCCCACGCGCCGGTGACAACTCGCTTTGGGCGAATGTGTTTTTTGTGCAACCATTCCTGACAAGATCGTGAAATGGCGCATGCGGCCCCGCATGCTGCCTTCGAAATGTCCTAATGGGGCTGAACCGTAAGCGCGTCGCTTGCGCTTCCCATGCGCTTTGACTGCGACACCAAACGGCACCGCTCTGGGATTGTTTTGCGATCCCCTCCGTTATCCGGTGCCGGCCAGCTGGGTGTTCCCGTCACGATTTGAGAAGGAGAGACTTATGAATGAAACTCTTGCGACGGCGTTTGCCGCGGTATCGTTGACGTTTGTCGGCGCGGGGGCGGTCAATGCCGCCGATCCCGTCACCAGAACATATGAAGAGCCGGACCTGCGCAATGGCGTGAAGATCGGTTATCTCACTTGCGATATCGGCGGAGGCACGGGTTATGTGCTGGGCTCCTCCAAGGAAGCAGACTGCGTCTTCCAGTCGATCGTCGGCAATGAGGTTCTAGATCACTATACCGGCGAAATGCGAAAGCTTGGCATCGATCTCGGCTTCACCACGCGCAGCCGGCTGATCTGGGCGGTGTTTGCGCCGACGGCCGGCTATCACCGCGGGTCGCTCGCCGGCCTTTATGTCGGCGCGAGCGCGGAGGCGACGCTCGGGGCCGGTGTCGGCGCCAACCTCCTGGTCGGCGGCACCTCCGGTTCAATCCATCTGCAGACGGTAAGCCTGACCGGCCAACTCGGCCTGAACGTTGCGGCCGGCAGCGCATCTATGACACTCACTCCGGCGGATTGACCGGTTGTTGACGCGCCCCTGCCGCGACGCGGCCGGGGCGTCAAGCCGCGCCTGTTTGCGGGCGCCGGAATGGACGATTATCCGAAATCTGGGACGGCCGTGACAAGCCGCCGAAACGTAAAGGATGCGGCGGCGAGTCTACGCTTTCGCCCTGCCGGGTGAGACAAAGGCGCTGATCGTCGCCTCGTCATGACCGGCTTCGTGCAGGAAGCGGCTGGCAAATTCGACGGCGGGACTTCGCAGTGCATCGTCCGGTCGAATGAGGTGAAAAGCGACGTGATAGTCGAGCGTACGGTTCGACACCGCCACGACCCGGCCGGCGGCGAGTGCCCCATCCGATAGGGGAGGGCGGGCGAGCGCGACGCCGAGTCCTTGCGCACAAGCATCGATCACCAGATTGTAATCCTCGAAGCGCCGGTCCTGGCCGCGCGGCGCATAATCGATACCTTCGCGAGAGAGCCAGCGGCGCCAGCCTTCGATATTGGAGTCGTGAAGGATCGGCAACGCTAGCAGGGAGGGCGCATCGGAGCGCCGCTCGAGCCGGTCGGCCAGCGCCGGGGCGGCGATCGGAAAGGATTTCTCCTGCCAGAGCGGCAGGGCGCGCACCCCGGCCCAAGGCCCCTTGCCGCAGCGGATGGCAAGATCCGTGCCTTCGCCGAAATCCGCCAACCGGTGCTCGAGCGTCAGCTCGACATGCAACTCGTTTCCTTCGAGCTTCGCCAGACGCTGGAACAGCCACAATGATGCGACCGAAGGCGTCACCGAAAGGCGCACCACCGCCTTGTTCGGCCGGGGCAGCCAGCGCTCGCCGCTATTGCCGAGCAAAGAAAGCGCTTCCTCGGCGCGCGCGAAAAACCGCATGCCCTCCGGCGTCAGGCGCACACCGCGGGCTTCGCGCGAAAACAGGCGCACGCCCATCCAGCGTTCGAGCCTCGACACCTGGCGGGACACGGCGCCATGGGTGATGCCGCTTTCCTCCGCGGCGGCGGAAAACGATCCGAGCCGGGCGGCGCGGGCAAAGGTTTCGAGCGTATCAAGTGGCGGAAGAACGGGCGAGCTGTGAACCATGTGCACATTTGATCATCGATTGAGATGCTTTTCAAGCACGCATCGTCAGCTTAATCCTTGGTCAACACACCAATGGAGGCGACAATGAGCATGGCGGCAAGCGCACCGGTTTCAGCGAAGGAGCAGGGCAGGTTCGATCTGGTTGCCTTTGCGGCGATCGTCGTCACTATTCTCTTCTGGGCCTCCTCCTTCGTGGTGATCCGCATCTGCCTCGGACCGCTGACGCCGATCGAGCTGGCGACGGCGCGCTATGTGGCAGCCGGCGCGCTCGCCCTCATCTACCTCGCCATCTATCGGCCGATGCCCGAAAAACGTGACGTCTTGCGCCTCTCCGTTGCGGCCGTGCTCTTCATCGCCGCCTATGCGGTTCTACTGAACACCGGCGAGCAGACGGTTGCGGCGGGACCGGCAAGCTTCATCATCAATACCATGCCCGTCTTCACCGCCCTCATCGCCACCTTCGCGCTCGGCGAGCGCTTCGGCCGCTGGGGCTGGGCGGGCACCGCAGTTTCCTTCGGCGGCGTGGCGTTGATCGCGGTCGCCTCGGATGACGGCTTCAAGCTCGATCCGAATGCAGTCCTGATCCTCGGCGCAGCGCTCTGCTCGGCGATCGCCAGCGTGCTGCAGAAACCGGTGCTCGGCCGACTGCCGGCGCTTGCCGTCACCGCCTGGATCCTGCTGATCGGCTCCGTGCCGCTGTTTCCGGCCGTTCCGGCGACGGTCCGCGCGCTGGCCGCCGCACCGGCGGAGGTCAACTGGGGCGTTGCCTATCTGGTTATCTTCCCGACCGCGATCGGCTATCTCACCTGGGCAATCGCATTGAAGCGGCTGACGGCAGGTCGCGCTTCGAATTTCCTCTACGGCGTGCCGCCGGTCGCAACGCTGATCGGTTTCGTCTGGCTCAGCGAGACGCCGACGGCACTCGGCGCGATTGGCGGCGCCATGGCGATCCTCGGTGTGTTGGTGGTCAATATCATGCGGAAACGGTGACGGCGCCGCGACGCCAGCACCAAATTCGGCGGCGAAAGCTCGCCGCCGACAAATAGGCGTTGCGCCGCCGTTCGCTTTCTTTAAAAACGAAAGCAGATCGAAAGGGGGCGCCGATGTTCTTGACCGACCGACAGACTGAAATCGTGGCGATCGCAAAATCGAGCGGCCGGGTTCTGGTCGAAGAGCTCGCCTCACGATTTTCGGTGACGCCGCAGACCATCCGCAAGGATCTGAACGATCTCTGCGATGCGCAGGTGCTGACCCGCATCCATGGCGGCGCGACGTTCCCGAGCGGAACGGAAAACGTTAAATACGAGGCGCGCCGCCAGATTGCCGCTTCGGAGAAACAGGCGATCGGCATGGCGGCCGTCGAATTGATCCCGAGCGGGGCCTCGCTCTTCATCAATATCGGCACGACGACCGAGGCGGTGGGCGAGGCGCTCGCCAATCATCACGAGCTGATGGTGATCACCAATAATATCAACGTCGCCAACAGGTTGCGCCTCTTTCCGGCAATCGAGGTCGTGATCGCCGGCGGGGTGGTGCGCGGCTCGGACGGCGGCATCGTCGGTGAAGCGGCGGTCGATTTCATCCGCCAGTTCAAGGTCGATTATGCCGTTATCGGCGCGTCGGCGATCGATATCGACGGCGCGCTTCTCGATTATGATTTTCGCGAGGTGAAGGTCGCACAGGCGATCATCGCCAATGCCCGCCACGTCATTCTCGTTGCCGATTCCACGAAGTTCGAACGCACCGCGCCGGTCCGGATCGGCCAGCTCTCCCAAGTTCACACCTTCATCACCGACCACTGTCCGGTGCCGTCGATCCGCAATCTCTGCCTGGAAAACAATGTGAAGCTGATCGAAACAAACAGCAGATCCCGATAACGTGTCAACATTCGTTTGACATTCGTATTCCTTTCGTTTTAACTGATGTCACTTTCGCAATCGCGCAAATTTTGTGCGATGCGAAATCAGCAGCAGGCTCGGAGGGGCAATTGGGCCGGGAGATATACGACATTTTCGTCATTGGCGGCGGCATCAACGGCTGCGGCATCGCGCGTGATGCCGTCGGGCGCGGCTATTCCGTCGCGCTGGCGGAGATGAACGATTTCGCCTCCGGCACGTCGTCCGGCGCCACCAAGCTGATTCATGGCGGCCTGCGTTATCTCGAGCATTATGAATTCCGGCTGGTGCGTGAATCGCTGATGGAGCGCGAGATCCTCTGGGCGATGGCGCCGCATATCATCTGGCCGCTGCGTTTCGTATTGCCTTATCATAAGGGCGGCATTCGTCCAGCCTGGCTGATCCGGCTCGGGCTCTTCCTCTACGACCATCTTGGCGGCCGCAAGCTGCTGCCGGCGACGTCGGTGCTCGACATGCGCAAGGATCCGGCCGGCAAGCCGCTGAAGGCGCTGTTTACGAGGGCTTTCGAATATTCCGACGGCTGGGTCGACGATGCCCGCATGGTGGTGCTGAACGCCCGCGACGCCGCCGACAAGGGCGCGACCATCCTGCCGCGTACCAAAGTGGTCTCGGCAAGGCGTGAGAACGGCCTGTGGCATATCGAGACTGTCGATACCGTCACCGGCCACAATGACAGCCACCAGGCCCGCATGTTGGTCAATGCCGCCGGCCCCTGGGTCGATGACGTCATCCGTTCCGCTTTCGGTCAGAACGAAGCCCACAATGTCCGCCTCGTCCAGGGCAGCCATATCGTCGTGAAGAAGAAGTTCGACGATCCGCGCGCCTATTTCTTTCAAAATCCGGACAATCGCATCATCTTCGCCATTCCCTACGAGGGCGATTTCACCCTGATCGGCACGACCGACCGCGACTATACCGCCGATCCCAAGGATGTCCGGATCTCCGAGGAGGAGACCGTCTATCTCTGCAATGCGGCGTCGGAATATTTCAAGGAGCCGGTGCGGCCGGAAGATATCGTCTGGACCTATTCGGCGGTCCGCCCGCTTTACGACGACGGCGCCTCGAAGGCGCAGGAGGCGACGCGCGACTATGTGCTGAAGCTGGAAGGCGAGGGGCAGACCGCGCCGCTGCTCAATGTATTCGGCGGCAAGCTCACCACCTATCGCCGGCTGTCCGAGCACGCGCTGGAGAAGATCGGGGCTGCGATCGGCGTCAAGGGTGCTCCGTGGACGGCCAAGAGCCATCTGCCCGGCGGCAATTTCCCGGTTCGCGGTTATGAGGGGCAGGTCGCCGCGCTGAAGCAGCGCTATCCGTTCCTCGCCGATCAGCACGCGCGCCGGCTGGTGCGTCGCTACGGCACCAGGGCCGAGACGCTGCTTGGCAACGCCCGTGGCATCAACGATCTTGGACGGTTGTTCGGCGGCGATCTCTACGAGGCCGAGGTCGCCTATCTGGTCGAACATGAATGGGCCCGGCACGCCGAAGACGTGCTGTGGAGGAGAACAAAGGATGGTCTGCGCCTTTCGAAGGAGCAGGCTCAGTCACTGGAGGAGTACATGGCTGCCATGCCGGCGATGGCCGGATAGGCAGCGTGTGATCCCCGCTGCGTGGAGGCACGGGAACAGGAATGCTGGAATTGCGAAACGCCGCCAAAATGGTGGGCGCGGACTATCACATCTATCCGACCGATCTGGTCCTCGAGCGCGGCACGCTGAACGTCCTGCTCGGGCCGACGCTGTCGGGCAAGACGTCGCTGATGCGGCTGATGGCCGGGCTCGACCGTCCGACCGCCGGCTCTGTCCATTTCGACGGCGCCGACGTCACCGGCATGCCGGTGCAGAAGCGCAATGTCGCCATGGTCTACCAGCAGTTCATCAACTATCCGGCATTGACCGTTTATGAAAACATCGCCTCGCCGATGCGCATTTCGGGCAAGGATGCCGCCACGATCGACCGAGACGTGCGCAAGGCCGCCGAACTTCTGAAGCTTACGCCCTATCTCGACCGCACGCCGCTGAACCTCTCCGGCGGCCAGCAGCAGCGCACCGCGCTTGCTCGCGCGCTCGTCAAGAATGCCAGCCTGGTGCTGATGGACGAGCCGCTTGCCAACCTCGATTACAAGCTGCGCGAAGAGCTGCGGCAGGAATTGCCGAAGATCTTCGCCCAGTCCGGCGCGATCTTCGTCTACGCCACGACGGAACCCTCGGAAGCCTTGTTGCTTGGTGGCAATACCGCAGCGCTCAACGAGGGCCGGATCACGCAGTTCGGCCCGACGATCGAGGTCTACCGCAATCCGCTCGATCTGACGACGGCGAAAACTTTCGCCGATCCGCCGCTGAATTTTATTGATCTGGTCAAATCGGACGGCAATTTCCTGCGCGATGGCGATGTGATTTTTGCCGTGCCGGCGCATCTTCAGAACGTGCCGGACGGGCCGGCAACGATCGCGTTTCACCCGCATCATCTTGCTCCAACCGCCCAGACGGCCAATTCGGCGCGGCTGACGGCACGGACACAAATTTCGGAGATCACGGGGTCGGAAAGTTTCGTGCATCTGCAATTTGCCGATACCCGCTGGGTGATGCTTGCGCACGGCATCCACAACATCGACCCTGACGCGGACCTCTCCGTTTTCATCGACACGCGCCACCTGATGGCGTTCGGCGCGGACGGCCGGGCGATCACTACCGTCGGGCAGAGGGGCTAGGAGAAGATCATGGCACGTATCACCCTCGATCATATTCGACATGCCTATGGGCCGAACCCGAAGACCGAGAAGGACTACGCCCTCAAGGAAGTGCACCACGAGTGGAACGATGGCGGCGCCTATGCGCTGCTCGGACCTTCAGGCTGCGGAAAGACCTCGCTGCTCAATATCATTTCCGGCCTTATCCAGCCGTCCGAAGGGCGAATTCTCTTCGATGGACACGATGTTACGAACCTGCCGACGCAGCAGCGAAATATTGCGCAGGTATTCCAGTTTCCGGTCATCTACGACACGATGACCGTCTATGACAATCTGGCTTTTCCCTTGCGCAACCGCGGAGTGGCGGAGCCGGATGTTGATCGTCGTGTCCGCGAAATATTGGAGATGATCGACCTTGGAGGCTGGGCCAAGCGACGTGCCCGCGGTTTGACGGCGGACCAAAAGCAGAAGATTTCGCTCGGCCGCGGCCTCGTGCGCTCGGATGTGAACGCGATTCTCTTCGACGAGCCGCTCACTGTTATCGATCCGCATATGAAATGGGTGCTGCGATCGCAGCTGAAGCGGCTGCATAAGCAGTTCGGTTTTACCATGGTCTATGTCACGCATGACCAGACGGAGGCGCTGACCTTCGCCGACAAGGTCGTGGTGATGTACGATGGCCAGATTGTGCAGATCGGCACGCCGGCCGAACTCTTCGAGCGTCCGAGCCATACCTTCGTCGGCTACTTCATCGGGTCTCCGGGTATGAACTTCATGCCGGCTAAGGTGGAAGGCCGCACGGTTCGGGTCGGCGAGCATGCACTGACGCTCGACTATGCGCCGAAAACGTCGGCAGCGGCCAAGGTAGAGCTTGGAATCCGGCCCGAGTTTGTTCGGGTCGGCCGCGAAGGCATGCCGGTGACCGTCAGCAAGGTGGAAGACATCGGCCGGCAGAAGATCGTCCGCGCGCAGTTTGCCGGCCAGCCGATCGCGATCGTCGTTCCTGAGGACGAAGAAATTCCGGCTGATCCCCGGGTGACCTTCGAGCCGTCGGGTATCAGTATCTATGCCGACTCTTGGCGCGCTGGACCGGAGGCTTGATCATGGAAAAAACCTGGAACAACAAAGCGTGGTTTCTGGTCCTGCCGGTCCTCGTGCTGGTGGCGTTCTCGGCCGTCATCCCCTTGATGACGGTTGTGAACTATTCCGTTCAGGACACTTTCGGAAACAACCAGTTCTTCTGGAACGGAACGGACTGGTTTACCCAAGTCCTGCATTCCGACCGTTTCTGGGCCGCCCTGCAGCGAAACCTGATTTTTTCGCTGATCATTCTCGCTCTTGAGATCCCGCTCGGTATCTTCATTGCGCTCAACATGCCGAAATCGGGCATCGGCGTGCCCGTGTGCCTGGTTCTGATGGCACTGCCACTGCTGATCCCGTGGAACGTTGTCGGCACGATCTGGCAGGTGTTCGGCCGCAACGACATCGGTTTGTTCGGCTATTACATCAATGCCATCGGCATCGATTACAACTATGTGCAGGATCCGCTCGATGCCTGGGTGACGATCATCATCATGGATGTCTGGCATTGGACGAGCTTGGTCGTTTTGCTCTGCTATGCCGGCCTCGTTTCCATTCCAGATGCCTTCTATCAGGCAGCCAAGATCGACGGTGCGTCTCGTTGGGCCGTATTCCGGTATATCCAGCTGCCAAAGATGAAGCGCGTTCTTCTGATCGCCGTGCTGCTGCGTTTCATGGATAGCTTCATGATCTATACCGAGCCGTTTGTCGTTACGGGCGGCGGTCCGGGCAACTCGACCACTTTCCTGTCGATCGATCTGGTCAAAACCGCGCTCGGACAGTTTGACCTCGGTCCGGCCGCTGCCATGTCGCTGATCTATTTCCTCATCATCCTGCTGCTTTCGTGGGTGTTCTACACCGTCATGACAAGCCACGACGCGGAGAATTGAAATGAGCGCCTCCAACGAAACGACAGCGAGCCGAAAAATCTCGGGCGTTACCAATGTCGCAAGCGGTCTCTCCTCCGATGAGGTTAGCCGTCTGATGCGCCGGCGCGGCGAGGAATCGCGCTGGTGGTGGCTGGTTCCGACGATCTATATCATCGTGCTGCTGCTGCCGATCTACTGGCTCGTCAACATGAGCTTCAAGACCAATGCGGAAATCGTCAATTCTCTGACGCTTTATCCGCATAACCCGACGATCGCCAATTACGTGACGATCTTTACGGAGAAAGCGTGGTATTCCGGCTATCTCAATTCGATCACTTATGTCGTCATGAACATGGTGATCTCGGTGGCGGTCGCGTTGCCGGCCGCCTATGCCTTCTCCCGTTATCGGTTCCTCGGCGACAAGCATCTCTTCTTCTGGCTGCTGACGAACCGGATGGCGCCGCCGGCCGTCTTTGCCCTGCCGTTCTTCCAGCTCTATTCGGCGTTTGGACTGATCGATACGCACATCGCCGTGGCATTGGCGCATTGCCTCTTCAACGTGCCGCTGGCGGTCTGGATTCTTGAAGGCTTCATGTCGGGCGTGCCCAAGGAAATCGACGAAACGGCTTATATCGACGGCTACTCGTTCCCACGATTCTTCCTGAAGATCTTCACGCCGCTGATTGCGAGCGGCATCGGTGTCGCCTGCTTCTTCTGCTTCATGTTCTCCTGGGTCGAGTTGCTGATCGCAAGAACGTTGACGACGACCGACGCGAAGCCGATCGCTGCCACCATGACCCGTACCGTCTCGGCATCCGGCATGGATTGGGGTCTGCTCGCCGCTGCGGGTGTGGTGACCTTAATCCCAGGGGCGCTGGTGATCTGGTTCGTGCGCAATTACATCGCTAAGGGCTTCGCCCTGGGGAGGGTTTGATGAGCTTTTCGCTTCCCGATTTTTCATGGATGGCATGGACCTGGCCTACGGCCGCTTTCTTCATCGTCATCGTATTGCTGCTGATCGGCATGGGGGTCTGGGAGTATGCCGTGCCGGGCGGCAACCCGCGGATCGGAATCCTGCGCTTCGAGACGACGCGCGGTGACCGGCTTTTCCTTTCGCTGCTCGGCAGCGCCTTTATCAATCTTGCCTGGCTTGGTCTCGCGGGATCAAGCCTCTGGTGGGCTCTCGCCCTCTCCGTCGTCTACGCCGTCGGCGTATTCCGTTACGTGTGAGGCAAGCTGATGCAGATGGCCGGGGGTATTTCTGGCCACCTGAGACGTGAAGACCGCAATCGCAAACCCTGGGAGGACATTATGCGAAGGCATTTATTGACGACGACAGCAGCGGTACTGCTGGCCATGACCGGGTCGGCCTATGCCGGCATGGACGAGGCAAAGACTTTCCTGGATAAAGAGATCGGCGACATGTCGACGCTCTCTCGCGCCGACCAGGAAAAGGAAATGCAGTGGTTCGTCGATGCTGCGAAGCCATTCGCCGGCATGGAGATCAAGGTCGTTTCGGAAACCTTGACCACCCACAAGTATGAGTCCGAAGTTCTGGCTCCGGCCTTTACTGCGATCACCGGCATCAAGGTCACGCACGACGTCATTCAAGAGGGCGACGTTGTCGAGAAGATCCAGACACAGATGCAGACCGGTCAGAACCTTTATGACGGCTGGGTCAACGACTCCGACCTGATCGGGACCCACTGGCGCTATCAGCAGGTGCGCAACCTGACTGACTGGATGGCCGGCGAAGGCAAGGACGTTACCAACCCCGGCCTCGATATCGACGACTTCATCGGCACCAAGTTCACGACGGCGCCGGACAAGAAGCTCTACCAGCTTCCTGACCAGCAGTTCGCCAACCTCTACTGGTTCCGCTACGACTGGTTTAACGATGAGAAGAACAAGGCTGATTTCAAGGCGAAATACGGCTACGACCTCGGCGTTCCGGTCAATTGGTCGGCTTATGAGGACATCGCCGAATTCTTTACCGGCCGTGACGAGAACGGCAAGAAGGTCTTCGGCCACATGGACTACGGCAAGAAGGACCCGTCGCTCGGCTGGCGCTTCACCGATGCCTGGCTTTCGATGGCCGGCAACGGTGACAAGGGTCTGCCGAACGGTCTTCCGGTCGACGAATGGGGTATCAAGGTCGACGAGAAGTCGCGCCCCGTCGGTTCGTGCGTCGCCCGCGGCGGCGATACCAACGGTCCGGCATCGGTCTATTCGATCCAGAAGTACCTCGATTGGTTGAAGGCTTACGCGCCGCCGGAAGCTCAGGGCATGACCTTCTCGGAATCCGGTCCCGTTCCGGCACAGGGTAACGTCGCGCAGCAGATCTTCTGGTACACGGCGTTTACCGCAGACATGGTCAAGCCTGGCCTGCCTGTCATGAACGAGGACGGCACGCCGAAATGGCGTATGGCGCCGAGCCCGCATGGCGTTTACTGGAAAGACGGCATGAAGCTCGGTTATCAGGACGTCGGTTCCTGGACGCTGATGAAATCGACCCCGACGGACCGTGCGAAAGCTGCCTGGCTCTATGCACAGTTCGTGACTTCCAAGACGGTCGACGTGAAGAAGAGCCAGCTCGGTCTCACCTTCATCCGCGAATCCACCATTCGCGACAAGAGCTTTACGGAGCGTGCTCCGAAGCTCGGCGGTCTGATCGAGTTCTATCGTTCGCCGGCGCGTGTTCAGTGGTCGCCAACCGGTACCAACGTTCCGGACTATCCGAAGCTGGCTCAGCTTTGGTGGCAGGCAATCGGCGATGCTTCCTCCGGTGCGAAGACACCGCAGGAAGCCATGGATTCTCTTTGCGGCGAGCAGGAGAAGGTCATGGGCCGTATCGAGAAATCGGGCGTTCAGGGCGATATCGGCCCGAAGCTCGCCGAAGAGCATGATCTCGCTTATTGGAACGCGGATGCGGTGAAGAAGGGCAACCTTGCGCCGCAGCTGAAGATCGAGAACGAGAAGGAAAAGCCGGTCACCGTCAACTACGACGAACTCGTCAAGAGCTGGCAGTCGAAGTAAGGCGCACCTCGGCCGGAGGCGACGAGGCTTCCGGCCATCCCCTTCCCGCCACCGGCAGCAAGCCGGTGGCACCCACAATCTTTCTCTCATGAAATCCCCGCATCCGCCCTCCTGGGGCGGAGCGGTTTCGTGCGAGCCGGAAACGGATATGAGCGGCTATATTCTTTCGATCGACCAGGGCACGACGTCTTCGCGCGCGATTATCTTCGATGGCGGCATGAAAATGGCCGGATCGGCGCAGGCGGAGATCACCCAATATTATCCGCAGCCGGGATGGGTGGAGCACGACGCGGCCGAAATCTGGCAGTCCGTCGCCGATACGGCGCGCAAGGCGATCGCCGATGCCGGTTTGAAGCCTACCGATATTTCCGCCGTCGGCATCACCAACCAGCGCGAGACGGCGGTCGTCTGGGATCGCCGGTCCGGAACTCCTCTTCACCGCGCGATCGTCTGGCAGGACCGCCGTACGGCGGAAATGTGCGAAAGCCTGAAGGCGGACGGATATGAGAAGCTGTTCAGCGCCAAGACCGGGCTGCTGCTCGACCCGTACTTTTCGGGGACAAAGCTGCGCTGGCTGCTCGACAATGTCGATGGGCTGCGCGAGAAGGCGGAGGCAGGCGAGGTCTGCTTCGGTACGATCGACAGTTGGTTGATCTACAAGCTGACCGGCGGCCGCGTGCACGCGACCGATGCAACCAATGCATCGCGAACGCTGCTCTATAATATCGATGACGGCGCCTGGGACGAGGAGCTGCTCGGCATTCTCGGTATTCCCACAGCGATGCTGCCAGAGGTCAGGGAATGCGCCGACGATTTCGGCCGCGTTGATAAGGCTCTCTTCGGTGTGGAGCTTCCGATCCTCGGGGTGGCCGGCGACCAGCAGGCGGCGGCCGTGGGCAACGCCTGCTTCGAGCCCGGCATGATGAAATCCACCTATGGCACCGGCTGTTTCGCCCTGCTGAACACCGGCCGGGACCGTGTTTCCTCCACCAACCGGATGCTGACGACCATCGCCTGCCGCCTCGACGGCGAGACGACCTATGCGCTCGAAGGCTCGATCTTCATCGCCGGTGCCGCCGTGCAATGGCTGCGCGATGGGCTCGGTATCATCGAGCAGGCGTCCGAGGCAGGCGTGCTTGCGGCCAAGGCCGATCCCGGGCAGCAGGTCTATATCGTTCCGGCCTTCACCGGGCTGGGCGCGCCCTACTGGGACCCGGCGGCGCGCGGCGCGATCTTCGGCCTGACACGAAACAGCGGGCCGGCGGAATTTGCCCGCGCCGTGCTTGAATCCGTCGCCTATCAGACGCTCGACCTGCTTGTGGCGATGAAGAAGGACTGGGGTGTCAACCAGCTGGAAACCGTGCTGCGAGTCGACGGCGGCATGGCGGCTTCCGACTGGACGATGCAATGCCTGGCCGACATGACCGGCAATCCAGTTGACCGGTCGGCGATCCGCGAGACGACGGCACTTGGTGCGGCCTGGCTTGCCGGCTCGAAGGCCGGCATCTGGCCCGGCCGGCGGGAGTTTGCGCAAGCCTGGGCCTGCGACCGCCGCTTCAGCCCGTCGATCGAGGAGGGCGAGCGTCAGGCCAAGATCATCGGCTGGAAAAACGCCGTATCGCGGATGATTTCGGATACAGCTGCGGGGTAGCGACGGACGGAGCGGCTAAGGCCTCCCGGTTTTCTCGGGAGGCCTGTTCACGCTATTCGTCGATCGTCTCACCGATGTCGGAGAGATCGATGCCATGGGTGTCGAACCACCAGCCGGGACTCATATCCGGGTGCCGGTCGCGCAGGCGCAGATATTTAGCGCTGAGCCGCAGCTGGCGTTCGATCTCTTCTGCGAAGAAGGGATGATCGAGTGAGCCGCCCATCTTGTGGATGCGACGGAGCAGTTTTCGCAGGACGTATCCCTGCTCCTTGTTGCCAGGCCGGTAGCCGCTTTCCACGATTGTCAGCACCGTCTCGCACAATGTCCCGAGCGCATCGTCTGGCGGCGTGCCGTTGACGATCATATCGAGACGCTCTGTGCCGAAGCCGACGTCGATGCAGGTTCCAAGCGGATTGACGATGTTTCCGATTTCGACACCATCCTTGTAAAACTCGGTGCAGTATCCGCTGATGCTGCCATCACTCCATATGCATTCCGGATCTGCAACGATCGCCGCACGCCCGTCATAGAGCGGCGTCCATTCGGCCAGACGGTCGGGATGGATCGTCACATGATCCGGCACGAGGCCAAGCGTTGCCAGAAGTTCGAGCCAGAAGTCGATGGCGTTGCCGACGGTCATTTCCCTGAAAGAGAAAAGGCCGAGCATGGTGAAATGGAGGAGATGAGTTCCGTCGCCGATCTCGTCGAGGTCGCCCATGCGCAGGCAAGCCTGGCTGTTTGCGACTGTTCCACTATAGGAGGGATCGGAGAAGAGGGCTTTGTATTGCTGCATTCCAGCGCTGCAGAAGAGCGTTGTATCGTCATGCGGCCGTACGGAATCAATGCGTGTGAAATCGATACCCTTGGAAAGGCAGAAGTCTTGATAGTGCTGGATCAGGCGTCCCGCTGTGACGTAGGCAACCTCCTTTGCTGTTCGTGCCTTTCTGCAAGATAGCGACATAATCCCTGTCCGGCAACTTGCGTCGGCGAGCATTCACGAACCGCCGTCTCTTCGGTCTATTGACGAGGCGGTAGTAGAATATTGTGTTTTCGTGAGGAGCGCCCTTCTTGTTTCCTCGGACGCTCCGATCACATCTCCCGCCGCGGTGAGCGCGCCATCAGCCGCGCATAGGCGATGGCCGAGAGCATGTTGACGTGGTTGGCCTTGCCGGTGCCGGCGATGTCGAAAGCGGTGCCGTGGTCGACCGAGACGCGGTCGATCGGCAGACCAAGCGAGACGTTGACCGCCGTTTCGAAGGCGACGAGCTTGATCGGGATGTGGCCCTGATCGTGATATTGGGCGATGACGAGGTCGAAGGCGCCATTATAGGCGCGGGCGAAGACCGTGTCGGCGGAGATCGGGCCGACGACGTCGATGCCATTGGCCCGGGCCTGCTCGACCGCCGGCGCCAGGAATTCCATGTCCTCGGTGCCGAACAGGCCATTTTCGCCGCAATGCGGATTGAGGCCGGCAACCGCGATGCGCGCCTTTTTGCCGAGGCGCAGAAAATGGCGGTGGCCGGCTTCGATGGTCGCCAGCACCCGCTCGGTCTTGGCGCGTTCGATCGCGCCCTTCAGCGAGATATGGGTCGAGACATGGATGGTGTTCAGCCGCTCGGAGGCAAGCAGCATGAAGGAGCTTTTCGAACCGGTGAGATGGGCGAGCAGCCCGGTATGGCCGTCATGATGATGGCCGGCAAGGTTCATCGCCTCCTTGTTGATCGGCGCGGTGACGATGACATCGGCTTGCCCTGATATGGCGAGATCGACCGCGCGGGTGATGTAGCGCACCGAGGCATCGCCGGCGACGGGGCTGACCTTGCCGATTTCGGGGAGGGCCGCGCTGAGCGGGACTTCATCGACGGCGATCCTGTCATCGCCGGGGGCATCGGCCGGCCCGAATTTCAGCCCGGTGCCGCTGACGCGGTCGGCGCGTTCCAGCGCTTCGACATTGCCGATGATGACGAAATCGCGGCGCTCTTCGCTCGGAAGAGCCGCCAGGGCCTTGACGATCACCTCGGGGCCGACGCCGGCGGGATCACCGAGCGTGACGGCGACTTTCGCATTCCTGTCCATGATCAAAGTCCCTTCTGAAAACCGTGTCGCCTAAAAGGCGGCCGCGTAAATCGAGCGAATGTCGGCGCGCGTAAGGTCGCGCGGATTGTTGTCGAGCAGGCGCCGGATGGCAAACGCGTCGTCGGCCATGGCGTCGAGATCGCTTTCCGGCACGCCGAGGCCCGACAGTTTCATCTCGATGCCAAGTCCGGCGCAGAAAGCGTAGGCCGCATCGAAGACGGAGCCTGAGTTTTCCGAGGTTTGACATCCAAGCGCTGCCATCACCGCTTTCGTCTTCTCGGGCGCAGACGGCGTGTTGAAGGCGAGAACATGCGGGAAGATCAGCGCATTGGCCGCGCCATGCGCCACATGCCAGCGCGTGCCGAGCGGATAGGCGAGCGCATGGCCGCCGGCGGTGTTGACCGGGCCAAGGCAGAAGCCGCCATAAAGCGAGGCCAGTGACAGGCCGGCGCGCGCTTCGGCGTCGTTGCCGGCCCTGACGGCGCGAGCGAGATATTTGCCGACCAGCCGCGTTCCCTCGATTGCATAGATATCGATCATCGGATGGGCCTTGCGGTTGGTAAAGGCCTCGACGCAATGGGCCATGGCGTCGACGCCGGTGGCGGCCGTGGTGCGGGCCGGCACGCTGAAGGTCAGGGCCGGATCGATGACGGCGATATCTGCCAGCATATGCAGGCTTTCGACTGCAAGCTTGGCCTTTGTCCGGGGGTCGGTGACGAGCGCGCGGATACCGGCCTCGCTGCCGGTGCCCGATGTCGTCGGCACCTGGGCAAGCGCTGCCTTGCGCGGCCCATGCACCTTGTTGGGTCCGACGACGTCATGCAGCGTCTGCGCCGAGCCGGCAAGAACGGCAGCGAGTTTTGCCAGATCCATGGCGCTGCCGCCGCCGAAGCCGACGATCAGCTCGGCGTCGGCGCCGTTGGCCGCCGCCAGGACTTTTTCGAGGTTGGCCGTATCCGGCTCGGGCGTTACTTCGGCAAAGACCGTCACGTCGCCCTTTAATTCCAGCAGGTCGATGCGCGAGGCATTGAAAGCGTCGGAGATGACAAGCGTGCGCCTATAGCCCTTTTCCGCGGCCCATTTGCCGAGCTTTGCCGCCGTGCCGATGCCGAATTCGATCAGATGCGGCCGAATGATCGTGATTGGCGAATCCAAGCTGGCCATGAACCAGTCCTCCTGCAAGATCTTGCGGCAATAGTGTTACCCCATTTATTGTAAAGTTGTAAGATCAATGTCAAGCCAGCTTTCCCGGCTCGGGGATATTTTATTCCCGAACATGCGGCAGAACAGGTTTCAGCGGATCGCATTACATAAACATAGTATTATAAATCAAACATTTAGGATGTGGTCGGATGAAACAGGCAGTTAAAAGGTCAGCCGCCGTCGCGGCGGTGGGGAGCCAATCTGTTGTCAAATACTCGGCGTGGCCGCCCAATCTCCTCGGTTCCCTATTTACGCGGGGATCGGAAGGCAGATTTACAATTCCAGGCCGCATCTTGCCTACGGCAGCGCCTGCGGAGCGAGCCGCACATATTTGATGGCGCGCCGGTAATAGGTGTAGGCGACATGCAACGTGCCATCGCTGCCCTCAATGACCGAGGGATAGGAGAATTCGCGGTTCAGGGAATCCTTGGAATTGTTGCTGAGGCAGAAGCCGTCGCCCGTATCGAGATCCATGCGATCCGGAAAGGTCCTGCCGCCATCCCTTGAGATCGCCACGCTGAGCGGCGCGCGCGGAACACCCCAGACCGCCTTGGGGCCGGCGTCGGCAACGATTGCAGCGCTCTTTCCAGCTTCGTCACCCTCGATTTCGTCGTAGAGAGACTGCCGCCGCGCGTCCGACATCGTCGCGTTCGAATGGTTGTAGACGATTGCAATCCCCCCATTTTTCAGAACGGTGGCCTGAATGGAGGAGTTGTTGTTCGGCAGTCCGGTCGGCTCGGGCGGGCTCCATGTTTCGCCGCCATCCGCCGACCGGCTGGAAAGGATGGTTTCGGCGAAACGATTGCGGTAGAAGGCGATCATCTCGTCGCCGCCAAGCGGCAGAATGTTCATGTGCACGGCGCCGAGACTGTCCGGAACATCACGCATTTGCCAGCTCGCGCCGCCGTCGCGCGAGACCAGCACCGCTGCCGTATCGGCATCGCCGCTCCAGCGTTGGCCCTCAAGCCCGACGCAGCGGAAGATCGGCAGCAGCCAGTCGCCCCGATCGTTGACGATGATCGGTTGGCGAACGAAGGTACCGGGACTGCCGCAGAGGATGTTGACCGCGCCGAATGTCTTGCCGCCGTCATCCGATATACGGCATTTGACAATCGAGCCATCCTGGTTGCCTGAGGTCTGCGATGTGTAGAGCAGCCATGTCTTTCCGTCCGGCGCATTGAAAATCAATGGGTTCTGCTCGGATTTCTCAGGATCGTCGCTCATCCTTTCCGGTTCCGACCAGCGCTGGGAGCCAGGCGCCAGCCGCGACATGTAAATCGAAATGTCTCCCATGCCCTCCATTGTGCCGCCGAACCAGACGCAGGTCAGCGTGCCGTCGGGAAGAAAGGCGAGATTTGCTGCATGGTTCTGGATGCAGGGTGAGGGCAGGTAGGCATCGGCGCGGCCGGCGATAGAGGGGTGAGGGGTGACGATCCCGGTCATCAGAGCGGGCACGGCTTCCGGAGGCAGGCCGGTAAATGTCATGGTGGATCTCCTCAAGGCAGCTTGGCGTAGCTATCGGCGAGTGCGGCATAGTCGGCCTCGCTCAGCGGCATCAGCGGTGCGCGCGTGCGCTTCCAGGCGGGGTTACCCGTCTTCAGCCCGACCATTGCCTTGATCGTCGGGATCTGGACGTAGGAGTTGGAAAGCGTGCGATAGGCGTTGATGCGCGCCTGCGCCGCCTCGACATCGGCGGCGCGGGCCTCGTCATGGACATGATCGTAAACGGTGCGGAGCGAATCCGCCACGAGATTGGAGGTGGCGGTGATGCAGCCGGCACCGCCGGCCTTCATCAGCGGCAGCAGCAGCGGATCGGCGCCGGCCAGGACGGAAAAGCCGGGATGAGCGGCGATGATGGCCTGCATGTTGTTGAAATCGCCGGCCGATTCCTTGATGCCGACGACGGTTTCCGGGAAGGCCGCAATCAGCCGGCCGATCAGCGGGAGGGAGAGCGGAACACCAGAAACCTGCGGAATATGATAAAGAATGACCCGCAGACGCGTGTCGGCGACCTTTTCCAGCACTTGCGAATAGGCGGCGAACAGGCCGTCGTCGGAGACGCCCTTGTAATAGAAGGGCGGCAGCATCACCACCTTGGTGACGCCGAGCGACAGCGCGTGCCGGGTCAGTTCCACGGTCTCCGGGATGGCGACGACGCCAGTGCCCGGCAAGAGCCTGTCGGCCGGTATGCCGGCATTCACAGCCGCTTCCAGAATGGCGCGCCGCTCGTTGCCGGAGAAGGAATTGGCCTCACCGGTCGTGCCGAGCAGGGCCACGCCGTGGCATCCCTCGGCCAGCAGCCGCTGGCAATGGTCGGTGAAAAGCGCGAGATCCGGGGTGTTGTCTGCGGTCAGCGGCGTTGCCGCCGCGCTGAAGACACCGGTGATCCTGTGATGGCTCATTTCTCCTCCTCCAGTGCGTCCCGGCTTGCCGATCCGTGTCCGAACCGCTCGACTGCGCCCGATTGTCATGCATCTATCTGCGATGGAGTGCTAAGAACTTTTCCATTGCGGCGCTTTTGTCAAGAAGACAAAATGGCCTGACCTGAAATCGAAAGCTTATCTGGCTGTAATTACTTACATTTTTTCAGAGATAAATTTTGTTCGAATGAAAATCGTGATTTTTTGTTGACATATTTACAATAACGAGAGAACGATAGGCGACGGATTGTGCTGCGCCTGGCAGCGCAGGGAGAGCGCTGCCGATTTCACCTGGGAGGAATGCCATGTCTTTTGATCAATCGGATGAAACCAATCTATCGCGTCGCAACGCGCTGAAGCTCGGCCTTGCCGCCGGCATCGGGCTGACCGTATTCGGGATGAATGCCCGCATCGTGCTGGCCGACGAGGGCCAGGTCCTGAAGGTCGCCCATCCGGCCTTCGACCAGGACTGGTCGCCGCTGCGCGGCGGCGGCAGAACGTTCCGCTGGAACTCGATCTGGTGGGCTTCGCCCATGTATTTCGACAGTCAGGGCAATATCAAGCCCTACGTCTTCACCAGCTGGGAATCGGCCGACAACACGGTCTGGACCTTCAAGATCGACCCGAAGGCGGTCTTCTCCGACGGCAGCAAGATCAGCTCTGCCGACGTCAAGGGGTCGTGGGAAGTCGCCTCGATGCCGAACACCAAGAGCCAGCGCGCCGACCAGGTGCTGAGCAAGGTCAAGGGCTATGCCGAAATCGCCGCCGGCTCGGGCAACGAACTGACCGGTGTCGCGACGCCCGACGAGGGAACGGTGGTGGTGACGCTGACCGCTGCCGATCCGATCTTCTTCATGCGCCTCGCCAACCACATCGCACCGATCACCAAGGCGTCGCAGTCGCGCGGCAGCGACGGCGAGGAGATTATCGACTGGTACAAGCCGGAGAACAAGCCGGTCTTCTCCGGTCCGTTCAAGCTGACGAGCATCGATATCGATGCCGGCAAGATCACCTTCGAGCCGAATGAGAACTTCTTTGGGCCGAAGCCGAAGCTTGCCCGCATCGACATCACCTCGATCGAGGACAATGTCACCGCGACATCGCTGATCAAATCCGGCGAGTTCAACGCCCATACCGAGTTGGTCACCTCGACGATCATCCAGGATCTCGGCCCGGAATTCTCGGCCGGCCCGCTGATCCCGACCAGCCAGCACTTCTGGTTCAATATCTCCCGCGCGCCGATGGATGATCCGAAGGTGCGCCAGGCGCTGATCATGGCGGTCGACCGCGACGGCCTTTTCAAGGCGTCCTATCCGGATGGGCCGCACAAGAAGGCCGACCAGATCCTCAACTCGGTTCCCGGCGCCGACAATTCCGGCTTCGAGCCCTTTCCCTATGATCCGGCAGCCGCCAAAAAGCTGCTTGCCGAATCGAGCTATGGCGGGCCCGAGCGCCTGCCGAAGATCCTGTTCGTCGGCATTTCGGCGCCGGCCATTCAGGCCGCCGCCCAGTTTATCGCGGAGCAGTGGCGCCAGAACCTCGGCATCACGGCCGTCGACATGAAACCGCAGCAGGACGCCTATGCTGGTCCGGATCAGAACTCGGTCCAGATCTTCCGCGACGACGTCGGCACCCGTGTCCCGGACGCCGTCTCCTATCTCACGGGCAGCATCGCCTCGACCTCTTCGAACGCGCAGAACAAGCTCGGCGGATACAAGAACGACAAGGTCGACGGCGCCCTTGCCGAAGCGGCGACCAAGGCTGCGGACGATCCGCAGCGCGTTGCTCTCGCCCAGGAGGCCCAGAAGGCGTTCCGCGAAGATTGGGCCTTCATTCCATGGTATTCTCAGGCGATGTCGCGCTGGGCCACCAAGGAGGTCAAGGGCATGGAGAAGAACCTCGACTGGCAGATCGCCGAACCCTGGAACATTTCCATCGGCTGATCCGGAACAATAGTCGCCCGGCAGTAAGCGCGCGAAGGCTGCAAGGCCTTCGCGCAAGTTTCAAGACGAAGAGATGCGATCTGCCTGGCTTAAGGATGGACCGCATCGAACAACAGGTGGGAGGTGGCCTTGCTGCGCTACGTGCTATCCCGGTTTGCCATCTGGATTCCGTCCGTTCTGGTGGTGATGCTGGCCGTTTACGCGCTGGCCTTCTATGGGGCCGGCGATCCGATCAAGCTGATCTTCCTGCGCGCGCCGGGCGACGTCGCCTATAATCCGCAGCGCATCGAAGCCATCCGTGAGAGTGCCGGCCTCAACAGGCCCTTCATCGAGCAGTTCGGCCTTTACATCTGGAACCTGCTGCATGGCCAGTTTGGCAATTCGCTGACATCTGGCCGCGCCGTCTGGGCGATGGTCTCGGCTGCCGCCCCGGTCTCGTTCCAGCTTGCCCTCTGCGCCATCATCCTGACGGCTGTCGTCGCGATCCCGCTCGGCATGATCGCCGCGCTGAACCAGAATTCGCGCCTCGACTATGCCATTCTGGGTTCAGCGCTCTTCCTCTGGGCGATCCCCGCCTATGTCGCCGGTCCGCTGCTGATGGTCGGCCTCATCGTGCTTTTGCCGGGCACGAGCGTGCCTTATGGCTGGGGCGGCGTCTTCGATGTCCGCATCCTGCTGCCGCTGCTCGTGCTGTCCTTCCAGCCGATCGCTTTGATCGTGCGTCAGACTCGGGCCGCCGTCATCGAGGTGTTGTCGGAGGATTTCGTCCGCACTGCCCGCGCCAAGGGCGTGCCGGAGATCATCGTGGCGCTGCGCCATATCCTGCGGCCAGTGCTGACACCCGTGGTGACCCAGCTCGGCCTGATCATGATCACCATCGTCAACGGCGCGATCTTCGTTGAACTGGTCTTCGGTCTGCCGGGGCTCGGACGCCTGACGGTGCAGGCGCTGATCAATTCCGATTATCCCGTCATTCTTGCCATCACGCTGATCGGATCGTTCCTGGTGATGGTGTCGAACCTGCTGGTTGACGTGCTCTATCCGCTGCTCGACCCCCGCGCCAATGATTCAAGAAGGAGCCGCTGACCATGTCCGCAATCCCTCTTTCCACCACCCAGACCATCGAGGAGCCGCCGGTCAGCCTGTGGCGCGACGCCTGGCACCGGCTGAAACGCAACAAGCTCGCCGTCTTCGGCCTCATCGTCGTCCTGATCCTCGCCTTCACGGCGATCTTCGGGCCTTACCTCACGCCCTATGATTTTCTCAGCCAGGATCTCAACGCCCGCAACGCACTGCCGTCGATGAGCCACCTCTTCGGAACCGACGACCTCGGCCGCGACGTCTTCAGCCGCGTCGTCTTCGGCACGCGGACCGCTTTCCTCGTTGCCGTCATCGTCACCTTCTTTGCGGTGCTGATCGGCCTCACCCTCGGTGCCGTCGCCGGGTTCTTCGGCAATCCCTTCGACCGCGCCATCATGTGGCTGACCGACGTGACCATGTCGGTTCCCAACCTGCTGCTCGTCGTCGTCATCAACGCTTCGCTGAAATCGCCGATCACCCGCTGGATGGAAGCGCGCTACCTCGAGACCCTCAATCCCTTCTATCGCCAGACGATATGGGTCGATTTCATCCTCGTCTTCGGCTCGATGGCGCTGATCTCCTGGCCGCCCTATGCGCGCCTCGTGCGCGCCCAGGTGCTGTCAATCCGCAGCCGGCCCTACATCACCGCCGCCCAGGCGCTCGGCCTGTCGAACTGGGTCATCATCAAGCGTTATGTCGTGCCGAATGCACTCGGGCCGCTGATCGTCTCGGTCAGCGCCGGTCTCGGCACCGCAATGGTGCTGGAAAGCGCCTTCAGCTTCCTCGGCGTCGGGGTCAATCCGCCAACGCCGAGCTGGGGCAACATGATCTCGGACGGCCTGCGCGTCTGGCAGCATTATCCGCATCTTCTCGCCGCTCCGGCGGCCGTGCTCGGCCTTGCCTCAGTTGCCTTCAGCTTCCTCGGCGACGGCCTCAACGACGCGCTCAATCCGCGGGGCAGCAAATGATGGACACGCAAAACAGAGAACGCCTGCTCGATGTCAGGGGGCTTACCGTCGAGATCGATGGCCGCAATGGTCCGGCCGTCGTCGTCGACGGCATCGACCTCCATGTCGACAAGGGCGAGACGCTGGGCGTCGTCGGCGAATCCGGCTGCGGCAAGAGCCTCACCATGCTGAGCCTGATGCGGCTCCTGCCGAACAAGATCAAGGTCACCAAGGGAACGGCCACCTTCGCCGGGCGCGATCTGCAGACGATGTCGAATCGCGAGCTGCGCAAGGTGCGCGGAGGCGATATCGGCTTCGTCTTTCAGGACCCGATGACCTCGCTCAACCCGGTCATGCGCGTCGGCGATCAGATCTGCGAGCCGCTAATCTATCACCGCGGTATGAAGAAGGCGCAAGCCCGCGCCCGGTCCGTCGAACTCCTGCGCCTCGTCGGCATTCCCGGCCCCGAAGAGCGGCTGCAGGCCTTTCCGCACGAGCTGTCCGGCGGCATGCGCCAGCGCGTGATGATCGCGATCGGCCTTGCCTGCAATCCGAAGCTTCTGATCGCCGATGAGCCGACGACGGCGCTCGACGTCACCATCCAGGCCCAGATCGTCGATCTGGTGAAGGATCTGCGCGCTAAGCTCGGCATGTCCGTCGTCTGGATCACCCACGATCTGGCATTGATCGCCGGCCTCGTCGATCGCGTCGCCGTGCTTTACGCCGGCACGGTCGTCGAGGACGCCCCGGTCGACGAGCTCTATGCCCGCCCGAGCCATCCCTATACGCGCGGCTTGCTCTCCTCGATCCCGAAACTGTCAGATCCGCCGGCAAGCCGGCTGAGCTCGATCGGCGGCACGCCGCCGGAGCCCGGCCGCCGGCCGAAGGGATGCCCCTTTGCGCCGCGCTGTCCGCTTGTCGAAGCGATCTGTCATGAGCAGGTGCCGCGACTCGAACCCTTGAGCGGCAGCAGCAATCATCGCGCCGCCTGTTTCGTCGTCCAGAGAATGCAGGAGGCCGCGTGATGGCTGCGCAACCGCTGCTCAAAGTCGAAAATCTGGTCAAGCATTTCCACGTCAAGCTCGGCGCCTTCGGCGAACGCACGGCAACCGTCTATGCGCTCGACAATGTCGATCTCGACATCATGGAAGGCGAAACGTTGAGCCTCGTCGGCGAATCCGGCTGCGGCAAATCGACGACCGGCTTCACCATCCTCAACCTCTACAAGGCGACCAGCGGCAAGGTGGTCTACAAGGGCCAGGACCTCGCCAAGCTTGATGAAAAGCAGATGCGGCCGTTCCGTCGCGACCTGCAGATCGTCTTCCAGGATCCCTATTCGACGCTCAACCCGCGCATGACGGTGGGCGAGGCGATCGGCGAGCCGATCCTCTTTCACAAGCTGTGCACCAAGGCCGAGCTCAAGGAGAGGGTGGCGACGCTGTTCACCGATGTCGGCCTGCCGACACGTTTTGCCCAGCGCTACCCGCATGAGCTTTCCGGCGGCCAGCGCCAGCGTGTCGTCATTGCCCGGGCGCTCGCCTGCCAGCCGAAATTCATCGTCTGTGACGAGGCGATCTCGGCGCTCGACGTGTCCATCCAGGCGCAGATCATCAACCTGCTGCTCGATCTGCAGGAGAAATACGGGCTGACCTACCTCTTCATCGCCCATGACCTTGCGGTGGTGCGCCATATCAGCACCCGCGTCGGCGTCATGTATCTCGGTCGGCTTGCCGAACTTGCCACCCGCGAGGAACTCTTCGACAACCCGCTGCATCCCTATACGAAGGCGCTGTTGTCGGCCGTTCCGGAGACCGATCCGGAGCATGAGCGCACGCGTCAACGCCAGATCCTGCAGGGAGACGTGCCGAGCCCGCTGAACCCGCCGTCCGGCTGCCGTTTCCACACCCGCTGCCCGATCGCCATGGATGTCTGCAGCAAGGTCATTCCTGTCTGGAAGGAAGCCAAGCCCGGCCATCTCGTCGCCTGCCACGCCGTCAATACGGGTGAGATCGCATGACGCTGAAGGCCGCGATCATCGCCGACGATCTGACGGGGGCGCTCGATACCGGCACCCCCTTCGTTGCGGCCGGCCTCTCGGTCGCGGTCGCCGTCGATGTCGGAGCGGCGCAGGATGCTATTGCCACCGGCTGCGATGTCGTCGTCGTCAATACTGCCTCGCGCGCGCTGAGCGGGCATGAAGCCGCCGAAAGGGTGCGGTGGGCGGCCGGGGTGTTTCGCGACGTGACGCCCGGCGTCGTCATGAAGAAGATCGACTCCAGGCTGAAGGGCAATGTCGCGGCCGAAAGCCTGGCGCTTGCGGATGCGCTCGGCCTGAAGAATATCCTCGTGGCGCCCGCTATCCCCGATCAGGAGCGCCTGACCTACCGGGGCTGCGTCGTCGGCCGCGGCGTCAACAAGCCGCTGCCGATCTCTGATCTGTTCGAGAGCCGCGTGAACAGTGTCATCGTTGCCGATGCCGCGGACGATGCCGATCTCGATCAGATCGTCGCGGGTCATGTCTGGCTGACGACGCTCGCCGTCGGTGCGCGGGGCCTCGGTGCGGCCTTCGCCCGCCGGCTCGGCGAGAGCGAGCGGCGGCCGGTGACGGAATTTGTGACAACCCCACGCACGCTGTTTGCCTTCGGTTCGCGCGATCCGATAACTGGCGCCCAGATGAACCGGCTCGAAGCCTCCGGCGCCTTGCGGATGGTGGTGGACGCGCCGATGGGGCAGATTGATTGCGGGGAGGGCCTGGCGCTGCCGGTGCTGCTGCGCTGCACCGGCGATATGACGGCCGATGCGGCCCACGTCGCCCATGACTTTGCCGCAGGTGTCAAAAGGGTGATCGGCGATACCAGGCCCGATATGCTGATGGTCGGCGGCGGCGATACGGCGCTGGCAATCCTCCATGCGCTTGACGTGAAGGTGCTCACACCCAAGGGCGAAATCGAGGCCGGTATTCCGTGGTTCGATGTCGCGGCAGCCGACGGCCGGCCTTTCCGGTGCGCCGTCAAATCGGGGGGCTTCGGCAAGCCTGATAGTTTGCTAAGACTGGTACTTCGGAATCAGGCGGCATAGTAAGATACCGTCGGGGAGAATGACGTGACTGAAGCGAATGGCGAATCTTTGAACGCGGAAGCCGGCCCGCCGGGCAAGCCCGAACGTGGCAAGGCCGTCAAGCTGGTCGATCGCGTCTTCGACCAGCTGCTCGAGCGGATCCGCGGCGGAAACTATCCGCCGGATTCACGCCTTCCCGGCGAACACGAACTTGCCTCGATGCTCGGTGTTTCACGGCCGATCGTCCGGGATGCGCTGGCGCGTCTGCGCGACCAGGGCATGGTCTATGCCCGGCAAGGCGCCGGCACCTTCGTCAGCGCCCATGGTTCGCCGACGACACAGCTTGCCTATTCGCCGGTCAAGACCATTGCCGATATTCAGCGCTGCTACGAGTTCCGCCTGACCATCGAGCCGGCCGCCGCCTATTTCGCCGCCAAGCGCCGCAATGAGCAGGCGATCCAGAAGATCGCCAGCGCTCTTGCGGACCTGCGCGAAGCGACCAGCCACCAGCTTCACCGCACCGATGCCGATTTCATCTTCCATCGCGCCGTGACCGAAGCTGCCAACAATCATTATTACACAGCCTCGATCGATGCGCTCAAAGCCCATATCGCCGTCGGCATGCATCTGCACGGCCTTTCCCTGCTCGGCCCGCGTCAGGGGCTGGAGCAGGTCTATGAAGAGCATAACGCCATCTACAAGGCGATCGCCGATGGCCGCGCGGATGATGCGCAAAGGCTGATGAAGGCGCATCTCGAAGGATCCCGAGACCGTCTGTTCGAGGGCAGGGCGCTCGATTTGTCGTTCTGAGACCGTGAGACGTCGCTCGCGAATGGTCGAGGCCTATCGCCGCGACAAGATTCCGGCAAAGAGCTGGCGGAAGGTGCCGGCGATCACGCCGGCTTCATGTGAATCTCCGGTCATCAGGGCTGAGGTGATGTTCCGCATCTGCTCGAAGGTGATATGCGGCGGCAGCGGCGGCACTTCGGGATCGGTCTTCACTTCGAGAATGACGGGGCAGTCGGCGGCCAAGGCTTCTTCCCAGGCGGCGCCGAGTTGATTTGGCCGGTCGACGAAGATGCCGCGGAGCCCGATAAGCTCGGCGAATTTGTGATAGCGCAGATCCGGAATGGACTGTGACGCATCGAATTTCGGATCGCCTTCCATCACCCGCTGTTCCCAGGTTACCTGGTTCAGATCCTGATTGTTGAAGACGCAAACGACGAAGGTCGGATTGGTCCATGTCTTCCAGTATTTGGCAACAGTGATCATCTCTGCGAGGTTGTTCATCTGCATAGCGCCGTCGCCTACCAGGCCAACAACGGGTCGCTCGGAATGGGCGAATTTCGCGGCGATCGCATAGGGGACGGCAGCGCCCATCGAGGCCAGTCCGCCGGACAAAGACCCTTTCATTCCGCGGCGCATCTTTAGGTCGCGCGCGTACCAGTTCGCGCAGGAGCCGGAATCGCTGGTGACGACCACGTTATCCGGCAACCGAAGCGAGAGCTCGCTGACGACGCGTTGCGGATTGACCGGATTTGCCTCGACATGCGCACGCTCGTCCAGGGTCTTCCACCAGGCGGTGACGTCCTTCTCGACGGTTTCCCGCCAGCTGCGATCGGGATTTTCGCGCAGCAGAGGCAAGAGCGCCCGTAGCGTTTCGGCTGCATCGCCCGTCAGACCGAGCTCCATGGGATAACGCAGCGACAGCATGTGGGGATTGATGTCGATCTGCACGCCGCGCGCCTGACCGTCCTCCGGCAGGAATTCGGAATAGGGAAAGCCGGAGCCGATCATCAGCAGGGTGTCGCAATTCCGCATGAGGTTCCATGAGGGTTCTGTCCCGAGAAGTCCGATCGAACCGGTTACCCAAGGGAGCTCGTCCGGCAGTGCCGCCTTGCCGAGCAGGGCTTTGGCAGCGCCAGCCTGGAGGCGATCCGCTACGGCGATGACCTCGTCCGCGGCATTGAGCGCACCCGCGCCGACAAGGATCGCCACCTTCTTTCCGGCGTTGAGGATATCGGCCGCAGCCTGAAGATCGTCTCCATGAGGAAAGACCCTCGGCGGCCGGTAACCTGGGGCCGAATGCACGGTGCCGTGCTTTCGCGCGGGCTCCTCATAAGGCATTTCCTGCAGATCGTTCGGCAGGATGATTGCTGTTACCGTCCTGTTGGCGAGTGCGATGCGGGCGGCTCGATCGATCAGATGACGCACTTGGGCGGGGGCTGCGGCCTGCTGCACGAAATCGCTGGCGACATCCTTAAAGAGGGCGGCGAGATCGAGCTCCTGCTGATAACGCCCACCGAGCGCACGGCGCGCCTGCTGGCCAACGATGGCCAGAACCGGCTGATGGTCCATGCGGGCGTCGTAGAGACCTGTGATCAGATGGGTTGCGCCCGGTCCCGAGGTGGCGATGCAGACACCGAGTTCGCCTGAGAATTTCGCATAGGCGGCGGCCATAAACGCCGCCATTTCTTCGTGTCGTGCCTGAATGAATTCCATCTTGTCGGACGCGCGGTGGAGCGCTCCGAAGACGCCGTTGATGCCGTCGCCGGGATAGCCGAACATACGCCGCACGCCCCATTCGCCAAGCCGTGCCACAATGAAATCGCCGACCGTTTTCGCCATGGAAGATATCCTCATTTGCGGAATAGTCATCGCGCTAGCAGCTCCGACTAAGGCACTGCGAGATCAGATCACCGGCTAACGATGGCTCCGCCTGTCGGTTCTCCTAGTGCCTGAGGCGCCCCCAGGACGGATCCCACGCAACGTCTTCGACAAGATCGACGAAGATGGGAGCATTGCCACGATGGGTTTCCGCAAGCTTGAGCGCTGCCTCAGGTTCCATTTCCTCGCCGGGAAAGAGCGTATCGTCCTGGTCCATATCCGCGACCTTGCGGACGTAGCCTCTGATCTTGTTCCCCGATCGATAGAGTTTGACGACCAGGGAGCCGGCCGGAACGGCGCCTGCGGGATAGCTGACATATTCGTGCATGTCTTCCGTCTCTCTGTGCCCCGGCCGACTCGTGTTGCCCTGAACCCTTCGGTCTGTGGCTATTTGTTGAGTTTTTTGGCCATCTGGAGGTGGTGTTCCAGAGCAGGCCGCGTGCTTGCCGCCCATGCCTTGAGTTCCGGATTATCGCCTTCGTCGCCGTAGCGCTTGAAGAGATCGACCGCGTCTTCGTGGGCGGATTCCTGATCCGAGTGATATTGCTTGTTGAAATCGTCGCCCTTAAGGCCGTTCAGCTTGTCGAGCATGCTTTTCTGATCCGAGGTCATTGCGTTCGGAAGGGTCGCTTTGACCTTGCCGCCCGATACCAGCGCCTTGAGTTCCTCGCTGGTTTTCTGGTGGTCGGTCAGCATCTGCTGCGCAAAGGCTTTCGTCGCATCGTCGCCGCGCTCGACCGCGAGCTTGCTGGAGGCGATTTCGAACATGTCGCTTGCGGCAGCCTCCTTCACGAAATCCTCCGTTTTTGGCGGCACGCCCATCAGGGAATTGACGCCGGTTTTTTCAGCCGCCGACTGCGCGAAAACGGGAACGGCAAGCGAAATGGCGAGCGATGCGACAACAAAGCGTTTCATATGGATCTCCTGGGTTGGTCATCCGCTAAACTTACGGATGCGCCGAGAGTTCCCACTTATCGCGCACGACAGCGGTCTCGCGCGCTTCGGTAGAGGTGCCAGGCTACAAACCGAACGGGAAGGTTTCCTGATCGCCCCTACCGGACTGTGTAGCGACAAGCGGTGATAGCGCGTGCGTTTCATCGAACCAGATGAAAGCGTCGTATTGTCGCGACAGTGATGTCGACATGTAGTGGCTCAGCCGTTCGGAATCCGGCCTGTAGATCACCCCCACGAAGCGCTGAAGCCGCTGTTCGACCAAGCTTGCGTGCAGGTCCTCATCGGCCTTGAGGTCGAGGAGAAATTGCGGTTTCGCGGCGTCATGACATAAGCGCTCGTAACTCTGCGGAAGCGACGGGTTGAGTTGCTTCCTCTCCGCCGGCCCATCCCAATCGTCGGCAGCGAGCACTTCTCCGCAATGCGTTCCCAGTCCGACGAGGCTTGTCGTCTCTGCGAAGCGCTGCCGGCACAGCTGACCGAGGCTGAGTTCGTCGCGGGCCGCTGCCATGTCTGTGTAGCGGGCATCGCCGATGTGTGAGTTGTGAGCCCAGATGATGATCTTTGCCGCTGCTCCATGAAAGTCGAGAAGATGCTCGACCGTGTCGGCCATGTAAGTGTCGCGCAGGTTCCAGGCTTCGGCACCGCCGTAATACATGACGCGATAATAGCGTTCGGCGGCGGCGAGCAATCTTGCAGACTGGACGGCGTTCAGGAAATCATCGTTCTCTGAGGCCGCATCATTTAGCGATCGGGCCAGAAGTTCAATGCATTGCTTTAGCACCGCATCCTCGCATGATCTGTAGGCTTCGGTCAGCACGGCCCGGCCATAGGTGGCGGGATCGCTCTGCCAAGGGCTGAGGCAGCCGTAGCGCTCTCTGGCAGTCTTGGCGGTTTCCGGACTGACATTTTCGAGATAGTCGAGGACGGAGCGGATCGATCCCGACATGTTGTAGAGATCGAGGCCATAGAACCGCACCGGATCCCCGTGTAATGCCTTGCGCCGTTCGTTTTCTTCCTTAATCCAGCCGATGAACCGCGAAAACTCCAGGTTCCGCCACATCCACCTGGGAAAACGGCTGAATGGCTGGCCATCTTTCAGCCTCTGGCCATTGATCCAGCGGTCAATGGCGGCTGCGTCCGGCCAATCCGCTTCGACGGCAATCAGATTAAATCCGTGATGTGCTATCAGATGCCGGCTGATGGCAGCCCGCGTCTCATAAAATTCGGCTGTGCCGTGGCTGGATTCCCCAAGCAGAACAATGCGGCTGTCAGCAAATCGATCGACGAGGGTGGCAAAGCTCTTGTCCTCGATCGATGAAAACTCTTCCGCCGCTGCCGAGATCATCTTGCAGGGGATCTCTTCCTTGGGCGATGAGCGAGCTGTCGCTGTGTACATCGGATGTGCCGCGGTCCAGGCATCCTCGCCAATCAGCGGGACGAAGAGCACGCCGCCCAAATCTTCCTCCTCGAAGCTGGCCGCCCCCGTGCGCGTGATGCGCTTCAGGCGCTGTTCGTCGCTGCGGCCGACCGGGATGACGAGCCGCCCACCGAGATCCAGCTGCTCCTTCAGAGCAGCCGGCACCTCTGGTGCACCAGCGGAAACGATAATTGCGTCGAAAGGAGCGGCTTTGGCCCAGCCCTTGCTGCCGTCGCCCACCCGGACGTCGATGTTGCGGTACCCCAGCTTTTCAAACCTCTCTCTGGCCTGAAGCGCCAGCCTTTCATGGCGTTCGATGGAATAGACGTGTCGCGCAATCCGGCTGATGAGCGCAGAGGCGTATCCGGAACCGGTTCCGACCTCGAGAACCCTGTCTTCTGTATCCAGAGCGGCCTTTTCGATCATCAGCGCGACGATGGAAGGCTGTGAGATCGTCTGACCCTCGCCGATCGACAAAGGCGCATCCTCATAGGCGAACTCCTCGAAGCCCGGATCGACGAATTTTTCCCGGGGCACCATGCGCATCGCCCTGGTGACGCTTCGATCGTGGATGCCGCGGCGAATGACATGATGTTCCACCATGTGGTCTCGTTTGCGGGTCATATCCATCGGATCACCTCCACTCTCGAAGAAAACAGCGGAAAGCAGGTGGTTGTTCCGAAGCAGTCGGCCGGTAGCCTGGCTGGCTATGGCTTGGGCTCGTTTGTCGCCATGGTCTCCGCGGGCAGCCGGATCGCCGCGCCCGCCAGCCCGCACGGCACTGATTTGCGCGCTGCGGAGGATCGGCGACAGGGCCTCTCGTTTCCATCGCTTTGCCTCGGGAACCGGGGCGGTCTCCGGTTGTTGGTTATCGCCCAGCCTGAATAGGAATGGAAATTGAACCTCAGCACCCTCGTATTCGGTCGGCGTCTTGCCAATCGCGAGTACGAAGACAAGAAGATCGGTTGGATCGAAGCCGTGCCGGCGATGGGACTGGATGGCCTGGGATCGTCCTCCTACGGCCCGGAAGCAACGCTCACCGTTCTCATTCCACTTGGCGCGTTCGGCCTGGTCTATATCGGCCCGGTAATCGGTTGCATCGTCGCTCTGCTGGCAATCCTCTATTTCTCCTACAGGCAGACTCTCGCGGCCTATCCGACGAATGGCGGCGCCTATGTGGTGGCGAAAGAAAATCTCGGAGAATATCCGAGCTTGCTTGCCGCCGCAGCGTTGATGATCGATTACGTGCTGAATGTTGCGGTTGGCGTTTCGGCAGGGGTAGGGGCGCTCGTCTCGGCGATACCGAGTTTTCACCCCTATATCCTGCCGCTCTGCCTCGTGATCGTCTTCGTCGTCATGCTGGCCAACTTACGCGGAACGGGGGAGGCCGGCTGGCTGTTCGCGCTGCCGGCCTATCTCTTCATCATCTGCTTTCTGGGCGCTATCGCCTATGGGCTGGTCGGACTCGGCCTGGGGGACAAGCCAACACCCGCCATCGCGCCGCCGCCGCTTCACCCGGCGGCACAAGGCGCAACTCTATGGCTCCTTATGCATGCATTTGCCAGCGGCTGCACGGCCATGACCGGCGTTGAGGCTGTTTCCAACGGAATGGGCTCGTTCAGGCAGCCGGTCATGCGCAACGCCTATCTCACTCTCACGATTATTGTCGTCGTACTCGGCTTGCTGCTCGGCGGTGTGGCGACCATCGCCAGCGCCTATGAGATCGGTGCAATGGATCAGACGAAGGAAGGCTACCAGAGCGTGCTATCGCAGCTGCTTGCCGTCATCGCCGGTCATGGCGCCTTCTATTATATCGCCATGGCAAGCCTTCTAAGCGTTCTTTGCCTTTCGGCCAATACCAGTTTTGTCGGTTTTCCCAGGCTCTGCCAGATGGTCGCCGCCGATGGCTATCTCCCAAAGGCCTTTGCTCAGCCGGGGCGCCGACTGGTGTTTACCGTCGGCATCCTCTTTCTCTCCGGCTCCGCCGCGCTGCTTCTCATCACCTTCGGGGGGATTACCGACAATTTGATACCCCTCTTCGCGATCGGGGCCTTTTTGACGTTCACGATTTCTCAGGCCGGGATGACCCAGCATTGGCGCCGCCGGTCCAGGCGCTTTGGGGCAAAGCTCACGATGAACGCGGTTGGCGCGGCTTCGACGGGGGCAGCGCTTGTCATCATTCTGATCGCGAAATTTGCTGAGGGTGCATGGATCACCTTGGTTGCTGTTCCCGTAGCCATAGCCGTTTTGAAGATGATCAAGAGCTACTATATTTCGCTTCAACGCGAACTGCGCAAGCCCGGCCCGATCACCCTCGAAGATATCGAGCCGCCGACGGTTCTCGTCATAACCGAAGCATGGAACAGACTGAGCGAACGCGCCATCAAATTTGCCCTGACCATCTCGCCCGATGTCGTAGCGGTTCACTTCATTCGTCTTGGCGGACCTGATCGGGAGGAGGGCGAAAAGGCGCTCCGCGAGGAATGGCGTGTCGAGGTCGAAGAGCCGATCGCCGCATTGGGATTGAGGCCGCCGCGGCTCATGCTCATCCCTGCTCCTTATCGGCAATTGCACGAACCGCTGCTGCGGCTGATCGAAAAGCTGGATGCGGACAGTCCGGAGAAGCGTGTCGCGGTTCTCATTCCCGAAACCGTCAAAGATAGATGGTGGCAGAAGCTTCTGCACATGAACAGGGCAGGGCGGCTGCGGACAAAGCTCGTCAAGCTCGGAGGTCCGCGGCTAACGGTGGCCACGGTTCCCTGGCGGCTCTATCGGGAGGAACAGCCGGCGGGATAACACCTTTCGTTCATGCTCTCTGCGGAACTTAGTGTGGAGAGCGAAGTTGGACAGGCATCAGCAAGAGGCGCCAATGTCCACCAATCCCTTATTGAGCGAACCGGTCGAAGATCTCGCCAACCGCCTGGAAGCAATGACGGACGACGAGCTGTTCGAAAGCATGAATGAGCTGGAAAAAGCGAGCGACAGAGCCGAGCACGACGCGGCGGCGGAGGTCCTGTCCCGCATCGCTCTGACAGAAAGCGAAATTGAGCGTCGTTATCCTGGCCGACTGCTCGCGCCATATCGCGACTGGAAGCAAAGGCAGCCGCTGCTGTGACTGTTTGCGCAATGCAAAGAATAGACGGAGGTAGAGATGAGCAGCTCTGAAACGACGACGGACCACAAGAAGATCCGCAAATGGGCAGAAGACAGGAAAGGCAGGCCGGCGGCGATCCGCACCCGCGGCAAAGGCGGCGTCCTGCGCATCGATTTTGGAGAGAAGGAAGAAGAATTCGACGAAATCGACTGGGACGAGTTCTTCAAGATCTTCGACGAAAACAAGCTTGCCTTTCTCTACCAGGACAAGACCAAGGACGGGAAGACCAGCCGCTTCAACAAATTCGTCGAGCGTAACTGAATGCCTCACGCGGCGATCCCCATCGCCGCGTTCGTGCTGAGGGCCGGTGTCATTTACGGCCAGAGCCCGGGTTCACCATCTTCGAATGCTGGTGCGCGAGCACACTTGCGGCGGTGACGTTGGCAACGGCGGCCTGGAGCTTGTTCGTCCAGCCGCTAACGACATCACCTTCGCCATCCATCATCGCGTCATAGCCGATGCGCGCGACTTCGCCCGCAACATCCTTTTTTGACTGGCCGGTCGCAGTATCTAGCTTGTGATCGTCGACGGCGCTCCAACCTCAGCTTCTGCGAAATGTTCCCGTTGTTCGGAGCTTCCGATCGGAGCGCGGCGGTGCGGAACAGAGGCTCGCCGTACGAGTTCGCCCTGAGGGCGCCAGCAACGGCAAATCTGCCGTGGCGCTTCGCTGAACCTCAAACTTCCGATCACGAAGGAGGAAATCATGACTTCGTCCAAACATGCAAAGACGACCAAACCAAGCGATCTCGACCTGTCGGACGACCCGGGTATCGGCCGTTCCCGCGGCATCGTATCTCCACCGGACGATGAGTCGATGCAGGCCGACAACACCGTTGAAGGCGATACCGCCAACGATACGACGCCCCGGGGCGGCGTCGATCCGCTCCGGCGCGGACGGACCAATAAATAGCCACTGGCGTCGGCGGAACGTCAAAGCTCTAGCAACGCGTAGGGCTTGCCGGTCGGCTTTTCGACATGGGCCGCGACATTATAAACTGGGGCGCCGCCCGGTGTGCGGCCCTCATACGATCCGCGATGGGCATGGCCGTGGACGACGGCGTCGACCCGAAACCGATCGATGGTTTCCGCAAGCCGCGAGGAGCCGAGGAACGGATAGATTTCCAACGGCTCGCCTGCCACGGTCTCGGCGATCGGGGCGTAGTGCAATACGACGAGGGAGCGATCGGACCGCACCTGCCGCATGGCGTTTTCGAGGCGCATCGATTCCTTGACGCTTTCGGCGACCATCGCCTTGATGGCGGCTTCGCCGAACGAACCCAGCATATGGCGCCCGAAGCCGCCGGCAAAACCCTTGACACCAACGAAACCGACACCGGAGATCTCGGCTGCATGGCCGTTCAGCAATTTGACGCCGGCGTCGGTCAGAATTTTGCAGACGTCATCGACCTGGCCGCTTTCGTGATCATGATTGCCGAGCACGGCGACGGTCGGGACGGTGCAATGGCGCAGATCACTGGCGAGCAATTCGGCCTCCTTAGGCTTGCCGAGATCGGTCAGATCACCGGCAATGACCAGGACATCGGCGACCGAGGAAATCTCGGCAAACAGTTCCTTATAGGATTTTGCCCCATCCTCCGTCACATGGAGGTCGGCCACCGCCGCAACCGTCACGCTCTTTGGCTTATCATCCATCGCGTTTCTCCTAATCGCCTCGCAGTTCGCCTTCGCCGCCGACGTCGGCAAAGCCCCATTCCTTGACGTCGATCTCGAAATCGACACGGGAATACATCCGGCCTCGGCATATTTTCATTTGCGGCAGGGGCAGTTCCTGCTGCGCCTTGAGGCGGTCCAAAAGCTCCTCCAGCAGCCACCGGGGAATCTTGTCCCGCTCGGTTGGGTAGATCCACCTGAAGTTGAGGACATGGATTAGAAGCACCTCCCAATGCACTTCGAGATAAGCGAGCAGTTTGCGCCAGTCGATGGCATCATGGGCCTTCAAGATGACATGCGCGACATCGGCGCCATCATAGCGGTGTCTCAGCTGGACGAAACATTTCGACCAGACGAGTTCCGTAGGGCCGACGATTCTGACCGTGTGACCGCACATTTCGACCCTGCGTGCATCGTCGAACCAGTCGTCGCCGACCGGCATGGTTCCGTTCGAGGAAGCAAAGATCACATCAAAGAAGTGATTACCCTTCAGCACTTTTCCAAGCCAGCGCTCGTCCTCGACTTCGACCGTGTAACCCTTCGATTTGAAGTGACCCAGGATGCGAGCATAGTCGCCGGCCTTGCAGAATATGTCGAAATCCTTCGTCTGGCGCGAGATGCCGGTATAGGCGCAGACGGCATAGGTACCGGCGACGAGGAAAGGGATGCGGGATTTGACGAGCTCCCGAATAACTTCGGTAACGAACGGCTCGGCGGCCGGATCGATGAGTTGCGGAACTGCCTTCGCTTTGATCAGCACATCATTGTGTCTGCCTTGTCCGGCTGTTCGCGCGGTCATCGTCGATTCCTGCGTTGCTACGCAAAGCAACACATGGAGTCGTTCAATGTTCCAAATGGTCGCTGAAGGCGGTGGCTCCCGACGTGGGAGCTGTTCGGCGAGCGGACCGGATCAGTCAGGAACTTCGCCATCTCCGCGTTGTTTGACCCTTGGACGCATGTCGCGTCTGCGGAAACGCCCCAGGTGCTGATTGGAGGATGTCATGGACAGACGAGCGAAGATATCGACGGGCGCGAACGACAGGCCGAGAAACGAAACCGTCTCCGGAAGCGGCCCAGGTATTCCCGACGACAGTGGCCGCATGGTCGAGCTGACGGATGAGGACATCAAACGCACGAACGCTTCGCTGCTGCGCGATCGGCTCGACGATCTCAAGGACGAGCTCGATGAGCAGATCGATCTTCCACAAAGGAGCGCGCCTTGACCGAGGTGAGAAAAGTCGGCCCTTCCCCCTCGGGCCCGGGCTACGATGATGCAAAGCCGTCATGGCGAATGATGATATTCGTCATCAGCATTTTTCTTGTCGCTTGTCTGGCCGCTCTGGCTTTCATGCTGACAACACATCCGCGCGAACCCCATGGGAAATCACCCGTGCCGGCGACGGAGCAGGCACGATGAGCGAGAGGGATAAAGATCCTGTTCAGCGACCATCATCCTCTTCGGCGGGCAAACGCACCAGGCTCAATGCGGGCCGAATTGCCCTCATCCTAGTCGGCGCGGTCGGCGTCGTGGCATTCATCCTCTATGCCACGATTGTCTTCTACGGCCTCTTCAAGGGGTCTTGAGATCGCAACCGCCCGCTTGGTAGATGCGATCGATCACCGAAGCAACCGCGACGAACTCTTCAGCGGCAGGGTCGTAGCGCTGTCCTCGAGCAAGTCTGCTCGTCCAATCCACGGCGGCTCGTCCGCCCCATTCCTCCGGCGGCTCCGCCAGGATTTCGCGCGACGTGCCTGATAGCCTTGCGGCGGTGAAGTCATAGAACGATCCGTCGACATTCCTGAATGAGGCGCCTCCTTCGGTTCCGAAGAAATCGGCGCCGATCACGGCGTCGCAGCCGGCCTGAAGCCGCCAGGACGAAGTCAGACGCACCACTCGATCGTCGGAGAGCGTGAGCGTCGCCGCGGTAAAGTCCTCGACGGAGCCGCTTTCCTCAAGCCTTTTTCCGCCGGCTCGCAACTCGCTCGTAACCGTGGCGACGGATGGGAAATCGAGGCACCATAAGGCGAGGTCGATGAGATGAACCCCTAGATCGATAAGGCAGCCGCCGCCGGACAGTGTCCTGTCGTAGAACCAAGCTTTGTCGGGGCCATAGGCGTTATGGAAAGTCAGGTCCGCCGCGAATACCATTCCAAGAGCACCGGAGCGGATGAGTTCACGGATCTGCCGCATGCCCTGCGTATGGCGGTAGGAAAGGTCGACCCCAAGCAATCTGTTCGCTGTCTTGGAGGCATCCACGACGCCTTTCACTTCCGACGCCGTTCGGCCGAGCGGCTTCTGGCAAAAGACGGCAATACCGGCCTCGAGCGCGCGGATGGCCTGCTCGGTATGACTGGCGCTCGGCGTCGCAATGACGACGCCGTCGAGCTGCTGATCGAGCAGTTCCTCCAGATCGGTCGCAATCATCGCATCGGGAGCGAGTGTCCTGGCCTGCCGCAACATGTCCGTCGACGGGTCGGCGATGGCGACGGCCTCGGCGAAGCCGCTGTCGAGCATCGCTTTCATCCGGTGTCGGCCGATCCATCCGACGCCGAGAAAGCCGAGCTTCACCTGTTTGAGGGCGGTCGCCGTCTGCGCCGAAACCAGCTCATTCATCAATATTGCACCAGGGCTTTCAGGAAACCGTCGGGGCGATCGCGCGTGGTGTTCAGCGCTTCGTCCAGCCGTTCCAGGGGATAAATGTGCGTATAGAGCGGCTGAGGGTCGATCCGACCCTCGCGCACCGCTTCTATCGCCTCGCGAATGCCCTTCATATAGATGGCGGGATCACGCTCATGAGCATTGATGACATCCAACCCGCGCCAGTTCCAGAGCTGCATGTTCACCTGACGAGGTCCATCTTGGTGATAGCCGGCGATCACAAGCCGCCCCCGCTCCTTGGCAAGCTCGCCCGCCAGGTCGAGCGGCCATTGTTTGCCTACGGCTTCGATGACGCAGTCGCACAAATTTCCGTCCGTCAACCTCCTGACGTCCTCGATGATGCGCCAGTGATCGTCCATGGGGATGACCTCGGCAGCGCCCATTCTCCTTGCGACCTCGAGCGAATAGGACCGCCGAGAGATGGCGATCACCTTTGCTCCCGCTGCCGCGGCGAGCCGGGTCAGGAGGGCGCCAATAAAACCAATGCCGATGATGGCGACGGTCTTGCCGCTTTCGATACCGCTGCGAGCGAGGATGTTCATGGCGCATCCAAGCGGCTCGCCTGGAAACGGTTGACCATCCAATTCTCTTGGCAGCACGGCAACCATGGCGGCATCCGCGAGGTCGTGTGTGGCGTAGGCGTGGTAGGACAGAGCCGCGACCCGGTCGCCCTTTTGAAGGGCTGTTACGCCGCTACCGACGTCATCAATGACGCCCCAGCCCTCATGGCCCAATCCGCCGGCCTCGGTCGGAAAAGTCATCCATTCCGGTCCCGCCCAGGGCGTGAGGTTCGAAGCGCAGACGCCGCAGCCTTCCAGTCTTACTCTGACCTGGCCCGGACCGGGTTCCGGTAAGGGGCGGGTCTCCAGTGAGATCTGTCCGGGGCCGGTGACGATCGCAGTCCGCATGAGTTCGGCCTTTCGGCTCGCCGCAGTGTCCATGGAAGATCCTCCAGGTAAGGCATCCCTAGAACCGTGGGTCCTGCGAAGAGTTCCCGCTAGATGTCAAAGAAGTCATAGATGATGAAGTCAATAAAGATGTCATTGAAGAAGGAACTTTTCCACCTACGCTCGGTTCGGCCGCTGTCTCCGAAGCAATTTCTTCAACCGGACGGATCCTATAATGACGATCTTGATAACAGGTGGGTGCGGCTTCATTGGCCGCCATGTTGCTGACGAACTTCTGCAAAGCGGCTATGATGTGCGCGTCCTCGATGCCTTGATCGACCAGGTGCATGCCGACGCCGAGGTTGTCGTGCCGGAGGGTGCCGAGGTCGTTCGCGGCGACGTCAGGGACAAGGACGCAGTGCGCGCTGCGCTGGCGAATGTCGACGGCGTCATCCATCTTGCCGCCGAAGTCGGCGTTGGGCAATCAATGTACGAAATTGCCCGTTATGTCGGCTCCAACGACCTCGGAACGGCAGTGCTGCTCGAATCCATGATCGGCATGCCTGTCAGAAAGATCGTCGTCGCTTCCTCCATGAGCGTTTATGGAGAAGGGCTTTATCTGACCGGAGACGGCAGACGGCTCGGATATGTCAGGCGACGAAACCATCATATCAAGCGTGGTGAATGGGATCCGCTCGGACCCGATGACGAGCCATTGACGCCCGTCGCAACCGACGAGGAGAAGCCGGTCGATCTGGCTTCGATCTACGCCCTGACGAAATATGTCCAAGAGAAACAGGTCCTGATCTTCGGCGAAGCCTATGGTGTGGATGCCGTCGCCCTGCGCCTTTTCAATGTTTTTGGCGCCGGCCAAGCCCTTTCCAATCCCTATACCGGCGTGCTCGCAAATTTCGGCTCGCGGCTGGCCAACCGGCAGCCGCCGATGATCTTCGAGGACGGCAAGCAGCGTCGCGATTTCGTCCATGTGCGCGACGTGGCGAGGGCCTTCCGGCTGGCCCTGGAAAAGCCCGCGGCATCGGGCCACGTGATCAATATCGGCAGCGGCCAGGTCTATTCGATCGCCGACGTCGCAACGCTTCTTGCCGACGCGATGGGCGTTCCGGAGATCACCCCCGATATCATGAACAAAGCGCGTTCTGGCGACATTCGCAATTGCTTTGCCGATATATCCAAGGCGCGTGAACTCCTCGGCTTCGAGCCGAGATACCATCTCGAAAATTCGCTCGCTCCTTTCGTCGACTGGGTCCGGCAGACTGGGGCGATCGACCGCGGCGCCGAGATGAAGCGGGAACTGGAAGAACGGGGGCTGGTTTCATGAACAGGACCGGTTCTCGAGGATCCAGCCAGCGTGAGACTCGGCGCTTCGGCTTCGTCGAATGGTTCAGACCGGGAGAACATGAGCGGACCGAGACGCTGCTGCCGGATATTCTGGCGAGCGGCGCCAGTTATCTCAGGACACATCTATCCTGGGCGGAATATCTCGCGCCGGGGGGCCAGGAGTGGTTCGATTGGCTGATCCCCCGCGTCGGCAGCGAAATCGATCTTCTGCCCTGCATCCACTACACGCCGCCATCACTGTCGCGGACGGGCAAGTCCTCCGGCGCGCCGGTCAATCTCAAATCCTACGCCGACTTCGTCGATCATATCCTAACTCGTTACGGCGGCTATTTTCGTCATATCGAACTGTGGAACGAGCCGAATAATCTTCTCGACTGGGATTGGCGCCAGGACAGCGATTTTCTGCTCTTCTGCGAGATGATCGGCGGTGCCGCCTATTGGGCCAAGCAGCGAGGCTACAAACCGGTGCTTGGCGGCCCGTGCCCCTTCGATCCCTATTGGCTCAACCTGATGGGCACGCGCGGAGTCCTCGGTGTCGTCGATGCCGTTGGCTTCCACGGCTTTCCCGGGACGTGGGATAGCGAGGAGGCCACCTGGGGCGGTTGGGACATGCATCTGGGGGAGATGCGCGGGATTATCGATCGCTATAACGCCGATGCCGAGATCTGGATTACCGAGGCCGGTTATTCCACATGGCGCAACGACGAGATCGAGCAGGCGCGACGCTTCATCAAGGCGCTCACTGTCCCGGCCGACCGCATGTACTGGTATTCCTGGCGCGACGTTCCGCCGGATGTTCCGGTTCAGGAAGGCCTGTGGTTCGACCCGCGGCATTATCATCTCGGCGCGGTCACCCACGACAACAAGCCGAAGCTGCTTGCACGCCTGCTGATGGAGGGAGGCGTTAACAGGCTGGAAGCGGTCGCTTCGCTGGCCACCCCTCAAATCTCTTCCGGTGCCGCGCCGATAGTGGTCACCGGTGGGAGCGGGTTTGTTGGCTGCAACTTGGCGCACAGCTTGCTGAACGACGGAGAGGACGTCGTCATTCTGGACAGTCTGGCACGACCGGGAGTCGATCAGAACCTTTCGTGGCTAATAGAACGGCATGGCGAGCGGGTGCATCCGGTTCTTGCGGACGTTCGTGATCTGATGGGGATCGAAGCTGCCTTTCGTGATGCCAAGGCTGTCTTTCACTATGCCGCCCAGACGGCCGTGACCACGAGCCTCGTCGATCCGCTGGAGGATTTTGAAACGAATGCTCGCGGCACGCTCAATGTCCTGGAAGCGGTGCGCAAGGCGGGCAGGCGCGCGCCGGTCATTTTCGCCAGCACCAACAAGGTCTATGGTGCTCTTGATGATCTCGGCATGATCGAACTCGACGATCGTTACCTTCCCGAAAGCGAGATCATCAGGGCGCAGGGTATCGGCGAGGACCGGCCCCTCGATTTCTGCACTCCCTACGGCTGCTCGAAAGGCGTTGCCGACCAATATATTCTCGACTACGCCAAGTCATTCGGAATACCCTCCGCGGTCCTGCGCATGAGCTGCATCTATGGGCCACGCCAATTCGGCACCGAGGACCAAGGCTGGGTGGCGCATTTCCTGATCCGGGCTCTCGGCGGAGAAGCCGTTTCCATCTATGGCGACGGCAAGCAGGTGCGCGATATCCTCCATGTAGACGATGCCGTCGCCGCCTATCGATCGTTGCTTGCGAATATTGATCGCGTCAGCGGTAATGCCTTCAATCTCGGCGGGGGGCCGCGCAACGCCGTCAGCGTGCTGGGGGTGCTGCGCGCGATCGGAGAGCTGACGGAACATCCCGTCGCAAGGAGCTTCGGCCCGTGGCGCGCCGGCGACCAGTTCTATTTCGTGTCCAATACTCAAAAGCTGGAACGCGAAACCGGCTGGCAGGCCCGTATTGGATGGAGAGACGGCCTGCGGCATCTCGCTGAATGGCTGATTGCCAATCGTTTAGGCGGTCGGCAGATCCGCAGGGAAAAGCGGAAGGTGTCGGCATGATCCGACGGGAACGACGCAAGGGACATCGCCGCGTGGTGATGACGGTCGATGCCGTGGGCGGCGTCTGGCGCTATGCTATGGATCTCGCCACGGCGCTCAGGCCGAAGCAGGTTGAGATGGTCTTCGCAGGGCTTGGTCCCGGCCCCGGCAAGGATAAGGCGGCGGAGGCAAATCGGATCGGCAAACTCGTCTGGCTGGACGCGCCACTCGACTGGATGGTGGAGGACGAAAGGGCAGTTGCTGACGTCCCACGCCTGATTGCTGATCTTGCTCGCTGCGAAGAGGCCGACCTTCTGCATGTCAATCTGCCGTCGCAAGCGGCTTATATGGAAACGGATCTGCCGGTTACGGTGGCTTGCCATTCCTGCGTCGTCACCTGGTTCGCGGCCGTTCGCCGCAGCCACGTGCCGCAGGACTGGCAGTGGCAATATCGGCTCAACCAGGCCGGCTTTGCGCGCGCGGATAAAGTGATAGCGCCGAGTCGCAGCCATGCCGAGGCAATGCAAGCGGTCTACGGGCCGATTGCGGATCTCCATGTCGTTCACAATGCGAGCGCTCTTCAATCGTCCGATGAGCCGAAGCGAAGTTTCGTTCTGGCCGCCGGGCGGTGGTGGGATGACGGGAAAAATGGCGCCGTCCTGGATGCTGCGGCAGGAATGACGCGCTGGCCGGTGGTGGTGGCCGGGGCAAGCAAAGGGCCCAGCGGACAATCGATGCAGTTTCGCCATGCAGACCATCGCGGTGAGCTTCCCTACTCCCAGATGGCAGCCGCAATGCGGCAGGCCGCCATTGTGGCTTCGCCTTCGATCTACGAGCCGTTCGGCCTTGCAGCTCTCGAGGGGGCGAGGGCGGGCGCGGCATTGGTCCTTGCGGATATACCGACCTATCGCGAGAACTGGGGGGACGCCGCGCTGTTTGCCGATCCGCGTGATCCTGAGGCTTTCGCCGATGCGTTCAACACTCTTGCCGATGATCCGCAACGGCGCGCTACGCTTGGACTGAAAGCGCGCGTGCGATCCGAGCGCTTCGGTCTCGACGCTCAAGCGGAGGCGATGTGCAGAATTTACTCAGGCATGTTTGGCCGGCCCTTTTCAACAGCAGCGGAGTGATCATGAAGTTCGTCTTTTATACCCATTCGCTGATTTCCGACTGGAACCATGGCAATGCACATTTCCTTCGCGGCGTCATGCGGGATCTCCAGCGGCGAGGTCACGAAACGCTGGCATTGGAGCCGGAAGGCGCCTGGAGCCGCACCAATCTCATCAGCGATCAGGGGCCGGCTGCCGTCGAGCGCTTTCATCAGGCCTTTCCGCAGCATCGCTCGGAGATCTACGACGAGGCTTTCGACCACGAGGCAGCACTTACCGATGCCGATGTCGTCATTGTGCACGAGTGGACGGAGCCGCGATTGGTCGAGAGCCTCGGGCGCATCCGGCGCAAAGGCGCTGCCTTCACCCTGCTCTTCCACGATACGCATCACCGGGCCGTCTCGGCGGAAGGGGATATCGCGTCGCTCATGCTGGACGACTACGATGGTGTGCTGGCCTTTGGGCAGACCTTGCGTGAGCGCTATCGTCGGGCAGGCTGGGGAAAGTCCGTCTTCACTTGGCATGAGGCAGCGGACGATTCGCTGTTTCGGCCGTTGCCGAATGTCGAGAAGTCAGGAGACCTCATCTGGATCGGCAACTGGGGCGATGACGAGCGATCGGCTGAGATTGCCGAGTTCCTGATCCGGCCCGCCAGAGATCTCGCGCTCAAGACGATGGTTCGCGGCGTTCGATACCCCGACCATGCGCGGGACCAACTTCGCAATACCGGCATCATTTATGGCGGCTGGATCGCTAACGCCGATGTTCCGGCCGCCTTTGCTCGCCACAAAGTGACGGTACACATCCCGCGGCGGCCTTATATCGAGCATCTGCCCGGTATTCCGACGATCCGGGTCTTCGAGGCGCTAGCCTGCGGCATCCCCCTGATTTCTGCACCTTGGGCTGATATCGAGCATCTCTTCACCCCAGGCCTGGATTATCTGCCTGTCGGCGATGGCGAGGAGATGAAGAAAAGCCTGCGTGCCGTCCTCTTCGATACGAACCTCGCCGCGAGCCTCGCTGCATCCGGTCTTGCGACCATCAAGGCGCGTCACACCTGCCGGCACCGCGTTGATGAACTGCTGGAAATCTTGGCGAACTGCGGCACGAGCAAGGTCACCGCGAAGCTTCAGCCACGGGAGGCGGCGGAATGAAAATCGCGTTTTATGGTTCGAGCCTCGTCTCCGCCTATTGGAATGGTGCCGCTACTTACTATCGCGGCCTGCTGCGGGCGCTGTCGGGGAAAGGCTATGAGATCACCTTCTACGAGCCCAATGTCTACGATCGGCAGAAAAACCGCGACATCGATCCGCCGGATTGGTGCAGGGTCGTCGTCTACGAGGGAACGATCGACGCATTAAAGGCCGTTGCCGGCGAAGCGGCCAGCGCCGACATCGTGGTCAAGGCGAGCGGCGTCGGTTTCGAAGACGATCTGCTGCTGGAGGAAGTGCTTCGCAACGCGCGGGCGAAGGCCATCAAAATCTTCTGGGACGTTGATGCCCCGGCCACGCTTGCCGAACTCAGGGTCAATCCCGACCATCCGCTGTGCCGAGCGCTCCCCAGGATCGATCTTGTGCTGACCTACGGTGGCGGCGATCCTGTCGTGAGTGCATACCGCTCCGTCGGCGCGGCCGAATGCATACCTGTCTACAATGCGCTGGACCCGCAAACGCATCACCCGGTGCCGGAGGACCCCCGTTTTGTCGCCGATCTCGGTTTCCTCGGCAATCGCTTGCCGGACCGGGAGGCGCGGGTCGAGCACTTCTTCCTGGAGCCTGCTTCTCGTCTGCGGGACCGGAAATTCCTGCTTGGTGGCTCCGGCTGGCACGACAAGCCGATGTCGTCCAATGTCAACTATATCGGCCACGTGCCGACGCGCGATCACAATGCCTTCAACGTCACTCCGATGGCGGTTCTCAACATATCGCGCGCCAGCATGGCTGAGACCGGATTTTCGCCCGCGACGCGGGTCTTCGAGGCGGCCGGCGCCGGCGCCTGCCTTATCACCGATTATTGGGAAGGCATCGACTTGTTCCTCAAACCCGACGAGGAGATCCTCGTTGCGCGTGATGGAGAAGACGTGGCTGCCTTGCTTGCGGGTCTGGCGCGCCGGGGCGCGCAGGAGATCGGAGAACGGGCGCGCCAGCGCGTGCTGGCCGAGCACACCTATGCCAATCGCGCCGAAACGGTGGATGCGATCTTTCGCGCCCGCCTCGGCGCGCGCGTGGAGGCGGCGGAATGACAAGACCTCTCGACATTGTGTTCCTCGGCCTTTCGCTTTCCTCCTCCTGGGGAAACGGCCACGCCACGACGTATCGAGCGCTCATTAAAGGCTTGCGGGAAAATGCTCACCGCATTCTGTTCCTGGAGCGGGACGTGCCCTGGTACGCCGATCACAGGGATCTCGCTTCGCCTGATTTTTGCGAGCTCGGTTACTATTCCGATCTGAGTGCCTTGATCGAGCTTTACGGGGAAAGGTTGCGCACGGCCGATGCCGTCATTGCAGGATCCTATGTACCGGATGGCGTGGCGCTGATCGACAGGCTCGCCGCGTTGAACCTGAAACGCCTCTGCTTCTACGACATTGACACGCCGGTGACCTTAGCCAAGCTCGACCGCGGCGATGAGGAATATCTGGCGCTGAGGCAGATTCCGTTGTTCGATGCTTACTTCTCCTTCTCGGGAGGAGAGGTGCTGGCGCGGCTGGAGCAGAACTACCGTGCACAGAGCGCCGTTGCGCTCTACTGCTCCGTCGATCAGGAGCGCTATGGCAACACGGGAGAGGCCCCCGCCTGGGATCTTGGCTATCTCGGAACCTACAGCCCGGACCGGCAGCCGACGCTGGAGCGTCTCCTTCTGGAGCCGGCGCGCCGCCTGCCGGCCATGCGCTTCGTCGTCGCCGGGCCGCAATATCCTGCCGAGATCGACTGGCCGGCCAATGTCGAACGCATCAAGCATCTGGCGCCCGCCGATCATGCAAGTTTTTACAGCCGGCAGCGGTTCACGCTGAACGTGACCCGCAGCGACATGATTGCCGCCGGCTGGTCGCCCAGCGTGCGCCTCTTCGAGGCCGCCGCCTGCGGAACGCCCATCATCAGCGATTTCTGGCGCGGCCTCGACGAACTGTTGCCGGACGGGGAGGCCTCTCTCATCGCACGCGCGCCGGAAGATGTTGTGGCGCTGCTGACGGACCTTCCCGACAGCGACCGCTTGGCGGTCGCCGCTGCCGCAAGGAAACTGGTGATGAGCGGTCATACGGGCGCCGCGCGTGCCGGTGAGCTCGCTCGCGCTCTTTCGCAACTGCCCGCCAAGCCAGCTTTGGACCGTATCTCAGCGTAAGGAGAGTATCGATGCTTCAAGTCAATCATCGCGGCACAGGCAAGACTGTCCTGGTCGCAGGGGGCGCGGGCTTTGTCGGCTCGCATCTCTGTGATGCTCTTCTCGGCCGTGGCGATGCCGTCATTTGCGTCGACAGCTATATCACCGGATCGCGGGACAATGTCAGGCCGCTGGTGAACCATCCGGGTTTCCGGCTGATCGAACAAGATATCTGCGAATTCCTGAAGATTGATGAGCCTGTCGACCAGATCTACAATCTGGCCTGCGCCGCATCGCCGCCACAATATCAGGCCGATCCCGTTCATACCATGATGACCTGCGTCGCCGGCACGGGCAACCTTCTCGCGCTGGCCGACCGGCAGGGGGCTTCCTTTCTACAGGCCTCGACCAGCGAGGTTTATGGCGATCCGGCCGAGCATCCGCAGCGGGAGGATTATCGCGGCAATGTCAGCTGCACGGGGCCACGCGCCTGTTACGACGAGGGAAAGCGCGCCGCCGAAGCTCTCTGCTTCGACATGCTTCGCGTGGACCGAGTCGACGCGCGGGTCGCCCGCATCTTCAATACCTATGGCCCGCGCATGCAGGCCAATGACGGCCGGATCGTCTCCAACCTGATCGTGCAGGCCCTTTCCGGGAAGCCTCTGACCATCTATGGAAGCGGCACGCAGACTCGATCCTTCTGCTATGTCAGCGATCTTGTCGGCGGTCTCATAGCGCTCATGGACGTGCGGCCCAACCCCGGCATGCCGGTCAACCTCGGCAATCCCGGGGAGTTCACCATCAACGAGCTCGCCGAGATGGTCCGTTCAATGATGCCGGTCCAGACCGCTGTCGCATACAGGCCGCTGCCGAAGGATGATCCCCAGCGTCGCCGGCCCGATATTTCCCGTGCAATGGAGCTTCTCAATTGGCAGCCGACGGTGCCGCTTGCCGAAGGGCTCAGATATACGATCGACTGGTTCGCCGCCAATCTGGACGATCGCCCACGAAGGCGAACAGGAGCGCCTCGCCATCGTCGCAGAATGGCAGCCTCGCACACTGCCTTTCTGGAGAACTGATCGTAAGGCGGATGCAGACGATGATGAATCCGGCTTTGAAGTGGTGCATCAACGAACTGGGGCCTGGTTCCACAATATCCACGCTTCAAGGTGACTATGAATTTTCGCAATGGAACGTTTTCGACCGGCGGGACTACCCGACGCCTTTCTTCGTCGAAGAGCGCTATGCAGCCGATCCTACCAACGGGTTCATCCCAAACAAGGCAGCGGTCGAAGCCATGTTGCGAAGCTCCGGCTTTGCGTTGGAGACAAATCCCGAGCGCGACGTTTATCTTTGTCGCCGAGGCCGACGGCCCTACATGGTCGAGCCGCCGCCCCCTTGAGGCGACCGCTCGATAGGAGGATGCAGGTGCAGAATGTTGGAGGGTACGAGACCGGTTTCCTTTGCCATTGTTGCGATCCTCGTCATCGCGACCCTGGTCTGGTTCGTGACCAGACCGCATCCGCTTTTTGCGGCCGGCGATTCCGGGCTGACGCCCGGGGATGCTGAGCGCGGCCGGCTGGTATTTGCCGCGAGCGGGTGTGCCTCCTGCCATGCTTCACCGGGCCAGCCGGATCGTCTGAAACTGGGCGGCGACCTCGCTCTGGCCTCCCCCTATGGAAGCTTTCGAGTACCTAATATTTCGCCCGATCCGCAGGCCGGCATCGGCTCATGGTCAGTCGCAGATCTGGCCAATGCGCTGATCGCCGGCGTGTCTCCGTCGGGACAGCATTACTATCCCGTGTTTCCCTATGCCAGCTATACCGGCATGACGTTTGACGATGTCAGGGACCTCTATGCCTATTTGCATACGCTCCGACCGGTCGCGGAACGTCCGCAGCCGCATGATATCGATCCGATGTTTCGCATTCGACGCTTCGTCGGCTTCTGGAAGCTGCTCTTCTTCCATGAAGGTCGGCCGGAAGGAAATGCGATCGGCGATCCGATGCATGATCGCGGGACCTATCTGGTCGAAGCGCTCGGCCATTGCGCCGAGTGCCATTCCTCCCGCAACATCTTTGGCGCAATCAAGCCCAAGACGCGATTTGCCGGAGGGGTGAGTTCCGAAGGTGTCGGTTTTAATCCGAACATCACGCCGGAGGGCATTGGCTCGTGGTCCGAGCAGGAAATCGCCGAAATGCTTCGGAGCGGCAGGACGCCCGATCACGGTTATGTCGGCTGGTCGATGGCGGACGTCGTGGAAAACACGTCTGAACTCCCCGAGTCGGACCGCATCGCCATGGCTCGATATCTGAAGTCATTGCCGCCGCGGCCGACGCCTCGTCCTTGAATCGGTCGCTCAGTGCCTAACGCCCAAAGAGATAGGCGGCCAGGTCGCGCGCTTCCGCTTCGGATATGCCCGTGGCCGGCATTGCGGTCTTTGGCGAATAGGCTTGCGGTGTAACGATCCAGGCGACCAGATTATCGGCGGAATTGTTGAGCACGCCCGCAATGTAGACCCGTTCGCGCAGACCGGAGAGATCGCCGCCGACCTTGCCGTCGGCGCCCTCTATGCCCGGAATCGTGTGGCATCCGGCGCAGCCATAGCGGCGAAAGATCGCCGGTGCGCGTGCGGGATCGCCTTTCGTCATCGCGATCGCAGCGGCTTGGCGTTCGGAGCGCTGGCGATAGATGTCGGTCAAGAACACCGCTGCCGCAGAGCTGACCATGCAGGCAGCCGCGACGAAAGCAGGCAGAAGCGAGTTACGGGGCAACGATGTGCGTTCCACCTGCGCCTCCTTTTCCCGAGTCTCTGATCCACAATGCGGTCAGCGTCAGCGCTGCGATGGCGTAGATGATCCCTGCAGGTACCCACATCACCAGGCCCGCCATCTGCTGGTCCTCGAGCGGCGACAACCCCCAGGTCTCGGAGGCTCGCGTCTGCACCCCATAGAGCACTCTCGGCGCAAGTGTGATGAGCGCACCGAGAATGCTCATATGCAGCATGGTCAAAAAGACGTGCCAGGCAGCCAGTCCCCGATTCTTCTTCCAGATGACGGACCACCAGAACAGGACGGCGCTCGCGAAAAAGGAAAGGTGCTGCAGGCGGTGGAGGGGCGGGCTGTCAATCGTGGCGTCGAACAGGATCGGCGCGTGCCAGGCCCAGATCGTCACGCCGTGCAGCAGTGTCGCCACTGTGCCGTTGCTGAGACAGTTCCACGCGCTGCGCATCGCGTTTGAAGCAAGTGCCCGTCCCGTCTGGCGCCTGACGATCTTCGGTAGTCCCCAGAGCAGCATCGCCGAGGGCCGCGATAGCACGATCAGCGGCGCCGAAATGGCCATGACCAATTCATGTTCGACCATATGGAAGCTGAAAAGCTGTTGACCCAGCCAATGCAGGGGAGACACGAGCGCGCCGGTGAGAATGAACCAACCGGTCCAGAAGGTCACAAGCCTTTGGACGAAGGAACGGCGGCTTTCTAGGGAGCGCGGCCGGAAGCGAAGGCTGCCGCATGCATATAAGGCCGCGCTGAGACCCAGCGGTACAACGATCCAGGGGTCGATGGTCCACGGAAAAGAGCCGGAATGGGCATGGCCGTCATGGGCCGAGGCCGGTGCCGCCATAATGGCCAGCAAGGCGATCGTTGTTCCTGCTCTCATAGCCGCGGCACCCAATAAATGCATCCGTAGAGGGGAAGCCAGGCGAGGACGACAAAGTTCCAGTAAAGCGCGTTGTCTTCGACATCGCCGTAGCGGCGGGTATTGTCTGCATGCTTGGAAAACATCAGGCAGGCGAGAACGATCGTGTCGATGAGATCGGTGACGATGTGGATAGTGTGCAGACCAAGAATCGTCCAGACGATCGATCCGTAGGCGTCGTCGTCCCAGCTGATATGAAGGGCAGGAAATTCGAATACGCGGGGGATGAGCGGTATCGCGCCCATGAAGGCCATGGCAATCAACCCCAGGCGCACCTTGCGCAGCTCCTTGCGTTGCGCCCACCGCGACACCAGCATATTCGGCACGATGCTGACGAGAAGCAGCAGGGTGAGGACCGTCCCCGGAAGAAGATCCGGAGGAGGGGCTTCGATCGGCCAACGCGGCGCCAGGCTCATCAGGTAGAAATAGATCGCGATTGTCAGTGCAAATCCCATGCCTTCGATCAACATGAACGCGGCGGTGCCCCAGAAGGTCAGGCTCGCACTGCCCATGCCATGCAGGGGAAGCTTCGACAGGTCGAGTGCGATACGTTCTTTCATGACTCGTCCTCCGGAGTTTGCTTCGGCCAGAACCATCCCGTGAGGGTGATGGCTATCGGGATCGCTCCCCAGATCACCGCCCAGGGGGTGAAGATTGAACCGATCAGCATGACGCTGGTGGCGATGGCTGCCAGGAGCGGCCAGATCGAATTGGCTGGCATGGATTCCCGCGCTTCCGGCTCGGCTCCCGTAACGCTGCTGACAATCACTTCCCGTCGGTCGAGTCTAAGGCCTGTGGCCACCGGCAAGGTCTCTCCGTCCGCCCAGAGCGGTTCGGCGGATTGAACAACCGGGATGTGGCGAAAGTTGTAGGGGGGAGGGGGCGAGGACGTAGCCCATTCCAGCGTCGAGGCGTTCCAGGGGTTCGGCCCTGCGGCCGGACCGAATTTGAAGCTGCGCACGGCGTCGGTGAAGAAGATGAGGAAGCCGGCAGCCAGGATGATGGCGCTGAGGCTGACGAAGAGGTTCAAGCCTGCCCAGGGCAATTCCGGCGGATAGGTGTAGACGCGGCGCGGCATGCCTTGAAGGCCGAGGATGTGCATAGGGAAGAAGGTCAGGTGAAAGCCGGTGAAGATGAGGCCGAAGGCCCATCGGCCGAGCCTTTCGCTCATCATGCGGCCGGTCATTTTCGGGAACCAGTAGTAGATAGCGCCGATGAGCGGGAAGACGGACCCGCCGATCAGCACATAATGAAAATGCGCCACGACGAAATAAGTATCGTGAACTTGCGTGTCGAGCGGCACGGAGGCCACCATCACCCCGGTCATTCCGCCGATCACGAAGGTGATCAGGAAGCCGATGATGAAAAGCAACGGTGTCTTGAAGATGGGACGTCCGTCCCACAGCGTCGCCAGCCAGCAGAAGATCTGGGTTCCTGCGGGAATGGCGATCGCCATGCTGGAGGCGGTGAAGAAGCTGCTTCCAAGACGCGGCAGACCGGCGACGAACATATGATGCACCCAGAGGCCGAAAGCCAGCACACCGGTCGCGATCATTGCCAAGACTAGCGGCAGATATCCAAAAACAGGCCGCCGGGTGAAGGTGGAGATCATGGCGGATACCATACCCACTGCCGGCAGGAAGATGATGTAAACCTCGGGGTGGCCGAAGAACCAGAATAGGTGCTGCCAGAGAAGGGCGTCGCCACCCTCCGAAGGGTTGTAGAACTGCGTGCCGACCAGCCGGTCGAGAATGAGCGACGAAGAACTGAACATGATCGCCGGCATCGCCAGAATGACAAGGAAGGCCGTCACCAGCATCGACCACACGAAAAGCGGAATGCGATTGAGCGACATACCTGGCGCCCTGAGCTTGAAGACGGTGACGACGATCTCGACGGCGACGGCAAGGGCCGACACTTCGGTGAAAGTGATCATCTGCGCCCAGATGTCCACCCGCTTCCCTGCGCCATATTGCGGGCCCGCTAGGGGAACGTAAGCGAACCATCCGACGTCAGGGCCCGTATCGAGCAGGAGAGAGATCCAGAGGAGCAGCCCCCCGGCCAGAAATATCCAATATGAAAAGGCATTCAGTCTGGGAAAGGCGATGTTGCGGGTACCGACCATCAGCGGGACCAGATAGACGGCCATCGCCTCCATCACTGGCACGGCAAAAAGGAACATCATGTTGCTCCCATGGACCGTGAAGATCTGGTTGTAACGGTCCGCGCTGATGAAGCGCGCCTCCGGGAAAGCGAGCTGGAGGCGCATCGCCAGCGCAAGCACGCCGCCGAGGAGCAGGAACATGAAGGCTGTCGCGATATAGCGCCGTCCGACGACCTTGTGATCGACCGTGGACAGCGCGGCCAACAGCCCCGACGGCGTCGACCAAGTTCGCCTGAGAAAGGCTTCGGCCGGTTCATTGCCGGCTGCCAGATCGGCGGGTGACGGAGTCTTGTCCTGGCACGTCATCGGAGCTCACTCATATAGGCGCTCAATTGCTGCAGCTCTTCGCTGGTGAGAGGAACCAAGGGCATGTTGTTTCCCGGCTTCAGCGTCTGCGGATCGGCGATCCAGGCGGCGATCGATCCCCGCGTATTTTCCAGCAGTCCCGCTCCGATCATGCTGCGGCTGCCGACATGGGTAAGATCCGGTCCTGAGGTGCCGCCCGCCGCCGTGCCGCGGATCGTGTGGCAGGCGGCGCAAGGCTTGCTCATAAAGACCAGCTTGCCCGCCACCGCATCGCGGTCGGCCGGCTCGACCGCCGCATTTCGCTGCGCTTCCAGCCAGCGGGCATAATCGTCAGGCTCCTCGGCAACCACCAGCAGAGCCATGTGGCTGTGCTGCAGGCCGCAGAACTCGGCGCATTGACCGCGATAGACGCCGGGTTTGCTGGCATGAAGCGTCAGTCCATTCTCGCGGCCGGGAACCAGGTCCTGCTTTCCCGTCAGGTTAGGTACCCAGAATGAGTGAATGACGTCCGTTGCCTCCAGACGCAGCCGGACGTCGGTTCCCACCGGAATATGCAGTTCGTTGGCGGTCTGGACGGTTTTCGCCGGATCCGCATTAAGATAGGTGAATTGCCACCACCATTGCTGGCCCCGAACGACGACCGTCGCAGGATCAGCCTCGCGCCAGTCGATGCTGCGCGTGGCGTAAAAGCTCGAAACGGTCAGAAAGGTTATGACGAGAACGGTCCCTACAATTGCCGCGCTTACGGCCCTGCCCATGGAGCGCTCGGTCTGAGGCCTGCCGGGCGCCGGGTTCCTCCTGCGAACCAGGGCCCACGTCATGACGACCATGACCAGCACGAAGACGACACCGCAGACCGCGACAAACAGCGATATCAACTCTCGAAGCTCCATGGCTGAAGGTCCATCGGCATTAAGAGCCGATTGCGGATCGCTAGTGCAGCCAGAGAGAAACAGGAGATGGGGGAATAGCAGGGAGGCGCGGGGGATATTCAAGGCCGAACACCTCGATCGGAACGGACGCCGGTCGGTCCCTCCTCGAAATGGCTTGCTGCCGGCGCCCGGTTCTCGGCCGGTCTGGTATGTTTGTCGTCGTTCCGGCTCGGCGCGGTATAGAGCGCCGAGTAGGCGCCGATCGTCCTGACGTAGCCCGCGAGCTGCCAGATCTGGTCGCTCGTCATTCTGTTGGCGAAGGAGGGCATGCCATGAGGTCGTCCGTCCCGGATAGATGCCACGATCGAGACCATTTCCGAGCCGTACAGCCACCAGCCATCGAGAAATGAAGGGCCGGTTCCGCCTCGCCCATCTCCATGGCACATAGGGCACCCGAACCAGGAATAAAGACGCTTGCCCTGGCCTAGATCATAGGCGGTGGTTTCATAGGGGCTGTCGAGGGCGAAATAGACGTCGGGAGGTGTCCCGCCGATCTTGTTGGGCATCAGTCGGAACTGGTCGAGCGCTGAGCTAACAGGGGGATCGGTGCGATATTGCCTCGGATGTCTTGCCGATCCGATCACGGCGCCGATAGCAAACGCGCAGAGAATTGCTGTCGATACGAACCAAATTCCTGGCTTTCTTTCGGTTGCTCGGTCGGGGGGCGCCGGTAACTGAACCAGGGCTCCCAACATGGCGGGATAGGCGCGATCCTGCCGTGGGAAACTTGCCCAGCCGATAGCTGCCGCTGCGGCGGCCACGCAGAAAAGCGTTGCTGCCACAACCCGGCTTCGATTCTTGCTTTGGTTCATCGCCGGGACCCCGGTTCAGGACCGCGACGATTGGGCGGAGAGGCTGAGACGCACCGGCAACAACTTATAGGACGGCGTTTTGGCCTTCGCATCGTGATGCGCCAGCGGAAAGAGCGGGTTCGCCTCCGGATAATAGGCTGCGCAGCAGCCGGCCGGAATATCGTGCCGCACGACTTTGAAATTCATGACGCGGCGCATCGTTACGACATCGATGGCCGTCGTCAGATCAACCAAATCACCCTCTTTGAGGCCCAACCGCAGAATGTCCTCCTCGTTCATAAAGACCACCTGTCTGGTCCCCTTCACACCCCGGTAGCGATCGCCGTAGGCATAGATCGTCGTGTTGAACTGATCGTTCGAGCGCAGCGTGGTGAGGTTGAGAACCTCTCCGGCGTCGGAACCGATATCGAGCTCGGGAAAGAGGCGCGGCGGAGTGAGGAAATTGGCTTTCCCGGTGGGAGTTGTCCACTTGCGCTCCCGCGCCGGCAACGGTCTTGGAATGCCGCCCGGCTGAAACATGCGTTTGTTGAAGTCCCTAAATGTTTCGGGATAGGTCGCTTCGATCGCGTCGCGGATTTTCGAATAATCGCCGATCCATTCAGCCCAGGGCACCTGGCCTCTCGTCAGTGTCGCCTTGGCGATGCCGGCGATAATTGCGGGTTCCGACAGCAGCTCGTGGCTAGCCGGCTTTGCCCTTCCGCGTGAGCCGTGGAAATGCGCCACCGAGCTTTCGATGGAGACGGCTTGCGGGCCACTCGCCTGTTCATCGATCTCGAGCCGACCGAGGCAGGGCAGGAGATAGGCGATCTCGCCGTGGATGACATGGCTGCGATTGAGCTTGGTTGCAATTTGGACGCTGAGGCGCAGCTTCCGCCATGCCTCTTCCATCGCGTCCGTTTCCGGGACCGCACGCAGGAAATTGCCGCCCAGCCCGACGAACGCCCTTGCCTCACCTTGCATGATGGCTTTGCAGGTATCGACCGTCGAGCGACCCTCCCATTTCGGCGGATCGAATTGATAGAGTTCCGACAGCTTGTCGAGGGGGACAAGGGCGGGCTTCTCGGTTATTCCGACCGTTCGCTGTCCCTGAACGTTCGAGTGTCCTCGCACCGCGCAGATGTTTGCGCCCGGCTTACCAACATTCCCGCGCAACAGCGCGAGATTGGCGACCATGTGGACGTTCTGGACGCCCATCACATGTTGGGTCAATCCCATGCCGTAGATCATCAGCACGGCTTCTGAATGAGCATAGATGCGCGCCGCCTGGATCATCTGTTCGCGGGTCAGGCCGGAAACACGCTCCAGCTCGGCCCAATCGTGGCGGCGGGCGGTCTCGGCGAACTCTTCGAAGCCCAACGTGTGCGTGTTGATGAAATCGTGGTCGAGCACGTGCTTCTTGTCGGCTGCGGCGATGGAAGCGGCAAACGCGACCGCCGCAGCGTTGTCCGGTTTGTCGGGGGCCGCGTCGGAGCCTGAAACCTTGCTCGCGCCCATCGCCTTCAAGGCATCGTCGGCTTCGATCAAGGCTTTGCAGACCCCGAACAGGGCTGCGATATCACCTCCGTTCTTCACCTGGAAATATTCCGAGGAAATTGATGTCGATCGGCCGGTCAGCATCTGGCTCGGCATTTGGGGGTTGATGAAACGCTCAAGGCCGGCTTCGCGCAACGGATTGAAGGTGACGATCTTGACGCCTCTGTCGGCCGCATCCTGCAGATCGTGCAGCATTCTGGGCGACGAGGTGGCGACGTTCTGCGCCAGGTAGAAGATGCAGTCGCAGTTCTGGAAGTCCGAAAGGATTGCCGTGCCGACGGTCGCTCCGATGCTTTCCGGAAGCCCCACCGACGTGCTTTCATGGCACATATTCGACGAGTCCGGTAGGTTATTGCTGCCGAAGATGCGTGCGAAAAGCTGGTACATATAGGAGGTTTCCAGGGAGGCGCGACCTGACGTGTAGAAATCCACCTGCTGCGGAGGAATGGCACGCAGCTCTCTGCCGATTTCGTCAAAGGCCTCGTCCCAGCTCACCGGTTCGTATTTATCCGTCGCGCTGTTCCATCGCATCGGGTGGGTAAGCCGGCCCTGCTCCTCGAGATCGTGATCGCTCCATTGCTCCAGCTCCTGCAATGTATGGGCGGCAAAAAACGCGCGGTTCGCGCGACGCGTGGTGATCTCCCAAGCAGTTGCTTTTGCGCCCTCCTCGCAGAATTCCATCGCATGCGGTTTTGCAGGTTTGGCCCAGGCACAGCTCACGCACATATAGCCGTCCGGTTTATTGTGATGCGCAAGCATCGACGACCCGGATCGCGGGACGTGCTCGCGCAGAAGGATTTCTCCCACAGATCTCGCCGCTCCCCAGCCGCCCGCCGTCCGTGCATTTTCACCGATTGTTGGGCGTTGTTTTGATTTCGTTGACATCTCTAGCTCCCCACAGTGCCGAAGCGGGAATCCCGCAAGTTATTCGCGGCCCGAACTCTCCGGGGAACGAACTGTTCCCGGCGGACCGGCGGAGGCGCCTGACGATTGCCGGGACTGAGGGATGAATGAAAGATCCCTGGCGGCTCAACAATGTCGCAGGCGGTCAGGGTGATGTCGGCGCTTCGGCCTCCACCTCAGCATAGATCTGGCCGCACATCGTCAGCGATCGCCGCATGGCAGCGACCCGGTCTTCGGCGTCTTTGGAGGAATAGGCCCAGATTTCGGTGGCCCAGCTCTTGCCATCCATCTCGTACTGAAGGGCGAATTTGTAGAGACGTCGCGCGTCTGCGTCGCTGCTTACGAAAGCGCGATCCGGATCGTCGGAGTGCTCTCTGCGGGGGAACCTTACAACATTCACAGCAACGTGCTCCTCGGGCCGCCTTGTCGCCAGGGCGCGACAGGCGCTTCAAGGACCAAACCAGACCGCTTGAATTTCGTTCCCTTCGATTGCCGTTGGAGCAGTTCATCATCAGGACGTCGAGGGGACGCAGGATGCAGCGAATGAGGGGGCGACGGCGAGAGCTGTGCCTCTCCGGAATCGGATTGCTTCCCTATCATGGGAGCGGAAGACTGGTATGACGGCGATTGACATTGCAGCGCGCACGGCACGCAGGCGCAACTCCCTTTTGATCGGAGAGCCCGTGGGGCTCTTCAGGCATAAGCAAAACTTTTCGTCACGCCCACGGACGGAACATTTCGTGCCATGACTTTCAGATCCTCGCGAACCATCTCCGTGACCAGCTGATCGAGACTGGTCTCGTGTTTCCAGCCAAGCTTCGTGTGCGCCTTTGTCGGATCGCCAATCAGAAGATCAACTTCGGTCGGGCGGAAGTAGGCCGGATCGATCTCCACGACACACTGACCTGAAGTCTTGTCGAATCCCTTTTCCTCGACCCCGTTCCCACGCCAATCAATCGGCATGCCCACCTTGGCAAAAGCCTTTTCAACGAAGGAACGCACCGAATGCGTCTCGCCGGTCGCAAGGACATAATCCCCGGGTTCGTCCTGTTGCAGCATCAGCCACATACCGCGGACATATTCTCGTGCATGTCCCCAGTCGCGCTTCGCATCCAAATTGCCGAGATAGAGCCTGTCCTGCAATCCAAGATGGATCGCAGCCGCCGCCCGGGTGATTTTACGCGTCACGAATGTTTCGCCGCGGATCGGGCTTTCATGATTGAACAAAATCCCGTTCGAGGCATGCATGCCATATGCCTCGCGATAATTGACGACGATCCAATAGGCATAGAGCTTGGCCGCCGCGTAGGGTGATCGAGGGTAGAAGGGCGTCGTTTCGCTCTGCGGAACTTCCTGAACTTTGCCGTAGAGTTCCGAGGTGGACGCTTGATAGAAGCGGGTCTTCTTGGTCAACCCAAGGAGGCGAATTGCTTCCAGCAGCCGCAGGGTGCCGGTTCCATCGGCGTTTGCGGTATATTCCGGTGTCTCGAACGAAACTTGAACGTGGCTCTGTGCGGCGAGATTATAAATCTCGTCCGGCTGCGTTTCCTGGATGACGCGGATGAGATTGGTCGAATCCGTCATATCCCCAAAGTGCAAAATGAAGCGAGGATTCTCGACATGGGGATCCTCGTACAGATGCTCGATACGACTGGTGTTGAAGGACGATGAGCGTCGTTTGAGGCCGTGAACGATATAGCCCTTGTCCAGGAGCATTTCGGCCAAATACGCACCGTCCTGACCTGTTATGCCCGTAATCAGTGCAACTTTTTGGTTCTTTGTCATACCCATATCCATGATTGCCCTCCAACTCGAACAATAGTGCGGCAGTTCATTCATTTATGTATTATCTTCGATTTCAAAGAAAATATATTATTAATTATTGTTTTCAGAGTATCGTCGGTGTGAGGCTGGTAATATTTCATCAGAGATTTGGAAAAAAGCTCTGAATCACTGAAATTATACAGCGCGTGTTTGTCGGGGCTTACATTGTTGATCGCGACAAGGATTTCCGAATTTCGCGGGCTTTTCATTTGCTGCAGGCTGAACTCGACCGCGCGACGGCTCGTCTTTCCCCATCTGACAACAGCCAGTGTTTTTTCCGCGAGCGCAGTCAGAAGCACGGTGTCTGTCGAGGCGAGCACGGGCGCGCTGTCGAAGATGACAATCCGGCCGGCCGCGCCCGCCACCTCGATGATATCTGTCAGGCCGTTCGGACGAACGCGTCGCTGAAGACTGAATTTGCCAGATGGAATGAAGTCGATACCGCTTGGATGGTGGTAGACGATGTCGCGGATATCTGCCTGGCCGTTCAGGTATTCGTTCAAACCCTGCTGTAGCCCCGACCTGAAGAACGAATCGAGTTCTCCCCGTCGAAGGTCGCCGTCGACCAGCAGCACCGGAATTGCCGCGGCGGCGAGCTCGATAGCCAGCGATCTTGCGACAAGCGACTTGCCTTCTCCGCTGTGCGCCGACGTAACGACGATACTGTTCGGCACCTTGCCCCCGTTGGATTGTTTGAGCGTCAGGATCACGGTGCGAATTGCCTCGTCAAACATCGGGACCTGCACAAGTCTGAAAATCGTCTTCGGATTTTCCTTCCGCGCCAGCCGTGGGATAAGTCCTGCCGGTATCGTGCGGGCCATTCCTGCTATCTGATCGAAACTCCGGACGGACTGGTCCCACATCTCGAGTACGAAAGCAGCGGTCACGGCTGCCGAGATTGCAGCCAGGAGGGCGCCCACCAGATAGAAGAGCCTTCCACGTCCCTGTGACACGAGCGGCACCGAAGCCGGTGAGAAAACCTCCAATTCCGCGCCCGGCAGTGTGGCCTTGGCGGCGAGGTCCCGACGCTGGTCCTCAAGCTTGTCGAGTGCGGCTTGCTCGTTTTCGGCAATACGCTGCAGTCGTGTCAATTCGGTCTGCGCCAGGGCATCGCGTGTGCGTTTTTCCTTAGCGACAGCCAAGATGGATTGCACTGCGTTGGCTTCATGATCAAGGGCGGCAAGCTTGGCGCGCATTGATTGGAGATATTGCTTGGTTGCGAGGTCGAGATCGATACGGGATTGTTCGATCTTCCTGCGTAAATCCACCACTGCCTCGGCATTGCTGTCATATAGCTCAAGCAGACGGGAAAGATCTTCCTCCTGTGCGCGAAGATCGCGTTGCTTCGTGGAGATGCTATCGGGGACGGCGATGTTCTGCACCGCAGCCGAAGGATTATCCGCGGTTTCGAGCGCCGATATCGTCGCTTTTACCTCAAGCCGGCTTTCCTCGATTTTACCTTCGCGCCCGGTGAGTTCCAGGAGGGTTTTGATACGTTCATCCTGAGCGTCCTCTTTCGATACGATGTCCATCGATTCTTGATAGTTGCGGGCAGCGTCGCGAGCAATAACCGCGCGACCCTTCTGTTCGGCAATGCGCTGTCGGATCCATGTTTCCGCTGCATCCAGGCGGGCACCGACACTGCCCTTCCGCTCGTCGAGATAAATGCTGACGACACGGTTAGGAACAGCGGCTGCGAGTTCAGCATCATTTGCCGTGAAGCTGATCTGGATAACTTCGCTCCTCTCTTCGTGCCACACTCCGAGTGCCTGATAATATTCCCGGATAGTGGCTTCGATGCTGTCTCGTGCCGCCGAAGCGGGCTTTTCCGTGTCGAAAAGGCCTCGCAGGTTTGCCCGGATACTCTCAAAAAACGAGACCTTCCGCAGCGCTGGATTGAACTCGTCCCGCATGTTAAGCCGCATTTCGCGCACGACTCGCTCTGCAATACTTCTGGATAAAAGCCGCTCAGTCTCCGATTTCACGTCAAGCGGATTGCCGCGGCTGGTATCCTCCGCACCAAGTGATGTCGCGAGAGGCTGGTGGACGATCAATCGGGCCGAGGCCTGATAGGTGGGCTTCAACCCAGAGATCATAATCGCCGCGGGCGCCACCAGCAGCAAGGTTATCGCAATGATCGTGACCATTCTTCGCCGCAGCATACGAAAGGCGGATGCGAGGTCTAGGTTATCCGCCTTGGTCTCGACCTGAGCGCGAGGATCATACCGCATTGGCGAGATCGGAAGGTTGCGGTCCGGCGGAACAGTGGAAATCGTCATCGTGCGGCAGCCCATCCTTGGTGTTTCGCGGATACGGTTTCGTAAAGTTTTTCAAGCGAGCGCATATAGACCATCATGCTGAAATAGTTGACATAATGCGCGCGCCCCTGGACGGAGAGGCGGATGCACAATTCGCGGTCAGATACCAGCTTTGCCAAAGCTGCGCCCAGGGCATTCTGGTCTCCCACCGGCACGAAAATCCCGGTCTCACCATCGGTAATGACTTCCTCATGCGCCCCAACACGAGTCGTTACGACGGCGAGCCCATGGGACAGTCCTTCGAGCACGGCCATTGCCAGCCCTTCGGCGTGCGACGGCAGGACCAGAATATCTGCACGCGCGCACAAGGCTCGCGCCTCACCGGCGTCAAGCCAGCCGGGCATCTCGACCCGATCGGAAAGCGCCATGGCGTCAGCCAGACGGCGATAATGCTCGACAGGACCATCGCCGGCCAGCACGGCCCGCCACCGGAGTTCTTTCATAAGCGGGTGGTTCAGGGCCGATAGAAGCTCAGTGACCCCCTTGCGTTCGCTCAACCGGCCGAGGAATACGATCAGCGGTGTCCCGCCGTCGCAAATATTATGCGTCCCGGGATCGGGGACGCAATTATGGGCGACGACCGCGCGGCGCTCGTCAACACCCAGAAGGGTCGTCAGCGTCGCGCGATCGCGCTGGCCCAGCGCCACGACACGGTCGGCATTCTGAAACATTCGACGTATGAGCCGTTGTTGACGCGGCGAGCGTTGCGCGAAATCGCCGGCGTAATCGTAGTCGTGAAGGTGCAATATGTGGCAGCACCCTAACAGGCGGGCAGCCTCGGCCAGGATCAGTTTGCGAGAAGTGCTGCCGCGGCCAGCGATGTGGATATGGTGAATGCGATCAGGCGTAACGATCCGGTCCTTTGCCATTGTCAGGATCGCCCCGACCAGTCGCGCCGGCGAAGTCAGTTTGGACCATCGAGCCCCTCTTGTATCGGTGACGAAATGTTTCGCGCCGGTCTCTTTCGCCGTCTCTATTATATAGCCGACAAGCCTGCCGATGCCGCCGCCGTTCTCGCAGCCGCCCGGAAGATAATGGCGGACGCTAGCCGCGCTGCGGGCCGCCGGCCGGCTTCTGTCTGTGAGGGCTTCCATCAGCATGACCCGACCACCTCCCGATAAACTGCCGCGGCCCGGCCGCCGACCCGTTCAGGCGAATTCGGCCCCTTGGCCCATTCGAGCGCATTGGCGCCCAACCTGATTCTAAGCTCGCCGTTGTCTGCCAATGTCCTGATCGCTGCCGCGAGCTCTTTGGGATCGCCGGGGGGGACCACCATCCCCAACCCGTTGGGCTCAACGGTATCCCGCAACTCGCCGACATCAGTAACGATGACGGGTTTGCCGAATGCGGCGGCAAGGTTGAGCACGCCGCTTTGGGAGGCTTCCGTATATGGAAGCACGACGATGTCGGTGTCCAGGAAAAGCTGGGCGACCTCTGCATCCTCGATAAAACGATTGCGAATATCATAGCGGTCGGCATGCCCCATAAGCGGCAGGAATATCGCCGGATTGTCGCCACGGCCCGCGACCGTGACGCGCAGGTTGGGAAGCGCGTCCTTGAGCATCGCTTCGGCCCGGACCAGATGTTCCAGACCCTTATAGGCGAATATCCGTCCGAACAGCAGGACGCGTATCGTTCCATCCGCTTCGCGCGCCGTCATCTTCCGTCGCCGGGCGAGCTCCGCATAGCGAAGGATGGAGGGGTGCGAAAGAACATGGACGCGGTCGGGCGATTTTGCATATCGGTCGAGGACCATCCGCTTCAACCCCTCGCCATGCACGACGAGGTGTCCGGATTGCTTCACCATCAGTTCGGGAGCCCAGCTAGGCAAGGTACGCGTATCGGCGTCGCCCGGATGGATTTCGACGTCATGGATCGTCGTCACAAGCGGGATAGGGCGCCAGAACGGAACAGCGAGGTTCAGCCAAAGCGTCGAATTGCTGAGGAGATGAATGAGGTTCGGCTGTTCGCGCCGGATCAGGCGCGTGAGCTGGTACAGGAACCACGGATTGGAGAGAGAACGGTGTCTCGGCCAGTCCAGAAGGTGCAGATCGACAGCCGGGTCGAAGGAAGAGGCGAGATGTGCATAGCGCCGGCGCGGCACGGCAAGCACAACATCGAGGTGCTGAGCAACGCCGCTGGCAAAGGAAATGGTATAGTCTTCCAGTTCGGACACCAATAGCAGCGCCTTCATTTCGCTACCCCCGGCAAGCCCACATCCAGACCGAACCGCGACAGGCCGCGCGCCGAGCGCAGGCTGTCGCGCGTCCGCCTGAGCAGGTTCGGCTCGCCGGCAAAGAAGAGGCCTTCGATGGCAAGCTTGACCCTCGTGAGCGCATCGGCGCCCTGCAGCTTTGCCGACGCAACGCGATAGGGATAGTGATCCCTCAGATGTAGTCTTGCCGGCAGTTCATGAGTTGAGAGAAACAGGTTCGTTGCTTCAACAGTATGCTGCCAGTGCGTCATCCGTCTCCTGAGCGTCGCGGCATCTTCGGTGGGGCGATACCAATTGTTATTGTGGATGCGGTAGAATCCAAGCGGATCCGGCATGGCGATCACATCCCCCAGAAACGGATAGATTCCCACGAGCCAGGCGTCGGCCGATATGCGGAACTGTTCTGGAATGTTGCCCGCAGCATCCCAAGCGCTGCGTCGTACCGCGACCGCCGACGTCAGCGGGAATGGCCACCAACCGGCAGAGCGTGTGAGCAGCGACGACAACGCGCCCGAACAGAGGGTTCGAGGGATTGGCTTGGACGTCGGCGTGCCATCGACAAGCGTCGGCTGCAGTCGATGATAGACGAGCGATGCTTGAGGGTTCGCGCGAAAGGCTGCAGCGGTCGCTGATAGCTTGCTCGGTGCCCACCAGTCGTCGGCATCCAGAAAACAGAGGATCTCGCCGGTGCTCGATCCTACCGCGGCATTGATCGCGGCGGCCTGTCCGGCGTTCTCCTGAAAGATCACCTTCACCCGGTTGCCGTATGCTTCCAGGACGGAGCGCGAGTGGTCGGTAGATCCGTCGTCGACGGCGATTATCTCGACATTGCCCTCGGCTTGGCTCAACACGCTGTCTATCGCCCGCCCGACAAAGCGTGCGTAGTTGTAATTGTTGATGAGGACACTGAGGGTCGGCCGTTCCATGACGCCCCCTCAGGTAAGTTGTCGCCATGCGCCGCTCTGCAGCGGCGCAAAGTTGCGCAGGAGGCCGAGCGTCACGCAGCCGACGAAGTTTAGTGCCCCGGTGATGGCGATATCCAAAGTACTGCGTCGACCGAACAGCGCCTGGCGCGGAGCCAATGAGATCGCCGCGACGATTGCTGCGCCGGTGGCGTTGGATGGAGAACTAGGATCATGACGCAGGAACATAGCAATCCTAAACCTTGCAGGCTTCGACTGCAGAAACAGCCTCTGCCAGAATTGTTGCCTCAGTCCAGTGGAGCGCGGCTTCACCACGATTCACAAGACATCGTCGCCACGGTACCGGTGAACGGACATGCGCAACATCTGCTCTTAAGGGCAATCATGCGGGCATACCGACCCGCCTTTGGGGTAATGCAAGCTCGGAGCTTAACCCCAACATCGCCTTTGGGTGGAGAGAGGGTGCATTAGGCGTAGCCCGCCGTTCCCTAGGACAGGTTGACTGCTGATGTGGCCGGATGATTGCTTGAAAGCAGTGCCGCAAAAGGCCGACACCTGTTGTTTTGATCCGTCGGATCAAGAGTCGCTTGTCTGTTCAACTCAGTCGGAACGGATCATGGGAGTAGCTAGCCTCAGAACTGCCAGCGGACCAACCATCAGTTGGCGGGCCATAGAATGCTGGGGCGCCGGCATATCCCTTTTTTTTCAGACAGGCGCCCTTCTGCCACTTATGCTGTCAGATGCGGACGGAACGCTCAGCGAATCTGCCAAATCTATACTGCGTCTTCCTTGCCTTCCAATATATGCATTTACAATCTTGGTCCTGATACGCAATTTTCCGCAATTTCTAACGGCGGTCAGGCGAAATCTGATTGTTCCTCTGATCCTTGCTCTGCCGTTTTTGTCGACCTTGTGGTCAATAGGACCTTCATCGACCTTGAGGCGCGCAATCGGTCTTTTGTTTTGCGTGCTTCTTTCCTACGTCCTGGCGATCCGTTTCACGCCAAGGCAGTTGCTGTTCCTGTTATTTATGACCCTGGGAGCCTGTATCCTCCTCAGTGTGGTTATCTCTGTGGTGTCACCAGCCCTCGCCACTATGCCGGATGGTGCGATGCGGGGAATCTTCGTTCACAAGAACGTGCTTGGCTGGTACGCGGCGCTGATGATCTTGGTGGCGACCGCCGTGCTGATCGACGGCAAGCTCGACCTGCGGCGAACCGCGTTCATCCTGTTGGCCGCGGGTATTATCTGCCTGGCGAGCTCCGGATCAATGACAGCAATCATTGCGACGACAGTCGCGTTTTGCCTGATCGGCTTTTATTCCCTCCTGCAAAGTAGCAGCAGCATTGGCCGCATCGTCATCGTCCTGTTTTTCGTTCAGCTGTCTGTCGGCATTCTGATTTCGCTTCACGAATTCCTGGTTCCGGCCCTTGAAGCGCTCGGCAAGGACGCGACGTTGACGGGTCGGGTGCCATTATGGGAGCTGGTTGATCGCGACATATCCGATCGTTGGTTGCTCGGTTATGGTTACCAGGCTTTCTGGACGGACGCCAACCCCGAAGCGGCGCACATCTGGACAAAAGTAGGATGGGCCGCGCCACACGCGCATAATGGATATCGCGATATCTTGTTAAGCTTTGGAATAATGGGAATGATCCCGTTTGCCCTGATGCTTCCCCATGCAATCCGCCAGGGCGCGTTCCTTCATTGTTATGATGCGCAGTATGGATGGCTCTGGCTCAATGTCCTTACGATCATGATCCTGGTGATGAATCTGACCGAGAGTATTTTTTTGGTTCAGAATGACGCGATCTTCATCCTGTTCACCACAGCCATCATCATGTTTTCGCTATACGCGCCCGTCGTTTCGAGCAGCCCTTCGCCATCTTGGCGGGCGCCTCGCGTGGCCTTATGAGAGGGTTGCAGAAATCATGAGGCGGCGTATTGGACTGATCCTGAGCATCTTGCCTGTCATGCTCTTTCCGAATTCCGGCATTTCGGCTCCAGCCGGGACAGAGGGGGATGCGCCCGAGCGCCTGCAGATGCTCATCCGGGACGCGACCTGCGCGGAAGCTTCCGCGACTTCGGCAGCCAAATTGAGTGGGACTTCTTTACGCGACACCTTGAGCAGCAGCACCGCGGCGCGGACAGTATTCTACGTTTCTCCCGATGGAAAAGACAGTTGGGGCGGCCTGCTTCCGACCGCAAATCAGCAGCGGAATGATGGACCTTTCGCCAGCATCGAACGAGCCCGTGATGCTGCCCGCGAGAAAGGCGGTCCCAATCTAATTGCGCTCGGTAAAGGCGATTACTACCTTACCCAGCCGATCGTCTTTGACGCCCGCGATACGGGTTTGATCCTCACGGCTAGATGCAATGAAGCGCCGGTTCTGCATGGAGGGCCACGCGTGGATAACTGGGCGCGGCAGTCCGATGGCCGCTGGACGACGCCGCTGACATTGCCGCCGGAGGAGAGCGTCGGTGACCTTTTCGTCAATCGGATACGGCAAACTCGGGCTCGATTTCCCAATGCTCCGGCTGATGGCGACCCCCGCAAGGGGTGGTTATTCGCGGCAAAGTGCGAACCTGCAATCGATATTTGGGAAGGAAACACGCGCTTTTGTTTCCGTGCCGGCGATCTTCCGGATGTGGGGAATGCGAGCGGGCTGGTCGTCGACATCGTTGGTGGGTATCAACCCGGAGGCCAGTGGGGCAATGATACGCTTCCGGTCGTATCCATCGATGGCGGCGGCCGGACCGTCCATACCAAAGGCACAAGTTATTTCTTTACCGCCGAAGGCAGCCGCTACTTCCTGACCGGCGCCAAGAGCTTGCTCGACGCGCCTGGAGAGTGGTGGCACGACGCTGCCGCGGGCCAGCTTCATTATACCCCGATCGATCAGTCGTTCCCCGATTCCGTCGTCGTTGCTGGCGTATTGCCGACATTCTTGAAGTTGGACGGGGCCAATGGGGTGGTTGTATCGGGGCTCGAGTTCAGAGACGGAGCGCCCCAAGGCAGCGGCAAATTTTTTACGGATACGAGAGGATTTGGCGCCATCCGAATCGAACACGCCGATGGTGTTAAAATCCTTGGCAACAATATCGAGAATGTCGGCGTCGGGATCCATGTGACGGAAAGCAAGGACGCGTTGATTGCCGGCAACGTGATCGCGGATGTGGCTGGCAACGGGATTTACGTCGGCACGAATTATGGCACCTTCGGCAAGTCGGACGGTGCCAGAATCCTTTCAAACTACATCCATGACATTGGAAAGATTTACATTGAGACAGCCGGTGTATGGTTCCAGGCTGCCGACAATGTCAGGATCGCCGACAACCTCGTCGAGAACACCGCGCAGTTCGGGATCGCCGGCGGTTCACTGTGGGGTTCTAATGACGCGGTCTATAACGCCGTCATCGAGCACAATGTGGTCCGTAACGCCAACCAGCAGACTGCCGATGGCGGCGCCATCAAGATGATGGGCGAGCAAGCCGACCCCTTGAACAGCACCATCCGCTCCAATGTCGTGACCGGGACCGGCTACCTTATGAACAGGCCGGACGGGACGTTCTGGCCTCCCGAATACGAAAATACCAGCGAATGGCCCACTCCCATCAGCTGGGCGATCTACACGGATGGAAAGGCGAGCGGGATCCGCATCGAAGAAAATTCGCTCTCGGACAACATATCGGCGATCGGCATCAACGGCGGCTGGAGCAACTTGGTGACGGGAAACGTGATCACCGGCGGATCGGGTGCGGCCTTTCGCGTCGATGACGGAACCGGCAGAGGCTGGCACCCACCATGGGCCAAGCCAAATCGTATCGAGAACAATGTCGTGTCGATCGACAGTAGCAACGGGCTTGCGGCATACGTCCACGCTCCTGATCACGGGCCTGGATATGTGCAGTTCGCGGGTAACCGCTACATTGGCAATTTGAGCAACCAGAGCTTCCGAGTAGATCCGAGGATCATGCGGTCCGGAGAATATGGCAGTCTGGCGGATCTTCAGAAGGCCGGCGCGGACTCGGGAAGCGTGGTCGCGCCCGAGTGACAAGGGCGCCGCCACTAGCAGAATTCTGCGTCGATTAAGCCTGGCTATGGCAACTTGTACTGCCGATCAAGGATGGTTGCCTGGTGCCGGCAACTGACGAGTTGGGCGCGGCGATCGAACCGAAGGCTCGCCGGCCGGAGCTGTCATCTCCCCCTTCACCATGTTCTCTCTTGCCGGCTTTGTTAGTGCTCAAGCCTAACCATCTTTGCTCGCACGAAACGGTATCTTCTGCAGTTCCGTTAGGGTCAAACCGCAATTTCGGGGCCGCGTTCATCATAAGGAGCAACGTGGCAAGCTATGGGGTACACAGACTTACTTCAAATATTGTACGTCATCTCGGCGTAAGACGTAAACGACAAGTCTGTTCTACGTCCAATAGCTGGAGCGGCAAGTATGGAGGCAATCGGTCTGCCAGGATATTCTGATGACAGTTTCGGTCGCGAAAGCGCAGGTCATGAGAAAGCAATCAGCAGACAGCAGCCAAACTTCAGTTCTCCATCCGAAGGGCGCCTTGGGATGGACGAATGTCCTTGGTGTTCGCGTTTCGGCGGTCAATCTCAGAAGCGCGACCGGGCTTATTCAAACCGCGATTGAAGACGGCAGGAAGGGATATGTGTGCGTTCGCGACGCGCACGGCATCGTCCGATGCCAGGACGATGCCGAACTTCGGTCGATACATAACCGGGCATTCCTCGTAACCCCTGACGGCATGCCGTTGGTGTGGGCACTGAAACGTGCGGGCCATTTGGAAAGCGACCGGGTCTACGGACCTGACCTGATGCTGTCTGTTTTCGACGCCGGCAGAGCCAAAGGCGTGCGCCATTTCCTCTATGGCGCGACAACCGAGACGCTGGATCGGTTGCAGGCACGCCTTCTCGCAAAATTCCCGGAAGCGCAGATAGTCGGCTCCTACGCACCACCGTTTCATCAATTGTCGCTGCAAGAAGAGACGGATATTGCAGACCGGATCAATCGGTCAGGCGCGGATATTATCTGGGTTGGTCTCAGCAGCCCCAAGCAGGAACTCTGGATGGCTCGCATGCGCGATCGTCTTGATGCATCAATGCTCATCGGTGTCGGAGCGGCTTTCGACTTCCACGCCGGCCTGAAACGACAGGCTCCCAGGATCATTCAAAGAAGCGGCTTCGAATGGGTGTTTCGCCTTCTATGCGAGCCGCGGCGGCTGTGGCGGCGCTATGCGCTGGTCGTGCCGACCTTCATCTCACTGACAGCATTCCAGAGACTGGGACTTCGGAAATTTCCGATCGAAGACGAGGTTTTTGGATCGACCGCGCCAAAAGCAGCAGCTGTAAAGGTGTAAAGCCATCATGTCCCTACTAGCGTCGATCTCCGACCTGCCGAAGGCAATCACCGCAAACGATGTGGCCGCACGAACAGGTCCGGCAAATTCTGTCCCGCCGATGGCAAACGCCACGCCGGGCGCTGCGTTCAGCAAGGGGCTAAGGCTGAATATACCAGCTCCCATCAGACGCAAGGCATCTCGGCTTGCTACGTCGTCGATCTTGGTTGCCGGCGACATCGCGAGCTATCTCATCGCCTACTCTCTTCTTCTGCTGTTTCTTCCATACGGTTCGGAGAACATGCTACTGGAGCGTGCTTGCGCACTCGCAGCACTGGCAGCGATCATCCTCTATGCATCGAGCGCGCTCTATCCTGGGTATCGGATCCACGACCACGAACATCTGCGCCGCCGCACGATGGCGTCTGTCAAGGTGGCTGTCATTGCGGCGCTTGGGGCAATCCTTCTACCGGAAGGGACGCGACTGCTGCTTCCCCTCTTTGGGTTTCTTGGCCTCGGGTTGATTGTTCAGCCTGCCATGCATGGGGCTGCCCGTGGTCTGTCGCGCAGACTTGGTGTCTGGGGAGAGCAGGCGGTGATCATCGGCGGCAGCAATCGTATCCCCGCGCTCATCGCGCATTTCACAGATCATTGGCAGTATGGCATTCGGCCGGAATCTTGCGTCCCCGACATTTCGGACCTATCGCCCTATGACCGCCCATCGATTGCCTTGATCGCCGATGATACGGGCTCACACATCGCCGAGTTGGCGACGTTGCGTCAGACGTTCGCCGAAGTCATCCTCCTCTCCGATACGCCAAACGTCAAAGTAGCCGGATTGCGACCGGCGGAGATCGGCGGCGAGATCGGTGTTCGCTTGGCGAGCAGCGGGGGGGCGGCAAACTCGAACCTGGTGCGTCGCGCCCTCGATCTGGCGATCGCCATTCCCGCGGTGCTGGTGCTTATGCCCATCATTCTCATTGCTGCTGCGGCGATCTATGCCATCGATCCGGGGCCGGTTTTCTTCAGACATGCCAGGGAAGGTTTGTTTGGCAAGCCGGTTCACGTCCTGAAGCTCAGGACGATGTACAGAGATGCGGAACAACGCCTCGAAGCGTTGTTCCGAGACAATCCAGCCGCACAAGCAGAATGGTCCACTCACTTCAAGCTTCGGGAGGACCCGCGCGTTTTGCCGGTGATCGGACATCTCCTTCGCGCATCGAGCATCGATGAACTCCCGCAGCTGGTGAATATCATTGCAGGGGAAATGGCCCTGGTGGGACCCCGTCCGTTTCCGGAGTATCACCTCTCGGCGATGGATAGCGAATTTCGTGACAAGCGGCGTTCGGTAGTACCGGGGCTGACAGGCCTCTGGCAGATATCCGAACGAAGCGATGCGGATATCGAGCTGCAGCAGCAACTCGACGGCTTCTATATCGACAACCGGTCCCTGTGGTTCGACTGGTACATTCTTCTCAGCACAATTCCTGCGGTCCTGAAGGGCAAGGGAGCCTGCTGACCTGTTTCTCGTCCTGCGCACAATCATCAACAATGGAGCACATCAATGCACGGACACAAGCGAGTTTTGGTTACCGGCGGCACTGGATTTCTGGGATCATTCCTGTGCGAAAGGCTTTTGCGAGAAGGCAATGACGTCCTCTGCGTGGATAATTACTACACCGGTTCGCGCGACAATGTCCTGCATCTTCTCGACGATCCTCGCTTTGAGGTGCTCCGTCATGACATTACCTTCCCGCTTTATGTGGAGGTCGACGAGATCTACAACCTTGCCTGTCCGGCATCTCCGGTCCACTATCAGCACGACCCCGTGCAGACGGTGAAGACCAATGTGCACGGGGCCATCAATATGCTCGGCCTGGCCAAACGCACCAAGGCGAAGATCTTCCAGGCATCGACGAGTGAAGTTTATGGCGATCCGGCCGTCCACCCCCAGCCCGAGGAGTATCGAGGCAGCGTCAATCCCATAGGTCCGCGGGCATGCTACGACGAAGGCAAGCGGTGCGCCGAGACGCTGTTCTTCGACTATCATCGCCAATATGGCGTGGAAATTCGGGTAGCGCGGATCTTCAATACCTACGGGCCGCGCATGCAGACCAATGACGGACGGGTCGTCTCCAACTTCATCGTTCAGGCGCTTCAAAACGAGCCGATCACCATCTTCGGCAACGGCACGCAGACGCGCTCATTTTGCTATGTAGACGATCTGATCGAGGGCTTCCTCCGCCTGATGGGTGCGCCGGCCGGTGTTACCGGTCCGATCAATCTCGGTAACCCAGGAGAATTCCAGGTCCGGGAATTGGCCGAAATGGTCATCGAGATGACGGGCTCGAAATCACGCATCGTTTACAATCCCTTGCCGATGGACGATCCGACGCAGCGCAAGCCCGACATTTCCCGCGCACAGCAGGACCTCGGCTGGCAACCGAAGGTGAACCTTCGTGAGGGGCTTGAGAGAACGATCGCTTACTTCGAGTGGAAGCTTTCTGGTGGATTAAAGAACAGGATTGGTGTCAACTCCTGGCAAGAGCCCTATCCACATCTGGCAGCTCCGAGCGTCGAAGTCACTGCTCCTGGAGCCATCCGATAGGGACATGAACAGCAAGGTTGATCATCGAAAACCGCGCCTCGTTTTTTTCCAATGGGACCACCAACCCAATGCAAACGCGGCCGGTTACCTGCTGCTGCACATGCAGCAGCAGGTCAAGTGCCTGGCAACACATTTCGATGTCGTCGTCGTTAACCGCGACTGCGATTATGCAGAGATATGCGACAGGTACGAACCGGATCTGACGCTGTTTGAAAGCGGTTATCGGTCGCACGGCTCACGTCGGATAAAAATCACCAACACCACTACCAATATCGCGGTCCCGAAGCTTGGCCTTCATAATGCCGACCCATGGTGCGATCGGCGCGCCGGCTTCCTTTCCGATATGGAGCAGTGGGGCATCGAGACCTATTTCGCAATCGCAACGATGACTCCAGAATACATGCCGGCGGTAAAGGAAAATCTGTTCGTCTGGCCAAATTTCATCGATCCCGAAGTCTACCACGACTATGGGCAGCAAAAGGTCATCCCGGTCACCCTCACAGGTCAGGCCTACGGTCTCTATCCCTGGCGACAGACGATTTTTCCGATCATCCGCGACCGTTATCCCTGCCTGGTCTCACCGCAACACGCCTATGAGAGCAAGCTGGCGTCCCGGCTCTTATCCGGAGAGGCCTATGCGCGCGCGCTTAACGCAAGCCTCGTCGCCCCCACATGCGGCACCATGGGCGGCGAGGTCGTGCGCAAGCATTTTGAGATCCCCGGGGCAAAGTCCTGTCTCGTGGCGGAACGAACGGCAGCGGTGGAGTCGGCTGGCTTTGTCGACATGGAGAACTGTGTTTTTGTCGACAGCAGCAACGTGGTCGAGAAACTGGATTACCTTTTTGCTCATCCCGACGAAATACGGCGGATCACCGCAGCCGGTTACGACTTGGTCCATTCGTGTCATACATTGACCCACAGGCCGCAAATATATCAGTGGTTCATGCTCAGCAAAGGCCTGCAGGTCGGCGAAAGGATCATCCAATCCGGCCCCTTCGGCGAACTTGCGAAGGTAGGGCGTACCTCAATGCAACAGAGCGTCCATATCGTTGGAGAAGCGAGCGATCGCGCTTTGCTGAAGCAGGGGGACTTGCTCCTCGAGCAGGGCAGAGTGGAGGACGCCAAGCACTGCTACGAACGCTGCCTGGACTTTGTCTCCTACCTGCCCGAAGCGAAATTCCGCCTTGCCTTATGTGCATTGCAAGAGGGCGACGCCGATCGTGCCTCCGGCCTTCTGATAGACCTCGTAAAGGTAACGATGACGGACTATGGGGCGCCCGACCCGGATCCGGTCGAATGGGCTTATTTCCTGCTCGCTTTGATCTGCAGAGGCCAGCTTAAGCAGGCGTCCAAGCTGCAAGACTTTTATCCTTCTCTATTTCACGACGAAATCAGGCGCGCGCACCTTGTCATCGCGCAACTCGGTGGTTCGGCTGATGCGGTTGTCCCGAGATCGGATGGCAGCGATCGGAAAAGCGTTCATCAGCTTCCCGATCGGACAGATTCCGAGTGGCTCGTGTGGTTCACCGATATTCTTGAGCGGTGTCAGCGGCCTGATCTTGCAAATGGTCTTCGGCTTGCAACCCTTGGGGGCAGCGCAGCCGGCGAGAACACGAAAGCTCCACACTTCGAAGCTGATGCCGGTTTGCGCCTGCGACTCTATTCAGGCATCGATGGTCTGATGGTGAAACTGCGCCTGAACGGCTTGCGGCCGAATGTGCCGCCTCTGCCGGAATTCCGATATTTCTGGCACCTGGCGCGGGGTCTAGTTCCCCACTCGCAGAGAGGCTCTTTGCGCAAGATTCAAATGGCGCTTTCACGGCCTCCAAGGAGCATCCGTAATTGACTTGCGAAAAAATGTAGGTGTGGGTAGCGACACCTGGACGGCGCGTGGGAAAGAATTCAACTGAGCCTATGCGCCACCCGATGACAATCCATGATGTCAGATTATCGACTCGGTGGCGCATTTTCCGTGCCGCCACCGAGATGTTTAGGAAAAAATGTGCTCGCAGTGCGAGGCACGATAGAGGCCCGCCTGCCGCATCAGCACAGGCTGCTTGCCGTTGAGCCGCCCGAAAGATTATTCTGAAAAAGGTCGTTGAGCTTGAACACGACTTCCGTCCTGTTGGTGGCTTTAACCTTTTTCATGATGTTGCGGACATGCACCTTGACGGTGCTTTCTCGAAGATTGAGCTCATAGGCAATGATCTTGTTCGCCTTGCCGCGCCGCAGCGCCGCTACGACTTCGGCCTGACGATCGGTGAATATCCCCGCCAGCGGCTGGGCTGGCGAGCCGCTCGACTGCAGCAAGTGGCGCATAGCAAACAGAGCGCTTGCAGGCACAAAAAGTCCCCCTGCTACCGACAGTGCGATCAACTCCATGCAAACGCTAATGCTGACCGAGGCTGGTATGTAACCTTTGGCTCCGCAGTCGATCGCCCTAACGATCTGGGCGAAATCATCACTATCTGACAGGATGATCACGGGCGTCGAGACGAATTCGGACGAAAGGCTCTTGATCTGCTCCGAAACGGCAGGGTCGTCGACCATCTTGCCTCCGACATTCAAGAGAATTGCCGAAAGTGGGGGATATTCTTCGCGCTTCTGCTTCCACTCCTCAATCGATCCAAACGCCAGAATCTCGAAATCTGCCGTGTGGGCGGCCATGCATTGCGCGAGGCAATGCCGATCAAGTTCTCTCCTGTCGAGTATAACAAGTGAGTGCTTTGGACTTGCCGGTCGGGCAAGCGCCGCCGAGCCATTTTCTACCTCCAGGGGAAGTGATATATTTTCCTGCCTATGGTTTATGTTTATTGAATCCAACGCCTTGTCCTCCCAGTCTTTTTCCACGCGGTACGCAAAGTCGAACGTGACCTCCCCTCGCAAAATGGAGAGTTTGATTAACAAAAGTGCTAATTTATTACCACACTTCCGGGGTCGTCACACTAATTAATAGTGGTTAGGCCTGCACCTTTGTTCCATCATTGGATATCAATAGAACAACTTCTGGGGCTGATCAATATATTTATAAACATTTTGTATAAAGATTTGTGACATTACTATATATATTTACCAAACATGTGAAATCAATTACCCGGCATGGATCCAGTGGCGGGATCGACCATCGGCTGATAACCGATCCTGCCGAGCGATTGCGATAGATGCACGCGAGCCTCGTCATCCGATCCCCGTAAGCATATACGCCTTTTGGTGAATAAGGTTCCACGTATTGTTTCCTTTACTATTAGGGTGAAAACAATTCTCCTTGGAGGCAGAGAAGTATTTGCCCTGTCGAAATGAAATCTTGTGCATTCCCAAGATTGTGACCGGTTTCAGCCAAATCAGGGCCTGTTGGAGTAGGGGACGAACCGGATGATTGCATCGAACGTCAAGCTGGATGACGGCTGCGTTATTCACCATCGAGATCTGGTTAATCTTTACGGCTGCACGATCGGCGCGGGAACGCGGATCGGCACCTTCGTTGAAATCCAGAAAAACGTCATCGTCGGAAAAGACTGCAAGATCTCCAGCCATTCCTTCCTCTGCGAAGGCGTGACGCTGGAAGACGGCGTCTTTATCGGCCACGGGGTGATGTTCACCAATGACACTTACCCCAGGGCCGTCAATTCGGACGGCAGTCTGCAGACCGAGGCCGACTGGGTTGTCATTCCCACACTGGTCAAGCGCCATGCTTCGATCGGCAGTAACGCCACCATTCTGCCTGGCGTGACCATCGGAGAGGCCGCCCAGGTCGGCGCCGGCGCTGTCGTAACGAAGGATGTGCCTGACGGCGCCATTGTTGCCGGTGTTCCGGCCAGGATCACCGGTCACGTTCATGACCGGTCAGTAAACATGCAAGCGTTTGGAGGAATGCGATGATCGGCATTGCTGTTGTTGGATATGGATATTGGGGTCCGAACCTGGTCCGCAATATCTCCGAGGCGGGCGGGGCACAGCTTATTTCCGTCTGCGATCTCAATGTCGAACGGTTGGCGGCGGTGAAGGGCCGCTATCCAGCAGTAACGATCACCGATAATTTCGAGGAAGTCCTGCGTGATCCGAGAGTGGATGCGATCGCTATCGCGACACCGGTCTCTACCCATTACAAGCTCGCAATGCAGGCGATGATGGCCGGAAAGCATGTCTTCGTCGAAAAGCCGATGGCATCGACGACGGAAGAAGCCTCGCGGATGGTCGAGGAAGCAGCGCGGCGACGCCTCGTGCTCGCCGTCGATCACACCTTCGTCCACACCGGCGCCGTCCGCAAAATGCGCGAGCTGGTCGAAAGTGGCCTCGGCGACATGTATTACTATGACTCGGTTCGGGTTAATCTGGGGCTGTTCCAGCATGATGTCAGCGTCATCTGGGATCTCGCGGTGCACGACCTGTCCATCCTCGACCATGTCCTGCAGGAAAGGCCGGTGGCGGTTTCCGCAACGGGGATGAGCCATGTCCTCGGCGAACCTGAGAACATCGCCTATCTGACGCTCTTCTTCGAAAGCAAGCTCATCGCCCACATCCACGTCAATTGGCTGGCGCCGGTCAAGGTGCGCCGTACGCTAATCGGCGGCAGCAACAAGATGATCGTCTATGACGATCTGGAGCCCAGCGAAAAGATCAAGGTTTACGACAAGGGCATCACCATGTGCCCCAACTCTGATGCATATGGCGAGAAGGTCCATCAGATGCTGGTCGGCTACCGCAGCGGCGACATGTGGGCGCCCAAGCTCGATATGACCGAGGCATTGAAACGCGAGCTGGATCACTTCGTCGATTGCATCGAGCAGAATACGCGGCCGATTACCGACGGCCAAGCCGGGCTGCGTGTCGTCCGCATCCTTGAAGCCGCAAGCCGGTCACTCGCTCAGCGCGGTCGTATCATCGAGCTCGAAGAGGCGAGGCGCATTGCATGATTCCGTTCCTGGACCTCAAGGCACAGTATAATTCCATCAAGAGCGAAATCGACGCCGCGGTGCTCGGCGTCCTGGCTTCGGGGCAATACATACTAGGCGAAGAGGTTGCCCGCCTCGAGCAGGAATTCGCGGAATATTGCAACGTCAAACATGCGATCGCAGTCAACACCGGTACCAGCGCGCTGCATCTGTCGCTTCTCGCGGCTGGCGTCGGCCCCGGCGATGAAGTCATCACCGTGCCATTTACCTTCGTCGCGACCGTATCGGCGATCTGCTATGCGGGCGCACGGCCTGTTTTCGTCGATGTCGAGCCTGTCACGCTGACGATGGATCCGGCTCAGCTCGAGGCAAAGATCACACCCCGCACCAAGGCCATCATTCCCGTCCATCTTTACGGGCAGATGGCCGATATGGATGCGATCCAAGCGATTGCCGACCACTACCGGATACCTGTTATCGAGGACGCCTGCCAAGCGCATGGGGCGCAATACAGAGGCGCGTGCGCCGGCAGCCTCGGCGCTTCGGGCTGCTTCAGCTTCTACCCGGGTAAAAACCTCGGAGCCTGCGGCGAGGGGGGCATCGTCGTGACCAACCGCGACGACCAGGCCAAAACAATGCGCATGCTGCGCGACTGGGGCCAGGAGCAGCGCTACCACCATCTGCTGAAGGGCTTCAACTACCGAATGGACGCCATTCAGGGCGCGATCTTACGCATCAAGCTCAGGCACCTCGAGGCCTGGACCGAGGCGCGGCGCGCGCATGCGGGCCGCTACACGTCGCTGCTTGGGCGATCGGCGCATTTGACGACGCCCGTCGAGAAAGCCGGCCGGCGCCACGTCTACCACGTCTATGCCGTCAGAAGCCGCGATCGCGACGAGCTTCAGCGCGTGCTGAGCGCGGAGGGCATTCAGTCCGGGCTGCACTATCCGATCCCTGTTCATCTGCAGCAGGCTCATGCCGACCTCGGTTACCAAGCCGGCGATTTCCCGGTTTCGGAGGCTGCTGCAAAAGAGGTTCTCTCGCTGCCGATTTATCCTGAGATGCCCGCGTGGCACGTCGATCAGGTGGCAGCCGCGTTGGAAGACGCCTATGTCAGCTGATCGTGCGGGCGAGATTCGGATCGTGCATGCGGTGCACGGCCGTCAAGAAAGACCGGCGGATCCGGCTTACCAGGCGGGGCTCGTCGAAGAACTCAGGCAATCTTATGGACGCGCCGGCCTGATCGAGCTCTACGGTCGCTTCGCGACGGGGGATGGTGTCGTCGACACCATGATGCGCAAAGCCATTTGGCAGGCGATAACGCGCAGCTGCGGCACGGGATTGCAGGTTGCAGGCGGCGCCGGCTTCAAACACCCGGAGACGTTCGAGATCGGCAACGGGGTGTTCATCGGGGCTCAGGCCTATATCCAGGGACGCTTCGACGGCCGCTGCACGATCGGCGACAACGTCTGGATCGGACCGACGGCCTATTTCGACGCCCGCGATCTGGTGATCGAGGATTCCGTCGGGTGGGGACCTGGCGCCAAGGTGCTTGGCTCGAGCCACACGGCACTGCCGGTGGATGTCCCGATCATTCGCACGGATCTTGAAATCAGGCCGGTCCGCATCTGCGCGGAGGCCGATATAGGAACGAATGCGACCATTCTTCCCGGCGTGACTATCGGGAAGGGGGCGATCGTTGGAGCGGGAGCCGTCGTCGTTTCGGACGTCGAGCCCTTCTCGGTTGTCGCAGGGGTTCCTGCGAAATTTATTCGTTGGCGTTCGGAGAATGATCCGATGACGAACATGTCGCGTGAGGAAAGATCATGAAAAACAAACGGGTGCTCATTACCGGCGGTGCCGGTCTGATCGGTTCGCATATTGCCGATCTTGTCGCATTGGAAAAACCTCGCGAGATCATCATCCTCGACAATTTCGTGCGCGGGCGCCGGGACAATCTCAGCTCGGCAATCGGCAGCGCGCCCCTTAACATCATCGACGGAGATATCCGCGACAGGGCACTGCTGGCGAAAGCCTTCGACGGCGTCGATATCGTCTTTCATCAGGCGGCCATCCGCATCACCCAATGCGCCGAAGAGCCACGACTGGCTTTCGAAGTCCTTGCCGAAGGCACGTTCAACGTTCTCGAAGCTGCCGTCAAAGCGGAAGTTTCGAAGGTCGTTGCAGCCTCTTCCGCCTCCGTACTGGGGCTTGCCGAAAGTTTTCCGACGACCGAAGAGCATCATCCCTACAACAACCGGACGATCTATGGCGCGGCAAAGACCTTCAACGAGGGATTGTTGCGCAGCTTCGCCGACATGTATGGTCTGCGCTATGTCGCGCTGCGTTATTTCAACGTCTACGGGCCGCGAATGGACGTTTACGGCGCCTACACCGAAGTGCTGATCCGCTGGATGGAACGCCTTGCAGCCGGAATGCCGCCGCTGATCTATGGAGACGGCAGCCAGACGATGGACTTCGTCGATGCACGCGACATCGCCCGGGCAAACGTGCTGGCGGCGAAGAGCGACGTTACCGACGAGGTGTTCAACGTCGCGAGCGGCAGGGAAATAAGCCTGCTGGAACTCGCGCAGATGCTGAGCGACATCATGGGGTCCTCACTCGAGCCGCAGCACAAAGAAGCGCGCACGGTCAACGGCGTAACCCGTCGTCTTGCTGATATCAGCAAGGCCGAAAGGCTTCTGGGTTTCAAGGCGGAAATCTCGATGGAGCAGGGGCTTCGTGACCTTGTCGCGTGGTGGCAGTCGAAGACTGCGGCCGGAGGCCAAGCTGCATGAGCCCGTCATTATCCACAATCCCCGTCGCCAAACCCGTCCTCGGAGAGGAAGAGGCTGAGGCCGCCCGGCGCGTTATTCTATCGGGATGGGTGACCCAGGGGCCGGAAGTCGCCGCTTTCGAGCGTGAATTTGCGGCCTATGTCGGCGTGGCACACGCCTGCGCCGTTTCCAACTGCACAACGGCGCTCCATCTCGCCTTGATGGCAGTCGGCGTCAGCGCTGGGGATGAAGTCATCACGGTCAGCCATTCGTTCATCGCCACCGCGAATGCTGTTCGATACTGCGGTGCAGTGCCGATCTTCGTCGACATCGAGGCGGACGGCTACAATATCGACCCCCGCTTGATCGAAACGGCAATCACGCCCCGCACCAAGGCAATCCTGTGCGTGCATCAGCTCGGCATGCCTTGCGATCTCCGTTCGATTGTGGACATCGCCAAGAAATATTCGATACCGGTTATCGAGGATGCGGCCTGTGCTACGGGAAGCGAAATCCTGTGGCAAGGCGGTTGGGAAAAGATTGGCAAACCGCATGGCGATATCGCCTGCTTCTCCTTCCATCCCCGAAAGGTCGTCACCACGGGTGATGGCGGTATGCTGACGACGGCGAACCCGGAATATGACCGAAAATTCCGGCTGTGGCGCCAGCATGGTATGAGCGTCACCGACGCAGTCCGCCACGGCTCTAAGCAGGTGATCTTTGAGGACTATGATGAGCTGGGCTACAACTACCGGATGACCGACCTCCAGGCCGCGGTGGGACGAGTGCAGTTGCGGCGGCTGCCGGAGCTGATTGCGCAGCGGAGACAGCTTGCCTCGCAGTATCGCGAGGGGCTGTCCACGATCCAAGGTCTGTCGATTCCCACCGAGCCGCACTGGGCTCGAAGCAACTGGCAAAGCTTCTGCGTGAGACTGTCTGATGAAATCGACCAGCGGGCCGTCATGCAAGCGCTGCTCGATCAAGGAATATCGACGCGACGCGGTGTGATGAACATTCATCTGGAGGGAGCCTATTCCGGCCAAAACTCCCATCGCGCGGCCACCAGCCTGACGCGAAGCGTTTCGGCGCAGCAGCAAACCATCATCCTGCCGCTTTACGCCCAGATGACGGAGGTCGATATCGAAAGAGTCATCGAGGCATTGCGCCAGGCCGTTGCCGACGCCGGGCGCGTCGTCCGTCAGCCCGAGCAGGACGTCGTACCGGCCTGAAGCGAATGCCTGCCCGCTGCGGCGTGTGAATACCACATCAGAAAAAGCGCGCATTGTCCAATGCGCGCTTTTTCTCATGCGGATTTCGTGATCCATCCTCTGACGATTGCCGGCATCGACTCCGGTGGTAGCAGCTCCACCAGCATGCGCAGCGAGTAAAGCCCGGTCACGACAACGGCGACGCAGCCGATCACCGTCGCCGACCATGCCGGCAGGAGCAAGAAGGCCGATACGACCAATCCCGATGCAGGCAGGAACAGAAGCGCGTGCCTGCGATTGGCGCGCGACCAGCGAAAACCGGTAAGCCGACGCACGATCACGTAAATCAGGATGCTGTGCCAGACGTAGAGGCCGAAGAACGCCGTGCCGGCTCCTGTCGTACCGAACTTTGACACGAAGAGCCACGCCAGCCCCACATGCACCACCGTTGCTGCGACCTCCGTCCAGAAGAAGATCGTCTGCGCACCCTTCGCCAGCACGATGAAGCCCATCGGCCAGGCGACGATCCTGAGCATCATTCCAAGGCAGATCCAGCGCAGAAGCTCCACGGCTCCATGAAACTCGGCCGAATAGAACAAGCTCATGACGAGCGGCGCCAAGGTCAGGGTGGCGATCAGGCCGGGGCCTGCCAGCAGCATGCTGATTTCCGCCTGCTCATTGACCAGCCGGTTGCACTCGGCATTGTTGTCCGCGGTTGCGGTTAAGCGCGGATAGAAATCCGTTCCCATCGCCTGAAGGATGAAGCCGGCATACAGCCCCCCGAGCGCCCAGGCTGCCTGATACAATCCAGCCGCTACGATGCCGCCTTCATTCAGCACGATAAGGCGGATGGCATAGGCCGCGCCGAAGGTCAGGAGTCCGCTTGCCATGAAAGCGACGCCGAGCCTGAACAGAGCTTTGGCTTCCGAGCTAAACTGGTGCGCCGACATTGGGGGTGGGCGCGTGGATATTTGTTTGCTGTACCACCAGGTGGGAAGGACTGACACGGCCGCGATCGCCACGAGAGAGGGTACGATCGCCTGCTCGCCGAACAGATAGATCAGCGGGATGCTGATCATCGTGCCGAAGAGCCCCGAAAGCACGTTGATGCGGGCAAGATTTGCAATGCCCCGCATGCCCTGGATCAACGCAGCCTGCCCGGCAGACACGATCCGAAAGAAAACCGCCAGGGACAGCAGCACGATGCCGCCGGCATGCTGGTAGTCGCCGAAGGTGAAATTCGACACCGGAAAGGCCAGCGCAGCAAGTAAAAGCCCGCCAAGCAACCCGAGCACCAGCGAGATGCGCCTGAGCGCTGTCGCCGACCGCGCGATCTTCTCTTCGTCGCCGGCGCCCGCCGCCTCGGCGATTCGGCGCACACCGCTGCTGCTCACGCCCAGACCAGCTATCGCTTGGGCGATATCGAGGATTGCCGTGTAAAGGCCGAGAAGCCCCACGCCTTCAGGGCCGAGCAGAACGGCGAGCGCCTTGTTGCGAACGATGCTCAGGGCGACATTTACCAGCGAGGAACCACCCATCAGCATCGTCGACTTGAGGATTTGGGTATAAGTCTGACCGCTGGGTGGGATCATGCGCAAAGTCATCATTCAACCCTTGTCGCTCGGGTCAGGTCGGTCCCCATCAAGCGCCATTCCTTCCAGACAGGCGGCCTTGGCGCCTTGGCAGCGCTCAAACGTCCGCTCCAGCTGAATGAGAATAGGTGCTCGTCGAGGCTCACTGGCCGGCTCGATCTGCGAGCGCGGGGGCTTCTGATGATCGGCTCGAATTGGTCTGAAGCGAACTGTCCAAAATGCGAGGCTGAACGACCCTCACGACATCGCCCGGCGCCAGCGTCGTCGTTTCCGAGGCTTGGAACTGGTCGATTTGTCCTCCGTTCCGACGGGTCACGCTGAAGGTAAGCGGAAGGTCCTCGGCGAGGCTTTCAATGCCGTCATTGCTTCCAAGGTCTTCGATAAGCAACTTCTGCGTTGTGTCGCGCTTCATCTTCAGTTGATCGAGACTTGCCCGTTCGGACTGTGCTTCGATCGCCACTTCGCTCCGGCGTGCGTCGTAGAGTCCCTCGAGGTTCCGTGTCGTCTCGCTGATTGCCTGGCGGCCCCGCATGACGGCGGTGACAAGGTCGAGCTTGTCGGAGCGGTAAGTCGTCAGCAACCGTTCCAGATCCAACTGCCTCGACGAGACCGTCAGGCCCTTCTGAACTAGCGACTTGACGCTGAGCAACTGGTCCTCGACGGATTTGATATTGTCGTCTGCGCCCGTCAGTTTCTCTTCCAACGTCGATATTTCAGTGGTCAAAAGATCGCGCAATTCGGTGAATGCTCTTGCCTGCCTCTCCAGCGCATTGGCGCGAGCCCTAAAGATAATCCTTTCCTCCTTGTATATCCCGGCGGCAAATTGCTGATCGGCGCCGGTCGCCTGATCGAAGGTAATCTCCTGCGCTCCATCCATCTCCGCCTGGAGCCGCGCCAATCTCGCGGTGCTGCGCAGGATCGAGTGATTGATTTCGCGCAATTCTCCTACGATTTGGGTCGAATGCGTTTTCTCCTGATCTTTGGCGCGACGCGGCCCGCCGCTCATCGCCAGGGATTGGAGGACGGTCAGTCCGGGGCGGAAGCTGTACTGCCCCGGGGTCGTTACGTCCCCCACGACGTAGATCGGCGGGTATTCGAGAAGTTCGATGGTCACGGCAGGTGCCTGGGCCAGACCCATCTTTGCCTGAAGGCGCTTGCCGATCTCCTTGGTAAGACCCTCATTGTCCAGATTGCCGACCGCCAGCGACCCTAGGAAGGGCAGTGAGACGATACCTGCATCGGAAACCGTATATTCGCCGCCGATCCCATCCCATCGTTCAAACTGGCCTTTGGAGGCTATCCATTGAACGACCGTCAGGCGGATCTTCGTTTGTGGCGCTAAGCTACCGGCGAGAGCTGGCGGTACAGCTCCGGCGACAAAAACGAGTGCACTAATGACGGACATCGCGCGGAGGAACACGCGAGGGGCGCGGTGTGGTAGATTCATGTACATGTCTCGCCTGCAAAACATTCCAACACGGTACAATACGTTTGAACGCTGCTTGAACGCCGGACGCCAAGTCCGAAGCTTCCCGCTAGTGTGCAGTCTGGCGAAGCCTTGAGGAAGGTGGAGGTCGTTTGCTCTGCCACATCAATATTGATGAGGTGGGGAGGAGCTTCAGACTAAATTGGGTAGAAACATATATCTTCGGCGCGACACGAAGCTATAGACCGGGGAAAATCAACAGGTTCTGCACGCAGGAATAGCCGCGCTCGCTTGGCGGAGCCGCAACTCTGCCGGTAGTGCCTTTCTGCTCGGATCGTCGATTTTGCCCGATTATGACCGACGGCGTCGCCACCACTGCGGCTGGGAGCCTGCTCGGACACTGCGAATCGTTGCTCTCGTGCGTCTCGTCCAGGGCGTCGGCGGCGCAGCATGGCCGTTTGCCCAAAGGATGCCGCCTGTAGAGCGAAAGGCGTAGGGTATACCCCGGTCGTTTTCGACTACAATTCGAGGCCGCGTACCAAAAAGATCATGATAAATCTAACTCTGCTAATCTCGCGAGAGGTGCCTGCCATGAATCGCAACGCTCGTCGGTGGACTTCGCGCTCACTCCTGGTGGATTCGCTATTTCCTCGGTGGTTTGCAGCCGGCGAGACGGTGAGACCGCGCAAGCCTGCCGAAAGGCACGCAGACAGTGCTCAACTTGCGGCATCCGCGCATACTGCGGGTGGACCCAAGCTTGATGGCAAGCTTGTAGACGATTCCAACAATAACCCGGCGTTCGCCGAGCGCGAGGCGGAACATCGGACGGGGGTGATCGCCGACCCTGACGTTCAGGATAGTATCACCCACCCACTGCCGCCCTTGTCCGACCCTTTCGCAGCAGATCGCGAGACCGGAGACCGGAAAGGTAACAGCGTTGCATCTCGGTTTTTTACTTATGGGCCGGGCTTTTCGGGATTCAACGTGCACGCGAACGGAGTTGCATTCGGACCTCGATCGCCGCTTTATCGCAGCTCCGCTGATATGAGCCTCATTGGCGACGATCCACTGGCGCCGTATCTGCCGCAGAGCCCGGCACCGACAGGCTCGGGGCAGAATTCTGCGGTGGCCGGCGAACGTGCGCACTCGGGCAAAGTCGTCATTCTCGAATCGAGCCCGTCAGCGCAGGCCACCGCCCAGCATGCTGGGGCGAATTCACTGGCCTTTGGCATGCCCTTTGGTGTGTGCGGGTGCGGCTACTATACATCCCCGACGCGAATTCTCGACTGGGCTCATGGTGTCGGCATGCTCCAACAGGACGGTCAATTGCCGGGGACCAAGCTGACCGAGGGCCCGGACTTTGTATCTACGGCCAAGCGGGCGATCGCTGCCTCGATCAGCGACCCGCTTCTCGATCGTAACCTGTCTCCGCTCTCGGGCTGGCGCGGAACCGCAAGTTGGACGGAAACAGCGGCCTTGAACGGATCCTTGCCGGGCGGCGGAGAGACCGGAAAGGGCACCACTACGAAGGGCACCGGCATCCTTTCTGGCTCGGTGACGACGGCAACGACGACTACGCAGCGGTCGATGACGACACAAAGTCTGGCCGCGGCGGCGGCCGCCAGCAACGCGATCGTCCTGGAAAACCAGAAGCAAGGCAATCCGGAGAGCGAGTGGGGCATCGACGGTGCCGGCAGCTCCAACATCGAAGGGTTTGCGACCGATATCAGCGTCGACAACGGCAAGACGATCAGCTTCAAGATTAACACGAATTCCACCAACTACCGGATCGATATCTATCGGCTCGGCTATTACGGCGGCATGGGCGCCCGCAAGGTCGCGACCATGCAGCACACCGGCTTGCAGACCCAGCCGAATCCATTGCGCAATTCCACGACGGGCACGGTCGACGCCGGCAACTGGGCTGTCTCGGCCTCGTGGGCCGTCCCCGATGATGCCGTCTCGGGCGTCTATGTCGCCAAGCTCGTGCGACAAGACGGCACCTTCGGCGAAAATCATATCCCGTTCATTGTGCGCGATGACGGCAGCCAAAGCGACATCGTCTTCCAGACGGCAGACGAGACCTGGCAGGCTTACAACGGCTGGGGCGGCGCAAACCTCTATGGCGGCAACGGCCCGGCGACGGGGCAGGGTGCTGGTCGCGCTTATGCGGTGAGCTACAACAGACCGATTGCGACTCGCGGCGGGGTCGGCACTTTTGCCGGTCCGCAGGACTATCTGTTCGGCGCCGAATATGCGGGCATCTACTGGCTGGAACAGAACGGCTACGATGTTTCGTACATGTCCGGTGTCGACGTCGACCGTTATGGCAGCCTGTTGCTCAATCACAAGACATATATCGATGCCGGGCACGACGAATATTGGTCGGGTCAACAGCGAACCAATGTCGAAGCCGCGCGAGATGCCGGCGTCAACCTGATGTTCTGGAGCGGCAACGAGGTCTATTGGCGCACCCGTTGGGGTAATGCCTACAGCGCCGATGGCACGCCTTATCGCACCCTCATCACCTACAAGGAGACGTGGGCCAACTCCGGCATCGATCCTTCCAACGAATGGACGGGCACCTTCCGCGATCCACGCTTCAGCCCACCCGCCATCGGCGGCGGAAACCCGGAAAACTCACTGACCGGGCAGTTATTCAAGGTCGACGATGTCGGCAACAATCTCGCCGCGATCACGGTCGGGTATGACGACGCCAACCTGCGCTTCTGGCGCAATACCAGCGTCGCGAATCTTCAGCCCGGCCAGACGGCAACGCTCACCAAGAACTATCTTGGCTACGAGTGGGATGAAGCGTCTGACAACGGCTTCGATCCGGCGGGTCTCGTCAAGCTGTCATCGACAACGCTTCCAGTCAGCACTTACTTGCTCGACTACGGAAACACGACCGGGAATGCCACCGCGACCCACAATCTGACGCTTTACCGCGCACCGAGCGGGGCGCTGGTGTTCGGCGCTGGCACTGTCTACTGGACATGGGGCCTGAGCGACAATCACGACAATCAGGCGACCCCGACCGATCCCCGCGTGCAGCAGGCGATGGTCAATCTGCTCGCCGACATGGGCATTCAGCCGGGAACACTGCAATCCGGGCTCGTCGCAGCAACCGCTTCGTCGGACCATACCGCACCGACCTCGCTCATCACGGTGCCCGCCACGGCGACCGTTGGATCCACCGTGACGATTACCGGCACCGCTAGCGATGCGGGGGGCGGGGTCATCGCCGCCGTCGAGGTTTCGACCGACAACGGGGCCAGCTGGCATCCGGCCACGGGCGACGAGAACTGGACTTATACCTGGTCGCCGCAGACCTCGGGCACCTACACCATCCGATCTCGCGCAGTCGACGATAACGTTAACCTGGAAACCCCCTCCGCGGGGCGAACGGTCACTGTTAACGGGCCGAATTACACGTCACTCTTCGGTGCGGCGACGCCAGCGGTCGTCAACACCAACGATACCTCAGCCGTTGAGCTCGGCGTCAAATTCCAGACCTCCGTCGCAGGCACCGTCACCGGCATCCGTTTCTACAAGGGCAACCTGGATACGGGCACGCATACCGGCTCATTGTGGTCAAGCACCGGCACGCGGCTTGCGACCCTCACCTTCACCAACGAGACGGCCAGCGGCTGGCAGACCGCCTATTTCACCAGTCCGGTGACGCTGACGGCCGGGCAAACCTACACCGCGTCTTACCACACGAACAGCGGTCATTATTCGACGACCACCAACTACTTCACCTCAAATGTGACCAGCGGCCCGCTGACGGCGCCCGCCAGCGGCAACGGCGTCTACCGCTATGGCAGCAACAGCCTGTTCCCCTCGAGCACCTTCCAGTCGACAAACTATTGGGTCGATGTGATGTTCACGACGTCGGGCACGCCCGGCAATACGACGCCGACGGCGGTTGCCGATGCGGGGGATGCGACCGAGAAGGGCGGGGTGGCCAATGGGTCGGGCGGCGTGGTTGCCAGCGGCAATGTGCTGACCAACGACACCGATCCGGATGCCGGTGACACCAAGACGGTGTCGGCAGTCAACTTCGGCGCGACGTCGGGCACGCTCGGCTCGGCGCTGAACGGCACCTACGGCAGTCTCGTGCTCAATGCATCGGGCGCCTATACCTATACGATCAACGAGAGCAATACCGCCGTCCAGGGGCTGCGGCAGTCGACCAATACGCTGAGCGATGTCTTCAGCTACACGATGCGCGACAGTGCCGGCGCCACCGCCACGGCAAACCTGACCGTCACCATCCATGGTGCCAACGATGCACCGGTGCTGGCGGTGCAGACAGCGGCCCAGAATGCCACCGTCGGTTCCGCCTTCTCCTTCACCCTGCCGACGACGACCTTCAGCGATGTCGACAGCGGCGAGACGCTGACCTATTCGGCAACGGCTGCCGATGGCACGGCACTGCCGTCATGGCTGAGCTTCAACGCCTCGACGCGGACCTTCTCCGGCACGCCGACGACCTCAGGCACTTATGGCGTCAAGGTGACGGCGACCGATCTCGGCGGCCTTGCCGCCAACGAGACCTTCAACATCGCCGTGTCAACGCAAGGCAACACGCCGCCGACGGCAGTTGCCGATGCGGGTGATGCGACCGAGAAGGGCGGGGTGGCCAATGGTTCGGGCGGCGCGGTTGCCAGCGGCAACGTGCTGACCAACGACACCGATCCGGATGCCGGTGACACCAAGACCGTCACGGCGGTTGTCTTCGGTGCGACGTCGGGTACGCTCGGCTCGGCGCTGAACGGCACTTACGGCAGTCTCGTGCTCAATGCATCGGGCGCTTACAGCTATACGATCAACGAGAGCAATACCGCCGTCCAGGCGCTGCGGCAGTCGACCAATACGCTGAGCGATGTCTTCAGCTATACGATGCGCGACAGTGGCGGCGCCACCGCAACGGCAAACCTGACCATCACCATCCATGGCGCCAATGATGCGCCGGTGCTGGCGGTGCAGACAGCGGCCCAGAATGCCACCGTCGGCTCCGCCTTCTCCTTCACCCTGCCGACGACGACCTTCACCGATGTCGACAGCGGCGAGACGCTGACCTATTCGGCAACCGCCGCCGATGGCACGGCGCTGCCGTCATGGCTGAGCTTCAACGCCTCGACGCGGACCTTCTCCGGCACGCCGACGACCTCAGGCACTTATGGCGTCAGGGTGACGGCGACCGACCTTGGCGGCCTTGCCGCCAACGAGACCTTCAATATCGCCGTGTCGACGACTTCGTCGACCACCTACAGCCTGTTCTCCGCCTCCAGCACGCCGGCCCAGACCAACCTCAACGACGGTCAGCAGCTTGAGCTTGGCGTCAAGTTCACGTCGAACGTCGCCGGGGATGTCACCGGCATCAGGTTCTATCGCAGCGCCAACGACAACGGCCAGAACGTCGTCGACCTGTGGAGCGCCACGGGCACCAAACTTGCCACCGCCACCTTCACCAATACCACGGCGAGCGGCTGGCAGACGGCGAACTTCACAACGCCCTTCACCATTGCCGCCAACACGACCTATGTCGCCTCCTATCACACGACAGGGGCCTATGTGGCGACGGCCAATTTCTTCACGACCGCCGTCACCAGCGGCCCGCTGACGGCGCCCGCCAGCGGCAACGGCGTCTACCGCTATGGCGGATCCGCCACCGCTGGCATTTTCCCAAATGCCACTTTCGGTGCTACCAATTATTGGGCCGATGTGGTCTTCCGTCCGGGATCGGGCACGCCCGGCAATACGACGCCGACGGCGGTTGCCGATGCGGGGGATGCGACCGAGAAGGGCGGGGTAGCCAATGGGTCGGGCGGCGCGGTTGCAAGCGGCAATGTGCTGACCAACGACACCGATCCGGATGCCGGTGACACCAAGACGGTGTCGGCAGTCAACTTCGGCGCGACGTCGGGCACGCTCGGCTCGGCGCTGAACGGCACCTACGGCAGTCTCGTGCTCAATGCATCGGGCGCCTATACCTATACGATCAACGAGAGCAATACCGCCGTCCAGGGGCTGCGGCAGTCGACCAATACGCTGAGCGATGTCTTCAGCTACACGATGCGCGACAGTGGCGGCGCCACCGCAACGGCAAACCTGACCATCACCATCCATGGCGCCAATGATGCGCCGGTGCTGGCGGTGCAGACAGCGGCCCAGAATGCCACCGTCGGCTCCGCCTTCTCCTTCACCCTGCCGTCCACGACCTTCAGCGATGTCGACAGCGGCGAGACGCTGACCTATTCGGCAACGGCTGCCGATGGCACGGCGCTGCCTTCATGGCTGAGCTTCAACGCCTCGACGCGGACCTTCTCCGGCACGCCGACGACCTCAGGCACTTATGGCGTCAAGGTGACGGCGACCGATCTTGGCGGCCTTGCCGCCAACGAGTCCTTCAACATTACTGCATCGACGACGCCTGCGACCTACAGCCTGTTCTCGGCCTCCAGCACGCCGGCCCAGACCAACCTCAACGACGGTCAGCAGCTTGAACTCGGCGTCAAGTTCACCTCGAACGTTGCCGGGGATGTCACCGGCATCAGGTTCTATCGCAGCGCCAACGACAACGGCCAGAACGTCGTCGACCTGTGGAGCGCCACGGGCACAAAACTTGCCACCGCCACCTTCACCAATACCACGGCGAGCGGCTGGCAGACGGCGAACTTCACAACGCCCTTCACCATTGCCGCCAACACGACCTATGTCGCCTCCTATCACACGACAGGCGCTTACGTGGCGACCAACAATTTCTTCACTGCCCCAGTCACCAATGGTCCGTTGACGGCGCCCGCCAGCGGCAACGGCGTCTATGCCTATGGCGGTTCCGCCACAGCGGGTCTTTTCCCGACCAACAGCTTCAATTCAAGCAATTACTACGCCGACGTTGTCTTCCGGCCGCAGCTCGCGGCGTGACGCAAGGGAATAAGGTTAGGGATCGATTTCGAATGAGGCTAATAGGACGCAAACGCAGGTCGCAACGAGGGGCGTTGCCTCCGCTCCCCTTCAAGGGACACCGATGAACAAGGTCGAGCGACTCCCGGTGACCGTGCTGGCCGGCTTCCTCGGCGCCGGCAAGACGACGCTCCTCAGTCACGTGCTGAACAACCGTCAAGGCCTGCGGGTCGCCGTCATCGTCAATGATATGAGCGAAGTGAATATAGACGCCAGCCTCATTCGCGACAGTGGCTGCAACCTCTCGTATACGACGGAGACATTGATCGAGCTCAGCAATGGCTGCATCTGCTGTACCCTGCGCAACGACCTTTTGACGGAAGTGCGACGACTGGCCGAAGAGGGGCGATACGATTATCTGCTGATCGAAGGAACGGGCATTGCCGAGCCACGTCCCATCGCGGCGACCTTTTCCTTCCGCGACGAGTACGGCGTTTCGCTCTCCGATTTTGCCAGACTCGACACGATGGTCACCGTCGTTGACGCTGCAAGCCTTTTGGCCAATTACAGCTGCGGCGATCTGCTTGCCGACCGCGGCCAGCAGCGGGACGGTGAGGACCGGCGCACACTGATCGACCTCCTGGTGGACCAGATCGAGTTTGCCGATGTCGTCGTGATCAACAAGATCTCGGAGGCGACCGAGGAGATCCGAGCGGATGTCCGCAAGACAGTGGCTGCGCTCAATCCGGACGCGCTCCAGGTGGAGACGGATTTCGGCAGGATTTCTCTCGAAACTGTTCTGAATACAGGCCTCTTCGACGAAGAAAAGGCCGCGGCGCATCCGCTGTGGCACAAGGAATTGTACAGCCCGGATGAGCATGTTCCGGAGACGGAGGAATACGGGGTCTCGAGTTTTGTTTATCGAACCCGGCGTCCCTTCGATCCGACGCGGTTTCGGGCATTCCTCGACGAGCCCTGGCCGGGAGTGCTGCGCGCCAAGGGCCATTTCTGGCTTGCCACGCGCCCGCGTCATGTGGGCCTGATGTCGGCTGCCGGGATCCAGCGGCGCTGCGAACCCATGGGGCTCTGGTGGGCAGCCGTGCCCCGGCAGGACTGGCCCAACCACCAGCAGTTTCATCGACAGCTGCAGAGCCGATGGGACAGCGCCTGGGGCGACCGCCGGCAGGAGCTGGTTTTTATCGGCGTGGGCATGGACGAGACAGCTGTACGGACCGCGCTGGACGGATGCCTTGCCAGCGCCGATCCGCGCGACTGGGCCGCCCTCGAAGATCCGTTTCCGGCCTGGTAGCACGGGGCGGCGAACGACAGCGCTCGAGTTAACCGGCCCGACCAACCAGCGCGGCCAGCTGCGTAGGCGGCTTTGGGGCCTTATCCGCCGGGTGCGGGTGAGGGTCATCATATCGACGTATGGGGGTACCACCCATATACCCAAGATTGCTGTCGTCCGTTCCCTTACGAAAGCTGGCAGGATGAAGTCTTGTAGTATCGATCGACGGGATGGGGACGCCGCTGATGCGGAGAATTCATGTTAGTAATCGTGAGTATTTGAGTATATTTGGTGGAGCGTTGAGTATCTGGCGTGCGCCCCCTGCCTGGGGGGCAACCCTTGGATCCGCGATGGTCGTGTCTTCGACGAGCACTGACGGATCCTCGGGTTTTGCCAGTCAGGAGAGCGCAACCGTCCAGTCCTCCTTCACCGGCACGGTCACATCTTCCCTGATATCATCAGGTGACATGCAATCGTCCCCTCAATCGTCGCCGGCGCCTGCGGCCGATGGCGGCACGCAGGCCACATCGACGAAGACGGCGTCGGCTTCCGCGGTCTTCGACACGTCCCCCCCGACATCCGAGCGCACCGTGCTCGGCCCGGATCCGTACGAGGAGGCTGCGACGCTGCCTGCTGCTCCCGCGCTGACGGGTACTACCAGCGATACCGGCAGCGCCGAAACGGCAGCACCTGTTCCTTCTTCCAGCAGTGTCGCCACGGCTTCGCTACGCCTTCAAACCTCGGCTGCATCCCTCTCGGTCGCGCCGAACCAGGACTCGTCTGCCGAGACTACAGCGGCCCCGGCAGCATTGTCGGGACCGGCGGCGGTGCCTTCGGCAGTGGCGACGCCCAACAAGATCGCGCTGGAAAACCTGAAGCAGGGCAACCCGATCAGCGAATGGGGCCTGGAGGGCGACGGCAACGGCACCATCCAGGGTTTTGCCACCGAAATCAGCACGAATATCGGTCAGACAGTCGATTTCAAGATTGCCACAGACTCCACCCACTACCGCATCGATATCTACCGTATGGGTTATTATGGCGGGCTTGGCGCGCGCAAGGTCGACTCGATCGAGCAGCAGCTGACCACGGCGCAGATCCAGCCGCATCCGATTGTCGACATGTCGCTCGGCCTTATCGACTGCGGCAACTGGTCGGTTTCAGCGAGCTGGCAGATTCCAACGGACGCGGTCTCCGGCGTTTATTTCGCCAAACTCGTGCGCGAGGATGGCACCGAGGATGCCAGTATCATCCCCTTCGTCGTGCGCGACGACGCCTCGACCAGCAACATCGTCTTCCAGACGTCGGACACGACCTGGCAGGCCTATAATGCCTGGGGTGGCGCCAGCCTCTACTACGGCGAAGTGCCCGTCGATCCGGCCAACATGATCGGCTACCTGCCGCCGAACTGCAGCTGCGGCCTGCAGGCCATCGGCCGCGCCTCGGCAGTCAGCTACAACAGGCCGATCATCACCACTACGAGCCCGATCGGCGGCTCGCATGATTACATCTTCGGCGCCGAATCCTCCGCCATCTCCTGGCTGGAGCAGAACGGCTACGACGTGTCCTATATTTCAGGCGTCGATGCCGCGCGCAGCGGCAGCTTGCTACTCAACCACGATGCCTATCTTTCCGTCGGGCATGACGAATACTGGTCGGCCGAACAGCGCGCCAATGTCGAGGCCGCACGCGACGCCGGCGTCAACCTCGCCTTCTGGAGCGGCAACGAATGCTACTGGAAGGTGCGCTGGGAAAGCAGCATCGACGGCAGCGGCCAGGCCTATCGCACCATGGTCTGCTACAAGGAAACATGGGGCACGAGCACGGATCCGAGCAATGTCGGCACCGGCACCTGGCGCGACCCGCGTTATGCCGATCCGGGGCAGGAGCCGGAGAATTCGCTGACGGGAACGATGTTCCAGGTGGACAGCTACCGCCAGGATACGATCTCCATCCCCTACGACTATTCGAATCTGCGCTTCTGGCGCAACACCGACGTTTCGGAGTTGCAGGAGGGCGATACCTACAATCTCGTGCAGAACCTGCTCGGCTATGAATGGGATTCCGATGTCGAGAACGGATTTCGTCCCGATGGACTGATCAACCTGTCACTGTCGACGGTCTCCGTGAGCACCTACCTGCGCGACTACGGCACCACGGTCGGCGATGCGGTGGCGACCCATAGTCTGACCATGTACCGGGCGGCAAGTGGCGCGCTGGTCTTCGGCGCCGGCACCGTCTTCTGGTCGTGGGGCCTGAGCGACAACCACCAGGGTCCGACGACATCGACCGATCGCAACGTGCAGCAGGCAATGGTCAACATGTTCGCCGACATGGGGATCCAGCCGACGACGCTGGATGCGAGCCTGATCCTGGCGACACAATCGACCGACACGCTGAAGCCCACCTCGACGATCAGCTCGCCGATCGTCGGCGCAAGCTTCCTCGAAGGCCAGCATGTGACGATCACGGGCACGGCGCAGGATTTCGGCGGCGGCATCATCGCCGGCGTCGAAATCTCCACCGACGGCGGGCAGCACTGGTTCAAGGCCACCGGCCGCGAGAGCTGGAGCTATAACTGGGTCGTGCAGGCGAGCGGCACCTATACGATCATGTCGCGCGCCGTCGACGACAGCGTCAACATGGAGGCGCCAGCGGCCGGCAAGCAGGTCACCGTCAACTTGCCGGGCACGCAGGGCCTGTGGACGCTGGCCGACAAGCCCGCCGTCGAAACGGCGATCGATCGCGATTCCGTCGAACTCGGCCTGCGCTTCCAGGCGACGACGGCAGGCTATGTCGAGGGTATCCGCTTCTATAAGGGCTTCTACAATATCGGCGACCATGCCGTCAGCCTCTGGAGAGCCGACGGAACGCTGCTGGCAACGGGTGTCTCGGTCGGCGAGTCGCTCTCCGGCTGGCAGACGGTGATGTTCTCCTCGCCGATCCAGATTGCCGCCGGCACGACCTACGTAGCCTCCTATCACACGAATGGATACTACTCCGCCACCCAGAATTATTTCGGCAGCGCCTATGCCAGCGGCGCGTTGAAGGCCGTCGATGGCGGCGGCGTCTATGCCTATGGCGACAATGCCGGCACATTCCCCGGCCAGAGCCCTGGCACCGGCACCAACTACTGGGTCGACGTGGTCTTCGATGCCGGGCCTAACGGTGCGCCGGTTGCGACCGACGATACGGGGCTGACGCTCACCCGCAACGACAGCGTCGTCCTCTCGATCACCTCGCTCATCGGAAACGATACGGATCCCAATGGCGATGCGATGACGATTTCGGCCGTCGGCAACGCTGTCAACGGCACGGTGACGCTCAACAAGCAGAACGGCACCATCACCTTCACGCCAACCAATAATTATTCGGGGCCGGCAAGCTTCACCTATACGCTGTCGGACGGGCGCGGCGGCACGGATCAGGGCAGTGTCAGCCTTATCGTCGACCCCGGCCCTTCAGGGGAGACGCTGTTCAAGCCAAGCGAAGGACCGATGGGCGCAAGCTATAACGAGGGCCAGTCGCTGGAACTCGGCATGCGGTTCTCCGCTTCCTCGAGCGGGATGGTGACCGGCGTCCGCTTCTACAGGGCGGCCGGCGATACCGGTCCGCATACCGGCTCGCTGTGGACGGCTGACGGCACGCTGGTCGCGACCGTCGCGTTCGCCGACAGCGGATCGCTGAGCGGCTGGCAGACCGCGACATTCTCGAACCCGGTGCATATCCTGGCCGGCACGACCTATGTCGCCTCCTACCACACGACCGGCTCCTACGTGGCAACGGCAAACTATTTCACATCAGCCCATAGCAATGGTTCGCTGACGGCGCTTGCCGGCAGTAACGGCGTCTTTGCCGACGGCTCCGGTTTCCCGACCTCCAGCTACCAGTCTTCGAACTACTGGGTGGATGTCATTTATAACCAAACGAGCAACGTGCTGCCGGTCGCGGCCAATGACAATGGCTACACGACTTATTCCAGCACGGCGTTGTCGATTGCCGCAGCCAGCCTGCTTGCAAACGATACCGATGGTGATGGCGACCTGCTCAGCATTACCGGCGTCAATGGTGCGGTCCACGGAACGGTGAGCTTCAACAGCCAGACCAAGACGGTCATATTCACGCCAACGGCGGGTTATACCGGTGCGGCGAGCTTCTCCTATACGGTTTCAGACGGGTTTGGCGGCACGGCATCGGCCACGGTCAGCCTCACCGTCGACACGCCGCCGGCCGGGGGCGCGACGTCGAGCCTGTTCACCGACGCCGACACGTCGGCGATTGCCGCCGCCAACGACGCCAACTCGGTCGAACTCGGCGTCAAGTTCATCGCCTCTGCGAACGGCCAGATCACCGGGCTCACCTACTACAGAAGCGCCCAGGATACCGGCACGCATGTCGGCTCGCTGTGGACTGCGAACGGCCAGCTGCTGGCCCAGGCGACCTTCATCAACGAGACGGCGAGCGGCTGGCAGACGGTTTCCTTCACCCAGCCGATCAACGTGACGGCCGGCACCACCTATGTGGCGAGCTACCATTCGAACGGTTTCTATTCCGCAACGGCGAACTACTTCACGACAGATTATTCGAACGGCGCGCTGACGGCGCCGTCGAGTGCGACGAGCGGCGGCAACGGCCTTTATGCCTATGGCACGAGCAGCCTGTTTCCGACCGCTTCCTATAATGCGAGCAATTACTGGATCGACGTGCTCTATCGGCAGGGCAGCGGGCAGAATGCGGTTCCGGTCGCCGGCAATGACAGCGGCTTCTCGACCAGTACCGGCACGCCGATCACCATTCAGGCCTCGGCACTCCTGGCAAACGATAGCGATGGCGATGGCGATCCGCTTGTCGTTACCGGCGTCAGCGGCGCGGTCAACGGCACTGTCTCCTACGATGCCCAGGCCCAGACGGTGACATTTACGCCAACGGCAGGCTACTCAGGGCCGGCAAGCTTCAGCTACGCGATTTCGGACGGCAAGGGCGGCACGGCCTCGGCGCAGGTTGCGCTCACCGTCAACGGCAGCCAGTCGGCTGGGCCGGAGCAGAACCTCTTTGCCGCCGATGCGACGCCTGCGATCGTCAACGCTAACGACAACCAGCAGATCAATCTCGGTATGAAATTCCAGGCCGATACCGCGGGTTGGATCACCGGCATCCGCTTCTACAAGGGGGCCGAAAATACCGGCCCGCATGATGGCTATCTATGGACGGCCTCCGGCACGCTGCTCGGCAGCGTCACCTTCAACAACGAGACGGCGAGCGGCTGGCAGACTGCGCAGCTCACCCAGCAGATCGCCATCCAGGCGGATACGACCTACGTCGTTTCCTACTCGAGCAACGGCAATTACTCGGCGACCGGCAATTATTTTGCCAGCGATGTGACGAATGGGGACCTGAAGGCGCCCGGCGGCAATAACGGCGTCTATGCCTATGGATCGGGCGGGCTGTTCCCGACCGCCAGCTACAACAGCACGAACTACTACGTGGACGTGGCATTCAAACCGCAGCTCGCGGCGTAACGCCCACGCGGATGCAAGACCAAGCATGCCGTAAAGTGTGAGAGTATCGATGATGCGTACAGATATCAGATTGCCGGTTACGGTTCTCGCCGGGTTTCTCGGCGCCGGGAAGACGACTGTCCTCAATCATGTCCTGAGCAATCGGGAGGGTCGTCGGGTTGCTGTCATCGTCAACGATATGAGCGAAGTCAACATCGATGCGGATCTCGTACGGGAGGGCGGCGCGGATCTGTCGCGCACGGACGAGACGCTGGTAGAGCTCACCAACGGGTGCATCTGCTGCACTCTGCGCGACGATCTCCTGAGCGAGGTGCGGCGATTGGCAGCTGCCGGCCGTTTCGATTATCTGCTGATCGAGGGCACCGGCATTGCCGAGCCGCTGCCGGTCGCAGCCACGTTCTCCTTCCGCGACGAAAGCGGGGCAGCCCTTTGCGACGTCGCCCGACTGGACACGATGGTCTGCGTCGTCGATGCGGTCAATCTGCTTGCCGATTACCAGAGTGCCGAGTTCCTTGCCGACCGTGGCGAACGGCGTGACGGGGACGATGAGCGCAAGCTCGTGGAACTGCTCGTCGAGCAGATCGAATTTTCCGACGTTGTCATCATCAATAAGGCAGGCGACGTGCCGTGCGCCGACCTTGCCGAGGTGCGCCGGGTCGTCGCGGCCCTTAATCCGGATGCTGAGATGATCGAAGCAGTCTTCGGCCAGGTGCCGCTCGGCACGATCCTGAATACCGGTCTCTTCAGCGAGGCGAAGGCCGCCCGCCATCCGCTCTGGCACAAGGAACTCTTCGGTTGGGGCGACCATGTGCCGGAGACCGAGGAATATGGCATCAGAAGCTTCGTCTATCGCAGCCGCCGGCCGTTTGATCCTTCGAAGCTGCAGGGTTTCCTCGGCAGGAAATGGTCGGGGCTCATCCGTGCGAAGGGGCATTTTTGGCTGGCCACGAGGCCGGATGAGATCGGCCTTCTCTCGATTGCCGGCACGCAGTGCCGCATCGATACCAGAGGTTTCTGGTGGGCCTCGGTGCCGAAGGTGCAGTGGCCACGCTTTCCGCAGTTCCGCCAGCTCATCGACCGGCATTGGGACGAGGTCTGGGGCGACCGCCGCCAGGAACTTGTCTTCATCGGCGCCGGCTTCGACGAAGGAGCAATCAGGACGGCACTCGACGACTGCCTGACCGGTGAGGAGACAGGCTTCGACCCTCAGACGGCTGTCGGCCTCCGGGACCCGTTTCCTGCCTGGCCGCACGGGCATGTGCATGCACATTCAAACAGTTAGAGCGTCCTCATGGACGTAAGGCGCGCCTTCAGGTGAAGACGTTTTGATTATCAACCAGAGGAGAGAACAATGAGCAACGAACTTTACGCAGACGGCATCGGCGAAATCACCATTACCGGAACGATCGTGCGCATCGACCTGATGTCGCTTTCGGCTACCGATCGTGATGCCAACAACAACCCGAAACCGGTCTTCCGCCAGCGCATCATCATGCCTGTCGATGCCTTCGCCAATGCGGTCGATCTGATGCAGAAGGCGCTCGGTGGGTTGGTCGAAGCGGGTGCAGTTCGTCGCGTTGGCGATATGTCGGCTGCGGCGGCTGCCGATATTCAATCGGGGCCGGCCGGCGCTTCGAACGCTTCGCCGAACTTCAACTGATAAAACAGATTTCGCCTCGGTTTCGTATTGGGTTTCGGGTGGGCCATGAGTGGTTTTCTGCATACCAACCTGCATTGTCTGGCGCTCGTCGCGCGACATCACGGCGTCGATCTTGCTCCTGAGCGCCTGCAGCACGATTATGCCGTCGGCAACGATCCCGTTGCCGTGCGGCAGCTGCTGCGCATGGCCAAGGATGCGGGCCTCAGGGCCCGGCATCTGACGCTCGACTGGCGATCGCTGTTTCAGCTCCGCGAGGCCTTTCCGGTGCTCGCGGAACTGGCGAACGGCAATTGGGTGGTTATCGCCGACGCTGTCGGGAGCGGTGAGGAGGAGAGAATTCGCGTTCTCGACCCGCTCGCCTCACGCGCCGAAGCGATGATGCTCAGCGAAGAGCAATTCGCCAAGGCCTGGCTCGGATCGGTGATCCTGCTGAAGCGCAATTATCGCATGTCCGATGAGGACCGGCCCTTCGGCTTCCGCTGGTTCGTTCCCGAAATCATCAAGCAGCGCAGCTTCTTCCGCGATGTCGCGCTCGCGGCCTTCGTGCTTTACGGCCTGGGGCTGATGACCCCGATTTTCTTCCAGCTCGTCATCGACAAGGTGCTCGTGCATCAGAGCTATGCGACACTGACGGTTCTGACGGCAGGCATTGCGATTGCGCTCGTCTTCGACGCGACGTTCACCTTCCTGCGGCGCTATCTGCTGCTCTACGCCACCAACAGGATCGACATCCGCGTCGCGACCCGCACCTTCGGCCATCTGCTGAACCTGCCGATCGCGCTCTTCGAACAGGCTTCGGCCGGCGTTCTCGTCAAGCACATGCAGCAGACGGGGCGCATCCGCGAATTCCTGACGGGCCGGCTGTTCCTGACGCTTCTCGACGGCGTGTCCCTCTTCGTCTTCGTACCGATCCTACTTCTCTACAGCGTCAAGCTGACGCTCGTGGTGCTCGGCTTCGCAGCGCTTGTCGGCCTGGTGGTAATGCTGCTCGTCGGGCCATTCCAGCGCCGCCTGCAGGCGCTCTATCAGGCAGAAGGCGACCGGCAGGCCCTATTGGTGGAAACCGTGCACGGCATGCGCACCGTCAAATCGCTGGCGCTGGAACCGCGCCAGCGCAAGGTATGGGACGATTATTCGGCCCAGTCGATCTCGGTGCGTTTCCGCGTCGAGAAGATCTCGACCATCGCCCAGGCGATGACCGGACTGCTGGAGAAGCTGATGAGTGTCGCGATCATCGGCCTCGGAGCGCTCGATGTCTTCAATGGCGCGATGACCATCGGCGCACTGGTTGCCTTCAACATGCTCGCCGGCCGGGTCTCCGGACCGCTCGTCCAGATCGTCACCATGGTGCATGAATATCAGGAAGTGGCGCTTTCCGTGCGCATGCTTGGGGAGATCATGAACCAGCGGCCGGAGCAGGCGGGCCGCGGACGCGGTGTTCGGCCGCATCTGCGGGGCCACATCGCATTCGACAGGGTTACCTTCCGCTACGCTCCCGACACCGCGCCGGCGCTCGACAATGTTTCTTTCGCCATTCCGGCAGGCTGCGTCTTCGGCGTGGTCGGCAAGAGCGGCTCGGGCAAGACGACGATCACCCGGCTCATCCAGGGTCTCTATCAGAGCCAGGAAGGGCTTGTGCGCATGGACGGATATGACAGTCGCGAGATCGACCTTGTGCATCTGAGAACCAGCATCGGCGTTGTGCTGCAGGACAATTTCCTGTTCCGCGGCTCGGTGCGCGACAATATCGCCGCCGCCAAGCCCGATGCCAGCATCGAGGAGATCATGGAGGTCGCCCGCATCGCCGGCGCCGAAGAATTCATCGAACGGCTGCCGCGCGGCTTCGACACGATGCTGGAGGAAAATGCCGCCAACCTCTCCGGCGGCCAAAAGCAGCGCCTGGCGATTGCCCGCGCGCTGATCACCGATCCGAAGCTGCTGATCTTCGACGAGGCGACGAGCGCGCTCGACCCCGATAGCGAGGCGATCATCCGCGAGAATCTCAGCCGCATCGCCGCCGGCCGCACCGTCATCATTGTCTCGCACCGGCTTTCGACGCTCGTCGACGCCGATGCCATTCTCGTGATCGATCGCGGCAAGGTCGCCGATATCGGCCGACACGATCAGCTCGTGTCTCGCTGCATGACCTACCGTCACCTCTGGGCACAGCAGATGAGGCAGGTCGCATGAACGCGCATGTCAAAAAGTCCAGCGAGAACCTGCCCGTACGCTCGAACAATGGCCCATCGGCCAAGGGGCCGGACAAGGGCAGGGAGCTCACCGCCCGCCCACCACTGCCGCCGGCGATTGCGGAATTTCAGTCCGACGCCGTCGAGCTGGAAGAGCGCGCGCCGCCGCGCGTTGCCCGCATGACGCTCTACTGCGTCACGGCGCTGCTTGCCGCAGCGATCACCTGGGCCTCGGTCTCGTCAATCGACGAGGTGGTGATTGCGCCCGGCAAGCTCGTCACCACTCAGCCGACCATCGTCGTCCAGCCGCTCGAAACCTCGATCATCCGCACGATTGACGTGAAGGCCGGCGAGGTGGTGCGTGCCGGCCAGACGCTGGCGACGCTCGACGCCACCTTCAGCCAAGCCGATGTCGGGCAGCTGAAGACGAAGTTTTCCGCCCTCGACGCCCAGGTGAAGCGGCTTGAGACCGAGCTGACCGGCGAGGACTATTCAAAGATCGCCGGCAATACGCCGGACGAGCAGTTGCAGGTGCAGTTGTTCGGCCAGCGGCGTGCCTTCTACACGGCGCAGCTGCAGAATTTCGAGCAGCAGATCGCCGGCCAGTCCTCCGTCCTTAAGGCAAACCGCAACCAGGAGTCCGTGCTGAACGACCGGCGTGACAATCTCTCGCAGATCGAGGCGACACGAAAGAAGCTCTATGACACGGAAAGCGGCTCGCTGCTCACCATGCTCGGCTCGCGCGACGCCCGCCTTGATGTCGAGGCCGATATCACTGCAGTGCGCGGCAAGGCCGACGAGGCGGCTCACACCTATGCCAAGCTGCTCGCCGACCGTCAGGCCTTTATCGAGGATTTCCGCCGCGCCGCGATGGAGCAGTTGGCGGACCTGCGCAGCCAGCGCGACATGGCGGGTGAAGAGCTGAAGAAACTGGAGCTGCGCCGCAACATGGTGGCGCTGACGGCACCCGCCGATGCCGTCGTGCTCGATCTGGCGCAACGCTCGGTCGGTTCGGTGGTGCGGGAGGCCGAACCGGTCGTCACGCTGGTGCCGATCAACGTACCGCTTGAAGCCGAAGTGTCGATCAACACCCGCGACATCGGCCGCGTGGCCGTCGGCAAGGAGGCACGCGTCAAACTCGACGCCTATCCGTTCCAGAAATATGGCACCGCCTCCGGCGAAGTGAGAACCATCAGCCAGGACACCTTTCTAACCGGCCAACAAGAGCAGACAGCCACCCCCGGCCAGCCGGCCGCCCCTTTCTTCAAGGCGCGGATCCTGCTTGCAGATACCCGGCTGAATGCCGCAGATGTGCCGGTGCGGCTGCTTCCGGGCATGACCGTTTCGACGGAAATCAAGGTCGGCAATCGCACGGTGATCTCATACTTCCTGTATCCGTTGCTGCGGGGACTCGACAACGCAATACGTGAACCATAGGCTGACGGACTGGTTGGCTGAAAGCACAGTTCCGAGTGAGTTTTGAGGCAGGTATCGGGTCTCATCGTCTGCGGTTTGCCCGCCTGCATGTTCGTGAAGTCGATCGCCGCTTGACGCTATACGCGCACAACCTCACACTCGCTGTGTCGACGGTGAGTCGAACAGACTGTACGGTTTTTCAGATGCGTTGCTCACCTCCCCAGGAGCTGCGAGCCGGGGCTGACAGATCCAAGCCCGGGTGGTCGCAAAAAGAATCGAGGTCGCTCGACTTCGAACACGCACCGGCTCCCAGTTCGTTTGTGAGGCCGCGCCGTGTATAAGGTGTCATCAGACGTCGATCCTCCTGGCGGCGGCTCACGTTCACACTGGAATTTCCCATTGCGGAACGTCCCCCGCTGCCTGCTTTGGCCAGTGCTTTTGATCTGCATGTTGCTTGCAGCCGGGGTCGTCGTTTTTTTCGGTGGAAGCGACCGCCTCGACGGTCCGGCTGGGCCAATTGAAGATCGATCTCTCAATAAGGCTGCCCCATCATCGGAAATCGTCGCCCGCCGTGACGATGAGGCTGCATCTCCCCTCCGGCCGATGCCCATATCGCCGCAGCTGATCGAGGTCCCGAAACCGGAGCTGGCGGGTCAGTTTCTACGGATATGGCGTGTCTCGGGGTCGAGCATTTGCGCTGCTCTTCGAGAGGCCGGTATCGAAATGAGCGAATGGAAAGCGGCATCGATGCGCAATCGCAATTATGAATGTTATTTTCAGCGCATCTATGAACGCGACGAGGCGCGTCCCCTCAGTTCCACCTTCCTCAAGGTGCGTGGAAATGAAATGGGCGATATTGTTGAGATCCGCGCCAGGATCATCGGGCCGACGACAGACGATGAGGGGCGTCTCGCCCCGGCTATTCTGCGCATGTTCGAGATCATTGTGAAGCAAGCGTGCTGGCGCGATTTCGAGGATAGTCTTATGTCGATCCAAAACCTTCGAAATGTCGAAGAAGAGCGATTCGGCGCCTACCTCAGTTTCATGCGCGAAGCCGACGGCGGAAGCAATTTTGATTTTGTTCTTGGTCTCAAGGCGACTTCAGCTTCGCAGGTGAGGACCAAGACGTATTTTTCGCCGGAGCGCTGGCTAACCGGAACCGATCGCCGCAACGTTTCGGGGAACGTGATCCTCACGGATCGCTGGAGGACGTCCACGTCAGCCAATTGCGCAAATTGACGGCGTAGCCGGAGGGGTGACCTGCGGGAGTTGCTATGACCGTGCAGGGGAGGGCCACGAATGACGCATTACAGGTCGGCACGGATAGAAAAAACGTACATATAGGACCTTCCGGAAGAGCTCTTCCGAACCTTCTCGGACGACAGGGAACGCAATTTTCGATCTTTCAGGCAATATAGCGAATAGCCAAACGGTGTGAGATAGTCGATCACACTGCCGACAGCATTGGGTCGATGTCGGTTTTCCGCCTCGATAAGCAGGTTGGGAAGGTCTCGGCTCAATGTGGCCTCCGCACCTTTGAATACTTTTAGCTCGTGGCCTTAAAGGTCGATCTTGGTGAAGCCGAGAGCCTCGAACTGATAGCTATCCAGGGGCCGGGTCGGAACGGAGATTTCTTCGACCGATAAGCCGATCACTGGGGATCCGCAATCGTTGCAACGCCAGCGCTATCGGAAAGTGCGACCTGCTCGGGCCGAACCGACGAACCAAGCGCAGCCTCCAGGAAAGCGACCTATTGGGCTGAGGTTCAAAGGCGACGACATCGCGCGCAAGATGGGTCTGCGCGCCCTTTCGCCAAGCCTGGTTCTTGAAGCCGACGTAGCCGCGAGATACCTTCGATCTCAGGTGATGATGGCGCGGCGGGACTAGTCCATCCCGGGGGTCGGAACCCCCTCAGACCGGGCAGCTTAGTTTTCGACCATGTTGGCACAGAGAGCTCAATCATTGTAATAAAGGCAGCCTCAACTATATACAGCATTATTGCAAATGCTGTATATAACACCAAATACAGCGAAGGAGGACGCCTATGCCCAGGTCAAGCGGTTCCTATTCTACCAGTGATCTCTCCCGGAAATCCGGCGACATTATCGCCGAGGCGCTTCGTCATCCGGTCACAATCACCCAGCGCAACAAGCCGCGCCTCGTCCTCCTCAACATCGAAGACTACGAGCGGCTGATGAAGCAATCCGACCGCCGATCCACCGGCACCATCGAAACCATGTCGGATGAACTCTTCGTTGAATTCGAGAACGCCGTCGAGACCGATGCCGGCGAGGATGAGGCAGGTCGGTAGTGAGCTACGACCTGATCCAGACCGCAAGCGTCATACGCTATCCTTACCTGTGGGCGCGGGAGGCTGAGCGTGGAGAGACGGAAGGACGCAAGGAGCGGCCGGTCGCCTGGGCGTGAGAATGCCGCGGCCGGACGGTGATCTGGTCCTGTTCTTTCCCATTACCACGAAACAGCCGGAGGCATCGCGGTTTACTATAGAGGTGCCTGCGATCGAAAGGCGCCGCGCCGGCCTTGATGCCGATCGCAGGCTTTGGATCATCTTCGATGAGTTCAACACCGACACCATCGGCAATTCATTCTATCTCGAGCCCGAGCCGCCGACAGGCCGCTTCAGCAAGTCTTTCTTCCTGCCGTTGCTGCGCGAATTCATCAGCCGCCGCAAGTCGGCCACCGAAGTCAACCGGTTCCGCTGACCGCCACGGCAAGAGTGTGGCGGCATATTGATCGTCATGAAATGGATTTGACGAAGCAGTTTGCCGCGGCCGCCGCGTCCAAACGATGATGATCGTCTTTGAGCATTGAGGGTGATCTCGTGCGGACGCTGGCTAGAACGTGCCCGGCTGCAGGCGAATCTGGCGTAAGTTCTATTATGGAACTCGATTGCGGGGGCGAATGCGAAACGGCTGGGACAATGCTCGTCGCGCCTAAGCCAACGCCACCGAGATTTCAATCAGAGCCAGTCTGGCGGGCATCGAGCGACGCGACGGCCGGTTGGTTGCGCGAGGCATGGTCCTCTCTAATCGCCTTTGATGATGGCTTCCGCCGCCTTCTCCGCAATCATGATCACCGGCGAATTCGTATTGCCGGAAACGATCGTCGGCATGATCGAGGCATCGACGACCCGGAGCTTCGCCACGCCGTGCACGCGCAGCCGCGTGTCCACCACCGCCATCGGATCGCTACCCATCTTGCAGGTGCCGACGGGATGGAAGATCGTCGTGGCGATGTCGCCGGCGCGGCGGATCAGATCGTCGTCGCTCTCATATTCCCGGCCCGGCAGCATTTCCTGCGGGTTGAAACGGGAGATGGCCCTGGTCCGCATGAGGCTGCGGGCGTGACGGATGGATTTTGCCGCAAGCAGCCGGTCGCCGGCGGTCGAAAGATAGTTCGGGCGGATTTCCGGCGGCTGGCTGGCGTCACCTGTCGTGACATGCACCGTGCCACGGCTTTCCGGCCGGAGATTGCAGACGGAAACCGTGACCGCGGGATAGCGGTGCAACGGCTCGCCGAGCCGGTCGGTGCTGAGCGGCTGGACGTGATATTCGAGGTCCGCGGTCGCAACCGCCGGATCGCTTTTGGCGAAGATGCCGAGCTGGCTTGGCGCCATCGAAAGCGGGCCGGACCGGTTGACGGCATATTGCAGCCCCATGCCGGCGCGGCTGAAGAGGTTGTGATAAAGCTGGTTCAGCGTGCGCGCGCCGTCGATCTTGAAGACCGTGCGGATCTGCAGGTGATCCTGAAGGTTTTCGCCGACGCCCGGCAGCGCGTGGCGAACCGGCAGGTCAAGCGCCGAAAGAACCTCCGGTCGGCCGATGCCGGACAATTCCAGGATCTTCGGCGAGTTGATGGCGCCCGCCGACAGCACGACCTCTCGGGATGCGCGGGCAATGCAAAGCCGGCCGCCGAGGCGGAAGTGCACCCCGGCAACGGTCTTGCCGTCGAACTCCAGCCGTTCGGTCTCGGCGCCCGTCAGGACGCGGAGATTCCCGCGCTTCATCGCCGGCCGCAGGAAGGCTTTCGTCGTGTTCCAGCGCAGGCCGCCCTTCTGGTTGACCTCGAAATAGCCAGAGCCTTCATTGTCGCCGTCATTGAAATCGTCGGTTTTCGGGATGCCGAGTTCTTCCGCCGCATCGCGGAAGGCGTCGAGGATCGGCCAGGAAAGGCGCTGGCGCTCGACGCGCCATTCACCACCGGCGCCATGCATGGCGGATTTGCCGCGGTAATTATCTTCCGACTTCAGGAAATAGGGCAGAACGTCGTCCCAGCCCCAGCCGACGTTTCCGGCCTGCCGCCATCCGTCATAATCGGCCGCCTGGCCGCGCATGTAGATCATGCCGTTGATCGACGAACAGCCGCCGAGAAGTTTTCCGCGCGGATAGTTCAGCGCGCGGCCATTGAGGCCGGCCTCGGCGGCCGTCTTCATCATCCAGTCGGTGCGCGGATTGCCCATGCAGTAAAGATAGCCGATCGGCACATGGACCCAGTGATAGCGGTCCGTGCCTCCGGCCTCGAGCAGCAGCACGCGATTCTTCGGATCGGCCGAGAGCCTGTTTGCCAGAACACAGCCGGCGGAGCCGGCGCCGACGATGATGAAATCGTAGCTTCCCTCGTCCATCAGCGTTTCATTGCCTTGCATCGTCACGCCGCAGCTCCCGTCGCCGTAGATTCGGCTGCCGAAAGCCGCCGCCAGAGCGGGGCCATGGCTTCCGCTATGTCACTGTAGAGCGCGTAGCGCCGGTCGTAATGCGCGGCGAGCGCGGCATTCGGCCGATAGTGCCGGTCGATACGTACCATGGCATCCGCGCCTTCCGTGAAATCGGCAAACAAGCCCACTCCGGTACCTGCCGCAATCGCCGCACCGAGAGCTCCTGTCTCCTTAGACTTGGCGACCGAAATCGGCACGCCGAGCACATCGGCAAAGATCTGCGGCCAGAGGCGACTGCGCGATCCGCCGCCCGACAGCACCGCCTGGTCGAAGGTTGCCCCCGCCCCGCGGAGCGTCTCGACGTGTCGGCGGTGGCCGAAGGCAACACCTTCGAGGAGGGCGCGGATCAGGTGTCCCTTGGTGTGCCAACCGGCAATGCCGTAGAAGCCGGCCCGCGCATGGCCGTCCTGCTGGGCGCCGTAGAGATAGGGATGATAGAGCGGATCGTCGGCAGCCGGCTGGATTTCCGCCGCTAGTGCGCAGCAGGCGTCGAAGGGCGAGATGCCCTCGGCATGCTCACCGTCGAAGAATTCCCGCACCAGCCATTCGAGATTGGCGGCCGACGTGGCGCTGTTTTCCATCGCCATGTAGCGCGCGCGATCGAAGGTCGAGGACATGAAGACGGGTCCGCCGAGATCAGGCCCGTCGAAGATGACCTGGTTGATGCTCCAGGTGCCGGCGATGATCGAGGCGCTGCCGGTGCGCGAGACGCCCGAGCCGAGGGCCGAGGCGACGACGTCGAAGAGCCCTGCAACAACCGGCGTGCCGGCGGCAAGGCCGGTCTCTGCCGCCACCTCTTCCGTCACCTTGCCGGCGATGTCGGCGCTTTCGATCAGCCGCGGCAGCAGGTCCATGCAGTCACCAAGGCCGTAAGCTTCCATCAGCGTGCGGTCATAACGGCGGGCGGCGAGATCGAGCAGCCCTGCCCCTGACATATCCGACATTTCGCTGACACGCTCGCCGGTCAGCCGGTTGACGACGAAATCCTTGGAGCAGAACACCGTGCCGATGCGCTGGAAAATCTCCGGTCGATGACGTTTCAGCCAGGCGAGCAGCGTCGGTGTCTGCGAGGGCCAGGGCCGTTGGCGGGCGATCGGATAGGTGCGATCGCCGACAGCCTCGGCCGCCCATTCCTCGACGAGCCCGGTCGCCCGCGTATCGAGCGACTGGATGCCGAGGAAGGGTTCGCCATTTCGATCCAGCGCATACAGCCCATTGCCGTGACCGGCGCAGCCGATTGCGGCGATATCAGCCGCAGCAATGCCTGCCCGGTCGAGGCAAGTGCGGATGACGCGTTTGGCGTTAGCCCAAAGCTCACCGAGATCCCGCTCGACATGGCCGGGACATGGCATGCGGCTATGCCCCTCCTCTCCCGCATAGGCCACTTCCCGGCCGGTACGGTCGAAGATCACCGCCTTGATGACAGTGTTGCCGGCGTCGAGCCCCAACAGATATTCTTCCATTCCGAACCCCTCCCAAGGTTCTGTCATTGCTCATGCAATTCCAAAGATAAACCGCTTCACGCTTTTCCGGGAATTGCTCCAGCACCTCAGCCTTGACGATAGATCGCAACGGCTTCTTCACCGCTAGCATCCTGGTGGATGATTGCCATCAGCCCGCGCACGACGGCGCTCGGATTGGCATGCTGGTAGATGTTGCGGCCATAGACCATGCCCATCGCACCCTGCTGCATCAAGGCCGCGGATTTGGCGAAGACAGCGGCGAGATCCTCCTTGCCGCCGCCGCGCACCAGCACCGGGCATCGTGCCGCTTCTACCACGCGGTGGAAATCCTCCGCATTCGTCGTCGGATCGGCCTTGACGATATCGGCGCCCATTTCGCGCGCAAGCCGCGTCAAAGTGACGATCTTGTCGGCATCACCATCGACCATGTAGCCGCCGCGCTCGGTGACCGGCTGCATCACGAGCGGTTCGATCATCAGCGGCATGCCGTATTTCTCGCAGTCCGCCCGGACTCGCGAAATATTCTGCACGCACTGGCGAAACAGATCGGGCTCATCCGGCAGCATGAACAGGTTGACCACCACGCAGGCGGCATCCATCTGCAAGGCGCCGACCAGCGGCTCCGCTTCGTTTTGCAACACCGCCCACATGTCGCGGTGACGGACGCGGTTATAAGGATTTCCCATATCGATGCGCATGACGAGCGCCGGCTTGTCCTTGCCGGACAGATCCTGCAGAAGGTCGGCTTGGCCGTAATTCATCTGGATCGCATCCGGTCTCGCATCGACCAGCGCCTTGACGACGGCCGGCATGTTCTCCAGCCCGTCGAGAAAGGACGGTTCGTTGCAGACGCCGTGATCGATTGCCACATCAAGGCAACGGCCGTTGCCGAACAGCCGGTTCATCCGGACCTTACGGTTGTCTCGCATAATTCACTCCTCCGTTCGTTCCTTGCGGAAAGGGTTGCTTTGGCGACGCCGTGGCGCTCGCGCATGATGGTGAGAAAGCGGATGCGCTCTTCGGCGGCGCGCTCAGCCGACCAGCCTCTTTCGACGGCCAGCAGGTCGAGCACGGCGTCAGCCATGTCGAGTGAGAGCTCGCCGGAAATTGCGATCGTCGTGCGGCGCAGCAGCAGATCGTCGAGATGCTCGACGGCTTCGGCGCCGATCAGATACTGGATTTCGCGAAGGCTGTAGCCGGCATGCGGCAGAGGATCGTCGGGACCTGCCGCGATGAAGCCCGCGACATCCTCCGCATCGGTCCCATAGCGTTCGAAGAGGATTGCAGCGCGATCGATGGAGATGCCCGTCGAGGCCGCAAGATCACGAACCCAGCCGCCGCCATCTTTGGGGAAGGCACGTCCGCCGCCGAATGTCCTCTCCGACGTATCGATGCGCCGAGCTCGGCCGAGCCGTTCCAGCGCCATGTCGGCCGCCAGTTCACCGAAGGAGCGGAACGTCGTCCACTTGCCGCCGATCATGCAGAGAACGGGCGGGCCGCCATCATGGCTTTCGATCACGGTGCAGAAATGATCCCGCGGGATCCGTCCGGTAAAACTGTCCTTGCTGGCCGGCAGCGGGCGCACGCCGGCGAACTGGAAAACGACCTCTTCCGGCCGGATGCGAATGCCGGGCAGCACGAAGGCAAGCGACTGCAGGATGTAGTCTCGCTCGTCGCGCTCGCAGCGCACAGTGCCGGGGTCATCGACGCGAATGTCCGTCGAGCCGACCAGCACCTTGCCGAGATAGGGGAAGAGGATGCAGATGCGCCCGTCCTCGTTCTCGTAATAGATCATGTGCCCGTCGAGCATGTCGTGAAGCGCGGGATTGTCGATGATGAGATGCGACCCCTTGGTGCCGCCCATCAGCGGGGCAGGCCGCGCGCCCTCGGGAAAAAGCGATCCATTGGCGATGTCGATCCAGCCCCCGGTCGCGTTGACAACCAGCCTCGGCTGGATGCGAAACGTCTCCCCCGCGATGCCGTCGCGCAGCAGGAAGTCCCCCGCCCCGGCCTGCTCGATCGTCGCATAGTTCAAGGCCCGGGCATTTGGACCGGCAGACAGGCCGTCGCGCAGCAATTCGATTCCGATGCGCTCCGGATGGCTCACCCAGGCGTCGTAATAGGTGGCGGAACCGCGGATCCCAGGATTGAGCGCCGGCCATTTTGCCAGCGTCGCCCGGCGCCCGCGAAACTGGTGGCGGGGCATCAGCGCGCGTTTGCGCGTCAGGAAATCGTAGATGGCAAGGCCGGTCTTGATGGCCACGGCACCGCGGCGGCTCGGACGCCGGGTGAGACCGAGGAAGCGCACGATGCCGTTGGCAAGGCCGGAGAAGACGTCGAAAACAGGAACCGTCGTCGGCAACGGCGCGACATAATGGGGAGCATTGCGCAGCAGCCGGTCGCGCTCGACGAGCGATTCCTGCACGAGGCTGAATTCGCCATTCTCCAGATAGCGCAGACCGCCATGGACCATGCGCGAGAGGGCGGCACTGGCACCGGAGCAATAGTCGCCCTGCTCAACGAGCAGCACGTTCATGCCTTGCAGTGCCAGCTCGCGGAAGGCGCTAAGCCCGTTGATACCGCCGCCGAGGACGCAAACGTCCACCTTCGGGCTTTGGCGAAGCCCGTCCATTGTTTCCACACGGTTCATGATGGCGTCCGTTATCCGTCCATGGTGGCGAGCTGCGCCGATATGGCGGTGTCGATGGCCGCGAGATCGGCGGTTGAAAGGCGAAGCGTTCCGGCCCGCGCATTGTCGAGCGCGTGCGCCGGGTTTCGCGCGCCGCAAAGCGCGAAGGTTATGCCCGGCTGAGCCAGTGTCCAGGCGATCACCGTCTGCGCGATGCTGGCGCCCTGGCGCTCCGCGACGGGCCGGATCGCCTCGGCAAAATCCTTGGCCTTGCGGCGATTGGCGACGGAAAAGCGCGGATTGTCCTTGCGCTGGTCGTCGCCGGAAAACACGCGCTCAGGCCCGATAGCGCCGGAAAGCAGGCCTAGCGCCAGTGAGGAATAGCTGAGCGTCGACACGCCGTTGGCGATGGTGAGCGGCAGCAGGTCCGCCTCGATCTGGCGATCGATCATGCTGAACCGCTCCTGGATCGCATCGAGCGAACCGGTCGCGGTATATTGTTCGAGCTCCGACCGGTCGACATTGCTGGCGCCGATTGCGCGGATCTTTCCGGCCTGTTTCAGTTCTTCCAGCGCCGCGACGGTCTCCTCGATCGGCGTCGTCGGGTCCTGCCAATGGGTGATGTAGAGGTCGATATGATCCGTGCCGAGGCGGCGCAGGCTTTCCTCCACCTCGTGAACGATCGAGTCCCGCCCGAGATAGCGGTGCACCGGCTTGCCGTCCTGGTCGAAGAAATGGTTGCCCTTCTGCGTATGCCACACCAGCCCGCATTTGGTGGCGATCACCGCCTTGTCGCGGCGTCCGGCAAGCGCCTTGCCGACGATCTCTTCGGACCGGCCCAGGCCGTAGGCCGGCGCCGTGTCGATGAGGGTAACGCCGGCATCGAGCGAGGCCTGGATCGCGGCGATGGATTGCGCCTCGTCCGTGCCGCCCCACATCCAGCCGCCGATGGCCCAGGTGCCGAGGCCGACGGCCGAGGCCTTGACGCCGGAGCGGCCGATTTCACGGGTCAACTGTTCGCCGCTCATGCGGAAAATCCTTCCTCGGATGCGAGTTCAAGAATGCGCGCGCCGGTCGCCTCGTCGGTGACGAGCGTATCGAGATGGTTGCCGCGCAGGATGCTGAGGATCGGCCCGGCCTTGTTCGGGCCGCTGGCGACGCCGATCTTCGTCGGGATCGAGGCGAATTCCGGCAGCGTCAGCGAAACCAGCGACCGGTTCAGGCTGTAGTCGCAGACGCGGCCGTGATCGTCGAGCAAATGGGCGAGCAGTTCGCAGCTGGCGCCCGAACGCTCGATCGCCGCGCGATCGGTGCTGGAGGAAGGGTGCAGGTCGTAATAGCTCGAATCATCGGTCAGGATCGAGCCGATGCCGACCACCGCGACCTTCGCTTCCCGCGCCCGCCGGAAAACGTCGGCGACGGAGCGCATGTTGATCAGCATCGACCGCTGCTCGGCGTCATCGGCAAAGAGCGGCGCGTGGATCTGGTAGGAGCGCCCGCCAAGTCGGTCGGCCATCAGGGTCGATACGTGGTTGACGTCGGTATAGTGTTTGCCCTGCACACAGCCTGTTGCCGGAATGACCTCGACATCGAAGCGGCGCGGCGCCTGGAGACCGGCCACGACGGCGCTGACGCCCTTGCCGCCGGTGATGCAGATCGTATCGCCATCGGCGATTTCTTCGAGCAGTAGGCGGGCCGCCGCCTCGCCGACCGCCTGCAGCGCGGTCTGCGGATTGTCGGAGACGGTCGGGACCACGACCGCGCGGCTGATGCCGCCGAGCGCCAGAAGCCGCTCCTCCATATCGACCAGAGGTTCGATCGGCGATTTGATCTTGATCTCGACCAGGCCGAGCTGCCGGCCCCGCTTGATGAGGCGGTTGACGGTCGCGTGCGAGATTCCGAGCTGATCGGCGATCTGCGCCTGCGTCAGGCCCTCCAGAAAATGCAGGACGAGCGCCTGGTGCATCTGGCGGGCGATGACGATTTCCTCGCGCGGGGCTGTCGTCCTGGGTTTCAGTTTGGCGATCGGCATGTCAGGCGGCCTTCCGCTTGTGCAGGAAATGGTCGATGGATACGGCGGCAAGCAGGATGCATCCTTTGATCAAGTCCTGCCAATAGACGGAAACATTTAGCAGGATCAGCGACGAGGTGACGAGGGAAAGAAGCGCGATGCCGAGAATGGCCCCGAGGATGGTCCCCGAACCGCCGTTCAGCGAGGCTCCGCCGATCACCGCGGCTGCGATGATGTTCAGCTCCATGCCGACGCCGAACGTGGGCGTCGCCGCGCCGAAGCGGGACATGTAGATGACGCCGGCGACGCCGGCGAGCGTCGAGCACAGCACCGTCACCCAGAACTTCACTTGGTTCGTCTTGATGCCGGAATAGAGCGCCGCCTTCTCGTTGCTGCCCGTGTAGAACACCTTGCGGAAGGCGGTCGCCCGGCGCAGCAGGAAATCGAACAGGATGACGACGGCGACGAAGATCAGGATGACGTAGGGAACGCCGTAGAACGTGCCCTGCCCCACCGCCTTGAAGCCGGCCGGCAGCGTGAAGAGCGAAAGCGGCGTGCCCTTGGTGATGATGAGGCAGAGGCCGCGCACGATCACCATGCCCGCCAGCGACGTGATGAAATGGTTGAGGCCGACGACGGTCACGAAGAAGCCCATGATGGCGCCGATGGCGCTGCTGGCAAGAATGCCGGCAAGCGAGGCCGTCCACGGATCGAGCCCGGCAAGAAAGAGCGAGCCCGAAAGCACCATCGCGAAACAGACGACGGAGCCGACCGCAAGGTCGATGCCGCCGACGATGAGCAGGATCGTCATGCCGACAACGACGATGCCCTCCACGGAAAAGCTCATCAGCATGGCGCGGAAATTGCCGAGCGTCAGGAAGTGCGGCGAGGCGAAACTCATGATGATGCCGAGCGCCAGGATGATCGCGATCAGCCCTGCCTCGCGCATCGTGCCGATGCGTTTGAAGGACGACGTCCTGGGCAGGCCTGCCGCCATCGTGTCGATTGCCATTTCCCTCTCTCCCATGTTCTCTTCACGCGGCATGGTCTGCCGCCCTTGCGCTGCCCATGCCGGAGGCAAGGCGGATCACGGCCTCTTCCGACATCTCGTCGGCACTGAGCTCTCCCGCGATGCGTCCCTCGCGGACGACCAGCAGCCGGTCGGAAAGGCCGAGCAGCTCCGGCATTTCCGAGGAGATGACGATGATGCCGATGCCCGAGCTTGCCAGCTCGCGCAGCAGGCGGTGGATCTCCGCTTTCGCGCCGACATCGATGCCGCGCGTGGGCTCGTCCATCAGAATGACTTTCGGCTTCACCGCGAGCTGCTTGGCGATCGCCACTTTCTGCTGGTTGCCGCCGGAAAGCGATTTCACCGGCGCTTCGATGCCGCTCATGCGCACGGCAAGCCTTCGGGCAAAATCATCCGCTAGGGCGGCCTCCGCGCGGCCATTCAGCAGGCCGAACGAATTGGTGAGCGCCTTCAGGTCCAGCACCGATATGTTCTGCGCGACGGACATTTCGAGAAAGACGCCCGATCCCTTGCGGTCCTCGGACAGGTAGACGATGCCGGCTTTCACGGCATCGGAATAGGCGCGGATCGGTTGCGTCGTGCCGTGCAGGCGGACGGTTCCTGCCGTGCGTGGCCGCAGTCCGCAGATGCCTTCGGCGATTTCCGTGCGGCCGGAGCCGATGAGGCCGCCGATGCCGAGGATCTCGCCCCTGCGCAGGCCGAAGCTGACGTCGTGAAAACGCATCCCGTCACTGATGCCTTCAACCTCGAGAATGATCTCGCCTGACGGTTCGCCGGCGCCCAGCTTGTCGGGATAGAGCTGCGTGATCTCGCGGCCGACCATGCGGCGCACCACGTCATCCGGCGTCACGTCGGCAATGCGGTCGGTGCAGACGTAGCGGCCGTCACGGAACACGGTGACCCGGTCGCAGAGGCTGAAGATTTCCGCCATGCGGTGGCTGATATAGATGATCGAAATGCCGTTCGCCTTGAGATCGTGGATGATCGAGAAGAGCTGTCGCGCCTCGGTCTCGGTCAGGGCAGCCGTCGGTTCGTCGAGGATCAGCACGCGGCAGTCGAGCGTCAGCGCCTTGGCGATCTCGACCAACTGCTGGCTTGATATCGGCAGGTCGGCGACCTTGCGGCGGACATCGATCGCGGCAAGCCGGTTCATCACCGCCTGCGCATCGCGCTCCAGGCCGCGGTAGTTCATGAGCGGTGCCCGACGGCGATTGGTCGCCGCCATGAACATGTTTTCAGCGACCGTCGCATCCGGGCAGAGCGCGATTTCCTGGTGCACCAGGCCGATGCCCAGAGACTGGGCAACGGCGGGAGAGGAAATGCGCACAACCTTGCCGTCGACGTGGATTTCGCCTTCGGTCGGCTGCAGCACGCCGGCGATGATGTTCATCAGCGTCGACTTGCCGGCGCCGTTCTCGCCGCAGAGCGCATGGACTTCACCGCGTTCGAGAGTGAAGTCGACATCCGTCAACGCCTTCACCGCCCCAAAATGCTTGGTGACGCCATGAATGGTGAGCACGGGCTCCGTCATCATCTTCCTCCCTCTCCATCTCGGCCATCCGCACCGAAAGTGCGGATGGCCTGTCCGGGTCTCATTCCTCGATGCCCTTGGTGCCGCGATGCTTCAGGTACTTGTCCCAATAGAAGTCGTCGGCATTTGCGGCGGTGACGATGGAGAGGCCGTTGTCGACGACCGGGATGCTCATCGGGTTGAAGCCCGAGCGCTTGGCGTCGTTCATCGGGTCGATCAGTTCCGGGTGCTTGGCGAGCCACAGCAGCATGAAGCCCATATAACCCTGCATGCCCTGGTTGGGGTTGATCGAGCCGAAGACTTCGCCGGCCTTGATCATGTCGAGTATGTTGGCATTGACGTCGGCGCACATGACGAGGACCTTGCCGCCGGTTTCCTTGTTGGCCTGCGCGGCGCCGATCGCGGAGTTCGCTTCCGGCATGAAAACCGCCCCAAGGTTCGGGTTGGCCTGGATGAGGCTGGAAAGCCCCTGATAGGCCTTGGTCGGATCCTGGTTGGACGCGGCGCGGCCGACGAGCTTCATATCCGGCCACTTCTCTTCCATGCGGGCGATGAAGGCGGCGATGCGCTTATCGTGGTTGTCCTGGCCGGGATTTTCGAGAACGGCGTATTCGCCCTTGCCGCCCATCTTCTCGGCGATCGCATCGGCGGCATAGGTGCCTTCGCGGGTGTTGTCCGAGGTGATGAAGGAGACGCGCTTGGACAGCGGCGAGTCGGCGGCAAAGGTGACGACCGCCGTGCCTTGGCCGATGGCGCGGTTGATCGGCTCGATGAACGGGTCGGAATTCATCGGATGGACAAGAATTCCGGCCGGATTTTGCGCCAGCGCCTGGTCGAAGGTGGCGATCTGCTTGTTGACGTCATATTCCGGTGTGCCGGTATATTCCGTTTCGCAGCCGAGTTGTTGCCCCGCCTGCTTGAACATCTCGTAAACGGGGAACCAATATTCGACACCCGAAACCATAACGTTCATGACGTATTTTTCGCCCGGCTTGCAGCGGAACGGGTTTTCCGTTCCCGCGCTTGCGGCGCCGGCGATAAACGTTGCAGCAAAAACCGCCATTGCGGTCGTGGTGAGTAAAGTGCGCAAGAGTCCTCCTTGAGGCCGAAGCCTCTCCCAAAAGCCCGAGGGCGCCGAAAAGCGCCGCTGATCGTGTTGAAGTCCGGACTTCCTCCTCGACGTCCGGTATGGGCAGCTAAGCGTAAAGCTCGACGCCTGTCAATATAATTCACGACGTGAAATATATTTCACGTCGGGCTAGATGCGGCGTCTCAACCGACAGATCGCCACGGCGCGGTCGCGGCCAGCCACTGTCGTGTACGGGCCTCGGGATCCGGATTGCGAGTGATATCGGTAACCACGGCAGCGCTTTCGGCCCCGTTTTCCAATACTAGCGGCGCGCGTTCGGCAGTGATCCCGCCAATGGCAACGAGCGACATTGGTCCGACACGTCGCCGCCAGTCCGCAAGTCGTTCGACGCCTTGCGGCGCCCATTTCATTTCTTTGAGGATCGTGGGCCAGACCGGCCCAAGGGCAACATAGTCCGGTGCGGCGGCCAGCGCGGTTTCTAATTCTGACGGATCGTGCGTGGAAAGGCCGAGCTTCAGGCCGACGCGCCGAATGGCAGCCAGATCGGCCGCCATCAGGTCTTCCTGCCCGAGATGAATGAAATCGCATCCCTCGTCGATTGCCAGCCTCCAGTAATCGTTGATGATCAATTGGCAGCCCGCTGCCGCGCAGGCGGCTTTCGCACGCCGGATCTCCTCGCGAAGCACCGGCTCCGGCCGGTCCTTGATGCGCAGTTGGACGAGTTTGACGCCGAGCGGCACGAGACGCTCGATCCATTCGGCGCTGTCGACGATGAGATAGAAGGGGTCGAGCTTCATGAGAAGACGGCCTTTCCGATGACGGGAGTGGAAGGAACGGCCATGTCGCGTGGCTCCAGCGGCACGGCGCCATGCGCAAGACGGCCGGCATCGATGGCAAGCGCGAAGGCTTCGGCCATAGCAGCGGGATCGCCCGCGCCGGCAACGGCAGTGTTGAGAAGAACGGCGTCGTAACCGTACTCCATGACGGCGGCGGCATGCGACGGGCGGCCGATGCCGGCATCGACGATGAGCGGCACTTCAGGAAAATGCGCTCGGAATGACCGCAGTGCCATCGGGTTCATCGGTCCCATGGCGGAGCCGATCGGCGCGCACCAGGGCATCAGGATGCGGCAGCCGGCCTCCAGCAGCTTTTCGGCGACGACAAGGTCGTCGGTGGTATAGGGGAAGACCTGAAAGCCCTCTCCGGTTAGGATGCGGGCCGCTTCGACAAGGCCGAAGACATCGGGCTGCAGCGTATCGTGATGGCCGATCACTTCGAGCTTGATCCAGTCGGTGCGGAAAACGTCGCGCGCCATCTTCGCTGTCAGCACAGCCTCCTGCACGCTGTGGCACCCGGCCGTATTCGGCAGCACCCGCACGCCGAGCTCGCGGATAAGCTCGAAGAAGGCGCCGCCCGCCTTGCCGCCGGCGGCCTCGCGCCGCAGCGAGACGGTGACAATTTCCGCCTTCGAGCGTCTCACGGCTTCTGCCAGGACGGCGGGCGACGGGTAGCGGGCGGTGCCGAGCAGCAGCCGGGAATGGACCTCGACGTCGTAGAGTTTCAGCATGTCAGCCTCCCTGCATCGGTGAGAGAATTTCAATGCGGTCGCGCTCGCCGAGCATGAAATCGGCACGATCCTCGCGGTGCACCAGTTCGCCGTTCACCGCGGTTGCGAGCCACCCGCCTTCGTAGTCCAGAGCGAGAAGCAGATCTGCGAGCGTCGCGGCCGCGACCTCCTGTTCCTCGCCATTGATGATGAAGGTCATGACGCCTTCCTTTCCGGTTGTCCTTGTTCTGTGAGAAGACGCCGCGCGACCTCTGCGGCCATGGCCGGCGCCAGCAGAAAGCCGTGGCGGTAGAGGCCGTTGACATGGAGGGTGCGTCCCTCCTGTGTCACACGCGGCAGATTGTCGGGATAGGCGGGCCGCACGCCTGCGCCGGTTTCCGTAACCCGTGCCTCGCCGAAGGCAGGATGCAAGGCGTAGGCGGCGTTCAGCAATTCCATCAGCGAACGCGCGGTAATCGGGCCGTCATCGCCGCTTTCGATCATCGTCGCGCCGACCATGAAGCGGTTTTTTTCGCGCGGGACGATATAGATCGGGTGGCGCGGATGCAGCAGGCGAACGGGGCGGGAGAGACTGACCTCGCCCGTTTCGATGCACAGCATCTCGCCACGAACACCGCGCAATCCGGGCAGCCGGCCGATCTGGGCGGCACCGGTGCAGTCGATTACCCGGTCACAATTGGCAAGGTCAGCTTCGCCCGTGACGCCGAGCATAAGACGCATGCGGGCGTCCTCAAGCCCTGCGGCCAGGGCCGCGAGTGCCTGCCGTGGGTCGAGATGCGCTTCCTGCCGGAAGAACAGCGCCCTGCGGAAGCGGCCGGCGAGATCAGGCTCCAAAGCGGCGATCGCCGCCTCGTCCAGCCATTCCCATCCGCTTGTCCGGCGGGAAAAGCGGTCGAGCTCGCCGGCATCGCGCCCGCCGGCCACGACAAGCGTTCCCCGGCGATTGACATGGCCGGGCAATGCCGCATCCCACCAATCGGCGGCAAGGCGACCGAGCGTCAGCACCGGCTCCTCCGCACTTTCCCGTTCGCACCACGGCGCCAGCATGCCGCCGGCAAAGCCGGATGCGCCGGCCCCGGCCTTGTCGGCCTGCTCCGCGAGGGTGACGCGGAAGCCGTGGCGATAGAGCTCGCAGGCCACGGTGAGGCCGGCAACGCCGGCCCCTTTGACGAGAACGCGCATGGTCATTCTCCGGCTGGAGTTTTCGCGACCTCTGCGACCGGCATGTAGAGATCGCCGCCATCGCGGTACTTGGCCGCCATGGCTTCTAATCCTTCCTTCTGGGCTTCGGCGCGAATGTCGTGGGAAATTCGCATGGAGCAGAATTTCGGGCCGCACATCGAACAGAAGTGCGCCACCTTGTGCGCCTCCTTCGGCAGGGTCTCGTCGTGGAAGGAACGGGCCGTATCCGGGTCGAGGGAGAGATTGAACTGGTCCTCCCAGCGGAATTCGAAGCGTGCGCGCGACAGCGCATCGTCGCGGATGCGGGCGGCCGGATGTCCCTTGGCGAGATCGGCCGCATGGGCGGCGATCTTGTAGGTGATGACGCCGGTCTTGACGTCGCTGCGGTCAGGCAGTCCCAGATGCTCCTTCGGCGTGACGTAGCAGAGCATGGCCGTGCCGAACCAGCCGATCATCGCGGCCCCGATGCCGGAAGTGATGTGGTCATAGCCCGGCGCGATGTCGGTCGTCAGCGGTCCGAGCGTATAGAAGGGGGCTTCGCCGCAGACCTTGAGCTGCTTGTCCATATTCTCTTTGATCTTGTGCATCGGCACATGGCCGGGGCCTTCGATCATCACCTGGCAGTCCTTCGCCCAGGCAATCTTGGTCAATTCGCCGAGGGTTTCGAGTTCGGCAAATTGTGCTGCGTCATTGGCGTCCGCGATCGACCCCGGACGCAAACCGTCGCCGAGCGAGAATGAGACGTCATAGGCACGGCAGATGTCGCAGATTTCCTCGAAATGCTCGTAGAGGAAACTCTCCTTGTGGTGATGCAGACACCACTTGGCCATGATCGAGCCGCCGCGTGAGACGATGCCGGTGACGCGATTGACGGTGAGCGGGATATAGGCCAGCCGCACGCCGGCATGGATGGTGAAATAGTCGACGCCCTGCTCGGCCTGTTCGATCAGCGTATCCCGATAGACTTCCCAGGTCAGATCTTCGGCAATGCCGTTCACCTTCTCGAGCGCTTGGTAAAGCGGCACGGTGCCGATCGGAACCGGCGAATTGCGAATGATCCATTCCCGGATGTTGTGAATGTTGCGGCCGGTGGAAAGGTCCATGACCGTGTCGGCGCCCCAGCGGATCGCCCAGACCATCTTCTCCACCTCTTCCGCCATCGACGAGGTGACCGCCGAATTGCCGATATTGGCGTTGATCTTCACCAGGAAATTGCGGCCGATGATCATCGGTTCGGTTTCGGGGTGGTTGATATTGGCGGGGATGATCGCCCTGCCCTCGGCGACTTCCCGCCGCACGAATTCGGGCGTCACGAAATCCGGAACATGCGCGCCGAAGCTCTCGCCGTCGCGCGCGAGCACCTCCTTCGCGGCCTGCCGGCCGAGGTTTTCGCGAATCGCAATAAACTCCATTTCCGGGGTGACAATGCCGGCACGCGCATAGGCGAGCTGGGTGACGGCACGTCCGGCCTTTGCCTTCAGCGGCGTGTTGCGAATGGGAAATTCCGGCGTCAGCCGCTCGCCGGTGGCAAAACCATTGTCTTCAGGCTTCACCACCCGGCCTTCATAGGCTTCGACGTCGCCACGCGCCCTGACCCATGCTTCGCGCAAACGCGGCAGCCCGGCGTCGATAGAAACCACATGGGCCGGATCGGTATAGGGGCCGGAGGAATCATAGACCGTAACCGGCGGCTCGCCGGAGGTCGGGTGAAGGCTGATTTCTCGCATCGGCACGCGCAGATCCGGATAGAGCGTTCCGGGCTTGACGATCTTGGTCGAGGCCGGAAGCGAGCCGGTGGTGACGACGGGAGTAAGCTGGGGTGCAACAATATTCATGGATGAGGCTCCAAGGTTTGACGTTTGGAGACCCAGTTCCAGTGTTGGAATGATGGAAAGACGCCTTGCGCGACAAAGCGAAAATCCGCCCAACAGCCGCAGCGTCCGCACCGTCCCTACGCCAGTATGAACTGGATCAGGTTCAACGGGTCACTGCGCCACAACAGGCAAAGCCGTATCGTCTAGCAGAATCTCAGCCCCTTGCCGGGACACCCCTGGTGAATGTTGGCCATCAAAGACCGCAGCGGCCTTTGTGTCAAGAAGCCCTTTTGCGTTTCAAGGCAGTGGCTGTCGATGCTGGTTGCCGATCGGCTGGGATCGCAGAGTGTGCCGGCGGCCGTACCGGCGCCGGTCGACCAACATTGATTGTGGATGGGCCGGTTTGCCGGCCCATTTCGCTCGCGCCCCTTGGAGGCGTGCTCCATAATCTCATGCTCACGGTCAGGACAGCGACCGCGCGTTCACCTGTCCGACGGCACCGGCTCATCGTCCTATCCACGCGGCTTTTGCATTCATGGCCTATCGTTTCGTCCACACTGCCGATCTCCATCTCGACTCTCCCCTGCGTTCCCTGGCGCTTCGCAACGCCGAGCTGGCCGATCTCGTGAGTGACGCCAGCCGGCAGGCGCTGATCGTGATCGTCGACCTTTGCCTCGAGGAGCAGGTCGATGCACTCATTATCGCCGGCGATCTCTATGACGGCGAGCAGACGTCGATGAAAACGGCGCGCTTCCTGGCAAGCCAGCTGGAACGGCTGCACCGGGCGGGGATTGGTGTCTTCAAGATTCGCGGCAATCACGACGCGATGTCGAAGATCGCCAGGGAGCTGGTGATGCCCGACACGGTGAAGATCTTCGGCGGCCATGCCGAGACCGTGGAGGCGACAAAAGGCAGCCTGTCGATCGCGATCCACGGTCTGAGCTTTGCCAAGCCGCAAGCGCCGGACCCGCTTCTGCCGAAGTACAAGCCGCCGGTGGCGGGAGCGGTCAATATCGGCATCATGCATACGAGCCTTGCCGGATCCGCCGGCCATGACGTCTATGCGCCCTGCAACGTACTCGACCTTCACGCCTGGGGATTCGACTACTGGGCGCTCGGGCATCTTCATCAGCGGAGCCAGTATCCCGGCACGGCGACGATCATCATGCCCGGCATGCCGCAAGGCCGCGACATCAACGAGTCGGGCGTCAAAACCGTTTCGCTGGTGACCGTGGCGGACGACCGGACGGTGACGGTCGAGGAGCGGCGCACCAGCATCGCGCAGTTCGAGCGCGTCGATGTCGACCTCACGGGTGTCGATGATTGGCGTGATGCGGCCATGGCGATCGAAGCGGCACTGACGGCGCAGCGCGACCATACGGCCTCGCCGCATCTCGTCGCGCGCCTCAGGCTTTCCGGTCGCACGCCGCTCTCCTGGCAGCTTCGCCGCGATGTCGACCTCATGCAGGCGGAAGCCGAGCAGCGCGGTGACCGGATCGGCCGAACCTGGATCGAGAAGCTGGAACTCGCCTTCGAAGCGCCCACGATCCTCGCAGCCGAATCCGCCGCCGATCCCGTCATCGAACTCGGCGCGCTGATGCGGGACGAGGTCATCGCCCGCAGCGGCTTTCGCGACGATGTCAGGGAGATGGTTCGCGACCTGCTCGCCGACCTGCCGCCCGAGAGCCGGGCCTTTGCCGGACATGACGAGGCGGGTTTCGAACGCTTCATCGACCGCCTTCTCGCTGACGGCGTCGAGGACATCGCCGCCCGGATGAAGGCCGCGGAGCGGGGAGACAGCTGATGCGCCTGCGCCGTCTCGACCTCATCCGTTATGGCAAGTTCACCGACCACTCGATCGACTTCGGCGCGGTCCGACCGGGTTCGCCCGATCTGCACATCGTCTATGGCCTCAACGAAGCGGGCAAGTCGACCACCTTCGCCGCCTATCTCGATCTGCTCTACGGCATAGGCGAGCGCAGCACCTATAATTTCCTGCATCCCTACAATACGATGAAGGTCGGTGCGCGGCTGGAATTCGGTGGCGCGCACCAAGAGCTGGCGCGGCTCAAATTGCGGACCGGCAGCCTCGTCGATGATCGGGGACAGGCTGTGAACGAGGCGCTGCTCGCGGGCGCGCTCGGCGGCGTCGGCCGCGAGGCCTATCGCACCATGTTCTCGCTCGACGACCAGTCGCTCAAGGAAGGCGGCAACGCCATCATTCAAAGCAAGGGCGAGCTTGGCGAGCTGCTGTTTTCCGCAAGCTCGGGTCTTGCGGGCCTCAGCCGCTCGCTGGTGACGGCCGTCGATGAAGCCAATGGGATTCACAAGAAGCGGTCGTCGAGCACGAAGCTCGCGGAACTCAAACGCGCGCTCGAAGCGCTGAAGGCCGAGCGCAATGCCATCGACACGCTTGCCTCCACCTATTCGGGCCTGAAATCGGCCCACGAGCAGGCCGACGCCGCCTATGCCGCGACGACGCGGGAACTGGCCGAGGCCAAGGCCCGGCACCAGGAGCTGACGCGTCTTCTCGGCGCCCTGCCGGCGGCGCTGGAACTCCGGCGGCTGGACGCCGACGCAGCCAGCATGGGCGACCTGCCGCGGCCGCCGGCCGAATGGTTCACACTGCTGCCGCAGCTTTTCCATAACGAGACGCGGCTGCAGGCGCTTGTCGAAACCGCCGACCGCACGCTGCGCCAGCTTGCCGACGAGATCGAGGCGATCACGATCGACGACAAGGCGCTGGCGATCGCCGCGCATATGGACATGCTGGATCAGGGTCGGGCGCGCTATCTCGCGGCTGAGAGCGACCTGCCGAAGCGCCGGCTGGCGCTGGCCGAACAGGAAGGCGAGCTGGTGCGGCTGCTGGCCGATCTCGAACAGCCTGGCCATGCGACGCCCGAGGCGCTGCTGCTGCCCGCCTCGCTGATCGGCATCATCCGCGATCTCATCGAGCGACGTTCCGGCGTCGAGGCCAATCTGGCTGCCGCAGGCCGCGAACTGGTGCGGGCGCGCGAGAATCTCGAAAGGCTGAACAAGGAAGGCGGCTCGCAAAACGGAGCCGCGATCCTCGATCGCGCACGTCTCGGCCGCATCGAGGCGGCCCTGAGCCGGCTGGCCGGGTCCGATCTCGCAACGCGGCTCACCGTGGAAGAACGCACACTCGTGCAGGCGAAGCGAATACATGAGAAGCAGTTCGCACAGCTTGCGCCCTGGTCAGGTGATGCCGTCGCTCTGCAGCGGACGAGCGCGGCGGAGCCTCGGCAGACCGAGGCTTGGCGTGGCCAGGCGATCTCCATCGACAAGCGGATTGCGGATCACGAGGCACGGCTGCGCGATCTAGGCACCGAACAGGCGCTGACCAAAGCCCGGATCGCGGCCTTCGTCGCCGGTGGTTCGATCGACGATGCCGAGGCCGCGAGGCTGCGCGATGAACGCGATGCCGCCTGGCAGGCGCATCTTGCCAGCCTGAATGCCGCCACCGCCCGGACATTCGAAGAGCGGATGCGCCAGGACGATGTCGTGTCCGCCGGCCGCCTGTCACGCGCGCAGGAACTTGCCGAGCTGCGTCAGCTCCGCCTGACCGAAGCGGCAACGGCGGCGGCGATCGAACGGCAAACGGAATTGCTTAGCGAGGCGCGCGCCGAACATGATGTGCTTGCCGAGCGCATCCGTGGCCTCCTGCCCGAGGCAATCGAATATGACGCCGAAGCTTCGCCGAGCATAGCAGCACTCGAGGCATGGAGCACCAAGCGAGCCGCAGCGCTGGCCGCCTGGGACGAACTGCAGCGGGCCGAAGACGCGGTGGAGGCACTTCGCGGCGAATTGGACAGCCATGCCGCAACGCTTGCAGCGAGCCTTGCGGATGCCGGCCATGGTGGCGCCGAGGATCTGCCGGTCGCCGCGCTGATGCAGGCGGCGAGCGATGTGCTCGCCGCCTGCAAAGCCGAACAGGCGGCGCGGCAGGCGCACGAGAAGACAATCGGCGATCTCGACCGCAATGTCAGGGAACGCGAGCGGGACCGGCAGGAGGCGGAAGCTGCGGTCGCGGCCTGGAACCGGGAATGGGCGGAGGCGCTGTCGCGAACCTGGTTTGCCGACAAGGCTGGCTCGATGGCCGCCGTCCGCGCCGTGCTGGATGCGCTCGCCGCACTGCCCGCCATCCTGAAGGAGCGGGACGACCTCGCAAGCCGCGTTGCCGCGATGGAGCGCGACCAGGAGCAGTTCCGCGGGGATATCGCCGCTCTTCTCGCGGACTGCGGCCTCAGCCGGTTGGCATCCGATACGCTCGCATCGGCCAATGCGCTGGTGGAACGCCATGAGGCGGCACGGCATGCCGCACAGCTTCGGGCAGACCGGCAGGCGGATCTCGAAAAACAGTTGGAGAAACGCCGGGCGCTAGAGGAAGAACTTGCCGTTCACAATGCCCGCAGGAACGAACTGACCGGCTATTTCGGCACGGACTCGCTTGCCTCGGTCGAAGTATTCCTGAACCAGGCAAGAGAGCGGGACCGGCTGGAGGCGCGGGCCGCTACCTTGCGCGGCCAGATCGCCGAGGCATTGCGCGCGGCAAGTTTTTCCGAAGCCGAACGCCGCCTTGCCGATATCGACGCCGATGCGGCCGAGCGCGATGCGATCGAGCTCGGCGCCCGGATCGAGGATCTCACCGAGCGGGCCAAGCTTCTCTATTCCGACGTGTCGCTGGCGCGGCAGAAGCTCGAGGCCGTCGGCGGAGATGACGCGGTGGCGCGGATCGAAGCCAAACGCCGAACCATCTTCCTTGAGATCGAAGAACTGGCCGTGCGGCATCTGACGTTGCGCGCCGGCACGCTGGCGGCCGAACAGGCGCTGCGCATCTATCGCGAAAAACACCGCAGCTCGATGATGAACCGCGCATCGGAAGCCTTTCACCTGATCACCGGCGGCAACTATTCCGGCCTCACGACCCAGCCCGACCGGGACAAAGAAGTACTGATCGGCGTGTCACGCGACGGCGGCTCGAAGCTTGCAGATGCGATGTCGACCGGCACGCAGTTCCAGCTCTATCTCGCGCTTCGGCTGGCGGGTTATGAGGAATTCGCGGCACTTCGCCCGCCCGTGCCCTTCATCGCCGACGACATCATGGAGAGCTTCGACAATCCCCGCTCCGAAGAGGTTTTCCGCCTTCTAGGCGCAATGGCAAAGGTTGGGCAGGTCATCTACCTCACCCATCACTGGCATCTCTGCGAGATCGCGCGGCACGTTGTTCCAGATGTCACCATACATCAGCTGCCATGACCGGACGCAAAGACATCAGCCCTGCCACAGATCCAACACGACAACGCCCGCGCCTTCGAAATCCCGGACATTGCGCGTAACCACGGTCAGGCCGAGAACCAGGGCGGTTGCGGCAAGCAGAGCATCCACTTCATTGCGCGGATCCGGGATATGCAGATGCGCGCAGCGTGTGGCGATCGCGTCATCGACCGGCAGAATACGGCCGGCGAATGCGGGCCGCACCTTATTTTCCAGCCATGCACGCAGGCGAGCCCCCTGCGCCGCATCGCGGCGCTGCACGTCGAGTATTCCCCGCTCCAGCTCCAGGATCGTGATGGCGGAGATGCATAAGCTCGCGGTAAGTACATACCTACATTTAGCATTGAGAGGATGCGGGGCAAGATCAGATCGCATGCCTCGGGCATGTTGGCTTCCCAAGTAATCTCTGATCTAGTCTGGACTCTCCGCCGGGCAGACCAGCCGCGGCCCCCTGGCATTCGAAACGAGCGAGAGCTGTATTCTCATGACCACTCACCGCTTCATTCCGACGCGCTTTCACAATGTTCTCGGCTCACTTGCGCCGGCGCTGCATATCCCCGATGGCGATACCGTCGTCACCGAAACGCTCGATGCCATCGGTTTTGACAAGGACGGCATCCGGCGGACATCCGGTCCGAACCCGATGAACGGCCCGATCTTCGTGGATGGCGCCGAACCCGGAGATGCGCTGAAGGTCGAGATCATCAGCATGATACCGACAAGGGACACTGGTTTTACCCGCAGCATCGTCGCGGCCAATGTCATCGATCCCGAAACGGTTCGCGACCTGCCGCCGCGGGATGTCGCCATCTGGGCTATCGACCGCGAAGCGCTGACCGTCCGGTTGTCCGAGCCGGTCGCCGGCCTCGAAAATTTCGTTCTGCCGCTTGCCCCGATGATCGGCTGTTTCGGGGTGGCGCCCAGCCTCGGTCAGGCGATCTCGACGGCGACCAGCGGCGAATATGGCGGCAACATGGATTATCGCCTGTTCGGCCCTGGCACGACCGTTCGTTTTCCGGTATCGGCTCCCGGCGCGCTGTTCTTTCTCGGCGATTGCCATGCCGTGCAGGGCGATGGTGAGATCGTCGGCACCGGCGTCGAGACCACTTTCGAAGTCACGGTGCGGCTGACGGTGGAAAAGAAGGCCGGACTGGTCTGGCCACGCGGAGAAACCACCGAAGACATCTTCACCATTGGCAATGCCAGGCCCCTCGATCAGGCGCTTCAGCATGCCACCAGCGAAATGCTGACCTGGCTGGCCTCGGATTACGGCCTCGACAGAACGGCGGCAAGCCATCTGCTGGGCCAGGTGGTGCGTTACGATATCGGCAATGTCTTCGATCCGGCCTATACGATGGCCTGCCGTGTCGCCAAGAAATGGCTGGTCCGCCGATTGTGACGAGTGGGCATCTGCTTCAGTCGTAGCGCGACAGAAAGCCGGAAACGGTCTCCAGGCAAAGCTGTTTTTCCTCGACATGCGGCATGTGGCTGGAATTTTCGAAGAGCACCCATTCGCAGCCGGGCACGCGGTCGACGTAGGGCTTTACCACCAAGGGCGTCGCCTCGTCATATTTGCCCGAAATCAGCAGCGTCGGCGCCTCGATGCGGTCGAGCCGCTCTTCGATCGTCCAGTCCTTCATCGTGCCGATGACGTGAAATTCCGTCGGGCCGTTCATGTTGCGGTAGACGGTGTTGTCCTCATCCATGATCGCAAAGGTCCGCGCCACTTCCGGCGGCCACGGAACCACGCGGCAGACATGGCGGTCATAGAAGACCCGGGAGGCGGCAATGTAGTCCGGATCGCTCAGGCTTCCTGCCAGCTCGTGTTTGAGCAGCGTGTCCTGCACCTCTTTCGGCAGTTCCATCCTCAGCCGGTTCGCTTCCGAAACCCAGGTGTGCATATTGGCCGGCGAGTTGGCGATGACAAGCGCCTTCAGGCCTGGCGGCCGGCGCACCGCGTGCTCGGCGCCGAGCATGCCGCCCCAGGACTGGCCGAGGAAGGCATAACGATGCTGGATGCGTATATGGGTAAGCAGCGCGTCCAGTTCTTCAAGAAACAGGCCGACCGTCCAGAAATCCGGGCCCCTGTCCGGAAGCCGGGTGGAATTGCCGTTGCCGATCTGGTCGTAATGGATGACCGGCCGCCCGTCGAGCGCAGCGATATCCTTGAACGAGTCCACATAATCATGCGTGCAGCCGGGCCCGCCATGGGCGACGACGAGAGGCAGCTTGCCGCTCTCCAGCGAGCCGGTGATGCGATACCAGGTGCGATAGTCGCGAAAGGGCAGATAAGCTTCATTCGTCGCGATTTCGGTCACCGGCGTCTCCATCTCTGGTCTGTTGAAGACCATAACGCGATGGTGGCGGCGACGGCAGCTATCACAAGTTATAGGGTGGCCAGGTCTGCGTCGGCCGTTCTTCGAGCAGGCGGTAATGGGTGGCGCGCACGACGGCCTGCGTGCGGTTGCGGGCTCCGAGTTTCTTTGCCGCCGCATTGAGATGCATGACCACGGTCGGCACCGAACGGTCGATGATGCGGGAGATTTCCTTGGCCGAGTAACCTTCCGCCGAATGGCGCAGGCATTCGCGTTCCCGCTCTGTCAGCCGCACCGTGCCGACGCTCCTCGCCTTCCGGTCGAAAAGCGAATAGGCGGTCTCGTGGAAGACATGGGCAAGCAGGTTGAAGTCGGCAATATAGCGCAGCGCATGCCGTTCGAAATCGTTGTTGCGGCCGAAGCGGACGCCGGTGACGGTGGCATAGTCGCCGCGTGGCATGTGAACCGGGACGGTGACGCCGGTCGACATGTCGCGTTCGCTCAGATAGCGCGTCACCGGCGCGGTGTCCTCGCTCATGAAGCCTTTGATCAGCGTGTCGGCATCGGGATCGTAATTCCAGAAGAAGGGTGCGGAGGTGCGCAGCGCCACCTGCTGCACCGGATCGATGCGGAAATAACCGCGATCGAACCAGTAATCGTGCATGTCGTCCGAAATGTTCCTGAGCTTCAGCAGCGACGGTATCATGATCGCGCCGTCGAGATCGTAGGGCACCGGCGTATAGTCGTAGATCAGCGCCTCAAAGCCGATCTGCTTCATCGCCTCGAAGGCCTGGTCGATCCGGCCGTCCAGCGTTTCATGCGCCGTGAACTGCCGTCTGATCGTTCCGATTTCGTCAAGCATGAGCTGCTCCGGTTTCGACGTGGCGCCCTACCCTATCACTTCTTATAGCTGGCACGGAACGCGATTTGCGGTAAAAAATTAGCCACGCCCAAATATTGAGCAAGCGAAACTTTCTGCCGGAGCGGTCAATGTGGCGTGAAATACAGCCGGACGAGCGATTCGAGATCGGTGTCGATGGCTATCGCGTCGTTGCCTACAGTTTCGGGACCGGCAGCGAGACGATTTTCTGCCTGAACGGCGGGCCGGGTCTGCCCTGCGATTACCTGCGCGAGGCGCATTCCTGTCTCGTCGACAAGGGTTATCGTATCATTGCTTTCGACCAGCTCGGCACCGGCGCTTCAGACCGGCCGGACGATCTCTCACTCTGGACGATCGGCCGTTATGTCGAGGAGACGGAAACGTTGCGCAAGGCGCTGGGGCTCGGCAAGGTCCACATGCTCGGCCATTCCTGGGGCGGGTGGCTGGCGATCGAATATGCGCTGACTTACGCTCAGAACCTCAAGACGCTGATTCTCGAGGATACTGTCGCCGACATGCCGCATCTGATTTCGGAACTGGAACGGCTGCGCGCGGCACTCGGTCCCGAAACCGTCTCGATGATGCAGAAGCACGAGGCGCAGGGCACCTATAAGCATCCCGAATATCTCGCCGCCGTCACCATCCTCAACTACCGCCATGTCTGCCGTCTGCCGGAATGGCCGGCGCCGGTCCGCCGCTCGCTCGACGACTGGAACATGGCGCCCTATGAGACGATGCAGGGGCCGAACGAGTTTCTCTATATCGGCAACCTCAAGGACTGGAACCGCATTGCCGATCTGCCGCGGCTGACGCTGCCGGTGCTGATCACTGCGGGAGAACATGACGAGCTGACACCGGCCTGCGCGCTGAGGATGAAGCTGGCGCTGCCGAATGCCGAGCTCAAGGTGTTTGCCAATGCCAGCCATATGCCCTTCTATGAGAACCCGCAGGATTATTATCCGGCGCTTCTCGATTTTCTGGCCCGGCACGAGGCAGGCTGATGCAAGAGGCAGTGGACCGGAGCCGACGAAGTCAAAGGGGCGATCGCCGTCATGCATCGCTATAAATTCGTTCTGACGCGACCGTTGCAGTTCCTGCCCGTCATTTTCGGCATCAGCGTCATCACTTTCATTCTGGTCCGCTTGATCCCCGGTGATCCCGCCCGCAACATCCTCGGCACGCGCGCAACGCCTGCGGCCCTTGCCAGCATCCGCGCCCAATACGGCCTCGATCAGCCGATGTGGCTACAATATCTCTATTTCCTCAAGAACCTCGTCAATGGCGAGATGGGCAAGTCGATCCTCTACAAGATCGACGTGCTGAAGCTGATCGTCACCCGCATCGAGCCGACGCTTGCGCTCGTTGCCTCCAGCGTCGTGCTGTCCGTGCTGGTCGCGGTGCCGATGGCGGCGATCGCCGCGCGCAGTGCCGGCCGAGCGCCGGACCATGCGGTGCGTATCGTCTCGACCTTCGGCATCGGCTTTCCGCCTTTCTGGCTGGGACTGATGCTGATCATCCTCTTCAGTGTCGAGCTCGGCATGCTGCCGGTTTCGGGCTACGGCGCGACCATCGGCGAAAAGCTGTCGCATCTCGTGCTGCCGAGCCTGACGGTCGCGCTGTCGCTCTCGACGGTGCTGACGCGCAGCCTGCGGGCAGCGATGATCGAGCAGCTGAAATCGGATGTCGCGACGGCGGCGCGCGCCCGTGGCATGCCCGAAGGCGTGGTCTTCTGGTGGCACGTCCTGCCGAATTCATTAGTGCCGACCATCAATCTGCTTGCCGTCAACATCGGCTGGCTGATCGGCGGGACGGTGGTAGTCGAGAGCGTCTTTGCGCTGCCCGGCATGGGACAACTGCTCGTCAGGGCGATCTTCTCGCGTGACTACATGGTGGTACAGGGCGTCGCCATGGTCTTTGCCTGCGCCACCGTGCTCATCAACTTCATCGCCGACATCGTCACTGTCGCCGTCGATCCGAGGGTGAAGTTATGAGCGTCGAGGCGATCGTGCCTGCATCGCCCGGCTGGCGCCGGTTTTTCCGCCGGCGGCTGATGCTTGCTGTCGGTGCCGGCCTGTTGCTGTTTTTCGTCCTGCTGGCAGTCGGCGCGCCCATCATCGCGCCCTATGACTCGATCATGCAGAATGCCGAAGTGCGGCTGCAGGCGCCGTCATTGCTTCACCCGTTCGGCACTGACAATTTCGGCCGCGATATCCTGTCTCGCGTCATCTGGGGCGCGCGCATCGACCTGCAGATGGCGCTGATCGGCGTCATCTTCCCCTTTCTGATCGGCACGACGGTCGGCACGGTCGCCGGCTTCTTCGGCGGCATTGTCGACGCGCTGTTCATGCGTCTCGTCGATATCATCCTCGCCTTCCCCTTTCTCGTGCTGATGCTGTCGATCATCGCGATACTCGGCCCCGGCCCCGGCAGCTTCTACCTCGCCATGGCGCTGGTCGGCTGGGTCTCTTATGCGCGGCTGATCCGGGCGCAGATGCTGGTGCTGAAAGGCAGCGACTATGCCGTTGCCGCCGTCAGCCTCGGTTTCAGCCGCCCGCGCATCATGTTCCGCCACCTGCTGCCGAACGCGATCGCCGGATCGATCGTCTTTTCGATGTCGGATGCGACCCTGGTACTGCTCAGCGGCGCCGCCGTCAGCTATCTCGGCCTCGGCGTCCAGCCGCCGATCGCCGAATGGGGCGTCATGGTCGCGGAAGGACAGAGCTTCATCACCACGGCCTGGTGGATTACCCTGTTCCCCGGCCTTTCCATCGTCTGCCTCGCCTTCGGGTTCAGCATGCTGGGCGATGCGCTGGGTGAATTGCTGGGGGTGCACGAATGAGCGGCTGCTTGCTCTCCGTCTGCGATCTCACAGTCAGCGCCCATCTCGATTCCGGCCCGCGCACGCTGCTCGATGCAGTCTCGCTCGACCTCGGCAAGGGCGAGGTTCTCGGCCTCGTTGGCGAGAGCGGCTCGGGCAAGAGCCTGTTCTGCCGCTCCCTGGTGCGGCTGCTGCCCTCTTCGCTCCTGAAGATCGAAAGCGGATCCGTGTTGCTCGAAGGGCGCGACCTGATGCGGGTCGACGACGGCGAGATGCTGAAGGTGCGCGGCGGCGAGATCGGCATGATCTTCCAGAACCCGACCAGCCATCTCGACCCGGTGATGCGAGTCGGCGAGCAGATCGCCGAGGGCATACGCTATCACGAGGGGCTCGGCGCCCGCGAGGCCCGCGCCGCTGCGACGGATATCCTGGCGCAGGTCGGCTTCCCCGATCCGAAGCGTCAGTACGACAGCTATCCACACGAATTTTCGGGCGGCATGCGGCAGCGGGCGATGATCGGCGTGGCTCTCTCCTGCAACCCCAAAATCCTGATTGCCGACGAGCCGACGACGGCGCTCGATGTGACCATCCAGGCACAGATCCTGCGGCTGTTGATCGATATTCGCGACCGGCGCGGCCTGTCGATCATTCTCATTACCCATGATCTCGGCATTGTCGCCCAGACCTGCGACCGCATTGCCGTGATGCGCGGCGGCAAGCTGATTGAAGCGGGGCCGAAGCGGGCGATCCTCGCACGGCCGCAGCATCCCTATACAGTCAGCCTGATCGACAGCCACCCTTCGATATCTGGCGAGACTCCCACCTCGTCGCCCGACGTCGCGGACGCCAACCGGACGGCGCGACCACTGCTTGAAATCGACGATCTCCATGTGCAGTTCAGAGCCGGCGGCGGCCTGCTGAAGGGCGGCGCCAAGACGGTCAGCGCGGTTTCCGGCGTCAGCCTGCGGATCATGGCCGGGGAGACGGTCGGCATCGTCGGTGAGTCCGGCAGCGGCAAGAGCACGCTTGCCCGCGCCGTGCTTGGCCTTACGCCCCTTTCCTCCGGTCATGTCACCTTCGACGGCGTCGATCTGGCGCTACAGAAGGGCGCGGGCCTGGCAAAGCTCAGGCGCGAAACGGCGATGGTCTTCCAGGACCCCTATAACGCGCTCAATCCGCGATTGACGATCGCGCAGATGCTTGCCGAGGTGCTGAAGGTGCAGGGCAAAGTGGCCAGGGCGGATATCCCGGCGCGGATCGAAGCCCTGCTCGATCTCGTCGGCCTCGAACGCGAATTCGCCGGCCGCAAACCGCGCAGCATGAGCGGCGGCCAGTGCCAGCGCGCCGGCATCGCCCGGGCGCTCGCCGTCGACCCGAAGATGATCATTGCCGACGAATGTGTCGCCGCCCTCGACGTCACCATTCAGGCGCAAATCATCGAGCTCTTCCGCGAGCTTACCGCGAAGATGAACCTCACGCTGATCTTCATCGCCCATGATCTCGCAATCGTCCACAATCTCTGCGAACGCGTCGTCGTGATGTATCGCGGTGAAATCGTCGAGGAAGGCCGCTCCGAAGAGGTCTTCGCGCGGCCGAAGCATCCCTATACGGCGGCGCTGATCGCCGCCATTCCCAACATCGATCCTGACAAGCGGCTGCTTCAGGACGCCGACGGCAAGGACGATCCGCATTCGATGCCGATCCAGCCCATCAAACGCATGCCATAACAACGAAGGGAACGAACACGTGACAAACAGGTGGAAATCAATCGGGCTTGCAACCTTGCTCGCCGGTCTGGCCCTCAGCGCCAGTTATGCCGAGGCCGCCGGTGTACTCACCATTGGCCGCCGTGAGGATTCGACGACATTCGATCCGATCAAGACCGCGCAGAACATCGACAACTGGGTGTTTTCCAACGTCTATGACGTGCTGATCCGCGTCGACAAGACGGGCACGAAATTGGAGCCGGGCCTTGCTGAAAGCTGGACCGCCTCGGATGACGGCCTGACCTACACCTTCAAGATCCGCAATGCGAAATTCTCGGACGGTTCGCCGCTTACGGCGGAGGACGCCGCCTACAGCCTGCTGCGCATCCGCGACGACCCTGCCTCGCTCTGGAGCGATTCCTACAAGGTGATCGACACGGCGGCTGCGACCGACGCGCATACGCTGACGATCAAGCTCAAGAATCCGTCGGCGCCGTTCTTGTCAACGCTGGCGCTGCCGAACGCCTCCGTCATTTCGAAGGCGGGCATGGAAGCGCTAGGCGCCGATGCCTATGCCGAAAGGCCGGTCGCATCCGGCGCCTTCACCGTCGAGGAATGGCGGCGTGGCGACCGCATTATCCTGAAGAAGAACCCGAACTTCTGGCAGGCCGACCGCGTCAAGCTCGACGGCGTGGAGTGGATCTCCGTACCCGACGACAATACCCGGATGCTCAACGTCCAGGCCGGCGAGCTGGATGCGGCGATCTTTGTACCGTTTTCCCGGGTCGAGGAGCTGAAGAAGGATACAAACCTCAACGTCGACATCGATCCCTCGACTCGCGAGGATCATCTTCTGATCAACCATGCGCACGGCGCGCTCGCCAAGAAGGAAGTCCGCCAGGCGCTCGACTTGGCGATCGACAAGAAGGCGATCGTCGACGCCGTCACCTTCCGTCAGGGCACGGTCGCCAACTCTTACATTCCGAAAGGCGCGCTTTATTATTTCGCCGATAATTTGCAGCGGCCCTACGATCCTGAAAAAGCAAAGGAGATGCTGGTTGCTGCTGGCGCTTCCGACCTGACGCTCAATTATCTGATCCGCGCCGGTGACGAAGTCGACGAACAGACGGCCGTGCTGGTCCAGCAGCAGTTGCAGAAGGCCGGCATTACCGCCAACCTGCAAAAGGTCGACCCGAGCCAGGAATGGGACATGACGGTTGCGGGCGACTACGACATCTCCGTCAATTATTGGACGAACGACATCCTCGATCCGGACCAGAAGACAACCTTCGTTCTCGGCCACGATTCGAACAATAATTATATGACCAACTACAAGAATGAGGCGGTCAAGGAACTGGTCGCCAAAGCGCGTCTCGAGCTTGACCCGAAGAAGCGTCAAGAGATGTATGTCGATCTGCAGAAGATGGCCAAGGACGACGTCAACTGGATTGACCTCTATTACAGCCCTTACATCAACGTCTCGCGCAAGAATATCGAGAACTTCCACCAGAACCCGCTCGGCCGTTTCTTTCTGGAAGATACGGTCAAGAACTGAGGCCCGGCAGCTCGTAAGTGCTCCGTCGCCTAAAGGCGGCGGAGCCTGATTATTGCTGCCACAAATCGCTGATGCGGCTTGCTTACTCGGCAGCCGCCAGCTTGTCCTGCGTTCTGGTTTCGAAGTCGCTGGCGTCATGGCGCTCGTGCAATTGCGTCGAGGGATCGCCGGAGAGGCGGTTGACCATCCGGCCGCGCTGTACGGCCGGCCTGCTGTGGATGGCGTCGGCCCAGCGCAGCACGTTCTTATAGTCCTCGACCTGCAGAAACTCGGCTGCCCCGTAGGTCCAGCCCTTCACCAACCCGCCATACCACGGCCAAACGGCAATATCGGCGATCGTATATTGGCTGCCTGCCAAATACTCGCTTTCGGCAAGGCGGCGATCCAGCACGTCGAGCTGACGCTTCACTTCCATGGCGAAGCGGTCGATCGCATATTCGATCTTCGTCGGAGCATAGGCGTAGAAATGGCCGAAGCCGCCGCCAAGATACGGTGCGCTTCCCATCTGCCAGAACAGCCACGACAGGCATTCGGCGCGCTCGCTCGGCTCGGTCGGCAGGAAAGCCCCGAACTTTTCAGCGAGATAGGTGAGGATGGCGCCGGACTCGAAGACGCGGATCGGCTTTTCGCCGCTACGGTCCATCAGCGCCGGGATCTTCGAGTTGGGATTGATCTTGACGAAGCCGCTTCCGAACTGGTCGCCATCGCCGATCCGGATCAGCCAGGCATCATACTCGGCGCCGCTATGGCCAAGCGCCAGCAATTCCTCGAGCATGATGGTGACCTTCTGGCCGTTCGGCGTGCCGAGCGAATAAAGCTGCAGCGGATGACGGCCGATCGGCAACTCCTTCTCATGTGTCGGGCCTGCGATCGGGCGATTGATGTTGGCGAACTGGCCACCATTCGCCTTGTTCCAGGTCCAGACCTTCGGTGGTACGTAATCGGAAGAACCGTTCATCTTTCAAACTCCTGGCATTGGTCGGATAGAGTTCGGCGGCAATCGGCTGGCCACCGCATTTTTGCTGACATAGCAGAGGCGATGAGGGTTTGTCACAGGTGTCGGGGCGGCTTCACACAATCGTCAGAATATTAGCAAATGCAGGAGAAAGGCCGCCTGAGAGCTCCGCTTCCGCAAGACGCCTGCCCGTCGGCTCGACGACGATGATTTTCGCCAGTGTTCCCTCGTCGGCGATGACGAACTGTTCCGGCCTGATGCCGCAGATGAATTTTGCCGGGATCGCTCAGTGCCGGGACGCAGCGTTACGCTCAGGCCGCCCCCTCGCCTTCATGATTGACCGCCGTCCTAGTGCCGGAGGAGAACATGATCAGCGCGAAGAGCGGTTCGGTGCCGAGCGCGCGCGCCCAATGGCGCACATTGCGGGGAATGCGGATGGCGTCGCCGGCTTCGAGCCGGTAAAGTGCATCGCCGAGCTTGTGCTCGCAATGGCCGGAAACGACATAGAGGATCTCCTCGCAATCGGGATGGGAATGCAGCTGGTTGCGCTCGCCGGGATTGATGCGGCAGGTGCCGAAAGTCATCTCGGCGCCCGGCGTGCCGTCGCCGGTGATCTTCCAGTTGAGTTCGCCCCAGGTGGTCGGCATGAATTCGCCGCCGGCTTTCCTGAAAATCATATCTGTCTCGGTCAAGGCTGTCTTTCCCCCGTTCAGAGATTGGTGGTGACGCCGGCATCCGCGCGTCTAAAAAAGTCGAAGAGCTTCATGATCTCGCGGGCGATTTCCAGTGTGCCCCGGGTGATTGAGGTGCCGGAAAGGATCGCATCCGTCAGATGCAGGATCTCTCCCACATAGCCGAGATAGAAGAGGTTGTTGTTGTAGAGTTGGCCGAGCGAATGCTCCGGCTCGTAGATGAGCGCCGCATTCTCGTCCGGCTGGATAAAGCTTGCGGCGCGGCCATAGGACGGCAGGTCCGCCTTACGGAAGTAGGTCAGCCGGCTGCCGTTTTCGACGATGGCATTGGCCCCTTCGCCGATGATCTCGACCCGCTCGAAGATGCTGCCGCCGGATTGGCCGGCCGCCAGATGCAGCGTGCCGATCGCGCCGGAGCGGAAGCGCAGGCTGGTGACGGTAGCCCCCGACAGCGCCTCCCATTCATAGCTCGCGCGTTCGATCTCGCCGCCGAGGAAATGGAGGATCGCGCCGGGATGATAGATATGGTCGAGGAAGCTCTGCATCCTGACGAGATCGGCGCGCTCTTCAGGCTTCGGCAGGGCTTGGGGATAGCGGACATTGATCGAGGTCAGCCGGCCGAAACCGGGCGAGCCGATCAAGTCCCTGAGCTTCTCGATGGTCGGGAAGAAGGTCTTCTTGAGACCGGTCATCACCATGCGGCCGGCTGCGGCACTTGCCGCCTGCAACCTTTCGATGTCTTCCATCGTCGCGGCTGTGGGTTTTTCCATCCAGACATGCGCGCCTGCGGCGAGCGCGTCGAGCGCCAGATCTGTTGCCTGCACCCGGCCGTCGGGATGATAGGCGGTGACGAGAAAGACCAAGTCCGGTTTTTCCTGCTCCAGCATGTCGCGGTGATCGGTATAGGCCCTGCCGGCGCCGAAAAGCTTGGCGAACTTTTCGGCGCGGGAAAGATCGAGATCGCAGATGCCGGCGAGCTCGACCGGCGCATACCGCAGCGCCGGGTAAATATTGCGGTAGGCATGGCCGCCGGCGCCGATGAAGCAGGCCCTGATGCGGTGATCGAATTCGAAATTGTAGCGGATTTCCTGCTGGACGTGGTGCGACATGGTCAGCCCTTGATTGCTCCCTGCGTCAGCCCCTCGGTGAAGCGGCGCTGCATCAGGATGTAGAGAAGAATGATCGGCAGGAACGAAATGACGGTGCCCGAGAAGACCAAGCGGTAATCGGAGGCGTAGGTGCTGGCGAAACGAACCAGCCCGAGCGGCAGCGTCTGAACTTCGGGGCTGATCAGCACGATCAGCGGCAGGAAGAAATCGTTCCAGGTGGAGAGCGCACTGATGATGACGAGCGCCTGCACCGCCGGCGTTGAGATCGGCAGAAAGACCTTGGTGAGGATCTGGAGATGCGAAGCGCCGTCGATCTTCGCGGCCTCGATCAGATCATCCGGCACGCCGATGAAGAAGCTCCGCATCAGGAATATGCCGAAGGGAATTCCGTTGCTGACCTGCACCAGCACGATACCAGCAAGCGTGTTGACGAGGTTGAGCCCGAAGAGCACCTGGTAGAGCGGGATGACGATCGCCTGAACCGGCACGGTGAGGCCGAGAATGAAGGCGTAGAATAGCCATTCCCGGCCGGGAAAACGGATCTTGGCGAGCGCATAGCCGGCAGGGGCGCAGGTGATCAGCGACAGGACGACGACGCCGACGAGATTGATGAGGCTGTTGCCGACGAGATCGCCGAAGCCGCCGATCTTCCAGGCGTCCAGATAGTTCCGCCACATCAGGTCGGCGGGCCAGGTGAAAGGGTCGGCTTGGCCGATCTCGGCCTCGGTCTTGAAACTGGAGATCAGCAGCCAGACGAAGGGGGCGAGGATCAGGATCAAGACAGGCGTCAGCGCCAGCGCCACCGGCCATTCGCGATTGCGCATACTCATTGCGAAAGCCTCGCGCGCCAGCGGTTGAAGACGATGGTAATGGCAATTGCCAGCAGGCTGAGCAGGATGCAGAGCACTGCCGCCAGTCCATGATCCTGGGATTGGAAGGCGAGCCGGTAGATATAGGTGGTGATCAGTTCGCTTTGGTAGAATGGCCCGCCATTGGTCATGACGAAGACCGTGGCGAAGCCTTTCAGGCCGTTGATCATCGCCAGCGAGACGACGAAGGTCGTCACCTCACGAAGCCCCGGCAGCGTCACATGAATCAGCTTCTGGAAGGCGTTGGCGCCGTCCACCTCAGCCGCGTCGTAGAGCGAGCGGTCGATATTCTGCAGGCCGGCGATGAAGAGCAGCATGTAGAGGCCGAAACCCTGCCAGGAGCTTGCGAGATTGACGGAAAAGAGCACCAGCGCCTGATCGGAAAGCCAGCCCTGAGTGAAGGCGCCGAGCCCGATCCGCGTCAGCGCCGTATTCAAAAGGCCGAAAAACGGATCGTAGATATTGGCCCAGATGACGCCGACCACGGCCAGAGATACCAGATGCGGCAGGAAGAACGCGGTGCGGAAGAAGACCTGGGTGATCCTCAGCCGGCTGACGGCAAGCGCCAGCAGCAGGCCGAGGCCGCCCGCCATCACCACATGATAAGCCAGCCATACGAAGGTATGGACTAGGCTCCTCCAGACGATCGGATCGTGCGCCGCCTTGGCATAGTTGTCGAAGCCGACGAAGGCCGCGGAGGTGTTGAAGCCGGACGAGCTGTTGAAGCTCAACCAGAAGGTGGCGGCGATCGGCAGCAGGGTGAAGACGGCATAGAGGCCGAGAGCCGGCGCCATCAGCCAGAATGCGGTGCCGGCATCGCCATCGGCTGAGCCGGACCTCGCCGCCCGGCGTTTGGACATACGGACAGACAGGCCGCCCGTATGTCCCGCCACGGCACGTGCATCCCTGAGAGGAGCCACGACCTTGCTGCCTGATGTTTCGGGAATGACCACTATTTCGCCTCTGCCATTTTGGCCTGGATTTGCTTCATGCCTTCTTCGCCGCCGATCTGGCCGGAGATGAGGCCCTGGATGACCTGGAAATAGGTGTCGAGCACGGTGCCCGGCAGATAGACGCTCGGATTGTAACCGACGCCGCCGGCGGCGGCTGCGAAGATGTCCTTCAGCACGGGAGTCGGAGGCTCGAAGCCTGGAATATCGCGGGGATAGATCATCGTGCTTGCCGGATCCTGGGCGCGCTTCTTCATCACCGCGTCCGACAGCATGAAGTCGATCCATTTCATCGCGAGTTCCGGCTGTCTCGAGTTGACCGGCACCAGCCAGCTCCAGCCGACGCCGCCGGTCGGCATCGCCGCGCCCTTGATGTCGGACGGCATCGGCGCGTAGCCGGCATTCGTAAGATCATAACCGGCCTTGCGGGCATTGGCGGTGAACCACGGGCCGGCAACAAACATGGCGGCACGCTTGTTGAACCAGAGGCGCGAGGCGCCGTCGAGATCGAGGCCGGCCATTTCCTTCTTGATGTCGCCTGCCTCGACCAGCTTCTGCAGCCGGATGGCGCCGGCTGCGACTGACGGGTCGTCCCAGGCAATCTCGCGACGCAGCGCCTTGCCGATCACCTCCTTGCCGCTCGCCGACTGCAGCAGGTTGCCGAAGAGATGGCCGGCGCTGCCTGATGTGCGCGGGCCGATGGCGATCGGCTGCAGGCCGGTCTCCTCGATCGACTTCATCAGCGTTTCGAATTCGCTCCAGGTGGCTGGGATCTTCCAGCCGGCCTGCGCGAAAATATCCTTGTGGTACCAGATGCCCAGCGCATCGAGCCCATCGGGAACCTCATAGATCTCGCCGCCGAACTGGCCCTTCAGCTCGGTGTAGAGCCAGGGATAGATCTTGTCCTTCCAGCCGCGTTTTTCATATTGCTGGGTGAGCGGCATGACCTGCTTGGCGTTCTTGACGACGCTGATGCGGCCGATGCCGGAGTTGGTGAGGATCACGTCCGGTCCGGCATCCGACTGTATGGCGGCCTGCACCGCGCCGTTGCTGATCGTGCCGGTCGGCGGCATGAATTCGACGGTCACACCGGGATTGGCCTTTTCGAAATCGGCCTTGATGCCGTTCCAGAGCTGCGCGACGAGCGGCTCGGTGATCTGCTCGGGCCCCCACATCTTCAGGGTTTCGGCATGTGCCGCCAGCGAACTTGCGGCGATCGCCGCCAGTGCAGTGCTGCGGGCAAGAAATTTCAGCATTGTTCCCTCCTCCGGGCCGCTCCACGGCCCCTGTTGTTCGGTTGCTGAAGGAGACCTCCCTCCCCTTCATGTCTTTCGGCTAACCCTTCTGAAAGCGTGCCATGACGGCCTGCTGGACATCGCTGATATGCGCGTGCATCAGCGCCTTGGCGCGGCCAATGTCGCGCGCCCGGAACGCCTGCAGGATCTGATCGCGCTCTTCGGCCGCCCTTTCGGCCAGATCACGGCTCTCATTGGCGATCGAGCGGCAGATCTGAATCTGCAGTGCGAGCCGCGCCAGCGTTTCGATCAGCGGCGCGCTCCCCGAAAGCTCGGCAATGGTCTCGTGGAATTCCTTATCGCGAATGCCGTAGGTTTCCATGTCGCGACGGCGCAATGCGGCCACTGCCTCATCCAGGATACGCTCGAAATTTGCGATATGCCGGTCGCTCATTTCAGGAACGGCGAGCTCGACGGCGAAGCATTCGAGCGTCTTGCGCAAATTATAGAGGTCGTCGATCTCTTTCGGCGTGAAGCTGCGCACGAAGAAACCGCGATAAGGCTTGATCTCGATGAGCCCTTCCTTGGCAAGCGTGCCGATCGCCTCGCGGAACGGCGTGCGGCTGACCTGCAGGCGTTCCGTCAGTTCCTTTTCATCGATCGATACACCGCTCGGCAGTTCGCCCGAGACGATCAGGCGAACGATTTCCTCGTAGATCCGCTCGCGAAGGGTGAGGTGGCGCGGTGCGTTCATGGTTGTTCATTTCCGTCTGGCGTTGAGGGTTTAAGTATGCAATATGCGAAAGAATATACAATATGGAAAATACAAAAACAGGAATTTTATCGAAAGCTCACAGGAAAAATAGAAAGCGGAGGAAAAGCAATGGGGAAGGTCTTTATCGTCGGCACCTGCGACACCAAAAGCGCAGAACTGAATTACGCCAAGGAGGTGGTTCTGTTGGCCGGCGCCGATGCCGTGCTGGTCGATGTTGGTACGCTTGGGGAGGGTGCTGGCGCCAATGTCCGGTCGCGCGAAGTCGCCGAATTCCATCCGGAGGGTGCGGCGGCCGTGCTCGGGCAGACGGACCGGGGAACGGCGGTTTCGGCCATGGCCAAGGCGCTAACCGCATTCCTCAAATCGCGGGATGACGTAGGCGCCGTACTCGGCCTCGGCGGAACCGGCAATACCGCGCTGGTGACGGAAGCGATGCGGGCACTTCCCATCGGCCTGCCGAAACTGATGGTCTCGACGGTCGCCTCCGGCAATGTCGCGCCCTATGTCGGGCCGAACGATCTCACCATGATGTACTCGGTCGTCGATGTCGCCGGCCTGAACGCGATCTCGCGCCGGGTGATCGGCAATGCGGCGAACGCGGCGGCCGGCATGGCTCGCAATCCCATCCCCACCTCGAGCGATGATCGGCCGGGCATCGGCATGACCATGTTCGGCGTTACCACCCCCTGCGTCACGCAGGTGCGTGAGATGCTCGGCGAAATGCACGAAATCTACGTCTTCCATGCGACCGGCGTCGGCGGGCAGTCGATGGAAAAACTTGCCGATTCCGGCCTGCTGCAGGGCGTGATTGACGTGACGACGACGGAGGTTGCCGATCTCCTTGTCGGCGGCGTTTTTCCGGCGACCGAAGATCGCTTCGGCGCCGTCATCCGCACCGGCCTACCCTATGTCGGCTCGGTCGGCGCCGTCGACATGGTGAATTTCGGCGCGCGGGAAACCGTGCCGGCGCCTTTCCGCGACCGCAGGCTTCACGTCCATAATGCGCAGGTGACGCTGATGCGCACCACACCGGAGGAAAACGGCCGAATCGGGGCCTTCATCGTCGAACGGCTGAACCGGATGCAGGGTCCGGTCCGTTTCTTGCTGCCGCTCCACGGCGTTTCGGTCATCGACGCCGCCGGTCAGCCGTTCCACCATCCTGAAGCCGACGCGGCGCTGTTTGCCGCCATCCGAGACGGCTGGCGCGATGCGCCGAACAGGCGCCTCATCGAGATAGACGCCCATATCAACAGCCCGGAATTCGCCGCGGCACTCGTCGCCAACTTTCATGACATCCATACCTCAAGGAGGGAATTTTGACCCGTATCGATAGAAACGACATTCTCAACAGGCTTCGCCGCAAGATCTCCGAAGGCCAGCCGATCATCGGCGGCGGCGCCGGCACCGGGCTTTCCGCCAAGAGCGAGGAGGCCGGCGGCATCGACCTGATCGTGATCTACAATTCCGGGCGCTACCGCATGGCCGGCCGCGGCTCGCTGGCGGGCCTGCTCGCCTATGGCAATGCCAACGACATCGTCAGGGAGATGGGCCGCGAGGTTCTGCCCGTCGTGCGCCACACGCCGGTGCTGGCCGGCGTCAACGGCACCGATCCCTTCATGCTGCCCGATCACTTCCTCGACGAGCTGAAGGCGATGGGTTTTGCCGGCATACAGAATTTTCCCACCGTCGGGCTGATTGACGGCACCTTCCGCGCTAATCTCGAAGAAACCGGCATGAGCTTCGATCTCGAGATCGACATCATCGCCCGCGCCCACGCCAAGGACATGCTGACGACGCCCTATGTCTTCAGTGCTGAGGACGCCGTTGCCATGACCCGGGCCGGCGCTGACATCGTCGTCTGCCATCTCGGCCTGACCACAGGCGGTGCGATCGGCGCCGAAACGGCGCTAACGCTCGACGGATGCGTGGAGAAGATCAACGCCTGGACGGATGCCGCCAGATGCGTGCGCGACGACGTCATCGTGCTCTGCCACGGCGGGCCGATTGCTATGCCCGCGGATGCCGCATACGTGCTCGCCCGCTGCAAGGGATGCAACGGCTTCTACGGCGCAAGTTCGATGGAGCGATTGCCGACCGAAATCGCGATCAGGGCACAGGTCGAGGATTTTGTAAAGATTTAGGCGCGGCTTGGACTGGCCACGCCAGCTGCCGGCGCCTCCAAGGTAGGGCGCCGGCAGCAAAAGCGGTCAGGGCATGACCATCGCGCCGGCGCTTTCCGGGGAGCCAAGGATCTCGTCCAGCTGCCTGACCAGCGCGCGGCTGCCCTTCACGTCGTCGGCCAGCTGCAAGAAGACCCCTGCCATGCCGCGAAAAATCTCCGCTGCCGGATCGTCCTTTCCCAGGAAGTCGGCGATTTCCTGCATTTCGGCGATCCAGCGATAGGCTTTCGGATACATGTCGGGAATGGATTTCGTCAGCTTGCGGTCAACGTCGGGAAGGCTCTCTGCGAGTTCGGCCTTCAGGCTTTCGGCAGCACCGGAACGAGATGCGGCCAGCAGCACTGCGGTGCCGAGTCCGATAAAGCCTTTGTTGATGCCGGCATAACACATCTTCAGCGCCGAAGCCGCGCCGAGCGGGCCGTCGAGCTTGCGAACCCGCAAGCCGTAATCTTCGAGCCGCCTGCTTCGCTCCCCGCTATCGCCGCTGATATAGATGGCCGGTCCTGATTTGCCGGGAACCGGCGGCCCGCCGATGATGGCGCCGTCGAGAACCTCTACCCGGCTGCCATTGAACCGCGCCGCCACGGCCTGCATGGTTTTTGGCGCGATCGCATTGAGGTCGATAAAGGGCGGCGGCGCCGGCATCCCCGATGATATCTTCGCGACCAATTCGGCGACGCCGACCGCTTCCGCCGGCGGAACGATCGACAGGATCAGCTCGGCGTCCGTCAGTGCCCCGCGTTCGACCGGTACCATGCCGGCTGCCTTGGCGCGCGCGATCGTCTCCTCGCTCCGGCCTTCGAGGCAAGTCAGCACCGTGGCGCCCTGGTCGATCAGCCGTCTGGCGACAGCGCTTCCCATTGAGCCCGCTCCGATAATTGCGAAATTCGGCATGTGAAACCCCTATAGCGTGACGACGACATCGCATCAGAGCTATCGCCGATCGGACCGCCGTCAACTGCGACAAGGCGGCAGGATGCTCCTGTTGAAAGCGGGCGACGGTCTTCCCGTGCACGCCGCCGCTTCACTGAGGGACTCCTCAATCGTCGAGAAGATCGTGCGTCATGCGGGATGCTCAGTTCTCGTCGATCGGCGTTTAGCCCAGGCGCATAAGGGCGCCGCGCTGCAAACTGAAGACACTGCCCTGCTCTGACCTCTGGCAAGTTCCCGCCACCGATCACAGGATCACCGGCTTGAGGTACCCCGTGGGTTGCCCCTCCCCGGCGGCGGCCCGGCAACCTATATCAATGCCAAGCCAACCGGCAGCATGGACTGCCCGACCGGAGATATGCATGAGCCAGGATCCCTATGAGCTTCTGGGCGTGAAGCGGGACGCGACGCAGAAGGATATTCAGAGCGCGTTCCGCAAGCTCGCCAAGAAACTTCACCCCGACCTTAACCCCGGCGACAAAAAGGCCGAGGACCGATTCAAGGATATTTCGACCGCCTACGAAATTTTGAGCGACGAAGAGAAGCGGCGACGTTTCGACCGCGGCGAGATCGATATGACGGGCGCCGAGCGGGCGCAGCGTAGCTATTACCGTGACTATGCCTCGGCGAGCGGTGCCAATGATCCTTATCGCAACAATTCCGGTTTCGCCGATTTCGCCGATATCGACAATACTTTTGCCAATTTCTTTTCGCGCCGCGCCGGCGGCGGCAGGATGCGCAGCCAGGGCCAGGATCGGCGTTTCTCCATGGAGGTCGACTTTCTCGAGGCCGTCAACGGCACCAGGACCGAGATCAAGCTGCCGGACGGGCCGCAGCTCGATGTCCAGATCCCGCCCGGAACCCGAGACGGCCAGACCTTGCGGCTGCGTGGCAAAGGTGAACCAGGCCTTGGAGGTGGGCCGCCGGGCGATGCCCTTATCGAAATCCGGGTGAGGCCCCATCGCTTCTTCACGCGCGACGGCGACGACATCCGCCTGGAACTGCCGATCTCGCTTGGCGAGGCGGTGCTCGGCAGCAAGGTCCGCGTGCCGACACCTTCGGGACCTGTCAACGTGACGCTGCCGCCGCACTCGAATACGGGCAAGGTCCTGCGTCTCAGGGGCAAGGGCGTCCCAAAACGCGGCGGCGGACACGGCGACGTCTATGTCTCCTTGAAGATTGTGCTGCCCGATAATCCAGACGAAAGGCTGACCTCCCTGGTTAAGGAATGGGCGGCGGCAAATCCATACGATGCGAGGAAGAATATGGAGGCCTGATCGTGGATGATCATGAGTTCCGTCTTTACTTGAAAATCGATGTCGTCCAGCTCGACTTCTGGGTCGAAAGGGGCTGGCTGATCCCGGAGATGTCAGGAGAAGGTCGGCAGTTTCGCGAGGCCGATGTCGCCCGCGGCCGGCTCATCCTCGATCTCATAGGCAATATGGGTGTCAACGAAGCCGGCGTCGATGTCGTCATGAATCTCGTAGATCAGCTGCACACGCTGCGGGGAACGATGAGCAAGCTGGTGACGGCCATCGGCCGACAAGAGCGGGAGGTTCAGCAGCGGCTCATCGAAAGCCTTGAGGAAATAGACCGGTTTTGAGGAGCCAGCCGCATCAGGCGGATATTTCTCACGCGGTGAACCAGTAGCGGACGATGTGGAAGAACAGCGGCGCGGCGAAGGTGATCGAATCCAGCCGGTCGAGCACGCCGCCATGACCTTCGATCACATAGCCCCAGTCCTTGGCGTTGAGATCGCGTTTGATCGCCGAGAGCACGAAGCCGCCGAAGAAACCGGCGACGACGATGACCGTGCTGATGGCCGCCGCCTGCAGGGATGAGAACGGCGTCAGGCGGTAGAGCAGCGTTCCCACCAGGATCGCCGAGGCGCCGCCGCCGATCAGGCCTTCGAGTGTCTTCGAGGGGCTGATGTTCGGCGAGAAACGATGTTTTCCGAGAAGCTTGCCCCAGACGTACTGGAAGACGTCGCTGAGCTGCACGACGATGACGAGATAGACGAGGAGAAGGGCTGAGGGCGTGCCAGTCTCAAGCATAAGCAGTGCGGGCGCATGGCTGATCGAATAGACCGTCAGCATCAATCCCCATTGCACCCTGGCAGTCCGCGCCAGGAATTCATTGACGTCGCCCGTGAGCGTCGCCACCGCCGGCAGGATCAGGAAGGCATATACGGGAATGAAGATCGCAAAGAGGCCGTACCACAACGTTCCAAGCAGCACGTAATGCAGCGGCAGGACGACGAAGAAGGATAGGAATAGCGCCTGGTGGTCGCCACGCCGTGAAGGCGTCAGCGTCCAGAATTCGCGCAGCGCCATGAAGGACAGGAATGCGAACAGGATGACGACCGCCGCATCGCCGAGCAGGATCGCGCCGCCGAAGATCGCGACCATGAGCCACCAGGAACGGATGCGGGCATTGAGGTTCTGGACGGTGGCGACGGAACCGGGTTCGGTCGCGCGCCGCTGCAGAATGAAACCGATGGCGGAAGCGACGGCGAGCAGGCCGAGGATCGCGGCAAGGACGATGGAGAACAGGCTGGTCATGCGACGCGCCCTCCGTCTGCCAGCTCGATGATCGCGGCACGGGCACGGGCCAGGAATGCTTCCTTGCCTTCGCCCGGTTCTACGCGTAGCGGCTTGCCGAAACGCGCCGTGCAGGTGATTGGCACGATCAGTATGCTTCCCTTCGGTAGGATTCGCTGCAGATTGTCGAGATGGATCGGTACGAGATCGACATCGGGGAAACGGCAGGCAAGGCGATAGATGCCGCTGCGGAATGGGGCGATCTCTTCGGTGGCGCTTCTCGTGCCTTCCGGAAAAATCAGGATCGAACGCCCCTCTTCGAGCAGCCGCTCGAGCGGCTCGAGCGGGTTGCTGTCCGGCAGAGGTTTGCGGTCGATCAGAACGGCGCGCAGGCCCTTCTCCGCGATGAAACGGCGAAGGGCGCTCGTACCCCAATAGTCGCGCGCCGCAACGGGATGGGTCAGCCGCCGCACCTGGTATGGCAGGGCGGCCATGACGGCGACCGTATCAACATGACTGTTGTGATTGGCGAAATAGATGCGGCGGCGCGTGTCGGGCGTGCAGCCCCGCCACTCGCTTCGAGCGCCGACCATGACACGGACGAACAGCACAAGAAGACGACGGATGAGCGCGGTCATAGTCTCTCCAGCGAACGGGCAAGCGTTATCGTGCGGGTGACGCAGATGACCAGGCTTCCGGCCGCGATGATGGCTGAGGTCAGGATCAGCAACCAATGGCTGGATATGCTGTTCGGCGTGACGCCGATGCGCGCCAGCCACGCGCTCATGGCGATCGCCCAGGACGACGACCGGCTCGCGATCGGTCGCCGCGAGGCCCCTTCTTCACCCATTTATTGTTTCCCCAGCCCAATAGTCTTCTGAATACCCTGCCAATGCCACCGCGCCAAGCCCCCCGGCGATCCGGTCCAAGCCCGCTCGCCCCGAAGCGAAGGACGTGCGTCTTGACGCGATAAATCTCAACCGAAAAGCATGGCGGCGACGGGGATGCAGCCTGCCACGCCGCGTTTCTTGCGCCAAGTCGCGACGCCATCAGGACGCTGAAAAATCGGTGTACAAAGAAAGAGCACAGCGGGTGATCAGCCTGATTTTTAAGCCTATTCTCTCCTTGACACATTTTTAGGCGCTACTATGATTTTTAAACCAGATGGTAAAAAAAGGGGAGCAATCGATGACCAAAGACATCCTGATTTCACGCCGGGCAGTGATCGCATCGGGCATTGCGCTCGGAGTGACCAGCTTCGCCCCGCTCACCAGGGCCGCCGCCCCGCTGAAAGTTGCCGGCATTCATGCGTCGCCGGTTGAAAATGCCTGGAATTCCTGTCTCCACAAGGCCCTTCAGGACGCCGCCAAGGACGGCGTCATCGAATATGTCTTCTCCGAGGGCGTCTCCGGCACCGATTATCCCCGCGCCATGCGCGAATATGCCGAACAGGGCAACAAGCTGATCATCGGCGAGGCCTATGCGGTGGAGAAGGAGGCCCGGCAGGTCGCGGCCGATTATCCGGATACCGCTTTCGTGCTGGGTTCGAGCGGCGACCAGGCCGGCGACAATTTCGGTGTTTTCGGCACCTGGAATCACGACGGCGCCTATCTGGCCGGGATGCTGGCGGGCAAGATGACCAAGTCGAACGTCGTCGGTTCGGTCGGCGCCATTCCGATCCCGGAGGTCAACATGCTGATCAACGCCTTTGCCGCGGGCGTCAAGGCGGTCAACCCCGACGCAAAACACCTCGTCTCGTTCATCGGCACCTTCTTCGATCCACCAAAGGCCCGCGAGGCCGGGCTCGCCCAGATCGACGCCGGCGCCGATATCCTGTTCGGCGAGCGCATCGGCACGGCCGATGCCGCCAAGGAACGCGGCATCAAGTCGGTCGGTTCGCTGGTCGATTACACGCCGCGTTATCCCGATACGGTGTTTGCCAACGCCATGTGGTATTTCCGACCGATCCTGAATGCCGCGATTGCCGATGTCGCTGCCGGCAAGCCGGTCGGCAGGAACTACACGTCTTACGGCCTGATGAAGGAAGGCGGCAGCGATATCGTCTTCGTAAAGGGTGTTGCGCCTGCCGAGGCTGAGGCCGCGATGGAAGCCAAGCGGGCAGAGATCAAGGCCGGCACCTTCGAAGTGCCGAAGATGATGGAAGAGCCGAAGTAGTTCGGCTGATGCAGGGCGACGCAACGGAACTTGCGGCAGCGATCAGGCATGGCAGCTTGAGCGCTGCAGAAGCGATGCGGATCTCCCTTGAGGCAGCCGCGCGGCATGAGCCGCTCGGCGCGATCGCCTATCTCGACGGCGCCATGGGTCTCGCTGCAGCGCAGGCCTGCGACCGGGAGCGGCAGCTCCCGCCCGAGCATTCTTCGGCGCGGCCCTTTGCCGGCGTGCCGACCTTGGCGAAAGATCTTGGCGGTCCCTTCCGCGGACTGCCGGTAGCGGCCGGTTCCCGCCTCTTCGCGAGAAAGGACGGCGAGGCCGATTCCGATCTCGCTTCGCGATTCCGCGACGCCGGCTTTTGTCTATTCGGCCTGACGACGAGCCCCGAATTTGGCCTTTCGCTCGCCAGCGAACCGGCAATCGGACCTGTCTGTCGCAACCCGCTCGATCCGGCGCGCACCGCCGGCGGCTCGTCCGGCGGTGCAGCGGCAGCGGTTGCCGCCGGGATCGTCGCGATTGCCCACGCCACCGACGCCGGTGGCTCGATCCGCGTGCCCGCCGCCTGTTGCGGCCTTGTCGGACTGAAGCCGACCCGCGGCGCCATCCCCGGCGGACCTTCTTTTGGCAACCACCTTGCCGGCATCGCGAGCGAACTGGCGGTCTGCCGCTCGGTGCGGGATACGGCACTTATCTTCAGCAATCTGAGCGGCAATGCGTGCGGACCCGTTCCGGATCCCTCTCCCGCCGGTTTCGGCACCGGCCGTTTGCGGATTGGCCTGTTGACCGACACCGGACCGGTCTATCCGACCTCGGATGACCGGCTTGCAGCCGTCGAGGACGCGGCACGGGTGCTCGAGAAGGACGGATATGTCACCGTTCCGTTGACCTGGGCCGATTTCGAATGGAGCGTCGCCGCCAGCAGCCGCGCCTTCGCTGATATCATTTCGGTCAATCTCACCGCCCTCATCGAGGCAGCAGCCCTCGATGAAAGCAGGGCCGAGCCGCTTACGCAGGCTTTCGCCATACGGGGACGAGCGCTTTCGGCCATCGAACTCTGGAAAACGCTGAACGATGCTGTCCTGGTAAGCCACGCCGTCTGGGGGCTGTTTGACACGGTCGACTGCATCCTGATGCCGATGCTTGCCTCCGCGCCTCTTGCGATCGGCTCCTTTCCGTCCGATCATGCCGACACCGATCTGCATCTGGAGCGAATGACCGCGTTTGCGCCGCTTGCCTGCCTTGCCAATATTTCGGGTTTTCCTGCTTTGACGCTACCTTTCGGACAGGATGAGCATGCCATGCCGCTGCCGGTGCAGCTCATGATGCCGATGGGGCACGAGCCCGGGCTTCTGTCGCTTGCGGCACGCCTGGAGGCCGAGGGGCGATGGCAGCACCGTTATCCGGTGGCGGGGTTGCCGTCATGACCGGGCCCGTTCTCGAAATTGTCGGCGTCAGCAAACGTTTCGGCGCCAATCTTGCCAATGACAATATTTCCATGACGCTGGCCAGGGGCGAGGTCGTCGCCCTGCTCGGCGAGAACGGCGCGGGGAAAACCACGCTGATGAGCATCCTTTTCGGTCACTACGTGCCGGATGCCGGCCAAATTCTGATCGAAGGTGCCGAGCTGCCGCAGGGCAAGCCGCGCGCGGCGATCCGCGCCGGCGTTGGCATGGTGCATCAGCATTTCTCGCTCGCGCCCAATCTGACTGTCCTCGAAAACGTCATGACCGGCACGGAGGGGCTGTGGTCCTGGCGATCGGCAACATCGGCGGCGCGCAACAAACTCCTGGCGATTTCGGAACGCTTCGGCCTGCAAGTCGATCCCGATGCCCGTCTTGGCGACCTTTCGGTCGGCGAGCAGCAGAGAGTGGAAATCCTCAAGGCGCTCTACAACGATGCCCGCATTCTGATCCTCGATGAGCCGACGGCGGTGCTGACCAACATCGAAGCCGAGCGGCTGTTCACGACGCTCAAGGAAATGGCCCGCCAGGGCCTGTCGCTGATCTTCATCTCACATAAGCTCGACGAGGTGATGGCGGCGGCTGACCGCATCGTCGTGCTGCGCGCAGGCAAGATGGTCGCCGAACGCCGGGCGTCGGAAACCGGCAAGGCGGAACTCGCCGAGCTGATGATTGGGCACCGCGTAACACGGCCCGTGCGCGAACCGTCGACACCCGGCGCCGTTGCGCTCGAGGCCGCAGGTGTGACCGTACGAACCGGCGGCATCGATCGTCTGAAATCGATCAGCTTCCGGCTGCATCAGGGCGAGATCCTCGGCATCATCGGCGTCTCAGGCAACGGCCAAGCGGCACTGGCGCACCTTCTTTCCGGCACGCTGGCGCGCAGCGGCGGCGACCTCAGGCTGTTCGGCGAAGCGGTCGGCGATCTTGGAGTCGCCGATGTCGTCGAAGCAAGCATCGGCCGCATTCCCGAGGACCGCAACCATGAGGGCGTGATCGGGGAAATGGCGATCTGGGAAAACGCCGTGCTGGAGCGGATCGCCTCGCCGGCCTTCTCGCGCAACGGTCTCGTCAACCGCAAAGCCGGCATGGCGTTTGCGCGCGAGATCATCGACGGCTTCGATGTTCGTGGTGGCGGCCCGGCAATCCGAACGCGGCTTCTTTCCGGGGGCAATATGCAGAAGCTCATTCTCGGGCGCAGTCTCTATCGGCGGCCGCGCATCCTGATCGCGGCGCAGCCTGCCCGCGGCCTCGATGAAGGCGCCGTTGCCGCCGTGCATGCGCGCCTGCTCGAAGCCCGCCGGCAGGGGACTGCCGTGCTGCTGATCTCGGAGGATCTTGACGAGGTGATCGCGCTCGCAGACCGCATACAGGCGATCGTCGGCGGCCGGCTGTCGCCGCCCGTCGACGCCGACGGCGCCGATGCCCGCAGGCTGGGGCTGATGATGGCCGGGGAATGGCAAGAGACCCGCGAGGTCGGCCATGCGATTTGAGCGCCGCGAACACCGCCCGCTTTCCCTCCTGATCGTCACGCCGGTTATCGCCGTCGTCGCGGCGCTTGCGCTGGCGGGCATCCTGATCTCGATCGCCGGCGCGCCTGTCCTCGATGCCTATTGGCGCATTCTGACCGGCGCCTTCGGATCGCGGCTTTCGGCGACCGAAACGCTGACGCGGGCGACGCCGCTGATGCTGACCGGACTTGCCGCTGCCGTCGCCTTCCGGGCGCGGCTCTGGAATATCGGCGCCGAGGGCCAGTTCTATCTTGGCGCGATCGCCGTTGCGGCAGCGAGTTCGAAACTGCTGGGCAATCTTCCGGCACCCATTCTTATTCCACTCTTGCTGATGATCGGTGCAATCGCCGGCATGGTGCTGATTTTACTCCCGCTATGGCTGAGACTGCGCTTTTCCGTCGATGAGGTCGTCACCAGCCTGCTGATGAATTTCATCGCCGTGCTTTTCGTCTCGATGCTCATCGACGGCGTCCTCAAGGATCCGCTTGCCTTCGGCTGGCCGCAGTCGCAATCCGTCAGCGATCACGCCATGCTGCCGAAGCTGATCGCCCGCTCGCGCCTTCATATCGGTTTTGCGATCGCGATAGTGCTGGCGATCATCGTTCACTTCGTCCAGTCCCGCACCGTATTTGGTATGCAATCGCGCGCCGCGGGCCTTAACCCTGCCGGTGCGGTTTTTGCTGGTGTGCCGCTCGGAAGAACGCTGGTGAAGGTCGCCTGTCTCTCCGGTGGGCTTGCAGGGCTTGCAGGAGCAATCGAGGTGATGGGCGTCAAGGGCTACGTGACGACCGACCTGTCGCCCGGTTTCGGCTATGCCGGCATTGTCGTCGCCATGCTCGCCAACCTCAATCCGCTTGGTGTTGTCTTCGCCGCCATTTTCACGGCCACGATGTTCGTCGGCGCCGACGGCATGAGCCGGGGTCTCGGCATCCCGACCTATATTGCCGACGTCACGGTGGCGCTCTCGCTCCTGACGATGCTGATCGCATTGTTCTTTACGCAATACAGGATCCGGCGATGACGCAATTATTCGATATCATCGCCTCCGCCGGGCTCTGGGCGGCAATCCTGCGGATCGCCACGCCACTGATTTTCGGCACGCTCGGAGCCCTGCTCTGCGAACGGGCCGGCGTGCTCAACCTCGGCATCGAAGGCATCATGACCTTCGGCGCAATGATCGGCTGGCTTTCCGTCTATCATGGTGCCGATCTGTGGACCGGCCTGCTGATCGCCGCAGTCGCCGGTGGCGTCTTCGGCCTGCTGCACGCGTCGCTGACGGTGACGCTCGGGCTCTCGCAGCATGTCTCCGGTCTTGGTGTGACGCTCTTTGCCTCAAGCTTCAGCTATTATGTCTTCCGGCTGATCGTGCCGCTTGCCAATACGCCGCCCACCATCGTGCCGTTTCAGCCGATCGCCATTCCCGGTCTCTCGACGCTGCCGTTCATCGGCCCGGCCTTCTTCACGCAGACGGCGCCGACCTATCTTGCGATCCTTATCGCACTCCTGATGGCCTACATCATCTTCCGCACTCCCGTGGGGCTTGCAATCCGCATGACCGGTGAAAATCCGCATGCGGCGGAAGCCCAGGGCGTCGATCCAATGAAGGTGCGGTATGGCGCTGTGGTTGCCGGAAGCGCTCTGATGGGGATGGGCGGCGCCTTCCTGACCTTGTCGGCGTTCAACAGCTTCTTTCCGACCATGGTGCAGGGGCGCGGCTGGATCTGCATCGCGCTTGTCGTATTCGCCTCCTGGCGGCCGGGCCGCGCGCTGTTCGGGGCTCTGCTCTTCGCCTTCTTCGATGCCTTTCAGCTTCGGCTGCAAACGGCGTTAAGCGGGCTTGTACCCTATCAGCTCTTCCTGATGACGCCCTATATCCTTTCCATTGCCGCTCTTGCGATCATGGCCCGCCGCGCCCGCGTGCCGCAGGCGCTAATGCAGCCCTATCGGCGCGGCGAACGCTAGCCGCCCTTTCAAACGAGGTTCCGATGTTTGATCTGATCGTCAGAAATGCAAATCTCCCCGATGGCCGAACCGGCATCGATATCGGTATCGAGGGCGGCATGATCGTCGCCGTCGAGCGTAATCTGCAGGCGCAGGCGGCAGAGGAAATCGACGCCACCGGCAGGCTGGTGAGCCCGCCTTTCGTGGATCCGCATTTCCATATGGACGCCACCCTGTCGCTCGGGCTGCCACGCATGAATGTCTCCGGCACGTTGCTGGAGGGCATCGCGCTCTGGGGGGAGCTGCGCCCTATCGTGACCAGGGAGGAACTGGTCGATCGCGCGCTGCGTTATTGCGATCTGGCGGTGACGCAAGGCCTGCTTTTCATCCGCAGTCATGTCGATACGAGTGATCCCAGACTGGTGACCGTCGAGGCGATGATCGAAGTCCGCGAACGGGTCGCGCCCTATATCGATCTGCAGCTGGTCGCCTTCCCCCAGGACGGTTATTACCGCTCGCCGGGGGCGATCGACGCTCTCAACCGGGCGCTCGATATGGGCGTCGACATCGTCGGCGGTATTCCCCACTTCGAACGGACGATGGATGACGGCACGGCGTCGGTCGAGGCGCTCTGCCGCATCGCCGCCGAGCGCGGCCTGCCGGTCGATATGCATTGCGACGAAACCGACGACCCGCTCTCGCGCCATATCGAGACGCTGGCCGCGCAAACCATCCGCTTCGGCCTGCAGGGAAGTGTCGCCGGCTCGCATCTGACCTCGATGCATTCGATGGACAATTATTATGTTTCCAAGCTCATCCCGCTGATGGCCGAGGCGGAGATCAACGTGATCCCCAACCCGCTGATCAACATCATGCTGCAGGGCCGGCACGACACCTATCCGAAGCGCCGCGGCATGACCCGGGTCCGCGAGCTGATGGATGCCGGGCTGAATGTCTCTTTTGGGCACGATTGCGTCATGGATCCCTGGTATTCAATGGGGTCCGGCGACATGCTGGAGGTAGGCCACATGGCGATCCATGTCGCGCAGATGGCCGGCATCGACGACAAGAAGAGGATTTTCGACGCGCTGACCGTCAATTCGGCGAAGACGATGGGGCTCGCTGGCTACGGACTGGAGAGAGGTTGCAAAGCGGACCTCGTCATCCTCCAAGCCAGCGACACGCTGGAGGCGCTGCGGCTGAAGCCCAACCGGCTGGCGGTGATCCGCCGCGGGAAGGTCATCGCCCGCTCGGCGCCGCGCATCGGCGAGCTTTTCCTGGATGGGCGCCCGGCGCAGATCGACGGCGGTCGGGATTATGCACCGCGCTATTGAGACGCGGGGACGCCTGCGTACTATCCCGCCGCGCGGCGAGCTGTGATGATCCAGGCGCGGCGCGGGAGTCGAAAAACACCCCTCCGGCGTCATATATGCCACCAGCAAATCGCGCAGACGCTGCAGGCCGGAGTCGCTCCTGGCATCCATGAGCGCTATCAGGCGATCTTCTGACGGGCCGGCAGTTTCCAGCCAGGCCGGACGAAATGGCAGGTGTAGCCATTCGGGATGCGCTCCAGATAATCCTGGTGCTCGGGCTCGGCCTCCCAGAAATCGCCGGCCGGCACGACTTCGGTGACGACCTTTCCAGGCCACAGGCCGGATGCGTCGACATCGGCGATCGTTTCCCTGGCGACGCGCTCCTGTTCGGGACTGGTATAGAAAATTGCCGAGCGATAGCTCGTGCCGACGTCGTTGCCCTGTCGGTTGCGCGTGCTCGGGTCATGGATCTGGAAGAAGAATTCGAGGATTTCCCGATAGCTGATCTTGGCGGGGTCGAAGATGATTTCGATCGCCTCGGCATGGGTCCCGTGGTTGCGGTAGGTCGCATTCGGCACGTCGCCGCCGGTATAGCCGACACGAGTCGAGATCACGCCCTTGTAGCGGCGGATGAGGTCCTGCATGCCCCAGAAGCAGCCACCGGCGAGCACTGCACGTTCTTCGGTCATTGGGTGTCTCCTTGTTTGCCAAGAGATAGTGTTCCGAGCCGTCAATTTCCATAAGGCGCAATGAGCGCAGCCTCGCTATCGCCGCCAAGGGAAGATGATGAGGTCTATAGTCGCTGCTGGCTCAGGAAAATCAGGCCTTAATACGGAAGCCTTCCTTGAGCCAGGGATGCAGCGCCTGGCTGGCCGCAAGGATATCGCCCCGCCCATCGACCTCAGCACCGGAAAGCCGGGTGACGATGCCGCCGGCCTCCTCGACCATCAGCGCCGAGGCGCCGAAATCATGGATCGAAAGCCCATCCTCGAAAAAACCGTCCAGCCGGCCGCAGGCGACATAGGCGATCGACAGCGCCGCCGAGCCGAGGCGGCGCACACCTGCCGTATTGGCCATCAGCCGTTTGATGGCGTCGAAATAGATTTCTTCGGCGACCGCCTTGACCTGGCCGGGGATCGGCAGGCCGGCGCCGATAAGCACGTTTTCGATGTCGCCGACATCGGCGCAGCGGATGCGCTCGCCATTGAGATAGGCGCCGCCGCCGCGCTCGGCGCTGAACAACTCGTCCTGCATGGCGTCATAGACGACGCCAGCCACCAGCCTGCCGCCTTCGGCGATGGCGATCGTCATGCCGAAATGCGGGACGCCCCAGGCGTAATTGGTGGTGCCGTCGATCGGGTCGATGTAGATGATCGGCGTGTCCGGCCCTAGTCGCGCGGCGCCTTGGCGAGCATTTCCCGAGAGGTTCGCCGCCGCAGCGAGACGCGGGCGGTTTCGCCGGCCTTCACCACCGCCTCGGCAAGCACGAGGAGGCGGGACGACGCGGTCGGGGAAAGACGCGTTAATATCGGGGAGGATGCCATGAAGAAAATCCGGAGGCTGCAGATGTGACGGCGGAATCGTGCGGAGCCATTCCCTTCGCAGAGGCCCATACCCATTCGCGCGATATTATATCAGCCGGTCCGTCGATGCATCGAAGAGATGAATCTGGGCCGGATCGACCGACAGCCCGATCATGTCTCCTGATTTGACTCTGTCGCGCCGCGTCTCGACGATCGTTAGTTCCGGCTCGGTTGCCGCGCTGATGAAGGTCGACGAGCCGGTCGATTCGACGAAGGCGATCGGCACGTCGAAACTGCCATGCCCGGGCTCGACGACGCCGACATGTTCCGGCCGGATGCCAGCGACGAGTTTCCGCCCGGGTTCAACGGCGCGTGCTATCGCAAGCTTCTGCTTCACCGCGCCGAAATCCACCACCAGGTGCTTTCCGTCGTCGGCAACGATCGCGGGAATGAAATTCATCGCCGGCGAGCCGATGAAACCGGCAACGAACCGGTTGGCCGGCCGGTCGTAGAGTTCGAGCGGCGCGCCCTGTTGTTCGATGATGCCGTCGCGCATCACCACCACATGGTCGGCCATCGTCATCGCTTCGACCTGGTCGTGGGTGACGTAGACGAAGGTGGCGCCCAGCCGGTCGTGCAGGGCGCGGATTTCCTTGCGCATCGAGACACGCAGCGCGGCATCAAGATTGGAAAGCGGCTCGTCGAACAGGAAGGCCTGAGGGTTGCGGATAATGGCGCGGCCCATCGCGACGCGCTGCCGTTGGCCCCCGGAAAGCTGGCGCGGATAACGGTCGAGCAGCCGGGAAAGACCGGTGATGACAGCGACTTCCTCGGCTTTTCGCTTTGCCTCAGCCTTAGGGACGCCGTGCATTTTCAGCGAATAGGTCAGGTTCTGTTCCACCGTCATATGCGGATAGAGGGCGTAACTCTGAAAAACCATGGCGATATCGCGCGCGCGGGGCGGCACGTCGTTCATCACCTCACCGGCAATCTTCAGCGTGCCGCCGGTAATTTTTTCCAGCCCCGCAAGCGAACGGAGCAACGTGGACTTTCCGCATCCGGACGGACCGACCAGCGCCACGAACGTGCCCTTGGGAATTGAAAGGTTGACGTTCTTAAGCGCGTGGAAGGCGCCGTAGTGCTTCTCGACGCCCAAGAGTTCGATTTGGATGTCCTGACTCATGCCGAAAACCTTGCTGGTCCCCAACCGGGACCGATGAGATGGTCAAGGGTGAAAAACGTCGTCATTTGACTGCTCCGGCGGCGATTCCGCGCGTTAGCGTGCGCTGGAAGATCAAGAAGAAGATCACGGTCGGTATTATACCCAGGAAAGCCGCCGAGGCCTGCAGCACCGGGTCCGACATGTTCTGACCGCGAGTGAGGCCCATGGCGACCGAGACTGTCTGGTTGTTGTTGGATACCAGCATGACGAGCGGGATCAAGAATTCGTTCCAAGTCCAGATGAAAAAGAAGGTTCCGAGGACCATGAGCGTCGGCCGCAACATGGGTACGACTACGAACCACAGCGTTTTCCAGTGGGTCGAGCCATCCATCTCGGCCGCTTCGAGGATTTCCTTGGGAAAAGTACTCAGCACCGTCGAGAGCAGGTAAGTTCCGAAAGCGCTTTGCAGGACCGCGAAAATGATGATCACGGAAAGCTGCGTATCGTAGAGACCGCTGGCTTTCGCCATGTAGTAAAGCGGGTAAATGATCGACTCCTGCGGCACCATGATGCCCAGAAGAAAGACCACCAAAATCGCGCGCGAACCCGGCACCTTGCCGACTCCAATCGCATAGGCGTTGAACAGGCTTATCAGCACCCCCAACACCGAAACTGAGAGACTGATCACCACGCTGTTGAGCAGCTTGCGGCTGAAATCGGACACCGTCCAGAATTTCTCGATCGCCGTGAGATCGATCGACCGGGGAATCGAAAGCGGTCCGCCGACCGCGTATTCGGCGCTCGCCTTGACGGCGTTGAGCAGCGCCAGGCAAAAGGGAAAGAGCGTAAAGGCGAGGAGCAGAATAAGGATGGCCAGCACCACCCACCGCATGGGGTCGCGTTGCGCGCGACCGAATGCCGCCGTCGCCTTTGCCTTGGTCGTACCGTCACTGAGAACTGAGTAAGCCATGGTCTATCCCTTCACCTCCTGCTGGCTCTGGAAGCGCAGGAAAATCACTGCCAAACCGATCGTCAGAGTCGTTTGCACGACCGCGATGGCTGCGGCATAGCCGACGCGCTGTGTTGTGAAGAAGTGGTAGTAAGTCAGATAGGACGGCACCAGAGTGGCATTGTCGGGGCCGCCGGCGGTGATGACAAAAATCGGCGCAAAGACTTTAAGCGCTGCGATCAGCGTGGTCAGCACAACGACGAAAATCTCCGGCGCCAGAAGCGGAATGGTGATCGTCACCAGCCGGCTCCACCAGTTTGCTCCATCGAGCTCGGCAGCCTCGTAGAGAGAAGGGTCGATGCGCGATAGACCGGCCATGAAGACCACGAGACAATAGCCGACTTGTATCCAGACAATGACGAGCGAGACGGCGGCAAGCGCGTATGTCGCATCGCCGATCCAGTTCTGGGCGAGATTATCAAGGCCGATGGCCTTTAGCGTGGTGTTGATGACGCCGACGGGATTGAGGATCCAGCCCCAGAGGACGCCCGCAACCGTTACGGGCAGAATCTGCGGTAAGTAAAAACCCGCCCTGAAGAAGCTTGAGACCCATTCCCCGAATTGGTCCCTGACATAATCGAACAGCAGAGCGGCCAGCACCAGGCCGATGCACACGGGTATCACGGTCATCGAGACGATGAACAGCAGCGTGTGATACATCGATCCCCAGAACTGATCGTCCGTGAGCAGACGATGATAGTTCTGCAGGCCGACCGGTCGCGGTGTGCCCACGCCTTTCCATGCCGTAAAACTCAGCCCCAGATTAGCAAGCTGGGGTATGAGCACGATCAGAATAAACCCGATCGCCCCCGGGACGAGGTAAAGGCTATAGCTTCGTGAACCGTCGCTCGATCGCTGGCTGGATATGGCCATATCATTCTTCCTTCAGCCTCCCATGCTGGGCTGCGCGAGAGGTGCAGCCCAGCGCTCAAGGTCGCGCTACTGATTTTCCTGCGCGTCGTCGTAAACCTGCTTGATTTCTTCGACGAACTGCTCTGCAGTCAGACTGCCCTGGAAAAGACCCGTGTCTTTCTGATTGAGCACGTCGTAGTAGCCGGGGACCGGCCAGTCAGGATAGAAACCGAGACCGTTTTTGTCAGAGATCTGCTTGAAAACCGCTGCGGCGTTCTTGCCGATGGGGTTGGTGATGGCGGAAAGGTCAGCGGCGATCGGCACGCCGCCGGCATTGCCGAGTTCGGCTTGGTACTTCGGCGACAAGGTCAAGCTGATCCACTCGGCGGCGAGATCAGGATTCTTGCTAGCCTTGGGAACGACCCAGAGATTGCCTGTCGAGCCGACCGAATATTTCGGCGTCGGAATTACGAACTGGCCCCACTTGAAGTCCTTGATGGTCGAGGCGAAGGTGCCGAGATTCCACGTGCCCGAGACGTACATCGGTGCTTTGCCGGAGGTAAAGAGCAGAGCCGCGTCCGGGTCCTTCATGCCCGTGGAGTCCTTGCTGATGTAGCCTTTGCCGACCCAGTCGACCAATGTCTGCGCCGCATAGAGATAGGGCGCGCCGTCGAGGGGAGCCTTCAAACCCTGATAATTCTGGACCCAGGCGTCATCGGCCTTGGTATAGGCGAGAGAGGCAAGCAAGTGCTGGCCACTGGTGTCGATGGCGCCGAGCGCGAGAGGCGTGACACCCTTCTGCTTGAAGGCTTCCATGCCGGCGACCCACTCTTCGAGCGTCGTCGGCGGCTTGAGGCCTGCCTTTTCAAACATGTCAATATTGTAGAAGCACGAAACATATTCGCCGAAGACAGAAACGCCCCAAACAGGACCGGAGCCATAGATGCCCTTTTCGTCATAACGGCTTAGGACAAAATCGCCTTCGTTAAGGATCTTGTCCCAGCCTTCCTTCTTCACATAAGCGTCCAGATTGGTCAGCAATCCCTGGCTTGCAACCAAGCCAGCGGTGGCGTTGCCCTTGTTGTACTCGAGCACGTCGGGGGCCTGATCGGAATTGAGGATCATGCCGCCTGAGGCCTGCAACTGCTGAAAGGTCTTCTGCTCGAAGCTGACGTTGATATCCGGATGTTTCGCCTTGAACTCCTCGAGCGCTTTCTTCCAGACAATGCCCTGAGCCGTGGTAGGCTCCTCGAACCACCAGATTTTGAAGGTCTTCTGTTCAGCATGGCCGATTGATGTCATCAGCATCGCCGTGCCGAGTGCTAGCGCAAGTCTTGCAATTCTTTTCATGCTTTCCTCCCAAAAAAGCGGCTGCGCCGCGAAAAGGCCAAGTTAGTCAGTCATGGCGCAGCTGGGCCTCCCAGCCCGACGGCGTCCTACCTTAGGCGGTCGATCAGGGATCAACAACGAAATCTCCGCCCCGGCACTTCTTCAGATAGTTGAGCCCGTGAACCTGGCCAGTCATTTCGAGCTCGTCGCGATAGACCGGGTCGTGCCAGCCTTCGATGTCGATCGAGCCGGACCAGCCGGCAAGGCGTAGCTCGGAAATGATGTCGGTCCAGTTGCTGTCGCCGAAGCCCGGCGTGCGCATGAAGACGAATTTCTCCTTGCCGAAGATGCCGTGTTCCTTGATGACCTCCCAGCGGATGGTCGCGTCCTTGCCGTGAACGTGGAAAAACTTGTGCGCCCATTTGCGGATCTGCGGCAGAGGGTCGATCAGATAGACCATCTGATGGCAGGGTTCCCATTCGAGTCCGATATGATCGTCTGGCGTCTCGTTGAAGATCAGTTCCCAGGCGTCGGGATTATGGGCGATGTTCCAGTCGCCGCTCGCCCAGTTGCCGTCCATGGCGCAATTCTCGAAGGCAATCTTGATGCCCTTGTCGGCAGCGCGTTTGGCCAGCTCGGTCCAGATCTCTCTGTAGCGGGGCAGGCTGTCGGTCAGCGGCTTGCCGCGAACGCGGCCGGTGAAGCCGGCAACGCAGGTGGCGCCGAAATGATGGGCATTGTCGATGCAATCCTTCCAGCCCTGCAGCGTTTCGAGATCGATGTCAGTCTCCTCGAGCGGATTGCCGAACATGCCGAGCGTCGAGATGGTGATGTCGCGGTCGCCGATCGCGTCGAGGCAGCGTTTGCCGAGCTCGGCGAGGTCCTGGCCCTTGGTCGTCTGCCAGAAGAAGGGCTCGAAGCTCTCGAAGCCCAGATCGGCGATCTGGCCGATGCGCTGGGCGGCATCGCCCTTGTTGCCGCTGACCATGGTGCCGATGCGAATGGATTTTGCAGGGTTGCTCACGTCACGTCTTCCTATGCTGAAATTTCGATGCGCCGGCCGGTCTTGGCGCTTTCGATGGCGCCGAAGACCATGGCGAGGCTTCTGATATTGTCGGAATTGACCGTTTCGGGCTGCCCGCCGCTGCGGATCGCCGCAATGAAATCGGCGATGACGCTGGCGTGGCCGTGCGTTTCGGCATCGTGTTCCGGACCGGGAACGTTTACGGAGGCAGCTCCGCGCAGAAGGCCGGGCTCGCCATCGGCCACGGCCGCCTTGAAACTCTCCTCGCCATCCCAGGTCAGCATTCCCTTCGAGCCGACGAGGCGCCACTGGCTTTCCCAGCTGGTGCGCTCGCCTTCGGCGCACCAGGAGCCGCGATAGGTAAAGACGATATCGTCGGAAAATTCGAAGATGGCATTGGCCGAGGCGCCATGCCGGTACCATGACCCCTTCGGATTGCGCTCGACGCAATAAACGGCGAGCGGCTTCCTGTCGGCGACATAGCGGGCGGCATCGAAGGTGTGGATCGCCATGTCGAGAAGCAGCACATTGTCCATCTCCTCGCGGAAGCCGCCGAAGTGCGGCGCAAGGAAAAAGTCACAATGGATGGCGGTAAGATCGCCGATTGCGCCACTGTCGACGAAACGGCGAAGGCGCCGGATGCCGGAGATGAAGCGGCGGTTCTGGATGACGGCGTGGATGCGGCCGGTCTCTGCGGCGAGATCGATCAGCGCGGCCCCCTCGGCGAGCGAGGCAGCCATCGGCTTTTCGCTGAGCACATGGCAGCCGGCCTTGAGTGCGGTCGACACGACATCGTAACGGGCGGACGGAATGACGATGTCGAAGACCAGATCGGCCCTCGTCGCCGCGATGACCTCGGAGAGATCCGAACCGATGACGCTGTCGAGGCCGAACTCGGCGGCGAGCTGTTCCGCCGTGTTGCGGTTGAGGTCGACGAGGCCGACGATGGTGAGGGTATCGGCGAGATCAGGGTTGGACGCGATGGCGCGCAACCAACCTTTGGACATAGCTCCGCACCCGCACAGAATGGCACTGAATTTCACGATTTCCTCCAGGGAATGGCGCCAACTCTCCTCGTGACACGCACTCCGTAAACGTTTACGACTGTAGGCGAAAACATTTTGCGGTGTCAATAGAGGCCACCTGCGAAATTTACGGCCCAGGAGGGATCGCAGCCGATGAAGGGAATCCGCCAGCTTGCCGAACACCTGGCTATTTCGATCGGCACGGTGTCCCGCGCCCTGAACGGCAGGCCGGATGTCAACGAGGAAACGCGCCGTCGTGTGCTGGCGGCGGCCGAGGCGCTCGGCTATGTCGCCAATCAGTCGGGGCGCAGCCTGAGACAAGGAGAGACGAAGGTTATAGGCCTGATGATCGAATCGAGCGCGGAGGCGGTCGAAAACGCTGACAACTTCTTCCTCGGCGTCACCAGCGGCCTGCAGCATGTCTTTACCCGCCACAAGCTTGATCTTCTTCTGCTGCCCTGCCCGAGCGATGAAGACCCGTGCGAATATCTGAAGCGCATGGTAGCGCGGCGTGTCGTGGATGCGATGATCATCTCCAATATGCAGCGCGTCGATCGCCGTGTCGATTTTCTCTCGCGGGCAAGGATCCCGTTCATCGCCGTCGGGCGCAGCCTTTCGGCCGGCAACTTCCCCTGGATCGACCTCGACTTCGAAGGCGTCGCCGAGCGCGCCGTCGAACGGCTGGTCGCGCGCGGCCACCGCCGGATCGCGATTACGGCGCCGTCGAGCGAGGTCAACCTCGGCTACGTCTTTGTCGAGAGCTATCGCCGTGCGCTCGAACAGTATGGTCTTCCCTTCGACCCGTCGCTCGTCATCCGCGTCAAATCGAGCGAACAGGGCGGCTACCAGGCGGCCCGTGAGCTGCTGCTGCTTGAGGACCGGCCGACCGCAGTGATCCTGATCTACGAGCTGATGGCGATCGGCTTATACCGCCGCCTGATGGAATCGGGCGTCCTGCCCGGCCGCGATCTTGCGGTGATCGGCTTCCGCGATGCCCCGCGCGCGCGGTTTCTGCAGCCCTCGCTCAGCTGCTTCCGGATGTCGCTCTACGATCTCGGCGTTGCGCTCGGCCAAATGCTGCTCGCTCGCATGCCGGCCTATCGAGCCCTCTATTCCGATGCCGGTGGCAACAGAATCTGGCCACTCGAACTGGTGGCAGGAGAAAGCGACGCGTTTCAGCTGACGAATGCCTGAAGGTTGCCGGCTTCGGCCCTCCCGCGCGAGTAAGGCAGAGGATATAATGGCTGGGTGACAAAAAATGTCTCGCGGAGCCCGATCATTCGAATTTAATCTCTATGCCAACCGGTATTTCGGGCCGAATATGGTAGCTGGTTTCGATCGATCAGGAGGGGTCATGATAGTGTCATCTATCTCGCGGCGCACGCTGATGAAGGGCACTGCTCTGCTGCTTGCCTCGACGGCGCTCGCCCGCCAGACGCTCGCCCAGACCGCGCCTGGCGGCGGGAGACTGGTTGTTGCGGCCGATTCCGAGCCCAAGAACCTCAACCCTGCCATCGTCGCTTCGAACGGTGTCTTTTTCATCGCTAGCAAGGTGATCGAACCACTGGCCGAAGCCTCGTTCGACGGCAAGGACGGGCTTGCGCCGCGCCTTGCCACCTCCTGGGAAGGCTCGGCCGACGGCCTTTCCGTCACCTTCAAGCTGCGCGACGGCGTCACCTGGCATGATGGCAAGCCGTTTACTTCGGTCGATGTCGCCTTCTCCGCCCTCAACATCTGGAAGCCGCTGCAGAATCTCGGGCGCCTGGTCTTCGCCAATCTCGAAGCCGTCGATACGCCCGACGACTACACCGCCATCTTCCGCTTCTCCAAGCCGACACCGTTCCAGCTCATCCGCAATGCCCTGCCCGTCGTCACCAGCGTCGTCGCCAAACACATCTTCGACGGCAGCGATATCGCCGCCAATCCTGGTAATAACAAGCTCGTCGGCACCGGGCCGTTCAAGTTTGCCGAACACAGACCCGGCGAATACTACCGGCTGACGCGCAATGAGAATTATTGGGACAAGGACCAGCCGAAACTCGATGAGATCGTTTTCCGCGTGCTGCCCGACCGCGCGTCGGCGGGTGCGGCGCTCGAAGCCGGCGAAATCCAGCTGGCCGCCTTCTCGGCCGTGCCGCTGGCCGATCTCGATCGCATCTCCAAGGTCGACGGCATCAAGGTGATCTCGAAAGGCTACGAGGCCTTGACCTACCAGCTCGTCGTCGAGATCAATCACCGCCGCAAGGAGCTCGCCGACCTCAGGGTCCGCCAGGCGATCGCGCACGCCATCGACAAGAAATTCGTGGTCGACACGATCTTTCTCGGTTATGCCGCCGCCGCCACAGGTCCGGTGCCGAAGAATGCGCCGGAATTCTATACGTCCGATGTCACGACCTATGACTTCAATCCGGCGGCCGCCAACGATATTCTCGACAAGGCGGGTTATGCCAAGGGGGCGGACGGCAGCCGCTTCAAGCTGAAGCTCCGCCCCGCGCCCTATTTTAACGAGACCCGCCAGTTCGGCGATTACCTTCGCCAGGCGCTTGCCGCGATCGGCATCGATGCCGAAATTATCAATGCCGATGCGGCCGCGCACCAGAAGGCTGTTTATACCGACCACGATTTCGACCTCGCCGTCGCCCCGCCGGTGTTCCGCGGCGATCCGGCGATCTCCACCACCATTCTCGTTCAGTCCGGTACCCCTGATGGCGTTCCCTTCTCCAACCAGGGCGGTTATGCCAATCCCGAGCTCGACAGGATCATCAAGCAGGCCTCCGAAACCGTCGACACGGCGACGCGCACCGATCTCTACCGCAAGTTCCAGCAGCTCGTCGTCGCCGATCTGCCGCTGATCAACGTTGCGGAATGGGGCTTCATCACCGTCGCCCGCGACACCGTCCTCAACGTGGCGAACAATCCGCGCTGGGCCATTTCGAACTGGGGCGATACCGTGCTGCAATCGTGATAGGATCGGCGGCAATTCTCTTCCGGAGGTCTTATCCGGCGTGAAACGCGCAATCCTCCTCCTGCGGCGTAGGGCGATCAGCAGCCTTCCAGTGCTGCTGATCGTGGTGATCTTCACCTTTTTCCTGCTCGAATCCGCCTCCGGCGATGCCGTCGATGCCTATTTGGGCGCGATCGGCGGCGGCGATGCGGCACTCAGGCAAACGCTGCGCGAGAGCTACGGCCTCGACCGGTCCGTGCTGGCACGGCTCTGGCTCTATCTTTCCTCGCTAGCGCAGCTCGATCTCGGCTGGTCGGTCGCCTTCGACCGGCCGGTCGGCGCGCTCATCGCCGAGCGCCTGCCCAATACGCTGCTGTTGATGGGCAGCGCGACGGCGCTTTCTTTCGGCCTTGGTTCCGCGCTCGGCATCCTCGCCGGGGCGCGGCCGGGAAGCTTGCGCGACCGGCTGCTGTCGATCGGCTCGCTGATCGTCTATGCCATTCCGAGCTTCTGGCTCGGCCTGGTCCTGAGCATTGCCTTTTCGGTGAAGCTGCGCTGGTTTCCGATCGCCGGAATCGAGACGATTGCTTCGGGCAAGACCGGGTTTTCCCGTGCCCTCGACATATCAGATCACCTGGTCCTGCCGGTCGGCGCCCTTGCCCTGATCTATCTCGCCTTGTTCCTGCGGGTGATGCGGGCCGGCATGGCTGAGGCCTGGAAACTGGATTTCGTCCTTTTCGCCCGCGCCAAGGGCCTGTCGCGCAGCCGCATCGTGCTGCGCCATGTGGCGCGCAATGCGCTGCTGCCGCTCGTCACCATGCTCGGGCTGCAATCGGCGGCCATGCTCGGCGGCAGCGTGGTCATTGAGAGCGTCTTTGCGATCCCAGGTTTCGGGCGCCTGGCACAGGATGCGGTCAACGGCCGCGATGCGCCGCTGTTGATGGGCATCGTCGTCACCAGCGCTGTTCTCGTCATTTCGGTCAATTTCCTCGTCGATCTTATCTATGCCGCGCTCGACCCGCGCATCGGCGCTTCGGAGGGTGGCGCATGAGCCGTCTCCAGCGTTTGCTCGGCACGTGGGAAGGCATTGCCGGATTTGCGATCCTTGTCATCCTGCTGTCGGCCGGGCTGCTTGCCCCCGCCATTTCGCCCGGCGATCCGCTGAGGATCGCCGGGCGGGCGCTGCTTGCGCCCTTCACCGACGCGGCCTTTCCACTTGGCACGGATCGCCTCGGACGTGATGTGCTCGCCGGCCTGCTCTATGGCGCGCGAACCTCGATTGCCGTCGGCCTCGCGGCAGCTTTTTCGGCGATGGTCCTCGGCGTCTGCGTCGGCATGGCGGCCGGATTTTCCGGCGGGTTCGTCGACGAGGCGTTGATGCGTGTGGTCGACGCCTTCCAGATCGTGCCGGGCTTCCTGCTTGCCCTCGCCTTCGTCAGCACCATCGGGGTATCGACCCCGATCGTCGTGCTTGCCATCGCGCTTGGCGCCTGGGCCGATCCGGCGCGGCTGACGCGCGCCCAGGTGCTGGCGATCCGCGAGCAGGATTACGTCGCCTCGGCAAGAGTGATCGGCATGCATCCCGCAGAAATCGCCTTCCGCGAGATCCTGCCGAACGCGCTGCCGCCGGTGCTGGCGCTTTCCGCTACGATCGTCGCCGGCGCGATCCTCACCGAGTCGGCGCTTTCCTTTCTTGGCCTCGGCAATCCGAATATCGCCACCTGGGGTTCGATGATCGCCGAAGGCCGCAGCGTGCTGCGCTCGGCCGCCTATCTCTCCGTCCTGCCGGGCGCAGCACTTGCCGTGACTGTGCTCGGCGTTCATCTCTTCAGCGAAGGTCTCGGCAAGGCGCTTGGCGATGACGGCGGGAGGGCGGCATGAGCGGCATTTTCTGCAGCCTCCGGCAGCTTTCGGTCACCTATCGGCGCGGCAAGAACAATGCGGCCGCGCTCGATGGTATCGATCTCGATATTGCCGCCGGCGAGAGGCTGGCGATCATCGGCGAAAGCGGCTCCGGCAAGAGCACGCTCGCCCGGGCGCTCGCGGGTCTGCTGCCCGAGGGAACGAAAGTCACCGGCGAGATGCTCTGGCCCGCCCTCGGCCACCCGCCCCGCCCGGGCCGCGATTTCGGCTTCGTCTTCCAGGATCCCGGCACGAGCCTCAATCCCGTCCTGACGATCGGCGAGCAAATTGCCGAAGGCGCCAGGCGCCACCTCGGCCTCGGCTGGAAACGGGCCTCTATCCGAGCCGAGGAACTGCTCGGGCGGGTGCGGATGCCGCAGCCCGACAAGGCGATGCGGGCCTTTCCGCATCAGCTTTCAGGCGGCCAGCGCCAGCGTGTGGCGATCGCTGCGGCGATCGCTGCAAGGCCCGCGCTGCTGATCGCCGACGAGGCGACGAGCGCGCTCGACGTGGTGGTCCAGGCCGAGATCGTCCGCCTGCTCGACGGGCTGGTGCGCGAGGACGGCATGACGCTGCTTTTCATCACCCACGACATCGCACTCGCCTCCGGCTTCGTCGACCGGATCGCCGTCTTCCGCGATGCGCGTCTCGTCGAGGCAGGTCCCGTGCGTTCGGTGCTTTCGGCGCCCGTGAGCAACTATACCGCCGCTCTCATCGCCAGCCATCGCGACCTCGCGACGCCACCCCTGATCGAAGAGCTGGCGCCATGAATCCTCTGCTGTCCATAGAAAACATCTCGAAGCGCTTTTCTTCCGCGGGCCGCCGGGTCGCCGCGCTCGACAATGTTTCGCTGACGATCGCAGCCGGGGAAACGCTCGGTCTGGTCGGCGCCTCCGGCAGCGGAAAATCGACGCTGTCGCGTATCCTGCTGCGGCTTCTCCCCTGTGATGCCGGTGCGATCCGTTTTGAGGGAGAGGATTGGCTGACGCTGAGAGGCGCTGCCTTGCGCCGCAGGCGGGTGCGCATGCAGATGGTGTTCCAGGATCCGCTGGCCGCCTTCAACCCGCTGGTGACGGTCGGTTCGGTGCTTGACGACCCCTTGCGCATCCACGGCGTCGTGTCGCAAAACCGGCGTGCCGGCGAGATCACCATGCTCCTCGAACGTGTCGGCCTGCCTGCCGATTATGCCCGCCGGCCGGTCCGCGCGCTCTCCGGCGGCCAGCGCCAGCGTGTGGCGATTGCCCGGGCGATCGCTACACGGCCCTCGCTGCTGGTGCTCGACGAGGCGGTCTCGGCGCTTGACGTCACCGTGCGCGGCAGGATCCTCGAACTTTTGGTCGAGCTCCAGAAGGAGCATGGAATTGCCTGTCTGTTCATTTCGCACGATCTTGCCGTGGTGCGCGCTGTTTCCCACCGCATCGCCGTCATGGACGGCGGCCGGATCGTCGAGACCGGTCCGGCCGTGGCCGTTGTCGCCGCACCGCAATCGGCTGCCGGCCGCGCGCTAGTGGCAGCCGTTCCTCGTCTTGTGACCGAACCGCTGTGAAGGAGGCGTCCATGTTCGATCTCGGTTGGAATCCCCTGCTCGGCGCGCCTTTGTACCCCGCGGAGCGCTACGCCGTGCTCGCTGACGGAATCGGCCGCATTCTGCGCTGCCGGGGTGACGTCGTGCTGGTGCAGGCAGAGGCGGTGGTGGCGCTGGAAGCGGTGGCAGCCAGTCTCGCGCGTCCCGGCCTTTCGGCCCTCAACCTCGTCACCAGTCCCTATGGTGGCTGGTTCGGGCAATGGCTGCGGCGAGGCGGCGCAACCGTTCGGAATCTCGTCGCCGAGCCGGGCTTGCCGATCGAGATCGACGGCGTCGCCAAAGCGCTCGATGCCGGCCCTCATATCGATGTGCTCGCCGTGGTTCACGCGGAATCTGCGAGCGGCATTCTCAACCCGCTGCCAGAGATACTCGCGCTTGCGCGCGCCCGCGGCATCGTCACCGTCGTCGATGCGGTCGCCTCGGTCGGCGGGCATCGGCTCGAGGTCGACGATCTCGGCATCGACATTGCGGTGATCGGCCCGCAAAAGGCGCTCGGCGGTCCGGCGGGTGTCTCTGCGCTCTCCGTCAGCCCGCGTGCCTGGGATCTCGTTCTCAAGGGCGGCGCGCCGCGCGACTCGATCCTGTCGCTGGCCGATCTGAAGCGCTGGATCGACAACGGTCGGCGCACCTTGCCCGGAACGCCGGCGCCGCTGGAATTCTTTGCGCTGGAGGCGGCTCTCGACCGCATCGAGGTCGAGGGCCTGGAGAATGTAATTGCCCGCCATGCGCTGGCGGCATCGGCGACGTCGGCCGGGCTCGCCGCACTCGGCGCCCCGGCCTGGGTGCCGACGGTAAAGTCGTCGAACCTGGTGACGGCGGTGCCATTGCCGGAGGCACTGGAACCGGGTTCGGTGATCGCGGCCGCGGGGCGGCTGGGAGTCGAGCTGACGGAAGCCGTGGGAACCGCGCCCGCCCGCCTCGTGCGGCTGAACCACACAGGCCCGCGCGCCGCATTCCAGACAGTGCTCTCAAATGTCGTGGGCTACGGCGCAGCCCTCACGCAGGCCGGCCGTCCCGCCAATATCGCCGCCGCTGCAGAGGCGATAGCCGCAGCCTACAGTCGCTGAATCTTATGTTCGGGTCTTGATAATCGCGGCTGTCCAAGGCAGGAGAGTGGCATCGCGGAGGCCGGATGCAGATGACGAAATTGCTGGATGCGCAGGGCCTGGAGATTTTGCACGAGGGGCATCGCACCCGTCTGAAATGGCACCGGCTGCGCAAACGTTTTGCCGATCCGCTGTTCTCCGCCGACGTGATGGCGGAGGGATTTGCCGCAGGCGCCTCGATGGAACTCGATCTGCGCGTGCGCGCCGACGGCGGTTTCGTCGTGCTGCACGACGAGGACCTCGAAGGGGAAACGAACGGTCATGGACCGATCGCCGAAAAGCGCCTCAGTGACCTCCGCGATATCAGGATGCAGGGGGGCGACCGGCCGCTCATCCTCAGCGAAGACCTCGCCGCCATGCTGCAAGCGGCCCACCCGGCCGCACTGCTGCAATTCGACATGAAGGACGACTACGAGGCGATCGGCGCGCAGGGCATCGCGCATCTTGCCGCGCAGTTCCAGGAGATCGCCGCCTCGGTGATCGTCAGCGCCGGCAGTTTCGACCTCATCGTCGCGGTCAAGGAGAAGCTTCCTCATCTCCTGCGCGGCATCGATCCCACTGACAAGCTCTACGGGATCAGGAAGGCCGACGGCTGGAAGGCTGTCGAGATCGAACTGCGCGCCGATTTGCGCGGTCCGACCGAACCGGACACGGTCTATCTCCACTGGCCGCTGATCCTTGATGCCGCCAATGAGGGTCTCGACATGATCGCGCTCTGCCAGGACGCAGGCAAACGCGTCGACGCCTGGACCTTTACCCTGAAGCATCCCGAGGCCGGTTTCAGCGAAGCGGAATGGGGGAACTTCCAGGCGCTGATGGCGCTGAAGCCGGATCAGATCACCACCGACGAGGCGCCGGCGACCGAACGCGCCTGGAGCCGCCGGATGGCCGGCTAACCCGTCCGGAAATGTGCAGCCGTTCCGGATGATGGCATGCCTTAAGCAACGGCTTTTAGCCGGCGACTGACAGTCCCTCGATGTCGAGGATGAAGGCGAATTCGCCGGCAAGCCCCGGCGCGTGGGCGATGACCGGCCCGCCTTCCGCAAGCAGCTTGTCGATCGGCGGCATCGCCACCACAGCGCCGGCCTCTTCGGCGATCAGCGCGCCGGCAAGCATGTCCCAGGCATTGAGATGGCGTTCATAATAGAGGTCGGCGACGCCCTCGGCCACGCGAATCAGGTCGATGGCAGCCGCGCCCATACGGCGATAGTCGATGCCGCGCTCGTGCAGCCTTCTGGAGAGTGCGAGATAGTCGTCGAAACTCGTTTTGCGGGAATGGCCGAGGATGACCAGCGCATTGGCTGGATCGTCGGTTGCGGCGGCACGAATGGCAAGCCCATCCTGAAAGGCGCCGCCGCCGCGCATGGCATGGAAGACCTTGTCCTCGGCAGCGTCGTAAACCACGCCGATCTCGGTCCTGCCGCCGGCGACGAAAGCGATCGAGACGCCCCAATGCCGGAAGCCCCTGATGTAATTGGTCGTGCCGTCGATCGGATCGACGACCCAGGTGCCGACCCCGTCCGACAGTCCGCCGCTTTCCTCTCCCATGAACGTGTCATCCGGAAAGCGCGAGAGGAGCCCGTGGCGGATCGTCTGTTCGGCCCTCTTGTCGGCGACCGTGACGAAATCCTGCAATCCCTTGTTTTCGACGGCGAGGATGCCGGGGTCAGAGTCGCGCCGAAACCGGACCGCTTCCCGTCCGGTCTCGAGGGCAACGGCGATCGCGACCTCCGCCCGGGCCCGGATGGCAGCGGCATCGAATGCGGAATTCATCAAGCAGTCCTTCTTCTTATCAGTGTCACCGGCGTAAATTCGACGCGCGCCGCCAGATCCGGCTCGGCTATCCGGCTCATCAGCAGATCGACGGTCTGTTCGGCCTGGATATCGCAAGGTTGGCGGATCGTTGTTAGCTCATAGGCGGTCCAGCTCGCCTGCGGAATATCGTCATGGCCGATAACGGAGATCGGCGGCACGTCGTCGCGGCTACGGCCCAGCATGATGCGGTCGAGGACGCCGCAGGCCATGAAGTCGTTGGCGCAGAACAAGCCGTCAATGCCGGATGCGGCAAGTTCGCCGGCCGCATCATAGCCGCTCCGGTAATCGTTGATCCTGATCTGCAGAAATCGCGGCTCGGCGCCGAGCTGCTTGCAGCGGGCAATGAAGGCCTCGCTGCGCCGCCGCGCCGTATAGGATATGACGGGAGCGGCCATCACGGCGGGCTTTCGCACGCCGATTTCAATCAAGTGCGTGGCGGCGAGATGGCCGGCCATGCGGTCGTCCGAGATGATGCGATCCACAAAGGGAATGTCATTGCCCTTGTTGATCAGGACGATCGGCACGCCTTCGGCCGCACATTGCTCGCAGATCGTGGTCGGCGGTGCGTCCGAGGTGACGATGACGCCGGAGACGGCGTAGTGCAGCAACTGGCCGATAACCGTCGACGTATCCGCCTCCTGCGAGGTCGGCAGCAGGATCGGGCGGAAATTGCGGGCAAGCAGCACTCTCGCCAGATGCTCGATCTGCAATGTGCGGAACGGATTGTCGAGGCCGGCGGCGACGACGCCGACGAGATCGGAGCGTTTGTTGGTGAGGCTTCGGGCGAGGTAGTTCACCCGGTAGCCGAGCTCCTTGGCAGCCTGATAGACCTTTTCCCGGGTCTTCGGCGAGACGCTGGCATCCGGCGTGAAGGCACGTGAGACGGCGGCGCGCGAGACGCCGGCCACCCGCGCAACGTCGAAGGAGGTTACCTTGCGCGGTCCCTTATCCCTATCTGGCAACTGCTTTTTCCCTCTCTGCCGACGGCCGCATCAGATCTGGCAGATCCGTGCAGATGCCGAGAACCGGAAGCTTCATGATGTCGTCGAGAATGGGCGGCCGCTCCTCGTGCCAGAGCACGATCTCGCGGCCCGCTTCGAAGGCACGCCGCATCAGTGCGTCGGTTACCAGGTCCTGCGGACGCTCGCCTGCTCTCTCCCAGCAGAGATGCAGAATATCGGCGCCCGCCTCGTCGCCCAGCGCATGCGGATCGTGGCCGACGCGGATCAGCACCGAAAGCGGGAAATCGCAGCCCGCATCCCTGAGTTCGCGCACCTGTGTCGTGTCGAAGGAGCCGAGGCAGGCAAAACGCTGGTTCATTTCGGCAAGATGGCGCCAACAGAGCAGGCCGGTCCCGGACGCCTTCAGTTCGACATAGAGACCCGTTCCGGTCTTACGGGCGAGAGCGGCGACTTCCGAAAAGGGCGGCACGTCGACGCCGTCAAGGGCGGCGAGCTCGGCGGCCGTCATTTCGGAAATGCGTCGGTCGATGCCGAAGACGCGTTCAAGATGGTCGTCATGCGAGACGACGACCACGCCGTCGCCTGTCAGCTGCGTGTCGAGCTCCCACATCTCAGCGCCGAGTTCGGCAGCGCGGCGGAAGGCGGCGAGCGTGTTCTCGCGTTCATGGCCGCTGGCGCCGCGATGGCCGATGCAGAAGGGAAACCGGCCCATGGCCGCTGGCCAGCCATAGCGCTCGAAAAAAGCCGAAAAATCGCGAGTCATCAAATCCTCCTGCCATTTTCGTCGAAGACGAACACGCCACGGCTGTCGATCGCCCAGGTGACATGGTCGCCGACATGGATATCGTTGCGCACCGGCTGAATCGAACGCAGCAGCGGGCCACCCGCAAGAGCCACGTCGTAGAGGTTTTCGCGGCCCTGTGTCTCGGCGAAGGTGACCTTGCCGGTGACGGGGGTATCACCTGCCGGTGTGAAATGCTCGGGCCTGACGCCAAGCATCAGCTTGCTGCCCTCGGCGGCGCCGACGGCGCCTGGCAGCGGCACGCGGATCTCACTCTCGGGGATGATGAAGACACCTTTGTTCATGACGCCACGCAGGAAGGTGATCGGCGGATTGCCGAGGAAGCCGGCGACGAAGGCGGTTTTCGGGTCATTGTACATTTCGGCGGGCGTTGCGATCTGGACGATCTCGCCTTCCTTCATGATGGCGATGCGGTCGCACATGCTCATCGCCTCCACCTGGTCATGGGTGACGAGAATGGCGGTGATGCCGGTCTCGCGCTGCAGCCGGCGGATTTCCGAGCGCATTTCGAGGCGCAGCTTGGCGTCGAGATTGGCGAGCGGTTCGTCGAGCAGCAGCACATCGGGCTTGCGGATCAGGGCGCGGGCCAGCGCCACGCGCTGCTGCTGGCCGCCGGAAAGCTGCGCCGGTCGGCGTTCCATGAGATTGCTGATGTGAACGAGCCCGGAAATACGATCGACCTCCTTGCGGATGTCGCTGGCGTTGACGCCCTTCACCTTGAGGGGAAAACCGATGTTTTCGGCAACGGTCATGTGCGGATAGAGCGCATAGGACTGGAAGACAACGCCGACATTGCGGGCCTGGCTCGGCAGGTCGGTGACGTCGCGGTCGCCGAAGAGGATGCGTCCGCTGGTCGGCCGGTGGATACCGCAGACCGCGAAAAGTGTCGTCGATTTGCCGCAGCCGGAAGGCCCGAGCAGCGCCAACATCTCGCCGTCGCGGACTTCGAGCTGCATGTTCTCGATGACCTTGGTGGAACCGAAGCTCTTCGAAAAATTGTCGAGGAGGATGCGCATCAGCCTTTGCTCCCGCCGCCGTAGATGTTCATCAGATATTTGTTGAAGAGCGCGTACGCGATCAGCACCGGAATGAGGTAGAAGAGGCCGACAGCCTTGAACATATTGAAATCGTAATTGTTGTCGTCGGCGAGGAAGCCGGCGAGATAGACCGACAGCACCTGCACGTCATTGCCCGGCGCCAGCACCTGCGGCAGGATGAATTCGCCCCAGCCGGCGAGGAAGGAGAACAGGCCGAGCGCCATGATGCCGGGTTTGACCTGCGGCAGTACGAGGCTGCGCCAGACGCGGAAGCGCGAGGCACCGTCGACGACGCCGGCCATTTCGATTTCCCAGGGCACGGTGTCGTAGAAGCCCTTCATCAGCCAGATGCCGAGGGGCAGGTCGATCGCCGCCTTCACTAGGATGACACCGATCAGCGAATTGTAGAGGCCGATCATCTGCAGCACGATGAAGATGGCGATGATCAGCGTGACCGACGGGAAGGCATGCAGCACCATGACGCCGGCGAGGAAGAAACCGCGCGCCGGCACGTTCAGTCGCGACAGCACATAGCCGGCCATCGACGAGACGATGAGCACGAGGCTGGTGGTGCAGGCCGAAAACAGCAGCGTATTCACCGTCACCTGCCAGATATTCGCCTTGCCCCCCGTCGTCTGCCACAGGAAACGCCAGTGATTGAGCGTCAGGCCGGAGGGCAGCAGCGCATCCGGCTGCTTCACGGTCACGGTGTCGAGGAACAGATAGACATACATCAGGAGCAGCGGCAGGCTGACGACGGTGAGCGTCGTTATGACGGGCCAGCTGCGATAATTTGCCGAGGGCTGCGATTGTTCGGCCATGGTCAGTCCTCGATCAGGGGCTTGGCGACAAGCGTGCCGTAGTTGAAGACGCGCAGATAAAGGAGTGACAGGGTCACGCCGATGACGACGAGCACCAGCGCCATGGCCGCGCCCAGCCCGTATTCGAGATTGCCGGCATAATTCCTGAGCGCGGTGTGATAGGCGGAGAGCGCCCAGACCTCGGTCGTGTTGCCCGGTCCGCCATTGGTGGCGAGGAGGATTTCATTGAAGGAGGCGAGCAGCGACAGCGTCTGGTAGCAGGTGACGAAGAGGATCGGCCAGCGCATCTGCGGCAGGACGATGTAGCGGATCTGCTGCCAGCGGGAGGCGCCGTCGACCTCGCTCGCATAGAACTGGCTCTTCGGAATGGCCTTCATTGCCGAGGAGAACACCAGCATGCCCATCGAGGCGCCGATGAAGCCGTTGATCAGCACGACGAAGAACCAGGCATTATAAGCGTTGTCGAGCAGGTAGTTCTTCGGGGGATAGCCGAACTTGCCCATCAGGATCGAAATGAAACCGGTATCCCAGGCGAGCCATTTCCACAGGAGGACATAGATGACGACGGGGGTGATGCGCGGCAGAAGCCAGATGCCGCGAAAGATCGAGGCCGGCGTCGGCGGCATATAATGCGTCCAGATGGCGAGCAGGAGCGCATAGCCGACATTGAAGAGCGTCAGCACCAGCGCGACGTAGAGCGCGGTGTTGAAGAGAACCCGCGCCATATCAGGGGAGGTGGCGATGCGGGAGAAATTGTCGGTCGTCCAGGTCCAGCCGGTATAGGTGGCCTCGGCCACAGTTTCCTTCTGTTCCTGCGTCAGCTTGAGATCTAGGTTGTCCAACGCCGAAAACAGCTGTTCCTTGCTGTCGAAACGGGTGTTGACGACGGAGCGATTGAACTGTTCGGAGATCTGTTTGACCTCTCGCGTCGAAGGCCGGTCGGCGAGATCCTTGATCATGCGCTCGGCTTCGCGGCGCGTCGGGAAGACCTCGCCAGCATGTTTGGCGCGCAGCTCCGCGGCGATACCAGGCGCAAGGCCGAGACCCTCGACGGCCTTGAGGCCCGCCTCGTCGACGGCGTAGCGCGGTTCGGCCATCTCGGCGGCAATGTCGGGCATGGCCGACTTCAGTGCGATGAGGGAATTGGGTGCGATCTGATAGACGCCGCCGGAAATGCCGGTTGCGGTCGTCATATTAGTCATCGAGAAGACCGCGGTCAAAACGACCGGCATCAGGAAGAACAGGACGATCATGATCGCGGCAGGCGCGATCATCACCAGTCCAAGCGTTCTGGACGATTTCATGGAAGCCTCCTCGCAGGACCGACCGGGCGGCGGCGAGGTCGCCGCCGCCCGGAAGAGTGCTTCGACTTTAGCGGATGACGATCTTGTCGCCGAGCGTGCTCTTCAGCTCGTTCTCGGCATCGCCGATGGCGGCGTCGACGGTCTTGGCGCCGGTCCAGGATGCTTCGAGGTTCTTCCACATGATGTTCCAATATTTGCCGAAATCGGAATTATTCGGCATCGCATTGGCATGCGGCAGCAGGCGCTCGGTGGCTTCGCGAGCCCAGCGGTCGTCCGCATAGAAGTCCACTTCGGCTTCAGCTTTGGAGATGCCGAGATGGGCGGACTTGATCGCATGCAGCGCGTTGATGCGCGGTTCGGAGGCGATCGTGATCAGCTGAGCGGCGATCTGCGTATCTTCATCGCTGTGTCCTGCGGTCACCATGTAGACGAGCGGATGCGTCAGCGTGTTGGCCTTGCCGCCCTCGCCGGCCGGGATCAGCGTGAAGACGATGTTGTCGAAGAAATCCTTCAGGCCTTCCTGGTTGACGAGACGGGCATAGTGCCAGGTGCCGGCGTCCCAGATGCCGGCCTTGCCGGTGGCGACTTCCTTCCACCACTGATCACCCGGCATGCCAATATGGTTCTTCTTGGTGACGCCTGCCTTAACGGCATCGGAGATGAACTGATAGGTGCGGGTCATGGCCGCCTTGTCAAAGACGAGCTTGCCGTTTTCTTCCATCGTGCCGCCGAAGCTCGTGTAGAACTGCCAGTAGTCAGGACCGTTGCTGGGGCGCGGATAGAAACCGTAGCCGGGCTGGACGAGACCCTTGTCCTGCATCTTCTTGGCGTCTTCGAGCAGGTTCTTCATCGTGTACTTGCCGTCCTGAACGTTCTGCGGCAGTGCATCGAGATCGGCGTCGCTATAGCCGATCGCCTTCATGTAAGGCTTCCAGAAGAACATCGGGCGGGATTCGGCATCCTGCGGAATGCCATAGACGGTGCCGTTGTAAGAGGCGATCTGCATCAGGTTTTCGTAGATGCCGTTGAGCGGCCAGGCGTCGAGATCAACGTGATCCTCGATCGGAACGATAAGGCCGGCCTGCGACCAGGGTGCGATATCTTCATGACCGCTGGCGACGATGTTCGGGGCGGTCTTGGCCTCCGCGGCAAGCGTCAGCGCCTGCTTGAAATCATCCCAGCCGGAATAGGCCTTCTTCTCGATGGTGATCTTCAGGTCTTCACCCTTGAGCGCGGCTTCGCGCTGCAGCTGCTGGGCTGCGATCTCGATGGCGTCGAGGCGATAGGTGTCGTTCGGACCGGTGCCGCCGGCCCAGACGCTGATAGTAACGTCCTTGGCAAGCGCAAAGGCGGAGGTCGAGGCCAAGATGGCGGCCGCGATCGTAAGGGATTTCAACGTCGGCAAAATGGTCATTTTCTTCGTCTCCCTGGAAGAGCAGTGTGAAGCCTCTTGACGGGTCAGCACTGTCGCTTGACGGCCGTTCCGAAACCCCACGAAAACGTGACATGTCCCGCTCTATGGGCTCAACGTAACGGCCGAATGACAAAAATTGAGCACGTGTGCAAAATTATTATGACGATGTCCGAAAGACTTGCAAGCGACGGTTTTCAGCGGGCATCTTTTGCGCTTCAAATTGCGCTTATGCTGGGCTAGCATCACGTCATGAGCCTTGAATCCGTCCGCGCCTTCCTCCGTGCGCATGCCCCTGATATCGACATCATCGAAACCGCCGAGAGTTCCTCGACGGTTGCCCTTGCCGCCGAGGCCCATGGCGTCGAGCCCGCCCAGATCGCCAAGACGATCTGCCTGCGCGTCGGCGAGCAGATGATGTTGGTTGTCGCCGGCGGGACGGCCCGCCTCGACAATCGCAAGTTCAAGGACACGTTCGGGGCCAAGGGGCGCATGCTCGATGCCGAAGAGGTCGTGGCGGTCACCAGCCACCCGGTTGGCGGAGTCTGCCCCTTCGGCCTGCCCTCGCCGCTGCCGATCTATTGCGATATTTCGCTGAAACGCTTCGACGAAGTCGTTCCGGCGGCAGGCTCGACCAATTCGGCTGTCCGCATCGCCACAGGACGACTTGCCGAGCTGATCGGCGCCAGCTGGGTCGATGTTTGTCAATAAAATCTTCAAACAGAGGAAAGACGACCTATATTCTATCCCGACATGCCGTGATTGTGCATCACAGGAGACCAGGAATGCCGAGTACCGTTTCGCGTTTTGCCAAGATGGCGGCCATTGCCGTACTGACGAGCGCTACCGTTTTTGCCACGATCAGCGATGCCGATGCGCGCCGCGCCGGCGGCTTCGGCGGGTTTGGAAGCCGCGGCACCCGTACATTCAGCGCGCCTCCGGTAACCCGCACGGCGCCTGCCCCGGCTGCCCCCGTTGAACGGTCGATGACGCCGCGCCCGCAAACGACAGCGCCCTATAGCACGCAGCAGCCCGGCTACGCCCAGCAGCGCCCCGGTTTCTTCAACGGCTTCGGCCGTTCGATGATCGGCGGCCTGATTGCCGGCGGTCTCCTCGGCATGCTGCTCGGCCACGGTTTTGGCGGCGGCTTCGGCTTCCTCGGCATGCTGCTGCAGATTGCCCTGATCGGCGGCGCCATCATGCTCGCCATGCGCTATTTCGCCCATCGCCGCCAGCCTTCCTATGGCGTAGGCGGTCAGAGCCGGTCCTACGGCCAGTCCTTCAACATGGCGCCCACGAACAATTCGTCGTTCCAGATCCCGGCGATCGGCTCGGGCACCGGTTACGGCGGACAGTCGCGCGGCAACCGCCCGAGTGACGAGATCGGACTGGCACAGGCCGATCTCGATCAGTTCGAGGAATTGCTGACCAGCATTCAGACTGCTTACGGCGCTGAGGATTATGGCACCCTGCGTCGGCTGACGACGCCCGAGGCCATGTCCTATCTTGCCGAGGAACTCGGCGAAAACGCCACCAACGGCGTGCGCAACCGCGTCTCCGACGTCAAGCTGCTGCAGGGCGATATTGCCGAGGCCTGGCGCGAAGACGGCCAGGAATATGCGACGCTCGCCATGCGTTACTCTTCGATCGACGCCCTGGTCGAACGCGACAGCGGCCGTGTCGTTTCCGGTGACGACCGTCACCCGAGCGAGAGCACGGAGGTATGGACCTTCGTGCGCAAATCGGGCGCTGACTGGAAGCTCGCCGCGATCCAGGGGACCGAGCAGCGCGCTGCCTGAGGTAGCGCGCTTAACCTGGCTTAATTCACCGCGACCGGTTTGGAGCGCATGCGGGAGACCGTCTCGCGTTCCGCCCGCTTGCAGCGCATCGGCGGCAAGCCACGGTCCATCAGGTCCATATCTTCCAGCACCATGTCGCCCATCTTCTTGAAGGCGCTGTCGAGGGCGCCGGCCCGATGCGCCGAGCGGATGAAGCCTTTCAGGCTGCGCACCGGATGATCGGGCGGCAGCGGCTCTTGCGGATAGACGTCGCTCGCCGCGACGATATGGCCTGACGAGACGGCCGCCATCAGCGCATCGAAATCGACGACATCGGCGCGGCTGAGCAGGATGAAGGCCGCACCCTTGCGCATGCCGGCGAAGGCCTCGGCGCCGAGAAATCCCTTGTTTTCGCTGGTGACTGCGGCGACGACGAAGACGAAATCGCTCTTCGTCAGAACATCCTCCAGGCTTGCCGGTTCGACGCCGTTTTCCTCGAGGATCGAGCGCGGCAGCCAGGGATCGAACACCCTGATGCGCGCCCTGAAGCCGGACAGCACGCGGCGCAGCGCCCTGCCGAGATCGCCGAAGCCGATAATGCCGATCTCGGAACCGGCGACGAGCCGCGCGCTCGCATTGCCCTCCCCGCCCCACAGCTCGCTGCCTTCGCGAAAGGCAACGTCCGCATCGACGATGCCGCGTGCCAAGGCCAGGGCGAAGCCGAGGCCGATTTCGGCGACCGGCTCCGCAAAGACCTGGCCTGTGGTCACGACATGAATGCCCCGCTGGAAGAGCACCTCATAGGGCATGTTGTTCAAGAGATTGCTTTCGACATTGAGGATCGAGCGCAGGGCCGGCATTCTGGCCAATGTTTCCGCCGAAAGCGGCGGCTGGCCGATGATGTATCGGGTCCTGCCGAGGATATTGTCGCCAAGTTCGGCGACAGTATCCGCATCGGCTTCGACAACCTCATATTTCGCGTGCAGCTCGGCGCGCGCCTTGTCGCTGAAGATCAGATCGAGCGTGCGCGGCTGGGGCGCGCTGATCGCCAGCGGTCGTTCGGCATTTGTCATCGGCGTCTCCTCCGTCTCGGCGGCTTGCGTTTCCTCGGCTGGAGAATTGATACCCTCCGGCCGCAGCCGTTTCCAGCTGGCGGACGAGAAATTGGGGAGCGAACCTTTGGTCGGCGCTGGTTAGAGTGGCCGGAGCAATGGAAAGCGGCATTTGCCTATCAGATAAGCAATTGAATTCTCTTGCTATTCGTGGTTTCTATGTTGACGGTCCGAATTGCTTGAATTAGCTTGAGGCACCTAACATGGGCGCCTCGCCCCCGCAGCAAAATCGAAGCATTGCAAAGGAAACGAACAATGAGGTCAGTACTTAAGAGCAGCCTGCTTGCCCTGGCTGTCGCAGCGCTTCCGGCTGTCGCTTCCGCCCATCCTGCCGTTGGTGACGCCGCCGGCTTCAGCCATGGCTTTGCTCATCCCGTGTCCGGCCTCGATCACGTCCTTGCCATGGTGATGGTCGGTGTGGTTGCTTTCCAGCTCGGCGGCCGCGCCATCTGGCTCCTGCCGGTGACCTTCATCTTGATGATGGCGTTTGGCGGAGTTCTCGGCGCTGCCGGCGTTGATCTTCCCTTCGTTGAGACAGGCATTGCACTTTCCGTCGTCATTCTGGGGGGCATGATTGCAATCAATGTCAGGGCGCCGCTCGCCGCGGCGCTCGGCATGGCCGGCCTCTTCGCCATCGTTCACGGCCATGCGCACGGCGCCGAAATGCCGGACGATGCTGCCGGCGCCGCCTATGCGGCCGGCTTCATCGTGGCAACCGGACTGCTGCATGGCGCCGGCCTCGCTCTTGGCTACGTCATCGGCCGCGTCGGCGAACGGCAAGGCGTTCTTGCCATGCGCGCGGCAGGTGGCGTTGCCGCCATATCCGGATTGGGCATCCTGGCCGGTTTGATCTGATCTGTACGGAATCTCCGGACGACGCAGCCGGGAAGAAAGCGTCCGAAATGAGCAAGCAGATATAGAAAGGGCGCGGTGCAAAGCCGCGCCCCTCCCGTCGTTCATCAGCCTTCCAGCCACTTCACCTGATCGGGTGTCAGCTTGATGTCGAGGGCCGAGAGGCTGTCCTCCAATTCGGCGATGGTGCGCGGCCCGATCAGTGGAATGACCGGGAAAGGTTGGGCGATCACGTAGGCGAGCGCGATATGGATCGGGTTGCGGCCGAGCTTGTTGGCAAGCTCGATGGCGCGGTCGCGGCGTCCGAAATTGCGCTCGGAATACCAGACGCGTACAATTTCCTCGTCATCCTTCTTGTCGCGGCCGGCGCGGTCGGTGAAGAAGCCGCGGCCTTGGCTGGACCAGGCGAAGTTCGGGATTTGCTTCTCGTTCAGCCACGTCTTCCAGTCGTCATCGGAGGCGGCAACGCAGCCGGCCCAGATCGGATCCAGCATTTCGGCGAGCGAGAAGTTGTTGGAAAGCGCTGCAGGGGCCGTCTTGCCGGTCTTTTCGGCATAGGCGATCGCCTCGTCGAAACGTGCGCGCGTCCAGTTCGAACCGCCGAAGATGCCGCGGATGCGGCCGCGTTTGACCTCGGCGTCCATGGCATCGACGAACTCGCCGACAGGTACGTCGGTATTGTCGCGATGCATGAAATAGATGTCGACATAGTCGGTTTTCAGCCGGGCGAGCGACTGGTCGAGCTGCTTGGCGATCATATCTGGATAGCAGAGCGGTGAATGCGCGCCCTTGCCGATCAGCACGATCTCCTCGCGCGGCACCTTGCGGCTGGTGTGCCAGTCGCCGAAGATCGCCTCCGTTTTGCCGGCGCCATAGACAAAGGCCGTATCGAAGGTGTTGCCGCCGGCCTCGTAGAAGGCGTCGAGCGTCAGTGAAGCGGCGGCGAAGTTCGGGAAAAACTCGAAGCCGAGGGTCACGACCGAAGCGGGCTTGGAAATGCCAGGAATTTGTCGCTGCGGAATGCTGCTGCCGCGCCTGACCGCGCCGCCTGAAATATTGGACGTGCGCTTGACGGCTTTCTCGACGCCATATTCGAGACCAACCGAGGCGCGCCACTGGTCGAGCACGCGCAGGTTTCCGATCGAATCCGCCCAGCTCATTCCGGGAGAACCGAACTCGGTCTTGCCGGCGCGGATGGCGTCGCCCGCCGCGTCTGCCTCGAAGGAATAGAGCCAGCGCTCTTCCCTGACCTCGATCGTCTCCTGTTTGCCGCCCTTGAAGACCTCGATCTTGCCGACACCGCCCCTGTGGCCGGAGGCGAACCAGAAGTCTGCGACTTCGATCCGGCCCTCGGAGCCGATAATGCGCAGCACGTTGTCCTGCTGCGCCATGATCGAGCAGGAGACCTCGGCGATGATCTCGTTCGGGAATTTGAGCACGGCCGACGCCCATTCGTCGACGCCGCTGTCTCCAAGATGGGCGACGCCCGACACCTTTTCCGGCTCCAGGAAGGCTTTGCCTTCCGCGGCGCCAGCGATCAATCGCGCCATGGAAACAGGATAGCCGCCGACATCGAGAATGCCGCCGCCGGCGGTATCATTGGCGAAAAGTCGATGCTCCGGCTTATAGCTGCCCATGTTGAAGCCGAAGCTCGAACGGATAATGCGGATCGTGCCGATGACGCCGCTCTTAATGAGCTCGACCAGCTTCTCCGTCTGCGGATGCAGGCGATACATGAAGGCCTCGCCGGCAAAGACGCCGGCCTTCTTGGCTTCGTAGTAGACGGCTTCGGCATCATAGGCCGAAAGCGCGATCGGCTTTTCGACGAGGATATGCTTGCCGGCGCGCGCCGCCTTGATAGCCCATTCGGCATGGCCGGTATGAGGCACGGAAATATAGACCGCATCGACCTCGGGGTCGGAAAGCAGCGCCTCGTAACCATCGACGATGCGGGCACCGGGGAAGTTTTCCTGCAATCCCGGCTTGGAAGGATTGCGGGTGGCGATCGCGACCAGTTTACCGGTGCGCGAATGGGCAACGCCATCGGCAAAGGTGCGGGCTATGGTGCCGGGGCCGATGATGCCCCAGCGGATCGATTGATCGGAAGTCATGGAATCCTCTTTCGTCTTTCTGGCCTTGGGAGTGGTTCAGCGGCGCCGTTTGCCGGCGTCGTCAAAAAGAAATGTGCGGTTGGCGGGAAGACCGACCGTCAGCGTCTCGCGATTGCCTGATGTGCGCGATTCCGGCCGCTCGATGATCAGCTGTTCATCACCGATGGCGGCATAGATGTAGCTGGTATTGCCGAGGTGTTCGGCGACGTCGATGGCAACGGTGAGATCGGCATCGCCAGCACCGGCATCTACGAAGTGTTCGGGACGGATGCCGAGGGTCACCTTTGCGCCGGTTTCGATAGGGTCGGCGACAGGCAGCGGCAGGCGTGTCGCCGGGTTGCTTTCCAGCACGATCACCGCCCTACCCGGCTGCGCCTCGACGACCACCGCTTTCAAGAAATTCATCTTCGGTGAGCCGACAAAGCCGGCGACGAACTGGTTGGCCGGGTCGTCATAGAGGTCGAGCGGTGCGCCGATCTGCTCGATGTTGCCGGCGCGCAGCACGACGATCCGGTCGGCGAGCGTCATCGCTTCCGTCTGATCGTGGGTCACGTATATCATCGTCGTGCCGAGCTGCTTGTGCAGCCTTGAGATTTCGACGCGCATCTGCACGCGCAACTCGGCATCGAGATTCGAAAGCGGTTCGTCGAACAGGAAGACCTCGGGCTCGCGCACGATGGCGCGGCCGATGGCGACGCGCTGGCGCTGGCCGCCGGAAAGCTGCTTCGGCCGCCGCTTCATCAGTTCGGTGATCTGCAGGATATCGGCGACATGGCTCACGCGCCGCTCGGTATCGGCCTTCGGGTTGCCGTTCATGCGCAAGCCGAAGCTCAAGTTTTCCTCGACCGTCAGGTGTGGATAGAGCGCGTAGGACTGGAATACCATGGCGATGCCGCGATCGGCCGGCTCGACGTCGTTGACGACCTTGCCTCCTATCCGAAGCTCGCCCGATGTAATATCCTCGAGGCCGGCGATCATCCTGAGCAGCGTGGACTTGCCGCAGCCGGAAGGGCCTACGAAGACGACGAATTCGCCGTCCTTCACCTCCAGATTGGCGCCATGGATGATTTCAAAGCCGCCGAAGCGTTTGACGATGTTGGTAAGTGAAAGCTCTGCCATTCGGCTTCCCCGATTACTTGATTGCGCCGGCCGCGATGCCGGCGATGAAATGGCGCTGGAGCGCCACGAAGACGACGAGGATTGGTGCCGTCAGCAGCACCGCGCCGGCCATGATGCCACCCCAGGACACTTTGGTGAGGCCGATCAGCGTTCCCAATGCCACCGGCGCCGTCATCATCCCCGGTCTGGAATTGATGAGCAGCGGCCAGAGGTAATTGTTCCACGAGTGCAGAAAGAGAATGATCGCCAATGCCGCCATGGTCGGGCGCGCCAGCGGCAGGGCAATGCGCAGGAAGATCTGCCATTCCTTGACGCCCTCGACGCGGGCCGCATCGAAGAGCTCGCCCGGCATCATCGAGAAGGACTGCCGCATGAATAAGACGCCGAGCGAGTTGAAGAGCGGCGGCACGATCAGAGCCACCCAGGTGTTTGCCAGCTTGAACTCGCGCGCCACCATGATGAATTGCGGGATGACGACCACGGAGAACGGCAGCGTGATCGTGCCGAGGATGATGGCGATCACAACGGAACGGCCGACGAAACGGTAACGTGCCAGCGCCCATCCGGCCATCGACGTCAGCATCACCGAGAGCACGGTATAGATAAGCGCCACGCCGATGGAGATCACCATTGCCCCGATGAAATCGGTATCGGCCTGCAGATTTTTGAAATTCTCGACGAAGTTGGTCGATGGCCACAGCACGATCTCGGGATTGAAGATGCCGTTGTCGGGCATCGTCGAGAAGATGAACATCATCCACAGCGGAAACAGCCAGACCAGTGCCAGCGGCGCCAGCGCGGCGTGCAGGGCTATCTGACGGATGAGAAGGGACTGCGATTTGGATCTCATTTCGGGTCCCTCCCGATCCAGAGATTGAAAAAGGAGATCACCACGGCCAGAGCGGCCATTGTATAAGCGATCGCCGAGGCATAGCCGAAGTTCAGCGAGGTGAACCCCTGGCGGTAGAGGAAGAGGCCGAGTGTCTCCGTGCCGCCGCCTGGACCACCGCGATTGGTGATGAGGAAGGGTTCGGTAAAAAGCTGCATGGTGCCGATCACCGAGAGCACGACGCAGAAGAGGATGATCGGTTTTAAGAGCGGCAGAGTGATGTGGAAGAATTGCTGTGTCTTGCTCACACGGTCGAGCGTCGCGGCCTCGTAGACATCATCGGGGATGGCCTGCAGGCCGGCCAGGATGATGATCGCGTTATAGCCGGCCCAGCGCCATGTGACGGCGAGGATGATCACTGCCATCGCAGCAGTGGCGTTGTCGAACCAGGAGATCGGGCTGAAGCCGACCGCTGAAATCATCTTGTTGATGATGCCGAAATCGAGGCTGAACATCAGCCGGAACACGGCCGCATAAGCGACCTCGCCGACAACGACGGGGGCAAAGAATGCGAAACGAAAAAGCGGGCGCGCTTTCAGGAGGGGCGAATTGAGCAGCACGGCCATGACGGTCGCCAGCGCGATCATGACGGGCACCTGGATCACCAGGATGATCAGCGTGTTGTACAGAGCATTATAGAAGGCGGGATCGTAAAAGAGCCGGCCCCAGTTGGCCTGGAAACTGTATTTCCACGGATTGATGCGCGTGTTCTGAAAGGAAATCAGGAACGAATCGATGATCGGCCAGACCCAGAAGGTGGCGAAAACAAGCAGATAGGGGGCGAGGAACGCATAGGCGCTCCGGGTTCTGAACGGCATCGAGCCTCCTCCTCCTCACGAACGAATGAATGACGCGCCGCGTTGCAAGCGGGTGAAATGCCGGGCGCGGGAGGCGCCCGGCATCGTCATTCATTGCGCGATTGGAAGTCCGGTTGCGGAAGCGATCTGCTTGGCGGCATCGTCGAGAGCCGCCTTCGCATCGGGATAGCCGCCGGCGAAGAATTTCGCCTGCGTTGCCTTGAAGATGCCTTCTGCATCACTTTGGAAGGCGGTGCCGCGGCTCGGCACGATCTTCGGCAATGTCGCGAGGATGTCGGCCCAAACCTTCTGGCCGCCCCAATAGGGCTGCGGCTCGTTGACGAAGGGATCCTTCTCGGCAGACAGCAGCGACGGGACCAGACCGAATTCCTTCAGCATGGTGACCTGGCCTTCATTCGTGCCGAGGGCGTAGTTGACGAATTTCCAGGCGGCCTCCTTATTGGCCGAGGTCGCCGAAATGGCGAGCGACGAACCGCCGAGGTTGGCGGCGTGCGGACCATCGGCCGTCAGGCTCGGCATTCTGTAGACGCCCCACTTGCCCTTGAGATCGGGCGAGGTCGAACGCACGGTGCCTTCATACCAGCCACCATAGAGCTGGCTTGCTGCCTTGCCGGCAGTATTGGCCTGGATCTTCTCGTCCCAGTTGGCCGCCGTCAGCGTGCCGGCGTCCTTCATCTCCTTCACCTTTTGCAGCGCGGCGACGCAAGCCGGTTGGTTAATGGTGATGTTCTGGCCATCGGTCGAGAAATAGCCGCAGCCCTGCTCGTTGGCGATCATGCGGAACCATTCGCTGTCGCCGTTGAAATCGGCCTGAGCCATGACGACGCCGGGATTGGCTGCAGAAATCTTCTTGCCGGCGGCGATGAAATCGTCCCAGGTGCTGATCGTGCTCGGATCGACGCCGGCCTTTTCGTACATGTCGCGGCGGTAGAAGACGGCGACGGGACCGGAATCCCACGGCATGGCATAGGCGACGTCGCCGACCTCAAGTTCGGTGCGCTTGAAGTCGGGGAACTTCGCCTGGATATCGGCCGTATAGCCGAGCTCCTTCAGATTGGCGAAGCAATCCGGGAAACGGCTCCAGAAGATTTCAGCCTCGAAATTCTCGATGCTGACAATGTCGGGCAAACCGTCACCGCCGGCAGCGCAGGCAGCCAGCGTCTTGTCGAAGACCTGGCTGTTGCCAAGGTCTTCAACGGTGACTTTGATATCGGGGAACTGTTTATTGAAACCCGGAAGCGTGGATTTCAGCGCCGATGCGGCGACATTCCAGCTCCAGATGGTGAGATTGGCCGACTCAGCGAAGGCGGAGCCGGAAGCAAGCAGTGCGACAGCTGCGGTCGCAGCGAGAAGTTTGAAGCGCATTGAAAATCCTCCCTTTTCAATTGCCGATCTTTCACGAACGCGGTTAGACTATCTGCAAGGGAGCGGCTGTCTCCTAAAAAGGGAATATGGATTTGGCGGAAAGTAAGATCGGCACGAGTGCAATCTACCGGCCCGGCGCTGGTGGCATTGAGGGTTCGCCGACGGCGCTGCAGATGTTTCATGCCCATCCGCTCGTCATGGCCATGCCGCACTGGCATGCGCAGGTCGAGGTCAACTATGTCATGCGCGGTACTGTCCATTATCGGATGAGCGATCACGAATTTCGCCTGAACCCCGGCGAAATGTGCCTCTTCTGGGGTGGGCAGCCACATCAAATGGACGAATCGTCGGATGATTCGCTCTATGCCGGCGCTCATCTGCCGCTCATCTATTTCTTCCGGCTGCGTCTGCCGATCAGCATTTCGAGCCGGCTGATGAAGGGCGAGACGCTGCTGACCTCAGCAACCGATGCCGCCGACAACGAGAACTTCGCCCGCTGGTTCCGCTATTCCAAGTCCGGCGACGCTGCCAAGGCCCAGCACGCCGTTGATGAATTGCTGCTACGCATCGAGCGTATCGCACTCGAACCCTATTCGATGACGACATCGAAGACGACCGTCAGCCTGGAAGGCGATCAGCCGCATCCCAATTCCTCGCGCAGCGTTGCGCGCATGTGCGATTTCATCGCCGCCAATTTCCTGCAGGACATCGATTCGGTCGATATCGCTCGAGCCGCCGATCTGCATCCGAAATATGCCATGAACCTTTTCAAGCGATCGACCGGCATGACGCTCAGCAAATATGTGACGCTGCTCAGGCTGTCGCGCGCCCAGGCGATGCTGATGAGCGAAGGCGCCAACGTTCTGCAGGTGGCAATGGACAGCGGCTTCGGTTCCATCAGCGCGTTCAACAAATCCTTCCGCCACATCGCCGGCATGTCGCCGTCCGATTTCCGCCGCGATATCCGGCTGGTGACGACGATGCCCGCCGCCTTCCGCAATTAAATCACCCGAATATCAACCGCCCTTACCGCACCACCCGCCGGGCGCAACAATTTCAAGCATGCAGCCGCCAGCGTCGAGAAAGGCGACCTCAGTGCCGTCAGCCATCATCTTGCGACCGTGCGGTCCATATCGCTGACTGTCAGCCGACACGCTCGAAGGATTTTAGCATGGGTGCTTCTTTCTGTTCCGATTGCGAGAAATTTCATCGACGGCTTGGAATTTCAAGGATGAGCGAAGATTGCAGCAGGCGGCAGACGGGTGGCTTGTGCTCCATCGCGTCCATCGGCTACGCTGCCGATTGAGAGATGGAGCGACCACAAACATGGATATTCGAAGAGCGGTACCCGCCGACGCGGAGGAACTGTGCGGTCTCCTGAACGAGATCATCCTGGCCGGCGGAACAACCGCGCTCGAGACACCGCTTACGGTCGCGGAATTCGCAGACTGGTTCATCGACGGCGAGTTTCCCCTTGTCTGCCACGTAGCCGAGCATGATCGGTCGCTTGTTGGCTTTCAGTCGTTGAGCGTGTACGGCGATCCGCCGAAGGGTTATGCCGATATCGCAACATTTGCCCGCATGAGCCCGAGGATATCCGGCGCAGGCAGCGCCCTTTTCCCGGCGACGCGGGCTGCAGCCGAAGAGTTCGGGCTCGAATTCATCAATGCGACCATTCGTGCCGACAATGTCGGCGGTCTTGCTTATTACGCAAAGATGGGCTTCGAGCCCTATGACAGGCTCATCCAGGTTCCGCTGCTGGATGGAACGCCCGTCGATCGGGTCAAGAAACGTTTCAAGGTGGATGCCAAGCCCAGTCCGGCATCCCCCGTTTGACCGTTCGAAGGCCTCGTCGGAAGGCTCCACGTCCGCAGCCGTTTTAACGCCCCTCTCCTGCTTTGCTCACAGGCCAGCCGCGCGCTGTTCCTCCGGGAGCCAGGAGCGGTAGAGCGGATGATCGGCGGCGATCGGCATCGGCGTTGGCATGCCGGTGCGCTGCGAGAAATAAGCGGCCGTCACCAGCTCCAGCGAATTGCGAGCATCCTGCAATGTCACCGGCGGATCCGTGTCCTCGACGATCGCCCGGTGGAACAGCTCGAACTGGCGGGTATAGCCGTCCTCGCCGGGCACGTAGGCGGCCAGCGCCGCGTCGATCCGAGCCTGATGCTCCTCGGTTCCGGCGGTAAAGACCCAGGGATCGCGGCCCATCGTATAGGGTTCGAGAATGCTTTCGGCGACAAGATCGCTGAAGCAGAAACGCAGCCGCGAGATCTCCTTGCGCGAGCCGAGCGTCATCGACAGCGTCGCCAGCGAGCCGTTCTGCATCTTCACCGAAAGCGCTGCCGTATCCTCGACCTCGATCGGGTTGACCAGGGTGGCGCCATAGGAAAACACCTCGGCACAGGGGCCATGCACGTAATTTAGCATGTCATGGGCGTGGATCGCGTGGCCGAGAAGACCGCCGCCGAGCTCGGTCGCCCATTTGCCGCGCCACGGCACGGCGTAATAGTCCGGGCCGCGCCACCAATGGGTCTCGATCGTCGTCAGGAACGGCTTGCCGGCCAGGCCGCGTTCGATCAGCAGCTTCAGCTTCTGCAGGCCGGAGCCGTAACGATACTGGAAGATCGGCATCAGCTTCCTGCCGGGGAAACGGGCGAGGATGCGCTCCATCTCATCGACCTCGGCAATCGAGCCGAAGAGCGGCTTCTCGCAGATCACGTGCTTGCCGGATTCGATGCCCTTGCGGCAAAGCTCGAAATGCGAGCTCGGCGGCGTCGAAATATCGATGATGTCGAGATCGTCGCGGGCAAACAGCGAATCCGCATCCTGGGTATATTCATCGATGCCGAACTCCTCGCACAGCGCTTTGCCGCGGTCTTCATCGAGCGAGCAGAGCACGGGAACCTCAAAAAGATCCTTGTTCCAGCCGAAGCCGGTCAGATGCCGCGCGGCAATGCCTGCGCCGATGACGCCGACGCGCAATTTCCTGGTCATGTTTTCCTCCTCAGCGAGCGCCGATACGCGCGGCTTTCGTCTGGGCTTCGAGCGAAAGGCGGCAGACTTCGAACACATGATCCTGCGTCATCGCCGTCTGCGTGCGGTTGGTGACATCGGCGGTGAAAGCGTCGAAATAATCGAGTTTCTCGCCGCTGCAATCGATATGGGTCATCTCCTTGCCGTTGACGAGGAAGAGATGATCCTTGCCCGGCCGGCCGGCAATATCGATATATTTGCGCAGTTCGATATAACCCTCGGTGCCGAGGATGGTGAGGCGTCCGTCGCCCCAGGTCGGCAGCGCCTCCGGGGTGAACCAGTCGACCCGGACATAACCTGCCGCTCTGTCGGAGCGCAGCAGCACTTCACCGAAATCCTGGAAGGCCGGCTTGTCGGGCATGCCGAAATTACCGATCGAGCTGGCGATGACCTCGCCCGACGTCGAGCCGGTATAGAACAGGAACTGGTCGACCTGATGCGAGGCGATGTCGACGATGATACCCCCGAAGGCCTCCGGATCGAAGAACCAGTCCGGCCGGGTCGGCAGCTGCAGCCGATGCGGGCCGACGCCGAGCGTCTGGATCACCTTGCCGATCGCGCCGTCGGCGACGAGCTTGCCGGCCTTGACGGCGGAGCGCACGCAGTGGCGCTCGGAAAAGCAGATCGAGAAAATCTTGCCGGTTTCGGCAACGGTGCGCTTAACCTCCTCGAGTTGGGCGAAGGTCGTGACGCCAGGCTTATCGGTCATCACGTCCTTGCCCGCTTTCATCGCCCGGATGGCAAGCCCGGCGCGGTCGCGCGGGATCGCGGCAATGCAGATGACGTCGATCGAGGGATCGTCGAACAGCTTCTCGCGATCGATCTGCGGCGCATCGGGATAGGTCTTTTCGAAGGCTTCGCGCAATGCCGGCACCGAGGTCTGCGGGCAATAGCCAACGAACTCGCCGCCTGCGGCAAGCAATCCCTTCACATGATCGAATGTATGCCCATGGTCGATTCCGACGACGGCAAATCTCAACATCGCTGCAATATCCTCCCCGGATTTTCTGAGCGCCGGCTGAGGCCGGCATCCTCCATGTCGGGCAAAACAGATAACGAAACTTGCTTCCTGTCAAGGCGAGTTCGAGGCTGAAAGTGCGTACGGATATATCTAAATAGCTGATATCAAATAGCTATTTTGTATCTAAATAGTTATTTACTGGCTTGCTGCGCCGTTTTGCCGATAGGTCGCTCATTCGATCCGATTGGACGAAAGTCTTTTTCTCCAGCATGTCTTGCCCAGTCTGCGTGAATGTGATCGATTTCCGCCACCGCCGGGTTGGGAGGGCGGCAACGACCTCGAAGATATTCAAAGAGCGCTCCCGCTTGCCTGTGACGGAGGATCACCATGTCTCATCCCCTTCTCGATGCCGCTGCTTCGGCGGGTCTTTTTGTCGGCCGCGTCTGGAGCCCCGAGGCTTCCGGCCCGAGCATCGTCACGCTCCGCGATGGGATGCTGGTCGACATTACCTCGCGCGACGCGCCGACGCTCAGCGCCCTGCTTGAAAAACAGGATGCCGCCGGCTTCGTCCGCGCCGCAAAGGGCAAGGCGGTCGGTTCCTTGGAGGAAGTCGCGGGCAACAGTATGGGGACGCCGGATAAGGTGCGTCCCTATCTGCTGGCTCCCGTCGACCTGCAGGCGGTCAAGGCCTGCGGCGTTACCTTCGCCCAGTCGATGATCGAGCGCGTCATCGAGGAGAAGGCGGCCGGCAATCCGGAGCGCGCCGCCTCGATCCGCGAGCGCGTCAGCACGCTGATCGGCGGCAGTCTCACCAATCTGAAGGCCGGTTCGCCGGAGGCCGCCAAGGTCAAGCAGGCCCTGATCGATGAGGGCATGTGGTCGCAATATCTCGAGGTCGGTATCGGACCCGACGCCGAGGTCTTTACCAAGGCGCCAGTGCTGTCCTCGGTCGGCTGGGGTGCGGATGTCGGCCTGCATCCGATCTCGACCTGGAACAATCCCGAGCCGGAAATCGTGCTGGCGGTCAATAGCCGCGGCGAGATCAAGGGGGCCGCACTCGGCAATGACGTCAATCTGCGTGACGTTGAAGGCCGTTCGGCGCTCTTGCTCGGCAAGGCCAAGGACAATAACGCCTCCTGTGCGATCGGTCCCTTCATTCGTCTGTTCGATGCCGGTTACGGGCTGGATGAGGTGCGCAAGGCGGAACTCGACCTCAAGGTCACCGGCCGCGATGGCTTCGTGCTCAACGGCAAAAGTTCGATGTCGCAGATCAGCCGCGATCCGACCGATCTCGTCAAACAGACGCTCGGGCCTCATCATCAGTATCCCGACGGTTTCGTGCTCTTTCTCGGCACGCTGTTTGCGCCGACGCAGGATCGCGACGCACCGAAGCAGGGTTTCACGCACAAGATCGGCGATGTCGTCGAGATCTCTTCGGCCGGGCTCGGCGCGCTCGTCAACACCGTCCGCCTCTCCACCGAATGCCCGCCCTGGACCTTCGGCATAGCGGCGCTGATGAGCAACCTGGCGAAGCGCGGATTGCTGTAAGTTTTCGAGCGTTTAACTTATCGCGAAATGTACCGAGTTGGTGTCAGCCGCTCTGATCAACAGGTTTGCTATGACAAATAGCTCTCGACTAAGCGGTATCCAAGAACGCTCAGATGAAGAAAAAGTGCGCCTTTGTGCCGCTAACAATGCGGACCTGTATCACGCAATATTCCGCGCCCATGGATTGCCTGATCAGCGAACCAGCGCATTTTGGACAAGTGATGCAGTCGCACCTCCCTATTATTCCAACATGACGACCCTCGACCGGGACGCAACAGAGGAGCTGCTGATTGAAATCGATCGGCTGTCAGATCGGCTAGGACATCGACCTGGTATCAAAGATGGCTTTTCCAAGCTAGATCTTAACAACAAAGGGTTCCGGTTGTTGTTTTCCGCATCATGGATTTGGGCTGAACCTCACAAAAGTTCATCGACTGCGCCTCAAGGTTGGGTACGCGTTAGCGATGCGGCATCGCTGGATCGCTGGGAACGCTCCTGGAAAGCTTCTGGTAGCCCGACCGATGCCAACGTCTTCACACCTGCCCTGCTTTCCGATCCCGACATGCATATCTACGGTCGATTGGCCGGCGACGGCTTTGATGCGGGATGCATCGCAAACCGATCGCCGCAGGTTGTAGGCATCTCAAATGTTTTTAGTTTGACTGATACGCCGCAGGCCTTCCGGGATGCAGTTTCATTGGCCACTGTCGCCTTTTCAGCCGATTTGCCCCTTGTCGGATATGATCGCGGTGAAGCGCTAGACGAAATGAAAAAGCTGGGTTTCAAGCCCGTCGGCCAACTGCGGATCTGGCTCTGATGAGGGCGCATAAACGCTCTTCCCCTTTGTTCTCCATTAGCGTTGTTTAGCGGGAAAACAACGCTACGCCTCTTACTGGTTCCGCCGCATGCCCTGCAGCAGGTCGAGGACGGAGTTTGCCGCGTCAAGGACGTTGGTGCCCGGACCGAACACGGCGGCAACACCGTGTTCGTGCAGGAACTCATAGTCCTGCCGCGGGATGACGCCGCCGCAAACGACGATGATATCGTCACCGCCCTGCGCTCTCAGCCTGTCGATCAATTGCGGCAGCAGCGTCCTGTGGCCTGCTGCCAGCGACGACACGCCGACGACATTGACTTTTTCGTCAAGCGCCATGTCGACTGCCTCGTCCGGCGTCTGGAAAAGCGGGCCGGCAAGCACATCGAAGCCGATATCGCCGAAGGCCGAGGCGATCACCTTGGCGCCCCGGTCATGCCCGTCCTGGCCGAGTTTCGCGACCATGATTTTCGGCCGGCGCCCCATCGCTTCCGTGACCTCCGTCATGCGCTCCTTGAGGACGGCGAGTTCCGGCTCGTTGTCATAGGCCTCGCCATAAACGCCCGTGATGACCTCGGGCGTTGCGGCATAGTCGCCGAAGGCATCGCGCATGGCGTCGGAGATTTCGCCCACGGTGGCACGGGCTCGCGCCGCCTCGATCGCGGCTTCGAGCAGGTTGCCCCTGCCGCTGCGCGCCACTTCCGAAAGGGTGGCCAATGTCACGCGCACCGCATTGCCGTCGCGCCGCCGCCTGGTCTCCTCGATCCGTTTGATCTGGGCGTTGCGCACCGCGCTGTTGTCGATCTTCAGAATGTCGATCTGCTGCTCGTTGTCGAGCCTGTAGCGGTTGACGCCGACGATGACCTCCTCGCCCTTGTCGACGGCCGCCTGACGCCGCGCCGCCGCCTCCTCGATCAGTCGCTTCGGCAGGCCGTCATTGACGGCTTTGGTCATGCCGCCGAGTGCTTCCACCTCCTCGATCAACGCCCAGGCCTTATCGGCAAGCTCCTGCGTCAGGCTCTCGACATAGTAGGAGCCGGCCAGCGGATCGACCACCTTGGTGACGCCGGTTTCGTGGTTCAGGATGAGCTGGGTGTTGCGAGCGATGCGGGCGGAAAATTCCGTCGGCAGCGCGATCGCCTCGTCGAAGGAATTGGTGTGCAGCGATTGGGTGCCGCCGAGCACGGCCGACATCGCCTCGAAGGCGGTGCGGATGATGTTGTTATAGGGATCCTGCTCTTGCAGCGACACGCCGGAGGTCTGGCAATGGGTGCGCAGCATCAGCGAGGCCGCCTTCTTCGGCTGGAACTCCTCCATGATCCGGGTCCAGAGCAGCCGGGCGGCGCGCAGCTTCGCCGCCTCCATGAAGAAGTTCATGCCGATCGCGAAGAAGAAGGAGAGCCTTCCGGCAAAATCGTCGACGTTGAGGCCCTTGGCGATCGCCGCCCTGACATATTCGCGACCGTCGGCCAGCGTGAAGGCGAGCTCCTGCACCAGCGTCGCACCGGCCTCCTGCATGTGATAGCCGGAGATCGAGATCGAGTTGAATTTCGGCATCTCCCTTGCCGTATATTCGATGATGTCGGCAACGATCCGCATCGAGGGTTCCGGCGGATAGATATAGGTGTTGCGGACCATGAACTCCTTGAGGATATCATTCTGGATGGTGCCTGAAAGGTCGGCCCTCGCCACCCCCTGCTCCTCGCCGGCGACGATAAAGGAGGCGAGGATCGGGATGACCGCGCCGTTCATGGTCATTGAAACCGACATTTCCCCGAGCGGAATGCCGTCAAACAGGATCTTCATGTCCTCGACGCTGTCGATCGCCACACCCGCCTTGCCCACATCGCCTTCGACGCGCGGATGATCGCTGTCATAACCGCGATGGGTGGCGAGATCGAAGGCGACCGACAGGCCCTTCTGGCCGGCGGCCAGATTGCGACGGTAGAAGGCGTTCGATTCCTCTGCCGTCGAGAAGCCGGCATATTGACGGATTGTCCATGGTCGGCCGGCATACATCGTGGCGCGCGGGCCGCGGGTAAACGGCGCAAAGCCGGGAAGCGAGCCGAGGTGGGCGGCGCCTTCGAGATCCTCGGCCGTATAGAGCGGCTTCACGGCAATGCCTTCCGGCGTCTGCCAGGTCAGCGTTTCCGGCGAAGCACCCAGCTCCTTCTGCGCAAGCTCCGCCCAATCCGACAGCGTCTTCTTCGTCATGCCTTCCTCCGGCTCTTTCATTGCACCTTATCATTTCATAGGCGCACAATGCGATAAAGCCTTAGGACGTTGAACGCAGCAAAGCATCGATCGCGCCTGCCGCTCATCCGCCGCGGGTTCGCGGGCTCATCTATTTGTGATCCAGCTTGGCGACCAGCCGGTCACCGAGCCACTGAATGCCGCAGACGAGGATGACAAGGACGGCCACGACTGCGATCATCACATTGGTTTCGAAACGCTGATAGCCGTAGCGAATGGCGAGGTCGCCGAGGCCGCCGGCGCCGATCGCACCTGCCATGGCCGAGGCGCCGATCAGCGTCACCAGCGTGACGGTGAAGCCGGCAACGATGCCGGGCAGCGCCTCGGGCACCAGCACTTCGCGCACGATGGTCCAGCGATTGCCGCCCATGGCGCGTACGGCATCGATCAGCCCGCGGTCGACCTCGCGCAGCGACACTTCGGCGATGCGGGCGTAATAAGGCGTGGCGGCGATGGCGAGCGGCACGATGGCCGCCCATGTGCCAAGCGCCGTGCCGACGATTAGCCGCGTCAGCGGGATCAGCGCCACCAGCAGGATGATGAAGGGCACCGAACGGAAGCCGTTGATAACGGCGCCGAGCATGCGGTTGATCCAGAGATTTTCGGCGATGCCGCCGCGCGCCGTGACGACGAGGGCAAGGCCGAGCGGCAGGCCGGCGACGAGCGAAATCACTCCCGAGGCGACGGTCATCAGGACCGTCTCCCAAAGCGAGCGAAGAAGCAGTTCAAGCATGATCGGCGTCATAACCAAGCACCTCCACCCGGGCGGACCGGGCCGTCAGGAATTGTTCGACCTTGCCGGCAAGCGCGGGGTCGCGCATGGGAACGGCGATGAAGAACCGCGCCACCGGCTGGTTCTGGATATGGTCGATGCCGCCATGGACGAGGCGGAAGGAGTGCGGCAGCGCTGCCGACAGATCGGCAAACAGCGCGCCTTGGGCTTCAGGTCCGGCAAGATCGACACTGAGGATCACCTCGCTGCCAGATGTCGCAGACAGCCGGCCGGCAATATGATCGGGAAGCTGCGGTCGGATGCCGCCGAGCAGTCTCCGGGTGATCGCTTCCTGCGGATTGGCAAAGACCGACCAGACTTGGCCCTCCTCGACGATCCGCCCGGCATCGATGACCGCGACACGATCGGCAATCCCGCGCACCACTTCCATCTCATGCGTGATCAGCAGAATGGTCAGGCCGAGTTTGCGGTTGATATCTTTGAGCAAGGACAGGATCGACCGGGTCGTCTCGGGATCGAGCGCCGACGTCGCCTCGTCGGACAGCAGCAGCGCCGGGCGTGCAGCGAGCGCGCGGGCGATGCCGACGCGTTGTTTCTGGCCGCCGGAGAGCGAGGCGGGATAGGCCTTCGCCTTGTCGGCAAGCCCGACGAGATCGAGCAGCTCACGCGCCCGCCGCAGGCGCTCGGCCTTGGCAACGCCCTCGATCTTCAGCGGCAGGGCGACATTGTCTTCGACGGTCTTGGAGGAAAGCAGGTTGAAGTGCTGGAAGATCATGCCGATGCGGCGGCGCAGCGGCTGGAGTTCCTGTTCTTGAAGCCCGGTGATATCGCGGCCCTCAATAACGATCTCGCCACTGTCGGCGCGCTCCAGCCCGTTCAGGCAGCGGATCAGCGTCGACTTGCCGGCACCGCTGCGGCCGATGATGCCGAGGATCTCTCCCCTTTTCACGCTTAAGGAAATACCGTCGAGTGCCGCCGTGGCGCCGAACCGCCGCTTCACATCGACAAGCCTTACCACCTCTTCGGCCGCTGCAGCTCGCGGCTGCGGCTCGATTGTCGTGGCGGAAACAAAGGAATTCATCTGCTTTTTCCTTACAAACGCCAAAGGCGGTCCCGGCATGAAACGCCCGGACCGCCTTTCGGCAGGCCTTAACTTCAGCCGAGTTTCGGATCAATAGGCGCTGAGACCCGTCCCCTTGTAGACCTTGTCGAATTCGGCCTTGACGGTGTCGTTCTGATAAGACGACACAAGCGTCTTGACCCAGTCCGCATCCTTGTTCTCGTCCTTGACGGCGATGAAATTGCGGTAGGGATTATCGGCGACCGGCTCCTGCGCGATACGTTCGGCCGGAGAAAGGCCGCTCTTCAAAGCCCAATCGGTATTGACAACGCCGGCATCGAGATCATCGATCGAGCGGCCGACGATGCCGGCATCGAGCTCCTTGATCTCGATTTTCTTCGGATTGTCGCTGACGTCGGCGACGGTGGCGAGAATGCCCGTGCCGTCCTTCAGCTTGATTAGGCCTTCGCTCTGAAGAACGCGCAACGCCCGGCCTTCGTTCGAGGGATCGTTCGGGACGCCGACGACCGCCCCTTCCGGGATTTCGGCGACGGACTTGTATTTCTTGCTGTAGAGGCCGATCGGCCAGACCCCGGTGTAGCCGGCGCGGACGATATGATAGCCGTGCTGCTGGATCTGGTTATCCAAATAGGGCTGATGCTGGAAGGCGTTGGCCTCGATCTCGCCCTGCTCCAGCACTTCGTTCGGCTGCGTGTAGTCGTTGAAGACGACGGTCTCGATCTTAAGGCCTTTCTTGGCCGCCTCGCTCGTCACGACACGCCAGATGTCCTCCTCTTCGCCGGCCATGATGCCGACCTTGATCGACTTTTCCTCGGCGAAGGAGGGAGCGGGTGCTGCAAAGGTAAAAAGCGCGGCAGCGGAAACGGCGGCGGCGGCAACAACCGCCCGGCGCGAAAGCTGTAGTCCGTGAAGTTTTTTGTTGTTGGTCATTATTATATCCCGTCTGACTGAATGAGGCCGAACGCCTTGAGCAGGCTGAGCATGGCAAATGCGCGGATCAGGGGCGAAGCACGAACGTCTGATGTGAAGGAAGAGCCTGAAAAACTCTTGCCCTGCCTTCAATATCGGCAGGATAAATTTCCATCAAATTTATGGATTAATTGCGGCCCTTAAGCATGTTCTAAAGAATGAAGGCGGCGCTTGAGGGGCCCGCTCGCCGAGATCGTGATGGCGCAGCGCCTGTCCATGTGTGGGCGACATCATGGTAAAGCCATCCCGATCCTCCCCATCCAGATGCGGAGGAAATCTTCGCATTGGTTGCGGACCATATAACCTCAGGCCGGTTTCTGCTTCGGGATACGCGGCAGGAAGATCGTCAGCAGGCCGAGCAACGGCAGGTAGGAGCAGATGCGGTAAACGAAGTCGATGCCGTGCGTATCGGCAAAATCACCGAGCAGCGCCGCACCAAGCCCCCCTGCCCCGAACGCGAAGCCGAAGAAGACGCCGGCAATCAGGCCGACGCGGCCGGGCACCAGCTCCTGAGCAAAAACGACGATCGCCGAAAATGCCGACGCGAAGATCAGGCCGATGACGACGCTGAGCACGCCCGTCCAGAGAAGATTCGCATAGGGCAGCAGCAATGCGAAGGGAATGACGCCGAGGATCGAAAACCAGATGACGAAACGGGCACCGAAGCGATCGCCGATCGGCCCACCGAGGAAAGTGCCGACGGCAACCGAGCCGAGGAACAGGAAGAGCATCAGCTGAGCCTGCTGCACGCTGAGTTCAAACTTGTCGATGACATAGAAGGTGAAGTAGCTGGAAACGCTCGCCATGTAGACATTCTTCGTTGCCGTCAGCAGCACGAGGATCAGCAGCGCCCAGACGACTCTATTCTGTGGCAGCGGCAGGGTTCGACTGACGGCCGGCCTGCTGGCGTTCTGGCGCCTATGGCTCATGTACCAGTTGCCCACCCAACTCAGCACGATCATGCCGACCATGGCGATGGCGGCAAACCAGGAGACGCTGTGCTGGCCGAGGGGCAGCACGATGAAGGCGGCGAGCAGCGGACCGATCGCCTGGCCGGCATTGCCACCGACCTGGAAAAAGGATTGCGCGAAACCGTGACGACCGCCCGAGGCAAGACGGGCCACACGCGAGGATTCCGGGTGGAAGACCGCCGAACCGAAGCCGATCAGGCTTGCTGCCAACAGCAGCAGTGCGAAACTGCCGGCGTTGCCGAGCAGAATAAGCCCGCAAAAGGTGCTCGCCATGCCGACCGGCAGAGAATAGGGCATCGGCCAGCGATCAGTGACGATGCCGACCGCCGGCTGCAGCAGAGAGGCGGTGACCTGAAATGTCATGGTAAGAAGGCCGATCTGCACGAAGTCCAGATCGTAATTCGCCTTGAACAGCGGATAGAGCGAGGCGAGCAGCGACTGCATGATGTCGTTCAGCATATGGCAGAAGCTGACCGCCATCAGAATAGACATCGTCGTTTTTTCGAAACGGGGCGCGCCTTCGGCAACGGTTGCCATCAAATATTCTCCTGAACGGGCACGATCAGTGCCGTGCTGCGTCGTTTTCGATGGATTTGCGGCGATCCGGGCTGGCAAGACTGTCGAGCGACGGTCGCTGAGAAGCATTTAACCCACGCCTGGCAGCAATCGCCAGCCCGGTTTCTCCGGGATTGGTACGCTTTTGTTCGATTTGCCTTCCGTCGAGCTGGTTCAAGCGCTCGGCCGGTCTTTTCGATGGGGGTTTTCATATCACAGTCAGCCGGGATCGTCGCATATGTGGTATGCTATATGAAAACAATCATGGAAAACCGGTGAGAGGGGCACTACAGCTGCGCCGATTGAGATGCGATCGAGGCTGGCCATACGCAATGAATGTCAAGACACCGAATGCCATAGACAGCTATGTCGGAGCGCGCATCAGAATGCGCCGGCAACTGCTCGGAATGAGCCAGGAGCGGCTTGCCGAGCAGATCGGCGTGACCTTTCAGCAGGTTCAGAAATATGAAAAGGGCATCAACCGCATCGGCGCGAGTCGTTTGCAGCGGATCGCCGCGGTGCTTCATGCCTCACCGAGCTTCTTTTTCGAGCAGGGCGACTCCCAGCCGTTGGCGGAGCGGGGGCTGGATGCACCGGACCATACCGATCCGGTTGCCGAATTCCTGCGAACCAAAGAGGGACTGGTGCTCAATCGCGCCTTTCTGAAGATCGCCGATCCCGATATCCGCCAATCGATCATCGCACTGGTCACGGCGATGAGCCAGGCGGAGAGCCGCGGGTTGGCGGCGACGACCTCCATAGCCGAGATGTCGCATCCACTCGCGGAATAGCCGACGGCCGGACCGGAAATTTTCGCACGGCCCGACCGCAGTCCTCGAAATAATTTGGATCCGAGCGTCAGACCTTTCGGGTTGACTGCGACGAGTCTATTTGCACGCGGCGCCGCTCCCGCTTTGCGGATCCTCGTCCATATCGTCGTGCCAATCATTGTGCCAGGCATCGTGTCGACGCTGATCATCGTCTCGATCCTCACCTATAACGAGTTCCGCTTTGTATGGCTTGATCGTGCGGCGCGCTCGATCAGCCATCTGGTTTATGTGGTTGAGATCTGGCGGCCGGAGGAGCGCTTCACATTGCGCTAGGGTGAGGACGCCTGGCTGGCAAGCAGTCATATCAGCAAAGATTGCACAAATTTCGCGCAGAATGCATGACTCGCGGACTCCCAATGAAAGCCAGCATTCTCCCCTTGAGGCAAATCAAAAGGTTACAATCTGGCACACCGCTTGCTTCGATATTCGTGAGTTGGTGGCTAGGGTTCCGGCGTTCCCTTCGGGAGCGTGCTGGTCCGAGAGCCACCACCGGCTGGGAGAGAAATCCCACCGGATGCACGGCGGGACAAAAGCCCGGGAGACCTCGTAAGCCAAGGGATTGGCGGCGCGATGGTCTTTGCCGATCCCTTTTTGAAAAGCAAAAAGGGGAATTTCTATGCAGACTTTTTCTAAGATTCTTTCCGTAGCGGCCGTCTCGGCATCGTTGGCTTTCGGGTTCGGCTCTCCCGCCGGCGCGGCGCCGAAGACCAGCTTCAAGGTCGCCTGGTCGATCTATGTCGGCTGGATGCCTTGGGGCTACGCCGGCGACCACGGTATCGTCAAGAAATGGGCCGACAAATACGGCATTAACATCGAGGTCACCCAGTTCAACGATTACGTCGAGTCGATGAACCAATACACGGCGGGCGCCTTCGATGCCGTGACGCTCACTAACATGGACGGCCTCTCGATCCCGGCCGCCGGCGGGGTCGACACAACGGCGGTCATCGTCGGCGATTTTTCGAACGGCAACGACGCCGTCATCCTGAAGGACAAGGCGAGCCTCAGCGACATCAAGGGCCAGAACGTCAATCTCGTCGAATTTTCCGTCTCGCATTATCTGCTCGCCCGTGCGCTCGAAAGCATCAAGCTCAGCGAGCGCGACGTGAAGGTGGTCAATACGTCCGATGCCGACATGGTCGCGGCTTACAAGACCCCTGATGTCAGCGCCGTTGTCACCTGGAATCCGCTCGTCTCCACCATTCTGGAGGATCCCAGTGCCAAGAAGGTTTTCGACAGCTCGCAGATCCCGGGCGAGATCATCGACCTGATGGTCGCCAATACCGACGTGCTGAAGGACAATCCGAATTTCGGCAAGGCTCTCGCCGGCATCTGGTACGAGACCGCCGCGCTGCTGCGGGCCGACACCGCCGAGGGCAAAGCCGCCCGCGAAGCCATGGGCGCAGCGTCCGGCACCGACCTTGCAGGGTTCGAGGCGCAGCTCGCCGCGACCAAGCTCTTTGACAAACCGGCTGACGCCGTTGCCTTCACCGCCTCATCCAGCCTGCCGAAGACCATGGATCTCGTCCGCGGCTTCCTTTTCGAGAAGGGCCTGCTCGGCAATGGCGCGCCGTCCGCCGACGTTATCGGTATCGAAATGCCTGACGGCAAGGTGCTGGGCGATACCGGCAATGTGAAGCTGCGCTTCACCGAGACCTACATGAAGGCAGCGGCCGACGGTTCGTTCTGATCACAACAGGGGTGCGGTTCGCCGCTCCTCCTCCCTTTCCCAGCGGAGCATTTCCCATGCGTTGGATCAACACGAGGCCAAGCCGGAGCGCGCAGCTTGCCTTGACGCTGCTGCCCTTCGTGCTGCTCGCCCTTGCCTATGCTTTCGGCTCGGCTGCGCGGCTGGCCGAAAATGCCAATGACAAGCTTCTGCCGAGCCTCGCGGGCTTCGCCGATGCGATCAACCGTCTTTCCTTCGTTGCCGACCAGCGCACGGGTGAATATCTGCTCTGGTCGGATACCGGAGCCAGCCTGATCCGGCTGCTCTCCGGACTCGGCATCTCGACGGCGGTCGCGCTGCTCATCGGCATGCTGATCGGCATGCTGCCTTATCTGCGGGCCTTGCTTGCCCCCTTCATCACCGTGATCTCCATGGTCCCGCCGCTCGCGCTTTTGCCGATCCTCTTCATCGTCATGGGGCTCGGCGAAACCTCGAAGATCGCCCTCATCGTCATCGGTGTGGCGCCAACGATGATCCGCGACCTGGCATTGAAGGCGCTGGAGCTGCCCCGCGAACAGATCGTCAAAGCTGAAACGCTTGGCGGCTCCTCCTGGCAGATTGCCTTGCGTATTGTGCTGCCCCAGATCCTGCCGCGGCTGATCACCTGCCTCAGATTGCAGCTCGGCCCCGCCTGGCTGTTCCTGATCGCCGCTGAAGCGATCTCGTCCGATTCCGGCCTCGGCTACCGTATCTTCCTTGTCCGCCGCTATCTCTCGATGGACATCATCTTTCCCTATGTCATCTGGATCACGCTGCTTGCCGTGGTCATGAACACCCTGCTCGACCGCTTGCGTATCGCCGTCTTCCCCTGGTCGGACCTGGAGAAGCAGGCATGAGCGAACTGAAGATCGAACGGGTCTGGAAGGAGTATGGCAACCAGATCGTACTAGAAGACGTGTCGCTTACCGTCGCTTCGCGCGCCTTCGTCGCGCTTGTCGGGCCCTCCGGCTGCGGCAAGTCCACGTTTCTGCGCATGCTGCTCGGCCAGGAGCAGCCGACAAAGGGCAAGCTTCTTCTTGACGGCGAGCCTCTGCCGCCGGAACCGGGGCCGGACCGCGGAGTCGTCTTCCAGCGCTACTCCGTCTTCCCGCATCTGACCGTGCTCGGCAATGTCTTGCTCGGCAGGGAATTCTCCGCCGCGCCCTACCGGTCCAAGCTCTTCGGCGCGGCCCGCCGCAACGCTGTCGAGGAGGCGCATCGGCTGATCGCCGAGGTGGGTCTTGCCGGTTCCGAAGGCAAATACCCGGCCCAGCTTTCTGGCGGCATGCAGCAGCGCCTTGCGCTGGCCCAAGCGCTGATCATGAAGCCGAAAGTGCTGCTGCTCGACGAACCCTTCGGCGCGCTCGATCCGGGAATCCGCGCCGAGATTCACATGCTGATGAAGCGGCTCTGGCATGAGACGCAGATGACGGTTGTCATGGTCACGCATGACATGCGCGAAGCCTTCACGCTTGCGAACCGCGTCGTGGCTTTCGAACGCCGTCGCAACCGACCGGAGGAAAGGGAGCGCTACGGCGCCACCATTACCAAGGATATTTCCATCTGGCCGCCGCGCCTTGCCGGCCAGCCATCGATCTTCAGCCCCGACCGGGACGGCCCGGTCGCTTCCCTGGGGCACAGCCGGGACGACCTGGCACCATCAGGAGAGATGCAATGATGCATGTGGGACGCTCACCCGAAGAAATCGCCGCCAACCGCGCGCGCTACGAGGAACATCAGAAGAAGGGGCTGGAATTCGCCCCAAAGGCGCTGCCCGGCCCCAGCCCCTTGCCGGCGCCGGCAATCGACTCCGCCGCCATCATCCACAAGGAAACCATTCCCGGCGGCTGGTACTGGTCGACGAAAGTCTCGCGCGGCGAGGCGATCCGCATCGATCAGGCGGAGGGCAATTCTACCGTGGCGCTCGTCGCCTGGAGCGCTGCCGATACCAGCGAACGGATCAATCTCGTCGATACTGCCAAGGTCCAGTGGACGACGGCGCTCGGCAAAGGGCGCGTGATCTTCTCCGACATGGGCCGCGTCATGTTCTCGATGATCGAGGACAGCTCCGGCGCCCATGACTGCCTTATGGGCGGCTCGACGGCTGCCTCGAACGCATCGAAATATCCGGGCGAAAAGACGCGCAACACTCGCGATAACCTGGTCCTCGTGGCCAGCAAGCTCGGTCTTACCCGTCGCGATATTCCCGGCATCCTCAATCTCTTCGCGCCCGTGCGCCTTTCCGAGGCCGGCGGCTTCGGCTGGCAGGGGAAGCGTTCCAACAGCGGCGATTACGTCGAACTTCGTGCCGAGATGGACATGCTGGTCGGCTTTTCCAATTGCCCGCATCCGCTCGATCCGGATCCGATCTACCAGCCGAAACCTGTTGTCATCACTCGCTATCAGCCGGCAGTCCCCGCTGATGACGATCTTTGCCGCACGGCGACGGCCGAAGCGATGCGCGGTTTCGAAAACAACGCCCTGATGCAGGCCTGAGGAGAAGACGATGTCCGATTTCATCCAGACCTCCGCTGCCCGCGCTTTGGAAAATACCGTTCAGGACCACTTCATTGCAGCCGAAGCGCCGTGGTCCGGGATCGTGCGCAAGGGCCAGATCATCCGCATCGAAGACAGCTACGGCCAGCAGGCGATCGACACGCTCTTCTATCGTGCCGATGATTTCTCGGAGCGCTACTCCAACCAGGACACGATGCGCATGCAGGGTGGCGCCTATGTCGGCATCGGCACGAAGATCATATCGAGCGAAGGCAATGTCATGCTGACGATGACGGCCGACAGTTGCGGCCGCCACGACACCTCGGCCGGCGCCTGCTCCTGCGAGAGCAATACGGTGCGTTTCGGCCATGGCACGAAATACCTGCACGCCTGCCGCGACAACTTCATCCTCGAGGTCAGCAAGCACGGCATGAGCAAGCGCGATATCGTGCCGAATATCAACTTTTTCATGAACGTACCGATCAAGCCCAATGGCGAGATGACGATCGTCGACGGCATTTCCGCAGCGGGAGACTATGTCGAACTTCTCGCCGAGATGGATGTGCTCTGCGTCATCTCCAATTGCCCGCAGATCAACAACCCGTGCAACGGCTTCGATCCGACGCCGGTCCGGGTGCTGATCTGGGACGGCGAGGATTGATCATGTTCAGAAAAGTTCTGATCGCCAACCGCGGTGAGATCGCCGTGCGGGTCATCAACACCCTACGAGGTATGGGCATTGCCTCGGTCGCCGTCTATTCCGATGCCGACCGCTTCGCCAAAGCGGTGATGATGGCCGACGAAGCCGTTCGTCTCGGCCCGTCGCCAGCCAGCGAAAGTTACCTGAATGTCGATGCCGTCATCGCCGCCTGCAGGACAACGGGAGCGGATGCGGTCCATCCCGGCTATGGCTTCCTTTCTGAAAATATCGGTTTTGCCGAGCGGCTTGCAGCAGAAGGCATCGCCTTCATCGGCCCGCGACCAGAGCATCTATCGGCCTTCGGTTTGAAGCACACGGCTCGGGAACTCGCCAAGGCGAGCGGCGTACCGCTTCTGCCAGGGACGGGCCTGCTGTCGAGCGCCGATGAAGCGCTTTCCGCAGCTGAAGCGATCGGCTACCCGGTGATGCTGAAAAGTACGGCCGGCGGCGGCGGCATCGGCATGCAGCTCTGCACTGATCAGGAAAGCCTGAAGGCTTCGTTCGAGAGCGTGCAGCGTACGGCGCGCGCAAGCTTCGGCGACGCACGCGTCTACATAGAGCGTTTCGTCGCGGATGCCCGGCATGTCGAGGTGCAGATCTTCGGCGACGGCAGAGGCAATGTCATTGCGCTCGGCGAGCGGGACTGCTCGCTGCAGCGGCGAAACCAGAAGGTGGTCGAGGAGACCCCTGCCCCTGGCCTTGCAGCCGCAACCCGTGGCCGGCTGCACAAGGCAGCCGTCGATCTCGGCGCGTCGGTTTCCTATGAATCGGCAGGCACGGTCGAATTCATCTACGATCCTCTGCGCGAGGAATTCTATTTCCTTGAGGTCAACACTCGCCTTCAGGTCGAGCATCCAGTCACCGAAGCCGTGTTCGGCATCGACCTCGTCGAATGGATGATCCGCCAGGCCGCGGGTGAAGACGTGCTCTCGGGCGCAACAGCCCTCGAGCCGAAAGGTGCTGCCATTGAAGCGCGCGTCTATGCAGAGATGCCGCATGCCGACTTCCGCCCGAGCGCCGGCCTGTTGACGGAGGTTGTCTTTCCTCAGAATGCGCGCATCGACGGATGGATCGAAACCGGCACGGAAGTAACGCCCTTCTACGATCCGATGCTCGCCAAGGTGATCGTCTCGGCCGAAGATCGCCCGGCGGCGATCGAAAAGCTGCGGAAGGCCCTTGCTGAAACATCGATAACCGGCATCGAGACCAATCTCGATTATCTCAGCGCCATTGCCGGCTCCGAGCTCCTCGCCAGCGGCAAGGTGGCGACGACGGCGCTGCGCGACTTTTCCTTCGTGCCTGATGTCATCGAGGTGATCGCGCCTGGCGCCCAGTCAAGCATTCAGGAATTGCCGGGTCGGCTTGGCCTCTGGCATGTCGGCGTACCGCCGAGCGGCCCGATGGATGAGCGCTCCTTTCGTCATGCCAACCGCCTTGTCGGCAATGATGATATGGTCGCCGCGCTGGAGCTGACGGTGTCCGGCCCGGTCCTGAAATTTCATGCCGATGCGCTGGTTGCTCTTGCCGGCGCAAGGATGCCGATGAGCATTGATGGAAAGACACTGCCGCATGGCGAGGCGGTGATGATCAGGGCCGGCCAGATCCTCTCTGTCGGCAGCATCGACGGCCCGGGACAGCGGGCCTATCTCGCAGTCGCCGGCGGCTTTGCCGCCCCGCTTGTCCTCGGCTCCCGCGCCACTTTCGGCCTCGGTCAATTCGGCGGCAACGCCACCGGCACCCTGAAGACCGGCCACGTTCTGCATCTTGCCCGCAAGGTCGCGACCGAGCCGCCGGTGCCGGCAACGGACCCCGCGGAGCTGACGCGCGAATGGGATGTCGGCGTCGTCTACGGTCCGCATGGGTCGCCCGATTTCTTTCAGGACAGCGATATAGAGACGCTGTTCTCGGCCAGCTACGAGGTGCACTTCAACAGCGCCCGTACCGGGGTGCGCCTCGTAGGCCCCGCACCGAAATGGGCGCGCAGCGATGGCGGCGAGGCTGGCCTTCATCCCTCAAACCTGCATGATAACGCTTACGCGATCGGCGCGATCGACTTCACGGGCGACATGCCGATCATCCTTGGTCCCGACGGGCCGAGCCTTGGCGGCTTCGTCTGCCCGGCGGTGATTGCCCGTGACGAGCAATGGAAGATGGGTCAGTTCAAGCCTGGCGACCGTATCCGCTTTCATCCCGCCGCCCGGCCTAAAGATCCGATCGCCGGCCCGGTTGTGCATCGCGCGAAGGAAGCGTTGGGCTCGCCGATCATTGGCAAGCGCGACGACGGCCCGGTTTCCGTCGTCTATCGTCGCCAAGGCGACGACAATCTGCTCGTCGAGTACGGACCGATGACGCTCGACATCGGCCTACGGCTGAGAGTGCACCTGCTGATGCAGGCCGTGTCGCGGGCGCGTCTGCCTGGCATCATCGACCTTACGCCCGGCATCCGCTCGCTGCAGATCCACTATGACGGTACGGCACTCACCCGCAAGCGCCTGCTCGGCCTTCTGGCAGAGATCGAGGCGGGGCTGCCGGCGGCGCAAGACGTCAAGGTCCCGAGCCGTATTGTCCATCTGCCGCTTTCCTGGAATGATCCGGATACCGAGCTCGCCATGCGCAAATACCAGGAACTCGTGCGGCCGAACGCGCCCTGGTGCCCTGATAACATCGAGTTCATCCGCCGCATCAACGGCCTGCCGGATGAACAGGCGGTGCGCGATATCGTGTTCGATGCCAGCTATCTCGTCCTTGGCCTCGGTGACGTCTATCTCGGCGCACCCGTTGCGACACCGGTCGATCCGCGCCATCGGCTGGTGACGACAAAATACAATCCGGCCCGCACCTGGACGCCGGAAAATGCCGTCGGTATCGGCGGGGCCTATATGTGCATCTACGGCATGGAAGGTCCTGGCGGTTACCAGCTTTTCGGCCGTACCATCCAGGTCTGGAACACCTGGCGGCAGACGCCGGTGTTTGCCAAGGGCAAGCCTTGGCTGCTCGACTTCTTCGATCAGATCCGCTTCTTCCCCGTCAGCCACGAAGAGCTGACCGAAGCCCGCGCCGCGTTCCCGCACGGAGGCTATCCGGTCAGGATAGACGAAAGCGAGTTCTCCTATGCCGCCTATGGCACGGGGCTTGCCCGCGAGGCAGCCGCCATAGGCGCCTTCAAATCGAAGCAGCAGGCTGCCTTCGAAACAGAGCGGCGACGCTGGAAGGAACTCGGTCTCGATAGCTTTACCGTTGATGAAGACGCCGGTACCGGACTTTCCGGCGACATCCCGCAAGGGTGCTTCGGCGTCGAAAGCGCCGTGCCGGGCAACGTCTGGAAAATCCTGGTCGAAGAGGGGCAGCCGGTGGCCGCCGGCGACACATTGGCGATCATCGAATCCATGAAGATGGAAATAAACGTCACCGCTCATGCCGGAGGACGCGTTCGCGATCTGCGCGCCGGTCCCGGGCGTAATGTCAAAGCCGGCGACGTGCTGGTCATTCTGGAGGAAATCTGATGCTCCCAACCATTCTCGATCTTGTCACGCTGCGGTCCGCCTATGCGAATGGACTTTCCCCGCTCGAGTTGATCGAGGAGATCATCACGAGACGCAGCTCGTCCAACGATCCGGCCATCTTCATCACGATGACGCCCGAGGAGGAATTGCGCGCCGCCGCCCGCGAGCTGGTCGCCCGCGCGCCTGAACCGAACAGCCTGCCGCTCTGGGGCATTCCCTTTGCCGTCAAGGACAATATTGACGTCGCCGGCCTGCCGACAACGGCCGCCTGCCCGGCTTTCGCCTATCACCCGCAGGCGGATGCCACGACCGTCGCGCGATTAAGGGCTGCCGGCGCCATCGTGATCGGCAAGACCAATCTCGACCAGTTCGCAACGGGGCTGAACGGCACGCGCTCGCCGCATGGCGCTCCGCGTTCGGTGTTTGACCGCAACTATGTCTCCGGCGGCTCGAGCTCGGGCTCGGCCGTCGCGGTGGCGGCCGGTCTGGCAAGCTTCTCGCTCGGCACGGACACGGCCGGTTCAGGCCGCGTGCCGGCCGCTTTCAACAATCTCGTCGGCGTCAAGCCGACGCCGGGGCTGGTACCCAATGTCGGCGTGGTGCCTGCATGCCGCAGCGTCGACGTCGTCACCGTCTTCGCCACGACGGTCGGCGACGGCGTTGCCATTCGCCGCATCATGGAAGGCTACGACGCCCGCGATCCGTTTTCACGGCAAGCTGTTCCAGCAAGCCTGCCGTCGACGCGCCCGCGTATCGGCGTACTCGACGGCGCGGAACGGGAATTTTACGGCAACAGGGATGTGGAAGCCCTCTATGACGCGGCTATCGAAAGGGCCCGCTCGCTGGGTGCGGTGATCGTGCCTTTCGACTACGCGCCATTCCGGCAAGCGGCCGAGCTGCTCTACAATGGTCCCTGGGTCGCCGAGCGGCTAGCGGCGGTCAAGCAATTCCTGGCAACGAATGGCGGCGACTTCGACCCGACGGTGCGGGCCATCATCGAGGGCGCAAAGGCCTATGATGCCGTCGACGCCTTCGAGGGCCGCTACAAACTGGAAGCATTGAGGCAGAAAACAAGAGCCGAGTGGGCGAAAGTGGATTTCCTGATGCTGCCGACGTCCCCCACCACCTATAGCGTCGACGAAATGCAGGCGGACCCGATCGTCAAGAACAGCCATTTCGGCCGCTATACCAATTTCGCCAATCTGCTCGATTGCGCGGCGATCGCCATTCCCGCCGGTTTTGATGCAGACGGTCATCTGCCCGCAGGCGTGATGCTGGTAGGACCCGCCTTCACCGACGATGCGCTGGCGCCCTTTGCCGACGCTCTGCATCGCGCCGCGGAGGCCGGAATGGGCAAGGACCGCAACGTCGCGCTGCCGGAGGCAAGTCGCGTTTTACCCGCCGCCGACGACTTCGTCCCGATCGTCGTCGTCGGTGCCCATCTGACGGATATGCCGCTAAACCACGAACTGACGCGAACGGGCGGATACAGGTTGAGAACAGGACGAACGGATGGCAGCTACCGCCTCTTCGCCCTCAACGGCACGATCCCGCCCAAGCCGGGGCTGGTACGAGATCCGGGCTTTGCCGGCGATGGTGTGGAGATCGAGGTCTGGGCGCTGCCACCGGCCGCATTTGCCCGTTTTGTGCAAAGCATTCCGGCGCCGCTTGGCGTCGGCAAGATCACCCTCGACGACGCAAGTAGCATCACCGGTTTCTTATGCGAAGCGCATGCAGTCGCAGATGGCCGAGAGATCACCGAGTTCGGCGGCTGGCGCAACTATGTTCGTCAATCGGCCCAAATGGCGTGACGGGAGATAGCATGCGAAAACTTCTCTGGAAGTCAACGCAGCTCCTTCTAAGAGGCCTTATTGCCAGGAGCTGCGCAATTTGGGCGGCGAAGCAAGATCAGTGCCGGCGAATGGATTAATCGTCCGGAGCGGCCGCCGAAGTCGACCTCAGGCGCCGTGTGACTTTACCCGCGCTGTGCGCGCTCGGCAGCGGTCGCAAAGACGGCGCTTGCATCGCTGACGATTTCCACATGCGAATAGGCTGCCCGCGCGGCCGCCGGCCCATCTGCTCGCATGATCGCCGTCACGATTACGTCATGCTCGTCATAGGATTTCGCCAACCGGCCCGGCAACCGGAACTGCGCACGACGGAAAGGCGCAAGTCTGGCCCGGCTCTGCGTTACAAGTTCATAGATGTGCTCGTTGTGCGCGCCGCGATAGAGGCGGTTGTGAAATTCGGTATTATAGGCAGCATATTCCTCGTCTGCGCCCTGACGCACGAGCCCGGCCGAGGCACGATGCTCGACTTCCAACAGGCGTCGTTCCTCGATCGTCATCCGCTGCGCGGCAAGCCGTGCGCAAATTCCCTCCAGCTCCGCCATCGCCTCGAACATCGAATGCAGATAGGTCTCCGTCACATTGGTGACGACCGCGCTGCGGTTCGGCTCGCGCTCAACAAGCCCCATTGCTCCAAGTTCCCGGAGCGCCTCGCGCACCGGGGTGCGGGACACTTCGAAACGGGCTGCCAGCGAAATTTCGTCAAGCTTGTCGCCCGGTAGCATCTGCCCGGTCACGATCATATCGGCAATGGCCCGCACCATCTGCTCGACGGTCGTCCCTGCCCGGATAATCTCTCGGCGGCGGATCTGCTTCGATGGGTCTGTGTAGTCCTGGGCCATGCTGGATACACATGCATTGTCGGGAAAACAAAGTCAAACGCGGTATGAACGGCTTGTTTTCTTTTAGCTAATTACTAAGCCCCACAGCAAGAAGACAGAATCGATGGCTCCGCAACGCCCGAGTTGGATGCTTTTAGAGGCGTTGCACAAATTTTATACTGAAAGGCCTTCGAATTGCATGCACTTATCTCATTTGCTGGGCGATCGTTGAGTTAAGTCCTGTTATTTCAATGCTTTAATTTCTGGCACACGCATTGCATACACTTTTCTGTAACCAATGAACAGGCGGAACCGCCGAAGGGGAGCATTCCGATGACCAAATTCCTTTCCATGAACCGCCGCAGTTTTCTTCAGGCATCTGCGGCCGCCGGCATCGCCGGCGCAGTACCCGGCCTGCTCTCCTCGCGCGCTCTTGCCGAGAGCGCTCTCACGGTCGGCTTCATCTACGTCGGCCCGAAGGATGATTATGGCTACAACCAGGCGCACGCCGAGGGTGCGGCCGTTGTCAGGGCGCTGCCTGGCATCACCGTCGTCGAAGAAGAAAACGTACCCGAGACGGTCGACGTACAGAAGACGATGGAATCGATGATCAACCTCGATGGCGCGACGCTGCTCTTCCCAACCTCCTTTGGCTATTTCGATCCGCACATGCTTGCGATGGCTGCCAAATATCCCGACACGCAGTTTCGCCATTGCGGCGGCCTTTGGCAGGCGGGCAAACATCCGGCCAATACAGGCTCCTATTTCGGTTATATTTTTCAGGGTCAGTACCTGAATGGCATCGCAGCCGGCCATGCGACTAAAAGTAAGAAGATCGGCTTTGTCGCGGCGAAACCGATCCCGCAGGTGCTGCAGAATATCAACGCTTTCCTCCTCGGCGCCCGCACCGCTGACCCGACCATCACCTGCCAGGTCATCTTCACCGGTGAATGGTCGCTCGCCGTCAAAGAGGCCGAGGCCACCAATGCGCTTATCGACCAGGGTGCGGATGTCATCACATGCCATGTCGACAGCCCGAAGGTGGTGGTCGAGACGGCCGCCGGCCGCGGCGCCTTCGTCTGCGGCTATCATGCCAACCAAAGCCCGCTTGCACCCGAGAAGTACCTGACAGGCGCCGAATGGGCGTGGGGCAATGTCTACAGTGATTTCGTAAAGAAGGCTCAGGCCGGGGAAAAGCTCGGCAATTTCGTGCGCGGCGGCCTTAAGGACGGCTTCGTGAAGATGAGCGCCCTCGGCCCCGGCGTCTCCGAGGCTGGGCGCAAGGCCTTCGAAGTCACCCGTGCCGAAATGATGAAAGGCGGCTTCTCGGTCTTCAAAGGCCCGCTCAAGGACAACAAGGGCAACATGGCCGTGACCGCCGACAAGAGCTACGCCGAAGATGCGATCGAACTCGAAAGCATGAACTACCTGGTCGAGGGGGTCGTCGGGTCCACCGCGTAAACTGCGAAGGGAGAAGCGCCATGACCGTCCCGGCCAATGATCCCGCAATACCCATCGCGAATAACTCGGCTTCGCTGCGCCCCATTTTTGAATGGCTTGCGCGGAAAGCCGAACCCCTTGTCATATGCCTTGCCGCCATCCTGATTGGTCTTGCGCTCTTCTCCCTATTCATCCTGGCGATCGGCAAGTCGCCGGCGACGCTCTTTCAACTCATGTATACCGGCGGCTTCGGCAGCTGGTTTTCCGTACAGAACAGCTTAAGCCGTGCCGCACCCCTTCTCCTGACGGCACTCTGCGTCGCCCTGCCCGCCCGTCTCGGCCTCGTCATTATCGGCGGGGAAGGAGCGGTCGTGCTGGGCGGCGTTGCCGCAGCGGCCATGGCCATGCCTCTGGCGGGTTCGGCACCCGTCTTCCTGACCCTCATCCTCATGGGAATTGCCGCGATGGTGGTTGGCGGGATCTGGATCGGCCTTGCCGGTTTTCTACGCCATTACCGCGGTGTCAACGAGACCATCTCGTCTCTGCTGCTCTCCTATATCGCCATCGCCTTGATGAACCAATTCGTCGAAGGACCGCTGCGCGATCCTGCAAGCCTCAACAAGCCTTCGACCAAACCGCTGCCAGCTGACTACATGCTCGGCAACATCCCTGGCATGGATGTGCATTGGGGCCTTGTCATTGGTATTCTCGCCTGCATTCTCTCCTGGATCCTGATTGAAGTGACGAGCTATGGCTTTGCGGCCCGCATTGCCGGCGGCAATGTGCGCGCAGCCCAGATCCAAGGGCTGCCTGTGGGCAAGCTGATTGCCGGCTTCACCGCGATCGCCGGCAGCTTCGCCGGGCTTGCCGGCATGATTGAGGTCGCCGCCGTGCAGGGCAGCGCCAATGCCTCGCTTGCCGCGGGCTATGGCTATACCGGCATCCTCGTCGCCTTCCTCGCCAGGCACAATCCGCTGGCGATTGTCCCCGTCGCGATCCTGCTCGGCGGCATCGACGCTTCGGGCGGTCTGATCCAGCGCCGCATGGGCCTGCCGGACGCGACCGTGCTGGTGCTGCAAGGCATGCTCTTCCTCGTCATCCTGTTTTGCGAGACCTTCTACGGCCGCTTCAAGATCTTCAATCCCGACCTCTGGAAAAGGAGCCTCTGATGGAAGAGACCGGCATTGGCGCCTGGGGCGTGCCCCTCGCCATTCTTGCAGGCGCTATCCGGGTGTCCACCCCTTTCATCTTTGTCAGTCTGGGGGAGACGGTCACTGAGCGCTCCGGCCGTATCAATCTCGGTCTCGAAGGCACGCTCGTCTTCGGCGCAATGACGGCCTATGCCGTCGCCGTCATGACCAATTCTCCTTGGCTCGGCGTAATCGCGGCCATGGCGACCGGTGCGGTCTTTGGCCTAGCCCATGGCTGGATCTGCAAATGGCCGAGGGTCAACGATATCGCGATCGGAATCGCCATGATGCAGTTCGGCCTGGGTCTCGCCTTCTTCCTCGGCAAGCCCTTCATCCAGCCGGCAGCGCCGCACCTGCCGGCAATTCCGCTGGGCTTCTGGTCCAGTCTGCCGCAGATCCAGGCGGCGCTGAACATCAACGTGCTGTTCCTCCTCGGAGCCGCCCTCGCCTTCGTTCTCCGGTGGGCCCTCGGGAATACCCGCCTTGGTCTCGTGCTACGCGTCGTCGGCGACAGTACGGATGCTGCCCGGGCCATGGGCATCAGTCCGGATCGCGTGCGACTGCTCGCCACTGCCGCCGGCGGTTCGCTGGCGGCGATCGGCGGCGCCTATCTCTCGCTCTATTACCCCGGCTCATGGAACGAAGGCATTTCCTCCGGTCAGGGCCTCATGGCCGTCGCACTTGTGATCTTCGCCCGATGGAATCCGATCGGCTGCTTTCTTGCCGCCCTGCTCTTCGGCGGCGCCGGCGCGCTCGGACCGGCGCTGCAATCGGCCGGCGTGAGCGAGGGCTACTACCTCTTCTATGCCGCGCCCTACGTGCTCACCCTCGTCATCATGATCGCGACCTCCTCGCCCACCCGCTCGCTTTCGGGTGCGCCGGGCGCGCTGTCTCTGACGAAATGAGGAAGGAGCAGCGCATGTCCGGCGTCGGCATGTCGAACGGATCGCAACGGCCGCATCACCACAGGGAAACATTCAAACGCGCAGGCGAATAGGAGAAGAAGACGATGGATGCCATGGTCGAAACCAAAGGACAATATATCGACGCCGATCCCTATGCCTGGCCCTACAATGGCGACCTGAGACCGGAAAACACCGCCCTCATCATCATCGACATGCAGACGGATTTCTGCGGCAAGGGCGGCTATGTCGACCACATGGGTTATGACTTGTCGCTCGTCCAGGCACCGATCGAGCCGATCAGGCGCGTGCTGGCGGCCATGCGAGCCAAGGGCTACCATATCATCCACACGCGCGAAGGCCATCGGCCCGACCTAGCCGACCTGCCGGCCAATAAACGCTGGCGCTCGCAGCGGATCGGCGCAGGCATCGGCGATCCAGGCCCTTGCGGGCGTATCCTGACCCGCGGCGAACCCGGATGGGACATCATCCCCGAACTCTATCCGATCGAAGGCGAGACAATCATCGACAAGCCCGGCAAGGGCTCCTTCTGCGCCACCGACCTTGAGCTGATCCTCAACCAGAAGCGGATCGCAAACATCATCCTGACCGGCATCACCACCGATGTCTGTGTCTCCACCACGATGCGCGAGGCCAACGACCGCGGTTTCGAATGCCTGCTGTTGGAAGATTGCTGCGGCGCGACCGACTACGGCAATCATCTCGCCGCCATCAAAATGGTGAAGATGCAGGGCGGCGTCTTCGGTTCCGTCTCCAATTCGCAAACGCTTGTGAGCCAGCTGCCGTGAGCACGGTCCGCGACACGCCTCTCCCACAGGCCGGCAGGGCCGTCGGCATCGATACGCTCGACATGACGATGCGCTTCGGGGGTTTCACGGCGCTCGACGATGTCTCGATAAAGGTGCCAGCCGGCAGCTTCCATGCATTGCTCGGCGAAAACGGCGCCGGCAAATCGACGCTCGTCAAATGCATTATGGGCTTTTACCGCGCCACCTCGGGAGCGCTTTCCATCGACGGCCGCGAAGTGGCTATCGCCTCACCCAAGGACGCCGCCATCTACGGCCTCGGCATGGTCTATCAGCATTTCACGCTCGTCCCGTCGCTGTCGGGCGCCGAAAACCTCGTCATCAGCCGCGCCGAAGTGCCCGCCATCATCAACTGGGCCAAGGAACGAAAGGACCTTGCTGCCTTCATGGAGCATATGCCCTTCAGGATCCGCCTCGACCGCCCCGTGAGCGAGCTAGCCGCCGGCGAGAGGCAGAAGCTGGAGATCGTCAAGCAGCTCTATCTCGGCCGCTCCTTTCTCGTCCTCGACGAACCGACCTCGGTTCTGACGCCCGCCGAAGCGGATGAGATGCTTGGCCTGATCAGGGGAATGACGGAGCGTGGCGAACTGACCGTGCTGATGATTTCGCACAAGTTCCACGAGGTGACGAAGTTCGCCGATGCCGTCTCGATCCTGCGGCGCGGCAGGCTGGTCGGCACCGGCAAGGTCGGCGAGCTCTCGACATCGGATATGGCCGCGATGATGATCGGCGACGTGAAGCTTGCCGAACTCGACAGTCGCGTTCCCGTCGCCGGAAACGCCAGGCCTGTCCTTGCGGTGGAGCAGGTCAAGGGGCCGGACCGCTCCGGCCTCAAGACCATCGCGATCGACAATCTCATGGTCCGCTCCGGCGAGATCGTTGGCATTGCCGGGATTTCAGGCAACGGTCAAAAAGAGCTGACGGAGATCCTTGCCGGCCAGCGGCCGACTGACAGCGGTCGCGTGAGGGTCAATGGCGAAATTTACGGCGCGACGCGTCTGGAGACCCGCAGAAACAATGTCCGCTTCATCCCCGAGGAGCCGCTGCAGAACGCCTGCGCCCCGCGCATGACAGTCAGCGAAAATCTCGCCTTTCGGACTTTCGACCTTAAGCCGGACGGCAAGGATGCCGTCTGGCTGAACAAGCGCAAGATGAAAAAGCGAGCGGCGGCACTGATCTCGGACTTCAAGGTGAAGACCGCCTCCTCGGCCACGCCGATCGCAGCACTTTCAGGCGGCAATGTGCAGCGCGCCGTGCTCGCCCGCGAACTGACCGGCAAGGTGGACCTGCTGATCGTTTCAAATCCCTGTTTCGGCCTCGACTTCTCGGCTGTCGCCGAAATTCGGGCCCGCATCATGAAGGCTCGTAATTCCGGCGCGGCCGTCCTGCTGCTGTCCGAAGACCTCGACGAGTTGCTGGAGATGTCCGATCGCATCATCGTCATTTCCGAAGGCCGGCTGGTTTATGAGACACCGGCGCGTGTGGCCGATATCACCGTGATCGGCGCCCACATGGCGGGGCATCATTGATGGCGGAGATCAAGGCAGAACCCTTCGCTTTTCCGGTGAGGCACGATCAGCTCGCCCTTATCGTCATCGATATGCAGCGCGATTTCGCCGAGCCTGGTGGCTTCGGCGCAAGCCTCGGCAATGACGTGAGCCGCATCACCAGGATCGTACCGGATGTCCGACGCCTTATCCAAGCCTTCCGCGATGCCGGCCTACCGGTCATCCATACGATGGAATGCCATCAGCCCGACCTTTCGGATCTGCCGCCCGCGAAACGCGACCGCGGCAATCCGGTGCTGAGGATCGGCGACGAGGGCCCTATGGGCCGCATCCTCATATCGGGCGAAAAGGGAACGGCGATCCTGCCGGAGCTTGCCCCGATCGAGGGCGAAGTGGTCATAGAAAAACCGGGCAAGGGCGCCTTCTATGCCACCCGGCTGGGAGAAATACTGCAGCAGAAGGGCGTCAAGCAGCTGGTGTTTGCCGGTGTGACGACGGAGGTCTGCGTCCAGACGACCATGCGCGAGGCAAACGACCGCGGCTACGAATGCCTGCTCGCCGAGGAGGCGACGGAAAGCTATTTCCCTCAATTCAAGGCAGCGACTATCGCCATGATCCGTGCCCAAGGGGCGATCGTCGGGTGGACCGCCCACGTCGACGACATACTGGAAAGCATCGCCGATGCCTGAGACCACCCGCGAACTGCTCACCCTGGGCGGCTGGAAGGAACTGGAATTCGGCCCCTTTCGTGAAAACGTGACCATCCATTGGATCCGCCCGTTCGAAGCGGACCAGCCGGGCGTGGCGCTCCTGAGGTATGAGGCCGGCGCCAGCGTTCCGCGCCATCGGCATCAAGGGTTGGAAACGATTTTGGTTCTGGATGGCGTACAATCGGACGAGGCTGGCGACTACGGCCGTGGCAGCTACATCGTCAATGCGCCTGGAACCGAACATTCGGTCTGGAGCGATATCGGCTGCGTCGTACTCATCCAATGGGACCGGCCGGTGAAAATACTTGACGATGACTAACCATAGGGTAGCACCATCGGCTGGTGTCGCAACGATTGGTACCAGCAAGGTGTTACTCGATGATTTCCGCGGCTTTAATGTTCATTCGATAGGCTTGCCGGTGCCATTCTGTGTTTCGGCGTGCAAATTTGACCCCCTTGGCGGGCAATCGGCATCCAATTTTGGGTCTGACTCATTCTCGATGATGTTTTGGATTCTACTGGCCTGGTTTCTGAAGGAGGATCAGCGCCATGCGAACCCGTTTTCGGCTTTCCGATCTGATCCCTGCCGAGTTGAACGTGGAGGCAGTGCTTCGGTGATGACATAGTCCGACCCATGGCCCGCCGGACAGCACGCCTGGACACCTTGGTTCACCATCTCGCTTTGGCATTGGGTGGTCGCCCGGCAGCACGGTTCGCAGATCGTCTCGGGTTTCCGGTTAGCAATGACACGCTGCTTCGAACCCTTCGCCGATATGATCGCCCACCGCCACCGCCGCCGAGCGTTATCGGCATCGATGACTGGGCGTGGCGTCGCAATGATCGATATGGCACGATCATCTGCGACCTTGAGCGGCGAAAGACGATCGCCTTGCTGCCCGACCGAGAACCGGCGACTGCCAAGGCCTGGCTGGTCCAGCAGCTCCAGATCGAGATCGTCGCACGAGACCGCGGTGGCGGATATGCGCAAGCCGCCACGCAGGCCCTGCCACATGCCGGTCAAATTGCCGACCGCTGGCATCTGATGGAGAACGCTAGCCACGCCTTTCTCGACGCTGTGCGCAAGTCGATGCGGCAGGTCCGCATGGCAGTTGGCACAGCAACCTTAAACCCTAAGCTTCTGACTGCCGCCGAGCGTCTGCAATACGAGGGGTATCTGCGACGTGAAGAGGCAAACGCTGTCATTCGTGGGCTCGTCGGCGAAGGTGTGCCCATCATTTGACCAAGGCTCAAACGATGACGGTTGCTGCGATCGAGGAGCGACTACCAGACCTTGTCGGGGCCAGAGATGTCGTGAAGAGCTTTCACGAGATGCTGCGGCGCAAGTCTAAAGATGATCTGGACGCGTGGATCGACCGCGCCGCGACAAGCTTGGTCGCGTCATTCGCCAACGGAGTTATCCGCGACAGAGCAGCGGTTCAGAATGCAATAACTTCAATCTGGTCGAACGGCCAGACAGAGGGCCAGATCACCAAGCTGAAACTCATCAAGCGCCAGATGTACGGGCGCGGGAAACTCGATTTGCTTTGAGGCACGTATCGGGGGAGCACCCTGATGTCATCGACATTGCTTCAGACCCAAAATTGGACGCCGATAATGGGTGAATTTTTGGGTGCCGATTGACATCCTGGCAATTCAAATCCTTCACCAAGTTCGATGCCAAGATGCGATAAAACAGAGGCCGGTCGCTGTTGGCGACCGGTCTAAGAAAATACTCTCTTCGAACGTGAAGGCGAGCCGCCAAGTCGGCTAAGGCATCGGCATCAGGGGCGCTGGTCCCGTCCTGTGTGGCACGTGAATTTAGTGAGCACCGCCACATTTCCATTTCACGGAATGAAGACGCGGTCGATCGTTGTCGGATGGTACAGTAGCTGACCAACGTCGGCTCAAGGATTTGCTTCAAACGATTCCCCATGCCCGAAACCTCCCCCTGCCCGTCATCTCCCTGAGGCCAAGCTCCAAAACAATCCGCCGCGCCGCCTGCGGCGTGACCTCGAGCGTGTTCGCCACTATTTTTGCCGACACCAGCGGTTTCCCGATCACCAGCTCGACGAGCTCCGGAAGTATAGACGAGGTTCGGCGTCCATCCAGTTTTCGGTCCATCATTGTTTTCGCCAACACCAGCCGGTCGTGCTCTTTCATGCCGAGCTCGGCGGCCGCAATCAGGCCCTGGGCGATCCCAGCAGTCGGGTCTCGCGATCGCGGGCGCGACGCCGATCCACGGGAATGGTTTTGAGGCCGAGGTTGATGGCGACCAGATGGGCAGCGCCAGGACGCGCCGCTCATTATTTTCCCGTCGAACGCACAGCTGTCGTTGCGGGCCCATGGCATGGCGGGGTCCACCCTTCGACGGCATCTTGCGGCGCGAGAACTGCGATGTCGGCGGGCTTGTCCAGCAGCGAAAGCAGCCGAAGCAGCGCATCACGAAGCTCGACCGTCATCGGATTGATCGACAGCCCGATCTGCTCGCCGTCGCTCTCCCGCTTGGGCGGCATGGCAGCGGCCAGCTCTGCCAGCAAGGCGGGATCGAGTGTCAATGAGACGGCAACATAGGGGCGATGCTGGCCGGCGTCCAACACCTGGCCCATCAGCGGCAGATCGAGGGCGCTGATCAGATATTGCGAGCTGTCGTAGCTCAGAATGCTGTCGTTGAAGGCGGCGCGTTTGGAACCCTGAAGAATGAAGCAGACCATCGACCGATAAAGGCAACGCGTCTCACCGGTCGGGCGATCGCCGACCAGCAGCTCGACGCGCGGAATCGGCGTGAGCAGCGTGTCAGGCTTGGCGTGGCGCAAGGCGATCTCAAGATGCTGTTCGAAGACTTCGGTCATTGCGGCACTATGTCAGTACCTTTGGCACCGGGCATGCCAGTTGAGACAATTGGGCAAATGTTGATCCGATCAGGCGCGTTTAGGTGAAGGCTTGTCGCTACCTTGCAGAGGCAGGCGGCGCTCATCGTGAGCGATTTGCCGCTCGCCATTATTCTCTCTGAAAGGCAGAACATGACTGACAGAATCGCTCTCATCACCGGCGCCCCCCGCGGTCTCGGTCGCGCCATGGCGCTTCACCTCGCCGACCGTGGCGTCGGCATCATCGGCACCTACCGCACCGGCGCGGCCGAAGCCGATACGTTGAGGCACGAAATCGAAGCGAAGGGTGGCAAGGCCGTCATGATCCCGCTCGACGTGACCGACACGCAGGGCTTTCCACTCTTTGTCGAAGCTGTGGCCACGGCGCTGGACGATACTTTCGGCCGTCAGCAGTTCGACTATCTCGTCAACAACGCCGGCATCGGCGTATTCGCCAATTTCGCGGAGACGACGGAAGAACAGTTCGACGCTCTGGTCGCGACACATCTGCGCGGTCCGATCTTCCTCACCCAAAAGCTCTTGCCGCTGATCGAGGACGGCGGCGGTATCCTCAATGTCTCCTCCGGTTTCGTCCGATTCACCCTGCCCGGCTATAGCGTCTACGCGGCAATGAAGGCGGCGACCGAGGTCCTGACGCGCTTCATGGCCGTCGAACTGGGTGAGCGCAGGATCCGGGTGAATGCCATCGCCCCCGGCGCGATCGCGACTGATTTTGGCGGCGGCGCGGTGCGCGATAACGAGGCGGTCAATGCCTTCGTCGCGCAGGGTATCGCACTCGGCCGCGTCGGTCTGCCGGACGATATCGGCAGCGCGGTTGCCGCAATCCTCTCCGACGACATGAGTTGGGCGAACGGCACCTGTTTCGATATCTCGGGTGGCCAGATGCTGTAACTGCTGCCATGGCTGCGCAAGGAAGGCGTGGAGCTTTCTTACGTGCCAAGGCATTTTGCCGGGCGAAAGGAGAGGGTCTCCACGCCGATCACGCAGCGTGGCAAACCAAGTCCGACGCCAGCACGCGGGGATAGGCGACATGCCGCCGAAGGCGAGGCCGTCGACCGTCTCCTCGCTGTCGGCGACATCTTGGAAGCAGGGATGGCCTCATTTCGCCCTTATGGCTAATGGCGGGCCGGTCGGTGATCCGGCGGGGATGCGGGGGTTGCTTCGCAGCGAAACACCACCACGGCAAAGAGCGCCATCGCTGCAATTGTGAGGATTGATCCGAGTGCTGCCATGAGTTCGCCGAACGGATAGCCGAGGAGTACGCCGGCGAGGCCGGGCGCGAGGATGAGCAACCCGGCGACGGTGAAGGCAAGGTGGGCGCGGGCAAGCGTGCCGCCTGCAGCATCAGGTCGTTGGGCGTAAAATAGCCCTGCGAGGAACATGCCGACCCAACCAATAAGGTTCACGTGGGCATGAACAGGCGCGAGAACGTGATCGTGGGATGCCGCCATGTAGACGCCGAGCGTCATGCCGACCAGCCCGCAACTCGCGCCGAGTCTGAGAAAAATACGCGAAAGCATTTGTTTCACCATTGAAAAAGAGGGGCAAGCGGGCTTCCGGTTGCTGCACTCAATTATATGTTCAGGATTTCGATGCCATGCCGCTGGCAGGCGGCCATCACAGTCTCGATCTCTTCGTTCGAGGGCGGGCCGGCGGGCGGAACCTCCGTGTGGCCGAGGTCGCGGAAAAATCGGCTCATGGAGTTTTCGACGATCGACAGCATCTGTGCAGGCAGGGTGCCGGTATTGACGTAATTGTGCGGCTGGTAGGAGCGTAGCGTGAGAACGTCGCCTGCATGTGCGACAATCTGGGTAGGCGGCGCCGCATCAAAGAGCGTGAAGGTGATTTCGCCGCTCACAACACGGAATATCTCTATCGATTGATGTTTATGCGGCGGCGTTCCGGAACCGGGAGGCACTGTCACCTCAAGGACGCTCAAGCCCATTTCGGGAACTTCGCCCATAAACTGCACCTTGTCGCGGATAACCCACAGGGCTTCCGCGCTTTCTTGCGTCTTGTATGCCATGCCCATGTCACTCTCCATTTGAATAGGTTTGTCTCGATTGCTTATTCGGTCACTGGGCGTCGGGCTTTGCGGCTTTCAAAATGACCTGCATTGCCCATGACGCCGCCTCTCCGGCCTCCTGACCGGTTAGGCCGGCGTAGTCTTTGAGGATTTCCCATGCCCCTGCGCTGTACAGGAGGTGGAAAAGAGCCTCGGCCCTCTTCCCGTTTTCTGAAGCCGGCTCCATCTCGGCGGCGTCAAAGCACTGCTTGAATGCCTTCCGGCGTGCCGCAATCCTACGCATACGCATTGCGTATCCCGCCGGAGTGTGAATGCTTGCGCGTATGACGCCCTGGTTTTTGTCGAACTGCTGAAACGTATCGATCGGCGCGTGAACGAGTTCGTCGAGCGTTGATGGCAAAGTCTGCGCGTTCATGCCTTCATTGATGAAAGTCCAGAATGCGTCGAACAAGGCTTCCTTCGTTGCGAAATGCCGGAAAACCGTCCGCCTCTCGACGCCTGCGGATTTGGCAACGTCATCCATCGAGATGTCGCCGAATGGATTGACGTTCAGGAGGTCAAGGGTTGCGCGCAGAATCCTCTCGCGCGTCTCGAGCGCCTGCTGCTCTCTCAGCGGAGAGGAATATTTTCGTGTATCAGCCGATCCTGACATTATGTCTCTCTTGGTGTATTCATGTCATTACGAGTGACATTATTTTGGATGCAGGTCAATGCTTTTCTCGCGGGCTCATGACGCCGCGCTTGCCAAGCGGTGTTTCCGCGGCTGATATCATTAAAAGTGATGGATTATTGCCAAGGCATCAGGGTGGCGCTCAAGGTCCGAGCCACGCCACAAAACCGATCATGGAAACTATTAGCCAGCGGGGCAACCAAGGCCCTGTTGGGAGCGAGCAATTCAACAATAAATGCCGCCTGGGGTGATCGGGGCCATTTCTCCCTCAATCGGAACCGACTCTACCAGACAAGCCCCCTGGCCGCGACCTCCTCAACGCGGGTCACGATGCCACCCCGATGAAACACCATCGTGTCAAACAGGTTGGAGACCACGCAGGTGTGGTTCGGGATGATGAAGAGCTTTTCGCCGATCTGCGGCCGCGGGCCGGTGCAGTTCGAAAGATCAATTACGCCGTGTTCTTCCGAGAGGCTGGTGATCCGCGCCTGGGGATAGCCGACGATCAGGCCGTAATCGCTGAAGCCCTGCAGATCCGAGGTCAGCGCCTTCGAGCCGGCGTCGATGACGGCGCGGTCGGCGGTCGGGCGGGAGACGACGGTCGCGAGCACATGCATGGCGCAATCGTCCTCGCTGCAATGGCCCATGCGCACCATCTGGCGGTCGTTGTAGATATAGGTGCCGGCGCGGTGTTCGGTGGCGGATGGGACGAGATGCGCTTCGAACAGGCTCGGCGTTCCGCCATTGCTGACGATCGGGCAGGTTATGCCGTCGGATTTCAGATGGTCCAGCGTCTCGGTGATGAAGGCTTCGATGGCGGCGGCCGCTTGCGGCTTCGGATAGGTGACGATGCCGCCGAAGGTGAGGCCGTCGGCGGCGGTGATGCGCCTGGCGAGCGAGGCCGCCTCGTCAGGCGTCTGCACGCCGCAGCGGCCGCCGCCGGTGTCGCATTCGACAAGCACGGTCAGCGGCTTGTGGCCGGAAAAATGTGCGGCGAGCCCGTCGACCGTCACCTCGCTATCGGCGACGACCTTGAGATCAGAAATGCGCTCGTTCAGCCTGGCCAGGCGCTCGAGCTTCTGCTGCCCCAGGATGTTGAAAGTGATGAGGATGTCGTTGAAGCCGGCTTCGGCGAAGACTTCCGCTTCCGTGACCTTCTGGCAGTTGATGCCCTTGGCGCCGGCGGCGACCTGGGCGACGGCGAGCGCCGGGATCTTGTGCGTCTTGATATGCGGGCGGAAGTTCAGCCCGTGCTCATCCATATAGGATTGGACGCGGGCGATGTTGGCGGCCAGCCGGTCTTCGTCGATCACGGGGCGCGGCGTCGAGAGATCGGCGATCCTATCTCCTGCCTTGGCGACGACGGCAAAGCTGCGATCAGGCATTCAGGCGGCTCCGCGGTTTAACCCATGTGGATCGGCGACGATCGGCCATATCGTCTTCGGCGCCCGCCGGTACGGCGTCGTCGCCGGATTATTGGGATAGGGCGTTCCGGCGGAGCAGTAAAGGATTTCCGCGGCGATCTTCGAAAAGGAGGCGAAGAAATGATTGGTGGATTTGATCACCAGGATCTTCTGCTTAGTCGGATCGATGCCCATCACCGAAAACAGGCTCGGATCGAAGCTCTGGGCGCGCGTCGAATTGAGGATGATATCGATGCCGTCGACCACGATATGGGCGGCATCGCCGAAGGGCGCCAGGCTCTCGCCGAACTGCATCTCGGCATTTTTCACCAGCCTGACGACTTTGACCGTGCCGTCGATCGGATTGCCGGTGCCCGGCGCCGATTTGGCGCCGAAGCGCAGCGGAATTTCCGCCCCCTCGCCCGCCGCAAAACAGATCTGCACCGCCATCGGATCCCAGATGGTGCCGATAACAGCACTGGTGACGCCGCGGGCCATCAGCTCGGCGAGGATGACGGTCGCATCGCCCGCCGTGCCGCCGCCCGGATTGTCCCAGACATCGGCAATGACGACGGGCCATGCGGTGGCGGCGATGGCGCGCGAGACCGCTTGCCTCTCGTCGATCTGCGGCACCATGAAGGTGCCGCGCTTGGAAAACAGTTCGAGGCCGAGGTCGCGCGCCAGAGCGGCGCCCTTCTCCGGCTTGTTGTCGGTGACGACGAGCAGCTTCGTTCCCATTTCGGGCACGTCTCCGACCATGAAGCCGTGGATCACCGAGATCGACAGGATCTCGGGGTCATCCTTCTCGATCCGCGTGATCTTGTCGACGAAGGAGCGCATGGGCTCGCGCGAGGTCGGGAAAACGTCGATCATCCGGCAGTCGAACACCGACATGCGGGGCTCGACCCGGCCTTCCAGCGTGTCGACGGCGATGCGCCAGAGATCCTCGGCGCGGTCGACGAAATCCGTGTGCGGAAATTCCTTGAAATAGACGGCGAAATTAAGCGCGGCGAGACGCTTTGCGGTGAGATGGCTGTGCGGGTCGAGTTCGGCGCAGATGAGGACATCGGAGCCGACAATGTCGCGCATGCGGGAGAGAAGATCGCCTTCGGTATCCTCATAGCCGGCTGCCACCATGGCGCCGTGCAGGCCCATGACGACGGCATCAACCGGCATGGCGGCGCGGAGCTGGTCGAGGATTTCGTCGCGCAGCTCCTCATAGGTTGCCCGGTTGACGAGGCCCGCCGGATCGGCCCAGGTGGCGGTGCCCTCGATCAACTCCCAGCCCTTTTCTCTGGCGACGCGCCGGCCGACGGTAATCGGCGCGGTGCAGAGCGTCGGTGTCTCGGGATGCTGGCCGGGCGGGGCATAAAGCGAGGCTTCGAATGCGCGACGATCGACGCAGATCGGGGAGAAGGTGTTGGTCTCGGTCGCCAGTGCTGCCGTGAATATGCGCAAGAAAGTGGCCTTCGTGTTGCAGGCCCCGCTTCACCCCATCGGGTTCGGCAGGTAGCCGGTGAAACCTGAGATCTTCCAGCGCCCCTCGTGCCGCCGGCAATAATAGAGCGTCTGCCATTGCAGGACATCGCGGGTGCCGTCGGCCTTGGTGATGCCGCCGTCGAATTTCTTGCGGACAAGCGCTGTCTCGCCTTCGATCTCGATATCTTCGAGCGTCGTCGTGGTGAAGATCGCCGTGCGCGGATCTTCCGCGAAGCTCTGCCCAGCGAAATCTCTCGCCTGCCTCAGCCACTCCTCGCGATAGGCGGCAAGCGTCGGGAAGGTGAGCCGCCACATGTCGGGGTTCGCCTCCTTGCGGCCGTCGATGCCGATGAAGCCCTCTTCGACGAAATCATCCACGACCATCGACCAGTCGGCGGCGAGAAACGCGTCGATATCGCGCGGAACGAGCATTTCCCAGATCGCCTGTCGGGCGCTGTCGGACGGGAAAGGGTTCTGAAAAGGATCGCGCATGTGTGCCCCGGATTGAAATTCTTTTCATAAATCGCGTTTTTCACTGGTCAAATTCTGCTTTCTATGGTCATTTGTCAACGTATCAAGAAAATAATTTGCAAGGACTCCAGCATGCCCATCAAGCGCTATGGCACGGTTCAAACGGGCGCCGGCGGCAAGACGCTGCCATTCGCCCGTGCGGTCGAAGCCGATGGCTGGCTCTATGTTTCCGGCCAGGTTGCGATGGAAGACGGCGAAATCATCGACGGCAACATCATCGCCCAGACCCATAAGACGATCGCCAATGTGCTGGAGATTCTCGAGGAGGCCGGCTACGGCGTCGAGCATGTCGTGCGCGTCGGCGTCTGGCTCGACGATCCGCGCGACTTCTGGACCTTCAACAAGATCTATCAGGAGTATTTCGGCGAGCATCCGCCCGCACGCGCCTGTGTGCAATCGTCGATGATGGTCGATTGCAAGGTTGAGATCGATTGCGTGGCCTATAAGAAGAAGGACGCATAGCGAAAAATCGGTGGGAGTCGGTTTGGATATCTTTTCGACATTGCAGGAAGATAAGAGCCGGCTTTCTCCTTCGGAGAACCGCATCGCCGAAATCATCGTCAATGATTTCGAGTTTGCGGTGAATGCCTCGATCATCGAGCTCGCCGAACGCGCCGAGGTTTCGCCGCCGACCGTTACCCGCTTCTGCCGCCGGCTCGGCTGCGAGAGCTTTTCCGATTTCAAGGTGCAGCTCGCCCGCACCGCCCATATCGGCGTGCGCTATCTGAAGCCGGAATCGAAAAGCACTGAACCGGCCGATGTCGCCCAGGATATCATCACCAAGGCGCAGAACGCGCTGTTTCTGCTGCACCGCTCGCTCGATCTGGCGGCGATCGAAGCGGCCGTTGCCCATATCGCCAAGGCCGACATGATCTATGCCTTCGGCTCGGGCGGCAATTCGTCGATGATTGCCGACGAGCTGCAGAACCGCCTCTTCCGTCTCGGGCTTCGCATCACCGCCAGCTCCGATCACAGCATGCAGCTGATGATGGCGGCGGCGGCCCGGCCGGGCGACGTGCTGATCGGTTCGTCCTTCTCCGGCCGCAATCTGGAGCTGGTGCGGGCCTTCGAGCTTGCCCGTCAGAACAAGGTGAAGACCATCGCGCTGACCCAGACGGACAGCCCGGTTGCCAAGGCCGCCGAAATTGTCGTGCCGATCGACCTTCCCGAGGGCAATAATATCTACCGTCCGACCTCGACGCGCATCGCCTATATCGCGACGGTCGATATTCTCTCGAGCCTGGTCGCCTATGCCGTTCAGCCGAAGGCGACGACCACGCTGCGGCGCATCAAGCAGCAGCTCGTCATCCACCGCGACGGCGACGACCGGCAATTGCTTGGAGACTGAAACCCATGAGCGGGAGTGCGGGAAAATGACCCAATCGGCAGCGATCGTCACGGGGGCGGCGGGTGATATCGGCGCGGCGATCGCCGCACGCTTGGCCGATGATCACGACGTCGTGCTGCTCGCCGATATCGATGCTGCTGCGGCGGCGGCCGTCGCTGCAAAACTCGGGCCGGCCAGCCGTTTCGTCGCCGTCGGCTGCGATGTGACCAGCGAGACGAGCATATCAGAACTGGCAAAACGCGCCGCCGATGCCGGGCTGGTTCGAACCCTCGTCAACAATGCCGGCGCGGCGCGGGCGACCAGCCTGCACGACACGACGCCGGAGATCTGGCGGGCCGACAATGCGCTGAATCTCGAGGCTGCCTTCTTATGCTTCCGCGCCTTCGAGCCGATGCTGAAGGCTTCGAAAGGCTCTGTCGTCAATATCGCCTCGGTCAACGGCATGAATGTCTTCGGGCATCCGGCCTATAGCGCCGCCAAGGCGGGGCTTCTGCATTTCACCCGGCTCGTCGCGGTGGAATACGGCAAGTTCGGCATCCGCTCGAATGCCGTCGCCCCCGGCACGGTGAAGACGCAGGCCTGGGAGGCACGCGCCGCCGCCAATCCCAATGTTTTCGACGAGGCGCGCCGCTGGTATCCGCTGCAGCGCGTCGTCGATCCTCGCGATGTCGCCAATGCCGTTGGCTTCCTGGCCGGTCCGCTCGCCGCCGCCATTACCGGGGTCTGCCTGCCCGTCGATTGCGGTCTCACGGCTGGCCAGGCCGAGCTGGCGCGAACCTTCTCCCAATCGGAGCATTATTGATCAGCCGCTCCGATCTCCGAGCCGACAAGACAGCATAGCCTGACCTTCAGGGCTGCCCGTTGCGGCCGAGCCTGCGAATTTCCCTGACGATTGATGATCCGATGAGTCGCTTCTTTCCCGACGTCTTCCGCAATCCGGCGATCCGCGCCAGCATGATTGCCATTTTCACCTTCGGCATGGCGGGGGCGATGACCACGCCCTATCGTTCAATCGTCGGCATTCGCGAACTGGGGCTGAGCGACGGGCTCTATTCCTTCCTCGCCTTTGCCTCGGCAGCGGTGAATGTGGTGATCAGCGTCCTGCTCGGCAATCTTGCCGACCGGCTCGGCGAATACCGTTCGGCAATGATGGGCGCCTGTCTGTTCGGCATCGTCGGCTACGGCATGGTCTATGCCTTTCCGAGCCCGGCGACCTTCATCGTCAGCGCGCTGCTGCCGCTGCCGATCTACGGGGCGCTGAACTCGCTGCTGTTTGCCAATGCGCGCGCGGCGATGCACGGCATGAGCCGCAGCAACATGATGACGGCCAACTCCGGCGTGCGCGCGATGATCTCGCTCTCCTGGGTGCTGATCCCCGGCATAACGGGTCTTGTCCTCTCCGGCGCGTCGAGCATGCTGCCGGCCTATCTCTTCGCCAGCCTCTCCTGTGTGCTCTGCCAGGGCATCATCCTCTTTGCTCTTCCGAAGCGCGCCGGAGCGATGATGGCGGAGGTTCGCCGTCTCACCTATTTCGAAGCGCTCCGCCAGGTGGTGTCGCCGCGGGTTTCGGCGCATATCGCAGGTATCGCCATGATCACCAGCACGCTGCATCTGAATGATGCGCTGCTGCCGTTGATCGCCACGGGCGCGGCGCATGGCCGGCTCAGCGATGTCGGCATTCTCGTCGGCATCGTCGCAGCGCTGGAGATCATCTTCATCATCGTCTGGTCGCGGATCGCCCGGAAGACCGGCCAGATGACGGCGCTGGCCGCCGGCACCATCATCTACGCGCTGTTTCTCGGCCTGCTCGGCTTTGCCTCCGCTCCATGGCATCTCTATGCGCTGACCCTGCTTGCCGGCATCGGTGCTGCGGCGATCATCAGCATTCCGATCACCTACCTGCAGGATCTCATTGGCGACCGGGCGGGGCTCGGCAGCGCGCTGATCTCCGTCAATGTCTTTGTGAGTGCGGGCATCGGTGCGCTGGTCTTCGCCGCCGGCACCTGGGCGACCGGCTATTCCGGAACCGCCATTCTGAGCGCAGTCACCGGCCTGTCTGGGATCACGATCCTCGGCCTGCTGCAGCGGCGCAATGCCGTTGCGCCCGCCGACGCCGAGGTTCAATAGGGGGCACGAAGAATGTGGCTTTCATCGCCACCCGTCTTGTGACAAGGGTGGTGAGGCTTATCCTTTGAAGGCGACATGAAGGCGATTTCCGGCACGAATCTCGAGCAGGCCAAGTCTCACAATCGGCGCGTGGTAATCGAGTTGATCCGCACGCACGGTTCTCTGTCGCGAGCGTCGATCGCCCGCATGACGGCGCTGACGCCGCAGACGGTGTCGAATATCGTCGAGGAGCTGGAGAGGTCGCATCTGCTCGTCGCCGCCGAGGCGCAGAAGCTGGCGCGCGGCCAGCCGATCATTCCCTATTCCATCAATCCGGCCGGCGCCTATTCGATCGGCCTCGAGCTTGGCCACCAGCGGGCGAGCGGCGTGCTGACCGATCTCTCCGGCGCCGTCTGCGCGCGCGTCGAGCGCCAGGTCGAGCACCCGGATCCGCAGAGGGCGATGCCGCTCCTCCAGTCGACCGTCGAACATCTCAAACAAGCCTTCGCCTTCGACCAGGAGCGGCTGCTCGGCGTCGGCATCGCCTTGCCCGGTCGCTATGCCGAGGGCGGTACCACATCCCTCAGCCCCCAGAGCCTGCCCGGCTGGCAGGGTTTTCCCGTCGGCCCCGAGCTGGAACAGCGGCTCAACGTGCCGGTGCTGGTCGAGAACGATGCGACGGCGGCAGCGATCGGCGAGCGCCTTCATGGTGTCGCCCGCGGTCTGGCCAGCTTCATCTATCTGTTTTTGGCCGGCGGCGGCGGCATCGGCGCCGGCATGTTTCTCGACGGCCATCTCTACAAGGGCAGCCGCAACAATGCCGGCGAGATCGGCCACGTCATCGTCGAACCGAATGGCAGGATCTGCAGCTGCGGCAAACGCGGCTGCCTGGATCGCTACATTTCGGCGTCGGTCGCCTATCAATCCATGGGCATTGCCAACGTAGGGGAGCTTTCGCCGGACGAACTCGATGCGGTGATCGCCAGAGGCGGCGGAGGTCTGGACACCTGGCTCGACCAGGCCATCCAGCCGCTGCGGCAGATCCTCGATTTCCTCGAGCTCGCCTTCGATCCTGAGACCATCGTGCTCGGCGGCAGCCTGCCGACATCGCTGATGCGCCGGCTTGCCGAACGGCTGGAGCCGCTGCACGATCCGATCGATCCCGGCCGGCAGCGGACGGTGCCGCGTGTGATGTTCGGCATGACCGGCAAGGACACGGCCATCCTCGGCGCCGCCGCCCTGCCGATCTTTTCCGAAACCAATCCACGCTTCGACGTGCTGCAGAAGCCGGTCGGCTAGCTCTCGCCCGTCCGTCAGCCGCGTGCCGGCAGGCTCGCATCGGGTTGCGGCGACCGCCGCGCGAGAGGGCGCGCAAAGATGATCACGTTCCCGAGCAGCGTCAGCGCCAGGCCGATCAGGCCGAGACCGCTCCAGTGATAGCCCTCGAAGACCGTCGACAGCGACAGGGCGACGATCGGGAACAGCACGGTGGCATAGGCCGCGCGTGAGGAGCCGATGCGCGACACCAGCATGAGATAGGTGGTGAAACCGATCACCGATCCGATGGTAGAGAGATAGAGCAACGCGGCAAGATAGGTGACGCCTGATGGTGCCACGATCGGCGTCCGCGTCACGGCAATCAGCACGAGGAGGATGATCGCGCCATAGGTCATGCCCCATGCATTGGCGGTCAGCGGTGAGATGCCGGCCGCGCTGTTGCGGCGCGATGCCATATTGCCGAGCGAGAAGAACAGCGTGCCGAGCGCTGCAAGCCCGATCCCTTTCAGCGTGCCCATGTCGAAATCGACGACAACCTCATCTCCGAACAGCAGCAGAAGGCCGGTTGCGCCGAGCGCCGCTGCGAAGAGCGTGCGGCCGGTAATGCGGTCGCCGAAGAAGAGGCGCGCATTGACGGCGTTGTAGATCGTTGCGAGCGAGAAGATCACAGAGATCAGCCCTGAAGGAACAAAGGCGGCAGCGTTGTAGAAACAGATGAAATTGAGGCTGAACAGGCAGAGCGCTTGGGCCAGGATGAAGGGTTGATCGCGCAAGGCAGGGACCTTGAGCCGGCGCATGGCAGCCAGGATGGCGACGAGGATCACGGCGGCGAGCGCAAATCGATAAAAGACCGAGACCAGGACCGGCACGGGACCGACCTGCATCGCAATGGCGATCCAGGTCGTCCCCCATATCAGGACGGTCGCGATGAAAAGAACGACATTTGCCATGGAGTAATCCTTGTTTTCTCCACCAATAGGCAAACCGTGAACGGGTCTCTTGCAGATTCTTGCTATGAAATCGATGTGCCCGGACTTCCCCCTCGCCATGTCAGGCGTCTCTCCGTATTGTTCTGAACGCATGGCCAGCTGTGGGAAAGATGAGTGAAAGATAGCCGCCTCTCGGTTTTCAGGTTTTTGTCCGCCTCTCCCACTGCGCGGATGTCACAGTCGATCGATCTGGGTTTCGGGCGATCGGCTGCCATCTGGAGCAATGCGCATGACAGGATGAGCTATCAGCGGCCGGACGGTCATACGTTCAGTCTTTATCTCAGCGGCGGCGCCGGAACGCGTCGGCTGGATGGCCCCGACGCGCGCGGCCGTCCCGGTGTGCTGTGCATCATGCCGCAGGGGCACTCGTCGGAATGGGAAATCACCGACTTCTTCGAATTCGTCCATCTGTATGTTCCCGACGATCAGATGCGGCGGATGTTTGCCGAGACCTTCGACCGCGATGCGCGGCTCATGGCTCTTCCCGAAGTGACCTTTGCCGATGCCCCCGCCTTGGCGCTGAGGCTTCGGCAGATGACGGAAGCGATATTGGCGGGCGGGCATCTGCTCGCCGAAGAAGCGATGACGCAGGCGATCCACGATCTCTTCGTTGATCCGCGTTATGGAGGCATGCGTGCCCGCGCGATCAGCGGCGGACTCGCGCCGCATGTGCGGCGCCGAACCCTCGACTATATCGAGGCCCATCTTGGCGAGACGATCCGCCTGCAGGATCTGGCTGATATCGGGCAGCTCAGCGCCTTTCATTTTCAGCGGATGTTCCGGGCAAGCTTTGGCGTGTCGCCCCACGGCTGGGTGGCGCACCGGCGTGTCGAGCGCGCCAAATCGATGCTATCGGGCATGGAGCCGATCGCGCAGATCGCTTCGGCCTGCGGCTTCAGCAGCCAGAGCCACCTGACCCGGGCCTTCAAGCTGGGCACCGGTCTCACGCCCTCTGCCTACCGGCAGCGGCAGTGAAGGCCGGCCTTACGATTGTTGCAGCCCGTAAAGCAGCGGCATCAGCCCTGCGAGTGCCTTGAAGCGGTCCCAAGACTTGGCGGACGGCTTCGTCCAGCCTGTTTCGGCAAGCCCGGAGATGCGCGGGAAAACCAGGCGGTCGAAGACGGCGCGGTCCGTCATCGGTTCCGACCAGATGCAGGCCTGGATGCCGAGCAGCTTCTGTTTCTGGCCCGCCGTCCAGCCACCGAGCGGATCGAACTTATAGAGCTTTTCCGCATCGGAATTCCCCGCCCAGCTGGCGCCCGGTTCGTCCCAATCGGGCCTCAGCGCCATGTCGAGGTAGTAGACCTGGCCGGGGCAGACGACCATTTGATAGCCGCGTTCGGCGAGCTCGGCCGAGACCTCGACATTGCGCCAGCTGCAGAGATAGCTCTTCTCCTTGTCGATGACGTCGCCATGCGCCGCCTCTTCCCAGCCGCCGGTGATGCAGCCCTTGCTTGCCAGGAAACGCTGCACGCGCTCCAGGAACTCCGCCTGCAGGATCGCCGCGCCCGAGCCGTGGATATCGTCGGCGCCGTGCGTGTTGGTGACGACGTTCAGCCGCTTGGCATGCGCATCGGCAACCGCGTCGCCGGCGACATCCCGCAGGCGCGCGAGTGCTGCCGGCGACCCGGACCACGCGCCGAGCGGCACCTCGTCGGCGCCGAGATGGATAACCTTGAACGGAAAGAGCTCGATCAGTTCGGCAAGGATCGTCTCGACGATCTCGTAGGTCTGCTCGCGCGCCGGATTGATGCAATTGTCGGGAAAGCCCTGGACCGAGTAATAGCTGCCCTTCTCGGCCGGATCGCGCAGCTCCGGGATCGCCTGCTGCATGGCGTAGCAATGGCCGGGCATGTCGATCTCGGGCACAATCTCGATGCCGAAGCTCTTCGCATGGGCGACGATCTCGCGGATGACTGACTTGGTGTAGTAGCCGCCGGTTCGGGTCGGGCTCGATCCCAGCAGCGGCGGCACGGCAAGCCCGTGGCCGCGCCAGGCGCCGATCTCGGTCAGGGCGGGATAGGCGTCGATCTCGACGCGCCAGGCCTCGTCGTCGGAAAGGTGCCAGTGGAAGCGGTTGAGCTTGTTCCAGGCGAGCACTGCCAGCAGCTTCTTGACCTCGGCGGCGCCATAAAACTGGCGGGCGACGTCGAGGTGCAGGCCGCGCCAGCCCATCGCCGGCTCGTCGACGATCTCGCCGGCCCCGGGAAACTGGAAGACGCCGGGATGCAGCCTGGCGCCGCGCCAGATCTGGCCGAGTGTGACGAGGCCGTAGAGGAAGCCGGTGCGGCTGCTCGCCTCGACCGTCAGGGTCTCCTCGTCGAAGCTCAGCCGATAGGCTTCGGGGCCGAAGCCGGCGGCATCCTTCAGGATGACCGGCACTGCGCCTTCCGCCTCGCTGCGCACGATGCCTTCGACGGCGAAGAGATGGTCGACCAGCGCCGCGAAGCCTTTCGCCGCCGCCTCCCCTTCGGCGCTCTGCGCCTGCGGGGCAAAACCGGCCGGCAGCGGACGGCGGGAGGAGACCGCGACATGGTTCGGCCAGGGGATGACCGATATCTGAACGGGTGCGTTGACCGGAACGGGATAGATCTCGGCGCCGCGCTTCAGGGCTGCGTTGCTAACCGAAGAGCGCGTCGGCTCGATGCCGAGCACAATGGTGCTGCCATCGGAAAGCGCAAGATAGGCGCTTGTCGCGCCATCCGTCCAGTGGCGGAACTGCCAGCTCAGCGCAAAGACGGACACTGTCCAGGTTTCGCCCGCGCCGAGAACGAAACCAGCCGGTGGCTGGAATTCGGTGAAATTGGAGAGCCGCTTCGAGACCGTCGCCCCTTCGACGCGCCCGGCCGGATCGACGCGGCCGGGGCCGCTGACGCAGAGGGAAAAATTCGAAAGCGACGCGCTGCCGAGGTTTTTGAGGCGCAGGACGTAGGAGAATTCCTTGCCGTCGGCGGGCGGGTTCCAAAGGGTTTCAAGCCGCAGGGCGTTCGGTCGCGGTGTCGACATGGGACTCTTCCTTAAGGAAAAACAGGCTTTTGAGCACTCCGGCGCGGGCGCCGGGATTGGCATGGCAGTGAAGTCAATCAAATTGATTTAATATTGATAGTCGGATTTTTGCCGGGGTCAATCGACGAGGCGGATTTTCTGTGGTGCCTCCGGGCCAAGCCGCGTGCCCGCGGGCCAGCCCCTGCCGCTCCCTCGGTTCTGCGGGTTGTGCCAAGATACTCAATCTGCCGATTGACAGCTCGATTGTTTCGATCGCAAACATGACAGCTTGGATGCCGCGGCCGGTGGGATCGTCGCATGTCGGTTGAAGTTGAAGCTGCTCGTCCGGATCGAACGCCCGCCATCGTCTGGCTCGGCTTCCTGGCGATGTGCGTCGGCATGTTCATGGCCATCCTCGACGTCCAGGTGGTGGCGACGTCGCTGCCGACCATCCAGTCGGCGCTCGAGATCGATCCGGATCAGATGAGCTGGATACAGACGGCCTATCTCATCGCCGAAGTGATCGCGATCCCGCTCACCGGGCTCTTGATGCGGCTCCTGACGATGCGATGGCTGTTCGTTGCCGCCATCACCCTGTTCGTGATTGCCTCGGCCGGCTGCGCCGCCAGCGGCAGTTTTGGCACGCTGGTCGCCTGGCGGGTGCTGCAGGGTTTTTCCGGGGGGACGCTGATCCCCTCAGTGTTTTCGGCCGTGTTCATCCTGTTCCCGAACAAGCGGCAGGCGCTTGCGACGACGATCGCCGGCGTGCTGGCGGTGCTGGCGCCGACCATCGGGCCGATCGTCGGCGGATGGCTGACCGAAACCTATTCCTGGCACTGGCTGTTCCTGATCAACATCCTTCCGGGCATAGCCTCGGCAGTGCTGGCGGCCCGCTTTCTGCCGCGGCAGGCGGCCGACCCGTCCGAACTCCGGCATCTCGACGCCGTGTCGCTTGTCCTGATGGCGACGGCGTTGACGAGCCTGGAACTCAGCCTGAAAGAGGCGCCGACCAGCGGCTGGGCTTCGGCCTATGTGCTGAGCCTGCTGGCGGTCTGTCTTGTATCGGGAAGCGCCTTCATCGGCCGGACGCTGCGCCGGCGCCGGCCTATCGTCGATCTCGGCAATTTCGCCGATCGCAACTTTCTCGTCGGCTCCGTCCTGAGTTTCGTGCTTGGCATCGGCCTTTTCGGCTCGGTCTACCTCATGCCGGTCTTTCTCGCTTTCGTCAGGGGCCACGGTGCGCTCGAAATCGGCATGACGATGCTGGTCACCGGCATTGCGCAGCTGATCACCGCGCCGGTCGCCGTCGCGCTGGAGAAGCGCATGGATGCGCGGCTGCTCTCGGCTGTCGGTTTCGCCATGTTTGCGATCGGGGTCGGCATGAGCGCCTTTCAGGACCCGCGTTCGGACTACGACGCGATGTTCTGGCCGCAGGTCGTGCGCGGCGTCGCCATCATGTTCTGCCTGCTGCCGCCGACGCGGCTGGCGCTCGGCACGCTGCCGGCCGATCGCATTCCCGATGCCAGCGGGCTTTTCAATCTGATGCGCAATCTCGGCGGCGCGATCGGCATCGCCCTGATCGACACCATCATCTACACGCGCTCGGAACCGCTGGGACAAGGTCTGTGGGCGCGCCTTCAGGCCGGCGACATCGGCGCGGCAGCTTTCGTCGGCGCACCGCTTCAGGCCATATCGGGACATAATGGCAGTTTCGATGCCGATACCACCGCGTTGCTCGATCCGCTGATCCAGGCCGCGGCAATCGTTCAGGCCATCAACGAAGCCTGGATGGTCGTCGCCATCCTGACCGGCTGCGCCCTGTTGTGCGTACCCTTCGCCAGACGGCCGGCGCCTGGGTGAAGACCGCCACGATTGCTTGTCGATCTGCCGATCACCGGTAAGATTTCTCTCAATCTTTTTGCGCCATCCTCTGATTCCCTCTGATCAATCGACGAGATCTCAATGGCCCCCAACCGGACGCGCAGCTTGCAAATGCCACGACGTGAAGAGCTTGGCCTCTTTACGATCAGCAACGGTTCCGGCCTGTCGATATCGACGCTGCCGAACGGGACGCTGTTTGCCATCGACTATGCCGACGACAAGGGATCGGTGCAGGTCAACCAGATCCAGGGCTCGCCGCTCATCGGCGGCATCAGCCGCCTTTATCTGCGCGTCGGCGGCGCCCGTCCCGATGTCGTTGAGATCGTCGGGCCGCGTGCCAAAGGCAGTTTCGCCTATGATGCGACGAGCTTCTCGTGGAGCGGCAAGACAGGCGATATTGCTTACGACGTCCGCCTCGCGCTTCACTCTTCCGAAACGGCATGGTTCTGGCGTGCCTCGATCCGGCATCTGATGGATGGCACGCTGCCGGCGGATCTGGTGCTGATCCAAGATGTCGGCCTCGGCGACCGCGGCTTTCTGATGAACAGCGAGGCCTATGCCTCGCAATATGTCGATCACCACATTGCCGACCACAAGGCCTATGGCTGCGTCGTGATCAACCGGCAAAATCTCAAACAGTCGGGCGGCCGCAATCCCTGGCTCGCGCAAGGCTGCCTCGACGGGGCTGTCGCCTATGCCACCGATGCGATCCAGTTGGTGCAGGCAAAGAGCCGGCTCGACGACCTGCTGGTCGGCGCCTTCGGCACGCCGCTGCCGAGCGAACGGCGCCAGCAGGAGACCGCCTGCCCTGCCGTTCAATCGAGATCGCTGTCGGTCACACCAGATGGCGCGACGGCGACGTTCTTTGCCCTGTTCGCCGCCGATCATCCCGACGCCTCGAGCGATGCCGATCTTTCGCGGCTCGATGGCATCGAGCTGCCGGACGATGCTGTAGCTCGTCCGGAAGCGGCAGCGCCGGTTCGCAGCCTGCTCCAGGACGTTCCTCTGCTGGAAGTCGAGACGCTGGATAAAAAGGCGATCGGCCGGCTGTATCCCGAGCGGAGCCTGGAAGAGCGTGGCCACGGAAAGCTGCTTTCGTTTTTCGTGCCGGACGGTGCTCTCAACCGCCACGTCGTGCTGCGCGACAAGGAGCTCGTCGTCGCGCGGCGCCACGGCGCCATCGTCCGAAGCGGCCAGAACATGTTGCTTGACGATGCCACGCTTGCCGCCACCTGCTGGATGCAGGGCATTTTTGCTGCGCAGCTGACGATCGGCAACACCTCCTTCCACAAGCTCTTTTCCGTCTCGCGCGATCCCTACAATCTGACGCGCGCCAGCGGACTGCGCATCATGGCGGATGTCGGCGCGGGCTGGCAGCTTCTGGCGGTGCCGTCGGCTTTCGAGATGGGTTTGAGCGACTGCCGCTGGATCTATCAATGCCCGGAGCACACGATCATCGTGACGGCCGTCGCCTCCGGCGAGGATGCGGCGATGCAATGGAGCGTTTCCGTCGAGGGCAAGCCGTGCCGCTTCCTGGTCTTCGGTCATGTCGTGCTCGGCGAGCGCGAATATGACGCCGGCGGGCAGATCGACTTCGACCCCTCGCGCAAACGCGTCTCCTTCCGGCCCGACCCCGCCTGGCTCTGGGGCGGGCGTTACCCCGATGCCGCGTATTGGCTGGTGAGTTCGACGCCCGATGCCATCGACGAGATCGGCGGCGACGAGCTGCTCTATATCGACGGCCTTGCGCGCAACGGCGCTTTCGTGGCGCTGCGCTCCCGGCCGACCCAGGCCCTCTCCTTCGCCGTCGTCGGTTCGATGACCGATGCGGACGACGCCAAGCGGCTGGCGCAACGGTATGAGGCCGGTGTTAGCGGGGAAGCCCTGCTCGCCTCGGCATCGACATTCTGGCGCAACGCCGTGCGCGGCATGCGGATTGCCAGCGCTTTGCCCGATCTTGCCGCCCAGGCCACCCTCCTGCCCTGGCTTGCACATGACGCCATCGTGCATCTGAGCGTGCCGCATGGATTGGAGCAATATACGGGTGCGGCCTGGGGCACGCGCGACGCCTGCCAGGGGCCGATCGAATTCCTGCTCGCCTATGAGCATGACCGCGAGGCCAAGCAAGTGCTGAAAACGGTCTTCAGCGAACAGTACCTTGATAAAGGCGACTGGCCGCAATGGTTCATGCTGGAGCCCTATGCCAACATCCGGGCGGGCGACTGCCACGGCGACATCATCATCTGGCCGTTGAAGGCGCTGTGCGACTATATCGAAGCGACCGGCGATCTCGCCATTCTCGACGAGAAAGTGTCCTGGCGCGATGAAAAGACCATGCAGAAGGCGCCCGAGGCCGACACCATTGCCGTCCATGTCGAGAAGCTGCTCGATACCGTCCGCGAACGCTTCATCCCGGGAACCCATCTGATCCGTTATGGCGAGGGCGACTGGAACGATTCCCTACAGCCGGCCGATCCGCATCTGCGCGACTGGATGGTCAGCAGCTGGACCGTCGCCCTGGGCTACGAGCAGATCGTTCGTTATTCCGCCATCCTGCGCCGCCTCGGTCACAAGGGCAAGGCCAAGGCGCTGAGCAAGATCGCAACCGCGATGCGCCGGGATTTCAATCGCCATCTCGTGCGTGACGGCGTCGTTGCCGGCTACGGCATCTTCGATCCCGCCCATGACGGCGTTGAATTGCTGCTGCACCCAAGCGACACGCGCACCGACCTGTCCTTCTCGCTGATCGCGATGACGCAGGCGATCCTCGGCAAGCTGTTCACGCCGGCGCAGAGGCGCGATCATATGCGGCTGATCGAGGAGCATCTGCTTTTCCCCGACGGCGTGCGGTTGATGGAAAAACCAGCGACCTACGCCGGTGGGCCCGAAACGCTGTTCCGCCGGGCCGAATCCTCCTCCTTCTTCGGCCGCGAGATCGGGCTGATGTATGTGCATGCGCATCTGCGTTATTGCGAGACGCTTGCCATCGATGCTGCGGCCGACGCGCTCTGGACGGCGATCGCCATCGTCAATCCGATCGCCGTCACGACGGCCTTGCCGCATGCTTCGCTGCGCCAGCGCAATACCTATTTCAGCAGCAGCGACGCGGCCTTCCATGACCGCTATCAGGCGGCAGATGATTGGGGGCGCGTCAAGGCGGGCAATATCGCCGTCGACGGCGGATGGCGCATCTATTCAAGCGGACCCGGCCTCTACACCAGGAGCTTCGTCGAAAATATCATAGGTTTCAAACGGCGCTTCGGCCGGCGCAGCCGCAAACCGCTGCTGCCGGCGGCGCATGCCGCCCTCGATCTGCAGACGGATCACGCTGCCTGGCGGCGGTTAATGAAGCCGAAGCCGCAGATTTGAAATTCAGGTCGGGTTGGTCGCGTCGCGCAGCTCTTCGAAGCGCGCCGCACTCTTCGACAGGTGGCTGCGGATCGCGCGACGCGCGGCCGCTTCGTTGCCATCGCGGATCGCCCCGAAGATGGCGTGGTGTTCCCTGCGCATGCGTGCGGCATGGCGCTGGCGCTCCAAGCCCGTCATCTTGTCGAGACGCGCCCATTGGCGCGGCACCATAATATCGCCGAACGTGTCGAAGAGGCGGCTGTAATAGGAATTCTGCGTCGCGACCAGGATCGACCTGTGGAAGGCGTAATCCTCCTGCGCGCCGTAGCCGCCCTTCTCCAGCGCCTTGTCGAGGGCGTCGAGGCGGTCCTGCATGCGCTCTATGTCCTCCGACGTACGCCGCAGCGCGGCAAGACCGGCGGCTTCATATTCGACCCCGATGCGCAGCTCCAGCACACGCAGAACCTCATCGATCGACCGCAGATCGTTGGGGATGATCGAGAAGGATCGCGGGTTGGGATCGTTCGAAACGAAAGCCCCCAGGCCCTGATGCGTGGTGATCAGGCCTTTGGCACGCAGCGTGGCGAGCGCCTCGCGCACGATCGTCCGGCTGACGCCGGTCGCCGCCATGATCGCCTGTTCGGTCGGCAGCCGCTGGCCCGGCTTAAGATCGCCGGATTCGATCTGCGCCATCAGCGTATCGGCAAGGCCGCTGCGCAGGTTCGGCGGCTGGCGAATGGTGGTGAAGAGCGCGTTGTCCTTGTCCGTCATCCCGATCGAAATCCTGCCTGTCGAGGTGGCTCCGCCGACCGCTGTCCCTTTGCTAACGCATGCCGACGGGAAAGGCAAAACGACGTGCGGCTTGGCGCCTCAATATCGGTCACACGGTGACGCGGATCACCGCGCCAGCCAGCCGCCATCGACGGGCAGCACCGTCCCATGCACATAGTCGGATGCCGACGATGCCAGGAAGACGGCCGCACCGCCGAGTTCATCGGGCTTCCCCCAGCGCCCGGCCGGAATGCGGGCGAGGATGGCGGCATTGCGATCCGGATCCTCGCGTAGCGCCGTCGTATTGTTGGTGACGAAATAACCCGGCGCGATGGCGTTGACGTTGACGCCCCTGCCGGCCCATTCGCAGGCAAGCAGCTTGGTCAGGCCGGCAAGGCCGCTTTTCGAGGCGGTATAGGAGGGGATGCGGATGCCGCCCTGGAAGGACAGCAGCGAGGCGATGTTGATGATCTTGCCCCTGCCCTTGTCGACCATGTGACGGCCGGCCGCCTGCGACAGGAAGAAGGCCGTCTTCAGGTTGACGTCGATCACCGCGTCCCAGTCTTCCTCGGTGAAGTCGAGCGCATCGGCACGGCGGATGATGCCGGCATTGTTGACGAGAATGTCGAGGTCGCCGAAGGTCTGGATGGCCTCGGCGACAATCCCTTTGACCGGCTCGATGGTGCCGAGATCGGCCTTGATGACGTGGAAGCGGCTGCCCGCTTCCTTCACCAATGCTTCGGTTTCGTCCATCGAGGAGCGCCCGACGGCGACGATCGACGCACCGGCACCGGCCAACGCGGCCGCGATGGCCTGGCCGATCCCGGTATTGGCACCGGTGACGACAGCCGTCTTGCCGGAAAGATCGAAGGGATTGGCCACGGCGCTCACCTCAGATCCGCAATGGCAATGTGGTCCATGTCGGTGAAGCTCTTGTTGTCGCCGGCCATCGCCCAGATGAAGCTGTAATTCTTCGTGCCGGCGCCTGAATGGATCGACCAGGGCGGCGAGATGACCGCTTGCTCGTTGGCGACAAGCATATGCCGGGTCTGCTGCGGCTCGCCCATGAAGTGGAAGACGCGCTGCTCGGCTTCGAGATCGAAATAGAGATAGGCTTCCATGCGCCGGTCATGTGTATGGGCCGGCATGGTGTTCCAGACGCTGCCCGGCTCGATCATGGTGAAGCCCAAAGTGAGCTGGCACGATTGGCAGACCTCAGGGTGGATGAACTGGTAGATCGACCGCTTGTTGGCCGTCGCGGCTTCGCCCGGCGTCAGGTGGCGGGCCTTTTCGCGGGTGAGCAGCACGATCGGATGCGTCTGATGGGCCGGCGTCGAGACCAGATAGAACTTGGCCGGATTGTCGGCATCCACGCTTTCGAACCTGACGTCCTTGGCGCCCTTGCCGGCATAGAGGCAATCATATTTGGCAAGATCGTAGCTGGTGCCGTCGACGATGATGCGGCCAGCGCCGCCGATATTGAGGGCGCCGAGTTCGCGCTCGGCAAGGAAGGTTTCCTGTCCGATCGCCGTCGGCGCCGTCAGCGTCAGCCCGGCGCCGAGCGGAGTGGCGCCGCCGATGACCATGCGGTCGTAATGGGAATAGGTCAGCCGGATCTCGCCGCCTTCGAAGACGGTTTCCACCAGAAAGTGACGCCGCAGCGTTTCGGTGTCGTAACCGCGCACGGCCTCGGGATGGGAGGCGTGCCTCACGTCGATCTGCATGTCAATTTTCCTTCAGCTTCATTGTCGTCAGGCGGTACCGCTATTGCGGAAAGCGGGTCATATCGGACGTTTTCCGCCGCGGTGGTATCCGTCTGGTTACATAGTTGTACGACAAGTTCAGTGTCAACAGCTTTGTCCGCGCTTGCCTAAAGACAGGCGAGGCGGCTGGAGCATTCAGGCAGAGCTGAGAACAGACAGGAGAATTGCCTGGGATTGATGACGACATCCCCATCGCAAGCGGCCGCTCTCGGCGCGGTCCGGTGGCCAAAACGAAAAAGCCTGCCGCGGGAGGAGGTGCGGCAGGCTTTTCGAAAAGAACCGAACGACAGCTGGGAGGAGGAGTGCTGTCATTCACGCAGGCGACCTTGGGAGGAGAATGGGCGCCTGCATATCGAAGGGATGCGGGAGGAGATGCATCGCTTCGATGGAAATAATCATACTTATTTTATGCCCAGTTGATAGGCATTTCTTTGCAAGGCAGCCATGCATTATGCGAAATGCTCATGGCTCGCGACGCAAAAGCAAAGCGCCCGCTCGGGAGAAGCAGGCGCTGGGCAAGGCTCGAAGAGAGTCGTCTATCAGGCCGTTAGCGGCCGATGGCGGCACGGGCGACGGAGCGGATTTCGCCGCGGCCGATGCCGAGGTCGTCCAGTTCGCGCGTGGTCATGCGGCCCAGTTCAGCGACCGTCTGACGGTACTTGCGCCAATTGTTGAAAGAGCGTGCTACGTTCATGATGATCCCCTTTCCGTGGGCTTTCGAAGCCTAGCTGCCAGTCCTTGGCGCTTCGTTCGCTTCGATGAGCCGTATATAGTATGAGACCTGTGATTGTTGCAGCGCCAATGCATCACTGCACCTATGCGGCTCTTGCATGGGTCGCGTCGGGAGGGTTTTGTTCAGGATCCGAACCGCTTCGCGGTCACAGTTTGAAACGATCGAAGGCCGTCAGCCGCACGGTCGGCGGATCCGCCTCTCTCCATCGATAGATTTCCGAGCGCAGATAGGAGAGTTCGTCACCGAGCTCGTCTTCGCCGACTTCGATCCACCAGGACTTCAGGCGGCCGTCGCTTCCGTCAGACCAGCGATAGCCCCTCGCCTTCAGATGGTCCTTCATTTCGAACGGGCTGTGTTCGGCGAAGATCCGGATGCGCGAGCGCTGGCTGGCCCGGTACAGTTCGGCAAACGGGCTTTCACCCTCACCTTGCTGCCGGTCGAGGATTTCCAGGAGCGCGTGGCAGTCGTCCACCGCGCGATGGCCGTCATGGAAATAACCGGCCTGGCCGACGAGATAGCCGAGCTTGGTGCCCTCGAAGCCGCGCGCGCTCCAGTCGATTTCCGACACCGAACATGCCCAGGCCTTGCCGGTGAAGAGCGTTGAGAAGGCCTCGCAGAACGGCCGGTCGAAACCGGCATTGTGGGCGATGATCAGATCGGCCGGTTCGATCAGATCGCTGAGCGACCTGATGTCGATCACCTGTCCTTCGACCATCGCATCGGTGATCCCCGTCAGCCGGGTGACTTCGGGCGGGATCGGCCGCGACGGCTGCTGCAGGCCGCCATAGATGCCGACGATATCGCCGACCGTGCCGTTGTCGGCGAATGTGAAGGCGACGGCGCCGATTTCGATGATTTCGTCGCTGCGATGGTTGAGACCGGTCGTCTCCGTGTCGAGAACGACGCCGAGCCGCGGATATTCCGGCCGCCTGACAGGGGCAATCGGCCGGGCGGTCAGTTTCCTGAGGATGCGATAGTTGCCGCTTTCTTCAAGTGCGCGCGCCATCTCTTCATCGGAACGGGCGTCCGGCTGCGACGGCGGCCGGCGCGAAGGAGCGCGCGCCTTGGCGACCGCCGGCGATGGCCTGGCAAACATGTCGAGTTGCGAATCTCTCTGCACGCTCATCGGACCTGTATGTCACGCGGAGGCAGTTTAATCCATGGCGCGGCGCGCTATCCCCAGCCCTTGTCTTTTATCGAGATGAAAGTTTAGCTGAGCCCGAGCAGCCAAAGGAGAAGACATGTCCGGTGATAATGGCAAAGGCGCCGACGAAGACGTCGTCATCATCGGCGGTGGCGCAGCCGGCATTGCCGCCGCTCGGCGCTTGCAGGCGATTCGTCCGGATCTTTCGATTCTCCTGCTGGAAGCCGGCGACCGTCTCGGCGGCAGGGCCTGGACGGTGGGGTTGCCGGGCGCAGCCGACGTCGCGCTTGATCTCGGCTGCGGCTGGCTGCATGGGGCGCGAACCAATGCCTGGACGGCGATTGCCGAGAAGGTGGGGTTGACGGTCGACCGCACCCCGGCGCCCTGGAACGGCGGGCGGCGGCTTCAGCGGGATGGCGTCGACATCCATGCCGCGCAGGAGGCGATCGGCGGCTATTTCGAACGCCTCGACAGCCATGAAGGCGATGATGCGGATCTGGCGGCTGTGCTCGAACCCGGCAATGCCTGGAACGGCCAGATCCGGGCAATCGGCACCTATATCACCGGCGCCGAGTTAGAACGCTCATCGATCGTCGACTACACCAGATACGATCCGGGGCCGGGCCCGGACTGGCGGGTGCGCGAGGGCTACGGAACATTGATCTCGCTCTACGGGGGGCCGGTTCCGGTAAGGCTTGGAGTCGAAGTCGGGAGCATCGATCACCGTCACGCCGGCCGGATCGGCATCGAGACGAACCAAGGCGTGCTGAGCGTCCGCGCCGTGCTGGTCACCGTTTCGACGAATATGCTTGCCGCCGAAAAGATCGCCTTCGATCCGCCCCTGCCTGATAAAACGCAGGCGGCCGCCCGTTTACCGCTCGGGCTGGCCGACAAGCTCTTCCTCGGACTTGCCCATCCGGAGGCGCTGCCGGCTGATACCCATATGCTCGGCTCCATCAGCAGCGGTGCAACAGGCACCTATCAGCTCCGCCCTCTCGGCGCTCCTGTTGTCGAAGCCTATTTCGCCGGCGATCTGGCGCACCATCTGGAGCGGGAGGGAAAAGACGCCGCCTTTGCCTTTGCCGCCGATGAATTGGCCGGGCAATTCGGCGCGGACATCCGCAAGGAGTTGTCGCTGGCGGCGATCTCCGCCTGGGCCGCCGCCCCCCATATCGGCGGGTCCTATTCCTATGCCGAGCCCGGCGCCTCCGATCAGCGGGCGGTCCTCGCAGCACCACATGAGGGGCGAATATTCTTTGCCGGCGAAGCCTGTTCGCGTTCGCGTTACTCGACGGCGCACGGTGCCTATGAGACCGGTGTCGCAGCCGCGGACCTGATCGCCGCCTCGTTCTCGAAGAATCCGTAGTCGTCGCCGGCTGCGCGGCAGGCGGGAATATGTTTTCCCACTTGTGGCACGGGCGGGATTGGTTATGCTGCCCTCGCCCCTGCGCTGGATGAGCCCAGGGCGCCATACGTCATCCGGCGGCAGAGGCCGCCTCAAGCTCGATATTGTCATTAGATTGCGGAAGCCCCGGCTTCTACCCCGGCGATTTTGCGCGTCGGCTACGGGTATCCGCATGAGGAGGAATAAATGGATTATCGCAAGCTCGGTCCCAGCGGGGCCGTCGTCACCGCCTACTGCCTGGGCACCATGACCTTCGGCGCGGAGGCCGACGAAGCGGCCTCGCACAAGCTGCTCGACGATTATTTCGCCTGGGGCGGCAATTTCATCGATACGGCCGATGTCTACAGCGCCGGCAAGTCGGAAGAGATCATCGGCCGCTGGCTGAAGGCGCGCCCGACCGAGGCCCGTCAGGCGATCGTCGCCACCAAGGGCCGGTTTCCGATGGGCAACGGACCCAACGATATAGGCCTGTCGCGCCGGCATCTCGGCCAGGCGCTCGATGATTCGCTGCGCCGCCTCGGCATCGAACAGATCGATCTCTACCAGATGCATGCCTGGGACGCGCTGACGCCGATCGAAGAGACGCTGCGTTTCCTCGACGATGCGGTTTCCTCTGGCAAGATCGGCTATTACGGCTTCTCCAACTATGTCGGCTGGCACATCGCCAAGGCGTCGGAGATCGCCAAGGCGCGCGGTTATACGCGTCCGGTGACGCTGCAGCCGCAATACAGCCTGCTGGCGCGCGACATCGAGCTCGAAATCGTTGCCGCCTGCCAGGACGCCGGCATGGGCCTCTTGCCGTGGTCGCCCCTCGGCGGCGGCTGGCTGACCGGCAAGTACAAGCGCGACCAGATGCCGACCGGCGCCACCCGCCTCGGCGAGAACCCCAATCGCGGCAGCGAATCCTATGCCCCCCGCAACGCGCAGGAACGCACCTGGGCGATCATCGGCACGGTCGAAGAGATCGCCAAGGCCCGCGGCGTCAGCATGGCGCAGGTGGCGCTCGCCTGGACGGCGGCGCAGCCGGCCGTCACCTCGGTCATTCTCGGCGCCCGCACACCCGAACAGCTCGCCGACAATCTCGGTGCCATGACGGTCGAGCTTTCCAACGAGGAAATGGCCAGGCTCAACGAGGTCAGCGCGCCGCAGCCGCTCGATTATCCCTATGGCAAAGGCGGGATTGCGCAGCGCCACCGCAAGATCGAGGGCGGCCGCTGAGCCTTCCGGCCGGCACGCCGACGCAAGAAGCCGCCATGGTTTCCATGGCGGCTCAAACCGCTGACAAGGTCGGCCGACCCTTCATTTCGTCATGCTCGGGCTTGTCCCGAGCATCTGCCCCCGGTCGCTAGGGCAGCAGATCCTCGGCACAAGGGCCGAGGATGACATCGGGCAGAGCAAGGTTGCCATCAAACTGAGCTGCCATGTTCCATGGCGGCTTTCGCATTTTCAAAGGCAACGAGAGAAGCGTGTCGTGACCCTCAAGCAGCCTGTACGGCCGCATTCAGAGGGATTTCGACGTCGATCTCGAGCGTCGAGACAAATTCGTTGCGGTCGATCGTCACCTGCACCTTGTCGTGGTCGAGTTCGACGTGCTTGGCGATCACCGCAAGGATTTCCTCGCGCAGCAGGGTGACCAGGTCCGATCCCGCCGAGGCGCGCTCGTGGGCAAGAAGCACCTGCAGGCGTTCGCGGGCAGCGGGCGCGGTTCTTTGCTTGTTGAAGAGGCGGAAAATATTCATGCCGCCCTCCGTCCGAAAAGCTTGCCGAAAATATTGCGCTTTTCCTCGGGGATGGCGATCGGCAGGGTCTCGCCGGCGAGCCGGCGGGCGGCATCGAAATAGGCCATGGCGGCCGGGCTGCGGCTTTCGGCCAGCGTGACCGGCGCACCGACGTTGGAGGCGCGCAGCACATCCATGCTTTCCGGCACGATGCCGAGCAGCGGGATGGAGAGGATTTCCAGCACGTCGTCGACCTTCAGCATGTCGCCGCGTTCGGCGCGGTTGGCATCGTAGCGGGTCAGCAGCAGGTGCTTTTCCATCCGCTCGCCGCGTTCGGCCTTGGCGGTCTTCGCATCGAGCAACCCGATGATGCGATCGGAATCGCGCACCGACGACACTTCCGGGTTGGTGACGACGACGGCGACATCGGCATGGCGCATGGCAAGTGTTGCGCCGCGTTCGATACCGGCGGGGCTGTCGCAGATGATCCAGTCAAAATAGCGCTTCAAATCGTTGATGACGCGCTCGACGCCCTCGGCCGTCAGATTGTCCTTGTCGCGCGTCTGCGAGGCCGGCAGCAGGAACAGCGTCTCCAGCCGCTTGTCGCGGATCAGCGCCTGGGTGAGCTTGGCGTCGCCCTGGATGACGTTGATCAGATCGTAGACGACCCGGCGTTCGGCCCCCATCACCAGGTCGAGATTGCGCAAGCCGACGTCAAAATCGACGACGACGACCTTTTCATTGCGTTGCGCCAGCGCCGCGCCCAATGCGGCGGTCGAGGTCGTCTTTCCGACCCCGCCCTTGCCTGACGTGACGACGATCACTTTCCCCATTTCTCTCTCCTTTGCCGTGCCGCAGTAATTCAAGTCTTACGCCGCGTCCTTTTCGCGTCTTTTGAAGACGCGCGGCGTTGTGGTCAGGTCAGTTTTTCCGCCATGATCGCATCGTCTTCGAGCCAGAGCTGAACAGCCTGTCCGCGAAGATTGGGCGCCATGTCTTCCGCCATTTTGTAGATACCATCGATGGCCACCAGCTCGGCCTCGAGCTTGCGGCAGAAGATCCGCGCCGAGGCGTTGCCGATGGATCCTGCCATGGCGCGGCCGCGCAGCGCCCCATAGATGTGGACCGAGCCGCCGGCGATGACCTCGGCGCCCGAGGCGACCGACCCGACGATGGTGACGTCGCCTTCCGGGAAGATCACCGATTGCCCGGAGCGCACCGGCTCGCGGATGACGATCGATTGCGTCGTTGTCGGGCGGATCTCGGGAGCCGCCGGCTTGCTCGACGATTCAACAGGCTCGCTGGCCTGAACCTCGATGTCGGAGGCGGAGCGGCCGCCTTTCAGCGCTGGCGGCATGCCCGCACCGAGAAGGGAAGGCCGCGCGCCCTCGATGCCCATGATGCTGACATTGCGCTTGCCGAGCTCGGCAATGAGCTCCTTCAGCTGCGGCTTGTCGATTTGCAGGTCCGTCACGTCGAGCACCACGGGGCGTCCGAGGAAGAAGCCGGCCGAACGTGCGGCCAGATCGTCGAGCCTCGCCAGCCAATCGTCGAACGGAAGGTCCGGGGAGAGCATGACCGCCAGGAAAGAGCGGCCCTTGATGCGGATAGAGCGAGCGTCTGTTAGCACTTTGGTCATCTGTGTGAAGAAATCGTTGACCATGTCTACCGCCGACATGGTTAACAAAAAGTTAACGCAGCTTAAAAATTCCCTAACGCAATGTCGCTTCCTTCAGTCGAAAAATTTGCTTAAGCATATGAAAGGATTGAACTAATATGAAGAATGAATAATCCTCATATATGATCGGAGTGAAGATCTGTTGATCGACGATCATGTCGACAGCATCACGCGGTTCTTAGCGCTGCGTTAACCCTTCGGCGACTCACCCCGTGTGCTCGGAGCGTCGCTTCCGGGGCTTCCGGGAGCGGCGTTATGGATCATGAGGACCTCTGAATTCGCGGGTGAGGAGCGGTGAGGTGATTTGCCTGCGCTGATCATTTTCGGCAATGACGGTGCAGAGCCGGTGATCTCATCCCTCCGCTGTTTCGCCCGCGATGCGCTTGACGGCATCAGCGGCCGCTTCGAGCAGTTGCTCCGACATGCCCTGATCGGTCATGATGCGAGAGATGGTTACGGCGCCCACCATGAGGGACAGGACGACCATGGCTTTGTCGTAGGGTTTCGCGCCGTCCGATGCCGGGATCAATTCGTCGAGAACCTGAAGATGCGCCTCGATGCCATTCTGGAACGGAAGTCGCACCTCTTCACTCTGGCGCGCCGCATCGGATCCAAGCGCGGCCAAGGGGCAGCCGTCACCTTTCTCTCCCTGGTGGCCGGTCGACAGATACATGCCGACAACCGCAGCGAAGGGATCGGCGCTTCCGGCGGCAACCCTCGACCACCTGCCAATGGCGCTTTCCATTGCCCGACCGGATGCCAGCGCCGCAAGATCATCCTTTGATGCGAACTGCTTGTAGAAGCCGCCTTGGGTGAGGCCGGCCCCTTTCATCAGATCCTTCAGCCCGATGCCGTCGAATCCATGCTCTCGGAAAAGCCGGCTTGCGACATTGATCACCGTTTCACGATTGGCCTCTGCTTGAGCGCGACTGACTCTCATTGCGATCTCCAATTAGATTTCATTTGACATCTATAACAGATTTAGAGTTAGATCGCAATCTAATTCAGCCCGTCAATAAGGCTTACCGACATGAACCGCAAAATCCTCCTCGCCTCTTTCGGCCTTCTGGCAGCTGCCGGCGCCACGACGTTCGTGCTTTTCGGGGTTTCCTCGGAAAAAAGCGCGCAAGCCGCCGATCCCCGAATCGCGCCGCCGTTCGTCAAACTGGTGGAAGCGAAGAAGCCGGAAACGGCCGAACGCACCTTTACGGGTACCGTTGCCGCCCGGGTGCAGAGCAATCTCGGTTTTCGTGTGCCCGGCAAGATCATGCAGCGTTATGTGGATGTTGGCGAGCAGGTCAAGGCCGGCCAGCCTCTGATGCGCATCGATGAGACCGATCTGCGTCTCGCACTGACGGCGAAACACAACGCAGTGGTCTCCGCGCAAGCTGTGTTGACCCAGGCGCAAGCCGACGAGAGACGCTACGCCGCTTTGGCGAAAAGCGGTTTGGCGGCGGCTTCGCCGCAGCGCTATGAACAGGCAAAGGCTGCGCTCGATACTGCAACGGCTCAACTGGCTGCAGCGGAAGCGGAGGCAAGGGTCGCTGAAAACGCCGCAACTTACTCTTTGTTGGTTGCCGATGCTGACGGGACCATTGTCGAAACGCTCGGAGAGCCGGGTCAAGTCGTGACGGCGGGACAGACCGTGATCCGTCTGGCGCAGGCCGGTCCGCGCGAAGCGCTCGTCTGGCTTCCGGAGTCGTTGCGGCCGCAAATCGGCGAGATAGCCGACGCCAGCATCTACGGAAACGAGCGCCGGCAGGACAAGGCGCGGCTTCGGCAGATCTCAGATGCTGCCGATCCTCAGACCCGCACCTATGAGGCGCGTTGGGTTCTCGATGGGGCTGCAGCTTCGGCGCCGCTCGGCGCGACGGTGACGATCAGAATCGCTAGCAGCACTGGCCAATCGCATTCCGCGGTGCCGGTCGGCGCGGTCTTGGACGATGGCAGCCGAACCGGCGTCTGGGTCTTCGATGCGCAATCTTCGACCGTCCACTTCCGGCAGGTGAAAATAGAACAATTGGGTGAGGAGGTGGCGGTGGTTTCCAGCGTCAATGCTGGCGAGCCGGTCGTCGCACTCGGCGCCCATCTGCTGCAGGACGGCGCCAGCGTGCGCACCAAGGTGGAACAGGCAGAGGCGGCAAACTGATGACCTTCAATCTATCCGCGCTCGCCGTTCGCGAGCGGGCCGTTACGCTGTTCTTCATCGTTCTCTTGGCCGCCGCCGGCGCCTATGCCTTCGTCAAGCTCGGGCGCGCCGAGGACCCCTCCTTCACCATCAAGACCCTGACCGTGACGACCGTGTGGCCGGGCGCGACTGCGCGCGAGATGCAGGATCTGGTCGCCGAGCCGCTCGAAAAGCGTCTCCAGGAACTCACCTGGTACGATCGTGTCGAGACGACAACGCGGCCGGGATACGCCTTCTTGACCGTCACCTTGAAGGACAGCACGCCGTCCACGGCCGTCGAGGAGGAATTCTATCAGGCGCGAAAGAAGCTTGGAGACGAGGCGCGCAACCTGCCCCCGGGTGTGCTCGGTCCCTTTGTCAACGACGAGTACTCCGATGTCAGCTTCGGTCTTTATGCGCTGAAGGCCAAGGGCATGCCGATGCGTGAGCTCGTGCGCCAGGCCGAGGTGATCCGCCAGGATCTTCTGCATGTGCCTGGAGTCAAGAAGATCAACATCCTGGGCGAGCGGCCCGAACAGATCTTCGTCGAATTCTCTTATGCCAAGCTCGCCACGCTCGGCATTTCAGCCCAGGACATCGCGGCCGCCTTGGAGCGGCGAAACACCGTGACCCCGGCGGGATCGATCGATACGCGCGGGCCGCAGGTCTTCATTCGCTTCGATGGCGCCTATGACAGCATCCAAGCGATATCAGACACGCCGATCGTCGCGGCCGGACGCACCTTGAAACTCTCGGATTTTGCCGAAGTGCGGCGCGGTTACCAGGATCCGGCCACCTATCTCATCCGTCATGACGGCGAGCCCGCCATCATGCTGGCCGCGGTGATGCAGCAGGGCTGGAACGGTCTGGAGCTTGGCAAGGCGCTGGAGGAAAGATCCGCCGCGATCGCCAAGACCCTGCCGCTCGGCATGACGCTCGCCAAGGTCAGCGACCAGGCCGTCAACATCGACGAAGCCGTCGGCGAGTTCATGCTGAAATTCGCCATGGCGCTCGGCGTCGTGTTGTTCGTCAGCCTCGTCAGCCTTGGTTGGCGCGTCGGGATCGTCGTCGCTCTGGCCGTTCCGCTCACCCTTGCCGTCGTCTTCCTCATCATGCTGGAGACCGGCCGGTTCTTCGATCGCATCACCCTCGGTGCGCTGATCCTGGCGCTCGGCCTTCTGGTCGACGACGCCATCATCGCCATCGAGGTGATGGTGGTGAAGATGGAAGAGGGGATGGATCGCATCAAGGCGGCGGCTTACGCCTGGAGCCATACGGCGGCCCCGATGCTGTCGGGCACGCTGGTGACGATCATCGGATTGATGCCGGTCGGCTTTGCCCGGTCAACCGCCGGCGAATATGCCGGCAACATCTTCTGGGTCGTCGGCTTTGCGCTCATCGTATCCTGGGTCGTCGCGGTGATCTTCACGCCGTATCTCGGCGTCAAGATGCTGCCGGCGATCAAGCCGGTCGAAGGCGGCCATCACGCCATCTACGACACGCCGAATTACCGGCGCCTGCGGCGGGTGATCGAGTTTACCGTGCGCCACAAGTTCGTCACCTGTGCGGTGGTCGGCATCGCCATGGGGGTCTCTGTCGTCGGAATGGGCGCGGTGAAACAGCAGTTCTTCCCGACGTCGGATCGTCCGGAGGTTTTGGTTGAAGTCCGCATGCCTGAAGGGACCAGCATCGAGACGACGGCCGCCACGGTCGGGAAGCTCGAAGACTGGCTGCAGCAGCAGCCGGAGGCAAAGACAGTCACGAGCTATATCGGTCAGGGCGCTCCCCGTTTCTTCTTTGCCATGGCGCCTGAGCTGCCGGACCCGTCCTTCGCCAAGATCGTCGTTCTCACCCCTGACGCTCACACACGCGAGGCTTTGAAGCTTCGCCTGCGTGCGGCCATCTCGGATGGGCTCGCTCCGGAAGCCTATGTCCGCGTGACCCAGCTCGTCTTTGGTCCCTATACACCGTTTCCGGTCGAATTCCGCATCATGGGTCCTGATACCGACCAATTGTACCGGATCTCCGAAAAGGCCCTGGAGATCATGAAGAGCGTTCCGGATGTGCGTCAGGCAAACCGTGATTGGGGCAACCGCACACCGGTCGTGCGCTTCGTTCCAGACCAGGAACGGCTGGGCCTGATCGGCCTTTCGCCGGCGGAGGCCGCCCAGCAGATGCAGCTGCTGCTGAGCGGGATCCCGATTACCGAGGTTCGCGAGAATATCCGAAACGTGCCTGTCATCGCACGCAGTGCTGGCGACAACCGGCTTGATCCGTCTCGATTGGCAGACTTCTCATTGATGAGCCGGGACGGCCGACAGGTTCCGCTCGATCAGATCGGTCATTCAGAAATCCGGTTTGAAGAGCCGATCCTCAAACGTCGCGACCGCACGCCCGTTGTCACGATCCGTTCCGATATCGACGAGGCGACGCAGCCCCCCGAGGTGTCCCAGCAGGTCATGAAGGCGCTTCAGCCGCTGATCGCCTCGCTTCCTGTCGGGTATCACATCGAGATGGGCGGGAACATCGAGGAGTCGCTCAAGGCCAACGCCGCCCTCGTCAAAATCTTTCCGGCGATGATTGCCGCCATGCTGATCGTCATCGTGCTGCAGGTCCGCAGCCTGTCGACGATGACCATGGTCATGCTGACGGGGCCGCTCGGTCTTGCAGGGGCGGTTCCGGTGCTGCTGCTCTTCAATCAGCCGTTCGGCTTCAACGCCATTCTCGGATTGATCGGATTGGCCGGAATCCTGATGCGCAATACGCTGATCCTGACGGAACAGATCAAGGAGAACAAGGCAGCCGGTCTCGACGATTATCACGCCGTCATCGAGGCGACGGTGCAGCGCACGCGTCCCGTCATCCTGACAGCCCTTGCCGCCGTCCTTGCCTTCATTCCCCTCACCCATTCGGTGTTCTGGGGGTCGATGGCCTACACGCTGATCGGTGGAACGGCGGTCGGCACTGTGTTGATCCTGCTCTTCCTTCCCGCTCTCTACGCGACTTGGTTCCGCATCAAGCCGACGAAAAATGAAGGCCATGAAAATTCGTCGAAGGAAGTGGAACTACCAACAGCAATGGCTGCCGAGTGATGTTCTCCGGAGGCGGCGATGACCTTTGCGGACCGATAGCAAGTGACCTTGAGCAGTCGCGGACGCGAATTCTTGAGGTGGCGGAAAGGTATTTTCGGCGGATCGGCTATCATAAGACGTCGGTCGCTGACATCGCCTCGGAACTCGGAATGAGCCGCGCCAATATCTATCGCTTCTTTCCCTCGAAGACGGCGATCAACAGTTCCGTCTGCGGACTTGTTGTCAAAGAGGTTGCTGAAATCGCTCTGGAAATTGCACGATCGGATGCGCCGGCGAGCAAAAAGCTGGCTGATCTTTTGACCGCCATTCACCGGCACAGCGCGAGAACCTTGGTGGAGGACAGACCCATGCACCAACTGCTTGTCGCCGCCACGGATGGAAGTTGGGCAACCCTCAACGCGCACAATGATCACATCCTTGCAATCCTCAAGGCTCTTGTCCGCGAGGGGCAGCAGGCGGGCGAGTTCAAAGTCGGAGACGCCGACGAAGCGGCGCACGGCATCATCACCGCCTTCTTGCCGTTTTCCCATCCGGTTCTGGTCGAACAGCGTGTTCAGGAGGGTGAGGCCGCCGCCGTCAGCGTTGATGCCCAAATCCGCTTCATCATGAAAGCGCTCGGCACAGTGGACCGCGAGACGTCCCTAAAGGCGTGACGAAATGGTCCGTGCGAAACCAGCGGGGACCGCCGCTCCGAAATCCTGACGCCGTTGAGGCTCATGCTGCTCCGAGCCGTAATGTCGGCGGGCCTTCCGGCTCGGCGCAATGCCCTTGCGCGCTTGGAGGCGCGATCATCGGAAAAAATCTCCGTAAAGCGAAAAGTACTTGATCTTATATTTCGATTGACATCTAAAGCGATTATAGATGTCGGTCGAAATCTTACGTGCTTTGGTGCCAGGTTCTGAGAAGCTGTCCTTTGGCGACGGGGGCGAAAAGTTCCGACCTTCTATTGAAGCACGTCATCAACCATTCGCGCCAAAAGCCAAGGAGCATGCATGTCCCAAAACAGAGTTGTCGTTATTACCGGAGCCTCCTCCGGAATAGGTGAGGCGTCAGCCCGCCTTCTCGCACAACACGGCTTCCAGGTCTTTGGGGGCGTACGCAACCCTAGCCGTGTCAACGCTATCCCCGGCGTGCGATATGGAACTGTCGACGTGACCGATGACGCTTCGGTCTCCAATTTTGTTCAATGGGTTTTGTCCGAGGCAGGCAAAATCGACATCCTGGTCAATAATGCCGGCGTTTCGCTGGTCGGCCCTGTCGAGAACACGTCGACTTCCGAAGCGCACACGGTATTCGATGCCAATGTTTTCGGCCCTTTGCGCATGATCCGCGCTGCCTTGCCCTCCATGCGCGCCGCTCGCAGCGGGCTGATCATCAATATCAGCTCGGTCCTCGGCTTCCTGCCGGCACCGTTCATGGGAATATATGCCAGCAGCAAACATGCGCTCGAAGGGCTGTCCGAGTCGTTGGATCATGAAATTCGTGAGTTCAACGTGCGCGTCGTGCTGGTTGAACCGACCTTCACCAACACCAAGCTCGATGTAAACGCGGCACAGACCGCGGCACCCCTGGGAGCCTATGCAGCGCAGGCCGAGGCGACGATCAAGGCGGTACAAGCCCAGATCAAAACCGCTCCATCGGCGGTGACTGTCGCGGAGAAGGTGTTGGCGGCAATCAACGGCCCCTACAAAATGCGTCAACCGGCCGGCGGCCAGGCAACGCTTCTAAGCCGGCTGCGCAGGTTTATGCCGGCAAAAGCGGTTGACAGCAGCCTGCGCAAGACATTCGGCTTCGGAAAGCGTCCGGCGTCCTGAGTTTTGCCCAAACTTCCGGACGGCGTCAGCTGACCGGGCGTTCACCCCATGCGTTCGGAGGCGTAGCTTCCGGGGCTTGCCGGGAAGACGACGGTGCGGTTGCCGTTGATGAAGGTGCGGTGGTGGATATGGGCGTGGATGGCCCGCGCCAGCACCTGGCTTTCGACGTCGCGGCCGATCGAGACATAGTCGTCGGCGCTCTGGGCATGGGTGATGCGGGCCGTGTCCTGCTCGATGATCGGGCCTTCGTCGAGATCGGCGGTGACGTAATGGGCGGTCGCGCCGATCAGCTTGACGCCGCGCTCATAGGCTTGCTTGTAAGGGTTGGCGCCCTTGAAGGAGGGCAGAAAGGAATGGTGGATGTTGATGATCTTGCCCGACATCTGCTTGCAGAGCTGGTCGGAGAGAACCTGCATGTAGCGGGCGAGCACGATCAGCTCGGTCCGGTCTGCTCGACGAGCTCGACCAGCTGGGCTTCGGCCTGCGGCTTGTTCTCCTTGGTCACCTTGATGTGGTGGAAGGGGATGTCGTGATTGACCACGACCTTCTGGTAGTCGAAATGGTTGGAGACGACGCCGACGATGTCGATCGGCAGCGCGCCGATCTTCCATCCTTCGCCCTTTCAGGTGCAAGAGTCCGGTCATGCCGAGCTTTCCAACCCGGCATGGCGAAGACATCGGTCCGGCTGCTCAGATATCGAGCGTGCTATCGCGTTCCCACTGGGTGAAATGCGAGCAGTAGGCATTCCATTCCAGGTGCTTGAGCTTGAGATAGGCGGAGGAAAACTCAGCCCCGATTGCCGCCTTCAAGCCTTCGTCGGCATCAAAGGCGCGCAGCGCATCCAGCAGGTTGAGCGGCAGGCGCGGCGCGTCCTCCACCAGGTGCCCCTCGGCATACATATCGATATCGTGGTGCTGGCCGGGGTCTGCCTGGCTGCGGATGCCGTCGAGGCCGGCCGCGATGATGATCGCCTGCAAGAGGTATGGATTGACCGCGCCGTCCGGCAGGCGTAGCTCGAACCGTCCCGGCCCCGGCACGCGCACCATATGAGTGCGGTTGTTGCCCGTCCACGTCACCGTGTTTGGCGACCAGGTGGCGCCCGAGGTCGTGCGCGGCGCGTTGATGCGCTTGTAGGAATTGACCGTTGGATTGGTGATCGCGGCCAGCGCGGAGGCGTGCTTCATGATGCCGCCGAGAAAGGTTTTCCCCTGAGCCGAGAGCCCAAAAGCCATTTCCCTGTCCGCGAAGGCGTTTACCCTGCCGTCTACGTCCCAGACCGAGATGTGCGCATGGCAACCGTTTCCGGTCAGGCCCTTGAAGGGCTTCGGCATGAACGTAGCGCGAAGGCCGTGCTTTTCGGCGACCGACTTGACCATGAACTTGAAGAAAGAGTGCTTGTCCGCGGTCTTCAGGACATCGTCATATTCCCAGTTCATCTCGAACTGGCCGTTCGCATCCTCGTGATCGTTCTGATAGGGCTTCCAGCCGAGCTCCAGCATGTAGTTGCAGATCTCGGCGATCACATCATACCGACGCATCACGGCCTGCTGGTCGTAGCAAGGCTTCTCGGCGGTATCGAACTGGTCTGAAATCACCGAACCATCAGAAGAGATGAGAAAGAATTCGGGCTCCACGCCGGTCTTCACCCGGAGCCCTTCCTTCGCAGCTTCAGCCACCAGTCTTTTCAGCACCACACGCGGCGCCTGTTCGACAGGCCGATCGTCCATGACGCAGTCGGCGGCGACCCATGCGACGTCTTTCTTCCAGGGCAATTGGATGACTGACAAAGGATCGGGAACCGCAAACAAATCCGGATGGGCCGGCGTCAGATCGAGCCACGTTGCAAAACCTGCAAAGCCGGCGCCATCTTTCTGCATATCGGCAATGGCTTCGGCGGGGACCAGCTTGGCGCGTTGGCCGCCGAACAGGTCGGTATAGCTGATCATGAAATATTTGATGCCTTTGTCTCTGGCAAAAGCAGCAAGGTCCAGTGTCATTCTCGTTCCCCTTTGGATTTCTTCGAGACACTTTGGTTATGGATATGAGAGGGCCGGGACATGTGCCCGGCCCGGTAGAATCAAAAGCCTCCCTTGCCAGGGATCCAGTTGGTGCCGGCGAGCGGCACCTGCGCCATGGCCGATGCCTCGATTGTCAGCGCGACGAGGTCTTCCGGCTCGAGGTTGTGCAGGTGGTTCTTGCCGCAGGCGCGTGCGATGGTCTGGGCTTCGAGCGTCATGACCTTGAGGTAGTTGGCAAGGCGGCGGCCGGCCGCAACCGGGTCGAGGCGCTTTGCAAGCTCCGGGTCCTGGGTGGTGATGCCCGCCGGATCCTTGCCTTCATGCCAGTCATCATAGGCGCCGGCCGTCGTGCCGAGCTTCTGGTATTCCTCCTCCCAGCGGGGATCATTGTCGCCGATCGCGACGAGCGCCGCCGTGCCGATCGCGACCGCGTCGGCGCCGAGCGCCAGCGCCTTCGCCACGTCGGCGCCCGAGCGGATGCCGCCCGAAATGATGAGCCGTACCTTGCGATGCATGCCGAGATCCTGCAGCGCCTGGACAGCCGGACGAATGCAGGCGAGCGTCGGCATGCCGACATTTTCGATGAAGACATCCTGGGTCGCTGCCGTGCCGCCCTGCATGCCGTCGAGCACCACGACGTCGGCGCCGGCCTTCACGGCAAGAGCCGTGTCGTAATAGGGACGCGCGCCGCCGACCTTGACGTAGATCGGCTTTTCCCAGTCAGTGATCTCGCGCAGCTCCATGATCTTGATTTCCAGATCATCGGGGCCCGTCCAGTCGGGATGGCGGCAAGCCGAGCGCTGGTCGATGCCCTGCGGCAGGTTGCGCATATTGGCGACGCGGTCGGAGATCTTCTGGCCGAGCAGCATGCCGCCGCCGCCGGGCTTGGCGCCCTGGCCGACCACGACTTCGATTGCGTCGGCGCGGCGCAGGTCCTTCGGGTTCATGCCGTAGCGCGACGGCAGATATTGGTAGACCAGCGTCTGCGAGTGGCCACGCTCCTCATCCGTCATGCCGCCATCGCCTGTCGTGGTCGACGTGCCCGCGATCGTCGCACCCCGGCCGAGCGCTTCCTTGGCGTTGCCGGAAAGCGCGCCGAAACTCATGCCGGCGATGGTGATCGGCGTCTTGAGCGTAATCGGCTTCTTGGCGAAACGCGAGCCGAGCACCACTGTCGTATCGCACTTCTCACGGTAGCCTTCGAGCGGATAGCGCGAGATGGAGGCACCGAGAAACAGCAGATCGTCGAAATGCGGAACCTTGCGCTTGGTGCCAGCGCCGCGGATGTCATAGATGCCGGTGGCGGCCGCGCGGCGGATTTCGGCAAGTGTATAGTCGTCGAACGTAGCGGACTTGCGTGGCGGGGTATAGGGGTTGTGATAGCTCATGAGTGTCCCTCGCCTCAGTACGCATCGGCGTTGTCGATGTTGAAATTGTAGAGCTTGCGGGCCGAGCCGTAGCGCTTGAATTCTTCGGGCCTGACGCCCGTCACGCCTGCCTTGTCGAGCAGCTCGGCAACTTTTTCGAGATGCTCCAGCCGCATCTCCTTCTCGATGCAATCGGAGCCGAGGCTCTTCACCTCGCCGCGGACGAACAGCTTGGCTTCGTAGAGCGAATCCCCCAACGCATCGCCGGCATCGCCGAGGACGAGGAGATGGCCGGACTGGCCCATGAAGGCCGACATATGGCCGATGCTGCCGTGAACGACGATGTCGATGCCCTTCATCGAAATGCCGCAGCGCGAGGCCGCGTTGCCCTTGATGACGAGCAGGCCGCCCCGGCCGGTGGCGCCGGCATACTGGCTGGCGTCGCCTTCGATGACGACGGTGCCGGACATCATGTTTTCGGCAACGCCCGGACCAGCGGACCCATGAACCGTAACCCTGCCGCCGTCATTCATGCCGGCGCAGTAATAGCCGACCGATCCTCTGACGGCGACCGTGACGGGGCTATCGATGCCGACGGCGACAGCATGGCTGCCGCGCGGGTTGATGACTTCGAATTCAGTGTCGTTGGCGCCTTGGGAAAGGGCGTGCAGCGCGCTGTTCAGTTCGCGAAGAGGGGTGTTGGAAAGGTCGAATATGGGCATTGAATCCTCGTTGGAATCCTCGTTTGTCTGGGAGACGGTTTCAGCCGTCTCCTGCCTTCAGGCGCCCCTCAGGCGGCCTTGTCGTGATCCCAGAAATAAACGGTTGCCGGCTCCGGCTCCCAGACGCGGGCATTCTCGATGCCGGGAAGATTGACCAGCGCGCGGTATTCCGAGCCGAAGGCGACATATTGATCCGTCTCGGCCATAACGGCGGGCTTGCAGGCGATCGGGTCGCGTACCACGCCGAAGCCGGACTTGGTGCCAACGACGAAGGTGAAGAAGCCGTCGAGATCGTCGAGGGCGCCGGTCAGCGCCTCGCCGAGATCTTTACCCTTGGCCATTTCGGCCGTCAGATAGGCGGCGGCGACTTCGGAATCGTTCTGCGTTTCGAAGGTCATGCCTTCGCGGATGAGTTGGCGGCGCAGATTGTTGTGGTTGGACAGCGAGCCGTTGTGCACCAGGCATTGGTCGACGCCGGTCGAGAACGGATGGGCGCCGAGCGTGGTGACCGCGGATTCCGTCGCCATGCGGGTATGGCCGATGCCGTGGGTGCCGCTCATGGCACGGACGTCGAACCGTGTCACGACGTCCTTTGGAAGGCCGATTTCCTTGTAGATTTCGACGCTTTCGCCGGAGCCCATGAGGCGGACAGCCGGGCGGATCCGTTCGAGCGCCTCGCGCACTGCTCCAAGCTTGGAGGCATCAAGCTCAATGACCGCATGCGTGCTCTTGATCCACACATGGGCCTTGATGCCGGCTTTCTCGAGATCAGCGGCCAGGCCTTCAAAGTCCGCCTCTGGATTGCTGGACTGGATAGTGATTTTCGCCTTGCCCTCTGCGGAGCCGCCATAGATCGCGATACCGGCCGAGTCCGGTCCGCGATCCGTCATGGTGATCAGCATATCCGAGAGCAGATTTCCCAGCTGGGGTTCAAGGCTCTTGTCCTTGAGGAACAGTCCAACAATGCCGCACATAGCGCGTGCCTCCGTTCATGTTGCGAAAGGAGTAACAGCTCTGTTTGCAGGCTTCAACTGGGAGGAATAAATTTTTCTTTTAAGGCAATATCAACTTCTAATGACTTGTTGGGGGTAGCTGATGATCGAGAGATACCGGCTCGGCAGTTTCACCAGCTGCTCCGGCCCATGCGGCGCATCGGCGTCGAAGAACAGGCTGTCGCCCGGCTGCATCTGGAAGAGCTGGTCGCCGTGGCGATAGACCACCTCGCCCTCGAGCATGTAGAGGAACTCCATGCCCTCGTGCTGGAAAGTCGGGAAGACGTCGGAATCGGCCGTCAGCGTGATGAGATAGGGCTCGACGATGACGCCGCTCGAATTGTTATCGACATGGCCGAGCAGATTATATTGATGGCCGGCGCGCGTGCCGCGCCGTTCGAGCTCGACGCCCTCTCCCGCCTTGACGAAGACGGCATTGCGCGGTTCCTCGTAGCGCCTGAAGAAAGCGGTCAGCGGCACGCCGAGCGCCCGCGACAGCGATTGCAGCGTCGTCAGCGAAGGCGAGATGTTGCCGTTCTCGATCTTCGACAGCATGCCGAGCGAAATGCCGGTGGCGGCCGCGAGATCGGTGACCGTGATGCCGAGTTTCTTGCGGTAGGCCCGCACCTCATGGCCGATCGCCATTTCGAGGTTGTTTTCCTTCGGTTCCCGAACGGCGTGCGGGTCCTGGGAAAGGGGCGCGCGTGCCCCATGGTCCGGTTGTTCTGCCGTTTCACGCTTGGTTGTCATAAATGTCCCGCCCGCCTGCTTTTTGTCCCGATGCCAACCTATCGCCCTGGTGAAGGTTCCTCAACCTTGAAGAAAACTCAATCCCGCCGCGCCTCACTCGGAGCCATGCCATAGACGGTGCGGAACATGCGGGAAAAATGGCTCAAACTGGAAAAACCGGTGGCGACCGCGATCTCCGAGATGGAAAGCGGGCTCTGCTTCAGCAGGCGATGGGCATGCTGAAGCCTGATCCTATGATATTGGTCGAGAAAGGTCGTGCCGAGCTGGCCTGAAAAAAGCCGATCAAGGTGACGGGGAGTGACACCGGCGATACGCGCCATGGCGGCGCGGTCGAGCGGCATCTCGATCGTCTCTTCCATCCGCTCGAGAACAGTGAGCAGGCCGGGGTGGTGGACGCCGTAGCGTTCGGCGAGCGAGGCGCGCTGCGGGGCTGCCGGCTCGTTGACCTCCGTGTGAAGATACCAGTCGCTGACGCGGCGGGCAAAATCCGGTCCCATCCGTTCGGCGATCAGCACATGCATCATGTCGAGCGGGGCGATGCCGCCGCCGCAGGTGATGCGGTTGCCGTCGATCATGAAGCGCGCCTGGCGCGGTGTGAGATCCGGGAAGGCTTCAAGAAGCGCCGCCGCATGTTCCCAATGGATGGTGAAGTCGCGACCGGCGAGCAGTCCGGCGGCGGCCATCAGATAGGGACCGCCCGAAATGCCGCCGATCCTGACACCTTCGCGCGCCAGCTGCCTGAGGCAGGCAAGCACGCCGGGATAACGCCAGTCCCGCGGCGAGCCGCCGGCGCAGACGAAGGCGGTGCCGGGCCCGGAGCCCCGGGCCGGAAGAGGTTCGGCGGGCACACTGACGCCCGAGGAAGAGAGCGCCGGCGCGCCCTCCGGGGAGAAGATCGACAGACGATAAATCTCGCGGCCAGCCAGAAGGTTTGCCGCGCGTAACGGCTCGGTCGCCGAGGCATAGGACATCAGCGCGAATCCCGGGATCAGGATGAAACCGATCTCCTGGACGTTTCGATTATCGGAGGAGGACATGTCTCTTTTCTAACCATTCAAGTCCCTATTGCGCAAGTCGATCCCGGCCTTTCTGGCATCATGCACCCGTTCTTTTCGGATTGACCCATGCGCTATTCCGCTCTTTCGATTTTCCTCAACGGCCTTCGCGGCAACAAAGCCTGGACGCCCGCCTGGCGTGACCCGGCGCCGAAGCCGCATTACGATGTGGTCATCGTCGGCGGTGGCGGGCATGGCCTTGCCACCGCCTATTACCTCGCCAGGGAATTCGGCGTCACCAATGTCGCCGTGCTCGAAAAGGGCTATCTCGGCTCCGGCAATATCGGCCGGAACACCACGATCATCCGCTCAAACTACCTGCTTCCCGGCAACAATCCCTTCTACGAGCTGTCGATGAAGCTTTGGGAAGGGCTGGAGCAGGACTTCAATTTCAACGCCATGGTCTCGCAGCGCGGCGTGCTCAACCTCTTCCATTCCGATGCGCAGCGCGATGCCTATACGCGCCGCGGCAACGCCATGCGGCTGCACGGTGTCGATGCCGAGCTTCTCGATAGGCAGGCGGTGCGCACAAAACTGCCCTTCCTCGATTTCGACAATGCGCGTTTCCCTGTCATGGGCGCCCTGTTCCAGCCGCGTGGCGGCACGGTGCGCCACGATGCCGTCGCCTGGGGTTATGCGCGCGGCGCCGACAGCCGCGGCGTCGACATCATCACCCAGTGCGAGGTCACCGGCATCCGCACCGAAAACGGTCAGGTCACCGGCGTCGAGACCAGCAGGGGCTTCATCGGCTGCGCCAAGCTGGCGCTGGCGGCGGCCGGCAATTCCACCGTCGTCGCCGATATGGCGGGCCTTCGCCTGCCGATCGAAAGCCATGTGCTGCAGGCCTTCGTCTCCGAAGGGCTGAAACCCTTCATTGATAATGTCGTCACCTTCGGCGCCGGACATTTTTATGTGTCCCAATCGGACAAGGGCGGCCTTGTCTTCGGTGGCGATATCGACGGCTATAATTCCTATGCCCAGCGCGGCAATCTGGCGACCGTCGAGCATGTCGCCGAAGCCGGCGTGGCGATGATCCCTTCGCTTTCGCGGGTGCGTTTCCTGCGCTCCTGGGGCGGGGTGATGGATATGAGCATGGACGGCTCGCCGATCATCGACCGCACCCATATCGACAATCTCTATCTCAACGCCGGCTGGTGTTACGGCGGCTTCAAAGCAACGCCCGCCTCCGGCTTCTGCTACGCCCATCTGATCGCCCGCAACACGCCTCATCAGACGGCCCGCGCCTTCCGGCTCGACCGTTTCGCCCGCGGCTATCCGATCGACGAAAAGGGCGTCGGCGCCCAGCCCAATCTGCACTGAGGACACTCAACATGGTGAGCCTGATTTCCTGTCCTCATTGCGGCGCCCGGCCGAAGGAGGAATTCTCGATCCGCGGCGATGCGAGCCTTGTCAGGCCGGCGCCGGATGCCGGTGCGGATGCCTGGTTCAAATATGTCTATCTGCGCGACAATCCGCGCGGCCGCCACAGCGAATATTGGCACCATTCCGCCGGTTGCCGCCGCTGGCTGATCGTCGAACGCGATACCGCCACCCATAAGGTCCATCGCGTCAGGGATGCCGCCCTTTCAAAGCTCGGCGGAGAACCGGCATGACGAGCTTCCGTCTTTCCTCCGGCGGTCGCATCGACCGCGCCATGACACTCGGCTTCAGTTTCGACGGCAATGCGCTGGAAGGCCATCCCGGCGATACGCTCGCCTCCGCGCTGCTTGCCAATGGCATCCAGCTCGTCGGCCGCAGCTTCAAATATCACCGCCCACGCGGCATCCTGACGGCGGGTGCGGCCGAACCGAACGCGCTGGTGACGACAGGCAGCGGCGGGCGCACCGAACCGAATACGCGCGCGACCATGATCGAGCTCTACGGGGGGCTGGCGGCCAGAAGCCAGAACCGCTGGCCCTCGCTCGGCTTCGATGTCGGCGCGGTCAACGTCTTGCTCTCGCCTTTCCTCGGCGCCGGTTTCTACTACAAGACCTTCATGTGGCCGGCGGCGCTCTGGGAAAAACTCTACGAGCCGGTGATCCGCAAGGCGGCCGGCCTCGGCAGAGCCTCCTATGAGGCCGATCCCGACACCTATGAGAAATGCTGGGCGCATTGCGACCTGCTGGTGATCGGCGCCGGCCCCGCCGGCCTTGCCGCGGCGCTGACGGCCGGCCGCGCCGGCGCCCGCGTCATCCTCGCCGACGAAGGCGCCGAACTCGGGGGCAGCCTGCTGTCCGAGAGCGGCACGATCGAGGGCAAGCCGGCGGACACTTTCGTCGGCGAGCTGCTGACCGAACTCGAGGGGCTGGAAAATGTCCGCCGCCTGCCGCGCATGACCGTTTTCGGCTGGTACGACGATAATGTCTTCGGTGCCGTCGAACGTGTGCAGAAGCATGTGGCGACGCCCGATCCGGAGCGCCCCGTCGAACGATTGTGGCGCATCATCGCCCGCCAGGCGATCCTGGCGACAGGAGCCGAGGAGCGGCCGCTCGTCTTCGGCCGCAACGATATTCCCGGCGTGATGATGGCGGGCGCCATGCGCAGCTATCTCAACCGGCAGGCGGTGGCGCCGGGCACAAGTACGGTGATCTTCACCACCAACGATGCCGGTTACCGCACCGCCGCCGACCTCGAAGCCGCCGGCCTCGCCGTTGCGGCGATCGTCGACAGCCGGGCGGAGACGGCCGAAAGCTGGCAGGGCCGCGCCCAGGTGCTGACGGGCGCCCGGGTGATCGATGCGTTCGGCGGCAAGCGCCTGCGTGGCGTCAACATCCAGAGCGAAGACGGCATTCGCCGCATCGAAGCCGATGCACTTGCCATGTCGGGGGGCTGGAGCCCGATCATCCATCTTGCCTGCCATCGCGGCGGTAAACCCCAATGGTCGCACGAGGCCGCGGCGTTTCTGGCGCCGGCTGCGCAGGATGGTCTTGCCGTTGCCGGCTCGGCTGCCGGCCTCGAGCAGATTGCAGCCTGCCTCGGCGATGGCGCGGAAAAGGCTGCCGCCGCATTGAAGGCAATCGGCTTTGCAGCGGAACCGGCCTTTGCCTCAGCCACCGAGACGGCTCAGCGCACGAAGCCGCTCTGGTCGGTCAAAGGGTCGAAGGGCAAGGCTTTCGTCGATTACCAGAACGACGTGCATCTCAAGGACCTTGGCCTTGCCGTTCGCGAAGGTTACGGCCATGTCGAGCTTGCCAAGCGTTATACCACCAGCGGCATGGCGACCGACCAGGGCAAGCTTTCCACCATCAACGCCATCGGCATCCTTGCCGAGGCACGCGGCGTTTCGCCCGCCGAAGTGGGAACGACGACCTTCCGGCCTTTCTATACGCCGGTCTCTTTCGGCGCTCTGACCGGGGCGTCGCGCGGCAAAGATTTCCAGCCGGCGCGCAAATCGCCGTTGCACGGCTGGGCGAAAAAGAATGGCGCGGTCTTCGTCGAAACCGGCCTCTGGTATCGTTCCTCCTGGTTCCCGCGCGCCGGTGAGACGACGTGGCGCGACAGCGTCGACCGCGAGGTGCTGAATATCCGCAAGAATGCCGGTCTCTGCGACGTCTCGACCCTCGGCAAGATCGAAGTCTTCGGCCGCGATGCCGCGGCCTTCCTCGACCGGGTCTATTGCAACGGCTTCGCCAAGCTTGCGGTCGGCAAGGCCCGTTATGGCATCATGCTGCGCGAAGACGGCTTCATCTATGACGATGGCACCACCAGCCGCTTCAGCGACGAGCATTTCTTCATGACGACGACGACGGCGCTTGCCGCCGGCGTGCTCACACATCTCGAATTCTGCGCCCAGGCGCTCTGGCCGGAGCTCGACGTCTGCCTCGCCTCCTCGACCGATCAATGGGCGCAGATGGCCGTTGCCGGGCCGAAATCCCGCGCCATCCTCGCCGAGATCGTCGATGAGGACATCTCCGACGCGGCCTTCCCCTTCATGAGCGCCCGCAAGGTTTCGCTGTTCGACGGCCGTCTCGAAGGCCGGCTCTTCCGCATCTCCTTCTCCGGCGAACTCGCCTACGAGCTTGCCGTGCCGGCCGGCTACGGCGAGAGCGTTGCCGACGCCATCATGGCAGCCGGCGAAAAACACGGCATCAACGCCTACGGCGCAGAAGCGCTCGGCGTCTTGCGCATCGAAAAGGGCCACGTCACCCATGCCGAGATCAACGGCACGGTCACCCCAGGCGATCTCGGTTTCGGCCGCATGGTTTCCTCCACCAAGCCGGATTTCATCGGCAAGGCGATGCTCGCCCGTGAGGGCCTGCAAGATCCCGGGCGTCCGCGTCTGGTCGGCGTCAAGCCGCTCAATCCGGCAAGCACCTTCCGCACCGGTTCGCATATTCTTGCCGAGGGCGCTGCGGCGACGCTCGAAAACGATCAGGGCTACGTCACGTCAAGCGCCTTTTCGCCGACGCTCGGCCATAAGATCGGCCTGGCGCTCGTCAAGCGCGGGCCGGAGCGCATCGGGGAGAAGGTGACGGTCTGGAACGGGCTGCACAATGAATACACCGAGGGGGTGCTCTGCCATCCCGTCTTTGTCGACCCTGAAAACGAGAAGCTCCATGCCTGATCTTCCCCAGCACAGACCGGTTCTCGCCGGCGCCAGATATAGCGGCATGACAGGATCCGGCATCCTGCTGGAAGCCTTGCCGGAAGGCCATCTGCTGCACGTGCTCGGCGCGATCGAGCCGACCGCACTTGCCGCCGAACTGGCGAAGGTAGGCCTTGCGAGCAGTACGATCCGCAAGGTCGGCTTCCGCCAATGGTTCGTCGCCGGCGACGAACCGCTTGCGCTGACCGGTCTTGACGCTCTTGCGGCAGCACTTGCCGGTAAAGCCTTCGTCACGGACCAGAGCCACGGGCGCGTCCGCATCGGAATCTCCGGCCGGTCTTCGCGCGTGCTTCTATCAAAGGGCACTGCCGTCGATCTCGATCCCGCCGTCTTTGCGGAAGGCAGTTCGGCGATGACGATGGTCGGCCATATCTCCGTGCAGATCGCCCGCACCGGCGACGACAGCTTCGAACTCACGGTCCTGCGCAGCTTCGCCGAAAGCCTCTGGGACGAACTCTCTCATATGGCGGCGAGCGCCGAAAGAGGATAGCCGGCAAAGGCCATCCTCCCTGTCATCGCGCCAAGGGGTTGCCCCATGAGTGAAAGCGACGATTGGCGTTCACGTCCGAGACCGAGATTGCCGGCGAATACGCCCTCATCCGGTCCCGCTGACCGGCCAAAGACGCCCGGCTCCACGGGGGGGCGTCTACCTCTGCTAATCCGTGTGTCAGCTTGCCGGATTGCGCGCCGTGACGATCCACGCCGCGCCGTCGATCACCACCGACCGCTCGCCGGCGCGGTCCGCGAAGGCGGCACGAACCGCGGCCGAGGCGCGGGCGCGGATGTCGTCTGACTGATCAGCGAGCGCGCGCGACAGCGGGCCGACCTCGAGTGTCATCTTCACCGCGTCGTCGATCGCCGCGTCCCGCGTCCCGCCCTCGCCGAACGGGATGGAAGCATCGAAGGGCGCGATAGCGATATCGGTGAAGCCAGCCGCCGTCAGGATACGCGCCACCCGCCCCCGGTCGCCAAACGAGAACGGGCCGGGCACTTCGGGATCGGGTGGCGCCATCGGCGGGAGGATGCCCTTGATCGCGCCCATCGGCAAGCGCACCCAATCGTTCTCGGCCATGCCGCGCCAGCAGACGAAAGCGACCCGCCCGCCCGGCTTGAGCGCACGGCGCATATGCGCGAACGCCGCCGTAGGATCGTCAAAGAACATCACTCCGAAGCGCGAGAACAGGATGTCGAACGCGCCCTCGGGGAACTCGGCGCTGCTGGCGTCGGCCACCTGGAACAGGGCCGGCGTATCCTGCGGCGCTAGCGCGCGTGCTCTATCGATCAGCGGTTCGGATATGTCCACGCCCAGCACATGCCCTCCCGCGCCGACGCGGGTGGCCAGGTCAAGGCTAGACGCCCCTGCACCGCAGCCGACGTCCAGCACGCGTTCGCCCATGGCGGGCGCGGCGGCTTCGATCGCGGCATGGCCGAACACTGCCATCATGGCATCGAGCCGGGCCTGATAAGCGACCCAGCGCTCCCCGCTTTGGCCTTTCCAGTCGGCTACCTGAGAAACATTTTCCTCTGTCATACTATGTCCTTCGTCTGGTCTGTTCCGACCCAGCTATCCGCCTTCGCGTTGTTGCCACCGTGAGCGGCGATGAACATGGCGACGGCCGACCGGCAATAGGATTCGATTTCGTTGTCGTCTTCCGCTCTCGCCTCATCGAAGCGTGCGATAATCAGGAGATCGGATCCTTTGATAAGCGCGGCAAACAAGCGGGCGGACTGGCGAGGATCGGGTACGTTCAGAACCGCATTCGCATGCAGCTGACGTAAAAGGTCCTCTATCTGGGCGATGACATGGACGGGGCCGCCTTCGTAAAAGAGCTTGCTTAACGATCTTTGATTCGTCTTGTCGGCCATGACCATGGCTTCGACATTGCGGACGTCCGGGTTCAGCAGCGTGCGAAGCAGGGATGATCCCACCGCCATGAGCTGATCTTCGGCCGAACCGTCGACGCCTTCAAAAAGGGCCTGTGGTGTAAACTGATGGCAGTGGGCCGCGATCGCCGCGCCGAACAGTGCCTCCTTGTTCTCGAAGTGCCGATAGATGCTGAGCTTGGATATCCTCGCTCTCTGGGCGACCTTGTCCAATGTCGTCGCTTGAAAACCCAATTCCACAAAGAGTTCGTATGCGGCGTCGACTATGGTTTGGCCAAGCGCCTCGTTGGCGGGCCGGCCGCGCCGGACTTGACTAATTTCGTTCACGACAATTCTAGTCCTTGACAGTATCCTAATTCCTGAATTAAGATACCATGACGTATCGGAAATATGCAAGCCAAAGAATGAATTTAAAACACGAGGGTGCCATGCAACGACGAACACTGCTGAAGCTGGCCGTGCTTACCGCCATCGGCCTCCCCCCGTGCCCAGGCCACCGCTACCCCAACCTCCTCTATCCGCAACACGGAGCCCCTCACCATGGATGACGTCATCATCATCGGCGGCAGCTTTGCCGGTCTCGCCGCCGCCCTGCAGCTCGGCCGTGCCCGCCGCAAGGTCACCGTTCTCGACACCGGCCTGCCGCGCAATCGCTTCGCTGGCCACTCGCATGGTCTGCTCGGCCACGATCACAAGCCACCGCTGGACATCCTGGCCGAGGCGCGGCAGCAGCTGACACGTTATCCCACGATAAGGCTGATCAATGCCCGGGCCGACAGCATCTCCGGCACTATCGACAATTTCTCCGTCCTTACTGGCGACGGCGAGAGCCTTGGCGCGCGACGCCTGATCCTGAGCTATGGCGTTGTTGATCAGATGCCTGCTGTTCCGGGCTTCGCGGAAAGCTGGGGCACATCCATTGTGCCCTGCCCCTATTGCGATGGCTTTGAAGTCGCTGGGCAGCATTGGGGCCTCGTCTGGTCCGGCCCGCAGTCGATGAATCAGGTCAGGCTGTTCCACGACTGGACCGACAGGTTGACGGTCTTCGCCGATGGTCACGACATTGCACCCGATATCCGGGCCGATCTGGCGGGCCGCCACGTACCTGTCGTTGATGGCCGGATCACCGAGATCGCCCGTCATGGAGCCCATAACGCCATCGTCAAGCGCGATACCGGCCCCGATGTCGCGGTCGACATCCTGTTCGCGCATCCGCGCAACAAGCCGTCCGCAAGCCTGCATGAATCGCTGGGCCTCGCCACGGTCGATACGCCCCTCGGCATCATCCTCAAGGTTGACGAGCGCCGTCAAACCAGCATGCCCGGCATCTACGCCGCCGGCGACCTCGCCAACCCCCTCACGCCGCCATCGGTCACCCTGGCATCGTCGCATGGCGCGATGGCGGGCATCTTCGCGCAGCAGTCGATGCTGGTTTGAGAGCAGAATTTGCGTTCTCCGGTCCCAATTAGCCAACCCGAGCGGCGGCGCTCCAATCTAAAGCAAGAAGGGAAGTGATCCTCATGAATACGACCAGTCCTGGGATGAGCGTCAAACTTTATGGGACGGCAGGTAGTCCCAACGTGCGGGGGGCGATGCTTGGCCTCGCCGAGAAAGGTGTGGAATACGAGTTCGTCAGCTTGATGCCGCCGGCATGGAAAACGCCGGAGCATCTTGCGCGGAATCCGTTCGGCAAGGTTCCGGTGCTTGAGCATGATGGCTTCGAAGTCTTCGAAACCCAGGCCATCTTGCGCTATCTGGACCAGACGTTTCCTGGTCCGGCGCTCCAGCCGACGAACGCGCGCGAAGGGGCGCGTATGAATCAGATCATCGGCATTATCGACTGCTACCTGGGGCCATCCTGGGGCGGTATTGGGTTCGAGCGAGTGGTCGCGCCAACCTTCCTCGGCCAGCCGACCAACATGGAACGGGTCAACGCGGCCGTGCCCATGGCACGTAGCTGCGCTGAGGCGCTTGAGCCTCTGATTGCGGCACCCTACCTCACCGGCGAAACCTTTAGTCTGGCCGACATCCGCCTCATGCCGCATTTCGACCGGCTGCGTATAACGCCAGAGGGCGACGCGATCCTCGATGGCAAGAACAAGCTCGTCCAGTGGTTCGCCCATGTGAGCGGACGCCCGAGCGCCAAACAAGTCCTGCGGTAGTAATTCGAGGCGTTGTTTCTGGGGCCGCCGTTTTGAGAGCACAGATTGGAGATGAGCATGGCCGTCGAACCGGACAGCGCGGGTGTGCGCTTCCCACCGCCCTTTATCTATCTGGGAGCGCTGCTGTTGGGGCTGGCGGCGGAGCAGTTCGTCACCCTGCGCTCTTTCGGCATCGACTGGCGATTGCTGGTCGCGGCGGGCGCGCTGCTGTTCGTTGCCGGCGCGGCGATGATGCTTGCGGCGGCGGGGCTGTTCCGGCGGCTGGGCACCAACATTCCGCCGTCGCAGCCAGCGACCCTCATCGCAACGACAGGTCCGTATCGGTGGACCCGCAATCCCATGTATCTCGGCATGGCGCTTATCTATGCCGGTCTTGCGATCGGCTTCGACGGGCCGATCGCCTTCGCCTTGCTCCCGTTGGTGCTGATCGTGATCCAGACGCAGGTGATCGCCCGCGAGGAGCGCTATCTCGAAGCGAAGTTCGGCGACGACTACCGCCGCTACAAGGCCGAGGTTCGCCGCTGGCTCTGACTATTCCGCCGCTGCCGCTGCGGGGCCTTCTGATAAACCAGCACCGGCTTCCTTGCCGCTAGCGTTTCGTCGAGCATCGCCGGGGCGCGTGGACTGAACCGCTTCACGGTGATCTCGCTAGGCCGGGTGTATGTCGCAGTCTGGCGCGGACGAGCGCGCCGCCGGCGCGGGTTCCTCAGCCTTGAAACATATAGCTGCTGATCGAAGCTGGTTTCATTTCGATGGAAAAGCCCGGCAGGGTCGGCGGCATATAGGCGGCGTCCTCGATCCGGCAGGGGTCGAGGAAATGTTCGTGCAGGTGATCGACATATTCGATGACGCGGCCTTCCTTGGTGCCTGATACCGCAACATAGTCGATCATCGACAGATGCTGCACATATTCGCAGAGGCCGACGCCGCCGGCATGCGGCCAGACCGGAAGGCCGAACTTGGCGGCGATCAGCAGGACGGAGAGAACCTCGTTCAGCCCGCCCATGCGGCAGGAATCGATCTGGACGATATCGATCGCGCCTTCGGCGATAAATTGCTTGAACATGATGCGATTCTGGCACATCTCGCCGGTTGCGACCTTCACCGGGCTGATTGCCTGGCGGATCTTGCGGTGGCCGGCGACATCGTCGGGGCTTGTGGGTTCCTCGATGAAGAAGGGCTTGGCGAAAGCAAGCGCCTTGACCCAGTCGATCGCCTGGCCGACATCCCAGACCTGGTTGGCGTCGATCATCAGGTAACGATCGGGACCGATCACTTCGCGGGCGATCCTCAGACGGCGGATATCGTCTTCCAGATCGCGGCCGACCTTCATCTTGATATGGTTAAAGCCGGCGTCGATCGCCTCCCGGCAGAGGCGGCGCAGTTTCTCGTCCTCATAACCGAGCCAGCCGGCCGAGGTCGTATAGCAGGCGTAACCCTCCTTTTCGAGAGTGGCGATACGTTCCGCCTTGCCGGTTTCTGCCTTCTTCAGAATAGCGATCGCTTCATCGCGCGTCAGGACGTCGGTGAGGTAACGGTAATCGACGATATCGGCGATTTCTTCCGGCGACATTTCGGCGACGAGCCGCCAGACGGGTTTTTTGGCCTGCTTGGCGAGCAGATCCCAGACGGCGTTGACGACCGCGCCGGTCGCCAGGTGAATGGCGCCCTTTTCCGGGCCAATCCAGCGCAGCTGGCTGTCGCTGGTCAGATGCCGCCAGAATTTGCCGGGATGGGCGAGCACCTCGTCGAGATCGACGCCGACGACGAGGTGGCGCATCGCTTCGATCGCCATGCAGCAAATATCGTTGCCGCGGCCGATGGTGAAGGTCAAGCCGTGGCCGGCAAGATCAGGCGCATCCGTGTCGAGAATGACATAGGCGGCCGAATAGTCCGGATCGGGGTTCATCGCGTCGGATCCGTCGAGGCTTTGCGAAGTAGGAAAGCGGAGATCGAAGACGCGAAGGTCGGTGATGCGGCTCATGTTGTTCCTCCCAAATACGATAGCCGGATCGGCCGGCAGCCTGCCGGCTCCTCATCGGCTGAAGCGCGTTGCGATCTTTCCGATTCGCTCCTCGCGCTTTAGGTCTTTGTTTTATCCATGCCGTCATCGAAAACCGCTGCACAGTTTTGCGCGACATGCGCCGGGTCAGATCGTCCAGCCGCCGTCGATGGCGATCGCCTGCCCCGAAGTATAGGTAGCGCCGGCGAGATAGACGGCGAGATCTGCGATCTCCTCCGGCGAACCGAGCCTGCCCATCGGCTGGCGGGCAATGAAGGCGGCGCGGGCCGCATCGTAGTCGCCGCCGGCACGCATGCGGTCCTGCAGCGATGGGCTTTCCACCGTGCCGGGGCAGATGGCGTTGCAGCGGATGCCTTTGGCGACATAATCGGCGGCGACGGATTTGGTCAGGCCTATGACGGCGGCCTTGGTGACGCCATAGGCGAAGCGGTTCGGCACGCCCTTGATGCTAGAAGCCACCGAGGCCATGTTGATGATCGCCCCGTCCTTGCGCTCCAGCATGCCGGGCAGCACGGCCCGGATGGTGCGGATCATCGCCTTGACGTTGAGATCGAGGGCAAATTCGAAATCGGAATCCTTCATCTCCAGGATCGAGCCCGCATGGACGAAGCCGGCGCAGTTGAACAGCACGTCGACCGCGCCGATCTCGGCGACGAGGGCCTTGACCGCATCCTCCTCGAGCACGTTCAGCTTGTGGGTCGAAACGCCGGTTTCCGCAGCCAGCGTCGCCAGCGCCTCGGTGTTGATGTCGGTGGCGTGGACCTTGGCGCCGATCGCGGCAAAGGCTGCCGCCGTCGCCCGGCCAATGCCCTGGCCGGCGGCGGTGATGAGAACGGTCTTGCCGGAAAGTCTGTTTGTCATGTCACGGGCCTTTTCTGGAATTGTCTGCGCGGGCGGTGCGTACGGTCATATCTTGGCGAAGGCCGGGCTGAGATGGAATAGCTTGTCTATCAGTGCCTGCCATTTTCCTTCCTTGCGGATTGCGGCCCGCCTGCGGCAAAGCACGATGCCGGCTTCCCTGTCGTTCCCGCCGATCCGCTGTCTTCAACAATGATTTGTCTGTTTATAGACAAACAGACGATTGGCCAAGGGTCAAGCGCGAAGTTTTGCTTTTCCGGCTGCGGTTCTGCGTATATGCAGAAATATATTCACAGGAGGATGAAATGGAGCCCGACGAGTCAGACCGCTACCGCGCTCCTGCCCTCGACAAGGGCCTCGACATCCTGGAACTGCTTGCCGGCGTCGACAGCGGCCTCACCCAGGCGGAAATCGCCAAGCGGCTCGACCGTAGCCCCAACGAATTCTATCGCATGCTCGACCGGCTGGTCCGTCGCGGCTACGTCACGCGGCTGGACGGCGATCGTTATTCGCTGACGCTGAAGCTCTTCGGACTTGCCCAACTGCATGCGCCGGTGCGCCGGCTCGCCTCCTACGCCACGCCGCTGATGCGCGATCTCGCCCAGCGCGCGCGTCAGGCCAATCACCTGGCCGTCTTCGATCGCGGCGCCGCCGTTGTCATCGCCCAGCAGGAGGCCCCGGATTATTGGGGATTCTCGATCCGCATCGGCGCCCATATCAGTCTCTTCAACACCGGTTCGGGGCATGTGCTGCTTGCCTTCCGCAGTGATGAGGAGCGGGAGATGATGATATCGGAACATGTGCGCAATCGCGCCGATATCGAACTCGGCGCCGAGTTCTATGATCGCCTCGATCAGATCCGCGAGCGCGGCTATGAGATGATGGCGAGCGCACAGACCTCGGGCGTCTACAATCTGTCGGCGCCGGTGCTCGGGCCCGATCGGCGCTGCATTGCTGCCCTCACCTGTCCATTCATCGCGCTCGTCAATGCGCCGTCGGCGCCCGACATCACTCAGACGATCATGCTGCTGCAGAAGACCGCCGCCGAGCTCTCACAGCTTGCCGGCGCCGACGTCAGCATCCCGGCCTGAACTGTCGAATTTCTATTTGAACAATCCATTCACCAGGGATAGCTTGCCGCAAGCCAGCCTTGGAGGAACCCGTGTTCATCGACACCCATCTGCATGTTATCGATCGGTCGGCGCTGCCTTATCCCTGGCTCTCCGGCGTGCCGGCGCTCGACCAGGATTTTCTCTACGAGACCTATGCAGCCGAAGCGCGCCGCTGCGGCATCACCACGGCGCTGCATATGGAAGTCGATGTCGATCCGGCCGCCATGCAGGCCGAGACCGACCACATCGCAGCTATCGCCCAAAAGCCCGGCAGCCTGATTGCCGGCGCCATCGTCTCCTGCCGGCCGGAAGATCAGGGCTTTGCCGCTTATCTCGAGCGGCAGAAGGCCGATCCCTTCGTCAAAGGATTTCGTCGCGTGCTGCATGTCGTGGCCGACGACGTCTCGGAAGGTACGCTGTTTCGCGAAAACATCAGGCGCGTTGGCGGCAGCGGCCTGACCTTCGACCTCTGCACATTGCCGCATCAGGCAGGACGCGTCGCCGCCCTCGTCGACCTTGCGCCGGATGTGCAGTTCGTGCTCGACCATTGCGGCGTGCCCGATATCCGCTCGGACGCCTTCCAGCCGTGGAAGGCCGGCATATCAGAGATCGCCCGGCGGCCGAACGTCATCTGCAAGGTTTCGGGCGTTGTCGCCTATGCCGATGCCGAGACGTGGACGGCGCAGACGCTGCGGCCCTATATCGAACATGTCATCGCAAGTTTCGGCTGGGACCGTGTCGTCTGGGGCAGCGACTGGCCGGTCTGCACGCTCGGTGGCGGCCTTTCCACTTGGGTCGCTGCGACCCATGCCGCGCTCTCCGGCAGCAGCGAGGCGGAACGTTCGAAGCTGCTCTTCGCCAATGCCCAACGGATCTGGTCACTCTGACGCGGCTTCTGCCGGGATCAAGGGGGCGGCATTATCCTGCCCGTGGTGGCCGCGGGGGCATAGTCTATCAAAGCGGCATGGTTGGCTTCCAGCGAGCCGGCGTGCAGAACAGGCCATGATGGCACATCGCGGCGTTGCCATGCGCCAAGGCATAGGCTGGATCGAGTTCGGCGGCGCGTTCGAGCAGCCGCCAACAAAAGCCGGCACGCGTGCGGATGACCGTTTCTCCACCTGGGCACGAACAATATTTGGAGGAACATGCCAAGCTCGCTGGATCCGGCTCCTCCGGACCCCATGGCGCTTGCCGACCCTTGGAAGCCGCTACGACACGGATCAGATATCCGCTCCGACGACAAGGGCACAGCTCGACCGAAACTTTGCGCTTGCGACGGCATAACTGCCAAATCGCAATCGATTTAACGATAATTAATTCAAAATATTGCAGCCTCTTTTGCGCAGCTTCTCAGGCGCGGGGCGTGGTAATCCCGGATCATCCCGGCGGTTGGCATTAAGGGTAGGCTGCCCTCTCTCCCGTAGCGACGCCACGTCCCAAAATCAGGTGACGTGTCGTCCAAAAGTACTACTTTGGCATGCTTTTTGCTCCTGCTAATATGAAGCGTGGTAATGTTTCGGTTTGGGACGACTTACAGCGGAGCAATTGCTAGCTTTATGTAACTCAGGTAAAAGTTGTCAGACACGGATATGGCGAATAACCTCATCTCCGTGTCCTCAGGAGGGAAAACAGAATGAAAGAAGAACCGCATGCAGTGGATGTTCATGTCGGGAAGACCATCCGCATACAGCGTCTGCTGCGGAAAGTTTCGCAGACGGAATTGGGCGATCGCGTCGGCGTGACATTCCAGCAAATCCAAAAATACGAAAAAGGCTCCAACCGCGTTTCCGCCAGCATGCTGGTCGAAATCGCCGGCGCGCTGAAGGTCGACGTCAGGACGTTCTTCGACGACCTGTCCACTCCTGATACGGCCAACGACAACCCCGCTCCCAGCGAGGAATTCGTTATTTCGCGCGAGGGCGTCCTTCTCAACGCCGCGTTCTTCTCGATCAAGAACGAAGCGCTTCGCAAGAAGATCCTGAAGCTCGTCCAGGCAATCGCCCACACCGAACAGATGGACGGTGAAGCGGCCGAATAGGCCGGATCTCCTTCACGCGTTCCGAACGGACTGCATGAAGGTCAATGGCGATCGATCAGGATCAGATTCTCGCTGGCGTCCTTCATTGCGATCTTGGCCTTGCTGCCGAGCAGTTTCTCGAGGTTGACGTCTAGCTCCCTGTCCGGATCTATGCCGTCCCAATCGATGACGACCTGCAGCAGCGCCATGTTCGTCAGGTGCATCAGATTACGCAGCTGAAGCTTTTCAGCCTCCTCCTTGGCCGCCGACAGCAGCCGGAAGATCCTTGCGTATTCACTGCCTGTACCTTCGTTATGCTGTTCAAACATTGTCCCGCCCCTTTGGCCGTGGAGGCCTCAGATTCCATCACCACTGCATCTTTTCGCCATGACCGTTATACAAGCGTTACAGGCGTCACATTGCGCGTGACTTCGGCGTGCAAAAGCTCCCAGTGGGAGGTCGCGGCAAAGTGCCAGTCACGGTTGATGGGCACGAATTCGTCGCGGCGCAGCCATTCCAGCACCAGCCGCGCGTCGTCCCGCTTGCGTTCGACCCGGTTCTTGCGCAGGGCGGCGAGCAGATGGTCGCGGCGCGGCTTGCGGAAATGGCATTCGTCCACCACCCTCGCATAGGTGCGCTCGGAGAAATGCAGGAAGCGGCCGGAGAGCAGCAGTTTCTTGCGCTCGCCCGACGAAATCTCTCCGCCGACATGAAGCGCGTTGATCGTCGGTTCGAAATCGACCCAAGGCACCGAAAGCGGCAGCCAGCCGAGCGCCTGCGGCGCATGCACCAGCGCTACGGCCTCATCGTCAAGCAGCCGCCCGGACAGGTAATCTTCGAAGATCGAGCCGAGCCCGACCATGCCGAAAGGAGCGCATTCGGCGGCCCGCAATGCGCCCATGCTGGCGCCGCCGGCAACGGCGACATCCTGTTCGAGCGCGTAGAGAATCTCCTTGTGCCAGACCGACGGCAGATCGCCGAAATAGCCGTCGACAAGGCCGATCGCGGTGGCCCCATCCTCCACCGCTTTGAGAATGTCGCCGCAGACGGCAGGAGGCCGGAAATCGATGCAGGGAGACATGTTTCTTGCTGCGGCAAGACCGCCACCAAGGCTCGGACCGACGAACAGAACCTTCATGATTGGGCTCCCCTCATGGTGTTGACGGCGCGCAGGCCGAGTTGGATGTACTGACCTGAAATATCGACCTCCAGGCCCGGCACGATTACCCTGACAACGGAGACCGGCAGAGCCTGATAATGCGGAAACGGCACGACGACGATCTGCTCGATGCCGGTTGCCGTCAGCCGGTCGGCAATATGGCCGATGGTCTCCTGGATGGTTGCGGGACGGCGATGGCGGGGCTGGAAGGAGCGCATTCGGCTATCGCCCTCCCAGAGTTCGACCACCTGCTGCATCGCCGCACTCTTGTCGAGCCGCTGATAGATGCGCGGCGAGAAATCGTCGCGGCTGCCGGCGATCGCCGTCAGCCGGCTCTGCGCCGCCTCGGTGATGGCACGCAGCGCGGCACGCACTGGGTCGGGGTGGCAGCCGCAGCCGCCGCAGACATGGGCCCAGCGCGCATCGACGCGGTCGGACAGATTGCCCGGCATGATGACGGCTAAAAAGGCCGGGATACCGATATCCGTGGTCATGTCGAGCAGCAGCAGACGCATGCCGGCGCGCGAAATCCGGTCGGTCATGACATCGATAACCGCATCGCCGAAGGAGGCGGGATCGATGCGGCTCTCCTTGAGGCGCTGCGGCGATTTCAGCTGGGTCAGGGCCCAGGCGTCGCGTTCCACCAGCTCGCAAAGCCCATGCAGGACCGCTTCGGACGGCGTGTTGCCCGAGGCGAGCCCGTCGCTCGACTGCTCGAAGCCCGACGGCCGCTCGCCGCGATGGTCGAGGCCGACGAGCCACCAGGGGACGACGACGCTGCTGCCGGAGAGGATGTCGAGGCCCGAGCACCAGGGGATAGGGCCGCCGCCGATGTCATCGGGCGCGCAACGCGCAACATTGTCGAGATCGATCATGGCGGCGCCTTCCGCCCGCATGCTCTCGACGGTCGCCTGTGTCAGGTCGGCTGGCGCAATTTCCGCGATCCGAGTCTCGATCGCCTCCATGGCGGCTGATGCCATAGCGGCATCATTGTCGATACCTTTGCCCTGGAAGACCGAAAGCGTATGGCTGTTCGGTCTCGTCGCGAAGGCGACGGGGATGTTCAGCACATCGAGGGCGGTCAACAGGCCGACGCGAGTGATGCCGAATTCGCGCAGATGCGGCCTGATGGCGGCCAATGTCTGCGCGGGCGTGACCGCTCGGTCATGATAGTCGCTGATGCCGGCCGATGATCGTTCGAGGTCACCGGCTAGCGTTTCAAGGTCGGCGAAGGCGGACATACCGATCTTGTTCCTATCGGAACCTCAGCGCATGCGTCAGACTCTCAAGCGCGTTGGCGGAAACATTCAGCTGGTCCTGCTTCAGGGCTGCTTTGGCGGCTGTGGAAAAGCGCAGGGACTGTGTCTGACCTGCGTTGGTTTCAGCGTTCGTCTGCATGTTCATCTCCTATTGGCTGGACAGCGCGTTGCTGCCGTTAACCATCGGAGAGAAACATTGTCCGCGTCATTTAAGCGTTACAGGCTTCGTTAAAAGGCCGTGCAATTAAGGAAGACCGGCTAATTGTAGGCCTTTTATCAACGGTTCCGTAAAGGCGGGATCGCGATCGGGGACGAAATGACGAATATCTTCGCTGCGGAAATCGGGGAAGTTTTCCAGCACCACGCGTGCGTAGTTTCCCGCCTTACCCCTATCGCCTGCCATGGCATGGGAGGCGGCGAGCAGGCGAGCGGTCGCCTGTTTGGCCTTTACCGGCTCCAGCGCTTTGATTGCCTTTTCGTATTCTTCGCGCATGAAGTGGATGCCGCCGAGGTTCCAGTAATAGTAGTCCGGCGGCAGCGGGTTGAGCCTGAATGCGGCGCGGCTGAGCTCCAGTGAGCGATCGAAATCGCCGTCATGGGAAAGGGCATCGGCATAATCCGCGAGGATGTCGGCATCGTTGGGGTTGAGATCCTGAGCCTGCTGGAAATATTCCAGGCTTTCGTCGAAACGGCGGCGGTACAGCGCCACGAAGCCGAGTTCGCGGTAGGCCCGGCCGCTGTTCGGGTCGGATTGCTGGGCGAGCCGCGCGGCCCCATTCGCCTCGTCGAGCAGGTCAGTGTCCTGCATGCCGCGGATCAGCCATTCCATGCCGAGCGCGCGCGACACGCCGGCATGAGCGGCCGAGAAATTCTCGTAGCGATTGAGCGATGATTTGAACCATTTGCGCGCCTGACGCAGATGCTGCAGGTCGGTCTGGGCGATCAGCCGCTTGCCTTCCAGATAGAGACGGTAGGCGGATGGCGGCGCATCGCCGATCGGCATCACCAGTTCGTGGCGCTCGATCGTGTCGGCGAGCGATGAAACAATCCGCCGTGTCAGATGCGCGAAGGATTCGCTGATCTTCTGCATGACCAGCGGCAGTTCCAGCGCCCAGATCACCTCCGACGTCGTCGTTCGCGTCAGCCGGCAGGTCGCATAAACATCCTCGTCGCGGCCCTGGATGGTGACGTAGACCGCATAGTCGAAGCTGAGGTCGAGGGGGCCGGGGACGGCGCGCGCCGGATCGACCGAGCGGCTGAGGATCTCGAGGCTCGTATGGGCTGCGATCACCTTGAAGCCGCGCTGCTGGCTGAGGCCGATGGTGACGTCTTCGAGAAGGGCCCGGCCGACGCGCTCCATCAGCGGATCGGTAAAAATACTTTCAGGCGGCAGGATGATGATCCGCGGCTGGCCGAGCGGGTCGGCGAAGCCGCCGAGCGCGGAAGACGGGCGCTCGCCCGCGGCCTGTGCTGCCGGGACCAGGCCGAGTTCGCGTGCAAGCGCGCTGGTGCTTTCCTCCGGCTCGGTATCGAAGTCGTCCTTCAGCTGGCTCTTGCACTTCAGATAGGCCTGACGGGCCGCGGCCGGATCGTTCATCCTGACATAGAGGCGCATCAGGGCGCGATAGGCCGTCTCGCTGGCGGGGTCGAGTTCCAGCAGCCGCCGGGCAAAGGCGACCTGCTCTTCCTCCGATCTGTCTTCGCCAGCTTCGACCAGCCGGGTGAGATGGGCGGCGCGCAATTCGTCAATACGCTGGCGTTCGAAGGTCAGCCAGTCCTCGGCCCCCTGCGTCGGCGATTTGGCGCCTTCGAGCAGTTCGCCATTCAGGATGTCGCCGTCTTCAGCGGCGAGCGGCCCTTTCTGCTTCAGCAAATGAACGTCGACTTCCCAGCCATCGGCAAGCCCGATATGGGTTCGGGTTGTCGCCAGTAGCGGCGGAAGGCCGGCGGGAATGCTCTGCTCGATGCGCGCCAGGAGTTGGCGCAGGCTGCCTGCGCGCTTTTCCGGCAATTCCGATTGCCAGAGCTGGCGTCTGACGGTTTCGCGGTCGAGCTCGAGATCGGCTTCGGCGGCGAGCATGGCGAGGAGAAAATAAGACTTCTCCGGCAAGGGGAGTTCCCTCCCCGCTGCCAGCAGTCGCGGCCTCCCGAGCAGGCAAAGCCTGTTCGTCGACATCTGTCCGGATGTCCGTTGCATCCCGCTTCTCACCCCTGAAAGCCAGGCGCGCATGCGCACCCGCCGGTCAACCGTATGTTAGAGCTATACGATGTTAGAGCTATATGCGGTCCGCGCATAGCGGCTTTGCTATCGAAAAGCGGATTTTTCGTCGAATATTTGCATTTTTTCCCGTTCGCCGACAGGAAATGCTTGCTAACACTTTCCAGGCGATACGAGTTGCCTTCCATTGTTTCAGCCGGGCGAGGCTCGATGGCCGGCAATTTCAGCAGGCAGAGTTGAGGATCTCACAGCATCTGCGCAACCCGTTTCGGGCTTGTTTCCGTCGCAGCCGCCTCGATGAAATCGAGCCCGATATCCAGCACCGGCGCACTGTGCGTCAGCCAGCCGACGGAAATAAGGTCGACACCGGAGGCTGCGATTGCGGGGGCTGTTGCCGGCGTCACCCGGCCGGATGCCTCGGTGATCGCCCGACCGGCGACGATGGCGACGGCCTCGCGCAGCTGATCCGGCGTCATATTGTCGAGCAGGACGGCATCGACGCCTGTTTCCATCGCTTCATGCAGCTGATCGAGCCTGTCCACTTCGACCTCGACCTTCACGAGATGGCCGACGCCGGCCCGGGCCCGGCGGATCGCCTCGGCAACGCCGCCGGCGATCGCCACGTGATTGTCCTTGATCAGCACCGCGTCATAAAGGGCGAAACGGTGGTTCATGCCGCCGCCGGCCCGCACCGCATATTTCTCCAGCGCCCTCAGCCCCGGCGTCGTCTTGCGCGTGCAGGCAACAGAAGCTTTGCTGCCGCTGATGGCGGCGGCAATCTCGGCCGTCACGGTGGCGATGCCGGAGAGATGGCCGAGGAAATTCAGCGCTGTTCGCTCGGCGGTGAGCAGGCCGCGCGACGAACCTTCTATGGTGGCGATTACGTCGCCTGGTTTGACCGCGTCGCCATCCTCGACATGGCGTCGCAGGACGATCTCGGGATCGACAAGCGTGAAAGCGAGTTCGGCCGCGTCGAGACCGGCGATCACGCCCGGCTGACGGGCGGCCATCACCACTGTCGAGCGGTGATCCTTGGGGATGACAGATGCCGAAGTGATGTCGCCGGCGAGGCCGAGATCTTCGAGCAAGGCCGCCCGCACCAGCGGCTCGACGATCAGGCGAGGAAGGGGAACGAGGCTCATCTCAGGCACTCCTGGCAAGGGCATAGGGCGGTGTTGCGCGGGCGATCTCCAACGCCTGGGAAAGGCGCATCCGGCGACGCTGCGCATCGGCGAGCTTCAGCGGAAAATCGGTACGGGCATGGGCGCCGCGCGATTCCATCCGCAGGCCGGCGAAGACGGCGATCAACAGCGCAACGATGGCCGGATCGGCGGCAGGGCCGTCACTTTCGGCAAGCGGCAGCAGAGCGGCGGTCGCGTCCTGCACGGCATCCCGATTGCGCAGCACGCCGAGATGGCGCGAGACGATCGGCCGGACAAGCGATGCGTCGGGCGAAACCGGCAGCCTTTCGGATTGGAAAGGACTGCCGGTGCGTGCCGCCATGCCCGCTATGTCGCGCGCCGCCCGCATGCCCATCACCGCCGCTTCCAGCAGTGAATTGCTGGCCAGTCGATTTGCGCCGTGCAGGCCGGTCGAGGCTACTTCCCCGGCAACCCAGAGGCCGGGAACCGAGCTGCGGCCGTTGGCATCGGTCGCGACCCCGCCCATGTGGTAGTGAACGGCCGGGCGCACCGGAATGAGGTCTTTCGCCGGGTCGATTCCGGCTTCGCCGCAAAGGGCTGCGATAACAGGGAATCGTGCGGCAAACCGGCTGCCGAGCGCGTCGCGAGCGTCGAGGAAGACCCTGCCGCCGCGGGCGATCTCGGCGCTAATGGCGCGCGCCACCACATCGCGCGGCGCAAGCTCGGCGCCGGGGATGCGGGCCATGAACCGTTCGCCGCGTTCGTTGACGAGGAGGGCCCCCTCGCCGCGCACCGCCTCGCTGACCAGCGCTAAGGGCCTGCGGCGTGAATCGAGTGCCGTCGGATGGAACTGGACGAATTCCATGTCGGCGAGATCGGCACCTGCCCGTGCCGCGAGCGCGATCCCCTGGCCGAAATTGCCGAGCGGATTGGTGGTCGCATCATAAAGACCGCCGATGCCGCCGGTGGCGAGGACCACCTTTCCGGTCGGCAGGATGGCGGCTCCACCCTCGGTTGCGCAGAGCAGGCCGGCGACCTCGTCGCCGTCCATCAGAATCCGCCGCGCTTCGAAGCCTTCGAGCACGGATATGGTGGGCGTCTGCGCCACGGCCCGCACCAGGGCGGCGATGATTGCCGCACCCGATCCGTCGCCTTCGGCATGGACGATGCGGCGGCGTTTATGGGCCGCCTCCAGTCCGAGCGAGAACTCTCCCGCCGCATTGCGGTCGAAGCGCACGCCGGCCTGTTCCAGCGCTGCAATTGCCGACGGCGCCCCGGCAATGATGCCGGCCGCGACGGGCCGATCGCAGAGCCCGTCGCCGGCCGCAAGCGTATCGGCCAGGTGCAGCGCCGCGCTGTCGTCGGCGCCGATGGCGGCGGCGATGCCGCCTTGCGCCCAGGCGCTCGAGGTCTGTGTGCCGAGGGCAGCGCGCGTAACGATGACGGAGGGTTCCGGCGCCAACGTCAGTGCGGTCATCAGCCCAGCCAGGCCGCTGCCGACGATGACGGTGCGCCCGGCAAGATGATCGAGACGTTCGCTCATATCGCCAGCATCCTTTCGACGGCGCGCCGCGCCGCTGCCGCGATTGCCGGATCGACCGTCACTTCATGGCGGTTTTCCTCAAGCGCCGCGCGGATATTGGCGAGCGTGATCCGCTTCATATGCGGGCAGAGATTGCAGGGACGAATGAACTCGACGTCCGGATGGTGCACGGCGACGTTGTCGCTCATCGAGCATTCTGTCAGCAGCACCACGCGCGCCGGCTTCTGCCTGCCGACATAATCGGACATCACGGCCGTGGAGCCGGCGAAATCGGCCTCGGCCACGACGTCGGGCGGGCATTCCGGATGGGCGAGCACTGTCACGCCGGGATGGTTTTCGCGCAGCTGCCTCACATCGTCGGCGGTGAAAAGTTCATGCACCTCGCAATGGCCGTGCCAGGCGATGATCTCGACAGCGGTCTCGCGGGCGACATTGCGCGCCAGATATTCGTCCGGGATCATCAGCACCTTCGGCACGCCGAGTGATTCCACCACCTGTTTGGCATTGCCCGAGGTGCAGCAGATATCGGAAGCGGCCTTCACCGCGGCCGAAGTGTTGACATAGGTGACGACGGGCACGCCGGGATGGGCCTGGCGCAACAGCGCGATATCCTCCGGTGTGATCGAATCCGCCAGCGAGCAGCCGGCGCCGAGATCCGGAATCAGCACGGTTTTCTCAGGGTTCAACAGTTTGGCGGTCTCGGCCATGAAGTGCACGCCGGCGAGCACGATCACGTCGGCATCGACCTCGATCGCCTTGCGGGCGAGCGCCAGGCTGTCGCCGACGATATCGGCCACGCCGTGAAAGATCTCCGGCGTCTGGTAATTATGCGCGAGGATGACGGCGTTGCGGCGACGCTTGAGTTCCAGAATGGCGTCGACGTCATTTTCGAACATCATCCATTCGGCTTTGGGAATGACGCGGCTGACGCGCTCATAGAGTGAGAATGCGGAAACAGGGTGATTCATGGCCGGCTCCTAATTATGCTCTATTTGAGCATATCTTGGGCAAAGAGATATTCTCGTTCTGAGCATATGTCAATTGCGGGAGAGCGGTAATTTCGTTCCGGCGAGCGCCCGTTCCTCGAGCACGGTGTGGCGGAAGCGGAAAAGCTTGGCCGGGCGGCCGCCGGTTTCGCTCTCCGTGCCGCCGGTCTCCTCGACCAGCTCCTGCTGTTCAATCAGGCGGCGAAAATTCTGCTTGTGCAACGTCAGCCCGGCGAGTGCCTCGATGGTGCGCTGCAGCCGCAGGAGCGTGAAACTCTCCGGCATCAGCTCGAAGACCACGGGGCGGTATTTGATCTTGGCGCGCAGCCTGGCGATCCCGGTCGCGAGAATGCGGCGGTGATCGGCAAACATCGCCCGGCCGAGATTGGCTTCACCAGCACATCCGGCTTCGGCCACGAGCCCGGCTTCATAGAGCAGTTCGTAGCGTTGCAGCGCCAGATCCTCGTTCCAGCCGCCGCCATCGAGGCCGAAGGTGAAATCGGCGCGGCGACGGCGGTGATCACGCCGGGCCGGATCGGCATCCGCCCAGCCCCTGAGGCGCGCTACGATCTCGTCGAGCACAGCCGGCCGGCCGTGGCGATGGTCTTCCCATGGGAAATAGTCGTACCAGCCGTGCCAGCCCGGCCGGCCGGCGCCTGCCTGCTCGTTGACGAGGCCGAGATAGCTGATCGAGATCGTCCGGCCGCCGGGAATATCGTTGTTCCGGTCGCGGTCGGCGAAGGTATAGAGCTGCTCGAGATAGCCGACCGGGTGTTCCGTCTGCTCCTGGACCCATTCGCGCAAGCCCGATTGCAGGGTGCGATGGCCCATTTCGAAGGGGCCGGACGGCAGCGCATTGCCGGAACGGATCGTCATCACACGCGGCTCATCCCCCGTCACCGCGACGAGCACCGCAATCAATTCCGCATGCGCAAAGCCGATCGTCACAGGGGATCGAATACTCCGTTCCGAATGGGCATTCCTGACACAGGCGGGGACGGAAGCCAATGGAGAGGAAGCTACTTCGCGGGCCTTCCACATCTCTCTGGTCTCCCGTGAAGATGCCTTTTGCGTGCGCTCAAGGCGTTCGTCGCGGGCGCTCCTGCGAATGCGCGTAAGCGAAGGCAAAGAATAGCCGCCATCGGCCTCAGCTATTCCCCCGTCTCGACAGCCAGCCGATCCAGGAAAGCCTTTAATTCGCTTTCATCAATACCGACGAGATGGCGCTTCTCCGGATAGGCTCCGGACCTGACGTCATCGGCGAATTCGGTGAAGGCGGCGATGCGTTCGCGCTGCAGCCGGTCATGTTCGGCGGCGAAGTTGCGGTAGACCTTGGCATGGCGCGGATAGTGGTCGCGATTGGCGCCAAGCACGTCGTCAGCGAAGAGATATTGGGCGTCGCAGCCACTGCCCGCCCCCATCGAGATCATCAGCATCGAGGTATTGCTGCTGATGGCGGCAGCGACGTCTCCCGGCACGACTTCGATTTCGGCGGCGAAGGCGCCGGCCTCTTCAAGCGCCTTGGTTTGCCGCCAGATTTCGGCCGCGCTTGCCGCCGTCTTGCCGACGGCGCGGAAGCCGCCGGTCCAGGTCGCCTTCGACGGGATCAGGCCGAGATGGCCGCAAACGGGAATGCCCTCATCGCGCAGGCGCCGGACGATCTGCAGGCTGGCGGCGCAATAGACGGCATCGCCGCCGGCCTTCAGCGCCGCAAAGGCGGCGCGCAGATAGTCTTCGGCCGAAACATGATCGCCATATTCGAGCCCCGGAATGGCAAAGGGCGTGGGAGCGATCTCGCGAAAGACCGGACCGAGCAGCGATGGCGGCACCGAAACGATGTCGATCCCCGCTTTTTCGGCGGCTTCCGCCTCTTCCAGCGAGGTGACTCGCAGCATGGTCAGCTGACGCTTGCCTTTTTCCGAAAGCAGATCGGCGACGGTTGCACGCTTATGTTTTTTCATCATCAATTCCTTTGAAAATGTCGGACCGGCTCAGGCGGCCAGAAGGGATTTCAGCTTGACGTCGGCGGCTGTCAGCGCCGACGGGTCTGGCTGGGCGCGTGCGGCGATCAGCATTTCCGCAAGCCTGATGTCGCGCGCTACCGCATTGCCCGGGCCGATGCCGCTGGCGGCGATCAACCGTCCATCGGCGCCGAGGTGGAAGAGAATGAAGGCGTCTGGCCCGAGGTCGCGGCGCAGATGCAGGACCGCCCCTTCGGCAAGGCCAGCAATCTGCAGCGTCATGTCGTATTGATCCGACCAGAACCACGGCACCGATGAAACGGCTTCGTCGCGGCCGAGCATGTTGGCCGCGGCCAATGTGCCCTGCTCCTGGGCATTACGCCAGGATTCGAGCCGCACCCGCCGGTCGCCATAGATCGGCAGCGGGAAGGAGCAGCAGTCGCCGGCCGCAAAAACGTCAGGCGCCGAGGTCCGGAGGTAGCTGTCGACGGCAATGCCGTTTTCGATCGTCAGCCCCGCCCTTTGCGCGATCTCGACATTCGGCCGCGCGCCGATGCCGACGAGAGCAAGATCGGCTTCGATCACCTCGCCGCTCGACAATCGGATGCGGGCTTTCCCGCCTTCCGCCGTCAGCGCTTCGATGGAGACGCCGCAGCGAATATCGACGCCTTCGGCGTGGTGGCGCTCGGTGAGCAGATGAGCGATCTCCTCCGGCACGCCGCGCTTCAGGACCCGTTCCAGCCCCTCGATGACGGTGACCTTCGCGGCGAGGAGGCGCGCCGTCGCCGCAAGCTCCAGGCCGATGAAGCCGCCGCCGATGATGGCGATATGCCGTCCTGCTTTCATGGCCTCGCGCAGCGCCGCCGCATCGTCATGGGTCCGAAGCGCGCGGATATGTGGACTGCCCTGCGGGGCGCCGGGGAACGATCGTGCGGCTGCGCCCGTCGCCAGCAGCAGCTTGTCGTAGCGAAGCGCAGTGCCATTGGAAAACGTGACGGTCTTGGAGGCGGGATCGAAGTCCGTGGCTTCCAGACCGGTCAGGAGCCGGATGCGGTTTTCGGCGTATTTTTCCGCAGCAACGATGAATTTCGGATCGCTCGCATCGGAACCCGCCTTCGAAAGCGGCGGCCGCTCATAGGGGTGGAGGGGTTCGGCTCCGACAAGCGTTATTTCGCCGTCAAAACCCTTTTCCCGCAAGGCGAAAGCGGCGCGGGCACCGCATTCGCCCGCACCCAGGATGACGAAATGAGCCACGTCCGCCTCCTTATAGGGCGATGAAGACGGTGTCGCCTTCGACCTTGACCGGATAGGTCTTCAGATTGACGCAGACCGGGGCGCCCTTGGCTTCGCCGGTCTTGTAGTTGAAGCGGCCGTTATGTTTCGGACATTCGATGATCTCATCCATGACAAGCCCGTTGGCGAGATGGATATGTTCATGCGTGCAGAGCCCGTCGGTCGCGAAGAACGCGTCGTCGGGGCTGCGGTAGACCGCGAAGGTGCGCCCGCCATGATCGAAGCGGATGACATCCTCTTCGTCTATCTCGTCCTTGCCGCAGACTTCGATCCAGTTTCCGCTCATCTTTAACCTCCGTCGATTGTCATTATTGCGCCGCCGGGGCGAGTTCGCTGTGGAATTCCTCGCGGTAGGGCCGCGCGGTGGCCGGCAGTTCCCGCTTCAGGAAATAATCCTCGTTGCGCAGCTGCCGCAGGAAAGCCGGAATCATCTCACGGTAGCCCGACCAGATCGATCGGTTCGGCGCCGGCAGGTCGTGCTTGATCATCGCGTGCAGCTTCGGCAGCGCGTGATAGGGCACCATCGGGAACATGTGATGTTCGACGTGGTAATTCATGTTCCAGTAGATGAAACGGCTGATGGGGTTCATATAGACGGTGCGGCTGTTCAGCCGGTGATCAATGACGTTGTCGGCAAGCCCACCATGCTGCAGGAGCCCGGTCAGCACATGATGCCAGCCGCCGTAGAGACGCGGCAGGCCGATCAGCATCAGCGGCAGGATCGAGCCCGTGGCGACTGCAACGGCGACGGTCGCAAGATAGATCGCCAGCCAGATGCGGGCGATGCGGATCGCTTTGGGCTGTTCCATTTCGGGAATGAAGGTTTTCTCGGCCGCGCTGATGATACCGAAGGCGTTGCGCAGCATGTCGATCATCGCATGCCAGACGTCGAGGATGCCGAAGAAATTGAGAATCAGCCGGAGGAGGTCCGGTGGCCGCATCACAGCGATTTCCGGATCGCGGCCGACGATGACGGTATCGGTGTGATGGCGCGCATGGCTCCAGCGCCAGGTCACCGGATTGCGCATGATCATGAAGCAGGCGATCTGGTAGACGACGTCGTTCATCCAGCGAGTCTTGAAAGCGGTGCCGTGACCGCATTCGTGCCAGCGGCTGTCGGAGGCCGAGCCGTAGAGCACGCCATAGGCGAGGAAGAAGGGCACGGCGATCCACGAACCCCAGAAATAGATGCCGAGCCTGGCAAGAACGGCCATGCTGCCGAGCCAGATGACCGTGTCACGGATCGCCGGCGCATCCGAGCGCTGCATCAGCGCCTTCATCTCCTTGCGCGGAATATCGGTGTGGTACCATTGCGCTGCCGCCAGCCCCGTCTCGACGGCGGTGCGGCCGCTTTCGCCGAGCAGGTCGTAGTCGCGTTTCTTTGCCTGGGTCGCCATTATCTGCCTCCCGTTGCCCTTGCCGATCAGAATAGGTTGACTTTGGCGGGCCCTCAATGCAGGCTTGATACAATCTATCAAAAGCCATCATAATTGGCTTGCATCCGTGATTGCATCTATCAGGAACGTTCATGCGCCGTCCCACCATCTCCGATCTCGCCCGCGCCTCGGGCGTCAGTGTTGCCACCGTCGACCGGGTTCTCAACGGCCGCCACCGCGTGCGGGAGGAAACGGCGCGGCGGGTTTATGACGCGGCCCAGGCGATCGGCTACCATGCCGTCGGCCTCATCCGGCAGCGTGTCTTCGAGGATCTGCCGCAATACAGGCTGGCCTTCCTGCTGCAGAAGCCGATGCAGCCCTTCTATCAGGCCTTCGCTCGCGAAATCGAGGCAGCGGCGCGCAACGTGACCACCGCCCGCCTGCAGATCCAGATCGATTATCCCTCAGCGGCCACCCCGGCCGCCATCATCGAGAAGATCAAAGGCTTTGCCGCCCGGAACCAGGCGGTTGCCGTCGTCGGGCCGGACTATCCCGCGGTGACGACGGCGGTCGAGGAGTTGAAGGAGCGGGGCATCCCGGTGTTCTCGGTGCTCTCCGATCTCGCCACGGGCGTGCGCGACGCCTATGTCGGCGTCAACAACCGCAAGGTCGGGCGAACCGCTGCTTGGACGATCGCCCGCACGGCGCACAAACCCGGCAAGGTTGCCTGTTTCGTCGGCAGTCACCGCTTTCACGGCCATGAACTCAGGGAGATTGGCTTCCGTTCCTATTTTCGCGAGAATGCGCCGGAATTCGACGTCGTCGACACGCTGATCAATCTCGAAACCGCAGAAATCACCCACGAGGCGACGCTGACGCTTCTGCAGAAGCATTCCGACCTCGTCGGCCTCTATGTCTGCGGCGGCGGCATGGAGGGGGCGATCTCGGCATTCCGCGAAGAGGGCGTCGGCGGCCGGGTCGCGCTGGTGGTCAACGAACTGACGCCGGACAGCAAGGCCGGTCTCGCCGACGATATCGTCACGATGGTGATCGCGACCCCCCTGCCCGCCCTTTGCAAGGAGCTGGTGTCACTGATGCTCGGCGCCATCGAGCGCGGCGAGGCCGCCATTCCCGGCCAGTCCTTCCTGCCATTCGACATCTACATTTCAGAAAACATCTGAGGAGTGATGGAATTCCATCATCGCCCTCGAAATTCTTTCAGCAATGAAAGCGGGAGCAGGCGATAGCGTATGGATTGCCGCACGGATTCCGATAGAGATTCGCTCGCCCATTCACAGGATTTCTCCGCCGCGATGCGGAGACGAGGAGGATATATCCGTCATGACTTCCATCCGCTTTGCGCTCAACCATATGGCCGCGCCGTCGCTTGCCATCGATGATTTCTTCGCGCTGGCAAAGTCGCTCGGCATCGGAGAGGTTGAGATCCGCAACGACCTTTCCGGCAACGCCATTCTCGACGGCACCAAACCCGAGGCGATCAAGCAAGCCGCCGAGAGCCACGGGCTGACGATCATCTCGATCAATGCGCTGCAGCGCTTCAACGAATGGAATGCAGCCCGGGTTGCCGAAGCGCAGGAACTGATCGACTATGCTAGCGCCTGCGGCGCCAAGGCGCTCGTCCTCGTTCCGAAGAACGACGGCACCGGCTGCGCCGATGGCGAACGGCAGGTCAATCTGCGCCAGTCCCTGACGGCGTTGAAGCCGATGCTTGATGAAGCCGGCATCATCGGCCTCGTCGAGCCCCTCGGTTTCGAGATCTGCTCGCTGCGCTCGAAGACCGAGGCGGCCGAGGCGATCAAGGAACTCGACGCGCAATCGACCTTCAAGCTTGTCCACGACACCTTCCACCATCACCTTGCCGGCGAAGCGGCGACCTTCCCGGAGCTTGCCGGGCTCGTCCACATTTCCGGCGTCAGCGACCCCTCTGTGTCGGTTGCCGATATGCGCGATTCCCACCGCGTCCTCGTCGATGGCAACGACCGGCTCGACAATGCCGGGCAGATCAAGGCGCTGCTGCAGGCGGGCTACAAGGGTCCGTTCTCCTTCGAGCCCTTCGCAGCCGAAGTTCATGCCGTCAAGGACCCTGCTGCAGCGCTACGCGCCAGCATGGATTATCTCACCGCACGGGTTTAAGACTGCAAAGACCTGCGGCGCTGTCATGAAGCGTCGCCACGATTGTCGATGTGGTCGGCCGCTGGCGAGCGGCCGACCGCATCACTCTATTCGCGGCCCCTGAACCGGCGCTGATAGGCGGGGTCGTAGAGCGAGCTCTCGCGAAAATCCTCTGCCGCAAGCGATGGGCCGACGAAGATGATCGCCGTGCGTTCGATCGGCTCGGCCGCAACCTTTGCCGCAATATCGCGGAGTGTTCCCCGCAGCACGCGCTCGTCCGGCCAGGAGGCCTTGACCACGATCGCGACCGGGCAGTCGGCGCCGTAGAGCGGCGTCAATTCCGCCACCACCTGCTTCAGCGCATGGATTGCCAGATGGATCGCCAGCGTGGCGCCGGTGGCGCCGAATTTCGCCAGCGTCTCGTCATTCGGCATCGGCGAGGCGCGGCCGGAAACGCGGGTGAGCACCAGGCTCTGGGCCACGGTCGGGATCGTCAGTTCGCGGCCGAGCACTGAGGCAGCGGCGGCAAAGGCCGGAACACCCGGCGTCATCGTATAGGCGATGCCGTGTTTTTGCAGCCGGCGCACCTGCTCGGCCACCGCACTCCAGACCGAGAGATCACCGGAATGCAGCCTCGCGACATCCTGCCCGGCAGTCGCAGCGGCGAGATATTCCGCCTCAATCTCGTCGAGTGACATCGGCGCGGTATCGACGATACGCGCGCCCGGCGGGCAATATTGCAGCAGGTCTGGAGAGACGATCGAACCGGCATAGAGACAGACCGGGCACCGGGCGATGAGATCGCGGCCACGCACCGTGATCAGATCCGCAGCCCCTGGCCCCGCGCCGATGAAATGCACCGTCATTCCGTCATCCTTTCGTCCAGCGCCACTGCGTCACCGGCATGGCCGGCCGCCAGCCGCTCATGCCGCCTAAGGCGCCGGCGCGCGCTATTTCGATGCGCGTGAGCGAGCCGCCGCGCTTTGCATGTTCGCAGAGCAGCACGGCTTCCATCTCCAGCGTCACGGCATTGGCGACGAGCCGCCCTCCCCGCTTCAGCGCCGCAATCGCGGCATCGATGACGCCAGCCTCGCTGCCGCCGCCGCCGCCGCCGAGGAAGATCGCATCCGGTTTCGGCAGGCCCACAAGCGCGCCGGGTGCTGCGCCTTCGACGACGGCGAGATGCGGCACGCCGAAAGCGGATGCGTTGCGGGCGATCCGCGCCGCCCGCTCCGGCGATTGCTCGATGGCAATCGTCTTCAGCGACGGATCGGCAAGCATCCATTCGATGCCGATCGATCCCGAACCCGCGCCGATATCCCAGAGCAGTTGACCGTGCCGCGGCGCGAGCGCCGACAGCGTCATTGCCCGGATTTCGCGTTTGGTGATTTGTCCGTCATGCTCGAACAGTTCGTCCTCGAGCCCGGCGACGAAAGGCAGAATGCGCGCCCCCTCCCCTGCCGTGACAGCGAGGGCGCAGACATTGAGGGGATCGATGTCCGCAAGATCGAAATCCGCCGCGATCGCGCTTCTGCGCCGTTCCCGCGAGCCGCCCAGCGCCTCGAGAACGGTAAGCTGTGACTGACCGAAACCATCGGCGGTAAGCAGGTTTGCCAGCGCGCGAGGCCCGTTCTCGTCCGACGTCAGCACGATGATCCGCCGCCCAGGGTGCAGATGCGGCCGGATCAAGTCGATCGGCCGACCGTGCAGCGAAATCGTCGCGATGTCCTGCAGCGACCAGCCAAGCCGCGAGGCGGCAAGGCTGAAGGCCGACGGCGCCGGTATGGTGCGCATCTCTTCCACCGCCAAATGGCGGGAGAGCGTTGCGCCGACGCCATGGAGAAACGGATCGCCTGAGGCGAGCACGACGACCGGCGTGCCGCGCCTTGTAAGGATGGCCTCGATCGAGCGCGCGAATGGGCTCTGCCAGGAAAACCTCTCACCTGATATCAGCTGCGCCGCAAGCGCATGATGCCGTGCGCCGCCAAAGACGGCCGGTGCGCTGGCGATCAGCCTTTTCGCCTCCTCGCCCAGCCCTTCTGGACCATCTTCCCCGATGCCGATAATAGTGAGCCAGGGCTGATTGCCAGGAGGAGAGAGATCAGACATGGGACGGCCTCGCATTCTGATCCTCGGCGGCACGAGTGAGGCGCGCCTGCTCGCCGAAGCGCTCGCGGCGCGTGACGATTGCAATATCCTTCTGTCGCTGGCCGGTCGTACCGAAAAACCGGCTGCGCAGCCGGTTCCGGTTCGCATCGGTGGCTTCGGCGGCGCTGCGGCGCTGGCCGATTTCCTGAACGGGGGCGGATATGATCTGCTGATCGACGCCACGCATCCCTTCGCCGAGCGCATCTCCGCCAATGCCGCTCATGCTGCCGAGGCCACCGGCATAACCGCGATCGCTCTGCGTCGTCCTGAATGGGAGCGCCTGCCGGGCGACAATTGGCGGGAAGTGCGGAGCATTCCGGCAGCCATTGAGGCGCTTGGCCCCTCCCCCCGCCATGTTTTCCTGGCAACGGGCCGGCAGGGTGCGCATTATGCCGAAGCGGCAGCGCAGCATCGCTATCTCGTTCGCAGCGTCGACCCCGTCGAGCCGCCGCTTACGCTCGTGAATGTCGATTATATCCTCGATCGTGGTCCGTTCACGCTGGAAGGCGAATTGGCTCTGCTGAGACAGCACCATATCGATGTCATCATTGCCAAGAACAGCGGCGGCGGCGCCACCTATGCGAAGATCGAGGCAGCCCGCCTGCTCGGCATCGAGGTGATGATGGTCACGCGTGTGCAAGCGTCCATGGTCAAGACGGTCGAAACTGTCGAGGCGGCGCTGGCGGCGGTCGATCACCTCTTCCCCTCCGCCATGAAACGCGGGGTGTAGACGAGATCCGGCTTGCCGGGCCGCGTGACGATCCGCGTTTCGGCCGAGCCGATGATGATGCAGGTCGCCATATCGGCCATCGAGGCATCAGCCTGGGACAGCGGCTGTACGGCGATACGTTCGTCCGGCCGCCCGGCCGCGCGCCCGAAAATAACCGGTGTCGTTGCCGGCAGATGCTCGCGCAACAGCTTGAAGGCCTCGCCGAGCTGCCAGGGCCGGGCCCGGCTGATCGGATTATAAAGGGCGATGACCAAGCCGGCCCTTGCCCCCAATTCGAGGCGGTTTTCTATTATATTCCAAGGCTTTAGATTGTCGGACAGCGAGATGGCGCAGAAATCGTGGCCGAGCGGTGCCCCGGCTCTTGCCGCCACCGCCAGCATCGCCGTGATGCCGGGCAGGATGGTGAGATCGACCGCGCGCCAGGTTGCTGGCCCATTCTCGATCGCCTCGCAGACAGCGGCAGCCATGGCGAAGACACCGGGGTCGCCGCCGGAGACGACGCAGACCTTGGCGCCCCCCGCTGCCATCGAAAGGGCCGCCCCTGCCCTGTCGAGCTCTTCCCGATTGTCCGAGGCATGGCGCAGTTGGTCGTCGCGGAGCTGCAGCCTGTCGAGATAAGGGCCATAACCGAAGAAATCCGTTGCCGCATCGACGGCGGCCAGCGCTTCCGGCGTCATCTGTTCGGGATTGCCGGGGCCGGTGCCGATCACGAAAAGCGCGCCGCTCATCGGCTGCCCTCCCAACCCGGCACCAGGACGAGCGAAAAATACGGCGCATCGCCATCTGCCCTGTCGGCAAGCTTTGCCATGGCCGCGTTCGCCATGGTGCCGCGTTCGACATAGACGGCTTCACCGAGTCGTCCGGCAGTTTCCAGCGCCCGGCGGATTTTCGGCAGATTGCGGCCGACCTTCATGATGACGGCGGCCTGCGTATCGGCCAGGCGGCGCGTCAGCTCGGCCTCGGCCATCGTACCGGGCAGTACGGAAAGCACATCATCTCCCTGGACGATCGGCATGCCGGCCAATGACCAGCAGCCCGACATGGCGCTGATGCCGGGGATCACTTCCGTCGGGTAGCGCTGGGAAAGTCTGACATGCAGGTGCATGTAGGAGCCGTAGAAGAGCGGATCGCCTTCGCTGAGCACGGCGACGGTTTGCCCGGCATCGAGATGTCCGGCGATTGCCTCGGCCGACTGGTCATAGAACAGGGTGATCAGGCTACGGTAACGCTCGTCGTTCTTGTCGATTTCGGTGGTGACGGGATAATAGAGCGGCAGCAGCGTCACGCCGGAGTTCAACAGCGGCTCGACGATCGCCTTGCCGTTGCCGCCCCTGCCCTCTTTGGCGAAGTAAGCAATGACGTCGGCATCTTTGATGGCGCGGACGGCTTTAAGGGTCAGGAGCTCCGGGTCGCCGGGACCCGTGCCGACGCCGATCAGGCGGCCTTGCCTTGTCATAGGCCCGGCCTCGCCAGCGCATTGATGGCGGCCGCCGTCATGGCGCTGCCGCCGAGCCGGCCGCGCACGATGGCAAAGGGGACGCCATAGGAATTTTCCGCCAGCGCATCCTTCGATTCCGCCGCGCCGACAAAACCAACGGGCATGCCGAGGATGGCAGCGGGTTTCGGGGCGCCATCGCGCAAGAGTTCGAGCAGGTGGAACAGCGCCGTCGGCGCATTGCCGATCGCGACGATGCTTCCGCCGAGCCGGTCGACCCACAGATGCATGGCGGCCGCCGAGCGCGTGTTGCCGGTCTTAACCGCAAGCTCCGGCGTGGCGGGATCGCGCAACGTGCAGATCACCTCGTTCATCGCCGGTAGCCGTGCCCTGGTAACGCCCTGAGCGACCATTTCCGCGTCGCAGAAGATCGGCGCCCCACCTTTCAGCGCTTCGCGCGCCGCGCTGACGACATCGGCGGAAAAGACAAAATCGTCCGCCGCTTCGACCAGTCCGCAGGCATGGATCATGCGCACGGCGATCTCGGCCTGATCTTCGGTGAAGCGCGAAAGATCGGCCTCGGCGCGGATGATCGCAAAGGAGCGCTCGTAGATTGCGTCGCCGCTGCGGATATAATCGTAGTCTGGCATTCCTATTCCTGTCGCAGCGTCTTCGAAAGGCCGGTTGCGCCAAGCCGTGTAAGGCAGGCGGCGGTCGATTCGCCAGCGCCTCTGTTATCTTCGATGGAGCGGGCGAGCCTCTCTATAGCGAAATCGATCCGTCCGCCAGCGATCCGTTCATCCGGCTGATCCATTGCCAACCCGTTGAAGATGAGATCGTAACCTTCAGCCGTCCCGGTCAGGGTCAGCGCTTGGCGCGCATGTGCGCAGCCTTTGGCACAGCCGGAGAGATGCAGCGTCAGCGACCCGTCGAACAGGTCGGGTGCGGCAGCCAGGATGCGGCGGGCCAGCGTTCGTGTCTCGTAGAAGGCGGAGCCGCAGGCGCCGGCGCCGGCGCAGGCGGCGATATGCTCGGCTTTCTCGCCGGGTTGCGCGCTGAAGCCATATTGGGCGGCCGCGGCCTCGATCGCCGGCACTTTCTCTGCAGACAGGCCAAGGAAGAAGAAACCGCGACCCGGCGCCAGCCGGATGGCCGTTGCGCCGGAGGCCTTGGCGAGATCGAGCAGCGCGGTCAGGTCGGACGCTCTCGTCTGCCCGAACTCCGGCCGCACGCCGAGTACGGCTTTGCCGTCCGCCAGCCTATGCAGGCCCGGTAGCGGCATCCTTGCCGAGCACGACTGAGTGGATCGGATAGCGGCCGTGGCGGGAAAATGTGTTCGCAGAAGCACCGGATCGATATCCCGTGCCCGACTGCCCTGCCCGCGCATTGCCAGCAGAACCAGGATTTCGCCAACGGCCGAGACGGCTGCCTCCGCAGGGCCGACCGCGACCGGCGTTGCGGTCGCACCATCGCCGTTGATGGCGACAAGCCAATGCGCTTGGGATAGTGCGACGACACGAATATCGGCGGAAAGCGCCGACAAGCCGAAGACCCCACCGCCGTCGATGACGATCGACAGTTTCGGCGCAAGCCGCGGCGAGGCGAGTAGTTCCTGAAGCTTGCCGCGCAGGGCCAGTTCCATTGCGGCCGGATCGCTAGCCTGCTCCGGGTCGATGCCATGCAGCGGCGAGATCTCGATCGCCGGCCCGGCAGGCACGGTGATCTCGGCGGCATCGATATCGGAAGCGAGCTGTCCGACCGTCTCGGCCCGCAGCCCGCGGATCTGCAGATTGCCGCGCGCGGTGATCTCGAGAATACCATTTCCATGCGCCGCAGATGAGTGAGCAAGAGCGGAGAATTGCGAGAGCGTCAACGCGCCGCCGGCCGGCCGCAGCCGCACGAGCAGGCCATCACCCGTCGGCATCGGCGCGGCAAGGGCGGGGCAGGCGCCGCGCGCGCGCCTCTTCGCCGCCGCGCGATCACGGCCGTCCGTCGCGTCTCTTCTGTCGATCGCCTTGGCGGTCTCTATGCCCATTCTTAATCCTCTGTCCGTGTCTTACATGATCGCGGCAGACGCGGCAAAACATGATGGAAACGGTCGGCCGGCTATTCCTCGAAATCCCGTCCCTTGCGCAGGAGATAGATGTCCATGATCCAGCCATGCCGTTGCCGGGCCTCGCTCCTGAGTGTCAGGATATCGGCCGCGACATCGCCGAGCCTTCCTGATCGAACGATCTCGTCCTCGGTACCGAGATAGGCGCCCCAGAAAATCTCGGCATCTGGGTCGTCAATCTTGGCAAAAGCCTGTTCGCCGTCGAGCATGACGACCGTCGTCGACACGTGGAGCCCCTCCCGCGCCAGTCGACGTCCGGTGGTAATTTCGATCGGCTTGCCGACGAGATTGATCGGGATTTTATGGCTGGCCGCCAGGGCCTGGATGCTGGTGATGCCGGGAACGACACTGTAATCGAAATCCAGGTGGGCTTGCTGCCGCACCCGTTCGATGATGCGGATCGTGCTGTCGTAGAGACTGGGATCGCCCCAGACCAGAAAGGCGCCGCTGCCATCCTCGGGCAAGCCGGCGATCAATTCTGCATAGATATGGGCGATCTCGCCATGCCAGGCGTCGACGCTTTGCGCGTAACTTCTGTCGGCCGTCTGTCGCTGTGGTACTGCGAATTCTGAGATCCGGATCCCCGGCCGTGTGATATATCGCTCGCAGATCTCGCGGCGGACCTCGGCAAGCTCTTCCTTGGCCGCGCCCTTGAGCGGCAGGAAGATCACGTCGGCGGCGTTCATCGCATTGATTGCCTGTATGGTGACGTGCTCCGGGTTGCCCGTGCCGATGCCGATGATATGGATGTGCTTCACGCCGATACTCCGATGATACCTGCCGGTCTTGCCGAAAAAGCCGGACCACCGCAAGGGCAGGTGGGGAGTTGGCCGCGGCCAACTGGGCCGACGATGAGGCCCCGGCCCCTATTGTTGCCGCAAATCCCGAATCGTGTCGTTTTCGATACGCTTTTTGACGCTAAGTTGACAGAAAAGCGCATCGAAAAGGATTGGGTGTTTTGGACAACATTAGCGTATCGACGACAGATGTGCGGATCGAGCGGCATGCGAACCAGCTTTCGCGGCAATTGAAGCTGCTGCGCGACAAGCTGTTTCCGCCGCTTTCGCAGAAGACGCTGCGCACGTTCTCCTCTGGCGAAGCCGCTCAGATGATCGGCGTTTCCGACGGCTATCTTCGCCAGCTTTCGCTGGATGGCAAAGGGGCCGCAGCCGGAGCTTTCCCAGAATGGCCGGCGCTCCTATACGCTCGGCCAAATCAATGAATCCCTGGCGGCTGGCGTCGCTTCGGGGCTGGGGTCGGAGGGTAAACGCCTGCGCGGGTTCGCCCCGCATGGCCCATTGGCGCGCCCGGACTTTCCTGGGCGCGTTGCGCTACAATCGGCTTGCCGCACCTGTCTCCGATGGATCAAAGTCAAGAGAACCCGAGAACGCTTTCGAAGCGTTACGGGATCGATCAGAAGGCCATCGCCAAATGGCGGAAGCGGTCCTCCGTTGCGAACCTTCCGACTGGCCCGAAAGAGCCGAGATCGACGGTGCTATCCGTCGAGGAGGAGGCCGTTATCGTCGCTTTCCGCCGCACGAATTCACTGCGAAGGACGCCCGGCCGGCGATCAGCCATCGTAAAACTACCGCCACCGAGGCGCTCGCTCGGCGTTATGAAGAAGTTCGGATGCTGTCGCAAAGGGGCCGAATAGCTGCAGCAGGCGGGCTTCCTCGATATCATTGAGATGGTGACGCTTGGCGAAATCCTTTACCGACCACACGGGTTTGGTTTCAACATTCTTGAGAGATTCAATATGCTGCATGCTTACTCAGTCCTCCTGCTACCAAGTGGATGAGTTAAACATTGCTAAATTAGAAATATATTAAATAAGACATATCGGACGCTTTGGTACGCTACCGAACACATGCCGGCGACGACAAGGTCGAAGCGGGCTTTGATGGTCTGCATCGATGCTTCGCGCAAGGCCTCCGCTCACAGGTTCCATTAATACCCTTTTCGCCACTGACACTAAAATAGTGGGGTCAACGGTGCTGGCGCGCGGCGAGGGCTTTCGAGGCCAGCGACCGGCTTGTTGCCATAGAATTCACGTTTTAGACTAGCCCGCCGCATGGCTTTGCAGCCGCCTATCAGCTTCGACCGACGGTGAAGTGACATTGCCCGCGCCATTCGGGAGAGCGCTCAGGACTGTGCCTCAGACATTGGCCAAAAGATCGTCCGCCGTCATCTCACTATCCAGGCGACGCCTGCAATCGGGGCCGGCTTTAACATCCGCGACATCGTAAATTGCGCTGTCTTCATGCATCCTTTTGGCTGTGAAGGGACCGAGAAGGTAATCGGCCTCTTGAACCGGACGCTCGTGTCCTCTTTGACCTTGAAAAACTTAGCCTGGACGCCGGGGGCGAGCCGTTACTGTGGCGTTCCAGTAACAGCTTGCCTCCCCGACATGCGTTCCTGCACGTTGAAGTCGAATTTTTGTGCAACGAACCAAGCTTTTTTTGTTATATCCGCTTCCGAACGATGTCAGATTGTTTTCGATTCGTCAGCAAACGCACGATCCAAGAGAGGGGTTAAATTGCGTAACGCCGGGGGCTTACGGCCGGCCGGTTGACGCCATTCGTTTCCGCCGGGTTCATGCCGAAACCGGCAGGTCGCTAAATCGCAGTTTTCCAGCGTGTCTTCGATTGGCACGTTAAGAGGTTGTTTTCCCTTGTTTCAAGCAGTCGTTGAAGGGAATTCCGGTCCGGTGTTAGCGGTAGCAGCAGCGTAGGTCAGAGATCGTGTCCCGAAAAGGATGCCTCTCGAGGGAAGGTGGTTTGCATGAAACGTGGCGGTTTTCTTGCCCGGAGTCTGACTCGCTCGGTCTCCGCCAACAGGGACATGTCTTCTGTCAGCCTCGCCTTGGCGCTCGAACCCCGCTTCATGTATGATGCGGCCGGGGCAGCGACCGCGGCAACCGTTGCGGATCAAGCCCATATGGCCGAAAGCTCCGCGACGGCCGACAAATCTGGGGCGACAGCGCCTGCGGATTCGGCTCACTCAAGCGACACAGCCCATGCCGATGCAGCGGATGCGAATAGCCATCCCGACGTTTCCCACGGCGAACCGCTTCCGACATCAGGGCCGGCTCCCGTCACGGAGATCGCCTTCGTTGATGGACGCTTGCCGGACATCCAATCGCTCGCCCCGCGCGCTGGCGTCGAGGTCGTCGTTCTAGATCCGTCGCGAGACGGCCTCGCTCAGGTTAGCGAAACGCTCGCCGGATACAAAAACCTCTCCGCTATCCATTTCGTCGGCCACGGTGAAAGCGGCTCGTTCTCGATCGGTTCGACAACTCTTGACGGCTCGACCCTCGCTGCGCGCGCGAACGAGATTGCCGGATGGAGCAGCGCGCTCGGCGCTGACGCGGACATCATGATCTGGGGCTGCGATGTCGGGTCGATGCCTTCGGGCGAGGCGCTGGTCGGCGGGCTTTCGGCCCTCACCGGCGCCGACGTGGCTGCATCCACCGATGCCACCGGTGCGGCTGCGCGAGGCGGCGACTGGAGCCTTGAGGTATCAAGTGGGGAAATCGACACTGCGACGCCTTTCGAAGCCGAATCGCTCGCCAATTGGGATCATCTGCTCGATCCGCCGACGATCAGCGGACCAACCGACTCGCCGGTGCGGGTTGCGGAACCGAGCACGCTCAACGCAGCCGGCGCCGACCGCGCTTCGCTTGCCGCGTGGCAGTTCAACAGCAACGTTTCCGGCAACGTCACCGTTACAGCCGCAGTGGACGACGCGTCGATCGGCACCATATTGAATACCGACGGCCGCGCCGTCGCGGTTACAGGCGGCTGGCGCTTCACCGGCACTTTGGCCGAGGCCAACGCCTGGCTCGACAGCCTGACCTTCGCGGCGGCCGATGTGGAGCGGGGCAACATTGCCGGCTCGACGTCCATTTCGCTGACGATCCAGGACGCGGACGGCGGCACTGCCAATCGCTCGATAGACGTGGAGGTCACACCTTCGAACGACCCCGCCATTCTCGACGACCGCTCGACCGCTGTGGTCGAGGGCGGCAGTTTGACGCTTGGTTCAGGCGTGCTTGCTCCGGTCGATCCGGAGGTCGCTGCAGGCGCGCAGATTCCGAGCCAGATCGTCTATCGACTGACTGACGATCCCCAGTTCGGCTATCTGAAGCTCGACGGTCAGCGCATCGCCATTGGCTCCATCTTCACGCAGCAGGATGTGATCGACGGCAAGCTCGTCTACGTGCACACGGAGAAGGGAAGCAACCAGAACGCCAGCGACAGTTTTGCCGTCTCGCTGAATGACGGAGCGACCCCGCAGGCGAGCTCTGATACCGCAGTCATCACCCTGGACGTAACGCCTGTGAACCAGGCGCCCACTGCCTCCGGCAGCGGCGCGATCTATGAGGGGCAGCCTGCCAACGCCACTCTCGGCGGCGTGCCGCAGTCTGTGGTCGGCAATTTCATCAACGCGACCGGCGGCGGCGATTCCGGCGATACGGTGCTGAACGTCCAGCTGACCGACCTGCCGGATCACGGTACACTCTACTTTACGGGCACGGCGACCCTTGGTGGTGTCGCTCAGACGTTCACCAATCGTGCGATCACGGCGAGCGACATCAGCGCCGGCTTCGTCTTCGCCTATGCCGATCGGGCCGGCCTCACTTATGCCAATGACGGAATCGATGGTTCGAACGGGCGACCGCCCAACGACGGCTTCGGTGTCAAGGTCGTCGATGGCGGTGGAGGGACTGGAACTCCAGCAAGCGCGGATGCCACGATCAATCTGACGATCCGTCCTGTCAATGACGATCCGGTGTGGGTCGAAAGCAGCACACGCGCGGCGACCGTCCCGACGCCCGCAGGCAACACGGCGACAGACTACAAGGTGACGCTGACGACGGCCATGCTGAACGCCACCGACGTCGATACTGCGCCTGAAAGCATAACCTTCATCGTCACATCGCAGGCCGCCCTCGATCAAGGGCGCCTCGTCTATATAGACGGCGGCGGCAATGCATCACTGCTGCCCGAAGGCGGGACCTTTACTCTGGCGGACGTACAGGCTGGTCGAGTGCAATATTGGCAGCTCGCCGGGGCCAACCCGACCGACGGCCTTGTCGACAGCTTCAACTTCCAGGTCGTGGACAATGCGATCGCGCCTCACTGGAACACCGATGGCGGGCAGTTTGAACGCATGGGCGGCGTCTATACGGGGCCGTCCTCGTCGGATACGCTGCGGAACTTGGTCTTTACGATCAATCTGGTCCAGACACCTGCCGGCACGGACGGCAGTCTGCCGACTCGTCAGACCGTTACGTCCAGCGCAAGCTCGACCTTTGCCGGCACCAATCCGTCTGGCACCACATACGGCACCCTCGAGGAAGGTGGCACCATCATTCTGACCAACGGCAGCGGCGGCCAGCCCGGTCTAAACTACATCGTACAAGGGGTCGATCCCTCGCAGGTCGTCTACACGATCCTTGGCTTCGACGGGGCTGGCGCGAGCTGGAACGGCGAACTGCAGAAGTTGGTGAGTGGCAGCTGGGTCAGCCTGAGCCTCTACGACACTTTCACGCAGGCAGATCTTAATGCCGGAAACGTCCGCTTTCAGCATGATGGCGGCGAGGACTTCGAATCGAACGTCCGGCTTCAGGCGTCCGCCGGCGTGCTCGTAAGCGACGGTAGCGGCGGCCTTACTACCGACGAGTGGAACACGAGCTTCACCTTCTACGTCAAGCCGGTGAACGACGCGCCGGTCGTAACGGGATCTTCCGAAAACATCATCGATGAAGGCGAAACCGTCGCCATCACGACGGGCATGCTGAATTTCAGCGATGCTGACGATGCCGAGAGCGAGAGCTATCTCGAGGGCACTGCGACTTTGCCCGGGCCGGCGGCGACAATTTTGCCGTTAACCATGACGCCTCAGATCCGCTGACGTTCACGATTGCCAACATGCCGAATCACGGCAAGTTGCAGTATCGCGACGGCGTCGGCAACTGGCTTGACGTCACAGCCGGTATGGAGATCGAGGCCTCCTGGATCACAAACGATCCGGGAACAACGCGCCTGCGTTACGTTCACGACGGCGGGGAAGACCGCAGCGACACCTTCGACGTGCAAGCGACCGACCGCTGGGGCAAGACGTCGAATACTGGATCGGTGAATTTCTTCATTACCAACGTCAACGACGCACCGCAGATTGCCCAGGACCCAACCCAGCCCGATCCGACCGGGAATCTGCCGGGCACGTCGATCCCCGGCACCGGCGCGAACGAACCGCTCGAGATCATCTGGGAAGGCTCGTTCTCACAAATCACCTCGGCGATGCTGCAGGCGATTGATGCGGACAGTACCAGGGAGCAGGTGCAATATCGCATCACCACCGCACCCGCGCATGGTCGCATTGCCTACTCAACCGACGGTGTGAACTTCACTACGATCGGCGTGGGTTCGGCCTTTTCCCAGGCCGATGTCGATGCCGGCCGCATCTACTATCTGAGCAATGGCGACGATCCGACAAGCAGCGGCTATCCCGGCACTCCGGACGACAAGGTCGTGTTCACGCTGGCCGACGGCGCCGCAGAACAGACAGCCCGCGAGTTGTGGATTTACTTGAAGCCTACCAACGACGCGCCGGTCGTGACGGCCCCATCCGGTGTCATCAACGTGACCGACAATCTGACGAACGTGCCGGGCTTCAGCGTGGCCGATCCAGATCTGGCGACTGTCACGGCGCAGGAAACGGACTTCGTCCAGGTGATCGTGCGCCTGCTCAAATCCGATAGCAGCGCCTTCAACGCCGGAAACTACGCCGACGTACAGATCGATGTTACTGCCGGTGGCGCCACAATAGACGCTGATCATGACGGCAACGGCGACTTCCTCGTACTGCGAGGCACGCTTGCCGATGTCAACGCCGCGCTCGGCACGCTCAAGGTGTCGTTCAGCACCGATAGGGACGAGACGTACAAGATCCAGGTCATTGCCGATGATCGCGTACGCGACAGCACCGGCACACTTGTCGACAGGGACGGGACGGCTGCAGGTCTACAGCCCGGCGGCAACGGCGGCGGCACTCTGAACGAGCCGGAAACGCCCATGACGGGGACGCCCCTGGCGGTGCCGTCGACCGACTACGACTGGTATGCCGATGCGGTGCCGGCAACCGGCGCGATCGCCGGCAATATCTCGGCGGCCACGGTGACGATTCGTGCGTCCAGCGTCAACGACCCGGCGACCTTGACCAGCGGAAGCGCTTCGGCGACGGTTTACGAAGACCAGGCGACACCTATCGGCAGCCAGATCAATTTCACGGTCGCAGATCCGGAATCGGCGGCCTTCGGAACACCGGTCACGGTGACGCTCACCATTGCGAGTGGAGCGCTGAACGTGGCAGCCAACCCGGGCGCCGTGGCAGTCAGCGGCCGCGACACCGGGACCCTGGTTCTTACCGGAACCGCCGCCGACATCCAGAACCTCCTGAATGCCAGCCTCAACTACAGAAGCGCGCAGGATATCAACCACGATCTCAACGGCGCTGCGGCCGGAGACGTAACACTCGCCGTCTCATTCAGCGACACCGGCTCCAACCTGGGTACGGGGCAGGCTGCCAACAACCCTTCCGACCTGTCGATCGCCCTTGACATCACCCCCGTCAATGACGCACCGACCGTCTCCTCCGGTACCGGCACGGTTGCGGTGAGCGGGCCGACCGCCATACCGGGCTTCTCGGTCGGCGACCTCGATCTTGGCGGAGACGGTGAGACCGCAACTGCCGCCGGGGAAACCGATTTTGTCCAGGTCACGGTGCGCATCACCTCGACCTCGGGCATACCGCTCAGTTCGCTGCAACACCAGGAGGTCAACATCACCTCGACTGCCGCGATAGCCGAGGGAGCAACATTCGAGATCGACAACACCTTTGATGGCACGGGGAGCGCGCTCGTCATCCGCGGCACACGTGATCAGGTCAACGCTTATCTCGGGCAGCTGCAGGTCGAGTTCACTGGCAGTCTTGCCAACAGCGATAACCATTACAAAATGGAGGTCGTAGCGGACGACCGCGTGCGCGACGTCTCGTCCGGGGCGTTGACCGGTGGCGCTGACGGCGGGCTCGATGACAATGGCGGCAACGGCACGGCGGTGCCGACGACGGCGGTCGATCCTTACGCGGCAGTGCCGGGCGGGCTGACGACCAATGTGGCCGCGAACGCGCGCGATCTTTTCCCGAGCGGGGTCAACGACCCGGCACAAATCGATCTCAGCGGAGCCTTGATCACACCCGAAGGCTCGAACACTGTTCAGCTCAGCGGGATCACCGTCACCGATGCCGACGCCTTGAACGATACCGTTTCATCCACCGTGACGCTGCCCAGCGGCTTCACGTTCGCCTCGGCGGGCGGAACGGCCGGTGTCAACGGCATCGGAACCGGGACGCTGACGCTGACGGGGTCGGTGGCCGACATCAACTCGACACTGAACAGCATCCGCATCCAGCTTCCCGACGTTGCCGGCGCGCCGAACGCGAGCGACTGGAACGGGCAGTTCGATGTTACGATCGTGGTCGATGACGGCGGCCATAACGGTGGCCGTCCAGGTAGTCTGACCGGCGATACGAACGACGCCAATTCCAATCCCGGCGACTTCGGCTACGTTGACGCGTCGGGGGCGGCGCTCGTGACCACGCGCACGTTCGCCTTCACGGTGACCGCGGTGAACGATGCGCCCCAGGTGGTTGGCGACGGAACCGAAACCTTGCCGGCCGGCCCGGAGGACGGGACACCTGCCGGCCAGACTGTCGCCAGCCTTTTCGGAGGCCAGTTCGGTGATCCAGTCGATCTCATTCCCGCAGGATCGAGTTCGAACAGCTTTGCCGGCATTGCTGTCGTCGGACTGACGACCAACACGTCTCAGGGCAGCTGGCAGTATTTCAACGGCAGCAGCTGGGTGGATGTCGGCGCTCGCAACCTCAATACTGCGCTCATCCTCAGCGCCGACACTCTGGTGCGGTTCAATCCTGCCGCCGACTTCCACGGTACGCCCAATGCGATGACGGTGCGGTTGATGGAAGATGGGGGGACGGTGCCGGTGACCGGAACCGTCGTCAATCTTTCGGGCGGGAGCGCCACCGGCGGCACGACCCGCTACAGCGCGGGAACGGTTGTGCTGTCGACTGCCGTCGACAACGTCAACGATCGTCCGACCCTTTCCTCTACATCACTGCCCAACGTGAATGAGGACGTTACGAATCCTCCAGGCCGCACGGTCGCCCAGATCTACGGCACCGGCCCCTACGCCGACGCGATCGACGACAGAACCTCCATCACTGGCGGCGGCAATGCCGCGACTCCCCTCGGCGGCATCGCGATCGTCGACAACGCCGCCACCGCCGCTCAGGGCGTTTGGCAATATTCGCTCGACGGAACGACCTGGACCGACATCGCCACATCCGTTAGCGATACGGCGGCGCTGCTCCTGCCCACCGATGCGCATCTGCGTTTCCTGCCGGACGGAAATTACAATGGGACGCCGGGTGCCCTGGCAGTTCGCGCATCGGACAGTCCTGTCAACTTCGCCGCCAGCCAGGATATCTCGCCCACCGTCAATGATCAGACCAGCCATTGGTCGCTCGCAAGTGGCCTTACGACCTCGGTCATCAAGCAAAACGACGCCCCGGTGCTCGGCGGGGCAGTGAGCAATCCGACGGCGGTCGAGAGCGGGACGTCCGGGGTAGGTACTGCTCCCGTGACGCTGGTGACCGCCGGGACTGCCACGGTCTCGGACATCGACCTTTCGACGACGCCCGGCCTTGCCGCCACGGTCTTCGGTGCCGGCACGATCACGGTCAGCCTCGGCAATTTCCAGACCGGAGACGTACTGGCGGTTCAGGGTAGCCTGCCGGCGGGAGTGACCGTCAGTGGCGGCGTCGACGGCACGCTGACCATCACGCTTGATGCCGATACCACGATCGGCGAGGTGCAGAGCCTCATCGAGCGCATTGCATTCGTAAATACCACCGACAATCCAACGAGCTACGGTGCCAGCCCAACCCGCACCTATACCATCATCGCCAATGACGGGAACAATCAGCAGGCGGGCGGGAATGCCGGCGGACCCGCGCTGGCTTCCAACGTGCTCTCGGGAACGATAACGTTCAATGCCGCGAACGAACCCCCGACTGCGCGTGACGACAATAATAGCATAACGGAAGATGGCCCAGCCTCGGTTGGCGGCAACGTGATCGCTGGCCACGGCGGCGTCGGCCAGGATACTGACCCGGACTCGCTGACGGTTACGGTGACCAACGTGAGCTTCGCCGGTAACGCGCAAAGTGTCGGCACGCGCTTCAAGATAGATCACGGCTGGCTGACGCTCAACGACGACGGCACCTACACCTACGATCTCGACAACGGCGATCCGACGGTCAACGCGCTGAAGACCGGTGACACGCTGCAGGACGCCGTAAGTTACACGATCTCCGACGGCGCGGGCGGAACGTCGACGGCGACGCTGATGATCGTCATCCAGGGCCGGACCGATGGGTCTCCGACCGTTCTGCCGGCCGATGCCAATGGCGGCGCGGCTGGGCAAACCGACGTCTTCGAGCACGGCCTGACCTCGGCGATCGATCCGAGCGAGACGGCCACCGGCACGATCGATATCACGGCACCCGATGGCCTTGCCTCCATCGACGTGGGCGGCACGTCGGTGACGCTCGCTCAACTGCAGGGGCTCGATTCGACACCGATCGCAATCGACACAGGCGCGGGCATCCTGACGCTGACCGGCTTCACGCCGGCCACCGGCGTGCCGACAAGCGGTACTCTGACCTACAGCTATGTGTTGAAGGCCGCCCAGAACCAGGCCGCGGCGACGGAAAGCCTGGACCAGATCGCGCTGACGGTTACGGACGCGGGTGGCGACAACAGCACCGGCACGCTGACGGTGCGCATCGTCGATGATGGACCGGCCGCACGCAATGACGCCACGGAGATCACCGAAGATGCGCCGTCTGCGATCGTGAGCGGCAATGTGGTGTCGGGAGCGGGCCCGCAGGAAATGGCGGACGATTTTGGCGCCGACGGTCCTGCAGCGAGCGGCAATGTCGTGACGGCGGTGAGCTTCGGCGGCACGGTACGCATGGTTGGCTCGCCGTTTGCGGCCGCCTATGGCTCGCTAACGCTGAACGCCGACGGCAGCTATGCCTATCAGCTCGACAATACCAACCTGTTCGTCAACGAGCTGAAGGCCGGCGAGACGCTGAGCGAGACAATCAGCTACACCATCGTCGACAGCGACGGCGAGAGCTCGACCGCAACGCTCACGATCACGATCCATGGCAATACGGATGGCGGTCCGACCATTCTCCCCGTTGACGGCAACGGCGGCCTGGCGGGCGAGGCTGAAGTCCACGAGCGTGGCCTCACATCGTCATCGGATTCCACCGAAAAAACCACCGGGACCATCAACCTTACGGCGCCGGATGGACTGGCCTCCGTGACGGTCGGCGGACAAGCCGTCACCTTGGCTGAGCTGCAGGGGCTCGGTTCCACGCCGATCACGATCGATACTGGTGAGGGAACACTGACCCTAATTGGATTCACGGTGACGGCGACGAACGGCAGCATTCCGATCGGCGGCACAATTCAGTATAGCTACGAACTGAAGGCTGCGCAGGATCAACCATCGGCGACAGAAAGCCTCGACGCGATTGCGCTTGCGATAACCGACGAGGGCGGCACAACTGCGAACGGCACGTTGACCGTGCGCATTGTTGATGACGCGCCGACGGGGCGCAACGACACGGCCGAGATCACCGAAGATGCGGCGTCTGCGACCGTGAGCGGCAATGTTGTGACGGGAGCAGGCCCGCAGGACGTGGCGGACGATTTTGGCGCCGACGGTCCTCCGGCGAGCGGTAATGTCGTAACGGCGGTGAGCTTCGGCGGCACAGGACATCCTGTGGGCTTGTCGTTTGCGACTGCCTACGGCTCGCTGACGCTGAACGCCGACGGCAGCTATATCTATCAGCTCGACAACACCAACCCGGCGGTCAACAAGCTGAAGGCCGGCGGCACGCTAAGCGAGACCGTCAGTTACACGATCGTCGACAGCGACGGTGAGACCTCGACAGCGACGCTGACGGTCACGGTACACGGCAATACGGATGGCTCACCGGCCATAGCCTCGATCGACGCCAATGGCGGCGCGGCGGGCGAGGCCGAGGTCGACGAGCACGGCTTGACCGACACGGCGGACGCGAGCGAGACAACCACCGGCACGATCGATATCGCATCGCCGGACGGACTTGCGTCCGTTACCGTTGGCGGCCGGACGGTGACGCTCACCGAGCTGCAGGCGCTGGGTTCGGCCCCGATAACGATCGACACCGGGGAAGGCACTCTGACGCTGACCGGCTTTACGACAGGCAGCGGTGCGGGCGCAGTGCCCACCGCGGGAGCGCTGAGTTACAGCTATGTCATAAAGGCCTCACAGAGCCAGCCATCCGGGACGGAGAGCTTCGATCAGATCGCTTTGACAGTCACGGATGCGGGCGGCGACAATAGCACGGGTATTCTGACGGTGCGCATCATCGATGACGTGCCGGCAGCGGCCAACGACATCAGCACAATCGCCGAGAACACCAGCTCGGTCACCGGCAACGTGGTGAGCGGCACCGGTCCGGGTGACGTAGCCGATCGCCTCGGTGCTGACGGCGGCACGGTGACCGGTCTGAGCTTCGGCGGAGACGCACAGCCGATCGGAACCCCTGTCAGCGGCAACTATGGCAACCTGACGCTCAACCCGGATGGCAGCTATTCCTATGTGCTCGACAATGCCAATCCCGCCGTCGACCAGCTGCGCCCGAGCGAGACGCTAACGGAGGAGTTCACCTACACGATCACTGATGGCGATGGCGACGCGTCCACGGCAACGCTGACCATCATCATCTCCGGTTCCAATGACGCGCCGGTCATCGTCGACCCGAACCACCTGATAGCCGGTGCCGAGGACGGCGTCATAATTCTCACGCCGGACGACTTCGCCTCAACCGATGCTGATGCGGGCGATTTGGTCGAGGACGTCAGGATTGTCGAGGTGCCAACCAAGGGCACGCTCTATCGCAATGGGGAGGCGCTGACCGCCGGTGCGACTGTCAGCCTATCTGACATCGCGGCAGGCAAGCTCACCTATCGCCCGGCGCCGGATGGAAACGGCACGGTCTATGCCAGCTTCCAATATCAGCTCGGCGATGGCGCGGAATACTCGACGCCCGCCACCATGGGCATCAAAATCGAGCCCCGCAACGACACCCCCACGGTTTCCGGGCCGGACAGTATCTCCACGATGCCGGATGCACCTGTGGTCTTCGACGGCCGCGGAGGTTCAGGCCACGCACCGGCAATCAGCATCGACGACCTGATCGACCTCTCGGCAACCGGAGCGACCGATGCCTTCACCGTCACCCTGAGCGTGGGACACGGCGTGATCACGATTGCCGACCCGACCGGCGGCATCGTCGGCGAGGGCAGTGGAGCGACACTCACGATCTCCGGCACGCGCGATGCGATCAAAGCGGCGCTTGCGACCCTTTCCTATGTGGCGGACCGCACTTTCGAAGGTTCGGACCAGTTGAGTGTCGCGCTCGATGATCATCTGAACGGCGTCTCGGGAGACGGTGCCCAGCCGGGCACGGCGAGCCATGTGGTGGATATTACAGTGACCCGGCCGCCCGCGAGCGATCCCAGCGTCATCAACCTGCCTGACTCCGAGCGTGGGGAAGAAGATCATCACGACGGTGCCCTGCAATGGGATATCCATGACACTGACGAGCGCTCCTACGGCGACATGGGCCATCTCGAGGGCCGCCCTATCCATCGCTATGCGGTGACATGGCAGCCGATCACGCAGCAGATGTCGTTCCAGCAATATGGATTGGACCGGGAAACGCTCTTCTATGAGGCCCGACTCGGCCGCGACTTGCCGCTACCCTCCTGGATCACCTTCGATGCGCACACACAAAGTGTCACCGCCATACCGGACGACGCCGTGAAGCCAGGTGTCTACACGGTGCGTGTTGTTGCCCGCGACGCCGAGGGCAACGAGGCGGAATCCGTGCTTACCATCAACGTGCTGCGCGACGTCAAGAAGAGCTTCGATGCGGGTGCCGCCAAGCTTCCGCATCCGGAAAAGGCGACCAAGCCCGCCAAGGCGGTTGATGACGCCGGCGAGACAACACCTGACAACGCCTCTGAGCCGGAGCAGAAAGACGCTCCGATCGAAGACGATCACAGCGGCGATATACAGCTTCCGGGTCACGTCGTCGCCGATCAACTCCTGCCGCGGATTTCACTCGCCGCCCCTGAAACCGGCGCGGAAGGTGGAACAGACAACATTTCGTTAAGTAATCTGCTGCTAGCGCTCGGCCCCGCCGGTCAGATGATTCAAGCGGCACGCTTCATTGAATCATTGGCTGCGGAAGGGAGTGGCGACCGATGATCAAGTGGCGGCAATAATCCAGAATTCGAGCGGGGATGCACCAATGCTGCTACGATTGTCAGCGATCTTATTGTGCGTAGGCCTGAGCGCCTGCATCGTCAAACCTGAGCCATTCACGCTGAATGAGAACATCGCTCGCGCATCGAAGGATCTTGCGGCGGTGGAAAATAGCAGCCCCGCCCCGACAGGCCCGATATCGCTGGAAGAAGCCCAGGCTCGGGCCGTCGCCTACAATCTCGACCACCGCCTGCAGATCTTCAATGCGGCCATGCAGGACCGGCAGCTCGATCTGACGAAGCTCGACATGCTGCCCAACCTCACCGCCAATGCCGGCTATGTGGCGCGCGACCGCGAGCTGGTGAGTTCAAGCGCCAGCTACCAGAGCGGCGCTATCAACCCGTCCAATTTCCAGAACGTCTCCGTCGACCGTCGGCGCGAGTTCGCCGACCTTACTCTATCCTGGAATATTGTCGATTTCGGTTTAAGCTATCTGCAGGCGAAGCAGCAGGCCGATCGCGTCGAAATCGCCAACGAGCAGCGGCGGCGAGTCATCAACAACATCTTTCAGCAGGTCCGGTCGACTTATTGGACCGCGGTAGCCGCCGAGCGGCTACGTCCGCGCCTGCGGCCGATCATCAGTGAGGCGCGGCGGGCGCTGGTTTCATCGCGCGACCTGGAAACGGCTCGCGCCCAGGATCCGCTTGCCGCGCTGCGCTACCAGCGTTCGCTCATCGAACTGATCCAGGAGCTGGAAGGTGTCGATGACAATCTCACAATCGCCAAGATCCAGCTCGCGCAGTTGATGGGGCTGCGTCCGGGCATCGAATATAAGCTGGTCATACCCAAGGACATGCCCGCACCTGCGCCCGTGCGGCTAACCATCGACGAGATGGAGCGGGTGGCCCTGGTGAACCGGCCGGAACTCCATGAGGAAGGCTACAATACCCGGGTCGTTCAGCAGGAAGGGCGTAAGTCGCTGCTGAAGCTGGTCCCCGGCGTCACGTTGCTCGGTTCGCTCAACTACGACAGCAACAGCTATCTTCTTTTCAATAACTGGGCCGAGGCGAGCGCCCGCGTGACGGCGAATCTGTTGCGCCTGGCAACCCTGCCGGACGTGAAGCGACTGAATGAATCGCAGGCTCAAATTGCTGAAACGCGCAGGTTCGCAATGACGACGTCCGTGCTCGCGCAGGTCCAAATCGCCGCCCAGCAATACCAGATCGCCCGCAAAAACTATCACAATGCGCGCACTTTGGCCGAGGTCAACCGCCGTATTGCGACCGTTGCGGCCGAGACGGCGGAAGCCGAAACAGCATCCGACCTCGATCGCATATTTGAGCGGGCCAATGCTACGCTCTCGGACCTGGCACGCAATCGTGCTTATGCCGACCTGCAGAACGCGGATGCGTATATTTACGTGACCCTCGGTCTGGATGCTCTCCCCGACGGCATCTCCACGACCAATCTCGACGCCCTGGTTGCGGCCCTCCGCCAGCGGGAATCCGAACGGCGGAGCGCCAGGATCGAAGTTCCTGACTTCAGTTCCCCCACATCCGCACCCGTCAAGATCGACGGCGCGGCCGTCGCCTCGGCGCCGGCGAAGAAGAGTGGCTCATGAAGATGAGAGCGAGCCGTTGGGCTGTTGACATGGGACTTGCACGCAAGTTTCTGCCGCGGGCTGCAATATCATTGTTGATCGCCCTGCCCGCCGGAACAGATCCCGCGATGGCTCAGACGGCGGAGGGGGCAGGTATTCGCGCGCAGCTGGTCTCACGCAGCGCCACGCTGCTCTCCAGCGAGGTCGCTGGAAGGTCGTAGCTTTGCCGTTCCGCGAAGGCGAGTCCTTTCGGCAAGGGGACGAGATTGCTGCCATCGACTGCGCGACCTACGAAGCCAAGCTCTCGCTCGCCGATGCCCAGGTCCGCCGCGGCGAGCGAAAGGTGGCAGCGCTCACAGTGCTCGATAAGAAGGGAGCGACCGGCAAGGTCGATGTCGACCTTGCCGAGATCGAGGTGCTCGCCGCCAAAGCTGAATACAGTGCTGCCGCGGCGGATGTCTCGCGCTGCAATATCGTGGCCCCGTTTTCCGGTCGGATCGCCGAGCTGAAGATTCGTCGGTACCAATACGTTTCGGCCGGCGAGCCCATGCTGGATATCGTCAGTGACCACGATCTCGAAGTGGAGCTGCTTGCGCCGTCACGTTGGCTCTCCTGGCTGAAACCCGGCGCGACGTTCGCCGTGCGCATCGACGAGCTCAATCGCGATTTTCCCGCGGTCGTTACCAGGACGGGGGCGCGCATCGATCCGGTCAGCCAGTCGATCAAGATCTATGCACGCATCGACGGCGACTTTCCGGAACTCATTCCCGGCATGAGCGGCCTCGCCCTCATCGCGCCCCCGGAATCGTCCGTCCGATGAGCAACATTCCCAATCGCGAACTCCTGCGCCTCACGGCCCTTATTCACCTGGAAAAGCGGGCGCGTGCGGCAGGCGATGACGAACTGTCCTTCGTCATGGTGAATGAAACGCTCGCGGTCGTGCGCTACCGACAGGCATTGCTGTGGCGCTCGGCTCCGGCAGGGCGCGTCATCGCAGTATCAGGCGTTGCGATTCCGGATCCATATGCACCCTACCTCGTCTGGGCGAGCGGGCTTTGCTCTCAACTGGAGGCGCAGGGCCTTGAAGGCATACACGAAGTCGTTTCCGCCGACGTCGATCCCAGGATCGCAGTCGAGTGGGCGGAGTGGCTGCCACCGTATCTGGTATGGGTCCCACTTGGACGTCCGCTCGGCGCGCTTGTCCTGGCGCGCGAGACTCCGCTGAATGAGGGAGAGCGGAATCTCCTAGAAGTGATAGCTGACGCTTACGGTCACGCTTGGAGGGCGCAGCTTAAAGGCAGGGGCTTTCGGGAGAGGATAACGGGCTCGGGAAAGGGCAGGCGCAGGATAGCCTTCGTACTCATGCTCGCAGTTCTCTTCGCCTCTGCCTTCGTGCCGGTTCGTCAATCCGTGCTTGCGCAGGCCGAGATTGCTCCGCGTGAACCATTCATGATCCGCGCGCCCCTCGACGGCGTCGTTGAGAATATCCTTGCGAAGCCGAACCAAACCATAGCGGAAGGGCAGACCCTCATTACGCTCGACCCGAGAAAGCTGCGCAACCAGCTTGAGGTGGCGACCCGCGCCAAGGAGGCGGCAGAAGCCGAGCTGCGCCAGGCAAAACAATTCGCAGTGGTGGACCAGAAGGTCCGTGCCTCATTGCCGGTGCTGCAAGGCAAGCTGGATCAGCAGATGGCCGAGGTCGCTTATTTGACGGAGCAGCTCGGCCAGACCGATATCAAGGCGCCGCGTTCCGGAATAGCGGTCTATGACGATCCGAACGACTGGATTGGCCGGCCTGTTGCCATCGGCGAGCGCATGATGCTGATTGCCGATCCGAGCAGAGTCGAGGTTGATGCGCGTCTTCCGGTGGCAGACGCGATCGACCTTGAAGTCGGCGGACCAGTCTGGCTGTTCCTGAACATCGAGCCCGGGCGGCCGCTGGATGCCGTTCTAACCTCCGTCTCTTACAAGGCCCAGCAAGGTCCTGACGGGGTACTTGCCTATCGCGTTAAGGCGCAGTTTGCAGAGCACGAACAATTGCCGCGGATCGGACTTAAGGGAACGGCGAAGCTCTATGGCGAGCGAGTGCCGCTAGCCTATGCGATATTCCGACGGCCGATATCGGCGGCGCGCCAATGGCTGGGGTTCTGAGCCTCGCTGCGGGCGCATCGCCCGCGCCTCCTATACCTGAAAACATCGCCGCGCGCGCATCGGCTGATCTTCCGCCATTGCGCGATGAGCTTGTTCTGGAGAGGGCTGGACGGCTGAGAGGCGGGGCGCCGAGCTGGACGCTCTACGATCCGGCTGCCAATCGCTTTTATCGCATCGGCTGGCTGGAATTCGAAGTACTGTGCCGGTGGCGTCTCGGAGACATGCAGGAGATCGCTGATCAGATCGGCCGCGACACGACGCTGAGGCCGGAAAAGACCGATATAGAGCAATTTTTCCGCTTCCTTTCCAATGCTCATCTGTTGCGCGAAGCCAGGCCCGAGGCAACACGGCGTCTTCTGGAGCGCAAGGCTGCCGGACAGCATGGTTGGCTCACCTGGCTGATCCACCACTATCTATTCATTCGCATTCCGCTCCTGCGGCCGGACCGGATTCTCGGGATCCTGCTGCGGAGGCTGGAATGGGTCTACAGTTACGGCTTTCTAACAACCACCGTCCTTGTCGGGCTGACTGGCCTATACCTGGCGCTGCGGCAGTGGGACACATTCAAAGTGTCGTTCCCCTGGTTCTTTTCGCTGGAAGGCGCGGCTTTGGCGGGTGCGGCGCTGCTTTTCTCCAAGGTCCTTCACGAGCTTGGCCATGGACTTACGGCGAAGCGCTACGGGTGTCGCGTTCCAAGCATGGGGGTCGCGTTGCTGGTCATGGCCCCTGTCCTCTATACCGACACTAGCGCGGCCTGGCGGCTCAAGGACCGGCGGAAGCGGCTTGCGATCGGCTGTGCCGGCGTGGCGGCCGAGTGTTGCCTTGCGGCCTATGCCTTGCTGTTGTGGAGCTTCCTTCCCGACGGCGCCTTTCGCAGCGTTGTGTTGGTATGGGCGACGACCGCATGGGTACTGACGGTGTTTATCAACATGTCACCCTTCATGAGGTTCGATGGCTATTACCTGTTCTCGGACTTGATCGACGTGCCAAATTTGCAGGAGCGCTCCTTCGCGCTCGCGCGCCACAAGCTCCGGGAAATGCTGTTCGATTTCCGCGCTCCGCCTCCCGAGCCCTGGTCCCGGGGCATGCGCCGCATCCTTCTCGTCTACGCGTTTTCGACATGGCTCTACCGATTTTTTCTGTTCCTCGGCATCGCGCTGGTCGTCTACCACATGTTCTTCAAGGCGCTCGGCATCCTGCTGTTCGCAGTGGAGCTGTGGTGGTTCACCGCACGTCCGATCGTTCGGGAACTGATCGACTGGGGGAAACGGCGCCGCAGCCGCCCGCTAAACGCCAGAACTGTTCTCACCTTCACGATCTTTGCCGGCATTCTCGTCACGCTGGTCGTCCCCTGGCGGGGCTCGGTTCATGCGCCGGCGCTGCTCGCCGCTGCCACGCAAGTCGAACTGTTCACCCAGGTGGCGGGGCGTGTCTCGGTCATCCATGTGAAGGTCGGCGATCGGGTGGAGAGGGATGAACCGTTGATCGAATTTGCCTCGCCCGAGATCGAGTTCAAATTCAAGAAGGCGAGACTGCATGTCGATGATCTTGTGATGCGTATCCGGGCCGCAGCACAGGACCCGACGCTGCGCTCCGATGCACAGCTTTTGGAACGTGAATTAGAAGGAGCCAAGGCGGAGCTTGCTGCAGCCGAGGTGGAGAGGGGCCGGCTCGTCATTCGGGCACAGGTGTCGGGAACCGTCGTGCAGCTTGCCGATCCGCTGGCGGTCGGCGAGTGGCTCAAGGTCGGTGAATCCGTCGGACTAATTGCCGACGCAAAGGCTGCCCGCGTCCGGGCCTATGTAATGGAGGCCGATCTCCAGCGTATCGAGGTTGGCGGCGAGGGCTCTTTTGTTCCTGCTGATCTTGCCTCGCCTCGGCTCAAGGCACGCGTCATCACCATCGACGGCGCCGCCATAGAAACATTGCCGGACGGGGAACTTGCCTCCCTTCATGGCGGCGCGATCGCAACGCGTCAAGGGGCGAACGCGACACTGGTTCCTGAGGTTTCGCTCTACCGCGTTACGCTGGAGGTGGCGGAGCCCTCGTCCCTCCAGCACCTGATGTCGGGGATTGCTGTCATCGAAGCGCGCCCAGCATCGATTGCCGGGCAGATATGGCGGAAGGTCGCCGGCGTCATCATTCGCGAAAGCGGAATTTGAGCTATCACCCAATCAATGGCCCGCGATTAGCGCCAGCTTGCAGCGTGCCTTTGGTGGGCCCCATTGAGAACAGATCGATCGTTAACTCCGTCTTGATCATCGGACCAAGTTGGATGCAGGTCCCCTGTCTCTCGCCCAGAGTCTTGGCGGCGAACAAGCAGCGACCGCCGCTACAATTAATGTGAAAAAATCATAACAGAAGGAGAGGACGAGTCGTCCTAAGCTCATCATTTACGGCAAACCTTCATGGCGCATTTGCGTGAATGCGGCTGACCCCCTACCCTGCACACGCCCATGTTGCACTTGGCGTAGATTCTCCAAAGCTGGTTAGAAGTGCGACATGCTAATAACAATGCTTCGACGCGTAAAACGAGGTTGCCGGCGCGCGAGAACGATCTCCGATTTTACGTGCCTCATGTCCCGAACAGATCCGGGCCGCCTGCACTTCGAGGTCCACGCATCGCAACGCCGCCGGCAAATTGACTGGCATCCTGTCCTGATGTCCGACGAAAGCGCCAAAACCGTTCGCCCGCTCATGCCCCTTTCACAACGGCACCGACGCGCTATGCTGTCATCATGATAGGAAACCAGTGCAATCCATGAGACCATCACGCCAGGGCGAGTTGCGGGAACGGATCACGATCGTTGGCGACGTCAATGCCGCCTCTTTCGTCCCGTGGATTCGCCGCCATGCCGACAAGCTCGGCCTTTCCCAGCATTTCTTTTACGCCGACGCCGGCAGGATAGAGTTCGAGGTGGCGGGGCCTGCGGAACTGATCGACATGCTGGAAATGGGCTGTTCGCTCGGACCGATCGATGTCTGGGTCGACGAGATTCAGCGCAAAATTGTAGATCCCTCCGACACGCTGCAACCTGCTCAGCATTGATCGCATGCACTTTATTTAATCATTGTTGCCAATGCGAATCTTTTATGCAAGCTTCTGAAAACGAAGATTGCAACCTCGTCAGCAATGTGTGGCCAGCGGCTCTAAAGCATTGGTAAATTGAGGAAGTATAGGTCATGTTCTCTGATACGACCGGCTCATGGACGCCTGTCGCGCTTTCTGCCGATTTGCCGCCGGCAACTGTCATACCGGCCTGGACCCCGGCGGGAGCGATTGCTCTCTGGCGCAGTCAGTCCGGGCGTCTATCGGCATCATCCGACCGCTGTCCGCACCGTGGCATGCGATTGTCTCATGGCTTCGTGCGGGGCGAGGCGCTCTCCTGTATCTATCACGGCTGGAGCTACTCTCCGGCGGGAGGATGCATCCGCATCCCGGCTCATCCCGACCTCGTGCCGCCGGAGACGATCCGTGTGGCCGTTCAGCAGGTCGAAGAATTGGATGGCATTATTTGGGTGGCAGTGGGCGAACCAACGGCCCGGCCGCCGCGCCTCGACCATCTCGTTCCCCTCCGTTCGCTGACGCTGGAGGCTGATATTGCAGCGATCGAGGCGGCAGCCGGCGGAAAAGCCGATGCGGACGGGCTGATCGGCATTGCCGATTGTCCGTGGGTGCGGCTGCTCCCGACAGCGCAGATCGGGCGCACGCTCGTTCACGTCCTTGTCGAGCAGGGTCGCAATGTCGCCGATCGGCTCATGGCGTCGCGCATCGCCGAGGCCTTGCGCCGCCGGGCGGAAACAGACCGAAAGGCTGTCGCATGACGGGAGCCGGCGCGATGATCGATGAATGGTACCCGGTCGGCCTCTTCAGTCGGCTCACCGAGGCGGGAAGCAAAACCGCTTTGATGGGCGAGCCCATAGAGGTGACGCGCACGCCTGACGGCGCGGCGCAAGTTAGATCGAGCAGTGGACGCGCCCTGCCCGTCCGCGTCCGCTACGGCCATGTCTGGTCTTCTCTCGGCAACCCCGCCAAGGAGCTGTTTGCCATTCCCGAGGCCGATCAACCCGGCCGCCGCTTTGTCGATGTCGGCGTCATACGGGTACGCTGTTCGCCGCTGAGAGCGGTCGAGAACTTCCTCGACATCGCACATTTTCCCTTCGTCCACACGGATATACTCGGCGCCGAGCCGCACACGGAAGTCGAAAGTTATAAGGTCGAGATCCGCGAGGCGGTGGATGAAGTCTGGGCGACGCAGGTGAAATTCTACCAGCCGCAGGCGGCAAAGTCGGCGATCGGCGGGATAACCACTGAATATATGTACCGCGTGCCGGCTCCGACCTGCTCGGTGCTGTACAAGACCTGCCCTCCCCGCCCGACGGAATGGGATGTCATTGCCCTGTTCGTCCAGCCGCTTGCGGAAGATCTTTGCGACGTGTGGCCGTGGATGGCCCTCTTCGACGATGTGACGCCAATGACAGACCTCATCCATTTTCAGCAGATGATTTTCCTGCAGGATCGGTCGATCCTCGAAAACCAGATCCCGGCGCTTCTGCCGCTCGATCCCGGCATGGAAATTCCGACCCGGGCCGACATGACATCGATCGCTTACCGGCGCTGGCTGAAGCGCCATAACTATCTCTATGGCGCGCAGCTGGTCGCACAATGAAGCTCTACGACTACATCCTTTCGCCGAGCTGCTACAAGATCCGCCTGATGGCTGCGATCCTTGGCGTCAAGCTGGACATCCGGCCGGTCGACTTCCATCCGGGTGCCGAGCATCGGGGCCCTGAACTTCTGGCCCTCAATCCGGCAGGCTCAATACCGATCCTTGAGGATGGCGACCTCGTCCTGACGGAATCTTCAGCCATCCTTGCTTATCTCGCCGCCCGGAGCGGGCCGGAATGGTTGGGCGCGAGCGCGCCGCAGGAAACGGCGCGCCTGCAGCAATGGCTCTCTTTTTCACACCGGCTGACGGCCAGTCTTGGCGGCGCACGGCTGCATCAGATGCTTTTGCGCCCCGGCAATATTGAGGCCCTGCAGGCACAGGGGGTCGCTGCGCTGCGCGAGCTGGAGGCGGGCCTTTTCGAGCAGCGGCTCCGAGACATGCGGTTCCTGATATCGAACCGCGCGACCATCGCCGACATCGCCTGCTTCCCCTATGTGGCGTTGGCGCCTGATGGCGGCATATCGCTCGATCCTTATCCGAACATCCGGCTCTGGCTGCGCGCCATCCGCAGCCTTGAGGGTTTCATCGAAATGCCCGGCATCCACCGCCTGCACGAGTTGAAGCCCGATCCTCATCCGGCCGGTTTGGAGAAGTGAGATGGCCGGCTACCTCCTGAAAAACTGCGCAGCCATCATTGTCGACGAAGGCAATGGGCCAACCGTGCGCCGCAATGCGGATCTGCTGACCAGGGGTCCGGCAATCCAGGCGATCGGTGAGAACCTGCCGCAAGAGGCGCTGCCGGCCGATACGATCATCCAGGATGCATCCGGCTGGTTTGTCTATCCAGGCCTCGTCAATACCCATCACCACTTCTTTCAATGCTTCGTGCGTAACCGGGCAGATCTCGACTGGACGAAGCTCTCCGTGATCGAGTGGCTCGATCGCATCTATCCGATCTTCTCGCGGCTGAACGAGGATTGCTTCTACCATTCGTCGGTCACGGCCATGGCCGAGATGATCAAGCATGGCTGCACCACGGCCTTCGACCATCAATATTGTTTCCCCAGGCATGCCGGAAAGCGCCTGATCGATCGCCAATTCGAGGCGGCCGAACTTCTCGGCATGCGTTTCCACGCAGGACGCGGCGGCAACACACTGCCGAAGTCCGAGGGGTCGACGATCCCGGACGCCATGCTGGAAACGACGGACGAATTCATCGCCGATTGCGCCCGGCTGATCGACAGCTATCACGATGCTGGCGCCTTCAGCATGCGGCAGGTGGTCGTCGCCCCCTGCCAGCCGGTCAATTGCTATCGCGAGACCTTCGTCGAGTCGGTCGCGCTCGCCCGTGATCGCGGCGTCCAATTGCACACGCATGTCGGTGAAGGCGAAAGCCCCGTCATCGAAGCCCGGTACGGCATGCGTACAGTCGACTATTGCGCCGAACTCGGCTTTGCCGGGCCTGACACCTATTATGCTCACTGCTGGGAGTTGACACACGAGGAATTGCGCAAGCTGGCGGCAAGCGGCACGGGTGTCTCGCATTGCCCGGAGCCGGTCTATCTGGTCGGCGCCGAAGTGACGGACATTCCTGCGATGGCGGATTTCGGCCTGCGCATTGGGCTCGGTTGTGATGGTGCAGCTTCAAACGACAACTCCAACCTCATGCACTGCATCCACTCTGCCTATATGCTGCAATGCCTGACGGCATCGACGCGGGCTCATTCGGTTCCCGCGCCGGTGGATTTCCTGAACTATGCGACCACGGGCGGCGCAAGTCTGCTAGGCCGCAGCGATATCGGCCGGCTTGCTCCCGGCATGGCCGCCGACCTCTTCGCGGTCGATACGCGGCGGATGGATTATGTCGGCACGCGCCACGATCCGTTGAGCCTTATTGCCAAGGTCGGGATCGGCATGCCGACCGATCTGACCATGATCAACGGGCGCATCGTCTGGCAGGCCGGCGAATTTATCGGGCTCGAAGAGGCCAAGCTTTTCGCCGCCGCGGAAGCGGCGCTCGAGACAGTGAAATTTTGAAAACCAAAAGGGGAACTGACATGTCCAACGATCTCACCCGCAGAACACTCATGAAGAGCGCAGCGGCTGCCGGTCTCGCGACGGCTTTTGCCGGCCGCTCCGTGGCTGCCGCCGACGAACCGCTCGGCATTGCCCTCGTCGTTCCCTCGCCGGTCGGCGACGTCGGCTGGGGCCATGCGCTTGCCGCCGGCATCGACCCGATCAAGGCCGCTTACGGCGACAAGGTGAAGGTCACGATCATCGAGAACATCGCCGAAGGCCCGGATGCCGACCGAATCATGAACAAGACGGTCGCCGACGGAAATCATTTCCTGATCGCCGGCTCCTTCGGCTATCAGAACGGCGCGCTGCAGATTGCCCGTCGTAACCCCAAGGTGACCGTCCTGCATGCTTCAGGCTTCCAGGTCGCGCCGAATTTCTCGCCCTTCGCCGCCAAATATTTCCAAGGAACTTATTTGCTCGGCATGGCGGCGGCGGCCGTTTCCAAGACCGGCAAGCTAGGCTCGGTTTCGGCCTTCGCGATTCCCGAGCTGATCACCTCCGTCAATGCCTTCACGCTCGGCGCACAGGCCGTCAAGCCGGATATCGAAGTGTCTGTCGTCTGGGTCAATTCCTGGTTCGATCCGGCCAAGGAGCAGGAAGCCGCCAAGGCGCTGATCTCGCAAGGCTGCGACGTGATCTTCTCGAATGCGCAGGATACGCCTTCGGTGATCTCGGCCTGTGAGGACGCCGGCATCTATGCCTTCAATCTCAATTCCTCAATGAAGAAATACGCCGAGAAGACCTATCTCGGCTGCGTCGCCACTGACTGGTCGCCGTTTTTCAAGGCGTCGGTCGACGCGCATCTTGCCGGCACCTTCAAGGGCGCCAATACCTTCCTCGGCGTCGCCGACAAGGTGGTCGAAGTCGTCGACTGGAACCCGGCCATTCCGGCCGATACGATGACCAAGATCAAGGAAATCGAGGCGAAGATCGCCGATGGCAGCTTCTCGCCATTCACCGGCCCGATTACCAAGGCTGACGGCAGTGAAGGCGTCGCTTCCGGTGCCACGCTGGCGGACGCTGAGATCGTCGCTATGAATTGGCACGTCAAGGGTGTGACGACGCCGTTGCCGAAGTAAGCCATGGTAAACCCGCTTCTGTCGCTGCGCGGCATTTCCAAAAGCTACGGTCAGGTCCATGCCAATCGGCAGATCGACCTCGACGTCGCGGCCGGCTCGATCCATGCCATCCTCGGAGAAAACGGGGCTGGCAAATCGACGCTGATGAAGCTGATCTATGGCGTCGAGCAGCCGGACAGCGGCACGGTCGCCTGGAATGGGCAGCCCCTCAGCCTTGCCTCGCCCGCAGAGGCAAGGCGCGCCGGCATTGGCATGGTCTTCCAGCATTTCTCGCTGTTCGAGAGTCTGACGGTCGTCGAGAATATCCGCCTGATCGTGTCCGGCAAGAAGAGCGAGCTTGCCGAGCGGGTTCGCAAGCTCGGGCGCGAGTTCAGTCTCGAGGTCGATCCTTTCGCCCATGTGCATTCGCTTTCCGTCGGCGAAAGGCAGCGGGTGGAAATCATTCGCTGCCTGATGACCAATCTGAAACTGCTGATCCTCGACGAGCCGACGTCGGTGCTGCCGCCGCAGGCGGTGGAAAAACTCTTCGAAACATTGCGCCGGCTGCGCGACGGCGGCGTATCCATCCTTTTCATCTCCCACAAGCTGGAAGAGATCCAATCGCTCTGCGATCAGGCGACGATTCTGCGCGGCGGTCGCGTGACCGGTCATGTCGATCCGTGCGAGCATGACGCCCACGAACTTGCGCGCATGATGATCGGACGCGACATGCCGAACCCCATGCCTGCTCTGCCTTTGGCCGAGGGCGAAAAGCGGTTGGAGCTTATCGGCCTCGACTACCGGGTGGATCCTTTCGCCGTACCGCTCTCCAACATCAGCCTGACGGTGCACGCCGGTGAAATCCTCGGCATTGCCGGGATTTCAGGGAACGGCCAAAGTGAGCTCGCAGCACTGATTTCAGGCGAGACCGTCCTGCCGCGAGATCAGCGCGACCAGATCTTCATGATGGGCCGAGATGTCGGCACGCTCGACGCCGCCGCCCGCCGCCTGCTCGGCTTCGCTTTTGTCCCGGAGGACCGGCTCGGCCGCGGTGCGGTTCCCGAAATGTCGCTTAGTCTCAATAGCCTGCTGACCGCCCATCCGCTCGACCTTGTCAGGCACGGCCTGCTCGACAAGACACGGGCGAAGAGCTTTGCCAGTGAATGCATCCGCGATTATGACGTGCGCACCCCCGGCCCCGAGGCGGAAGCCGGGTCGCTTTCCGGCGGCAACCTGCAGAAATTCATCGTCGGGCGCGAAATCATGCTGGCGCCGAAGCTTCTTTTCCTGGCCCAGCCGACCTGGGGCGTCGATATTGGTGCAGCCGCGGCAATCCGCAAGCGGCTCATCAGTCTTCGCAATGAAGGCATGGCGATCCTCGTCATTTCCGAGGAGCTCGAGGAATTGTTCGAACTCTGCGACTTCATCCAGGTCCTGCACCACGGCACGCTGAGCCCGCCGCTGGTCACGCGCGACACCAAGCCCGAAGAGATCGGCCGTTATATGATCGGAGCCCAGCCGAATCGCGAGAAAGCCCCCGTATGAGCAGAACCTTCCTCGGCCTGCCCAGGCTGGTCCGCCGGGAGCGGGCATCGCTTGCCGCCACCCTTCTGGCACCGCCCATAGCCCTCATCATCACCGTCATTCTCAATCTCGGACTTTACGTCGTCATGGGCCGCGATCCGGCTGCGGTCGTCTATGCGATGCTGATCGAGCCCTTCGTCTCGTGGGCGTCGTTCTCCGAGGTGCTCCTGAAGACCGGGCCATTGCTCCTTATCGCGCAGGGGCTTGCAATTGGATTCCGCGCCAAGGTGTTCAATATCGGTGCCGAAGGACAATTCGTCCTCGGTGCGATCTTCGCCTCCGCCATTCCGATCTGGTGGCCTGGCGCAACAGGACAATGGATCTGGCCGGCAATGCTGCTGCTCGGCACGATAGGCGGCGCATTTTGGGCGTCACTCACCGCCTTCTGGCGCGTCAGGCTCAATGCCAATGAAATCCTCGTTTCGCTGATGCTGAGCTTCGTTGCCGTGCAACTCCTCAATTATCTGCTGCTCGGCCCGTGGAAGGATCCGAACGGCTTCAACTTCCCGCAATCGGTCATGTTCCAGTATGACGCGATGGTGCCGAACCTGGTCGAGGGAACGCGCGTCAATGTCTCGCTCATTCTCGCCCTCCTCCTGTCGATTGCCGCCTGGGTCTTCATCCAGAAGAGCTTCATCGGCTACAAATTGCAGGTCGGCGGGTTGGCGCCGCGGGCGGCGAGCTACGCCGGATTCAGGGAAAGCCGGGCAATCTGGCTTTCCCTGCTGATCGGCGGCGCGGCAGCCGGTCTTGCCGGTGCGGCCGAGGTCGCCGGCCCCCTCGGTCAATTGCAGCGCTCTATTTCCACCGGATATGGCTATGCGGCAATCATCGTCGCCTATCTCGGCGGGCTGCATCCGATCGGCATCATCATCTCAGCCATCGTCATGGCGGCGCTTTACATCGGTGGTGACAACGCAATGGTCTCCGCCAATCTGCCGGTTGCCGCCGTCCGGGTTTTCCAGGGCAGCCTGCTCCTCGCCTATCTGGTCGCCATCGCCTTCACGCGCTACCGCCTTGCCTGGCGACCGGCGGCAGCCAGGAGCGCGACGTGAACGCCATCGAGTTCATCCTCGCCGGAATGCTGGCGGCTGCGACACCCTTTCTCCTCGCAGCCCTCGGGGAACTGGTCGCCGAGCGCGCCGGGGTTCTCAATCTTGGCGTCGAGGGGCTGATGGCATTCGGCGCCGTCATCGCCTTCATTATCGTCTATCACGGCGGCGGTCATTTTTTGGCTTTCCTCGCCGGCGGCCTCGGCGCCGCCCTGCTGTCGCTGGTCTTTGCGGTCATCGTGTTGGGCTTCAACGCTAATCAGGTCGCCACGGGGCTCGCCATCGGGATTCTCGGGCAGGGCCTGTCGGCGCTGTTCGGCAAGAGCTACGAGAGCCTGACGGTCAGGGCTCTGCCGAAGATCGACATTCCCGGCCTTTCCGATCTTCCCGTCATCGGCGGACTGTTTGTCCAGGATATTGTCGTCTGGTTTTCGCTGGCCGCAACCATCGCGATCTGGGCGATGTTTGCCTATAGCAAGGTCGGTCTGATCATCCGCGCCATAGGGGAAAACCCGAAAGCGGCGCATGCAATCGGCTACCCGGTCATCGCCATCCGCTTCGCCGCAGTCGCATTCGGAGGCATGATGGCAGGCTTCGCGGGCGCCTATGCTGCGACGATCTACACGCCGCTCTGGGCGGACGGGATGATTGCCGGCCGCGGTTGGATTGCAATCGCGCTCGTCGTCTTCGGAACCTGGCTGACTGGCCGCATTTTTCTCGGGGCATGCCTGTTCGGCGCCGTATCGCTGATGGGGCTCGCCGCCCAGGCGACCGGGCTCGACGTCCCCTCGCAGCTGCTCGCATGCCTGCCCTATCTGGTGACGATCATCGTGCTCGGCATCATTTCGGCGGATCGCCGCCTGCTCAAGCTCAACGGCATCGCCTCGCTCGGCGAACCGTTCGAGCGATAGCATGACGCGCCGGCGCGCAACGTAATAACCGGGATTCAATCCTTCGTTCGCCATTACGACAGCTGAAGCAAGGCGAGTGGTGGTCCGGTTTCAGAGCCTCCGACGACCGGTGCATGGCCTACTCAGCTTGCGCCTGCTTCGCTTGCAAGCGGCTCGCGCTTCATTCGCCGGCAGTCGCGGCATTCAGGATCGTCCTGGCAATGTCGGCAAAACCAGGCCCCGCAGGCTGGGCGGAGATCCATTTCGGCACATGCTGCAAATGCGGAAGAACAGGAACGATATTGCGGACGCCGAAAGAATTCGGGATGAAACCAAAGATCGGCGCATCGTTTCGAGAATCGCCGACGTAGCCGCAAAGTTAAAGTGTCCTATCTCTGCAAAGTGGGAATGTCATTCTCCCCGCGTCAAGCCGGCATGTAAATTGCGGATGGCCTTGGACCGCAACGGCCGAAGAATGCTTCGCTGTTTCCCCTATCGATAAGGCCTAGGCCTGTGTCGGCGGGCTGGCGGCTGCGGTTGTTAATCCGCCATTCGCCCATTTTGCGACCATCACTTGTCTATTGGTTTTCAGTGCATTAAGTTATACAAGAAATAGTTGCATCCACTCCTGCCGGCCGATAGGTCCAGGTGGCTGCAAAGCGATACCTTCGGATGCCAATATGATCTGGAACCATCGCATCACACGCATCATTGTCGGCCTGCTGCTGCTGACGCTCGTGGCTGTCGTCTCATTGCCGATGATTACCGGCTTTACGAGCCTTGATGGCACGGTCAATGCGCGGTTTGCTGTCGTTAATGCCCCAATCGACGGCACGATTGCCGAAGACCCCCTCAAGGTCGGCAGCCCGGCCAAAGCGGGACAATCCCTCGCAGAAATCAAAAATACGCGCGTCAATCGCGCAATCCTCGCGTCGCTCGAGGCAGATCGCAACACCGCACTCGACCGTGTCGCGGCACTGAAAAAGGAACGGGAGGAGCTTTCCGCGCTTCGCGAGGAATTGGCGGCCAGATTGGAAGTCTACAGACAGACCACCATTGCCAATCTCGAACGCGAAGTCGAAATCCTCAGGAAAAAAGTCGAGGTGTCGCAAGCCCAGGATTTGGTCGCGCAGGTCGACCTGGACCGTCGGATGGCACTCAACTCAAAAGGTATTCTGACGCAGAAGCTGGTTGAGGCCGCGCGTGCCGCCGGAGCTGCGACCGGCGGCGAGGTCGAAATCAGCAATCTAACCGTCGATCAATTGCAACAAAGGCTCAATGCGGTCCGCCAGGGTATCTTTGTCTTCGGCGACGGACAGAATGACGTGCCCTATTCGCGGCAGCGTGAAGACGAGGTGGTCGTTCGCATCAACGACTTGAACTCACGCATAGCGGAAAATGAGACACGAGCCGGCGAAGTCCAAAAGCAATTAGTCGAAGAGAGAAACCGCGTCAGCAGCCTTGAATCAGCAACCGCAATCGCGCCGTTCGACGGCGTTGTCTGGAGCAGGAGTATCGTCAACGGTTCCAATGTCGTGCTGAACAACGAGCTGATGCGCCTGCTCGACTGCCGGGAGCTGTTCGTGGATATCCTTGTTCCTGAAGTCAATTACGACGAGATCTATCCCGGACTTGTTGCGCAGGTGCGCTTGCTCGGCCGCAGCGATGTCTTCAAGGGCACCGTCATTTCCGTCAGAGGCAATTCGGCCACGGTCGAGGCCGATTCCTTTGCCGCCAGTTTGCCGCCGTCGACACAACGCAATGCCCGCATTCGGGTTCGCCTCGATCCATCCTTCATGAACGACGACTTTGCGAACTTCTGCCAGGTGGGGCGCACAGTGCAGGTACGGTTTTCCAAGCGCGGCATCAACGTATCCAACTGGGTTAAAAGCCTGTGGTTCAGTATCTTGTAGCGCTGGTTCCGACCTTTGTCGTTTTGGCGTTCTTTTTCCTGGGGCCGTTCAATTGGTCGCGCCATCACAGCTGGACACGGGCGGTGACTTGCGCGTTCGTCGCAGCATTTGCATTGCGATACATGTTCTGGCGCTTGACGGAGACCGTGCTCCCCTACCCCGGCGACGGTCCGAGTTTCTACTGGGTCTGGATCCTCTTTGCCGTCGAGGTTCTGGCCTGCTTCGAAGTCATTCTTTTTCTGATATTGATGAGCCGCTATGTCGACCGGAGCGCAGAGGCGGACAGGCTGGGTCGTGTTTTCTTCGCGCGCGACAAGCGTGAGCTGCCGACCGTCGATGTTTTCATTCCCACCTATAACGAGCCGCTCGACGTGCTCGAGCGAACCATCATCGGCGCCCGCTCGCTGGATTATCCCGCCGACAAGTTGAATGTATATGTGCTTGACGACCAACGCCGCGACTGGCTGAAGGCCTATTGCGAAGAAAAGAACGTCATCCATGTCACGCGCGGCGACAACAGCCACGCCAAAGCAGGCAATATGAACAATGGGCTGAAGGTCAGCTCGGGCGATTTTATTGCGATCTTCGACGCCGATTTTGTTCCCTATCGACATTTCCTTCGCCGGACGCTGCCCTTCTTTTCCGATAACAGCATCGGCATCGTTCAGACACCTCAACATTTCTTCAATGTCGATCCGGTGCAATCAAACCTGGGCCTGGAAAACATCTGGCCCGACGAGCAGCGCCTGTTCTTCGACGAGATCGCGCCCAGCCGCGACGCCTGGGATGTCAGTTTCTGCTGCGGCTCATGCTCGATCGCCCGCCGCAAGGCCGTCGACGCAATAGGCGGGTTTCCGACGGAGTCGATCACTGAAGACCTGCTGACCACTCTTTCGATGCTCAACAAAGGCTACAAGACGCGCTATCTGAACGAGCGGTTATCGATGGGACTGGCCGCCGAAAACCTGACCGGTTACTTTGTGCAGCGCGAACGGTGGTGTCAGGGAGGTATTCAAACCCTTTACCTGTATAATGGCCCGCTGCGCGGCCCCGGATTGACGCTGTTTCAGCGGATCATGTTCCTGCCGGCATCATGGCTGGTGCAGTATCTGGTGCGCTTCATGATCTTGCTCGTCCCCATCGTCTATCTCTGGTTCGGCCTGCTCCCGCTCTATTTCACCGACATAGCCGATTATGTCTCGCATCAGGTACCGCTGCTGGCGGCGTATTTCCTGCTTATGCTGTGGATCACGCCGACGCGTTATCTGCCGGTGGTTTCCAGCGCCGTCGGGACCTTTGCGACATTCCGCATGCTGCCGACCGTGGTCTCCAGCTTGGTAAGACCATTTGGCAAGCCGTTCAGGGTGACGCCGAAGGGCAGTGGCAACGAGGCGAACCAGTTCGACCGCTACAGCTTCGCCTGGATCGCAAGCATGATCACGATCACCGTTGTTGGTCTGCTGGTCAACGTCGTGCCGGAAACGTCGCATGTACAAGGCCAGTTTTCGCCGGTCGCGGCCTGGTGGTCAGGTATCAATATCGTCGTCCTGCTCATCGCGTCGCTCATCTGCTTTGAGAAACCCCGACGGCTGTTTCATGCTTTCAAGCTCGATGAACCTGCTGTCGTAGACGATGTCCCCGGCCAAATCGTCAGTCTGGCACTGGACAAGGCGGTCGTTGCTGTCCACAACATGGCCAGATTTCAATCCAAATCGGTGATGCTGAAACTCGCCGGCTTCGCACCGATCAAAGCGGAGCTCGGACAGGTCACCCAACGACGAAGTAGCATCAGTCGCAGCGGCGACAAGCAAGCCTATTACCTGCACCTCTATTTCGAGCTCAGCGGCGCTGCTCGCGACAGCATGATTGTCAAACTCTACACCGGCCAATATTCGCGGGACATTCGCGATATCGACAAGGTTGCCGTCTCTCTCAATCTGTTGCTGCGGTCATTTGGGCGAACGCGCACGTTGTAGCCCAGCTCATGACAGCTTTGGTGCACGAACGCTGGGGAGCCCGTCGTAAAGTGACCAATGGCTCGCGATGACATCGCCTTCCAGGCATGACAGGCCCGGGCTCGGGCTCGCCTCACCGCCTTTCGGCGCGGCGTCGTTCACCGGTTGTCGCGGCATCCAGGATCGTCCTCGCAATGTCGGCGAACCCAAGCCCCGCAGGCTGGGCGGAGATCCATTTCGGCACATGCTGCAAATGCGGAAGGACAGGAACGATATTGCGGACGCCGAAAGAGTTTGGAATGAAACCGAACATCGGCGCATCGTTTCGAGAATCGCCGACGAATGCCGTGAGCGAAGGCAATTCGGCAGGATCGACCCCGAACATGCCTGTCAGGAGGCGCTCGCTCATCGCACGTTTGTCATAAGTACCGATCCAGGTGTTGATATGGATGGAGCTGATGGCGACGGTCCCGCCCATCGCCCTGATTTCGCAAGCCAGCTCTTCGACAGCGTGCGCATCGTGCCCCTGAATGTCGATCGCCACGTCGGCCAGGCGGAACACCTGATCATGGGCAATCCTGAAGGTGCCGCCTTTTTCCGAAATTAGATTTTCGATCGCCTGGAGATGCCGACGTTGATGCTCGCCCTGCAACGCGCCGTCCTCCCAATAATCGAAGACAACCTCGCCCCTCCGGCGCGTAACGGCATAGGCACCGCTTTCGCCGATGACGGCAGCGACAGGCCAGGCACGCACGATGTGTTCGCACCACCCAGCTGAACCGCCCGTGACCGGAACGACGGCAATGCCGGCGCGGCTGAGATCCCAAAGGGCATTATAGGTCTGCGGCAGAAGTTTCCCCTCGGTCGTCAGCGTATCGTCGATATCGGTGAAGAGATAACGCACGTGCTGCAACTCGGCCGCGGATGGCGCCAGATTTACGAAGGTCATATCGCCTCCTCGCCGCAGGTCACCACCTCCATACTGCTCTCAGCGAGCACGCCGGCGACGGACGCATCGGCCGGCAGCCGGTCGGTGTAAAAGCGGGTAATCTTGTTGAAGGGCGCAACGCGCACGCTCGCATGGCGCGTCCACTTGCTGACATCGGCCGCCAAAAGGCGCGTCTGCGCATTCTCCAGCAGCGCATTGGTGATCTGCGCTTCGGCGTAGCTGAAGTCCATCAGGCCGGTCAGCGGGTTCAGTGCGCCGGCGCCGACAACCGCATAGGTCGCATAGAATTTCTCGACGAACTTGATCACGTCAGTACCCACAACGTCACGGTCGTCGTGACGCAGCAGCCCGCCGGTGAGATGGACTTCGACACTGGGAGATTCGCAAAGCGTCAAGGCGACGTGCATATTGTTGGTGATGACCCTCAGCCCCTGATGATCGCGCAAAGCCTCTGCAACGAACTGAACCGTGCTGCCGATCCCGAGAAACACCGTCGCATCCGGGCCGATATCGGCGGCGACCCGTCTGGCGATCTGCCGCTTGGCGCGTCGATTGAGCTGGGCACGGGCGTTGAGCGAGATGTTGCTGCCCTCGACCGGCACATCGACGCCACCGTGAAAGCGGCGGGCGTGCCCAAGATCGCACAGCGCATTGATATCGCGCCGGATCGTCTGGGTCGTCAGGTCGTACCGACGCGCCAGCTCGTCGATATATTGGACCCCCTCGCTTTCGATAAGCGCCAGTATTTCGCGTTGTCGGCTCGATATGACCCGCTGCGCCATCGTTGTTTCCTAGGAAAGATAGACACTCGGGTCGTCTGTTATCACACCGGTCAAGCCGGCAACCCAGAAAGATGCGAGCTGTCGAGGATCGTTGCAGGTCCAGGCCCGAACCTTGATGCCGTGACGCACCGCCTCTTCGAGGAACCCGATGCTGAGAGATTTGTAACCAAGATGGACTGTCGTTGCCGGAATAGATTGGAGGATCTCTTTCCAGTCGTCCGGCACCCTGCTCCACAGCATGGCGAGCTCGTAGCCGGGATTGATTTCGTGCATGCGCTTGAGTGCAGCAGCGTCAAAGCTCGATATCATGATCTCAGTTTGCGGCACGCGCGCCCGAAGATGTTCATCAACGGTTTTCACCAGTTGCTCGAGCGATTTGTGATGCGGGTGCTGCTTGATCTCGACATTGGCATTCAGCCCCAGTTCCGCCAAGGCGGACACGGCCGCGGCAAGGGTCGGCAAGCGCTCGCCCCTGAAGCGAGGATCGAACCAGGCGCCTGCATCGATCGTCTCGAGATCGGCTGCGGTGAGGTCACCGAGATTGCCCGTCGACGAAGAGCAACGGTCGACTGAAACGTCGTGGATGACGACGGCCGTTCCGTCACCGAGCAGCGCGACATCGAACTCGACCCATTCGGCCCCCTGCTCGGCCGCCGCCCGAAAAGCGGCTATCGTGTTTTCCGGAGCGACGGACGATGCGCCCCGATGCGCCTGAACCTCGCTGCGGGAAGGTCCCGATCTTCGCTCTGATTCCTTCATTCACTCGTCTCTTTCGTCGTTTCTCGTGGCATCGGACTTACTGGAGAGCCCATGGCCGCATCTCAGTCCGTGCGCCTTCCGGTCCTGCTGTTGAAGGGATGCATCTGATCGACGCGGGCAAAGATATCGATCCTGGCGGCCTCGGCAAAGTCCGGCCGTCCCTGAACGGTCAGGACAATCGTCTGCTGGCTCTCGCCCAACCTGACATGCAGATGGCTTTCGCCGCCGATCGGCTCGAGCAGTTCGACGATCGCATTCAGGCGAATGGAAGGCCCGGCAGGCTGTTCGACGAGCAGCGCATCCGGCCGAAGCCCGACTACATCCGTTCCCGCAGGCAGGGCAAGGCGTCGCTCTGCCTCGACCGTATCGAGCACCTCGACCGGCACGAGGTTCATCGGCGGAGAGCCGATGAAGCCGGCAACGAACAGGCTCGCCGGCCGGTCGTAGACCTCGACCGGCGTCCCCACTTGCTCGACCAGCCCGCCATTCATGACGACGAGCCTGTCGGCAAGCGTCATAGCTTCGAGCTGGTCATGGGTGACGTAGATGCTTGTGGTCTTCAGGCGGCGTTGCAGCCTGCGGATCTCAACGCGCATCTGTACGCGCAGCTTGGCATCGAGATTGGACAGAGGCTCGTCAAACAGAAACGCTGCCGGCTCGCGGACGATGGCACGTCCCATGGCGACGCGTTGGCGTTGGCCACCGGACAATTCACGTGGCTTGCGATCGAGCAATGGTCCGATTTCGAGGATGTCGGCCGCCTCCTTGACGCGGCGGTCGATTTCCGCGCGGGCTGTGCCACGGTTTTTCAAACCATATTCCAGATTTCCGCGCACCGTCATATGCGGATAAAGCGCGTAGTTCTGGAAGACCATGGCGATGTCGCGCTCTGCCGGCTCCGCCTTGTTCACGTTGCGGCCGGCAATTTCGACTTGCCCGTCGCTGATCGACTCCAATCCGGCAACCATGCGAAGCAAGGTAGATTTGCCGCAGCCGGAAGGACCTACGAGGACGATGAACTCGCCGTCTGCAACAGCCAGATTGATGCCTTTGACGGCGGGAACGGACCCATAGCTTTTCTTGACGTCGATAATATTGATCGTGGCCATTTCATTTCTCCGTTTCGACCAGGCCTTTGACGAAAAGGCGTTGCATGGCGACGATGACGAGGACGGGCGGCAAAGCGGCCAGGATGACCGCTGCCATGACGAGATTCCATCTTGGCTCGGCATCGGCGACCGCAGCCATGCGCTGAATACCCATCACGACGGTGTAGAGGCTCTGGTCGGTGGTGACGATCAGAGGCCACAAATACTGGTTCCAGCCGAGCACGAACAGGATGATGAACAGCGCCGCGATATTGGTCACCGAGAGCGGCAGCAGGATGTCGCGGAAGAATTTCAGCGGTCCGGCACCATCGACGCGCGCGGCCTCCATCAGTTCGTCGGGAACGGTGAGGAAAAACTGGCGGAACAAAAAGGTCGCGGTTGCCGATGCGATCAGCGGAATGATGAGCCCGCCGTAATTGTTCAGCATTCCGAGGTCGGCGACCACCTTGTAGGTCGGAACGATGCGCACCTCGACCGGCAGCATCAGGGTGATGAAGATCATCCAGAAGGCGAGCGTGCGAAAGGGAAACCGGAAATAGACGATCGCGAAGGCGGAGAGAATGGAAATGGCGATCTTACCGACCGCGACACCGACGGCCATGATCAACGAGTTGAGCAGCATCGGCCCGATCGGCGGGGCGCCGGAACTCGTCATTCCCGCCGACAGCATGGTCGAATAGTTTTCGATTAGGTGCGGTCCCGGGACCAACGGTACAACGCCGGACAGGAAGTCGTTCGGACCGTGGCTCGAGGCGATGAAGGCGATATAGACCGGGAAGACCACGATCGTAACGCCAAGGATCAGGACGAGGTGAGCCAGGACATTCAAAAAGGGACGATTTTCAACCACCTTTGACGCTCCTCAATATTGCACGCGGCGTTCGACGAAGCGGAACTGGATCGCGGTGAGAGCAATGACAATCACCATGAGTATGACCGACTGCGCCGCCGAGGAGCCCAGGTTGAGACCGATGAAGCCGTCGAAATAGACCTTGTAGACGAGAATTTCCGTGGCGCGCGCCGGTCCGCCCTGCGTCGTCGCGTGAACGATGCCGAAGGTATCGAACATCGCGTAAACGATGTTGATGACGACCAGATAGAAGGTGGTCGGCGAGATCAACGGGAACACGATCGTCCAGAAGCGCTTCACCGGCCCGGCGCCGTCGATGGCGCCGGCTTCCTGGAGCGAGCGCGGCACGGATTGCAGCGCGGCCAGGAAGAACAGAAAGTTATAGGAAATCTGTTTCCATGTGGCGGCGATGACGATCAGGACCATTGCATCGTTCGGATTTACCAGATGGTTCCAACTGACCCCCATGCTGCGAAGCATATAGGCGACGATGCCAATCGAGGGGTTGAACATAAACCACCAGAGAATGCCGGCAATCGCGGGTGCAACGGCGTAAGGCCAGATCAGCAAGGTCGAATAAAGACGGGACGCGCGCAGCACACGCATGGCCGCGGCGGCCAGAATGAGGGCGATCGTCGTGGACAAGACCGTCACCAGAACGGCAAAGACCAGGGTGTGGCCGAAGGCGTCCATATAGAGCGGGTCGGCAAAGAGCCGGCGATAATTTTGGAACCACACGAAGTTCGTTTTGAACCCGAAGGCATCCTGGCGAAGGAACGACTGCCAGAAGGCGGTCCCGGCGGGCCACAGGAAGAAGACCACGGTTATCAGAATCTGGGGAGCAATAAGCAGATAAGGCAAGACCTTATTGGGAAAGACGGTCCGTTTGGTTTGCATGGGCCCTCACTGACTGACGGAGAGGCAGGGGCCGGCCGCGCCGACCCCCTGCCCGGAGCCCTTAGTTGGCGGATTCGAAATCGCGAAGCTGCTCGTTGCCGCGCGCGACAACGGAATCAAGCGCTTCCTTCGCGGTCTTCTTGCCGCCCAGCAGTGCGGCGAATTCATCGTCGATGATGCCGCGGACCTGGACGTAATTGCCAAACCGGATACCCTTGGAATTTTCGGTCGGCGTGACCCGCGTCAACTGCTTGATGCCGACATCTGCGCCAGGATTCTTTTCATAAAATCCCTGCTCCTGGCTCAGCTTGTAGGCAGCTTCGGTGATCGGCAGGTAGCCTGAGAACTGGTGCCAGTCGGCCTGGACTTCCGGCTTCTGCAGATAGGTGTAGAACTTTGCCACACCCTTATATTCTTCTTCCGGGCGGCCTTTCAGGGTCCAAAGCGTGGCGCCGCCGATGATCGAATTGAGCGGCTGCGCAATGACGTCGTCATAATAGGGAAGCGGCGCGAAGCCGACCTTGAAATTTTTGGCATTGTTGATGACGCCGGCACGGCCGGCCGACGAGTTCATATACATCGCGCATTCCTGCGAATAGAACATCGGAGGGGCGTTATCGCCGCCGACAGGTCCGCCGAATTTAAAGAGCCCTTCATCCTGCCACTTCTTCAGGTTCCCCCAGTGGCGGATCGTCAGATCGTTGTTGAAGGTAAATTCCGCGTCCAGGCCGCCGAAGCCGTTTGCCTTGGTGGAGTAAGGCTTGTCATGCAGGGCGTTGAGATTTTCGGTCTGAATCCATGAAATCCAGGCGCTGGTGAACCCGCACTTGGCAGCGCCCGACTTGACGATCGTACGCGAATAAGACTCTACGTCCGCCCAGGTTTTCGGCGGGGTCTCCGGATCAAGGCCAGCCTTCTTGAACACGTCCTTGTTGTAATACATGATCGGCGTGGAGGAGTTGAACGGCAAGGACAAGACATTGCCGCTGGTGTCCGAGTAATAACCGACGACGGGCGCAATGAACTTGTTCTGATCCCAGGATTCGCCTTGATCCTTCATCAGTTGGTACACCGGATAGACGGCCCCCTGCGCTGCCATCATGGTTCCGGTGCCGACCTCGTAGACCTGCACGATCGCAGGCTGCTGATTGGCGCGGAAGGCAGCGATGGCGCCTGTCAGAGTCTCGTCATACGTGCCCTTATAGACCGGCACGATTTCATAATCGGATTGAGATGCGTTGAAGCCCTTGGCGATTTGCTCCAGCTTCGCGCCGTTCTCGCCGCCCATTGCATGCCACCACTGGATCTTCGTGGCAGCCATTGCTGGCGCAGACAACGACAGGCTGGTCAGTCCTGCGGTCAGGAAAAAAGCGATCTTATTCATGGTCACTCCCACTTTCTTTCGGTCCGCAGCCTCCCGCTCCAGACGCGCGGCAATGGTAGCAGCGGAGTTTCACATTGCAATAACGGAATGTTCAAATGAACATGTCGAATGCACGCATACTGAGCGCCGAACGGCTTCTCAGTGTCACAGCATGGTCGGCTTGACCGACATTCGCCGTCAGCCGCTCGAATGCCCAGATACAATGTTCAAATGAACGTCTTGTGTCAGTTGGCGCAAAAAATATCGGGGACGCAGAAATTTACCGCAGCAACGAGCGCGTGCCCGCGTCAAGACAAAGCGGCCGACATACGCGAGTTCAAAAATGCAGTACGGCCCTCAAGCCTTCATCGCCGCATCCATGACCGCTTCACGGCGGGTCGGATGTGCGTGGCTGACGCCAACGACCTTCAGAAAATATAAGCCACGTCTCAGACGGCTTGAACTCGGGCCTTGCGCCACGCCTGGAACCGCTCGAGCGTTTCTTTGTTGGGCGGGTAGACGCCGAGTGTCGGCTTGCCGGATTCGATCTCCAGCTTCAGGAATTCCTCCTGCTCCTCCATCGCGACTGCCTCGTCGGCAATTTCGCCAACATATTCGCGAGGAATGATGATGACGGCTTCGCTGTCGCCGAAAACGATGTCATCCGGGTAGACCGCAACGCCGCCGCAGGCAATCGGCTGGTTCATATCCGATGCATGATGGGCAACCAGATTGGCGGGCGCTGCAGGACCCAGGCAATAGGTGGGAAGCCCGAGTTGGGCGATATCGGCGGTGTCGCGAACGCCTCCGTCGAGCACGAGACCGGCGCAGCCGCGATAGACAAGGCGACGAGCCAGTACCGCGCCAATGCCGGCGATCTCGGCGATCGAGCGGCAGTCGAACACAAGCACATGGCCCTCCGGTATCGTGTCGATCGCCTTGCGCTGCTGGTTTGACGGATCGGAACTATAGGTCGAACCGTCGATATCCTCGCGGGCCGGAATATAACGGACGGTGACGGCCGGACCGATCATCGGTTTTTCGGCGGCCGCGAGCGGGCGCACCCCGCGAACAGCCGTGTTCCTCAGTCCCCGCTTCAGCAGCAAACTGCTTAGACTCGCCGAATTCGTCTGCAAAAGTTTGGCGTAAACCGATGGGTCCAAAGCGGTCATGAGAATCCCTCCCCTTGTTCGGCGAAAGATCTACCATATCAAAGCAATTGTTCAATAGCGGATTTATAGCTTCTTATTTGGACAATGGATTGAGCCCATTGATGGTTTTCGTCAGCGTAGCAGCCGCCTCCAGGACCTCGCGCCTGATCGACCGAGCCCGATCCGGTGTTGCCTCCCCAATGAAAGGCACGCTGACGGTGGCGATCAGACGACCTTGATCATCGAATACTGGTGCGGCGAAGGCGCGCAAGCCGAGGTTGGATTCCTGATTGTCCTCAGCGTATCCGTTGCGGCGAATTTCCACGAGTGCTTCTTTCAGCGCCTCCGGATCAGTCATCGTGTAGGGCGTCTTGGCCTCCAGCCCGCCGGAGCAGTAGGCTTCGGTTTCGCTATAGTCCGAATAGGCCAGAGCAAGCTTGCCCGCCGCTCCGACGTGCTTGCGCGAGCGCGCGCCGACCTTGATAAACAAAGCATAATCGCCGGGGCTCGAGGAGGCGAATATCGTCATCATTTCATGCCCCTCGGGCACGGCCAGCTTGAAGGATTCCATTATCCTCTCCGCTGCCGCCGCAAGAATTGGCCTTGCCGCCTCGATGAGCGTCACCCGATCGGCACCGGGCGATATCCGCCGGGCAAGCTCGACGAACTTCGGCCCCAGTTCGTAGGAGGCTCCGCCATTGACCCGCGCGACCAGGCCGTGCGCGGTCAGCGAGTTCAGAATGCGGTAGACCGTCGAGCGGGGCACACGCAGCTGATCGACCAGAGCCCCAAGGGAAATGCCCGTTTTCGCATCGGCCACCGCCTCAAGCAGATGGGCCGTCTTTTCCACCACAGGAGAACCATGCTTTGGTTCATTCATGAAATTCATATTCCATTAGAGAATTAATCTTCTTGACTTGCCCGGCGTTGACAACCATCTTGTCCACCGCAAGTGTCGTATTTGACACTACGCGCTTGCGGGAGGAAGTAAAGCCGATAGAGCGCCGAACAGGTCTGCGCAGCCGGAACGGCTGCCGTGAACTGGATGCCGGCGCGCGGCTGGGAACGGGAGGAGGCTTTCATGGCGATAAGGACTATCCACGCAATTTGCATCGGACTGGCAATCTCCTTGGCGGCGAGTGTCGCAATGCCAGCATACGCTGCCGAGGGCAAGCTGGCGGTTGTGGTGACGGACGAGCCGAAATCGCTGGATCCCTGCGACACCGACCTTTCGGGAAATTCCCGCATCCTGCACAACAATATCACTGAGGCGCTCGTCAACCTCAGCCCGCAGGACGGATCGGTCGTTCCAAGCCTTGCCACCGGCTGGCGACAGGTCGATGAGCTGACCTGGGAGTTCAAGCTGCGCGAGGGCGTGACGTTCCATGACGGCAAGCCGTTCGATTCCAACGCAGTCGTCGCCGCCGTCAAGCGGGCTCAAGACCCGGCACTGGCATGCGAAGTCGGACTGGCCACCTTGAAGGGCGTCAAACTCAACGCACAGGCCGCCGATCCGACGACCGTCCTCATCAAAACCGACGTCGTCGAACCGATCCTGCCGAACAAGATGTCTGCCGTCGACATTGGTTCACCGGCAACCCCGGACGACGGCAAGACGCGCAGCCCGGCCGGAACGGGGCCTTACAAGCTGGAAGCATGGACGCCAGGCCAGTCCGTCACGCTGACGGCCTATGACGGCTATTGGGGCGATAAGCCGGCGATCAAAAACGCGACGATCATCTGGCGTGCCGAATCCGCCGTTCGTGCGGCAATGGTAGAGACCGGAGAAGCGCAGGTCGCCTATGAGATCGCGCCGCAGGACGGTACGACCGAACAGGACCAGGCCTTTCCGAACGCTGAAACTTCGCTGTTGAGGATCGATGCCCAGGTCCCACCACTGAACGACAAACGCGTGCGCGAAGCCCTCAATCTCGCCATCGACCGGGACGGCCTTGTCGGAACCATTTTCCATGAGGACGCCCAGAAGGCGATGCAGGTCGTGCCGCCTTCGGTGTTCGGCTTCAATCCCGACATTCCCGTCTGGACCTACGATCCAGAAAAGGCGAAGTCGCTGCTTGCTGCAGCCAAGGCCGATGGCGTGCCGGTCGATAAGGAGATCGTCATCTACGGTCGCATCGGCATCTATCCCAACTCCTCCGAAAGCCTGGAGGCCATTCAGGCGATGCTGGCGGATGCCGGTTTTAACGCGCGGCTTGAAATGCTCGAGACCAGCCCGTGGCTGAAACGGCTCCTGAAGCCGTGGGATAAGGATCGCCCGCCGTCCATCCTGCAGACGCAGATCGACAATGCCGAGGGAGATGCCGTCTTCACCCTGCCCAACCGCTTCACCACCGACGGCAATCAGGCGACAATCGCAGACCCCAAGCTCGATAAGCTGATCGCCGATGGTTCGAAGGCAACCGGCGACGAGCGCAAGAAGCTGTTCCAGGAAGCGTTCCGTTACATCGCCGTCGATGCGGTCAATATCGCGCCGCTCTTCCACATGGTCTCGATTGCCCGGGTCGCAAAGGACGTGAACTACACCCCCGATGTGCAGGCCGGCAACGAGATCAAGCTGAAGTCGATCAGCTATCGCTGATCGATGAGCCTAAACACTGTCGCCTGAGGAGAGCGGATGTCCCTCGCCTATTTCCTGAAACGTGCCGCCTTCGCAGCGCTCGCGCTTGCGGCTCTGATGACGTCAGCCTTTTTTCTCGTGCGGCTGACGGGTGATCCCGTCAATCTCTATCTGCCTGTAGACGCCTCGGATGCGGCGCGCGAAGCCATGCGCGTCCGCCTTGGCCTCGATCGTTCCCTTCTCGCCCAGTTCTTCGATTGGGCCTGGGATATGCTCAGCCTCGATTTCGGCATGTCTCTCTGGCACCATCGTCCCGCGATGAACGTCGTGCTGGAAGCCTTGCCGAACACATTGGCGCTCGGCGCCATTGCCTTGGCGCTTGCCTTTGCCGCCGCGATCGTCGTCGGGTCGATTGCGGCAGTGAATGCCGGTGGCTGGATCGACCGGGGCATCAACCTCCTGTCGCAGTCCGCCGCCAGCGTACCCGATTTCTGGCTCGGCCTGATGGGTGTCCTTCTGTTTGCGGTCACCTTCCGAATTCTACCGACCTCGGGCTTCGGCGGTCCCGTCTACTGGGTGTTGCCGGTCGCCTGCCTGTTTGCCCGACCTTTCGGAACGCTGGTGCAGATCGTCCGCGGCTCGATGATCGAAGCGCTGAACGCAACATTCGTCCGCACGGCGCGCGCTAAGGGTGCCCGCGACGGACGCGTCACCTTCGTGCACGCGCTTCGCAATGCGCTCCTTCCGGCGGTCACGGTGACCGGCGATCTCGCCGCGCAGTTCGCCGGCGGCGGCGGTGTCGTCGAAGTGGTCTTCGGCTTTCCTGGCATCGGCAAACTTCTGATCGACGGCATCCTGAAACGCGATTTCGCGATCGTTCAGGCATCGATCTTTGCCGTCGCCGTCGTCATCTTCGTCATCAACATCCTGATCGACATGCTCTATGCCTCGATCGATCCGCGCGTGAGGGTCGAATGACCGACACATCCGCCGAGCTCCTTCCCGCCCGAGAGCGCCGCGGCAGGCGCATCCTCTGGCTCATGCGGGCGCTTTCGGGAGATCCGATGGCGGTGGCGGCAACCATCTGGCTGCTGATTGTCGTGCTTGCCATTGTCGCTGACAGCCTTTCGCTCCTGGGTGAGAACCGCATCTCGCTCAAGGCACGCAACCTGCCGCCCTTCAACTTCGGGCAGTCCTGGAGCTTGTGGCTGGGCGCCGATGCGCTCGGACGCCCGCTCCTCGTCCGTCTCATCGAGGCGGCATCGACGACGATCGGGATCGCTCTCGTCACGGTATTGACGAGCCTGGCCGGGGGGACGCTGCTCGGCGTCGTCGCCGGCTATTTCGGCGGCTTCGTCGGCAGCCTCATCATGCGGATCTGCGACATTATCCTCGGCTTCCCGACGCTGCTGGTGGCCTTGTTCGGCCTCTATCTATTCGGCCCGAGCGTCGGCAACCTCGTGATCGTGCTCGCCGTGACCCGCATGCCGGCCTATATCCGCGTTGCAAGAGCCGAAACGCTGGAGGTCCGCGAGAGGCTGTTCGTCGATGCGGCGCGCGTCTTCGGCGGTGGACCAGTCTGGATCCTGCGCACGCACATTCTCCCAAGCGTTGCGCCGACAATGCTGACGCTAGCCTCCGTCAATCTTGCCATGGTCATGCTGTTCGAATCCGGGCTCAGCTATCTCGGACTTGGCATCCAGCCGCCTTCGGTCAGCTGGGGCCTGATGGTCGCGCAAGGCCAGGGCTACCTGTCCTCCGCCTGGTGGCTCAGCTTCTTTCCCGGCCTCGCCGTCATGTTCACCACCATGTCCTTCAACCTTCTCGCCAACTGGTTCCGGATCATCAATGATCCGGCACAGCACTGGCGGCTTGTCAGCCGGAGGCGCTGATGGCCCTTCTCGACGTTAGGGACCTTCAGGTCAGCTTCGATACGGCTGCCGGCCGCATCCTCGCACTCAACGGCGTTTCCTTCTCGCTTGAGCGCGGCGAGGTTCTGGCGCTTCTAGGAGAAAGCGGCTCGGGAAAGTCGGTGACCGCCTCGGCCATTATGGACCTCGTTCCCGATCCGCCTGGCGCCATCGACCGCGGCTCCATCCGCTTCGAGGGCACCGAGTTGCTGCAACTTCCGAGGAGCGAGCGGCGTGATCTCTGCGGCGACCGGATCGCCCTGATTTTTCAGGACGCGCTGGCGTCGCTCAACCCGGTCTATCCGGTCGGCTGGCAGATCGCCGAGATGTTCCGCATCCATGGGCGCAGGCCGGAGGGCGGTGTGGAAAATGCGGTGATCGACCTGCTGACGGCGATCGGTATTCCCGACTCCGAACGGCGCGCCAGGCAATATCCGCACGAGTTTTCGGGCGGCATGCGCCAGCGCATCATGATCGCCATGGCCGTGGCGCTCGAACCGGATATCATCATTGCCGACGAGCCGACAACGGCGCTCGACGTTACGATCCAGGCTCAGGTGGTCGAGCTACTCCGCACCATCCGCGCACGCAGCAATGCCGGCATGATCTTCATCACCCATGATCTCGGCGTGGTTGCCGAGCTGGCAGACCGTGTCGCGGTCATGTACGCCGGCAGCATCGTCGAAACCGCAAGTGTTTTTGAGCTCTTCGAGGATGCCCGGCATCCTTACAGCGTCGGGCTGCTTGCCTCGCAGCCGCGCATCGACACCGATGAGGACGAGCTGATCCCGATCCCCGGCTCGGCTCCCAATCCGGTCGCGCTGCCGTCCGGCTGTGCCTTCAGGACGCGCTGTCCGCGCGCTGCGGGTATCTGCGCCGAGCGTGTCCCTCCCCTTGAAACCGTGGGTCCAGGCCGCCAGGCCGCCTGCCACTTCCCGGTAGCGCCAGCATGACCGAACCTCTTCTTAAAGTGCAAAATCTCTCCCGGCATTTCGGCAGTGGCGCAACGGCGGTACGCGCCGTCGATGATGTCAGCTTCGACATCGCCCACGGCGAAACCCTTGGTCTCGTCGGCGAAAGCGGATGCGGCAAGACCTCGCTGGTACGAACACTCCTGAAGCTCGGGCCGGCAACGAGCGGCAGCGTCCTGCTCGACGGCGTCGAGATCACCAGTGCAAGCGGCCCGCAGTTGCACGGTCTGCGCCGAAAGATGCAGGTCATCTTCCAGGACCCCTACCAGTCGCTCAATCCGCGCCTGCGGGTCGACCGGTTAATTGCCGAACCCTGGGCGCTGCATCCCGGCGTTCTGCCCAAATCCAAATGGCGGGAGGAGACGGTCAGGCTGCTCGAATCCGTCGGATTGCGCGCCGAACATGCGGAGCGCTATCCCTCCGAATTTTCGGGAGGCCAGCGTCAGCGGCTCGGCATCGCGCGCGCCCTGACACTCGATCCGACCCTCCTCGTCTGCGACGAGCCGGTCTCGGCCCTCGACGTGTCGGTCCAGGCGCAGGTCGTCAATCTGCTCGCCAGGCTGAGGCGCGAGCGCAATCTGGCGATGCTGTTCGTCGCCCATGATCTGGCCGTCGTGCGGCATGTCTCTGACCGCGTGATCGGCAAAATCATTGAAACAGGGCCGAAACAGTCGATTTTCAGCGCGCCGGCCCATCCTTACACCCAGGCCCTGATGTCGGCAGTCCCGACACCGGATCCGCGGCTTCGCGGACAACGCAGCCGCATCGTTCTGAAAGGCGACCTGCCAAGCCCCGTCGATCCACCGAGCGGATGCCGGTTTCGAACGCGCTGCTGGAAGGCGACATCGATTTGCGCGGATCAGGAGCCGGCATTGACGAACAGGACGGCAGCTCCCGGACTGCTGACCGCCTGCCACCACGCCGATCCGGGTTTTTCCGCGAATGCCGGCTGACCGCGACGGAGCAGCCCCCGGATTTCAGCAGCGTTGCGCAAGCGCAGCAATATTCCAACGCTAGACCAGACGGTCTCGCCCGCCAAAAGCCGGAATTTTTTGTTCCGGAATGTCGGAGCGACCGAAGGTCATCCGTCCTGGGGAGTTGTAGATGACCTAGGAGACGCACGTGCCGGCGAAGATATTGTTGAAGGGAAGAGGACTGGTTGAATGCCCGCGTTGGCATAAGGGCGAGCTATGGTTTGCCGATTGGACCAGTGGCGAAATCCGAGTTCTTGAAGAGCAAAGCCGATCGCGGCTTGTCGTTCCCGCGAAAGCTCCACCGCTGTCTTTCGATTTCAGTCCGGAGAACGAGCTCTTCGTGGTTCAGTCAGCTTCCTCATCGCTCATGCGTTTCGATGGCGAGGATCTGAAAGAGTTCGCCGCGCTCGGGCCAGGCAGGTGGAACGAGATCGTCATTGACGCCGCAGGCAGGATCTATGTCAACGGCCCTTCCCTCATGCTGATCTGGCCGGATGGCAGCGTTGAGACGCAGGCCAAAGGTTTCCAATTTCCGAACGGCATGGCGATATCCCAGGACGGCCGCACTCTCGTCTGTGCCGAAAGTTGGGCCAGGCAATTGACTGCTTTCGATGTGGCGCCGGACGGTCGGCTTGGCAACAGGAGGATCTGGGCGGAGCTTCCCGGCCCCCCGGACGGGATCTGTTTCGACAACCAGGGAGCCATCTGGTACGCGGATGTCCCCAATGCCTATTGCCGCCGGGTCCGAGAAGGCGGCGAAATTCTTGATGAGGTCAAGGTCGATCGGGGCGCATTCGCCTGTATGCTCGGCGGCGAAAATCGGTCGACCCTCTTCGTCACTACTGCACGATGGTTTGGCATGGACAGGATGGATCAGATGGCCGGAACCGGTCAGATCGTCTCCGTCGAAGTGAACACTCCCGGAGCCGGCTGGCCATACAATTGAACAGCGGCACGAATCAGGTCTGCCAGCTTCACTGACTTTCGGCACCGGCGGGCACCAGGATGAACCTGCGACCTGAACAGGTTGTGATTGCTCACGGTCGACCTCACTTCGCGTGACCGGAGGCTGCAGCCGTCGATGTCACACCGCGACTCCATTCTTACACCACGAAGGATGGGCGCGTTGGCACTGCGGCCATTGCGGGGGACGCTACGTCGATACCGGGTCACCGTAGCTGCAGCTGCTGTTGGATCATCGGCAGAGCCAGGGTAAGGAGCACGGCGAAGACCATGAGGACGCCGTACGGTATCTTCCGGCTTGCCCGGATTTCCTCGATGCGCATGAAAAAGGCGAGATGTGCGACGCGCAACGGTACCGGCAGCCGCAGGACCAGAAGCGTCACGATACCCAGGACGAGGAGCAAGAACGAAAACGGCAGCATTCCGTGCCATCCGACAAAAAGGCCGATCGGCAGGAAAAGCTTGGCGTCTCCTGCGCCAAACAGACGGAACGCCCAAAGCACCACTCCGAGCATAAACATCAGCAGACCGGCCCCAACGTCGCCTCCAATTCCGCTCGAAGCAAACAGCGCAGCGCCGAGATCCTCGGAGCCAAGCATCACGGCCACCGCGCGCACTGCATAAAGTGTCACGAGCGCAAGCACGACCGCATTGGGGATCTTCCAGGTGCGGAAATCGGTCCAGGCGGCATAGAGAAAAAGTAATACCGAAAGCGAATTAACAACAACTATCATTCCAATCATAGGATTCAACCTTTTGGGCTATGGCAATCTACCACGTAGGTCCGTTTTTACTCAGAGTCGGCATATTTTCCCGGGCTTTTATGACCAGTCCTCGGGTTTTGGTCTTAACTATAAGTATAGTTCTCAATTCGAGCTGGTATAAAACAATTGACTAAATTAGAATTAACAGACTATTAATATTTCCAGTCGAAGGGGCGGTCTCAACGACAAAGCGTGCCGGGGGAATTACGGCGCACAACTTACCTGGGAGGTTAATTCTCGATGAAAGCATTTGTAAATAGCGTACGCGCTTTCGCGCGGGAAGAAGATGGCGTCGCGCTGACTGAATATCTTATTCTGCTTGGTTTGTTGGTCGGCGGCGTTGTTGCATCAGTTGTCCTGATCGGCGGTGAACTCAACACGGCATGGGCATCGTGGGCCACTTGGTTCCAAGCACAAAATCTGGAAGCGCCGCCGGCCTGATGCACCTCAGCTGCTTCCTGAGCAGCGTTTTTGAGCTGAAGAGAGGGGTTTTGTTAACCCCTTTCTTCTAAATTAGTAGCAATGAATGGATGCGCTCCGTCCAGTGTAGCGAGTAACCGCGATGCGTTCTTCAACGATTTTAAGCCTCGTTATTGCATTTGTACTCGCCGCCGCCGCAGTTTTCGGCATGCGCGCGTATCTCTCCGATCAGAAGGCCCGGCTGCTGGCGATGAACGGCGTGAAGGCCGAGGAACGGACACTTGTCGTCGCCGCCAAGCCAATGCGCTTCGGCGACCGGATCCGATCCGAAAATCTCAGGGCCATTCCGTGGCCCTCCAATGAAACACCCACGGGCTCCTTCGTTAGTATCGATCTGGTCGTCGGCAATGATGCCCAGCCGCGTTATGCCATGGCGGCGATCGACCCTGGCGAGCCGGTGCTATCCTCGAAGATCACGGGTGCCGGCGAACGCGCCACGCTGTCGGCGGCGCTCGACCAGGGCATGAAGGCAGTCTCCATCCGTGTCAACGACGTGCTCGGCGTTGCCGGCTTCGTAAGACCTTCCGATCGCGTCGACGTGCTTCTGACGCGGGTCGTGCGCGGACCGGCAGGCAACGATCAGACCTTCGTCGACGTGCTGCTGCAGGGCGTCAAAGTGCTTGCAGTGGACCAGACGGCAGACGAGCGCAAGGACGAGCCGTCCGTCGTCAAGACCGTGACCTTTGAGGTCACGACTGATGAGGCCCAGCGCCTTACCCTCGGCTCCAGTATCGGCACGCTCTCGCTGGCGCTTCGCAATGTTGCCTCTTCCTCTGTCGAACAGACGCGGCCGATCACCGTCGCCGACCTCGGTGGCGGCGCGATGGCGACGGAACTGGGCAAGGATTTGGAAAAGATGTTGCCAGAACCCGAAAAACAAGTGCAGATTGTGGAACAAAAGGTTGAACCGGTGTTGCCGGTTGAGCCGAAGTGGGTGACAGTGGGTGTCTGGAACACGACGAAGCGCGAGGAGCACCGAGTCGGCCTGGTCCAGTGATGTTTATGCGGCATGCCGCAGGTGCGGCCGGCCGGAGGAAGGGGCTAAAGCAGGCATGGCGTATGGCAAGAGAAGAATCGCAAGGACGAAAAGCCTTGCGGCATTAGCGGCAGTGTTTTCGGCCTGTGTGTGTTTAGGCCCCGGATTTGCCGGCTGCGCCAACGCACAGGAAAAATCCATCTCACTCGGCAGATCGGTCCAGCACGTGACGTTGCCTCCGAACGAGACGTTGACGCTCAACACGGGCCAGCCTTTCGGGGATCTCGTCATCGGCAGCGCCGATATGATCGACGTGGTGCCGCTTTCCGACAAGTCGCTGTTCATTCGCGGCAAAAAGACCGGCGCCACCAATATCTCGGTCTATGGCGACGACAAGTCGCTTCTCGGTGTCATTGACATCCGCGTTGCCAGCGACTTCAGTGAAGTCGCCTCCGCCATTCGCTCAGCCGCGCCCTCGGCTCGGGTCAGGGTAATCAACTCCAACGATCGCATTCGCCTGACAGGCTTCGTCCGTGACGGCATCGAACTGCAGCGGGTGATGGAAATCGCCCAGTCCTATTCCGACCAGCCGGTGCTGAATCAGTTGCGCGTCAGTGACAGCCAGCAGGTGATGCTGGAGGTCCGTGTCATCGAAGCCTCGCGCCAGACGGGTCGTGACCTCGGGATCGGTTGGTCCGGGCAGGGCAATAACAACCGCATCGGCAAGGCAACCACCAGCCAGGGGATCGCCGTGGACGACGGCAGCCTGGCCCGTACCCTTCTTGACCCCAAGGGTGCGGCAACGGGTGCGCTGCCCTTCGGCCAGTTGATTGCCAAGGTGCTGGAAATCTCGGGCGGCCACATCGATGTGGTCATCAACGCCCTCGAGCAGAAGGGATTGGTGCGCCGCCTGGCTCAGCCGAACCTCATCGCCATGAGCGGCTCGACCGCGAGCTTCCATGCCGGCGGTGAAGTGCCGATCCTGAAGACGACGAACAACGGCACAACTGTCGCCACCGAGACGGACTATCGCCCCTTCGGTGTGCGGCTGACCTTCAAGCCGGTGGTTCTTGATGATGGCCTCATCAATCTGGAGATCGAGCCTGAGGTTTCCGAGATTGATCCGTCGATCAACGTCAACGGCAATCCGGGGTTCATCTCGCGCGCTGCCAGCACCACGGTCGCGCTCCGCGACGGCCAGAGCTTTGCCTTGGCCGGCCTGCTGCAGTCGATCAATGCTAAAGACATCCAGCAATTGCCGGGACTCGGGCAGATACCGGTCCTCGGCGCACTGTTCCGTTCGACGAGTTTCCAGAAGAAGGAATCCGATCTCGTTATCGTTGTCACGCCACACATTGTGCGCCCGGCCCGCCCGGGTGAGGACCTCTACAGTCCGCTCGATCAGACGCGCTCGTCTAACGACGTGGAGCTCTTCGCACTCGGTGTCCTGGAAGTCGACAAGGACATGCTCCGACGCTTTCGCAATGGCGTGGGTGTGACCGGGCCTTACGGTCATCGTCTCGACCTGAACCAGGGAGTCCAAGCCGTTGCTACAAAACGCTAAGCGCGTCCTTCTCGTCCTTGCAGCCGCCGGCCTCGCTTCCGGCTGCGCCGACTACATGAACAATCGCGACTCGGTCACTTTCGGGGTCGGGAACGCCGTGGAAGCAAACAAGGCCATCCATATTGAGGACCCGTTCCCGCCGGAAGCCCAGCGAACCCAGATCGCAAGCGATGGCAAGGTCATCCGCAGGGTGGTTACTCAGTATCAGAACGGCGGGCTGGGCGTTGTTCAGCCGTCGCCAGCCATGGGGGCGAATGGGGCCTCCAACGGGGCGACCGCCAGCCAGTAGCTTGCGAAAGGCATGAACGGCGGCAGCGCCGGAGGGGAAAATGCACGAAAAGGGGTCGTCACGGCGATAGCGCCGTGACGGGGGGACGCCAATGCTCAGCAAGGTTGTCAGACGCTTCTGGAACGATCATCGTGGCTATGTCATCGCCTTGACGCTCATCGCCATGCCGATGCTTCTCGGCTTTTCGCTGCTGGTCATAGATGTCGGCCGCAGCAGCAACCTGCATACCGATCTCCAGAACGCGGTCGACGCGATGGCGCTGGCCGGAGCCCGTGAACTCGATGGCCGCGACGATGCCATTTCACGGGCGCAGACGGCGATCGAGAAAATCGCCAACAGCGCGGCTTTCTCCGGCGGTGGGACCGGCATGTCCCTTGGCTCGAATATCAGCGTGACCTATGACGCCGGCAACGATGCCGGAAACACCGTTACCGTGCTTTTTCTGAAGAGCATCCCGGCCGACGACGATACGCCCATCGCGGCTTCGATGGAAACGACAGAGCCCAGCGAAGCTTCCTATGCCTGGGTCATCGCAAAGCCGCAAGCGATGCAGACGATCTTTCCGATCCCGGTCGGCTTCAACCGCGATACGATCAATATTGCCGCCGACGCCGTGGCGGTATACCACGCCAGCGCCTGCGACGTGACGCCGATCTTTATCTGCAATCCGTTCGAGCCTGCTGGTAACACCAGTGAAAGCGCCAACGCAGATGCCGCTGCCGCCTTGCACACCAATTTTGCGGCCGGCAATCTCTACGGGCGACAGATCGAGCTTCACAGCACCTCATCGTCCAATCCCGGCCCCGGCAATTTCGGCTTCCTGCGGACCCCCTTGGGCAATGGTGCCTCCGTGCTGGCGGAGGCTCTTGCCACCGGCAATCCCGGCGCCTGCTACACCCAGGACAATCTCGACACGGAGACCGGCGCAGTGGCGGGGCCTGTCGAAGACGGGGTGAATACGCGCTTCGGCTTTTATGCCTCCTCGTTCAACAAGGCGAAGGGAGATTATCGATACCGTCCTGCCCGAAACGTACGCTCCGCTCGGACAACCACCAAGGGAAAGCCAGGCTGCGATACCTATACTCCGGTCATGGTCGGGGATGTTGTCGGCGATGCGACCAAGGCTTTGCCGCTCGGCTACGGAGCGGCCATGAGCTCGCTTTCCGGCGGCAAGATCAGCAGCGGCAACAACTGGAACTACACGACCTATTGGAATGTCGCGCAGGGCACGGCTGCGCCCTCGGTGAGCACGGTCCTCAGCAACTACTCCAGTTATCCCCCGCAGGCGACTGGAACACCAAGCCAGCCTTCCGCATACGACGTTTATCGTTACGAGCTTGCCAACCCATCTCTGATCAACCATGCCTCGGCGAATGGCGAAACGGGCAAACCGACAACCGGCGGCCAGTGCTATACCGGCCCGGACCTTTCGAACTATACGGCGGCTGAATATGGTGATCGCCGCGAGATCTTCTCAGCCATCGTCAACTGTGGCTATGAAGCCTCGGTCGGTCATCTGAACGGTCACAAGGCCACCCGCGCCGTCGCCTTCGCGCGCATGTTCCTGACCAAGCCGGCGATAAAGGATTCTAGCGAACGATACCTTTCCCTAGAGATGATCGACATCACCGGCAAGGGTGGTCGCGGTACGGCAGACGAATTCCTGCGGGAAGAAGCGGAGCTGGTCAGATGATGGCGCTCCGCAATTTTATCCTGCATCGGCTTTGCCCCGGCTTCTGGCGGCGTGAGGAAGGCGCAGTGCTTGCGGAAGCGCTGCTCGCGATCCCCTTTGTCACACTCTTTGCGGCTGCCATACTGGAGTTCGGCAGCATCTTCTGGCAGCGCATGCAGATCGACGCGGGCTTGCGCGATGCCGGGCGCTACCTCTCGCGATGCCGACCCGTGTCGGGAACCTATGTGCCGACATGTAGTCAGGCGACGGCGAAGACGATCGCCTTTTATGGAACGCAAACACCTGCGGCCGACGCTGAACCCCGCGTCCCCGACTGGAAGGACCCCTCCGACATCACGATCACGGCCCCCGATGCGGACGGGAACATCACCCTTTCGACTGCTCATCTCTACAAGAGCTCGCCGGTGTTCGGCTTCCTCGGGATCGATGCCATCACGATCAATTCCTCCCATGAAGAGAGATACATCGGATGGTGACCTTTAGGACAATCAAGACATTCTGGGAGGATAGCAGTGGTGTCAGCCTTGTCGAAGCGTTGATGACCTTCCCTATCGTTATGCTGGTATTCGCCGCCTTCATCGAGTTCGGCTATGCCATGTCGCAGTGGAATCAGACGGTCAAGGCGCTGCAATATGGTGCCCGCCTGGCGGCGGTATCCGATCCGCTGACAACGAATTTCAATGCCGTATTCCCGACCGACGCTGCCGATCCGCTCAACAACGGCAAAGCCACACCGAACGATGCCACGATATCCTCGACCTGCGGACCGGCTCTCGCAAACTGCACGGCGGCATTGAACCGGATCGTCCTGGGAAGCGATGGCCTTTGCAACGCGGGAACTGATCCCCACCCCGGCATTTGCGATCTCAATCGGCGCATCCAACCGCAGAATCTGGTCGTCACCTACCAGCGATCGGGGCTCGGTTATTGGGGCCGCCCGGACGGGCCCGTGCTGACGATGCGACTGGAGGTGCGCGACATCACCTTCGATCTGCCGATCCTCGGCGGGCTGCTGGGGCTCAACGAGGTTACCATCCCGGCCCATCCGGTGACGATCACGACGGAAGACCTGAAGACCTGCTCAACCTGCTGATTCCTTAATTAACGCGTAGGAAAGCGAAAATGACAGCGCACATGAACATTGCCGCATCCGCCAAGATCCTGGTTCTCTCCGACGACGCGGCTGCAGCGAGCTTCATGCTCGATACGTTCGGGTCGCTTTCGCGTTACGATGTCCGCCATCTGGCACTGAAGGCGCTCGGTGAAAAGGGCAAGTTCGATCCGACGCAGTTCGACCTGATCGTTCTCGACGTCGACAGGGGCGAATTGCTGCAGCGTCCGGAGCTCTTCGCGTTTCGCACCAGCTACCGGGATATCCCCCTCGTCGTCGTTTCCGAAGATCTCCCGGACGACATGCTGCGGCTGCTCTTCCGCCTGAACGGCAATGACTGGCTGAAGAAGCCTCTCGAGCGCCGCGCACTGATCGACATGATTTCGACCCATGCGCCAGGCACAGGGGCCAGCGACAGCCGCGTGCATGCCGTAGTCTCAGCCGTCGGTGGCGCCGGCGCCAGCATGATCGCCTCATCGCTCGCGCATGTGCTGGCGCAGCCGACCAAGAATTCCAAGCCGCGGGTTGACCTGTTCGACACGGATTTCTGCGCCGGGACCCTTGGCTATTATCTCAACCTCGTCAACGACTACGACTTGAAACCCGTCATCGCCAATCCTTCCCGGGTCGATCTGGAATTCATCGATCTGGTAAAAAAGCGTCATTCGGGGGGCTTTTCGCTGCTGTCCTTCAAGCAGCCATCCGTCCTTCTGGCGCCGAAGGGCGGTGAACTCGTGCTGCGTATGCTCGACGTGGCCGCCTTCGAGAGCGACCACACGATCATCGACATTCCCTATTATGACACGCCGTGGAAATACGATGTGCTCACTTCGGTCAACAGCATCTGCATCGTCACCGAAATGACGGTTCCCGCGCTTTCTCAAGCCAAGGATTTGTTTGCCAATCTGGTACGGCTGCGAGGCAGTTCGGATCAGATATTCATCGTCATCAACAAATACCGCGCCAAGCTTTTCGGCCTCGGCGTGCGCCGGCAACAAACGGAGAAGATATTCAAGGATATCCCGACGCATGTCATTGGGGATGACTGGGAGACCTTGAGCGAGGCGGCCAACCGCGGCGTGCTGCCATTTCAAGTGAATTCCCGGGCGCGCTTCTGCTCCTCGGTCGGCAAACTCGGAGCACTGGTGCGATGAAGGCGATCGACAGCGGGCGCATAAGGTCCTGCGCCGTCCATGTCGGCCTTGTAGTTTTGGCAATTTTGGCGGCTGCCGGGGATGCCACGGCAGCCGGGCTTGTGCCACGAAGCCTTGGGCCGACGACAAGCGCCATGGTGGCGATCGAACAGAACTACGCACCCGGAACAATCGTCATCATCACCGCGAACCGTACGCTGGATCTCGTCATCTCCCCGGGACGCGCGATCCGCTACAAGATCGGCGTCGGACGAGACGGCTTTCGCTGGAGCGGCACCGTCAAGGTTGGACGCAAGGCTGAGTGGCCTGACTGGCGCCCGCCCGCCGAGATGAAGGCGCGCGCAGCGGGACTTCCGGACATCGTCCCTGCCGGGCCGCTCAATCCATTGGGCGCTCGCGGGATCTATCTCTACAAGGGCGGGACTGACACGCTCTACCGCGTTCACGGAACCAACGAGCAGTCGACGGTCGGCGATTTCGCCTCATCGGGCTGTTTTCGCATGAGCAATGCCGACGTCATCGATCTCTATGAGAGGGTGAAAGTCGGTTCCACGGTCATTGTAAAATAGTAGGAGTGGGGAGCATGGCGAACGGCATCATGGGGCGTTTCTACAAGCATCAGCAGGAGCCTGAAAGCCAGGAACGTCTGGAGACGGCCGACCTGTCTCTAGTCGGCGCAATCCAAAACATGCCCGCCCAACCGGTTCCTGACAGCGCCGCGGCGAGTGGCGACGAGGCTTCGCTCGGGGCGGACATGGTTTCCGAGCGGGTGAATCTGCACCGCTACCTGCTCGATCGCATCAACCTCGGGATCCTCGACACGCTCGACAATGAGGAGATCGCCACTGAAATCCGGCCGCTGGTCAAGGACTATATCCGAAGCAACAACTTTCCGCTGAATGCGAAGGAAATCAATGATCTGATCCGTGATATCACCGACGAGATGCTGGGGCTCGGACCGATCGAGCCGCTACTGGCCGACGAGACGATCGCAGATATTCTCATCAACGGTTACAGCAGCGTCTATGTCGAGCGGAGCGGCAAGCTCGAGAGCACCGCCGTGCGGTTCAAGGACGAGGACCATCTCCTTCGGGTGATCAACAAGATCGTCTCGGCAGTCGGCCGCCGCGTCGACGAATCAACGCCGATGGTTGACGCCCGCCTCAAGGATGGCTCACGTGTCAACGTCGCCATCAGGCCGATCTCAGTCGATGGGCCGCTCGTTTCCATTCGCAAATTCACCCGCAAGCCGCTGACATTGGAGCGCCTCGTGCAATATGGCGCAATGGCCGATGCGATGCGCATCCTTCTCAGCGCCGCGGTCAAGGGCAAGGTGTCCATGGTCATTTCAGGCGGCACCGGTTCCGGCAAGACGACCTTGCTCAACGCTCTCTCGTCGCAGATTTCTCCAAAGGAGCGCCTAATCACCATCGAGGATGCGGCCGAGCTTCAACTGCAGCAGCCCCATGTCGGGCGTTTGGAAACCCGGCCGCCGACGCTCGACGGACGCAACGAGATCCGTCAACGCGAACTTTTGAAAAACGCCCTTCGCATGCGTCCGGACCGCATCATCGTCGGCGAAGTCCGCGGCGACGAGGCATTCGACATGCTGCAGGCGATGAATACCGGTCACGAGGGGTCGATGACGACTATTCACGCCAACACGCCGCGCGACGCCGTCGGCCGGCTTGAGCAGATGGTCGGCATGGCCGGGATGCCGATGTCGCAATTGAGCATTCGCTCGCAGATCTCGTCCGCCATCACCATCATCGTGCAGGTCCAGCGCCTGAGCGACGGTAGCCGCAAAGTTGTCTCGATTTCCGAGATCACCGGCATGGAGGGCGAAGTCGTGCAGATGCAGGAGATTATGAAATTCAAGAAGCTCGGCACCGACGAAGGCGGGCGGATCCATGGAGAATTCCGCGCCACCGGCATCCGGCCGCGGTTCGTCGAGGAATTTGCCGAACTCGGGATCGAGATCCCCGTGGCGATTTTTGATCCCGGTAAACCGCTGCAAACGGGACCTGTTCAATGACCCTGACTCTCGTTTACGCCGCTGTTTTCACCGCGGCCCTTGTCGCTGTCGAAGCGATCATGCGCGGCTACTTCAAGACATCCGAACGCCACCGCGCTGTGAACCATCGGCTGAGCTTGCTCGAGCTCAGCGATGATCATCGCAAGACCTATAGCGATATGCTCAAGGAGCGCGGTGTCGCCGGCAGTTGGCGGCAAACCCCCATGATGCGGCGGCTGCTGCAGTTCTACGCCCAGTCGGGGATCAAGTTCGATGCCAGGCGATTTGCTCTCTTCGCGATCGCCGGCGCACTTGTGACGTGGCTGGTCGTTCAGTTCCTCGTGCCGAGCACTCTGTTTAGAATACCTATCTTTCTCCTGATCTGCCTCCTCGTCCCAGCTCTCGTTGTTTGGCGCGCCCGGGCGCGCCGCATGAAGAAATTCGAGCTGAAGCTTCCTGAAGCGCTCGATGTCGCCAATCGCAGCTTGGCCGCCGGCCATCCGCTGCCGGCGGCGATTGCTCTGGTGGCTCGCGAGATGCCGGATCCGATCGGCACCGAATTCGGCCTCCTCTCCGATGAACTCACCTACGGCGTGACGCTGGACGATGCCCTTCTCAACCTGGCGGGCCGGGTCGGCGTCGAGGATCTGAATCTGCTTGCGATATCGTTGAGCGTCCAGGCGGGAACCGGCGGAAATCTGGTCGAGATCTTGCAGAACCTTTCGAAGACGCTGCGAGGCCGGTCAATGCTGAAGGCAAAGGTCAGGGCGATTTCTTCGGAAGGACGCATCACGGCGATCTTCATGTCGGCCTATCCCTTTCTGCTCTATGCGATGATCAAGGCTTTGTCGCCGACCTACTTCGATCCCCTCTGGGATAGCGGCTACGGAACCGCCGTGGTGAGCGTGCTCCTGGCCGTCATGGCGATCGGGAATGTCATTCTCTACAAGATGGTCAACTTCGAGTACTGAGGCGGTCATGTCGAGTGAGTATGGAATTTACCTCATCGTCTTCTTTGCGGTCCTGATCTTTACTGCAGCAGCCTCGGAACTGTTTTTTCGACAGCGCGAGGTCTCGGTTCGGGTGTCGAAGAGCTCGGCGGCGGCCGGCGAGGAGTTCCAACTCGGCGATACGACGATTGCCGATCTCGGTGAGGCGGAAAACCGCCTGATCCGTCGCTATTTCGAGATTACGCGACGTGACACGAATGTGAACTCCACCCAAAACCGATTGATCCGGGCGGGGTATTTCGCTGCCGGCGCCGTCACCACCTTCCAGGTCGTTCGCGCGGTGATCTGTATCGGCATGCTCGTCGCCGCGGTCTGGGCCGCAAACCGGATCGCGCCAGCCATGTCGCAGATGGCGGTCCTGATCATTGCCATGTTTGCTGCGGGCGCGACCTTTATTCTCGTCAACATCTATATCGACCGGCGTGGCGCCGCAAAGGAGAGGGAGTACCGCCGCCTCTTTCCCGACTTCATGGATATGCTGATCGTCTGCCTCGATGCGGGCATGAGCATCGAGGCAGCGGCAAACCGGGTTGCTCGCGAATTCGTCGACAAACAGCAGGACTTCGGCCTGCATCTGTCTATCATGATGCTCGAAGTGCGGGGCGGCCGGCGATTACGCGAAGCGCTCGCCAATCTTGCCACCCGCCTGAGGATCGACGAGGCCCGGGCCCTTTCCGTTCTGTTCCGCCAATCGGAGGAGCTAGGGACCAGCGTCACGCAGACGCTGCGGGTCTACAGCAACGAAATGCGCGATCTGCGTGTGGTTCGCGCGGAGGAAAAGGCGAACGCTCTGCCTGTCAAGATGCTGCTGCCGCTCGGCGGGTTCCTTTTTCCGGTAAGCCTCCTCATCGTTCTCGTTCCCATTATTATGCGTGTCGTCAGTCTTCTCGTCGGCATGAAACCCGGCGGTTGAGCCAAGCGAGGTCCCATGCAGTATTCGCTCGAAGACAATCGTAACGATACCATCATTTCCCTTGACCCGCGTATGCCAGCGACACCGGCAAGCGTAGAACAATCAGGGTTGGATCCGTCGTTCCTGCTCCGGCTGGCCGCAAAATGTGCGGCCGAGCAGGATACAACCACGGCATCTCATCTCGCGGAGCGCATGAAATTGCCAAAAGTGATCGTCAATGTCCTGATCAAGGAACTCGTGAAACTCGCTTACCTCGAGGCTCGCGGCTTGGCTGGTGAGGATGTGAGATCCGATGTTCGATATGCGCTGTCAATGAAGGGGTTCGAATATGCCCACGCCGCGTCGCGTCAAAGCCAATATGTTGGGCCGGCGCCGGTGTCGCTGGACGCATTCTGCCGGCAAGTGGGTTTGCAGTCCATCCATTCCGAGCGCGTGACCCCGGAGCGGCTGACGGCGAGCCTTGACGGGCTGGTGCTCTCAAATACCTTGGTCGAGAAGCTCGGCCCGGCCCTGAACTCAGGGCGCTCGATCCTGCTTTACGGGCCACCCGGCAACGGAAAGACGAGCATCGCCGAGCGGACGTCGCAACTGTTTCGCCAAACCATCTGGGTGCCCTATGCCATCGAGGTCGGCGGCCATGTCATCAGTTTCTATGATGAAGCAGTGCATCACCCCGTATCGGAGGCTGACACAGAATCCCATCCGAAAGCGGATCAACGATGGATTGAATGCCGCCGTCCGGTGATCAAGACAGGCGGGGAATTGACCCTCGATCAGCTCGATCTCACTTTCAACGCGGGACCAAATGTTTACGAAGCGCCCATACACTTGAAGGCGTCCGGCGGCGTTTTCATCATCGACGACTTCGGGCGCCAGCAAGTGGCGCCGCAGGCGCTTATCAACCGCTGGATCGTCCCGCTCGAGCGCGGATACGACTTCCTGACGCTCCACACCGGCAAGAAATTCAGGGTTCCCTTTGACGAGCTGGTCGTATTTTCGACGAATATCGCACCGAAGGACCTTTCCGACGAGGCCGGCCTGCGGCGCTTCAAATACAAGATATTTGTCAACACTCCGTCGCGCGACGAATATATCAGAATTTTCAAATCATATGCGAGCGGCACGGGATTGGCTGTTTGTGAACCAGATCTGCACCTGTTCTACGATCGCAAATATAAAGACGATGTGCTAGCGTCTTGCTATCATCCGAAATATCTTTTGGATTTCGTCAGTTCTTACTGCGAGTTCAATGACATAGCGAGAATCGCGTCGCTCGATATGCTCGAACGGGCCTGGGAAGGCGTATTCACGTCGGAATGATTGCTTGGCACTGAGCACGGTGCCTGAATCGATCCAATTAACGACTTACGGGAGGAGTAAACGAATGACCAGCATCCCGAGCATCGAAGGCGAAGCAGGCGGCGCGAGACCAAGCAATACGCGAGCAATTGAGCCGAAAGCCTCCAGAAACCCGCTGCTCGTTGGTCTGCTGCTCATGCTCTTGCCTGTGAATGCTGGCGTTCTCATCTATACGGCCAAGAACTCAGCGGATGTTCGCGAGAGCCGCGAGACCGTCGCCGCGCTTAAGCGGTCGATCGATGCCCTTAGAGGACAAATGGAAAAGCAGTCGGACAAGATCGCGAGCAACGCCAAGGCCGACGAACTCGCCGCTATCCGTCAGGAAATGGAAAGCCTGCAAAAGGCGATACTTTCGGCGAATGAACGGATGCGTAACGACATAAGCGGTGCACGAATGGGCTCAGCTTTGGTCCTGAGCGCACCCGGCAAGGAACCAGCACAATTTTTCGCCCCCCGTGCTGTGCCGGCGGACGCTCAAACTCCGGATAGCACCCTTGCGTCTATCCAAGCTGGGGGCATTGCGATCGATAACCTGCCGCGTTACGAACGCACACTCTCGCCGGAAGGCCAGCTCATCCTTCGGAAGGCACGGTAAACACCGAATTCAGCGAAATCTCCAAAACAATCGGTGAACGCCGCCAGGGGCGCCGCGCCGATGCTTGCAATGCGGCAACGGCGCTCTTACACCGCGTCTCATCAAATTTGATTCTCCCGAACGGGTTGAGCGAGCGGCGGCAAGCGACCGTGCGTCAATTGCGGCCTGGCATGACAAGCGGATCAATCGCGATTCTGCCCCCGCCGAACACGACCAATGCCAGCGCCATCGCCGCCCATGGCAGGTGGAAATTCGCCCAGCCATCCGGGATAGTGAGCTGGATGATTGCCGTCATCACCAGCAAGCCGAGCGCCGCGAAGCGTGTCGCCAAGCCAAGGATCAACAAGATCGGCAGGATCAGTTCTCCAATCCCGGCCGCCGTCGCCATGGCCAGTGGAAACGGATAGGGGATCTCGCTGCCGAAGACATGGAATTTGAACTCTTGCTCGAACAGAAATCTCGCACCCGGCGAAAGCGTCAGGAACCCATCCCATTTTGTCAATCCCGACTTGAAGAAGGGAACCGCGAGCGCGAAACGCAGTGCCAGCAGCGGCAGCGCTTGGGGAATCGAGGCGAGTAGACCTTCGGCACGTGTGATCAGGGCGGCAAGGCTTGCGCCAGGGCCATGTGAGGGGGCTGCTTCGGTCTTCATGGGACGTTTCCTTCATCCTGATGGAGGGCACTGAATGCGCCGAGACTGACAAGACCCAGCAGCGCCGCCCCGAAATCGAATTCGGGGCTGGCGGCAAATGCCGCCTCGGCGGCCACGCTGAGAGTTGAGTCGTTGAACAACGACGTTGCAAAGATTGCGTCCTGCGGCGGAAGGATATGAACATCGACGGTCATCTCCGGCCGCAAAACCAACACGGTTTCCGGTTGCCAGTCCGCGACCGGCGTTACCATCTCCTGCTGATGCGCGCTCCAGATGGAACCAATGGGATAGTCCGACTGAATCAAACCCGCCGAGGGGTGTGCAACGAGCCGCAAGTTCGCAAGCATCTCGGGCGTCGCGGCTGCGAGGACCGCGAAGTCGAGCGGCAATGCGTCCGCCGCATGGTAGGCCCGCATCCAAGCGGCCTCCATTCGCGCGACATCGGGCAGGTAGGCAAGTTCCCGCGCTGGTCGAAAGCTCGCAATGAAATCCGGGAAATCGCCGCCATATTCGATCATCAGCGGTGAGGCCGGCTTGTGGTCCTGGGCATAGGCCCTCGCCATGGCCATGAAGAATTCCGTGCCAACAAGGCGCTCCGTCACCGGAAAGTGCCGTGCCAGCGCTTTTGTCAGTCCAACGAAGACATTGTTGCGGTAGACGGCGAACCGCGCTGCATCGGCTCCACCGCGCGCGGTGGTGATACCGTCGGGTACCGGTTGGTCGGCGTGCAGCAATGCGCCGGCAAAGGCGTTCTGGCAGGTGGCGAAGTCCATCGTCATGCCGCCTGTATCTGCCGCCCTTTGCGGCGGAGCGCTTCGGTGGCGAGCATTTCATCCGCGCGTGCCGCCTCCACCTGCAACGTCGCGAAATCCGGGACATCGTTGTCCCATTCAATCAACGTTGGCAGCGGCCCGCTGCGCGCAAGTGTGTATTCGTAGAGCGCGACCACATCACTCTTCACCGCCGTACCATGGGCGTCGATCAGCAAGCGGTCGCCGGCGTCATCGATGGTCTCGTCGTAGCCGGCGAGGTGGATCTCGCCGACCAACTCGACTGGGAATCGGTCGATATAGGTAGTGGCATCGAGCCGGTGATTTACCGCCGAAACCATCACGTTGTTGACGTCGAGCAGAAGACCACAGGCGGTCCGCTTCGCAATCATCGCGAGAAAGTCCACCTCATCGATCGTGCTGTCAGCAAACAGCAAGTAGGTCGACGGGTTTTCGAGCAGCAACCGTCGCCCGAGCGCCTGCTGCGTTTCGTCCACATGTTCGATGACACGCGCCAAGGTTTCCGGTGTATAGGGAAGCGGCAACAAGTCGTTGAGAAACCCTGTCTCGTGCGTGGACCAGGCAAGATGTTCGGAGAAACTCTGCGGACGGTGGCGATCGATCAAGTTCCGCAGCCGCTTCAGATGCGCCTTGTCGAGACCGCGTGCCGCGCCAATCGACAAGCCGACACCGTGCAACGAAAGCGGATAGAGTTCTGTGACGGCTTCAAGATAGCGGTGCGGCGGCCCGCCTGCACCCATGTAGTTCTCGGCATGCACCTCAAAGAAGCCGACGTCCGGCCGATTAGCCAGAATGGTCTCGTAGTGCTCGGGGTTAAGCCCGAGACCGGCGCGCGCGGGCAAGGCGGCAGCTGGGACTTTTGAAGCGGACATCGCGGTTCTCCCCGGTTTTTTCAGGCAGTGCGGAGGCCCGGTCGCCCGGGCCCCAACTTTGGGATCAACCCTTGATCGGTTCCAGCTTGCCCATGTGACCGTCGACATTCATGCTGGTGCAGGTACCGGCCGGCACGGCCTTCCAGGAATTGCCCTGGTAGTCCATCGTCGAGGTGCCGGCGCAGGTCGTGCCGGGACCTGCTGCGCAGTCGTTCTGCCCCTTGAGGGCGATGCCATAGCATTTCTCGTTGCCAACCATTTTCTCAGCCGGCAACGGTGCAGCGAAGGCAACGGATGCAAGAGCGGTGGCGAGCGAGCCGGCGAGGGTGAGGGTGAGCGTTGAACGGTTCATAGATGATCTCCTCTTGGACCTTCCGCGTGCCGGTCATCGGCCGCGTAATCCTCCATTCGATCCGGCAAGGTCTTCTGTTACGCACGGCACGAACACGAATTCGTGATCGACAAGACGTATCGGCCGCGGTCGCCGCCGTTCCCCTATCCCGCACCTTTACACTTTTATGGCCCTCGAGCACGTTCGTTGTCCCGCCGCGCTTGGCGGCATACCAGGGATCATCGTGCCGCGGGCGCTCATCCAATGTGCGGGGGGATTCCGTACCCTGGAACACGTAGAGGAGTAGGCTTCTGCCGAAAGCAGTCGCCTCATCGTCCGGTCTCAGCCTAGAGAATGAAGTTGTGTAAGGCCGTCCATTACGTCCGTTTACGAATGGATCAATGTGTCGACGATGGCGAGCAGCCGGTCAAGCGGCTCGTGCCATGTCGTCAAGTGACGGCAGCCAACGGCTAATGCTTTCATCATCATCGGAAGTGTGCTGTGCGACAACAGGTAGCGGGTGACGCGACCGAGCAGGAGATTCAGGAAGTAGCCGTGCTTGAAGGCACCGATCAGCAGACAGGTGGCGTTGGCGACTTTCGCGAAATCGAGGATCGTCTCGCCGACGGAGCGGCTGCCTGCGATTGCGATAACGTCGCCGTCAAGGCCGAGCTGCTTGAGCACTTTCCGCGCCGTAAACTGATAACTTCCGTCGGGCTTATCGTTGACGCAGAGAACGGTGACACGATTGGCTGCCGCCAGCCAGCGTCTCGCCGCGACGACGGCGCGCTGCGCGTGATCGTGCGGTTTCCAACTATTCACGACATGGCCCGTGAGATTGCCGGCATTTTGGCTGGGAGGTGTCCCGGAACCGCTGCACGCTTCCGCGCGACTTGCATTAGCGTGATGGAAACTGCGAAATCGCCGAAGGGCTATCCCCGCTGAGGGTAATTCACGCTGTTTTTCATCAATTCGAGATTACGGGCAGTGACTTCGTTCCCGGGATCAAGCTCATAGGCTTTCAGGAAATACCGTCTGGCAGTGCGCAAGTCACCGCGTAATAGGTGAGAGTATCCGATATTGTTGTAGTAGACCGGGGTGTTGCCGATCATTCGCGAGAGCTGCTGGTAGGCGCGGTCGGACGTGTCGAAGCGGGCAACCATGTCGGCCGACGCTGCCAAGCCTAGCCAAGCGGCCGGATCCTCCGGAAAAACGTCAACCGCTCGCTTGTAAATGGCGTAGGATTTTCCGTAGTTCTTTTCCTGAAACTGCAGTTTCCCGTTGGTTATCAACTCGTCGTTCTTGTAGAAGGCGACTGCCGAGTCATCCTGAAGGGTCTTTGCACTATCGCCATAGGCAGCAAGACCATCGACGCCCGATGACTGGCAACCAGCCAAAACTGCTGCGGTCGCTATCAAAAACGCAATACATTTAGTTCCAGCTCTGATCTGCAACATTCAACTTGATCCCCCATCAGACATTCTTACCTGAGATTCGGATGCGCTCACCGAAAATCATCGTAAAAAAAAGCTAACAACTCCAGAATTTGAGCAAATAGTCGCAAAAAAACGACAGATGCGGTCTTCGCCGGCACGCGCAAAGGTGATACACGCCAACTATCCAAAGTTGGTATCATGTACCCGGTGATTCTCAGAGTAGAAAATTAATCAACGTCGCCTACCCTTTTCGTCGGGTCAAAGGATGGTACGCCCTATGCCGATCGCTATTTTCACGCTGATGCGACTTGGGCCATCGCTGGCTTACGCGACAGCATCAATCTTCGTTCTCAGCATGCTGCTCTTGGAAAGCTACCCCTCAAGCGTCTCCGCCTGGTGGCTGCATATGACAATTCTTCCTGTCATGCGCGAGCCGATCTATCTGCTTTTGGCGGTACCCGGCATTGGAATTTGGAGCGCCATGGTCCTGCTGATGCTTGCATCGATGTTCGGGATTCGAGTGGCCTTGCAGCCGCAAAGACACCACCGGTCAGGATTCATCCATGCCCATATCGCGCTGATCGCGACCGGTCTGACCATGGGGCGGGCAGCAGTTGCGCAGGCCGGCCTTTCGGATTTTACGCTGCCTCAACTTCAGCGGGGCGATTGGTCGTTCCTGCCGCTATCCTACTCACCGCTCGCGACCTTCCTTTTTATATCGGTGTTTGCGGCTTGCATCGGTTGTCATTTAAGAGTCATCAAGCACACACTATCCACGTGATAGAAAGGATCGAGCCGCCCCGGCTCAATAAAAATCGGTAAGGTCCGGCGTCCTCGCTGGTTCGTAAACATGAGACGCCCTCTTTCTTTTTCTTTGTAATTTCCGACATATATTAAATATCATGTACGTTCCGCAGATTGTCACGCGGGGATTAAGGTGTTGGCGATGGCAACCGCCAATCTTCACTTTGTTGTTTTTGCTGCTCTCAGCTTGGGCCTTCATCGCACCGTCGGCGTCTGACCGCGCTTCTGTCGTTCTCAAAGTGAACGGCGCCATTGGGCCCGCGATCGCTGACTACGTAAAACGAGGCATTCAGCGTGCTGGCGAACGTGGCGCGGCCTTGATCATTTTGCAAATGGACACACCAGGTGGCCTTGACAGCTCCATGCGGGAAATCATTCGCGCGATCCTGGCCTCGCCGGTGCCTGTCGCGAGCTTCGTCGCGCCAAGCGGGGCACGGGCTGCCAGCGCCGGCACTTATATTCTCTACGCAAGCCACATTGCGGTCATGGCGCCCGGGACCAATTTAGGTGCGGCGACACCAATCGCGCTCGGCGTAAAGCCTTTCGGCGGTGATGAGGAACCCGAAAAGAAGCCGAGTGAACCTAGCGGCAAGCAGGCAGAAGCTCCAAGCAATGCCCACGAAGCAAAAGCCGTTAACGACGCAGTCGCTTATATTCGCGGGCTTGCGGAATTGCGCAATCGCAACGCCGACTGGGCAGAGCGTGCTGTCCGCGAAGCTGCGAGCCTTTCATCCACCGCGGCAGTGCGCGAACATGCCATCGATTTCACCGCAGTTGATATCAACGATCTTCTTGCGAAAGCACAAGGGCACATGGTGCGGGTCGGCCAAACGGACGTGCGGCTCGATACCACCGGTTTGGCCGTGCAGGAATTCGAGCCTGACTGGCGCACCCGGCTGCTTTCCGTCATTACCGATCCGAACATCGCAATCATCCTGATGATGGTCGGCATCTATGGCCTGATCTTCGAATTTCTCGCACCCGGGACAATGCTTCCTGGCACAATCGGCGGCATCTGCCTCCTGCTTGGTCTCTATGCCCTGGCATTGCTGCCGGTGAGTTTTGCCGGTCTTGGGCTTATTTTCCTCGGCGTAGGATTGACGGTCGCTGAGGCGCATTCGCCAAGCTTCGGCGCATTTGGCATTGGCGGCGGGATAGCCGTGATCCTTGGAGCAACCATTTTGTTTGATCCCGATATACCCGGCCTGGAAGTGTCGCGCCCCCTACTGGGCGCAATTGCATTTGCGACTCTTGCTTTTAGCCTTGTCGTTGCTCGCCTGGCATTCACCTCGCGCTTGCGCCAGGTTGCCACCGGTGCAGAGGAGATGATCGGCATTTCCGGCAAAGTCGAGAGTTGGACGGGGCTCACGGGGTACGTCATTGCGCATGGCGAACGCTGGAAGGCGGTTTCCGCCGAACCCCTTGTTGCTGGTGACCCTGTCCGCGTGACCGGCCGCAATGGGCTGGCGCTCGAGGTCGCCAGCCGTCCAAAGGACACTTAGCGGCGCTCAGGAAGCAGGAGGAGAAGTCATGGATATGTTTGCAGATCTTGCCTTCTATTTGGTGGCCGTTGTCATTTTGGTCGTCATCCTCGCTTCCGCGGTCAAGATCCTGAGGGAATATGAACGCGGCGTCGTGTTCACACTCGGCCGCTTTACCGGAGTCAAGGGACCCGGCCTAATTCTGCTCATCCCCTATGTCCAGCAGATGATCCGAGTCGACTTGCGCACGCGCGTACTCGATGTCCCTAGCCAGGACGTCATCTCACATGACAATGTCTCGGTTCGTGTCAGCGCGGTGATCTATTTCAGGGTAATTGATCCCGAGAAGTCGACAATACAGGTCGAGGATTTCATGATGGCAACAAGCCAGCTTGCCCAGACGACGTTGCGATCCGTGCTCGGCAAGCATGACCTCGATGAAATGCTGGCAGAACGTGACAGGCTCAACTTGGATATTCAGGAAATCCTTGACACTCAGACGGATGCTTGGGGAATTAAAGTAGCCACTGTCGAGATCAAACATGTGGATATCAACGAGTCGATGATCCGCGCGATTGCTCGTCAAGCGGAAGCCGAACGCGAACGCCGCGCAAAGGTAATCAATGCCGAGGGCGAACAGCAAGCTGCAGCGAAGCTACTGGAAGCGGCCGAAATTCTGGCCAAGCAGCCTGAGGCGATGCAACTTCGTTACTTGAGCACTTTGAACGTCATCGCCAGCGAGAAGACTTCGACGATTTTATTTCCCTTCCCGATGGAGTTGGGCAATCTGATGGCCATTAAGCCGAAGTGATTGAACGGCACTGGCGTTGATTGTTCAGGCTTGGATGTCAACGTTGGGGCAAAATCAGGCCGCGCCCCAGAGAAACAGTCGGCCACGGTTTGCTCTGAGGAGACTCCGGACGGGGTCGTCCAAGGGTCTGGGCGCGGCGATTTTCGAGTGGGTTTCAGCGGGTCGTTCGGGCGCGACTTTGCTGGAGACGATAGCTGTCGCAATTCATCTGGAGGATGTTGGCGGGGTGGCTATGAACGAGCAGCGCACCCCGGTCGGGCGTTCGGACCCAGTGTTTGCGCGCATTCGTCGAAGGAAAGATTGCTGATGATCAGGGTGGCACTCCGTTCGTAGCGTTGTGAGATCAGCTCGAAGAGCAATTCGCCGCCGGTGCGGCACGAGCCCAGCTCACCGATGATAAGAAGTTGGTAGGTCTTGCGGAACGCTGCCACCCCGTGGTCTTTGGGCAGCTCGGCTCAGACCTGCGAAGCGTTCTTCAAAGCTTTCAGCGCTGCCTCTCGGGATAGGCGTGGATGGTGCCGGCGATGTCTTCCGGGCGCCTAGCTCGATCGCCAGAGCAAAGGCCGCCGAGAGTTCACCCCTGTCCCACCTCCTGCAGGCGAGAACGAGGTTGGTGTCGGCACGGCAACGATGCGCATGAAGCCCTCCTTCGAGATCGTCGTCATCGCACGTCCATTCGCGCTGAACGGAAAACCGGTCGGTGCGGGTTTCATGGCCTTTGCCCGCGCCTCCGCCGACGAAAGGCCCGCCCTGACGATGTCGGAATCTGTGAAGCAGATGGCGGGAATGCAGCGCTTGCCACTGGCGCGCATCAACCGTCGCGGCAATCAAGAATATAACCTGCACCGTACACGATCGTATCTCTGACGCTGCCGGGGCAACGCCCGAATCCGGCCGCCATGTTCATAGTGCCGGCGAGCGCCGACAGCGAGTACGAAGCCGCGCTGGAAGCGATGATCGAAGCCCGTCCGGAGATGACGCCATGGATTTGGCGCATCTCCGAGGGCGATATGCCTGCTCTGCCGTAATGAGCCTCCCGCACAGAGAAAATCGATGCATGTTGCAGGCGGGCGCCGGCGGCAGCCCTATAATCGTCAGGAAGCACCCTCCAGCAGTCGCTTCGCCTTGCCTTCGAGTTCCAGCCGCGTGTCCTGGTTGGTCTTGTCACGGGCCAACGCTGTGATCCCCTGGACGAAATCGAAAATCGATTCCGGCGGACGGCCCTCTTCCGAGAGAACCGTCTCGATGATCTTGCCGGTCTCGCTCTTCGAGAACCCGCGTCGGCGCAGGAAGCTCTGGCGATCCTCGTCATTGCGGGCGACGATCCGCTGACGCGCGGCACGGATACCGGTCACAAACGGCGCCGGCGAGGAGTTGGCAAAACTGGTCAATGCCGGCGCCGCTTCGTGAGCGAAGCGATCGGCTGCGAATTTCGAATGGCGGATACTAATCTCCTGGAAATTCTCCGAACCCCAGATATTGCGATTGGCGCAGACCGCTCGAAGATAGAAGGACGCGATGCCGAGGCTCTTCGATCCCACTTCGCTGTTCCAAGCGTAGAAGCCACGGAAGAAGAGATCCGGTTCGCCATTCGGCAGGCGTCCCGCCTCGATCGGATGGGTGTCGTCGACGAGAAACAGGAAAACATCACGATCCGAAGCATAGAGCGTCGTCGTGTCCTTGGTTATGTCGACGAAGGGATTGTGCGTCATGCTTGTCCAGTCGAGGAGGCCCGGTACCTTCCAGATCGTGTCGCCGGTCCCATTGCCGGCGATCTTCATCACCGCCGACACCAGCTCGTGGTCCCAGATTCTGCCGTATTCGGGACCAGTCACCGCCCGCAGCTCGACGCGGCCGTCGTCCAACTCCAGCGTCTTCACCAGTTCGGCGCGATGGTTGAGCAGACCATGCTGAAGATTGATCGCGGCGAGCGGCGCTGGCAGCTGGCGCATATAGGTGGCGGGCGCCCCGACCAGGCTGCAGAGCTGACCATAGCTCCAGTGCGTCGGCGCGATCGGCTGTCGGTCGCCGGGAACGATGAGCTCGAGACGCTCGGCATTATTGCGGCTGGCCTCGACACGGATCGCCGAGCTTTCCACCGTGCGGGCGTGCGCGCGATTGGCACGCGACTTGACCGCATCGTAGAGGTCGCCGAGGGATAGGTAACGTTCGTCGTCCGATCGCGAAAACCACTCCGACGAGACTCGGCCGACGCGCTCGCCGCGTGATATGTCGACTTTGAAGCCGGATGAGACCGGGCGGGTGTTCGAAATCATGGTATTCATGTGCTGTCTCCTGGAAGAGCCGAAGCCTGACGCGGTGGCCGGGCGTCGTTGCTGAAAGGCAGGGTCGGGCAGCGTGGTTCTGTCCAGCCCCTTCGTTGTGATCGTGAATTGGAGGCGACGGTGGCTCAGACGCTGCGGCGCCGGCGGGCCTGGCGGAGCGCCGCCATGCCTGCTTGAAATTCAGCCGTGCGCGTTTCATCCGAGAGGTCCATTACTGTCACGACCGTCAGGCAGGCGGCGTGGATCTCCTCATCGGTCACCGCATCAGGGGCTAGGCCGCCGAAATCGTGATCGACTTGGAGGATTGCGGCGATGGCAGCGCGCACGCGGTCCTCCCGCAAGAAGGCCAGGACATGATAAGGTTCCGGAAGATCGACTGACCGGTGCGAATCAGGCGCGCCGGCGAGGATCGCCTCGCTTCGTGAAGTCGCCGAGGCGGCTTTGACCATCCAATCGGCCGACGTCGAGCGCCCCGCCTGAGCGTCACTGACGACGATCTTCAGGATGCCGAGGAGGATTTCGCAATGCACGGTTTTGCGCTCGGTCATCCCGCGGAACTGCGAAGGGACGGGGATTGCCGAACCGCGATAAGCGGCATCCGCTCCTTCCCAGATACCGGTGACATGGATTTCTCCGGGCGTTTCGTGATCGTTTCTGGCCTCCTCCCAGTCATCATCCTTGATGGTTGTGTGGCATGCTGCTTCCGCAGTGTCCGCCGAATAAGTGCGCGTGCGCGAGATCGGCAGGTGATAGGTCGTTTCGATCGTATAGTCGGGCATCTCTCTGTTCCTGAAACGCAAAAACCCGGCGCAGCGGCCGGGCGAGGTTTGGGGAATGGTCGTGTATTGAAGCCTGGCATGCTGCCGGGCTTGATTGGCCGGAGGCAGAGCCTACTCGGCCGCTTCGAGATCTTCCTGCGCGGCGGACTCGTTCGTTTCCGCCGTCTCGTTCGTCAGAAAAGCAGGAAGAACCGCACCTTCGTCTTCGCTCGGAGCGTCGTCGCCGGTGCCTTCGGTGCCGTCATCGGCCGGTGTTTCGGCACCGACTGCCGACGCATCATCGATCGCCAGTCGCAGCGGCTCAGGAAGCCAGCCACTGCCGTCAAGCAGGCATTCCGCCTCACGCGCCATGTCGGCTTTCTTCAGGTGATCGATGAGTTGCGCCGATTGTTCGCCCTTCGCCTCGCGCACTGCCTGCAGGATATGCGCCTTGGTCACCCTGCCGAGATAGGCGTCAACCGTGGGTACCCAACCGACCCCCGCCATGTCGAAGCCGATCGAGCGGGCGACCTGATCGGCATGCGCGATCGCGCGTGTGCGCTTGTTCCATGGCTCGATGACCGCGTTCAGCGACAGCGATGCGCAATGGGCGAAGAGCGCCACCCGGCTGACCTCGTCGAGCGCGATCAAGAAGTCCCAGAGATCCTCTGGCTTTCTCGGAAGATCCTGACCCCATGCTTCTTGCCGCTGCTCGATCTCTTTGGCCCAGACGGTATCGCCCAATCCCTCGGTCTGACCGAACCTGGCGCTCTGCAGCGTCAGCTCCAGACACGTGTCGGAACCATAGAGATAGAAGGTCTTGAGCACGAACGCGTGCAGGACGGCAATGAAGGCGATGACGGGATCATTAGCGAGCGCGTTTCGAAGCGCCACAGTGCGCGTTGCCGTCAGGTCGAGCACCAGACGATCGGAGAGCGGCCGCAGCGTGTCATCCTCCTCCTCCTGATCGCCGACGACCGCCTTGCCATTGACCGAAACACCTCCGACCGATGATGATGCGCTGACGTCGCCTCCGACAGCGTCGTCCATCTCCGCCGCATCCTCACCGTTAGCTTCGATCCGCGGCTCATCTTCGGGGCGGACGAAGCCCCGTTCGATCTTCAGCGTGCCGTTGGCGGCAAGCGAGACGTAGGCGCCACCACGTGCAACCTCTTTCGGATCGAAGACGTGAGGCCGATCGTTGATCCGGTCGAGCTCATAACCAAGCTCCTCGAGCCGCCGTTCGATCTCGTCGGAGTAGGCCTCAGCTTCGGCATATTCCGAGTCGAGCTTGTCGTACTCAGCCTTCAGCGCACCGTGCCGGGCGAGTTCCTCTTCGCTCATCTCCGCCTGCTTGCCGAAGAAGCGACGAAGTCCCGAAGTATGACCGTAGGAGAAGTCGAACGCTGCCTCGACCCACTTCCAGCCCTCTTCGACTTGCAGGGCCTCCGCTTCGATTTTCAGCTTCGCGATCGCGAGTTGTTCGAGCAGAGCCGGATCCTGCAGCCAGCCGCCGCTGTCCTGCTCGAAGAGATCCCGCATCACCACGCCGCCAGCGGCCTCGTAGGCATCGACGCCGACATAGACGGCGCGGCGGTCGCCCGCCCGGATTGCCGTCTCCGTCAGGAGCCGTCGGATATAATAGGGTTCCCGAATCTGCTGGCGGGAGATCGTGTCCCACACCTGCTCCTGCCGGACATGGTCGTTGGTGATAGAAAAGGCCATGACCTGCTCGAGCGTCATCTCGTCATCGGCATAGAGATCCAGCAGCCGCGGCGAAACCGACGTCAGCCTGAGACGCTGCCTGACGGTTGCTACCGAGACGAAGAAGCGTGCCGCGATCTCCTCCTCGCCAAGTCCCTGCTCGCGCAGGGTCTGGAAAGCGCGGTACTGGTCGAGCGGGTGAAGGTCGGCGCGTTGGACATTCTCTGCGAGGGAGTCCTCGACCTCGGGAGTGTCGCCCCTGCTGACGACGCAGGGGATGCCGGTCGTCTTCGCAAGGCGTTTGCATGAGACAAGCAGTTCAAGTGCGCGATAGCGCCGGCCGCCGGCGGGAATGCGATAGACGCCGGTCTCGTTGCCTTTGGCATCGAGTTCGGCGCGAACATTGAGGCTGGTCAGCAGCCCGCGGCGAGCGATGTCTTCCGCCAGGTCGTCGATCGAGACGCCGGCCTTGATCTTGCGGACGTTCTGCTGGCTCAAAACGAGCTTATCAAAGGGAATGTCGCGCCCGACATTGAGGGTGATCTTCTGATTGGCCTCTGCCATATCGTTTCTCCATGACGAGCCGGCCGGAGCCTCTCTCCTGCCTCCTGACCCGTCACGGCAACCCCTTCCCTCCTCTCCCTCTGATGCGCCCTCGTCCTTTCCATCTTGCGCCCGCCGGCACGGCGGGTTCCAAAAACAATGAAGAGTATCGGAGAAATCAGCAAAGCGCCGCCGCAAGGTGGGATTTCGGGAATTCTCGACACGCTAAGGGCGGAAGAAGGGCAGCCGCAGGAGCCTCAGCATAGCGGCCGGTAGAGAGGCGGGACCGACTGCCCCCGCCTGTGCGTTCCGTTTTTTTAGACGCCCCTGACAGAACCCGCGCCGCTTGACCTCCTGCTTTTTCAGCATAGCTGCAGCGGCCCTATTTTTCTGCATAGGCGTTGGGTGAGGCGGCCGCCTTGCATTGCACGATCACACCGAAAGCGGAGCGTCTTGCGGTAACCCAATCTTCAAATTGGCTGGTCGAGCTCATTGCCGCTCGCTCTCCCCAGAAATCGGAGATGAAGATCGGAAAGTATTTCAGTTATTGCAGTTATGAGCGGCTTGCCCTATATACATGGTCAGAGGTGTCCGTCATGACCAGCCGTGTTCTTCAATTTACCGAATTATCGGATCGCGACCGCAAGGCCGTCGCGCCTATGCCAAAGCTGGCGGAGGGCGACCACCTGGAGCTGCGGATTCGCGGAGAAGGTGGACAACTTCAAACCCTTTCTCTCCCAGCCTCGGCTCTCGCGCCTGTCGAAGCACTCCTCGATCATCTGTTGCGCGGCGAGCGTGTTGCCGTGCTAACAGAAGATCAGGAATTGAGCCCGACCGACGCCTCCACCATCCTCGGCATCTCACGTCCTCTCGTGGTGCTGCGCATGGATCGCGGTGATCTGCCCTTCCGCTATGTCGGCAAGCACCGCCGAGCCAAGTTGAAGGATGTTCTCGCGCTCAAGGCCAAGCTTGACATTCGCCAGAAAAGCCTGAACGCGCTGGCCGAAGACACAGAGGATCTGATCGTCAATCATGGCCTCTAAGCCGCCCGTCGCGGTCTATGATGCCTGCGTCCTCTACCCTTTCCATTTACGCAATGTGTTGGTCCAGTGTGCTTTCGACGGTCTTGTCGACGCTCGCTGGACCGACGACATCCACGCCGAGTGGATTCGAAATCTGGCCATCGGCTCACCCGAGATACCCATCTCACGTCTGGAAGCGACCCGGGATCGGATGAAGGAAGTTTTGCCCGATGCGGATGTCGGCAACCACCGAATTCTCATCCCCGACCTCTCTCTACCGGATCCCGATGATCGCCATGTTTTAGCTGCCGCCATCGCCGGAAAGGCTTCCGTGATCGTCACTTGGAATCTCAAGGATTTCCCGGCCGCCGACCTTCGGCCTCATGGCGTGACCTGTGACTCACCGGACAATTTTCTCGTCGGCCTCCATTCTACCTTTTCGAGCGCATTGATCGACAGCATCAGGGGCGCTCGGTTGAATTTGCGCAAGACGGCGCCGGCGGTTCACGAGTTCATCGATGCACTGGACCATCAGGGCCTCCGTGCGTTTTCAGCGATACTGCGTGAGAAGGCAACACAATTGGACTGACGGTCGAGCCCGGCAGGATTCTCCGAGTTTCCGGACGCAATCCCTGTCCCAAACTAACTAATCTCATTTGCTGTTCAGAACCGCCACCTCTGCCGCATACGCCACGAAGCGATCCGGCCCTAGGCTCGATCTGACGAGGAGCGGTCCAGGTCCGTCGCGGCGCCACGGAAGTAGATCTCACTCACCCGAAACCGTCCGTCCATCCGCTTGCATTGCACGATAACGTCAATGGCGATTTTCAGCATGTCGCGGATGTCATGGCGTTCGAGGTCACCGCCGCCTTCCGATTCCTTGACCAGCAACGTCAGCTGCTCGAAGGCAAGGCGGGCTGAGTCGGCATGGACCGTCGTGATCGAGCCTGGGTGGCCCGAGTTGACATTGCGGATGTAGTAGAAAGCCGTCCCGTCACGCAGTTCTTGAAGCAGGATGCGATCCGGCCGCATGCGCAGGCAGGATTCGAGCAGGTCCTTCGCGCCGATCCTCGCCATCCCCTGGCCGCCCTTGGAGTAAAAGAGCCGGACGTGGTTCGTCTGCGGGATGACCAGTTCGGCCGTGTCCTCTATGGAAATAATGCGTTCGCTCGAGGGGATATGACGGATCAATGCCTTTGAAAGCGTCGTCTTGCCGGACCCGGTCGCGCCCGAGATGATGATATTCTTGCGCAGATAAACCGCCTCTCTGAGGAACGACTGATAGGCGCCCCTTCGATAGAGCGCCAGAAGCTTTCGGTCTGCAGGAGAGACGTCGATCTCCGTTCTGGCGACGTCGGCGAATAGTCCTCTTTGGTCAAGCGCGTCGAGGCTCAACGAGACAGACGATGGCTTTCTGATGGTCAGGCTGACTGTTCCCCTCGTCGTTGCCGGCGGAATGACGATCTGAATGCGTTCGTCACCGGGCAGCGTTGCCGAAAGAATCGGCCGGGTTTCATCGATGGATTGGTTCGAATAGCTTGCGACCGCGCGCGCAAGACGCATCAGCCTGTCGAATGACAGCTCCGGCAGCTCATATGTCTGCCAGCCGGCCATTCCCTCGGTGATCACCTGTCCCGGCCAGTTGACGATGATTTCGAACAGCGACTTGTCGCGCAGGAACGGCGACAGCGGCGAGAGAAGCTCGCGCACGACACCGGTGTCAGGTGCTTCTGTCATCGACTACCCTATTTCGAAACAAGCACCGAAGCCGGCTTGAAATCGCCAAGCACGGCGCGGTCATAGATCCGATTGCGCGGTTCTGTGACGCGAAGCCGATAGACGCCGGAAAAATCGAGATCGCGAGCGACGAAGATCGAAACGAGATCGCCCTGATGTTTCAGGAGGGTTGGCGGAATGTTGATCGATTGCTCGACGGCAATCGCCGCGGCCTGCTGGCCGGCGCTGGTCGTATTCTGGGCTTCGACACCGCTATCCTGCAATTGGCTGTTGGCGTAGGAGGTCGCGTCTCCGACGATCGACAGCAGGATCGCGCTGCCGAACCGCTCCCACCAATGCGTGTCGACATAACCGTCGATGCCGGCCCGACCGAGGGCGTCGGTTGCCGGCGACGCGAGCGTGATGATCACCCCTTTCGGTGTCTTCGCCCGGTTCCAGAGGACGAACAGCCGTTTCTGGCCGCGGCGAAGACCACCGCGATATTCACCGACAATCTGCGTGCCCTTCTCCATCAGCACGACGCGGCCATTGTCGGAAAGCACGTCCCGATTGACGACGCAGCTGGTGAAGCCCGGTTGGTCGGAGGAGAGTGCGGTCTCCAGAACACACGGGATCGACGTGCCCATGGCGACGATGAAATCGCGATTGCCGAGCGTGCCAGCGCGCGATCCCTGGAGTTGCGTTGGCGTCAACAAGCGGTCGAAGCGCTGGTCCTCATTTTCGCCCTGGCCACCAAGGTTGCCAGCGGGGTTCGCTCCAAGCGGAACATAGTTCGATTGAGCTTCGCCGCCAGCCTCCTCTTCCGGTGGGCGGGCTTGAGGTGACTTTTCACCGCCATAGGCCATGACAGGGGCGCGACGTGCCGCATCCAGCAGCTTGTCGTCCTCGGCCGGCGCCTGTTCAGCTGCGACGGGCGTCGGAAGCTGTACTTCCGCCGGCGGCGTCACCGGCTGGACAGGCTCCTTCGCCGGCTCGAAATCCGACGTCTGGCGGATAACGACCCTTTCCGGCTGGACACCGTCGCCCGGCTCCTCGCTCCGCATCGACCAAAGTGCAAATGCGACGAAGGCGACGATAGCAAAAGAGACAACGCCGCGTTTCAGGATCGGGTTGTCGAGCCGCCGGCCGGTCGATATTGCGGCGCGCTCACCGGGGATCTCGGTTGTCTCTCCCTCGGGCATCACGCCTCCTATTGCGCCGCGTCGGGCGACGTTTTGACGACGCGCTCGACCGATGGTGACGTCGTGTCGGTCTCCGGATTAATACCGACATGATCATAGGCTTCATTGAAGACGCAGAGGACGTCGCCGCCCCTGCGCAAAATGAACTTGCGGCTGATCGCGTGAACCAGCACGAGATTGCCGTCGACGGACTTCGGGACGAGGCTTTCGGTGCCGTCGGAATTTTCCATGTAGATTGCAGGCATCTCCTGATTGCCGACGAAGGCGAAGGTCGTGACCTTGCCGTTGTCATAGACCGCTTGCGGCTCGAGCGCCTGGGATCCTTGCGCCGAATATCGCCAGTTGCGCGGCCCATAGGCTTCATGCAAGGCAAGCACGCGATCGGCTTGCCATGCCTCAGCGGCTTGCGCCGTGGCGGCCGCCTCCTGCCGGCGCAGTTTCGCCTCGTCGGCCGGATAGCGGTATTTCACGTAGAAATAGGTGTTCTGCCCCGCTTCGACGCTACCGTCGCGCACGGTCAATTCCATCTGGTAACTGCGTGTCGAGCCGTCGCGGCGCGTCGTCACCACCGAGATATTCGTCACCGGCTGGTTTTCCCGAGGCTTAAGGAACAGGATGTTGCCGGCCGGCGCCACCTCCCAGGCGACGCTGTTGCCGAGCGCGACATGCGCGATCTCTTCGTCAGCAGCGAACTCAACCTGGACCGAGGAGCGCAAGGTGCCGACGATCTTCGTGATGTTGTAGGGCTGGTAATCCACGAAGCGGATGCGGCTGTCCTGCTGCGCGCCGCGCGGGGTCTCCAGCGCGAGCGCAGTCGTGGAAAGGCCAGAGGTGAGAAGCAAGACAATGACAAGATGGGGCTTCAATTGATCGCCTCCGGATCGGCGCGATACTCGCTGACGGCAAAGCCCAGCGGGTTGACCAGCCGGTCGGTCGAGGACATCGGCGCGTTGGCATAGGAGAAGGTGAGAGTCGCAACCCAATGCGTGGTGCGCACATCGTCGCCACGGGTGACGGTTCTGATATAGCGGACGGAGGCGACGTTGGCGTTGATCAGCGAGATCGAAACGATAGTGACGCGCGAGGTCGCGCTACGGCCATAGAAATTCTGCGGAGAATCCGGATTGCTGCCTTTGTAGGCAGCAGCAAAGCGCGTCTGCTCGGGCTGAGTCGACAGCAATGCCACCGTGCGGAAATTCTCCTCGGCCTCGCTCCAGACATAGCCTTCGCGGGCGCGGACATATTTTGCGGCAAAATACTTTGTCACCGCCTCGTCATAGGTGCCGACGGCCGATGTCAGGGCGGTAACGACGTCGACGATACCTGTCGAATTGTCGACGCGCACGACGAAAGGCTCGACGGTTTTGAGAGGCGTCAGCCCGGCGACCGCAAAGACCGAGACGGTCGCAATGATGCTGGCGCAAATGGCGATAAACCAGGCGACACGGGCGGAACGCTCGACCTGGATCAACCGGTCCTGGTCGAACCGCCTGGCCTTATCGAAGTAGTTTTTAAGGCTATCGTTGGTCACCATGTCATCGGCCCTCGCATGGACGATAGGAGCCAGCGACATCGAAGTTCGCGAAAGCTGCCGGCACTGCCGAAGCGTTCTCCTCAGCATATGAGGCGGCGTGGTTCACCGGCTTCGCGGGAACAGCCGAGGTCGCCGGCGGCTTCGATTGCCCATCGCCTTGCCACTGCCACATCGAGCGGTTCAGCGGCCGGCGCGAGTAACCATCGCATTTGGGCAGAGAGTGGGAAATCGAACCGCAGCCGACGAGACCAACGGTTAGGAAAAGCGATAAGAGCATATGGATCATCAAGAACTAACCTGTCGAATTTCGATGAATGTCTGTGACCGTCATTCGGGCCGGCCGGGCGTGAGGCGCCGGCCGACGGAACGGGCGCCACGACCGACCGCCCTGGCGGTATGGGATGTCGCCCAGGCGAGGGTGCTTTCGTGCGCATCACGGGCAGCGCCAAATCCATAGGTGAGCGATGCCCCGCCGGCGGCGAGCGCCGAGGCGATGCCGGGCAGTTGATAGAAGACGTAGAGGGCGGCGAGGCAGATGGCGCAAAGCGCGATCGGGCGCATCAGCACATCGCTGTAACCTTCGATCGCCGTAAACGTCGTGTTGATGCAGGTGATCAGCAGCGAGCCGATCGCCACCACCAGCACCTGCAGGATGACGAAGTTGGCGAGCTGGCCGATCCAGGATTCGGTAAAACGCCGGGTCGATTGGAACATCGCGAGCGCAATGAAGATCGGGCCGATCGCAAGCACGATAGCCAGCGCCAGCCGCGCGTAAAGCGAAACGATATAGCCGATCGCCGCGACGATGAAACTGGCGCCGATGACCATCATGCCGCCGATGCCGGTGACGATGTCGACCGGCCAGGAGGCGCGCGACCAGATCTCGTAGGCGCATTTCTGACCCTTATCCAAGAGGCTGTCGAAGGTCGAGGCGCTAGGCGCCGTGCCGGAGTTCAATGCCTGCGAGATCTCCTTCGGCAGGGTTTCGAAGAAGATGTTGGTGACATAGGTCTGATACTCGCCGGCATTGCGCACCAGCATCACGATGATCGCAAGCTTCATCGCCCGAAAGGCGAACTCGATGATCGGGTCCTGCACGGAGCCACGGAGCACAAGGTACCCGTAGAGCACGATGTAGAGCGTGAGGGCCGCCGTCAGCGGGCCGCTGACCCAGCTCGCGATGTTCGAGGTGCCGGAGGATATGAAGTTCTCGAGCGGCGTCTTGAACTGTCCATCGACGAAGCTGAAGACCTGATACATCGCTCAGCCCCCGAGCGCCTTGCGCATGCGCTCCAGACGCAGCTTGCCATCGGCGGCCTCGGCATTGCGGCTATTCGGCGTGTCGTGGAGCTCGTCGGGATTGGCGCGGCATTCCGCGATGATCTTTGTGAGCAGCGCATCGTCAGCGATCAACTCATCGACCGTATGAAACTGCTCAGTTTGTGGAGAGCAGCCCGATAGGAAAAGCACGGCCGCTCCAAATAAAAACCATCTCATTTCAGGGCCGCTCCCATCGTGTCCATGCGCTTGCGCCAATCCTCGGCCTGGCGCTGCTCATCGATCTGGACCTGCGCCTGCTGAACCATTTGCAGACCCTGCATGCGAAGCACGTCCGTCTGGAGAAAAGCCGTTTCGGCCTGCAGGCGGGCCTGCAGATCGGCGATATCCTTGGCGTCGGCCGCGCCTGATATCTGGTGACGGAGTTGGTCGATGCCGTCGATGCGTTTGGTGGCAGCGTCGTAGATCTGCTGGCCGAGGCTCATCTGCCCGGCGTTCTGATGCTGGATCCGCGAGAGCTCCTGGGCGTAGAAGTCATCCGCGTCGGTGCGGTAGGTGGAATTGCCCTCAAGAAACTTCGAGGCCGAACTGCCGAAGGCGCCGTTCCCTGAGCCCTTGAACAACCCTTCGATGGCGTTGAAATCCTGCGGGAGCGCCTTGCGGATCGAAGGGTCGTTCAGGAGATTGGCGACATCGGCCATATTGGTGATCTTGTTCAGCGATCCGTAGAGCTGCTGGGCCTGCTTGAACTGCTGGTTGAGCGTGTCGAGCTGGGATTTCAGCTGGGTGATGCTTTCTATCTGCTTGGCGATCGCAGATTGATCGATAACCGGAATGCCCTGTCCGGCCGCAAAGTCGGCCGATATCAACAGAAGAGACAAGGCAATCGCCGTCCTTGTTCCATCTGTTCGCATCAGCCTGCCCTCCTTCTTTGTAGAAACAATGGAAGCCAATCCTCACGCCGGTCGCCGACCTCGGCCCGAACGGCATCGGCAAGCTCCACATTGGCAGTCCGGCCGGAGAGGATGGCGAGCTCGTCGTCGAAGCCGTTGAGGTTCAATTCGGCAACAACGCTGTTGTGACCCTGCTTGACGATGAAGCGGCGACTCTCGACCGGGATCTCTCGTGAGATGAGCTCGAATTCGCGCTCGGTCAGCTTGAAGCCATCGACATAGTCGGCGCGGTCGCCGCGTGGGTTGGCTAAAAAAATCTGCGTCGGACACTGCTCGATGATCGTATGCGCGATCGGCGAGACGATGGCGTCATGCGGGCTCTGCGTGGCAAAGAGCATCAGACCGTTCTGCTTGCGGATCGTCTTGAGCTTATTCTGGGCGAGATCGCGAAAGCCTTCGTCCTGCAGCGCCTTCCAGAATTCGTCGATGACGATGATGATGCGCCGTCCGTCGATCAGCTGCTCGATGCGGTAGAATAGGTAAGCCATTAGCGGCGTGCGGATTTCCTCGTTGTCGAGGAAATCGGTCATGTCGTAACCGATAAACTTGGCGCCGATGCCGATGTCGTCGGTCTCGTTGTCGAACACCCAGCCAAGTGGCCCACCCCTCTCCCAACGCCTCAACCTCGAGGCGATGCCCTCGGGATCGGTATTGTTGAGAAAGGTGCGCAGGGCGCCGATGGAACGATGCTCCACCGGCAGGTCCGCCACCCCGTCGACCGCCGAGGCGATGTCGCGCAACTCGGTGGACGAAAGTTCGCCACGGGCAGATCCGACTAACCTAGCGATCCAGCCGGTGAGAAATATCTTGTTTTCTGCGGTGAGTTCCAGTGCTTTCAACGGCGCGAAGCCTGTGGCGGTACCATTCGTCAGCGGCAGATAGGTGCCGCCAACCGCGCGCACGAAGAGATCCGCGCCGCGATCCTTGTCGAAGAAGACCATATGAGGATCATGTTTTTCGAGCTGCGAGAGCATGAAGTTCAACAGCACCGTCTTGCCCGCACCCGATGGGCCGCAGACGAAGGTGTTCCCGAGATCGCCGTGGTGGAAGTTGAAATAAAACGGTGAGCCTGACGCGGTCTTCAGCATGGCGACCGCCGGCCCCCATTCGTTGCCGTCCTTCTGACCTGTGGGATAGGAATGGTAGGGGGACAGAGCAGCAAAGTTGCGCGATGTGACGGCGCCCGATCGCGCGCGATAGCGACGATTGCCGGGCAGTTGCGCCCACCAGGCAGCTTCCAGGCCGAGATCCTCGCGAGCGACGACGGCGCCGCCATTGGTCAGATAAGCGCGCGCCTTCGCCAGATTGTCGGTGAGCTCCTTGACTGAAGGAGCAAAAGCGGAAAGCGCGAGATGATGTTCGCCGAGGACAAAACGGTTCGATTCCAAATCGTCCATCGCCTCACTGAGCTCGCCGATCTGCGAGGCGGCCTTGTCGCCGGCGCTGACCATCTGGTTCTGCTTACGGCCCATGATCACACGCGCGTCGGCCTTCGGGGTGAAGGCAAAGGATTGCGTCAGGATGAGTTCGAACGGCGCAGTCAGAATGCCAGCGAGCATGCCCGGGCGCGTTGTCGCCGGATATTCCTTGAAACCGAACATTCCGGCATAGCGGCTTTCGGCTTCATGGCGGATCTCGATGGTCTCGCGCCCGAAGATCAAGCGGTCGGAATAGATCGCCGACGATATCCGCCCTTCCGTCAGCGGCACCGGCTCGCGCCGCCCGCCGACGATCTGATGAAGCACCTCGCTCGGCTCTGAAAAAACGATGCCATGCTGTTCATAGAGCGCCAGGACACGGGGCTCGAAGCGCCTCAAGCCCGCTGTGAGATCCGCGACCTTGTCGCGCAGGTGCTTTATTGCAGTCTCATCTACTTCCATTCGCGCGCGGCGCGCTTTTCGCAGCCGGTTGAGAAGGCTCGCGGCTCTTTGGGCGGGATCACGATCGGGATGCCAAACGAGGGTGACATAGAGATCGTTGCGGAATAGATCCTCGCCTACCATCCGCTCGCGATATCTGGCGTTCAGGCGATCGGAAAAGGAATTGGCGAATTGACCGTCGGGATAGGCATTGTCGCGCCGGCGGATGACATGCGTCCACAGCGACAGCCGCTCGTCGGCGATGTTGCGATAGAGCGTGTTCAGACTGCGATGCAGGCTGTTGAGGTCAAGAACGTCGGCAGTCTCGAAGGACATGCCATCGAGCGCGATCATCACCATCATCGCGCGGGAATCGAGAGCGATGGTCGAGGCATCGACGTGCCTGACATAGGGGATGAAGGTTTCCGGCCCGAGTTCGCGGGAACGCAGCGTCGCAAGACTAGGCAAGGCAGAAATCCCTTTCGTCGTAGCGTCGCACCAGCTTTAGCGGCGACAGCGTCGCCCCGCCCCAGTAGGAGGCGTTTCGCGAGCGCCCGCGGGTTTCGATCCATGCAATCAGGATCCTGAACATGTTGTGGTCGTGCTTGACGAGTGCTCGGAACACGACGTGGAAGACGACGCCGACCAGCGCATAGGCGATCGATCCCACGGTAATGTAGAGAATAGTCGTCAGCATGATGTTGACGCCCATCGCCTCCATCGTCACGCCTGCGATCATCGCCGGGCGGGTGCAGGCGAGGAACAGGATGTCTTCTTCGAGGCTGGGAGTGCTTGCCATGCGGGGTCAGCCTCCGACGATCGTGTTGACCAGTTCGGTGGCGCCGAAAATTCCGCCGATGCCGATGATCCAGAAGCCGGCGCGGCGCAGGTCCATGTAGCCAAACATCCACGCGATGCAGATGATGATCACCGCGATCACCGCCAGCAGGCGGGCGATGTTGCCGGTCAGCATCGTGACGATGTTCTGCAGCACGGTTTCGACGCCGGCGGCCTGGGCGAAGGCCGGCTCGACCAGGCAGGCGACTATCGCGACTGCCATGAAAGCGGAGGCGGCCATCGGGCGCAGTTGGGTCTTGGATATCATTCGTTAGACTCCGATCGATCATTATGGAAAACGAGAACCGAGGCGCGCCGCCCGACGCTGAAAACGTCCCAGGGCAATGCCTCGGCGGTTGTGGAATTTTGCGTTGGAAGCGGGCGCGCCACCTGCTGGTCCCGCTGCGCACTTGGGTCGGCCAGACCGGGCGCATCCCCGATGGTCAGCGAGGCAAGCCCGGGCAACAGCCGCTTTGCCTCATCGCGCACCTGGACGTCGTATCTGACCATCGCGCCGACGGAAGGATCGTCGCGACCGTAATAGGACTGAAGCATCACGTTTTCGGCCTGCACCGCACTCGCACCCTCGCGCAGCGCGAGGCGGTAGTAGCCGTCGAGAAGCTGTGCGGTGGCCTTGAGATTAAGGCACGGATCGAAGGCATCCGATATCGACAGCTTCAGTTTCCGAAGCTCCTCCATATCAAGACCGCCAAGGCCGAGCTGAATATCTTGGCGGTCGGCAACGAGGGACGTGGCGACCTCAATCGCCTCTGCCTTGGTCGTCGGCTGCGCCGCCAGCGGAGGGCCGCTGTTGATGCGAATGGCGAAAGATTGAAACCGGCTCTCGAGACTGACGACGCCGGCCAGCGTCTCCACCTCAACCATCGGCGCGCAGCTCTGCGCCATATCCACGAAGGCCGCCATCGGTCAGTACCAGACTCGCTGCGTGCCGGCGCCATCGATCGTCACATCGACGTAGTGCGGGTGCGACCGGACATTAGGACGGACGATCGGATAGGCCATGCAACCAGTGCGGCCGTCCTCACGCTGCCACCGCGGCGATTGAACCGAATTGTTTTCGGCACGATAGCCGCCCCGCCCGTTGTGGCAAAAAGCCTCGCTGACCCGCTGCAGCGATGTCGAGATGCAGGTCGCTTGTTCTCCACGCGGGCCATAGCTGCCTTCCAGCCTGTATCCCGCGTCGCAATAGTAGGGCTCGTAGCCCGGTCGCGAGCTGCGAAAGCCGGCGCCGCTGCACGTCGGGAACGAATGGCCCTCGGCAAGCTCCCGCCATAGTTTCTGGATCGGCAGCCGGCACTCGACATACTGGGTCGCCCCGCTGGGATTCGAAAGGCAGAGGAGAACCTGGCATCCCCAATCATCCGCTCGCGCGTTGCTGTCCGAAATGAGATAGGGTGGTAATATGCAACCAATCACAAGCAGGCCATTCAGCAGAAGGTTTTTCATGGGACAGACCCTCGGACATCACAATGCACGAGCGCACACGGTACAGTTTGCTCGGTGGGCGTGTGGGCTTACTAATTTATATAACATAGTTAAATGACATGGCAAGAGCAATGAAGACGCAATGGCATAGCCTCGCCTTTTCAGGCCTCATTCTGCATGAGATCCTCGACCACCCGCTTGAAGATGAGACCCCACAAGCCCGGCTTAAGCAGGTCGGCATGATGACCATCATTTACAGCATGAACCAGGCTCACCAGAAGCTAACCCTTTCCAGCATAATGGAAGTTACGGCTTTGACACGCACAGGCGTCAAGGAGACGGTCGATCTTTTGGTGAAGCGAGGAATGCTGAACGAGACGATTGTGAAAAACTCGATGGGCCGTGGAACGGCACGTCAGTTCAAGATTTCGGAGGGGCTGTTGAAAAACCTGAGCTCTTTTAATGAAAGCCGAGCGTCGGATTAAAATAGCTATTTTCAGCGAGTAATCGTGCAGCCGGCGAATCGCAGAAGATGTGGTGAGAAGGGGCTATCGCCACATCTGCAAGCGTTCTGATTCTAGGCCTACTGACGAACAAGCAGATCCGTCCTGACCGGATCCGAAATGATGCTATGCCGGAACATTCCACGGATTGACGAGTGCCACTCCCATCCCTCCGATTCTTTCACTTTCGGGGCCACCAGCGTCAGGCATCGTTAACAAGCGCCTCTTCCAGTGGTGACAGGGTGGAGAGCCGAAGTGAGATCTCGACCGTCTCATTCGCGTCCGGCCTTCCAGACGGACCTTGAAGAGATGCTGGAAACCAGCCGCCACATGCGCGCGAACACCGAGCCTCCAGTGGTGCAGCACAGAGGCGATGTCACGTTGTCTGTGGCTTAACGGTTCGCGGATAACTGGGCGGGATGAGCGAACGTACCATCAGCTACAAGAACCACCGCTTTCCGCCGCAGATCATCGCCCGCGCGGTCTGGCTTCATTTCCGGTTCCCTTTGAGCCTGCGGCTGGTTGAGGAGATGTTGTTGGAGCGCGGGGTTGTTGTGTCGTATGAAACGATCCGCCGATGGGGCCGCAAATTCGGTCCGACCTATGCAAAGCAACTGCGCCGCAAGAAGCCTTCGCGAGCAGACATCTGGCATCTGGGCGAAGTGGTGATTTGCATCGCCGAACGAAAGCACTGGCTGTGGCGCGCCGTCGATCAGGCCGGCTATGTTCTCGATGAGATCGTCCAGACCCGCCGCGATATCAAGGCCGCCAAGCGATTGCTGATCAGGCTGCTAAGGAAGCAAGGTCTCATGCCGAAGCGCATCGTCACCGACAAACTGCGCTCGTACGGCGCGGCAAAGCGGGAAGTCATGCCAGATGTCGAACATCGATCTCACAAGGGTCTCAACAACCGGGCGGAGAACTCTCACCTACCGCTGCGAATGCAAGGATTTCGATCGGCCGGCGGCGTGCAGCGCTTCGTATCGATCTTTTCGGCAGTCAGAAATCTCTTCGTCGCACCACCTCAAAAATGCTCAGCTCTCGCCACCCACATCCATCGAATCCGCGCCATGGCACAGTGGAAAGCCGTCACCGCGCACGTGCCTGATTTCGCAGATCCACAGCCTCTTCGATCACTGATGAAACAACGTGACATCGCCCGATGATCTACGAACTGCGGCGTTCAGGACCCCTTCGTAGTTTTCTCTATGCGACTTTTGTTTTCGCGTTCTATTTGGCATAGAGCGCGCGCGACCGCTCGAGATGTTTCAGGATTGCCGTTTCGGCGCCGTCGACGTCATTAGCTTCGAGCCGATCAACGATCTCATCGTGTTCGGCGAGCGTGAACTTTTCCTTGCCGGTCCAGATCAGCATCTCGGTGTGATATTCCTTCAGCCAGGCAAGCATGGCTTCGCTGACGGCAATGTAGATCGGATTGCCTGAGATCTGGGCGATACGGGTGTGGAACTCCATATCGGCGTCGATGAACTCTTCGGCCCGTCCGAGCGAGGCGCGCTGGCGCTCGATGATTGCCCTGAGGTCTTTTATATCATTTGCCGAAGCCCGCTGCGCGGCCTCGCGGGCCATGCCGCGCTCGAAGAATATGCGGGCGCTCTTCAGATGTTCGAGCGAATCCGCCGATTGCGACAGCATGATCTTGGCGGTGAGGTCGACCTGGCGGAAGATCGATTTTGCCGTGAGCCGCAAGACCTTCGCCCGTTCGCCGTGCGAAATGCTGACGAGACCCTTGTTGGCGAGCGACTGCATGGCCTCGCGGATCGCCGGGCGGCCGACGCCGAAGCGCTCCATCAGCACCCGCTCGGAGGGCATTTCGTCGCCGGGCTGAAGCTCGCCTGAGGTGATCAATCGCTCAAGTCGATCAAACACTTCGTCGGAGAGTTTCCGGCGGACGATCTGTTCGAGGGGCTGGGTCATGAGATCTCGCTGGCTCAAAATGTCTCCTCCTAACAGTTTTCCGAACCAAGGACAAAGCTTGCGGCCGAAAATTTGCGCGTCCGAAAATTCCGCTTTGCAATGGTTGGAATACTCATTATACCACATCACAAGTTGACGCCATGACAATATACTAAAGCTACGAGGAGCAGCTGTCGGTTCATGATGATTACCCTGACCTACCGCATCGAAACGCCCGGCAGCGTCGAGGCAATGGCGGAGAAGATCGCCAGCGACCAGTCGACCGGGACCTTCGTGCCGGTTTCGGGCGAGACCGAGGAGCTGAAGGCGCGCGTCGCCGCCCGGGTGCTGGCGATCCGCCCGCTCGAGGATGGGCGTCACCCGACCTGGCCGGAGGCGGCTCACGGCACGCTGCTCCACCGCGCCGACGTCGACATCGGCTTTCCGCTTGAGGCGATCGGCACCGATCTCTCCGCCTTGATGACGATCGCGATCGGCGGCGTCTATTCGATCAAGGGCATGACCGGCATCCGCATCGTCGACATGAAGCTGCCGGACGCCTTCCGAAACGCCCATCCCGGACCGCAGTTCGGTATTCCGGGCAGCCGCCGCCTTACCGGCGTCGAAGGCCGGCCGATCATCGGCACGATCGTCAAGCCGGCGCTCGGGCTGAGGCCGCACGAGACGGCGGAACTCGTCGGTGAGCTGATCGCATCGGGCGTCGACTTCATCAAGGACGACGAGAAACTGATGAGCCCGGCCTATTCGCCGCTCAAGGACCGCGTCGCGGCGATCATGCCGCGCATTCTCGATCATCAGCAGAAGACCGGCAAGAAGGTCATGTATGCCTTCGGCATCTCGCATGCCGACCCCGACGAGATGATGCGTAACCACGACATCGTCGCTGCAGCCGGCGGCAACTGCGCCGTCGTCAATATCAACTCGATCGGCTTCGGCGGCATGAGCTTTCTGCGCAAGCGCTCGAGCCTGGTGCTGCACGCGCATCGAAACGGCTGGGACGTGCTGACGCGCGATCCGGGCGCCGGGATGGACTTCAAGGTCTACCAGCAGTTCTGGCGGCTCTTGGGCGTCGACCAGTTCCAGATCAACGGCATCAGGGTAAAATATTGGGAGCCGGACGACAGCTTCGTCTCTTCCTTCAAGGCCGTCAGCGCGCCGCTCTTCGACGACGCCGATCGACCGCTTCCCGTCGCCGGCTCCGGCCAATGGGGCGGGCAGGCGCCGGAGACCTATCAGCGCACCGGCCGTACCGTCGATCTCCTCTATCTCTGCGGCGGCGGCATCGTCAGCCATCCCGGCGGTCCGGCCGCCGGTGTTCGCGCCGTGCAGCAGGCCTGGCAGGCGGCGGTCGCCGACATTCCGCTCGAGGTCTACGCCAAGGATCATCCTGAATTGGCCGCCTCGATTGCAAAATTCAGCGACGGCAAGGGCGCGTGACCGATATGAACGGACGTCTCGTCAGCTATTACGGCGATGATTTTACCGGTTCGACCGACGTCATGGAGGCGCTTGCCTCGAACGGTGTCGAGACCGTGCTCTTCCTCGACCTTCCCACGCCGGAATTGCTCGCCCGCTTCAAACACTGCCGCGCGATCGGCCTGGCGGGAACGAGCCGCAGCGAAACGCCCGCATGGATGGAGGAACACCTTGCGCCGGCCTTCGACTGGCTGAATTCGCTCGGTGCTTCGATCTGCCACTACAAGGTCTGCTCGACCTTCGATTCCAGCCCCGGGATCGGCAATATCGGCAAGGCGATTGAAATCGGCCGCAGGCGTTTCGGGCAATCCATCGTGCCGGTTATCGTCGGCGCGCCGCAATTGAAGCGCTATACGGCGTTCGGCAATCTCTTCGCCGGCTATCAGGGCCACGTCTACCGCATCGACCGCCATCCGGTGATGAGCCGCCACCCGGTCACGCCGATGGGCGAGGCGGATCTTGCGCTCCACCTGTCGAAGCAGACCTCCCTCCCCGTTCTGCTCGCCGATCTCGTCGCGATCACCGCGGCGGACGCCGACCAACGGATCGACGCACTGACATCGAATGGCAAAGGAATCCTGCTCCTCGATGTCGACTCCGAGGCAACGCAGTCGGCCGCCGGCCGGCAGATGCTGCGGGTCACCGGCCGCTCGGGAGGTTTCGTCGCCGGTTCGTCGGGGGTCGAATATGCCCTGCTCAGCACCTGGCGGCAGGCCGGCATGATCGGCGAGACCGGCGCCGAATTTGCCGATATCGGCCCGGTCGATCGCCTCGCCGTCGTCTCCGGCAGCGTCTCGCCGACGACCGAGCGGCAGATCCGCACGGCTGCCGAGAACGGTTTCGACAGCATTGCGCTCGATCCGCTGGCGCTGATTTCCAATGGCGAAGCCGCCGTGGAGGCGGCCGTGCAGGCGGGTGTCCGGAAACTGAAAGAAGGCAGGAGCGTCATCCTCTATACGGCGCTCGGCCCATCCGCGGACCGCGGCGCCGATATCGACCGGCTGCCAGGCGCCCGTCACCGGCTCGGCAGTACCCTTGGCACGATACTGCGCCGCCTTATCGAAGCGGAAGAGCTGTCTCGCGCCGTCGTTGCCGGCGGCGACACGTCGAGCCATGCGCTCCGGCAATTGAAGATCGACGCGCTGACGACGCTGTTGCCGCTTCCCCAGACACCGGGCTCCCCGCTCTGCCTCGCCCATGGCGACTATGCCGCGACCAACGGCCTGCAGATCGCGCTCAAGGGCGGCCAGGTCGGCACCGACGGCTATTTCGCGCAGATCCGTGACGGAAGGAAGAATTAAGATGGTCGTCTGGGTTGGCACCAGCTTCAAGATGAACAAGACGCTTGAGGAAGCGCTCGCCTTCGCGCGCCGCCTCGCCGATACTGACGGCGGCCGCGATGCCCCCGTGCAGCGTTTCGTCATTCCCTCCTTCACTGCGGTGCGCGAGGTCAAGCGTGTGCTGGCCGAGACCTCGGTGAAGGTCGGCGCCCAGAACATGCATTGGGAGGATGCCGGCGCGTGGACCGGCGAAATCTCGCCGCTGATGCTCAAGGATTGCCGCCTCGATCTCGTCGAGCTCGGCCACTCAGAACGGCGCGAACATTTCGGCGAAACCGACGAAACCGTCGGCCTCAAGGTTGCCGCCGCCATCCGCCACGGCCTGACGCCGCTGATCTGCATCGGCGAGACCCTGCAGGAGCGCCAGGAGGGGCGGGCCGACGCCGTGCTGCGGCGGCAGGTCGAGGCCGCCCTGAGGGGCGTCGACACCGAGGCCGGCGAGGCTCCGATCCTGCTTGCCTATGAGCCGGTCTGGGCGATCGGCGTCAACGGCATTCCGGCGACGGCTGGTTACGCCTCGGAGCGGCACGGCAAGATCGCCGAGGTGGCGAAATCAATTCTCGGCCGCCAGGTGCCGGTCCTCTATGGCGGCAGCGTCAACGCCGGCAATTGCGAGGAACTGATCTGCGAGCCCGATATCGACGGCCTGTTCATCGGCCGCTCCGCTTGGTCCCTCGAAGGCTATCTCGACATTCTCGGCCGCGTCAGCGCAGCGATCGACCGCTCATCTTCACGCCAGACGGCGAGTGAAAGGAAACTGCCATGAAGATCGCAATTGGCGCCGACAGCGCCGGCAAACCGCTCCTGGATGTCATTGCCGCCCATCTCGCCGGCAAGGCGGGCCTCGAAGTTCATGATCTCAGCCAGACCGGCTTTTATGCCGATCTCGCCCAGCGCCTAGCTCAGACGATCGTCGATGGCGAGCATGAGCGCGGCATCCTGTTCTGCGGCACCGGCATCGGCGTGTGCATCTCCGCCAACAAGGTGCCGGGCATCCGCGCCGCCCTCACCCACGATACCTATTCGGCCGAACGGGCGGCGAAATCCAACAACGCCCAGATCATCACCATGGGCGCGCGCGTCATCGGTCCGGAACTGGCGAAATCGATCGTGGACGTCTGGCTCGCCTCCGAATTCGATCCTGAAGGCCCGTCGGCCGGCAACGTGCAGGCGATCGACAGGCTCGATGCGGAAAAACATGGAGCTTGAGCGCCTAATTGATGGTATGGTGATTGACACATCATACCAGTTAATCTATTCAAAACTGACAAGGTGAGGAAAACATGACCAACATTGCTCTCTTTGGCGCCGGCGGCAAAATGGGATACCGGCTTGCCAAAAATCTCAAAGGGTCGCGCTTCGATGTGCGCCATGTCGAGGTGAGCGATGCCGGCAAGGCGCGGCTGAAGAACGATCTCGGCCTTGATTGCGTGCCGGTCGATGCCGCTCTCGACGGCGCCGACGTCGTCATCCTCGCCGTGCCGGATACGGCGATCGGCAAGGTCGCGGCCGGCATCGTCGACAAGCTTGCGCCCGGCACCATGGTGGTGGCGCTCGATGCTGCCGCTCCCTTCGCCGGCCATCTGCCGAAGCGTGACGACCTCACCTATTTCGTCACCCATCCCTGCCATCCACCGATCTTCAATGACGAGACGGATATGCAGGCCAAGAAGGATCATTTCGGCGGTCTCTTTGCCAAGCAGCATATCGTCTCGGCGCTGATGCAGGGGCCGGACAGCGCCTACGCACTCGGCGAGGAAATCGCCAAGATCATCTGGGCGCCGGTCATGCGTTCGCACCGGGTCACCGTCGACCAGCTCGCCATGCTCGAACCCGGCCTGTCCGAGACCGTCTGCGCCTCTCTGCTCGTCGTCATGCGCCAGGCAATGGACGAATGCGTGGCGCGAGGCGTGCCGGAACAGGCCGCCCGCGACTTTCTGCTCGGCCATATGAACGTGCTCGGCGCGGTCATCTTCAAGGAGGTCGACGGCGTGTTCTCGGATGCCTGCAACAAGGCGATCGAGTTCGGCATTCCGGCGCTGATGCGCGATGACTGGAAGAAAGTCTTCGAACCGCAGGAGATCGCCGAAAGCATCCGGCGCATCACCTGAACCAGCTTGGGGAGGCAAAGCCCTCCCCCTATACCGCCCCGGGAGACGGGGCACCGCTCCGAGGAGAACGGGGCGTCATTCACCACAGGGAGGAAAGAATGAAACTGACGCGCAGACTGACACTCGCAGCCTTTGCCAGCGCATTGGCGCTCGGCACGGCAATGCCGGCCTTTGCGGCCGATCTCATCGCCATCATCACGCCGGCGCATGACAATCCCTTCTTCAAGGCCGAAGCCGTCGGCGCCGAGGCCAAGGCAAAGGAACTCGGCTACGAGACCCTCGTCATGACCCATGACGACGACGCCAACAAGCAGTCGGAAATGATCGATACGGCGATCGGGCGCGGCGCCAAGGCGATCATCCTCGACAATGCCGGCGCGGACGCCTCCGTCGCCGCCGTCAAGAAGGCCAAGGATGCCGGCATCCCCTCCTTCCTGATCGACCGCGAAATCAATGCAACCGGCGTTGCCGTCGCCCAGATCGTTTCGAACAACTATCAGGGCGCCCAGCTCGGGGCGCAGGAATTCGTCAAGCTGATGGGCGAGAAGGGCAATTACGTCGAGCTGGTGGGCAAAGAGTCCGACACTAATGCCGGCATCCGCTCGCAGGGTTATCACGACGTCATCGACGATTATCCGGAGCTGAAGTCGGTCGCCAAGCAGTCGGCCAACTGGAGCCAGACGGAAGCCTATTCGAAGATGGAAACCATCCTCCAGGCAAATCCCGATATCAAGGGCGTCATCTCAGGCAATGACACCATGGCCATGGGCGCGATCGCAGCCCTTCAGGCCGCAGGCCGCAAGGACGTGATCGTCGTCGGCTTCGACGGCTCCAACGATGTGCGCGACTCGATCAAGTCGGGCGGCATCAAGGCTACCGTGCTGCAGCCGGCTTACGCGCAGGCCCAGTTGGCGGTGGAACAGGCCGACGCCTACATCAAGAACAAGACGATGCCAAAGGAAGAGAAGCAGTTGATGGATTGCGTTCTCATTAACGCCGACAATTCCGGCAAGCTCGAGACCTTCGCCCTGACGAATTGATCAGCACCAATTGCGGAGGGTGCAGCGTTGCGCCCTCCGCAATGCATTTTGCAAGACGTCGAGGTTCACCCGCATGTTGAAAATGAAGGGCGCCCTGCTTGCCGCCGTCGTGGCGGCGGCCTTGCCCGGTTGCAAGATCATCAAGACGCCGACCGCGGAGGAGAAGGCGGCGGCCGCGGCCAAGACCGCTTTTGACCCGAATGCCAAGGTCGAGGCGATCTGGCAGCCTGAGGTGGTGCCCTATTTCGAAAAGCGCGCCGGCGAGCTGAAGGACGTCATGCTACTTGCCACTTCCAATCCGGATGCTGCCGGCGAGAAATACGGCAATCCGCGCAAGCAGAGCAGTTCGCCCTGGACCTATGCGGTGAAGATCACCGGCAAGGTCGTTGCGGCCGACACGGCCTCTCGCGCGGCAACGCTTGATGTCGACGCCGATGGCGACGGCAAGGCCGATGCGAAGGTGCAGATCGGACCGGCCCTGCGCGGCACCGCACTGCGCGACACGCTGGAGTTCGTCAATTTCAACGAATTCAAAAACCAGATCGAATGGGCGCAGTTCGGCAAGGCGTTCAACGAGAAGGCCAATACCGCTTTTCTCTCCGCCGTTCCGCGCGACGGCCTCGCCGGTAAGACGGTGACAGTGATCGGCGCCTTTCCGCTGCCGAAAAGCGGCGAGCTTCCGCTCGTGACCCCTTCTGAACTGAAGGTGGGCTCATGACGGTGGCAGAGGCACAAGAGGACGATATCATCCTGCGCCTCGATGACGTGTCGAAGGTCTATTCGGGCATCGTTGCCGTCAAGCGCGCCAATCTGGAGCTGCGCCGCGGCGCGGTGAACGTGCTCGTCGGCGAAAACGGCGCCGGCAAATCGACGCTGATGAAGATCATCGCCGGCGTCGAGCGCCCGACGCTCGGCCGCATCATCCTCGACGGCAAGCCTGTCTCCTTCGACAGTCCGGCCGACGCGCAGGCCAATGGGATCGGCATGATCTTCCAGGAACTCAATCTCTTCGCCAACATGTCGGTTGCCGAAAACATTTTTGCCCGGCGCGAGATCACTCGCGGCCTGCTCGGCATTGATCACCGGGCGCAGGTCGAGAAAGCCAATGAATTTCTGCGGCGTCTCGATGCCGGCATCGAGGCCGACACTATGGTCGAGGATCTGCCGATCGGCCAGCAGCAACTCGTCGAGATCGCCAAGGCGATGTCGCTCAATGCCCGCATCCTGATCATGGACGAGCCGACCTCCGCGCTGTCGGCGGCCGAAGTCGAGATCCTGTTCAAGGTGATCGCCGAGCTGAAGGCGCAGGGCGTGGCCATCGTCTATATCTCGCACCGGCTGGAAGAGCTGATGCGCATCGGCGACTACATCACGGTGCTGCGCGACGGCCAGATCACCGGTCATGCCATGGTGCGCGACATCGATACACGCTGGATCGTGCGCTCGATGATCGGCTCGGATGCCAAGGATTTTGCGAAATCCGTTACCCATTCTATCGGCAGCGAGATGTTCCGCGCCGAAAATATCAGCCTTCCCAGACCGACCGGCGGGCTTGCTGTCAACGATGTCTCCTTGTCGGTCAAGGCAGGCGAAATTCTCGGCATTTACGGCCTGATGGGCGCCGGGCGCAGCGAATTCTTCGAATGCGTGATCGGGCGTCATATGCATTCGAGCGGCAAGATTTTCATCGACGGCAAGGAAGTGCGAGCACGCGACACCACGCGGCGCATCCGCCGCGGCCTTGCGCTCATCCCGGAAGATCGGCAGCGCGAAGGATTGGTGCAGGTGCTTTCCATCGCCTCCAATCTGACGCTCGCAAGCCTTTCGCGTTTCACCCGGCTTTTCCATATCGACAGCGGCGCGGAGAAAAGCGCCATTCGGGAGGCGATCCGCGATCTCTCGATCAAGGCGCCGAACCCGGATTTCGAGGTCACTTCGATGTCCGGCGGCAACCAGCAGAAGGTCGTCATCGGTAAGGCCCTGATGACCAATCCGAAGGTGTTGCTGATGGACGAGCCGAGCCGCGGTATCGATGTCGGCGCCAAGGCGGACGTCTTCCGCACCATGCGGCGGCTGGCGGCAAACGGGCTCGCCATTCTGTTTTCGACCTCCGACCTCGAAGAGGTCATGGCGCTATCCGATCGCATCGCGGTCTTGAGCAACGGCCAGTTGGTTACTGTCTTCGACCGGGACGAGGCGACGGAAGAAGCGATCATCGCGGCTTCGGCCAAGGGACACGGACATCAAGGGAAACTCGCGTCATGATGGCGGCTACGTCTACCACTCTTGCGCCGAAAGGCGCCAACGGCTCCGCGCTTCTGACGCTGATGAAGCTCAGGACCTTCATCGCGCTTTTCGCCGTCATCATCTTCTTTGCGATCTTCGCGCCGAACTTCACCTCGACGGCGAACATGATCCTGATGTCGAAGCATGTGGCGCTGAATGCGTTCCTGGCGATGGGCATGACCTTCGTCATCATCACCGGCGGTATCGACCTCTCCGTCGGTTCGATCGTCGGCCTGTGCGGCATGGTGGCCGGCGGCCTGATCCTCTACGGGATCGAACTGCCGATCGGCTACACCATCTATTTCAACCTCTTCGAGATCGTGCTGATCACGCTGTCGATCGGCCTTGTCATTGGTCTCATCAACGGTCTGTTGATCACCAAGCTCAACGTCGCGCCGTTCATCGCCACGCTCGGCACGCTCTATGTCGCCCGTGGCCTGGCGCTGCTGTCTTCTGATGGCCAGACCTTTCCGAACCTTGTCGGCCGGCCGGAATACGCCACGACCGGCTTCGACTTCTTCGGCGCGGGCCGCATTCTTGGCCTGCCGGTGTCGATCTGGATCCTGATCGTGCTGGCGCTCGCGGCCGCCTATGTCGCCCGCTCGACGCCGATCGGCCGCCACATCTTCGCCGTCGGCGGCAATGAGCGGGCGGCGCGCATGTCCGGCATCCGCGTCGATCTCGTAAAAATCTTCGTCTACATGTTCTCCGGCCTTTGCGCGGCCATCGTCGGCGTCGTCATCTCCTCGGAGCTGATGGCCGCCCATCCGGCGACCGGCGAAAGCTTCGAGCTCAACGCGATCGCCGCGGCCGTGCTCGGCGGCACCTCGATGTCGGGCGGGCGCGGAACGATCGGCGGCACGATCATCGGCGCCTTCGTCATCGGCATCCTCTCCGACGGTCTCGTCATGATGGGCGTTTCCTCCTTCTGGCAGATGGTCATCAAGGGCCTCGTCATCATCATCGCCGTGGTCGTCGACCAGGCACAGCGCCGCCTGCAGCAGCGCGTCACCCTCATGCAGATGGCAAAGGCAGGTTGACATGACCGGATTGAAAGGCGCGTTGATCGGCTGCGGCTTCTTTGCGATCAACCAGATGCATGCCTGGAACGATGTCGACGGTGCCGAGATCGTCGCCATCTGCGATCGCGATCCCGAGCGGCTGAAACTCGTCGGCGACCAGTTCGGCATCGAGCGGCGCTACAGCGATGCCGAAGCGATGTTTGCCGACGGCGGCTTCGATTTCTTCGATATCGCCACGACAGTTCAAAGCCACCGTGCGCTGGTGGAAATGGCTGCGAGGAATAAGATCCCCGCCATCTGCCAGAAGCCCTTCGCCAAGACGCTGGCCGATGCCAAGGCGATGGTCGAGGCCTGCCGGGCCGCCGGCGTGGCGCTGATGGTGCACGAGAATTTCCGCTGGCAGACGCCGATCCAGGCGGTGCGCAAGGCGCTCGATGCCGGCGCCATCGGTACGCCCTTCTGGGGCCGCTTCTCCTTCCGCTCGGGCTATGACGTCTTTTCCGGCCAGCCTTATCTCGCCGAAGGCGAGCGCTTCATCATCGAGGATCTCGGCATCCATACGCTCGATATCGCCCGCTATCTCCTCGGCGACGTGAGCTCGCTGACGGCCCGCACGAAGCGGGTTAATCCCGAGATCAAGGGTGAGGATGTGGCGACCATCCTGCTCGATCATGAGAACGGCGCGACCTCGGTCGTTGACGTCAGCTATGCCACGAAGCTTCCGAAAGAGCCCTTCCCCGAGACACTGATCGAGCTCGACGGCTCCGAAGGCACGATCCGCCTCAGCCAGGGTTACGGCCTGGAGATCACCAACGGCAGGGGCACGACCGTCATGGATGTCTCGCCGAAACTGCTGTCCTGGGCCTCGCGGCCCTGGCACAATATCCAGGAAAGCGTCTATGCGATTGAGCAGCATTGGGTCGACCAGCTCAGGCGCGGCGCCGAGCATTCGACCTCGGGCGCCGACAATCTGAAGACCTTCGCCCTCGTCGAGGCCGCTTATGACAGCGCCGCGCGCGGCCAGACGATCGATGTCAGGGCGATGCTGCGATGACGACCGATGCGTTCCAGCTCTACGGCACCCGCGCTGGAGAAAAATCGCCGGTCCGTCTGACGGCGGGAAAGCTGACGGCTGATCTCGCCGACGGCAACCTTCGCTCGATCCGTTACGACGGAACCGAAGTGCTGCGGGCGATTTCCTATCTCGTCCGCGACCGGGATTGGGGCACCTACAGTCCTGACATCACCGACCTCAGGATCGAGCAGGGCGAGGATCGGTTCGAGGTGACTTATCGGGCTCGCTGCCAGGGGCCCGATGAGACGACGCTCGTGATCGACGTCCGCATCAGCGGCAATCAGGACAGGCTCGATTTCGAGGCCGAAGCCCAGAGCGGGACCGGCTTCGAGACCAACCGCTGCGGCTTCTGCATCCTGCATCCGATCGTCGACGTTGCCGGTTCGCCGGCGGCGGTCGAGCATGTCGACGGACAGATCGCGGCCACGCGTTTTCCTGATCTCATCGAGCCCTGGCAGCCCTTCAAGGACATGCGCGCCATCACCCATCAGGTCATGCCAGGCGTTACCGCGGAATGCCGGATGGAGGGCGACATTTTCGAGATGGAGGATCAGCGTAACTGGTCCGATGCCTCGTACAAGACCTATGTCAGGCCGCTCGCTTTGCCCTGGCCTTATCAAATCCCGGCCAATCAGCCCGCCCGGCAGAAGACGTCGCTCCTCATCAGGGATATCAGCCGCTCCGTTGCGCCTTCAGACCCGGCGCAGAACGGAGTCATAAGGCTCGAAATCGGCGTAGGGACCGGCACCATGCCGGATATCGGCGTGATCGTGACGCCCGAGGAGGCCGATGAGACCCTGGCGGCCGGGTCCCTCCTATCGGAGATCGCGCCCCGGGAACTGCTCTTCCATTTCGATCCAGTCGCCGGGCACGGCCTTGAGGGGCTGAAAAACTTTGCCGCGATCGCCGCTCTCCATGACGGCCGCTCGACGCTGGAGATCGCGCTTCCCTGCAAATCGTCGCCGGCAGTCGAGGCAGCCGAGATCGCCCGGCAGATGCAGATCGCAGGCCTTCGTCCGGATGCGATCCTGATCTCGCCTTCCGTCGACCGGCAATCGACGCCGCCCGGCCGCCAATGGCCGGACTGCCCTCCGCTCGAAGAGGTCTATGCCGCGGCCCGCGCCGCCTTCCCCGGTATCCGCATCGGCGGCGGCATGCTCAGCTATTTCACCGAGCTCAATCGCAAACGTGTGCCGGCGGGCGAGATCGATTTCGTCAGCCATTGCACCAATCCGATCGTGCATGCGGCCGACGATCTCAGCGTCATGCAGACATTGGAAGCGCTGCCCTTCATCACGCGCTCCGTCCGCGCGATCTACGGCGACAAGCCGTATCGCATCGGCCCGTCCACGATCCCGATGCGGCAAAATCCCTATGGCAGCCGCACGATGGACAATACCGCCGGTGGACGCATTCCGATGTCCAACCGCGACCCTCGCCACAACGGCCGTTTCGCGGAGGCCTTCGCGCTCGGCTATGCGATCCGCGTGCTGGATGCCGGTCTCGAATGCCTGACGCTTTCGGCGCTGACCGGTCCTTTCGGATTGATCGCCGGTCCAGATGAACCGGTCGAACGAGGCGGGCGGCGGCCGCTCTTCAACACGGTGCGGACCTTGTCGGCACTGGCAGGCGCCTCCTGGCAGGAATGCATGTCGTCTTCGCCCTCCGAAGTGCTGTCTTTCGTGGCGCGGGATGCCGCTGGCGCCAAGCTCTACATGGTCAATCTCACAGGCAAAGAGCGATGGGTCGGCGGCAGCGCATTGGAGAGAGAGGTGCAGCTCGCGCCGTTCGCAACGGTTGTCTTGCCGCTGGCGGATTGACGTCCCGCACGCCAGCCGCATCTATTCAGGCGGAGAAGTCCTGGGAGGATCGGCATGAAGACGAAGAAGCTTATCAATTCAGGCGCGGATGCCGTCGATGAAATGCTGCAAGGGGTTCTCGCGGCCCATCCCGAGCACCTCTATGCCGTGGACAGCATGCCGCGCGCCATCATTGCCAGAAACGGGCCGCGCAAGGGCAAGGTCGGGCTGGTGATCGGCGGCGGCTCCGGGCACGAGCCGACATTCCTCGGCTATGTCGGCAAGGGGCTCGCCGATGCCGCCGCGATCGGCAACGTCTTCGCTTCGCCGCCGCCCGATCCGATCATGGCCTGCGCCATGGCCGTCGACGGCGGCGTCGGCGTGCTCTTCATTTACGGCAATTATGCCGGCGACGTCATGAACTTCGATATGGCCGCGGAAATGCTGGCACTCGACGACATCGCGGTGCGCACCGTGCTCACCACCGACGATGTCGCGTCCGCCCCAGCCGATCAGAAGGACAGGCGGCGCGGCGTGGCGGGCAATGTCTTCATCTTCAAGGCCGTCGGCGCTGCCTGCGATCTTCTCTATTCCTTCGACGAGGCCGAGCGCGCCGCCCGCCATGCCAATGCGCGCACCTATACGATGGGCGTGGCGCTCTCGCCCTGCTCGCTGCCCCAAACCTTGAAACCGAACTTCCAGATCGGCGAGGAGGAGATGGAGATCGGCATGGGCATCCACGGCGAGCCCGGCGTGGCGCGCGGGCCGCTGAAGACGGCCGATGCGGTGACCGACGAACTGATGGACAATCTTCTCCAGGAGATGAAAGCCGAGCGGGGTGATCGTGTCGCCGTGCTCGTCAATTCGCTGGGCTCGACGCCGATGATGGAGCTCTACATAATGATGCGGCGGGTGAAGGCGCGGTGCGACGAGGCCGGCCTCGTCATCCATACTTCGCTCGTCGGCAATTACTGCACCTCGCTCGAAATGGCCGGCGCCTCGGTCACGCTCATGCATCTCGACGACGAACTCCGGCGGCTGATCGACCATCCCTGCGATTGCGCCATGTTCAGGAGGTGATCGATGGCGATCACCTCCAAAGATCTGCAGCGTCTCTTTGACCTGATCGCCGAAGATATCGCGGCGCATCGCGACCATCTCTGCGAGCTGGACGGCGCGATCGGCGACGGTGATCACGGCCTTGCCATGGACGCCGGCTGTGAGGCCGCGGCCAAGGCGGTCGCTGCGCTCGATCCCGGGCAGGCGGCGCCGACGGCCGCCTTCAATGCGGCTGCAAAGGCATTCCTGAACGCGGTCGGCGCATCATCGGGCCCGCTCTATGCAACGGCCTTCATGCGTGCCGGAGCCGCGGTCAAGGACAGGCCGGACCTCGGCGACGAGGAATTCGTGCGCGCTTTCGCTGCGATGGCTGCGGGCATTCAAGAGCGCGGCAAGGCCGAACCCGGCCAAAAGACCATGGTCGATGCCTGGAAGCCCGCGGCCGATGCGGCGCTCGATGCCTTGGCATCGGGAGCCTCCCTTCAGCAATGCTTCGGTCTGGCGGAGCAGGCAGCGCTCCAGGGCTGCGAGGCGACCCGGGACATGACGGCGGCAAAGGGGCGGGCATCGCGGCTGGGGGACCGGGTGATTGGCCACATCGATCCAGGCGCGGCATCAGCGGCCATAATCATCGCTTCCTTCACGAGATTTATCCATCATCATGATAGGTAGCTCATATATCAGTTGGCATGCAAACGTGCGATAAGGGTTCGGCTTATCAAGAGGAGGAGTCATGCTTCTCCCAATCGGCGGCGGCGCCGATCCTATCGGCGAAATTGAACGCGTCGAGTTCTGCTACAGGCGCAGTGCAAAGATGGAAACCACCTCAGAGCAGCGTGCTTCGTGGGAGCATTGATGAGCTGCGCAACAATGCGCACCCCATCGTTTTCCTTGCACGCGCTGCCCTCGTCATTGGTAAGATTGTCTGTGGTGGCGTGCGAAGGCTTTGCAATCAACGCACATCTGCAACCTTTCGCCAGATTAATGTGCTGCCCGAGCCACCTCTATCAAAAGCAGAGCGAGATCCACGCTGCCGCCTTGAGCCGGTGATACAGATTGACGCGGCCGATCGGCATAGCACTAACGCGCGGGGAGTATCTCGGTGCTATTACCGCGGGCCAGATCAATTGCCGCGCTTGGGCCGGCACACGGGCAGCAGTGAAATCCAGAATTGGCGAATAGGTTCCGAAACGGCATTGGCTTTCGCCTGGGAATGTGAATATTGAGCAAACAAAGTTTCTTGGAGCTTTTGATGACGCTTTCTGGCTTTCTGGCCTATTCTGGCGCGCTCGCCATCGCCGCGATCATACCAGGTCCGCAGATCGTTGCCATTATAGCGCAGGCGCTCCACTCGGGATACCGCAGGGCAGCATGGATGACTGCCGGGATGGTGGTCGGCGACGTGATCTATCTTTCGTCGGCGTTGGCGGGGCTGGCCTATATCGCAGCGACCTTCACCACACTGCTAATCGTCATCAAATGGACTGGCGTCGTCTACCTATGCTGGCTCGCCTATCGATTCTGGAACGCTCCCAACTCGCTGCTGCCGCAGCATAGATCCTCCACCGCAGGCGGCGTGTTCGCCTCCGGCATTCTGGTGACCCTGGGCAATCCAAAATCGGTATTGTTCTACGTATCCATTCTGCCGACAGTCGTGGACGTGAATGGGCTATCGAGCACGGATATCATCCTGCTGCTTGCCATGACGGCCGTGATCCTGGCAGTTGCCCAATATCCCTTCGCACTCGCCGGCGCCCGGGCGCGAATGGCACTTACATCGCCAAGGGCGATGTCTATGATGAACCGGAGTGCTGCCTTTTGCATGGGAGGCGCAGCGGTAGCTATCGCGACACGCAGTTAGTCCTCTACAACTGGCTTGAGTCACAACGGTATCCATAGGCCACGGTCAGCGATCCTCACAGATCACCCCTGTGTAACACTTCACTTTCGATAAGCGCATTCCCTATCGGCGCATCGAACGTATTGCGGCGGAGCAAACACCGATTCCGACGTATACCGCACTGCGCCTCGCAAAGTACTTCCGCACGACGCCGGAGTTTTGGATGAACATGCAAGCCAGCTTCGACCTCAAGACAGAGGAAATAGCACTTCGTAGCGAACTCGAGCTGATCCGGGAAATCGACAGAGCAGCATAGCCGGGCCCTGCCGACGCCCGGAACAATTCCAGTCGATCCATTATGCGATCTTCCTGGCCAAAACGTGAACCCCATAGCAACAAGCCGGGCGCTCGCCTGGGAAGCTCTCGCCAGAACCGTTGACCCGCTATTTCAGTGTCAGTGGCGTAGGAGGTATTATTGAAACCCGCGTACGGTATCGACGGGCAATAGTCACGAACCCCGCGAACCGTCACAAGGCTGCTTCGGAGAACAATTCGACGATCCAGTCGAGAAAGACCCGCACACGCGGCGAAAGCTGGCGATTCTGCGGGTAGAGCGCGGTAAGCGGTGTCGGCGGGGGAAGAAAGTCGGCAAGGACCTCGACCAGCGTCCCCTCGTCCAGATCCCGCTGCAGGCGGTAACGCGGTGCCTGAATGAGGCCGAAGCCGAGGCGGGCGAGATCGGACATCGTGTCCGAGTTGTTGACCGTTAGCCGACACGGCAAGGATACGAAGCGGACAGCGTTGCCGACCGTGAACTCGAGCGGCATGATCTGCCCGGTGCGGGACGATATGAAACCAACGGCGCGATGCCCCTCCATCGCGTCGGGTGAGCGTGGCACTCCGTGCCTCGCTATATAGGCCGGGCTGGCACAGGTGATTTCTGCGATCATACCGAGGCGGCGCATGATCAGGCCGCTATCAGCAATCTCTCCGGCGCGGATGACGCAGTCGATACCCTCCCTGACGAGATCCACCAACCGGTCGCCCTGCCCGATCTGTAGGTCCAGCAGAGGATAACGATCGAGGAATTCATGGAGCCGCGGCAACAGGAATGTGCGTGTCAGCAAGGGATGGGCGTCGACGCGCAGCAGGCCGCGCGGTTGCATGTCACGAAAGACGTTTTCCGCCTCGTCCACCTCCGCCAGGATCGCAACACATCGCCTGTAGAAAGCCGCGCCGTCCAGGGTCGGCGCGACATGCCGGGTGGTTCGCTCGAGAAGCCGAACCCCGAGATTGTCTTCCAGCTGCTTGATCGCCTCGGTGGCCGTGGAGCGGGCAAGCCCAAGGTCGGACGCCGCCGCGGCGAAGCTACGCCGCTCAACGATCCGGATAAAGAGCTTCATGCGATCAAGCCGATCCATACCTTTATTCACCACGGTCGAATTCTGTTGTCAAATGACAGGAGATTGTTCTTCCACGGCGCCGGCAATATCTCCTATTCCGTCACGTAGGAGAAAGGTGCCATGACCATCAAAGGGCAGCGCGTCGCTATCGTCACCGGCGCATCCAAAGGCATCGGCCGAGCCATTGCGCTTCGGTTGGCGCGAGACGGCATCGCCGTCGTGGTGAATTACGCAAGCAGCCGTCAGGCGGCTGATGCAGTCGTCGCAGATATTGAATTGGGCGGCGGGAAGGCTCTCGCGGTGCAGGCTGACATAAGCGGTCCGGCCGCCGCTGGTGATCTGTTTACCGCGGCCGAAGAGCGCTTCGGCGGGACCGACATCCTGGTCAACAATGCCGGCATTCTAAAGGTGGCTCCGATTGCCGATATGGACGACGCGACTTTCGAGGAGCAGATCGCCATCAACCTCACAGGGACATTCCGCGCCGTGCGCGAAGCTGCCCGTCGGCTCCGCGATGGTGGGCGCATCATCAATTTCTCTTCCAGCGTCGTCGGCGCTTACGGGCCGACTTACGGTGTCTATGCGGCGAGCAAAGCGGCCGTCGAGGCGATCACGCACGTCGCCTCCAAGGAACTCGGCCGGCGCGGCATTACCGTCAATGCGGTGGCGCCCGGTCCCGTCGAGACCGAACTGTTCATGTCCGGCAAGCCCGACGAACTGGTCCAGAAAATCGTCGGTACCATTCCGCTGGCGCGCCTGGGCCAACCTGATGACATTGCCTCGGTCGTTTCCTTCCTTGCCGGTCCGGAAGGCGGCTGGGTGAACGGTCAGGTGTTACGCGCCAATGGCGGCATGATCTGAAGCAGAACCCACAAGAAAGGAGAGTCCTATGCCATTCGTTAACATAAAGACACCTGAGGGCGCGCTTAGCCGCTCCCAGAAGGAAGAAATCGTGCACCGCGCCACCGACATGCTGGTGGAGTATTTCTCCGAGGCGGCACGGCCACACACAATGGTGCTCATTGAGGAAGTGAAGGACGGCGGATACGGGCGTGCGGACGAGATTTTCATTCTTCCGGACGCCTATCGCGCGAAAGAAGACGGTTGATTCCGGGAGTGATCAGAGCTGGGGCGGAGGTTCCGCACCAGTTCGCCCCGAGGGCAGAGGGTGCCGGTCTGAAGACGCGAGGAGCGTGACCTGCCACCACGCGCTCCTGCAACTGTCGGTCGTCGGGATTATGATGGAGATCTCGCAGCAGGGCCACAGTGGCGGCAATCACTCGTGGAGCTGATGAATTCCCGCTCGTTCAGAAAGATGAGCTATCCCTAAATTGGAGAGACCTGCCGGCGTGGAAAGACGTGGTGCGGGACAACGGCAGCGGTGCAACCGTCAGCTTTGACTGGTAGGGCAAGTCACAACGGTCGGAAGGCGGCGTCAGGTCCTTTCATCCATGCCCGGACAAGGCGCTTGCTCGCAATTCAAACCTCGGAACCTCTGCCGGTCACAAGACAATCCTAATGAGTATCGCCGCCACCCAAATCATGGAACCGCCACCTCGCCGGAGCGTTTCTGGCTCACATCGGACGCTACCAGCATTCCGCTGGCACTCCCGAACCGGAGGTAATCATGAAAACGCTGATCGTCTCCATGGGCCTATTGGCTGCAACCGTCCTTTCGGCCTTTGCAGCGGAACCAGCCAAAATGGTCGATACGAAGATGGGTAAGATCCTGGCAAACGCCAAAGGTATGACACTCTATACGTTCGACAAGGACACCATGGGCAAATCAAACTGCGACGAGGCCTGCTTGAAGAAATGGCCGGCCTTCCACGCCGCCGCCAAGGCCAAGGCCGAAGGCGAATGGTCGCTCGTCAAGGCGGCCGACGGCAAGGAGATGTGGGCTTACGAAGGTAAGCCGCTTTACACCTTCGCCGGAGACAAGAAGCCCGGCGATATGACCGGCGATGGCGTCGGCGGCGTTTGGCATGTCGCCAAGTAGTCCGGCGCACTGGAGCCTTTCAGTGCAAAATTGAAAAGCTCAAACTGGGATGAAGGCGATGATACAACCGCGTGACTCATCCCAGTCAGACATCGAGACAATCACCCTGTCAAGGGGCGTCGAAATTTGCGCGAGATAAACACGACCTACTTTTCGAGCTTGGCGTCATCGTGGCGGCCCGCGGTAGGCGATCGGCACCTGCACGCTCTGCACCATCAGCTGCAAACGGGAAGACGACGAACCGCCGCATCGACAACTCGTCCTGCTCGGCTGCCAATCTAGGATCGGACGAATAGAACATATCCGCCACTCCTTTTGAACGCGGCGGCCTGTGGATCGTGTCGATCGGAATGGCAAGCTCAATCGCGGATGGGCGCGCCGAGAGATTGACGGTCTCGTCGGCGCCGCTAAGCTTCCGTCTTCAAAAGAGCCCGGTCATCAGTCGACGGTACTCTGACTCGGGTATGCCGTAAGCATCGTGAGCGAACTCTTCCATTGCCTCCCGGTTCCTGATGACGACAATGCCACGCTCGGATCGGATGAAGCCGTTGCCTTCCAGCACGTGTAATGCCGTCGTCACGCTGGCGCGCCGCACCGAAAGCATCATGGACAGGAATTTATGGGTAACGGGCAGCGCATTGCCGTGTATGCGGTCGTCGCACATCAGCAACCATCGCGCCAAGCGCTCGTTGACGTCATGAACGGCGTTGCTTACTGCAGTGTAGGCAAGTTGGACTGAAAAAAGCCTCAATGGAGCGGATGATGACTTTCCAGAGGTTGCGATTCTCCTCCATCGCGACCCGGAAGTTTTCATAGCTCATCCGGTAGGCTGCGCCGTCCCATTGGATGCTGATGTCGTGCGTGCTGCTGTCGATACCGGCGACGGCTGAAGTGGGCACATAACCTTCGAATCCAAAGATACCCGCTTCCGCCTGGTTACCGTCAGGAGTGACTGGAACAACAGAGGCAATGCCGCTCTCAAGGAAGTAGACGTGCTCGAACCTCTCGTCTCTTCTGGCAATCACCGTGCCCTTCGGAAGGTTTACCAGCTCCAGATGTGGTGTAAGCGGAATGAAGTCCTGCTCAGGCAGAATGTTCAAAAGCTTGTTCTTTAAAAGGTGCTGTCTGGGAGCCGACATCGCCACATCCTCTGTTAATCGGAACGCCAACGCAGGTCCAGCCGAGAGCCAAGTAAACGCCATCAATAAACCGGTACACAGGCTTTCATGCCGATAACGCACGACCAGATTATGCGGCCGCCCAACGCACAGGAGAATTGGATGCCTGGGGTGATAGCAACAGATCGCTGAGCGGCCTTGTCTTCGGTGCGAAAGAATAGCGGACAGTTTTACTTTTTGTTATTCAGGCGAGGACTTTTGTCAAAAACCGCGCACTTCGAAAATTAACCGCTTTTGCTTGGAATAGCGAGAGGAAAATCAATGTCGATCTGATATGAATTTCCAAAATAACCTGTGTTGTCATAGATCTATTATAAGGCAATCAGGCTGTTTGTTTTCTTAGAAAACCATCACCCTTTGCTCTCCCCGTCCCGGCGGAGTTTTGACGTGCCCCCAATAATTTAGGCCATTTGGAACTGGAATTTTCCACTTATGATCCCCGATGGGAAGAAGAGGATAATTCGATGAAGGCCTCGAAGTTTTCGGAAGCAGATCGCGTTCGTGCTGAAGCAGGCAGAAGATGGCACGCCGGTCGGCGAGGTGTGCCGCAAGGCAGGAATTTCGGACGCGACGTTCTACAACTGGCGCAAAAAATATGCCGGCCTGATGCCGTCTGAGATGAAGCGTCTGCGGCAGCTTGAAGAGGAGAATGCCAAGCTGAAGCGGATCGTCGCGGACCTGTCATTGGACAAGGCCATGCTTCAGGACGTGCGGCCGCGAGCTCAAGTTTGTCGAAGGATGCCAGCTTCCTTCGCCGCAGCCTCGAACGCAGATCGCGCTTCCGCATCGGGAACAACGCCACTCGCCGCGTCCAGGCATACCTTTCAGCTTGGCATTGATCCGAGCGTGCGATCCAAGTCCCTTCAGGCGCTGGTAACCTCTTCTATGCACAACAAGCCGCTTTTCAAGCAAGCTGCCAACTTGGCTCCCAGAGTATCGGCGCCGCTACAATGCGTGCGATGAGACCTTGTTCGGCCTGCTGGGGGCGGTCTTTTCAGCGCGCTGCCGCGCTGGCCCTCCCGCGCTGACGAGATTATGCGCGGTGTTGATCAGGCCAATGTGCGAGAAGGCTTGAGGGAAATTGCCGAGCAGGCGCCGGCGGATTGGGTCGAATTCCTCCGCGAGCAAGCCTAGATGTTTAGTCCCGGCATTTGATGGTGCAATATTTTCCTTGGCATGGAGGGAAGCACTATGGGCCAGGTTTTACACGGGAGCGCCACGACGACAGAGGCAATCCGTCGAGCAATACAAAATAGTGAAGAGAGCCTGAGAACGCTTTCGAAGCGATACGGGATCAACCAGAAAACCGTGGCGAAATGGAAGAAGCGGACATCGTTGGTCGACCTTCCTACAGGCCCAAAGGACCCGCACTCGACGACCCTTTCCCTCGAAGAAGAGGCCGTTATCGTCGCCTTCCGCCGGCACACGTTGCTGCCGCTCGATGATTGCCTCTACGCTCTTCAGCCGACCATTTCACATCTGACGCGTTCGTCGTTGCACAGGTGTTTGCAGCGCCACGGCATTTCACGTCTGCCGGAGGTCGGAGGCGACAAGGAGCCGAAGAAGAAGTTCAATAGTTATCCGATCGGCTACTTCCACATCGATATTGCCGAGGTGCAGACGGCCGAGGGCAAGCTCTATCTCTTTGTCGCAATTGACCGAACATCCAAGTTCGCGTTCGCAGAACTCTACACCAAAGCCGGCAAGATGAATGCCGCCCAGTTCTTGCGCAATCTGATCACGGCAGTGCCCTACACCATTCACACCGTTTTGACCGACAATGGCATTCAGTTCACCAACCGAGCTTGTGATCGAAATGCCTTCCAGCACATCTTCGATTGGGTCTGCGACGATCACAGCATCGAGCATCGCCTGACCAAGGTGAAGCATCCCTGGACCAACGGACAGGTCGAACGGATGAACCGAACGATCAAGGAGGCGACCGTCAAGCGCTTCCACTACGACGATCATGCGCAGTTGAAAAAACATCTGGCCGACTTTATCGACGCCTACAATTTCGGGCGCCGGCTCAAGACGTTAAAGGGCCTTACGCCTTACGAGTTCATCTGTAGACGATGGACTTTGGAGCCGGATCGATTCATCATCGACCCCATCCATCAAATGCCGGGACTAAACACCTAGATCGTTACGAAGACTTAGCAAGTGGTCAAACAACTGGTGTGCATCCTGCCGGCGGCCGCTAAGAACATAGGCATCAGCCAGCCAGAAGCT
>NZ_JACHBD010000004.1 GCF_014200175.1 Rhizobium lentis | reverse complement strand
TTGCCTGTTGTTGCCGGCAATCACGGCCTCGCGGCCTATGCCGGCAAGCAGGTGATCTTCGGTATCCGCCCGGAGGCCTTGACCGATCCGGATGGCGCCGACCGCAAGGCGCGCTCACTGACCGAGGACGAATGCCTGATCGAAGTCGTCGAACCGGCCGGCTCCGACACCTTCGCCGTCACCAAGCTCGGCGGCAAATCCGTCGTCGCCCGCCTGCGCGCCGATGCCGGCATCGCGCCGGGACAAAACACCCGCCTTGCCTTCAATCTCGACAAGGCCGTGTTCTTCGATCCAGACAGCCAGATGCGGATCGCGTGATGGCCTGGGGGCTACGATGAGCAGTTCACCAGATATCGTCATCATTGGCTCAGGAGTCGGCGGCGCCACCGTCGCCGCTGGCCTGGCTGCGACCGGTGCTGGCATATTGATCCTGGAAGCTGGCGATCACATTGCCGACCTTCCCGTCAATCGCGACCAGCGGGCGATCTTCCAGCGGGGGCATTTCCGCCCGACGGAAATCTGGTACGAGGCGAACGGCAAAGGCTTCAATCCCGGCAATTACTACAATGTCGGCGGCAATTCGAAATTCTACGGCGCCGTCCTGTCGCGCTATCGCAAAGAGGACTTCGACGTCATCGAGCACCGCGAAGGTGTGTCGCCAGCCTGGCCCTTTTCTTATGAGGAGTTGGAGCCCTGGTACTCGAAGGCGGAGCGGATGTACCAGGTCCGCGGCAGTCTCGGCGATGATCCGACGGAACCACATCACTCGACTGCCTACGAATTCCCGCCCGTGCCCGACGAGGCGCCGATCGCCGAAGTCAGGGCGCGCCTCAAGGGGAAAGGGCTGCATCCCTTTTCCCTGCCGCTCGGCCTCGATCTCGATGCCTGGCTCTCCAAGGCGCGTACGCCCTGGGATGCGCATCCGAATGCAAGGGACGGCAAGATGGACGCCGAGACCGCGGCGCTCGCGGTGGCGCTGAAACATAAGAACGTGCGGCTCGAAACCCATGCGCGCGTGACACGGCTCGACACCGGAGCCGGGAGCCGGATCGACCGGGTCACTTATATCAAGGACGGTGAGACGCTGACTGCCTCGCCTGACATCGTGATCCTTTCGGCCGGGGCGGTCCAATCGTCGGTGCTTTTGCTGCGGTCGAGAACCGACCGCTTCCCCAGGGGCCTTGCCAACTCTTCCGATCAGGTGGGCCGTAACTTCATGAACCACAACGCTTCCGCCGTGATCGCTGTTTCGCCACGGTTCAGGAACACCGCCGTCTATCAAAAGACGTTCGCCTTCAATGACTTCTATCTCTCCGACGGGGAGGGAGGACCGCCGCTCGGCAATGTGCAGTTGCTGGGGCGCATCTCCGAAAAGGTTCTGAAGGGCTCTCTGCCGCAGGCTCCGGAATGGCTTCTCCGTTTCATGACAGATCATGCCATCGACTTCTATGCGATGAGCGAAGACGTGCCCAATCCCGAAAGCCGCGTCATGGTCGATGGAGATCGGATTATTCTGCAATGGCAGAGGACCAACTGGGACGCCCATCTGGCGCTTGTCGCCAAGCTGAAGGCGATCCTGCGGTCGATCGGATTTCCGATCGTGCTGTCGAGACCTTTCGATAAGCGCACGCCGTCCCATCAGTGCGGCACGATCCGCATCGGCAACGACCCTGCGACGGCGCCGCTCGATCCGTATTGTCGGTCATTCGATCACGAAAACCTCTTCGTCGTCGACGCCGGCTTCTTACCCACGTCGGCTGCGGTCAATCCGGCGCTCACCGTCGCCAGCCAGGCACTGAGAGTTGCTGATCACATCGCATCGAAGGATTTGCAGACACGGACAGATCCGTTGGCGCGGGCCGGCCTCACATAGGACAGTAAAATGGGCTTCGACTATATCATCACCGGTGCCGGTCCTGCAGGCTGCGTCCTGGCAAACCGCCTCAGCGAAGATCGCGATGTCACGGTGCTGCTTCTCGAAGCAGGCGGAGGCGACTGGAATCCACTTTTTCATATGCCCGCCGGCTTCGCCAAGATGACCAAAGGTGTCGCCAGCTGGGGATGGCAGACCGTTCCCCAGAAACACATGAAGGGCAGGGTGCTTCGCTATACGCAGGCGAAGGTCATCGGCGGCGGCTCGTCGATCAACGCCCAGCTCTACACGCGCGGAAACGCGGCCGACTACGATCTCTGGGTCACCGAAGACGGCTGCGAGGGCTGGGATTATCGCTCGATCCTTCCCTATTTCAAACGCGCCGAGGACAATCAGCGCTTCGCCGACGACTACCACGCCTATGGCGGTCCGCTGGGTGTTTCGATGCCGGCTGCACCGCTGCCGATCTGCGACGCCTATATCCGCGCGGGCCAGGAGCTCGGCATTCCCTATAATCACGACTTCAACGGCCGCCAGCAGGCCGGTGTCGGATTTTACCAGCTGACTCAGCGCAATCGCCGCCGGTCCTCGGCATCGCTCGCCTATCTCTCGCCGATCAGGGACCGGAAGAACCTGACGGTGCGGACCGGCGCGCGCGTCGCGCGGATCATGGTCGAAGGAGGTCGAGCGACAGGCGTCGAGATCGCGACCGCGCGCGGCTCGGAGATCGTGCGAGCCGAACGTGAAGTCCTGGTGTCATCAGGCGCGATCGGGTCGCCGAAGCTTCTTCTGCAGTCCGGCATCGGGCCGGCCGATCACCTCAAATCGGTGGGCGTCAAGGTGAACCACGATCTGCCCGGTGTCGGCGGCAACCTTCAGGATCATCTGGATCTTTTCGTCATCGCCGAATGCACCGGCGATCACACCTATGACGGCGTCGCGAAGCTGCACCGCACACTCTGGGCGGGGGTTCAATATGTCCTGTTCCGAACTGGTCCGGTGGCCTCGTCGCTCTTCGAGACCGGCGGCTTCTGGTATGCCGATCCCGATGCGCGGTCTCCCGATATCCAGTTTCACCTCGGCTTGGGATCGGGCATCGAAGCCGGCGTCGAGCGGCTGAAGAACGCCGGTGTGACCCTCAACTCCGCCTACCTGCATCCGCGCTCGCGCGGCACGGTGCGTCTGTCATCCGCCGACCCGGGTGCAGCACCCTTGATCGATCCCAACTACTGGTCCGATCCGCACGACCGGAAGATGTCCCTGGAAGGGCTCAAGATCGCCCGCGAGATCATGCAGCAGGCGGCGCTGAAGCCCTATGTCATGGCCGAAAGGCTTCCCGGTCCAAAGGTCATGACCGACGAGCAGCTTTTCGACTATGGCTGCGCCAACGCCAAGACCGATCATCATCCAGTCGGCACCTGCAAGATGGGAACAGGGCCTGACGCGGTTGTCGGGCTGGATCTCAAGGTCCATGGCCTTGAAGGCCTACGGGTCTGCGATTCCTCCGTTATGCCGCGCGTGCCCTCATGCAACACCAATGCGCCGACAATCATGGTCGGCGAAAAGGGCTCCGATCTCATTCGGGGTCTGCCGCCGCTGCCTTCCGCAATCTTCGCCTACGAACGCAACGATACGAGGCCGCGAGCCCGTGCGGAAATCCAGTAAGCCCTTTCGAGAGGAGTAACGACAATGTCTGAAGTGAGGGTTGCAGTGCTTGGCGCGTCGGGCTGGATGGGAAAGGTCCACACCATGGCCTATCAGACCTTTCCGCATTTCTTTGGCGTCTCGGATGGAACGGCGCGAATCGTGACGCTTGTCGACGGCAATCCGAACGTTGCCGAGGATCTTGGCAACCGGGCGCCCGGTGCACGGATCCTTCAGGATTGGCATCCGGCCGTTGCCGATCCCGATGTCGACCTGATCGATATCTGTCTGCCAGACCATCTGCACTATCCGGTGGCCAAGGCGGCCCTGCTGGCCGGCAAACACGTCTATTGCGAGAAGCCGCTGTCGAACACCGCCGATGAAGCGCGGGAGCTGGCTGATATCGCGAAGGAGAAGGGTGTCATTACGCGTGTTGGACACGCTTTTCCCCGAAACCCCGTCCATGATCTGGCGAAAGACATCATCGATTCAGGTGAAATCGGCGAGATCAAGCTGTTCCGCGGCTGTCAGCACGTCGATATGTATGGTGATCCCACGGCGCCCTTCATGTGGCGCGCTGATGGGAAGCTCGCGCCGACCGGGATCGTCGGCGACACCGGTTCGCACATTTTCAGCTTCATGGATTTCCTGGTCGGCCGCGTCAGTTCGCTGATCGCCGACAATCTGATCGTCACGCCGCGCCGTCCCGTCGTCGAGGGCCTTGCCTATGGCGAACAGGTGAAACTGACAGGCAACGAATCCTGGGCCGATATCACCAACCCCGACGCGACCAACCTGCTATGCCGGTTCGCCAACGGCGCCGGCGGGATCGTCGATTTCAGCCGTGTCGCGACCGGGCGCAAATTCATGCAGACCTACGAGGTCTACGGAACGAAAGGCAGCATCGCCTATAGCTATGACGAGATAAACCGGCTGCGCTTCTACTCCAACGACGACCGGACGGGACGGCGCGGTTTTCGCGAGATTGACGTGGGGCCGGAGAATCCCACCTTCCGAGCTTTCCTGCCTCTGCCGAATTTCGGCATCGGCTACAACGAAAGCAAGATCATCGAGGTCGCCGAGGTGATCCGCTCGATCGTGTCAAACAGGCCGATGTGGCCGACCTTCGATACCGGCCACCACATCTGCCAGATCGTCGACGCATGCATGGAGTCTTCCCGGCGGAAGCGCTGGGTCGACATCCCGCTCGGATAAATGCCGATGACCATAGACGTCCCGCAGGAAATTCTCGACGCGCTGACCGATGTCGATATGCCGAAGCTTCCACCAGAAGCCGGCCCTTCGGCAACGGCTCGGCTCGCCGGTATCGACGTGCCGATCTATCGAGCCGGCTGTGTCGTCGTCGGATCGGGTGCTGCAGGTCTGCGTGCGGCTGTGGAAATGAAGCGGCGCGGCGATGATGTCGTCATCGTCAGCCAAAGCGCCTGGGGCGGAACCTCGGCCTGCTCGGGTTCCGACAAGCAGACCCTGCACACGGCTAACACGGCGGATCAGGGCGACAATTACAAGGCGATGGCCCGGGCCATCCGCAGCGGCGGCGCCATGGACGAGGACACTGCCTATGTCGAGGCCGTGGGCTCGTCGCGGATGATGGCGTCGCTGCAGTTCTTGGGCCTGCCGCTGCCGCAGGATCCGCTCGGTGGAACGCTGCGATATCAGACCGATCATGACGAGGTCGGCCGCGCCACCAGCTGCGGCCCGCGCACTTCGCGCCTGATGGTCAAGGTGCTGGCAGAAGAGGCGCTCCGGCTCGATGTGCCGTTCTACAATCAGACGACCGCAGTCAAAATCCTCACCGAAGGCGAAGGAACGGATCGCCGCGTGGCAGGGATACTTGCCATGCGCGCCGCTGATCGCATGGAGGAGAATCCGCTCGGTATCACCTTGTTCGTCAGTAATGTGATCGTGCTCGCGGCCGGCGGACCGGGTGAGCTCTATCGCGACAGCGTCTATCCCAATGGTTGTTTCGGCTCCCTCGGCCTGGCGCTCGAGGCAGGCGTCGAGCTCGTCAACCTGACCGAAAGCCAGTTCGGCATCGGAACGCGCAGGGAAGGCTTCCCATGGAATCTGTCGGGCACCTACGTTCAGGCAATTCCGCATATCTACTCGGAAGATGCCGAGGGTGGTGAACATCATTTCCTGGCGCAATATTACCGCAGCACCCAGGAGCTGGCGTCGAACGTCTTCCGCAAAGGCTATCAATGGCCATTTCACGCGACGCGCATGCTGGATTTCGGCTCGAGCCTGGTAGATCTCGCCATCCATTGCGAAACCGCCGCAGGAAGGCGTGTCTTCATGGACTTCAATCGCAATCCACTGCCGGTGCCGGGTGACCTGCCGTTCAGCCTGGAGAGGCTGGACGAAGATGTCCGCCTGTATCTCGGCAAGGCCGGTGCCGATCAGGACATGCCGATCGATCGGTTGAAGCACATGAACCCGCTCGCGATCGAGCTCTACCGCCGCTACAAGATCGACATCGCCGCCGACCCGCTGGAGTTCGCCGTCAATAACCAGCACATGAATGGCGGCATCATGGTCGACACCTGGGGCCGCAGCAATCTTGCCGGCTGTTACGCGGTCGGCGAAGCGGCGGGCACACATGGCGTAACGCGGCCCGGTGGCGCCGCGCTCAATGCCGGGCAGGTCTTCGGTACCCGGGCGGCCGAGCATATCAGCGCAAGCGGAAGGGCGAAGGGGGCCGCCACGGGCAATATGTCAGGGGTCGCGGAGGCAGGGATCACCGCTCTGCTGGCTGCTCTTCGCAGCGAGAGCCCGCTCACTCTCAAATCGGTCCGCTCGGAGGTGCAGGCGCGAATGAGCGAGAAGGCCGGCATTATCTGCGATCAGGAGAGCGTCGCCCAGGCCTTGATCGAAGCGCGCAAACTGAACGCCACCATTCGTGCCGGGGGCGTCGCCTATGGCCGCGCCGCCGAAGCGGTGCGAGGCGTGCAATGGCGCCACATGGCGCTCGCCTCGGAAGCCGTGCTCAGCGCCCTCGACTTCTTCATATGCAATGGCGGCGGTAGCCGCGGAGCGCGAGCAATATGTGATGCCCAGGGCGAATCCCTTCCATATGCGAGTGCAGGCCCTTTGGAGGAATATCGCTTCCGCAGAGAACGTGAAGCGCATCGGGACGAGCAGATCGTCGTTCAGCTCGATGGCGATAAGCTCAGGCTTTCAACCCGTTCGAACCGCCATTTCGACGAAAGCGCCAGATCCTTCTTCGAACGAGACTGGCCCGCCTGGTTGACAGGCCGCATCTACGATCTCGGCGCCGGGGAATAAGGTACCGCAATCGCAATCAATCGGGATTGGCAACCGGTGGCGGAACCCGGATGCGCTCCGTGTCGTCAGAGCCTTCGGCGACGGCCTCTTCGCTCTTGCGCACGCGCCTTGGCTGATCTTTTCCTTCGATCGGCTTCGGCGATAATTGGTCGTCGGCCTGGATCTCGTCGGTGTTGAGATAATTCTTGCTTTCACCCATGACGATCACTCCGGGGATGGAATTGGCAGCCATTATGCATGTCTTTCGAAACTATGCAGCAGTTCCGGGACAACGACATGCATAAAAACAAAGGGCTAAAGCGCGTCGCATGAATCAAATTTGATGCGACGCGCTTTAGACAATCTCCTTTGCAAGCTAACGCCAGCTGGCATCGTGAGGTTCCGTCGCTCCTCCGCGAGATATCGCGGCTCAAACGCCGCCAGCTTCGGGGATGTCGAGCTCGATCATGACAGGCGCATGGTCGCTCGTATGCTCCCAGCCCCTTGGCTTTCGCCGGACGCTTGCCGATCGAAGCCACGGCGTCACTGCCGGGCTCAGCAGAAGGTGGTCGATCCTGAGCCCGGCGTCGCGTTCGAAACTGTTCCGCCAGTATTTCCAGAAGGTGTAGATGCGCTCGTTCGGATGCAGATGCCTGACGGCGTCCGTCCAGCCCTGGGCCACCAGCCGGGCATAGGCCTTGCGCACTTCCGGCCTGAAAAGCGCGTCGTCCAGCCAGCGCTCCGGCTTGTAGACGTCGATCTCGGTCGGCATGACATTGAAATCGCCGGCCAGGATCGATGGCACCTCGATTTCGAGAAGTTCGGCGGCGTAGGCGTGCAGGCGACGGAACCAGCGGAGCTTGTATTCGAACTTGGCGCTGGGAAAGGGATTGCCGTTCGGCAGATACAGGCACCCGATCACAAGGCCGTCGACGACGGCTTCGATATAGCGGCTGTGGGTATCGTCGGGATCGCCGGGAAGGCCACGCCTTGTCAGGATCGGTGTCTTGCCCTTCGCCAGAATGGCAACCCCATTCCAGGATCTCTGTCCATGCCAGACGGCGCCGTAGCCGGCCCCTTCAGCCTCCTTCCGGGGAAATCTGGCGTCGTCGGTTTTCAGTTCCTGGAGGCAGGCGACATCCGGGGAATCCTCCTTCAGCCAGCGCAGCAGGATATCCAGACGTCCGTTGATCCCGTTGACATTGTAGGTTGCGATTTTCATGAGACCCATGTCGAGACGGTGCGGCCATAATCTAAAACCGCTCCTGAGTTTCCTCCTCCGGAAGTCCGCGCCCACCATCGGCCCAGTCAAGACGGCTCTCCACGCCGTAATGTCCCGCCGGCCGAACACGGTCGGGGTGGTCGAGCGAGCCGGCCGTCACGCGGATCAGCTCATCGCCGTCATATTGAAGAAAGAGCGGTGTTCCGCAATTGCCGCAAAAGCCCCGCATCGCAATGGGCGAGGATCGGTAGGCGGCGGGGGAGCCCCGTGTCCAGACGAGATCCTCGACCCTGGCCTGGACGAGAACTGCGAAAGGACCTCCGGTCGCCTTCTTGCACATATCGCAATGGCAATATCCCGAATGCGGTGGATCGCCGGCGAATTCGTATCGGCAAGATCCGCACAGGCAGCCGCCGGTCCATTGGGTAGCCATGTCAGAGGTTCTCAACGCGTCGCGCCCAAGACGAAGGCGATGCCGGCGACGATCGCTGCGGCGGTCAGCGGCTGCCGGCGTATCCGGTCCTCGATGTCCTGGACGAAACTCTTCGCTTCCGCCTTTGCCAGACGGGCCGTTCCGGACGCCAGTTCCGAGGCGGACTCCGCCATCCGGCCAGCTTCTTTCTGTAGTGCCCGCAACTCCTCGCGCTCGTAGCCGGTCGGGCGCAGGGCTTGATCGACCAGCGGATAATCTTGATCCAGCGCGGTCGGATCAGGCTCGCGCTTCACGCGCTCAGCCGCCTCGACATCGCTGCGGCCGACGGGAATGGAGGTATGGGTGGCCGACACCGGATCGGATGCCGGAAACGTGTCTTCGATCGCCTTGTCGAGATCGCCCCTTCGGGCCTGCGTTCGCTGCTCTGCCTGTTCTTTTTTCATGGATTGGACGGCAGGGGATTCGTTCGGGTTTGGCATCGGGGCTTCCTCTGTTGCACTTTGATAAACAAAGCGATGACAAAGAAAGAAGTTCCAGAAAAATGCGTCCACGCCTCAGGCAGCAACACCTTGGTAAGAAAGGCGAGAATATTACAGCCAAAAGGCCGCTCACGTTTTTTGCGTCCATCCATTTGGTAGTCTGGCGCCGGACCAAAGTCCCGGCTTTTGTAGTACCTAGGTCCGGTTGCATTTAATGGTCGGAAAAGCGAAAATTCTCGTGCGTCCAATAACGGTTGGAATGGCGAAGAACAGATGAACGAGGCTACGGCATGACTGTCTCGAAACGCGATTTTCTGAGATGGGGCGGCAACGCGGCCGTCGCCCTCATTGTTGCCGCATCGCCTTTGTCGATCAACCTCGGCGGCTCCCTTCCCCATCTGGCGGTGAAGCACGCGCAGGCAAAGGATGGCAATAACGGCAACGGCAATGGCGGCGGCAACAGCGGTGGCGGCGGCAATAGCGGAGGGAGTGGGAACGGCAATGGGGGAGGGAATAGCGGTGGGGGCGGAAACAGCAGCGGTGGATCCGGCAACAGTGGTGGCGGAAACTCCAGCAGCAACGCGTCATCCTCTTCCTCCGCCGCCGCGTCGTCGAGAGAATTGGGGACGAGAGCGACCGCGGGTTCCGACGGATCGATCAACGTTCGCCACGCGAACGGCATCACCGAGAGCCTGCGCAGCGGCCGCTATGTCATGAAGGACGCGAAAGGCAGGACGATCATAAGTCGTCAGGCGACGGCCAACGACACCCGCCGGCTGAGCCGCTTCCTTCGCTAGCTGGTGCCGGTGTGAGCGGTTTTCGGGCGACATCATGCCCTAATTCTTTAATTGAGAACAGGATTCAGAATTATGGCTGACCCCGGCGCTAGCGCCGTTCGCGCCATTGCAGGGCCGCTTCGGTCCTGTTCGAGACGCCGAGTTTGCTCAGAATCTGGGTCATATGGTGCTTCACGGTCTTTTCCTGCAGATTAAGGCGCAAACCGATATGCTTGTTGGAAAGGCCTTGAGCGACAAGATCCATCACCTCGCGTTCCCGTGGCGTCAGACCGTTCTTGTCGGAGGCTGCGCCATTCAGCGAATTCTCCATGACCTTTGCCGACATCGTCGGCGAGATATATCGTGATCCGCTGAGGACGGTCTGGATCGCCTCGGCGAGACCACGGGAGCCGACACCTTTGAGAACATAGCCCATCGCCCCGCGTTGCAGGGCGCCAAGCAGCGTGTCCACTTCTTCGGATACGGTCAACATCAGCACTTTCGTCGCTGGACTGTGCTCCAGGACATCACTGATCGCAGCCAATCCGCCGCCGGGCATAGAGACATCGAGAAGCATGACGTCGGGGCGGTTGTTCGAAGCGATCATGGCGGCGTCTTCGCTGCTGGCGCCTTCGCCGATAACCACGAAGTCGCTCATCTCCGACAAGCTGCGTGTTACGCCCTCGCGAAAAAGCGGGTGGTCGTCCACGACGCCGACGGTGATTGCTGTCATCTCTCTAATCTCCAACTTCCATGGGCTCGAAGGTCATGGTCACGGTCGTTCCTCCTTCGCCTGTCTTGATATCGAAGGAGCCCCCCAGGCTCTCGATGCGTTCGCGAAGTCCCACCAGGCCGAGGCTTGTTGGCCGCACTTCCGCCGGATCGAAACCATCGCCACGATCGCTGACCTCGACACGGATATGACCGTTGTGCGACACGGCTTTCACCGTCTGCTCAACGCCGCCGCCATGGCGATAGGCGTTGTTCAGGGCTTCCTGAATGAAGCGATAAAGACAGATCTTTACGGCAGTCGCGAGTTCGGGTCCATCCTCGTCGACGATCGTTTCGACGAAGGTTTGGGTCTTGTGCTGATGCGCTTCGACGACCCGCAGCACTATCTCGCTGATCGTGGATTTTTCGATCTGCGGCAGCACCAGTCCGCTGCAGATATTGCGGATCTCCGTCATCGCCTCGGCGAGGCTCGAGCGGATCCAGGCAAGTTCCCTTTCCCGGGCTTCGGGTTTGGTAGACGCGTTGATCAAGAGGTCGCTGTCGAGTCGCAATGAAGCATAGGCGATGTGCTGTGCCGGACCGTCGTGCAGATCGGCGCCGATGCTGCGCAGATATGTTTCGTTCAATGCCGCCACCCGTTGCGAGGCGCGCTGCAGCCGCCGCTGCAGCCCGCGATTTTCGGAGAGCAACGCCGACAATTCCGTCACCCGTTCTTTGAGATCCTTGCGCTGCGCTTCGATCGTGCGGCTGCCGCGAAACACCAGAGCGGAGAGAACGAGGAAAAACAGCCCTGTGACAGCGGCGACTGCCCCCCAGCTCCGCAGCCTCGCATGCGCCAGACTGTCGGCCAGACCTTCCGCCGTCTCGTAGAATTCGAGCACGGCGACCGCTTGGCCGGACCACGGCTGCAGAACCGGATTGTAGATTTCCATCAACGGCTTGCCAAGCGCACGCTCGACACCGCTTTCCGGGTCGTCGGCGATCTCGTAGCGCGCGACGAGCGATCCGGCGAATGCCCTCTGCAGCTTGTCGCTTACGGGAAACTTCCGGCCCACCAGGTCTTTCTCGTTCGAATAGAGAATGGTGCCGTCGCTTCGCCACAGCTTGAACGAGACAAGGCGCCTGCCGAGCGCGCCCTGGCCGAGCGTCTCGTCCAGCGCCTGAGCGCTACCTTCGTCCAGCAACGATTCCGTTTGCATGTCGGGAAGCAGCGGCGCCACGACGCTGTCGACGTAAAGTGCTGTTGCTGCGCCGGAATTATGAATGACGGCATCCTCGATCAGATGGGTCACGAGAACGCCGACCAGAAACATGGCGGCGATCGAGACCAGGCCTCCCGCAATGAAAAATTGGGAGGCGAGGGAGCGGGCGTTCCAGCGGCGAAGCCAATTCATTTTGATACCGGCAAGTGACTTTGCCGACTAACCTACAGCGTCTTCAGAGTTTTTCCAGACAGGATCAGGGCAGATTCCTGGTATCGAATACCTCGGCGCCTCTGACGCTCTCGGTCAACCGGAGGCTATCGCCTGACATGGCTGCGCCGAAGGCGTAGAGAAGGCCGGCCAGAACGACGACGAGAGCGATGACGGAGACGTTCCAGGCGTCATTCACATGGGATCTGTTATTGCGGTTCATGTGCGGATCTCCTTCCGTGACTTTCAAACGACGCCGCCAGGCCCCCCGTTCCACGCCGGGGACTTCGGTCGAAGGGGCTTGGGACCATGGTCCGACCCCGTGGACAATGTCCGATTCAGCCATATTTTCTTGTTCGACGGAGTTGGTTTTGGAGACTTATGAGTGGCAATTGCTGCGGACATCGAAGGCGGCGCAGACGCCGCATTTGCCACCTCTCCGACACCGTTCGGGGAAGGCGTCGCCGACCTTTACCAAGCGCTTCTCGTGCCAATCCTTTTCGAACCCTATGCGTCGGAAATGGCGATCGTCGCCGAACGGTTAAAACCCGTCAGCGTGCTGGAAGTCGCGGCGGGGACAGGCGCCTTGACACGCGCTCTGCGCGCCAGGCTCGATCCGGCGGCCGAGATCGTCGCCACCGATCTCAGCCAGGCAATGATCGACGTCGGCGCTCCGTCCTTGACGCTGTCGCGGACCCATTGGATGCATGCGGACGCGCAAAATTTGCCCTTCGCCCACGCAATGTTCGATCTCGTTATCTGCCAGTTCGGCGTCATGTTCTTTCCGGACAGGCCGAAGGCCTATGGCGAGGCGAAAAGAGTTTTGCGGAGCGGAGGCGGTTTCCTGTTTTCGACATGGGATGGGCTTGCGGCCAACGACTTCGCAAGCTGTGTGGACGAATGTCTGAGAAGGCTGTTCCCGTCCGATCCTCCGGACTTCTTCGAACGTTTGCCATACTCCTATTTTGACGCCGGAGCGATCAAGGCAGAGGTTTCTTCGGCGGGATTCGAGGCGGTTTCTTGCGATCGGGTGACGTTGACCTCGGTCGCGGCCACCGCCCACCACGTTGCGGCGGCATTCTGCAAGGGTTCGCCTCTCAGAGGAGAGATCGAATCGCGGGCGCCGGAGCGCATGTCCGAGATCGTTGATGAGGTGGCGGAGCAGGTAGCGTCGCGCTACGGCGCGAACCCTTGCGGAGATATGAGCGCGTTCATCGTCACCGGCCGCGTTCAGTAACTGTTCCAGCCGCAGATCAAATGCAGAGTGGACGCCTGATCGGCGCCGAGGCTTTGATTAAGGAACCATCCAGTAGTTTGTACGGGAGGGTTCGTGCATCGCGTCGATGACGTGCTGCTCGATCTCGAGACAGGTCTCGTCATATTCCCGCACCAGCTTGAGATTGAACCGTCGCCGCCGAAGACGATCGCGTGCCTCGACCGCCATTTGATAGGCTTCGAAAAGCTCGAGCTGCCAGGGCTCGCGCGCCTCCATGATCAGCGTCCGTATCTGCGGCAGGCGCATCGCCAGGCGCCTGCGTCCAGCTTCGCGGCGGTTGGATCGTGTCATCTCCCTCAGTCTCCTGCCATGCCCACAACGCGGTGGCCCAGCGATCCTCAAATAGCGCCGGCAACGATTATTGAAATGGGGTTCGGACCTAGGGCCGGGCCCCCTCAGACTGAGGTCCGAAAGCTGGAACGACCTGGCGCGCAGCTAGTTGGTCTGCCAGCGGTCGCGAAGACCGTGTTGAAACAGAAGGAGGAAAATATGCTCTTGAAGCTTATTGCCGGCGCGGCAACCGCCGTGTCACTAATGTCGGGCGTCGCATTCGCCCAGTCCTCGACCGTCAACGGGGCGGCGGGCGGCGCGGTCACAGGAGCGATTGTCGGTGGTCCCGCCGGCGCTGCTATCGGCGGCGTTGCCGGCGCAGTTGTCGGCACCGCGATCGATCCGCCACCGGAAAAGGTTGTCACCTATGTCCGCGAAGCTCCGGCACCGTCGACGCGCGTGGTCGTGAAGGAAAAAGTTGTCGTCGGCCAGCCGTTGCCGAAAACGGTCGTCGTGACGCCGATCCCGGATGACCCGACATATGCTTACGCGGTGGTCAATGACGAGCGCGTCATAGTCGAACCGTCGTCTCGCAAGGTGATCCAGGTTATCAAGTGACCTGATCGTACACGCGGCTCTGCCGCGCCTCGCTTCCGAAAATCACCATTCAGAACCAGCCGCACGATGGACGGCAGAGTCGTCGTGCGGCCGAAAATAGCAGAGAGATCGTTGTTATGAACACCAAGACATTTGCCGTCCTGATGACAGCACTCTCGATCGGCGTTTCGCCGGTTGGCCTCGTCGCCGCCTCGGCGCAGGATGCGCCGATCATCCCAAAGAAGGGTGCCGCTCAAAGCGGCCAGTCCGCCGGCGCTGCGACTGAGCAGCCGGATGCGGGCGCCGCTGCGCCGGGCGGCACGGGCACGGCGGCTGACCCGGGCACAGCGACTGCCCCGGGCACAGCGACTGACCAACAGCCTTCCAACTCCGGCGGACGCTCGGCGGGTGCATCCTCTGGATCCACAACGGATAGATCCTCTGGCCAGGCGACCGAGCCCGGCGCCAAGACGCAGTCGGATGCGAAGACACAGAGCGGAGGCTACGGCGGAACTTCGGACAGCTCGAAGACGACCGATCCTGGCCAACCTTCGACTGAAAGCCAGAAGCCCGCCGGTAGCAAGGACGCCGGCACATCGACCGGCTCCGGCGGTTCGACCGAGTCGAATAGCAAGGCGAACGTCGAGAACAGCAACACCTCGGTCGACAGCAGCAAGACCCAGACGAACACCACGACCAATGTGAACATCTCGGTCGAGCAGCAAACGGAAATCCGCAGCGTCGTGAAGGAGGTTCATGTCGAGCCGGTTCGGAAGACCGATTTCACGGTCTCGGTTGGTACCACCATTCCGAAGAAGATCAGGCTAGAACCGCTGCCGCCGCGGATCGTCGAGATCGTGCCGCAGTACAAGGCCTATCGTTTCTTCATCCTGGCGGACGGGCGGATCGTCATCGTCGATCCCTCCTCGTTCACCATCGTCTACATCATCTCGGCGTAGAGCGCCGCGGTGCCCGCGGCAGTTTGTGCCGCCGGGACCAAGGAGAAGGACCATGATCTATTCCGAAGAAAAATCCGCCGGCCTGGCCGTGCCGCTGATCGCCATCCTGCTCGCAATCGCCGGCATTCTCGCCGTACTTGTCGCCACCGGCGGCCACAGCAGTGCCGGTCCGCGTGTTTGGGTTCCCCAGGCACAACAGCAGGAGGCGGGTCAATGAACGCCATTGCATCCGTCGCCTTCGGCATCGTCAGTTCGGTTGGCGCCTGTATGGCTGCGGCATCGGTTGCTTCGCACGTCGTGGCGAATCCCGAACCGCACGCTTTTCCTGAATTGGCCGGGAGCGATCTATGGACGGCGAGCCCGGTGAAAATCGATCCTCGGCAACAGCACTATGAACGGATTGCCCCGCTCTATTCCAGCTACGTCACCGAAGCGCCGGCGAACGTGGCGTCGACAACGACTGCGCAGCCCGCTCCCCCGTCGAGCGAACCGCAGACGCCGCGGCCGGAATTGTCCCTCCAGCATCTCGCTTGGTGTGCGCAGCGTTACCGCTCCTTCAATCCGGCGACCAATAGTTACCGATCCTATAGCGGCGAGACCCGCGAATGCTCTTCGCCTTTTCAGCAGAATATCGCCGAAAGCGATGAAGGCGGCAGCACGAAAGTGAATGCGCAGGCAGCTGCCCGATGCGCCGCCCGCTATCGATCATACCGGCCGGAAGACAATAGCTATCAACCCTGGGAAGGACCGCGGCGAAGCTGCGACATGTCGGATCTGATAGCGACCAGCAACTAACCATGGCCGGGGCGGGGAGTACGAAATCGCGCCAAGCAGGCAGGCCAGACTAAAGTCCGTGTTGTAATCGCACCGGTTGTGATATCCGGTTGTATTTGAGGGCGGAGAGTGGGGATGGCGACGACGCTGATAGCAGAAATCCACCAGGCGCAGACAAGGCTTCCGTTCCTGAGCAGGGCGGAGCGGGGAGCCCTTATCATGCGCATCCTTCGTGAGCTGAAGACGCTGCGTCGGGAGGTTCTCGGAAACGTACCGGCCGATCGCTGTGTATGGATCGACAGGCTTATTGCATCGGTGTCCTCGACGATATCGGAAATCGTCACCATGCAGGACGCAGAGTTCAATCGGGTTCTGAACGAGTTCGAAAAGCTCATGGCGACGCTGCATAACATTTCCCGCCCGGAAAAGCCGTCGAGGACGGTTCACTAGCTTCGATCCTGGCAATGACGGGACCGGGGCCTTTCAATATGACCCGGCGGGCCACTGCGCTGGAAACCGATGCCGGTACGCAAGCGTTCTTCCCGCATGACCGAATCAAAATCTCCCGACGCGGCGCCCTCAGGCGAAGACGATCGAAATCCCGGTGCGGATGTCTCCTTTCCCTACGACAGGGTGACTGTCGAGCAATTCCGACGACGCTTCCCACGCGCCCGATGGAGCGATGATCGCAAGGCCTGGTTCGTTCCCGGCAGCACGGCATCCCGCCGCATCGGACGATGGTTTGCCGAGCGGGAGGCCGAGGCCGACGCGCATGCGGATGCGAAGGGGCGCGATGCCTTCGCCTTCGATCCGATCGACAGTCCATATCTTGAAGTCGGCAAGGCAGGCTTTCGAATCCGCACACCCTATTCGAAGACAGTCGTCGACGAATTGCGCGAAGTGCCGTTCTCGCGGTGGGACGGCGACCTTCGCTTATGGCACGTCCCCTTTCGATCCTATGAGGATTTGAGACGTCGATGGCCCGACATTGAAGCGGCGGCTCGCAGAAACGAGCCGGAGGAGAGACGACGGCGCGCCGAGGAGCGTAAGGGGACCGAACAGGATCTGCGCAGCAGGCTTCGCTCGGCCGAACGAAAGCGCCATCGTTACCCACTTCCCGCCGGCGACTTGCCGCCGATAGGACGCCCGGTGGCCACCTCCTATGGGATCGTCGTGTTTACTGATGTCACCGGCGAATTGGTCGATCCCCAGTCTGTTTCGGACTTCTATCCCGGCGTCAACGAGGATGATCTCTGGGGATATTGGCGGCTGCCGACATTCGAAGAGCTTGTCCGTACGTGGCCGGCAAAAACACCGCCCCTTCAAGGTGCCAGATGGTGGCTGCCGATGATCGAAGAGCTGAGGCCGGCCCGCCGCGCGGCAAGATCACGCGACGCCAGGAAGCGCGCCAGGGCGCCGTGACCGCAGCTGTCGCAAGGGGCTGGACCTGTCGCAGAGGCAGTCCCGGGCCTGCGCAGCCCGCGTGGGAACAAATTCCCACGTCGGCCATTTGTCGTCCATGAAAACATCCCTGCCGATGTCGCTGCTCGCGCTGGCCATCTCCGTTGGCGGCGCCGCCGCGCGGGATCTCCGACCCGAAGCGATCAACGCCGCCTCGATTGCCGACATCGAGACGGCAAAGCCGTCGCCCGCAGATCCGGACCCGGCGATCGTCCGTCTTCAGGTCCTGCTCGACCGGGCGGGCTCGTCTCCCGGCGTGATCGACGGCCTATCCGGGGAGAACGTCAATAAGGCCGTGGCCGGTTTCGAGGCCATGAACAAACTTCCTGTCGACGGTAGGCCGGATCCCGAGGTCGTTTCCCGCCTGGAAGACAATGCCGCCATTATCAGGAGCTATGTCGTCTCGCCCGAGGATGCCACGGGTCTCGTCGAGACGATCCCCGAGGATTACGGCGACAAGGCCAAGATGCAGAGCCTCGGCTATACCAGCGTCGCAGAGAAATTGTCCGAACGCTTCCATATGGGTCTCGATCTGTTGAACGCGCTCAACCCGGCTTCGCAGTTTGCACCTGGAGACACGGTGTGGGTCGTCGACCCCGGTCCCGCAAGGGAAGGCAAGGTCAAGAGAATCGAGGCCGACAAGAAGCTAGGGCAGGTGCTGGCCTATGCCGAGGACGGATCTTTGCTGGCCGTCTATCCCGCGACGATCGGCAGCAAAGACAATCCGTCGCCCTCGGGAAAGCACAAGGTCAAGGGCGTCGCGAGGATGCCGGTCTACCGATACGACCCGAAGCGCAACTTCAAGCAGGGAAAGAACGACAAGGTCCTGACGATCCCGAAGGGGCCGAACGGGCCGGTTGGCAGCGTCTGGATCGACCTGACCGAGCCGACCTATGGAATCCATGGGACGCCGGAGCCGAAGCTCATCGACAAGGTCGGCTCGCATGGTTGCGTGCGGCTGACGAACTGGGACGCCGAAGAGTTGGCCGGCATGGTCAAGCCGGGCGTCCTTGTCGATTTTGTCAATCGCAGCCCGGCCGCTCCGAAGTGAGACGCGGCATTTTGCAGACCGACTGTTTCCCCCGCTGAGGACCTATTACGAGGCCTTGGCTTCGAAGGCCGGAGCGAAGTCACCCAGCGTTTTCGCCTTGAGGATCATGCCGCCGATATCTTGGTCCACGATCGCTTCAAGATCGGCAAAGCTGTCGATGACATAGTAGATCGGCTGGAGGATATCGATTCGATAGGGGGTCCTGAGAGCGCTCAGCAGATCGAACGGCCGGAATTCGCAGGCCGTGCCTTCCGTTGCTGCCTTTGCTTCACTGGGCGATGAGACGATGCCGGCGCCGAAGCAGCGGCGGCCTTGCGGCGTATTGATCAGGCCGAATTCGACCGTGAACCAGAAAATCCGGAACAGATGCCATGAATAGCCCTTGCCGAGGCGCATGGCCGTTTCGCCGAAATGCCGGACGAAATTGGCGTAACTCTGGTTCGTCAGTAGCGGGCAGTGGCCGAAGACCTCGTGAAACAGGTCCGGTTCCTCGATATAGTCGATATGTTCGCGACGGCGCAGGAAGGTTGCCAGCGGGAATTTGCCTTGCGACAGAAGTTCGTAAAAGCGCGAGGGCGGAATGAGCGCCGGCACGCCTTCGACGCCGAAGCCGGTGGTCTCGTTAAGGCGTCTGTTCACATCGAGAAGCTGAGGCACTTTCTCCGGCTTCAAGCCCAGCAGTTTGACGCCATCCAGATATTCCTGGCAGGCCGTGTCGGCCAGTATCTTCATCTGACGCCGGTAGAGTTCGCCCCAGATCGCATCTTCCTCGGGGCTGTAGTCGTAGAGGCCGTCCGGGCCGGGCAGTTTGGCGGTGTAGCTGCTTTCTTTGGTCATCGGTCGATCCTCCCGAGAATGTCGCTATTTCTGCGATTATGCTCCGTGCCGGGCGGATTTTCTTTTCTTTTGTGCCGCGTATCGCCATAGTGATGAAAAATATTCTCGATCAAGAAAGTGAAAATGAAAGAAACCGGGAGCTTTCGCCGCAAGCTTCTGAAACTCATCCAGGCCGATGGCAGCCTGTCGCTGGCGGACCTGGCGGAGAAGGCCGGCATGTCGCAGAGCTCCGCCTGGCGGAAGATCCAGGAACTGGAAGCCGACGGCGTTATCCGCAAGCGCGTGACGCTGCTCGATCCCGGCAAACTCGATCTCAAACTCTGCGTGATCGCCCATGTCACGCTGGAGGATCACCACGAAGAGGCGGTCGCGTCCTTCGCTTCGGTGGTGCTGGAACGCCCGGAGATCATGGAATGCTACGCCTTGTCGGGCGCCTTCGACTATATGCTGAAGATCCGGGCCAGCGACGTCGAAAGCTACGAAGCCTTCATGACGCGGTACCTCATGCGCAACCCGCATGTGCGCACGGTGGTCTCGAGCTTCGTCCTGCGCGAGCTGAAATTCTCGACCGAACTGCCGCTTTGACGCTTATTGCTAAGTGGGTCGCCGATCGGTGACAAGGGGAGATCAACGCGCGCTGTCGCCGTGCCAGCTACCGGGTATGCGTACCGGAAAGCCCTCGAAGGTCTTCAGCGTGTCGAGCACGATCGAGGTTTTCACGTGCTGCACCGACTCGTGCGGCAACAGAACGTCGTTGACGAATTTGGAGAGGTCGGCGAGCCCGCGGGTCGCGACCTTCAGGTGGTAGTCCATTTCGCCGGTCAGCGCATAGGCTTCTAGAACTTCCGGCAGCCCGTTGATCAGCTGGGAAAACCGCCGGGCATTATCCCTGTTGTGGGTGGCAAGCGTCACCGAAATGACCACCAGCATGTCCAGCCCCAGCTTCTCCCGATCGAGATAGGCACGGTAGCTGCGGATATAGCCCTCGGACTCCAGTCGCGTGCGCCGGCGCGAGCATTGCGAGGGTGAAAGGGCGATGCGATCGCCAAGTTCGTTGTTCGTCAGCCTGCCATCCTTTTGCAGTTCCTGGAGCAGGCGCAGATCCAATTTGTCCAGCCGTTCATCCATTGCGCAAAATCTCCAAAATACTCACGAACTGTGCATAATATCTTCTGTACGCATAAAGAATGCAAGAACTTTGCGCGCGTTTTGGGTCACACTTTGCACAGTCAAACTCCAATCGTCAGGAGGAGAAAATGGGTCCTTTCCCGCATGATGCACCGCCGTCGGAAATCACCGCCGACAACCCGGCCGGCACCGACGGTTTCGAATTCGTCGAGTTCGCGCATCCCGAGCCGGAGAAGCTCAGCGAGCTCTTCACACGCATGGGCTACGCCGCCGTCGCCCGGCACAAGACGAAAGACATCACCGTCTGGCGCCAGGGCGATATCAACTATGTCGTCAATGCCGAACCCGGCAGTCATGCCGCCCGCTTCGTCGAAAAGCACGGTCCCTGCGCGGCATCGATGGCCTGGCGTGTCGTCGACGCCAAACACGCCTTCGACCATGCGGTGTCGAAGGGCGCCGTTCCCTATGAAGGCGACGACAAGATGCTGGACGTCCCGGCGATTGAAGGTATCGGCGGCTCGCTGCTTTATTTCGTCGAGACCTATGGCGCCAAGGGATCGGCCTACGATGCCGAATTCGATTGGTTGGGTGAGCGTAACCCGCGCCCTGAGGGGATCGGCTTCTACTACCTCGATCATCTCACGCACAACGTCTTCCGCGGCAATATGGACAAATGGTGGGATTTCTACCGCGAGCTGTTCAATTTCAAGCAGATCCACTTCTTCGATATTGACGGCCGCATCACCGGTCTGGTCAGCCGTGCCATCACCTCGCCCTGCGGCAAGATCCGCATTCCGCTGAATGAATCGAAGGACGACACCAGCCAGATCGAGGAATATCTGAAGAAGTACCGGGGCGAGGGCATCCAGCACATCGCCGTCGGCACCGAGGATATTTATGGGGCCACCGACCGGCTTGCCGACAACGGGTTGCGCTTCATGCCGGGTCCGCCGGAGACCTATTACGACATGTCTTATGAACGTGTGAACGGCCACAGTGAACCCATCGAGCGCATGAAGAAGCACGGCATCCTCATCGACGGCGAAGGTGTGGTGAATGGCGGCATGACGAAAATCCTGCTGCAGATCTTCTCGAAAACCGTCATCGGCCCGATCTTCTTCGAATTCATCCAGCGCAAGGGTGACGAGGGTTTTGGCGAAGGCAACTTCCGCGCTCTTTTCGAGTCGATCGAGGCCGATCAGATCAAGCGTGGTGTCATCGGCACCGCAGCGGAGTAAACTCTAAGGGCGCCCGTGCGTCTGAAGGGCGCGCGGCGCCGGAGTTTTCGGCCTTGAGTTTTTGGGGAGGAGTTGAGCAATGGACCAGACATCGATCCAGGCTTCCGGCGGTGAAGCGGCGGCGGCAGACAAAGTGAAGTATATGCCGGGTTTCGGGAACGACTTCGAAACCGAGTCGCTTCCCGGTGCTTTGCCGCAGGGCCAGAACAGCCCGCAGAAATGCAATTACGGCCTCTATGCCGAGCAGCTTTCCGGCTCGCCGTTCACCGCCCCGCGCGGGACGAACGAGAGGTCCTGGCTTTACCGCATTCGCCCGAGCGTGCGCCACACGCGGCGCTTCTCGAACGCGTCCTATCCGCTCTGGAAGACCGCGCCCTGCCTCGACGAGCATTCGCTGCCTCTCGGACAGCTTCGCTGGGACCCTATCCCTGCGCCCACCGAAAAGCTGAATTTTCTGGAAGGCGTGCGGACAATCACGACGGCCGGCGACGCCACGACCCAGGTGGGCATGTCGGCCCACGCCTATGTCTTCAACGAGGACATGGTCGATGACTATTTCTTCAACGCCGATGGCGAATTGCTGATCGTGCCGCAGCTCGGCGCCATCCGGGTGTTCACCGAAATGGGCATCATGGATGTCGAGCCCGCCGAAATATGCCTCATCCCCCGCGGCATGATGTTCAAGATCCTCACATCAGGCGAGCAGACCACCTGGCGTGGTTATATATGCGAGAACTACGGCGCCAAATTCACGCTGCCGGAGCGTGGCCCGATCGGTGCCAACTGCCTGGCAAACCCGCGCGATTTCAAGACTCCTGTCGCCGCCTATGAGGACAAGGAAACGCCTTGCCGCGTTCATGTGAAGTGGTGCGGCAAATTCTATGTCACCGAGATCGGCCATTCGCCGCTCGATGTGGTGGCCTGGCACGGCAATTATGCCCCGTTCAAATACGATCTCACGACATTTTCTCCGGTCGGCGCCATCCTCTTCGATCATCCCGATCCGTCGATCTTTTCGGTGCTGACCGCTCCGACCGAGGATGCCGGCACCGCCAATGTCGATTTCGTGATCTTTCCACCGCGCTGGCTGGTGGCCGAGCATACATTCCGCCCGCCCTGGTATCACCGCAACATCATGAGCGAATTCATGGGTCTGATCCATGGACAGTATGACGCCAAGGAAGAGGGTTTCGTGCCGGGCGGCATGAGCCTGCACAACATGATGCTGCCGCATGGGCCGGATGCGCTCGCCTTCGAAAAGGCGGCCAATGTCGAGCTCAAACCGGTGAAGCTCGATCACACCATGGCCTTCATGTTCGAGACCCGGTACCCGCAGCAACTGACGAAATACGCCGCCGAGCTGGAAACGCTGCAGGAGGATTACCTCGAGTGCTGGGACGGGTTGGAACGCAAGTTCGACGGAACCCCCGGTATCAAGTGATAGCATCGGAATTGGCACATGAAACTTGCGACCTTGAAGGACTCCACCAGGGACGGCCGCCTCGTCGTCGTGTCCCGCGACCTGACCCGCTGCTCCGAAGTCGGCCACATCGCCCGCACGCTGCAGGCAGCCCTCGACGACTGGGACCATGTGGCGCCGAGACTCCGGCTGATTGCCGAAGGCATCGAGACCGGCGCCCAGCCGACGCGCCGTTTTCACGAACATGACGCCGCGTCACCCCTACCGCGGGCCTATCAATGGGCCGATGGTTCCGCTTACGTCAACCACGTCGAACTGGTGCGCAAGGCGCGCGGCGCCGAAATGCCGGCAAGCTTCTGGACCGATCCGCTGATGTATCAGGGGGGCTCGGATGTCTTCCTCGCGCCTCGCGATCAGATCGTCGCGGCCGACGAGGCTCATGGCATCGATATGGAGGGCGAGGTCGCTGTCATCACCGGCGATGTCGCCATGGGGGCAAGCCCTGAGACCGCCCGCGACGCCATCTGCCTGGTGATGCTCGTCAACGACGTGTCGCTGCGCGGCCTGATCCCCGAAGAGCTGGCCAAGGGGTTCGGTTTCTTCCAGTCCAAGCCGGCCTCGGCATTTTCGCCGGTGGCGGTGACGCCGGACGAGCTGGGGGAGGCGTGGGATGGCGGCAAGCTGCATCTGCCGCTGCTCGTCAGCCTGAACGGCAAGCCTTTCGGCAAGGCCAATGCCGGCATCGATATGACCTTCGATTTCGGCCAGCTGATCGCCCATGCCGCCAAGACCCGTCATCTCAGCGCCGGAACGATCATCGGTTCGGGTACGGTTTCCAATAAGCGGGACGGCGGCCCGGGCAGGCCGGTCGAAGACGGCGGCGACGGCTATTCCTGCATCGCCGAAATCCGGATGATCGAGACGATCGAAAGCGGCTCGCCGAAGACCCCCTTCATGCAGTTCGGCGACCAGGTCCGCATCGAGATGAAGGACCGTGCCGGCCATTCGATCTTCGGGGCGATCGAGCAGACCGTCGAACGCTATGGAGGAGCGGGACCGCAATGAGCGAGGTCGTTCTTTACGACTACTGGCGATCGTCGGCGAGCTACCGCGTCCGCATCGCCCTCAACCTGCTTGGGATCGACTACAGGACGGTGCCGGTCAACCTCTTGGAGGGCGCGCACAGGAAACCGGATTATCTCGCACTCAACCCGCAAGGGCTCGTGCCGACCCTGGTGATCGATGGAAGGCCCCTGACGCAGTCGCTGGCGATCATCGAATATCTGGCCGAGCTGCGGCCGGAATGCGGATTGCTGCCCTCGGACAACGCCGATCGCCAGCATGTGCGCGCGCTTGCCTATGCAATCGCCATGGACATCCATCCGATCTGCAACATGCACGTCGTGTCGCATGTCATGACCCTGACCGAGAAGGCGGATGCCCGCGAGGAATGGATGAAGCATTTCATCGCCGACGGACTTGGCAAACTGGAAGCCATGATTGCCGAAACCGGCGGAGCCTTCAGCTTCGGCGATGCGCCAACGATGGCCGACCTTTGCCTCATCCCACAGGTCTACAATGCCCGCCGCTGGGGCGTTGATCTCACGCATCTCAAGCGCATCATCGCGATCGCCGCCCGGTGTGCCGAACTGCCGGCCTTCCAGGCGGCGCATCCCGACCGCGTAAAGCCGTGACGTCACCGCCCGGGTACAATGCATCAGGCTGAGGCCCGGCGGCTGGCCGGCTAGCCTACGCGTCCCGCCACGAAAGGAATATCGCAGCCTGGCCCAAACGTTTGCCGCTTTCGTCGATAAGCTGCCAGACAGTCACCTTCTCGATCCAGAAACGGCGCCCCGATTTCGCGATCCTGACGCCGCGGCCATTCTCGACAAAACCGTCGCGGGTCACGCTATCGAGCAGCCGCTGGCGTTCCGCCCGATCCGGCTGCTCGGCCGAAAGCCGCGACGGCAGCGCGATGAATTCATCCCAGCTATATTCGAAACAGGTCTGCGCGGTGCGATTCGCGTAGATGAAGCGCGGGTCGGGTTCGGTATTGTGGGCGAGGACCACGAAAGGAGCAGAATTGTAGAGCCAGCCCGGCCCTTGTCCGTCCTGGACAAGAGGACGGCCAACGATGCGCATGTAGCTGCAGGTGAGGAGGGAGAAGAAATCGAGATCGCTCGTCAGGTCGAGGGCGTGATTGTCATAGATAGAAGTCACGAAGTGCCTCGTTGGTCAAATGCTTCGGTGCAGGCGACATAACCGATATTTATTGCATAGGTCTATGATGCCTTGCGAACTGCGATCTTTCCCGGCGAGGATCAGCATTTACCTTGTCCCAACACTTCTGATTGTGACGCTTGCCAGAAGATCGCCCGTTGTGCATTGATCTTAAGCTGCTGGGGTCGCTATCAACATTCTCTGCGAAGCTATTGTTCTTCAGACCGTAATCGGCGTCGGCTGGGCGCGGACGGCCGGGATTCACGGGGGCAGGTGATTTCGTCATCCGGCTATACCCTGCGCAAGCTAGGCTGCGAATGACGACAGGAGAGGTACAGGTGCTCGAAGGCTGGGGAAGAATGCGGAAATCCGTCTCGTTGATAGCGATGCTGCTGGCCTTCGTCGCCATGGCCGGAGAGGGGCATGCGGCAATTTCCTACCAACGTCTGGACGGTGCGCCGGGAGAGCGTGGTCTGGTGATAAAGGGCGTGTTCGAATTCTCCGACGATCCGATGACGCTTGTCGAAGAATATACGCAGTACCATCCGGACTATATCAGCTTTGACTCGCCCGGCGGAAACGTGGTCGCTGCGATCCGGTTCGGCCGGGCTCTCCGCGCACTGAATGCAAAAACGCTCCAGATCAGAGCCCTGGAATGTGCATCGGCTTGCGCCTTCGCCTTTGTCGGTGGCGTTGAACGGTTTGCCGAGCCGGGCTCCATCGGCGTGCATCGCGTTTCCCTATCCGACGATGTTCCCATGGACAACAAATTGGCAGTCTCGACCGTTCAAGTGATGACCGGGGAGATCATCGGCTATCTCACCGACATGGGGGTAAGCCCCAGTCTGCTGCAGCTCAGCCTGTCGATCGACAGCACCGATATCAGGTATCTCACTGCTGCGGAAATGGGGAACTGGAACATCAACACGCCCGAGGACATGCCCGCGCCGCAGGAAAGCGCGTCGCCGCCTCAGGACGCCGCGCCTGAGGTGAGCGCAACACCCGCCGTCATGCCACCGGACTCAAGCGATTCTGAGGAGGCGGCCGCATCCGAACCTGGCGACCTGACCACGGAAGCGGTTGATTTCGTCAACCGATACAATGACGAATGGTCGAAAGACAGCGCCTCGGCGTTGGCCTTCATGAAGGACGTCTATGCCGACGAGGTCTCCTTCTTTGGAAACTCGGTCGACAAAGGCGTCGTGCTACAGGACAAGGCGACCTTCGCCCAACGCTGGCCGCAGCGCATCTACAGCGTCAAGCCCGGCTCCGTGACTGCGAGCTGTGCCGGAAAATGCGAAATGTCGGGAATTGTCGAGTGGTTTGCCGGAAACAGGGACACGGGTAAGACATCCTCCGGCATGGCGGAATTCTCCTTCGTGTGGAACACGGCCTCTCTGCAGATCGAGTCCGAGACCGGAAAGGTGCTCGCCACGGACAAGGGAGCCAAGGCGCCGGACCGGTTGATCCATCAGTGGACAGGACTGGACGACTTCTGCCGTACGAGTGTCGATCGCGAGGGCACCGAGACGCTACGGGCATGCAAACGGCGCGACGAGCTCGGTCCGCTGCTCAATCGCGTCGACTGGTGCTACGGCCATGAAGGCGAAGCCGGAATAAACTGGGAGTGGCACAAATGCGATGCCAATTCCCGCCGATATACGAGCAAGTAGCGCGCAGGCCCAAAGACGAGCGACCGGTGGTTGCTCGGAGGAAGAAATGTTGGGAAACTCACATTCCTGAGTGAGGCCGAGCATGTCAGAAGACGAGCATCCCGAGGAAAACGGCGTCCTGTCTGGATCTGACGATCCCGAGAAGCCGGCGGAACGTTACCAACTCGGCCTTTGCCTTTCGGGCGGCGGCTATCGGGCCATGCTGTTCCATGCGGGATCGCTGGCGAGGCTGAACGAGGCCGGTCTTCTGGCGAAGCTCGATATGATCTCTTCGGTATCGGGCGGATCGATCGCCTCCGGCTTGCTGGCCTATGTGTGGCCGCGGCTTGTCCTTCAGGACGGGGTCGCCGTCAATTTCAACGCCGAGTATTTGGATCGTATCCTGGCCTTCAGCCAGGTCTTTGCGGATGAGCCGAGCTTCCTGAAGGGCGTGTTCAACCCCTTCTCGAGTGCGGCGGAGGAAGCCGCCAAACTCTACGACCGACACCTGTTCGACGGAAAGTCGCCGAGCCTGAAAGACCTGCCGGGATCGCCCTGGTTCGTCTTCTGCGCCAGCAATCTCAGCACCGGTTCGCTCTTCCGCATGTCCAATCGCTATATCGCGGATTACCGGATCGGCCTCTCGTTTCATCCGGCGCTTCCGCTTGCGACCGCAGTTGCCGCCTCGGCCGCATTCCCGCCCGTGCTGTCACCGCTGCGATTGGACCTGTCGCAATTTTCATGGAAGAGAGAAAAGCTCGACGAGACGGTCGGCGAACCTGTCGCTCCGGGCCGGGCGATATTGAGCGATGGCGGCGTTTACGACAATCACGGCATCGAGCCGGCGCTGAAACGCTGCGACTGCCTGCTCGTCAGCGATGCCGGCGCGCCCTGGCGTTCCTCCACCCGCGGATATTGGAACTACTTCAGCCAGCTCAAGCGGGTGCTCGACACGGCCGACAATCAGGTGAGGGCGCTGCGGCGGCGGGACCTGATCGGCGGCTTCAAGGCCGCAAAACGGGCTGATCTGCTTGGCCTCGACGATCTTACAAAATCGGCTCTGCGCGCAAGAACGCACGGCGTCTATTGGTCGATCGACAGCAGGGATGTCGAACTCAAGCCATATGCCTCCTACACGCTGCCGCCGTCGTCGGTCATTCCCGCCGACGTCGGCACCTATCTTCATTTCCTCGGCGCGCGAGAGACGGAGCGCTTGGCGAATTGGGGGCACTATGTCTGCGACGCGATGCTCAACCGGTTTTACCCGTCGCCCCTGGTTCCATCGCCAGGCCCGCCGTTGGCGGCCGGAACCGTGAAGCCCTCCTGGGCGGCGAGCGCAAGCAAGCGCCTGTTCGATTTCCTGCCTTTGTGACTTCCGGGCCGCGACCAACGGCTAAGGGGTCGCCGTGAACGACAAAGCCGGGCGTGGCAGCCCGGCTTTCTCGGCTTTCAACTCAAGGTCGGCTGTCAGAGTTCAAACGCGATGATGGCGAATGAGCGCTACTTAGGCTCTCTCAACTGCAACCGCTCGTCGCACCACACGTGTCGCACTTCTCGCAAGTCCCGTTCCGCACCATCGTGAAATTCTGGCACTCCGAGCACATGTTGCCGGTATAGCCCTGCATGATCGAGCGCTGCCTGCGTTCGGCTTCCACCTTCTTGGCTTCGGTCTTGGCCGTTGCCGCGTCGGCTGCCGCCTTGTCGGAGAAGAGGGCGGTGGCGTCGCTGGTGATTTCTTCCAGCACCTCTTCGGCGATCTCTTCGGCCAATTCCTTGGCGCGCTCCTCGTAATCGCGCTTGAAGGCGACGATTTCGGAGGTGGAGATGGCGACCGTCGGCTCCAGCTTGCGGGCAGCACTGCCGGCAAAGGCGGTCACGGTGCCGGTGGACGCGGCGCGGGCAGGGGCTGCGGTGGCGGCACCCTTGGGTTCGCCCGCCTGGCGCTCGCCAGCGCCGGAGACGAGCGTCGGCTTGTAGCCGCGGGTCCAGCCGGTCGACAGCAGGTTGGTCTTGCCTTCCTGGATGCCCTTGCCGAGTGCGGTGTTCGAGAAATCCGACGTATCGACATGGGCGAGGTCGTGGCGGCCGAGATAGGAGACGGCTAGCTCGCGGAAGACGTAGTCGAGGATCGAGGTGGCGTTCTTGATCGCGTCGTTTCCGATGACCATGCCGGCCGGCTCGAACTTGGTGAAGGTGAAGGCCTCGACATATTCCTCGAGCGGCACGCCATATTGCAGGCCGAGCGAGATGGCGATGGCGAAATTGTTCATCATCGCGCGGAAGGCAGCGCCTTCCTTGTGCATGTCGATGAAGATCTCGCCGAGGCGGCCGTCGCCGAATTCACCGGTGCGGAGATAGACCTTGTGTCCGCCGACGGCGGCCTTCTGGGTATAGCCCTGGCGGCGGTTCGGCAGCTTCTCGCGTTCGCGCGAAACGCGTTCGATCACCCGCTCGATGATTTTCTCGGTGATGGTGACGGCCTGTGCGGCGACGGGGGCCTGCAACAGTTCCTCCAGCGCATCCTCGTCGTCCTCGTCCTCGATCAGCGAGGCATTGAGCGGCTGCGACAGCTTCGAGCCGTCGCGATAGAGCGCGTTGGCCTTGAGGCCGAGCTTCCAGGACAGAAGGTAGGCGTTCTTGCAATCCTCGACGGTGGCGTCGTTCGGCATGTTGATCGTCTTGGAAATCGCGCCGGAGATGAAGGGCTGGGCGGCCGCCATCATGCGGATATGGCTTTCCACCGAGAGGTAGCGCTTGCCGATCTTGCCGCAGGGATTGGCGCAATCGAAGACCGGCAGGTGCTCGGCCTTCAGGAAGGGCGCGCCTTCCAGCGTCATCGCGCCGCAGACATGGATGTTGGCGGCTTCGATGTCCTTCTTCGAGAAGCCCATATGGTCGAGCAGGCTGAAGCTCATGTCAGTGAGCTGTTCGTCGGAAACCTTCAGCGTCTCCTTCAGGAAGTCGGCGCCGAGCGTCCACTGGTTGAAGACGAACTTGATGTCGAAGGCGCTCTTCAGCGCCGCGTTGACGGCTTCCACCTTCTCGTCGGTCAAGCCCTTGGCCTTCAGCGTCGACGGGTTGATCGCCGGCGCCTGGTTCAGGTTGCCGTGGCCGACGGCATAGGCCTCGATTTCGGCGATCTGGCTCTCGGAATAACCGAGCGTGCGCAGCGCTTCCGGCACGGCGCGGTTGATGATCTTGAAGTAGCCGCCGCCGGCGAGCTTCTTGAACTTGACGAGGGCGAAGTCGGGCTCGATGCCGGTCGTGTCGCAATCCATGACGAGGCCGATCGTGCCGGTGGGCGCGATGACCGAGACCTGGGCATTGCGGTAGCCATGCTTCTCGCCGAGCTCGAGCGCCTTGTCCCAGGCCGACTTGGCATGGGCGGCAAGATCCTGGTCCGGGTTTTCCGAATGGATCAGCGCGACCGGGTCGATCGACAGCGCCTCATAGCCGGAGGTTTCGCCGTAAGCGGCGCGGCGATGGTTGCGGATGACCCGCAGCATGCTTTCGCGGTTCGGCGCGAAGTTCGGGAAGGGCCCGAGCTCGGCGGCCATTTCGGCCGAGGTCGCATAGCAGATGCCGGTCATGATCGCCGTCAGCGAGCCAGCAATGGCGCGGGCTTCGGCCGAATCATAGGGAATGCCCGAGGACATCAGCAGGCCGCCGATGTTGGCGTAGCCGAGGCCGAGCGTGCGGTATTCGTAGGAGAGTTCGGCAATGCGCTTCGAGGGGAACTGCGCCATCATCACCGAGATTTCGAGCACGACGGTCCACAGGCGGACGGCATGTTCATAGTCGCCGATATTGATGCGCTTGGTGGCCTTGTCCTTGAACTGCAGCAGGTTCAGCGAGGCAAGATTGCACGCGGTGTCGTCGAGGAACATGTATTCCGAGCACGGGTTCGAGCCGCGGATCGGGCCGCCGGCGGGCGAGGTGTGCCAGTCGTTCATCGTCGTGTTGAAGTGGATGCCCGGATCAGCCGAGGCCCAGGCGGCGTAGGAAATCGTTTCCCAGAGATCGCGCGCCTTCAGCGTCTTCATCACCCGGCCGTCCTTGCGGGCGGTCAGCTTCCATTCGCCGTCATTTTCGACGGCGCGCAGGAAGTCGTCCTTGATCGAGACGGAGTTGTTGGAGTTCTGGCCGGAGACCGTGAGGTATGCTTCCGAATCCCAATCCGTGTCGTAGGTCTTGAATTCGAGATCCTTATAACCTTGGCGGGCGAACTGGATGACGCGCTGGACGTAATTCTCCGGAACCTGATCCTTCTTGGCGGCGCGGATTTCGCGCTTCAGGGCAGGGTTCTTGGCCGGATCGAAGCAATCGCCATTGTCGCCGCCGTCGCAATTGACACAGGCCTTCATGATCGCCTTCAGGTGCCGGGCGACGATCTTCGAGCCGGTGACGAGGGCTGCGACCTTCTGCTCTTCCTTGACCTTCCAGTTGATGTATTCCTCGATATCGGGGTGGTCGATGTCGACGACCACCATCTTGGCGGCACGGCGCGTCGTACCGCCCGACTTGATGGCGCCGGCGGCGCGGTCACCGATCTTCAGGAAGCTCATCAGGCCGGAGGAGCGGCCGCCGCCGGAAAGCTTTTCGCCTTCGCCGCGCAGCATGGAGAAGTTGGAGCCGGTGCCGGAGCCGTATTTGAACAGGCGCGCCTCACGCACCCAGAGATCCATGATGCCGCCTTCGTTGACGAGGTCGTCCTCGACCGACTGGATGAAGCAGGCATGCGGCTGCGGATGTTCGTAGGCCGACTTGGACTTGGTCAGCTTGCCGGTGAAGGGGTCGACATAGAAATGGCCCTGGCCGGGGCCGTCGATGCCGTAGGCCCAATGCAGGCCGGTGTTGAACCATTGCGGCGAGTTCGGCGCCACGCGCTGGGTGGCGAGCATATAGGCAAGCTCGTCCTTGAAGGCCGCAGCATCTTCCTCGGAAGAGAAATAGCCGCCTTTCCAGCCCCAATAGGTCCAGGTGCCGGCAAGACGGTCGAAGACCTGGCGCGCATCGATCTCGGAGCCGGTCTGCTCTTCTTTCGGCAGGGTCTTTAGCGCGGCGTCGTCGGGAACGGAACGCCACAGGAAGGACGGAACGTCGTTTTCCTCGACCTTCTTCAGCCGCGTGGGAACGCCGGCCTTGCGGAAATACTTCTGCGCCAGAACGTCGGTCGCGACCTGGGAGAACTGGGCGGGAACGTCGATATTCTCGAGGCGGAAAACGATCGAACCGTCCGGGTTCTTGATCTCGCTCGTCGCCTTGCGGAATTCGATATCCGCATAGGCGCCTTGGCCGGCCTTCGTGAAACGACGTTCGATGCGCATAGTCTTGACCTCGCGTTGGCGCCTGTCCCCAGGGCGCAAAATTCCTATCCGGCGGCACTTTCTGTCATGCAGCCAGTCTCGTTTCCGTATCGTGACAGGGGTGTCATCCGGAGATGCCCTTCCTGTATATTGTGGTGATGGTGGCTGCAAACACTAAATATAGTATTAACAGCTTATTATCGCCAGCCCCGATGTCACTTTTTTTGGGGCTGAAAATCGCGCGGAAATGCTGTCGGGCCTGAACCGTTTTTCGGTGCAGCACCTGATTCCGCGTCTTATTTTCAAAAAGGAACCGGGCTCGTTACCTCCGGTCCTGTCGCCGCCGCAACATCAGGGATAGTAAAGTTTGAAACAGCTGATTCCGTCAAGGGCTGGGTTTAAATTGATTGCTAACCACAACATCTTGTGGATGCGCCTGTGAAGATTGGGGAAAGCCAGGGAACGCTGAAATTACAATGGCTTGCGGGCACTGCCGGCTGAGGAAAACGCCGGAACCACAAAAAAGCGTCCTGCGGCAAATCTTGTGATGGCATTTTCGGCGCAGATGCGCATGGCGATTCGCCGGAAATATCGGGCTGTCGAACTGCGCCGGCGACGCTGCCGGCGGGCTCCGAAAGGGGGCGGTCAGCGCGCCCCCTTGGCGATCGGCTCCTGATAGGTGAAGCCCATATCCCAGGGGAAATAGATCCAGGTATCCTGGCTCACCTCGGTGATGAAGGTGTCGACGGTCGGCACGCCCTTCGGCTTGGCATAGACGCAGGCGAAATGGGCCTTCGGCAGCATGGTGCGCACCTGTGCGGCGGTCTTGCCGGTATCGGTGAGATCGTCGACGACCAGCACGCCTTCGCCGCCGTTTTCCGCAAGCTCGGGCGCAATTCCCTTGAGCAGCACCATGTCGCCCTGGTTGGCGTAGTCATGATAGGAGGCGATGCAGACGGTTTCGATCAGGCGGATGTTCAATTCGCGCGAGATGATCGCGGCCGGAACAAGGCCGCCGCGGGTGATGCAGACGATCGCCTTGAACGTCTGGTCGAGGCCGGCAAGCCGCCAGGCAAGGGCGCGCGCATCGCGGTGGAACTGATCCCAGGAAACGGGAAAGGCTTTATCGGGAAGGGACATCGGGCTGCTCCGCGGCATGATAGAGATGACACGCCGTTTGCCGGCGACCGGACGGGCTTGCGGCGGCGATCGGCAAAACAAGAAATCGCGCGAGCCGGAACTGCGCGAGATCGGCCGAGGCTCGAAGCCCTCATCGGTCGCCGCAATTAGCGGGATTTGCCAGCAAAACGCAAGAGCGCCCAACGATTCCGGCAAGAGGATCAACGCGACAGAAGCGTCAGCGCCGTCATCGATTGCAGCAGGGTCCTCGTCGTGCCGCCGAAGATCATCTGCCAGAGCCAGGAGTGGGTATAGGCGCCCATGACGAGGAGATCGATGCTGTCGTCGGAAAGCCGGTTCTCAATGACATGCGAGGTGTTCTTATCAATGCTTCGAGCCGTCGAAAGCGTCGTCTTCACGCCGTGGCGGGCAAGTGTCGCGGCGATCTCGGCGCCTGGGATCATCGATGATTGCGGCGCCATCTCCGCCGGATCAACCGAAAAGATCTCCACGGCCTCGGCCGCCTTCAGGAACGGCAGCGCGTCGAAGGTTGCGCGCGCCGCCTCCTTCGAGCCGTTCCAGGCGATCAGCACACGTTTGATCGGCTTCGGCTGGCGAATGATATAGGGGATCATCAGCACCGGCCGGCCGGTTTCGAAGAGGAAACTGTCGAGATCGACATGGCTGTCGGATGGGTTGGCCGGATCGGCTTGTGACGCAATCAAAAGATCGGCGCTGTGCGCGCTATCGATCAGCGGTGCCGAGCCGTAGCCGGTCGATGTGGCAAAGCTGCGCCATTCGGAGGAGGCGCCGGCGGCCTGCGCCTTGGCGCGGAATATGCCCTCGACATCGGTCGTTTCGCCATGCGCCATGTCTTGCAGCGCCTGCACGGCGACGGGATCGGGAATTTCCATCGGCGCCACCAGCGGCACGGCGGAGATGTTTTCGGCGTGCAGTCCGATCACATGAGCGCCGTTTTCGGCGGCAATGGCAAAGGCGAAGTCGGCAACCGCGGCGCTATTGTCTCTCGTATCGAGAATGGCGAGAATGGTTTTGTAAGACATATCAATTCTCCTTGCGCTGAAATGGCGGGCGCGAGGGAAGGAAAGCACCGGTCCTCTCTCCTGTTCCTTGACCGATATCAAGGATGGCCAGTTCCCGTACTGTCCTCAAGCCTCGGCGGAATGGTTCTCAGTGACCTCCTTTTTCATCCGGATGGCGTCGATCATCGCATGCACCTCGGCGCCGGCCGCGTCGATTGCCGCCTGCGCGCGGCCGCGCACGACGATCTCGGTCGAGAATTTCTGGCCGATATAACGCGGGTAGGAACCGATGCTGGTGTCCGGATGGGCTTTCTGGATGGCGGCGAGCGGCGTGCCGATATCGCCTTCTCCGTAAGGGCAGGCGATAGCGAGCGACAGCACCGGCGTGCCGGTTCGAAGCGTCGGCAACACATTGTCGACCATCGCCTGAAAAACCTGCGGCACGCCGGCCATGACATAGACATTGCCGATGATGAAGCCCGGCGCGGTCGAGACAGGATTGGCGATATGGGCCGCCCCGCGGGGCATGCGCGCCATGCGCTGGCGCGCCTCGGTGAATTCCATTTCGCGGCGGCGATACATCTCGGCTAGCAGCGTCATGGCCTCCTCGTCATGCTCGCAGGGCAGGCCGAACGCCTTGGCGATCGCATCGGCGGTGATGTCGTCATGCGTCGGCCCGATGCCACCAGAGGTGAAAACGTAATCATATCGGACGCGAAGCGCGTTCAGCGCCTCGACGATCGCCTCCTCGTCGTCGGCGACGATGCGCACCTCCTTGAGATCGATGCCGGAAAGCGTAAGGAGCTCGGCGAGATGACCGATATTCTTGTCCTTGGTGCGACCGGAAAGCAGTTCGTCGCCGATGGCGAGCATGGCGGCGGTGACGACGGTGTCATGGCTCATAGGGTGTTCCGTGATGTGAGGCTGGTCAATAGGTAGCGCCCTTCGGCCGCTTTGCAAACACTCGAGCATGATGCGGAAAAGTGTGAGCGGCACGGTCGCCTCGCAGATGTGCAATTTCTGGGATCAGACGGGCTGCCTCTGTTGCCGACAATGGAAGCGTGATTTTTACTCCTCTCGGCTCTTCCCATCGTCAATGACGCAAGATATTGAAAACGCCGCAAGCGGGCGTGGCGAAACTGGTAGACGCAAGGGACTTAAAATCCCTCGGCCTTGGCTGTACGGGTTCGATCCCCGTCGCCCGCACCACGTTCATAATCCTGTTTGAATAGCCTGTATATTGCGTGAAGACGCGCGTTATTGCTTGACAATGGCGTTTTCAATGCAAGGATTGCGCCGCGGCGGGGTAAGTAAGTGTTGTCTTGTGGGAGTAAGACGATGGTTTACGATTGGAGTGGGGTAAGGGCCCGGCGCATTCGGGTCTTCAAAACCAGTGTCGCACTTATTCTGGGAACCGTGATCGCAGCGGTCCCGCTGTTTTTCTGGGCGATACAACTGCGCGATTTTTAAGTTGGAATAATCAGCGTTCCGCAACGGGAAGGGTGTCCGGCGCCCTGGTTTCGCGCCACTTATTGACCACCCAGCCGGCCAGCAACCCGAGCGCTGCGCCCATCGCCTTGATGCCGGCGTCGTGCAGGCGCGGATGGCGGGTCGGCGTGAAGTACTGCAGATATTCGATGGCAACCGCCCCTGTAATCAGCAGCACGGCCACCAGTTTCCACTGTCTGGGATAGGCGAGCGCGAAGGCGAGGCCGAGGAGAACATAGGCGCCGCCACGATCCGTATCGACGGTCGTTACCGTATGCGGTCTCAGCCCGATCGGCGAAACCGTGACAAAGAGAATCAAGGCGAGCAGCAGCCAGGCAATCGGTTTTGCGAATTTGAAGATCATCATCGCTCCATATAAGTGGCAGGCCTTTGCATTGACAGTTAAAATCAGTTCATCTGCCGCCGATTTTGCGATTGGCTTAAGAAACGCTTCCCGAGGCCGGAACCGGCATCAAGAGATGAGCGGCTCGGTCAGCGAACCGGAAATGGCCGGAGCCGGCTTTCTTTTTCCGGCCGGCCTGTGCCATAGCGGCGGCGGTTAATCTTTAGGAATGGACCACGCCCGTGACAAGACTTGAAGTCGAAAGCGCCGAAGCGGCAATGCGCAGCCTTTTCCCGGCGACGCCACTGCAGCTCAATGACCATCTCTCCGCCCGCTACGGCGCCGATATCTGGCTGAAGCGCGAGGATCTGTCGCCGGTGCGCTCCTACAAGATCCGCGGCGCCTTCAATTTCTTCCGCAAGGCGATCGGCCAGGGTGCTTCAGGCAAGACCTTCGTCTGCGCCTCGGCCGGCAATCACGCCCAGGGCTTCGCCTATGTCTGCCGCCATTTCGGCGTACCGGGCGTCGTCTTCATGCCGGTGACGACACCGCAGCAGAAGATCGACAAGACTCGCATGTTCGGCGCCGAATTCATCACCATCCGGCTGTTCGGCGATTTCTTCGACCAGTGCTACCAGGCCGCGCGTGACCATGTCGAGGCGATCGGCGGCGTCATGGTGCCGCCCTTCGATCACGCCGATATCATCGAGGGGCAGGCGACCGTCGCCGCTGAAATCCTGCAGCAATTGCCTGATGGAACGTTGCCTGACATGGTCGTGCTGCCGGTCGGCGGCGGCGGCCTTGCCGCCGGCATTACCGGTCATCTCGAAGGCATCGTGCCGAAATCGGCCTTTGTCTTTGCCGAGCCCGCCGGTGCGCCGAGCCTCAGGCGCAGCATCGAGGCGGGCCAAGTGACGACGCTTGCCAAGGTCGACAACTTCGTCGACGGCGCCGCCGTCGCCCGCATCGGCGACCTGAATTTCGCCGCTCTGCGCGATTTCCCGGCAAGCCAAGTGCATCTGATGCCGGAGAACGCCATCTGCGTCACCATTCAGGAGATGCTGAATGTCGAGGGCGTCGTGCTGGAGCCGGCCGGCGCCCTGTCGCTGACGGCGATCGCCGCGATGGATCCCGATGCGATCCGCGGCAAGACCGTCGTCGCCGTCGTCTCCGGCGGCAATTTCGACTTCGAGCGCCTGCCTGACGTAAAGGAAAGAGCCATGCGTTACGCAGGGCTGAAGAAATACTTCATCCTCAGGCTTGCCCAGCGCCCGGGCGCGCTCAGGGATTTCCTCAATCTGCTCGGTCCCGACGACGATATCGCCCGCTTCGAATATCTGAAGAAATCGGCGCGCAATTTCGGCTCGATCCTGATCGGCATAGAAACCAAGGCACCGGAGAATTTCGCCCGGCTGATCGCAAATTTCGAAGCCGCCGGCATGGGTTACGAGGATATTACCGAAAACGAGATCCTCGCCAGTCTGATCATTTGACTTGGCGAGCGCGATACCGCCGTGTTAGAGACGGATCATGGCTTCGTTCCTTTCAAATCTCTTTTCGATGTTCTCCGGCGGCAAGGCCGCTTCGGAGGCAGGCCCCTCCGGTGAGCCGCAGCTTTACGGCGATTGCACGATCTATGCGGAGCCACGCAAGGAAGGCAGCCAATACCGTCTGGCCGGCCGCATCGAAAAGAAAGTCGGCGACGAGGTGCTGGTGCGCAATTTCATCCGCGCCGATCTCTTCTCCTCCTCGGACGACGCGATCGAGTGCACAGTGCGCAAGGCGCACCAGATCATCGACCAGCATGGCCTGTCGCTCTTTGGCGACGGCGAAAAGATTCGCCAGGTCTGAAGCCGCGATCGTTCCGACCCGGGGCGCCGAACAGAAATTCCTCGCTTTTCAATCGTATGACTTGGCGTTCATCCGAAATATAAGAAGGCGCTCACGCAATCTTAAAGGATTGCGGTGAAAGCTATGGCCTGCAGGATTGCAGGGCGCCCTCGTGTGTGACTTTTTCGGACGATCGATCAAAGGATCCGCAGCCGCGATCGCCGCGTCGGCGCGACGCCGGCCTGTAGCCGAGGTGTCGTAATGGAGTCGCTGAACCTCGTTCTCTTCGTCGTCGAAGCCGTGGCCTATTTCGTGCTGATGGTGACGCTTCTGCACTTCCGCCATCGGCTCGGTCTCGGGGTCTTCCTGACGGCGCTCGGCGTCATGCATTTCATGGAGACCTATCTGGCCGCGGTCTTTTACGTCTCGCTGCCGTTCGGGGATGTGTCGCCGGGTTCATCCGTCTTCTTCTCCGGCAAGCTGATGATGATCCTGATGTTATACCTGTGGGAGGATGCCGCCACGGTGCGGCAGCCGATCTACGGCCTCTTCCTCGGCAACCTGCTGACAGTCGGCATCGCCTGGGTGCTGCAACTGCACCAGCCGCTGCAGCTGTCGTCAAACCATACGCCCGACATCGATTTTCTGAAGGAGATGGGCTGGCTGATGGTTTGGGGCACGGCGCTGCTCTATGTCGATTCGCTCGGCATCATCCTGCTCTACGAAAAACTCGGCGATTTCTTCCGCAGGCGCGTCGTGTTGCGTTTCATGATCTCTGGCTTCGTGCTGCTGACCTTCGACCAAGTCGGCTTCTTCGCCGCGCTGCATTTTTTCCTCGATGTGCCGATCGCCGTGTTCTGGGGAGGCTGGAAGGCGAAGATGCTTTCCGTCTGCCTCTATGGGGCAATGTTTGCGATCTATGAATATCGGATCCGCCGCCTTGGCGCCGACGCCGCCGCGCGCTCCATCAGCGACGTCTTTGGCGACCTGACATTCCGCGAACGCTATAACGACCTTCTGGAGCGCACCGGCCGGGATATGCTGACTGGCGTCTATGACCGAACGCGCATGGAGCTCGAGGCGCCGCTGATGCTGCGTGAGGCATTGAGGCAGGGGCTGTTTGCCACCGTTCTCATTATCGACGCCGATCACTTCAAGGATGTCAATGATGGCTACGGTCATCTCCAGGGTGACGCGGTGCTGAAATCGATCGCCGCCCGGCTCGGCACGACGCTGCGCTCCAGCGACCGCATCTTCCGCTTCGGCGGCGAGGAATTCGTCGCCGTCTGCCCCGGCACAAGCCATGAGGAAGGGCTGCTGCTAAGTGAGCGTCTGCGCTGGACGATCGAGACCAGCGTCAAGACCCCGGATGAGAAGCCCGTGACGGTCAGCATCGGCGTTGCGACGGCCGACGAGGACGGCGCCAGTTTCACGACGGTGCTCGCAGCCGCCGATGGCAGGCTTTACGAGGCAAAGAAGAGCGGCCGCAACCGCGTCGTCGGCCGCTCATCATCTTGGAACCCAGTTAGCCCTCCGGTTCGATCAGGCGGTGCGGAAGATCTTGGCGCCTGAAGGCGCGCTTGTCATGCCGCCATCGACGGTGATCTCGATACCGGTGACGTTGGATGCGTCATCGGAGGCGAGATAGAGCGCGGCCTTGGCAATTTCGTCCGCTTCGCTCATGCGCCCGAGTGGGCTCATGCCGCCGATACGGGCTTCGAGCGCCGACATCGCGTCTTCCGTCTGGGCCATCGGCGACCAGATCGGCGTCTTCGTGCCGCCGGGCGTCACCTGGTTAACGCGGATGCTGCGCGGTGCGAGCTCGGACGCCATATTGCGCGTCATCGCCCGGACCGCGGCTTTAGTCGCCGCATAGGCCGTCCAGCCGGGAGCGCCGAGCACGGCATGCACCGAGCCATTGAGGATGACCGAGGCGCCGTCGTTAAGATGCGGCAGGGCCGCCTGCACGGTGAAGAAAACGGCCGTGAGATTGGTGCTGATGATCCGATTGAACTGTTCCGGCGACGTGTCACCGAGCGGTGTCGCGCCGCCGATGCCCGCATTGGCAAAGACGATGTCAAATCTGCCGACCTTTGCGGCGGCTTCCGCAAAAGCCTTTTCGGTGGCGGCTGCATCGGTGACGTCGAGATTGAGCGCCACGACGCCAGCCCCCAGGACCTTTTCGGCGGCAGCGAGCGTTTCCGGATTGCGGCCGGTGATCACGACCTTGGCGCCCTCATCGATGAAGGCCTTGGCGGTCGCAAGACCAATGCCGCTATTGCCACCAGTGATCACGGCGACCTTATTTTTTAGACGCATGATTCATGCTCCTCTTGGAAATGAAAACGATCTAGATTATGATCGCTATCTATAAGGATTATGATTGTAATCCACATTAGTCAAGAGGCACCTATGGGGCGTTCGCAGCTGGAAAAACAGAAGACGCATGAGAAGATCGTGGAGACCGCGTCCAGGCGGCTGCGCGAAGCGGGACTCGACGGTATCAGCGTTGCCGACCTGATGAAGGAGGCCGGGCTGACCGTCGGCGGTTTCTACAAGCACTTCGCATCCCGTGACGATCTGGTCGCCGAGGCGATCCAGTCGGCTTTCGATTCATGGGGAAGCAAATTGGAGGCCGAGGGGATCAATCCGGCGGAGATGACGGCTGCCGATATCGCCGAGCGTTATATCAGCACCTATCACCGCGACAATCCCGGCGAGGGCTGCCCTTTTGCTGCGCTGACCTCCGATATATCGCGCAGCGGCCAGAAGGCGCGAGCGATCGCGACGGAAGGACTCCGGCGCAATTTCGCGGGATTGGGGAGCAAAGCCGCAGGAGCGGATGAAGGGGAAAGGCGGCGCAAGGCGATCATGGCCTTCGCGATGATGGCAGGCGGCATCGGCCTTGCAAGGATTTCCTCAGACGAGGCTCTGTCGGCCGAAATCCTCGAGACGATCCGCGATTTTGTTGGCGCCATCGACAAATGACAGACGGCCGGCGAAGGGCCGGCCGTTGCATTACACCTTAGGGTTTGAGAGCCGATCAGGCGGCCAGCGCGATTTCCTGGACACGCGACTTGGCCGCGTCAACGGCCTTTTCCGCGGCTTCGGGGCCGAAGGCGAGGCCTTCGACATAGATGGTCTCGATGTCTGTGATGCCGAGGAAGCCGAGGACAGACTTCAGGTAGGGCACGGCATGGTTCAGGGGAGCGGCCGGACCCTGCGAGTAAACGCCACCCGAGGCGAGAACGACATAAACCTTCTTGCCGGTGACGAGACCGACGGGGCCGCTTTCCGTGTACTTGAACGTCACGCCGGCGCGGGCGATGTTGTCGATCCAGGTCTTCAGCGACGAATAGATGTTGAAGTTGATCAGGCCGGTGCTGATGACGATCGTGTCGGCGGCAAACAATTCGGCCACGAGTTCGTCGGAGATTTTAACCGCGGCGACCTCTTCGGCACTACGGGCTTCCGCCGGCTTGCGGATCGCGCCGGTAAAGAGGTCATCGATATGCGGCAGCGGGTTTGCGGCGAGGTCGCGGCGAACGACGACGCTGCCAGGCTTCTGGTTCTTCAGCTTTTCGGCGAGATCGACGGCGATCGGGGTCGAGAGCGAGTCGGCACGCGGGCTGGACGTCAGAAGAAGGATGGACGGCATGCTGCATTTCCTTTCGAATTGAATTGGACGGCTCGGTGCTGGGAGGTGAGCCGCGGTTTCGAAGAGGAAAATAAGACTGGCCCGCTATCGAAAAAACGGTGATAATGTCGATCCAAATTATCGATGGAATGGATGGAAGATGCTTCCGAACCCGACTTTAGACCAGTTGCAGGTGTTTTTGACCGTAGCCGAAACCGGCAGCTTTTCGGCCGCATCGCGGGCGCTGAACCGAGCGCAGTCGGTCGTCAGCTATACGATCGCCAATCTGGAGGCGCAGTTGGAAATGCCACTTTTCGAGCGTTCCGGCGCACGCCAGCCGAAGCTGACGGAGGCCGGCAAGGCGATGCTCGAGGATGCGCGTCGCATTCTCGGCGACCTGCAGGTCATGCGGGCGCGGGTCAAGAGCCTGAGGGAGGGCCTCGAAGCCGAGGTTTCTGTTGCCATCAGCGTCATGGTGCCTTCCCGCGCGGTAGTGGATGTGCTGCACGAATTCCGCGAAAGATACCCGACCGTTTCGTTAAACCTCAATGTCGGTGAACTCGGAATGGTCATGGATCTCGTTCTGAGCGGCAAGGTGACGATCGGCATTGGCGGCGCGGTCCTCAAGCCGGACGATTCGATTGTCACGGAACGGATCGGCCATTCCTTCATGCTGCCCGTCGCCGCGCCCAACCACCCGCTTGCCGCGATCGGCCGGCCGCTCACGCTCGGCGACGTGCGCGAGGAAGTGCAACTCGTCGTCACCGACGCGTCAGGCCGGACAAAGGGGCGGGATTTCAACGTTCTGTCCTACAAGACGTGGCGCATCAGTGATATTGCGACAAAGCACCAGCTCATTAAGGCTGGGCTTGGCTGGGGCGGTCTTCCGGCGTCCATCATACATGACGATCTGCGCAGCGGCGAGCTCATCCATCTCGACCTGGAGGCCTATGAACAGGGTGAGTATGCCATCTATTCGATGCGCCAGCTCGCCAACCCACCCGGACCGGCCGCCAGTTGGATGATCGACGCCTTCCGCACACGGCTTTCCTATTGCCCGAACCAGGCCGATTTTCATGCTGAGATGGCTGAACTGCGTGACACCACGCAGCCGCTCGCGGCCGAATAACGAAGGCGCGGAGCCGCGCCTTCGCTACTATGCCATCGGTTAAAGAACGAGCCGGAACTTCGAAAAGCCGTCGGCGCCGTCTCCGGCCTCCTCGATCTTGACGCTCTTGACCGCAGCGAGGAACTGCTTCGCCTTGGGGCCGCTTTCGAAGGTCGCCGTCGTGCCCGGCAGCGGCTTGAAGGTCCAGTTCGCGTCGGCCGACGGATTGATCGTGCCCTGCTCGTGGACGTAGCGCACGATGACGTCGCGGTTGGTGTCCGGCGCCTGGAAGACCACCTTGTCGGCGGCGATCTCCGGGAAACTGCCGCCGCCGCCGGCGCGGTAATTGTTGGTGACGACGACGAACTTTTGGGCCGGATCGATCGGCTTGCCTTCGAAGGCGAGGTTCTGGATACGGTTGGCATCCGGATTGATCGCCTTGCCGGACGAATCATATTTTGGCGGCTGCGACAGGTCGATCTGATATGTAACGCCGTCGATCACGTCGAAATTGTAAGACGGGAAATCGGCGTTGAGCAGCGGCGCGTCCTTCGCGCCGGCGTCGATGTGATTGAACATGCCGGCCGACATTTCCAGCCAGTTCTTCACCTGAGCGCCGGTAATCGCGACAGCCTGCACCGTGTTCGGATAGAGATAGAGGTCGGCGACGTTTTTGATCGCGATATCGCCGGCCGGCACATCGGTATAGTAGTCGGCGCCGCCGCGGCCGCCGGCCTTGAAGGGGGCTGCGGCCGAAAGCACCGGCAGATCCTTATACCGGGTGTCGGCGAGCATCTGCTTGATGTACCAGGTCTGGGCCTGGCTGACGACCTGCACTGAAGGATCGTCGGCGACCAGCGCGAAATATGAATAGAGCGGAGCCGACGTGTTGCCGACCGGCGTGCGCACATAGGCGAGCGTCGCCTCATGCTCGGCCTTGGCGGCTTCGACCACGTCCTTCTTGTCGATGTAGTCAGCGACCACTTTCTTCTTGTCGTCGCGATGGTAGATCGGCCGCGCTTCCGAGGTGAAATCGACGATCTTCCAGCTGTTGCCGTCTTTTTCGAGCAGCAGGTCGATGAGGCCGAGATGCGAACCCCAGAACCCGGCCATCACGGCCGGCTTGCCGTGCAGCGTGCCCTTGACGGGATCGGCATTGGCGATGCCGTCCCAGCTCTTCGGGCCGGGGAAAACCAGATGCTGGTGGCCAGTGAAGATCGCGTCGATCCCTTCGACTGCGGCAAGATGCAGTGAGGCGTTTTCCATCTTTTCGGACTGTGCTGCTCCGTCGATGCCGGAATGGGAGAGCGCGATGACGATATCGGCGCCGGCTTCCTTCATGGCGGGAACCCAGGACTTGGCGGCCTCGACGATGTCGCGGGTCTGCGCCTTGCCTTCGAGGTTCTTGATGTCCCAGAGCATGATCTGCGGCGGCGCGAAACCGATGAAACCGATCTTGACAGGGCTCTCCTTGCCGGCGCCGTCTTTGATCTGCTTTTCGACAATGATGTAGGGTTTGAAGAAGAGGTCGTCGTGCTTGGGATCCGAGGCGAGCTGGCCCTTGGTCAGGTTGGCGCAGACGAACGGGAAATTTGCGCCGGACAGGACCTTGAACATGAAGTCGAGGCCGTAATTGAACTCGTGATTGCCGAGCGTCCCGACCGTGTATCCGAGCGTGTTCATCGCCTTGATCACGGGATGGATGTCGCCGTCCTTCATGCCGTGCTGATAGGCCATGTAGTCGCCCATCGGATTGCCCTGCAGCACGTCGCCATTGTCGATCAGCAGCGAGTTAACCGCCTCTGCGCGGATATTGTCGATGATCGTGCCGGTGCGCGACAGGCCCATCGTGTCGTTCGGCTTGTCGGCGTAATAGTCATAGGGGAAGACGTTGACGTGGATGTCGGTCGTTTCCATCAGCCGCAGATGCGCCTGGTTGGCGTTGGCACGGGCGCTGAAAGGGTGCAGCAGCACCAGGGCGGAAGTCGCGGCGAGGCCGCCGAGCAGGGAACGGCGGCTCATGACGCCGACATCAAAAATGGAAGACATGGAACTCTCCTATAGGGATCATGCAATCGTCCGGCCCGTCAGAATTAGGACGAATTGGCGAGGAGTACACTGCGAAAATGACAGGACGTCAAAACAATCGGCAGCAAAGGCGATATGATTTTAAAAGGCAATATATCGCACAGCGCTCCGGCTGAAATCCATCGGCGGCGGGTCGTGATTAGCGTGGTCATAGCCTGACCGCCATCGATAGAGGACCGCGGCGTCAGCTTCGTGCAGACGCAAGGCCGCCATTGCGCACGACGTCAATGTCGATGGCGGCTGCCGGAACGATTGTCAGCCGCTCCTTCGGCGCAAAAGTGATGCGGTCCTACGATTTCAGCGTCAATGTCGCCAAACGCGGCGGGCGGTCGCCGTGGGTCATGGCTCTTAGTTGACGCACCGCCAGTACCGGCCGGATTTCCTTATGGAAAAAGCGGAAATAGGAGGAAATCTGCGCCCTCGCATTCGAATTCACGTCGAACTGGATGCCGATGCGGCCATTGTGCTTCCAGCGAATGATACCTTCGAGCAGTCCAAGGTTTTCGGCTTCGATGCGCACCTTGCTGCCGGAAGCGGCATGGAGCGGCGTCTTGGTCTCCAGGGCGGCGCCGGTCACCGACAAGTTGAGAATTCGCACATCCACTTCGCTGTTCAGATATTTGACGCTGCCGAAGACGCGGCAATTCTTCCGATCGGCCTTCCGCGCCGTGATTTTCAAGTTGCTGCTCATGCTGTCTCCCTATGAAACGCGAGGGGAGCATAGCGCCAGAAAATTGAAATGGTTTTAGGGGCTTGGCTAAAATTGCAGTGAAACTTCAGTTGGCGACCACCGCCCTGCGCCCCACCACATGTTCGCGCCAAATGGTGAAGATGCCGGCGGCAACGACGATGACCGAGCCAATGATCGTGTTGAGACTGAGCGTTTCGTCATAGATCGTCACACCGATGATCGAGGCGTAGACCAGTGACAGATAGGTCAGCGGCTGGACGGCGGCGGCATCGAGAAGATCGTAGGCGCGGATCAGGAAATAGTGGCTGGAAATGCTGGTCATGCAGACGAGCGCCATCCAGCCCCAGTCGCCTGGCGACATCCAGCTCCAGTAGAACGGGCCGACGAGCGTCATCGTGATGCCGCCGATAACGCCGGTATAGAAGAAGCTGGTCATCGACGAATCGTCGCGGCTGACGAAGCGGGTGGCGATGACGTAGAAGGCGAAGTTGAAGCAGGAAAGAATGGCGAGAAGCAACTTCACGTCGAAAAACTCGCCTTCCGGCTTCAGGATCAGCAGTACCCCGCAAAGCCCGACGCCGATCGCCGTCCACCGTCGCCATCCGACCCGCTCACCGAGGATCGGCATCGACAGCAGCGCGATCAGGATCGGCGTCGCGGAAAAGATCGCTTGCGAGCGGGCAAGGCCGATCACGGCAAAGCAGGTGATGGCTAGAACCACCTGGGCGGCAAGCAGCACGCCGCGCACCACCTGAAGAAGCGGGCGTTTTGTGCGGGCCGTCGCCTGGAGGCCGCCGCGCATTTTCGAAGCGAGGACGATCGTAAACAGCGCGAAGGCCCAGTAGCGGATCATCGTCACGAAGATCGGCGGATAAGTCGACGCCAGATGTTTCGAGATGGCGTCCTGCAAAGAGAAGATGGTGGTGGCCAGCAGGGCGAAAATATAACCGTGGGTCTTCGAAGTCATGTTGTGCCGTAAAAGGGAAAGTGCGCGAGCCTCGAAAGTCTGGGCAGCGTTTCGGCAAATAAGCAAGGCCTCAAAGCCCCACATTCGGCCTGTCAATGATTTCTCTGAGCGCGAAGCTCGAATTGATCTTGACCACATGGGGAAGCGCCGACAGCCAGTCACGATGGATGCGCTCGTAATCCTCGAGGTCACGGGCGGCGACCCTGAGGATATAGTCGTATTCGCCCGACATCAGGTAACAGACGAGCACGTTCGGGCAGAGCTTCACAGCGGCTTCGAATTCCGCCAGCGTTTTGGCGAACTGACCGGAGAGCGAGATATGCACGATGGCGATCATCTTGTAATCGAGGGCCTTATGCGAAAGCCGCGCATGATAGCCGCCGATGACACCGCTTCTTTCGAGGATGTCGAGCCGGCGCGAACAGGCCGAAGGCGAGAGACCGATCCTTTCAGCAAGCTCGGCGTTGGTGATGCGTGCATTGGCCTGCAGGACCTTGAGAATCGCAAGATCGATGGGATCGAGATCAGTCATTCGAAGAACTTTCGAAAAATAATGATAATGGCGCAATAATCAGCGAAAAATTGCTTCTTTGCAAATCGTCTTTGCAAGGACATTTCGCTGTCTTGGTGGTTGGATTCATCGGGCGAGGAGATCCGCGGCTGCGGAGACAAAATGAGAGGAACGCAAATGCGTGTCGGTTGCCCGAAGGAAATCAAGAACCATGAATATCGCGTCGGCCTGACACCGGCTTCGGTGCGCGAATACGTCGCCCATGGCCACGACGTCTGGGTGGAGACGAAGGCGGGCGCCGGCATCGGCGCCGATGACGCCGCCTACGCGGCGGCTGGCGCGAAGATCGCCGCCTCCGCCAAGGATATCTTCGAAAAGTGCGACATGATCGTCAAGGTGAAGGAGCCGCAGCCTTCCGAATGGGCGCAGCTGCGCGACGGTCAGCTTCTCTACACCTATCTTCATCTGGCGCCCGATCCCGAACAGGCCAAGGGTCTGATCGCCTCCGGCGTCACCGCGGTCGCCTATGAGACGGTAACGGACGAACGCGGCGGCTTGCCGCTGCTGGCGCCGATGTCGGAAGTGGCAGGGCGCCTGTCGATCCAGGCGGGAGCCACCGCGCTGCAGAAGGCCAATGGCGGTCTTGGCGTCCTGCTCGGCGGCGTACCCGGTGTGCTGCCGGCCAAGGTCACGGTGATCGGTGGCGGCGTTGTCGGCCTGCACGCCGCCAGGATGGCCGCCGGTCTCGGCGCCGATGTCAGCATTCTCGACAAGTCCCTGCCGCGCCTTCGCCAACTCGACGACATTTTTGCCGGCCGTGTGCACACCCGTTATTCCAGCATCCAGGCATTGGAGGAGGAGGTCTTTTCGGCCGACCTCGTCATCGGCGCTGTGCTCATTCCGGGGGCGGCTGCCCCGAAGCTCGTCACGCGCGAAATGCTGTCCGGCATGAAAACGGGCTCCGTTATCGTCGACGTCGCCATCGATCAGGGTGGTTGCTTCGAGACCTCGCATGCGACGACCCATTCCGATCCGACCTACGAAGTCGACGGCGTGGTGCATTATTGCGTCGCCAACATGCCGGGCGCTGTGCCCGTCACCTCGGCGCACGCGCTAAACAACGCCACACTGGTTCATGGCTTGGCGCTCGCCGATCGCGGCCTGCGCGCCATTGCCGAAGACAAGCACCTGAGAAACGGCCTCAATGTGCATAAGGGCCGCATCACCAGCAAGCCGGTCGCCGAAGCGCTCGGCTATGAGGTCTTCGCGCCGGAGAGCGTGTTGAACGTAGCGTAAGCTGCCTGACTCAGGGTTAGGCGAGGGCGCCGGTCTCCACAAGGGCCGGCGCCTTTACCTTGTCGATCCGGCATTGAAAGCAGTTGTTGCGGGCCGAGCGCACATGCATGTAGGCAATTTCGGGCCGGGCCAGCAATGTCTCGGCATAGGCCGGGATATCGGCGATAGCGGTCACCGCGCCGGTGCCATAGACGATGCGATCGTTGGCGCTGTAGCCGCGGACGATGAAGTCACGGCTGGTCGTCAGCACCGGCGGCAGGATTTCCTCGGCGGCATAACGCGGGCAAGGCTGCTTGTGCAGGAAAATCGGCCCGGTTTCGGCATAGGGCTGCAGCTCCGGGAAGGGCCGGTAGGCGAAGACCAGCAATTCCTCGCCCTCGTCAATATTCCTCAGGCAATGGCGGCAGGGATGACCCGGGCCATCGGAAACCATTGTCTCGGGCAGCCTGTCATAGGCGTCGCGGCCGCCGCTCCAGAGGGCTCTAGCATCGGCAGTCGGCATGGCGGCAAAGCGAATGACGGTCATGGAAGATCTCCTGGTGATTGCCATGAATGCGCCCGAACGAGCGCGCAAGCCACCCGATTCTTGCGCATGCTGTTGCCTGCGCAGCAAAACCCCTGTCCTGTGCCCGTCACAGGAATCCAGTGCGCCCAAGACCTTGGGCGCGATAGACTCTTTCCTTGAGATATAGCTTCATTCACGGTGCAGACGCGCCGTGGCTGGATTCCTGTGACAGGCACAGATATGAGGAGGAGAGGCGGGCATTTCACCGTATAGCTGTGTAACTGAGATGGTTAGCAGGCACATGCACGGGAAAAGCAAAACAAGCCCTCAGCCTTTCCGCGCGATCTCCAGCAATTCCTTGTCGCTCAGCGGCCGGACGATGCCGGTGCCGGTGGAGACCGGGGAGAAGCCGTACATCTGGTAGAGTTGCAGCGCGCGCGGATGGTCGAGATTGTTGGTGGTGGTGGTGACCCGCTTCGGATTGAGCGACCAGATGGCATAGAGCGCCTGCAGCAGGAACCATTTGCCGATGCCGAGGCCGAGCGCATGTTCGATCAGGCCGAAATGGCTGAGTTCGATCGTATCCTCGTCCTCGCAGAAATATTCATAGAAGCCGGCCGGCGCCCCGTTTACATAGAGAACGCTGATATTGTTGCGCTTGTCGTTCAGCGTCTGGGTAAGCTGCTCGTCGCTCATCCGCAACCGGTCTACCCATTGCCAGCGCGCGCCCACCTGCCGGTAGAGATAGCGGTAGAAGGGCAGCGGTATGCCGGGCGCACGCATGATCGCCGTCTGGATATTGACCGGCACCGGCATGCTGGTTTTCGGCGCCGCCGTCATTTCGAGACGGGTGATGTGAGCTTTCAGCGAAGCGGGTGTCTTCCCCATGGTGATCAGGCTTTGACCGGCGTTGGCGGGCCGGTGACAACGGGCGTATCCTCACGGCTGCCCCATTCGCTCCATGAACCGTCATAAAGCTTGTTGTCGTGATGGCCGAGCGATTCCAGCGCCAGCGTGATAATGGCCGCCGTGATTCCCGAGCCGCAGGAGGTGACGACCGGCTTCGAAAGATCGATGCCGGCCTCCTCGATCGTCTGGCGGAGTTCAGGCAGTGATTTGAACCGACCCTGGCTGGCAAAGACGCCGGAAGGCAGGCTACGGGCGCCGGGCATATGGCCGGAGCGCATGCCGGCCCGCGGCTCAGGCTCGGTGGCGGCGAAGCGGCCGGCGCTGCGGGCATCGGCGATCTGCATCGCGCCGCTCGAGACGATGTCGCGCATGGCATCGAGCCTCACCACGCGGCTTGCATCGAAGTTCGGCGTGAAGGTCGTCGGCGCATGGCCGGGCACCGCAGTTTCGAGCGGACGGCCCTCAGCCTTCCAGCCGTCGAGACCGCCGTCGAGCACGAAGACGTTCTTTGCCCCCATCACACGGAACAGCCACCAGACGCGGGGCGAGGCGAACACGCCGATGCCGTCATAGACGACGATGCGATCGTTCTCGCTGATGCCGAGCCGGCCGGCCTCAGTGGCGAAATAATCGGGCGAGGGGATCATGTGCGGCAGCGACGTCGAATGGTCGGCGATCTTGTCCTGGTCGAAACGGATGGCGCGGGGAATATGGCCGGCCGCATATTCGGCATCGGCATCGCGTTTCTGCGCCGGCAGATAGAAGGAGGCGTCCAGCACACGCAGATCCGGTTTGCCGAGCTCGGCCTGCAGCCAGTCGGCGGAGACGACGAAACGGCTCTTGTTCTCAGTCATTTGAGTCTCCCTTGTCAGGCTTCTTCGCCGGGCGCACCGAAGCGGATGCGGAAGCGCCGGTTCTCCTTGCCCTTCTTTTCGATCTTGGCAACGTGAATCTGGCCGACTTCCTGCGTCTCCGAGACATGTGTGCCGCCGCAGGGCTGGCTGTCAATCGAGGAGTTCTTGCCGATGCAGACGAGGCTGACACGACCGAGGCCGAGCGGCGGGCGCACGTTCTTCGATTTGACGATATCAGGATTGGCCGCAAGCTCGTCGTCGGTGATCCATTGCAAGTAGACCGGGTGGTTCTGACCGACCAGTTCCATCAGCCTCGCCGTGACCTCGTCCTTGTCGATCGTCTCGCTCATGTCGAAGTCGATGCGGCTCTCCTCCTCGCCGACCGCGGCCCCAGTGATCGGATAGGAGCAGACGACGGACAGCAGGTGGCAAGCCGTGTGCATGCGCATCAGCCGGTAGCGGCGCGGCCAGTCGACATGTAGCACCAGCGTCTCGCCGATCTCAGGCTGCGGCTCATTGTCGAGCGGCACATGGATGATGATATCCTTGCTGGCGCCATGTTTCGTCGGGCCGAGCGCGATCTTGCTGCCGTCGGCGCGTTCAAGCTGACCGGTGTCACCGGGCTGGCCGCCCGAAGCCGCATAGAAGCAGGTCTGGTCGAGTTCGATGCCCCCGTCGTCGTGAACGGCGGTGACGACCGCCTCGCATGTCGAGAGATAGAAGTCGTCACGATAGAGGGCATTGACGGGCATGGGTCTCACACGGGTTCGTAGGGAACGTGTATGTCGGACGACTTAGCCATCCAGCCCGGAACGGGCAGTCCTTTCGATCTGAGGAAATCCGGATTGAAGAGCTTCGACTGATAGCGGTTGCCGTAGTCGCAGAGGATTGTCACTACCGTGTGACCTGGCCCGAGATCCCGGGCGAGATTGACGGCGCCGGCAATATTGATAGCAGTCGAGCCACCGAGGCACAGGCCCTCGTTTTCGACGAGATCGAAAAGATAGGGAAGGGCTTCGGCATCGGAGATCCGATAGGAAAAGTCCGGCGTGAAGCCCTCGAGATTGGCGGTGATGCGGCCCTGGCCGATGCCCTCGGTGATCGATGAACCTTCGGATTTCAGCGTGCCGTTCTGGTAGAATTCATAGAGAGCGGCGCCATCGGGATCGGCGATGCCGATCTTGACATCGGGCTTGAAAGCCTTGAGGCCTGCAGCGACACCTGCCAGCGTGCCGCCGGAACCGACGGAGCAGATAAAGCCGTCGATTTTGCCGTCGGTGTCCTTCCAGATTTCCGGCGCAGTCGTTTCGACATGCGCCTGCCGGTTGGCGACGTTGTCGAACTGGTTCGCCCAGATCGCCCCGTTCGGATCGCTCTTTGCCATTTGCTCGGCGAGCCGCCCGGACACCTTCACATAGTTGTTCGGGTTTTTGTAGGGAACGGCGGGCACTTCGACGAGTTCGGCGCCAAGCAGTTTCAGCGCGTCTTTCTTTTCCTGGCTCTGCGTTTCCGGGATGACTATGACGGTGCGGTAGCCGAGCGCCTTGGCCACCAGCGTCAGCCCGATGCCGGTATTGCCGGCCGTGCCTTCGACGATGACGCCGCCGGGCCGAAGCAGCCCCTTCCGCTCGGCGTCGCGGATGATGTAGAGCGCGGCACGGTCCTTGACCGACTGCCCGGGGTTCAGGAACTCCGCCTTGCCGAGAATAGTGCAGCCGGTTGCCGCCGAGGCGCCCTTGAGTTTGATCAGAGGCGTATTGCCGATGGCTTCGAGGACGGAGGGGTGGAAGGTCATGGAATCTGCCTCTTTCGAACTCTTACTTTAAGAACGGTCTTTTCCCTTCACAAGCCTGTGTTGGCAAGAAATGCTATTCCATGCCTCTGTCGACCACGACAAAATTTCGCTTTCCCCGCCCGAAAAAGCGCATCGCCCGCCATCCGGCGGTTGCGCGGTGATCCGAAGATTGACTTTACCCGTACGGATTGACGACAAAGCGAAACGGAGCGCAGCACACAGCGCGTGACAAAATCGACATGGTTCACGAGCAGATCGATAGGATCGACGCATTGATGCGCATTACGTCGCCGGTTCTTTTCCGAGCCGGGACGGGTGCTCGTACAATCCCATCTGCAAATGAAGCCGGGTAATCGAAGCTTCGTGAGCAGCCTCGAGCTTTTGGCCGGGGAAGCCCTGGAAAGCACGCCGGAAGCCCGCCATTGCCGATCGCGACCAGCGGCTTGCTGCGACCTTTTCCTCTGGTCCTCCTGACCCCGAACGCCATGTGTCCACGAGGCCAGAAAGGGCGCTGTTTCCGCAGGCTTTGCGCCATCTCCTTGGGTTCGAGCCGAGGACGTGCCCTGGCGCAGGCGCTTGCCCGGCTTCAAGAAATATTCGTTCGGCATGGAGGGCTGCGAGGTCAGCCTGACGTGGATCCGTCCGGGCCGGGCCTTACCGGCTCACACTCATAAGGCATGGAACTGATCCTGATCCTTGACGGTGCGTTCATCGATGAACGCGGCCGTTTCGGTCCCGGCGACATCTCCATTGCTGACGAGACGGTCGAGCATCGGCCGTTCGCCGAAAAGGACAGGCCCTGCATCGCCTTTGCCGTTTCCGACGGGCCGATCAAGCTCGCCGGATCCCTCCGTCAGATGATCGGCGACCTGATCGGCTGAAAGCAGCCACAATGGTGTGATAGGGCCGTAAATCCGGGAGGAGATGTGAACTTCCGGATCTGTCTCGTGTTGGTCAGGCTGAGCCGGAGGAACATGTCATGCGTGATTTCATCGCCCGTCCCGAACATGGTATCGTCTGGATATCGGGCGCGAGTTCCGGCATCGGCCGGGCGCTTGCGCTGAAGCTCGCCGGCGAGGGATACAAGGTCGCCGTCACCGCCAGAAGCCATGAAAAATTGGTCGAACTGCAGGCCGAGGCCAGCGGCCTTGACGGCAGCATCGTCGTTCTTGACGGCGACGTCACCGATGCCGAGGACATGGAACACGTCATGGCCTCCATCGAATACGAGCACGGGACGCTCGCCATGGTGATCCTCAATGCCGGCGTCTATCTGCCTGTTCATGCCGAGGACCTGCACCGCGCCGATTTCGAAACGAGCTTCGCAGTAAATCTTTCCGGCGTCGTCAACTGTCTCTTGCCGGCGATCCGCCATATGAAGGCGAAAGGGCAGGGACAGATCGCCATCGTCTCCTCCGTCGCTGGCTATGGCGGCCTGCCGACGGGGGCTGCCTATGGGGCCACCAAGGCGGCGTTGATCAACATGGCCGAAAGCCTGAAATTCGATCTCGACAAGATGGGCATCCGCATCCAGCTCGTAAGCCCGGGCTTCATCGATACCCCGGCGACAGACAAGAGCGCCTTGCCGATGACGGCGCTGGTGTCGCCCGAGGAGGCTGCCCGGCAGATCGCAGCCGGACTGAAATCGCAGGCGTTCGAGATCACTTCCCCCGGGCGCTTCACCACGCTGCTGAAGCTTGCGCGTCTGCTTCCCTACGGCGCTTATTTCCCGCTGGTGAACCGCTTGACCGGCTGGCGCGAACGGCCGTCATCGGCAGGTCACCATCCGGCGACACCGCATCCGGCGGAATGATCAGCTGCGCGAGAACACCACTTGACGTACATCGATATTGCAGGCCCGGAAGCCGGCTTCGCAATAGAACAGATAGAATTCCCAGAGCCGCTTGAAACGCTCGTCGAAGCCCATCGGGCGGATGCGTTCCCAGACCCACCGGAAGCGCTCGCGCCATTCGACAAGCGTATGGGCGTAATCGAGCCCGAAGCTATCGTCCAAAGAGAAAAGCTTTTGGTGATCCCGCGACATGAAAAGGCCGGCGTGAACCGGCCTTTTCTCAAAGCGGGCGACGGTCTGCTCAGTTGTCGTATTCGCGGCAGGCTTCGCTGATTGAAGCGCCACTCTCGCCGCCACGCGTGTCGACGCCGGACATCTGTTGTGGCATGCCGGGGCATTCCATCGTCTGGGGTCGGCCGATGCTCTGCGTCGTGGTCGGATCGACCGGGGCGACCTGCACAGGATGCATGCCATTGTCGCTGTTGGTGTAATCGGACGAATAGTTACCCGAACTCGGATCGGTCGAGCCGCCATTCGTCGGCCCGATCGGATCGGGATTCGACTGGGCAAAGGCCGACGATGCCATGCCGATCGCGAGCAGCGAAGCGGCGATAAGAGATCTCGTCATGAGGATATCCTCCTTTGATTTTCATCTTGGATGACCCTGGTGTAACTGCGTCACGGAATCATTGTTCCGAAATTCGCGAAAAACCTGCACGCTTGCCTTGCATGGTTACGCATAAACCTTAACGGGCGAAGCCGCTGGATCACTGCCACGGCCTGTCTTAGGGCATGACGAAACGCCGATCCGTAGCATGAGGCCACTATGTTCGTTTCTGCCCGTGAGGCCGCAGATATCGGTCTGCAGATTGCGCTTTCACTCGCGTTGACGGCAGGTGGCATGGCAATCGCCTCCGCGGCTATGGGCGGCGAAAAAGCTGGAATGTCCGCGATCGACGTCAGCCGCCCCTTGTTATGGACCGCCATTCCGACGCGCGTCGATCCGACAGCACAGTCCTATCTGCGGGCCGACGCGCCGGCCGAACTGGAGCTTGCCGCCCGCACCGGCGACCGCTGCCATGACCGGATCGGCCTTCGCCTCTCCTGCGACCTGATCGCGGCTTCGGGCGCCGCCGCTTCTTTTTAGGATAGATTTGCGACATCGTCGCCGTCACGATCGAAAGCTTGCAAAACATGGCGATTTGCCGTTTCATCGCGTCCAGCGATCGCCACCCGACTCTTTTTCCCGAAGGATTCAGCCTTTTGTCCCAGCCGATGCCTCGTGGCTTCGAGAAGCCTTATGCCGCCTTCCTGTTCGATATGGACGGCACCATCCTTAATTCGATCCGTGCGGCCGAACGGGTGTGGAGCGACTGGGCAAGGCGCCAGGGGCTCGATGTCGCCGACTTTCTGCCGAAGATGCATGGATCGCGCGGCGTCGACACGATCGCCCGGCTGAATTTGCCGGGCGTCGATCCCGAACATGAAGCGAGGTTGGTGACCGAGGCCGAAATCGCCGATGTCAGCGATGTCGTCGCCATTTCAGGTGCGGCCGCATTCCTGAGTTCGCTACCGCCGGATCGCTGGGCGATCGTGACCTCCTCGCCCTTGCGTCTTGCCCGCCGGCGGCTGGAGGCCGCAGGCCTGTCGCTGCCGAAATTCATGGTGACGGCGGAGGACGTCAAGATCGGAAAGCCCGATCCGCAATGCTATATTCTCGGCGCCGAACGCCTCGGCGTCAGCACGCAGGACTGCCTGGTGTTTGAGGATGTCGCAGCCGGCATCATCGCCGGTGAGGCGGCGGGCGCCGATGTCATGGTGGTGACGGCAACCCATCATGCCCGGATGGAGACGGCGCATCCGACCCTGTCATCCTACGATGAGATCTCGGTGCGTATCTCGGCCGACCATAAAATGCTCATCGTCCCGAACGCGGCCTGATCTCAGGCCGCGCAACCGTTTCTGCCTTTCACTCCGCGGCCGCGGCCAGACAGCGATCGATGATTCTGCCGATTTCGCCGCGGCAGGAGCCGCAATTGGTTCCGGCGCTCGTTTGCTTGCCGACCGCCTGGACACTGTGGCATCCCTCGCGCACGGCGGCGGCGATCTGGTTGACACCGACGCTGAAGCAGGAGCAGACGGTGGCGCCCGGATCCGGTCTGCCGGCCCCGGGACGGCCCGCGACGAGCGCGAAGCGCTTCCTGAGGTCGCCATGCACGGCGGAGAGCTGCGAGATCGCCCAGTTGCGCGCCACGGCAACCGGCTCGCGGGCGAGGAACAGCGCGGCGAGCAAGGTCTCGCCGTCGAAGAAGGCGAGCCTGAGGTCGCCGGATTGCCGGTCGGCATAACCCAGCGGTTCGATCTCATCAGGAATGGCGAAAACCGCCCGGCACCACGCCGTCCAGTCTTCGACGGTCTGGTCGAAGGCGAGCTCCAGCCGCCAGCCGCCCTCGGCTTTCGCCAGTGCCCAATAGGCCGCGTCAGGTGTTACGGGTTTTGTCGCCGATACGGCGAAACCGTAATGGCTTGCGGGGAAGGGTCGGACGGTGACAGCGACGTTCTTCGACGCCGGCTGGCCGGAAAAGGGATCGGTGATCGGCGCGACCACGGCGTCGATCCGCGCTTTTGCCGCGAACTGGTCGTTCCAGTGCATCGGCGCGAAGATACCGCCGCGCGCCTGGCGATCGGTCACCAGCGCCCGGACGATCGCCTTGCCGTGGGGGCTGTCGATCTCGACGAGGCCGGCGCTCGGTATGCCGGTCTCGATCGCGTCGCGCGGATGGATCTCCGCAAAGGGTTCGGCGATATGGGCGGAAAGCCGCGCGCTCTTTCCGGTTCGCGTCATCGTGTGCCACTGGTCGCGGATGCGCCCGGTATTCAGCGTGAAGGGGAAGTCGGCATTGGTGCGATCGGTTGCCGGTGCTTCCACTGCAACGAAACGCGCCTTGCCGTCGGCATGGTAGAAACCGCCATCGGCGAAGAAGCGGGTGACGCCGGGCGCGCTTCCTGCCGGCTGCGGCCACTGGAACGGCGACAGTTCGTCATAGGCGGCGCCGGTGATGCCGGCGCGGGCGCCGATATCGAAATCGCGGCTGCCGTTGTTTTCAAAGGCGGACAGGGCGGCGTGTTCGGCGAAGATTTCGGCCGGCGCATCGAAATCGAAGGCGGCGGCAAATCCCATGCGGCGTCCGACCTCCGCAAGCTGCCACCAGTCGGCCTTCGCATCGCCGGGCATGCCGAGAAACGGCCGCTGCCTGGAAATGCGCCGTTCGGAATTGGTGACGGTGCCGTCCTTCTCGCCCCAGCCGAGCGAGGGTAGAAGCACCTGCGCGTGCCGGGCGGTATCCGTCTCTCTCAGTATGTCGGAGACGACGACGAAGGGACAGGCGGCGATGGCGCTTTCGACGCTGTTTGCATCCGGCATCGAGACGACGGGATTGGTGGCCATGATCCAGAGTGCCTTGATGCGTCCGTCGGCGACTGCGCGGAACATGTCGACCGCTTTCAAACCAGGCTTTGCAGCGATGACCGGCGATTCCCAAAAGCGCTGAACGCGGTCACGGTCTTCTGGATTTTCGATCGCCATATGGGCGGCGAGCATGTTGGCGAGACCGCCGACTTCGCGCCCGCCCATCGCGTTCGGCTGGCCGGTCAGCGAGAAGGGGCCCATACCCGGGCGGCCGACGCGGCCGGTCGCCAGATGGCAATTGAGGATGGCGTTGACCTTGTCGGTGCCAGAGGAGGATTGATTGACGCCCTGGCTGTAGCAGGTCACCACCTTCGAGGTCATCTCGAACAGGCGGAAGAACTCCCGGATCTGCATGGCCGGCAGGCCGGTCCGCTCGAGGAGATCGTTGCTATCAAGTGCTGAGGCGGCCGCAAAGGCGCCGGCGAAGCCTTCCGTATGGGAGGCGATATAATTCTGGTCGATCGCAGAGCTTGTCGAAAGATGGGCGAGCAGCCCCATGAACAGCGCGACATCGCCGTCCGGGCGGATAGCCAGATGCAGGTCGGCGATATCGCATGTCATCGTCCGGCGCGGATCGATGACGACGATGCGCATGTTCGGCCGCGCCGCTTTTGCGGCGGCCAGCCGCTGGTAGATGACGGGATGACACCAAGCGAGGTTGGAGCCGGTGAGCACCACCAGATCCGCAAGTTCGATATCCTCATAGGTCCCCGGCACGGTATCGGCGCCGAAGGCGCGGCGATGCCCGGCCACCGACGAGGACATGCAGAGCCTGGAATTGGTGTCGATATTGGCCGAGCCGATGAAGCCCTTCATCAGCTTGTTCGCGATGTAGTAATCTTCGGTCAGCAACTGGCCGGAGACGTAGAAGGCGACGGAATCAGGCCCGTGTTCGGCGATCGTTTCGGAGAAGCGCCGGGCGACCAGATCGAGCGCCTCGTCCCAGCCGCTGCGTTCACCTGCGATTTCGGGATAAAGAAGCCGGCCGTCGAGATCGATGGTTTCGGCAAGCGCCGAACCCTTCGAGCAGAGCCGGCCGAAATTCGACGGATGCTCCGGATCTCCCTTGACGCTGACCGCGCCGGTTTCGTCGACCGTGGCGATAACGCCGCAACCGACGCCGCAATAGGGGCAGGTGGTCTTGACCTCAGCCGCCATTATTCAGCCGCCATCAACAGGCTTTCGAGCGCGATAAACAGGGCGCCGTCCTCGTTGCGGACCGGTATGGTCCGCACTTCGCCCTCGTCGGCGCCGAGCGCCTTGCCCGTTTCGAGGGAGATCACCCAATTGTGCAGGGGGCAGGTGACGGCCTTGGCATGCACGATGCCCTGGGATAGCGGGCCGCCCTTATGCGGGCAGTGATCCTCGATGGCAAACACCTCGTTTTCGGCCGTACGGAAGACGGCGATCTTGCCTTGCGGCGTCTTCACGCAGCGCGCGCCGCGCAGCGGAATATCGGAGATGTCACCGATTGCGATCCAATTCATGTCCATCTCCTTACTCGGCCGCCTGCGGATAGCCGATCGTCGCCATCGGCTTGAATTCGTGCTTGTCCTTGCCGGAAACACGCTCCGACCAGGGATCAACCTGGGCAAATTTCTGGGAGAAGACGAAGCGGTCGTAATAGGCCTTGCGCTTTTCACCATCATCCATGATCTGGCGGCGGATTTCGTCCAGACCGACCCGCTTAGCCCATTTGTAGATGCGCTCGAGATAGCGGGCCTGCTCGCGATACATCTGCGTCAGCGCCACGATATGCTCCAGCGCCTCGTCCTCGGTCTTCACCAGGCCGAGCACCTCGGTGCCCTTGATGTCGAGACCGGCGGCACCGGCGAAATGGATCTCGAAACCGGAATCCACGCAGATCACCCCGATATCCTTGCAGGTCGCTTCGGCGCAATTGCGCGGGCAGCCAGACACGGCCATTTTCAGTTTGGCCGGCGTCCATGATCCCCACATAAATTTCTCAATGCGGATGCCGAGACCCGTCGAATCCTGGGTGCCGAACCGGCACCAGTCCGAACCGACGCAGGTTTTCACCGTACGCAGGCCCTTGGCATAGGCCTGGCCGGAGACGAAGCCGGCCTTTCCGAGATCGGCCCACACGGCGGGCAGGTCTTCCTTCTCGATGCCGAGCAGATCGATGCGCTGGCCGCCTGTCACCTTGACCATGGGGATCTCGAACTTGTCGACGACATCGGCGATGGCCCGCAGCTCGTTCGAATTGGTGACGCCGCCCCACATGCGCGGCACGACGGAGTAGGTGCCGTCCTTCTGGATGTTGGCGTGGACGCGCTCATTGATGAAGCGCGACTGGTAGTCATCGGCGTATTCGTCCGGCCAATCGCAGACAAGGTAATAGTTGAGCGCCGGCCGACACTTGGCGCAGCCGCAGGAGGTCTTCCATTCCAATTCCTGCATGACGGCGGGAATGCTCTTCAGACCCTTTGCCTTGATCAGGCGGCGAACATCGTCATGGCCGAGTTCGGTGCAGGTGCACATCGGCTGCACGGCGGCCGGATTGTAGCCGTCGCCGAGCGTCAGCGCCATCAGCTGTTCGACGAGACCAGTGCAGGAGCCGCACGAGGCCGATGCCTTGGTATGGGCGCGCACATCGTCGAGCGACGTCAGTCCTTTGCTCGTGATCGTCGAGGTGATCTTGCCTTTACATACGCCGTTGCAGCCACAGATTTCCGCGTCATCCGGCAAGGCTGCAACGGCCGCCATAGGGTCCAGCGGTGACCCTCCCTGATAGGCCTGACCGAAGATCAGCGTCTCGCGCATCTCCGAAATATCGGTCGCCTTCTTCTTCAGATCGTTGAACCACGCGCCGTCGGCGGTCTCGCCGTAAAGCACGGTGCCGATGATCTTGTTGTCCTTAAGCACCAGGCGCTTGTAGACGCCGGCGCTGGCATCGCGCAGCACGATCTCCTCGCGGTCGTCACCGTCGGCAAAATCCCCGAGCGAGTAGAGTTCGATGCCGGTGACCTTGAGCTTGGTCGGCGTGTCCGCATGCACAAAAGCCGGCGAACGGTCGCCGGAGAGATGCGCGGCGGCGATGCGAGCCATTTCGTAAAGCGGCGCGACCAGGCCATAAACCATGCCGCCGACCTCGGCGCATTCGCCGAGCGCAAAGATATCGCCGTCCGAAGTCTGCATGCCGTTATCGACGACGATGCCGCGATTGACCGCAAGGCCGGCGTCCTTCGCCAGGCCGACGCTCGGACGAATGCCGACGGCCATGACGACGAGAGTTGCCGGGATGATGCGGCCATCGTCAAGTTCGATGCCTTCGACCTTGCCATTGCCAATGATCGCCTTGGTATTGGCCTTGCAGATGACCTTGATGCCGCGTTCCTCGACCGCCTTCTGCAAGAGATAACCGGCGGCGGGATCGAGCTGGCGCTCCATCAGCGTCGGCATGACGTGCAGAACGGTGACGTCCATGCCGCGCTGGGCGAGGCCGGCCGCCGCTTCGAGGCCAAGCAGACCGCCGCCGATGACGACCGCCTTTTCGCGCGACTGGGCGGCAAGCAGCATGGCCTGCACGTCGTCGAGATCGCGATAGGTGATGACGCCGGGCAGATCCTTGCCGGGAACTGGGATGATGAAGGGCACGGAGCCGGTGGCAATCACCAATTTGTCGTAGCTTTCGGTGACGCCGTGGTCGGAGGTGACCGTCTTGGCGGCACGATCGATGTTGACGATCTTGTGGCCCTTGTAGAGCATGATGCCATGCTTGATGTACCAGCCGTCACCGTGAATGATGATCTGCTCGTAGTCCTTCTCTCCCGAGAGAACCGGCGACAGCATGATGCGGTCGTAATTGACGCGCGGCTCAGCATTGAAGATCGTGACTTCATAGCGTCCGGGCGCCCGTTCGAAGAGGTGCTCCAGCATGCGCCCGGGCGCCATGCCATTGCCGATGATGACGAGTTTTTCGGTCATGCGTTCAAGTCCCTTGGATTAGGTTGCAGCCACGGGCGCGGAGTGCCCTTGACGCGACAATTGCTTGACGGACAGGTGCATCCAGATCAGCGAGATCGCGACGATCGCGAAGAGCAGCAGGAAGCAGCTGGACCAGAGGCCGGTCATGTCCTTGAGGAGGCCGAAGGCGATCGGCAGGATGAAGCCGCCGAGACCGCCCATCATGCCGACGATGCCGCCGACGGCGCCGACGCTGTCGGGGTAATAGGCCGGAATGTGCTTGTAGACGGCGGCCTTGCCCAGGCTCATGAAGAAGCCGAGCACGAAGATGACGACGATGAAGATGACGGGCGTGATGGTCGCAGCCGGCAGCGACAGAATGAGCGTGGCCACGGCCGACACGGCAAACATCGCATACATCACGCTGCGTGCGCCCTTCTTGTCCGACAACACACCGCCGAAGGCGCGGAAGATGCTGCCCGGGATGGAGTAGGCGGCCGCGATCATGCCGGCAGTTTCGAGGTTGAAGCCGTAGACGCCGACCAGATAGCGCGGCAGCCACAGCGACAGGGCGACGAAGCCGCCGAAGGCGAAGAAATAATAGAGCGAGAAGCGCCAGACCTGGACGTTCTGCAGTGGCGCGAATTCCTGGGCGAGGCTCTTCGAGGAGACGCCGCGCTCGCGGCGAATACGGAAGGCCGGATCGTCCGTGGTGGTGAACCAGAAGACGATGGCCATCACCGCCAGACAGACGGCCCAGATTTCCGCAACCGCCTGCCAGCCCCAGGCGAGCAGAACGAAGGGAGCGGCGAATTTGGTCACGGCCGCGCCGACATTGCCGGCGCCGAAGATGCCGAGCGCCGTGCCTTGCTTTTCCGCCGGGAAGAAGGGCGAGACATAGGCGACGCCGACCGCGAAGGAGCCGCCGGCAAGCCCGACGCCGAGGCCGGCGATCAGCATCTGCGTATAGGTGTGGGCATAGGAGAGCAGAAAAGTCGCGACCGCGGCGGCAAGCATCGTCAGCGTGTAAACGAGACGGCCGCCGTAACGCCCCGTCCAGATGCCGAGGACGATGCGCACGAGCGAACCGGTGAGAACCGGGGTGCCGATCAGCAATCCGAACTCGGCCTCGTTGAGGTTGAGCTCCTGTTTGATGCGGACGCCGATGATCGCAAAGATCGTCCAGACGGCGAAACAGAGAGTGAAGGCGACCGTGGAGATCCACAATGCTTTGGCTGGTTCGCCGGCGGACATGGGCTGCGCTTTCTCGATGACAGACATGGCTTCTCCGTGGCCCGACAAGGTCGTGCCGATCCATCGCTGGGGGTTAAAAACAAAAAGCCGCTGGTCAGGCTGCGCTGCACGAAGTGCGCGAAATATCCTGATCAGCGGCTTTGCTGGTGGCGCCCTCCGTTGGACGCCGAATTCATGGTCTTCTGTGAGGGCTAGCGCGCCCTCATACTGCGCTGATCGCCATTGATCTGTGCGGTAAAAGCCTTGCAAGCTGCGTGCCAGTTCTGTTTCTTTGCTTTAAGCGCTTGAACAGAAACAGAATTTCGAACGGCTACTCGTCTGCACGTTTTTGCGGCTACCAAGAAACATGCAAATATTTTGTGCGTTGCGATGATGGGGAGTGTCGAACTTTGCTGGCGTTTTGTGCAGGCCGGCATGGATCAGGTCTCATCGCTATGGGAGTCGTGGGGCAGGGCGCTCTTGACGGCAAAGCGCGCCACATAGTCCGGCAGTTCGGTCGGATCGAAAACGTGGCCGTCCATGAAGCGGTCGCCTTCGTCATTGCCTTCGATGCGGATATCGGCGTCGTCAGGTGCGTTGGCGTCGCCGAGAGCCGTGCGATAGAGATCCGGGCGGTAGGCGGATGCGGCGGCCCGCGCCTTGTTGAGGCTGGCCTCGGCCTGCCCCCAGCGTATCATCTGGCTGTAGATCCAAAGCGCATGGCTCGGCCTCGGATAGTTGGCGAAGGCGGAATGAAACTGGAAATAATCGGCGATGATGCGCCGGTTTCCCCTTCCATCGAGGCTGAATTCGCCGGCGAGAACGCGGCGAATGATATCGACGGGGGCGGCAATGTATCGCGGATCGGCGAGAGCGGCGGCCAGCGCATCGTGATTGTCCGGACGGTCACACCAGCGGGCTGCCGCATCGAGCGCCACGATCAGCCGGGAAACAGTCTCCGGATGGCTTTCCGCCCAATCCGGCCGCATGCCGATCACCTTTTCCGGCGCCGACGGCCAGATATCATGTTTGGCGGCGACGATGCGGCCGAGACCGCGCTCCGAGGCGACCATGTTCCAGGGAGCGCCGACGCAGAAACCATCGATTGCCCCGGCTGCCAGTGCGTCCGATGTCAGCGGCGGCGGCACGACGACGAGCCTGACATCCTTGTCGGGATCGATGCCGCCAGCCGCCAGCCAGTAGCGGAATTCGTAATTATGCGAGGAGAAGGGATAGGTGACCCCGAAGGTCGGCAGCGGCTCGCCGCGCGCCTTTATCGCCGCGATCGTTTTTGCCAGGGCATGCGCGTTATCCAGTGCGGTTGCCGGTTCAGACAAGCCGGCGTCATCGCGCATCCTCTGGAAGAGCTGCGCCGACAGCGTGATCGCATTGCCGCCGCGCCCAAGGGAAAACGGCGTAATTGTCGGCGAGGGATTGGAGCCGAGGCCGAGCATGGAGGCGACCGGCATCGGCGACAGCATATGGGCGATATCGAATTGGCGGAATGCCAGACGGTCACGGACATTCGCCCAGGAGACGTCCTTGACGAGATCGAGCGTCAGGCCTTCCTTCTGCGCGAAGCCGAATTCCGCCGCCGCGATCAGCACCGACGCATCGACGAGCGGAATGAAACCGGCCCGCAGCACTTTCGGCCCTTCATGGTTGATATGCGCGGGCGAGGGCAGCCCGCCGCTGGAACTGACGGTCTTCGTCATCATATCCACTCCGGTTTCCTCCGGAAATTTAGGCGGCCCGCCATCACATCAAAAGTCCCGCGGCGGTGACCACGCTCTGGGCGATTTCCGACATCTTCTTCTTTTCGTTCATCGCCGTCTGCCGCAGCAGGGCGAAGGCCTCTTCCTCGGACAGGCCGCGTTTCTTCATCAATATGCCCTTGGCGCGCTCGATGAGCTTGCGTTCTTCTAGCGCCGAGCGGGCATCGGCAAGCTCCCGCCGCAGCCGGCTGAAGGCGTTGAATCGGCTGACGGCCATGTCGAGGATCGGTTTGACGCGTTCCTTCTTCAATCCGTCGACGATATAGGCGGAGACCCCGGCATCGACCGCAGCCTCGATCGAGGCCGTGTCGGAGCGATCGACGAACATGGCGATCGGACGGCTGACCGTGCGCGTCAACTGGAACAGATGCTCCATCATGTCGCGGTTGGGGTTTTCGATATCGATGATGATCACGTCGGGCATCAGCGTTTCGATGGTTCGGGCGATACCATTGACCTCATGCACCACGGTGACGCGCGCATGCCCTGCCTCGCGCAGCCCTTCTTCGATGATGGAGGCGCGAATGGCATTTTCGTCGATCACCAGAATCGTCAAATCGAGATGCGTCATTGCTCTATTTATGACGCACTGCAGCAATTTTGGCAAGGCGACCGCCTCAAAACTGTGCGGAAAAACCAGTGCACAAATAATAATCAGACTGCCGTACTTTCGCGCGCAATCAGCGTGTAGCCCAGATCAATTTGCTCCGCCGCGGGCGTCCGGGAGGAGTTCAGGGCGGCAAGCACGCGCTCTGCAGCCAGCTTTCCTGTCTCGAATCGCCGGGTCGCGATTGAGGAGAGGGAAGGAGCGGAGCAAGCAGCGAATTCAAGATCGTGGAATCCCATGATCGCGATGTCATCGGGCACGCGCATCCCGCGTTTGCGGCATTCCTGCATGGCGCCGAGTGCTAGATTGTCGTCCGTGCAGAAGATGGCCTCCGGCACGTCGCCGCTTTCGTGCGTCATCGCGAAAAGATCGGAACCCAGCGCAACGGAGCTATGGCGCGGCTTCCGCGCAATGATCTCGGCAGGTCGTAGTCCCGCCTGCTCCATTGCCAGCCGACAGCCGTCCAAACGTGACTGTGCGCGGTGATCGAGATTGCCGGTCAGAAAGGCGATCCGCCGGAGGCCGAGTCCAATCAGGTGTTGTGTGGCCGTCTGTCCCGCGTTTTCCTGCGACATACCGATATTCAGATCGATGGGTTCCGGTGAAAGTTCGAAGGTTTCGACCACCGGCAGGCGTGCCTGGGAGAGAAGCTGCCGCGAGAGCGGTGTGTGATGGGTGCCGGTGATGATGATCGCCTCCACCCTTTGCCCGAGCAGAGCCTTGATGGCATTTTCCTCCTCGATCTGGGAATAACGGCTGTTAACGACGAGCACATGAAAGCCGGCGGCCACCAAAATGTCGTGCAGCGCGAACAAATATTCGGCAAAAATCACGTTGTAGAGGGTCGGAACGATCACACCGATTGTATGCGTACGCGAGGAGGCCAGTCGGCTTGCCGCAAGATTGGGAACATAGCCAAGTTCCTTGACGGCGGCGTTGACGCGCACGCGCAGGGCCGGAGAGACCGCATCGGGCTTGCGCAAGACCCTTGACACCGTGATCGGGCTAACGCCGGCAAGGCTTGCCACATCATCGAGTGTTATTCGCCGCATCGAAGCCTCACCAAGTGGTTATAGAATATTGATTCTCATATTCTTTCGACGTCAAGAATATTTTCTGATCTATAGTTGGTAGCGCTAGCAAATACGATTTGACAGCGCTGTCAACTATGTTAGTTTCAAATTGTACCGGAAATGACGGGATGGAGCCTTCCGGGACCAAGAAGCCAATCAAAAGCATAGGAGAGGCGGCTCGGTCCGCCTGAGGAGGAGGACATTTATGCAAAAGGTGAAAAAAGCCAAGTTGGCCCGTATTGCCGCGTTTTCCGCGCCCGCGCTCATTCTGCTCTGCGGCACGGCCGGCGCGGAACCGAAGATCGTCTCCGGCCCCGCCGCCGACCCCGGCTGCATGGTGCCCTGGGCCGCGGACACGCAGTTCCTGCAATATCCAAAAAAGGACGGCCCTTACCGCATCGCGCTTGCCAATGGCTATATCGCCAATACCTGGCGTATCCAGATGGTACAGACGGCTAAGGCCTATGCTGCTCAGCCCGATGTCGCGGCCAAGCTGAAGGAATTCAAGGTCGTTTCGACCGGCGAGGACGTGCCGGCGCAAATTTCTGCCATCAACAACTTCATCGATGCCGGTTACGACGCCGTCGTGGTCAACGCGCAGAATCCCACCGCCTTCGGCCCGGTAATCAAACGCGCTAAGCAGGCCGGCGTCATCCTCGTCGCCTTTGACAATATCCTCGACACCAAGGATGCGATCAACGTCAATGTCGATCAGAAGGGGCTCGGCGTCATCTGGGCCGACTGGCTGATCAAGCATCTGCCAAACGGCGGCAAGGTGCTGGAAGTGCGCGGCGTCGCCGGTACTTCCGTCGATACGGATCGTCACAATGGCATTCATGAAACTCTCGATGCTTCAGGCAAGAAATTCACGATAACGGAGGTGGTTGGAAAGTGGGACGACGGCGTTGCCCAGAAGGCGACCGCCGATGCGATTGCCACCAACGGTCCGTTCGACGGTATTACCGCCCAGGGCGGCGATACCGGCGTCGTGCAGGCCATGATCGACGCCAAACATCCCTTCGTGCCATTCGGCGGCGAGACGGAAAACGGCTTCCGCAAATTCTGTGCAGCCCATGCCGCCGATGGCCTGAAGTGCTCATCCGCCGGCACAGGTCCCGCCCAGGTCGCTGTTGCCATCAAGACTGCGATCGCTGCCCTCGAAGGTCAAGTGGTGCCGCAAGCGATCAAGCTGCCGACCGCACTTGTGTCCGACCCGGACTTCAAGGAAGGTCAGGACTATTATCCCACTCAATCCGACAACTTCTTCGTCGGCAATTCCTTCCCCACCTGCGGCATCAATTTCACCGCCCAGGAGATCATGGGGCAGTCCAAAGAAAATCAATAGCAGCCGTCCTCGGATGTGATTGCGGGTGTTCGCGCCCGCAATCTCGACCATGGTAGACCGAAGGGAGGCTGAACGTATGACTTTGCCCGAGCCGCTTTTCCGCATGGAAGGCATATCGAAGCGCTATGGCGGAGCTGTTGCGCTCAAGAATGCCGATATCGTCGTTCGGCCGGGCGCGATCCATGCCGTCCTCGGCGAGAACGGCGCGGGAAAATCGACGCTGATCAAGATCATGGCCGGCGTGGTGACGCCGGACGAAGGGCGCATGTTGCTCGATGGCAAGGAGATCACCTTTGCCTCGCCGGCAGCCGCCAATGCGGCGGGCATCGTCTGTGTCTTCCAAGAGCTTTCGCTCATTCCCGATCTGTCGGTTGCCGACAATATCGTCATCAGCAATCCGCCGCAGAGGTTCGGCATGATCGACCGGCGCAGGCAGCGGAGGATCGCCGAGGAAGCGCTGGCGCGCGCCGGCGCCTCCGACATTCATCCCTCCGTTTTGGTCAAAGACCTGCCATTGTCGCGGCGGCAAATGGTCGAAATTGCCAAGGCGCTCGCCCGAAAGCCGCGGCTGATGATTCTCGACGAGGCGACGTCGGCGTTGACGCAATCGGATGTCGAAAAGGTATTTGCCGTGCTGAAGCGCCTGCGGGCCGAAGGGATGGCGCTGATCTACATCTCCCACCGCATGCATGAAATCGCCCAATTGGCGGATGAGTGCACGGTCTTCCGCAACGGCCGCAGCATCGAATCCTACCCGGCCGGCACCAAAACCGATCAGCAGGTGGTCGAACTGATGATCGGTCGGGAATACAACAATGTTTTTCCGCCGAAACCGCCGCACCGACGGGAAGAAAAACCGATCCTTTCGTGCCGCGATCTTTCCTGGGGCGAGCGGCTCTCCGGCGTCACCTTCGGCATCAGGCCCGGCGAGATCATCGGATTTGGCGGTCTGGACGGGCAGGGGCAGCGCGAATTGCTCCTGGCCCTCTTCGGCGTACTGCGCGAAGTCAAGGGGGAAATCGTAATCGACGGCAGACGGATCAGGCTCAAGAGCCCCCGTGATGCCAAGTCCGCCGGTATTTCGATGGCGTTGATTCCCGAGGACCGGAAAACCGAAGGCTTGATGCTGCCCATGACAGTACGCGAAAATCTATCGATTGCCGCGCTCGATCGCATTTCGCGCAATGGCGTCATTGACCGGGCCGCCGAGCGACGCGAAATCGATGAACTGTTCAAGGTCCTGGCGATCAAGGCCGCGAACTTCGACATGCCCGTTGCCGCCCTGTCAGGCGGAAACCAGCAGAAGGTCGTCATCGCCAAATGGCTGATGAACCGGCCACGTATCATCTTGCTCAACGATCCGACACGCGGCATCGACGTCGGCACCAAACAGGAAATCTATCTGCTGCTGCGCAGGCTTGCGGATGCGGGAGCGGCGGTCATCTTTTACTCCACCGATTATGACGAGCTGATTGGCTGCTGCGACCGCGTCCTCGTCATGTATGACGGCAGCATCATCCGCGAGCTTGAAGGCGCAAACATCAACGAACATGAGCTGATCAGCGCGGCTCTGAACATCGCCGGCGACCAGCGAAGGACAGTTCAATGAACAGACTTGTTCTCGGCGAACGACGATTCTGGTATGCGCAGCAGAAGGGAACGCTGTTTGCCGCTCTCCTCTTCGTCACGATGTTTGCCCTCTATGTCTCAAATCACCCGGCGGGGTTCACGCCCAACGTCGTGCAAACTGCCTCTAACAAGGCGACGCTGCTAGCATTCGTCGCGATGGCACAAAGCCTTGTCGTCATTACTGCCGGCATTGATCTCTCTGCCGGGATGGTTTTGGTCCTGTGCAATTGCCTCGCCTCCTGGCTGGTCGTCGGCACGCCGCTGCAGACGGGCGCGGGTGTCGTCGTCGTGCTGCTTGCCGGGCTTGGCTGCGGCATGTTGAATGGGCTCATTATCATCTTCGGCCGGCTGCAGCCGATCGTCACGACCATCGCTACCAGCGCGATCTTCTACGGTTTGGCGCTGCTGCTGCGTCCAACGCCCGGCGGCTCGGTCAATGAGGAGTTGGCCGACGCTTTCACATCCAAGCTTTTCGGGATCGTTCCGGCCAGCTTTGTCGTGCTTCTAATCACGATCATCGTCATTTGGGTGCCATTCAGCCGCTCGGCGATCGGCAGGGCGGCTTACGCCGTAGGCTCGGCCGAAAATGCTGCCTATATGTCGGCAATGCCCGTCAAGCTGGCAAAATTCGCGGCCTATGCGCTCGCGGGATTGCTTTCGGCGATTGGCGGTCTGTATCTCACGTTTTTCTCCTATACCGGCGAGGCGGCACTTGCCAGCGGCAACGCCTACACCCTCTACTCGATCGCGGCGGTGGTGCTCGGCGGCGTGTCCCTTGCGGGGGGCAAGGGAAGCGCCGTCGGCGCCGTCTTCGGCGCCCTGGCATTTCGGACGATCGGCGACTTGCTGTTCGTCTTCGATTTCGATCCGCTTTGGCAGCCGCTGTTCCAGGGCGTGGTTTTGATGCTGGCGATCAGCATCGGCTGCATCGGGCTTGTACGGGTTCGCAATCGGCTGGAGTGGTTTCAATGAGCGAGGAAGCGTCCTCCATGCGCCAGCTTCGAGTGCCTGCCCGCCTGCGCGGCGTCGATCCGGCGGTGGCTACTGCCTTCGGCTGCATTATCCTGCTCCTGCTCGCAGGATCGATCTATTCGCCGAATTTCCTCTCGCCTGATTATCTGTTGCAGCAGTTGAAGGTGGCCTCATTCCTCGGCGTCATTGCCACCGGCATGATGGCCGTCATCCTGCTCGGCCAGATCGACCTGTCAGTGCCGTGGGTCGTAACGACAGGCGCGATGATGGCCTGCGCTGCGACCGCTTACGGCACGGCAGGCTCGGTTCTGGCCATCCCGTTCGGCATCCTGTGCGGCGCCGCGATCGGTCTGGTTAACGGTTTGGCGGTCGGCTATCTCCGTATTCCCTCAATGATCATCACGCTGGCGACCAACGCGGTCGCTCAAGGTCTTATGGTCGTCTATACCGGCGGCTTTTCTCCACAAGACTCGGCCTCATCGGCCATGCGGTTCCTGGCCACCGGCTATACTATTTCCGGCCTTCCGAACGGTGTTCTCGTCTGGCTGGCCGTCGGTCTGGTCGCCGTCTTCGTTTTGACGCGCACGACCTTTGGGCGGTCGCTCTACGCCATCGGAAACCGAGAGCGCGCCGCCTATCTGTCCGGCATCGACACCCGGTGCATCACCTTGCTGGCCTTCGTCATGTCAGGCGGGCTGAGCGCACTCGGTGGCGTCCTGCTGGCAGGCTATGCGTCAAAGGCGTCGCAATCGATGGGGGATGCCTATCTCCTGCCCTCGATTGCTGCCGTGGTCCTCGGCGGTACGCATGTGCTCGGCGGCAAGGGTTCCTACCTCGGAACCGTGGCAGGGGTCATCCTGATCACGCTCCTCCAATCGATCCTTTCGGTGATGCAGATCGAAGAGGCTGGCCGTCAGCTCATCTACGGCGCCGTCATCATCGGCATGCTTCTGCTCTACGGTCGTCAGAAGTTGGCCTGATTGTGTCGCCCCTCGGCAATTGTTTGCGCGTCGTCAAAGTCTCCTACAGCCGACGGTCCGTTCAACGATGTAAAGGACGCTGCCCCGCCCGCGCGTTCAGTGGCTTGTGCAGGATCGATATTTGCCGCCGTGGTCTCTTCATCGCGCCAGCCTGCCGGGAAAAATAAATGCCGGCGCAGGCTGCAAATCGAAAGAGCATGCCTTTGGTTCTCGTGCTATATACTTTAAAGAAATGCAGCGAAAACCTTGGGATCGGGGGAGTTTTTTGCTCGCAGCTGATGCGTCTTTGGCGATCGTAATTTTATCACGACTGCGGCAGGCAGTTCCCATGACCGCCATTTGAGATAACGAAATCCAACACGAAATCCAACAACGGCTTTGGAGGGCCGACCATGAGCTTACGTATCAACGACATCGCTCCGGACTTTACTGCCGACACCACGCAGGGACCGGTCAGCTTCCATGACTGGATCGGCAACGGCTGGGCCGTTCTGTTCTCGCACCCGAAGAATTTCACGCCTGTCTGCACGACCGAGCTCGGCGTCATGGCAGGCCTCGCAGGCGAATTTGCCAAGCGCGGCGTCAAGATCATCGGCATCTCGGTCGATCCGGTCGAAAGCCATGCCAAGTGGAAGGGCGACATCAAGACCGCGACCGGCTTCGACGTCGATTATCCGCTGATCGGCGACAAGGACCTCAAGGTCGCCAAGCTCTACGACATGCTGCCGGCCGGCGCCGGCGAGAGCTCTGAAGGCCGTACGCCCGCCGACAATGCGACGGTGCGTTCGGTCTTCATCATCGGCCCGGATAAGAAGATCAAGCTGATCCTGACCTATCCGATGACGACCGGCCGCAATTTCAACGAGATCCTGCGCGCGATCGATTCCATCCAGCTGACGGCAAAGCACCAGGTGGCGACGCCGGCAAACTGGAATCAGGGCGAGGATGTCATCATCACCGCGGCAGTGTCCAACGAAGACGCGATCACGCGCTTCGGCTCCTTCGATACGGTTCTGCCCTATCTCAGGAAGACGAAGCAGCCGACAGCCTGATGGCTGTTTTTATTCAAGCTGTCTGCAAGCCGCCGCGGCCATATGGTCCGGCGGCTTTTTTCATGCCGGCATTGCGGAAAATGGGGAAGCTTCACGCCTCGATTGATGTTATCTAGGGTCAGCGTCGCGATGGAAGTCGAACCTGCCGAGATCCGATGATAGGGCGAAAACGTCAGTCCGACATGGGGAGGAGATTGGCGAAGGCCCTGCTTTCGCTCTGCTTCCTGTTTTCCACGGCGGAGACGCCAAAGGCCCAACCGGAAGGAAGCGACGCGCCACCGGCCTGCCTCTATTCCGGGCCTGCTGCCTCGGGATCAGGCGAGACGCTCTGCATCCGCCAGGACAGTTTCAATCGCGACCTCTGCGCTGCGATCGAGCATTTCGCCGAGGCCAATCAATTACCGCCGGCTTATTTCGCCCGCCTCATCTGGCGCGAAAGCACCTTTCGTCCTGACGCGGTGAGTTTCAAAGGAGCACAGGGCATTGCGCAGTTCATGCCCGGAACGGCGAAACTGCGCGGTCTCGAAGACAGCTACCAGGTGCTGGAAGCCCTGCGGAAATCGGCGCAATATCTCGACGAATTGCGCAATCGTTTCGGCAATCTCGGCCTTGCCGCCGCCGCCTATAATGCCGGCGAAAACGGCCTTGCGGCTTATCTGACGTCAGGAAGATTACCTCACGAGACGCGCGGCTATGTGATGGCGATCACCGCCCATACGGTCGAGGAATGGAAGGATAATCCGCCGGAAAATGCGGCAGCCCCGCTCGACAAGGAGAAGCCCTTTCTCGATGGCTGCGTGGCGCTTGCCGAGAGGCGGACGTTGAAAGACACGCCCTGGCGTCAGGAAGGCAACTGGGCGCCGTGGGGCGTTCAACTGGCGGCAAACGCCGATGTCGCGGTTGCCCGGCGTCTGTTTCTGGAGGCCCTGCAAGATCTGCCCGCGCCGTTGGATGCGGAACAGCCGCTGATCCTGCGCCAGCGCGACCGCAGCTTCGGCTTTCGCCCGCGTTATGTCGCCCGCATCGCTCGGCAGACGCGTGTGGAAGCCAACGATGTCTGTAACCAGATCCGAAAGCACGGCGGCACCTGCCTTGTCTTCAAAAATCGATAGCAGGGCGGCTTCCGCATTCTGAGACGAAAAGTCCGCTTGCGGCATCGCCGGATGGAGCAGCATAGTCTCGCGGGATCACGGCTAAGGAGGAACGACAATGCGGGTGTTGGTCATCGGGGCGACGGGCCATGTCGGAACCCATCTCGTTCCCCGTCTGGTGGAGGCCGGTCACGACGTCGTCACCATTAGCCGCGGTGCGGCAAAGCCTTATACGGCAAGCCGCGCCTGGGCCTTCGTCGATCAGCGGCAGATCGACAGGGCGGCCATGGAGCGGACGGGTGCTTTCGGCCAGGCGGTACGCGCATTGAAAGCCGATATCGTCATCGACATGATCTGCTTCACGCTGGAAAGTGCCGAGCAACTGGTGACGGCCCTGGCCGGGCATGTCGGCCATTTCCTGCACACCGGCACGATCTGGACGCACGGCTACCCCACGACGGTGCCGACACGCGAGGAAGTCCCGAAGTCCCCGTTCGGTGACTATGGTATCCAGAAGGCGGCGATCGAAACCTATCTGCTGCAGCAGGCAAGGCTGCAAGGCTTCCCGGCAACCATCATCCATCCCGGCCATATTGTCGGCACCGGATGGGCGCCGCTCAATCCGGCCGGCAATTTCAATCTGCAGGTCTTCTCGACCCTTGCCCGCGGAGACACCCTGGCCCTGCCCAATTTCGGGTTGGAGACCGTTCATCACGTCCACGCCGATGACGTGGCGGCGATGTTCATGGATGCAATTGCCCACTGGAACGCGTCGATCGGTGAGAGTTTCCATGCGGTTTCCGAGCAGGCGCTGACCCTTCGCGGTTATGCGGAAGCCATGTCGCGCTGGTTTGGGCGGGAGCCGAACCTCACCTTCGCGCCGTTCGACGCCTGGGCCGTAGGTCAGACGGCCGAGGATGCGGAGGCGACATGGGAGCATATCGCCCGCAGTCCGAATTGCTCGATCGCCAAAGCCGCACACCTGCTCGGCTACACGCCGCGATATACGTCGCTGCAGGCGGTGCAGGAATCGGTCGGCTGGTTGATCGGGAAGGGGCTGATCAAGACCTGATCCGGCCGGGTCTTATGCGATCAGGATAGCCCTGAAGTCATTGACGTTGGTTCCGGTCGGGCCGGTTTCGAAGAGATCGCCGACGGCCGCAAAGCCCGAATAGCTGTCATTGCCGTCGAGCAGTCGGCGCGCATCGAGACCGGCGGCGCGAAGGCGCTTGAACGTGCCGCCATCGGCAAAGGCGCCGGCATTGTCTTCCGAACCGTCGATGCCGTCCGTGTCGGCGGCAAGGACATGAATGCCCTGCTGTCCGTCGATCGCGAGCGCCATGGCGAGCGCGAATTCGCCGTTTCGTCCGCCCTTGCCGCCCTTCGCCCGCAGCGTCACCGTCGTCTCGCCGCCGGACAGGATGACGACTGGCTTCGAAAAAGGCCTGTTACGGCCGAGCACCTCGCGGGCGATTGCCGCATGCACCAGCGCCACATCGCGCGATTCACCTTCGATCGCATCCGAAAGGATCGCCGGTTCGATCCCTTGCGATTTGGCCAGGGCGGCAGCAGCCTCCAGCGATACGCCGGCCGAGGCAATGATGTGGTGCTCGTGCCGTGAAAACACCGGATCATCCGGCCGCGGCGCATCGGCCTTTGGCGAGTTCAGATGATCAAGGGCGGCCCGCGGCAGCTGCAATCCATATTGCTTGATAATCTCCAGCGCTTCGTGCCGCGTTGAATCATCAGGAACCGTCGGCCCGGACGCGACATGGGCTGGGTTGTCGCCCGGAATGTCGGAAACAATCAGGCTGACGACTCTCGCTTTCGTCGCTGCCGCCAGCCTTCCGCCCTTGATAGTGGAGAGATGTTTTCGAACGACGTTCATCGCCGAGATCGGCGCGCCCGAAGCAAGCAGCATTTCGTTGAGCGCAATTTCGTCCTTGAGCGTCAATCCTCCCGGCGGGGCGGGCAGCAGTGCCGAGCCGCCGCCGCAGATCAGCGCGATCACGAGATCGTCTGCCGTCAGCCGGTTCACCGTTTCCATCAACCGTCTCGCGGCAGCAGACCCCGCAGCGTCGGGCACCGGGTGGGCTGCCTCGATGATCTCGATGAAGCGCGTTTCGCAGCCATAGCCGTATCGGGTGACCACCAATCCCTCGATCGGTCCCTCCCATGCGCTTTCGAGCGCCTGCGCCATTTGCGCCGCACCCTTGCCGGCGCCAATCACCACAGTTCTTCCTTTCGGTTTCTCCGGCAGGTGCGATTTGATGCCGGTCAGCGGATCGGCCGCGCGAACCGCCGCGTCGAACAGGCTTTTCAGGAAATCGCGGGGGGCGGTTATCGTCATCGGTGGTCTCTGCTGCCTCAATCTGTCGATTATGATGGAGACTGTCGGCGCATCGGCGTGGCGGCGTCAAGGGCGAAGATGCGATGATCTGACGGCAGTGACGCAGAGTCTGCAATTGAAAGAGGCGAACGAATAGAAAGCATTAACCATCGTCCCGTAGACAGCATATAGGATCAAAGGAAACCTGTGTTCGATGGCCACTGAAACGACCTGCCGCCCCGCCGCCTCTCACGAAGGCAAGGTTATTGCCTTTCCCTCCGCAACCGGAACTGCCAATGTCGAGCGCTGCGCTCGGGAACTCGGCCGCCGGCATGGCGCGGAGGCGATCGAATTCTGGAAGGCCGAGTGCCGCAGGCTTGCCGATCAGCTTCTAGCCGCGGGAATGCCGGAGAGCGATGTCGGCCAGCGGGTGATGGAGTTTCAACAAGATGTCCAGATCGAACTGGTCCTCAGCCACCAGAAACAGGCCGTTGCCAAATCGCGGAAACGTTGATTCATCAGGTTGAACCCAACGCCTCTGACCTGCAATCTCATGCATCGAGCATGCGGTCCGGATCGACCTCGTCAGCATGAGGAACTTCCGCCCGGATCTGGAGTTGATGTTCTCGATTGACAGCATTGACGCTGCGGGAGCCTTCTCGAATGTCGAACAAATCTAACTTTTTCTCATCCTTCGCAACCGCCGTCGCCGAACTGTCGGGAAGGCCATTCACCTTTGTCGCAGCTCTGATGCTCGTACTCCTCTGGGCGATTTCCGGGCCTTACTTCGACTATTCCGAAACGTGGCAGCTTGTGATTAACACCACGACCACCATCATCACGTTCCTGATGGTGTTTGTGTTGCAGAACAGCCAGAATCGAGACGGAAAAGCTCTGCAGGCCAAGCTTGACGAACTCATTCTGACGAGCCAAGCCGCCAACAAATTTGTCGGCATCGAGAAGCTGGACGAGGGCGAGCTCAGAGAAATGAGCAAGGCGCTTGCAGAAAAGGCTGAAAGCGTTGAAGAGAAGGCGGACGAGAAATCTACGATAGAGGCGACAGCTGATTAAATGCGCGGCACTACGTCAGGCTCGCTTCTGTAAAACTTGGTCTTGATGCTTCTGCCGCATGCCTTCAATCTCGTCGACATCTTTCTTCTCCGCCGCGATCCAATGGTTTCCTGCCTCACTTGATCGGATCAGTTCGTCGAGCTTGGTATGGAGCGCCTTCATGTCCCGATTTTGAGAATGCTGCACTAGTAGCAAGATGAAGAATGTGATGAGTGTCCCCGCCATGTTGGTCAGCAAAAACCACTGCCGGGGGAAGGAAAAGCTCAAACCCACCGCGATCCATATAGCTGTGAATGCGATCAGCGCGGCAAGAAGCACACGATGCCCTGCCCATGCTACGGCGAGGTCGGAAATCAGTCGAAAGCTCCAGCGCATATGGCTCTCCACAGCCCGTACGAGGGAAGATGGAGCAGATCGGACTCGTTTCCATTGCTAGGCATGTCGCGATTTTTGAAATTGGCTTGTGCCGCTTCTAGCGTGACGCGTATTCTTACTCCTAGGCTCATTGCAGAGCCGAGGTATTCAAATAAGGGGCGCAGCAAAGCCAGCGCCCCCGCTTAAATTAAAGGCGGGAAGTGACGACGAGATCTTCCTCTGCGTCGCGTTGCGACCCTCCCAGAGCTGCGGCCGCAGCGGCTATGAAAGCGCCCACCAGAAGCGACAAGGACCCAAGCAATGCCGTAGTCGAGGCGGCTTTTCGTGCCTCGTCGGCAGCCTTCTGGGTGGCCACCTTGGCGTCTTCGATACGTTTCAGCACCGTATCGACCCGGGTGCGTGCATCGGCTTCGGAAAGACCGGTCCGCGCAGAGACGATTGTCGCAAGATAGGCCTTGTCGTCATCTGGAATTTGCCCTTCGGCAGCGCCATTGAGGAGGATGCGGGAGACTTCCGATGTTGCCGCAGCATCGTTGGATGTCGCTGCCGCGCGCGCCTGATCGGGACGCAGCAAGGCGTCGGTAAAATAGGCGGTGGAAAGATCCAGCGGCGAGTTTGCCGACGACGCCCCTGCCGTACCGGCGGCCGCGGCGGTTGAGCCTACCGCTGGCGCGGCCGATCCCACCGCCTGCGCACCGGCACCCGCCAGCGCTGTCAGCGACGATGCAAGGAACCCGGCGACAAAGATCGTCGCCAGAGCCCAGCTTATGAAACCATGCGCGGTGTCGCGGAAGAAAACCTCATCAGTGTGGACGGCCGCCCATTTTGTGCGCAGGCGGCCGGTAACATAGCCTCCGAGCGCCGAGGAGAGCCATTGCACCAAGACGAGCCAGATCGCCGCCGTAATGCCGAGTGTTCCGAGCGAACTGCTTTGTCCTGACCAGGGCGACACCATCGTCAGCCCAAGCCCGGATCCCAGAAGCAGAAGGATGAGGGTTACTCCGATCGCGGCGGCTGCGCCACCGAAGATGGGCCCCCATGTCATGGCTGAATTGGAGGATTCGACCGGAGCAGCAACCTCTCCGGACTCTGTCATTGAAACCGACATGACCGTTCCTATCGCATAAACAGAGCCAAAAGGATGATGATAGGCAGTGGAACGCCGAGCAGCCAAAGTAGAATACCGCGACCCATGAGAGACCTCCTGTTAAAGGCGACGTTACGTGGTTGATGCCACACAACTTTTAAGCACGGCATTTGTTCCCGGCCGGTGGGAGCGGTCGGTTTGAAGTGGGCGATTTCCTGTCAATCGCGCGGCAGCATTTGAAGGAGCAGCAGATTGCCGGAGCGGTTGCCGCATCCTTGGCATTGAAGGCGTTTGGCCAGACTGGCGAGAGACAGGTTCTGGCCGTAGCGCCGGGCAATATCCCAGCGGTCGATAAACATCTGGCGGCGACATGCGCGGCAACGGGCATAAGTGATGAACCACTCCGGTAACGTCGCCAATGTTGCCTTTTCGATTTCGACGGCATGGCGATCAGGGGGCGCGAGGCCGATACCACGACGATGTCTCATGGCCCTTCAAAACGTGTTGTCCGTTCACATGCGATGGCGCGGCTCACGACCTTATCTCGCAGGGCAAGCTGAAGTCGCAGATGATGGCAATCCAGCAGCAGCGTCGTAATGGCGGCACGGACGTCCCCTTGATGAAAAGCGACAACTGCGTCGACTTCTTCTCTCAATGTTTCTTCTGCCAATTTCTCGGCTGCCTGCGGACGCACGACCTCGATCTCCTTCAGAGCTTTCAATCCGATTTTCACCTGCCGCCTCGCCGATGTTCCTATTATGTTCTCATCGACCTCCGAGTCAAGAATGAAGGCGTTTCCGCGGACCGTTCGGTCAGCCACGGAGGCGGTGCGCGACGCAGGCACGTTCCTGTACGCTTCCGAACCGAAACAATCTCCAGAGGCTTTTGTTTGCTGCCTATCGGCAATGAAGCAGCGAGGAGGATATCCAATGCTTCTGAAAGTGATGGCAGTAACAGCAATCACGATTGGTCTGGCAACGTCGGCAATGGCGCAATCAGGTGGAGGCTCGGGGTCGGGCAGCGGCAGCGGAGCTTCAGGTTCCGGCAGCGGCACCATGTCTGGTTCGGATACTGGCGGTTCCGGCAACACCAACTCCAACGGTGCCGGCGCAAATACGACTATCGGCGCCGGTGGGACCGGTGCGACCGGCTCCGGCGGCGATCCGAACGATTGTCAGCGCCAACAGGCCGGCGGCACCGGTAACCCGGCTCCCACCTCCGGCAATAACTCGACACAGCCTGATGCGGCAAATGCTTGCCGGTGAAAGCTCGCCTCGCTTATCAACTTGCCCCGGAAGTCAGTACCGCTTCCGGGGCAGATGCGTCGGGTGCTCTAGCTGGCGATATCCTGCTGTCTTGCATAAGTTTTATAAAGGTCGGCAAGAATTTTTGCGGCTGGAGCTGACGTCCGTCGAGGCGAGCGCCTATATCTAATCGCAGAGTGACTTCAGGGGATGAGCTCGGGAAACGCTTCCACTGTTCTCGAGCGAGGCGCTCTCGCTTACCGAGCGAAGCGGCGATGGGAGAAGTAATTTATGAACAGATTTCTGGCATCTTTGACAGCCGCAACAGTTATTCTGACGGTCCTTGCTTCAGCCTGCTCGACGCCGCCAAATTCCTATGGCTCGGCATCAGGGTATCAGCCGGGCGATTCCATGAACCGCGCCTGCGACGACGGCTTCCGACCCGGCGACGGGCGTTCGTGCAGCTATTAGAGTCGGCCGCTTCAATCCGATGCCGAGCAACTCAACGCCATGTCGAACGCTCCGGCGGCATGACCGACCGACGGCAAACCTTATCACTCGATGCCCCTATGAAAAAATGTCGGTTCCTCGATGGTCAGCGGCTTGCCGAAGCGGAACCCTTATCGCTCCTCTCCGTTCCTCTATCCTAACCAACAGGAGGAATACGCATGGATTGGAACCGCGTCGAAGGTAATTGGAAGCAGATGAAAGGCAAGGTCAAGGAGCAGTGGGGCAAGCTTACGGACGACGACCTTGACGTCATCAACGGTAAGCGCGATCAGCTCGAAGGCAAGATCCAGGAGCGCTACGGCTACGAGAAAGACCGTACCCGCAAGGACATCGATGATTGGTACAATCGCCAGACCTGGTAATTTGCATCAGGGAACGGATTGGAACTCGGCACGCCCAATTTGATGGGCGTGTCATTTTCACATCTTTATCCAACAGATGCCAGCGGCAAGGCAGCAGCGCACTGCGCGCACTAGATAGGGGCGCTGACTAACCCTGCGCTTGCTCTCTCGCCTGCGCGCAGCATGAAACACCAATGGCTCGGCTCTAGCACCACCTGCGACCACACCAGCGGCGCGTCGGGCAGTCGTTCATCGGAGGTTAATGCTTATTAACCCAGAATCGCAGCTTGAAAGGATGCGCCGATGAAGATGCTTTTTTCCTCGCTTGCAGCCATTGTCTTGTCTGCATCTTTCGCCCTGCCGCTAAACGCCACGCCGATTGTCGTGCCGAAAGCGGTAGCTATGCACACCGCCGACGTCGAGCAGGTCCATTACCGTCGCCACGGTCATGTCATGCGTATGGCCACTGGAAAAAACACCGATACGCTTACCGCCACTGCCGGTATTACGGCTCGTGCTATCGTGCGCGGTATTACGGCAGTCGCGACTATTACGGCCATCGCGACTACTACCCCTATCGCCGTCGGTCAGGTGTGACCGTGTATTTCGATTTTTAGTCGGCAGTGCCACGGAAGCCAACCTTGGCGCTCTACAAGCGCGCCGCCGGACTCACCTGCCGGGCGGGGGTTCTTTTGCATTTTCGGCCGTCTTGGAAAGCGGGAAGTAAGTGCCTGCTTTCGGATCTCAACAAAAACAGCACTTATTCTAGAAATGGCTCCCCGGGCCGGATTTGGCTCCAATTTGCGGAAGCGGGGAGAATCCTTGTTTTGTAGGAGGTCTAGGCACTTTTGCGATGTTATGGCTCCCGAGATGTAGTCCAAAAAGTATGCCGAAAAGTAGCCCGATTTCAGGCGCGGGCTTCCAGCATCTTTTTCACGCGGTCAACCTGGCTGCCGCCCTTGCTTTCCTGCTTCAGCTTCGCAGCCAGGTACTCGCGTTCGCAGCGATCGAGGATCGGTTGCGCGATCGGTCCCTTGCGGTCGACCAGCTTTGCCGCGAAAAGCAGCATTTCGCCCAGCCGCTCCAGCGTAATCTCTTTTGTTGGCGTTTTCGTCCGGCTCAACGTCCTCGCCTCCATTGTTCGAAATCGCCGCGCAGGCCTTTCCAGCGGCGGGCGGCGGCCTCGTCGCTGTCGAGCTCAGTGAGCGACTGGATCCTGAGGATCGAGTGCATGCGGATCTTGATGCGCTCGAAATCGGTGGCGTCGGGGAGGGCGTGGCGCTCAATCAGGTATTGACGGAAGGCCTGGTCGTTCTTGCACTTCATCGCGCATTCGGCGGCGTAGCGCTTCGGCTTCGGCTGGCTGCCGGCGAGCTCGCGATAGGCGCGGCGGCAGCGATCGAGGAGATCGAGCGTCAGCGCCGTGGTGTCGGCCGAGGCAATGATGAAGTCGAGGAAGGGCGCCGGCGCATCGGCGGCGAAGGTGGCGACCGGCCGCGGCAGGCCATCGGCCGGGTCGCGCACCATCAGGCGCGTGGCCTCACCATCGGCCTCGGCCCACCAGTCGCGACCGACCATCTCCAGCGATAGCCGGACCTGCTCGAGCTTGCGTTTTTCTTCCTCGGTCGCCATCAGGAGATTTTCGCCTCTGCAATGGGCTTCCGAGCATCCATCATTTCGCGCGTTTCGAACATTGGATGTCCCGCGTTTGGGAAATCCTTAGCCCAATGAAGCTGTCCGACTGCATCGTAAATTTGGTCTTTGCACTCGCCGCAATACCAGGCGTATGAGCCGTGGTTATACCAGTCGGCTGGGGAGCATTGGCAGCGCGTGCGATTGCAGCTTCCGCCTTCCTTGCCTTTGTCCGGCCTGTCCGGCCCGTCATAGTCGCCGTAGGCCATCAGTCGTATCCCCACGATTTGGCGATGGCGACGAAGCGGTCATACTTTGGCCGGTCGGGATGCAATGGGCCGACAGGGCGGCCGGAGAGTTCCGAGATGGGAGTGCCTATCGGCTCGTCAGGATCGCGGCTGCTGGCTAATGAAATCGAGACATCGCCTTCGCATGGTCCGTAGCCGCTCCAATCGTACGGCGCATCATTGCCGCACTCGACGCAGAAATGACGGCGCTCGCACTGGTCATATTCATAGTCGGGATGTTCGCAGCAGTTGATGCAGATCGCAGCGCCGGGATTGTATTCATCCCAAGCGTATATTTCTTCGCGAGTGCCGCAGACCCGGCATGGCGGGTTATGGTGCCCCAGCTGGATCATGAAGCCGGGAACGTAAAAGATCGCTCCCATGCCGATCCGGACAACATCCGGCCGCCAGCGCCAATAGAGCATGCGGCGAACCTTAAGCATCGGCGCTCCCCTCCGTTGCTGCGGTTAGAGCGAGATAACGCGTGAGAAAAACGCGTTTGGCGTCTGATGGGGACAGCCCGATAATCCGGACGCCCAGCGGCGGCTCTGGCAGAATCCAGTCCTTCGGCTTGGTCCCCATAATCTGCGCGGCCTCATCGGCGAGGATCGCGTTGTCCGCGCGCTTGACGCTCGGGGGTTCGACGTAGGGAAGATCGAAAGCTCCACAGACGGCGGCCATGATGTTGGCCTCCATCTGCTTGTAGCCGTCGATGAAGCGCTTTGCCGGTCGCACAATGTCTGCGATGTAGGCCTCCGACGCGTCGTGCAGAAGCGCCCACAAAGCATCTTCTGGCGGCACGTTCTCGCTCACCAGAACGCTATGCTCGGCCACCGAATAGAAACGCTGGCAATGCCCGCCGAAGCGGCACATCATCGAAAGTGCATGGGCAATATCCTCAATGAAGATATCTTCCGGGCGCGGATCGAGCGGCCAAAATTGCCGGCCGGAGACGGTCTGCATCCAGTCTCCGCGCCGCCCTTCGGCCCCCGCCATTTGCGATGTAGGCGATGGCGGGGCGCGGCGATAGGTGATTAGCTCCCGAGCCAAATGCCCGGCATCATCCGCGCGGACTTTCGCCCACTGTTCAAGTTCATCATCCGTTACGGGCGCTCTCATGCGATCTCCCTTGCGATCTGGAACATAATCGGCTGCTGGTCGCGCGGGATGCGGTGCTGGCCGCGGGCCATCGGGTGTTTGGGAAAGCCGTCCTTCGTCAGGCCGAGGCAGACGAGGTCGACGAGCTGCTGGCGGGCGCGGGTCATCAGCCACCGGTCGCGGCCGAGATAATCGCCGCCGGCGCCCCAGGCGGCGAGCATCGGCGTGTTCTGGTGACGGGCGATGATGAAGGCGCGGTCGATGTAATCGTCGCAGCGCGGGCCGATGGAATCCTTCGCCTGCATCATTTCCTTCGGCGAGGAGGAGCGCCAGGCGTGCAGGTTGACGATCAGGATGCCGCCATAACCCCAGAGTTTGGCAAAGCCGATAAGGGCAAGCACGGTCGGGTCATTGCGGGTGTGATCGGCATCCGATGGGTTGAGCATGCAGACGACGAGGATCGGCTTGGCCGCATCCCAGACGCGGCGCAGCTCGTCGCGGTAAAGCGTGCAATCGGAGATGACGGCGGTCATCTGCATGACGGGGAAGAGGTCCAAGATCATGGCCGATCCTCCAGAAAGCAATCCACGGCTCCGCGAATGTGCCGCATGGCGTCGTTGTAGCCCTCGCGGAAGCCAGGCGGTTTGCCGTCGAAAATGTTGTCGGCCTTGGCCTGAAGCTCGGTCACCGTCCAGTGTTCGGCGCACCAGTCGGCAAACTCTTCCATCTTCAGCCGAAACAGTTCGGCGACCTGGTATTCGAGATTGATGCGCTCGCTCATCAGTTCGACCTCGCCTTGCGATAGGCCGCCGCCTCGGCGGCGTGGAACGCAACCTGTTTCGGCAGCTTCTCGATGACGACGTCAAGCGCCTCGGCGTGATACTGCGGCGGGAGCATGGTGGCGATGACGGCCGCGCAGGCCTCGGCGCAGATCGCCATGGCATCGATCTGCGTCATGACGCCCTGGCGGACGCCGTCCGCCAGCGTCGTCACGATCGTGTCCCTGAGGTTATTCTGGGCTTCCCTGCTCATATCAGCGATCCCCTGTCTCTCGTCTGGCGGCAGGCCGGGCAGAAGTGCTGCCAGGCGCCGGCGTGTTTCTCGATCAGCCAACGGGCGATCTTGGCGACCCGGACGGCCTTGTCGCGGGCGGCGCGCGGATCGGCGTCCATCACCGAGTCCATCGATGTCGGGCAGCTGTCACAGACAATGCGCGCCGTGCCGGCGACGGAATCGGCCTTCAGCATGCGTCGCTCCAGTTCCAGAGGCCCTGCAGCCCTCGCGCCGGGAGGGGCGGTTCCATCGGCGTAACGTCGAGCATCGGCCAGCCCCAGTTGAAGGTGCCATCGCGATCACTGTCATTGCCGGCTTCGTCGCCGAATTCGCGGGCGCATTCTTCTCCGGACTTCGGCTTGCCGACGGTGACGATGCAAACAACGTGCGAGAGCGGCAGGAACGACGCGACCGCGCTCTTGTGTTGCTCGAGGATCCTGTCGAGCAGCGGGATGGCGATGTCTGGCTTGAGACATGGCGTCGGATGGCGGCCGGGATTTGCAAGGTTGATACGCAGCGCCAGCACCTCGGCGCGCCGCATCGGCCGGGCGCCAGCATGGATCGCGAGGCGCTGGCCGATCAGCGATTCCGGCGGCCGCCAGCCGCGAAACTCATAGGGCTTGGCGCCGATCGCGATCAGCGACGCCCATGGCTGCCAGACGGTGAGGGCTTTCATCATCATCGCGATACGACCTCCTGCAGCGGTGCGTTGGCGAGCTCGAGGAGGATGTCAGCGTGGCAGGGCTCGCCCAGCTTGCACCAGCAGGCGAGGTTGAAGCCGCGCAGCGCCTTGGCGATATCGGCCGGCGTCGGCACGGGATCGATCAGGCGGTGATTGTGAGGGCCGGTGTTGCAGATATCTGCGCGATAGCACTCGATTGCATATTCCACCGCTTCCTGCCGCGACGCGCAACTCTTGACGATCGTGCCGCGGCCGAAGACATCCCACACCGCCGGTTTGGAAAACGGATCCTTGCTGAAGGCGTAATGGTTGCCGAAGGGCGACGTGCGGTCGACCTTAATGGCGGCAAGGCCATTGGCGGCCTCTGAAGCGGCCTGAAGGTTGAATCCTTTCGCGCGCGACAGCTGGAGGCGGACGGGCGTGGTCATTGAACATCCCCCTTGCGCGGGACATTGGGATGCCTGACGCCGCCCGTCTCCCATTCCGTCCTGATAATCACACCATCGCGAACGCGTCTGGCGAGGGCCGACGGCAGCCCCTCGACAACGGCTTCGAGCGTGTCCTGGTGACGCTCGATCGGGACGGCGCTAATGGCATAGGCGGCGAGCCGCACTGCCATTTCGCCGCAGAAAACCTCGTCGTAAGGGAGACATTCCTCGAAGACCACTTCGATGCACTTCCGGAGCGTATTCTGTGCGGCGATGATCTTGGCGATGTCCGGATGGGTTGATGCCCCGGTGGCGCGGACCTTCTCGGCTGTCAGACGGTCAGTGTCGCCACGGATCTTTGCGAAGATCCGTCGTATGTTGGCGCGGTCCTGATTGGTTAATGTCATCTTGCACCCATCGTCTCGCCGCGCTGCTGCCGCGCAGCCGCGAACATGCTGATCGGCGGCAGGCTGATCGCCATGCGGACAGTGCGGGCTGCGCCGCTCCTATCGGTCGCGGTGGCGTTGATGCCGATGACGATCTTGTCTTCACGGATGTCGAGATCCGGAATCTCAGGAATGAGATTGTGAGTGCGGCAGAAGCACCAGGCGCAGCCGACGGTCCTGCCATAGTGGCGGTCGATATCGGAGAAACTCATGCCGCTGCGCAGCAGCTGCCTCACCTCCTCGACCTGGAACGGCCGTCGCTCGCCCGCCTCCTTCGCGGTCGCATCCGCAAGCCCGAGATCGGCCAGCTTCTGCGAAAGCGTCGTGCGGTGCACCTGGTAGCGCGCGGCGATCTCGGCCCGGGTCAGGCCCTCGGCCACCAGCTGACGCAGGACATCGTCATTCGGCAGTTTTCTCGGTTTCGTCATTCTGCGTCCTCCTTGGTGAAATGGGCGGGAAGGGGCGGGTAGCCGTTGTGCTCGACGCCTGCGAGCTTCCGGCCGGCGCGGGATTTGGTAACGCGGAACATGCCGATCGGCTCGCGCATGCCGTCGCAGCTGGGCTTGGCCTGGCGGCCGTCGACGTCGAGCCAGATGGCGTCGTTCGTCGCCATGCTGCTGTCGTGATGGCCGTTCTCGGCGCTTGCGACGATCCAGTTGCCCCATTGCTTGAACAGGAAGGGCGTATCGGAGATCGCGCACTGGTCGCGCAAATCGTATGCCCAATGAGGATGCATCGGCCGGCAGCCGCCGCCACTTTCGCCACCGCCTACCATCCAGCCGATGCGCTGGATTTCCTCGCACTCAGTGAACTGGTGGCAGTTGCAGCAGGTGACGTCGTAGTCTCCGGTATCGGCGATTGCACTGACGCGCTGAAGCTCGGAAGAGCCTATCCAGCCGCAATGCTCGCACTTCGTCATGAAGTATTCCGGGGCGATAAATTCATGCCCCTGCGGGCTACGCGCGCGCCGGCCGGACGGGAGCCAGCGCTTCCAGTCGATCGCCCCGAGCGATGGCTCGTTCGATACCCAGAGCAGAGCGGCCGGGATTTCATGAAGGGTTGGCAGGCGCTCATCGGCGCGTTTCTGATCCTCAACCGAGACGCCGAGCCAGACGTTCTGAAGCGGCAAGTGGGGCCAAATGCCCGGCGAAGGAACTGGCTCGGGCAGGTCGAGCTGGGCGGCGGAAATCTTGTATTGGCGCATAGGCGTCTTGAGATAATCCCGCATCCGCTCCGGCCGCTTGGTCAGCACCTGGAAGATATGCTGGGGCGCCAGCGCCATGATGGCGAAGACCTTGTCGATCCATTCATCGGGCACGCCTTCGGCGAAGAGATCGCCATGGGCGCAGACGAAAATCATGCGCGGGCGCGACCAGATGAGCGGCTGGGCGAGCCACTGCTCATTGAAGCGCACCTCGCCGGTCCAGACCGGGCCGGCCTTGCTGTCCTTCGTCAGTCCGGCGCGGCTCGGGTGATGCTGCAGGCGCGTGCCGGCGAGCTTCATGGCGTAGCAGTTGGTGCAGCCGGGGGAGACGATGGCGCAGCCGGTGATCGGGTTCCAGGTGGCGTCGGTCCATTCGATCTTGGTACCGTCAGACACGGGCGCGCTCCTGCTTGTTCTCCTCACGGTACTGCGCGAGCAGGCGATCGCCGGCGGCGCTGTCGATCTGATCGAGTTTGCGCAGTGCCCAGTTAAGGCCGTTCGCGAAGCCGCGAGCTTCGGCGCGCTGGTGATCAGCTATCTGGCGGCTTGACGCTGCGATTTGCCTGTCTTCGATGACAGTGGTCACCGTGACGGCGAAGGCGCCGCGCGACTTCGGCTCGGCTGAGCAGTATTGCACCATGCCGGGCTCACCGCTGACCGGTACGGTCCGCCACCATTCGTGCCGGATGCTTGCGGTCTCGAGAACGTAGCGCTCGTCATATCGTTCGTCCGCGCTGGTGTAGTAGTTTGCGGCCTCTCTGAAATGATGCAGCGCGTAGTGGCCTCGCGCCCAATATCCCATCAGGCCGCCGTCGAGGTCCCGAAGCTCTTCGATCTGAATGCCGTGGGTTCGCTCTTCAGCCCATTTGAAAGCGGCGAGATGAAGGTATTCCGTCAGTTCCTCAGATGTGATCAGGCACATTCCGGGGCGATCGGCTGAGGCGCGGCCTTCCTTGCCGGTCAGTTCTTGCCAGAGGCGAGCGGAGAGTGTCTCAGACATCGGTGAGGCCCTCCGGCGCGGTGTCGCCGTAACGATAGGTATCGATTTTGCCGGCCGTCGGCTCGTCGGTTTCCAGATCCACGACAGGCGAGCCCTCAAGGCAGGCGGCGTGGCAGATGCCGAGTTCGATATCGGTGGCGCAGATATCGTCGGCGACGATCGGCTTGGCGCAGATGTCGCAGTGACCGTGCCCGGCATCCGCCTCGAGCATGGTCTGCCAGCGGCGGAAGCCGTCGAGCTTGCGCTCGAAGCGCACCTGGTCGAACTCGTCGCCGATCAGATCGCGCAGCCACTGGGTGGCGGCCAGCACGTCGGCGATCTCGTCGAACAGCGCCTTGCGGTTCGGCTTGCCGGAAACCGGCTCACTGCCCTCAAGACCTTGAATGGTGCAGCGAAAAAGGATGGTGGCGAGCTCGCCGGCTTCCTCGCCTACCTTGCCGAGCGCCTGGTGGATAAGAATGTCTGGCTCGGGTTTCCAGAGGGTGATGTCGGACGGGGAGAGGTGACAAGCCTCTCCCCTAACCGTCTCTCCGGTTATGGTACGGTTTCCCGGCGACGGCTTGTTGGTCCGGCGGAGATCACCTGGCTTGAAGCCATCCGTGATCTGATCGCCATCATGGAGAAGAGTGATCGACGGCTGCAGGATGCGGCCGTGAATGCGCTGGAACTCGATGCCGATGACCGTGCCTTCGAAACGATCATGGTCCGCGCATTGGTCAGCGACCACCGAATCGCCGATGCGAAACTTGTTGAGATCGTCGATGTCGACGAGTTTATTCTCCGGAGTGAGCATCACCCATTCCCCTTGACGCGTTTGACCTTCTTGATGATGCCGTCGTGCTGGTCGCCGGCGCGTTTGCCGGCCGCCGCGGCGTCGCTGGCCGTGATGTCGAGCTTGGTGCCGTCCTCGAAATGGACGCGGAAGAGGGTGTCAGCCATCGGCGCGACCGCCTTCCGGCAGGTAGCCGGCGTGGACGTTGATGGCGAGCAGCAGCAGCTCGGCGATATCGGTCACCTCGGCGTCGGGCCGCTCGCGGTTCATGTCGACGACGAAGACCGGGTTGCCGTCGGCGCCGACGATCGTGCCGCAATGCGTGGCGTCGTGGCGCAGCGGCATGCGGACATGGAGGAGGGAAAGCGCGGCCGAGAAGAGCGTCGAGGGATCGGCGCCGGCGGCGGGCTGGCGGGCGAGGGCGCTAGTTGCCATGGTGGCTTCCCTCCCGCTCGGCGATCGCCTTGGCCGCGATATTGCGCAGCGGCCGGTCGTCGTTGCGGTTGCCCCTGGCGTCGATGACGGCGATCAGGGCGTGGCAGAGGCTGGTGATGACCTCGTCGCTGACGAGCTCGGCGACATCGCCGCCGCGCTCGAGCAGGATGATGTTGGCGGCATTGAGCTCGAGATTGGCCGAGGCCAGGTTTTCCATGGCGTTTGCCACATAGGCGTGGGCCTTCGCCTCCGTCTCGGCATCGACCAGGTCGGCGATATCGCAGACGAGGTGCAGCGCCGGGCGCGCGTGATCGGATGCGAGGGGGCGGGCGGGAAAATGCACGATCTCGGCCATGTCAAAAGCCCTCCAGGGCGTAAAAGCGGGCGCGGTAATCGGCCCATTCGGGATAGTCGCGATTGATGGCGGCATCCTCGCCGTCGATGAAGAGGCGAAGGAAATTTCTCTGGCGGAAGAGATTGAGGCCGAGCGCGAACTCGATCGCGGCGGTGATCTCCTTGCGGCGCCGGTCATCCTTACGGACGAGCCAGACGAGCATGCCCATGATGGCCGCCGCCTGGACGGCCGAGAGCGCTACCAGCGTGGGGACGAGAGAGCCCATCAGGGAATCCTCAGCGCGATCGCGAAACCGAGCCAGAACACGATGACGAAAAGCACCGTGAATTCGATGGCGCGCATGCGCTCGGCCTGAATGCCGATCAGAAGGTCGACAGCCTTGGCGCGCTGCGGCGCCTGACGCGTCCGTGTGGCTTCCAGCAGCCGCGTTTCGAGATCGCGGCTGCTGGACTTCGGCCGGGGGTTTCCGCGGGAGATGGCGGCGGCCGGTAGAAAGGGTGTGAAGTGGTTCATCGGGGTGCCCTCAGATTTCGTCGCCGTCATCGTCCGCACTCGACGAGGCGAGCGAGGGGTGCGGACGGTAATCGACGGGGCGGACGGGACGAGGATCGATGCCGTAGCTGCGATAGGCCATATCGCGGCAGACTTCCTCGGTCGCGGGGCGGATCGCGTAGATCGCGGGGGTTCCGTAGAATTCAGTCACGCTCTCGCCGTCGCTGACGGGAATATCGACGCGCAGCATCTTGCCGCCTGCGATTTCGACTTCCTTCGCGTAGCCGGGGCGCTTGCGATGGCCCATCAGCTCGACGATCGCCCAACTTTCAAAAACCTCGGATGTCATGAAGCCCTCCGTTCATCCGTTTCGGAACCCGCCGCGTTCCTGGACGCGGCGGTGACCGAAGCGGACGCCCTCAGGCGGCCTCGGCGAGCTTGACTTGCTCGGCGACCCATGGCGCGTTGCGCGCCTGGCTCTCGAGACTGATGCCGGCGGCAAGCAGGGTCCTTTCGGTCTGCGGGCCGCGCTCCTCGTAAAGACGCAGCATCTCCTGACGGTCGCGGCGGTCAGCGGCGGTGACTTCAACTTTCTTCATGACGATCTCCATTGACCCTCCCGTCTCCTGCGCGGCCCGCCGCCGGCCGCGAGAGTGCGGACCGGCGGCGTCTCTGCGCGCCACGTCCGGATGAGGGAGGAGGATCACCGGACAGCGGGAATGTTGCATAACATGCAACTATCGTCAACGATGAAAATTGCATAACGTGCAACATCGATGTTGCACGAAACGAATCAAAGTGTTCGGAATGGAGAAGGAACGCTTGTGCGGGAGCGGTCGCGCGAGGCGCGGGTTAGTCACCAGCGCGAAGAGGAGCGATTTTAATTCTGGTTTTTATCCGGCTCTTCATAGGCCTTCAGCAGGGCTGTCGCGCGATCGATGATTTCACGCAACGCAACTGCCGCCGCGGGAGCGTCGGAATGATCAAAAGTGGATTCGAGCCTGGCTTTGATTTCGGCGTTCAGGGAACGCTTATTTTCCTTTGCGGCCTCGACTACCTTCCTTCGCAGGTCGGGTGTGATCCGCAGCTTGAAGGTAGGATCTTCGCGGGACATAATTTCATTGCTGACATAAAACTTGATCGCCTCAAATGACCCACAGTGACCCCACGGATGCCTTGCGCGCCGCGGGTACATAGTATTAGTTGTTTAAGTTATGACTGATCGCTCTGGCTGATCAGACGGATTGGGTAGGGAATTTAGTTATTTGGTAAAGGAAATGGCTGAACTGTTGAGATTCCCCATCAAGAGTGATGGAGGCGTCCGGCGCGGCGACCCGATCTTGGCTGCTGTAGACAATTTTCGCGCGGCGATGGAAGATTATAATAGCAATGCGCCGATGCATTCCGATGAACTCGCAAACGCATATGCGGCGGCTTCCTACGCCGGGCCGTTGCTGGTGATCCAGGAATGGAAAGCGCCAGCTCGGACGAGGGAGGGCGCGATTGCTGCTTTGAGGCTGGCAAAAAAGGCTGATGAAGAGGGCGACTATTCGATCGTTGGGCCGATGCTTGCTGCCGCCCTGGCCTTTCTCGAGACTGAGGACTAGTTGTTTGTCCCGGTCTTGTTCTCGTTGAACAAGAGACGCAACATGTCGATCGCGCGCTCTCGCTGTTCGGCAGATTTGTCCTTAAAGAACTGCGCCAGCCAATCATCGTCGGGGTGACGGAAAATCCCGTGGATGTCCGTTCCAAAGAGGGCGGCGAGCTTCTCGAGATATTCAGGCTTTGGAACGGTTCCCCCGAACCAGCGGGATACCAATCCCTTGTCGGCGCCGATTTCGCGCACGATATCGGACTGCTTCAGATTCCTTTTTTCCGCCCACTCGACGATGAAGTGGACGCGAACTGGCGTCTTATCGGTATGGATATGTGCGACGTTGTTCATTTCGCAACCATACAATTGTGGCAAAGGATTTTCGTTATACCGGTGTGCAAGATTCGCTCTTGCCAAATGTTGCAAGTTATGCAACCTCTAACGGCATGGCGAACAAATCGGAAATCACGACCTATCGCGAAGAGCATGACCGGATGTCCCTTGAGGAATTCGGTAAGCTCTTCACGCCGCCTGTCGACAAATCGACGGTCATGCGCTGGGAGCGTGGCAATATCACGCCGCGCCGCGCGATCGAAATCGAGGCCGTGACCGGGATTAAGCGTCATGCGCTGCTGCCTGAATTCTTCGGGATTTCGGAGGCCGCCGAATGAACCTCTCCCTGAAGCGCTGCGAAGGTAGTGATCGCGGCGCCGCCTTGCGCCGGACGGGCGGGCCTCAAGCGTCCGGCGCATCTTCTTTTCGCAGTTTGTGTTTTGCCCAGTCATGCGGTCCCCCGTGATCTCTTGATGGGCTGAGTTTTCACATTTCCGCATCGTTCCCGCCACGGGAAAACCCCGCCGGAATTCCCGGCGCGGGAAGAGCTTTTGTTTTGTCTGGAGTGAAGGACATGGACGCATTCCTCTATCGCATCAAGGCGGCCCAAAGGGACCTGATCGAGCGCTGCGGCGGCATCATGCGCGTCGTCGAAAAGTCCGGTTATTCGAAGAGCGAGGTCGGTCGCTGGAACAATGGTTCGGAGCCCGACCTGATGCCGGTCGGTGCGATCGCCATGCTGGAACGCGACTGCGGCCAGCCGCTGGTGACGGCGGTGCTCGCCGAGACCAATGGCCGTCGGCTGACGGATCCGGACGAGGCCCGGCGCGCCGAGGTGAATGTCCTGACCAGCCATGCAGAGCTGATGCGGCACTCCGCCGAGGTTGCCAACGCCATCGCCGTGGCGATCAGCGACGGCCAGGTGACGCCGAGCGAGGCGACGACGGTCGACCGGCTGGCGAGCGGCCTGGAGCGGGCGGCTTCGGATCTCCGGCAAGCGCTCGCCGTGATCAAAGCCTCGGGCGGCGCGAAGGCCGGCCTCAAGATCGTAGGCGGGGAGTGATGCGGGTGACCGAGCCGGGGCTCAATCGCGACGGCCGCAGCCTGCTCTATCGGGCAGCGCAGTTTTTCGCCCGCCACGGCCGCGCCTATCCGCTCGCACTCGACAGCGACCGGCGCGGCGCCGAGGTGGCCGTCGCCGGCGGTTATGTCAGGCGGCTTTCCGGCGACCGGCATTTCGTGACCGTGACCGAGAAGGGGCGCGGCTATCTCGACGCTTTGATGAGGGCTGAGTGACCGCCGCGCAAGGGCGTTGCGGATGTTGGGCAATGATCTGCCGCGCGCGGATCTAAACGAGGGAACTACCATGGGCTTCAGCATGATCGTGCCTACGCCGAAGGCGAAAACGGGCGCATTCAAGATATCGACGGTCTCGATGCGCGGCGCCCCGTTCCGCCTGCAGATCAGCATCCCGTCGGCGCTCTTCACGTTGCTCTTCAAGCAGGCGGAGCGGTTCGATCTCCTGCTGGGCGAGAACGGTGACAAGGGCAAGATGATGATCAAGCCCACCGACGCCGGGCATTTCAAGCCGACCTTCATGAAACACACGGTGATCTTTCGGCTGCCAGAAACCAACTGGACGCCGCAGATCGCGCTTTCGTTCGAAGAGCCGAAGCGGCGTGAGGTCGAGGGGGGGGCGATCATCATCGAACTGCCCGACTGGATGGACGAAGAACGCTGGAAATCCATCCAGAGGGCACGTCACCAGGTTTCGCGGGAGCGCGAGACCGCGCCATTGCGGGGTGCTGCTAAGTGAAAACTCCAGGCGCGATCGACGGCCGCCGCAGCACTGCGGCACGCATGCTGCAGGTCGCCGAGCGCGACGGCCTAGTCGACGACACGATCCCGCGCGAACGGCAAGCCTGCCTGAGGCTTAACGCCGTCGGGCTCCTGCGGCGTGACCTCAAGCTCGCTTCGCGCTGGTATCCGGTCGAGACGGCGATGCGCAGCGAGGTGCGCCCGTGAGCGACGACCTCCCGATCACCATTTCGGTTTCCGGCGGTCCGTCGATCGAGACGACGCTCGGTGGCCTGAAGGCTGCAGCCGCCGCGCCGGGCAAGGGGTTGCTGCCCGCGGCCCGCGCCGATGCCTCCGATCTCGCCGCGACGATCGAGCGGGCGCGGAAGCTCTTCGATGAGCAGGACTATCAGGCGGCACTGCTGCTTTCCTCAGGCGCCTATGACCAGGCCAAGGCGGCCGCCAGCTATGGCAAGCGCATGAAGGCCAGCGAACAGCTGATCGGCAAGGCGCGCCAAATGCAGGGCGATGCGCTGCTGATCGAAAGCCGGGCCAAGATGGCGCTCGCCGACCAATATGACGATGCTCAGAAGGCCGGCGTGCTGGCGACGCAGGGCCGCCCGAAAAACATTCCAGACGAGAATGTTTTCACGCTGAAGGATGCGGGTCTCTCGTCGAAGGAAATCCACGAAGCCCGCAAGCTGCGCGACGCCGAGGCGAAGCAGCCGGGCCTTGTCGAGCGGGCGATCGAAGCGCGCCTGGCGCAGGGATTCGAGCCGAGCCGCGCCAATCTACGAGCCGCCGTCGGCACCGCCTCGGCCAGCAAGGAAGATCGCGGCGACAATTTCTATCAGACGCCGGTCGAGGCGACGCGCACGCTGCTCGCCTATGAAAGTTTCTCCGGCACGGTCTGGGAATCCTCCTGCGGCCTCGGGGCGATTTCGCGCGTGCTGGAAGCGGCCGGTTACGAGGTGATCATTTCCGATCTCGTCGACCGTGGCACGGTGACCCGGCACGGCGAGCTGCAGACGGTCGGCGACTTCCTCGCCACCGCGCCGGATGAAGAAGGCGAGGGGCCTGACATCGTCAGCAACCCGCCCTATGGCGAGGTGCTCAACGATTACGTCGCGCATGCACTGCGCGTTCACAAGCCGCGCAAAATGGCGCTGCTGCTCAATCTCAACTTCCTCTGCGGCTTCGCCGACGAGGCGCGCAACTTCGTCATGGACGAGAACCCGCCGGCCCGCGTCTACGTCTTCAAGCGCCGCCTGCCGATGATGCACCGCGAGGGTTACGAGGGGCCAAAGGCGTCCAGCCGGATGAATACCGCGTGGTTCGTCTGGGAGCGGCAGGAGGACGGCAGCTATGGCGACACAACGGTCATCAAGCGCGTCGACTGGAAGGATTTCGAGGAGGCGCAAGCGCTGCAGCCGGGCGCCGGCGGCAATATCGGCAACATCAATTTCGACGAATTCCGCCGCGACACGCCGCGCAAGACGCTCGACGAGCGGGTTGAGGATATCTCGGCGAAAGCGCTCATCTGGTGCGCGGGCAAGGATGATTTCGACGCGGTCGAGTTGCGCCGTGCGGTCGGCGTGCGCCCGTCGACGGCGGAGGGCGCCATTCATTGGATGCTGGAAAAGAAGCTCATCAATCCCGCAGGCGAAGGGCGCTTCAAGACGGCGAGTGGCGGCTGGACCGCGCTCAAGGCGACGGCGGCGGTCATCAATGATCGGAAGCTCTTCGAACTGATCGAGCAGGTGCAGGGGGTGGCGGCGTGAAGGCGATAGCAATTGTCACGCTCGTTTCCGACGAGCTCGCAAAAGACGCTCCAGTAGCGATCGGCGTTTCCGGCGGCAAGGATAGTCAGGCGGCTGCGCTCGCGACCTTCCGCTATCTCGACTCAATCAGTCATGGCGGCCCGCGCATCCTCGTTCATAGCGATCTCGGCGTCGTCGAATGGGACGACAGCCTGCCGGTCTGCGAAAGGCTGGCAAAGCATCTGGGCGCCGAACTGCTGGTGGTTCGCCGCAATGCTGGCGACCTGATGGAGCGGTGGGAGGCCCGATGGCGCTCCAGCGTGGAGCGTTACGAGAAGCTCAGCACGGTGACGCTCGTTCCGTGCTGGTCGACGCCTTCCATGCGGTTCTGCACCTCGGAGCTGAAAACCCATGTCATTCGCGCTGCCCTCAAGCGTCGCTATGGCGGACGCCTGATCGTCAACGTGACCGGCGTTCGCAGGGATGAAAGCTCGGCGCGCGCCAAAGCCTCGATCGCTGATCGCGAAGCCGAGCAGCCGATCATCAACTGGCGGCCGATCGTCGACTGGACCGTCCAAGATGTCTTTTCCGCGATCGATACCAGCGGCGTTGTGCTGCATCCGGCCTATCGCGATTTCGGAATGAGTCGCGTTTCCTGCCGCTTCTGCATCATGTCGAATATTGCGGATCTGACAGCGGCCGCGGCGCAGCCGGAAAGCCACGACCTTTTCCGTCGCATGGTGGCCTTAGAATCTGCCAGCAGCTTTGCCTTTCAGGGCGCGCGATGGCTCGGTGATGTCGCCCCGCACTTGCTCGACGAAAAGTCGCAACGCGCCCTGGCCACGGCCAAGGTCAAGGCCACCGAACGCGCCCTGTTCGAAAAGTTCATCACGCCCTCGATGCTCTACGTGAAGGGCTGGCCGACCCGGATGCTGACAGATACCGAGGCCGACATTCTGGCGACCACCAGACAGGCGATCAGCGGGATTTTAGGTTTCCGATCGGCGCACCTCGATCGCGCCAGCATCCACGCACGCTATGCGGAACTGATCGCCGACAAGGCGGTCCGCGATGCGCGCAAGCGAAAGGTCGCTGCATGACGACTGATTTCTCACCGGCCATGCTCAAGCAGTTCCTCGCCCTTCGCGTCGCGATGATGGTGCGGCTCGATTTCCCGTCGCAGCGGCGCAACGGCGAGAAGGCGGCGCTCGCCGATCTGCGTAAACGCTCCGGCCTGACGCGTGATGAGTTCGAGCTTGCCTGCAAGGGCCGGCTGAAGGGTGGCGTGGCCCGAGCGAAGATCTGGGCGGCACTCTGGATCGACCCGGCGAGCCTCGGCATTCGCCTGACCGACGATGGCGGACAGGAGGGCGGCGATGCAGCCTGAAATCGACCGCGCCCGCCTTGCCCGCGATGTCCGCCAGTGGCTCGACGACAACCGCCTGACGACGCGCAGCGCGCCGCAGATCTATGCCGGGCTCAATCCGGCAATGATCTCGCGGGCCTGCCGCGAAAGCGTGCTTTCGGCTGCGAGCATGCTGGCGCTCTGCGCGGCGATGAAGCGCGACCCGACGCTCTACCTCACCTTCCGGGACAAGCGAAATCAAGCTGTTACAGCAAGTGTCCACCGTGAAACGAGGGGCGCGGCATGATTGTCGAACTGGGCAACTGGATCGTGCCGATCACTGTGACGGTCATCGTCTTCGCCTTTGCGGCGGGCACGGTAAGGGTGAGGGTGCCGGACTATGTGCGGACGGCGAACCGGATATTCAACACGCTGATCGTGGCGGCGGCGGCGCTCGCCTCACTCTGCATCTGGCTGGTCTGGGCGATGGTGAGACAATGAGCGATGTCCTGCCGATCATCGAAGGCTCGCTTGGTGCCGGTCCGCCCGACTGGGCATCGTGGCTGCTGCGTTGCCCGCTTTCGATCATCCATCGCGAGCAGGCGACGATCCGCGCCATCCTGCAGCGGCACGGCTTTTCCGCCGGCGTCGATTACCTCGACGCGCTGCTCGCCTATTCGAACGCAACAAGACTGCCCGACGGCGGCTTCCCGCCGACGGTGGTGATGCCCGTGCACATGGCTGCCGGGGCAATGAGGGAAGCGGCGCGCGCCGCAGAGGGGGCAGAATGAATTCCATGGCAATGCCGAAGAGCTTCGTGCTCGACAACCGCATGACCGTCGTTCTCTTCGCCGGCATGGGCGGCGGTTGCGACGGGCTGGAAGATGCCGGCTTTCACGTGCACCTCGCCGTCAATCACGATCCGCTGGCGATCGCCATGCATGAGAAGCGCCACCCGCATACCAGGCACCTGCGCTGCGACGTTTTCGAGGTTGATCCAAGGCAGGCGACGCGCGGCCGCGGCGTTCGAATCCTGCATGCCTCGCCCGACTGCACGCATTTCTCGGTCGCCAAGGGTTCCAAACCGGTCAGCAAGCGCCGGCGTTCGCTCGCCTGGGTAATTCCGCGCTGGGCCGGGCAGGTGCGCCCCGAGGTGATTACCATGGAGAACGTCCAGGAGATCCGGACCTGGGGGCCGCTGATCTGCAAGCGCGACAAGAAGACGGGCAGGGCGATGCGGCGCGACGGCTCGGTGGCCGCCAAGGGCGAGCGTATTCCCGTCGAGAATCAATGGCTGATCCCGGATCCGCGTCACAAGGGCCGTATCTGGCGCGCTTGGCTGCAGCACATGCAGGACCTCGGTTATAGCTTCGAGCACCGCATCCTGGTCTGCGCCGATTACGGCATCCCGACGATCCGCAAACGTTTCTTCGGCGTGGCGCGCGCCGACGGCGGGCCAATCTACTGGCCGGAGCGTACGCATGCGCCGCGCGACAAGGCGAAGGCGCTCGGCCTTAAGCCGTGGGTCGGGGCAAATACGATCATCGACTGGTCACTGCCCGTCAAATCGATCTTCGACCGCAAGAAGCCGCTCGCCGAGGCGACGCTGCGGCGGATCGCGCGCGGGGTGATGCGCTATGTGGTCAACGCAAAGCGGCCGTTCATCGTGCCGATCACCCATACCGGCGGCGATCGCGTTCATGACATTGACGAGCCGATGCGCACCTTCACGACCGCGCATCGCGGCGAGCTGGCGCTGGTCGTGCCGGTTATCGCCGGCGTCGGCGGCCGGATGGGGCAGTCGGCGGAGCGTTCGGTCGAAGAGCCGATGCAGACCGTGACCACCAAGCCCGATTCGGTCCTGGTCGCAGCGCACCTGACGAAGTTCCGGCCTGGCTCGACTGGTGCGCATGTCGAGGAGCCATTGCCGACCTATACGGCGAACAATTTCGAGAAGCGCCCGGGCGGCGCGCCGCCGCTCGGCGTGGCGGCCGTACACATGTCGACGACGCGCAATGCGCAGAAGCCCTTCGGCGCTGCCGACGAGCCGCTGCACACGATCACGGCGGGAGGGGCTGGGCTGTCGCTCGTAGCGGCGACCATGATCCAAGCTGGAAATGGCGAACATGAAGGACAGGTGGCACGGTGCCTCGATATCGAGAACCCGATCGGGACGCAGACGGCCGGCGGACAGCGCCAGGCGGTCGTGGCGGCGTTTCTGGCGCAGCACAATGGCGACCCGCGCGCCGACGGCTCTGTCGAGTTCCGGTCGGGGCGTGATGTTGCCGATCCGCTGGCGACTTTGACCGTCTATCCCCAGCAGGGCGTCGGCGCGGTTTTCCTTGCACAGCACAATACCGGCAATAATGGCCACGATGCGCGCGACCCGCTGTCGACGGTCACGACCGGCGGGGAGCGCGGCCAGTCGCAACAGGGCATTGTCGCTGCAGCTCTGACCAGGCTGCGCGGCAACGACAAGGACGGGCAGGATATCAGCCATCCCCTGCCGACGCAGACCTGCGGCGGCGGTCATGAAATGCTGATCATGCCGTTTTTGCAAGCCTACTACGGTTCTGGCTCCGAAGGCGGCCGAGCCGACGAACCGCTGCGCGCGCTAACTGGATTGGCCCGTCACGGCCTCGTCACCGTCCAGGTGAACGGCCAGACGATGGTGATCACCGATATCTGCATGCGCATGCTCGACCCGCTGGAGGGTGCCGCGGCGCATGGCTTCGATCCTAAGAGCTTCGACCACGTGATCGAATACGTCGACGAGCGCGGCAAGCTCGTGAAACGCAAGCCCACGAAAACCCAGATCGGCCACCTCGTCGGCAACAGCGTGCCGAAAAAGATGATCCAGCTGCTGGCCGAGTGCAACGGACGCTATGAATTCGTGGAGGCGGCGGAGTGAACGACTACAGCGCCTTTCTCCGCAACAAAATGCGGATCGCCACGGCCACCGGCTTCGAGGTTCGCGAGAGCGATCTGAACCCGCGCCTGGCACCGCATTGCCGCAGGATCGTGCAATGGGCGCTGCGCGGCGGCCAGCGGGCGATCTTCGCAAATTTCGGCTTGCACAAGACCTCGATCCAGATCGAGCTGATGCGCAAGATCCGCAACACGGATGGCGGCCTCTGCCTGATCGTGCTGCCGCTCGGCGTGAAACAGGAATTCTTCGACGAAGCCGAAGAGCGGTTCGCCGGCGACTGCGCGGTGCGGCTGAAATTCATCCGGTCGACGGCGGAGATCGGCAACGAGCTCGACGGCCGGGTCGAAGGCAATCCGCTGATCTACCTGACGAACTATGAGAGCGTTCGCGAAGGCAAGATCGACGTGTCCCGCTTTGTCGCGGCCAGCCTCGACGAAGCGGCCGTGCTGCGCGGCTATGGAACGAAGACGTTCCAGACCTTCCTGCCGCTCTTCGAAAAGGTCAAATACAAGTTCGTCGCCACGGCGACGCCGAGCCCGAACCGGCTGAAGGAACTGATCCACTATTCCGGTTTCCTCGGCGTCATGGATACCGGCCAGGCCCTGACGCGCTTCTTCCAGCGCAACTCGGAAAAAGCCGGCGACCTGACACTCTTCCCGCACAAGGAAGAGGAATTCTGGCTGTGGGTCCACAGCTGGGCGATCTTCCTGCAGAAGCCGTCCGATCTCGGTTTCTCCGACGAAGGCTACCAGCTGCCGCCGATGAAGGTGAACTGGCATGAGGTCAAGCTCGATCCGCGCTCGGCCGGCTACGATCGCGACGGCCAGGGCCTGCTGATCCACAATGCCGCCCTCGGCGTGACGCAGGCGAGCCTTGCCAAGCGCGAAAGCCTCGACGCGCGGATCGAGAAGATGTGCGCGCTGATCGCCGAGGATCCCGAGGCGCATCGCATCCTTTGGCACGACCTCGAGGACGAGCGCCGCGCGATCGAGGCGGCCGTGCCCGGTGTTGCCTCGATTTATGGCTCTCAGTCGATTGAAGTGAACGAGGCGAACGCGCTGGGCTTCAAGCATGGCAGGATCCGCGATCTCGCCACCAAGCCGGAAATGTCCGGCGCCGGCTGCAATTTCCAGAAACACTGCCACTGGGAAATCTTCGTCGGGATCGGCTTCAAGTTCCACGACTTCATCCAGGCGGTCCACCGCATCGTCCGCTTCGGCCAGGTGCATGAATGCCGGATCGACATCATCTATTCCGAAGCGGAGCGTGAGGTTCGCCGCGTCATGGAGCGCAAGTGGCGCGACCATGACGAGATGATGGAACGCATGGCCGGTATCGTGCGCAAATATGGCCTCGACAAGCTGCCGGTCGCGGATCTGCTGAAGCGCTCGGTCGGGCTGGAGCGGCGGGTCGAAACCGGCGATTCCTTTAAGATCGCCAATAACGACTGCGTCGAAGAGGCTCGGCTGACTGCCGACAATTCGGTCGGGCTGCTCGTCACCTCGGTGCCGTTCTCAAACCACTACGAATATACCGAGAGCTACAACGACTTCGGCCACACCGACGACAACGATCATTTCTGGTCGCAGATGGATTATCTGACGCCGGAGCTGCTGCGCATCATCCAGCCGGGCCGGCTCGCCTGCGTCCACGTCAAGGACCGGGTGCTGTTCGGGGCGGTGACCGGCGAGGGCGTGCCGACGATCTCGCCCTTTCATGCCGAAGCGATCTTCCACTACCTCAAGCACGGCTTTCAATATTGCGGGATGATCACCATCACGACCGATGTCGTGTCGGAGAACAATCAGACCTATCGGCTGACCTATTCCGAGATGATGAAGGACGCCTCGAAGATGGGCGTCGGCTGCCCGGAATACGTCCTGCTCTTCCGCAAGCCGCAGACGGACCGCTCCAAGGGTTACGCCGACGAGCGGATCGTGCATCAGCCGCCGCAGGTGATCGCGGCCGACGGCTCGCATGTGCCGTGGACAGACGGCGATCGGCGCGCCCATGTGCCCGGCAGCGGCTACACGCTGGCCCGCTGGCAGCTCGACGCGCATTCCTTCTGGCCCTCGTCCGGCAATCGCCTGCTGACCACCGACGAGATGGTGCGCATGGGGCCGAAGGTGGTCTCCGACCTGTTCAAGCAGCTGCAGGACAGCGCGCAGGTCTATGATTTCGACGAGCACGTGCGGCTCGGCGAGGAGCTGGCGGCGCGCGACAACCTGTCGAAGACATACATGACCTTGGCGCCGCGCTCGAAGCATCCGGCCGTCTGGACCGATATCGTCCGGATGCGGACGCTGAACGGCGAGCAGGCGCAGCGCAATCTCGAAAAGCACGTCTGCCCCTTCCAGATCGACATCGTCGACCGACTGATCGACCGGTACTCCAACCCGGGTGACGTCGTCTACGACCCCTTCGGCGGCCTGATGACAGTGCCTTATCGCGCCATCCTGAAGGGCCGGCGCGGGCAGGCCTCGGAACTCTCGGACAAGTATTTCCGCGACGGCCTGCGCTACTGCCGCGCGGCGGAAGCCAAGATCGCCGTGCCCGACATGTTCGACGTGCTCGATGCGGTCGCAGAGGCGGCGGAGTGAGCGATGGGCAAGCCGACGGAACTGCAGTGGCGTGACGAAACCTACCGACGGCTCGCGAAGTGCGGGTCAGTGGATGTCGGGGCGGTCTATCCGCCGCCTGCGCTCGCGCGGCTTTGGCGGTGGCGCATTTGGCTGACGGAAAGCGGCACGTCCGCGACCGGCACGGAACTGAGGGAAGACGCGGCGCGGCGCCGGGTCGAGGAGCGATTTCAGAATTTCCTGGCAGCGGCGGGGCTAGCGCCGAAAAGCCAGGGTGATTGATACGGGGGCAATGACGATGAGCATGTTTGCGTGCGGCGGGCGCGCGGAATACGGCGGTGCCACATGAGCCATGAGGCGACTATGTGGGCCGTCAAGGTGCGCGGCATCAGCTGCACCGAGGCGCGGGTGTTGTGGCACCTGGCCGACTGCCATAACCCGATCTTCGGCTGCTATCCAAAGCAGGATTATCTTGCCAACGCCTGTGAGATCGACGAGCGCTCGGTGCGCCGCTCACTGTCCTCTTTGCGCGACAAGGGGCTGGTCAATTGGGTCGAGCAGCGCGAGGGAAAGAACCGCAAGGCGAACCGATACAGTCTTGGTTTTGAAGCTGGTTTCCGTCGCTTCGAGACCACTGATTCCCCGGAAAATGAACCGGACAATTTGTCCGCTTCAAGCGAGATCTCAACCGGACAGGAATGCGCCCTTCAACCGGACTCAAATGGCGGTTTGAACCGGACTCCTGAGTCCTCAATAGAACCTGTAAGGGAACCTGTAATAGAACCCGTAAGAGAGAGAGGGAGCGCGCGCGAGGTTTCGGAAGATGATCCGAAAGCGTTGCGCAAGCGGTTCCAGGCGCTCATCGTCGGCAGGCATGACAATCCCTGGCCCGATGTGCTCTCCTCGGCTCCTGAATGGGCGTTCCAGCAGTTCGTGAAGCTTTCACCGGAAGAGCGGCAGAGAGCGGAAGAGCGCCGCGATGCCTATCTGGCAGCGTGCCCGAAGCTGGCTTCTGGCGAGCACAAGGGTAAGCCGAAGGCTGCGGCGCTCGGCGTCTACCTCAGGGACCGGATGTTCGATCTCGTCGACGCGATCGCGCCGCAGGTGGTGCGCGGGCAGGCCGAAAAGCGCCGGCAGGAAGAGGCCATTCCGGTCGCGCCCTTCGGGCCGATCTGGGCAGGCAAGCGGGCGCTGGCGCTGCTGGATGGCCCGGTAGCCATCGAGTTGCCCGATAATCTGCTCGAGCTCGCCGTCGAGACCTACAACCGCTTGCGCCGCTCCAGCGAAACAACAGCCAGGTCGTGGGCGAACCATCGCGGCATCGCGGTGGATGGCAACGAGTTGGTGTTTCCAGACGACTACCGCATGCAGGAGCGCCGGCGTCGCCAAAGCGACAGCGGCTATCCCGAGGCGCATGCGCTCGACAAACTGGCCAAGGATCGCGGCAGGGGCGCAGCGGATCCCCGCTTCGCCATCCTTGCCGATCTCTGCGAGGCCGTACCGGTCGGCTCGGAAACCTACGAGCGGTGGCGCGCCTATCACCAGCAGATGAACTGGCCGTTCGTCCCGGATCCGGGCGGCATGCGGGTGGTCTATTTCCCGAAAGGCGGGCCGGAAGGCCTGGGTGAATTCGAAATGGCCGCTCGTGCGGCATTGGGCATGGAGCGGGGCGATGTCGATGCAATTTAGGAAGGGTGATCTCAATGGCGTGATCGTCGTACGCGCCGAGGCTTGGCTGAAGCGCGACAAGGTGGCTGGCGCAAACAGACTGCGGATTGATCATCTGAACATGGCTTCGAGGGGCACCGTGATTCGCTTGGGGCGTGATCCGGAAGTGCCGAAGGCAGGCTGGTTCTGCCTGAGGGTGACGACAGGGCGCGAGAAGGCTGTGGAAAAAGTGCTGAATGCCTCCGACGTGGAATCACTGGTTGTGATGACGAACGAGTGCAAGGTGGTGAAGCGTGGCCGCGTCTGCATCATCCCGCCACGTCCTGTAATCCTCGGTTATGTGCTCGTTCATTGCTGCCCGATCGCCCAGGCGATGATGGGTCTGCTGCACGTAAAGGACGTCATTGACGTGGTTGGCGGTGCTATCCGTCCTTACCGTGCCGACGCTGATTCGATTAGTCGATTCAAGAAGATGGCAGAAGACGGGAAGTACGATGCCAGCGCTCGTAAAGAGTACAAATTCGAGCTGAAGGAACGGGTGCGGATCACCGAAGGACCGTTCGCATCGTTCCCTGGCATCATCGGCTTGATCGATGATGAGAAGGGTTACGTGTCGCTCGATGTGGACATATTCGGGCGCCCGACGCCCGTGCAGCTGATGCTTGATCAAATCGAAAAGATGTGATCAGAGTCCGGCTGTGGACGATCCTAGATCCCAGCGTGGGCTTTGAGTCGGTGACTTGATCACTGGCAAACGATGCGAAAGCTTCGGAGCTGCTTACCGGTAGGACCCCGCTTTGACAGCCTCAGAGAAGGCGCCGAGTCAAGGCAAGTGCTACTGCATTGTTTCCAAGTTCGAAGCGGTCCAATCGGGCCGCTTTTTGCATTCTTGAGTATGGGCAAGCTTCGAACGATCAGCACCACGTTGCGCACGATCGACACGCGCACCGTCGTCCCCGAGAGCAAGAAGGCAGATGCGTTCTATCTGTCTCCTGAGTGGCGGGCATTGATGGCGATGATCATCAAGGAACGCGGCCGCATCTGCGAAGATCCGCATTGCGACGGCCGAACCCACAAGCCCGGCATGCGCGTCTTCGGTGACCACGTCGTCGAGCTCAAGGATGGCGGCGCACCGCTGGACCCGCGCAACGTCATGCTTCGATGTGGTGCATCCCATACCCGCAAGACCGCGGCCGCGAGGGCGAAGCGCCTCGCCGAGCGGTTCTGACCCCTCCGATGGGCGCGGAGGGTCAGGGGGTAGGGGGTTTAAAAGTCCAGACCCCCTTTAGGCCCCTAACCGCATTGGTCCCATTCGCATCTTTTTTTTCTGATGGCTGACGATTTAGACCTCTTTGGCAACCCTTACCACTCGGCCGGTCGCGGGCAGGGAAGGCCGGAGCACGTCCCCACGGAAGAAAACATCATAAATGTCATGGTGTTACTTGCGTCGGGGATGACGAACGCGGAAGTCGCAAAGACGGTCGGGCTCTCTACGCCGACTTTGCGCAAACATTATTTTCACTTGCTGAAGCAGCGAGAGGTGATGCTGGCCCGATTGAAGGCCAGGCTCAGGACTGCGCAAATCCAGCAGGGTCTCGCCGGCAATGCTGCCGCTCTGTCCGGTGCTCTGAAGATGCTGGACGGCGTCACCGCTGAGAAAGTCAATCGGGACATGCAGAACAAGGCTGCCAACAAGCCGACGCCTCGAGGTTACGTCTCGAAGAAAGAGCAGCGGCTCGACAATGCCCGGGCCATCAGTGGTGGCGGTCGATATGCGGTGCCGGCCGGCCCGCGATTGATCGCCAATAACGGCCAGCCAGTCGCGAGCAGCGACGAGGCCTGACGTAATCCGCGCCCGGCGGTTCCGGGTATCAGAAGAAGGAGAAGGCGCATGAGCGCACCAGTCGTAAGAGCAAAATTCCGGGTTATGGCCATCGAGCCGGCGCAGAACGCCGATCCGAACAATGTCTTCACCACAATCCGAATGATCCCGGTTTGGGAGCAGGAGGGCGTCAACAGGACTTGGTCAAAAGCCACGCCGAGCGGCGAGCTGAAGATCTCGATCACCAATCCCGAGGCGATCGACAAGTTTGATCTCGGGAAGGAATACTTCCTCGACTTCACACCCGCCGACTGACGCCGATGCACCGCCCGATGATTGCCCTGGCTGTTCTGATTGCCACCGCATGCTGCGCGCTGGGCCTGCTGGTCAAGCAGGCGCCGGCTAAGCAGGTGGCGGAGGGGCCGGTCATCAGCGACAAGCAGGCGGTCATCTCGCGAGCGCAGTGCATGGCGACTGGCCCGATCGAGCGCCGGATATTCTGGATTGTTCGCCGGGCCGATGGCAGCGTGAGGGCCTTCGGGTCTGTCACCGTCCGCAAGTGCGGCTGGTAGGCGATGCGGTATTCGACGGCTTGTCTCGACTGGGAGCGGCGGATCGTTGCGGGCGAAAGCCTGATCCCGATCGCGCCGCTCTTTCCCGACGAGGCGGACGCCGCCCTCGAGGTGTTCAAGTCGCTGCAGATCACGGATCTGCCGCAAGTCTACGACCGCAAGACCGGGCAGAGCAGGCACCCGACGTTCGGCGAATCCTGCGAGCCCTTCGTCTTCGACTTCGTGGCCGCCGTGTTCGGAGCATATGACGAAGGATCGGCGCGCCGGCTGATCGAAGAGTTCTTCCTGCTCATCAGCAAGAAGAACGGCAAGTCGACAATCGTCGCCGGCATCATGGTGACGGCGCTGATCCGCAACTGGCGTTCGCACCAGGAGCTGATGATCCTGGCGCCGACGCGCGAAGTCGCCGAGAACTCGTTCGGCCCCGCGGCGGCGATGATCCGGGCGGATCCCGAACTATCGGTGCTCCTGCATGTGCAGGACAACGTCAAGTCGATCACGCACACGATCACCAAGGCGGCGTTGAAGATCGTGTCGGCGGATTCAGGGACTGCCGCCGGCAAGAAGGCCGGTTTCGTCCTGATCGACGAGCTCTGGCTGTTCGGCAAGAAGGCCGGCGCGGCGGCTATGTTGCAGGAGGCGACCGGCGGATTGATTTCACGGCCGGAAGGCTTCGTCATTTACATCTCGACGCAGGCGGACGCGCCGCCGACTGGCGTGTTCAAAGAAAAACTGGATTACTTCCGAGACGTCCGGGACGGCAAGATCAACGATCCGCAGAGCTTGGCGGTGCTGTACGAGTTCCCCGAGGCGATGATCGTCAGCGAGGCCTATCTCGACCCGGAAAACTGGTACGTCACCAACCCGAATATCGGGCGCTCCGTTCGCCGCGAATGGCTTGAGCGCAAAATGCTCAATGTCCGGTCGGGCGAGGATCAGGAAGGTGATACCTATCAGAGCTTCCTGGCCAAGCACCTGAACATCGAGATCGGGATGGGCCTCAGGGCCAATCGCTGGCCTGGCGCAAACCATTGGACTGCCGCGGTTGACGAAGAGCTTTCGGAACTGGCGCCGTTCAACGCGCTTGAGCGGATGCTCGATCGCATCGACGTGGCGGTCATCGGCGCCGACGGCGGCGGCCTAGACGACCTGTTCGGGTTGACCATTGTCGGACGCGAGCCTGAAGAGCTCGAGGTCAAGATCAAGGTGAACGGTCGCGAGACCGTCGTCTGGATGAAGAGATGGCTTAGCTGGTCGCATGCCTGGTGCCATCGGGAAGTGCTCAAGCGGCGCAAGAAGATCGCACCGGTGCTGCTCGACTTCGAGAAGTCTGGACATCTTACCATCATCGACAACGCGCTCGAGGACATCGCCGCGATCGTCGACATCGTCAAGATGGTCAAGGATCGCGATCTGCTCGCGTCGGTCGCGGTCGATCCGGCTGGGATAGGTGACTTCGTCGATGCGCTGGCGATGCCTGAGATCGATGTGACGCAGGATAATGGACTGCTTATCGGCGTGCCGCAGGGTTATGCGCTAATGAACGCGATCAAGACCTCTGAGCGCCGACTATCAAACAAGATGCTGCTTCATGCCGGCAGCCCAATGATGTCCTGGGCGGTTTCCAACCTGAAGATCGAGCCCACCGCGACGGCAATCAGGGCAACAAAGCAGACGGCCGGCGACGCGAAGATCGACCCGGTGATGGCACTGTTCAACGCAGTGACCATCATGACGAAGAATCCCGAGCCGAAGAAAATTCGGTCGGTTTACGAGAAACGTGGATTGAGGGTGGCCTGATGCCGGAGAGATTGCAGAGCGAGCGTTCGGATTCGGGCCTCAAAATCGACCGCCAGACCGTCCGTGAACTGACGGGTGCAGCTGGCGCTGCGCTCGCAGGCTATGGAGCATGGATGTCCTATCCGCCGGCGGGATTCATGGTTGCCGGCGGAATCCTTGTCGGTCTCGCCGTCATCGGCACGCTGCGCGGTGGCCGATAATGGGGCTGTTCTCCGCCATCCTCGGCGGTTTCCGCGCCTCTGACGACGAGGCCTCGGACCCGTTGTATCTCGATGATCCTGCCGATCGCTGGTTCGACGGCGATCTGTCGCGGATGAGTAACGCCGGTCGTCACGTGTCGGTCGACGGCTCGATGCGCGTGTCGGCCGCTTACGCCTGCATTGCACTGCTGTCGAAAACGGTGGCGACGTTGCCGCTGCGGATGTACCGGAAGGATCCTGGTACCGGGAAGAGGTTTGAGGCGCCGGAGCATCCACTGAACGAGCTGCTCGAACACCAGCCGAACCCCTGGCAATCGGCTTGGGACTTTAAGGCGATGCTGATGGGGCACCTGGCGCTCAGGGGCAACGGGTACGCCGAGATAATCGCCGGTCCCCGCGGCTTCGCCGATCGGCTGGAGCCGATCCATCCCGATCGCGTCATTGCCGAGCGCATGCCCGACTATTCGATCCGCTACACGGTGTCCGACCCGATCAAGGGAACGCGCATCCTGCTGCAGGATGAAATGTTCCACCTGCGCAGCCACATGGCACCCGGCGGTATCGTTGGCATAAGCCCGATCGCTTACGCCAAGGAAACAATCGGGCTCGCGCTGGCCGCCGAGGAGCATGGCGCGCGCATGTTCTCCAACGGCGCGAGGCCATCAGGCGTTGTCACCGTGGCAGGTGAGATGAGCGATCCTGCCTTCGAGCGCTTCAAGACGCAGTGGCAACAGACGTTCGTCGGCATCGGCAATGCCGGCAAGACGCCAATCCTGGAGCAGGGAGCCTCGTTCAGCCCGATCAGCATGGATAACGAGGAAGCCCAGTTCATCCAGAGCCGGGAATTCTCGATCGAGGAAATCGCGCGCTGGTTCGATGTTCCCCTCGTCATGCTGCATCACTTGACGAAGACGAGCTCCTGGGGGACAGGCGTCGAGGCAATCATGCTCGCCTTCGTCCGCAACAACCTGATGCCCTGGCTCGGTTGCTGGACCTCTGCCATTCGGCGCGACCTCATTCTCGCCCCGAACCTCTACGAAGCGCAGTTCGATGTCGAGTCCCTGATCAAAGGGGATTCGAAAGCGCAGGCAGATTTCTATTCGCGCCTGGTTCTGAACGGCATCCTGACGCGCAACGAAGCTCGTGAAGCGCTCGGATACAATCCCATCAACGGTTTGGACGAGCCGCTTGTCCCGACTAACACCACGACCCCCGACAATATGCCTGTCAATAACTCGGCAGGCGCCACAGCGGCGCAGATCGGCCACAACGGCGGACCCGCCCTCGACGATCAAGACGTATCTTCGGAGCAAGACCATGACGACTAGGTTTCCGCATCTTCGTGCCGCGATCATGCAGCAGCCGTGGGCTATCATGCCGGAACGGCTTGAGGCGATCGCGGAAGTGATCGAACGCCGGGTTGAAGGCATCCGCCTTTCGCCTGAGGAGATCGCGGCGATCAAGGGAGAGCGGCGACCGAATGGCGTCGCGACCTACTTCGATGCCAGCACCGGCGAAACCGTGACTCTTTCCGCCGCCGCACCTGGCGCATCTGGGCAGGGCGCGAGCGTCATTGCGGTTATCTCATTCTTTGGGATCGTGGCTCAGCACGCCTCGCAAGTCGATGACATCAGCGGCCCTGGCGGCACATCCACAGAGAGGGTCACGAACAGCTATCGGGCTGCGAAGGCCGACCCGTCCGTCAAGGCGATCGTCATCAATTTCGACAGCCCGGGCGGCAACGTCAGTGGCGTCCAGGCGCTTGCGGACGAGATTTTCAACGGCCGCGGTGACAAGCCGGTCATTGCGCAAGTCAACAGCCTCTGCGCCTCGGCGGCTTACTGGGTCGCCAGCTCCTGCGACGAGATCGTGATGACGCCCGGCGCCATGGCCGGCTCGATCGGCGTCTATTCGCTTCATCAGGACGTCTCGAGGGCGGTTGACGCAGCCGGCCTGAAATTCACGTTTATCTCCGCCGGCAAGTACAAGGTCGAAGGGAATGCTTTCGAGCCTCTTTCCGACGAGGCGGCGCAGGCGGCCCAATCGAATGTCGACGCCTTCTACAACGACTTTGTTTCGGCTGTTTCCCGCGGCCGTGGCGTATCGGTCGCCGATGTCAAAGCCGGCTTCGGTGAGGGAAGGGTCGTGAAAGACAAGCAGGCGGTTAAGGCTGGAATGGCCGACCGAGTCGACACTCTCGACGGCACCATCCGGCGGCTCTCTTCGGCGAAGAAGACTGCATCCGCAAAGGCGAGCGCGGCCGATGTGGCCGATATCCAGAGCTACGAGCAGCCCGAAGGCGCCGATGCGTCGGCGGATATCAGGTCGCCCGAACCTGAGCTTCCAACCGCGGAAGAGCAAGATAGTCCCGACTTGTCGGCATCCGAAAGTGATGCTTTCCGCCGTCGCCGGCACGCTCATCGTCTCAGATCCGCTCAATAACGAGCGGCAGCCCCGAAAATCTAGTTAGCGCCCCACGCCCTGCCGGGACCGTGGGCAGAATTCCGCGCCCATCCTCCCGGCACCACCAAACTTTGGAGCTAGACACATGACCATCAAGGCATTCCGCCAGCGTCGCGCCGATCTCGTCCGCGAAGCCCAGGCGATCTTCGATCTTGCGGCAAAGGAAAACCGCAATCTCACGTCTGACGAAAACGCCCGCGACGACGCAATCGGTGCGGAACTCGTCGAGATCGACGCCAACATCGAGCGCGCCGAGCGTCAAATGGAGCGCCAGCGTTCCGTCGGCGCGGCCGTCGACGGCAACGAATCCGCCGATCACCGCAGCAGCGGCCGCAATGATGGCGCGCGGTTCGCCTCCCTTGGCGAGCAGATGATGGCGGTCGCGCGGGCCGACCATCCTTCCTATCGCTCGATCGATCCGCGCCTCATCGCCGCCCCCTCGGCCGGACCGACCGGCATGTCCGAGGGCATTGCCGCCGATGGCGGCTTCCTCGTCCAGACCGACTTCGCCAACGATCTTCTCCAGAACACCTATGAAGCCGGTGAGATCGCCAGCCGCGTCAACCGCATCCCGATCGGGGCAAATTTCAGCGGTATCCGCATGAACGGCGTCGACGAGACCAGCCGTGCAAACGGTTCTCGCTGGGGCGGCGTGCAGGCCTTCTGGACCGGTGAGGCGCAGCTCAAAACGGCTTCGCGTCCGAAGTTCCGGCAGATCAAGATGGATCTCGATAAGCTGACCGGTCTCTGCTACGCGACCGACGAGCTCCTGCAGGACAGCACGGCTCTCGCCGCCTGGCTCTATCAGGCGTTCTCCGATGAGTTCCTATTCAAGATCGAAGACGCGATCGTCAACGGTTCCGGCGCGGGTATGCCTCTCGGCTTCCTCAACAGCGGTGCGGTCATCACCGTGCCGAAGGAGAGTGGCCAGCTTGCAGCGACGATCGTCGCCGAGAACGTGCTGAACATGTGGTCGCGCATGCCCGCCCGCTCGCGCAAGAACGCCGTCTGGATCGTCAACCAGGACGTCGAGCCGCAGCTCTATCAGTTCAACGTCAAGATCAAGAATGTTGCCGGCACTGAAAACGTCGGCGGCATTGCAGCGCCGCAGATCATGTTCACGCCGGCCGGCCAGGGCGGCAACCAGTATGCGACGCTGATGGGCCGTCCCGTTATCCCGGTCGAGTATGCGGCGACGCTCGGTACCGCAGGCGACATCATGCTGGTCGATCTCTCGCAGTACCTGGCGATCGACAAGGGACCGATGGAATCGGCCTCGTCCATCCACGTGCGGTTCATCTACGACGAGACCTGCTTCCGCTTCGTCTATCGCTTCAACGGCCAGCCGATCTGGTCCGTTCCGATGACGCCCTACAAGGGCACGAAGACGCAGAGCCCGTTCATCGCGCTGCAGACGCGCTGATCCTGACTGGGAAGCGGGCCTATGGGGTCGCTTCCTCCTCCCACCCACCATTTCCTGAAGGATAACGCGATATGACTCGCTTGACGCTTCCCCAGCAGCTGAAGATCGTCGAGGCTATGGCTCCCGCTGCAGACGCAGCCGGCCGCAGCTCCGACATCATCTCCCTGAAAAATGCCGGCAAGGCCTATATCCTCGTCTCGCTGACGCAGGGTAACGCCGCGACCGTGGCTCTGACCCCGATGCAGGCGCAGGACGTCGCCGGTACCGGCGCCAAGGTTCTCGCCAACGCGGTGCCGATCTGGTCCAACCTCGACACTGCAACCTCCGACACGCTTGTTCGCCGAACCGATGCCGTCAATTACACGACCGACGCGGCCCTCAAGAACAAGCAGGTCGTTTTCGAGATCGATCCGGCGCTGCTCGATCTCAACAACGGCTTCGACTGCATCTATTTCACCACGGGCGCATCGAATGCGGCGAACATCACGGCGGCAGTCTTCCTGCTGACCGATCTCCGCTACGGGCAGGAAACGCCGCCCAGCGCGATCGTCGACTGATCTTTCTTTGACGTGATGGCCGCCGGGCTTCGGCCCGGCGGAAATCTCCGATCGACACATTTCAGGGGTGACCCATGTTTGTCAGACAGCTGATCGGCCGGGAGGCCGGGAACATCATCAACATGCCATATGACGCCGCTCAGTCGTGCCTGGCCATGGGAACAGTCGAGGCCGTGACCGACGAAGAAATCGCGGCCGCGGGGCTGGAAGCGCCCGAACCTGTCGTCGCCAACCGGCCGGACGAGCTGCCGCGCGGCTTCCGCGTCGAGGCGATCACCGGCGGTGGATACGATCTCTTTGACCCGGGCGGCGTCAACATCAGCTTGGATGTCGAGCTCCCCAACATGATCGCGGCCAGGGAGCTCGCCTGGAGCGTCATTCATCCTGTCGATGCGACCCCCGATACGGACGCGCTGGAAGCTCTCAGCAACGCCGAGCTCTACGAGCTCTGCGAAAACGCACGTATCGAGATTTCGAGCCGCGCCAAAAAAGCCGACCTCATCGCCGCTTTGATTGCCGCTGGCATCACAGCGCCGCCTGTCGCCGCGCCCGAGGGCGATGAGGGCTCTGATGAAGGCAAAGGTGGCGAGGGTGAAAGCCAAACCAGCGAGCCCGGTGAGAACGATGCGCCGGCCCACGCCAGCGGCGAAAGCGACGGGCAGGCGGAATAAAGATGATCCGGAAGCCCATGCGGAGCACTCTCGTCGTCACGACGGCGGCGACGGACCTGACACTCTTGACCGTCGCAGAGCGTCGGGAGGCCGCTGGGCTTGCCGAGGACGATGCGAGCAAGGATGCGCTTCTGCTGACGCTCGATCAGCGTATCGCAGCCGCGATCATGTCGGAATGCAATATCGCCGTCGGGAGCGGCGGCGAACCGACACTGAAGAAGGAAACGCTCACCGAAACCTTCTATAATGTCCACTTCGAGCGCTTACTACTTTCCCGCCGGCATAACGTCACGATCACCAGCCTTACCGATGGCGATACAGCGCTAACGACGGATGACTACATCATGGATCCGGAGGCGGGAATCCTGGCACGCATGCGGTCGGATTGCCCAATGTCGTGGCGCAGTTCGAAGATCGTAGTCGTCTACAACGCCGGTTTCGAGACGATTCCGGCTGATCTGAAATTCGCGGCAATGGACTTCTTCCGCTCCGAATGGCTGGCAAGGTCTCGCGATCCGCTGGTCAAGCGTGTCCAGACCGATGTTTTCGAAGTCGAGAGTACGACCACGGATTATTGGGTCGGGTCCGTGCCGGGGCAGGCGAGAGAGGGAGCCGTGCCAGACATGGTTGCCGGTCAGTTGAAGCGATTCCGGAACTTCAAGGTCTGACATGCTGTCTCCTGAGCGCATTATAGCGGATCTCGACGCCGCCCTGCTCGCTTCCGGCGAGGACGTCATCTTGCGGCGGAAGTCGAATTCCGGAAATGCAGATGTGGGCTGCCGTGCCCGCGTTCGTGGCGTGAACGCGCAGAAGGTGGTCGGGACGGTGACTCAGAACGATCTGAGCGTGGTCATGTCTCCGACAGAAATCCTCGCGGGCGGATGGCCCGGGGGCGCCCCGCCAGCACCCGGCGCGGTCGACCCGCGCCTACCGCGGACAAATGACTTTATGGTCGTGAAGGGCCGAGAGCGGCAGGTGAAATTCTCTGACCCGATTTATGTCGCTGGTCAGTGGGTTCGCTGCAATCTGATCGTGGCCGGCTGATGGCGGGGGTCGACTTCTTCGAGCGGGATCTGAAGCTGGCGACGGCGGATCTGGAGCCGGAGGCGATCAATGCGATGCTCGCGAAGTTCGCAAAGAACAGCGTCCGGGAGGTGATCTCAAGCGGGCGGGCGAGCGGGACCTATGAGCGCTATGTGAACGGCCGGCAGGGCGTGCCGGAAGAAACCGTCCAGGCGCCCGGGCCGATCATCTACGAATTCTCGCTCTGGGAGCCGATCATCACCTTCGCGCTCGACGAGCTCCGGCGTCGATCGCCGATCAAGAGCGGACGGTTCCGTGGGAGCTTCATCGTGCTGGCGAACCAGCGCGAGGTGAGAGACTACAATGCCATCGGCCCTGATGCCGAGGTCATCATCACCAATTTCCAGCCCTATGTCCGCAAGGCGGAGAATGGGCTGCTCGGCGCGAAGCGCTATTCGATCTTCGACGGAACGAAGCGCGCCCTTGCCTCCCGTTTCGGCAACGAGGGGCGTAACGCGGCGGCGTTCATGTTCGAAACGCGGTGGCTTGATGTCCGCGCAGGGGTGCATCCGGGGATGCCGTATGTTCTCAAGCGCGCTCAGGGACGGCGAAAGGATCGGCAGGCAGGCATGCAGATCACCTATCCGGCCGTCGTAATCAATCAGGTGTAGGTCATGTCGTCCGTAGAAGTTTATGACGCATTCGAGACCCGGCTGCGCGACGCCTGGACCGCAACGGCGCTCGTTTTCGAAAACGAGTTTGCGCAGGACCTGATCGAAGCAGACCTGCCGTTCGTCTACGTGGAAATCTACGGCGACGTGCTCGACCAGGAGACCTTCGGTGCTCCGCAGGCTAATCAGTGGGTGGAGCGCGGGGCCGCATACCTGCATGTGATGACGAAGTCCGGTGATGGCAGCCGCCAGGCGCGCAGCTGGGCGAAAGACTTGACGAACCTGTTTCGCGAGCAACCGATCCTCGTTGATCCGGCGACCGGCGAAGCGCTGTTCATGCCGACAATGTCGCTCGGCGCCGGCGAGCCCGGGCGGGATTTCCCGAACTACTGGGCGTTCACCGCGACGATCGGCTGGTACCGGCGCGACTATACGAATTTGAGCCCCTGACATCCCGGCTTTGCCGGTCGCCTTACCCGTGCCTTGGGCAAGCACGCCGCCAACGTCTGATGACGTGGCAAATCCGCTATGGAGCCTTCAATGACGGTAGCTGACGGCAGTCAGGTGCGCCTTGCCGATGTCTCGGAAGTGACGATCGGCACGACGCCCGCCACCCCCGCATTCCAGACCATGCGTTACGTCTCGTCCGACGTGCGCATTTCCAAACAGACGGACATCCCGAACGAGATCCGCGCCGACCGCAACGTCGCCTCGATCGTCGACGTCGGCCGCTCGGTGCAGGGGACGATCAATACCTTCCTATCCTACGGGACCTTCGACACCTGGCTGCAGCGGCTGCTCTGCTCGACCTGGTCGAGCGACGTGCTCAAGAACGGCATCCTGCAACAGGCGGGCACGTTGGAATATTTCTATGAGCAGGGCGCGACCGACACTTTCGTTCGCTTCCAGGCGGTGCGCTTCAACACTTTGGCGCTGACGCTAAGGGCTCGCCAGTCCGTCCAAGCGAACTGGGGCATCATGGGCATCCGGTCGCCGACGCCGACGAACGCGATTCTAACCGGCGCCACCTATGCGCCGGCGACGACGACGCCCGTACTGAACGCTGGCCTCAACGTGTCCGCCCTGAGCTTCACCGGCCTTACCAACGCGCCGAAGGTACAGGCGATGACGCTCAACATCACCAACAACATCTACCAGAACGATGTCGTTGGCGCCTACGAGCCTTATTCCCACGGGCTCGGCCGCTTCGAGCTCACCGGCTCGTTGACTACCTATTTCGAGAACATGGACGCCTATGCAGCCATCCTCGATCACGACGATATCGGCATTTCGACCACGTTGCTCGACGAGCTCGGCAACTCCTACGATATCGATCTCGCCAAGACGAAGTTCCTCGACGGCGGTCCCGTTGTCGGCGGCAATGGCCAGGCTGTGATGATCGACATTCCGTTCCAGTCCTACTTCGACGCGACGGCTGCCGGCTCGATCACCATCACGCGCGATCCCGCATAACCGAGATCGCCGGCGCTTCCTTACGTCGCCGGTGGTAAGGGCGGCGGACGAATTCGGGGCCGTCCGCCGCTCACTTCCCCGAAGCCCCTGATTGGAGAGTCCCGACATGACAGTTGTGAAGCTCGCCTCGCTGAAGGCGGATCTGAAGCGCGAGGCCGAGGGCGACTGGGTAGCGTTCCCGGACTGGCCCGGCGTCGAATTCAACGTTTCCTCCCTGCACCTGCCCGCCTACCAGGCGGCACGCGACGACCTGCTGATGCGGATCGCGCGGCAGGCCAGCCAGGCGAAGCCGAAACCTGGTGAAGCCGCGCCGGCGAAGCTCGATATGAAGGTGGAACTGGGCAAGCTCTATGCCGAGCACCTTCTGCATGGCTGGCGTGGCCTCGATGTGACCTATTCGCCGGAAACGGCAAGGGACGTGCTCGGCGACCCGGAATATCGCAACGTCGTCGCTGCGGTGGAGTGGTGCGCCGGCAAGCTCTCCGAGGTCAACGTCGAGTTCGTCGAGGCCGAGGTAAAAAACTCCGGAAAGCCTTCCGCAGCCGCGTAAGCGGGCCGAAGGCGTCCCCCGAAATGCTCGAATGGCTGGAAGAGCTATTCGAGCAGGAACCAGACCAGGAATGGCTGCGGCCGCGACAGTCTCCCGCGGAGCAGGATTTTGAGCCTCAGGCATGGCACGCCATGTATTTCGAGGCTTTCGACGCCCTGCAATACGACCGGTTCTTCGGCGCCATGGGCGGCGAGGGGCCGATCTACTACTCGGCGCTCAGTCAATATGCCCGTGACCACGGCATCTCTGGCGACCGGCTGAAGCGGTTTCACACCTTCATGAACGCGATCGACGGCGAATGGCTGAAGATCCAGCGAGAATGCGCAGAGGCCGCCGAGGCCGAGCGCAAGAGCAAGGATGCGCAGCGATAGGGCTGCGCTCCCATCCCACCTAGAGGCTTCCCTTGGCGAACGTCGAAATCCGCACGCTGCGCGTCTCGGCAGAGATGGACGCGAGCAAGTACACTGCCGGCGCCCAGCAGAAGGCTGCTGCCGACGATCAGATGAAGCGATCGGGAAAGGGTCTCGGCGACAGCTTCACGGAGAACGATCAGAAGATCAGCGCCGCCACCAATGTTCTGGCGAAGCTTTCGCGCCAGTATGTTGACGGCTATGCGACGACGCAGCGCTTTAATCAGGCGGTCAATCAGCTGACACGCGGTGTCGAGCTCGGCAAGATCGAGATGACGCAGGCTTCCGCCATCCTCGACGGCATTTACCGCAAATACGGCATGATGGCCGATGCGGCGAGGATCGCCGAACGTGGCCAGATCGAGCTTTCAAAGGCGGTTCAGCAGGCCAATGCTCGCTTCGAAGAACAATCGAGGGTCGTGCCGGTGAATGAGAGGCGCCCCGCTGTGGGCGTTGCCAACGACAATCAAGCCCAGTTCCGGCGGCAGAACCTTGGCGCTCAGCTTCAGGATATCGGTGTGTCGCTCTATGGCGGCATGCCGCTGACGACTGTTCTCTTGCAGCAGGGATCGCAAATCGTCGGCATTTATGGCGGCAACGGTGGCGTCAATGCCGTGTTGAAGGATCTCGGCGCTATTCTCGCGGCCGCGGCAAGGTATGTCGGGCCTTTCGCTGCCGCCGGCGCCGCTGCTTATGGCATCTATAAGCTGTTTGCTGCAAACACCGTCGAAGCGGGTCTGGCTGTCAGTGACATGACCAAGGCGCTGGCCGCCCAGGCCTCGCCGATGGCGGCAGTCCAGACGCAACTCACTGAGCTACAGAAGCTGCAGGGCGAATATGCGAGTGCACTCAACACGACTGCGCGCACCCACAGTGTTGCATCGGCCGCGATCGTCGAGGGAACGCAGAGGGAGTATGAGGCGAAGCGCACACTTCTCGAGCTTGAGCTGAAGCGGCAGGAAGCCGCGCGCGCCGTTGCGCAGTCAGAGTTGGAGATTACCTCGCTTCGCCTCAAGAGCGCGGTCGCCCAGCAGGTGACGACGAACATGGATCTTGAGAGGCAGGGCTTCTCTGATTCGCGGATCGGTCGGTTCGTGCAGCTGCCGGATAGCATAACCGGTGTTGAAAAGACGCGTGATGTCCTCGCGAATAACCCGCTTTCGGATAAGGTGAAGGAGCTCAATGCCAATCTGAGCCTTACCGATATCGCCCTTCAGAAATTGCGCGAGGGGCTGGGACTGGTGGGGCCGGCCGCATCTGGTCAGGTCGGCCAGATCAACGATCTTACAAAAGCGCTCGAGGAGCTACGCAAGGTCGGCACAGCGGCAATTTCGCCGGTCGACGAAGCGACACGACGAGCGATGGCTGCCGTCCCGGTCATCAATGGCGTCTTGGACGAGGAATCCCGCCGCCGCGTTCTCGCCGGGCAGCGCGCGGCACAGCAACGGATTGACAATCAGAATCCGACGGTCATCAACGGTGATGGCGCGCGGGTTGCGGTACCTGTCCCGGGTCAGCGTCCGAACGTCGAACTGGAAGGCCTGCCAGGCGATGCGAAGGCGGGGAAGTCGGCGGCGGAAGCTTATCGGGACCTGATCAAGAACGCCAATGACCGCATCGAGCAGATGAAGCTCGAGGCATCGGTGGCGGGGGAAACTGGCATTGCGGCCCAGAAGATGCGGATGGAGCTCGAATTGCTCCAGCAGGCGCAGGACAAGGGCAGAACGGTTACCGCCGATCAGCGTGCCGAGATCGAGAAGCTGTCCGAGGCCTACGCCAAGGCCGCGACGGAAGCGGCCAAGGTGCGCCTTAATGCCGACCTTTCTTTCGAGCGTGAGCAGCTCTTCCGATCCTCCGGAGATCAGCAGATTGCTTCCCGGCTCCGAGGGGCGGGTCTGCCGGTCGACCTGAATTCGCCGTTGGCGCAGCAGATGCGGCAGAACCAGCAGGCGGCCGAGATGAAGCAGGCGGTGACCGGCTTCGTTTCGGACTTCCGGCAGCAGCTGGTCAGCAGCGGCGGCAAGATTGGCGAGGCCGCAGGCAAGGCGCTGCTGAATTCTTTCCTCAATGCCATGACCAAGGCCGGCGACCAGGCTTTCGAACGGGTGATCAACATCATCTTCAGTAAGCTGTTCAACGGCACAGGACCGGCAGGAGGCGCCAGTGGTCTTGCCGGCGCCGGCATGGGTCTGGCCGGAAGTGTTCTCGGTGCCGCCAATGACAACATGGGAAAGGCACCGGTTATTCCGGTGACGCGCGGGCCGCTCGGCGATGTGGGTTCTTACATCGCGCAGGCGGCGCTCAAGCGCGGGATCGATCCTGAAATTGCCCTGAAGGTGGCCCGCTCCGAAGGTGGTCTCAGTAGCTGGAACCTGCAATCCAACTATATGAAAAACGGCGTTCGCGAGCCGTCCTTCGGGCCGTATCAGCTTTACATGAATGGCGGCCTTGGCAATCAGTTTATGACAAAGACGGGGCTTGATCCTCGGCTTGCCGCGAATGGTCCGGCTGGCGTGGATTTCGCCCTAGACTATGCTTCCAAGAACGGCTGGAGCTCCTGGTATGGCGCGGCTAAAGTCGGGGTCGGGAAATGGGACGGTATCGGCGCCGGCGGCAACATGAGCGCCGTCGATGCAGTCAGCAAGTTGGCGACCTCGGCCAGTGCGGCAACCAAGGGCCTCGACACCTTCGGGGGCGGCCTCGGCACGATCGGTCAGACATTGACGTCATCGTTCTTTCCGCCCGCGCCGACAGGTTCGGCTGGAGGCGGTGGCGGTCTGTTCGGCTTTCTCAGCGGCATCTTCGGCGGCTTCAAGCCTGCTGGCGGGCAGGCGGCGCTTGCAGCCTCGGGGAAAATCACCGGTCTCTTTGCTGACGGCACTGACTTCGCTCCGGGCGGCCTCGCGATTGTTGGCGAGCGCGGCCGAGAACTGGTGAACCTGCCACGCGGCAGTCAGGTCGTTCCGAACCACAGGACGGAAAACATGCTGGCTGCGAACGGCAACCGCGGCGGAAGCGGTCAGCGCGGGCCGGTCCCGTTGAACGTCAACATTCAGGGCGCCAATGGAGATGATCATGTTCGCCGGCTTGTCGAACAGGGCGTGGCCGCCGGGCTGGATAGCTATAACAAGGAGATGGAGCGCTCCGGCTTCGGCTCACAACAGCAGCATTATGCTTGGCGCAGGGCCTGATACGTGAGCTTCCTCAGTCTTCCCCTCCTAGATATCGACTTCCTGAAGCCGCAGCGCATGGCGTTCGACGTCGACGGCAATGCGATTGGTGGCGGTCGGAACGGCAATGGGCAGGAATCCACCATGGAAATGTCCGGTGGCGGCTTCCTGACCGCCACCTATGGCGGCTGCTTCGTACAGGCGCCTGAAGAGCATGAATACGTAACCTGGCTTGCGGCCCGGCTGAACGGCTCGTTCCGCTTCGTCGACGTGCCGCTCAAGACCGACTGGCAGGGGCCATTCCCGACGTTCGGACGCTGGCCGCAGCCGATCATCGGCGGCATCCCGCATTCAGACGGTTCTCACTTCTCGGACACGTCGGGATACAGTCAGGCGACGGTTTGGGGATCGGTGATCCAAGATGCTGGCTTGGGCGCCGGTCAACTTCGGATACGGGTTTACAGCGCTTCCCGGCGATTGAGGTGGTCCGACTGGTTCTCGATCTTCCATTCGAGCGCCAAGGGATGGCGGGCCTACCGGTATTGGGACGTCGTTTCGGTATCCGAAGAGGGCAGCGAGACGATCGAAGGGACGGCATATCCGGTGCGTGACTATACTCTGGCAATTGGCCCGGCGCTGCGAGAGGCTGTGGTGGCCGGCACGCGCGTCGAATTTGCGCGGCCACGCTTTGCCGCCAGACTTTCGATGGGCACGAAGATCCTGTCTGATGTGGAAGGATTTTGGCTGATGCGCCCGACGCTCACTTTCGACGAGGCGTTTTAAGCATGGCTTATGACGTCAACTACGTACCCTCGGCCGTTCTGGATCGGCTGCGATCAAGCACGCTGCTCGGTCTGTTCATGCGGGTGGCAACTGATCCATCGTTGCATATCTGGTTCGGGGTTCATGACCTTCCCGCCCGCTTCGACAGCATCGATCCAGACGGAACCATCTATCTCGGCGCCGGGCGCCTGGTCGGGCTTCCATCGTTGGAGATTCTTCTGAATGGCACGTCCGACGCGGTCGACTTCACGATGTCCGGCGTTGATCCGGCATCCGGTTCGCGGCTGATCGATTCCATACCGGAAGTGCGCGGAGCGCTAGTGCATGTCGGCATCACGACGCTCGACGATTACTATCAACCGATGACCGAAATCATACCGCTCTGGCAAGGCGTAGCGGCGCGCACGGCGGAATCGATGCCTGTCGTCTCCGGGCGCGAGCAACCCACGCTTTCGCTTTCGCTTTCGGTCGTGGCCGGCGAGAACATGCGTAGCAGGCCATCCCGGGCGCTGTGGTCATCAGCGCAGCAACATGCGGTCTCGCCGACCGATGACTTTTGCAACAACACCATCCGATATTCGCGCGGCGTGCAGCCGGCGTGGCCGAACTTCTAGGGCGCTATGCTTATCAAGGATTATGTCGAAAGGCGCGTCAAGTTCCGGTGGGGCGGCGTTGGCGGCGAAGACTGTACGACCTGGTGCGGCACCTATGCATTCATGCTCACGGGTCGTGACCCAGCCGAAGCTTTTCGGGGTACCTATGACAGCGCCGAGGGTGCGCGCGCAATCGTCGATACCGCCGGCGGACTTGCGGAGCTCGTCGGGCCGCTCCTCGTCGGCCAAGGTTGGCGGCGCGTACAGCAGCCGTCGACGGGCGACATGGCAGTGATCCGGACACTCGTCGATTTCGAAGGAAGCGAGGCTGCAGAAAGCAATGTTTCGGCTCTCTGCTTCGGCCCTCTCTGGTCGGTTCTCGGACCCGCCGGGCCTGGCGGAATCGCGCACCGCAAGGCGCAACTCGTTGCCTGCTGGAGGTGGTCGCGGTGATTTCCGACGAACGCTTCTATTCAGCGAATTATGCGCTGTCCTTCCAGCGCGACATCTGGGAGGGCCGCCTTCGCAGCACGACCGTGCATTACCCATTGTCGCGGCGCGACCCGATCTTCACGCCGCTGTTTACGTCGTTTTTCACGGCAATCGGCTTCGGCGCAACGACGGCCGGCGTTCTCGGCAGCCTGACGACGGCGCTGGTCACGACGGCGATCACTGTCGGCATCCAGGCGGCAATGGCCCCGAAGCCGCCGAAGCCGGAAGACGGCAAGGCGCCGATGACGCAGTCGGTTCCGCCGCGCCACTGGGTAATCGGTACGACGCGCATGGCCGGCGCTTACATGTTGTGGGAAGCACTCGGTGCAGCGCTTTACGCCGTCCAGGGTATCGCGGGGCATCCGGTCCATTCCTACAATCGCTTCTATCTCCATGACGATGAAGTCGCGCTCGATGAATCCGGTTATGTCCAGGCTCTTGAGGACGGGCGATACGGTTCCGATCTGGTGCAGTTATTGTTTCGATTGGGGGCCAATCCCGAAACACCCTACGCCCCCATGGTAAGCGCCTTCGCCAGTTCGGGGATCTGGACGAACAATCACCGAGGTGATGGGCAGGCATCGATCGCAATGAAGGCCTTTACGCCAAAAGCGAAAGACTTCAGCACTATTTTCCCGTTTAACATCCCGCGGCTTACGGTTGAAGTCAGTGGGGCTCATGTCTGGGACTTTCGCGATCCGGACCAGGATCCGGATTTGCCGGCGACCTGGGGTTTCTCGAAGAACCCGGCATTGCAGCTCGCCTGGCACTGGTGCTTTAGCGAGTTCGGTCATCGGCGCGATTACCGCAAGGCAATTTTACCTGTGCTCGACATGTGGATCGAAGAGGCAGACGTCTGCGACGAGCTCGTCACGATCACAGGCGGCGGCGTTGAAAAGCGGTACGAGTGCAGCGGCTGGGATACAACCGAGCGTGAGCCGAAGGTCGGAACGAACGCGATCCTGGCGGCTTGCGATGGCTGGCTCTGCGAACGCGGCGACGGGGCTCTGCTTTTCACTGCCGGCAAGTTCCGCGAAAGCCGCGTCGTTACCCTTGGCGACGAAGACATCGTCGGCCATCGCATTCAGTACGACGTGCTGTTCGAGGAGGAAATCAACCGCCTCGTTCCGAAATTCAATTATCCTGATGTCGGCTATTCCACCTCGGACACTGACTTTTTCGAGGATGAAGATAGGCAGCTCCTCGCTGGGCGAGTGCTGGCGGAAGACGCCAATTATCAATGGGTGACGAACTGGCGGCAGGCCCGCCGGCTGGGATGGCGTGAATGGCAGCGGATCCTGCAGAAGGTGAGGGGTTCGCTCAATGTCCGTCTTTCCGGCATAAATGGGGTCTACAGCCGCTGGATAAGGCTGGCTACGCCAAACCGACTGCCGAGGCTTGATGGAAAGGTAATCGAAAACCGGCGGGCGGTGCTCGATCTCATGCGAGGGGGGTTCAGCCTCGAGGTGATCCAGCATCCGGACAATATCGATCAATGGTCGACAGCTCTCGAGGGTCAAAAGCCGGCGGCGCCGGCAAAACCGAATTCGGCAAACATGCCGACGCCGGTCATCAGTTCCGCCGTGGCGGTCGCCGCAGCGGGCTCAGTCTATCTTAACGTCTCGCTCGTCGATCCGAGCGACAATAGCCTTACGCCGGCGATCCGTTACCGGATCCAGGACACAGGTGGCGGCCATCCTGGCGCTTGGGTCGAAAAGACGATCGTCAACGTCGACGCCTCAGAGGGGTTCATCGTCTGCGCCACGGATGTCGTGCCCGGCGACCGGTGGCTCGATGTCCAGGCTGCTTTCATCTCCGCGAGGGGCAAGTATTCCGACTGGTCTGCCACGGAAGCCGTGTTTTCAACCGTCAACCCTACTGCGCCCCCCGCCGTCACGATCGGAGCCGTCATAACCGGCGTGCCCGGGGAGGTGACTATCAATTGGACAGCGCCGAACAGCAGCCTCTACGCCTCGGCGCGCGTCTACTACAATACGGTCAACAATCCGGCGACCGCCACATTCAACAGCCCGGCGCTGGCCGGCGCGCCTAACGGTTCCTATTCCCGAACTATCACGCGGCCTGCCGGCACCTATTACGGCTGGGTGGCTTCCGTGAACGCCTCGGGCGTCGAGGGCACGCGAACGCCGACGGGCGCCTTTACAGTTACTTAAGAAGGAAGCACTTCTATGCCGATGCAGGCCGTGCAAATCTGGGCCGATGGCCCTTCGTCCAACCCGCTTGAGCCGGACAAACAGCAAATTCGCGAATGGGGCACGTGGGTGGAAGGGTCAATCAATGCCTTCCTCGCCAGCGGTGGGAAGGTCTATGCCACCCAGGCAGCGCTTTATGCAGACCTTTCGCAGACGGCCAATACCATGGCATGGGTCATTAGCGATCCGACGGCTGCCTATAACGGCATCTATCGAAAGAACGGGGCTGCCAATTCGGGTTCATGGACACGACTTGGGGACCTTCCCTATTCCTTCATCGTCGCAACAGATGTCGGAGCAGGCACACCGAACGCTATTCAGGCAACGACCAGCATCCCCGTTAGCCAATCTGCATTGATCATCCTCGGGGTCTTCGAGACGAATAGTGGGACGCCCGTCACGGTCTCCTTCAATGGCGGCTCCCCTCTGACGGTCAAGACCAATTCCGGCAATGACGTCGTGACTGGCGGTCTGATCGCCGGGATGCAACTGCTCGGGGTCATTGCAGGATCGACTTTCCGCATGGTCAGCGACCAGGTGTCGTCGGCGATCGTCGCTGCTGCTGAGGATGCTGCGGACCGCGCCGAGGCGGCGGCTGCTGAGGCGGCCGACTGGGCAGATCTCGCCAAAAACAATTATGTCCAGAACAGCTTCACCGGCGATGGTACGACTACAGACTTCCTGCTTTCCATTGACCCGGGCAGCGCCAACAACATGTTCGTCAACGTCGGCGGCGTCTCACAGCCGATTTCGGCTTACACGCTGGAGCATTCGGGCGGCAACGCCTATCTGCGGATGCCGTCGCCACCGGTTCCCACGGGGGTAGAGGTCGATGTCCGCTTCGGCAATAAGATCACAGTGGGCGCACCAAGCGACGGCTCTATTACCACGGCCAAGCTTGGGGGCGATGCAGTCACCGCCGCCAAGATGTCTGCGGCGGATGCAGCCAACATTCGCACGAAGATCGGAGCAGCGGCCAGCGGCGCTGCGATAACAAACGCTCAGATGCCCACGGGCGCCGTCGTCGACAGCGTCAGTGCCTCGTATGCGGCCAATGCCACTCTGACGGCGGTTATTCCGAGAGACGACACGGCACCTCAAATTACTGAGGGAACGGAAATTCTCACACTCACCATCACACCTAAATCGGTGACCAACAAACTCCGTTGTCGATTTAGAGGGCAGGTTTCGCGCAGCGCGGCCGGCACTGTGATAGCTGCAATATTTGCCACTGGAACAAGCATAAATGGAACGGCTGCGGACGCCAGAAATGCTGTCGGCGTTACCGTAGTGTCGGCAGATCAGGCATTTATGTCGAGTGTCGAAGTCGATTTCGTACCGGGGATAACGACCGCAGTGACAATCTCTGTTCGTGTCGGACCGGATGCTGTGGCGGGGACCGCTCGTCTAAACGGCTCTACTGCTGGCCGCCTTTTGGGCGGCGTGTCTGCCGCAACCCTCGTCGTTGAAGAAATAAAGGCATAACCAATGGTCCAGAAGATTCCGCCGTCAATGACGCAGAGCGGCCTGCCTCCGCAGTATCTTGTGGGGTTCGAAACGTCACGAGATCCGACCGCTCCCACGAAACGTATTGTTGTTGCGCCGGGATCGTGCCGGTCGCAACTTGACGACGCCGACATAAAGTTGACGGCGGGTATGATGAAGCGCCTCGACCAGAATTGGGCGGCCGGCAGTGGAAATGGCGCACTTGATCAAGGATCGCTCACGGCTAGCACTTGGTACCACCTTCACGTGATGCAGAACCCGACGACCGGCGCTGTGGATGTTCTCGCTTCCGGGTCACTCACGAACCCCGCTTATCCGGCAGGGTGGGAGGCCGCTCCAAGTCGGCGCGTATGGAGTGTTCTCACCGATAGCTCCGCCAACATCATCCCATACACACAGACAGAAGACTGGTGTGCGTGGGGTGTAATGGAAAATCAGTATAGCGGCAATCTTGGTGCATCTTCCACCGTCATCACGATGAAATCACCGATCGGCTTCAAGTGCGAAGTTCAGGCGCTAATCCTCGTCAACACGGGCGGTGGAGAAATTGGCCTTATGGACCCCGATGGCGGAGATCCCAGCATGGGTCGGTTTTACACGGTGGGGGTAAAGCCAGCTGCGGACACCTTGGGATATCGCGGCATCGTCATGACCGACGTCAACGGCCGCGTCGTCGGATATGCGGCGAGCAACATGAATAGCTCGGTCCAAACGGTTGGTTATTGGGATCGGAGAAGCAAGCGATGAGCAAGGAAATTCGCATTGCCACCTGCGGCACCAGCCTGACCTATCAAGGAGACTACTTCAACCTTTGGCAGCGCCAGGTCGAGCGCGGATTGCGCGAGGGGAAGCAGTCGACCGCGCGCATCTATAATTTTGGAGAAAACGGGGCAGACAGCGCGATTGGGCTCACGTTCCTTTATCGCGCCCTGCAAACACGGCCTGAGATCGTTGTCCTGGAATACAACATGAACGATGCGTATATCGCGCGCAGCATTTCGGTGGCTCAGGCGCAGGCAAACCACTTAAACATGATTTCACAGCTTCGGGCCAATGACCCGAACGTAAAAATCTGCTTGATGATCATGAACGCGCCGGTGGCTGGAGGCCTTTACCCGGTATCGGACCGCGTGAATTGGGCCGCATACGCTCAGAATTATCGAGACATCTGCGCCGCTGACAGCCAACTCACGCTTATCGATTTGGCGCCTGGCTGGGTGGGAGCAACAACGACCGACATCCCCGACGGCGTCCATCCGACAAAAACTGCCGTTTCTACTCGCTCCGTCCCCACAATGATTTCATCGTTACGGCCTCTAATTAGCTAGGGCGCATTCCTCCGCCTTCCCTTCGATTGAATTCCACGCCCAAAACGCCTGTGGGCGATCGTCGTATTTGCGCAAAACCGAAATCGAAATCTCCCGCTCTTGTCCATGACCTGAGCGATCGCAAGCCGCTGCGCAAGTGGTCTTTCCGTCAAACATTGGAGAAGAGCAATGCTCGTCCGAAATTGGAAGAGGGTCGTCAGACGTTCCCTGTCATTCTGGGGCAACGTCTTGCTTGCCATCGCATCCGGCATCGCCGGCGGTTTTGCCGCCGATGGAACCTTTCTGTGGTCAATGGCGGCAGCAAACCTCGCAGTCGCCGCTCTTCGTCTCGTCATGCAAAGGAGCCTTTCCGATGAGAAATAAGCTCAAGCCGACGAAGCGCGGACTTGCGGCCATCGCCGCGATCGTGAGCGTCGCGGTCGGTGGATATGTGACCATGCCCTCGGGCAGCAAGGTGCATGACGACGTGGCGCTTGCCTCGACCTACCTCGTCGAGCCCTGGGAAGGCGAGGTGCTGAAGGCCTATCTCGATCGGCTGGCTCGGCCGCCGGTCTGGACGATCTGCGCCGGCGACACCAATGACGTGAAGCCCGGCATGATCGAGACGCCGAAGGGCTGCGAGAAGCGTCTGCAGGTGAAGTTGGAAACCGTCTACCGGCCGGCGCTTGTGAAATGTGTCGTCAGGTTCAACGATCAGCCGCTCGCCTGGCGGTCGATGATGAATTCGCTTGCCTGGAACATCGGCACGGGCGGCGCATGCGGCTCGACCGCTGCGCGGATCGTCAACGATGCGATGCGGCTCGGGAAGGTGCCTGATTACGTCGCGAGCTGCGAAGCGGCGACGGCCTTCAACAAGGCGGGCGGGCGGATCTATATCGGCCTCGTCAAGCGCCGTGAGATGGGCGATGCGACGCGGATCGGCGAGGGCGAGCTCTGCAGGAGCGGGGTCTGATGTTCGGGCTCTCCAAGCCGATCCTGACCGGCCTCGCTGCGCTTCTGCTCGTGCTGGCGCTTGCCGGCGTCGTCTGGCTCTCCATTCGCGAGATCCGCGCGATGGTCGACGCCGCGGCGGCCTCGGCCAAGGCTCTGTCTGATGCCGAATGGTCGGCGCGGATCGAGAAGGCCAATGCCGAGGCGAACAAGAAGATCGCCGAGCAGGCGACGGCGACGCTCCAGATACAGGCGGACGCGGCCGATCGCGTCAATGCCGCTTCCCAGCAGCTCGAGGAATTGAGGAAAAGAAATGCGGCCCTTCCTGATGGCGACGCTATTGGCCTTTCCCGCGATCGTGTCCGGATGCTCCCTGACTGACCGCCCGGCGCCGATCGTCATCACCAAGGCGGTGAAGCCGGTGTTGCCGGCAGAATGCCGCAAGGAAACGCCGCCGCTTTCGCCGAAGCCCGACCGGGACATGTCGCAGCAGGAGATCTTCGACAACTGGTCGGCCGATCGCACTGCGCGAAACATCGGCGAGGCGAGGCGCGCTTCCTGCGTGGCGGCCGTCGACGCCGGCAACTGAGTTTTCGAACCAGACGAACGAGATCCTGCGCGGCCTGGTCAGGCGGCGCAGCGCAAAACCGTGCGCGGTCAATCCGCGTCGAAACCCATCAACCAAGGAGAGTGAACCATGGCAATTTCTGGTGCTCATGTTCAGTGCGGCTACGTCAAGGATGTCCGGGGAGCCAAGCTGTTCTTTCCGCTATGGTCGGAGACGATCACGCTTGGGCAGAGCACGACACAGGTCGCGCCGACGCTGTCGGCGCCCGAAGACGCAGCGTCCCTGGTGTTCCGCGTCCGGGCGCCAGCGAGCGGCGAGATGCTCTCGGCCGTCGGGACGGCTCCGGATGCCGGTCAGGCGGTGGGGTCTTCTCAGAACACGGCGAGATCGCATCACGTAGCGAGCGAGGAGAAGGACATTCCGGCCCAGGCTGGCTGGAAGTGCAACGTTGTGAGCGCCTAATCATGGTGGGCATTGCAACGAGACTTCCTAACATGCGTGGGCTGGCGAAGACGGTCGACAAGACCGTCGATCGCCGGCCTTACTCCCGCGGGCGGGGCGGTGGGGAGGTCATTCCGCCACAGGATGAGGCGACGGCTTTCTTTGCCAGAATGACGCCGGCACCATCCGCTGACGCGCAGACCGCAATCAACAGCCTCTATTATCGGTTAAAGCAGTGCGGCGCATACCCGCTGATCGATGCGCTCTATCTCGGCGTTGCCGAAGCGGAAGCGCATATTAGGCTCAATCTCAAGAGCGCCAGCTTCGCCATGACGGCCACCAACGTTCCGACGTTTGCCGCCAATCAGGGCTTTTATGGCAACGGAACGTCGCACGTCTATAACTGCAATTTCATCCCTTCGACGGCTGGCGGGAATTTCACTCAGAATAACGCGTCGATCGCGACATACATCCTCGACGATCGTAACGAGAACCTTGACGACGTCGGAAGTGATAACGTCTGCATTCGCTCCCGCTTCCAAGATGGTAGCAACAATCCAGTGATGGTCGCGCGGATCAATCAGGTCACTTCGTCGACGGTTGATCTCCCGCCGAGCAAGACAGGCTCCGGCCTGTGTTGGGCGTCTCGCGACGACGCTAATACTATCCGGGTCGGCAAGGGGCGCACCAAGCTCGCCACCGTGAGCGTGGCTTCGTCTGCCCTTAGCGCAAACAGCGTCCTTTTTGGGGGCGGCCGGTCTGTCACCAACCCCGGTTTCTCCAAACGTCGGCAAGGTGCCCTCATCATCGGCGCAAGTCTCACGGATGCGATGTGGCAGGCTATCTCAGATGCGCTCGATGAATATATGGCCGCCATGCAGGTCATCACCTGGACGATGAACTCTGCGGCTCCCGCTCAAGTTCTCCAGGGCATCGGCATTGAACTTCAATCCGACAGTATCGAGGGCGACGGCGGCGGCATTCAGGAAAGCAACACTGCGTCTCTGCCTCTCGGACTTTCGGCCAGCGAACAGACCCGCTTTGCCAGCCAGGTCATGGGCTTCGGGTCTGCCGGCGGATTTGTCGATTTCCGCTTGGCAATGGGCCTCTATTATCGCGGCACGTCCTCGGACGGAAAGCAGTTCCGTGAACGCTTGCCCGGTCAGAATGCCGCCATCAAGGCAATGTGCGACGCTACCGGAGTGGGGATTGCGTTCACCCATTGGTCTCCCCCGCCGTATTACAAACAGAACACCGTCAGCGGGACAACCTATCACGGCTCGACCTATCCACGCCCCGATCCCGTCTCCGACCCAACCGGCTACAACACCTATCTGCGGCGGCTGCTTCAAGGCGGCTCGCTCGATGCGCCTGACAAGGTCGCAGACCCTACCGGCTACGCGGCATGGATGACGGCTTTCGCAACCGATACCGTTGCATCGATGGAATACATCCACCAGAATGTCGGTCCGGTGCGAAAGTTCGTCGCTCAGAACGAACCGCTTTTCTCGACCACCTATCCTTCGTGCGTCTGGACGAACCAGCAGATGTATGACTATCTGAAGGTCGTTGTGCCCCTCATCAGGGCCTCCTCGATCCTCTCGACCTACGGGGGGCAGGCCAACACGGTTGCTATCGTCTCGGATGACCTCAGTGGTCAGACGGGTGTCGGCTCGACGCTGATCAAAGCCGATAGCGCGCTGCTTGCTGAGATATCGGCCTGGTCGTGGCACAAGATCGATGAGGTGTGGGATGCGAACTACATCTTCGACAACTTCACCACACTGACCGCGAACGCCAGCAGCAAGCCGGTTTACAGCAGCGAGAACGAATATTTCGACCCTCGCGTCGATCCTTCTCAAACCCGGACCTACATGGAACCTGGCCATCGCATGACCAACTTGGCTATGCAGGTGATGAGCTGGATGCGTAACTGTGCGTCACCCATCTGGTATCCCATTCATATTGGGAAGCCATCCACCGGCCCAGTCTTCGAGACGGACGGCAGGGCAATGACCATCTGGCGTCCTACAGGGGCACCGGTGAGGGCCGACTACCCCAACCTACAGGAAGGGCAGTTCGATTTCGTCAAGGTCAACTGGCATGCCGTCAAAGGCTTCCTTGCCCACGGCATCAAGGGAAGTACCCGCATCCCATTCACCTCAGGCAACAACGCCTATGAGCGAGAGTGCTACGGGATGGCCTTCGTGACTGCTGGGGGCAAGTATGTGGCCGCCTTCTCCAACCGCTCCCGCAAGGCAACAGGCGTCAAGGCGGCAGGGCTTCCGGCCGGGACTTACAAGCGCATGCGCTATGACCTGATCAGCGGCGGGCTCGACATGGGCGCTGTCGCCAACGGTGATAGGGTGCTGATCCCGGCTGACACAATCGAGTTCTTTGTTCAGCAGTAAAAGCCTAGATTGCATTGCACAAACTCTCTAAGGTGCCCCCGAAATCAATCGGGGGCACTATGAGAAAGCATATCCCGCATTTCGAGGTTCTGCGCGGTATAGCGGCGCTTTGGGTCTTCGCGAGCCATGTCCTGCTAATCACAGGGACACGGATTAAGTTTCTGTCAAACGGAGACCAGGCGGTCGAGGTCTTCGTCATGTTGTCTGGCTTCGTAATAACGCTCATGTTGTCGAACGAAGGCGAGCCTTACGACAGGTACATTTTCCGGCGATTTATGCGTCTTTATCCGCTCTTCCTGGTCGCATTGGTGTTTGGGCTCTTGACCAACCACCTTTACCAGCCGGTGTTCGGAGAGTCCCCGTGGCTTCACCAGGTCAGAACGGTCTTCCAAACTCGTGATGAAAACCTGGCGAATGCCTTCTTCCAGCATCTCGGGCTACATCTGACGATGCTCCATGGGATGGTTCCAGATTCGATCCTTCCGCAAGCGTCCCTGATGTTTTCCGGGCCTCTTTGGAGCATCTCGCTTGAGTGGCAGTTCTACCTGATCGCGCCATTGCTGATCGGGGCGATCGGTTTCGGCAATACTCGCCGTATCGCCATTTCGGCAGGAATCTTGTTGTTCGCGATCGGCTTGGAGCAATTGACGATGAACCTATGGATGGGCGAGGTTCCGTCATTTTTGCCGTTAAGGCTCCCGCTGTTCATCGTAGGCATCATGTGTGCCGCTCTCTGGCGTGATGCCCGCGACGCCCGGCCCGCAGTGCTGGTTGTGTCGGTCGTTGTGGGGTTTGCCATCGCTTCATTTTTCGCCCCGAACAAGCTTCCTATCGCGATGTGGTTCGCGATCTATTTCCTCGCCGCTGCGCATGATAAATTCGATCTAGGGCGCCTAGCGGATAAGTTGATTTCGTCTCCTGTGCCTACTTTTGTTGGGCGGGTGTCGTATGGGCTCTATGTTCTTCACGTGCCAACGATGATGCTCGTGACCTACTACATCGTTTTTCCGATGGACATTCAGAGCAGGTTTTATGCCGCCGTGGCGATAACTACCTTGACGCTTCCTATAACGCTCGCACTTGCGGCCTTGAGCTTCCATACCATTGAAAAGCCATTGGCTCGGTGGGCGCGAGGTTTCGGGCGCGGTCGCGCACCGGCCGAGTAGCGCCCCCACCGCCCCACCGCCCCATCATCAAATGATGGGGCGTAAGATTACCCCCGTAGCCGCCTCCAAATGATCCGATGATAGTCTGCATGCCGCCTTGACGAGGAGGCGGCATGCAGACGCAATACGCGGGCGACCGCTGATACATTGGCAGATGACGAATGATACCTATCCCGCCAGAGGTGGCCAAGTGGATGCTGCAGAATGGCGGCGTATTTGCCGTGACGACGCTGATCTTTCTCGGCCTCTATCTCTATGAACGTTATGGCAGAGCGAAGGACAGGGCGGCTTTTGACGAGGCCCTGGCAAAGGCGCAGCAGGAACATGTCGCGACCCTTAAACTCGTAACCCCGCTTGCGCAGAAATTCACCGACACGATGGATGTCATCCTGCCTCTCGCCATGGCGCAGATCAACGGCAGGAGGAGGGGCGAATGATGTTGCTCAACTGGTTTCGCCGGCCGCGCGGGAAATGGTCCCTTTGGGTGGATCCTGACGTCGAGGAAGAAAAGCGCACGCTGCAGGCCGAGCTTGCCCAGACGGTGGTGACGTTCGAACGAAGGCGCAACGGCGTCCATGAGCTCGCGACAGTGACATTGAATTCGATGAAAAAGGGAAAGAAGCGATGAAGCGGCTGAAAACGAGCATTGCGGCCTGGTCTGCGCTATCGGCCGTCGTGTCCTTCTGGCTGCTCAATCTTTTCATTCCTTACGAGCGGATGGTCGAGATCTCCTCGAGCCTAGTGCTCGGCGTGACGTTTGCCGTGCTGGTGCGATGGGCAAACGACGCGGCCCGCGCCATGCGCTCCGGCCGGGAAGGGCCGGACTTTCTGATCGTCGCCGTATTCTCGATCGTGCTGATCATCTTCTTCCAGCGCGTATGGGTGATGATCGTGCGCCTCTACGATCGCGCCGACCACCTGGTCAATTCGCCGGTCAGCGCCTTCATCGCCTGGATGCTCGCCTGGGCCTGCCTGCTGGTGTTAATCGCGCCGGACGCCGAGAACGGCAGCATCGCCGGCCGCAGCGGTGTTTTCATCGGCGTGGCGCTTTTCATCGCGGGAATGGTTTCCGGCGTGGGGCTGGCGCTGGCGATCGTCTAACGGTGTGGGCTGAGGATAAGTTCTGCGATCACAGAATATCCCCGGCCGAGGCCACGTTGAGCTTCCGCCGAAGCGCCTGTTCCTGCGCATCAGTTTTATGAGGGAAATGCTCAAAGCACCACCAGCGGGTCGCTGCAGAGGGGGAAAGGAAATTGCCCCAGCTGCCCCAGTCCTCACATCCTTCTTGCTCGCAATAATGAACGTCCATTTCCGCTGCCTTGGTCAGTGTCGGCCTATCGGTGTCGCTCATCTCATTTCCCTATTCATCTCCGAGAAAACTTCCGAATCTCAGCTTGCCTGCCTTTGCGCCGCACGAAGAGCATTTCAAGCGCTTTTCTACATCGCGTATGCTTGCCTGACGCAGGTTCGCCGGCAGACGTTCGCGCATGAACTCCTGTCGCGCACCGCAAGCAGTGCATTCGGCCATGATGACGGTGTGCTGCGGCGCCACGTTCATATAGCCCGGGTTCCAGTTCGGTGTTTCTAAAAATCTGCGCATGCCGTCACCGCCTCATCTCATTCCACGCGGATGCCGCCCGCCATGTCTGATGCTCCAGCCGGGCGGCGGCGCTGCGAAAGAACGGTGTCGTCTCGACAGTCATCTTTTCCTTGCAATTCGAGCAGGTGATGACGGTCTTGTGCCCGTCATGAGTCACGTCCGGATCGTGGCCGCAATGGCAGCGGGCGAGCTGCGGTATCGTGTCATCGATCGTCAGGCTGTCAGCTACCATTTCACGCTCCTCGACATCGTCATCGCCCTCGGCGTGTCCTTCGGCAAATACGCGATCGCTACGCGACGGCTGCCGCAGACCGGACAGCGCATGCGCTGCGACAGCATGGCCAGCGGGAAATCCCGGCCTCTCGTCGCCACCAGGGTGACGATATCGAGCTTGTGCTTCCACAGGCATTCTCGGACGCTCTTCAGCCCCTCCCGCCGTCCCCAAGCGCACCTGGCGCTGATCTCCCATCCTGCATCCATTGCCTCGCCGATCGTTTCGGCCATGCGTCATCATCCTCTCGCGAGGTCCTTTCCGCCGCACATGTTGTTGACTGCTCCGCCTGAGCGTTCTCAATATGTTCTCATCGGCTGGCGAGTCAATAATCATTCTTGGTCAATTGCTTTTTAAGACATGGCTGATGAAGTGCGAGGATGACAAAGCCGCCTCGCAGGCCCCCGCAGCCGCTCCTCGGCGACACCTCCGCTCCGCTGCGCGGCGGGCAGCGCCGACGGCGTGACCCTGCTCAACCCCAACTCACCCTCGATCCCATGCCTGCGCGGGTAGATCCCTGCCTGGCGCTCTTGAAGCCGCGGCCGCCGAAAGGCCGGCAGTGGGCCTTCGAGGTGAAATGGGATGGCTATCGCCTGGCCGTTCATATCGAGCCGAAGGGCGTCCGCATTCTGACGCGCGGCGGCCATGACTGGACTGGCCGCTTCCCGGCGATCGAGGCGGAGGCAAAACGCCTTCCTGTCTCCACCGCGATACTGGATGGCGAAGCCGTCGTATTCGACGAGCAGGGCCGGTCGGACTTCGGCAGGCTTCAGCAGTCGCTCGGAGGCCGTGGGGGAAAGAGGATGTCGCGGGAAGCGGTCTTCATGGCGTTCGACCTTTTATATTTCGACGGCCACGACCTTACGGAAACGGAACTCACTGCCCGACGCCATCTGCTCGAGGGGCTTGTGCCTGCCGGCGGCGAGGAGGCGATCAGGCTATCCGAGGAAATCGAAGCGGATGGAGAGGTGCTGTTCCGTATCGCATGCGAGCATGGGCTTGAAGGTATCATCGCCAAGGACCGCAACAGCACTTATCGCAGCGGCCGTGGCGGCGAGTGGTTGAAGATCAAATGCATTCAGAGCGACGGCTTCGCGATCGTTGGATATCAGCGCTCCAGCGCCGCGTTCGGGAATATCGGCGCGCTCCTCCTGGCTGCTCGGAAGGGTGGCGAGCTAGTTTACGTCGGACATGTGGGAACGGGCTTCAAGGCAGACGAGGCGATGAAGCTCCGCGCAACGATGGACAAGATCAAGGCGACCAAGCCGACCGTCAAATATTCCGGCGGGCGCAAGAACCTCGTCTGGATCAAGCCGAAGCTGGTTGCCGAGATCGAATATCGAGACTGGACGCATGACGGCAAGCTGCGCCACCCGTCCTATAAGGGGCTGCGAGACGAGGAGGACAGTGCCCTGTTCTTTGACTTGTCTCTCCCGCCATCATCATAAGATCTGGTCAATTGCCTTTCGCTCTCAGAGACAGTAGGAACGGTCTCGCAAAATGTGCCGAGGTGAGGTTTCCTTGAAAAACGGGTTTGTATGGTTGCTAATGGCAATTGAGATGTCCCTCATGCAGCCTCTGCGAGCCAGAGCCGCCGCGCGAGAAGAGAAATTCCGGCTTGAGGCACCACGCGCAGCGGACCGAAATTGATCTATAGCGTCGGTATTGATGGCTGCGGTCTAGAGATGTAGAGACAAGATGCAAACGGTTGAACAACAGAGGGCGACGGTCTTGCAGCTGCGGAAAGAAATTGAGCAGGCGCGCGACATCGATGCGCTGAAGCCAATTTTACACCGCATCTTAGAAATCATTGCCAGTAGCCTGGATGAAGATGTGGGCGGGTGGGGCGGTGATCAGGCGACGTCTACAGAGTGACAGTTTCGCCCGTGGTCACGTTTACGACCGGTAGGCCATTCAACAAATTTTTAGCCTCGCTATATGTTTTGAAGGCGAGGCTGCCGTCCGGATTGCGGACTTCCCGCATGCGGCAGGGCCATTCGTGGCGGCGTCCCAGCTTGCCAGACAGTTTGTCGGAATAAGCCGCATCAATGAAGAACGCATTGGTGCCGGCTCGATTGGTGCCTGCAAATTCGTAGCCTTTGCCTTCGAGCAGATGCTTGAAGGCAGCCAGAGAAGCGCCCCAATACATGCCGGAATAGTGCTTGTTCAGCCGGATAAACGATGGGTCATATGGTACGCTTAGCGGAGCGTCGCCGAAGCCCTGATTGTATTCGACAATCACGATCGCAGCTCTCTGAGGGATCCTTTCAAGCACCCAATAGTCAACACCATCTATGTCAACGCTGAGGATGCCGAGGTCTCCATTGAAGCCAGCCGAAGCGATAAGGCTTTCAATATTGTCCCGGTCGATAAACGCCGCGCGTGTCTGCAGATCGTATTTGTAAGCGACGTCATCGGAGCGGATAGAAGCAATGTTTGCTTCTGAACCATCGATGATGAGCCCGGACCAATATCGAGAAGCGAGTAAGTATCGGGTGTTGCTCTCTCGGTAATCTTCGACACCGAACTCGACGAACGTGGTTGACGAGGGCTTGATAGTATCGATCAGCCAGGAAATGATCCCATCTTCGCCCCACTGCGAGAAGACCGAAAACTCGGCATCAGCAAGCGTACCTATGGCGCCCAGTTGTGCGATCTGATGCGCGCGAGTTTCGCCCTGCATGATGAGCAGTTTTTCTAGGCCAACGAGCCGTCTCGTCTGAAACATGAAATCTCGAAACTTGCGGCGGAGGCGGTTCTTCATACATTTGGCTCGCTGGTGGGAGACGGCACAAAGCCGTCAGCTGGGACGTTTGTCTTGACGATTGCTCGCGCACCAATAATGGCGCGGTCGCCGATTGTCACGCCCTTCAAAATTATGGCGCCCATGCCAATCCACACATCGTTTCCGATGAGGACAGGCTTCGTTTTTACGCCTGGGTTTGTACGGGGGTGCCCAGAGGTGAGAATCTGTCTCGTCTGTTCGAAACGCAACTGAGGATCGGTGGGGTGGCTGTCACTGTCGTGGATCGCAACGGAGTGGGAGATGAGAACCCTGTCGCCAATGACGATCTCGCTTGCTGACCATATCGTCGATTGTGGGCCGAGATAAAACCAGTCGCCTATCTCGATCCTGCCGCCGAAGCCGAAAGTCAGGAGTTCACCACGGATCATGCCGTTGGGGCCGACTTTGACCGCGTTCTTGTCGTTTCGAATATTGAAGACTCTTCCTTCGGAGCCAAGTTTTGTGGAGGCGGCGATCAATGCGTCACGCTTGGCGGCCGATGTTGCAAGGCCCGCAAGCAGTCGTTCTCTTGCCGTCAAAATCATATTGGCAAACACTCTTTCGCCCTCGTCATCCCGCTTCGAAGATCATTATCGCCAAAGGCCGGTTTTGGTGATACGCGGCTTTTCTGTAAGTCATGGATCGGTCACAAAAATGCGCGTCTTTCAGAACTTCGGCCTATACCCCGCATATGTGAGGAGACTCAATAAGCTGGCGTCATCAGCAAGTTCTTTTTCTGAGAGACTTCAGGTTTTCCTTTCGGATTCCTTCGGGGCGTGCCATCTGCTGAAACCTGTCATCGACGGAGATGGTGACGCATTCTTCACCACAGGCGATGACGTCATAACTCAGCGCTTTTGGGCAACGGAACACGGTCTTGCGGCCAACACGGCGCCGGAGCAGGTGCTGCTCAGTCAGATCGAGCACCACCGCACGGAGATCTTCTACAATCTTGATCCGGTCCGCTACGGCAATGACTTCGTCAAGAAGTTGCCGGGGACTGTAAAGAGGTCGATCGCTTGGCGAGCAGCGCCATCCGGCAATGCGGATTTCGGAGCTTATGATCTCCTCGTCTGCAATTTTCCGACTATTCTGCAAAGCTATAGAGATCGAGGGTGGCGCGCAGAATACTTCGCTCCGGGGCACGATCCGGAGATGGATGGATATGCTGACAATGGCAACCGGCCGATCGATATCTTGTTCGTTGGAGGCTATAGCCGCCACCACCGCAAACGCGCCGAGATCCTGGAGGCGGTCTCCGAGCTTCGCAAGGGTTTTCGGGTTGTCTACCATTTGGACCGGTCCCGCCTTACGCGGTTAGCTGAAGTCCCTTTAGGGTGGCTCTTGCCTCTGAATGCACATCGGCGGCCTAAGGGCATTCGCGCAGTTTCCGAGCAGCCTGTTTTTGGGCGCGACCTGTATCGAGCAATATCGCAAGCAAAAATCGTATTGAACGGAGCTGTCGACATGGCCGGCTCCGATCGAGGGAATATGCGCTGCTGGGAAGCGCTGGGCTGCGGAGCTCTGATGGTCTCCGACGCCGGCAACTACCCTGATGGAATGATCGACGGCACAACCATTGTGACCTACGATAATGCGCAGTCGGCTGTGGCCTCAATTCGTTCTCTCCTCGCCGACCAAACCGGATTGAGAGAAATCGCGGTAGCAGGCAATAAGATGATCAAGAGCCGATACAGCAAGGAGGCTCAGTGGAACAGGTTTATACAGCTCTGTTGGTAAGCTGCTGAGCCGCGCGAGGGCGCCCCGATTGTTAGGAGGGGCGCAATCCCGGACCGATTGCGGACCGATTGGCCGGACAAAATGAGAACAGACGGGAACATATAAAAACCGCCTGCCCCGGAAATGCTGGGTTTTCGCGAAGCCTTCTCCGTTCGGGACGTGGGGTAAAGACAGCGAGGCCGAGTTTCCTGACCTTAGGGGACCTCACCGACGACAACCTTGTACACGGGCGCACCCAAATTGGCGAACAATCTGACTGTAACCACAAGGAATTTGCGTTCCTTAGCTTCTTCCAAACTGAGATCTAGTTGATGGATTGACGTTGGTTCCGCCGCTGGGGGGATATCCCACTCCCCTCCTACGTACCTGCACATCAAATTGTCGCGCCCTAGGATCAGGTCTGTGACCAAAGGAAACATTGAGCCATATCCGACAACGGACACTGCGTGCGCATAGGCAATCTTCGCTATCATTCGAGCATACGCTAAGGGTTCGATTTTTCCCATGTAAGCGGCTGCGTTCTCTGCGGGATGCTCCTTGAGGAGCCTGCTGATAGCGTCCTGATCGTGAAACGCCCATATCTCCCATCGACCATCATCACTATCCGGGGCGCCTTCGAGAATTCCAGGACTCTTCATCCGGAGACCGGTCAAAAATATCGGAAATTCGTCAGGTCCTAACATAATTTCTGTATCGAAGGTGTAGCGGCCCTCACCTTCGCGAAGAACCAATGGGAGCGAAAGTTGGCTCGGCCTCTCTTTCGGTCTCCGAGTAGGCGTTCCGACTACAGCCCTAAACTTTCCCATCATTTCTCTAAGGCAGAATTGCTCAACCTTGCCGGTGATCTTAGCGCATTCTCGGCAAGAGGCCTTAGGCAGCATCAGCGCGTTGCCAGTGAGGCCGAACGGGATGATGTGCTCCAGTCCCAGTCGCGGGGCGAACTTTTCGCCGCAATAAATACAACGCCCGACCGGAGCATACGTGCGCGGAGCATCGTCAGGCGACATCGGTAAGATAAGATCAATGGGCATTGAAACCTCGCCGGCCTGAGTTGGGTCGTAAGGGCATTTCATCTGGATTGCCAGATTCTGCAATCGCCAGGTTCCGAGTGTCGGACGATCATTTCGGTCGTGGCTCTCTTCATTGTTCCCAGTGGAACTTGATTGTTTCGAGCAGCGCCTGGCGCCGCTTCATCTCCGAGCCGTCGCCATAGACCGGCCGACCGAACTCATGGCCCATCAGATCGGCCTGCATGCGATCGGAAACGCCGGCGTTCTCGATGCGATCCTGGAACGTGTGGCGAAATGAGTAGAGCGTGTGCCTGCCGCCGGCCGGCCGCAGGCCTTCCTTCTTCATCATCTTGTTGATCAGCGCCGAGGCGACGTCGGCCTTGTCCTGGTAGCGCGGGAAACCGTCCGGATATTGCTTCGCGGCCCAAAGCGCAATGCCGACGAGGGGAATGCGGCGGATGGAATGATCGGTCTTCTGGCGGCGATCGGTGCGCTCGGCGACCTCGACATGCGGCACCTCGTCGTCAAGCCGGATGTCCTGCGGGCGAAGATTGCAGACCTCGCCAAGCCGCATGCCGGTTTCGATCATAATGTAGATGATGCATCGCGCGTCGAGGTTCATCGTTTCCAGTGCGCCCTTGGCGAGGATTTTGTTCTGGACCCAATCCGCTGAAAACGGATGCCGTTTGGCGAGCTTGTTGGCGTTGGTCTCCTTAATGCGGCTCTTCGTCCAGACTTCCTTGTAATTGGTGTGCAGGGCATCGTCGATGACGGTCAGCATGCCTTGCATGTCGCTGAAGCTGCGGTTGGCCGTATAAGCCTTCAACCCTTCCGCCTTGACCTTCTGAGTCCACCAGGTGCGGTAGCGCAGGACGTCGGCGCGGGCGATCTTGCCGAGTTCGAGATCCGTCAGCACCTGCTTGGCGTATTCGATTGCCCTCAGACGCGAGGCCTTGTGCTTTCTCAACTGATCCGGCGACATGCCGGTCAGTCCCGCCTCATTGTGCTTCTCATAGAGCTGCCAGGCGTCGCTGAGCCGCGGCGCCGGTTCGCCGGCGGTGCCCATCACCGCATCGACGATTGTTTCGGAATGGTCGAACGCGTCTTCGGCGATCGCGATTCGCCGTTCGAACTCGCCGAGATCCGCTTCTCCGACGTCGGCGGCCGGTTTGTAGGTGAAGCCGAGCGATTGGGCCGCCTTCAGTGCGGCCTCGTAGCGGGCGATCGACGACTCCTTGCCTTCGCCGTGCAGGAGCGCGCCCCATAGCGTCTCGAGCGCCTGGTGGACGCTTTCCGCCCGGCTAAGGGCTTCCTTGTGGTTCTTCGTCTTCAGCGATTGCTTGACGTGGATGCGTCCGTCGAGTGCCACGACTTCGACAGGCACGCGTCTATAGTAGCGGTATATGCCGCTTGTCGGGTGCTTGAGCACGTATTTCGAGATGTCGTCTTGAGCCATAGGTCGGGCATCCTGTTGGCTTCGGGCTACGATGTAGGACGAAATGTATCCTAAAATGTAGCCCAAAAAACAAGAGGCAGCGGAAAGGGACGATAGTTCTGCCGCATTCGTCTATCGGCAAGGCATTGAAAATGCTAGAAAAAATAAAGGCCGCGCGATGGCGCAGCCTTGGAAAATGTGGCTCCCCGGGCCGGATTCGAACCGGCGACCTGTCGATTAACAGTCGAATGCTCTACCGCTGAGCTACCAGGGATCACTGCTTGGCGCGGTGTGAGTGCGCTAATACAAATGCTTGCCCGATTTGCCAAGCGGTTTTTTCAAAAAAATGAAATGAACTTGTAATTGGACGGTCTGCGCCCATCTCTGGGAAATGACAAATAGCAATGATCGCCAAGAGACAAGGGGCAACGAAAAGCGCAGACGGCGGGCAGGGCGCTTCGGTATCGACCACATAAACCACAGGCTTGTGCTCGGCTCCTTCAGCATCGACATGCCGCGCTCACGCATCGGGCGGATGGCAATCGGTGCGGCCCTCGTCTTGTGCGGCTTGCTGGGCTTTCTTCCGATCCTCGGTTTTTGGATGCTGCCGCTCGGCCTCCTGGTGCTCTCGCATGATCTTTCCATAGCGCGCCGGCTTCGGCGCCGGCTGGCCGTCTGGTGGCACCGGCGGCGAGGACCGGCCGGGTGACGGCGGTCGCCGCAGAACTCCGCGGAACTGTGGATCGCTTTTCGCACTCGTAATTTATGGAGCTCCAAACGCGCCGCAAACCCCGGGGTGAGGTAATGAAGGTGTTCTTGATTGTCGTCCTGTCAGCGGCGGCGATTCTTTCTGCAAGCTCCGCCGGAGCCCAGGCCGTCGACAGCCGCGGATTTGATGCCAGCGGTATCTGCCGTCGTCCGGAAGGCTGCGTTATCGACCAAGGCCAGGGCGGCGGCTATAGCGGGCCTCGCAACTATCGCAATTTTAACGGCCGCAATGAGCGCGATGGCGAGAACGACCGCGGCCGGGACGATCGCCGCTACCGCTCCCGGAGCAGGAGTTCGCTTGCAACGGTCAGCATCGTTGCCTGATTGCGCCCTGACGGCTGTCGGGATCGAGAGGCATGGATCCCGGCGCATGCGGTTCTAATTCGATCTCAGTTGGCTTTCCTCGAAAATCCCGCCATGGCCCGGATCGAGGTCGGTTGCCATCAACAGGCTGCAGGCGGCCAGAAGCAGAACGAGCTTCAGTCCGTAGGAGACCATTGAGATCGGCCCTCGACGCGCCGGCGAGACGCGTGATGGCGCGATATAGTACTGGTAGTAGAAATGTGGATCGTTCGTTTCCAGCAGGTTCTGGTAGACATGCGGGGGAATGTCGGCATGTCGTACCGCCGCGGATCCGGAGAACTTAACGCGGAGATCGCCGGTTTCGGCATTATACACCGCACGTCCCTGATTTGACTTGAGGGCAGCCCATTCCATACAGCAGCTCCTATACCCTCCCGGGGCAGAAGATGGCGGGCAGGCGTTCGAAGTCAAGCTAAGAGTTGGTTCAAATGCTGTGGTTGGTTCGAAACAGGGCGTGATCGCCGAGAGGAAGTTTCAGCCCCGGCCGAGCGGCGGCTGCATTCGGCGCGATCGTATCGAAATTAACGAGGATTCACAATTGTTTATCAGCGGTGGGGAGATATTGGAGGCCTCGCCCGGAATTGAACCGGGGTACAAGGATTTGCAGTCCTCTGCGTCACCACTCCGCCACGAGGCCTCACGTGCTCATTATCTGAGCCGTGGCGAGCGTTTAGAATGATCGTAAGGAAATCGCAAGAGGGCATTTTGCAAAAACGCCATTCCGCGGCAGCCGAGACGACCGTTTTTCCATCAGGGCCAGGCCTCGCTCCAACTTGTTGCAAGCGGCGTGCGTAGCACACCTCCGCCCGCATGAGATTGTGGCTGGCGTCGTCAGAGCCGTGCCTGAGCGCGCGCTCCTCAGGTCGTTTCACCGTCCAGCAGGCCGCAGCAGAAGATGCCGATGAGCGCTGCGAGGATGAAGAAATCGAACAGCGTGAGATATTCGAAAATCGCAGACATGGCCTGCTCCTCCCATTTCCTCCGATGCAAATCATACCATGAAGGGGCAAGGGATTCCACGTTTGGGCTGCCGCGTCTTGTCCCTCCCGTGGCGCGAAAGAGGCGTTCGCCGGATTCTTTTCGTCGACTGCTGCCAAGCCTTGAAAGCATCCGTGTCGGAGATTAAGAGACAGGGGACAGGAACCGCTTTTCAAGAGCGAGAGGACATGATGGATTTCGAAGCAGCGCGCGCAAAGATGGTCGACAACCAAGTTCGCACGACGGACGTTACGTCGCATTCCGTGCTGACGGCGTTTCTCACGGTGCCGCGTGAGGCTTTCGTGCCGGAGAAGGCAAAGCTCCTGGCGTACGTCGACAACGACGTCGAGATCTCCGCTGCCGCACCGGGCAAGCCCGCCCGCTTCCTCATGGAGGCTTCGCCACTCGCAAAGCTGCTGCAACTGGCGGCCATCAGCAAGGATGATTTCGTACTCGAAGTCGGTTGCGGCACCGGTTACACATCGGCGCTGCTGTCAATCATCGCCGGCTCCGTCATCGCGCTCGAATGCGACGAGGCGCTGGCCGCCGAGGCGAAGGCAAAGCTTGCCGGCTACGGCAAGGTCGAAGTTGTGACCGGTCCGCTCGAAAAGGGCTATGCTGCCGGCGCTCCCTATGACCTGATCTTCATCAATGGCGCGGTCGAGGAAGTTCCGGTCGCTCTTCTCGGTCAATTGCGCGATGGCGGCCGTCTGGTCACGGTCGAAGGCCATGGCAATGCAGCCCGCGCCAAGGTCTTCGTCGCCGAGCGCGGCGCCATTTCGGAGAATGTCTTCTTCAACGCTTCGGTCAAGCCGCTGCCGGGTTTTGCCAAGGCGCGCGAATTCGTTTTTTGACGCTGTTTTCCTCGGTGAATTTAAGAAAAGGGCGCCGATGGCGCCCGTTTTACTGCGCGCCGCGTGACTTTTCAGGCGCGCAAATGACGCTGTGACGACTTGTATCGGCGCATCCGCCCTCAATCGATTCCGATTTCGGGGCGGATTCGTTTGCGCTGCCGGAAACCTTCACAAATATCATTTATCCTGGCGCCTTGGCCGCGAATTGCGGACGGCAATCATTGGGTAACAAAACTGTGCATGGCCGCATTCATTTGATTCGCGATGATTTTTTTCACGTCTGGGGTATTCTAAGGTCGTGGTGATTCGGATGAACGCTCCACACCATCCGGTCGTTGTTTTGGGATAACGGGGATAGATATGGCTCAGCCAAGTGTAGCGCGTGAACCGTCCATGGAAGAAATTCTGGCGTCCATCCGCCAGATCATCGAAAGCAATGAACCCGGCGCCGGCAAGGCGATATCCGCATCCCTGCCGCCGGTTTACGGCGCCGATAGGGACGTAAACGGCTCCGAGATCCATCTGACGGTCGATGACGCCTATGCCGGCGGGGAGTTTCCCGAACCGGCCATGCGCTCTTCCGATCCGCGTTTTGTCGCCGCCAATTCGGCGGGCACTGCCCCCGAGACAGAAGCGCCGGCCCGCGCGCTGTCGCTGGCCGATGTCGCCGCCCGCGTGCGCGCCGCCTCCGAGCGCAGCGCCGTGCAGGCTGGCCAGGCCCTGCGCGAAATTCCGAGCGGCTTCCGCCAACCCGAACCGCAGCTCACCGTGATGCCGGAACCGCCGCGCACCGCAGCCCCGCAGCCGCAGCCGGCACAGTCTATCTTCCCGGCTGCCGCTGCACCCGTTCCCCCTGTTGCCCCACAGCAGCCAACCGAGCCGGCGTTTGTCGAAACGGCACGGGTCGCCGTCGCCGAGCCGGCCGGCGCCGTCGAAACAGCGCCGCCGGCTTTGGAACCCGCTGGTTCGTCGACCGAGCGTTTCCTGCCGAGCGTCGTCGAGGAGGTTCAGCCGACGCTGCTTTCGGAAGATGCCGGCCTGCAGATCAGCCGCTCCTTCGAGGAGCTTGCCGCGGCGATCGACGGTGCGGAGCGCCGCTCGCTGGATGAAATCGCCGAGGACATGCTGCGCCCGATGCTGCGCGAATGGCTCGATGATAATCTGCCGACGCTGGTCGAGCGGTTGGTGCGCGAGGAAATCGAGCGCGTGGCGCGCGGCCCGCGCCGCTGATCGGATTGCATTTTCTTGGAAAGGCCGCTCCGGTCTCCGGGGCGGCTTTTTTATTGACTTGGCCGTGGCCATCCTATTTACAAACGCCCATCCTCGAACCTCGAAATTGGTCAGAAAATGCTCGACAAGACCTATGATTCCGCTGCCGTCGAACCGAAAATCGCCGCCAAATGGGATGAAGCGGACGCTTTCCGCGCTGGCGCGAACGCCAAGCCCGGGGCCGAGACCTTCACCATCGTGATCCCGCCGCCGAACGTCACCGGTTCGCTCCACATGGGTCACGCGCTGAACAACACGCTGCAGGACATACTGGTGCGGTTCGAGCGCATGCGCGGCAAGGACGTGCTCTGGCAGCCGGGCATGGATCACGCGGGCATCGCAACCCAGATGGTGGTCGAGCGCAAGCTGATGGAACAGCAGCTGCCGGGCCGCCGCGAAATGGGCCGCGAAGCCTTCATCGACAAGATCTGGGAGTGGAAAGCGGAATCGGGCGGCCTGATCTTCAACCAGCTGAAGCGCCTGGGCGCGTCCTGCGACTGGTCCCGCGAGCGCTTCACCATGGACGAAGGACTGTCCCAGGCCGTTCTCGAGGTTTTCGTCACGCTCTACAAGGAAGGCCTGATCTACAAGGATAAGCGGCTCGTCAATTGGGACCCCAAGCTCCTGACGGCGATCTCCGACATGGAGGTCGAGCAGCACGAGGTGAAGGGCCATCTCTGGCATCTGCGTTATCCGCTCGAGCCGGGCGTCACCTATCAATATCCGATTGCTTTCGACGAGGAAGGCAAGCCGACTCAATTCGAGACGCGTGATTATATCGTCGTCGCGACGACGCGGCCGGAGACGATGCTCGGCGATACCGGCGTTGCCGTGAACCCCGAAGACGAACGTTACAAACAGATCGTCGGCAAACATGTCATCCTGCCGATCGTCGGCCGCAAGATTCCGATCGTCACCGATTCCTATGCGGATCCGACGGCCGGCACGGGCGCGGTGAAGGTCACACCGGCCCATGATTTCAATGACTTCGACGTCGGCAAGCGCGCCAAGCTGCGCGCCATCAACATCATGAACGTCGACGGCACCATTGCAATCAAGGACAATGAGGATTTCCTCGAGGGCCTCGACAATCCGGCCGCACTGCACGGCGCCTGGGATCGCCTGGAAGGGCAGGACCGTTTCTATGCGCGCAAGGTCATCGTCGAAATCTTCGAAGAGGCCGGCCTCCTCGAGAAGATCGAACCGCATAAGCATATGGTCCCGCATGGTGACCGCGGCGGCGTGCCGATCGAACCGCGGCTGACGGAACAATGGTTTGTCGACAACAAGACATTGGGGCAGCCCGCCCTGGATTCCGTTCGCGAGGGAAGAACCCGGTTTATTCCGAGGAACTGGGAAAACACCTATTTCAACTGGCTGGAAAACATCGAGCCCTGGTGCATTTCCCGCCAGCTCTGGTGGGGGCATCAGATTCCCGCATGGTATGGTCCCGACGGTCAGGTCTTCGTCGAAAAGACCGAGGAAGAGGCGCTGCAGGCGGCGATCCAGCATTACCTCTCGCACGAAGGGCCGATGAAGGCGTATGTCAAGGACCTGCTCGAAAACTTCAAGCCCGGCGAAATCCTGACGCGTGACGAGGACGTGCTCGACACCTGGTTCTCTTCTGCGCTCTGGCCTTTCTCGACACTCGGCTGGCCCGAGGAGACGCCGGAACTTGCACGCTATTATCCGACGAATGTTCTGGTCACCGGATTCGACATTATCCCGTTCTGGGTGGTTCGCATGATGCAGATGGGTCTGCATTTCATGAAGGACGACAATGGCGATCCCGTCGAGCCCTTCCATACCGTCTACATTCACGCGCTTGTGCGAGACAAGAACGGGCAGAAGATGTCGAAGTCGAAAGGCAACGTCATCGACCCCCTGGAACTGATCGACGAATACGGCGCCGACGCACTGCGCTTCACCCTGGCGATCATGGCCGCACAGGGCCGCGATGTGAAGCTCGATCCGGCCCGCATCGCCGGCTACCGCAATTTCGGCACCAAGCTCTGGAACGCCACGCGATTTGCCGAGATGAACGGAGCAAAGAGCGATCCGCATTTTGTGCCGGAGGCGGCCGAACTCACCATCAATCGCTGGATCCTAACGGAACTTGCCCGAACGGAACGTGACGTTACGGAAGCGCTTGAAGCCTTCCGTTTCAACGACGCCGCCGGCGCCCTTTACCGCTTCGTCTGGAACCAGGTCTGCGACTGGTATCTCGAGCTTCTGAAGCCGGTCTTCAACGGCGAGGACGAGGGCGCCAAGGCCGAAGCCCAAGCCTGCAGTGCTTTTATTCTCGAAGAGATCTACAAGCTGCTGCATCCCTTCATGCCCTTCATGACCGAAGAGCTCTGGGCGCATACGGCAGGTGAAGGCAAAGAGCGCGACACGCTGGTCTGCCATGCCGAATGGCCGTCGCCGTCCTATGCCGACGACGCGGCTGCCGACGAGATCAACTGGCTGATCGACCTCGTCTCCGGCATTCGTTCCGTGCGCGCCGAAATGAACGTGCCGCCGTCGGCCACCGCGCCGCTCGTCGTCGTCAAGGCCAACAACCTGACGCGCGAAAGGCTGTTCCGCCACGACGCCGCCATCAAACGGCTCGCGCGTGTCGAGGCGATCTCGCTCGCTGACGATGCGCCGAAGGGAGCAGCCCAGATCGTCGTCGCCGAGGCCACCGTCTGCCTGCCACTCGGCAGTCTGATCGACCTGTCCGCCGAAAAGGCGCGTCTCGAAAAGGCGATGGCCAAGATGGAAGGCGAGATGTCGCGGGTTGACGGCAAGCTCTCCAACGAGAAGTTCGTCGCCAATGCCAATCCCGAACTGGTCGAGGCTGAGCGCGAGCGTTTAGAGGAACTGAAGGGTCAGATGGCGAGCCTGAAGATCGCCCTTTCCAGGGTGAGCGAAGCCGGATAAGCTTCGTCGCCCATTTTGGTAGTTATTTCAAAGACGCGCCTGGCCTCGGGCGCGTCTTTTGTCGTTCGGGCGGGCGTGATTCGGTCCTGAAAGCGGTTGATTTCAGGCGCTCAGCCTGTGGATTGTGGCCCTGCTGGCATCCAAAGGGCGAAAACTGGTACTGTTGTCGGATTGATACAGCTTCCGCAATGTTTGGAATGAAAACCCAAAAGCTCCGCGAATAACCAATAACTCTGGAATAAAATTTTATTAACCAGATTTTTTGACGTGTCCGTCAATTTCTTTACGTAAGTTGGCTCTTGCAATGGCCGGCAGCGCTGCCGTGGGGCGCGTTGCCATGTCAGGCGAACACTTACTAGAGTGGCGTCACATCAATTGCTGGAGTGGGGGAGACGCAATGGCATCGCGTAGGTTTTCCAAGGGCGCAACGTCGCTCGTTCTTCTTTCGTCGCTCGCATCGCCGTCCTTCGCCGGCGGTCTGGAGCGCGGCGGCTATAATATCGATCAGCTGTTCGATACGTCGCCTTTTTCGTTCCAATCGGGCGTTACCTACGTCACCCCGCAGCGCAAGCTGAAGGACGTCCGCGACACGAATACGTCGATATTTACGGGTGGTGGCAATCTGAACAGCCGCCCGAACAGTGCCGACGAGACCTCGAATTACACTATCCCCTATATTGGCTTTAAGGCTGGTTTCGGCGACGCAATCGACTGCCTTGTCGATTATTCCGAACCCTTTGGTGGCCATTCCGATCCGGGTTTGAACTGGGCTGGCGCCAACGACAACATCGAAACGGAAATCAAGACCCGCAATTATGGCGGCACTTGTTCGTATCGTTTTGACGTCGGTCCCGGGCAGCTTCGCTTTATCGGCGGCGCCTTCTATCAGGAAGTCGAAGGCTTCAAGGAACGTCTGGTTTCAACGCTTCCGCTTCTGCTCGGCACCGGCACCGGCGTCGGTCGCCTTGACCTCGAAGACAGCGGCTGGGGCTGGCGCGCTGGTCTTGCTTACGAGATCCCGGAATATGCTATGCGTGCAAGCCTGGTTTATAACAGCCGCGTCAAGTACGACGACCTGACCGGAACTGTTGATCTGCGTCAGGTTCCGGTTGTGCCGGTATATGGAGGCCTAATCACGCCCGTGTCCGGTTCCGCAGAGGCTCCGGACTCTCTGGAGTTGAAGGTTCAGACTGGTATAGCTCCGGATTGGCTTGCATTCGGATCGGTTAAATGGACGAATTGGAGCGTCCTGCAGTCGGTAGCATTCTGCCCGACCAACGGCCTGTCGTGCCCCGTGGGTGGTCTGACCTCGCTCGACCTTCTTTATCGTGACGGCTGGACGATCTCCGGTGGTGTCGGCCACAAGTTCACCGATCAATGGGCCGGTGCGGTAAGCCTGACCTGGGACCGCGGCACCAGTCAGGGCTACGGTTCGCAGACAGACAGCTGGACGCTGGGTGTCGGTGCAGCCTACACGCCGACCGAACATATCGAATGGCGCATCGCTGGCGCCGTGGGTCTGTTGACGAGCGGTTCGTCCGGCGTTGTGACCCAGGACGGCGTCACCTATGGAGATAAGGTCTCCTATTCCTTTGGCAACGATCTGGTCACTGCACTGTCGACGAGCCTCAAGGTTAAGTTCTAATACTCCGATTTGAAGAATTGAAAGCCCGGCACTGCCGGGCTCTTCTATTTTTACGTCCGTTAATCATACTATTCCCATGCCGATTTGTGACGATTCAGCAACACTTTTTTACGACGGTTGGCATATGGTGGCTGCGCGGCGAATTTGTCTATTTCCCGCCACAAAGAGAGCGCAGCGCTATTGGCAGGCAAGAAGACGGCAGACGTAGGGTGTGTGTAAAGAGTAGCATGGGTCAATTTTTTTCCGGCAACAGCAGGTCATGCGGCGCGATTGGCGACAGTCGTTCGATTGCGGACGTTTCGCTTTTTGGACAAGGCTGTTCCGGCCGCAGATCCAGCCTTGCAACGAGGTTGTCGATTCGTTCAATGCCGGTTTTTTCGACCCGTGCGCCTGAGCAGCGCGGCTTTGGCGGAGAAGCCGATACCGGTTTCGTCACATTTGCTGTTTACCAAAGCGATAAGGGCAGGAAGGCGGATGCCGCGCCTGCCAAAGGAATGCCAGACAGATTGCAGTCGGGCCATGCCGGGAGCCGGGTGGTTCTAGATGCCATGCTGAAAATTCCGCCTTTCGGAAAAGGCCAACGGGCTGGATGCGACGCGGGCAAAGGGGCCATGGAGCCCGCCGCGGGATCGCTCGCCTCGAATGAATACATCCATCGTCTGTCCGGCGCCGGCGCCGGCTGTGTGCGATGAACGAAAGAAATCGGTTGAAATGGTAACGTCCGAGTTCAAATTGTTCAAGTTCATGCTGATGGGCTTAGGGATCGCGCTGGCAATGTCCGGCCCGGTTCGCGCTTTCGACATCAAGAGCGACGTCAGCAAGGAATCCGGTCCGTTCGACCTCTTCAAGTTCGGCTTCAAGGCCTATAAAAACGGACAGAAGGAGGAGGCGGTCGAAGCTTACAAATACGCCGCCGAAAAAGGTCATACCGGTTCGCGCTGGGCGCTCGCCAATATGTATGCCGACGGCGACGGCGTGACCCAGGATGATTTCGAAGCCTTCAAGATCTACAGTGAGATTGCCCAGCAGGGTGTCGAACCCGGCTCGGAAGACACCGGCTTCTTCGTCAACGCGCTTCTCTCGCTCGCCAATTACTACAAGCACGGCATATCGGGGAGCCCGGTCAAGATCGATCTCACCCAGGCCCGCCAGCTTTATTTCCAGGTAGCCTCCACCTTTGGCGTTCCCGAGGCGCAGTTCCAGTTGGCGCAGATGATGCTGGCCGGCGAGGGCGGCAATGCCAGCCCGCAGCAGGCGAAGAAGTGGTTGAACCAGGCGCGCAAGAGTGGCCATCCCGGCGCCATGGCGGTTTTCGGAAATATTCTCTTCGACGAAGGCCAGACGGCCCGCGGTCTCGCGCTGATGACCGCCGCTCTCGACCGCTGCAAGCCCAAAGACTGCAGCTGGATGGAAGCGCTGCAGGAGCAGGCTTTCTCGGTTGCGAACGAGGCCGACCGCCGCACGGCGGTATCGCTCTCGCACGCCATTGCGAGCGGCTCCGACGACTGAAGCCTGCTTGCAGCGCCCTGTCGCGTGTTGCGATGACGCGGTGCTACGGACTGCGAATGTCAGGCCGCAAAATCGAAATACGCGACGACAGGCACGTGGTCGGACGGCTTTTCCCAGGCCCGCACATGTTTTTCGATCGCCGCCGACGTCATCCGGTCGGCAGCCTCCGGTGACAACAGCAGGTGGTCGATGCGGATGCCGTTGTTCTTCGGCCACGCCCCCGCCTGATAATCCCAGAAGGAATAGAGCCGCGTCGCATCCGTCGTCGCGCGCACTGCATCGGTCAGCCCGAGATTTTCGAGCCTGCGGAATGCCTCCCGCGTCCGCGGCAGAAATAGCGCATCGTTTTCCCAGACCTTGGGGTCGAAGCAGTCGTGCGGCTCGGGGATGACGTTGTAGTCGCCGGCGAGCACCAGAATCTCCTCATAGGCGAGGCGCTCGGCCGCAAACACCCGCAGACGCTCCATCCAGGCGAGCTTGTAGGGATATTTCTCCGTTTCAACAGGATTGCCGTTCGGCAGATAGATGCAGCAGACGCGCAGAATGCGCGTGTCCGGCAGTGTGAACACCGCCTCGAGGAAACGGGACTGTTCGTCCAGCGCATCACCGGGCAGGCCGCGGTTGACTTCGGAAGGCGAAGTCTTGGAGAGGATAGCCACACCGTTGAAGCCCTTCTGGCCGTGCGTCTCGACGTGATAGCCGAGCGCTTCGATCTCCAGCCTGGGAAAACCTTCGTCGATCGTCTTGATCTCCTGCAGGCAGACGATATCGGGATCGGAATCCTTGAGCCATTGCGTCAGATTGTCGATGCGCGCCTTGACGCCGTTGATGTTCCAAGTCGCGATCTTCATCTCTTCGTCCTGTTCCGCTGCGTGCGCTTCTTTTATCGTGGTCTTTCACAAATGGACAAGACGATAAACCGGCCGAAGACACTTCTTCGGCCGGTTCATTGGGACAGTGCGATTCGTCTGGATATTCAGATCGAGAAGCTGGTGCCGCAGCCGCAGCTTGCCACCGCATTCGGGTTCTTGATCTGGAAGGATTGACCAAGCAGATTATCGACGAAGTCGATTTCCGAGCCAGCCATGTAGACGAGCGACAGGCTGTCGATCAGCACTTTTGCGTCGTTCTTTTCGACGACGACGTCGTCGTCGCCCGCGCTGTCGGCAAGGTCGAACTTATAGGAAAAGCCCGAACAGCCACCGCCTTCGACCGAAACGCGCAGCGCGCTCTTGCCGGCCTCCGCGCCGATGATCGCAGCGATACGCTTTGCCGCGGCATCTGAAAGGGTTACACTCGTATCCGTCATGTTTCCTCCTGCCGGGGTCAAGATCCGGAGAGAATGGGTTTTGGCACTGAAATGTTCAAATGCCTGATATCAAAAGAACTTACCATGATCTTCGCAAAAAGGCCATGATGTGCGAAACGGTCGGCAGGCGCCTCTTTGCCGTTTGTCGGGCTATAAGTATGAACAGGGCAGAGCGGCGTCAATGGGCAGATGCGGCAACAGGCAGAATGACGGTGAAGAATGACGGTTGACAGGCGGGCTTTGGGTTTCGGCGGCAGCGAAAGGGCGGTCTATGCAGCAGACCCCTGGACGACGCGTGGGCGTCTCTATCCGGAAGACGGCAGCCCCACGCGCTCGGACTTCCAGCGCGACCGCGACCGCATCGTCCACACGACAGCCTTCCGCCGCCTGAAGCACAAGACCCAGGTCTTCATCGCCCAGGATGGCGATCACTACCGCACTCGGCTGACGCATACGATCGAGGTGGCGCAGATCGCCCGCGCGCTCGCACGCGCCCTGAAACTCGACGAGGATCTGGCCGAAGGCGTGGCGCTCGTGCACGATTTCGGCCACACGCCGTTCGGCCATACCGGCGAGGATGCACTGCACGAGGTGCTGCTGCCTTATGGCGGCTTCGACCACAATGCCCAATCGCTGCGCATCGTGACCAAACTCGAGCGGCGTTATGCCGAATTCGACGGCATCAACCTGACATGGGAAAGTCTCGAAGGCCTCGTCAAGCACAATGGTCCGCTGCTGACGCCCGAGGGTGTCGGCACACGCGGCCCGGTTCCGCAGCCGATCCTCGATTATTGCGAACTGCACGATCTCGAGCTTGCGACCTACGCCAGCCTTGAGGCCCAGGTCGCGGCGATCGCCGATGACATCGCCTACAACACCCACGATATCGACGATGGTCTGCGCTCCGGATACCTGACCTTCGACGTGCTGGAGGAAATCCCGTTTCTGGCCGGGTTGATGGCCGAGGTGAGGGCGCGGTATCCGCATCTGGAGCCGAGCCGCTTCACCCACGAGATCATGCGCAGGCAGATCACCCGCATGGTCGAGGACGTGATCGGCGTCGCCCAGCAGCGTCTTTCAATTCTTCGCCCTGAGAGCGCAGGTGACATTCGCGCTGCCGACCGGGTCATCGCCACCTTCTCCGACGCGATGGCCGAAACCGACAGGCAGATCAAGGCGATGCTCTTCAAACGCATCTACCGCAATCCCGATATCATGCGTATCCGCGCTGGCGCTGCCCAGATCGTCACCGATCTTTTCGGCGCATACATGGCGAGCCCCAAGGAGATGCAAAGCCATTACTGGGTCGATCATATCGCTGGCCTCGCCGATGCGCCGAAGGCTCGCCATGTCGGCGACTATTTGGCCGGTATGACCGACACCTATGCAATCAGTGCCCACAGGCGATTGTTTGACCACACTCCGGATTTGCGATAGGCAGCGGTCGCCCGCCGAAGGCCGATTTGCGCCCTTGGCACAGCCTATGCATGGAAGAGTGCGATGAACCTTTTTACCGACTTCGAAGCCAGGATCAAAACCGCCCTTGAACAGCTCGATCTGGTCAGGAAAAAGCGATCCGACCTCGATTTCGGCCGCATCACCGTCGAGCCGCCGCGCGATGCGAGCCATGGCGACGTTGCGACCAACGCTGCGATGGTGCTGGCAAAGCCGATCGGGTCCAACCCTCGCGCGCTTGCCGACGTCATCATCGCCAAGCTCAAAGAGGATACCGACGTCGCCGATGTCTCGGTCGCCGGTCCCGGCTTCATCAACATTCGTCTCGCCGTTGGTTATTGGCAGCGGCTGCTCGCCTCGATAATCGCCTCCGGCACCGACTACGGCCGCTCGACCCTCGGTGCAGGCCGCAAGGTCAATGTCGAATATGTTTCGGCCAATCCGACCGGGCCGATGCATGTCGGTCATTGCCGTGGCGCCGTCGTCGGCGACGCGCTCGCCAACCTGCTCGCCTTTGCCGGTTACGGCGTCGAGAAGGAATATTATATCAACGACGCCGGCTCGCAGATCGACGTGCTCGCCCGCTCGGTTTTCCTGCGTTATCGCGAAGCGCTCGGTGAGCGGATCGGCGAAATCCCCTCGGGTCTCTATCCCGGCGATTATCTCGTCCCCGTCGGCGAGTCGCTTGCCGCCGATTACGGCGTGCGACTGCACAACATGCCGGAAGAGCAATGGATGCCGATCGTCAAGGATCGCACCATCAGCGCGATGATGGTGATGATCCGCGAAGATCTGGCTGCGCTGAACGTCCATCACGATATCTTCTTCTCCGAACGCACCTTGCACGCCAATGGCGCGGCCGCGATCCGCACGGCTATCAACGACCTGACCTTCAAGGGCTACGTCTACAAGGGCACTCTGCCGCCTCCGAAGGGCCAGCTTCCCGAGGATTGGGAAGATCGCGAACAGACGCTGTTCCGCTCGACCGAGGTGGGCGACGACATGGACCGTCCGCTGATCAAGTCGGACGGCTCCTACACCTATTTCGCCGCCGACGTCGCCTACTTCAAGAACAAGTTCGACCGCGGTTTCGACGAGATGATCTATGTGCTCGGCGCCGACCATGGCGGCTATGTCAAGCGCCTGGAGGCGGTGGCGCGTGGCGTTTCGGACGGGCAGGCGAAGCTGACGGTACTGCTCTGCCAGCTCGTCAAGCTCTATCGCAACGGCGAACCGGTGAAGATGTCGAAACGCTCCGGCGATTTTGTCACGCTTCGGGACGTCGTCGAGGAAGTCGGCCGTGATTCGGTCCGCTTCATGATGCTTTACCGCAAGAATTCTGAGCCGCTGGACTTCGATTTCGCCAAAGTGACGGAGCAATCGAAGGACAATCCTGTTTTTTACGTGCAGTATGCGCATGCCCGCTGCATGTCGGTCTTCCGGCAGGCGAGGGAGGCTTTCCCCGGCCTCGATGTTTCGCCTGACGATCTTGCGAAAGCCGTTGCTGGCGTTGGCGATCCGACCGAATTGCAGCTCGTCGCCAAGCTTGCCGAATTCCCGCGTATCGTCGAAGCGGCGGCCCAGTCGCAGGAGCCGCATCGCATCGCTTTTTACCTCTACGACCTTGCCAGTTCCTTCCACGCGCACTGGAACAAAGGTAAAGATCAGACGGAATTACGATTTGTTAATGATAAAAACCGAGAATCAAGTATTGCCAGACTTGGGCTGGTGTACGCCGTCGCGTCGGTTTTGAAGTCGGGACTTGCCATTACAGGCACTGCCGCACCTGACGAAATGCGATAACGTCACCATTTCCCCACAATGCGCTGGCATTTGAGCGTTGGCGTTTGCGAGTGGGATAGGCATGGCTGAGAAACAACTTGCGTATGATACGCGCGGAAAAGACGATCTGTTTGCTGACGACGATCCGTTGGCCGAGCTTGCTCGTATCGTCGGCTTCGAACCGCGTGTTGCAGCGAATACGGTAAGCGAAGCCGCACGGCGCGAGCCTGCCCTCAATCTTGAGGACGAGCTCGGGCGCGAGTTCGACCGTTACGACTCACCGCGTCCGCTCGCAGATCTCGACCATCCGGCCGAGCCGATTTCCGACGGCATTGCGCCTGAAGATTATGTCGAGCCCGTTCTCGATGTTGCCCCTGCTGTCCAAAGCCCGCGGGCTCCGGAGCCTGTCTCCGCTGCTCCCGCCGCCGCCGAAGAAGCAGCGCAACCTGCAGCAAGAAATTGGGACGTTGCCGCTGCCGATTGGCCGGCCGACCCGCAGCAGCTTTCCATCGATCGTGATTCTGAGGCGCCCATTCAAGCCGTCTTCGGTGGCGCCCGCGATCTGATCGAAGAGCTCGAATTGTCGATCGGTGCGGCGCCCGTCTCTTCCGTGCCACAGTCCGCCAAAGCCCCGCAATGGTCGGCTGCCAGCATCCGGTTGCCGCTTGCCAATTTCCACGCTGCGAAACGCGAGGAGCCGATCGCTCCGCCGGCGGATGTGGTCGAGCCGACGGCCGAGATCGTCGCCGCACCGGTGGCAGAGGCAGCCGACGAACCGGTGGCGGAATCATCGCTCGCCAATCCTGTGGCGGTAGAGCCGCAGCCTGCGGCCGCGCAGCCGGCGCCCGTCGCCGCTGTCGAGCCCGCTGAGGAATTCGTCTCCGCTTCGCCGTCATTTGGGTTCCCCGCCGAGCTCGATCGTCACGATGAGGCGGTTGCGCCGCAAGAGACTGCCGAGGCCGAAGAGTTCTTTGACGTCGAGGAAGGGCCGGAGGAGTTCAGCTCTGACGCCGGTTTCGATCTTGCTGCCGCAGTGGAAGGCGAGATCCAGGCTGATGCCGCCCTCACCGAAGTCGTACCGGAAGTTCCGCACACCGCCGGCACTTTCGATCTCGACGATCTGCTGGCCGACGTCTCGCGCTATCCGGTGCCGCATCCGGTATTGCAGCGCGCCAATCTGGCGCCTGTCTCGCCGCAGCCCGCCGCCGAGGCCGCCCCAATAGCCGCCGCACCGGTTCAGCCTGCGCCGGTCGTCGCTGCACCGGTCCTGTCCGCTCCCGTCGAAATGGTTCCTGCCCCTGTCGCCGAAGCGGCAAAGCCGGTCGCGCCCCAGCCTGCCGAGGTCACCGCGCCCCAGCCTGCCGCAACGGCATATGCCCGGGCGCCGCAGCCCGCGCCGGAGGCTGACGATCCTTTTGCCGGCCACGATTTCGAACTGGATCTTGCCGGCATCGAGCTGGAACTTGCCGATCTCGATTTTTCCGAGGCGTCCGAGCCTGCACCGCAGCCGAAGCCGCAGCCGGCACCCGCTGCGCTCCAGCAGGCGACCGCGCCCACGCGGTCCGCGCCGGTCTTTGCGGCCGAACCGCCGGCCGTAGCTCCTGCGCCTGTTTTCAACTGGACACCCGCCCCAGAAGCGCCCGCCCCAGAAGTGCCCGTCGCAGAATCGACCGAAGACCTGCCTTTCGATCCGGCGATGATCTCTGATCCGGAGGAACGTCCCGAGGCCGTCGACGATATGCACGTGCCGGCGCTGCCGCCGGTCGAGCAGCCCGCGCCGGTGGCGAAAACGGCGGATTTCGATTTCGATCTCGACGCAGAGATCGCGAGCTTCTTTGAACCGGCCAAGCCGCGGGAAATGCCGGCGCCGCCCCGTGATACCGCTGCCGCGGCCAAGCCGGTCAAGCCGACCATTGCCGACGGCCTCGATGATTTCGAACGGGCGCTGGAGGAGGATTTCCGCCGCAGCGTGCGCGAGCCGGTCGAGCGCCGCCAGACCTCCGAGGTCCACATCGAATCGGCAAGCCAGGCCGCCGATTTCAGCCGCGCCCGCTCGATGCGCCGGCTGCTTGCCGGGGCTGTCGTGCTGGTGGTCTTCGCCGGCGTCGGTTATGGCGTCTATTCCTCCGTCTGGAACGGCGAGGGACTTGGCATTGTCGCATCCGGCGAGCCGCGCGTGATCACCGCCGACAAGGAGCCGGTCAAGGTCGTTCCGGAAAATCCCGGCGGCAAGACCGTGCCCAACCAGGACAAGGCCGTTTATGACCGCGTAGCGGGTTCTGCCGAGGAGCCGAAGCAGAAGTCGCTCGTGTCGTCCGACGAGGCGCCCGTCGATGTCGTCCAGCGCACACTGACACCGGAAGCGCTGCCCGAGGACGACGAGAACGCCGGCGCCGACGATCGGGTCGCGCCGACCGCGGTCGGTGAGACGGAGGATCCGCGTCTGCTGCCGAACCAGGCCAATGCCGACGACGCGGCCGCAAGCGGCGCCGACAAGACGCCGTCCGTTTCGCCGCGAAAGGTCCGCACGATGATCGTCAAGCCCGACGGAACCCTGGTCGCTCGCGAGGAGGTTGCGCCCGTCGATCAGCCGGAGCCGCCGGTACAGTCTGCCCAGACAACGCCGTCCGCCCAGCCGGTGCCGTCTGCCCAGCCGCCGGTCACGGCCCAGTCCACGCCGTCGACCCCGGCCGTGCCGCCGGTCGGCGGAACGGCTGCAAGCTTCCCGGCAAGCACCGAGGTCGCTTCCGCCGATTCGCGTTCGGCAGCACCTGTTGAAGCAGCGCCGGCTCAGCCGTCGCCTGCGGCAATTGCCGATGTGCAGCAGGCTAATCCCGCCCCGGTCGATGCGCCGGTACGGCCGGTCAAGACGACGGCGGTCGCCGATAAGGCCCCAGTTCCGATTGCCCGCCCGGCCGATCAGCCCGTCAATGTCGTCAGCACCGTCACCGACAAGGGTAATGTCCGCACGCCGGCGCAGCAGCCGAAGCCGACGCAGGTTGCTTCTGCCGCCCCGGCCGCCGCCCAGCCGCAGCAGGCCGCATCCACCGGAGGTTACGGCCTCCAGATCGCGTCACTGCCGTCGGAGGACGAGGCCAATAAATCCTATGCCAACCTCTCGAAGAAATTCGCCGGGGTGCTGGGTGGCCGCGCTCATGAGATCCGCAGGGCCGATATCGCCGGCAAGGGCACGTTCTACCGTGTTCGCATCCCGGTCGGCTCTAAGGATGAGGCCGCGGCGCTTTGCGAACAGTATCGCGCAGCCGGCGGAAGCTGCCTGATCTCCAAGTAAAATCAGGTCACGGAATTATGAGAGCGGCGGGCCGATCGGCCCGCCGCTCTTTTTTGTGCATCGCGCCCGCGCTTGCTCGCATTTGGCGGGGGGCGGTCTATGATTCCTAAATGACCGAATCAAAAGCGATGATCCTTGGCTGCAGCGGCCTTGCCCTAACATCCGAAGAGAAGGCCTTCTTTCGGGGCGAACGGCCCTGGGGCTTCATCCTCTTCGGGCGCAACATTTCCGAAGCCTCGCAGATCACCAATCTCGTCGACGAACTGCGCGACAGCGTCGGTTGGCATGCGCCGGTGCTGATCGACCAGGAGGGTGGTCGCGTCCAGCGCATCCGCCCGCCGGTCTTGCCGCGTTATCCCTCGGGTCAGGCGCTCGGCGATCTTTATCGCCGCGACACAGCGCTCGGCCTGCGCGCCGCCTGGGTGATGTCGCGGCTGCATGCTTTCGACCTTTCGAAACTCGGCATCAATGTCGATTGCCTGCCGGTGCTCGACGTTCCGGTCGAAGGCAGCAGCAATGTCATTGGCGACCGTGCCTATAGCGGCGATCCTGACACCGTCATTGCCATGGGGAGGGCGGCTGCCGAAGGGCTGAAGGCCGGCGGCCTGCTGCCTGTGATGAAACACATGCCAGGCCATGGCCGCGGATTTGCCGATTCCCATCTGGAACTGCCTGTCGTTACCGTCTCGCGCGATGAGCTCGAGGTCCATGATTTCCCGCCCTTCATCAGCATGAAGGACGAGCTCATGGCGATGACCTGCCACGTCGTCTTCACCGCCATCGACCCGGATAATCCGGCAACGACCTCACGCAAGGTGATCGACGGCGTCATCCGCGAGCATATCGGCTTTACCGGTCTGCTGCTTTCCGACGATAGCTCGATGAACGCTCTTTCGGGCACGATCGGCGAACGTGCGGCGAATATCATTGCAGGCGGATGCGATATCGTGCTGCATTGCAATGGCCATATGGACGAGATGCGGGATGTCGTGGCAAATGTTCCGCGGCTCGCCGGTGCGTCGCTCGCCCGAGCGAAAGCGGTGGAAGCAGGTTTCGCCGCCCCGGACAGCGCCGATGAGGCGGAGTTGAGAGCGGAATTCGAGGCGATGTTTGCGATCGTCTGATCGCAGAGGGAGCAGCGTGGTGAACACGGTCAAGGGTACGGAGCGTCCGCAGGCGGCAACGCCGATGGACAAGCTGTGGCAGGATAACGGCGCCGAGCGCGCCAGCCACGAGCCGGCGCTGGTGATCGACGTCGCCGGCTTCGAAGGTCCGCTCGACCTGTTGCTCTATCTCGCCCGCAACCAGAAGGTCGACCTGTCGCGCATTTCGGTGCTGGCGCTCGCCGAGCAATATCTGCAGTTCGTCGAAAGCGCCCGCCGGATCCGCATTGAGCTCGCCGCCGATTATCTCGTCATGGCGGCCTGGCTTGCCTATTTGAAGTCACGGCTGCTCATTCCCCAGCAGGTCAAGGATGATGGGCCCTCGGGCGAGGAGATGGCGGCAACGCTTGCCTTCCGCCTGAAACGCCTCGAAGCCATGCGCCAGGCGGCCGAAGGCCTCGTCAACCGCAACCGCCTCGGCCGCGATATCTTCGCGCGCGGCGCGCCCGAGCATATTCCCGACCGACAGCAGTCGGCTTACGGGGCGAGCCTCTATGATCTCCTGACCGCCTATGCGGCGCTGCGCCAGCGCCATGCCGTCACCCAGGTGACGATCGAGAGGCGCAATGTCTGGTCGCTGACCGAGGCGCGCGAGCTACTGACCCAGATGATCGGCGAGGTCGGGGACTGGACGGCGATGGAGCATTATCTGCTGCGTTATCTCGCAGCCCCCGAGGAGCGCGTCACTGCCATCGCCAGCGCCTTCGCCGCCTCGCTGGAGCTGGTGCGCGAGGGCAAGCTCGAAATCCGCCAAGACGGCGCCTTTCAGCCGATCTATATGCGCCGCGGCCCGAAACATGCGACGCTGCAGGTGGTGGAACAGGAGCGGCCGGTTTGATCGATCTGAAGAGCGAAAAGGATTACGAGAACGAAGTTCGCGACCCGCAGGCCGAGATCGAGGCCGAGCGCATCGCCGAGGCGCTGGTTTTTGCCTCCTCGCAGCCGGTGCCCGAAAGTTTCCTCGCCGAGCGCCTCCCCAGGGATGCCGACGTTCGCGCGATCATGCTGCGCTTGAAGGAGCAATATGCGCCGCGGGGCGTCAACCTCGTACAGGTGGAGAGCGCCTGGGCCTTCCGCACCGCCGCCGACCTCTCCTTCATCATCCGCCGCGATGACAACGAGGTGAAGAAGCTGTCGCGCGCCGCGCTGGAAGTGCTGTCGATTATCGCCTATCACCAGCCGGTGACGCGCGCCGAGATCGAGGATATCCGCGGCGTGCAGACCTCACGCGGCACGCTCGACGTGCTGATGGAAGCGGGCTGGGTGCGGTTTCGCGGCCGCCGGCGCACGCCGGGCCGGCCGGTGACATTGGGCACCACCCGTGATTTTCTCGACCATTTCGGCCTCGAGGAACTGCGCGATCTTCCCGGTCTCGAAGAATTGAAGGGAGCAGGCCTGCTCTCGGGCCGCATTCCGGCGAATTTCAATATTCCCTCGCCATTGATGAACGACGAGCTGAGCGAGGACGAAGACCCCATTACCCAGATGGATCTCGAAGAACTTGGGTTGCTCGCCCCGCGTTCTACCTCCGAAGATTGAAGGACTTCGTCTTGCTTTCGCCACGCATGACGAAAACAATGGTGCTCACGATTTTTCGGGGGGCTGTGGCTTGTCACATGGTGCGATACCGTGACATTAAGCGCAGTTCAATGCGCTTGATGTTGGAAACGGTGTGGGAAATTCTTACATCGAGGGAACATCGAAACAGGGAGTTAGGGTAATGGGTTCTTTTAGCATGTGGCACTGGTTGATCGTTCTGGTCATCGTGCTGTTGTTGTTCGGTCGCGGCAAGATCCCGGAACTGATGGGCGATGTCGCCAAGGGCATCAAAAGCTTCAAGAAGGGCATGACGGACGAAGACGCGCCGGATACGGCCAAGACCGTCGATCACAAGGCCGACGAAACGAAGTAACCAAGTGCGGGAAAAGGCGCAGCCCCCGCGCTTCCGCCCAGGAGCCTTGCATGTTCGATATTGGCTGGACCGAGCTTTTGGTCATCGCGGTCGTGCTGATCGTCGTTGTCGGTCCCAAGGATTTGCCGCCGATGCTGCGCGCTTTCGGCAAGATGACGCAGCGCGCCCGCAAGGTAGCAGGTGATTTCCGCGCGCAATTCGACGAAGCGTTGCGCGAGGCTGAGCTCGACGATGTCCGCCAGACGATCAGCGATGCGCAGAAGCTCAATCCGGTCAACAGCCTGCGCGAGGCGATGAACCCCCTTCGCCAGATGGGCAACGAGATCAAGGCAGACCTGCAGAAGGCGAGTGCTGCGCCCGAGAACAAGACCGAAGTGCCGCTGGCTGCAGTTTCTGCCCCGACGCCGTCAATGAGCCTGCCGGAAACGCCGCCGCTGGTACCGGCGCCCGCGCCGACGCCGGAACCCGTTGCTGCAGCCGTCGCTACGGCCGATGCGGTTGCCGCCAAGCCGAAAGCGGTGCGCAAGCCGCGCGCCAAGGCCGCAGATAAGGCAGCCTTTGCGATCGCCGCGCCCGTGGAAAGCGCGCCTGCGGAAAAGCCGAAGCGCACGACGGCTGCCAGAAAGCCCGCAGCACCGAAAGCGTCCGTGCAGAAGAACAAGAAGGACGAGGCATGAGCGGTGATATCGAAGACAAGCCGCAGCCGCTGATCGAGCATCTGATGGAGCTGCGCACGCGGCTGATCTGGTCGATCGGCGCGTTTTTCGTCGCCTTCATCGCATGCTTCTTTTTTGCCAAGCACCTCTTCAACTATCTGGTCATTCCTTACAAGACGGCGGTGGAGTGGGCGCATCTTGACGTCGAGAAGGCCCAGCTGATTTATACGGCGCCGCAGGAGTTCTTCTTCACGCAGGTGAAGGTGGCGATGTTCGGCGGCCTGGTGGTCGCGTTCCCGATCATTGCCGCGCAGGTCTACAAGTTCGTGGCGCCCGGCCTTTATAAGAACGAGCGCCAAGCCTTCTTGCCGTTCCTGATCGCTTCGCCGGTCCTGTTTCTGATGGGCGCGGCACTCGTCTATTTCTTCTTCACGCCGATGGTCATGTGGTTCTTCCTGTCGATGCAGCAGGCGCCGGGGCATGACGAGGTGGCGATCTCGCTGATGCCGAAGGTCTCGGAATATCTGAGCCTGATCATGACGCTGGTCTTCTCCTTCGGCCTCGTCTTCCAACTGCCCGTCATCACGACCCTGCTCGCCCGCGTCGGCCTGCTGACGTCGCAATGGCTTGCCGAAAAGCGCAAGTTCGCCATCGTGCTCGCCTTCGTCGTCGCCGCCGTGCTGACGCCGCCGGACCCGATGTCCCAGATCGGTCTTGCACTGCCGACGATCCTTCTCTACGAGATTTCCATCCATGCGGCGCGACTCGTGGAGCGCCAGCGTGCCCGGCAGGCGCTCGAAAAGGACACCGAATCCGCGGACGTTGCCAAGACGGACAGCGTCTGAGCGGTCATCCGGAAATCCCTTCATGAACGCCGTCTCACCCGTCCGAAGCCCGGTCAGGCTTTGGCCGGGTCACTTCTGTTGCAACGACTGGAACGACGATGCTCGATATCAAATGGATCCGTGAGAATCCCGAAGCGCTCGATGCCGCCCTTGCCAAGCGCGGTGCGGAGCCTCTGGCCCAAAGTCTCGTCGCCCTCGATGAAAAGCGCCGTTCCGCCGTGCAGAAGGCGCAGGACCTGCTGTCCCGCCGCAACCTCGCTTCCAAGGAGATAGGTGCGGCGCTGTCCCAGAAGAACGCCGAACTCGCCGAGAAGCTGAAGGCCGAAGTCGCTGAGCTGAAGACGTTGCTGCCGATGGTCGAGGAAGAGGACCGGCAGCTGACCGCCGAGCTCAACGACGCGCTCTCACGCATCCCGAACGTCCCTTTCGACGATGTCCCGGTCGGCAAGGACGAGCATGACAATGTCGTTACCCGCATCGTCGGCGAAAAGCCGCGATGGAACCATACGCCGAAGGAGCACTTTGAAATCGGCGAGGCGCTCGGCTATATGGATTTCGAGCGCGCCGCCAAGCTCTCCGGCTCGCGCTTCACGGTGCTGACCGGGCCGCTCGCCAGGCTCGAGCGCGCGCTCGGGCAGTTCATGATCGATCTCCACACGCGCGAGCACGGTTATACCGAAGTCAGCTCTCCGCTGATGGTTCGGGCTGAAGCGGTGTTCGGCACCGGCAGCCTTCCGAAGTTCGAAGAGGATCTCTTCAAGACGACGGACGGCCGCTATCTCATTCCGACAGCTGAAGTGACGTTGACCAATCTCGTGCGCGAGGAAATCCTAGAGCAGGAAAAGCTGCCGCTGCGCTTCACCGCCTTGACGCCGTCCTTCCGCTCGGAGGCAGGCTCGGCCGGCCGCGACACGCGCGGCATGCTGCGCCAGCACCAGTTCTGGAAATGCGAACTCGTCTCGATCACCGACGCCGAGAGTTCGATCGCCGAGCATGAGAGGATGACCGCCTGCGCGGAGGAGGTCTTGAAGCGCCTCGGCCTGCATTTTCGCACGATGACGCTTTGCACCGGCGACATGGGCTTCGGCTCGCGCAAGACCTATGATCTGGAAGTCTGGCTGCCGGGACAGAACGCCTTCCGCGAAATCTCCTCCTGCTCGGTCTGCGGCGATTTCCAGGCCCGGCGGATGAATGCGCGCTACCGCGGCAAGGACGATAAGAACAACAAGTTCGTACACACGCTGAACGGCTCCGGCACCGCCGTCGGCCGCTGCCTGATCGCCGTCCTCGAAAATTATCTGAACGAGGATGGCTCGGTCACGATTCCGAACGTTTTGCTGCCCTATATGGGCGGCTTGACCAAGATCGAACGGGCGGCCTGAGGCGATGCGCATCCTGCTTACGAATGATGACGGCATTCACGCGGAAGGCTTGGCCGCATTGGAGCGGATCGCGCGCACGCTGTCGGACGATGTCTGGATCGTGGCGCCCGAGACGGACCAGAGCGGTCTTGCCCATTCGCTGAGCCTCTCCGAACCGCTGCGGCTGCGCAAAATCTCCGACAAGCATTTCGCCTTGCGCGGCACGCCTACCGATTGCGTCATCATGGGCGTCCGGCAGGTGATGGACATCAAGCCCGACCTCGTTCTCTCCGGCGTCAATTCGGGCTCGAATGTTGCCGACGACGTGACTTATTCCGGCACGATCGCCGGCGCCATCGAGGGCACCATGCAAGGCGTGCGCTCCTTCGCGCTGAGCCAGGCCTATCTCTACGAGGACGGTGCACGCATCGTGCCCTGGGAGGTCTGCGAGACGCATGCGCCGGCTCTTCTGGAAAAGCTTATGGTTCTGGATCTGCCGGAAGGCACGTTCCTTAATCTCAACTTCCCGAACTGCCGTCCCGACGAGGTCGATGGCGCCGAGGTGACCATGCAGGGCAAGCTCGCCTTCAATCTGCAGGTCGATGCCCGCTCCGATGGTCGGGGCTTTCCCTATTACTGGTTGAAGTTCGGCGAACGGGCCGGCGCCTTCATCGAAGGCACCGATATTCACGCCCTCAAGCATAACAAAATTTCGGTAACGCCTTTGAAACTGGATCTGACCGATTATTCCGTAACGGACCGCGTGGCGCGGGCCCTGGGATACGGAGCACAGGTTTGACGGCAAGACTGGCGGAGAAGGAGGGCTTTGCGGCGCTCGTCCTCAGACTGCGTGCCGAAGGCATCTCCGACCTCGATCTGCTGACGGCGGTGGAGCAGACGCAGCGCTCGCTGTTCGTGCCGGCGCAATTTGTCGACGACGCCTATTCGAGCCGCACGATTCCGATCGAATGCGGTTCCTTTCTCGAAGGCATCGATTTTGTCGTCCGCATCCTCCATCACCTCAAGCTCAAACCGGGACAGCGCGTTCTGGAAATCGGAACCGGCAGCGGCTTCACTGCCGCCGTCATGGGCCGCCTGGCCGAACGCGTTCTGTCGATCGATCGCTACAAGACGCTGACGACGGCAGCACACCGGCGCATGGAATCGCTTGGCCTGCGCAACGTCGTCATCCGCCAGGCCGACGGCAGCGCGGGCATGCAGGGCGAGGGCACGTTCGATCGTATCTTGGTGACGGCGGCCTTCAATGCCATGCCGCGCTTTTATACAGACCAGCTCGTTTCCGGCGGCTCGATGATCGCGCCGCTGATGATTTCCGAGAACGAGTGTCGCATGGTGCGGCTGACGAAAACCGGCAGTCGTTTCGAACGCGAGGAACTGTTCGAAGCCCCTTATCTGCCGATCGTTCCGCGTCTTGCCTCGCTGCTGTAGGCACTGCGATTTTTCACCCGTAAGCTATGGTTATCAACTTCTCAAAAATATCGCACTGATTCCAGCATCTTAACCGCGTGGTAATACTAACGCGCTTTAATAGACTCACAAATGGTTGCGTTCTCAGTGGGTCGAGTCAATGCGTTTCAGTCTTTCGCCGAAGTTCGGTAAGTCGGCCGGTAATCTTCTGGTTGTGGGCCTGCTGGCGAGTGCCGCAACGGGCTGCAGTTCCGATGTGACACGGTTTGGCGGTTTGTTTTCCTCCTCCGGCCAGGATCAGATCACCACAAGTTCCATTCCGCGGAGGGGCGGCGTCCAGGGCGATCCTGTGCCGCGCGCCGATCTCGGCGGTGCGGCCGTCGCCAGCCAGTCCGGTTACGGTGGAAACAATGCGCTGAACCAGCCCTATCCGGCAAGCCCGGGCTACGAGCCGATCCGTCCATCGAGTGCACGCCTGGCTTCCTCGCCGGTCTCGATACAGCGTTCCGAGCTTGCGGCGCCGACGGCTGCCGCACCGTCCCGGCAGCGGGAAAAGGAAGTCGCGCTCGCCCAGCCGTTCCCAGCTTCGCCGCAGGCTGAAAAGCCGCGGCTCGTCGCGCCGGCAGCACCCAAGGCGACGCCCGATTCGCTGACGACCGGCACGACGCCTAAAGTTTCCGGCTGGTCGGCGACGAATGCGCCTTCCGTGACGCTGCGTCCGGGCGAAAACATCGCTACGCTGTCCAGACGTTTCGGCGTTCCGGAAAAGGAAATCCTGCGCGTCAATAATCTGAAAACGGCCTCTGCCGCCCAACCCGGCCAGGCGATCCTGATTCCGACTTTCAATGGCGGCAATGCCGCCAAGGCAGCTTCGCAGGCAGCCGATCTTTCCAAGCCCGGCAATATGCCGGGGCCGGCCAAGGCGCCGGAACAGAAGGTAGCGGTCGTCCCAGGTGGTAATTCCGCCCGCGACAAGATGATGGCGAGCGCCGACCCGGCCGGTAAGCTTCCGGCCGGCGCCGGCAAGGATCCGAAGGCGCCTTCCGGCACCTATGTCGTCAAGCAGGGCGATTCGCTGGCAAAGATCGCCAAGGCGACCGGCGCCAATATCGACGATCTCAAGGCCGCCAACAATATTTCGGCGAGCTCGCTGCGTGTCGGCCAGGCCCTGAAGATCCCGATCGGCAGAACCGACACGATCAAGACCGCCTCTATCCCGGCTGAAAAGGTCGAATCTAAGCCGGCTGATCCGGCGTCTGCCCAGCAGACGGCTTCCGTTCAGCCCGCGCCCTATAAGGCGCCGGCCGCCACCCAGACCGTCGACGAGGTCGAAAAGAAGGCCGACGTCAGCTCCGACGCGCCGGAATCGACCGGCATCGGCAAATACCGCTGGCCGGTGCGCGGCCAGGTCATTGCCGCCTATGGCGCCAACGTCAACGGCAGCCGCAATGACGGCATCGATATCTCGGTGCCGCAGGGCACGCCGATCAAGGCCGCCGAAAACGGCGTCGTCATCTATGCCGGCAATGGCCTGAAGGAACTCGGCAACACCGTCCTCGTCCGTCACGACGACGGTACCGTCACGGTCTATGGCAATGCCGACACGCTGAGCGTTGCCCGCGGCCAGAAGATCCAGCGCGGTCAGACCGTCGCCGTCTCCGGCATGAGCGGCGACGTCAAGCAGCCGCAGGTCCATTTCGAGGTGCGCAAGGACGCGTCCCCGGTCAACCCGATGACTTTCCTGGAATAGGTAGAGCGTACCAGGAAGCGCAAAAGCCCGGCCAACCGCCGGGCTTTTGTTATTTAATCAGACTCTATCGATATGGACGCGCATGCGTCCCGCCAGATCCTGAATATATTGCCAGGCGACGCGGCCCGAGCGCGCACCGCGCGTTGTTGCCCATTCCAGCGCCTCGGCATGCAGTGTGTCGCGCGCGAGCCCAAGCTTGAAGTAATCGGCATAGCCGTCGACCATGCCGAGATAGTCTTCCTGGCTGCATTTATGAAATCCGAGCCAGAGGCCGAAACGATCGGACAGCGAAACCTTCTCCTCGACGGCTTCGGACGGATTGATCGCTGTCGACTGTTCGTTTTCCATCATGTGGCGCGGCAGCAGGTGGCGCCGGTTCGAGGTGGCGTAGAAGAGCACGTTGTCCGGCCGTCCTTCGACGCCGCCGTCGAGCGCTGCCTTCAGCGATTTGTAGGCGGTGTCGTCGTGATCAAAGGAGAGGTCGTCGCAGAAGACGATCACCCGGTAGGGCTTATCCTTCAGGAGGTCGAGTAGGTTGGGCAGGCTGGCAATATCCTCGCGGTGAACTTCGACCAGCTTCAGCGCGACGCCGCTTTCGCGCCTGACATCCTCGTGCACGGCTTTGACCAGCGACGATTTGCCCATGCCGCGCGCACCCCAGAGCAAAACGTTGTTAGCGGCATAACCCTCGGCGAACCGCACCGTATTTTCGTGCAGGATATCACGCACGTGGTCGACGCCGCGGATGAGCTTCAACGCCACCCGGTTGGGTTTCTTAACGGGCTGCAGATGCTGGCGCAGCGGCGCCCAGACGAAACAGTCTGCCGCGTTCCAGTCGTTGACGGCGGGTGCCGGTCCGGCAAGACGATGGACGGCATCCGCGAGCCGCTTCAGCTCGGCAAGCAAGGCAGTGTTGATTTCCTCGGTCATCGCAAGCTCCTGATTTCTTGCTGCGGCAATCCGCTTTATCTTTCGAGGCGGGTAGCATGGCGTTTTGCCGGCGGAAAGGTTATGAGGCAGCGGAATCGGTACTGTTTCCGGCTGTTTCTGTTGCATTCATCGAAGCGGCAACTATAGTCCGGCAACCTGAAAAATGAGGCGGAGTTCCGCCGCCAAGCCTGAGGAGTTTAGCATGTTCATCACCCCGGCATTCGCCCAGAGTGCGACCGATACCGCAACCGGTTTCGGCGGCTCCGGTTTCGAAATGATCATTCTGTTCGTGCCGCTGATGGTCGTCTGGTACTTCCTGCTGATCCGTCCGCAGCGCGCCCAGGCCAAGAAGCGTGAGGAAACCCTGAAGGCGATCCGTCGCGGCGACCAGGTCGTGACCGGCGGCGGTCTCGTCGGCAAGGTGACGAAGGTCGTCGACGACAAGGAAGTCGAAGTCGAGATCGCCGAAGGCGTTCGCGTGCGCATCGTCCGCAGCGGCATTTCGGAAGTTCGCGTCAAGGGTGAACCTGTCAAGGCCGACGCGGCGTAACAGGCGATAACGGCAAACCGCCGGATCGGAAGATCGACGAGAGAATGTTGCATTTTTCCCGCTGGAAAACACTTCTGATTTGGCTGGTTGCGTTTGCGGCCGTCGTCATCGCTACGCCCAATCTGGTGGGCGAGGCACAGCGTGCCTCTCTGCCGGATTGGCTGCGAAACGATCGCCTGATGCTCGGCCTCGATCTGCAGGGCGGTTCCCATATCGTTCTGAAGGTCGAGCGTTCCGATATCGTAAAGGACCGCCTGGAAGAGGCGGTCGCGAATGTGCGCAACGCGCTGCGCGGCGCCGGCATCCGCTATACCGGGCTGACCGGCAACGACCGGACCGTTACTGTCCGGATCACCGATCCTGCCGAGACGCAGAAAGCGGTCGATCGTCTGAAATCCCTGACGACGACCGGCGGAGATTCCGCCCCTGGGCTCGCGCTGCAGCAGGGCGGCGAGGGGCAGCTCTCACTGCAGATTTCCGGCGCCGGCATTACCGCTGACGTCGCCTCCGCCCGGACCCGGTCGCTTGATATCGTCGCCCGCCGCATCGCCGGATTCGGCTATGAGAATTTCCTCGTTCGTCCCGATGGCGACGACCGAATCACCGTGCAGGTGCTGGGATCGGTCGATGCCGAGCGGCTGAAGAACCTTCTCAACCAGCCGGCCAAGCTCTCCTTTCATCTGATTGACGAGAGTATGTCGGGGCAGGAGGCGCTGAACGGCCGCTGGCCGGCGACATCGCAGGTGCTCTATTCGCTGGACGATCCGCCGATTCCCTATCTCGTCGACCGTACGGCGTTCGTCACTGGCAGCAACATGATCGACATCCAGCCTGTCGTCGATCCGCAGACCCAGGATGTCTCGATCACCTATCGCCTGGATGCGGAAGGCACGCGGCGGCTGGCTGAGGCGACGGGGCAGAACATCGGCAAGCATCTTGCCATCGTCTTCGACGACCAGGTCATGTCGGCGCCGGCCATCGATGCAGCGATCACCGGCGGCGAAGGTCGGATATCGGCGAATTTCTCCGAGGATGGCGTCCGCGACCTGGCGGTGATGCTGCGGGCAGGGGCCTTGCCAGCAACGCTGACGAGCGTCGAGGAACGCAGCGTCAGCCCGAGCTTCGGCGCTGACTCCATCTTCTCCGGCCTCATGGCCGGCCTCGTCGCAGTCCTGCTGGTCGCAGCACTGATGATCGCGCTTTATCGGATTCTCGGCCTCGTCGCTGTCGTCTCGCTCTTCTTCAATCTGATATTGATCATTGCCGTGCTGAGCCTTGCCGGCGCGACGCTGACCTTGCCTGGCATTGCCGGCATCGTGCTCATCGTCGGCATGGCGGTCGATTCCAACGTGCTGATCTACGAGCGCATCCGCGAGGAGGAGAAAATCGGCCCCTCCTTTGCGCAGGCGGTCGGCCGCGGCTTCTCGCGCGCCTTCGCAACGATCATCGATGCGAATGTCACGATCTTCATCGCCGCCGTCATTCTCTTTTTCCTCGGCAGCGAATCCATTCGTGGTTTCGCCGTGACGCTGGCGGTTGGCATTCTGACGACCGTCTTCACGGCATTCACGCTGACACGCTCGATCGTCGCCGCGTGGCTGGCGCGACGTCATCCCCGGCACCTGCCGAAAAGCGTCCTGACCCATCTCTTCGAGCACGCCAATATCCGGTTCATGGGCATCCGCCGCTATGTCTTCACGGCGTCGGCTGCGATCTCGCTGATCGCCATGGCGGCCTTTGCCACCGTCGGCCTGCAGCTCGGCATCGACTTCACCGGCGGCTCGCTCATCGAGGTGACGGCGAAACAAGGCAATGCCGACATCACCGATCTCAGATCGCGTCTCAACGATCTCAATCTCGGCGAGGTCGGGGTCGAACGCACCGGCGGCCCGGCGAACGCGCGAATCCGCATCGCGTCCCAGGGCGGCGGAGAGAATGCCGAGCAATCGGCAGCGACGCTGGTGCGCAGCGAGCTCGAGGCGGATTATGATTTCCGTCGCGTCGAAGTCGTCGGCCCGGCCATCTCCGGCGAATTGACGATGACGGCGACGCTTGGTGTCGTTGCCGCGCTCGCGGCAATCCTGCTCTACATCTGGATCCGCTTCGAGTGGCAGTTCGCCGTCGGCGCCATCGTCGCAACGCTGCACGACGTCATCATCATGCTGGGGCTTTTCGTGTTGACCGGCATCGAATTCAATCTCACGAGTATCGCCGCCATGCTGACCATTGTCGGCTATTCCCTGAACGACACCGTCGTCGTCTATGACCGGATGCGCGAGAACCTGAAGCGATACACAAGGATGCCGCTGCCGATCCTGATCGATGCCTCGATCAATCAGACATTGTCGCGCACCGTCCTGACGGCGGCGACGACGCTGCTTGCCTTGCTGGCGCTCTACCTGTTCGGCGGCGACGTCATGCGCTCATTCGCCTTTGCGATGCTCTTCGGCGTCGCTCTAGGCACTCTCTCTTCGATCTATATCGCCGCTCCCGTGCTGATTCTCTTCCGCCTTCGGCCGGAGAGCCCCGACAGGGAAGAGAGCAACAAGACGGATGCCGGTGTAAACTCCGGCACGGTGGTTTGAAAACATGGCAAAAGGCATAGAAATCCGCGCCGCGCATTTTCCCGGGCGCGCTCCGATCGACACTTACGGCAATGGCGGCTTCCGTTTTGCCGACATGTCGCATCGCGGCTCGATTCTTTGCCTGCCCTCCGGCATTCATGGCTGGGACATGGACATATCGAAGCCGCTGTCGCCTGAAAATTTTCGCCGTGTGCTGGAGGAGGCCGCCGATATAGAGGTTCTGCTCGTCGGCACGGGAACCGAGCTTCGCCGTCTGCCCGACGATTTGAAGCAAGCGCTGAAGGCGCGCGGCATCTCCTCCGATCCGATGAGCACGGGTGCCGCAGTGCGCACCTTCAATATCATGCTGTCCGAGCAGCGCGCCGTAGCGGCGGCCTTGATTGCGGTCTGACGATGGTTGACGGGAATATTGCGACGAACCAGGATATCTGCCTGGCGATGCTACGCGACAATGATCGCGACCGCTATCTTGCCTGCCTTCTATCGCCGCAGGACAAGCGCGGTGCGCTTGCGGCGCTTTACGCATTCAATGCCGAGCTTGCCCGCATCCGCGACCTGGTGCACGAGCCGCTGCCCGGCGAGGTGCGCATGCAATATTGGCACGATCTGCTGGAGGGAAGTGCGCATGGTTCGACGGCGGCCAATCCCGTCGCCGCAGGGCTTCTGGAGGCAATCGAAACTTATCGCCTGCCGCGTAAGACGCTGGTCGACATGATCGAGGCCCGCACATTCGACCTCTATGACGACCCGATGGAAACGCGTCTGACGCTCGAAGGTTATGCCGGCGAAACCGCCTCCGCGCTGATCCAGCTTGCAAGCCTTGTGCTTTCGCCGGAGGAGGCCCCACGATCGGCCGATGCCGCCGGCCATGCCGGCGTCGCCCAGGCGATTGCCGGCCTGCTGCTTTTGATGCCGCTGCACCGCCGCCGCGGCCAGCTCTATATTCCGCTGCAAATCCTTTCGGCCACCGGCCTCGACCGCTATGCCTTCCTTGCCGGCGAAGACCGACCGCGCATCTCCGCCGCCATCGAGGCCTTCGCCGGCCTCGGCCGCGAGCATCTGGCAAAGGCGAGGGGGGCAGGGCCGATTGCGCCCGCCGTCTTTCCGGCCTTCCTGCCGGTCACGCTGGCCGAGCCGGTGCTCCGCAAGGCGCAGAGGCGGGGCGCCCTGCTGTTCGACCGGCCGTTGCAGCCGCCGCAATGGCGCCGCCAGCTCGCAATGGCGCTGGCTGCATCGCGCAGGAAAATCTGATTTCGGTCAAATTCGCGCAAGTCTCGCGCATTACAAGGTCCTGACCGCTACCCTTTGAACGGAGACTCGGCGTGGGCATTATCGTTTGGTGCGTCCTTTTCGCCATCGTCATTTTCTTTGCCTTCGTGGCAACACGCATGGCTGCGCAAAACAAGGAAGACGGCCTGCACGACACCGGTCTCGCCATTATCGAGTTCGGCCGCGCCTTTCCCAACGAGGCGATCCGCCAGCTGCAGGCGACCGAAAACGGTCAGGCGATCTTCGTGCGCCTCCACGACAACAAGGCCGGGCTGATGCGCAACATGGCGCGCCATTTCTCCTGCCATCTGATCGTGCCCGGCCGTGTGCGCGTGGTAAGCTCGGAGACAGGCAGGGGGTTGGCGATCGAATTTCTCGATGCGCCCGGTCACAACGGAAAATTCGAGTTCGCTTCACCGAAGGAGGCTTCCGAAGTTGCGTTGTGGCTGCTCGGCAACTACATCGCTGAGCCGGACAAGGACCTGCCAGCCGGGCACATATCCGCGGCCAACAAGCAGTAGGACGGCTGCTCAGGCGCTTTCGGCAAACCCTTGTATCTGGTCGAGCCAGGCGGCGCAGTCCGCAAGCGCGCGACGCGCGATCAACTGCCGTTTCATGATCGTCTTATCCTTGCCGCGGAAGCGCTTGACGCCTTCGGGCTTGACGATCGAGCCGGGCTCAAGCTCCGGAAACAGCCCGAAATTGATGTTCATCGGCTGGAACGAACGTTTGCCGGGCTCTTCGTCGGTGACGATGTGGCCGCCGGTGATATGACCGAGCAGCGAGCCGAGCGCCGTCGTCGCCGGCGGCAGCAAGATCGCTTCGCCCTTGCGTTCGGCGGCGGCAAAACGCCCTGCCATCAGCCCGACGCTAGCGCTTTCCACATAACCCTCGCAGCCGGTGATCTGGCCGGCGAAACGCAGGCCGGGCCGCGACTTCAGCGTCAGCGACGGATCGAGCAGGGTCGGGGAGTTGATGTAGGTGTTGCGATGCAGGCCGCCGAGGCGGGCGAATTCGGCATTTTTCAGTCCCGGGATCATCCGGAAGATTTCCGCCTGCGCGCCGTATTTCAGCTTCGTCTGGAAGCCGACCATGTTGTAGAGCGTGCCGAGCGCATTGTCCTGGCGCAGCTGCACGACGGCATAGGCTTTGACGGTCGGATTATGCGCGTTCGTCAGCCCCATCGGCTTCATCGGCCCGTGGCGCAGCGTCTCGCGGCCGCGCTCGGCCATCACTTCGATCGGCAGGCAGCCGTCGAAATAGGGAGTGCCTTCCCATTCCTTGAAGCCGACAGTGTCGCCAGCGATCAACGCGTCGACGAAGGCATTGTACTGCGCCTCGTCCATCGGGCAATTGATGTAATCCTTGCCCGTGCCGCCGGGGCCGACCTTGTCGTAGCGCGACTGATACCAGCAGATATCCATGTCGATGCTGTCGCGGTAGACAATCGGCGCGATGGCGTCGAAGAAGGCGAGCGAATCCTCGCCCGTCTGCGCCTGGATGGCGCTGGCGAGCGACGGCGCGGTCAGCGGTCCGGTGGCGACGATGGCAAGATCCCAGTCGCGCGGCGGCAGGCCGGTGATTTCCTCGCGCACGACGGTGATCAGCGGATGGTCGTGGATCGCCTTGGTCACGGCTTCGGAAAAGCCATCGCGATCGACGGCCAGCGCGCCGCCGGCCGGCACCTGGTGGCGGTCGGCGGCAGCCATGATCAGCGAGCCCGCCATACGCATCTCGGCATGGATGACGCCGACGGCATTGCTGGTCGCATCGTCGGAACGGAAGGAATTGGAGCAGACGAGTTCGGCAAGACCGTCGGTCTTGTGCGCATCCGTGCCGCGCACGCCGCGCATTTCATGCAAAATGACGGGAATGCCGGAGCTGGCGATTTGCCAGGCGGCTTCCGAACCGGCAAGCCCACCGCCGACGACATGAATGGGGGAATAAGAGGAGATCGTGTTCATCCCGGGCTGATATCACGTCGGCAGGTGCGATCCAACACCCCGAATCAAAAACGGCGCCCTGATAGCGCCGTCTTGAAGCATCGTGCCGGTTTGCCTGCGATTAGCGGAACGAGCGGGATGCAATGTTACGGATGTCGTAGCGGCTGACGCCGATGTCGGACAGGGTCTGGTTCGACAGGCTGCCGAGTTCGTTGAGCGTACGGCGGTAGTTGAGCCAGCTTTTTGCAATGCGGATCGGGTTCATTGTCATCTTCCTCGAACAAATTCCGCTGGACGGCGGGATCGCCTGTCTCTCTGCGGTTGATGTTTATATAGGCGAAAACCCTCTCATTGTGCAGTGCAATTAAAAGGCGTCTGCCATGCAAATGTGCAATATGATGCTCGAGAATTAAGCGGTGAACATTTTTTGAGCGAGCTACGGAACCGGGAAGATCCTGCAACCGCGGCGACGGTCGATCGCCACAAATGAAAACGCCCGCTGCGGTGCAGCGGGCGTTTTAATCATGGCCGGATCTGCTTGGGAGGAAGCAGAAACCTTTGAATTAACGCGAAGAAGCTTCGCGGGCGACGCGATGGATGTCCGAACGGTCGATGCCGAGGTCATGCAATTCGCGGTTGGTCATGCGGCCGAGTTCGGTGACCGTCTGACGATACTTGCGCCAATTGTTGAAAGAGCGGGTGATGTTCATATTAAGCCCCTTTCCGAGGGTTTGATCTGCCAGCAGCCACCCATCGGCGCTGACCTCTATTTGATGACCGGAATATATGTTGCGGCGCGAAGGACGAAAACAGACAAGTTTTCAGGTCACCTATGCGATAGATGCAATGCTTTACACAATCTTACCGCAGTCTGGTCAACGAATAGGCAAAGTGACTTGAGCGAATACCAGAGCTTTGAAATGGCGAAGGGCTGCGATGAGGAAAAACCCGCTCCCGCCGGTTGTGCCGCTGGACACGCGGTTCGTCGCCGGTTCGACGAGCCATCAATCATTACGATGGCCCCGCAAAGCGGCGCGATCACGAATGCGGCGCCACGGCTAATACGAAGAAAAATTCGGTGCTCTCCCGGTGGCACCGCCCAGCCAGTATCGGATGTGCTAACGCGTTGAACTTACGCATTATGTTGTCATCAAATAAAACGCCCGCCGGGGGAGGATCCGGCGGGCGCATTATAGTGACTGGCAACTGGGAGGAGGAGTGTCACCAGTCTATCGCAGCGCGCTTGGGAGGAGGAGTGCGCGGCTGCGAATCTCGTCACGGATAAAGCAATCCGCGGGCGTCCGGCAGTGCCGGGCCGGGGCGCCATCCCCGTGCTTCGATATGTCGGTAAATAGTATGACTAATTGGCATTTTGCAGTGCAATAATTACATGAGAGACATGCGGAACGTGCATACCTCTTCCTTCATATGCTGATATTAGCAGTTCCGACTTTAGCGTCCGGTTAACATCTGACCCAAATTAGACCAATGAGGAATTTGCATATTTAGCGCTGAGGCGTTTGCGAAGCTGCCTGCTGCGTCTATAAATGACGGCAGCCGCAGCGCCTGCGTCGCGGAACTGAGGGGTGGAAGCATGTATCGCGGCAGATTGGAGCGGGATCTCTTGCTCTGGGTGGGCAAGGGTCTGCTGGCAAAGGAAACGGCCGGCGCGCTTCTCGCCGAATATGACAGCCGCCCGGCCAGCTTCAGCCTCGGCCGGGTGCTGATGGCGCTGGCGGCGGTGCTTCTTGCCGCTGCCGTTCTGCTGGTCGTCGCCTCCAATTGGGAAGCCATTCCGCGCCTGATCCGCGTCGGCGCCATCCTCGCTCTGATCTGGGCGGTGCATATTGCCGCCGCCCTGATGCTCGCTCGCGGTGCGGCGGCGGCCGCAGGCGGGCTGCTGGTCATCGGCGCGATGAGCTTCGGGGGTGCCATTTCGCTGGTCGGGCAGATGTATCATCTCTCCGGCGACGAGCAGACGGTGATGTATCTCTGGTTCGCCATCGCGACGATCTCCGCGATCCTGTTCCGTTCGGGCGCGGTGGTGGTCGTTGCGGGCTTTCTCTCCTGGGCGTCCTTTGCCGTTTATCTCGACAACCATGACACGCATTGGATCGGGGTTGATCCCTGGATGGCGCCGGTCATGGCGGTGATTGTCATTGCGTTGGTGCGTTACACCGGCGCTGCGCGAGCGCGTCATCTCGCCTATTTGCTGCTGATCGGCTGGCTTGCATGGCTCTACACGCTTTATGAGGAGATGGCGGTGGCGCTTGCCTTCGCCGTCGGCGGCATGGCGGTTTTCGTGCTGACGGCGTTGCCGCATCCCCGTATCGCGCCACTGGTCAGGAGTGCCGGCGCGGCCCCGGCATTCTACAGCTTCCTCGTCGCAGCAATCGGCTTCCTGCTCCTGCATATCGAGATTGAGCAGGGATGGCGGCTGGTGGTGCTCGGTCTGGCGACACTTGCCGCCGCCGTGCTGGCGATCGCGCTGCAAGGCAGGAACAACGGCGCCGTGCGTTACCTCGCCTATACAGCCTTCGCTGCAGAGATGCTCTATCTCGCCTCCGTCACCGTCGGCTCGATCCTCGGCACGTCGAGCCTCTTCCTGTTTTCCGGTCTCGTGGTTGCGCTGGTCGCCTGGATCGTCATCCGTCTCGAGCGGCGCTTTTCCGCAACTGCACGGGAGGAGCTCGCATGAGCTCGTTGATGGCAAGGCTGCAGTCCGGAAAGGGCTACCTGCTTTCGGCGGTTATCGTCGCCGGCCTGCAGACTATAATCCTCGGCACGATCATCCAGAGCCGGGCTTCGATTCTCAGTAATGGCGCCGAAGTGCTGCTGAAGACGGCCCCGGTCGATCCGCGCGATTTCCTGCGCGGCGATTATGTCGTCCTGAACTATGACATTTCCACCGTGCCGGTGCAGACGGTTTCCGGCGGCATTCCGGCCGAGCCGGCCGAACGCACGCTGTGGGTCCGGTTGAAGAAGCAGGCGGACGGTTTCTGGACTGTGAGCGAATCGTCCTTCCACGCGCTGCCGCCGCAGCCGGAGACGGTGATCCTGCGCAGCCAGCCATTCTATAGTGGCGGACTGGCTGCGGGCGACAGCATTCGCGTCGAATACGGCATCGAGCGTTATTATGTCCCCGAGGGTCAGGGTAAACCACTGGAGGAGGCGCGCAATGATGGCAACGTCGCCATAGCGGTGCGCGTTTCGGCGGACGGAAGGGCGCAGATCCGCAGCCTGCTCGTCGATGGCAAGCAGGTTTACGACGAACCGCTCTACTGATCCCGCAAGCCTTGGGGCAGGGGCGCTTTTCCGGCGCAAATCCACTGTCATTCGCCGTTCATTTTTCCTTTGCCTCGACCAAATCGGGTGATATAGAGACGCCGCGCTCCGGAAGGCCTCATGCGCAGGCATAGGCATGCGGTTCTGTGGACGCGGGTATGGTGAAATTGGTAGACACGCCAGATTTAGGTTCTGGTGCCGCAAGGCGTGGGAGTTCAAGTCTCTCTACCCGCACCAGGCTGTTTGCAGGGGGAGACCAAGAACTTGGTTGTCCCCGAATGACCGAAGGTTGTTCCGAATACTCGGAAGTGAGTGCCGTTCCCCTTTGGGCGGAATGATACAGGAATTGGGAAAAGCCACGCGCGGCACGCAGCCGGCGTCGTGCTCATCGAAACGAACGGCGTCTGGGCACGGCCGCCACGACATGAAGGTAGGAAGACATGCAGGTTATCGAAACGCTCGCTGAAGGGCTGAAGCGCGAAATCAAGGTCGTTATCCCGGCCAAGGACATGGAAGACAAGATGAATGAGCGTCTTGCCGATGTGAAGGACAAGATCCGCATCAACGGCTTCCGTCCGGGCAAGGTCCCCGCAGCTCACCTGAAGAAGGTCTATGGCAAGTCGATCATGGCCGAGCTCGTCAACGAGATCGTCCGCGAACAGCCGACCGCCATCCTGTCCAGCCGCGGCGAAAAGTCGGCCACGCAGCCGGAAATCGCCATGACGGAAGACAAGGACGAAGCCGACAAGATCCTCTCCGCCCAGCAGGATTTCGAATTCACGCTTTCCTACGAAGTGCTGCCGCCGATCGAGCTGAAGTCGGTCAAGGGCATCAAGGTCACGCGCGAAGTCATCGACATCTCGGATGACGAAGTCAACGAGCAGGTGCTGAAGGTTGCTGAAAGCGCCCGTTCCTACGAGAGCAAGACCGGCAAGGCCGCCACCGGCGACCGCATCACCATGGATTATGTCGGCAAGGTCGACGGCGAAGCCTTCGAAGGCGGCACCGATCAGGGCGCCGAACTGGTAATCGGTTCCGGCCGCTTCATCCCGGGCTTCGAAGACCAGCTCGTCGGCGTCAAGGCCGGCGAAGAAAAGACCATCACCGTGACCTTCCCGGCCGACTATCCGGCCAAGAACCTCGCCGGCAAGGAAGCGACCTTCGACGTCACGGTCAAGGACGTTGCAGCGCCTGGCAAGGTCAAGATCAACGACGAACTGGCCTCCAAGCTCGGCATCGAATCCGCCGATCGCCTGAAGGAGATCGTCCGCGGTCAGATCGAATCGCAGTACGGTTCGCTGACCCGTCAGAAGCTGAAGCGCCAGATCCTCGACCAGCTCGACGAGATGTACAAGTTCGACACTCCGTCTTCGCTCGTCGACGCCGAATACAACGGCATCTGGAGCCAGGTGAACAACGACCTCGCTCAGTCCGGCAAGACCTTCGAGGACGAAGACACGACCGAAGAGAAGGCGCGTGAGGAATACAAGACGCTTGCAGAGCGTCGCGTCCGCCTCGGCCTCGTTCTCTCCGAAATCGGCGAAAAGGCCGGCGTCGAAGTCACTGAAGACGAAATGCAGCGCGCCATCTACGAACAGCTGCGCCAGTATCCGGGTCAGGAAAAGCAGATCCTCGAATTCTTCCGCAGCCAGCCGGGTGCAGCCGCTTCGATCCGCGCGCCGATCTTCGAAGAGAAGGTCATTGATCACCTGCTGACGGAAATCGATGTCACCGACAAGAAGGTGACGAAGGAAGAGCTGCTCGCCGAGGACGAAGGTGAAGCCAAGGCCGAGACCAAGAAGGCCGCTCCGAAGAAGAAGGCTGCCGCCAAGACCGAAGCCGCCGAGGCTGGTGAAGGCGAGGAAGCCGCTCCGAAGAAAAAGGCTGCTCCGAAGAAGAAGGCTGCCGACGAGAGCGCCGAATAATCGCATCCCGGTTCTGAAATTTGCAAGGCCCCGCCATCGTGCGGGGCCTTTTCTTTTTGGCCGTCGGGAGGCTCATGGATTGTCCGCGGCAACAAATAGTTGAAATAAAGTATAGTTCGATGCAGATTGTTGAAGGTGGGAGGGACCTGAGAATGACTGCAAAAGACGACATGAAGAAATTGGTGGAGGAAATCTATGCTGTGCGCGACCGCGGCTATATCGAGGGCACGCTGGCGCTGATCGGCGATGATTGTACCTTTCGGATGGCCGGCAATACACGGCTGGCGCCTTTTTCGACTGAATTGGGCGGCCATGCCTTTCGCCAGGTGATAGCGCAGCTCATCACTGCGTGGGATCTGTCCAAGATCAGTACGACCGGCATCCATGTGGACGAGGATGCGCAGATCGTCTTCGCCCACCGCGAAGGGGAGGTCAAACATATCCCGTCCGGCGTGAGCTTCCACACGGAATTCGTCGACAAGATCCATTTCAGAGACGGGAAACCGGTCAAGATCGTCGAATTTGTCGACACGCTACAGGTGGCCGAGACAACCCGGATAATCCAAGTCGCTTAAACTGCCGCCAGAGCCCGAATTGCCAAAGCGCCTTGCATCAACTTGATTAAAGCGAGGCGCTTGGGCGGCAGCTGCGGCTCAATGCCGTGTCAGCTCCGCGACTTTCCGGACATGGCTGACGGCCGCGGCTCCACCGGCGGTTTTGGTGAAGAGGCTGAGCGTCTCTTCCTCGTCGTCCGCGACGGGCGTCAGAGCCTGATCCGTGTAGTTCTTGGACTTCGCATCCCGTGAAATCAGGAATGCCGAAATCGTCAGGCCGATGATCGTGCCGGCTAGCGAAACATGTTTGCTCAAGGTTTCCCAGGCAAAGCGCGGCCAGAAGATCAGCGGGTTTTCACGCGGCAGTTCGGGGCGCCGTTCCGACGGCGTCTTCAGGCGCATGAGGCCGCTTTGCAGCGGATGCACGTTTTCCAGCGGCACGGTGGTCGCGAAGGAGACGAGAACCTTGACGAGCCTTGCCAGCGGCACGCCGGTCGCCACGGCCCGGCGCAGCAGCGTCTTCATATGATCAGGCGAATAATAGAGCGACCAGGCCTCGTGGTAGATATCTTCCCATTGCTGCTTGCTCATCTTGGGGTGCGCAGTGCAGACGTGCTCGACATCGTAAATGTTGAGATCGCCGTCCATCTCGACGCCCTTCTTCCACAGGACCTGATGGTCCTCGGAACCCGGGAGCGGTGTCAGGATGAAGAATTCGATGACGTCGAGCGGCAGCTCTTCCTGAATGATCGTGATATCGCGGCGGATCGATTCCGGCGTGTCGGCCGGGAAGCCGAGAATATAGCCGGCCAGCGTCATGATGCCCTCAGCCTTCCAGGCGAGTAGCATCTTGCGGTATTCGGTGATTTTGTTCTGATTCTTCTTGGCGGCGGTCAGATTGTCCGGATTGACGTTTTCGAGGCCGATGAAGACGCGGGTGACGCCGGCGCGCCGGGATTTCTCGATGAAGTTCGGGATCTTGTGGCAGAGCGTGTCGACCTGGATCATCAGACCGAGCGGAATGCCGTCGCGCTCCTTGAGCTCGATCAGCCGATCGAAGATCGCCTCCCAATCCTTGTTGCGGGCGAAATTGTCGTCGGTAATGAAGAATTTATGGATGCCCTGCGCCCAGTTCATCCGCACCAGCTTTTCGACGTCGTCGGCCGAGCGGAAGCGCGACTTGCGCCCCTGCACGTTGATGATGGTGCAGAACGAGCACTGGTAGGGACAGCCGCGCCCGGCATCAAAGCTGGTGCTGAGGCCGAGCGTGCGCTGGATATTGTCCTTCGGCAGGAAGGGAACCGGCGTGCCGCCGATACCGGGAAGGTCGTTCATGAAGTTATAGAGCGGCTTCAGTTCGCCGCTAGCGGCGTCACGCAGCACCATGTCCAGCCGCCCCTCGGCTTCGCCGGCGAACATCGAGATGCCCATGTCGCGGCAGGCGTCGAGCCCGACCGCCTTGCCGTCGAGCATCGACAGGCAACCGGAGACATGAAAGCCGCCCATCGAAACCGGCAGGCCGGCATCGCGGAAGGGGCGGGCGATATCGAGCGCACGCGGATATTGGTTGGACTGGACGCCGACCAGCGCGACCATGCCGAAATTGCCGTGGCGCCTGAACTGGGCGAGCAGTCGGGGGAAATCGATGCGCGTATTGGTCTCGTCGATCACGGTGATGTCGATCGCCGTATCGGGCCCGAGCACCTGGCGCTCGGCGCATTCGGCAGCGATGCCGTAGAGAGCTGCGAGCGAATTGGAAGGAATCATCGCCCGCCACCAGCGGATGACGTAACCGTCATCGTCATAATGCGACGGCTTGATCAGGATCAGCTGAAAACGTCTGCGCGCGGCTTCCAAAGCATGGGACAAGAGTATCTATCTTTCTCTAGAAACGTCTGCCCGGAGGCAAAATGGAGTTGAGAGCACAAATGAGGCACGGCGTTCGATGCGATTGATCAGGGCTTAAACCAAGGCGTAAAAATCGGGGGTGCGCGCAAAAGTTTCGCGCAGCCCATCCTTCCTCAATATACTACCCGACATCGAGCAGCAATGCGCGGTGGTCGGAGACCTCGGGCGCCTCGACCACCTCGAACCTGCCAACCTTGACCTCCGGCGTGACCAGCATGTAGTCGGCAAAGCGGCCCTCCTTCAGATAGTAGGAGGTTCGCGTGTCGACAAGGCCGTTTCCTGTGACCAGATCGGAAAGGCCCAGTCGAGCGAGGATCTTAAAGGTCTTGCTGTCGGGCAGAACGTTGAAATCGCCGCAGACCACGAGCCCTTCGTCGCCGGGCCAGACCCGTTCGATGAGCCCGGCCAGCGCCAGCGCCTGCTCTTCGCGCGCCGCCGTATCGCCCTTGCCGGCTGGATCCCGCAGGCCATGCATATGGGCGATGGTAAGCACGGAAGCGTTCCCATGGCTGAAGAGACGGATGCAATGCGCGTTTCGCGGGCGGGGATGTTCGCCCCAGCCGCCGGCGGAAAAACTGCCGTGCACGAAGTCTATCGCCTGAGCGATGACGGAATGCGATTTGCGAACGTAGGTCGCCAGCCCAAATTCGGCGACAATCGCGGCATCGCCGTCGAAGAGTGCCCCTCTCGATGTCGGGCAGAAGAAGCCGTCATGGCCGGGCAGGGCGGCGCTGATCTCCGCAAACAGATTGGCGCGCTGCGGCAATTCCAGCCCGGCATCGCGATAGACCGACCATCCGGGGCTCGCACCCGGCGCCCGCAGCACTTCCTGCAGGCACAGCACGTCAGGATCGGCCTGCCTGACATAGGCGACCAGCGCCTCATGCAGCCTGCCGCCCCATGCATTCAGCGAAATGATGCGCAATGTCTTACGCTCCCTTGGGTGGCCGGATCGAGATGGCTGCCCTGTCGCTTTGCGCCTACAATTCCGACTTGATATCGCCCATCCGGTTCCAGGCGTCGAGGCCGGCGATCTTGTAGGCTTCGGCGAGCGTCGGATAGTTGAAAGTGTTTTCGACGAAATATTCGACCGTGCCTTTGAGATTGAGCACAGCCTGGCCGATATGCACCAGTTCGGTGGCGCCTTCGCCGACGATATGCACGCCGAGCAGACGGCGCGTCTTCAGCGAGAAGATCAGCTTCAAAAGCCCGGTGTCGAGGCCCATGATATGGCCGCGCGAGGTCTCGCGAAAGCGGGCGATGCCGCATTCATAGGGAATGCCGCGCTCCTTCATCTCTTCTTCGGTCAGGCCGCAGGTCGAGATCTCCGGCACGGCATAGATGCCGTAGGGGAAATATTTCGGCGGCTCCTTGGCGACCGCGCCGATCGCCACACGGGCGGCAATACGGCCCTGTTCCATCGAGGTCGAGGCGAGGCTCGGAAAGCCGACGACGTCGCCGGCGGCGTAAACGTTCGGAACCGATGTTTCGAACGTCTCTGGGTTGACCTTGAGACGGCCGCGGTTGTCGGCCTCGAGGCCGATGGCCGCAAGGTTCAGTGCGTCCGTCGCCCCCATGCGGCCGGCCGCAAAGAGCACCATGTCGGTCGTCAGACGCCGGCCGCTGTCGAGCGTCAGTTCGACCTTGCCGTTATCGAGCCTCTCGACCTTGTCGGCCTTCTGCCCGAGCAGCAGTTTCATGTTGCGGTCGCGCAGCTGGTAGGTGAAGTCCTCGACGATTTCCTTGTCGATGAAGTCGAGCATCGTCGCCTTCGGGTCGATCACGGTGACGGCGGTGTCGAGTGCGCTGAAGATCGTTGCATATTCGATGCCGATGACGCCTGCACCGATGACGATCATCGAGCGCGGCAGCTCCTGGATGTCGAGCAGCTCATCGCTGTCGAGAACGGTCTTGCCGTCAAAAGGAATGTAGTCTGGGCGGAACGGCTTGGTGCCGACGGCGAGCAGCACGCTGGCGGCGGTGACCTGGGTGACCTCGCCGTCATCCTTGATCACCTGCAGCGTTGAAGCATCGACGAAGCTCGCCTTGCCGCGAATATGGTGCACGCGGTTGCGGGCAAACTGGTGCTCGAGCACCTCGACCTCGTGGTCGAGGGTAATCAGCAGGCGGCGGCGCAGGTCTTCGGCGCTGATCTCCTGCTTGACGCGGTAGGATCGGCCGTAAAAGCCGCGTTCCCGCCAGCCGGACAGATTGAGCGCGGTCTCGCGCAGCGTCTTCGAGGGGATGGTGCCGGTATGAACGGACACGCCGCCGACGCGTTTACCCTGCTCGATGACGAGCACTTTCTTGCCGAGTTTCGCAGCCTGGATCGCGCCGCGGCGCCCTGCGGGACCGCTCCCCACCACAACGAGATCGTACTGAAACATCCTCTAGCCCCGGATTGGAATGGAATCATTTGCGACAAAAATGTCGCCCCTCATCGCTAGCCGGTCAATGTTACAGATTGTTTTACGACTGCCGATTCAGCCGGACCTGTGTTTAATCAGCTTCAGCATCTTCAGGTCAGTTTGGCTGTTCTTGCCGACGATGACATGATCGTGGACGATCATATCAAGTGCGTAAGCTACGCCGATGATCACTTTCGTCAAATCGATGTCAGCGCGCGACGGCTTTTCATGCGCGGGTGATGTAATCCGCGGAAATATCGGTCACCCTGGTAACGCCGAGCAACGCCATGTTGCTATGCAGTTCCGTCCTGAGGATATCCGCCGCCCTCAGCACGCCCGGTAGTCCCGCGACGGCCGCGGCATAAAGGAACGGCCTGCCTACGAACACGAAACAGGCCCCGAGCGCCAGCGCCTTCATGATATCAGTTCCACGCCTGATGCCGCCGTCGACCATGACGGCAATGCTGTCTCCGACACGTGCCGCAATTTCCGGAAGAACCTGAAGGGGAGATGCGGTGCCGTCGAGTTGGCGGCCGCCATGGTTCGAGACGATCACTCCATCCGCCCCGGTAACGGCAGCCCGTGCCGCGTCGTCGGGATGCATGATCCCCTTGACGACCAGCTTGCCGGACCACCTCTTGCGGATCCGCTCCAAATGGCCCCAGTTGAGATGGTCACGCTTGCCGAAATCGCGCGTGACGTTCGAAGAGATGATCGGCGCGCCTCTTGTGGCATAGGAATTTTCAAAATGCGGAATGCCGTGCCGGGCGATCGTGCGCAGGAATGTACCGGTGGTCCAGCGAGGGTGCGAGATGCCCTGCCATGCCAAGCGGAGGCCGGGACGCAAAGGCGTCGAAAATCCAGCCCTGACATTGTTTTCGCGGTTGGGCAGCGTGGCCGTGTCCACGGTCAGCAGAAGCGTGCCGATGCCGGCCGCAGCGACGCGATCGATGAGAGCATCGATACGATCGGGTTCGCCGGGCAAATAGGCCTGAAACCATGCTTGTGGCGAGGCCGCAGCGATCTCTTCCAGGGGGATGAGTGACGAACCGCTGATGATCATCGGAATTCCCGATTGGTCCGCACCTTGCGCGAGCACGATGTCCCCCCGATAGGCCATCAGTGCGCTGATCCCCATCGGCGCAATGCCGAACGGTACGGCGTGCGTTCTACCGAAGAGCTTCGTCTCGGTGCTGCGCGTCGAGACGTCACGAAGCACACGCGGCCGGAAAGCATAGGCCTGGAAGGCTTCTGCGTTATGTCGCAGAGACGCATTGGTCTCGGTCGCGCCGGCGATATAACCGAACAGCGGCTTGGGCAGATGCTGCCGCGCCTTGGTTTCGAAGTCGTCGAGGCAGAGCACGCCGCGGCAGAGCCGGGTCGATCGATCAGTGTTACCGCTGCGGGTCGTCATGAGCTTTATCTTCTCGGTATCCCCAGCGGGCATTGTTCAGCGAATGGGGCGCAGGTTGCATACAATGCGCACCACCGACTACTGTCAACTCCAGCCTTGCTTGTCAGATCAGCTTAAGCCCCTTGAGGCTGACATGCCCGTCCTTGCCGATGATGATGTGGTCGTGGACGGTGATGTCGAGCGCCTTGGCCGCCTCGATGATCACCTTCGTCATGTCGATGTCGGCGCGTGAGGGCGTCGGGTCACCGGAGGGGTGGTTGTGGACGAGGATGATCGCCGTTGCCGAAAGCTCAAGCGCGCGCTTGACCACTTCGCGCGGATAGACCGGGGTATGATCGACCGTGCCGCGGCCCTGTACCTCGTCGGCGATCAGCACATTGCGCTTGTCGAGGAAGAGAATGCGGAACTGTTCGCGGGTGTCGTGCGCCATGGCCGCGTGGCAGTACTGAATGACCGAGGACCAGGAGGAGAGCACCTGCTTGCTTCTGATCTCGCTTTTCAGCGTCCGGTGGGCGACGGTCGAAATCAGTTTCAGATCGAGGGCTACATTCTCGCCGACGCCCTTCACCTCGGTCAGCAGCGCCGCCGGGGCGCCAAAAACTCCGGCAAGCGAGCCGAAGCGTTCGATCAGCGCCTTGGCGATCGGTTTGGTGTCGCGTCGCGGGATCAGGCGGAAAAGCAGGAGCTCGAGGATTTCATAATCGGCAAGCGCCGTGTCGCCCTGCTCGCGGAAGCGGTCACGCAGCCGCTCGCGATGACCGTGGTAATGTTCCGGTGCGGAGAGCGAGGCGGGCAGGGCGGTCCGGGCATTCGGCGCGGTTGGTTTTTGCGGCCGGTCGCCGAAGAATAAACGTTCGTCGGCAATAGGCTCTTCGGTCGCGAAAGGCAGCTCGTCGTCGGAAGATGTCGCTGCGGGCCCCTTCGCCATCGGATCGTCACCTGGCAAGCGACGGCAGTCCGGGCCGGTCGAGCCCAGCAGGTGACAGCGTGAAGATTTCGCAGCCGTCGGCCGTGACGCCGACCGTATGTTCGTATTGCGCCGAAAGCGAGCGGTCGCGGGTCACTGCCGTCCAGCCGTCGGCGAGCACCTTCACATGCGGCCGGCCGAGATTGATCATCGGCTCGATGGTGAAGATCATGCCCTCGCGCAGCTCCGGACCCTCGTTGGCGCGGCCATAATGTAGGATATTCGGCGAATCGTGGAACAGCCGACCGACGCCGTGGCCACAGAAATCGCGCACCACCGAACAGCGCTCGGCCTCCGCATAGGTCTGGATCGCTTCGCCGATCGCGCCGGTGCGGGCGCCCGGCCTGACCGCAGCAATGCCGCGCATCAGTGATTCATAGGTCACTTCGAGCAGTCGCTCGGCGGCGCGCTTGACCGTGCCGACGGGATACATCCTGCTGGAATCGCCATGCCAGCCATCGAGCACGAAGGTGACGTCGATATTGACGATATCGCCTTCGCGCAACGGCTTGTCGTTCGGAATGCCGTGACAGACCACATGATTGATCGAGGTACAGGTCGACTTTGTGTAGCCGCGATAGTTTAGCGTCGCCGGATAGGCGCCATGATCCATGCCGAAATCGAAGACGAACCGGTCGATCTCGTCGGTTAGCAGGCCGGGCTTGACGATATCGGCCAGCGCATCAAGGCAGCGGGCGGTCAGCTGGCATGCCTTGCGCATGCCTTCGAATGCTTGAGTATCATAAAGCCGAATGGCGCCGGTGTTCTTCGGCGGCGCGGAAGAGGCTTCGATATAGTTCACCATTGCGGGGCCTTAGCGGAGAATATTAGCTTTGTTCATAATGCAGCTATGACGGGTTCGTCCATCGCGATCAACCGTCGGGGCGAGATTTCTCCAGGGATTTAGCCGCCTCAAGCAGCTATTCGACGCGGAATTATTCGTGCCGAACGAAATATCCACAGTCTTCCCAAAGGGATAGGATTGATTGGAGGAAACCTCCCCGCTACTCACCGATTGGTGACAGCGGGGAAGGGTCGGTCATGCTGAATGAAGCGGTAAATCTTGAGAGTTCGCCCGGCGCCCAGGCGGCGTCAGATCGGCGGGTGCGCGATCGCGGCGCCACCGAGCGCGCCATACTTGCCGCCGCCAAGGGCCTGCTGTCGGAAGAAGGCTTCCAGAATTTCGGCATCAATGCCGTCGCCCGCCGCGCCGGTTGCGATAAGCAGCTGATCTACCGCTATTATGGCGGCCTTGACGGTCTGGTCGAGGCGATCGGCGCCGATCTCGGCACATGGGTGAGGGATCGCATTCCGGAAGATGCCGGCGGCATGTTCCTGCTCACTTACGGCGACCTGATGGAGCGGCTGGCGCTGCTTCTGCTCGACGCCTTGAAAAATGATCCTCTGATGCGCCGCATCCTCGCCTGGGAGGTCTCGGAAAATACCGAGCAGGTGAGGCGGCTTTCAGAAGCGCGTTCGAAGGCTCTCGCCCTGTGGCTGGATCGCATGCGCGGCTCGCTGGCGCCGCCGAAGGGTGTGGATGCCGCCGCCGTCAACGCCGTCGTCATCGCTGCAATCCAGCATCTCGTGCTTGCCGGGGCCGCCGGCGGCCAATGCGCCGGCCTGTCGCTCAAGACATCAAAGGACTGGGAGAAGGCGGCACTAGCGCTGAAGCGTCTCGTGCGTGGCGTCTACGGCTGACATTCGCGTTATCCACAGGAGGCGGGTCCGGCGTTAACCCTAACAAATGGTTTACGTTGCGTGGGGCGGGTTAAGCCGACACTGTGCCATCAGCAGAGATGGTACGAGTGAGAGTCCCCAGTTGACATTCATGGGAAGCAAGATCGCCAAAGCCGCATTTTTGGTGACGGCAATGATGTTCTTCGCAATCCTGGCGCTGGATATTGCAATTCCGACGCTGGTGCTTTGCACCATGGCATTGTCGACGTGGTTGGTCTCCCTCGATCTGCCCGTCGCGCGCAAGCATGGAGGAGAGGCCGCATGAAGTGGTTTCTGATCTTCTGGGCCGGCCCCATTGTCTTTCTGGGCGGATGGTACTGGCTCTCCTATTACGACATCAATTTTGGCGTGCTGATGCTGACGCGTCAGGTCCATGACCTGACGTTCCAGCTCTACGGCGAGGCGCTCGGCATGCCGCCGGAGGCTATCCCGCCGCTCGTTGCCCGGGCGATCGCCGTTGACAGTCTCATCGTCTTCGCCCTCCTCGGCTTCAGAAAGCGCAAGTCGATCAAAGCCTGGTGGCAGGCGCGTCAGGCGCTGAATTCCTCTCCTGCAGATCTTGCCAGCAAGGAAAGCCTGTCGAGCGCACCCTGAAGGATGAAGCTGGCCGCGGCCGAATCGATCCGTTCGGCGCGTTTGGCGCGCGAGACGTCCATTTCGAGCAGCGTCCGTTCAGCCGCAACCGTCGAAAGCCGCTCATCCCAATAGACGAAGGGCAGCGACGTCTTCTGCTCCATGTTGCGCACGAAGGCGCGCGTCGCCTGCACGCGCGGGCCTGCCGATCCGTCCATGTTCATCGGCAGGCCGATCACGAAGCCCGCGACCTTTTCCGTTGCCGCGAAATCCAGCAGCGCCTGCGCATCGATGGTGAATTTGACACGACGGATCACCGGCCGCGGCGTGGCGAACCGCCGTCCGAGATCGGACATCGAAAGCCCGATCGTCTTGGTGCCGAGATCGAGGCCGGCGATTGCCTGCTCGGGGGCAAGAACCCGGGCCATATCCTCGATCGTGAGCACCGTCATTGCCGTTTCATCCCGTTAAAAGAAATTGAAGCCGCCGCCGCTTTCCTTCGCCGGCGCATGAGATATGTCCTTACCATCGAAATCAGATTTTGCATCACGTAAGGAGAGATTTCATGAAGATCACCTGGCTTGGCCATTCCGCCTTCCGCATCGAGACTGGCAAGGCGAAGATCCTGCTCGACCCGTTCCTCAGTCATAACGCTTCCTTTGCCGGCCAGGATATCAAGGATGTTTCTTCAGGCATCACCCATATCCTGCTGACGCACGGCCATGGCGACCATGTCGGCGATACGATCGCGCTGGCCAAGGAAACCGGAGCGGTCGTTCTCGCCAATGCCGATCTCGCCGCCTGGCTGGGTTCCAAGGGCGTCGATAGGATCGAAATGGGCAATACCGGCGGCACGATCACCTTCGGCGGCTTCTCGGCGACCTTCACCAATGCGCTGCATTCCTCCGCCCAGATCACCGAGGATGGCGTCTCGCATGCGCTTGGCAATGCCAACGGCCTGATGCTGCATTTCGACGACGAGGCCTCGATCTTCGCCATGGGCGACACCGACATCTTCTCCGACATGGGGCTGATCAACGAATTGCACCAGCCCGAGATCGGTTTCGTGCCGGTCGGCGACCGCTTCACCATGGGCGGCGCGGTGGCGGCACTCGCCTGCCAGCGTTATTTCAGCTTCAAGACCGCGATCCCCTGTCATTTCGGGACCTTCCCGATCATCGATCAGACCGCTGATAAGTTCATTGACGGCATGGAGGGATCGAAGACGCAGGTGAAGGCGCTGAAGCCTGCCGAGAGCCTGTCGATCTGACGAAACCCCGTTGCACCGGGCGGACATGGCCTTTATAGCGGGTAGGAAAAATCCTATCCGGAGAATGCCATGTCCGTCGATCTTGCCACCGTGAAGCGCGTCGCCAAACTTGCCCGTATTGCCGTCTCCGAGGACGAGGCAAATCGCATGGTCGGCGAGCTGAACGGCATCCTGGGCTTCGTCGAGCAACTCTCGGAAGTCAATGTCGACGGCGTCGAGGCGATGACGTCGGTCACCCCGATGGCGATGAAGAAGCGGAGCGATGAGGTGACCGATGGCAACAAGGCGGCCGATATCGTCGCCAATGCGCCGGTCACCGACCATAATTTCTTCCTGGTGCCGAAAGTCGTCGAATAGGGCGTCGAAAGCCTCTTTCCGACCCTGTTGCCATTCTAAAGATCTGAAGCGAAAACACGATGAGCGAACTCACCAGCCTGACCATTGCCGAAGCCCGCCGGAAGCTGCGCGCCAAGGAAATCACCGCACTCGAACTCACCGACGCCTATATCTCGGCGATCGATGCGGCCAATGAGCGGCTGAACGCCTATGTGAAGGTCACGCCGGATCTGGCCCGCGTCATGGCCAGGAGATCGGACGAGCGCATCGCCGCAGGCACGGCAGGCGAGCTGGAAGGCATTCCGCTCGGCATCAAGGACCTTTTCGCCACCGTCGGTGTCCACACCCAGGCCTGCAGCCATATCCTCGACGGGTTCGAGCCGCGTTATGAATCAACCGTCACGCAGAACCTTTGGAATGACGGCGCCGTCATGCTCGGCAAGCTGAACATGGACGAATTCGCCATGGGCTCGTCCAATGAGACCTCCTACTACGGCCCGGTGATCAATCCCTGGCGGGCTGAGGGCTCCAACCAGCAGCTCGTTCCGGGCGGCTCCTCCGGCGGCTCGGCCGCGGCCGTCGCCGCGCATCTTTGCGCCGGCGCCACCGCGACCGATACCGGCGGCTCGATCCGCCAGCCCGCCGCCTTCACCGGTACCGTCGGCATCAAGCCGACCTATGGCCGCTGCTCGCGCTGGGGCACCGTGGCTTTCGCCTCCTCGCTCGATCAGGCCGGTCCGATCGCCCGCGACGTGCGCGATGCCGCGATCCTTTTGAAGTCGATGGCAAGCGTCGACGCCAAGGACACGACCTCGGTCGATCTCCCCGTGCCCGATTACGAGGCCGTCCTCGGCCAGTCGCTGAAGGGCATGAAGATCGGCATCCCGAACGAATATCGCGTCGACGGCATGCCTGAGGAGATCGAGACCCTGTGGCGCCAGGGCATTGCCTGGCTGAAGGATGCCGGCGCCGAGATCGTCGATATTTCGCTGCCGCACACCAAATATGCGCTTCCTGCCTATTACATCGTCGCCCCCGCCGAGGCATCCTCGAACCTGGCGCGGTACGACGGCGTGCGCTACGGCCTGCGCGTCGACGGTAAGGATATCGTCGACATGTACGAGAAGACGCGCGCCGCCGGCTTCGGCCAGGAGGTCAAGCGCCGCATCATGATCGGCACCTATGTGCTGTCGGCCGGCTATTATGATGCCTATTACATCCGCGCCCAGAAGGTCCGCACGCTGATCAAGCGCGATTTCGAGCTCGCCTTCGACGCTGGTGTCGACGCCATCCTGACGCCGGCCACCCCGTCCTCTGCCTTCGGCGTCGCCGACGAGAACCTCGCCGCCGATCCGGTGAAAATGTATCTGAACGACATCTTCACGGTGACGGTCAACATGGCGGGCCTGCCGGGCATCGCCGTGCCGGCGGGTCTCGACCAGAAGGGCCTGCCGCTCGGCCTGCAGCTGATCGGCAAGGCTTTCGACGAGGAAACCCTCTTCAAGACCGCTTACGTCATCGAGCAGGCTGCCGGCAAGTTTACGCCGGCCAAGTGGTGGTAACGGATCTTACGATCCGAATAATAGTACCCGCCGACTACGAAGCGGTCGGCGCCATCGGCTTCGCCGCATGGGCCGCTGGCGAGGCGTTCGAGGACTGCTATCGCGATCCTCATGTGATCGCCAAGGTACAGCAAGAGTTCGCCGCCTTTCCACATGAGACGAAGGGCGAAATTTTCGTTGCCGAACTGGCGGGCGAAATCGTCGGCTGGGGTGCGCGGGAAGGCGAACGGAATTATGTGTCCGATGGGTGCATCCGCTTTATCAGGCAGGGGTGTCGGCCGGGCTCTGCTGTTGCATTTATGTGAGCTGATGGCGACCGAAGGGCTGGCGACGGTCCGGCTCGACACACATGCAAGGAATGAGAGCGCAATCCGTCTTTATGAACGCTGCGGCTTCACCATCATCTGGCATGGTGTCGAATTCTCCAAGAGCATGGGCGTCCCGCTTGAAAAGGTGCATATGGAGAAGCAATTGGCTGATCGATAGCCAAACCGGAGATGAGGGTCTTATGGCGAATAATGATCTTGTGCGACTGATCGAGGCGATCGATCGTCTTGCGGCCGGCGGTTTCGTCATGGGCGCGGATTGGCAGGCGGTTCACGATATCTGTCAGCGCCACGAAGGCGAATGGCCGTTCGACTGGGGCCATGCCCTCTGCCATCGCATCGAGGGCGACGACTGGAATGCCGATTATTGGTATCGCCGCGCCGGCAAGACGCGCGGAACCGGCACGATGGCCGACGAATGGTCGGCGATGCGAGCGATATTGTCTCAGAAGGATTGAGGCCGAGCCCTGACCGCGCCGGTTTGAGGCGCGATCAGGTTGATTGCCCGATTATCTGTTGTCCAGCTGCGATCTGACCAACTTCAACCCTCTTTCGGTAATCCGGTAGGGCTGGCCGCCTGACGATTTGATCGCCTTCAGCCGCTTCAGCCTGCGGAAGAGATCGAGGTCGACGCCGGGATAGAGCCAGCCGTCGCGGGTAAAGCAACTGACGTTCTCGATCTTCCTGTCGTCGTCGCGGATGATTTCGATGCGGCCGCCTTGGGCCATGAGATGCAGGATGCGCTGCTCCGTGCGGGAAATGTCCATGTGTTGAGATCCGGTACCGCGCCCGGCAGGGCGCACAAAAACGGTCTGACGCTCCATCGAACGTCAGGGCTTCGTTTTTTCGGGCCCATGCGCGCAAGAAAACTCGCGGGCAGGGCCTTTACCGGGTCTCAGACAGGTTCAACATAAAACACCTCGATAGGGTTTTGTATTGAGGTCGCAAAAAGCGGTCAAGAGCGCCTTTGCCGGTCAAAACCGGTCGAAAACCATGGTTTCCACCGGTCATCCCTTTGGGGGCACTGGTAATATCCGCGACTCAATGGTCTAGTTGAGGGGTAACGCGGAGGTGTCGTTGATCCACATTCGCAATGCCCGCGACGGGGAAGCGGAACTTTTGAGTGAGATCGGGCTGAGGGCCTGGCAAAAGGCGATGGCGTTGATTGGCGAATCGGACGCGATGATCGACGCAGCGCGCAGCGCCTTTCGCAACTTCGTGGAAAACGACTGGCTGACCATAACCGTCGTCGAACAGAACGGCCAGGTCGCCGGCTGGGCGGCGCGCGAGGGCCTGGATGAAACCATCTCGGATTTCTGGATCGACCCAGTCTTCACCCGCCAGGGGCTGGGTTCGGCGCTTCTCGAGCGCATCGAAACGGAGATCGCCGAACGGGGCTTCGCGAAGGCGGCGATGCAGACCCATTCCGGCAACAGCGAGGCGATCGGCTTTTTCCGGAAACACGGCTACAGCATCCACTGGCTCTCGGTCGCCTATAATCCGAAGCTCGACCGCGACGTGCCCTCCGTCGGGCTGACGAAGCAGCTCGTCTCCGACGGCGGCGGATACGGACAGGAATTCTGAGGTTTCAAAAGCCCCGCAGAAGGCCGATGATTGCGTGCGGCACGCATGTGCAAATGCCGCCGGGCGCCGTTCGCGAGGCTATTCGGAGGTGACGCAGAAGTTGTTGCCTTCGGGGTCATTCAAGACCGTGTATGCATCCGTCTCACGCACGAAAGTCGCGCCAAGGGATAAGAGCCGGTCCACTTCTTGTCTGCGATCCGAAGCGGCGATATCGAGGTGGACACGGTTGCGGGCGGGACGCTCTCCCTGGCGAAGGTGGAAGCAGAGGCGTGTTCCAGGGCCGTCGACCATCACGGTCGGGTCCGTTTCAGGTGTCAGCCCTATCTCGGCAAGGCGAGCGAGCTCCGCATCGTCATAAGGCATCACTTGGTAGCCATCGAGCGCCGCCGCCCAGAAACGGGCGACACGCGAGGGAATGTCGCAGTCGATGACGATCTCCTTCAGCCTTCCCATGGCGCTTCTACGACTTGCGGGATCGACGCTGGGAAACGCGCTCGACGATCGCGCCACCGATGGCCGGTAGCAGTGCGAAAAGCATGAGCTGCGCTGTTCCCTGCAGCGTCAACAAGGCGGAAATGATGAGCGCGACCAGCACTCCAAGCAGGGCTCCGGCAAGATAGGGCAGATAATCCTTCAATCGAGCCTCCGTGCTTGAGGGCCTCTAATCGCCGTGGCGTTCTTGGACGAAGATAGAGAAGACTGCGCTATCGACAATTGGGACCTCGAAACGCTTTTCGATCGACGGGCCGGTGCGGAATACAGCCTCCGACGCAAAGCGGCCTTGCGACCTAAGAGGAAACGGCCAGCGGCAGCTGCTATGCAACGCCGCGAAAGCCTTGCACCGGCACGCCATTTCCTTTACCTCACCAGTGGAAAAGAACAGCCTGCAAAGAGTATCAGATGACCCTTGTCGACGTCCGCACGCCCGATCCGAAACGCTTCATCCCCGGCGCCACCGGCGACTGGGAAGTCATCGTCGGCATGGAAGTCCATGCCCAGGTGCTGTCCAATTCGAAGCTCTTCTCCGGCGCCTCGACGGAATTCGGCAAGCCGCAGAATTCGAACGTATCGCTGGTCGATGCCGCCATGCCCGGCATGCTGCCCGTCATCAACGAGGAATGCGTGAAGCAGGCGGTGCGCACCGGTCTCGGCCTCAAGGCTCGCATCAACAAGCGCTCGCTCTTCGACCGCAAGAACTATTTTTACCCCGACCTGCCGCAGGGCTATCAGATCTCGCAGTTCAAGGATCCGATCGTCGGCGAGGGCAAGATCGTCATTTCGCTCGGACCGGACCGTCAGGGCCAGTTCGAGGACATCGAGATCGGCATCGAGCGCCTGCACCTGGAACAGGATGCCGGCAAGTCGATGCACGACCAGCATGCGACCATGTCCTATGTCGATCTGAACCGCTCCGGCGTGGCGCTGATGGAAATCGTCTCCAAGCCCGACATGCGTTCCTCCGACGAAGCCAAGGCCTATATGACCAAGCTGCGTTCGATCGTGCGTTATCTCGGCACTTGCGACGGCAACATGGACGAGGGCTCGATGCGCGCCGACGTCAACGTCTCCGTCCGCCGCCCGGGCGAGGCTTTCGGCACCCGCTGCGAGATCAAGAACGTCAACTCCATCCGCTTCATCGGCCAGGCGATCGAATATGAAGCCCGCCGCCAGATCGGCATTCTCGAGGATGGCGGCGAGATCGAGCAGGAGACGCGCCTCTTCGATCCGAACAAGGGCGAGACGCGCTCCATGCGTTCCAAGGAGGATGCGCACGACTATCGTTACTTCCCCGATCCGGACCTGCTGCCGCTCGAATTCGACGATGCCTTCGTCACCGCGCTGGCAGCCGATCTTCCGGAACTGCCTGACGACAAGAAGGAGCGCTTCGTGCGCGAGCTCGGCCTGTCGGTCTACGATGCTTCCGTGCTCGTCTCCGAAAAGGCGATCGCTGATTATTTCGAGGCCGTGGCCGCCGGCCGCGACGGCAAGACGGCGGCAAACTGGGTGATCAACGACCTGCTAGGCGCGCTGAACCGCACCGGCAAGGACATCGAGCAGACGCCGGTTTCTCCGGCCCAGCTCGGCGCCATCATCGACCTTATCAAGGCTGGAACCATATCAGGCAAGATCGCCAAGGACCTCTTCGAGATCGTGCTCACCGAAGGCGGTGACCCCGCCGAAATCGTCGAAGCGCGCGGCATGAAGCAGGTGACGGATACCGGCGCGATCGAAAAGGCCGTCGACGAGATCATCGCTGCCAATCCCGATCAGGTGGAAAAGGTCAAGGCGAAGCCGACCATGGCCGCATGGTTTGTCGGCCAGGTGATGAAGGCGACCGGCGGTAAAGCCAATCCGCAGGCCGTCCAGGCGCTTGTCAAGGCAAAGCTCGGCATCGAGGAATAAGCAGTGTATTTCGTCCGCACCGCCGGCGAGGGCGACCTGCAGAAGGTCCGCGCCTTGCTGGTGGAGAGCTTTCACGCCACCTATGACGACCTGCATGGCAAGACCAAGGTCGATGAGCTGATCGCCGATCTCTTCACGCCGGCGGCGTTGAAGGCGCGCCTGGCGCGCAAAGATGCCGAATTTCTCGTCGCCGACGACGGCCGCAAGATCGGCGGCGTGGGTTATGCGGCGATGTCGCAGGCGTTGACGAAAACGGTCATGCTACACCTTCTTTATGTAAGCCCGGCGCTGCAGCGCCAGGGCATCGGTCGCGATATCTTCGCCGAGCTTGAAAACGTGCTTTCCCGCGGCCGAAATCATGCGTCTCGAAGTGGAGCCGCAGAATGCGACGGCGATCGCCTTCTATCAGGCGCACGGCTTCACCGAAGTTGGCCGCAATGAGTATAGCGGGCCCGGGCAATCCGGCATTCCGGCGCTGATTTTCGAAAAACCGCTCAAGGGCCACTGAGCCATGCAGGTCGGGGTGCCTGATATTCTCGTTCGTCAGGGCGGAAGGACGATCTGCCGGCTCTCGTGGCAATCTTTGCCGCCGATGCGCTCGGCGGTCACGGCGATACGACGGATCCTGAGGCCTTTGCCGATTATGGGCTTTCACAGCCATCGAGGCCTCATCCAACCAGACGCTCTATGTCGTCGCGCGCGGCGGCGAGGTCATCGGTACGTTCCAGACAATGCTGACGACGACGCTGACCGGCCGCGGCTCCTCGGCGATGATCATCGAGGCGGTGCAGACGCGCTCCGATATGCGCGGGCAGGGGATCGGCGCTCGGATGATCGAATCCGCCATCGCCGAGGCAAAAGGCCGCGGTGTGCGCCTTGTGCAATTGACCTCGAATGCGATACGCATAGACGCCCATCGTTTCTATGAAAGGCTTGGCTTCAAACCTTCGCATCTGGGCTTCAAGATGGCCTTGAAATGACCCTTGGCTCTCGTGGAATCGCTGGACAATTCGGCTTGGCGACGGCATAAGCGAGAAAACGAATTCTGGTTTGGTCCGCATTGGCGGGCACAAGGAAAAGACATGTGGAATCTTCTGGTTCAGACCTTCACCTGGTGGAACAGTCAGACGATGGGCACGCGTTTTGCGACCTGGCGTTTCGGCAAGCGCGTCGGCGAGGATGAATTCGGCAACGTCTATTATGAAGGTGGCATGTCCTCCTACGGTCTGCCGAAGCGCTGGGTAATCTACAAGGGTTATGCCGAAGCTTCGGCCATTCCGCCGGGCTGGCACGGCTGGATGCACCATCGCACCGATGTTCCTCCGTCCAAGGAAAACTACGTTGCCAAGGAATGGCAGAAGACGCACCGCCCCAACCTCACCGGATCGCCACAGGCTTACCGCCCGCCGGGCTCTCTCGCGGTTCCCGGCGAGCGTCCGCGCGTCACCGGCGATTACGACGCCTGGACGCCCGGCAACTGAGACGGCTGACCGGGCGATCCACAAGCCCGGCTTTTGGCCACAATTGGCCTTTACCCGCAGGTTGGCCGCGCTTGACCGCGGATGAAACTTAAAATTATCTGGAGACGGGTACATGAAGCTCTTCACGCGGAACATGGTCCTGCGTGCCGCCGGATCGCTGCTGGCGCTCTCGGCCTTGCTTCCGACCGGTGCGGCACATGCCGCCCGCATCGAAAACCCGGTTGCCGTCTTTTCGGGCCTCGACAAGATTACCGGACGAATTACGACCTTCGACGTCTATGTCAACGAGACGGTGCAGTTCGGCGCGTTGCAGGTGACGCCGAAGGTCTGCTATTCGCGCGATCAGGCCGAAGCGCAGAAGATCGACGGTTTTGTCGAGGTTGATGAGATCACCCTCGACCGCAAGATCCGCCGCATCTTCACCGGCTGGATGTTTGCCGCCAGCCCCGGCCTCAACGCCGTCGAACACCCGATCTACGACGTCTGGCTGAAGGATTGCAAGACGAGCTCCGACGTCCCGGCTCCTGACGGAGCCAAGGCGACGGCGCGCTAGGCCGGATCGGCATTCACGCATCCAGGTCATGTATCGGTGATGCCGGCGAAATTACAGTGCGTCGCCTTGACGTATTAAACGCCGTAAGTGCGTCAGCCGATTAGAGCGTCGCCTATGATCCACTGGCATTGGCATCGGCTGGCCCCTCGTCACCACAAAACAATCCCTCCGGTGAATCGTATCCGCGTCGCGCTTGTCCATTCCTCAACCGAACTGCCCCGAGCCTATACAGTCGGGGGCTTGTTCCTGTTGAAAAGTCCTTTGGCAAAACGAAGCACACCGCCGGCCAAGACGACGATGAGGATGCCGGCCTTTTTGAAGAAGCCAAGGGCAAGGGCCAGCACTCCTACCTTTGCGGCAATCTTGGCGCCAGCGCCTGCGGCGATCATTCCTGCCATGCCGTAGGCCGCGATCTTGTCACCGTCGACATAGTCGCCATAGGTCATCCCCTTGTCGAACTGCACGAGCTTCGTGACCGTCGGAATGACCGCCTCGATCTCCTTCAGCTGTCCGAGTCCGGCAACGAAGTCGAATTCGAAGACACCCTCGCGCCCGAACACCCGCACGGAATAATTCAGCGTGTGCTCAGCTTGCGTGTCGTTGCCGAAAACCAGATCGCGCGCCCAGTGCATCGCATGCTCCGGCTTGTCATAATGCGGCGCTGAAGCCCAGCCAACTAGGGTGATCTTCGGGAAGCCTTGTTTTTCGCGCTCAGGATTCCTTTCGCTGATCGCATCCTTGATGTTCTGCAGCAGTTCGTCGTAATTCGTCGTGGCGGCATCGATGTCCGAGACATAACCGTCCGCGTTGTATTCGACGATCGATCCCCAGGATTGCGGGTCGGTCGGCGCGTATTTCGCCGAAGATCATCCCCAGCATTCCATCGGCCGCCGCCGGAGGGTTTCCCCAGATATCGACAAGCACCGTCTTCGTGTCGGCCGGGCTGAGATAGTAGAAGTTGGCAGGCAGGTTCAGCGTCGCCTTCGCCTCAGGCAGCTTGATCACACCCTGCTGAAAATCGAGCTTTTCCAGTAACGAATTTTCCCCATCGGAAAAATCGGTCCTGCCAGGGAACATCTCTTGATAGGGACGTGCCTCGGCCTGAGCTGCAAGTGAGGCGAAAAGCATCGCCGCCGCAAAATACCGTCTCAAAAATTCTATCCCCATTGCATTTCCGGAAGTTACTTAAATCGGTCGGAAAATCAACGCAGGGATGAATCGAACGCGTCTAAAACTTCAGGTGTGGCGATTCCATCGCGGCGGCAAGCAGCGCGGCATAATCGGCCTTCGGAACGTCGATCGCTCCGAACTTCTTCAGATGCTCGGTGGTGAACTGGGTATCGAGCAGGGTAAAGCCCCTTTCTCTCAGCCGGTCTACCAGATGCACGAGGCAGATCTTCGAGGAGTCCGTGCGGCGTGAAAACATGCTTTCGCCGAAGAAGGCCGAGCCGAGCGAGACGCCGTAGAGACCGCCGACCAGTTCATCGCCGTGCCACGCTTCAACGGTATGGGCGTGGCCCATGTCGAACAGCGTCGAATAGAGCGATCGGATTGTCTGGTTGATCCAGGTGCTCGGGCGCCCCGATGTCTCCTCGGCGCAAGCCGCGATCACCTGCTCGAAGGCGTGGTCGATGCGGATCTCGAAGGGATGTCGGCGCACCTTCTTGGCGAGGCTCTTCGATACATGGAAACGATCGAGCGGCAAGACGCCGCGCAATTCCGGCTCGACCCAGAAGATTTCCGGGTCGTCTGCGGATTCGGCCATCGGGAAGAGGCCGATGGAATAGGCGCGCAGGAGAATGTCAGGGGTGATGCCTGGTGACTTCCCGCGCGGTCCTGCCATTCCTGTCCTATGCCGCCGGCGTGTTGGCGAGATGGTGTTCCAGCCAGTGAATGTCGTAGTCGCCGTTGGCGATATCCTGATTGGAGACGAGTTCCTGAAACAACGGCAGCGTCGTCTTGATGCCGTCCACGACGAATTCATCGAGCGCGCGGCGCAACCGCATCATGCACTCGACGCGGGTGCGACCGTGCACGATCAGTTTGCCGATCAGGCTGTCGTAATAGGGCGGGATCTTGTAGCCCTGATACGCGCCGGAATCGATGCGCACGCCAAGGCCGCCCGGCGCATGGAAATGTGTGATCGTGCCGGGCGAGGGCACGAAGGTGCGCGCATCCTCGGCATTGATGCGGCATTCGATGGCGTGGCCGGAAAAATGCACATCGTCCTGCGTCACCGACAGGCCGCCGCCGGAAGCGACACGGATCTGCTCGTGCACGAGGTCGATACCGGTGATCGCTTCGGTAATCGGATGTTCCACCTGCAGGCGGGTATTCATTTCGATGAAGTAGAACTCGCCGTTCTCGTAGAGGAATTCGATCGTGCCGGCGCCGCGATATTTCAGCTTCTTCATGGCGTCGGCGCAGATCTGCCCGATCTTCATCCGCTGCTCGACATTCAGCGCCGGCGAATTCGCCTCTTCCCAGACCTTCTGGTGGCGGCGCTGCAGCGAGCAGTCGCGTTCGCCGAGATGGATGGCATTGCCTTCGCCGTCGCCGAATACCTGGATTTCGATGTGGCGCGGCTTGCCGAGATATTTTTCCATGTAGACGGCATCGTTGCCGAAGGCGGCTGCCGCTTCCGTGCGTGCTGTCGACCAGGCCTCGATCAGATCGGCTTCGCTTCTGGCGACCTTCATGCCGCGCCCGCCGCCGCCGGCGGTCGCTTTGATCAGTACGGGATAGCCGATTTCGGCGGCCGTCCGCAGCGCATCCTCTTCGGTCTTCACTTCACCGTCCGAGCCGGGAACGACGGGAATGCCGAGCTCCAGCGCCGTCGTCTTGGCGGTGATCTTGTCGCCCATGATGCGGATGTGATCCGCCGTCGGCCCGATGAAGGTGATGCCATGGGCTTCGAGAATATCTGCAAACTTGGCATTCTCCGACAGAAAGCCGTAGCCCGGATGCACGGCGTCGGCACCGGTGATCTCGCAGGCGGCGACGATCTGGTGGATATTGAGATAGCTCTCGCGCGAAGAGGGCGGACCGATGCACACGCTTTCGTCGGCAAGGCGCACATGCATGGCATCGGCGTCGGCGGTGGAATGCACCACGACGCAGGCAATGCCGAGCTCCTTGCAGGCCCGGAGCACGCGAAGGGCGATTTCCCCGCGATTGGCGATGAGGATTTTCGAAATCATGGGCATGGGCCTATTCGATGACGACGAGGGCTTGGCCGTATTCGACGGGATGTCCGTCATCGACGAGAATTTCGGTCACCTTGCCCGACTTCGGCGAGGGGATCTGGTTCATCGTCTTCATCGCTTCGATGATGATCAGCGTTTGGCCTTCCTTGACGGTGGCGCCGATCTCGATGAAGGGGCGCGCGCCGGGAGCCGGCGCCATGTAGACGGTGCCGACCATCGGCGCATTGACGACATTGGCAGGATTGCGGGCGGGGGCAGCGGCTGGCGCGGCACCTGCCGCTGCCGGAGCGGCGGCTGCGGGCGCAGCATAGGCCGATGCTGCGATCGGCGCCTGCACATATTGCGTCGCGCCGTTGCGCGAAACGCGGATGCGCAAGTCATCCTGCTCTACCTCGATCTCCGTCAGATCCGTCTCGTTGAGAATGTTGGCGAGATCGCGGATCAGTGCCTGATCGATACCCGATTTCTTTTCAGCCATGGTGTTGCCCTGTCTTCTTCTTATGCCGTGATGTTCTTCAGCGCATGCAGCGCCAGGATGTAGCTGTGAGGCCCGAAACCGCAGATCACGCCCTTGCATGCCGGCGCGATCATCGATTTGTGGCGGAATTCTTCCCGTGCATGGACGTTGGATAGGTGGAGTTCGACGACGGGAATGGAAATAGCGCGGATCGCATCATGCAGCGCGACCGAGGTGTGCGTATAGGCGCCTGCATTGACGGCGACGCCGACGGCCTTTTCGTCGGCCTCGTGAAACCACTCCACAAGTGTACCTTCGTGATTGGTCTGGCGGAAATCGATATCGAAGCCGAGTTCGCGGCCGGCGGCCTTGCAGTTCGCCTCGATGTCCTTCAGCGTCTTGCCGCCATAAATGCCGGGTTCTCTTTTACCCAGCATGTTCAGGTTGGGGCCGTTCAGGACAAAAATCGTTTGCGTCATCGAATGTTCCGTAAAATGCGCGACGGCAACCTATAGACTCGGCGAAGGCTGAATGAAAGCCCTTACGGATTGCCCGGCAGGAATCGCGCCACATTTGTCCACATGGCTGAAACGCTTCGATTTTGGCGATTTGATGGGACGGCCGTCTTGCTCAGCAGGCGGTCTTGCCGCAGCTGCGCATATTCTTGACCTTGGCTTCGAGATCGTCGAGCCCGACGGCGCCCGGCACCAGTTCATTGCCGATTACATAGGACGGCGTGCCGCTGATGCCGAGGCTGGAGGCGAGCTGGTAGGTCGCCTGGACGATGCCGTCGTTCGGGCTCTTCGCCATCTCGGCGCGGATCTTGTCTTCGCTGACGCCGAGCGAGGCGGCAACCGCGATCGCGCTTTCGTCCGAGGCGCGGCCTTCGCTGCTGAGCAGCGCGACATGGAAATCGGCGTATTTTTCAGGTGCCAGCTTGCGGAAGGCGTCCGCCACCTTGTGAGCGGCGACCGAATCCGGCCCGAGGATCGGAAATTCCTTGAGCACGAATCGGACGTTCTTGTCCTTCTTCAGCATCGCCTGCATATCGGGAAGCGCATGACGGCAGTAGCTGCAATTATAATCGAAAAACTCGACGACGGTAACGTCGCCCTTCGGATTGCCGAGGGTGACGTCGTTCTTCGAATCGAAGATGTCGGTCGTGTTCTCTTCGATCGCCATGTTGGCTTTCGCCAGCCGCTGGGCTTCTTGCTTCTTCTGCAAGGCCTCCTGGACATCGAGCATGATCTCGGGATTCTCGATCAGATATTGCTTGATGAACTCGCCGAACTCCTTCTTCTGCTGGTCGTCGAGCGCAGCCGCCGGAAACGGAAGAGCGATCGATGCGGCAAGCGCCAGTGCGGTGAAGGTTTTCAGGAAGAAGGCCATGATATCCTCGTCAACGGCGATGGTGGTCTTCCGATCGAGAAGGCCGTCGCCGGGTTAATGGACTTGAATGCGTCACGTCAAGGTAGAGGGCGTTCGGTTCCGCTCAAACAGGAATTTTTCATCCCCGCGTTACGCTCGCGGGATTGTGATGAGCCGATTAATGCGGCAATTGTCGGGCCGTCATTGAAGAAGCCGAGCGAGAAACGATCTTGTTTTCCATATCCAAACGCAGCGAAGTCGAGCCTTTTCATGCCATGGACGTGCTGGCGGAGGCGACGAAGCGGCGTGCGGCCGGACATCCCGTCATCTCGATGGCGGTCGGTCAACCCTCGCATCCAGCCCCTCAGGCGGCCCTCCAAGCGGCGCGCGAAGCCCTTGCCGAAGGCCGGATTGGTTACACCGACGCGCTGGGAACGGCGCGGCTGAAATCGGCACTTGCCTGGCATTACCAGGATCGCCACGGCCTGGAGATCGATCCGGCGCGCATTGCCGTCACCACAGGTTCCTCGGCCGGCTTCAATCTCGCCTTTCTCTCCCTCTTCGATCCCGGCGATGCGGTGGCGATTGCAAGACCGGGTTATCCCGCCTATCGCAATATCCTTGGCGCCCTGGGTCTGAAGGTCGTCGAGGTGCCGGTAACGGCCGAGACCCATTTCACCCTTACCCCCGAGAGCCTTGAGGCGGTGCAGAAAAAAAGCGGTGTCAGACTGAAGGGTGTGCTGCTCGCAAGCCCCGCCAACCCGACCGGCACGGTGACGGGCCGCGAGGGGCTGAAGGCGCTTTCGGATTACTGCGCGACCCATTCCATCGCCTTCATTTCCGATGAAATCTACCACGGGCTGACCTTTGCCGGCGAGGAGGCGAGCGCGCTCGAACTGACCGACGAGGCGATCGTCATCAACTCTTTCTCCAAATATTATTGCATGACCGGCTGGCGAATCGGCTGGATGGTGCTGCCCGAGCGCCTGGTGCGGCCGATCGAGCGGGTGGCGCAGAGCCTCTACATCTCCCCGCCCGAACTCTCCCAGATCGCCGCCACGGCCGCTCTTGGCGCAAGCGACGAGCTCGATCGCGTCAAGGCAAGTTACGCCGCCAACCGCGACCTGCTGCTCGACCGCCTGCCGAAGATTGGCCTTACGCCGGCTTCGCCGATGGACGGCGCCTTCTACGCCTATCTCGATGTCTCCCGCTTCACCAATGATAGTATGGGCTTTGCCAAGCGGATGCTCGCCGAGATCAACGTCGCCGCAACCCCCGGGCTGGACTTCGATCCGCTGGAGGGACATCGCACCCTGCGTTTGTCTTACGCGGGTTCGCAGGCAGAGATCGCCGAGGCGGTGGAGCGAGTCGCTGGCTTGTTGAAGTAGCGTTTATGGGTGGCCGCTCGCCTGCTTATCCATCAGCTGCGCGATGAAAACAGCGAGGCAAGCGTCGATGCCGGCTTGTTGTTCAGCCGCGGCACGACCACAAGCTGCTTGATCTCGCCGCGCTTGTAGGCGGCCAGGAAGCGCTTGTAATCCCTGAAGGAGACGCAGCCGTTGGAATCGCCGTTCTTGCCGAGCATGTAGGTATGGGCGAGCAGGCCGACCCGGTCATATATGGCGTCCGAGCCCTCGACCGGCGTCAGCCGCAATGCTTCGACGCCGTGAAACAGGGCCTCGCGCATGGTGAGGACGTAGGTGTGCGGCGGCGTCGGTCCGCGCATCTTCTTGTTGGCGTAGCGCGGATTGTCGCGCATCTTGCCGAGGCCGGAATGGGCCTCCAGCCGCTCGCCGTTCGGCAGGTAGACGGTGCTGTTTTCGATATCGTAGATGGCGACGCCTGCGCGCAGCTTCGGCGAGAAGACCGGCTTGTCGTAACGCGGGACTGCGTCGTCCTCATCGTCGTCGATCAGCGCGTTCGGCTTGGCATAGGCAAGGACGGGCGCGGCGGAACGCTGCGCCTCCTTGGAGCCTGGGGCCGGTTTGCCGATCAGGCCGTCCGGGCGCGCCATCGGCAGCGGCACGGAACCGGCATCCGGCGCCAGCACGAGATCGAAGGGCTGCTGTTCTTCGGCCTCGGCAACTTCCACGGGCGCAGGCTTTTCCTGCGGCAGCGACGCCGTCTTGAAGGCGGGTGCGGCCGGCTCGACCGGGGCTGGCGCGATCTGCTGCGGCCCGGCATCGGCAAGGGCGAGCAGGGCAGGAAGTTCAACGGCTGCGACGGCTTCCTTGGAAGGAATGATGATCCGGTCGTCCTCGTTCTCTTCGGCCTCCGCGCGGGCGAGCTCGACCGGCGGCGTGACGATATCGTCCTTGACGAATTTCGCGGTGTCGGAAGGTGTTGCCGCGGCAACGGCGACCGGCGGTTCGGCAGGGGTGACAAGACGATTCTTTGCAAGCGCCACCGATGCCGATGCGGCAGCATTGGTCTTTTGCGCATGCGATTGGATGAGATGAGCCGTCAGGGCAACGACCGGCTTGGCATTGAAGGCGGCCAGCCGGTCGGCTTTGCCGACATGGATCAGTCGTTCGTGGGACGTCGCCGGCTTGAGCTTCGGGGCCGACGCAAGGTGCGTGAAGCTCTCGGACGCGGAAACGGGCGCGCCGATCGAATGCATTGTCGCGAAGGTCGCGATCAACCATGTCGAGGTCAGAAGTCCGGCGCCGACGACGCCGTAAAGAAAGCCGCGAGATCTGCGCAAACGAAAAGCAGATCCTTCAAGAGAGGTGGCGCCATCAAACGCCCCGACCGCAAACGCCATACTGAACTCGTCTTTCAAACTCGCTACGCAGGCCGGCGGCACTGACTGACTACACTTCGCCGGGGCCGGTAATGGCGCAAATGGGCCGAATTTAGACCGCTTGCGACATCCGACTGTTTCGCAAGGATGACGAATTATGGTTTCTAATTTGTTTACGCGACCGCCGTACTTTCTCATGGCGTCTCAAAAAGAGATGCGTTCGGCCTTTGTCAGACGCGTTCCATCACGTAACTTCCCGGCGCTTCCTCGATCGCATTCAGCGCATCGCCGCCGGGTTTGCGCGCCGCAACGCGTCTGCCGTCATGCGTCTCGATCCAGGCCCGCCAATGCGGCCACCACGATCCCGGCGTCTCGGTCGCCTGCTCGAGCCAGGTTTCGTACTCGCCCTTGGCCGGGCCGCCCGTCCAGAATTGGTACTTCTTCTTGTCGGGCGGGTTGACGACGCCGGCGATGTGTCCCGAACCGGTGACGACGAATTCCACATTGCCGCCGAAGAACCGGCTGCCGAGGAAGACGGATTTGGCAGGCGCGATGTGGTCCTCGCGGGTGGCGAGATTATAGATCGGGATCTTCACGTCCTTCAGCGACACGGGCTTGCCGTCGAGGATCATTTCGTTCTGCGTCAGCGCATTGCGAAGATAGCAGTTGCGCAAATAGAAGGCATGATTTGCCGCCGCCATGCGGGTTGAATCGGCGTTCCAGAACAACAGGTCGAAGGGCAGGGGCTCCTGGCCCTTGAGGTAGCTGTTGACGAAATAGGGCCAGATCAGCTCGGAAGCGCGCAGCATGTTGAAGGCCATCGACATCTTCGAGCCGTCGAGATAACCGGCCGATTTCATATGCTCTTCGAGCGCGGCAAGCTGCTCCTCGTCGACGAAGACCTTCAGGTCGCCGGCAGGGGTGAAGTCGACCTGGGTGGTGAAGAGCGTAGCCGTCTTGATGCGTTTGTTCTTCTCCTTGGCGTGCAGCGCCAGCGTTGCCGCCAGCAGCGTGCCGCCGACGCAGTAGCCGACGGCATTGACCTCCTTCTCGCCGGTTGCCTTCTCGATTGTGTCGAGCGCGAAATCGATGCCTTCGCGGGCATAGGCCGCCCAGTCCTTTTCGGCGTGGCGCGCATCCGGGTTGACCCAGGAAATCACGAAGACGGTCTGACCCTGGTCGACGCACCATTTGATGAAGGATTTCTGCGGGTTGAGGTCGAGAATATAGAATTTGTTGATCCAGGGCGGGCAGATTAGCAGCGGCCGCTTCAGCACTGTCTCGGTCGACGCCTCGTACTGGATAATCTGGCAGATGTCGTTCTGGGCGATTACCTTGCCCGGCGTCAGCGCCATGTCGCGGCCGACAGCGAATTTCGTCATGTCCGTCTGGCGAAGGCGAAGCTCGCCGTGGCCGGCGGCGATGTCCTCCGCGAGCATCTTCATCCCGCGCACCAGGTTTTCGCCGTTGCTGGCAATCGTCTCGCGATAGAGCTGCGGATTGGTGGGGATGAAGTTGCTCGGCGACAGCGCTGCCGTGATCTGCTTCACGTAGAAGCCGGCCTTGTGCTTGGTATGCTCGTCCAGGCCGTCGGTCTCCGACACCAGCTTCTCCACCCAGTCTGATGTAACGAAATAGACCTGGCGCAGAAAATCGAAGAACGGATTCTTCTCCCAGTCCTCGTCGGAGAAGCGCTTGTCCTTACGGGTGTCGGGCTCGGGCGGCAGGGGCTCGCCCTGCAGTCCGCTCATGCTTTGCATGCGCTGCATCGAGCGCATCCAAATGCCGAAGAACGAAGACATCAGCTGCGTCTGCGCCTCGAAGGTGCGGCGGGGATCGGAAATCCAGTATTCGCTGACTTTTGACAGCGTCTTGACCATGTCGGCCATCGGATCGATGGCGGTTTCGGTGATCTCGCCGCGTTCGCGCGGCGCAAGCCAAGCCGAAGCGGCTTGCCCGAGATTTTCGAGCGCCCGGGCGAAATTCATCGCCATGGTCTCGGGATCCTTCAGCACATAGGGATCGAGATCGGTTGCGTCGAAACCGGTCTTGCCGCCATTTTTCTGGCTGCCACTCTCCTGCTTGCTGTCGGTCACCATTTCCTCCGGCGGCAGCACCCTTTTTATCTCTTCGTTGTACATCGTGACCGAACGAGAAAACAAGTTCCACCCGCATCGGCTCGTGCTATTGCTTTGTGGCTGCGACAAATTTAACAGTCGAAGCAGTCAGAACTGGATTTTGAGGCATGACGAAGAACGGCATCCGGCGCATCGCAACCTTCAACCGCACCGCATTGATTTGCGCCGCGGCGGCGATGGCCCTTGCGGGATGCAATCTGACGGCGGAGGAGAAGGCCGCGGCCGCTGCCAAGCGAGCGGCGCCGACCGCCGTCGTCATGCCGGCCAGCAAGGGCGAGGCGGTCGAAGGCGGCCTTGCGAAGTCGCCGGACGGCTATCCGAATTTCGGCGCGCCGCTGACGGCCGCCAACGTCCAGATGAGCGACGAGCAGGCCGCCGAACTGCAGCATCAGCTGACCGCGCTTGCCGCCCGACGCAATGCCGGCACGATCTCGGAAGCCGAATATCAGGCCAAGGTCACCGAAATGCGCCGTCTGGCCGCCGAGCACGGCGAGCAGACGCTCTCCGAAATCTCCAAATAGACCTTGCCTTTCAGGCAATTTGGACGCAAAGCCTTCGGCAAGGATCGGAAGATGCAATTTTCCTGATAATGCGCTTTGCGCGGCCTTTTCGTCAAAGATTTGCCGCGCGGCTTGGGTGTGATGAATACGGCGCTGCGATTGTTGAAGTTCGTGTCGCAGCCGCCGGGAGACGGAACGAACTTCGACTGCGGCCCAAAATGCCGCCTTTCCATGGGGAATGAAATGGAAGAGTTTCACAAAGTCCGGCGTTTGCCGCCTTATGTTTTCGAACAGGTCAATCGTTTGAAAGCAAGCGCGCGAGCGGGCGGCGCCGATATCATCGATCTCGGCATGGGAAACCCTGACCTTCCCACCCCCCAGGCGATCGTCGACAAGCTGTGCGAGGTCGTGCAGGACCCGCGCACCCACCGTTATTCGTCCTCCAAGGGCATTCCGGGCCTGCGCCGCGCCCAGGCCGCCTATTATGCCCGCCGTTTCGGCGTCAAGCTCAACCCGGATACGCAGGTGGTCGCCACCCTGGGCTCCAAGGAAGGCTTCGCCAATATGGCGCAGGCGATCACCGCGCCCGGTGACGTCATCCTCTGCCCGAACCCGACCTATCCGATCCACGCCTTCGGGTTCCTGATGGCGGGCGGCGTGATCCGTTCGATGTCGGTTGAGCCGGATGAGAGCTTTTTCCCGCCGCTCGAGCGCGCCGTCCGGCATTCGATCCCGAAGCCCCTGGCGCTAATCCTCAACTACCCCTCGAACCCGACCGCCCTCGTCGCGACGCTCGATTTCTATAAGGACGTCATCGCTTTCGCCAAGAAGCACGACATCATCGTGCTCTCCGACCTTGCCTATTCGGAGATCTACTTCGACGGCGCCCCGCCGCCGTCGGTTCTCGAAGTGCCGGGCGCGATGGATGTGACCGTCGAGTTCACCTCGATGTCGAAGACCTTCTCCATGCCCGGCTGGCGCATGGGCTTCGCCGTCGGCAACGAGCGGCTGATCGCTGCGCTCACCCGCGTCAAATCCTATCTCGACTACGGCGCCTTCACGCCGATACAGGTAGCGGCGACCCACGCGCTGAACGGTGACGGCTCCGACATTGCCGAAGTCCGCAACGTCTATAAACGCCGGCGTGACGTCATGGTCGAAAGCTTCGGCAAGGCCGGCTTCGACGTGCCGCCGCCGGCTGCGACGATGTTTGCCTGGGCGAAAATCCCCGAAAAGTTCCGTCATCTCGGTTCGCTGGAATTCTCCAAGCTCTTGGTCGAGAAGGCCGACGTCGCCGTTGCCCCGGGTATCGGCTTCGGCGAGATGGGCGACGACTACGTCCGTCTGGCGCTTGTCGAGAACGAACACCGCATCCGCCAGGCTGCGCGCAACATCAAGAAGTTCATGTCGACGGCGGACGAAACGATGCATAACGTCATTTCGCTTAACGCACACCGCTAATCTCAACTCTCGGCAGCCGCTTTCCGCGGCTGCCGCCACACAGACATTTCAGGATCGATCCATGGCAGATGCCCTCAAAATCGGCATTGCGGGCTTGGGCACCGTTGGCGCCTCGCTTGTCCGCATCATTCAGCAGAAGAGCAACGAGCTTGCCGTCACCTGCGGGCGTCCGATCATCATCACGGCGGTCTCCGCGCGTGACAAAGCGAGAGACCGCGGCGTCGATCTTTCCGCTGTGACCTGGTTCGACCGGCCGGAAGAGCTTGCCGAAAAGGGCGACATCGACGTTTTCGTCGAGCTGATGGGCGGCGCCGAAGGGGCGGCCAACGTTTCGGTTCGCACGGCACTGCAGCGTGGTCTCCACGTGGTGACAGCCAACAAGGCGTTGCTTGCCTATCACGGCGTCGAGCTTGCGACGATCGCGGAAGAGAAGGGATCGCTCCTGAATTTCGAAGCGGCGGTCGCCGGCGGCATTCCCGTCATCAAGGCGCTGCGCGAATCGCTGACGGGCAATGCCGTTTCTCGCATCTACGGCATTATGAACGGCACCTGCAATTACATCCTGACCAAGATGGAGAAGGAAGGGCTTTCCTTCGCCGAATGCCTCAAGGAAGCGCAGCGGCTGGGTTATGCCGAGGCCGATCCCGCCTTCGATATCGAAGGCAACGATACCGCCCACAAGCTTGCTATCCTGACGACGCTCGCCTTCGGCAACCGCATCGCGGCCGACGACATCTATCTCGAAGGCATCACCAACATCTCGATCGAGGATATCCACGCCGCCGCCGAACTCGGTTATCGCATCAAGCTCCTGGGCGTTGCCCAGCGCACCGATACCGGCATCGAGCAGCGCGTGCACCCAACCATGGTGCCGGTCGATTCGGTCATTGCCCAGGTCGACGGCGTCACCAATGCGGTGGCGATCGAATCCGATGTGCTCGGCGAGCTGCTGATGGTCGGTCCCGGCGCCGGCGGCAATGCCACCGCCTCGTCTGTGCTCGGCGACATTGCCGATATCGCCAAAAGCCAGCCGGGCGCCCAGCGCGTGCCGGTGCTCGGCCATCCTGCAAAGGCGCTGGAGCCCTATCGCAAGGCGCAGATGCAGAGCCACGAAGGCGGCTATTTCATCCGCCTGACTGTGCTCGACCGCACCGGCGTCTTTGCGAGCGTCGCAACCCGCATGGCCGAAAACCACATTTCGCTCGAATCGATCGTCCAACGCTCCAAGCAGCATCTGGCGCCGTCCCATCACCAGACGATCATTCTGGTCACCCATGCGACGATGGAGGAATCGGTGCGCAAGGCCATCGCCTCGATAAAGTCGGAAGGCTATCTGTTCGGCGAGCCGCAGGTCATCCGTATCGAACGGCCGAAAGAAGAAGCCTAGCGCATCCGCACGAGAATCGATTTTCGGAAAGCGCGATGCGTAGATTCAGAGTGTTGGCGCGTGCTTTGTGCGTCCGAAATGAAGGTACGGCGCTCTAGGCATTTCCCGCTCGGAGTATGAGGCGCCCTGTCTCTGGACAGGGCGGTTTTTTCTGTCAATTGTTCAGACTCCCCTTACGGAAGTCTATATTACCAACCGCCGAAATATTGATATAAATAAAACCATAAATGGTGAGTCGTCGGCGTGGAGCATTTCATGAGCAAGGACAGCCACGCCGGAAAAGAGCATGGCAGCCCGAGCAAGGTGCCGCCAGCCCGCCCTGAGATGTTTGCAGACATCCTCAAGCCGGTACGCCGTGACATTCGTGAAGAGAGTCACGACGAGGCGCTTGACGACGAACATACGGAAGGCCGCAACTGGGCCATTCTGCTGACGCTGTTTTCGTTCTTGCTCGTCCAGATCGGCGGCATCGCCATGATCGTCTGGGCGATCTTCTGGTAAAAATCCGTGTCTGCAAGTCCATCGCTATGTTATCTCCGCTGCTCCTGTAAAAAAACAGATGACATCAGCGGAGTTTGGCATGGCAGATCTAGTCGATCCGGTACAGCGCGCGTTTCTCGGGGTGGAGAAATCCGCGCTCGATAATCGCTGGGTGGCTCGGCTTGATCAGGCCGGTCAGAATCGGGCACTCGCCATGTCGCAGGTTCACGGGCTGCCGGATCTGATCGCTCGCGTTCTCGCCGGGCGCGGCGTCCCGGTGGACGAGGCGATCGAATTTCTCGATCCGACAATCCGCAGCCTGATGCCCGATCCCCACACGCTGACCGATTGCGAGAAGGCGGCGTCCCGCCTCATGCGCGCGATCGAGAGGGGCGAGAGCGTGGCGATTTTCGGCGACTACGATGTCGACGGCGCGGCTTCATCCGCGCTGATGTTCCGCTTTCTCAGCCATTTCGGCGTCAAGGCGAATATCTACATCCCCGACCGGATCTTTGAAGGTTACGGCCCCAATCCGGCGGCGATCAGCCAGCTGATCGACAATGGCGCGCGGCTGATCGTCACCGTCGATTGCGGATCCACCAGTCACGAGGCGCTTGCGGCTGCTGCCGCGCGCAATATCGATGTCGTGGTTATCGATCACCACCAGGTGACACATGAGCTGCCGCCCTGCCATGCGCTTGTCAATCCGAACCGTGAAGACGATCTGTCGGGGCAGGGGCATCTTTGCGCGGCGGGCGTCGTCTTCATGGTGCTGGTGGCGACGCTGAGGCTGCTGCGCGCGGCCGGCAATAAGCGCATCCTGGCCATCGACCTGTTGCAATGGCTGGATATCGTCGCGCTTGCGACCGTCTGCGATGTCGTGCCGCTGAAGGGGCTCAACCGCGCCTATGTGGTCAAGGGGCTGGTCGCCGCCCGCCACCAGAGCAATGCCGGGCTAGCCGCACTCTTCCGCAAGGCTGGGCTCGCCGGCCCGGTGACACCCTATCATTTCGGCTTCCTGATCGGCCCGCGCATCAATGCCGGCGGACGAATCGGCGATGCAGCACTCGGAAGCCGCCTGTTGACGCTCGACGATGCCGGCGAAGCTGAAATGATCGCCCAGCGCCTCGACGAGCTCAATCGCGAGCGGCAGGCGATGGAGGCCATGATGCTGCAGGAGGCGGAAGCTGAGGCGCTCGCCGAATATGGCGACGGTGAGGGCGCCTCCGTCATCGTCACCGCCCATGAGAAGTGGCATCCCGGCATCGTTGGGCTGATCGCGGCGCGGCTGAAGGAAAAGTTCAAACGGCCGGCCTTCGCGATCGCCTTCGATCCCTCCGGCCGCGGCACCGGCTCCGGCCGCTCCATCAACGGCTTCGACATGGGCAGAATGGTGCGGGCGGCGGTCGACGAGGGGCTGCTCGTCAAGGGCGGCGGCCACGCCATGGCTGCGGGGCTGACCGTCGAGCGCGCCGATCTCGGCAGGCTCAGGACCTTCTTCACCGAAAAGGCGGCAAGGACGGTGGCGAACCTCGTCGCCACCGAGATGCTGAAGATCGACGGGGCGATCGGCGCCAGCGGCGCCACGCTCGAGCTGATCGACCGCCTGGAGGCGGCCGGCCCCTATGGCTCCGGCCACGCCCAGCCGCTCTTTGCCGTGCCGGCGCACCGCGTGCGCGACGCCCGCCTGGTCGGTGAGAAACATGTGAAGGTGACGCTGGAGGCAATGGACGGGTCGCGGCTCGATGGAATCGCCTTCCGCGCCGCCGATACGGCGCTCGGCAATCTTCTCGTCAATTCACGCGGCGCCAGCCTGCATGTGGCGGGTACGCTCGGCGCCGAGCATTACCAGGGCGCCCGCCGCATCCAGTTGCGCGTCTGCGATGCCGCGCCGGCAAAATAGAAGGCGGCGCAAACAGGCTGATGATGAGGAATTCGACGGGAAGAAAGTGGCACGCCCTAGGGGAGTCGAACCCCTCTTCCCAGAATGAAAATCTGGTGTCCTAACCGATAGACGAAGGGCGCTTCCTTCGTGGTGGCGCCCTTATAGTCAGCACCTTCAAAAGCCGCAAGCGCCAAGACGCGAAAAAATCATCGTTTTCGCCGATTTTTTTGTGGCTGTGGAAAATCGTGGCGAACGGTATGGCGGACCGGAAGAATTCAAGCCTGGCGGATCGTCCGGCAGCGTTACGCGCCCACGACAAGAGCTCTACGCGACGCCTTGCGACATCGGAGCGAGCTGCCTCCTCGATGAATCAGATTTAATGCGACGCGCCTTCGCCATAGGAAGGGTATAGCCCGAATGTGGTACGCCCTAGGGGAGTCGAACCCCTCTTTACAGAATGAGAATCTGTCGTCCTAACCGATAGACGAAGGGCGCAGGCCGGTTTTTGTTAAAATAGGAGCGCACGATGGCTTCTGCAAGCAGATGCGATGGTCTCGATGTCGAGAGAGTGGCACGCCCTAGGGGAGTCGAACCCCTCTTCCCAGAATGAAAATCTGGTGTCCTAACCGATAGACGAAGGGCGCTTCCTTCGTGGTGGCGCCCTTATAGTCAGCACCTTCAAAAGCCGCAAGCGGCAAATTCGTTTTTTTTCAAAAAAACGACAGATATTTTCGGGGCGCCAGCATTGGAGATTACCGCTGACGAATCAACGGCTTGTATGGCTTGTCGGAAGCGCGGCAAACCGGGTTGACGTAACGTGACGCCGTTTCACGCGCGCGATATCAGATTGCCCTGGCGGTCGTCATGGGCGCGCGTTTGCCGCCGCAGCCCCAGTTCCAGTCGCGGCTCTTGCCGGTGTCGAGATGAACGGAATCCGTGTGGCAATAGGTGCCCACGCCGCCGCGATCTGGCAAGGAGCGGATATAGGCGGCGATATCCCATTTCGAGACGCCGTCGATCTGGATGTCGGCGGCCTCGCAGCTCTTGTGCATCGATTCGTCAGCGCCGCCGACCAGGCGGTTATGTTCTTCGTCGCGGTAGCCTGAGGTGACGGTGACAGGCCGGCCGAAGTGGTTTTCGACCGTTTTGAGCACTTTCAACAGGTCGGGCTTGAAGCAGCCGACCTCGACATGATCGTTCTGGACGTGCAGCCCGTTCGGCGCGACACGCGTCATGCCGGGCAGGGCAGCCTTGTGCAGAAGGCCGGAGAGGCTGCCGAGCAGGTTCTGCTTCGGCGCGCTGTAGAGCGCGTTCGTCGTTGCTGCCGGAATGCCGCCTGTCGCCAGCGACGCGGTCTGAACGGGCAGAGGCTGCGTGCCGGAGTTCTCCGAGGATTGCTGCGGCAGCACCGGCGCCGCCTGCTGTGCAGGCACGGCAGGCTGGCTGTAGACGCTGCTTCTTGTCGGTGCCACGCCTTGCGTCGGCGCATAGGCTTGCGGCTGGATGATGGTGGACGTGCTGTTGTTTTGCGGCGGCGGCTGGTGATCCGAAAAGATGCTCATCGCCTGCGCGTTGATCCGTGTCGACTGCATGACCAGCCCGCCGATATTGGCAGGCGCTGCCATTGCCGTATCGGCCGGCGGAACGGCGGCATTCGGATCCGGCGCCATGCCCTGGGGTGTGGCCTGGGCGCCGGAGACATTCACGAGCCGGGGGTCGGTATGTCGCGGCGCAGATTTCGCGGGCGCTGTCGCGCCAAGCTGGGGCTCTGCGGCCGCGGTTGCCGGAGCCACCGGAAGCGCGGCAGCTGAATCGAGCGCCTTCTTGTTCGACGCGCAGCCAGACAACGCCAGCAACGAGGTGGCGATCAGCAAAGCGCCCGTTACAGGCATTCGCATCTCATTGTTACGCAAGCCACCGGTCTCCAGTTGATGCGGAAAACGGCCGAAAATCGCCATCTTCCGCGTCGAGTCAGCTGGAGCTTGCCTGCAGGGCCGGGTCGCGGCAAGCGCCAAGGCGCCGGCCGGATCCGAAATCGCAAAAGCCGCAAGCTTCGCAAAAGCCTTGCGGCAAAAACCCTTACCAGGCGCCGGTATTGCCCATGGAAGCCCAGGGCTCAGTGGCTGGAAGCGGGCTTCCCTTCTGCAGGATTTCGATCGAGATGCCGTCGGGCGAGCGCACGAAGGCCATGTTACCGTCGCGGGGCGGCCGGTTGATGGTGATGCCGTTGTCCATCAGCTTCTGGCAGATTGCATAGATGTCGTCGACTTCATAGGCGAGATGGCCGAAGTTGCGTCCGCCGCTGTAATCCTCGGTATCCCAGTTGTAGGTAAGCTCGAGGCAGGGAGCTTTTTCGCTGCGCGCACGCTCGAGATCGTCGCGGGCAGCCAGGAAAACCAGGGTGAAACGGCCCTTCTCGTTTTCGTGGCGGCGAATCTCCTCCAGACCGAACAGCGTGGTATAAAAGGCAAGCGAAGCGTTCAGGTCTTTGACGCGAACCATGGTGTGGAGATAACGCATTCTATCTACTCCTTTATTGGGGCTGGCCCTTATCGGCAAGCCGTGGTCAGCTTCGGGCAAGTCAACATGATAAAATGTGCAGCTGGGAATAACCGAAAACTAGGACTTGCGCTTATCCGTTACCAAGATGTTAATCTTGATTTCAAGAATCAGTTAACCGTAACAGTGTGACGCGTATTCGAGGGGCTGGCGACTATGGCTGATAGGATTTCATCGAACGAATACACCGATCTCGACGAGCTGTCGTCAGAGACGGTCGATCTTGTTGAAATCACCGGGGTCGTCAAGTGGTTCGACGTCGCCAAGGGCTTCGGCTTCATCGTACCGGACAATGGCATGCAGGATGTTCTCCTGCACGTGACCTGCTTGCGCCGCGACGGTTACCAGACGATCCTCGAGGGAACGCGGATCGTTGCCCTTATCCAACGCCGCGAGCGCGGCTACCAGGCTTTCAAGATCCTTTCGATGGATCAGTCGACCGCGGTTCATCCCTCGCAGCTGCCGCCGGTCCGCACCCATGTGCAGGTCACCGCGACCAGTGGGCTCGAGCGCGCGCTCGTCAAGTGGTTCAACCGCACCAAGGGCTTCGGCTTCCTGACGCGCGGCGAGGGCACGGAAGACATCTTCGTGCATATGGAAACGCTTCGCCGTTTCGGCCTCACCGAGCTGCGCCCCGGCCAGGTGGTTCTCGTCCGCTTCGGCGATGGCGAAAAGGGCCTGATGGCCGCAGAAATTCACCCCGATATTCCGAGCCCGGCAAGCCGGTCGCATTGAGATGCGAGATCTCGTCTTTCATGCGATCAGAAGCGCCGTCACGGCGCTTTTTTTCTTGGTCGCCCTGCCGGCCCTGGCTGAGGAGTCGATGCGGTTCGACAAGGAGCCGCTGCTCATCCAGACCGCCGCCGGCAAGACGCTGCATTTCACCGTTGAGGTCGCGGTAACCGCCGACCAGCGCGCCCATGGACTGATGTTCCGCAAAACGATGGCCGATGACGCCGGCATGATCTTCGATTTCGGCGAGCCGCGGCGCGTCGCCATGTGGATGGAAAACACCATCCTGCCGCTCGACATGCTCTTTGCCGACAATGCCGGCACGATCCGCCACATCAAGGAAAACGCAACGCCCTATTCGCGCGACATCATCGATTCGATGAGCCCGGTGAAATACGTCGTTGAACTCAATGCCGGCATTGTCCGCAAATTGGGGATCAAGGTGGGCGACAGGATCATGAGCGCCACGACGACAAAGACGAAGTAAGCGCGCTCACGTTCCAACAATGCGGGCCACGATGCGCCTGTCAAAGATTAAAGAATGTCAGGGAATTGAATGGTCGGAGTGGAGAGATTCGAACTCCCGACCCTCTGGTCCCAAACCAGATGCGCTACCAGACTGCGCTACACTCCGTGCCGTGGGCGGGGAGATACACGGTTCACCTCGCGCTCGCAACCCATAAATCCAGCTCCCGCCGAAGATTCGCGCGCGATATCTCGATGCATACGGAAAAATCTTGATGGGCCGCAAGTCGGCTCTGCCGGGCGCGGCTCGACGGCCAGGGGGAGGCTGCTCAGCCGTGTTCGAGAAGGCCGATATATTGAGCGTAGCTGATGGCAAGGTAGAAGAAAGCCGTAATGGCAGCCCCTATCACTATGGCATTGAGCTCCGCCGGACGTCTCGTCATGAGTGCAAATCCACTGAATTTATTGAGCTGTAATTACTGCGGAGGGTCGGCCGCGGCAATCGAGTTGCGATCACAACATGAGACAATCGGTAATATTGCGCAACTCGGCCGAAATCAGAAGAATATCCGCGGCGGCGCTGTCCGCCGATATCCGTATCGGCGGCATCGCCTCATTATCGGCATGGAAGCGGCAGCGCGTCGCGCACCGCCTTTTTTCTTGAAAAGGCAGGGATTCGCGGATAAGCAAAATTCATCTCTTCGCGCCATCCTTGGCGACGAAGCGAGGCCCGGCGACGGGATTGAGACCATGAAAGGCGGGCGCTGTCCCCGCATATTCGGAGATGCCGCAGTCATGCCTGCAAAGATCTATCGTCCTGCTAAGACCGCCATGCAGTCCGGCAAGGCCAAGACCCATCTCTGGGTGCTTGAATTCGATCAGGAGTCCCCCCGCAAGATCGATCCGATCATGGGCTACACCTCCTCGGGCGATATGCACCAGCAGGTAAAACTCACCTTTGAAACGCAGGCGCTTGCCGAAGCCTATGCCCAGCGCAACGGCATCGAATATCGCGTCATCGCCCCGAAGGACCCGGCGCGCCAGGTCGTGGCCTATCCGGATAATTTCCGCTATACCCGCACGCAGCCCTGGACGCATTGAGATTTCTCGTCCACATATGCCGCATCCGGTCGCGCTTCGTAAACGCGGCCAGCAGACGGCCCCTTAGCTCAGCTGGATAGAGCACCTGCCTTCTAAGCAGGTTGTCGCAGGTTCGATTCCTGCAGGGGTCGCCATCAATTTTTCAAGTATCTGTATTCGCCTTGTTTTAGGCGCAAACCCTCATTGGATTTGTTTTCAGGGTTAGGATGTTCTCGTTCAGTTTCGCAGCGCCCGATAAAGCGAGCTTACGCTTGTCGGCTTTGCGCGTTAATGGTTGGCCATGGAATCGCTTCGCCAGCCAAAACGAGCAGTTGCCCCGCTATTTGAACGAGGGGCTTGCGACCCGGGCCGTGGACAGGCTCGGGGATCGGGGTCTTCAGCTCTCATCGTCGACATCGACCAGTTCGACGCCGTGACGGCGGGCGAAGGCTATGCATTGCTCGGTGCGCGTAATCAGGACCATGTGGGCAGCGATGTATTCGGCCGATTTGGCAGGCGGGCGGCGCTCGTGGGCTTTGACGAAGGTCATGAGGCCTCCTTCGACATGGCGTCGATGTTCAGGCGATGGACGGTAAACGTGTAGGCGACGATCCAGGGGTTGCATTCCCACGCCGGCGCCGTTGATCTCGTTCCAAAGACGATGATACCAAACGACGGGTGAAAAGTATGTGCCTGACACAACCTTGACCATTGTGCCGGTCATTGTCAGCTCGCCGGTGATCTCGGCGTCCTCCGCTATCGCGTCCGTACCGCTGATATGCTGCAGCCGCTGAACCCGCACGTCGGTTACGATGAGCGTGATGCGGATCAATCTCCTGAAACCAGCGTGTCGATTTCGTCTGTCCCTGTTCGATTAAGACGGAGCGCCTTGAGCCAGTCAAAGGAGAGACAAGTATGGCTGCCACTAAGCATTCCGAACAAGTCGAACTACAGTTGCTGCACCCCAGTGCAGTGGGCACTTTGCACGCCGTTTTGATGCTGCTGAAGCATCAGCGAAAGTATCGCCGAAGCTTGAGCGAGCTCTCGCGGTTTGACTCGCCTTCTCCGTGAAATCGGGTTGGAGCCTACCAGAGATCTCCACTGGAAAGATCGGAGAGCAGCAAGCAACTCTCACCGGATAAGCTGAACTGGCAGCATTTTTGCTCTTTGTCGAATCGCGGTGTTCAACTGCGACTAACATCGACAGCACCATGGAGGAACCGGATGCGCTACCTTTGTCTCTTCTACATCGATCAAACACTTGTTGATGCCGCCAGCAAGGAGGAATGGGCCGAGATTGACCGGGAGTCCTTAGCTTCCAATGAAGAACTCCAACGTTCGGGCCACTATCTCACCTCCAACGCTCTTGCCGACCCAAAGACCGCAAAGACATTGCGCATTCGCGCCGGCAAGGCGAGTTGGACCGACGGGCCCTTCGCAGAGACCAAGGAGCATTTGGGTGGCTTCCTGCTCATCGAAGCGAAGAACCTTGCGGAGGCAATGGAGATCGCGGAGCGGGACTCGCTCGCTCGGATGGGGGCGATCGAAGTGCGTGAGACCGCCGGCTTTTAGATTAGAACTCGGCCCATTTATGCTCGCGCTCCGCCAGCGACCGCCATTCGAGTTAGGTAGGCCAGCTCGTTGCTGGAAGAACTGGTTATGGCCGTTCACAAGCCGAGTGAGCGGATGCCGAAGCGAGATCGCCAGCGTCGCGTGGCCGAAATTTCGCAAGAATGAAGCCAGGTCCACGGTATCGCACGCGCAACGCGCGAGCAAAATCGCGCCTACGAAGAAAACGCAGCTTAAGCCCTCCCATCCACATCGCCGTCCACGTCGAGCACCTGGAACCTCAGATAGGCCGCTTGAAACCCGCCAAAAAATCGCAGCGCGCGGATGGCATCGCTGCTCGGGTTACGCCCTCCCAGCTTGCTCATCCACGCGCTCCAGCAACCGAGGTTTGCGCGCCGTGTGGGCGGATTTTACTCCGCCGTCGACTTATTTCCGGATTGTTGGCACGATTGTTGCGGCGGTCGGACGACCGCCGCAACGGCATTGTTACAGGAGAAAATCGCCTGCCCCCAGCTGGACGTGGCCCTTCAGCTGAATCTCGAAGTCATGAACGCCGTCGCCGTTCAAATCGGCCTGGATAACGGTGTGGTCGTCCTCATAGTGCCACGCGAGCGCGCCAGCCTTCTTGTCGAACAAGGCATTCTCCTGTGCCTGGAAATGGAAGGCTGCATCGCCCAGCGCAGAGCCATTCGCATCGATCGCCGAGACGTCGATCTTATCGACGCCATGCTGGAAGTCGGTGATGAGGTCGCGGGCCCAGCCGGACCCGGTCTCCGTCGGTGCCTTGAAGCTAAACGTATCCGAGCTGGTGCCACCGCTCATGATGTCCTTTCCGGTACCACCAATGAGGATGTCCGAGCCAGCGCCGCCCTTCAACACGTCATTGCCGCCGAGACCCTTGTAGGTTTCGTTACCGCCGTTGGACTGGCCGGTGTGTGGCAGGTAGTCGTTACCACTGGTGCCGGTGTATACCTTCGTCGATGTGGTCGGCGCGGTCGGCGCGGTCGGCGCTGTCGGCGCGGTGGGCGCGGTGGGCGCGGTCGGCGCTGTAGGCGCGGTGGGCGCTGTCGGCTCTGTCGGCGTGGTTGGCGCGGTCGGTTGCGTCGGCGTGGTTGGCGTTCCCGATACCGGGGCGGAGCCCGATTCGTAGGCACCCATATCGATAGTTCCAACGACGCGGGCGTCGCCGTCCAGGTCGACCGAGTCGACGCCGTACTTGGTGGTTCCGCTGTCGATTGCCGCCGAGCCCGAGGCGAGGTGGAAGTCGCCGTTCGATGCATTCACGAAATGCGGGTCGACGCCAAGCTTGTTGCCGTTCGCCGTGCTCGGCATCGCGTTGCCGCCGTCGGTCTTGACCGAGGCCTGGCCGGCCGTGCCGTTATAGGTGATGTTGTTGGCCCAGACGACGTTGTTGTTGGTGTAGCCGCCGGTTGACGTGTTATCGATCGCAGTGTTGTTCTTATTCAGCGATGGGTCGGCTACGCTAATGTTGTTGACCCAGGTGTTGTTGCTCGACGCCGAGTTGCTGAGCTCGCCGCGCCAGGTGCCGTCATTCTGCGGGTCCTGGTTGTTGTGGTATGCGGTGTTGTTCGACACAGTGACGGAGTCGCTCCAGGTAACCTGGATGCCTTTGCCGCCGTTCTCGTAGACAAGGTTGTTGTCGACCAGGGTCTTGAATGTGTAGTTCGGATGACCACTCGTCTGCGTGCTCTGGAAATCGTCGATGATGATACCGTTACCATCGGTGTGCGCACCCGACTTCGTGACGTTGTCATGGGAGATGTTGTCGCGCACGATGTTCCGGTAGCCGTCCGTCGAGGTATCACCGGTGATGTTCCGGTTCTGGTAGAGCGAGATGCCCGAGAACCAGCCCGACGACGCATTGTTGTAGGTCTCGTTGCCTTCGACGTGGATGAAGTCCGACTGGTTGAACTGGATGCCCGACTCCCCGTTGCCGTGGACCTTGTTATTGAGGATCTGGACGTGGTGGACACCGTTCGCTTCGATGCCGTCGCCGGCGGCGCCGCCGATGTCAAAGCCGTCGATGACCACGTGGTTGGCGTTGACACTGATCGCGTTCCACGAGCCCGCGGGCGGCCGGATCAGCGCTGCGCCGGGCACTTCCGAGCGCAGCGTGATGTCGCCTGCCGCCGAGCCGTCCTTATCGAAGTTGATGCTCTCATTGTAGGTCCCGGGCTTCACCACGACCTCGTCGCCGGGCTTAAGGTCCGCCGCCATCGCCTGACCGATCGTGTGAAAGGGAGAAGTGGCAGTGCCGTTGCCGCCGCTGCTGCTCGCCGATACGTAGTATGTTGTCATAGTCCTGTTCCTCAACTCTGACGTTGTGTTTGTCAGTTAATATTTTCTAGCTAATCAGCCGTTACGGCGCGGGTTATAAGACGTCATCCCGGGGAAGTGCAACAGCATCGGGGCAGTAAGTACTTGAGAAGTATGGCCATATTGCTGCCATAATGTTCCGATCACTCCGGAGTTACAATTTGAAATATTTGCGGAATTTTGAGTCGCTGAAATTGTGGCAGTATTTCTATCCCGCACACCGCGAATTATTCTTTCTGCAACTATAGCGGCATGCTCGGATTGAAAACATTACAAAAATTTGGTGGGCGCGAGCGGATTCCTCCGGCCACAGACCGAATCTGCATTTTTTTGTGAATCTAGGGCTTTTTGGGCAGATTCGCCCTCAAAAGTGATACTTATCGACATGGTAGGGGAGGCGCATGATCGTAGAATCGCCCACACCTCGAACTGCAAAATACCCCCCGATCAAGGGAATTGCCGCTAAGGCAATCCTCTCGTGATGAGCCCGATACAACGATCGAGATACTCGGAAAGCTGCTGCAGGCATGCCGCAGGGAACCGCGCCAGCCACTCACTCGAGCGGGGCTGAACCAATTCCCAGTTATCCGCAGAGCAGGCGATCGCTTTGCAGCACGAACCGCAGCACTCGCATCACTCGGTCAATTGCTCACCGCGTAACCCGTCGACTGCTGTCACAGGAGAAGCGCCAGATCAGGTTAGGAGTTGGGACAAAGTCGAGAAACAAAGATTTCCTCAAGGGGCCGCTGCTGCGGTTAGTCTGTCGTCAGCAGGCCGACCCGGACGGAACGTCACGGTCACTTTCTTCGCGGGATGAAACCATCCAGCCCGTAACAGGGTCGCAGCTCGATCTCGATGTCTTCCGGTACTTTTGGAAGGCCATAGTAGCCAGCTCGACCGCGATCCGTTGCGTAGCGGAGGATGAGACCATTGATCACGTTCTGGTGGCTGAAGCCGTCCAACTGCAGGTCCATAAAATCTTCGAAGGCGAAAGTGACGACTGCATGCTTGTCAAGGATCCGGTATCCATCTTGATCAACAGCACCGGTGTCGATCCAGCGGTGAATCATCAACTCGCTGGCCCCAGTGCGATTGAGCGAGAGGCTCAGAATTACCGCGTCAGGAAAGGTCGGGTTCTGTCCGAACCAAGCCAGCAGTTCCGGACCTCCTTCTATCTTCTCGTAGATCATCTCTGACCTCACACGTCATTCGGTGCTGCCGCACGGTAGCAATCTCAGACGGTGTGACAATCGGCCCCGAGTGCACGATGTCCGTCGCTTTCTGGGTGGCTTCGCTCGGATGAGTTGTCGACGGCTTGCGAGCTCGAGGCCGCAAGCCGTCGCGCGATCTTGTTTAGCGACCTTGGAAAACTTTGATGATCTTCGGAGTAAAGCGGCGTTGTTTGACGTCGACGACATCGTCATAGGTAATGCGACCAGAAACAACGGCGGCAACAAATCGCTCGCATGCAACCCGCGGAGCGTCTTTGTCCGAAACGTTTGTCACAAGCCCGGCGCCGCGACGTCCGCTTGCATCGAATCCCTTCGCGCAGTCTTTCACCGCTTCACTTCTTGCCCTTGCGCTGCCCTGCAGCAGTGTGACGTAGGCATCGTAGTCCTGACGCGTAGGGACGCAGAAGGCAGAAGACCCACGGCAATTATCATTGTTACGGTATGAGCGCGCATTTAAATATTGTCCCTTTAATTGCCCACCGATAGGCGTCGGATATCTATTTCGATTCGTGCTGCGCGATAGATTACAGCCCAAACCTATGGAATGCCGAAAGGTGGAATAAATTGCTGTTAGCCGAAAATTCTTCTCAGCGATCCAGGAAATGATCGAAGTAAACCTTGGGAATGGGGTAGGCGTAGACGCCCCTGTCGACGAAGCCCCGCCTGTAAAGGCAGATTCTGAGCGCCGCATTGTAATGCAGGCTCTGTGGATCCGGCGAGCCTCGTCGCCATGAACCTGCTTCCGGAACGCACCAGCGGAGTGCCTTGTCGTATCGGGTCAGGAGGACCGGATCGGTATCGACCCGAACGCCGCTATAGGATTGATAGTTTGAAGGAGATTCTGCGGCCGAAATACAGCCCAGGCCAAGTGCAACGCCAACGACGGCCATCAATCTCATTGGATTTAATTCTCCCTTGATCGATCATCGAAGTAATCGATCGGGAGGTTATTTGTTTCAACGCCTGCGGGCAAGAGGGCGCACTGCTAGAGCATGAAGCCGAAAAGTGTGAGCGATTTTCGGACGACATCATGCTCTAACTCTTTAATTTAGAACAGGATACTGCCGCCGCAGCGCGGCGGCAGTCATCCATCCTCTCGGCGGGTCAATCCAGGAGATCGGCCGGCACCTTGCCGCCATTTTCCGAAAGCCGCTTCATCAGCGCCTTGTGCAGCCACATATTCATTTTTGCGGAATCGTTGGTGTCGCCGGTATAGCCGAGTTCGGCGGCGAGCTCCTTGCGTTCGGTCAGGCTCGCATCCATCCCGACGGCTTTCATCAGGTCGACGATCGAGTGACGCCAATCGAGTTTCTGGCCGCTCTTTTTGACAGCGGCGTTGAGGATAGGGACGATATCGATCGCGGCGGCTGTGGCTGGGGCGCTGGGCGGTTTGCTCTGAGCGGGGGAGGCCGTAGGCGCCGAACTGGGCGCTGCCGACGGCGAAACGGGAGCCTGGGCGGGCGGCGTCTTTGGCGCGCCGGCTGCGGCCGGTTCGGCTGCTTTTGCTTCTCCGAAGATTGCATGTTTGATCTTGTCGAAAATGCCCATCCTTGAATCTCCAGTTTCATAAATGAGAACATGCTGAAACATGGAATTCCGCACGGACTTATCCAGACGAGAGAGAAGCTATATTCGCAGGTTCAAACGTCGGCAGAAAAACAAATCCCTCGGATAGCTGTCCTCGATTTGTCTGAAGAGATTCGGCGGGCCGCTGAAGATCCGGAGCGCGTATCGTGGAACTCTTCCGCAGCAGGCCCATCGAAGACAGCGCAAGATGCTCGTGCGTTGCGTTGATATCTCCGCGTCAGGTGGTGGCGATTCCGGCCTTGCCGGTCTCTGCAGTCTGTTGCAGGCGACGGCCTCCCGCTGAACATGAAAGACCCGCCGAACCCAAAGGGCGCGGCGGATCTTAAACAAGTTAATGCCTGTCGCCCGGAAGTGTGCGTTCCGGTCAGTGCAGGATCTGGCTCAGGAACAGCTTGGTGCGTTCGTGCTGCGGATTGTCGAAGAATTCCGCCGGCGAATTCTGTTCGACGATCTGGCCCTGATCCATGAAGATGACGCGGTTGGCGACCTGGCGGGCAAAGCCCATTTCATGCGTGACGCAAAGCATGGTCATGCCCTCCTCGGCAAGCCCCACCATGGTGTCGAGCACTTCCTTGATCATCTCGGGGTCGAGCGCCGAGGTCGGCTCGTCGAACAGCATGATTTTCGGGTTCATGCAGAGTGACCGGGCAATCGCCACGCGCTGCTGTTGGCCGCCGGAAAGCTGCCCCGGATATTTGTTGGCCTGTTCGGGGATCTTGACGCGCTTCAGGAAGTGCATGGCGATCTCTTCCGCCTGCCTCTTCGGCATCTTGCGCACCCAGATCGGCGCCAGCGTGCAGTTTTCGAGGATCGTCAGATGCGGAAAGAGGTTGAAGTGCTGGAACACCATCCCGACTTCGCGCCTGACTTCGTCGATCTTCTTCAGATCGTTGGTGAGCTCGGTGCCGTCCACGATGATCTGCCCCTTCTGATGTTCTTCCAGCCGGTTGATGCAGCGGATCATCGTCGACTTGCCGGAACCCGACGGGCCAGCGATGACGATGCGCTCGCCGCGCATGACCTTCAGATTGATGTCGCGCAGCACATGGAAATCACCGTACCACTTGTTCATGTTGATAATTTCGATCGCCACTTCCGTTGCGGAAACGGTGAGCTTTTTAGCTGGAGCTTCAGCCATGATTGTTTTCCCTCATTCTTATCGTTTGTGGCCGGTGTCGAGGTGACGTTCGATGAATGCTGAATAGCGCGACATGCCGAAGCAGAAAAGCCAGAAGGCGAATCCGGCGAATATCAGCCCCGTGAGCGGCGTTACCGCGGTTGCCCAGTTCGGATCGACGAAATTGAGGCGAACGATGCCGAGAAGATCGAACATGCTGATGATCGACACCAGCGAGGTGTCCTTGAACATGCCGATGAAGGTGTTGACGATGCCGGGGATCACCAGCTTGATTGCCTGCGGCATGATAACCAACCGCATCTTCTGCCAGTAGCCCAACCCGAGCGAATCCGCCCCCTCGAACTGACCCTTAGGAATGGCCTGCAGGCCGCCGCGGATGACTTCCGCCATATAGGCGGAGGCGAAGATCGATACCCCGATGATCGCGCGCAAGAGCTTGTCTACCGTCCAGCCGGCCGGCAGGAAAAGCGGCAGCATGACGCTCGCCATGAACAGGACCGTAATCAGCGGCACACCCCGGACGACTTCGATGAAAACGACGCAGAAGGTGCGGATGACCGGCATCTGCGAGCGCCTTCCGAGCGCCAGGATGATGCCGAGCGGGAAGGAGACGGCGATGCCGACGAAAGAGAGCACCAGCGTCACCAGCAGCCCACCCCAGAGTGGGGTCTCGACGATTTCCAGGCCAAATCCGCCGTAAAGCAGAAAGAAGGAAACAATCGGCAGCACGCCGAAGAGCAGGAGGGCATTGGCGCCTTTGCGCGGCGCCGAAGGGATGAGCATCGGCACCAACAGGAGTACGAAAAGAATACCGACCAGCGTCGGGCGCCAGCGCTCGTCAAGCGGGTAACGTCCAAAAATGAACTGGTCGAATTTGGCATTGACGAAGGCCCAGCATGCACCGTTCCAGCCGTCTGGCTGGATTCCGCCCTGCACGGCAGTGGCACAGAAGGTGCGGTCTGGGCCGCTCCAGACAGCCTGCACGAAAAGCCAGTCGATCGCGTGGAGCATTGCCCAGAAGAAAAAGACCAGCGCCACGATGGTAAGAACGATGTCTTTCGGCGTCGCAAGCAGATTGCGGCGAACCCAGGCGACCGCGCCCTTTTCTCCCGGTGGAGGCGGCTCCGGCGCGAGTATGGCCGTTCTGACGAAACTGTTGCTCATCTTACCTCTCCACCAGCGCCATCTTGGCATTGAACCAGTTCATGAACAGCGAAGTCACGATACTGAGCGCGAGGTAAACGACCATCCAGATGAGGATCACCTCGATGGCCTGACCGGTCTGGTTCAACGTCGTGCTGCCGACGGCGACGAGATCGGCAAAACCGATGGCGATCGCCAGCGACGAGTTCTTGGTTAGATTGAGATACTGGCTGCTCAACGGCGGAATGATGATGCGGAAGGCCTGTGGAATGACGACCAGCCGAGTGATCGAGGAGGGGTGAAGCCCAAGTGCGCCTGCTGCTTCCGTCTGTCCCTTCGGCACGCCGCGAATGCCCGCACGTACGATCTCGGCGATGAAGGCCGCGGTGTAGAAGGAAAGCGCCAGGAACAGCGACATGAACTCGGGCCCGACGACGGAGCCGCCGGTGAGGTTGAACTTGCCCGCGATCGGATAATCGAAGGATAGCGGCGCGCCTGCGAGCAGGAAGGCAATAAGCGGCAGGCCGATCAACAGGCCGATCGAAGCCCAGATCGTATGGAACGGCTGACCTGTCGCCGCCTGTCGGCGATGCGCCCATCGGGCCGTCGCGATGACGGCGATGATCGCGACGATGAAGGCGACGCCGACGAGCCAGAAAGTCTCGCCGAAAATCGGCTTGGGAAAGGATAGGCCGCGGTTGTTCAGATACGACCCGAGCGGCAGATGCAGCGACTCCCGCGCGCTCGGCAGAATCGCCAGAACGCCCGAATACCAGAAGAAGATGACAAGCAACGGCGGAATATTGCGGAAGACTTCAACGTAAACCGTGCACAGCTTGGCAATCAGCCAGTTCCGCGACAGGCGGCCAATACCGATGATGAAGCCGATGATGGTGGCGGTGATGATGCCGGTAACGGCGATCAGCAGCGTGTTCAGAAGACCGACAAGCAGCGCGCGGCCGTAGGTCGAATCGCTCGAATAGGCGATCAGCGACTGACCGACCTCGAAGCCGGCACGGCCGTTCAGAAAGCCGAAGCCCGACGCGATGTTGGCGCGCGCCAGATTCACGGCAGTGTTGTGCGCGACCCACCAGACGAAGACGACCAGGAGGACGATGGTGAGAACCTGGAAGAAAATGCCCCGAATTGTCGGGTCATAGAGGGCGGACTGAAAGCTCCAGCCGCTTCTGGATAAACGTGTTGAATCCAAAGCCTGATGCGTCATGCTTGGCCAATTCCCCATTATGCTCCTTTTCGGAGCTTTTTTATTGGAGGAGGAAAGGCGGTTGCCCGCCTTTCCGGCTTTCCTGCGCGGCCGGTTAGCGAACCGGCGGAGCGTACTGGATGCCGCCCTTGTTCCACAGGGCGTTAAGGCCGCGTGCAATCTTGAGCGGGCTGCCCTGGCCGATATTGCGCTCGAAGACTTCGCCGTAATTGCCGACGTTCTTGACGATATTGTATGCCCATTCGTTGGTGAGGCCCAGATCGGTGCCGATCTTGGTGTCGGCCTCGACGCCGAGGAAGCGCTTGATGTCGGGGTTCGGCGAATTCTTCATGTCGTCGACATTCGCCTGAGTGATGCCGAACTCTTCAGCATTGATCATGGCATAGCCGACCCAGCTGACGATGTCGAACCACTGGTCGTCACCCTGGCGAACAGCCGGCGCGAGCGGCTCCTTGGAGATGATTTCCGGAAGGATCGCATGCTCGTCGGGGTTCTTCAGGGTCAGACGCAGCGAATAGAGGCCGGACTGGTCGGTCGTGTAGACGTCGCAGCGACCGGCATCATAGGCGGCGTTAACCTCGTCCAGCTTTTCGAAGACGACCGGATTGTACTGAAGGTTGTTTGCCTTGAAGTAATCGGCAAGGTTGAGCTCGGTGGTCGTGCCGGACTGGACGCAGACCGATGCGCCGGAGAGCTCGAGCGCCGACTTCACGTTCAGGCTCTTGCGAACCATGAAGCCCTGCCCATCATAATAGTTGACGAAGCGGAAGTTCAGCCCGAGAGCAGTGTCGCGATTGATCGACCAGGTCGTATTGCGGGCCAGAACGTCGATTTCACCGGACTGAAGCGCCGGGAAGCGGTTGGCGGCGCTGAGGGGGGTGAACTTCACCTTCGTGGGGTCGCCGAAAACGGCGGAAGCGACGGCCTTGCAGAAATCGACGTCGAAACCGGCCCAATTGCCGGAAGCGTCGGGTGCGGCAAAGCCGGCCAGGCCGGTATTGACGCCGCATTGTACGAAACCCTTCGCCTTGACGTCACCGAGAGTGGTGGCCGAGGCTGCCGATGCGCCAAGTGCCAAAACCGCTGCGCCGATGGCGGTGGACAGGAGCTTATTCTTCATTTTCCCAACCTTTTTCCATTGTCTTATCTTTATCTTGTGGGGAGTGCGCCCGAACGTTGCGTCGGCCTCCCCAATCGCCTCGACACCCTCCCGGCGCGAGTGGGTCTATCACAGTCGCAAATGTCACTATGGTCAAGTGTCGCCATCAATAATTGCGGCAAAATTCAGAAATTTGGTCAATTGCGCCGCATTCATGGGCGGCTGGTCAGGAAATGGGCGTCCGATTGCGGAAAAATAACGCGAAAATCATACTTTTCGATGGAATCCGCCCAAGGTCCCAAAGGGTTGACTGGAGGCGGCAGGGCGTCCAAAAGTCTCGTTTTCGCGTCCCTTGCCAAAGGCTATTCCCGACATGAAAGACAAAGACAGCTTGCTGCAGAATGCCGGCATCAACACCCGCCTGAGCCATATCGGCAACGATCCCCTCGACTATCACGGTTTCGTCAATCCGCCGGTCGTGCATGCCTCGACGGTGCTGTTTCCGAATGCCCGGACGATGGAGACGCGTTCCCAGAAATACACCTACGGGACCCGCGGCACGCCGACGACGGATGCGCTCTGCGAGGCGATCGACGCGCTCGAAGGTTCGGCCGGCACCATCCTCGTTCCCTCGGGGCTCGCGGCCGTCACCATTCCGTTCCTGGGTTTCGTTGCCGCCGGCGACCATGCCCTGGTCGTCGATTCGGTTTACGGTCCGACCCGCCATTTCTGCGACACGATGCTGAAGCGCCTCGGCGTCGAGGTGGAATATTACGACCCATTGATCGGCGCCGGCATAGAGGCGCTGTTCCGGCCGAACACGAAGATCGTGCACACCGAGGCTCCGGGCTCCAACACATTCGAGATGCAGGATATTCCGGCTATCTCGGCGGTTGCCCACCGCCACGGCGCCGTCGTCATGATGGACAATACCTGGGCGACGCCGCTTTACTTCCGGCCGCTCGATCATGGCGTCGACATCTCCATCCACGCAGCGACGAAATATCCGTCCGGCCATTCCGACATTCTGCTCGGGACGGTGTCGGCCAATGCCGAACATTGGGAGCGGCTGAAGGAGGCGAACGGCGCCCTCGGCATCTGCGGCGCACCCGATGATGCCTACCAGATCCTGCGCGGATTGCGCACTATGGGGCTGCGCCTCGAGCGCCATTATGAAAGCGCGCTTGCTATCGCCGAATGGCTGGAGGGCAGGGAGGATGTCGCGCGGGTGCTGCATCCGGCGCTGCCGAGCTTCCCCTCCCATCATCTCTGGAAGCGCGATTTCAAGGGGGCCAGCGGCATCTTTTCCTTCGTGCTTGCCGCCGATGATCCCGAGCAATCCAGGGCAAAGGCGCATGCCTTCCTCGATGCACTGCGGATCTTCGGCCTCGGCTATTCCTGGGGCGGCTTCGAAAGCCTCGCTTTGCATGCTTATCTCAACGACCGCAGGGTCGCCAAGGCCCCGACCGACGGTGCGGTCATCCGCCTGCAGATCGGTATCGAGGATGTGGCCGACCTTAAGGCCGATGTCGAACGCGGCTTTGCAGCGGCAAGCGCCGTCTGAGGGGAGGCGTGGAGCGCCGCTGTCGCTTGCGGCGCTCTATGGCCGCATGGCGCGATAGCCATAGATCCAGTCGAGATCCGCCGCCAGGCTCTGCGGCGGCTTCAGCCCGAGAACGAGATCGCGGCCGATCCGGATCGGCCCTCTCGCATGATAGGCAAACCGGTTGAAGGCGCCGCGCTGGCGAAGCTTGGCGATGCGCGGCGCGCGATGCCTTTCGAAATGCGCCAGCGCTTCGGCGACGGGACGATCCGAAAGACAAGCGGCAAGTTCGTAGGCATCTTCGATTGCCATCGCCGCGCCCTGGGCCGCAAAGGGCATCATCGCGTGAGCGGCGTCGCCGATCAGAACCGCCCTGCCGTCCTGCCACGCGCCTGACGTGGTTTCGAACAGCGGCCAGAAAGTCAGCTTCGGCTGTCTTTCGAGCAGCGAGACGATGGCCGCGTTCCAGCCGGCAAGACGTGATCGCAGCTGCGCGCGCTGCTCTGCCGTCGGCTCGCTTTGCCAGGCCTGCGGCGCAATGTTGCCGTCGGTGATTGCCACCATGTTGAAGCTGCCGGTCTCCTTCAGCGGATAGCTGACCAGATGCGCCGACCCGCCGAGGAAAGCGGAAACGCTAGTCCGATCGAGGAAACCGGGCGCTTCATCCTCGGCAATGGTGAAGCGGTAGGCGATATTGCCGGAAAAACGCGGCGAGGGGCCGCCCGCAATAGATTGCCGCAGCTTCGACCAGACGCCGTCGGCGCCGATCACGACATCGGCCAGCCGTTCGGAAGGTGGCGGACCCGCTTCCATGCGCATGCCGAGGTGAAGCCGGCAGAGCGGCTCGGCTTCGACCGCGGCGAGCAGCGCTTTCTGCAGCGTGGTGCGATGCAGGACGCCATAGGGCGCGCCCCAGCGCTGCCGCGCGAATTTGCCTGCCGGCACCACCGCAAGCTGGCGTAGCGAACTGCCCGAAATCAGTCGGATGCTCTCCGGTTCGAGCCAGATCTTCGAAAGCGTGTCCAGAATGCCGAGCCCGGCAAGAATGCGGGAGGCATTCGGCGAAAGCTGCAATCCGGCGCCGACTTCGGTGAGTTCGTCCGCCTGCTCGAAAATCTCCGAGCTGATGCCCCGGCGCGAAAGCGACAGCGCAGCCGTCAGCCCGGCAATTCCGGCGCCGATGATGACGGCATGATCGACGGGCATTGCCAGTCCGTTCCGGATTCTGGTCGGGTTATGCCGCCTTCACATGGAAAACGCAGCCGGCCGGATTGGTCTGGCTGGGCTTAAGGGAAGAATTGAAGCGATAGAGCGTCGAGCAATAGGAGCAGACCTTCTCGTTGTCGTCGCCCATGTCGATGAAGATGTGCGGGTGATCGAAGGGAGCCGAAGCGCCCGTGCACATGAATTCCTTGACACCGACTTCGATGACGCGATGACCGCCGTCGTTCTGGAAGTGAGGAATGTTGTGGCCGGCCATGTCGCTCTCCGAATGCTGTCAAATTTGCGCGAACCTTATAAGCCTTCGCCGCAAATGTGTAGAGCCAAAGCGCCGCGGCAGGCACAGTTTTCAGCCACGGTTTTTGGCTTCACGCTGGCGGGCGGCTCAATTATGGTCGCGCCAAAAAGGAAGACACGATGAACCTGAACACTCCAGTTTTTTCAAGCTTCACCCATGACGGATTGCGGTTCGCCTTTTTCGACGAAGGCGATCCCTCCGGTGTGCCTGTCCTGCTGATTCACGGCTTTGCCTCGACGGCAAACGTCAACTGGGTGCATCCGGGGTGGCTAAAGACGCTCGGCGATGCCGGCTACCGGGTGATCGCCATCGACAATCGCGGTCATGGCGCGAGCGACAAGCCGCATGATTCCGAAGCCTATCGTCCATGGGTGATGGCCGCCGATGCGATCGCCCTGCTCGACCATCTCGGCATCGCCGAAGCCAACCTCATGGGGTATTCGATGGGAGCGCGCATTTCCGTCTTTGCCGCGCTCGCCAATCCGCATCGCGTCCGATCGCTGGTGCTCGGCGGTCTCGGCATCGGCATGACCGACGGCGTCGGCGACTGGGACCCGATCGCCGATGCGCTGCTGGCTCCCTCACTGGACGTCGTGACGCATGAGCGCGGCCGCATGTTCCGCGCCTTCGCCGAACAGACAAAAAGCGATCGCACTGCGCTCGCCGCCTGCATTCGCGGATCGCGCGATCTCGTCGCCCGCTCCGATATGGCCAGACTCGATATGCCGGCGTTGATCGGCGTCGGCACCAAGGACGATATCGCCGGCTCGCCGCAGCAGCTGGCGGCACTGATGCCCGAGGCTGAGGCGCTCGACATTCCCGGCCGCGATCATATGCTCGCCGTGGGCGACAAGGTTTTCAAGCAGGCGGTGCTGGCCTTCTACGCGAGGGTCGCTGAGGGCTGACATCATCGTGATGCCGAAAAACCGTTCTAAAAAACCATGGTGACGGCACCCATTTATGTTATTGGCGTTTTCCACTATATACTGGCATTGCGAAAACGGCATTCCTGTTGGTAACGAGGAGAGCGGCGATGGTCGCCAAGACAGACATTCGTGCTTTTGAAACAGGCCATCCATTGAAAATGATGGATCCCATCTGGGACAGCCTGCGCGAGGAAGCCCGCACTGCCGCCGAAACGGATCCGGTTCTCGCCGCCTTTCTCTATTCGACGGTTATCAATCACCGTTCGCTCGAAGAATGCGTCATTCACCGCATCTGCGAACGGCTCGATCATCCCGACATGCAGGCGATCCTCCTGCGCCAGACCTTCGAGGAAATGCTCGCCGATTGGCCGGAATGGAGCTCGATCCTGCGCGTCGATATCCAGGCGGTCTATGACCGCGATCCCGCTTGCCTGCGCTTCATGGAGGCGGTGCTCTATTTCAAGGGCTTCCATGCGCTGCAGACGCATCGTCTGGCCCATTGGCTGCTGAACCGCGGCAGGCGTGACTTTGCCCTCTATCTGCAAAGCCGCTCGTCCAGCGTCTTCCAGACCGATATCAATCCGGCCGCCCGTATCGGCAAGGGTATCTTCCTAGATCATGCCACCGGTCTCGTGATCGGTGAAACGGCTGTTGTCGGCGACAATGTCTCGATCCTGCATGGCGTCACGCTCGGCGGCACCGGCAAGGAGGGCGCCGACCGCCATCCGAAGATCGGCAGCGGCGTCATGATCGGCGCCGGCGCGAAGATCCTCGGCAACATCGAAATCGGCTTCTGCTCGCGCGTCGCCGCCGGTTCCGTCGTCCTCAAAGCAGTGCCGCCGAAGAAGACGGTTGCCGGTGTGCCTGCCAAGGTCGTCGGCGAGGCCGGTTGTTCCGAACCATCGCGCAATATGGACCAGGTGATCGGCGCCGATATCTGAGCGCCTGTTGGAAAAAGGATAGGAAAAGCCGGCAGGAACCGAGCGGGAACTGCCACTGCCCAAGCGGCAGCCCGCCTTTACACCGCTGCTTTTCCTGTGCAAGAAGCGGCCAATCAAGACCGCTTACGGAGATGACAGAGTGAAGCCTGAAGAAATCAAGAAGCTCGACGCCTATTTCAAGCGCATGTTCAACCCGCAGATGATCGTCAAGGCGCGTCCGCGCAAGAATGATTCTGCGGAAGTCTATCTCGGCGAAGAATTTCTGGGCGTCGTCTATATCGATGACGAGGACGGCGACCGCTCCTACAACTTTTCGATGGCGATCCTCGACGTCGATCTTTGATCGGGCTCGAACGTTTCAAGGGGACCGGGCGGCGCATTCCGCCCGGTTTTTTTGTTTTTTTGCTTCTCAAACAAAATTTTTCTAAAATCTGTGGTTGCAGCTATCTGATATATATTAGCAAAAACAGTTAAAGACGTACGTGCCCCGGCCCGCGGCCTTTGTTTTATTGTTGTCATGCAACCTATGGGTTGTTTTGCGTCGCACAAGACTACTTGACTATTTGTGCGTTGCGGCTACCCTGCCGCCATCCCACAGCCCAACGGAGGACGGTCATGTTCAACTTTGACGATGCAAACAGGAAGAGCAAGGAGGCCGTCGATACGGCGCTGAGAACCTATACCGATACGGCGAGGGGCTTTCAGGCAATCGCCGCCGAAGCTGCTGAATATTCGAAGAAATCCTTTCAGGATGCGGTGACGCATTTCGAAACGCTGGCCGGAGCCAAGAGCTTCGAGGCCGTGTTCGAACTGCAGACCAGCTACGTCAAGTCCAGCTATGAGAGCTTTGTCTCCGAAGCGACCAAGCTCGGCGAAATGTACGCCGATCTCGCCAAGTCCGCCTACAAGCCTTACGAGGCTCCGATCGCCGCTGCCGTCGCCAAGACGGGCAGGCAGGCGCCGCAGGCAACGCCTGCTGCCGCATGATTTGATTGCGACGGCGCAACCTGCGCGACATATTGAAATACCGGGGCCGGCTACGCATCTGTAGCCGGTCTTTTTTGTTTCCATCTTCGCCACAGCGTCCGCTTGGATCGGCCCGGGGACTTTTTTGGTCTTTCCCGTGCATGCCGGCATTTCTTCATTGCAGTGTCTGACAGGGGGCTTAAAATCGGCCTATTATGAACTAAGTTAGTGTTTCAGATATTCGGCGGGAAAAGCACCCTCCCATGCTCCGCCGGATTGATCGAGGAATGAATGACAATGATCGCAAAGCCGATCCGGATGCAGAACGACAGCGAAAGGAACGGGGACAACGGAAATCGCGGAACCTCGGTCATCACACGCACCAAGCCGAAGACCAAGAAGCCCAATCTCTATCGCGTGCTGCTTCTGAATGACGACTACACACCGATGGAATTCGTCATTCACATTCTGGAGCGTTTTTTTCAGAAGGATCGTGAAAGTGCCACCCGCATCATGCTCCATGTCCACAATCACGGCGTCGGCGAATGCGGAATATTCACATACGAGGTAGCGGAAACGAAGGTCAGCCAGGTGATGGACTTCGCCCGGCAGCACCAGCATCCGCTGCAATGCGTCATGGAAAAGAAGTGAGGATCTGAACGTGCCAACATTTTCGCCTAGTTTAGAGAAGGCGCTCCATCAGGCACTGACCTTTGCCAACGAGCGGCATCACGAATATGCGACGCTCGAGCATCTGCTGCTCGCCCTGATCGACGATGCCGATGCGGCCGCGGTCATGGGTGCCTGCAACGTCGATCTCGACGCGCTGCGCAAGACGCTCGTCGAATATGTCGATAACGAACTTTCCAATCTGATCACCGGATATGACGAGGATTCGAAGCCGACCTCCGGTTTCCAGCGCGTCATCCAACGCGCTGTCATCCATGTGCAGTCTTCCGGGCGCGAAGAGGTGACCGGCGCTAACGTGCTCGTCGCAATTTTCGCCGAGCGCGAAAGCCATGCCGCCTATTTCCTGCAGGAGCAGGAGATGACCCGCTACGATGCCGTCAACTATATCTCTCATGGCATTGGCAAGCGGCCGGGCGCCTCTGAGGCCCGCCCTCCGCGCGGCGCCGAAGAGGAAGCCGAGAGCAAGCCCACGGCACGCGGCGGCGAGGAAGAGGGCGGCCCCAAGAAGCAGCAGGATGCGCTCAAGGCCTATTGCGTCAATCTCAACGAGAAGGCCAAGGGCGGGAAGATCGATCCGCTGATCGGCCGTCACGCCGAGGTGAGCCGTACCATCCAGATCCTCTGCCGTCGTTCGAAGAACAATCCGCTGTATGTCGGTGATCCCGGCGTCGGCAAGACGGCGATTGCCGAAGGCTTGGCCAAGCGGATCGTCGAGGGCAAGGTGCCAGAGGCGCTTGCCGATGCGACGATCTTCTCGCTCGACATGGGCACGCTGCTCGCCGGCACGCGCTACCGCGGCGATTTCGAGGAGCGCCTGAAGCAGGTCGTCAAGGAGCTGGAAGAATATCCGGGTGCAGTGCTGTTCATCGACGAGATCCACACGGTGATCGGCGCCGGCGCCACTTCGGGCGGGGCGATGGATGCGTCGAACCTGCTGAAGCCGGCGCTGTCATCGGGCGCGATCCGCTGCATCGGCTCGACCACCTACAAGGAATATCGCCAGTTCTTCGAGAAGGACCGGGCGCTGGTACGTCGTTTCCAGAAGATCGACGTCAGCGAGCCGTCGATCAACGATGCAATCGAGATCATGAAGGGTTTGAAGCCCTATTTCGAAGAGTATCATCACCTGCGTTATTCGAACGACGCGATCAAATCGGCCGTCGAACTCTCGGCCCGCTACATTTCCGACCGCAAGCTGCCGGACAAGGCGATCGACGTGATCGACGAAACCGGCGCGGCCCAGATGCTATTGCCGCCGTCGAAGCGCCGCAAGCTGATCACCGAAAAGGAAATCGAGGCAACGATCGCCACGATGGCGCGCATTCCGCCGAAAACCGTCTCCAAGGATGACGAAGCGGTGCTCGCCAATCTCGAGCAGGAACTGCGCTCGGTCGTCTACGGCCAAGATATCGCCATCGAAGCTCTTTCGACCTCGATCAAGCTGGCGCGGGCCGGCCTGCGCGAGCCGAACAAGCCGATCGGCTCCTATGTTTTCTCTGGTCCGACCGGTGTGGGCAAGACCGAGGTGGCAAAGCAGTTGGCGTCGTCGCTCGGCGTCGAGCTTCTGCGCTTCGACATGTCGGAATATATGGAGCGGCATACGGTCTCGCGTCTGCTCGGCGCACCTCCCGGCTATGTCGGTTTCGATCAGGGCGGTCTTCTCACAGATGGCGTCGACCAGCACCCGCATTGCGTGGTCCTGCTCGACGAAATCGAAAAGGCGCACCCTGATATCTACAACATCCTGCTGCAGGTCATGGACCATGGCACGCTGACCGACCATAACGGCAAGAAGATCGACTTCCGCAACGTCATCCTGATCATGACCACCAATGCGGGCGCGTCCGAAATGGCCAAGGCCGCGATCGGCTTCGGCTCGTCCAAGCGCACGGGCGAGGACGAAGAGGCGCTGACCCGTCTGTTCACGCCGGAGTTTCGCAACCGTCTCGACGCGATCATTCCCTTCGCGGCGCTGCCGACGGCTGTCATTCACAAGGTCGTACAGAAGTTCATCATGCAGCTGGAGGCTCAGCTTTCCGAACGGAACGTCACCTTCGACCTGCATGAGGACGCGATCGCCTGGCTGGCGGAAAAGGGTTACGACGAGAAGATGGGCGCCCGCCCGCTTGCCCGCGTGATCCAAGACACCATCAAGAAGCCGCTTGCCAACGAAATCCTCTTCGGCAAGCTGAAGAAGGGCGGCGTCGTCAACGTCACCGTCGGTCCCAAGGAAGACGGCAAGCCCGGCATCGTGCTGGAAGCCATACCGGATACGGCGCCGATCAAGCCGAAGCCGGAAGCCGAAGTCGTGCATCCCGAAGCCGATGACGAGGGCGACGGGGAACTGAAGACGAAGACGGCCCGCAAGACCCGCGCCAAGACAGTCCCGCGGGCCGAGCCCGAGGTCCGCGACGCTCCGAAAAAGGGTAGCGCGGTTCCGAAGGTTCCGCGCAAGAAATGAGATCTTGTCATTGAATTGGAAAAGGCCGCGTCATCCGCGGCCTTTTTGATTTTTCGCTTTGTATTGCTAGCTACAGGCGCACGGAGCCCATTCGCTCACACGCCACGATCATATGGAGCGCAATGTAAATGGCGTACAAAATCTGCGAAAAAAGCTGAGGCATGAACGGATCTTTTATGCACGGCGATCGTCTGGGGGATTTCGGAGAATGTTCCCTCCACGAGCCGGAAGCCTGAAATTCGTTCCGAAGTTTGGATAAGGTATTCGGTCAGTCCAGCAGCCGCAGTGCACTGCGATCCGACAAGCAGATTGATGGCCGTTGCAGGGCTATCAGTGTGGGAGACTGAAGCTCTTTGAAGGATTCGTTCGAGCTGCTTCGTATAGGCTGCACTCCTTGCAGAGGCGATCTGGACTCCTTCGATGTCAACATCTTGGACACGCCGGAAGGACGAACTGTCAGGCACGAGATAGGTCGCTTTGACGGAGATGTACGGAGGTGAGAAGGAGAAGCGGTCGGCTCTTGATGGATCCGAGGCAATGAAAGCGATGTCCCATTCGCCGCCGTCTGCATTCGCAAGTATGTCGGCAGCCGAGCCGTACTGGATTAGAGAGAGGCCGCAATTCAATTGTTCGGCAATCTTGTGGGCTATCTGGGCGCTCGGACCGACCAGGGCGCCCGCCTCATCGTCCCATCGGACCAACGCCGCATTTGACATATTGATGGCGGCCCTGATAGGGCCGGTCGGCGCTATCTCAGCCAAAATCTGCTTCCGCGTCGACATCTTCGAACTCCCTAAGATGCGAACCTGGCCGCGAGCGCTTCGGATCCTCTTGCGAGTAGGGCGACATCTACACCGACTGCGGTAAACAGCGTCCCAAGCGAAATGCAGCGGGCTGCGAACTTCTCGTCGGGGGTGAGTATGCCCGTCGGCTTTCCAAGCGCCTTCAAGCGCATTATCGCGTCCTCGATCGCCACAACCACTTCAGGGTGGCCCGGTTGACCAGGATGGCCAAAGCTCGCCGCGAGATCAGCCGGGCCGATGAAGATGCCGTCCACTCCATCGACAGCAGCGATGGACTCGAGATGATCGAGCGCTTCCCGGGTCTCGATTTGAAGAAGCAGGCATATCTCCTGCTCCGCGATCTGTGCGTAGTTCGAAACGCGCCCGAAGCGTGTGGCACGCGTCAAGGCGGAGACACCGCGAATCCCGCGGGGCGGATACCGTATAGCTGCTACGGCCGCCATCGCCTCCTCTTCATTCTGCACATACGGAACGAGCAGCGTCTGCACGCCGATGTCCAGGAACCGCTTGATCAGCACAGGGTCGTTGAAGGCAGGGCGCACGACGGGAGAAACGCTGTAGGGCGCGACCGCCTGCAATTGGGGCAGGACGGTGAGGACGTCGCTAGGAGAGTGCTCGGTATCGAACAGCAACCAGTCGAAGCCTGCCGGCGCCACGATTTCTGCTGCGTAGCTTCCCGGAAGGCCGCACCATAGACCGATCTGGCTTTGCCCAGCCATAAGCTTCCGCTTAAAGTGATTGACGGGGAGTTCCATTGCCACCTCACACGAACGAAACGCCGATGGAGCCGACCGGCCCGTAATCAGCGTGGATGACATCGCCCTTGGCGATATCCACGGGGCGGGTGAACGAACCGGCAAGAACGATCTGGCCCTTCTTCAAGCCGCCTCCGACAGCATGGAGCTTGTTCACGAGCCATGCGATTCCGGCGGCTGGATGCCCCATGATGGCTGCGGAAACGCCCGACTCCTCGATGATGCCATTTTTCGAAAGCGTCGCGCCGACCCAGCGGATATCGACATCCATCGGCCGAACGATACGACCACCCACGACGATCGCTCCGAAAGCCGCGTTGTCGGCGATCGTGTCGGTGATCGCTCTTGGCACTTCGGTTCGATAGTCGATGATTTCGAGAGCGGGAACGACAAATTCGGTCACCCTCATGACGTCATAGATACGGGTGCTTGGACCTTCAAGATCCTCGCCCATTACGAATGCGAGTTCGACTTCGAGACGAGGCTTGATGAACAGATCCGCTTTGATCTGCGCTCCATCATTGAAGAGAGCGTCGTCGAGAATGACGCCGTAATCGGGCTCCGTCATCTTCGAGGCCATCTGCATTGCCCGCGACGTCAGTCCGATCTTGTGGCCGACGATCCGTGCACCTTTCGCAATTCGCGCCTGCGCCCAGAGCGCTTGTATCTTGTAGGCGTCTTCGAGTTCCAGGTTCGGATATGTCCTGCTTGGCTGGATGACTGGCTTGCGTTCGACTTCGGCCCTCAGCAGCGCATCAGCTGCCTCCTGGCGTTGATTTTCCGTGATCATGATTTGGCTCTGCTGGTTTTGTTATTTGATCGGAGGGCGTGGCAGGGCGGCCTCGCCCGGCTCCATAACGTATGTGTAATCGAGCGAGAACCACGGCCCTGCGACGTCAGCGTCGGTCGGGTGCGGCTCCTCATGGTGGACGAATTCGCCGGTCAACGCCGCGGTCACGCCAAACTGTACATCGGAGTCGATATTTGGATCGCTCGGGTCGAAGACCTGGGAGATGAGTGTCTTGTACCCGGGTTTGAAGATGAGCGCGTGCAGATGGGCGGGTCGATAGGGGTGACGGCCTTGCGCCTTGAGAAGGCGACCCACGACGCCGTCGACGGGAATCGGGTAGCCAACCATCTTGACCGTTCTGAACCAGAAACGACCTTCATCGTCCGTAGTGAGCTTCCCCCGCAGATTCATTTCCGCCTGATCGGGATCCTGGTTCTCGTAAAGGCCGACAGGCGACGCATGCCACACGTCGACCTCGGCGCCTGCTACAGGCTTGCCCTCCCGATCGATCACCTTCGCATGGACGAACAAAGGCGTGCCCGGGGTCTCGGACCGGATGATGGTTCCGCCGTTCTCGACTCGCGGTGAGTTAAGCCGCCAGAATGGCCCGAGCAACGATTGCGACGTCTCTGTCTGTCCCATGTCGCCGTTGTTGAGCAGGCAGACGAGCGAAGAGATCCCGAGCGACCCCGCCATCAGCACAAACTCGTTGTGACTGTCAGTCTGCAATTGGCCAATTTCGTTGAGGACCGCCGTGGCCTCCCGGAATTCGGCTTCCGAAAGCCTGACCTCCCGTACGAATGCGTGGAGATGCTTCACCATTGCGACGAGTATTTCACGCAGTCTGGGATCTTCGGTGCGGTTCATCACAGCGACGACTGCAGGCGTCACCTCGCTCTCAGTTCTGATTGGCATGCTGACACCTCCTCATAGCGCGGAGTATCGAAATAATCGATTATTTGTCAAGCTAAGCGAAGGCGCATCAAGCGTAACCTCCTGCTTTTTCTGCTGCAAATATAGAATTAAACTATTGATTTTTAACCGTGAAAAAGTTTTAGACTGGTGCGTTCTCAGAAAAATAAGTCACCTTCTCTGGCGGCAAGTTGACATAAATAATCGTTTATTATATCGATCATCGAAAGTTGGACAAGATTGTCTGGGAGGAGAGATGGACTCGACCGACGACGGCGCCCATGGCGCGCTGACAGAAGGAGACGCGCCGTCTGCTGCTTTCGCCGACGATGGAAAAAACACCATCGGTAGCCAGCTCGCATCGCGTCTTCGGGAGGCGATCATTTCTGGCGAACTGGAGGCGGGCAGCAAGATCAATCTCGATAAAGCCCGAAAGACGTTCAACGTCAGCCTCAGCCCGTTGCGTGAAGGCCTGGCGCGGCTCATTTCCGACGGTCTGGTTGAGTTTCAGGACAATCGAGGCTATCGCGTCGCCGCGATCTCGCTTGCCAATCTCGAAGAAGTTACGACCCTTCGGGAGGAACTCGAGGTCTTCGCACTTCGCGAATCCATTCGCATCGGCGACGTCGAGTGGGAGGGCAACATTATGCGTGCGCTCCATCGCCTGAACCGCACTGAGCGCGACGCCGCCCGTCCCGAAACACTGGAACACTGGGAAGCGCTGCACCGCGAATTCCACCTCACCTTAATCTCGGGCTGTGGTAAGCCGCTGCTTCTCCACTTCTGCAATCTTCTGCTGAATATGAACGACCGATACCGCCGCGCCTTCCTTGTCCGCACATCAGGGGACCGCAATGTAGGTCAGGAACACAGCGAGATTGCGCAGGGCGCAGTGGCACGTGACGTTGAATATGCTTGCGAGAAGCTGCGACAGCACATCCATCGCACCGGAACCAATCTTCGCAACCATCTTGCGACGAAAGGTGTCGCATGATGGCCGCCTCAAGACCAAAATCGGCGCTCCCGATCGGCGTCGCGCACTTCTCGTCCATAATGCTGCCCCCCGCGGAGTTCGCGAAGATTGCCGGACGCGCAGGTTTCTCCAGGATCGGCCTCAGGCTCCATCCGGCCTTTCCCGGTGCACCGTACTATGAACTGCCCGTCGGTGGCGCAGCAGCCGGAGAGTTGAAGGCTGTGCTTGCCGGTGAAGAAGTAGAGGTCTTCGATATCGAGTTCTTCGTGCTCGATCCCTCTTTCGACGCGTCATCGGTGGAGGCGACCCTCGCCGCCGCTGCGAACATTGGAGCGCGACGGCTCAGCGTCTGTGGCGACGATCCGGATCATGCCAGACTGTTATCGAACTTTTCGGCTATCTGCGTCCTCGCGGGACAGTACGGCTTGGCGGTCGACATCGAAAACATGGGCTGGCGGGTGGTCAAAGCCTTTGAGGATAGCATTGAGCTTGTGACACGGGCGGGGATGGAGAATGCCGGCGTTCTCGTCGATGGCGTCCATTTCTTCAGGAACGGCGCGGCTCTGGCAAACTTGCGGGCCAACCTCGACAAGGTGAAACATGTTCAACTATGCGACATAGCCGGCCCAGCGCCGACAAAGCCGGAGGAAATGATCGCTGAAGCAAGAAGCGGCCGACTGCCTCCAGGCGAGGGGGAACTGCCGTTAAGCGATTTGGTTGCTGTGGTCGGAACCGCCGCTTCCATCTCGGTGGAGGTGCCTTTGGTTGGATCCATGGCGCCGGAGGCCCACCTTAAACATCTTTTCAACTGCGCGGAAAGAATGGTCAGGCCGGATCGATAGTCCGGCGCGGGTGCAAATTATCCGCACCGGGAGGAGGAAAATTATACATGGCTTATTCGTTCGATTTTGGTGCGGTCTTTGACCGCGCCCCGGAGTTGCTTTGGGGTTCGCTCGGTACGATAGGGCTGGCGCTCGCCGGAATGCTCCTCGCGCTCCTAATCGGCATTCTCGGAGTCGCCGCCAGAACGTCCAGGATCCCGCTCGTTCGAGCTCCCGTCATCGGGTTCGTCGAAGTCGTCCGGAACACGCCTTTCCTCGTACAGATTTTCTTCATCTACTTCGCGCTCCCCTTGATGGGGATACGTCTAAACCCGACGGTCACAGCGATCATCGCGCTGGGCATCAACGGCGGTGCATACGCGATCGAGATCATCCGCGGCGGCGTCGAGAGCGTCAGCAAAGGTCAGATCGAGGCAGGATTCGCGCTTGGCCTCCATAAGGGCGACGTCTTCCGGCTGATCGTGCTGAAGCCGGCTCTCCGGGCAATTTACCCGTCGCTCACCAGTCAGTTCGTGATGCTGACCCTCACCACCTCAGTCTGCACCTCGATCGCAGCCTACGAGCTGACGTCGGCGGCGCAGAGAATCGAATCCGATACGTTCCGCAGCTTCGAGGTCTACTTCACTGTAACCGCCATCTACCTCGTCATTTCGACCCTGATGATGGGTATGTTCGCCCTGATCTCCCGCCACCACTTCAACTACCCAACGCGATAGGAGGCACTTTATGGGTCCCATCGGCGAAAACGAATTTCTTTTCATCTTGCAGGGTCTGAAATGGACCGTACTGCTAGCAATCATCGGCTTTGTAGGCGGAGGCCTGTTCGGGATATTAATCGCCCTGGCGCGCGCATCAAAGAACCGTACTGTGCGCGTCGCGATTTCGGGCTACATCGCACTGTTCCAGGGCACGCCGCTCCTGATGCAGCTTTTCGTCGTGTACTACGGCGTGGCGCTGCTCGGCATTGATGTCAATGCCTGGATCGCCGTGGCCATCGCCTTCACTCTTCATGCGAGTGCCTTCCTCGGCGAGATCTGGCGCGGCTCTATCGAAGCCGTTCCCAAAGGTCAGAGCGAAGCCGCAAACGCCCTCGGCCTGCACTACGTATCGCGGATGAAGGACGTGATCCTTCCGCAAGCCCTGAGAATCTCCATGCCTGCGACCATCGGCTTCCTTGTCCAGCTCATCAAAGGAACGTCACTCGCCGCGATCGTCGGCTTCATCGAGCTGACCCGAGCTGGTCAGATTATCTCGAACCAGACCTATCGGCCGCTCCTCGTCTTCGGGATCGTCGGCGTGATCTATTTCATCATTTGCTGGCCGCTGTCGCACCTTGGAAGCGGCCTCGAGAAACGGATGGCGAAAGCAGTCCGCTAACTGCTTCGTTCGAAGCAAAACCAAAGAGGAGGAATAAACAATGCAGATCGACCGTAGGAAATTTCTCGGAATAGCTTTTGCGACGGCCGCTTTCGCCACCATCGGCGTCGCCGCCGCATCGGCCGCCACTGTCGAAGAGATCAAAGCCAAGGGCACTCTCGTCGTCGGCATCCAGGGCGACAACGCACCATGGGGCTTTGTGAATACGAGCGGCAAGCAGGACGGCTTCGACGCCGACATCGCGACGCTGTTCGCCAAGGAGCTCGGCGTGAAGATCGAGTTCCAGCCGCTCGCCGTCGCGAACCGAATTCCCGCGCTGACGACGGGGAAGGTGGATATCCTGTTCGCCACAATGGCCATGACTGAGGAGCGCGCCAAATCGATCCAGTACAGCAAGCCATATGCGGCGAACACAATCTCGCTCTATGCCGCGAAGGCCGATGCCGCAAAGGCGCCGGCCGATGTGGCTGGCTGGGAGATCGGTGTGCCGAAGTCGAGCTCCCAGGACAAGGCTGTGACGGACGCCGTGGGATCAACTGCAACGATCCGCCGCTTCGACGATGACGCCGCCACTATCCAGGCTCTCATTTCGGGCCAGGTGAAGGCCGTCGGCGGCAACCAGTTCTACGGACAGAGGCTCGATGCCGCCAGCGCCGGGACTTACGAACGTAAGATCGACTTCCTGAAGACCTACAACGGCGTCGGAACTCGCCTTGGCGAGAAGGACTGGAACGAGGCCGCCAACAGCTTCATCGACAAGATTAAAGCAAGCGGGGAGCTGGCGACCATCACCAAGAAGTGGATGGGCATCGACCTTCCGAAATTCCCCGAATCCATCCCCAACATCCCGTTCACCGTCAAGTAAAGATACAGGGAGGGCGCCGTGCTCAATTCTTCAAACGATCAGTCAACGTTGATTTCACTCGAGAATCTGGAGAAATGGTACGGCTCCTTCCATGCTCTGAAAAACATCAGCCTGTCGGTTCGCAAAGGCGAGAAGATCGTCCTTTGCGGCCCATCGGGTTCTGGCAAATCGACTTTGATCCGCTGCATCAACGCGCTTGAGACGATCCAGGACGGGAAGATCGTCGTCGAGGGACAGCTGCTGGATGGCAGCACCAAGGCAGTGGACACGATCCGACGCGAAGTGGGCATGGTGTTCCAGAGTTTCAATTTGTTCCCTCACATGACCGTGCTTCAGAACTGCACGCTAGCCCCGATGCGCGTTCGCGGCACCAGCCGCGCCGAGGCCGAACGACTGGCACGAAAATATCTGGAGCGTGTCAGGATTCTTGACCAGGCGGAGAAATATCCCGCCCAGCTTTCCGGAGGCCAGCAGCAGCGCGTCGCAATCGCGCGTGCGCTCTGCATGGAGCCGAAAGTGATGTTGTTCGATGAGCCCACAAGCGCGCTAGATCCTGAGATGGTCAAGGAAGTGCTGGATACAATGATCGGGCTCGCACGCGACGGCATGACCATGATCTGTGTGACCCATGAAATGGGCTTCGCCCGCCAGGTAGCAGACAGGGTCATCTTCATGGCCTCCGGTGAGATCATCGAAGAGGCTGGACCCGAGATTTTCTTCAAGTCTCCGCAGCACGAGCGCACCAAGGCGTTTCTCGGCGAGATACTTGCCCATCACTGATCCGGTAGAGCTATCAAAATGGACAATAGGAAATTTCATGTCGCGCTGATCGGAGCGGACATTCAGATGTCGAAGTCGCCGGCTCTCCACGAGACCGAAGCATATCATCTTGGACTGGAATATCGGTACGAGCTTCTCGATCTGACCGAGCGTGGTCTGTCTGCATCTGCGCTGCCAGACCTTCTCGACGAGATCGAACGCCGGGGCTTTGCGGGAAGCAACATCACTCACCCCTGCAAGCAAACTGTCATGGCTCACCTTACCGATCTGTCGGAAGATGCCCGGATGCTCGGTGCAGTCAACACGGTCGTGCTTCGCAATGGAAAGCGGATTGGGCACAACACCGATTGGTACGGCTTTTATAAGAACTTCGAGCGCGGATTACCCGATGTTGCCAAGACACATGCGGTACTGCTCGGCGCCGGCGGCGCGGGGGTCGCAGTCGCGCACGCAGCCATCAAGCTCGGAATCGAGGCGCTTTCGATCTTCGACCAGGACGCAAATCGCGCCGCCACGCTTGCCGACCAGCTCAATCAGCGCTTCTCAAAAAGGTGCGCGCAGCCGATCAGGGATGTCAACGCAACGCTCGCTTCGGCCGACGGGCTTATCCACGCCACGCCGACGGGTATGCGAAGTCATCCAGGCATTCCAATCGACCCGGAAGCGCTTCAGTCGCGTCACTGGGTCGCTGATATTGTCTACATGCCCCTCGTGACCGAACTTCTGGCCTTGGCCGAGAAGAAGGGCTGCAGAACGCTGCCCGGTGGTGGAATGACGGTATTCCAGGCCGCCGCGGCGTTCGAATTGTTCACGAGCGTGCAGCCGGACGCGGAACGAATGTCGCATCATTTCGAGCAGTTGTGCTGAGCTGGAGGACATGCGATGCCGCATATCATCATTGACTATAGCCGGGGCGCTGCCGAGCGCGTCGCTATTGACGAGCTGGCCAGGGCTGTGCATCGCCGAGTCCGCGACGGGGGCCTGGTAAAGCCTACTATAGTTCGTACATTCGCCAGAGAAGCGACTTTCTCCTGCGTCGGTGACGAACATGCCGACAATCACTTCATTCAAATAATTGTGCGCGTGGCTCCCGGACGGCCGACGGAGATCAAACGAGAACTGCTGAAAGCGGTTCTCGACGCTGCCCAGAAGGTCGCAGCACACGCACTTCAGGAGGGGCGGCTTGGGATTCGCGCCGATCTCTACGAATCCGACCCGGATTTCGCATTCCAGGAAATAGCACTCGCCTGAACTCGCCGGTGCTTTCACAAGGGTAATTGCAATGAGCCTGATCTATGTTCTTAACGGCCCAAACCTCAACCTACTGGGCAAGCGCCAGCCTCACATCTATGGCCACGAGACGCTGGCCGACGTAGAGGCCTCCTGCCGGACGCTGGCATCGGAACTCGGACACGAGCTCCGCTTCCACCAGAGCAACCGCGAATATGAAATCATCGACTGGATCCACGAAGCGCGTGAGAATGGAGTCGGCATAGTGATCAATCCAGCTGCATTCACGCACACGTCGCTTGCCATCCTCGACGCTCTGAATACGTTCGAAGGTCCCGTCATCGAGATCCATATCTCCAACGTGCATAAACGCGAAAGCTTCCGCCATCACTCCTTTGTCTCCCACCGGGCAGACGGCGTAATCGCCGGCCTCGGAACGGAAGGCTACCAGCTCGGTATCCGCCGCGTCGCGACCATGCTAAAGACCCAGAAAACGACTGACGCAAAATGGTCGACCGGGTCAAACTAGCGGTCCTCGGCGCGGGGCTGATTGGAAAGCGTCATATTCGACATGTCTTGGAAGAACCCGCGGCCGACCTAATCGCCGTAGTGGATCCCACGTCGCTTGGACAGGACATCGCACGCAGCGCGGGCGTCAGATGGTTTCCGAGTTTTGGCGACATGATTACCGCCCAGCGTCCGGACGGCGTCATTATCGCGACTCCTAACCAGATGCATGTCCGGAACGGCATGGAGGCAGTGGAAGCTGGTATCCCGGCTTTGATTGAGAAGCCGATCGTCGATGATGTCGCAGCCGGCGAGAAGCTGATAAAGATGGCCGAAGCCAAGGGTATCCCGCTTCTGACGGGACATCATCGCCGGCACGCCCCAATGATGCAGAAAGCAAAGCAGATCATTGAAAGCGGAAAGCTCGGTCGGATACTGGTCGTCAACGCAATGTTCTGGCTGTTCAAGCCGGATAACTATTTCGACACGCCCTGGCGGCGCGAGCGGGGTGCGGGGCCAGTCTTCCTAAACCTCATCCACGACATCGACAATCTTCGCTACCTGTTGGGGGATATCGGCGCCGTCCAGGCGCGCGAGTCCAACGCAATGCGCGGAAACGCCGTCGAGGAGACAGCCGTGATCCTCATCGAATTCAAGAACGGAATTCTGGGCAGCGCGTCGGTTTCGGATTCTGTTGTGGCGCCATGGAGCTGGGAGATGACGACCGGAGAGAACGCGGCCTATCCGAAGACGGAAGAAGCCTGCTACATGATTGGCGGAACACACGGATCACTCGCCATTCCTTCACTCGACATATGGCGCAACCCGGCGGAGCGGAGCTGGCTGGAGCCCTTCGACCGGAAGCGCATCGACGTCGAGACCCAGGATCCGCTCGTCCTTCAGATACGGCACTTCTGCAAGGTCATAAGAGGTCACGAAGAGCCTCTGGTCAGCGGGCGAGAGGGATGGGAAACCCTGAAGGTAATCGATGCCGTCAAACGGTCCGCAGCCACGCTTCAGCGCGTTGCGCTGCCCTGAAGCACGTCACGTGCTACTATGCCAGAGCTGCCCTGATCTTTTCGGCATTGGCGGCAAGCACCGCGCCGTCCTCCATCTTGCCGGAATGCGGCTTCAGCGCCACGCCTTCATGACGGGGAATGACGTGGAAATGTAGATGGAACACCGTCTGCCCGGCGGCCGGTTCGTTGAATTGGGCGATAAATACACCATCGGCATCAAAGACCTCTTCGAGCGCTTTGGCGACCTTTTGAACGACGGTGATGGCATGGGCGAGGGTAGCGGGATCGGCATCGAGGATATTGCGGGAAGGCGCTTTCGGAACGACGAGCACATGGCCCGGCGCCTGCGGCATCACGTCCATGAAGGCGACCGTATGTTGATCCTCATAGATACGGTGTGAGGGAATTTCGCCGCGCAGGATCTTGGCGAAGATGTTGTTGTCGTCATAGGCGGCCGGATTGGTCATCGCGAAATCTCCTCGTTTCCTCATTGCTCGGGTAGCGCGGCCGGCAGGGCGGCGTCAATCCTCCTGCTGGCGCTCGCCCTTGCGGAAGGGGCTGTGCTCGGCCAGCAGCTCACCCATCTGTTCGACATCGGCGCGCTCGCGGGCGAGATAGTCGCCGATTGCCCGACGAAGCCCGGCATGGGCGACATAATGGGCCGAATGCGTCGTCACCGGCAGGTAGCCGCGAGCGAGCTTGTGTTCGCCCTGGGCGCCGGCCTCGACCCGCTTCAACCCTTTCGAAAGGGCAAAATCGATCGCCTGGTGATAGCAGACCTCGAAATGCAGGAAGGGATGATCCTCGATGCAGCCCCAGTGACGGCCGTAGAGCGTCTCGCCGCCGATGAAGTTGATCGCGCCGGCGACATAGCGTCCGTCGCGCTTGGCCATGACGAGCAGGATGTCGTCGGCCATGCGCTCGCCGATCAGCGAGTAGAATTTGCGGGTGAGGTAGGGCCGGCCCCATTTGCGCCCGCCAGTATCCATATAGAATTTGAAGAACTGGTCCCAGATGCGTTCCGTCAGGTCGCTGCCGGTCAGCCAGTCGATGCTGATGCCGTTTTCGAGTGCGGCCCGGCGCTCCTTGCGCAATGCCTTGCGTTTGCGTGAAGCAAGCGTTTCGAGGAATTCCTCGTGATTGGCATAGCCGTCATTGATGAAATGGAACTGCTGGTCGGTGCGGTGCAGATAGCCGTCCATCTCGAAGACGCCGATCTCTTCATCAGGCACGAAGGTGACATGGGCCGAGGAGATGCCGAGCCGGCGCACGACCTCCTTCAGGCTTTCGGCGATCGCGCTCTGGATCGGCAGCCGCTGCAGCCCCTCGGCGACGAGAAGCCGCGGACCCGTCGCCGGGGTGAACGGAATAGAGCATTGAAGTTTGGGATAATAGCGCCCGCCGGCCCGCTCGAAGGCATCGGCCCAACCATGATCGAAGACATATTCGCCCTGGCTGTGGCTCTTGAGGTAGCCGGGCAGGGCGCCGATCAGGTCGCCGCGATCGGTCGCGAGCAACAGGTGATGGCCGAGCCAGCCGGTCTCGGCGGTGGCCGAACCCGATTCTTCCAGCGACGACAAAAAGGCGTGCGAGACGAAGGGATTGTAAGCGATCGTGGTGCCGCCCTTCGATGCCCCGGAAAGCCTGGACCAGCTCTCCGGGGAAATTGCTGTGAAGGAGCGTTCTACGCGAATGGTGAGGTTATCGGTCATGGGGCAAAATGCGAAGCCTGTGGAGTGCGGTTCGGCTTTCCCTCAATCTGCGCATGATCTTGGCCAAAAAGCGAGCGTCAAACCGCCACACGCGGGTCGAAGCCTTCGAAGGTCATCTGGTCCGCATTGGCGAAGGTCCGCCGCCGCGCCTCTTCGTCGCGCACCGTCCAGGTGATGACGGGAATGCCCTTTTCGCGTTCGCCTGATATGAAGGCATTCGGCAGGTCGTCGTAATAATAGGAGATGAAATCGAGACCGATCTCCATCGCCTGGGCGTGCTCTGCGAACTCCTCGGGCGTGTTGCCGTTGGCGGTCAGCCCGAGCGGGTAGGGGGAGCCAAGCGCCTTCAAATCGCGCAGCAGCCAGTGGTCGAAGCTCATCAGCGCCACCTTGCCTTCATAGCCTTCCAGCACTTCGAGAACAGATTCGGCAAACCCTTCGTCATCAGCCTCGCGGCCCTTCAGCTCCAGTACCAGCGGCACCTTGCCGCGGACGAGATCGAGAAGCTGGCTGAGCGTCGGCACCTTGTCGCTGGTGCCTCCGACAGCGATCAGTCCGAGCTCGCGGGAGGTGCGCTCCCTGATGTCGCCGGTGAGATTGCAAAGGCGCTTCAGGTCCTCGTCGTGAAAGATAATCGGCACGCCGTCGGAGGCGTAATGCAGATCGCATTCGATCGCAAAGCCCGCTTCGACGGCGCGCGAAAAGGCCGAAAGCGTGTTTTCCCAGACGAGCTTATTGAGGTCGTGAAAGCCGCGATGGGCGACCGCCACGTCCTTGATCCAGGCTGCATTCGTCATTCCGCGATTTCCATGATAGCATCGATCTCGACCGCGGCGTTCAGCGGTAGGGCTGCCATGCCGACGGCGGCACGCGCATGTTTGCCGGCCTCGCCGAGCACGCCGGCAATCAGGTTCGACGCGCCGTTGATGACGAGATGCTGCTCGACAAAGTCGGGCGCCGAGGCGACGAAGCCGTTCAGCTTGATGACGCGCCGGATGCGGCCGAGATTGCCGCCAAGTGCGGCCTTCGCCTGGGCGAGGATGTTGATCGCGCAGAGTTCGGCGCCGCGCTGGCCGCTTGCAACGTCGACCGTCTTGCCGAGATGGCCGGCGACGGCGATCTTGCCGCCTTCGAGCGGCAGCTGGCCGGAGATGTAGAGAAGATTGCCGCTGATGACATAGGGAACGTAATTTGCGGCTGGGGCTGCGGCTTCGGGTAGGGTTATCCCCATCTCAGTCAGGCGCGCTGCAATTTCATCGGACATTTTCGTCTCCGCTTTTGTTGTCAATGTTTCAAAAATTATGCATCAAGACTAGAATCTTTATTATGACAGCTTCGAGCCTCGATTTGGCCGAAAGAGTTCATATAACATCGCGGCCGAGTCCAACAGGAGTGAATGAATGTTCCGATCGTCGCTTGCCGCTCTGCTTCTCGCCAGCGTATCCGCCAATGCATGGGCGGGTGCGCCTGCGGCAAGCGCTGCGGCCGCGACCGGCCTCATTGCCCATCGCGCCGTCTACGATCTCGAATTGAAGGATGCTTCGGACCGCTCCGGCATCGCCGGCATGTACGGCCGCATGGTCTATGAGTTCGACGGCAGCTATTGCCAGGGCTTCACCACGAATTTTCGCTTCGTGACGCAGATCAATACCGGTGACAGCGTGCGCGTCAGCGACCAGCAGACGACGACCTTCGAGAACCTGAAGGACGGCAAGTTCACCTTCGACACCAAATCCTTCACCGACGATCAGCTCGACAAGGAAGTCAACGGTGCCGCTCAGGACCAACCCGATGGCGTCAAGGTCGATCTCAAGCAGCCGGCGAACCGCGTGCTGCAGCTGGCCGAAAGCCGCTTTCCCACGGAACACATGCTCGACGTGATCCAGAACGCCAAGGACGGCAAACGCTTCTTCGAGGCGCGCGTTTTCGACGGCTCCGATGACGGCGACAAGGCGCTGGTGACGACGACGATCGTCGGCAAGCAGCAGACGCCGGTTGCCGAAGAGGCCGATGCCGGCAATGCCGGCGCCTTCTCCAAGACCGCGTTCTGGCCGGTGACGATCGCCTATTTCAACGAGAATGCGAAATCGGATGCGCTGCCGGTCTATCGCATGTCCTTCAAGCTCTATGAGAACGGCATCACCCGCGACCTGACGATGGATTACGGCGATTTCGTCCTGACCGGCAAGCTTGCCAAGCTGGAACTGCTTGAGCGCAAGGCCGAGGCTTGTCATTAAGCTGCGGCTTTTCCACCGTCATAAAACGGTGTCGGGCGTCATGCTGTCGACGCTGGCGAGCTGAGCGGCGGCATTGCAGGGCAGGGCAGCCGGGCAGATGTTCGGCCGAATCCGTGTTTTTATGCCGAATGGAATGTTTTCCTTGCTTTTATGCCGAACGGAATGTATGGGCACCGGCATTCCACACGTAAGGCATGGGATCGTCCGGGAGAAATCCGGGCTGTTCCGCCGGTGGCATCCTCGACGAGGGTGCTGTTCGTCTTGCGGAGGTTCAACCGGAAAAGGAGTAACAAGGCATGGCATTGCCTGATTTTTCTATGCGCCAGCTTCTTGAGGCAGGCGTCCACTTCGGCCACCAGACCCATCGCTGGAACCCGAAGATGAAGCCGTATATCTTCGGCGACCGCAACAACATCCACATCATCGATCTGGCCCAGACCGTTCCGATGCTGTCGCGCGCCCTTCAGGTTGTCAGCGACACCGTTGCCCGCGGCGGCCGCGTTCTCTTCGTCGGCACCAAGCGCCAGGCGTCGGAGATCATCGCCGACAGCGCCAAGCGTTCGGCCCAGTACTACGTCAACTCGCGCTGGCTCGGCGGCATGATGACGAACTGGAAGACGATCTCCAACTCGATCCAGCGCCTGCGCAAGCTCGATGAGATCCTCGGCGGCGAAGCCCAGGGCTTCACCAAGAAGGAACGCCTGAACCTGGAGCGCGAGCGTGAAAAGCTCGACAAGGCTCTCGGCGGTATCCGTGATATGGGCGGCACCCCCGACCTGATGTTCATCATCGACACCAACAAGGAAAAGATCGCGATCGACGAAGCCAAGCGCCTCGGCATCCCGGTTGTCGCCATCATCGATTCGAACTGCGATCCCGACCTGATCGACTATCCGATCCCGGGCAACGACGACGCATCGCGCGCGATCGCTCTTTACTGCGAGCTGATCTCCCGCGCTGCCATCGACGGCATCGCTCGCCAGCAGAGCTCTTCCGGCCGCGATCTCGGCGCATCCTCCGAAGTTCCGGTCGAGCCGGCTCTCGAAGAAGCAGCCGAAGGCTGATGAAAGCGGGCGGATCGAAAGTTCCGCCAAAGCTTGCATGGACTGGGGAAGGCCGCTCGCGACTCATCGAAGTTCGGCGGCCTTGCCTGTTTCAGAGCGAAGGCGTCAGATGCCTCGCCAGATAAATTTCGTTATGGCGCGTCTTCATCACGCTGTCATACATACAGGTACATTTCGTGCCTCAATCCGGTGCCGCGCCGCGCTTTGCGGCCCACCGTTTGAACCGATAAGAGGAAGATAATGAGCGAGATTACGGCTGCAATGGTGAAGGAACTGCGCGAAAAGACCGGCGCAGGCATGATGGACTGCAAGAAGGCGCTTGCCGAAACCAATGGCGACATGGAAGCGGCGATCGACTGGCTGCGCGCCAAGGGCATCGCCAAGGCCGACAAGAAGTCCGGCCGTACGGCTGCCGAAGGCCTCATCGGCGTTTCGAGCCAGGGCACCAAGGCCGTCGTCGTCGAAGTCAACTCCGAAACCGATTTCGTCGCCCGTAACGACGCCTTCCAGGATCTCGTCCGCGGCATCGCCAAGGTCGCCGTCTCCACCAACGGCAGCGTCGAGGCCGTTGCGGCCGCCACCTACCCGGCATCCGGCAAGTCGGTTTCCGACACGATCAAGGATGCGATCGCAACGATCGGCGAGAACATGAACCTGCGCCGCTCGGTCGCACTCTCGGTCGAGGACGGCGTCGTCGCAACCTATATCCACAATGCCGTTTCCGACGGTCTCGGAAAGCTCGGCGTTCTCGTCGCGCTGAAGTCGACCGGCGACAAGGAAGCCCTGAACGCAGTCGGCCGCCAGGTCGCCATGCATATTGCCGCGACCGCGCCGCTGGCGATCCGCCCTGAAGAGGTCGATGCCGCCGTCGCTGAGCGCGAGCGCAACGTCTTCATTGAGCAGTCGCGCGCTTCCGGCAAGCCGGACAACATCATTGAGAAGATGGTGGAAGGCCGCATGCGCAAGTTCTTCGAGGAGGTCGCCCTTCTCTCGCAGGCTTTCGTTATCAATCCTGATCTGACCGTCGCAGCCGCCATCAAGGAAGCTGAAAAGGCCGTCGGCGCTCCGATCGAAGTTGCCGGCATGGCCCGTCTTCTGCTCGGCGAAGGCGTCGAGAAGGAAGAAACCGATTTCGCAGCCGAAGTCGCGGCTGCCGTCAAGGGTTGATCTTCCAGCCATAATTCTGAAAACAAGAAGGGCATCGCGTGACAACGCGGTGCCCTTCGTGTATCGGGCATTCACGGCAATTTACGAGGAGCCAAGATGTCTTTAGAGCCTGTCTATAAACGCGTTCTGCTCAAGGCTTCCGGCGAAGCACTCATGGGTGCCCAGGGTTTCGGGATCGATGTTGCGGTGGCGGACCGCATTGCATCCGATATCGCCGAAGCAAGGCATATGGGCGTGGAAGTCGGCGTCGTCGTCGGTGGCGGCAATATATTCCGCGGTGTCGCGGTGGCATCCAAGGGCGGCGACCGGGTGACCGGCGACCATATGGGCATGCTCGGCACCATCATCAACGCGCTGGCGCTGGCGACCTCGCTGCGCAAGCTCAACATCGACACTGTGGTACTTTCGGCCATCTCCATGCCGGAGATCTGCGAGAGCTTTTCGCAGCGTGCGACCCTCTATCATCTGTCGATGGGACGCGTGGTGATCTTTGCCGGCGGCACCGGCAACCCCTTCTTCACCACCGATTCCGCCGCCGCGCTGCGCGCTGCCGAAATGGGTGCGCAGGCGATCTTCAAGGGCACGCAGGTCGACGGCATCTATTCCGCCGATCCGAAGAAATATCCCGATGCAACGCGCTTCGACCGGCTGACGCACCAGGAAGTACTGGACAGGGGGCTTGCGGTGATGGACGTTGCCGCCGTGGCGCTCGCCAGGGAGAATTCCATCCCGATTATCGTCTTCTCGATCCACGAGAAGGGCGGTTTTACCGAAATCTTGGCGGGCGGTGGCCTCAAGACCATCGTCTCCGACAACTGATACACGCTGCGCCTTTTGGGGGTGCAGGTCTCGCTAGAACATGATGATGTCGGGCCCGGTTGGCCTCAGATCTGAATTATGTTCTATATTAGATAGTTAGAGCATGATGTCGTCACCGCTGACACGTTTGGGCATCATGCTTTCGACGGGAGCATCGACATGAGTGAAGGTATCGATATCAAGGAACTGAAGCGCCGCATGGATGGCGCAGTTTCCGCATTCAAGAGCGACATCGCATCGCTGCGCACCGGCCGTGCCTCGGCCAACATCCTCGATCCGGTGACGATCGAGGCCTACGGTTCGCGCGTGCCGCTGAACCAAGTCGCCAACATCACGGTGCCCGAGCCGCGCATGCTGACGGTTTCCGTCTGGGACAAGTCGATGGTCAGCGCCGTCGAGCGCGGCATCCGCGAATCCAACCTCGGCCTCAACCCGATCGTCGATGGCCAGAGCCTGCGCATCCCGCTGCCGGAGTTGAACGAGGAGCGTCGCAAATCGCTCGTCAAGGTGGCTCACGACTATGCCGAAAAGAGCAAGGTCGCGATTCGCCATGTCCGCCGCGACGGCATGGACGGCCTCAAGAAGGCCGAAAAGGATGGCGTAATCGGCCAGGACGAGAGCCGTGCGCAGTCGGAACGTGTACAGAAGATGACGGACGAGACGATTTCCGAAATCGACCGCTTGCTTGGGGAGAAGGAAAAGGAAATCATGCAGGTCTAGTGGATCTGTGCCTTTGCCTGGAAAGACCGGACGGGAAATGTCGGAATCTGTATTTGTGACTGTGCCAGAGCATGTTGCCATCATCATGGATGGCAATGGCCGCTGGGCCAAGCAGCGTGGCCTGCCGCGCACGATGGGCCATCGCAAGGGCGTCGAGGCGGTGCGCGAGACAGTGCGCGCGGCCGGCGCGGCCGGCATAAAATATCTGACCCTCTTTGCCTTCTCCTCGGAGAATTGGCGCCGGCCCGAAGCCGAAGTCTCCGATCTGCTTGGTTTGCTCAAGGCTTTCATCCGCCGTGACCTGGCCGAGCTTCATCGCCAGAATGTGCGCATCAGGGTGATCGGCGATCGCCACAGCCTGCGCAGCGATATCTTCGGCCTGCTGCTCGAGGCGGAGGAGACGACCAAGGACAATACGGCGCTGACGCTGGTCATCGCCTTCAATTACGGCTCGCGCGATGAAATTTCCCGCGCTGTGGTGAGCCTGGCCAATGACGTCGAGGCCGGTCGCCTCAGGGCGCAGGACATCACGCCCGCGCTGATCGACGCCCGTCTCGACACGGCGGGTATCCCCGATCCGGATCTCATCATCCGCACCAGCGGCGAGGAGCGGCTTTCCAATTTCCTGCTGTGGCAGGCCGCTTATTCGGAATTCATCTTCGTTCCGGAATATTGGCCGGATTTCAGCCCCGAAATCTTCCGCTCGGCGCTTGAAAAATTCGCCTCCCGCGACCGGCGCTTCGGCGGCCTGTCGTCGCAGGCTGCTGCGGTTGGCACCTGATGCAGCCGGAACTGAAACTGCGCATCGCTTCAGGGCTGGTTCTCGCAGTCATCGTTCTTGCCGCCACCTGGTATGGCGGCGTTGCCTTTCGCATCCTGGCGGCCGTGATCGGCCTGCTGATCTATTATGAATGGTCAAAAATATCAGGCGTCGCGCGTGACTGGGTTGCCAACGTCGTCGGCTGGATCGGCGAGGCGGCGATCGCTTTCCTGGTGCTTGTCGGCAATTTCGAATTCGCCGGAGGCATGCTGGCCGGCGTCACCGCTGTCGGCATAGCCCTGGTCATCCTGCACGGCACCAGCCGCTGGTTTCCGGCGGGTCTGTTTTACGCCGGCGCCACCGGCGTGGCGCTCGCCGGGATCAGAGGCGACGATCAGCCGGGCCTTTATGCGATGCTCTTCGTCTTTGCCGTCGTCTGGGCCACCGATATCCTCGCCTATTTCGTCGGCAGGGCTCTTCGCGGACCTAAGCTTGCCCCGTCGATCTCGCCCGGAAAGACGTGGTCCGGCGCCATCGGCGGCGCCGTTTCGGCGGTCGGAGCCGGCGTCGTCCTCATGCATTTTCTTCTGCCGGGCGCAGAACTCGCCGCCGCCGTCGTGGCGCTCGTTCTGTCGGTTTGCAGCCAGGCCGGCGATCTGTTCGAATCTTTCATCAAGCGAAAATTCGGGGTCAAGGATTCAAGCCACCTCATTCCAGGTCATGGCGGCGTCATGGATCGTGTCGACGGACTGATTTTCGCCTGTTTTTCGGCGTTATTGCTTGCTGGGCTTTTTTCCCTGATAAAGGGAGGCGAGATGACGTCGATCGGCGCGGCATTGTTCGGCCCCTGATGAAGCGACAGGCTGACGGAAGGAACTCAAGAAAGTGATGAGCGGCCTATATACATTTTTGATGGGGAACGTCGTCACCTTCGTTCTTGTGCTGTCGCTGCTCGTCTTCGTGCATGAGATGGGGCATTATCTCGTCGGGCGCTGGAGCGGCATTCGCATCCTCGCCTTTTCCGTCGGTTTCGGCCCGGAGATATTCGGCTTCACCGACCGCCATGGAACACGCTGGAAGATTTCGGCAATCCCGCTTGGCGGCTACGTCCGCTTCTTCGGCGACGAGGATGCTTCGAGCAAGCCCGACAACGACCAGGTCGCTGCCATGTCCGAGGAGGACAGGGCGCGCTCCTTTGCCGGCGCAAAGCTGTGGAAACGCGCCTCGACCGTCGCCGCCGGCCCGATCGCCAACTTCCTGCTGGCAATCGCCATTTTCGCGGTTCTTTTCTCGGTTTATGGCCGCATGATCGCCGATCCCGTCGTTGCCGAAGTTGCGCCGGACGGAGCGGCTGCTGCCGCCGGCATCCTTCCCGGCGATCTGCTGGTTGCCATCGACGGCAACAAGGTCGAGACCTTCGACGACGTGCGCCGCTATGTCGCCATTCGTCCAAGCCAGAAGATCATCGTGACGGTCGAGCGCGGTGGCCAAAAGCTCGAGGTGCCGATGGTGCCGCAGCGGACCGACCGGACAGACCAGTTCGGCAACAAGATCGAACTCGGCCAGATCGGCATCATCACCAACAAGGAAGCCGGCAATTTCCGCCTGCGAACCTACACCCCGCTTGAGGCGGTGCGGGAAGGGGTGATCGAAAGCGCAGGCATCGTCACCGGCACCTTCAAATATATCGCCAATATCTTCGCCGGATCGATGCGGGCCGATCAATTGGGCGGGCCGATCCGCGTGGCGCAGGCGTCCGGCCAGATGGCAAGCCTTGGTATCGGCGCAGTGCTGCAGCTTGCTGCGACACTTTCAGTTTCGATAGGATTGCTTAACCTGATGCCGGTTCCGGTACTTGATGGCGGCCACCTGATGTTCTATGCGGTGGAGGCGGTGAGGGGCAGGCCCCTGGGCTCCAAGGCTCAGGAAATCGCGTTTCGCATCGGCTTGGCAATGATACTGACATTGATGGTTTTTACGACCTGGAACGACATAAGCGTGAGCTCAGGGTAAACGCGCAAGGTAAGGGAATTACTATTTATTTACGATGTTTCAAGGCTGTAGTGGCGAATGGGTCACGCTTCGAAATGAAGTAAACAGAAATTAACACCCTCCCTTGCTTGTATGTCAAAAGCGGGTAAAACGACACACGTGACCGGAATCGGGTTCTCCCGGGGACGGGGACGAGGGAAAAAAGGTAATAGGTGAAATGAAGGCTGGTTCAAAGTTTTTGAACGCAGTATCGGCGGTTGCGCTGTCTGCTAGTGTTGTTGCTTCGGGCGCAGGCGCTTTGACGTTCGTTTCCGCTACGGCCGCCGAGGCCGCGGTCATCCAGCGCATCGATGTGCGCGGCGCCAGCCGCGTCGGCGCGGAAGCTGTCCGGTCGAACCTGACCATCACGCCCGGCAAGAGTTTTTCGAACACCGACATCGATGACTCGGTCAAGCAACTCTACGGCACCGGTTACTTCTCCGACGTCAAGATTTCGGTCTCCGGCGGCACGCTCGTCGTCAATGTCCAGGAGGCCCAGCTCGTCAATCAGGTCGTCTTCAACGGCAACCGTAAGATCAAGGACGACAAGCTCGCGACGATCGTGCAGACCCACGCTGCCGGTCCCTACAGCGACACGCAGATCCAATCCGACATCCAGGCGATCAAGGATGCCTACGCCGCCACCGGCCGCAGCGAAGTCGAAGTAACGACGCAGGTGGTGCCGCTCGGCGAAGGTCGCGTCAATCTCGCTTTCGTCATCAACGAAGGTGATCGCACCAAGATCGATTCGATCAATTTCGTCGGCAACAATGCCTACAGCGCCGGCCGTCTGGCTGCCGTCATCAATACCAAGCGTTCGAACTTCCTTTCGTTCCTGACCCGCAAGGATGTCTACAACGAAGACAAGCTTCACGCCGACGAAGAAGCGCTACGCCAATTCTATTACAACCGCGGCTATGCCGACATGCGCATCGTCTCTTCCGATGCGAGCTTCGACGAGGCAACCAACAAGTACACGCTCACCTTCAATATCGAGGAAGGTCAGCGTTACGACTTCGGACCGGTGACTGTCCAGTCGACCGTCGAAGGCGTCGGCTCGGATCAGCTGCTGCCGCTGGTGCGCACGAAGGAAGGCCATGTCTACAGCGCCAAGGAGGTGCAGAAGTCGATCGAAGCGATCTCCGATCAGGTGGCCTCTGCCGGTTATCCCTTCGCGCGCGTCACGCCGCGCGGTAACCGCGACCTCAAGAACAACACCATTGGCGTCGAATATCTGGTCGACCAGGGCGAGCGGGCCTATGTCGAGCGCATCGAAATCCGCGGCAACAGCCGTACGCGCGATTACGTCATTCGCCGCGAATTCGACATGAGCGAAGGCGACGCCTTCAACCAGCAGATGATCACCAAGGCCAAGCGCCGCCTCGAAGCGCTCGGCTATTTCTCCTCCGTCAATATCTCCACTCAGCCGGGCAGCTCGCCGGATCGCGTCGTGGTGGTCGTCGACGTGCAGGATCAGTCCACCGGTTCGTTCGGCGTCGGTGCCGGTTATGCCGCCGGCGGCGATGGCCTGCTGCTCGAAGCGTCGATCGAAGAGAAGAACTTCCTCGGCCGCGGCCAGTATATCCGCATCTCGGCCGGCGGTGGCCAGGAAGGTTCGCGCGCCTACGGCGTCAGCTTCACCGAGCCCTATTTCCTTGGCTACCGTCTGGCGGCGGGCTTCGACGTCAATCACAGCGAGACGTCGAGCAACGACAACTACGATTACGAGGAAACCAGCGTCGTCCTGCGCGTCACCGCGCCGATCACCGAAGATCTGGCGACGACCTTCCGTTATAACTACAAGCAGATGAAGTATGACGCTGACAACGGCGATCTTGCCGACCTGTCGGCTCCGTATCAGCACCTCGTCGAAGACAGCCCGTGGACGCGGTCTTCCATCTCGCAGACGCTGACCTACAATACGCTCGACGACACCGTCCTGCCGCGCGAGGGCATCTACGCGACGGCGACGCAGGAAATTGCCGGTCTCGGCGGTGACTCGCAGTTCTACAAGATCTACGGCAAGGCCCGTTACTACCACCTGCTCGCTGACGATGCCGATATCATCGGCTCGGTTTCGGCCTCGGCTGGTTATGTTGTCGGCTTCGGCGAGCACCTGAACGTCTTCGACCAGTTCACGCTGACCAACGGCGACATTCGCGGTTTCGAAAACAAGGGTATCGGCCCGCGTGTTGCCGGCACCAACGACGATCCGCTGGGCGGTACGACGTATTTCACGGCATCGGCCGAAGCGACCTTCCCGATGCCGGGCTTCCCGCGTGACTTCAATCTGCGCGGCGCGGTCTTCGCCGATGCGGGCACGCTGTTCGGCAACGACGTCGACCTCAGGGGTGACGGCATCGAGGGCGAAGACGCCTCGCTGCGCGCTTCCGTCGGCGTCGGCGTCGTCTGGCAGTCTCCGTTCGGTTCATTGCGTCTGGATTATGCAATCCCGGTCCTCAAGGAAGACTTCGACAAGACACAAAACTTCAAGTTTGGCATCAACAACCAATTCTGATATCGGCAGTCCGGAACTGTAAGACTCAATTCCGTTCTGGAGCGTTGCCGATGGAGCAAAACGTTTTTTTTCTGCCCCATGAAGGTCTGAAGCTCGCTGAGCTGGCAGAGTTTCTTGGGGCGGAACTGGCCAATTCCGATCATGCCGATGTCATCGTCCGCTCCGTCGCTCCCATCAACCGGGCGCGAGCGGGCGACGTCTGTTATATCCTGTCGCGCCGCAGCCGGGACGAGCTGCTGACCTGCCAAGCCTCGGCGGTGATCTGCGACAAGGCGCTCGCCGACCTCGTACCTCAGCATATCCCGATCATCCTGTCGTCCAATCCGCATGCGGCTTTCGCCATGGCAGGCGGCCTGTTCTACCCGGCAGCACTGCGCCCGGTCACCATTTCGCCCGGTGAAGGCGAGATCGCCCCGAGCGCGGTGATCGATCCGAGCGCCAAGCTGGAAAAAGGCGTGATCGTCGAGCCGTTGGCGGTTATCGGCGCGCATGCCGAGATCGGCGAGGGCACCCGCATCGGCGCGCACAGCATCATCGGCCCAGGTGTCAAGATTGGCCGGGGTTGTTCGATTGCTGCCGGCGCCAGCATTCTCTGCGCGCTGATCGGCAACGGCGTTATCATCCACAACGGCGTTCGTATCGGCCAGGATGGTTTCGGGTATGCGCCGGGTCCGCGCGGCATGATCAAGATTGTCCAGATCGGCCGGGTGATCATCCAGGATAATGTCGAGATTGGCGCCAATACCACGATCGACCGCGGCGCCATGGACGATACCGTGATCGGCGAGGGCACCAAGATCGACAACCAGGTCCAGATCGGCCACAACGTCCAGATGGGCCGCCATTGCGCCATTGTTGCGCAGGTCGGCATCGCCGGCAGCACGAAGATCGGCAACGGCGTGCAGATCGGCGGCCAGGCCGGCATCAAGGGCCATGTGACGATCGGCGACGGCGTGCAGATCGCCGCCAAAAGCGGTATCATGACCGATCTTGCCGCCGGCGGGCAATATGGCGGCATACCGGCTCGTCCGCTGAAAGACTATCTGAGAGAGGCGGCGCAACAAGTGTCGAAATCCAAGTTGCGCGGGCGGAACCCTGGAGGCAAGGAAAATGACTGAGGAAGCCACGACGACGCTTTCTTCGGCTGACATCATCGAGATCATGAAGCTGCTGCCGCATCGCTATCCCTTTCTGATGGTCGACAAGATCATTGAGATCGATGGCGACAACACGGCGATCGGCATCAAGAACGTCACGGTGAACGAGCCGCATTTCACCGGCCATTTTCCGGAGTCACCGATCATGCCGGGCGTGCTGCTGATCGAGGGAATGGCGCAGACGGCGGGTGCGATCTGCGCCAAGAAGGAAGGCCAGCCGGGCAACCTTGTCTACTTCATGACCATTGAGAATGCGCGTTTCCGCAAGCCGGTTGTGCCCGGCGATCGCGTCGAATTCCACGTCAAGAAGCACAAGCAGCGCGGCAATATCTGGAAATTTCATTGCGACGCCAAGGTTGACGGCGCGCTTGTCGCCGAGGCCGATATCGGCGCGATGATCGTTCGTAAGGATCAGGCATGAGCACGATTGCCGAAAGCGCCCGTATTCACCCGATGGCCGTCGTCGAAGACGGAGCCACGATCGGTGAGGGCGTGAAGATCGGTCCCTTCTGCCATGTCGGGCCGCACGTCGTCCTGCATGACAATGTCGAGCTCCTGGCCCATGCGATTGTCACCGGCCGCACCGTAATCGGCAAGGGCACGCGCATCTTCCCGATGGCGGTTGTCGGCGGCGATCCGCAGAGCGTGCATCACGCCGGTGAAGAGACGACGCTTTCGGTTGGCGCCAACTGCACGATCCGTGAAGGTGTGACGATGAACACAGGCACCGCCGATTTCGGCGGCCAGACGATCGTCGGCGACAACAATCTGTTCCTGGCGAATTCCCATGTGGCTCATGACTGCCGGGTCGGCAACCACGTCATCATGTCGAACAATGTCATGCTCGCCGGCCACGTCGTCATCGAGGATCGCGTCATTCTCGGCGGCGGCTCGGCCGTTCATCAGTTCACCCGCGTCGGCCGCCAGGCCTTCGTCGGCGGGCTGTCGGCAGTGAGTTACGACGTCATTCCCTACGGCATGCTGAACGGCAACCCCGGTCTGCTGGGCGGTCTCAATGTCGTCGGCATGACGCGCGCCGGCATCGACCGCGCCGTCATCCACAGGGTGCGCCGCGCCTACAAGGCGATCTTCGAGGGAACGGCCTCCGTGCGTGAGAACGCCGCGGCCATCCGAGAGGAATATGCCGATTGCGCAGAGGTGATGCAGATCCTGAATTTCATCGCCGCCGATAGCGACCGCGCCCTGTCCTCGCCGACCCGAGGTCAGAAGGGCTAGTCCGTGGCTTTATCAGGCGACACCGCGGCGGGCCGGCTGGCGATCATCGCCGGCGGCGGCCTTCTGCCTTCCTATGTCGCGGAAGCCGCACGCGCCGCTGGCGAAAATCCTGTTATCGTCGCCCTGAAGGACGAAAGCGACCGGCGTTGGGAAGGCTACGACCACGCCATTATCGGTATCGGCGATTTCGCCGCGCTCGATAGTCTTCTCAACCGCTATGGCATCGGCCGAGTGGTGATGTCGGGCAGCGTGCGCCGCCGGCCGGAATGGCGTGAGGTGCGTCCGACGCTGCGCATTCTGATGAAGGTGCCGGCCGCGATCCGCACCCTGCTCTCCGGCGGCGACGATACGGTCCTGCAGATGGTGATCCGGCTGATCGAGGGAAATGGCCGGCGCGTCGTCGGCGCCCATGAGATCGCCCCCGACCTGCTGGCTGCCGTCGGTCGGCTTGGCGCCGTGACACCCGATGACGAAGATCGGCGCGACATCAGTCGTGCTGCCGAAGCCGCCGAGACGCTCGGCCGGCTGGATGTTGGGCAGGGCGCTGTCAGCATCGGCGAGCGGGTTGTCGCGCTGGAAGGTCTTGAGGGCACCGATGAAATGCTCGACCGCGTCGCCGGCCTCAGAGCCGCCGGGCGCATCTCGGCGCGCCGCCGCGGCGTGCTCGTCAAGCTCTGCAAGCCGCAGCAGGATATTCGCGCCGACCTGCCGGCGATCGGTGTTTCCACGGTGTTGAACGCCGCCAAAGCCGGCCTTGCCGGCATCGCCGTCGAAGCCGGCCGCTCGCTGGTGCTTGATCGTGCCGCCGTCATCCGCGCCGCCGACGAGGCCGGGCTTTTCGTCTGCGGCATCGATCGCGGCCTGCCGGGATGGGGGCTAAAATGAACGGAGCGCCGCTGAAGATTGCCGTCATAGCCGGTGAGGTGTCGGGCGATCTCCTCGGCGCCGACCTCATCGCCGCGCTGAAGCGGATCCACGACGGACCGGTGGAACTAGTCGGCGTCGGCGGCGAGGGGCTGCAGGCGGAGGGCCTGCGATCCCTGTTCGATTTTTCCGAACTGTCGATCATGGGCATCACCCAGGTGCTGAGCCGGCTGCCGAAGCTGTTTGGCCTGATCCGCCGGACAACGGCTGAAATCATCGCCGCAAGGCCTGACATTCTGCTCATCATCGACAGCCCGGATTTCACCCATCGCGTGGCGAAGCGCGTCCGCACGGCGCTGCCGGATTTGCCTGTCGTCGATTACGTCTGTCCGAGCGTCTGGGCCTGGAAGGAATATCGCGCCGAGCGCATGCTTGCCTATGTCGATCACGTGCTCGCCGTCCTGCCTTTCGAACCGGCGACGATGCAGCGCCTCAACGGCCCGGCAACGACCTATGTGGGGCATCGCCTGACCGCCGATCCTGCACTCCTGGAGACCCGACGCCTGCGCGCCGGAAGACGGCCCGGCAACGGCACCATCCTGCTTCTGCCCGGCTCACGCTCCTCTGAAATCCAGAAGCTCCTGCCGCATTTCGAGGTGGCGGCGAGCGAACTTGTCGCCCGCAACGGGCCGATGCGCTTTATCCTGCCGACGATGCGTCACAAGGAAGGGCTTGTGCGCGAATTGACGGCGAAATGGGCGATAACGCCGGAGATCGTTGTCGGCGCAGAAGCAAAGTGGAAGGCTTTTGTCGAAGCCGACGCCGCCATGGCGGCATCCGGAACCGTCATTCTCGAACTGGCGCTAGCCGACGTTCCCGTCGTCTCGGCCTACAAGGTCGACTGGATCATGCGGCTGCTGACATCGGGCATCAAGACCTGGACAGGGGCGCTGCCGAACCTGATTGCCGATTACGCGGTCGTGCCGGAATATCTGAACGATGTCGTTCGCGGCGCAAGCCTCGCACGCTGGATGGAAAGGCTGTCGGCCGACACTTACCAGTTGAAGGCGATGAAGGAAGGCTATGAGCTGATCTGGCAGCGCATGCAGACCGAAAAGCCGCCGGGCGAATATGCTGCCGAAATCCTGCTCGACGTGCTGAAAAAGAAAAAACCCGGTCGTTTCTGACCGGGTTTTCTTTTGAGCCGATTGGCCTGAAGCGATCAGCGCTTCGAAACAGGGATGTAGTCGCGCTTCGGTTCGCCGACATAGAGCTGACGCGGACGGCCGATGCGCTGTTCCGGATCCTCGATCATCTCGTTCCACTGCGCGATCCAGCCGACGGTGCGGGCAAGCGCGAAGAGCACGGTGAACATGGTCGTGGGGAAGCCCAGCGCCTTCAGCGTGATGCCGGAATAGAAGTCGATGTTCGGATAGAGCTTCTTCTCGATGAAATACTCGTCGGTGAGTGCGATGCGCTCGAGCTCCATCGCCACTTCGAGCAACGGATCGTCCTTGATGCCGAGTTCGCCGAGCACTTCATGCGTCGTCTTCTGCATGATCTTGGCGCGCGGATCGTAGTTTTTGTAGACGCGGTGGCCGAAGCCCATCAGGCGGAACGGATCATTCTTGTCCTTGGCGCGGGCGATATACTCCGGAATGTGATCGACGGTGCCGATCTCGTTCAGCATGTTGAGCGCCGCTTCGTTGGCGCCGCCATGCGCTGGGCCCCACAGGCAGGCGATGCCGGCTGCGATGCAGGCGAACGGGTTGGCGCCCGACGATCCGGCGAGGCGGACGGTCGAGGTCGACGCGTTCTGCTCATGATCGGCATGCAGGATGAAGATGCGGTCCATGGCGCGGGCAAGCACCGGGTTGACCACATATTCCTCGCAGGGAACGGCAAAGCACATGCGCAGGAAGTTCGACGCATAGTCGAGGTCGTTCTTCGGGTAAACGAAGGGCTGGCCGATATGGTACTTATAGGCCATGGCGGCGAGCGTCGGCATCTTGGCGATCATCCGCAGGCTGGCGACCATGCGCTGGTGCGGATCGGTGATATCGGTCGAGTCGTGATAGAAGGCCGACAGCGCCCCGACGCAGCCGCACATGACGGCCATCGGATGGGCATCGCGGCGGAAGCCGGTGAAGAAGCGGCTCATCTGCTCGTGCACCATGGTGTGATGCGTGACCCGATAGTCGAAGTCCTTCTTCTGCGCGGCCGTCGGCAATTCGCCGTAAAGCAGGAGGTAGCAGACCTCTAGGAAGTCGCCATGTTCGGCGAGCTGCTCGATCGGATAGCCGCGGTGCAGCAGCACACCCTCGTCGCCATCGATATAGGTGATTTTCGATTCACAGGATGCGGTCGAGGTGAAGCCCGGATCGTAGGTGAAGGAAGCGGTGTTCTTGTAGAGAGCACCGATATCGATGACGCTTGGACCGATCGTGCCGCTTTTGACGGCGAGGTCGACTGATTTGTCACCGATTTTTATTGTTGCGCTTTGATCCGTCATGCTGATCCTCCGAAATGTCGGTGGCGCCACAAAAGCGCCATAGGGGTTAAGCGTCCTTTGCGATAGCTATATGATCGCGAGGCTAATGCCAAGTTACCGTGACGGCATTTTGTGCATTGCGGCATCTCCTTTTAGGCACTGCAGCGATGAGCAGCACGCATAGCGGAAACCGATGATTCGACTGGTCTTTTCACACTTGCGATTTTCGCTCGCATTTCAATCGATTATGCTTGCCGGATTAGCTCGGAGGTTGCATTCTGGGTGCTGGGAAGGGTGAGTTCGGGCGGCGCATGCAGGAATTGACGACAGTCGAATTGCGGCCGCAAGCGGGCGTCGGTCTTGCCGATCCAGCCGATCTTCCTGCCCCTGCCGCGGTGATGCGGCCGGCAAGAACCCAGTCCGCGATGTCGTTGCGCCATCGGCTGCCGGTGGCAATGACACAAGCACTCCGTGCTTGCGGCCGGATGCTAAGCGAGGAGGCCGACCATGGCCGCCTGCTCTTATTCTCGCCGGTCTTCCTCGGTGCCGGCGCCGCATTCTGGTTTCTTGCTGCAACGGATTTTCCTCTCCTTCCATCGTTGCTCTGCCTCTCGGTGCTGATGCTTGCCGTGCTCGTCGCCGGCCGCAGCCGGCCGGCCTTGCGGGCGACGCTCATGGCGCTTGCCCTCGTGGTATGCGGCATGCTCTGCGCGCAGCTCGAAAGCTGGCGGGCCTCGACTGTCATCCTCGATTCATCCGTGACGACGACGGTGACCGGTCGCGTCGAGCGGCGCGAAGGCGACGATCGTGGGCGGTGGCGCTATGTTCTTACTGTCACCGGCACCGAGGCGCCACAGGTGAAGCGGCCTCCAAGGCGCATAACTGTGATCGCCCGCGGCGCCGATGCGCCATTCGAGATCGGTGACATCATCACCGGCCGAGCACGGTTGACGCCGCCGGCGGGGCCGGCACTTCCCGCGCTCAACGACTTTTCCTTCGGTGCTTATTTCGATGGCATCGGCGCCAACGGTTTCTTCTACGGTGCGCCGGAGAAAGTCGATTCGCAGACGGGCCCGCAGCCTGCGAGATCGACGCCCGAAGCTCTGCTCGAATGGCTCTACCAGTTGCGCAGCGGCATCGGCGATCGCATACGCTCGATTCTGCCCGGCGACACGGGCGCTTTTGCCGCTGCTCTGGTGACCGACGAGCGGCGCGCCATTTCAAAGGAAACGACGGAGGCGCTGCGCCAGTCCGGCCTTGCGCATATCGTGGCGATCTCGGGCCTCAACATGGCGCTATCGGCCGGCATCTTCTTCGTCGGGTTCCGGATGCTGCTCAGCCTTGTTCCGGGTGTCGCTCAAGCCTATGCGACAAAGAAGATCGCGGCTGGCGGCGCGCTCGTCGCCGTTACAGCCTACTTCCTGATCTCAGGATTCGGGGTTTCGGCCGAACGCGCCTTCATCATGATGGCGATCATGCTGATTGCCGTCTTCTTCGATCGGCCGTCGATCAGTCTGCGCAATGTCGTTCTCTCCGCGCTCGTCATCATCGCCATTTCACCCTCAGAAGTACTGGGTCCGAGCTTCCAGATGTCCTTTGCCGCGACTTTGGCGCTGGTGTCGGGCTACCAGCTTTGGAAGGACCGGCGTGTGCGGGAAAACCCGTTGCTGAAGCTGCCCGCCCTGCGGCCGGTCGTGGCGGTCGCCGGCTTCTTCGGCGGCGTCTTCCTGACCTCGTTGATCGGTGGCTTTTCCACGGCGTTGTTTGCTGTTGAGCATTTTCATCGCCTGACAGCTTATGGCCTGCCGGCGAACCTTGCGACGATGCCGATCATCTCCTTCATCGTCATGCCGGCGGGGCTGCTGGCGATGTTGCTCATGCCATTCGGCCTGGACGCTCCGCTCTGGACGGTGGTCGGATTCGGCCTCGATCTGGTGATTTCGGTCGCCAAGACGGTGTCCGGCTGGGGCGGCAATATCGACCTCGGCCGTTTGCCCGGCTGGTATTTCGCCGTCGCCGTGGCTGGCTTTCTGCTGTTAACGCTGCTCCGCACCCGATTGCGCCATGTCGGCACGTCGATCCTCGCCGTCGCGACGCTCATTGTGTTGATACTGCCGGGTTCCCGGCCGCCGGATCTGGTGATATCCGAGGACGGTGGTTTGGTCGCGCTTGTCGCGCCGGCGGCGATGGCTTCCAACCGTGAAAACCCGCCGGACTTCATCTTCGACCAGTGGCAGAGAGCGCTGGTGCTGCCGACGCACCACCCGCCGAAGATGCTGGATGGGCCTGCCATCCCGGCGCAGGGTGAGGACCGCCGGGTCAGGCTTTCCCGCGATCAGCAGAATGAAGCGAGGACGGCAATGGTGGCCGCCGCAGCCGGCGGTGAGGCAAATCGGTTTTCTTGCGTGAAGAAGGCTTGGTGTATAGCCAGGCTCGGCAATGGCCATGTCGTCGCCGTCATCGACAATGCCGCCTATCTCGGCCCGGCCTGCGACGCCAGCGAGATTGTCGTGACCGCGGTGCGCCTGCGTTTCGACCGCTGCCACTCGGGTGCGACACTCTTCACCGGCGAGACGCTGCGCAGGACCGGTTCCGTCGAATTGCGTTTTGCGCAGACAGGCCTCGAGGTCGCAACCGCATTCGATGCCTTGTCGCGTCCATGGATGCGCCATCGCGCCTATGATTGGCGCAAAGACGCTTTTACCGAATCAGCCCCGTTGGCTGTCAGTGATAACGGCGAATGAGGCCGACCAGCTTGCCCTGCACCTTGACCCGGTCAGGCCCGAAGATGCGGGTCTCGTAAGCCGGGTTGGCGGCTTCGAGGGCGATCGAGGCGCCCTTGCGGCGAAAGCGTTTCAGCGTCGCTTCCTCGTCATCGACGAGCGCAACGACGATATCGCCGGGGCTTGCGGTGCTGCCGTTGCGGATGATCACGGTGTCGCCGTCGAAGATCCCGGCGTCGATCATCGAATCGCCCTTGACCTCCAGCGCGTAATGTTCGCCCGAGCCGAGCATATCCGCGGGCACGACAATATCGTGCGTGTTGTTCTGGATTGCCGAGATCGGCACACCGGCGGCAATCCGGCCCATGACCGGCACGGAGACAGAGTTGCCATTGTCGGCGATCGGCTTCGCGGCAGCGGGGGCGGCGACCGGCTGGGGTTTGCCGAGGCTGCCTTCGATGACGCTCGGCGAAAAACCGCGGCGCGGCTGAAGACTGGGGCTATAGGCCTCCGGCAGCTTGATCACTTCAAGCGCCCGCGCCCGGTTCGGTAGGCGGCGAATGAAACCGCGTTCCTCGAGCGCCGTGATCAGGCGATGAATGCCAGATTTCGAGGCCAGATCCAGGGCATCCTTCATCTCGTCGAAAGAGGGAGGAACGCCGGATTCCTTCATGCGCTCATGAATGAAAAGGAGAAGCTCCTGTTGTTTGCGCGTGAGCATCGACGTCAGACCCCTGATTGAAACAAATCCAGAACAGACACTATATGTTCCATATGTGTTCCGCAAGTAGCTAAATTTCCGTAAAACTCCTCGCCAACTCGTCGAGATTTTTATTTTCATTCGTCGGATTGGCGCACATGTCTTGCATTGGGAATGGGGCTGCCGCACATCTCTTTGACGTGTCAGGAGGGATCCTATGATCGGACATTCCACCAAGCCGCACCCGCTGGATCATGTCGTGCTGCCGGTCGTCAATATCTACCTGGCGCGCGAAAGGCTCGGCAAGCTCGGCTTTACCGTCGCCGCCGATGCGCGCCATCCGTTCGGAACGGAAAATGCCTGCGTTTTTTTCGCCGACAAGACCTATATCGAGCCGCTCGGCGTGGCGAGTGTCGAGGAGAGCGAGACAGCGGCCCGCGAGGGCAATGTCTTCATCGCTCGCAATCGCGCCTTCCGCTTCCGCTGCGGCGAGGAGGGACTTTCGGCGCTGGCCTTTCTCACCGAGGATGCCGGCCTCGATCATCGGCGGTTCGTCGGCAACGGCGCGAGCGCCGGCGAGATGCTGCAGTTCAGCCGGCCGATGCGAATGCCGGACGGTTCGGAAAGCGTCGGCAGCTTCAAACTGGCCTTTTCAGGAGATCTGCGCGCGCCCGACTTCTTTCTCTTCACCTGTCAGCGCATCAACTCCTTCCCGGCCGATCGCGCGGCGCTGGAGGCGCATGCCAACGGCGTGACGGGCATTGCCGAGATCGCGCTTTGTGCGCCGGAGCCGGTTGCGTTTGCCGCCTTCGTTGGTCTTGCGGTCGGGCAAACGGCGGTGGAAAAAACCGGTTTCGGTATGAATATCGCGGCATCGAATGCCAAGATCAGCCTGATGACGCCGGAAGGGCTGGAGGCCTATTTCGAGCTTGTCGTCTCCTCCGCCGATCGTGGTCTGCGCGGCCGGGCAATCCTCTTCACCGTTACCGATCTTGCCGTGACAGAAGCGCATTTGGCTGCTAACGGAGTGACATACACACGCAAGAACAATCGCATTCTGGTGAAGCCCACGCCCGGGCAGGGCGCGCTTTTTGCCTTCGAGGAACCACGATGAGCACTGATACCAATTCCGAGGTCAAGATCGGCGAAGGCGAAGGCCAGGTCACCTTTTCCAATACCGGCCGCTTGTCGCTGATTGCCGGCCCCTGCCAGATGGAGAGCCGCGATCACGCCTTCATGGTCGCCGGCACGCTGAAGGAGCTCTGCGCAAAGCTCGGCATCGGCCTCGTCTACAAGAGTTCCTTCGATAAGGCGAACCGCACCTCGCTCTCGGCCGAGCGCGGCATCGGGCTTGAAAAGGGCATGGAGGTCTTCGCCGACCTGAAGAAGGAATTCGGCTTTCCCGTGATCACCGACGTTCATACGGCCGAACAGTGCGCCGAGGTGGCCAAAGTGGTCGATGTTCTGCAGATCCCCGCCTTCCTCTGCCGCCAGACCGATCTTCTGATCGCCGCCGCCAGGACCGGCCGCGTCGTCAACGTCAAGAAGGGGCAGTTCCTCGCCCCCTGGGATATGAAGAACGTCCTGAAGAAGCTCAATGCCAGCGGCAATCCGAACGTGCTGCTGTGCGAGCGCGGCGCTTCCTTCGGCTACAACACGCTGGTTTCCGACATGCGCTCGCTCCCGATCATGGCGGCGATGGGCGCGCCCGTCATTTTCGATGCGACCCATTCCGTCGCCCAGCCGGGCGGGCAGGGCGATTCCTCCGGCGGTCAGCGCGAATTCGTGGAAACGCTGGCGCGGGCGGCGGTGGCGACCGGAATTGCCGGCGTCTTCCTCGAAACCCACCAGGACCCTGACAACGCGCCGTCCGACGGCCCGAACATGGTCTACCTCAAGGACATGCCGCGACTGCTCGAGAAGCTGCTTGCCTTCGACGCGATCGCTAAGGCCTGACTTTCAACAGGCTGACATGATCGTGGTTTAGGCCACGACGGAATGCTGGTTCGGAGGCCGGAAATTGCGGCATTGTAATTTGCTCGCCTTCGATTATGACAGGCTTCGAACGATTGATCACCCACCGAGCAGGAAGAACCCATGACTGCAATCACCGATATCATCGCCCGCGAGATCCTCGATAGCCGTGGCAATCCCACCGTCGAAGTCGACGTCTATCTCGAAGACGGCAGCATGGGCCGCGCGGCCGTTCCCTCGGGCGCTTCGACAGGCGCCCATGAGGCGGTCGAGCTGCGCGACGGCGGCAAGCGCTACCTCGGGAAGGGCGTCGAGAAGGCGGTCGAGGCCGCCAACACCGAGATATTCGACGCCATCGGCGGTATCGACGCCGAAAACCAGATCCAGATCGACAACATCATGATCGAACTGGACGGCACGCCGAACAAGTCGCGTCTCGGCGCCAACGCCATCCTCGGCGTGTCGCTTGCCGTCGCCAAGGCTGCCGCTCAGGCCTCCGGCCTGCCGCTCTACCGATATGTCGGCGGCGCTTCGGCGAGCCTGCTGCCGGTGCCGATGATGAACATCATCAACGGCGGCGCCCATGCCGACAATCCGATCGACTTCCAGGAATTCATGATCCTGCCGGTCGGCGCCGATTCGATCGCCGAAGCTGTGCGTATGGGTTCGGAAGTGTTCCATACGCTGCGCAAGGAACTTGCAGCTCAGGGTCACAACACCAATGTTGGCGATGAAGGCGGTTTCGCGCCGGGCCTGAAGAGCGCTTCGGAAGCCCTCGACTTCATCGTCAAGTCGGTTGAGAAAGCTGGCTACAAGCCGGGTGAGGACATCTACCTCGGCCTCGACTGCGCCTCGACGGAATTCTTCAAGGACGGCAAATACGTGCTCGAAGGTGAAGGTCGCACGCTCGAATCGGGCGCCATGGCCGAATATCTGGCTGAACTTGCCGCCAAGTACCCGATCATTTCAATCGAAGACGGCATGGCCGAAGACGACTGGGACGGCTGGAAGGCGCTGACCGATCTGGCCGGCAAGACGATCCAGCTCGTCGGCGACGATCTCTTCGTCACGAACTCCGCCCGTCTTCGCGACGGTATCCGCATGGGTGTCGCCAACTCGATCCTGGTCAAGGTCAACCAGATCGGTTCGCTGACGGAAACGCTCGATGCGGTCAATACGGCGCATAAGGCAGCCTACACCGCCGTCATGTCCCACCGCTCCGGCGAGACTGAGGATTCGACCATCGCCGATCTCGCGGTTGCCACCAACTGCGGCCAGATCAAGACTGGCTCGCTGTCACGTTCCGACCGCCTAGCAAAGTACAACCAGTTGATCCGTATCGAGGAGGGCCTCGGGCCCCAGGCTCAATACGCCGGCCGCTCGATCATCCGCGGCTGATCGATCTGACGTCAATTGCTTGACCCGCGCCGGCCCGGCGCGGGTTTTTTATCGCCTGATTTTTACGGTCAACGAACGGTTAATCTCTGCGCACTATGCTGAACGAATTGGTAATGCGTTCAAGAGCATAGTGTATGTGGACAAAGCATCATAAGAAGAGAAAGCTCGGCCGCTTCGTCATTCCGGCCATGACGGTCGCCTTCCTTTCCTATTTCGGTTATCATTGTGTCCATGGCGATTACGGGTTGCGCGCGACGGAGACGTTCGAGCGTCAGCGCGTCGCGCGCGAAAAAGAGCTTGCGGTACTGAAGGCGAGGCGCGAACATCTGGAAAACCAGGTCGCGCTTCTCAGTGACGGTTCGCTCGACAAGGACATGTTGGACGAAAAGGCGCGATATCAGCTGAATATGTCGCGTGCGGACGAGATCGTCATATTCAACCATTACTCCAATTAACCTGAATTCGGTTAATGAGAAATTATGTTTTATTTCCAATAGTTTAACGCCGAATACGAGCCATGCAATTATGGCATTGCTGTGGTCAAATTTCTTCCCTATGGTACGCGCCACCGAGAAACGACAAACCCATAGGGAGGGTTGAATGGCGCCGCGAAAGACCGCGACCGTTTCCAGCCGCAAAACTGCAGCAAAACCAGCAGCCAAAGCATCGAATGGAGGCCCGGTAGCCGACTTCGATCGGGATGAGGAACTCAAGGCCTATCGCGAGATGCTACTGATCCGCCGCTTCGAGGAGAAGGCTGGTCAGCTTTATGGCATGGGCTTCATCGGCGGCTTTTGCCATCTCTACATCGGTCAGGAAGCTGTTGTGGTCGGCATGCAGATGGCGCAGAAGGAAGGCGACCAGGTCATCACTGCCTACCGCGACCACGGCCATATGCTCGCAACCGGCATGGAAGCGCGCGGCGTCATGGCTGAGCTGACCGGGCGCCGCAGCGGCTATTCCCACGGGAAGGGCGGCTCGATGCACATGTTCTCGAAAGAAAAGCATTTCTACGGCGGCCACGGCATCGTCGGCGCCCAGGTTTCGCTCGGAACCGGCCTTGCCTTTGCCAATAATTACCGCGGCAACGGCAATGTCGCGATCGCCTATTTCGGCGACGGCGCTGCCAACCAGGGCCAGGTCTATGAGAGCTTCAACATGGCCGCTCTCTGGAAGCTGCCGATCGTCTATATCGTCGAGAACAACCGCTACGCCATGGGCACGTCGACCGCCCGCGCCACCGCGCAGTCGAACTACTCGCTGCGCGGCTCCGGCTTCGGCATCCCCGGCATCCAGGTCGACGGCATGGATGTCCGCGCCGTCAAGGCGGCGGCCGACGAGGCGCTTGAACATTGCCGCTCCGGCAAGGGCCCGATCATTCTCGAAATGCTGACCTATCGTTACCGCGGCCACTCCATGTCGGACCCGGCGAAATATCGCTCCAAGGAAGAAGTGCAGAAGATGCGCTCCGAGCAGGATCCGATCGAGCAGGTCAAGGCGCGCCTCATCGAAAAGGGCTGGGCCTCGGAAGACGATCTGAAGGCGATCGACAAGGATGTCCGCGACATCGTCGCCGACAGCGCCGATTTCGCTCAGGCCGATCCGGAGCCGGATGCATCTGAGCTCTACACCGACATTCTGCTCTAATCGGGGAGGGAACCCATGCCTATCGATATCCTCATGCCCGCCCTTTCTCCGACGATGGAAGAAGGCACGCTGTCCAAATGGCTGAAGCAGGAAGGTGACAAGGTCACCTCTGGCGACATCATTGCCGAAATCGAGACCGACAAGGCGACGATGGAGGTCGAAGCCGTCGACGAGGGCGTCATCGGCAAGCTGCTCGTCGATGCCGGCACCGAAGGCGTCAAGGTCAACACCAAGATCGCCGTGCTGCTGCAGGATGGCGAATCGGCCGACGCGATTTCCACCGCTCCTGCTGCTGCGCAGCCGGCTCCGGTCGCTGCTCCGCAGGTTGCCCAGGAAGAAAAGCCGACCAATAGCGGTTCTGCATCCGCACCGCTTCCGGCCGAGCCCAAGGCTGCCGTTCCGAATGACCCGGAAATCCCTGCCGGCACCGAAATGGTATCGATGACGGTGCGCGAAGCGCTTCGAGACGCCATGGCCGAAGAAATGCGCGCCAGTGACGACGTCTTCGTCATGGGCGAGGAAGTCGCCGAATATCAGGGCGCCTACAAGGTCACCCAAGGCTTGCTGCAGGAATTCGGCCCCCGCCGCGTCATCGATACGCCGATCACCGAACACGGCTTTGCCGGCGTCGGCGTCGGCGCCGCCATGGCCGGCCTTCGCCCGATCGTCGAATTCATGACTTTCAACTTCGCCATGCAGGCGATCGACCACATCATCAACTCGGCCGCCAAAACGCTTTATATGTCCGGCGGCCAGATGGGCGCTCCGATCGTCTTCCGCGGCCCGAACGGTGCGGCCGCCCGCGTCGGCGCCCAGCACAGCCAGGATTATGCGGCCTGGTACAGCGCCATCCCCGGCCTGAAGGTCGTCATGCCCTACACCGCATCCGACGCCAAGGGCCTGCTGAAGGCTTCGATCCGCGACCCGAACCCGGTCATCTTTCTCGAAAATGAAATTCTCTACGGCCAGCACTTCGACGTGCCGAAGCTCGATAATTTCGTTCTGCCGATCGGCAAGGCCCGCATCCATCGTTCGGGCAAGGACGCCACGGTCGTCTCCTTCGGCATCGGCATGACCTATGCGACGAAGGCGGTTGCCGAACTCGAAAAGATCGGCATCGACGTCGAGCTGATCGACCTTCGCACCATCCGCCCGATGGACCTTCCGACGGTCATCGAATCGGTCAAGAAGACCGGCCGTCTGGTCACCGTCGAGGAAGGCTATCCGCAGTCCTCCGTCGGCACTGAAATCGCCACCCGCGTCATGCAGCAGGCCTTCGACTATCTCGATGCGCCGATCCTGACGATTGCGGGCAAGGACGTGCCGATGCCTTACGCCGCCAATCTCGAAAAGCTGGCGCTTCCGAACGTCGGCGAAGTCGTCGATGCGGTAAAGGCTGTTTGCTACAAATAAGGGGAGGGTATCTCGATGCCGATCAATATCACGATGCCCGCCCTCTCTCCGACCATGGAAGAAGGCAATCTTTCCAAGTGGCTGGTCAAGGAAGGCGACAAGGTCAAGTCAGGCGATGTGATCGCCGAGATCGAGACCGACAAGGCGACGATGGAAGTCGAAGCTGTCGATGAAGGCACGGTCGCCAAGCTCGTCGTTGCCGCCGGCACCGAAGGGGTCAAGGTCAACGCGCTGATCGCCGTTCTCGCGGCCGATGGCGAGGATGTCGGTGCTGCTGCAAGCGGCGCGGGTTCGCCCGCTCCCGCCAAGGCCGAAGCCGCTCCGGCGCCGAAGGCCGAGGCTGCCCCGGCGAAGGCTGAGCCCGCTCCGCCTGCTGCGCCCGCCGCCGCACCCGCGGCAGTTCCGGCCGGCAGCAACCGCACCTTCTCTTCGCCGCTCGCTCGCAGGCTTGCCAGGGAAGCCGGCATCGATCTTTCGGCGGTCGCAGGCTCCGGCCCGCATGGCCGCGTCGTCAAGAGCGACATCGAAGCCGCCGTTGCCGGCGGTGGCGCCAAACCTGCCGCCGCACCGGCTGCTGCTGCTCCGCAGGCTGCTGCGCCGGCCGCAGCAGCGCCGAAGGGCGCCTCCGATGACGCCGTGCTCAAGCTCTTCGAGCCGGGCTCCTACGAGCTCGTGCCGCATGACGGCATGCGCAAGACGATCGCTCGGCGCCTGGTCGAATCCAAGCAGACGATCCCGCATTTCTACGTCAGCGTCGACTGTGAGCTCGACGCACTGATGGCGCTGCGCGCCCAGCTGAACGATGCGGCTCCCCGCAAGGACAACGCTCCGGCCTATAAGCTCTCGGTCAACGACATGGTCATCAAGGCCATGGCGCTGGCGTTGCGCGATGTTCCCGACGCCAACGTGTCGTGGACCGACAGCAACATGGTCAAGCACAAGCACGCCGATGTCGGCGTCGCCGTCTCGATCCCCGGCGGCCTGATCACGCCGATCATCCGCAAGGCCGAGCAGAAGACGCTGTCTGTCATCTCCAACGAGATGCGCGATCTCGGCAAGCGGGCCAAGGACCGCAAGCTGAAACCCGAGGAATATCAGGGCGGCACCAGCTCGGTCTCCAACATGGGCATGATGGGCGTCAAGAGCTTCGCCGCCGTCGTCAACCCGCCGCATGCGACGATCCTCGCGGTCGGCGCCGGCGAGCAGCGGGTCGTCGTCAAGAACGGCGAAATGGCGATCGCCACGGTCATGAGTGTCACGCTGTCGACCGACCATCGCTGCGTCGACGGCGCGCTCGGCGCCGAGCTGCTCCAGGCCTTCAAGGGCTACATCGAAAACCCGATGGGCATGCTTGTCTAAGCGCTAAGCGGAGGCGGAAATGACCAAGACCGTTCTTTGTTATGGCGACTCGCTGACCTGGGGTTATGACGCCGAGACGATCGGCCGTCATGAGTACAAGAATCGCTGGCCGAGCGTGCTTCAGGCAGCGCTGGGCAGCGAGGCGCGTATCATTGCCGAAGGCCTGAACGGTCGCACCACCGCCTTCGACGATCACCTCGCCGATTGCGACCGCAACGGCGCGCGCGTCCTGCCGACCATCCTGCAGACGCATGCGCCGCTCGACCTCGTCATCCTCCTGCTCGGCACCAACGACATGAAGCCGGTTGTGGCCGGTTCGGCCTTTGCCGCCTGCCAGGGCATCAGCCGCCTCGTGCGGCTGATCCGCAATCACGCCTGGCCCTTCGAATTCGACGGGCCGGAGATCCTGATCGTGGCGCCGCCGGCAATCTGCGCGACGGGCAATGTGCCCTTCGCCGCATCCTTTCCCGGCGGCATCGAAGAATCGGCCAAGCTCGCGACGCTCTATCGTGACCTTGCCGACGAACTTGGCTGCGGCTTTTTCGACGGCAACTCCGTCGCCAAGACCACGCCGATCGACGGCATTCATCTCGATGCGGAGAACACCCGTGCCCTCGGTCGCGGCCTGGAATCGATCGTGCGGATGATGCTGGGGATCTGAGCATATGACCGCCTTCATCGCCCTGCGGCAGGCCTCACGGCGCGATGCCTCGGAGCTGGCGATCCTGGCAGATATCGCATCGCATGGCTTTGCTTCCTGGCTCTGGTTTGCCGACGTTGCGAATGGTGTGAGCGACACACCCTTGGAGCGAGGGCGGCTGAAGATGAGCGAGGAGGAGGCCGTCGGCGGTTGGCGGGATGCCGTTATCGCCGAGGCTTATGGTGAAGTTGCTGGCGTGGCGATTGGCCATGTGCTGGATGAAGCCATAGAGGATGTCGAGGCGACGATCGCGGCGACCGAGCCGATGCTCGCCTTGCAGAAGACGGTGGTGGGAAGCTGGTTCATCGGCAGTCTCTGCGTCTATCGCCATCTGCGCGGAATCGGGATCGGGCGAAGGTTGCTAGAGGATCAGATCGACAGGGCCGATCGCCGGCCTGTCAGTCTCATTACCGCAAGTGATAACGAGGCGGCTCTGTCGCTTTATGGAAGAAACGGATTCTCGGAGGCTGCGCGCGCTGATGCCGTGCCGCCCTTCGAAAACAGCAAGAGACACGCGTGGGTGCTCATGACCCGCAGCGCAGCGTAAACAAAGGGCAGGACACATATGGCGGAATCCTACGACGTTATCATCATCGGCTCCGGTCCCGGCGGCTATGTCGCCGCCATCCGCGCGGCCCAGCTCGGCCTGAAGACGGCGATCGTCGAGCGCGAGCATATGGGTGGCATCTGCCTGAACTGGGGCTGCATCCCGACCAAGGCGCTGCTGCGCTCGGCCGAAGTGCTGGATCACGCCAACCACTTCAAGGACTTCGGTCTCGTTCTCGAAGGTACCGTCAAGCCGGACGCCAAGGCCGTCGTCGGCCGCTCGCGCGCCGTTTCCGCCCGTCTCAACGCCGGCGTCGGCTTCCTGATGAAGAAGAACAAGATCGACATCATCTGGGGCGAGGCCAAGCTGACGAAGCCCGGCGAAATCGTCGTCGGCAAGTCGTCGAAGCCGGTCGTCGAGCCGCAGCATCCGCTGCCGAAAAACGTCAAGGGCGAGGGCACCTATACCGCCAAGCATATCATCATCGCGACCGGCGCCCGCCCGCGCGCGCTGCCGGGTATCGAGCCGGACGGCAAGCTGATCTGGACCTATTTCGAGGCGCTGAAGCCCGACGCGCTGCCGAAGTCGCTGATCGTCATGGGCTCGGGCGCGATCGGCATTGAATTCGCCAGCTTCTACCGCTCGATGGGCGTCGATGTGACGGTTGTTGAAGTCATGCCGACCATCATGCCGGTCGAAGATGCCGAAATCACCGCCATCGCCCGCAAGCAGCTGGAAAAGCGCGGCCTTAAGATCTTCACCAGCGCCAAGGTCACGAAGGTCGAGAAAGGTGCGGGCAGCATCACCGCCCATGTCGAGACGTCAGATGGCAAGGTCCAGCAGATCACCGCCGATCGGATGATCTCCGCCGTCGGCGTTCAGGGCAATATCGAAAATCTTGGCCTGGAAGCGCTCGGCATCAAGACCGACCGCGGCTGCGTCGTCGCCGACGGTTACGGCAAGACCAATGTCGCCGGCATCTATGCGATCGGCGACGTCGCCGGCCCGCCGATGCTGGCGCACAAGGCCGAGCATGAAGGTGTGGTCTGCGTCGAGAAGATCGCCGGCCTGCCGAATGTGCATCCAACCGACAAGGGCAAGGTTCCCGGCTGCACCTATTGCAACCCGCAGGTCGCTTCCGTCGGTCTCACCGAAGCCAAGGCCAAGGAGCTGGGCCGCGACATCCGCGTCGGCCGCTTCTCCTTCGCGGCAAACGGCAAAGCGATCGCACTCGGCGAAGATCAGGGCATGGTCAAGGTGATCTTCGACAAGAAGACCGGCGAACTGCTCGGCGCCCATATGGTCGGCGCTGAAGTCACCGAGCTCATCCAGGGCTTCGTCGTCGCGATGAACCTCGAGACGACGGAAGAAGAGCTGATGCACACGATCTTCCCGCATCCGACCGTCTCCGAAACGATGAAGGAAGCGGTGCTGGATGCCTATGGCCGCGTGCTGAACGCTTGATAATTTCCAGGGCCGCCCTCTATCCCGAGGCGACGAAGCTGTCCTCCCGTGATGGCTTAAGCCGCTCCGGGGTAGTAAAAACGAAAGGAAATCCTCATGTCTATGGAGACGCAGGCGTTGCTGGTGTTTTTGCTGATCGGGCTTGTGGCGGGCTTCCTCGCAAGTCTGGTCGTCGGTGGCGGCGGCCTGATCAGATGTCTTCTCAGCGGCATCATCGGCGCCTTCGTCGGCGGCTATCTGTTCAGCGCGCTGGGCATTTCGCTGGGCATTGAAAACGCGCTGGTCGTGCAGATCATCCACGCCACCGTCGGCGCGATCATCGTGGTGCTGGTTGCCAGGGCAGTCGCTTAGGGGGAAGGGCAGGCATGGAGGGCGTGGGCTGGATTTCGGCAATCATCATCGGTGGACTTGCGGGCTGGCTCGCCGGCAAGCTGATGGATGCACGATACGGGATTTTCCTGAACATCGTGCTCGGCATCGTCGGCTCGGTCGTCGCCACCGCCATCCTCGCCCAGTTCCACGTCCAACTTGCCGGTGGACGCCTCGGTTACTTCGTCACGGGTTTCCTTGGCGCCTGCCTGCTGATATTCCTTGCGCGGCTGGTGCGGCGCTAGATCGAAGAGATGATGCCGCTTTAAGCGCGGCGGAAAGCTGAAACTGCAATGGTGACCATTCTCGATACGATCAATCCCGACGCCAAGCGCGTGCGCCATCCCGAGAAGGCGCATCGGCCGGATACGGAAGTCATGCGCAAGCCGGACTGGATCCGCGTCAAGGCGCCGACCTCCAAGGGCTATGCCGAGACACGGGCGATCGTGAAGGAGCACAAGCTCGTCACCGTCTGCGAGGAGGCCGGCTGCCCGAATATCGGCGAGTGCTGGGACAAGAAGCACGCCACCTTCATGATCATGGGCGAGATCTGCACCCGCGCCTGCGCCTTCTGCAACGTCGCCACCGGCAAGCCGAATGCGCTCGATATGGCCGAGCCAGAGAATGTCGCCAAAGCCGTCCGGGAAATGGGCCTTAGCCACGTCGTCATCACCTCGGTCGACCGCGACGATCTGGAGGACGGCGGCGCCGAACACTTCGAAAAGGTGATCTGGGCGATCCGTGCAGCTTCACCGGCAACGACGATCGAGATCCTGACGCCCGACTTCCTGAAGAAGCCGGGTGCGCTGGAGCGCGTCGTCGCTGCCAAGCCCGACGTTTTCAATCACAACATGGAAACGGTTGCCGGCAATTATCTGACGGTTCGCCCTGGCGCCCGCTATTTCCATTCCATCCGCCTGCTGCAGCGGGTGAAGGAGCTCGATCCCACCATGTTCACCAAGTCGGGCATCATGGTCGGCCTCGGCGAGGAGCGTAACGAAGTGCTGCAGCTGATGGACGACCTGCGCACCGCCGATGTCGACTTCCTGACGATCGGCCAATACCTGCAGCCGACCCGCAAGCACCACAAGGTCGAAAGCTTCGTCACGCCCGAAGAGTTCAAGTCCTACGAGACGGTCGCCTACAGCAAAGGCTTCCTGATGGTCGCCTCCAGCCCGCTGACCCGCTCGTCACACCATGCCGGAGATGATTTTGCGCGGCTGAAGGCGGCGCGGGAAAAGAAGCTGTTGGTGGCGGCTGAGTAAGGTTTGGGGTCCTGCCAACCTCTCTTTCGTCATGCTCGGGCTTGTCCCGAGCATCTGCAACCGATCGATAGGGCAGCAGATCCTCCGCACAAGGCGCACAAGGCCGAGGATGATGCCGAGTAGGGGGCGCGGCTAGGCAACAAACTGACCGCGGTGATTATTGCCATGGTTTTTCTTTGGGCAGCCAATGAACGTCACTTCCGGTTTGAAATTGGCGCTGGCCGCGGCCGACCGTATCCTGGTGATCGGTTGCCCCGGCAGCGGCAAGAGCACGCTCGCAAAGCGGCTTTCGCAAGTGCTCGACCTCGATTACATCTCCATGGATCGCGACTTCTATTGGCTTCCCGGCTGGAGAAAGAGGCCGCGTGACGAGATCGATCGTCTTATCACCGACGCCGTAGCGGGAAAGCGCTGGATCATGGATGGAACCGGCCTCAATTCCTTCCATCTTCGCCTGCCGCGCGCCCAGGCGGTCATTTGGCTTCGCCCGCCAAGATACGCCTGCCTGTACGGTGCCATCTCAAGAGCATTGCGTCATTTCGGGCGTAACCGCCCCGAACTGCCTGCCGGCTGCCCTGAAAACCTCTCGCTTGACGCGCTTTTCTATATCTGGAACTTCGAGCGTGATGCCGTCCCCTTAATCGAGGCCGCACTTCGGGATCATGCCGCCGGCATCGCCGAGCGCGGCTCTGAAATGCCGATTCTCCAATTAAAATCCCGTCGCCAGATGCGCCAGCTTCTTGATCTTCTCGGCCGGCCCGCTTAATTGCCGCCTATGCCGCACTTCGAAACGCACCGTTCCGTCCCGCATACGCCCGACCAGATGTTCGATCTCGTTGCCGATGTCGAACACTATCCCGAGTTTCTGCCGCTTTGCGAGGCGCTGTCGGTCAGAAGCCGCAAGGAGCGTGACGGCAAGATCCTGCTCGTGGCCGATATGACCGTCGGCTACAAGGCGATCCGCGAGACCTTCACGACCCAGGTGCTCTTGAACCGGGCCGAGCGCGTCATCGAGGTCAAATATATCGACGGCCCGTTCAAATATCTCGACAATCGCTGGCATTTCGCCGAGACGCCGGCTGGCGGCTGCACCATCAATTTCTTCATCGATTACGAATTCAAAAGCCGCATTCTCGGCGCGTTGATGGGCTCGATGTTCGACCGCGCCTTCCGCATGTTCACCGAAGCCTTCGAAACGCGCGCAAGCAAGATCTACGCTCCAGCCTGACGGCCGGTTGGAGGCATTCTCAAACCGTGAGCAGCAAACGCACCATCTCCAGCGCCGTCCTGACCGTTGCCAGCCGAACTTCACTGCGGCCGATGTCGCCATAGAGCATTTTGCGGTGGATGAGCGCACCGGTGCGCGATTTGGCGGCAAGATGCACGAGGCCGACCGGTTTTTCGGCCGAACCGCCGCCGGGGCCGGCAATGCCGGTGACGGCCACGGCGATGTCGGCGCGCGAGCGGAAGAGCGCGCCGTGCGCCATCTGCCGGGCGGTCTCCTCGGAGACTGCGCCGAACCGCAGGAGCGTTTGCGCCTGCACCCCGAGCAGCTCGGTCTTGGCGGTATTCGTATAGGTAACGAAGCCGCGATCGACGACGGCGGATGAGCCGGATATCTCCGTCAGCGCGCCTGAGATCAGCCCGCCGGTGCAGGATTCCGCGGTCGAAACCATCAGCCCTGCCGCGGTGAAGTCACGGATGATCGCCTCTGCCGCCGAAAGGATATCCGGAGGAAAAAGGCCCATCATTTCCTCCCGCGATAGACGACGGTCGCCGTGGCGATCGCCGCGATGCCTTCGCGCCTGCCGACGAAGCCGATCGTCTCGTTGGTCGTCGCCTTGACCGAGCAGCGCTCGAGATCGATGCCGAGATATTCCGACAGATTCGCCCGCATGGCCTCCCGATGGGGGCCGACCTTCGGCGCCTCGGCGATCAGCGAGACATCGGCATTCATGATCGTGCCGCCGCGTTCGCGCACGATCCGCGCGGCATGCTCGATGAAGATCCGCGAAGCCGCTCCCTTCCATTGCGGGTCGGATGGCGGGAAATGATCGCCGATATCACCGGCGCCGCAGGTGGCGAGCAGCGCGTCGGTCAGCGCATGCAGCGCGACATCGGCATCCGAATGGCCTTTCAGCTTCTGGTCGTGCGGAATGAACACGCCGCACAGCGTGACGCCGTCGCCTGCTTCGAGCTGGTGCACGTCATAGCCATTGCCGGTGCGCACGTCGGGAAGCAGCGACGCCGACAGCCGGTCGTCGGCGAGTGCGATATCGCTCTTGACCGTCAGCTTGACATTGTCGGCCGTGCCTTCGACGATCGTCACCGGAATGCCCAGCCATTCGGCGATCGAAGCATCGTCGGTGAAATCGCTGCGCCCGCTCGCCGCCGCCTTCTCATGCGCATCGAGAATCGTTTCGAAGGCGAAGGATTGTGGCGTCTGCGCCGCGTAGAGCTGCTCGCGTGAAACCGTCGTCAGCACCGTGCCGGCGCCGTCGGCGCGTTTCAGCGTATCTGTCACCGGCATGGCCGGCAGCACCGCCGCCGCGCCGGTGCCAAGGCTTTCGGCAATGCGGTCGAGAAGCGCGTGGTCGAAGAAGGGCCGCACCGCATCGTGAATCAGCACGTGGCTGACGTGCTTGTCCTTGAGGTACCGGAGGCCGGCCAGCACCGATTGCTGCCGGGTCGGGCCGCCATGCACTGTTTCGATCGGCGTTGCCGAAATGATATGGCGGAAGGCCTTGGCAAACAGCGCCTCGTCATCGGGATGAATGACGACGACGATCGCAGTCGCCGGCTCCCATGTCATGAAGTTTTCAAGCGTATGGACGATAACCGGCTTGCCGCCGATCGGGCGATACTGCTTGGGGCCTTCCTTGGGGGATCCGGCACGCTCGCCGCGGCCGGCGGCAACGATGACAATTCCAGCCGATATCGGTTGCTTGGACGGCATTTGCAGCATAAATCCCCTAAAATATGCGGAATTGACCGGAGTGCTCTAACCTCTTGCTTGGGTCTTTTCCAGCATCTGCCCAAAAAATATCGAATCCGATCCAAGCCCTCTTGGCAAAGCCATGGATCTATGGCTAAAAATAATGCAGTTACATGGTGTGCCTGAAAGATAATCATTTGATTTCCAAGGACCTCGCAGCGCCTTTCCGAATCGGATCCGTATCCGTGCGGAACCGCGTTGTGCTGGCGCCGATGTCCGGCGTCACGGACATGCCCTTCCGCGAGCTGGCGTGGCGTTTTGGCGCTGGCCTCGTCGTCACCGAAATGGTGGCGAGCCGCGAGTTGGTCAACGACACGGCCGAATCCTGGTCGCGGCTCAAGGCCGCAGGTTTCCGGCCGCACATGGTGCAGCTTGCCGGCCGGGAGGCGCACTGGATGGCGGAGGCGGCGAAGATCGCCGCCGATCATGGCGCCGATATCATCGACATCAATATGGGTTGTCCGGCCAAGAAGGTGATCGGCGGTTATTCCGGCTCGGCGCTGATGCGCGATCCCGATCACGCGCTCGGCCTGATCGAGGCGACGGTCGAGGCCGTCGACATTCCGGTGACGCTCAAAATGCGCCTCGGCTGGGACGAGAATTCCATCAACGCGCCCGACATTGCGCGCCGCGCCGAAGCTGCCGGTATTCAGCTCGTCACTATTCATGGGCGCACCCGCATGCAGTTTTACGAAGGCCGCGCCGATTGGGATGCGATCTGTGCCGTCCGCGACGTCATCTCCATCCCGCTGATCGCCAATGGCGACGTCGAAACCGCCGCCGATGCGCAGGAAATATTGCGCCGCTCCGGCGCCGATGCCGTCATGATCGGCAGGGGCTGCCAGGGCAGGCCGTGGCATGCCGGCGTGCTTGCCGGTGCGGCTGAGCCGCGAAGTGAAGACATTGCCGATATCGCCGTCGAACATTACCGGATGATGCTCGATTTCTACGGCGAGGCGGTGGCGGTCCGCCATGCCCGCAAGCATCTCGGCTGGTATCTCGAGCGTTTTGCCCCCGCACTTGCCGGCGGCGAGAAGGCTGCGATCATGACCTCGCGCGATCCGAGCGAAGTGGCCGCGCGCCTTTACGAGGCGCTTGACGCAGCTCTTGTCGACAGCCGGGAGGCGGCATGACGAAGGATACCATATCTCCGCCCGACCAGGCCGGCGGAACCGTCGCCATGGCCGTGCTGAACGCCATCCAGAACCCGGTCGTCATGGTCGACGAATCCGGCTTCGTCGCCTTTGCCAATTGGGAGGCGGAGGCCTTTTTTGGCGCCAGCGCCTCGCATCTGGCGCGATACCGGATCTCGACCTTCATTCCCTTCGGCAGTCCGCTGCTTGCCCTGATCGATCAGGTGCGCGAGCGCAAGGCACCGGTCAACGAATATCGCGTCGATCTGAGTTCGCCCCGCCTCGGTCAGGACAAGCTCGTCGACCTCTATGTCGCGCCTGTGCTGAGCGAGCCCGGCGCCGTCGTCATCGTCTTCCAGGAGCGCTCGATGGCCGACAAAATCGACCGGCAGCTGACGCATCGCGCCGCTGCCCGCTCGGTCACCGGTCTCGCTTCGATGCTGGCGCATGAGATCAAGAACCCGCTCTCCGGCATCCGCGGCGCCGCGCAACTGCTCGAACAGTCCGCGATCGACGACGACCGGGCGTTGACCCGGCTGATCTGCGACGAAACCGACCGTATCGTCTCGCTGGTCGATCGCATGGAAGTCTTTTCCGACGAACGTCCGGTCGACCGCATGCCGGTCAATATCCATTCCGTGCTCGATCACGTTAAGGCCGTCGCCAAGGCGGGTTTTGCTCGCAACATCCGCGTCACCGAGAGTTATGACCCATCGCTGCCTGCCGTCTATGCCAATCGCGACCAGCTCGTCCAGGTCTTCCTCAATCTGGTGAAGAACGCCGCCGAAGCAGTCGGTGACCGGCCGGACGGCGAGATAATGCTGACGACGGCCTATCGCCCGGGCATCCGTCTTTCCGTCGCTGGCACCCGTGAAAAGATCTCGCTGCCCTTGGAATTCTGCGTTCACGACAACGGCCCCGGCGTTCCCGCCGATCTGCTGCCGCATCTCTTCGATCCCTTCATCACCACCAAGACGAACGGCAGCGGTCTCGGCCTGGCGCTGGTCGCCAAGATCATCGGTGATCACGGCGGCATCATCGAATGCGACAGCCAGAACAGCCGCACGACTTTCCGCGTTCTCATGCCGGCGTCGAAGGACGTTTCGCTCGAGGATGCTTCTTCCGTAAGCTCGACAGGACATTCTCGATGACAGCCACGATCCTCGTTGCAGATGATGATGCGGCGATCCGCACCGTGCTCAACCAGGCTTTGAGCCGCGCCGGCTATGATGTACGCATCACTTCCAACGCCGCTACCCTCTGGCGCTGGATTTCGGCGGGCGAGGGCGATCTTGTCGTCACCGACGTGGTGATGCCTGACGAAAACGCCTTCGACCTGCTGCCGCGCATCAAGAAGGCGCGTCCCGATCTACCCGTTCTCGTCATGAGCGCGCAGAACACCTTCATGACCGCCATCAAGGCTTCCGAGAAGGGCGCCTACGACTATCTGCCGAAGCCTTTTGACCTGACCGAGCTGATCGGCATCATCGGCCGCGCGCTCGCCGAGCCGAAGCGCAAGCCTGCCAAGCTCGAAGAGGATATGCAGGACGGCATGCCGCTTGTCGGCCGGTCGGCGGCGATGCAGGAAATCTACCGCGTGCTCGCCCGCCTGATGCAGACGGACCTGACGCTGATGATCACCGGCGAATCCGGCACCGGCAAGGAGCTTGTCGCCCGTGCGCTGCATGATTACGGCAAGCGCCGCAATGGCCCGTTCGTCGCGATTAACATGGCGGCCATCCCGCGCGACCTGATTGAATCCGAGCTCTTCGGCCATGAGAAGGGCGCCTTCACCGGCGCGCAGACACGCTCGACCGGCCGTTTCGAGCAGGCCGAAGGCGGCACGCTCTTCCTCGACGAAATCGGCGACATGCCGATGGACGCCCAGACGCGGCTGCTGCGCGTGTTGCAGCAAGGCGAATACACCACCGTCGGCGGCCGCACGCCGATCCGCACCGACGTGCGCATCGTCGCCGCCACCAACAAGGATCTGAAACAGGCGATCAATCAGGGCCTCTTCCGCGAGGACCTCTACTACCGGCTGAATGTCGTGCCGCTGCGCCTGCCGCCGTTGCGCGACCGCGCCGAGGACATTCCCGATCTCGTGCGCCATTTCATCCAGCAGGCCGAAAAGGAAGGTCTCGGCTCCAAGCGCTTCGATCAGGAGGCGCTGGAACTGATGAAGGCCTATGCCTGGCCGGGCAATGTGCGCGAACTGGAAAATCTCATCCGCCGTCTGATGGCGCTCTATCCGCAGGATGTCATCACCCGCGAGATCATCGATGCCGAGCTGCGCTCCGACGTTCCCGACAGCCCGATCGACAAGGGGCCGATCCGCAGCGGCTCGATGACGATCTCGCAAGCGGTCGAGGAGAACATGCGCACCTATTTCGCCAGCTTCGGCGAAAACCTGCCGCCGCCCGGTCTCTATGATCGTGTGCTGACCGAAATGGAATATCCGCTGATCCTGGCCGCGCTCACGGCAACGCGCGGCAACCAGATCAAGGCGGCCGATCTTCTCGGCCTCAACCGCAACACCTTGCGCAAGAAGATCAGGGAACTCGGCGTCTCTGTTTATAGAAGCTCCCGCACCGCCTGAAAAAAGGCGGTGAGCCCCTCGCTGGCCCACCGCCTCCTCCTCCCAGTATCCGCCGCCACGGTCGGGAACAAGATTAAATCTATCCCGGCCCCGTCACGGTTTGTATCTGCGCCGGCAAACAAAAGCGCAGTGTCATTTGATGGTCACATAGTATTTGCGAGCTATTGATCGCCGCCGGGCAAATGTCATTGAAGTTGCTACGGTCGCAGCCACCGTGCCTGTGGATAAGCTGTGGATAACAGGTGGATGGCATGGCTGGTCAGTGGACGTTAAGGTTTTCGATTTCGCCCGAATGTTGCTCATCCGTTCCGCGTGTCGCCATCGCCGTTGCGCCCCGAATGAGGTTCGGGGCGGTGAGGGCAGTTCCATCAGATCAGCGTGTGAACGACTGCTGACACCACCCATGTGGCAGCGGCAATGGCGCCGACAAGGAAGCCAGATTCAGTCGCGTTCGTCTCGCTGCCCGCCATAACAGTCAGTCAAAGACGCCGAGCACTAGGTGACCGGCTACGATGGCAGTTTCAGAACATCGGCGTGCTGCAACGGTGCGTCTTTGATCCAGGCATAGGCACCCTGTGGTCCGGCGCTTGCCATCAGATTTTCGCCTTCGGGCAACCGCATCCAGCTCTGGGATCGAAGTCGCTCCGTTCCAACGGACAGCTCGCCTTCGAGAACCAGCAGCTCCAATCCACGATGATTCGAAAGTTTGGTCGAGGCGCTGCTACCCCACCTTTGAAGATAGACCTGCTCATGACCGTCATCGAACAGGATCGTCGCGCTGACGGCATCGTTTTGAAGTCCAGGCTCTCCTTCACCCGGTCTGCGCAGGATTTGCGCCTCGTCGCCCTCGCGAAACTGCCAGAGTTTGACGAAGATGGTGCAGCCGTCAGCGGATGCGGGCGCATGCGACGTACCCGGCGGATTGCGGAAGTATGATCCGGCCGGGAAACGACCATGTTCATCCTCGAATATCCCATCGAGCACCAATATTTCCTCACCGCCCGTGTGGGTATGAGAGGGAAATACGCTGTCTGCGGCATAGCGGACTATCGAGGTCGCCCGAGCCACTTCCTCGCCGACGCGATAAAGCATCCGGCGATCGACGCCGCGAGCCGGACTGGCAACCCAATCCAGTTTCGCGGCGTGCACGATCGTCGGCTTGGTGAAATCATCATTCAGACGCATCGTTTTTCTCCATCGTCAGCACCAACCGAAACTTGACGCGGCCGGACTTCATCTTTTCGAAAGGACGACAAGCCGGCCTTGAGCCGCGGTACCCGGCGTGAGTGCCGAAACCACCTGGAGGTCTCCGATCAACGGCCTTCGCGCTACCAAGGCGCTGCGGACATTCTACCGCGTTTTCCCTGACCGTATCGATATAATCATGGGCCGCGAATGAATCTGGCGTCGTCAGCAATGTCGTCGCCACAATGTCAATCACCTTGAAACCAATTGGGACCGAGACCGCCTATGCCGACAGTGACCACGACGTCGCCGGCGTCCGCGCCGCACTTCTTCAGCGCGTTGAAGGTCGCCAGACCCGCACACAAGATCGGCGGGGCTTCCCCTTTCGTGAGTTCGTCGGGGATCGCGACAAGCCCGGTATTGCGGGCCATCATCATCTCGGCATAGCCGCAGTCACCGGAGAAGTAGATCCACGGTATTGCCGAGTCGGATGGCATCCATCGGCCTGCTTTCGACCCGCTAGGTTCTGAGCAGTCAATCCTTGACGGCTTGAATAAACTCACAGCTCAAGCGCGGGAAGACTTCAAGGTCGAGGGTACACCGACGGTCTTCGGCAACGGCAAGAAATTCACCGGCGTACAATCGGTCGAGGAAATGAGGAGGCATCAAAACCACATTGAGCCTCTTTCTCGGGGCTGGTTTAAGCGGCTTGTTGCGCCGAGGCTCGCATATTGTTGTTAACGCCATAGATTAAGCCGATCGGTCGTTGACCGATCGTGTGATGTCGAGGCCGGTTACCGGCCGACACTTATTCATAAATTACGGGAGCTGCATGATGGAATTTCGTCGTTTGGGAAAGTCGGGCTTGCAGGTGAGCGAGTTCTCCTTTGGCTCATGGGTCACTTTCGGCAAGCAGGTGAACGGCGGCGACGCCGTTGACCTCATGCGGCTTGCCTACGATAACGGGGTGAACTTCTTCGACAATGCCGAAGGCTATGAAAGCGGCAAGTCTGAGATCGTCATGGGCGAGGCGCTCAGGTCGCTCGGTTGGAGCCGCGACAGCTTCGTCGTCTCCAGCAAGGTCTTCTGGGGAGGCCAGAAGCCGACGCAGCGCGGCCTGTCGCGCAAGCATGTGACCGACGCCTGCCATGCCGCGCTGAAGCGGCTTCAAGTCGACTATCTCGACCTCTATTTCTGCCATCGCCCTGACATCGACACACCGATCGAGGAAACGGTCCGGGCGATGCACGATCTCGTCGCCCAGGGCAAGGTGCTCTATTGGGGGACATCGGAATGGTCGGCGCAGCAATTGACGGAAGCCTACGCCGTGGCCCGGGACCTGCGCATCACGCCGCCGACGATGGAGCAGCCGCAGTACAACATCTTCGAGCGCCAGAAGGTCGAATCCGATTATCTCCCGCTCTACGACCTCATCGGCCTCGGCACCACCATCTGGTCGCCGCTCGCCTCGGGCGTTCTGACCGGCAAATACAATAACGGCGTCCCGGCCGACAGCCGCATGAACCTGCCGGGCTACGAATGGCTGAAGGAGAGGTGGTCGAGCGACGCCGGCCGCGCCCAGCTCCAAAAGGTCGGTCAGCTCGCAAAACTCGCCGACGAGATCGGCCTGTCGATCACCCATCTCGCCCTTCTGTGGTGCCTCGCCAATCCCAACGTCTCCACCGTCATTCTCGGCGCCTCACGCGCCAGCCAGCTGCAGGACAACCTTGCGGCCCTTTCGCACCGGCACAAGATGACACCTGAGGTGATGGAGCGGATCGACGTGATTGCCGGAAATAAGCCGGAAGGCCCGCGTCGCTTCTAGCTGAACAAATATCCCTGGAGGGGCCATACCAAGGCTCGTCGAGGCACGCCGAGGCGCGCTCGGCTTGACGAGCCCGGTCGTGCGCAGCGATCCGCAGTGGTGGTTGCGTCCAGGTTGGGTTGTCTGCAATAGATTTTCTCCGATAGTTGCGGCGGGAGGGGCGAAATGCATTTTCTTGGAGTTTTCGCGATCGGAGGTCTTCTGGCGGCTGCGATCTTTCACGTGTGCATGCTCCTCGTGTTCGAGCGCCTTGCCAGCAAGATCAATAAATACGGTCCCAATCTGGTGACGAAAGTCGGCCAAGGACTCCCCAGGATCGATCCCCGAAGCCCGCTGATTCCGTTGCGTTTGAAGAATCAATTCCAGCTTTATCGACAAGCTTGGATGCTTGTCATAGCAATACTCATGATGCCCCTTGTATTTTATATGATCGCGAAAGCTTACAACGGCTTTTGAGTGACCTGCAAAAATTGGCGACGGAGAGCTTCATCTAAACAGAGTGCCGCGATTGCCGATGCCATGCGCCAGCGAATTCCAACATGCGTGCGCAACACTCCATTGTGGTGCGCGAGGGGTGGGCGCGGCTTGACAACGTGACAAGGCGCGTTGCATTTTCGCCACAATGCGTTGCTTAAAGGTCACGCAAGGGTTTTGGACATTTCGCTCCCGATCGAGTCGTTCCGGCGCTGGCTTTCTCAAGCCGGCGTTGTCTGGTTTCGATTGAAGGGCAGGGCGGCAGGGCCGTCTGAAGAGAGGCCGAATGACGCAGGATGGGGTAGCGCCGGCGGCGGCGGGCGAGGCGGTGACGACGGTGACCGATCGCCGCGCCCTTTTTGCCGTGCCCGGCCTCGTGCTCGCAGGCGGCGCGCTTCTCTGCGCCACGATCACGCTTTTCATACTTCTCGGCCTGACGCCGATCGCGCCGACCTCGCACGTCGTCATCACCTCGGTCATCGTCAACTCCTTCTTCGTGCTGACGCTGCTGGCGCTGATCGGCCGCGAGGTGGCAAGGCTGCTCAAAGCCCGCACCAGGGGCAGAGCGGCCGCGCGGCTGCACATCCGCATCGTCGTGCTCTTCTCCATCGTTGCGATCACGCCGGCGATCCTTGTGGCCATCTTTGCCAGCATCACGCTGAATGCCGGCCTCGACCGCTGGTTTGCCCTGCGCACCCAGTCGATCGTCAGCTCGTCGCGCAATATCGGCCAGGCCTATATGATGGAGAACGCCAGCTACCTGCAGGGGCAGACGGTTTCCATGGCCAACGACCTGGAGCGCAACCGCGCCCTCTACAGTCTGGACCGGACGGGGTTCGCCGAGTTGATGACGCGCCAGGCGAGAGGGCGCGGCCTGCTCGGCGCCTTCCTTGTCGAAAGCGACGGTTCAGTGGTCGTCCAAGCCGATATCACCACGGAAAAACCGTTGCCGGCCATTCCACAGGACGCGCTGCAAAAGGCCGCGGCCGGCCAGCCGACGCTGATCCCGCCCGGTGTCACCAACCTCGTCGGCGCCATCATCAAGCTCGATGCCATCCAAGGCACCTTCCTCTACACGGTGCGCGCCGTCGATCCCAAGGTCATGGGCGCCATGCGCATGATGGAGGAGAACGCCACCGAATACCGCTCGATGGAGGCCAACCGTTTCTCGCTGCAGATCGCCTTTGCAGTGCTTTACATCGGCTTTGCGCTGATCGTGCTCTTGGCAGCGATCTGGACGGCGATCGCCGTTGCCGACCGGATCGTCCGGCCGATCCGGCTGCTGATCACCGCAGCCGACAGCGTCGCCTCGGGCAATATGGATATCGTCGTGCCCGTGCATGCCGTTGACGGCGACGTCGCCAATCTGTCGCGCACCTTCAACAAGATGATCTCGGAAATCCGCACCCAACGCGACGAGATCCTTGAGGCCAAGGACGAGGTGGATGACCGGCGGCGCTTCATCGAGGCGGTGCTATCAGGTGTCACCGCCGCCGTCATCGGCGTCGAGCAGGACCGACGCATCGCCATCGTCAACAGTTCGGCCGAGACGCTGATGTCATTGTCGGCCGACGCGATGCTCGGCAAGCAGCTGGCAGACATTGCGCCGGAGGTCGATCAGGTGCTGACCGAGGCGGCGGTGCGCCATCGCGGCGATTTCCGCAAGCAGATCGCGCTGGTGCGCGGCGGCACGGTCAGGACGCTGAGCGTCCAGGTCACTCGTGAGGAAGTACGTGACATGAGCGAATCCTACGTGATTACGCTCGACGACATCACCGACCTCGTCATCGCTCAGCGCTCGACCGCCTGGGGCGATGTAGCACGGCGCATCGCCCATGAGATCAAGAACCCGCTGACGCCGATCCAGCTTTCGGCCGAGCGCATCCAACGCCGCTACGGAAAGCAGATCGACCAGGACGACCGCACGGTGTTCGACCAGTGCACCGATACGATCATCCGCCAGGTCGGCGATATCGGCCGCATGGTCGACGAATTCTCCGCCTTCGCCCGCATGCCGAAGCCGACCAAGGAGCCGAGCGACCTGCGCGATATCCTGCGCGACGCGATCTTCTTGCGCGAGATGGGCAACCAGCATGTCGCCTTCCAGCAGGATTTCGGGGACCAGCCGCTGGAGGGCCTGTTCGACAGCCGCATGCTCGGCCAGGCCTTCGGAAATCTCATCAAGAATGCCGTAGAGGCGATCGAGGCGGTTCCGAGCGACGAACGTGACGAGCGCAAGATACTCGTCCGCGCCGCTCTCGATGCCGCCCGCGACCGCTTCACCGTCGACGTGATCGACAACGGCCGCGGCCTTCCGGTCGAGAACCGTCACAGCATTCTGGAGCCCTATATGACGATGCGCGACAAGGGCACCGGCCTTGGCCTCGCCATCGTCAAGAAGATCATCGAGGAACATGGCGGGCAGCTTGAGTTGCACGATGCGCCCGCCGATTTTGACCGGGGAAGAGGGGCCATGATCCGCGTGCATCTGCCACGCCTGGATCCGACGCCTGCCGCTCCCGCAGCCAATGATAAGGAAAGCGTTTATGGCCTCTGATATTCTCGTCGTCGATGACGAGCATGATATTCGCGAGATCGTTTCCGGCATTCTCTCGGACGAGGGACACGAGACCCGCACGGCCCATGACAGCGACAGCGCGCTGGCGGCGATCTCCGACCGCGTGCCGCGGCTGATCTTCCTCGATATCTGGATGCAGGGCAGCAAGCTCGACGGCCTGTCGCTGCTCGACGAGATCAAGACCCGCCATCCCGATCTGCCGGTGGTGATGATCTCGGGCCATGGCAACATCGAGACCGCCGTCTCGGCGATCAAGCGCGGCGCCTTCGATTTCATCGAGAAGCCGTTCAAGGCCGACCGGCTGATCCTGATTGCCGAACGGGCGCTGGAAAATTCCAAACTCAAGCGCGAGGTTTCCGAGCTGAAGCGCCGCACCGGCGATGCCCTGGAGCTGATCGGCACCTCGGTCGCCGTTTCGCAGTTGCGCCAGACGATCGAGAAAGTCTCGCCGACCAACAGCCGCATCATGATTCTTGGGGCCTCCGGCTCCGGCAAGGAGCTGGTGGCGCGGATGATCCACAAGAAGTCGGCCCGAGCCAACGGCCCCTTCGTGGCGATCAACGCTGCCAACATCACGCCCGATCGTATGGAAGTGGCGCTGTTCGGAACCGAGGGCACGCCCGGCCAGGCCCGCAAGATCGGCGCGCTCGAGGAAGCCCATCGCGGCATCCTCTATCTCGACGAGGTCGGCGAGATGCCGCGCGAGACGCAGAACAAGATCCTGCGCGTGCTGGTCGACCAGCAGTTCGAACGCGTCGGCGGTTCCAAGCGCGTCAAGGTCGATGTCCGCATCATTTCCTCCACCGCCTATAATCTCGAGAGCCGCATCGCCGAAGGCTGGTTCCGCGAGGATCTCTATCATCGCCTCGCCGTCGTCCCGGTGCGTGTGCCGGCGTTGGCTGAGCGGCGCGAGGACATTCCCTTCCTCGTCGACCAGCTGATGCGGCAGATTTCCGAACAGGCCGGCATTCGTCCGCGCCGCATCGGCGACGACGCCATGGCCGTGCTGCAGGCGCATGACTGGCCGGGCAATATCCGCCAACTGCGCAATAATATCGAGCGGCTGATGATCCTTGCCCGCACCGACGGGCCGGACGCGCCGATCACCGCCGACATGTTGCCGACCGATCTCGGCGACATGCTGCCCAAGGTTTCGGCCAAGAACGACTATCACATCATGACGCTGCCGCTGCGCGAAGCCCGCGAGATGTTCGAGAAGGATTATCTGATCGCCCAGATCAATCGCTTCGGCGGCAATATTTCGCGCACCGCCGAATTCGTTGGCATGGAGCGCTCGGCACTGCACCGCAAGCTGAAGTCGCTCGGCGTCTAAAGCATGATGCCGAAAAGTGTGAGCGGTTTTCGGACAACATTATGCTCCACTTTTTGATCTAACAGGCGCGGCCGCCGCCGCGCCACCCCCTATATCGCCCCCGGAAGATCAGGTTTCCCATGCCGAGAATTGCCTATGTGAACGGCCGTTACGTCAAGTATTCCGATGCCACCGTGCATATCGAGGATCGAGGCTACCAGTTCGCCGACGGCGTCTATGAGGTTTGCGAGGTCCGACACGGCTATATCGTCGACCTCACGCGTCATCTGAACCGTCTCGACCGGTCGCTCGGTGAGCTCCGCATCGCCTGGCCGATGGGCCGGGCGGCGCTGACGCAGGTCATTCGCGAGACCTTGCGCCGCAACCATGTCCGCAACGGGCTTTTCTACCTGCAGGTGACGCGCGGTGTCGCCCGCCGCGATCATGTCTTCCCGGCCGAGGGCACGCCGCCGTCGCTTGTCATCACCGCCAAGAGCACCGACCCGAAGATCATAGCCGCCAAGAACGCTAACGGCATCAAGGCGATCACCGTTGCCGACAACCGCTGGGACCGTGTCGACATCAAGTCCGTCGGCCTGCTGCCGAACGCCATGGCCCGCCAGCAGGCCAAGGAAGTCGGCGCCCAGGAGGCGATCTATGTCGACGCCGACGGCATGGTGAAGGAAGGGGCGGCGACCAATGTCTGGATCGTTGACCGGGACGGAACGCTGGTGACGCGGCCCGCCGAACACGGCATTCTGCGCGGCATTACCCGTACCACCTTGATGGATGTCGCAACGAAATTGAGCCTGAAGGTCGCCGAGCGGAATTTCTCCGTTTCAGAGATGCTCGCGGCCCGCGAGGTTTTCCTGACGGCAGCCACAAGTATCTGTTTTCCGGTGGTTTCCGTCGATGGCCAGGCCATTGCCAACGGTCATCCCGGCAGCGTCTCGCAGAAAGTCCGCGAAGCCTTTTTCGACGTTGCGGAAAAGATTGCGATTTGATACCAAGATTTGCTGGACCGGTGGAATGAGGGTGCTTCCGGTCTTGCATGGTGAGGTGATTGATATTCTACCGGCCAATCAGGTCGGCAATAAAGAAAGAAGCGGCGCGATGGCGGAACGTTCTCAGAATTTGCAGGACTTATTTCTCAATACTGTTCGCAAGCAAAAGATTTCCCTGACAATCTTTTTGATCAACGGCGTGAAACTCACGGGCGTTGTTACCTCTGTCGACAATTTCTGTGTTCTTCTTCGTCGTGACGGCCACTCGCAGCTGGTGTATAAGCATGCGATCTCGACGATCATGCCGGGTCAGCCGATGCAGATGTTCGAGAGTGAAGAAGCCGCGTCCTAACAGGATCAGCCGTTATTTCGACACGCGATACCAAGAACGATTCGATCATCCCTGAGGCAGCGAAGCACAGGGATGACATGCGCGCGACCGTCGTCGTGCCGGTTTTGAAATCACGCAGCCGCGGCGGCCAGACCGAATCGGCCTCCACCCGCACGCCGGAAAGCCGACTGGAAGAGGCGACGGGCCTTGCCCAGGCGATCGACCTCGATGTCGTCAACGGCCAGGTCGTGCCGGTCAATGATCCGCGACCGGCGACACTGCTCGGCACCGGCAAGATTGAGGAGATCAAGGCGCTACTCGACGAGCGCGATTCCGGTCTGGTCATCGTCGATCATCCGCTGACGCCGGTGCAGCAGCGCAATCTCGAAAAGGAATGGAACGCCAAGGTCATCGACCGCACCGGCCTCATCCTCGAAATCTTCGGCCGCCGCGCCTCCACCAAGGAGGGCACGCTGCAGGTCGATCTGGCGCATCTGAATTATCAGAAGGGCCGGCTGGTTCGCAGCTGGACCCACCTTGAACGCCAGCGCGGTGGCGGCGGCTTCATGGGCGGCCCCGGCGAAACCCAGATCGAAGCCGACCGGCGGCTGCTGCAGGACCGCATCATCAAGCTCGAACGTGAGCTGGAGCAGGTCGTGCGCACCCGCCAGCTGCATAGGGCCAAGCGACGCAAGGTGCCGCACCCGATCGTGGCGCTCGTCGGTTATACCAATGCCGGCAAGTCGACGCTGTTCAACCGCATCACCGGCGCCGGCGTGCTGGCCGAAGACATGCTCTTTGCCACGCTCGACCCGACGCTTCGCCGCATGAAGCTGCCGCATGGCCGCACCGTCATCCTGTCCGACACTGTCGGCTTCATCTCCGACCTGCCGACCCATCTCGTCGCCGCCTTCCGGGCGACGCTGGAAGAGGTGCTCGAAGCCGATCTCATCCTGCATGTCCGCGATATGTCGGATGACGACAACCAAGTGCAGAGCTCCGATGTGATGCGCATCCTCGGCGATCTCGGAATCGATGAGGCTGAAGCGGAGAAGCGGCTGATCGAGGTCTGGAACAAGATCGACCGGCTGGAGCCCGAGGTGCATGACGCCATGGTGCAGAAGGCTGCCGGCGCCAGCAACGTCGTCGCCGTCTCCGCCGTCAGCGGCGAGGGCGTCGACACGCTGATGGACGAGATCAGCCGCAGGCTCTCCGGCGTCATGACCGAAACGACGATCCGCCTTCCGGTCGACAAGCTGGCGCTGCTGCCCTGGCTCTACGACCACGCAATCGTCGATGCCCGCGAGGACAACGAGGACGGCTCGATCACCCTCGACCTGCGCCTGTCCGAAACCGAAGCCGCCGAACTCGAACGCCGCATCGGCAATGGGCCGAAGCCGCCGCGCGAGGATTGGGAGCGGTGACGCATTCCCTTCTCCCCAGCGGGGAGAAGGTGGCCCGAAGGGTCGGATGAGGGGGGCCACACGGTACGCCCTTCATGCTGCCCTTCGCTTGCGCTTCGTGCATTCGCTCCTGCCGTCGCTCACCCCCTCATCTGCCTGCCGGCATCTTCTCCCCGCTGGGAGAAGGGAGATGTGGCAACGTTGTGCTCACTCAACCTCAGCCACGAGCGCTCTTTCAATCGCCTTCGCCGACTGCCAGATCTCCTCCATCCGCTCCAGGCTGGCCGCTTCCAGCGTCTCACCTTCCGCTTCAAGAACATTCTCGATATGATTGAATCGGCGCCGGAATTTCGTGTTCGTTCCGCGCAGCGCCTGTTCCGGATCGGCCTTCACATGCCGGCCGATATTGACGACGGCGAAGATCAAGTCGCCGAGCTCGTCGCTGACCTTTGCTCGGTCGCCGTCGCGCAGCGCCACCCGCAATTCGCCGATCTCCTCCTCGATCTTGTCGAGGATTGGCTCCGGCGCCGACCAGTCGAAGCCGACTTTGGCGGCGCGTTCTTGCAGCTTCAGCGCTTCTGTCAGTGCCGGAAAGCTGCGCTGCACCGAGCCGAGGAAGCCGCCCTTGAAATCCTCGGTAATCCCGCGCCTTGCCCGGCGCTCGGCGCGCTCCCGTTTTTCCGCCTGCTTGATCTCGTCCCACTGGATTTTCACAGCATCGGGTGTATCCGCTTCCGAGCGGGCAAAGACATGCGGATGGCGGCGGATCATCTTTGTGGTGATGGCGTTGACCACGTCGCCGAAGGAGAACTCGCCGGCTTCTTCGGCCATGCGGGCATGGAAGACCACCTGCAGCAGCAGGTCGCCGAGCTCGTCGCAGAGATCGTCCATATCGCCGCGCTCGATTGCGTCCGAAACCTCATAGGCCTCTTCGATCGTATAGGACTTGATCGTCTGAAAATTCTGTTCGATGTCCCAGGGGCAGCCAGTCTCGGGATGGCGCAATGCCGCCATGATTTCGATCAGTCGCGAAATGTCTTTTGAAGGTTCCATGGTGCCTCGGTTCAGCATCCTCAGTTGAGGGGAATATCGTTGGCGCTCTTTGACGACTGGTAGCTGGCCGACAATGCGTCGTAGCGCGCTTTGATCCGGGCGGTCTGCGCCTTGAGCGCCGTCTTCAGCGAAGGCTCTTCGGTCTCGACGAGATCGGCGACCGCAAAGCTGTTCCAGAAGGTGTTCTGCCTGCGATAGCCGCCGGGTTCAAGCCCGAAGACTTCCTTGAGGATCTTCAGGTCGTGCGGAATGGCGAAGGCATCGCGAGAATCCTCATGGCTGAAGAAATAGTAGAAATTGTCGAAGCCCGCCCAGGTGATCGCCGACATGCACATGGTGCAAGGTTCGTGAGTCGACAGGAAGATCAAATCCTTGGTCGCCGGCTTGTCGCCAAGTTCGTAGAAGCGCTTCAGCGTATGCACCTCGCCGTGCCAGAGCGGGTTCTCCAACTCGTTGTTGGTCTCGGCGACGACGAGCGACAGATCGGATTTGCGCAGGATCGCCGCGCCGAACACCTTGTTGCCAAGCGAAACGCCTCGTTCGGTGAGCGGCAGGATATCGTCCTCGATCACCGAAAGCAGGCGGGCGGCGATGGTCGTGTCAGGCATTGGCGTCTCCGGTTTTTTCCAGTCTATCGCCTTGGAGGCACGAACGAAATGCGCCATACGCCGGTGGACGCCGTTTACCACAGGCTTTATACTGCAGCGCAACAAAGAGAGTGGGAACAGGTGGTTTTCATCAGCACGGTTGACTTTTCTCAAATCGCCGATGGTGCGAGCAAAACAATACGCGCTTGCTGGGGCTTTGGAATTTCTGTTCCTTCAATCACTTGCCGATCACGGGCATATTCTGGCAACTTCGAAGTGGATTGATGATGTCTCCCAAGACTGAGCAGCTTTCGGTATTTCCAGCCTTCTTTCGCGTGGAGGGCCAGAAAACGGCTGTCTTTGGCAATGGCGACGAAGCCTTCGCCAAGGTGCGGCTGCTGCTCAATACGCGCGCGCGGATTATCGCCTATGCCGAGAAGCCGGAAGCCGATTATCATGCCTTCCTGATCGCCAACCGCATCGAAACTGTGCGTGGCCGTTTTTCCGCCGACCAGGTCAAGGGTTCGGCGCTCGTCTTCGCCGCCACCGGCAATGAAGCCGATGACCGCGAGATCGTCGATGCCGCCCGCGCCGCCAGCATTCCGGCCAATGCCGTCGATCAGCCCGATTACTGCGATTTCTTCACGCCGGCGCTGGTCAATCGTGCCCCCGTTGCCGTCGCGATCGGCACCGAAGGGGCGGGGCCGGTTCTGGCGCAGATGATCCGCGCCCAGATCGATCAGCTTCTTTCTCCATCGCTTGGGCGTCTGGCTGCGCTGGCGACGAGCTACCGCAAGGCGGTCGATCAACTGATCCCCCGAGGCGTTTCCCGCCGGGTTTTCTGGCGCCGCTTCTTTTCCGGCGCCGTTGCGGATGCGGTCGCCAACGGCAACCTGCCGCAGGCCCGCCAGGCAGCCGACCGGCTGCTGGGGTCTATGGACAGGGTCGCGGGCCATGTCTGGCTGGTCGGCGCCGGTCCGGGTGCCGAAGACCTGCTGACGCTACGCGCACAGCGCGTGATGATGGAAGCCGACGTCATCGTTTTTGACGCGCTCGTGCCGCAGGCGATCGTCGATATGGGCCGGCGCGATGCCGAGCGGCTGTCGGTCGGCAAGCGCAAGGGCTGCCATTCGAAATCGCAGGAGGAGATTAACGAGCTGCTGGTCGAGCTCGGCCGTCAGGGGAAACGTGTCGTTCGGCTCAAGTCCGGCGACCCGCTGGTCTATGGCCGGGCAGGCGAAGAGATGGCGGCGCTGCGCGCTGCCGGCATCACCTATGAGGTCGTGCCCGGCATCACCTCGGCTTTCGCCGCCGCTGCCGATTTCGAGCTGCCGCTGACGCTGCGCGGAGTCGCTTCGTCACTGGTCTTCACCACGGGCCATGATCTCACCGGCGATGTGCTGCCCGATTGGGCAAGCCTTGCCGTTTCCGGCGCAACGATTGCCGTCTATATGGGCCGCACGGTTGCCGCCTCCGTCGCCGAGCGGCTGATGCAGGCGGGCATTCCCGCCGAAACGACAGTCGCCGTCATCGAAAATGCCAGCCGCGCGGAGCGCCGCCTGCTGCATGGCACGCTTGCCGATCTGCCGGATCTGCAGCACCGCGACGAGCTGACCGGCCCTGTCATGGTCATTATCGGCGATGCGGTCGCCGGCGCCAATTTCGAACTGTCCGAGCCGCTGGTGCGCGCGAACGCCCGGCTCGAGGAACTCGCAAGGAGCTGAATATGGTAGACAAGGTTCTGACGGCCAACCGGCTGACGGACGGCATTGCCGTCTGGCTGGATGCGAACGGGAAATGGTCCACCTCGCTGCAGGAGGCGCTTGTCGCCCGTCACAACGAAGCCGTCGAAGCGCTGGAGGCGATCGGCAAGAAATCCTATGCCGACAACGAAGTCGTTGACGTCGCCGTCGTCGACGTTCAGGAAACCAATGGCATTCTCTGGCCGCTGCGGCTTCGTGAGCGCATCCGCGCGCAGGGGCCGACCATGGAATACGCACCGGGCTACGCTCCTGCCGATCCCGAATTCATTGCAGTCTGAGGAAGACGATGTACCGTTACGACGAATTTGACCATGCCTTTGTCAGCGAGCGTGTCGAGCAGTTCCGCGATCAGGTTCAGCGCCGCCTTTCCGGCGAGCTTGCCGAGGATGCTTTCAAGCCGCTGCGCCTGATGAACGGCGTCTACCTGCAGCTTCATGCCTATATGCTGCGCATCGCCATTCCCTACGGCACGCTGAGCGCGCGCCAGATGCGCATGCTCGCCCATATCGCCCGCACCTATGACCGCGGCTACGGCCACTTCACCACGCGCCAGAATCTGCAGTTCAACTGGCCGAAGCTGTCGGAAATCCCCGATGCGCTCGCCGACCTCGCCAGCGTCGAGATGCATGCGCTGCAGACCTCGGGCAACTGCATCAGAAACGTGACGGCCGATCACTTCGCCGGTGCTGCCGCCGACGAGGTCGCCGATCCGCGTCCTTATGCCGAAATCCTGCGCCAATGGTCTTCGGTCCACCCGGAATTCTCCTTCCTGCCGCGCAAATTCAAGATCGCCGTCACCGGCGCCGAGCGCGACCGCGCCGCCATTCAGGTCCATGATATCGGCCTCCACCTGAAGAAGAACGACAAGGGCGAGATCGGTTTTGCCGTCTATGTCGGCGGTGGCCAGGGCCGCACGCCGATGATCGCCAAGCTGATCCGCGACTTCCTGCCCGAGGAGGATCTGCTCTCCTACACCACGGCGATCGTGCGTGTGTACAATCTGCACGGCCGCCGCGACAACAAGTACAAGGCCCGCATCAAGATCCTGGTGCACGAAACCGGCACCGAGGAGCTGACGCGCCAGGTGGAAGCCGAATTCGCGGCGCTCAAGAATAGCGAACTGAAGCTGCCCGAACAGGATGTCGAGGCGATCGCCGCCTATTTCGCGCTGCCTGATCTGCCTGAGCGCGCCGAGGGCTGGGAAAACCTCGCCCGCTGGAAGAAGGCCGATCCGGCTTTCGCCCGCTGGGTCCAGCAGAATGTGCAGCCGCACAAGAACCCCGATTACGGCATGGTGACGATTTCGCTGAAACCGGTCGGCGGCATTCCGGGCGACGCCACCGACACGCAGATGGATGCAATCGCCGATCTCGCCGAGGAATATGCATTCGACGAAATTCGCGTCAGCCACGAACAGAACCTGATCCTGCCGCATGTGGCGCTGGCCGATCTCGAAGCCATCTATCGCGGCCTCGTCGCCATCGATCTCGCCGAAGCCAATGCGGGCCTGATCACCGATATTATTGCCTGTCCGGGGCTGGACTATTGCGCGCTCGCCAATGCGCGCTCCATTCCGGTGGCGCAGGAAATCTCCCGCCGCTTCGGCAATCCCGAACGCCAGGCCGAGATCGGCGAGCTGAAGATCAAGATCTCCGGCTGCATCAATGCCTGCGGCCACCACCATGTCGGCCATATCGGCCTGCTTGGTGTGGAGAAGAAGGGCGCCGAACTCTATCAGATCACGCTGGGCGGCTCGGGCGACGAACATACCTCGATCGGCGAGATTATCGGCCGCGGCTTCGAGCCGGACCGGGTGACGGATGCGATCGAGACGATCGTCGACACCTATCTCGGCTTGCGCCTCGATCCGTCCGAGACCTTCCTCGCCGCCTACCGCCGTGTCGGTCCGCAGCCCTTCAAGACTGCGCTCTACGGCTCGGCTGCCGAAGCGGCATAAGGAGGGGATGATGACGAAGATCTGGAAGGAAACCGGTTTTGTCGAGAACGATCCTTGGGTGATCGAGACCGACGAAGTGAAGGCGAGTGGCGAGCAGAAGCCGCTGCTCGGCCTCGACGAGCTGATCGCCAAGGCCGACGAAAGCAACGATATCGGCCTTGGCGTGCTGATCAAGCCGGCTGACGACGTGCGCCGGCTGGAGCCCTATCTCTCTCGCCTTGACATCATCGCCGTCGCCTTCCCGGCTTTTAACGACGGCCGTGCCTTCAGCCATGCCTCGCTGCTGCGCCAGCGCTTGGGCTACACCAACGAGCTGCGCGCCGTCGGCGACGTGCTGATCGACCAGGTGCCCCTGATGCTGCGCGTCGGCATCGACAGTTTCTCGGTCAGCAACGCCACAGCACTGAAGCGGCTTTCCGAAAACCGTCTTCCCGCCATTCCCCATCATTATCAGCCGGCGGTGCGTGACGCCGAAGCCGGCAAGGGCTATAGTTGGCGCCGTCAGGCGAAGCCGGCCGCATAAGCGGCCGGTCCGCCTCTTGCGATGGCGGAACAATAGCATGAAGACATTTGAAATCGCGGTGATCGGTGGCGGTCTCGCCGGCATGATCGCGGCAATCGCGCTGGCGCGCGGCGGCCGCAGCGTGGCGCTGGTTGCATCGGTTGCCGCTAAGGAGGACCGGCGCACGACGGCGCTGATGGATCAATCCATCCGCTTCCTCGATCGGCTGACGCTCTGGGACAAGCTGCGCCCGGCGGCAGCACCTCTGACCAGCATGCGCATCATCGACGGCACCGACCGGCTGCTGCGCGCGCCGACAACGACATTCCGCGCCGCCGAAGTCGGCCTCGATGCCTTCGGCTATAATTTCCCCAACAAAGCGCTGACCGACATCCTCGAACAGGCCACGGCCGGCGAGGGCAATATCAGCCGCTTCACCGATATGGCCGAATCGATCGAGATCTCGGCCGAGAGAGTGTCGATCACGCTTGCCGGCGGTGATACCTTCGCGGCCGATTTTGCCGTCGGTGCCGACGGCCGCGGTTCGAAGCTGCGCGAGACATCCGGGATCGGCGTGCGCAACTGGTCCTATCCGCAATCGGCCATGGTGATGAATTTCGCCCATTCCCTGCCGCATCAAAACATCTCGAGCGAATTCCACACCAAACACGGCCCGTTCACCCAAGTGCCGCTGCCGGGCAGCCGCTCGAGCCTTGTCTGGGTGCAGGATCCCGCTGAGGCGGCCGCCCGCATGGAATTGCCGCTTGCCGAACTCGGCCGCCTTGTCGAGGCGCAGATGCAGTCCATGCTCGGCAAGGTCGATGTGGAGGAGGGCGTCCAGCTCTGGCCGCTCTCCGGCATGATGGCGCATCGCTTCGGCAAGGGGCGCATCGCGCTGATCGGCGAGGCCGCCCATGTTTTCCCGCCGATCGGGGCGCAAGGGCTGAACCTTAGCCTCCGCGATATCATGGCGCTTGTCGACATCCTCTGCGACAGAGCGGAATTGCCGGTGCCGGCCGATGCCGGCGACAGCTTCGACCGCAAACGCCGCGCCGACATCATGACGCGCACCGCCAGTGTCGATCTTCTCAACCGCTCGCTGCTTTCGGATTTCCTGCCGGTGCAGATGCTGCGGGCTGCCGGCCTGCATATCCTCTCGGCCATTCCGCCGCTGCGCAACCTCGTCATGCGCGAGGGGATCGAGCCCGGCCGCGGCTTCCGCGACATTCCGGATTCCCTAAAGGAAAAGCTGAAGCGAAAGAAGGCCTGAGCGGATCACGATCAGCCAGAGCGAAACGCTTGCCACCGAAAGCACCGTCGTGATCAGGATCGTCGCCGAGGCGCGCTCCTGCCACACCCCATATTGCTGCCCGATGACGAAGACGTTGGTCGCCGTCGGCAATGAGGCGAGCAGCACGGCGGCCTGGATCCAGACCGGCTCGAAACCGCTGACAGCCGTCAGCGCGATGAAAACCGCGATGGGGTGCAGGATCAGCTTGGCCGGTACGATATAGGAGATCTCTGCCGGAATCCGCTTGAGCGGCCGCAGCGCCAGGGTCACGCCCATGGCAAAGAGCGCGCAGGGCGCGGCCGCCTGGGCGAGGTAATCGACCAGGCGCTGAAACGCCAGCGGCTGGTCGAGATGCAGGGCGGCCACGGAAAAGCCTGCCGCCGTCGACAGGATGAAGGGATGCAGCGCTACCTTCCGGGCGATATCGGCGGCAAGCCGGCCCGCTGAACGCTTGTCGTCGCCGGCCGCCGCCATCAGCGCCGGCGCGACGATGAAATGCAGCGCGTTCTCGAAACAGATGATCAGCGCCACCGGCACAGCGGCACCTTCGCCGAGCGCCAGCAGCGCCAGGCCCGGCCCCATATAGCCGATATTGCCATAGGCGCCGGCAAAGGACTGGATGGTGCAATCATCAAGCGGATTGCCGCGGACGAAACGGCCGATGGCAAAGAGCAGGACGAACACCGCATAGGTCGCGGCGATATCGGTGACGATGAAGTCGACCCGCGTCAGCTCTTCGATCGGCGTGCGCGAAACGAGCTTGAAGAACAATGCGGGCAGGGCGGCATAGATGATGAAGGTATTCAGCCAGCCGAGCGCCTCGGCCGGCTGCTTCGTCGCCTTGGCGGCGATGTAACCGATCAGGATCAGGCCGAAGAACGGCAGGAGCAGGCTGACGATATCGGCCAAGAGGTCTTCCAGTGCGCGGGAATGATCGGCGGGTAGGGGAGACCGGTTTAGCCGATTTGCATCAGGATCGGAAAGGTCTGCTGGAACCAGATCGCCACATCGCTGACCCAGCCGAACAGGAAGGCGAGGCCGGTGAGGATGAGGAAGACGCCCATCACCTTTTCCACCGTGCCGAGATGGCGGCGGAAGCGCGACAGGAAGCGCATGAAGGCGCCGGAAAAGCCGGCGGCGATCCAGAAGGGAATCGCAAGGCCCAGCGAATAGACGGCGAGCAACCCGGCGCCGGAGCCGACCGTCTCGCGCGAGGCGGCGACACCGAGGATCGCGCCGAGCACCGGGCCGATGCAGGGCGTCCAGCCAAAGGCGAAGGCCAGGCCCATGACATAGGCGCCCGTCAGTGTCGCCGGCTTGCCGCCGCTCTGGAAGCGCGCCTCGCGGGCGAGCAACCCGATTCGGAAGAGACCGAGGAAATTCAGCCCCATGACGATGATGATCAGCCCGCCGATCTTGGAGAGCAGGTCGAGATGCTGGCGCAGGGCCATGCCGATGCTGGACGCCCCGGCGCCGAGCGTCACGAAGACGGTGGCAAAGCCGAGCGTGAAGAGCAGCGCCGAGAACAGCACGCCGCGCCTGATATCGGGCGCCACCGCAACCGCCGAGCCGCCGCGGAACTGCTCGACGGATATTCCCGCCATATAGCAGAGATAGGGCGGGACGAGGGGAAGCACGCAGGGCGAAAGAAAGGAAAGCGCCCCGGCTATCAACGCGCTCCACAGGGAAATATCGGCAATCGACACGCATTCTCTCCGGCTGCAATCTGCGCCCTGTTCCTAGCTTTGCGAGGCTGCGATTGCCAATCACCTTTTTGCGCTTGGCACCGACGTGTCGCGACATGCGCAAGAAATGTGCCGATCACTGGAAAAAGCCGAATTTTTCGGTTGACCGCAATGGGTCGCCTGCCTATGTTCCGCCCACTTCCAGCCGGGGCTTCACACCTTCGGAAAGGGAGAGCGTAGCTCAGCCGGTAGAGCAACTGACTTTTAATCAGTAGGTCTCGGGTTCGAACCCCGACGCTCTCACCATAAATCAAAGACTTACAAGAAAATATGTAACTTTTGCGACCCTCGTAGGGTCACAGGCGTCACACGGCTAATCCGTCGTACGCTCTGCATCGTCGCATTCATCGCGCGCGATGATTGACCCATCATTTGATGACGAGGGATGGCGGGAGCCCTATCTAGCCAGGATTGGACGCGTAGGCCTGCGGAGAAAACGAGTGACTGCATTCTTGGCCGAGATCTGAATCGGGGGTGTAATCACGCCTGTTCCAAGATACTGTCGCCCTTTATTCAGGGAGAGTGTTTCGGTGAAGCCAAAACCCGCCGCCATTAGTCTCCCTTGTGATCAAACCAAGCAACTCCGCCTCTGTATCACAGGGAGAATATTGATCTTCCAAGACCTCGACACTGCCACCTTTGTCAGCGATCTCGCCAAGCATAGTCTTGATATCCACGCGAAGCCCTTACCCAAATAGCCGACAGCCAAAGGTGAGAGCATTACCCCATCGCGTCTAAGAGTGAATATCACAATTTCTCGATATGAAAATTTACACTTCTATCAAGCTGCCCTCGCAACAAGAGCAGGACCGATGACGCCCCGCGATCTCAGGCGAGACATGTGGCAAAGACAGCCACCGAGAATCGATGCCCGAGAAATCCGGCGAAATCGGATCTGCAAAGTGGCGGCCAGCGGGACAGTCGCCTCAGGGCAGCGGGAGGTGAGAGTAATCACTTCTTTTCGATCGGCGCGCGGCTCACCGTTAAACGGTCTGGCCCCATATGGCGCGCGTGAACCGCGACGTGACTCGGAGGAATAAAAAAGCCCCGCCGAAAATGGCGAGGCTCTGATGCTACCGATCCGAGGAAGTCTTATTAGAACTTCACACCGATACCGAACTTCAGTTCGTGCTGATCGAGGTCGACATCAACGCCCAGGATGTCTTTTTCGCCGTAGTCGTTGAAGCGATATTCGCCGCGGGCGAAGATGTTGTTGGTGATGGCAAAGTCGACGCCGGCACCGACGGTGTAACCGTTGAACGTCTCGGTTTCCTTGTCGAGACCGGGCGCATCGACGTAACCGCGGGTGGCGGCCCAGCCGGCTGCGCCGTAAATCAGAGCCCTATCAAAGGCGTAGCCAACACGACCGCGAACGGCTCCAGCCCAATCCGTCCCGATTTCTGCGCCGAGCGCGTCCTCTTCATTCCAATTGTATTCGAGGTTTCCTTCGATGCCCACGACAAAGTTATCGAACTGGAAGTTGTAACCTGCGAACCCGCCGAAGACGCCGCCGTTAAAATCCTCAGAGGCAGAGGCACCGCCGGCACTGAAATCACCGTTCAACCAAGCGGCGCCGCCATCGATACCGAAATACGGACCCGACCAGGTGAAAACAGGTGCTGCCGCAACCGGGGCGGTCGGGGCCTCCTGAACGACATCGGCCGCGAACGCAGTGGTAGCGACAAGTGCGAGAAAGGTAGTGGCGATAGTTAATTTCATTTTCGTACCCCATGGAGCTAAATTAGCACCATAATATATAGCAGCCGTTCAACAGAAGGCTGTAGCGGTAATGACACACTCGCCAAATTGTACGCTCGCACGAGTTATTTTATCGCCGAGAGAGGGCGGGCCGAAGCCGGTGTTGTCAGAAATTGTCCTGATGCGGGCACACGGATCGTCGATTTGCCTTTCCGAAACATCCAACCCGGAACCAAACGCGTTCGCATTCGCTTTGACGACTGAGCAATTTTGGAGATCCCACATGGAAAAGACACCCAAAACCGCAATCCGCGGAATGATGTTATACGTGCTCGCTCTCATCGTCTTGGGCGTTCTGGCGGGCGCTGTCTACACGATCTATGGCCATCCCGCCGATCCATCGGAGCGGCCGGCGGCTGAGACCATTCCGCAAAAGGCCACAGCTCCACAGTGAGTGGCACACCATGCCAGCGTTCTTGGTCGCCCTTCGAGAACGAATGGTGAAACGGAAGACGTTTTGCCAAAGCCGGCGCTGACCCGGTCTGGTCGTGTAGGAGCGCCTGGGTTCTGCGTCGGGAAGCCGCAAAAGCGGCAACGAAAAGGGCTTTGGAAGGCAAGGCGGAAATCCTGACGCAAGTCCTTCCCACCAGTAGAGAGCTTATATTTATAGGGGGAACAACCTGCGACAGGGGAATTCGGCACCTTGGCAGACCCGATCAAACTGCAGGAACACCCACCCGGGCAGCTCGACCCGGAACGCCGAGACGTTATCTAGACAGTCGCAGCAGAGGAGTTTGCGGATGAGGGAACATGCGGTCGTGATTGCTGGAGGCGGGCCGACGGGGCTGATGCTGGCCGGCGAACTGGCCTTGGCGGGCATCGGTGTCGCCATTGTCGAGCGTCGCTTGAACCAGGAGGTCGTCGGTTCGCGTGCTGGCGGCCTGAGTGCGCGCACGCTCGAGGTTTTGGATCAGCGGGGCATCGTCGAGCGGTTTCTGGCGGAAGGGCAGATCGCCCAGGTCACCGGTTTCGCGGTCACGCGGCTGGATATCAGCGATTTTCCAACGCGGCACAATTACGGTCTGGCGCTGCGGCAGAAGCATATCGAGCGCATTCTCGCCGGATGGGTCGACGAGCTGCCGGTCGCGATCTATCGCGGTTGCGAGCTGACGGGCTTCGTGCAGGACGCTTCCGGTCTGACCATCGAACTCTCCGACGCTTCGGAAATCCGGGCAAGCTATCTCGTCGGCTGCGATGGCGGCCGCAGCCTGGTTCGCAAGCTGGCCGGCATTGAATTTCCCGGATTGGATGCGACGACCAGCAATATTCTCGCCGAGGCCGAGATGGAGGAAGAGCCGCCGCTCGGCGTCCATCGCACGGCGCTCGGCATGCATGCCTTCGGCCGCGAGGATTATGAAATTCGCGACGGCAAGGTCGTCTTTGCCAGCGAAGGCCCGATCAATGTCATGGTGACGGAAAAGAATGCCGGCGCGGCAGGCGAGCCGACGCTCGGCGATCTCAGGCAAGCGCTGATCGCCGCCTGCGGAACGGATTATGGAATCCATGGTCTCAAGTGGATTTCCAGGTTCACCGACATGTCGCGGCAGGCGGCAGCCTATCGCAAGGGCCGGGTTTTCCTGGCGGGTGACGCCGCGCATGTGCATTCGCCGGTGGGCGGGCAGGGGCTCAACACCGGCGTGCAGGACGCCGTCAATCTCGGCTGGAAGCTTGCCCAGGTGGTGAAGGGACTATCGCCTGAGTCCCTGCTCGATACTTATCATGCCGAGCGACATCCGGTCGCCGCCCGCGTGTTGCGCACGACAATGGCCCAGGTCGCCCTGCAGCGCACTGATGACCGCACCGAAGCCCTCAGAGATATCGTGCTGGAGCTGCTTGGGCTGGAGGAGGCCCGCAAGACGATCGCCGGCGAAATGTCCGGACTTGCCCTCCGCTACGATCTCGGCGAGGGACACCCGCTGCTCGGCCGCCGCATGCCCGACTTCGACCTCGCCACGCCTGACGGGTCCATCCGTGTCTTTGCGCTCCTTAGAGACGCGCGGCCGGTGCTGTTGAATCTCGGCGCAGCCGGCAGCCTCGACATCACGCCATGGTCAGGCCGCGTTCGACTGGTTCAGGCGAGTTACGGTGGTCCGTGGGAGCTGCCTGTGTTCGGGGCGGTCTCGGCGCCGAGCGCGGTGCTGATCCGACCCGATGGATATGTGGCATGGGTCGGCGAGGGGACGCAGGATGGTCTTCACGACGCGATGATCACCTGGTTCGGACCACCCGGCTGAGAGCCGCAGAGCCGGTCAAGCGGCGAGTTGGACCGAGCCGCCGTCCAGTATCGCCTCGCGTTCCGGCATCGGCCGCCCGCGGCGCTCCCACGTGCGGCGGCTGATGCCGAAGGCCTCCCAGGGGCGGGACTGGCTCAGCGAGTTGGCGAGATAGTCGGCCCTGGCAACGGCGCCGGCGGCGCGGCGTTGCTTCTCTTTCCGGCTCTGCTCGCGCTGGCGCCGCTTTGCCTTTTGCAGTTTTGCCCTTTTCGCCTTCGGCACGTCGAAGGCGCCGATGGTGCGGATATCGAGCGCGCAGCGTTCGGCGTAGCTCAGATGCAGGGCATGGCCGAGCGCGTCGGCGGAAAGCGGGGAAAAGCGCACCTTCGTCCGCTCATAGATGATTTCCTCGATCGCGGCCTTCCCGGCCCGGGGGACCCACCGGGCCGCCCAGCCGAGCACCACCTCGACAAACTCTTCCTTGAACTCGACGAAAGCGAGGCTGGCGATCACCTCGACATAGATCAGGGCGTCATCCGCCTCCGGCACGATCTCTCCATGGCGGTGCCGGATCAATTTCTCGATCTCGCGTATGCGGCCGCGGAAATGGTTCCAGCGACCGCCCCGCATCCGGCGCTGCACGGCCTTGTAGCCCAGCAGACAGTCGCCGATTTTGATCGCCGTGATATCCCGTGCAACTGCGTCCGAACGGCCGGATTTTTCGGCCCGCTGCGCCAATGGAGCCCCTTCATCCGCGCCGACGAGACGATCCATCGTTTCTCCTTTGTGAACTGCCCCACGGGGGCGAAACGACTGATTGTAGCGGAAGTTGAGGGGGTGACGTTCACCTTTTGTGCACTATTCACATAAATTTTCACAGCCGTGATGTAATCGAGTAACGGCTGATCCTTTGGCCGGATTTCACGGTGGCGACGGCCTGGTCGGCCGGAAAACAAGCGGCATCCGGGGCTGTTGATTTCTATTGGGAGGCTCCCGTGTTATGATGCCGGAACCGGCCTCGTTCGCCGATGTTGTCTGCACAGAGACTTGTCTAATGAGCGAAGTGGACGTGCTTTTTGCCACCCTGCGACAGGCGGCTGACCCGCAGACGGTCGAGTGCATCGAAAAGGTTGTCAGGCATGGCGCCGATCGCGATCTCAATCGCATCAACGCCCTTGCTTTCGCCGAAAAACACCATCTCGACGAAGAGAAAACCATCGCCGCCTTTCTCCACGCCGCCCGTATAGGCGCGTTCGAGATGACCTGGAATGTGCTCTGCCCGGGATGCGGCGGCGTCCTTGACAGCGGCGCGACCCTGAAAGGCGTCGTCCAGGACACCTATCATTGCGCGCTCTGTGCCGCCGGATATGAACCGACCCTCGACGAGATGGTCGAGGTCACCTTCACGGTCAGTCCACGGGTGCGCAGGATTGCCGCCCACGAGCCAGACCGGCTGCCGCCGCTCGAATATTATCGCCAGATCTTCTTCAGCTCCGGCGTCGACCTGCCGGAGGATCTGGAAGCCAAGTTCGCAAGCATCCTTCTGGAGATGATCGAGCTGGCGCCCGGCGAGAAAGCATTCGTGTCGCTGCAGCTGCCGTCGCAATTCGTCATCATCTTCGATGCCGTGACACATTCGGCGCAGTTCATTGATGTGCAGGGCGAACCCACCAACGAACGCCAGAACCTCTCGATGGTCATCAGCCGCGGGCATGCGCTGAACGAGACCGTCACGATGCGTCCCGGCCTGCTGCGGCTGACCCTTGAGAACCATACCGATCGCAGGGTGGTGCCGAACGTCTGTGTTGCCGGAGATGATCTACATGATCTGCTGGGCCGCCGCCGGGCCTTTCTGACGGCCAAGCGCCTGCTGACGAACCAGAGCTTTCGCGACATTTACCGGACCGATACGCTCGACGTCGACCAGCGTCTGAAGATCACCAGTCTGACGTTCCTCTTCACCGATCTCAGGGGCTCGACCGCGCTTTACGAGCGCGTCGGAGATCTTGCCGCTTTCGACCTTGTGCGGGCGCATTTCCGCGTGCTTCACGAGATCGTCGCCACCGAGGCCGGTGCGGTCGTCAAGACGATCGGCGATGCAGTCATGGCGACCTTCCCGAGCCCGGATCGCGCGGTGGCGGCCGCACTCAGAATGCGCGAGGCGATGCGCCGGTTGAATGCCGAACACGGCAGCGAAGACCTGCTCCTGAAAATCGGCATCCACGAAGGACCCTGCCTTGCCGTCAACCTGAACGACCGGCAGGACTATTTCGGCCAGACCGTCAATATCGCCTCCCGCGTCCAGGGCCTTGCCGATCCCAACGTAATTATGACGACGGAAGCGATCGTCGAAAATGCCCATGTCTCGGAGATCCTGCGTGACAGCGGCGTAACATCAGCTTCCCGGATGGCGGAACTTCAAGGCATCGGCAGAGAGGTCAGGATCTTCGCCTTGTCGTGAGCGTCGTTCCGCTGACGCAGGTATCGAGGCGCAAGCGCGTTCGACCTGAACGCGGCGTACCGGCGCGGCGACACGCCTCGTTTGCTGATCATGGCCGCGAACTGACGGCGCGATCATTCTAACAGAGGCGCCACCAGCGAGTGTTTTTGCAGGTGGAGGCGGACGCGGCCGGAATATCTGAATTTCCCCAAAATCCCACATCTTCTGCCGTCTTGTCGATGCAATGATGATCGCACGCAGATCCCGGCAATAGATTCCGGAGGAGTGCATGAACAAGAGCATCCATAGCCGAGCGGCGCCGTGGATCCTGTCTGGCGGGTGTGGGGACGCGCCTGTGCCTGAAACTTGAGAACAGGGAGGCAATGGATGCAAACGCTGCTGCTTAATAAGGAGGACGTAGGAAGGCTGATCTGCATGCGCGACGTCATCGCTGCAGTGGAAGAAGCCTACAAAGCCTTCAACAGCGATCAGGTGGTGCAGCCCGATTATATAGGGATACATCTCCCGTCACCTCGTGGGGAAGTGGATTTCAAGCTTGGCTACAACAAAGCCAATGAAGTGATTTCCATGAAGGCATCGTCCGGAGGTTTTATCGATAACCCGGCGGCGCATGGGGTGCCGAGCGGCATGGGCACGATCCTCCTCTTCGATGCGAGAAGCTGCGCGCTGACCTGCGTCATGGACGGAAGCCTGATCACCGGCCTCAGAACCGGAGCCGCCGGAGCTGTCTCGGTGAAAGCACTGGCGCGGAAAGATGCCAGGAAAGTCGCTTCGATCGGGACGGGAAACCAGGCGAGAATGCAGATCCGCGCGATCAACGAGATCATGGCGATCGAAGAGATCCATGCCTGGGACAGCCATCCGGAGACGCTTGCGAGGTACAAGGCGGATATCGACAGCGAGTTCGGCATTTCCGTCGTCACGGCGAATTCCAAACGGGCAGCTGTTGAGCAGGCCGACATCCTGGTTACGACCACCCGTGGGAAGGGGTCGGTTGTGGAAGCGGATTGGGTCAAGGCCGGCACGCACATCGTTGCCATCGGCACCGATCAGAGGGGCAAACAGGAACTGGATCCTGAGATATTCAGGAACGCCAAGGTGGTGGTCGATTCAATGGCGCAGTGTGTCGAAAAGGGTGAGACCTGGCATCCGTTGGACAGAAATATCATCGCCAGAAACGATATTCATGGAGAGATCGGCGAGATTTTGCTGGGGCGAAAGCCGGGCAGAGAAAATGATGACGAGGTCACCATTTTCGACTCCACGGGAATGGCTATCCAAGACAATGTTACAGCGAACAGAATTTACCGCAACGCAATAGACAGGGGCGCCGGAACGTTCTTTGAATTCTTCAAATCCTGACGGAGGCCGTGCGCTCTTCCGACCGGCTTGCGAGAAAATCCAAGGCTTGGCCCTCAAATCAAAACAACCGTCGATGAGCGCTCTGCGCCAATATTCGCAAGAATGTCGGCCGGAAGCGGAAGGCGAGGAGCATCATGCGCAACTACCCGACTATTCAGGACATACGCGAAGCCAGAGAAAGGCTTAAGCCCCACATCAGGCACACGCCGCTGCTACGTGCGGAAAAAATAGAGAAAGACGTTGGCTGCCAGCTCTATCTTAAGCCTGAGACGCTGCAGATCACCGGCGCATTCAAAATCCGCGGCGCTCTCAACAAGGCGCTTTCGCTTCCGCGACAGGAGCTTGCAAACGGCGTCATCGCCAGTTCGTCGGGCAACCACGCCCAGGGGCTTTCTTACGCGGCGAGGATGCTCGGCATAAAAGTGATCTTGGTGCTCCCGGTTACCACGCCGGCAATCAAGATCGCCAACACGCGGGCTCTCGGCGCCGAAGTCATTCTGTTCGACGGTGATACTGCTGCCAGATGGAAAAAGGTCTATGAAATCGCCGAGCAAAACAACTACGCGACCATTCACGGGTTTGAGGATCCCGTTGTCATGGCAGGGCAGGGCACGATCGGATGTGAGATACTGGATGATTTGGACGATGTGGATACGGTCATCGTGCCCGTCGGTGGCGGAGGGCTTATCTCAGGCATTGCCACTGCCATCAAGGAAACAAAACCCTCGGTGCGGGTCATAGGCGCTGAGCCCGCTTTGACGCCGAAGTATTTCCATAGCCGAATCAATAAGGAACGCACCTCGTTTCCGCTGAAGAACACCATCGCGGACGGCTTGAGGATAAGCGTTCCGGGGCAGAACCCGTATCCGATCATCGAAAAATATGTCGACGAGATCGTCCTTGTTGATGATGAACATATCATCGCAGGCATGCGTAGCCTTGCGAGGGATGCGAAGCTGATCGCTGAACCGGCCGCATCGATCGGTATCGGAGCTCTGCTCGCCGGCTCGATAGAAGTCAGGCCGGATGAAAAGGTCTGTGCGGTTTTGACTGGCGGTAACTGGGATTTGTGCGACCTGGCCGAGATATACCGGGCTGCCGAGCAGTAGGGCGCAGGGTTGCCGTGGGAGAACGAAATCGCGCCAGCCGACGCCCACCGCGGCCTCAGCCTGGAGAAGCTCGACCGCAGCGCCATTGTCGTTATCAAAAGCCGGGGCGTCAGCCCCGGCATTCCTGTTTAGGCCACCAAGCCCTTGGTGAGTTCCAGCGCCTGCCGTTCGAACAGCCGGCGGTAAATGCCGCCATTGAGCCGGATCAAGGCCTGGTGGTCGCCTTCTTCGACGATCTTGCCCTTGTCGAAGACAAGCAGCCGGTCGAGCGCCCGCACCGTCGACAGGCGGTGGGCGATGACAAGGGTCGTGCGGCCGTCCATCAGCCGTTCCATGGCCTGCTGGATCTGCACTTCGCTTTCGCTGTCGAGGCTCGACGTCGCCTCGTCCAGGATGAGGATTGGTGCATCAGCCAGGAAGGCGCGAGCGATGGCCACGCGCTGCCGTTCGCCGCCCGACAGCTTGACTCCGCGTTCACCGACCATCGTTTCATAGCCCTTGGGAAGACCTATGATGAAGCTGTGCGCATTGGCCTGTTTCGCCGCCTGCTCGATCTCGCGCCGCGAGGCGTTCGGCCGGCCGTAGGCGATGTTTTCCGCCAGCGTGCGATGGAACAGGATCGGCTCCTGCTGCACGATGGCGATCTGGCCGCGCAGGTCCGATTGCCGGACGTCGGCGATATCCTGTCCGTCAATGCGGATGGCTCCCGAATTCACGTCATAGAGGCGCTGGATGAGCTTGACGAAGGTTGTTTTGCCCGAGCCCGAATGCCCAACCAGGCCGACACGCTCGCCCGCTTTGATGGTGACGGAAAAGTCCTGATAAAGCGGATCGGGATGAGCACCATACTGGAAGGTGACGCGATCGAAGACGATCTCGCCCGTGTCGATGGCGATCGCCCTGGCGTCCGGCTTGTCCTCGACACCAAGCGGCATCTGGTCGAGCAGCACCAGCTCTTCCATGTCGTTGACGGCGCGCTGCAGGTTGCGGATGTCCTGGCCGACATTGCGCAGATAGCCCTGCAGAACGAAGAACATTGCGAGCACGAAGGTGATGTCCCCGGGCGTCGCCAGCCCACGCTGCCACATGACCAGGCCCGTTCCCAGGATGCCGGCCTGCATGGAAACCATCATGAAGCCCTGGATCGTGCCGCTCAACGTGCCGCGTTTCCAAGTTCGTCGGGTTCGCCTGTCCCATTTGGCAAGCACGTGGCGCAGGCGCGCCTCCTCACGGCTTTCAGCGCCAAAGGCCTTGACCACCGAGTTGCAGCTGATGGCATCGGCCAGCGCGCCGCCAAGCTTGGTGTCCCAGGCATTGGCAAGCCTTGCCGCCGGCGACACGAAACCCATCGAAAGCGCCACTGTCGCGCCGATATAGATCAGCGATCCTGTTGCGACGAACAGGCCCATGACCGGCCAGTAGCTGCCGAGCACAAGACTGGCTCCAATGAGCATGACGATGGAGGGCAACAGCGCGACCAGCAACAGGTCGTTGAGGGAATCTAGCGCCCACATGCCGCGGGTGATCTTGCGCACCGTCGAACCAGCAAAGCTGTTGGCGTGCCAGTCGGTCGAGAACCGCTGCACCTTGTGGAAGCCGCTATTGACCACATCAGCCATGATGCGCAGCGTCAGTCGGATGATCCCGTTGAAGATGAACCAGCGCAATGCGACGCTGGTGAGGCCAAGAACCACCACGACGGCAAAGGCGCTGAGCGCGCCATTGGCCGCATTGCCGCCGGCAATGGCATCGACGATCCGGCCGGAAAACACCGGCACCATGACCTCGGCCAGCGTGCTTGATATGACCAGCACGATGATGGCGCCGACCAGAGCGCGCTGATGGCTCCAGTGACGAAAAACAAAGCCAAGCACCTGGCGATAGGCGTCGGCGCGGAAATCGAGCTTCTTGCGCGTCATTTTAATCTGCCCGGCCCGTATTCCGGCAACCGGCCTCAAATCGAGAGTTGAATGACACAGCCCGGGCGGGAGACGAAATGATCCCGTCAGATCAATCGGGCCATGAAAAATGAAAAACCGCATGTCGGGCGCGCTGGGGGCGGGCCGCGAATGGCAATGACCTACTGTCGTCGCATGCCATGCGGGAAGCTGTCGATGAATGCTGCTGTCATGCAACGCCTCCCTATGTTCGATCTGAAGCGGTAAGCGCTTTGTAGCGAAGCTCTTCGCCATTGCCAAGTGGGAAATTACAACCCTGCGGAAAGTGATGCGAAAACCACACAATCCAAAGGCTGGGAAAGCTCGTGGTGGTGCTGAGGATAGCAAGTTCGGCCGCCTGCTCGCGGCCATTGAACACAGCAACGGCTGCCTGACAGTCACCGTTCTTGATCAAACACGCTGCCTCCGCAATTCGCCAAGGACCCGTCAACTGCCTCTTCCAGCGTCAGATTTGACGTATCGAGGATTTCGCATCCAAATGCGGCCGCTTCATCCCGCAGAAAGCCGGCCCAGTTCATCATATCCGGGTTTGCCGAATCCGGCTGGCCTCGGTCGATCGAAAGTCGACCGGTCCTGGTCTCGTCGCAATCGAGGAGGGTGCAAGCGTAGGACTAGATTCCTGCCTGTCCCACAGGTTCGGTTAGGAAGGAAAGGCGCGACTGACCCACGAACAGGATACTTCGTCCTTCCGTCAGGAGTGGAGATAGTCCGAGTCATCCATTCGAAGGTGGCTGCTTTCTGCCATCCTTCGACGGAGCCGAATTCATGGCATATCTTGTATCGTCGGTATGCCGATGCTGTCCTTGTGAAACACGTCTATCTCTTGGCCGTGCGGGCGGCCAATCGCGGCGGCGATCGTTGTCTTCCCGGCGCCAGATGCGCCCGTGAGAATGACGAGTCGCATGACTTCCCTTGATGGCAACCGAGAAGCCTGGCGCAGACCTATATCGCAGGCCGTCATTTCGCCAACTGCTTTTGTGGGACATTGCATTAATGCTGCGCTGCAGCATAGCTTTCGCTTTACAAAAACAAAATAAACTGTGAAGTAGTGTGCAACTTCACAGATGGGATGAATGCCTTGAGCCAGACTCGTTTTGCCACACGACTGAATTCCTTCGCCTCCGGCGCACACCTTGCTTGGCCGGGACAATCTGGCAAGCCGTCCGTCATGCAGATGGCGGAGCGTGCGGCCCGCGTCCAAGGATTGACCGATCTCGATCTCAACTACCCCGATCACGTGAACGACAATCCGGCTGAACTGTCGCGGATGCTTGGTAATCTAGGCCTGCAGATCAATGGCTTCGCCATGCGGTACTACACGAATCCGGATTTCAAGCTCGGCGCGTTCACCCATCCCGAAGAAGCAGTTCGCCGCGAGGCGATCGAGCTGACGAAGAAAGGCATCGATGCCGCGCGCGAGGCCGGCGCAAATCTGATGACCATCTGGCTCGGTCAGGATGGCTTCGATTACGCTTTCCAGGCCGATTATGCCAGGATGTGGCAACACGAAATCGACGGAATCCGTGAAGTTTGTCAACACGATCCGGATTGCTTGATCTCCATCGAATACAAGCCGAACGAGCCGCGCTCCTACAGCCTGCTGCCTGATGCAGCGACAACGCTCCTCGCCATCAAGCAGGTCGGCGCCGAGAATCTCGGGGTGACGCTCGATTTCGCCCATGTTCTCTATGCCGACGAGCAGCCCGCATTCGCGGCGGCCCTGATCGCACGTCACAGCCGGGTTCTCGGCGTCCATCTGAACGATGGCTACGCCAAGCGCGACGACGGGTTGATGGTCGGCGCTGTTCACACGCTGCAGACCGTCGAACTGCTCCGCCAGATTCGCCGGGACGGCTATGACGGTGCGATCTACTTCGACACGTTCCCCGATATGACCGGTCTCGACCCGGTCCGCGAATGCGAGGTCAACATCAAGACGGTCCAACGGATGTTGAGGGTCGTCGACCGCCTCGAGCAGGACAATCGCCTTTCGAGCGCGATTGACCGACAGGACGCCGTTTCCACGCAGGCCATCGTACAGGATTTGATGCTCGGCGCGGACCACTGAACCGACTTAACCCTCCGGGAGGAATTCCATGAACAGATTTTTTGCCGCGGCTCTTGCCGCCACCCTTTGTGCTGGCATCGCGACAGCGCAGGACCTGAGGCCGCTCAACTCGGACTCCGAGCCGGACCGCATGGACTGGGCCGACCTTGACGCCAAGCTCGGCCCGCTGCCGAAACTGGCGGATGGTCTCAAGGTCGGCGGTGTCTCCAAGACGCTGACCAATGAATACTGGCGCTCCCTCGGCGAGGGCTATCAGAAGTTCGCGGACAAGCTCGGTGTAACCGTCGCCTATCAGGCAGCTCAGAGCGAAGGTGACCAGTTGGGTCAGCTGACGATCGCTGAAGGCATGGTCACGCAGGGCTACAATGTTCTGCTCGTCTCCCCGCAGACCGATGCCAATCTTCAGCCGGTCATGGAACAGGCCAAGGCGGCCAATGTGCCGGTCGTGAACGTCAACGACGCGGTGATCCCGCAGGCAGAGCATTATGTCGGTAATGTCCAGCGCGACAATGGCGTCCGCGTCGCCAAGTGGTTCGTCGAGAACCGCCCGAACGGCGGCAAGGTCGCGATCATCGAAGGTCAGGCGGGCGTCTACGCTGCCGTGCAGCGCACTAGCGGCTTCAAGAGCACGATCGAGGAAGGCGGCAAGTTCACCGTTGTCGCAAGCGTTCCCGGCAACTGGGATCGGCAGATGTCCTACGACGCGGCGACCACCATCCTGCAGCAGCATCCGGATCTCGTCGGCTTCTACTGCAACAATGACGGCATGGCTCTTGGCGTCGTCGAAGCCGTGAAGGCGGCGGGCCTGCAGGACAAGGTCGTGGTCTTCGGCACCGACGGTATCTCGGACGCCTACAAGTCGATCGAAGCCGGTGAGCTCACGGGCACCGTCGACAGCTTCCCCGTTCTGACGGGCGAGGTCGCGATGGAAGTCGCTCTTCGCCTCGTCGCGGGCCAGAAGCTGCCGCGCGTTGTGGCGACGCCACAGGCGCTGATTACCAAGGACAACGTCAAGGACTTCCAGGGCAAGGGTGTCGACATACGCACGGTGCTGATGAAGGCCGCAGGCAAGTAAGCCTCCCAAGGCGGGACGGCCGTCGCTCGGCCGGTCGTCCTCACTCTCAAAAGGGTTCAGTTCCATGGCTCCTTCCAGACTGGCATTCGAAGACATTTCCAAGGTCTTTCCCGGCGTCAAGGCGCTCTCGGAAGTCTCCTTCGAGGTCGCGCCAGGTGAAATTCACGCGCTTCTCGGTGAGAATGGGGCGGGAAAATCGACGCTCCTGCGCATCCTCTCCGGCGTCTTTCGGCCGACGCAGGGCGAGGTGAAGGTCGATGGCACGGTCCATCATTTCCGCAAGCCGGAGAGCGCCCGCCAGGCGGGGATCGCCATGATCCATCAGGAACTGCAGCAGGTTCCCCATCTCACCGTCGCCCAGAACATGTTTCTCGGTCATTCCCTCACCAGGCTCGGCGGCCTCATCGTTGACCGCCGCGAGCAGGAGCGCCGGGCGGCTGAAGCCCTGGCGATGATCGACCCGTCGATCGACCCCTCGGCGCCGATTTCCTCGTTGAAGGTGGCCCAACGGCAGGTCGTCGAGATCGCCCGCGCCCTCCTCGACAGAGCCAGGATCGTTGCCATGGACGAGCCGACGTCGAGCCTGACGCCCAGTGAGTTCGACCGGCTGGCCGGGATCATCGAACGGCTTGCCGCCGGCGGCGTGTCGATCATCTATGTGTCCCACAAGATGGACGAGGTCTTCCGGGTTTGCCGCAGGGCGACGGTGATGCGTGACGGAAAGGTCGTCCGCACAGGCATCGATCTCAGGGCGAGCGCGCCGGACGAAGTCATCGGCATGATGGTCGGCCGCGAACTGCTGGCCGAAGCGCACCATTCGCACGCGACCCGCACCGTGAGTGTCGAAGTCCGCAATCTTTCAACGCACCGTATCCGCGACGTTTCGTTCGACCTCCACAAGGGCGAGGTTCTAGGCGTGGCCGGTCTGGTTGGCTCAGGCCGGACGGAGCTTCTGCGCGCAATATCCGGCGCCGACAGGTTGGCTGCAGGCACGGTCAAAGTCGATGGGACGACCCTGGCGCTATCCAATCCTCGCGCGGCGATTGCCGCCGGCATCGGTCTGCTCCCTGAGGAGCGTAAGCGGGAAGGGATCATTCCCGGACGGTCGGTCACCTCGAACATGGCACTGCCTTCGATGGCGCGTTTCTCCAAGGCAGGCATCATCAATCACCGCAAGCTCAAGCGGACCGCCGAAGACCTTCTCACGCGCGTAAAACTGCGGCCATTTCAGCTCGACCGCCAAATCAAGCTTTTCAGCGGCGGCAATCAGCAGAAGGCCATCATTGCGCGGTGGCTGGCGGCCGGCTCGCGCATCCTGCTTTTCGATGAGCCGACCCGAGGCATCGACGTCGGCGCCAAATCAGAAATCTACCGTCTGATCGAAGACCTCGCCGCCGGGGGGCACGGCGTGATCGTCGTGTCCTCCGAGCTCCCGGAGGTGCTGAGGGTGTCCGATCGTGTGCTCGTGATGCGCGACGGTGCTGTCGCGGCTGAACTCGGCCGCGATCAGATGAGTGAAGAAACCATCGTCTCCCATGCCGTCGGCACGACCGCAAGCCGCATCGGCACGGCGTGACCAACAGGGAAAAAGCCCATGTCTGACACCATCGAGAATACCGCAGCGCCGGCAACCAGATTTGTCGGATCCTTATCGGTCCGCGATGCCGGCACGCTGATCGGCCTCGTCGCCATTGTGATCATCTTCGGCCTTTTGGCTCCCGAATTTCTCTCGCAGAGAAATCTCTTGAACATTCTCCAACAGTCCAGCATCAACGCCTGCCTGGCGCTCGGCATGACCCTGGTGATCATCTCCGGCGGCATCGACCTCTCCGTCGGTCCGACGGCGGCGATTGCTGCCGTCATCTCGGCAACGCTGCTTGTGGCCGGTATTCCGGTTCCTCTCGCCATCCTTGCCGGACTCGGCATCGGCGTCCTCTGTGGCCTCGTCAATGGCGTGCTTGTTGCCTATGCCGGGCTGCAGCCCTTCATTGTGACGCTCGGCACGCTCAGCACCTATCGAGCCATTGCGCTCATCTATACCGGCGGCAACCCTGTGCTCGGTGTCCCGCAAGGCTTCCGGACGCTGTTCAACGGCAGCATCGCCGGCATTCCGAATTCTGTCGTGATGGTTGCTGTCGTCGCCCTCTTGGCTTGGGTGCTTCTCAAGAAGACTCCCCTGGGTGAATACCTACTCGCGGTCGGCGGCAATGAGGAAGCGGCTTACGTCGCCGGTGTCCCGATCGCCATGACCAAGATTACGGCCTATGTGATCTCCGGCGTCCTGGCGGCGCTCGCCTCGATGATCCTCATCGGCCGGCTTGGTGCCGCCGAGCCGATCCTCGGCAATCTGTGGGAGCTAGATGCGATCGCCGCAGCGGCAATCGGCGGGGCGTCGTTGATGGGCGGCAAGGGCAGCGTCATCGGCACGTTGCTCGGGGCGATCATTCTGGGCGCGATGCGCAACGGATTGACGTTGATGAACGTGCAGGCCTTCTACCAACTTCTTGCCACTGGCCTTATTATCCTTGTCGCGATGATGATAGATCGCGTCACAAGGGGACGGGGATGAATTCTGCAAATGATCTCAAGGCGGTGGGCCCGCGCATCCGGATGATGATGCCTCAGCTCACCCCCTTGGAGGCGCGTGTCGTCGAGACGGTTTTCGGACTGAGGGACTTCTCTGAAGACACCGCGCTCAAGGACTTGGCGGCCGAGGCGGGGGTTTCCGAGGCGATGGTCGTAAAGATCGCCAAGAAACTGGGATTCAGCGGCTTTCGTGACTTTCGCACCGCCGTCTCGAACTACAACAAGCTGCCGACAGCGGAGATGCATCAGGAACTTTCCGCGGAAGACAGTTCCGCCGAAATTATCCAGAAGGTCTTCCGTACATCGATCAACGCGCTGGAGGAAACCCTTGCGATCCTTGATGTCGATGCCTTCGATCGCGCCGCCGACTTGTTGGCGAAACCGGGACAGCGCGATTTTTATGGTGTCGGAGGTTCGGCGCAAATCGCCCGCGATGTCGCTCACAAATTCCTGAGGATCGGTGTTCGCTGCAGCGTCCAGGACGACTCGCACATGATGCTGATGTCGGCTTCCCTGCTGGGGGCTGACGACGTGGCTATAGGATTTTCCCATTCGGGCAACACCACGGCAGTAATCGAAGCGATACAGCTCGCGCGGAAGTCCGGCGCCCGGACGATCGCCATCACCAATTACGGCGGATCGGCTTTGGCTCAGATCGCCGATATCGTTCTGTGTTCGACGGCGCAAGGATCGCCCCTGATGGGCGAGAACGCGGCGGCGCGGATTGCCCAACTCAACATTCTCGACGCACTTTTCATGGCCGTCGCCAAGAGAAACTATCAGGCGGCGGAGAGAAATCTCGAACGAACGATGTCCGCCGTGACATCCAAGCGCAAGGACAAGCTTCCATGACCACTGCTTCGCCCTCCGTCGTCGTCTTCGGCAGCCTGCACTACGACATCATGGTGTACGGCCCGGCGCGTCCGCGGAAGGGTGAAACGGTCACGGGAAGCAGCTGGCATCCCAAATGCGGCGGCAAGGGCGGCAATCAGGCGCTGTCGGCTGCCAGAGCCGGCGTGTCGTCTCATATGATCGGCGCTGTCGCCGACGACGATTTCGGACGCGCTTTGATCGACAACCTTGGGCTTGGCAACGTGGATAACCGCTTCGTCAAGACGGTGGCCGGCGTCGGCAGCGGCATGAGCGTCGCAATCTTCGATGGGCAGGGCGATTACGGCGCAGTGATCGTATCGGGCAGCAACCTTGCGCTCGGCCAGTCGGATGTCGACGCCGCCAAGGAGGTGTTTGCTGGCGGCGGCATTCTGGTGTTGCAGAACGAGGTTCCAGATCTTGCCAACGTCGCGGCGGCAAGAGCGATGAAGGAGGCCGGCGGGCAGGTGGTGCTCAATGCGGCGCCGGCGCGGCCCTTGTCAGACGACCTCGCGCAGCTTGTCGATGTTGTCGTCGTGAATGCGATCGAGGCGGAGCAGTTGGCGCAGGGTTCGGTCGTCGACAGCTTGGCCGGGGCGCTGGATGCGGCAACGCGACTGGCTGAACGTTTTGCCGTTGTTGTGGTCACGGCGGGTGGAGAAGGGGTAGCCTGCGCGACGAAGAACGGCGAAGCCTTCTTGATTGCGGCGGTCAAGGTTGAACTGGTGAGCACGCACGGCGCCGGTGACGAGTTCACTGGGGTGCTCGCTGCCGAACTCGCCCGCGGGCGTGAAATCCGCGCGGCGGTGGATTCGGCGAACCGCGCCGCCGCTGTGCTGGTTAGCACGCGCCGCACCAGGTAGAGCATTTCCTGGTTAGATTGAATCATTCTGTTGGCTTAAACGGCGGATGATCGACCGGCCGACGCTTCTCGTAGTCAAGCTCTACGGCGAAAGCCGGCCGGTCGAGCAGCCGGCCCGTTTCAGCAAACCTTCCCTCAGATTTGCCAGGCAAATCCGCAAGACTTGACTATCGCCGGACGCACCGATCGCTTCGCCGTGGCGGAGGGCTGCGGCCGGTGGGCCGGGCATCTCTAGCCAAGATCAGAGGCAACCGGCCCGGACGTACCTTGGGGTATGCCTGTCGCCAACCGCATCTGCGCTGACGAAAACCTGCTCCGGCAGAATGCTTCAATCTAACCAGGAGATGCTCTAGGCGCCGCGCGCTTCGAGCAGTGCCCCTGGCGAAGTTGGCGCTCGGGAAATTCCCGATGCATTTTAGTAGCTGCACGAGCGAGCGTTGCCAGGTCTGAATCCACCTGCGCAAGCCGGGTTCCTCGATGTATCCAGCTGATACTGATAATCCTCCCTGTCGTGTTTCGCAGGTGAGGTGCAGGCGGACGCCAGGGCGGATAGGCCGATCAGGACGCCGGCTACGGCGAATCTCACAATCCGGTTCATCTGCATCTCCTTCGGCTCGATCCTCGCCTGCAATCTATCATGGCAGGATATGGATTCGCGAGCAGGGATGGACGTGATGACATGCGCGGCAACGGCTGTAATTGCACATTTTGTGTCCAGCTGATCCGCTGGTTATTCTGTCGTTATGGAAGTAGTTACAATGTCTTTATCGGCAGAACATAGTCGATTTATGTTGAAATATTCAGGCTTTTTCCTTAATATAAAACCATAAAAAAGTAATATAAATGGGAGGATACTATGCCAGAAGCTCGGTTCGAGCCGGTTTTTCTTCGCCGTCAGCATTTCGTCGCAGAGATCACGAGTCTCGACGAAATTATGGATTTTCTGGACGAATGGCCGCAGGACAAACGAGGTTTGGCATATGAAACGCTGCTAAAGGCGTGCAGGGATACGGCGAACGGTCGTTTCCCGCTGAACGCGGCGCGGGAGAATTTCCGGCGGTTTCTGAAGATGTCGGGCGTGCTGGCGAAGGCCGAGGGCGCGGCGAAATTCGAGCAGCTGATGAGCGATCATCCAATCGGCAATGCCTGATCATAAGCGCACGGCCACGGCCGAAACGAGGCGGGTTCGGCCGCCGCGAGAAAATCGGCGGTGCGCTAATGCGTGTCGCCCGGAAATGTGCAGCGGTTCCGGGCGACACGCATAAAAATACAGGGCTTTAGCTCAGTTGCCGGCTGGCGTTGGTCCAGTCGCATTGGAAAACCAGCATCGGCTTGGAAAATCCCTTGAGCCGCCTGCGCGTCGCGTGGGCAAAGACATCGGTCGCGCCATATTCCCGGAAAATATTCTCCGACACCAGGATCTGGTCGCTGGCGGCTGCCGCGCAGAGGCGGGCCGCCAGTTGCACGGTCGAGCCGAAGAGGTCGTTGCTGTCCTCGACCGGCTCGCCGCAATCGATCCCGATGCGGATATGGAGCGGCTGAGCATTGTTGCCGCCGTTGTAATGTTGGAATTCCTGCTGGATCGCCATGGCGCATTCAACGGCTGCCGTTGTCGCCGCGAAGGCCGCCATGATGCCGTCGCCGGTGTGCTTGACTTCGCGGCCTGAATTTTTGCTGAGGCATCGGCGCACGATTGCGTCATGGGCCCGGACCAACTCTGTTCCCATGCGGTCGCCGAGGCGCGCCGTCATCTCGGTCGAGCCGACGATATCGGTAAAGAGGATCGCCCGGTGGCCTGGATCCATTTGCGGCGACTGGCCGGGCGCTGGATCAGGGTCATTGATGCGGCCGAGAAAGGCCTCGACCGCCGAGAGAGCCACCTCGACGATCTCGTTGGCGACAAAGCCGTGCGCCTCGCGATGAACGCATTGGACGGCTGCCATATCGGGCGCATCCACTAGGCAGAAGGCCGTCCCGCGCCGCTCGTCGAACCAGTAAGTGAGAAACTTGACGCCGTATTGATCCTGAATGTCGATATCCATGCGATGTGCCTGGGCGACCTCGGCGGCCGAGGTACCTTCGAGGTAGTGCCGGTCCATGAAGATGGGCATCGCGCGTCCTCCCAGATCCGCCGCATGCAAGAAACGGCATTGTACGATCTGGATGCCTCCCCGTCCACCTTCGGGACAATCAACGATGCATCGTCGCGCTGCGTTGCTTCCGGAAAAGGAACGCGTTGCTGCATCTTCGATAGAATATTAAGAAAATAGCCAGTTTTAACGAGTAGGCTCGGTGCGCTAAGTCTGATATTTACCATAATCTGTCATTTAATGACTGATAGCAGGGTTTCCGGACCCCCTCGAGAGGCTGCAGGCGTTTCCCGTTCTCAGGCCTCGCCCGCCGGATCCTGGTTGGAGAGACATGTCTGTCGCGGCTATGATTGGCCAAGATCGAAAAGCCGCCGCCAACGGCACGCAAATTGCATTTCATCGATTAGCTCGCCGAAATCAGGAAAAGCTGTAACAAAGTGAGACAGAGGGCACATTTTCGACCGGTCGGCCTGGCCTCGATGGGGCTCGGGCACTATGCCGTTATTAACTCGGTGTGGGATGCCGCGCGCACGCTCCTCCATGACTGGCCGGTGGATGACGGCGAAGAATATTTCGAAGCCGTCAAAGCCTGCCTGGATGCGATTATCGGCGATCTTCCGCCCGATCATGTCCGGGCCGCCTTCGTCAGGGCTGCGCAGGAGGCGGGTATCGCTGTCATAGAAGCCGCCGACTGAACAGCGGCCGCATCTCAATCTCCGTTTTCTCCCGTTTCCAGGTGAAGGTCCCGCGGTGCTTGACTTCTGCGGGCAAGGGTCTAAATTAGAACAAAACAGGAACACAGGAGATGGTCATGACACATACGGAACAGGTGATCGCCAACGCCCTGGCCCTCGTCGAAGCCTCCCGCGCGGCCCGCGAACGGGATCAGCAGCGTCGCGCCGCCTGGCAGAAAAAGGTCGAACTCAGCCGGCCGCTGCCGCCCTTGCCGCGGCCGGTCCAATTGCCGCTGGCGTTGAACTGATGCAGCCGGCAAAGACGTTCAGACCCGATCCGGTTTGCTCCACCCCGACTTGGCCTGATCGCGCATGGGAGGTGGAGGCCGTGCTTGCCTGGCATGACGACGATGCCAAGGCGGCGATCCGCACGCTGCTCGACGACTGCAGGCATCTGCGCCGGCAACTGGCGCTGGCGGAAAGCGTGATGAGCCGCGGAATGGCCCGCGGCTGGACACCGCGATACGAACGCGACGCACTTTGAAACATGCCCGCCCGAGATACCAGTGACGCATCGATAGTGGCGCCGAGAAACCGTAGAAGAGGGCGGCCGATCGATCGCGCAGAGGCGGGCATCCGAGTGATATGGTGCAGAATGTCCGCCGCGCCATCTGGGAACGGCAAGTTTGGTTCGACCTGGAAGACACTAGTCGACCGGCGTCACACGGGTCCACAAGGCGTTGAACACGATCGAATCGAAGAAGGCCGAGGCACGGACGATACGGCCGTCGCGCATGTCGAGAAACCAGGCATAGGTGTTTGCGTAGGGCTCTCCGTCGCGGGCGATGCCGCGGGCGTCGAAAAAGACGATCACAGTGTCGCCGTCGACATACACATTGCGGATCGCCGGCTTCAGCGGTGCCTTCATTCGAGCATTAAACGGGCGGATCACCTCACGCAGGAATGCCTCGCGGCTTGGATAGGTCTTCGATGCCAGCGAATAGCCCTCGATTGTCCAGCGGGCGTCGTCGGCGAGGAGATCATAAGGACTGCCTGTGCCGGCCGCCCAGGCTTCGAAGCCAGCCTCGATGGCTGCCTTGTTGCGGCGTTCGGTTTCAGTGAGAGACTGCGCTGCGGCGGCGTGCGCTTCGAGCCCGCCCAGAGCAAGGATGGCGGTAGCGATGCCGAGGGTCGCGTTGAAGATGCGCCTGGCCCGGGATTGCGGGCGGCAGACGGCTGCCGTTGCAGTGTAGGACATGGTTTTCTCCGGAGGGTAAACGAGTGGGTCGACACCCGCTGGTCGGGTGCCGCTTGCGGCGCTCGCCGCCAGAAATCTGCTTAGATCTGGTTTTCCCAGGCTCTCAGCTGATGCTCCTTCAGCATGTCCTCGATGACCTTCGGAACGACGTTGCGGAACCTGCCGGTGTCGGCCGGAACGACTTCGATCATCCGGTCGATCATTTCCTTCGGGTCCATCTTACCTTCGGGCGTTGCGAAGAAATCGTCGAAGCCCTTTCGCAGATCTGCGCGCTTCGTGAAGTTCTTGCTGTCATCCAGCCAGCGGAACGGATTGTCCGCCATCGTCTCGTTGTAGCCGGTGTAGTAGGCGCCGGGGTTGATTGTCTGGATCTTGATGCCGTAAGGGGCGAGTTCCTGCTGCAGCGCTTCGGCGATCGATTCCAACGCGTGCTTGGTGGAGACATAGGTGCCCCAGTTGGCCGGAGTGAAGAGGCCGCCCATCGAGGACGTGAAGACCACTTTGCCTTTCTTGCCTTCGCGCACCCATCTCTGGACGACGCCCTGAGTCAGCACCAGCGGCAGGAAGACGTTGACTTCGTAATTCTTGCGAACAAGTTCGATCGGGATTTCCCAAACCGGGCCGGCTTCGCCCATACCGGCATTGTTCCAAAGAACGTCGATATCCCATCCCTGCGCCTGCTTGATGTCGTAGGGATCCGTGAGGTCGAGACGCTCGACACGGACGTTCTTCAGGCCGAGGGTGGCGACCTCCTCACGCAGCGGCGTAACCTGCGAGGAAACCTGCGTCGTCGCGATGATGCTGTGGCCGTTCTTGGCCATGCCGATGGCGGCACCCTTGCCGAAGCCGGAGCCTGCGCCAGTGATCAAAATGGTCTTTGTCATGAGACATTCCTTTCGATGGTTTCGGGTTGGTCGAAATCAAATGTTGGCATAGCGTCATGCGACGGCCGCAGCCGCTGCCTGCGCGATTTCGAGATCCTGTGGAACTGCTCCGCCGGAAACGCCAACGGCGCCGATCACCGTGCCGTCGCCGGCAAAGAGCGAGATGCCGCCGGCAAAGGGAGTTAGGCCGCCATTGGATAGTTCGAGGGCATGGGCGGGAGCGCCTGGTTTGCAATATTCCCAGACGGCCTCGCTTGTCGTTCGAAACAATACGGCCGTCCGGGCTTTGCCCATAGCGAGGTCGATCGAGCCGAGCACTGCGCCGTCCATTCGGCCAAACGCCTTGAGATGCGCTCCGGCGTCCAAGACTGCGATATTGACCGGCACACCGATCTCATTAGCCCGCGCCTCACCTGCGGCGATGACCCTGCGAGCTTCGTCAATGGAAATCATCTCCTGTCTCCTCTTTTCAGTTCGGGGGCTAGCGCTCCCCGCTCGATGAGACAGGTGTATAGGCGGAACCGGTCGGCAGTATTTTCAGTTCTTGCTGCGCTATGCGCAAATCTTGCGCTCCGGCGTGCGGCATGCGCGAACCGAGAACTATCTCCGATAGGCGGAAGCCGCTAACCGGTGAAGAGCGCGCGGTATTGGCCGGGCGTCAAACCGGTCATCTTCCGGAAGACCCGGGTGAAATTCGCCTGCGAGCCGAAGCCGGTATCGAACGCGATCTCCACGAGCGAGGACCGTGCGAGCCGGAGCTTTTCCTTGGCCGCCTCGATCCGTCGCTCGGTGACGTAGCGATGCGGCGTCAGGCCGGTAGCCTTGCGAAACATGCGGGCAAAATGAAAGGCGCTGAGGCAAGCCTCCGCGGCAAGGTCATCCAGCGAGATTTCGGCTGCGATGCGGGCTTCAATGAAATCGAAGACGCGTTGCAGCCTTCTTGGGTCGACAGTCGGCGCCCGTGCGGCAGGTTGCCAGCGAACAGACGAATAGGTGCCGAGCAGGTGCGCCGCCAGCGCCGTCTGGATGCCGTCCAGATAGAGGCGATCAGTCGGTTCAAGGCTTCTGTTCAACAAACCTCGAAAGAGTTGACCGATCTGCAGCACCATCGGATCGGGGACGCCTCCCGCATAGGCGAGCTGCACCTTGGCCGGATCGATGTCGAAGTTTGAAAGTGCGCTCTCACCAACGAGCGAGGGCGGCAGGAAGATGTGGAGGGACTCGGGCATGGTACCCATGATTTCTACACCGCTCTCATGGACACCCGCTGGACATATCCAAGCGACACCGGGGCGGGCAATCGCATCCCGCCTGTGGCCGTCACCCGTCCACCTGATCTTCGACTGCCCCGAGAGCAGGACGGCTATTTCCGTGCATTCGAGTGTAAGGTCGACCTGCCAGCCCGGATCGAAATGTCTGAGCTCGACCTGCAGCGATGAGCAATCAACGAGCCCACCCACTCGCTCACTGGTCCGATACTTTCTGTCACCTTGCGATTCCACGAAAGACATGACGCATCCATGCCGCCAATGTTACAAATTCGTATTGTTCAGTCTCGGTAAGGCAGATTGCCGCCGCCACGCTATGTGATCTGCGCTCAACTTTGATTTATTGAATGAAAACGTCCAGCGATGCCGGATTGCTGTCAGAGCACAAGCATTACGATCAGTATTTTTGGCTAAATTGCAGAGGAGCGCAAGACCTTGGTGCCAATCGATACCGCACCCCTCTTGCGGTTTCCGCCGCCAGCATGTCAGGCGTTGCGGTCGGATGTTCGTCCCTTGCCGATGCCCCGCAAGACCAGCAAGTCTAGTAGATCGTCGCGTCTTTCGATGACCCCGACCGCATCGACGCCGCACGCGAAAAGAGGGGCCTTACCATCTCGAAAGCTTGGATGAGCGGCGATACGAAGCTGGGGAAGGGGGCAACTGACGGGTGGATGTTCCGAGGCGTCTCGCTTCATCAGAACACTTTGGCGGCCGTAACTTCGACTTCCACAACGAATTCCGGGCGGGTGAAACCGGCGACGACGATCAGCGTCGAGGTCGGTTTCGGATCGAGCGTATATCGATCCCGGACCTGCATATAGTCGGCGAAGTGCTCGCGCTTCGTCACAAAACCCGAGATGCGGATGACGTCGGCGAAATTCATCTCCGCCTCGGCAAGAATCGCCTTGATCGCCTCGAAGCAAAGTTCTGCCTGCGCGCCGACATCCTCCGGCACCTCCTCGTCGAGACCAACACCGAGTTGCCCGGAGGTCACGAGCAACGAGGCGCCCGGCGGCACCAGCAATCCATGATTGTAATTTCCGAAGGGACGGCGAACGGAAGAGGGATTGAAGATCTTCTTCATCTAGAACCGCTCCATCGCTGTCTTCACCTTCTCCAGAAACCGCGCCCGTGTTTCCGGTGTGCAATTGTTCATGTCGTAATGCGCAAGAAAGGTAACCGGCCTTAGCGGATTGATCTGCGCTCTCAGCACACGTTTGACGATTTTCTTCGGCGGGTTGCCGGCGGCGAAGGCGCGAAACGGCGTGGCGCCGTATGTCAGAACGGCCGCGAGCTTTCTGATATGGCGCAGCCGCGATTCCACCTTGCCGTCGACGAGGTCGAAGGAAACGCCGGGAAGCCAGACGCGGTCGAAATAGCCCTTGAGGATCGCCGGGAATCCGAAGTTCCAGATCGGCGTCACCAGCACCAGCCCTTCGGCCTGCTTCAGCCGCTCGACATAGGGTTTCACCAGGTCGGTGTTGGCAGGGTAATCGTGATAGGTGAGCCTGTCCTGGCGGGAGAGCACGGGATCGAATTCCTCGGCGTAGAGATCACACCCATCCACGGCATGGCCGGCTTTCTCAAGGCTTTCCAGCGCCTGTTTGTAAAGCGACTTGCCATAGCTTTCCTCCACAGGATGCGAATGTAGCACCAGAACCCTCATGAGGCCTCCATGACGCTCGCAAGCCCTGGAAACAGATAGTTCTTGCCGGCATTGAAGTCGAAATCCGGATTCTCCCAGGCAATCATCTTGCCGGGATTCAGCAGCCCGCGGGGATCGGTTTCGTGTTTGAAGGCGAGCTGCACCTTGTCGGTGCGCTTCATGCCGCCTTCCTCCAGCGTGTAACGGTGCGGATTGAAGATCGGGCAGCCGTGGTCCTGGTGGATCTTGATGATCTCTTCGAGCCGTTCCTCCGTGGTGTAGCGCACCAGCGGCAGGCCGGAGCATTGGATCTGCCCGTCGAACTTGATGAATTCGAGATGGCCCGGCACTTCATCACCGAAAATCTCCACCATCTTGGCAACCTTGGCCACATGATCCGGTCCAGGATACTGAACCTGCAGGTAGGTGAAGCCAGGATCGACCTTCAGCGCGCGCAGCGTCGTGTGGTTCCAGGCAAGCTCATAGGCATGCGGAATGCCTTTCATGCTTTCGACCTTGTCGGAGCGGAACATGATCTCGCCCTTGTGAGCCGCGGCAAAGGCGAGGAAAGCATCCATGGAATGCGGCGCGATCATCAGCACAACGACCGACTGGCCCTTGCGGATATAGGGTTTATGCCGGGTGAAATAATCGTGCGGTATCGGTGCGGCGATCGGCGCGATCTCCTTGACCAGGATGCCGTTGCATTTGGCGAGTGCATCCGAGAAGCGCACGGCAGCCATGAAATCATCGTAACCGACGAGTACGTCGACCCAGTCATAGGCTGGCGCCAGCGGCATCTCGATCTCGGTGATGATGCCGTTGGTGCCATAGGCGTGGCTGACCTTCTGCAGGTCCCAGCCGGTAAGGTCGAGCACGCGTGGCTCGGCCTCCATGGTGACCACGCGCAGGCGCAAAATATTGCCGAGATCGCGCAAGCCGCCCCAGGTGATCGAGCCGACGCCGCCAGAGCCCCCGGCGATAAAACCGCCCACTGTTGCCGTCTGGGCCGTCGAAGGATGGAAGCGTAACTCTTGGCCGGAATGGGCCTTGGTCTGCTTGTCGAGCTGAGCAAGAACGATGCCCGGTTCGCAGATCACCCGGCCCGGATGGATTTCCTTGATCTTATTCATGGCCGCAAGGTTCAGCACGATACCGCCTGAAAGCGGCATGGCCTGGCCGTAATTGCCGGTGCCGGCGCCGCGCGGGGTCACCGGTACGCCATGGGCAAAGGCGACCTTCAAGGTCCGGATCACCTCCTCCTCGTTCTTCGGGGTGACGACGAGATCGGCCGTCACATTGTCAAGCTGCGCCTTCAGGATCGGCGAATACCAGTAGAAATCACGGCTCTTCTGGCGCACCAGCGCCGGATTGTCCTCGAGGGCGATACCCTCGAGTTCTGTTTTAATCCTTTGATAATCCGGCATGTCAGGCTCCAACGAGGTTGTCGAGTTCACGGTAGTCCGGCAGGCTGCGGTCGATCACCTTGCCGCGGCGAAGTACCACGCGGTCGGACTGCGGACGGGAAAGAAATTCGCTCCAGCATCGAGCGCTGAAGAGCACGAGATCGGCTGAGGCGCCGGCGGCGATGCGCCCCTTATCGGGCCGGCCGAGAATATCGGCGGGCGAGGTGGTGACGACCCGCGCGGCTGTATCCAGCGGATGGTCGAGATGCAGGATGCGGACCGCCTCGCGGAAGACCTCCACCGGGTCGAGATCGCCATAGGCATAGAATGGGTCGCGGGTATTGTCGGAGGCGACCGCCGTTGCGACGCCCGCCGCAGCCAATTCCTTGAACAGGGTAACGCCCCGCCAGCGAGGCGTGCGGCTGGGGTAGCGGTCCTGCAGATACATGTTGCACATCGGCAGCGAGACGACGGCGACACCGGCCTCTGCGACAAGTGCGACCGTGCGCTTTGCCGTCTCTTCGTCGTGACGGGCGAGCGAGCAGCAATGGCCGGCCGTCACCTTGCCCTCGAAACGGTTGCGCAACACGGCCTCAGCGATTGCCTTCAAGCTTTCAGCGCCCGGATCGTCGGTCTCGTCGACATGCAGATCGACGTCGAGACCATTATCGGCCGCCGCTCTGAACAGCGTGTCGAGCTGGCTTCCGAGATCAGAGCTCATCCGGGTGACGCCGCCGATCAGGCCGCCCTTGTCGCGAACGACCGCGACCAGGTCGGCGAAATAGGCAGCATCCGCCATGTTTTCCATCGGAAAGAGCGCCACCGCCTGCAAAGCGATCCGATCCTTCCAAGCCTCGCGCATCTCGGTAAAGACCTCGAAGGAAATGCGATGCTGCGGCGCCAGGGAGTCGAGATGGGTGCGGATCAAGCTGGTGCCGTGCGCATAGGCCGAGCGCAGGGAGAATTCCATGCGCTTCTTCACGTCACCGGCCGACCAGTTCGCTTCGCGGTCGGCGCGCACTGCCTCCAAAGCTCCCGGAAATGTGCCATCCGGATTGGCGCTGCGCGGCCAGATATGACCCTTGTCAAGATGGGTGTGCATGTCGGTGAAGCAGGGCCAGACCATGCTTTCCCTAAGATCCGATTTGGCCAGTTCGGCAGGCGCCCCGCCGGGCGGCAGCACCGCGGCGATCATGCCGTCGGTGATGACGATGTCGGCTTTGACGAGCCCCTCGGCGGCGGGGGCGCCGTAACCGGTGACCGCAGCGGCAGGCAGCGTTGCGTTGCTCAGCACGAAGCGGCCGGCATTGGGTGGGGAGATGAAGGAATGGGTCATCAGTTTTCCCGTTTCAGGCTGCTCTCGTGCCAACGGTGCAGGGCAAGCCAGGAAATGAAGGAGGTGACGGCAAAGATCGCCACGCCCAGCAGGGAGAGCATCAGCAGCGCCGCAAACAGGCGCGGAATGTTCAGCCGATATTGGGCTTCGAGAAGCCGGAAGGCGAGGCCGGAACCAGCGCCCGCCGAGCCCGCGGCAAATTCCGCGACGACGGCGGCGATCAGCGCCAGTCCGCCGCCGATCCTGAGGCCTGTCATGAAGTAGGGCTGGGCGGCAGGCAGCTTGAGAAAGAACAATGTCTGCCAGCGGGATGCGCCATAGAGTTCGAAGAGATTGATGAGGTTGTGATCGACGCTTTTCAGCCCCTGGACCATGTTCGAAAGGATCGGGAAAAAGGCGACGAGGAAGGCGCAGATCAGCAGCGCCACCTGCGTCGACGGCGCATAGATCAGGATCAGCGGCGAGATTGCCACGATCGGTGTCACTTGCAGGATGACAGCCAGCGGATAGAAGGCGAGTTCGATCCAGCGCGACTGCACCAGGAAGATCGCAAAGCCGACACCGCCGACAAGCGCCAGCATCAGCGACATCAGCGTGATCTTGGTTGTGACCCAGAGGGCAGGGGCAAGCGTACCCCAGTCGGTCACGAAGGCGTTCGCCACCGCCGCCGGACCGGGCAGGATGTAAGGCGGTATGCCGGAGAGCTTCACGTAGGCGGACCAGATCAGGATCAGCGACACGATGACAAGCAAGGGGGTGCAGATGCGCAACGCCAGATCCCGGCGTCTTGCGCCAGCGGCAGGGAATGGCGGTGCATCGCTCTCATTGCGCATCAATGGTTCTCCGTCGCGTTGATCGCTCCGATCAGCGAATGCGAAAGCGTCTCGCATGCTTTGCGGTATTCTTCCGAAGTGCGGTAATGCGCATCCCGTTCAACACTGGTCGTCAGCGGAAGGTCGGCATGAACGCGCCCGGGCCGCGCCTTCATCACGACGATCCGGTTCGACAGGTAGGCTGATTCGAACACCGAATGCGTAACGAAGATGACGGTGATGCCTGTCGTCTTCCAAAGCCGCAGAACGTCGTCATTCAATTTCTGGCGCGTTATCTCGTCGAGGGCGGCGAAGGGTTCGTCCATCAGCAGGAGCTTGGGCTTCGTCACCAGCGCACGGGCGATCGATACGCGCATCTTCATTCCACCGGAAAGTTCGCGCGGATAGGCGCCGGCAAAATCCTGGAGCCCGACGGTGCTCAGCACATCCAGGATGCGATCATGTGCAGCTGTCTTCGAGACATGTCTGAGTTTCAACGGCAGATGGACGTTGTCGAACACAGTCTTCCAGGGCATCAGCGTCGGCTCCTGGAAGACGAAGCCGATGTCCCCCTCAGGAAGGCCCTTCGAATTGACGCGCGAACTCGGCCAGTCGATGTCGCCCGACGTGACGTCGCCAAGACCGGCAATAATGCGCAGTGCCGTGGACTTGCCGCAGCCGGAAGGGCCAAGCAGGCTGATGAACTCCCCGCTTTCCACGGAAAGCGTCATATTCGAAAGGGCAACGGTTCCGCTGGAGAAGGTTTTCGAGACAGAGCGCATGACGACCAGCGGCCGCTTGCGCGTCTCTTGCGGGGGTAGGGTCTGAGCTTCAGCTGTCGGCATTGCCGGTCTCGTTCACGAAAGGGAGGGCATTGGCCGGATGCTATTTCTTCATCGCCATGCCGGTGCTCTTGCACACGAATTTTGTCGTGAAAGCCTTGGTGTAGTCGGTCTCCGGCTTGAACACCTTGATCGCGACCATCTCGTCGAAGAAGGCCTTGTAGTGCGCGTCGGTCATGCAGCCGATGCCTTTGTCGAGGCTGTCGCCGGATTCGATGATGCCGTATTCCTTCATCTTGGCGATGGAGTAGGCGATCTGGCCATCCGTCATCTCAGGATTATCCTTCTTGATCAGTTCGTTCGCCTTGCTGTTGTCGCCGTAGAGGTAGTTGTACCAGCCCTCGATCGAGGCATCGACGAAGCGTTGGACGACGTCCGGTTTGCTGTCGATCATCGTCTGCGTGGTGGTGATCATCGTCGAATAGGGCGAATAACCGTTATCGGCGAGCAGGAAGACTTTCGGCTCGAAACCGGCCTGCTTCTGAATCTCATAGGGTTCCGAGGTCAGGTAACCTTGCTGGGCGGAATCCTTGTCTGCGAGGAACGGAGCCGGGCTGAAATTATAAGGCTTGTACTGCTCGTCCCGGAAGCCTTTGAAGTTCGCCTTCATCCATTCGAAATAGGTGAGATAGCCGTCCTTGCCGAGAAAAAGTGTCTTGAGCTTGGCGAGATCTTCGAACTTGTCGATGCCGGCATCGGGGTGCGCGATCAGCACCTGCGGATCCTTCTGGAAGATCGCCGCGACGTCGACCAGCGGAATGCCCTGTTCGACGGCGGAGATCTCGCCCTGCGGGCCACCCATGTAAAAGTCGATCTTGCCCGAAATCAAAAGCGCGCTGTTCGCCGCATTCGGGCCGCCCTGGACGATGGTCACGTCAAGGCCATGTTTCGCATAGGTGCCATCGGCGACCGCCTGATAGAACCCGCCATGCTCGGCCTGCGCCAGCCAGTTCGTGCCATAGCTGACTTTGTCGGCCGCTTGCACGGGTGCGATCGAGGCAAGAATTCCGCCGAGGCCGGCAAGTGCGGAAAAGACGGTGTTCTTCAGTATATTGGACATGATCGACGTTCCCCTCGTGAGTCCGCAACGTCTCTGGCGACGTCCGGTTTTCTTCATAGGAGCGATTGCTTTGCTCTTTGAAAAGCATCAAATTTCGTGCGCAATGATGCCTTTTCGGCATCTCACCGAAAGCCTGTGCCTAATTTGCGCTATGCGCTTGTTTTTTGTGCAACGAGGTCATGATGCTGCATTCGAGAAAGCTTCTCTATATCAACGAGATCGCGCGCTCGGGCTCGATCCGCAAAGCGGCCGCGCGCTTGAACGTGGCGTCATCAGCGATCAACCGACAGATTTTGGCGCTGGAAGAGGAAATGGGCGCGCCGCTCTTCGAGCGCCTGCCGCGCGGCCTGCGCCTGACCGCAGCCGGCGAGCTCTGCATTGAACATATTCGCGAGGTCCTGAAGAATTATGAGCGGCTGGAGGGCCGCATCCGCAGCCTGAAGATGCAGCAGGCCGGCAAGGTGCGCCTGGTGACCACTGTCGGTCTCGCGGCGGGACCGCTGCCTGACATCATTGCGCGGTTCCAATCGGAGCATCCGCGTGTCTTCATGCAGTTGCGCAATGACGCCGGTACGATGACGGTCAACCCGGTGCTGTCAGGGGAAGTAGATATCGGCCTCGGCTTCAATATTCCTGCTACCCCCGGCATCCGCACGCTTGGCAATTTCGACATTCCGATCGGCGTCGTCTTCCCGCCGGGCCATCATCTCATTGGTCCTGGTCCGATCAACCTGGCCGATATCGTCCAGGAACGCCTGGTGCTGGCCCAGCAGGGCACCAGCCTGCGCGACGTGATCAATCTCGCCCTGGCGCGCCTTGACGTGCATGTCGAGCCGGTTCTTGAAACCAACGCGTCGGAGATGCTGAAGAAGCTGGTCAAGTCCGGAGCAGGGCTGACGATCCTGAACCCGCTCGACGTCATCACCGAATGCCGCCAGGGCGAACTCGTCTTCCGGCCGATCGCCGAGCCGCATGCGCGCCATCAGCCAATGAAGCTTTTTGCCCGCGCCCGCGCCCCGCTCGATTCCGCCACCAGCCTCTTCGTCGAATATCTCCTGGCCGAACTTGCCGGACTGGTGGAGGAACTGCAGGCGAAGGGCCACATTGCGGTGGAAAAATCCGCGGCGATATGAGCCGCACCTCGGGTACCAACAGACGTTATTTCAAATAGAGATTGGACAGCGGGTACCGCTTCAGATCGTGGAGCAGCTCGATAAATCCCTTCACCTGGTGGCGGCAGATCGCTTCGCCCTTTCCGGCTGTCCCGAGCGCGGCATTGCCGACCACACCATTTGGATTGAGATCGTGGGCGATCCAGGCAAGGGAATGGGGCGGCAGAGGCTGGATATATTTCGATTGCTGGCGCATCGATTCCGCCTGCGAGGTGAAATTCTGCGCCTTGTTCATCCGCACCAAATCGGGGCGGAAATGCAGCATCAGCGAGGTTTCTACCTCGCCGCCGTGGATGCCGTATTTCAGCTCGTGTTCGCTGATCATCCCTTCGGGATGGCCGAAGCGGCCCCATTGCGTCGAGACCACGGCCATCTGACAGCGCACCCGCAACTCACGCGCGACGATGCTCATGATGTCGACATTGCCGCCATGCGAATTGACGATCACCATCTTGCGGATACCGGCTTCGGCGACCTTGGCCCCGATCGCCGTCCAGACGGGGATGAGCAAATCCGCACCAAGCGACAAGGTTCCAGGGCCGTGGATATGCTCGTTTGCCTTGCCGATCTCCTGCGTCGGCAGGACCAGAAAATCGAGGTCCCCGGGTTTTTGCCTTCGCAGTTCGGCCAGCATGCCGTTGGCGATCACCACGTCGGTTGCGACCGGAAGGTGCGGGCCGTGCTGTTCGGTTGAGGCGATGGGTAGGATGGCGATCGTCGTATCCGGCGAAAGTCCGGCGAAATCATAGGTGTTCAACTCGTTCCAGTAGAATGGCAGTGCCATCGCCGCGCCTCTCATTGCCCTTCCGATCGTGAGTAAGAAAAATCGTTGCACGCGAAAAGCATCAATTTGCGCCTGCACCGATGCCTTTTTGCGGATGATAGAGGGGTGACGGCCGTGCAAACTGCGTGGTGCGCCGTATCAAACCGGAATTCCGGGGAAGGAATTGATCAGTTGCGTCAGCGTGGCCGCAATGATCATCTAGGGCCTCCTCCCATCAACGCTTTCCGGTGATTCCCGATGTTCGATATTCTGTGGCGCGGCTTGGCGATCGGCGTCGGCGCAACCATCCTCATGGATCTCTGGGCGATCCTGCTCGCCAAGGTCTTCGGCCAGCCGCCGGCCAATTGGGCGCCGGTCGGTCGCTGGTTCTGGCATCTCGGCCGCGGCAAGGTCTTTCATGACAACATCGCCGATGCCGAACCTTATGCCGGGGAATTGGCGCTCGGCTGGATCAGCCACTACGCCGTCGGCATTCTCTATGGCGTGATCTTCGCGATCATCATGGGGCAGGGCTGGCTCGCCGCACCGACATTCCTCCCCGCCTGGATATTCGGCATCGTCACAGTCGGGGCGGGGTGGTTCCTGCTGCAGCCCGGTCTCGGCCTCGGTTGGGCAGCTTCCAAACATCCGAAGCCGATGAAGGTTCGATGCTTCAATCTGCTCGCGCATACGGTTTTCGCGCTGGGGCTATTTGGGACGGCGTTGATCATTCGCTGAGATTGCCGAAAACCCCTCGCCAACCCCTCCCCACAAGGGGGAGGGACTAAGCTGTGGCGTCCGGCGGCGACCAAAAGCAGAGGTCTTGCTGGCTGTCACCGTTCGACGAAACGATAGAGTTTATGTGAAGCGGTGCGGCATTCTTAGTCCCTTTTTTGGGGAGGGATTGGAGAGGGGTCTTTGGGTCCCCGCAAGCCGAACAGCCCTATCGCGCCGCCCAATTCGCGCCGCGGCGGAAGATTGTCTTCATCTCGGGAATGTCGAATTCCTTGGCCTGGTGGCCGAGCGAGGAATAGAAGACGCGGCCCTTGCCGTATCTGCGCTTCCAGACCACAGGCATGACGACGCCGTCGATCCAGTAGGCGTGCTCGCCGGTGAACCTCGTCGTTGCCAGAACCTCGTTCGAGGGGTCGACATGCATGTAATATTGCTCAGAGGTGTAGGGAAAATCGGCGATCCCCTCCATCAGCGGATCGTCCGGCCGGGTGATATTGACGGTATAGTCGATGATGTTGCCGGGATGGGCCACCCACTGGCCGCCGATGATGAACTGATAATCGACGGAATCGCGAAAGGCATCGCCGGCGCCACCGTGATAGCCAGCAATGCCGACGCCGCTTTCGATCGCGGCCGCGAGGTTCTTGACCTCCTCCTTCTCGATCTTCGACATCGTCATGATCGGCACGACGAGGCTGAGATCATGGACGGAAGGGTCGGCGAGCGCCTCCGTGCCGTGTTCGAGATAAACCTTGAAACCGTCTTCCTCGAGCATGGTCTTGATGATTTCGGCGCATTCCTGCGGCTCGTGCCCGCTCCAGCCACCCCAGACGATCAGTGCTTCACGCATTCTCTTTCCTCCTGAAACTTATTTCGCCAGCCGTCCGTCGACGATGGATTGGGACAAGGGGGCGGGGCGTTCCACCGCCGTTGATATCGTCACCGTTCGGCCGGTTTCGGACGCGGTATGGAAGGCTTCCATGACTTCGAGCACGTGCAGCGCCAGATCGCCATTGGCGCGGTGCGGCCGCTTCGAGCGGATTGCATGCGCCATGTCGGCGACGCCGAGCGAGCGGAAATTGCCTTCGGCATAGGGCGCGGTGACCGGCTGGTCCTCGAAGGCGCCGCCCTTCTTCAGATACTCGACAGGACCGGCAAACTTGTTGGGATCCGGGACGATCAGCGTGCCCTCGGTTCCGTAGACTTCGAGCGGCACATGCTTGTGGGCGGCGACATCGAAGCTCATGGCAATCTGCACGACCGCGCCATTGGCAAAAGCCATCATGCCGGCGACATGGGTCGGCACATGCACGGGAATACGCTCGCCATTACGCGGCTCGCTGGTAATAAGCCGTTCGGCCCGTGGCGTCGTCGCAAAGCCCGCGACCTGCGATACCGGCCCGAGCAGATTGACGAGTTCGGTAATGTAATAGGGACCCATATCGAGCATCGGCCCGCCGCCGACCTCGTAATAGAAGGCTGGGTTCGGATGCCAACGCTCATGGCCCGGGCACATGAAGCTTGCCGAGCCGCCGACCGGTTGGCCGATGACGCCCTGGTCGATCAGGGCACGGGCCGTCTGGTGGCCGCCGCCGAGGAAGGTGTCAGGCGCGGCGCCGATACGCAAATTCCTGGCCTTGGCGGCCTCGGCCAATTTTTTCCCTTCTGCGAAATTAATCCCAAGCGGCTTTTCCGAATAGGTATGCTTGCCGGCCTCGAGCGCCTGGAGCGCCACGGCGACATGGGCTTTCGGGATGGTCAGATTGACGATGATTTCGACTTTGGGATCGGCGAAGAGTTCTTCGACTGATTTGGCGGGAACGTTGAATTCGCGCGCCTTGGCCTCGGCGAGCTCCCGGTTGAGATCGGCGACACCGCGGATATCGAGAATGGGAAAGGAGGCCATCGCTGTGAGATAGGCGCCCGAAATATTGCCGCATCCGATGATGCCGACACCGACTTTGTCCATGAATTCCTCCATTGATCTTGAGTGTGCGCTCCTCAGAGCGCCGGCCCGGTAGTGCTCCAGGGCGATTCGTAGAGTTCGTAGAGCGCTACTGCGGCCGCGCCCTGCGCCCAGAAATCATCGCTCGAATCATCGAAGACGAGTTCACTCACGCCGCGTAGCGACGGCGGAATGGCGAGCGCATAGGCATCGCGCAGGCTGTTCAAAAAGGGTTCGCCGAGCGCCAGGCTGGAGCCGACAAGGATGACGCGGGGCGGCGCAAACAGCGTGACAATGTTGGCGATGGTCAATCCCACGGCTTCGCCGGCGCGGATGGCAGCGCCAATCAACCGGTCGTCGTCGGCCTTGATGAGAGCCTGGGCATGGGTCATGCCGCGCCCGAGGCGGATCGCTTCGGCAAAACGCCCGTCGGCCTGCTGTTCGCCGAGGATCGCGCTTTCGCCGGCCTGGCTGAAAAGCCGCACGATGCCGTTCGGTCCCATGCCAAGCACGAGATCGCCGAGATTGTGGCTGAGGCCGCCGGCGCCACGGAACAGGCGGTTGCCGTGCAACACGCCGAGTCCCAGCGTCTGTTCCAGCGAAATCAATACCATATCCTCGAGATCCCTGGCTCTTCCGAACCAGTGATGGCCGAGCGTGATGGCATGGGCGTCGCTTTCGACGATGGTCGGCGTCGATAGCCGCGTCGACATTTCGGCGGCAAAATCGACATTGGTGTCGCGAAAGATCGGGCTGCTTCTGATGTAGCCGGTGCGATGCTCGACGACGCCGGGAAAGCCGAGGCAGATACTGTCGACATCTTCCAGCGACAGTCCAGCGTCGACGACGCAGCGCCTGACCCCGTCCTCGACCAGATCGGCGATGACGCCGATCGGCTGCCGGTCGATACGGATCGGCAGAGCGAGCTTCGACAGCACGTCACCGCGGAAATTGGTGACGACGAACACCATCCGGTTGGCGGCGATCTTGCCGCCGACGACGCGGGCAGCGTCCGGATTGAGCTCCAGCGCCACGCGCGGCCTGCCACGCACAGTCTCATTGCGGATATCGCCTTCATGACGTGGCAGGATCAGCCCATCGTCGAGCAGCGAGGCAGTGATGGCGGAGACGGTGGTCGTCGAGAGTTCAGTCCGTTCGCTGATCTCGATGCGCGAGATGGGACCATGTCGCCGGATGGTATCGAGCACGTTCAAGCGATTGATCGCGCGCATCAATTCTGGATCTGCGGTCTTCATGAAAAACTAGCCGGCATTGTTCGTTGGGCGGAAGCCAATATTTTTAACGGGTTACGAAATAAATAGCAGGCAATTCCGCGGACCTGTCAAGCGCATTTGCTAAAAATAGCGGCGATCGGGTTGACATCCGATGAAACCTCCGTTGAATTAATCCGCATTGGGGAAAAATTGTGAGGATCGGTCCCCAGGGAGGAAATCATGAATTTCATGCTGAAGAACGCCGGTTTCGGCGGCAGGCGCATCGTATCTATGGCCGCGGCAGCCGGCATGTTGCTGGCCGGAGCAGGAGCCGCCTCGGCGACGACGGTTGTCAAATGGCTGCATCTCGAGCTCGATCCGAAAAATGTCGCGGCCTGGGAGGATATCGTCAAGAAATACGAAGCCCAGCATCCCGATGTCGACATCCAGATGCAGTTCCTCGAAAACGAGGCCTTCAAGGCCAAGCTTCCGACATTGCTGCAGTCCGACGACGTGCCGGATTTCTTTTTCAGTTGGGGCGGCGGCGTGTTGAAGCAGCAGTCCGAGACCGGCGCTCTTCAGGATGTGACGGCAGCCCTCGACGCCGATGGCGGCAAGCTGCGCAAGGCCTATACCCCGGCATCGGTCGATGGCTTAACTTTTGAGGGTAAGACCTGGGCCATTCCCTACAAGGTCGGTCTCGTCAGCTTTTTCTATAACAAGGCGCTGTTCGCCAAGGCTGGCGTCAAGGTCGAGGACATCAAGACCTGGACTGATTTCCTCGCTGCGGTGAAGAAGATCAAGGCAGCCGGCATCGTGCCGATCGCCGGCGGCGGCGGCGAGAAATGGCCGATCCATTTCTACTGGAGCTATCTCGTCATGCGCGAGGGCGGCCAGAAGGTCTTCGACGCGGCCAAGAACGGCGAAGGCGAAGGTTTCCTCGATCCGGCGATCATCAAGGCCGGTGACGACCTCGCCGAACTGGGCAAGCTGGAACCTTTCCAGCCCGGCTATCTCGGCGCCACCTGGCCGCAGACGCTCGGCGTTTTCGGGGACGGCAAGGCGGCGATGATCCTCGGTTTTGAAGCGACCGAGGCCAACCAGCGCAAGAATGCCGGCGACGGCAAGGGCCTGGCCCCCGACAATATCGGCCGTTTCGTCTTCCCGACGGTGGAGGGCGGCGCCGGCAAGCCGACGGACACGCTTGGCGGCCTGAACGGCTGGGCCGTCACCAAGAAAGCTTCCAAGGAAGCAATCGATTTCCTCGCTTTCCTGACGAATGCGGAGAATGAGCGGGCGATGGCCAAATCAGGCATGTTGCTTCCCGTTGCCGTCGGCGCCGATGACGGCGTCGTCAACCCGCTGCTTGCCGAATCCGCCAAACAGCTGGCGGGTTCAACCTGGCATCAGAACTTCTTCGACCAGGATCTCGGTGCGGCCGTCGGCCGTGTCGTCAACGACGTCTCGGTGGAAATCGTCTCCGGACAGATGAACTCCAAGGACGGCGCCCAGATGATCCAGGATGCTTTCGAGCTGGAACAATAACCAGCGCCCGCAGAACCTTCCGGCGCTCCTGCCAATTGGGAGCGCCGGCATCGCTGCCGACGAGATGCGAAAGCAGGAACCATGGCCAATATCTCAGTCCTATCGACACCGAGCGCCGCAAGGCCGGCAAGACGAGCCGCAAACCGGAAGAGTTCAGTCGCTCACGATCGGCTGACGGTTCTGTTGCTCTTCCTGCCGCCGGCCCTGCTGCTGTTCACGCTCTTCGTCATCATGCCGATGGGCGAGGCGGCCTGGTACAGCCTCTACAAATGGAACGGCTACGGCACGCCCACCGAGTTCATCTCCCTGCGCAATTTCCAGGTCCTGTTCCGCAATGCCGCCTTCACCCAGGCGCTGGTCAATAACGGCCTGATCATCATTATCTCGATCTGCATCCAGGTGCCGCTCGCCATCTGGCTGGCTACCATGCTGGCCCATCGCATTCCCGGCGTCGTCGGCTACCGGCTGATCTTCTTCCTGCCCTATGTGCTGGCGGATGTTGCCGCAGGCCTGATCTGGCGTTTCGTCTATGATGGCGATTACGGCCTGTTTGCCGCTATTTCCAACTTCTTCGGCTTCGCCAACCCTTATGTACTCGCCGACAAGGACGTGGCGATCTATGCCGTGCTTGGGGTCATCGTCTGGAAATATTTCGGCTTCCACATGATGCTGTTCATCGCCGGCCTGCAATCGGTCGATAAGAGCGTGCTGGAAGCGGCCGAAATCGACGGCGCCACCGGCTGGCAGAAATTCCGTTACGTCACTTTGCCGCTGCTCGGCTCGACCTTGCGCCTGTCGATCTTCTTTGCCGTCGTCGGCTCGCTGCAGCTCTTCGACATGATCATGCCGCTGACCGGCGGCGGACCATCGAACTCCACCCAGACGATGGTCACCTTTCTCTACACCTATGGCGTCATGCGCATGCAGGTGGGCTTGGGCAGCGCCGTCGGCGTCGTGCTCTTCATCATCTGCGTGACGCTTGCCTTCGGCTACAAAAGGATCTTCATGCGCCATGACTGATATGAGCTCCTCCATCCGCATGCGCGCCTCGACCCGCATCTATCTCTACGCGTCCCTGACCATGATTGCCGCCATCGTGCTGATCCCGCTGCTGACGACGGCGCTTGGCGGCTTCAAGACACTGGGCGACCTGCGCACCAATCCCTTCGGCCTGCCGACCGAGTGGCAGTGGACGAACTATACCGACATCCTCTTCGGCGGGCGTTACTGGCTGCAGATCGGCAATTCGCTGATCATCGCAGCGCTGACCGTGCTGCTGACGCTGATCGTCTCGTCCATGGCGGCCTTCGCCTTCGCCCATGTCCGCTTCTTCGGTTCGTCCTTCCTGCTCAATTATTTTCTGCTCGGGCTGATGTTTCCGGCAGCGACCGCGATCCTGCCGCTCTTCATCCGCATTCGCGATCTCGGGCTGTTGAATACCTACTGGGGCGTGGTGCTGCCGCAGGTCGCCTTCGGCCTCGGCATGAGCATCCTTTTGTTCAGGAACTATTTCCGCAACCTTCCGGAAGAATTGTTCCAGGCGGCCTTCGTCGATGGCTGCGGTTATCTCAGGTTCTTCTGGCACGTCTCGCTGCCGCTCTCCCGGCCGATCGTCGCCACCGTCAGCATCATCTCCTTTGTCGGCAGCTGGAACAGCTACATCCTGCCGCTGATCATGCTGAACTCGGAATCGAAATACCCATGGCCTCTCGGCATCATGGTCTATCGCGGCGAATACGGCACGGAATGGCAACTGGTGCTCGCCTTCATCACGCTCACCATCCTTCCCACGATCATCGTCTTTTTCGTCGCCCAGCGGCACATCATCGCCGGCCTGACTGCCGGCGCCGTCAAGTCCTGAGCCGAACTATTGGAGCTGCAATCATGGCATCCGTTTCACTGCACGATGTAAGCAAGGCCTATGGCGCCGTCGACGTTATCCACGGCATTTCCCTTCATATCGACGATGGCGAATTCGTTGCCCTCGTCGGACCGTCCGGCTGCGGAAAATCGACGCTGCTGCGGATGATCGCCGGTCTGGAAGAGATCACCGACGGCGAGATCGCGATCGGCGGCAATGTCGTCAACGGCATGACGCCGCGCGAGCGCAACATCGCCATGGTCTTCCAGTCCTACGCGCTCTATCCGCATATGACTGTGGCGGAAAATATGGGTTTCAACCTGAAGCTTGCCGGCGTCCAAAAGCCTGAGATCGAGGCCCGCGTTGCTGAAGCCGCCCGCATGCTCGATCTCGCAAAGCTGCTCGACCGCAAGCCGGCGCAGCTTTCCGGCGGCCAACGCCAGCGTGTCGCCATGGGCCGGGCCATCGTGCGCAACCCCGCCGTCTTCCTGTTCGACGAACCGCTTTCCAACCTCGATGCTAAACTCCGCGTGCAGATGCGTTCGGAGATCAAGACGCTGCACCAGAAGGTGAAGACGACCTCGATCTATGTCACCCACGACCAGATCGAGGCGATGACGCTCGCTGACCGCATCGTCGTGCTCAATCACGGCAGGGTTGAGCAGTCGGGTACGCCGCTCGAACTCTATAAGAAACCCGCCAATCTCTTCGTCGCCGCCTTTATCGGGTCGCCGGCGATGAACATGCTCGACGGCACGGTCACCGGAGAAAACGGCGAACCCACCGCCCGCCTCGACGATGGCACAGCGATCCGTATCGCGCCCGACCGCAAGGTCAGACCCGGCCAGGCCGTCACCATCGGCCTGCGCCCCGAACATCTCATCCCCGGCATATCGGTCGGCACGCCGCTTGGCGGCCGTACCATGCTGGTGGAACCCACAGGCGCCCAGACCCATATCGTCTTCGATCTCGCCGGCCAGCAGGTGACGGCGGTCGTCGACGGCGAATACCCCGCCCGCTACGGCGCCGTCTTCGAGGCGAGTATCGCCAGCGACCAGGTGCATGTCTTCGATCGTGGCAGCGGGATGGCGTTGTAGGCGAAGATTAGTCTGCTGGGGAATGGCGAGGGTGCGGCGCATCGTCTTCTCCCCTCGGGGAGAAGGTGCCGGCAGGCGGATGAGGGGGGCGGAACGGCACCCCCTCACGTAAATTCTATTCCGGCACGCGGCCGGAATTGCCGTGCGCAGCATCCCGCACATAGCGAGATGAGCCGGAGGAGAAGACCGGCATCGTCGGCCCCCTCATCCGCCCTACGGGCACCTTCTCCCCGAGGGGGAGAAGAGGGAATCGAGAGGGCGCGGCAGATACTCCTGCCGTCCTCGGCGATTATTCCGCCGCAATCCGCGAGACGCCGTTGGCCTGCACGATTTTCTCCAGCAGCGCCAATTCTTCCTGGGTGAGATCCGTCAAAGGCGGGCGCACCGGGCCGGGGTTCTGGCCGAGCACTCGCAGGCCGGCCTTGATGATCGAGACGGCATAGCCTTTCTTGCGGTTGCGCAAGGCGACGAAGGGGAAGAAGAAGCCCTTCAGGATTTCGTCGACGGTCGCCTGGTCGCCGGTGCGCAAGGCGCCGTAAAAGCGCTGGGCCAGCGCCGGGACGAAATTGAAAACGGCCGAGGAATACGTTGTAACGCCGGCGGCGAAATAGGCTTGCGCATAGACTTCATGGGTCGGCATGCCGCCGACATAGACCAGCCGGTTGCCGAGCAGCGTGGTGATCTCGATGACCTTGTCGACATCGCCGACGCCGTCCTTGAAGCCGATCAGATTCGGGCATTCCTCGGCAAGGCGCGCGATGCTTTCGGCTGTCAGGACGGCGTTGTCGCGGTTATAGACGATGACGCCGATGCCGACCGATTGGCAGACCGCCTTGACATGGGCGATCAGGCCTGCCTGTTCGGCAAACATCAGATAGGGCGGGAGCAGCAGCAATCCGTCGGCGCCTGCCTTTTCGGCCGCCTGTGCGATTTCGATGGCAAGCGACGTGCCGTAGCCGGTTCCGGAGATGATCGGCGTATTGCCCGCCGACGCCTTGGCGGCTCGGACGACCTGCGGAATCTCGCTCGGATTGAGCGAGAAGAATTCCCCGGTGCCGCCGGCGGCAAACAGTGCGGCGGCGTCGTAACCGGCAAGCCACTCGACATGGCGGCGGTACTTCGCCTCGTCGAATTTCAGCTGGTCGTCGAAATGCGTGACCGGAAACGAGAGCAGGCCACTGCCGACGGCCTTCTTCAATTCAATCGGGTTCATCATCAAGTCCTATTCCTTACGAGTTGAAATTGGGCGGCGTCAGGCGCTCTCGAGCACTTGCAGAAGCGCTGCGATATAGCCGTAGCAGAAGGCGAATGCCGTGGCGGACGGATCCTTGCCGCTGACGGTCGGCACATGATCGGGCATCAGCATGTATTTGAAGCCGACTTCCTTATAGATCCGGGCAGAGCGGACCATGTCCATGTCGCCCTCGTCGGGGAAGGTCTCCATGAAGGACAGCTTGCCGCCGCGGATGTTGCGGAAGTGGACGTTGAAGATCTTGTTGCGCTCTCCGAACCAGCGAATGATGTCGTCGATCTCTTCGCGGGGATTTTCAAGCATTTCGCCGACCGAGCCCTGGCAGAAATTGAGGCCGTGATACGGGTTCTCGCGCATCTGCACGAACTTCTTCAGGCCTTCCACCGTGCCGAGCACACGCGTGACGCCGCGATAGCCGGGCGGTGTGTAGGGATCGTGCGGATGGCAGGCGAGGCGGACGCGGTTACTTTCGGCGACCGGCACGACGCGTTCGAGGAAATAGTCGATCCGCTCCCAGTTTTCGTCTTCGGAAAGCACGCCGGCAAGACCGGGTGCTGCCTGCTGATCGGTCTTCTCCCAGCGGAAGCTCGCATTCATCGAGCCGCCGCGCCCCGGCTCATCCGGCGTGCGCGGAATGCCGATCAGGTTGAGATTGTATTTCACCGCCGGAATGCCGGCCTTTGCGACATTCTCGATCATTGTGCAGACGGCATCGATCTGCCGGTCGCGCTCGGGGCCGGCAAGTAGGATATCGGGATAGGACGCCTTCTCGATCGGCTGCGAGGGCAGGGGCAGCTGGATCATGTCGAGGATCAGGCCGAAGCTTTCGACCTTGTCGCGGTGACGCTCGATGTCGGCAAGCGTCCAGCTGCTCGGCTTGCCCGGTGGGTCGGCGCTGATATGTTTGACGCCCAATTGCGCGAAAATGCGATAATCGTCGTCATCGCGCGCCGCCACCTGTGTTCCCAGATACATCGGAGACCCTCTTAAAGTTCATCAATGTCATATGACATAATATGAATTTCTGAGAGTGTCGAGCCCTATTGCTGTTCGGCGAGCATGCGGTAGCGACGCTGGCTGGCCATCAGATGGGCGCGCATCGCCTGACGGGCGCGCTCCGCGTCCTGATCGGCGATCGCCGACAGAATCTCGACATGTTCGGCATAGACCTTTTGCAGATATTCGCGGTCATTGGCTTCAGGCAGCGTCGGAAACTGGCCGCGCGGAATGGCGCGTGGGCCGAAATGGCGCAGGACGTCCACGTAAAACCGGTTGTTGGTGGCGGCGGCGACCGCCATGTGGAAGGCGTAGTCCGCTTCCACGGTCTGCTGTCCGGTCTCGATCATGCCCGCCATTTTCCGATTGGCCTCGCGAATCGCCGCTTCCTGCTCGGCGGTGCGGCGATAGGCGGCAATGGCTGCCGCCTCACCCTCGGTCGCCATGCGAAACTCCAGCAGTTCCAGGGTTTCCGGAATACTCTTGATCTCGACCGGCGTCAGCGACATGACGGAATTTACCTTCGGGTCCGCGACGAAGACGCCTTTGCCCTGGATCGGCCGGACGAAACCCGCCGCCCGCAAATCGGCGATGGCCTCGCGCACGACGGTGCGGCTGACGCCGAAGGTCGATTCGAGCTGGGGTTCGGTCGGCAACTGATCGCCGACGCGCAATTTCCCGGTTTCGATTTGCGCCCGCAGCTGATCAATGACCTGCTGCGCCAGTCTTTGCCGACCACGGCCGAGTGCTGTCATTCTTCGTTCCCTAGTTCCTTGGCTCACGTCTCCCGCTCGGCACTTGCAAATCGAATCCGACTTCGATAAATCATAATATGACATACGGGCGACATAATATGTCTCTTATAGTAATCCAGGGAGGAGTTGCAATGAAGCATTTTTCTAAGAGCCTGTTCGTCGGCGCCGTCTTCGGTGCTCTGACGATCGCTGCGCCGCTCTCGTACGCCGCCACGCCGAAGGACCAACTCGTGATCGGAACATCATTGGCGCAGGTCCTGTCGCTCGATCCGCATCAGGCGACCGAGGGCAAGGCGGTCGAAATCATGTCGAACCTCTACGACCGCCTGGTCAACAGCACGCCGGATGGCAAGATCGTGCCGCAGCTGGCCGAAAGCTGGAAGGTCGATGACAAGGGCATCACCTTTACGCTGCGTCAGGCCAATTTCGCCTCCGGCAATCCGGTGACATCAAAGGACGTGGTCTATTCGATCGGGCGGCTTCTGAAGCTCGACCAGGCTGCTGCGGCGAACCTCAAGCGCGTCGGCTATGACAAGGACAATGTCGACAAGCTCGTCACCGCAGTCGACGACAAGACGGTGCGAATTGATTTTTCCGGCCAGGTGACCGCCGAGATGTTGCTCTATCGGCTCGCGGCATCGACCACCAGCATTGTCGACAGCGTCGAAGTGCAGAAGCATGTCGCCGACAATGACTGGGGAAATGCCTGGATGCGCACGCACTCGGCCGGCTCCGGTCCGTTCACCCTGAACCGCTGGTCTCCGAACGAGCTCGTGATCCTCGACGCCAACAAGGATTATGTGACCGGCGCTCCAAAGATGAAGCGCGTCATCGTCCGCCATGTTCCGGAAAGCCAGGTCGAGCGGCTGATGCTCGATCGCGGTGACATCGATATCGCCAGCGCCCTGACTGCCGCCGATCTCGCCACCTTCAAAGACAAGCAGGGTTTTACCATCCAGCGTATCCCGACGGGCGGCTTTTACGTGCTGTCGATGAATGCCGGCAACCAGTACCTGTCCAACCCGAAGGTGCGTGAGGCCATTGCCTATGGCATCGACTACAAGGGCATCGAGAAGACGATCATGGGACCCTACGGGCGGGCGAGAAACGTTCCGGTTCCGGAGAATTTCGAATCTGCGATCCCGAATCCCGACTGGCATCTCGACGTCGAAAAGTCCAAGCAGCTGTTGGCCGAAGCGGGGTTCAAGGAGGGCTTCTCGCTGACGCTGAAGACGATCGCGCAGACGCCGCGCATCGATCTTGCCACGGCCATCCAGGCGTCGCTCGCCCAGGTCGGCATCAAGGTCGATATCCAACAGGGCAACGGCTCGGAAATCATCGCCGCCCATCGCGCCCGGGATTTCGATCTGCTGATCCCGCAGACCAGCGCCTACATGCCGAACGTGCTCGGCTCGATGGAGCAGTTCTCCTCCAATCCCGACAACTCGAAGGAAGCCAATAACGCCGGCAACTTCGTCTGGCGCTCGGCCTGGGACATTCCCGAACTCACGGCGCTGACGGCGAAGGCGTCGATGGAGCCGGACGCCAAGAAGCGCGGCGAGCTCTATGTCGAGATGCAGAAGATGTTCGTCGAGCAGAAGCCGGCGGTGCTGCCGATGTTCGAGCGGTTCGAGCCGATCGTCCTGTCGAGCAAGGTTGAAGGATATATCGGTCATCCGACCCAGCTGACGCGGCTTGAGAGCGTCACGAAGTCTGAAGACCAGTAATACTCCCGAGGCAGCCGATCATGAAGGAACTCTCTGTAGCCGAATTTGGCCGACGCCTGGCGCATCTGCTTGTCAGCCTGTTCATCCTCCTCTGTGTGACCTTCGTGATCGGCCGCGTCCTGCCCACGGATCCCGTCGGCGCCATCGTCGGCGAGCTTGCCGATCCCGCCGCCTATGCGGCGATGCGGACGCGTCTGGGGCTCGATCTGCCGATTTATCAGCAGTTCTTCCTCTACCTGAACGGTCTGGCACATGGTGATTTCGGCACGGCCGTGCTCACCGGCAATCCCGTCTCTTCGGACCTCGCTCAGGCCTTTCCGGCAACGTTCGAACTTGCGACGCTGGCGGTGATCATTTCGACTTTTGTCGGCGTTCCGCTCGGCCTGGTCGCGGCATTGTTTCGCGACAGCCTGATCGACAAGGTCGCCCGCGTCGTCGCCCTCGTTGGTCACTCGATCCCGGTCTTCTGGTTCGGCATCGTCGGGCTCGTGATCTTTTACGCCGGCCTGAATTGGGTCGGCGGGCCGGGCAGGGTCGATGTGTTTTACGAAGGTCTCGTCACCCCGCAGACCGGGCTGTTGCTGGTCGATAGTCTCCTGCAGGGCGAGACGGAGATCTTCTGGAATGCGCTCGGCCATATCATCCTTCCGGCCATTATCCTCGCCTATGCCGCGATGGCCTACATCACCCGCATGACCCGCAGCTTCACGCTGGAGCAGTTGAGCCAGGATTACGTCATTGCGGCACGCGCCAAGGGTGTGAGCCCCTTCGGCACGATCTGGCGCCATGTCCTGCCGAACATAGCCGTGCAGCTGATCACCATCCTGGCCATTTCCTATGGCGGATTGCTCGAAGGCGCCGTCGTGACCGAGATCGTCTTTTCCTGGCCGGGCATCGGCCAATACATGACGAATGCGCTAATGATCGGCGACATGAACGCCATCGTGGCCGGCACTATCATTGTGGGATTCATTTTCATGCTGTTGAACTTCCTCGCCGACATCGCCTACGCGACATTTGATCCGCGCATGCGGGAGACGGCCCGATGAGCGATGTTATCCGCAGCGACATCCGGGTTCGCCCTCCGAGCGTGCCAAGCCGCATGGCGGCGTCGTTTGCGCGGGCCGGCCGCAAACTGGCTGCCGAGCCGCTTGGCCTTGCCGGTTTTGTCATCCTCGGTCTGCTTTGCCTGATCGCGATCTTCGCGCCGCTGCTGGCGCCTTACGATCCGGTCATCCAATCGCTCGGGGACGCCCTGCAGCCCCCGAGCCTGGCGCATCCGGCCGGCACGGACGAGTTCGGTCGCGATATTCTGAGCCGCCTCATCTTCGGCACGCGCATCACCATCCAGACCGTGCTATCGATTTCGCTGATCGTCGGGCCGATCGGTCTTTTGATCGGGGTAGTCGCGGGCTTCTTCGGCGGACGCATCGATGCGCTGCTGATGCGCGCCACCGATATCGTTCTTTCTTTCCCGTCGCTGATCCTGGCGCTTGCTTTTGCTGCGGCGCTCGGCGCCGGCTTGACCACCGCGATCATCGCGATCTCACTCACCGCCTGGCCACCGATCGCCCGGCTGGCGCGTGCCGAGGCTCTGGTCGTCAGAAACGCCGACTATGTTGTGGCCGCCCGTCTCTACGGCGCCTCGCCGATCCGCATTCTTCTCGTTTATATCGCCCCCATGTGCATTCCCTCGGTGATCGTACGCCTGACCCTCAACATGGCCGGCATCATTCTGACGGCGGCTTCGCTCGGATTTCTCGGGCTTGGCGCCCAGCCGCCTGCGCCGGAATGGGGCGCGATGATCTCCAACGGCCGCAAGTTCATGCTCGACTATTGGTGGGTCGCGGTCATGCCCGGTATCGCCATCCTGCTGACGAGCCTTGCCTTCAACATCGCCGGAGATGCTCTGCGCGACATTCTGGATCCCCGCCATGCAAGATCGTGATCTCCAGCCCGTTCTTTCCGTCAAGGCGCTGAATGTCCGGTTCGGCCGAGGCGCCGTGCCCGCCGTCTCCAACGTCAGCTTCGATGTCGGCCGCGAACGTGTCGGGATCGTCGGAGAATCCGGTTCTGGCAAATCGACGACGGGGCGGGCGATCATGCGCCTTTTGCCGCCGGCGGCGATCGTTTCTGCCGAGCGCATGGATCTCGCCGGCAGTCCGCTTTTGGCAAAGAGCGAGCGCCAGATGGGCGCACTGCGCGGCAAGGACATTGCACTGATCATGCAGGACCCTCGCTATTCGCTGAATCCGGTGCTGTCGATCGGCAAGCAGATCGCCGAGGCTGCCCGCCTTCATCTCGGCCTGCGCGGCAGCCAGGCGCAGGATGCTGCCCGCGCCATGCTGGAGCGCGTGCGCATCAGCGATCCTGACCGGGTCATGGCGCTCTATCCCCACCAGATATCCGGCGGCATGGGGCAGCGTGTGATGATCGCCATGATGCTCTTGGCGCGGCCGAAGCTAGTCATCGCTGACGAACCGACCTCGGCGCTCGATGTCAGCGTGCGGAAGGACGTGCTGCTGCTGCTCGACGAACTGGTGCGGGAAAACAATTCGGGCCTGCTTCTGATCAGCCACGACATCCGCATGGTCGCGGCCTTCTGCGAACGCATCATCGTCATGTATGCCGGCCGGATCGTCGAAACCCTGACCCGTCTCGAAGAGGCCCGCCATCCCTATACCCGCGGCCTGATAGCGGCGCTGCCCGACCCGAAGAGCCCGGTGCGCCGGCTCGCGGTTCTCGACCGGGCGAAACTCGATCTGGAGGCGGTGCAATGATCAATGTGCGTGACCTCGATGTCGTCTTCGGATCGGGTAAATCGACCAACCATGTCGTCAGGAGCATCAGTTTTCAGGTCAAGCCCGGCGAGACGCTCGGCATCGTCGGCGAATCCGGCTGCGGCAAATCGACGGTGCTGCGCTGCCTTGCCGGCATGGAGGCCGGCTGGACCGGCCAGATCGAGCTCGGCGGAAAGCCGATCGGCAAGAAACGCTCCCGCGAGGAACTGACGCTTGCCCAGATGGTCTTTCAGGATCCTTATGGATCCCTGCATCCCCGCCATCGCATCGGCACCGCGCTCGCCGAGCCGCTACGCGCCATGCGCCATTCCGAGATCTGGTCGAAGGTCGAAAACGCATTGATCCAGGTGGGCCTGCCGGCAAGCTTCGCCAATCGGTTTCCGCACGAGCTTTCCGGCGGACAAAGGCAGCGTGTGGCGATCGCCCGGGCGCTGATCCTGTCGCCGCCCATCCTGCTTCTCGACGAGCCGACATCGGCGCTCGACGTCTCTGTCCAGGCCGAAATCCTCAACCTGCTCGCCGATCAGCGCGAGGAGAAGGGGCTGACCTATCTGCTCGTCAGCCACGATCTCGCGGTCATCGCCCATATGTGCGACCGGGTGCTGATCATGAAGAATGGCGGCTTCGTCGACGAACTCACCAGGGCGGATCTGCAGGCGGGCACCACGCATGATGCCTATGCGCGCGAGTTGTTCGAGGCGAGCTTCATGGAAGCCTGACGGCTGGCGCGCAGTAATTTGCGAAATCGTCGAGGAAACGGCGCATTTCCTCCTGATGCCGAGGGGCGGAAAGATGTGCGGCAACCTCATCAGGGGAAAGCTTCATCAGAGGAAGCCGCAGGAAAAGGTCCTCGTTGAAACGATCGCTCAGCGTGGCGAGAATGATGCGAAGCTGGTGGAGCATGTCGTTGCCGCGATGCGACGCATGTGCAAGCACGATCGGTTTGCCGATCACCTCGTTGCGGGAGACGAGCCAGTCGATGGCGTTCTTCAGCCCGCCTGGAATCGATCGGATATATTCGGGGCTCGCCAGGATCAGCCCATCCGCGTCGACGATCGCCCTTGCAAGAGCTTCCACTTCGAGCGGAGGATCCTGCTCGAGGTCGGGCGAAAAGACCGGAAGCTCTCCCACGCGATCATAGACTGAAATCTGATGCATCGAGCCGGCAACCGACTGCAGAGCATAAAGCATAGCGGTGTTGGTGGAAGCCCGGCGGGCGCTTCCTGAAATGGCCAGGAATTTCATGATTGCGGCGCAACCTCCTGCGGATGGCTGACGGTTGCGACGCTGCCCCTTTCGACGAGATGGCAGGCGAGCTCGACGCGCCGGCGCGGGGCGGCAAGCCCGAGCATCATGTCGCGCAACAGATCGAGCGCGGTGGCGCCGAGTTCGCGCATCGGAATGTGCACAGTCGACAGCGGCGGATTGAGAAAGGCCGATTGCGGTAGGTCGTCGATGCCCATGACCGAGACGTCTTGCGGCACGGCATATCCCATCGCCTGCAATCCGTGCACGGCGCCATTTGCAAGGCTGTCGCCCGCCGTCAGGATTGCGGTGAAGGACAGGCCCTTGTCACGCACGAGGCGGGTAACTGCCTCGGCGCCCAATTCCGGCAGCCAGTCGTCGACCTCGAGTACCAGCTCGGCGTCGGCTTGTAGCCCGTGATGCAACAGAGCGTCGCGCCAGCCCTCCAGGCGCCGCTCGATCGTCCGCCGTCCCGGCCGCAGCATGAACAGGATGCGTTCGTGGCCGGCCTTGATCAGCCGCTCGGCGGCAATGAAGGCCGCCGAGCGGTTGCAGGGCGTCACGCTCGAAAGCCGCATATAGGGATCGTCGGTATTGACGAGCACGACCGGTTTTCCCAAGCCGGCGGCCGCCGCCAGCATATCCTCCTCATCGACGGTCAGGATCAGCATGCCGCCGAAGCTCGCATCGTCGCGCATCTCGGCGATGACGCGGGCTTCGTCCGTCTTGTCGGCAACGGGGCGCATCGCCATCTCGATGCCGAGCGCGGCGGCACGCGCATTCAGGCCTTCGAGCACGTAGAGGGTGAATTGGTTGCGGACGTAGTCGATCATCGCCGCGCCGGAGGCGACGAGCATGACCTTCTTGCCGGCAACACTGGCCGGCAGGGCATAGCTAACGGCGCTGGCCGTCTCCAGCACCAGCTTCCGGATCTCGGGCCTGACGCCTTTTTCGCCGGCGAGCGCCCGCGACACCGTGCTGATCGACACGCCGCATCTTGCGGCGATGTCGTCGAGGCGCGTGCGCCTGCCTTTCTTCTGATCCGGGGCCATGTCGTTTTCCTCACTCCCGCTCTTTTTATGCAAAAATCTTTCACGTTGCGCAAATGCAATGCCTATGCACAATTGCCCCCGAGGAGTCCGCGACAAGCGGCAGAGCAGGGAGGCTTTGAAGATGGGGCTTGACCGCCATCCATGCGTCGGCGTTTTCTCGAAAATCCCAAGGCAGCCGGACCAGGTTTCAGATGGCCGCTGAGCAGCTCTCCCATCTCCGCCGCGAAACCGCCAAGAATAGCCCGATCGTCTATTGGCAGCTCGGCCCTCTCTCGCAGGCGCGCTACGACGTCGCCGACCGGCCGATGGAAGGCAGCATGGATCCGTTTTTCTTCGTCACCAAGACGAAGAACTTCATCCCGCATGAATATCCCTGCCGCACCGAATTCAAGACATCCTTCTCCGGCCAAAGGCCGCAACCGGTTGGCGAATTCGAGGCCATCCGCTGGTGGCTTCCCTTTGCCTCGCCGCGTGTCGATCTCTCCGGATTCTGGTTCCGCCCGACACGCATCGGGTGCTGGGCGCGCACCTTCCTTGATGCCGGCACGGCCGGGTCAGCCAGGCTCCGCCTGTCGACCTGCGGCGGCGCCATCCTCTTCGTCAACGGCCGCGAGCAGGGCTTCATGGCGCCCTACGAGCGCAATCTGGAAGCCCAGCAGATCTTCGAGGTTGAGCTCGCCGCCGGCCCCAATGAGATCCGAATCTATTTCGACGATCTCGCCGAGCGCGACGCCCGCTTCTATTTCCAGCTGGATTATCTCGACGGCCCGGCAGTCGAAACATCACTTCCCGTTCCAATCGCCGCCGATGAGGCGGACGGGCTGGAGGCGATCCTCGAAGGCATGCGGTTCGACCGCACCGCCTATCTCGGCGAGGACGTGACGATCCTGTTTCCCGCGCCGCTGCCGCTGGCGCTGGGCTGCCATGTCGAGATCGAAGGAGACTTCATGTCGACCGAGCGCTTCGACTATGATTTCACGCTGGAAAAAGGCGCGACCAAGCTGGCGCTCGGAAGCTCGGCTGATATGCCAGCCGATTTCCGCCATTTCCGCATCACCTTCCAAACCGGTACGCTGTCCGCCGCCCGCACCCTCGGTGTCGAGATCTGTCATCCCGCGCGTCAAGGGCCGGCGCCGGCTGCGCTGGAAGATCGCATCGCCGAGGCGCTTGCCGAGGTCGCCGCCCATTCCGAGCCCGATACGGTCTGCGCTTTCGCCCGTCTGGCGCTGGGGCAGGGCGGCGAGGAGACCGAGGCGATGATCTCGGCCATGCTGCCCGTCATCGAGGACTGCCACGACTGCGCCGATTTCGTGCTGGTGCCGCTGCTGTTTGCCTATACACGCTGGAGCGATCTTCTGTCACCGGAACTGCGCGATAGGATCGAGCACGCCGTTCTCAATTACCGCTATTGGATGGACGAGCCGGGCAACGACGTTCAGTGGTATTTTTCCGAAAACCATGCGCTGCTCTTCCACACCGCCGCCTATCTCGGCGGTCAGCTTTTCCCCGATGCCGTCTTCGTTCGCTCCGGCCGCACCGGCGCCGAGCAGATGAAGGTCGGCGAAGAGCGGGTTCGTGCCTGGCTCGATCATTTCGAGCGCTGGGAAATGGCCGAATGGAATTCCGTTCCTTATTTCCCGATCGACCTCAAGGGCCTGACGGCGCTCGCCGCCTGCGCGCCTGACGAGACGATCCGCGCCCGCGCCAATGCCAGCATCGTCCGCCTGATGGAGATCGTCGCCCGCTCGGCCCATCATGGCATGCTGACCGGCAGCCAGGGCCGCTCCTACGAACATACGCTTCGCCCCGGCCGCTCGGTCGAACTATCAGGCATCGCCCGACTGCTCTGGGGCCGCGGCTGGTACGGCCGGCGCGTCCACGCGCTGCCGCAGCTTGCCGTCTGCATCCGCGATCACGGCCTGCGTTTTCCAGAGGCGCTGGCCGAAATCGCCTCCCACCGGTCTGATGAGGCGCAGGAATGGACCTTCTCGCAGGGCGAAAACCGGTTCGCTGCCCTCTATCATTACAAGACGCGCGACACCGCGCTCGGCACCATCGCCCATTATCGCCCCGGCGCCTGGGGCTATCAGGAGACGGTGCTTCACCTGCGCCTGAGCGACCGGCCGGAAGCGCAGATCTGGATCAACCATCCCGGCGAAACCATCCAGTTCGGTTACGGCCGACCGAGCTACTGGGGCGGTTGCGGAACGCTGCCGCGCGTGCATCAGTATCGCGATCTGGCGATGCTCGATTTCTCCATCCATCAGGGTCAGCCGGAATTCACCCATGCCTGGTTCCCGCTTGAAGCTTTCGACGAGACGGCGCTTGACGGCAATGTGGCGCTCGCCCGCTCTGGTGGCGGCCTCGCAATGCTGATCGGCAACGGGCCGCTGGAGCCGGTGAAGCACGGCCCGACCACGGACATGGAACTGCGCCTGGCCGGCCGCAGCGGCCGCTGGATCGTCCGTCTCTCCGATCTCGGTCGCGAAAGCGGTCTCGACGGCATGCGGGCTCGTTTCGCCGCGCACTCGGTCCGGCGCGACGGCGAGGGTGCCTTGGTCTTCGTCGATCCGGATTATGGCGAGGTCATCTTCGAGGAGGACGGCACGGTGCGCGCCGAAGGCCGCATTCTTCGGCCCTCGGACTGGTCGGTGCGGGGAGACGCGGTACATCTCACGATACCGGGCAGGCAGCTTCGGCGGGCGGCCTCGTAGAAGACGCGCCCGGCAGGTGGAGGACCCGGCCGGACCTGCTGCATAATTCCTTAAAATCGGAATCGATTTAATGATAAAATTATGCAGCAATTCAGAGTGTTACAGCGTCCTTTGCGCGTCTGAAAAGAGGCGCGGCGCTGTAGGAATTCATCGGTCAGGAGGAGGAGAAAATGACCAGAATGAAATCGATCGGCGCGGCTTTGGCTGCCATTCTCTTGAGCTCGGTCGCCGCCCACGCCGGCGATGTGCGCATCATGTGGTATTCCGACGGCGGCGAAGGCGCTGTCATCAAGGATCTGCTGGCGCGCTTCTCCAAGGCCAATCCCGATGTCAACGTCATCCTCGACGAGGTCTCTTATGACGTCGTCAAGGAGCAGCTGCCGGTACAGCTCGAAGCCGGCAAAGGGCCGGATATCGCCCGCGTCACCAATCTGAAGGCGCAGGCGCAGCACTGGCTCGATCTTCGCCCGCTCCTTGCCGATGCGAAATATTGGGACGACAATTTCGGCGCCCAGGCTGATTGGATGCGCCCAGACGGCTCGAACGCCATCACCGGCTTCATGACCCAGCTGACGCTGACCGGCGGCTTCGTCAACAAGACGCTGTTCGAACAGGCCGGCGTCGAAATTCCCGGCCCGAAAGCGACCTGGGATGACTGGGCGGCCGCCGCCAAGAAGGTCGCCGACAGTCAGAAGGTGTTCGCCATGGCGATCGACCGCTCCGGCCACCGCGTCTCCGGCCCGAACATTTCCTACGGCGCCAACTACATCGCTGCCGACGGAAAGCCGGCGCCGATCGATCAGGGATCCAAGGAATTCCTCAGCCGCTTCGTCAAGTGGAACGAGGAGGGCATCGTCAACAAGGATGTCTGGGTCAGCGCCGCCGGCACCACCTATCGTGCCGCGGCTGAGGACTTCATCAATGGCGGCCTTGCCTATTATTACTCGGGAAGCTGGCAGCTCTCCGGATTCGCCCAGAAGATCGGCGACAGCTTCGATTGGGTGATGGCTGGAAGCCCCTGCGGCACGGTCGCCTGCACCGGTATGCAGGGTGGCGCTGGCCTCGTCGCGGTCAAATACACCAAGAACCCGAAAGACGTCGCCAAGGTCATGGATTATCTGGCGGGCGCCGATGTCCAGAAGGAGTTTGCTGAGCGCAGCCTGTTCATTCCGGCGCATAAAGGTGTCGCTGCCGGCCAGATGGACTTCAAGACCGACAACCCGCATGTAAAGGCGGCGCTGAAAGCCTTTGTCGAATCGGCGGCGCAGACGGCCGCGCCCGCCATGAAGCTGCCCGGCTGGAAATGGTCGGACGCCTATTACAGCGCGATCGTTGCCCGCATCAGCCAGGTGATCGCCGGCGAGATGAAGCTCGACGACGCCTATGCCCGCATCGACGAGGACATCAAGGCCAAGGTCGCCGGCAACTGACGGAAGAGCGGATGGCGGAGAAGACGGTTTCTTCCGAACCGCCGGCGAAAGCCGGTCTGCGGCAGGCGCTCCTTACGCCTGTCAGGCTTGCCATGGGGATCGTCGACATCCCTATGCGCGCCTGGCAGAAGCTGACGGGGCTGAACGGCATGGCGGGCGTCTTCCTGGCGCCCAACATGCTGATCTTTTCCATCTTCGTGCTCCTCCCGCTGGTCATCAACTTCATCTATTCGACGACCAGTGGCGGCGCCATCTTCCTTCCGAACAGGACTTATGTCGGCTCCGAGCAGTATCGCATCCTCTTCGATTGCCGCTCTTATCTCGACCCCTCGACGTGCGCTGCCGACACCTTTTGGGCTGCCGTGCGCAACACCGCGGTCTTCGTCGTCTTCCAGGTGTCGGCGATGCTGGTCGCGGCTCTCGCAACGGCACTGATACTCAACCGCGAACTTTCCAATCGTGGCTTCTGGCGGGCCGTCTTCTTCTTTCCGGTGCTGCTGTCGCCCGTTGTCGTCGGCCTGATCTGGAAGTGGATCCTTCAGCGCGAGGGCCTGTTGAACTATGCGCTGAGCCCTTTCGGCTTCGAACCCTTCTCCTGGCTCAGCGATCGTTTCTGGGCCTTCTTCTTCGCCGTCTTTGTTTCGGTCTGGGCCCATATGGGCTTTTACGCACTGATCCTTCTCGCTGGCCTGCAGGCGATCCCAAGGGATCTCTACGAAGCGGCGGCGATGGACAAGGCGAGCCCCACCCGCATCTTCCGGCGCATCACCCTGCCGCTGCTGATGCCGAACCTCATCGTCGTCCTCGTCCTGGCGCTGATCCGCGCGGTACAGATCTTCGACGAGGTTTTCGTGCTCACCGGCGGCGGCCCCGGCACTAGCACCATGTATATCACCCAGTTTATCTACGAGACCGGCTTTGCCAGTTCGCTGCGCAATCCGGGATTGGCATCGGCCGCCTCGATTCTGATGGGCATAGTGCTCGTCATCCTGACGCTGGTCCAGCTCGCCGCAAGCAGCCGCAACGAGAAGAAGGGCAAAAGTCTATGAGTGCCGTCGCCACCTTCCTGCTTCGCCGCCGCGGCCGCGGCTGGCACTGGACCGACGTCGTCACCTGGATCTGGCTGATTTCGGGCGTCATCTTGATGTTCGGCCCGGCCGTCTGGCTGGTTTTCTCCTCCTTCAAGACGCCGGCCGCCCTTGCCGAGTTCCCGCCGTCCTTCCTGCCCTATGTCACCGAGCAGGCCGTGTTGCCGGGTTACGACAAGCCTTTGCCGCTCTACAAGGTGACGATGCCGGATGGCAGCACCCATGTGCTCGCCGAAGTCCGCCGCATCGGCATCATGGGCCAGATGGTCGATCCGAAACAGCCCGGCGAAATCGTCAAGGTTAACATCAAGGACCGCACGCCGGTGCGTGAGGTCGAATTCGCGACCAACAACTACACCGAGCCTTTCCAGCGCTTCGACTTCTTCCTGTTCCTGCGCAACTCCGTCTTCGTGACCGTGGTGGCGACGGCCATCACCTTATTGGTCAATTCCATGGCAGCCTTCGCGCTGTCGAAATACCAGTTCCCCGGCCGCACTGCCGTGATGCTGATGATCCTTGCGACGCTGATGGTTCCGCTATCGGTCATCGTCGTGCCGCTCTATTCCGTCATCGGGACGCTGAACCTCTTCGATAGCCTCTGGGGCGTCATCCTGCCGACCGTCGCCACGCCGACGGGTGTGTTCCTGCTGCGGCAATATATGCTGACCATCCCCGACGAGCTGATCGACGCCGCGCGCATGGACAAGGCCAGTGAATGGCAGATCTACTGGCGCATTATCCTGCCGCTGTCGGCCCCGGCGCTGGCGGTGCTGGCGATCTTCTCGGTCGTCTGGCGCTGGAACGATTTCCTCTGGCCGTTGATCGTGCTGTCGCGCAAGGAACTCTACACGCTGCAGGTCGGGCTCAACGTCTATGCCGGCGAGCTCAATGTGCAGTGGCATTATATTCTTGCCATGACCGTTGTCTCGATGATCCCTGTCGTGCTGATCTTCGTCTTCCTGCAGCGCTTCATCACCACTGGTATCGCCGGCTCCGGACTGAAATAATATGACAGGGGAGAGTGCATGAGCGAGCTCGAGCTCAGGAACATCGTCAAGAATTTCGGCGCCGTCGAGGTCATCCGCGATGTCTCGCTTTCGGTCAACGACGGCGAATTCATCGCCTTCGTCGGCCCGTCCGGCTGCGGGAAATCGACGCTCTTGCGCCTGATCGCCGGCCTCGACAAGCCCACAGGCGGCAGCATCGCCATCGACGGCAAGGATGTCACCGAGATCGGCGCCGCCGACCGCGGCCTTGCCATGGTCTTCCAGTCCTATGCGCTCTATCCGCATATGAGCGTCAGGGAAAACCTGGCCTTCGGCCTCGAAAATACCAAGGTGCCCAAGGCCGAGATCGAAGCCCGCATCGCTGACGCTGCCCGCATGCTGGAGATAGTGCCCTTCCTGCAGCGCCGCCCGGGCCAGCTCTCCGGCGGCCAGCGCCAGCGTGTCGCGATCGGCCGCGCCATCGTCCGCCGCCCGGATGCCTTCCTGCTCGACGAACCGCTGTCGAACCTCGATGCCGAACTGCGTGTCACGATGCGCGCCGAGCTCGCGGCCCTTCATGCCCGGCTGCAGGCGACGATGATCTACGTCACCCACGATCAGGTCGAGGCGATGACCCTTGCCGACCGCATCGTTGTGCTGAGAAGCGGCCGGATTGAACAGATCGGAACGCCGCTGGAACTCTATAACAAGCCGGCCAACCGCTTCGTCGCCGGCTTCATCGGCGCACCGCACATGAATTTCCTGGAAGGCTCAATCATGGGCCACGAGAACGGTTTTGCCGAGGTAGAAACCGTCGGCGGCCATCGCCTTTCGGTCACTGCCCGGGAGACGCGCCCGGCGGGCGAGAGAATCAGCATCGGCATCCGGCCGCAGCACATCACCCTGGCCGATGGAGCCGCCGCAGGCCGGCTGGACACAAGGGTCGTCCTTGTCGAGGAACTGGGGTCCGAAACTGTCGTCCACACCGAGGCATCAGGCAAGAAACTGATCGCGGTCTTCGCCGGCCAGCAGCAGATGAAATCCGGCGACAGCCTGCCACTCCATCTCGATCCCGCCGTGCTGCACCTCTTCGGCGAAGATGGCCGGCGCTTGTCCTGAGAGCCGAAAAGGCCCGCACCGGAATGGAGGCGCGGGCCAGAATTTTCACATCACGACGGCTTTAGTGGCTGTTCTTGTGGCTTTGTTGACCAGCCTTTACATGCTGCTCATGGCTGCCGCCGCGGGTTCCGCTGGACTGCGCGTCGCGGCCGCCTGAAGAGGTGCTGCGGGTATCGGAGTCGTTCTTGTGACTCTGCTGCCCAGCCTTGACGTGCTGTTCGTGCGTTCCACCTTGGTTTGCCATATGGTTTCTCCTTGGTTTTATCAACTGAGGCCACGTCGACCTCGGGTGAACAACCACGCTCCGGCACGTGCGTTCCGCATTTTAACATTTCGTGATCTCATGCCGAACGAGAGAGGAGGAAGCGGACCGGGCGGGTAGGGAGCTCGCCTGCCGTTTCGTTGGCCACCGGGAGAAAGCGGAAAAATCCCGATGTTCTCCAGCACCGCTGCGTCCGCTTGGCGCGGCCCGCAACCTCGCTTCGAAAACCGGGTATCGGCGAAAAGGTTCCAGGAAAATCAGCCGCATCCATCCCGCTTCACGGTCCACAAGCGTCCGCTCGACTCTTTCCTATTCGATCTGCCGCTCTAACTTAAAAGGCACCAGATAAAAGGAGGAAACCATGACCGACGCACCGAAAATGGCGACCCCGGCGCGAAGAGTTCTGCGTGGCCGCCCCTACAGCTTCAGCGAATTCGCCAGGAAATACCGGTTGGACGACAAGGAGGCCAAGCGTCTCTATGAGAAGTTTGGGCCCTCCGCCACCGAACTCGATCTGCTGATGGCGGCAAAGCGCCGTCCTCCGGGGCTGCCCACCAGTCTCGATTCTTGACGGCCGCGATGCGAAGGCGAACCGGAAGCTGCCTTTGCGGGGCGGTCGCCTACAGGGTAGAAGGCGAGCCGCTCCGCGTGGGCCTCTGCCATTGCACCGATTGCCGCAAATCGAGCGGTTCCGCCTTCGTTTTATTCGCGGTCTGGCCGCGACAGGACTTTTCCCACACCGGCGAAATCGCCACCTTCGCCGGTCGCAGCTTTTGCCCTGTCTGCGGCGGCAGGCTCTTCTGCCTGCAGGAGAAGACGGTGGAAATCCGGCTCGGCTCGCTCGACAGTCCTCCCACCGACCTCGAACCTACCGAAGAACTCTGGATCAAGCGGCGCGAAGCTTGGCTGCGTGAGTTGCCGGGCGCGGGGCAATATGCCGAGGATGCGGGCTGAGAGCGCTTGCCGCGCTAAAACCTGACTATTCTTACCAATATTTCATTTCGCCCGTCCGCAATTCCGTGCCAGTTCGGCGGCAACGCTAATTCCCGGTTCATCTGCGGTGTGATTAGTTCATTGCAGGGCCGAGGCGGCCACTGACTGATCGAGGATGACATGAATAAAATCGTGAGCGGCAACGAAACCGGAGCAAAGGCGGGCCCGACGCCCGACCTCGCAGCGGTTCTTGCCGCATCGGGAAAGCGGGACAGGCGTAGCCGCTGGCGCGGACGCCTGCTCATCCTGTTGATCCTCGCCGCTGCCGCCGCGGCTGCCGCTTATGTCTATGCCGGCAGCGGGCAAAGCGAAGTGAGCTACACAACTCAGCCGGCAAAACGCGGCGACCTGACGGTGCTTGTCACCGCCACCGGCTCGGTGCAGCCGACCGAGCAGGTGGATATATCGAGCGAACTTTCCGGCACCGTCCGCGACGTCAACGTCGATTACAACAGCACGATCAAGGCGGGCGATGTGTTGGCGCAGCTCGACACCAACAAGCTCGAGGCGGATGTGAAGAGTTCGCGCGCCAAGGTCAATTCGGCCAGGGCGAATGTCGCCAAGGCCAACGCCGATCTCGAATCGGCAAGCACCTCGCTCGAGCGGTTGAAGAGTCTGGTGAGGAGCAATGTCTCCACCCAGCAGAGCCTCGACGATGCCACCTACAAATATGATTCCGCTGTCGCCGCCAAACAGATCAACGAAGCCGAGGTGCTCGCCTCGGAAGCCGACCTGCAGCTTGCCGAGGTCAATCTCGCCAAGGCTAAGATCATCTCGCCGATCGATGGTGTCATCCTCACTCGCTCGGTCAATCCCGGCGCCACCGTCGCAGCCTCACTTTCGGCGCCGATCCTCTTCACCATCGCCGGCGATTTGAAGAAGATGGAGCTGCAGGTCGATGTCGACGAGGCCGATGTCGGCAAGATCGCCGTCGGCCAGAAGGCGAAATTTACGGTCGACGCCTATCCCGACCGGTCCTTCCCCGCGGAGATCGAACAGATCCGCTTCGCGTCCGAAGTGGTCAACAACGTCGTGACCTACAAGGCGGTCCTCTCCGTCGACAATGCCGATCTTCTGCTGCGCCCCGGCATGACGGCGACCGCCGATATCACCGTCGAGGCCGTCAAGGATACGCTGATGGTGCCCAATGCGGCGCTCCGTTATGCCCCGCCGCAGGTCGAACGACGTGGTCGCGGCATTATGGGAATCTTCGGCCCGCCACGCCGGCGCGGCGGCAATGCAGCACAGGCGCTGACGGGCGCGGAGCGCCGTGTATGGGTGCTGCGCGACGGCCGCCCCACGCCTGTCGTCATCCAGGTCGGGTCGTCCGACGGGCAGTTCACCCAGGTCGTTTCCGGCGAACTCAAGGAAAACGACGCGCTGGTGACCGACGCTGCGGTACGCGCGAACTAGGCGGAGAGATGGATGACAAGCCCGCCGCTTATCGAATTCAGGCAGGTCTCGAAAATTTACGGCGAGGGCGAGGCGGCGATCCGTGCGCTCGACCATGTCGATCTGGCGATCGCGGCCCATGAATTCGTCGCGATCATGGGTCCGTCCGGCTCCGGCAAGTCGACGGCGATGAACATTCTCGGCTGCCTCGACGTGCCGACATCAGGCGAATACGTCTTCCAGGGCATCCCGACTTCCGGCTTCGACCGCGGTCATCTGACGCTGTTGCGCCGCCACATGCTGGGCTTCGTCTTCCAGGGCTTCAACCTGTTGCCGCGCACCTCGGCGGTCGAGAATGTCGAATTGCCGTTGATCTATCGCGGCATGGCGGTGCGCGAGCGGCGCGAACGGGCGCGCGAGGCCCTGGCGCTGGTGGGCCTCACCGGGCGCGAGCACCACAAGACGCAGGAACTGTCGGGCGGTCAGCAGCAGCGCGTCGCCATCGCCCGCGCCATCGTCACCGAACCGGCGCTGCTGCTTGCCGACGAACCTACGGGCAACCTCGACACCAAGACCAGCGTCGAGATCATGGATCTGCTGACGCGGCTGAACCGCGAGCAGGGCATCACCATCGTCATGGTCACGCATGAGCCAGATATCGCCGCCTATGCTGAGCGGCTGCTGCGCTTTGTCGACGGCAAGCTCGAGACCGAGGTCGAGCACCGGAGGAGGGCGGATCATGTTCTTTGAGACGCTCAAACTCGCGCTACGCGCCATCAGCCGCAACATGCTCCGATCCTTCCTCACCGTGCTCGGCGTCGTCATTGGCGTTGCCGCCGTGATCGCTTTGGTGACGATCGGCAACGGCACGACCGCGCAGGTTTCGACCGAACTGTCGCGGCTCGGCACCAATATGCTGTTCGTCCGCCCCGGCCAATTCGGCCCCGGACGCGCGAGTTCCGAGGCCAAGCGTTTCAGCGTCAAGGACGTCGCCGCCATCCGCGACCAGATTGGCGGCTTAAGGGCCGTGGCGCCGCTCAACCAGTCGACCGCGACCGTGATTTTCGGCGGCCAGAACCATTCGACCAGCGTCTCGGGCACCACCAACGATTATTTCATCGCGCAGGACTGGAACCTGGCGCTTGGCCGCATCTTCACGCCCGCCGAGGAACGCGGCCAGTCCCGCTGCATCATCGGCGAAACGGTTCGCTCGCAGCTCTTCGGCGCCGCCGACCCAGTCGGCCAGCAGATCCGCGTCGGCAAGGTCTCGTGTCCTGTGATCGGCGTGCTCGCCAAGCGCGGCCAGTCCGGCATGGGCACTGACCAGGACGATGTCGTCATCATGCCGGTAAAGGTGTTCCAGCGGCGCATCAGCGGCAACAGCAACGTGCCGCAGATCATCATCTCGGCGCGCGACGGCGTCTCCACGGCCAAGGTGCAGGCTGACGTCGAAAACCTTCTGCGCGAGCGCCGCAAGATCATTCCCGGCCGCCAGGACGATTTCAACGTCAACGACATGACGCAGATCGCAGAGGCGATGACCGGCACGACGACGCTTCTGACCGGCCTGCTCGGCGCGGTCGCCGCGATCAGCCTTCTCGTCGGCGGCATCGGCATCATGAACATCATGCTGGTCTCCGTCACCGAACGAACCCGCGAAATCGGCATTCGCCTGGCGATCGGCGCGCTCGAAAACCAGGTGCTCACCCAGTTCCTGGTCGAAGCCGTGGCGCTCTCGCTCTTCGGCGGCATCACCGGCATCGTGCTGGGCTTGAGCCTTGGTCTGGTGGCGGTGACCCTCCTGAAAGTCCCCTTCGTCTTCAGCCCGATGATGGTCGCCGTCGCCTTCCTCTTCTCCGCCGCAATCGGGATGATCTTCGGCTATTTCCCGGCGAGACGGGCCGCCCAGTTGAATCCCATCGAGGCGCTGCGGCATGAGTGACGCGCCGTGGCAAAACGCGTGATATACCTCCCGGTGAGTTGGGAGGAACGTCAACCCTACTCTCCGTCATCCTCGGTCTTTGAGCCGAGGATCCAGTTGGCGCTGGTGGATGCGGTGTGGATGCTCGGCTCAAGGCCGAGGAAGGCGGAGGGTGAGACGGCGAAATGAGTCCTTTCGTGGCGTAGACGCCTGAGTCTCCGAAACTCACGCCGCTGTTATCTGTTTGTCTCTGTTTGGTATTTCAATGCCGACTTGTCTTCGGTTTTCGACCGTGCCACTATGTGATATATCAGATTAGGCGGCGGATTTTCAGCATGCAGACGTCACAAAGCCATCGTGCCTATCTTGCGCTGGAGCATCTGATCGTCACGCTGGCGCTGAAGCCGGGCGCCCTCGTCACTGAGAAGCAGCTGATCGATCTGGCGGGCCATGGGCGTACGCCCGTGCGCGAGGCGATCCAGAAGCTGGCTTGGCAGGGGCTGATCCTGGTGAAGCCGCGCGTCGGGCTGCAGGTGGCCGAAATCGCGGCGGAGGATCACGGCAATGTCATGCAGGTGCGCCGCGAGCTGGAGCCGATCGCGGCTTCATTGGCCGCCAAATATGCGACCGACGAACAGCGCGTCCGCCTCATCGACTGCGCCCGAGCGATGGACGATTGCGCCGTGACCGGCGATCTCGCCGGCTTCTTCGCCGCCGACAAGGCTTTCGATGAAATCCTCGAGGATGCCTGCCCGAACGGCTTTATCGTCGCAGCCCTCGGCCCGGTGCAGACGCATTCGCGTCGTCTCTGGTATTCCACCGCAAGTCCCGAGCGCATGGATCGCGCCATCGCGCTGCATGTCGCCGTCATCCGTGCCATTCATCAGGGCAGAGCGGACGAGGCGCGCGCCGCCATGGCGGTCTTGATCGATTATCTCGCCCAAAAATAGAAACGGCCCGGATTCCGGAGCCGTTGTCAGATCTGCTTGTCGGAAAACTATCAGCCGACGAAGGCGCGTTCGATGACGAACTCGGCGGGTTTGCTGTTGGCGCCTTCATTGAGGCCGGCCTTTTCGAGCAGTTCCTTGGTGTCCTTCAGCATGGCCGAGGAGCCGCAGATCATGCCGCGGTCGATCGCCGCGTCGAGCGGCGGCACGCCGAGATCGGTAAACAGCTTGCCTGACGAGATCAGGTCGGTGATGCGGCCGCGATATTCGAAATCCTCGCGCGTGACGGTCGCATAATGGCGCAGCTTGTCGCCGACGACTTCCTTCAGCAGCTCGTCATTCTGGATCTCGTGCACGAGGTCGAAGCCGTATTTCAGCTCGGCGACATCGCGCGTCGTATGGGTGAGGATGACTTCCTCGAACTTTTCATAGGTCTCGGGATCGCGGATCAGGCTGGCGAAGGGCGCAACGCCGGTTCCCGTCGAGAACATGTAGAGGCGACGGCCAGGCGTCAGCGCGTCGAGCACGAGCGTGCCCGTCGGCTTCTTGCGCATCAGCACCTGGTCGCCCGGCTTGATCGCCTGCAGATGCGAGGTCAGCGGGCCGTCCGGCACCTTGATCGAGAAGAACTCGAGCTCCTCGGCCCAAGCGGGGCTGGCGATCGAATAGGCGCGGAAGACCGGCTTGCCCTCGACCATCAGGCCGATCATCGCGAATTCGCCGGAACGGAAACGGAAGCCCTGCGGCCGGGTCATCGTGAAACGGAAGAGCCGGTCGGTGTAATGCGTCACGGCAAGCACCGTCTCGGCGTAAACGCCGGCGGGGATGGACGAGGCGAAGTCTTCGGTCTTTGCAGGCGCGTTCATTGCGGTAGAGGATCCCGTTTCGTCGGATGAACCATCAGATGCGAGGCAGATATTACATATCCGGCCGGAATTAAAGGCATTCCATTCCACGCAGCGCTCATGAAAGGAAATATGCATGTCCCTGTCAGGATTCAATGGCTGGCGGGGAATGTCTCATTTCCCGCTGGCGAAGCCCGGCAAAGGATGCATATTAGAGCGGCGCGCCGCAAACGCCTGCGAATATCATGCAAAAACGGTGCGACAACAAAGACCTACGACGCCGAACCCGATTGAGCAAAGAGGGTCCGGTGATAGTGGCGAAAAAGAACGCTTGCCGGGGCGAGCGCGATAGGGCGGTCGGGGAATATGAAGATTTTCAACTACAAGCGCGTTCCTTACGCGGAGATGCGCGCCTTTTCCGTCCATATATTGACGGCCTCCGGTTCCTTCCTGGCTTTTCTCGGCGTCGTCGCCGCCGCCGAGCACCGCTTCATCGACATGTTCTGGTGGCTGGGTCTTGCCCTCCTCGTCGACGGCATCGATGGCCCGATCGCCCGCAAGGTGCGCGTCAAGGAAGTGCTGCCGAACTGGTCGGGAGACACGCTCGACAACATCATCGATTACGTCACCTATGTGTTGCTGCCGGCCTTCGCGCTCTATCAGAGCGGCATGATCGGCGAGCCCTGGTCCTTCGTCGCAGCCGGCATGATCGTCGTCTCCAGCGCTATCTATTATGCCGATATGGGCATGAAGACGGAGGAATATTTCTTCTCCGGCTTTCCCGTCGTCTGGAACATGATCGTCTTCACCCTGTTCGTCATCGATGCCAGCGCGACGACCGCGCTTGCCGTCGTCATCGTTTCGGTGGTGCTGACCTTCCTGCCGATCAATTTCCTGCATCCGGTCCGCGTCCAAAGGCTGCGCCCGCTCAATCTCGGCGTCTTTTTCCTCTGGTCGGCGCTCGGCATCTATTCGCTGCTGAAAAATTTCCAGACGCCTGAATGGGCGCTCGTTCTCTTCATTGTGAGCGGGATCTATCTTTACGTCATCGGCGCGGTGCTGCAATTCTTCCCGGCCCTCGGACGGAAATCTTAAGGACGGCAATATGACGAAGACCCAGGCAGTTTCATTCTCGAAGACCGGCGGACCTGATGTTTTCGAGTACGTCGACATCGATCTTGCACCACCTGCGGCAGGTGAAGTGCAGATCCGCCAGGCAGCAATCGGCCTCAACTTTATTGATGTCTATTTCCGCAACGGCTCCTACACGGTGCCGCATCTTCCTTTCGTCACTGGTAAGGAGGGGGCTGGCACTGTGACAGCAGTCGGCCCTGACGTTACCGATTTCAAGGTCGGCGATCGTGTCGCCTATGCGAGCGCCGACGGCGCCTATAGCGCTGAACGCAATATTGGAGCGCGCCATCTGGTGCATGTGCCCGATGGCATAACGCTCGAAACGGCGGCGGCCATGATGCTGAAAGGCATGACCGCCGAATATCTCCTGAACCGCACCTTCAAGGTCGGCCCTGAGACGGTGCTGCTGTTTCATGCCGCCGCCGGCGGCGTTGGACTGATCGCCGGCCAATGGGCAAAGGCGCTCGGCGCCACCGTCATCGGCACGGCAGGATCGGAAGACAAGGTCGCGCTGGCGCTAGAACACGGCTACGACCATGTGATCAATTACAAGAGCGGAGACTTCGTCGGTCGGGTCCGCGACATAACCGGCGGCAAGGGCGTCGACGTCGTCTATGATTCGATCGGCCGCGATACTTTTCCACAGTCGCTCGACTGCCTAAAACCGCGCGGTCTGTTCGCCTCCTTCGGCCAGTCCTCCGGCCCGATCGAGAATTTCACCCTTTCCCAGCTGGCGCAGAGGGGCTCACTCTTTGCGACGCGGCCGACACTCTTCACCTATATCGCCGCGCGACAGGAACTGATCGACAGTGCGAAAGCGCTATTTGATGTTGTGCGAAGCAACAAAGTGCGTATCAATGTCAATCAAACCTATCCGCTGCGTGAGGTTGGGCGGGCTCACGCCGATCTGGAATCAAGAAAAACAACAGGAACGACGCTGCTGATTCCATGAGATCCGAACGGACCGATTGGCAGAAGAAATGAGGGGAACGTGTCGCCATTGAATGTGCCGGATTCCGGTGCGTTACTATCCGTCCAGAAGCTGACGAAGTTTTTCGGTGGCTTTGCCGCCTGCAATGAAATCGATCTCGATATCGCGCCGGGTGAAATTCATGCGCTCCTCGGCGAAAATGGCGCAGGCAAATCCACGCTGGTCAAGATGCTGTTCGGCGTTCTGGAGCCGACCCATGGTCAAATCCTCTGGGACGGCACGCCGGTCACCGTCGCTTCGCCCGGTGAGGCCCGCAGGCTCGGCATCGGCATGGTCTTCCAGCATTTTTCCCTGTTCGAAGCGCTGACGGTCGCCGAGAATATCGCGCTGTCGCTCGATGACACCATTCCAATCGACAGGATCGCCGAAGAGGCGAGGGCGCTCTCGGTCGCCTACGGCCTGCCGCTCGACCCGCATGCTCATGTCGCCGATCTCTCCGTCGGCGAACGCCAGCGCATCGAGATCGTCCGGGCGCTGCTGCAGAACCCGAAGCTCATCATTCTCGATGAGCCGACCTCGGTGCTGACGCCGCAGGAAGCCGACAGGTTGTTCGAAACCCTGTTCAAGCTGCGCGCCGAGGGCCGCTCTGTTCTCTATATCAGTCACCGCCTGGAAGAGGTGCAGCGTATCTGCGATCGCGCCACTGTGCTGCGCCATGGCCGCGTGACCGGCGCCTGCGATCCGAAGCAGGAGACGCCCGCCTCGCTTGCCCGCATGATGGTCGGCAGCGAGGTGGCGACCGTCACCCATCCCGAGCGCTCGGACAAGGGCGAGGTGCAGCTTGCCGTGACGAACCTCTCGGTTGCCGCGCGCACGCCCTTCGCCATGCCGCTACGCGATGTCTCGATGACCGTTCGGGCCGGCGAGATCCTGGCGATTGCCGGGGTCGCCGGCAATGGGCAAAGCGAATTGTTCGACGCACTCTCCGGCGAATATCCGGTCGTTTCGGCCGAAGCGATCGTTATCCGGAAGAAGCCCGTGGGTACCGAGGGGATAACGGCCCGCCGCCTGCTCGGCGCCGGGTTCGTGCCGGAAGAGCGCCATGGCCATGCCGCCGTTTCTGCCATGAAGCTGTCGGACAATCTGGTGCTCGCCCGCAGTCAGTCAGATCGCAAGGCCTTTCTTGGCGTGCTCGGCATCATTCGCCATGGCGCGGTGAAATCGGCCGCACGGCGCATCTCCGAGGCAATGGATGTCCGCAAGAGCGGGGACGACCCAGCCGCGGCCTCCCTTTCCGGCGGCAATCTGCAGAAATTCATCGTCGGCCGCGAACTCGACCGCCAGCCGGCCGTCCTCGTTGTCAACCAGCCGACCTGGGGCGTCGATGCGGGAGCCGCAAGCCGCATCCGCCAGGCGCTCGTCGATCTTGCAAAAGCCGGCTCCGCCGTCGTCGTCATCAGCCAGGATCTCGACGAGATCTTCGAGGTCGCGACCGATATCGCCGTCATCTCCGAGGGACGCCTTTCCCACCCCTATCCGGCCGGCGAGCTGACGCGCGAAAAGATCGGCCTGCTGATGGGCGGTCTGCATGACGCCAAGCCTGCCGCGGAGGCTGCCCATGCGCATTGAACTCGAGAAACGCGCCGAGGTTTCGAAGCTCTTTGCCTTCGTCTCGCCGCTGCTGGCGCTTGTGCTGACGCTCGCCTTCGGCGCCATCATGTTCGCCATGCTCGGCAAGGACCCGGTCGAGTCGCTGGACGCTTTCTTCGTCGAGCCGCTGCTCGAGGTCTGGTCGCTGCATGAACTGGCGATCAAGGCCGCGCCGCTGATCCTGATCGCCGTCGGCCTTGCCGTCTGCTATCGCTCGAACAACTGGAATATCGGTGCCGAGGGCCAGTTCACCATCGGCGCCATCACCGGATCCTATCTGCCGATCGTCTTCTACGACTGGCATTCGCCGCTCGTCCTGCCGTTGATGCTGATCCTGGGAGCCCTCGGCGGCGCGCTCTTTGCCGCCATTCCGGCCCTTTTGAAGGCCCATTTCAACACCAATGAGATTCTGACGTCGCTGATGCTGGTCTATATCGCCCAGCTCTTCCTCGATTGGCTGATGCGCGGCGCCTGGCGCGATCCGCAGGGATTCAACTTTCCGGTCTCGCGCGATTTCGCACCCGAAGCCGTGCTGCCGGCGATCTGGGAGGAATCCGGCCGGGCCCACTGGGCCTTTACTTTCGCAATCATCGCGGCATTCGGCGTCTGGTTCATGCTGCGTTATACGCTGAAAGGCTTCGAGATCATCGTGCTCGGCCAGTCTGAGCGGGCAGGGCGCTTTGCCGGCTTTTCGTCGAAGAAGATGATCTGGTTCAGCTTTCTCTTCTCAGGGGCTCTTGCTGGTCTTGCCGGTATCTCGGAGGTTTCCGGCTCGATCGGCCATCTGCAGCCGGCGATCTCGCCAGGCTACGGCTTCACCGCCATCATCGTCGCCTTCCTCGGCCGGCTCAATCCGCTCGGCATCATCGCGTCCGGCCTGGTGCTGGCGCTGACCTACCTCGGCGGCGAGGCCGCACAGCTGTCGCTCGGCGTCTCGGACAAGGTCACCCGCGTCTTCCAGGGCCTGCTGCTCTTTTTCGTGCTCTCCTGCGATACACTGATCTACTACAAAATCCGCATCGTCTGGTCGCGGTTGAGGAGCGGCGCGGTATGAGCATTTTCGAAGCCATTCTGCTGACGGTTATCACCGCCTCGACGCCGCTTGTCATCGCCGCGCTCGGCGAACTGGTGACGGAGCGATCCGGCGTTCTCAATCTCGGCGTCGAAGGCATGATGATCATGGGCGCGGTTGCCGCTTTTGCCGGAGCGCAGACGTCGGGCTCGCCCTATGCCGGGATCATCTGCGGCATAGCGGCGGGTGCGCTGTTCTCGCTGCTGTTCGCCTTCCTGACGCTGACGCTGGTGGCCAATCAGGTGGCGACGGGACTGGCGCTTACGCTTCTCGGCCTCGGCGCATCCGGCATGCTCGGGGAGCCCTATGTCAGCGTTCCCGGCATTCGCCTCGAAGAGATCGTCGTTCCGATCCTGTCGGATATTCCCGTCATCGGCCATGTTCTGTTCAGGCAGGATCTGATCTTCTACCTGTCGATTGCGCTTGTGATCGGCGTCAGCTGGTTCCTGTTCCGCAGCCGGGCCGGGCTGAAGCTGAGAGCAATCGGTGACAGTCATACGTCGGCGCATGCGCTCGGCATCGGTGTCATCCGCACGCGCTACCTGGCGGTGATGTTCGGCGGCGCCTGCGCCGGCCTTGCCGGCGCGCAGCTGTCGCTCGTCTACACCCCGCAATGGGCGGAGAACATGTCGGCCGGCCGCGGCTGGATCACGCTGGCGCTGGTCGTCTTCGCCTCCTGGCGGCCGTGGCGGGTTTTTGCCGGCGGCTATCTGTTCGGTGCGGTCACCATCCTGCAGCTGCACGCGCAGGCCTTCGGTCTCGGCATTCCCTCTCAGTTTCTGTCCATGCTGCCCTATGCCGCGACTATTGTGGTTCTCATCATCATTTCTCATAATCGGCGCACGACGATGATCAACACGCCGGCATCGCTTGGAAAAGCTTTCGTGCCGGAGCGATAAACCAACAACAACAGACGGGTTTCCGGAATAACTTCAAACCAACAGGGGTCACCATGAAGAAGTTCGCACTCACACTTGCCGCTTCGGCTGCCGCCATTATCGGCGTCTCCTCAGCCACTCAGGCCGCCGAGAAGACGAAGGTCTGCTTCGTCTATGTCGGTTCGCACACCGACGGCGGCTATTCGCAGGCCCACGATCTCGGCCGCCAGCAGGTACAGGCCGAATTCGGCGACAAGATCGAAACGCCTTATCTCGAAAACGTGCCGGAAGGCCCGGATGCCGAGCGCGCCATCGAGCGCCTCGCCCGTTCCGGCTGCAAGCTCATCTTCACCACCTCCTTCGGCTTCATGGATGCAACCGTGAAGGTTGCCGCCAAGTTCCCGAAGGTCAAATTCGAGCACGGCACCGGCTACAAGACCGGCCCCAATCTCGCCACCTACAATTCGCGCTTCTATGAGGGCCGCTACATCCTTGGCCAGATCGCCGCCAAGACCTCGAAGAATCACGGCGCCGCCTACATCGCCTCGTTCCCGATTCCGGAAGTGGTGATGGGCATCAACTCATTCGAACAGGGCGCCAGGTCGATCGATCCGAGCTTCAAGCTCAAGGTCATCTGGGTCAACACCTGGTTCGACCCGGGCAAGGAAGCCGATGCCGCCAAGGCGATGGTCGATCAGGGCGTCGACGTTCTGACGCAGCATACCGATACGACGGCGCCGATGCAGGTCGCCGAAGAGCGCGGCATCCATGCCTTCGGCCAGGCGTCCGACATGATCGCAGCCGGCCCGAAGGCGCAGCTGACGGCAATCGTCGATACCTGGGGCACCTATTACTCCAAGCGCGTGCACGCGCTTCTCGACGGCACCTGGAAGTCCGAGCAGAGCTGGGACGGCCTGAAGGACGGCATCCTGAAGATGGCGCCGTACACCAACATGCCTGACGACGTGAAGAAGATGGCCGAGGAAACCGAAGCCAAGATCAAGTCGGGCGAGCTGCATCCCTTCACCGGCCCGATCAACAAGCAGGACGGAACGCCCTGGCTGAAGGCCGGCGAGAAGGCCGATGACGGTACGCTGCTCGGCATGAACTTCTACGTCGAAGGCGTCGACGACAAGCTGCCGGCGCAATAATCGGTTTATCGATTTTGCGGATGCGAAGGGCGCTCCTGGGGGCGCCCTTTTTTCTTCTGAACCGTTAAAAAAAGCGATTTACAAAAGTAATACTATATGATTTTTTGACCCTGCGCCGCGAAGGAGCGGCATTGGGAGGATATCATGACATTGAAGACTGCACTTTTGAGTGCCACGATTTTGGCTGCCTGCATGTTCGGTTCGGCTTCGGCCGCCGGCTTGACCGTCGGCTTCTCGCAGATCGGTTCGGAATCGGGCTGGCGTGCGGCTGAAACGACCGTGACCAAGGAGCAGGCCAAGAAGCGCGGCATCGATCTGAAGTTTGCCGATGCGCAGCAGAAGCAGGAAAATCAGATCAAGGCTTTGCGCTCCTTCATCGCTCAGGGCGTCGATGCCATTTTGATCGCTCCGGTCGTCGAAACCGGCTGGGACGACGTTCTGAAGGAAGCCAAGGAAGCCAAGATCCCGGTCATTCTTCTCGACCGCACCATCAAGGCTCCCGACGATCTGTACCTGACGGCTGTCACGTCTGACCTCGTTCATGAAGGCAAGGTCGCAGGCGACTTCCTGGTGAAGACCGTCGGCGATAAGAAGTGCAACGTCGTCGAGCTGCAGGGCACGACCGGTTCGTCGCCGGCGATCGCCCGCAAGAAGGGCTTCGAAGAGGCTCTTGCTGGCCACGATAACCTCAAGATCGTTCGCAGCCAGACGGGCGACTTCACCCGCACCAAGGGCAAGGAAGTCATGGAAAGCTTCCTGAAGGCCGAGAACGGCGGCAAGGATATTTGCGCGCTTTATGCCCATAACGACGACATGGCCGTCGGCGCCATCCAGGCGATCAAGGAAGCCGGCCTGAAGCCAGGCAAGGATATCCTCGTCGTCTCGATCGACGCCGTACCCGATATCTTCAAGGCAATGTCCGAAGGCGAGTCCAATGCCACGGTCGAGCTGACGCCGAACATGGCCGGTCCGGCCTTCGACGCGCTCGATGCCTATCTGAAGGACAAGAAGGCTCCGCCGAAGTGGATCCAGACCGAGTCCAAGCTCTACACGCCTTCCGACGACCCGATGAAGGTCTACGAAGAGAAGAAGGGTCAGGGCTACTGATTTGAACCTGGAACCGCACTGGCCCATAATGGGCCGGTGCGGAACTGCCGGTGCCGATCGGGCGTCATGCCCGGTCTCGGCGCGGGCGCACGGCGCAATATCAGGACACAGCAGCCCTCATGGTTCACAATAACGAGACTATTCTCGCAGCCTCGGCCATATCCAAGTTTTTTCCCGGCGCCGTCGCCTTGGACAAGGTTGATTTCACGCTGCGCCGCGGTGAGGTTCATGCGCTTCTCGGCGAAAACGGCGCCGGAAAATCGACGCTGATCAAGTGCATCACCGGCGCGTATCATCGCGACGGCGGCAGCTTGACGCTCGATGGCCAGGAAATCAATCCAGCCAATACGCTCGCCGCCCAGAATCTCGGCATCGGCACCGTCTATCAGGAGGTCAACCTCCTCTCGAATCTGAGCGTCGCCGAAAATCTCTTTCTCGGACGCCAGCCGAGGCGTTTCGGGATGACCGACGTGCGCGCGATGAACCGCAAGGCGCGCGAACTGCTGGCCGGTTACGGCATCGATATCGACGTCACCGCCGAACTCAGTCGCTTCTCGGTCGCCGTCCAGCAGGTGGTGGCGATCGCCCGCGCAGTCGATCTCTCCGGCAAGGTGCTGATATTGGATGAACCGACGGCAAGCCTCGACAACCAGGAAGTGGCGCTGCTCTTCCGCATCATCGAGGACCTGAAAAAGCGCGGTCTCGGCATCGTCTTCATTACCCATTTCCTCGAGCAGGTCTATGCGATCAGCGATCGCATCACCGTGCTGCGCAACGGCAAGCTCGTCGGCACCCGCGAGGCGGCCGATCTGCCGCGCCAGGGCCTGATCGCCATGATGCTCGGCCGCGAGCTCGCCCAGGCCGAAGAAACGGTCAGGAAGCACAGCATTGCGGCGGGCGAGGTTCGCTACCGGTTTGCCGGCTACGGCAAACGCGGCAAGGTCAAGCCGTTTGATCTCGATGTGCGCGCAGGCGAGGTGGTCGGCATCGCCGGCTTGCTCGGCTCCGGACGCACCGAAACAGCCGAACTGCTGTTCGGCGTCGAGCATGCCGATAGCGGCAGCGTTACGATCGACGGCCAGCCTGCAACGCTTTCCAGCCCGCGCGCTGCGATCGAGAAGGGCTTCGGCTTCTGTCCCGAGGACCGCAAGACCGATGGCATCGTCGGCGACCTGTCGATCCGCGAAAATATCGCGCTTGCGCTGCAGGCCCGCCGCGGCTGGACCCGGCCGCTGTCGCGCGCCGAGCAGAACGCGCTCGCCGACCGCTACATCAAGGCGCTCGATATCCGCACGACCGACCGTGAAAAGCCGATCCGGCTGCTCTCGGGCGGCAACCAGCAGAAGGCGATCCTTGCACGCTGGCTGGCGACCAATCCTAAGTTTCTCATCCTCGACGAGCCGACCCGCGGCATCGATGTCGGCGCCCATGCCGAGATCATCAGGCTCATCGAACAACTCTGCGCCGAAGGCATGTCATTGATCGTAATTTCCTCGGAACTTGAAGAGCTTGTCGCCTATAGTTCACGTGTTATCGTACTTCGCGACAGGCAGCATATCGCCGAATTGACCGGCGAGCGCATCACCGCCGCCGGTATCGTCGATGCCATTGCCGCCGCCGAACACAAGACGGAGGACGCATGAAATCCTCCAGGAATGCGCTGGCCTATCGCCTGGCGCCGCAAGTGATCGCCATCGCTGTCATTCTTCTGTTAAATTTCATAACGTCACCGCAGTTTTTTAACGTGGTGGTTCAGAACGGGCGCCTTTATGGCAGCCTGATCGACGTGCTGAATCGCGGCGCGCCGGTGGCGCTCTTGGCGATCGGCATGACGCTGGTGATTGCCACCAAAGGCATTGACCTGTCCGTCGGCGCGATCATCGCCATCTGCGGCGCCGTTGCCGCATCATCGATCGTGTCTGGAAATTCAGTTGCCTACACCATTCTGTTGACGCTGGCGATCGGGCTTGCCTGCGGCGTCTGGAACGGGTTCCTGGTGGCGATCCTCAACATCCAACCGATCATTGCCACGCTGGTGCTAATGGTCGCCGGCCGCGGCATCGCGCAGCTCATCACCGAGGGTGCCATCCTGACCTTCAACGATGACGGTCTGATCTTCTTCGGCAGCGGTTCCATGGCTCTCCTGCCGATGCCTGTGGTCATCTGGCTCCTCGTCGGCCTGCTGGTCATCCTGCTCGTCCGCCGCACCGCGCTCGGCATGCTGCTCGAGGCCATTGGCATCAATCGCCGTGCCAGCACGCTCTCCGGCATTCAGACGCCGGTGCTGCTGATGGCGGTCTATATGCTGAGCGGTCTCTGCGCCTCGATCGCCGGCATCATCGTCGCCGCCGACATCAAGGGCGCCGACGCCAACAATGCCGGCCTCTGGCTCGAACTCGACGCCATCCTCGCCGTCGTCGTCGGCGGCAATTCGCTGCTCGGCGGAAGATTCAGCATCGTCGGATCGCTGATTGGCGCGATGATCATCCAGGCGGTCAACACCGGCATCCTCTCCTCCGGCTTCCCGCCCGAATTCAACTTGATCATCAAGGCGGTCATCATCATCGTGATCCTCGTCATCCAGTCGCCGGCGGTACAGTCGCTCGCCATCTTCGCCAGCCGCCGGCAGAGCGGAAGGGAGTAGCCGAAATGAACTCCAAGTACCTGCCTCTGCTTGCGACCATCGTCATCTTCGTCCTCGCCTATGCCGGCTGCACGCTGCAATATCCGAACATGCTGTCGACGCGCGTCATCGGCAATCTTCTGACGGATAATGCCTTTCTCGGCATAGCCGCCGTTGGCATGACCTTCGTCATCATCTCTGGCGGCATCGATCTGTCGATCGGATCGATCATCGCCTTCACCGGCGTCTTCCTCGCGGTGATCCTGCAGAACACCTCGATCCATCCGCTGCTCGCCTTCGCCCTTGTCCTCGTCATCACCACCGCCTTCGGCGCCATCATGGGCGCGATCATCCACTATCTCGAAATGCCGGCCTTCATCGTCACCCTTGCTGGCATGTTCCTGGCGCGCGGTATCGCTTTCGTGCTGTCGATCGACAGCATTCCGATCAACCACGATTATTACTCGACGCTGACGAGCCTCTATTGGCGGCTGCCCGGAGGCGGACGGCTGACGCTGATCGGCGCCGTCATGCTTCTGGTCTTTGCCGCCGGCATCTTCATTGCCCATCGTACCCGCTTCGGCACCAATGTTTATGCCCTCGGCGGCGGGCCGCAGACGGCGCGGCTGATGGGCGTGCCGGTGGGGCGCACGACGATCCAGATTTACGCGCTGTCGGGTTTTCTCGCCGGTCTATCCGGAATCGTTTTTTCGCTGTACACATCTGCCGGATATTCTCTTGCGGCAGTCGGCGTCGAACTCGACGCCATCGCTGCGGTGGTCATTGGGGGGACGCTGCTGACCGGAGGAGCGGGATTCGTGGCGGGAACCTTGATCGGGATTCTGATCCAGGGGCTCATTCAGACCTACATCACCTTCGACGGCACGCTGTCGAGCTGGTGGACGAAGATTCTGATCGGCCTGCTGCTGTTCGCATTCATCCTGATGCAGAAGGCGATCCTGTTCCTTTCCAGCCTGAACAAGAGGTATGCCTGAGGGGGGCGGGTCCTTTGCGCAACAAATTCATCGAGACACGCAAGACAGGGCGCCGAACCCGGACGAGCCATGCACAGGTGGTCGACGAGCTCGGCAAGGCGATCGTCGCCGGCACCTATCCGGTCGGTTCGATCCTGCCGGGCGATACGGAACTGGCGCAGCGCTTCAAGGTATCGCGCACGGTTCTGCGTGAAACGATGAAGACGCTCGCCGCCAAGGGCATGGTCGTCGCCAAGGCCCGGGTCGGCACACGTGTGACCGAGAAGAACCTCTGGAACATGTTCGATAGCGAGATTATCGCCTGGCACTTCGACAGCGGTGTGACGGAAGAATTCCTGTTGCAGCTTTACGATATCCGTCTTGCCGTCGAGCCCTTCGCCGCCGGCCTCGTCGCAGAGCGGGCCAATGCCGAGGAAATCGAGACGTTGCGCGGGCTGGCGGAGGAGATGGCGGCGAGCGGCCATACAGCCGACAGCCTGGCGCTCGCCGACCTGCACTTTCACCTGGCGCTCGCCGAAGCCTCGCACAATCCGTTCATGCGCACGCTCGGCAGTCTCATCGAGGCGGCTCTCGTCGGCATGTTCCGCATCAGCACGCCGCCCTCCGAAAACGGGTTTGCCAACATTGCCGACACGCATATGCGGATCGTCGATGCCATCGCTGCCGGTGACAGCGCCGCCGCGCGTCGGGCGATGGAAGTCGTCATCCTGGACGGCCGCGATCATGTGCACGAAGCCTTTGCGACCCGCGGCGATCCTGCTGCCATGGAGCCGCTTTCGCCCGCAATTTCACCGAAGTAAGGGCATTGACCGTGCTATGGCGTTGCCCTTCTTAGGAGACGCCCGAGGGGCGCCGTCGCACTTTTCATCCTTCCATCGCGGCTTTCGAAAATCGATTCCGATTTGAGGAATTATGCAGTATGAGGCAGGAAAGCCGCCTTATCGCGCGGATTCGCGGAGCAGATCATGGAACGTACTTGCCTTGCCGTCATCCTTGCCGCCGGTGACAGCACGCGGATGAAATCCTCGAAATCGAAGGTGCTGCATCCGGTCGCCGGGCGGCCGATGATCGCCCATGTGGTCGAGGCGGTCGCCTCCGCCGGCATTTCCGCCGTCGCCCTTGTCGTGGGCCGCGACGCCGAGGAGGTGGCAAAGGCTGCCAGCATCAACGGTGTCGGCGTCGAATCCTATCTGCAGCAGCAGCGCCTCGGCACCGGCCACGCAGTGCTGGCGGCGCGCGAAGCGATCGCCAGGGGGTATGACGACATCCTCGTCACCTATGGCGACGTGCCGCTGCAGACCGGCGAGCCGCTGAAGGCTGCCCGCCAGGAGCTTGCCGAGGGCAGCGACATCGTCGTGATCGGTTTCCACACCGACCGCCCGACCGGCTACGGCCGCCTGCTCGTCAAGGACGGTGAATTGATCGCCATCCGCGAAGAGAAGGATGCGACCGATGCCGAGCGCACTGTGACCTGGTGCAACAGCGGACTGATGGTGATCAACGGCCGCAAGGCGCTCGATCTCCTCTCGCGCATCGGCAATTCCAATGCCAAGGGCGAATTCTATCTGACCGATCTCGTCGAGATCGCCCGCTCGCTCGGCTGTCGCGTCACCGCCGTCGATGCCCCCGAAATCGAAATGACCGGCTGCAACAACCGCGCGGAACTCGCGATTATCGAGCGCTTGTGGCAGGAGCGCCGCCGCCGCGAGATGATGCTGGCGGGCGTCACCATGATCGCACCGGAAACGGTGTTCCTCTCCTACGATACAGTCATCGGCCAGGATGCGCTGATCGAGCCGAACGTTGTCTTCGGTCTCGGCGCCGTGATCGACAGCGGCGCCGTCATTCACGCTTTCTCGCATATCGAAGGCGCTCATGTCAGCCGGGGCGCGACCGTTGGTCCCTTCGCGCGGCTGCGGCCGGGTACCGATCTCGCAAACGGCGCGAAGGTCGGCAATTTCTGCGAAGTCAAGAATGGCCGGTTGGGTGAGGGCGCCAAGGTCAACCACCTCACCTATATCGGCGATGCCGTCATCGGCGCCGGCAGCAATATCGGCGCCGGCACGATCACCTGCAATTATGACGGGGTCAACAAGAGCGAGACGGTGATTGGCGAGAACGCCTTTATCGGCTCCAACTCCTCACTGGTCGCGCCGGTGACGATCGGCGACGGCGCTTATGTCGGCTCCGGTAGTGTCATCACCGCCGACGTGCCGGCCGATGCGCTGGCGCTCGGCCGTGCCCGCCAGGAGATCAAGCCCGGCCGTGCTTCCCTGCTGCGCGAGCGCGCACTCGCCATCAAGGCGGCGAAGAAGGCCAAGACTTAGAGCCCGCTTTCCGTAACCGGCGGAAATTGAAAGTGACCGCCGAGACCATTGAGAAATAAGCCGAAATCGTTAGGACTGGCCGCGTTATCGGAGGCTTAGGGGATATTGCATGTGCGGAATTGTGGGGATCGTCGGAACTCAGCCTGTTGCCGGGCGCCTGGTCGATGCGCTGAAGCGCCTCGAATATCGTGGTTATGATTCCGCTGGCGTCGCCACCGTCCACGAGGGGGTGATGGATCGCCGCCGCGCCGAGGGCAAGCTCTTCAACTTGGAAAAGCGCCTCGACGTCGAACCGCTGCCCGGCACGGTCGGAATTGCCCATACGCGCTGGGCTACCCATGGCGTGCCCAATGAGACCAATGCCCATCCGCATTTCGTCGAAGGTGTCGCCGTCGTCCATAACGGCATCATCGAAAACTTCTCCGAGCTGCGCGACGAACTGACCGCGGACGGCTCGGTCTTCGAAACCCAGACCGACACCGAAGTCGTCGCCCAGCTGATGGCGAAATATCTGCGCGAAGGCCTCGAGCCGCGCGCCGCCATGCTGAAAATGCTGAACCGGGTGACCGGCGCCTATGCGCTGGCCGTCATGCTCAAGGCCGATCCCGACACGATCATGGCCGCCCGTTCCGGCCCGCCGCTTGCCGTGGGCTATGGTCGCGGCGAGATGTTCCTCGGCTCGGACGCCATCGCGCTTTCGCCCTTCACTAACGAGATCACCTATCTCGTCGACGGCGACTGCGCCGTCATCACCCGCGATAGCGTCTCGGTCCTGGATTTCGCCGGCAAACCGGTCAAGCGCGCCCGGCAGATCTCGCAGGCGACCGCCTATGTCGTCGACAAGGGCAATCACCGCCACTTCATGGAAAAGGAAATATACGAGCAGCCGGAGGTGATCTCCCATGCGCTCAGCCACTATGTCGATTTCGCCGAGAACACCATCGGCGCCAATGCCGCAGCGATTGACTTCAAGGCGGCGACCGGCCTGGCGATCTCGGCCTGCGGCACCGCCTATCTCGCCGGTCTCGTCGGCAAATACTGGTTCGAGCGTTATGCCCGCCTGCCGGTCGAGATCGACGTCGCCTCTGAATTCCGTTACCGCGAAATGCCGCTCTCGCCCTCGCAGGCGGCACTCTTCATCTCGCAGTCCGGCGAAACCGCCGATACGCTGGCCTCGCTGCGCTACTGCCGCGACAACGGCCTGAAGATTGGCGCCGTCGTCAACGTCCGCGAATCGACGATCGCCCGCGAATCCGATGCCGTCTTCCCGATCATGGCCGGCCCGGAAATCGGCGTCGCCTCGACCAAGGCCTTCACCTGCCAGCTCGCCGTGTTGGCGTCGCTGGCGATCGGCGCCGGCAAGGCGCGCGGTACGGTGAGCACTGAGGAGGAGAGGGCCCTGGTGCGTCATCTCGCCGAAATGCCGCGCGTCATGAGCCGGGTGCTGAACCTCATCCAGCCGCAGATGGAAAGCCTGTCGCGCGAACTGTCGAAATGCAAGGACGTGCTTTATCTCGGCCGCGGCACCAGCTTCCCGCTTGCCATGGAGGGGGCGCTGAAGCTCAAGGAAATCTCCTATATCCACGCCGAAGGTTATGCCGCCGGCGAATTGAAGCACGGGCCGATCGCGCTGATCGACGAAAACATGCCTGTTATCGTCATTGCGCCCTACGACCGTTTCTTCGAAAAGACCGTTTCCAACATGCAGGAGGTCGCAGCCCGCGGCGGCCGCATCATTTTCATTACCGACGAAGCGGGTGCCGCGGCCTCGAAGCTGCCGACCATGGCGACGATTACCCTGCCTGTCGTCGATGAAATCATCGCGCCGATGATCTTCTCGCTGCCGATCCAGCTGCTTGCCTACCACACAGCCGTCTTCATGGGCACCGACGTCGACCAGCCCCGCAACCTGGCGAAATCCGTGACCGTGGAATAAGCCTGTAATGCCGGATTTCCGGCGCCGAAACATGTTGTACGACGCCCCGAATTCTGGCAATTTTGGAGTGCGGACAAGGGGGAGGGCCGGCGTTCCGGCCTGTCCAGGACTAGATGGAGTTCATCAGGAAACGATGACCGACAATACCCCCAGAATGCCGGTGGCAACCCGGCTGAGAAACAACTTTCTCGCGGGCCTGATTATCTGCGCGCCGATCGCCATTACCATCTGGCTGACCTGGACCTTCATCCACTGGTCGGACAGCTGGGTGAGGCCCTATATTCCGGCGCGCTGGAATCCGGAAAGCTATCTGAATTTCGCCATTCCCGGCTTCGGGCTGCTGATCGCCATCGTGCTGATCACCGTCGTCGGCTTCCTCGGCAAGAACCTCATCGGCCAGAGCATCGTCCGTTTCGGCGAATCGATCGTCCAGCGCATGCCGCTGGTTCGCACGATTTATAGAAGCGTGAAGCAGATCTTCGAAACCGTGCTGAAGGACCAGTCGAACTCCTTCAAGAAAGTGGGCCTCATCGAGTATCCGGGGCCTGGCCTCTGGGCTCTGGTTTTCGTCGCCACCGACGCCAAGGGCGAGATCGCATCGAAGTTCAACGCCATGGGTCAGGACATGGTGGCCGTTTTCCTGCCGCCGACCCCTGTGCCGACAGCCGGTTTCCTCATTTTCGTGCCGCGCGAAAAGATCGTCATGCTCGACATGAGCGCGGAAGACGCCGCCAAGTTCCTGATCTCCGGCGGCCTGGTGGCTCCCGAACACAAGCCGTCCGAGCCGAAGCAGAAGCATTTGCCACGGCCGAAGCCGGTGGCGGTTTCGAAAGCCGATTAACCAGCCCTCAGGAAGCGGATCGCCTCGTCGCGGCGGAACAGATAGAGAAGCGTGCGAATCGCCTGTCCTCGTTCGCCCGTCAGCTCCGGATCGCGCTCGATGAGATAGGCCGCATCCTTGCGGGCGATCTCGAGCAGGTCGGCATGCGCCTCGAGGCTGGCGATGCGAAAACCCGGCGTGCCGGACTGGCGGGTTCCGAGCAGCTCGCCTTCGCCGCGCAGCTTCAGATCCTCCTCGGCGATGCGGAAACCGTCTTCCGTCTCCCGCATGATCGAAAGCCGGGCATGGCCGGTTTCGCCGAGCGGCCCCTTGTAGAGCAGGATGCAGGTCGAGGCCTCGTGCCCGCGTCCGACCCGGCCGCGCAGCTGGTGTAATTGCGCAAGGCCGAAGCGTTCGGCATGTTCGATCACCATGATCGTCGCATCCGGCACGTCGACGCCGACCTCGACGACGGTGGTGGCGACGAGCAGCCGGGTTTCGCCGTTCTTGAACGCCATCATCGCCGCATCCTTCTCCGGCCCGCTCATGCGGCCGTGGATGAGGCCGATATCGGGGCCGAGTGCCGAGACCAACGTCGCATGCCGCTCCTCTGCCGACATCAGGTCGAGCTCTTCGGATTCTTCGACCAGCGGGCAGATCCAGTAGGCCTTCTTGCCCTCGGCAAGCGCGCTCTGCAGCCGGCCGACGATCTCGCCGGTGCGCTCCATTGGCACGGTGATCGTCTGGATCGGCTTGCGGCCGGCCGGTTTTTCCGTGAGCTTGGAAACATCCATGTCGCCGAAGGCGGCGAGCACCAGCGTGCGCGGGATCGGCGTTGCCGTCATGACGAGCATGTGCGGCGAGATGCCTTTGGCGGTCAGCCGGAGGCGCTGATGCACGCCGAAACGGTGCTGTTCGTCGACGACGGCAAGCATGAGATTGGCGTAAGTGACGCTGTCCTGGAACAGCGCATGTGTGCCGACGACGATCTGTGCTGCGCCCGAGGCGATGCGCTCCAGGATCTCCTCCCGCTCGCGCCCCTTGGTGCGACCGGTCAGCACCTCGATGCCGAGGCCGGCGGAGGCGGCAAATTTGGAGATCGTCGCGTGGTGCTGGCGCGCCAGGATTTCGGTCGGCGCCATCAGTACCGCCTGGCCGCCGCTCTCGATCACCGCTGCCATCGACATCAGCGCAACCAGGGTCTTGCCGGAACCGACATCGCCCTGCAGCAGCCGCAGCATGCGTTCGGTGCCCGCCATGTCCTTCAGAATGTCGGCGATCGCCTCTTTCTGACTTGATGTAAGTGAGAAGGGTAGGGTCTTCTGAATCTTGGCGCTGACCGCCCCCGTCGCCTGCAACGGCTGGCCCGCTACCTTGCGCAGCCTCTGACGCACCAGGCTCAGCGAAAGCTGGCCGGCGAGGAACTCGTCATAGGCGAGCCGCCGCCGCGCTGGGGCCTGCGGGTCGATATCGGACGGGTCGCGCGGCTCGTGCAGCATGTGGAAGCTGTCGCGGATCGAGGGCAGCCCCTGCTTCTGCGCCAGCGCCGGGTCTATCCATTCCGGCAGCTCGGGAAAACGCGGCAGCGCGGCATCGATGATCTTGCGCAATGTCTTCGGTGAAAGCCCTGCCGTCAGCGGATAGATCGGCTCGACCAGCGGCAGGTTCTCGGCTTCCTCCGCTCTGACGATGTAGTCCGGATGCACCATCGAGGCGCGGCCGTTGAACCAGTCGACCTTGCCGCTGACCGTCACCTCGGCATCAATCGGCAGCTGCTTTTCCAGCCAGGCCGCCTGTCCGCGGAAGAAGACCAGCGTCAGCTCGCCGGTCTCGTCATGCAGGAAGACGCGGTAGGGCACATTGCTTTTGCCGCGCGGCGGCACTTGGTGGCGGTCGACGCGCGCGGTGATCGTTACGATCGCGCCCTGCGGCGCCAAGGCTATCCCAGGCTGGTTGCGCCGGTCGATCAGCGAGAAGGGCGCATGGAAGAGAAGATCGATGACCCGGCAATCCTCCACCGTCTCGCGCCCGAGCAGCTTGACGAGTAGTTCGGCGACCTTCGGGCCGACGCCCGGAAGGCCCGAAATGGGGGAAAACAGCGGATCGAGAATGGCGGGGCGCATGAGGCCAAAATGCGATGAACAATGCGGCCTTGGCAAGGCTGACAAGCCGCTTTCGAGGGGCTATAGAGGCGCATCAACAGGAAGGTAATGCCATGACAGGTGTCACGCTCACGAGTGCCGGTCTCGACCCGCGCCGCCGCCGCGTCCTTTTCCGCTGCTGTCATCGCGGGATCCGCGAGATGGATCTGGTCTTCGGTCAGTTCGCCGAAGCCGAGATCGCGACGCTTTCGGAAGCCGAGCTCGACGAGTTCGAAACGATCATGGCCGAGGAAGACAATGATCTCGTCCGCTGGATCATGGGAACCTGGCCGGTGCCTGAGCGTTTCCAGACACCGATGTTTGCCCGCCTTGCGGCCTATACGCCCGATTTCGACAAGCCCCTCAGGACGCCGGAATGATCCCTGGTTTCGATGCGAATAAGCTGGCGGCCATTGCCGAGCCGCTGACGATCGGCAATGTGCCTGCCGGCCTTGAACCGCTGCTGCTCGCCGAACTCGCCCGCACGGGAGAGCCGGTCGCCTATGTCATGTCAGACGGCCATCGCATGGTCGATCTCGAGCAGATGCTCGGCTTCGTCGCCCCCGACATTCCGGTTCTCACCCTGCCGGCCTGGGACTGTCTGCCCTATGACCGCGTCTCGCCGAGCGCCGATACCTCGGCCCGCCGGCTGGCCGCGCTCGGCGGCCTCATCGCCCATCGCAAAAAGCCGCATGCGGCAATCGTGCTCGTCACCGCCAATGCCATGTTGCAGAAGGTGGCGCCGCAGGATGTCATTGAAAGCCTGAGCTTTTCGGCCCGTCCCGGCAACCAGCTGCGCATGGACGATCTCGCCGGACGTCTGGAGCGCAACGGTTTCGACCGTGTCGCGACCGTTCGCGAGGTCGGCGAATATGCCGTGCGCGGCGGCATTCTCGACGTCTTCGTGCCGGGATCGGAAGAGCCGGTCCGCCTCGATTTCTTCGGCGATACGCTGGAAACGATCCGCAGCTTCGATCCGGCGAGCCAGCGCACGACCGGCCAGGTGCGTTCGCTCGATCTCAACCCGATGAGCGAGGTGACGCTGACGCCGGATACGATCAGCCGCTTTCGCAAGAATTACCTGTCGGCTTTCGGCGCGACGACTCGCGATGACGCGCTCTATCTCGCCGTCTCCGAAGGCCGCCGTTACCCCGGCATGGAACACTGGCTGCCGTTCTTCTACGAGAAGCTCGATACCGTCTTCGATTATCTCAGCGGCTTCCGAGTCGTCACCGACCACACCGTGCGGGAGGCGGCGGAAGAACGCTCCAAGCTCGTCCTCGATTATTTCGACGCCCGGCTGAATTCCGGCCAGCCGGCCAAGGGACAGATGGCGCAGGGCACGCCCTACAAGCCGGTGGCGCCGGGGCAGCTCTACCTGGACAGCATGCTTTTCGCCAAGACTCTCGACGCACTCGGCGCGATTCGCATCAGCCCCTTCAACGAGATAGAGGGCGAGGCGAGGCGGGTCGTCAACATCGAGGCTCGCCAGGGCCAGCGCTGGGCCCGCTCAAATGCCGAAGGCGGCGGCGATGCCGAACGCGTCAATATCTTCGACGTCGTCGTCAAGCACATCGCCGACCGCCGCGCCGGCGGGGCGAAGGTGTTGGTCACCGCCTGGACCGAAGGTTCGCTGGAGCGCCTGCTGCAGGTGCTGAACGAACATGGTCTGGAAAAGGTGAAGCCGGTCGAGGCGCTGAAGGATCTCGGCACGCTGGGTAAAGGCGAGGCGGCGGCCGCGGTGCTCAATCTCGAATCCGGTTTCGAGGCCGGCGATCTCGTCGTCATCGGCGAGCAGGATATTCTCGGCGACCGCATGGTGCGCCGCTCCAAGCGCCGCAAGCGCGCCGCCGATTTCATCGCCGAGGTCGCCGGCCTCGACGAGGGCTCGATCGTCGTCCATGCCGAACACGGCATCGGCCGCTTTATCGGCCTCAAGACCATCGAGGCGGCAGGCGCCCCGCATGCCTGCCTCGAACTGCAATATGCCGACGAGGCCAAACTCTTCCTGCCGGTCGAAAACATCGATCTGCTCTCGCGCTATGGCGGGGAGGGGACGGATACTCAGCTCGACAAGCTCGGCGGCGGCGCCTGGCAGATGCGCAAGGCCAAGCTCAAGAAGCGGCTGCTCGACATGGCGGATGCGCTGATCCGCATCGCCGCCGAGCGCCTGACGCGCCATGCGCCTGTTCTGACGACCCCGGACGGACTTTACGACGAGTTTGCCGCCCGCTTCCCCTATGACGAGACCGAAGACCAGGACAATGCCATCGAAGCCGTACGCTCCGATCTCGGCGCCGGCCGACCGATGGATCGCCTCGTCTGCGGCGACGTCGGCTTCGGCAAGACGGAAGTGGCCTTGCGCGCCGCCTTCGTCGCCGCGATGAACGGCGTCCAGGTTGCCGTCGTCGTGCCGACGACCTTGCTCGCCCGCCAGCATTTCAAGACTTTCTCCGAGCGTTTTCGCGGCCTGCCGGTGCGCATCCAGCAAGCCTCGCGGCTTGTCGGCGCCAAGGAACTGGCGCTGACCAAGAAGGAAGTCTCCGAAGGCAAGACCGATATCGTCGTCGGCACCCATGCTCTGCTCGGCGCCGGCATCAAATTCGCCAATCTCGGCCTGCTCGTCATCGACGAAGAGCAGCATTTCGGCGTGAAGCACAAGGAGCGGTTGAAGGAGCTGAAGAGCGACGTGCATGTGCTGACGCTTTCCGCGACGCCGATCCCGCGCACGCTGCAGCTCGCCATGACCGGGGTGCGCGAACTGTCGTTGATCACCACGCCGCCGGTCGATCGCATGGCGGTGCGCACCTTCATCTCGCCTTTCGACAGCCTGGTCATCCGCGAGACGCTGATGCGTGAGCACTATCGCGGCGGCCAGAGCTTCTATGTTTGCCCGAGGCTCGCCGATCTCGCAGATGTGCAGGCCTTCCTGCAGTCCGACGTGCCGGAGCTGAAGGTCGCCGTCGCCCATGGCCAGATGCCGGCCGGCGAACTCGAAGACATCATGAACGCCTTCTATGAAGGCCGTTACGATGTGCTGCTGTCGACCACGATCGTCGAATCCGGCCTCGACGTGCCGACAGCCAACACGCTGATCGTCCACCGCGCCGATATGTTCGGCCTTGCCCAGCTCTATCAGCTGCGCGGCCGCGTCGGCCGCTCGAAGGTGCGCGCTTTTGCGCTCTTCACCCTGCCTGTAAACAAGGTGCTGACGGCAACGGCCGACCGTCGGCTGAAGGTGCTGCAGTCCTTGGATACACTCGGCGCCGGCTTCCAGCTGGCAAGCCACGACCTCGATATCCGCGGCGCCGGCAATCTGCTCGGCGAGGAGCAGTCCGGCCATATCAAGGAGGTCGGCTTCGAACTCTACCAGCAGATGCTGGAAGAGGCGGTCGCCGAGGTCAAGGGCATCGACGAAATCCATGATACCGGCTGGTCGCCGCAAATCTCGGTCGGTACGACGGTGATGATCCCGGAAGATTACGTTCCCGATCTGCATCTGCGCATGGCGCTTTACCGCCGTCTCGGCGAACTCACCGAACTCAAGGAGATCGACGGCTTCGGTGCGGAGATGATCGACCGCTTCGGCCCGATGCCGATCGAAGTCCAGCATCTCCTGAAGATCGTCTATATCAAGTCGCTCTGCCGCACCGCCAATGTCGAAAAGCTCGACGCCGGCCCGAAGGGCGTCGTCGTGCAGTTCCGCAATAAGGAATTCCCGAACCCGGCAAATCTCGTCGGCTATATCGGCAAGCAGGGCACGATGGCGAAGATCCGCCCCGATCACAGCCTGTTCCTGACCCGCGATCTGCCGACCCCGGAAAAGCGCCTGCAGGGCGCCGCTGTTATCATGACGCAACTGGCCGAGATGGCGAAATAAACAGAGGGAGGGAGGCAGGCATGGCCACATACGGCGCAACGATCGCCTGGGAGCGCAACGGCGAAACCTTCACCGACAGCCGCTACAGCCGCGCCCACCGCTGGACCTTCGACGGCGGCATCGAGGTGAGGGCGTCCTCCTCCTCACATGTCGTTCCGCTTCCTTATTCCGCCGGAGACGCCGTCGATCCGGAAGAGGCTTTTGTCGCCTCGCTCTCCAGCTGCCACATGCTTTGGTTCCTGTCGATCGCCGCCAAACGCCGCTTTTGCGTCGACAGCTACACCGACGCCGCCGAGGGCATCATGGAGAAGAATGCCGAAGGCCGTCTCGCCATGACCGTCGTCACGCTCCGCCCACATGTGGCCTTTTCCGGCGACAAGCAGCCCTCGTTGAGCGAGCTTGAAGCGCTGCACCATCGCGCCCACGACGAATGTTTCATCGCCAACTCCGTGAAGACCGAGGTGCGCTGCATCCCGGTTCTGGGCTGAAAGCCGATACCGTTCAGTCGGCTGGCGGTTCTGACCAACCGATCAGTCTTGCCCATTCATTGGCGCCATCCATGATGATGTCAAACACCGGGTCCTTGATGTCGTAGTAGAAGTCGACGTCGTCGGGAAAACGCTGAGCGAGTCGCTGTTTGATTAGCGCATAGGCATTCGCTGCCGTCCCATGGGCACGCAGGAAGTCGCGGCAGAGAAGAGAGTAGCGCTGATTGAACCGGCCTTTTTCTCGGATGTGCAGATTGGCCGGGCGTCCTCTGCTGCGAAAGAAGGCCTTGTGCAATTCGCCTTCCGCCAACTTAACTCCCGGAGGACAGTGGTCGATGACGATTGGACTGTGCTCGAAACCGACCCGTTCGAATGCCTCGACATCAACGTCGGCCAGATCATTCACGGTCAGCTGGATATCGATGATATCCTTCGCGGGAAGGCCGGGAATGGCCGTCGATCCGATGTGATGCAGATAGGCGCCGGCAGGAGCTACGAGCATGATGGCGCGCTTGAGCGCAGCGAAATCCTCGGCCCAGCTTTGTTGCGGCTCTTCGATCTCGATGCGCGTCGGCACCTCAGTTGAGCCCCGATCGCGCCTCGGCCTTCGCCTTGGCAATATCGCGCAATGCACCCGCCAGCACATCGGGCGTCTGTGCGCCGCTGACGGCATACTGCTGGTCGAAGATGAAGAACGGCACGCCGTTGACGCCCATATCCTGCGCCGCCTTGATTTCGGCGACGATCAGATCGCGATCGGCGTCGGAAGCGAGCAGCGAGGCGATGACCGAGCGGTCCAGGCCGACCTTTTCGGCGATATCGAGTAGCACCGCATGATCGCCGACATTGCGGCCCTCTTCGAAATTCGCTTTGAACAGCGCTGCGACGACCGCGTCCTGCTTTTCGCGGCCTTCGATCATCGCCCAGTGGATCAGCCGATGCGCATCGAGCGTGTTGGGGCCAATTTTGATCGCCTCGAAATCGAAGGCGATGCCGACCTCGCGGCCGAGATCGCTCAGCATCTTGTGGGCTTGCGCCACACGCTCCTCGCCGCCGAGCTTCTCAGCCAGCGCCTTCTTCTGATCGACGCCCTCTTTGGGATAGTCAGGATTGAGCCGGTACGGCCGCCAGTTGATGTCGACGCCGATCTCGTCCTGCACTTCGGCGATTGCGAGTTCCAGCCGCGCCTTGCCGAGATAGCACCAGGGGCAGACGACATCCGACACGACGTCGATGGTAATACGCTCCATGATCACTTTCCTTATTCTCTGTGTCTCAGGAGGAGACATCGGCCCGAGGCGTTCGGCCGCTTCTATTGGGCGCTTGTATCCCACCATATAGGCAGCTGATAGCCGTAAAGCGGCGTCGTATCGGGATGGCCGATACGCTTGCTGCGCGCCACCCATTGCTGGTCCATATGATAGAGCGGCAGCACGTAGTGGCTGGACAGCAGCAGCCGGTCGTAGGAGCGAACCGCCGCGGTGAATTCTTCCGCCGAGCGCGCCCTCAGCAGATGATCGATCAGCGTGTCGAGATCTGCATCGTTGGCGCCGGCAAAGCTGTCCGTGCCCTCGCGCGTGCGGGCAGCCGAAGACCAGCGGCCGAGCTGCTCGTTTCCAGGCGACAGCGACGAGGTGAAGGACTTCATGATCATGTCGTAATCGAAGGTGTTCGTGCGGCTCTGATACTGCGAATCATCGACCGTGCGGATCGACGCGGCGATACCGATCGCCTGCAACGAACGCTGGTAAGCGACGGCGAGCTTCTCCTGGTCGGCATTCTGCGTCATGATTTCAAACGCGAGCTGGTGCCCTGAGGCGTCGGCCATCTTGCCGCCCTGAATCGTATAGCCGCTCTGTTTCAACAGCCCAACCGCCTGCTTCAGCACGTTGCGGTCGCGCCCGGAGCCGTCGGTGATCGGCAGCTTGTAGGTACCGTCGAGAATTTGGGGAGCGATCTTGTCCTTGATCGGTCCGAGTAGCGCAAGCTCCGCGGCATTGGCGGGCACGCCGAAGCTCGAAAGCTCGGAATTCTGCCAGAAACTTTGAGTGCGCTTGTAGGCGCCGGAATAGAGGTTTTTGTTCGCCCATTCGAAATCGAACACCAGTGACAGGCCCTCACGCACTTTCGGATCGGCAAAGATCGGCCGCCGCGTGTTGAAGACGAAGCCGAGCATGCCGCTCGGCAGTTTCGGCGTGAACACGTCCTTGATGATCGCCCCGGAGGTGGCTGCGGGGAAATTGTAAGCATTGGCCCAGTGACCGGGATTGCCGTCGGGATAGACGTCGACATCGCCCTTCTTGAAGGCTTCGAACAACGTCGTGTCCTGAAGATAATACTGGACGGTGATCTGATCGTAATTGTCGGTGCCGACCTTAGCAGGAATGTCCTTGCCCCAGTAATTCGGGTCGCGTTCATAGGTGATGCTTTCGCCGGGCTTCACCACCTTCACCTTGTAAGGACCGGAACCGACGGGGGGCGTCAGCGATGTGCGGTCAAAGGTTTCGGGATCGATCGCATGTTTCGGCAGCACCGGGAAAAGACCGAAAATCAAAGGCGTCTCTCGGTCGGCCTTGTCATTGAAGGTAAAGCGCACGCTGTGTTCGCCGACCTTCTCCATTTCAGCGACGACCTTGAGGCGGTTGGAGAATGGGACGCGGCCTTTGTCACGTAACAGCTCGAAGCTGAACATTACATCTTCGGGCGTCACCGGCTGGCCGTCGGACCATTTCGCCTTCGGATTGAGGTTGAACTGGATGAAGCTCCTGTCGTCGTCCCATTCGACCGTTTCGGCAAGCAGGCCGTACAGCGTGAAGGGCTCGTCCCTGGAGCGCTGCATTAGTGATTCGTAGACGAGGTTGCCATAGTCCGGGTCCCACATGCCGCGTGCCGTCGTGCGCATGCTCTTCAGAATGAACGGGTTGAGATTGTCGAAGGTGCCGACGACGCCATAGGTGATCTTGCCTCCCTTCTTGACGTCGGGATTGACGTAAGGGAAGTGCTTGTAATCGGGCGGCAGAGCCGGCTCGCCATGCATGGCAATGCCGTGCAGCGGCTCAGCGGCGACGGTGCCGCAGAGCAGCGAAAGGGCGAGGGGGACGACGATCCGGAGCATTCGGCATTCCTTGAAATCCGCGAAAATGGGCACGATTCACGCCGGAGATTAGCATGGGGCCGACCGATTCCAACACGCGGACGCGATTTCTTTGCGCCGCCGATGAAATAGCTGCTCGAATTGCCAAAGAAATGCTGGATATCTTGAACGCTGCGATGTAACAGGTGAACCCGAAGTTTCGGGGTCATGCATTTGCCTCATTTTTCTATGAGGTGAGTGCCGAACGACCCGATGGTTGGGGTGGCACGTCGCTGCTCCGAACGGATATCAGGAGACGGAATTCGTTATGATGTTCAAGTCTGAAAAGAAAATGCGGGCAGCACTGTCCGTTCTGGCAGTGATGTTCGGCGCCGCTTCGGCTCCGGTCTCCTCCTTCGCGCAGGATGCAGGGGCACAGGCTCCGGCCCAGGGCGTCGGCGCTCCCAAGCTTGGTTGGTACAAGACCTGCAGCAAGCAGGAAGACAACGACATCTGTGTCGTCCAGAACCTGATCCTCGCTAATGGCGGCCAACTCGTCACGGCCGTCGGCCTGATCTCGGTCACCGGCAAGATCAACCGCAAGCTCCTGCAGGTTTCCGTTCCGACCGCGCGCCTGATTCCGCCCGGCATCATGATGCAGATCGATGGTGGCAAGGGCCAGAAGCTCGATTACGCCGTCTGCCTGCCGGACAAGTGCACGGCCGAAATCCCGCTGACCGATGCAATGATCGCCAGCCTGAAGAAGGGCAGCGACGTAATCTTCACCTCGATCAATTTCCGCCGCGCCCCGAACCCTATCAAGATCTCGCTCGAAGGCTTCACCGGCGCTTATGACGGCGAACCGGTCACCGAAAACAAGCTTGCTGAAAGCCAGCGCAGCCTGCAGGAAGGCATGCAGAAGAAGGCTGACGAAGCCCGCAAGAAGCTTGAAGACGCCCAGAAGGCAGCCAAGGCGCAGTAATCCTGCCGCCATATTGAATTAGAAACCCGGCTTCAGGCCGGGTTTTTTGTTGATAGGCATCTGTCTCACTTCGGCATTGGTAGTGGCTGTCCGGTTCGGACCGCGAATTTGCCCTCGCCCTAATCCTTGCCGGGGGCGAGCTGGTCTCGACCCATCCTGCGGAGGGCTTCCGAGCGACAAGCAAAGGCCGGATCTGGTGCCAAAAGAAAAAGGCCTCGCTGGGAGAGGCGAGGCCTTGTTTCATGGATCGGGACGCCTGACTTAATGGGCGAAGCTCATCTTGGGTTTGAACTGCCCTGACGGGCTCTGATCGAAAATCTGGTAGACCTGCTGGTTGCGAAGCGGCGTGCCGCTTTCGTCGTTCACCAGGTTCTGCTCGGAGACATAGGCAACATATTCGCTTTCGTCATTTTCCGCGAGCAGGTGGTAGAATGGCTGGTCTTTGCTGGGGCGCACCTCGGCGGGAATGGAATTCCACCATTCCTCCGTGTTCGCGAACTCCGGATCAACGTCGAAGATGACGCCGCGAAACGGGAAAACCTTGTGCCGGACCACTTCGCCGATACTAAACTTTGCTACTCTTTCTTTCATGGTACGACTTCCTTTCATCACCAAATTTGGTGATTGGTGTCGTGCAAATCAAGATTTTTGCACTTGTCCGTCACATGAACGTCATATCCTCCTTCTGCCGTTCATGACCTGGGGAGATGAAAGCCCCGGCGAACCGGGACTTTCAATATTCGCAGCCGATCAGGCCGAATAGTACATGTCGTATTCGACAGGGTGCGGCGTCATCTCGAAACGCATCACCTCTGCCATCTTCAACTCGATGAAGGCATCGATCTGATCGTCGTCGAAGACGCCGCCGGCCGTCAGGAACTTGCGGTCCTTGTCGAGGCTTTCAAGCGCTTCACGCAACGAGCCGCAGACGGTCGGGATCTTCTTCAGTTCCTTCGGCGGCAGATCGTAGAGATCCTTGTCCATGGCCTTGCCGGGATGGATCTTATTTTTGATGCCGTCGAGCCCGGCCATGAGCATGGCGGCGAAGGCGAGATAGGGGTTGGCGGTCGGATCCGGGAAGCGGACTTCGACGCGCTTGGCCTTCGGATTGGAGCCAAACGGAATGCGGCAGGAGGCCGAGCGGTTGCGGGCCGAATAGGCGAGCAGCACCGGCGCTTCATAACCTGGAACGAGGCGCTTGTAGGAGTTCGTCGAGGGATTGGTGAAGGCGTTGATCGCCTTGGCATGCTTGATGATGCCGCCGATATAGTAAAGGCAGCTCTCGGAAAGACCGGCATACTCGTCGCCGGCAAAGGTCGGTTTGCCGCCCTTCCAGATCGACTGGTGCACATGCATGCCCGAGCCGTTGTCGCCGAAGATCGGCTTCGGCATGAAGGTCGCGGTCTTGCCATAGGCGTTCGCCACCTGGTGCACGACGTATTTGTAGATCTGCATTTTGTCGGCGTTGCGCACCAGCGTGTCGAACTTGATGCCGAGTTCGTGCTGGGCGGCTGCCACTTCATGGTGATGCTTTTCGACGACGACGCCCATTTCGGAAAGAACTGTCAGCATTTCCGAACGCATGTCCTGGGCGCTGTCGACCGGCGGAACCGGGAAATAGCCGCCCTTGACGCGCGGGCGATGGCCGAGGTTGCCGGTTTCGTAATCGGTGTCGTCGTTCGACGGCAATTCGGTCGAATCCAGCTTGAAGCCGGTGTTGTAGGGATCGGCCTTGTACTTGACGTCGTCGAAAACGAAGAATTCGGCTTCCGGGCCGACGAAGATCGTGTCGCCGATGCCGGAGGCCTTGAGGTAGGCTTCGGCCTTTTTGGCGGTGCCGCGCGGATCGCGATTATAGGCCTCGCCGGAGACCGGATCGAGGATGTCGCAGACGATGACCATGGTCGACTGGGCGAAGAATGGGTCCATATGCACCGTTTCCGTATCGGGCATCAGCACCATGTCGGACTCGTTGATGGCCTTCCAGCCGCCGATCGAGGAGCCGTCGAACATCACGCCGTCGGCGAACATGTCTTCGTCGACGACGGCAACGTCCATCGTTACATGCTGCAGTTTGCCCTTCGGGTCGGTGAAACGCAGATCGACGAACTTCACGTCGTTTTCCTGGATCTGCTTCAGAATTTCGCTTGCGGTCGCCATTAAATACCTTCCTCCAATTTGCAATGACAATAGGTGGGCGCGGTGACGGTATCGGACTTTGCCCGGTAGGCAAAGTGGTCAGATGGCATCGATGCCGGTCTCGCCGGTGCGGATGCGGATAACCTCTTCGACATTGGAGACAAAGATCTTTCCGTCGCCGATGCGGCCGGTTTGCGCCGCCTTGCGGATCGCGTCGATGACCGCTTCCGCGTTCTCGTCGGCCAGCACGACCTCGACTTTCACCTTCGGCAGGAAATCGACGACGTATTCGGCGCCGCGGTAGAGTTCCGTGTGGCCCTTCTGACGACCGAAGCCCTTGGCTTCTGTGACTGTGATACCCTGCAGGCCGACTTCCTGAAGGGCTTCCTTCACTTCGTCCAGCTTGAAAGGCTTAATGATCGCTTCGATCTTTTTCATGAGAAAATGCTCTCCGCTTCTCCCGTTGTGGCAGGATGTTTCCCGCTCGCCGGATATGATGCAGATATCGTGCCAGTTTGAAATCCGTCTTTTCGAAAAAATACGCCGATTCTGTCAAAACCGGCGCGTTTGCGGGGCATTCGATGTGGTTTTGGTGATGGAGAAGTGAAAAAACATCGCCTCCTGCCTAAAATCAGATCGAAAACCGCGAAAGTCAGATTTTCCAGCGATTGCTAAAGCAGATATCTGTGCGGTGAAAAGATAGGCAAATGCATAAAATAAGGGCTTCCGCTTGATCGTTCATGCGGTTGTTTTTTGTGCGTTTTTTGAATTGAATAGGCTGATGAGCAAACATCTCTCCGACCTTCTCCTTACGCCAGCCGAAATGGCAGCCGTCGATAAGGCTGCTGCCGCGTCCGGCATCGACTCCTTCGGTCTGATGGAACGAGCGGGCGCTGCGGTCGCCGCTGCCGCGCTCAGGCTTCATCCGGCTGCTCTGCGTTTCGTCGTGCTCTGCGGCCCGGGCAACAATGGCGGCGACGCCTATGTCGCGGCAAGGCATCTGCAGGAAGGCGGAGCGACAGTGGCGCTTTTCCATCTCGGCGATCCTTCCAAGCTGGAGGGCGACGCCGCCCGCGCTCGGGCCGGCTGCGCACTTCAGGCGCAGGGGCTTGAGCTCTACCGGCCCGAAAGCGGCGATGTCATCGTCGACGGCCTGTTCGGGGCCGGGCTCGGGCGCGCGGTGCCGGCCGCTGTCCGCACAGTGATCGAGCAAGTTGATGAGGCCGATATCCCCGTGCTTGCGATCGACCTGCCCTCCGGTCTGGACGGCCGCACCGGCAAGGTGCTGGGCGCAGCCTTCCGCGCGCGCAATACCATCACCTTCATGACGCGCAAGCCCGGCCATCTGCTGATGCCGGGCAGGGAGCTTTGCGGTGAGCTTGCCGTCTTCGATATCGGCATACCCGCCCGCATCGTCAGGGCCGAGGCAGGCGGTATCATCGCCGAGAACAAAACGGATGCCTGGAAGGCCGTGCTGCCGCCCGAGCAGTTGGAGACGCATAAATACAAACGCGGCCATCTGGTCGTCTTCTCGGGCGAGGCCGACAAGACGGGCGCCGCGCGCATGTCGGCGGCCTCCGGCCTGAGGGCCGGCGCCGGCCTGGTGACCGTCGCAGCGCCCCATGCGGCGATCGCCGCCAATGCCGCGCATCTGACGGCCGTTATGCTGCATGCGATTGACGGCGAGGCCGAACTCGAAGACTGGCTGTCCGACTCCCGGCTTCAGACCTTCGTCCTCGGTCCCGGCTTCGGCGTCGGCGCCAGGGCGCGCGCCTATGTCACTGCCCTTGCCGATCGCCGGCTGGTGCTCGACGCCGACGGCATCTCCTCGTTCAAGGACGATCCGCACCAGCTTTTCGATCTTTTCCAAGGCGAGCCGCGCCTGGTCCTGACGCCGCACGAGGGCGAGTTTTCGCGGCTGTTTCCCGATATCGGCGGCGACGATGCGCTGGGCAAGGTCGACAAGGCGCTCGCCGCTGCCCGCCGCGCCAATGCCGCGGTCGTCTATAAAGGCGCCGATACCGTCATCGCATCGCCGGACGGCCGCGCGCTCATCAATACCAATGCGCCGGCTTGGCTTGCGACCGCCGGTTCCGGCGATGTGCTCGCCGGCATTATCGGTGGATTGCTCGCCCAGGGCCTGCCGGCCTTCGAGGCGGCAGCCGCCGGCGTCTGGCTGCATGGAGAGGCCGCCCGCCGCGCCGGCAAAGGGCTGACGGCGGAAGATCTCGCAGCGGCGGTACTGCCGTTATAGCCCGATTTATTTCTCGAGCAATTTCTGCAGGGCGATCGCCCCATGCGGCGCATTCACCTTGCCCTCATGGATCATGAAGGCGAAGACGTCGCGCGGCTCGACCTTGACCTTACGGCCTTTATCGATCAGCGGCAGATCGTCGGGTACCTTGCCTTCCGCCCAAGTCTCGAGCCGGTCGGCCCAGGCCTTCAACTCCTTGTCGGGATAGCAGGTCGCAATATCGTCGGATCCCTTCTGCAGCCTGGCATAGACGAAATCCGCCGAGACGTCGGCGATCATCGGATATTCGAAGTGTTCGGCGCAAACTGGTGCCACGCCGTATTTGGCAAGCAGGGCCACGAATTCCGGCACCTTGAAGGAATCGTGCCGGACCTCGACAACGTGGCGAAGCGCCAGCCCGTCCTGTTTTGCCGGCAGCAGCTTCAGGAAGGCCTCGAAATCTTCCGGATCGAACTTCTTCGTCGGCGCGAACTGCCAGAGCAGCGGCCCGAGGTGATCGCCGAGTTCGCTAATGCCTGACGTCAGGAAGCGCTCCATCGATTCTCCGGCTTCGGCAAGCACCCGCCGATTGGTGACAAACCGCGTCGCCTTCAGCGAAAAAATGAAACCGTCGGGCACATCGGCTGCCCATTTGGCAAAGACCGCCGGCTTCTGCGTGCTGTAATAGGTGCCGTTGACCTCGATGACCTTCAGCTGCCGGCTGGCATAATGCAGCTCGTCCTTCTGTTTGAGATCATCGGGGAAGAAATGCCCGCGCCAGGGCTCGAAGGTCCAGCCGCCGATGCCGGTGCGGATAGTGCCGGATTTCGTCATGTACGTCCTCCCCTTTGGCAGCCGCTCAGGCCGCAACAATCTCTTTCGCCATGTCGACGAGCGTCCATCCTGGCCGATAAGGATTTGGCCGGCGACCCGTTTCCTGAAACCCGAAGGCGCGATAAAGCGCGACGTTCCGCTCCATCCGCGCATTCGTATAGAGCCGGATCTCCGGCATGGCCCATTCCCGCGCCTTGCCTTCAAGCCAGCGCAGCATCGCAAGCCCGTGCCCGGCGCCCTGAAAGGCAGGCGAGACCGCGATGCTGAACAGCATGAGGTGCTCGGGATGCTGCTCGACGACCACGAGGCCGGCCGTTTCATCGCCGATCTCGCGCAGCCAGACCTCGCCGCGTTCGATGCGCGGCACGTAATCTTCGGTCACTGGCACCGGTGGAGCGCCGAAAAGTTCGGTATAGGGCAGATAGGCGGCTGCCGTCAGCGAGGTGATCGTTTGGAGATCGTCGCGCGACGCCAGCCTCATCGTCATTCCGCCGCAGCCGCCCTCTTGGCCGGGCGCCGCTCCAGCAATTCCTTGAGGAACTGTCCGGTATAGGAACGCTTCTCCTTGACGATTGACTCGGGCGTGCCGGCTGCGACGATCTCGCCGCCGCCATCGCCGCCCTCGGGGCCGAAGTCGAGCACCCAGTCGGCCGTCTTGATGACTTCCAGATTGTGCTCGATCACCACAACCGAATTTCCCTGGTTGACCAGTTCGTGCAGCATTTCGAGCAGCTTGGCCACGTCGTGGAAATGCAGGCCGGTCGTAGGTTCGTCGAGAATATAGAGCGTGCGCCCGGTCGAGCGTTTCGACAGTTCCTTGGCCAGCTTGACGCGCTGCGCCTCGCCGCCCGAAAGCGTGTTGGCCTGCTGGCCGACCTTGATGTAACCGAGGCCGACATCCTTCAGCGATTGCAGCTTGTCGCGCACCGCAGGCACCGCCGCGAAGAAATCGACGCCTTCCTCCACTGTCATGTCGAGCACGTCGGCGATCGACTTCTGCTTGAAGGTGACGTCGAGCGTCTCTCTGTTATAGCGCTTGCCGTGGCAGACGTCGCAGGTCACGTAGACATCGGGCAGGAAGTGCATCTCGATCTTGATGACGCCGTCGCCCTGGCAGGCTTCGCAGCGTCCGCCCTTGACGTTGAAGGAGAAGCGGCCCGGCTGATAGCCGCGCGCCTTGGCTTCCGGTAGGCCGGCGAACCAGTCGCGGATCGGCGTGAAGGCGCCGGTATAGGTCGCCGGGTTCGAGCGCGGCGTGCGGCCGATCGGCGACTGGTCGATGTCGATCACCTTGTCGATATGCTCGAAACCATCGATCCGGTCGTGGTCGGCGGGGATTTCGCGCGCACCCATGACGCGGCGCGCCGCCGATTTATACAGCGTCTCGACGAGGAAGGTGGACTTGCCGCCGCCGGAAACGCCGGTCACCGCGGTAAAGACGCCGAGCGGGATCGAGGCCGTGACATTCTTCAAATTGTTGCCGCGCGCGCCGACGACTTTGATCTCGCGGCCCTTCTTCGGCTTGCGGCGCTCGTCTGGAACCGGCACGCCGAGTTCGCCCGAGAGATATTTTCCGGTCAGCGACTTCGGATTGTCCATGATGTCCTGCGGCGTGCCGTGGGCGATAACCTGGCCGCCATGGATGCCGGCCGCCGGGCCGATGTCGACGACGTCGTCGGCCGTCAGGATCGCATCCTCGTCATGTTCAACGACGATGACCGTATTGCCGATATCGCGCAGGTGCTTGAGCGTGTCGAGCAGCCGGGCATTGTCGCGCTGATGCAGGCCGATCGACGGCTCGTCGAGCACGTAAAGCACGCCGGTCAAGCCCGAGCCGATCTGCGAGGCGAGGCGAATGCGCTGGCTCTCCCCGCCCGACAGCGTGCCGGAATTGCGCGACAGGCTGAGATACTCCAGGCCGACATCGTTGAGGAAGCGCAGCCGGTCGCGGATTTCCTTGAGGATGCGCACGGCGATCTCATTCTGTTTGGCGTTGAAGCTGGCTGGCAGCGTTTCGAACCAGTCGCGCGCAACACGGATCGACATCTCAGTCACTTCGCCGATATGCAGCCTGTTGATCTTCACGGCGAGCGCTTCCGGCTTCAGGCGATAGCCGCTGCAAGCCGGGCAGGGGGCTGCCGACATGAAACGCTCGATATCCTCGCGCGCCCAGGCGGAATCCGTCTCCTTCCAGCGGCGCTCGAGATTGGTGATGATGCCCTCGAAATTCTTGTGGGTGGTATAGGAGCGCGCGCCGTCGGCATAGTGGAACTCGATCTTGTCGTCGGTGCCGTTGAGTATGACGTCCTTGGCCTCGTCGGCGAGATCTTTCCAGCGGGTGCCGAGCTTGAAGCCGTAATGTTTGCCGAGCGCTTCCAGCGTCTGATTGTAATAGGGCGACGTCGATTTGGCCCAGGGCACGATCGCCCCGTCACGCAGCGTCCGCTCCGGCTCGGGTACGATCAGATCAGGGTCGATCTTCTGCTGGGCGCCGAGGCCGTCGCAGGTCGGGCAGGCGCCGAAGGGATTGTTGAAGGAAAACAGCCGGGGTTCGATCTCCGGGATGGTGAAGCCCGAGACCGGGCAGGCAAATTTCTCCGAAAACAGCACGCGCTCATGCGTCTCGTTCAGCGACTTGTTGGCCGAGCCGCCGGCCGAGGTTTCCTCCGGCGGCAGCGGCTTGTCGGCGAATTCGGCGACTGCCAGCCCGTCGGCGAGCTTCAGGCAGGTCTCCAGGCTGTCGGCCAGGCGCGCCGAGACATCCGAGCGCACGACGATGCGGTCGACGACGACGTCGATGTCGTGCTTGTATTTCTTGTCGAGAACCGGCGCCTCGGCGATCTCGTAGAACTGACCGTCGACCTTGACGCGCTGGAAGCCCTTCTTCATCAGCTCCGCCAGTTCCTTCTTGTATTCGCCCTTGCGCCCGCGCACGAGCGGCGCGAGAATATAAAGACGGGTGCCTTCGCCGAAAGCGAGGATGCGGTCGACCATCTGGCTGACCGTCTGGCTTTCGATCGGCAGGCCGGTCGCCGGCGAATAGGGAACGCCGACACGGGCAAAGAGCAGGCGCATATAGTCGTAGATCTCGGTGACGGTGCCGACTGTCGAGCGCGGGTTGCGCGAGGTGGTCTTCTGCTCGATCGAAATGGCCGGCGACAGCCCGTCGATCTGGTCGACATCGGGCTTCTGCATCATTTCGAGGAACTGCCGGGCATAGGCCGACAGGCTCTCGACATAGCGCCGCTGGCCCTCGGCGTAGATCGTGTCGAAGGCGAGCGAGGATTTGCCCGAGCCCGAGAGACCGGTCATGACGATCAGCTTGTTGCGCGGCAGATCGAGATCGATGCTCTTCAGATTGTGCTCGCGCGCGCCGCGGATGGAGATCGTCTTCAGTTCGCTCATCGTCTCTGCTTTGGTTTTCTGGGTAACAGCCCTTATTTAGTGATGCCGGCGGGCGAGTCGAGGCTGAATATCCGGGAAGGTTCAAGGTTTTCGATTCTGTTGACAGGATCATACGGATAAACTAGAACAAATAAAGAACAAAATTCCTGATGAATGCATGCGGCTTTCTGATGGATAAACATGTGGATTAAATGCCGCCCATGCGCATCGGCGGTCCGTGATGGTTTAAGGTGCGCCGATCGATTGAAACGCCGCCGGGCAGGGCGGCAGGCAGGGTGAGAAGCATGGCTGGTAGCGTGAACAAGGTAATTCTGGTTGGAAATGTGGGTGCAGATCCCGAAATCCGCCGGACTCAGGATGGCCGGCCGATCGCCAATCTCCGTATCGCGACCTCGGAGACCTGGCGTGACCGCAATTCCGGCGAACGCCGCGAAAAGACCGAATGGCACACCGTCGTCGTCTTCAACGAAGGCCTCTGCAAGGTCGTCGAGCAATATGTGAAGAAGGGCGCCAAGCTCTATATCGAAGGCCAGCTGCAGACCCGCAAATGGCAGGACCAGCAGGGCCAGGACCGCTATTCGACGGAAGTGGTGCTGCAGGGCTTCGGTTCGACGCTGACCATGCTCGACGGACGCGGCGATGGCGGCGGTGCCAGCTCCGGCTTCGGCGGCGGCCGCGGCAGCAGCAACAATGATTACGGCGACGATTACGGCGCCCCGGCATCGTCCTCATCGTCGAACCGCGGTGGTGGCGGCGGCAACTTCTCGCGCGATCTCGACGACGATATCCCGTTCTGATCGGTCATAGTTCCTGATTTATATGAGCAGCTGAGAGCATGATGTCCTGAACGGCATCATGCTCTCTCTGTTTTCCCGCGACGATTGCTTCCGCCGACGCCTTTGTCAGTGCGGCGTCGCGCTGATGAGATTGAGTGCCGATTTCGCCCCGTCGACGACGAATTGCGCCGCTAGCGCGGCGAGGATGACGCCGAGGAGCCGCGTCAGGATTGCCCGGCCGGTGACGCCGAGGAAACGGTCGAGCCGTTCGGCGACGAGCAGCATCAGGAAGGTCAGTAGCAGGTTGGCGGCGATGACGCCGATCAGTTGCGCCTTTTCGATCGAGGTCGCGAGCGTCCCGGCAAGCAGGATCGTCGCTGAGATCGCACCGGGGCCGGCGATTAGCGGCAGGGCGAGGGGAAAAACGGCGACATTTTCGATATGATCCTTGGTGATCGCCACCTCGGTCGCCTTCTCCTTGCGGTCCTGTCGCTTCTCGAAGACCATCTCGAAGGCGATCCAGAAGAGCAGCAGCCCGCCGGCGATGCGGAAGGCACCGATCGAAATTCCGAGCACGCCGAGTACGCCGGCGCCGAACAGGGCGAAGACGGCGAGGATGATGAAGGCGATGGTCGAGCCGCGTAGCGCCACCTGCGTGCGCTGGGCTCTGCTCATGCCGCTCGTCAGCCCCAGGAAGAGTGGTGCCAGCCCCGGTGGATCGATGGTAACGAGAAGCGTCGTGAAGGCATTGATCAGTTGGTCGGCGCTTGCCATCGTCTCTCCGGAAGCCCATATGGGTGCGTGGTTTTCGACGATTGTGAAGCGGGGTTTTGGATTTGGCAAATAAACCGCGGCGGTCCGCGGCTGATTTGCCAGGCCTGGCTGCACAAGTCCCGTGTTTTACCCTTTTTCGGCCGCAAAAGCCTGTTCAAAACGCACTCGGAAATTGGCGCGGCAACAGGCTTTCCGCTATAAATCTTCAAGTGATTCTAGAAGAGATCGTGATCTGTTTTGACTGAGCAAACACCCCCCGGCGGCGGGAAGCTCCCGCCAGGCATCGAGCCCATCTCCATCATGGAGGAAATGCAGCGGTCGTACCTCGATTACGCCATGAGCGTCATCGTCAGCCGCGCGCTGCCCGACGTGCGCGACGGCCTGAAGCCCGTGCACCGGCGCATCCTCTACGGCATGTCCGAGCTCGGCATCGACTGGAACAAGAAATACGTCAAATGCGCCCGCGTCACCGGTGATGTGATGGGTAAATACCATCCGCACGGCAATGCCGCGATCTATGATGCGCTCGCCCGCATGGCGCAGCCTTGGTCGCTGCGGCTGCCGCTGATCGACGGTCAGGGCAATTTCGGCTCCGTCGACGGCGATCCGCCGGCGGCCGAACGTTACACCGAATGCCGCCTGGAGAAGGCCGCCCATTCGCTGCTCGACGATCTCGACAAGGAAACCGTCGATTTCCGCGACAACTATGACGGCACGCTCTCCGAGCCGGTGGTGGTTCCCGCCAAGTTCCCGAACCTGCTCGTCAACGGCGCCGGCGGCATCGCCGTCGGCATGGCGACCAACATTCCGCCGCATAACCTGTCGGAAGTGATCGACGGCTGTATCGCGCTGATAAACGATCCGGCGATCGAACTGCCGGAACTGATGCAGATCATTCCCGGCCCGGATTTTCCGACGGGTGCAAAGATCCTCGGTCGCGCCGGCATCCGCTCGGCCTACGAGACCGGCCGCGGCTCGGTCATCATGCGCGGCGTCGCGGCGATCGAGCCGATGCGCGGCGACCGCGAACAGATCATCATCACTGAGATTCCCTATCAGGTGAACAAGGCGACGATGATCGAGAAGATGGCCGAATTGGTGCGCGAAAAGCGCATCGAGGGCATCTCCGACCTGCGCGACGAATCCGACCGCCAGGGCTATCGCGTCGTCATCGAGCTGAAGCGCGACGCCAATGCCGAGGTCATCCTCAACCAGCTCTATCGTTACACGCCGCTGCAGACCTCCTTCGGCTGCAACATGGTGGCGCTGAACGGCGGCAAGCCGGAGCAACTGACGTTGCTCGACATGCTGCGCGCCTTCGTCTCCTTCCGCGAAGAAGTCGTTAGCCGGAGAACGAAATTTCTGCTGCGCAAGGCTCGCGAGCGTGCCCATGTGTTGGTCGGTCTCGCCATTGCGGTCGCTAATATCGATGAAGTCATTCGCGTTATTCGTCAGGCACCCGATCCGCAGTCGGCCCGCGAAGAACTGATGACCCGCCGCTGGCCGGCGGAAGATGTCGAAAGCCTGATCCGTCTCATCGACGATCCACGCCATCGCATCAACGAGGACATGACGTACAACCTGTCGGAAGAGCAGGCCCGCGCCATTCTCGAACTGCGTCTCGCCCGCCTCACGGCCCTTGGCCGTGACGAAATTGGCGACGAACTCAACAAGATCGGCGAGGAAATCCGGGATTATCTCGATATTCTGTCCTCGCGTGTCCGCATCCAGACCATCGTCAAGGATGAACTCACCGCCGTGCGCGACGAGTTCGGCACACCGAGACGCACCGAGATCGTCGATGGCGGCCTCGAAATGGACGATGAGGATCTCATCGCCCGCGAGGACATGGTCGTTACCGTCTCGCATCTCGGTTATATCAAGCGCGTACCGCTGACCACCTACCGCGCTCAGCGCCGTGGCGGCAAGGGCCGCTCCGGCATGACTACCCGCGACGAGGATTTCGTTAGCCGGCTATTCGTGGTCAATACCCATACGCCGGTTCTGTTCTTCTCGTCGCGCGGCATCGTCTACAAGGAGAAGGTCTGGCGCCTGCCGATCGGCACGCCGACCTCGCGCGGCAAGGCGCTGATCAACATGCTGCCGCTCGCACCCGGCGAGCGCATCACCACCATCCTGCCCTTGCCCGAGGACGAGGCGAGCTGGGACAATCTCGACGTCATGTTCTCGACGACGCGCGGCACGGTTCGCCGCAATAAGCTGTCGGACTTCGTCCAGGTGAACCGCAACGGCAAGATCGCCATGAAGCTCGAGGAGGAGGGTGATGAAATCCTCTCCGTCGAGACTTGCACGGAACATGACGACGTTCTTCTGACGACCGCGCTCGGCCAGTGCATCCGCTTCTCCGTCGACGACGTTCGCGTCTTCGCCGGCCGCAACTCGATCGGCGTGCGCGGCATCAATCTCGGCGAGGGCGATCGCATCATATCGATGACGATTGTCGGCCATGTCGATGCCGAGCCGTGGGAGCGCGCCGCCTATCTGAAGCGCTCTGCCGCCGAACGCCGCGCGACGGGCGTCGATGAAGAAGATATCGCTCTCGTCGGCGAGGAGGTCACCGAAGAGGGACAGCTCTCCGATGAGCGTTATGAAGAGCTGAAGGCACGCGAGCAATTCGTGCTCACCGTCTCCGAGAAGGGCTTCGGCAAGCGCTCGTCGTCTTATGACTTCCGCATCTCCGGCCGCGGCGGCAAGGGTATCCGCGCTACCGACACGTCGAAAACCGGCGAAATCGGCGAATTGGTCGCCGCTTTCCCGGTCGATGATGGCGATCAGATCATGCTGGTTTCGGATGGCGGCCAGCTCATCCGCGTGCCGGTCGGCGGCATCCGCATCGCCAGCCGCGCCACCAAGGGCGTCACCATCTTCTCGACGGCCAAGGACGAGAAGGTCGTTTCGGTCGAGCGCATCAGCGAGCCGGAAGAGGACGACACGGAGGAGGCTGCCGACGTCGCCGAAGGCTCCGCGGCCGCCGGCGAGGCGCCGTCCGCCGATGGCGATCCGGCGAGGCCTGCCGAGGAATGATCAAGTGAAAGGGCGGCTTCGGGCCGCCCTTTTCTTTTGGCGTTAGCCTGGCTTATCCCCAAGAAAAAAGCCGGACGCTGGGTGCATCCGGCTTTAAAGGACCCGAGGCGGCTGAAGGGTGCCGCTCTTGGGTGGGGAAGGGAGGAATGTCAGAATGCGCTATGTTTTTCGTTCAGCGCTTTCACCTCTGCGTCTTCGCGCCGGAGCGCTGAAATCGTCGAGGCCACAGACACGATGAACATCACGCTGATGAGGGCGGTGAGTGCGGTCAAGATCGTGAACATAGGCATTCCTTTCACTGGGGAGTTGCGTCCTCGCCCCTCAGTACTGGCCCAGTACGGCCGTGCGGGCCGAAGCATAGGGACCATAAACCTTGGACGTATCGACCTTCTGATCATAGAGAGCGACAGTTGCGGTGAGCATGCCCGTGACCATTACCATCCAGAGCACGTTAATCATCGTAATCTTGCCGGGCATCTTTAGTCCTTCCTGCCGCGATAATCGCATCTATGGGTCGGTTGAGTGAACGCATCCGTTTGAAAATGGTTCCGCCGGATGTTGAGGGGGTGTTTACCAATGACGATCTGAAGCCTCCTTGAATGTCTCGTTCATCTGGCGTTCAGATTCGAGACTCGGTTTTGTTCGCGCAGCCGGCCTTGGGCGCGCACGATCGCGGCATGTTCGGCAAGCTCCGGCCGCACCCAGCTCACCTCGTAGCGATCGGCGAAAAAGCCATAGGCCATTTCAGCGGCGAGAGAGAAAAGGACGGCAAGCGCAACGAGCACGATCAGCATGGATATGGTCTTTCGGGGAACGCCGGATGCCGGAATGGCATCGGCTGCCTTGATGATCCGAGTTAAGCACCTTCTGTCTGAAACAGCCTTGAATGGCATGTTCATTCGCCGTTCAGCCATGGGAAATGGCGGGGCAAATCACTTGCGGCAAGGCAGCATCCATGACAAAAGGCGTCAAACCAACGGTCGAGCCAGATGACGACAGCTTTTTATCCTGGGTCCTTCGACCCGATCACCAACGGACATGTGGATGTTCTGGTCCAGGCCCTGAACGTCGCCGAAAAGGTGATCGTCGCGATTGGCATCCATCCTGGCAAGGCACCGCTCTTTTCGTTCGACGAAAGAGCCGAGCTGATCCGCCTTTCCCTGGCGCAAGCGCTGCCCGGCAAGACCGGCGACATCACCGTCGTCGCCTTCGACAATCTGGTCGTCGATGCCGCCCGTGCCCATGGCGCAACGCTTTTGATCCGCGGCCTTCGCGACGGAACCGACCTCGATTACGAAATGCAGATGGCCGGCATGAACAGGGCGATGGCGCCCGACATCCAGACCATCTTTTTGCCGGCGGGCACGGCTTCGCGGCCCATTACCGCCACATTGGTCCGCCAGATCGCCGCCATGGGCGGCGATGTCAGCGCTTTCGTGCCGGCCGCCGTCCTGCAAGCCCTCACATCCAAGCGCCCGAACTAGCAAGTAAGAAGTCTCGCAAGCGCAAAGACCAGGCGGAACCCGCCGCAACGGAGCCCATATGAAACTCTTTTATCTCGCATTTGCCGGCGTGCTGTATCTGGCCTCCTTCGCGGGGGATGCCTTCGCCCAGACGGCCGATCACTATCTCACCATCCAGCTGAAGAACGGCCCTGTCGTCATCCAGTTGATGCCTGATGTCGCACCGAAGCACGTTGCCCAGATCGAGGCGCTGGCCAAGAAGGGCGAATATGACAACGTCGCCTTCCACCGCGTCATCGAGGGCTTCATGGCCCAGACTGGCGACGTCAAATACGGCAACATGGAAAAGGGTTTTGATGCCAGCCTTGCCGGCACCGGCTCCTCCGATCTGCCCGATATTCCGGCTGAGTTCTCCAAGACCCCGTTTGTGCGCGGCACGGTCGGCATGGCCCGCTCGCAGGATCCGAATTCCGCCAATTCGCAGTTCTTCATCATGTTCGCCGACGGTTCTTTCCTGAACGGCCAGTATACCGTCGTCGGCAAGGTCGTTTCCGGCATGGAGAATGTCGACAAGATCAAGCGCGGCGAAGGCCAGAACGGCGAAGTCAAAAATCCCGACCGGATGATCAAGGTCACGCTGGGCAAGAAGTAAGTTACGAGACAAACAAGAGGAGAAGGCAATGGCCGAGATCAAGGATCCCGAAAACACCGTCATTCTGGAAACCACCAAGGGCAAGGTTGTCATTCAGCTGCTGCCGCAGGTCGCCCCGGAGCACGTCGCCCGCATCAAGGAACTCGCCCGCGAGAAGGCATATGACGGTGTCGTTTTCCACCGCGTCATTGAGAATTTCATGGCCCAGACGGGCGATGTCGAATATGGCAAGAAGGGTTCTGAAACTTTCAATCCCGGCCGGGCCGGCATGGGCGGCTCCTCCAAGCCGGACCTGAAGGCTGAATTCTCCGCGACCTCGCATGTTCGCGGCACCTGCTCAATGGCCCGTTCTCAGAACCCGAACTCGGCCAACTCGCAGTTCTTCATCTGCTTCACCGACGCGCCGTGGCTGAACAAGCAGTATTCCGTCTGGGGCCAGGTGATCGAAGGCATGGACAATGTCGACAAGATCAAGCGCGGCGAGCCGGTTTCCGATCCGGACTCGATCGTCTCGATGCGGGTTGCCGCCGACGTCTGATTGTGATTTCTGCTGAAACCCGCCCTTGCGCGAAAGCGCGGGGCGGGTTTCGCTTTGCCTGAAAGTACCTCGATGCGCGTAGAACTTTTCGATTTCGACCTGCCGGATGAACGCATTGCGTTGCGGCCTGCCGAGCCGCGCGACAGCGCGCGCCTGCTGCTCGTTGATCCCAATGCGGAAAGCGCGCTCTCGGATCATCACGTTTACGATCTGCCGTCGTTCCTGCGGGCCGGTGACGCGCTGGTCTTCAACGATACCAAGGTCATTCCCGCCCAGCTCGAGGGCATCCGCCATCGCGACGGCGCCGGCGGCCAGCAGGTTTCGGCAACGCTGCATATGCGCATCGGCCCCAGCCGCTGGAAAGCCTTTGCCAAGCCCGGCAAACGCATCAAGGAGGGCGACCGCATCACCTTTGGCCATTCCGGCGAAAGCTGCATGATCGGCTCGCTCGATGCGACGGTGGAGGAAAAGGGGGAAGCGGGCGAAGTGACGCTCGCCTTCGATCTGTCCGGCCCGGCGCTCGACGAGGCGATCGCCGCCGTCGGCCATATTCCGCTGCCACCCTATATCGCCGCCAAGCGCCCGGAGGACGAGCGCGACCGCGCCGACTACCAGACGATCTATGCCCGCGAGGAAGGCGCCGTCGCCGCCCCCACCGCCGGCCTGCATTTCACGCCTGATCTGTTCGAAGCGCTCGACAAGGCCGGCATCGAACGCCATTTCGTCACCCTGCATGTCGGTGCCGGCACTTTCCTGCCCGTCAAGGCCGACGATACCGACGATCACAAGATGCATCTCGAAAGCGGCTATGTCAGCGCCGAAATCGCCGCCCGGCTGAATGCCGTCAAGGCAAGAGGCGGGCGTATCGTCTGCGTCGGCACGACCTCGCTGCGGCTCATCGAAAGTGCGGCTGAAGAAGGCGGAGAGATCAAGCCCTGGGCCGGTGCCACCGGTATCTTCATCACGCCGGGCTACCGCTTCAAGGCGGTCGACATGCTGATGACCAATTTTCACCTGCCTCGCTCGACGCTGTTCATGCTGGTCGCGGCCTTTTCCGGCTTCGAAACCATGCACGCCGCGTATGAACACGCCATTTCGACAGGCTACCGCTTCTACTCCTACGGCGACGCGAGCCTTCTCTTCCGGAAAGACAAATGACCGAGAACTTCCAATTCACCTTGAAGAAGACCGATGCTGGCGCCCGCCTCGGCGAAATCTCCATGCCGCGCGGCGAAATCCGCACGCCGGCCTTCATGCCGGTGGGCACGGTCGGCACCGTCAAGGCCATGTATCTCGATCAGGTGCGCGAGACCGGCGCCGACATCATCCTCGGCAATACCTATCACCTGATGCTGCGCCCGACGGCCGAGCGCGTCGCCCGCCTCGGCGGCCTGCACAAGCTCATTCGCTGGGAACATCCGATCCTAACGGATTCCGGCGGCTTCCAGGTCATGTCGCTCTCCGGCCTGCGCAAGCTCGACGAACAGGGCGTCACCTTCAAGTCGCATGTCGACGGCAGCCTGCACCATATGTCGCCGGAGCGCTCCATCGAAATCCAGGGATTGCTCGGCTCCGACATCCAGATGCAGCTCGACGAATGCGTGGCGCTGCCGGCCGAGCCGAAGGAGATCGAGCGCGCCATGGAAATGTCGCTGCGCTGGGCTGAACGCTGCCGGGTCGCCTTTGGCGAGCAGCCGGGCAAGGCGATGTTCGGTATCGTCCAGGGCGGCGATATCCCGGCGCTGCGCATCCGCTCGGCCGAGGCGCTGAGCCAGCTCGACCTCAAGGGCTATGCGGTCGGCGGCCTCGCCGTCGGCGAACCGCAGGACGTCATGCTGCGGATGCTGGAAACGACGCTGCCCGTGCTTCCTGTAGAAAAGCCGCGTTACCTTATGGGCGTCGGCACGCCCGACGATATCCTCAAATCGGTCGCCCGCGGCATCGACATGTTCGACTGCGTCATGCCGACCCGCTCCGGCCGCCATGGTCTGGCTTTCACCCGCCGCGGCAAGGTCAATATCCGCAATGCCCGCCATGCCGACGATATGCGCCCGCTCGACGAACAGTCGAACTGCCCGGCTTCACGCGATTATTCGCGTGCCTATCTCCACCATCTCGTCCGCGCCAACGAAGCCCTCGGCGGCATGCTGCTCTCCTGGCACAATCTCGCCTACTATCAGGAACTGATGCAGGGCATTCGCAAGGCGATCGCCGAAGGCCGCTTCGCCGATTTTATGGCGGAAACGATGGAGGAATGGGCAAGGGGTGATCTCGACCCGGTGTAACACTAGCTCGCCTCCGCGGGAACCTCGGATGCTGGTGTCGGCGCAACCATAATTTTGAGCTTTTTGCGCACTGGCTCGTCGAAGTGAGTGGCGACGATGCCGGCCATGATGAAAATCGCGATCACGACGACCATACCGGCGCCCGGCGAGGCCGGGAGGTCAAAGCCCTTTTGCCGCAGTAGATGTAGCAACTCGAAGATGGGCGCGTGCAGGATATAAATCGGGTAGGAAACGATCCCCAGCCAGCGAAATGCTAGCTCGACAACGCCGCTCTGCCTCGTGCGCATTGCGACCCAGACAACGGCCGGGAAAATCGTCAGGCATATTAAGAGATCAAAATAGGGAAAGCCGTAGAATGTGCTGGCGGGTATATTCGTGATCACAATCAGGCAGCCACAGAGGAGAATTCCCACCGTGTTGCCTCTATTGGCCACATTCGGCGTCCGAACCTCGTACAACCTGTGAAGGCAGATCCCGAGCGAGAATGAGAACAAAATTCTCGAGAATCCAAATCCGAAGTAGCCCGCCTGATGGCCAATGTCGAAATTGCCTCCGAGGGCGCCGTACAAGGTGATACCCGCTGCTCCGAGGGCGATGGCGAGCAAGATTCTGGACGATAGCCGTACCAGAAGAACGGAAAACAGCACTCCAGCCCAGAGTTCGAAGAAGAGCGACCAAGTCGGTCCGTTTAACGGAAAGGCGCCGTCAGTGCCTGCATTTGGAATGAACAGAATCGCCCTCAGCAGAAGGCCGGCCAGGGTGAGGTAATCGAAGCCGAACTGAATTGCATAGCTGACAAGGCCAACAGGAAGAGAAAGCAGATAGACAGGATAAAGCCGAATAATGCGCTGCAGCAGAAATCTCGCGGGCGAAATCTGTCCCGTTGCCAGTTGCCTTTCGTATGAATTTGCAAGAACGACGCCGCTCAAAAGAAAGAAGAGGTCCACGGCGAGATAGCTGATATTCACCGGTATCGGACCGAGCGTGCCGCCAGTATGCAGGAACATGACCATGATGGCCGCGATTCCTCGCAACGCTTCAAGAGCCGTGAAAAATCGCTTGCCAGTGTTCACATGCCAATCCCCCGCTGGCAGTTTTTTACTCCAGCACGATTTCAAAATAGTTAGTGCAACCAATCAAAGTGCTGGGCAGTGTTGATCCAGCCAAGAACAGCACATCAGATGCCGCTCATCCGGAACTGACGCAGGATGCGCAAGGCGATCGCTGAAGACCGCTTCGTCCTCTACCTTGGTGCGCTTGGTCAATCAGCGGGTGGGCGTGCAACTTCCGACATCGGCCGGTTTGACGCGCCCAGCCTGAAGATCGCTCCATTGCGGTATGGACGGATCAGGGCCACCGATCGATGCCTCAAACGCGGCACGGTCCAGCTTGACCAGCCGTCCGCTTGAAAGGATGCTCACCATCTCCTTCCTGCTGACATAGGCCAGGCTGGCATCCACCCGGCAGAAGAACTGCTTGCTGCCGTTCGAGACGACCCAGCCATAGCCGCCGGCCTTTCCTCTGGTCAGTTTTCCGACGGCATAATTCTGCTGCGCGAGCTTTGAAAAGGATTCCGCCTGCGCCACACCTGGGACGGTGGAAAGACCGATGATGAGCGTTGCGAGCGACCGCGTGAAGGAAATGGGCATTGAGGTTCACCCCTGACAGAAAAACATCGTTCTCTATGTGCTGGAGATGCAGAGCACAACTTTAATCTGAAAAAATATACTCAATCGTCTAGATGCCCTTGCTGTCCGCGTCCGGCATGATCTGCACGCCGTTGATGCCGTAGCTGCCATCCGGCTGGCGGGTCATCTGGTAGATCGCCGTCCAGTCCTTGCCGTCGCGGCCTGATATCAGCACCTCGTGGTAAATCAGCGCGCCGTTGTCGATCGAGCGGCTCCGGCCGAAGGCGTAGTTGCCGGGGTGATAGACTGGCTCGTAGCTCTTCTTGACCATAGCAAAGAACAGGTTCTTGTCGGGATACATCGCCTTGATACCGGGAGCGGCGAAGGAATAGGCGGTCTCGGCATCGTCCTTGAGGAAGGCTTTGATCTGTTCCTCGATCATCGTCCGCGTCGTATCGATCGGATCTTCGGCGCGGGCCGAGACGGTGGAGAGGAGGGACGCGGCACACAGAATGACAACTGCGAAGAAGGCGCGCATGGGTTGATCTCCAACTCTATCGGCGAATGATCCCCGACAGAGTGGAAGTGTAGGCCATTTCCAGCGCAAGGAAAGCGGACTTTACGGCCAGCGCCGGAAGAGGGCGCTGGCATTCACCCCGCCAAAACCGAAACCGTTGGTGATGGCATAGTCCATCGCCAGCGTCCGCGCCGTCTTGCCGACGATATCGATGCCGTAGGCATCAGGATCGGCTTCATCGAGGTTGCGGGTCGGCGGCGCGATCTGGTCGCGCAGCGCCAGGATGGTGAAGATCGCCTCCAGCCCGCCGGCGGCCCCGAGCAGATGGCCGGTCGCCGATTTCGTCGCGCTGACGGCGATGGCGCCATCGCGGCCGAAGACGGTGCCGATCGCGGCGATCTCGCCTTTGTCACCGACAGGTGTCGAAGTTGCGTGCGCATTCAGGTGTTTGACCTCGGAAGCGGGGATCTTCGCCTGCCTGAGCGCGGCTTCCATTGCCCTGCGCGCGCCGTCGCCGTCTTCGGGGCCTGCGGTCATGTGGTAGGCATCCGCCGCCGTGCCGTAGCCGACGAGTTCGGCAAGTGGCGTCGCCCCGCGGGCGAGCGCATGCTCCAGCGTCTCGATCACCAGGATGCCGGCGCCTTCTCCCATGACGAAACCATCGCGCGCCGTGTCGAAGGGCCGCGAGGCCAGCTCCGGCGTCTCGTTAAAGCCGGTGGAAAGGGCACGCGCAGCGGCAAAGCCGCCAAGGCTCACCTTGTCGATGCAGGCCTCGGCGCCGCCGCAGATCGCCACATCCGCCTCGCCGGAGCGGATCAGCCGTGCCGCATCGCCGATCGCCTGGACGCTGGCCGCACACGCGGTCACCGGTGCGCCGAGCGGCCCCTTGAAGCCGTAGCGGATGCTGATTTGACCGGCCGCGAGATTGACGAGGAAGGAGGGCACGGTGAAGGGCGACAGTCGCCGGACGCCGCGCGCCTCACCGATCCGCACCGCTTCGGCAATGGCCGGAAAGCCGCCGACGCCCGACGCGATGATCGTCGCGGTGCGTTCGCGTTTTCTTTCGTCGGTCGGCATCCAGCCGGCCTGCTTCACCGCTTCCTCCGTCGCCGCAATGGCGAAATGGATGAAGCGGTCCATCTTCTTCTGATCCTTGGGGGTGATGTAGCGGTCGGGATCGAAGCCCGCCTCGACATCCTCGCTGATACCGGGAACGATACCCCCGACTTTGGCCGAGAGTTCGCCGACGATATCGTCCGCGAGCGTCTTCAGCCCCGAGCCACCTTTGAGAAGACGCTTCCAGGCGGGCTCGACGCCAGTGCCGAGGGGCGAGACAAGTCCCATGCCGGTGACAACGATGCGGTCCATGATATTTTCCTTTCTATGCGTCGATGCCGAGATACCAGGTGCGCATGCGGGCGATCCGCGCACGCACGTCGTCATCGGCTGCAGGGCCTGCAAGCAGGCCGGTGTTTTCGGGTGTCACTTGTTCGCCGGTCCGCGCGTCGACCAGCTTGGTCTCGCGCGTTCTGCCGGAGTTCGCATCGCTGAGAAGAAAGGCGAGATCCTCTTCCGGAATGTGGCGGCTTCCCCAGGAAAACAGCGCCATCAGCACCGGAAAGAAATCGCGGCCCTTCTCGGTCAGCAGATATTCGTAGCGGGCAGGGCGCTGCTGGTAGAGCCGCCGCTCGAACAGCCCCTGATCCGTCAGATGTTTGAGCCGCCGCGTCAGGATGTTCGGCGCCACGCCGAGGCTTTTCTGGAATTCATCGAAACGCGAGAGCCCTTGGAAGGCATCACGCAGGATCAGAATGCTCCACCAGTCGCCGACGCTGTCAAGCGCGCGCGCCGCCGGGCATTTGAACTCACTGAAGCTTGTTCGTTGCATGATCATAGCCACTACAGCAGCGACTATCATCATGCAAGTAACCTGTGCGCGGGAAATGCGCTAGATTGCGTCGCCAGCGAAAAAACGGGCGAGCACGACGCCGGTCACGAGCATGCCTGCCGCGGCGAAGATCGTATCGCCCGGAGTGCCGATATAGAGCGGCCCGATATTGGCAAACAGCAGGAAGGCGATGAGGAAGTTCACCCAGCCCCATAGGACGTTCACGGTCGGGGAACTGCGCTTTGCGAACGGAGTGCGGAAAGGCCGGCCGCTGACGCCATTCACGAAATGCGGCATGCCGTTGGTGACAAATGCTGCGGCGATGAAATGGGCAAGATAGGCGATCCAGGGCAAAGGCTTCTCCGGTGCTGCGAGTAGCGTTAGCGGAGAATGTGGTCGGGATTGCCGCTCCGGCAAGGGAGGTTTGTGACGCGGGTAACGCGGCAGCCCACCGCCGAAAAGCGACGGACCGTCAGGCAAATCCAAGCGGCAGCTTTTCCAGTTTTCTGTCGGCGCCGTAGTCGCGCTCATGCGGCGAGGGCCGCCGGCCATGGCGGCTGAAGGAAAGGTCGATGCGGTTTTCGGCAAAAATCCCGTCGGCATAGGTGCCGGTATCATGATAATCGGCATCTGTCTTAGGGGCGAGTATTTTCAAGATCATCGGGGTTCCTCCGCGGCGCAGCATCAACACTCGGAAAGGCCGCTTGGTTCCATTTATAGGCTCTGAATTATTAATAAATTAACCATAAATGCGGGAGCAAGACTGAGTTGCAAGGTGCCGCGCGGCGTGCCCCAGTGCTGAAATGGCGTAGCCGTGGAACTCCTGATGTTGATCGCCGTTGATCCGGCATAAACACAGGAGGTTTCCATGCAGTTGATCGATACACGCGTGACACAGTCCGGCGACTTCTTCACCGTCGAATTCCTGGGCGAGGGCGGGGAATCGGTTTCCGTCAAAATCGACAATTCCCATGGTGAGCTCGACGCCTCGACGGTGCTCGACCACGCCAAGGTGATGATGGTTCAGTTGACCGCCTTTCCGGGCCGCGGCGCAGACGGCAGCATCAACCGTTACGACGCCTTGAGCAACGGCAACTTCGACGAAGGCAGCAAGGGATTGAAAGGCCAGCCGAGCGCACGTTCGACCCATGACAGCGAAACGCTGGAAGAGGAGCTGAACGAAGGCCTCGAAGATAGCTTTCCGGCAAGCGACCCAGTCTCGGCAACCGTGTCGTCTATTCCCGCCACCGCGCCCCGGCACTGATCTCCGTAGACCCTGCCGCTGGCCGCCCCCATTCTCGGGGGCGGTCTGCGCCTGCATGACGGATTGATGTCAAAACTGAAAAACAGCTGAAAACCGCGGATGCCTGATTGACATGCGAGCCTTCTAGAGAGGGTCCGAGAAGGGAGCGTCCGTGACGCGCTTCCCAGGTCTCGGAGACGCGCCCTCATGAAAATCATCCAGATCACCGACACCCATTTCAGCCCGAACAAGCCGCATTTCAACGGCAATTGGGCGCCGCTTCTGAGCTGGATCGAAGCGACCGGCGCCGATCTGATCGTGCATACCGGTGATCTCACCGTCGACGGCGCCGACAAGGACGAGGACATCACCTTCTCGATGGATCTGATGCGGCAAGTGCCGATCCCAATGCTGATCGTCCCCGGTAATCACGATGTCGGCCATCTCAAAGGGTCCGACCAGCCCGTCAACGCGGAGCGGTTGGCCCGTTGGCGCAGCCTTGCCGGTGACGATCGCTGGCTGGAGGATGCGGCCGGCTGGCGCTTCATCGGCCTGAACTCGCTGCTTCTCGGTCATGAGGATGATGAGGAAGAGGCCCAGTTCGAATGGCTCGCCAAGGCGCTCGAAGACAGGGCAGGGCGGCGCGTGGCTCTCTTTGCGCACAAGCCGCTGTTCGTCGATGCACCCGACGAAGGCGATACCGGCTATTGGAGCGTTCGCCCGGCTCAGCGCCGCCGGCTTTATGATCTGATAGCAGGCCATGACGTGGCGCTGTTTGCCAGCGGCCACCTTCACTGGGCCTGGCAGGGTCGCTTCGATAACACCCAGCTGACCTGGGGTCCGTCGGCTGCCTTCATCATCGACAAGATGGAACGTGAGATGCCGGGCGAGCGCCTGATCGGCGCCGTCGTTCACGAGTTCGATACATCGGTCAAAAGCCAGATTGTCGCCGTTCCTGGCATGACCGCCCATGTGCTCGACGATGTCGTGCTCGAGGTCTATCCCCAGGCGGTCAAACAGCGGGAACCTGTCGAATGAGCGCGCTCTCGCTTCGCGACATCACCAAGGCCTTCGGCGGCAACCAGATCCTCAACGGCGTCAGCCTCGATGTCGGGGCCGGCGAATTCATCGCCCTGGTCGGCCCCTCCGGCTGCGGCAAGAGCACGCTCTTGCGCGTCCTTGCCGGCCTCGACCATGCCGATAGCGGCGAAATCCTGATCGGCGGGAAAGATATGTCGGGTGTGGCGGCCGCCGAGCGCAACATCGCCATGGTCTTTCAGTCCTACGCGCTCTATCCGCATCTGACGGCGTCTCAGAATATCGCCGTGCCGCTGGCGATGCGCCGGCTGTCGACGACGCAGCGGCTGCCCTTCATCGGCTCGTTGATGCCGGGCCAGCGCGCCACCCGCGCGGCGATCGCCCGCGACGTCCGAGAAATGGCGACATCACTCAAGATCGAACACCTGCTCGACCGCAAGCCCGGCCAGATGTCCGGCGGCCAGCGCCAGCGCGTGGCGCTCGCTCGCGCCATGGTGCGCCGGCCGAGCATTTTCCTGATGGACGAGCCGCTGTCCAATCTCGACGCCAACCTGCGCGTCCATGCCCGCGGCGAGATCGTCGACCTGCATCGCCACGCTGGCGTGCCGACGCTCTATGTCACCCATGACCAGGCGGAAGCACTGTCGATGGCGGACCGTGTCGCCGTGATGATGGGCGGCCGATTGCTCCAGATCGCAAGTCCTCAGCTCATCTACGACGATCCCGCCCATATCGAGGTCGCCCGCTTCATCGGCCAGCCGCGCATCAACCTGCTTCCGGCCTTTGCCGAAGGCGGCGTCGTTCTCTGCGGCGGCCTGCGCCTGACGCTTGAAAATGCACCCGCGGGGAAGATGCCGGTCACGCTCGCCATTCGCCCCGAATTCGTCTTTCTCGCCAAGAGCCGGCGTGACGGCCTTGCCGCCAGGATCGAACGCGTCGAATTCCTCGGGTCCGAGGTTATCCTCCATTGCCGGCTCGACGCGATCGGTGAGACCGTCATCGCCAAGGTACAGCCGTCCGAAGCCTCCGGGCTTGCAGCCGGCGATGCCGTGGGACTGCGATTGTCGCCCGGCCGGACGCTGATCTTTGCAGAGGACGGCAGCCGTCTGGCCGGCTTCGCCGCCGGCGGCGATGCCGGGCTCAGCTCTGCTGATGCCCTGCTCGCCGCTTCTGATGCCGGGCTCGCTGGCGCTTTCGATGCCCAGCGGGAGAGGGCGCATGGCTAGTATCGCCTCCCTGGCCATCCCCGATAATTCCGCCCTTGCTCATCGCCGAAGCGAGGCCCGCATCGCCTGGATGCTGGTGCTGCCGGCGATGATCCTGCTCTTTCTCTTCGTGCTGTTGCCCGTTGCAGCTGTCGTTGTGCTCGGCTTTACCGATTTCGAACTCGGTTACGGCAAGTTCCGTTTCGTCGGCTTCGAGAACTACGCCCACCTGATCACCGATCGAACCTTTCGCAAGTCGCTATGGAATACGACTCTCTATACGGCAATCGTGGCGCCGGTCTCGATCCTGCTCGGTCTCGGCATCGCCTTGCTGATCGAGAGCGAGACCGCGGCCCGCAGCGTCTTCCGCACCGCCTATTTCCTGCCGGTCGCCTCGCTGATCGTCGCCATGTCGACCGTCTGGCAATATATGTTCCACCCGACGATCGGCCCGCTCAATGCGTTGTTGGCGCTGGTGGGATTGCCCGGCCCGAACTGGCTGGGCAGTTCCGGCACGGTGCTTTACAGCCTGTCGATCATCGGCGTCTGGCAATCGGCCGGCTTCAACATGGTGCTGTTCCTGGCCGGCCTGACGGCGATCCCGCGCGAGCTTTATGCAGCAGCCGAAGTGGACGGCGCGAGATCCTCCCTCGATCGGTTCCTGCTGGTCACCTGGCCGATGCTCGGGCCGACGACGCTCTTCGTCATCACCATCAGCATCACCAATGCGGTCAAGGTCTTCGAGACGGTCAAGACACTGACCGAGGGCGGCCCGAACAAGGCATCTGAAGTGCTGCTCTTCACGATCTACCAGGAAGGCTTCGTCTATCTGCGTGTCGGCTATGCCTCAGCGATGACCGTGGTCTTCCTCCTAATCCTCGTGGTGCTGATGTTCCTGCAGTACCGCATCCTCGACCGCCGGGTGCATTACACATGACGGCAAGCGCTTTTTCCCTCGGCAGGGTCATCCGCCTGAGCCTGCTTGCCCTCGGGGCGATCATCTTCCTGGCCCCTTACATCTTCATGATCTCGGCGGCCGGCAAGACGCAGAGCGACATCTTCACCTCGTCGCTGTCGCTCATCCCGGCGCATTTCGCCTATGCCGAGAATTTCGCCAAGGCCTTGAGCCGGGTGCCGATGGCGCGGCTCCTGTGGAACGGCGTCGTCGTCTGCGGGCTGATCTTCTTTTTTCAGGTGCTGGTGGCCATCCCCTGCGCCTATGCCATGGCGAAGCTGCGCTTCGGCGCGGCGCGAGCCATGATGGTGCTTGTTATGCTCGGCCTTCTCGTGCCGATCCATGCGACCGCGCTGCCGCTCTATGTCGCCTTTGACCGCGCCTCGCTGCTCAACAGCTATGCCGCGCTCATCGCGCCCTTCACGATTTCGGTCTTCGCGATCTTCATGTTCCTGCAGTTCTTCCGCGCCATGCCGGATGATCTCATCCATGCCGCTCGTCTCGACGGGATGTCGGAGCTCGGCACCGTGGTCCGCGTCATCGTGCCCAATGCCTGGCCGGCGGTTACCGCCTTTGCCATCTTCTCGGTCGTCGCCCATTGGAACGATCTCTACTGGCCCCTGATCGTCATCAGCAAGCAGGACTACGCCACGCCGCCGCTGGGGCTGATGTATTTCCGCGCCGCCGAGGCCGGCGACGACTACGGCGCGCTGATGGCCGCCACCCTCATGATTACCCTTCCCCTCGTCGCCGCCTTTCTGCTTGCGCAGAAGCGTTTCGTCGAGGGCATCACCATGACCGGTCTCAAAGGCTGACCGGCTTTATCAAGGAGAACGAGCGATGAAACATATCACCCAGATTCTCGCCGCAGCGGCCGTATCGATGGCAATCGCGCTTCCCGCGCATGCCGAGACGACGCTGACGGTTCACTACCCGATGCCGGGTTTCTTCAAGGACGTGATGGACACGATCTCGAAGAAGTTCATGGCTGAGAACCCCGACATCAAGATCCAGTTCGCCAGCCCCTCGGCGACCTACGAGGAAGGTATCCAGACGATCCTTCGCCAGGTCGGCACCAGCGAAATGCCCGACATCACCTTCATCGGCCTGAACCGCCTGCGCATGCTCGATGAGCGCGATGTCGCCGTCGATCTCGGCCCGCTCGTCCAGAAGGACGGCAACATGGCCGAGCAGGGCTTTTCCGACACGATCCTCAAGCTCGCCCAGGTCAATGGCAAGCAAGCGGGCCTCGCTTTCGCCACCTCCAACCCGATCATGTATTACAACGCCGATCTCGTGAAGGAGGCCGGTGGCGATCCCGACAATCCGCCGAAGACCTGGGACGAGGTCATTGCACTTGGCGGCAAGATCAAGGCGCTCGGCAACGGCGTCGACGGCATCGATTTCCGTTGGCAGGGCGACGACTGGATGTTCTCCGCACTGCTCTTCGGCGCCGGCGGCAAGATGCTGAACGACGATGAAAGCAAGGTCGCCTTCAACGGTCCGGAAGGTCAGAAGGCCGTTGAGGTCCTTCATCGCCTGGTCACCGAAGGCGGCATGCCTGTTTTCACCAAGCCGGCCGGCGAACAGGCTTTCGCAGCCGGAAAGGTCGGTTTCGAGTTCCAGACCACAGGCGCGCTGCGCAACACGATCAAGAATGTCGGCAACAAGTTCGATCTGCGCACCGCCAAGATCCCGCTGATCGATCCGGTGAACGGCCGTCTTCCCACGGGCGGCAACGCCGTCGTCATCCTGACCCATGACGCCGCCAAGCAGGACGCCGCCTGGAAATTCGCCAAATTCGCCGCCGGCCCTTATGGCGCCTCGGTCGTCGTGCCCGGCACCGGTTATGTCCCGAACAATGAGCTTGCCGCCAAGTCGGCCGACTATCTCGGCGACTTCTACAAGCAGAACCCGCTGTTCCAGGCTGGGCTCAGCCAGATGCCGGTCATGATCCCCTGGTATGCCTTCCCCGGCTCCAACGGCGTCAAGGTCACCCAGACGATCGTCGACAACCTCTCGCGCATCGTCGACCAGTCGGCCGAGCCGAAGGAAGCGCTCGACGACGCAGCCGCCGACGTCGAGGGCATGCTGCCGCGCAGCTGATCGCTTTCCGCGTCAGAAGAAGGGGCCGCCACGCCGAGCGCGCGGCGGCCCTTTATTTCCGGGTGGTTGAGATGGCGCGCACCGTGCCGCCGCGGCGCAGCGTATAGGCGACGTCGAGGTGGCGGGCAGGGGCTGCATTCTCCGCCATGTCGAGCAGCAGCGAGGCGGCCGTCGCGCCCATGCTGGCGTCCGGCATTTCAATGGTCGTCAGTGGCGGATCGATCAGCCGGCCGATGGCGATGCCGTCGAAGCCGGCGACCGAAACATCCCCCGGCACCGACAGCCCCTCGCGCTTCAGCGCGCCGATGACGCCGAGCGCCAGAAGATCGTTGGAGGCGATAATCGCCGTCGGCGAAAGCGCGCTCATCGCCGCACTGAGATCGAGCTGGTCATAGCCGCCGACGAAGGAGATCTGGATCGCGTCAAGCGGCGTCAGGCCGTTCTCGGCCATGGCGTCGAGGTAGCCTTGGTAGCGAAGACGAGCGCGATCGGAGGCGGCAAAATTGCCGGAGAGAAAGAGAATGTGGCGGTGGCCCATGCCGATCAGGAATGTCGTGATCTCCCGGCCGGCGCCGCGATTATCGGCGGTGACCGCCGCCGGAAACTGCGCCGTCGGCAGGTTGTTGAGAAGCACGGTCGGCGGCAGCTTGGGCAGCAGCGCCTCGCTCGTCGACGGGTCGCAGACGGTGAGGATCAGCCCGGTCGGCCGGTCATTCAGAAGTGCGGCGACGGCATCGGCCTCGCGTGCCGGATCGTAATTCGACTGGGCGATCAAGACGCCATGGCCGGCGACCAGCATGCGGTTCTGGATACTCGACAGCGACGAGGCAAAGACCGGATTGGTGATGCTCGGGATCAAGACGCCGATTACCGGTCTGCGCCCGAGCCGCCCGACAGCATGGCCGGCCGGGCGATAACCGAGCTCGGCGGCGGCACGGCGCACCTTGCGCACCATCAGATCGCTGGCCGGCCCGTTGCGATTGAGAACCCGGCTTGCCGTCGCCAGCGAACATCCTGCCCGGAATGCGACTTGCTGCAATGTCGCCATCGAATGCGCCCTCCTGGTCACAGCGTCGAAGCGCAATCCTTTAGTCGGGCTCGATGACAGTGATCTGACAATTGACGAGGTGTGGGGAATTCACCGGGAATGACGACGGAAGTCACGATCATAAGATTTAAATATCAACAGCCTATACAAAAATTCTAAGATTTCTATGGAGCCCCCTAACCCGAATTATCTGCGTCTTATCCATTCACACATGGAAGTTGAAGCAATATGCAACTTATGGAATGGTCGGGTCAAAGTCGTTTCCTCTCTTCATGTTCATCGCCTGGATAAGAATGTCTCCCAAACAAATGGAATGCGCCGCCGCTTGGCGGTTTCTCGCGACGGTCTCCCTTGTCGCAATTTTTGCATCGCCGGCCTATGCCGACACGCCGTCCACCGCCTGGCCGCAAACTCAAAGCGACATCCAAGCCGATTCCAATGTCCATTTCGGCGTGCTCGCCAACGGCATGCGCTTTGCAATCATGCGCAACGCCACGCCATCTGGACAGGCAGCGATCCGCTTTCGCATCGGCTCCGGCTCACTGGAGGAAAACGACGACCAGCAGGGCCTGGCGCATGTTCTCGAGCACATGGCCTTCAAAGGTTCGACGCATGTCGCCGAAGGCGAAATGATCCGTATCCTGCAGCGCAAGGGCCTGGCCTTTGGACCGGACACCAATGCCCATACCTCTTATGACGAGACTGTCTATGCACTCGATTTGCCCGAGGTCGATCCAGAGACGCTATCCACGGGCCTGATGCTGATGCGAGAAACCGCGAGCGAGCTGACCCTCGATGCCGGCGCCCTCGATCGCGAGCGCGGCGTCATCCTGTCGGAAGAGCGGCTGCGCGATACGCCGCAGTACCGCGCGGGGCTCGCAATCATGAATTCGTTGCTCGCCGGCCGGCGCGTGACCATGCGCCCGCCGATCGGGAAAGCCGATATTATCAGCAATGCGCCTGTGGACCTCGTCCGCGATTACTACCGGGCCAATTATCGGCCCGATCGGGCGACGCTGATCGTGGTGGGCGATATCGACCCGGCTGCCATGGAAATCGAAATCCGGCAGCGCTTCGGCGACTGGAAGGCCATGGGACCGACGCCTGCAAGTCAGGATACCGGCGCGCTGCAGACGAAAGGCGAAAGCGCGGACGTCGTCGTCGTGCCCGGCGGCATGACCAGCGTCCAGATCGCCTGGACGCGTCCTTATGACGCCGCCCCCGACACCTTGGCCAAGCGCCGCACCCAGCTTATTGAAGATCTCGGTCTGATGGTGCTCAAACGCCGGGTCGGCACCATCGCCAGCAAGGCGGATGCGCCTTTCATCAGCGCCGGCGTCGGGTCCCAGGATCTCCTCGATTCCGCTCATGTCGTCCTGGTCACGGCGAATTCCGAACCGGACAAATGGCGGGCGGCACTCGGGGCCATTGACCAGGAACAGCGTCGTATTCAACAGTTCGGCGTTGCCCAGGCTGAGATCGATCGCGAAATCCTCGAATATCGCTCGGCCCTGAAGGCTGCTGCCGCCGGAGCCGCGACGCGCACGACCACCGACATCGCTTCGGCGCTGGCTGGCAGCGTCGATGACGACCAGGTCTTCACGTCGCCTGCCGACGACCTCTCGCTGTTTGAGAGGGTGACGAACGACGTCACCGCGGCCGAGGTCAATCAGGCCTTGCAGCGTGCCTTCTCCGGCAATGGCCCGCAGATCGTGCTCCAGACCGCCCAATCGCCACAAGGCGGAGCCGACGCGCTCCGGCAGGTCTATCACGCTTCCAAGGCGATTGCGGTCTCGGCGCCGTCCAGTGCAGCCGATATCGCCTGGCCCTACACCCATTTCGGCGCGCCGGGCGCTGTGGTCGAACGCCGCGCCGTCGAAGATCTCGGCCTGACCATGGTGCGCTTTTCCAATGGTGTACGGCTTACCGTCAAGCCAACCAAGCTGCGCGCCAACGAAGTGCTGGTGCGCGAGGATATCGGCCGCGGTCGGCTGGACTTGCCGCATGACCATCCCCTCCCGATCTGGGCATCGCCGGCGGTCGCGCTGTCCGGCGTGAAGGCCATGGACTACCAGGATATCCAGAAGGCGCTGACCGCCAACATCGTCGGCCTCGATGTCTCGGTAGGCGACAGCTCCTTCAAGTTCGACGGTCGTACGCGGACTGAGGATCTGGCGACGCAATTGCAACTCATGACGGCATACACCTCCGATCCCGCATACCGCCCCGAGGCGTTCAAGCGGGTGCAGCAGGTCTATTTGAGCGGCCTCGATCAGTATGAGGCGACTCCTGGCGGCGTTGTCAGCCGCAGCCTCGGAGGTCTCGTCCACTCCGGCGATCCGCGCTGGACCTTTCCCGATCGCGCCCAGTTGTCCGCCGCCAAGCCGGACGATTTCGAGGCGCTGTTCCGGCCTGTGGTGTCCAATGGCCCGATCGATATCACCATCGTCGGCGACGTGACGGTGGACGACGCCATCCGGCTGACAGCTGAAACATTTGGCGCTTTGCCGCCACGCCCGGAGGCGGCGCCGAGCAATGTTTGGGGTAACGTGCGTTTTCCGGCGGCCACCGAGAAGCCCGTTCTGCAGACCCATAAGGGAAGGGCAGACAGCGCCGCCGCCGTCGTCGGGGCTCCCATCGGCGATTTGCTCTCCGATCTCCCGCGCTCCTTCACAGCCAATGTTGTCACCCAGATTTTCCAGAACAGGCTCACCGACCAGTTTCGCATTGCAGAAGGGGCAAGCTACGTGCTGGAGGGCGACGTTAATCTGTCGAGGGAAATTCCCGGCTATGGCTACGCCTATTTCTACGTCGAGACGGATCCGACAAAGCTGGCGCGCTTCTATGCACTTGTCGACCAGATCGCTAATGATCTCAGGTCGCATGATGTCTCCGCCGACGAGCTCGCACGCGCTCGCGAACCCATCATCGAGACGCTGAAGCACCAGCGGCAGGGCAACGAATACTGGATTGAATATCTGCGCGGCGCCCAGACGGATCCGCGTCGTTTGGACCGCATACGCGGCAATCTCAGCGGCTACGACGAGGTAACGGCCTCAACGATCCGCGAATTCGCCACAACCTATTTCAGCCCGGAAAAATTCTGGAAATTCGAAGTGCTGCCGGCGGCCGTAAGGTAGTTTCTTGAACCGAAGCCCCTTAAATTGGACGTTGCCGGGGAGGAGACACCGTCCCGGCCATTGAGCACCAGCTCAGGCGCGGCGTTTGATCACCCGCATGTTCATCTCCGAGCGAAGCGTGAAGCCTTGCGCCTTGTAGAGGGAAATGGCGGAGGTGTTCCCCGCATAGACATGCAGATAGGCCGTGTCGCCGCTGGAAGCGATTTCGCCGGCAACGAAACGGAACAGCAGGGTGCCGAGGCCACGCCCTTGGAATTCGGGATGGGTGCAAAGGCCACTCAGTTCGATGAAACCGGTCTGCCGCATACGCTGCCCGGCCATCGCCACCAAACGGCCTTCATGCCTGATCCCCCAGAAGCTGCCGAGGCTCTGGGCGCGCAGGGTGAACGGCCCGGGTCTGGTCAAGCTCGCCAGATCAAGCATGTCGGCGGCGTCGGCCTCGGTCAGCGGCTCAATGCGGGAATCCGAAATCCTCTCATGAGGTCGCTCGGCAACCATCTGGGTCACTGGCGCCTCCATGACGACGGTAAGACCCGCTGGAATGGCGATCGGCCCGGCCTCGACGAGAAACATCTTCTCTTCCGCCGACGGCAGCTTCTCCAGGGCATCGAGGCTCTCAGGGCTATCGTCGGCGGAGGCTGCGAAGGGGACGATGGAGGGCGGGTATCGCCGTGCGTAGCTGTTGCCTTCGGCAAGAGCGGCATGTGTGGTTTTGAGCGCGCTCCAGATCGGTCGGTCAAGCACATGATTCATCGTCTTTCTTTCCCTATTGCGCGGCGGAAAGGGCGTGCGGGCCTGTAACCGTGCTCCGGCGTAGGAGGGGCAGTGCTGCCAGCCCGTCTTCGATGGCGGCGAGTTGCTCGAGGATCGGTCCGTCGAGGTCGCCGCAGAGATCCGCAACCGCAGCCGCGACGCGCGGCCAAATGGTTGCCTTCGAATGATCGACAAGTTCCCGTCCTTTGTCGGATAGCGACACCAATCTGCGGCGCTGATCATCCGGCGCCGGCTGCATATCGACGAAGCCGAGTTCGAGAAGCTGCCCGATGGTCCGCGTTGCGCCGGGCTGGGTGATGCCCACCGCCTGCGCAAGCTCGCCGATCGTCAGCGGCCCGGCCCGGTCGATCGCCGCGAGGAATGGATACTGACCTGCCTGGATGCCGAGGCCGGCCTCGTCGATGACCTGCTGCGTATCGGCCTGCAGTCTCTCGCCGATGCGACGCAACCGGCTGCCCAGGCACAAAAAGCCAAGCGTTCGCACCACATCTTCGACCATTCAACCTCTCCAATTCCATTGAACGTTATATAACATGTTATATATCTAGCGGCGGGCGAAAATCAAGAGTAGGGATCTCACGGCCGGAGGGGACTTATCGAAGGCACGCGAGGTCCTTTATTGCTCACGCTGCCTCGCGGCCAACAGAGAAAGCACCAGGACACAACTGAGTAGGGCGAGGGACGACGGCAGCCCCTGATGTCCGACCAGCTGCATTGCCAGTCCGGCCGCGGGCGAGCCTGCCATGCCGCCGACGCCCCATGCGAAGGCGAAGGCCGCATTGCCGGCGATCAGGGTTTGACCGTTGAAACGCTCGCCGAGCTGGATCAGCGACATGGTGTAGAGCCCGAACGAGACGCCGCCCCAGATGAAAACGAGCGGCCATATGAGCCAGGTGGTGAAGGTTGACGCCAGCAGCAGGCAGCCTGAAAGACAAGTGAGGACGCAGAACAACATGGTCCGCGTCGCGCCGAACCGTTCCGCCACGCGCCCGAGCAGGATCTGCAGCACGGCATTGCCGGCAACGAAACAGGTGATCAGCGAAGCGATGCGGCTTTCGGTACTGCCGAGTGCCGCGCCATAGACGGCAAGCAGGGAGAGCAGGATCTGCTCGAAGGCGGCGGCGGTGAAAACCGCAAACAGCAGCAGCGGCGCCCGCGCAAGGAAGCCGCCGACCGATATTGCCTCGCCTTCCGCGGGCATGTCAGGCAGGCGGAGGGCGACGACAAGCACGATCAGGCCGCAGCCAAGGAAGGCCCCAATGCCGATCAGGAAGGGTGCCCAGCCTTCCGTGCCACTGAGGCCGAGTGAGAGCGGACCGACGGCAAAGCCGGCCGAAACGATCGATGAATAGAGGCCCATGATGCGGCCCCGGCGCGACGCCGGGGTGATCGAGATCAGCCAGGTTTCGCTGATGACATAGAGTGGATTGGCAAAGAAGCCGAGCAGGAAGCGCAGCGGCATCCAGGTCCAAACGTCCTGCCGTCCGGCAATCGCAATCAGGGTGAGGGCGGCGAGGATCGAACAGAGGATCGCAAGCCGCGCTGCACCCACGCGCCGCGAGAGCGCCGGAATGACGGGTGCCGATATAATGAAACCCAAGGGCGTCATCGCTGCCGACAGACCGATCAGGCCAGCGGCCGTTCCCTGCCGCTCCAGGATGAAGCTCAGCAGCGGATAGGTCAGCCCCTGCGCTACGGCAAACACCGTGACGGTGGCGATGATGCCTGCCATCGCGGCCCAGGGGCTCCGATCGTCTCGCTGTGATGTCGTGCTTGCGGCAGTCATGCAGATTTCCTCGCCAGTCGGCATTGGGGTGACGGGGCAGAGGCCCCGCCCCGAAAGAGGATGGAATTCTGCGGAATAGGAGGAGCGGCGTAATTAAGCCGCTCCAAAAAGTTCTCAAAAACTTCCAAATGGACTATAGATCCGCTCTATGCAGGGATTGCTCTTTGCCTTTGGTCCGTTCGTGCTTGATCCGGATGCGGGAACGCTCCTTCGGAATGATGAACCCGTTGCCATTGGCCATCGCGGGCTGAAGCTGCTTGCGGCGCTCGTCGGGCGATCCGGCGAAATCCTTGCCAAGACCGAGCTGATGGACGCGGCTTGGCCGGGCATGGCGGTCGAGGAAGGCAACCTCACCGTCCAGATCGCGCAGTTGCGCAAGCTGCTCGGCCCAGCCGCCGGCGGCGGCGAATGGATTGCAACGGTTCCGCGCGTCGGCTACCGCTTCACGGGCTCCATGCGGCGGCTGAGCGGCGTGACGCGAAAGACCTTGCCGCTGCCCGACAAACCATCGGTCGCCGTGCGGCCCTTCCTGAATATCGGCAACGATCCCGAACAGGAATCTTTCGTGGACGGGCTGACCGAAGACCTGATTACCGACCTTTCGAGAATGCCGGGTCTGTTCGTCATCGCCCGCAATTCGGCCTTCGCCTATAAGGGCAGGGCGGTAGACGTGCTGGAGATGGCCGAGGAGCTCGGCGTGCAATACCTGCTGGAGGGCAGCGCGAGGCGCGCCGCGGGGCGCGTGCGCGTCAACGCCAAGCTGGTCGACACCGTCAGCGGCACTCATTTGTGGGCGGAACGCTTCGATCGCAGCCTGGACGATATTTTCGTCGTTCAGGACGAGGTGACCGCCAGGATCGTCGAGGCGCTGCTCGGCCGGCTGCGTACCCCGCCGCCGCGCCATCGGCCTAGAAGTCTTGAGGCCTACGATCTCTGCGTGCGGGCGCGCAAGCTGATGGATGATTCCCCGCAGGCGGCTGAGGAGGCGCATCTGATGCTGACCCGCGCAGTCGCCCTCGACCCCGACTATGCCGAGGCCTATCGGTGGCTGGCCATGAACCACTGGATGGGGTGGATTCATAGCGGCGGGCCGACGGAAGCGACCCGCAGCATCGCCTTACACTTAGCGCGCAAGGCCGTTGCGATCGACCCCAACGATGCCGGCTGTCGCTGGGTGCTGGCCTACCTTCTTGCCTATGAACGCGATTTTGCCGCGGCGGATGCGGAGTTCGCCAAGGCGATCGAACTTGACCCGAACGAGGCCGATACCCTTGCCGCATTATCCGACGTTACCGTCCTAGCAGGGCGGGTCGAGGAGGGGCTTGAGCAGATTCGCAAGGCGTTCCGGCTGAACCCGTTTCCGGCAAGCTGGTATTATCTGACGCTCGGCCAGGCACAATATGCGGCCGGGCAATATGGGGCCGCCGTTGAGACGTTGCGCCGCGACGAGACGTATCGCACAAGCTCGCGCCGTTTCCTGGCGGCAAGCCTTGCTCAGCTCGGCCGGCTCGACGAGGCGCAGGCGGAGACCGAACTCTTCCTTGTCGCCAACCCCGGCTTTTCCATCCGCCATTGGGCGGCGACCGAACCGTTTCGCGACGCCCGCACGCTTGACCATTTCGTAGAGGGCTACCGCAAGGCCGGTCTTCCGGATTAATCCGCCGCAGCACTCACGACCGGCGAGCGTGCCATGGGATGGCGCGGCGATGTCCGGATCTCGACAAGAGGCCGCCCGGACACGCCTTCGCCGACCGCGGGCGCCGGCTTCGCATTCCGGATCAGGTGATTTAGGGCGGCCGCTTCAGACCGCCATATTCGCCGCCGCCGACATGACTTCCCGTGGCGCGGGAACGCCGAACATATGGCGGCCGGCCTCCTCGACTTCGGTGAAGCACCAGCGCACGACGCCGTCACGATCGAGCAGGAATTCGCCGACAAGCTGGCCTTCGCCGGGGGAGACCATCCGCTTGTCATCATCGGTCATCTCATAGCCGTCAGCCTTGTCGAGAAATTCCATCGCGGCGATCGGGTTCATCGGTTCGGGGAGCTCGCCCGGCATGTCGACGCGCATCGACATCATCGTGTCCATGCTGACCTTGTGCGGCCACTCGTTCTCGGTCTCGGTGAATTGAAGGCGCGGCAGGCCGAAGGCGCGATGCGATACCCGTTCGGGGTCGGAGGCCGCCAGCAGGTTGGGAAGCGGATGGTAGCGGAAATAAAGGCGGGCTCGCTCGATCGGGGTATTGACGACGGTTAGGCTGTCGATGCCTTTCTCCTGCAATGCATCGGTCAGTTCGGCCATGGCGGCGATCTGCCTGCGGCAGAAGGGGCAGTGCAGTCCGCGGAACAGGCCGACGAGCAGCGGCCTCTGGCCGCGAAAGTCGTCGATGGCGATCTTGCCCTGGCGGGTGATCGCATCCAGCACCACGTTGGGCGCGCGATCTCCGGGTTGTAGTGGTCTATCGGCGTGGTTCTCCTGCATTGTTCGTTCCTCCCTTTATTTGTTTGAATCGCTTGCTCTATTCGATGTTTCGCGATCATTGCGACGCGAACCATTCAGTCGAGAAACGGCAAGACGACGAGCGTACCTGGATCCAGGTTGTGGCGGATGCACACATCCTGGGCCAGCGTGAAATACCGTTCCGCTTCGTCCATATCGTCATATTCGAGGCTCAGCGTCGCCAAGCCATCATAACACGGAAAGAGCAGTTGCGGCTCGTCAATTTCCTTCGCAACCTCAAGAGCTTCCTCGTAATACTTACGAGCTAGCTTCGGCTGCCCATGGCATTGATGAATCTGGCCGAGCACGATCAGCGGGACGGACAAATGATCGCGCTGATCGAGCGCCCGGTCGATTTCGACTGCCTTTTCCGCCGCCGGCACGCCTTCGGCCGCACAGTGATCGGTAAAGGTGCAGCAGGAGACTGCGAGGTTGGCGAGAAGGCGCGCCTGGAAGCCGAGATCGCCGATGCGGGTTGCGACCTCCAGCCCCCGGCGGCAGACCGTGATGGCGTTGGCCGGATCGACGATCGTGTAGAGAACGCCGAGATTGGAATAGGCCCGGCAGGCGGCACTTTGCAGATCGGCTTTTTCGGCGACCGAGAGGCTGCGCTCCACTTCCTGCACGGCATCTCGCCGGCGTCCGAGCCGCGCGAGCGCTGCACCCTTGGTGTTCAACGCTTCCGCCATCGCCCGAGCTGCCTCGCGGCCGGCTTCGGTCGTTCCGTCGATCGGCAGCGTTTGCAGGCATTGCAGCGCCTGTGTCGCCCACTCGGCGGCGGCGGCCTGATCACCCATGCGGAAGGCCAGATGGCCGCGCTCCTGCAGTAGGTGGGCATGTTCGACCGGCGCATCGATCGTCTCGATCATCGCTTCCGCGGCGGCGCAATGCGCCTCCGCCTGGTCGCGGCGCCCCGCATCGAGATGCAGGCGGCCGATCTTTCGCAATATCCTTGCTGCGGCAATCCGGTCGTCATTGGCGCGGTGGATGGCAAGTGCCTGCTGATAATGGGTCAAGGCATCGTCGCGCCGGCCGGCAGGGCCGCAGAGGTCGGCAAGGCGCTCCAGCAGCGCTAATTGGTCCGGCGTCACCTCCGGCTCGTCAGCGAAGGCCGCGAGGGCTTGCCGATAGAGGCGCATCGCATCGTCATTGGCATAGGTCTTACGCGCCTGATCGCCAGCCGCCATCAGGTAGGCGGCGCCCTTGGCTTTAATAGTAGTCAGGCTGAAGTGATGACCGAGTTGCGCCAGATGCTCGGGACGCTCAGGCGCCACGCCATATTGGCGCTCCAGAACCCGGCCGATCCTGCCATGGAGCTCCATGCGCCGTTGCAGCAGCAGATTCTGGTAGATGACGTCGTGCATCAGCGTCTGGCTGAAGCGATAGCCCGGCGACCCGCCGGCATCGGGGCCGCGCAACTCCTCGATGATATTGGCATCGCAGAGATAGTCCAGCGCGGCATCGATGGCGGCCGGATCGGTCGCGACGGCGCGGAGCAGGGCGGTATCGAATTTCGGGCCGACCACCGCCGCCTCCTGCGCCAACCGTCTCATCTCCTGCGGCAGACGATCGACGCGGGCAAGCAACAAGGCTTGCAGGTTCACCGGGATGGCGACGTCGGTGTCATCGGCGGCAACATGCCAGCGCTCACCGTCATGATGCAACGTACCCATGTCGATCAGCCCACGCAGGATTTCCTCGATGAAGAGCGGATTGCCACCGGCGCGGTCGAGAATGCGTTTGCGCATTGCAACCGGCAGCTTGCCGTGCGCCTCACCAAAAAAGGCGGCAAGCAGCCTCTGCCCGTCGGCCGCGGCGAGTGGGCCAAGACGTTGCACGGTGACATTGACGCGATCGGAGTTCAGCGGGTCGGTCTGCGACGTCGGCCGGTAGATCACCAGCAGCATCAGCCGACTGCGCTCCAGCCGGTCCATCATGAAACGAAGCACTTCCAGCGAAGCCGCGTCTGCCCAATGCAGATCCTCGATGACCAGCAGGAGAGGGCCTTGCGCCAGCCGCCGCTCGAAGACGGTGCGGATCGCATAGAAGATCTGCCGCCGCAACTGCTCCGGCTCGATGTGCCGCAACGCGCCATCGGGATTACCGAGGCCGAGCACATGCAGAAACAGCGGAAGCAGCCCGTCAACATCGTCCTGCGTCAGATCGAGTGCGCGAAACCCCGTCGTCAACAGCTGTCGTGTCCTGTCACGATCGTCGCGCTCGCCGATCCCGTAGGCGCTTCGCACGACCGCGGCGAGGGTGCCGTAGGATTGTTCGCCAAGGGGGGAGCAGGTGGCTTTGCGGATAGCAAGGCCAGGGAAGCGGGTCGCATTCGTGGCGAGCCCGACGAATTCGGTGGCGAGACGCGATTTACCGATACCCGCTTCGCCGATCAGCCGGACGAGCTGCGCGGCGCCGTCGCAAGCAAGATCGAGGCAGGCGAGCAGCCGCGACAATTCCGCATCCCGTCCGATCATCGGCGCCTGAAGGCCGAAACTTTCGAGCCCGCGCGCCGTATGCGGCGCGTCCAGCAGCCCGGTCAGCCGATGGACGTGGACGTTTCCGCTTTTGCCGCGCAAGGTTTGCGCGCCGAGACTGTCGAAGGCAAAGGCATGGCGGGTGAGGCGGTAAGTCAGGGGACCGACAAGAATATCGTTTTCTCCGGCCATCGATTGCAGCCGTTGGGCGGTGTTCACCGTATCGCCGGTCACGGAATAGGATTTGGCGCCAGCCGCGCCGAAGCCGCCGGTGACGACAGGGCCACTATTGATGCCGATATGCAGGCGCAGCGGCACGCCGGCGCGCGACTGCCAGCGTGTGCCGACCGCAGCGGCCCGGTCGATCATATCAAGTGCGGCGCCAAGCGCCCGCACCGGATCGTCCTCATGGGCAACCGGCGCGCCGAACAGCGCCAGAAGGGCGTCGCCGACGAACTTGTCGACGAAGCCGCCATAGGCTTCCACCGCCCGGGTCATCTCTTCGAACAATTCGTTCTGTAGCACCCGCATGGTTTCGGGGTCGATCTGCTCGCTCAGCGTGGTGAAGCCGCAGAGATCGGCAAACAGCACCGTCACCGGACGCCGGTCGGCATCGCTGTCGGATTTCGCCGGCAGCAGCTCAATCATCGGCTTCGGCGCAGGTGGGGCTATACCTGAGATCGATGCGCCGCATTTGGGGCAGAAGGCAAAATCGGGCTGACACGCATAGCCGCAGGCGGCGCAGGAGAGGGGTTGCCTTGCGCCGCATCGCGGACAGAAAGCAAAACCGCTCTGAATATCGAAACCGCAGCCGGCGCAGTCCATCGCTGCATCTCACGAAACCCGATGTGCAACGGCCATGTCAGCCGGCGGGCTTCACAAGAGATAAGAATGAACCTGCTGACGAAAGCTCGCAAGCACAAACAGACGGCGCAATAGCGATCGTCATTTGAATGCGGCCGAGGCTATCGGCCCGCCTTTGCCGCTTCTCTATCCTTCATACGGCAAAATTCGATCAACTGCTCCGAGGTCATGGGTCGGGCCAGAGCGTAACCTTGCAGCAAATGGCAGCCAAGATCTTTCAGGATCTTGGCATGCTCCATTGTCTCCACGCCTTCGGCAACGATGTCGATGTTCTGAGACCGGCCGATTTCGATAATCGAGGAAACCAGACGGCGTTGAGATGCAGACGCGATGATCGGTTTGATGATCTCTCGATCGATCTTAAGCCTTCGTGGCTCAAATCGAAGCAGGCCGACAATACTGGCATGTTCCGTGCCGAAATCGTCGATCTCGATTTCAATGCCGAGCGCTTTGATTGCCGGAATGACCTCGTTCAGAGCAGGCTGAAGCTCGTCGAAGGAGATCGTCTCAAGCAGCTCGAAACACAGGCGACCCTTCGCTGCGGGAAGCTCGGACAGCTCGGCGAGCAGATTGGCCTGCGCCAGCCGGCGCGCTGAAATATTGACTGAAACCCGTGGAATTTGCATTCCCAAGCCGTCCCATCGTGTCAGCTCGAACAGGGCCTTTTGCAGGATCAGCCTGTCCATGTCGCCACTGCGGCCCAGTCTTTCCGCAGCATCCAGAAACGCGTTCGGGCCGAGCAGACCTTTTCGCGGATGATCCCAGCGGGCGAGCGCTTCGACGCCTGCGATATCGAGCGTGTTTGCATTGAACTGTGGCTGGAAGAACGCGATGAGTTCATCGCGTTCGAGCGCTTGATTGAATTCATCCGCCAGTTCTTTTGAATGGATTGCCGCGCTGCGGAGCTCTTCGGTGAAAACCGCGGCGCGGCCGCGGCCGGCTTTCTTCGCCTCGTACAGAGCCAAATCGGCATTCAGAAGCAGCTGACCGAGATCCCGGTCGCGAGCGCGTTCAGTCTCCCAGGCGACACCGACGCTTGCGCCGACCACATAACCGGCTCCATCGATAAAGATGGTCTGCTGCAGCGTGTCGACAATCTGCCTGGCCAATTCCGTTGCTTTAGGCTCGGGATTGCTACTCCAGCTGGCGAAGACGAACTCGTCTCCGCCGATGCGCGCCGCGACCTCGTTTGGGCCCGTCAAATCGGCAAGCCGTGAAGCCGTTGTTTGCAAGACCATGTCTCCGCCGGCGTGCCCCTTCGTGTCGTTGATCTCTTTAAAACGGTCAAGGTCGATATGGATAAGGATCAGGCGGTCTTGCAGATCAGGCCTTGGCGGCTGCGAGATCATCTGGTCGACAAACCGCCGATTGGGTAGCCCGGTGAGGGCGTCATGCAGTGACAGGTGCTCCAGCCTCTGTCGTGCTCGTACGAGCTTGCTCTTGTGAAGGCGAAGTTTTTCGATGGTCTTCTGACGCGATTTGGTCAGAAATCCGACCCAGACGATCGGCGCGACGACACACAAGGCCAACAGGCTGGCATAAAACTCAAAAGTGCCGATGCCGCTATTCTGGCCCCATCCATGCCTGGGAAGTGCGGCGAGGGACCATCGGCCGTACGTCATATCGACGGAGGCCACGACCGGTTTCTTCTCAAAGGTTTCCAGGCTGCCAAAAAAGACCTGTTTGGCCGAGTTCGGCTCCGGCGTCGTGCTGATGGCGATCTCCAGGTCGGTCGAACTGAGACCGCTATCGCGGTATAGCCTCGGAATATCGATGATTCCCGAAAGCAGACCCCAAAAGATCTGGCTGTTTCCGTCGTCGATATAAACCGGGCACCTGACAACGAAAGCCGTTCCGCCTTGGACAAGCTCCACCGGGCCTGTCAGGACGATATTGTGTGTGTTGCGCGCCAGCATCGCGGCGGCCCGTTGCTTCTCATTTTTTCGGTAGTCGAGTCCGATTGCCTTTTCATTTCCTTTTTCCGGATAAACCCACTGGACCACCATGTCGGGCGCCGCGGCGAAGCTTCGCAATTGTGACTCAGGCTGCAGAATTTGCGCGGCAAGTTTGGAAAATCTGTTCTGGCCCATCGCCGGATCGACCGCGATACCCGCCGCCAAACCTTGCAACAGCTTCACATTGCTATTGAGGTTGGTCTGAAGCCGAGACGACATCGTCGCAAGCTCGCCGGCAACAACCGAGCGTTCGTCGGCCAACGACCGCTCAAGCCGCCAGTCCGTTGCCATCCAGACGACGATGGCTGCGATAACGGCCGCAAATAGTGCCGGAGCGAATGCGCTCGCATGGCTCATCAGAGGGTTCGCGAGGCTGCGAACTATCTTTGTATTTCTTCGAAACTTCATCAGGTCGCCGGCATGAATGACAGACCTGCATCCTTGCACAGTTTCTTTAAGGCAACACTAAACCGGCCAGCTCCTTGTTCGGCGCGCGCATCGTGCATGCGTCTTTGCGGGGAGGCCGTAGCGCCATTTCACGCTAGCTCATTGCAACCAATCCCGTCCCGACGTTCATCAAAACGGGAGAGAGGGACACTCCAACTTTGTAGAAACAGGACACTTCAACTGGGCGGCTACAAACAATGTCAAAGCTGGCTAGAGGTGCGGCGCCGCCAGCCAGTTAGAAACGCGACACGGGCACTGGCGTCAGCCCCCGACCGAACCGGCTGGGCCGGGTTGCAAGGGTAGGGAGGGGGCGGGTGAGAGGCGCCCTTCGTCTTTAGCTTTGAGACTATGCCGACACCATTCATTCCGCAGCCTCCATCCGCGCCAGCGCCTTCTGCCGTTTGGCAATGACTTCCGGATCGTTCATGAAGTCCGTCCGCCGGCCG
>NZ_JACHBD010000003.1 GCF_014200175.1 Rhizobium lentis | reverse complement strand
CTCTTTCCATGTCCGGGAACGTCGCCAAACGCTCGAACATGAGTAGAATCAACACCGTGCGCCATGTCCACTAAATTTAAACCGGACAGCTGTGGCTCAAGGCCGAGGATCCATGCCTGCTGCTGCTGGAGGTCGGCGTGGATCCTCGGGTCAAGCCCAGGGTCAAGCCCGAGGATGACGGAGGCTGGGGCAACGGTCGGCAGTCCGCTGGGTTCGGCGTGTCAGGAGCCTGGTGCTGAAGCCTGTGAAAGACACTCTCTGGAGTCGCACAACATTGACCTCCTGCTCGTGCCTCAAGCGCTGTCAGGCCTGTTCGCACAAACGCCTGTCCATCACCCCGCCACAGCCTTCTCCGCCCAGCCACTCGTCCAAAGCTCCCGCAGCCTGTCGCCGTCACCCTTGAAGAAATCCTCGGCTGCCGTGCAGTGCTCCACCCGGTCGCTGCGGAAATTGCGGATCGCCTGGCGCAACTCGCACCAGGCGACGATATTGGCGGTCTGCGAATAGTAGATCAGCGCGATCGGCTGGATCGTCCGCTCGCTTCCGCGGCCGAGTTCGTCGCGGTAGGCGAGCATCAGCTTGCGTTCGTCGCGGATCGCCCGGCGCACGATTGCAAGATCGAAGCCGGCCGGTTGCGCGGTCGAGCCCCAGGCATAAAGCGCCTTGGTGTCCATTGCCTGGCGCAGCGGTGCCGGCACGGCCCCGGCGATCTTCTGGTTGACCCGGCGCGCCGCCTTCTTCAGCTCCTCGTCGGCGGTGCGTTCGAGCAGCGCCAGAGACAGTACGATCGCCTCCATCTCCTCGATCGAAAACATCAGCGGCGGCAGGTCGAAGCCGGGCCGCATGATATAGCCGATGCCGCGCCCGCCCTCGATCGGCACGCGCATCGCCTGGAGGGCGGCGATGTCGCGATAGATCGATCGCACCGTCACTTCGAGCGTCTCGGCCATCGCAGCCGCCGTCATCGGTTTTCTGGCGAGCCGCAGGATCTGAATGATCTCGAAAAGCCGCGAGGCCTTGCGCATTTTGCCTCTCCCATCCCTTACGCTCCTGACAATACACTGTCAGTTGGGTTTGCGTATAGAGCCGCCTATCGGATTGAAATCAATGAGGGTCTTTCAAAGTGACCCATGCAGCGACAAGGCGACAACTGACATGAACTACCATGAAAATCTCTGGCTCTTCTTCACGCTTCTCTTCGGCATCATCATCGTGCCGGGCATGGACATGCTCTTCGTGCTCGCCAATTCGCTGACCGGCGGCATCAGGCGTGGACTGGCCGCGACCGGCGGCATCATGGCCGGCGGCGCCGTGCATTCGGCCTATGGTGCGGCCGGCGTCGGTCTGCTCGTCACCATGCTCCCGCAGCTGTTCAATGTGCTGCTCTTTGCCGGTGTTGCTTATATGATCTGGATCGGCATTTCGCTGATGCGCAGCTCGATCACCGTCGAGGCGGTGGGGCCGAGCACGGCGCGCTCCGGCTGGCGCGCCTTCCGCCAGGGCGCCGTCACCTGTCTGGTCAATCCCAAGGCCTATATCTTCATGTTCGCCGTCTATCCGCAGTTCCTGAAACCGGAATATGGCCCGGTCTGGATGCAGGGCCTGATCATGGGCGCCATGACGATCGCGACCCAGTTCGCCATATACGGCACGCTGGCGATGACCGCCGGCCGCAGCCGCGATCTTCTCGTCGCCAATCCCGACGCCACGGCCTTTGTCGGCCGCTGCGCCGGGCTGCTCCTGGTCGCGGTATCAGCGCTTAGCCTCTGGCAGGGTTGGAAAAGCGCCTGAGCCTTGAAGTCCTGCCACTTCAGCCCGATCGCCGAGCACCGTCGCTGGATCTTCAGCGATGGCTTGCGGCAGTGCTGCAGAGATGTTGTCTGATCATTGCGCGAAACTCACAGAATGTCTCGAACCCGATGTGCCGTACAAGCCGATGGACCGTTGCAGGAGAAACGCGGCACCTGCGCGCAACCGCGGCAGCACTTTCAAAGGCCGTTATGTCAGGTGTTTCCAGGATCTCCCTTGCGACCCGTTCAAGGCTGACGGGAAACACCAGGTGCCTGCGGGCGATCTGGTGCTTCAGTTCTTGCAGTGTTGAGGGAGGAGAGTTCCGATCCTTTAGCATTGCAAACGCCTTCAAAAGAGCCACCTTCACGCAATCTCGATCGAAGCCTGCCCAGAGGTGGCGCCTCACATGAGATGCGCGAAGTAGACGCGTTTCGTTCCGACTAAATCGCTTGCGGCCTGAAATCGCTGGCAGCGACCGGCATTACGCCTTGTAGAAGGGAGACGGACTTCTCCAGCCCTTCGAGGCTGTTCAGAAGCACATCCTCATGCTCTATCGACAGCCAGCCGTCGTAACCGGCCATCTTCAGCCTGTAGCAGAACTGTCGCCACCATTCTTCGCCATGGCCAAATCCCAGCGTTATGTAGGACCAGCTGCGCGCCGGGATGTTCATCAGGCTGCCGTTTTCCAAAAGGCTTGTGACGGCCTGTTTCGCCGTATTGAGGAGGGTATCCTTGGCATGAACGTGGTATAGGGCCTCGCCGAGCGCTTCTGCGGCGACAAGAGGATCGGCACCCATCCAGAAGAGATGCGACGGGTCCAGGTTAGCGCCGACGACCGGGCCAACCGCTTCGCGCAGCTTCAGCAGCGAAGGGACATTGTAGACGCACTGATTGCCGTGCAGTTCCAGCGCGATGTGTTCCACACCGTGATCTTTCGCCAGCGCCACGATCTTGGTCCAGTATGGGAGGAGCTTCTCCTCCCACTGGTAGCGAAGGATCGCCTGCGTCTCCGGCGGCCACGAGGAGACCACCCAGTTCGGCATCGTATCGGTGGCATTCCCGGCTGGAAGTCCCGACATCGCGCAGACGGTCTTGATGCCCAGCGCGCCCGCTGCACGGATCGTATCCTCAAGACCCTGCCCCTGGGCAAGATCGGTCGGATGCAGGGGATTTCCGTTGGCGTTCAGGCTGATCACTTCCAGTTCGCGGTCGGCGAAGGCTCCCAGGAACGATTTTTGCGCGCTCTTATCCCGAAGGATTGTCGACAGAGTGAAATGCGGCGCCGTAGACCAGCCGCAGGTATTGACCTCGACGCCCGAGACGCCCAGCCTTTGAGCGTGATCCAGCATCGCTTCGAAGGACAGGCTGCCGAGGCTGTCTGATACGAATCCAAGCTTCATGCGTAAAACTCCGGTTTGGCAATCATTTCGACGGGGATTTTGCGGCCGTCGTTCAAGGCTCTGACGCCGGCTTCGGCGACCCTTGCGGCGCAGTATCCGTCCCAACTGCTCGACGCGATGTGCGGGAACACCCCGGTTTCGACGAACCGAACGAACGCGCGGTTCTGGCGGCGATAGGCTTCGGCGTAGCGGCCGCGCCAATCCGCTTCGTAGCTTGTGCTCTGGCCGAGCTCCCGGTCGACGCGGGTGTAGTTGACGGCGTTCATGGCGATGGTCGCCTTCTCGCCCACCAATTCCGCGCGGACGTCGTATCCGTAGGCCGCGTTGTTGTTGATCTCGATATTGACCAATTGATCATCGGCGGTTTCGAGCACCATATAGACCGGTGCGACCAGCGCGTCGGAGCGCTTCGGCTGGAAGGCGGAGATCGAGACGTATTCGGTGTCGAGGACATGTCGGACGACATCGAATTCGTGCGGGGCGGAATTGGTGATCGCCATCGCTCCGGTGAAGTCCGACGCGGGTGTCGCGACATTGCGATGAAAGTTGTGCATCATCAGGGGGCGGCCAATTGCCCCATGCGCCAGAGCCCGCTTCATTTCGACATAGGATTGATCGAAGCGGCGCATGAAGCCGAGCATTATGAACTTCGATCCCGCGGCTTCTTCCGCCTTCATGATCTGCAGGCATTCGTTCGAGGACTGCGACAGCGGCTTCTCACAAAGCGCCCGTTTGCCGGCTCTTATGCAGGACAGCGACAGGGGTGCATGCGTGAAATCGGGGCTTGCGATGATCACTGCGTCCACATCAGGACGAGCGGCGACCCGGTCGGGGCCAGAATCGACATCGTGAGCGCTGTAGGCGTCCGCCACCTTCCGGGCGCGGTCCGCATCCATGTCGCAAATGACCTGGAGGCTCGCCCCCGGCAGATCTTCCGCGACGATCTTCGCATGATCGGCTCCCATCAGTCCTGCCCCGATGATGGCGATCCTTACTGTCATTTCGATATTTCCTGTCGTTAGAGAACCAGCGATTTGCGGCAAGCATTGCGCCTCCTCGTGTGAAATGCGTGCCGGGAACCCCACCCGGCACGCACCCTTGGGAGGGCTTACTTCTTTGCGTATTGATTAACATTGTCCTTGGTGATCGAAGCGAACGGCACCAGCTTTTCGGCTGGCGCATCCTCCCCCTTCTTCAGGCCTTCCACGACCTCGAAGGCGGCCTTCGCCTGGCCTGCGGCGTCCTGGAAGATGGTCTGCGACATGGTGCCCGCCTTAATCGCATTCAGAGCATCGGCCGTGCCATCGACACCGGAGATCATCACACCCTTGAGGCGGTCGGCACCCTGGAGTGCTTCCAGCGCGCCGAGCGCCATCTGGTCGTTGGCCGCGACAATTGCATCGAACTTCGGAAAGCTCTGGATCCAATCTTCCGTAACCTTCATGCCTTCAGCCCGGTCGTAGTTTGCCGAGAGACTGGCGAGGGTGGTTACGTCGGAGCGGCCGAGCGCATCCTCGAATCCCTTCTTGCGCTCCTGCGTGTGTGAAAGCCCGGGCGTGCCTTCGAGGTAGAGGATCTTGGCGCCCTTGGGCAGGTGTTCTTTCATGAATTCGCCCTGAAGACGGCCGGCATCAATGTTCTTCGAGCCGACGAACGTGTATTTGCCGCCTGCCGATTGGATGCCGAGAGCGATGACGGGAATGCCGGCCTGGTTCGCCTTTTCGACGCCCGGTACGATGCCCTGATAGTCAACCGGCACGACGACGATCGCATTGACTTTCTGCGCTATGAAGTTGTCGATCTGATCGAGTTGCTTGCTGACGTCGTTGTTGGCGTCGGAGAAGTTTACTTCGACTGCCGGATCGGATTTCGACGCTTCGATGAAGGCATTCTTGCGCGCCATGACGAAGACATCCGTATCCGCCATGTTGGCGTAACCGACGACGAATTTGTCTGCGGCAAATGCGGCGCCGGTGGAGACGGCGGCAAGGGATATGGCGCAGGCGAGAGCGAGTTTGGAAATGGCTTTCATAGGGTCCTCCCATTGAGTTTCAGGTTCATTCCGGATGCGGGAAATCCCCGCCGACAAAGAGGTGGTTCGGAAGCAGGCGCTAGCCCGCCGAAGAACATCGGTCATGCCTTCTTTTTGCTGCGGGCAGACTTGGTCCAGACATCGAGGATCACGGCGATCGCGATGATCAGACCCTTGATGATCTGCTGCCAGTACGAGCTGACATTCATGAGATTGAGCATGTTGTTGATGACGCCGATGATCATCGATCCGATGATTGTGCCGGTGATGGTTCCGGTGCCACCCATCAGGCTGGTGCCGCCGACGACCACCGCGGTGATCGCGTCGAACTCATAGCCGACGCCGCCGGCCGGCTGACCGGAATTGATGCGAGACATGAGGACGATGCCTGCGACGGCGCACAGAATGCCGTTGAAGATGAAGGCCTTCACCACGATGCTGTCCGGATTGATGCCGGACGCGCGAGCGGCACGCACATTGCCGCCGACCGCATAGACGTACCGGCCGAACTTGGTCTTGTTGAGCAGAATCCAGGAGAGGACGATGACGATCGCGAGGATGAGCACGGAGATCGGTACTGGCCCAAGCGAGCCTTGCCCGATCACTCTGAACTCGCCCAAGCCCGTCACGGGCGAGCCACCCGTATAAAGCAGCACTGCGCCGCGTGCGACCGTCGTCATTGCCAATGTCATGATGAACGACGGGATACGGAAAAAGGTGATGACGAAGCCATTGATGATGCCGGTCACCATGCCGACTGCTACGCCGGCGACGACCGCGACGATGACGCTGCCGGTGATTGCCATCACGCTCGCGGCGATGACACCACAGAGCGCGAGAACAGATCCCAGCGATACGTCGATATGTCCCAGAATGATGATAAAGGTGACGCCGCATGCGAGAAGGCTCACCACGACGACCTGACGCAAGACATTGGTCAGGTTGGCTTCCGTCAGGAACGTCGGGCTCAAAATCGAGGCGAGGATGCAGATTCCGGCGAAGATGAGGAGCGTGCCGTACTTCCGGTAGATCTGGGAAAAGCTCATGTTCCGAGAGCCTGGAATGCCGTGGCCTTCTCGTTTAACGGCCGCGTCTGCGCGTTCGATACTCATCAATGTCCTCCCGTGGCGAGGCGCATGATGTTTTCCTGAGTGGCCTCGTCTCTTGTCAGTTCGCCGGTGACCCGGCCTTCGCTCATCACCACCACGCGATCGCTCATGCCGAGGATCTCGGGCAGCTCGGATGAGATCATGATGATCGCGAGCCCCTGACGAGCGAACTCGGTCATCAGTCGGTGAATTTCGGATTTGGACCCGACGTCGATGCCGCGTGTGGGTTCATCGAGAATGAGCAGCTTCAGATCACCCAGCAGCCACTTGGCGAGAACGATTTTCTGTTGATTGCCGCCGCTGAGGTTCTCCACGATCATTGCCGTGTCGGGCGTCTTGATCTGGAGCATCTTGATCATGCGCTGGGCGGCTGTCTCTTCCTGCCGCTCGCTGATGAAGAGGTTGGATGCGAATTTTTTGAGGTTCGCGAGCGAGATGTTCTCGCCGACGGACCGGCAAAGCACCAGGCCTTCCGCCTTTCGGTCTTCCGAGACCATGGCGATACCGGCGGCAATGGCGTCCTTTGGCGACCTGAGCTTTAGCGGTTTTCCGTTCAGGCGGACGACGCCCGCGTCCGCCGCGTCCAGGCCGAAGATCACCCGGGCCACCTCCGTCCGCCCGGCGCCGATCAGCCCGGAAAGGCCGATGATCTCGCCGGCACGCACCTCGAAGCTGACATCTTCGAAGCAGCCGTCACGAGAGAGGTTCTCGACGGAAAGGACGATATCGCCGATCGGCACTTCTTCTTTCGGAAAGATACTGGAGATCGTGCGGCCGACCATCTGCGAAATCAGCTTTGCCGGCTCGTATTCGCTCGCCGGGGCGGCAGCGACGAACTGGCCATCACGCATCACCGTAATGTCGTCGGCGATCTGGAAGATCTCGTCCATCTTGTGGGTGATGTAGATGATCGCGACGCCTGCCACTTTCAAGTCTGCGATCTGCCTGAAGAGCATCGCGACTTCCGTGTCGCTGATCGCCGACGTCGGTTCGTCCATGATCACCAGAGAGGCCTCGCGCGAAATCGCCTTGACGATCTCGATCAGTTGCATCGCAGCGATGGACAGATCGCGCATCTTGGTTTGGGGGCTGTATGTCAGGCCCAGGCGATCAAGGAGCGCCTGGGTGTCCGAGTTCATGCGATCGAAATCGACGAATCGGGACAAAACACCCGTCCCGCTATAAGTGGGTTCGCGGCCGAGAAAGATGTTTTCGGCGATGGTCATGTCGAGCACCGGGCTGAGTTCCTGATGGATCATCGAGATCCCTCGCTCCAGCGCGGACGCAGCGCTCTGATGATCAAGCTTTTCGCCCCTGAAAAAGATCTCTCCGCCATCGATCGCGTAGATGCCGCTCAGGATCTTCATGAGCGTCGACTTGCCCGCGCCATTCTCCCCGACGAGGACATGGACGGTACCGGCGCGAACCTTCAGGCTCATGCCATCGAGCGCGAGAACACCAGGGAAGGCCTTGGTGATTGAGCGCATTTCAAGAACGAAGCCGGCTCCGTTATCGGGAGGCGTGCGATGGCCTTCGCCGCCCGAAAGCGGCGCCGCCTTTTGCAAGGTCGCAGACATGAGAGTATTTCCTCCAGATGAGAGAGCTCTCCCAAGCCCTCCTGCCAAACTGGCTTATGCTGGAAGATGAAATCGCGAAAATTCCGCAAAGTGTCAACGAACCGGTGGATTTTTCTCCCAAAAACTCTCATAGATAACATCAATATTTGAAAGGTTCGGTATGTCTCGCCCAACGATCCCTGACTTGGCAAAAGCCGCGAATGTGAGCATTTCAACCGTCGATCGCGTGCTGAACGGTCGCGATCCCGTGCGTCCGCAGACGGCGGAGCGGGTTCTGAACGCCGCCCGGCAGATCGGCTTTCACGGGGTGACGGCCATCGCTCGCCGACTCGAGCATGACAAGCCGGTGATCAAATTTGGTTTTCTTCTCAAGCAGTCTCATCGCAAGCTTTATCAAATGTGGAGCGACATTCTCGTTGCGGCGACCGAAGCGTTTCCCGACGCCCATGGAAGGGCCATCGTCAGATTCATGGACGATCTTGCGCCCGACAAGGCTGCCGAGGCGATCTACGCTCTCAGTCGCGAAGCCGACGTCATTGGAATGATCACCTCCGACCACCCGCAGGTGAACCACGCCGTCGATGGTCTTGCAGCAGAAAACATTCCTGTTGTGACCATGATTTCCGACATATCCACCGCCTCTCGCGCAGGATATGTCGGCAACGACTGCATAAAAAAAGGCCGCACGGCCGCGTGGTTCATAGCCGGGCTGAATAAGGACGGCGGGAAGGTTTCTGTCTTCGTCGGGAATCACCGATATCTCGCCCAAGAGCTGAACGAAATGGGCTTTCGATCATACTTCCGGGAGAGCGCGCCGGGCTTCCAGATGCTGGAGACGGTTGCAACCCTTGAAGAGCCCGATATTGCCTATGAGGCCACGCGCCGCCTTCTGCAGACCGAGCCAAACTGGGTCGGCCTCTACGTGGCCGGCGGCGGCATCACGGGGGTAATGCGAGCGTTGCGGGAGGATGGTGGGCCGGCAGCCAAACGCCTGGTGGTCATAGCACACGAGCTCACCAATGAAACGAGAGCCGGTCTTGCCGAGGGGCTGATCAGGGTCGTCCTGTCTCATCCGGCGAAGCTGCTGGGAGAGACCCTGGTGCGGGCAATGGCGGAGGCTCTCGATGCCGGCCGATCGCCAACCGTGTCGCAGCATATTGTCCCGTTTGAATTTTACACTGCCACCAATATTTGAAGTTTCGATGAAAATAGGAGTTAAAGCGCGTCGAACGAATCAATTGGGTACGACGCGCTTTAGCCGCGAGTTCTCCGCTGTTGTCACTGACCCCAGGTCATTTCGCCCTTGGCGACTTTCGCCCCCAATTCCAGCGAAATCGGCATGGCAGCGTTGGGATAGATTTTCTTCATAGCTGCGATCAATGCCTTGGAGTCTGCGGCCTTGGCTGCCTCGGCGTCAAATGCGATCAGGTAATCGCGCGTGTAGCTGACGGCGGACGCATCCGTCGGCCAGGTGGAGGTGCCGTGACCTGGTACGACGATCTCGGGTCTGCGGGCGAGGATGTCGTCAAGAGCTGCGCGCCAGGCCTGCCGTTCCTCGACTGTCGGAAGATCGGCGACCCAGGGATACATGCCGCCGAAGACAGGGACGCCTCCGAACACGGCGCGGAGCGATGGCACCCAGATATAGCGGCCGCGATCCTTGAGCCCTGGCGCGGTGACAATTTCGAGCTTCTCGCCATCGACTGTCAGCGTGTCAATGTCGCTCGGTTCCGGGAAAATGAGATCGGAGACCGACTTGGGACCGTTGTCGCCCAGAACAGGCGACCAAGCCTTGATCTTGCCTTCGGCCTTCTCCCGCATCAGGTCGACGGTATCGTGCGCTGCGAGGATGCGGGCATCAGGGAAGGCCTGATGGACGGGTGCGAGACCGAAATAGTAGTCGGGATCGTTGGTGGTGATATAGATCGTGGTCAGGTTTTTGCCGCTGGCCTTGATGGCATCGGCGACGACCTTGCCGTCCGAATAGCTGAAGCTCGAGTCGATGAGTACGGCCTCCGTCTTCCCGGTGACAAGGACCGGAGCGCGTAGAAAGCCCGCTTCGGTGGCCCTGAACGCCTTCCACGATAGGAGAGACTTCTCCTGCGCGACACCGGACGTAGTTAGCGGGATCATGAGAGCCGCGGCTGCGGCGATCGTCTTGAGGGTGGTGCGTCTGTTCATCATATTCTCTTCACCTGGTTGTGGGGCGAACCGTCCTGTCCTCAAAGGCAGGAGGGTCCGGCGGCGGTCGACACCCTGACGATGTCGGCCACGCTGCAGTGGGCGGTTGAAATTTGGAAGATCGGGTTAGTAGCCGACGGTCAACCGTTGTCTGACGTGGGCAAACTCGGACAGGATGCGGGAGCCGGCCTGGCCGGAGGCTCCAATAAGAGCAATTTTCATGATGATACTCCTGGTTGGGATTGGGGTTTCATGCGTCTGCAGAGAGCTCATCGAGCGCCGCAACGAGCCGAGCCGGACCTTGATAGAGCGCCTCGCTGCTGAGCACGTGGGCCTGACCGTTGATGAGGGCGACGAGCTGCGGAACGCCGCGAATGCCGAGCGTGTCCATCCGGCGCTGCGCATCCTCCACCCGCTCCAGAGCACGGGCACGAAGATCGGAGTCGTTCCGGAGCCTCTCGGCGAAGATCTCGGCAGTCAGATCGATGGCATGCCCGGCAGCCACCTGAACGGCGACCGTCGCCACCTCGTGAACGTTGGAAGTGTCGCGCCCTTCGACATAGCGGGCGATTTGGATGGCATGCAGGAAACGAGGCTCAAGCGTCGCGGCGTGCTCTCCAAGTGCGGTGAGCGCAAGCGTCGCGGGTCCCGAGTCGAAAATGCCGTTCGGTGCCAGCAGGACGTTCTGATGGTATTCCTTTGAGAAGCGTTGTCCGGTCAGAGCCTGGATCCTCTGGTCGTTGCGCCATGCGTGATCGGCGATCGACGAGATCGGCCTTCCTCCGACGAAAAGGCCGGAGGGAAGCATCCTCAAACGATCTGGAAATTGGTCGGCAAGGCCCGCCAGCGCTGGAGCGCTTGCGTAACACCAGCCGCAGAAGGGATCGAAGAAATACTGAAGTTCAATCTCGGTGGTCACTACGGTCTCCCTGTGTTTGAGAGAGATATAATGTTGCGCATATCAAAGATAAACGTCACGATGATCGACAGAATGTTGCATAAATCGAGCGAATAGATGGATCGGATCATTGCGGCGAAAGTGCTCTTGAAGACTGTCGAGCGCGGCAGCGCTTCGGCTGCAGCCGAAGAATTGGGCATGTCCCGCGCGATGGCCTCGCGCTACATCGCGGCCATGGAAGACTGGTCGGGAACGCGGCTCCTCCACCGCACGACGCGACAGCTCAGCCTGACATCGGCGGGCGAACGCGTTCTTGATATGTGTCGGGAAATCGTCCGTGTTGCCGACGCAGTGACGGAAGTCGCAGATCACGCGGAGACTCCGCACGGTCTTCTCAGGGTGACGGCACCCAGCATCCTCGCAGAAGCGCAGCTCATTCCGCTTCTATCAGATTTTGCCGACGTCTATCCGCGCATCAAGGTCGATTTACAGATTTCCGATCGGACGATCGACCTCGTGCAGGACCGCATCGATCTGGCGATAAGGATCGCCAATCGCCTGGACCCATCCTTGATCGCGAAACGGCTGGGACAGTGCTCGTCGCTGCTCTACGCCTCGCCGCGCTATCTCCAGGAATACGGAATTCCCTCAACACCAGAGGATCTCGACGACCACAGGTGCCTCACTTATACCCACCTTGGGGGGACGGAATGGTCACTGAAGAGTTTCGAATGTCAGATCGTCATGTCGGTGGACGGAACCTTCCAGACCAATGACGCTGTCGCCCTGCGCCGTGCCGCTCTGTCCGGTCTCGGCATCGCAATGCTGCCGCGTTTTGCCGCCGATCAGGAGGTTAGGACAGGTCAGCTGGTTGTCGTCTTGCCGGAGTGGAAGCCAAGCACACTTGGCATCCACGCTCTTTATGTTTCGCGAAAGCACCTGCCAATGGCTGCACGAGTCCTCATCGACTTTCTGGCAACAAGACTGGCGGATGTATAGGGCCGTCAAGTTTGGGATAACCCGTAACGTGTCGGCCGAACCAGCACCCGGCTCGCCCTGGGTCTGTTCGCCGTTTATCACATTGTTTTTATGATGGTACGGCAAAACGTGACTGCCCCGACGCATGGATTTTGTCATGCTGCCGGTGCAGATTGGCCAGCGGCCGCCTTGGCCTTCAGAAATTGGAGAGGAACATATGAATTGGAAAGCAGTAGCTGCCGCCGCAGCGATGGCGGGAATAGCCTTCGGTTCGGTGACCGCCGCCGACGGTACACATGATTCGCGCATTGCGCTGATGAAGAAGATCGGCGGTTCGGCGGGCGCCTTGGCCGCTGTCGCCAAGGGCGAGAAACCCTACGATGCCGAGACGGTAAAGACGGCGCTGACGACGATTGCCGCCACCGCGAAAGTTTTCCCCGATCAGTTCAAGCCGGGTAGCGATATGAACGATCCCGAGGTCAGCCCCAAGGTCTGGGAGAACATGGATGACTTCAAAGCGCGCGCCGCAAAGCTATCCACTGACGCCGAAACTGCGCTCGCTCAGCTTCCGGCCGACGCCGCAGCCGTCGGCGCCACTGTCAATACGCTCGGCGCCAATTGCGGCGGCTGTCACAAGGCCTATCGTATCAAGGATTGATAGGCCGCCCACAGCAATTCCAGCAAAATTGTAAAGCGGTTTGGCGTCTGGGATAGCGAAGGAAGAGACCGCAATTCCAGCAAAGGTGCGCGCGGCCTGGTGCCGCGTGGCGCGCCGGAAATGGAACGCTCTGAATCCGCGATCCGTGCCCGGCTTGCCGTCGGCGCGGATCGCCTTATGTGGGACCGACGGCGGAAGCATCGGCAAAAGGGGAGGCGGCGCATGGTCCGCGGGTTCATCCGGTTATTGCTCTGTTTGATCGGCGTTGCCGTCCTCGGTGGCGGCGCCTTCTATCTCATCACCGCGCCCGATCCGCTGCCGGAAAGCCATTGGGCAGGGCTCCGCGCGCCGGACCCGGCTAACGGTGAGATGGTGTTCTGGGCGGGCGGCTGCGTCAGCTGCCATTCAGCCCCCGGTTCCGAAGGCGATGCGAAACTGACGCTGTCGGGCGGTCTGGCGCTGAGGAGTCCTTTCGGCACCTTCCACGTGCCGAACATTTCGCCCGATGAGAAGGCTGGCATCGGCGGCTGGACGCTCGCCCAGTTCGGCAATGCGATGAAACGCGGCGTCGGCCCGGGCGGGGAGCATCTCTACCCGTCCTTTCCCTATGGTTCCTATGCGCGCATGAGCGACAAGGACGTCAACGATCTCTTCGCCTTCCTGAAGACGCTGCCGAAGAGCGCCAACGTCACGCCCCCACATGAGCTGCCGTTCCCCTACAACATCCGGCTTGCGCTCGGCGGCTGGAAATTCCTCTATTTCAACGATCAGCCGCGAGTGGCGCTCGCCAAGAGCGACGACAAGGTGAAGCGCGGGCAGTATCTTGTCGAAGGCCCCGGCCATTGCGGAGAATGCCATACGCCGCGCGATGCGCTCGGCGGGTTCCAAGCCGATCAGTGGCTCGCCGGCGCGCCCAATCCGGAAGGCAAGGGGCGCATACCCGACATTACCCCGGCCTCGAAGAGCATCGGCAGCTGGAGCGAGGCCGATATCGCCAACTACCTCGAAACCGGGTTCACGCCCGATTTCGATTCTGTCGGCGGTTCGATGGTCGATGTCCAGAAGAACATCGCCCGCCTGCCGGCCGGCGACCGGGAAGCGATCGCCGCCTATCTGAAGGCACTGCCGGGGCGCTGAAGCATGTCGCGCAAAGTGTGCAGCGGCTTTTTTTGCGGCCGCTGCATCCGAAAAGTCGATCTTCCTCTGTTTATAGGGAAGTGGGACCTGGCATGAGATCATAGGGGTGGCGCCAGCCTGGCATGCTGCTGATACGGTCCTTCCATGCCGCGATAGCCGGAAAGGCGCTGTGATCGATTCCGGTATCCTCCGGCATGAAGACGTAGCCCGCCAAAGAAAGGTCTGCGATCGTCAGCCGCTCGCCGACCATGAATGCCCGGTGGGCCAGGTGTTCGTCGACAATCGCATAGGCAGCTTTAGCCCTCAGCCTTAAGAACTCGACGACCGGCGTCTCGCCGCTCTTCTGGAGGCCGTAGATGAACCGCAGCGTCGCGTAATAGCTGGTGAATTTATGGTTGTCGAAGAGGATCCAGCGCATGATGTCGCGCCGTTCTTCGGCCGTCTTGGCTCCATAATGGCCTGTCACTTCCGACAGGTAGTCCAGAATGATCCCCGATTGGCTGATCTTCGTATGCCCATGTTCGAGCACAGGCGCTTCGCCCTGTTCGTTGATCGTCTTTCGCCATTCTTCAGTACGCGTTTCACCGCCCAGATAATCAACGAAAATGCTTTCCCATTCGATGCCGGCAAGCGCGAAGAAGAGTGCGGCCTTGTAGCAGTTTCCGGAGAGAGCGAAGCAATGAAGTTTGAAATCAGCCATGAAAGCTCCTAACGCGATTCGATAAAGTATCAGCAGTATTGAAGCGGGGCCCGTCCGACTCGATTCGAGCCCCATCCTGATCTGAATAGATGCACGCCGCTCCAACTGGCAAGCTTGACCCGCTCCCGCCCGCCGAGCCAGGAATGTGGACCTTCGATCTGGCCAACCTAGGCGATCGACTGCATGTAGCGCATGCCGGTTACCGGCCGCGCGGTGAAATCCATCTGTTCGTAGAAGCGATGAGCCAGCACGTTGCCGGTCGCAGCGCTGACGGAGAGGTAGCCGCAGCCGGCATTGCGCGCTGTCTCGCGGGCCCGGTCGACCAGCAACTGGCCGGTGCCATGGCCACGATGGCCGTCGCGCACGAAGAGGTGATGCAGGTCCATGCCGCGTTTTCCCTCCTGCGCCCTGTAGAGGGGCACGAGGATGGCGTAACCGATGAGCCCTTCGCCGGTTTCGGCGACGAGTGCGGTAATCCAGGGCAGGGGGCCGAACAGGTCGCGCTCCAGCTGCTCCGGCGTGGTGCCGGAAGCATCGCCGTGATGGGCGGCAAGCAGGGCGATCATTTCGTTGAGCTCGGGCAGGTCGCGCGGCTTGGCGGTGCGGATGGTCACCACCGATGGCCGCATCAGTGAAATTTCGCTGTCTTCGATTTCGGTCATGGTCTTCGCGTCCTTTAATGATCTGCCGTCAGGACGCTGCCGATACAACAAAGCCGCCTGACGGCGGCTTGTTGACAATATGATCTGTCCGGCCGCCCTTTACAGGTACAGCCAAAAATACGAGCGGCTCTGGTGCGCGTTTTTGATCATGGCGCATCAATCGCCGCAAACCGTGCATTTGTCAATGGCGTTGGAGCGTGGCGCTTAAACGCTGCCACGGTCATTGATGTTGCCCGGTGTCCTTGATAGGATACCCCCCTATGTTATAAAAGGCCGATTATGTCCCATACCACCCTGCAGAAAAAGAAGCTCATCGCCCGCATTGGCCGCTTGAAGGGGCAGATGGAGGCGGTGGAGCGGGCGCTTGAGGCTGAACGCCCCTGCGGCGAAATCCTGCAATTGCTCGCCTCGATCCGCGGTGCTTTGACCGGTCTGACCGGCGAGGTGCTGGACGATCATCTGCGCGAGCATGTGCTTAATGCCGCCGGTGACGCGGCAAGGGCCGAGGCAGTCGAGGAAATTTCGGAAGTGTTGCGAACCTATATCCGCTGATGAGGGAAGGAGCCTGAATGAATGCCGGGATCGGGAAAGCCCAAATGACCGCCCTCGAACACGATCATGTCTTCCTCGGCGCCGATCATCAGCGCAACGAGTTGCGGATCTGGCTGGTGATCGGCCTGACCGCGGTGATGATGGTGGCCGAAATCGCCGCCGGCACGGTCTACGGCTCCATGGCCCTTGTGGCTGATGGCTGGCACATGTCCACCCATGCCAGCGCTCTTCTGATCTCGGCGCTCGCCTATCTCTTTGCCCGCCGGCAGGCACGCAATCCGCGCTTCACCTTCGGCACCGGCAAGCTCGGCGATCTCGCCGGTTTTGCCAGCGCCATCATTCTTGCGCTGATCGCGCTGCTGATGGCCTGGGAAAGCTGGCTGCGTCTTGCAAATCCGGTGCCGATCGGCTTTGCCCAGGCGATCGCCGTGGCGGTGGTCGGCCTTGCCGTCAATCTGGCCAGCGCCTGGCTGCTGGCCGGCGGCGGCCACGAGCACGGTCATCACGCGCATCATCATCACCACCATCACCATGGCCATCATACCCATGATCACCACGCCCGCGATCACCACGCCCACGGTAATCACGCAAAGCACGGCGACAACAATATTCGCGCCGCCTATCTGCATGTCGTCGCCGATGCCATGACCTCCGTTCTCGCCATCGCTGCGCTGTCGCTCGGCAGCCTCTATGGCTGGCTATGGCTCGATCCGATCATGGGCATTGTCGGCGGCCTGGTCATTGCCAACTGGTCCTGGAGCCTGATGAAATCCTCGGGCGGCGTGCTTCTCGACGTCGTGCCCCAAGGCGAGACGCTGCCGGCCGAAATCCGCGAGGCGATCGAGACGGAGGAGGACCGGATCACCGACCTGCATGTCTGGCAGGTCGGACCCGGCCATCACGCCGCGATCGTCGCCGTCGTCACGCCGAGCCCGCGCGAGCCGGCCTTTTACAAGGCCCGGCTTTCGGCGCTCTCGGAATTGTCGCATGTGACGGTCGAGGTGACGCGACGCGCCGCATGATCCGGTGCGGACCACTTCGTTGCCGCGATGACGAGATGCCGCCGCAATCGCGCCTTAACTCTGTCCTCCTCACCGCCGGAGGATTTTCATGGATCTCAGTCTTACCCGCCGCATGCTGATCGGCTCGGCTTTGTGCCTGCCTGCGCTCACATTTCCCGCCAGGGCCGAGGAGAAGAGCGAGGAGGGCGACGACAATGTCGAGCGCCGCCTGGCCGAGCTGGAAAAACGCACCGGCGGGCGCCTTGGCGTCTCGGTGCTCGACACCCAGACCAGCATCTCCTTCGGCTACCGCGGCAGCGAAGCCTTTCCGATGTGCAGCACCTTCAAGGCCCTGGCCGCTGGCTTCGTGCTGGCCCGGGTCGACAAGGGTGAGGAAAAACTCGAGCGGCGGGTGACCTTCGCCAAGGACAAGCTTGTCGACTATTCGCCGATCAGCGAAAAACACGCCGGCGCCGACGGCATGACGATCGCCGAACTCTGCGATGCGGCGGTGACGCTCAGCGACAATACCGCCGGCAACCTGCTGCTCGAAAGCTTCGGCGGGCCGGCCGGGCTGACCGACTGGCTGCGCTCAATTGGCGACGGCACGACGCGTCTCGACCGCACCGAACCGACGCTGAACGAAGGCCGGAAGGACGACCCGCGCGACACGACGACGCCGGATGCGATGCTCGACACGCTCGGCAATCTGACCCTCGGCTCGGTGCTGACCGAGGCGTCCTCGGATAGGCTGATCGCCTGGCTGGTCGCAAGCACGACCGGCAAGGATCGGCTGAGGGCCGGCCTGCCGGCGGATTGGAAAGTCGGCGACAAGACCGGCACCGGTCCGAACGGCTCGCTCGGCGACATCGCCGTCATCTGGCCCCCCGACCGCGGCCCGATCGTCGCCGCCGTCTATGTGGCCGAAGCGACCGCGCCAGTGAAGGACCTCAAGCCGGTCTTTGCCGAGGTTGGGCGGATGATTGTCGAGATGGTTTGAGCGGAATTCGAATCTGTCCGGTTCGCTGTGGGGGGCTTACTAGTTGGTTGCATAGGGAATGAGGATTGCTCCAGGCGGCTCCGCCCCTTGCCAATCGGGTCCCTCCACCTCCGTCGTCCTCGGGCTTGACCCGAGGATCCACGGCCGCAAGCACTGCGCTGGTGTTCACGATGACAAAGGCAACCGTAGCCGAGCAACTCGAGCGGGCGGCATGGATACTCGGGTCAAGCCCGAGTATGACGGAGGGTGGGGGATGCGATTAGCAGGAAGCGGGACGTTCCGAGGAGTTCCAGCAAAATGCGCGGGCGGCTGAGTGGGAGTTACGCAAACAAAGACTGCGGTTCCTTCAAAACCACTTGCGATCCTTGCCGCATACGCTCCGCCACCCTCCGTCGTCCTCGGGTTTGACCCGAGGACCCACGGCCGCAGGTCCTTCCGAAACCAGGGTGCGGTTCCTCCTCCATCACGGCAGCGTATAGGCGATCACATAATCGCCGGGCTTGGTGCCGACCGAGCCGTGGCCGCCGGCCACCATGACGACATATTGCTTGTTGTCGTCAGCTGTATAGGTCATCGGCGTCGCCTGGCCGCCCGCCGGAAGCCGCGCCTGCCAGAGTTCCCGGCCGCTCGTCACGTCATAGGCGCGCAGGTAGTTGTCGACCGCGGCCCCGAGGAAGGCGACGCCGCCTTTGGTCAGCATCGGTCCGCCGATGCCGGGCACGCCGACCTTGAAGGGCAGGGGCAGTGGCGTCATGTCGTGCACGGTGCCGTTCTTATGCATATAGGCGATCTTGCCGGTACGCAGGTCGACGCCGGCGACGTAGCCCCATGGCGGCGCCTGGCAGGGGATCTGCAGCGGCCCGAGGAAGGGCCCCATGAACACGCCATAGGGGGCGCCGTCGTTGCGGTTGAGCCCCTGCTCGCTGCCCTTTTCATCCTGGCCGCGTGGTGGAATGTCGGCCGCCGGCACCAGGCGTGAGGTGAAGGCGAGATAGGTCGGCATGCCGAACATGATTTGGCGTTCCGGATCCACCGCGACGCTGCCCCAGTTGAACGTGCCGAAATTGCCGGGATAGACGATCGTGCCTTGAAGCGACGGCGGCGTGTAGCGGCCCTCATAGCGGTAGCGGTGGAACTCGATGCGGCAGGCGAGCTGGTCAAACAGCGACACGCCCCACATGTCCTTTTCCTTCAGCGGCTCGGGCGAGAAGGTGAGGTCGGAGATTGGCTGCGTCGGCGCGGTATGATCGCCGGAGATCGCTCCATCCGGCGCCGGGATCTCCTTGACCGGGATGATCGGCTCACCGCTGCGCCGGTCGAGCACATAGAGGTCGCCCTGCTTGGTCGGGCCGACGAGGGCGGGAACGACGCTGCCGTCTTCTTTGGTCAGGTCGATCAGCGCCGGCTGGGCCGGCACGTCCATATCCCAGAGATCGTGATGCACGGTCTGGCGCACCCAGCGCAGCTGACCGGTGGCGATGTCGAGCGCGACGATCGAGGAGGAGAATTTCTCGACATTGTCGCTGCGGTTGATGCCGAGCTGATCGGGCACCTGATTGCCGAGCGGGATGTAAACCATGCCGAGCGCCTCGTCGACGCTGAAGACCGACCAGCTGTTCGGCGAGTTGGTCGTATAGGTCTGGCCGGCAGCGATTGGTGTCGTCACATCAGGGTTGCCGGAATCCCAGTTCCACACCAGCGCGCCGGTCTTGATGTCGAAGGCGCGGATGACGCCGGACTGCTCCTCGGTGGAATAATTGTCGTTGACTGCCCCGCCGATGATGATCTTGCCGGCCACGGCGACCGGCGGCGAGGTGGAATAATAATAGCCGGCCGGATTGAAGCGCATGCCGGTTTCGAGATGCAGCACGCCCTGATCGGCAAAGCCGGTGCAGACCTTGCCGCCCGCCGCGTCGAGCGCGATCAGCCGGGCATCGGAGGTCGGCAGGTAGACGCGCTCGGCGCAGGGCTGGCCGGCGGCGACATCGGGATCGGCATAATAGGTGACGCCGCGGCAGGTCTGATGCTGCCGGTTCGGGTTCATGCCGGAATTGGCGTCATATTTCCATTTCTCCTTGCCGGTCTTGGCGTCGAGCGCGATCGCCCAATTGTGCGGCGTGCAGAGATAGAGCGTGTCCTTCACTTTGAGCGGCGTCACCTGATAGGTGGTCTCGCTGATATCCTCCGGCCGTTTGACGTCGCCGGTCTGGTATCGCCACGCCTCCTTGAGCGTGGCGACATTCTCCGTGGTGATCTGGTCGAGCGGCGAATAACGCTGGCCGAACGGCGTGCGGCCGTACTGATGCCATTCTCCATCCGGCACGCTGCCGCCGAAGGCTGGGCTGGCAGCGACCTGATCCTTCGGCAGGTCGCCGGCGAGATCATGCGGATCCGTCGTCATTGAATAGAGGGCGACGAGGATGGCGAGAATGACCGGTAGGGCGAGCGGCCAGGGATTGGCGCCGTAGGTGATGCCCGTCGGGCTGCGAAAGCCGAGCGGCCGGCGGATCCACGGCGTCAGCAGCCAGAGCCCGAGCAGGATGATGATGCCTCCGCGCGGTCCGAGCTGCCACCAGTCGAAACCGACCTCCCAGATCGCCCAGGCGAGCGCCGCAACAACGAGCACCGCATAGACCCAGAGCGCCACCGCCTTGCGCATCAGAAGCAGCCCGGCGGTGATGAGGAACATCAGCCCGGCGAACAGATAGAAGACGCTGCCACCGAGCGTGACGAGCCAGAGCCCGCCACCACCGAGCGCCAGCCCGATGATGATGAAGAGGATGGAGGTGATGACGATCGCCATTAGGCTGTCTCCCGCAGAGGTTCGCTGGGGTGAAGGAAGGGCGGAAGAGCCCCGCCGATCAGCCAGATAGCGCGAGAGAGATGCCTTTCAACGGCCGCATTGCCGCAGGGTAAAATCACGGCGCGGTTGTAGTAATGACGGCAGCCGGCTCGAACGGACGCAGGCTTTAACGTCGCTCACGTCCCGCAGAAGGTTGCCAGCACCCGTTCATGCGGCTTCGGCGGCTCACTATAGGCGGCAAAATCCGGCTGGTCGTCATAGGGTCTGGCGAGCACCGTCAGCAGCGCCTCGAACGGCGAGAAATCGCCGTTTTCGACCGCCGCGTCGATCGCCTGTTCGACGCGGTGATTGCGCGGAATGAAGGCCGGATTGACGCCGCGCATGGCGGTGGCGCGCTCGCTGGCCGTCTGCGGATCGCGCGACAGTCGCTCGCGCCACCGTGTGAGCCAGGTACGGCCGGCCTCCGCCTCGCGGAAACTTGCGGCAAAGGCGGGCTCTGCGGTTTCGTCGCCGGCAAGGTCCGACAGTCGGCGGAAGGTCAGGGTGAAATCAGCCCCCTGCGCCTGCATCAGCGACAGTAGCGCCTGCACCAGATCGAGATCACCTTCCTCTTCGCCGGCAAGGCCGATCTTCGCCCGCATGCCAGCCAGCCAATGCGCCTGGAACCGTTCGCCATAGGCCCGGATCACTGCATTCGCCTTGTCGACCGCCCCGTCGGGGTCGGCGTCGATCAGCGGCAGCAGCGTTTCGCCGAGCCGTGCAAGGTTCCACTGGCCAATGGCGGGCTGGTTGGCATAGGCATAACGGCCATGTTGGTCGATCGACGAGAAAACGGTCGCCGGGTCGTAAGTATCCATGAAAGCGCAGGGGCCGAAATCGATCGTCTCGCCGGAGATCGTCATATTGTCCGTGTTCATCACACCGTGGATGAAGCCGACATGCAGCCAGCGGGCGATCAGGGCGGCCTGCCGCTCTGAGACGGCTTCGAACAAGCGCAGATAAGGCTCCTCCGCCTCTTTCAGCGCGGGATAATGCCGGTCGATCACATAATCGGCGAGTGCCCGCACACCGTCTGTATCGCCCCGCGCCGCAAAAAACTGGAAGGTGCCTACCCTGATGTGGCTGGCCGCGACCCGGGTGAAGACGGCGCCCGGCAGCACCTCTTCCCGGTAAACCGGCTCGCCCGTCGTCACCGCCGCCAGCGCCCGCGTCGCCGGAATGCCGAGCGCAAACATCGCCTCGCTGACGATATATTCGCGCAGCACCGGCCCGAGGGCTGCCCGCCCGTCCCCGCGCCGCGAGAAGGGCGTCGGTCCGGCGCCCTTCAGCTGGATATCGAAGCGCCTGCCGCTGCGATCGATCACCTCGCCGAGCAGAATCGCCCGGCCGTCGCCGAGCTGCGGCGAGAAGCCGCCGAACTGATGGCCGGCATAGGCCATCGCCAGCGGTTGTGCGCCTTCCGGAACGAGGTTGCCGGAAAAGATCGCCGCGCCGTCGCGCCGCAGCGCCTCGACGTCGAGCCCGAGCTCGGCGGCCAGCGGCTCGTTGAGCTTGATCAGCCAAGGCTCCGCCACCGCCGTCGGCATCTGCGCCGCAAAGAAGCGCTGCGGCAGGCCGGCATAGCTGTTATCGAAGGCGAAGGCCGCGCTGGGCCGGTTTTTCTCGAGGGCGGAGGTCATAATCGATAGGTAGGGCCGGGTGGCCTGCGGCGCAAGCTCTTCACGAAGCATGAGGCCGATGCAAGCAAACGTGATCTGCTTTTCCCGCTCGTCAAAGCTGCTTTGCCATAAAGGACATAGCGCCGCCATGATCACAGGCGTATAGCAGATCGTCTCCCCTTGGCGTTAGCCATGTCATCCCCCGCGGCCTTGCTGCTTCCTGTGCTCCGCCGCGCCACCGCGAGTGATCCCGGACGATGTCGGATCAGATTTACCAGGCGCCGATGGTTCGGCGCGCCGCGCCCAATTTCCGGGTGATCGCGATGATCGTCGCGAGTGCGATGCTGATGGAAAATATCGATGCGACCGTGCTGGCGACGGCGCTGCCGACCATGGCGCGCGATTTTGCCGTCAGCGCGCCGGCCATGTCGATTGCGCTCACTTCCTATCTCCTCAGCCTGGCGATCTTCATTCCGGCGAGCGGCCGCATGGCCGACAGTTTCGGCTCCCGCACCGTCTTCCGCGCGGCCATCGCCGTCTTCGTCATCGGCTCCATCCTCTGCGCGCTGGCGCCAACGCTGTCGTTCCTGGTGCTGGCGCGGCTGCTGCAGGGCCTCGGCGGCGCGATGATGATGCCGGTCGGGCGCCTGGTGCTGATGCGCAGCGTCGCCCGCAAGGATATGGTCAGCGCCATGTCCTGGCTGCTGGTGCCGGCGCTGATCGGCCCGATCGTCGGGCCGCCGCTCGGCGGCTTCTTCGTCACCTATCTCGACTGGCGCTGGATCTTCTACATCAACGTGCCGATCGGCATCATAGGCATGACCTTCGTGTCGATCTATATCGATGAAGTGAAGGGCAAGGCGAGCGGCCCGTTCGATACGATCGGCTTCGTGCTCTCCGGCATCTCGCTCGGCTCGCTGCTCTTCGGCTTCGAAATGTCGAGCCACGAAGGCGAGGGCGCCTTTTCCATCTTCCTGATCGCCATCGGCCTCATCTTCGGCACCGCCTATTTGAGGCATGCCCGCCGGCATCCGTCGCCGATCATGGACTTCTCGCTGATGAAGGTGCCGAGCTTCGGCACCTCGGTCATCGCCGGTTCGCTGACGCGCATCACCCAGGGCGCGCAGCCCTTCCTGCTGCCGCTGCTCTTCCAGATCGGCTTCGGCCTGTCGGCCGCCGCCGCCGGCCAGATCGTCATCGCCACCGCGCTCGGCGCGCTCGCCATGAAGCCGATGGCGAAGTTCGTGTTCAGCCGGCTCGGTTTCCGCCGCAGCCTCGTGCTCAACGGCATTCTCGGCACGATCGGCTATGGCCTCTGCGCCGCCTTCCGGCCGGACTGGCCGATGCCGCTGATCTTCATTGTGCTGGTGCTCAGCGCCTTCTTCCTGTCGTTCCAGTTCACCGCCTACAACACCATTGCCTATGACGAGATCGACAGGGAGCGGATGAGCTCGGCCACCAGCTTCTACACCACCTTCCAGCAACTGATGCTGTCGCTCGGCATCTGCATCGGCGCCTTGGCGCTGCATGGCTCGATGGCCTTCAACGAGGTCGAAACGCCGTCGCTCGGCGATTTCTCCACCGCCTTCATCGTCGTCACCCTCATCTCGATCACCGCGACCTTCTGGAACCTGCGCTTCTCGCCGACCGCCGGCGAGGAAATCAGCGGCTATAAGGCGAAACGGACGGAAGGCGCCGCCGCCGAAGGCTGACGCCGCCTTTTCTCTCATCAGAAGCAGACGGTCCCCCGCGGTGGCTTGCGCCGCATGCGCCGGCCCTCACGTCGGTCGGCCTCGAGCCCGTAGGCGCTCGGCCCGCCAAAGGCTGCGAGATCGATATCCCGCAACGCGACCTCCACCATCGCCTCGGGCTCGGCGCGCCCGCGCCGCCCCGTGATTCTAAGCCACAGCCCGCGCCAGCCTCGCCGGCGCGACTCCGCTCCCACCATCGTCATCCTCCTGTCCTCCCTCTTGGGCTCACGCCGCCTGCGGCAGGCATGCCTCGCAGATGGCCGCCACATGGCTATGATCCGTGCCGCAGCAGCCGCCGAGCACGCGCAGCTCGGGCATGCGATCGAGAAGCTTGCGGTATCGCCGCCCGAGATCTTCGGGATCGCCGGCATCGAGTGTCTCGCTGTTATCAAGCTGCTCGTGGCTCATGGTCGAAGCATTGGCGCGGATGCCGGAAATGCGCTTTACCCATGCGCTGCCATGATCGAGAGCGCCTTCGAAATGCGTCGGATGCGCGCAATTGATCATGTAGTAGACCGGTGCTCCGCCAGTCGCCATGTCGGTCGTCTCGATGGCGTCCTGAATGCTGCGGCCCGTCACCAGCCTGCCGTCCGTCTCCAGCGTGAAGGATATGGCGCAGGGCATGGCGAACGACTTTGCCGCACGCGCCACGCCGATCGCCTCGTCGATATTCGTCAACGTGAAGGCGCTCACCATGTCCGCTTCCGTGCCGGCGAAGGCTTCGATCTGGAAGGCGTGGTAGTCCTCCGCTTCGTTGGCGCTCATCATGCCCGCCTTGTAGCCGTCACCGCGCGGGCCGATGGCGCCGCTGATGACGATCGGCTGCCCCGGCTGCTCATAGGTGCTGCGCAAGCCGGCCAGCAGTTCGACGGCTTCTTCGTTCGCCGCCTTCAGCGCTTCGCTGGTGTAACCGAGCTTTCGCCCCCAGTCGGGATTGGCCCGCCACGTGGCGGTGTCGAGCACGAAGCCGGTACCGTGCCGCCGTGCGATGTCGAGGTAGCGGCGATAGTAGTTCCGCGTGCGGTTCCGGCCATCTTCGGAAGCCAGCAATACGAAGGCGGCGAAATGCGGAAGCGCGATCCCTTCCTGGAAGATCATCGTCGTCTCCATGCCGCCATCGGTCAGGAAGGTGCCGCCTTTGAGTTGCGGTAAACTATGTCTGTACTTTGCCATTGTTGTGGTCTCTCCCGTCGCGGCGCCTGAAATGGCGGCCGTCGATGAGTAAAGTTCTGCCGCTTAATCGGCTGCCAAACTAGGCGACTTGAGGTATACTGGCGGAAATTTCGATTTTAGCGGATTGAAATCAATCGCTTGGCATCAGCCGATGCTGCCCGGAACCGAAGCGGATGCGAACCTTCGGCGCTCGAAACTGTACCGCGGGTACAGGAGGGGGAAATGCGAAAGGGAGAGGAAACGCGGACCCGCATTCTCGATGTGGCCGAAGCGGCGGTATTGCAGAAGGGCTTCGGCGGCACCTCCATCGAGGAGCTGATCGCCGAAACCGGCATTACCAAGAGCGGCTTCTTCTATCACTTCAAGGACAAGAACGAACTCGCCAAGGCGCTGCTCAACCGTTACATCGAAAACGACGAGCGCATCTATGACGAGATATTCAGCCGTGCGCGCGACCTCATGGACGATCCTCTGCAATCCTTCCTGCTCGGCCTGAAGCTGCTTTCCGAACTTCTCTCCGACCTGCCCAACGGCCACCCCGGCTGCCTCGTGGCGACCGTCTGCTACTATGAGCGGCTGTTCGACCGGGAGATACAGGAAACGAACCGGAATGCGGTGCTTGCCTGGCGTCGCCGCTTCGGCCGTATGTTGAGGGAAATCATGGATGTCTATCCGCCGCGCGAGCCCGTCGATGTCGATCAGCTCGCCGACATGGTTTCCTCCGTCCTCGAAGGCGGCATCGTGCTGTCGAAGACACTGAAGGAGCCGAACACGCTGGCCGAGCAGGTGCTGATGCTGAGGACCTTCGTACGCCTGCTCTTCCAGCCGGCTGTCGAGCAGCCCCTTGCCGTCGTGAGGCCTGCGCAGGCCTTTGGCGCCGCCGGCGGCGGCCAGCCTTAGCCGGCCTCCATGTCGGCCGCCATTTCGGCGAGCTTGCGCACGGTGTTGAGGTTGCGGGACGTTCCGGGCTTCAGCGCCGGCAGCTTCAGCTTCGACCGGCCGGAGCCGTTCGGATAATGCACATAGATTTCCCGCCCGGCAAGCTTCGCCTCCTCGCCGTCGGGCGCCACCATCTTGTCCAGCGCATCGCCGGGCGTCTTTTCGGGCAGGAAGTAGACAAGCAGGAAGTTCGGCTTGGCATGGGGGAAGGGAGCGTTGGCGATGATGTCGCTAAGTTCCTTCAAGCTACGCACCATCACGCCCGGCCGCTTGCCCATCTTTTGCCCGAGGGCTTCGTCGAGCTTCGCCTCGACCGCTTTTTCGGATTCATCCGAGCGGAAAAGCACGTTGCCGCTCTGGATGTAGGTCTTCACATCGGCAAAGCCGAGGCCTTCGCAGATCACCTTCAGCTCGGCCATCGGCAGCGAACCGGTGCCGCCGACGTTCACGGCGCGGAGGAGAGCGACGTAGACGTACATTTTTTTCTCCCTTGGCCGCTGTACCGTGCCGGCCCTGAAGATTTTACATCTTCCCCGCCACCTTGATCGCAAACGCATACTCAAACGCAATCTCCTCCAGCCGCTGGAAACGCCCCGAGGCGCCGCCATGGCCGGCGTCCATGTTGGTCTTGAGCAGGATCGGCGCCGCGCCGGTGGTCGTGTCGCGCAGCTTCGCCACCCATTTGGCCGGCTCCCAATAGGTGACGCGCGGGTCGGTCAGGCCGCCGAGCGCCAGGATCGGCGGATAGGCTTTGGCGCCGACATTGTCATAGGGCGAATAGGCGGCGATCTGCTCGTATTCTTCGCGGCTGTCGATCGGGTTGCCCCATTCCGGCCATTCCGGCGGCGTCAGCGGCAAGGTGTCGTCGAGCATGGTGTTGAGCACGTCGACGAAGGGGACGGCGGCGATGATGCCGGCAAATTTTCCCGGCGCCATGTTGGCGACAGCGCCCATCAACATGCCGCCTGCCGAGCCGCCCTCGGCGATGATCTTCGCGTAAGAGGTGAACTTCTGTTGATTCAGATAGTCGGCCGCGGCGACGAAGTCCTTGAAGGTGTTCGTTTTCTTGTCCATCTTGCCCTCTTCGTACCAGGCAAAGCCCTTGTCCTTGCCGCCGCGGATATGGGCGATGGCATAGACGAAGCCGCGGTCGGCGAGCGACAGGCAATTGGTGTTGAAGCCGGCCGGAATGGTGATGCCGTAGGCGCCGTAGCCATAGAGCAGGCAGGGGGCGCTGCCATCGAGCGGCGTGTCCTTGCGGTAGAGCAGGGTGACCGGCACGGTCTCGCCATCCCAGGCGGGGGCGAAGACCCGGCGGGTGACGTAGTCTTCGGGATTGTGGCCCGACGGCACTTCCTGCGTCTTCAAGAGCGTGCGCTCGCGCGTCACCATGTTGTAGTCGTAGAGCTGCGAAGGCGTCGTCATCGAGGAATAGGAGAAGCGGATGACATCGGTGTCGTATTCCGCAGCACCCGAAAGCCCCAGCGAATAGGCTTCTTCGGCAAAGGCGATCGCATGTTCCTCGCCGGTCGCCCGATCGCGGATCATGATCCGCGGCAGCCCGTCCTTGCGCTCCAGCCACAGGAGATGGCGGGCATAGGCCATGTGGCTGATGATCAGCGTGCCGGGCTTATGCGGCACGACCTCGCGCCAGTTTTCCTTGCCCGGCTTATCAACCGGCGCTTCCATGATCTTGAAATCCTTGGCGCCGCCGTCATTCGTCAGAATGTAGAAGACGTCGCCGCCCTCGGTCAGCGAATATTCGATGCCTTCCTGGCGGGCCGCCACCAGCTTCGGCTCGGCAGTCAGATCCTTGGTCGACAGCAGCCGGTATTCGCTGGTCTCGTGATCGTGGATGTCGATATAGATGAAGTCATCCAGCAGCGAGCCGCCGACGCCCATGAAGAAGCCGGCATCGGCCTCCTCGTAGACCAGCCGGTCCTCCGATTGCGGCCGGCCGACAATATGGTGGAACACCTTGGAGGGCCGGTGGTTCTCGTCGAGCGCCGAATAGAAGAAGCTCTTGCCGTCGGGCGCCCAGACGCCGCCGCCGCCGGTATTCTCGATCACGTCGTCGAGATCCTGGCCGGTCGAAAGGTCGCGCACCTTCAGCGTGAAGAATTCCGACCCCTTGTCGTCATAGCCCCAGATGCCGCGGCCGTGGTCGGTGGAATGGTCGAGGCCGGCGAGGCGGAAATAGGCCTTGCCTGATGCTTCCTTGTCGCCGTCGAGCAGCACCGTGCGGATCGTCTCATCGGCGACATTGCCATCGCGAGGAATGCGAAAATAGCGCGGCTGTTCGCCGCCGGTCACGTAGGACGTGCCGTAGGCATAGGCGCCGTCCTTGACCGGCACTGAGCTGTCGTCCTCCTTGATGCGGCCGCGCATTTCGGAAAACAGCACCTTCTGCAGCGGCTTGGTGTCCTCCATCGCCGCATTCATATAGGCGTTCTCAGCTTCGAGATGCCGGCGGATCTCGGGATCGAGGATCGATGGATCCTTGAACATCGCCTGCCAGTTGTCGGCGCGCAGCCAGGCGTAATCGTCCGTGCGGGTAATGCCGTGGCGCGTATCGGAGACGGGCTTCTTCGGCGCGGCGGGCGGGGTCGGCAGGTTCTTGAAAACGGACAAGGAATTGGCTCCGGTGGGAATGTCGGGTTGGCAAGAGATAGAGGCGCACCGGTTCCGGATCAAGCGCCAAGGGGCGAGGTGACCTTCCACAGGCGATGGGGCGGCTCGGTCCGCCCTGCCTTGATGTCACCACAATATTTAAGAATGTCCGCTATCGCAGATCGAAATTTACACGTGCCAAGCCCCCGGCAAGCTGCCTGCGGCAGGGTGGACAACAGCAAGGGATTTTTCTTCAATGCCGAAACATCTGCTCCTGTTTGTATCCCTCCTCGGCCTTGCTGCCCCCGCCTTTGCGGTCGACCCCGCCATCAAGAAGCAGCTGGAAAAACTTGATCCCTCGACCCGTCTGGAGCAGAGCTGCGACACCGAGGCGATGAGCCGCATCAACCAGGACAGCACCGGCTTCAAGCCCGACAAGGTGATCGCCTACACCTTCAAGGACCCGATCGCCGGCGACAATTCGCTGCAGGCGCCAGGCGCGGTCTTCCGCAGCAAGGGCGACTGGTACCATCTCTCCTACACCTGCATCACCGGTCCGCAGCATATCAACGTGCGCCAGCTCGATTACCAGATCGGCGACAAGGTGCCGCGCGAGAAGTGGGATAAATATTATCTCTACGATTGATCGCCTGTCCCGTTGGCTGCGCTGACCGGCCGCATGGCGGTGGACGAGTGCCGTCGCTAAACTCGGCCGATGGAATCATAGAAGTCCTTCCATGAACCGTATCTTTCTTGTTTCGGCGTTTCTTCTGGCCGGCCTCTCCACGCTTTGCGCGGCCGAAACGCCGCCGCTGCCGGCGGCCGCCGCTCCGGTCGTGAAGAACCTGGCGGTCGAGCTCGTCGAGCCGCATCTGCATATTGCCCGCTCCAATATATCAGGCCATGCCCGCATTGCGCTCACCTTCGACGCCTGCATGGGCCAGGCGGACGAGCGCATCCTGTCGACCCTGGTGCGCGAGCGCATCCCGGCGACGATCTTCGTCACCGCCCGCTGGCTGAAGCGCAACCCCGCTGCGCTCGCCGTCTTCCTGCAGAACCCCGACTTGTTCGAACTCGAAAATCACGGCGAGAACCACATTCCCGCCGTCGATACGCCTACGCTGGTCTATGGCATCGCGTCCGCCGGCTCGCCGCAGGCCGTCCGACAGGAAGTCGAAGGCGGCGCTGCCGCCATGCTCGCAGCCGGCATTCCCGCACCGCACTGGTTCCGCGGCTCGACCGCCAAATATGACCTTTCCGCCATCGGCGAAATCCGCGCCCTCGGCTATCGCATCGCCGGTTATTCGGTGAACGGCGACGGCGGCTCGCTGCTCGGCGCCGTGATCACCGAAAAGCGCATCGCCTCGGCCAAAGACGGCGATGTCGTCATCTCCCACATCAACCAGCCGACCCATGCTGCCGGCGAGGGGGTGGCGAAGGCGCTGGTCGATCTGAAGATGAGGGGCACGGAATTCGTCCGGCTGGATGATGTGGAGGATATGGGCGACGACAAGACGACGGAGTAGTTCCGCGAGGGTTATGCTGTGCAAGTCCCTCTGCCCTGCCGGGGGCTTGCTCGGCACAGCAGCCAATACAAAGCCTCTACCTCAACTCACTCCCAACCCGCAGCCGATCCTCCCCAAATCGCCGCAGCCCCGGTCTATCCCGATCGAGCGCGAAATCCTCGAACCAGTCGCGGTGAATCCCGGCAATGATCGCGCCGATCATCTGCGCGGCAAGATAGGAAAAAGTAATGCCGTTGCCGCCGTAGCCATAGGCGGCAAGCACATGGGGCATTCCGGGCACGGGGCCGATCAGCGGCAGGCCGTCGGCGGTTTCGCCGAAGGTTCCGCCCCAGGCATGGGCGATGCGGGCGTCCGCTCTCGGCCAGAGCCGCTTCATTTTTTCCTGGATTGCCCGGGTCTTGGCCGCCAGCTTCCGCTCGCGCACCGCGGCATCGACAGTGCCGTCGTCTTCACCACCGGCGACGATGCGGTTGTCGGCGGTCGTGCGCATGTAGAGATAGGGATGGCTATCCTCCCAGATCAACGCCCTGTCGCGCCAGAACGTCGCGGGGTCCTGCGGCACGGTGGCGACTGCCCAGCTCGAGCTTGTCCGGTGCAGCTTCGGCATGTCGAGACCCGGCATCGAATAGCCGGTGGCCAGCACGACATGCCGCGCTTCGATCACCGGGCCGCCGTCGGTTTCGGCCGTGACGTGATCGCCTTCGCTGTGCAGAGCGGTCACCGAAGCCTTGACCAGCTGCGCGCCGCGCCGAAGGGCCATCGCGATCACCGCCCAGGTGAGCAGCAGCGGATCGGCCTCCGCCGAACCCGGCGAATAAATTGCCCCATCGCGATCGAGCTCGAACTGGGTGAAGAGATCGGGATGTTCGAGATAGACACCTGGAAGGCCGGCGCGGCGCCGCAGCTGGCGCTCTTCCAGCAGGTCGCGGGCGCCTTCCTGGTTGGCAGCGAGATAAAGCGTGTTGCGCGGCCGGAAGCCGCAGGCGATGTCGTTTGCGGCAATCAGCTTGGCAAGACCTGCGACGGCAGCGGCGCTGCGGCGATAGATGCCGGCGGCGCGCTCGAAGCCGTACCAGGTCTCCAGCTCGCTGAGCGTACTGTCGATTTCCCATTGCAGCATCGCCGTGCTGGCGACGGTGCTGCCGAAACCCGGCTCCTGCCGGTCGATGATGACAACCGAGAAGCCGCGCGCTGCAAGGTGCTCTGCGACCAGCGCGCCGGTGATGCCGCCGCCAATCACCGCGACATCGGTGGAAAAGCTATCACCGATCGCTTGCCATGCCGGCCGGATGCCGGTTCGTCCCCAGAACGAACGGCCGCTGACCATCTGCTCATGGTCGGACTCGTCGAGTGCGAGATCGGATGCCACGGATGTCTCCTCGCTTGATCACTTCGGCAATTGCGGCTGCGATCTTTCCTCGATCAGCAATTCCTCGATAATAGTCATGACGATCAGCGACAGCGGCAAAGCCAGCATTGCACCGACGGCGCCCCACATCCAGGTCCAGAACAGGATGGCGATGAAGACGACAAAGGGGTTGATTTCCAGTCGCCGTCCCATCACCGCCGGAAAGATCAGGTTTTCCATGACGAGGTGCACGGTGAAAAAGGCGGCGGCCGGCATCAGGCCGACGATGAAGCCGTCATAGGTGATGATGCCGGCGATGGCGACGGAAAGCGTCATCAGCGTGATGCCAAGATAGGGAATGAAGCTCGACAGGAAGGCGAAGAAGCCCCACAGCACCGGTGCCGACAATCCGCTCGCATAGGCGATGACCGTCATGACGACGCCGAGCCCGACATAGATCAGCGAGGCTGTGGCGAAATAGAAGCCGAGCACCTGCTCGACGGCATTGATGACGCGGATCGCCGCCAGCCGCTGCGTGCGGGTGCGGAAGGTCATGATGATCGTCTTGCGCAGATTGACCCGGCTGGCGAGGAACAGCAGCAGCGCGGCGAAGAAGATCAGCCCCTGCACCAGCGCCGGCGTCAGGCTTGTGGTCACCAAATGCAGCACATTGCCGGTGTTCTCGAGCAGCGCGCCGATCGACATCGGCCCGCTTTCGAATGTCGCCGGCGTGATGTGCAACCATTCGATGCGCTCCAGGTAGGGCATAATGCGGCTGATCGTCCGCTCGACGAAGGCCGGCGCTTCATTGGCAAGTGTCGCCAGCGGACCCGCAAGCGAGTTGGCCAGCAGTGCGATGACAAGGGCAACGCCGCTCGACAAAAGAAAAGCGTTGGCGAGTCGGGGCACGCCCATTTTGCCGAGATTTTCCGCGGCCAGGCCGAGGATCATGCCGACGACGACGGCAAGGGTGATGGGGATGAGGATCAACGACATCATGTAGACGGCGGCAAGGCCGAGTATGACGAAGATGCCGATGATCGCCCAAGCCATGCTGATATCAAGCCCGTCCTTTTCAAGCCGATGCACCGGCGGGGGAGGCAATTCCTCCGCCGTCTCGCGCAATGACTGCGCCCAGGCGCTGGTGCGGCGTTCGCCGATGGCGATCTTCCTTGCTTGTTTGCGGATGCCGTTGGCGATGCCCATGCGGTGAGGTCCCCGAAGCCCCATTGCTTCGCCACGAAAACGCACTGATGCGGTTCCGGTTCCGCTTGGGTCATGCGACGTCGAAAGATGTCCCTCGGCTTGCCGCAGTGGCGATCAGCAGGAGATCTCCGCCTTCATAGGCGACCGCTTGGATTTGATCCGGCCGCCGGAACAACCTCGCAGTCGCGGACGTTCGATCTCTGAAGGAGATAGCTCATGACTGCAGATCGCGATCAGACGAAGGTCACCGAGAGCTTTTCGACCAATCCCCCTTATGCGGACGAAACGAAGCTCAAAGCCGCCGATCGCAGGCGATGGTGGGGTTGGACCGCCCTTTTGGCGGGTGCGGCGGTCCTCATCATTGCCGGCGTAAGCGTGGCAATTTGGCCCGATCCCACCAATAACGATCCGACGGCGACAGCATCGACGAAGCCGGATCCGATCAATGCGCAGCCGTCCGGCCCCGGCACCTTCAACGATGACCCGGCCTCCGGCCCTTCACGGCCGCCCGAAGCGACGGACCGTGACCCGACGCCGAGCGGAAGCGGTGGCGGACCGACCGGGGTGACGACGCCATCCGGAACCGAAAAGGTTCAATAGATGGAGTTCAGGCCGACAGCGTCAGGCCGATGCCCCAGGGATCCCTGAGGAAGACGCCGCCGTCTCGCTTCTCGCTGTCGATCTCCAGCGCATCGAGCTTCGAGACCGCCGCATCGAGGGTCGCCTTGTCGTTGAAACGGATTTTGTAATCCGAAAGCCCGGTCATATTGACGGCGCGCGGGGCCGCACCCCGGCTGTTCCAGATATTGGCGGCGAGATGGTGATGATAGCCGCCGGTGGCAAAGAAGCTTGCGCCGGGATAACGGGCCATCAGCTTGAGGCCGAGCACGTCGCGGTAGAAGCTGTCGGCCTGCGGGATATCGCCGACCTGCAGATGCAGATGGCCGATCGCCGTACCCTCAGCCATGCCGTCCCAGCGATCCTCGGGCGCGCTGTCGTAAAGCGCCTGCAGGTCGAGGCGCAGCGTCGCCATCTCCACCATGCCGTCCTGATGAAATTTCCATCCTTCGTGCGGCCGGTCGGCATAGATTTCGATGCCGTTGCCTTCCGGGTCTGAAAGATAGATCGCCTCGCTGACGAGATGGTCGGAAGCACCGTCGAGAACGACGTTGTTATGCGCCGCATGGCGCAGCCAGCGCGCCAGTTCGGTGCGGTCGGGCATCAGGAAGGCGGTGTGAAACAGCCCGGCGGCGTTGCGCGGCGCGATTGCGGCATTCCCAGCGGTCGTCAGCGTCAGCAGCGGCAGAGCGCCGACCCCGAGAACTTCGCCGCTTGGGCTCTTTTCGATAACCTTGAGGCCGAGCATCGCCTGATAGAAGCCGGACACGAGAGCAAGGTCGCTGACGACGAGATGCGATTGGTCGATATAGGCAGGCCGCGTCAGCGCATAGGATGTTTCGGTCGTCATGGATAATTCTCCTGCCTCAGAAATCGAAGGCGCACCGGCGGTGGCGGCAACCATGCCGCCCGTGGCAAGCCCGAGAAAGTGTCGCCGGTTCATGCGCCTGATATCCTCTCGGCTGCCGTACTTGATCCCTATATGGCCCATCGCCATTGTTCACAGAAGCCTCGTTTTTGAGGATGAAGCGTTGAGCAAGCGTTGACAATCGCTTGCGCTGATTTGCTTTCGCTGACGTGTCCCGCCGACTTGATCAAGGTCAATGCGTCCATATCTTCTTAAGAAGAAGCTTATGCATCTCAGTCATGGAGGGAAGCCATGTACAGGAAGATCATCGTGGCGATCGCGCTCGGCGGTCCCGACAGGGGAGAAGATATCCTCCGCAAGGCCGCATCGCTGCTCGACGAGGGTGGCGAGATCGTCGCGCTTAACGTCGTCGAGGATGTGCCGACCTATGTCGCGATCGAACTGCCGGCCGATATGCTCGAGGACGCCATGAAGGACGGCCGCGACAGGCTGCAGGCGCTGGTCACCGCAACCGGAGTCGCGGCAACGGTCGAAATCCGCAATGGCCCGCCGGCCAAGGCCATCATTGCGGCCGCCGAAAGCCATCGCGCCGACCTCATCATCCTCGCCTCGCATGTGCCGGATTTTTCCAACTACTTCATCGGCGCCACGGCCGACCGCGTCGTGCGCCATGCCAAGTGCTCGGTGCTGGTCGAACGGCACAAGATCTAAGCGCGCGCTTTCCCATTTCTCCGCTCGCCGCGCTTAAAGAACAGCAGGTGCCGAGTGACCTGTTACGAAGATTTACCGCGCCCGCGATGTGCCGCTGTTGCGCCGCCATCCGTTCGGTGCGACCATCGAGGCCGGGGACGAAATGGATTGGCGCGCATGGCTGAGTTCAACGGCATTCGCTGGGCTTACGACAGGTATGAACTGATCGCCGATGGCATCGTCCACGGCGTCGGCCTCGTGCTGGCGCTGATCGGCGCCACGGTGCTGATCTTCTACGCCACGGTCTGGAGTTCCTACGGCGCGCTCGCCGCCGCCTGGATCTATGGCGTCGGACTGGTGCTGACGCTTGCCATTTCCTTTTCCTACAATATCTGGCCGGTCTCGCGCACCAAATGGTTCCTGCGCCGCTTCGATCATTCGGCGATCTTCGTCCTGATCGCCGCCACCTATACGCCCTTCCTCCAACGCGGCGCCGACGATCCGCTGCTCTTGTTCATGCTGGTGGCGATCTGGCTGTTCGCCGCCGTCGGCATCGTCCTGAAATGCGTCTTTCCCGGCCGTTACGACCGTCTCGCCATCCTGCTTTACCTCGCCATGGGTTGGAGCGGCGTGCTGGTGGCCGGGCCTGTCGCCGCGCGCATCCCGTCCGCCTCGATGCTGCTGATCGTCATCGGCGGCGTCCTCTATTCGCTCGGCGTCATCTTTCATGTCTGGGAGAAGCTGCGCTTCCAGAACGCCATCTGGCACGGTTTCGTCGTCATCGCCGCCGCCGTGCACTATTCGGCCGTCTTCACCTGTTTCAGCCTGCCGGCGCAGGGTTTCTGAGCAGCTGCCTGGGCGCAGCTATCCCGCAAGCGGCGTCTCCGCCATCTGCCGTTTACATCTTTTGCACCGCAGCGTATGCCACCCCTGACAGCCAATCGAACCGGGACCAACAATGACAGACGCCGTCCTCCTTCGCGACGCCACCGAAGCCGATCTTCCCGCCATCCGCGAGATCTACAATCACGCCGTCGAGCACACGACGGCGATTTGGAACGAGACACTCGTGGATCTCGAAAACCGGCAGGAATGGTTGAGCGCGCGCCAGGCGCGCGGCTTTCCCGTCATCGTCGCCGAGATGTCGGGCAAGGTCGCAGGCTACGCCTCCTATGGCGACTGGCGCGCCTTCGAGGGCTACCGCCATACGGTCGAACATTCCGTCTATGTCGACAAGGATTGCCGCGGCGCCGGTATCGGCGAGGCCTTGATGCGGGCGCTGATCGCGCGTGCCGCTGCCGCCGATATCCACGTGATGATCGCCGGCATCGAGGCTGAGAACGCCGCCTCGATCCGCCTGCACGAGAAGCTCGGATTCCGCATCGCCGGCAGATTTTCCGAGGTCGGCACGAAGTTCGGCCGCTGGCTGGATCTCACCTGCATGGAGCTTCGCCTGCCCGGCAAGGCGGATTTGACCGGCTTGCCCGGCGACTGATCGGCTTGGCTGGGCAGAGTCTGGCTGCCTGCCTGGGCACGGATGAGCGCTTCGGACGGAGTGAAACGGCAAATCATTGCCAGCGCGTTCGCCATCTTTTTATTGTATTCTGAGCTGTGTAGAAATGAGAGGCCGCCTGCTTCGCGAGAGGCGGCGTGAAGCGTCATGGAGATCAACAGTTCAATGGTAATGCATACGCCGCTCGGCCTCCTTGCCTTGCTTCTTCTCGCCTCCGCTCCGATCTCCACGCGTGCCGCCGATTGCGGCAGCACGGCCTCACCGAAACTCGACTGGCAGGAATGCTCGAAGAAGAACCTGATGCTGCAGGGCAGTGATCTCGAAGGCGCCAATCTCTTCAGCACCGATTTCTCGCTGACCGATCTCAGCGGCGGAAATTTCAAATCCGCCAATCTGGAGAAGGCGACTTTGGTGCGCGCCTCGCTCGAGGGTTCACATGCCGAAGGGGCCAACTTCGCCAAGGTCGAAGCCTATCGCGCCAGCTTCGCCAATATTGCCGCCGAAGGCGCTTCCTTTGCCGGCGCCGAGCTGCAGCGCGCCAATTTCGCCGGCGCCCGGCTCTCTGGTGCGAGCTTCGAAAAGGCCGAACTCGGCCGCGCAGATTTCGACAAGGCGGTGCTGACGGGGGTGAAATTCTCTTTCGCCAATCTCTCCCGCGCCGATCTCTCCAACGCCACTATCGAAGGTCCGGCAATGTTCGACCGCGCCTTCATGTTCCTGACCCGCATCGAAGGTCTGGACCTCTCGGCTGCCGCCGGACTCGAACAGGCGCAGATCGAGCTCGCCTGTGGCGATACCTCGACCAAGCTGCCGCCCGGCCTCTCGGCGCCGGCAACCTGGCCATGCCCTGCCGAACACGAGTGAGCGCTCCGGATCGCAGGCTCATGTCGGCTGCGCTGGATGCCGGCATCGAACTAGTGGAGTTTGAACTCGCCCATGACCCGGCGCCATTCGTTAGGTCCGATCAGCCGCTGGTGGGTGTAGCGAACAGAGTGTAGCGGCCCGTCGAGGGTGGACCGCCAGAAATCGAGAAACTTATGCATCTCCGGAAAATCCGGGGCGAGGTCGTAATCCTGCCAGATATAGGTTTGCAGCACGGATTCAAAATCGGGAATGCGATAGAGGATATGCGCGGTGGTCAGCCCGTAGCCGTCCAGCTGACGTTCCAGATCTGATGAAAATGGCATGCTTCATCTCCGTTTCATGACGCTCGAAAAGTGGCGCAAAATTTTGCGGCCATCAACGGATTCTCAACGCGACTGCCCTGTTTATTGTTCCTTTCCAGTATGTTAGCAGCCACTTCGAACGAGTGCTGATTTTTTTATGACGCCCTCTTGAAATGGAAAAACCGCAAAACCAGATCATTGCGCGCAGAACGCTCAATCGGGGTTTTGCACCCGCCCGGACTGGTCATCCGGTCCGGCCAGGGGAACAATATCGTTATTGTTTGTCCATTGGAGGAAAACATGTCGTTCCGACCGCTTCATGATCGCATTCTCGTCCGCAGGGTCGATTCCGAGGAAAAGACCAAAGGCGGCATCATCATCCCCGACACTGCCAAGGAAAAACCACAGGAAGGCGAGGTCATCGCCGTCGGCCCCGGCGCGCGCAACGATGCCGGCCAGATCCAGGCGCTCGACGTGAAGGTCGGCGATCGAATCCTGTTCGGCAAATGGTCCGGCACGGAGATCAAGATCAACGGCGAGGACCTGCTGATCATGAAGGAAAGCGATGTCATGGGCATCATCGAAGCCCAGGCCGCCGAAAAGATCGCCGCCTGAGGCGAATTCCGCGCACTAGTCAAAAAAAGCTGCCTATTGAAGGAGTGACAGAATGGCTGCGAAAGAAGTCAAATTTCATAGCGATGCCCGTGAACGCATGCTGCGTGGGGTCGATGTGCTAGCCAACGCGGTGAAAGTAACGCTCGGCCCGAAGGGCCGCAACGTCGTGATCGACAAGTCCTTCGGCGCGCCGCGCATCACCAAGGACGGCGTTTCCGTCGCCAAGGAAATCGAACTCGAAGACAAGTTCGAAAACATGGGCGCCCAGATGCTGCGTGAAGTTGCATCCAAGACGAATGATCTCGCCGGCGACGGCACCACGACGGCGACCGTTCTAGCCCAGGCAATCGTCAAGGAAGGCGCCAAGGCGGTTGCCTCTGGCATGAACCCCATGGACCTGAAGCGCGGCATTGATCTTGCCGTCGAAGCCGTCGTCGGGGAACTGAAGGCCAACGCCCGTAAGATTTCCAACAATTCCGAAATTGCGCAAGTCGGTACCATTTCAGCCAACGGCGATTCCGAGATCGGCCGCTACCTGGCCGAAGCGATGGAAAAGGTCGGCAACGAAGGCGTCATCACGGTCGAAGAGGCCAAGACAGCGGAAACCGAACTCGAAGTCGTCGAAGGCATGCAGTTCGACCGCGGCTATTTGAGCCCCTATTTCGTCACCAACCAGGACAAGATGCGGGTCGAGCTCGAGGATCCCTATATCCTGATCCATGAGAAGAAGCTGTCGAATCTGCAATCAATGCTGCCGGTTCTCGAAGCCGTCGTCCAGTCCGGCAAGCCGCTCCTCATCATTGCTGAAGACGTCGAAGGCGAAGCGCTCGCAACGCTCGTCGTCAACAAGCTGCGCGGCGGCCTGAAGATCGCTGCCGTCAAGGCGCCGGGCTTCGGCGACCGCCGCAAGGCCATGCTGGAAGATATCGCCATCCTGACCGGCGGCACCGTCATCTCCGAAGATCTCGGCATCAAGCTCGAGAATGTGTCGCTGAATATGCTCGGCCGCGCCAAGAAGGTGGCAATCGAAAAGGAAAACACCACCATCATCGACGGTGCCGGTTCGAAGGCGGAACTCGACGGTCGCACCGCTCAGATCCGCGCCCAGATCGAAGAGACCACCTCGGACTACGATCGCGAGAAGCTGCAGGAACGGCTTGCCAAGCTCGCCGGCGGCGTTGCCGTCATCCGCGTCGGGGGCTCGACGGAAGTCGAAGTGAAGGAAAAGAAGGATCGCGTCGACGATGCGCTGCACGCAACCCGCGCCGCGGTCGAGGAAGGCATTCTGCCCGGCGGCGGCGTGGCGCTGCTGCGTGCTGTCAAGGCGCTCGACGCTATCAAGACTGCCAATGCCGACCAGCGCGTCGGTGTCGACATCGTTCGCCGGGCAATTGAGGCACCGGTTCGCCAGATCGCCGAAAACGCCGGCGCGGAAGGCTCGATCATCGTCGGCAAGCTGCGGGAGAAGAGCGAGTTCTCCTACGGCTGGAATGCCCAGACCGGCGAATATGGCGACCTATATGCGCAGGGCGTCATCGACCCGGCGAAGGTGGTGCGTACGGCGCTACAGGATGCCGCCTCCGTGGCCGGCCTGCTTGTCACGACGGAAGCCATGATCGCCGAGAAGACGAAGAAAGACGCCGCTCCGGCAATGCCGGCTGGTGCCGGCATGGACTTCTAAGCGGTCGCTTGGCCCGCTCTGCCATCGGGGCGGGCCGTTCTACGCACTATCGAATTAAACAAGTTCCATCGGTCGACATCAATGGAGCCAAGCTATGAGAAAGGAAAACATCAGCAATTCCATACAGCAGAATGCCGTGGCAGCCATAAGCGCGGCGCATCTGCTCCATCCGGCGAAGCATTTCGGTCACCCGCGTGACGTGCTTGCCGCCGAGATCGACAACGACGAGAAGCGGGCCATTCTCGCTTCATGGGCATCCGATATCTTCGCAGTCGAATCCGCACCAGCCCTCCGCCTTTGCCCCGGGGCGGAAAGAGCTGTATCCTATGACGAGATCCTTGAAGCGCTGAAGGCTTTGGATAATGGCGATCGACCATCCGCGAGGCAGGATACGTCCGCTTCCCCGGATCGCCATAGGGTCCGCCGTCGAAAACCGCCCGCGCGCCGGCTTCCCGGCCTTGGCTTGTGCAGCTACTGGAACGGAGGACGGCGTCGACCGCTGTTCGAAACCTGACCCTCCGTCTGGCCCGCCCTGTGCCTCTCGAGGACGCAGGGATTCTTGCCGACGGCTCTTTGCTCAACTGAGGAGGTTTTGCCGATGAAGATCGCTCAGATTGCACCGCTCGCCGAAAGCGTTCCGCCGAAGCTCTACGGGGGGACCGAGCGGATCGTTTCCTACCTTACCGAGGAACTCGTCGCTCAGGGACACGAGGTTACGCTCTTTGCCAGCGGCGATTCCGTCACCCACGCGAGATTGGTGCGATGTGCGGACGTCGCGCTGCGGCTCAGCCCGACAGTCAGGGACCATCTGCCGCATCAGGTCGTGATGCTCGAGGAGATCCGTCGGCGGGCGCATGAGTTCGACGTGCTGCATTTCCACATCGATCTGCTGCATTTCCCGCTGATCCGCGATTTCGCCGACCGCACGGTGACGACGCTGCACGGGCGACTCGACCTGCCGGATCTGAAGCCGTTCTACACGGCGTTCCCGGGAATTCCGCTGGTGTCGATCTCCAATGACCAGCGCCGCCCGATGCCGCCGGTCGACTGGCGCGGAACGGTCTATCACGGCCTGCCTAGCAACCTTCTTCCTTTCACGGAGAACCCGAAAGGCGACTATCTCGCCTTCCTTGGTCGTATCTCTCCGGAGAAGCGCCCCGACCGCGCGATCCAGATCGCGGCAAAGGTCGGAATGCCGCTGAAGATCGCTGCAAAGATCGACAATGTCGACAAGGCATATTGGGAATCCGTGATCGAGCCGATGGTGAAGAGTCATCCGCATGTGGAATTTATCGGCGAGATCGATGAGCTTGAGAAGGCTGACTTCCTTGGAAATGCAGGCGCTCTGTTGTTCCCGATCGACTGGCCGGAGCCATTCGGGCTGGTAATGATCGAGGCCATGGCCTGCGGCACGCCGGTGATCGCTTTCGGCTGTGGCTCGGTTCCCGAGGTCATTGACAATGGCATCTCCGGCATCCTCGTCGACAGTGTCACCGAGGCGGTTGAAAATGTCGAATGGGCGCTCCGGCTTGATCGCCGCAAGGTGCGGGCTGCATTCGAAAAGCGCTTCACCGCGAAACGGATGGCTTGCGACTATCTCGACATCTATCGCAACTTGCCGGGCGTTCGTATCAAAGCCACGCCGATACGCCGGTCCAACGGGCAGGCGCTCGACCTGCAGGCTGTCGCCTGACGTTAGGGAGGAGACATGTCGAACGTGTCTGCGGAGAGCAGTTCCGCCACAGCATCTCCAGGACTGACAGCGCCGGTCGCTCAGTTCTTCATTCCGGCCGCCGCTTCGCTGCAGGAGCGCCGGCCGCGTACCTTGAAGCACGGCGACTGTTTCGCCCTCTTCGATCACAACGGCGATGCCCTTTCCGGTCCCGGCAGCCCGGAAGGTTTTTTCCACCGGGATACCCGTTATCTCTCGCATCTCTATCTGACGATCAACGGACAGCGGCCGATGCTTCTGTCGTCGACTCTGCGGGATGACAACGCCACGCTGACTTGCGATCTCACCAATCCGGATCAGTTCGATGAGAAGGGAAAGCTGGTTCTCGGGCATGACCTCATACATCTGCGCAGGTCGCGCTTTCTCTGGAATGCCTGTTGTTATGAACGGCTGGCCGTGAGGAACTATGACGAGCGGCGGCAACATGTCCGAATCCAGATTGCGTTCAGCGCCGATTTCGCGGATCTTTTCGAAGTCCGCGGAACCGCAAGGGCAAGGCGAGGGCACCATCTCCCCGCCGTCGTGGAACAGGATTGGATCCTGCTTTCCTATATTGGTCTGGACGATCGCAAGCGGTCGACACGACTTTCCTTCATGCCGGAACCGGCCGAGATTCGGAGCGATCTTGTCACCTTCGATCTCCATCTAGAGCCGCACGAGACCAAATCGCTATTCATTCAGATCGGCTGCGACGGGACCTCCGCCGACCGACTGAGCCGACTTTCCTTCTTCCTGGCATTGCGGGATGCGCGCCGTGCGTTGCGCGCCTCTACCTCGCGCGCGGCGTCGATTACAACCTCCAACGAGATCTTCAACGAAGTCGCGCGGCGCAGCGCTTCGGACCTCTACATGCTGATCACCGACAAGCCGGAAGGCCCCTATCCTTATGCCGGCATTCCCTGGTTCAGCACCGTCTTCGGCCGCGACGCCTTGATCACGGCGCTTCAGACACTTTGGCTGGATCCGGAGATCGCGCGCGGGGTTCTCGGCCACCTGGCGGCCAACCAGGCGACGAACATTGACCCTGCCTCAGACGCCGAGCCGGGCAAGATCCTGCACGAAGTGCGTTGCGGCGAAATGGCCGAACTCGGCGAGGTTCCATTCCGGCGCTACTACGGCAGCATCGACTCGACGCCGCTGTTCGTGATGCTGGCTGGCGCCTATCTCCAGCGAACCGGTGATCTCGCGACCATCGACCGTCTCCTGCCGAATCTCGAAGCGGCACTGACATGGATCGACGAACATGGAGATCGCGATGGCGACGGCTTCGTCGAATATGGGAGGCTGACGCAAGAAGGACTGATCAATCAGGCGTGGAAGGATAGCCACGATTCAGTCTTCCATGCCGACGGCACATTGGCCAGGGGGCCGATCGCAATTGCCGAAGTCCAAGCCTATGTCTATGGCGCTTGGCAAAGTGCTGCCGAAATCTTCCGGCGGACGGGCAAGCCGGAACGCGCGGTGAGCTTTCTCGCACGGGCGGAGGGGCTGCGTCGCGCCTTTGACATGAGCTTCTTCGATGAGGAACTTGCCACCTATGTGTTGGCTCTCGACGGGGATAAACGGCCGTGCCGGGTCCGATCCTCCAATGCCGGCCATGCGCTGTACACCGGTATTGCTTATCCTGAACGGGTCGCACCGGTGACCCGCACCCTGATGAGTGCCTCGTCCTTCTGTGGCTGGGGGATCCGAACTATTCCCTCCACCGAAGCCCGCTACAATCCTATGAGCTACCATAATGGCTCGATCTGGCCCCATGACAATGCATTGATAGCCAGTGGCCTCGCCCGCTACGGCTATCGCGCCGAGGCGGCGCAAATCTTCGAGGGCCTGTTTGCCGCCGCCACTTATATCGACCTGCGGCGGCTCCCCGAACTTCTCTGCGGCCTGCCACGTCAGCGCGCACGGGGACCGACCTCTTATCCGGTCGCCTGCTCGCCTCAAGCATGGGCGGCAGCAGCACCTGTGTCTCTGCTGCAATCCTGCCTGGGCCTGGATTTCGACCCGAACAACTCGCAAATCAGCTTCAACGTGCCGCGACTTCCTTCTTTCCTCGACGAGGTGACCCTGCGACGGCTGGTGATCGGTAATGGCTCCGCTGATGTCGCCATCCGCCGGTCGAGACACCAGGTCGTGGTCGATGTGATCAATCGACAGGGCGATGTCCGCGTGCTCACCACCGCCTGATGAAGCGTAGTTTAGGGAAGGCGGGTGATCCGCCTTTCCTATTCCAGTTCCTCTTCATCCGATCTCAGCAGATCAACAAGCACGGCAACCCTGCCTGTCGGCAGATGCCGGCCCTCACCCATCAAGGCCTCGTCGTTGTTGGCCCATGCAAATGCCTCGGCAAGTTCGGCCCGCGTCGCACCTGTCGCGATGACCTCGGCCACAAACATTTTGTCGGCCGGCCCCAGGACAGCGATGACATCTTCTGAAGTCATTGTCATAGCTATTGCTCCTCGCTCAAGCTTCGCCCAGATATGGTGGCGCCTTCTAAAAAATCAATTTTCTGGTTGAGGAATTCGATCCTCTTGAATTGGTAAGACACTGAATTATATAACTATTGTCGATTGCCAAATAGGGATCGACACAAAGGTCCAGGAGACGCCGGTCGCTCTTGGCGTCTCCTTGTATCCATGTTGCTTGCAAGGAGGATATGGCTATGAGGACAAACCTCGATTTCGCTCCCCTGTTTCGGTCGAGCATCGGCTTCGAGCGGATGTTGAACGCGCTGGAGGCTGCAAGCCGCGCCGACACAATCGACAATTGGCCGCCTTACGACATCGTCAAAACCGGCGAGGATGATTACCGTATTGCCATGGCAGTAGCGGGCTTCTCGCGGGAGGAGCTGGCGATCACCCAAGAGCAGAACATGCTCATCGTCGCGGGGCAGAAGGCCAACGGCGAAGATGTTCAATACCTGCATCGCGGTATTGCCGGACGGTTCCAGCGTAGGTTCGACCTCGCCGACTACATGAAGGTCGCGGATGCCCGGCTTGTCGACGGTCTGCTGACCATCGATCTCAAGCGCGAAATCCCTGAAGAGATGAAGCCACGCCAGATCGGAATCGAAACGGGTCAGGCAATGGCGAAGGCGCAGCCGAAACAGATCGAGGCCGGGAAGCATGCGGCCTGAGCTTCGCCGGCAGCAGGCGAACGTGGCGCCAGGAACAGCCTGGCGCCATACGCAGAGCTTGCCCAAGAACTACCAGAAAGGAGTAAAACCATGAGTGTCCGTGATTTGATTCCCTGGGGTCGCAACAACGGCAACCAGGTTCAGACTCTCTTTCGCGATGATGACCGCGATCCCTTCCTGTCACTCCATCGCGAAGTCAATCGGCTGTTCGACGATGTTTTCCGTGGCTTCGGCTCCGGGCTGCCGTCAATGCGAGGCGCCAGCAGCTTTGGCGCCGGCTGGCCGAGTGTCGAAATCTCCGACACCGACAAGCAAATTAAGGTGACGGCCGAAGTACCCGGTCTTGAGGAAAAGGACATCGAGGTCTTCCTCAATGACGGCGTGCTGACGCTGAAGGGTGAGAAGCGTTCGGAAACGGAAGACAAGGAGAAGCAGTTCTCCGAGCGCTACTACGGCCGCTTCGAGCGGCGCATCCCGCTCGGCACCGAGGTCAAGGAAGACCAGGTCGACGCCACCTTCAAGAACGGTGTCCTGACCGTAAGCTTGCCTAAGACCGAAAAGGCTCAGTCACAGGTCAAACGGATCGCCATAAAGAGCTAATGGGTCCACACCACCCGGCGGTCGGCCTTGAGGCGGCCGCCGGCATTCCTCGCCAACAAGGAGGGATAAAATGACCGAGTTTATTAGGGAGATGCATCATTCAGGTACGGCCGATATACGGCCCTCGAATGATAACCGGCGGAAATCTCTGAGCTTCGGGCGCTCCGTATTTCCCGAGGATGCCATTGCCCGCATCTTCAAGCCATCGCGCTCCCCAATGACATCGGGCCATGCGCGAACGACAGGTTGGCGGCTTGCTTTTGAACGCCGCAAAGCGCCGTTCATCGAGCCGCTGATGGGCTACACGGGTAGTACTGACACACTCCCCCAGGTGGAGCTGGAATTTCCGACGCTTCAATCCGCAATCCGCTACGCCGAACGCCAGGGCCTGACATACATCGTTGAGCGTCTGGCGAGCAAGGCGGCCGTTCCGTCGAAGCGGAAAACCTGTGCGCGATCGGACCGGGCGTCTCACGCCTTCTCCGACGCGACGCTTGAGCGGCTTGGCCTTACCCAGCTTCAGGAGAGTTATGAACAGGCGTTGGACGAGGCGGCGAATCGCAACGATGCTCCTCGCCCCGCGACAGGGTCGGCGCCCATGGGGGTCGTTCGGGATCCAACGCTGTCGCTTGAGGAGAAGCGTTCGCTCCTGATGAACTGGGCCTGGACCGAGTACCTGATCGATCAGCCGACCAACGAGGGTGTGCCGGACAATCGGCCGTCCCGCCTCGAAGACGTGGAGCAGGCACTGCTGGCGCTCGAACGGGACGTCCAGCGTCGAGATCCTCGGCTCACGCCTGTCAAAAACGCCGCGTGAGGTACAGCCATGGATCCCTTGATGTACTCGACGCGAGAAAATTCTGGCCGCGGCCCGCAGCCGTTCATTTAAACGAGGAGCGGAGCCAAGGCTCGATGTGTCGGGCGTAGCCGTGAGCGAACTCGCACTGAAGGAAATCGCGCAGAGCGGTTTTGCGCCGGGTGAACTCGCCCGGCTTGTGATCGAACCACAAGAGGCAAAGCCGCATCCTCCGCGCGAACCCTCAATCCAGCTTCGCGGCGGTGGCAGGCATGCCGCGGCCGCACCCGCCTCCGATCCGCCGGAGGCGGTTCACTGATGATGCCAACCAAGGAAAGGAGGAATGAATGATGCTGAAGTCTACGTCCAGCGAAAACCGGACGGCTTTCGATATCGTCAATATCGTTGCCGGTCTTGGACTCTTGATCTCGCCCTGGCTGCTCGGTTTCACGGGTGAAACCTACGCCGCCTGGAACGCCTGGATCGTCGGTGCGGCCATCGTCTTGATCGCCGCCGCGGCCCTCTACGCCTTTTATGAGGCAGAGGAGTGGCTCAATCTTGTGCTCGGCATATGGGCGGTGGTCGCACCATGGGCGCTTGGCTTTACAGCCGTCACCGCAGCCATGTGGGTGCATGTGGTGGCCGGCATAGTCGTCGCGGTACTTGCCGCCGGCAGCATCTGGTTTAGCCATAACCATCCGCTGTCGACCGCTTAACCCAACCGAAAGCGGGTCGGGGAACCCCCGGCCCGCTTCTTTGTTAAACAGCCCGTTGAATGGTGAAACCATTTCAAGGAGCAAACCATGTCAGATCTCGCCCCGAGGATCCGCGGGACTGTAACCTCAATTGCTTTTGCCCTTGGCGCCATGTTGATAACGGTCACGCCGGCCACCCCGGAGACGGCGGGATCATCGGCAGCTTCTTCCTCCCGCTTGCCGACGCTGGCTCCCATGCTTGAACAAGTCACCCCGGCCGTGGTCAATATAGCAGTCGTCTCAAAGAAAACGACTGAAGACAACCCTCTTTATAACGATCCGAGTTTCCGCCCCTTCTTCGATCTGCCGGAGCAGCAGGAGAGGGCCAGGATGAGTGCCGGCTCCGGAGTGATCGTCGACGCCTCGAAAGGATATGTACTCACCAACCATCATGTCGTCGATGGCGGGACTGAAATTTCCGTCACGCTGAAAGACGGACGCCGGTTGCCCGCAAAACTCATCGGCAGTGACAAGGATACCGACATCGCGTTGCTCCAGATCGACGCAAAAAACCTCACGGCGATCCAGATCGGAGATTCCGATGCGCTAAAGGTTGGGGACTATGTCGTCGCCATCGGCAACCCATTTGGGCTCGGCCAGACGGTGACTTCCGGCATCGTCAGCGCACTTGGACGTAGCGGTTTGAACATCGAGGGCTATGAGGATTTCATCCAGACCGACGCCTCGATCAATCCGGGCAATTCCGGCGGCGCGCTGGTGACGCTCGACGGCAAGCTGGTCGGGGTCAATACGGCGATCCTCAGCCCCGCCGGCGCCAACGTCGGTATCGGTTTTGCGGTTCCCAGCAGCATGGCCGCAACGGTGATGAACCAGCTGATCGCCCATGGCGAGGTCCAGCGCGGTAGACTCGGCATCGGCATCCAGGATCTTACGCCGGACTTGGCTGAAGCTCTCAGACTCGGCGACCTGCGAGGCGCGCTTATCGCGAATATCGAACCGGGTTCCGCGGCCGAACGCGCCGGACTGAAGACCGGAGACGTCGTGACTGCAATCGACGGGCGTCCCATCCATGGCTCGACCGACCTTAGGAACCGCATCGGGCTCACGCCCGCGGGCAGCAAGGTCGGTCTGACGGTGAAGCGTGGCGATGACGAGCAGGTGATCGCCGTCACGATCGCGGCCGAGGACAAGGTCGTGGCAGACGTCTCCGGAACGCCGCTCGAAGGCGCCAAAATGAGAGATGCATCCGAGGCTGGATCTCAGTTTGGCGGCTCCGGGGTGGTGATCGAGAGCGTGGCGTCTGGCAGCGCGGCCGCGCGCGCCGGCCTTCGAAGTGGCGATATAATCGTCGCGGTGAACAGGGTTCCGGTTGCCTCGGTCGCCGACCTACGACGGACCATTGCCAAGAAACCAGCCACCGTGGCGCTTGAATTCATCCGCGATGGCAGCCGCTTACTGTTGGTCATCCGGTGACGGGGAGCGGCGGCATGGAGATGAACAAGAAAACGCAATTCAACATCTGGTATTGGATCGCCGCCTTCTTCATCCTGATGGCGATCCAGTATTTCTTCGCAACGGCGACGCAGGTGGCGCGCATTCCCTACAGCCAGTTCGAAGCGGACCTCCGTGACGGCAAAATCGCCGAAGTTGCCGTCTCTGACAGATTTATCCAGGGGCGTTACAAGCAGCCGCAGAACGACAACGCATATTTCGTGACGACCCGTGTGGAGCCGGATCTCGCTCAGCAGCTTCAACAACACGGCGTGGTCGTAGCCGGCCAGATCGAAAGCACCTTTTTGCGTGATCTCCTGTCCTGGCTCATCCCGGTGGCTCTCTTCGCCAGCGTCTGGATGTTCATGCTGAGGCGCATGGGCGGCGGGATCGGCGGCGGCCTTATGCAGATTGGCAAGAGCAAAGCGAGGATCTACGTCCAATCCGACACCGGCGTGACCTTCAATGACGTAGCCGGCGTCGATGAGGCAAAGGAAGAACTCAAGGAAATCGTCGATTTCCTCAAGGACCCGGCAGGCTATGGCAGGCTTGGCGGTCGCATGCCGAAGGGTGTTTTGCTGGTCGGCCCACCCGGCACCGGCAAGACCCTGCTGGCGAAAGCGGTCGCCGGTGAGGCTGGCGTACCTTTCTTTTCGATCTCCGGCTCTGAATTCGTCGAAATGTTCGTGGGCGTCGGTGCCGCTCGCGTCCGCGATCTTTTCGAACAGGCGCGTGCCAAGGCGCCGGCCATCATCTTCATCGATGAACTTGATGCCCTCGGGCGTGCTCGCGGGATTGGCCCGATGGCGGGCGGACATGATGAGAAGGAGCAGACGCTGAACCAGCTTCTGGTGGAGCTCGATGGCTTCGATTCTTCTACCGGTCTCGTGCTGCTCGCGGCGACCAATCGGCCGGAAATCCTCGATCCCGCCCTCCTTCGGGCGGGGCGTTTCGATCGCCAGGTATTGGTGGACCGCCCCGACAAGGCGGGCCGTATCCAGATCCTCAAGGTGCATCTGACGAAGACGAAGCTGGAACCGGAAGTCGAAGTAGAGAAGATCGCCGCGCTGACACCGGGCTTCACGGGCGCCGATCTCGCCAATCTTGTCAACGAGGCGACGCTATTGGCCACCCGGCGCAAGGCAGATGCGGTTGCCATGGAAGATTTCAACAACGCGGTTGAGCGCATCATAGCCGGCCTCGAAAAGCGAAACCGGCTGCTCAATCCGAAAGAGCGCGAAATCGTCGCTCATCACGAGATGGGACATGCGCTCGTTGCCATGGCGCTGCCAGGCGTCGATCAAGTCCACAAGGTTTCCATCATTCCGCGCGGAATCGGCGCGCTCGGCTACACGATCCAACGCCCCACCGAGGATCGTTTTCTCATGACCCGCGAGGAGCTCGAGAATAAGATGGCGGTCCTGCTTGGCGGCCGCGCGGCGGAGTGGATCATCTATGGTCATCTTTCAACCGGCGCCGCGGACGATCTGGTCAAGGTGACCGACATCGCTCGCGCGATGGTCACTCGCTATGGCATGACCGAAAAGCTTGGCAATGTGGCGTTGGAGAAGGACCGACGCTCCTTACTCTCCACCGACCAGCCTTTCTACGGCCCACAGGAACACGAATATTCCGACGAGACCGCAGCAACGATTGACGAAGAGATCCGCAGAATTGTCGATGAGGCTTTCGATAGAACGGTCGGATTGCTTGAAGCGCGAAAGAAGACACTGGAGCGGGCGGCGCGGCTTCTTCTCGAAAAAGAGACTTTCAGCGAGACCGACTTGAAGTCGCTTCTGGTTCCGGCCGAACCTGCTGATCAGCTCGCTTGAATGACAAACGGATCTGTTTTGGTATTGTGTTTCCGTCGTGGACCTTCGACTTGCCCATCCTTGTTGATCACCACCGTTTTCAGTGAGGTAAAAATGAGCTCGGAGGTGTTTGAGCTAACGCAGGTCTAGCCTCAGAGATAAGTATAAACCATTGCAGCACTGCGGGTACGTACGCTTTTATTACGCACGACAGATCAAGCGGCCGCTCAACGCACAGGAGAATTGGATGCATGGGGTGATGGCAACAGAGCGTTGAGCGGCCTTGTCTTCAATACCAAAGAACAAGAGACAGTTTTACTTTTATTATTCGCGTCAGAGCTTTTGTCTTAAACCGCACACTTTCGAAAGCAGCCGCCTGAGCCTTGGCGCAGAGAGGAAACTATACTTCAAAAATAATATGAATTGCAAAATAACGTGTGTTGTCATAGATCTATCACAAGGCGATCCGATGTTGGTTGCCCTAGAAAACACCCCCCTTGCTATTCCCCGACACGCGGAGCGTCACTCGCGCGTCGGGGTCTCTTAGGCTCACCGGCCTGATGTGCAGGAAATAATCCTCGCGTCGGGTTTTAAGGTTTGCCCACGCCATAGTGGGTCGCCAATCGTGGAAGGCCTGGTGTGGTCAAATAAAAAGAGGCGGACCGCCCGAAACGGAGTCGGACGGGTCGCGGGGCCTGCGCGCTCCGCAAGTTGCATTGGTCATCATTCTCGGCTTCTCGGCCGTGACGGCAGCCATGTGGGCGCATGCGATTGGCGGCATTGTGGTCGCTGTCCTCGCCGAAGGCAGCACCTGCTTCAGCGCATTTGTCCAGTGTGAACAGGCTCGGGTGTCCGAGCCCGTTCTTTTTTGCCCGGCCGGGGCGACATTCAGGAGTAACACGCCCGCTCGTGATGTTAACGCGCTGCCGTCCCGCTGGGTGTAGTGTTTCTACACCGCGGGCCAATCGGCCAGCCGGGAGCTCATGCCCTGAAGGTTTCAACGGACGTGCGGTTCCTTGTTCCGCTGCGAAAGCGACGTCATCGAGGCTGCGCTTTCCGGCGCCAGCAAATCGTGTTTCTCAGCAAACGCGACGAACAGACCACGGGCGGTTTCCGCCTCGATTTCGCCGCGGAGTGCGGCGGTACAGGCCTTGAGGGCAATCGAATGGGCCGCATCTCTGAATGTCGCCGGCCATTCGGCAAGATGCCGATACGCTTCCATGACTGTTCGGACTTCTGCTGGAAATCCAAGGCCGACAAAAATTGTGACAGGCTGTTTGAACACATCGGGTTTCATCATTCGCTCCTTCCCTACCGCGATGTTGAACGAGCAATCTGTGCCAAGCGGCCTCCAAGCTGCGATCAGCGATGAGGCGGCGGCCTCTTAGGCGGTGCTCGGCTGGCGGTAGATTAATTGGTCTTTGCAGGCTTTCAATTCAATAGGAATGAAGGGAAAATTGGCGGATTTTCCAACCAGAAGCGCGCACCGAGGTCGTGCAACCCAACTGGATCTGAAGCGACATCGCGTTGATCCTTGCGCAAGGTCGTGCAATGACATCGGCTGCAAACGTCGCGGTCGAGTTGAACGATGCTCAACTGATGACGCACTTTCCTTTCTTGCCGGGCGAGCCAATTCTAGGGATCGGTGTCTCCTTGTCCCCCCGTTCGAACAGGCGCAGATCGGCCTTGTCTGCTACGCCCTACGCCTTCTCCGTAATATGGAGGTGGAATTCCACCTTGCCGTCATCGGGGCCAGCAGCTTTGAAGAATGTTTCCCGCCGCTGATGCACTCGCTCAGCGACCCGCTGCGAGCGGATGTGATCCGGCCTGACGATCGAGACGATGCGTTCCAGGTCCAGCGTATTGAGCGCGTGGTCGCGGCAGGCGCTCGCCGCCTCGGCTGCATAGCCCTTGCCCCAATAATCGCGCCGTAGATGATAGCCCGAGCTCGGGCTCCAGCCCTCGGGACGTTTCCTGCAGCGTGATGCCGCAATCGCCGAGCAATGTGCCGTTCTGCCGGTCGGTCACCGCCCAGAGGCCGAAACCGTGGCTGCTATAGCTGTCGAAGGCGAGACGCTGAAACCAGCGCGCGGTTTGTCGTAGCTTTTTATCCCCCAGGGTAATAACGCATGCATTCGGCATCGCCGAAAATGCGGTGGAGATAGGGCAGATCGGCAGGCGTGATTTCCCGCAGGATCAGCCGGTCGGCATGAAGGATGATGTCGGGCGCCATCTGCCTCTCCTGCCTGCGGGATCGCATGCTCGCCGATTTCCGGAAGCGAGCGCCTATTTCCCCGGCTCGAACACCATGGCGTGGCCGTTGATGCAATAGCGCAGGCCGGTCGGTGGCGGGCCGTCGGGGAAGACGTGGCCGAGATGGGCGTCGCAGGTGCCGCAGCGGATTTCGGTGCGCACCATGCCGTAGGTCGTGTCGCGATGCTCGGTCACCGCATCGGGCGACACGGCTTCGAAATAGCTCGGCCAGCCGCAGCCGGCATCAAATTTCGTGTCGGAGCGGAAGAGCGGCGCGTTGCAGCCGACGCAGCGGTAAAGCCCGATTTCGAAGGAATCCCAGTAGGGGCCGGTGAAGGCGCGTTCCGTGCCGTGCTGGCGGGTGATGCGGTATTGCTCCGGCGTCAGCTGCTCTTTCCATTCGGCATCGGTTTTATTGATCTTGGCGGTGGTTGCAGTTTCGGACATGACGTGCTCCTTTCGGCGAGGGGCGTTCCGTTTGTGAGAAAATGTGGGGCGCCGGCCTTGCTTCATCAAGCCTCCGGCGCCGCGCCACTAGAATCGCGACATGCAGCAATTCAGGGAAGACGTTTCTTTTATATCTATTAAGGGTTTTCTGTTAGGGTTAATGTTACGTGCATTGAGGAAACATTCGTGTTTGAAGCGGCAATCGTCCTGCTCTACGGTCTCGTGGCCGCGGTCGCCATCGCGATCACGATGCTGGAAGGCTGGGCCAATCATGACGGCCTGACGTTCCATCGTCTCGCCGGGCTGATCGCTTGCCTGCTGTGGCCGCTGACGCTTCTGGCCTTCGTCCTGCACGGCTGCGCCGTCCGGCTGCTGACGCGTCTTTCCCGATCGATGGCCTGAGGGCTTGGAAAATTACAGCGCGCCTTTGCTGCGACCGAAATCGCTTGAGACGCCCTGCCGTTTCGCCTAAGTCAGAAGACGAGCCGATTTGAGATCGGCTTTCCGTCTGGCTGGTAGAGGAGGAGACATGGCCGATGTCACGGCTCTGACATTTCTGGCCCTGTGTCTGCCGCTCGCCGGCGCTCTTGCCGCTCCCTTCGTCATCCGCATCCTCGGCGCAAATGGCGCCTGGCTGCTGGCGGCTGCTCCGCTGTTTGCCTTCCTGCATTTTCTGCGCCTGCTTCCGCAGATCGCGCGCGGTCAGATCGTAACCGGCGGTTATGCCTGGGTGCCGAGCTACCAGCTCTCCTTTTCCTGGTTCCTCGACGGGCTGTCGCTGGCTTTCGCGCTGCTGATCACCGGAATCGGCACGCTGATCGTGCTCTATGCCGGCGCCTATCTCCGGGGACATAAGGATCAGGGCCGCTTCTTCTCTTTCATCTTTCTGTTCATGGGCGCGATGCTCGGCATCGTGGTGGCCGACAGCTTCCTGATGTTCTTCATCTTCTGGGAGCTGACGTCGATTACCTCCTTCCTGCTGATCGGCTTCGATCACGAGCGCGAGGCGGCCCGTCGCGCTGCCTTGCAGGCGCTTGTCGTCACCGGCGGAGGAGGGCTCTGCCTGCTTGCCGGCCTGCTCATACTCTGGAACATGTCGGGCGTCACGCAGATGTCGCAGCTGATCGGATTGGGCGATATGCTGCGCGAAAGCCCGTTCTATCTCGCGGCCCTCATTCTGGTGCTCGGCGGCGCCTTCACCAAGTCGGCGCAGTTTCCCTTTCATTTCTGGCTGCCAAACGCCATGGAGGCGCCGACGCCGGTTTCGGCCTACCTGCACTCGGCCACCATGGTGAAAGCCGGCGTCTATCTGCTGATGCGGCTCAATCCGGTCATGGGCGCAACGTCCGCTTGGGAAATCCTTCTGCCTTTCTTCGGCGGGCTGACGCTGGTGGTCGGCACCGCGCTCGCTATCCGCCAGACCGACCTGAAGCTCAAGCTCGCCTATACCACCGTCTCCTCGCTCGGCCTGCTCGTCATGCTGATCGGCTTCGGTTCCGACCATGCGGTGGAGGCGGCGACGCTCTATCTGGTAGCGCATTCCCTGTTCAAGGGGGCGCTCTTCATGGTCGCCGGCATCATCGATCACGAAACCGGCACGCGTGACATCACCCGGCTCGGCGGCCTCAGGCGGGCGATGCCGCTGACATGGATCATCGCCCTTGCCGCGGCCTTTTCCATGGCCGGCCTGCCGCCCTTCTTTGGCTTTCTTGCCAAGGAGGAGATCTATACGGCGCTCGCCGGCGGCGACATCCGCGCCATCACCTTCACGGCGATCGCCGTCTTCGGCAACGCGCTGATGCTCGCCGTCGCCTTTGCCGTGGCGCTGAAACCCTTCCTCGGCCGTCCGGAGCAGATGCCGAAAGCCGTGCACGAGGCGCCCGTCCTGCTCTGGCTCGGCCCAGCCGTTCTCGCCATCCTCGGCCTGCTGTCGGCGATTTTCGCGAGCTTCACCCATGCCGCTCTGTCCTCGCCGATCGCAGCCGCGATCCGCGGGACCCCGGTTGAGATTTCCATTTCGTTGGCGCCGCATATCGGCCTGCCCTTGGCCCTTTCGCTGCTGACCGTGCTGCTCGGCATCGGCGTCTACTGGCAGCTCGATCGGGCACGTTTCTGGATAGCGGTTTTTCTGCGCGCGGCCGGGGGCGGGCCGGACCATGGTTTCGACCTCGCCATGGTGGGCCTTGTCCGTTTCGCCGGCCGCCTCATCCGCTTTGTCCAGCCGGGGCGACTGGAGATCTATGTCGCCTGCACCTTCCTCTGCCTCGCCGCCATCCTCATCATTCCCCCGATCCTCTATGGCGAACTGCCGCACCTTCCCGCCTGGCCGACAGATGTCAGGCTGTATGAATGGGCGGTGTTTCTGATCGCCGCGTTCGGCCTTGCCGCCGTGCTCGTCGCCCGCGACCGGCTGACGGCGATCGTCTCGCTCGGCATCCAGGGCTTTGCCGTCGCCGTCATCTTTCTGCTGTTCGGTGCGCCGGACCTGTCCTTCACTCAGTTCATGGTCGAAACGCTTTCGGTGGTCATCCTCGCCCTCGTCATGACCAGGCTTCGGCTCTCTCCCGACGATCGGCGCTCGCCCGGCCGCAGGCTCCTGCACGGTGCGCTGGCGCTTGCCTGCGGTCTCGGTTTTTCGCTTTTGCTGCTGCGGGCAACACAGGGACCGTTCAACGACGCGCTGACACAATTCTTCAACGCCTATTCCAAATCGATCGCCCACGGCGCCAATGTCGTCAACGTCATCATCGTCGATTTCCGCGGCACCGACACGCTCGGCGAAATCGCCGTCGTCGCTGTGACCGGCCTTGCCATCCTGGCGCTGATCCGCATCCGCGCCGGCAGCGAGCGCAAGCTTGCCGCCAATGATCCGGATGCGGTCGGAGCAGGGGAGTGATCGCGTGAACACCCTGATCTTCCGCACCGTCGCCCCGTTCCTCACCGCGCTGATGCTGCTTTTTTCCGTCTTCGTGCTGCTGCGCGGCCATAACGAGCCGGGCGGCGGCTTCATCGGCGGGTTGATCGCCGCCTCGGGGCTGGCGATCTACGGCATTGCCCGCGGCGTCGCCGCCGTTCGCCGCGCCCTGTTCTTCCATCCGCTGTCGGTTGCCGGCTGCGGCCTCTTACTGTCGACCGCGGCCGGTCTTCTCTCCATCCTCTTCGGCGTTCCCTTCATGACCGGCCTTTGGATCTATCCGAACCTTCTCGGCCTCGAGGTGCCGCTGTCGAGCGTCATGCTCTTCGATGTCGGCGTCTATCTCGTCGTGCTCGGCGCCATCACCTCGATCGCCGTAACGTTGGAAGAAAAGGAAGTGGCATTGGAAGAAAAGGAGATGGAGTGATGGAGCCGCTTCTTGCGATCCTCGTCGGCCTGTTCTTTGCCGCTGCCATCTATCTGATGCTGTCGAGATTCTCGATCAGCATCATGCTCGGCATCGCCATCCTCGGCAATGCGGTCAACCTGCTGCTCTTTACATCAGGCCGGCTGACACGTGAGGTGCCGCCGATCATCCCGGCGGGTCTCGACGCCTTGCCCGCCGGCACCGCCAACCCGCTGCCGCAGGCGCTCATCCTGACGGCGATCGTCATTTCTTTCTCTTTTCTCGCCTTCCTGCTGGTGCTGACCTACCGCGCCTATCAGGATCTCGGCACCGACGACACCAGCGAGATGCGCGCCGCCGAGCCCGACGACCGGCCGCTGCCGCCATTGGGGTATTGAGGATGGAGGTGCGGAGCTTGGTCGAAGCGCTGTCGGCTGCTTCCCTCTTCTCCCCAGCGGGGAGAGGGTGCCCGTCAGGGCGGATGAGGGGGGTGAGGAGCAATAGTGACGAGCGTCCGAACCGCAAGCGAAGGGCAGTATTTTCGGCACAACGAAGGATAGCCTATACCGTGCGGCCCCCCTCATCCGACCCTTCGGGCCACCTTCTCCCCGCTGGGGAGAAGAGGGAGCAAGCCTCGCCGACCGGAAAGGAAAACTGATCGCATGGCCGCCCCAACCACCATCGATCTCGCCGCCGCCCTGGTCACCGCCCCGGTACCCATCGGTCATTGGCTCGCCATCCTGCCGGTCGCCCATTGCATCACGCTCGGTGCTGTGCTGCTGATGGTGCGCGCCTATCCCCGGCTGCAGGCCTGCCTGGCCATCTCGGGCCTTGCGGGCCTGGCGCTGATGGATGCGGCGCTGCTTGCCAAGGTTACGGCTGGAGGGCCGCTGACCATGGTCATGGGGCGCTGGCTGCCGCCCTTCGGCATCGCTTTCACCGTCGATCTCTTCGGTGCGTTGATGGCCTTCGCCGCAGCCCTTGCGGGGCTCGCCGGCGGGATCTTTGCGCTGGCCGACATCGGCGAGAGCGGCCGCCGATACGGTTTCTTTCCGCTCCTCATGCTGCTGATGGCCGGTGTCACCGGCGCCTTTCTCACCGGCGACGTCTTCAATCTCTATGTGTGGTTCGAGGTGCTGCTGATCTCGTCCTTCGGGCTGATTATCCTCGGCTCGGAACGGCAGCAGATCGATGGCGCACTGAAATATGCGGTGCTCAATCTGATCGCCACGACCCTTTTCCTGGCCGGCGTCGGCATTCTCTATGCCGTCTTCGGCACGCTCAATATGGCCGATATCGCCGGGAAGGCGAGGGACATCGGCGGCACGGCGCCGCTGATGTCGCTGGCTAGCCTCTTCCTGCTTGCTTTCGCGATGAAGGCGGCTGCCTTCCCGGTCAATTTCTGGCTGCCTGCCGCCTATCATACGCCGCGCATCACCGTCTCGGCGCTGTTTGCCGGCCTGCTGACCAAGGTCGGCATCTACGCGCTGGTCAGGGTGATGGTCATGCTGCTGCCGGCCGAACGCGCCGAACTCAGCCTTGTGATCGCGCTCGCGGCGGCCGCGACCATCCTCGTCGGCGCGCTCGGCGCTCTGGCCGAAAACGACATCCGCAGGCTGATCGGCCATGTCGTCATATCTGGCATCGGCAACATGCTTGCCGGCATCGCGCTCGGCAATCCCGGCGGCATCGGCGGCGCAATCTTTTACGCGCTCCATTCCATGGTGCTGATGACGGCGCTTTATCTTGCCGCCGGCGAGATCGGCCGGCGCGGCGGCGGCTTTTGCCTGTCGGATCTCGGCGGGCTCTACCGGCAAAGCGGCGGCTTCACCTGGCTGTCGCTCGTGCTCTTCCTTGCCGCCTGTGGCCTACCGCCCTTTTCCGGCTTCTGGCCGAAGGTTATGCTCGTCAAGGCCGCGCTCGATAGCGGTACCTGGTGGCTGGCGGCGGCAATCCTCGCCGGCGGCTTCCTGACGATGATCGCCTTCGGCCGCCTCTTCCTCCTTGCCTATTGGCGCCCTGCGCCGATGGTGCTCGCGCCGTCGAAACCCTCCTGGCGCACCGGCCTGCCGCTCGCCGCGCTAACGGCGCTCACCATCGGCTTCGGCATCCTGCCGGAACGGCTGCTGGCGCTGTCGCAAGCGGCCGCCGCCGGCCTTGCCGATCCCCAGGCCTATCTCCATTCGGTCTTTCCGCAAGGAGCTCAGCGGTGATCGCTTTCGTCTTCAACCTGCTGCTCGCCATCGCCTGGGTCACTGTCACCGGCAGCGCCTCGCTGCATAATTTCGTCTTCGGCTTCCTGCTTGCCGCCCTGGCGCTGGCCGTCATCCGCGAACCTTTCGGCGGCAGGGGGTATCTGCGTCGCACCCGCCTGGTGCTGTCGCTCATGGCCCTCTTCGTCAAGGAACTGTCGCTATCGGCCTGGAAGGTCACGCTCACCGTTCTCTCGCCGGATATGAAACTGAAGCCAGGTATCTTCGCCTTTCCTCTGACGGTGACGAGCGATTTCGAGATCACCCTGCTCGCAAATCTCATCACGCTGACACCGGGCACGCTTTCCGTCGATGTCTCGTCGGATCGCCGCACGCTCTATGTCCACGCGCTCGATTGCTCCGATCCGGAGGCGACAAAACGCGGCATTGCCACTGGTTTCGAACGCAAGATCATGGAGGCCTGCCGGTGATCACGCCTGCCGCCATCGTCGCCGTCGCATCCGCGGCTGCCCTCGTCATCCTCGGCCTGGCGCTGCTTTTGACCGTCTGGCGCGTCGTTGCCGGTCCGACATTGCCGGATCGCATCCTCGCCCTCGACATGCTGACCGGCATCGCCATCGGTTTCATCGCGGTGATCGCGGTCAAAACAGGGTTTTCCCTCTATATCGATATCGCCATCTCGCTCGGCCTCGTCGGCTTTTTGGCAACCGTTGCCTTCGCCCGGTTCGTGCTGTCGCGCGGCAACATCCAATCGCCGTCGCCGGCATCCGCAGCCAAGGGCGGCGCAAAGTCGCGCCGGGCAAGGAGGAAGGGACGATGATGGCTTATCTCGTCGCAGTCGTCACCGCGCTGCTGCTGATTGCCGGCGCGCTCTTTGCCCTTGCGGCGGCCATCGGCCTGGTCCGGCTGCCCGATCTCTACACGCGCATGCACTCGGCCTCGAAGGCCGGCACCGTCGGCTCCGGCCTGCTGCTCTTTGCCGCCGGCCTTTATTCGCAGGACCCGGCGGTTATCGCCCGCGCCCTTGCCGGTTTCGTCTTCTTCCTGCTGACGGCGCCGGTTTCCGCCCATCTGCTGGCCAGGGCGGCCCATCATTCGGGACACGATCTCGGCGCCATCTCGGTATGCGATGATATGCGTGAACGCTGAGGGGTTGCGATTGCCATCTTAACCTGTTTTATGTCTGACTTATGCACAGGAAGCTGTGAGTAAAGCTTGGCCTAAAGTCCTATAATTCTTCGTCGGCCATTTTTTCTCAAGAAAAACGACAAATAATAATTGGCCTTTCGGCCAAACGATGGTATTTGAAAATGTAAGTAGAATTCTGATTGTGAATTACAATCGTACTGCTTCCAAGTCCCTCAGTGTTGATTTTTCAATGTCTAAACTGAGGCCATCGCCTGGGGCCGGACGTAGTGGTTTTCAATCAGGCAGTATAAGAACAGGTCTCGAACTTCGGAATCTAGGGGTGGATTTCACGTTTTTCGAAACAGAAGATTGCTTCCTGTGCTTTTGCTGTTCGCTTCTACGAGGCGGGTCTTTGGCGTGACAGTCAAAGATCGTTTGAGCATGCTAACAGGAGAAGAAATATGACGGATATGGCGACCGGCAATGGGCCGGAGCTGCTTGTGGAGCTGACGGCCGACATCGTGGCGGCTTATGTCAGCAACCATGTTGTCCCGGTCAGCGACCTGGCGAATCTGATTTCCGACGTGCATTCGGCACTGAGCAACACGTCCGTACCGCAGCCCGCTGCGGCCGTCGTCGAAAAGCAGAAGCCTGCAGTCTCTGTCCGCAAGTCCGTACAGGACGAGCAGATTACGTGTTTGGAATGCGGCGGCAACTTCAAGTCCCTCAAGCGTCACCTGATGACGCATCACTCTCTCTCGCCGGAAGAATACCGCGAGAAGTGGGACCTGCCGACCGACTACCCGATGGTGGCGCCCGCCTATGCCGAAGCGCGTTCGCGCCTGGCAAAGGAAATGGGCCTGGGTCAGCGCCGCAAGCGCGGCCGCGGCTGAGCTTTCTCGAAAGCAATCAACGACAAAAGCCGGGTCTTGCGCCCGGCTTTTCTGTCTGTAACGCGACTGAGATTCCGAAAAACGCGAGCCGTTTTCGGGAGGCATTCTGTTCCGACTCATAATTGACAGCGGGAATCAGACTTTAGTCCGGGGAGGTCTGAAATCATCCTCCTCCAGGCGAGGAAAATGATCTTCCAGACTATTTCGCGCCGATCGGAAATGAAGCAGGTGAAGGCCGGATATAACGAGGAGCCGCATCTTATGCTTCGGGGTGAAGCATAGAATGTATTCCTATACTATAAGTAAGTGTTAATATACTAAATTACACGGCGCTGCCACGCCGCGTTGGGGCGAATCGAATCGCGTTCACGCCGCGGCGCGGACGTTCGCCTCTTCCCGGATTCTCCTCACCATCGAGCGCAGCCCGTTCGAGCGCTGCGACGACAGGTTCTCCACCAGTCCGATCTTCGAGAAGATTTCGAAGGCATCGAGCGCGGCGATCTCCGATGCCGGCTTGCCGGAATAGGTGGCAAGCACGATGGCGACGAGACCGCGCACGATATGGGCATCGGAATCGCCCTCGAAGCTCATGATCGGATTGTCCGGATCGCCCGACGTGTGCGTCACCAGCCACACCTGGCTGGCGCAGCCCATCACCTTGTTTTCGGAGGTGCGCTTTTCCTCGGCCAGCTCGGGCAACGCCTTGCCGAGTTCGATGACATAGCGGTAGCGGTCTTCCCAATCGTCCAGGAAGGCAAAGTCGTCGATGATCTGGTCGAGGGATGCCATGGAAAGCCTTTCACCATTGGCATGCCGGCAAAGCTGCACGGCAATTTTGCCTCCGGACATGCTCTAGTAATGCATATAGGTGAAAGACCGACAGATTTGAACCGTTAAAGCGCGTCGCGGCCTCTCGTATTTGCCCGTGCTTCTGTTTTTTTCTGTTTGCGCATGTCGCGCCGGACCCCGCTGCATTCTGTGCGTGATACGTTCTGAAAAGAAACGCCGTGAGGGATGGGCATCCTCACGGCGCAGCAAGATGCTGAATTAAACAGGGCAGGCACGTCAGGCATGGGCCATTTCCGCGTCATACGGACCACCGATGCAAGCTCAGGCAATTCCGGCGGCGAAGCTGTTTTCTGTCCGGAATTGCGTCAACAGAATGGAGAAGTCGGAATGCGCTGCGGGCGGGCGCCCGCGCACTGTCGTCAGCTCGCCGGTTTCGGCGTCGGCAGCGGGATCGCGCCGGTTACCACCGTCTCGGGTGCCGTTTCATCGTCGACCGGCGGACGGTAGGGCATCGGCTGGTTGAGTGCAGCCTTTGCCTCGCGCACCTTCTCCTGGACGGAAGGGGCGGCGAGGGAGGGCAGGGCGGGTGCTGGCCGCTTTGCCGTTTCGGCAAGCCTTGCGGTTGTTGCCGGCTCGTCGCTGAACTGGCTGTCGAGCAGTTCATAAGCGACGTGAGCGCCCTCGCGGGCCCGGTAGCCGAGCGCCGTCAGGGTCTCGGCGCCCTTGGCGCAGACCTCGGGCTTTTCCGAGCACATGCCGGTCAGATAGTCATAGGCGCCGCTCGCCGCCGCAAAGGCGTCGGAAAGCTGCAATTGCGGGGCGCTGGCGAGCTTGTCGGAACCCTCCGTGCTGAAGACGGAAAGAAGCACGAGCACAAGGCCAAACCAGAAGGATCCTTTGATCAGAAACCACATTGTCGTTGCCCATCCTGTTTCCCGTCCGGTTCTTTTCGCCGAATCAGGCCGGTTGTCCGGTGTGGCTTTCACCCTATCGATAAGTTGCGAATGCCGCTTTTCGAAACTCGCGCGCATTTGCGGCAAATTTAATTCAAATTTTAGCGAAGCGGATTTGAGCTGCATTTAAGTCGAATGCGAGCGATTACCGTTAAGTATCAGGGCAGCACCTGCTTGCAATTGCAGGGCTTTTGGCCGCTCGCCTTGCCACAGGAGTTAACGTTGAGCTGAAATATGAAGGAATTCCGTTGCTTACCGGCTATTAACCACAAAAAGCAAAGGGGCTCTCGGATGCTTCAAAACGGGATTTTCTGCGCTTTCTGGCTGTGAACAGCGCTTTTGCCTTATCCTTTCCTTAAGTCGCGGGGGCCTATTGTCCGCATCGACAGACAGCCTTTTCGGGCGGGTATTGCGTGCGAGTATTGAGTGACATTGGCGGCTGGGTGACGGCGCTCGTAGACCGGGCGGCGACAAGCTGGCTTTCCCGGACCGGCGGCGGCGAAGCCGTGCGCCAGCGCGAGCTTGCGATTCTGCGGCGCCTCGTGCTGCTCTCCTCGGCCGCTCTCGTTGCCGCGCCCATCGCTCTTTCGGCAGTCACCAGCCCCGCCGTCGCCTTGCCGGCCGGCGTCGCCATGGTCTGCGCCGCCTTCCTCTTTTCCGCCGTCGGCAGCATTGCGCTCGCCCGCCAGGGCTCATCCGCCGGCATCGCCACGCAGACGGCCGAGGATTTCTTCCTGACCGTCACGCCCGGCCTCGTCCTGTTCCTCGATCCGCACGGCAGCGTCGCCACCATCGGCGGCCGCGACCGGCGCGATTTCCTCGCCTGGATGCGCGATCCTAAGGGCAGGGGCTTTCTTGAGCAGGTGCATGTCTCCGATCGGATCCTGTTCCTGCAGGCGCTCGATGGCCTGCGCCGCGGCGAGGATGCCGCAAGCGTCGATCTGCGTCTCGACCGGCCGTCCGTTTCGCGCGATCAGCGCCAGTTCGCTCACCTCAGAATGGATATGACCGCCCGGCACGATGCCGATGGCGAGCTTGCCTCCGTCATCGCTCAGCTGCGCGATGTCTCGGTCGAGCAGCAGCTGCGGGCCGAGGCGCAGAGCCGCGCGGCCGACGCCGAATCGGCAAACGATGCCAAATCGCGGTTCCTCGCCGCCGTCAGCCATGAGTTGCGCACGCCGCTCAACGCCATTCTCGGTTTTTCCGACATTCTGATCGGCGAATATTTCGGCAAGTTCGAAAACGACCGCCAGCGGGAATATGTCGGCCTCGTCAGAGAATCCGGCGCGCATCTGCTTTCCGTCGTCAACACCATGCTCGACATGAGCAAGATCGAAGCCGGCCGCTACGAGCTGATCCTCGAAGCCTTCGATATATCGGCCTCCGTCAGATCCTGCGAATCGATGCTGGCCTTGCAGGCCAAGAGCAAGGGCGTCACCCTGACGAGCCGGATTCAGCGCGGCCTCGGCGAGATCGTCGCCGATCAGCGCGCCATCCAGCAGATTCTCATCAATCTCGTCGGCAATGCGGTAAAGTTCACCGAGGCCGGCGGCGTCGTCTCCGTCGACGCGGCGGCCCGCGACGGCATCCTGAAATTGACTGTCAGCGATACCGGCATCGGCATTGCGGCCGACAAGCTGGCAATGCTCGGCCAGCCCTTCGTCCAGATCCAGAACGATTACACTCGCCGCTTCGAAGGCACTGGCCTCGGCCTTTCGCTGGTCAAGGGGCTGGTGGCGCTGCATGGCGGAAATTTTGCTATCGCCAGCCAGCCGGGCGAGGGTACGATCATCACCATCGAGATCGCGGTGGACGGTTCGGGCGCCAGGCGGGCCGAAGATGCCGGCCATGGCGCGACCGTCGAGTTTCCGCCGCGGCTGAAGGACGCGGTCAAAACAGGGGTAGAATTGGAAGAGGGGCTTTTCGATGGCCGCGCGCAAGCGAAAATCGCCTAAGGGAAAAAACCGACGGCAGCAGCCGGGCCTTGTCGTGTCGGGTGCAGCCGCTCTCGGCAGCCTCGGCCTGCAGGGAGCATCTGCGCTGGGTGGTCTCGGCCTGCAGGGCGCATCGGTGCTCGGCGGCGTCATCGGCCGCAATCCGTCGGTTGCCGGCGGCACCATCGCCTTCTTCGTCATCTTCTCATTCGTCGCGGCCAATGCGCTCTGGTATCAGCCCGGCCTGCATCCGCATCCGATTTTCCGCACCCGCGATCCGCAGTCTCCAAGTGTGCTCGGCGCCCGTCGCCCTGCCGAAGAGCAGCAGGGCGACGTTACCACCTTCCGGATCGAACGGCCTGAGGATGCCGCCACCACCAGCGCGACGCCGGCGCCGGCCGCACCAACTCAGCAGCCGAGCGAACTGGTCATGGGTATCCAGCAGCAACTGGTGCGCCGCGGTCTCTATAACGGTGTCCCTGACGGCATCATCGGCCCCCGCACCAGCGCCGCCATCCTCTTCTTCCAGGAGACCGTCGGCATGGCGCAGACCGGGGAAGCGACACCGGAAGTGCTGGCGGCACTAAAAACCGACGCTGCCGGCCCTTCGACCGTGCCGGTGGAAAAACCGCGTGAGGACGTGAGCTCGAAGGCGGCGGCGGAAGACCCGGTGGCCGCCGCCATCCGCAGCGCCGAAAAGACGGTCAAGACGGCGCCACCAGCCGCAAAGCAGCTTCCTTCAAGCGAACTCACCGCTGTCGACCTGGTGCTGAAGATCCAGAAGGGTCTTTCCAACATGGCCTATGCCAATGTTGGCGTCGACGGTGTTGCCGGTGAGCAGACCCGCGCCGCCATCCGTCACTTCCAGAAGCACTACAACTTGCCTGAGAACGGCGAGCCGAACGAGGCGGTGCTGAAGAAACTCAAGGAAATCGGCGCGATCTGAAGCATGGCGCGCCGCCTGCGGCAGCAAGCTTTGCTCGAGACGGCTACAACCTAAGTCTAAGAGGTTGTTGCCGTTTGCAACTTATTAACCATGTTGATCGAAGCTTTGCCGATTGAGGGGGGAGCGTCGGTCATGCATGCACTGAAGGCAATAGACGATCTGGCCGCAGAACCGGTAGTCGAAGCGGAAGGCCCGGATCGCACGGCGTTGCACCACATCCTGCAGCGCCTTGCCGAGGAGGCCTCGACGCTCGGCATCGATCTCGTCGATATCGCCGGCGCCATTCAGGACATGGCGGCGATGTCGGCCCGCCATGCCTCCGCCTTCGATCATGTCACCAGCACCGCGCTTTCGATTGCCGAAACCAACCGTTCGGTCGCCTTGTCGCTGCGCGAGACCGACCGCACTGCGGCCGAAGCGCGCCAGATGCTGAAGGAATCGGCCGACCGCCTGTCCGGCTCCGTTGCCGAGATCGGCCACATGGTTCAGTCCTCCAACGTCATCGGTGCCGAAATCACCGGCTTTTCGAAGTCGCTGGCCGATGTCGACAAGATCGCCGACGAGATCAGCACCATTGCCCGCCAGACCAACCTCCTGGCGCTGAACGCCGCGATCGAGGCAGCGCGCGCCGGCGATGCGGGCAAGGGTTTTGCCGTCGTCGCCGCCGAGGTCCGGGCGCTTTCGCTGCAGACGTCGAAGGCGACCGGCTCGATCCAGGACACGCTGGACGAATTGCGGGTGAAGATCGACCGGCTGTCGGCGGTTGGCGGCGATGCGCGTGAGAGTGCCGCTGGTGTGCGCGACAAGTCGGAGGCGATGCGCGGCGCCTTCGAAAGCATGGAGCATGTCATCACCCGCATCCTCGACAGTTCGACCGTCATGGCCAACACGACTGAGGCCGTCGACCAGCAATGCGCCGCTTTCGTCGAGAAGCTCAGCGAGGTGTCGGGCGAGGTCGCCGGTTCGAATATCAGGCTGCAGCAGGCGGCAAAACGGGTCGACAGCGTCGTCGGTCTCTCCGAAATCCTGGTCCAGCTGACGGCGAGCGCCGGGGTGAAGACCGCTGACAGCCGCTGGATCGAGGAGGCGCAGTCGGTGGCAAGGCAGATATCAGGCGCATTCGAACGGGCCGTCGCCGAGGGGCAGATCGGTCTCGACGCGCTCTTCGACCGACGCTATCGGCCGATACCGGGCACCGATCCGGCGCAGATGATGGCCGCCTTCACCGAACTCACCGACCGCCTGCTGCCGCCGATTCAGGAGCCCGTCGTTGCCCTTGACGAGCGCGTCGCCTTCTGCGCCGCAGTTGACGAAAACGGCTACCTGCCGACCCATAACCGGAAATTCTCGCAGCCGCAGCGGCCGGGCGACGCCGTCTGGAACACCGCCAATTGCCGCAATCGCCGCATCTTCGCCGATCGTGTCGGCCTTGCCGCTGGTCGCAGCACCGCGCCTTTCCTTGTTCAGACCTATCGGCGCGACATGGGCGGCGGCAATTTCGCAATGATGAAGGATATTTCCGCGCCGATCACCGTGGGGGGCCGCCATTGGGGCGGATTGCGGCTGGCGGTCAAGGTCTGACGCATCGTCATCATTTGCCTGGGGATTGCCGATGCCGACGCGCCGGTCTATACCGCGCCGATGAGATTACGCGCCGACATCTTCGTTTCATCCCTGCTGCGCCGCGTCTTCGCCAGCGGCGATTTCGCCGCCGTCGAGAAGAAGGGGGCCGAGGAGGCCGGTGCGATCTTCATCCGCCAGCACTTCCGCGACGGCCTGGAAACACTCTATGCGCCGGCACCGCAGACCGCCTTCGGCGAAGACGAGATCCGCGATCGCCTGTTCGAAATCCGTCTTGCGCGTAGCGAGCCGGAAGCGGTGCGGGCAATGCTGGAGCGCGAACGCCGCTTCGACCCCGATCTCTGGATCGTCGAGCTGGAGGCGGAGGAACTGGGCGACATGATCCCCCTCGCGCGGGATGGCTCAGCGTGACCGTCGTCCGAGCACGCGCATGTCGCGCTGCACCGGCGCCTGGCGGACGAAGCGGTGGCTTTCCGTTTCCGCAAGCGCAGTCGTCACGGCCGCCTCCGGCTTGTAGGTGTAGCGGTCGGCGCGCCGCCAAGCCTCTACCCTTTCGTGGCATTCTTCCGGATCGAGCGCATCGAGCACCATCCAGGCGCGCGTGGCGTTGTGCTGCTGTTCGGCGAGGTGCGGATAGAACCGTTCCAGCACGAAGACGGCGTCGAGAAAACCCATACCGAGGCTCGTCAACGTCGTGGCGAGCTGCTGGCCCGATAGGTCGAGCATGATGCGTTCGGCAAGCCAGCGGCTGGCGGAAAGCGCGTCGGCGAGCGCGGTTGCGAAATGGTTTGCCTCGCGCGAGCGGGCAAAGCGCACCAGCAGCGCCTCCTGAATGTCGGTCAGCGTGCGCAGGCCGAGCCGGTCTTCGTCCTTGCGGCCGAGATGGCCGGCAAGGTCGAGAATGCGCTCGCGCAACGCCTCTTCATTGGCGATGCGCTGTTCCTCCAGCGCTTCGGCCTCGCTCTCCGCCGAGGCCGGCGACAGCGGCACGGCCTCCGATTCCGTGATCGGTACTGCGGGGACCGCGGGTCGAGGCTGGGTTTGGCGCAACGCCACCAGCGCGTCGATGACCTTCGGCGACAGTGAGTCGCGGCTGACGATCGCCTTGACATGGGCTGCGCCCTGCATGCGCGCAATGGTGATCAGCGTGTCGTCGGCAATGGCCTTGGAGGCGGCAAGAAAGGGTGCGGCGATCTCGATCGGCTGATTGCCGATAAACAGCGCCACGGCTGCCGGCATTGTCGGGCATTGGGAAAGGGCGGCGACCGCCTGGCGCTTGGCCTCGTCGGAGGAGGCCTGGAACAGCGGTGTGAAAAGCTCGGCGAATTGGCGCAGTTCGGATCGCGTCGGATGAGACAGGCTCTCGAAACTGCTGACAGTCGCCATTAACACCACGTCCTTTTTCCTGACGGCCAACGGGCCCTCGAGGTCTCGAAACCGGTCACGCACATGCACACCCTGAAAACGCAGAACCAAGGGAAACCGTGGGCCGATAGCGCTGGCGGGACGCCTGTCGGACCGCACGGATATGAACAAATCCTACACCGGTACGGTTAATGCATGCTGAAGATTTTATTAAAATGCAACAGAAATATACACGTTTAGCGTGTTGCCTGATCATTAGCCGGCACCAAGAATCCCCTCGCTCTTGAAAGGCTGATGCGGTGGTGTCCGATCGCTGTTTTGACCGCCGCGACAGTTAGCTTGCTGTCGTGGTGCGCGGCGTGAAGCAGCTTTTGCGCGGCCGTCTTCATCGGTCCGGTGCAGATCGTGCTGGGTGCCGCAGGCGGCGTCTTCAGGCCCTCGCTGCTGATATGCCGTCGAGCGCTGCAGCCATCTGGAACCCGTGATGTCGGGGTCGTCGGACAAGAAAGGGGAATCAACGTCGAGGCCTGCTGCCCTTCGCTACCAGTCGAGCCGGGAAGATTCGCGGTCGGCGATGACTGCAAACCGCGATCCGATTGAGGGTGGATTGAGGTCGATGCGGGCTGCGACGCAACGAATGTCGGCCTGCCGCATATTTGCAACACTTGTAATCCTGCCGGCCCCCGGGTCGCCGCAGCATTGTCAACTCTATGAATTATCTCTAATTTTATCCTTCGGCGGGTGTCCGGACCCGCGCGCAGTCGGGATGAAACCAAATTGGCGCTTCGCGCGTTGAAGGGAAGTCACGGGAACTGTGTTTGGCAACCGCCGAATATTAGTAAACTGTTAACTGTCATGTGTCTCAATTCGGACAGGAACGACGCGATTTGAGTGTTTGGATCGTTGAAACTCCGCATCACGGTATTTCAGTCAGGTGCCGCGGGAAAGGCGCGAATGCCCTCGGTTCGGTGATGCCGACACCGCAGGACGCGCCGGCCCGCAGATTGGCGGGCAGGGTGAAATCCATCGCAAGTTCATCCGTCTCGGGCAGTGCATGGAGACGAGAATGGCAATAGTAGTCGCATTGGCGGATCGGCGACCGCGGGCGCCGCGTCCTCAGGACAAGGAACCCCGCGAAGCCAAGATCCTCTGGTTCACCGGTGTCCGCTATGAGCGGCTGGCCGAGAGCCCCCGACATGGCCCGGCACCTGCGCCGCGCGCCAGCAAGAAGTAACGTCCGTTCAACCTCAGCGGGCGCTAAACTGCTCGCAGCCGGCTTCCGTCAGGAAGTTCCGCGCCGCCTCATCGAAGCTCGCCTGCGGCGCCAGCGTCCGCAGCACGGCGTAACCATCCGGCCGTGCCATTTCCACCAGGATCGCCTGTTCCAACTCCGGCGGCAGGTTCTTGCGCAGGTCCGTCAGCTGAATCGGACCGCCCGCCAGCACATCGAGCGCGCCGCCGACCGAAGTCCTGTCATTCATGCTGAACACCTCGTTGGAGGCGCTGTCGTAGATGGCGATCGACCAGAAGGGCACATTGCCCTTGGCGGTGAAATGCACCGGACCATCCTCGACATCGAAGGAGCAGACGGCGGTGCGCACGAAGGGATCGCCATTGGCAAGCCCCGCCTCGTCATACTGGTCGTTCAGCAAGTAGAAATTGTTGAGGTCACCTTCCGCCTCCACCCGGGTCGCCGCGTCCCTGCCGGTGAAATGCGGCAGCGAAAGGATAATGACCAGGTGCAGAAGCGCCGCGCCGAAAAGGCCGGTCAGGATGGCGAAAATGATCCTAAGCATTGCCGCATCCGGTCTTTGTGAGCTTGGGCATGGCGAGGTCGATCACGCCGGAACTGCCGGCCGTTGGCGTATCGAACAAGGTCAGCACCAGCCGGAAGGTGCCGGCCTGCGGCAGGGCCAGCCAATTACCCGGCTGGGCGACGGCGGAGATCTCGATCGAGAAGCTGCTGTCAGGCTGGCGCAGCACTGTCCAGGAGTTCAGCGCTGAGGGAAGTCCGGACTTCACCGCCGCCGGATTGCCGCCATTGTCGGCGGTAAAAAGCGTCCACAGCCGGGCGGGCGGGGTCTGCCCGCTGATGCGGTAGCGGCAACCGGCATTCAGCCGCGCGCCGTCGTCATCGACGCTCGCTGTGAAGGTCAGCCCCTCCGCACTGCCGTAAAGCAGCTTGCCGGCGCGAGCCCGGTGCGATTTGGCATAAGGATCGGCATCAACCGTCTGCAGCGCCGGAAAGGCCTCCCAGGCGCCGAGCTTGATTGCCCCGAAACCCTGCGTCGCATCCAGCGCATACAGCGAAATCATGATCCCGCCGCCAAAGGCGACGATGAGCGTGATCAGGATGAAAAGGGGGAATCGAAACACGTCATGACCTTGGAAACCATATCGGGTGAAAGGGTTACCACTGATTCTGGCAGGGTGGAAAGCCATGCGACGACATGGGCGCCGATCTGCCTGGGTCGCAGGACATGAGTGTCTGCGATTTTGGTGCAGACCCGAACAAAAGCGATATCCATGCAGGTTCTACTCCGCGCTCGCCACCTTCTGCGGGGTGAGCGGGGCGGCGTCCTTCAGCTTTTTGCCGAGGTCTTTCAGAATATTTGTCGATTGTACCGACAGCATGCGCGGCCGGATGAGCTGCGGCAATCCGTCCTGCGGCTTGGCGGCGGCGGTCTTGGCGACATCCTTTTCGGAGGGCAGGGGGTTTTCGACGCCGGGGATGGCGCGCAGCGTCACGCCCTGATGGGCATAGTCCATGGCCCGCTTGAAGGTCATCGCCGGCAGCGAGCCGCCGGTCATGTTGTTGGTCGAGGTGTAGTCGTCATTGCCGAACCAGACGGCGCAGGTGTAGTTGCCGGTGAAACCGACGAACCAGGCGTCGCGATAGGCCTGGGTCGTGCCGGTCTTGCCGGCGGTCAAAACGCCGTTGTCGAGAGCCGCCTTGCGCGCGGTGCCGACATAGGGAACGCGCGACAGCATCTGGTTCATATAGGCATCGGCCTGTTCCGACAGCACGCGTTTGGGCGCCGGCTCGTCGCGGTCGAAGTCGTAGAGCACATTGCCTTCGTAATCGAGGATCTGGCTGATGCCGTGGCGGCGCGACTGGTAGCCGCCGGCCGGGAAGGTGGCATAGGCTGTCGCCTGGTCGAGCACGGTCACCTCGGAGGTGCCAATCGGGATGGTGACATCGTCGCGGATCGGCGTTTCGACACCGAGGTTTTTCGCCATCGCCCGGATCGGCTGGATGCCGAGCTTCTCCTTGGCGAGCCGCACCGGCACAGTGTTGATCGACTGGGCGATCGCGGTCTCGAGCGTGATGCGGCCGACATAGCGGTTGGCGTAATTGTGGGGGCTCCAGTTGCCCCAGTAGATCGGCGCGTCGACGATCGTCGTCTGCGGCGTCATCCCGCTCTCCATCGCCAAGGCATAGGTATAGACCTTGAAGGAGGAGCCCGGCTGGCGCAGCGCCTTGGTGGCGCGGTTGAACTGACTTTCCCCGTAATCACGGCCGCCGACCATGGCGCGCACGGCGCCGCCATTCTCGATCATTACCATGGCGCCCTGCTTGGCGTGGTAGGCCTCGCCATATTCGCGCAGTGACGTCTCGACCGAATCTTCGGCCGCCTTCTGGATGCCCATGTCGATCGTCGTGCGCACGATCAGCGAGTGCTGGTGGAAGCGCGGCGAAAGCCGCTGCACTTCGTCGAAAGCCCAGTCGAGGAAGAAATCCGGCGATTCCACCTCGTTGCGGTCGACGACGGTGGCCGGATTGCGCCGGGCGGCGATCACCTGGCCCTCGGTCATCAGCCCGCTCTGCACGAGATTGGTCAGCACCTCGTTGGCGCGAGCGCGTGCTGCCGGCAGGTTGACATGCGGCGCATATTTGGCCGGCGCCTTGAACAGGCCGGCCAGCATGGCGGATTCGGCGAGGTTCACGTCGGTGATGTTCTTCCCGAAATAGAATTGCGCCGCTGCCGCCGCGCCGAAGGTGCCGCCGCCCATATAGGCGCGGTCGAGATAGGTGGAGAGGATTTCCTTCTTGGAAAGGTTGGCCTCGAGCCAGAGCGCCAGGAAGGCTTCGGTGACCTTGCGGTCGATCGAGCGCTCGTTGGAGAGGAAGAGGTTCTTGGCGAGCTGCTGGGTCAGCGTCGAGCCACCCTGCACGACTTCACCGGCCTGAGCGTTGGTGACCATGGCGCGGAAGAGACCGATGGCGTCGATGCCGAAATGGTCGAAGAAGCGCCGGTCTTCGGTGGCGAGCACCGATTTGATCAGCGAATCCGGTAGTTCGTCGATCGGCACGGAATTCTGATGGATGACGCCGCGATGGCCGATGACGTTGCCGTAGCGGTCGGTGAAGGTGACGGCGAAATCGCCTCGGTTGCGCCAGTCCTCCTTGGTCGCTTCGAAGGCCGGCTGGGCAAGCACCAGCATCAGCACCGCGCCGACGGTGCCGAGGGTCAGCCCTTCGCCAGCCAGTTCGAAGACCACGCGCTTCCAGCCGCGCACGCGGAAACGGCGAAAGAAGATAGTGGTATCTTCCCAGATCTCGGCGGCGCGGAAGCCGGCGTTCCAGACGGTCGAATCGATCCATGAATCGATGCGCAGCAGAATGTGACGGCTCTTCGCCGGCGGCCTGCCGGGGTCAGCGGCCTGCTTTTCTGTCTCTTTTTCAGGCCCTTTTTCAGGGTTGTCCGGATCCTGCACGTCCTGTATTCCCGTCTGATCGCGCCTGCCTCATGTCCGGCAGCCGGAAAGCGGCGAAAGCGCGAGGCCCGATGGGCTCGAAAAGCTCTCCGATACCAGGAGAAAGTTCTCTGGTACCAGGAGCATGCTGAAGAATTGATTGATTTTGTGGCGGATAACAAGAGAGTAGAGCGGCGGTCACGCGAATTTGCGGCCGCCGTTGCAAGAAACGAACGATGAACGATCTGCCCTTCTGGAAGACCAAGACGCTGGCCGAAATGACCGCCGCCGAATGGGAAAGCCTTTGCGACGGCTGCGGCCTCTGTTGTCTCAACAAGATCGAGGAATGGGACAGCGGCGATATCTATTTCACCTCGGTCAGCTGCAAGCTGCTCGACAGGCAGAGCTGTCGCTGCTCGAGCTATGAGAACCGCTGGGATTTCGTGCCGGACTGCGTGCAGCTGACCAAGGAGAACGTGCCCGAAATCGCCTGGCTGCCGCCGACCTGCGGCTACCGGCTGATCAACGAGGGCCGCGATCTCTACTGGTGGCATCCGCTCGTCTCCGGTGACCCCGAAACGGTACATGCCGCCGGCATTTCCGCCCGCGGCCGCACGATCAGCGAAACTGAGATCGATATCGAGGATCTCGAGGATTACGTCGTCGACTGGCCGCTGACCGTCGGCGAGGCGGAGGACGAGAAAGAGGCGTAAGCGGGTTCAGGCTTTCACTGCGGCGAGAAAACGCCGCAGTTCCGTCTCCACATAGGCGGCCACCGGCCCGCCTGCGCTGAAGCCCCACCAGGTCAGCGAGCCCTGCCATTGCGCCAGCATCAGCCGGGCGATCGTCTCCGGCGCTTGCGCCGATGCAAAACAGCCTGCGATCGCCGCCGTCAGTGCCTTTCCCCAGGCCGCGCCCCGGGCGCGTAGCACCGGATCGCGGAAGTCTTCGCGCAGCAGCAGCAGTCCCTCGCCATAGGCGGCGGCATTGTCGCCGTAATCCTTCGACAGGCCGACGAGGAGGGCGACGGCGCCTTCAGAAGTTTTCGGTACGCTTTCGGCAAGCCTTGCCGTCTCCGCATCCAGCCGATCCCAGGCATATAGCAGCGCAGAACGCAGCATCGCGGCCTTCGTCGCAAAACGCTGCACCAGCGTCGAGCCGGACAGGCCGCTCGCCTTCGCCACTGCTGCAAAAGTCGCGGCATCCGGCCCTTCAGCTTGGATCAGCGCCAGCACCATGGCGAGAAGCTGCTCATCGGACAGCGTGCGGCGACGCGGCATGAAATTCCCCTTGCATTCAGTCTGTTTATGAACGAGCATTCGTTTATATACAATAGGCGATTTTTGGGTTCTAACGCGGAGGAAAGCGAAATGACAGCGGACTTGCGGGAGAAAGTGGCGTTGGTGGCGGGTGCGACGCGCGGCGCGGGCCGCGGTATTGCGGTGGAACTCGGCGCCGCCGGCGCAACGGTTTATGTGACTGGGCGCACGACACGCGCCCGTCAATCCGAATATGCCAGGCCGGAAACGATCGAGGAGGCGGCCGAGCTGGTGACGGCGGCGGGCGGCAGGGGCATTGCCGTGCAGGTCGATCATCTGGTCGCCCATGAAGTCGAGGCGCTGGTCGCGCGCATCCGGGGGGAAACCGGAAGGCTCGATATTCTCGTCAACGACATCTGGGGCTGCGAGAAGCTGTTCGAATGGGACAAACCCGTCTGGGAGCATTCGCTGGACAAGGGGTTGCGCATGCTGCAACTCGGCATCGAGACTCATCTGATCACCGCCCACTACGCGCTGGCGCTAATGATCGAACGGCCGGGCGGGCTCTTGGTCGAGGTGACCGACGGCACGGCAGAATACAACGCCGCGCATTACCGACTGTCGCCCTTTTACGACCTGGTCAAAACAAGCGTTATTCGCATGGCCTGGGCGCATGCCCAAGACCTGGCGAAACACGGCGCCACCGCCGTCTCGATCACCCCCGGCTGGCTGCGCTCCGAAATGATGCTGGATGCCTATGGCGTCAGCGAGGCGAACTGGCGCGACGCGACCAAGGTCCAGCCGCATTTCGCCATTTCCGAAACGCCGCGCTTCGTCGGCCGCGCGGTGGCGGCCATCGCCGCCGATCCCGATCGCGCCCGCTGGAACGGTCAGTCGCTGTCGAGCGGCGGGCTGGCCAAGATCTACGACTTCGACGACATCGACGGTTCCCGGCCGGATTGCTGGCGCTACCTGGTGGAAGTGCAGGAACCGGGCAAGCCGGCGGATGTGACCGGCTATCGATGAGCGCCTTCAGAACAGGGTGACTTAGGCCCGGACGGCCTGATGCAGGTCGCCCGGCAGTGCGCGGCGGTTCCGGGACAACGACATGCATCAAAACAATGGGCTAAAGCGCGTCGCATGAATCAAATTTGATGCGAAGCGCTTCGGCGTCATGCTCTAGCTGGCGGCTTTGAGCCGCGCCACGTCACGAAAAGACACCAGCCGCTTCGTCTGTTCGTCCCAGAGCACGAGCTTGACGCAGCGCAGGCTTTCCATGAGCGTGATGCGGCCGATATCTGCCAGCTCGGGATGGTCCCTCAGCACCTCCGGCAGCCGATAATAAGGCACCCGGCTCGCCAGATGATGCACATGGTGGATGCCGATATTGCCGGTGACCCAGCGTAGAATCGGCGGCAGGTCGTAATGCGAAGCACCGTGAAGCGCCGCATGCTGGAACTGCCAGTCAGGTTTCTTCGACCAGTGCGTTTCCTCGAACTGGTGCTGGACATAGAACAGCCAGACGCCAGCGGCTCCTGCCAGAAGCACGATCGGCAGGTGGACCAGCAGGAAGGGAACGATCCCACCCGCCCAGATCAAGAGGGCGGCGGCCAGAGCGATGGCAAGGTTGGTCGCCATGGTCGAGATCCAGGGCAGGGGGCCGGAGCGCATCATGCCGAAGGGCAGGCGCTGCTTGAAGATGAACAGCCATGCCGGCCCGATCCCGAACATGACGGCTGGGTGCCGGTAAAGCCGGTAGGCAAGCCGCCCCCGGCGGGACAGCGCGTTATATTCGGCGATCGTCAGTGTCTCAATGTCGCCAACGCCGCGCTCGTCGAGGTTTCCGGCCGAGGCGTGATGTTCCGCATGCGCCCGACGCCAGTAGTCGTAAGGCGTCAGCGTCAATATGCCGATCGTGCGCCCGACCCAGTCGTCGAGGCGGCGGCGGGCGAAAAATGAGCCGTGGCCGCAATCATGCTGGATCATGAACAGCCTGAGCAGGAAAGCGGCCGCCGGAACGACGAGGATCAGGCCCGGCAAAAAGCCGTAACGAACGGCCGCCCATGCGGCGGCCCAGAACAGCGCAAAGGGAATAGCTGTGACGGCCAGTTCAAAGGCACTGCGTGTGGCCCTCGGCTGGCGATATCCTGCGAGGATCTTCAACCAGGCTTTTTCGGCGAAAGGTGCCGACGGTGCCGCAGGTTTCTGCGGATTTTCACAAGGCTCGTCCAAGACGGCAAGCCGGATTTCCTCGCTCTCGAAGCGGTGCGCGCGTTCGATCACGAAATATCGTCGCAAAATGCTGCGACGCTCGACGGATCGCCGAGGCGGTTGATTATTTGAAGAGGATTCATGCTCTGTGGCACCTTCCGGCTTTTCCAAAACACGATCATCGCTGATCGCGCGTCCCCGCAGGACGCCTGCCGCTTTTACCCATACATCACCCATTACGCAAATCGATCCCGACTTGCGTTTGTCATGGAGGCGGCGAGGGGCGATTCACCCGAGGGCCCTATGCGAGCTTATTTCTTCGGCGCGCTGCTTCCGTGCGGGGCGGCCTGGGTCGCGGCCTTCATTTGGCCGGCGAAGGTGCCTGCCATCTTCGGCGCCAGCTTGTCCTTCTTCGGTTTGCGAGCCTCGCGATTGCTTCTCAGCTGACCTTTTGCCATCGATCGATCTCCTGTTCAGACGAATCTTACGCGCGTTTTCAGGTTCGCGCGCCGGGTTTGAGGTTTGTCTTGCGCCTGTCGCTGGGCAATCCCTGGATCGCATAACGGTCGTAAACCGGAGTGACTGGTTTCGGCGGCGTTTTCAGCTTGCCGAAGTAGTGTTCGAGCGCCTGCGAAAGCATGGCGGGCGACGTTACGCCCTCCTGAAACAGCTTGATGAGCAGCATCGCTGCGACATTACAGCTCTTGCCGTCGTCGGTCGCGATCCTGGCCTCGTAGCCCGCATTGTCGAGTACGGACTGAAGCATGTCGAGATCGGACGAGGTCAGGTATGGCTTCTTGCAAGTGGAAGACATCGGTCCTCCTTTCGTCGGGGCAAAGGTATTCATATCCCTCAGTCGGCAGCGCCCGTTCAATGCCTGCCGAGGCGAAACCATGCGCCTTTCGCCGGGGCAAGGCAATGGGATTTTTGCTGTGAATATTCGTTTTTTCTTATGAAGAGCCCGCACCGATAAGGTGCGGGCGCAACGGTCATTCCGCCGCCTGATAGGTGGGCCTCCGGACAGCCGATGTCCTCGGAGCTGCGTCTGCAAGCAGGGTGATGGCGATCTCCCAGCCGAAATTCGGCGCGGTGCCGAACACCGCCGAAGCGGCCGCAAGGACGATGCCGCCGCCGATCTGGAAGGAGGCGAAGCGGTTTTTCGTTCGGAATTGCTCGAAATTCGAAGCCCGCTATATCTCACCCTTGTGGAAATATGCTTCGAGGCGGTAGCCATCGGGATCGATGACGAAGGCGGCGTAATAGAAGCGGCCGTAATCCGGCCGGATGCCCGGTTCGCCATTGTCGGTGCCGCCGGAAGCGATAGCCGCCGCGTGAAAGGCGTCGACAGCGGCCTCGTTCGGGGCGACGAAGCAGAAATGCAGCCCGGACTGCATGTCGGCGACAACGGGATGCTCGGCCTGTATCACCCAAAGGCCGACCTCCTCCGGGCCGTAGCCGATCACGCCATCGGAATTGGACAGACGCTCGTACCCGAGCGGCTCCAGCGCCGCATCATAGAAACGGCGGGCTCTTTCGAGGTCTTTGACGCCGATGGAGACATGATCGAACATGAACTGCGAACTCCCTAATTCGGTCCCGAAGGACTGCTCACATTAAAGATGGCTCGACGCCAAGATTTTTCAGCAGCTGTTCTGAGGCATGTGTCACAGGATCGCCGGCCATTCCGGCTACGCCTATGACCAATGTTTTCATCTCACGCGGTCCTCACCCGAAGATATCAACGCCTGCTCCCAGTGCAAGTCTGGCCTGTACCGGCAATGCCCTAGTTAAGACAAGGCGAGCGACGCTGTCACGCGATTTTCGGGGCGGAGTTCGGGTCAGGGCCATATGGGAGGCAGTGCTGGCACTGCTGTCGCCAGCGGCAAAGCCGCGCTGGACATCGCGCCGCATCCGCCCAGGCCCGGCTAAAGAGCTCCCTCAGCGGCGCCTGGCATCTGCTGCAGGTTTGTCACCTCGTAGGTCCAGACTCGAAACGCCTTCAGTACATGTGGTCCGAACGAGTTGATGAGCGGGATGTCGGCAGCGTCGCGTCCACGCGCGACGATGATACGACCGATCCGCGGCGTGTTGTTGCGCGGATCGAATGTATGCCATGCACCGTCAAGGAAGACTTCCATCCAGGCGCTGAAGTCCATCGGGTCGAAGACGGGAATTCCGATGTCACCGAGATGGCCATTGATATATCGGGCAGGAATGTTGAGGCAACGGCACAAGGCCACCGCGAGATGCGCAAAGTCGCGACAGACGCCGACGCGTTCGTGGAACGCCTCGAAGGCTGTCCGCGTCGATCGCGCCTGCATGTAGTCGAACTGGATATGGCCTTCAACGAAGTCGCAAATCGCTTGAACGCGGCCCCAGCCCGGGGAGATGGTGCCGAACATGTCCCAGGCGATTTGACTGAGCCGATCCGTCTCGCAATAGCGGCTGCCCATCAGATAGACGAGGCAATCATCCGGCAACTCCGAAACCGGGAGTTCCCTCGCCTCCGGCAGCGATCTGTCCAGCTCGCCGTCGTCTTCGATGGTCGCATCGCCCCATAGCGTCAGATCGCCCGTCGGGGCAACCAGCCGAAGGCAGCGGTTGCCGAAAAGGTCGCGATAAGTCGACGTGGGAACATCGGGCGTGGTGAACACCGTTTCCGGAATTCTGATGTCGGCTGCACGATCCTCATGGACCGACAACAAACATACCAAGGCAGTCGGCTGCGGGCAGGTCAAGGTAATTTCATAGCCGTAACGGATCAGCATGGAGGGTTCCTCGCGTGTCCGGATCCGCCTAGCGGAAATCCGCCGCAGTCAGAGTATAGGTGGGGCGGCGGCGGTGGGAGTAGGCTTTGTGTGCTGCGTCATGAATGGAGGTGCGCAGGGCGTCGAAAGACGAAAGCCACCTCGTTTCCGAGACCCCGCTGCTTTGCAATGCGGTGTCGGATTTCCCCAGAGCGCCAACCTCGACAAAGAACAACACCTCGAACATTCCATCATGGCCGACGAAGCGCACGGCATTTCTGGCCGTATCGAAGCTGCGGCTTGGATTGAGAAAGGCTAGCGCCATGGTTGAACCGGCGAGTTCTCAAGAGCACTCCCGGCAGCGTTCGACAGTCTGATCCACTCCCTCCGGTACCTTATGTTGAGAAGATTGAAGGCCACCATCTCGTTGCCGGCCTCCGCTCGGCTCCCGCTGATTGCGTCGTGGTCCGCGTGTGCCGGGAGGCTCGCAGAGGCATGATAGACGGTCGAAGAACGGATGCGCACGATCCGGCGGTCGCGTTCGATGTCCATGGAGTAGCGGCCGGGGGCGCCACCCTTGTTTTCCCATTCCCCGAGTGCAGAGGCATTTCGTCGTTCAGTTTCGTCACCATGGCTCTTCACGATGTCAACCTTCCATCTTTCGGGCCGTGGCCATGGCCAAACGTCCTCTCGATCAGTGTTGCGCCGCTCCCGGCGGGCGATAGATATACCGGCTCCAGGCTATCTTCCGTCGCAACCCGCTCATGACGCTCGTCGTCACTGCGCATGCGGTATTGCGGCACATTGCCTCTCAGAGGCAGCGTTGCGGTAATGCGGTAGACTTCGGGAAGCTTGGAGTGAACTACTACCAAGAACCCGTCCTTCAACCGGACGGTCTGCCCCACCTTGAGGATGTGTGTTGCTGCCTCGCGTCGGATCGAGCGTCCAGTGCGTTGCGGGATGCGCGTTGCGGTCATAATTGCTGGTGGTCCTTTTCGAGTGCCGTTTCGAGATCTGATGGTTGGATGGGCATCATCTGCTGCGTCGAACTCTGCGCGGCGATCGCCGGCAGGTGGATGAAGGCGCCGACCCGCATCCAGGCGAGCCTGGAGACGCCTTCGATCAATTCCTCATCGTAATCGATGCGGTATTCTCCGGCTGGCTGTGCCTTATCGAAACCCGGCAGGCGGAATGGAGATGAAAAACGGACGACGGTTTGTGTGGTGCGACTTGTCATGGCTGAGGCCTTCCCAGGAATACGCCGATGCGTTTCCTCTAGCGTTGAAATCCGAACCGGACGAACGCGACGCTGCCGGTACATCCGCGGTTAACGCCAGGTTCATCCGGATCGGAACAAGCGAATGCACGCCGGAACGACGTCACATATTCGCTATCGAGAATTCGGTGGTGTATGGCGGGTCGTAGGTCTCTGACGCCGCGAAGCCAAGTCGGCCAAATCGACGAGGCCTATCGTTACGCCTTGATGGAGTTTAAATCAAGTTAAATTCGGATTTCTTATGAAAAACACTGAATTAATTCTCTGCTATGGCGAATAAAAATGGAGCGTGATGGCGCGTAATTTCTGTTTTTTACAAAATATCAGGTTGGATTGATTTCGGGATTTTTTCGAAAAATTTCCTGCCATGAACAATATTTCTTGGCACTCCTATCAATCGAGTGCCACGAGTGCTATTTATGGATTGCGGCCGCCATACGCGCCGGCAGCAGAAAGACCTCAATGAAATTCCGTTCCCATCACGACCGCGTCGTCATTCGGCGTGCAGAAGGCGATGTCACATCCAAGGGCGGGATTATCATTGCAGACGCCGCCAAGGAAAAGCCGCAGGAAGGCGAAGTGGTTGCAGTCGGCCCTGGCCTGCGTGACCAAAGCGGCAATCTAGCCCCGCTCGATGTCAAGGTCGGTGATCTGATCCTGTTTGGAAAATGGTCGGGGACGGAGGTCACGATCAATGGCCAGACCCTCCTGATCATGAAGGAGGCCTTCATCATGGGCATCGTGGAAAAGACCGAGGCGGCCGCCGACAAAGCCGCGTGACGGTCGGATTTCCGACCCTCATCTCAAGACCGAACTGGATAGAACTCATGTCTGCCAAGGAAATCAGATTCTCCACCGATGCACGCGATCATTTGCTGCGTGGCGTCGAATTACTCAACAATGCCGTCAAGGTGACGCTTGGTCCGAAGGGCCGCAACGTTGTCATCGACAAGGCCTATGGCGCGCCGCGCATTACCAAGGACGGCGTCACCGTCGCCAAGGAGATCGAGCTCGCCGACAAGTTCGAGAACATGGGCGCGCAAATGGTGCGCGAGGTAGCTTCGAAGACCAATGATCTTGCCGGCGACGGCACGACGACGGCGACGGTGCTCGCCGCCTCCATTTTTCGTGAGGGCGCAAAGCTCGTCGCGGCCGGCATGAATCCTATGGATCTCAGGCGCGGCATCGATCTCGGTGTTACCGCTATCGTCAAGGAGATTCAGGCGCGGGCGAGGAAGGTCAAATCATCAGGTGAGATCGCGCAGGTCGGCACCATTGCCGCCAATGGCGACGCCGCCGTTGGCGAGATGATCGCCATGGCGATGGACAAGGTCGGCAATGAGGGCGTCATCACCGTGGAAGAGGCGCGGACCGCCGAGACCGAACTCGACGTCGTCGAGGGTATGCAGTTCGACCGTGGGTACCTCTCGCCCTATTTCGTCACCAATACTGAGAAGATGCGCGTGGAATTGGAGGACCCTTACATCCTCCTGCACGAGAAAAAGCTTGGTAGTCTGCAGGCGCTGCTGCCCATTCTGGAGGCCGTTGTGCAGACCGGCAAGCCGCTTCTGCTCATCTCGGAGGACGTCGAAGGCGAGGCACTGGCGACTCTGGTTGTCAACAAGCTGCGCGGCGGCCTGAAGGTCGCGGCCGTCAAGGCGCCGGGCTTCGGGGACCGCCGTAAGGCCATGCTGGAAGACATTGCCGTGCTCACATCAGGCCAGATGATCTCCGAGGATCTCGGCATCAAGCTCGAGAACGTCACGCTCGATATGCTCGGCCGCGCCAAGCGCGTGCTGGTCGAAAAGGACAGCACCACGATCATCGACGGCTCCGGCGAGAAAGCGGCCATCCAGGCGCGCATTCAGCAGATCAAGGCGCAGATTGAGGAGACCACTTCCGATTACGACAAGGAAAAGCTGCAGGAGCGCCTGGCGAAACTCGCCGGCGGCGTCGCGGTCATCCGCGTCGGCGGCGCAACCGAGACGGAGGTCAAGGAAAAGAAGGACCGCATCGACGACGCGCTGAACGCCACCCGTGCGGCGGTCGAAGAGGGCATCGTGCCCGGCGGCGGCGTGGCTCTATTGCGCGCGAAGTCGGCGCTGACGGGAATGGTTGGGGAGAACGCCGACGTGACGGCCGGCATGTCGATCGTGCTCAGAGCGCTCGAAGCCCCGATCCGGCAGATCGCCGAGAATGCCGGGTTCGAGGGCTCGATCATCGTCGGAAGACTCGCCGGCAGCAATGATCACAATCAGGGCTTCGACGCACAGACCGAGACCTATGTCGATATGGTCGAGGCCGGCATCGTCGATCCCGCCAAGGTCGTGCGCACTGCTCTGCAGGACGCCGGCTCGATCGCGGCGCTGTTGATCACCGCCGAGGTGATGATCGCCGACATTCCAGCAAGAAATTCTGCGCCCGCAGTCGGAAATGGCGGCATGGGCGACATGGGATACTGAAAGCCCGAACCGATCCGGCGTCGCCGGACGGCAAACCCGAAGTAGACAAGGAGAGTTCCAATGTCCGTGCAGAGCAGCAGCAAGACATCAATCAGCCAGCGTTTCGACAGTTACCAGCCATCCAAGACGCTTCTCGTCTGGGCCTGCCTCGTCACGGCAATCGCCACGATGGTCATCGGGTTCAGTTGGGGAGGTTGGGTAACAGGTGGCACATCGAGCAAAGCGGCAGCAGCCGCCGGTGACATTGCACGCGGCGAACTGGCGTCCGCAATTTGCGTCGAGCGCTTTAATGCGGCGCCGGACGCAAGCGCTAAATTGATCGAGTTCAAGGCGATTACCGAAGGCTACAAGCAGCGTCAGTTCATTGAAGCCGGCGGTTGGGCGACCATGCCCGGGCAGACTTCTGCCGACAGCCGAAGTGTTCAAGGCTGCACCACGGCGCTTGCTGTCGGGACCTGACCAATGATTCGTTTCGTGAACAAGGCCGGCCCGCAGCCGCCCGCAGAAGAAGCTGGTGGCAACGGCTGCAAGGAAATTCAGGCGGCGGCCGATCGGCATGGAAAAGCAAACAACGCCCCCGCGCGCCGCCGGACGGCGAGCGCGCCGGACGATGGCCGGCTGATCTGAGGTCTGTTTTAACGAGCTGACGCTTATCGGAATGGGGGGCGGAAGGCGGTGCGCCTCTCGACGATCATACTCGCGCAACGGCTTTTTCGATTCTGGTGCGGCCCTACTGCAGCTGCGGCTTTCTGAGAAAGCTGTTGCGGTCGGCGGATTTGACGCGCAGCCAGGCTTCGCGGCCGTTGCGCAGGATACGCATCGGAATCTCGGCGCCGGCCGGGCCACTGCTCCAGAGCTTGCGGTAGAAATCGGCCAGGCCATCGACCTCTTCGTCACGGATCTCGGAGATGATATCGCCCTGACGCAGGCCGGCCTGGGCGGCCGGACCGCCTTCGGCCACACTCATCACCACCACGCCGCTATTGCTCTCGGCGGAGAACGCACCGAGCCAGGGCCGTGGCGGCTTGTTGACCTGACCGCGGTTCAGGAGGTCGTCGAGGATCGGCGGCAAAAGATCGATCGGCACGACCATATTGATATCGGCGACCTCGCCATCCTGGCTCATCTGCAGGCGAAGCGAACCGATGCCGAGAAGCTTGCCGTCAGCGCCGATCAGCGCTGCCCCGCCCCATGCGGGATGGGCCGGTGCGGTAAAAATCGCCTCATCCAGCAGGTATTCCCAGTAGCCGGCGAACTCCTGCCGGGCGACGATGTTTGCCTGGACGAACTCGCCGATTCCATCGGCAAGCACGACGGGATCGCCGGGCCTGGCGGCGGCCGCATCGCCGAAATCCACCGCCGGGGCGTTCAGAACGCCGAGCGCCTGCACCAGACCGAAGCCGCTTTCCTGATCATAGGCAAGGGGATGGGCGGGAACCACCCGGCCGTCCTGGGTCGTCAGCCAGACTTCCTCGGCCTCGGTGATGAGATAACCGATGGTCAGCACCAGACCGTTGTCGCGAATGACGACGCCACTGCCCTCCCGGACGGTGCCCAGCGTCTCCGCCGTGAAGGCATCTTCCGGTATGGAGGAGCGGACGGCCACGACTGACCGCAGGATCGGATCGATATTCATGCTTTTATCCCGAGGGCGCCGCCGCGCAAGACCAAAAGCCGGCGGGCCTTGTTAATAGTTAAGAAGATGAGGGCGTGGCGGCAAGGCTGGCGTGACGGGAATTTCCGCACACGCATGCCGCACGCGTAGGTATTCCGGGGAATATCCGGGGGTGACAGCGCCGCTGCGCAACAATATACAGTCAATCCCATCAGGAATCAGACGGGCACGGATCATGACATGAAGGACTGGCATCCCGATCTCAGCCGCAGCAGCAGCCCGCGTTACATGGCGATTGCCGATCTGATCGAAATGGATCTGCGAAACGGCCATCTGGCGGTTGGAGACCGGCTGCCGCCGCAGCGCGACCTCGCCAAGCGGCTGAATGTCGATTTCACCACCGTGGCCAGAGGTTATGTCGAGGCGCAGAAGCGCGGGCTTGTCGAGTCGCATGTCGGCCGGGGCACCTTCGTCACCGGCCGCGCTGGCAAGGCGCGGCCGGACTTCGCGCCTGACGCCGTACCCGATCCGCGCCGCGCATCGATTGTCGACTTCTCGATGAACATGCCGCCGGAACCGGATGATCCGGAACTGATCGCCGGCATGCGCGAGGGCATGTCGGCGGTGGCCGCAAATCTCGTTCCGCTTCTGCGTTACCAGGGCTTCGGCGGCTCCGGCATGGACAAGGACGCCGCCGCCGCCTGGCTCGGCCGCCGTGGGCTCACGCCGTCGCAGGAGCGGATCTTCGTCACGCCGGGCGCCCATCCGGCCCTGCTGGCGATCTTCGGCCTGCTGGCAAAGCCGGGCGAAACCGTGCTGTCGGAAATCATCACCTATCCTGGCATGCGCTCGATCGCCGCCCAACTGCGGCTCAATCTCGCCGGCCTGCCGATGGACGAGGACGGGGTCCTGCCGGAGGCCCTTGCCAGCGCCTGCGAGCGGTTGAAGCCGAAGGCGCTCTATCTCAATCCGACGCTGCAGAACCCGATGACGCTGACGATTTCAACCGGCCGGCGCGCGGAAATCGCGGCCGTCGCCCGCAGATATCAGCTGCCGGTCGTCGAGGACGATGCCTATGGCTTCATTCCATCGCAAGGTCCGGCGCCGCTTGCGGCAATGGCGCCGGATCTCACGTGGCATATTGGCGGCCTGGCGAAATGCCTCGGCGCGGGCCTGCGCCTTGCCTATGTCGTGGCACCCGACAGCAAGGCCGGATGGCCTTTCGTCAGCGCCATGCGCGCCAACAACGTCATGGCTTCACCTTTGACCATGGCGCTCGCCACGCGCTGGATCGAGGACGGCACGGCCGATGCGATCCTGCGCTTCGTCCGCACCGAGGCCGCCGCCCGCCAGCAGATGGTTGCCGCCATCCTGCCGCCCGGCAGCTACCGCGCCGATCCGATCAGCTTCAACATCTGGCTGCCGCTCGCCAATGGCTGGACCCGTTCCACCTTCGGCAGCCATATGCGTTCCTCGGGCATCGGCGTCGTGGCAAGCGATGCCTTCACCGTCGAGGGCGCCGCCCCGGAAGCGGTGCGGGTCTGCCTGGGCGGCCCGATCACCCGGGAGAGACTGCACGGCGCACTGGAATTCATGGCCCATGCGCTGGAAGGCCCGCCGGAGATGGCGGCGTCGTTCTTCTGATCCCGACAGTTTTCAACTTGGCCTCAGGCCCGCTGCGGGTCTCGTCCCCTTCGATGATATGAGACCTGCGGATGCCCGGTCGGCAGCCGGCGGGATCTGCGGCATTCTGGCAAGTTGACTGGTAATTGAGGTGTAATGTATTTATATTGAATGCATCCATCTGGGTGGCATTGATTGGCATTGATCTGCACGCCAGAGAAGACGAGGTTATCATGGATACCGACTATCCCCCACTTGCTCCAATGCAGACCGGCGTCAGAGGACGCTGCCCGCGTTGCGGCCGGGGTCATATGTTCAACGGCTTCTTGACGCTGCAGCCGCAATGCGAGGTCTGTGGCCTCGATTATGCCTTCGCCGATCCGGCGGACGGCCCGGCCTTCTTCGTCATTTGCTTCGCCTGCATCCCCAGCGTGCTGCTCGGCGTCTGGCTGGAGGTGGCGTTTTCGGCGCCGATCTGGGTGCAGCTTCTGGTCACCGGCCCCTTCATGCTCGCTACCTGCATTCCGCCGCTGAGGCCGCTGAAGGGCTGGCTGGTGGCCAGCCAGTATTTTTACAAGGCGGAAGAGGGTAAACTCGCCTGAAGTCTATTTCAGCGTCGAGCGCAGGCGCGGCGCGGCGAAATCGATGAGCGCCCGCAGTTTCAGCGGCACCAGCCCCTGCGAGGGGTAGACGAGCTGCACCGGTGCCGGCGGCGGTTCGAAATCCTGGAGCAGCGGCACCAGCAGGCCCGCCGCTGCGGCGCGCGCCGCCTGATAGGAGAGCACGCGCGTAATGCCGAGACCGGCGACGGCCGCATCGACGGCGGCCTCGGCGGTGTTGACCGCAAGCCGTGAGCGGATCGGCACCGCGAGGTCCCGCTTCCCCTCCGTGAAGGTCCAGCTCCGTATCGAGGCCATGTTCTCGAAGGTGATGCAGTCATGTGCGGAAAGATCGCCCGGCTGCCGGGGTGCCGAGTGCCGCGCGAGATAATCCGGGCTGGCATAGACGGTGCGGCGGATCGCGCCGAGCCGCGTGGCGATCAGGTTGCTGTCGGCCAGGGTGCCGATCCTCAGCGCCAGGTCGATGTGATCCTCGACGAGGTTCGACAGCCGGTCGCCGAGCATCAGCCGCAGATTGATCTCGGGATAGGCCTTCAGGAAATCCACCACGACAGGCAGGACGTGCAGCCGCCCGAAAACGATCGGCGCGGTCATCGTCAGCTCGCCCTTCGGCGCGCTGTATTCGCCGGCGGCCGTCCGTTCCGCTTCTTCCACCCGGTTAAGAATTTCCCGCGCCGCCTCCACATAGGAGCGTCCGGCCTCGGTCAATGTGATCTTCCGATTGCTTCTCTGCAGCAGCTTGGCGCCGAGACGGGCCTCGAGCTCGGAGACCTTGCGGCTGACGGTTGCAAGCGGTGAACGCAGATGCCGCGAGGCGGCCGACAGGCTGCCTTGCTCGACGACGGCAAGAAGCACGCTCATTGCGTCGAGGCGGTCCATTTTATCCTTCCGGCAATTGGGAACATGCCTTCCGAAATAGCATCCTACTGCTGTTCATTGGAAGGCAGTAAATTCCGTGCAGATGGTTCGAAGCTGCCATCGCCGCAAGGCCGTGGCCTTGTTCCCGCCCATCAGACACCAGAGGAACCGTCATGAAACTCTACCATCATCCGCTGTCCGGCCATTCGCACCGGGTTCACCTGTTCCTATCGCTGCTCGGCGTGCCTTACGAACTGGCTGAGGTCGACCTGGCCGCCGGCGCTCATAAGGCTCCGGAATTCCTGAAACTCAATGCCTTTGGCCAGGTGCCGGTGCTCGACGACGACGGAGCGGTCATTTCCGATTCCGCCGCCATCCTCGTCTATCTCGCGCGCAAATATGGCCGCACCGACTGGCTGCCGGAGGATATATTGACAACGGCGCGGACCCAGAAATGGCTCTCGGTCGCCGCGGGCGAGATCGCCTACGGACCTTGCGCCGCCCGTCTCGTCACCGTCTTCGGCGCCAATTTTCGTGCCGACGAGGTGATTGCCCGGGCGCACCGCGTTCTCACCCTGGTTGAGGCGGAGCTCTCCGGCCGCAGCTTCCTGCTCGGCGACAATCCGACGATCGCCGATATCGCGCTTTACAGCTACATCGCCAATGCGCCGGAGGGCAATGTCGACACCGCGCCCTATCAGGCCGTGCGCGCCTGGCTTGCCCGCATTGAGGCGCTGCCGGGTTTCGTCGGCTTCCGCAAGACCAAGATCGGCTTGGCCGCATAGAGATCCATCCCCGATCGAAAATCGTGCCCGAAAGGAGGCCGTAATGCTGGAGCACTCAGGAGAAGAAACCGCATCGCCCTGGCATCGGGGTGAACTTGCCATGCAGCGCAGCCTCGGCGTCGTCGAGCGCATGGACGGGCCGGGGCGGAATTTTGTCCGCGAGGTGATGCCCGAGCAGCACCGCGCCTTCTTTCCGATGCTGCCTTTCGTCGTGCTTGGCACGGTCGATGCGAAGGGCGACGTCTGGGCGACGGTGCGGGCCGCGCAGCCGGGTTTCATGTCCTCGCCGGAGCCGGAGACGCTTGAAGTCAGCCTGCCGCGAGAGCCCGCCGATCCCGCCGATGACGGCATGGAGGATGGCGCTGCCGTCGCGATGCTCGGCATTCAGCTCGAGACCCGGCGGCGCAACCGGCTGAATGGCGTAATCCGCAGGACGGATCCCGGCGCCTTCCGCCTGCGCGTCGGCCAGAGCTTCGGCAATTGTCCGCAATATATCCAGCCGCGCGCCGCCGCCTTCGTCCGCGATCCCGATGTGCCGACAGCGCAGCCGCCGCTTCGTTCCCACGTCCTCGACGATCGCGCAAGGCGGATGGTCGAGAGCGCCGATACGTTTTTCGTCGCCTCCTATGTCGACCGGGAGAATGGCGAGCGGCAGGTCGACGTCTCCCATCGCGGCGGCTATGCCGGCTTCGTGCATCTCGGCGCCGACGGCGCGCTGATCGTTCCCGACTTTGCCGGCAATCGTTTCTTCAACACGCTCGGCAATTTCCTGGTCAATCCGAAGGCCGGGCTGGTCTTCATCGATTTCGAAACCGGCGACATGCTGCAGATGACCGGCAAAGTCGAAGTGCTGCTCGATTCGCCTGAGATCGCCGCCTTTCCCAAGGCGGAAAGGCTGTGGCACTTCACGCCCGAAAACATCGTGTTTCGCCCGGATGCGCTGCCGCTGCGGTGGACCTCCGACGTCTAAGCTCGAGCGCCGCCAGATGCAGCCTTGCGAAATCTTGTACCGATCAGTAAACTGATAACCATCCAGTACAGGAGACACCATGTCCAGCCTTGTTCCGCCTTTCACCCTCGATACCGCCACACAGAAAGTCCGCCTCGCCGAGGACGGCTGGAACAGCCGCGACCCCGAGCGCGTCTCGCTCGTCTATACGCCGGACAGCCGGTGGCGGAACCGCGCCGAATTCATTGCCGGCCGCGCCGAGATCGTCGCTTTTCTCACGCGCAAATGGGCCAAGGAGCTGGACTACCGGCTGATCAAGGAGATCTGGGCCTTCACCGACAACCGTATTGCCGTGCGCTTTGCCTATGAATGGCACGATGACAGCGGCAACTGGTTCCGCTCCTACGGCAACGAGAATTGGGAATTCGATGCGGCTGGCTTGATGCAGCGCCGTTTTGCCTGCATCAACGATCTGCCCATCCGGGAAAAGGAGCGCAAATACCACTGGCCGCTCGGCCGACGTCCGGACGATCATCCCGGTCTGACTGAGCTCGGCCTCTAGAGCAGGAAGAATTCAAGCCGGTGAAGACCGTTTATGAACGCGCCGACATCGTGCCGCTGCTTGCGGAAATCTTCCGCGAGCTCGGCTATGAGGGCGCCACGCTCAGCCGCATCACCGAGCGCACCGGCATCGGCAAGGGCAGCCTTTATCACTTCTTCCCGGGCGGTAAGGAGGAGATGGCTGGCGCCGTGCTCGCCGATATCGATGGCTGGTTTGAAGAAGCGGTCTATCGGCCGCTGCGAAATGACGATGCCCGTCAGGCGATCGCGGCGATGTGGCTCAACGTGGCTGATTATTTCCGCTCCGGCGGCCGCATCTGCCTTGTCGGCGCTTTCGCGCTCGACGGCACCCGCGAACGGTTTTCGGCGGCGATCGGCGACTATTTTATCCGTTGGATTGAGGCGTTGCGTTCGGCGTTGATGCGGGCGGAGTGTGCCGAGCGGGAGGCGCAGACGCTTGCCGAGGAGGGCGTCTGCGGCATTCAGGGGGCGCTGGTACTGTCGCGGGCGCTCAAAGATGAAGCGGTCTTCACCCGGTCGCTGGAAACGTTGGCGAAGCGGCTTGAGGCTGCGACGCGATGACGGCAGCCCTTACATCCGCGCCGCTTTGCCTGTATCTCTCGGCGCTGCGGTTGAGGCTGCCGGGGCGGGCGGGCTGTTCTCGCGCTCAAGGCGAATCTGGCGCCACTCATTCTCCATCTGGTCGACAAGGTGCTGGGGAATGGTGGTCTGGGTATTGGCGGGCGCCTGCATCGGAAGTCTCCTCTTGCGGTGGTAAGGCTTCAGGGCACCGAAATGAATTGCACAAGATAAAAGCCGTGTAAATCAGGGGCTTAGGCACTTCAAACGATTAAGTAGATTTTAATCGATTAAGACGGTTTTAACCACGAGACTCCCGAGGCGCGCGGTATGGTTGTTCACATAGATCGGATGTTCTTTTTTGATGCGGTGCGCCAGGAGCTCTTTAAAGGAGAGCTAACTCAGCCTCAGGTAGAGGGCATTGCGGCGATTCTCGACGCCTGGGAAAGGCGATTTGCGCAGGCCGATCGCCGATGGCTCGCTTATATCCTCGCAACCGCTTACCACGAGACCGCCTATACGATGCAGCCGGTCCGCGAGACGCTGGCGCAAAGCGATACCCGCGCCGTCGAGATCCTGGAGGCAGCCTTTGCCGCAGGCAGGCTTTCCTGGGTAAAGGCGCCCTACTGGCGGCCGGACGAGAATGGCCGCTGCTGGCTCGGCCGTGGACTGGTGCAGCTCACCCACAAGCGGAATTACGAGGCGATGAGCATGCTGACGGGCATCGACCTCGTTGCCGATCCTGATCGGGCGATGGAAATGGATGCGGCGGTGACGATCCTGATCGAAGGCATGCTGCAGGGCAGCTTTACCGGCCACAAACTTGCCGATCACTTGAACGCGACGACCGAGGACTGGGTCAATGCGCGCCGCATCGTCAACGGCACCGACCGGGCGGAGAGGCTCGCGGCCTATGCCAAGGCCTTCCATGCGGCGATGCGTCCGGATGCCGCGCAGGGCAGGTCGCGCGGTTGAAGGCCGAGGGGCCGCGTGTTATCGCGCGGGCCGACCCTCTGAAATCAGACAGGAGCTTCCGCGTGATCCGCCATATCGTCTTCTTCACCGTGCAGAAGGAACATCTGGAGGAGGTGAGGGCCGGGCTTTCGATCCTGACCGCCATTCCGCACGCGCGGCTTTTGGAAATCGGCACCAATGTAAAGACCGATCAGCTGGGAACCGAGATTGATCTTGTCGTCTACGGTGAATTCGACGATGAAGCGGCTCTCGCCGCCTACAAGGCGCATCCCGATTATCAGCGCTCGATCGAGCGTGTGCGGCCGCTGCGGGAAAAACGCATCGCTGCGGACTACGACAGCCGCGCAGCGGTGACGCGGCCGCTCTGAATCGGCAGGCGTCGGCTGCCGGCCAATGTTCGCTAAAATTTCAAAGGGATAAGCAGCTTTCCGGACTCGCGGCGCCGGATGTTGAATTCAGCCGTGAGCCACCGGACCCAACTTTCGAAAAATCGGCGGCAAACGATTTAAAAGATTCGTCAAACGCGACAGTTCACTCGTCAGCGCCAGGCGGCGTCCTTTCCAGACCTCATGAAACGGCCGGGCTCGGCTGCGCTGCCCGCGCGCCGCGCAGCAGCGCCATCAGCATCAGCACGAAGGTCAGCGACAAGGCCGCGAGAGCGGCGGCGGCGAAAAGCGCCGGGCCGGTGCCGGCGCGGTCGAGGATGGCGGTGAAGACGACCGGGGCGATCGCATTGGCGAGGTTCTGCGGCAGCGACAGCCGGGCCGATTGCAGGCCGAACTCGCGCGGCGAAAACAAAGCGAGCGGCAGAAGCGCGCGGGCGACGGTCATGACGCCGGAGCCGAAGCCGTAGAGCACAACGAAGGTGACGAGCAACGGCGTCGACGGACCGGCGGCCAGCATCATCAGGAAGCTTATCAGCATCAGGCCGATGCCCATGGCGGCGCTGAGGATGGGGTTGCCGCGCCGGCCGAGCAGCATGTCGAGGAAGCGCGCCGAAATGCCGAGGACGCCGCGGGCCGAGCCGAGCTGCAGCGCCAAGGCCGGCGCGGCGCCGGACTGGCGGAAGATCTCGAGCAGCGAGGGCGAGATGCCGAAGGTGATGAAGGTGGTGATGGTCGTCGTCGCGGCGATCAGCAGGAAGGCCTTGCGCCCGGCCGCCTTCGACAGTGGCACCGGCGCAATTTCGGCCGCGCCGCCGTCGACATGGGCCGCGATCGGCTTCGGCAGGGCGAAAAGATGGAGCGGCAGGCAGATGAAAAATTGCAGGCCTGCGCAGATGAGGAAGGTGAGGCGCCAGCCGACGGCTTCGTTGAGCAGGCTGAGGACCGGCCAGAAGATGGCGCTCGAAAGCCCGGTGAACAGCATCAGGGCGGCGATGACGCGCTTGCCGTTCATCCCTTCGCGCTCGACGACGGCGGTATAGGCGGGCGCCGACAGGCCGAGCGCGCCGCCGATGCCGATCACGATCCAGGCGGCGGCGTAGAGGATGATGCCGTTGGCGACTGCCAGCAGGCAGAGGCCGAGGGCAAAGGTCAGGGAAGCCGCCGAAAGCACCCGGGCGGCGCCGTAACGGCCAAGCCAGCGGCCGGTCGCCGGGCCGACGATGGCGCTGACCAACATCATGATCGTCAGGCCGGCAAACGCCATCTCGTTCGCCATGCCAAGATCGGGCGCCACGATGCGGCCCATCACTCCGAGCATGTCGAAGGTCGTACCCCAGCCGATCAGCTGGGTGATGGCGAGCACGAAGACCGTCTGCGCCGAGCGGAAGCGGAGGGAGTTTGGCATTGGTGCTGAAATGGCCTGAATGCGGGAGCCGCAAGCACATAACAGTTTCAATCTGCCGGTAAAAGCTGCGATTGTAATTTCCGGCAGCCCGCCGCGCGTGGCTTGACCCGAGCGTCCCCGCCCAGCCTGCCGTGTGTGTCTGGGCCGAAGACTTCTATTCCGTGTGCAGAAGGCCGCCGAAGGCCGCTGCGGCATCGGTTTTCGGCAGCTGACACCGGCTGTCGCCAGCAGTCGAGAACGGTTCTAAACACCCTGTATTACAGCGCATTCATTTGCCATTCAGGTCACGTGAGTACATAGTCGCAGCAAGTTGGAACTACCCTTGAAAGCATAACACATGGCCTTTCCTCTGAGCGTCGCAGTAGTGGCCGCCGGGCTGGTGGCATCGGCGCCCTCATCGGACGGCGCGGGCACCCTCGTCCTGCGCGTGGCAGGCGATTGCAGCGCAGCCGCAGCCCAGGTCGTCGAGCAGACAGGCGGCCAGCTCCTGTCGGTGCAACCGGTGGGCGATAGTTGCATCATCACCGTTCTGGTGTCGGGCAACGGCCAACGTCCACGCAAGGTGACGGTAAAGGTTCCGATGTAGGCGGAATCGGTCTATTCAGAACATGATCGATTTGAAGCGGACGAAGGCGGACCGATGCGCATCCTGGTAATCGAAGACGACGTCAACCTGAACCGGCAGCTAACCGACACGCTGAAGGAGGCCGGTTATGTCGTCGACCAGGCGTTCGACGGCGAGGAGGGACATTTCCTCGGCGATACCGAACCCTATGACGCCATCATCCTCGATATCGGCCTGCCGGAGATGGACGGCGTCACCGTGCTCGAAAAATGGCGCGGTGCCGGCCGCGGCATGCCGGTTTTGATCCTGACGGCGCGCGACCGCTGGAGCGACAAGGTCGCCGGCATCGACGCCGGCGCCGACGATTACGTCACCAAGCCTTTCCATGTCGAGGAAGTTCTGGCGCGCATCCGGGCGCTGATCCGGCGCGCTGCCGGGCATGCTTCCTCCGAGATTGTCTGCGGGCCGGTCCGGCTCGACACCAAATCCTCCAAGGCGACGGTCAACGGCACGGCGCTGAAGCTGACCTCGCACGAATATCGCCTGCTCGCCTATCTCATGCATCACATGGGAGAGGTCGTCTCGCGCACCGAACTGGTCGAGCACATGTACGATCAGGATTTCGACCGCGATTCCAATACGATCGAGGTTTTCGTCGGCCGTCTGCGCAAGAAGATGGGCGTCGACTTGATCGAAACAGTGCGCGGTCTCGGCTACCGCATCCAAGCGCCGAAACATGCGAATTAAGTCGCTCACTGCACGTGTGCTGCTGCTGACCACGGTCTGGTCGACGGTGGCGCTGGTGGTGATCGGCCTGCTGATCTCGACGCTTTACCGCAAGAGCGCCGAACGTGGCTTCCAGGATCTCTTGCGGGCGCAGCTCTATAACGTCATCAATTCGGTGACGATCGGCGATCAGGGGGCGTTGAGCGGCAGTCCGCAGCTCGGCGACCTGCGCTTTGCCCAGCCGAAGACCGGCTGGTACTGGGTGGTGGAGCCGCTCGGCACCTATACGACAGCGCCGCTGGTCTCGCCTTCGCTCGGCTCGGCGCTCATTCCGGTTCCCTCCGTCGTCGAGGCGCCCTTCGACAAGAATTACGAGCGTTATTATCAGGTGACGGATGCCTCCGGAAACCGCGTGCAGGTCGCCGAAACCGAAGTGGTGCTCGATACCGACGGACGGGCGGCGCGCTTCCGCGTCACCGGCAATGTCGACGTCGTCGAGGACGATGTGCGCACCTTTTCCCATAGTCTTTATCTGGCGCTCGCCGGTTTCGGCGTCGGCAGCCTGATCGTCAATGCGCTGGCGATTCTCTACGGCCTGAAGCCGCTCGACAAGGCGCGCGCCGCCCTGGAGCGCATCCGCGCCGGCGAGAGCGAGCAGCTGAAGGGTGACTTCCCGCGCGAGATCTTGCCGCTTGCCAACGAGGTCAACGCACTGATCGACAGCAACCGCCGCATCGTCGAGCGGGCGCGCATGCAGGTCGGCAATCTCGCCCATTCGCTGAAGACGCCGATCGCCGTGCTTTTGAACGAGGCGCGTGTGCTGGAAAAATCCCATGGCGAATTGGTGCGCAGCCAGGCGGAATCGATGCAGGGGCAGGTGCAGTCCTATCTCAACCGGGCCCGCATCGCCGCGCAGCGCGAATCCGTGCTCGCCCGCACCGATGCCGAGCCGGCACTCGAACGGCTGGTGCGCGTCATGCGCCGCCTGAATGTCGACACCGAATTCGATCTCGTCGTCTCGCCGCCGCATCTCGCCGTCGCCATGGAGCAGCAGGATCTCGAGGAGACGGTCGGCAATCTCCTGGAAAATGCGGCGCGATTCGCCAAGAGCAGGGTCCGGCTTTCGGCCGTCGAGGCCGGCGAGGACGTCAAGGGTGCAGAGGCGAGCGCGCGCCGTCATTGGGTGGAGCTCGCCGTCGAGGACGACGGGCCGGGATTGGAGCCCGACCAGATCCGCGAGGCGCTGAAGCGCGGCCGCAGGCTCGACGAAAGCAAGCCCGGAACCGGGCTCGGCCTGTCGATCGTCACCGAGATTTCCAACGAATACCAGGGCCGGCTGGAGCTGTCCCGGGGTGAATGGGGCGGGCTGAAGGCGAAGCTTATCCTGCCTGGCGTCACAAAGGATGTTGCATGACCAACTGCTTGATGTCACAAGGATAGTGGCAAATGTATAGCATGCTTTGCCTTAATGCTGACACGGGGACGCTGCACTTCGATCGGCTGAAATTGACCTCTGATCGTGGTTCGACGCAATGATTCTACGCTCGCAAGGCATGATCGTTTCCATTTTGCTTCTTACCGTCGCGCTCACCGGCTGCACGACGACGAAGAGCGCTGCTTCGCGCGGCATTTTTTCCAGCAAACCGTCGGCATCGGCCGCCTTCATCACCGCGCTGCAGGGCGGGATTGTCGGCCGTAGCGGCGTCAGCTTGAGCGACAGCGACAAGCAAAGGGCGCTCGAGGCGGAATACCGGGCGCTGGAAGGGACAGCCGCCGGCCAGCCCGTCGTCTGGAGCGGCAAGGCGGTCACCGGCAAGGTGGTGGCGGCAGCACCCTACCAGGTCGGCTCGCAGAATTGCCGGCAATATACCCATACGCTGACGGTCGACGGCAAGGACACCGTGGCGCGAGGCGCTGCCTGCCGCAATGACGACGGCAGCTGGTCGCCGCTCGGTTAAGGTCTGATGCATGTCGCCCGGAAGTGTGCAGCGGTTCCCGGACAACGACAGGCATAAAAACAAAGAGCGAAAGCGCGTCGCATGGATTAAATTGGATGCGACGCGCTTTAAGCCTGCTGAATTGTGGCGAATAGCCTCAAATCTTCGTCATTCCGGCTTTGGCAGTTGGAATGGGCGCGCGCTTCACGTATTTGGGCCGCTATGCTGTTCTGGATTCTCGTTGCCGTTCTGACGGCAGCCGTCGCCGTCATTCTGCTTTACCCTCTTCTGCGTGGCGCGAAGGCGGCGGGGAACAGCCGCGCCGGCGAGGCGGCGGTCTATCGCGACCAGCTGCGCGAACTCGACCGCGATCTTGCCGGCGGGCTGATCACACCGGAAGAGGCCGATTACGCCAGGGCCGAAATCGGCCGGCGGCTGATCGCCGTTGCTGCCGGTGAACCGGAGACGATGCCGAAACCCGCACGACATCACCGTGTCACCGAAGCCTTCGTTCTTCTGATCCTGCCGGTCCTCGGGCTCTGTCTTTACTTGACGACGGGCAGGCCGGATCTGCCCGCGCAGCCGCTGGAAGCGCGGCTGGAAAACCCCGGCAATGACGTGGCGATGCTGATTGCCAAGGCGGAACGGCATCTGGCCGAGAATCCCGATGACGGCAAGGGCTGGGATGTGCTGGCGCCGATCTATGTCCGCACGATGCGGGTCAATGATGCGCTGGTCGCCTACCGCAATGCGATCCGGCTTCTCGGCCCGAGCCCGATCAGGCTCGACGGGCTTGCCGAGACGCTGATGGCGGTCTCCGACGGCGTGGTGACCGACGAGGCACGCCAGGCGCTGGAACAGTCGCTGACGCTGGAACCCGACAATCCGCGTGCCCGTTTCTATGTCGCCCTCAGCATGGAGCAGGCGGGACGGGCCGACGAGGCGCGCCGAGCCTTCGAAGCGCTGGCGCAGCAATCGCCTGCCGATGCGCCCTGGCTGCCGCTGGTCAATGAACATATCGCCAAGAACGGCGGCGCGGCTGCCCAGCCTTCGGCGTCTGGCGGCCCAACGTCGGAAGACATGGCGGCGGCCGAAAACATGAGCGCCGGCGATCGGCAGCAGATGATCCGCGGCATGGTCGAAAGCCTCGACGCCAAGCTGAATGCCGATCCCAACAATTTCGAGGGATGGATGCGGCTCGTCCGCTCCTACGCCGTATTGAACGATAAGGATCGCGCAGCCGACGCCCTGAAGCGCGGGCTTGCGGCTTTTCCGCCGGCGGGTGAACAGGGCCGTCATTTGCTGGCTCTTGCCAGGGAACTTGGCATAGCCACGGAGGGAATGACGCAATGACGCGCAAGCAGAAGCGCCTTGCGGTGATCGCGGGCGGGATGGGTTTCATCATCGCGGCGGTGCTGTTGGTGATGTTTGCCTTCAGCCAGTCGGTCGCCTATTTCTACATGCCGGCGGATCTGGCGAAGACCCCGGTGGCGCCGGAGACCCGCATCCGGCTCGGCGGCTTGGTGGGCGCAGGCAGCGTCGTGCGTGGTGCCGGCTCGACGGTGGAATTTTCCGTCACCGACGGGAGCGCCAATGCCGTGAAGGTCAAATATACCGGCATCCTTCCCGATCTCTTCCGCGAAGGGCAGGGGGTCGTCACCGAAGGCATGTTTGCCTCAGGCGGCAACGTCTTTGTCGCCGACACCGTGCTCGCCAAGCATGACGAGACCTATATGCCGAGGGAAGTGGCCGACAAGCTGAAGGCGCAGGGCCTGTGGCAGGAAGGCCAGGAAGCGAAGGGGACGCCATGATCATCGAGATCGGTCATTACGCCCTGGTGCTGGCGCTGGCGACGGCGCTGATCGTCTCGATCGTGCCTGTCATCGGTGCCCGCCGCCATGACCGGGCGATGATGGATGTGGCGACATCAGGCTCGCTGGCGATGTTTGCGCTTGTCGCCTTTGCCTTCGCCGTGCTGACCTATGCCCATGTCGTCTCCGACTTCTCGGTCGAGAACGTCTGGGAGAATTCGCATTCGCTGGTGCCGCTGATCTACAAATATTCCGGCGTCTGGGGCAATCACGAGGGATCGATGATGCTCTGGCTGTTGATCCTGGCGCTGTTCAGCGCACTGGTCGCGATCTTCGGCGGCAACCTGCCGGAGACGCTGAAGGCCAATGTGCTTGCCGTACAGGCCTGGATCTCGCTCGCCTTCACCCTGTTCATCCTTTTGACCTCCAATCCCTTCCTGCGGCTCGATCCGGCGCCGGCCGAAGGCCGCGATCTCAATCCGGTGCTGCAGGATATGGGTCTCGCGATCCACCCGCCGCTGCTCTATCTCGGCTATGTCGGCTTTTCCGTCTGCTTCTCCTTTGCCGTCGCAGCCCTGCTTGAAGGCAGGATCGACGCCGCCTGGGCGCGCTGGGTCCGACCGTGGACGCTGGCTGCTTGGACCTGTCTGACGCTCGGCATCGCCATGGGCTCCTACTGGGCCTATTACGAGCTCGGCTGGGGCGGCTGGTGGTTCTGGGACCCGGTCGAGAACGCCTCCTTCATGCCGTGGCTCGCCGGCACCGCGCTTCTGCATTCGGCGCTGGTCATGGAAAAGCGCGAGGCGCTGAAGATCTGGACGGTGCTGCTCGCCATCTTGACCTTTTCGCTGTCTCTGATGGGCACCTTCCTGGTGCGCTCCGGCGTGCTGACCTCGGTGCATGCCTTTGCCAGCGATCCCTCCCGCGGCGTCTTCATCCTCTGCATCCTGCTGATCTTCATCGGCGGCGCGCTGTCGCTGTTTGCCTTCCGCGCGCCGAAGCTCTCGGCCGGCGGGCTGTTTGCGCCGATCTCGCGCGAGGGCGCGCTCGTCCTCAACAATCTGATCCTGACGGTCGCCTGCGGCACGGTGCTGACCGGCACGCTCTATCCGCTGCTGCTGGAGACGCTGACCGGAGACAAGATCTCGGTCGGGCCGCCCTTCTTCAACCTGACCTTCAGCCTGCTGATGGCGCCGCTGCTCGTCATCGTGCCGTTCGGGCCGCAGCTTGCCTGGAAGCGCGGCGATCTGCTCGGCGCCCTGCAGCGGCTCTACATCGTCGCAGCTCTGGCTTTCGCCGCCGCAGTAATCCTGTTCTATATCCAGCATGGCGGGCCGGTGCTCTCGGTGCTCGGGCTGGCGGCCGGGTTGTTCCTCATCTTCGGCGCCATTGCCGATCTCTGGTATCGCGCCGGCATCGGCAAAGTAGCCGGAAGCATCGCCTGGCGCAGGCTTGCCGGTCTGCCGCGCTCGGCCTTCGGTACCGCCCTTGCCCATGCCGGGCTCGGCGTCAGCGTGCTCGGCATCGTCGCCGTCACCACCTTCCAGAGCGAGCATGTCGTCGAGATGAAGCCGGGCCAGACGGTCGATGCCGGTGGTTACAGCCTTGCGTTCGACGGCATGCGGCCGGCGAGGGGGCCCAACTATAGCGAGGAGCGCGGCCACTTCACCATCCGGCGCGCCGGGGTTGCGGTTGCCGACACCTGGTCGGCCAAGCGCCTCTATACAGCCCGGCAGATGCCGACGACCGAGGCCGGCATCCTGACCTTCGGCCTCAGCCAGCTCTATGTTTCCTTGGGGGACACCACGACGGACGGCGGCATTGTCGTGCGCATCTGGTGGAAACCGTTCATCCTGTGCATCTGGGGCGGCGCCCTGATCATGGCCGCCGGCGGCCTCGTCTCGCTCTCCGACCGCCGCCTGCGCGTCGGCGCCCCGCGCAGGAAGGCGAAGGCAAAACCCGCGCAGCCTGCGATGGAGCCGGCAGAATGACGGGCGCCTCCTCCTTCTCCTCATTCCTGTCCTCGGGCTTGACCCGAGGATCGTCACAGGAATCCAGCGCGTCCAGGGACTTGGGCGCAGGAGACTCGTTGAGTGGCGGTATACTTTCATTCACGGCGCGGACGCGCCGTGGCTGGATTCCTGTGACATCCCTCGGGCGAAGCCCTGAGGACACAGGAATGAGGGGAAGAGAAGCTTGGCGTACACCCAATATATCGTCCGTTCTCTCACGACTCCTCATCATTCTCTTCATCCTCTTCACGCCCTTCTCCGCCTTCGCCGTCAATCCCGACGAAGTGCTGGCCGATCCGGCGCTTGAGGCGCGTGCCCGCACTCTTTCGGCCGAACTGCGCTGCATGGTCTGCCAGAACCAGTCGATTGATGATTCCAATGCCGAACTGGCCAAAGACCTGCGCCTCTTGGTGCGCGAGCGCATCAAGGACGGCGACAGCGACGAGGAAGTGCTGAACTATATCGTCTCGCGCTACGGCGAATTCGTGCTACTGAAGCCGCGGTTCAGCATGAAGACCGTATTGCTCTGGGGCGCCCCGGCGCTGCTGGTGCTCGCCGGCGGACTGTCGCTGCTGGTCTTTGCGCGCCGGTGGGCTGGCAAGCCGACGGGAAGCAAGCTGACGGCGGAAGAACAGGCGAGGCTGAACGAGCTTATGAAGAATTAACAACCCGTCGAGCCGGGATGAATAATTCCGCATCCTTTGGACACTCCAGGGAACCGCCGGGCGCAGTAACCGACAGAAACATTCCAATCATTACGAATTTTTCATTGGCCGGACAGTTCGCAGTAAGGTGCGCCATCCTATATCTTGATGCATCGACTGATCCGGCGCTGCCGGACTGAAGATTTAAGAACAAGAGAAGGTGCTCCAATGCTGAAGAATTTCAACGGACGTCCGTCCCTCGCCACCGTGCTCAAGGCTTCTACCGTTGCCGGTATCGCAGCCGCTGTGCTCGCAACCGGCGTTCCGCTCGAAATCACCCGGTCTTATGCCGAAGCCGTCAAAGTTCAGGCGCCTGCTGTTCCGAGCTTCGCCAATGTCGTCGATGCCGTTTCGCCCGCCGTCGTGTCTGTTCGCGTCGAAAACCGCGTCAATCCCGTCGCCGACAACAATGACGGCTTCGCCTTCGATTTCAATGGCCGCGGCTTTGACGACCTGCCTGATGATCATCCGCTGAAGCGCTTCTTCCGTCAGTTCGGCCAGGATCCGAACGACCAGCAGGGCCACCAGCGGCGCTTCGGCCAGAACGGTCCGGGCAATCCGAATGGTCCCGGCAAGGGCCGTCTGCGTCCGGTCGCTCAGGGCTCCGGTTTCTTCATTTCCGAGGACGGCTACATCGTCACCAACAACCACGTCGTTTCCGACGGGCAGGCCTTCGTCGCCGTTATGAATGACGGCACCGAACTCGATGCCAAGCTGATCGGCAAGGATCCGCGCACCGACCTCGCTGTCCTGAAGGTCGACGGCAAGGGCAAGAAGTTCACCTATGTCAACTGGGCCGACGACAACAATGTCCGCGTCGGCGACTGGGTCGTCGCCGTCGGCAACCCCTTCGGCCTCGGCGGCACGGTCACCGCCGGCATCGTCTCGGCCCGCGGCCGCGATATCGGCTCCGGTCCCTATGACGATTACCTGCAGGTGGATGCCGCCGTGAACCGCGGCAACTCAGGCGGTCCGACCTTCAACCTCAGCGGCGAAGTCGTCGGCATCAATACCGCGATTTTCTCGCCGTCCGGCGGCAGCGTCGGCATCGCCTTCGCCATTCCGGCTTCGACCGCCAAGGATGTCGTTGCCGATCTGATGAAGGACGGCCAGGTATCGCGCGGCTGGCTGGGTGTCCAGATCCAGCCGGTGACCAAGGATATCGCCGAATCCATCGGCCTTTCCGAGCCGAGCGGCGCCCTGGTCGTCGCCCCGCAGGCCGGATCGCCGGGCGACAAGGCCGGCATGAAGGCCGGCGACGTCGTCACCGCCCTGAACGGTGAAACGATCAAGGATGCGCGTGACCTCAGCCGCCGCATCGGTGCGATGCAGCCGGGCAGCAAGGCCGAGCTTTCGGTCTGGCGCGCCGGCAAGGCGCAGTCCCTGACCGTCGAACTCGGCACGCTGCCGGCCGACCAGAAGGATGCGTCCGCCGATGACAACAACCAGCCGCAGCAGCCCGAGGCGCCGGCGTCCGAGAAGGCGCTCGCCGATCTCGGCCTGACGGTCGGTCCGTCGGATGACGGCAAGGGCCTGGCGATCACCGGCATCGACCCGGACTCCGACGCCGCCGACAAGGGCATCAAGGAAGGCGAGAAGATCACCTCGGTCAACAACCAGGAAGTCTCCACCCCTGCTGATGTCGTCAAGGTTCTGAACCAGGCCAAGAAGGACGGCCGCACTCGGGCGCTCTTCCAGATCCAGTCGAGCGAAGGAAGCCGTTTCGTCGCCCTGCCGATCAACGGCCAGGGCTGATCCTCGAAAAAACGGGAGCCGTGCGGAGGAAACTCCGCACGGCTCGATTGTTCTGATCTTTGAAGGATGATCGCGATGAGCGCCGCTCCGCAGCCAGATGCTTTGAGCCTTGCCGAAACGCAGCCGGCGGGTAATGTCGGCCGCATGAAGATTCTCATCATCGAAGATGATCTCGAAGCCGCGGCCTACCTCACGAAAGCCTTTCGCGAGGCGGGCATTGTCGCCGACCACGCCAGCGACGGCGAGAGCGGCCTGTTCATGGGATCGGAAAATACCTATGACGTCATCGTCATCGACCGCATGCTGCCGCGCCGCGACGGGCTCTCCGTCATCAGCGAGCTGCGCCGCAAGGGCATTCATACGCCGGTGCTCATCCTCTCCGCTCTCGGCCAGGTCGACGACCGGGTGACCGGCCTTCGTGCCGGCGGCGACGATTACCTGCCGAAGCCTTATGCCTTCAGCGAATTGCTGGCGCGTGTCGAGGTGCTCGGCCGCCGCAAGGGCACACCGGAGCAGGACGTTATCTATCGCGTCGGCGATCTCGAACTCGACCGGCTTTCCCACGAAGTGCGCCGCGGCGGCAAGGAAATCCCGCTGCAGCCGCGCGAATTCCGCCTGCTCGAATATTTGATGAAGAATGCCGGCCAGGTGGTGACCCGCACCATGCTGCTCGAAAACGTCTGGGACTATCACTTCGACCCGCAGACCAACGTCATCGACGTCCATGTCTCACGCCTGCGCTCGAAGATCGAGAAGGACTTCAGCCAGCCGCTCCTGAAAACCATCCGGGGTGCGGGGTATATGATCAAGGACGAGGGATGAGCCGCTTCAGGGTTCTCTTCAAGTCCACAGCAGTCCGCCTCTCGGCACTCTATATCCTGCTTTTCGCCATCTGCGCCGCGACCCTCGTCTTCTATGTGACGGCGATGTCGGAACGACTGCTGACCGGCCAGATCCGCGATGCCGTCAAGCAGGAGGTGGAGCAGGTGCAGCGCGCTTATGACACCGGCGGCATGAACCTTCTGCTGCGCACGATGGAGCGGCGCGCCCGCCAGCCGGGCGCCAATCTCTATATCATCGCCGGCCCCTCGGGCGATATTCTCGCCGGCAATGTCGCCTCGGTGCAACCGGGCGTCTTCGAGGAGGTCGGCTGGACCTCCGCGCCCTTCGCCTATCAGCGTTATACCGACGGCGGTGGTGTCGAGCGCCGTCATCGGGCGATCGCCAATATCTTCGTTCTCGACAACGGCTTGCGGATCCTGATCGGCCGCGACCTCGGCGATCCCGAACGTTTCCGCCTGCTGGTGCGTCAGGCGCTGATGGTGGCGCTGGCGATCATGGGGCTCGGCGCGATCATCATCTGGTTCGCCATCGGCCGCAATGCGCTGAAGCGCATCGACCGCATGTCGGATGCGAGCAAGAAGATCATGGCCGGCGACCTGTCGCAGCGTCTGCCGGTCGGCGGCTCCGGCGATGAGTTCGACAGGCTTTCGATGTCATTAAATACCATGCTGGAGCGCATCGAGAAGCTGAACGAAGGCCTGCGGCAGGTCTCTGACAACATCGCCCACGATCTCAAGACTCCGCTGACACGGCTGCGCAACAAGGCGGCCGATGCACTCGACATGAGCGATGTCGATACGCGGCGCGTCGCCCTCGAAGGCATCATTTCCGAATCCGACCAACTGATCCGCACCTTCAACGCGCTGCTGATGATCTCCCGCGTCGAGGCGGGCTCGGTCGCAGCCGAGATGTCGCCGGTCGAGCTGTCGGCCATCGTTTCCGACAGCGCCGAACTTTACGAGCCGGCGGCGGAAGAGGCCGGGCTTGGCTTGAGCGCCAGCGTCGAACCCGGGATCGAGGTGCAGGGAAATCGCGAGCTGATTGGCCAGGCGATTTTCAATCTGCTCGACAATGCGATCAAATATTCCTCCGATACGGAAGGGGCGGGTGAGGTATCGCTGAAGCTTGCCCGCCGCCCGGACGGCGTCTGCCTGTCGGTGGCCGACCACGGGCCGGGCGTGCCGGCCGATCGGCGCGACGACGTGGTAAAGCGCTTCGTTCGCCTCGACGAAAGCCGCTCGAAACCGGGCACGGGGCTGGGGCTTTCACTGGTGGAGGCGGTGATGGAACTGCACAACGGCCGGCTGGAACTCTCCGATACCAATCCCGACAAGCCGGAACAGCGCGGACTGACCGTCAGCATGATCTTCCCGGCCAAGGCTGCCTGAACGGCCCGTGTGTAAACACGATCGGTTGAATCGCATATTGGCGGTTTGGCGCCGAGACCCTAGTTTAATCCCGATCGAGGAGGCGGGCCTGCGATTCTGCCGGCCTTTCCGTCCGCTCCAATGCCAGGGAGAGCGTATGCTGACGAAATCGACGCATGGCCTCAAGGACGTCGCCGAAGGGCTGCTGCGTCCGTTGAGCCAGACGGAGTTGAAGCTGGCGCTGAGCGATCTTCAGCAGGCCGGCAAAAGCGAGCCGTCGGTCGCTGCGATGCTGAAGGGCGAAGGGCCACTGCGCGATTTCATCTCCGCCGTGCTGACGCTGTCGCCCTACCTGCGCGAAATCGTCAATCTCGACCCGGCCATCCTCGCCGGCGCCATCACCCAACCCCTGGAGCCACAGATCGAAGCGTTGATCGCCGAGGCGCGGGACTGCTGGCGGCCGGACGGCGAAGGGGCCGCGCCGGCGGAATCGGCGGTGATGAGCAGGCTGCGCATCATCAAGCGCAAGGCCGCCTTTCTCGTAGCGCTCGCCGATCTCTCGCGCATCGTCGACGGCCGGGCCACGACCGCCTGGCTAAGCGAGCTCGCCGAAGCCTCTGTCGCCGCTGCAATCGACCATCTGCTGCTGGCAGCGCATGAGGGCGGAAAGGTCAGGCTGCGGGATCCGGCGAAGCCGAGCGAGGGCTCGGGGCTGATCGTGCTCGGCATGGGCAAACTCGGCGCTTGCGAGCTCAACTATTCCTCCGACATCGATCTCGTCGTCTTTTTCGACGAACAGGCCGGCATCGTGCCCGACCCCGATGACGCCATCGAGGTGTTCCCGAGGATGATGCGCCGGCTGGTGCGCATCCTGCAGGAGCGCACGGCCGATGGTTACGTCTTCCGCAGCGATTTGCGATTGCGCCCCGATCCCGGCTCGACGCCGCTGGCGATTCCGGTCGACGCGGCGATGATCTATTATGAGGGCAGGGGCCAGAACTGGGAGCGGGCGGCCTTCATCAAGGCGCGCGCCGTGGCCGGCGACCTTGTGGCCGGCGGCGAGTTCCTGCGCGGGCTTTCGCCTTTCGTCTTCCGCAAGTATCTCGATTACGCGGCGATCGCCGATATCCATTCGATCAAGCGGCAGATCCACGCGCACAAGGGGCATGGCGCCATCGCGGTCAAGGGCCATAATGTCAAGCTCGGGCGCGGCGGCATCCGCGAGATCGAATTCTTCGTACAGACCCAGCAGCTGATAGCCGGCGGCCGCATGCCGGCGCTGCGCGGCCGGTCGACGGAGGAGACGCTCGGCGAGCTCACCAAGGCGAAGTGGATCGACGCCGAGACCCGCGACGAATTGACGGAGGCCTATTGGTTCCTGCGTGACGTCGAGCATCGCATCCAGATGGTGCGCGACGAGCAGACCCACCTGCTGCCGGAGACCGACGCCGACCTCAAGCGCATCGCCTTCATGATGGGCTTTACCGACACGCCGAGCTTTTCCGAACGGTTGGTCGGCGTGCTGAAGACGGTGGAGCGGCGCTATGCCCGCCTCTTCGAGCAGGAGAGCAGGCTTTCCGCCGAAACCGGAAACCTCGTCTTCACCGGCCAGGGCGATGACCCGGATACGCTCAAGACCTTGAAGAAGCTCGGTTTCACCAGACCGTCCGACATTTCCCGCATCATCCGCACTTGGCATTACGGCCGCTACCGCGCGACGCAATCGGTGGAAGCGCGGGAGAGACTGACGGAGCTGGCGCCGGAGCTCCTGCGCGTCTTCGGCGAAAGCAGGCGCGCCGACGAGGCGCTGCTGCGTTTCGACAGTTTCATCTCCGGCCTTCCCGCCGGCATTCAGCTCTTCTCGCTGCTCGGCAGCAATCCGGCGCTCCTGTCGCTGATCGTCAACATCATGTCCTCGGCACCGCGGCTGGCCGAGGTGATCGCCGCCAAGCCGCATGTCTTCGACGGCATGCTCGATCCCGCCCTGATGGCCGAGCTGCCGACGCGCGATTATCTCGGCGAGCGGCTGCAGGGCTCGCTCGTCCAGGCACGCCATTACGAGGAGGTGCTCGACCGGCTGCGCATCTTTGCCGCCGAACAGCGCTTCCTGATCGGCATCCGCCTGCTCACCGGCGCCATCAATGGCGCAATGGCCGCCCGCGCCTTCACCCATCTCGCCGATCTGATCATCGCCGCCGCACTCGATGCCGTGACAACCGAGATGCGGGCCGCGCACGGCGACTATCCCGGCGGCCGCATCGCCATCGCAGGCATGGGCAAGCTCGGCAGCTTCGAGCTGACAGCGGGTTCCGATATCGATCTGATCCTGCTCTATGATTATGACGACGCCGCCTCCGAATCCGACGGGCCGAAGCCGCTCGACGCGACGCGCTACTTCACCCGCATTACCCAGAGGCTGATCGCCGCCTTGTCGGCGCCGACCGCCGAGGGCGTGCTCTATGAGGTCGACATGCGGCTGCGCCCCTCCGGCAACAAGGGGCCGGTCGCCACCCGCATCAATGCCTTCGGCAAGTACCAGCGCGAGGAGGCCTGGACCTGGGAGCATATGGCGCTGAGCCGCGCCCGGTTGATCTCCGGCGATGACAGCCTGATCGCGGAAGCGGAGCATGTCATCCGCGAGGTGCTGTCGGCCGGCCGCGACATCGCCAAGGTGACGCATGACGTCGCCGAGATGCGCGAGTTGATCGACAAGGAAAAGCCGCCTTCCGGCCCGTGGGATCTGAAGCATATCCACGGCGGTGTCATCGATCTCGAATTCATCGCTCAGTATCTGGTGTTGATCGCGCCAACCAGGGGCGTCGGCGTTGCCGTCAGCGGCAAGAGCACCGGCGAGGCTCTGAAGCTGCTCGGCGACAAGCTGCTGGCCGCGGACGATTTCGACACCTGCCTCGAAGCCTTCGCACTCTATACCAGCCTGTCGCAATTGATTCGTCTCTGCATCGACGGTGAGTTCGATCCGAACGACGCGCCTGCCGGCCTCATCGAACTCGTCTGCCGTGCCGGCGACTGCCCCGATATCAGGACGCTGGAGGGGGAAGTGAAACGGCTCTCGAAGACGGTTCGAAAGATATTTCTCGCTCTGGTCAAAGCCTAAACGTTGTCCGGAATGCGCAGCGAGATCACCGTGCCCACTGCTTCGCGGGAGCGGATTTTCATGCGCCCGCCATGCAGCGCGGTCAGCGAACGGGAGATGGCAAGCCCGAGACCGGAGCCGCCTTTGCTCTTGGCATATTGGCTCTGCACCTGTTCGAAAGGCTGGCCGATCTTCGAGAGCGCCGAGCGCGGTATGCCGATGCCGGTATCGGCGATGGTGACGGTGACGGCGCCGTTGACGCGGCGTGTGCGCACCGCGATGCGGCCGCCATTGTCGGTGAACTTGACCGCGTTGGAGAGCAGGTTCAGCAGCACCTGTTTCATCGCCCGGCGGTCGGCCGTCAGCGTCAGGCCGGAGGAGATGCGCTGCTCGATAACGATGTTCTTTTCGGCCGCCGGAATGGCGGTGAAGCGCAGGCTTTCCTCGATCAGCGGCACGAGGTCGATGCGCTCGCAATGCAGCCTGAGATGGCCGGCCTCGATTTTCGACATGTCGAGGATATCATTGATGACGTTGAGCAGATGTTTGCCGCTGTCATGGATATCCCGGGCATATTCGTCGTATTTCAGCGAACCGAGCGGTCCGAACATCTGATTCTGCAGGATTTCGGAAAAGCCGAGAATGGCGTTCAGCGGCGTGCGCAGCTCATGCGACATGTTGGCGAGGAATTCCGACTTCGCCTTGTTGGCGGCCTCTGCGCGTTCCTTCTCCGCCTGGTAGTTTGCGTTGGCAGTCGAAAGCTCGGCCTTCTGGATCTCCAGCGTCTGGCGCGAAGCGGAAAGATCGCCGATCGTCGCCATCAGCCGGCGTTCGGATTCACGCAGCCGCTCCTGATGGCGCTTCATCAGCGTGATGTCGGTTCCGACCGACACCCTGCCGCCGTCGCGGGTGCGCCGCTCGTTGATCTGCAGCCAGCGCTCGTCGGCCAGCTGCACCTCCGTCGTGCGCGAATAGCCGGAGCCGTCGGCATCGGCGATCCGCCGTTCGATGACCGGGCGGGCGGCGGCGGCGTTAACAATCGAGCGTTCGGTGCCGGGCACCAGCACGCTGTCCGGCAGCCCGTAAGCCTGCTGGAAATGCGTGTTGCACATGACGAGCCGGTCGTTCTTGTCCCAGAGCACGAAGGCTTCCGAGGTGCATTCGATGGCGTCGGCCAAGCGCTGATCGGCTTCCGCATAGCGCTGGGCGAGCCGGTGCTGTTCGGTCACGTCCATGGCGATACCGATCAGGTGCATGCGGCCGGAATTGCTGCGGATCACCTGGGCGCGTGCCCGCATCCAGACATAGTGGCCGCCGGCATGGCGCATGCGGAATATCTGGTCGACCTGACCGGAATGGCCCTTGGCGATGGCGCGGGCGATCTCGTAGAGCCCGCCATCATCGGGATGCATCAGCCGCGCGGCTTCGCCGAAGCCCATCGTCTTGTCGGAGCCCGGCAGGCCGAGCATGTCGTACATCGAGCGCGACCAGAAGAATTCCCGGTTCTCGAAATCGAAATCCCAAAGGCCGCAGCGGCCGCGCGACAGCGCCGTCTCGACGCGCAGGTTGGATTCCAGGAAGATGTCGTCGGCGTCGCGGGCCCGCTTCACCTGCGTGTAATAGGCATAGAGGATGACGAGCAAGATCGAGGAGATGCCGGCAAACAGCGTGACGTTGAGCGCCAGCTCCTCGCGCCACAGCCGGCCGACCTCCTCGAGCGAGGTGGCGGCGACGACGTAGCCGCCGGCATTGCCCATCAGTGTGATCTCGGCATAGTGCGGCACGCCGCCGATCGTCGTTTCGATGACGCCGGCCCGATCGCCGAAACGCCGGATCGCCGAGACTTCGGGGAAGAAATCGCCGACATTGCTGCCGACATGCGAAAGCCCGGCAGTCGTTGCGGCAAAAACCTTGCCGCTGGCCTGCACCAGCAGCACGAAGGCGCCGTTGTCCAGCCGGTCCTGCGGCAGGTATCTGGCAAGCCGCGCCTGTGCCTCGGTGATATCGCCGCTGTCAAAAATGTCGACTGCATCGGCAAAGACGGCAGTGGCTGTTGCCGCCGAAAGCGCGGTGGCATGGCGGGCGGAAGCCTCCAGCCGGCTATATTCGCTCATCATGCCGAAGAAATGCGAGGCGGCGACGACGGAGAGGAAGGCGATGATCAAGGCCGGAATGGCGCGCTTCAAGATCAGCTCCGCCTTCGGCAGATGACGCAGGAGCGGCTCCGATGTCGAGTGACCGGATAGGCTGTCTCGCCAGGCTTTCAGCCCGTCAAAATCGACACGCAGCCGTCCTCCGGCCACGGTTGCCCGCCGCACGTCCATCATCTCTTCGCCTTGTCCCTCGTGTGATTCGCGCGCCGCTCGCTCGAACCTGACCTAGAGAATCATGGGTGATTCGCCTTGTCCAGAGGCAAAGGTAAAATTCCGTTAACTATTTATATTTCCGTATTTTTTGGGTGATTCGTATCGCCGGGCGATCGGCCGCCGCGTGATGCGCGACGGACCACCCAGGCAAATCACCCTTTAAGTGTGCGCTCGACGATATCGCGCACATCGGTGGAAAGGTCGGGCGCCCGCTCGATCTCGATCAGCGCAGAGCGGGCGTGATCGGCGCGTGTCGGTTCCAGCGAGCGCCAGGAACGCATCGAGGTGAGAATGCGGGCTGCAAGCTGCGGGTTGCGGCCGTCGATCTCCAGAATCTGACCGGCGAGGAAGCGATAGCCTTCGCCGTCGGCGCGGCCGAAACCGGTCGGGTTGGCAAAGGCGAAGGTTCCAACCAGCGCCCGCATCCGGTTCGGGTTGGTCCGCTTGAAAAGCGGGTTCTCCATCAGGCGGCGCACTCGGTCCAGCGCCGTGGCGCCCGGAATGCCGGCCTGGATCGTGAACCATTTGTCGATGACGAGCGCGTTGTCTGCAAAGCGGTCGCGGAAGGCGGCCAGCGCCTCGCCTGTCTCCGCACTGTCGGCGAAACGATGCGCGAGGATCGTCAGCGCATGGCTGAGGTCGGTCATGTTGTCGGCTGCTTCGAAGGCTGCCTTGGCGCGCGCAGGTGTCTGTTCGGCGTGCGAGAGATAGGTCAGCGCGCTGTTGCGCAGCGCCCGCAGGCCGGCGCTCTTGGCATCAGGGCTGAAGCCGCCAGATGTCGCCATCGCCGCGTAGAGGTCGGCAAAGACATCCTTTCCGGCATCGGCGATCTGTTTGAGGATCGCCTGCCGGCCGGTATGGATGGCGTCGGGATCGTTGTTGCCGCCGAGTTCGCGGGCAATATCGGATTCGCTCGGCAGCGCCAGCGCCTGGGCGCGGAAGGCCGGCTCGAGGCTTTCGTCGGCGGCCGCCGCAATCAGCGTCTCGACGAAGGTCGGCTCGCAGACGACTGGCTTGCCCTCGCGCGCGTCGCGGGCAGCCTTCAGAAGGTTCGGCAGCGCCAGATCGGTCAGCGCCTGCCAGCGGGCGAAATGATCCGTCTCATGGCGGGCGAGATGGGCGAGATCGGCCGGGCTTTGATCGAAATGCAGGTTGATCGGCGCCGAGAAGCTGCGGTTGATCGAAACGACCGGGCGCGAGCCCACGCCATGAAACACCGCCGTCTGCGTGCGGCCGGTCAGGTGCAGCACCTCGCCGGCATATTCGGCGCCGTCGACCGAACTCGGCGCGATCTTGCCGCCGTTTTCGCCGAAGAGTGCCAGGCTGAGCGGGATATGCATCGGTTCCTTGCTCGACTGGCCGGGTGTAGCAGGCGTCAGCTGTTCGAGCGACAGGGTGAAACTGCCGGCTGCCGGATCATAGCTGCCGGATGCGGTGACGAGCGGCGTGCCTGCCTGATGGTACCAGAGCGAGAATTGCGTGAGGTCGCGCCCGCTCGCATCCTCGAAGCATTTGACGAAATCCTCGATCGTCACCGCCTGCCCATCATGGCGGTCGAAATAGAGATCCATGCCCTTTTTGAAGCCGTCTCTGCCGAGCAGCGTCGCGATCATCCGCGTGACTTCGCTGCCCTTCTCGTAAACGGTCCTCGTGTAGAAATTGTTGATCTCGCGATATGTCGTCGGCCGAACTGGATGGGCGAGCGGGCCGCCATCCTCTGGAAACTGCTCGGACTTCAGATGGCGCACATCGGCGATGCGCTTGACCGGGCGTGAGCGCTGGTCGGAGGTAAATTCCTGGTCGCGAAAGACCGTCAGGCCTTCCTTGAGGCACAGCTGGAACCAGTCGCGGCAGGTGATGCGGTTGCCGGTCCAGTTGTGGAAATATTCATGCGCGATGACCGTCTCGATATTGGCGTAGTCGGCATCGGTCGCGGTCTCCGGATCGGCAAGGATGTATCTGTCGTTGAAGACGTTGAGTCCCTTGTTCTCCATCGCGCCCATGTTGAAGTCGGAGACGGCGACGATCATGAAGATGTCGAGATCATATTCGCGCCCGAACCTCTCTTCGTCCCATGCCATGGAGCGCTTCAGCGCATCCATGGCATAGGCCGCCCGCGGCTCCTTGCCGTGCTCGACATAGATCTTCAGCACCACGTCGCGACCCGACATCGTGGTGAAGGTGTCTTCGACGACGCCGAGATCGCCGGCAACGAGGGCAAAGAGATAGCTCGGCTTCGGATGAGGGTCGAACCAGGCGGCGAAATGCTTGCCGGGGCCGTAGCCGGCGCCGCCGAGAAAGTTGCCATTCGACAGGAGTAGCGGATTGGCCTCCTTGTCGGCGATGATGTTGACGGTGAACGGCGCAAGCACGTCGGGCCGGTCGGGGAAATAGGTGATGCGTCGGAAGCCCTCCGCCTCGCACTGCGTGCAATAGATGCCGCCGGTGCGATAGAGGCCCATCAGCTGGGTATTGGCCTCGGGATTGATGATCGTGGTGATCGTCAGTTCGAAGGGGGCGCTTTCCGGCAGGTCGCGCACCGTCAGGCTTTCCGGGGTTGCCTCATAACGCGAGGGATCGAGCTCCACCTGATCGAACAGCAGCCCCGCCAGCGTCAGCTCGTCGCCGTCGAGCACGATCGGGGCGGTAATGTCGGCGCCGGGGCGACGATGAAAGATGAGGCGGGCTTCGACTTTGGTCTCCGTCGGATCGAGTTCGAAGGTCAGGTCCACGCGTTCCAGCACGAAGTCGGTGGGACGGTAATCTGCCAGATGAATGACCTGGCCGGTATCTGTTCGCATGGTGTTTCCTGAAGACCGTTATTTGACAACCGCGGACACAGAGGCGGGCGCACTCTGCGATAATTTGCCGGGCATGATTACATTAAAGTCTGAACTAAAGTTAAAGCAAATTGCCCGTGAACACGAAGTTTCGCGGGCAAAATATCCTGCTCGAAACGGATGAAGGCGGCGCCCGGGAGAAAGACCGCTATTTCGGATTGAGCGCGGCCTTGATCGTCGCGTCGCTTTGGTCTGCTGTGCGCGCGAAGGCGACGATCGAGCCGTTATTGTCGCAATAGCTGCCTTTTGCCCTGATTTGCCGGTTTTGCTTGAGGATTTGCCGATGACAACGCACCTCTTCAGACGCGCAAAGCATGCCGTAAAACTTTGAGCTCCTGCGCAATTTGTCCTGAAGTCGATTCCGATTTAAGGATTATACAGCGGGATTCTCTTTCGCTACGATGGCGGCGTCACCTGTTGCGTTCTCGAGTCGAACGCGTCTCCCCGTTTGTTCAAATCAGCATTAGAGCCAGGATCATGCACTCGGTTCTCAGAAGCCCGATGAGAGGCATTGCGCTGAAAGTCTCGTCGGTCGTGGTCTTCCTGGCCATGCAGACGTTCATCAAGCTGGCCGGCCCGGATATTCCGCCGGGTCAGGTCACCTTCTGCAGGTCCTTCTTCGCGCTCTTCCCGATCATGGCCTATCTCGCCTATATCGGACAGCTGCGCGCCGCCTTCTACACCGCCAATCCGGTCGGCCACCTGAAGCGCGGCACGATCGGCATCCTGTCAATGGCTTTCGGTTTTTACGGCCTCCTGCACTTGCCGCTCCCGGAGGCGATTGCGCTCGGCTACGCATTGCCGCTCGTCGCCGTGATTTTCGCCGCGGTTTTTCTCGGCGAGACGGTGCGCATCTACCGTTGGAGCGCCGTTCTGGTCGGCATGGCCGGAGTTGTCATCATCTCCTGGCCGAAACTCACGCTGTTTCGCGAAGGCGGCATGGAAGCCGAACAGGCCGTCGGCGCGCTTTGCGTGCTGTTTTCAGCGGTTCTCGGCGGCATGGCGATGATCCAGGTGCGTCGCCTCGTCGAAGAGGAGAAGACGGCGACGATCGTGCTGTATTTTTCGCTCACCGCATCGGTCTTCTCGCTGGCTTCCCTCCCTTTCGGCTGGCTCGTCCTGCCATGGCCGTCGGCGCTTTATCTGATCGCTGCCGGCTTTTGCGGTGGCGTCGCCCAGATCCTGCTGACCGAAAGCTACCGCCATGCCGACGTCTCCACCATCGCGCCGTTCGAATATACGTCGATCCTGCTTGGCGGCATCGTCGGCTACTTCATCTTCGGCGACGTGCCGAGCGTCACCATGCTGATCGGCACCGTCATCGTCGTTGCCGCCGGTATCTTCATCATCTATCGCGAGCATCAACTGGGCATCGAACAGCGGGAAGCGCGCAAGGCGACGACGCCGCAGGCCTAAGGTCCAAGGCAGGAATGGTCAATTCTTAGGATGGCGTCGACTTGCGGAATATGATTGTTGAACATGAGAAACTATCATTTATTCAACGCTGTGCACGGCTGACGAGCCGATGCCACCGCGGCTTTCGATATTACTGCTCCGAACGCTGGCCTGCGAGCGGAGGTGGAGAAAAGCGTAATGGCATTCACGGCGGAGCAATTGGCGGGGAACTGCTCCTTTCTGACGAGTATTCGCTTACTGGCCGGGCAGACGCGCGGCATGTTCGACGCCGGCCCGCGTCTGGCGCGATTGCTCGCCTCTCACCAGCGCTGGCTGCTGACCCAGACCGCCTATGCTCTTCACCTGGAATATGATCCGCGCGACCCGACCTCGGGTCTTACCGCCGTTCGCCTGACCGGCCGCATCACCGCCCACAAGGTGGCGAGCCGCAACACCGTTCTCGCCTTCATCGAAGAACTCTATACCTACCGCTTCATCACCCATACGCCCGGCGACGAGCGGCGCCGGCCGCGCCATTTCGAGCCCGCCAATGTCAGCCTCCAGGCGATGTCCGCCTGGATCCATGCCAATCTCGCCGCGCTCGACCTGCTCGACGGCGGTGAAAGGGCGGCTGTTTTCCAGGCAAATCCAGCATTGATGAAGCTCATTCAGCCGCGCATTGCCCGCCACTGCCTGGAGGATGCCGCCTGGCGGGAGCCGCCGGCGCAGGTGGCGTTGTTTCTCTGGACGGAAGCCGGCGGTCTGGTCGTCGACAACTTCATCGCCAGGATGGATACGGAAGACGCCGAGGCGGGCAAGTTTCTCGTCGGGCGCGTCGAAACCCGTGCGCTCGCCGCCGATTTCATGATGTCGCGTACGCACCTGCAGCGGCTTCTGGCAAAGGCGGCACAGCGTGGCTGCGTCGGCTGGTATGATGAGCCGCGCAAGGCGCATCTTTGGCTATCGCGGCATTTCGTCGAGGAATACTGCGCCTGGCAGGCGGTGAAGTTCGCCTATGTCGACGAAGCCTTCGAGTGGGCTACGGCCCGGATCGACGCGCTGACGGTGTGATTACAACACGATCGCTGCTGAGCCGGGGGCAGCACTGGCCGGCTTTACCGACAGCTCGCGCTCATATTCGCGCGCGGCGCAGACCGCGGCGCGGATATGCTCCAAGGTTTCGATGTTGCGCAGTAGCGAAAGCAGGATCGTCGACATGGTGGTTACTCTGACATGGAAAGGCAGCAAAAAACGCTACAGCATCATTTGCACGTCCGGAGAGATGCGCGGTGCCGTAGCGACCCCGCTCAGTATTGCTGGAAATCCGAGAAGATCGCGTTAGGGCGCGCCGTGCGGCTGTTGATGCCGGTGCCGCGGGCGATCATCTGTTCGTTCGTGGCGAAGCCGAAGCGGCTGTAGCCATGAGTGGAGCGAAGCTGGTCGCCTGCAAGGCGAAGGGTTTCAAACCCGGAATGAATAGGACGAAATCTCTTGTGCATGGCCTTGGTTCCTGTGATTCCTCCCAAGACACAGGCTTATATTGCAGTGCAACATAGATTCTACAATGCATGCTGGCGCGATGCAGCCATGCGAAAAATGCATGGCGCGCTTCATAAATTATTCAACTTCGGCTAATTTCTGAGCAGAGAGAGGGATTTGAGTTTTGCCTGAAAGGCGAGAAGATCGTTCCAGGCCAGGCGCTTGTTGACGGGTGCGGTTAACAGATCCTGGGGATGCAAGCTGGCGATGGCCGGAATGGCGCGATCGGCGATGACGATGTCCTTCCAGACGCCGCGCAGGCCGTGAATCGTATCGTTTTCCCCGAGGAAGAACCGTGCCGCGAAATTGCCGAGCAACAGAATCGCCTGCGGTTCGGCGAGCGCGATCTGGCGCTCAATGAAGGGCCGGCAGATGTCGATCTCGGCCGCCGATGCCGCCCGGTTGCCGGGCGGGCGCCAGGGAATGACCTGCGTCAACAGAACGCTCGAGCGGTTCAGCCCGATCGCCGCCAGCATCTTGTCGAACAACTGGCCGGACTTGCCCGAGAAGGGCAGGCCCTCCCGATCGTCTTCGGCGCTCGGCGCCGAGCCGATCACCATGATGCCGCTTTCGGCATCGCCGCTGGCAAAGATCGTCGAGCGGGCGCTGAGTTTGAGGTTGCAGCCGTTGAACGCTTCGATTGCGGTCTTCAGTTCGCCGAGTGATCGCGCGGCTTCGGCGACGAAACGTGCCTGCTGCACAGCCTCGCCGTCGGGAATCGCGGGTTGCGGGCCGGAGACAGGGGCCGGACGTGCTGCCGCCGTCGGGCGCGGCGATGTCTGACGTTCTCCGATGCTTGGGCGTTCACCGGCCGCGGGACGTTCCTGCTGCGTCGACGCCGGACGGCGCGCCGCCTTCATCGCCTCGAACTCGGCGAAGCGGTCGACCGCCTCTTCCTCCAGCAGCCACTCCACGCCGGCATCCGCATGAAAATGCAGAAGCGCTGCCAGCTCGGCGGGGGAAAGGTCGTTGGCGGAGATCATGCGGCAAGCTTAACGGAGAGAAATGGGCATTGAAAGAGCGGGCGGCACATTGGCCGCTCCCGCCGGCTTTATTGCACAGTCCATTGCGTGATGTCGTCGCGCTCGCCGATCAGCGCCAGGCCATGGGCGATCGACAGCAGTTCGCCGCCGCTTTCGATCCGGTCGCGCTCGAAGCGCTCGGTGAAGATGCGGCGCACGGCCGGCACGAAGGAGGTGCCGCCGGTGAGGAACACCTTGTCGATCTCCGCCGGCTTCGTCTCGGTCTTGTCGAGCACCTCGTCGAGCGCGCCTTCGATGCGGGCGAGATCCTCGGCGATCCAGCCTTCGAAATCGCTGCGCTTGATGCTGCGGTGTCCGCCGCGGCCAAGCGGCGCGAAATCGAAAGGCGCCTCCTCGGCGGCCGAAAGCGCCATCTTCGTCGCCGAGACCGCCTGGTAGAGTGGGTAGCCTTCGTCATGGTCGATGAGATCGATGAAGATCTCGAGCTTTTCCGGCTCCAGACTGGTTCGTACCAGCTTCTTCAGATCCTCGAATTCGCGCGTGGTCTTGAAGATCGACAGCTGGTTCCAGCGGCCGAAGCTGGAATAGTAGTTGGACGGCACTTCGAGAATCTTGTCGAAGCTCTTGAAATGGCTACCCTTGCCGATCAGCGGCGCGACGATGTTGTCGATCATCCGATAGTCGAAATGATCGCCAGCGACGCCGACGCCGGAATGGCCGATCGGCGTTGCCGTCAGCCTGCCGGCGACGGTTTCAAAGCGGATCAGCGAATAGTCGGTCGTGCCGCCACCGAAATCCGCAACCAGCACCGTCGCGTCCTGCTTCAGGTTCTGCGCGAAATAGAAGGCGGCGGCGACCGGCTCGTAGACATAGTGGATTTCGGGAAAACCGAAGCGCGACAGCGCCTCGTTGTAGCGTTCGGTCGCCAGATCAGGATCGGGGCTGGCGCCGGCGAAATGCACCGGACGGCCGGTGACGATACGGCTGACATCGGAAGGCCAGCTGTCACCGGCATAGTTGCGCAGGCGCCGCACGAAGATCTCCATCAGATCTTCGAAATTATGGCGCTTGGCGAAGATCAGCGTGCCCTGGAACAGCGCGCTTGCGGCAAAGGTCTTGATCGATTGCAGGAAGCGGCATTCGCCGGGATTGTCGATGAATTGCCGGATTGCCGCATGGCCCGCCTCCACCTTCAGCGCCGAAGCGCCGAGCTGGGCATCCTTCATGAAGGAGAGTGCCGTCCGCATGCTATCGGCCGTTCCCGCCGTGCTTGTGAACGCCATCGAACGTGTCGCCCCGCCATCCGCCATGGCGAGAACCGTATTCGTCGTGCCGAAGTCGAAACCCAGCGCCTGAGCCATGCCCGCACCTCTTCATGCCGATTGTCATTGGGGACGGAGCATCGCTCCGTGAAGGGCGAGAGGACGCCCGGATTCAGGAGGGCGGGTGATGCCACAGAGGCGTGACACATTCAAGAGGATCGAAAGTTGATGTGATCAAGGGCGCACGTATTCTTCCTGGGGAAGACGTGCGCCCCAAGGGCTGATGGCGGCGGAAGTCAGAGGGCCATCATCATTCGGCAGCCATTGCCCTTGTCTCCTGCATCACCGGGGCCTCGATCTTCTTCTGGCCCATCAACCGGCCCAGGAAGTTTCCGAAGCGGTCCATCTCGACGAAGATGACCGGGGTGATGAACAGCGTCAGCAGCTGTGAGACGACGAGGCCGCCGACGACGGCGATGCCGAGCGGCTGTCGCAGCTCCGAGCTCGCGCCGGTGCCAAGCGCGATCGGCAGAGCGCCGAGCAGGGCGCAGAAGGTCGTCATCATGATCGGCCGGAAGCGACGCACGCAGGCCTCATGGATCGCCGCCGTCGCCTTCTCGCCGGTTGTGCGCATGGTCTCCACCGCCACGTCGATCATCATGATCGCGTTCTTCTTGACGATACCGATCAACATCAGCAGGCCGATGAGGGCGATGATCGACAGGTCGAAGCCCATGATCTTCAAGGCCAGCAGTGCACCGAAGGCCGCCGCCGGCAGGCCGGAGAGAATGGTCAGCGGGTGAATGAAGCTTTCGTAGAGCACGCCGAGCACGACATAGATGGTCAGGATCGCCGCCAGGATCAGGTAGGGCGTATTGCCCTGAGACTGCTGGAAGATCTCCGCCGTGCCGCCATAGGAGGTGAAGACGTCGGCCGGCAGGCTGATCTCCTTCTTGATCTGATCGATCGCCGCGGTCGCGTCGCTGAGAGAAACGCCTTCCGGCAGGTTGAAGGAAACCGTGGTCGAGACGAGCTGGCCCGTCTGGTTGATAGTCACGGGGCCGGTGGTGCGTTGCACGTGGGCGAAGTTCGACAGCGGCACCAGGCTGCCATTTGACGAAGCGACGCGTATTTCCGCCAGTTTCTGGTCGTCCCAGGGTTTGCTCGTGTCATATTCGACGATGACATCGTAGCTGTCGCCGGTTGACTGGATCTCCGCCGCCGCATATCCGCTGAAGGATTCCTGCAGCGTCGTGCGCAGGGTGTCGTTGTCGATCCCGTAAGCGGCCGCCCGCTCGGTATCGATGACGATATTGGCCTGCAGGGCGTTGTTCTGGGCGTCCGAGGTGACGTCGGTGAACAGCCGGTCCTTGCGCATCGCCGCCTGGATCTTGCCGGCCCAGAGGTTGGTCTGGTCGGCGCTCAGCGCCTGCACCACCAGCTGATACTGGCTTGCAGTCTGGCGGCCACCGAAGCGCAGGCTCTGGTTCGGCGTCACGAAGGCTTGCAATCCGGGGATCTTGTTGATCGCCGTGCGCAACTCGCGCAGCGTCTGGTCGAGCGGCGGACGCTCCTTCTTGTCCTTGAGTTCGACGAACATCGAACCGTTGTTCTGCGGCTTGTTCGGGTTGCCTCCGATCGTCGACATTACGTGGTTCACCGCCGGGTTCGCCTTGACGGCGGCTGCCGCCTGCTGCTGCAGCGCCTCCATGGCCGAGTAGGAAATGTCCTGGCGGGCCTGGGTGCTGATCGTCAGGCGGCCGATGTCTTCCTGTGGGAAGAAGCTCGTCGGCAGCGTCATGAAGAAATAGATCGTCAGCGCCACCGAGCCGAGGAACAGACCGAGGATCGTGAAGCGATGGCGAAGGCACCAGCCGACCGCTCTGTCGTAGCCGCTGAGCGTCCGCTCGAAGCCGGCATCGAAGAGTCGGATCAGGAGCGGCGGCCGACTGTGATTGTTGGAGAGGCGCGAGCCGAGCATCGGCGTCACGGTCAGCGAGACGATGGCCGACGAGATGATGGCGATGGCGACCACCATGCCGAACTCGTTGAAGACGCGGCCGACGACGCCGCCCATCAGCAGGATCGGGATGAAGACCGCGATCAGCGAAACCGACATGGAGATGATGGTGTAACTGACTTCGCCGGCACCCTTGATCGCCGCTTCGCGCACCGGCATGCCTTCCTCGACATGGCGCAGAATGTTTTCGAGCATAACGATGGCATCGTCCACCACCAGCCCCACCGCGAGCGTCAGCCCCAGCAGCGATATGTTGTCGATGCTGTACCCGAGCACATACATCATGCCGAAGGTCGAGATCAGTGACAGCGGAACGGCAAGCCCGGGAATGATCGTCGCAGTCGCATGGCCGGTGAAGAGGTAAATAACCAGAACGACGAGGCCGATCGTCAGGAACAGCGTGAATTTCACGTCGGCGATGGCCGCACGGATGGGTTTTGCGGCGTCGTTCATGACAACAGTCGTGACCGAAGCGGGGATTTCGGCGTGAAGCTGCGGCAGCTTGGCGTTGATGGCGTCGACGACGTCGACCGTATTGGCATCCGGCTGGCGCTGGATGGCAAGAATGATGCCGCGCTGCCCATCATACCAGCTGCCGGTATACTGGTTCTCGACGCCGTCCTGCACATCGGCGACATCGCCGAGATGGATCGGCGCGCCATTCGGATTGGCGATGACCAGCGACCGGAATTGTTCGGCATTGGTGCGCTGCGTATTCGCCGTGATGGTCATGCTCTGCGCATTGTTCTGCAGCGTGCCCACGGGCTGCTGGCTGTTGGCGGCAGAAAGCGCCTTGTTGACGGTATCGATGCCGATGCCGCGGGTGAGCAGCTTGTTGGGATCGACCTCGACCCTCACCGCATAGGTCTGGGCACCATAGACGCTGACCTGGGCCACGCCGGGGAGGGTGGAAAGCGACGGCGAGATGATGTCTTCGGCGATCTCGTCGAGCTTGCTGCGCGGCATGGTGTTGCTCTGCACCGAGAGCAGCATGACCGGCGCATCGGCCGGGTTGGTCTTGCGATAGCTCGGCGGTGTCGTCAGATTGTCGGGCAGCTGCCGGGTCGCATGCGAGATTGCCGCCTGCACGTCGGCCGCGGCCGCGTCGATATCACGGTTGAGGTCGAACTGCAGCACGATGCTGGTGCTGCCGAGCGAGCTCGAGGCGCTGATCTCGCTGATGCCGGGAATGGTCTCGAACTGTTTGATCAGCGGCGTGGCGACCGATGTCGCCATCGTCTGCGGTGAGGCGCCGCTCAGCTGCGCCGAAACGTTGATCGTCGGAAAATCCACCTGCGGCAGGGCGGCGACCGGCACGAGCCGGTAACCGGCAAGGCCGGCCAGAATGACGCCGATGGCAAGCAGTGTCGTCGCGACGGGGCGCTGGATGCAGAAATTCGGGATCATTGCTGCGCTCCCACGCCGATCGTCTCGGACTGCAGCGGCTGCCGAGGCGCGTCGGCGGAGGCGACATCGAGCGCCTTTTCGTCGAACTCTTCGTGGATCGCCTGCTGATCGCTGAGCTGGCCCTGACCCTCGACCACGACATGGTCGCCTTCGGAAAGTCCGGATTCGATGGCGGTGAAGCCGCCATTCGCGCGGGCGACGGTGACCGGCGTCAGATGCGATTTTCCGTCCTTGGCGACGAAGGCGAAGAAACCATCCGGGCCGGGGCTGACGGCAACGGTCGGCACCACGACCTGCTGTTCCTTGCTGTTAAAATGCACCACGATATTGACCGACTGGCCAGGCCAGAGCGCGCCGGAGGCGTTCTCGAATTTCGCCTTGGCGAGGATCGTGCCCGAGGCCGTATCGACCGTGTTGTCGTAGAAGCTGATCTCGCCCTTGCGGACCTGCCCCTTGGTGGAATTGGGCGCCGTGCTGACCTCGACCGGACCGGCTGCGAGTGCCTTCTTCAGCTCGCGCAGATAACGTTCCTGCAGGTGGAATTTCACATAGATCGGATCGTATTTGGCGATGGTGACGATCGCCGCGCCGGCATTGAGGAAGGCGCCCTTGCTGACGGCGATATCGCCGAGCCGGCCGTCGAACGGTGCCCGGATATCGGTATGCTCGAGCAGTATCTGATCGGAGGCAAGTGTTGCCTTATCAGCATCGACCGTCGCGGCGGCGGTATCGCGCGCGGCTCTCGCCTGATCGAGGCTCTGCTGGGTGCCGGCCTTCTGGTCGAACAGATCCTGGGCACGCACCAGCGCGGTCTCGGCCTCCGAAAGCGTCGCCGTGTCGCGCACGATCATAGCATTGTCCTTGTCGACGGCGGCCTTGGCCGTCCGGTCGTCGAGCTTGGCGATCAGGTCGCCGGCCTTGACGGTCGCCCCGTCCTGCGCAGCGATACTGACGATCAGCCCCTGCTCCTGGGCGGCGATCGTGGTGTTGTCATCCGCGTCGGCCCAGCCGGACGCCGTCACATCCATCGGCAGCGTCGTTTTGACGGCTGCGACTGTTTTGACGACGGTCGGGCCGCCACCCCCGCGTCTGCGCCCGCCGCCCTGATGCTGTCCACCGTCCTGGGCCTGGTCGGCCTGCTGACCACCGCCATTGCCGCCGGCCGGCTGCCGGATCAGCTCCGACAGGTAGGGAATATGCGAGGCATAGGGGATTAGATTGCCGAATTGCCAGAGACCGACGGCAGCAACGGCGATAATACTGACGGTGATCCAAAATTTCTTCATGGGGCAGAACCGGGTTGAGCAAGGGTTGCGAATTTTATGCTCCGATTGAGCCGCTTATATTGCGGCGCAAAAAAGACATAATTCCCCGGCCGCGATCACTAAGTGGTTATAACGGCTTAAAATTTTGTAATGAATATTCCGTAATATTCAAACTATACTAATATATAGGGGTGCGTTTGACGCGGTTCCGTGGCGGCATTGCCGGCGGTCCGCGGCGCAGGCTGATGCCGTTCCCGCACGCGGAGCGCTGCACGCGAGAACGGCGGAAAAACAGAGGAGGCAGGTCGTCATGACTGAGTTGGACGCCAGCGAATTTCGCTCTCTCATCATAAGCGTGTTTCCCCAACTGACGGCCTCAGTCTTCAAGCTGGCGGCGAAGGGCTGGGATTCGATGGCGGTCGACGTCGATGACACGCTGATCTTCAAGTTTCCCCGCCATCTCGGCGCCGAAAGGGCGCTGGTGAGGGAAGCGGCCCTGCTCGACATCATCAGGCCGGCGTTGTCGATTGCGGTTCCCGATATGCGCATACACGACGGCCCGCCGATCTTCTCCAGCCACGCCAAGCTGGAGGGCGAACACCTCATTGCCGAAGATTACGATGCGCTCGGGGAGGGCGACCGTCAGCGTCTGGCGGATGATCTCGCGCGTTTTTACGCCGAGCTGCATGCGCTCGACGCCGACCGCCTGCGTGCGGCCGGCGCAACGGCGATCCAGCCGTGGCAATCGCCGGACGTGGTGAGAAAGAAGGCTTTGCCGCTGCTGCCGGCCGACATCCAGCGCTTTGCCGAGGTCGTCGTCTCGGATTTCGAATTGCTGCCGCCGGATCCCTACGGCAAGGTCTACGGCTTTTTCGACGGCCACGGATGGAACATGGCCTTCGACTTTCGGCAGGGCAGGCTCAACGGCCTTTACGATTTCGCCGATTCCGGTTTCGGGCCGTTGCACCAGGAGTTCATCTATTCGAACTTCATCTCGCCCGATCTGACCGCGCGCATCATCTCAGCCTATGAGATCCTGACCGGGCGCCGGCTCGACCGGCGGCGCATCGCGATCATGACCGGCTTCCACCGGCTTTCCGAACTCGCCGAATTTGCTGACGATCCGGGCAATGTCGAGCAGATGATCCGCAGCGCGGCGAGCTGGGCCGCCGCGGCGGCCCGCGCCGCCTGAGCAGCCTCTAGACTAGACGGATCGTGCCGCGCCGCCGTCGCAGCGGATGAGCGAGCCGGTGATGTAGCTTGCCGGCTGGCTGCAGAGGAAGGCGGCCGTTGCGGCAAACTCCTCCACCCGGCCGTAGCGGCCGACGGGAATGCGCGCCTCCTTGTCGGCGCGGATCTCCTCGAGGCTTTTGCCCGTGCGCTTTGCTGCGGCGCCATCGAGATCGTCGAGCCGCGCCGTCAGAATGCTGCCCGGCAGGAGCAGGTTGGTGGTGATGCCGAAGCTCGCCACTTCGGCGGCAAGCGTCTTGCTCCAGCCGGCAAGCGCCGGGCGCAACGTATTCGACAGCGCCAGGTTGGCGATCGGCTCAATCACGCCCGATGAGGCGACCGTCAGGATGCGGCCCCAGCCCTGCGCCTTCATACCAGGCAGCAGTGCATTGGTGAGGGTGATCACGCGGGCGACCATGGAGAGGAAGTAGGTTTCGAGCTTTTCGGGCGTCATCTCCTCGGTCGTGCCGGGCGTCGGTCCGCCGGTATTGTTGACGAGGATATCGAGGCCGCCGAACTTGTCCTTCACGGCCGTCGTCGCCGTCTCGACGAAGCGCTCGTCCGTGAGGTCGGCCCAGATCCAGTCAGCCCGGCCATTGCCTTCGCTGTTGATTGCCTTGCAATTGGCCTCGAGCTGCTCGCCGCTGCGCCCGCAGAGCAGCACGTTTGCGCCCTCCCGCGCCAGCGCCGCGCCAATGCCGAGGCCGAGCCCGCGTGAGGAGGCGAGAACGAGTGCCCTTTTGCCCTTGATGCCGAGATCCATGATATCCTCCTATGTCTTCGAGCGATGTATAAGCCGCAGGCGACGAAAAAGGAAAGGGAGGGCGGTAACGCGATCGGGGTTTCTCAATTGACGTTGACGTAAGCGTTATTATAAATCTTCGATCGGCTGAACATCATTGTGCGAATTGAGGATTGGCTGTCGCATCCCGGCTCGACAATGCTACGTCGTTTTGACAAGACAGGGACCATGGGATGATGGCCACAGGCGGCCAAGCGGAGACGAATGAATGACCGAGACGACTGAGCTGCCCGAGCGCGAGAGCATGGAATTCGACGTTGTGATCGTCGGAGCAGGCCCTGCCGGGCTTGCGGCGGCGATCCGGCTGAAGCAGGTCAATCCCGAATTGTCGGTCGTCGTGCTGGAGAAGGGGGCCGAGGTCGGCGCCCATATTCTCTCGGGCGCCGTCGTCGACCCTGTTGGTATCGACCGGCTGCTGCCCGGCTGGCGCGATGAGGCCGATCATCCCTTCAAAACCGAGGTGACAGACGACCAGTTTCTGCTGCTCGGCCCGGCCGGGTCGATCCGCCTGCCGAATTTCATGATGCCGCCGCTGATGAACAATCACGGCAACTACATCGTCTCGCTTGGGCTTGTCTGTCGCTGGCTGGCGGGCAAGGCCGAAGAGCTCGGCGTCGAGATCTATCCGGGTTTTGCCGCAACCGAGGTGCTCTACGACGACAAGGGCGCGGTGATCGGGGTTGCCACCGGCGATATGGGCATCGAGAAGAACGGCGAGCCGGGCCCGAACTACACCCGCGGCATGGAGCTTCGCGGCAAATACACGCTGATCGGCGAGGGCGTGCGCGGTTCGCTCGCCAAGCAGCTGATCGCCAAGTTCGATCTGCAGAAGGACCGCGAGCCGCAGAAATTCGGCATCGGCATCAAGGAGCTCTGGCAGGTCAAGCCGGAGCACCACAAACAGGGTCTGGTGCAGCACTCCTTCGGCTGGCCGCTCGGCATGAAGACCGGCGGCGGCTCCTTCCTCTATCATCTGGAAGACAATCTGGTGGCGGTCGGCTTCGTCGTCCACCTGAATTACAAGAACCCCTATCTCTACCCCTTCGAGGAGTTCCAGCGCTTCAAGACGCATCCGGCGATCCGCGGCACTTTCGAGGGCGGCAAGCGGCTTTCCTATGGCGCGCGCGCCATCACCGAGGGCGGCTACCAGTCGGTGCCGAAGCTGTCCTTCCCCGGCGGGGCGCTGATCGGCTGTTCGGCCGGTCTCGTCAACGTGCCGCGCATCAAGGGCAGCCACAATGCGGTGCTGTCGGGCATGCTGGCGGCCGAGAAGCTGGCGGCGGCGATTGTATCAGGCCGCAGCCATGACGAGGTCGTCGAGATCGAGAACGATTGGCGCCAGGGCGACATCGGCCGCGATCTCAAGCGGGTCCGCAACGTCAAGCCGCTGTGGTCGAAGTTCGGCACCGCCCTCGGTGTGGCGCTCGGCGGCCTCGACATGTGGACCAATACGCTGTTCGGCTTTTCCTTCTTCGGCACGCTCAAACACGGCAAGAGCGATGCGGAAAGCCTGGAGCCGGCCGCGCAGCACAAGCCGATCGCCTATCCGAAACCGGATGGTGTGCTGACCTTCGACCGGCTGTCCTCGGTGTTCCTGTCGAACACCAATCACGAGGAAGACCAGCCGGTGCATCTGCAAGTCAAGGACATGGGCCTGCAGAAGAGCTCCGAGCTCGGCATCTATGCCGGCCCGTCGACGCGTTACTGTCCGGCCGGCGTCTATGAATGGGTGGAGAAGGATGGCGACAAGAGCTTCGTCATCAACGCCCAGAACTGCGTGCACTGCAAGACCTGCGACATCAAGGACCCGAACCAAAACATCAACTGGGTACCGCCGCAGGGCGGCGAGGGACCGGTCTATCCGAATATGTAAGGGCGATTGCCGGCTGCGGCCGGCAATTTCACCCGCTGACGCCTACGTGATCATATCCCGCGGCCGTCCTTAGCGATTCATTAACCATAATTTCCTTAGCTTGCGACATCGTGTTGACGCACTAAGGACACATTCATGACGATCTCCCGTCGCGGCTTTCTGATCGCTCTGCCGCTCTTTGTTGCCGGCTGCTCTTCGACCGGCCTCAACAGCCAGACGAACTACGCCGCTCTTCCGGATGAAAAATTTCCGCTGAAGCAGGTGCCGATCGACAAGATCAAGCCCGAGCTGCGCCGCCAGGAGGTGGCTTATGAAAGTTCTCACGCGCCGGGCACGATCGTCATCGACACACCCGCGCGTCGCGCCTACTACGTTCTCGGTGACAACAGGGCGATGCGCTATGGCGTCGGTGTCGGCCGCGAAGGGCTGGCATTTGCCGGCAATGCCTATATCGGCCGCAAGGCCGAATGGCCGAGCTGGACCCCCACGGAAAACATGCAGCGCCGCGAAGAGCGCTACCGCAGGCTTGCCGGCGGCATGCCGGGCGGCCCGAACAACCCGCTCGGCGCGCGGGCGATGTATCTCTATCGCGGCGGCAACGATACTCATTTCCGCATCCATGGCACCAACCAGCCGGAATCGATCGGCCTGGCCATGTCGAGCGGCTGTATCCGCATGATGAATCATGACGTGATCGACCTCTATAGCCGCGTCGAAGTCGGCGCCAGGGTTGTGGTCATCCAGGCTTGAGCGGCTAAAACGGACCCATCAAAAAAGCCGCCGCAGCCCGGCCTGCCGGCGGCTTTTGGCTTGGCGCCAAAGTTGGCGCGTCAGCGGCGGCGTGCGGCAATCCCCGTCGAGAGCGCCACGCCGATGCCGGTGATGACGGCGGCGCTGATTTCGGCTGTGCCGATCGTTTCGCCGAGCACGAAGCCGCCCCCGAGCGTCGCCAGAACAGGCGTCAGCGCCGTGAAGGCGGCGGCCTGCGTTCCGCCGAGGGTGCGGACGGCCGTGCCATAGGCGACCATGGCGACGAGACCGGAAAGAATGCCCTGGCTCAGCACCTGAAGACCAATTTCCGGAAGCGGCGCTTGCGGCAGCGAGATGCCGAAGACGAGGGCCAGCACAGCCATGATCAGGAAAGACCAGGCGGCAATCAACGCGCTGGCCTGAATGGCGGTCAGGCCCGAGCGGCGGAAGGCATGCGTGTAGCTTGCCCAGAGTACGGCGCCTGCCGGCAGCAGGACAAGGCTCGTCCAGGGCAGGGAGGCATCGCCAAGGCTGCGGGCGAGCAGAATGAGAACACCGCCGACGATTGCCAGCAGCCCGGCGATGCGCGTGACGTCGGGCCGCTCCCGAAACAGCAGAACGCCGATCAATGCCGTGGCAAGCGGCATCGAGCCGCCGAGCAGGATGCCCGAAGAGGCGGCCGGTGTGGAGTGAATGGCAAGCGTCGTCACCAGGAAGAAGACTGCGCCGCAGCCGGCGACCATGATTGCCAGCACATGCAGCGGCAGCCCCTTCGGCAGCAGGCCGATCCGAAGCCAGACGGGCGAAAGCACGAGGGCCGGAATGCCGAAGCGGATGAGGCCGATATCGATTGGGCCGAGCGAGTTTGCGGCGCTGTGGCGGGTCGCTAGAAACCAGGTCGCCCAGATCAGCACGGTAATCGCGCCGGCGGCATAACCGAGGGACTGTGAAGGCGATTTGTCGTTTGAAAATGCGATCGTACTCATCGTCCTAATCCTTTCCTCCGTCCGGATCCTGTCCGGTTGAAGTGAAGATTAGCGCCAGATGCCGGGGCATGTCCTTGCTATCTGTGGCAACAAAATCGTGCTAAACGCAATCTTCTGCCAAATCATGCCGACGGACATTACGAAAATGCCAAATCTCGATAAATTCGATCTCGCCATCCTGAAATGCCTGCAGGAAGATGCGCGCGCCACCAATGTCGAGATTGCCGAGAAGGTGAATCTCTCCCCGTCGCCCTGCCTGCGCCGCATCCGCAATCTCGAACGTTCCGGCATCATCCGCGGTTACACCGCCGATATCGACCGCAAGGAAGTCGGTCTCGGCCTGACGGTCTTCGTCGAATTCAAGGTCGTCCACCACAGCCGCGAGAATTCCGAGGCGCAGCAGAAGGCGCTGCTCGCCATCCCCGAGATCGTCTCCTGCTTCCTGATCTCGGGAACGGCCGATTTCCTCGCCGAAGTGGTGGTGGAGGATCTCGCCGCCTATGAGCGGCTCCTGACCGAGACGCTGCTGACCCTTCCCAATGTCAGCGATATCCGCTCGAACTTCGCCATCCGCAGTATCAAGACGCATGGGCCGTTGAAGCTGCCCGAGGGAAAGTAAGTTCCCCCGGCATGCTGCGACATGAATTAAAGCAGCGTCCCGCTGAGGATGAGCAGCGCCACCGAGAAGTAGATGACGAGCCCGGTGACGTCGACCAGTGTGGCGACGAAGGGTGCCGAGGCGCTGGCCGGATCGAGCCGAAGCTTCTGCAGCACGAAGGGCAGCATCGAACCGCAGATCGAGCCGAAGGTGACGATCCCGATCAGGGCGGCAAACACCGTGATGGCGACCATCTGCCAGTGGGGGCCGTAGTCGTAGAGCCCGGCGGTCTGCCAGAAGACGATGCGGATGAAGCCGACGAGACCGAGGATCGCACCGAGCACGATGCCGGTCGGGAGTTCGCGGACCAGCACCTTCCACCAGTCCGAAAGCTTCAGCTCGCCGAGCGCCAAGGCCCGGATGATCAGCGATGTTGCCTGTGACCCGGAATTGCCGCCCGAGCTCATGATCAGCGGGATGAACAGCGTCAGCACCACGGCCTTTTCCAGTTCGCCCTCGAAATGCTGCATGGCGCTTGCCGTCAGCATCTCGCCGAGGAAGAGCGCGGCGAGCCAACCGGCGCGCTTGCGGATCATGCCGGCAAAGCCGATCTTCATATAGGGCTGGCCGAGCGCCTCCATGCCGCCGAACTTCTGAGCTGCTTCCGTCGTATCGGCGATCATCGTATCGATCACGTCGTCGACGGTGACGATGCCGAGCATCCGTCCATGGTCGTCGGTCACAGGCAAAGCGAGCAGATCGTGCTTGCGGATCAGCCGGGCGACATCCTCCTGCTTCATCAACGGATCGGCCGCAACCGGAACGCCCTTCTGCGCCACCGTAAGAATGGAAGCATCCGGCTCGCCGGTGATCAGGCGGCGCAGCGTCACCACATGCATCAGCGCATGGCTTGCCTCGTCGAGCACATAAATGGCGTAGACGGTCTCGCGCGAACGTTCGACCTGGCGCACATGGTCGAGCGTCTGGCCAACGGTCCAGCTGTCAGGAACGCTGACGAACTCCGTCGTCATGATGCCGCCGGCGGTTCGCGGCGGATAGCCCATCAGGTGCTGGATGGCGATGCGCACCGGCTCGTCGAGGCTGGCAAACAGCCGGGCGCGGGTCTCTGCGTCAAGTTCGAGCAGCACGTCGGCGACGCGGTCGTTGGACATGCCGTGCAGCAGCCGTGCGGCATCCTCGGCGCTCAGCAGCGCCAGGATCTGTGCGGCGTTGCGAAGCTCCGGCCGGTCGAGGATGTTGACGGCATAGTCGAGCGGCATGCCGGTCAGAACGCGGCCGGCATCCTGGACGGTGAGTGCGTTCAACGCGTCGACGCGCTCGGCGATCGTTGCACCGCGGCTGTTGTTGATGAAGGCACGGGCGGCATGGCCTGCCCGAAGAGGGAAGCGATTGATATTCATTGAGGCTCGCCTTTCCATCGATCCGCCGTAGCGTCCCGACGGGCGAGCCGACAGGAGTCGGTCAGCGCACGAGGGCCGCGTACGGCAAAGGCAATCGACTGCTACTGTCGCTTGGCATCTGAGTGATGGCTCCGTTGAAATCCGTGGAAGACAGGTGTCATCCACGTGTCATGCTAGTGGTCCCGAACGCGGAATAAGTCAAGCGGGAGAAATGCTTAACGCCAGAATGTCGCACCCTGTGATGCGACACCCAATGTTCCTTGATGGCGTCTTGCAGCCCCGTACGAGACGTTAGGCGTCCGTCAAAATCCGGCAAGCACCGCCTTGCCCTTCATCCGGCCGCTTTCGACCATCATATGCGCCTTCTTCAGGTTCTCCGCGTTGATCGGACCGACGACCTCGGAAAGCGTCGTGCGGATTTTGCCGGCGTCGACGAGCTCGGAAACCTTGTTCAACAGCTTGTGCTGCTCGATCATGTCAGGCGTGGCGAAAAGCGGGCGGGTGAACATCAACTCCCAATGGATGGAAACAGCCTTGCGCTTGAAGGGCACGATATCGAGCGTCTTCGGATCATCGATCAGCGCAAAACGGCCCTGCGGTGCGATCGCTTCGATGATGTCGCCGATATGGCTGTCGGTATTGGTCGTCGAAAAGATGAAGCCTGGTGCGCCGAGGCCGAGCGCTGCCACCTGTGAGGCGATCGGCTTGGAGTGATCGACCACGTGATGCGCCCCGAGTTCCTTCACCCAGCCCTGTGTTTCCGGCCGTGACGCCGTGGCGATAACGGTCAGATCAGTGAGCGCGCGGGCGATCTGGATGGCGATCGAGCCGACGCCGCCGGCGCCGCCGATAATGAGAATCGTGCGCGGCGCGCCCGCCACCGGGTCCATTACTTTCAGCCGGTCGAAAAGCGCCTCATAAGCGGTAATCGAGGTCAGCGGCAGGGCGGCTGCCGCCGCGAAATCGAGGCTCGTGGGTTTCCTGCCGACGATGCGCTCGTCGACAAGATGGAATTCGGCATTGCTGCCCGGGCGGCTGATCACACCGGAATAAAAGACTTCGTCGCCCGGCCTGAACAAGGTGACATCGGCGCCGACGGCCCTGACTGTGCCGGCGGCATCCCACCCGAGCACTTTGAGCTGGCCGGCCGGCGGTGCGGAATGGGCGCGCACCTTTACATCGACCGGATTGACGGAGACCGCCCGGATTTCGACGAGCAGATCGTGGCCGCTGGCCTCGGGCATCGGCAGATCGACATCGATCAACGAGGTCTCCGAGGTTATCGGTTGGGGCGTCTTGTAAGCAACGGCGCGCATCGGAAGCTCCTGTGTTCATTGCACGGAAGCTAGATGCGCATTACGCTCAGGCAACGCAAGAATGCACAAATTCTGTACGTAGTACCAAAAAGGATACTGTCGATGTCGCTGCCCCGCGCCAAGCTTGTCAAGAATTTCCCGGGCTGTCCGGTTGAGGCAACGCTGAGTTTTCTGGACGGCAAATGGAAAGGCGTGATTCTGTTTCACCTGATGCAGGGCACGTTGCGGTTCAACGAATTGCGCCGAAAGCTGCCGGCCGTGACACAACGTATGCTGACCAAGCAGTTACGGGAACTGGAAGAGTCAGGCCTGGTGTCGCGCACCGTCTACCCGGTCGTGCCGCCACGCGTCGAATATAAGATGACGCCGCTTGGCACGACGCTGAAGCCTGTCATCCTTGCGCTGGCCGCATGGGGAGAGGAACACGTCTTCTGCAGCCCGGAGGCCGCGTCAGAGGGCTTCGAAGCTTGCGCTACGGCGCTCCAGTCGTAGCGAGGCTGCAAAGACGAAAAGACCGAGGAAGGACAGCGCCGCGCCGACATAACCGGTTGCCGCAAAACCGTAGCCCCAGGCGATGACGAGACCACCCAGCCAGGCGCCGAGCGCATTGGCGATGTTGAAAGCGGAATGATTGGAGGCGGCCGCAAGCGTCTGCGCATCGGCTGCGACATCCATCAGCCGCGTCTGCAGTGCCGGGCCGGCGGCGAAACCGCAGCCGACGAGGAAGACCGAGAGGCCGAGCATGTAGGGGTTGGCGGCGGTCAGCGAGAAGGTGGTCAGCACGACGATATTATAGACCAGCGATCCGCCGATCGAACCGAGCAGCGACTTGTCGGCGAGCCACGAGCCGATGAAATTGCCGGCGTTCATGCCGACGCCGAACAGCACCAGCATGATCGGAACCGCGGTTTCCGGCAGCATCGCCACCTCGGTCGTCGTCGAGGCGATATAGCTGAACATGGCGAACATCCCGCCATAGCCGACGGCGGCGATGCCGAGCGTCAGCCAGACTTGCGGCCGGCGGAAGGCGCCGAGTTCGCGCAGGAAGCTCGCTTCTTCTGAAACCCTGTCCTTCGGAACGTAGAACCAGATCAGTGCCACCGTCAGCAGGCCGACGACGCCGACCGTCAGAAATGCCACCTGCCAGTCGAGCGATTGGCCGAAGAGCGTTGTGGCCGGCGTGCCGAGAAGGGTGGCCACCGTCAATCCGAGCATGACGCGCCCGACCGCGCGTGCCCGCCGATGTACCGGCACCATCGAGGCGGCGACCAGGGCCGCAACGCCGAAATAGGCGCCATGCGGCAGGCCGCTGACGAAGCGCAGCAAAGTGAAGGTCTCGAAGGTCGGGGCGACGGCGCTGAGAATGTTGCCGGCGGCAAAGACCAGCATCAGCGTCAACAGCAGTGTGCGGCGCGCCATCTTGGCGGCGAGCACGGCGATGACCGGCGCGCCGATGACGACGCCGAGCGCATAGGCGCTGATAACATAGCCGGCCTGCGGCGTCGTCACCGAGAAGGTTTCGGCGACATTGGGCAGCAGTCCCATGATGGCGAATTCGCCGGTACCGATGCCAAAGCCGCCGCAGGCAAGCGCCAGTTGAACCAAGGCAACAGTGGTCGCCGACGGCAGCTCGGCATCCGGCTCGATTTCGACGGATTCATTGATCGCGATCTGGCTCACGAGAGCTCCTTGAGGCGGTTCTCTGCTTGGCAAAGGGCCTGGCACGGAGGCGGGCCGATCGTTTGATTGGCAGGACGTGGAGAGGTATTGGGAACCTCTATCTATCCGTGAGATCCCCGCCCGCGTCGAGTGCATTTTTTGCAGTGCAGCGTCCTGTTATGTGCATACGTCTATTGCAATTTTTGCACTTCCGGAGCTTGTGGGGAAAAGCGGCGGCGCTTGAAATCGCCGATACCGCAACCATCTGAGGAGCAAGGCAGGAGCAGTTCCGCGCCAGAGAAGGGAGGCCTCATGAAGCTTGTAGGCTTTTTCAATCGCGACGGCGGCACCTTCAGGACCACCGATATGCTGGCCTACGAGAAGAGGGCGGAGGCGGCCTTTCGGGATGCCGGGCACGACTTCGATGCCATCGTTTTCTCCGGCAATGAAATCATTCCCGCCATGGAAAGGGCGGCCAAGCGCGACGATATCGATGGTATCGTCGCCGGCGGTGGCGACGGGACGATTTCGGCGGCGGCGTCGATCGCCTGGAAAAACGGCATCGCGCTCGGCGTCGTACCGGCCGGTACGATGAACCTTTTTGCCCGCTCGCTACGCGTACCGCTCGATATCTGGCAGGCCCTCGATGTGCTTGCCTCCGGCGAGATCGACAATGTCGATATTGCCAGCGCCAACGGAAGGCCTTTCATCCACCAGTTTTCCGCCGGCCTGCATGCCCGGATGGTACGCTACCGCAATGCCTACAGCTATCGTTCGCGGCTCGGCAAAATACGGGCAAGCACCAAGGCAGCTCTCGGCGTGATCTTCAATCCACCTGAGTTTGAGGTCGAATTCGAAGCCGCCGGCATGCGAGAACGCCGCAGGGTCTCGGCAATCTCGGTTTCCAACAATCCTTTCGGCGAAAATGCGTTGCTCTATGCCGATAATCTCACAAGCGGCGAACTCGGCTTCTATACGGCAAACCCACTGAAGCCGCTCGGTGTCGCCCGCCTCGCCGTCGACATGCTGCGCGGCAAAGTCCGTGAGAATGCCGACGTCATGGTGATGCACCCGGCGGAGGTGCACCTGCATTTCCCGAAACTGCGCCGCAAGGCCAATTGCGTCATGGACGGCGAGTTGCTGCCGCTTGAGCGTGACGTCTCGATCAGGCTGCATCCCGGCGAGTTGAAGGTCCTGGTCAAGCAAGGCCTCGCAGCCCAGGTGGACGAGGACGAACGCCGCGAGCCCGCTGCGTAGTCGGCTGCGGCATAAGCTTCAGAGCCGGGCCAGATAAGTGCGGTAGTCGAAATCCGACACGGTGCTGAGATGCGCCAGCGCTTCCTTGCGCTTTGTGTCGCCGTAGAGTGCCTGGTAGCGTGCGCCGAAGATGTCGGCGATGAAGGGCGAGGTGCGGAACGTCTCCACCGCGCTGAGGAAATCATGGGTCAGCCGGGTCGTGTTCGCGGGCGCGTATGAAGGCATTGTCTCCTCGCCGGGGTCGAGTTCTCGGTCGAGCCCATTCAGCATGCCGCCGAGGATCGCCGCGAGCAGCAGATAGGGATTGGCATCGGCACCGGCGACGCGGTGCTCGATACGCGCGGCCGGCCCGTCCTTGTCAGGGATGCGGACCGCCGTGCCGCGGTGACCGCTGCCCCAGGTCAGATCGACCGGCGCGAAGGAGCCCGGCTGGAAGCGGCGGTAGGAATTGGCGAAGGGCGCGAAGATCAACTGCGCAGCGCGCATGCTGTCGAGCAGGCCGGCCGTCACCGATTTCAACAGCTTCGGCTCGCCGCCCTTGGCATCGAGGATGTTGCGGCCCTGGCTGTCGATGACGCTGGCATGCACATGCAGACCGGAACCGGCATGCTCGGAATAGGGCTTGGCCATGCAGGTTGATTTCAGCCCATGGCGGCGCGCCGCCTGTTCGGCGATACGCTTGAGATAGAGGCAATCGTCGGCGGCGGCCAGCGCATCGGCGCGATGCATGAGATTGATCTCGAACTGGCCCGGGCCGAATTCCGCCGTCGTTGCATCCGCCGGTAGTGCCTGCGCCTTGGCGTAGGCCTTGAGCGTCTGCAGATAGTCCTCGAGTGCATCGACGGCGCTCATGTCGTAGAGCTGAAAGCCGTTCGGTTCGCCGCGATAGGTAAGGCTTTCAGGCGGCGAGGGTCGCCCGGTATCGCGCCAGTCCGCTGACATCACGTAGAATTCCAGCTCGGTGGCGACGACAGGCGTCAGCCCGCGGTTGCGATAGCGCTCGACCACCGAAGCGAGGATGGCGCGCGGATCCATGAAGCTCGGGCTGCCGTCGAATTCACACATGGTGGCGAGCACCTGCATCGAGCCCTCGGGCGCCCAGGGCATCGGCGCAAGGCTGCGCCGGTCGGCGACGACCATGCCGTCGGGATCGCCGATCGTCAGCGACAGGCCGGTAATGTCGTCATTGTCGTCGCCCCAGATATCGAGCGACTGCGTTGACGTCGGCAGGCGGATCTCACCGGCCCAGACCTTGCCTTCGGCGCCTGATGGAAGCTGCTTGCCGCGCAGCTCACCGTTCATGCCGACGATCAGGATCTCGAAACGCGGGTCGCCACCGGCCTTGCCGTCCATCCTGTCGCTCGCCATGACCTTGAAAATCCTCCGGGACAAGGCCAAGCTCCTATCCCATCGATAGCAGCCTTTCAATCCGCGAGGGTCTTTCACTAGAGCCTTTCCTGGTTAGATTGAAGCATTCTGCCGGAGCAGGTTTCCGTCAGGGCAGAGGCGATTGGCGACGGGCATACCTCAAGGTACGTCCGAGCCGATCGCCTCTGATGCTGGCGGAAAGATGCCCGGCCCACCGGCCGCACCGCTTCGCTATGGCGAAGCGATAAGTGCGTCCGGCGCTTCCCAAGTCTTGCAGATTTGCCAGGCAAATCTGCGGGAGGGTTGGCTGAAACGGGCCGTCTGATCGACCGGCCGGCTTGGCGGTAGAGCCGGGCTACGACGCGCGCCGGCCGGTCGACCATCCGACTCCGTTTGAGCCAACAGAATGCTTCAATCTAACCAGGAAAGGCTCTAGCCATGCCCGATACTTACCCTCCCTCGAACCTTGCCGCGATCGACGCAGCCCATCATCTGCACCCCTTCACCGACATGAAGAAGCTGAACGCCGATGGCGCCCGCGTCATCCAGCGCGGTGAGGGCGTTTACATCTTCGATGATCGCGGCCGGAAATATCTCGATGGCTTCGCCGGCCTCTGGTGCGTCAATATAGGCTATGGCCGCGGCGAGATCGCTGAGGCCGTCGCAAGGCAGATGAACGAGCTGCCTTATTACAACACCTTTTTCGGCACGACCTCGACGCCGACGGCGCTGCTGGCGCAGAAGGTGACGTCGCACGCCGGCGCGCGTTTCAACCATATCTTTTTCACCGGTTCCGGTTCGGAGGCGAACGACACCTGGTTCCGCATGGCTCGCGTCTATTGGAGCGCCGTCGGCAAGCCGTCGAAGAAGATCGTCATCGCGAGAAAGAACGGTTATCACGGTTCGACCGTCGCCGGCGCCAGTCTCGGCGGCATGAAATACATGCACGAGCAGGGCGACCTGCCGATCCCTGGAATCGTTCATATCGGCCAGCCCTATTGGTACGGCGAGGGCGGCGATCTCTCGCCTGATGAATTCGGGCTGAAGGTCGCCCGCGAACTCGAAGCGAAGATCGATGAACTGGGCGAGGAGAACGTCGCCGCCTTCGTCGCCGAGCCGGTGCAGGGAGCTGCCGGCGTCATCATCCCGCCGGAAACCTATTGGCCGGAGATCGACCGCATCTGCAAGGCGCGCAATATCCTGCTGGTGACCGACGAGGTGATCTGCGGTTTCGGCCGGTTGGGCGCCTGGTTCGGCCACCAGCATTTCGGCGTCGAGCCGGATCTCGCGCCGATAGCCAAAGGGCTTTCCTCCGGTTACCTGCCGATCGGCGGCGTACTCGTCAGTGATAGGATTGCCGACGCGCTGATCAACGAGGTCGGCGAGTTCAATCACGGCTTCACCTATTCCGGCCACCCGGTCTGTGCTGCCGCCGCACTCGAAAATCTGCGCATCATCGAGGCGGAAGGGCTGGTCGAACGCGTGCGTGACGATATCGGCCCCTATTTCGGCAGGGACTGGGAAGCGCTCGTGGACCATGATCTGGTCGGCGAGGCCGTCAGCATCGGCCTGATGGGCGGCCTGCAGCTTGCCGCCGATAAGAGCACGCGCAGCCGTTATGAGCGGCCCGATCCGGTCGGCGCGCTGGTGCGCAATCACGCGCTGGCGAACGGCCTCGTGCTGCGCGCCACCGGCGACCGCATGCTGGCTTCGCCGCCACTCGTCATCAGCCACGCGGAAGTGGACGAGATGGCCAGGATTACCAAGCTGGCGCTGGATGCGACCTGGAAGGAACTGAGATCCTGATGTCGCCCAGCCGGCTGGGTCCATTGCGAATGCGGCGATAAGCAGGCGCTCGCAATGCCCGCACTTCCGGCCGTATGCACCATTGACGCCGCCGCCTGAAACACAGGTGAGGCGGACGTGGTAAGGCTGGCCTACTGAAGCACCGGTTGTAGTGTGTCTCTGTACGCCGCGGCGAGTTTGGCGAGAACGCCAACCCCACTCTCCGTCGTCCCAGACCCTTGAGCCTGCGATCCATGCCGCTGCTGCTGATGCATGATGAGGTAGGCACGGCAAAGCATTCACAGCGCAGACGCCCGTGTCAGCACCCGCCAGGGAAACCAGACAATGTCCAGTCACGGCCTAAACCGGTGACGAGGCGGATGATAGCCCATGTGCAGATCAACGAGGTCGGCCACTTTAATCAAGGCTACACTTATTCCGGCCATTCGGTTGATGCGACCGCCGTATTTCTGATTTCACTCAGCCGACCGGTGGAGCCAAGCATACCCGAATCGGTAGTGGTCGTCGCCGCGCTGATAAAAATAGGGCACGTCGATCACTGATGTCTCAGGCGCGGACACGCCGAGATTTGCCTGGAGCCAGTCAGCCATGGTCCGCGGAAGCCCCTCGCTTGCTCCCTTCGGCGGGATCAGCCACACGAGAAGCAACGGTTGCCGGCCGCTAAGATCCGGACGGAAACCGGGATAATCCACGGAGAGGACCGGCACACCGGGAATATCCTGCCTGAGATTGCCGGCGAGCAGGCTGTCGCCGGCAAGGATCGCCGCTGGTTCGGCCTGTTTGCGCAAGCTTTCCAGCATCGTGGCATAGGGCCTGCTCAGCCGTTCGTAATGGCCGGTGAAGCGTGCGGCGGCGACGCTGCCGTAAAGGGCGGCCGGAACGGCGATCATGATGACGGCGACGACGGCCATGAAACGCCGGAACGCCTTGTCGGTCACGACGCCGCCTGCGTCGATCTTCAGGCAGAAATAGAGCGGCAGGATGAAGAGCATCGGCACCAGCCAGCGATCCTTGATGCCGGCAGCACCGCCGAAGACGATCAACAGCAGGATGCCGATGAGGAAGACGAGCAGCATCCGCTCGATGAGCCGCGTCCATTCCGAGCCGGCGGTGAGCGCCGGACGAAGGCTCTTGCCGAAGACGATGGCGAAGACCGCCACCGTCAATCCGGCGAAGCTTAAGGTGGCGAGAACAAGCGAACTGACACCCATGGTGACCTGCATGAGATAGCTCGCATCGCCGCTCGCGGTCATTTTCTCCAGCGTGCGGGCGGTGGCGAAATCGAGATTGTCCTTCAGCCAGAAGAGATGGGGCAGGACGATGATAAGCGCCACGACAGCGGTCAGCACCAGCCGCCGGTCGAAGATCCGCGGCCGCAGGCGCGCATCCGCCAGCGCGGCAATCAGCCCTGCCGCCGGCAAGATCGCGAAATTATATTTGGCCAGCAGGCCGAAGCCGATGCCGATGCCTGTTATCAGATAGGAGCCAAGGCTCGGCTGCTTCAGGCTGCGGATGAAGCCGTAGAAGAAGATGCTGGCCGAGAAGAACACCGCGACCGTGTGCGTCAGGTCTCGCTGCATCTCGAAAGCCATTTGCGGGATGGTCAGCAATCCGAGCGTCGCGATCGCCACCAGCGCCTTGTCGCGCAAAATGAGATGTGCGGTCAGGCCGTACAGCAGGTAGGCGCTGAACAGCAGGAGATTCTTCACGACCGAAAGCGCGACAAGCGAAACACCGGCAAACCGGAAGACGGCATATTGCAGCCAGTTGTAGAACGGCGGCTGCGGTCCGTAACCGGCGGCGAGCCATTGCGAGCGGAAAACCTGTTCGGCCTCGTCGAGATCGAGTGAATGCGAGGTTGCGAGCCGCACACCGACCTGAAGCGTGAAATAGACGGCCAGCAGCACGAAAATCCAGCGCACGTCGCGAAGACCGGTCTTGATCATTCTATCTGGCCCCCGGCCGAACCCAGGCATAGCCGAGTGCGAAATTATCGCCCTGGCGGCCGAAATAATAGGGAAGCGACAAGGCGCCGATCTCCTGCGGCGCGATGCCCGCCGCCGTCAGCGCCGATGAAAACCTCTCCGGCATGACGGCATCCGCCGCCGTCGCCGTCTTCTTGCCGCGCCAGACGATCAGCACCGGTCCGCCTGCTGTCGTGTAGGCCGGAATGCCGGCAACGGGAAAATCGGGGATGACGACGGGCACATGGGGAAGCTGCAGACGCATATTCCCGGCGACATAGGTATCCGAGGCAATCACCAGCGCGGGTTCGGCCTGCCGGGTCATTTCGCGGGCGAGATCGGCCATCGGCACATTCGGTCGGCTATAGGTGCCGATCAGCCCGGCGCCGACCACACGGAAGCCGAGCGCGACCAGCACACAGGCCATCAGCACCGGCACGACCGGCCGGAAGCGGCGCAGCCCGGCGGAAAGATCGAGCCCGGCCGCCTTCATCTTTGCCAGAAAGTAGATCGGCAGCACCAGCAGGAACGGATCGAGCCAGCGCTCGCGCACCGTAGTGGAACCCGTGAACAGCACGATCAGAAGGATTCCGGCGAGGCTAGCAAGCATCATCCGCTCCATCATCCCGGTCCAGCGGTTTCCGGATGAAAGCATCAGGACAAAATCCCGGCGGAAGGCGGCGGCGAAAATTGCGATCGGCAGTGCTGCAAAGGCGAGGATGGCGACGACAAAGGCGAGAATGCCTTTGCCGATCCGCACGATGCCGGCGGGTTCGTTGCCGGCGGCCATCTTGACCAGAGTGTCGGAGGAGGCGAATTCGAGATTGCCCTGCAGCCAGATCGCGTGCGGCAGGACGATGATGAGCGCAACGGCGATTGCGATAAGCATGCGCCAGTCGAGCGCCCTGCGCCGCCATTCGGCGTCAGGCAGGATGGCAATCAGCGCGACCGCCGGCATCAGCGCAAAATTGTACTTCGAGATCAGCCCGATGCCCGTTGCAAGGCCGAGCAGAAGGTAGCTGCCGATGCCTGGCCGGTCGAGCGTGCGGAAGAAGCCATAGAGGAACAGGGAACTGGCGAAGAGCAGCGCCGTCGTGTGGGTCAGATCCTGCTGGGCCATGTAGGAGACCTGGGGCAGGGTGATCAGCGCCAGCATGCCGACGGCGGCGAGCGCCTGGTCCTTCAGTGCTTCGCGCCCGGCAAGGCCATAAAAGAGGTAACATAGGAAGAGCAGGATATTCTTCGGCACGATCAACGCGCCGATCGACATGCCCGTCACCGAAACGACGGCATATTGCATCCAGTTATAGAAGGGCGGCTGCGGGCCGTAGCCCGCCAGCAGATATTGCGAGAAGAAGGACTGCTCGGCTTCATCCAGCTCCAGCGAATGCGGAAGCGCAAGTCGCAGCCCGACGTTCAGCACGAAATAGGCTGCGAGCAGCAGACCCGCGATTCCGATCGTCCTGGTCGCGCGTTCCAGCATCGTGCTGCCGGCTTAGGCTTGGCTTTGATCGTCGAAGATCTGCCGCACGATATAATTCGGAGAGGCGTCGTCACGATAATAAGTGCGCGCGATCATTTCCGCCAGAATGCCGGTGGTGATCATCTGCACCGACGACAGCAGCAGCACGACGCCGACCATCAGCATCGGTCGCGTGCCGATATCATTGCCCATGATGAACTTGTCGAAGCCAAGGTAAAGCAGGATCAGCATGGCGACGGCGCCGAGACCGAGACCCAGCGAGCCGAAGAAATGCCCCGGCCTCGCCTTGTAGCGCATGAAGAACATCACCGACAGCAGGTCGAGGATGACGCGGAAGGTACGCGAAATCCCGTATTTCGAAACGCCGTGCTCGCGGGCATGGTGGGTGACGGCCATTTCGCCGATGCGCGAGCTCGGCACGACACCGGCCACCCAGGCCGGGATGAAGCGGTGCATTTCGCCCATCAGCTTCACCTGCTTGATGATCGAGGCACGGTAGATCTTCAGGCTGCAGCCGTAATCGTGCAGCTTGACGCCGGTGATACGGCCGATCAGGTAGTTGGCGCACCAGGAGGGTATCTTGCGCAGGAACAGACCGTCCTTGCGGTTCTTGCGCCAGCCGACCAGGAGGTCGAGTTCTCGCCGCTCGAGCTCCGAGACCATCGCAGGAATGTCCTTCGGATCATTCTGCAGGTCGCCGTCCATCGTCGCGATCAGCCGGCCCTGGGCGGTATCGATGCCGGCCTGCATGGCGGCGGTCTGGCCGAAATTGCGCTGCAGCTCTACGATCCTCAGCGCCAGCCCCTCGCGCCCGACGTATTTGCGGGCGTTGACGAGCGTCGCATCCGTGCTGCCATCGTCGACGAGGATCAGTTCCCAGCGATGAGGATATTGGGACATCGCTGCAAGGATACGTTCGACCAGAGGGCCGACGCTTTCCTCTTCGTTGAAAACGGGCACGACCAGCGACAGCTCGAGCGATTGTACCGGATCATTCGTGCCGCGAATGGGCTCTACCGTTGTCTGCAACTTTCATCTCCAAAAGGCCGGCGGCCTGACAGTCCTTACTGCCGCCACCGCGCGTATGCGGAAGCCTACTACATGAAGTGTCCGCCCGTTGCCAGCGGGCAATGCCGGTTTCCCTCGCTCCAGCTGCCGCAACGCTATTGCGCGCCGCCCTTCACCCAGGAGTAGCCTATGGAGAAGGTATGTTTGCCGTCACCGAAAAGATAGGGCAGCGTCAGGGTATTTATCTCTTTCAGATGAATACCCGATTTCACGAGATCGTTGGCGAAGCCGGGGGAAATGGTAGGGTCGTTTGCCGTTTCGCCGCGCCAGACAACCAGCACCGGCCCCTTCGCAGCCGCATATTCGGGAACCCCGGGGCCGGGGAAGAACGGGATCACGACGGGAACGTCGGGAAACTCCAGCTTCATATTGCCCGCCACGAACTTGGTCCCCGCCACGATCAGAACCGGTTTCCGGGTCGCGGTCAGTTCGGTCACGAAGTTCGCGAAGGGGACGTTCGTTCTCGTATAGGTGCCGATATATTGAATGGCGACGATCCGTAGCAGCAGGATCGACAGGATGACGATCATGAAAACCGGCACCACCGGCCGGAAGCGTGCAAGGCCGGCGGAGAGATCGAAACCTGCTGTCTCCAGTTTCAGGAACAGATAGATCAGCAGGACGAGCAGGCACGGGTCGAGCCAGCGTTCATGGATGTCGCTCGCGCCGGCAAAGACGACGATGCCGGCGAAGGCGAGCAGGCTGACAACCATCATCCGCTCGATCACCCGGATCATCGGACTGGACGAAGAGAGCGCACGGAAGAAATCCCGCCTGAAGGCAGCCGCGATGAGAACGATCGGCAACGCGATGAAGCCGAGCACTGCGATGACGAGGGACAACAGCCCCTGTCCGATGCGGGGGAGGCCGGCTGCAGCCTCATGCTCGGCAGTCATCCGCTCCAACGTCGGGGCCGAAGCGCTGACGAGGTTATCGGGCAGCCAGAGCGCATGCGGCAGAACGATCAGAATGGCGATGACGGCCGCCGGCAGCAGGCGCCAGTCGAACAGGCGGTTGCGCCACTTCCAGTCCGGCAGCACGGCGACGAAGGCGGCAAACGGCAGGATGGCGAAATTATACTTGGAGATGAGACCGATGCCGGTGGCAATGCCGATGATGAGATAACTGCCGGTCGTCGGCTGGCGCAGCGTCCGGAAAAAGCCGAAGAGGAAGAGCGAGGTCGCAAACAGCAGGGCAACGGTATGGGTGAGCTCGCGCTGCGCCATCAGGCCGACCTGCGGCAGGGTGATCAGGCTCAGCATGGCGATGGGCGGGAGCAAACGGCTCTTCAGCACCTCGCGGGCAGCCAGACCGTAGAAAAGATAGCAGCCGAACAGGATGATGTTTTTGGGAACCGAGAGCGCCCACATCGTGATGCCGGTCACCGAGACAATGGCGTACTGGATCCAGTTATAAAAGGGCGGCTGTGGGCCGTAGCCGGCCAGAAGATATTGCGAGTAGAATGATTGCTCTGCCTCGTCGAGATCGAGCGTATGAGGCAATGAGATGCGGAGCAGGATGTTCAGCAGGAAATAGACTGCCAGAAAAATGCTGGCGCTCTTGATGCTTTTGGTAATGCGCTCCAACATCGATCTCCAAGTCAAGCCGGCAAGGCCTCGCCATCTGTCGGTCCGCCGCGCGGATCGCCGGCTTGAGGCGATCCCGTCACCGTCATCAACTCCGCCGTTGTGCGCAACCTTCATTTCTCCTAAAACGCCGGGGACGGAACCGAGGCCCATGCCGACGCCAAGCGAGGAATGCCTACTACATGAAGAGTTCGATCGTTGAAAGCCAGCAGTCCTGGTTTATGCGCAATCGCATGACGGCGCTGACGGTCGTAATTGTCGCAGCCTATGCGCTCTTCGTGCAGTGGTTCTGGGGGTGGCCCGTCATCATCAGCCAATGGGCCGATGTCGGGGCAGGTCCCGTGATCGGCGCGCTCGTGGCTCTGACGGGTACCTATTTCCTGCGGACCTGGCGCATCTACGACTATTTTCCGACGGAGACCGCGGGCCGGTTTGCGACCCTGTTCCGGGTCACGCAGATCCACAATCTCCTGAACATCATGCTACCCTTCCGGACCGGCGAGACCAGTTTTCCTCTGTTGATGCGCACTGAATTCGGCATTCCGCTGACGCGCGGGACCTCGGCACTCCTAGTCATGCGGCTGCTCGACCTGCATGCTCTGCTGGCGGCCGCCGGCATTGGCTTTGCGCTCGCCGCAGCCGATGCTCTCGTCGCATGGTCGCTTTGGGCGGCCTTCCTGCTGCTGCCGGTCGCAGCCTTCGCCGCGCGCAAGCCGCTGTTGCGCGTCGCCGCCAGGCTTCTGCCTGCAAAGGCGCAGAGATTGGTCGTCGAGATCGAAAACGGCTTGCCGCTCGATGCCGCAGCCTTTGCGCGCGCCTGGGCGATGACCATCGTCAACTGGCTGGTGAAGGTGATCGTGCTCGCATGGGCGCTCGGCCTGATGGGCGTGTTTCCCATGGCGGCCAGCTTTGGCGGCGCGCTTGGCGGCGAACTCTCCTCCGTCCTGCCGGTGCATGCGCCGGGCGGGGTCGGCACCTATCCGGCCGGCATCACCGCCGGCGCCATTGCGCTCGGAGCGTCGAGCGAGCGGGCGGCACTCGCCGTGCTGGCACAGGCGAGCGTCAATGCCCATCTGCTGATCATCGTTTCGGCGCTGACGGGCACAGCGATCTCACTGCCGCTCGGACGCCGCGGCAAGCGCTGAAATCCGCTTTCGGAGAAACGCCTGCTCCGGCTCCTGCCGGCAGAGCGACAAGGCCGTCTGGTAGGCTGCAATCGCCTCCTCCCTCCGGCCGAGCCGCCGCAGGAAATCGGCACGGGCCGAATGGGCAAGATGATAGGCCTGCAGTTCCTGGCGTCCCAGAATGGCATCGATCAGATCCAGCCCCTTTGCCGGCCCCTCGGCCATCGAAATCGCCACGGCGCGGTTGAGCTCGACGACCGGCGAGGGCTGGGCCGCCAGAAGCAGGTCGTAGTAGAAGGCAATCCGCGGCCAGTCGGTTTGCTCGGCGGTCGCCACCTTCGCATGTTCGGCGGCGATCGCCGCCTGTACCGTATAGGTGCTGATCTCGTCTGTCCGCATTGCCTTGGCCAGGAGTGCCAGGCCTTCCAAGATCTTGGCGCGGTCCCAGAGCGAGCGGTTCTGATCGGCAAGCAGCACCAGCGCTTCCTCCTCGCTGCTGCGCGCGCTGCGGCGGGAATCCTGCAGCAGCATCAGCGCCAGAAGTCCGCAAACATCAGGATGCGGCAGCAGCGCCAGCAGCAGCCGCGCCAGCCGGATTGCTTCTCCGGTCAGGTCGGCACGAACGACCGCGTCTCCTGAAGAGGCGGAATAGCCTTCGTTGAAGACGAGATAGATGACATGCAGCACCCGGTCGAGCCGCTCGGGTAGCGCCTCGCGGCCCGGCACTTCATAAGGGATGTTCGCGGTCCGTATCCTGCCTTTGGCGCGCACGATCCGCTGGGCGACCGTCGGCGCCGGGATGAGGAAGGCATGGGCGATCTCTTCGGTGGTCAGTCCGCAGATTTCCCGCAGCGCCAGCGCCGTTTGCGCATCCGCCGGGATCGCAGGGTGGCAGCAGGTGAAGATCAGCCGCAGCATGTCGTCCTCGATCGCTTCCATCTCGCCCATCTCCGTTGCGTCGACGCTGTAGAGGCTGTCCTCGATGTGCTGCTGCGCGGCATCGAAACGCGCTCGCCGGCGGATTGCGTCAATCGCCTTGAAGCGGCCGGTCGACACCAGCCAGCCGGAGGGGTTGTCGGGAATGCCGTCGACCGGCCATGTTCGTGCGGCCGCTGCAAAGGCATCGTGCAGCGCTTCCTCCGCACGGTCGAAATCGCCGAGCAATCGGATCAGCGTCGCCAGCACCCGGCGAGACTGGCTTCGGTAGATCTCCTCGATGACGCTTTCCAAGGGGCACCTCAGTTCGGGAGGGTGAGCGTTCGCACCGGTCTCAGTTCGACCGCGCCATAGCGGGCCGACGGAATTCGCCCGGCGATCTCCTTCGCCTTCGCTATGTCAGGCGCCTCGATGACGTAGAAGCCGGCCAGATGCTCCTTCGTTTCGACATAGGGGCCGTCGGTGACGGAGAGCCTATTGTTTCGAACCCGCAGCACGCTCGCCTGGTCAGGCATTTCGAGCGCATCCGAATGGATCATGAAGCCGTCGCGTTGCAGTTCCTCGTCGAAGGCGAAATGCGCTTTGATGAGGTCGACGCCTTCGTCAGCTGTCAGTCTGCCGTCGGTGTCGGCGCTGTTATAGATCAGGCAGATGTAGCGCATCGCTCAGCACTCCTCCTTGATCGAATAGGCCGGTCGCACCTCGATCGCGCCATAACGCGCCACGGGAAAGGTCGCGGCGATCGCGGTTGCTTCCTGCATATCCTTGGCCTCGATCAGCACGAAGCCGCCGAGATGTTCCTTGATCTCGGCGAAAGGGCCGTCCGTCGCCGTCACTTCGTTGCTGCGAACCCTGACCGTCACGGCTGTGGCCGGCTCGCGCAGCGCCAATGCGACGAGCAGGTGGCCACTGTCGCGCAGCCGATCATCGTTGATGATCGAATCCTTCGTCAGCTTTTCGCCTTCCTCGGCGGAAATTGCGTTGATCTTCGCGGTTTCGAACCAGACCTGGCACAGATATTTCATCGCCGTCTCCTCACGCGTCTTTTCCGAAGGAATGAATGGGCCGCACCTCGATCGCACCGAGCTTCGCAAGCGGGATGCCGGCGGCGATGCGGATCGCTTCGTTGAGATCCTTGGCCTCGATCAGGATGAAACCGCCGAGCGCCTCCTTCGTCTCGGCGAAAGGACCGTCCGTCACCGATGTTTCACCGCTGCGCACCCGCACGGTCACCGCCGATGTCGGCGGCTGCAGCGCCTGGGCGACGATCATGTGGCCGCTTTCGGCAAGGTCCTTGTCGTAGTTCAAGGAATTCGCGTCGAACTCGGCCTTCTCCTCTTTCGTCATCGCGTCGAGCACCGCGCCGTCGAACCAGACCTGACAGAGATATTTCATCGCAGACAGCCTCCTTGGGATGTTTCAATGACTCTGGACGATCGAGCTTCACACATTTCGACAGCGGCAGAAAAAATCTTTGTCGCCGCCGGCTGTCGAAATCGCAAGGCAGCACTCGACAAGGCTTCATCGAAACCTGTCGAGGAGAACGGCAATGAGTATTCTTGAAATCGCGCTCGCAAGCCAAATCTGGGCCCGCCGCCATGACAAGCGTCCCCAGGCGTTCGACGAAGGCGATGGGCTGAAGATTCTGCTGCGCACCGCTTTCACCTTCGTCGCCTTCACCCTGCTGATAGCAGGGCTGAATCTTGCTGCCGGCCGACCGCAGGTGGTTGCGCAGCACCCAGCGCCTGTCGTCGCAGGCCGATGAGGAAACGGCCTACAGCAATTCCGGTAAAAATGCGCGGTGGGTTTTGCCAGGCAAAGCGCGAAGCGCTTTTGCCGGAATTGCGTGAAGACAAAGAGATTTCCGTCGAAGAAACGGAAATCTCTATTGGAAGGCTGTCTCGAAGAAGCTGCGCAGCTTGCGCGAATGCAGGGCTTCCTTCGGCATGGCGGCCAGTTTCTGCACGGCGCGGATGCCGATCTGCAGATGCTGGTTGACCTGCGTGCGGTAGAAGGCGGTAGCCATGCCCGGCAGCTTCAATTCGCCGTGCAGCGGCTTGTCGGAGACGCAGAGCAGCGTTCCGTAAGGCACGCGGAAGCGGAACCCGTTGGCGGCGATCGTTGCCGATTCCATGTCGAGCGCTATGGCGCGTGCCTGCGACAGCCGCTGCACCGGCCCGCGTTGGTCGCGCAGTTCCCAGTTGCGGTTGTCGATCGTGCCGACGGTGCCGGTGCGCATGATGCGCTTCAACTCGAAACCCTCGTAGCCGGTGATTTCGGCGACGGCCGCCTCCAGCGCCACCTGCACTTCGGCGAGCGCCGGGATCGGCACCCAGACCGGCAGGTCGTCGTCGAGCACATGGTCCTCGCGCATATAGGCATGGGCAAGCACATAATCGCCGAGCCGCTGACTGTTGCGCAGGCCGGCGCAGTGGCCGAGCATCAACCAGGCATGCGGGCGCAACACGGCGACATGGTCGGTGATCGTCTTGGCGTTGGAGGGACCGACGCCGATATTGATCATGGTGATCCCGGCATGGCCCTTCTTTTTCAGATGGTAGGCCGGCATCTGCGGCAGGCGGGCAAGTGTCGCATCCGTATCCGGCACGCTCGAACCGGGCAGGGTGACGATATTGCCGGGCTCGACGAAGGCGGTATAACCGTCGCCGCCCTCGGCCATCAGCTTGCGCGCCCAGCTGCAGAATTCGTCAATATAGAACTGGTAGTTCGTGAATAGCACGAAATTCTGGAAATGCTCGGCATGCGTCGCCGTATAATGCGACAGCCGGGCGAGCGAATAATCGATACGCTGGGCGGTGAACGGAGCAAGCGGTGAGGGCTCGCCCGGCGGCGGGATATATTCGCCGTTGGCGATCTCGTCGTCGGTGGTGTTGAGGTCCGGCGTGTCGAAGATATCGCGCATCGGGACGTCGACGAAGGCGGAGGTCGCTGCTTCCACATGCGCGCCCTCGCCAAAGGCGAAGTGCAGCGGAATCGGCGTCGTCGATTCCGAGACGATCACTGGAACATTGTGGCTCTTCATCAGCAGCGACAGCTGCTCCTTCAGGTAATGCTTGAAGAGCTTCGGCCGCGTGACCGTCGTCGTGTAGATGCCGGGCGCCGTGACGTGGCCGTAGGAGAGGCGCGAATCGACATGCCCGAAGCTGGTCGTCTCGATGCTCACCTGCGGATAGAAAGCGCGGTAGCGCGAGGCGATCGGAGCGCCTTGGGCAAGCTCGGTGAAGCTCTCGATCAGGAAGGCCGTATTGCGCTCGTAGAGTTCGGTCAGCGTGTCGACGGCCTTGGCGGGATCATCGAAGCTCTGCGGCTGGAAAGGGGGCGGAGAGGAAATGTCGAGGGGCGACAAAGGGGAGATTCGTTTGTTCATGACGCATTATAGAGAGTTGTTTTTGACAAGCAAACGACGTGCGCCGACGGAAATCGATTTTTTATCTTCTTCCGTGTCTGTACCGTTCACCGCACCGTCGGCGCGCAGAAGGTCCCGTTTCTCTCCAGGCAGGTATAGCTCGCACCGAAATGCGACTGCGTGCCGCCGCCGCCCTCATGCACAACGACCGCCGAAAATGTGATCGCGAAGATTGCTGCGAACAGCGTGATGATGCTGAAACGTCTTGCCAGAATGTAGAGGTTCATCTCATGCCCCGATGCGCAACCTAACCATGACATGAGTTTTGCCATGAGACGGCTGAACGAGTGCTGAGATGCCGGTTCATCCACCGTTCAGCTTGCGGGGCAGGGTTGAAGAATTGTCGTGACGATTGGCGAGCTGAGAAAGCTCCGAGGCATGCCGGCATTTCGGCCGGCATGATTAGGCCGCTTTGGATATTTGCTGTGCTGGCCTTATCGCATCAGAGCCGCGTCCAGGTCTGCGACTTGCAGAGGACTTTCAAGACACAGCCCTGCATCCGCAGCGAATTGCCGGAAACCTTGCCCGAGCCGCTATAGGTCTTGTCGGCGGCCGGATCGGTGATCTCGCCGGCGTAGCTGCCGCCGGTACCGGCAAGCCTGCCGATCTTCCGACCGCTGTATTTGCCGGTTTTTAGCGTCACGCAGTAGCTGCCGCCGCAGGCCGCGATCACCGCCGTTTCGCCCGAGGCGGTTTTCCAATTGCCAACGATCGGCTCTTCGGCATGCGCGGTACCCGCGATCACGGCGATGGCGCCGGCGAGAATGAAGCTGCGGATCATCTTTTCCTCCCTGATGTCCTTTGACCGGCCGCGAAAATAACTGACGCGAACGTAAAGGTAAATACAGGGTGATCGCTATCGCCGGAGATCGCCGAAAGCTGGAAAAAAGCGAAAGGTCGAGGCTCTTAAATCTGTCGTCTGCTGATTTCATGATGAACGATCGGTTTATTTTCGAATCTGAATCTTTCGTAAAATTCGAACGAAAACCCTTAAGCTCCAAGGCATCCGATGTTTAATAAAAACCCAATTTTACCAAGTGTTTGCACTTTGTTTGTCTCAAATTAATCATGGATTTTAGGCGTTTTTTGAAGGCGGTTCGGCATAGTGAAGCCATCAAACGAGCGGGGCAAACCCGCCGAAACTGAAGGGCTGCAAGCCGCAATAGACGGCAAGGTCCGGAGGTAAAACAGGGTAAGTCATAAACAGGCTAACAGGGATAAAACCGATGGCACGCTTTGAAATGCACAATGCTGAAACGGCCACCATGGGTGGCGACAACAGCGCCGATGTCTTCTGCGAAATGGGTCTGATGTATGCGACCGGCCGCGGCTGCGCCGTCGATCTCGTCGCTGCCCACAAATGGCTGAACATTGCCGCGATCAAGGGTAACGACCGCGCCGCCGAGCTTCGCGCCGACGTGGCCGCCACCATGAACAAGATGCAGCTCGTGGAAGCGTTGCGCGCTGCCCGCGAATGGATGACGGTTCACTGAAACCGTCTCCTGCTGGCGCTTCGACAGAAATAACAACCTCGAAAGAGGGGCGGGCGGGGCGTTTGAAACGCCGATGCCGGGAGAAGAGCACCGCGGCCGGATACCGGCCGCGGTTCTTCGTTTAATTATCAGCATGATGTCGAACGAAAACCGCTCACATGTTTCAGCATCATGCTTGATCAGCCGATCGCCTTCAGCACCTGCGGCAGCGCTTCCTCGAACAGCGCCATGTCGGTCTCCGGCCCGACGCTGACGCGGATGCAGCGATTGAGCGGCGCCACACCGGGCATGCGGATGAAGACGCCATGCTCCATCAGCCCGTCGACGATCGCCCGCGCATAAGCGCCGTCGCGGCCGGCGTCGATCGCCACGAAATTCGTCGCCGAGGGCAGCGGCTCAAGGCCGTTTGCCCGGGCGATGCGGCCGATGCGCTCCCGCGCCGCATGGATCCTGCGGACCACCTCGGTGAGATAGGCCTGGTCCTCGAGGGCGGCGAGCGCGGCTGCCGTCGCCAGCCGGTTCATGCCGAAATGATTACGGATCTTATCGAAGGCCTGCGCCGTGCCGGGCGTCGAGATAACGTACCCGGTGCGGGAGCCGGCAAGGCCATAGGCCTTGGAGAAGGTGCGGGTGCGCACGATGTTCGGCAGATCGATCAGCGAAGCGATCGACGGCAGCGAATTTGCCGGTCCCGTCTCGCTATAGGCCTCGTCGAGCACCATCAGCGTCGTCTCGGGCAGTGCCCGGGCGAAAGCGACGATGCTGTCGGCGTCCCACCAGCTTCCCATCGGATTGTCGGGATTGGCGAAATAGACGAGCGGCGCATTCTCGCGCCTGACGGCCTCGAGCAGCCCGTCGAGATCCTCGCGGTCATCGACATAGGGCACGGTCACCAGCCGGCCGCCGAAGCCGGCGACATGGAAATTGAACGTCGGATAGGCGCCGAGCGAGGTGACAACCGTCGCGCCGGTTTCGATCACCAGCCGGACGATCTGGCCAAGCAACTCGTCGATGCCGCCGCCGATGGCGATATTGGCGGAGGAGGTGCCGAGATGAGCGCCGAGCGCTTCCCTCAGCGTGAAATTTTCCGGGTCATTGTATTTCCAGATATTGCCCGCCTCCTCGCTTATCGCCGCAAGCACGGAAGGGGCCGGGCCGAAGCCGTTCTCGTTGGCGCCGATGCGTGCCAAGACGGCACGTCCGCGCTGGCGCTCGATGGCCTCGGGGCCCACGAAGGGAACCGTGGAGGGCAGGGCGCTGATGAGGGGCGTAAAGCGCGAAAAGGCGGACATGCGAAGGCTAGTTCCCGGACATGTTGACGGTTGACGCAACAATAGGCCGGGGTACGGCCAAGGCAAGCCAGATTATTTCAACAGCTGACCGATGGGCGACGCCTGCGGGTGGAACATCGGCGCACGCCGTGCATCGAGCGCTTCCATGTTGCCGACAAGGAAGTCGGTGCGCACCACGCGGCGCAGAACCTCGGGATCCATCAGGTTGATGAACCGCACGCCGATGCGTTCCTTGCGACGGTAGACCTCGGCACAGCCGATCCGATAGGCGAGGCCGAGAATGTTGAGATAATAATGTTTCGGCAGACCGGCGGTGGTCGACACGATGAAAGTGGCGCCGCCTTGCGAGATATCGATGATCTCGGCGCTTCGCATCGATACGCCGGTGAGGCACGGCCGGACGGCGACGATACGGGCGGGGCGCTTGACGTGGAATTCTTCCCAGCGCAGGTCGTAGATGGCGGATTTGACCGTGGCAAGGTGTGTGGCGCGGAGCATAGTCATCTTGCATTCTCCGTCAGGCAGGGCACAGTTGGGGTTCTTGCTCTGGTGCAAGCTGATCTTGCTCCGGCCAAGGTCACATGAATGTTTTGCGCATTCGTCAAATATAAAGGGACAATTTTAACGACTTTCAATTTTGTTCCCAAGCGGGACGCCCCGATGTTCACAATCGGGACGGGGCCGTCAGCCCGACACCCGTTTCATCCGAGATTTCTGAGGGCGAGATATGCGTCGGCCAGCGGTCGGCGCCGCAGCTGCCGGACAACATCGCCTGCACAAATCGCCGCGGCGGCGAAAGACGAGAAAACAGCGAGGCCTGGAAACCGGACCGCCGCTCCAATCGATTTCCGGCGCCATTTCTCGAACTCTTTCAACGGCCGGACGTTCTGTCTTGATCGATGAAGCACAGCGCGCTTCGATGAGGACAGCGAGGAGTTGAAGATGACCGACTTCAGAATTCCTGGGAAAACATGGGTCGTAGTCTGCAATGGAGCCAAGGCCCTGATCATGCAGAATGCCGGCGATGCCCAACTGGTGAACCTCAAGGTGTTGGAAACCCTGACGCAGCCGAACGAGCCCGATCGCGAGATCGGCGCCGACAAGCCTGGTCGCAGCCATGCCGCCGATGGGTTCAGCCGCAGCGCTGTCGAAGAGACCAGCTGGCAGGAGCAGGCCGAAGCTCAATTCCTGAGACATGTGGCGGAACGAATGGACGAGCTGACCCAGGCAAAGGATGCACACCGCATCGTCCTCATTGCGCCGCCGAAGGCGCTCGGCACCTTGCGGCCGGCGCTCAGCGCCGAGACGCAGGCGGCGATTTCGGCGGAATTGGCGAAAGACTATACCAATCTGCCGATCGACGAGATCGAGCGACATCTCGCCGCCTGATCAAAGGCATTAAGAGAGCGCGGACTGGCTGGCGCGCACTTCTTGTTCCCCTCACTCCGACGGCCTCTGCCCGGCAAACAGATCTTCATGGTCGGCAAACAGGGCTCCCAGGCGGTCGATGACGATCCTGACCTCCGGCCGTTGCCGCTCATCGTCATGCGCGACGATCCACATGTCGTAGGTCAGATCGTCGATGACAGGCCCGGCGCGCACGAGCTTGCGCTCCTGATCGCCGATGAAACAGGGCAGTACGCCGCGGCCGGCTCCGCCCCGGATCAGGTAAAAGAGCATATGCGGCGTGTTCGTCCAGCTGGTGATCCAATAATCCGGCTGTTCGAACGTCCATTTGTCCGCCGGGGTAATCGCGGTGTCGGTGCCAAGCGAAATCCAGTTGCAATTGGTCTGCGCAAAGTCGGCCGCCTGGTAAGCGGCATGGGCGACTTTGACCGAACGGCGGATCGCGACGTTGCCGCTGTCCGGCCGGCTATGGCGAATGGCGATATGCGCCTCGCGATAGGTGAAGTCGACGCTCGCATCACACGTCTTGTAGCACATGCGGAAACTGTCCTTCGGCGTCCAGACGCCGGCCAGATGGTCGGCAATGAAGCGCAGGGTCCAGCTGTCGGCGGCCGTCGAGACGATCGGCAGCATCAGCACCTCGTCGCGCCAGTCTGAGATCGCCTGCGCCGCATCCTGCATTCGCCGGACGCGATCGAGGAGCTCCTGACCGTCCTTGGCCAGAAGGTAACCGGTGGGCCCACGGCTGAACAGCGACCGCCCGGTCACCCGTTCGAGCGCCAGCATGCGCCGGCCGATCGTCGGCGCGCTGAGGCCGGTGCGTGTTGCCGCCGCCGAAAGCCCGCCGCCGGTCGCAACATGGAAGAAGAGTTGCAGATCGTCCCAGCTCGCATCTTTCATGGATGAAAACCCCCTTTCCCCGGCGCCTCTACATAGCCAGCGCGTGAAGGCCTAGCTCAAGTGCTCCAGCAATAGATGGAGGATAGGCAATGCTTCTCAACTGGGTCGTTCTCTTCGAGGAAGTCGAAACTCGCAAACGCCGCATGCGCCGCGATCCCATGGCCGATCCGCTCGATGGCCCGGAATGGCGCGGACTTCTCTGGATCATCCCGATCATCGCGTATCTCTCCTCAAGAAGAGGCGAGACGAGGCCACGCCGCGATAAGGCACGGATTGAAAGAAGCTTCAGGTTTCGAAGCTCAGTCGCAGCACGTGGTGCAGGAATTCCGGATTGAGCAGCATGTTGAAGCTGACCGTCACCAATTCGCCTTCGCGCTTGACCATGGTGGCGCCGATCTCGTCGTGAATGCCGAGGATTTCAAGAAAGAAATGGCTCGGCATCTCCAGGCCCGGGCTGACCTCGAGTACCGCGCCGGCCAGCGTGATCGTCCGAATCAGGCACCGCACCTGCGTTCCGGTGCTGAGGTGATGGCCGACGAAGATGATGTTGCCGGGCCTGCCGAGGTTGAATTCCCTGTAAGCACGTTCCGGCTTGGGGTGTTCTGTGTCGAGGTGCATCTGAAAGGCCCTTTTAGCCTCCGCTATCATATGAGAAAATTAACACGAGATTACTGATAGCTGCTGAAGAACATCGTTAAGTTTGAAGTCTTCTTGGGAGATTGCCGGAAAATCGCATCGATTTCTGGCAGTGTTGCTCCAAATTTGTTCATTCCCGGTGCATATCGGCCATCCTTGACATGTCGGCGGCATTCGCGCATACAAACTCCCGGTTCGAGGCACCGGCCGCTCGCGGATGAAAATCCATGGTGAAGTCTTCGCGATCATGGTCACGGCCCCTTGGTGCATGCTGACTGACGGCAATGCGAGCTCCCATCCACAGTCGAAGAGCATGCCTTTTGCAAAGGCCCACTCCATGACGACGACCTATCCCGGCATTGACGAATTGAAGGCCCAGGCCAAACGCCTGCGCCAGGCGATGAACGATCGCCGCACCGCGCTGACCCACAGTGCGGCGCTCGAAATGATCGCCCGCCAGTACGGCGCGCGCGACTGGAACACGCTGGCGGCGCTGGCGGCGAAACCCAATGCGGCTGCGAAGACACCCCTTTTTGTCGGGGCGCACATCCGCGGCCGTTATCTCAATCAGCCGTTCACCGGCGAGGTTCTGGCGCTGTCGGCCCTGCCGGGAGGCGAACTCCACAGGATCACCATCCATTTCGACGAAGCGGTCGATGTCGTGACCTTCGAGAGCTTTTCAGCCTTTCGCCGGCGTGTGAGCGCGCAGATCGATGCCGACGGCGTCTCGCCGAGGAAAACCTCGAACGGCGTGCCGCATTTGGTGCTCGATCTCTAAATCACTTTTGATTCTTGAGGCCATCTGAATCCGGATGATGTCACCCCGGATCGGAGCTCGCCATATTGTACGGATTTCTCCATGACCGATCTTTCCCAGGGCAATGCTTTTCTCACCGGCTGGTTGCCGGGCGTCTTCATCAGGACGGCGGTGCCGATCGTCGCGATCACCACGCTCAACGGCCTCTTCACCGTCGTCGACGCCTATTTCCTCGGCGCCTATGTCGGCCCTGATGCGCTCTCCGCCGTCAGCCTGATTTTCCCGGGCCTGATGCTGCTGATCGCCCTGCAATCGCTCGTTTCGAACGGCATGGCGAGCATCCTCGCTCGCCGGCTCGGGGCCGGCGATCGCCAGAGCGCGGGCAGGGTATTTGCCGGCGCCCATACGCTGGCGCTGGCCGTCACCCTGGTCCTCAATATGCTCTACTGGACCCTCGGCCGCCAGATCATCGATACCGGTGCCGGCACGCCCGCCGTGGCCAATGGCGCCATGCTGTTCATGGGCACGATGATTGCCTTTGCGCCGGTGAGCTTCTTTCTGTCGCTGCATCTCGACGGATTGCGCTGCGAAGGCAAGATCGGTTTCATGACGCTGGTGACGCTGTCGGCCTCGCTGCTCAACATCCTCGCCAACTGGCTGTTCATGGCCGTTATGCATTGGGGTGTGCTCGGTTCGGCCGCCGGCTCCATCGCCTCGCAATTCGTCTGTCTCGCTGCCGTGCTTGCCTATCGCTGGCGCCGGGCGGCGGCACTCAGACCTTCTCGAGGATTGGCCCTTGCCGAGTGGCGCGGCATCGCCGCCTTCGGCGCGCCGATGAGCCTCGGCTTCATCGGCATATCGCTGGCATCCGCCGCCATTCTCGTCAATATCTCGCTCTGGAGCGTGGCAGATTATGTCGCGACGGTCGCCGCTTACGGCATCATCACGCGGATCATGACCTTCACCTATCTGCCGCTGCTTGGCCTCAGCGTCGCCCTGCAGACGATTGCCGGCAACAATCACGGTGCCGGCCTCGGGCGTCGCGTCGGCCGCAGCTTGCAGATCGCCATGCTTTCGGCGCTCGTCTATTGCAGCCTGGTGGAGATCGCGGTCGAACTTTTGGCTGGCCGCCTCGGCGCCGTCTTCGTCGCCGATCCTGCCATTGTCGCCGAGGTTAGGCGTATTCTGCCCTGGACGATCGGCGCCTATTTTCTCTTCGGGCAGATGCTGATCCTGTCGTCCTATTTCCAGTCGATCGGCGATGCGCCGCGCGCGGCGATCTTTGGGCTGTCGCGGCCGTATCTCTTCACCTTGCCGCTTACCTTCCTGCTGCCCTTCGTTTTCGGCGAGCAGGGGATCTGGATGGTGCCGGTCTTCGCCGAAGTCGGCATGGTCGTTCTGGCCGTGCTGGTTCTGTCGCAAAACGCGAAACGTCACGGCTGGCGCTACGGGCTTCTGCCTGCCTGAGATGGCAAAGCTGCGCCGGTGCGCGGCCTTGCCGGATATTCTATTCCGTGTCTGCCGAAGCGGCCGATGTCGCGGCTTCCGCTTCGTTCAGCGCCGCGGCGCATTCCTGGCAGCAGACCTCGACGGTCTTGCCGCCGAGCTTGACGGTAATCGTCTCCGTGCCGAGTTCGCAGTCGCAGGCAGCGCAGGTCGACTTCTTCATTGGATGATCCTCCGGTTGATCGTCCCGGATCGGGACAGTCTTCATAAGATCATCAAAGACCGCATCGCCGCTGTCGAAATCTTTAGCGATCGATGTCGAACTTACCTGCGCCGCAATTGCGCCGAGCGCTGGAATTCGGCCGGCGTCTGCCCGAAGGACTGCTTGAAGGACGCGCTGAAATGGCTGTGGCTGGAAAAGCCGAGATCGAGGCGAAGCGCGGTCAGATCCTCGCACTGGCCGAGCAGATCGAGTGCGCGGGCAAGCCTGAGCCGCAGCTGATAGCGGTAAAGTGGCGTCGCCTCGACCTGCTGGAAGACCTGGGTGAGATAAACGGGCGAGACGCCAACCTCGGAGGCGATTTCCGAAAGTGTCCAGCGCCGCGCGAGATCGGAGGAAAGCACCAGCTTTGCCCGGTCGACGAGTTTCTGCCGGCCGGCGCTGGCGCCCGCCGTATGCGATGTGCGATCGCCGAGCGAACGGCGCACCAGCGTCAGCGCCAATGTTTCCGCCTCCAGCGTTTCGGCGATGTTGCGGCGGAGACCGTGACGCAGCAGAGCGACCAGCGCCTGCGCGCGCGGATCGATCCGGCGGCGCTGGCGGCGGAATGAAAAGGCCGCACCCAGCTGCACCTGGTCCTTCGGCGCGAGCTCTTCGAGCATGGATTCGTCAACCGCCAGATCGATGCAGGCATCGCCGCCTTCGATCGGGTGGCTGATCCGATAGCTCTGGCCGGCATTGAAGAACAGCATCTGATTGGCCTCAGCCACCGTATCGGCGCGGCCGACATGCCGCATGAAGATGCCGCGATAGGGGTAGACGAGGCTTGTCTTGTGGGCGCATTCCTCGTCGCTCTTATGCCGGCATTCGCCATTGCAGACGATGTCACGAATGGTGACGGTCTTTGTTTCCAGGAGCAATGTTGTTGAAAACTGCGACATCCTATATTCCCAGCCGGACAGGCCGCCGACAAGGCGACCCGTGGACAGTATCACGACTGATGCCTGTGTTCAGTAGCGGCTATAGACGTGAACGTCGCTTTCCGTCTGCCCCCGGGAAAGGCCGATATCCTTCAACTGATCGTCGGAAAGTTCCATCAGCGCATTGCGGTTGCGCCTTTCGCCGACCTTGCGTGCCAGCCAGCGGACAGCCGTAATTGCCGCAGGCAACAGGCCGCGCCCGTGATGCGAAGAACGGACGCTGCGGCCTGCTATGGTGATATTCGAGCTGTGCATGATGATCCTCCATTCTTGTTGAATGGAGGCAGTGAACCATCAGCGGCGGCTTGCCGCTGTCAGATTATTTAGCGATCGGAGGCGCGCTTATGCTTTCAGCAGCCATTCGTGCTCGGCGGCATTGTGGAATTTCCAGATGCGCTTCGGTCCGGCCATGACGTTGAGGTAGTAGAGATCGTAGCCGTGCGTTGCCGCGCAAGGATGGTAGCCCTTCGGCACCAGCGTCACGTCGCCGTCCTCGATCGCCATCGCTTCGTCCAGTGAACGATCGTCGGTATAGACGCGCTGGAAACCGAAGCCCTGCGGCGGGTTGAGGCGATGGTAATAGGTCTCTTCCAGAAAACTCTCGTTCGGCAGGTCGTCCTGGTCGTGCTTGTGCGGCGGATAGGAGGAGGTGTGGCCGCCGGGCGTGATCACCTCGACGACGAGCAGCGAATGCGCCGAGCTGTCGTCCTCCGGCATGATATTGTTAACGTAGCGCACATTCGTGCCCTTGCCGCGCGTCACCTGTGGATGCGTGCCGGGCGGAATTTCCTTCGCCTGGTAGGTGCCGCCGCCGGGCGCCGAGCAGACGGCGAGCTCGAGATCGGTCTCCGCCGTCACCGACCACGTCGATTCCATCGGGATGTAAAGTGCATGCGGCGCGCCTTCGAACGGGCTCATGCGGCCGCCGAGCGTGCCGAAATCCCTGGTGCCGGCCGATGCCTTGCCCTTGCCGGTGACCCAGACGAGGCAGATTTCCCGATCGCCGGTCTCTCCTGAAACCGTCTCGCCCGGCTTCAAGCGATGCAGATCGAAGCCGACATAGGTCCAGCCGGCATTTTCAGGGGTGACATGCGTGACGCGGCCATGCGTGCCGGACGGTTTCACCTTGAGGTTTGGCATTGGTGTTTCTCCTCGTACGCTACAAAATCCCCGCCCCAAACCCCTCCCCACAAGGGGGGAGGGCCTTAATCTGCGGCGCTGTCTCGCTCATGTTGCGACGTTCCTTTTGCAAGGTGGCGCTGTCTGGAGCAGGGCGGTGCCTCAAGTAAGTCCCTCCCCCTTGTGGGGAGGGGTTGGGGAGGGGTTTTCTTTTCCGTTATCCCTTGGGAAAACCTTCCGTTTCCACCGTATAGCCAGCCGCCGCCATCACCCGCATCAATTCCGCATGGCCGATCTCGGCCATCTTCTGCGGCGGCGCTTTGCGCGGATCCTGTTCGGCCTCGACGACGAACCAGCCCTCGTAGCCGTGGTCGGCGAACCGCTGGACGATGGCGCCGAAATCGAGCGAACCGTCGCCCGGGACAGTGAAGGCGCCGAGCGCTACTGCGTCGAGGAAGGACTGCCGGCTGCGGTCGAGCCCATCGACCACGGATTGGCGAATGTCCTTGACGTGGACATGATTGATGCGGGCATGGTGATTGTCGATGGCGCGCAGCACGTCGCCGCCGGCAAAAGCCAGATGACCGGCATCGAGCAGCAGCGGAATGCCTTCGCCCGAATTGCGCATGAAGGCATCGAGCTCCGGCTCGGTTTCGACGACGGCCGCCATGTGGTGGTGGTACGAGAGGGGCATGCCCTGCTCGGCGCACCATTCGCCGAATTCTGTGACGCGGCGCGCATAGGCCTTCATCTCGTCGTCGGCGAGGCGCGGCTTGGTCGCGAGCGGTTTTGAGCGGTCGCCCTGGATGGAGCGTCCGACTTCGCCGTAAACGATGCAGGGCGCGTTGACTGCCTTGAACAGTTCGATCATCGGCGCGATGCGGTCTTTGTTGACCGCAAGCTCCTCATTGACCAGCGTGCCGGAGAACCAGCCGCCGCACAGCGTCACGTCGGCGGCGCGCAGGATCGGCAGCATTTCTTCCGGGTTGCTCGGGAAACGGCGCCCTTGCTCCATGCCAGTAAAGCCGGCGCTGCGCGACTGCCGCAGGCATTCCTCCAGGGACACATCGTCGCTGAGTTCTGGAAGGTCGTCGTTCCACCAAGCGATGGGCGACATGCCGAGTTTGGCCTTCATCAACATTCTCCTTAAAGATAATGCGGAGGAGCGGTTCCGCTCCTCCGAAAAATGACAGCAATGATTTAGCCGATGCGCTGGGCGGCGCGTGCCTCGATATAGCCCTTGCGCGCTTTGTTGACCTCTTCGCGTGGGCTGACCTCGGGCACCGCGACATCCCACCAGTGGCCGCCGGCCTCAGTAGTGATCAAGGGATCGGTGTCGATGACGAAGACCGAGGTACGGTCGTTCTTCTTCGAACTGGCAATCGCCTGCTCCAGCTCCGCGATCGAGCCGACCTTGACGGCGATGGCCCCCATGCTTTCGGCATGCGCGCGGAAATCAATCTCCGGCATCACCTCGTGATAGGAGTCCTTGAGCAGATTGTTGAAGTTTGCGCCGCCGGTTCCCATCTGCAGCCGGTTGATGCAGCCATAGCCGCGATTGTCGAGCACGACGATGTTGAGCTTGAGGCCGAGCATCACCGAGGTTGCGATCTCGGAATTCATCATCATGTAGGAGCCGTCGCCGACCATGACGACGACATCCCGTTCGGGACGCGCCATCTTGGCGCCGAGGCCGCCGGCGATCTCGTAACCCATGCAGGAAAAGCCGTATTCCATGTGATAGCTGCCGGGTGCCGTCGCCGGCCAGAGCTTGTGCAATTCGCCGGGCAAGCCGCCGGCGGCGCAAAGCAGCGTCGTATTGTCGCCGCCGATCGTGCGCACCACTGCGCCGATCACCTGCGCATCGGAGGGCAGGGCGGCATTGGTCGTCGCCATGGCCTTCGCCGCAGCTTCCATCCAGACTCTCTTTTCCGCAGCCGCCTTCTCGGTCAGCGCCGCCGGCGCCTTCCAGCCGGAAAGGCCCGCCGAAAGCGCCTTCAGCCCTTCGCGGGCATCGGCGACGACAGGATGGCTGTCATGTTTCACCGCGTCGTAGGCGGCGATATTGAGCCCGATCATCTTGAGGCTGTCGTTCTTGAACAACGCCCAGGAGCCGGTGGTGAAATCCTGGCAGCGTGTGCCGACGGCGATGACGAGGTCCGTCTCTTCGGCGATCGCATTCGCTGCCGATGTGCCGGTGACGCCGACCGAGCCGAGCGCCAGCGGCAGAGTTTCGTCGATCGAGGATTTGCCGGCCTGGGTGACGACGACGGGAATGGCATGGGCCTCGGCAAAGGCGGCAAGCTCCTTCGTCGCCTGTGAATAGAGCACGCCGCCGCCTGCGACGATCACAGGCTTCTGCGATGCCTTGATCAGCGCGATGGCATTGGTGAGCTCGTCTGCATCCGGTTGCGGCCGGCGGGTCGTCCAGACCTTTTCCTCAAACAGGCTTTCCGGATAATCGAAGGCTTCGGCCTGAACATCCTGGCAGAGCGACAAGGTCACCGGACCGCAATCCAGTGGATCGGTCAGCACCTGCATGGCACGCTTCAGCGCCGAGATGATCTGCTCCGGCCGGGTGATGCGGTCGAAATAGCGCGAAACCGGGCGGAAGGCGTCATTGGCCGAAACAGTGCCGTCACCGAAATCCTCGATCTGCTGCAGCACCGGATCCGGCGCGCGGTTGGCGAAAACGTCGCCCGGCAGGAAAAGAACGGGAATGCGGTTGACATGTGCGACACCGGCGGCCGTCACCATGTTCAGCGCGCCGGGACCGATCGAGGTCGTGCAGGCCATGAAGCGCGTGCGGAAATTCGCCTTGGCATAGGCGATCGCGGCATGCGCCATGCCCTGTTCGTTGTGGGCGCGATAGGTCGTCAATTCCCCGCGCACCTGATAAAGCGCCTCGCCTATGCCGGCGACGTTGCCGTGACCGAAGATCGCCCAGACGCCGCCAAAGATCGGCACCTTTTTGCCGTCGACAACCGTCATCTGCTTTTTAAGGAAATGCGCGACGGCCTGCGCCATCGTCAACCGAATCGTCTTGCCCATCGGGGTCTCCCGGAGTTTTAACTCTTTATCTTTTTCCCTCCCCAACCCCTCCCCACAAGGGGAGGGGCTAACCTGTTCGCCTCTCTGCGTTCCCGCCGCAACGTTTCATCCAAAGGATGTTCGATGATGGCGTGAGGCGGCGCCTCAAGTTAAGTCCCTCCCCTTGTGGGGAGGGGTTGGGGAGGGGTTTAATTCTATTGCTACTGAAGCCCGCGTGTCTTCAGCCACGCCTCTGTCAGTTGCCGGAAGCGGCCGGCCATGTCGGCAATCGCCTCCTCGTCGTTCATGGCGCCCGAAAGCCAGGCGCGCGCCGCATCGGCAAAGATCGTCCGGCCGACGGCGAAGCCCTTCACCGAAGGAGCCGCCAGCGTCGCCTCGAAGCAGGAGATCAGTTCCTCGGCGGGCGCCTCGAGGCCCAGGAGCACGATACCGCGGCACCATGGATCATTTTTGGCAATCACCGCGTCGATCTTCTTCCAGGCTTCGCCGGAGGCTTGCGGCTCCAGCTTCCACCAGTCCGGCTTGATGCCGAGCGCATAAAGTTCTTCCAGCGCGGTCGCGATCGTATCGTCGGTAAGCGGTCCGTTCTTGCCGGCGATGATCTCGACCAGCAGCTCGCGGCCGACCTTGCGTGCGGCTTCGAACAGCGTGCGCAGCTTCTCTTGCTGCTCGCTCTTCAATTCGGCCGGGTCGTCGGGATGATAGAAGCACAGGCATTTGATGCAATGGCCGAGCGGCCATTCGACAAGCTGCGAACCGATATCCTGGCTGAATTCGAAGCGCAGCGGCTTGGAACCCGGCAATTCCACCGGCCGGCCGATCCAGGAGAAATTCTTCGTCGCCGCATCGAAAAAGGCATCGCGGCCGAAGCGTTCGTCGATCAGCATGCCGTAACCGTCGCGGCCGTTCGAAACGCGCGCCGCCGCTTCGACTGCCAGCCGCTTGAAGGCGACGATTTTCTCGTGGCCGACGCCGACTTCATCGGCGACGCTGACGAGTTGCGAGCGGTGATCGATCGCCAGCGCCATCAGCAGCGGGATGTCGCCACGCCGGGTGGATGCCCAATGAATATGGTTGATCGCCTCGTCCTTGCGCAGCGCCCGATGTTTGCTGCCGGTTTTCAGGAAGAAGTCGAGCTCCGCCCAGGTCGGATATTCCGGCGAGCAGAGCAGCCGGGAGACGGCGAAAGCCCCACAGGCATTGGCCCAGGTGGCGCAGGTCTTCAGCGGTTCGTCGCGCAGGAAGCCACGGAGGAAACCGGACATGAAGGCATCACCGGCGCCTAGCACGTTGAACACCTCGATCGGGAAACCCTGGCCGACAATGCCGGCTTCGAGGTCGTCGGCGATCGGCCCCTCATAGACGATGCAGCCCATGGCGCCGCGCTTCAGCACGATCGTCGCCGGCGTCAGGCGGCGGATTTCCTTCAGCGCGCCGAGCACGTCGTCGGCGCCGGAAGCGATCAGGATTTCCTCTTCAGTGCCGACGATGAGATCGCAATCGGGCAGCGTCTCCTTCATCTTCGAGGAGACGCGGTCGGACTTCACGTAGCGCTCGAAGCCTTCGGCATGGCCGGCAAGGCCCCAGAGGTTCGGCCGGTAGTCGATGTCGAAGATTACTTTGCGGCCGTTCTCCTTGGCGATGCGGATCGCCTTGCGCTGCGCGGCCTCGGTATTCGGCCGCGAGAAATGCGTGCCGGATACGAGAACGGCGCGTGACGACTTGATGAAATTTTCGTCGATATCGCCTTCCTCAAGCGCCATGTCGGCGCAGTCGGAACGATAGAAGATCATCGGCGATACGCCCTCAGCCTCGACCGCAAGCAGCACGAGCGCCGTCAGCCGTTCCTTGTCGGTAACGATGCCGTCCGTCGCGACCCCTTCGCGCGCCGCCTGCTCGCGGATGAAGCGTCCCATCTGCTCGTCGCCGACGCGGGTGATGAGGCCGGATTTGAGGCCGAGCCGCGCCGTGCCGATGGCGATATTGGACGGGCAGCCGCCGACGGATTTGGCAAAGGAGGCGATATCCTCCAGCCGCGAGCCGATCTGCTGACCATAAAGATCGACCGAGGAGCGGCCGATGGTGATTACATCAAGCGCCGGCTCCGGCTGTAAACCCGGATTCGATTGTACCATGATGTCCTCCCGCTAGATTTTGCGCGGCTTCCAGTGCCTGCGAATTACAATAATGAAACATTGGTTCCGATATTTTGTCAATTCGGAATGTTTATTCCATTTTCGCTTTTCCCGCTTTTGCGTGCTGTCGCTTGCGCCGCCGCTCGGCGATGGCGACCGGCAGCGCCATGGTGAGCGCCATCGAGGCCGACAGGGAGCGGAAGCCGGCGAAATCGGCCTCCGCCACCTCGAACCAATGGGTGGCGCAGGCGGCAAGCGGCGAGAAGGCCGAGTCGGTGATCGCGATAATGGGGACGCCGCGGTCGGCAAGCTCCTGGCTCTGGCTGAGGCTGTCGGCCGCATAAGGCGAAAAGCTTGCCGCGATCGCCGCATCCTTCGGCGTTGCGAACTGCACCATCTCAGGATCGACGCCGTTCGGCGAGGCGACGATCTGGTGGCGGATGTTGAGCTTGGAAAAAGCGTAGGTCATATGCGCCGTCAGCGGATAGGAGCGTCGTTTGGCGATCAGATAGATCGTTTCGGCGGCGGCCAGGATATCCACCGCTTTCGTGAACGTATCGCTCTGCACGGTCGCCGCCAGCCGGTTGACCGACTGGCTTGCCGCGGCAATGAAGCCGGAGAGCAGGTTCGCGTCCTCGTCGTCGCCGCTCGCCTGCTCCAGAGTGACGAGCCGTTCTTCGTAACTCAGTGTCCGGTCGCGCAGCCTTTCGCGGAAGATGCTCTGGAGATCGGAAAAGCCTTCATAACCCAGATGGTGTGCCAGGCGCACCAGGGTCGAGGGCTGGACGTCGGAGGCAGCGGCGATGCTCGCCGTCGTGCCGAAGGCGATTTCGTCGGGATTGCCCAGCGCGAAGGCAGCGACCTGCGCCAGCCGCTTCGGCATGCTCGCCTTGCGCTCGATGATGGTGCTGCGCAGGCTTTCGAAATCGCGCGGCACACGTGCGTGCCTCTGGGGGTCATTATCCATGCTTGCGGCTCACGGGATGAAACAAATATTCCATATTATTGAGCATAAACGATTTCAAACGGCACGCCTAATTGTTTTTAATCGCCTGTAATTCAAGGCTTTTAAACAGGTTTGGCAGGGGATGATACGGAAATGCCGGTGAACGGTCTCTTGCCAAAATGATCCAAATATTCCAAAAATCCGCGCGCAGTCCTGGAGGAGACGGAAATGAAGCCACTTGGCATCGGCTTGATCGGCACGGGTTATATGGGCAAGTGCCATGCGCTGGCGTGGAATGCGGTGAAGACCGTGTTCGGCGATGTCGAGCGTCCGCGACTCGTGCATCTGGCTGAAGCCAATGCCGGGCTTGCTGAGGCGCGCGCCTCCGAATTCGGCTTCGAGAAGGCAACCGCCGACTGGCGGGCGCTGATCGCCGACCCGGAGGTCGACGTCGTTTCCGTCACCACACCCAATCAGTTCCACGCCGAGATGGCGATTGCAGCCCTCGAAGCCGGCAAGCATGTCTGGTGCGAAAAGCCGATGGCGCCGGCCTATGCCGATGCCGAGCGCATGCTGGAAACGGCTGAACGATCGGGCAAGGTGGCCGCCCTCGGCTATAATTACATCCAGAATCCGGTCATGCGACATATCAAGACGCTTTTGGGTGAGGGCGCCATCGGCACGGTCAACCATATCCGCGTCGAAATGGACGAGGATTTCATGGCCGATGCTGACGTCTTTTTCTATTGGAAGAGCGAGCTTGCCGCCGGCTATGGTGCGCTCGACGATTTCGCCGTGCACCCGCTGTCGTTGCTCTGGTTTCTATTCGGCCACGTCGAGGCCGTCATTACAGATATGGTTAAGCCCTATGCCGACCGTCCGCTCAACGGGGGTGGCCGCCGTGCCGTCGAAAATCACGACGCTGCCAACGTGCTGATGCGGCTTGGCGGCGGCATCTCCGCTGTGCTGATGGCGAATCGCGCCGCGTGGGGCCGCAAGGGCCGCATCGCCCTGCAGATTTACGGCTCGAAAGGCTCGATCGTCTACGATCAGGAGCGTATGAATGAATTCGAACTCTACCAGGCCGACGGGCGTGGCTCCGAACAGGGTTTTCGCAAGATACTGGCGGCACCTTCCCATCGGCCGTATGATCGGTTCATTCCGGCGCCCGGCCACGGCCTCGGCTTTAATGATCTCAAGATCATCGAATGCCGCGAGCTGATCCGGGCAATATCGGGTGAACCGTCGTCGATCGTGACATTTAAAGACGGTCTCAGGATAGAGAAGTCGGTGCATGCCATGGCACAGTCCTTCCACGAGCGTCGTTGGATCGAAATCGGCTGAAGGTAAGAAGCCGCTTTCCGTTGACGGCGCTCCGGGCAGGGGATAGGCCTTGACGTGATTGTCGGGCGCAGTTTCGGGAGTGAAATCGTGACGGATAGATTGGTGATTATCGGCGCGGGGCAAGCCGGTTTCGCATTGGCGGCCAAGCTGCGAGCATTGAAGGATACGCGCCCGATCACTCTCATCGGTGCCGAGGATGTAGCGCCCTATCAGCGCCCGCCGCTTTCGAAGAAATATCTGCTCGGCGAAATGAGCTTCGACCGCCTGCTGTTTCGCGATCAGCACTGGTATGGCGACAATGACGTCGACCTTCGCCTTTCCACTTGGGTCGAGGAGATCAAGCCGGACAGCAAGCAGGTTCTGCTGCAGGACGGCTCCGTTCTCGACTACGGCACGCTGGCGCTGGCCACCGGCTCGACGCCGCGCCGGCTGCCGGCCGCAATCGGCGGCGATCTCGAAGGCGTCTATGTCGCCCGCGACAAGCGCGACGCCGACATGCTCGCCGACGAGATGCGGCCCGGCCGTCGCGTCCTGATCATCGGCGGCGGTTATATCGGCCTGGAGGCGGCGGCCGTTGCCCGCCATCTCGGCCTCGAAGTCACCGTCATTGAGATGGCCGACCGCATCCTGCAGCGCGTTGCGGCGAAGGAGACGGCCGACATCATGCGCGCGATCCACGAGGGCCACGACGTGGTGATCCGTGAGAAAACCGGGCTCAAGCACCTGATCGGCAAGGACGGCCGCGTCGCTGGTGCGGCGCTTTCCGACGGATCGACTATCGACGTCGATTTTGTCGTCGTCGGCATCGGCGTCGTGCCGAACGATCAGCTTGCCAAGGAAGCCGGCCTCGAAGTCGCCAACGGCATCATCGTCGACGAATTCGCCCGCACCTCCGATTCGGCGATTTTTGCGGCCGGCGATTGCGCGGCCCTTCCCTGGCAGGGCGGGCGCATCCGGCTCGAATCGGTGCAGAACGCTGTCGACCAGGCCGAAGCGGCGGCCGCCGTCATCGCCGGCGGCAACGAGCCTTATGATCCCAAGCCGTGGTTCTGGTCCGACCAGTACGACGTCAAGCTGCAGATCGCCGGCTTCAATCTCGGTTATGACGATACGTTGCTGCGCCCCGGCGCCCGCGAAGGCGCCCATTCCGTCTGGTACTTCAAGGAAAGCCGGCTGATCGCAGTCGACGCGATCAACGATGCCAAAGCCTATGTGACCGGCAAGAAACTGCTGGAATCCGGAATTAACCCCGACCGATCGATTCTCGCCGACCCCTCCGCCGATCTCAAGAGCCTGCTCGCCTGAGCCGAGAGGCGATGCCGCAAGGAAAGAGCCCTTTGCCTGACACAGAGGGCGCGGCCCTCTGCTGAAAGGGCCTGATTGCAATGGTTAGGTTAACCTTTGGTCGCGCGTCATTTTGCGATCCGAGGGGCTGCGAATCGGAACCGTTTCGTCTCGCTTTCCCCGAGCGCCTGGGGGGCAGAGCGTGGTCTCGTATTGAAGAGACGCGTGATCGAATTATGCAGATCACGGGCAGGCAGCAATGCCCCCATTGCCCAACCTGGTCGAAATGCCGGCCGCTGCATTTCTTCTGATGAAAACTCAAAAAACCCTTGCATTCACAGACCGGTCACCATAGTTAGGCCGCACCGGAGAGGTGGCCGAGTGGTCGAAGGCGCTCCCCTGCTAAGGGAGTATACGTCAAAAGCGTATCGTGGGTTCGAATCCCATCTTCTCCGCCATTTCGATTTTCGCAGCATGTCATGTCTTACCTCCGGCGGGAATCACGGTCGCTTGGTCGGCGATGCTTCAGTCGCGGTGGAGAAATCTCTTTCCTTCGAAGAGAGAGAATCGCCGGCAGGAATTACGTCCCGCGCTCCTGTCCTCGGCCACCTGCGAAAGCGAATCGGTGACCGGGCGGTTACGCTTCTGGCGATCCGGATGTCTCCCGCAACGATCAGATTTCGTCAGAAGAACGTCACAAATGTGTCGGAAGACGCATGTCCAGCGCCTTGTCGATCTCGCCTAAGCTGCCGCAAAATCAGGCTTTTCTTAACAAAGAATAAAGGAAATCGAGGCCGGTTGCCAGACTTGTGTCCTTTCAGCAACAGAATGTGGGGAAGGCTCCCTCAAACCCCCTGTTGAAGCAAGTTGGTGATTGCGTGACGGCCGCCGTCTTGTATTTTCACCCTCGGAAGCAAGGGCGACGGATCGTCCACTTCTTGAAACACGGGAATGGGGCAGGGAACGCTGCTCAGCGAAAGATCCCAAACCCGATCGAAACTTTGAATTGGAGGTCATTTATGAACATCAAGAGCCTTCTTCTCGGCTCCGCTGCTGCTCTGGCAGTAGTTTCCGGTGCTCAGGCTGCTGACGCTATCGTTGCTGCCGAGCCGGAACCGGTTGAATATGTTCGCGTCTGCGACGCTTACGGCACCGGCTACTTCTACATCCCGGGCACCGAAACCTGCCTCAAGATCGAAGGCTACATCCGTTTCCAGGTTGACGTTGGTGATCAGCCGCTCAACGGCTCGCTCAGCAACGATTCGGATTGGGATGCCCGTACACGCGGCCAGGTTCAGTTCACGGCCAAGAGCGACACCGAGTACGGTCCGCTGACCGGCGTTATCGTCATGCAGTTCAATGCTGACAACGCTTCGGATCAGGATGCCATCCTCGACTCCGCTTACCTCGACGTCGCGGGCTTCCGCGCCGGTCTCTTCTACAGCTGGTGGGACGACGGCCTCTCCGGCGAAACCGATGACATCGGTTCGATCGTAACGCTGCACAACTCCCTCCGCTATCAGTATGAAAGCGGCACCTTCTACGCTGGTATCAGCGTCGACGAACTGGAAGACGGCTTCTATAAGTCCGGCGAAGGCCCGAACAACGTTGGCGTTGCCTTCGGCATTGGTGGCACCGCTGGCGCGTTCAGCTACCAGGTCACCGGCGGCTGGGACTTCGACAATGAAGACGGCGCTGTCCGTGCAATGGGTACGGTTGAAATCGGTCCCGGTACGCTCGGCCTCGCTGCCGTATACTCCTCCGGCCCGAACTCCTACTACTCCGCAGCTGAATGGGCTGTCGCTGCCGAATACGCAATCAAGGCAACCGACAAGCTCAAGATCACTCCTGGCGTCCAGTACTACGGTGACTACTACGCTTCCGGCGACGACTTCAGCAATGACGACGCTTGGAAGGTTGGTCTGACGGTTGATTACCAGATCGTCGACAACTTCTACGCCAAGGCTTCGGTTCAGTACCTCGATCCGGACAACGGCGACGACTCGACGTCTGGCTACTTCCGCCTGCAGCGTTCGTTCTAATCTGATCTGACTTCGGTCAATCAGGAAAGCCCGGCTCTCGAGCCGGGCTTTTTGTATCTGCACGAATTGCGTGGAGGCAGCTGGCGCATCGGCCCGAAAATCGGAGCCGGTTTCGGAAAGCACGCCGGCTTGCAAGGTTGTGGCTCCTTCGCGTGTCTCAAAAGACGCGCGGCTGCAGCTGAACGGTCAGCTATCGGCAGCTGGCGAGGAAATCTCCAATTGCTGCAGGGATATTGCCTAGATGGAGGAGGGGCGCATGTCCTTGTCCCTGAGCAGCATGCAGGATCAGGCTCGGATGCCGCCGGACCATTTCCGCGACCGTCTCCTTTGAGAGCAGAGCGGTATTTTCGCCGCGGATCAGCATCAGCGGCAAACGGCTCAGGCTTTCGAATTGCTCCCAGAGGTCGGGCAGCGGCTGGCTGAAATCGACCGATCGCAGCGCCTCGGCGATTGCCGGATCGAAGTCGGCGACCGGTCTTCCGTCGGTGTCGCGGTAAAGCGCAAGCGCCATCTCGCGCCAGTCTTCCCCTGCAAGCTCGGTAAACGAGGCGCCGTGATTCTGCTGCAGTATATCGGCCGCCTCTTTCCAATCGGCTGGCTTCCTCCCGCTGTTCAAGTAGTCGCGAATGAGTGCCAGCCCTCCGGTCTCGATTGCCGGGCCGATGTCGTTCAGGATGACGGCTTCGAGAAGATCCGGCCGTGTAGCCGCGATCAGATGCAGGATCAGTCCGCCACGCGATGTGCCGATGAAAACCGCCCGCTCGATGCCGAATGCCGCGCAGGCGGCAATAATGTCGCGGGTCTCAACGGCGAGAGTGTAATTAGTTTTGTCCTCATCCCATGCGGAATTTCCGCGCCCCCGCGAATCGAGCGCGATCACCCGACGTGGACCCGTCTCGTCGCGGCAAAGACGCAGCGCAAGCGGGTGAAAATCCCGGCTATTGCGGGTGAGGCCGGGCAGGCAGATCACCGGCAGCCGTCCGGTGGCTGCCGCCCCGTCCGGCCGGTAGTCGCGGGCATAAAGCGTCAGCCCATCGGCAGAAGAATAATATCGTTCCTGGAAACCGCCTGCATCCATGTCCGCCATCGCATCCTTCAAGGCTATCTGAACCCGAAGATGTAGCCTGCTTTTCAAGCCGCGCCAAACGGCTTCAGGAGGCGCTGCGTCCGCCGATCAGATCGCGCTCGATATCCGTCGGCTGGCCGAGGCGAGCTTTGTAAACTTCGTAATTCTCCATAACCCGCTGCACGTAGTTGCGCGTCTCGGGGAAGGGGATGCGCTCGATCCAGTCGACGATCTCGTCGATCGGCCTGCCGCGCGGGTCGCCGTAGCGGCCGATCCATTCCGGCACCCGCTTCGGCCCGGCATTATAGGCGACGAAGGTGAGAATATAGGAGCCGCCGAAGGCCTCGATCTGCTCGCCGAGATAATGCGCGCCGAGCGTCGCATTATAGCCGGCATCGGCCGTCAGCTTGTCCTTCGAAAACGTGATGTTGTGGCGCTTGGCCACCGCCTGGGCCGTGCCGGGCAGAAGCTGCAGCAGACCGCGCGCATTTGCTGCCGAAACGGCGGCCGGGTTGAAGGCACTTTCCTGCCGGGCGATGGCATAGGCGAGCGCCTTGCCGGAGCCTGATATATTGGCATTCGCCGGGATCACCCCGACGGGAAAGGCAAGCGCTGCGACGTCAATGCCGCGGCCATAGGCGATTTTGCCGATCTGCAGCGACAGATGGTGATTGCCAGATTGCTCGGCCTGTGCTGCGAGGATAGCCAGTTCCCCCGGGCTCTGCAGCTGGTCGGCAAGCGCGAGATAGAGAATGTCGGCGCGCCAGCCGTGACCTGCCGCCTCGAGACGGGTGATCGCCTGCACGGCTTCGCGCGCCTGAAGGTGCTGGCGGTCGGCCGTGCTCGGCGCCGGATAGGTGACATTGAGCGTCTTCCGTCCCAACTTTTCGGCCGCGAGCTGCCCATAGAAGGTGCCGGGAAAATTCGCGGCCTTGCCGTAAAATTCGCCTGAATTGCCGGGGCCGCCGGCCTCGGCTGCCCGCCCGAGCCAATACCAGGCACGCGACACCGAGATCGGTCCGTTCGACGTCGCCAGAATCTTGCGGAAATGTCTTTCCGCCGTTGTCGGGTCCTGCAGGCCGCGAAGCGCATACCATCCAGCGTGGAACTCGGCCTCGACGATATCAGTCGGGCTGGTTGCCGCGGAGTTTGCGACGATACGATAGGCCGGTTTGAACTGTCCCTGGTCGACGAGGCCGCGGCTGACGATCCGCTGCTCGTTCCACCATTCGCCGGAATTGACGAGTTCGCCAGCTTCGCGCGGCATCTTCTCCAGCAGGGCTGCCGCCTCGGCATATTTGTCCTGCTTGCGCAGATATTCGATCTTCGCAAACAGCAGGCCGGCATCGCCTCGCCATTTCGCCTCGACGCTATTGATGAGCGCGCCGGCGTTGGCGGCTTTGGCGTCGACGGCGGCCCAGGCCTTGTAGAGCGATTGCGCCTCACCCATGTCGCCGAACCGCTTGGCCTGCGCCACCCGGCCGCGATACATCAGATAGTCCATCCGCGCCTTGTGGTCGGCCGGCATCAGCAGGGCGGAAAATTCGACGAGGATCTTGTCTTCAGCCGCCTTGTCGAGCGCCTCCGTGCGCCAGAGCTTGCGGATATATTTGGCCGCCTGCGCCTGCTTGCCTGAGGCAACCAACGCCCGCCCGAGAATGACGGTGCCCTGCATCGTCTCGGGCGCGGTGTCGCCGAAGGCGGCGAGCACGGCGGATGGGGCGGGGTTTTCATCGTAGAGCGCCCGTTCGGAATAGGCGCGCAGCCGCGAAAGGCCGGGCCATCCCTTGAGCTCCTGCGCTGCGCTGGCGATCTCATAGGAGGGAACGCCCTTCAAACCGGACATCGCGATCGCCCAGGTGAGGATATGGCGGTCGAGTGTCTCCTGCCGCATGCTGTCGCGGATCGACAGAGCCAGTTGCGGATTCTTGGCGGTAAGCGCGTCGAGGCCGGTTTTCAGATCACTGCCGATCGGCGCGACAGCCGGATTGCGTGGGATGGCGCCGGTGGTCAGCGCCTCCGGTATCGATGTCTCGGGAACGAAGCCGATCGGCTTGACGTCAGCCGCCGGAAGGTTTTCGCCGGCAAGCGGCGACGCAACGCTGCCCCACGCGGCGGCAACGAAGCCGAAGGCGGTCAGAATCAGGACAGCTTTCTTCATCCGGGATCTCGCAACGAAAACACGCCCTACCCATTTGGCTGGAGGCATCTTAACGAAACCTTACCGTACCAGGTAAAATTCATTCACATCTGCTATCGGATTTTGCCCTAAACCGAACTCTCCGCGCTTGTCGCGATGATTTCGGCGCTCTATGGTGCGCAACTCTTAGTCATGGAATGCGGCCGAAGCAAGGATTTGGTCGTGAGGAGCTTTGCATGTTCAATGGGTCCATTCCCGCCCTCGTCACCCCCTTCACCGATGCCGGATCGATCGACGAAGACAGCTTCGCCGCCCATGTCGACTGGCAGATCAAGGAAGGCAGCGGCGGTCTCGTTCCGGTCGGCACGACAGGCGAATCGCCGACGCTGTCGCATGCCGAACACAAGCGGGTCGTGGAACTGTGCATCGAAGTGGCCGCAAAACGCCTCCCCGTCATGGCCGGCGCCGGTTCGAACAACACGCGTGAGGCGATCGAGCTTGCCCAGCATGCCGAAAAGGTCGGCGCCGATGCCGTGCTTGTCGTCACGCCCTATTACAACAAGCCGACGCAGAGGGGGCTGATCGCGCATTTTTCCGCGATCGCCGAGGCGGTCGCTCTGCCGATCTATATCTACAATATCCCCGGCCGTTCGGTGGTCGACATGACGCCAGAAACGATGGGTGCGCTCGTCAAGACGCACAGGAATATCGTCGGCGTCAAGGATGCGACGGGCAAGATCGAGCGTGTCTCCGAGCAGCGTATCACCTGCGGCAAGGACTTCAGGCAATTGTCCGGCGAAGACGCCACAGCGCTCGGCTTCAACGCCCATGGCGGCGTCGGCTGCATCTCGGTAACGGCCAATGTCGCCCCGCGCCTCTGCGCCGATTTTCAGGCGGCAACGTTGGCCGGCGAATACGCCCGCGCGCTCGAATATCAGGACCGGCTGATGCCGCTGCACAAGGCGATCTTCCTTGAACCCGGTCTTTGCGGCGCCAAATACGGCCTCTCCAAGCTCGGCCGCATGAGCCGCAACGTCCGCTCGCCGCTGCTGTCGACGCTGGAGCCGGCAACCGAAGCAGCGATCGACGCCGCCATGCGCCATGCCGGGCTGCTCAACTGAGGAGACCGGCCGTCTTCACAAGGCCGGATCGTTCCTTTACATAAAGGGCAAGCAATGAGGGCGCGGCTATTCGCGCGCCTCGAAGGAAATATCGTCATGGCCCCCAAAGGCAGCCAGCGCGTGGTGAACAAGGTCGTGGCCGAAAACCGCAAGGCCCGCTTCAACTATGAGATCATCGACACCTATGAGGCAGGTCTCGTGCTGAAGGGTACGGAGGTCAAGTCTCTGCGCGAAGGCAAGGCCAATATCGCCGAATCCTACGCATCGGACGAGGACGGCGAGATCTGGCTGATCAATTCCTACCTGCCGGAATATCTGCAGGCGAACCGCTTCAACCACGAGCCGCGCCGGCGCCGCAAGCTTCTGCTGTCGGGCCGCGAAATCCATCGCCTGCGCTCAGCAGTCAACCGCGAAGGCATGACGCTGATCCCGCTGAAGATCTATTTCAACGATCGGGGACGGGCGAAGATGGAACTGGCGCTCGCCAAGGGCAAGAAGCTACATGACAAGCGTGAATCCGAGAAGGAGCGCGATTGGAACCGGCAGAAGAGCCGCTTGTTGAAGGATAATGGCTGAGCCATGATGCCGCAGCTGGTCGGCTCGCGGCGCTTTCAATCAGTCCTCGAAATCGCTGGCCGGGGCGACCTCGGCCGGACGCGGCGCCCGCTCCGACGGATCGCGACCAATCTCAGCCTTCAGAGACAAGAGGTCGATGAAATGATCGGCTTGGCGGCGCAGGTCGTCAGCGATCATCGGCGGCTGGGTCGCCATCGTCGAGATCACCGAGACCTTGCGGCCTCTGCGCTGCAGCGCCTCGACCAGGTTGGTGAAGTCGCCGTCGCCGGAGAAGATGACGAGATGGTCGACGGTTTCGGATTGCTCCATGGCGTCGATCGCAAGCTCGATGTCCATGTTGCCCTTGATCTTCCGCCGGCCCATGGAATCGGTAAACTCCTTGGCGGGTTTGGTGACGACCTTGTAGCCGTTGTAATCGAGCCAGTCGATCAGGGGACGGATCGATGAATATTCCTGATCCTCGATCAAGGCGGTATAATAGTAGGCGCGCAGGAGATAGCCGCGTTTCTGGAACGCTTTCAACAGCTTGCGGTAGTCTATGTCGAAACCGAGGCTCTTGGATGCAGCGTAGAGGTTGGCGCCGTCAATAAAGAGTGCAATTTTTTCGCGTGGGTCAAACATCGCCTTACCAATTCCTAATGAGAGAAATCGAAATTCGCAGGGTATCAAATTTCAATAAATACAATGGCTTGTTGTGATTTTTGATTTGATCCTTACTTTACCAAGTGTTCATATAAGAGAGATTTAGGGCACGATTCGTCATATTCCAAGCAACCTTCGGTGGAATTGTGACATTCTCCATGGAAATTTAGCTCAGCCACGGATAAAGACGAGGGGAGCCGGAATGAAAAACTTGTATTTGCCCGGTTTTAATTGTATCGGGCGTGCTAATCCCGAAATGACGACCGTAAAGGACAGGCAATGGCCCGTGTCACAGTTGAAGATTGCATTGACAAGGTAGAGAACCGCTTCGAGCTGGTTCTGCTCGCCAGCCACCGCGCCCGGCTGATTTCCCAGGGTGCCTCGATCACCATCGATCGCGACAATGACAAGAATCCTGTCGTCGCCCTGCGCGAAATTGCCGACGAGACGCTTTCGCCCGATGACCTCAAGGAAGATCTGATCCATTCGCTGCAGAAGCATGTCGAAGTCGACGAGCCCGAGCCCGATCCGGCCAGCATGATCGCTGCCGGCGGTGTTGCCGCAGCCGACAGCGAGGAGCAGGACGACGTGCCGGAGACGATCACCTTCGACCAGATGTCGGAAGAAGAGCTGCTTGCCGGCATCGAGGGCCTGGTGCCGCCGGAAAAGAGCGACGATTATTAAGCGCGCCGTCCGGATCCGATCCGGAAAAGAGCGACGATTACCAATCGTCAATCTTGCGCCTTTATGGCTTAGGCATATTATTGCCCATGTGTGCGCCAATCGTTGATTGGCGCGCTTTTATTTTTACCGGAGTGGCTTTGGAATGATGCGGCAGTACGAACTCGTGGAGCGGGTTCAGCAATACAAGCCCGATGCCAATGAAGCACTGCTGAACAAAGCCTATGTCTACGCCATGCAGAAACATGGCCAGCAAAAGCGCGCGAGCGGCGATCCCTATATTTCCCATCCGCTCGAGGTCGCCGCCATCCTCACCGACATGCATCTCGACGAATCGACGATCGCGGTTGCTCTTCTGCACGACACGATCGAGGATACGACGGCGACGCGCGCCGAGATCGACGAACTCTTCGGTGAGGATATCGGCCGGCTGGTCGAGGGCCTGACGAAGATCAAGAAGCTCGATCTCGTCACCAAGAAGGCAAAGCAGGCGGAGAACCTGCGCAAGCTGCTGCTCGCCATTTCCGACGATGTGCGCGTGCTGCTCGTCAAGCTCGCCGACCGTCTGCACAATATGCGCACCCTCGATCACATGTCGGCCGACAAGCGTGCCCGCATCTCCGAGGAGACGATGGAAATCTATGCGCCGCTCGCCGGTCGCATGGGCATGCAGGACATGCGCGAGGAACTCGAGGAGCTTTCCTTCCGGCACATGAACCCGGAGGCCTACGAGACCGTCACGAAAAGGCTGGAAGAGCTCTCCAAGCGCAACGAGGGCATCGTCAAGAAGATCGAGGCCGAGTTGCGCGACCTGCTGGTCGCCAGCGGCCTGACGAGCGCCTATGTCAAGGGCCGGCAGAAGAAACCTTATTCAGTCTTCCGCAAGATGCAGTCGAAGTCGCTGTCTTTCGAGCAGCTTTCGGATGTCTACGGTTTCCGCCTGATCGTCGAGGACATCCCGTCCTGCTATCGCGCGCTCGGCATCGTCCATACGCGCTGGCGTGTCGTGCCCGGCCGCTTCAAGGACTACATCTCGACGCCGAAGCAGAACGATTACCGCTCGCTGCACACCACCATCGTCGGTCCCTCCAGCCAGCGCATCGAGCTGCAGATCCGCACCAAGCGCATGCACGAGATCGCCGAATTCGGCATCGCCGCCCATACGCTCTACAAGGACGGCGCCACCAATGCCGATGGCGACATCCTTTCGCGCGAATCCAACGCCTATTCCTGGCTGCGCCACACGATCGAGGCGCTCGCGGAGGGCGACAGTCCGGAAGAATTCCTCGAGCACACCAAGCTCGAGCTTTTCCAGGACCAGGTCTTCTGCTTCACGCCGAAGGGCAAGCTGATTGCCCTGCCGCGCGGCGCCACGCCGATCGACTTCGCCTACGCCGTTCACACCAATATCGGCGACACCACGGTCGGCGCCAAGATCAACGGCCGCATCATGCCGCTGGTGACGCGGCTGGCCAATGGCGACGAAGTCGAAATCATCCGCTCTGGCGTGCAGGTTCCGCCGGCCGCCTGGGAGGAGATTGTCGTCACCGGCAAGGCGCGCGCCGCCATTCGCCGCGCCACTCGCATGGCGATCCGCAAGCAATATGCCGGCCTCGGCCACCGCATTCTCGAGCGCACCTTCAACAGGGCCGGCAAGATCTTCTCGCGCGAGGCGATGAAGCCGGCGTTGCACCGTCTCGGCCAGAAGGACGTCGAGGATGCGATCGCCGCTGTCGGCCGCGGCGAGATGTCCTCGCTCGACGTACTGCGCGCCGTCTATCCCGACCACCAGGACGAACGCGTCACCGTCAAGCCTTCCGGCGACGACGGCTGGTTCAATGTCCGCAGTGCGGCCGGCATGATCTTCAAGATCCCCGGCAAGGCGAGGGCCGGGGCTGAGGGCGGACATTCCGAACTAGACGCCGATGTCGATATCGGCCCGATCCGCGGCCTGTCCGGCAATGTCGACGTCAAGTTCGCCTCGACAGGCGCCGTGCCCGGCGACCGCATCGTCGGCATCATGGATCAGAGCAAAGGTATCACCATCTATCCGATCCAGTCGCCGAGCCTGCAGCGCTTCGATGATCAGCCCGACCGTTGGATCGATGTCCGCTGGGACCTCGACGAAGCCAACAAGTCGCGCTTCATGGCGCGCATCATGGTGAACGGATTGAACGAGCCCGGCACGCTCGCCAAGGTCGCCCAGACGGTTGCAAGTCTTGATGTCAATATCCGCCTGCTGAACACCGTACGGGTGGCAGCCGATTTCACCGAAATGATGCTCGAGGTCGAGGTCTGGGATCTGCGTCAGCTCAACCAGCTGCTCGCCCAGATGAAGGAACTCGACTGCATCGCCACGGTCCGGCGGCTCTACGAATAGGCTTTTGTTAAGCCTGTCACGGCAGCTGACCGAGAATTTGCACATTTTATGACCGTTTCAAGACCAGAATAGCGCATCGGAGTGGCAGTGTATGCGCTCAGTGCATGGCTGTCCCCATGTTGCGGGCGGTGGTAATTCACCTCTGCCAGGACTATCTTCTGGTCATCGAAAACGTAAACAGAAGATGAGACAAGGAAATGTTTGACCCTATCAGGAAAATCGCTCGCGCTCTTCGCGCTCCGACCACACAGGAACGTGAAATGGCCTATTTGAACGGCTCGTTCGATCGTATCGATCTCGAGTTTCGTCAGCGCCAGGTCGACCGCGGTCTGTTCCGCAGCCGCTAATAGCAGATTTATACTTGGATCAGTGGGGGACGTTGCGTTACGAACGCCCCGGTAGGAAGCCGCTGCTCCGCAGAGAAAATTGAGCGGCTGTTTTTCGGGTGGTATCATTTGCCGCTCTTGTCACGGTCCTGTGCGCTGCACTAAATAGCCGCCATGTTGTTTCGCCGTCGCAAGCCTGCGGGCTTCAAGGAAAAGATGCGGGAGCTTCTGTGGCCCCGAAAAGGTTTCCTTCGCCCGATCCGTTATCTGACAATGCGCATTCTGCGCCTGAGCGCTTCGCCGCATGCGGTTGCGGCCGGGGTCGCCGCGGGCGTCTTCGTCTCGTGGACGCCTTTCATCGGCGTGCATTTCGTCATGGCTTTCGTCATCAGCTATTTCCTATCTGGCAATATGGTGGCGGCCGCCCTCGGTTGCGCTGCCTTCGGAAATCCGCTGACCTATCCCTTCATCTGGGGCATCACCTGGGAGATCGGCCATCTGCTGTTAAGCCGCGAGGATCATCTGGCGGGTCAGGCGGTGGATCTCGCCGCCCTCTTTCACAAGCTGAACTTCACCGAATTATGGAAGCCGGTGCTGGAGCCAATGCTGATCGGCGCCATTCCCCCGGCCGCCGTGACCTCCGTTGCGCTCTATGCGTTGACGTTCTACACCGTAAAGGGGTTTCAGACGCGCCGCCGCACGCGCCTGATGGAGCGGGCGCGCCTGCGTCTGGCGGGGCCGGTCAGCGACATGCCGAGCGTATGAAACCCGTGCAGAATGCTTAAGCGACGGAAGGGTCCGGCATGATCATCGGGATTGGCAGCGATCTGATCGACATTCGCCGTGTCGAAAAATCGATCGAGCGCTTCGGTGAGCGCTTCACCCATCGCTGTTTCACCGAGATCGAGCGCGCACGCTCCGACCGCCGGGCAAACCGCGCCGAATCCTATGCCAAGCGTTTCGCCGCCAAGGAAGCCTGTTCCAAGGCGCTCGGCACGGGCCTCGCCCAGGGTGTCTTCTGGAAGGACATGGGCGTCGTCAACCTGCCGAGCGGCAAGCCGACCATGGTTCTGTCAGGCGGTGCCGCCGCAATCCTCGAATCGATGCTGCCCGCCGGCCACAGGGCCGCCATTCATTTGACAATAACCGATGATTATCCCTTGGCGCAGGCCTTTGTTATCATCGAGGCGTTGCCTGAGAGCCTCTGATCGCGACCTCTCGTCGCTTTTGATGTTGTCGCCATTGCCGCATCCGGCTGAAGCCGCTAGAGAGAACGACATAAAGAATTGCGCCGTCGCGGCGTCTTGAAGGAATAAGACTGCGTGTCCGATAAAGTCGAAGCCAAGCCGAACGCCCTCTGGGAAAATATCAAAGTCATCATCCAGGCGCTGATTTTGGCGATGGTGATTCGAACGGTGCTGTTCCAGCCCTTTACCATTCCGTCAGGTTCGATGATGCCGACGCTGCTCGTCGGCGACTACATCTTCGTCAATAAGTTCGCTTACGGCTATTCGAAATATTCGCTGCCCTTCTCTCCCGATATCTTCAACGGTCGCCTGTTCGGTTCCGATCCGAAGCGTGGTGACATCGTCGTTTTCCGCTTCCCGCCCAATCCCGATATCGATTACATCAAGCGCTGCATCGGTCTTCCCGGCGACCACATCCAGGTCACCGACGGCGTGCTCTACGTCAACGGCAAGCCGGTTCCGAAGGTTGCGGACGGCAGCTTCACCTCGGATTACAAGCTCGATCCGGGTGAGGACGTACCGGTCTTCCGCGAAACGCTGGACAATGGCAAGACCTACGACACGCTCGACCAGTCTCCGGTGTCACGCGGCGACAACACCCGCGAATTCATAGTGCCGGAAGGCCATTATTTCATGATGGGCGACAACCGCGACAATTCGCTCGACAGCCGCTTCGATGTCGGCTTCGTGCCGGCTGAAAACCTCGTCGGCCGCGCCAGCGTCATCTTCTTCTCGCTCGGCAACGACACGTCTTTCCGCGAAATCTGGAAGTGGCCGACCAATATGCGCTGGGACCGCCTTTTCAAGGTTGTTGAATGAGCAAGGCGCAGACGCTTTCTGCGGCGGACCGCGCAAAGCTTGAAAGCCTGATCGGTCATGACTTCGCCGAGAAGGCACGCCTGGATCGCGCGCTGACCCATGCCAGCGCCCGGACGGAAAAGGGCGGCAATTATGAGCGGCTGGAGTTCCTCGGCGACAGGGTCCTCGGACTCTGCATCGCCGAGCTCCTGTTCCGCACCTTCGGCACGGCGGGGGAAGGCGAGCTCTCGGTTCGTCTCAACCAGCTCGTCAGCGCCGAAACCTGCGCTGCGGTCGCCGACGAACTCGACCTTCACCTCTATATCCGCACCGGCGCCGATGTGAAGAAATTGACCGGCAAGCGCATGATGAACGTGCGCGCCGATGTGGTCGAAAGCCTGATCGCCGCGATCTATCTCGACGGCGGCCTCGAAGTCGCGCGCCGCTTCATCCTGCGTTATTGGCAGGGCAGGGCGGTCAGGGCCGATGGCGCCAAGCGCGACGCCAAGACCGAGCTGCAGGAATGGTCGCATGCGAAATTCGGCGTCACCCCGATCTATCGGGTTGATGAACGCAGCGGACCGGATCATGATCCGCGCTTCAAGGTCACGGTGGAAGTTGCTGGCATAAAGCCGGAAACCGGCGTAGAGCGGTCGAAGCGTGCCGCCGAACAGGTGGCGGCGACCAAGATGCTCGAGCGCGAAGGCATTTGGCAGCAATCGCCTGCCGGAAACTGACGGGACAATGACACAAGAAGAAGATATCGCGGCCGAAGCTGCTGCAGAAACCCATGGTCCGACGCATTCGGGCTTCGTCGCGCTGATCGGCCCGACCAATGCCGGCAAGTCGACGCTGGTCAATCGCCTCGTCGGCGCCAAGGTCTCGATCGTCAGCCACAAGGTGCAGACCACCCGCGCGATCGTGCGCGGCATTGCCATTCACGACAATGCCCAGATCGTCTTCATGGATACGCCGGGCATTTTCAAGCCGCGCCGCCGGCTCGACCGCGCCATGGTGACCTCGGCCTGGGGTGGCGCCAAGGATGCCGATCTGATCATGCTGCTGATCGACAGCGAGCGCGGCCTGCGCGGTGACGCCGAAGCCATTCTCGAAGGCCTCAAGGAAGTCCAGCAGCCGAAGATCCTGGTGCTCAACAAGATCGACCGCGTCAACCGCGAGGATCTGCTGGCGCTGGCCGCGAGCGCCAACGAGAAGATCGCTTTCGAACGCACCTTCATGATCTCGGCCGAAAACGGTTCCGGCTGCGACGACGTCATGGACTATCTGGCCGAGACCCTTCCTGAAGGGCCGTGGTACTATCCGGAAGACCAGATCTCCGATCTTCCCATGCGACAGCTCGCCGCCGAGATCACGCGCGAGAAGCTGTTTCTGCGCCTGCACCAGGAGCTTCCCTATTCCTCGCATGTCGAAACGGAGAAGTGGGAAGAGCGCAAGGACGGCTCGGTGCGCATCGAGCAGGTGATCTACGTCGAGCGCGACAGCCAGAAGAAGATCGCGCTCGGCAAGGGTGGGGAAACCATCAAGGCGATCTCAACGGCTTCCCGCAAGGAATTGTCGGAAATCCTGGAACAGCCGGTCCATCTCTTCCTGTTCGTCAAGGTTCGCGAGAATTGGGGTGATGATCCGGAGCGGTTCCGCGAAATGGGTCTCGATTTCCCGAGATAGGCATGGCAAGGATTTGATCGGCCCCGGCCAGTCCCTTGTTTATACATAAAAAATCCGCCTCGCTGGCGGAACAAATCTGCGGCTTGCGCATTCCTTGATGAACGGCGCGCCGACGATGGCGCGCCGGTTTTGCGACGGCAAGGGCAAACATGGCGACGTCGAGATCGATCAATTCTTTCAAAACGCCTTGCCAGCAGTGTCCTTTGCGGCCCCTGCCGCATTTCAGGGAATTCAGCCGCGACGAGCTGGAATTCGTTTCACATTTCAAGAGGGGTGAGCTTGCCGTCGACGCCGGCTCGACCATCCTCGTCGAGGGCGCCCACAGCGCTCATCTCTTTACGGTGCTTTCCGGGTGGGGCTTCCGCTACAAGATGCTGGAAGACGGACGCCGACAGATCCTGAATTATATCATGCCGGGCGACCTGATCGGCCTGCAGGGAACGATCGCCGGCGAAATGCAGCATTCCATCGAAGCGCTTTCGCCGGTTTCCCTCTGCGTCTTCGAGCGCAACAGGCTGATGACGCTTTATAACAAGCACCCGTCGCTCGCCTTCGACATCACCTGGATCGCCGCGCGCGAGGAGCGGATATTGGATGAACATCTCCTCAGCATCGGCCGCCGCACAGCACTGGAAAGAGCGGCCTATCTGCTCGCGTTCCTGTTTGAGCGCGGCAGGAAGCTCGATCTCTTCAACGGCCGCAATTTCATCCCCATCACGCAGCAGCACATCGCCGACACCCTTGGTCTTTCCATCGTTCACACCAACAAAACCTTGAAGAAGCTCAGCGAACGGGGATTGCTCCGTTGGCAGGAGCGCGGCTGCGAGGTGCTGAATGGTGAGGAACTGATGGCGATCGCCGGCTGGGATGGGCTTGGAGAGGGCAAGCGCCCCTTCATCTGAAGCATGGCGTGCAAAAGTGGGCCGGTCTTGCGATACGGACATACGAAAAAAAGACGTGAAGCGCGAGGTGTGAGCTGAAGGTTGCGGTGCGCTCCAGGCTATCGGACAGATGCGGCATGGGCGTGCGGAAACGCACAGCCGGCCTGTCTATGTCTTTTTTAAATGCGCATCAGCATCTGGCAAAATAAGGTCGGCCCTCGTCTTTCCTCCGATTTGATTCTTATTGGCCGGACAGAAAAATGGTTTATTCAGAAGTGGTGGCGGAATTCACCGATAGTGTGCCATGCGGGGCACCGGAGGGCAATGATGTTGGCGGAACGGCCGGGGCGCTGCGACAGGCGCCCGACGAGGGGCGTGGAATCATGAGCGCAAACCGTGTTCTGGTTCTTGAGGACAGTCTGATCATCGCCATGGAGGCAGAGGATATTCTGCGCCTGGCTGGCGTCGACGGCATCGATATCGTCGGCAGCCTGGAACAGGCGAGGGCGGCGATTGCTGCGGAAAGCTATGATTTCGCCCTTCTCGACATTAATCTCGGAGAGGGCACGAGTTTCGGATTTGCCCGCCATCTTCTCGATGTCGGCATCCCCTTCGGCTTCGTCAGCGGCTATTCCGATATACGCGATTTCCCGCCCGACCTGCAGCATATACCGCTTCTGGTGAAGCCATTCGACGAGAAGGCGATGCGCGAATTCCTGCAGAGGCTCCTTCCGGCCGCGGCTTGACCCGGCCGGACGCCGAGAACACGCTGTAACGCTTTGAATTACTGTATAATTCTCTATTCGATTCCGATGGCGCGAATTATACGGTAGGATGGAATCGTCAGCCGCAGGGATTTCTTTGGATGCAGTGGCAGGACCACGCGATCATTCTGGGTGTCAAGCGCCATGGTGAGACGAGCGTCATCGCCGAGGTGATGACGCGTGATCGCGGCCGCCATCTCGGCCTGGTGCGTTCCGGCCGCTCTCGCGCCATGCAGCCGGTGCTGCAGCCGGGTAATGCCGTGGAGGTCATGTGGCGCGCACGGTTGGACGAGCATCTCGGTGAGTTCCGCGTCGAGCCGGTGACGCTGCGCGCCGCGCGTCTCATGGAAACGGCGACCGCCGTCTACGGCGTGCAGGCGATGGGTGCGCTGCTGCGGCTGCTGCCGGAGCGCGACCCGCATCCGCACCTTTTCGACGCGCTGGAGGTCATTCTCGATCATCTGCACAATCCGGCCGATGCCGGCGAACTCTTCGTGCGTTTCGAACTCGCGGTACTCAACGATCTCGGCTTCGGTCTCGATCTTGCCGAATGCGCGGCGACCGGCGCCCGTTCCGATCTCGCCTATGTCTCGCCGAAATCCGGCCGCGCCGTCAGCCGCAGCGCCGGTGCGCCGTGGGCGGACAAGATGCTGGTCCTGCCACCCTTTCTCGGCGCCGAAGGCAATCACGCGGCGGACTTCGACAGCCTGGCAGCCGCGTTCCATCTGACGGGATTCTTCCTACATCGTCATGTCTACGAGCCACGCGGCATGGAGGCTGCGGCAGCGCGTGATGGCTTCGTCCAGGCCGCACTCAAGGCGCTCAATCCAGCCTTGCGAACGCTTTCCGATCCAAACGACGTCCCCGCCTGACCTCGTTTTTTACTGTTGCAAAACATCCTCCGGATTTGGCGGTTTACCCGCCTGGGAGCTCTTCCTATGTCTTGAAGGGCTGCCAACCACGGAGGTAACTCATGCTGACCAAGACCGCATCACCGACGACGATCACGCTTTGGAATAGCCGCGAAATTCCGCGCCTCGGCATGGGCTGCTGGGCGATCGGCGGCCCTTTCTTCGCCGGCGACACGCCGCTCGGCTGGGGTGAGGTCGATGACGACGAATCGGTGGAAGCAATTCATCGCGCCGTCGAGCTCGGCATCCGCTTCTTCGACACCGCCTCGAATTACGGCGCCGGCCATTCCGAGGAAGTGCTCGGCCGGGCGATCGGCAATCGTGACGACATCATCGTCGCCACCAAATTCGGCTTTGCCACCGATCCGGAAACGAAGCAGGCAATCGGCGCCTTTGCCGATGAGGGTTTCATTCGCCGCTCCGTCGAGACATCGCTGCGCCGTCTCAAGCGCGACCGCCTCGATCTGCTGCAATTCCACATCAACGATTTTCCGCTGGAACAATCCGATGTCGTCTTCGATACGCTGGAGGCGCTGCGTGCCGAAGGCAAGATCGATGCCTTCGGCTGGAGCACCGATCATCCCGATCGCGCCGCCCGCCACGCCGGGCGCAAGGGCTTTGTCTCGATCCAGCATACGATGAATGTCTTCGAGCCGGTGCCGGAGATGATCGCGGTGGTCGAGCAGAAAGGCCTGATCTCGATCAATCGCGGTCCCCTGGCCATGGGACTGTTGACCGGCAAGTTCACTGCCGACAAGGCCGTCGGCGCCAAGGATGTCCGCGGCGCAGCGCTCGAATGGATGGTTTACTTCAAGGACGGGCGCATGGCCCCGAAATTTGCCGCAAGGCTTGATGCCGTCCGCGACCTTCTCAAATCAGGCGGCCGCACACTGACGCAGGGCGCGCTCGCCTGGCTCTGGGCAAGGTCGCCGCGCACCTTTCCCATTCCGGGCTTCCGCACCGTCGCCCAGGTGGAGGAAAATGCCGGCGCGCTGGAGAAGGGACCGCTGCCGGCCGGTGTCATGGCGGAGATCGATGCTGCACTCGCTCGCGGATAAGAGGCGGGCGCAACCCACGCCACCCTCATTCCTGTGACAGGCACAGGAATGAGGGAGAACGTTGCTGCGTTTCGGAAGAAAGGCGCCGTTCAACTAGCCTTCCCATATTCGACCTATCCTCGCCCACGAACCTTCAAGGCCCAACCCTCCGGCCTTTCCTCGATGACCTTGACAGTGTCGCCGATCGTGATCCTGCCGCTGCCGCGCGGCGTGACGTTCCAGCCGAACAGCGGGCCGGGTACGCGGCGGTCGGCCGACATGCGGATGCGGCCCATGGCCGGCATCGGATTTGCCACCTCGCGTGACCCTGTCAGCTGGTCCTGCGTCGTCATTATGCAGCGCGAGCAGGGTTTGACGAGATCGAAGCGGATGCCGGCGATCTCGATCGCCGCCCAGCGATCCTCCGGCCAGGCTGCGTCGGTGTCGATGACGACGTTCGGTCGGAAGCGCTCCATGCCGACGCTGCCTTCGCCATGGGCGGCAAGTTCGGCGTTCAGCGCCTGCAGCGAACCGGTCGTCGTCACCAGGATCTGGTAACCGTCGGTAAAGCTTACCGGCGTGCCGTCGCCGGCCCATTCGGCATTTGCCGTCCGCTGTGCCTGTCCGTCAAAAAACACCAGTCGCACTTCCCGGCCGAGCCATTCGGACAGCTGGTGATTGCTCGCTGCATCGGCGACGGCGGCGCTGACGGTCGATTTCCACACCCTAACATCCATGCGGATTTCAGGCCGGGGTGGCGGCACCGATATCTCAGGCTTGCCCTGCATCAGCAGCCGGAAGGCGTCGGCCTTCGGCCGTATTTCGATGCGCGCGAGGTCCGGCAGTTCGCGCTGAGTGATGAAGTGGCCCTGCGGGTCGGTGATCATCGCCCGCCGGTCACCGGGAAGCCCATAGGCGTCAATATCGGCGGCCGGCAGCGCAATGGCGCGAGCGCTCTTGAGCGGGTAGATGAAGAGGTCGCTGACACGCATGCCGTTCTCCTAAATTTCTTCCATGAATGCCGAGAGAAAATCACGCAGACTTTGGTCACGCGCAGCTGCCAGCCGGCGGCCGGTCTCCGTCTGGAACCCTTCCGCCAGTTTGAACAGCTTCGTCTGGAAATGGTCAATGGCATAACGCTTGTCGTCGAGAGGACGGTTCGTTGCCGCCGGGTCGAACGGATCATAGAGCCCGGATCCCATTCGCCCGCCGATATAGAAACAGCGTGCGACGCCGACCATGCCGATCGCGTCCAGCCGGTCGGCATCCTGCAGGATCTTCGCCTCGATCGTCCGTGGCGTCACCCCGGCTGAGAAACTGTGAGCGGTGACGGCATGCGCCACGGCGCCGATATCCGCCGCGCTCCAGCCGAGTTCGGCCAGGATCACTGAGGCTTTTTCCGCCGCCAGCGCCGATGCTTTGGCCCGCAAGGGGGAATTCTTCTCAACCGCGACGCAGTCGTGCAGCAGCACCGCAGCGGCGAGGATGCGTCCATCTCCGCCTTCGCCCGCGTGGATGCGCATTGCGTTTCTGAAGACGCGCAGGATATGGGCGAGATCGTGCGAGCCGTCGTCGCCTTCGGCCGCATGCGCAATCAGCGACGCTGCGAGCGTCACATGAGGGGAGAAGGCTTCGGCCTTGAACATTGCGCACCTGTTATTGGGGAAATCGTCCATAGCGCTCCGGCCGAAAGTGAATGCGGCTTCCGGGAAGCGGCGCGCCTACGAACAGTTGCAGAACACGGAGCCGGTTTTGTAGCGGCTTGCCAAGCGAGTCGCAATCATGAGGAGTTCGGCGCTGACCTCAGGAGAAGTCTGTCGCACCCTCGCTGGGAAAAATAATTGTTTTGTATGTGAAAAATCCCTGAAATACCGGGAAGGCTGCTCGATTGCTGCGCACAAAACCTCCGCTTGCGGGGGATCCGTTAATACCTGTCAATCATCGTTAACGAGGAGTTAACAACTTGTTGACGCAATGCGCAAATCAGTTTAACCAGCGAGTCAACAGTGATTTCCCATTCTCGTATTGCGTACAAACACCACCGGCAAAAGTCGGTGAATGGAGGTTTGTATGACCCGCACCACATCCGTTTCAGATACTTCATACGCATATCTTGCGACGCTTTCGCGGCTCGATTCAAATGGTGACGGCGTACTCAGCCGCAGCGAACGTGCCGCCGATGAGAAGCCCGGTATCATCAAGCAACTGCTGGAAGACGACACGGCCAGCGACACGCAGCCGAAATTTTCCGGCAGCCTGATTGCGTTGATGATGGACACGCGCGACACCGCCACGACGAGCAGCATCGCCGTTCCCTATCCATTGCAGCAGACTGCGCCGACGACCGGCGATCAATCCGACGATCTTTACCGCAACACCTACGGCCAGTTCGATTTTGACGCCGTCGCCTGACGGCGTCTAGAGCCAGGTGATCTGCAAGCCGGCCCGTTGGCCGGCTTTTTTGTTGGATGGTCCGTAGAGGAACACCTTCTGGTCTGACACGTTCAGAAGGACAACCGGAGGGAAGGAGATCTCCATGAAAGCGATGCGCATCATCGCCGCCGTGAGCCTGCTTGCGATTGCCGTGCCGGCTGGCGCTCAGGACAAGCAGACGGCGGTTGCCAATTTCGTCGGCAAGGACGGCAAGGAAACCGGCCGCGCCCAGCTGACCGCCGCCGCCAATGGCGGCGTCTTGATCGAAGTGGAGATATCGGGGCTGCCGGCCAATAAATGGGTGGCCTTTCATGTACACGAGACCGGCCGCTGCGATGCGGCAACCCATCACGAATCAGCAGGCGGCCATTTCAACCCTGGCTCGGCCGAGCACGGGATTCTTGCGGCCAAGGGACCCCATGCCGGCGATATGCCCAATCAATATGTGGGACAGGACGGCGTGTTGAGAGCCCAGATATTCGACGGCATGGTAACCCTTGACGGCAAGAAGGACGGCATCCGAGGCCGCGCGTTGATGGTGCACGTCAATTCCGACGATTATCGCAGCCAGCCTTCCGGTGACGCCGGGGAAAGACTTGCCTGCGGCGTCATTCAATAGGCCGACGACCGCCCCGGACAACAGTGTCTCACTGTCGCGTCGGCTTTTCGGCCGTCGCGGTGCCGTTAGACCTCTTTCCCGGCGGGGAATTTGAGTCGTCCCGCAACGCGGCCGGATCGCCCTTTTCGTCGAAGGCAAGTTTTACCCGCTTCACCATGTCACGGCTGACCTGCCACCAGTCGCCGGTCTTTGCCCAGTAGCGCAGCGTTACGGATATCGTGCTGTCACCGAGGCTGTCGATGAAAACGCTGGGTGCCGGTGACGGCAGCACCCTGGAATTCCCTTTGGCAATGCCCATCAACGTCTCCATCGTCAAATCAAGATCATCCTCACGAGAAATGCTGACCTTCAGGTCGTTCTGCCGCGTAGGTTCGCGGCTGAAGTTGGTAATCGGTGTGTTCCAGAGCGTCGAATTCGGCGCCAGCCGATAGAGCCCGTCGCCGGTCCTCAGTTCTGTCGCAAACAGCCCGATCTCGCGCACCGTGCCGGCCACGCTGCTGGTCTCGATATATTCGCCGACGCGGAACGGTCTGAGGATCAACAGCATGATGCCGGCCGCAATATTCTGCAGTGTCCCTTGCAGCGCCAGCCCGATCGCCAAGCCTGCTGCGCCGAGGGCGGCGATGATCGAGGCGGTCTGGACGCCGACTTGGCCGAGCACGGTGATGAACACCAGGATCAGCAGTGCGTAGCGGATGACATTGGTGAAGAAGCGCGCCAATGTCTCGTCGATGCCATGGATGTGCGACAGCCCTTCATATGCCCAGCGGCTGACGAAGCCCGCCAACGTCCAGCCAACGACGAGCAGGATCACCGCTCCGAGGATGGAAAAGGAATACTGGACTGCGAGCGCGCTTGCCTGGCTGAGCGCCGTGCGGGTGGCAAGAAGGACGTCGGCTGCTTGCTGTTCCATGATTTGGCCCTGCGTATTCTGCGTGGTCCAAGGCAAGATGGAGCAGGCCGCAGTAGCGTCAACCGCCAGCGGCCTCCCGGATTGCAAGCAAAAAGGGCGCATTGCCGTCGGCATCGGCGCCACGACCGATGGCCCGGACGGCGGCCACCAGCCGGCCGCCGCGGCCAAGCAGGGCGTCGCCGATCTCGATCAGCCGGGTATTCGGCGTCGCAAAGGGCGAGGCGGCGCGCAGCCGCAGGGCCAGCTCTTCCTCGCTCTGATCCGGTGCGAGCGACAATGCGGCGATAAGAGCGGCCGCCGGGGATCGCGACACACCCATCCAGCAATGGATGAGCAGCGGCGTCTCCTGCCGCCACGATGCGGCAAACTCGATAATCCCCCGCACATGCGTTTCATCGGGCGCCACGAGACCGCCGGTGCTCTTGAACGCGATGTCGTTCATTGCAAGCGTCAGGTGACGCTCGGGCGCGATCACGCCCGGTCGGTGAAAGGCCTGTTCTTTGGCAATTAGACTGATCATGTCCCGCGCCTTGTGGCGCACCGCCAGTTCGGCAATGCGTGACAGCGGTGAGACCACGATGAAGCTCACGATCCCATCTCCCGCTCGGCATCGATCGCCGCGAAGCGCTCGCAGAACAACTGCTGCGCTTCCACTGCCGGAAGCGGTTCGATCATCAACATTTCCCTGCTGACGCCGCGCGGCTGGCCGAAGAATTTTTGCGCTTCGGCCGGCGTGAAACCGGCAAGCACCGTCGCCTCGAAATAGGCGGCAATCGCGTCGGCCTTCTTGATCCGGTCCTTGAGCTCGCGCGCGGGATGCGGCGGCAGGCCGAAGCGCAGGTGTATGGCCGCCTCCAGCCGCAATTCCACAGTCTTGTAGCCGCCGCCGACCACCGATTTGAACGGCGAGATCATGTCTCCGATCACATATTCCGGCGCGTCATGCAGCAGCGCCATCAGGCACTCCTCCGGCCGGGCATTGTTGAAGCGGCGGAAAATATCCTCGACGACGAGACTGTGCTGCGCCACCGAAAAAGCATAATCGCCCGACGTCTGGCCGTTCCAGCGGGCGACACGCGCCAAGCCGTGGGCGATGTCGGCGAGTTCGACATCGAGCGGCGAGGGGTCGAGGAGGTCGAGTCTGCGCCCGGACAGCATGCGTTGCCAGGCACGCGGAGCTTTGGCCGTCACGCGCTGGCCTCGTCGGCGCTGGTGGGGAAGACAAGGCCTGACCATGGAGGCAGAGCGAGAGAAACCGGTGTTTCGCCGGCCAGCAGGGGCGTGCCTTCCGCCATCGCGGCGCCGGCGCGGTCGATGCGCACGATCGCAAGTCCGCTGCCGCCCTCGACGGAGCCGAGTGTGCCGACTGGCTTGCCGGCAGCAGTGATTGCGGTGCCCGTGTCCGGCAGAGCCGTTGCGGCGGATAGCGTGACGACGCGACGGCGCGCGGTGCCGCGGTGCTGCATGCGCGAAACCACTTCCTGTCCGACATAGCAGCCCTTTTTGAAGGAGAGGCCGCCGTTCAGATCCATCAGCACGTCATGCGGAAAGGCATCCTGCAGCGCGAAGTCCGATCCCGATATCGCAATGCCGTGGGCGATGCGCAACGCGTCATAGAGCGCCTCAGCGCCGTCACCGTGCCGTCCCGGCCGGCGGGTCAGCGTGATGCCGGCCTTGGCGAAGCGGCTGTCCCGGACGCTCCGGCTGTCGCGGACGTCCCGGCTGTCCCGGACACCTTCGGCGTCCCCGCTGCCATCGGCATCTTCGCCCCAGCAAACGCTGATGCCTTCTTCGGCGATGGGCGCAAGCGTGACGGCGGCCCGCAGCCTGTACATTGTCAGCCGCTTCATGAGCCCGTCGCGCTGGTCAGCATCCGTTTCGATCGTATAGCCGTCGCCGTCCTGCCAGATCATGAAGTCGAACAGGATTTTGCCCTGCGGCGTCAGCAGCGCCCCAGGCCGCGCTTCGTCGGGCGCAAGCGAGGTGATATCGGTGGTGATCAGGTTCTGCAGGAAGGATTGAACGTCCGCGCCGCCGACGGAGAGCAATGAGCGGTCTTTCAGGAATACGAATGGCATGGCGGAACCTGTCGCGTTGGTCATCGCTCAGAGGTATGACTTCATAAGGTGGATCGCAAGCGCCATGCGGCTTGCGTGGCCTGTCAGTCGCCTGCCGTGAAGAATTTCCATTTGCCGTCGGGCGTAATGCCGAGGCGGTAGAAATTATATCCCCCGAATTCCTGCATGTCGGAGAGATCGCCGGCGGTGACAATGCGCAGCAATTCGACGCGCTCCGGCGGCGTCAGCGACTTCAAGTCTTTCTCGGCGAAATAGGGCCAGACATACATGTCTTCGGCTGTGCCCTGGCCGACATGCACGAAGCCGGTCGAGACGATGTCGAGCATGATGGCGAGGATTTCGTCCCCATCGGGATCGCCGGAGAGATCCTTCAGTGTGCCGATCGGATCGTCCGTGGGCTCGCCGACGGTTACCTGCGTCTGTTCTGCGCCGGCGCCCATCAGTGGCCGCAGCCGTTCGAGATCACCGGAGGCGGCCGCCTCGACGATCTGCTGGCGCATCTTGCGCACCGGCTCGGGCGCCTTGCTGATGTCGTAGATCACCTCGACGGGCTTGGAATTGTCCTGCGTGCCCGGCGTCTTGTCGACACCCTGGCTGGTCTGGCTGTTGACCAGCGGATCGGCCATGGGAACGCCGGGGGTGGTGGTGCCCTGCGGCTGGCTCTGCCCCTGGGCGTTTCCCTGTGCCGGCTGATCGTTCGGCTGGCCGGGGATCTTGTGCAGTTCGGAAAGCGCATAGGCCGAGGGCGCAAGGGCGAGACTGCCGGCGGTAAGGCTGAATGCAAGCATCACCGGCGCGAGCGGAATTCGCGAAACTTTCTCTTTACCGATGCGCATCGAACTCTCTGATAATAATTATTGCAGGGTGCGGTTGGCGGAGAATTCGCCGGCAAGCATACGGTCGCGCAGCGAATCGAGCAGAGCTTCGGCGCTGCTTTCCCCATGCAATCTAATGGTCTCGCGCAGTGCATGCGCGATGGCGGCATCAGCAATGATCTCAGGCTCGATCCCGTCGGCCATGCCGTCGGCCCAAGCCTCGTTCTGGTACTCCAGAGCCGCCTGCATCTTTTCGTGGACGATCATGTCGTCGATCTCGTTGAGGCTTGCTTCCATTGTCTTTTCCTCAGAACTTCTCATCTCTTACTGCACCGTTAACAACACTAACAGCCTTTTCCCAAAACGACACGTCCGCATGCGAAAACAGGTTAATTAAACGTCAATTTCCAAAGCGCGAGGTAATTTCTGTGGCAAGTGTTGCACCTTCGTTACGGTAGCGCTCTTCTGCCACGATGGCTGCCGGGGTGCAATCCGTATAGACCGAGGCGAAGGCGCGATAGCCGCGATTGAAGGCTGCCGTGAGCCTTTCCTTGCGTGGCGGTTCGTTGCCGGCCTCCGAATCGAGCAGCTGCTGCATGCCCTTTCGCCACTCATCACCGCCCGCCGCCTTGCAGAGGGTTCTCAGATAATGCACCGAACCCAGCACTTCAGCGAGCCGCGCCAGCTTGTCGTCATAGGGTACGATCGCGGCCGGCGGCGCAATCTCCGCCTCCTGTGGAGGCGGCGAGTTCTTGCCCTGAGCCATGGTGGGGCCGGCGAGCACGAGCAGAGACAGGACAACGCGTCGAACGGGAATCATGCTCCCAGTTGATACGTTGAGCATGACGGCAACAAGGCGCGCTCGAAAGTTTCCACTTCTATTCGCCGCCCGCCAGAGCATGGTGCCGAAAAGTGTCAGCCGTTTTTGGATGACATCATGCTCTAAACTTAATTCAGCACAGGATGATTATCGGCCGGTTGGCCGACAATCATCCCGTGCCAGCCGCTCTGCGCATTCGAGCACGCTCTGCGGCACGGGCAGTCGCCGAATCTCATTCACCGTGTACCAGCCCAGCGCCGCTGCATCGTCGGCGGCTTCCGCCACCGCGTCCCGGTCGGCCTCGACGCGAAAGACCGACAGGAAGAAATGGCTCTTGATGCTGCCGTCCGGCCCATGCGTCTTCAGGTCATAGGTCGAAAACAGCCGCGGATTATGTGCCGAGATGCCGGTTTCTTCGCGGAATTCCCGCAGCGCCGTCTGCTCCGGCGTTTCGCCCGGCTCAGCGCGCCCACCTGGAAAGGCATACATGTCGGCGGAAGGCGGGTTGCGTCGCAACACCAGCAGGAATCGCCCGTCGCGTTCGAGAATGGCGGAGGAGGCGGCTTTGGCGGTGGAAATCATAAGACTGCTCTCGCTGTGACGATCGATTCTATCGCATGGAGCGATTGTTGCATGCCGCCGCTGCCCGGCTTCCGCAATTTTGATGCGGGTCGGCTCGGAAGACAAGGCCCGAAAGGCGGCGCAGCGGTTCCCGAGATGGCGACATGTATGCAACAAAGATTCCAGATTTTCGAAAGGGCTTTGCGTGACCTATATCATCTACGCCTTTGCCGCCGTTTTCGAGATTGCCGGCTGCTTCGCTTTCTGGGCGTGGCTGAAGCTTGAAAAGCCCGTCTGGTGGCTGGCGCCGGGCATGATCTCACTCGCGCTTTTCGCCTGGCTTCTGACGCTGGTGCCGAGCGAAGCCGCCGGCCGAGCGTTCGCAGCCTATGGCGGCATTTACATTCTCGCGTCGCTCTTCTGGCTGTGGCTGGTCGAGGGCCGCGTGCCCGATCGTTATGATATCGGCGGCGGATTGATCTGCCTTGCCGGGGCGAGCGTCATTCTTTTTGGGCCGAGGGGCTGAAGCATGGTCGCGGCATGTTCTTGTCCTTAAACCCCTGTACAGTCTTGCGCGGCACGCTCAGTGTACCTTGACCGGACTCGGACCGGGTGCAAAGACAGGCCGATGTGTGGACGTTTCGCCCTGACAAGTTCCAGCGCAGACCTGCGCAATTTCCTCTCCGGTGTAGATCTCGACGATTTTCCGGCGCGCTACAACATAGCCCCGACGCAGCCGATCCTCGTCGTCACAGCAGGTGAGGGCAGGGAGCGAGGCAGCAACCTTGCCGACCGGCGCGCGGTGCTGGTGCGCTGGGGTTTTACCCCGGCCTGGGTCAAGGACCCGAAGGAATTTCCGTTGCTTATCAATGCGCGCGCCGAGACCGCGATCGGCAAAGCCTCGTTTCGGGCGGCGATGCGTCACCGTCGCGTGCTCATTCCGGCCTCGGGTTTTTATGAATGGCATCGTCCGCCGAAGGAAAGCGGCGGCAAGCCGCAGGCCTATTGGATCAGGCCGCGCAACGGCGGGATCGTCGCCTTTGCCGGACTGATGGAAACCTGGTCCTCGGCCGATGGCTCGGAGGTCGATACCGGCGCGATCCTGACGACGTCGGCCAATGCGGGCATCTCGGCGATCCATGATCGCATGCCTGTCGTCATCAAGCCGGAGGACTTCTCGCGTTGGCTCGATTGTAGGACGCAGGAACCGCGTGAGGTGGCCGATCTGACGCAGCCCGTTCAGGACGATTTCTTCGAGGCCGTACCGGTCTCCGACAAGGTCAACAAGGTTGCCAATATGGGGCCTGATCTGCAGGAGCCGGTCGTAATCGAACGGCCGCTCAAGTCACCCGAGAAGCAAAGGCAGGACAACGGCCAGCTCAGCTTCTTCTGAAACGCTGTCGGACGCTTGTGGCGCGGCGGCCTATTTGGGTCACAGCGATTTCAGGTGCATGTCGCGCAAAACTGTCTAGCGGTTTTGCCGCGACGACATGCGTGAGAGCATGCAGCAGTCTTGGGGCAACAGCATGCCAGAAACTGGAAGGTGAAGCGCAGGTGACGGGCAGTTCGAAGCTAGGCGCTTCAAGCGGATTTCTTGACACCATCCGGCTTGTTCTTTGCCATCAGCGATGCCGCGGCGACGGCCTTCAGGCCGACGGGGCGATAGTTGGCGGCGAGGTCCGGCTTGGCCGTCTGCTGTTCGCCGGTACTGCTCTTCTTCGAAGTCACGGATACTCTCCTTTACGTGGTTCTTCCCTGATTATTTTATTTTTGCAGTTTCGCCAGAAAATTGCGACAAATCGGCGGCGTCGGTTATCAGGAATTGTAAACGCCCACCATAATTCGCGAGGCTTAACTGAAGCCTACGTTGGTTAATACTTACTGAAGGAAGCGGTTCCAAAAGAAATGCGCCGCCGTTTTCCACGGGGAAAGCTCATGGCTTTCCCCGGAAGAAGCGCACTTTTTCCGGGAATGTGCGAGAACGAGGGGAGACGCATTTCCGGGGGAGAGAGACCAGGAAATGCTGGAAGGTCAGATGTGACGACCGATATCGTCGTCGCCGATGCCGGGCTCCTCGATCGTCAGCGTCCCATATTTCCGCCGCCATTTCCGCGCGCCGAAGGGAAGCGATACGAGGTAGGCGGCAACGGTAAACACCATCACCTCCCAGGTGTAGCTCATCAGCAGAGCCACATAGAGTACGACGCCGAGCATCATCGGCAGCACGAGATCGCGCCGCAGCCGGTTGCCCTCCGATTTGCCCGACCAGACCGGCAGCCGGCTGATCAATAGGAAGGCGATGAACACGGTGTAGATCGACGAGACGAAGGCGAAGGAGCGGTCGGTCGCGATCCCAAGGAAGCCGAGATAGACCGGCAGCAGCACGAGCATGGCGCCGGCCGGCGCCGGCACGCCGACGAAATATTCCGACTGCCAGCTCGCCTTGTTCTCGCGTTCGGCCATGACGTTGAAACGGGCAAGGCGCAGTCCGGCGGCGATCGCATAGATCAGCGCCGCGATCCAGCCGAGCGAGCGGGCCTGGTCGAGCGCGAAGACATAGACGACGAGGGCGGGTGCGACGCCGAAATTGACGATGTCGGCAAGCGAATCCATCTGTGCGCCGAACTTCGAGGTCGCCTTCATCAGACGCGCCACTCGTCCGTCGATCCCGTCGAGGAAAGCGGCGACGAGCACCATGGAGACGGCGAGCTCGTAGCGATTCTCGAAAGCCAACCGGATGCCGGTCAGCCCGGCGCAGATCGCCAGAATGGTGATGAGGTTCGGAAAGACGAGACGGAGCGGGATTTCGCGCAGACGCGGGCCACGGGCGGAATCATCCGGACCATTGGGCTCGAAAGGCGGAAAAGGCGTTTCCATATCGTGTTCCAATCTAGCTGCGGCGGCTGATGACGGGACCCTTGGCCGAGGCGAATTCGGCAATGACGGTTTCTCCGGCGATCGCCGTCTGGCCGAGCGAGACACGTGGCGCCGCACCGGCGGGCAGGAAGACGTCCAGCCTGGAACCGAAACGGATCAGCCCGAAGCGCTCGCCGGCATCCACTGGCTCGTTGGGGTTTACCCAGCAGAGGATACGCCGCGCCACCAGGCCGGCGATCTGGACGACGCCGATCTGGCCGTGGCGGGTTTCGATCACCAGGCCGTTGCGCTCATTGTCTTCGCTGGCCTTGTCGAGCTCGGCGTTAACGAAGCTGCCGGAGCGGTAGTTGATGCTCACGATGCGCCCGCGCACCGGCGCGCGGTTCACATGGCAGTTGAAGACGTTCATGAACACCGAGATGCGCAGCATCGGCTCGGAGCCGAGGTCGAGCTCGGCCGGCGGGGTCACCATCTGGATGGCGGAGACCCTGCCGTCGGCGGGAGAAATCACCAGATCGTCGTCCTGCGGGGTCACGCGCTCGGGATCGCGGAAGAAATAGGCGCACCACAGTGTGAAGATCATGCCGATCCAGAAGAGCGGCTTGAAGATCCATCCGAGGATCAGCGAGGCGACGAAGAAGGCGGCCACGAAGGGATAACCCTCCTTGTGCACGGGGACGATCGTGTTGCGAACCGTGTTGAACAGGCTCATGGCTGCCGGTCTCCTTGCGTTGTCGTTTTTTGCTGGTTAGCGAAAAACCGCCTCCGGGGCAATGCTGCGGCCTCGGCCCCGGTTCGCCGGCCGGGGTTCTGAACAACAAAAGCCAGGACCGGCGTCTGGTTCCCAAATCAGTTTGCCGGCGCAAGCCGCGTGATCACGCCCATATCGTCGCTTTCGCGCACCTGTTTCAAGTGCTCCTCGGCCTGTGTGGCCTCGCGCTGGCGGTTCCACATCGAGGCATAGAGACCGTTCTTATCAAGCAAGGCGGCATGCGTTCCGCGCTCGGCGATCTCGCCGCTTTTCAGCACGATGATCTCGTCGGCGCTGATGACGGTGGACAGCCGGTGGGCGATGACCAGCGTCGTCCGGTTCTTCGAAACCACGTCGAGCGCCGTCTGGATTTCCCGCTCCGTCGTCGTGTCGAGCGCTGATGTCGCTTCGTCGAGGATCAGGATCGGCGGCGCTTTCAGGATGGTGCGGGCGATCGCCACCCGCTGCTTCTCGCCGCCCGAAAGCTTGAGCCCGCGCTCGCCGACCTTGGTTTCGAATCCCTCGGGCAGCGTCTCGATGAAATGGGCGATCTGCGCCACCTCGGCCGCGGCAAAGACCTCGCCGTCGCTGGCCGACGTGCGGCCGTAGCGGATGTTGTAGGCAACGGTGTCGTTGAAGAGCACGGTATCCTGAGGCACCATGCCGATAAGAGAGCGCAGGCTCTTCTGCGTCACCGTGCGGATATCCTGACCGTCGACCGTGATCGTGCCGCTCTGGATATCGTAGAAACGATAGAGCAGCCGCGACAGCGTCGATTTGCCCGCACCCGACGGACCGACGACGGCGACCGTCTTGCCGGCCGGCACTTCGAAGGAAATCCCCTTGAGGATCGGACGGGCCGGGTCGTAGGCGAAGTGCACATCCTTGAAGGAAATGGCGCCCTGGCCGATCCTAAGTTCTGTCGCATCGGGCGCGTCGTTGACCTCGGCCTTCACCTCCAGGAGATCGAACATCTGCTCGATATCGGTCAGCCCCTGGCGGATTTCGCGGTAGACGAAGCCGATGAAGTTGAGCGGCGCGGAAAGCTGCAGCAGCATCGAATTGACGAAGACGAAATCGCCGACCGTCTGCTCGCCGCGCTGGACGGCCAGCGCCGACAGCACCAGCATGATCGTCGTGCCGATGCCGAAAATGACGCCCTGGCCGAAGTTCAGCCAGCCGAGCGAGGTCCAGACATCGGTCGCCGCCTTCTCGTAGCGTTCCATCGATTTATCGAAGCGCTTGGCTTCCATCTCCTCGTTGCCGAAATATTTGACGGTCTCGAAGTTGAGGAGAGAGTCGATCGCCTTGGTGTTGGCGTCGGTATCGCTGTCGTTCATCGACCGGCGGATGGCAATGCGCCAATCGGATGCACGGATCGTGAACCAGATATAGGCCCAGACCGTAAAGGCGGTGACGGCGAGATAGGAAAATCCGTAACCCCACCAGAAGATCGCGGCCGTCAGCAGGAATTCGATGACGGTCGGGACCGAATTGAGGATCGTGAAGCGCACGATCGTCTCGATGCCCTTGGTGCCGCGCTCGATGATGCGCGAGAGACCGCCGGTCTTGCGTTCCAAATGGAAGCGTAGAGACAGCTCGTGCATGTGCACGAAGGTCCTGTAGGCGAGCTGGCGCACCGCATGCTGCCCGACGCTGGCAAACAGCGCGTCGCGCAGCTGGTTGAGGCCAAGCTGGATCAGCCGGGTGACGTTATAGGCGATGACAAGCGCGATGGCGCCGGCAAGCAGCGGCGGCACCGTGCCGGCCAGATCCATCCTGCCGTTTAGTGCATCGGTCGACCATTTGAAGAAATAGGGGACGAGCAGCAGGACGAATTTGGAGATCACCAGATAGACCGAGGCCCAGACGACGCGCATCCTAAGGTCGGGCCGGCCGGCCGGCCACATATAGGGCCAGAGGTTGAGAAGCGTGCGCAGCAGGTGGGATTCCGAGACAGTCTTGCCGTTTGCCATGCGTGTCTCCAGCCCGGTCGGGATTGCCGCGGTCGTGTCTGTCAATGCCGGCAAAGTGCGAACGGGACGTGCTCGAGCGCTTCCCAATCACCGCCAGATAGGGTGCCGGGCGGATGAATACAACAAATGCGGGGTTCAGGAAAAGCTAAAGCGCGTCGCATCAATTTGATTCATGCGACGCGCTTGAGCCCTTTGTTTTTATGCATGTCGTTGTCCCGGAACCGCTGCACACTTCCGGGGGACATGCATTAGGCCGGGCGGTTATCCCGCCCGGCCCGATCATGTTGTTCTGCCTGTTTAGAGATGCCGGTTGGAAAGACGTTTGCGGTGCAGTTCCTCGGCATTCGGCAAGGCATCCTTTGGCAGGCCGAAAATCTGGCCAGGGCGGATGCGGTCGGGATCGATGATCTTGTCCTCGTTGGCGATGTAGATCGTCGTGTAGCGCACGCCGAGGCCATAGGTCCGGCGCGAGATCTGCCACAGCGTGTCGCCGCGGCGAATGATGACCGCGGCGTTGTCGGCTGTCAGCGGCGCCTGTTCGATCGTCTTCGGCTGGTTGCCGGCAGCCTCGTTGGCAGCCGGTGCCGTGGATGCGGGTGCGGCCGGCGCTGGTGCTGCGGTGAGTTCGGCGATCAGCGCGCCGAGCCGGTCGAGCGCGGCGCCGACCGACTTCGCGTCCTGAGGCAGCCCCTGCAGGATTTTCAACGCATTGGAAGCGGTCTCAGAGGCAGCGCCGGAGGCTTGCTTGAGGGGGTCGGAGGCATCGGCGGCCGGGCGGAAGTCGACGAGCGAGCGCAGCGCGAATTCCGTCGCCGAGCGCGCCGCCGCAAGCTGTTCGGCGCTAGGCAGCTTGCCATCGGCAAACAGTCCCTTCAGTAGGCCGAACGCCTTGCCCGCTTCGGCCTTGAGCTTGCCGAGTTCGCCTTCGTCGAGCGGCACCATCGAGGAAGCGCCATTTCGATCGGCGGGGCCGACTTGAGCGGCAACCCTCACCTGATCGCCCGCCGGGCGATTGAAGTTCACCGCGGCGCGAACAATCACCTTGCCCGTGGGATCGACGACGTCGACGCGGATCTTATGGTCGCCGACCGAGAGGGCCATCACGCCGTCGATAATGAAATGTCCGTCGGCACCGGCCGTGTCCTGGCCGACGAGGTTGTCGTCGGCATAACCGAGGACCTTGGCGTTGGCGCGCGCCGTGCCGGCGATGAAGATCTTGTTGCCCTCGATCTCGACGGCGTTGACCATCACATCAGGCGCCGTGGCCTTGTCGGCTTGTGCCGCGCCGGAAACGGCCGCGGCTGTGTCCGCGCCGCCTGCGGAGGCATCGGCCAAGCCCGGCGTCTGCAACGCCAGCTCACCGGTCGGGGCAGCGGTTCCGGCAGGAGCATCGCCCGCTGCCGGCTTGTCCGCAGGCAGCGCCGGATTGGAGGCGTCGGCGACTTCGGTTCCGCCCGTCGGCGCCGTGATGATGCGGCTTGCGGTGCCGGGCTTGGAGACCATGGCGAGCAGATTGGCGCCATTGCCGTCCTTTGGCACCGAAACGGTCGCGACCTCTTCGGAAAGCGTGGTATTACCATCCTTGTCTGTCACCTTCAGCACGAGCTGGTGGTCGCCCGCCGGAAGCGGATTGTCGAGGACGGCGGCGAAATCGCCGCTCGGACCGACATCGGCAGTCGTCACCACCTTTTCACCGTCGAGCACTTCGAGCTTGCCGTTCGGCTCGGCGGAACCGGCGATGACGGTCGAACCGTCAGGCTCGACGCGCAGGACGTCGAAGGCGGGAAGTTTCGGCCCGGCATTCGCCGCCGCAGCGGCGGGCTGGGGCGCGCCGGTCAGCGCAGCCTCGGCCCTGGCGATTGCGGCAAGCGCATCGGTGATGTTTTCAGGCAGCGACTGCACGATGGCGAGCGCCTTGGCGCCACCTTCCTTGGCCTTCGTGGCAGCGGCTTGCGTTGCGGGATCGACGCCCTCGGGAATGGTGAAGCCGGCAAGTGCGGTGAGCGCATTGATCGTCTTGGTCTTGGCGGCGGTGAAGACTTCGACGGCCGGGCCTTTGCCGTCGGCAAACAGCGCCTTGAGCTCGCCGAGCGCCACGCCGGCATCGGCCGTAAGGCGGCCCAGCTGATCAGCTACCGCAGCCGGGGAGCGTGATGTCTTTGCCGCTTCATTAACCGTGTTCTTGAGGTCCGTGCTAGCCTGATTGATGGCGTCGCCGACCTTGCTTGCATCGCCGCTGATGCGCGGCATGACAAAGAGCACCATCAGTAGGATTGCGGATACGAGCACTGCAAGGGCCAGCAAGCCGGCACGGTTCTTCATCATTATGTCTCCCAAGACGGCAATTTGCCGTAGTATCCAAAATTGCTAGCGATTCCCGTTGCTTTTCACAAGCATTCAAAGCAATTAGGCAAGCTAGGCTCGGTGCTTTTCAGTCAATTTTCTTGACTGCATTGAAATGAAATAGTTGTTTCGCCTCCATGACCGAACAATCTGTATCGATTCGATCCATCTGCGTTTACTGTGGCTCAAGGCCCGGACGCGATCCTTCCCACATGGCGGCCGGGCGCGCTCTCGGAAGAGAGATCGCCGAATACGGCCTGCGCCTCGTCTATGGCGGGGGTACCAAAGGCATCATGGGCGCGGTTGCAAGCGGGGTGCTTTCAGGCGGCGGTCAGGTCACGGGCATCATCCCGGAGTTCCTGATCGATATGGAAGCGACTCGCCATTCGCTCGGTCAGCTCAACGAACTCATTGTAACCCCTGACATGCATGCGCGCAAACATACGATGTTCGAGCGCTCCGATGCCTTCGTCGCGCTGCCCGGCGGCATCGGCACGCTGGAGGAGATCGTCGAGATCATGACCTGGGCGCAGCTCGGCCGTCACGAGAAGCCGATGGTCTTTGCCAACATCAACGGTTTCTGGGATCCGATGATGGAACTGCTGCGCCATATGACCGAAGAAGGTTTCCTGCACACCGCCCACCGGGTGCAGCCGCTCATCGTCGATGACGTGTCCGGCATCATTCCGGCGATCATGGCCCAGGCAGCCCAGCTTGCCGCCGATCGCGACGGCGAGGACGCGGTAATTTCGAAGATGTAAGGGGGCACAGGCCGGCGCCTCAGCGCCCGCGGCTTCCCTTCAGCATCGACCAGCTATAGAAGAACAGCCCGGCCCAGATCAGCGGAAAGGCGATCATGCGCGCCGTGCTCAGCGGCTCGCGAAAGGCGAAGACGGCGATCAGGAAGATCATCGTCGGCGCGATATACTGCATGATGCCGATCGTCGAAAGTTTCAGCAGCTTTGCGCCGTTGGCATAGACCATCAGCGGCACGGCAGTGACGACGCCGCAGCCGAGCAGCATGGTCGTATCGGCAAGGCCGGTGCGGTAGAAATGGCCGAGGCCGCTGCTGAATTCGAGATAGAGGATGTAGATGAGGGCCGGCCCGCTGAGGATCAGAACCTCCAGGAAGAAACCCTGATTGGGTCCGAGCGGCAGTGTCTTGCGGAGCAGGGCATAGAAACCCCAGCTGACGGCCAAAGTCAGCGCCACCCACGGAATACCGCCGCTGTCGAAGGCGAGAATGGCGACGGCAATTGCGGCAAGCGCGATCGCCGCGATCTGCAGCGGCTGCAGCTTCTCCTTGAGGAGCACTGCGCCGAGAAAGATGCTGAACAGCGGATTGATGAAATAGCCAAGTGCTGCATCGAGCGAGTGGCCGGCCCCAATCGCCCAGACATAGGTGCCCCAGTTGACGGTGATCAGCGACGCAGTCAGCGCCCCCATGGCGAGCATGCGCGGTGAACGCAGTGCTGCGCTGATATCTCCGGTGCGCCCGAGCAAAATCAACACTATGCCGGCCAGCGGCAGCGACCAGACGATGCGGTGGGCGATGACTTCGGCCGGCGGGATATGCGCCAGCGCCTTCATGTAGAACGGCAGGAAGCCCCAGAGCAGATAGGCCGTCAGCGCGAAGGCAAAACCGCGCGGACTGTCTTCGTTCTTGGCCAGCGGAACGGATATATCGGTCGACATCGGCGTGTTTCCATCTTTGTTCTTCTTCTGATCCGGCCTAGCTTAAGCGCCGTGAATAGGCCAATTCATTTCGTTGAATGAAGAGTGAGAGGATTTGAAGCGGAAACGCATGCGCGGAAGATGACGGCATCCGCCGCCTTGCAGAACCGGCGGAACAGGTTCATTCCGCCGCGATCTTGCCCGCCAGTTGCCGGTTCTTCATCAGCTTGTAGATCACGGAATCCATCAGCGCCTGGAACGAGGCGTCGATAATGTTCTCGGAGACGCCGACCGTCCACCAGCGCACGCCGTCGCTATCGGTGGATTCGATCAGCACGCGGGTGATCGCCTCCGTGCCGCCATTGAGGATGCGCACCTTGAAATCGGCGAGCACCAGATCGTCGATCTCGTGCTGGTATTTGCCGAAATCCTTGCGCAGCGCCAGGTCGAGCGCGTTGACCGGGCCTTCGGCATCGGCAACCGACATCAGCGTCTGGCCGTCGATAGTGATCTTGACCACCGCTTCCGAGACGATTTTCACGCGGCCGAGACTGTCGAAGCGGCGCTCGATCATCACCCGGAAGCCTTCGATGGTGAAGAATTCCGGGATGGTGCCGAGTGTGCGATGCGCCAGGAGCTCGAAGCTCGCATCGGCGCCCTCATAGGCATAGCCGATGGATTCACGTTCCTTGACGATCGAGATCAAGAGGTCGAGCTTCGGATCGTCCTTGGCAACGGTGATGCCGCGCCGCTTCAGCGCATTGATGAAGTTCGCCTTGCCGCCCTGGTCGGAGACCATGACCTTTCGGAAATTGCCGACGCTTTCCGGCGGCACATGTTCATAGGTCTTCGGGTCCTTCAGCAGCGCCGATGCGTGGATACCGGCCTTGGTGGCGAAGGCGGAAGCGCCGACATAGGGCATCTGGTGGTCGGGCGAGCGGTTGAGCAGCTCGTCGAAGGCATGCGAGAGTCGGGTGAGGTTGAGCAGCCGCTCCTCGTCGATCGCCGTTTCGAACCGTGTGTTATAAGCGCTCTTCAGCGCCAGCGTCGGGATCAGCGTCACCAAATTGGCATTGCCGCAGCGTTCGCCGATGCCATTCAGCGTGCCCTGGATCTGCCGGACGCCGGCTTCGACCGCAGCCAATGAATTGGCGACAGCCTGGCCGGTGTCGTTATGGGCATGGATGCCGAGACAGCGGCCGGGCACGCCTGAAGCGATCACCGCCTCGACGATGGCGCGGATCTCCGGCGGCTGCGTGCCGCCATTGGTGTCGCAGAGCACGACCCAGCGGGCGCCGCTATCAAAGGCGGTCTTGGCGCAGGCGATCGCATAAGCCGGGTTGGCCTTGAAGCCATCGAAGAAGTGCTCGCAATCGACGATCGCCTCCTTGCCGGCGCCGACCGCTGCCTTGACGCTTTCGGCGATGCATTCGAGATTTTCCTCGTTGGTGCACCCGAGCGCCACCGCGACATGGTAATCCCAGCTCTTGGCGACGAAACAGATGGCGTCGGATTTTGCCTGCAGCAGCCCGGCAAGGCCCGGATCGTTGGAGACCGAAACGCCCGCCCGCTTCGTCATGCCGAAGGCGACGAAGGTCGCCTGGCTGGTGCGCTTCTCGCCGAAAAAGGCGGTGTCGGTCGGATTGGCGCCGGGATAACCGCCCTCGATATAATCGAGGCCGAACTCATCCAGCATGGCGGCGATCGCAATCTTGTCCTCGACGGAAAAATCGATGCCGGGCGTCTGCTGCCCGTCCCGGAGCGTCGTGTCGAAGAGGTAGATTTTTTCCTTGGTCACCAAAATGCCTCCCAGGCATTGACTGTTTTTATGCCGGGCTTTCCCCTCGGCCCTGCCCATAAGGAGAAAGATGCCCGGCAGGGCAGAGGGGGATTGCCACGGCGTGTCGCATCAATCCAACTTCCCGGCGAACTTGTCAGTCGCCCGGATCAGCCGATCGAGAATTCCGGGTTCCGAATAGGCATGGCCGGCACCTTCGATCAGGTGGAACTCCGCCTTCGGCCAGGCCTTGTGCAGCAGCCAGGCATATTTGGCCGGGCAGGGCATGTCGTAGCGGCCATGCACGATGACGCCGGGAATATCTTTGAGCCTGTCGGCGTCGCGGATCAGCTGTCCCTCGTTCATCCAGCCGGCATTGACGAAGAAGTGGTTCTCGATGCGGGCGAAGGCATAGGCGAATTCCGGCTCCTCGAATTTGCCGCTTGTCGAAGGTTCCGGCAGCAGCGTGATCGTTTCGCCTTCCCAGATGCTCCAGGCCTGCGCGGCCGAAAGGCGCACGTTTCTGTCCGCATGCGTCAGGCGGCGATGGTAGGCATGCATCATCTCATGCCGCTCTTCCGGCGGGATCGGAGCGATGAAGCGCTCCCATTTTTCCGGGAACATCTCCGAGACGCCGAACTGATAGTACCAGTCGAGTTCGGCTTTGGTCAGCGTATAGATGCCGCGCAGGATGAGCTCGGAGACGTGCTCCGGATGCTTTTCGGCATAGGCGAGCGCCAGCGTCGATCCCCAGGAGCCGCCGAATACCTGCCAGGTCTCGACGCCGGCCATCTCTCGCAGCCGCTCGATATCGGCGACGAGGTCCCAGGTCGTGTTGGCATTCAGCTCGGCATGCGGCGTCGACCGGCCGCAGCCGCGCTGGTCGAACAGCGTGACGTCGTAGAGAGCCGGATCGAACAGCCGGCGGTGGGCCGGCGAGAAGCCCCCGCCCGGGCCGCCATGCAGGAAGACGGCGGGCTTGGCGCCGGGTGTTCCCGACCGCTCCCAATAGATGACATGGCCGTCGCCGACATCGAGATGGCCGGATTCATAGGCTTCGATTTCGGGATAGAGAGTGCGCAGGATTTCGGTCATATCTTCACGCCTTTTCCGGGCCAGACCTGGGTGTCGTGATCGGGATGCTGAAAGGAGATGATCGCCTCCTGTCGGGCATAGAAATCCGGGTCTTTCAGCACCGGCGCCTCGAAGATCGTCTCGACCCAGGGCAGGCGGGCGTCGTAATTGACCTGGATCTGCGGCGCGAGATCACCGCGGTCGTCGAACGTGCCGATCGCAAGCTCCAGGCCACCAGGATGACGATAGGTCATCGGCGTGCCGCAATTGCTGCAGAAGCCGCGGGCGATATTAACGGAGGACTGAAAGTAGCTCGGCTCGCCGCGCGTCCACTCCATTCCTTCTTCGGGTGCCGTGACCAGCGCGGAAAAGAAGCCGCCGAACTGCTTCTGGCACATGCGGCAATGGCAGATCGAGGGTCGCCCCAGCTTGCCTGAGATGCGGAAGCGCACGGCGCCGCACTGGCATCCGCCTGTTCTTATCCTGTCCGTCATGGGCGTTCTCCGAGTGGCCAGCTTTCCGTGTCGTGATCCGGGTGCTGATGATTGCTTGCAGCGATCGCGTTCTCGCGGTCGGGCGTTTCAGGCTGCGGCTCCACCGGCAGATTGTCGATCGCGTGAAACCAGGACATCTTGCGGCCGGTGCTCGATTGCATCACCGGCTTGACCGCATCGGGCTCATCAAGCGAGCCGAGCGTGATGTTGATGAAGTCAGCGCCCGGGATGTCGTAAAACAGCGGCGTGCCGCAGTCGCCGCAGAAGCCGCGCCGCACCAGATCCGAGGACCGGAACCATTTCGGCGCGCCGCGCGTCAGCTCGAAATCCTCCCGCATGGCTGCCGCAAGCGGCAGGAAATAGTTGCCGGCCGCCTTCTGGCACATGCGGCAGTGGCAGATATGGGGATAGCCGAGTTCGCCACGGGCGCGATAACGAACCGCGCCACATTGGCATCCGCCGGTCTGCTTCTTAGTTTCGCTCAAGCGCGATCCTCCGGTGGCCAGACCTGCGTGTCATGGTCGGGATGTTGATAGGAAACGAGTTCGTGCAGGAAGGAGCCTGCCGTCAGATCAGCCTCGGTCCGCTCTCCCGGCAGTTCGTGCAGGTGATCGACGAAGCCGATCTTGCCTTCCACGCCCCATTGAATGGTCGGCGGCACGGACGACGGATCGTCGAAGGCGCCCGCCGCAATCGCCATTCCGTCTGGCGCTTCATAGGTCAGCGGCGTGCCGCAGTCCCCACAGAAGCCGCGCTCGACGACATTGGAAGAGCGGAACTTTTTCCGCTTCCCCCGTGTCCACTCGAACTCAGCGCCGCGCACCGAGACGAGCGGCGCATAATAAGCCCCGAACGCTTTCTGGCACATGCGGCAATGACAGATCGACGAATCCTTGAGTTCGCCGCTGACACGGAAGCGGATCGCTCCGCACTGGCAGCCGCCGGTATAGATGGTCATGGCAGGTTCTCCCGCAGCGACATCGAGGAGAAAAAGAAAACCCCTCCCAACCCTCCCTTCAAGGGGGAGGGCTCTCTCGTGGCGTCGTCTTCGTTTCCGTCTGGTGTGCCGGCGTAGCCCCTCCCCCTTGTGGGGAGGGATTGGGGAGGGGTCTTACGACCAGGCACCACTCTCACCGCTTCACCTCCCACGTCGTCACCCGCTCGCCCGTCACCGGGTCCTTGCCGTCCTTCAGCTGAATGCCCTTCGCCGTCAGCTCGTCGCGGATCTTGTCGCCCTCGGCAAAATTCTTCGCCTTCAGCATTTCGAGACGCATGGCGACCAGCGCATCGACCGCGGCGGCGACGGCTTCGTCAATTTCGGTCTTCTTCGGCAGCACCCCGAGGAGGGCAGCCGTTGCGGCAAACCGGGCGCCGGCGGCAGCATCGGTATGGGCGGCCTGCGCCAGCGCATGCAGGGCCTGCACCGCTGCGACGGTATTGAGGTCGTCCGCCAGCGCGTTCAGCACAGCCTCGTCCGGCTTGGCGTCGCCGGCTTCCGCCGCCGGCCATTTGGCGAGCAGCCGTTCGGCCTCTTCCAGCCGCTTGATCGAGAAATCGATCGGCTCGCGGTAATGCGTCATCAGCATGGCAAGCCGCAGCACCTCGCCCGGCCATTGACGGCCGCCGAAGACCTCCGTGTGCAGCAGATCGTGGATGGTGACGAAATTGCCCTCGGATTTCGACATCTTGCGGCCTTCGACCTGCACGAAGCCGTTATGCATCCAGACATTCGCCATCACCTCGGTGCCGTGGGCGCAGCGCGACTGGGCGATCTCGTTTTCATGATGCGGGAAGATCAGATCCAGCCCGCCGCCATGGATGTCGAAGACATCGCCGAGATAGCGCTTGCTCATCGCCGAGCACTCGATGTGCCAGCCGGGCCGGCCGCGGCCCCAGGGGCTCTCCCAGCCGGGCTCGTTATGGCTCGACAGTTTCCACAGCACGAAATCACCGGGGTTCTTCTTGTGCGCCTCGACCGCGACGCGGGCGCCGGCCTGCTGCTCGTCGAGCGGACGTTTCGACAGCTGGCCGTAATCCGCCATGGACCTCGTGTCGAACAGCACTTCGCCTGCCGCTGCATAGGCATGCCCGTTGCCAATCAGCCTCACGATGATCTCGATCATCTCCGCGATATTGTCGGTGGCGCGTGGCTCGACATTCGGCACCAGGCAGCCGAGTTCGGCGACATCGGAGTGATATTGCGTCTCGGTCGTTTCGGTCACCGCTCGGATTGCTTCGTTGAGCGGCAAGCCAGGATGATCGCGCAACGCTCGCGCATTGATCTTGTCGTCGACATCGGTGATGTTGCGGGCATAGGTGACGTGATCTTCGCCATAGACATGGCGCAGCAGCCGGAACAGCACGTCGAAGACGATAGCCGGCCGGGCATTGCCGATATGGGCGAAATCATAGACCGTCGGGCCGCAGACATACATGCGGACATTGTCCGGGTCGATCGGCGCAAAGACCGACTTTTCCCGTGTCAGCGTGTTGTACAGCTTCAGTTCCGGCGTGCGGCCCATTTCACTCTCCCAAATGCACGATCAGAAAAATATTGCGACCCGCAGGCCAGGGCGTTTCGCATCTTGACTATTGGGGAGACGAAAACGGCCGGGCCAGCGCGTGCGCTAGCGAATAATCTTTCCGCAGATAATGCAGATAACCGTTTTCATGCCGCGTTTTATGGCGCGGGAATGACGTTTGGTCAAGAGGGGCGAGGAACGATCCGGCGGCTCGGCGCGTCCGCCATTTTCCCGGCACATATCGCTTGTAGCCGGTCGAGAGGCTGCTGAAAATAGGGGAGGAATGAGTGGGGAGCGTGGTTCGGTGGAGTGTCGGAGCGGCCGCAATTCTGGTGGTCGCATCCGCTGCATATTTAGCGTACGATTTCGGCATGCTTCGCTTCAACAATCCATCCCTATCGCGGTATCCGATCCAGGGCATCGATGTCAGCCATCACCAGGGCGACATCGATTGGAAGACGGTGGCGGAGCAGCCGAACATACGCTTTGCGATCATGAAGGCGACCGAAGGCGGCGACCACCGGGATTCGAGGTTCGCGGAGAACTGGCAGCGTGCCGGCGATGCCGGAGTGGTCAGGGGCGCCTATCATTTCTTCACTTTCTGCCGCCCGGGCAAGGATCAGGCGCAGAATGTCCTGGCGACCGTGCCGAAGACGCCGGGAACATTGCCGATCGCGGTCGATCTGGAGTTTGTCGGCAATTGCAACAAGGTCCCGACGCTCGAGGAAATGGCGACGGAGGTGAATGCCTTCTTCACCGAGCTGAAAGCCACCTTTCCGGAAAGGCCGATCTTTTACGTCACCCAGGAATTCTTCGATCACTATTTGAAAGGCAATGAGGCCCGCTTCCCCGAGCATTACCTCTGGCTGCGAAGCATATTCAAGGAGCCGACGCAGGAAGGCTGTGGCCGCTGGTCGATCTGGCAATTTGCCGACAACGGCACGGTAAACGGCATTCAGGGGGCGGTGGATCTGAATGCGCTCTGCCCGTCGGAAACCGGCTTCGCTCACCTGTTTCCGGCCGTTGCATCGAACTGAGGCGTCGATCTATTCCGGCAGCCGATAATCGGCGAGCTTGTTTTCCCGCACGATGAACAGCTTGCCCGTTTCGGTCACGCCGGGGCCCAGAAGCGGCAGGATCGCCTTGGCGACCTCGGAAGGGTGCGGCAGCGTCTGCGGATCTTCGCCCGGCACGGCCTGCGCCCGCATGGCGGTGCGGGTCGCGCCCGGATCGACGCTGGTGATGCGCAGCGGCGTCGACTGTGTCTCGCCGGCCCAGGTGCGGGTGAGCGCCTCCACAGCAGCTTTTGATGCGGAGTAGGCGCTCCAGAAGGGGCGGCATTTGTGCGCGGCCCCCGACGACAGGATGACGGCGCGGCCGGCATCCGAGCGGGCGAGCAGCGGATCGACCGAGCGGATCAGCCGCCATGTCGCCGTCACGTTGATGGTCATCACCTTTTCGAACACCTTCGCCTCGATGTGGCCGATCGGCGAGATGACGCCGAGCACGCCGGCATTGGCGACGAGGATGTCGAGCCTGCCCCAGCGCTCGAAGATCGAGCCGCCGAGCGCATCGATCGCGTTCATATCGGCGAGATCGAAGGGCACCAGGGTCGCGCTACCGCCGACCGCCTTGATCGCATCGTCGAGATCCTCGAGCCCGCCGACCGTGCGGGCGCAGGCAATGACATGGGCGCCGGCTTTGGCAAGTTCCAGCGCAGTGAAATAGCCGATGCCGCGCGACGCACCGGTGACGAGTGCGATCTTGCCCTCAAGATTGATGTTCATCTGTCCGGTTCCGGATTGGCTTGCGAAGGTGAGGGGCGCAATGAGGCCCCTCGGAAGCGAAAGTCAAAGTGGCAAGCGGCTCAGCCGTTGCTGGCAAGCATCGAAAGCTTGTTGCCCATGGACTCGCCGTTCTTGTCGAGCAGACGGGTCGGGTAGTCACCGGTGAAGTAGTGGTCGGTGAATTGCGGGCGGGCCGGATTGCGGTCCTCGCCGCCGACGGCGCGATAAAGTCCGTCGATCGACAGGAAGGCGAGCGAATCCGCGCCGATATACTTGGCCATGGCTTCGACATCGGCATATTGGTTGGCGAGCAGCTTGTCGGCATCGGGCGTGTCGATGCCGTAGAAATCCGGGAAGAAGATCATCGGGCTTGCGACGCGGAGATGAACTTCGCGCGCGCCGGCTTCGCGGATCATCTGCACGATCTTCAGCGACGTTGTGCCGCGCACGATGGAGTCATCGACCAGCACGACACGCTTGCCTTCGATCATCGCCCGGTTGGCGGAATGCTTCAGCTTCACGCCGAAGGCGCGAATCTGCTGCGTCGGCTCGATGAAGGTGCGGCCGACATAATGGTTGCGGATGATGCCGTACTCGAAGGGAATGCCGCTTTCCTGCGCATAACCGAGCGCCGCAGGTGTGCCGCCGTCCGGCACCGGAACGACCACCTCGGCCTCGACCGGCGCTTCCTTGGCAAGGTTCATGCCCATGTTCTTGCGTGTCGTATAGACGTTGCGGCCGCCGACGACCGAATCCGGCCGGGCGAAATAGACATATTCGAACAGGCAGAGGCGCTCCGGCTGCGGCTTGCCGGGCTTGCGGGCATCGATGCTGATCGAGCCGTCGGGCTGGATTTCACAGATGATGACTTCGCCGTTTTCGACATCGCGGATGAACTTCGCGCCGATAATATCGAGCGCGCAGGTTTCCGAGCAGAAGATTGGCTTGCCGTCAAGTTCGCCCATGACAAGCGGGCGGATGCCGGTCGGATCGCGCGCGGCGATCAGCTTGGTGCGCGTCATGGCGAGCATGGAATAGCCGCCTTCCATCTGGCGGATCGCATCGATGAAACGGTCGGAGGTGGACGCGTGACGGGAGCGGGCGATGAGATGCAGCACGACTTCCGTATCGGAGGTCGACTGACAGATGGCGCCGGTGGCGATGATCTGGCGGCGCAGCGTCAGGCCATTGGTGAAATTGCCGTTATGGGCAACGGCGATACCGCCTTCTTCCAGTTCGGCAAAGAGCGGCTGCACGTTGCGCATCGCCACTTCGCCTGTTGTGGAGTAACGGGTATGGCCGATCGATATGCTGCCGGGCAGGCGGGCGAGCGTCATCGGATTGGTATAGTGATCGCCGACGAGACCCATATGGCGCTCCTGGTAGAAGCGCTTGCCGTCGAAGGAGACGATGCCGGCCGCTTCTTGTCCGCGATGCTGCAGGGCATGCAGGCCGAGAGCCGTGAGTGCGGCGGCATCGGGATGTCCCAGAATTCCGAAAACGCCGCATTCCTCATGCAGTGTATCTCCGTCGAGCGGATCGTCGGTCGGGAAGGAATGGGACTGGTTCATTTCTGCGGGCCTCTGCTCTCACAAGAATGGATCGGCATTTCCAGTATCATATATCGGAAACTGATCCGATAACGTCATGCTGAACGACATCCGCTTTCAAAGCCCGCTCGCCGGCTCTGAAACGGCTGAGGTCCGGCGGAGCTGAATGCCCGGCCGGACCCTTATTTCACGTCCCGCTCAAATGGCAATTGCCGAACGGCGGGTCAAGGTCTTGAACACTGTATCAATTCGTCCGCTGCTGTGTGCCGCCTGCAGGCGCGTCTTCCGCCGGAGCCTGATCGGTAGCCGGTGTGGTGCCTTCGCCGCCCTGTGCCGGCGACTGCATCTTATCACGGAAGCTTGCCTCGATCATCTGGGCAAATTGCTCCGGCAGGACGGCCTTCAGCTTCACGACCATCGAGTCCAGGAAGGGTTTCGACTTGGCGTCATTGACCCAGGCCGGGCGGTGGTCGACATCGACGAGCCAGTTCCAGAAAGCGACGGCGACGACCATCAGCAGCAGGCCGCGCGCCGCGCCGAACAGGAAGCCGAGCGTGCGGTCGAGCGCGCCAATGCGGCTGTCGATGATGAAATCGGCGATCTTCATGGTGATGAAGGAGATGACGATGAGTGCGATCAGGAAGACGACCGCGGCCGAACCGGCGATCGCGATGCGGTCGTCATCGGTGTATTTCTTGGCATAAGGCAGCAGGTACGGATAAAGGTAGTAGGCGGCGGCGGCCGAGCCGCCCCAGCTTGCGATCGAAAGGATCTCGCGGGAGAAGCCGCGGACCATCGCCAGTACGGCGGAGAAGAGCACGACGCCGATGACAATACCGTCAAAAATCGTAATGGGCATGTAAATTCAACTCCAGGACTGCCGCTTGGCGGCCGTGTCGTGCCTTATCGTGTGCTTCCTATATCATCACCGTTCCCGGCAATGAAAGGATCAAACCTCGTCTTCCACACGCAGCGCTCCCTTCGATCCGGCGATGCGCGCGACCAGATCCGGCAGGCTTTCGACCTCGTTCCATCGCCCGCCTGAACCCTTCGGCAACTCGGCGGAGGCGGAAGGAAGCAGCGCTGTCGAAAAGCCCAGCTTCTCGGCTTCCTTGAGGCGCTGGGCGGTGTGCGCAACCGGTCGGATAGCGCCCGACAGGCTGACTTCGCCGAAATAGACGCAATCGGCGGGAAGGGCAATACCGGCCAACGAGGAAACAAGCGCCGAGGCGACGGCGAGATCGGCCGCCGGTTCTGAGATGCGGTAGCCGCCGGCGACGTTGAGATAGACGTCGTGCTGGCCGAGCCTGACGCCGCAATGGGCCTCCAGCACCGCCAGGATCATCGAAAGCCGGGCCGAATCCCAGCCGACCACGGCGCGCCGCGGCGTGCCGAGTGAGGTCGGCGCCACAAGCGCCTGCACCTCGACGAGCACGGGCCGCGTGCCTTCCATGCCGGCGAAGACGGCCGCACCCGGTGATTTTTCGTTGCGCTCGCCAAGAAAGAGTTCGGACGGATTGGCGACTTCGCGTAAACCTCTGTCGGACATTTCGAACACGCCGATCTCGTCGGTCGGGCCGAAGCGGTTCTTGACTGTGCGCAGGATTCGGTAGTGATGGCCGCGATCGCCTTCGAAATAGAGCACCGCATCGACCATGTGCTCGACGACGCGCGGCCCGGCGATCTGCCCGTCCTTGGTCACATGCCCGACGAGCACCATGGCCGCACCCGTCTGCTTGGCGAACCGGATCATCGACTGCACGCCGGTGCGCACCTGCGTCACCGTCCCCGGCGCGGATTCGGCAAGCTCGCTCCAGAGCGTCTGGATGGAATCGATAATGACGAGATCAGGACGTTTGCCTTCGGCGAGCGTCGCCAGAATATCCTCGACATTGGTTTCGGCCGCCAGCATCACGTCGGTATCGGCTGCCGCAAGACGCTGCGCCCTCAGGCGAACCTGCGCCACCGCCTCCTCGCCGGAGACGTAGATGATCTTGTGGCCGCGCCGCGCAAGGGCCGCGGCCGCCTGCATCAGCAGCGTCGATTTGCCGATGCCGGGATCGCCGCCGATCAGCACCGCCGAGCCGCGCACAAAACCGCCGCCGAGCGCCCGGTCGAGCTCCGACATGGCGGTGTGGATTCGGGGCGCTTCCTCGATCTCGCCCGAAAGCGCCGTCAGCGTTACAGGACGGCCCTTCTTCGGCGTCTTGCCGGGGCCGGAACCGATGCCGCCCATCGGATCTTCTTCGACAATGGTATTCCACTCTCCGCAACTGTCGCATTTGCCGGCCCAGCGGTTGTGCACCGCGCCGCAATTCTGGCAGATGAACTGTGTCCTGGCCTTCGCCATCAATCGCTCTTTCGGTCGAGTTGCCCAGATGAAGCCGACGCGTGCTTCATCGAATCATTGTCGTGCTTGAGATAATGGCTATCGCGACGGATCAAAAGTAATGATTTCCCCATCAGCGTTTGCCGTGCCTATGCTTTTCGTTCCTGCTCATCCGGAACGGTAGAAGATGTTCGATTATTCGCTTGCGCACTGGCTTGCATTTTTGTCGGCGGCGGTTTTGCTCAACCTCTCGCCAGGCCCCGACATCGCCTTTATCCTCGGCCACACGATGAGAGGCGGGAAACGCGCCGGTTTTTCGGCGCTGTTCGGCGTCTGGTCGGGTGCCTGCTTGCACGTTCTGATGGCGGCACTGGGTCTTTCGGCCGTGCTGGCGGCCTCGGCCGTCGCCTTTTCCGCCGTCAAATGGGTTGGTGCGGCCTACCTCGTCTGGTTAGGCATTCAGGCTTTGCGCGCCGGGGGCGGTGACGGCCTTATGAAGGCAGCGCGCGAACAAATGCCGGTCGGAAAAATCTACCGGCAGGGTGTCCTGGTGTCGCTCCTCAATCCGAAAGTCGCGATATTCTTCCTGGCCTTCCTGCCGCAATTCGTGGTCGAAGGCGCAGGGCCGACCTGGGCTCAATTGATGCTCCACGGCGGGTTAATCATAGGCGTCGCTGCATTCATCGAGCCGCCGCTCGTCCTTCTCGGCGGGCGCCTCGCAGACATCCTTAAAAATAATCGCAAAATCGAGCGGTGGCTCGATCGCGGCCTCGGCGCGCTTTTCGTAGCGCTCGGCGTGCGTCTCGCGCTCATCAGCCACTGACGGACAAACACTACTCTTCGGCTACATAGCGCCGTTCGTGGCGAAGCCCCATACTGGTCAGAATCTCATATCCGATCGTTCCTGCCGCGCGTGCCACCTCGTCCAGAGCCATATTCTTTCCGAACAGCTCGACATAGTCCCCGGCTCGCACCGCGTTTTCAGGCAGATCGGTGACGTCGAAGATCGTCAGATCCATGGTGATCCGGCCGGCGACCGGAACCTTGTGTCCGGCGATGAAGCCATGTCCGCCCTGCGGCACAGCCTGGCGCAGCGGCACGCCGCCGCTCGACTGGCTGCGCATATAGCCGTCGGCATAACCGGCCGAGACGATCGCCAGCCGGCTGTCGCGGCGCAACTGCAGCGCCCGCCCGTAGCTGACGCTCTCACCGGCTTCGACGCTGCGCACCTGGATGACGCGCGCCTCAGCGGTGGCGACCGGGCGCATCGGGTTCGCCATGCCGAAGACAGCTTCGCCGCCATAGAGCGCGATGCCGGGGCGGGTCAGGTTGAAGTGATAGTCCTCGCCGAGAAAGATGCCCGCCGAGGCGGCAAGGCTTGAATCGATTCCTTCATAGGCGGCGGTAACCCTGCGGAATGATTCGAGCTGTTGCCGGTTCATGACGTGGGTGGGATCGTCTCCGCAGGCGAGGTGGCTCATGACAAGCACCGGTGCGAAGCTTGCCGGCCGTGAGACGTCGTCAGCAAGCGCGATCGCATCGTCGATACGCAGCCCCAGCCGGTTGAAGCCGGTGTCGACATGCAGCGCGCAAGGGTAATCGCCATAATCGGCAAGCACCGCCATCCAGAAGGCGAACTGCTCGTCGGAGGAAATCACCGGCACCAGGTCATTGTCGAAGAAGCGCCGTTCCGTGCCCGGCCATATGCCTGCCAGCACGAAGATGCGCGCATCCGGCGCATAGAGGCGAAGTGTCACGCCCTCATCGACGGTCGCGACGAAGAAATCCCGTGCGCCTGCCGTGTAGAGCGCTTCGCCGGCATCCTCGATGCCAAGGCCGTAGGCATCGGCCTTGACAACGGCTGCGGCGCGCGCGGCGCCCGAGCGGCGCGCCATGTCGCGCCAGTTTTCCGTCAGCGCGCTGAGGTCGACGGTCAGCCGCAGACCCGCCGAGGCAAAATTGTCGTCGTCTGAGGCGTCCAGAAATTCGCTCATGATCCCCGTCGAAAAAGAGGCCGGAGAAGGATTCTCCGGCCAGTCTAAAGCTCAACCCTGTCGAGGGAAAGGCCGAGGCCGGATGACAGCCGCACCGTGATCAATGCTCTTCATCGTGATCAATGCTCTTCATATTGTATGAAGGAGGGATCGGCGAGATCGGCAAAACGCGTGAATTCCGCCTGGAAGGCGAGCTTCACCGTGCCCGTCGGCCCGTGACGCTGCTTGGCTATGATGACGTCGGCCGTGCCCTTCACCTTGTCGAACAGCGCTTCCCATTCCGGATATTTCGGATCGTGGGGATCGCGCGGCTCCTGGTTCTTGACGTAATATTCCTCGCGGAACACGAAGAGCACGACGTCGGCGTCCTGCTCGATCGAACCGGATTCACGAAGGTCGGAAAGCTGCGGCCGCTTGTCGTCGCGGCTTTCAACCTGACGCGACAGCTGCGACAGCGCAATGATCGGAACGTTGAGCTCCTTGCCGAGCGCCTTCAGGCCGGTGGTGATCTGGGTGATTTCCTGGACGCGGTTGTCGCTTGACTTGCCCGAACCGGTCATCAGCTGCACGTAGTCGACCACGAGCACGTCGAGGCCGCGTTGACGCTTGAGACGGCGCGCGCGCGCCGAAAGTTGGGCGATCGAGATGCCGCCGGTCTGGTCGATATAGAGCGGCACCTTCTGCATCATCATCGAGCAGGCGACGAGCTTTTCGAAATCGGCATCGTTGATGTCGCCGCGGCGGATCTTCGAGGAGGAGACTTCCGTCTGTTCGGAGATGATACGGGTTGCGAGCTGTTCTGACGACATTTCGAGCGAGTAGAAGCCGACGACGCCGCCATTCTTGGCCTTCATGCTGCCGTCCGACTGCACTTCTCCCTCGTAGGCGGCGGCGATATTGTAGGCGATGTTGGTGGCAAGCGAGGTCTTGCCCATGCCGGGGCGTCCGGCGAGGATGATCAAGTCCGAACGCTGCAGGCCGCCCATCTTGGCATCAAGCGAATGGATGCCGGTGGAAATGCCGGAAAGGCCACCGTCGCGTTCCTTGGCGACGGCCGCCATGTCAATGGCGAGCGCCACCGCATCGTTGAACGACTGGAAGCCGCCATCATAACGGCCATTTTCGGCGAGCTCGAACAGCCGGCGTTCGGTATCCTCGATTTGCGACTGCGGTGGCATGTCGAGCGGCGCGTCATAGGCGATGTTGACGACGTCCTCGCCGATGGTGATCAGCGCCCGGCGCAGCGCCAGATCATAGATCGCCCTTCCGTAATCCTCGGCGTTGATGACGGTGACCGCATTGCTGACCAGGCTTGCAAGATATTGCGAAACCGTCATGTCGCCGACCTTCTCGTCGGCCTTGAGGAAGGTCTTGATCGTCACCGGGTTGGCGATCTTGCCCATGCGGATGATGTCGCCGGCGACCTCGAATATCTTCCGGTGCAGCGGTTCATAGAGATGGATCGGCTTGAGGAAATCCGACACCCGGTAATAGGCGTCGTTGTTCATCAGGATGGCACCCAGAAGCGCCTGCTCGGCTTCGATGTTGTTGGGTGCTTCGCGATAATGCTGCTCCGAGGGAGCAACGGCTGCAATCTTTCTTGCGGCGTCGTTCATCATCATCCGTTCTGTCTTGTTCCAACTCCGGATTTGCAATTCCGGATGGAGAAAATCAAGGGGCTGCAAAGGAGCGGAGGCCCGCATCGCCTTAATCTCGAACGCTGTGCACGTTGTTCGACTTCTCCACAGTCCTCAGCGACACAAGCGAGAAATACCGGAAGTGTCACCCTGAGGACACGGCACGGAGCCGACTCAGCTCATTCGTTCCGGAGATGGACATGGTAACGCGATGACATCGGGCACGCAGCAAAAACATCGGGAAATCCCCCGGTAAAAGGTGATCTCCCCGGTTGTTTCCCATCAAGCGGACGAACGAAAAAGCCCGGCGCAACGGCCGGGCTTCCTGTCGCGGATTGTGTCCGGCGAACCTTATGCTTCGTCTTCGTCGATGCCGTCGGCTTCCGGATCGAAGAAATCTTCCGGACGCAGCGCGTCTTCGTCGACGCCGTAGATCGCGTCGACCGAGGTGAGTTCTTCGCCCTTGGCCTGGCGCTCAGCCTCTTCGGCGGAACGGGCAACGTTCAGCTCGACATGGATTTCGACTTCGGCATGCAGCTGCAGCTCGACCTTGTGCAGGCCGATCGCCTTGATCGGCGTGTTCAGGTGCACCTGGTTGCGGCCGATGTTGAAGCCTTCGGCGGCGAGAATCTCGACGACGTCACGGGCAGCGACCGAGCCGTAGAGCTGGCCGGTTTCGCCGGCGGAGCGCACAACGATGAAGGACTTGCCGTCGAGAACGTCGGCGACCTTCTGGGCTTCCGACTTGCGCTCGAGGTTGCGGGCTTCAAGTGTCGCGCGCTCGGCTTCGAAGCGGGTCTTGTTGGCGGCGTTGGCGCGCAGCGCCTTGCCGAGCGGCAGCAGGTAGTTGCGGGCAAAGCCGTCGCGAACCTTTACGGTTTCGCCCATCTGGCCGAGCTTGGAGATGCGTTCGAGAAGGATGACTTCCATTTTCTTTTCCTTTCTTGTGTCTCAGATTTTCGTATCGGATTGCTTCGGGGTATCGGCATCTTTCGTCGGGGTCAGCGCGATCGCCTTGCGCGTATCGCTAAGACCCACGACCAGGATGAGGAGGGCTGGCAGCAGCATGAGCATCGAAGCCAGGTAGCAGAGGATGAGGGCCGGCAAACGCCAGTCCTTGCCGCGCGTGCGGAAATGCAGCGAGGCGAATCCGGAGAGCATGAAGCCAGCGCCGAAAGTGCCGATCACGGTTGCGCCGATCAGCGCCGGAACGCCGCCGAAGAAGCAGGCGGCAAGCCCGGCGAGGAAGATGAAGATCGAGTTGCGGTTCATGCGCAGCGACGAGGGAATGTCCTCGCGGGGGCGAAGGCCGCGGCCGGATGCTGCGACAATGCGCACCGCGAAATAATAGGCAGCGAACAGCATCGTCACCCATATGCCGCCCTGCAAAGCCGGCAGCATCAGCAGGATCACCGATTTGGTCTGCGCGGTCGCCGCCGGATCCGGCATGAATTCCGGCTGCTGCTGCTTGACCGAGGCAATCAGCAGGTCGACGATCGAATCGGTGATCTCGGGCCCGTAGCCGATCATCACACCGATGACGATGACGGCGAACGTCACCAGGCCGCAAAGATGCAGCAGGATATCGGAGAGCGGATACCAGGCGAGCAGGTGGTCCGGACCGCCGAGTTCGGATGCGGGGCGGGCGAGATTGGCGAGGTGGCTGAGCCAGCCGGCCGGCAGCAGCGTCACCAGCGTCATGATCAGCGCGAAGGAGGGCGAGATGAAGACCGCGCCGAGTGCAGCTGCAGTGACGACGGCCACAATGGCGGCGACATTGCCCCAGCCGAGCCCGACAAGCAGGATCGGCAGTGCCGAAGCAGTATAGAGGAACGCACTAAAAAACGACGGCTGCACGCTCGCGCCCAGCACCAGCAGGGCAGCGGTCAAGCCGGCGAGTGCGCCGGTCAGAAGCGTTTTAAGATCCAGTCGTTTCAAGGTCGCTGTCCTGCTTCATCAAGCAGTTAGAGGATGTTGCTGAATCGAATTCAGAAACGTCTCAACATGGGTTTTAACAGTTCCGATCCGCGCCCATCGCGGAAGGGAGCAACCCCCGGATCAGAAATCCGGGGGTCACATATTCTATTAGGCGACGACGTACGGCAGCAGGCCGAGGAAACGGGCGCGCTTGATCGCCTGGGCGAGTTCGCGCTGCTTCTTCTGGGAAACGGCCGTGATGCGGGACGGAACGATCTTGCCGCGCTCGGAAATGTAGCGCTGCAGCAGGCGGACGTCCTTGTAGTCGATCCGCGGAGCGTTTGCGCCGGAGAACGGGCAGGTCTTGCGGCGGCGATGGAACGGGCGGCGGACCGGTGCGGAGGAAGCTTCAGACATTCTTATATCTCCTTATGCACGGTCTTCGCGGGGGGCGCGATCGGGACGCGGACCACGCTGGAAGTCGCCGTCACGGCGCGGCGGACGATCACCGAATTCGCGGCGCGGGCCACGGTCGCCGCCTTCACGCGGGCCGCGGTCGTCGCGGTCGCGCTTCTGCAGCATGGCAGACGGGCCTTCTTCGTGCTTTTCGACGGCGATGGTCATGTAGCGAAGGACGTCTTCGCTGATGCGCATCTGGCGTTCCATTTCCTGGATCGCAGCAGCCGGGGCATCAATGTCCATCAGCGCATAGTGCGCCTTACGGTTCTTCTTGATGCGGTAGGTGAGGGACTTGAGGCCCCAATTCTCGATACGCCCGACCTTGCCGCCGTTTGCTTCGATCACACCCTTGTACTGTTCTACGAGGGCATCGACCTGCTGAGCGGAAATATCCTGCCGGGCAAGGAATACATGTTCATAAAGAGCCATGACAGCTTTGCCTTTCTTGCGTTTGGTTCAACCCGGTATTCGGCGGCTAAGCCTCAACGACTGCTCCTGATTGGGCTGACCCAGGCAAGAAAAGCGTTTCCGAGACGGTCGAGAGCGGAGACACGGGAGGCTGGAACGCTTCCGTTCCGAACGATTTCCGAGAGGAAACCGGCCCTCCGTTCAGCCACCAGCCAGAAGACCGGGCTAACGAACAGGCGCGCTTATACGGATTTTTGCGCGAAACGCAAGGGACAGTCAGCATTGTTCTCGCGGCGAGTTCAACAAAGGTAGTCCTGCTTTGCGTAAACCGTCGACGAAATGGTCGTAGTGGTTGGTGGCGACATATGGTGTCAGAAACTTCCAGTAGTGTTCGAGGTCCATCGGTGCGTGTGCTAGAATTTCCGGTATTAGCCGCCGCGCTTCGTCGTGGCGATCGAGCTGTCCTAGACTCGCGAGGAGCACGAGTCGGTTGAAATAGGCGCGGCGGAGCGACAGTCCGCGTTCGGAATAGTGAGTGGCCTCCTCGTAGTTGCCGAGATGGTAATGAGACAACGCTAGTCGGTCGAAAAAGAGATAGGTAAAGGGGTCATGCGGACTGAGCCGCAGGGCCATGTGGAGCGGGTCGCAGGCTTCGGCGAAATGGCCGGCGAAAATGCGAGCCCATCCGAGCGCCATATGCGCTAGTGCAAAATTGGGGTTGAGATCGATCGCCTGCTGGGACGCCTCGACCGCGGCTGGAGCGTTATGGGCCGCAAAATGGCCGAGGCACATAACATAATGAGAGTAGGGATCGCGCGGGTCGAGCGCGACAGCACGCTCTGCCTCGAGGCGAAGTTCAGTGCTGTCCCTGTCGACGTCGTCGCTGAAGCCGCGGAGACAGCGGGCGTAGAGCGAGCGGGCCAACATCATGTGGGCGCGCGCAAAGCTGGGATCGAGTTCGATGGCTCGCCGATGCCAGATGATGGCCTCGGTGAAATGCTCTGCCGTATCCTGTGCGTTATGCAGCCAGGTGCCGCGCATGTGGCTCTCGTAGGCATCCAGGTTGTCCGTGGTTCGCAGCAGCGCACGGCGGCTCTCGCCGATAAGGATTTCAGGCTCGATGGCCCCGACGACGTTTTGGGTAAGTTCGTCCTGAATGGCGAAGATATCGGCGATTTCACGGTCGTAGCGTTGTGCCCAGAGGTGCACGCCGCTTTCCGCCTCGATCAACTGGCCTGTGACGCGAATACGCATCCCGACCCTGCGCACGCTGCCTTCTACGATATAGCGCACGCCGAGATCGCGCCCGATTTGCTTCACATCAACCGCGCGCCCCTTAAACACAAAGGACGAGTTCTGAGCGATGACGAAAAACCAGCGATAAAGCGAGAGCGCCGTGATGATGTCTTCGGTCAAGCCATCGGCGAAGAACTCCTGCTCCGGGTCATCGGACATGTTGACGAAGGGTAATACGGCGATCGACGGTTTGTCAGGCAGTCTGAGTGGTCCGCCGAGCACCCCCGCTTCAACAGGGTCCTCGCGGCTCCAGTCAACCCGATGCACGGGCACGGGGCGGGGAATGTTTTTCAGAGCGCGATCGCCCATCGACACGAGCGGAAAGTCCAGCTTGCCCTCGATCTGCTCCCGCAAAGCCCCGGAAATGCAGATACCTGAAGGCAGCGCCACTTCTTGAAGGCGGGCGGCGACGTTCACGCCGTCGCCAAGCAAGTTGTCTCCGGAGACGACGACATCGCCGAGGTTGAGCCCAAGGCGGAACTCCATGCGTCGATCCACAGGCAGGTCCGCATTTCGGCGATGGAGGGCGCGCTGGATCGCGACGGCTGCACGGACGCCTTGTACTGCGCTGTGGAATTCGGCGACCACGCTATCTCCGGCGCTGCCGAAAATCCGCCCGCCATGCTCGCGCACCAGATCACCGATGGTGGCGCCATAGACACTGAGTGTCGCAAGGGCGTCTTCCTCGTTGGCTGCAACAAGGCGAGTGTAACCGGCAACGTCGCCGGCAAGTATCACTGCTAGCTTTCGTTCCACGGGGTGAGCGCTCCTGCGGCGCCGCCAGAACTATATAAATCTAGCTGAAATGCCGAGAACGGAGAAGCGAAATCGCCTCCGGAGCGTGAACTCGGCGTTGCAGTTCGTGGTGCGAGGGCTAGGCGATGTTCGCTCGGCGGGGAGGGATCCGATCGCGAATGGCCGCATCGATTGCGGGACGTCCGTTTGCCTCACATCGGCATCGGGTACTGGCGGTGAACCTTTTCGATTTCAGCCAAAACCTCGATCGACAGCTTGAGATTGACGGAACTCAGGTCAGTATCGAGCTGTTTCATCGACGTCGCGCCGATGATGACCGATGTCATGAAGGGTCTCGACAGGCAGAAGGCGAGCGCCATGGCCGCCGGGTCGAGACCGTATCGGACAGCGATTTCCAGATAGGCCTTGGTTGCCGGCTCCTGCAACGGCTGCAGGCGGCCGCCGATATCGGGATTGATCGAAGCGCGCGACCCCTTCGGCCTGCCGCCATCGACATATTTGCCGGTCAGGATGCCGCCGGCGAGCGGTGAATAGGCGAGTAGTCCGACGTCCTCGTGATGCGAGAGCTCGGCGAGATCGAGGTCGAAATGGCGGTAGAGCAGATTGTATTCGTTCTGGACGCTCGCGACGCGCGGCAGGCTCTTCTGTTCGGAGAGCGTCAGATATTTCTGTATGCCCCAGGTGGTTTCGTTGGAAAGGCCGATCGCGCGGATCTTGCCCTCCTTCACCAGCGCGCCGAGCGTCTCCAGAATCTCGAGCATGTTGGCGACGGCCTTCTCGCGATCCTGGGTGAACGGATTGTAGCCCCAGTTCTGGCGGAAGTGAAAATGGCCGCGGTTCGGCCAGTGGACTTGGTAGAGATCGACGTAATCGGTCTGCAGCCGCTTCAGGCTGGCTTCGAGCGCCAGGCGGACGTTTTTTGCATTCGCGCCCTCGCCGCCGCGCAGATAATCGCGGCCGCGGCCGGCGACCTTGGTGGCCAGCACGATATCGCTGCGCTTGCCTGATTTGCTGAACCAGCTGCCGATATAGTCTTCGGTCCAGCCCTGCGTTTCGGGCGAGACCGGCGTTGTCGGGTAGAGCTCGGCGGTATCGAAGAAATTGACTCCCTTTTCGACGGCGTAATCCATCTGCGCATGCGCGTCGGTTTCGCTATTCTGCGAGCCCCAGGTCATGGTGCCAAGGCAGATTTCTGAAACGGAAATATCTGTGCGGCCGAGTGACTTGTACTTCATGGAGAAAAAACCCTGGGAACGATCTGGAGATGGAAGCCTTGGGAGGACCGGGCAAATCTAGGCCGGATTCGACAGAGCGCAAGAGCAAAAACCGGGCTTTTGCGCCGGGGCGAAAGGCTTTGCGCAGAAGGTGCCGCCACTTGACTCTGCCGGAAAGAATGTCAATTGGAGGCAAAACAGCCTCGAGGGGCGCAATCAGGGACATCAGAATGACCATTGCTTTCACTTTTCCCGGCCAGGGCAGTCAGGCCGTCGGCATGGGCAAGGATCTGGCCGAGAATTTCGCGGAAGCCCGCGCCGTTTTCGAAGAAGTCGACGAGGCGCTCGGTGAAAAGCTTTCGGACGTCATGTTCAACGGTCCCGAGGACACGTTGACCTTGACGGCGAACGCCCAGCCGGCGCTGATGGCCGTCTCGATCGCCGTGGTCCGTGTTCTCCAAGCCAAGGGGCTGGATCTGAAGTCCAAGGTCGCCTATGTCGCCGGCCACTCGCTCGGCGAATATTCGGCACTTTGCGCCGCCGGCACCTTTTCACTCGCCGATACGGCGCGGCTGCTGCGCATTCGCGGCAATGCCATGCAGGCCGCCGTTCCCGTCGGCGTCGGTGCCATGGCGGCGATCATCGGACTGGAACATGCCGATGTCGTCGCCGTCTGCGAAGAGGCTGCCGCCACCGGCGCCTGCCAGATCGCCAACGACAATGGCGGCGGCCAGATCGTCATCTCGGGCGAGAAGGCTGCCGTCGAAAAGGCGGCCGGCCTGGCAACCGATAAGGGCGCCAAGCGCGCCATCCTGCTGCCGGTCTCGGCTCCCTTTCATTCCAAGCTGATGGCGCCTGCGGCCGAGGCCATGCGCGCGGCGCTGGCGACGGTCGCCAAGTCCGATCCGCTCGTGCCCCTCATCGCCAATGTTCGCGCCGCCCCTGTGACCGGTGCCGACGAGATCGCGAACCTCCTGGTCGAACAGGTGACCGGCCAGGTCCGCTGGCGCGAGACCGTGGAGTGGTTCGCCGGCAATGGCGTCACCACGCTTTATGAACTCGGTTCCGGCAAGGTGCTGACCGGTCTTGCTCGCCGCATCGACAAAACAGTCAACGGCATCTCCATCGGCGGCCCGGCGGATATCGACGCGGCCGTCGCCGCCCTCATGGCCTGATTGATATCTCCAGATATAAGGAACGTTTCCATGTTCGATCTTTCCGGCCGCAAGGCTCTCGTCACCGGCGCATCGGGTGGTATCGGCGAGGAAATCGCCCGCCTTCTTCATAAGCAGGGCGCCATCGTCGGCCTGCACGGCACCCGCGTCGAGAAGCTGGAAGCGCTGGCGGCCGAGCTCGGCGAGCGCGTCAAGATCTTCCCGGCCAACCTGTCGGACCGCGACGAGGTCAAGGCGCTCGGCCAGAAGGCCGAAGCCGAACTCGAAGGCGTCGATATCCTCGTCAATAATGCCGGCATCACCAGGGACGGCCTCTTCGTGCGCATGAGCGACGAGGACTGGGACGCCGTCCTCGAAGTCAATCTGACGTCGACGTTCCGCCTGACGCGCGAGTTGACGCACCCGATGATGCGCCGCCGTTATGGCCGCATCATCAACATCACCTCCGTCGTCGGCGTTACCGGCAATCCGGGGCAGGCCAACTATTGCGCCTCCAAGGCCGGCATGATCGGTTTCACCAAGTCGCTGGCGCAGGAAATCGCCACCCGCAACGTGACCGTCAACTGTGTCGCACCCGGCTTCATCGAAAGCGCCATGACCGGCAAGCTGAACGATAAACAGAAGGAAGCTATCATGGGGACGATCCCGATGAAGCGGATGGGCACGGGCGGCGAAGTCGCTTCGGCGGTTGCCTATCTTGCGTCCTCCGAGGCTGCCTACATGACCGGTCAGACGCTGCACGTAAACGGCGGCATGGCGATGATCTGAAACGACAAACCATCGGCGCAGGGATAATTCCGCCAATAGCATGTTGAGCAATCACGAAGCGTTGATTTTCTGGCTTTGCGGCAGACTTAAACCATGTTAAGCGGGCCATGACTGTGAACAGTCGTCCCGAGAAAGCAGACGGACCGGCGGGCTTTTCGCAAGCCTCGGAAATCTCTGAAGCCGGGTAAACGAGTTTGCCGAGGATGTCTGAATACATCGCAGGCTGAAACAGGGTAGGGTGCCGCAACGGCATTCCGATCAGGACATAAGGTCGAGGAAACCGACATGAGCGATATCGCAGAACGCGTAAAGAAAATTGTTATTGATCATCTTGGCGTCGATGCCGACAAGGTCGTCGAGAGCGCCAGCTTTATCGACGATCTGGGCGCCGACTCGCTCGACACGGTCGAACTTGTCATGGCTTTCGAAGAAGAATTCGGCGTTGAAATCCCCGACGACGCTGCCGACTCGATCCTGACGGTTGGCGATGCAGTGAAGTTTATTGAGAAGGCCCAGGCCTGATCCTGTAGATTTGAGAAAGGGCGGGCCTGGAGTCCGCCCTTTTCTTTTCGGCCTATTTCTCCATAGAACATAAGAGACGGGGGAAGCACGCGATGAGACGTGTCGTCATCACTGGTACCGGCATGGTATCACCCTTGGGATGCGGGACTGAGGTGACGTGGTCGCGGCTGCTCGCCGGCCAGAACGGCGCTCGCCTCGTCACCGAATTCGAGGTCGACGACCTTCCCGCCAAGATCGCCTGCCGTATTCCGCTCGGTGACGGCGCCGACGGCACCTTCAATGTCGATCAGTGGATGGAGCCGAAGGAACAGCGCAAGGTCGATCCCTTTATCATCTACGGCATGGCTGCCGCCGACATGGCGCTTGCCGACGCGAACTGGCATCCCGAGAGCGACGAGGACCAGATCGCCACCGGCGTGCTGATCGGCTCCGGTATCGGCGGCATCGAAGGCATCGTCGAGGCAGGCTACACCCTGCGCGACAAGGGCCCGCGCCGTATCTCCCCCTTCTTCATTCCCGGCCGCCTGATCAATCTGGTTTCCGGTCAGGTGTCGATCCGCCACAAGCTGCGCGGACCCAATCATTCGGTCGTCACCGCCTGCTCGACGGGCGCGCATGCGATCGGCGATGCCGCGCGCCTGATCGCGCTTGGCGATGCCGACGTCATGGTCGCAGGCGGCACGGAATCCCCCGTCAGCCGCATTTCGCTCGCAGGCTTTGCCGCCTGCAAAGCGCTGTCGACCCAGCACAACGACGATCCGCAGAAGGCCTCGCGCCCCTATGACCGCGACCGCGACGGCTTCGTCATGGGCGAGGGCGCCGGCATCGTCGTGCTCGAAGAACTGGAACATGCCAGGGCGCGCGGCGCCAGGATTTACGCCGAGGTCGTCGGTTACGGCCTATCGGGCGATGCCTATCATATCACCGCGCCGTCCGAAGACGGCGAGGGGGCCGGTCGCTGCATGGCGATGGCGCTGAAGCGCGCCGGGTTGACGCCGGCCGATATCGACTACATCAACGCCCATGGTACTTCGACCATGGCCGACACGATCGAACTCGGAGCGGTCGAGCGGCTGGTCGGCAATGCGGCGTCGAAGATCTCCATGTCCTCAACCAAGTCGGCGACCGGACACCTTCTCGGCGCGGCCGGCGCCATCGAGGCGATCTTCGCGACGCTGGCCATCCGTGACAATATCGCGCCGCCGACGCTCAATCTCGACAATCCCGAACGCGAGACGGCGATCGATCTTGTTCCGCACAAGGCGCGCGAGCGAGAAATCAACGTGGCCCTGTCCAATTCGTTCGGATTCGGCGGCACGAACGCGTCGCTCGTGCTGCGCCGTTACGCGCAGTAAAGGGCTTGCCATAGCGGGCGCGCTGGAGTTGAACGACCGGCAGCGGCTTCGTTGAACTGTGGCAGAACCTGCTTTTGCCGCATTGCTTCGCGAAATAGCGGAATGAGGGCCAAGTTTTAGAGGATTGCCGGTGAGCGATACGACGAACCAGAGGAACGACAGCCAAGCGCAGAAGGGACCGATCATCCCGAAGTCGCCGAACGAGGCCCTGCGTCCGGAGCGTGTTCCGGAGCCGCCGAAGCGCTCCAGGAACGCGCGCAGCCAGATCGTCCTCTTTCTGAACTTCATCATGACGATGGCGGTCCTGGTCTGCGTCGTCGCGGTCATCGCCTTCTACTACGCGACATCGACCTATCAGAGCCCGGGTCCGCTGCAGACGAACACCAATTTCATCGTCCGCAACGGCGCGGGTCTCGCCGAAATCGCTTCGAACCTCGAGCGCAATGCGATCATCTCCGATGCCCGCATCTTCCGATATCTGACGGCGACGCATCTTTCCGCCGGCGAGAGCTTGAAGGCGGGCGAATACGAGATCAAGGCGAAAGCCTCCATGAGCGATATCATGGAGCTGCTGAAATCGGGCAAGTCCATCCTCTATTCGGTATCCTTCCCCGAAGGCCTGACGGTTCGCCAGATGTTTGACCGGATGCTGCAGGATCCGGTCCTGGAAGGTGACCTGCCGGCCGCACTGCCGGCCGAAGGCAGCCTGCGTCCTGACACCTACAAGTTCTCGCGTGGCACCAAGCGTTCGGAAATCATCGAACAGATGGCGGCGGCACAGCAGAAGCTCGTCGATCAGGTCTGGGACAAGCGTGATTCCTCGCTGCCGCTGCGATCCAAGCAAGAATTCGTCACCCTCGCCTCCATCGTCGAGAAGGAGACCGGCGTTCCCGACGAACGTGCCCATGTCGCCTCCGTTTTCCTGAACCGGCTTGGCAAGGGCATGCGCCTGCAGTCCGATCCGACGATCATCTACGGGCTCTTCGGGGGCGAGGGAAAGCCGGCCGACCGGCCGATCTACCAGTCGGACCTGAAGCGGGACACGCCCTATAATACCTATGTCATCAAGGGTCTGCCGCCGACGCCGATCGCCAATCCCGGCAAGGATGCGCTGGAAGCCGTCGCCAACCCTTGGAAAACCCAGGATCTCTATTTCGTCGCCGACGGCACTGGCGGCCACGTTTTCGCCGCGACGCTCGAAGAGCACAATGCCAACGTCAAGCGCTGGCGCAAGCTCGAGGCTGACAAGGGTTCGGATCCGAATATTGCGGTCGATGGCCAGCCGGAAGAGCAGCCGGGCGAGAACGGCGCAACTGTCGTGCCGCCGAAGAAAAAGAAGATCAACTGACAGATTTCGGGAGGCTCGCATGGCTTTGCAGTCCATGACCGGTTTTGCGCGGCGCGAGGGAACGAGCGGCCGCTGGCGCTGGGCATGGGAGTTGCGCTCGGTCAACGGCAAGGGCTTCGACCTGCGCCTGCGCCTGCCGCCCGGCCTTGAACGCATGGAGGCGGAGGTCCGCCGCCTTGCCGGCGAAAGTTTCAGCCGCGGCAACCTGCAGGCTTCGCTTTCGGTCACTGCCGACGAGAACCGTTTCGAGGCGGTGCTGAACAGACAAGCGCTTGCCGCCGTGCTTGCGATGCGCGAGCAGCTGGTGGACGTAATCGATCCTTCGCCGCTGAAGCTCGATACGCTGCTTCTGGTGCGCGGCATCGTGGAGTTCCGCGAGGGTGAGGACGGCGAGGAGGCGCTGGCCGCCCGGGATGCCGATATTGCCGCCGGCCTCATGGGCGCGCTTGCCGACCTCCGGGCGATGCGCGAGCAGGAAGGCGCGGCGCTCTCCCGCATCCTTCTCGACCACGTCGCAACGATCGAGGGCCTGACGCGGACGATCGAGACGGATCCCTCGCGCTCGCCGCAGGAGATCGCCTCCCGGCTCGCGGCACAGGTCGCCTTGTTGATGGACGGCATGGCCGCGCTTGACCGCGACAGACTGCATGCCGAAGCCGCGCTGTTGGCAACCAAGGCGGATCTGCGCGAGGAAATCGACCGCCTGAAGGCGCATATCGCTGCAGCGCGCGATCTCCTGGTGAAAGGGGGGCCTGCCGGACGCCGGCTGGACTTCCTTGCACAGGAATTTAACCGCGAATCGAATACCATCTGCTCGAAGTCGAATGCCTCGGCGGTTACCGCCGCCGGCATCGAGTTGAAAGTCGTGATCGACCAGTTCCGCGAGCAGGTCCAGAATTTGGAGTAGGACATGAAACCGGCGAAATCCTCGCCCGTGCAGATCGCCCGTCGCGGTCTGATGCTTGTCATCTCGTCGCCGTCCGGCGCCGGCAAGTCCACCATCGCGCGCACGCTGCTGGAGCAGGACAGGCAAATCGGCCTCTCCGTCAGCGTCACCACGCGGCAGCGCCGCCCGAGCGAAGTCGAGGATGTGCATTACCACTTCAAGAGTGTGCGCGAGTTCGAGCGGCTGCGCGATAGCGACGCGCTGCTCGAATGGGCCGAGGTGCATGGCAATTTCTATGGCACGCCGCGTGAGCCTGTGGAGCAAGCCATGGCCGAGGGACGTGACATGCTCTTCGACATCGACTGGCAGGGCGCCCAGCAATTGCAGGAGAAGATGTCGGCCGACGTCGTCTCGATCTTCGTGCTGCCGCCGACCATGACGGAACTCCAGTCGCGGCTGCATCGCCGCGCCGAGGATTCCGAGGAGGTCATCCAGACGCGTCTTGCCAACAGCCGCGCCGAGATCGGCCACTGGCGCGAATATGACTATGTCATCGTCAACGACGATCTCAACGCCGCCTTCGACTCCGTCCAGTCGATCGTCAAGGCCGAACGCCTGCGCCGCGACCGCCGCCATGGCATGTTCGATTTCGTCCGTGGATTGCTGGAAGAGACGCCGTCGCTCTAAATTAAAAGCATATCGCGCAAGGCTGCACAGCGGTTGAGGGCGCTTTAAAGGCTGTTTGCCAGAAGGCAGAATTCCTCGACGGACAACGTCTCCGCTCGCCGCGCCGGATCGATCCCGGCCTTGACGAGCAAACTCTCGCCGCCGAGGGGCTTCAGGCTCTGGCGCAGCATTTTGCGGCGCTGGCCGAAGGCGGCCTGCGTCACCTTTTCCAGATTGGCGACGGAGCAGGGGATGGGATTTTCCCGGGGCGTCAGATGCACCACCGTCGACGTCACCTTCGGCGGCGGCGTGAAGGCTTGCGGTGACACGTCAAAGGCCATGCGCGCCTCGGTCCGCCAGCCGCAGAGCACGCCGAGACGGCCGTAATGGTCGTCGTCCTCGCTGGCGACGATACGCTCGCCGACTTCCTTCTGAAACATCAGCGTCAGCGACTGCCAGAACGGCGGCCAAGCCCTCGGCAGCAGCCAGTTGACCAGCAACTGCGTGCCGACATTGTAGGGCAGGTTGGCGAGGATCTTGACCGGGCCTTCCGGCGCCAGGGACTCGAAATCCGTCTTCAGCGCATCGCCTTCGATCACCTCCAACCGGCCCGGATAGTGATCGGCGATCTCGGCGAGAGCCGGCAGGCAGCGCGTGTCCCGCTCGATGGCGATCACCTTCCTGGCGCCGAGGGCCAGGATCGCGCGCGTCAGCCCACCTGGGCCTGGGCCGACCTCGATCACGGTCGTTTCTTCGAGCGCGCCGGCCGTGCGGGCGATCTTCTGCGTCAGGTTGAGATCCAGCAGGAAGTTCTGCCCGAGCGCCTTTCGCGCATCGAGGCCGTGACGCTGAATGACGTCGCGAAGCGGCGGCAGGCCATCGAGTGCTGCCATCAGCGGCGGCTTTCCCAAGTGCGGCCGAGGTGAAAGGCGAGCTTCAGCGCCGCAACGAGGCTCTGCTCGCGCGCCAGCCCTTTGCCGGCAATGCCGAAAGCGGTGCCGTGATCCGGCGAGGTGCGCACGAAGGGAAGTCCGAGCGTGACGTTGACGCTGTCGTCGAAGCCGAGCGCCTTGGCGGGGATCAGGGCCTGATCGTGATACATGCAGATGGCGACGTCGTATCGCACCCGCGCCTCGTCATGGAACATCGTATCGGCGGGCAGGGGGCCGATGGCGTCAATGCCCTCGTCGCGCAGGCGCTCGATGGCCGGGCGGATGACATCCTCGTCTTCCCTCCCGATCGTCCCGGTTTCACCGGCATGCGGATTGAGGCCGGCAACCGCGAGCCGCGGCGCATCGATACCGAAGCGCTGCCTCAGATCGTCGTGAGCGATCCTGCAGGTTTCCATGACCAATTCCTCCGTCAGCGCCTGCGGCACGTCTCGAAGCGGAATGTGAATGGTGACGGGAATGGCCCTGAGCTTCGGTCCGGACAGCATCATGACAGGGGTCACCGGGCTGCCGGTTGCCCTGGCAGCCAGATCGGCGAGAAATTCGGTATGGCCGGGAAAGCGAAAGCCCGCCTCATAGAGAACGGCCTTGGCGATCGGATTGGTGACGACCGCGAGCGCCTCGCCTCCGATGACAAGCGATACGGCTTTTTCGATCGCCGCGATCGTGCCTTTGGCCGTTGCCACATGCGGTTCACCGGCCACCACCTCGATGCCGGCCGGCACGCTGATGACGGGCAGCGCATCGGCAAATATGCCGATGGCCTCGTCGGCCCTGGCGATCTCACGGATAGAAACCGCCAGGTTGAGCTGGCGGGCTCGCAAGGCCAAGACATCAGGATCGCCGATCAGGAAAAAAGGCGGGAGCCCGAGTTCACGCCGCCGAAGCCAGGCCATCAGCGTGATATCCGGCCCGATGCCGGCGGGATCGCCCTGGCTCAGTGCAAGCGGTCGTGAGAACGGTGTCGCCATCGTCGGTCAGCGATAGGCGATCTGCGCCTTCTTGCGCAGTTCATCTAGGTATTTCTTGCTGTTCTCATTCTCCGGCGGACCGTTCTTGCCGGCCTTGGACTTGTCGAGATCCTCCTGACGGAAGACCATTTCAGCGGCCTGGTCGTCGGAGACCTGGCGCTGGCTGCAGATCGCCAGGTATTCGACGCCCTTGTCGGTAACGCGGGTGCCGGTCGTGTTGCCCTTGGCCTGCTCGACGAGCGGCTTCCAATCCGGCGGGATCTCGGGAGCGAGCATCCTGCCAAGGTCGCGCACGGCGACATCGCGCATCGTTGCGGCGAAGACCTTTGCCTGGTCGCAGCCGGGGAATTTCGAGCGCGACGCCTCGGCTTCGCCCTTGCGCTTGCCGGTGATGGCGGCGCGCTTGGCTTGCGGGATAACGAAGATGATCTGCTGGAGCATATATTCCGTCGTCACCGGCTTCTGCTTGTTGTTCTGCATCATGCGCGAGACGAGATCGTAATTCGACAGCCGCGAGGTCGAGCCGTAACGCGCATTGACGACACGCGGCCAGCTCATCTGCACGGCGATGAAGCCTTTGAAATGGTCGACGCCGACGCCGGCACGGTCGAGGATCTGCGACATCTGCTCGACGGAAAGCTTGTTGCCGGCCGAAAAGCGCGCGAAAGACGCATCGACGTCCTGCTGCGAAACCGACATATGGACGCGGGCGACCTCCTGCCGCTTGAGCGTTTCGTCGATCAACTGCTCCTTGGCGGTCTTGGCATCGGCTGCCGTATGCTGCAGGCGCAGGAAGGCCTGTCGCTTGGCGACATCGCCGCTGGTGATGGCAGTGCCGTTCACCACGGCCTGCACTTCGCTTGCCGCCAGCGCCGGGCCCGCAAGGCCTGTCAGCAAGGCAAGTGCTGCGCCGGCGAGAAAGGCGGTTATGGCTTTTTTCGCGTCAGTCATCTGTTGACCTCCCAATAGCGCCGCGAGACGTTGTTCGCGGCGTTCCTACCACAGTGCGAGACACGCGGAAATCGCTTCCGTCACGGCGCAAATCCCCTATGCCTCAGATATCGACTGGCGGCAATGTCCTGCACAGGCTTACGGCGAAAGAATGACTTGAGGTGATATTCACGCCGTCCGCCCGCTAGTTGGAGAGGGTATCGGTGCCGATCTTGATGTCGCCGAGCGTCCGGAAAGTCAGCCGCGCCCCGATCGTCCAGTCGCTTGCCGACTCGTCCTCGGAATCCCTGCTGTCCGTATAGGCGATCGTGAAGATCGTGCATTCGTCCTCATAGGAAAGGCCGAGTGTACGGCGGCTGATCACATCATTGTTCAGATCCCACGCGATGCCGCCGAAGATCGACCAGTAGTCCTTGAACTTGACTTTGCTGCTGGTCTGGATCTCGTCATTGTCCTCGGCGAAACCATAGGCCGGCTGGGCGCTGAGATGGGTGTAGGTCACCTGCGTCTGGAAGGTGTCGTTCTGATAGGCCGTCGTCAGGTCGCCGCGCCGGAACTCGAAATCCTTCTCGTCGAGACGGTAGGAGGCGGCGACGGACACACCGTATGGCGTTTCGACGCCGCCGAGGCCGACATAATCGGAGCGGTCGGTTTCGAGGCCAGAATCCGCGCCGACATTGACGAGGTCATCGGTTGCGAACGAGTTCTGGCCGGCGATCTGGTAAGACTGGCCGAAGATGCCGTGCAGCTTGTAACCGCTGTCGAAAGTCCCGGTATACTGGACGCCGACATTGGCGCGGGTGCCGCCTTCAATACGGTCGTAGCCTGAGAACTTGTCGCGGTCGAAAAGCGACGTGGCATCGAAGACGAAGCTTTGTGCATCCTCGTTTGGCAGCCGGCCGGCGAGTTGCTCGTCGGGACGGGCATAGATCTGTGCGATCGGTTCGAGGATATGGGTGCTGTTTTCCGTCGTCATCAGAATTGGATAACGCACTTCTAAGCCGGCGGTGAGCATCGAACGAGTGGCGGAATTATCGTCAAGGTAATTGCCGGCGTAACCGGTTGGATCATTCATGTTCAGCGCGAAAGCGTCGCCGCGCGCGGCCAGAAGCGGCGTGATCACCAGGCCGGTCGGCGTGACGTACGTGCGTTTCCATTGAAGTTCGGCGGTCAGGCGCGACGTCTGGCCTTTCAGGCCGCGGAAGCGGTCGAATCCGTCGACAGTATAGAAGTCGTCATGTGTGCGCGAAATATTCGTCAGGTTGACATCCGCGGACAGTTCGCCGCCTGCAAGCGGCTGGGGGGCGACATAATGATAATCGAGCGCGGGATAGACGATCGCCTGCTGTTTTTCGGCGGTGTTCGTGCGGTCGGCATCCTGGACGTCGAAATAAAACGCCCGCATGTCGAAATAATTCCGTTTGCCGAGGCCGGTCAGGTAGATCTGGTTCGTGCGATCCGTGCCGCTCAGGCCGCGGAGCTTGTAGGTCTTCGAGAAATTGTTGTCGCTCTGCATCATGACGTCCCAGCCGAACGTCCAGCGCGGATTGATGCGGAACTCCGCCTTTGACGCCACCATGCCGCGCTGTTCGGCTTCGGCATCGCTCGTACCGGAGCTGAAATTGCCCGGGCTCGCTTGGTCGATGCCGGCGACGCGCAGGATATGCGTGCCGTTTTCGAAGCGCTGACGGAATTCGCCTTCGACGAGGAAGCCCTGGGCCGTGTAGCCGGTTGCGGTGACCGTCGCATCCATGCTCGGCGAGATCACGTAATAATAAGGAATGGAAAGACCGAAGCCGAGATTCTGCGACAGGCTCATCGTCGGGAACAGGAAGCCGGACTTGCGTTTCACCGTATTGTCGGGAACCTCGATGAACGGCACGAAGGCAATCGGGTAACCGAGCAGCTCGAAGCGGGCCCGCTCCAGACGGATCGTATGGGTCTCGCCGTTTTGGATCACGCGCTTGGCCTTGACCTGCCAGAAGGGCGCACGCTTCGGATCTTCGGCGCAGGGAAGGCAGGCGGTGTAGACGCCCTTGTTGAGAATCATCTTCGTACCGCCGACACGCTCGCCGCTTTCGGCGACGATACGCGTATTGTCGGAGGTCTCGATGCGCAACGAGTTCAGGAACCCGTCGGCAAAGTTGTCGGTCACGTCTAGGTTGTCGGCATAGATGCGGTTGCCGTCCGGGCTGACCATCTCGACATTGCCGATCGCCATCATCCGGCCGGTCTTCTGATTGTACTCGACCTTCTGCGCGACCATCTTGTAGCCGCCATAGTTGATCTGCACGCCGCCGACCGCCGAGACGAGGTCGGCGTCACGATTATAGACGAGTTCATTGGCCGAAAGCAGCAGCTTGGCGCCTTCGGGAATCTTATTCTTGATATTTTGCTCAGGCGTGCTGGCCTGGCCGTAGGATGCCGGGGCGCTGCCGAAATAGGAACATAGAGCCGCACCGACAAGCAGGGCAACCAGTTGTTTACTAAAATACTTGCGGTCGCCTACCGCCACTAGCCGTCCTCCTGATGAAGCAAAATAGTCGCGCCCAAGGCCAGCGCGACGACCACCGGTATCCAGGTCGCCACGAAGGGAGGCACGACTCCACTGCTTCCGAATGCTTTTACAAGCACGGTGATGACATAAAGCATGAAGCCTGACAGGATTCCACCCAGAATCACGGGGCGGGATTGGTTGAACCGGCTAAATTTTAGGGACACTGTTGCAGCAATGAGAGTCATGGCCACCAGCAGCAATGGCTGGGACAACAGAGAGTTGAATTGCGTCTCCAATGCCTTGGTCGAGATGCCGAAGGATTTGGCCGCCGCGATGCGGTTGGAAAGGTCAAAGAAACCAATTGTTTCCGGCGCTGTCAGCCGCTCCTGGACGAAATCCTGTTTCAGATTGGTGCGAAGTTGGACCGAAGCTTTGCGCAGCGGGATTTCCCCAGGCTTACGCTCAACGACACCGTTAAGCTGCCAGTAACCATCTTCCAACTTTGCCGTGGCGGCATCCTGTCTCAGAATGACTCGGCCGCTTGAATCGAAATGGATCAACACGGCGTCAACCAGCTTGGTGCCGTTCTCCTGGACCGTCTGGGCGCCGATGATGACATCGTCGCGGCCGCTGATCTGGCGCAGCCACGGAATCTGCGGTGCCTTACGCAGAACCGCGTTTTCGCCGCGCCAGTCGGATTCGACGAGCAGTGCCTGGCGTTGCCCCCAGGCGGCAAGCGGGTTGAGCGCCGTCATCGTCAGCACGCCGAGCGCCAGCGAACCGGCGATGAAGGGAAACATGAACTGCCAGACCGAGATGCCGGCCGCGCGGGTAACGACGAGCTCATATTTGCGATTGAGCCCGATCAGCACCGTCATGCCGACGAAGAGCGCGATGAAGGGGATTGTCTGCTGCAGGATGAGCGGCAGGCGCACGGCGGTCATCACGATGCCGCCACCGATGGTGTAGCCGGGCAGGCCGGACATGCGGCCCGCCGTCTCGCTGAAATCGAGGAGAAAGGCGATCGCCGACACGCCGATCAGGAACCAGCCCGTCGTCGCCAGGTAGCGGCGAAAGAAATAACGCGACAATGTTCCGAACATCATTGGGCAGCGCCCCCGCCGGACCTGCTGGTCGCGGCAAGCAGTCTTTCCTGCGTGCGTCTCCAGGAAGCCGATATCCGCTCCCGGATGAACGAAGGCATGACGAGCCGCTTGTGCATGCTGAGGAAGATGATCGAGACGATGCTGCTGACGATCGGGATGGCGTAGAGAACGGCGATATATTCCGGATCGGTGTCGATTTGGTTCGCCGCGTAGAACGCAGCCCATCGGAACGCGAAGGCATAGGCGAGCGCGCTCACCATCGGATGCAGCCGTGCTTCGCGATGCGACCGCGCATCGCCGGCGATCGCCAGCGAAAACAGGGCAAAGACGACGGGCAGGATCCAGTCCGTCAGTCGCCGATGCAACTCGGCGCGATAGCTCTGCGGCCGGATCGTATAGTCTTTGTCGTTCGGATCCGGATTGAACAGGAACCACAGGTCGCGGTCGCTGGCTTTCAGCGTCGCCTGACCGCGGCTCTCCGTCATGTCAGAGAGGTCGAAGGAATAGGAATCAAAATTGATGACCGAGACGTTGCCGTCTGGCGTTTTGCGATGCACCTCGCCGTCATGCATGATCAGCGTCGTGCCGGTGTCGTCGACCGCGCCTTCCTTGGCGTAATAGATCAGCTCGTAGGCCGGGTCCCGCTCGTCGGCGACGAACAGGCCCTTCAGCATGCGGCCCGCCAGACGCTTCGAGATCTGCACATAGAGCCCCTCGTCGATCTTGCGGAAGGTTTTTTCCTCGATAACCGAGGAGAGAAGATCGGCATAGGTTTCGGCGATCATCTGACGCGCCACGGTCTTTGCCCGCGGCTCGACGATATTGTCGACGAAGAAGGAAAAGACGCTGATGACGGCGGCAAGCAGCAGGATCGGGCGGATCAGAATGCTGCGCCGTGCCCCGGCCGCGTCGATGACGGTCAGCTCGGAATCGTTGTTCATCGTCGTCAGCGTTTGGGTGATGGCGATGACAAGCGCGAAGGGCAGCACGACAGGAATGATCGACGGCAGGATCATCGTCGCCAGCTTGGCGAACGACCCGATCGACTGGCCGCTGTCGGTGACGAGGTTGATGCGCTGCAGCACCTGTGTCGTCCAAATGATCGCCAGCACGGGCAGGAGCGCCACGAGAAACATCTGGCCGACGCGCCGCAATATGTATGTCTCGAGTAGTTTCATGCCGGCCCTTGAAAGCACCTGCAGGCCCCAAACGGCTTGCAGGAGAATCCCTCTACGCTCTTTGTCGCGCTTTTGCGACAAGCAGGTGTCAAAAATTCATTCAAATTTCAGAATTTTTTTGGCTCTGTTGCGACTCAGTTAACGCCAGCAGCGCTGCGAAGACGACAAGCGAGGACAGCCATCCGAGCGTCACGTCGGAGAGGTAATGCGCGCCGAAGGATAGCCGCATGGCCGGCGTAAGGATCGAGATCGCGGCGATGGGCGGCACCAGCGCGTAGCGCAGCGATTTCGGGACGAAAAGCAGCAGGCAGAACAGCCATCCTGCGCTCGCCGCCTCGCCGGAGACGAAGGAGCAGTTTGAAACGCATTTGCCGGCAAGCGAACCGGCCTCGACGAAATGCAAGGCGCCGCCGAAAATATCCGTCTGCACCGGCCGCGGCCGGCCCCAATGTTCCTTCAGGATGACATTGACGAGCAGCACCGGCCCGATCAGCAGCGTTCCCAAGGCGACTTTGAGCTTGCGCGCCCGCTCGGCGTTGAAGGTTGCGCCGTGCTGCTGGTAACATTCGATGAGTTTCCACGCCATTACGATCGCGACGACATAGGGGAGGCGGAAGAAGATGGTGCGCAGCAGGTCGAAGTTCCCCGAGTCGCGATAGGGAAAGCCGCCGCAGATGCTTCCGGCAGAGACGGTCGCGTCGCACTCGGTGCCAACGAAAAAAAGCTGGGAAAAATAGATGTCGATCCCGGGGAAGGCGCGGAAGACGATCAGCAGCCCCCACCACGCCCAGAACAACAGCATGAATGCACCGAAACTCGTCTTCGGCAGGCGGATCACCGGGCCCCGCCATCGATTTTTCGAAAAACCTGTCAACGCGAATATCTACGAAACTGACGAAAACATGTGAGCCTGGACGGCCGCGGGCGACCATAACAAGTGTCGCAAGCCATTGACAGACCCGACAAACGCGAAATTATCCGCCAGGGACGGATTTCAGAGAATCCCAGCGGAGAAGACATGTCAGCAAAGTTTGAAATTTCATTCTCGAAGTCGGCGAAGCTCCATGGCGGCCTGGCGATCCTGTTGAAGACTGCGGAGGCCGACGGCGCCGCAGGCGCTGAAACGGCCGATCCGGCAGGCGTGATCGCCAAGGCTGCGAAGATCGCGCGATTCTCCGCCAAATCCATGGCCGCGCTCGATATCGTCGCCCCGGAAGGTGCGCCGGTCGAACGCATCGTCGTCCTCGGGCTTGGCAAGGCCGCCGAACTCACCGCCCATGACTGGCTGAAGGCCGGCGGTGCTGCGGCATCGAAAATCAAGAATACCGACAAGGCTGCCGTCTTCCTCGACGTCCCCGGCCTGACGACGGACGCGCGCGCGGCCGCCGATTTTGCGCTCGGCATGCTGCTACGGGGCTACAGCTTCGACGCCTATAAGACAAAGAAGAATGACGACGAGGAGAAACCGGCGAAACCCGTCAAGGTGACGATCGTCACCGCCGACGTGACCGGCGCCAAGAAAGCATTTTCCGATTCCGAAGCGATCGCAGGCGGCGTCAATCTTGCCCGTGACCTTGTCAACGAGCCGCCGAATGCACTTGGCCCCGTCGAATTCGCCGCCAGGGCAAAGGAGCTGGAAAAGCTCGGCGTCGACGTGGAAATCCTGACCGAGAAGGAAATGCGCCGTCTTGGCATGGGCGCCTTGCTCGGCGTCGCCCAGGGTTCCGTGCGCCCGCCGCGTCTCGCGATCATGCAGTGGAAAGGCGGCAAATCCAAGGATCGTCCCGTCGCCTTCATCGGCAAGGGCGTCGTCTTCGATACCGGTGGCATTTCCATCAAGCCGGCCGCCGGGATGGAAGACATGAAGGGCGATATGGGCGGCGCCGCAGCCGTGACCGGGCTGATGCATGTGCTCGCCTCCCGCAAGGCGGCCGTCAACGCCGTCGGCATCATCGGCCTGGTCGAGAACATGCCTGATGGCAACGCCCAGCGTCCCGGTGACATCGTCACCTCCATGTCCGGCCAGACGATCGAGGTGATCAATACCGATGCCGAGGGCCGCCTCGTGCTCTGCGACGCGCTCTGGTATTGCAATGATCGCTTCAAGCCGCAGTTCATGATCAATCTCGCCACCCTGACCGGCGCGATCGTCGTGGCGCTCGGCAATGTTCATGCCGGTCTGTTTTCCAATGACGATGAGCTTTCCGGCCAGCTGACGGCAGCCGGCCTTTCGACCAACGAGAAACTCTGGCGCATGCCGCTCGGCAAGGATTACGACAAGCTGATCGACAGCAAGTTCGCCGACATGAAGAACACCGGCGGCCGCCAGGCCGGCTCGATCACCGCAGCGCATTTCCTCAAGCGTTTCGTGCAGGACACGCCCTGGGCGCATCTCGATATTGCCGGCACGGCGATGGGCTCGCCGCAGGACGAGATCAACCAGTCCTGGGGATCGGGTTTCGGCGTGCGCCTGCTCGACGAGCTCGTCCGCGCCCATTATGAAGCCTGATGACCGACATTCTCTTCTATCATCTGACCGAATCCAGGCTGGAAGACGCGCTTCCGCCGCTCATCGACAAAAGCGTCGAGCGCGGCTGGCGCGTCGCCGTTCAGACGCGTGAGCCGGCGCGGCGCGATGCGCTCGATGCGCATCTTTGGACGTTCCGCGAAGAGAGTTTCCTGCCGCACGGCACCGACCAGGCCGATTTCGCCGAGAACCAGCCGGTGCTTTTGACGGTCACGTCGGACAACGCCAATGCGGCGACGGTGCGTTTCATCGTCGACGGCGCCGAGCCGCCGCCGGCAGACCCTTACGAGCGCATCGTCTTCATGTTCGACGGTCACGATCAGGAGCAACTGGAAGCGGCGCGCGCGCAATGGAAGAGGCTGAAAGGCGAGGGGCATAACCTCACCTATTGGCAGCAGACGCCGGAAGGACGGTGGGAGAAGAAGGCCTGAGCAGGCCCCTCTAGGTCCTTGCCGTCGGGCTGACGGGCAAGGACCGCCAAGTGGCTCAATCGTGGAAGGCTTCGACGAATTTCCGCTTGCCGAGCATGAAGGCGTCGGCAACATGGCGCAGCGGCGCCAGATCGACATCCGATTTGCCGGCCTTGATGATTTCGGCAAAGCGACGGTAGAGCGAGGGATATTCCTGCTCCGGTTCGGCGAAGGTCAGCGTCCCGTTGATCGAAAGCTTGGCGCCGCCTTCGGCAAGCACCATCTGGCCGGCTGCCGTTTCGGCGACAATGTCCCAGCTCTGCTTGCCGGTCTGGCGCCAGTCGAATTCGGCGCGGACCGGCAGGCCGTCGGCATTGCGGAAATGAATGTCGGCGGCGATCGGCGCATCGCGGTTTTCGGGAAATTCGAGCACCGCCTCGGTGATGAAGATCGGCCGCGGCAGGATGTGGGTGACGATCGACAGCGCGTTGATGCCGGGATCGAAAACGCCAAGACCGCCGGCCTGCCAGATCCAGTCCTGGTTCGGATGCCAGTGGCGGACATCCTCTTTCCAGATCACATGAACGCTCTTGATCGTGGTCGAGGCAAGAAACGCCTTGGCGGCTTCGACCGCCGGCGCATAGCGCGAATGCCAGCTGGCAAAAAGCGACGCGCCCTGCTTTCCGGCAAGCGCCTCCAGGTCGGCCACTTCGCTCAGCGTCGCGCCGGGCGGCTTTTCCAGGAAGACATGCTTGCCGGCGACGAGCGCCTTATAAGCGGCCTCATAGCGGTACTGCGGCGGCATGCAGAGCGAAACGGCGTCGATCGAAGGCTCGGCGTCGAGCATCGCCTCGATCGTCGTATAGCTGTTGATGCCGTCGACCGTGCCGTGACGGCTGGCCGTGGCGACGAGTTTGAAATCGGCGTTCTTGGCGATGGAGGGGAGGTGCTGGTCGCGGACGATCTTGCCGACGCCGACGATGGCGAGATTGATGGGAGACATGGTGTTTCGCTCGAACCTGTGAAAAGTATGATTTATTGCGCGTCTTGTAGCAGAAAGAGGAGCGCCGACAAGCTCTCCCTTCATTCTATTGCTTCATCCTACCCCATGATGGCCCGTCTATCTCATGATAGTTTGGCGAAGGAAGCTGTAACCCATCGCCGCGCGGGCGGCGCGCTCTTGCGAATCGCCGTCGCCGCCATGCCCGCCCAGGCCGAATTCATGGAAGAGCGGCTTGTGTCCTTCCTCCTCCAGCCGCGCGGCAAAGCGGCGTGCATGCGAGGGGTGCACACGGTCGTCATTGGTGGAGCTTTCGATATAGATCGGCGGATAAGCGATCTCGCTCGCCGGCCTGACATTGTGAAGCGGTGAATAACCGAGCATGAAGTCCCGATCCACCTGGACCTCCGGATCGCCATATTCGTCCATCCAGGCCTGCCCTGCGCTGAACAGGTGGAAGCGGGTCATATCGAGCACCGGCACCTGGCACCAGATCGCGCCGAAATCGTGCGGATAGCGCGTCAGCATTACGCCGGTCAGCAGACCGCCATTGCTGCCGCCTTGGCAGGCGATCCGCGACGGCACGGTGTAGCCGCGGGCGACGAGATCGCGGGCGATGGCGACGAAATCGGCAAAGGCCCTGTCTCGCCCCTGCCGTTTGGCGCTGCGATACCAGTCGGGCCCGAATTCACCGCCGCCGCGGATATAAGCCTGTGCATAGGCGCCGCCTTGCTCAAGCCAGCGACCGGTCACGCCGGAATAATTCGGCGATAGCGCAACGTCGAAGCCGCCATAACCGTAAATCAGCACCGGCAGCGCGCCCCTGGTCCACTGTCTCGGCAGGACCAGCCGATAGGCAACCCTCGTTCCATCTTCGGAAACCGCCTCCAGCAGCTCGGATGACATGCCGGTCGCATCGAAATAGCTCGGGGCCACGGCGGTCAACACCGGCTCGGGCGGCTTGCTGCGATCGGAAAGTTCGAGGCGATAGCAGGTGGGTGGCTGCAGGAAACCCTGACCGACGATGTAGAGCGTGTCGTCGCCGAGATGCAGATCCGCATGGAGCGGCCTGAAATGAGCCGTCTGGATATCCGCCGGCAGCGCGATTTCCCGCTGTTCGGCATCGGGCTTCGTCAGGTCGAGCACCATGAGACGCGGGCGCAGCCGGTCGGAGACAATGAACACGCACCACTCGCGCATCAGCATCATCTGCGAGATCGACTGGGCTTCACCGTGTTGAAACAAGATCCGCTCCGGCCCGAGCGGAACTGTCTGAGAGTTCGGATCGAAGCGCTGCAGCACCAGGCTGCCTGTCGGAACGCGCTCGTCGGTCTTTGCCCGCCAGAGGCAGTGATCGTGGTTGAACTGAAAGTCCGCCTCCTTAGGCAGGTCGATGCGCTGTTGCCTGCCGTCATCGGATATCAGATAGGCGCTGGCGACGCCGATCTCGTGCGCGGCGACGAAGATGTCGATCAAGCCGGCATCCGCTGAGGTGCCCGACAGGGCAGGGTCGATTACGAGATTGAAGCCATAGACGTCCTCGTCGGCGGCTTCGAAGAGGATGGAGGCATCTTCCGGCCGTTGCCCGCGTCTCAATCGCCGCCCGACGCGCGGCCATCCCGAACGGGTCGCCGAAAATCGGTCGATGGAGCCGAAATAGCAGATCTCGTCGCGGCTTAGCCAATTGGCATGCGATCGCGCCGCCGGCGTGTCGAAGCCGCCCGTCACGATCTCTTTGTTCTCTGCGTCGAATTCGAGCAGGCGGACAAGGTCCGAGCCGCCGTCCGAAAGCGTGAGCAGCACGCGCGTCGGTTCCCAGGGGCAGGTGACGACGCCGCGCCAGGTCCAGCGCTTGCCTTCGCCGACGCAGAAGGCGTCGAGATCGAAGACCTCCTCCCAATCGGCCTCCGGCAACGGCTGCTGATCGGCCGGCAGGCGCAGCCAGACGCCGAGCGGATTGTCCTTGGACTGACGGAAATCAAACAGCCACCCGCCGCGGCGCATCGGCACGATCAGCCGGTCCTGACGCTCGATCAGCGTCTTGATCGCATCGCGATCCTCAGCGAATTCCGGCGTCCTCAATGCCGCGTCGGACAGCGCGTTATGTTCGTCGATGAACTGGCGGGTGCGCGGATCCTCGTCCGCTTCGAGATGAAGGTTCATGTCCCTACCGGCTTCCGTTGACGTCGATCAGATCTAGGCAGCCGGTCTCGACTTGACAACCCGCGTTAGCGGGTCATCACGAAATCGGCCGAAGCGACGAGATTGGTCGGGGCCTGCGTCTTCTTGAACTTCAGCGTCACAACCTTGTAGCCTTCGGCTTCGAGTTTCGAAAGCAGGGTCGGCAGCATCTTCGCCGTGCGCTTATGGATGTCATGCATGAGAATGATGCCGCGGCCGCGCTTGTGCAACTGGTCCATGGTCCGCTGCGTGACGGAGGCCGGCGTCGTGGCGAAATAGTCCTTGCTGTCGATGTCGACATCCATGACCACCATGTCGCGCATGGCGATCGCGGCACGCAGCCTGTGGCTCTCGGAGAGATAGGGGAAGCGGAAGAAGGAGACGTCGCTTCCCGTCGCCTTGGTCACCGCCAGCTGGCCCTTTATCACCTCCGCCATCGCCGCATCGAAACTCAGCGAGCTGAGGTCGGCATGGTCATAGGTATGGCTGCCGATCGTATTGCCGTCCATCGCCACCTTGCGGGCGAGCGCCGGGTGCATCTCCGCCATCGCGCCGACCATCATGAATGCGCCCTTGACGCCGAACTGGTCGAGGATCGCCAGCACCTTGTCGGTCCGGCCGGGGATCGGGCCGTCGTCGAAGCTGAGGATCACTTCCTTATCCTGCAGCTTGAGATCGGCGAGCGAGGAGACTTCCAGCGTCCGTCCGGCCAGATGGTGCCAGCCGGTCATGCGCGGCGCCGCTTCGTCGTCGGCATAGGCGAGTTTGCGCTCCTCGGGCGCGATCACCGAGGAGGTCTTGATCGATGTGTCGGGGGGTTGTCTGGTCGTGCTGCAGGCGGAGAGGGCGGCCGTAAGGGCGATGCAGGCCAGGACGGAAAAGCGATGCATGGAAAGGGCTCAACAAATCGGTAATGAATGTTGAGACAACCTTTCGAATTATGGTTAACGATCGGTTGAGATCGCCGGCAATTGTCTTGATGCGCGCCACTTCGCCGCGCTTTCCACCAGGACTGTGGCTATCCCGCCCTCGCTTCTTCGTATTCCGACGACAGCATCAGCCATTCTTCCTCGGCAGCAGCGAGTTTTGCCGCGGCCTCGCCGCGCTGCTTTGCCTTTTCGGCCGCCTTGGCGGGCGTCTTCTCGTAGAGAGCGGGATTTGCAAGTTCCGCGTCAAGCGCCTGAATCTGTTTCTCCAGCTTCGCCGTCAACGATTCGATTTCGTTGATCTTTTTCTTCAGTGGCGTCAGCGAAGCGCGCCTTTCCGCATTGAGCTTGCGTTGATCGGCCTTGGAGGTCGCATCGTCAGCCGGCTGCGGCTTTTCTTCTTTTTTTTTGCCCGAGGCGACGATCAGGTCACGATATTCGTCCATATCGCCTTCGAAGGCGGTGACCGTGCCGCCGTTGACCAGCCACAGCCGGTCGACCGTCGCCTCGATCAGGTGACGGTCGTGCGAGATCAGGATGACGGCGCCTTCGTAGTCGTTCAGCGCCTCGATCAGTGCGCGCCGGCTGTCGATGTCGAGATGGTTGGTCGGTTCGTCGAGAATGAGCAGATTCGGCGCATGGAAGGCGGCAAGGCCCATCAGCAGGCGGGCTTTTTCGCCGCCGGAAAGATCCTTGGCGGCGGTCGCCATCTTCTCGGTCGCGAGTCCCATTTGGGCGACACGGGCGCGCACTTTGGCCTCCGAGTCGCCAGGCATCAGCCGTCGCACATGCTCCACCGCCGACTGCTCGGGGATGAGGTCGTCGAGCTGGTGCTGCGCGAAAAAGCCGATCTTCAGGGAGGGCGCAAGCTTCACTTCGCCACTCTCCGGGGCAAGCCTGCCGGAGATGAATTTCGCGAAGGTAGATTTGCCGTTGCCGTTCGAACCCAGAAGGGCGATGCGGTCGTCATTGTCGATGCGCAGATTGAGGTTCTTCAGGATCGGCTTGCCCGGCTGGTAGCCGACGGCGCCGCCCTGGACCGCGACGATCGGCGAGGCCGGCTGCTTCTCGGGCTCGGGAAAGGTGATCGGCTGTACGTGGTCCTCGATAACAGCCGCAACAGTGCCCATGCGCTCGAGCGCCTTGACGCGCGACTGCGCCTGCCGGGCCTTGGAGGCCTTGGCCTTGAAGCGATCGATGAAGCTCTGCAGATGTTTGCGCGCTGCCTCGTTCTTGGCCTTGGCCTTCGTCTGCAGTTCGTCGGCTTCCGCTTTCTGCCGCTCGAACTGGTCGTAATTGCCGCGATAGAAGGTGAGCTTCTTCTGGTCGAGATGGACGATGGAATTGACCGCATTGTTCAAGAGGTCGCGGTCGTGGCTGATGATGATGACCGTATGGGGATAGCGGCGAATATAATCCTCCAGCCACATAGTGCCCTCGAGATCGAGATAGTTGGTCGGCTCGTCGAGCAGAAGCAGGTCCGGCTCGGCAAACAGCACGGCGGCGAGCGCCACGCGCATGCGCCAGCCGCCCGAGAAGGAGGAGGCGGGCCGGGCCTGCGCTTCCCTGTCGAAGCCGAGGCCGGCGAGGATGCTCGCCGCGCGCGCCTCGGCCGAATGCGCATCGATATCGACGAGGCGCATCTGGATTTCGGCGATGCGGTGCGGATCGCTCGCCGTTTCCGCTTCGGCAAGCAGGGCCGCGCGCTCTTTGTCTGCGGCAAGCACGATCTCGATCAGGGGCTGCTCGGTTCCCGGCGCTTCCTGGGCCACCTGGCCGATGCGCGCAGCCTTCGGGATCGACACCGATCCGGTCTCTGAGCCGAGATCGCCGGTAATGACGCGAAACAGCGTGGACTTGCCGGCGCCGTTGCGGCCGACGAGGCCGGCCTTGGTGCCCGAAGGCAGCGACAGGCTGGCATTGTCGAGAAGCAGGCGCCCGGCTATGCGGGCGGAAATTTCGGTGAGCGTGATCATGGCCGGCGTTTTGGCCGAAAGCGCTTGCCAAGGCAAGAGCACTTGGCGCCGGTCAGCTTGCTTGCCGGCCCGGCAAGGCTCTCATCCGCCGCAAGAGATCGAATCCGCCTCAGCGGCCGAAGGCCTGCACCGGCTGGCGAGGGTTCGATTGAGCGGCGAGGAGGGCAACGCGGGCATTGGCCTGCAACTGCCCCGGTGTTGCCGCGTCCGTGCTGAGCGCCACGCCGACCGAGATGGTCAGCCTGCCGCTGTCGCCCTTGTCTGAGGTCGCAAAGACCAGATTGTCTTCGACGGAGGCGCGCAGGCGCTCGGCAATCGCCATCGCATCCTGCATGCCGACATTGGAAAACAGCAAGGCGAATTCGTCCGCCTCGGTGCGGACGACGAAGTCGTTCTTCTTGACCGACTTTTGGAAGAGGCCGGCGAGCTTCTTCAAGAGCTTGTTGCCTGCCGGCGTGCCATATCTCTCATTGAGATCGGTGAAATTGTCGACATCGACCATGACAAGCGCACTGCCGGCAGCACCCTCTTCGCGCTCGTAGAGGTCGGCGATCACGCGGTTGAGCGCGATGCGATTGGGAAGTCCGGTGATCCTGTCGGCGACGGCGGCCGCCTGCATCGCCGAAATGCCGCGCTCGAGCGTTTCCAGCCTCTTGATGTCATCCGCCAGCCTGGCACCGATTTGCATCTCCGCAGCGGACACGCTCATCAGCGAGGCCGAGAGGTAGTCGAGCTCGCCGATGAAGGCGGCAAGGCTCTGGTCTTCATGACTGGAGACGGATTTTAGGATCGTGTCGCAGGCGCGCGCGAAGGCGTCCCGGTGCCGCAACCCTTCGGCAAGCCTCTCCGCCACCTCGCGCAGCAAACGGCTCGCCTCGGACCGCGAGGTCTCGCCCGCCAGCCCGCAATGGCCGACGAGGCGGTATTTCAACCCGAGCTCGTCAAGCATTGCTTGTTGGGGGTGAGGTCCAAGTGCGGCGATATCCTGTGCGAGGCCTCCATTGAGCCCGACGATCGCCTCATGGAAGAGTTCGTAATTGCGCGGTAGCCCGGCGATGTTGAGACGCGCCATGTGCTGGGCGATTTTCTGGATGTCCGCGATAGGTCCAGGGCGCACCGCTTCGCGCGGCACCAGTGCGTTTGCGCTTGCATTCGGCATGATGATCCCTCGCGGCCCCGGCCTTTTCCGTCATTCCGCTATGCCCCGCAAGCTTTTAAGAGAGGCTGAATTTCTGGATGGGAAGTGCTGGATTCCAGGCGCAACCGGTAAAGGCGGTTAATGCCCTGTTGATGCGGAAACGCTCACATCCACTCGCGGCCCTCGCTGCGCAGGAAATAGATGAGGTCGAGCCCGAGGCTCGGCTTGCCGAGCGCCGTCAGCGTCATGTGGCACTGGCCGCGATGGTGGGTCTGGTGGTTGAAGAGATGCGAAAGCGCGGTCCACAGCGGCTGGGTCATCACGATCGGTTGGGTCACCGTCGAGTAGGTGAAGTTGGCAGCAAGGCTTGTTTCGTCCAGCGTGCCCGTCCAGGCAATGATCCGCTCGTCCTCTGCCTTACGCGCAGCGGCAAGCGCATCGAACTCCTCGAAGAGCACGGCATCGAGGCTCGTCGGCGCCTCGCCGGTGCCGGTGAAGCGTTTCATCCATATCCGGTCGGCAACGAGCAGGTGGTTGAGGGTTCGATGCAGCGAGCCGAAGAAGGCGCCGCGGTCGCTGCGGAATTCCGGATCGCTGAGTTCGGCCGCCGCCGCATAGACCTTGGCATTGGCCCAGCGATTATACGCGGCGAACATCCTGTATTGCCTGAGCATGCGTTCCTCCTGTCATGGGAAGGGCAATCTAGCTTGCTTCCGCCGAAATCGCAGTGATGACGCCATGAAATTTCCTGATTTGATCGCAGGCGCTTTCTGTCGTCGAATGCACAGAGTTTCGATCTCGAAAGGACTGTCATGACCAGAGCCCTCTACTCCCTCTGCGGCGCCGATGAGCGGCGCTTCTTTTCGCCCCATTGCTGGAAGGCGGTGATGGCGCTGGCGCATAAGGGGCTCGATTTCGAAGAAATTCCGACCACATACGCCCGAATCCGCGAAATCGGCGGCGGTGTCTCGCCGACCTTGCCCGTCCTCGATGACAACGGCAGGCTGATCCCCGACAGTTTCGCCATCGCTCTCTATCTGGAGGAGGCCTATCCGGAGCGGCCGTCGCTCTTCAACGGCGAGGGCGGCAAGGCGCTGTCGCGCATGGTGGAGGGCTATTCGCAGATGATCGTCCATCCGTCGATCATGCGGATCGCCCTTCTCGACATCCATGCGATCCTCGACGAGGAAGATAAGGCCTATTTCCGTCAAAGCCGCGAAGCTCGTCTCGGCAAGTCGATGGAAGTCATTGCCGCCGACAGTGAGGCGGAGAAACCCGCCTTCGGCGCCAAGCTGGAGCCGCTCCGGCACATGCTGAAGTTCCAGCCTTTCATCGGCGGTGAGACGCCGCTCTTTGCCGACTATATCGTCTTCGGCGCGCTGCAGTGGCTGCGTGTCTGCGTTGGTCTAGCGATGCTGGCCGTCGACGATCCCGTCCTGGCCTGGTTCGAACGCTGCCTCGATCTCCATGAAAGCCGCGGCCGGACTGTGACAGCGGCGTGAAATTGCCGTCGACCTCTTGTTTTCGGGCGTTGGGGCGGGTAAAGACCGCCCACTTTTCCCGAGAAAACAGAGGATTTGACTATGGCGATTGAACGCACCTTCTCGATGATCAAGCCGGATGCAACCAAGCGCAACCTGACGGGCGCCATCACCAAGATGCTCGAAGATGCCGGCCTGCGCGTCGTCGCCTCCAAGCGCGTCTGGATGAGCCGCCGCGAAGCCGAAGGCTTCTATGCCGTTCACAAGGACCGTCCCTTCTTCGGCGAACTCGTTGAAGGCATGACCTCCGGCCCGACCGTCGTTCAGGTCCTGGAAGGCGAAGGCGCCATCCTGAAGAACCGCGAGATCATGGGCGCGACCAACCCGGCAAACGCTGATGAAGGCACGATCCGCAAGGTTCATGCGCTGTCGATCGGCGAAAATTCCGTTCACGGCTCGGACGCTCCGGAAACGGCTGCCCAGGAAATCAAGTACTGGTTCTCCGACACCGAAATCGTCGGCTGAGGCCACGCTTCGGCATTGCCTCGCAATGCCTTGAATTGACTCTCAAAAGCCGGGGCCTCGCTCCGGCTTTTTCTATGGTCACTCTATTCTGGGCATTTATCGGTGTTCGAAAAATCGACGGTGCCGTCCGGCTTGAAGACCTCCGGGTTCTTTTCATAAAGCGCACCAACGACGAGCGGCTTGCTCGGTAGCACCGTCTGGTCGAGGTCCGAGCGGAACTCAGTCTTCAATTGCTGCAGCACCTTGCCGTCCTTGTCCACCAGCCGGACATTCACCGAATAGGGGCGGTCCTTGCGCACGCAATGGAGATTTTCGCTCTGTAGCGCGATCTTGTCGTCGATCGGGTAGATTTTCTGGTTCAGCACCAGCGGGTCGCCGCCTTGAGGATTTTCGAATTCGGCGATGATGACCGAACCGTCCGGAATAGGTCCCGTCTTCTTCAGAGTCAGCAGATAGGTGGCGCTCGCCACGCGATAGTTGAAGACGAAAAGATGGCCGGTGACCTCGACCAGGTTTTCCGCTTGGCGCTGGCAGGCGGACAGCGCCAAGCCAATTGCCGCCGCCGTGACGATCAGATGTTTCCTCATGGGATTTCCTCCTTCTTGCGGCGGTAGTGCCGGTTCGCCTTGGCGCGGTTGCCGCAGACTGCCATGTCGCACCAGGCCCGGCTCCTGTTCTTGCTGCGGTCGATGAACAGCCAGCCGCAATTGCCGCAGATCTTCATGCGCTCCGGATCGGGCATGGCGATCAGACGCAGCACCGAATGGGCGGTCGCCGCCGCCACGCTGCCGGGGTTGGCTTCGCGCAGCACCTTCGCCATCGCCTCCAGCAGTGCCGCCAGCGATTGGTCGTCGCCGCCCGTTAGTATACGCTCGCGGAAATAGCGGTCGATCGCTTCCCGCAGCGCGATGAAATCCGCCTCGTTTTCCCTAGCCACCGGGACGATCTTGCCGAAGAGAGCGCGCTCGGCGCAGAATTCGGCGGCAGCCTGCGGAAAGTCGCGCATCTGATTGCTGACGGCAAAGCGGTCGATCCGCCGTGCTGCATCGTGGCGCAGAACGACGCTGTTGGCGACATCGAGTGCCAGCGCGCCGCCGGCAAAGCGGTGAGGGGTCCAGGAAAAGCTCATCATGAAATTATAACTGGCGAAATGAGTTTTACCAGTTATAATTTTGGCGACGCGGAGTGTCCGGAATGACCTATCTTCTGCAGCAGCTGGCGAATGCGGTTCCGCTTGCCGCCCTCTATGCCGCGCTCGCCTTCGGTTATGCCGTCGCCTTCGGCGTCACCAAGCGGGCCGACATCACCTATGGGGCGATTTTCGCTTTCTCCGGCCAGATCCTGCTGCTTTTCACCGAGCTCGCTTTCAACCGTTTCTGGCTGGTGTTGCCGGCGGCCCTTGCCCTCGGGGCCTGTGCCGCGATCATCTATTCACTGGCGGCAGGCATCTGGATCGGCCGTTCGATCATGCTGCCGCTGGTCAGCAAGTCGCCGAATACGGTGATCGTCGCCGCCCTCGGCATCATGATCGTGCTGATGGAAACCGCCCGGCTCGCCGCCGATACAAGGGCGATCTGGCTGCCGCCGTTTCTGAACGACACGGTCGTCTTCTGGCGCGACGGCCCGTTCAAGGTGACCCTCACTTATATCCAGCTGATCGACACGGCGCTGATGGCGGCCATCGTCGCGGTGGGTGCGTTAATCCTCAGGCGCACCGCCTGGGGCCGCATCTGGCGCGCCGTCACCGACGATCCGCTGGCCGCCGAGCTCTGCGGCACCAGCGCCAGCCGCGTCTTCCTCGTTGCCTATGCGGCGGCGGCCCTGGTCGCCACGATCTGCGGCATCCTCGCCACCTTTTATTACGGCTCGATGGATTTCGGCGCCGGCCTGATGTTCGGATTGAAAGTGCTGCTGATCGCCGCTGTCGGCGGCTATTCCGATCCCCTGCGCTCGGCCGGAGGCGCTGCCGCGCTTGCCGTCGTCGAAACCCTATGGGGCGCCTACGGCCCCTTCGTCTGGCGCGATCTCGTCATCTTCTCGCTGCTCGTCCTATTGCTGGTCATGAGCCGCAGAGAGCGTGTGGTGCTCTGAGCAATTCCAGCAAAAGTGCGCAGCGGTTTTGCGTCCGGAATTGCGTAAAACAAGAAGAGCAGCGCATTTCCCTCGCTCGGATAATCAGGAAATGCGCTGATTTATTTCCACTTGTCGCGTGCGGCATCGTCGGCATCCTTTGCCGCGACCCAGTCGCCGACGGCGCCGCCCTTGCCGTGCTCCTTCTTCCAGAAAGGGGCCGCGGTCTTCAGGTAATCCATGACGAAGTTGGCGCCATCGAACGCCGCCTGCCGGTGCGGCGCGGCCGCGACGACGAGCACGATATTCTCGCCCACGGCGATCTTACCGTAGCGGTGGATGGCGGTCAGCCCGAGCAGCCCGAAACGGGCGATGGCGAGTGCGCCGATGCGGCTCATCTCGGCTTCGGCCATGCCGGGGTAATGTTCGAGTTCGAGCGCGGCGAGCATGCCGCCGTCATCGCGGCATAGGCCGGAAAAGGTGACGACGGCGCCGACGCCGGGTTTGCCCTTGGAGAGCAGGTCTACCTCGGCCTGAAGGTCGAAATCCTCGCGCTGGACACGGATGGTGGGGGTGATGGTCACAGCGAAATCCTCCGCTGCTTTGATGCAACTGCAAAGAATGCGGAAACGCTGTGCCGCGGAAGCCCCCCTCTGGCCTGCCGGCCATCTCCCCCACGGGTGGAGAGATCACACGTGGCACGACCTTCCTGCCCCTTTACCTTTCCGCCGGGCTGAAACTTTGATTGTTTGGGCGAGCCGGCACTCCCAGCCAATCTCCGCACCTGTCGGGGAGATGCCCGGCAGGGCAGAGGAGGGAGATCTGGCACGGCCGTCACCGCAATCACCCCCCCGTCATCGGCGGAAATATTCCAATTTCACGCGCCCCCGCGATCGGTTCGTCATGCTCGACATGCTCCATGTCGAGCGCCACGCGGATCACCTCGGGATATTGAAGTGCGGCCTGATATTCTTCGCCCAGGCTCTTCAAATGATTCAGAAGATCGGCGACGGTGACGACGGAAGAGGGGAGGTCGATCTCCTCCTCACCCTTGCCGATGCGCTCGCGCACCCAGGCGAAATAGACAAGTCGCGTCATTCCTCGTCATCCACGATATGTTTCAACCCGGCGCGGAAATAATCATAGCCGGTATAGATGGTCAGCAATGCGGCGATCCACAGCAGCGCGATGCCGGTCTGGGTCGTATAGGGGACAATCTCGTCGCCGGCAGGGCCGGCGAGCAGGAAGGCGATGGCGACGAGCTGCAGCGTCGTCTTCCACTTGGCGATCCGTGTCACCGGCACGCTGACCTTCAGCGCCGCCAGATATTCACGCAGACCGGACACCAGGATTTCGCGGCAGAGAATGGTGATCGCCGCCCAGATCGACCAGCCGGCGATGGTCTGGTCGGCCGCGACCAGGAGAAGGATCGAGGCGACCAGCAGCTTGTCGGCGATCGGATCGAGCATGCGGCCGATATTCGACGTCTGGTTCCAGATGCGGGCGAGGTAACCATCGAGGAAATCGGTGAGAGAGGCGATGATGAAGATCCACAGCGCCACCCAGCGCGCCGTATTGCTGATCGACAATCTGCCTTCGATGAAGAAGCAGAGGACGATCAACGGCACGGCGAGGATGCGGCCGTAAGTCAGAAGGTTGGGAAGGCTGTACGCACGCGATGCCATGGGATCGTTTCTCTGAACTGATGCGCCGCGATAGCGCCGCGCGTCTTTACGAAAATCGATTCCGATTTTCGAGGCCGATGCCGTAGATGACGGCTTTGCCCGCAGACCGTCAACATTGTTTCTGTCTTTTCACTGCCTTTGCGTGGAATTTACGACGGCCCCCGGCTATTTCGCGGCGTCGTCGTGAAAATGGTTGTAAACTTGCCTGGCGACGGCCTCCGAGATGCCCTCCACCGCCATCAGGTCGGAAAGAGCGGCGCGCGAAACCGCTTTCGCCGTCCCGAAATGCTGCAGCAGCGCCCGCTTGCGCGACGGGCCGATGCCGCCGATCTCGTCGAGCGGGTTCTTGACCATTTCCTTCTTGCGCCGCGCCCGGTGCGAGCCGATCGCGAAGCGATGCGCCTCGTCGCGCATGCGCTGGATGAAGTAGAGCACCGGATCGCGCGGCGGCAGCGTGAAGCTCTCCCGCCCCGGCGGAAAGAAGCGTTCGCGCCCGGCATCGCGGTCGACACCCTTGGCGATGCCGATCGCCGTGACGCTGTTGGTGATGCCGAGCTCGGCTAGGATGGCGCGCACCGCCGTCATCTGCCCCTGGCCGCCGTCGATCAGGATCACGTCGGGCCAAGCTGGGAAGGGCATGTCGGCGGCGTCGGCGGCAGCTGCCTGCGCCGTCCGGTCGGGAATGCCTTCCTCCTTGATCAGCCGCGAGAACCGCCGCGTCATCACCTCGCGCATCATGCCGAAGTCGTCGCCCGGGGTGATGTCGGTCGATTTGATGTTGAACTTGCGGTACTGGTTCTTCACGAAGCCTTCCGGCCCCGCCACCACCATGCCGCCGACGGCATTGGTGCCCATAATATGCGAGTTGTCGTAGATCTCGATGCGCTGCGGCGCATAGGCGAGCCCGAAGGTGTCCTTGAAGCCTTCGAGCAGCCGTGACTGCGACGCGGTCTCGGCAAGTTTTCGCCCATGCGCCTCGCGTGCATTGCCGACGACATGGTCGACGAGATCGCGTTTTTCGCCGCGCCGCGGCACCAGGATCGACACCTTGTGGCCAGCCTTTTCGCTGAGCGCTGCGGCGAGCAACTCCAGTTCCTCAACCGTCTCCGACAGCATGATCTGTTTCGGCACCGGCTTGTCGTCATAGAACTGCGCCAGAAAGGCACCCAGCACTTCGGCGCTGGAAAGCTGCGGATCGGCCTTCGGGAAATAGGCACGGTTGCCCCAGTTCTGGCCGGTGCGGAAGAAGAACACCTGGATGCAGGAGACGCCGCCTTCGTGATGAATGGCGAAAACGTCGGCCTCCTCGACTCCAGCAGGATTGATGCCCTGGTGGCTCTGCACATGTGAAAGCGCCGCCAGGCGATCGCGGTAGATCGCCGCCCGTTCGAAGTCGAGATCATCAGCCGCCTGGTTCATCGCTTCGGCCATGTGCGATTTCACCTTTTGGCTCTTGCCGGACAGGAAGTCCTTCGCCTCCTGCACCAGTTCGGCGTAACCCTCGTCGCTGACCTCGTGCGTGCAGGGCCCGGAGCAGCGCTTGATCTGGTAGAGCAGGCAGGGGCGGGTGCGCGTTTCGAAGACGCTGTCGGTGCAGGTGCGGATCAGGAAGGCGCGCTGCAGCGAATTGATCGTCCGCCCGACCGCGCCGGCCGAAGCGAACGGCCCGAAGTAATCACCCTTTCGCGCCCTGGCGCCGCGATGCTTGAAAATCGCCGGCGCCCGGTGATCGCCGGTAATCAGGATATAGGGAAACGACTTGTCGTCGCGCAGCAGCACGTTAAATCGCGGCCGCAAGCGCTTGATCAGATTCGCTTCCAGCAGCAGCGCTTCGGTTTCCGTGCGCGTCGTCACGAATTCCATGTTCGCCGTCTGCCGCACCATCTGGGCGATGCGGTTGGAATGCACGCGGCCGACGGCGTAATTGCCAACGCGCTTCTTCAGGCTGCGCGCCTTGCCGACATAGAGCACGTCGCCTTCGGCATTGAACATGCGGTATACGCCGGGGCTGTTCGGCAGCCGCTTGACGAATTCGCCGATCAGTTCTGCGCCGATGAGTCCGGTCTCGTTGAGGCTGCCGGCGTTCCAGTCGACCGCTGCCGCGAGGGGGGCAGCGGAAACCTCGCCTTCCACCTCGAGATCGTCTTCGCTCTCATCCGTATCGTCGTAGAGAACGCCGCCATCCGGCAGCTTTCGTCCGTTCATTCCGTAATCTCCGCCACGTCGGGCGTCTGCCAGGCGAGGTGCTGGCCGCCGTCGAGGGCAATCATCTGGCCGGTGATCGAGGGCGTGTCGAAGAGGAAGCGAATCGTTTGTCCGAACTCGCCGAATCCCGGCCCTGCCTTCATGATAAGCCCGTCTATCTGAGCCTGGAAGTCCTCTTCCGATTGCCGCGCACTGCGCACCGTCGGGCCGGGGCCGATGGCGTTGACTCGCAGCTTCGGCGCAAAGGTCTGTGCCATCGTCTGCGTCGCGGTCCACAGCGCCGCCTTCGAGAGCGTATAGGAATAGAAGCCCGGATTGAGCGCCCAGACGCGCTGGTCGATGATGTTGACGATCAGTCCGTTCGTTTCGTCAGGCAACTGTTCGGCAAAGGCTGCGGCCAGAATCGAGGGCGCGCGCACATGGATATCGAAATGCTGCGCCCATGCTTCCGCATCGAACGCGCGAGCCGAATCCTGGCGGAAGATAGAGGCATTGTTGACCAGCAGGTCGATCGGACCGAGTGCTTCCGACGCTCTTTTTATCAGTTCGCTAGTTTCGCCGATATCGGTAAGGTCGGTCTTGAGCGCGATCGCCTGATATGCCTTCCGCCGCAATTCCGCCGCCAGCTCTTCGGCTTCGCCGAGGGAGCCGTTTGCATGGATGGCGACGGAAAAGCCATGTGCAGCAAGGTCTTCGGCGATTGCCCGGCCTATTCTCTTGGCAGCCCCTGTTATTAGGGCCGCGCGAAGTCTTTTGTGGTTCAAGATCTTGCCTTCTGATCCCGCGAGTCTGTTGGCAGACTATATAGGTGGCCGGGGAGATTATATAAATAGGCCGCTGCGGCTGCCTTCGTCGCCCTGATATTCTATGTATTATTTAAGAACGCGATTTCTTAAAATAAGTATTTTAAGTTTAACACTTTGGTATGGTTAATGAAGTGTATGTTGCGCTTAAGCAACATCGAATTTCAGCCATGCGGCCGCCACAATGATATCACAATTTGGCTCTTTCAAATCCGCATTTCAGTTTCAATTTCAGCCTCGATCCGGAAGGGACATCTGGCAATTTCCCCGCCAATGCTTCGCTGATAGACAGATGAAAGCGGCGCGGGACTGAAAGGAGAAAAGTATGCGTGTACTCATTGCTGGCCTCATGGCCTCTGCTTTTGCAATCGCGGGCATCTCGGCAGCTCAGGCGGCCGATGCCGTCGATCAGGTTCCGGAAGCACCGGTCGCCCAGGACGCCCCGGTCAAGCCGGCCGGCAACTGGGAGGGCTTCTACCTCGGCGGCGCCGGCACCTACAATATGGGTGACTTCGGCTCCGACCGTCACACCTACGGTTTCGGCGGCCAGGTCTTCACCGGCTATAACTGGCAAGCAGGCCAGATCGTTTACGGCGTTGAATCCGATCTCGGCTACAGCGGTGACGACGTTTCCTCGGGCGGCGTCAAGAACAAGTATGGCTGGAACGGCTCCGTCCGTGGCCGCGTCGGCTACGACATGAACCCCTTCCTGCTCTACGGCACGGCCGGTCTTGCCCTCGGCAATGTCAAGGTTTCCGATGGCACCTCGGACGAAAGCAAAACGAACTACGGCTACACGGTCGGCGCCGGTGTTGAAGCCTTCGTGACCAACAACATCACGACGCGCCTGGAATATCGCTACACCGACTACCAGAGCAAGGATTACGACCTCGACTCCGGCAGCTTCTCGCGCGGTTACGACGAGAACAGCGTCAAGCTCGGTATCGGCGTCAAGTTCTAAGCCGACTGGACAGAAATACGAGGAAGCCGGGCACGTCGCCCGGCTTTTTTTGTTGGCACGATCCTTCGTAAATCGGCTGCCGGATCAGGCGCTGGCCTTGAGCTCGCTATGAGCCGGGAATTTCTTTTCGAATTGCGCCAGCCAGTCGATCAACGGTCCATGATCGGCTTCCCATTGGTCCTTGAATCGAAGGTCGAGATAGTCGAGCATGGCGGCGAGTGCAAAATGTCCGCCATTGAGCCTCTTTCCGAGTTTCGGCGGCTTGGCGCTGAGATGGGCAAGCCCGGCCGTCACCTTCTTCCATTGCCGGTCGATCCAGGGCTGATGGACCTTTTCCTCGTCGCGGAAGCGCCGCTCGTAGACGATCGTGAGCAGGCAATCGCAAACGCCGTCGCACAGCGCTTCGAGGACTTCCGCATCGGTGCGCTTGCTCTTCTTGGATGGATAGAGCCCGCCCTTCGTCAGCCGGTCGAGATAATGCATGATCGCCACGCTGTCGAAGACCGAAGCGCCGTCATTGGTCAGAAGGGTGGGAATTTTGCCGAGCGGATTGTTGTCCACCAGGATCGCCGGCCCGGTATTGGTGTCGACTCGGATGGCGTTCAACTCGATACCCAGGAAATGCGCGGCCATCCGCACCTTGCTGGAATAGGGCGATGCGGGCGAACAAAGGAGCTTCATGGGACACCTGACGAGATTGTGGATGGCGCGGACTATCCCCGAAGCCGGTTGCAGGGTCAATCGCCCGCGGCCGTCTTGTTCTCGCCGCGCAGCCAGAAGGCGCGGTGCGAAGCGAAACGGTCCTGCGCCAGATGGTCTTTCAGCGCCGGCAGCAGCTGATGCAATTCGTCCTTCAGCGTGAAAGGCGGATTGACGATAACGAGGCCGGAGCCCGTCAGTCCCGTTATGCCGCGATCGCTGCGTACGGTCAGTTCGGCGCAGAGCATTTTCGGAATGTCGAGCGACTGCAGCGTCTCGTGGAATTCCTTGATCGGGGCGCCTTTCTTCAGCGGATACCACAGGCAGTAGGTGCCGCCGGGAAAGCGCCGATAGGCCCTCTCCAGCCCCTTGGCCAGACGCTGATATTCGTCCTCTTCCTCGAAGGGCGGATCGACGAGTACGATGCCGCGCTTTTCTTTCGGCGGCAGATGCGCACCGAGCGCCAGCCAGCCGTCGAGTTCGGTGATGCGGGCATGGTGATCGCCTTCGAACAGCCGGTGCAAGCGGGCATAGTCCTCGGGATGCAGCTCCATCGCCGACAGTCGGTCCTGCGGCCGGAATAGCATGCGCGCCAGTTTCGGCGATCCGGGATAAAAGCGGATGCCGCCCTCGGGATTGAGTTCGCGAATTGCCGAGAGGTAGGGTTCCAGCAGCTCGGAAACCTGCGGTCCGAGGTCGGCTTCCATCAGCCTGCCGATGCCCTCAAGCCATTCGCCGGTTTTCTGCGCCTCCTCGGAGGAAAGGTCGTAGAGCCCTGTGCCGGCATGCGTGTCGAGCACGCGGAATCCGCCTTCCTTCTTCTGCATGTAGCGGATCATCCGCGCCAGCACGGCGTGTTTCAGCACATCGGCAAAATTGCCCGCGTGGTAGATGTGGCGGTAGTTCATTTTCGCTGATGTCCGTATGAATTCGCGTCATGGGGAGTTTTTCTGGCTTTTGGCCATTCCAGGCTTGGAATATACAAATGCCATGAACATTGCGACCCCCATCGACGCCAAATCCCCGAAGTCGGACACCAGGCTGGGCCACACGGCCTGTCCACACGATTGTCCTTCCACCTGCGCGCTGGAGGTCGAACTATCTGAGGACGGCCGCATCGGCCGCGTGCGCGGCGCCAATGATCATTCCTACACCGCGGGCGTCATCTGCGCCAAGGTCGCCCGTTATGCCGAACGTCTTTACCATCCCGAGCGGCTGATGCATCCCTTGCGCCGCAGCGGCGCCAAGGGGGCAGGGGAGTGGCAGCAGATCTCCTGGGACGACGCGCTGGATGAGATTGCCGAAGCCTTCGTCAAGGCCGAGGCACGTGACGGAAGCGAGGCGATCTGGCCCTATTTCTACGCTGGCACCATGGGCTGGGTGCAGCGCGATTCGATCGACCGTCTGCGCCACGCCAAGCGCTATTCCGGTTTCTTCTCGTCGATCTGCACCAATCCGGCCTGGACCGGCTTCACCATGGCGACCGGCGTGCTGCGCGGCCCCGACCCGCGCGAGATGGGCCGCACCAATTGCGTCGTCATCTGGGGCACCAATGCGGTTTCGACCCAGGTCAACGTGATGACCCACGCCATCAAGGCACGCAAGGAGCGCGGCGCCAAGATCGTCGTCATCGACATCTACGACAATCCGACGATGAAGCAGGCCGACATGGCCTTGATCGTCAGGCCCGGCACCGACGCGGCACTGGCCTGCGCCGTCATGCATATCGCCTTCCGCGACGGCTATGCCGACCGAGATTATATGGCGAAATATGCCGATGATCCCGAAGGTCTCGAAGCGCATCTGAAAACCAGGACGCCGCAATGGGCGGCCGATATCACCGGCCTTTCGGCCGAGGAGATCGAGGCCTTCGCCCGCCTCGTGGGCGCGACGAAGAAGACCTTTTTCCGCCTGGGCTACGGTTTCACTCGCCAGCGCAATGGCGCGGTCGCCATGCATGCGGCCGCCTCGGTCGCCACCGTGCTCGGCTCCTGGCAATATGAGGGCGGCGGCGCCTTCCATTCGAACAGCGATATCTTCCGCATGAACAATGCGGAACTGACCGGCCGCTCGATGAAGGATGCCGATATCCGCATGCTCGATCAGTCGCAGATCGGCCGCGTGCTGACCGGCGATCCGGTGGCCCTGCGCCATCGCGGCCCGGTAACGGCAATGCTGATCCAGAACACCAATCCGGCCAACATCGCGCCCGAGCAGCGCCTGGTCAGACGCGGCTTTGCCCGAGACGAGCTGTTCGTCGCCGTGCATGAGCAGTTTATGACCGAGACGGCCGAGATCGCCGATATCGTCATTCCGGCGACGATGTTCGTCGAGCATGACGATATCTACCGGGCCGGCGGCCAGAACCATATTCTGCTCGGGCCGAAGCTGGTCGAGCCGCCGCCAACCGTGCGCACCAATCTCTTCGTCATCGAGGAACTGGCAAAACGCCTCGGCGTCGCCGATCGTCCCGGCTTCGGCTTCACCGCCCGCGAGATGGTCGACCGCGTGCTCGAATCGAGTGGCCTGCCAGGTTACGACTATTTCCTCGAACACAAATGGTTCGATCGTCAGCCGGCTTTCGAGGAGGCGCATTTCCTCAACGGTTTTGCCCATCCCGATGGCAAGTTCCACTTCCGGCCGGACTGGATCAACCAGCCGGCGCCGAACAAGCCGCCGGCGGCGATCGGCGCGCTCGGCCCGCATGGGGAGCTTCCTGTCTTCCCCGATCAGGTCGATGTCATCGAAGTGGCCGATCCCGAGCATCCCTTCCGCTTGGCCACGTCGCCGGCCCGCAACTTCCTCAATTCGAGCTTTTCCGAAACCAGGACGTCGCGTCAGAAGGAAGGTCGTCCCGAGGTCATGATCAATCCTGTTGATGCCGAGGCCAACGGCATTGCGCATGGCGACCTTGTCCGCATTGGCAACCGCCGCGGCGATCTGCGCATCCACGCCCGTATCACCACCGAGGTCAGGCCGGGTGTGCTGATCGCCGAGGGCCTCTGGCCGAACAAGGCGCATGTCGACGGCGAGGGGATCAATGTCCTGACCGGCGCCGATCCGGTCGCGCCTTATGGCGGCGCGGCCGTGCACGACAACAAGGTCTGGCTTCGCAAGGACACGGTATGATGCAGCCGAAATCACGGGTGAAGATCGTCGGCGAGGAAATCCTGTCGAATGGATGGACGCGGCTGAGCAGCTATCTGCTCGACTATATCGACCGCAAGGGCGCGACCCAGCGGCTGAAGCGGGAGGTCTACCACCGCACGCCGGCCGCTTGCATCCTGCTCTATGATCCGAAACGCGATCTCGTCGTCCTCGTGCGCCAGTTCCGTCTCGCCGTCCATCTCAACGGCGATCCCGCCTGGATGATCGAGGTGCCGGCCGGCCTTCTTGACGACGACCATCCCGAACAGGCGATCCGCCGCGAGGCGATGGAGGAGACCGGCTACCGCCTGCGTGAGGCTCGCTTCCTTTTCAAATCCTATCCCTCGCCCGGCGCTATCGCCGAGGTCGTCCATTTCTTCGTTTCTTTCATCGATACCGCCGACCGCATCGCGGAAGGCGGCGGTCTGGCCGAGGAGCATGAGGATATCGAGGTTCTTGAAATTCCGCTGGACGAGGCAACCCGGATGATCGAAACCGGCGAGATCTTCGACACCAAGACGATCGTGCTGCTGCAGTGGGCAGCCTTGAACAGGCACAAAATTCGATAGCGGATGAGGCGGTTGAGCCCATGACGTTTTCCAGGTTGAGATAATAGCGCTTACGATTTCATACGAATGTCATGGAGCGGTTCTATCCGCTGCGGGCTTGCCAATCTCGGATCGGTCAGGAGAAGGCCTATGTGGCTCAGTAATTTCACCCTCGTTCTCCCCGACCAGGTGGTGAGCGAAGGTTCCGTGCGTGTTGAGGATGGCGCTATCGCCGAAATCCGGCCGGAGCCGGTGGTGGCGGCTGCGATTGATGGCGGCGGACGGCTGCTGATGCCGGGATTCGTCGATCTGCACGGTGACATGATCGAGCGCGAGATCGCGCCGCGGCCGAATGCGACCATGCCGATCGATTTCGGCATCCACGAGCTCGACAAGAAACTTGCCGCCGCCGGTGTGACGACGGCCTTTGCCGCTGTCTCCTTCGCCACCGAAAGCGTCTACGGCCATGTCCGCTCGCTGGAGACGACGTCGGCGGTGATCGAGGGCATCAACCGGCTGCGCGACGATCTGCTGATCGACCACCGCGTCCACGCCCGCTATGAAATCACCAATGTTGGCGCAGCGCCTGCGCTCGAGCGCCTGCTGAATGCCGACCAGATCGACATGGTTTCGCTGACCGACCACACGCCGGGGCAGGGACAGTACAACAATCTGCAAAGCTATATCCTCAGCATTTCCGAGCGCCGCGCCATCTCCGAGGAAATGGCCGCCGAGATCGTCGCCAAGCGCATCGCCATGCGCAATAACCCGGACATCGAGGCCAAGCTGAGAGAGATCGTCGCGCTATCGCTGAAGCACAGGCTGTCGCTTGCCTCGCATGACGATGACAGCGTCGAGAAGGTGGCCGAAATGCACGACCTCGGCGTTACCATCAGCGAGTTTCCGGTCACCGCCCCGGCAGCCGAAGAGGCGCGCCGCCGAGGGCTCTGGACGCTGATGGGTGCGCCGAACGCGTTGCGCGGCCAGTCGATGTCGGGCAATCTCAGCGCTCTCGATGCCGGAAGGGCGGGCTTGCTCAGCGTCATCGCTGCCGATTATCACCCGGCCGCATTCGTGCCCGGCATCTTCAAGCTCGCCGACACGGTGGATGGCGGCCTGCCGGCCGCCGTCGCCATGGCGACCGGCAACGCCGCCCGCTCCGCCGGTCTCCTGGACCGGGGCGAAATCGCCATCGGCCAGCGCGCCGATCTGGTGGCGGTCGAGCCGGGCGACATCAACCGCATCCGCGCCACTTTCCGCGCCGGCCGCTTCGTCTACAGCGACGGCACGCTGCATCCGTTGCGGGTGCTGGCGGCTTAAGCGCGATCGCCGATCAGTGAGATGAGCTGAGCTTTGGGCGCAACGCCCGAAGCCTCGGCGCCGATCGCCTTGCCGCCTTGCATCGTCACGCGGCCTTCTGCAAACAGCCGCAGCGCCTGCGGATAGATCTGGTGTTCGACGGTCAGCACCCGTGCGGCAAGGCTTTCGGCTGTGTCGCCGAAAAGTACCGGAACGGCGGCCTGGCCGATCACCGGTCCCTCGTCCATGCCTTCGGTGACGAAATGTACGGTGCAGCCGGCAATGCGCATGCCGGCGTCGATGGCGCGCTGATGGGTGTGCAGGCCGGGGAAGAGCGGCAGCAGGGAAGGGTGGATGTTGAGCATCCGGCCTTCATAACGCTGGATGAAAGTCGGCGTCAGCAGCCGCATATAGCCGGCCAGGCAGAGGATGTCGGGCGAGAGCTCGTCGAGCGCCGAAAAGATCGCCGCCTCGTGCGCATCCTTGCTGGCGTAATCCTTGCGGGGAAAGGCGAAGGTGGCGATGCCCTCGGCCGCTGCCTTGGCAAGCCCGCCGGCCTCCGCCTTGTCGGAGATCACGCCGACGATCTCGGCCGGATAATCGGCGGCCTTCGCAGCCGCGACCAGCGCCATCATGTTGGAGCCGCCACCCGATATGAAGACGACGACGCGTTTGCGCGGCGTGCTCATATGGCAAGCGTACCCTTGTAGACCGTGCCGGCAGCGCCTTCGGCGCGGGCAATCATGCTGCCGAGCGTGACGACCTTTTCGCCTTCGGCCTTGAGCGCGTCCGATACTGCGGCGACATTCTCCTCGGCGACGACGACGATCATGCCGATGCCGCAGTTGAAGGTGCGCAGCATCTCCTTGGCTTCGACGCCGCCCGTCCTGGCGAGCCACGAAAACACCGGCGGTACCTTGACGGCCGCAAGGTCGATCTCGGCCGACAGGTGCTTCGGCAGCACGCGCGGAATATTCTCCGGGAAGCCGCCGCCGGTGATATGGGCGAGCGCCTTCAGCGCACCGGTCTCGCGGATCGCCTTCAACAGCGGTTTTACATAGATGCGGGTCGGCTCGAGCAGGGCTTCGCCGAGCTTCTTACCTTTGGCGAACGGCGCCGGCGCGTCCCAGCCGAGGCCGGACAGTTCCACGATCTTGCGAACCAGCGAGAAGCCGTTGGAATGAATGCCGGAGGAGGCGAGGCCGAGGATCACGTCGCCCTCGGCGATGTCACCGGAAGGGAGCAGCTTGCCGCGTTCGGCAGCGCCGACGGCAAAGCCGGCAAGATCGTAATCGCCGGAGGAATACATGCCCGGCATTTCAGCCGTCTCGCCGCCGATGAGCGCACAGCCGGCCTCGCGGCAGCCGGCGGCAATGCCGCCGACGATCGCAGCACCCTGGTCGGGGTCGAGCTTGCCGGTGGCGAAATAATCGAGGAAGAACAGCGGTTCGGCGCCCTGGACCACCAGATCGTTGACGCACATGGCGACGAGGTCGATGCCGACGGTGTCGTGGTAATCGGCTTCGGTGGCGATCTTCAGTTTGGTGCCGACGCCGTCATTGGCGGCGACGAGCACCGGGTCGGTAAAGCCCGCGGCCTTGAGGTCGAAGAGCCCGCCGAAGCCGCCGATCTCGCCGTCGGCGCCGGGACGGCGCGTCGAGCGTACCGCCGGCTTGATCTTCTCGACAAGGAGATTGCCGGCATCGATATCGACGCCCGCATCGCTGTAGGTCAGGCCGTTTTTCCCAGACTGGCTCATGCTGGTCTCCGATGGCTGTTTTCAGGCGGCCGACACGCCGCGTCATCTGCCGGTCGCAATTGCATGACAGGGCCGTTTATGCAAGCGCTGCATGGGAAAAGCCCCCAATTTCCCGCGTCTTCAGCCGGCATTTTCCGGAATTACCGCGACAGGGTTGACCATCTTTACGCCTGCATCCTATGTGCTGAATGACCGCGTCGGGGAAGACGCGGCGTTTAGCGGCGGCGAGCGATCAGCGGGGAAGCGATGCCACAGCATGTCAGCGGCAACAGTCTCAAGCGCCAGATATTCTTCTGGCTGGCCGTGCTCGTCTTCTTCATCGCCTTTCTTTATGTCTTCAGCTCGATCCTTCTGCCTTTCATCGCCGGTATGGCGATCGCCTATTTCCTCGATCCGGTGGCAGACCGGTTGCAGCGACTTGGCCTCAGCCGCATGATGGCGACGATCGTCATCCTGATCGCCTTTGTCATCACCTTCACGCTGGCGCTGATGATCCTTATTCCCGTGCTCGTCAGCCAGTTCAACGATTTCGCCGAGCGGCTGCCGGGCTATATCAGCCAGCTGCAGCAGTTCATTGACACCTCCAAAAACTCGCTTCTGCCGGAATGGGTCCGGAGCCAGGCCGGCACGATCAAGGATAATTTCTCCGGCATTCTTTCCGAAGGCATGGGCTTCCTGACCGGGCTCTTCGCGCAGATCTGGAATTCCGGCAAGGCGATCGTCGACGTCATCTCGCTGCTCGTCGTCACCCCGGTAGTCGCCTTCTATATCCTGCTCGATTGGGACCGCATGATCGCCAAGGTCGATCAGTGGATTCCGCGCGATTATGTCGCCGATGTCCGCCAGATCGCCAAGGAGATCGATCAGGCGATCGCCGGCTTCATTCGCGGCCAGGGTTCGCTCTGCCTCATCCTCGGCATCTATTATGCCGCAGGCCTCTCGCTCGTCGGCTTGAATTTCGGCCTGCTGATCGGCCTCTTTGCCGGCATGATCAGTTTCATCCCCTATGTCGGCTCGCTGGTCGGCCTCGTTCTTTCCGTCGGGGTGGCGATCGTGCAGTTCTGGCCGGATTATCCCTGGATCGGGCTGGTGCTCGTCGTCTTCTTCAGCGGCCAATTCCTGGAAGGCAACATTCTGCAGCCGAAGCTCGTCGGCTCCAGCGTCGGCCTCCATCCGGTCTGGCTTATGTTTGCGCTGTTTGCCTTCGGCGCGCTCTTCGGCTTCGTCGGGCTTCTGGTCGCGGTGCCGGCAGCCGCCGCCGTCGGCGTCCTTGTTCGTTTCGCGCTTTCGCGCTACCTTCAGAGCGATCTTTATTTTGGCGGGTCGCCGAGTGGCCGCGCTCAGAAGACGAAATCAGTTCCCAATGAATGACGTGAAGAACGCTGATCCGAAGCGCAAGGCCGGAGAGCAGCTGCCGCTGGTCTTTTCGCACGATTCCGCCAGCGGCCGCGACGATCTCCTGATCTCGGAACGTCTTGCCGCCGCCGTGTCGATCGTCGATGCCTGGCCGGCATGGCCATCGCCGGTCGTCGTGCTTGCCGGTCCGGTCGGTTCGGGGAAATCGCATCTCGCCCGCATCTGGCGGGAACTAAGCGGCGCCGTCAGCATTCATCCCGAGCTTGGCTCGGACGCCGCCGTCGCCGCCGCCGCCGGCCCGGTGCTGTTCGAGGATGCCGACCGCCTCGGCTTTGACGACAATGCGCTCTTCCACGTCATCAACAGCGTTCGCGAACATGGCACCAGCCTGTTGATGACCAGCCGCCTCTGGCCGATCTCCTGGCCGGTCTCTCTGCCCGATCTGCGTTCGCGCCTGAAGGCTGCGACGATCGTCGAGATCGGCGAACCCGACGAAGCGCTGCTGTCGCAGGTTATCGTCAAGCTCTTCGCCGACCGGCAGCTTTATATAGATGACAAACTCGTGCTCTATATCGTTAACCGTATGGAGCGATCGCTGAACGCGGCCCAGACGATCGTGGAAAGGCTCGACCGGCTGGCCCTGTCCCGGGGCACGAAGATCACCCGGTCTCTTGCTGCCGAAGTATTGAATGAATTGGGAAATTCGGAACCGGCCGATTGACTGTCACAGTTCCGTCGTGAAACTGATATAATTGCCGTCGCGATTGAAAACGGGGTAGTGGACCATGGATAGCGCAGTCGCAGAACATCAGGAACTCACTCCGGAAACCAACGACAACACCCCACCGCTGGGAGAGCTGCTAACCAGCCCGGAGCGCTTCATCAACCGCGAATTCTCCTGGCTGCAATTCAATCGCCGCGTGCTGGAAGAGACGCTGAATACCGAGCACCCGCTGCTCGAGCGCGTCCGTTTTCTGTCGATCTCGGCCGCCAACCTCGACGAGTTCTTCATGGTGCGCGTCGCCGGTCTCGAGGGCCAGGTGCGCCAGAATATCGCCATCCGCAGCCCCGACGGAAAGACACCGGCCGAACAGCTCGACTCGATCCTGCAGGAGATCGACCATCTGCAGATGGAGCAGCAGGCCTCACTCGCCGTGCTGCAGCAATACCTCGCCAAGGAAGACATCCTGATCGTGCGCCCCGGCGCGCTCAGCGATGCCGACCGCCAGTGGCTGGCCGCCGAATTCGAACAGGCGATTTTTCCGGTCTTGACGCCGCTGTCGATCGACCCGGCCCATCCGTTCCCGTTCATTCCCAATCTCGGCTTCTCGATCGGCCTGCAGCTCGTCAGCAAGAACGGCCGCGAGCCGATGACGGCGCTCCTGCGCCTGCCGCCGGCGCTCGACCGCTTCGTCCGCCTGCCGGATGATGCGAATACGATCCGCTACATCACGCTCGAAGATGTCGCCAACATCTTCATCCACCGGCTCTATCCGGGCTACGAGGTGCAGGGCTCGGGTACTTTCCGCGTCATCCGCGACAGCGATATCGAAGTCGAGGAAGAGGCCGAGGATCTTGTCCGCTTCTTCGAAACGGCGCTGAAGCGGCGGCGCCGCGGCAAGGTCATCCGCATCGAGACCGATTCTGAAATGCCGGCCTCGCTGCGCCAGTTCGTCGTGCACGCACTCAGCATCCCCGACAATCGCGTCGCCGTTCTGCCGGGACTCCTGGCGCTGAACACTCTGTCGGAGATCACCAAGGCGCCGCGCGACGATCTCAGGTTTCAGCCTTACAATGCGCGATTTCCCGAGCGCGTCCGCGAACATGCCGGCGACTGCTTCGCCGCCATCCGCGAGAAGGACATGGTCGTCCATCACCCGTATGAGTCTTTCGACGTGGTCGTCCAGTTTCTTCTCCAGGCTGCGCGCGATCCTGACGTCCTGGCGATAAAGCAGACGCTGTACCGTACCTCGAACGACAGCCCGATCGTGCGTGCGCTGATCGACGCCGCCGAAGCCGGCAAATCGGTGACGGCGCTGGTCGAGCTCAAGGCTCGCTTCGACGAAGAGGCGAACATCCGCTGGGCGCGCGACCTCGAACGCGCCGGTGTGCAGGTCGTCTTCGGCTTCATTGAGCTCAAGACCCACGCCAAGATGTCGATGGTCGTCCGCCGTGAGGAGGGCAAGCTCAGGACCTATTGCCACCTCGGGACCGGCAACTACCACCCGATCACCGCCAAGATCTATACGGATCTCTCCTATTTCACCTGCAATCCCGTTATCGCCCACGACATGGCGAACATCTTCAACTTCATCACCGGCTATGGCGAGCCGGAACAGGGTATGCAGCTGGCGATTTCGCCCTACACGATGCGCCCGCGCATCCTGCGCCACATCGAGGAAGAGATCCTGCATGCCCGCAACGGCGCGCCGGCGGCGATCTGGATGAAGATGAATTCGCTTGTCGATCCCGATATCATCGACGCGCTCTATCGCGCCAGCCACGCCGGCGTGGAGATCGATCTCGTCGTGCGCGGCATCTGCTGCCTGCGTCCGCAGGTGCCCGGTCTCTCGGAGAAGATCCGCGTCAAGTCGATCGTCGGCCGCTTCCTCGAGCACAGCCGCATCTTCTGCTTCGGCAATGGCCACGGCCTGCCGTCCGACAAGGCGCTGGTCTACATCGGTTCGGCCGACATGATGCCGAGAAATCTCGACCGCCGCGTTGAAACGATGGTCCCGCTGACGAATCCGACCGTTCACGAGCAAGTCTTGTCACAGATTATGCTCGGCAACGTGATTGACAATCAACAAAGCTACGAGATATTGCCCGACGGTACGTCGCGCCGCATGGAAGTGCGCAGGGGCGAGGAACCGTTCAATGCGCAGCAGTATTTCATGACCAATCCGAGCCTTTCGGGCCGTGGTGAAGCTTTGAAGTCCAGCGCGCCGAAGCTCATCGCCGGCCTGCTCGAAGGCCGCAACAACAAGTAATACTGGACCTAAATGGTTGAATCTGAAGCCCAGGGGCGCCTTCCGGGGATCGCTCCGGTCTCCGTTGTCGACATCGGATCGAATTCCATCCGTCTCGTCGTCTACGAGGGCCTGTCCCGCTCGCCGACCATCCTTTTCAACGAAAAGGTCCTCTGCGGCCTCGGCAAGGGCATAGCCGTCACCGGCAAGATGAATGAAGAGAGCGTCATCAGGGCTCTGGCGGCGCTGCACCGTTTCAAGGCCCTGTCCGATCAGGCGCGCGCCGCCACCATGTATGTGCTGGCGACGGCCGCGGCGCGCGAGGCGAGCAACGGTCCCGATTTCATCCATCAGGCGGAAACCATCCTCGGCCGCAAGGTTCGCGTGCTGTCGGGCGAGGAAGAGGCGAAATTCGCCTCGCTCGGCATCATCAGCGGCTTCTACGATCCAGACGGTATCGCCGGCGACCTCGGCGGCGGCTCGCTGGAGCTGATCGACATCAAGGGCAAGGAAGTGGGCAAGGGCATCACACTGCCACTCGGCGGCCTGCGCCTGTCGGAATATGCCGGCGGTTCGCTTTCCAAGGCTAGAGCCTTCGCCCGCAAGCAGGTGAAGACGGCAAAGCTCTTGTCGAAAGGCGAGGGGCGCACCTTCTACGCCGTCGGCGGCACCTGGCGAAACATCGCTAAGCTGCACATGGAAATCACCCATTATCCGCTGCACATGATGCAGGGGTATGAGGTCTCGCTCGAGGCGATGATGCTGTTCCTCGAACAGGTGGTGACCGCACGCGATTCCAGAGAGCCGGCGCTGCAAGCCGTGTCCAAGCACCGCCGGTCGCTGCTGCCCTTCGGCGCCGTCGCCATGAAGGAAGTGCTGAGCGCGATGAGGCCGTCGATGATTTCCTTCTCGGCGCAGGGCGTGCGCGAGGGGTATCTCTACTCGCTGCTGTCTGAGGGTGAGCGACGCCTCGATCCGCTGCTGGCCGCCGCCGGTGAATTGGCGATCCTGCGTGCCCGTTCGCCCGAGCATGCCCGCGAACTGGCGGAATGGACCGGCCGGATGATGCCCTTCTTCGACGTCCAGGAAACCGAAGAGGAAAGCCGCTATCGTCAGGCCGCCTGTCTGCTAGCCGATATCAGCTGGCGCGCCCACCCTGATTATCGTGGCCTGCAGGCACTGAACGTCATCGCCCACTCTTCCTTCGTCGGCATCAGCCATCCCGGCCGTGCCTTCATCGCACTGACCAATTATTACCGTTTCGAGGGGCTGCACGACGACGGCGCCACCGGCCCGCTTGCGCAGATCGCCACGCCACCCTTCATCGAGCGCGCCAAGCTGCTCGGCGGCATGCTCCGCGTCGTCTACCTCTTCTCGGCCTCGATGCCGGGCATCGTCAAGAACCTGACCTTCCGCAAATCATCGAACCCGGACTTCGACCTCGAATTCGTCGTTCCCTCCGAATACCGCGATTTCGCCGGCGAACGCCTGGACGGCCGCCTGCAGCAGCTGTCGCGGCTGACGAATAAGAGGCTGGCGTTTCGGTTCGAATAGGGCAGAGATTTTTAAGGCGGGCCGTTGTTGACGGCGCCATCCCTCCACTCTCCCTCATTCCTGTGCTCGTCACAGGAATCCAGCCACCGCGCGTCCGCGCGGTGAATGACTCACTTGCCTTTAAAGAGTCTCCCGCGCTCAAGGACTTGAGCGCACTGGATTCCTGTGACGAGCACAGGAATGAGGGAGGAAGTGGGTGCGTAAACCAAAGAAAAAGGCGGCACTTCCGCACCGCCCCTCCATCTCACATCAAACCCGAATTACTTCGCGTTCAAAAACTTACCAACCTCAAGCAGGCTGAACTCGTTATTATCCGCCTTGTCGACGGCGCGGCCGGCTGAGAAGGGCAGGTTGTTGTCGTTGCCGATGATGATGTGGGTGGCGTCGACGCGATCGACGTTTTCGATCGTCACGAACGGCATGTCGTAGACGCCGTCCTTGGCTCCGGCCTTCTTCTTGTTGTCGGGGTCCTGGATGTTCAAGAGGTCGATATAGCCGATCTTGCGGACGGCCTTGCCGGCATTGGCGTCGTTGAACTCGATCTTGTAGACGCGCTTCAGCTCGGCAGGCGCCTCGAAGCAATCCGGCTTCGGCTGCTTCGGATCGGCGCAGGCCTTGTCCTTGGTGCCGGCGCCGCTGTCGCGCTCGATGACGAGAGCGGTCGTATCGTCGAGCATGTTGAAGTCGCCAATCGACACGCCCTTGTCATCGAACGGATAGAGCCAACTGCGGCCGGTCCACTTCTTGGCGGCGACGTCGAATTCGATAATGCGGATGGCGGTGTGGCCGTCGGCCGTTTCCATCGTGCCGTCATCCTTGTAAATGGCGCCTTCGAGCAGGCCGTAGAGCTTGGCGCCGTCCTTCGACATGGCAAGGCCTTCGAAGCCGCCGGAGCGCTTCAGATTGAAGACCGGCATCTTCGCGGCCGGATTGCCCGGCAGCTGAATCAGCGGATTGTCGGGCGACAGCACCGGCTTGCCGTCGAGTGTGGTCGCAATGACATCGGTCAGGCGGCCCGCCGTATCAAATTTCAGGATATAGGGGCCGAACTCGTCGCCGAGCCAGAAACCATCGGCAACCGGCTGGATCGATTCGATGTCGAAGTCGGCGCCGGTGAGGTAGCGCGTGTCGGTGCCTTCGAGCATGATCGGGAACGGAGCGATCTTGTTCGGATCGGAGAGGAAGAGGTTCTTGACGACTTCGGCCTTGTTGGCGGCCCAGTCGAACTTCATCTCATGCAGGAACAGCATGGAGTCGGAAGAATTGGCCTTGGAGCCGAAGCCGTTGTCGGAGAGCGTCCAGAAGGTGCCGTCGGCCATGGTCTTGATGCCCGAGAAACCCTGGATCGGCTGGCCGTCGAACGGAAGCTTCAGGTCAGTCACACGTGCGCCGTCCTTGCCGGGAACGGTGCCGAGCGCTTCGGCGCGCCTGCGGTCCGGCGTCGTGAACTTGCCGGAATGCTTGAGGAAATCGGAGGCGTCGGCCGGAGCCGCAACCATGGTGTTGGCAGGCAGGATCGCCTGGCCGGCGAGCTTGGACGGGAATTGTTGCCGATCGGCCGAAACGGGACCGGCAATTAGAATGAAAAGCGATACGGAAGCAAAAAGGACGTTCTTCATAATATCCCCATGGAACGGATGCGAATGGCTTCCGCTTAGCAGGGCTTCCGTGTCAGCGAATTGACGGTTGGGTGAAGCTTTGGTGACTGGTGATAAGAGCGTTGCTCAGCCGTGCAAAACGACCGCGGGCGTGTTGAGCACGGTCACCGCCCGCGAGGAAAGCGCCATGACGCCGAGCGCCTGGCCGCGTCCCTTGACGGCATGGATGCCGAGATCGTCGCAGGAGATGTCGTCGGGAAAGGTCATGCGCCGGGCAAGCTCCGCGGAGATCAGCACCTGCCGGTTCAGGCTGCGGCAGAGCGTCTCCAGCCGGGCGGTCGTATTAACCGTATCGCCGAAATAGCTGATCTTGTGGTGATCGACGCCGACTTCTGCGGTGATGATCTCGCCGCCATGAAGAGCGGCGCGAAGCTTCGGCACCTGTCCGTAATTTTTCCGCCAGCCGGCGGCATTGGCTTCGATATCGGCAATGATATCGAAGATGCAGCGCACGCAGCGCGCATCCTTGACGCCGCGGGCAAGCGGCCAGGTAATGATCGCCGCATCGCCGACATAGTCGTTGATCATGCCCTTGTGGCGCCGCACCGGCTCGGCGAAGGTCGCAAACAGCGAGCTCAGCAGTTGCTGCGCACGGAGGTCGCCGTGCTTTTCGGCAAAAGCCGTCGAATCGACGAGATCGATGAACAGAAAGACACGCTCTTCCTTGACCGGATTGCGATAGCGGCTGATGAGCATGCTGATGAATACTTCGCGACCGAGCAGCTCCCGCACGCGCAGGATGAAGATCAGCGCCGAGCAGACGGCAAGCGCATAGAGGAAGACGTCGAACGGCATGATGATGAGATCGAGGAGCGACGACGGCTTCAGCACGCCGAGCGAGCGAAGCAACAGGCCGGCGAAGGCGAAACCGATGCTCATCAGGATTTCGTAGATCACCAGTTCGGTGATGATGAAGGCGAAGGTCGGCAGCTTCTGGACGCGCCGGTAGAGCCCGCGGAACAGCACCTTGCGCTCGAAGGCGATGATCGGCATGCCGATGAACAGCGCGAAGATCGCCCCGATGACCGGCGTCTGATCGGAGTAGAACATCGAATCATAGACGACGCCGCTCACCGCGAGGACGAGGACGATCAGGATCCAGTTCTGCGTCGGAGATATTTCCCGCATGCCGCCCCTTCGCTTCGCAGTTTCACCCGGCCATTGTTTCAGCTGGGAAAACAGCGTCAAGCGAATTCGATTTGGTGTCAGAGCGCGACGGTTTCAACCTTCCGGCCCGCGAATCGCAGTCCGATCTGGCCCTGGATCAGCTGCAGCGCCGGCTCGCCGAAAAGATCGCGCCGCCAGCCGTGCAGAGCAGCGACGTCAGCCTTCTCGCCATCAGCGGCGATCTTGTCGAGATCCTCGCTGTTGGCGATCACCTTCGGCGCGACGCCGTGTTTTTCCGAGATCAGCTTCAACAGCACCTTCAACAGCTCGACTGCGGCAGCTGCGCCCTCCGGCGCCTGCGTCTGCCGCGGCACATGCGGCATATCTGCCTTCGGAAGAGCGAGTGCCGCATTGACGGCTTCGACGACGGCCGTGCCGGAGGCGGAGCGCTCCCAGCCCTTCGGAATGGTGCGCAATCGGCCGAGCGCTTCGGCATCCTTGGGCTGCTGCTGGGCGATCTCATAGATCGCGTCGTCCTTCAATACGCGCGAACGTGGCACGTTACGCGCCCGCGCCTCGCGCTCGCGCCAGGCGGCGACATATTTCAGGATCGCCAGCTCCTGCGGCTTGCGCAGTCGCATCTTCAGCCGCTGCCAGGCGTCATCAGGATGCATGTCGTAGGTTTCGCGGGCCTCGAGAATGTCCATTTCCTCGCGGAGCCACGACGTGCGGCCTTCGCGGTCGAGCTGTGAACTCAGCGACAGATAGACGTCGCGCAGGTGGGTGACGTCGGCCAGCGCATATTCCAGCTGCTTTTCGGAAAGTGGCCGGCGGCTCCAGTCGGTGAAGCGCGACGACTTGTCGATGTGGACGTTCTTGATGCGGCTGACCAGCTGATCGTAGGAGACGCTGTCGCCGAAGCCGCAGACCATGGCGGCGACCTGAGTGTCGAAGATCGGATGTGGAATGAGATTGCCGCGATTGAAGATGATTTCGATGTCCTGGCGTGCCGCATGAAAGACCTTCAGCACCTTCGTATCGGCCATCAGCTCGAAGAAGGGGGCGAGGTCGATGCCCTTGGCCAGCGGATCGACGAGAACCTCCAGTGTCGGGCTTGCCATCTGGATCAGGCAGAGTTCCGGCCAGAAGGTCGTCTCACGCAGGAATTCGGTGTCGATGGTAATGAAGTCGGACTTGGCCAGCTCTTTGCAGGCGGCCGCCAAATCGGCGGTGGTTTCGATCATATCAATTCATTCGCAAGGAAAAGGTCGGTTGAACCTTCCTTCTCCTTTCGCTTCGATATGTCAATACAACAGCATAAGCTTCGCGCATTGCTGGCGAAGAATCACGTCCAAACTGAGGCAAGCAAATGCTTCAGCTCACTCTGACATAGCTGGTCATGCCGGTCTTCTGATGTTCGATGATGTGGCAATGCAGCACCCAGTCGCCGGGATTGTCGGCGACGAGGGCCAGTTGCACCTTCTCGTCCGGCTGGACGAGGTAGGTGTCGGAGACGAGCGGCATCACCTCCCGCGTCGAGGAAGAGATTACCGTGAAGCTCATTCCGTGCAGATGGATCGGATGGGCGTGCGGCGTGGTGTTCTCCAGATTGAAGACATAGCTCTTGCCGAGCTTCAGTTCCGCTAGCGGCGCCGTCGGGTCGGGGGTGTCGCCGGCCCAAGGCACCTTGTTGATTGCCCAGAAACTGTAGCCGAGCGTGCCGCAGATACTCTCGACAGAGGCATTTTCCGCAGTGGCGCTCAGCACCAGTGGGATCTCTTCGGCAGCGGAAAGATCGGCCTTCGGGACAGGGTTTTCGACAAGCGGGCCGAGATCGCCGACATTGCGTTTGAGCGATTGTCCGACGGCGCGGAGACTGGCGATCGTCTTCGGCGTCGTGCCGCGGATGTCCTCGAGCGTCGCGACGGCGCCTTCGCCGTCCGGCATGCGCACGGCAAGGTCGAGCCGCTGTCCGGGCCCGATCTGCAGGAGCTCGAGGGGAAAGCGTTTCGGCACCGGATTGCCGTCGATGGCGATGACGCTCGCATCGGCGCCCGCCATTTTCAGCGAGAAAATGCGCGTCACGTCGGTGATGGCGATGCGCAGCCGCACCAGTCCCCCGGCCGGCGCATCATATTGCGGCTCCTGAAGCCAGTTGGCGGTGCGCACCGTGCCGTAGGTGCCGCCCTTGGCGGCGTCGCGCGGCCGGAAGGGGGCGATGAACTGTCCGTCGCCGCCAAGCCGCCAGTCGCGCAGGTTCAGCAGCACCTCGGCATCGAAATCGGGATCGGCCGGGTCCTCGACCACGAGCATGCCGGTCATGCCGTGTCCCAACTGCGTCAGCGTGTTGCAGTGCGGGTGATACCAGAAGGTGCCGGCATCGGGTGGCGTAAAAGCATAATCGAAACTGTCGCCGGTGTAGATATAGGGTTGCGTCACGAAGGGCACGCCGTCCATGCGGTTGTCGATCCGCAGCCCATGCCAGTGGATCGTCGTCGGCTCGTCCAGCTGGTTGTTCAGCCGTGCCGCGTAGGGCCGTCCTTTAGTCATCCTCAGAACCGGCGGCATGCCGTCATGGCCCCAGCTCATGACATCCCGGGTCGGTACCCCCCCGGTCAGCATGGCCTCGATCTTCACAGCGGTCAGCAGCTGCGGCGCCGGTGCGGCCGCAGCAAGCCCGAATTTGCCGGCAATGCCCATGCCGACGCCGTAGGCGCCCGCGACGGCGGATGCCTTGAGAAGGTTGCGGCGGGTCAGCAAAGGCATGCATGGCTCCACGATGAAAATGCACCTCCTTTTAAAGTTGACCGACATCTTCATCAATACCGCAGGCGCGGCCAAACTGCCGCAGCATGCGGGCAGCTGCTTCGCCATAAACGCGCGCCAATCGCGCGGCGGGCACGCGCCAAGCCTTGACAAATCGGAGCGTCCATGCGCTTTTCCGCCCGATTTTCTTGTCGGCGCTTGATGGCTTTGGACCCTTGCTGCCGTCTTAAGCCACATGCCAGGAATTGAGATCATGCATCGCTATCGCAGCCACACATGCGCCGCCCTCCGCAAGACGGATGTCGGCTCGACCGTCCGTATCTCCGGCTGGGTCCATCGCGTTCGCGACCATGGCGGCGTTCTGTTCATCGACCTTCGCGACCATTATGGCATCACCCAGGTCGTCGCCGATCCCGACAGCCCGGGCTTCAAGCTGGCCGAGACCGTCCGTGGGGAATGGGTCATCCGCATCGACGGCCTCGTCAAAGCCCGCACCGAAGACACCGTCAACAAGACGATGGCGACCGGTGAGATCGAGCTCTACGCGCAGGAGATCGAGGTGCTCTCTGCCGCCAAGGAATTGCCGCTGCCGGTTTTCGGCGAGCCTGAATATCCTGAAGACGTCCGCCTCAAATACCGCTTCCTCGATCTTCGCCGCGAAACGCTGCACCGGAACATCGTCAAGCGCACCCAGGTGATATCGGCGATGCGCCGCGAAATGGGCGCTGTCGGCTTCACTGAATATACGACGCCGATCCTGACGGCCTCCTCGCCGGAAGGCGCGCGCGACTTCCTCGTGCCCTCGCGCATTCATCCTGGCACCTTCTATGCGTTGCCGCAGGCGCCGCAGCAGTACAAGCAGCTGCTGATGGTTGCCGGTTTCGACCGCTACTTCCAGATCGCGCCGTGCTTCCGCGATGAGGATCCGCGCGCCGACCGCCTGCCCGGCGAATTCTACCAGCTCGACCTCGAAATGAGCTTCGTGACCCAGGAAGACGTCTGGAACACCATGGGTCCGCTGATGACCCAGATTTTTGAGGAGTTCGCCGAAGGCAAGCCGGTCACCAAGGAATGGCCGCGCATCCCCTATGACGAGGCGATCCGCAAATATGGTACGGACAAGCCGGATCTGCGCAACCCGATCGTCATGGAAGCGGTGACCGAGCATTTCGCCGGCTCCGGCTTCAAGGTCTTCGCCGGCATGATCGCTTCCAACCCGAAGGTTCAGATATGGGCGATCCCGGCAAAGACCGGCGGCTCACGTGCCTTCTGCGACCGGATGAACGCCTGGGCGCAGAGCCAGGGCCAGCCCGGCCTCGGCTATATCTTCTGGCGCAGCGAAAACGACAAGCTCGAAGGTGCCGGTCCTCTCGCCAAGAATATCGGCGAGGAGCGCACCGAAGCGATCCGCACCCAGCTCGGCCTCGGCGATGGTGACGCCTGCTTCTTCGTCGCCGGCGAGCCGGAAAAGTTCTACAAGTTTGCCGGTGAGGCCCGCACCAAGGCCGGCGAAGAACTGAACCTCGTCGACCGCGATCGCTTCGAACTCTGCTGGATCGTCGATTTCCCCTTCTTCGAATGGAACGACGAGGAGAAGAAGGTCGATTTCGCCCACAACCCGTTCTCGATGCCGCAGGGTGGCCTCGACGCGCTGCAGAACCAGGATCCGCTAACGATCAAGGCTTTCCAGTACGATGCCGTCTGCAACGGCTTCGAAATCGCCTCGGGCTCGATCCGCAACCAGTCGCCGGAAACCATGGTCGCGGCCTTCGAGAAGGTCGGCCTCAGCCAGCAGGACGTCGAAGACCGTTTCGGCGGCCTCTACCGCGCCTTCCAGTATGGCGCCCCGCCGCATGGCGGTGCGGCCTTCGGCATCGACCGCATCGTCATGCTGCTGGTCGGCGCCAAGAACCTGCGTGAGATCTCGCTGTTCCCGATGAACCAGCAGGCCCAGGACCTGCTTATGGGCGCGCCGACCCCGGCAACCCCGACGCAGCTGCGCGAGCTCTCAATTCGGCCGATCCCGCCGGTCAAGAAGGACTGATATAACAGGCTGCAAGGCGCCGATCGGCCTCCTTAGGGCACGGCAACTCGATCAGCCTTCATCCTGAGATATGCAGGCCAACGGCCGGAGCCTTGAAGGATGGGGGCGGGTGGCTGAACGCTACGCCAATATCCACGCTGGAAGATGAACCTCGGTGGCCAGCCTCGTCCTTCAAGGTCGCTGCAGGGCACCTCAGGATGAGGCCGGAGAGAGGGTCGCCTTCAGAAAGATAAAAGGCCCGGCGGTGCGAACGGCCGGGCCTTTCGTCGTCAGATCAAAGCGATCAGTCGTTGGCAGAAACCTTGACGCCGAGCACCTGCGGCAGCGTGTTCGGAGCGCCCATGGCAGCGCCGACGATCATCGGGAACGGCACCGGCTTTTCAGGGGTGGCCTTGACGGTCAGGCTCTTCGGGTCGTCGAGGAAGGTGTTGACCGCAGCCGAAACGGCGTTCTGCAGTTCCGGGATGTTGAGCTGCGCCAGCATGATCGGCGTCATCGCCTTGAGCGAATCCGCCATCTGCTTGCCCGACATGTTCTGTTGCGAACCGGCATAATCGAGCGCGCGCTTAGTGATCGAGGCATCTTCGAAGCGCACCTGTGCGCCTTCGAAGGACAGCTGCTGCATCAGACCCAGCATGGCAAGGCCGAGTGCCTGCTGCGCCTGTTCCTTGTTCGGATTGGCTTCGGACTCCTTCATCGCATCCTGCATCGACTTCACAAACGGCATCGTATAGCCGGAGATCTTGAAGCCGAGGTTGAGCTTGCCGATATTGGTCAAGTCGAAGCCGATTTCCGATACGTCGATCGTGCCGGGCCCGAGCTCCCAGGCGCCCTTCATGGTGATGTCGCCCTGGACGTGCTGCAGGGCGAGCTTCTCGATCGCATCCTTGCTCTTGGGATCGTCAGTCTTGGTGAGATCGGCCTTCATGCTCTTGAAGGCGCCGTCGAAATCGAAGCCGGATTCGTCCTCGCGCAGCGTCAAATTCATATCGCTTTGAAGCACTGAGAAGACTTCCGTGCCGTCCTTGACCACTTTCAGCGGGCCGGTATGGGCAGTCTCGTAAAGCATCATGCCATCGAGTGTGTCGCCCCCCGGCGTTGCCGGGACGGAAATGCCACCCAGTGTCAGCTCCTGCGCCGTCACGGTTACGCCGTCTCCCGTCTTGTTGATGTCGGGGAAGGCCGCTTCTTCGATGTAATAGCCGCCATCCTCGTCTTCTTCGACGCCGGAAAGGGTGACTTCGCCGATGGGCAGACTTTCGCCGCCGGTCGGCTTAACCGTAACATTCTTCAATGTAACGGTTGTGCCGTCGATATTGATGCCGTCAGCCGAAATCGTTCCGCCCTGCGCTTCATAGGCGGCATTGATCTTCTTCAACAGATCGGCGCCGTCGAGAGCGAAGGCCGAGCCGGCGAGCGAGAAAAAGGCTGCGCCCGACAGCATCAGCCGCGTTGTCCGGTAAATTTTCATGGGTGATTCCTCTGGTGGCGTGGTGGCGGTTGGAAATCTGCAGTTACGCTACTACGGATTGGGCCCGCTTTGTATTTGCGGACTTCTAAATTTCCGTTGAAAGGAACGGCAAACGAAGTCCAAATTTGCGGCCGAACGTTTGTCTCATCCTTTGATGTCGGTGCCAAGACTTCATCCACAGCTGCAATACCCCGGATTCCTTGCCCGCAGGCCGCTTCTGGGCTAGTCAAGACCCATGGGACAAGAGATTTTGCCGCCTTCCGGCGGAGACGACGACAATATCCAACCGGTCGACCTCAAGGCGGCGCTCGAGCAGCGTTATCTCGCCTATGCGCTGTCGACCATTATGCATCGCGCTTTGCCCGACGTGCGCGACGGGTTGAAGCCCGTTCATCGCCGCATTGTCTATGCGATGAACGAGATGGGGCTGAGGCCGACGTCGGCCTTCAGGAAATGCGCCAAGATCGTCGGTGAAGTGATGGGTAATTACCATCCGCACGGCGACCAGTCGATCTACGATGCGCTCGCTCGTCTCGCCCAGGATTTTTCGCAGCGCTACACGCTGGTCAATGGCCAGGGCAATTTCGGCAATATCGACGGCGACAGCCCCGCCGCCATGCGTTACACCGAATCGAAGATGACGGCAGTTTCCGAATTGCTGCTCGAGGGCATCGACCAGGATGCCGTCGACTTCCGCGATACCTATGACGAGTCGAATTCCGAGCCGGTCGTCCTTCCCGGCGCCTTCCCGAACCTGCTTGCCAACGGCTCCTCCGGCATCGCCGTCGGCATGGCGACCTCGATCCCGTCACACAATGCCCATGAGCTTTGCGATGCCGCCCTGCATCTGATCAAGCATCCCGATGCCACCGTCGAAAAGCTCGTCGAATTCATTCCCGGCCCGGATTTTCCGACAGGCGGCATCATTATCGACAGCCGCGACAGCATCATCGAGAGCTATCGCACCGGCCGCGGCGGTTTCCGTGTCCGGGCGAAATGGCAAACCGAGGATCTCGGCCGCGGCGGCTACCAGATCGTCGTCACCGAAATTCCCTTCCAGGTGCAAAAATCGCGGCTGATCGAGAAGATCGCCGAACTGCTGATCGCGCGAAAGCTGCCGCTGCTCGAAGATATTCGCGACGAATCGGCCGAGGACATCCGCGTCGTCCTGGTGCCGAAATCCAGGAGCGTCGATCCGACGATCCTGATGGAATCGATGTTCAAGCTGACGGAGCTCGAAAGCCGCTTCCCGCTCAACATGAACGTTCTGTCGATGGGCCGCATCCCCAAGGTCATGGCGCTGAACGAGGTGCTGAAAGAGTGGCTGGATCACCGCCGCGAGGTGCTGCAGCGCCGCTCGCGCTTCCGTCTGGCGGCGATCGAAAAACGTCTCGAAATCCTTGGCGGCCTGCTGATCGCCTATCTCAACATCGATGAGGTGATCAGGATCATCCGCGAGGAGGATGAGCCGAAGCCGGTCATGGTGGCGCGTTGGGATCTCACCGACAATCAGGTCGAGGCGATCCTCAATATGCGGCTGCGCTCTCTGCGCAAGCTTGAAGAGTTCGAGATCCGCAAGGAGTTCGACGAACTCACCAAGGAAAAGGGCGAGATCGAAGCACTGCTTGCCTCCGACGACAAGCAGTGGCAGACGGTCGCCTGGGAAATCGGCGAGGTGAAGAAGAAGTTCGCCAAGGCGACCGAAGTCGGCCGCCGCCGCACTCAGTTCGCCGACGCGCCCGAAGCCGACGAGGAAGCCATTCAGCAGGCGATGATCGAGAAGGAACCGATCACCGTCGTCATATCCGAAAAGGGCTGGATCCGCGCGCTGAAAGGCCATATCGCCGACACGGCGACGCTGACTTTCAAGGAGGGCGACGGCCTGAAGGTAGCCTTCCCGGCGCAGACGACGGACAAGATCCTGATCGTCACGACAGGCGGCAAGGCCTTCACGCTCGGCGGCGACAAGCTGCCGGGTGGTCGCGGCCACGGCGAGCCGCTGCGCATCATGGTCGACATGGACAACGACCAGGCCGTGCTGACCGCTTTCGTACACGACCCTGCGCGCAAGCAGCTGATCGTTTCCACAGCCGGCAACGGCTTCGTCGTTGCCGAGGCCGAGCTGGTCGCCAATACGCGCAAGGGCAAGCAGATCATGAATGTCGCGCTGCCTGAGGAGACGCAGCTGCTGGTGCCCGTCAGCGGCGACCATGTCGCCGTCGTCGGCGAAAACCGCAAGCTGCTGGTCTTTCCCTTAGCGCAGGTGCCGGAAATGTCGCGCGGCAAGGGCGTTCGCCTGCAGCGTTACAAGGATGGCGGCATTTCCGACGTCCGCTGCTTTGCGATATCGGACGGCCTCGTCTGGGAAGACAGTGCCGGCCGCACCTTCACGAAGAACAGGGACGAGCTTGCCGAATGGCTGGGCGACCGGGCCAGCGCCGGCCGCACGGTGCCGAAGGGTTTTCCGCGCAGCGGCAAATTCGCCGGGTAGAGCAATTCCTTTTGTGTCTGGAATTGCATGAAAACGAAGAGACGCAGCATTTTCTTGATTCGCACACAACGGAAATGCTCTGAGCCATAAAAATTCCGCGCCCGGCTCTTGGCGGGCGCCGGAACTTCTCTATTTCACCGCTGTTACCCAACAGAAGAGAAGGCCAGTTCTGTGGGCGGATGGAACGGCTGTGGCCTGTGCGCCTGGGAAAGACGCGCGTGCCCTACCGGAGGAAAATCGATGCCCGCCAGCACCATCAAATTGCATGTCAGCCATACCTACAGAGCGCCGCCCGCTGTCGTCTATGACGCCTGGCTCAACCCTGAAATCGCCCGCCGCTTCCTGTTTGCCACCGATGACGGTCACGTCATCCGCGCCGACATCGATCCGCATGTCGGCGGCCGTTTTTTCATCGTCGACCGCCGCCCGACCGGCGACGCCTTTCACCAGGGGGTGTTCCTGGAGTTGAAGCGTCCGCGGCGCATGGTCTTCAGCTTTTCCGTCGAGGACCACGACCACAATTGCGACCGCGTCGAAATCGACATCGAGCCGCTCGGCGGCGGCAGCCGTCTGACGCTGACCCACGAAATGTGCGCCGAATGGGCCGAACACGAGGAAAAGACCCGGAAAGGCTGGGCGCATGTGCTCGAAGGACTCAGCAGGGAACTGGAACAGCAGCAGATGAAGGCTACGGGTTGAGCGGCACGCTGAATCCCTGAGGAAGCGGGTCGCACCTTCTTCATCGATCTCGCCGGCGGCGACGGCAAGAACGAAGGCGTAGAGATTGGCATCGGTCGGTTCGATCTCGTAGCCGTTTTCGAGAAGGAAAACGCCTGCGGCGACGATGGCGATCCGCTTATTGGTATCGACAAAAGCGTGGTTGCGGGCAAGGCTAAAAAGATAGGCGGCGGCGAGTTCGCCAGCGTCGTCGCAGCAGCGATAGTGCGCCTTGTGCATCGGCCGCCCGAGAGCGGATTCCAGCGCGCCTTCGTCACGCAGGCCGGCGAGACCACCGAAGCGCTCGATCTGCATTTTCTGCAGAGTTTCCACCAAGGGTCTCGTCAGGAATTTGAAGGCCATTATTCGGCCAGCTTTTTCACGGCAACCTTATACTTGTCCATGAAATAATGCGCCGCCTCAAGTTGACGAAACAGATCCTCATCGACGGGCTTTGTTTTGATGCCGCCGCTTTCAATCTCCAATTCCAGCGAGTCGCCCGTCTTCAATCCAAGACGGTCGAGAACTTCTTTCGGGATGGTAACGCAGTTATAACATGAGGGATAGACCAGGCGGCAACGTCTAATCCGCCAATGGCCTAACGCGCCTTCTCTGCACCATCCAGAAGCAATGCCCGGTGATCGCCGCCACCAAAATGCCGCCGCCAAGGAGCGTCATCGTCGCCGGCGTTTCCGCAAAGATCAGCCAGACCCAGATCGGGGCGAGTACGGTTTCGAGCAGGTAGAACATGCCGACCTCTGGGGCAGAGAGGTACCGCGGCCCGGTCGCCAGGCACCAAAAGGCGACCGGCATTACGATGGCGCCGTTGAGCAGGATCCATCCGGGATGGGCGATGGAAAGCCCCAAGGGCAGAGCTTGCGCAAGCCCGAGCGCGGCCGGCAGTATGGCGGCAAGCAGCGGTACGAAGCCCATGTCCCGGCGTGAGGCGCGCCCGATTGTGATGGCCGCCGCAAGTATAAGCGCGCTGATAACGGCCATGGCGTCGCCAAAGAAATGGCCGCTGGAAAGCCCATCACTCACGATCAGTCCGACGCCGACGACCATGAACAGCATGGCGACCAGCGTTGCGGCCTGTGGCTTCTCCTTGAGAAAAGTCCAGGAAAGAAGTGCCCCGAACATCGGGTTGAAGGCGACGATGAAGACGACATTGGCTGTGGCCGTATTGAAGACGGCGAGCACGAAGTTGAGGGAGGAGAGGCCATAGAGCAGACCGGCGAGCACGCCGGCCCGCCCCGGAACGAGCACCGGCCATCTGCCCGAGGTAAGGCGCATTGCGCCAAGGATGAGGAACGTGGCGAGAACCGTGGCTGCGCTTCGCACGCCCAGGATTGACCAGATATCGCCATCGCCAAGACGGACGAGCGGGATATCCATGGAAAGCGCCAGCCCGCCGATCGCCGTTAGCAGCAGACCCTTCCGATGGTCGGAACGAGCGGTGGGGGACATTCAGTCCTGGTTGCTTTCGCGCAGGGAGGGATCGAAACGTTCCCAGCCGCGCGGGGTAAGATGTTCTTGCGGTTGAAAGCGCGTCTTGTAGTCCATTTTCCGCGACCCTTGCACCCAGTAGCCGAGGTAGACATGCGGTAGGCCGAGCGCCCTGGTGCGCCTGATATGGTCGAGAATCATGAAGGTGCCGAGCGAACGCCGCTCGAGCCCCGGATTGAAATAGGAATAGACCATCGACAACCCGTCGCTCATCGTATCGGTCAGAGCAGCGGCAAGCAGCTCGCCCTTCGGCCGCTCTTCCAGTCCGGAACCTTCCTCGCGCCGGCGGTATTCGACGATTCGCGTATTCACATGCGTGTCTTCCACCATGATCGCATAGTCGAGCACGGTCATATCGGACATGCCGCCTTGCTGGTGGCGGTAATCGAGATAGCGTCGGAAGAGCGAATATTGTTCGCTGGAAGGCTGGGCGGTGAATTCGGTGGCGATGACATCGGAATTGGCGGCAAGCACCCGCTTCATCGATTTCGTCGGCTTGAATTCCTGGGCAAGAATCCGCACGGAAACACAGGCGCGACAGGATTCGCAGGCCGGACGGTAGGCGATGTTCTGCGAGCGGCGGAAACCGCCTTGTGTCAGGATGTCGTTCATCTCGGCCGCACGCGGGCCGACCAAATGGGTGAAGACCTTGCGCTCCATCTCATGCGGCAGATACGGACACGCAGCCGGAGCCGTCAGATAAAACTGCGGGGATGGCGTTGTCTGCGTATTCATTTGTCGCGGAAGTTTCCTTGTCGAGACAGTGCCGTTTTCTGACAGCATGACCTAAGAATAGAAAACGTCAACAGCCGGACGATTCCCGTCCTTCATTTCAGTCTTCTAAAGTTAAATATGGAGCGTCTGCAACAGGCGGCAAAGGGAAGGCGGAGACTTTATTTCGTCTCCGCCGCGTTTCAAGCGGTGCGCACCGTCACCGTGCCGACCAAGAGGTCGTGGATGAGGCGGCTGCGTTCGATAAACAGGCCGGCAAGCAGGATGAGCGGCGTCAGCACCGAGTTGAGGATCCAGAACAGCGCCAGATGGACGATCGCCGTCAGGAAATCCATCGGCCGCCCATCGACGCGCACGATCGCGATCCCCATTGCCCGCATGCCGAGCGAGGCCTGGCTCGGTCCGCCGACGGTCAGGCCGAAGTAAATCCCGGCGACGATGACGAAGAGGGCAGGGTAGAGAAGGAAGCCTAGCCCGAGCGTGATGATCGACAGGAAGAAAAGCACGATCGCTGCGGGGATCCACAGCAGCGCCACGATGAGGTAGTCGAGGATGAAGGCAAGGACACGGCGGCTCAACACGCCGCTATAGGCGCGCCAGTCCTCCGGTGCGGCAAAAAGCGGATTGGGGTTGTAGCTCATCTCGATCTCCTGCGAAAAAGCGATGCCGCTGATATGGTGTCGGTAGGGCGAAATACAATAATCGCCCTACACTCACCGTTTTCCGAGAATTTTCGCCACCTCGACCGCGAAATAGGTGAGGATGCCGTCACATCCCGCCCGCTTGAACGACAAGAGCGTTTCCAGCATCGCTCGCTCGCCGTCGATCCAGCCATTCATCGCCGCCGCCTTGATCTGCGTATATTCGCCGGAGACCTGGTAGGCGAAGGTCGGCAGGCCGAAAGCCTCCTTCATCCGCCAGCAGATGTCGAGATAGGGCAGGCCCGGCTTGACCATCAGCATGTCGGCGCCTTCCTCGACGTCGAGGGCAGCGTCGCGGATCGCCTCGGTGCCGTTGGCGGGGTCGATATAATAGGTCTTCTTGTCGCCCTTCAGCAGTCCGCCGGTCGAGATCGCCTCCCGATAGGGGCCATAGAAGGCGGAAGCGAATTTCGTCGCATAGCTCATGATGCCGACGTTCTGGTGGCCGGCCGCGTCGAGCGCCATGCGGATCGCGCCGATGCGCCCATCCATCATCTCCGACGGCGCGATGATGTCGGCGCCGGCATCCGCCTGCATCACCGCGGCGCGCGCCACTTGGTCGACCGTCTCGTCATTGACGATCTCGCCGTCTCTCAGGATCCCGTCATGGCCATGGCTGGTGAAGGGGTCGAGCGCCACGTCGGTGATGACGCCGATATTGGGGACCGCCTTCTTGATCGCCGCCGTCGTCTGGTTGATCAGGTTATTGGCTTCCAGGCTGTTCGAGCCGGTCTCGTCGCGCAGTTCCATTTCGATGTTCGGAAATGTGGCGAGCGCCGGAATACCGAGGCCGGCCGCTTCGCGTGCGGCTTCGACGGCTTTGTCGATGCTCATGCGGTTGACGCCCGGCATGGCCGCGATCGGATCGACGATGCCGGAACCCGGCACGATGAAGATCGGCCAGATCAGGTCGTCGACCGTCAGCCGGTTCTCCTGCACCAGCCGGCGCGTCCAATCCGCCTTGCGGTTGCGCCGCATGCGGCGATGGCCGGTGATGTCGTCGACGAGATGCGTTCTGTCCTGCATGATATCTGTCCCCAGCCCATTCCATTTATCGGAGCGCTCATTATCATGGCGCCCGGGAAATCCAAACCGGACGATTGGCCGCGGCGGAAAACACCCTTATGACGATACAACCGGAACCGATGTCTGCGCCATGGAAACCGATAGTCCGACGATCCCGAAACGCACACTGGCGGATCTCCTCTTCATTCTCTTCCTGCGGCTGGTCGCCGTATCCTGCTTCTGGTTCGGCCTGCAATACTGGGCGATGCTCGTCGGCTATTCGCTGGTCGGCGCCGGCCGCTTCGATCTGTTGAGCCTGCCGTGGAAGGTGGCAAGCACCAGTCTTGCCGTGCTTTTCCCCGTCGCGTCCCTCGGCCTATGGCTCACCGTCTCCTGGGGGCCGGTCATCTGGGTGCTCGCCGCCGGCGGCCAGGTCCTGATGTATGGCCTGCTGCCGGATATTTTCGGCCCCAACAAGCTGATCATCCTGCTGCATCTCATGGTCGCCGCCGTCTACTGCATTTTCCGCCTGCTGCTGTGGCTGGAAAAGCGCCGGCAGCGCCGCCAGGTAAGCGTTGATTTACCCTGAGACAACGTGGGGTTTCCAGTAAGGCTCCGTTAAGCCTGCGGTTTAAGTCGAATTTTATATGTATTCGATAGGGTCTCACTCAAGGCGGGAAGAAAACGACACCGCCAATCAAACAGTGAGGCAGTCAATATGAACACGAAAATCAAGCCGCAGGCGGTATCGAACTTCCGTGACCAGCAGGATCAGGGCATCCGTGATCTTTACATGGAATCCCTTCATCTTGTTGAACGTCTTCACCGTCGTCTTCTCGATGTCATCAAAGATGAGTTCGACCGGCAGGGCCGCAGCGACGTCAACGCCATCCAGGCGCTGCTCCTTTTCAACATCGGCAATTCCGAGCTGACCGCCGGCGAGCTGCGCTCCCGCGGCTACTATCTCGGCTCCAACGTTTCCTACAACGTCAAGAAGCTGGTCGATCTCGGTTTCATCAACCATCAGCGCTCGCGCATCGACCGCCGCTCGGTCCGCATCAGCCTGACCGAAACCGGCCAGGACATCGCCGAGACGGTCGCCAAGCTCTACGAGCGCCATATCGCCTCGATCGACAAAGTCGGCGGCATCGGCACCGACGAGTTCACCCAGATGAACAAGCTGCTCCAGCGCCTCGACCGCTTCTGGAACGACTCGATCATGTATCGTCTCTAAAATCCCTGACCTCCTTTCAGGGTTGCAGAAAACCGGACGTGTCCCTGCGCGTCCGGTTTTGCCGTTTGCCCGCGTGGCATCTTTGCAACGCAGGGCAAGCAAGCGTTGTCGCCTGTATTCAAGCCGTTTTTTAGCCGTTATTAACCGGCACCGTTTAGCCCGTCATGGTTCGTTGCGTCGTGTCTCCGGCAGGCGGCGGTCTGTCTTCCGAGCCGGTAACACGAATTGGCCATATTGGTGTGGCAGCGGAAGGTTTAACAACCGGCGCTTGAACTGATCGGAATATTCAGGCTGTTGCATCGCGCTTCTGTGATGGGGCTAGCGGAATTTTTTGATGCGCCGGGACGACGAATGCACAGAGATCTGCGTTAAGGCGCAGTGATATCGCAAAGAGCCGCGGCTTTCCTCGTCGCGGCATTCAGTGGTTGGGACTATGTCGAAGAAAAACGGAATTGAAGCTCTTTCGCGCCGCGCTTTCCTGGCGTCGGCAGCAACGGTTGGCGCCGGCGCGCTTGCTGCCGGGCCTGCATTGGCGCAATCGGCGCTCGATGGGCTCCTGAACGCGCCGCGCCGCGGCAACTGGGACGACCAGTTCGACGCCAAGGCGGCTTCGCGCACGGCAAGCGCCGTCGTTTCCAACACCCCGATCCTTGGGCCCCAGTCAGTCGCGAGCGCCCAGCAGGCGATCATGCAGTACCAGCAGATCGCGGCTGCCGGCGGCTGGCCTGAAGTCAATCCCGGCGACCAGCGCCTGCAACTGGGCGTCAGCCATCCCGCCGTTCAGGCGCTGCGCCAGCGTCTGGCGATCACCGGCGACCTGCCGCGCGAAGCCGGCATGTCGAGCGCCTTCGATTCTTATGTCGACGGCGCCGTCAAGCGCTTCCAGGCGCGTCACGGCCTGCCGTCCGATGGCGTCCTCGGCGAATTCACGCTGAAGGCGATGAACATCCCAGCCGACGTCCGTCTGCAGCAACTGAACACCAATCTTGTCCGCCTGCAGACCTTCCCGGAAGATCTCGGCCGCCGCCACGTGATGGTCAATATTCCGGCCGCCTATGTCGAGGCTGTTGAAGACGGCAGCGTCGCGACCCGTCACACTGCGGTCGTCGGCCGCTTGAGCCGCCCGACGCACCTCGTCAATTCGAAGATCTACGAGGTCATCCTTAACCCCTATTGGACCGCGCCGCGCTCGATCGTCGAGAAGGACATCATGCCGCTGATGCGCAAGGATCCGACCTATCTCGAAAAGAACGCCATCCGCCTGATCGACGGCAAGGGCAACGAAGTCGCCCCGGAAACCGTCGACTGGAACGGCGAGGCGCCGAACCTGATGTTCCGCCAGGACCCGGGCAAGATCAACGCCATGGCGTCGACCAAGATCAACTTCTACAACAAGAACGGCGAGTACATGCACGACACGCCGCAGCAGGGCCTGTTTAACAAGCTGATGCGCTTCGAATCTTCGGGCTGCGTTCGTGTCCAGAACGTGCGCGACCTGACGAACTGGCTGCTGCGCGAAACTCCCGGCTGGAGCCGCCAGCAGATGGAGCAGGTGATCGCAAGCGGCGTCAACACGCCGATCAAGCTCGCGGCGGAAGTTCCGGTCTATTTCGTCTATATCTCTGCCTGGGGCATGCCCGACGGCATCGTCCAGTTCCGTGACGACATCTATCAGATGGACGGCAATGCCGAATTGGCGCTCGATACCACGGCTGGCATGGAACAGCCGGTGCAATAAGCGGCGACCTCTGCCTCGCGCCCTCGAACCGCGCCTTCCCGGCGCGGTTTTTTTATTCCGGCGAGGGCGCATTATACCGGAGCTGCGATTCATCGGCGCCGCGCGTCGCAAAATGACTGGAGCGCGCGCTTTGCTCAGCAAATGTCGTTCTTCGTATTGCCCTTGCCAAAGGGGAAGGATAATACCTTCGCGCATTCCAGTTGAGGAGCCCGCCCATGACCAATGCTTCCACCGAATCCTTCTTCAATCGCTCGCTTGCGGACATCGATCCCGAGATTTTCGGCGCGATCGGAAAGGAACTCGGTCGCCAACGGCACGAGATCGAACTGATCGCTTCCGAGAACATCGTCTCCCGCGCCGTGCTTGAAGCTCAGGGCTCCATCATGACCAACAAATATGCCGAGGGTTATCCGGGCAAGCGGTATTACGGCGGCTGCCAGTTCGTCGATATTGCCGAGGAACTGGCGATCGAGCGCGCCAAGAAGCTGTTCGGCGTCAATTTCGCCAACGTCCAGCCGAATTCCGGCTCGCAGATGAACCAGGCCGTGTTCCTGGCGCTGCTGCAGCCCGGCGATACCTTCATGGGCCTCGATCTCAATTCGGGCGGCCACCTGACGCATGGTTCGCCGGTCAACATGTCCGGCAAGTGGTTCAACGTCGTCTCCTACGGCGTGCGCGAAGGCGACAACCTGCTCGACATGGATGACGTCGCCCGCAAGGCCGAACAGCACAAGCCGAAGCTCATCATCGCCGGCGGCACCGCCTATTCCCGCATCTGGGACTGGAAGCGCTTCCGCGAGATCGCCGACTCGGTCGGCGCCTATCTGATGGTCGATATGGCCCACATCGCCGGTCTTGTCGCCGGCGGCCAGCATCCGTCGCCGTTCCCGCACTGCCATGTCGCGACGACGACGACGCACAAGTCGCTGCGCGGCCCGCGCGGCGGCGTCATCCTCACCAATGAAGAGGATCTCGCCAAGAAGTTCAATTCGGCCGTCTTCCCCGGTCTGCAGGGTGGCCCGCTGATGCACATCATCGCCGCCAAGGCGGTCGCCTTCGGCGAGGCGCTGCAGCCGGAGTTCAAGGAATACGCCGCCCAGGTCGTCAAAAACGCCCGGGCGCTTGCCGAAACGCTGATCTCAGGCGGTCTCGATGTCGTCTCCGGCGGTACCGACAACCACCTGATGCTCGTCGACCTGCGCAAGAAGAATGCCACCGGCAAGCGCGCCGAGGCAGCGCTCGGCCGCGCCTACGTTACCTGCAACAAGAACGGCATTCCCTTCGACCCGGAAAAGCCCTTCGTCACCTCGGGCGTGCGCTTGGGCGCACCGGCCGGCACGACGCGCGGCTTCAAGGAAGCCGAATTCCGCGAAATCGGCAACCTGATTGTCGAGGTTCTCGACGGCCTGAAGGTTGCCAATTCCGACGAAGGCAATGCCGCCGTCGAAGCCGCCGTGCGCGGCAAGGTGGTCAACCTCACAGACCGCTTCCCAATGTATGACTACATGGGGTAAGGAGTAGCGATGCGCTGCCCCTATTGCGGTTCGGAAGATACTCAGGTCAAGGATTCGCGCCCGGCGGAGGACAATACGTCCATCCGCCGGCGGCGTATTTGTCCGGATTGCGGCGGCCGCTTCACCACCTTCGAGCGCGTGCAGCTGCGCGAGCTGATGGTCATCAAGAAGACCGGCCGCAAGGTGCCCTTCGACCGCGACAAGCTGGTGCGCTCCTTCGAAGTGGCGCTGCGCAAACGCCCGGTCGAGCGTGACCGTATCGAGCGCGCCGTCTCCGGCATCGTCCGCCGGCTGGAAAGTTCCGGCGAGACCGAAATCTCCTCCGAGCAGATCGGCCTGCAGGTGCTGGAAGCCATGAAGAGCCTCGACGATGTCGGCTTCGTGCGCTACGCCTCCGTCTATCGGGATTTTTCGCTTGCCGAGGATTTCGAGAAGGTCATTTCCGAAATCAACGCCAAGATCGCCCGCGACCCGCTGGACAGATGAGCCATGAACGTCAAGCCGGATGACGAAGGTTTCATGGCGGCGGCGATCCGGCTGTCGCGCCGGCATCTCGGCCGCACCGCCACCAACCCTTCTGTTGGCTGCCTGATCGTCAAGAATGGCATCATCGTCGGCCAGGCGGTCACCGCCCTTGGCGGCCGGCCGCATGCCGAGCCGCAGGCGCTTGCCGAAGCCGGCGAGGCTGCCCGCGGCGCCACCGCCTATGTCACCCTCGAACCCTGCTCGCATCACGGCAAGACGCCGCCCTGTGCCGAGGCGCTGATCGCCTATGGCGTCGCCCGCGTCGTCATCAGCGTCACCGATCCCGATCCGCGGGTCTCCGGCCGCGGCATTTCCATGCTGCGTGACGCAGGCATCGAGGTCGATGCAGGTGTGCTGGAAGCCGAGGGCCGGCGTTCGCTGGCCGGTTATCTCACCCGCCAGACGAAGTCCCGGCCCTATGTGACTCTCAAGCTTGCCGTTTCTGCCGATGGCATGATCGGCCGTGCGGGGGAGGGACAGGTGGCGATCACCGGCGCGGAGGCCCGCGCCGAGGTGCAGGCGCTGCGCGCCGAAACCGACGCGATCCTGGTCGGCATCGGCACGGCGATATCGGACGATCCGCTGCTGACGGTGCGCACACTCGGCATGGAGGCGCAGTCGCCGATCCGCATCGTACTCGATCCGTCTTTGGCGTTGCCGCTGACGAGCAAGTTGGTTGCGACGGCGCGGGACGTGCCGGTGATCTTGGTGGCGAGCGAGCAGGTGTGGCCCTTGTCGGCGGATGCGGAGGGTTTACCCCCCTCTGTCCTGGCGGACATCTCCCCAACAACGGGGGAGATCAGCAAGGAGCGGGATCCGAATTCCAAAGATGTCTCGTCATCACGATCAACAGCAGATGTAGGGCCGGGCGCCAGCCCCCAGCCGATCTCCCCCCTTGTTGGGGAGATGCCCGGCAGGGCAGAGGGGGGTACCGCACCCACCAACGCCACCGACATGGACTCCCGCCGCGCCGCACTGGAAGCCGCCGGCGTCGAGATCGTCTACTGCAATCCCTATCATCCGGAAATCCTGCTGCCGGCGCTTGCGACACGCGGCATTTCTTCGCTTCTGGTCGAGGGGGGCGCCAAGACGGCGCGGCTTTTCCTGGAAGCCGGTCTCGTCGACCGCATCCAGCTTTACCAGGCGCCCGTCATCATCGGCGCGGACGGTATTGAATCGCCGCTTGATGCAACCGACATACCATCCGGTTTCGCCCATATGGGCACGCGTATCTTCGGCGCAGATCGCCTGGATGAATATGAAAGAGAGAGTTGATGTTCACCGGAATTGTCACTGATATCGGCATGATCGAGTCCGTTTCATCGCTAAAGGAGGGCATCAAGCTCCGCGTTGCGACGAGTTACGATCCCGCCACCATCGATATGGGCGCCTCCATCTCCCATTCCGGCATCTGCCTCACGGTGACTGGCCTGCCGCAGGAAGGCAGCAACGACCGCTGGTTTGAGGTCGAGGCCTGGGAGGAGGCGCTGCGGCTGACGACGATCGGCACCTGGCGGGAAGGCAGCCGCATCAACCTTGAGCGGTCGCTGAAGATCGGCGACGAGCTCGGCGGCCATATCGTTTCCGGCCATGTCGATGGCAAGGCGGAAATCCTCTCGGTGACATCGGAGGGCGACGCCACGCGTTACCGCCTGCGCGCACCCGAACATCTGGCGAAATTCGTCGCCCCAAAGGGGTCGATCGCGCTCGATGGCACCTCGCTGACGGTCAACGCGGTCGACGGCACGGATTTCGACGTCCTGCTCATCCGCCACACGCTTGAGGTCACCACCTGGGGCGAGCGCCAGGCCGGTGATTTCGTCAATTTCGAAGTCGACACTATGGCGCGCTACGCCGCCCGGCTGGCGGAATTTCCCAGCGCATAACACGAAATTGCTGTCGATTTCCCGTATGATCCGCGGGTTGAAAGTGACAGCGCGTCTGGCCGTCCAGACAGCTCACCAAACCGGCGATAGCTTCGTCAGATACTGGCCGTAGGCACTCTTGCCGTGCTTCTCCGCAAGTCTGGCGAGGTCGTCCTGCGAGATGTAACCCATGCGCCAGGCGACTTCCTCGGGGCAGGCGATCTTGAAGCCCTGGCGTTTCTCCAGCGTGCTGACGAAACCTGCGGCATCGTGCAGGCTGTCCGGCGTGCCGGTGTCGGGCCAGGCATAGCCCCGGCCCATCAGCTCCACGAAAAGCTGGCCGCGCTCGAGATAGGTGCGGTTGACATCGGTGATTTCCAATTCGCCGCGCGGGGACGGCTTCAGGTTGGCGGCGATATCGACCACCTGCTGGTCGTAGAAATAGAGGCCGGTCACCGCCCAGTTCGATTTTGGTTCCTTCGGCTTCTCCTCGATTGACAGCGCACTCATCTTTTCGTCAAAGCCGACGACGCCATAGCGTTCCGGATCGGTGACGTGATAGGCGAACACCGTCGCGCCCTCCCGCCGACTCGTGCCGGATTTCATGATTTCCGGCAGTCCGTGCCCGTAGAAGATGTTGTCGCCGAGAACGAGAGCCGAGTTGTCGCCATGCACGAAGTCGGCGCCAATGAAGGCCTGGGCGAGGCCGTCCGGGCTAGACTGTACGGCATAGCTCAGCGAAATTCCCCATTGCGAGCCGTGGCCGAGAAGGCGCTTGAAGGCTTCGACGTCGTGGGGCGTGGTGATGATCAGCAGCTCCCTGATGCCGGCGAGCATAAGCGTCGTCATCGGATAGTAGATCATCGGCTTGTCGCAGACTGGCATCAACTGTTTCGAGACGGCCTGCGTGATTGGATCAGACGCGTGCCCGTGCCGCCGGCCAGAATAATCCCCTTCATGCTTTCTCCTTAAAGACCTTTACTCAAAAGGTCTTGCATCACGATCGTCATGGACTGCTTCCATTCCGGGAGCCGGATTCCATAGGTTCTGGCGAGCTTGTCGCCGTTGAGGCGTGAATTGGCGGGGCGCTTCGCCGGTGTCGGATAGTCCGCCGTCAGGATGCGCTCGACGCTGACGTTTCTGCCGCCGGATTTAAGAAGCGCCGCGAATTTCTCTTCGGCGAAGTCCGCCCAGCTTGCTTCGCCGCTGCCGACTCGAAATCGGCAGGCGCCGGCACGAAGGCGGCGATCTTCAATCCTGTGGCAGTAGCCTGCTGGACATAGAGTCCGAGCAGGCGCTCGATCACGAAGGGGCGCATCGTCGCGTTGGCGTCGCGTGAATATTGCGCTGAACCGGCATAGGCAATGCCCGCCGGCGTGCCGCGGCGCGCTTCATTTTCCTGCGATTCCAGAATGCGTTCGCAGAAGGCGAAATACCCAGACCAGAACTTTCTATTGCCGCAGAAATAGTTGCAGAACATGAAGGCGGTTTTGTCTTGCGGCGGCGCGATGGGGTAGCCAAGCTGCTGGATATGCAGGAAGATCGGCTCCATGCCTGGATGGCCGCCAAGCAGCGAATGCTCCCAGACGTTGCTGTAAATGGCGGCGTGGCCGATCAGCGGATTGTAGAGATACGCATCCGCACCTTCCGCCCTGGCCTTTTCCGCCTCGGTGACGAACGATGGGAAGTCTGTGACGGATTTTACCTCGAATTTGCTGGACAGCAGTCCCCAGAACACGTCTTCGCCGAGGCCGATCGCCTTAAGCCTGCCGTCGCCACCCGTGATATCGGCAGGTGTCAACAAGACCGCAATGGTCTCCACCCATATCGACGGGCTGGGCAACCCGCTTGACGAAATTCCCTAACGCGAAAACTGAATGACTTCGCCATTATACCGCGCCCGCGCCGTCTCGCGGAAGCCGAGCTTGGCTGCGACCCTGAGTGACGCCGCATTCTCGGGGCTGATGATGCAGCTCATTGCCTTTCCCGGAAAACGCGCTTCCGCCCAGCCGATCAGGGCTGTCAGCGCCTCGGTAGCATAACCGCGGCCCTGGGACGCAGGCATCAGCGCCCAGCCGACCTCCATCGTTCCCTCGATTGACGGTTCCATTTCGCGGCGGGCTTCGAGAAATCCGGCTTCGCCGACAAATCGACGGCTGGCCTTTTCCTCGATCGCAAGAAAACCGAAGCCCATATGATGCCACATGCCGGCAATGCGCAGCATACGAGCCCAGCTCTGCTCGCGTGTTGACGGCGCGCCGCTGATGAGGCGGACAACATCCTCGTTCGCCCACAACGTCGCATGCGCTTCGAAATCGTCGAGGTGGTGAGGGCGAAGTATCAATCGCTGCGTTTCGAGCGTCGGAATGTTGGTCACATCGGTTCCCTTGGAAGCTGTACGGTCAGGCGCCGGCTTCGCCGTCCCAATAATCGAGCGGATTTTCCGCGCGTCCCATATGGCGGAATCGCCCGGGCCTTGCTCCATCTCTATTGGTCTTGGCAAGAAACTTTCCGGAATCGGGATATTCGACGATCTCGGTCTTCGCCATCGTCGAGATGCCGAGATAGACGAGGGTCGCCATGCCGGTATTGATGATCTGGTGCGCTGTTTCAGGCCCGCCGGCCGGCGCGCCGAGCACGTCGCCGGCTTTGATCGCATGGCGCTCGTCGCCAAAGCGGTATTCGCCGGTGCCCGCGATCACGTAGAAGAGTTCGTCTTCGACATGGTGATTGTGGAACGGGCAGCTCGATTTGCCCGACGGCACTTCATTATAGCTGATGCCGAGGCCCGCCAGACCAAGACGTGCGCCGAACGAGGCGTCGGCGCCTTCGTAGAACTCGCCCTGTTTCCAGTGGTCGAGCGCGAGATCGGCGATATTGATCACCGCTTTGGATTCCGTCGCCATGATGTCCTCCTGTTGCAGAAAGAGAAGCTATCATTTTGGCGGAGAATTCAATGCCCGTCTGCGTTGATCCGGGATATCCCCGGCATGGGCGGAGAGGAGACCGCCGCCCATGCTTCGAGCGCCGCGCTTCCGGCGGAACGCGCCGGGACGCTCTGCGTTGGCAATGCGCTGGAACCTCAGCGAACGTAGAAGGTCAGGCTTCCGTCAGCGGCCTGTTCGGCATTGACGATGTTGCGGACGTCGACGCCTTCATTGTTGAGCCGATGGGCAAGCGACCTGTTGGCGTCGATCGAGGCCTGGATGCCGCGAATGGCCTGGCTGGAGCGTTCCGGTGCCGAGCGCGGGCCCGTCGTCTCGTCGTCGAGATTGCGCCAGTTATGGACCTGCTCGACGTTGAAGTCATTGCCCTGGTAGGTTCTGAGCGTCTGCTCGATGCCGTGGGCGGTGTTCATTCCAAGGCTTTCGGCCCGGCTGGCGCCGGCAAATGCAAGCGAGGAGAGGGCGGTGGCGAAGGTGATTGTGACAACGCGGTTCATGATTGTATCCTTTCATCTGCTTTGACGGTCGGCTGTCTTTGCAGGAGATCGTCTCGTCACGACATGGAATTGGCGTTGCCCTATTCGCGATTCAATGGATTAAGTCACTGAGAATCCATTAAAAATTCTTCATGAAAATTGCCTTCGAATTGCCGTTTTCCAGGCGACCTGGGAAACTGGTTTGAAAGGCCCGCTCAGCTGTGCAGCTATCCCTTTGCCGATATTTCGTCTTTGGCGTTGCGGCATCGGGCGAAAGTGCTTGCCATTCTGATGAAGGCATGTTTTGACCGCGGCCTGCCGAGTGGAAAACGCCCGATAAACCGAAGGTGAACCATGCCGAGAGAGACCGCTCCCCATATTTTGATCGTTGAGGCCCGCTTCTACGACGACATGGCCGATGCCCTGCTCGAAGGCGCGACCTTCGCATTGCAGGAGGCCGGCGCCACCTTTGAGGTCGTCACCGTTCCCGGCGCGCTGGAAATTCCGGCGGCGATTGCCATGTCGCTCGATGGAGACGACAATGGCGGCACGCATTATGACGGCTATGTCGCCCTCGGCATGGTCATCCGCGGCGAGACCTATCACTTCGATATTGTATCGAACGAATCCTCGCGCGCATTGATGGATCTCGCGGTCAGCGAGTCCCTTGCCATCGGCAACGGCATCCTGACCGTGGAAAATGACGAACAGGCCTGGGCGCGCGCGCGCCGCTCGGACAAGGACAAAGGCGGATTTGCCGCTCGCGCAGCTCTGACGATGATCGAGCTGAAGCAGAAACTGGGTGCATGAGAATGAGTGACGACAAGACGGAACGGCCGGTCAAGATTGCGAACCAGCGGGGCGCTGCCCGTCTTGCTGCCGTTCAGGCGCTCTATCAGATGGATGTCGGCGGCACGGGCGTTCTGGAAATCGTCGCCGAATACGAGGCGCACCGCCTCGGGCAGGAACTCGACGGCGCGACCTATCTGAAGGCCGATGCCGGCTGGTTCCGCTCCATCGTCTCCGGCGTGGTGCGCGATCAGGTCCGCCTCGATCCGCTTATCGCTGCAGCGCTGCAGGATGATTGGGCCCTGTCGCGGCTTGACAGCACCGTGCGCGCCATCCTCCGCGCCGGCGTCTTCGAACTCCTTGACCGCAAGGACGTTCCGGTGGCGGTCATCGTCACCGAATATGTCGAGATCGCGCAGGCGTTTTTCGATGACGACGAGCCGAAGCTCGTCAATGCCGTGCTCGACCGCATCGCCAAGCAGGTTCGCGGCGAAGCGAAGAAGTAAGTCCTTAGCCGACCGAATAATCTCCCTGCGTCTTTCTTCGTACCGTAGTGGTTTTCGCCCGCTGCGGTCTTGACGCCACGTGATCGACCACGCAATCTCCGGACCGCTTAGCTGTGGCATTTCTGTGGAGAGGAAGGCGAGTCGGCGGCGTATCTGCCGGAGGAGGAGTGAACTCCGGCCTATGGGAGGAAAGAGCGAAATGACCATTCTTTTATGCGTAATTGCATGCGGTCTGCTCTCGGTGGTCTATGCCGCCTGGGCAACCCGGTCGGTGCTTGCCGCCGATCAGGGCAATAGCCGGATGCAGGAGATCGCGGGCTATATCCGCGAAGGCGCCCAGGCCTATCTGACGCGCCAGTATCGCACCATTGCCCTCGTCGGTGTCGTTGTCTTCATCGCAGCCTGGCTGCTTCTTTCCGCCACGGCCGCCATCGGTTTCTTGATCGGCGCCGTCTTGTCCGGCGCTGCCGGTTTCATCGGCATGCATGTCTCCGTTCGCGCCAATGTGCGCACCGCGCAAGCCGCGTCCGCAAGCCTCTCCGCCGGCCTCGACATCGCCTTCAAGTCGGGTGCGATCACCGGTATGCTGGTGGCGGGTCTCGCGCTGCTCGGCGTCTCCATCTACTACACTATTCTGACCGTCGGTCTCGGCCATGAGAGCGGCTCGCGCGAAGTCATCGATTCGCTGGTGGCGCTCGGCTTCGGCGCTTCGCTGATCTCGATCTTCGCCCGTCTCGGCGGCGGCATCTTCACCAAGGGCGCCGATGTCGGCGGCGACCTCGTCGGCAAGGTGGAAGCCGGCATACCTGAGGACGATCCGCGCAACCCGGCGACGATTGCCGATAACGTCGGCGACAATGTCGGCGACTGCGCCGGCATGGCCGCCGACCTTTTCGAGACCTATGCGGTCTCCGTCGTTGCCACCATGGTTCTCGCCGCGATCTTTTTTGCCGGCGCGCCGATCCTCGAGTCCGCGATGGTCTATCCGCTGGCGATCTGCGGCGCCTGCATCATCACCTCGATCATCGGCACCTTCTTCGTCAAGCTCGGTTCGAACGGCTCGATCATGGGCGCCCTCTACAAGGGCCTCATCGTCACTGGGCTGCTGTCGATCGTCGGTCTTGGCGCCGCCACGTCGCTGACGGTCGGCTGGGGCTCGCTCGGCACCGTTGCCGGCGCCGACGTGACGGGCACCAACCTCTTCGTCTGCGGCCTTGCGGGCCTCGTCGTCACCGCGCTGATCGTCGTCATCACTGAATATTATACCGGCACCGGCAAGCGTCCGGTCGTTTCGATAGCCCAGTCGTCGGTGACCGGTCACGGCACCAACGTCATCCAGGGTCTGGCGGTCTCTCTGGAATCGACCGCCCTGCCGGCCATCGTCATCGTCGGCGGCATTCTCGCCACCTATCAGCTCGGCGGCCTTTTCGGCACCGGCATCGCGGTCACCGCCATGCTCGGTCTTGCCGGCATGATCGTTGCGCTCGATGCCTTCGGCCCGGTCACCGACAATGCCGGCGGCATCGCCGAAATGTCGCACCTGCCGCCGGAGGTGCGCAAGTCGACCGATGCGCTCGATGCTGTCGGCAACACCACCAAGGCCGTCACCAAGGGCTACGCCATTGGCTCGGCGGGTCTCGGTGCCCTGGTGCTCTTTGCCGCCTACGCCAACGACCTGCAATATTTTGCCGCCCATGGCGACCAATATCCATACTTCGCCAATATCGGCACGATCTCCTTCGAGCTGTCGAACCCCTATGTGGTCGCCGGCCTGCTGTTCGGCGGTCTGATCCCCTATCTCTTCGGCGGCATCGCCATGACAGCCGTCGGCCGCGCCGCCGGCTCGATCGTCGAGGAGGTGCGCCGTCAGTTCAAGGCGAAGCCGGGCATCATGCAGGGCACGGAAAAGCCGGATTACGGCAAGGCTGTCGACCTTCTGACCAAGGCGGCGATCCGCGAGATGATAGTGCCGTCGCTGCTGCCGGTGCTGGCGCCCATCGTCGTCTATTTCGGCGTGCTTCTGATCTCCGGCTCCAAGGCCTCAGCCTTTGCCGCGCTTGGCGCATCGCTGCTCGGCGTCATCATCAACGGCCTCTTCGTCGCCATCTCGATGACCTCTGGCGGCGGCGCCTGGGACAATGCCAAGAAGAGCTTCGAGGATGGTTTCGTCGATAAGGACGGCGTGCGTCACATGAAGGGCTCGGAGGCGCACAAGGCCTCCGTCACCGGCGATACCGTCGGTGATCCCTACAAGGACACCGCCGGCCCCGCCGTCAACCCGGCGATCAAGATCACCAACATCGTCGCGCTGCTGCTGCTCGCTGTTCTCGCGGGTTGATGCCGCAACGGCGATGTGTGCAACCGGCTAGATAGTTGACCAAACCACTGCCCCTCACCCTAACCCTCTCCCCGTAAAAGCGGGGAGAGGGGACGTGCCATGCGAGAGGTTTGCGTGGGATCGAGAGGGTGCGGCATATCCCCTTCTCCCCGTCAAAACGGTGAGAAGGTGCCGGCAGGCGGATGAGGGGCAGGCCTCGACAATTTACAGGGCCGAGATGCGTGCCCCGGCCGAGATGACATCCACTAAAAAAAACCGCCGGATCGCTCCGGCGGGTTTTTCGTTGAAGCCATGTCCGATCAGCGCAGGCTGCTCGGATTCTGCGGTGTGCCGCCGGCGCCGCCGCCGAACAGGCTGCGGGCAGCGCTCGCGGCGCTGCCGCCGGAAAGCATCTGCTGCAGGAAGGTGAGTTCCTTGCCGCCGGTCGGCGTGACACGTCCGATCGTGTCGAACACCTTGCCGTCCTGAAGCGTATAATTGGCGCGGCGGCTGACGACGCCGTCCTTGTCGAAATAGATGGCCAGAACGGTCTGGTCGACGACCTTCAGCTTCTGGAAGGCGACGGCGCGCGTGCGCCGCTGCGAGATATAATAGAAGACTTCGCCGTCGAAGGTCGCCGTCGTCGACGGCGTGCCGAGCGACAGCAGCACCTGTTCGCGGCTGGAGCCTTCCGGAACGAGATTGAGCGACTGCTGATCGACGACATAGCCGCCGTTGAGCACGGTGCTGGTCTGGCAGCCCGAAAGAGCTGATGTGGAGGCGATTATGAAGGCAATGGCCGCGCTGCTGAAGAACTTCATGTCAGACTTGAAATACCGTTTCTTCAACGACATCTACTCCCTTGAGTGTCGATATCAGCCGTTTGGGCCTTGCACGCTTCCTCCTGCAAAACCATTGTGGCCATTCCGGGTCGAATGTCCCGAATTTGTTTCACCAACGCCTCGAAGGCGTCGGCCCGAAACTGGCCACGATCGGCATTGCAATTCGCGCCTGCTTCGGTAAACCAGCTTTGGAAATCATGCAACAAGGCCAGAGGCCGACCGGCGTGAAGAATGAGGCATTTCCGGAAAAAACAATGATCTTCGGGCTCTTCCGCAAGAAAAACAACAATCAGGCGATCGTCGACAGGCAATACGCGGCGCTGACGGCCGCCGCGCGCATGCCCGAACTCTATGAGCGGCTCAATGTGCCGGATACGGTCATGGGCCGTTTCGAAATGCTGTCGATCGTGATGATTCTGTTTTTTCGCCGTACGCGCGCCTCTGCAGTCAGCGGCCAGGAGATCGCCCAGGAGATCGTTGACGCCTTTTTCCAGGACATCGACTATTCTATCCGCGAACTCGGCATCGGTGACAACAGCGTGCCGAAACGGATGAAGAAGCTCGCCGGCATGTTCTACGGCCGGCTCGAAACCTATTCAAAGGCGATGGATGCCGGCGAGGGCGAAGCGCTTGCGCTGGCGCTGCAGCGCAATATCTACCCCGAAAGCCCGGCGCCGGCTGACATGTCCGGTCTTGCCGGCTGGATGGTGGCGGCAGAAGCCCATCTGTCCGCCATTTCGGAAGAGATGATTGCCAGCGGCTCGGCAACGCTGCCACCGGTCGCCTGCCCACCGGCCGCCTAAAGGAGGAGACGATGAAAAACGATCGGGACGATGTTCCCTTCTCCTATCGCGTGAAGGTCGGCCATATCTCCGCCAACCCCGTCGAGGTCCATATCGAGGCCGACGCCAACGAATTGAAGGCGCTCGCCGAGGCCTGGAACGTCGTCTCCGTCGAGGATCTGAGCGCCGATCTGCAGATTGCGCGCTGGAAGCGCGACGGCGTGCGCGTCAAGGGCAGCGTGCAGGCGAAGATCGTCCAGTCCTGCGTCGTGACGCTGGAGCCGGTCGAAGCCGCCATCGACGAAAACTTCGAGCAGATTTTCGTGCCGGAGGGCTCCAAGCTTGCCCGCCAGCCCGGCAATGACGCCGGCGAAATGCTGCTCGATCCGGACGGTCCTGATCTGCCCGAGACCTTTGTCGGCGATACGATCGATGCCGGCGAGGTGGTCGCGGAATTCGCCGCTCTTGCGATCGATCCCTATCCGCGCAAAGAGGGCGTCGAGTTCGGAGGTCATATCGAGGATAGCGGCGAGAACGATAAAAAGCCCTCCGCTTTCGCGGTTCTCAAGGACTGGAAAAAGGACTGAAGCCACTCTGGCGTTTGGCACAATTCAGTTGTATGCGACGCCAAAACCGGTATTTTGGCCGAAATTTCGCCCCTCGGCGGAAAGAAGGATCAGGGACGCGTGATCAGAATATCTCTCGACCTCATGGGTGGCGACTTTGGTCCCCAGGTTGTCATCCCCGGCGCTGCCAAGGCGCTGGATCGGCATCCGGATATTTCCTTCGTTTTTTACGGTCTTAAGGAACAGTGCGATCCTGTTCTCGCCAAATTTCCGAAACTTAGGGAAAAATCGGTCTTTCACGATTGCGAGCTTGCGGTCAGCATGGAAGAGAAGCCGAGTCAGGCGCTGCGCCGCGGCCGCTATGTCTCCACCATGTGGCGTTCGATCGAAGCGGTGAAGACGGGAGATGCCGATGTGGCGGTCTCCGCCGGCAATACCGGGGCACTGATGGCGATGGCGAAGTTCTGTCTTCGCACCATGGCCAATATCGAACGCCCGGCGATCGCAGCGATCTGGCCGACGCTGAAGGGTGAGAGCATCGTGCTCGATGTCGGCGCGACGATCGGCGCCGATTCGCAGCAGCTGATGGATTTCGCCCTGATGGGCGGCGCCATGGCGCGCGCGCTTTTCGAGATCGAACGCCCGACGATCGGCCTTCTGAACGTCGGGGTCGAAGAGGTGAAAGGCCAGGAAGAGGTCAAGGAGGCCGGTCGGCTGTTGCGCGAGGCCAATATCGATTCGCTCGAATATTCCGGCTTCGTCGAGGGTAACGATCTCGGCAAGGGGACGGTCGACGTCGTCGTCACCGAAGGCTTCTCCGGCAATATCGCGCTCAAGACCGCCGAAGGCACGGCCAAGCAGATCGCCGAATATCTGCGTGCGGCCATGTCGCGCACGCTGCTCGCCCGCATCGGCTACCTCTTCGCCAAAGGCGCCTTCGACATGCTTCGCGAGAAACTCGATCCGAGCAAAGTCAACGGCGGCGTGTTTCTCGGCCTGAACGGCATCGTCATCAAGAGCCATGGCGGCGCCAATGCCGAAGGCATCGCCGCCGCGATCGAGGTCGGCTACGACATGGCCAAGAACGGCCTCAATCAGAAAATAGAAAACGATCTTAAGAAATATCATGCCAAGCGCCTGCCCCCGATGGGCCCGGAAGCGGCATGAGCGATGGGGTTCAATCGAATATGATCCGTTCAGTGGTTCGCGGATTCGGAGCCGCACTTCCGAAGCGCGTGATGACCAATCGAGATATGGAAGCCATTGTCGATACGTCGGACGAATGGATCGTCCAGCGCACCGGCATCCGCCAGCGTTACGTGGCCGGTGACGACGAGACGACGGCCTCGCTCGGCGAGGCGGCCGCGCGTGCGGCGCTCGAAAACGGCGGCCTGACGCCCGCCGACATCGATCTCATCATCTGCGCCACCTCGACGCCCGACAACACGTTTCCGGCGACCTCGGTCAACATCCAGAACCGTCTCGGCATGCGCCACGGCTTCGCCTTCGACGTTCAGGCGGTCTGTACCGGTTTCGTTTACGCGGTGACGACTGCGGACGCCTATATCCGCGGCGGCCTTGCAAAACGCGTTCTGGTGATCGGTGCGGAGACTTTTTCGCGTATTCTCGACTGGAACGACCGCACAACCTGCGTCCTCTTCGGCGACGGCGCCGGCGCGATCGTGCTGGAGGCGGCCGAAGGCGAGGGGACGTCTTCCGACCGCGGCGTGCTGACCGCGCATCTGCGCTCCGACGGTTCGCACAAGGACAAGCTTTATGTCGACGGCGGACCGTCGACGACGGGCAGCGTCGGCAAGCTGCGCATGGAAGGCCGCGAGGTCTTCAAATACGCCGTCGGCATGATCACCGATGTCATCCAGGCAGCGTTCGATTCGACCGGCACCACCGCCGAAGATCTTGACTGGCTGGTGCCGCACCAGGCCAATCGACGCATCATCGACGGTTCGGCGAAGAAGCTGAACATCGATGCGGAAAAGGTCGTCGTCACGGTCGATCTGCACGGCAATACGTCGGCCGCCTCGATCCCGCTCGCGCTTGCGACCGCTGCCGGCGACGGCCGCATTAAGAAAGGTGACCTGGTGATGCTCGAAGCGATGGGCGGCGGCTTCACCTGGGGCGCCGTGCTGCTGCGCTGGTAAGCGCAAATCCTAAAAAACTGGCGGCGAACAAGAGCTTGACCGTGAGGCGCAAGACAAATACTCTTCGATCGCTTTCACAAAATAATTTGTAATGGGCGGGGACCATGACCGGAAAAACAGTGACGCGAGCAGACCTGGCGGAATCCGTTTTCCGAAAGGTTGGCCTTTCCCGGACAGAATCCGCCGAACTTGTCGAAACCGTCATCGACGAAATCTGCAACGCCATCGTGCGTGGTGAGACCGTCAAGCTTTCTTCCTTCGCCACCTTTCAGGTTCGCGACAAGAACGAGCGGATCGGCCGCAACCCGAAGACCGGCGAGGAGGTTCCGATCTCTCCCCGCCGGGTCATGACCTTCAAGGCATCGAACGTGCTGAAGACGCGCATCCTCAAGGCGCATGTCGCTCGCAAGGTCAAGCTGAAGCCGCAGAATCCGGCTCTCTGATATCGGTCTTCCGCCTGCTCGGAACGGCTTTTTTCTCCCGCATCATCCATCGCCTGTGCGCAACGTCGACACATGACTTGAATTGTCGGCGCCAAACCTTTGAAATATGGTGAGTCGCCGTTGGATCGAGCCTGCGAGGTTGCGTAGCAGTATGACGTTGGACAAGAGCCCCGATGCCTTTCGCACCATCAGCGAAGTTGCAGACGATCTTGATCTGCCGCAGCATGTGCTGCGCTTCTGGGAAACGCGGTTTCCTCAGATAAAGCCGATGAAACGCGGCGGCGGCCGTCGCTACTACCGGCCGGAGGATGTCGACCTTCTAAAGGGCATCCGGCATTTGCTCTATGATCACGGCTATACGATCAAAGGCGTGCAGAAGCTTCTGAAGACCAACGGTAACAAGTTCGTCATATCGGTCGGCCATGGCGATCTCGCCAGCGTCGAGGCGCTTGCCTCGGGCGTGCAGGAGACGGGATCGGGCGAGCCGCGCGTCGGCATGGCCGAGGAGGACCAGATTGTCGGCCGCGCAAAGCCGCCCATCACCCGCCGGTTCTTCAACTTCGTCGCCGGAGACGACGATCAGCCGGAAGTCTCGATCGGCAAGTCGAGCATCGGCAAGGAAGACAGGGCGCTGCTGCAGGAGGCGCTTTACGACCTCCTCGAATGCAAGCGTCTGCTCGATCAGGTGCGTTGAGGAAACACTCCTCAGGCTTCAACAAGCAGTTTCATCGCCTGTTCGAGCTCGCTGAGCTGGAAAGGTTTGCGCAGCACCGGCAGCGTGCTTGGGGTGCTGCCTTCTGGTGCACTGCCATAGCCCGTCGCATAGAGATAGGGTTTGCCGCGCTCGTCGAGCAGCTTTGCGACCGGCAGCGAACTTCGGCCGGCAAGTGAGACGTCGAGGATGGCGGCGTCGAATTCCGTGTCCTTGGCAGCTGCGAGCGCCCGTTCCAGATCGGGCGCAGTCGCGCAAACCCGATAGCCGAGATCGCTCAGCATATCCTCAAGCAGCATAGCGATCAGCGCATCGTCTTCGACGATGAATATATCTTTCATGATCCCGTCCACCCATTCCCCTTGCTGGGCACGAAGTTTATGTGGACCGCTTGTGCAGCTCGTCAAGATGCCGCACGCAGCGGTGGTAAGACCTGTTGTGCAAAAGCCGCGCCGCGGTCTACGGCACGATATGTGTAAACATAAAAGCCTAAGGCCCGGCAAGCGAATCTGAAAGATCGCGCCGCGCTTTCGAAACAGCATATTGCCCGGCGAAATTCGTTGTGCAAAAGCTGGGATGCAGTTTCAGCGACGGCTACAGCATAATTCCCGAAATCGGAATCGCTTTACGGAAAAAATTATGCAGTAATTCAAAGCGTTGCAGCGTCCTTTGCGCGCGTCTGAAAGGACGCGCGGCGCTGTGAGAAGGGGTAAGGAATGGATTTGCTGAGTGCCACGGATTGGCTGCGTCACAGGCCGGGCTATACCTATCCGCTGGCGGTTGCCTTCGTTGGTCTGACGTTTCTTCTGCGACTCGCCGCCAGCGATTATCTCTCCGGTTTTCCCTTCCTGAGTTTCCTCCCGGCGATCTTGCTCGCCAGTTTCATCGGCGGCGCAGGACCGGGCTTTGTCGCGGCCATGGTCGCGGTCTTCGTCGTTCAGCAGTTTTTCGTCGAGCCGCATGACGCATTCTGGCCGGTCAGCGCCGGCCAATGGGTTGGGCTTTCGACCTATCTGGTCAATGCCGCGATCATCATCGGACTGATGGAGATGATCATCATCGCCCATGGCAGGCAGAGCCGCCTCCGCTCCGAGCTCAACGGTTTCAATGCGCGCCTGGAGGAGACGGTGGCCGAGCGCACTGCCGCACTCAGGCACGAGATGGAAGAGAATGCCGCCGCCCAGGCGCAGGTCCGGCAGTTGCAGAAGATGGAGACGATCGGTCAGCTCACAGGCGGCGTCGCCCACGATTTCAACAACATGCTGGCAATCATCATCGGTAATCTCGATCTTGCCCAGCGGCGCATGACCGGACATGAGGATCCGCGCCTGCTGAACTCTCTTCAGAATGCCAGAGACGGGGCTCAGCGGGCCGCGCTGCTGACCGCGCGTCTTCTCGCTTTCTCGCGCCAGCAGCCGCTCGCCCCGGAGGTGATCGACGTCAACAAGCTGGTCGGCGGAATGTCGGAGTTACTGCGACGCACGCTCGGCGAACATATCCGGATTGAGACGGTGCTCGCCGGCGGCCTCTGGCCGAGCTTTGCCGATTTGAGCCAACTTGAAAACGCCATGTTGAATGTGGCCGTCAATGCACGCGACGCCATGCCTGGCGGCGGTCATCTTACAATCGAAACTGCCAATACCGAACTGGATGAGCGTTATGCGCGGATGCATTCGGAAGTCGAAGCAGGCCAGTATGTGATGATTAGCATGACCGACACCGGCACCGGCATGTCGCCTGATGTGATCGACCGCGCCTTCGATCCGTTTTACACTACCAAGGGACCCGGCAAGGGGACCGGCCTCGGCCTAAGTCAGGTCTACGGCTATATCAAGCAGAGCGGCGGCCATATCAAGATCTATTCGGAGATCGACCGCGGAACGACGGTGAAGATCTATCTGCCACGCCATGTCGGCAAGGCAGATGCGCGTCTCGCTGCCGCCGGCGCACAGCCGATCCCCCAGGGCAGCGTCAACGATACGATTTTGGTGGTGGAGGACGATGAACACGTCCGCACCATGACCGCCGAAAGCCTGCATGAGCTCGGTTACACCGTATTGCAAGCGGGAAGCGGCATAGAGGCACTTCTCCTTCTCGAGGAGAATTCCGATATCGACCTGATCTTCACCGATATTGTGATGCCGCAGATGAGCGGGCGTCAGCTTGCCGACGCCGTTCAGGAAAAATGGCCAAGAATCCGGATCCTCTACACCACGGGTTACACTCGCAATGCGATCGTCCACAATGGCGTGCTGGATCACGGCGTTTCGCTGCTCGCCAAGCCTTTCAGCCTGGAGCAGCTCGCCCATAAGATCCGCGAACTCTTGAATATGCCGGTGCGGGTGGGAGACGAGGGGACCTGAGGTCGCGCGCGACGCACGTCTTCAGTTTCACCTTTACCTTATTCAAGAACCTGGATTACGCGGTGCGTCTTTGGCTCGACGATGACGCGCCGCTCGTTGATGACCGTGTAGCCATAGCCGTCGACATTAGGCACGGTATGGACCTCGACGGTATCCGGTAGGGTCGCGCCGACCGTGATCTCACCATCATAGACCACCGATGGTGTGTTTTGCTCCATGACATAAGTGCGCACCTCGCCGGGTAGGACGACGGAGCCGGTTGGCGCGGGATCGGTGACGATGACGGTGCTCTGTGCGAAGGCGGCCGAGCAGATGGTCAGCATGGCGGCCGTAGCCAACATGATCTTGCGCATGGGATGATCTCCTTTTTAAACCCTGGACATCGAGGCAACGTCGGCCATGCAGCATAGTTCCGCCCTGGCCCGCCTTGGCGGGGGTCGGGCATGCCGATTGTTTGTTGCTAAACGACTTTGTGCACCATAGGGTTGAGCAGTCCGAACATTGTTCAGTGCGAATCTTCCCGCGGCATCAGGGGCGGGCTCTTTACTCTTCATTAACCATGTCGGCGGCTTATGTCGGGTGAGCGGCCGGATGGTCGTTGATTCGAAGGTCCGTCGCGCTCCGGTTTGCGAATGGATATCTGGAAAGACGATTGCGGCGGCTTAAGACATGCGCTTGCGGAAGACGATATCGCTGGTGGCAGTGGCGGGCTTGATGGCCGGCTGCACGTCGACAGGCGGTGTGCGGCAGCCTTCCGGGCCGGAGACGGTGGCGCCTGAAAAGGCGCTGGTTCTGCCGCCGCCAGGTGGCCCGTCGATCGTCAGCGTCGTCGAGCGCAAGCGTGGCAATGGTGTCGAGCAGACGGTCTCCTTGTTTACGTCCTCCTCGGTGCCCGGCCAGAATTTTCTGAAGATCCAGTTCTTCGGCGCGTCCGGCGCCAATCCCGGAACAGGCAATGCCAGTTTCAGCATGATCAACGAGAGCGCTATTGCCCGCGAAATGGCCCATGCGGCCCCCGGCGTGCTGATGGGGACCTCGGCAACCTTCCTGCAGAACGCTTACGGCCCATTCGGCTATGCCTCCGGCCGAAGCCGCGCCGGCGACGCCTGCATCTTTGCCTGGCAACAGATACGCTCGACCGCGGCCGCCAATACGCAGGCCCGCAATTTTGGCATGATCCAGCTGCGTCTGCGCCTATGCGACGCGCGCGCATCCGAGCGCCAGCTACTCGGCATTGTCTACGGCTACACCATATCAGGCACCTTCGACGGCGTGATCTGGAATCCCTATGGCGCCCCGCCGCCCGCCGATGCGGCGCTCGGGCGTACCGGCGATCCGATCTATCCCGACGTGGGCGGATATCGCGCCAGCCCGATGCCGATCGGTTATGAGCCGGCGCCTGCCGTCGTCCGCCTGCCGCGGACAGCTCCACTTCGCAGCGCCCCGAGCGGGCAGCCGGCGCAAGGCGCCGCATCGCTGCCGGCGCCCATCGGCCCGCGGGTGCCACTGCCGGGCGAAGCGCCACAGTCGAGCGCGGCGCCGGAGGCGGCCGACGCACCGTTGGTACAATCGGCAAGGGCGATCGGTGTCACCGTGCCCTCACCGGACTGCATAGGCGACGCGGCCATGACGGCCGTCTGCCGGAGATAGAGCATGATGCCGAAAGCGGGAGCGGTTTTCGGGCGGCATCATGCTAACTCTTTAATTAGAACAGGATTCAGATTTTGGCGAGCTGGCCGAAATCATCCTGTTCCAGCGAGAGTGCCCGGGTGTCGGACGATGCCTCGGCGAGCAATTTCGAAGGAACGTCGATGCGCAAAGCCCGCAGCGTCTTCATATGGGCCCTGGTTTCGCTCTGCATGATCGTGCTGATCACCCTGCCGGTTAACCTGCAGACCCAGCTGATCACCAGCATCACTGTCGTCACGGTAATGGCGCTGATCAAGATCCTGAAGGGCGAGGGGACGTGGCGCCTGGTGGCACTCGCTTTCGGCACGTCGATCGTGCTGCGCTACGTCTATTGGCGCACCACCAACACCTTGCCGCCGGTGAACCAGCCTGAGAATTTCATTCCCGGCCTGCTGCTCTACCTTGCCGAAATGTATAGCGTCGCGATGCTGGCGCTTAGCCTTTTCATCGTCGCCACGCCGTTGCCGCCGCGCCCTTCGCGTGCCGCCAATCCCGGGCGTTTGCCCCATGTCGATGTCTTCGTGCCCTCCTACAATGAGGATTCCGGCCTTCTCGGAAACACGCTGGCTGCCGCCAAGGCCATGGACTATCCGGCCGATAAGCTGCATGTCTGGCTGCTCGACGATGGCGGCACCTTGCAAAAACGCAATTCCGGCAAGTTGCTCGAGGCCCAGGCGGCGGCGGCCCGCCACGTCGAACTAAAGCAGCTTTGCCAGGATCTTGACGTCACCTATCTCACGCGTGACCGCAACGAGCATGCCAAGGCGGGCAATCTCAACAACGGCATGAAACATTCGACCGGCGAACTCATCGCCGTCTTCGATGCGGACCACGCGCCGGCCCGCGACTTCCTGCTCGAGACCGTCGGTTATTTCGAAGACGATCCGAAGCTCTTCCTCGTCCAGACCCCGCACTTCTTCATCAATCCGGATCCGTTGGAGCGCAACCTGCGCACCTTTGACAAGATGCCGAGCGAGAACGAGATGTTCTACGGCATCATCCAGCGCGGCCTGGACAAATGGAATGCCGCCTTCTTCTGCGGTTCGGCCGCTGTGCTGAGCCGCAGGGCGCTCGAATCGCAGAACGGCTTTTCCGGCATCAGCATCACCGAGGATTGCGAGACGGCCTTAGCGCTGCATGGCAGCGGCTGGAACAGCATCTATGTCGACAAGCCGCTGATCGCCGGCCTGCAGCCGGCCACCTTCGCAAGCTTCATCGGCCAGCGCAGCCGCTGGGCGCAAGGCATGATGCAGATCCTGCGTTTCCGATTCCCGCTGCTCAAACGCGGACTGTCGATCCCGCAACGCCTTTGCTACATGTCTTCGACGCTTTTCTGGCTCTTCCCGTTCCCGCGCACGATCTTTCTGTTTGCACCGCTCTTCTACCTGTTCTTCGATCTGGAGATCTTCACCGCCTCCGGCGGCGAGTTCCTGGCCTACACGTTTGCCTATATGCTGGTGAACCTGATGATGCAGAACTACCTCTACGGGTCGTTCCGCTGGCCGTGGATTTCCGAACTCTACGAATATGTCCAGACGGTGCATCTGCTGCCGGCGGTCGTCTCCGTCATGCTCAATCCGAGGAAGCCGACCTTCAAGGTCACCGCCAAGGACGAATCGATTGCCGTCAGCCGCCTGTCGGAGATCAGCCGTCCGTTCTTCGTCATCTTTGCGGTGCAGATCATTGCGCTCGTCATCACCTTCTACAGAATTTATGCCGAACCCTATAAGGCCGACGTCACGCTCGTCGTCGGCGGGTGGAATGTCATCAACCTGATCATGGCCGGCTGCGCGCTGGGCGTCGTGTCGGAACGCGGCGAGCGCGCCCTGTCCCGCCGCGTTCGCGTCAACCGGCGCTGCGAATTCGGCGCCAACGGCAAATGGTACGCGGCCTCGATCGAGGATGTTTCCGTCCATGGCGCGAGACTTCACATCTTCAATAAACAGCTGGATGAGATGATGGTCGGCGCCCCCGGCGAAATCCGCTTCCGGCCCTATAGCGGCGCCGAGCTGGAAACCCTGCCGCTGATTGTCCGCAACATCGAGCCGTCGGGCGATATCAGCAATGTCGGTTGCCAGTATGTGCCGAAAAGTGCCCTCGACCACCGCCTGATCGCCGACCTGATGTTCGCCAATTCCGGCCAGTGGACCGAATTCCAGGCCTCGCGCCGCCGCAATCCGGGCCTCATCCGCGGCACCATCTGGTTCGTCGGCACGGCGCTCTATCAGACCAGCCGCGGCCTCGTTTACCTCTTCCGCAGCATGCGGCCGGAACGGGAGGCACAGCAGCAGGCGGCAAAGGTCAATGCCGGATGAAAAGCATCGTCGCTGCCTCGCTACTCCTACTAAACGCTTCCGCCTTCGCCCAGGCGCAGACCGCACCCTTCGACATGTCCGGCGAACGCCCGCCCGGTGCATCCGTTGCCCCGAGACCGATGCCGCCCGCTCCGCCCGCGGCGACGGCACCGGTGCCCGTCACGCCTCCTGTGTCCGTAAGGCCTGCACCGGCGACACCGGCAGCGCCCGTTCCCGCGCCGATCACTGTCCAGCCACAGCCGGCGCCCCAGCCTGGCGCGGCAGCAAATGCCGCTTCGCCAAAGCCCAGCGATATCAGGCATTATCTGGTGCCCTTTTCGAAATTCAGCCTCGGCGGCGAATACGACCGCCGCTCATGGTCCGTCTATCTGACGCCCGAGCAGGCGGCGGCCAGGGCAAGTTTCACCTTCGCCTATCAGAATTCGGTCGTCGTCGCGCCAGAGGCCTCGGCGCTGACCGTCTATCTCAACAATCGCCCGATCGGCCAGCAGCGCGTCGGCTCGCCGGACGGTCCATCGGCTGTCACGTTCGAGGTTCCCCCCGGTCTGCTGCAGCCGGGCGCCAACCTCGTCACCTTCCAAGCCGATCAGCGCCATCGCACCGATTGCAGCATTCAATCCACCTATGAGCTATGGTCGAACATCGATCCGGCCGGAACCTATCTGAGCTTCGCCGGCGGGAATGCCGCGGAGCTCTCGAGCGCGGACGCAATCCGCGCCATCGGCGTCGACGGCACCGGCAGGACAGAGTTCGATATCGTCGTCCCGGCGCTGGAGCAGCCGGGAACCACCGGGCCGCTGCTGCGGCTGACGCAGGGCCTGTCGGTGCTGAGCAGCATGCCGAACCAGATCTTTGCCTTCAACACCGCTTCGCTTCCGGCCGCCGGTCCAGGCAAGCTCGGCGTGCTCGTCGGCACCGCCGCCGAGCTGCGGCCACTCTTTCCCGACCTGCCGCCCGGCGCCGAAAGTGCGCCGCTCGCCGCTTTCGTGACCGATCCGCGCAGCGGCTCGCCCGTGCTTCTGATCAGCGGTCCTTCCTGGCAGGCGGTCTCCTCGGCGATCGATACGATCGTCTCGCCGGTGGACAGGCCCGCCGATGTCCGCCGCGACGTGCTGACTACCGAACGCTGGAGCGCACCGAACGCGCCGCTGATCTTTTCCGATACCAGCACTGCGCTGTCCCAGCTCGGCGTAAAAACCACCGAATTCTCCGGCCGCCGGTTCCGGACCAGCTTCAATGTCGCCGTGCCGGCGGATTTTTATGCCAATGCCTATGGCGAGGCCAAGGTGCTGCTCGACGCCGCCTATACCGATAAGGTTCTGCCGGGCAGCCACATCGATATCTACGTCAACGACAACATCGCCTCCACAGTACCGCTCACCTCGACGACAGGCGGGATTCTCCGCCATCTGCCGATCCGGGTGACGATGCGTCACTTCAAGCCCGGTTTGAACACGGTGGCGATCGAGGCGATCCTGATGACGAAGGACGACGCCGCCTGCGCGCCGGGCAGCAGTGCCGATGCCAATGCGCGCTTTGCCCTGTTCGATACCTCCGAATTGCACATCCCGGATTTTGCCCGCGTCGGTCAGCTTCCGAATCTGGCTGCCATGGCCGGCACTGCCTATCCCTATGGTCGGGCCACCGAGCCGACACCGCTCTTCATCGACCGTATCGACGCCGACACGCTGTCGGCCGCCGCCACCCTGCTTGGGCAGATGGCAATCATGGCTGGCCATCCGATCGCCGTCGAGAGCGTGGCCTCGCCGAATACGATCGGCGATCGCGACGCCATCTTCATCGGTTCTATCTCGCAGATGCCGACGACCGCGCTGTCGCAGGCCAACGTCTCCACGGCGAGCCAGGCCTCGTGGCGTCCCGTGGTCGACGCGCAGCCCGGCGTCGTCGATACCGGTACGGCCTTCGAGGAATGGAACTCCAAGGTCAGCGGCGGCCTGTTGCGCGGACAGATCACCGCCTTCCGCGAATGGGTGGGGCGCAATTTCGACATTACCCGCAGCTCGCTGCAATTCATCCCCGGCGCCGAAGAGATCTTCACCCCGCCAAATATGGCCACGCTGCTGCTTGCCCAAGGGTCCAGCCCCGCGGGCGCCGGCGCATGGACCGTGGTGACGGCGCCCTCGGCGAAAGATCTGCGCGAGGGACTGGAGGTCCTGACCGCGCAGATGAACTGGCCACAAATATCGGGCCACATCACCACCTATTCGAGCAAGACGGCCAAGATCGAGACGGTACCCGTCACCCGATTCGATTTCGTGCCCTCTACACCCTGGTCGATTTCCAACTATCGTTTGATCGCCGCCAATTGGCTGTCGACGAACATTCTCTCCTATGCCTTCCTGCTCGTCGCCTTCGTGCTGCTGATCGGCATCAGCACATCGCGCGTGCTGAAAAATCTGGGCCGGTCGAAATGAGGTTGTGGCGCGTGCTCCTCGTTGCGGCGACGGCCATGTTCGCCCCCGCACGCCCGCCGGCCGTCGCGCAGCAGGCGATGATCAATGCCGATGCGTGGTCCGCCTATAAGGCGAAGTTTCTCGATACGAGCGGTCGCATCATCGATAACGGCAACGGCAATATCAGCCACAGCGAGGGGCAGGGGTATGGCATGCTGCTCGCCTATCTCTCGGCAAGCCCCGCCGATTTCGAGCAGATCTGGTATTTTACCCGCACCGAACTTTTGTTGCGCGACGATGGCCTGGCCGTGTGGAAATGGGATCCGAACGTCAAGCCGCACGTGACGGACACCAATAATGCCACGGATGGCGACATGCTGATCGCCTATGCTCTGGCGCTTGCCGGCACTGCGTGGAACCGCAACGACTACATCCTGGCGGCCTCCCGCATGGCCCAGGCGCTGCTCGCCAAAACAGTCGCGCGCTCGGCCGGCCAAATGCTGCTGCTGCCGGGCAGCGAGGGTTTTACCGCCGCTGACCGCAAGGACGGCCCTGTCGTCAACCCCTCCTACTGGATCTATGAGGCAATTCCGGTGATGGCGGCGCTTGCCCCGTCGGATGCCTGGAAAGAATTGTCGGATGACGGTGTGGCATTGTTGAAGACGATGCAGTTCGGTCCGCGCAAGCTTCCTGCCGAATGGGTCAGCCTTAGCGGCCCGCCGCGGCCGGCAGAGGGTTTCGACGCCGAATTCGCCTATAATTCCCTTCGCATTCCGCTCTATCTGGCGCGCGGCGGCATCACAGACAAGGCGCTGCTGACCCGCCTGCGAAAGGGCATGTTGCAGGATGGCATTCCAGTCACCATAGATCTGACCACCGGCCGGCCGAAGACCGTTTTGTCCGATCCCGGTTATAGAATTGTTAACGATGTTGTGGCCTGTGTAGTCGACGGGACCAAGCTGCCGGTCTCCGCCCTGCAATTTGCGCCCGCACTCTATTATCCGTCCACGCTTCAACTGCTGGGGCTGGCCTATATTGGGGAGAAGCATCCGGAGTGTCTGTGAAATCTTCTCTCGTGGCGATTTCAGCGGCAGCCGTGGTGGCGACCCTCGTCACCGGGCTGAAGGATCGCGCCGCCCTGCAGGAAAGATTCGGCATCCCCGCCGTCAAGCCGGCGCCGGAGCTGATGATGATGGGCCGCATCAAGCCGTCCGACGCTCCTGCCGGCAATCCCGACTTCAATGCCGAGGCCGTCGCCGACAAGATCGAGGCGATCACCTCTCCGCAACCACCCGCACCCGACACGCCTGAGCCGAACGCCGCAAAAGAGTCGCCTGCAGCACCGCAAACTGAGGCGCCTCAGACAGCCGGTGAACCGGCGCCGGCCCCCCCGGCGATCGTCACCCCGCCGCCGGCGCGGCAACAGGCGGCAGCGTCGCCGCAGCCTGACGTCGATGAAAGCGCGCTTCGCTATTTTGCCAGCCGCGGCGACAAAGTGCGCCTTCAGGCTGAAATCTCCCGCCTGCAGGCATTGTATCCGAATTGGGTTCCGCCGGCTGATCCGCTCGCCGTGCCGCAAAACCGCGACAAACAGCTCGAAGCCATGTGGAAGCTCTATTCCGATGGACGCTATGCGGAGCTACGCAAGGCGATCGCCGATCGGCAGGCCGCCGATGCCGGCTGGCAGCCGCCGACCGATCTGCTCGATCGGCTTGATGTCGCCGAAGCTCGCGCCCGTCTCATCAATGCGTCGGATCTCAAGCAATATGCGACTGTGGTTGATATTGGCGCTGCGACGCCAAGCCTGCTGACCTGCAGCGAGGTCGATGTTCTCTGGCGTGTCGCCGAAGCCTTCGTTCGCACGGAGCGATCGCAGCGCGGCCAGGATGCCTACGCCTATATACTGAAGAACTGCGGCGATCCGGCCGAACGGCGGGCGACGGTCGAAAAGGCCTCGACGCTGCTGGACTATCAGCCCATGCAGGCGCTGCTGGCGCTGGAGAAACCCGCTGCCGACGGCGGCAAGGAATTTGACGCGATCCGCGACAACCTCGCCCGACGCTTCGTGGCCGAGAGCAATGAGGATCCGAAGCTTGCCATCGCGCCTGGTTACATCGCCCGGCTCGAAAGGCTGGCCGAAAGCGAAGGTCTCGCCTCCGATGCGCTGCTGCTCGGCTGGTACCAGCTTCGCCGCAACAACCCTGCCGATGCCGAGAAGTGGTTCCGCGCGGCCCGAGCCAAGGAGGATACGGCAGTCGCTTCGCAAGGCCTGGCGCTGGCGCTGATCGCACGCAGGGCGCCTCAGGAGGCCGAGGACGTGATGTTCCGCTGGCGCGCCGATTCCGACAATGCGACATCAACCTATCTTGCCGCAACAGCCAATCTGATGGCGCTGCAGCCGCCCGCCGACCTCACCGAAGAGGTGTTGCACCGCGTCGCCGCCGAGGTGATCGCCCGCAAATATGTGCCGACGGCGCAGCAGTTCGGCTGGTATGCACGCTCTCTCAACCAGTTCCAGACCGCCGCGCGCTGGTTCGAAACCGCGCTTGCCTGGAAACCGGACGACGAACCATCCGCCTATGGCCTTGCTGTCACCCGGGAGCAGCTGAACGACCGCAAGGGCGTGCTCGACCTCCAGCGCGCCTGGGCCGGCCGTTCGGCGCGCATCGCCAATCTCGAAGGCACGCCGGTGTCGAATGCCGGCGCGCAGCCGGCAAAGCCGCCGCTTGCCCCGCAGCAGCCGGTTCAGCCGGCAGCAGCGCAGCCGGAGCCGGAAGTCTCCGTTCGAGTCGCAAAGCCGGCGATGCAGACGCTGGCGGTCGAGCGCGGTCCGCGCCGGGCGCTGGGCTGCTCGACGACCATCGACGCGGAGCAACTCGGGCCGTCCGAGGCGTTGTCGCGCGGTTGGTGCCTGATGGAGATCAACCGGCCGATGGAGGCGGTGCCGGCTTTCGAGACGGCTTTGCAGAGCCCGGTCCGCAAGATCCGCGAAGATGCAGCCTATGGCCAGAGCCTTGCCTATCTGCGCGCCGGTCTTTCCAGCAATGCCGCCGTCGCGGCAACCAAGGCACCGCAAAGCCGCCAGCGCGCTGCCGAACTGCAGGTGGCGATCCTCGCTGATCGGGCGCTGCAGGCCTTCGACGCCGGCCGTTATCGCGAAACCCTCATCTATCTCGATCAGCGCGCCCAACTGCAGCAGGAGCGCATCGATCTGATGGTTCTGCGCGGCTACAGCTATCTCAATCTGAAAATGTACGATGATGCGGGCCGCATCTTTGAAGCTGCCGCTGCGACTGGCAACCGGGACGCCACCCGCGGCCTCGCCGATCTGCGTAGGATCACCCATCCCGACGTCAACGACTGACGTTGACGCCGCCGCCACTCTCCGCTACTCGCCTGCCTACCACCTCGCGCTCGCAAGGAAACACCCGTGTCCGCTCTCCACGACATCCTCGACAGGTCTTATGACGCCTTTCTCTTCGATATGGACGGAACGCTCCTGAATTCCATCGCCGTCGTCGAGCGTGTCTGGAGCGAATGGGCAAGACGCCATGGCTTCGAGCCGGAGGTCTTCCTGAAGACGATCCACGGTATCCGCGCCTCCGATGTGATCCGCGGGCTCGGCCTGCCGGGCGTCGATCCGGCCCACGAGGCGGATCTGCTGCTCGCCGAGGAGATGGAGGATGTCTCCGGCATCGTCGAGATCCCCGATGCCGTCCGCTTCCTGAACGCCATCCCCGACGGCCGATGGGCGATCGTCACTTCGGCGCCGATCGAGCTCGCCAGACGCCGCATGGCCGCCGCCGGTATCCCGATGCCGAAGGTCATTGTCAGCGGTGGAGAGGTCAAATCGGGCAAGCCCAGCCCGGAAGGCTATCTGCTCGGCGCAAGCCGTCTCGGCGTCGATCCGACGAGATGTCTGGTTTTCGAAGACGCCGTTGCCGGCATTCTTGCCGGTGAGGCGGCTGGCGCCGATGTCACCGTGATCACCGAAACACACACCACGCCGTTCGAAACGCCGCATTTCTCGATCGCCAACTATCAGGCTTGGCAGCCCCGCCAGACCGCCGAAGGCCCGCTGAAGATCGCCGCGATCTGATTGTTGCCAGGCGATCTGCTTCCTTTTTATGGGAGGCAGGTTTTTTCCGCTTGCATTGCACGCGCCGAAAAACTAAACGAAGCAAGCCGTTTCGGCAGGTCGGGGCGTAGCGCAGCCCGGTAGCGCACTTGACTGGGGGTCAAGGGGTCGCTGGTTCGAGTCCAGTCGCCCCGACCATTTATCCCCTTGAAATCCCAGTCAGAATATCAGTTTTAGAGGTGAGCGCCGCGGGCGTGGCCGCACGAGAGAACGTCGGCCGTCAGTGCGGTTTCTGTGCGATTGCGATCATTGACTTCGCCAGGAGCGGAATCCTGCCGACATATTCGAAGTCGACGTCTTCGAAACCTGTTTCATGCAGCAGCGTGCCGAGCGTTTCCGGCGACCAGAATTTGATATGGCCATGGTCCTTCAGCGGCATGAAATGGTCATCCATTTTTCCGCTCACGGCGAGCGCCAGATTTTTCCAGTAACCGTGAAAAGGCGTTGAGACGACGGCGATGCCGCCCGGTTTTACCAGATCGTACATGGTCGCCGTGAAAGCTTTGGGGTCGTATACATGCTCCACGACCTCCAGGCTGATGACCGCATCGAAGGTCCCGTAGCGGCTGGAAAGATCTTCGTATCCGGAGCCGATTTCCAGCGGAAGATCGGGATGGACCGCTTTCGCCTTCGCGATGCCGTCCTCCGACGGATCGACGCCGACGACATCGTAGCCCTTTTCCGCCAGCACGGAGGCAGCACCGCCGGTGCCGCAACCGAGGTCGAAGACCGCTGTTTCGTTTGCTTGGTGGAAACTGTTTTCAAGAACATCGACGACGGCCGGCAAGATATAGGAATGAGCAGTCGCCGGCTTGGCGTGAATATAGGTAGTCGCGTCCAGTTCGATAGACATTTCACCTCCTGAAAAAGTGGTCCCGCCCAGACAATGGTACGGCGGAGTTTGACGGGAGTGTGGTGCCGTTGTGGTATTAAGGTGATTAACGCCTCAGGCGTTCGCGCCGCTACTCGAGCGCCCTTCTGTCCCAGGCGGCCAACCGGCGTTCTTAACGGCCTCATCATCACAATGTGATGGATGGAGGCGCGGGCCAGAGAGTTCCCAAAGCCGATTGACAGGGGACGGGGAAGGTTATGGAAACGATCAACTCCCAACGCTTTGCATCAGACGGAACAAAGTCCAATTTATAGGTTTAAAATTTAACTACTTAAAGTAAACAATCCGAAAAAATGCCTGTTAAATGGCGAGATGGAGATAATTCTTCCGGTTCATTTTGGGAATTCATTCGCAAATGGCCGATACCATTTGGTTTTTGTTAAGGCTATACGCGATTTTGTGGTAAGAAGTTTGCAGTCGGCCTGAAAACATCTCAAAACGCTTCGCGTTCCCGCAAATAGGTGTAGATTGAAAATACCCTTGTTACCGACAGCCTGGTGCGAACGCATGCCCGATATGGATCAGAATCTAGCTTGCAGGCAGGCTCTTGCCAGCGCGTTCCAGGCTCTGTCGGACGAGGCGGTCAGGGCCGGCTGGCCGGAGGGCGACGTTGCCCTCGCGCTTGCCGAACTGGCCGAGGAGCGGGTGATCGAGATGACCGCCAAGGTGATCATGGAAGGCTCCATGCACCCGCAGATCGTGGCCGCCGGCCACCGCCGCAGTTGAGCGCAAACGCTCCGGAGCGGTTGCTCCGTTTTCGCTGACCTCACACCAGCAATCCTGCCGTCTTTGCTGCCATGACGAAGGAGGCCTGTGCTGCGCTTGAGCTGCGCAGCCCGTCCAGTGCCCTCAGGCAGTGCTGGAGCGCAAGTGGTGGTCGCGTCCGAGCTTGCCGGGCCAACGCTTCAGATATTCGACGGCGTCCTAGGCAGTGAAAACGATGAGGTTGTGGTTGGAGAATGGACTTGGGACGGGGGAGGGGAAGCGTTCTTCACTCCACGTTTGTACTCGCTCATTCCTTCTGTAGGCCGCGGCGCTAATGCTTCGAACAATATTTTGTCCCACAGGAATTTGCGCAGTTGCTAAAGTTATGACCCTCGCGCATAATCAATTTATTGCCGGTTGCGGAGGGCGTCCGGCGATGCAAGCGTGAAGGCGTTTGCCCTCGGAGGGAAGTGCGGCGTGATGTTACGGTCATCGATTCATCCGCATGATTTACCGCTCTTTTCGGAAGATCTCGATCTGCTTTCGCAAGTGCTGGACAAGGTTTGTGTCGAACGCGGACTTGTCAGAACGGCGCCGAAGGCCGAGCGGATCGGTGCGGTCATCATTCAGCTTTACAGACAGGGCGTGAGAGACGGGGGCAAACTGGCCGATCTTGCCAAGACCTATCTGTGACACTCGGGTTCCGTTCTTGATTTAAAGCATGTCGCGCAAAAGTGTGCTGCGCTTTTGCGCCAACGACATGCGTAAGACAAAGAGCTAAAGCGCAAGAAGCGAATCTGAAAGATCGCGCGTTTTAGAACAGGCGACGGTTCCGTTCCGTCAATCGTCATTGGCGGCGTTTAGATTTTCCGGCCGGATGCCGTCATCGCTTGACGTGCGTGCCCGCAGCCGAATGCCCGGGCCGCCTTCATCCTGATTGCCGCTCGAAAGGAAGATGATGCCGTGCGCCTCGAGCGTGCTGCGCACGTCGAACAGCGCATGCGGCTCGCCCGCAAATTCGCCCTTTTCCAACGCAGCCACCGTTTCAACCGGCAGGCCGCTTGCGGCGGCGAGCTCTTCGATGCTCATTCCGATCATGGCGCGCGCGCCGCGTATCTGCGTTGCATTTATCATGATGGAAAATCTAGCGCATTTGCAGCGCTTCGCAAGTGGCGCGGCGGTCGATGGCGAAGCGTGCAGGGCGTACATAGCCACGCTTCTGGATCACCAAGGATCAAGCTTCCCGCAATTTTACCCCGAACAGGTCGTCATGCATGCGCTCGACTGCGATCCCCATGCCGCCCATGAGGGCGGCGCGGTTGCCGAAGCGGCTGATCTCGATGCGCGGCGGATAAGGTGTGCAGCGCGGCAGGAAACGCCGGATGGCGTTTACGAGCTCAGGCCTCGCGCCGATGCTGCCGCCGGTAATCACCAGTTCGGGATCGAGGGTTGCGCCGATTGCCGCAATGGCAACCGCCGCCAGCCTTGCGGTCTCTTCAATTGCGGCGACGGCGCTCGCTTCTCCTGCGTTGAATGCGGCGAAGAGATCGGCCACGGTGGATGCATTGCGCCCGCCGAAGCCGATGTAACGGCGAAGCATCGCAACGCTGCCGACGGCGCTTTCAAGAGTGCCAAGCTTAAACCCGCCGGGATCAAAGGCATCGCCGCCGATCGGGAGATAGGCGATCTCGCCGGCAGCGCCCCGCGCCCCGCGCAGCAGCGCCCCGTTGGCCATGATGCCCATGCCGACGCCTGTTCCAAGCGCGACGAAAGCAAAATTGTCGATCTCGACGCCGTGTCCCCGCCAGCGCTCCCCTTGCGCGGCGAGATTGACGTCGTTTTCGACGATGACGGGTAGACCCATTCTGCTGCTGAAAACCTGCCGCAGGTCCATGGCGTCGACGCCGGGAATGTTCGGCGCGACATTGATATGTCCGGTGACTGGATCGAGTACACCGGGAGTGCCGAGAACGACGAGACGAAGCTTGTCGGCGGTCGTCCCCGCCGCCGATGCGAGCTCGACGATCAGATCACTGAATTGATTGACGAGATGCATTCCGCCGCGCCGGTCGGTAGCCACTTTGGTTTCGGTAACCACGTTTCCCAGCAGATCGCAGATAGCTGCAGCAATCTTGGTGCCGCCGAGATCGATTGAGACAGCCAGTCCTGCTCTGGCGTTGATTTCGTAGATGATCGCATTCCGGCCAGGTCGACCATCGGTCCGGCCGACGGGTTTCAGCCACCCTTCATCTTCAAGATCGCGCACGACCTCGGAAATCGTCTGTTTCGATAAGCCGGTCAGTTTGGCGATGTCGGCGCGGGAAATCGAACGGTTCGCCAGCACGGTCCGGATGACGGCGTTGGTCGAAATTTTCCGTGCGATTGGAGTCTGTGCGGCACGGGGTGTCATTGCCATACGGCTGCTCGTTCCAATTAGTTCGGAGCGTATACCTAATCAGCAACGGTATTGGCTCCCAACCATCACGAAAGATAACGTCTGACGCTCAACCTGATCAGCTGACTCAAAATTTAATACATGGAAGTAGGCAATTTGTCCACGTCATTGACAAATGGGAAGTCGCCTGTAGGCTGAGGTCAATGCATTCAAATGCGCGACGAAATAAGGGTCGAGGACAAGCATGGATCATGCATATTGTCTGGGCAGCTGCCTACGCGCCAAGATCGCCCGAAGAGGAACTGGTGCTCGCCGGTTTCGCTATTTTTCCATTTTGCTTTCTGCTGGCGCCTCAACCCGCCTGTTGGGGATTTTGCCATGTTAAAGCCCTTGGCTGACGGACAGCTGTCCTGCGAAAAACCAGTTCTGCTGCCTGTCATGGCGCCGCGTCTTCAGGCCGATGTCCACCCGGATGGATATGCTGATCTTGCCCTGTGGGGCGCCGGCAACTTGGGGCGGGTGAGATTTTCTGCAATCAGCGGGCCCTTTACCTACGGCCCGAACCGAATTGTCGCAGAACATGGCGGCGTCTTTGTTGCGCAGTCGCTGCCGGTGATGTTGATCAGCGGCGTGCGCCTTCTGGGCATATATCCGGCCCGTCGTTGTGCCTGGTGGCACGAGCCGGATGGGCAAAGCGCACGGGCGAGGGGCTCTCGGAACCATCATCGCCAGACTTTTGAAATGGGATGGGGGGTGCTCATCGTGGAGGCCGTTGGCTCCGATCTGAGAATTGCCGTCGGCGCCTCCAGAGACGAAGCCGAAAAGGCTCTCGATATTGCCAGCGAAGCCATCATCGCGCAGGCGGCGGAATATGTCACGCGTTGCGACCTGATGCCCGCCGCCGACCCGCTGATGCGCGGCATGGTCAGCCAGGGCATCCACGCCGCCCTTTCAAGCATCAGGCGCGACGAAAACGGTGCCTTCGCCGGTCTTGCTGCCGGACAGGCCTATAGCGCTCCGGCGCGGACCTATTACCGCGACGGCTATTGGACGATGCAGCCGCTTTTGACGCTCGCACCGGAGGCGGTGCGCGACGAAATCCGGCTGCTCGCCAAGGGGGTGCAGCCGGATGGAGAAGCCCCGAGCGGCGTGATCTTGACCGGGCCTGCGCAACGGGAGGCCTGGCAGCGCTTTGTCGCGGACAGCAAGGCCAATCCGAAAACCCACAAAAGGGCAGTCCCGGAATATCACAACCGTCCGCAGGACTGGTGGAGCGACCACTTCGACAGTCCGCTTTTTTTCATCCTGTTCATCGATGACTATGTGGATGCAACGAACGACCTGGCCGAGGTGCAGCTGCACTGGCCGATCGTTCGGGCGATCACCGACCGCTATCTCAGCCTGGCCGGCCCCGACAGCGTTCTGCCGGTAAAGCCGCGTAACGATCGGGACTGGGCCGACAACGTCTATCGCGAGGGCCTTGTCTCCTATGATCTCGGCCTTTTCGTCGGCGCAATGGATGCGGTGGCGAGGCTTGGCGAGGGGCACGATCCGGCTCTTGCCGAACGGGCGGGCAAGGCTGCAAATCTGGCCCGCCAGGAAATCGAGGCCAAACTCTTCGTCCCGGCAACGGGAGGATATTTCGACTATGGAACGCCTGATGTATTCGTCGAGGATCATCTGGCTCTCGACAGCCTGACTTTGTCGCGGTTCGGTGCGATTTCGCGGCCGAAGGCTGTTGGCATGCTGAGAGCGTTCGAAACCAGACTGGAAACGCGCAATAATCAGGAACAGCCCTATGGCAGCTGGGGTGTCATGTGCGCCTATCCGCCCTTCAAGCGGCCCAGTGATCTGCGATCCAAGACCGCTTTTCCCTACCGCTATCATAATGGCTCGGACTGGCCCTATTGGGATGGCGCCTATGCCGAAGAACGCCTGCGCCACGGACTTGGGGGCGCGCGCTATGCGCTGACCCGCTGGTGGGAAACCTGCCTCGACAATGGCTGGATCGGGGCGGTCGAATATTTCTCGCCGCCCTATGGGCGCGGCTCCCTGCTTCAGGGCTGGAGTGCCATGCCGGCGGCGGTCGTTTTGAAGTATGGGCTTGACGCCGCAAATGCGGAGCCAATCTCATGAGTGGTCTGGCTCCGTCGGTTCTAGCGGGATCTCTCATCGATCCGCATTGCAAAGGCGACGGAGCCATCCCGCTCGAATTCGGAAAAGCCAAGATGACGGTAGAAGCCCCTGGCGCGTTCATTGTTTGGATCGACCCCGAGATGCACGGCCGTGACCCCATGATTGCGAAGTGCCTGAAGCTCGGTGTCGATCATCCGCCGTCCCCAGCCGCTTGCCTGAAGTCCGGGAAGAATGTTGATGTGAAGATGCGCCGGGTACTGGTCCTGGAGCCAGGGTGTTCCGCTGCGCGGATTTTGGATTCGCTCCAGCACGTCACCGTCGCGCGGACGGCTGGGCGCCAGTCCGGCGATCTCTCGGCGCACGGACGGCCACCAGTTTGCCGCCAGGTTCCGGTCGAACAGGCTGGTATCCGGGACGCCGATGACATAGCCGGCCGGCCGGCCGTCCTGAACGAGAACAAAGGCAAAATCTTTGGCGAATTTGAGATAGGGTACCGACCAGATGTAGCCGGGCAGACGCGGGTCGCTGTAAAGGGCGCTGGCATCATGACCACCATTCGCGGTCCTCAGGCAGATGTCAAAAAAGGCTTCAGTATCCGCTTCAATGGCGGGACGGATGAAGCAACTGGTGTCCATCACTTTGCCACCTCCTGCGTGGCGCTTTGTCATTTGAGGTCGCGAGAGGAGCTGAAGCACTGACGATTACCTCAGATTCGCCAACCAGGCAAAGCTCTGGGGGGAGAAAACGTTCGGCCGGCGCCAGGCGCGAAGCCGGAACGGGGAGTGGAGAATAAACCAAATGAGGTGGAGCAGATGAACAGAACCGTGAAATCGATCAGCATACTGCCGGCATACCGATTGAAAGCAGCTGTCGCGTTTGCCGGCGCTGCGCTTGTGAGTTTTGGCCTTTCCGCCGCCCGCGCCGACGATCTGGCCGTGTGGGACGACCAGACCTTTGAAGGTCAGAGCGCGGTCATAGAGCAACTGAACAAGGACTTCGAAGCCGCGCATCCCGGTATCACGATCAAACGCACCGCCCGCACCTTCGATGACATGAAGCTGACGCTGAAGCTTGCGGTCTCGGCCGGCGACGGGCCTGTCGTCACCAAGGTCAACCAGGGCGCCGGCGACATGGGTGCGATGGTCAAGGAAGGCTTGCTGCTACCGGTCGACGAGTACATCAAGAAATATGGCTGGGATAAGCGGCAGTCGGATTCCGTGCTTGCCAGAGACCGCTGGGAGGGGACGAAATTCGGGGTCGGCAAGACCTACGGCATTTCAGGTCTCGCCGAGATCGTCGGCCTTTATTACAATAAGAAAATCCTCGACGATGCGGGCGTGGCGCTGCCGCAGACCTTCGAAGAGCTGTTGGCCGCTCTCGACAAGCTCAAGGAAAAAGGCGTCGCGCCCTTCATGATGGGCTCGGCAAAACAGCATCTCGCCCTGCACATGATCGGCGCCATCGATCAAGCGCATATCGACGCGGCCAACCGGGCCGAGCTTGACGACCTGATCTACGGCAAAGGCGGTTCCTGGAACACCAAGGGGAATATCGAATCGGCCAAACTCGTGCAGCAATGGGCACAGGGCGGCTACTTTTATCCCGGCTTCGAGGGCATCTCGGGTGATGACGCCGTCCAACTGTTCATATCAGGGCAGGGCGCATTCCTGATCTCCGGCACGTGGTACTTCGGCGACATGCAAAACAATCCGGATATCGGCTTTATGGCCATTCCCGCCCCGAAGGGCATTTCCAAGCCGATGAGCGTCGGTGGCGTGGATCTTGCCTGGGCGATAACCAGCCTGGCCAAAGACAAGGCAAAGCAGGACCTGGCCGGCGAGTACATCGACTATATGGTATCTGAAAAGGCCGCTGAAAGCTGGGCCGCTGCAGGCTATCTTCCTGCGACATCGCTCCCGGCGGATGCAAAACCGAAGCTCACGCCGCTTCTGACCTCCGGCATCGAGATGTGGAAGACACTCAATGCCAACGATGCGCTCGGTCACTACCCCGATTGGTCGAGCCCGACAATGCTGAAGACAATCGACGACAACACGCCGCTTCTCTTGTCCGGCAAGATCACGCCCGAAGCCTTTGTCGATGCGATGGACAAGGACTATCAGGCTTATTTGAAAGATAAGAAATAAGTGTGCGGACGCCGGTCGCGCCCCCTGGGCTGTCCGACCGGCGTCCCGTTCATCACGTTAAAATAAGTGCGACGAGTTCACGGCTTGTTGCGCGATGACCAGAGCTTTGGCAGGGAGTCCTGGATGAAACGCTCCGCACTGGATGGAACGCGACAGACCAATTTCATCTATTTATTGCCTGGATTACTGCTCTACGCAGCGTTTGTGTTTGGGCCGATTGTCGCGGCTTTGGGTTTGAGCCTGACCAGCTGGGACGGCCTGACCATGCCCAGATGGGTTGGTCTTGGCAATTACGCCGATCTGTTTTCCGACAGCCGTTTCTACATCGCCTTGCGCAACAATGCCGAGCTGATGATCTTCTACTGCGTGCTGCCGCTCGTGCTCGGTATAACGCTTGCCGCCTGTGTGTGGAATCTGAAACAGCGCGAACAGCTCGCCCTCAGGACGTTCCTGTTCCTGCCTTACATCATGCCGACTGCCGTGCTGGGCATCATCTGGGCATGGCTCTACAATCCGGCATTCGGCCCGTTCAATCAGTTTCTGCGAGCGGTGGGATTGGGCAGGTTCGCATTGCCCTGGCTCGGAGATTTCAATTTTGTGCTTCCCGCGGTCGGGATCGTTGCTACCTGGTATTTCTTCGGTTTTTGCATGGTCATCGTCCTCACCGGAATCCAGCGTATCGACCCGTCTCTTTTCGACGCCGCCAAAGTCGACGGCGCGTCGCCGCGAAAGACCTTTTTCTGGATAACGCTGCCGCTTCTCATGCCTGAGATTAGGGTGGTTTTGCTTCTGACGGTTATTGCCTCGATCAAAAGCTTCGACCTGATCTTCACGATGACCCGCGGTGGACCCGCCAACGCCACGCTCGTGCCGAATATCTACATGTATCAGCTCGGCTTCGAACTCAATCGCTTCGGCGCCGCAGCCGCCATCGCCATTGTCGGCGCCTTGCTGACATTCGCAATCAATTTCGCAATTCACCGGCTGGTGGGCTCCAGAAGCAAAGGATTGGCTTGATGAGCCGTTCGTCCAACATTCCCGCCGCGCTTTTCCTTCGCATTGTCCTCTGGCTCCTGGCTTTCGTAACGATCACCCCGTTCCTGCTTCTGTTGCTGACCTCGATAAAGAGCAAGGCTGACGTCCTGAAAGGCGCATTCGCCCTTCCGGCCTATCCGCATTTCGAAAACTACGTCGATGCCTGGAATGCTGGGCACTTCAACATTTACTTCTGGAATTCGATTATCGTCGTCATACCCGTCGTTGCCGCAAGCGTCTTCTTGGGCCTACTGACCGGTTTTGCCTTCGCCTACCTGTCATTTCCGCTGCGGCGCACGCTGTTCGCGATCCTGACGCTCGGCATGATGGTGCCGGCGGAGGCCTTCATCATCCCGCTTTATTATGAAATGCGCTATCTTGGGCTGATCAATACCTATGCGGCTCTCATCATCCCGCAGATCGCCATGTCGATCCCGTTCTCGACGATCTTCCTCGCCAGTGCGATGCAGCAATTGCCGGAGGAGGTTCTCGAAGCGGCGGTCCTCGATGGCGCCGGACGCTTCTATATCCTGCGCAAGATCGTTATCCCGCTGATGATTCCGGCAATGTCGACACTGGCACTATTCTTGTTCATCTGGACCTGGAACGAATTTCTCATTCCGTTCATCCTGGTCAACGACGACGCCTATCGGACGCTGCCGCTCGGGATGCTGTTCTTCCAGGGGCGTTACACCGTCAACACGCCGGTTCTGACCGCCGGCGCGGTGATCGTCATTTTCCCGCTCATTCTGACCTATCTGGTATTCCAGCGGCGGTTTATCGCCGGCTTGACGGCAGGCGCGACGAAGTAGGTACGACGACGGAGCCTTACGGCGTGCGTCCAAGCCGTCGCTGACGCTTGTGGCGCACCTCGAGCGCCGCGCATCCCCAGACCGTGCCAAGCAGCAGGTAGACATGGCGCCAGTGGTCGATGTCGATCACGTTGCCGATGGTGGCGTGGCCGAGAACCGAGATCCAGGCGACCATCAAAAAGGGTTGCCACGGCCGGTCGAGCAGCAGGTTTCGGAAGCCGATCGCCAGCGTCCAGACGAGCATGCCGACATAGCTGACGAAGCCGATCCAGCCATAGGAGGTGAGTGATTTCAGCCAGATATTGTGCTCGTCCTCGGGAAACATCGTGCCGAACACCAGCGGGCCGATGCCGAGCGGGCGCTCCATCATCATGGTGAAGCCGATCCGGTGACGCTCGAAACGGCCGAGATGTTCGCCGTCATATTGCTGCACCAACTGGGCGCGGGCGGAAAACAATTCGGCGACCTTCGGGACCTGCAGCGCCACCAGCAGCGAGGCGACCAGCATGATGATCGCCGCCAGCGACAGCGCCAGGACTCTCAAGCGAAAGGCGCCGCTGCGCTCCTTCAGCAGCATGATGAAGATCAGGAGCAGGACGCCGAGCCCAAAGAGGCCCCAGGCGGCGCGGGAAAAGGAGAGAAAGATGCCGAGCGCCAGCACGAGCAGAGCGGCGGCCTTCAGCGGCGATTTCTTCAGGTCGCCCACCAGAATACCGTGGACGAGATGGAGCGACGGCGGCACCAGGAAGGGGCCGAAGACGTTCGGATCCTGAAACGCGCCCTTGGCTCGGTCATAGAGGGTGAAGATTTCCGCACCGGAAAAGGCGTGGAAATAGCCGAGCACGCCGAGTGCCGATGTGGCGACGGCGGCGAAGGTCCAGGCGTTGAAGATCAGCGGCAGCCGCTTGTGGCTGTCCTCGATGATCGCCGCGTAGAAGACTGCGGTCAGCGCCAGGAAAGTCGACACGGCGATATACATCGGCGCCGTCGCCAGGTCCTTCATCTGCGTCAGCGATAACATGCCGCCGATATTGAAGGTGAGCAGCAGGGCAAGCAGGGGCGCGACGCCGCGTGAAATCCTCAATCCCAGGATGAACCAGAGGCCGATCAGCCCGGCCATCCAGAGTTCGTAGGGGGCTGGCTCGTCGATGACGAAACCGGAGAGGAAGACGCCGAAGGCGACGAAGGCCGAGCCGATTAGGCGCAGTGTCATCCGCTGCGGCTGGGCGACACGCGGATATGTCGCCTCGACCGTGCTCAATAGGCGTTTTCCGTGTTGAGCAGCCGGATCGGCGTCAGGAACAGGATCTTCAGATCGAACCAGAGCGACCAGTTTTCGATGTAATAGAGGTCGTAGGCCGTACGGAACTTGATCTTCTCGTCATTGTCGACCTCTCCGCGCCAGCCGTTGATCTGCGCCCAGCCGGTGACCCCGGGCTTGACGCGGTGGCGGGCGAAATAACCCTCGACGACATCGCCGAAGGCGCGATCGCGAGCCTGGGCGAGAACGGCGTGCGGGCGCGGGCCGACCAGCGAAAGCTCGCCTCTCAGCACGTTGAAAAGCTGCGGCAACTCGTCGATCGAACTCTTGCGGATGATGCGGCCGACACGGGTGACGCGCGGATCCCCCTTGGTCACCGCGGCCTTGCCCGTCGGGTCGGCCATGTTGGTGTACATCGACCGGAACTTGAAGATGTTGATGATCTCGTTGTTGAAGCCGTGGCGCTTCTGCGTGAAGAAAACCGGGCCTTCGGAGGTTGCCTTAATGGCGATGGCCGTCACCAGCATCAGCGGCCACAGCAGGGCAAGAGCGACCAGGGTGAAGAAGATGTCGAAGCCGCGTTTGGCGACGGAATCCCAGTCGCGGATCGGCTTCTTGAAAATGTCGAGCATCGGCACTGAGCCGACATGCGAATAGGCGCGCGGCCGGAAGCGCAGCCGGTTGGCATGCGCGGCAAGGCGGATATCCACCGGCAGAATCCAGAGCTTTTTCAGAAGGTCGAAGATGCGTGCCTCTGCCGACAGCGGCAGGGCGATGATCAGCATGTCGATGCGCGTCAGTCGCACGAATTCGACGAGCTCGGGCACCGTGCCGAGCTTCGGATAACCGGCGACCATGATCGGCGAGCGTTTCTCGCCGCGGTCGTCGAAGATACCGCAGATGCGAATGTCGTTGTCGGCCTGCTGTTCGAGGACTCGGATCAGCTCCTTGGCGGGTTCGCCGCCGCCGACGATGACGGCGCGCCGCTCCATGATGCCGTTGCGCGCCCAGTTGCGAATGCCGTAGGCGACGAGGAAACGCTCGCCGGCAAGAAAAAGCGCGCCGGCGGCAAACCAGGGGAGATAGGCCTCGGGCATTGCCGATGTGGTGCCGCGGACGAGCGCGAACAGGCCGATGGTGACCATGAGGGCGATCGTCCATGCGGCGAGGATGCGCGGCATCAGCCGCAGCTTCGCCCGAAGTGCCGGGATGGTGTAGGTGTCGGCAAGCTGCAGGCAGGCCACGGTCAGGGCCGAAGCGATCACCGCCATGCCCGCCCGTACCAGCAGGGGATCGCTGCCGTCGCCGGCTACGAAGTAGTAGACGATCAGAGCAATCGAAAAGAGGGCCAGGAATTCCAGCAGCCGTAATTGCCCGATGATGATGACAGGCGAACGGGTTCCGTCGCGGAATTGTTCGGCGATCTGCCGGGCATAGGCATTGATTTCGGTCGGCTCGGAGGCCTGCTCCCGACTTGCATTGCGTCGCGCCTCGATGTCGGAGACCCGCTTGCGCAGCGCTTCCACGTCGAACGGATCGCTTTTTTCCAGCTTGTTCATGGGGTTTTGTCGCTCGTTGTCAGCAAGCGAAATACCAGAAAGCCCCTAAGAAACATTTACGAGGCGGCGGACATTGCTTCGCCTGCGGCGGGATCGACCAGCTCAAGGTACAATTTCAGCACATCACGCGCCATGACGGCGGAGGAAAATACCGCCTTTACCGCCTCCGGCTTCGGCATCGTCCTGCCATGCCAGCCGGGCATGGTCAGCGTTTCCGCCATCACGCGGGCGAGGTCGTCGGCATTGCCGGGTTCCACCAGCGCTGCGCTGTCGGCGCCGAGCACCTCGGGAATGCCGCCGACGCGGCTGGCGATGACCGTCTTGCCGGCGCCAAGGCCCTCGAGGACGATATAGGGCATGGCTTCGGCGCGCGAGGGAACGACAAGGTTCTGCGCCATCGAAAAAGCTTCGTGGACGCGCATTGCCGGTAGCATGCCGATGCGCTTGCCGAGGCCGCGTTCGACCATCATCTCGCGGTAACGGTCCCGGTCGGGCCCGTCGCCGATCATCAGCGCCGACAGCGGCCGGCCGAGCAGCCGCTCGGTTTTGGCAAAGGCATCGACAAACAGATCGGGACCCTTGAGGTCCCGGAGCATTCCGACATAGATGAAATGGACGGCGTCCGAGCGGGTGGGGATCGGTTCGAAATCACGCTCGCTGATGCCGTTGTAAATCAGTCTCGTCTTCGTCCGTGGCTTGCCCACCTTGTGCATATAGGTGTCGCGCTCATATTCGCAGATGAAGACCAGCGCATCGGTGAAATATTCCTGCAGGCGCTCCATCCTGAGGACGAACTGTCCGCTGAGCGAGGAGCGCGAATAATGCAGGCTTCCGCCATGCGCGGTATAGAGGCGGGCTACGCGATACCTGTTCACCCGCAGGGCTGAGCCGGCAAGTCGCGCGAGCACGCCGCCCTTGGCGCCGTGCCCGTGCAGCACATCCGGCCGCAAACTTTTGATTTTCTTATACGTATCCCACATCGTCGCAATGTCCGACGGGCTGACTGAGCGTCGGATCGGCACGCGTGTCAGGCCGAGCGAGAGATAGGGACGAATATCGTCGAACAGGCTGTCCTCGTGCTCGCCGCCGGTCGAGCTGTCGCAGAGGATGCCGATGTCATGACCGGCCTTGGCGTGCTCCTCGACCAGATCGCGGACATGGCGGAAAATTCCGCCGACCGGCGACCTGAAGCAGTGGAGGATGCGGAGCGGCTTCTGTTTTGCCATAACTCAGAAGAGCCGTTCGCGGACGTAGATCGTGTCGCCGGCGATGATCGGCCCCGATATGTTGATGCGGCCGGTCAGCACCTGTCCGTTGATCTTGCGGGTGACGTCGACCATGCTCTGGTTGGCGCGGCTGGTGAAGCCGCCGGCAACGGCAATGGCGTTCTGCACGGTCATGCCGGGAACATAGGCATACTGGCCGGGCTGGCCGACTTCGCCCATGATGAAGATCGAACGGTAGCGGTCGACGTCGATAGTGACGTCGGGGTCGCGAAGATAGCCTTGCTGCAGTTTCTGAGCGATCTGCCCCGAGAGTTGCTGCAGGGTTCGGCCGCGGGCAGGGACCTGACCGATGAGCGGGAAGGCGATATAGCCGGCCTGATCCACCGTATAGGTATTTGTCAGGCTTTGCTGGTCGAAGACGGTGATGCGTAGCCGGTCGCCGCTATCAAGCGTATAGGGCTGGATGGTTGCCTCGTTGAAGGCTTTCGGCGCCGGCTTGTACGTCGTGCAGCCGCCTAATGCTGCCGTCATGGCTGCAAGGCTCAGGGCCAAAAGGATTTTGGGCGGGGCGACAGACATCCGCTGGTGCTCACAGAAAATGAACTTGGTGAGGTCGTTATCGATCCGTTAGGGTTAATGCCCGGTAAAAGACGGCCGACAATTTCCGGCGTTCTTTGCTGATCCCGCTCTTTTCTTCGCAAGTTCACCATTAACCGTTGAGTTACCACGGTCGTTTACGCTTGCGGCACCTTTGTTGTGGAGTAAGAGCATGTCCGGCGTAGCGCGTGATCAGGATGTGGACATCGACCTCAGTCAGCTGGTTCGCGCCGTCTGGGCGCGCCGGCTGAGGATTTTAACGATCACGCTCGTGGGGGCGGGCTTCGCCTTTACCGGCGCCAAGATCATGTCGCCGCAATATCGCAGCGAAACTCGCATCCTCATCGAACCGCGCGCGCCAGCCTTCGCCAGCACCCAGCAGGTAAACGACGCAGGCGCCGGTCCGCTGATGGACGAGCTGAATATCGCCAGCCAGGTGCAGCTGTTGCAATCCGCCGATCTCTTGAAAAAGGTGATCAACGACCTGAAACTCTACAATCTGCCGGAATTCGACGATGCCGCCAACGGCTCGGCAATGAGCAGCATCCTGGTGAAGCTGCATCTGAAGAAGAACCCGATGGAGAACCCACCGGAAGAGCGGGTGATCGACGCTTTCGTCGAGCGGCTGCAGGTCTATCAGGTGCCGGGCTCCCGCGTCATCGGCATCAATTTCACCTCCAAGGACCCGAAACTCGCCGCCGCCATTCCGAACGCCATGGCGAATGTCTATCTTTCCACCCAGAGCGGCGCCAAGCTCGATTCTAACTCCGAAGCGACGCGCTGGCTGGAGCCGGAGATCGAAAGCCTGCGCCTTAAGGTCAGCGAGGCCGAGAAGAAGGTCGCCGAATACCGTACCAGCCACGGGCTTTTACAGACGAACGGCACGACCACTTTTCCCGCCCAGCAGCTGAACGACGTCTCCGCCGAGCTCACCCGCGTGCGCGGCGACAAGGCCAATGCCGAAGCAAGGGCGCAGGCGGTGCGCAATGCGCTGTCGTCAGGCGAAGCTTCCGACACGCTGCCTGACATCATGGCCTCGCAGGCGATTCAGCGGTTGAAAGCAACGGAATCGGGCCTGCAGTCGCAAATATCGGATCTGCAGACCAGCCTTCTCAATAGCCACCCGCGGCTGAAAAGCCTGCGTGCCCAGCTTGCCGACATCCGCGGACAGATGCGCCAGGAAACGCAGAAGATTCTGGCGAGCATCGAAAACGAAGCCAAGGTCGCGGACCTCCGCGCAAGCGAGCTCGAGCGGCAGAAGGACACGGTACAGGCCAACAGTGCCCGCGCCGGCGAGGACGAAGTCGGCCTCAATGCGCTCGAGCGCGAGGCGACCGCCCAGCGCCAGCTGCTCGAAACCTATTTGGTGCGCTATCGCGAGGCCGCCTCCCGCGCCGACAGCAATTCGAGCCCGGCCGACGCCCGTATCGTTTCCAAGGCCATCGAGCCGGTCGATCCCTATTTCCCCAAGGTGGTGCCGATCGTCGTCGTCGCAGCCGTCGCCATTCTGATCCTCAGCGCCATCGTCACCATGCTGGCCGAACTCTTCAGCGGCCGGGCGCTTCGCCCGATCGATGCGTCGCCTGAGACAATCGAGACGGAAGCGGGCGCCGAAGAGAAGATTGCGCCGCAGGAAGCTCCGGTCGCCGCCGCCGTCAGAAAGCCCGCCCGGCCGAGCATGCTCGCCGTGGTCGCCGACGAAGAGGATGCGATCGACGAGGACGCGGAGACTGCCGCTGAGGTACCGGAGGATGACAATGAATTCTCCGTCGTCTCGGTTGCCGATTATCTCACCGGTAGCCGTGCGCCGCTGGCATTTGCGATATCTCCGACCGGTGACGATGGTTCGGCAGCGACGGTTTTGCTGACCCGCATTCTCGCCGATGCCGGCCGTCGCGTCGTCCTGATTGATATGACCGGGTCCGGCCATCCCACGGAACTGATGGCCGAAGACCAGGCCGCTCCTGGTGTCACGGACCTGCTGTGCGGCGAGGCCGCTTTCGGCGACACGATCCACAGCGATCGGCTTTCCGATGCCCATCTGATCCCGCAGGGCCGGAGCGACGTACGCCGCGCCATGCGCGGTGTCGATCGGCTGTCGCTGCTGCTCGATGCGCTGGCCGCTGCCTACGACCTCGTGGTCGTCGAATGCGGCGCTGCCGATGTCGCCGGCGTCTCGCGCCTGACGCGCAGCCGGGATGTCGAGATCATCCTCTCCCTGCCGCAGCTCGAGGAGACCGTTTTCGTAACACTGATGACGGAATTCCAGGCTGCGGGCTACGAGCGCGTCGTGCTGATGTCGGAAGGCGAAGAGGCGGGGCAGATGCTCGGCCAGGCGGCCTGAGGCATGGCACGCGGTTCTGCGGCAAGCACATCTGTCGGACAAGGACCGTTCAGCCGATCCTTGCCCGGATCCCCTGGGCGAATTTATAGAGCTTCGGGCGCGCCTTGATATGCGCCTTGCTGCGCGTGACGATCCTGTGCGCCGCGCCGGCGGCGACGCCGATCGGCGAAACCGGCAGCACCACGTCGTAATGCGCGGTCTCGACCGGCGCCCAGGATCGTTTGTAGGTCTGATCGCCTAAGCCGAAATCGAACAGCGCGACCCCTTTACCGTGCAATCCCGAGATGGTCTGCCAATAGAGGAATTCGCCGGGGCTCGTATCCGGCACGAGGTCTTCGTCGATCGCCCCGAATTGGCAGATGACGTGATCGCCCTTGCGCGAGATGCCTGAGATCGCAGCGATCCGCTCCTCATCTCCGCCCTTCAGCCGCAGGACATGCATCTTCAGGCCGAAGGACTGCCCTGTTTCATCCTGCTTGTCGATGAGGCCGTGCAGGAAGGCCTGTGTTTCCCGGTCGGCAAAGACGTCGGGCAAGCCAAGGCTGGCAAAGCGGGCGCTCTTCAGGCGGAAGAAGATATCGAGCAGGCGATGCTGTTCTTCCGATGTTTCGGGGATAACGTATTCGACGCCGCCGGCGGCCTCGAGACGCCGCGATTGAACGCGGAATTTCTTACGACGGCTCTTGGCATTGATCTGTTTCAGCGTTTCCTCGAAAACGGCAAGGAGCGGCAGTTGATAGGCGTGGTTCTGGTTTTGCACCATCGGCAGCCCGGTGAGCGGCGTCTGCCGTCCGCGCCACTCCAACGGAATGTTTTGCAGCAACAGCAGATCGGCTCGCCCCTTCAACGCATGCTGAAGCTGACGCGCGAATTTTTCGGCGTCGATGCTCCCGCCGCTTTCGGCGAAATTCCTGGAGAATAGACCGGTATTGATATTGCTGTGATCGGCAGCGATGAATTTCGCGACGGCAAGCCCACGCGACCTGACGATCTCGACCGGCAGAATGAAGGCCGTCTCGCCGGCATAGGTGCCTTTGAGGATGGCGAGCGGCCGTTGAAAGGCGTTTACCCAGGCGGCGCACCAATCGTAGCTCTGATGGAGCGACTGGAGATTGTCGGCCTCCAGAGCCCGCCAATCATCCTCCAACGGCTGCATCGCGTCGAAAACCGCGATGTCGATCTTGGCCATGGCAAGTTGCATGCTCACCTGGCGTAAGCGTGAAATCGCCGTGGCGGCCAGCGCGCCATCGTCTGACGGCTGTTCACGGACGTCGAGCTTTTGCGTCTGCACTGAAACTCTCCGGTCAAAATGCTGAGCGGGAAGGTAGGGATGCAGGACGTATATTTGGTTTAATCGTCGACCATCAGCGAGGTTTTCCGGCGATCACGGTTATCCGGCCGTTAATGGCTTACTGCTGCCGCGGTCCGGCCATCCATTTGATGACCACCATCGCCGGCAAGACCCAAAGCAGGCCGGTGAGCAGGAAGTAGAGCAGGTGCCCCCACCAGGGCGCGTTGCCGAGCGTCGCCACTGCGATCGTATTCGCCACCAGCGCATAGACGAGCACGAGCACGATGATGAGGATCGTGCCGATGAATTTGCGGAGGCGGACGGGCATTTTGATCTCTTGTCTGGGGTGGCGCGAACCGGCGCGACGGCATGCCGCAAAGGTTCGGGGCTTGTTTTGCATGAGCCGGTGGGGCAAATCAACTGCCGGATAGAAGGAGACATCATGGCCGTCGCGAACCTCACCACGGAACAGGCGATCCTGAGCGAAGTACGCAAGCAGAACCGCAATCGCCGCGCCTTGCGGCTGTGGCTCGGCTTCGTGCTTTTAGCACTCTTCTGTCTCGTGCTCGTCGGCGGTGCCACGCGGCTGACCAATTCCGGCCTGTCGATCACCGAATGGAAGCCGATCCATGGCGTCATTCCGCCGCTGTCGGCTGCCGAATGGGAGGAGGAGTTCCGCCTCTACCAGCGCATTCCCGAGTTTCAGCAATTGAACAGCTCTATGACCGTCGACGAGTTCAAAGGCATTTTCTGGTGGGAATGGGCCCACCGGCTCATCGCCCGCGGCATCGGCGTGATCTTCGCGGTGCCGCTCACCTTTTTTTGGGTGACCAGGCGCATCGAAAGGCGCCTGCGCTGGCCGCTCGTCGGCATTCTGGCGCTCGGCGGCCTGCAGGGTTTTATCGGCTGGTGGATGGTGTCCTCGGGTCTTTCCGTCCGCACCGACGTCAGCCAGTACCGGCTTGCGACACATCTCGTCATGGCCTGTCTGATCTTTGCCGGCTGCATGTGGATTATGCGCGGTCTCTCGCCGCATTCGAACGATCCGGCGCCGGCGCGCAGTTCGCGCGGTTTTGCCGCCGTCATCGCCATTTTCGCGCTGTTCCAGATCTATCTCGGCGCGCTGGTGGCCGGGCTCGATGCCGGTTTCTCCTACAATACCTGGCCGCTGATGGATGGGGCCGTCATCCCCTCGGATCTCTTGATCCAGCAGCCCTTCTGGATCAACGCTTTCGAGAACCCGAAGACCGTGCAGTTCATCCACCGCGTCGGCGCCTATGCGCTCTTCGCGTTGACCTTGATCAACATGGTCATTTCCCTGCGCACCGCACCCTGGACCACCCATGCCCGCCGCGCCGTCGTGCTTTTCTCGCTGGTGACGCTACAGGCGGCGATCGGCATCGCCACGCTGCTGCTGCAGGTGCCGCTCCACTGGGGCCTGCTGCATCAGGCCGGCGCCCTGGTGGTCTTCGGTTTCGCCGTCGCCAACTGGCGCGGCTTTTACGGCGAATACCCGCACGCCACGGCAATCGCGGAGCGCGATTGAAGCTGGGCCTCGACGCGGGCCGGCCCACGGATGAGAGTCATTCAGAATCAACGGCAATTGCTGACTTAAACGTGTAATATTTCCTCCCTATATGCAGCTGGGTTAGGTTCGATGAACCGACGGCAGCACGGAGGGGGCGATGTCGAATAATTACGCCGGGATGCGCAGGGCCTTGGCGGGGCAGCCGAAGGGAACGATCGAGCGCTGCGCGCAGCGCCTTCTCGATATTCGCAAGACGCTGACGCCATTGCGCACCCAGAAGAAAGACAGCTCGCTGTTGCTGGCGACCTGGAACATCCGCGATTTCGATTCCAACAAGTTTGGCTTTGGGCCACGCCTTCCGGAAACTTTTTCCTATATCGCCGAGATGATCGCATGCTTCGATCTGGTGGCCATCCAGGAAGTCAACCGCGACCTTTCCGCCCTGGAAAAGGTGATGAAGATTCTCGGCCGGGAATGGGATTATATCGCAACGGATACGACGGCCGGTTCCGGTGGAAATTCCGAGCGCATGGCCTTCGTCTACAATACCGAGAAGGTCTGGTTCCGCAAGATAGCCGGCGAAGTCGTGCTGCCGGAAGGTCACCTCGTCGTTTCAAGCACAAAGGTTAAGGCGCCGAAAGGCCAGCCCGATGTCGAACCGAAGACCGTCGAGATGGAGCAGCAATTCGCCCGCAGCAGGTTTCTCGTGGCGTTCCAGTCCGGCTGGTTCCGGTTCAGCCTTTGCACGGTGCATATCTACTATGGCGCGGATTCGGGCGAGCAGTTGAAACGGCGGATCGGGGAGATCCAGCACCTCGTCGAGTTTTTCGCCGCCCGGCAGGATGAAGCCAGCAGCCAGGAACTCGACTTCAGCGGCGCCGTCGAAAACTATATCCTGCTTGGCGATTTCAACGTCGTTAGCCCCGAACATGAGACGATGAAGGCCCTGAAGAGCCATGGCTTCGTGGTTCCCGCAGAGATCGACGGCAAGAAGGTGCGAAAGCTGGGCGACCATTTCTACGACCAGATCGCCGTGCGCGTGAAGGACAAGCGTTTCAAAGTGATGACCGGCGGACTGATCGACCTTTATACCGACGTCTTCCGCTCCACCGACGAAGACCGGGCGCTCTATGCCGGATTTCTGCCGAAGAGCGATCCGGAAGGCGATCCGAAATTCAAGGCAAAGACGCCTGAGGCACTCTACGAGAAATGGCGGACATGGCAGATGTCGGATCATGCCCCGCTGTGGCTGGAGATCGATACCGATTTCACCGAGAGTTACCTTCAGACGATTGCGGCCGGCGGACCGCCCGGCCCGAAGCCGTCCTAAAGCGCATCGCAACAAACTTGATTCATGCGACGTGCTTTATACAGCTACCCCGGAACCGCTGCACACTTCCGGGTGAAATGCATTAGCGCAGCGCCCCATCGAGCAGCGGCATGCCGATGATCGCCGCGGCGGCGATCAGCACGTAGCAGGCGATCCGGAAGGTCCGTTCCTTGGCCAGTCCGAACAGTTTCGAGCCGCCGTAAAGCCCCAGCGCATAACTCGGCAGAACCACGGCCGTCAGCGCAAACACGGCGGGGACGAACAGTCCGCCCACATAATAGCTGATGGCGCTGAAGACGGTGGAAATGGAGAAATAGAGCACGACATTGGCTCTGACGCGCGTGAAATCGCTCTTGCCGCCAAGCCAATAGGCGACGACAGGCGGTCCGCCGAGCTGTGCGGCGCCGCTGAAGAGACCGGCAATCAGGCCGACGCCGCTGCTGAGCGGTGCCGAAGGCGCCCCGTGATAACGCCATCCGGAGACGAGAAGTGCGAGCAGTGAGATGGCGATGATTGTGATGCTCCAGCGCAACAGCGTCGGGTCGAGCAGCGCCAGCATCGCCGTGCCGGCCGGCACCCCGAGTGCCGCACCCGCGGCCATAACGAAGACCTCGGGCCGGTTGGCGTTGCGCCAGGCGGGTGGAATCATCCCGAGCGTGGCAATGCCGTCGACGACGAGCAGGATCGGCGAGACAAGCTTCGGCCCGATGATGGCCCCGCCGAGCGGAATGAAGATCAGCGCTGCCCCGAAACCGGAAAAGCCGCGGGCGAGCCCGGCGATGAAGGCAAAGGCCATCAGCGCATAGATGCCGTGATCGGGCAGGACGGCGGCAAACCAGGCCCGCCCGTCGGTGATAAGCGCATCCAGCGTCATGACGTCAGGAAGCGAGCATCAGGTCCATGTTCTGCACTGCAGCACCCGAGGCGCCCTTGCCGAGATTGTCGAGCAGCGCAACAAGATTAACATGCGACCCGCCCGGCGTGCCGAAGACGAACAGCTTCATCGTGTCCTTGCCTTCGAGCTCGACGGCGTTGACTCGGGGGAGCGCCTTGCTTTCGGCGAGCGGCACGACAGTGACGATGTTCTGGCCAGCATAGTGAGCGACGAGAGCCGCGTGGATGCTTTCCATCGTCGTGCCCTCGGCGAGATCGTCGAGATGCAGCGGCACCTGCACGATCATGCCCTGCGCGAATTTGCCGACCGATGGCGAGAAGATCGGCGCCCGATCGAGCAGGCCGTGCACGGTCATTTCGGGCACGTGCTTGTGGGTGAGGGGCAGACCGTAGAGGAAGTGCGGCGCGGTGATCGCATCCGGGTGATCCGGATTTTCCATCTGGGCGATCATCTGCTTGCCGCCACCGGTATAGCCGGAAACCGCATTGACCGTCACCGGATAACCATCCGGCAGGAGGCCGGCGGCACGCAGCGGCCGGATCAGGCCGATTGCGCCTGTCGGATAGCAGCCGGGGTTGGCGACGAAACGGGCGGCCTTGATCTTGTCGGCCTGCGCGCCGTCCATTTCGGCAAAGCCGTAGGCCCAGCCGGGATTGACGCGGAAGGCGGTCGACGTGTCGATGACGCGCACGTTGTTGTTGGCCGAGACCATCTGAACCGCTTCCTTCGATGCCTCGTCGGGCAGACAGAGAATGGCGATATCAGCGCTGTTCAGCATGTCCTCGCGCAGGGCGGCGTTGCGCCGCTCGGCCTCGGGAATGGACAGAAGCTCGACATCGCGGCGGCCGGCCATGCGCGTGCGGATCTGCAGACCCGTTGTGCCGTGTTCGCCGTCGATGAAGATTTTCGGTGCCATGTTAACCTGCGCTTTCAATGGGTTCAGAAGGTTTCCGGATTCATTTTGGGATAATAAGTCAGCCTTGTGACACGGCGATGGCGCGTCGCTCCGCATGAAGCCCCAGCATATACATCGCCACCGTTGCCCCCGCAATGGCGGTGATATCGGCATGGTCGTAGGGCGGCGAAACCTCGACGATATCGGCTCCGCGGATATCGAGCTGGTGCAGGCGCTGCAGCACTGAGAGGATTTTGGCGCTCGACGGTCCGCCGGCGACCGGCGTGCCGGTGCCGGGCGCAAAGGCCGGATCGAGGCAATCGATGTCGAAGGTGAGATAGGCCGGCGCGCCGCGCGTGTGGGAAATGATCGCCGAAGCGATATCGCCGGCAGTCATATCCTCGACCTGATGACCATAGAGAATATTGATGCCGCAATCTTCCGGCGCATGGGTGCGGATGCCGATCTGGATCGAGCGATCGGGGTCGATGATGCCTTCACGGGTGGCCCGCGCGACAAAGGAGCCGTGGTCGATGCGCCGCTCTTCGTCGAACCAAGTGTCCTGATGCGCGTCGAACTGCACGAGCGCAAGCGGCCCGTGTTTCGCCGCATGCGCTTTCAGCAGTGGCCAGGTGACGTAATGATCGCCGCCGAGCGTCAGCAGGAAGGCGCCGCTATCGAGGATCGCGTTCGCCTGGCGTTCGATGGCCGCGGGCGTATCCTGGTGATTGCCGTAATCGAGCAGGCAATCGCCGTAGTCGATCACCGCCATGTCGGCGAAAAGATCACGTTTGAAGGGATATTGCGCATCATTGTCGAAGATGGCTGAGGCGCGCCGAATGGCCTGCGGCCCGAAGCGGGTGCCCGGCCTGTTCGAGGTTGCGGCATCGAAGGGAATACCCCAGACGGCGACGTCGACACCGGCGAGTTCCTTGGTGAAGCGGCGGCGCATGAAGGACAGCGCGCCGGCAAAGGTCGGATCGCTGGCGGCTGAAGTGAGGCTGGTCGCCGTGAAGGCGTGGTCAATCGATCTGTTCGCCAAGTCATGCTCCTTTTTTCGGTCGCAGAACCATAGTCGCGTTCAATGCGGACGCTGCATTGCAGGATGTTCGACGTCAGAGCGTCGGCGTTGATCCACGCGAAGGAGTTGGCTTCATCCATTCGCGGCGAATGGGGTAGGCGAGCTGTCTACGGATTTCAAGCAATCGTTCGGATGACCGCGTTGCCGAGACTCGGCAACAAGGCGCTGTCCTCCTCCTGCACCGACGATTTTGGCAAAAGCTGTGGTTTATTCAAAGTTTTACTGAAATTCCCGCTTGCAGAAAAATTCGCATTTCCCTATGCAATGCGGGGTTGCAGATTCGGTGCTCGAAGTCGGTAAGAATACGATATTTTGGGAATATTTTAAGTGATTTACCGACGAGAGATTGACGGCCTGCGGGCGGCCGCGGTGATGCCCGTTATTCTATTTCATGCGGGTTTTAGTTTCTTCAGTGGCGGCTTCATCGGCGTCGATGTTTTCTTCGTCATCAGCGGCTTTCTGATAACGTCGATCATCCTTGAGGAGATACGCAACGGTACCTTCTCGCTGGCGGCATTCTACGAGCGCCGCGCCCGTCGTATCCTGCCGGCCCTGTTTCTCGTCGTCCTGTGCTGTCTGCCCTTTGCCTGGCTCTGGGTCATGCCGGAGGAATTTCGCGCGTTCTCCGACAGTCTTATTGCCACCAGCCTCTCCGGTGCCAATTTCCTGTTCTGGTTCAAAAGCGGCTATTTTGCGCCGGAGGCCGCAGAGGTGCCGCTGCTCCACATCTGGAGCCTGGCCGTCGAAGAACAATATTACATGTTCTTTCCGCTGCTCGTCATGTTCATGTGGAAGCGCAAGCGGAACTGGCTCTTTGCCGTCCTGGTTGCGCTCGCCCTTGCCAGCCTTGCCTATAGCGAGTGGGCGTCACGGGTCCATCCCTCGGCCAATTTCTATTTCCTGCCGTCGCGGGCCTGGGAATTTCTGGCCGGATCGACCTGCAGCTTCATGCAGTTGAAGGGGCAAAAGCGCGGCAGCGATCCGCTGTCGTTCCTCGGTTTCGGCATGATCGCCTTCTCCATCTTCTATTTCGACGAAACCTCGCCCATTCCCTCGACGCTCGCCCTGATTCCCGTGGTCGGCGCGATGCTCGTGCTGCTCTATGCGCGACAGGGAACCTGGGTGGCGGCACTGCTGTCGACCCGTGTCTTCACCATGATCGGGCAGATCAGCTACAGCGCCTATCTCTGGCACCAGCCGCTTTTTGCCTTTGCGCGGATCCGCAGCATCGATCCGCCCCCGTTGACCGTGATGGGCGTTCTTACCTGCCTTTCGCTTGTGCTTGCCTATGTCTCGTGGCGTTTCGTCGAGCAGCCGTTCCGCAGGCGCGAGCGCCGATTGCTGCCGTCGACCCGCAGCCTGGCCGCGTCGGTATCCCTGGTGTTGGCCGCCTTTATCGCCTTCGGCATTTACGGCCACGATACGCGCGGCATTCCATGGCGTCTGCCGGCGCCGATCAAGGAATTCATGGCGAACAATGATTGGAGCAAGACCTGCCTTCTCGAGGGCTCGTCGGGCTGGGATACGATGCCGATCCAGGGCTGCGTATTCAACGGCAGCCACGAACAGACATACGCCATCCTTGGAGATTCCCTGGCGTCGTCGCTGACGCCGGCGCTGGCCAAGCGTCTGGACGGCATGAATATCGGCCTGCAACAGATTACGCACAGCTTCTGTGCGCCGGTCGCCGACGTCTCGATGGTCCCCCACCAGGCGCGCGACTGCGGTGCCTTCAACGCTGCGGCGATCGACTATCTCGTCAAGAGCAAGGTGAAAACGGTCTTTCTCGCTGCCTCTTGGAAGATCTTTTTCGAGCAGTCGCGCTACAGGTTCAGCGGCGAGGAAGTCGCGACATCAGACGTAGGGCAGAGTTTGAGGGATGCTTTCGACAAAACCGTCGGCGAGCTGACATCGGCCGGCATCCGCGTCGTCATCATCTATCCTCATCCGCGCGGCGACACGGAGATCGCCGCCAAGGTCGCGAAGCTGATGCACAAGGGCACGCCGGCGCCGACGATCACGATCGCCCAGGATGAATTTCTCCAGCAATCGGCGCCTTCCTACGCCTATCTCGACGACCCCAAAGACAGGCATGTCCTACGCGTCGATCCGGCCAGGATCTTCTGCGGAAGAGAGGCGGGCCGGTGCGATCTGGCGCGGGACGGCAAGACGTTTATTTCCGACAAGGTGCATTTCACCCCGGCGGGTGCGGATGCCGTCGCCGACGAAATCCTGTCCGCTCTCAGGCAAGACGACATCGTGGATGGAAATGTGGCCGCCCTTTCCTCCGACTGATGCACGTCGCTCTGACGAACCAAAGCGCATAGCTATCTTTCAGACGCGCTGCTTGTGCTTTTGTTTGACTCATACCGCTACCGCAGAACCGCGGTGCGGTTTTGCGCGAGATGTTTTTGGCGTCCTGAATTGCGCAGCGCGGCAGTGATTCTGCCCTTTTCGGACGATTGCACAATAAAAAAGGCCGGGTTGCCCCGGCCTTAGTAATTCCGTCTGTCGGAAGCGATTAGCGCTTCGAGAACTGGAAGGAGCGGCGGGCCTTTGCCTTGCCGTACTTCTTACGTTCGACGACGCGGCTGTCGCGGGTCAGGAACCCGCCCTTCTTCAGCACCGAGCGCAGGCCCGGTTCGAAGTAGGTGAGCGCCTTTGACAGGCCGTGGCGAACGGCACCGGCCTGGCCGGAGAGGCCGCCGCCGGCAACGGTTGCGACGATGTCGAACTGGCCGTCACGGGCAGCCGCGACGATCGGCTGGCGCAGGATCATCTGCAGCACCGGACGGGCGAAATACTCCGCAAATTCCTTGCCGTTGACGATGATCTTGCCGGAGCCCGGCTTGACCCAGACGCGGGCGACGGCGTTCTTGCGCTTGCCGGTCGCATAGGAGCGGCCGAGCGAATCGACCTTGCGGACGTGGGCCGGAGCAGCAGCTTCGGAAGCCGTGCCGAGATCCTTCAGGGAGGAGAGGTCAGCCATGATCAGGCGCTCCTTACGTTCTTTTTGTTGAGCGCGGCAACGTCGAGGGCGACCGGCTGCTGGGCTTCATGGGGATGGTTGGCGCCGGCATAGACGCGCAGGTTCTTCATCTGGCGACGGCCGAGCGGGCCGCGCGGAACCATGCGCTCGACGGCCTTTTCAAGGACGCGCTCCGGGAAGCGGCCTTCGATGATCTGGCGTGCAGTGCGTTCCTTGATTCCGCCGGCGTAACCGGTGTGCCAGTAGTAGACCTTGTCGGAATACTTCTTGCCGGTGAAAACGACCTTGTCGGCATTGATGACGATGACGTTGTCGCCGTCGTCAACGTGGGGCGTGAAGGTTGCCTTGTGCTTGCCGCGCAGGCGCATAGCGATGATGGAAGCGAGACGACCAACGACCAGCCCTTCGGCGTCGATGATCACCCACTTCTTCTCCACCTCTGCAGGCTTCTGGGAGAAGGTAGCCATGATGAATACTCTCTTTTGGGACCCTTGCCCGAAGGCTGGAAGGGCGTTTCTTGTTGCTTGGATTGGCAGGCGCGAGGCGTGCCAAAAAGAAAGCAGCCGGGAAGGCTGCGTTCTGGCGCGGTGTATAAAGGGAATGTGTTATCGGGTCAATATCGACACGCCCGGCGGCCTCAAAAGAAACATAAGCAAAAACAGCCGCTTAGCTATGTGGTATTATGTTGCCTCAAATTGGGTGAGGCGGGAAGCTGCCATATTGAAGGTTTTTCCCCCGTCGCGTCGGGACTTGTGGGGTCGAAGCGGTGTTTAATCCTTGCACTCGCGCAGACATTTCATCATTTCCCGAAGGCCGCGTGTCAGATGTTTGTCCCGGCGCAGAACCATGCCGAGCCGGCGCATGAGCTTCGGCTTCAGCGACGACGTCGTCACCAGGCCGGCACGGTCGCGCTTGAGCGCCAACCCCGGCAGGATCGACCAGCCGAGCCCGACGGCCACCAGCTCCTTGATCGCCTCGACGCTGCCGAATTCCATCGCCGGACGGGTCCTGCCATCAGGGGCGGCGAGCCACGCGTCGATTGCCCGCCTGGTATTGCCGCCCTCGTAAAGCAGCAGCGTCCTGTCGCGCATGAAGGCGGCATCCGGTCCGCCTTCGGGCAGCAGGCTGCCTGCGGGCGCGACAGCCAGCAATTCCTCCTCGTAAAACGGTTCAATCTCGAAGTTTCGTCCCGATGCCGGCAAGGCCACGACGGCGATGTCTAGGCTATTGGCCTCCAGATCGCGCAGAATATCATCGGCATTGCCGATATTGACGGTGATTTCGAGGCCGGGCATCGCCTGCCTGGCGGCGGCGATGGCGCGCGGCAGGAGATGAATCGAGGCCGTGCCACCGCTGCCGATGCGCACCCGGCCGCTGGCGCCATCCCTGTGGGGCATCATTGCTTCTTCCGCCGCGGCTGCTTCCTGCAGCAGACGTCTCGCGTGCGAAAGCAGGTCGAGGCCGGCCGCCGTTGGTTGCGCCCGCCGCCCGACGCGCTCGATCAGCCTGACGCCGAGCCGCTGTTCGAGGCCTTTGATCTGCAGGCTGACGGCCGGTTGCGTCACACCTTCCTTGTCGGCGGCCGCCGTAAAGCTTCCAAGATCGGCGACGTTGACGAAGGTTGCGAGCTGATCGAGATTGAGCGGCACCCAAAGAAATCCTTATGCATATTATAATATCCATAAGCTTCTTTCGCGGCATCTTCCAGCGCATCTTATCTCCGTTGAGAAAGGACAAAAGATGACCCTGGAATTCGGCGAGATATTAGCGACACCGCGCAACGCCCTTTGTTTGAAACTTCGCGAGACGGCACGCCGGGGCCGGCGGCTGCTGGCGGCCATCGAGTGTCGGCTCGAAAAGCGACGCAGCCGCCGCAAGCTTTCGGACCTCACCGATGATGAGCTTCGCGATATCGGTCTGACCCGTGCGCAGGCGACGGCCGAGACATCGAAATCGTGGTTCTGGTTTTGACCACGCCGCAGCGGGGAGGGCGGATCCTGCTCGAAATTGCCGGCGCCTTGTGGCAGAACAGGTGTGTGGAAATCGAGCGCAGGGAGCAGCATCATGGCCGAAATAGTATCCTTCCGAAAGGACGCGGACAGGGTAGACGGATTGTTGCTCCGCTCGCTGCGCGACGGCGTGCTGCGGCTCGTGATCAACGATTTGCCGGCCAATGCGCTTTCGATTGCGCTTCTGGAGGCGCTGATGGCCGAGCTCGAAAAGGCGGAGGCGGATTTGGATGTGCGCGTCGTCGTCATCGCCTCGACCGGCTCCATCTTTTCCGCCGGCCATGACCTCAAGGAACTCACGGCCCATCGCGTCGACGAAGACCGGGGCGCTGCGTTCTTCGAGAAAAGCTTCCGCCTCTGCGCCGATCTGATGCTGAAGATCGCGCATCTGCCAAAACCTGTTATCGCCGAGGTCGACGGGCTTGCAACGGCTGCCGGCTGTCAGCTCGTTGCCTCCTGTGATCTGGCGATCTGCACGGACACGTCGACGTTCTGTACGCCGGGCGTCAATATCGGCCTGTTCTGTTCGACGCCGATGGTGGCGGTTACCCGTGCCGCCCATCGCAAACAGGCGATGGAAATGCTTCTGACCGGCGAGACGATCGACGCTTCGACCGCCAAGGATTTCGGCCTCGTCAACCGCATCGTGCCGAAGCAGTATCTGGCGCAGGTCGTTTCCAAATATGCGGCCGTGATCGCTGGCAAATCGCCATTGATCCTGAAAATCGGCAAGCAAGCATTTTATCGGCAGCTCGAACTGCCGGTGGAGGCAGCCTATGACTATGCCGCCAAGGTGATGGTGGAGACCATGCTGACGCAGGATGCGCAGGAGGGCATCGGCGCCTTCCTCGGCAAGCGCAAGCCGGAATGGAAGGGCGAATGATCACGCCAGCTTCAGAACCAGCACGCCGGCCGCAATGACGACGCCGGCGAGGTAACGCCAGATCCCGGCTTTTTCCTTGAACACGGCGACCGAGATCACCAGAGCGAAGACGATCGCGGTTTCCCGCAACGCGGCAACGGTCGCGACCGGAGCCTTCGTCATCGCCCAGAGCGCCAGTCCGTAAGATGCAATCGAGCCCGCGCCGCCGATAAGGCCGCGCCACCAGTTGCGGCGGACGTGGCGCACCACCGTCAGGCTGCCGCGCCGGGACGCCGCCCAGGCAAACAGCAGTATGGGCGGCAGCAGCGACATCCAAAGCGTATAGGAAACCGCGTTGCCTGAAAGGCGGGCGCCGATGCCGTCGACATAAGTGTAGCTGGCGATGACGAAGGCATTGGCAATGGAGAGGACGACGGCGCGGCCGCTGCCGCGACGCGCCTCCAGAGCGAGCGTCAGGACGCCGGCCGAGATCGTCATGATGCCGGCGAGCGCGGCGCCGGAAAGATCTTCCCTGAGGATGACACCGCTTGTTGCGGCGATCAGCAACGGCGCGCAACCACGCATCAGCGGATAGACCAGGCCGATATCGCCGGCCCGGTAGGCGGCGGCAACCAGCTGGAAATAGACGAACTGCAGGATGGCCGACGCGCCGATAAACGGCCAGGCCGCACTTTGCGGCAATGGCAGAAATGCCAAAAACGGCAAGGCCGATACGGCGCCGCCGGCCGAAATCAGCGCCGCATCAAGGGATTTATCGCTCCCCGCTTTGACGATCGCGTTCCATGTCGCATGAAGCAATGCACCGAACAGAACGAGCAGGATGACATCGAGGGGCAAGGATAAATCCTGGACTACGGGGGAAAGACAAGCGCTTCGCCCCGACGGGGCAAACTTCTGGTAAGACAACTGCGATTTGCACGAAAATGCGTTGCCGCAGTCGCGGATGTCTTCATGTCCGCAATATCACCCTTCCAATGTCCCAACAATGGCCGGTGCAGCCGGCAATTTTTGCGTGCGCTCGATATGCGTTCAATCCAAGCGATCTTCTCAACTATGAGATGCCGCTAATGGACACCAGAACATAGGGCGAATTTTCGAAGAACGAAAGCAGAAAACGGTTGGAGGGATTCCTGTGTGGATCTTTCTATGTTGCTGAAATACAGATATTATTCTATAACTTTGACATACTTGGAAAATAAAGCTGGTGATTGCATATTCTCAGAAAAATCGTGAGGCGGCGGACGTTCCCAAACGCGACGGGCGTAGGGCGTTGCGACGGTCACGGCAACAAAAACCTCAGAGCTGATAATGCGGAACGAACAGCATCCCGTCTAGGTTGTCTATGTTCTGACAGTTCAGAACGGGACACCGGGGATTGTCTTTCGAGGGAATGTGCGTCCACTCCGCATAGTCGGTCGCGTCGCAATAATTGCTGTTGCGGACGTAGCGATCATAGAGGGGCAGACCGCGGGGCGACTGATAGCGGAAAATGACGGCGCCCTGATTGTGGATGGCGGCGCGCACGCTGTCGCAGCTCATGGCGAGCGGGTTGTAGCGCGAGATCGCCAGCGCCGGCGATGCGGCGAGCACGAGCATGAGGGCAAGAGCGATTTTTTTCATCGAATCATCCTCAGAGAGTGTCCAATTCATATATACGGGAAAGGCGCGCAACTGGTTTCACGCAAACGCAAAATTACGCGCGCCGTGGCGAAAGACTTTCGCAAGTGGAGAAGCGGACATGAATCACGACAGCTACACGGATGATTTCCTCGCCCAAATCCTGCATTCGGTGAAGACCATCGCCCTGACCGGCGCTTCGCCCAATCCGGCGCGGCCGAGCAACGGCGTCATGGGCTATCTGCTGTCGCGCGGCTATGAGGTCATTCCGGTCAACCCGGGGCAGGCGGGTAAACAAATCCACGGCCGCACCGTCTTTGCGCGGCTCGCCGACATTCCGGTGCCGATCGACATGGTCGACGTCTTTCGCGCTGCCGAATATCTGGACGGCGTCGTCGAGGAGGCCTTAGCGCTGAAGCCTTTGCCGAAGGTCATCTGGGCGCAGCTCGGCGTCCGCGACGATGCGGCTGCGGCAAAGGCGGAGGCCGCCGGCATAAAGGTGGTGATGAACCGCTGTCCGGCGATCGAGTATCCCCGGCTCATTGCTTAATCTCATTGCCCGATCTCATTGCTTGAGCTGCGCTCTGGAGAGACGGATTTTCCACCGAACGCCCGCGGGTTGAAACGGATCGCGATTAACTTTCGTCCGGGAGAGGCTATGATCCCGGCCGTCAGCAACAACGGGAGGACGACATGGCCAAGAATGATCCGGGATTCAACACGTTGGCGATCCATGCCGGTGCGCAGCCCGACCCGGCGACCGGCGCGCGGGTGACGCCGATCTACCAGACGACCGCCTACGTCTTCAACGATTCCGATCATGCCGCCGCGCTCTTCGGCCTGCAGGCTTTTGGCAATATCTACACCCGCATCATGAACCCGACGCAGGCCGTGCTGGAGGAGCGCGTCGCAGCGCTCGAGGGCGGCACGGCGGCCCTTGCCGTCGCCTCCGGCCATGCCGCACAGATGATCGTCTTCCACACCATCATGCGCCCCGGCGAGAATTTCATCGCCGCCCGCGAGCTCTACGGGGGCTCGATCAACCAGTTCGGCCATGCCTTCGAGAATTTCGGCTGGCAGGTGCGCTGGGCCGATTGCGCCGATCCGGCAAGCTTCGAAAGCCAGATCGACGAAAAGACGCGCGGCATCTTCATCGAGAGCCTTGCCAATCCCGGCGGCACCTTCGTCGATATCGCCGCGATCGCCGACGTGGCGCATCGCCATGGCCTGCCGCTCATCGTCGACAATACGATGGCAACACCCTATCTCATCCGTCCGATCGAACACGGCGCCGATATCGTCGTGCATTCGCTGACCAAGTTTCTCGGGGGCCACGGCAATTCCATGGGTGGCCTCATCGTCGACGGCGGTACCTTCGACTGGTCGAAATCCGGAAACTACCCGATGCTGTCGAGCCCGCGGCCGGAATACAACGGCATGGTCCTGCACGCGACCTTCGGCAATTTCGCCTTTGCGATCGCCGCCCGCGTTCTTGGTCTGCGCGACCTCGGGCCGGCGATCTCGCCCTTCAACGCTTTCCTGATCCTGACCGGCATCGAAACGCTGCCGCTGAGGATGCAGCGCCACAGCGACAATGCGATTGCGGTGGCGAGGTGGCTGAAGGCGCACAGCAAGATCGCCTGGGTCAATTATGCTGGCCTCGAAGACGACCCGAACCACGCCCTGCAGCAGCGCTATTCGCCGAAGGGCGCCGGCTCCGTCTTCACCTTCGGCGTCAATGGCGGTTATGACGCGGGAAAAACGCTGGTCGAGGGCCTGGAACTCTTCTCCCACCTTGCCAATATCGGCGACACCCGCTCGCTCGTCATCCATCCTGCCTCGACGACGCACCGGCAGTTGAGCGACGAACAGAAGATCGCCGCCGGGGCCGGCCCCGACGTGGTGCGCCTTTCGATCGGCATCGAGGACGTCAAGGACATCATTGCCGACCTCGAACAGGCGCTTTCGAAGATCTGAATGCCGAATACAAGTCTCTTGCGATGGGACTTGCAGACATCCCGCAGGAGGAGGCGCAGACCTACGCGATGATCCGCAAAGCCGATACTCTCGGGACATTCCAGGTCGAATCCCCTGCGCAGATGGCAATGCTGCCCCCGTCTGAAACTGAGGACCTTCTACGACCTGGTGATCCAGGTGGCGATCGTGCGCCCCGGCCCGATCCAGGGCGACATGGGTGCATCCCTATCTTCGTCGACGCGAAGGCAAGGAGGAGGTTGTCTACCCCACACTTGAACTGTAGGCAGTACTCAAGAAAACGCTCGGCGTCCCTCTTTTTCAAGAGAGCGAAACCCGATTTCGGCAGCGAGAGTTCGATCTCGCGGGTGATATGATCACTTCACGACCCGATCGATCCGCCAGGCACTTTTCTTCGCGAATGATATGCCTGCACCGTTCCCGTCGATCCTGATTTCTTGATAACCGGCACACTCACGAGGAGAACGCTGCGAGGGCGAAAACACTGTGGCCTGAAGTGAGCATCCGGCACTGGTGAAGAGGCTGAACGAACTCAGCTTGTATCTGGAAGAGCATTGTTCGAGATCACGCCTTGCTACGTGCAGGAACATGCCCGTTCTTCGTTGAGCAGGCGTCAACTTAAAGTCCGGCGTGCCTACCGTTCTATATCGGTCGAGTAGGGGATTTCGGCTTCCTCCAACGCCAACAAGAACGACTCCCGAGCGCTTTCGTCTGAAACATGTCCGTCATTGACGCCTTCACAGGCTTCAAGGGCCGCGATGTAAGCCCTTCCGTCAGAGACTGGCCAACGGGCCGACAGGAGATCGAACGCCTGTTTTGCCGATCTCACGGTGATCGGCTTTCGCAGATGTAGAATAACGACACTCGTCCACAAGACACATGCTCCATCGCCAGCGGGCACACCCGCAAAACGGAGAGGCCGCTACATCACAACTTGAGCCTACGAGGAAGGTTCCGCACGCTTATTCTCAGCCATACTGAGGTCCAGTGCCTGTCGCAACTGACCCGCTGACAGGTCCGGGTCTGCACTTAAAAGATCAATGGCGGCAGCATATGCGGCTTCTGCGCAATTCCCGCCTGCATCGATGGAGTTCGCATCGCACCAGTCGGCTATTACCTTGGCGAGCATCTCTATGTGCCGTTCGGACAGTTCCGGAAGATTTAAGAGGTTTAGAGACATTATTGTGGCCCCACCAAAGGCAAGAGCACGTCTTATCGCCCAATCGGCGTCGCCCTGGTAAGATCGCCGACTGGAGTACTATACGCTAAATATGGCGCGATGATATGGCGGTCCCCGCCCATGCCGAGCTTTTCACAGCTGATCTCCGCGTCGCCTTGAGGCCGCTTCGATCTGAACCTAAGCCGCGATGCGTCCCGCCGACGGGTCAGGTGTACATTTCGCCCCTACATCCGCACTGACGGACGCCTTAACAAGTTCAATTTGCGTCGAGCGGCGGGCCTGTAAAAGTGATACCATAAGTGGCCGCCGAGCCGGCTATTACGCCCATGTCTTCGGGGATACGGTATTTGTTGCGGCCCATCTCCAAAAAATAGGCTTCGAAACCCCCAGGAGTGAGCATTGTCAGCATTCTTGCCGGCTGATCGCCTGCAACCCTGAAGGTGTGCTCCACGCCGCGCGGCATGAAGACGGCTTCCCCAGGTCCCTTGACCACCGTTCCGTCCTTTGTCCAGAACTCGACATCGCCTGAGAGTATAAAGAAGGCTTCGTCTTCGTTTTTATGAACGTGTCGTGGCGGACCATACCCGGGTTCGGTGACGCTATCAACGAGCGCGAAAGCGCCGCCGGTTTCTGGCTTGGTCAACAAAAGCGTATACGTAGTGCCGAGCCATTGTGTGGTGCGAATAGCCGTGTTGTCCATCGTCTTCCCCGGTTGCGAGTAATGAGCTGAGTATGGGCCTGGCCTATTTTTTTGTCATGGTTTACCTCAAAACTTGCCCCAGCCTACCTCGTCACAATACAAGACCTCAAGACGATCACAGCGAGTAACGTAACATATGCATGTAACGACCGGCTATACCTTGCGTAATGCTAATCCGACCGGCCACTCGCCAGTATTGCGAACATGAAATTTCGTGGCGGCAGTCGGCCACGCTCGTCGGAAGCCGGAGGGCCGGCCGGCGGGAAGCTTGGCGGTCGCCGCCGGCGACTCCTATGTAAATTGCAATGAATCGCCGGGGAGCTTCGGGACCGTCGTTGTTCACTCTGAACAGATAGCAGTTGTAACGGGGCACGGTGTAAGCGATCACTGGCCGGTATGATGCGACTGTTGCACCGTCGGAGTTGAGCGTTAGCGCCATGGCAGATCGTCGGCTGTTCTCTTCAGCGCGCGATCCACTGACGGCAGTGGCGTCGCCAAGAACGATGCTCCACCAGTGAAACGAAATTCTTACCTCGGCCTGCCAGCGTTTGCTGTCCGGACATGAGTTACCGGGATAACGCTGGGAGTTGGAGGAGTCGATTCAGCCATGCGATGGCAGCCGCAGCTTGGCAAGGGGGCAGCTGGGGGCTCCGCCCGATCCGATTACCGCTGGAGGATCACTCGTGTCCAGCCGACCTGGCACCTGCGACAGTGGCGATCCGCACTATCGCCAGTAAAGCCATCGGCGGGCCTTCGACGAGGGGTGTCAGACGAACGTACATCATTTGTTACTTCGCACTTGCGGTAATTATCATACGATTCAAAGCGCTAAATAATAACAAAAATCAGTTGCGAAATTTCTCGACTACGTTTTTTACAGAAGAATTCCGAAATAACCGGCCCTCGCCGGCGACACCCAGCGGTCGTTTGGCCTCGCTTGAGGAGGATGATGACGTTGTTTTGTCCGACTTCATTTGTTCGCAATGGTGTAGCGAATGCGTGATCTCATCTCGATCCGACACCGACCTACGGCGTCAATCTGAGGCGTCGTAAATCCCTTGTTCCACTTTTCTAAGATGGTGCTCCCGTGTGGCGCGCCCGAGGTTTGTTATGCAAAAGCAAGCTGTCGTATTCAACGGTCAGGAAGTCGGGATCGCGGTCCCTGTCGAAAACCGCCTCAAATTCATCGCTGTCCGCTTCAATGTCATCGACTTGGACAACAGGCTCTTTGACACGGTTACCGAAATCCGGCGCGCCATTACAGAGCATCTCGCGTCCAGCGGTCGTGCGATCACCTCGCACTGAGTGGCAGGAGATATTCTTCTGATGTCCGATTGAGGTTCCTTGGGCCCAGAAGCTGATCGGCCAGTGCTCAGGGCTCTTGCTTCCTACTCACGGACTTCAAGCTTGTCGCCATATTTCAAGGCGAGCCGACGGCAGTCCTCGCAATTCAACATAATACCCTCCGCAACGACACTCGCGGCGAAGATGCGGTCCCACGCGGCCTCGGCAGGGAAAACCTCTCCGAGAAACGCGACGAACGCCTTGACAGCGGGGTTGCCTCGGCGGCTCTCGGGCCAGAGGGCGGTAATGTTGAAGCGGTCGATCGCGTAGTCTTTGAGAACGGGCATCAACTCGCCGTGCTCGAGGAAAGGGGCAGCGATGTACGTCGGCGACATGCCGATACCACCGCCCGCAATAACAATAGCGGCTACAGCGTCACTATTGTCGACCACGATCGCGGCGTTCGGAACGATTTCGAGCAACCGGTCCCCGACTTTGAACGGCCAACGCAACGGCTGGCCAGTGCTCTGGTGCCGGAAGTTGACGGCAGCTCGGCTGTTGAGCCCGCGATAGGCGCGGCGATCTCAACGATCCCGACAATCACCTCATGTCGCCAGCCTGGCTCCAGCAGGGGAGGTCATAGTGGTCGAAGTTCACGAGCATCTCTTGGTTGTATGCTGCGAAGAACACTGAAACAGCCCAGCCGGGAAGTAAGGCTGGCGAGGGGACCGCTGGGGGCTTTCCCGATCCGATTACCGTTGGACAATCACCCGGGTCCCCGGCTGGACCATATCGTAAAGCTCCTCGACGTCCTCGAGGTACATTCGAAAACACCCACTCGACGCATTGGTTCCGATGGAGGACGGGTCGTTGGTACCGTGTATGCGCAGCAGCCCATCGGCAAGGTATATCGCTCGGGTTCCCAGCGGATTGTTGGGGCCCGGCTTCACGACCGCTGGAAGCCTCGGATTTTTCTGACGCATGCTGGGCGTTGGCCGCCATTCGGGATACAATCGCTTCGACACCACCCGCGTCGTTCCGTACCATTGCTTGCCTTCGCGGCCAACGGCTATGGGGTAAACGAACTGCTCTCCGCTAGCTGTCGTGTAAATAAGTGTGTGTTCGCGCGTGGCGATCACGATGTTTCCTCTAGCGCTTCGCGTCGACGGTGCCCGGCGATCATACAGGGGTTCCTGATAGCGAGGGGAGGGGTCGTAATAAGGCGGAGGTGGATACGGGCTGTAAGGGTCATCATAGCCGTAGCCTCTGTCTTCGTCGTATCCATCGTACGGTTCATAGACTTGGGCCCGGGCTTGAACCACCGTTAGCAAAACGGCCACTGCAAGGAGAGCCAGCAATCTCATTTTTCGCCATCCGCTTGTTATACATGCGGTATTGGTCCCAACTCTATGGCGTCACTATGGCGGACCGCTGCGAAGATATTGAACGCATGCTGCAAAAGCGCATGAAAAACCAATAATTACGAGCGCGCCGTATGCAAACGTATGCTGCGAAGAACACTGAAATAGAAGAGATCAGAATGACTGTGACCAATTTCATCACCTTCGGCATCGATGGCGTCGAGCCGGAGGTCGGCGCGCCTGAACGCGGCCGGATCATCTCCGGCGATCCGCAGTTCCGGACCTGGAACCTGGAGGAGGCCGAAGGCGGCCTCTATTCCGGCATCTGGGAGGCGACGCCCGGCAAATGGCGAATCTTTTACGAGGAATGGGAATATTTCAGCCTGCTGTCCGGCCATTCGATCGTGACGGAAGACGGCGGCGAACCGGTTCATCTGAAGGCGGGTGACCGGATGATCCTCAGACCCGGCTTCAAGGGAACCTGGGAAGTCGTTGAAACGACTCGCAAGGACTATGTGATCAAGGTTTGAACAGCCGCTGCAGATCGGCTCTGATGATGCCGGGCCTGTCCCGGTTTGCGGCGATTATGCGCCGTTTCTCCTGAAGAAGTCGCTTCTCTTTTGCCGATAGTAGGCATTTGATCTTTCCCATTAATGGGACCTACATCGTCAAATGCTAGACCTTATCTGCAGCGCATTGCGGACATGATGTCTCCTGCCGTCACAACAGACATGGCCTTGCAATTCATCTTTCGGGATTGGCATGTCGTCGAATCTTGCGGGTAGGCACGTTCGCACTCAACCCTCTTCCATCATTGCGACAACGGTGTGCTTCCTTCTGGTAGCCCTCGTGCTCACGGGCCTCATGGCCCATGTCGTCGTGACGATGACCCGGTCGGGGAACGAGATCGACGATGCCCGCGCCACTCGCGCCGCCCGCGCCGCGATCGCAGCCTTTGTCGCCCGCCTCGGTGCGACAACGACGGATAACGCCGTCTGGGACGATGCCTATCGTGCGGCTTCCTCTCCGAATGCCGCGGACTGGGCCTATGAGAATTGGGGAAAGACCAGCGAGGATTACCCGCTTTACGACGGTGCAATCGTAATTGGACCCGATCGGACGTCGATCGTGTCGGCCTATGCAAAGGGCAAGCCCTTCGAGCCCGCCGCGTTCTTCGGCAGGGCCTTTTATCAGCAGATCAATGTGGCCGCCGATCCTGCGAAAGCGCCGCTGGTTAATTTCGTCAAGACTGAAAATGGTGTCGCGCTGATCGCATCGCAGGCAATCCAACCTTTCGACGACGTTGCCGACACTGCGAAATTCAGCACGCTGAGCTTTTATAAGGAATTCACCCCGGAGGTGCTGGACACCCTCTCGAACGAACATGAACTCGAGGGTCTGCGCCTTGAGGCGACGCCCAAGCCGGATTTCCTGAACACACCCATCACCGACATGAAGGGTGCGGTGATCGGCTATCTCGCCTGGCCCAGCAAGGCGCCTGGAAGCACGGTGTTTCATCAGGTGACACCTTACATCGCCGCCGCCATCGTTATCCTCGTTCTGTTCCTGGTCGGTGTTCTGATGGTCGGCGCGTCCGAGGCGCGGCGTCTGCGTCAACTGGCGCAGGCAGCGCTTTACGAAGCGGGCCACGATAGTCTGAGCGGCCTGTTGAATAGGCAGGGGCTGCTCAGCCTGCTCGAAGAGCTGGAAGATACGGCCTCAGCGCCGCCCCGGCTCTATCTGGTCGACCTCGATGGCTTCAAGGCCGTCAATGATGCCTGGGGGCATGCCGTCGGCGACGATCTGATCCGCCTGGTCTCGACGGCGCTGACGGCCTGCCATCCGGAAGTCGTCGCCGCCGCCCGGCTGGGGGGCGACGAATTTGCACTGGTGCATGTTGGCTCCGCCACCTGCGAAGAGATGGAGAGGGCCGTTCTGGCGCTGTTTGCCGAGCCCTTCAAGATCGACGGGCGGACAATCGAGGTCGGAGCAAGCATCGGAGCTGCTGCGCGCGACGAAGACATCGAGCCCTTGGAGCTGCTGCGCAGGGCGGACATGGCGCTTTATAGCGCCAAGGCAAATGGCAGAGGCCAGGCGATCGAATACGATCCCGAACTGGACCAGGAGCGCCAGCGGGTCGCCGAGCTGGAGGCTCTGCTGAAGAGCGCCATCGGCTCCGGCGCCATCGAAGCTGTCTTCCAGCCTCTCGTCTCTGCCTCGACCGGCACGATGACCGGGCTTGAAGCCCTGGCGCGTTGGCGAACGGCCGCAGGCAACGTCAGTCCGGAGGTCTTCATCCCCCTTGCCGAAAGATGCGGTCTCATCGATGCGCTCGGCGTTCACATGCTCAAAACATCGATCGCGCATGCCATGACCTGGCCAGATCTGGCATTGTCGGTGAATGTCTCGCCGGTCCAGCTGTGCAATCCGGAATTTGCGACCGAAGTGATCTCGGTCCTGCAGGAGCTCGATTTCGACCCGAAACGCCTGACATTGGAGATCACCGAAGGCGTCCTGATGACAAATCCGGATCAGGCCCGGCGCTCGATCGACCAGCTCAAGCGCGTCGGCATCAAGTTCGCGCTCGACGACTTCGGCTGCGGCTACGCCAGCATCGGCGCACTGCGGCAATTCGGCTTCGATCGCATGAAGATCGACCGCTCGCTCGTCTCGGCGCTCGACGAAGGCGCAAAGGGCGCCGACGTCCTTCGGGCGACCATCTCGCTGGCGAGTGCCCTGCAGATCCCCGTTACCGCCGAAGGCGTCGAGAATTCGCGCCAGGCGGCGATCTTGCGGGACGCCGGCTGTGATCAGCTTCAAGGCTATCTGATGGGAAAACCCATGTCGGCCCGCGACATCACCGGCAAGCTGCAGGAAGAGGCCGCCGCCGAGACTAGAGGAGGTCTCGCAAAAAGCGTTTAGCGGTTTGCGGTAAAGACATGCGTAAAAACAAAGATTGTCAGGCGTTGGATTCAGCCGGCACGCCGCACGGGATCCTCCAGCCGCCGAAAATCAAGCCTCGGGATCACCACTGCAAATCCAGCCGCTCCAGTCCGTGGAAATGGTAGACGTCCTTGACCATAGTTGTCTTCGCGAGCCTGAGACCGGCAAGCCGCTCGAACAGGATCGGCAGCACGACGTTGAGCTCCAGCCGCGCCAGCGGCGCGCCGATGCAGAAATGGATGCCGGCGCCGAAAGAGAGATTGGGCGCCTCGTTGCGATCGGGCCGGAAGCTCAGCGGATCGGTGAATTTCGCAGGGTCGAGATTGGCGGCGGCAAGGATGAGGCTGACCTTGTCGCCGCGCTTTAACGAGACGCCGTCGATTTCGGCGGGCTCGAGTGCCCAGCGCTGGAAGATATGGACCGGCGCGCAGATGCGTAGCGTCTCCTCGACCGTGCGCTCCGTCGTCGCCTCGTCACGGAAGAGCGTCGCCGGATCTGAGCCGCTGTCGAGGATCGTACGCACGGAATTGCCGATCTGGTGCACGGTCGCTTCGTGCCCGGCGTTAAGCAGCACGATGGTCGTCGAGATCAGCTCTTCCTCCGTGAGATACTGGCCCTTGTGCTCGGTATGGATCATGTGGGTCAGCAGGTCGTCGCGCGGCTCGGCGCGGCGCTCGGCGATCACTGTCCTGACATAGTGGGAAAATTCCTTGGCTGCCCGTTCGGCCGCGTCTTCCTGCTCGCGCGTGCGGCCGAACATGTACATGCGGACATAGGCGTGCGACCAGGCGAGCAGCTGCGGCCCCATCTCCTCCGGGATGCCGATCATGCGGGCGATCATCGTCACCGGAATGATATCGGCAAAGGCCGAGAGCAGCTCGACCTCGCCCTTATCGGCGAAGCCGTCGATCAGCCGGTTGGCGAGTTCGGCAAGCTCCGGCTTCATCTTCTCGACATGGCGCGAGACGAAGGCGCGGTTGACGAGGGTGCGCAGCCGCGTGTGCTCCGGCGGTTCGAGTTCGAGCAGGGAATAACGTTCGGAGAGATCGAAACTTGCAAGATGCGGCATCGGTTCGGCAAGGCCGAGCTCCTCACGGCTGGCGATATGCAGGATCTGCCGGCCGAAGCGGCGGTCGCGTAACAGCCCGTTCACATGGTCGTAGCCCGTGAAGAACCACTGTTTCTGCTCGGTCCAGTAGAAGGTCGGGCAATGGGCGTGGAGCGCGGCATAGACGTCATTCGGATTGCCGTAGAAGGCCGGGTTGCGGGCATCCAGCGAGACATGGCGGAGGGCAGGGTCGATCGAGAGAAAGGGCGGTGTCGTCATGCCCCGAGGCTTAGCGGATTTGCCAGGCCTCGAAAAGATGCGGATGAGGAGAGCCGGCCGTAAACGAAGCATGCCCGACGGGAGTTAAACTAGGGGATTGATTCTATTTTCAGCTGCGGCTAGCCGGCCCGCGACAGCGTGCCCATCCGTCGCAGCGCCTCGACCTGATCATCGACCGTTGGCACGAGTTCGCCGGCAGTCGGGCTCGGCGTTGCCGACGCCGGGGCCGCCGCTTCCGCTTCGCCAAAGGTGACCGTGCAGTTGCGGCCGGCGGCCTTGGCGGCATAGAGCGCCCGGTCGGCGGCCGAAATCAGCTTGTCGATATTGGCTTCGATCGAGGCGGCGAGCGCAATGCCGATACTGACCGTAACCGGAACGATCGCTTCGCCGGTGGCGACGGGAAGGCGGCAGAATTCGGTGCGGATCGCTTCGGCGATCGCCTCGGCTTCCATCTGGTCCGAGACGGCGGCAAAGGCGGCGAATTCCTCGCCGCCCATGCGGCCGAAGATGTGGTTTGGAATATACTGCCGCGCCATGAGCGCGAAGGCGGTGAGCACCGCGTCGCCGGCCTGGTGGCCGAAGCGGTCGTTGACGCGCTTGAAATGATCCAGGTCGAATAGCATCACCGCGACCTGCCGCTGTTCACTGTGGGCTCTTTCCTGAATGGCCTCGAAATAGCCGAGCAGGCCGCGGCGGTTGAGCACGCCCGTGAGTGAATCGGTCAGTGTCATCGTCCGCAGATGCCGTTCGGAGCGTTCCATGACCAGCCGGCAGGTAAGCGCAAAGGCGATCGTGAGTAGGAAGGCGCTCGCCATTGCCGAGACGCCGCCGAGATTGGTCGCGTCGATATCGCTGGGCAGCGTTACCGCCATCGTCAGCGCCGAGCCGAAGCACAGGCAGCCCTGCATGACGAACACGCCCATTAGCTTAATGCGGGTGCGCTCGCGGCGCATGTCGCCGGCGGCGACCGCCATGGCGAGGGCCGTGGCGCCGGTCGCCGAAGCGAGATTGTAGAGCACGACGCGGTTGGAATAATCGGTGTTGACCCAGGGCAGAAACACCCCGGCCATCCAGATTGCCGGCGGCAGCAGCACCCACCATTCGATCTTCTTGCGGTCGAGCGCGAGAAAACCCGCCACCCAGGCGCTCTGGCCGAGCAGCGCAATGGCATTGCCGATCTCGACGGACACGAGGCTGGGGACTTGGCCGCGTAGCGCGATCATCGCAAAGCCGATGCCGGTCAGAAGAAAGCCGAGGCCCCAATAGAGGTAGGCTTCGTTCTTGATGTTGTGGCGCCACGCGACGAAAAGCACCAGAGCGAGCGTCATGGCCTCCGAACACCAGATGGCGAGACCTGTAGCGATATTGAACACGGCAGCAAACCCCTTGCCCGTCGACGTTGTCTGTTGGCCGCATCCTTGCTGAGGAAGCTCGCCACTTCCTTAATGCTGTTGCGGTGCGGCATGATTTTCGGCCGGTATCTGGCGGTAGGCTTTCCGTTGGGTAAACGTATGTGAGCGCTGCTGGATGGAGTAAGCTTTCCTTTATCCTGTCATGGAGAAAAGCGGGGGGAGACGCCGCCGGGGGCTCGCGGTCATCAGCCATTTACGAGAAAGAGGCTGCCGGCGCCGAAGCTCGATGCACGTCGCCTGGAAGTGTGTAGCGGTTCCGGGATGACCACATGCATGAAAGAGGACCTGAAGCCGCCTTGCCCCGCCTTCTTAACGTTATCCTCATGCGTGTCTTGAAGAGGAGGGCAGGGACACTCTATGTAGGGATATGGCATTTTCTTTGATTCCCGGCGGCCGCCGGCATGACGTTGACAAAGGACGCACATGAGAAACCCAGTTGATACCGCAATGGCCCTCGTGCCGATGGTCGTGGAACAGACCAACCGCGGTGAACGCTCCTACGACATCTATTCCCGCCTGTTGAAGGAACGCATCATCTTCCTGACCGGCGCCGTCGAGGATCACATGGCGACGCTCGTCTGCGCGCAGCTGCTCTTCCTCGAGGCCGAAAACCCGAAGAAGGAAATCGCCCTCTACATCAATTCGCCTGGTGGCGTCGTCACCGCCGGCATGGCGATCTACGATACGATGCAGTTCATCAAACCGGCGGTTTCGACGCTTTGCATCGGCCAGGCTGCGTCCATGGGCTCGCTGCTGCTGGCCGCCGGCCACAAGGACATGCGCTTCGCCACGCCGAACTCCCGCATCATGGTGCACCAGCCTTCGGGCGGCTTCCAGGGCCAGGCCTCGGATATCGAGCGCCACGCCCGCGATATCCTCAAGATGAAGCGCCGCCTCAACGAAGTCTACGTCAAGCACACCGGCCGCACCTACGAGGAAGTTGAAAAGACCCTCGATCGTGACCATTTCATGGATGCGGACGAGGCCCAGGGCTGGGGCGTGATCGACAAGGTTCTGACCTCGCGCCTCGAGATGGAAGGCGAGCAGGCCTAGTAATTAATTGGGATGGTGTTTTTGCCGCCACAGTTCTATCTCATTTGTGATCGAACAAGGGCTTTCATCCGGCGGTGAAGACACTAATAGTAACTATTAATGCTATGTTGAATTTTTGTGGCATAGCATTTGGCATTCGAAGGGGATTCGTTGCCGCCGGAACCTGGACATGGTTGACTGGAACCGGTTCGTAGCCCCTGAAGCCCTTCTCGGCAAAGGCTCCGGAAACGGAGTGCCGCCAGGAGCTGATAGAGTGGACCGCGATTTCGCCTTGAAATGCGGCGTGCTGGAAGGAAAATGATATGAGCAAGGTCAGCGGCAGCAACGGCGGCGACTCCAAGAACACCCTCTATTGTTCGTTCTGCGGAAAGAGCCAGCACGAAGTCCGGAAACTGATTGCCGGACCGACCGTCTTCATCTGCGATGAATGCGTCGAATTGTGCATGGACATCATCCGCGAGGAAAACAAGTCCTCGATGGTCAAGTCCCGCGACGGCGTTCCGACGCCCCAGGACATCATCAAGGTCCTCGACGAATATGTCATCGGCCAGCGGCAGGCGAAGAAGATCCTGTCGGTCGCCGTTCACAACCATTACAAACGCCTGGCCCACGCCTCCAAGAACGGCGAAGTCGAATTGGCGAAGTCGAACATCATGCTCGTCGGCCCGACCGGCTGCGGCAAGACCTATCTTGCCCAGACGCTTGCCCGCATCATCGACGTTCCCTTCACCATGGCCGATGCGACGACGCTGACGGAAGCCGGCTATGTCGGCGAGGATGTCGAAAACATCATCCTGAAGCTCCTGCAGGCAGCCGACTACAATGTCGAGCGCGCCCAGCGCGGCATCGTCTACATCGACGAAGTCGACAAGATTTCGCGCAAGTCCGACAATCCGTCGATCACCCGTGACGTCTCGGGCGAAGGCGTGCAGCAGGCGCTTCTGAAGATCATGGAAGGCACGGTCGCTTCCGTTCCGCCGCAGGGCGGCCGAAAGCACCCGCAGCAGGAATTTCTGCAGGTCGACACGACGAACATCCTGTTCATCTGCGGCGGCGCCTTCGCCGGCCTCGACAAGATCATCTCCGCCCGCGGCGAGAAGACCTCGATCGGCTTCGGCGCGACCGTCAAGGCCCAGGACGACCGCCGCGTCGGCGAAGTCCTGCGCGAACTCGAGCCCGAAGACCTGGTCAAGTTCGGCCTCATCCCCGAATTCATCGGCCGTCTGCCGGTTCTGGCGACGCTCGAGGATCTCGACGAGGACGCGCTGATCCAGATACTGTCCGAGCCGAAGAACGCGCTGATCAAGCAGTACCAGCGCCTGTTCGAGATGGAAGACGTCGAGCTGACCTTCCACGAAGACGCACTGCGCGAAATCGCCCGCAAGGCGATCGTGCGCAAGACCGGCGCCCGCGGCCTCCGCTCGATCATGGAGAAGATCCTGCTCGACACGATGTTCGAACTGCCGACGCTGGAAGGTGTGCGCGAGGTCGTCATCTCGGAGGAAGTGGTGCGCGGTTCGGCCCGTCCGCTTTATATCTATGCCGACCGTCAGGAAGAAAAGGCCAACGCTTCGGCGTGACCTTGCGCTTTCGCACCATTATTTTGGGGGCTTGCCATCAGCAGGCCCCTTTCTATTTGAAAAATCATCCGAGGCGCTGTTAGTATTTGCCGGTGGGGCCGGAATTGCCTTTGCCGATGTTGCGCAGGGGTGATGCTTGGCAATGGTGGGATGATCTCGAAGCCTGTTGCTGGCGTTGTATTGAGCCTGGCCGGAAATGGTAAGCGCCGGTCCAGCCACGCGCTTCATAGTGTTGGCGTTCCGTTGTAACAAAGCTGTCACATCCGGGGAACGCGGGGGTTAGCGTGGCTTGAAAAGCGTAGTCAGAACCTCCACTTGTAGAACCAAGTGAGAGCCGGCCGGTCCCAAGCGGCCGTGCAGAGAGCCCGGTAACGGGACGATGGAAAGGACAAAAAATGACGAAGAAAACGTCTGTAGCGAGCAGCACTGCCTACCCAGTTCTGCCTTTGCGCGACATCGTGGTATTCCCGCACATGATCGTGCCGCTGTTCGTCGGACGGGAAAAGTCGATCCGTGCGCTCGAAGAGGTCATGGGGTCTGACAAGCAGATCATGCTGGTGACGCAGATCAACGCCAGTGACGACGATCCGGACCCTTCGGCAATTCACAATGTGGGCACGGTCGCCAATGTACTGCAACTGCTCAAGCTGCCCGACGGCACCGTCAAGGTTCTGGTCGAAGGCCGCGCCCGCGCTGAGATCGACACCTATACCAGCCGCGAAGATTTCTACGAGGCGCTCGGCCATGTGCTCGAGGAGCCGCATGACGATCCGGTCGAGCTGGAAGCATTGTCGCGCTCGGTCGTTTCCGAATTCGAAAGCTATGTGAAGCTCAACAAGAAGATTTCGCCTGAAGTGGTCGGCGCCGCCAGCCAGATCGACGACTATTCCAAGCTCGCCGATACGGTCGCCTCGCACCTGTCGATCAAGATCACCGAGAAGCAGGAGATGCTGGAGACGACCAGCGTCAAGCAGCGCCTGGAAAAGGCCCTCGGCTTCATGGAAGGCGAGATCTCGGTGCTGCAGGTCGAAAAGCGCATCCGCTCGCGTGTCAAGCGCCAGATGGAGAAGACCCAGCGCGAATACTATCTTAATGAGCAGATGAAGGCGATCCAGAAGGAACTCGGCGACGGCGAGGAAGGCCGCGACGAGATGAGCGAACTGGAAGAGCGCATCTCCAAGACCAAGCTGTCCAAGGAGGCCCGTGAAAAGGCCGATGCGGAGCTGAAGAAGCTGCGCCAGATGAGCCCGATGTCGGCCGAAGCCACCGTCGTGCGCAACTATCTGGACTGGCTGCTCGGCATCCCGTGGGGCAAGAAGTCGAAGATCAAGGCCGATCTCAACAATGCCGAGAAGATCCTCGAAGCCGATCACTTCGGTCTCGACAAGGTCAAGGAGCGCATCGTCGAATATCTGGCCGTACAGGCCCGCGCCACCAAGATCAAGGGTCCGATCCTCTGCCTCGTGGGCCCTCCCGGCGTCGGCAAGACCTCGCTCGCCCAGTCGATCGCCAAGGCGACCGGCCGTGAGTATGTCCGCATGGCGCTCGGCGGCGTTCGCGACGAAGCCGAAATCCGCGGTCACCGCCGCACCTACATCGGCTCGATGCCCGGCAAGGTTATCCAGTCGATGAAGAAGGCAAAGAAGTCGAACCCGCTCTTCCTGCTCGACGAAATCGACAAGCTCGGCCAGGACTATCGCGGTGATCCGTCTTCGGCCTTGCTCGAAGTGCTCGATCCGGCGCAGAATTCGACCTTCATGGACCATTACCTGGAAGTCGAATACGACCTGTCGGACGTGATGTTCATCACGACGGCGAATACGCTCAACATCCCGGCGCCGCTGATGGATCGCATGGAGATCATCCGTATCGCCGGCTACACCGAAGATGAAAAGCGCGAGATCGCCAAGCGGCACCTGCTGCCGAAGGCCATCAAGGAGCATGCGCTGCAACCCGAGGAATTCTCGGTCAGCGACGACGCCCTGATGGCGATCAGCCAGCAGTATACCCGTGAAGCCGGTGTCCGCAGCTTCGAACGCGAATTGATGAAGCTCGCCCGCAAGGCGGTGACCGAGATTATCAAGGGCAAGACGAAGTCGGTTCACGTGACGGCCGCCAACATCGCCGATTACCTGGGCGTCCCGCGCTTCCGTCACGGCGAAGCCGAGGGCGAGGATCAGGTCGGCGTCGTCACCGGTCTGGCGTGGACGGAAGTCGGCGGCGAGCTGCTGACGATCGAAGGCGTGATGATGCCGGGCAAGGGCCGCATGACGGTCACCGGCAATCTGAAGGACGTCATGAAGGAATCGATTTCGGCAGCGGCCTCCTATGTCCGCTCGCGCGCCGTCGATTTCGGCATCGAACCGCCGATGTTCGAAAAGAACGACATCCACGTGCACGTGCCGGAAGGCGCCACACCGAAGGATGGCCCCTCGGCCGGTGTCGCCATGGCGACCGCCATCGTCTCGATCATGACCGGCATCCCAGTGAACAAGCATGTGGCCATGACCGGTGAAATCACCCTTCGCGGCCGTGTGCTGCCGATCGGTGGTCTCAAGGAAAAGCTGCTCGCAGCGCTTCGCGGCGGCATCAAGAAGGTGCTGATTCCGGAGGAAAACGCCAAGGACCTGGCGGAGATTCCTGACAACGTGAAGAACAACATGGAGATCATCCCAGTCTCCCGCATGGGCGAGGTGATCAAGCACGCGCTGATCCGCCGGCCCGAGCCGATCGAGTGGGATGGCACGGTGGAAACGCCTGTGATCACATCGGTCGAAGGCCTTGATGAGACGGGCGCAACCATAGCGCATTGAGTGGCGCTTGCCACATTTATGCCCATTTGGCGCAAAAGACGCAAAAAGGCTGGCGGAAACGCCAGCCTTTTTTGTGAAAACGTCATGGAGACGCTTGCTTTTCCTTGATTTGCAGGGCTTCTGGGTTCCCGGCGGGCCTGATGAAACCTATTCTGCGCCTAGCTTACATTTGAGTCGTTTCATACCATTTAGAAAGGGGTGGAAACATGAACAAGAATGAACTCGTGTCCGCAGTGGCCGAAAAGGCGGGACTGACGAAGTCTGACGCGGCTTCCGCTGTCGACGCGGTTTTCGACGTTGTCCAGGCTGAACTCAAGAACAAGGGCGACATCCGCCTCGCAGGGTTCGGCAGCTTCACCGTTTCTCATCGTGCAGCATCGAAGGGCCGCAACCCGTCCACCGGCGCTGAAGTCGACATTCCGGCTCGCAACGTGCCGAAGTTCACGCCCGGCAAGGGCCTGAAGGACGCCGTCAACGGCTGATTAAGATTATCCGCCAGCCGTGAACGAGACCGGCTGTGCAGGGTTTTGAGAGGGGTTCGGCTTTGCCGGGCCCCTTTTTGGCTTGTCCGCTTGCCGCATGCGGGACTTTGTTTTACCACGGAGCTGTTCTCAGGGCGGGGTGAAACTCCCCACCGGCGGTAAGGGCTTCGGTCCGAGCCCGCGAGCGCGTTCCCAAGCTGTCGCGCGGGAAGGGTCAGCAGATCCGGTGCGATTCCGGAGCCGACGGTATAGTCCGGATGAAAGAGAATGAGCATGGCCGCGTGCGGGCAGGGGACTGCCAGCGTCAGCGTGTCATCGCTTCATGCGTCCTGATTTATGTTGGTCCCTATTCTGGATAGAAGACATGAATCAGAATTCCCTTGCAGTCTCTCAATCCCGCGCCTTTGCCGGCGCAACCTTCATGGTGCTTGGAGGCGTGGCCTTTTCGCTCCTCAACGTCGTCACCCAGTGGCTGACCATGAAGCTCGCCTTTCCCCCGGCCTCGGCGGCCTTCTGGCAATACGCCTTCGCCTTCCTTTTCTCCTTGCCCTTCCTGCGCAAGGCAGGCCTTTCGGCCATGCGCACCAGCTATCCCTGGCGGCATGTCGTGCGCGTGGTCTTTGCCGCGCTCGGCGTCGCGGCATGGGTTGCCAGCCTTGCTTCGGTGCCGATCTGGCAGGCGATTGCGCTCGTCATGACCTCGCCCTTCTTCATCGTCCTCGGCGCCCGGCTGTTCCTCGGCGAACGCGTCGGCGCCGCCCGCTGGGCGGCAACGGCTGTCGGCTTTTCCGGCGCGATGATTATCCTGCAGCCTTGGTCCGACAGTTTCACCTGGGCAGCGTTGCTGCCGGTGCTCTCCGCGCTGCTCTGGGGTGCATCGTCGCTGATCACCAAGAGCCTGACCGGCATTGAGAAGCCGGAGACGATCACCCTCTGGCTGCTGGTGCTGCTGACGCCGATCAACGGCGGGCTGGCACTTGCGGCGGGCCTCGCCGTGCCGACGGGTGCGACGCTGGCTCTCTCCCTTCTGGCGGGCCTCCTGACGGTCGTGGCGCAATATCTGCTGACCCTTGCCTATGCCAGCGCCGACGCTGCCTATGTGCAGCCGTTCGACGATCTGAAGCTGCCGCTCAACGTGCTCGCCGGCTGGCTGTTCTTCGGTTATGCACCGGCCGGTTATCTCTGGCTGGGAGCCGGACTCATCCTCGCCGCATCGCTCTTCATCATGCGCAACGAGATGCGTCGGGAAAGGCAGACGGCCTCCGCATGAAATGTCACGGACTGTCATGTCTCTGTCATGGCAGTCCCGCAGAAAACCCGTGTTTCGACTATTCGCCACATGGGGGATTTCATGACGATTTCATCGCGCCATGCAGCGCTTGCTGCCGTGCTTCTCGTATCCGTTGCCTTTCCGGCCGCCGCCGAGCCGGCCTTCAACCGCATCGCCTCTTTCCCGGTCGCTCAGAACCTGCCTGATGACAAAGACAAGCTGTCGCCGACATCGGCCGAAATCATCACCGCGACCGACGATGGCAATACGCTGATCTACAGCGACAGCCCGCTCCGCGCGATCGGCTTCATCGACATCAGCGACGCCAAGGCGCCGAAATCAGGCGGCGCGCTGATGATGGACGGCGAGCCGACATCGGTCACCTCGAGCGCCGGCAAGGCGCTCGTGGCCGTCAACACCTCCGAGAGCAAGGCGAAGCCCTCAGGCCGCCTGGCGATCGTCGACGTGGCGACGAAGAAGATCGAAAACAGCTGCGATCTCGGCGGCCAGCCGGATTCGATCGCCCTCAACAGGGACAAGACGCTCGGCACTATTGCGATCGAAAACGAACGCGACGAAGACGTCAATGACGGCAAGATCCCGCAGATGCCGGCCGGCGACCTCGTCGTCTTCCAGGTCAAGAACGGGACTGTTGATTGCAGCAGCATAAAGCATGTGACGCTGACCGGTCTCGCCGGCGTTGCCCCTGAGGATCCGGAGCCGGAATTCGTCGCCTTCAACGGGCTGAACGAGATTGCCCTGACGCTGCAGGAAAACAACGAGATCGTCATCATCGACGCCAATAAGGCTGAGGTGAAGACGCATTTCTCCGCCGGCAGCGTCGATCTGACCGGCATCGACACCAAGCGTGACGGCGGGCTGAAGTTCACTGGCGAATCCAAGGGAGTACTGCGCGAGCCCGACGCCGTGAAGTGGCTGGACGACAACCGCCTCGTTGTCGCCAATGAGGGCGATTACCAGGGCGGCTCGCGCGGTTTCACCATCTTCGACAAGACGGGCAAGCTTCTCTACGAATCGGGCGCATCCTTCGAACGCGCCGTCACCCATCTCGGCCACTATCCGGAAAGCCGCTCGGGATCGAAGGGCGTCGAGCCGGAAGGCCTCGAAGCTGCCAAGTTCGGCGATGACCAATATTTCTTCCTGCTCGCCGAGCGCGCCTCGGTCGTCGGCGTCTATAAGGACACCGGCGCCGACCCCGAACTCATCCAACTGCTGCCGTCCGGCATTTCGCCGGAGGGTGGCGTCGCTATTCCCCAGCGCAATCTCTTTGCCACCGCCAACGAGCTCGACCTCGGCAAGGATGGCGGCGCGCGCTCGCATGTGATGATCTACGAGCGCTCGGAAGGCGAGAAAGCCTATCCGAAGATCGTCTCTGCCGACAAGGACGGCAATCCGATCGGCTTCGCAGCACTTTCGGGTCTCGCCGCCGTTCCCGGCAAGCCGGGCATGCTCTATGCCGTCAGCGACAGCGTTCTCGGCTCGCAGCCGACGATCTACACGATCGATGCCAGCAAGAAGCCAGCGGTCATCACCGATGCACTCGTCGTCAAGCGTGACGGCGCCCCGGCCCAGAAGCTCGACATCGAAGGCATCGCGGTTGCCGCCGACGGCTCCTTCTGGCTCGCCTCGGAAGGCTATAGCGAGCGTCTCGTGCCGCATGCCCTCTATAACGTCAATGCCAAGGGAGACATCAAGGCCGAGATTGCCCTGCCGAAGGAACTCGCCGCCAATGAAATCCGCTTCGGTTTCGAAGGTGTGACCATTATCGGCACCGGCGACGATGCCACGCTCTGGATGGCGGTCCAGCGCGAGTGGGGCGACGACGAGAAGGGCTTCGTCAAGCTCGTCTCCTACAATCCGAAGAAGAAGGAATGGGGCGCCGTGCGCTATCCGCTCGACAAGACGGAAAGCGGCTGGGTCGGCCTGTCGGAAATTTCGGCTCAGGGCGACAGCGTCTACATAATCGAGCGCGACAACCTCGTCGGCGATGCCGCCAAGCTGAAAAAACTCTACAAGGTGGCGATCTCGGAGCTGAAGCCCGCCAAGCTCGGCGGCGAACTGCCCGTCGTCAAGAAGACCGAAGCCCACGATTTCCTCGGCGAACTCAAGAGCGCGACCAACGGCTACGTGCTCGACAAGCTCGAAGGCTTCACCTTCGATGCATCGGGCAAGCCCTATGCCGTCACCGACAATGACGGCGTCAGCGACTCCTCCGGCGAGACGCTGTTCTTCCCGGTTGATCTCAGCGCCACGAACTGAGGCGTCATAGAGGGATAAGGGAGAGGCCGGGCGAAAGTCCGGCCTCTCTTGATGCCGAGCATCCAAGAGGTGTCCGCATTCACGGTGGGAAGGCGAGGGCATCCGACTGAAGAACATTTGCAAAGCAGAGGGCTTCGGCGGGACGCGACTGGCAGGAGGCGAGATGCTGAAGCAATTACAACAGCTTGCGGGTGCAGGGAGGTTGGAGTTTGGCATGGGCGCCTCCCCACACTCCGTCATCCTCGGCCTTGAGCCGCGGATCCATGCCCCTGCCTCTCACGCGTGCGGATGCTGGGGTCAAGTCCGAGCATAACGGAGATTGGCGGACGGGATGGGCAGGAGGCGAGATGCTGGAGCAATTACAACGGCTTGCGGCGCAGTGAGGTTGGAGTTTGGCATGGACGCGCCCCACCCTCCGTCATCCTCGGCCTTGAGCTGCCTTGAGCCGAGGATCCATGCTGCGACCTCTCACGCGTGCGGGTGCATGCTCGGCTCAAGGCCGAGCATGGAGGAGGAGAGGGCTGAGGCCTTCAACAAAGGTGGTTCATTAATGCTTCCCGCAGCCCTCACAAAGAAGCAGCTCCAACCCTACCAGCGCTGATGCACATGCGGCGCGATCAGCCGAGCGTAGATCTCGCGTGTCGCCGCCATGACATCGCCCGCAAGCGGCGCCAGATCGGCAGCCGCCGCATTGGCCTTGGCCTGTTCGCCATTGCGGGCGCCGGGAATGACGACGGTGACTGCGTCGCTCATCAGGATCCAACGCAGCGCAAAAGCGGCCATGGTCGCGCCGGCGGGCACCAGCTTGCGCACCTCTTCCACCGCCTGCAGGCCGACCTCGAACGGCACGCCGGCAAAGGTCTCGCCGACATCGAAGGCTTCGCCATGGCGATTGAAATTGCGGTGGTCGTCGCTGGCAAAATGCGTCTCGCGGGTGATCTTGCCGGAGAGCAGGCCGCTTGCCAGCGGCACACGGGCGATGATCGCCACGTTCTTGCGCCTGGCCTCGGCAAAGAACAGGTGGTCGGGGCGCTGGCGGAAGATGTTGTAGATGATCTGGATGCTGACGACGCCGGGATACTCGATCGCCTTCAGCCCGTCCTCGACCTTTTCGACGCTGACGCCGTAACCCTTGATCTTGCCGGCCGCCTGCAACGCGTCTAGACCATCGAAGACCTCGGGCTGGTAAAACACCTCGCGCGGCGGGCAGTGCAGCTGCACCAGGTCGAGACTATCGACGGCAAGGTTTTTCAGGCTGCGGTCGATGAAGCCTTCGAGATTGGCCTTGCTGTAGCCTTCGGCGACATGCGGATTGAGGCGGCGGCCCGCCTTGGTGGCGACCATTGGGCGCTCGCCGCCACGCGCCTTTCAGCACGTCGGCGATGATTTTTTCCGAGCGGCCGTCGCCATAGACGTCGGCCGTATCGATGAAGGTCATGCCGGCATCGAGCGCGGCATTCAGCGCCGCACGCCCGTCCGCCTCGCTGATATCGCCCCATGAGCCGCCGATCTGCCAGGCGCCGAAGCCGACATTGGTAACGGTGAAGAGCATGCGGCCGAAAGCATGATGTTTCATGAGAAATTCTCCCAATGTATGTTGCCCGGAAGTGTGCAGCGGTTCCGGGATAACGACATGCGTAAAAACAAAGAACCAAAGCGCGTCGCATGAACCAAGTTCAATGCGACGCGCTTTAGGTGATGAAAGATATTGGCCTACCAGCAGGGCGACTATGCGGCAATTGCCGATCCGGCCTTGATCGCTCGCCTCGATGAAATATCGTCAGGTTACAAGGCTTCAAATGCAATGGAATAGAAAAGGAACGATCATGGAGATCAAACCCGCCGGCTCTCGCCCCTCGATGAAACCGCCGGCCGACTATTTCACCGGCGCCGTTCGCCAGGATCCGCTGATCGAGCCGCCGGCGCCGGCCCGGGTGCGGGCAACCTCCGTCACCTTCGAACCCGGCGCCCGCACGGCCTGGCACACGCATCCGCTCGGCCAGACGCTGATCGTCACCTCGGGCAAGGGGCTTGCCCAGAGCTGGGGCGATGACATCCGCGAAATCCGCGCCGGCGACACCGTCTGGTTCGCGCCGGGCGAAAAACATTGGCATGGTGCTGCCCCGGATACGGCGATGACGCACATCGCCATTCACGAGGCGCTGGACGGCAAGCATGTCGACTGGATGGAGCATGTCAGCGACGCGCAATATTCCGGCGCGTTGTCGGCCGGTTAGAGCCGCTTCAGGCAGTAGGAAAAATGCGCATGTGATTCGACGGTCAGGAACTCGAATTGCCAGCCGTAATCCTTGCAGAACTTGGTGACCGCCTCGACGACGCCATAGACGATCGGTTTGACGGTATTGCCGGTGCAGAAATCATGCCCGGCAATGCGCCCCGTCCGCTTCACCTTCTTTTCGCAGAGCAGGAGTTCCTGCCATGTGAGCTCGAAGGAATGGTCTGTATCGATATAGGCCCAGTCGAGGAAATCGTCCTCGAATTCGGCGAGCTTTTCGAGCGACGTGCCCTGCATCAGATACAGCCGTCCGGCCGCGATCTCGGTCGCGAACTGCGTATGGATCGAATCGAGGCCGGAGCTGTAGCGGTCCATCGACCAGGGATCAATGAGGTAGAGCTGCGCCGGGCGGTTCTTTTCCAGAATCTCCGCCGTATATTCGCCGAAGGCGGCCCCCACCTCGACACCGATGCCGCCATTCGGGATCCGGTAGAGCAGCTCGCCGCGATCCGGCAGCAGGCGGGCATTTTCCAAATGGTGGGCGCTGAGCGGTGTGCGCGGCATGCTCGCCCTAAGCGCCTGCCTTTCTTCACGTGTCTTCATCTCTGATCTCGAATTGCGGGCGGTTGACGGCCCGGATGCGGTCTGCGGGGAACGTAGGAGCAGCGGACCTCGATGACAACCACATGAGGGGAATTTGCTTCTTTCGGACAAATCGCTAAGTTTCATTCGTGGACCGACGAAAAAGCCTCGGGAGGAGCGATTTCATGAGACGCATGTGGCCGGAAGAATTCAACGCCGTCTTCAACGGAGCCGAGGAGGTGATGTTGGAATCACTAGCCGAGGCCGGCGAGGCGCCGTTGCACCGGAAGGCGCTGAGGGCGCGCATCACCATGGAGGATTACGAGCGGATCTGGCCGCTCGCCGAGATGCGTTTCCGGCTGGGCGAAGGGGATCTGGCCGGCAAGGCCGTCACGCTGATCACCACCAATCCCCACTACCACGCCTGGCACCCGAAGGACGGCGGTAGCGTCGAATCGGTCTCCGACAGCGGCCGCCATTTCAAGACGGATTATATCGTCGTGCATTTCCTGCTCGACGACGTCAAGGAAACCTCCCCCGCCTGATATGTCCAAGCCGGTGCCGGCCGCAAGCCCGCACCGGCATCCGCATTCTGTTGACGCCGATGTGATTCCGACGCTGATGACAATCGCGGCGATATCGCTAAGTTTGCGGAAATTTTCTTAAACTGGAGGTTCCCGTGACGGCGAACGTGCTGGATATTCCTGTAAAATCAATGGATGGTCGTGAAACCACGCTCAACGACTACAAGGGCAGGGTGGTCTTGATCGTCAATGTCGCCTCGAAATGCGGGCTCACGCCGCAATATGAGGGGCTGGAAAAGCTCTACGGGGAAAAGCGCGAGCGCGGTTTCGTCATCGCCGCTTTCCCCGCCAACGACTTCAAGGGCCAGGAGCCCGGCACTGACGCCGAGATCCTCGATTTCTGCACCAGTACCTACGACGTCACCTTCCCGATCTTCTCGAAGATCTCGGTGAAGGGCGAGACCCAGCACCCGCTTTACCGGCAACTGACCAAATCCGGCGTGAAGACCACCGGCGACGGCCCGATGCGCGAACGCCTGAAAGCCCACGGTATCGCAGGCGGCGACGAGGACGACATTCTCTGGAACTTTGAAAAATTCTTGATCGGGCGCGACGGCAAAGTCGTCGCCCGCTTCGCGCCTGACGTGACGGCCGATGATTCGCGGCTGGTTTCGGCGGTGGACAAGGAACTGGCGAAGGGATGATTTGCCCTCCGGCTGCCAGGCGCATCCGGGCGCTGAACGTCTTCAGATCCCGAGTACGGTCACAAGCGGCGGCGTAAAGTCCTTGAAGCCCAATCTTGGCCAGTCGCACCTTGCGTCAAATTGCGTCTTTGGTTTGTGGCGCTGGCAGTTCGGCTTCGTCTTGAATGCATAGCCAGGCAGGTTGACGTAGGTGGGACTTGGGGCGCCAACGGCAATCGCGATGCACAGCGTTAATACGGAGCAGAGAGTTCTCATGGCACCCCTCCAGGCGTGAGAAACCTTCAAGCGCGGAGACTTTCCGGGCGGCGAATATTCCCACGTTCGCCGGCTCCCATCCATTCGCCCAATAGGAGGTGGCGCGGTTGCCGGAGTAGTCCGTTTTGGTGGAGGTCTCAGACTCCCGAGCGCATCTGGATCTGCCGGACGTCGCGCCTTGCTGTGCCGAAATGTCTTCCCGAATGCAGCCTCGAATATAGGTACCGAGGCGCACCAAGCGTCGGTCTGCCAGCCCGCGATATCACTTGGGTACTTGGCGCGAATGGGAGAAAAAATGGTGGGCGATGAGAGACTCGAACTCCCGACATCCTCGGTGTAAACGAGGCGCTCTACCAACTGAGCTAATCGCCCATCGCGAGCGAAGCCGGATCGGCCTGCCGCGTTGGTGGCCGTGATCTATGCGGATCGCGGCAAAACCGCAAGAGTGTTTGTGAAGAATTTTTGATTTTTTTGGCGACAGTCCTATCCTTTGCCGTGGCGGTCGGGCGCAGCCTGGCTGTGGATAAAGGGGAGGGGAGGGCGGCGGGCATAGGCAATTGCTGGAGTCGTCGGCTTCGATCGGGCGCTGGTGCCGCGGCGGACAACGGAATTGCCGGCGTTTCATTGTTCCCGCATGGTCTTTGCCGAAACAATTCAACGACTGTCATGGTTTTGTCTCCAAACCTGCTTGACACTAAAAGACGAACCCCGTAGTTAGCCGCTCATCGAAACGGGCAGCCGTTTTGGTGAGGGTGCGAAGGCATCCGGATTGCTTGAAATGAAGTGCGGGTGTAGCTCAGTCGGTTAGAGTGCCGGCCTGTCACGCCGGAGGTCGCGGGTTCGAGCCCCGTCACTCGCGCCATTTCAAAAGAGGCGACCAAACGCCGCCGTCCGGTTCTTCCGTCCGTCATGCGCGGGTGTAGCTCAGTCGGTTAGAGTGCCGGCCTGTCACGCCGGAGGTCGCGGGTTCGAGCCCCGTCACTCGCGCCATTCTCTTCCGAAAGCCATGCAGTTTCCAGGGGTCAGGCATGCAGCTTGAATCAGCTTCTGCGGATTTGTCGCGACATCGTTGCATCTGCTTGATAATGTCCGCGCGCGACGCGTCGAATTGCCTCTGTAAAAGTCTTGCGCCGGGGCTTCGGCTGCGCTAACCACGGCTTGTTGCAACGCACGTTCGCTTGCCGGGCAATTGCCCAAATGCGCCGCCTGGTGCCTCCGGCAAGCAAGGATGAACATGATGACTGAACTGCTCAGTTCCTATATTCCGATCGCTATCTTCATCGCTATCGCGCTTGTCATCGGCCTGGCGCTGCTCATTGCGCCGTTCGCCGTGGCTTTCAAAGCGCCCGATTCGGAGAAGCTCTCGGCTTACGAATGCGGCTTCAACGCTTTCGACGATGCCCGCATGAAGTTCGACATCCGCTTCTATCTCGTGTCGATCCTCTTCATCATCTTCGACCTCGAAGTCGCGTTCCTCTTCCCCTGGGCCGTTTCTTTCGGCGCCATCGGCTGGTTCGGCTTCTGGTCCATGATGGTCTTCCTCCTCGTGCTGACCATCGGCTTTATCTATGAATGGAAAAAGGGAGCCCTGGAATGGGAGTGACCCCTGTGAGCAATCAGCCGCTCGTCGCCCAGCAGCCGAAGGGGATCATCGATCCCGCGACCGGCAAGCCGATCGGCAGCAATGACGCCTTCTTCGGCGAGATCAACAACGAGCTCGCCGACAAGGGTTTCCTCGTCACCTCGACCGACGAGTTGATCAACTGGGCCCGCACCGGCTCGCTGATGTGGATGACCTTCGGCCTTGCATGCTGCGCTGTCGAAATGATGCAGCTGTCGATGCCGCGCTATGACGTCGAGCGCTTCGGTTTTGCGCCGCGCGCCTCGCCGCGCCAGTCCGACGTGATGATCGTCGCCGGCACGCTGACCAACAAGATGGCGCCCGCTCTGCGCAAAGTCTACGACCAGATGCCCGAGCCGCGCTATGTCATCTCGATGGGCTCCTGCGCCAATGGCGGCGGCTACTACCACTATTCCTATTCCGTTGTGCGCGGCTGCGACCGTGTCGTGCCGATCGATATCTACGTGCCGGGCTGTCCCCCCACGGCAGAAGCGCTGCTCTATGGAGTGCTTCTGCTGCAGAAGAAGATCCGGCGCACCGGCACGATCGAACGCTAAGGGTTAAGGACAAGGCATATGAGTGAAGCCCTGACTGAGCTTGCGTCCTACCTTGGCGAAGCGCGCGGCAACCTGATCGCCGCGTCGCAGCTGAAGTATGGCGAGCTGACGCTGACGACGACGGGTGAAAACCTGATCGCGCTTTTGACCTTCCTGCGTGACGACGCCAAATGCGGTTTCGTCAACCTGATCGATATTTGCGGTGTCGACTGGCCGCAGCGCGAGCTGCGCTTCGATGTCGTTTATCACCTGCTGTCGCCGAAGAAGAATGTGCGCATCCGCATCAAGGTCGCGACCGATGAAGATACGCCGGTTCCCTCCGCCTGCGCCGTCTATCCGGGCGCCGATTGGTTCGAACGCGAGACCTGGGACATGTACGGTGTCCTGTTCACCGGTCATCCGGACCTGCGCCGCATCCTGACCGACTACGGTTTCGAGGGTCACCCACTACGCAAGGACTTCCCGACCACCGGATTCGTCGAGGTCCGCTATGACGACGCTGCAAAGCGCGTCGTCTACGAGCCGGTAGAACTGAAGCAGGAATTCCGCAACTTCGACTTCATGTCGCCCTGGGAAGGCACCGAATACGTGCTGCCGGGGGATGAGAAGGCGAAGCAGTAGTCTTAGGCATTAGGCAGAAGCCAGCAGGCAGTAGTGATAAGGGAGAATGGCAACGGCGATTAATTCCTATCAGGATCTTACGGTGTGGCAGCGCTCAATGGATCTTGCGGTTGAATGTTACGGCCTGACCAAAGAATTTCCGAAAGAGGAAATTTATGGCCTCACCTCCCAGGTAAGACGTTCAGCGGCGTCCATCGCGGCAAACATAGCGGAAGGTTACGGACGCGAGGCAACGGGTGCGTATGTGCACCATTTGAAAATTGCCCAAGGGTCCCTGAAGGAGTTGGAAACGCATCTGATACTTTCGGCGCGAGTAGGAATGACCACGGTGTCGCAGACCCAGTTGGCGCATTCCTTGATCACCGAGGTAGCAAAGATGCTGCGGTCGCTCATTCGCCGCCTGCAAGATGGACAGGACGAACGTGAGAACTGAAAACGACACTATTGCCTATTGCCCACTGGCTAATGCCTGCAATAGCGGAGCGCTTGCAAATGACCGAACATAACGTCCGCAACTTCAACATCAATTTCGGACCGCAGCATCCGGCGGCGCATGGCGTTCTTCGTCTTGTCCTGGAGCTTGACGGCGAAATTGTGGAGCGGGTCGATCCACATATCGGCCTCTTGCACCGCGGCACTGAGAAGCTGATCGAGACCAAGACCTATCTTCAGGCCGTGCCCTATTTCGATCGTCTCGATTACGTCGCGCCGATGAACCAGGAGCATGCCTATGCGCTGGCCGTCGAAAGGCTGCTTGGCATCGAGATCCCGATCCGCGGCCAGCTAATCCGCGTGCTCTATTCGGAAATCGGCCGCATCCTGTCGCATCTCCTGAACGTCACGACGCAGGCCATGGACGTCGGCGCGCTGACGCCGCCGCTCTGGGGCTTCGAAGAGCGTGAAAAGCTGATGGTGTTCTACGAGCGCGCCTCGGGTTCGCGCATGCACGCCGCCTATTTCCGTCCGGGTGGCGTCCATCAGGATCTACCGGAAAAGCTGGTGCAGGATATTGGCGACTGGTGCGATCCCTTCCTGAAGGCGCTCGACGACATCGACAACCTGTTGACCGGCAACCGCATCTTCAAGCAGCGCAACGTCGATATCGGCGTAGTCTCGCTGGAAGATTGCTGGGCCTGGGGCTTCTCCGGCGTCATGGTGCGCGGTTCGGGTGCAGCCTGGGATCTGCGTCGCGCCCAGCCTTACGAATGTTATTCCGATCTTGAATTCGACATCCCGATCGGCAAGAACGGCGACAATTATGACCGTTACCTGATCCGCATGATCGAGATGCGCGAATCTGTCCGCATCATGAAGCAGTGCGTCAACCGCCTGCTGTCGGATGCCAAGACCGGTCCTTTCTCGTCGATCGATGGCAAGGTCGTACCGCCGAAGCGCGGCGAGATGAAGCGCTCGATGGAAGCGCTGATCCACCACTTCAAGCTTTACACCGAAGGCTATCACGTGCCGGCCGGAGAAGTGTATGCCGCCGTCGAAGCGCCGAAGGGCGAGTTCGGCGTCTATCTCGTCTCCGACGGCTCCAACAAACCCTATCGCTGCAAAATCCGCGCGCCGGGCTATGCGCATCTGCAGGCGATGGACTTCATGTGCCGCGGCCACCAGCTTGCCGACATCGCAGCGGTGCTCGGTTCGCTCGACATCGTCTTCGGCGAGGTGGACCGCTGATGCAGCGTCTGCCGCTTGCCGTCGCTCTCCTTCTTGCGGCATCCGGGGCTTCGGCTCAGGAGGCCGACACCCTCGGGACGCCGTTGGGCCATAAGGAAGTGACACCGCCGGCGGCGCAAGCCTCCATGGGCGAGCTTTTGTCCAAGGGCTATCAGATCAAGGCTGCCATCCCGAATGGCAGCAAATTCGTCGTATTTATGCAGAAAGACCAGTCGGCCTATGCCTGCGAAATGCAGTCTTTGACCGCTTCGCGGTGTGGAACCCTAAACTGATAAGGCGTGAGGAAGAATGTCCGTTCGTCGATTAGCCGAAGATCAATTTCAGCCTGCCGCATTCGCTTTCAGCGATGAAAATGCGGTCTGGGCGGACAAGACGATCCAGAAATACCCCGCCGGCCGCCAGCAGTCGGCGGTCATTCCGCTGTTGATGCGGGCGCAGGAGCAGGACGGCTGGGTAACGCGTGCGGCGATCGAAAAGATCGCCGACATGCTCGACATGGCCTATATCAGAGTGCTCGAAGTCGCGACCTTCTATACGCAGTTCCAGCTGCATCCCGTCGGCACGCGCGCCCATGTCCAGGTCTGCGGCACCACGCCCTGCATGCTGCGCGGCTCGGAAGCGCTGATGTCGGTCTGCAAAAGCAAGATCCATGCCCATCCCTTCGAGCGCAATGCCGAAGGCACGCTGTCGTGGGAAGAGGTCGAATGTCTTGGCGCCTGCGTCAACGCCCCGATGGTGATGATCGGCAAGGACACCTATGAGGATCTGACGCCCGCCCGGCTCGAAGAGATCATCGATACCTTTGCCGCCGGCAATGGCGCGAGCATCAAGCCGGGTACCCAGATCGACCGCATATTCTCCGCACCAGAAGGCGGCCTGACCTCGCTGACGACGGAAGAGCCGAAGGCAAGGACACGCGCCAAGAAGACCGATGCCGAAAGCGTATCGGCTCCGGTCGACGCCGCTCCGGTCCCGCCGTCGGAAGCCGCCCGCCCGAAGAGCACCGATGCCGAGACCAATGCGGCGCTGAAGACGCCGGCAACGGCGCCGAAGGCGGCGGCCAAGAACGCCAAGGCAGCCGAAGAACAGCCGGTTTCCGGCACGGCGGCTGCCGAGCCGGCCCCGGCCGTCAAGGCCGAAGCCCCGGCGGCAAAGCCCAGCCTGACCGACAAGAACCGTCCGACCGGCGTCGAAAAGCCCGCCGCCCCGGATGATCTGAAGATGATCTCCGGCGTCGGTCCGAAGATCGAGGCGACGCTGAACGAAATCGGCATCTTCACCTTCGCGCAGGTCGCGAGCTGGAAGAAGGCCGAACGCGAATGGGTCGACGGCTACCTGAACTTCCGCGGCCGCATCGAGCGCGACGACTGGGTCAAGCAGGCCAAGGCGCTCGCCAAGGGCGGCGAAGCGGAATATATCAAGGTCTTCGGCAAGAAGCCGCGGTAAGAGGTGAAGCATGTTACAAGATAAAGACCGCATCTTTACCAACATCTACGGCCTCAAGGACAAGTCCCTGAAGGGCGCGATGAGCCGCGGCCACTGGGATGGCACCAAGCAGATCCTCGAAAAGGGCCGTGACTGGATCATCAACGAGATGAAGGCATCCGGTCTTCGCGGCCGCGGCGGCGCCGGCTTCCCGACAGGCTTGAAATGGTCCTTCATGCCGAAGGAAAGCGACGGCCGCCCGCATTACCTCGTCGTCAACGCCGACGAATCCGAGCCTGGCACCTGCAAGGACCGCGATATCATGCGCCACGATCCGCATACGCTGATCGAAGGCTGCGTCGTCGCGAGCTTCGCCATGGGCGCCAATGCGGCCTACATCTATGTGCGCGGCGAATATATCCGCGAGCGCGAAGCGCTGCAGGCGGCAATCGACGAATGCTATGACTATGGCCTGCTCGGCAAGACCAACAAGCTCGGCTGGGACATGGACATCTTCGTCCACCACGGGGCCGGCGCCTATATCTGCGGCGAGGAAACCGCGCTGCTCGAAAGCCTCGAAGGCAAGAAGGGCCAGCCGCGCCTGAAGCCGCCATTCCCGGCCAATATGGGCCTCTATGGTTGCCCGACGACGGTTAATAACGTCGAATCGATCGCCGTTGCTCCGACGATCCTGCGCCGCGGTGCCGGTTGGTTCTCTTCCATCGGCCGTCCGAACAATGTCGGCACCAAGCTGTTCATGCTCTCCGGCCACGTCAACAAGCCGTGCACGGTCGAAGAGGAAATGGGCATCACCTTCCGCGAACTGGTCGACCGCCACGCCGGCGGCATCCGCGGCGGCTGGGATAATCTGCTCGCCGTCATTCCCGGCGGCGCATCCTGCCCGATCGTGCCTGCCAAGGACATCATCGACTGCCCGATGGATTTCGACGGCCTTCGTGCCGTCGGTTCCTCCTTCGGCACGGCCGCCGCGATCGTCATGGACAAGTCCACCGACGTCATCAAGGCGATCGCCCGCATCTCCGCCTTCTTCAAGCACGAGAGCTGCGGCCAGTGCACGCCCTGCCGCGAAGGCACGGGCTGGATGTGGCGCGTGATGGAACGCATGGCCAAGGGCAATGCCCAGAAGCGCGAAATCGACATGCTGTTCCAGGTGACCAAGCAGATCGAAGGCCATACCATTTGCGCGCTCGGCGACGCCGCCGCATGGCCTGTGCAGGGTCTGATCCGTAACTTCCGCCCCGAGATTGAAAAGCGCATCGACCAGTATACGGCAAGCGCGCTTGACCACGGCGCGGTTCTGGAGGCGGCTGAATAATCATGACGGACAAGGCATCGAAAAGTGGGAAGAAGGAAGAGACTGCCGATATCGCGGCCGGCTTCGGCCGTCTTGCCGCCGAGATGCTGGAAAACGCACAGGCGATGCCTGTGCATCCACTGATGGCGCATCCGGCCGCTGCCTTTGCCGCCGCAACGGCGATCGGCTTCGGTTTCTCGACGCAAATGGCGAGCGCCTTTTTCGGGGCCTTCCAGAGCGCGCTGGAAACGACCGGCAAGCTTGCCGCCGCCCTCGACGACACGCCGCCGGACGAGCCGATGCCCGATGTTGACATCCGGCCGGAAAATATCCGTCCGGCCGTCAAGGTTTTCACCAAGTCCTTTGCGGAGAAGCCTGCGGCCGAGAAAAAGGCCGGGCCGAGACTGACGGTGGTCAAGCCCGCAATCGCACCGGTCCAGGCAAGCGAGCCGGCGCCGCCAAGCCAGCCAAAGCCGGTCGTGAAGGCAAAACCGGTCGCGCGGGCTGCAAAAGCCAACGATCTCAAGCTGATCGCCGGCATCGGCCCGAAGCTGGAGCAGGTGCTGAATGCCAAGGGCATTCGCAGCTTTGCCGAGATTGCCGCCTGGACCGACGAGGACATCGCCCGGCTCGACGCTGAGCTTGGCTTCGACGGCCGCATCGCCCGCGACGACTGGATCGGTCAGGCGAAGGTTCTCGCCGGGCGGAGCCGCAGAAGGAAATGAACTGTCCGGCCGTCAAAAACCGGCCGGAAACATGGGCAGATCGGCGGACGGGCGGGGGCCTCACGCTGCAGATGCCGGTGCGGGTTCCGGGTCTGGAACGCGCGACAGAAAATTTGGGCGACATCGGCTGCCGGCAGGACGAAAGATCCGGCTCGGCAATGAAAATGTTGCAAAAACGGGTTTGTTTGCCGTCATCAGGCAAACGGGAAACAGGACTGAGCGACGATGGCAAAACTGAAGATTGACGGCAACGAGATCGAAGTTCCGGATCATTTCACGCTATTGCAGGCGTGTGAGGATGCCGGGGCCGAAGTTCCGCGCTTCTGCTTCCACGAGCGCCTGTCGGTTGCCGGCAATTGCCGCATGTGCCTTGTCGAAGTGAAGGGCGGCCCGCCGAAGCCGCAAGCTTCCTGCGCCATGAGCGTTCGCGACATCCGCGGCGGCCCGAACGGCGAACTGCCCGAGGTCTTCACCAACACGCCGATGGTCAAAAAGGCCCGCGAAGGCGTGATGGAATTCCTGCTGATCAACCATCCGCTCGATTGCCCGATCTGTGACCAGGGCGGCGAATGCGACCTGCAGGACCAGGCGATGGCCTTTGGCATCGATACCTCGCGCTACCAGGAAGACAAGCGCGCCGTCGAAGACAAATATATCGGCCCGCTGGTCAAGACGGTGATGAACCGCTGCATCCACTGCACGCGTTGCGTCCGCTTCACCACCGAGGTTGCCGGCATTTCCGAACTCGGCCTGATCGGCCGCGGCGAGGATGCCGAGATCACCACTTATCTCGAACAGGCGATGACCTCGGAACTGCAGGGCAATGTCGTCGACCTTTGCCCGGTCGGCGCGCTCACCTCCAAGCCCTTCGCCTTTACCGCGCGCCCCTGGGAACTGAACAAGACCGAATCGATCGACGTCATGGATGCTGTCGGCTCGGCGATCCGCGTCGATACCCGCGGCCGCGAAGTTATGCGCATCCTGCCGCGCGTCAACGAGGCGATCAATGAGGAGTGGATCTCCGACAAGAGCCGCTTCATCTGGGACGGCCTGAAGACCCAGCGCCTCGACCGGCCCTATGTCCGCCGCGACGGCCGCCTGCAGCCGGCCACCTGGGCCGAAGCCTTCGGCGCCATCAAGGCCGCCGTTGGCGCCACTTCGGGCGACAAGATCGGTGCGATCGCCGGCGATCTTGCTTCCGTTGAGGAAATGTATGCGCTTTCCGAACTGGTGAAGTCGCTCGGCTCCGCCAATCTCGACTGTCGCCAGGATGGGGCGGCACTCGATCCGTCGCTCGGCCGCGCCAGCTACCTCTTCAACCCGACCATCGCAGGTATCGACCAGGCCGACGCGCTGCTGATCATCGGCGCCAATCCGCGCTTCGAGGCGGCGATCCTCAACGCCCGCATCCGCAAGCGCTGGCGCCGCGGCAAGTTCCCGATCGGCGTCATCGGCGAGCCGGGCGAACTGCGCTACAGCTATGACTATCTCGGCGCCGGTCCCGACACGCTGAAGGATGTGGTCGATGGCGGCCATGCCTTTGCCGACGTCCTGAAGAACGCTGCCAAGCCGATGATCATCATTGGCCAAGGCGCGCTGTCGCGCAGCGACGGCGCCGGCGTTCTCGCCAGTGCCGCCAAGCTCGCCGGTTCGGTCGGCGCGGTTGTCGAAGGCTGGAACGGCTTTGCCGTCCTTCATACCGCCGCCTCGCGCGTCGGCGGCCTCGACCTCGGCTTCGTGCCGGGTGCCAAGGGCGTCAATGCCGCCGAAATGCTGACGTCGATGGACGTGCTCTTCCTGCTCGGCGCCGACGAACTTGACTTCACCGCCAAGAAGGCGGGGCTGACTGTCTATATCGGCTCGCATGGCGATAACGGCGCGCATCATGCCGACGTCATCCTGCCGGCCGCAGCCTACACTGAAAAATCCGGCACCTGGGTCAACACCGAAGGCCGGGTACAGATGGGCAGCCGCGCAGGCTTTGCACCGGGCGATGCCCGCGAGGACTGGGCAATTATCCGTGCCCTTTCCGACGTGCTCGGCAAGAAGCTTCCCTTCGATTCGCTGAGTGAACTGCGTGGCCGGCTCTATGCCGCTTTCCCGCATTTCGCCGCCATCGACGAGATCGCCGAAACCGATAGCGCCCAAATTGCCGCAGTTGCGAAAAAAGCCGGCAAGATGAACAAGTCAGGGTTTGCGTCGCCGGTCAAAGACTTCTATTTGACGAACCCGATTGCGCGTGCCTCGGCTGTCATGGCCGAGTGCTCGGCATTGGCCCGCAACAACTTCAAAGTCGCGGCAGAGTAAGGGCAGGGGACCATGGATTCTTTCTTTTCGACCTATGTCTTGCCGGCGATCATCATGATCGGGCAATCGCTGCTGCTTCTTGTCTGCCTGCTCGTCTTCATTGCTTACGTGCTGCTTGCCGACCGTAAGATCTGGGCGGCCGTGCAGCTGCGCCGCGGCCCGAACGTCGTCGGTCCCTTCGGCCTGTTCCAGTCCTTCGCCGACCTTCTGAAATTCGTCTTCAAGGAGCCGATCATTCCAGCCGGCGCCAACAAGGCGGTCTTCCTGCTTGCCCCGCTAGTGACGGTTCTTCTGGCGCTGTCCACCTGGGCGGTGGTGCCGCTCGCCGACGGATGGGTAATCGCCAACATCAATGTCGGCATCCTCTATATTTTCGCGATCTCTTCGCTCGAGGTTTACGGCATCATCATGGGCGGCTGGGCTTCGAACTCGAAGTATCCGTTCCTCGGTGCGCTGCGCTCGGCGGCGCAGATGGTGTCCTACGAAGTCTCGATCGGCTTCGTCATCGTCACCGTGCTGCTCTGCGTCGGTTCGCTGAACCTGACCGACATCGTCAATGCACAGCATACCGGCCTCGGCACCATGCTCGGCCTGCCTGCCTCGTTCCTCGACTGGCATTGGCTGTCGCTGTTCCCGATGTTCATCGTCTTCTTCATTTCGGCGCTCGCCGAGACCAACCGTCCGCCCTTCGACCTTCCGGAAGCCGAATCGGAACTGGTTGCCGGCTTCATGGTCGAATACGGCTCTTCGCCATACATGATGTTCATGCTCGGCGAATATGCGGCCGTCTGCCTGATGTGCGCGTTGACCACGATCCTCTTCCTCGGCGGCTGGCTGCCTCCGGTCGATATCTGGATCCTCAACTGGGTTCCCGGCATCATCTGGTTCACCCTCAAGGCATGCCTGGTGTTCTTCATGTTCGCGATGGTCAAGGCCTTCGTTCCGCGCTACCGCTACGACCAGCTCATGCGCCTCGGCTGGAAAGTTTTCCTGCCGCTGTCGCTCGCCATGGTCATCATCGTTGCATTCGTGCTGAAGCTGATGGGATGGGCTTGATGACGCCCGCTCTCGTTTCCGGCAAAATTGGAGGTTGAAGATGGGAAGCTTGTCCAGCTCCATCAACTCGCTGTTCCTCAAGGAATTCTTCGGCGCGTTCTTTCTGTCGATGCGCTATTTCTTCCGCCAGAAGGCGACGATCAACTATCCCTTCGAAAAGGGTCCGGTCTCCCCGCGTTTCCGCGGCGAACATGCGCTGCGCCGTTATCCGAACGGCGAAGAGCGCTGCATCGCCTGCAAGCTCTGCGAGGCGATCTGTCCTGCCCAGGCCATCACCATCGAGGCGGGTCCGCGCCGCAACGACGGCACGCGCCGCACCGTACGCTACGACATCGACATGGTGAAGTGCATCTATTGCGGCTTCTGCCAGGAAGCCTGCCCTGTTGACGCGATCGTCGAGGGTCCGAATTTCGAATTTGCGACGGAAACCCGCGAAGAGCTCTATTTCGACAAGGCGCGCCTTCTCGATAACGGAGACCGGTGGGAGCGCGAAATCGCCCGCAATATCGCGATCGATTCGCCGTACCGCTGATTGGGTTTTGAAATGCCGCGATGGAGCTCTGCTGCTCCTCTAGCGGTCAATATGCACAGGAGCTTTGCCGGTCAGCCGCAATGCTCTATCGGGCAGAAAAACTCCCGGCTGCCCGGGGGAAGATGAAAAAGGCACCAACATGGGTCTGCAGGCTCTATTTTTCTATCTTTTCGCCTTTGTCGCGGTGGCGTCGGCGTTCATGGTCATCTGGGCGAAGAACCCGGTTCACTCGGTTCTGTTCCTGATCCTGGTGTTCTTCAACGCGGCCGGCCTCTTCCTGCTGCTCGGCGCCGAATTCCTGGCGATGATCCTGCTTGTCGTCTATGTCGGCGCCGTCGCCGTGCTCTTCCTCTTCGTGGTGATGATGCTCGATATCGACTTCACCGAGCTCAGGGCAGGGGTTCTCGAATATGCGCCGATCGGCGGGCTGATCGGGATCATTCTCGCAGCCGAGCTGATCGTCGTCATCGGCGGCAGCGTCATCTCGCCTGAGATCGCCAAGACTGTCGCCATGCCGATCCCGGCGCTGACGGAGCGCACCAATACGGCCGCTCTCGGTGACGTGCTCTACACCAATTATGTCTACTTCTTCGAGATCGCCGGCCTGGTGCTGCTGGTCGCCATGATCGGCGCCATCGTCCTGACGCTTCGGCACCGCACCAACATCAAGCGGCAGAATATCCCCAGGCAGGTTGCCCGCACGCCCGCCACTGCCGTCGAGGTGGTTTCGGTCAAGCCCGGGCAGGGCGTCTAAAGGCAGGTCAAGGAACAAAGAACATGGTCATCGGTCTTTCCCATTACCTGACGGTCAGCGCCATCCTCTTCACGCTCGGCGTCTTCGGCATCTTCCTGAACCGGAAGAACGTCATCGTCATCCTGATGTCGGTCGAACTGATCCTGCTTTCCGTCAACATCAACATGGTCGCCTTCTCCCACTTCCTGAACGACATCGTCGGACAGGTCTTTGCGCTGTTCATCCTGACGGTGGCGGCTGCCGAGGCGGCGATCGGTCTTGCAATTCTCGTTGTCTTCTACCGCAACCGCGGCTCGATCGCGGTCGAAGACGTCAATATGATGAAGGGCTGAGTGGCTCATGTTCCTCTATAAGGCTATCGTCTTTCTTCCCTTGATCGGTGCGATCGTCGCCGGCCTATTCGGCCGCGCCATCGGCGCCAAGGCTTCGGAATATGTCACCAGCGGCCTGATGATCATCGCCGCCATCCTCTCCTGGTACGTCTTCTTCACCGTTGGCATGGGCCACGCCGAAGGCGGCCCGATCAAGGTCGAGGTGCTGCGCTGGATTCAGTCCGGCGGCATCGATGCCTCCTGGTCGCTGCGGGTGGATACGCTGACCTCGGTCATGCTGATCGTCGTCAACACGGTCTCGATGCTGGTGCACGTCTATTCGATCGGTTACATGCATACCGATCCGCATCGCCCGCGTTTCTTCGCCTATCTCTCGCTCTTCACCTTCGCCATGCTGATGCTGGTGACGGCCGACAACCTGGCGCAGATGTTCTTCGGCTGGGAAGGCGTCGGTCTTGCCTCTTATCTGCTGATCGGCTTCTGGTTCAAGAAGCCCTCGGCAACGGCCGCGGCGATGAAGGCCTTCATCGTCAACCGCGTCGGCGACTTCGGCTTCGTGCTCGGCATTGCCGGTGTCTTCGTGCTGTTCGGCGCAATCAATCTCGACACGATCTTCGCCAATGCCTCGAATTTCGCCCCGCATGAAGGCGGCGGCGAGGCGAGCGAAGTCATCCTCAACCTCTTCGGCATGCAGCTCGACAAGGCGCATGCGCTGACCGGCATTTGCCTGCTGCTCTTCATGGGCGCCATGGGCAAGTCGGCGCAGTTCCTGCTGCACACCTGGCTACCGGACGCCATGGAAGGCCCGACCCCGGTCTCGGCCCTCATCCACGCCGCCACCATGGTCACCGCCGGCGTCTTCCTTGTCGCCCGCATGTCGCCGCTTTTCGAACTGTCGCCGGATGCACTGACCGTCGTCACCGTGATCGGCGCGATCACCGCCTTCTTCGCGGCGACTGTCGGCCTCGTGCAGAACGACATCAAGCGCGTCATCGCCTATTCCACCTGCTCGCAGCTCGGCTACATGTTCGTGGCGCTCGGGGTAGGGGCCTATGGCGCGGCGATCTTCCATCTGTTCACGCATGCCTTCTTCAAGGCACTGCTCTTCCTCTGCGCCGGCTCGGTCATCCACGCCGTCGATGGCGAGCAGGACATGCGCTACATGGGCGGCCTGCGGCCGCACATCAAGGTGACCTTCTGGCTGATGATCATCGGCACCCTGGCGATCACCGGCGTCGGCATTCCCTTCACGCCGATCGGCTTTGCCGGCTTCTTCTCCAAGGATGTGATCATCGAGGCGACCTATGCTTCGCACTCGCCGGTCGCAGGCTTTGCCTTCTCGCTGCTGGTCATCGCCGCGCTCTTCACCAGCTTCTATTCCTGGCGCCTGATCTTCATGACCTTCTTCGGCAAGCCGCGCGCTTCGCACGAGGTCATGCACCACGTTCACGAATCGCCGCAGGTCATGCTGGTGCCGCTCTATCTGCTGGCGATCGGCGCGGTGCTGGCGGGTGTGCTCTTCGAAGGCCGGTTCTACGGCGAGGAGTATGCCGAGTTCTGGAAGGGTGCGCTTTTCACCGGCGCCGAGAACGAACTCGTCGAAGAGTTCCACCACGTGCCGGCGCTCGTGGCTCTGAGCCCCTTCATCGCCATGGTGCTCGGCTTTGTCACCGCCTGGTACATGTATATCCGCTCGCCGGAGACGCCGCGCGTCCTCGCCAAGCAGCACCGGGTTCTCTACCAGTTCCTCTTGAACAAGTGGTACTTCGACGAGCTCTACGACTTCCTCTTCGTCCGCACCGCCAGAGCGCTTGGCCGCTTCCTGTGGAAGAAGGGTGACGTTGGCGTCATCGACACCTACGGCCCGAACGGCGTGGCCGCCCGCGTCGTCGCCGTCACCGACCGCGTCGTCCGCCTGCAGACCGGTTACCTCTATCACTACGCCTTCGCCATGCTGATCGGCATTGCGGCGCTCGTTACCTGGATGATGCTCGGGAGTTCCTTCTGATGACCGATTGGCCTATTCTTTCAACGGTCACCTTCCTGCCGCTCGTCGGCGTGGTGCTCCTGCTGCTGATGAACGGCGAGAGCGAGAGCGGCCGCAAGAACGTGCTGTGGATCTCGCTGATCACCACCGTCTTCACCTTCCTCGTTTCCCTCGTCATCTGGGTCGGCTTCGACAACGCCAATCCGGGCTTCCAGATGCTCGAAAAGCACGACTGGCTCGGTACCGGCATCGGTTACCATGTCGGCGTCGACGGCATCTCGATGCTGTTCGTCATCCTGTCGACCTTCCTCATGCCCTTCTGCGTGCTGGCGAGCTGGCTCTCGATCGAGAAGCGCCTGAAGGAATACATGATCGCCTTCCTCGTCCTGGAAACGATGATGGTCGGCGTCTTCGTCTCGCTCGATATCGTGCTGTTCTACGTCTTCTTCGAGGCGGGCCTCATTCCGATGTTCCTGATCATCGGCGTCTGGGGCGGCAAGGATCGCGTCTATGCGAGCTACAAGTTCTTCCTCTATACGTTGCTCGGCTCGGTGCTGATGCTGCTCGCCATCATGGCGATGTACTGGCAGGCCGGAACGACGGATATCACCGCGCTGCTCGCCTACAAGTTCCCGCCGGCGCTGCAGACCTGGCTATGGCTTGCCTTCTTCGCCTCCTTCGCGGTGAAGATGCCGATGTGGCCGGTCCATACCTGGCTTCCCGATGCCCACGTTCAGGCGCCGACGGCTGGCTCGGTGATCCTGGCCGGCGTCCTGCTGAAGCTCGGCGGCTACGGTCTCATCCGCTTCTCGCTCGGCATGTTCCCGGTGGCGTCCGATTATTTCGCGCCGCTTGTCTTCGCCATGTCCGTCATCGCCATCATCTACACCTCGCTGGTGGCGATGATGCAGGACGACATCAAGAAGCTGATCGCCTATTCCTCGGTGGCGCACATGGGCTACGTGACCATGGGCATCTTCGCCGCCAACACGCAGGGCGTTCAGGGTTCGATCTTCCAGATGCTGTCGCACGGGATCGTCTCGGGCGCGCTCTTCCTCTGCGTCGGCGTCGTCTACGACCGCACCCATACGCGCGAGATCAATGCCTATGGCGGTCTCGTCAACAACATGCCGAAATATGCCGTCGCCATGATGGTCTTCACCATGGCCAATGTCGGGCTTCCCGGCACCTCGGGCTTTGTCGGTGAGTTCCTGACGCTGATCGGCGTCTTCCGGGTCAATACCTGGGTCGCGCTCTTTGCCGCCACCGGCGTCATTCTCTCGGCCGCCTATGCGCTTTGGCTCTATCGCCGCGTGATCTTCGGCGCGCTGGAGAAGGAAAAGCTGAAGGCGCTGCTCGACCTTTCGCCCCGCGAACAGCTGATCCTCTACCCGCTGGTCGCACTGACCATCTTCTTCGGCGTTTACCCGGCTCCGGTCTTCGATGCCACGGCCGCCTCGGTGGATCTGCTGGTCAATAACTACACGGCCGCCGTGCACGCAGCGCAGAATGTTGCGCTGTCTATGAATTGATGACGGGACTTATCGGACATGACCGCTGAAACAATCCTCCTCAGTCTGCATCTTTCCGCGCCGGAACTGATCCTAGCGGTCGGCGCCCTGTTCCTGTTGATGGTCGGCGTCTTCTCAGGCGAGCGGTCGGGCCTCGTCGTCACCGGCCTCGCCATCGTGCTGCTGCTGGCTTCCGGCGTCTGGCTGCTCTTCGTGCCGGCCGAAGGCCTTGCCTATGGCGGCGTCTACATGGCCGACGGCTTCTCCCGCTTCATGAAACTGGTGGCGCTCATCGGCTCGCTGGTCGCCCTGTTCATGACGATGGGCCACGCTAGGGAAAATCAGCTCGACAAGTTCGAGTTCCCGGTTCTGCTGGTGCTCGCGACCCTCGGCATCCTGCTGATGATCTCGGCCAACGACCTGATTTCGCTCTATCTGGCGCTGGAGCTGCAGTCGCTGGCGCTCTATGTCGTCGCCGCGATCAACCGCGACAGCCTGAAGTCGACGGAAGCCGGCCTGAAATATTTCGTCCTCGGCGCGCTTTCCTCCGGCATGCTGCTCTACGGCATGTCGCTGGTCTATGGCTTCACCGGCCACACCCACTTCTCCGAGATCGCCCAGGCCCTGTCCGTGGAGGGCGCGCGGTCGCTCGGCCTCGTCTTTGGCCTGGTCTTCATCCTCGCCGGCATCGCCTTCAAGATCTCGGCCGTTCCTTTCCATATGTGGACGCCGGATGTTTATGAGGGCGCGCCGACGCCGGTCACCGCCTTCCTGGCCGCGGCCCCGAAGGTTGCCGCGATGGCGATGATGACCCGCATCGTCATCACCGCCTTCCAGCCGGTTCTGGCGGACTGGCAGCAGGTCGTCGTGTTCATCTCGATCGCTTCGATGCTGCTCGGCTCGTTTGCGGCGATCGGCCAGAAGAACATCAAGCGGCTGATGGCCTACTCCTCGATCGGCCATATGGGCTATGCGCTGGTCGGCCTTGCCGCCGGCAACCAGACCGGCGTTTCCGGCGTCATGCTTTACATGGTCATCTACATGGTCATGACCCTCGGCAGCTTTGCAATCATCATGTCGATGCGCCGCAAGGACGGCACCGTCGTCGAAGACGTCAATGATCTCGCCGGCCTTTCCGCGACCAACCCGTTCATGGCCGTGGTGCTGACAGCGCTCATGTTCTCGCTCGCCGGCATTCCGCCGCTCGCCGGTTTCTTCGCCAAGTACTTCGTCTTCGTTGCGGCGATCGAAGCCAAGCTTTATGCGCTTGCCATCATCGGCGTTCTCGCCTCGGTCGTCGGCGCCTATTATTATTTGCGCGTCATCAAGCTGATGTGGTTCGATGAGGCGACCGGCGAATTCGCCCGGGTCTCCGGCGCCCTGCGTCTGGTCTTCGGTCTTTCCGGTCTCTTCGTCACCGCCTATGTGCTCATCGGCGGGCCGATCGGCGGTGCGGCAGAGCTTGCCGCCGCGACACTCTTCTAATGGTTTCCGACAGACGGCGCCGGATATCGCTCGGCGATTTCAGGCACGAGGCGCTGTCGGAAACATCGTCCACCAATAGCGAATGCCTCGCCCGGGCGCGGGCGGGCGATCCCGGAAATCTCTGGGTGACGGCCGAGAGGCAGACCGGCGGCCGCGGCCGCCGCGGCCGCCTCTGGGTGTCCGAACGCGGCAATCTTTACGCTTCCCTTCTATTGATCGACCCGGCGCCCATGGAGCGCCTCGGCTCGCTGCCGCTGGCGGTTGCCGTCGCCGTGCACCAGGCGATCCGCCAGGTGCTGCCGCCGGGCGCCGAACCGCTCGAGGTCAAATGGCCGAACGATATCCTCATCGGCCGGAAGAAGACCTGCGGCATCCTCGTCGAGGGCGAGCAGTTGCCTGACGGCCGCTACGCGCTGATCGTCGGCATCGGCATCAATGTCTCGGTCATGCCTGATAATCCGCTCTATCCCGTCACCTGTCTGCGTCAGCATGCAAGCGCGGCTTCGCCGGAGGAGCTCTTCGCCCATCTCTTCGCGGCGATGGCGGATGTGCTCGATCAATGGGACCAGGGTTGCGGCATTGCCGAGATCACGGCGCGCTGGCGCACCATCGCCTGTGGCATCGGCGAAAAGATCACGGTGAATTTACCGGACCGATCGATTTCCGGCCAATTCGCCGGAATTGATGATAATGGCTTGTTGATGCTCGATACCGGCGCTGGCAGGATTATGCCCATTGCCGCCGGTGATGTGTTTTTTGGATAGCGGAAAAAACGAAAATTATGGCGAAACAGGACGAGTTGGTATTCCTGCCTCTGGGCGGCGTTGGCGAGATCGGCATGAATCTCGCTCTCTATGGCTACGGCCCGCCCGAGCATCGCCAGTGGATCATGGTCGATTGCGGCGTCACCTTTCCCGGCCCGGATCTGCCGGGCGTCGACCTGGTCCTGCCCGACATCCGCTTCCTCGCCAGCGAACGCAAAAACCTCAGGGCGATCATCATCACCCATGCCCATGAAGATCATTATGGCGCGCTCGCCGATCTCTGGCCCGGGCTCAACGTGCCGGTCTATGCCTCGGGCTTTACCGCGGGTCTGCTCGAAGCCAAACGCAATTTCGAGAAGGCGAGGATCGGCGAGGTGCCGGTGACGCCGTTCAAGGCGGGCGACACGATCAATGTCGGCCCGTTCAGCATCGAAGGTGTGGCCGTCAATCACTCGATCCCCGAGCCGATGTCGCTGATGATCCGCACGCCTGCCGGCAATGTCATCCACACCGGCGACTGGAAGATCGACCACGAGCCCTCGCTCGGGCCGCTGACCGATGAGACGCGCTTTCGCCAGTTGGGCGACGAGGGCGTGCTGGCGCTGATGTGCGATTCCACCAATGCCTTGCGTGACGGTGTTTCGCCGTCCGAGAAGGATGTGTCCGAAAGCCTGCGCAAGATCATCGAGGATGCCGAAGGCCGGGTGGCGATCACCACCTTCTCATCGAATGTCGGGCGCATTCGCACCGTTGCCGAAGCTGCCGAGGCGGCGGGCCGCGAAGTGCTGTTGCTCGGCAGCTCGCTGAAGCGGGTCGTCGACGTCGCCCAGGATATCGGCCTGATGGAAGGCGTGAAGCCCTTCATCTCCGAGGAAGAATACGGCTACATCCCCCGCGACAAGGTCGTCGTCATCCTGACCGGCAGCCAGGGCGAGGCGCGGGCAGCGCTTGCCAAGCTTTCCCGCGACGAAATGCGCAATGTGGCCTTCGCGGCGGGCGATATCGTCGTCTTTTCCTCTCGCGCCATTCCCGGTAACGAGAAGGCGATCCAGGACATCAAGAACGGCCTCGTCGAGCAGGGCGTGCACATCATCACCGATACTGAAGCCCTGGTCCACGTGTCCGGCCATCCGCGCCGCAACGAGCTGCAGCGGATGTACGAGTGGACTCGGCCGAAGGTCGTCGTGCCGGTGCATGGCGAGGCGACGCATCTGACGGCGCACAAGGAGCTTGCCGAGCAATCCGGCATCGCGATCGTCCCGCGGGTGCGCAACGGCGATATCTTGCGGCTGGCGCCAGGTCCGGTCGAGGTGATCGGCGAAGCGCCGCACGGCCGCATCTACAAGGACGGCATGCTGATCGGCGATTTCGACGAGATGGGGATCGGCGAGCGCAAGAAGCTCTCCTATGTCGGCCATGTCGCGGTCAGCGTCGTGCTCGACGCCCGTTATGATATTGTCGGCGATCCCGATCTCGTCTCGATCGGCCTGCCGGTCTATGACGACGAGGGCGATGAGATGGAGGACACGCTCTTCGACGCGGCGATCAGCGCCATCGAAAGCATTCCGCGCGCCCGCCGCAAGGATATCGACATGCTGCAAGAGGCCGTGCGCCGCGCCATCCGCGCCGCTGCGAACCAGAGCTGGGGCAAGAAACCCGTCGTTACCGCCTTCGTCACCAAGGTTTGATCATGCTCGGCCGGGTGAACCATATTGCCATCGCCGTCCCCGACCTGAAGGCGGCGGCGGCTGCGTATCGCGACACGCTGGGCGCTGCCGTGTCGCAGCCGCAGGCGCTGCCGGAACACGGCGTCACCGTCGTCTTCGTCGAATTGCCGAACACCAAGGTCGAATTGCTTGAGCCGCTGGGGGAAGCCTCACCGGTTGCAGCCTTCCTCGACAAGAACCCGTCCGGCGGTATGCACCACATCTGTTATGAAGTGGACGATATCATCCTCGCCCGCGACCGGCTGGTCGAGGCGGGGGCGCGGGTGCTGGGCGATGGCCAGCCGAAGACCGGCGCGCACGGCAAGCCGGTGCTCTTTCTGCACCCCAAGGATTTCTTCGGCACGCTGATCGAGCTTGAACAGGCCTGAACCGAATTCATGTGAAGCGCTTGCGCTGCGGCAGAGTGACCCGAAGGCGGCAAAATGTTTCGTTCGCTTTGAATTGACCGCCATTCCGCCGTATAAAGGCGCGCAATTGAAAGTGAGAGGACGCCTTCGCCACATGGCGGCGCGACATCACGGGAACCATAATGCTTCAGATCTTCCTTCAGGGATTTGCCGTCTACTTCATCGTATGGTGGATGACGCTTTTCGCCGTCCTGCCGATCGGCCTGCGCACCCAGGCGGAAGACGATGATATCGTGCTCGGCACCGTTCCCAGCGCGCCCACCCGCTTTCGCGCCGGCTTCGTCTTTTCGCTGACGACGCTGATCTCGGCTCTGATCTACGGCCTCTGGTATGTCTGCGACACCTATTTCGGCTGGGGCTTCGACGCCCTTCCACAACTAGGGCCTAGCTTCTATTGAGGTAGCTTTTGCTCAAAGTTTGAGCAGATGTAAAATTCACAAAAAGTCGATTTCGTCATATCGGCGTCATGCTGTTGCGGCAAAGAGCTCGCCTAACGGAATGAGGGCGCATTTCCTTACGGAAGGCGATCTCGTTTCTGGTTGGGATGGGAGGCAAAAGCCAAAAAAAAACAAGGCTGAAAGCCTTGTTTTAAGTATCGCGTGATCTGTAACCGTTGCCGGGGCTGCGACGAGCGCGCCTAAGATCTGATCCTCCCAAGACTTGACCGCGAATTCGGCAAGAATTTAGCTTCCTGCCTGTTTTGTGAGCTAAAGCTAGCTCAAACATTGGGCTTTGTCATTAGCTTTTTTTGCATTTTTGCTACACTCTAGCAAAATATTTCTGTTGACAAGATTTTCGTTCAAGTCCTTATAAACACGCGCTTTTTCACACCCTTTCATTTTGCCGGCGTGAACATGCGTATCCGGGAGGCGGCCGACGGCAGTTGCGGGTTTCCTTCCCGCCGCGAAGCGGCTATGAACGCTCCCACATTACCAATGTACCGTCGATTCCGTTTCTCCGCGGGATCTCAACTGCTCCGGAATCCGCCATGCGTCTGTCCCGCTATTTCATGCCCATCCTCAAGGAAAACCCCAAGGAGGCGGAAATCGTCTCCCACCGGTTGATGCTGCGCGCCGGCATGATCCGCCAGCAGTCGCAGGGCATCTATTCCTGGCTGCCGCTCGGCAAGCGCGTTCTCGACAAGGTTAACGCCATTATTCGCGAGGAGCAGAACCGTGCCGGCGCCATCGAGCTTTCGATGCCGACCCTGCAGTCGGCCGAACTCTGGCAGGAAAGCGGCCGTTACGACGCCTACGGCAAGGAGATGCTGCGCATCAAGGACCGTCAGGATCGGCCGATGCTCTACGGTCCGACCAACGAGGAGATGGTGACGGATATCTTCCGTTCCTCCGTCAAATCCTACAAGAACCTGCCGCTCAATCTCTATCACATCCAGCTGAAGTTCCGCGACGAGATCCGTCCGCGCTTCGGCACCATGCGCTCGCGCGAGTTCATGATGAAGGATGCCTATTCCTTCGATCTGACGCGCGAGGGGGCGGAGCATTCCTATAACAAGATGTTCGCCGCCTATCTCAGAACCTTCGATCGGCTCGGCCTGCGCGCCATTCCGATGCGTGCCGACACCGGCCCGATCGGCGGCAATCTCAGCCATGAATTCATCATCCTCGCCGATACCGGTGAATCCGAGGTCTTCTGCCACAAGGACTTCGTCGGCTTCGATATTCCTGGTGAGAGCACCGATTTCGACAGCGTCGAGGGTTTGAAGGCGATCTTCAACAAGTGGACCTCGCTCTATGCGGCGACCTCGGAAATGCACGACGAGACGGCTTTCAACGCCGTTCCGGAAGGCGAGCGTCTTTCGGCGCGCGGCATCGAGGTCGGTCACATCTTCTATTTCGGCACGAAATATTCCGAACCGATGGGCGCGAAAGTGCAGGGGCCTGACGGCAAGGAACACTTCGTTCACATGGGTTCCTACGGTATCGGCCCGACACGCCTTGTTCCCGCCATCATCGAAGCATCGCATGACGACAACGGAATCATCTGGCCGGCTTCGGTCGCGCCCTTCGATATCGTGGTGATCAACATGAAGGCGGGCGATCAGGCCTGCGACGATACTTGCGAGCTGATCTATGCCGCGCTCACCAAGGCCGGCAAGGATGTGCTCTACGACGACACCGACGACCGGGCCGGCACGAAATTCGCAACCGCCGACCTGATCGGCGTGCCCGTCCAGATCATCGCCGGCCCGCGCGCGGTCGCGAACGGCGAGGTCGAAGTGAAGGACCGCAAGACCGGCGCCCGCGAAACGATGACCATCGAAGCGGCGATCAACAGGTTCGTGGCTTAAGGAAACGGAGGCGAAATGGCAGAGGCAGCAGTGGACCGGAGTTCAACATCCGGCTTGGGTCCGGCTGGCAAGCCATTTTCCACCTTCGAACGCCTCGTGGCCTGGCGCTATCTGCGCGCCCGACGCAAGGAAGCGTTTATCTCGGTCATCGCCGGCTTCTCCTTCGTCGGCATCATGCTCGGCGTCGCGACGCTGATCATCGTCATGGCCGTCATGAACGGCTTCCGCACCGAGCTCGTCTCGCGCATCCTCGGCATCAACGGCCACATGATCGTCCAGCCGGTCGATGGCCCCTTCACCGATTATCCCGACCTTGCCGGCAGGCTTGCCGCCGTGCCCGGCGTCAAGATGGCGCTGCCTTTGGTGGAAGGTCAGGTGCTGGCTTCCGCCCAGGCCGGCGGAAGCACCGGCGCCCTGGTGCGCGGCGCCCGCGCCGAAGACCTGACCAAGCTCAAGACGATCTCCGACAACATCAAATCCGGCGACATGGTGGGCTATGCTTCCGGCGAGGGCGTGCTGATCGGCACCCGCATGGCCGACCAACTGGGTCTGCGCGTCGGCGACCTCATCACGCTGACCTCGCCGGAAGGTGACGTCACGCCGATGGGCGTCAACCCGCGCGTCAAATCCTACAAGATCTCCGGGCTGTTCGAGATCGGCATGTCGGAATATGATTCCTCGATCATCTTCATGCCGCTCGAGGAAGCGCAGCTCTATTTCAATGCGGCGGGGCTGGTGCAGTCGATCGAGCTCTTCGTCGATCATCCCGACGATATCGACGCTCTGCGGCCGAAGGTGGAAGAGGCGGCCGGCCGCCAGATCAACCTTACCGACTGGCGCCAGCGCAACCAGACCTTCTTCTCGGCGCTGCAGGTCGAGCGCAACGTCATGTTCATGATCCTGACGCTGATCGTGCTTGTCGCGGCGCTGAACATTATCTCCGGCCTCATCATGCTGGTGAAGGACAAGGGCAGCGATATCGCCATTCTGCGCACGATGGGCGCCAGCGCCGGCGCCATCATGCGCATATTCTTCATGACCGGGGCGGCGATCGGTATCGTCGGAACAATCGCCGGCGTGCTGCTCGGCGTCCTCGTCTGCGTCAACATCGAATCCATCCGCCAGTTCTTCTCCTGGATATCAGGCACCGTGATCTTCAACCCGCAGGTCTATTTCCTCAGCCAGCTGCCGGCCGAGATGGATCTCAGCGAAACGATTTCGGTCGTGGTCATGGCGCTCAGCCTCTCCTTCATCGCCACCATGTTCCCGGCATGGCGCGCCTCCAGGCTCGATCCGGTGCAGGCCCTGCGCTACGAATAAGGAATGCCGCATTCATGAATCGCAACGTCGTCCTCAAGCTTACCGGCGTCGAGCGCCATTACGGGCAGGGCGATACGCTGCTCTCGATCCTAAAGGGAGCGGATTTCTCGCTGTCGAAAGGCGAGATCGTCGCCCTTGTTGCGCCCTCCGGCACGGGCAAGTCGACGCTGCTGCATGTCGCCGGTCTGCTCGAGCATCCCGACGGCGGCGAAGTCACCATCAACGGACATGCCTGCGACGGGCTGAGCGATGAGAAGCGCACGGCGATCCGGCGCCGCGAGATCGGCTTCGTCTATCAGTTCCATCACCTGCTGCCGGAATTTTCCGCGCTCGAAAACATCATGATGCCGCAGCTGATCGCCGGCCTGTCCTGGAAGGAAGCCGGAGAGCGGGCCGGCCAGCTACTCGACTATATGCGCATTGGCCATCGCGGCTCGCACCGCCCGGCCGAACTATCGGGTGGCGAGCAGCAGCGCGTTGCGATCGCCCGCGCCGTCGCCAATGCACCGACCCTGCTTCTCGCCGACGAGCCGACCGGTAATCTCGACCCGGAAACAGCAAGCTACGTCTTCGACGCGCTGGAGGCCCTGGTGCGCCAGTCCGGCCTCGCCGCCCTTATCGCCACGCACAACCACGAACTCGCCCGCCGCATGGATCGGCGCGTGACGATCTCCGACGGCAAGGTCGTCGATTTCTGATCGATGTCGCCCGGACGTGCGCATCGGTTCCGGGATAAATACGACGAGATGACGCGTCTGGCGGCAGATTCGAATCGACCGCCTCCGGCTCCGTCATGGGATGATCAGCCCGCCGCGATAGTCGAACGCGTAAGCCTTCCGTCCGTCGACCATGATGCATTCATGACCGCTGAATCGTTCACAGCCGCCTTCGCTGCGATCGACATATCGGCCGAACGGATGGTCGAATTCAATTCCGCCGAGAAAGCGGCCCTGCCGGTACAGGGCAGACAGCGCCGCCTTGATCACTGTTCCCGCTGCGCTGGCATCGATGAGATCGGGAGCAATGACCCAGCCGAAATAATTCATCGCCCAGATCGGCTCGTCGGCAAACCACACCACCTCCTGTCCGGCGAAATCGGTGCCGCCGAAGTAGCTGTCGAGATAGCGCCAGTCGCCGCGCTCGTAGCCGATATCGTGAGACCCCGGACGGCAGGGCGGGCGCGGCACGCCGCCGCCGACATAGCTGGCAGCTTTGGCTTCGACGACGAATTCGTTCAGCATCGCAGTCTCGGGCATAGGGTACTCCGCCTGACTCGTCAGTTGTGATATAGCAGGATGCGCAGAACATAAATAGAACAAATGCGCGGTGCTTTTGTCATCGGCGGGGTGTGTCTACGTCCTTTGCGGCACGGCGGGCTTGCGAGGCCGCGGCTCGGCATCTCAAGCTCATCGCCGAATCGTTGCGTCGCCGGGGCGTTTTTCAAACGCAAGCAAGAAGGAAAAGATTCCTGTTGACATCGGAACATAGATCGAACAAATTGAAAACATAACGAGTAAAGGAGAGCCAAATGACTGACATGATCCGTGATATCGCAGCATTCACCTCCATCGCAATGTTCGTTGCCAGCTTCTCGCTCATCGTCATCGCGATCTAAAGTTTTCAGGGGACTGCATGGTCAGCATGCGGTTCGAACCCGGGACTTCTTCTGGACATCATCGCCCTCCATACCCGACAATGCATCTGATTCAATCGGTGATTGGGAAGGCATGTCATGGCGGATACGGTAAAGGCTTCGACGGGTGAGGCGATCGGCGACACGCCGGGCTTCATTCACCTGAGAGTCCATTCCGCCTATTCGCTTCTCGAAGGCGCGCTGCCGCTGAAGAAGATTCTCTACAAGGCGACCGCAGACAATCAGCCGGCTATCGCGATTACCGACACCAACAATCTGTTCGTCGCCCTCGAATTCTCGCAGAAGGCAATGGACGACGGTCTGCAGCCGATCATCGGCTGCCAAGTCTCGATCGACATGGAAGACGGGCTGGAGACCGAGAAACGCGGCGGCCAGCAGGCATTGGTCAAGCTGCCGTCGATCGTTCTTCTCGCAGCGACGGAGGCCGGATACGAAAGGCTGGTCGACCTCATCAGCCGCGCCTATCTCGGCGGTGAAGGCAATCAGGCCGTCCATGTCCGAACCTCCTGGCTGGAGGAGGCGGGCACGGAAGGGCTTATCGCCTTGACCGGCGCCCTGACAGGGCCGGTCGACGGGGCGATCAGGGATGGCCATCCCGCTCAGGCCGAAGCGCGGCTGCTCATGCTGAAGCGTCTCTTCGGCGACCGGCTCTATGTCGAACTGCAGCGTCATGGCACCTACGACAAACGGCATGAGCAGAAGATCGTCGGGCTCGCTTATGCCCACGACCTGCCGCTGGTCGCCACTAACGAAGCCTTTTTTCCCACGCGCGACGATTACGACGCCCATGATGCGCTGATGGCGGTTGCTCATAATGCCATCGTCTCCGACGACAGCCGCTTTCGTCTGACGCCGGATCATTATCTGAAGAGCCGCGCCGAGATGGCCAAGCTCTTTGCCGACCTGCCGGAAGCGCTGGAGAACACGATCGAGATCGCCAAGCGCTGCTCCTTCGTATTGAAGACGCGCAAACCGATCCTGCCGCGCTTCACGGGTGCGACCGACGACCCCGAGGAAGCCGAACGCGCCGAGGCGGGTGAATTGCGCCGCCAGGCGGTCGAAGGGCTGGACATGCGGCTTTCGACCCTCGGCATGTCGCCGGGTTACGAGGAAAAGGATTATCGCGAGCGACTGGAATTCGAGCTCAGCGTCATCGAACGCATGCGCTTTCCCGGCTACTTCCTGATCGTTGCCGACTTCATCAAATGGGCCAAGCAGCATGACATTCCGGTTGGTCCCGGCCGCGGTTCGGGCGCCGGTTCGCTGGTCGCCTACGCACTGACGATCACCGACGTCGATCCCTTGCGGTTTTCGCTGCTGTTCGAGCGCTTCCTCAATCCGGAACGCGTCTCGATGCCGGACTTCGACATCGACTTCTGCCAGGACCGCCGCGAAGAGGTGATCCGATACGTCCAGGCCAAGTACGGCCGCGAACAGGTGGCCCAGATCATCACCTTCGGTTCGCTGCAGGCGCGCGCAGCACTGCGCGACGTCGGCCGCGTGCTGGAGATGCCCTACGGCCAGGTCGACAAGATCTGCAAACTCGTGCCGAACAATCCGGCCAATCCGACGCCGCTCTCCAAGGCGATCGAGGAGGAGCCGAAGCTGCAGGAGGAGGCGGCCAAGGAGCCGGTGGTTGCGCGCCTGCTCGATATCGCTCAGAAGATCGAGGGGCTTTACCGCCATGCCTCGACCCATGCCGCCGGTATCGTCATCGGCGACCGACCGCTGTCCAAGCTGGTGCCGATGTATCGCGATCCGCGCTCCGACATGCCGGTCACCCAGTTCAACATGAAATGGGTGGAGCAGGCGGGCCTGGTCAAATTCGACTTCCTCGGCCTGAAGACGCTGACCGTCCTGAAGGTCGCCGTCGATTTCGTCGCCAAGCGCGGCATCAGTGTCGACCTTGCGGCCATTCCCCTGGACGACAAGAAGACCTACGAGATGCTGTCACGCGGCGAGACGGTCGGCGTGTTCCAGGTGGAAAGTGCCGGCATGCGCAAGGCGCTGATCGGCATGAGGCCGGACTGCATCGAGGACATCATCGCGCTGGTGGCGCTCTATCGTCCGGGTCCGATGGAGAACATCCCGACCTACAACGCTCGCAAGCACGGTGACGAAGAGCTGGAATCGATCCATCCGATGATCGACCACCTGCTCAAGGAAACCCAAGGGGTCATCGTCTATCAGGAACAGGTGATGCAGATCGCCCAGGTCCTGTCCGGTTATTCGCTCGGAGAGGCCGATCTTTTGCGCCGCGCCATGGGTAAGAAGATCAAGGCCGAGATGGACCAGCAGCGCGAACGCTTCGTCGATGGCGCCATCAAGAACGGCGTCTCGAAGCCGCAAGCCGACAATATTTTCGAACTGCTGGCGAAGTTCGCCAATTACGGCTTCAACAAGTCGCATGCCGCCGCCTACGCCATCGTCTCCTACCAGACGGCCTATATGAAGGCGCATTATCCGGTCGAATTCCTTGCCGCCTCGATGACGCTCGACATGTCCAACACCGAAAAGGTCAACGACTTCCGCCAAGACGCCAAGCGCCTCGGCATCGAGGTGATCGCCCCGTCGGTGCAGACCTCCTTCCGCCAGTTCGAAACCGGCGACAACCGCATCTATTATGCGCTCGCCGCTCTCAAGGGCGTCGGCGAATCCGCCGTCGACCATATCGTCGAGGTGCGCGGCGACAAGCCCTTTGCCGGCATCGAGGATTTCTGCCTGCGCATCGATCCGCGCCAGGTCAACCGCCGCGTGCTGGAAAGCCTGATCTTTGCCGGTGCCTTCGATTGTTTCGGTATGGATCGCGCCCAGCTTTCGGCCGGGCTAGATCGTATCCTTGGTTACGCCCAGCGCGCCCAAGAGAACAAGTTGAGCGGTCAGTCGGATATTTTCGGCAGCACCCTGACCTCGGGGCCCGAGAAGATTGCCCTGCCGCCGTTTTCTCCCTGGCTTGCCTCGGAGCGGCTGCTCAAGGAATTCCAGGTGCTGGGTTTCTATCTGACCGCCCACCCGCTCGATTCCTACAGCAATATCCTGCAGAAGATGCGGGTGCAGACCTTTGCCGAATTTTCCGCAGCGATCAAACAGGGCGCATCCAATGCGCGACTTGCCGGCACCGTCATCTCCAAGCAGGAGCGCAAGACCCGCACCGGCAACAAGATGGGCATCATCGTTTTTTCGGATTCGTCGGGCCAGTTCGAGGCCGTGCTGTTTTCGGAAATGCTGAACCAATACCGCGACATGTTGGAGTCCGGAAAATCCTTCCTGCTGACCGCGACCGGCGAGGAGCGGCCAGAGGGCATCGGTCTGCGCATCCAGACGATCCAGTCGCTGGAGGAAAAGTCGCTGCAGATGCAGAAGGCGCTGCGGGTCTATGTCCGCGATTCCGGGCCGCTGAAAATGGTTGCCGGCCACCTGAACGCCAAGGGCGACGGCCTGGTTTCCTTCATCGTCATCAAGGAAGAGGGCAAGCGTGAGGTTGAAGTGGCGCTGCCGGAGAAATACCGCATCACCCCGGAGATCGCCGCCGCTCTTCGCGCTGCCCCCGGCGTCGTCGACGTCGAGCTTGTGTGATAGCGACGCGATCGCCCCGGGGGGCGAGGTAGATCGCCAGCGGCGAAGTGGATCGCCGGGGGTAATGAACCTCACCCGGGGTGATTCACATCACCCAAGGTGATGGCCGTCAGCCGCGGGTGATGGTAATGAAATTCGTGCCTTCGCCGGTCTCCCGGCCGAGGCCGGTATCGGAGATCGTCAGCGTCGAGCCAGGCGCGATCAGCGCGTCAATCTTGCGGCGGGTCTCGTCGGGGATGGAAATCCGGCTCAGTGAACGGGCAATCGGCTTGCCGGTGACGATCGAGCTTTCCTGATTGCTGATCCCGAGCCGCTTCATCGTCTCGCGGGAGAGATTGTTTTCGAGCGTGATTCCGAGCCAGTCCGCCGTGCCGGTCTTTTCATCGACCGCCTGCAGGGTGAAGAAATGCGTGCCGAGCGCCAGCCCCGGATCGGCGATCGCCACCGGCGCCTCGAAGACCGGCTTGAACGCCTTTCGAACCATGATGACGCCGTTCGGTGGCTCGCCCTTGCCAGCCGCGGCATAGACGGCTTTTAGCAGCCTGTCGGAGATCAGGCTCTTATCGCCGGTAAATTCCGCCGGACGCAGCGTCTTGAAGGCCGTGACCGCCTGCACGGTCGCCGGACCGAGCAAGCCGTCCATATCGCCGGCGGAAAAACCGAGCTGATTGAGAAGGGTCTGAATGTCGATCACCGTCTCGCGCAGCGTCCGGCGCGTGATAAGCATGCTGATCGGCTCGGTTGGCGACTCGGTCTCATGCGTCGCATGCGGCTGCACCATCGGCATCGGCATCGGCATGGCGGTGGTATCGTTCATCGCCACCTGCACCGGCTTTTGCGGGCTGTCGGGCATGGATGGCCGCAATTCGACATCCGAAAGCAGCGGCATCGCCGCCGGCGCATCGGGATGGAAAAGGGTCGGATGGTCGATCGGCTGCGGCGCCAGCTCGCCGTCGCTGATGATGACGGGAATGCCGGGCTCGGTCATCCCATAGAGCATTTTCGCAAAGGCCCCGGGCATGCGCACGCAGCCGTGCGAGGCCGGGTAACGCGGGACGGAATTCGATTCATGCAGGGCGATGCCAGACCAGGTCAGCCTTTGCATGAAGGGCATCGGGGCGGCCGAATAGAGATTGGATTCGTGGTATTTCCGCTTTTCGAGCACCGAGAAAATGCCGCTCGGCGTCGTGTGCCCGTCCTTGCCGGTCGAGACCTTCGAGGTCGCGATGACCTCGGTGCCGTCATAGACCGCGAGCGACTGCTTGTTCTTCGAAACGAAGATCTGCAGCGTGCGCACATCCGCGGAAAAAGCAGGGTGCACGAGTGCGGTGGCCGACAGCAAGCCGAGGCCGAAGACGAAACGCGAGACCATGATTACCCAACCATACGCAATACTGGTCCGGCACATTATGGGACGAAGTTTAAGGAAGATTTTATGAGCTGAGCCGGTTGCCCGCCTCACGTGTTAGAGCATGTCTCGCAAAAGTGTGCGCGGTTTTGCGATAAAGACATGCGAGAAAATAAAGACCTAAAGCCTGCAAGCGAATCTGAAAGATCGCGACACGCTTTAGTGATCGCGCTTTCTGCTGCCGAAGGTGTAGCCGGTCTCGACCGTGTTCTTGCCGAACTTGTCGCGCAGCTTGTCCATCGCCGCTTCGGCCGCCGCCCGCCGGCCCGACTGCCGGTCGATGAGATCGGGCGGATCGGCGCGGGCGGCATCGCCGAGGTCGGTGACACCGATGCCGATCAGCCGGAATTTCGTGCCGTCCGTTTCCTTTTCGAGCAGCTCGAGCCCGATCCGAAAGATCCTGTCGGCCAGCTGGGTCGGGTCCTCGAGCTTACGGTTGCGGGTGCGCGTCTTGAAGTCGGCGCTCTTCAGCTTCAGCACGACGGTGTGGCCGGCGATGTCGCCTTTCTTCAGGCGCCAGGAGACCTTTTCGGAAAGATTGCGCAGAATCGGCACCAGATCGTGGTAGCGCGAGATGTCGTCGAAGAAGGTCGTCTCGGCCGAGACGCTCTTGGCGGCATCGTTGAGATGCACCTCGCGGTCGTCGATGCCGCGCGACAGGCGGGCGAGCCGCTGGCCGATGCTGCCGTAGCGGCGCATCAGGTCGTTCTCCTCCATCTGCTGCAACTGGCTGATGGTGCGGATGCCATCCGCTTCCAGCGTCGCGGCAAGGGCCTTGCCGACACCCCAGATCGTGGTGACCGGCCGCGGCGCCAGGAATTCGACCGCTTCCTCGCGGCCGATGACGGAAAAGCCGCGTGGCTTCTGCAGGTCGGAAGCGACCTTGGCGAGGAATTTGCAGTAGGAAAGTCCGACCGAAACGGTAATGCCAATCTCCCTTTCGACGCGCCGGGCGAATTTGGCGAGCGTGCGTGCCGGCGGGTCGTGATGCAGCCGCTCGGTGCCGCCAAGCTCCAGAAAGGCCTCGTCGATCGACAGCGGCTGCACCAGAGGCGTCAAATCCTGCATCAGCGCCCGCACCTGGCGCCCGACCCGAACATATTTCTCCATGTCAGGACGAATGACGACGGCCTGAGGGCATGCCTCCAGCGCCTTGAACATCGGCATCGCCGAGCGCACGCCGTGGATGCGGGCGATGTAGCAGGCGGTGGAGACGACGCCGCGTTTGCCGCCGCCGATGATCACGGGCTTGTCGGCAAGCTCAGGATTGTCGCGCTTCTCGACAGCCGCGTAGAAGGCGTCGCAATCGATATGCGCCAGCGTCAGTGCATGGAGCTCGCGATGGCGCACCAGACGAGGACTGCCGCAGGATGTGCAACGGCGCGCCTCGCCCTTCTGCTCGGCAAGGCAGTCGCGACAGAAGCCGGGTGTCTTGTCAGGCGCGGGCGTCATGGTGAGAACAAAGGTTGAACGTTGCGACACTACGCCTTAAGCTGACGAGTCTCAAGAGCAGGGGGAGCTTTGCCTTTGGATAACGATCTTCGTTTCGAGCCGGTGACGGCGGAACGCTGGTGCGACTTCGAAACCCTGTTCGGGCCGCAGGGCGCTTTCTACAATTGCTGGTGCGTGGCGCTGCGTCTGCCGCATGCGGCGAGGACGAAGATGACCGGGAACGAGCGCAAGGCGCATATGCAGGAGCGGATTGATGCGGGGCCGCCGCCGGGCATCCTCGGTTATGCCGATGGCGCGCCAGTCGCCTGGGTGCAGGTCGGGCCACGCCACGACGTGCCGCAGTTCAACTCGCCGCGCACCGTTTCTCGGCCGCTGGAGGAGGGCGATGCGCATGATCCGTTGATCTGGGCCGTCAGTTGCTTCTTCCTGCTGCCCAGGCTGCGCGGCAAGGGAATGAGCCATCGGCTGCTCGCCGGCGCGATCGATCACGCAAGGCGCCAGGGCGCAAGGCTGCTGGAGGCATGTCCGATCGACCACGTGAAGCAGTCGAAATCCGTGACGCTCTGCATCGGCTCGACGGCGATCTTTGCTGCGGCCGGCTTCGAGACTGTGGCAAGGCGCAAGGACGGACGGCCGCTCATGCGGCTGGAGTTGTGCGCCTGAACGTGCCGGAACGGAAATGCGCCTCGATCAGCTCAGCGGCATGCGTCCAGTCGATGGCGCGGGTGATGTCGTCGGCGGCTGGCGGCGCGAAACGATGGACCGGTGAATCCGGCATCAGATGAATGAGCAGGCAATCGGCCACGTGTTCCCTGACGGAATCCAGATTGTGCGCCATATCATCGATGAAAACGACGGGATAGGAGCGGCTGGCATGCAGCGCGTGGACGATCGGCCCCTTGGCCTGCTCAGTGGCAAGCAGCGGAAAGGCCAGCCCGGCGCTGTCCAGCAGGCGGCGGCGCTGATCCTGGAACCGTGGCGGCATCGCCGTCAGGAAAAGGATATCGGCCGCCTGCGAAAGCCGGCCGAGCGTTTCGACGACGTGGTCGACCGGCGTCTGCCACAGTTCCTGCGTTTCGAAAAACTCTTCGATCAGCCGGCTCACCTGGTTGCCCTCGATCTCCGCACCGTCCGCGGTCGAGACGATGTTGCCGTGCAGCCGGAACGATCGCGGCAGGAACGCATGACCCAGGCTTTGAAGAAAAAGCTGGAACGGATCGATGAACTGCAGCACCACATCGTCGACGTCACAAACGATCAGCGGCCGCTCGCCGAGGCGGATATGCGAAATATCGAGGTCGGTCACGCTCAGTATTCCCCGGAATCGAGACCCGGCGAGGAGAAATGCCGCCAGGCGGCGGTCACCGTCTCCGGGCTGAGGCCGCTCGCCGCGCAGAAGGCCATTGCCGTCGGTTCGTGGTTCATCAGGAAATCCATCATGCCGGCGAGGAAGCCGGGATCGTTGACGGCGCCGCGCACCTGTTCCGGCGCCACGCCGGTGAGCGCGAGGAAGCGGCCGAACATGTCGGGATCGCCGGCAAGCCAGCCGAGCACAGCGATCGCCGTCTCGTGCGGGTCGGCCGCCAGTTGTTTCGAAGTCTTGAAGTTGCTTTGCATTTCGAGGGGTAAGTTACCTTTTCTTCAACCAAATACCGCTAGCGTGCGCTATCGGTTTCACGGAGCTCTTCATCCGCATGTGTCTTGATCATGGGACGAACCGTTTCGCGAACGGACGTAGGGACAGCTTGTCATGCCCAAACAGGTGATGATTGTAGAAGATAACGAGCTCAACATGAAGCTCTTTCGCGACCTCATCGAGGCGTCCGGCTATACCACGATCCAGACGCGAAACGGCATGGAGGCGCTCGATCTGGCGCGCAAGCATCGCCCCGACCTGATCCTCATGGATATCCAGCTTCCCGAGGTCTCCGGCCTGGAAGTCACCAAATGGCTGAAAGAAGACGATGAGCTGCACGTGATTCCCGTCATCGCCGTCACGGCTTTCGCAATGAAGGGCGACGAGGAGCGGATCCGCCAGGGCGGCTGCGAGGCCTATGTTTCCAAGCCGATCTCGGTTCCGAAATTCATCGAGACGATCAAGACCTATCTGGGCGATGCCTGACGCATCGGAAAGACGCTTATGACTGCGCGAATACTGGTGGTTGACGATATTCCGGCCAACGTGAAGCTGCTCGAAGCGCGGCTGCTCGCGGAGTATTTCGACGTGATGACCGCCGCCGACGGCCACGAGGCGCTGGCAATCTGCGAGCGCAATCAGGTCGATCTGATCCTGCTCGACATCATGATGCCCGGCATCGATGGTTTCGAGGTCTGCGAGCGGCTGAAGGCCAGCAAGAAGACCGCCCATATCCCCGTTGTCATGGTCACCGCGCTAGACCAGCCGGCCGACCGCGTGCGTGGCCTGAAGGCCGGCGCCGACGATTTCCTCACCAAACCGGTCAATGATCTGCAGCTGATCTCCCGGGTAAAGAGCCTGCTGCGGCTGAAAACGTTGAGCGATGAGCTGCGCATCCGCGCCGACACCGCCCATACGATGGGCATGGGTGATCTGATGCGAACAGGCGAGGGTCGCGCCGACGAGGCCGGCCAGGTGCTGCTGGTCGATGGCCGCGCCAATTCGCAGGAACGCATCGTCAGGGCGCTGAAGCCCGTCGCCGATGTGCTCGCCCTCTCCGATCCGCAGGCAGCTCTTTTCGAAGCAGCCGAGAACGTCTTCGACCTCGTCATCGTCAACGCCAATTTCGACGATTACGATCCGCTTCGCCTCTGCTCGCAACTGCGGTCGCTGGAGCGCACACGCTTCCTGCCGATCCTGATCATCACCGAGCAGGGGGCTGATGAGATGGTCGTGCGCGCCCTCGATCTCGGCGTCAACGATTACATCATCCGTCCGGTCGATCCGAACGAGCTGGTCGCCCGCAGCCTGACGCAGATCCGTCGCAAGCGCTATAACGACCGTTTGCGCGCCAGCGTCAAGCAGACGATCGAGCTTGCCGTGACCGACCCCCTGACCGGCCTTTACAACAGGCGCTATCTCGACAATCACCTGAGCGTGCTCTTCAATCGCTCGATGGCGCGGGGCCGTCCGCTTTCGGTGCTGATCACCGATATCGACCGTTTCAAGCAGGTGAACGACACTTATGGCCATGACGGCGGCGACGAAGTCCTGCGCGAATTCGCAAACCGCGTCCGTTCGACCATTCGCGGCGCCGATCTCGCCTGCCGCTACGGCGGGGAAGAGTTCGTTGTCGCCATGCCGGACACATCGCCGGAAGTGGCTGCCGCTGTCGCCGAGCGCTTGCGCGCTGCGGTCGAGAGTGCCCCTTTCATGCTGAAGCACTCCGGAGAAGCGCTGAAAGTCACCGCTTCCTTCGGCATCGCCTCGCGGATGGGCTCGGTCCTGACTCCGGACCAGCTGATGAAGCAGGCTGATCTTGCTCTTTACGAAGCCAAGAATACCGGCCGCAATCGTGTGGTTGCCGCGGCTGCGTGACGAATCACCCGCACCCTCTACGGCTGTTTGCGGGTTTTCCACCGCCGTAAGCGAATTATTACCGATTTTTAAGCTTCGCCGACGCGACGCAGCCCTAAAAATTTGCAACTCAATGGCCCAAAAATGGACTCCAGGCGTTGCTGTGGATAACTGCGGCGTGCGACAGTTTCCGGAATGCCGGGCGGCGCTCGGAATGAAATGGGGACTATAAAAGAATGTCTGCTGACAAGAGGGTCAAATAGAGTGCGGCGGCGTCACCTCACGTAAGGGGAAGGGCGGCTTAAGTTATTAAGTTATATTGTCGAATATCTTCTGGGCGTTCGGCACTAGGCTTCTGAGGCAAGCAGAGGCGTCAAATCTTTGTGTGTGCCAAAACTGGACTTTTAACCATAGAATCAAGCTGAGAAAATTCATCATTAAGAATTTGTTGATTTTCTTTCATTTCTGCGCAAATTATCGGCTTCATAACAGAAGCGCTCCCATGGAGGAGCTGTCCGATACCCCATGATGCTCAGGTCCGCCGCATCTCCTGGGTCGTGGGGTCGGTCGGCTGGTAGGCAAGTCATAACGGTTCCTCGTGCCGTTTTGCATGCTGGCCGACCCCCTTTCAGGAAAACGCCGTCACTTCCCGAAAATGGAAGGGCGGCGTTTCTTGTTTGCGCTATCATCTCTCAAACGCAATCGTTCCGGACAATAAAAAACGCGCAACCCGAGAGCGCGCGCTTTTTGAAATCCGTTAGGCCAAGTGATTACTTGATCTTGGTTTCCTTGAACTCGACATGCTTCTTAGCAATCGGGTCATACTTCGTCTTCGTCATCTTGTCCGTCATCGTACGGCTGTTCTTCGTCGTGACGTAGAAGAAACCGGTGTCGGCTGTCGACAGCAGCTTGATCTTGATTGTTGTAGCCTTGGCCATGGTCGTCCTGCCTTTAAGAAAATGAAAGCCGTGGAAGCCGGATCGGGCTCCACGGCAAATTCTGGCGCGAAACTACGAATCCCGCCCGAAAAGTCAAGTCCGTTTTCGAATGAACATCAATCTGATGCCGGAAAGCATGGCGTAAAAGCCGAAGAAGGCGGCAATCGCCCAGGCGAAACCGTTATTTCCGGCGACATCGATTGCTGCGCCGATCGCCTGCGGCCCGGCCACGGTTCCCATCGCATAACAGAAGACGAAGGCGGCATTGGCCGCCGCTAGATCGGAACCGGTCAGACGCGAGCCGAGATGGCTGAGGCCGACCGTATAGAGGCCGGAGACGCAGCCGCCCCAGAAAAGCAGGAGTCCGGCCATCAGCAGCCAGTTGTCGACCAGCAACGGCAGCATCATCGAGCCGGTGAAGCCCATCAGCGCCATGCCGGCGAGAAGCGGCCGCTTGTCGGGGATGCGGTCGGAAAGCAGGCCGAGCGGGATCTGAAAGATGACGTTGCCGACGCCCATCATGGTCAGCAGAAGTGCGGCCTGCGATTCGGTAAAATGGGCGCGCACGGCAAAGATTGGGAAAAGCGACAGCCCGCCGGCTTCCACGGCGCCGAAGATGAAAACCGCCGCGGTCGCCGTCGGAACCAGGAAAACGTAGCGCATGAAATGCAGCTCCGGCTTTTCTTCCAGGATCGGGCTCTCGTAGCGGGCGATGTAGATCGGAATGGCGGCAAGCAGGATGGCGCCAGCGCCGACCAGGAAGGGGAAGATGCCATCGCTGCCGAGTAACGAAAACAGCAGCGGCCCGGCAGCAAAGCCCAGCGAAAGCACGGTCGCATAAATGCCGAGAACGAAGCCGCGCTTGGACGGCGGCGAGGCGGCATTGATCCAGAATTCGGAGAGGATGAACAGCGTCGTCGTTGCGCCGTGGAAGGCGAAACGCAGCGGAAACCACATCCAGAAATCCTGGGCATAATAGAAACCGAGCGCGCTGAGCGCCGAAATCAGCACAGCCCACAGCATTGTCGGTGCAACACCGTATGTATGGGCGAGCTTGGTGGTAACAGGCGCGGCGGCCATCGCCGCGATGCCTGCCATCGCGGTATTGAGCCCGATCAGGGTCGATGAGATGCCGCGTTTTTCGAGGATGATGCTGAGCAGCGGAAGTCCGAGACCGATTGCGATGCCGACGGCTGATATGGACGAGATGGCTGCCACCAGAGAAGGCCAATGGATTTCTTCGACATCGCCCGGTGTGCCGTTTCTCGGCTGAGACATTTATCCATCCTTAGAAAGCTTCGCGAGCGAATCGGCCGGTCGCTCCGCATAGAAAGACACGGACGTGCCAAATCCTGGTGACGAGCAGCGTTTCGCAGTATTTCCGATGTGAGTGACCGCCTGCAGAATGTAAAGCCTGTTCAGACAAGAAAAGCTTACCATGTCAAGTCGTTGAGGATCGACGACGCCCGCGTGTCGGTAGTGGTCGGTGGAGGGCAGCCACTACACGTTAAATATGTCTGGAAGGTGAAGGCATTCAATCCGGCCGCCGGGAAAGGTCGTAATCATCGGGGCCATCGCTCTCCCCGCCGAAACCGTGCATGCGCAGCGCCCATTGCAGGCCGATGACGCCGCCTTTGATCGGCTGGATCGAGGCAAGCGCGGTGACGATGGTGATCGGCGCCCAGATGGCGAGATGAACCCAAACCGGCAGAACGAAGGCCATGTCGGTCAACATGTAACCACCGACGAGGACATGGCCGAGGACGAGGATGACGATATAGGGCGGCAGATCGTCGGCGCGATGATGATGCATCGCCTCGCCGCAGGCAGCGCAGTGATCGACCGGTTTCAGGAAAGCGCGAAAGAGCTTGCCTTCGCCGCAGGCCGGACAGCGGTTCATCAGCCCGCGCAGGATCGAGCGCCGGAGCGGACGTTCGTTCTCGGGCGTGCCCCCGTAGCGGACCGTCGGATCGGTCTGTGTGCCCATCGCATGTTCCTTTTCAGCCCGAAAGCGTAGGGCTCCTGAATCAGGCTCGATGCTGGAGATGCATTAACGCCGTCCGCGCGGCGGCCTCGTGCCGGGCTTTTTGCGGACCTCGCCTCTGTCGCGGCGGCCGGCCTTGTGGAAGGAGCGCATCGCCGTCGGCATCTCGCGCCCCTCGCTCAGCATTTCGAAACGCAAAGCGCCGGCAAGCGGTATCGCCTCGGCAAGCTTCACGGTAACGCTGTCGCCGAGCCGATAGCCGAGCCCCGTGCGTTCACCCGAGAGCGCCTGATGCGCCTCGTCATAGATGAAATAGTCGCTGCCGAGCGTCGATATGGGGACGAAACCATCGGCGCCATAGTCCGGCAGAACGATGAAAAGCCCGGATTTCGTCACCCCCGAGACACGGCCGGCAAATTCCTCGCCGACCCGGGTGCTCAAGTGATGGGCGATCAGCCGGTCGATGGTCTCGCGCTCGGCCGCCATCGCCCGGCGCTCGAAGGTCGAAATTTCGGCGGCGATATCGTCGAGAGCGGCTTCTTCGTCCGGCGTGATGCCGCCCTCGCCGAAGCCGAGCGAGCCGACGAGCGCGCGATGCACGATGAGATCGGCGTAGCGGCGAATCGGTGAGGTGAAGTGGGCGTACTTCATCAGGTTGAGGCCGAAATGGCCGATATTCTCAGGGCTGTAGATCGCCTGGCTCTGCGAGCGCAGCACCATCTCGTTGACCATGGTCTGGTGCGCCGTGCCCTCCGCCTTCGCCAGAATGCCGTTGAAGCTATTGGCGCGCACGTTGCCGCCTTTGGCGAGCGAGATGCCGAGGGTCGCCAGGAACTCGCGCAGGACTTCCTGCTTGGCCAGCGTCGGGGCGTCATGGATGCGGTAGACCAGGGCCTGGCGCTTCTTTTCCAGCGTCTCGGCGGCGGCGACGTTCGCCTGGATCATCATCTCCTCGATCAGCTTGTGCGCGTCGAGCCGCGGCGGCACGAAGACACGATCGACCGTGCCGTCGGGCTTCAGCAGGATCTTGCGCTCCGGCATGTCGAGTTCCAGCGGCTGACGCCGGTCGCGTCCGCGTTTCATCACCTCATAGGCGTGCCAGAGCGGCTTCAGGATCGGCTCGAGCATCGGTCCGGTCTTGTCATCGGGCTTGCCGTCAATCGCCGCCTGCGCCTGCTGGTAGGAAAGCTTGGCGGCGCTCTTCATCATGATGCGATGAAACGTATGGCCGATCTTGCGGCCTTCGCCGGAGAAGCTCATGCGCACCGCAAGCGCCGGGCGGTCGACGCCTTCCTTCAGCGAGCAGAGATCGTTGGAGATTCGCTCCGGCAGCATCGGCACGACCCGATCCGGGAAATAGACCGAGTTGCCGCGCTTCAGCGCCTCGCGGTCGAGCGGCGAATTGGGCCGGACATACCAGGAGACGTCGGCGATCGCGACGGTGACGATGACGCCGCCGGGATTGTCGGGGGAGGGGTCGAGCTCGGCATAGACGGCGTCGTCATGATCCTTGGCGTCGGCCGGATCGATGGTGATCAGCGGCACGTCGCGCCAGTCCTCACGATGCGACATCGTCGCCGGTTTTGCCGCTTCCGCCTCGGCCATGACGGCGGGGGGAAAGACATGCGGGATGCCATGGGCATGGATGGCGATCATCGAGATCGCCTTTTCCGAGCCGACGGAGCCGACGACGGACAGAACCTTGGCGCGCGGCAGGCCGAAGCGGCCGAGCCGGGCGATTTCGACCTCGACCAGGTCGCCATCCGCGGCACCCCCGGTGAAATCGGGATCGATCACCATCTCCTCGCCGCGCCGCTCGATCGGCAGCAGCCGCCCGCCGCCGCCGGGCGCGGTGCGGAAAACCCCCATCGAGGCGCCGCGGCGCCTGTCGATCACCTTGATGATGCGCGCCGTATAGGCCGGCCCGCCGCGATCGACGGCCGGGAAGATCTTTGCCAGGATACGGTCGCCGAGGCCGGCGACGGGCGCCTTGCCCTTGCCCTGGCGGCCTGCCGGCGATTGCTGGCGAATGGCGACGGCAGGGGCGACACCCTGCTCCTCCGGCCATTCCGCCGGCCGGCCGATGAGATCGCCGTCCTTGTCGCGCGTGGTGATATCGAGAACGGTAACGGGCGGAAGGGCACCGGGACGGATGAGCGACTTGCGGCTCTTCTGCAGCATGCCCTCCTGTTCGAGCTCCTGCAGCAGATGCTTGAGCTCGACGCGGCTGTCGCCCTTCAGCCCGAAAGCCTTGGCGAGTTCACGCTTCGAAGCCTTCTGCGGATGATCGGCGATGAAGCGCAGGATCACCTCGCGCGAGGGCAGCGCGCCGTGGATAATGTTCAGCGGCTCGACGGCGGGAGCATCCTTGCCGGCGCGGCCGATCTTGCCCGGGCGTTTGCCCGCGAGGTTCGTTCTTTCGCGCGGTGTCCTGCTCACTTCAGCCCTTTTTCGATTTCGCCGGCGCTTTCGCCTTCGTTGCCTTCGGCTTGGCGGCCGTCTTGGTGGTCTTGGCTTCGGCCGCAGCTGCCTTCGGCTTGGCTTTTGCCCTTGCCGGCTTTCCGGCGGGGGCCTTGCCGGCCTTTTCAGTGATCAGCGCCAGCGCTTCTTCGACGGTGATAGCCTGCGGATCCTTGCCCTTCGGCAGGGTCGCGTTGACCTTGCCCCAGTTGACATAGGGGCCGTATTTGCCGTCACGAACGGTGATGGCGCCGCCGTCTGGATGATCACCGAGCGTCTTCAGCGCCGCCGGCGTGCCACGGGCACCTCGGCCCGGCGCCTTGTTCGCCTTTTCGGCGATGACGGTCACGGCGCGGTTGAGGCCGACCGAGAACACGTCCTCGACGGTTTCCAGATTGGCGTAGGAACCATCATGCAGGAGGAATGGCCCGTAACGGCCGATGCCTGATGAAATCATCTTGCCGGTTTCGGGATGTTTGCCGATATCGCGCGGCAGCGAAATCAGCGCCATCGCTTTTTCATAATCGATATCTTCCCGCTTCCAGCCTTTCGGTAGCGAAGCGCGTTTGGCCTCCTTGCCGTCGCCGCGCTGGATATAGGGGCCGAAGCGGCCCGAACGCAGCGTCAGTTCCTCGCCGGTCGTCGGATCGGTGCCGAGGTTCTTAGGCTCATTGAGGGCGGCCCCTTCCGCTTCTCCGCCGTTTTCGGAGGAGAGTTGGCGAGTATAGTTGCATTCCGGATAGTTCGAGCAGCCGACGAAGGCGCCGTATTTGCCGAGCTTCAGCGACAGGTTGCCTGTGCCGCAAACCTGGCAGATCCTGGGGTCGCTGCCATCTTCGCGCTTCGGGAAGACCAGCGGCGCCAGCGCCTCGTTCAGCGAATCGAGCACGTTGGTGACGCGCAATTCCTTGGTGTCCTCGATCTGCGCGAAGAAATCCTTCCAGAAATCGCGCAGCACCTGCTTCCAGTTCAACTCGCCGGCCGAAATCCGGTCGAGCTTTTCCTCGAGGTCGGCCGTGAAGTCGTATTCGACATATTTGGTGAAGAAGCTCTCGAGGAAGGCGGTCACCAGCCGACCCTTGGCCTGCGGGATCAGCTTGCGCTTGTCGATCGTCACATAGTCGCGGTCGCGCAGCGTCGCCAGCGTCGCCGCGTAGGTGGAGGGCCGACCGATGCCGAGCTCTTCCATCTTCTTGATCAGCGAGGCTTCCGAATAACGCGGCGGCGGTTCCGTGAAATGCTGCGTCGAATTGATCTTCTGCTTGGCGAGCGTCTCGCGCGCATTGATCTCCGGCAGGCGGCCATCCTCGTCGCCGTCGTCGCTCTGCTCGCCGTCCTCCTTCTGGTCGGTATAGGCGGCGATGAAGCCGTCGAAGCGGATGACCGAGCCGACGGCACGCAGGCCGGCCTTCTCGCCCTTGTTGTCGGCGGTGATTTCAGCCGTTGTGCGCTCGATCTCGGCGGACGCCATCTGGCTGGCGATGCCGCGCTTCCAGATCAGCTCGTAGAGCCGGATCTGATCGGCGTCGAGGAATTTGCGCAGACGATCGGGCGAGCGGTAGAAATCGGTCGGACGGATCGCCTCGTGCGCCTCCTGGGCGTTTTTCGCCTTGGTCGAATAGAAGCGCGCCTTCTCAGGCAGATAGCGTTCGCCGAACTGGTCGAGGATGGCGCGCCGCGCAGCGTCGATCGCCTCGGGCGCCATCTGCACGCCGTCGGTTCGCATATAGGTGATGAGACCGACCGTCTCGCCGCCGATATCGACGCCTTCATAGAGCTTCTGGGCGATCTGCATGGTGCGCGAGGCGGAGAAGCCGAGATTGGAGGAGGCGGCCTGCTGCAGTGTCGAGGTCGTAAACGGCGGTCCCGGGTTGCGCTTGACCGGCTTCGCCTCGACCGTGTCGACGATATAGCTCGCGCCTTCGAGCAATGCCTTCAGGCGGCCGGCATCTTCGCCGTTGCCGATGGCGCGCGGCGGCAGCCGTTTGCCGTTCGCCGAAACCAGCCTTGCCTCGAACTCGTCGCCGCGCGGCGTCTTCAGAAGTGCGGAGAGATTCCAATATTCTTCCGAAATGAAGCGCTCGATCTCGGATTCACGGTCGCAGACCAGACGAAGCGCCACCGACTGGACGCGTCCGGCCGAACGCGCGCCGGGCAGCTTGCGCCATAGGACAGGCGAAAGATTGAAGCCGACGAGATAGTCGAGCGCGCGGCGCGCCAGATAGGCGTCGACCAGCGGCACGTCGATGTCGCGCGGGTCGGCCATCGCGTCGAGCACCGCCTTCTTGGTGATCGCGTTGAAGACGACGCGCTTGACCGACTTGCCGTTCAGCACCCGCTTCTTGTTCAGCATGTCGAGCACGTGCCAGGAAATCGCTTCGCCTTCACGATCCGGGTCGGTCGCCAGAAACAGACCGTCGGAGGATTTCACTGCGTCGGCAATGTCCTTCATCCGCTTGGCCGAGGCCCCATCGACCTCCCAGAGCATTTCGAAATCCTGATCGGGGAGGACCGAGCCATCCTTGGCAGGCAGATCGCGCACATGGCCGAAGGAGGCGAGCACTTTGTATCCCGAACCCAGATACTTGTTGATCGTCTTGGCCTTGGCAGGCGATTCCACCACTACAACATTCATGATGATTCTCTAAAAAAGACTCCGCGCCGGCGTGGAAGCCAGCGCAACACGCAACGCAACTTGGATACTGGCCCTCCGACATGGACAGGGAAATCGCTGTGGTCAAGGGGTTTGCTACAATTTTACTTCTTGCGTACGGTGCAAGCGAGGGAAGATCGTGCGTAGAATACAATTTAAGATGGCGCGCCTGTTGAATTCGACACGCGGCTGCTGCAACTCCCGAGGCGGCTCTCTTATATCGCGCGAAGCTCAATCGGAAAGCGAAACGAGGCCGCCCTGATGCCGATGCAGCCTGCCTGATATGTCGAATTCCAGAAGAATGAGATAGACGGCGGATGCCGGAAGGCCGGTGTGGCGGATGACGTCGTCGATCTCGACCGGCGTCGGTCCGAGCGCATCGATGATGCGCATCCGGTCTGAATCGCCGGGCGGCATCGTTATTGGCTTGCTATCGCCTGCCGGCTCCTCCGCCCTCGACGAGGGGAACAGCTCGAGCTGCGCCAGCGGCGCCAGGGCCTCGATAACATCGGCAGGTTCGGTAACGATCGAAGCGCCGTCCTTCAGCAGGCCGTTGGTGCCGTGACAGCGCGGATCGAGCGGTGAGCCGGGCACGGCAAACACCAGGCGGCCGAACTCGCCGGCAAGGCGTGCGGTGATCAGTGAGCCCGAGCGCGTCGCCGCTTCGACGACCACGAGACCGAGCGCGATGCCGGCTATCAGCCGGTTCCGGCGCGGAAAATCGCGGGCGCGGGGCTCCCAGCCGAACGGCATTTCGCTGATCGCCAAGCCGTTGCCCTCGGCGATCTCCTCAATGAGGCTGAGATTCTCCGGCGGGTAGGGCTTGTCGAGGCCGCCGGCAAGGGCCGCGATCGTGCCGGTCTCGAGGCTTGCCCGGTGCGCTGCCGTGTCGATGCCGCGCGCCAGGCCGGAAACGATGGTGTAACCCGCCCGGCCGCAGTCGCGCGCCACCATCGCCGCGAATTTAGCGCCGGCAATCGAGGCGTTGCGCGAACCGACGATGCCGACGGCCGGCCGCTTGGCGGCCGCAAGCGCGCCCTTGACAGCAAGCAGCGGCGGCGCGCCGTCGATCTGTTTGAGCGCCTGCGGATAGTCCGGCTCGCCGATGCCGACAAAGCGGGCGCCGAAACGATGCGCCGCCTCCAGTTCCCGATGCGCCTCGGCCTCGCTGGCGATGCGGATTGCCCGGGTTGCGCCGCCGCGCGCCGAAAGCTCCGGCAGCGCCGCGAGTGCCACCTCGGCCGAACCGAAATGATTGATGAGGTCGCGAAAGGTCGCAGGGCCGACATTGTCGGAACGGATCAGGCGCAGCCAGGCAATCCTCTGCCTTTCGCTCAGCACCGTGCCTTTTGATCCCGCGCTCGGCGCGTCCATTATCCCTTCGCCCCGATCTTGCTTTCCGTCCCGCCCATCAGCCGGGAGATATTGGCCCTATGTTTCCAGTAGGAGATGATAGTCATGAGGGCCATGACCGCCGCCACCTTTTCATTGCCGAGGATCAACAGGGCAACCGGAATGACGAGCATGGCGACGAGCGCCGATAGCGAGGAGTAGCGGGTGGTCACGGCAACCGCCAGCCAGACGGCGGCGAAGAGCACGACCATGATCGGTGCGACGCCGAGAAGGGTGCCGATATAGGTGGCGACGCCCTTGCCGCCCTTGAAGCCGATCCAGACCGGGAAAAGATGGCCGACGAAGGCGAAGAAGCCGGCGATGATAGCGGCCTCTTCACCAAGGAAATAGCCGACGATCCAGGCTGCCGCCGATGCCTTCAGCGCATCGAGCAACAGCGTCGCCGCGGCGAGCTTCCGGTTTCCGGTTCTCAGCACATTGGTTGCGCCGATATTGCCGGAGCCGATGCTGCGTACATCGCCGAGGCCGGCCGCGCGCGTGAGGATCAGACCGAAAGGAATGGAGCCGAGGAGATAGCCGATGACGGCCGCGGCAAGTGCGATCGGCAGCGTGATCTGCCATGACATGAGATTGGATAACATATGCCCCCTCGGCCCTCCGATGGCCTGTCCTCAGTCCAGCCGGTCCCTAAAGTGCATGGACAAGCTTTCCCGAGACGTATGTCGCGACCGCCCGCCCGCTGAAGCGCGCATCCTCGAACGGCGTGTTCTTAGAGCGGGAGAGAAGCATGTCTTTGGCGACAAGCCAAGGCTCATCGAGATCGATCAGCGTGATATCGGCGGCAGCACCCGGCTTCAGCGTGCCGGCATCCAGGCCGAAAATCTCAGCCGGGCGAGTGGACATGGCGTCGATCAGACGCATCAGGCTGACCTGGCCGCTATGGTGAAGCCTGAGGGCCGCCGCCAGCATGGTTTCAAGGCCGACTGCGCCGTCCGCCGCCTCGCCGAAGGGCAGGCGCTTCGTATCGACGTCCTGCGGGTCGTGCGAGGAGACGATGATGTCGATGGCGCCGCGCGCCAGCGCGTCGACCATGGCGACCCGGTCGTCCTCCGGGCGCAGCGGCGGATAGAGCTTGAAGAAGGTGCGGTATTCGCCGATGTCGTTCTCGTTGAGCGCCAGATTGTTGATCGAGATGCCCGAGGTCACCTTGGCGCCGCGGTTGCGGGCAAGCTCAATCGCCTCGACCGATTGCGGCACCGAGATCATCGCGGCGTGATAACGCCCCCGTGTCAGTTCTGCGATCCTGAGATCGCGTTCGAGCGGGATGAGCTCGGCTTCTCTCGGAATGCCGGAGAGCCCGAGCCAGCTGGCGAAAAGCCCTTCATGCATGACGCCGTTGGCGCCAAGATATTTGTCGCGCGTTTCACAGCAGACGACGGCGCCGAATTCACGTGCATAGGTCATGATCCGGCGCAGCACCTGCGTATCGTGAACGCTGGAATGGGCATCGGTGAAGGCGACGGCGCCCGCCTGCATTAACAGGCCGATCTCGGTCATCTCCTCGCCGGCAAGACCCTTGGTAATGGCAGCGGCCGGATAGACCTTGACGGCGGCGGTATCGCGGGCCGTCTTCTTGACGAATTCGACGAGTGCGATGTCGTCGATGACGGGATCGGTGTCCGGCATCATGATGATCGACGTGACGCCGCCGGCCGCCGCCGCCCGGCTTGCCGAGGCGATCGTCTCGCGGTGTTCGCCGCCGGGTTCGCCGATATGGACGCGCGCGTCGACGAGGCCGGGTGTGGCCACGAGACCGGCGCAGTCGCGCACGACGGCGCCGTCCGGCGCGCCCTGGTTCTGCGCAGCGCTGCCGGCGGCAATGATGACGCCGTTTTTCGCGATGATCGTGCCGACCTCGTCGAGATTGCGCGAGGGGTCGACGATGCGGACGTTCTTGAGGACGATCGGGTTGCTCATGCCTTCATTCCGTCGGTTCGGGGACCCTGGTTCTGCGAGACGAGCAGCGTCTCCATGACGGCCATGCGCACCGCGACCCCCATTTCCACCTGTTCGGCGATCACGCTCTGCGGTCCGTCTGCGACCTCGGAGGCGATCTCGACGCCGCGGTTCATCGGCCCCGGATGCATAACCAGCGCATCCTCCTTCGCCGCCTTCAGCGTTTCGGCGTCGAGCCCGTAGAAGTGATAATATTCGCGCACCGACGGCACGAAGGCGCCCGACATGCGCTCGCGCTGCAGCCGCAGCATCATCACCACGTCGGCATCCTTCAGCCCTTCCTGCATCGAGTGGAACACCTCGACGCCCATCTCGGCAATGCCGGAGGGCAGGAGCGTCGCAGGCGCAACGACGCGCACTCGCGCCCCCATCGCATTGAGCAGCAGGATATTGGAGCGCGCCACCCGCGAATGCAGCACGTCGCCGCAGATCGCCACAATGATGCGCGAGAGCTTGCCCTTGGCGCGGCGGATCGTCAGCGCGTCGAGCAGCGCCTGGGTCGGATGTTCGTGCTGGCCGTCGCCGGCATTGACGACCGAGCAGGAGACCTTCTGGGCGAGCAGGGCGGCCGCACCGGCGCTCGAATGGCGGATGACAAGAACGTCGGGGCGCATCGCATTCAGCGTCATCGCCGTGTCGATCAGCGTTTCGCCCTTCTTCACCGAGGAGTTGCCGACCGACATGTTCATGACGTCGGCGCCGAGCCGTTTGCCGGCAAGCTCGAAGGAGGCCTGCGTGCGGGTCGACGCCTCGAAGAAGAGGTTGATCTGCGTCAGCCCGCGCAGCGTCGACGTCTTCTTCTCTCGCTGGCGGCTGATCTTGACGGCTTCGTCGGCCTTGTCGAGAAGATAGGCGATATCCTGCTCGGTGAGGCCCTTGATGCCGATGAGGTGGCGGTGGGGGAAAAAGACCATGACCCTGCCTCTTGCTGTCTCTGGCGGGTCTATAAAGAGTGCTGTCCGCCGGGGCAAGCATGCGCTGTGGGCAAAGGCTTATGTCCCCATGCATTTTCGCCCGAATTCCGATAGAGCAGGATGAAGCGAATCATAACTTCCGGTTTCCCTTGCCGGGTTCTTGCACTAGAAGCGAACAATGACCTCCGCCAACCGGACTGACGACAAACTCGCAGAACTCAACCAGCCGAGCCTGTGGTCCGGCATCAATGCCTATCGATCCGATCCGTTGATCGTCGATCTGACGGCGGCGCTGCCGCGCGGCATCCGCGAGGACCTGGAAAACATGGGCCGCTACGTCACCTCGCCGGAGGCGCAGGAACTGGCGCGCATGGCCAATCAGGGCGTCCCGCAGCTGCGCACCCACGGCCCGCGCGGCGAGCGCCTCGACGTCGTCGAATTCCATCCGGCCTGGCACGCGCTGATGCGCCGCTCCATGTCGGTCGGCCTGCATTCCTCCGTCTGGGATCCGCAGGCCGATACCGACGCCAAGGACGAGGCCCACAAGGTTCGCGCCGCGCGCTTCTATCTGACGGCGCAGCTGGAATCCGGCCATCTCTGCCCGCTGACGATGACGAGCGCCTCCGTTGCCGCGCTCTCGGCCTCGCCCGCAGTGCAGAAGGACTGGGCGCCGAAGATCCTCTCGCGCAAATACGATTCGTCCAACCGCCCCGCCATGCAGAAGTCCGCGGTGACTATCGGCATGGGCATGACGGAAAAGCAGGGCGGCACCGATGTCCGGGCTAATCGAAGCGCCGCCGAAAAGGTCAGCGAAGGCATCTACCGGCTCTCCGGCCACAAATGGTTCATGTCCGCGCCGATGAGCGATGCTTTCATTATGCTGGCGCAGACCAAGGAGGGGATGGGCTGCTTCCTCGTGCCGCGCCTTCTTGAGGACGGTTCGGCCAACGGCCTGCAGTTCCAGCGGCTGAAGGACAAGGTCGGCAATCGCTCCAATGCCTCTTGCGAGGTGGAGTTCTCAGACACGTTCGGATTCCTGCTCGGCGCCTCCGATGCCGGCATCCGCACCATCCTTGACATGGTGACGCTGACCCGTCTTGATTGCGCACTGGCCTCGTCGGGGATCATGCGCGCTTCGCTCGCCGAGGCCGTGCACCACACGCGCGGCCGCAGCGTTTTCGGCAAGATGCTCGTCAATCAACCCATCATGACGCGCGTGCTTGCCGATATGGCGCTCGACGTTGCCGCCGCCACCGCGCTGTCCTTCCGTCTTGCCGATGCCTTCGACAAGGCGCGCGGCAATGCCGAGGAAGCGGCCTATGCCCGCGTCATGACGCCGGTCGCCAAATACTGGTGTTGCAAGATCGCGCCCGCCTTGATCTATGAAGCGATGGAATGCATCGGCGGGAATGGCTACATCGAGGAACGTCCGATCGCCCGGCACTATCGCGAGGCTCCCGTCAATGCGATCTGGGAAGGCTCCGGCAACGTCATGGCGCTCGACGTTCTGCGCGTGCTCAACCGCGGCAAGGACCTGTTCGAGACGGTCTTTGCCGGCTTGGCTCGCGATCTCGGTCCGGCTGGCAAGAAGACGATCGACGTGCTGCGTGCCGCCATCGCGCTCTGCGAACAGGATGAGGGCGCGGCGCGCCTGCTCGTCGAGCAGCTGGCGCTCGCCGCCGGTGCTGCCGAACTTTATCGGCTTGGGGCAGGGCGCATTGCCGATGCCTTCATCGAGACGCGGCTTGCCGGCGGCTGGCGCTCCACTTACGGCATGCTCGATTCCCGCTTCGACGCCAGCTACATCGTCGATCTTCTCTATCCGCCGGCGGCTTGATCGCGCGGCGGAGGTGGTTCTATCGGGGGCCCTCGTCCGCCTGCCGGCACCTTCTCCCCACTTGCGGGGCGAAGGGGACAAGCCGTAAGCTCTCCGTCCCCCATCGACCTCTCATGGGGCGGCACGTCCCCTCTCCCCGTGAGAACAGGGAGAGGGTTAGGGTGAGGGGCAGCCGTCGACGCATCGCTGTCGCTCGGCTCGAGTGGGGAGGGCGACCACCTGGGACGATCGCTACCTGTCGTCGGCTGGTCGCAACCAATCTCGTCCAGGTCGCTCCCAGCCCATTCCAGCGAGATCTGCGAGCCCTGTGGGTTCAACTTTGCTAGTGAGGCACCGCTTTAAACAAAATCCGGCCGCGTCGCCGCGGCCGGATTTTCTCATTTACGTCCAAAAATCAGCGTTCAGAAGAAGCCACGGCGCTGCCACCAGCCGGCTTTCTTCGGCTTGCCATCGTCGCTTTCGCTATTTTCGCTGCGGTTGGATTTCACCGTCGGCTCGGAGGAGGCGATGTTGGATTCGCGGTTGGCGCGAACCGGCTTTGCCTCTTCCTGGGCGGGCGTTTGAAGGTCGGCGGAGGCTTCGGCCACCTCCAGCTCGGCTTCGGCGGGTGCTGCTTCTGATTCTGCTTCCACTACCGGTTCCTCGACCGGCGATGCGGCGGGCTTGCGACGGCCGCGGCCACGGGCGGGCTTCACTTCCTCGGTGACGACGGCCGCACCCTCGACGGCGGCCGCTGCGGCCTGGTCTTCGCCGGGCTGTTCGGCAGCCGTCTCGACGATTGCAGCTTCGGCAGGAGCGACGTCATTCGAGACATCGTCGCCTTCGTCCTCATCGCCGCCGCTGCCGTCGCCGGCATCACCGGCCGCCAATTCGGAACCGTCTTCGGCGCGGTTGCGGCGACCGCCACGCTTGCCGCGACGACGGCGCTTGCGGCGCTGCGAGTCGTCGCTCTCGGCACGGGCCTCGGGCGCAACTGCGGTTGTTTCATCGCCTTCGGCGCCTTCGTCGTCGCCGTCCTCGTCCTCATCGCCGGCTTCGCCCGTGGCCGATACGGGCTGTTCGGCATTGCCGTTGCGGCCGCGGCGGCGCCTGCGGCGCTTGCGCTTGCGGTTGCCGTCTCCGTCACCTTCCGAGCGCGCCGCGGCGGCGCGTTCGGCCGCTGCCGGCTTTTCCTCAAGTTCCTCGTCTTCGTCCTCATCCGCCTCGATGACGATGTCGTCGTCGTCATCCTCGGGAATGGCTGCGAAGTTGAACAGCGTTTCGATCTTGACCGGATTTTCGACGGCCTCGCCGCGATCGATGGCGAAATGCTGCGCGCCGACCGAGCCGTCCGCATCGATGACGATCGCCACGCCGAAGCGGCTCTCGTAATCGACGATCGTCTGGCGCTTGTGGTTGAGCAGGTAGAGCGCGATGTCGGGGGTGGTCCGCACGGTAATGTTATGCGTCGTATTCTTGAGCAGATATTCCTCGATGCCGCGCAGAACATGGAGCGCGACGGAGGACTGCGAACGGACGTGGCCGGTGCCGGCGCAATGCGAGCAGACCTGGGTGGTCGATTCGAGCACCGAAGCGCGGATGCGCTGGCGCGACATTTCGAGCAGGCCGAAATGCGAGATCCGGCCGACCTGAATGCGTGCGCGGTCGTTCTTCAGGCATTCCTTCAGCTTCTTCTCGACGGCGCGGTTGTTGCGCTTTTCTTCCATGTCGATGAAGTCGATGACGATCAGGCCGGCGAGGTCGCGCAGGCGAAGCTGACGGGCGATTTCTTCCGCCGCTTCGAGGTTCGTCTGCAGCGCGGTGTCCTCGATCGAGTGTTCGCGCGTCGAGCGGCCGGAGTTGACGTCGATCGAAACCAGCGCTTCCGTCTGGTTCATGATCAGATAGCCGCCAGAGCGCAGCGTCACCTGCGGCTGCAGCATGCGGTCGAGCTGGGCTTCGATGCCCGAACGCGAGAAGATCGGGTGGATGTCGCGATAGGGCTGGACCACCTTGGCATGGCTCGGCATCAGCATCTTCATGAAGTCTTTGGCTTCACGATAGCCATCTTCGCCGGCAACGATGATCTCGCTGATATCCTTGTTGTAGAGGTCGCGGATCGAACGCTTGATCAGCGAGCCTTCCTCGTAGACGAGGCAGGGCGCGGTGGAGGCGAGCGTCAGCGTGCGCACGTTCTCCCACAGGCGCATCAGATATTCGAAGTCGCGCTTGACCTCGACCTTGGTGCGGTTGGCGCCGGCCGTGCGCAGGATGACGCCCATGCCCTGCGGCACTTCGAGCATGCGCGCGATTTCCTTCAGGCGCTTGCGGTCGGCCGGATTGGTGATCTTGCGGGAAATGCCGCCGCCGCGCGCCGTATTCGGCATCAGCACGGAATAGCGGCCGGCGAGCGAGAGATAGGTGGTCAGCGCCGCGCCCTTGTTGCCGCGCTCTTCCTTGGCGACCTGCACCAGCAGGATCTGCCGGCGCTTGATGACTTCCTGGATGCGGTACTGCTTGCGCGGCTTGCGCTGCACGCGGTCCGGCACTTCTTCCATCGCGTCTTCGGCGCCAACGGATTCGATGACTTCCTCTTCGCCGTGATCGTCATCGTCATCGTCGTCATCGTGACGACGCTTGCTGGTGTCAACGTCTTCGGAGATCGAGTCGGTTTCCACCATCGCGGCCATTGCGCCGCCGGTCGAGCCGTCATCGTCGTTGTCGACGCTCGCAGCACCTTCGGCTTCGACGTCCGTGGGAACGGCGTCTTCGGTCGCGGTCGTTTCGGCAGCCGCTTCGGTGACCTTCTTGCGGCTGCGGCGCGGCCGTGCCTTCTTGGCCGGCGCTTCCTCGGCGGCTTCTGCCGCTACGGCTACATCTTCTGCCGTTGCCTCTTCCGTTACGGCAGCCGGTTCCGGCGCCTCTGCCGGCACGATGCCGACATCCGGCTGGTCCTGAGTCGAAAGGTCGACCATCGGCGCGGTTTCGACATGCTCGACGTCTTCGTCGCGGCGATGCTCCTCGGCCTCGGCGCGAAGCAGCGCCTGACGGTCGGCGAGCGGTATCTGGTAATAATCGGGGTGGATTTCGGCGAAGGCGAGGAAGCCGTGCCGGTTGCCGCCGTAATCGACGAAGGCGGCCTGCAGCGAGGGCTCGACCCTCGTTACCTTTGCGAGATAGATATTGCCGCGGATCTGCTTCTTGTGCTGCGACTCGAAGTCAAATTCTTCTATGCGGTTTCCGCGAACGACAACGACGCGCGTCTCTTCCTCGTGAGACGCATCGATAAGCATTTTGTCTGCCATGTAAGCTGTGCTCCTCGGCGTGGCCGCGAGAGCGCATTCCCGACTGCTGTAGAAACAGAAAGAATGCGGTCCAAAGTGGCCGCGCCGGATAATGAAAGTCGCACCTGGCGCGAAGAGGAGAGCAGCAGCCAGACCGCAGCCGGAACCGTTTCGGTCCGGGGCCTGTACACTTCAGATAAAACCTGCTGCGAAACCATCAACAACCAAGCGTGATCGACAAATATGAAGACCCTTTTCGGGTCCGATGAGGTTGCTCCCTGAGAGCGTGGTGGCTGATCCACCAATGAAGTTCCGACCAGAAGCCGGAAAATCAGGATCCAGTTCTCGGGTTGAAGCCCATGAGACGGCGGACGATGACCGATGTGGCGCCAGGTCCAGATCTGGCTGGCAGCCCTTGCGGCGACTCTATCCCGTCAACACTTCTACCCTAAAATGCGTTGTATGTTTTCTCTGTCACAATAGCAAGGGAAAAGCCAAATGTGCCATAATATTGATGGATTTCGGAACACATAGAAGCTGGGGGCCAGCGATTGCGATTCGGCAGGCGACAAAGGCGTTTCGCTCTCGGGCGTCCGCCCGGCCATGTCGAGCCCATCGCGCTATAAATAGGATGTGGCGGTTTATTGTTTAAGAGGGCTCGGATCGCGGCGCAGTCCGCAACGCGGCGATCGACAGTGGTAAGGCGGCTGATGACGGCGGTGCTTGTCGCCGGTTGTATTCTGCCTGATGTGGCGAGTTCGGTCGAGACGAGGGATCCGCTGCTCGCCTATGGCGCGCGCATCATCGGCGACGACGCCAGAACACGTATTGTGATCGATTTCGACCGCGAACCGCGGTTCTCCGTTCACTATATCGCCAATCCTGAGCGCATCGTCATCGACCTGCCGGCGACCGCCTTCGGCTTTCCGGGCAAGGATCTGGCCGCCCGCGGCCTCTTCAGGGACATCCGCTACGGCAAGATGGACGAGGAGAGCGCCCGCATCGTGCTGACAGCGGCACAGCCGGCGAAGCTTTCCCTCGCCAAGGTGCAAGCCGACGAGGCCGGCAAGGGCCATCGGCTGGTGCTCGAGGCCGAGATGATCGACAAGCAGGCCTTTGCCGAACTGATCAAGACGCAATCATGGAGCGACCGGCCCTGGAACGCTCGGGAAGCCGCGACCCAGACGACGAGCGCCATCCCCGCGCCTGCGAAAACCGCCCCCGGGGATTTCGTCATCGCTGTGGACGCCGGCCATGGCGGCATTGATACCGGCGCGATCGGCGTCGATACCAAGACCGAGGAAAAGCAGGTGACGCTCGCCTTCGCCAAGGCTCTGGCCGACCGGCTGAACAAGGAACCGGGCATCAAAGCCTTCCTGACGCGCAATGACGATGAGTTCCTGTCGCTTTCCCAGCGCGTGCTGATTGCCCGCCAGAACCATGCCGGCCTGTTTATCTCGCTGCATGCCGACACGCTGAAGCAGAAGGATATCCGCGGCGCGACCGTCTATACGATCTCGGACAAGGCCTCCGACAAGCTCGCCGCCGACCTTGCCGAACGCGAGAACCTTTCTGACCAGATCGCCGGCAAGGAGACGGTCGCCGAGCCTCCCGAGGTCGCCGACATCCTGCTCGACCTGACGCGGCGCGAGACGCAGGCCTTCTCGATCTCGTTGGCCGAGAGCGTGCTGAATTCCTTCAAGGATCAGGTCGGTACCATTAACAATCCGCACCGCCACGCCGGCTTCCGCGTGCTGCAGGCCCCCGACGTGCCGTCGATCCTGCTCGAGCTTGGATTTCTCTCGAATGCCGAGGATGAGAAACTGCTGCTCGATGAGAGCTGGCGCGGCAAGATGGCCGATCTGCTGACCGACGCCGTCAAGCGGTATCGCAGCGGCGTGGTTGCGAATGGCGGTTGAGCGTGCAGAAGTGTTACGGTGTCGCTTGCATCTCTGAAGAGGCGCGCGGCCCGGGGCGCAGGCCGGTTGATTAAGGTCGATACCTATAAAAACAAAAAGTTGAGTGTCCGGCTTGAATCAATTTCGCAGCCGCGCGCTGCGGATCGGCGGCGGGTAGGGGCGTTGCTTGGATGTGACAGTTCCGATGAAACGCGGCCGCAGCGATGAATGCGGCGGGCAGGGCCCTATTTTGCTCACATTCACGCCGTTACTCCGGCCTATGTTTCACAGCCTGAAGCGCGGAATCGGCTTGTAGCGGTAGCGCTCATGGAGTAAGCCGCGCGCAACGTGCAAATTGCCTTGATCTGTGCAATCGTTGCGTCTGTGCCGATTGAAGATCGAAGAGACCGGTAGCTGAAAATATGGTTAGACTTCTTGGATATTTCTTCGGAATGGCCTGCGTCCTGTTTCTGGTCGCGGCGGCGGGTGTTGCCATCTATCTCGCCAATGTCGCGAAGGACCTCCCGGACTATGCCGTTCTGAACAGCTACGCGCCGCCGGTGACGACGCGCGTGCATGCCGGCAACGGCGCTCTTATGGCTGAATATGCCAAGGAAAAGCGTCTCTTCCTGCCGATCCAGGCCATCCCCGACCGCGTCAAGGCTGCTTTTCTGTCGGCTGAAGACAAGAATTTCTACAACCATCCGGGAGTCGACCTGACCGGCCTCGGCCGGGCGATCCTCGTCAATCTGCAGAATTTCGGTTCCGGCCGCCGCCCGGTCGGCGCGTCCACGATAACCCAGCAGGTGGCCAAGAACTTTCTTTTGAGCTCGGACCAGACGATCGACCGCAAGATCAAGGAAGCAATTCTCTCCTTCCGCATCGAGCAGGCCTACAGCAAGGACAAGATTCTCGAGCTCTACCTTAACGAGATTTTTTTCGGCCTGAATTCCTATGGTATCGCCGGCGCGGCACTCACCTATTTCAACAAATCCGTTACCGAACTGACAGTTGCCGAAGCCGCCTATCTGGCATCGCTGCCGAAAGGTCCGGCCAACTATCATCCTTTCCGCCATCCCGAAGCTGCCCTCGAGCGCCGCAACTGGGTGATCGACCGCATGGTCGAGAACGGCTATGTCAGCCAGAGCGACGGCGCGGACGCCAAGAAGCAGCCGCTCGGCGTTACCGCCCGCAGCACTGGTCCCTCTCTCTTCGCGTCCGATTATTTTGCCGAAGCCGTGCGCCGTCAGTTGATCGATCAATATGGCGAGAAGGTCCTCTACGAGGGCGGCCTTTCGGTGCGCACCTCGCTCGATCCGCAGATGCAGCTTGCTGCCCGCAAGGCCCTGCAGGATGGCCTCGTGACCTATGACGAGCGCCGCGGGTTCCATGGGCCCATCAAACAGATCGATGCAAGCGGTGACTGGGGCAAGGCGCTTGCCGATGTTCCCGCTCTGTCCGACGTGCCGGAATGGCGCCTCGCCGTCGTGCTCGCCGTATCGGATAGCAATGTCGACATCGGCCTGCAGCCGCCCAAGGACGGCAGCGGCAAGGTCGCGGCTGACCGGCAGCGCGGCACGATAGACGCCAAGAACATGCAATGGGCCTACCGTTCGGCGGACGGCTCCCGCAAGACCGCAAAAACGCCGGCCGGCGTCTTGAACCCGGGCGACGTCGTCTATGTCGAGAAGCTCGGTGACGAGGCGTCGACCTCCTATCGCCTGCGCCAGCCGCCGAAGGTGCAGGGTGGCCTGGTCGCCATGGATCCGAAGACCGGCCGCGTGCTCGCCATGGTCGGCGGATTCTCGTATGCCCAGTCCGAATTCAACCGCGCCACCCAGGCGATGCGTCAGCCGGGCTCCTCCTTCAAACCCTTCGTCTATGCGGCGGCGATGGACAATGGTTATACGCCGGCATCCGTCATCATGGACGCGCCGATCGAAATCGTCTCGGGCGGCCAGGTCTGGAGGCCGGAAAACTACGGCGGCGAATCCGGCGGTCCGTCGACGCTGCGTTCGGGCATCGAGCATTCGCGCAACCTGATGACGGTGCGCCTCGCCAACGATCTCGGCATGAACATCGTCGCCGAATATGCCGAGCGCTTCGGCATCTACGATCACATGCTGCCGGTTCTCTCCATGTCGCTCGGCGCCGGCGACACGACGGTGCTGCGCATGGTCTCGGCCTATTCGGTCATCGCCAATGGCGGCAAGCAGATCAAGCCGACATTGATTGATCGAATCCAGGACCGCTACGGCAAGACGATCTTCAAGCATGAGGAGCGTCTGTGCGAGGGCTGCAATGCCGGCGACTGGCAGAACCAGGAAGAGCCGAATGTCGTCGACAACCGCGAAACCGTTCTCGACCCGATGACTGCCTATCAGATCACCTCGATGATGCAGGGCGTCATTCAGCGCGGCACCGCCGCCGGCAAGATCGATCTGGGCGGCCGCGACGTCGCCGGCAAGACCGGCACCACCAACGACGAGAAAGATGCCTGGTTCGTCGGCTTCACGCCGGATCTGGTCGCCGGCCTATATATGGGCTTCGATACGCCGGGCCCGCTCGGCCGCGGCGGCACCGGCGGCGGTCTCTCCGCGCCGATCTTCAACGAATTCATGCAGGCCGCCGTCAAGGACACGCCGGAATCGAAGTTCGTCATTCCGCCGGGCATGAACCTGATCCCGATCGACCGCAAGACCGGTATGGCCGCCGTTGACGGCGATCCGAACACCATCATCGAGGCCTTCAAGCCTGGCACCGGCCCGGCCGACAGCTTCTCCGTCATCGGCATGGACAGCACCATGGCGCCGGAGGAGATCCTGAAGACCTCGCCGCAGGCTAACCAGGCCGTCCAGACCGGCACACCCGGCCTGTTCTGACCGTCGTCGTAATCTTTGAACGCCTGCCGCGGGCCTTTACATCGGCGGCTGGCGTCTCTATGTCACCAGCACTTGAAAGACCGAGACAGAGAAGCAGGAAAATGCGAGCCGAAATCGAAAACGTGGTCGATGAAACCAAGCAGGCTATCACCCTGCTGAGGAGGCATCTTTGACTGGGACCAGGCAGTAAGACGACTGGACTGGTTGAACAACAAGGCAGAGGATCCGAACCTCTGGAATGACGCCACCGAAGCGCAGAAGCTGATGCGGGAGCGCCAGCAGCTCGATGACGGCATCAACGGCGTCCGGCAGCTCGAACAGCAGCTGAAAGACAATGTCGAACTGATCGAACTCGGCGAGGAAGAAGGCGACGGAGGCGTCGTCAAAGAGGCCGAGGACGCCTTGAAGGCCTTGAAGGCCGAGGCTGCGCGCCGCCAGGTGGAAGCGATGCTCTCCGGCGAGGCCGACGGCAACGATACTTATCTCGAAGTTCATTCCGGCGCCGGCGGCACCGAAAGCCAGGACTGGGCGAACATGCTGTTGCGCATGTACACCCGCTGGGCCGAACGCCAGCGCTTCAAGGTCGAGCTTCTTGAAGTTCACGACGGCGAAGAGGCGGGCATCAAGTCCGCCACCCTGCTCATCAAGGGACACAACGCCTATGGCTGGCTGAAGACGGAATCGGGCGTGCATCGCCTGGTACGCATCTCGCCTTACGACAGCAATGCGCGTCGCCATACGTCCTTTTCGTCGATCTGGGTCTATCCTGTTGTCGACGACTCGATCAATATCGACATCAATGAAAGCGATTGCCGCATCGACACCTATCGTTCGTCGGGCGCCGGCGGCCAGCACGTCAACACGACCGACTCGGCCGTGCGCATTACCCATATCCCGACCGGGATCGTCGTTGCCTGCCAGCAGGAACGTTCGCAGCACAAGAACCGCGCCAAGGCCTGGGAAATGCTGCGTGCCCGCATGTACGAAGCCGAGCTGAAGAAGCGGGAAGAGGCTGCCAACGCCGAAGCCGCCTCCAAGACGGACATCGGCTGGGGCCATCAGATCCGCTCCTACGTGCTGCAGCCCTACCAACTGGTCAAGGACCTGCGCACCGGCGTCGCCAGCACCGCTCCTGATGACGTACTCGACGGCGATCTGAACGAATTCATGGAAGCGGCCCTTGCCCACCGCATCAGCGGCGCCGCCGACGCGGTCGTCGAGGATGTCGACTGACAGGCAGCAGCGAGATCGAATGACGAGAAGGCTCCGGAGACGGGGCCTTCTTCGTTCAGACGATGGCGCGGATGTCGCCGCCCTGAAACAGCGCTGCCGACAGATCGGCGGTTTCGTCATGAATGGCTGCGCGCGCGATATCAGGGGGATCGGTGAAGAGCTCGGCCGCAAAGGCAAAGCCTATTCCCGTACCCTCCGGTACGAAGACATAATGCCCGAGGCCGCCGTCGAAAATCTTCAGCGCGCTGCGCGCCAGCCGAGCATGCAGCCATGCAGAACATTCTTCGGCCGGTGCCGCCCTGTCGGCATCGCCTACCAGGATAAGAGCAGGGGCCTCGATCGTTTTCAGACTTTCCTCGCTGAAAGCGAAAATGGAGCGCCCCGGCGCACAGAGGAGCGCCGCCTTGATCCTGTTGTCCCGATAGGATCGCGACATGCGGGACCATGACCGGCGAAACACATCGCTCTCGCGCAGCAACGAGGGAATATGATCGGCAAGGTCGGGAAATTCCCTTGGGCCGCGCGGACCACCCGGTTTCAGCCTCGACGGTTCGAACTGCGAGAACTGGGCGATGGCGCCGAGAAGGAGCATGACGCTATAGGCTCCGGCCGAAAATCCGGCCGCGAACGCACGGGCTGTATCAATCCGACCGGCGAGATCGCCAAGCCATTCGCGACTGCGATCCAGCATCAGGCTTAGGTCAGGCGCGCGTTCCCAGAGACAGGCAAAACCTTCGGCCCGATAGGGCTCGATGCCGGTATTGCCGTGATGGTTGACGCCGAGCGCAACAAACCCGCGTTCGACCAGGCGCCGCGCCAGCCATTCCAGCCCTGCCGCAGATCCGCCGGTGCCGTGCGACAGCAGGACGAGCGGATAAGGTCTGTTTGCCGGCCGAATCGGCGCGTCGCGGGCGACCACCGCCTTGCGAAACCAGCTTCGTTCCCGAACATCGCTTTCCCGCGCATCATCGGCAGCCGGATACCACAGAGACCAGCTGACGGGCCGCGGACCGAATGCGTCCCAGTCCGGTCTTTGGTCATCGTAAAGTACCCCGTCGCGAAAGCCGAGTTTCATCTTCAAAGCCTGTGCAAACAGCGTCTCGCTGTTCAATTGGTCGCCTTCTCGATGGTGATGTCACCGAATTCGTCGATCAGCACCGTCCAGCCGTCCGGCTCGGCCGCCGGGTCGGTCTTCAGATAGATGGTGGCGAAGAGGCCGGGTTGCTTGCTGATGCCGCTCGAATTCTCCGGGCGTATGTCGGTCACGTAGGGCTTCAGGTCGCTGATCTCCTGCAGCTCGATGTTTGAGGCGATCGCCGGGCCGGTCTCCGTCTGGGCAATTTGCTGCAGATAAACCTTCGAGGTCCGATCCGGCTGGCGCACGGCAAAGAGCTTGTAGTAGCCATGGCGCTTTCCCTGAGGGGCGGAAACATTCTCGGTGGCGGAAGGCGCCCGCTCGATTTCAGGTGCGTTGCCGTCGTCCTCCCAGTAGCCGGTGCTGGTGGCAAAGATCACCGTAGCCGGCAGAATGGGGTCCTGAGCGGGAGCGGCGGTGGCGGCCGAGCATCCGACGAGGAAAATCGTGGTCATCAATATCCGTCGCATTGCCATCGCCTCAATCTTTGAACTGCTCGGCGAGGATACGGTCGGACCAGGAGCGGTCGGGATCGGAGAGGATGCGCGCCGTCATATGCTCCGACTGGGCGATGCGGACATGCAGCACCGACTTGACCTCAGTATTGTCGGCTACCGCATTCACCGGCCGCTTCACCGGCTCGAGCACGTCGATATCGACGGTCACCTTGTTGGGAAGCAGCGCCCCCCTCCAGCGCCGCGGCCTGAAAGCGCTGACCGGTGTCATGGCGAGCAGCGGCGCCTCGAGGGGCAGGATCGGGCCATGGGCGGAAAGATTGTAGGCTGTCGATCCGGCTGGGGTGGCCACCATCAGCCCGTCGCAAATCAGCTCCTCCAGGCGCACGTGCCCATCGACCACGACCCTGAGATTGGCGGCCTGATATGACTGGCGGAACAGATAGACCTCGTTGATGGCAAGGGCCGTTGAATTGGTGCCGTCGGCATTGGCCGTCGTCATCTTCAGCGGCCGGAAGGCGTTTTCGACAGCGACGCAGATGCGCTCCTGAAGCCGCTCCGTGCTGTAATCATTCATCAGGAAACCGACCGAGCCGCGATTCATCCCGTAAACCAGCTTGCCGGAATTCATGGTGCTGTGCAGCGTCTGCAGCATGAACCCATCGCCGCCGAGCGCGACGATAACGTCCGCCTTGTCCTGCGGCACGTCGCCATAGATGCGAATCAGCTCTTCGCGTGCGGCGAGCGCCTCCATCGTCGGCGAGGCGATAAACGAAAGCGTCTGAAATGAACGGCCCATGCAATGCCCTTTGTGAAGCTGCTCTAGCTAAAGGATAAAAGGCCGTTGCGACAAGGCCGTTTTGCACGGCCCGGCGTTTTGCCGCCAAGCCGGACCGTCCGCAGGGATCGGATTTTCCTTTACAGGAGCGCAGAATCTGTTAGTTGGGCAGCTATTGCCCTTGTAGCTCAGTTGGTAGAGCACCTGATTTGTAATCAGGGGGTCCCGGGTTCGAACCCTGGCGGGGGCACCATCCCTATTCTCCGATACGCTGTCCATTGATGAACCCTGCCTGAAGGGCTGCTTCAGCGGCAGTTCAGCCGCTTCGGGGCATTGTCTCCTCACCATCAATGAGGACGCAGCCATGAAGCTCGCACACATCATTCTTACCGCAACCATTGCCGCCGCTGCGGCTTTCGTCGCCGTCGCCCCTGCATCCGCCATGCCGGCCGGACGGCCGGCGATGACGGCGCAAGGAGATATTGTCCAGATTCGCGACAGCTGGCGAGATAATCGTTGGCGTGATGACGGTGACTGGCGCGCCGACCGTGACTGGCGTGGCGACCGTGGCTGGCGCGATGGGCGCGATTGGCGCCGCTCCGACTGGCGCGATGATGACCGCCGCTGGCGGCGGTGGCGTGCCGAGCGGTGGCAGGAACGCCGCGAGTGGCGCCATCGCGATCGTGATATCCCCTTCTGGCTTTATCGCGGCTGAGCGCAGCTGCGAACGCTCAGCACCGTCAGCTCAATGAGCGACCGGTTCGTTGACGCTGGCCTCGATCCTGTCGCCCTTGCCGGGCTGGCCGGCGCCGGAAGGCGAGATCATCGCTATGCTGAGCACGGAGGCGACCATGAAGGCGACGACGGCGATCATTATGCGCATGAGCGTTCAATCCTCGTTCGGTTGGGATTAACGCACAATCGCCGTCCGCGTTCCTCTCGGCCTATTGCACCGGTCCCGGCGTCGCGGGGCCGGGCGCCGTCGGCGACAGAGGATCGGGCTGGTGGACGGGATGCGAGGTGTCCACCCAGATGATGCTGAGGATGATTCCCACAAAGGCCGCGATGAACAGGATACCGAAAATCAGCGGTCGAATGGCCATGACGGGGATCACTCCTTCTTACTTGTGACCGGTCGCTACGATCGATCGCCGCCCGATCATAGTGCTCCAGAAGGTCATTCCAAGGCAAAAGTGGATTTCTGCTGCCTAATGCATGTTGCCCGGAAGTGTACACCGGTTCCGGGATAACGACATGCAAAAGACAAAGAGCTAACGCGCGTCGCGGCGCACGAGTGAAAGCGGCTTGCCGCCTTCTTCCCGGGACTTGTCGAAATTGCCGTCGGCGCGCATGTGGAAGTCAAGCGACGCACCGTCATGACTCATCAGCGTCAGACTGAAACCGTCGATATGCCAGATGGCGAGTTTCAACCGGGCGACATTGGCGGCGCAGTCTCCGGAGATTGACAACGGCGCAATGCCGTCCGTATTTGCAGTGCCCTCGAGTGTCACGCTGCAGAGTTTTTCGCCGTCCGGTCTTTGCATTACCCATTTCCCGGCAAGGCTGCTGAAGGTCGGCAGACGATCGACCCCGTCGGGAGCCGAGACCAGCAGGAGAGGCGTTTCGCCTTCCGTCTTCATCGGCGAGCCTTCATTCTCGACGAAACGGGCGACGATCTTGCGCGTCGGATTAATCAGGATGAGGCCGCCATTGCCGCTGAAATTCCAGGAAGCGGCTTCAGCAAGCGCCGGCAATGACTTGGAACAGCTGTCTTGGCCCGAGAGCGAATAGCCGCCGATCGCAAGGTCGGTTTCGAGCGTCAGCCGGCACCCGGCGCCTCCGCCTTCCGGCGCGACCAGATAGCTTCCCGCTTGCGCTCTGAGAATATCGGGATCGATATCCTGCGCGCCAGCCGGACCGTAGGCCAGCAGCGCGGTTGCTGGAATTGTCAGCCGAAGCATAGAACGATTCATGGCAATCCCTTTGCCGCGGCCCGTAAGCCCGCCTTTAAGTCCAGCCTATGCCTTTAAGTAAAGCCGCGCCGCATAAAGCGCGATCGCCGCTGCGTTCGAAACGTTGAGCGATTTGATCGCGCCCGGCATGTCGAGGCGGGCAAGCGCGGTCACGGTCTCGCGTGTTTTCTGCCTGAGCCCCTTGCCCTCCGAGCCGAGCACCAGCGCCACCTTGTCGCCCGAAAACGTGCCTTCGAGCGGCGCCGGCCCTTCCGAATCGAGCCCGATGGTGGCGAAACCCAGCTTGTGCAATTCGCCGAGCGCATCGGCGAGATTGGTGATCTGTATATAAGGGATCAGTTCCAGTGCGCCGGAGGCGGATTTGGCGAGCACGCCCGACTCGGTCGGGCTGTGCCTCTGGGTGGTGATCACCGCCCCGGCATTAAAGGCGACTGCCGAGCGCATGATCGCGCCGACATTGTGCGGATCGGTCACCTGGTCGAGGACGAGCAGGAGAGGGCTGTCCTTCAGCGCCTCGAGCCGGCGCACCGGCAGCGGCCGTGTCTCCAGCATGACCCCCTGATGGATCGCCTCGGGGCCGAGCACTTTGTCGATCTCGTGCGGCGGGACGATCTCGAAGGCAATGCCGAGCGTTTCGATGTTGATTTCAAGCCGCGCGAGCGCGTTCTGCGTCACGGAGAGTTTGATCTTCTTGCGCTCGGGATTGTCGAGCGCCGCGCGTACCGTATGCAGGCCGTAGAGATAGACCTGGTCGGGCGCCAGCGCCGGCGGCTTCCAATCTTCGGCCCCACGCTTGCGCTTCTGCGGCTGAGGTGTCGGGATCTCGCCGCGTTCGCGCTTGGCGTCGCGGTGCGCACGCCTGAGATTGGCGTAATGCGTATCCTTGGCGGATGGGTCTGCTGCGGCCTTGCCGCTGGATTTCTTGTCTTTGCTCATGCGGCTTTATAGCTATGGCGTTGGCTGCCGCATAGGCTTTCTTTCATATGCGGGCTTTCGGCGGCGAATGAAAATTTTCGTGTTTTTTCCGTGGTCATCGTGTTGACAGACAGAAATGCTCCGGTCATATACGCGGCGCAGACGACGGGCGGCAACGCTTCGAAGTCTGACGAACTTGGTCGAACGATCCGGACGAAAACTGGAGAGATGCCCGAGTGGTTAAAGGGGACGGACTGTAAATCCGTTGGCTCAGCCTACGTTGGTTCAAATCCAACTCTCTCCACCATTCGTCATCGGATCGGACCATCCCGCGGGTATAGCTCAATGGTAGAGCAGCAGCCTTCCAAGCTGAATACGCGGGTTCGATTCCCGCTACCCGCTCCAGTTTTCCCGAAGTCCGTTGATGCGACCGCTGCCGCGGCGATGCCGATGATGTTTCGGACGCCGACAATGGCGGCGATAGTCTGGCAGGTGAGGGCGCTCGACGCCTGGCGTCCAGCGCTGTTCTCCTGTTAGGCAGGCAGTTTTCTCTGGAATTTCAGCGATTTTTGAGGGGGCTTGGGCGAATCGCCTTGCAGGCGGCGAATTGTCTCCCATATGCGCTGTCACGCCAAGAATGGCGTCTGTAATTAAGTCTTGCGCAATTTCGCCGAAAGCCTTAAACGGCGGCACTAAACCGGTTCGCCGGGGCCACCATTTCGTTCACAGGAAGCATTCAAATGGCAAAGAGTAAGTTTGAGCGCAATAAGCCGCACGTCAACATTGGCACGATCGGCCACGTTGACCACGGCAAGACGTCTCTGACGGCAGCGATCACGAAGTACTTCGGTGAGTTCAAGGCGTACGACCAGATCGACGCGGCTCCGGAAGAGAAGGCGCGCGGCATCACCATCTCGACGGCACACGTCGAATATGAGACGCCGAACCGCCACTACGCGCACGTCGACTGCCCCGGCCATGCCGACTACGTGAAGAACATGATCACCGGTGCTGCCCAGATGGACGGCGCGATCCTGGTGTGCTCGGCTGCTGACGGCCCGATGCCGCAGACGCGCGAACACATCCTGCTGGCCCGCCAGGTCGGCGTTCCGGCGATCGTCGTGTTCCTGAACAAGGTCGACCAGGTTGATGACGCCGAGCTGCTCGAACTGGTTGAGCTCGAAGTTCGCGAACTGCTGTCGTCCTACGACTTCCCGGGCGACGACATTCCTGTTGTCAAGGGTTCGGCGCTTGCCGCTCTTGAAGATAGCGACAAGAAGATCGGCGAAGACGCGATCCGCGAGCTGATGGCAGCGGTCGACTCCTACATCCCGACGCCCGAGCGTCCGATCGACCAGCCGTTCCTGATGCCGATTGAAGACGTGTTCTCGATCTCGGGCCGCGGCACGGTCGTGACCGGCCGCGTCGAGCGTGGCATTGTCAAGGTTGGCGAAGAAGTCGAGATCGTCGGCATCCGTCCGACCTCGAAGACGACGGTGACCGGCGTTGAAATGTTCCGCAAGCTGCTCGACCAGGGCCAGGCCGGCGACAACATCGGCGCACTGGTTCGCGGTGTGAACCGTGACGGCGTCGAGCGTGGCCAGATCCTGTGCAAGCCGGGTTCGGTCAAGCCGCACAAGAAGTTCATGGCTGAAGCCTACATCCTGACGAAGGAAGAGGGCGGCCGTCATACGCCGTTCTTCACCAACTACCGTCCGCAGTTCTACTTCCGCACGACCGACGTGACCGGCATCGTCACGCTGCCGGAAGGCACGGAAATGGTCATGCCGGGCGACAATGTCACGGTTGCCGTCGAGCTGATCGTTCCGATCGCGATGGAAGAAAAGCTGCGCTTCGCCATCCGCGAAGGCGGCCGCACCGTCGGCGCCGGTATCGTCGCCTCGATCGTCGAGTAATCCTGGGATTACCTGCAATTCAGGAAAAACCCCGCTGGCGACAGCGGGGTTTTTTCGTTTTGATGCCTGATCGACGGATTAACAGGTGTTGTAAAAATATCGTTAAACAGGCCCGTCACAGTATTTTGTTCATCTCACGTTCAGAAACCGGTTTGTGATTGGCTCATTTTAGTTCAGACTCCTCTTTGTAGAGAGGAGAGTTCGCATGATTCCAAAGGCCACATTTGTTGCGACGATATTCGCAATGTATGTTTTCACGATGTTTTTCATCGCTGCGATTCCGCAAGAGGTTGTTCAATCGGCCGGCGTGCAGATCGACGAGGTCAGTGTCGTCAAGTGACGGCCCTGCAAATCATCGCCGGATTCGGCGGTGATTGGAAATGAATGATCAGGCGCCGGATGCAGGCGGCCTGATGAGGCGGGGGTGAACGCAGGATGCTCGCTTGCTCTTCGCGCGGAAGCGTCTAACTATGCCTCCGAATGACGCGGAGGATATTCCATGAAGAAACGAATCCTGTTCACAGGCGGTTCGGGCAAGGCGGGTCGCCATGCCGTGCCATGGCTCGTCAAATCAGGTTATGAGGTCCACAACCTCGATCTAGTGCCGCTGGATAGCCCCGGCGTAACCAATCTCATCGCCGACATTACCGATAGCGGTCAGGTCTTCAACGCGCTCTCCATGCATCGCGATTTTCCCGATCTCGACGCGGGCAGGGGCGTCCAGCCCTTCGATGCCGTCGTGCATTTCGCCGCCATCCCGCGCATCCTGATCAAACCCGACAACGAGACCTTCCGCATCAACACGATGGGCACCTACAATGTCATCGAGGCGGCGGTGAAGCTCGGCATCCGGAAGATCATCGTGGCGTCGAGTGAGACGACCTACGGCGTTTGTTTTGCCGAGGGGCATCGTGACTTCCACCAGTTCCCGCTGGAGGAGGATTACGACGTCAATCCGATGGATTCCTACGGCCTTTCCAAGGTGGTCAACGAAAAGACGGCGCGCGCGTTTGCCGAGCGTTCGGGCTTCGACATTTATGCGCTGCGCATCGGCAACGTCATCGAGCCGCACGAATATGAGAAGTTTCCCACCTATTTCGCCCATCCCGAAATGCGCAAGCGCATCGCCTGGAGTTATATCGACGCCCGCGACCTCGGTCAGATCTGCCATCTCTGCATCGAGAAGGACGGCCTCGGCTACCAGGTGTTCAACGCCGCCAATGACACGGTCTCGGCCAACACGCCGTCGAAAGAGCTTGCGAAGCGATTCTTCCCGAATGTCCCCTTTACCCGCGAGATCGGCGAATATGAGGGCCTGCTTTCAAATCGCAAGATTCGCGAAGTGCTGGGCTTCAGGGAAGAGCACGACTGGCGGAAATATGTGAAGATCTAAGTGCTTGCCAGCCAAGCGATTGAAAGGGCTGGTCGCTCGCAAATGAGCAGAACGGCTTTGAAAATCGAAAATCGTGCTTGCCAATCCGCCGCCGCCGTCTTAAAGGGAGCGCCATGCATTTCGGCAGCGATTTGCGGGTCTTGGCCCGGGCGCTGAAGGAGAGGCATGAAGGGGTATAGCTCAGTTGGTAGAGCGGCGGTCTCCAAAACCGCAGGTCGGGGGTTCGAGCCCCTCTGCCCCTGCCATTTTCCTTGATAGGGACAGCGCGACTGTGCTTGCAGCCGTTCCAGCCGGGGATCGATCGGTGGCAAGTAATTTCGTTAAACTTCGGTTTCCCTCTTGTGTATTCGGAAATCGGTGTTTATTTAGGGTTCAACAGACACGCGGTGCGTGGGGCTGATAGTTTCAGCTTTACGCGCCGTAATTGCGTGGGCAGTCGATGGCATCCAAATCCAATCCGTTTGCGTTTCTGCAGCAGGTTCGCTCTGAGACGTCCAAAGTTACATGGCCGTCGCGCCGCGAGACGATGATCTCGACGGTTATGGTGCTTGTGATGGTGGTGTTCGCCGCGTTGTTTTTCTTTGCTGCTGACCAGCTGATCGGCTGGGTTCTGAGCTTCGTGCTCAATACCGGCAACTGATACGGGTGGAGATGAAAATGGCGGCACGTTGGTACATCGTCCACGCGTATTCCAATTTTGAAAAGAAGGTGGCTGAGGACATCGAGAACAAGGCTCGCCAGAAGGGGCTTGAGCATCTGTTCGAGAAGATCCTCGTGCCGACCGAAAAGGTGGTGGAAGTGCGTCGCGGCCGCAAAGTCGACAGCGAGCGCAAGTTCTTCCCGGGTTATGTCCTCGTTCGCGCCAATCTGACGGATGAAGCCTACCATCTGATCAAGAATACGCCGAAGGTCACCGGCTTCCTCGGCTCCGACAATAAGCCCGTTCCGATTCCGGATTATGAAGCCGAGCGCATTCTTGGTCAGGTCCAGGAAGGTGTGGAGCGGCCCAAGGCCTCCATTACCTTCGAGATCGGCGAGCAGGTTCGCGTTTCCGACGGCCCGTTCGCTTCGTTCAACGGCACGGTTCAGGATGTGGACGAAGAACGTTCGCGCCTGAAGGTTGAGGTGTCGATCTTCGGCCGCGCGACGCCGGTCGAACTGGAATACGCTCAGGTCGAGAAGGTCTGATTGCAAGAGATTGGAAGCTGGCCCTTGCGGCCTGTTTCCCGCGGACCTCGTCCGCATCCGCGTGGAAGGTGAGGGGTCTTAGCCGGACCCTAATGATCCGCACCACGCAACCGCAGCCGCCGGAGAGATCCGGCATCACGGGCCGGGCGACCGGTCGTTCATGAAAGGCAGAGAGATATGGCTAAGAAAGTTGCAGGCCAGCTCAAGCTTCAGGTCAAGGCAGGATCGGCAAACCCGTCCCCGCCGATTGGTCCGGCGCTTGGTCAGCGTGGCATTAACATCATGGAATTCTGCAAGGCGTTCAATGCCGCTACGCAGGAAATGGAAAAGGGTATGCCGATTCCGGTCGTCATCACCTATTACCAGGACAAGTCCTTCACCTTCGCGATGAAGCAGCCGCCGGTCAGCTACTGGCTGAAGAAGGAAGCGAAGATCACGTCCGGTTCCAAGACCCCGGGCAAGGGCGCAAAGGCTGGTACCCTCACCAAGGCTCAGATCAAGACGATCGCCGAAGCCAAGATGAAGGATCTGAATGCAGCGGATATCGAAGGTGCAATGGCGATGATCGAGGGCTCTGCCCGCGCCATGGGCCTGGAAGTGGTGGGTTAAGATCATGGCTGGCAAGCGCACTCGCAAGATCAACGAAGGTGTTGATCCCACCAAGCTCTACGCTCTGACCCAGGCCATCGGCATGGTCAAGGAACGGGCTGTCGCCAAGTTCGACGAAACCATCGAAGTCTCGATGAACCTCGGCGTCGACCCGCGCCATGCGGACCAGATGGTTCGCGGCGTCGTCAATCTGCCGAACGGCACGGGCCGCACGGTTCGCGTCGCCGTCTTCGCTCGTGGCGCCAAGGCTGACGAAGCCAAGGCCGCTGGTGCCGATGTCGTCGGTGCCGAAGACCTCGTCGAAATCGTCCAGGGCGGCAAGATCGAATTCGATCGCTGCATCGCCACTCCCGACATGATGCCGCTCGTCGGTCGTCTCGGTAAGGTTCTCGGCCCGCGCGGCATGATGCCGAACCCGAAGGTCGGCACCGTCACCATGGATGTCGCCGGAGCCGTCAAGGCTTCCAAGGGCGGCGCTGTCGAGTTCCGCGTCGAGAAGGCTGGTATCGTCCATGCCGGTATCGGCAAGGCCTCTTTCGACGCCAAGGCTCTGGAAGAAAACATCCGCGCCTTCGCCGACGCCGTCATCAAGGCGAAGCCGGCCGGTGCCAAGGGCAACTACGTTAAGCGCGTGGCGATTTCCTCGACCATGGGCCCGGGCGTCAAGATCGAAGTCGGCTCGGTCACCGTAGCACCGACTGCATAATTTGATTGCCGGACCGCGGTCCGGCCACTGAATTTCCGGCCCCGCAAGGGGCCGGAATATTCCGGAGAAATCCGGAATCCTGTCCGAGATTGCAGGTGGTTTTCCCTTAATCACTTTGCCTGCATGAGACGGGTAAGACCCGAATTCATGAAGTTCGCTTCTAGAAACTCGGTTCGAGCCTTGGATGCCTTGTGCCTTCTTAGCCTTGATTGGCGCGGGAGCGCGGGGGGACAGGATCCTCAAGCGTCGCTTGGGATCTCGCATGATCCCGGGAGGCAAAAGGCAACCCGGCGGGCCCGTTCTCGGTCCCGCCAACTGGAGATAGGCAGTGGAAAGAGCGGAAAAACGCGAATTCGTCACGGAACTGAACGAAGTCTTCAAGGCTTCGGGCTCGGTTGTCGTGGCCCACTATGCTGGTGCCACAGTCGCGCAGATGAACGATTTTCGTTCGAAGATGCGTGCAGCTGGCGGTACCGTCAAAGTCGCGAAGAACCGCCTGGCCAAAATTGCCCTTCAGGGTACGGAAGCGGAAGGGATGTCGAATCTCTTCAAGGGTCAGACGCTGATTGCATACAGCACCGATCCGATCACCGCTCCGAAGGTCGTCATGGATTTCGCCAAGACCAACGACAAGATCGTTGTTCTGGGCGGCGCCATGGGAACAACCACGCTCAACGCCGATGCAGTCAAGTCGCTTGCGACCCTGCCTTCGCTCGATGAGCTGCGTGCGAAGCTGCTGGGCATGATCCAGACGCCGGCTACCCGCATCGCTGGGGTTGTTGCAGCACCGGCAAGCCAGCTTGCCCGCGTGTTTGCGGCCTACGCCAAGAAGGACGAAGCCGCTTAAGGCGGTTTTTCGCTGTACAAACTCAACAGTTCGAACCGAACAAAAGGAACTAGAAAATGGCTGATCTCGCAAAGATCGTTGAAGACCTCTCCTCGCTGACCGTCCTGGAAGCCGCTGAGCTGTCCAAGATGCTTGAAGAAAAGTGGGGCGTTTCCGCCGCTGCTCCGGTAGCTGTTGCTGCCGTTGCTGGTGGTGCAGGCGGCGCAGCTGCTCCGGCTGAAGAAGAAAAGACCGAGTTCGACGTCGTCCTCACGGATGCCGGCGCCAACAAGATCAACGTCATCAAGGAAGTCCGCGCCATCACCGGCCTCGGCCTCAAGGAAGCCAAGGACCTCGTCGAAGGCGCTCCGAAGGCTGTCAAGGAAGGCGTTTCCAAGGCTGAAGCCGCTGACATCAAGAAGAAGCTCGAAGACGCCGGCGCCAAGGCCGACGTTAAGTAAGCTTGAACTGCTTTTGGGAGGTGGCATTTGCCGCCTCCCATTTGCCGTTTTTCTGAACGAATTACCCAAAAGCCGCGTCAAAACGGCTTTTGGGTAATGGGTTCTTCAAAAGGATAGTCTCGCACCGAGGGCAGCACAGCAATCCGAGCTGGGCGTTTTTGGGAGTCGGACGAGATTGAACTACCCATTGATTGACGGGGTCGACTGGCCATCGGTTCCCGTCCGTTGCAGGCCCGGGTGCAAGATTTTGAAGGAGCGACGATGGCTCAGACCCTTTCGTTCAACGGTCGCAGGCGCGTACGCAAGTTTTTTGGTAAGATCCCCGAAGTCGCAGAAATGCCGAACCTCATCGAGGTCCAGAAGGCGTCCTACGACCAGTTTCTGATGGTGGAAGAGCCGAAAGGCGGCCGGCCCGACGAGGGTCTTCAGGCCGTCTTCAAGTCGGTTTTCCCGATCACCGATTTCTCCGGCGCCTCGATGCTGGAATTCGTATCCTACGAGTTCGAGCCGCCGAAGTTCGACGTCGACGAATGCCGCCAGCGCGACCTGACCTATGCCGCGCCGCTGAAGGTGACGCTGCGCCTCATCGTGTTTGATATCGACGAGGATACCGGCGCCAAGTCGATCAAGGACATCAAGGAACAGTCGGTCTACATGGGCGACATGCCGCTCATGACCAGCAACGGTACGTTCATCGTCAACGGTACCGAGCGCGTCATCGTCTCGCAGATGCACCGTTCGCCGGGCGTCTTCTTCGACCATGACAAGGGCAAGAGCCATTCTTCCGGCAAGCTGCTCTTCGCCGCCCGCGTCATTCCCTATCGCGGCTCCTGGCTCGACATCGAATTTGACGCCAAGGACATCGTCTACGCCCGCATCGACCGCCGCCGCAAGATTCCGGTGACGTCGCTGCTGATGGCGCTCGGCATGGACGGTGAGGAAATCCTCGACACCTTCTACACGAAGTCGCTCTACAAGCGCGACGGCGAAGGCTGGCGCATTCCCTTCAAGCCGGAAACGCTGAAGGGCGCCAAGGCGATCACCGAGATGGTCGACGCCGATACCGGCGAAGTCGTCGTCGAAGCCGGCAAGAAGCTGACCCCGCGCCTGCTACGGCAGCTGTCCGACAAGGGCCTGAAGGCGCTGAAGGCCGGCGACGACGACCTCTACGGCAATTACCTCGCCGAAGACATCGTCAATTACTCGACCGGTGAAATCTATCTCGAAGCCGGCGACGAGATCGACGAGAAGACGCTTGGCATCATCCTGGCGAACGGTTTCGACGAGATCCCGGTTCTCGGCATCGACCACATCAATGTCGGCGCCTATATCCGCAACACGCTTTCGGCCGACAAGAACGAGAACCGTCAGGACGCTCTGTTCGACATCTACCGCGTCATGCGTCCGGGTGAACCGCCGACCATGGAATCGGCCGAAGCCATGTTCAACTCGCTGTTCTTCGATGCGGAGCGTTACGACCTCTCCGCCGTCGGCCGCGTCAAGATGAACATGCGTCTCGACCTGACCGTCGAAGACACCGTCCGCATCCTGCGCAAGGACGACATCCTGGCCGTGGTCAAGATGCTGGTCGAACTGCGCGACGGCAAGGGCGAGATCGACGACATCGACAACCTCGGCAACCGCCGCGTCCGCTCGGTCGGCGAGCTGATGGAGAACCAGTACCGTCTCGGCCTGCTGCGCATGGAGCGCGCGATCAAGGAACGCATGTCCTCGATCGAAATCGACACGGTCATGCCGCAGGATCTGATCAACGCCAAGCCGGCTGCCGCAGCCGTGCGCGAATTCTTCGGTTCCTCGCAGCTCTCGCAGTTCATGGACCAGGTCAACCCGCTCTCGGAAATCACCCACAAGCGCCGCCTTTCGGCTCTTGGCCCGGGCGGTCTGACCCGCGAGCGCGCCGGCTTCGAAGTCCGCGACGTGCATCCGACCCACTACGGCCGCATCTGCCCGATCGAAACGCCGGAAGGCCCGAACATCGGTCTGATCAACTCGCTTGCGACCTTTGCCCGCGTCAACAAGTACGGCTTCATCGAAAGCCCGTACCGCCGCATCGTCGACGGCAGGGTGACGAATGACGTGCTCTACCTCTCCGCCATGGAAGAGGCCAAGTACTACGTCGCCCAGGCCAACGCCGAGATGAACCCTGACGGTTCCTTCGTTGACGAATTCGTCGTCTGCCGTCATGCCGGCGAAGTTATGCTCGCGCCCCGCGACAGCATGAACCTGATGGACGTTTCGCCGAAGCAGGTCGTTTCGGTGGCTGCGGCACTCATCCCGTTCCTGGAAAACGACGACGCCAACCGCGCCCTCATGGGCTCGAACATGCAGCGTCAGGCCGTGCCTCTGCTGCGCGCCGAAGCCCCGTTCGTCGGCACCGGCATGGAGCCGGTCGTCGCCCGTGACTCCGGCGCCGCCATCGGCGCCCGCCGCGGCGGCGTGGTCGACCAGGTCGACGCGACGCGTATCGTTATCCGCGCCACGGAAGACCTCGAAGCCGGCAAGTCCGGCGTCGACATCTACCGCCTGCAGAAGTTCCAGCGTTCGAACCAGAACACCTGCGTCAACCAGCGTCCGCTGGTCACCGTCGGTGACGTCGTCAACCGCGGCGACATTCTCGCCGACGGCCCGTCGACCGATCTCGGCGACCTGGCGCTCGGCCGCAACGCGCTCGTCGCGTTCATGCCCTGGAACGGCTACAACTACGAAGACTCGATCCTGCTCTCCGAGCGCATCGTTGCCGACGACGTGTTCACCTCCATCCACATCGAAGAATTCGAAGTGATGGCGCGCGACACCAAGCTTGGTCCTGAGGAAATCACCCGCGACATTCCGAACGTTTCGGAAGAAGCGCTGAAGAACCTCGACGAAGCCGGCATCGTCTATATCGGCGCCGAAGTTCAGCCGGGCGATATCCTCGTGGGCAAGATCACGCCGAAGGGCGAAAGCCCGATGACGCCGGAAGAAAAGCTTCTGCGCGCCATCTTCGGCGAAAAGGCCTCCGACGTGCGCGATACCTCCATGCGCATGCCGCCCGGCACCTACGGCACCATCGTCGAAGTTCGCGTCTTCAACCGCCATGGCGTCGAGAAGGACGAGCGCGCGATGGCGATCGAGCGTGAAGAAATCGAGCGTCTTGCCAAGGACCGCGACGACGAGCAGGCGATCCTCGACCGTAACGTCTACGGCCGTCTGATCGACATGCTGCGCGGACAGGTGTCGATTGCCGGCCCGAAGGGCTTCAAGAAGGGCACCGAGCTTTCGAACGCCGTCGTCTCCGAATATCCCCGCTCGCAGTGGTGGATGTTCGCGGTCGAGGACGAGAAGGTCCAGAGCGAGCTCGAAGCACTCCGCGGCCAGTACGACGAATCCAAGTCGCGCCTTGAGCAGCGCTTCATGGACAAGGTCGAGAAGGTCCAGCGCGGCGATGAAATGCCTCCTGGCGTCATGAAGATGGTCAAAGTCTTCGTCGCCGTGAAGCGCAAGATCCAGCCGGGCGACAAGATGGCCGGCCGTCACGGGAACAAGGGCGTGGTCTCGCGCATTGTGCCTGTCGAGGATATGCCGTTCCTTGAAGACGGCACGCATGTCGACGTCGTTCTGAACCCGCTCGGCGTTCCCTCGCGCATGAACGTCGGCCAGATCCTGGAAACGCACCTGGGCTGGGCTTGCGCCGGCATGGGTCGCCAGATCGGCGAATTGATCGAAGCCTACAAGGCGAACGGCAACATCGAGCCGCTGCGCAAGACCATCGGCGATGTCGTCGGTGCCGGCCCGAAGGCCGAGCAGGTCCACGAATTCGACGATGAGTCGGTTCTGCGTCTTGCCGACCAGTGGAAGCGCGGCGTTTCGATTGCAACGCCTGTTTTCGACGGTGCCCACGAAGGCGACGTCAACGACATGCTGCGTCTGGCGGGTCTCAAGGACACCGGCCAGTCGACGCTCTATGACGGTCGTACCGGCGAGCAGTTCGACCGCCAGGTCACGGTGGGCTACATCTACATGCTGAAGCTCAACCACCTGGTCGACGACAAGATCCATGCCCGCTCGATCGGTCCTTACTCGCTCGTTACCCAGCAGCCGCTGGGCGGCAAGGCGCAGTTCGGCGGTCAGCGCTTCGGCGAAATGGAAGTCTGGGCGCTCGAAGCTTACGGTGCGGCCTACACGCTCCAGGAAATGCTGACGGTGAAGTCGGACGACGTCGCCGGCCGCACCAAGGTCTACGAAGCCATCGTCCGCGGAGACGACACGTTCGAAGCCGGTATTCCGGAAAGCTTCAACGTTCTCGTCAAGGAAATGCGCTCGCTGGGCCTCAGCGTCGAGCTTGAGAACACCAAGCTTGACGAAGCACAGGCAAACCAGCTGCCCGACGCGGCCGAGTAAGCATTGATAGGGCGTGCGCTGCCATGCGGCGCACGCCGGTCCCGCCGGACGCCGCATCCATGTCGGCCCGGAAGGGAAGTTTCGCCGCATCTTGCGGTTATTCTCGTTTAAGCGAGGGAGGCGGCTCCCGGGAAATTGCCGCTGACCATCGCATTTTGAGGGCGCTTTCGCCCATGAAGGAGACAGGCATGAACCAAGAGGTCATGAATCTTTTCAATCCGCAGGTGCCTGCACAGAATTTCGATTCCATTCGGATTTCGATCGCGTCTCCGGAGAAGATCCTCTCCTGGTCCTACGGTGAGATCAAGAAGCCGGAGACCATCAACTACCGCACGTTCAAGCCGGAACGCGACGGTCTGTTCTGCGCGCGCATCTTCGGGCCGATCAAGGACTACGAATGCCTGTGCGGCAAGTACAAGCGCATGAAGTACAAGGGCATCATCTGCGAAAAGTGCGGCGTCGAAGTCACGCTGTCGCGCGTTCGCCGTGAGCGCATGGGCCATATCGAGCTCGCCGCTCCCGTTGCCCATATCTGGTTCTTGAAGTCGCTGCCGAGCCGTATTTCGACGCTGCTCGACATGACGCTGAAGGATGTTGAGCGCGTCCTTTATTTCGAAAACTACATTGTCACCGAGCCGGGCCTGACGGCGCTCAAGGAGCACCAGCTCCTCTCGGAAGAAGAGTACATGCTCGCCGTCGACGAATACGGCGAAGACCAGTTCACCGCGATGATCGGCGCCGAGGCGATCTACGAGATGCTGGCCTCGATGAACCTCGAGAAGATTGCCGGTGATCTGCGCTCGGAGCTTGCCGACACGACGTCGGATCTCAAGCAGAAGAAGCTGATGAAGCGCCTGAAGATCGTCGAGAACTTCATGGAGTCGGGCAACCGTCCGGAATGGATGATCATGAAGGTCGTCCCGGTCATTCCGCCGGATCTGCGTCCGCTTGTTCCGCTCGACGGCGGCCGTTTCGCGACGTCGGATCTGAACGATCTCTATCGCCGCGTCATCAACCGTAACAACCGCCTGAAGCGCCTGATCGAGCTTCGCGCGCCGGGCATCATCATCCGCAACGAAAAGCGCATGCTGCAGGAATCGGTTGATGCGTTGTTCGACAACGGCCGCCGCGGCCGCGTCATCACCGGCGCCAACAAGCGTCCGCTGAAGTCGCTCTCCGATATGCTGAAGGGCAAGCAGGGCCGCTTCCGCCAGAACCTGCTCGGCAAGCGCGTCGACTATTCCGGCCGTTCGGTCATCGTCACCGGTCCGGAATTGAAGCTGCACCAGTGCGGCCTGCCGAAGAAGATGGCGCTCGAACTGTTCAAGCCGTTCATCTATGCCCGCCTCGACGCCAAGGGTTACTCCTCGACCGTCAAGCAGGCCAAGAAGCTGGTCGAGAAGGAAAAGCCTGAGGTCTGGGATATTCTCGACGAGGTCATCCGCGAGCATCCGGTTCTGCTGAACCGTGCGCCGACGCTGCACCGCCTGGGCATTCAGGCCTTCGAGCCCACCCTGGTCGAAGGCAAGGCGATCCAGCTGCACCCGCTCGTCTGCACGGCCTTCAACGCCGACTTCGATGGCGACCAGATGGCCGTTCACGTGCCGCTGTCGCTCGAAGCCCAGCTCGAAGCCCGCGTGCTGATGATGTCGACCAACAACATCCTGCATCCGGCCAACGGCGCGCCGATCATCGTCCCCTCGCAGGACATGGTTCTCGGCCTCTATTACCTGTCGATCCTCAACCAGAACGAGCCGGGGGAAGGCATGGCCTTCTCCGATCTCGGCGAGCTGCATCATGCCCTCGAAAGCAAGGTCGTGACGTTGCACACCAAGATCCGCGGCCGTTTCAAGTCGATCGGCGAGGATGGCAAGCCCTACTCGAAGATCTATGAGACGACGCCTGGCCGTCTGCTCATCGGCGAACTGCTGCCGAAGAACGGCAAGGTGCCCTTCGACATCTGCAACCAGGAAATGACCAAGAAGAACATCTCCAAGATGATCGACACGGTCTACCGCCATTGCGGCCAGAAGGACACGGTCATCTTCTGCGACCGCATCATGCAGCTCGGCTTCTCCCATGCCTGCCGCGCCGGCATTTCGTTCGGCAAGGACGACATGGTCATTCCGGATGCCAAGGCGAAGATCGTTGCCGACACCGAAAGCCTGGTGAAGGAATACGAGCAGCAGTACAATGACGGTCTGATCACCCAGGGCGAGAAGTACAACAAGGTTGTCGACGCCTGGGGCAAGGCCACCGAAAAGGTCGCTGAAGAGATGATGGCCCGCATTAAGGCGGTCGAATTCGATGAGAACACCGGCCGTCAGAAGCCGATGAACTCGATCTACATGATGAGCCATTCCGGCGCCCGCGGTTCTCCGAACCAGATGCGCCAGCTGGGCGGCATGCGTGGCCTGATGGCCAAGCCGTCGGGCGAAATCATCGAGACGCCGATCATCTCGAACTTCAAGGAAGGCCTGACTGTCAACGAGTACTTCAACTCGACGCACGGCGCCCGCAAGGGTCTGGCAGACACGGCGCTGAAGACCGCCAACTCCGGTTACCTGACCCGTCGTCTCGTCGACGTCGCGCAGGATTGCATCGTCACGCATGTCGATTGCGGAACCGAAACCGGTCTGACGATGACGGCGATCGTCGACGCCGGCCAGGTCGTCGCCTCGCTCGGCGCCCGTATCCTCGGCCGCACGGCGCTCGACGACATCGATCATCCGGTCACGGGCGAGCGCATCGTCGATGCCGGCAAGATGATCCTCGAGCCCGATGTCATCGAAATCGAGAAGGCCGGTATCCAGTCGATCCGCATCCGCTCGGCGCTGACCTGCGAAATCCAGACGGGTGTCTGCTCGGTCTGCTACGGCCGCGACCTCGCGCGCGGCACGCCTGTCAACATGGGCGAAGCCGTCGGCGTTATCGCCGCTCAGTCGATCGGCGAGCCGGGAACCCAGCTCACCATGCGTACCTTCCACCTTGGCGGTACGGCAACCGTGGTCGACCAGTCGTTCCTGGAAGCCTCCTACGAAGGTACGGTGCAGATCAAGAACCGCAACGTCCTGCGCAACTCCGAAGGCAGCCTCGTTGCCATGGGCCGCAACATGACCGTCCAGATCCTGGACGAGCGTGGTGTCGAGCGCTCCTCGCAGCGTGTCGCCTACGGTTCGAAGCTGCATGTCGACGAAGGCGACAAGGTCAAGCGCGGCCAGCGTCTGGCGGAGTGGGACCCTTATACCCGCCCGATGATGACGGAAGTGGCCGGTACGGTTCAGTTCGAGGATCTCGTCGACGGTCTCTCCGTTCTCGAAGCAACCGACGAATCCACCGGCATCACCAAGCGCCAGGTCATCGACTGGCGTTCGACCCCGCGCGGTTCGGACCTCAAGCCGGCGATCGTCATCAAGGACGCCAGCGGCAATGTCGCCAAGCTGTCGCGTGGCGGTGACGCTCGCTTCCTGCTCTCGGTCGACGCCATTCTGTCGGTCGAGCCGGGCACGAAGGTCTCCCAGGGTGACGTTCTCGCCCGTTCGCCGCTCGAAAGCGCCAAGACCAAGGACATCACCGGTGGTCTGCCGCGTGTTGCCGAACTGTTCGAAGCGCGTCGTCCGAAGGATCACGCCATCATCGCTGAGATCGATGGTACGATCCGCCTCGGCCGCGACTACAAGAACAAGCGTCGCGTCATCATCGAGCCGGCGGAAGACGGTGTGGAGCCTGTCGAATACCTGATCCCGAAGGGCAAGCCCTTCCACCTTCAGGACGGCGACTATATCGAAAAGGGTGACTACATCCTCGACGGTAACCCGGCTCCGCACGACATCCTGGCGATCAAGGGCGTGGAGGCACTTGCTTCCTACCTCGTCAACGAAATCCAGGAAGTCTATCGTCTGCAGGGCGTTGTCATCAACGACAAGCACATCGAGGTGATCGTCCGTCAGATGCTGCAGAAGGTAGAAATCACCGACGCCGGCGACTCGACCTATATCGTCGGCGACAACGTCGACCGGATCGAGCTCGAGGACGTCAACGACCACCTGATCGAGCAGGGCAAGAAGCCCGCCCACGGCGACCCGGTTCTGCTCGGCATCACCAAGGCGTCGCTGCAGACCCCGTCCTTCATCTCGGCCGCATCTTTCCAGGAAACGACCAAGGTGCTGACGGAAGCGGCAATCGCCGGCAAGACCGACGGCCTGCAGGGTCTGAAGGAAAACGTCATCGTCGGCCGGCTCATCCCGGCAGGTACCGGCGGCACCATGACCCAGATCCGCCGTATCGCCACCTCGCGCGACGAGCTGATCCTCGAAGAACGTCGCAAGGGCACCGGTGCAGCCGTTGCCACGCCGATGCTGCAGGACATGGCTGAAAAGGCCCCGGCCGCGGAATAACCGCGGCTGAAGTCCCGGAATTCAAGATACGAATTGAAAAACCGCCCGGAGCGATCCGGGCGGTTTCTCATTTTTCTGTGCTCTGGTCGATCTGGCGGGGAGGGGGAACTACGTGTCTGGCAGGCCCTGCAGGCGGGCGCTGTGCTCGCCCCTGCGGTTTCGCCGCCGGCCGCTCCGGTCAGTTGAACCGGATGATCGCGACCTCGCCGTCGACCGCGCCCTGATAGGCCGAGGCATGCGGCTCTTCGGCCGGAACTTCGGTGAGCATGCCAATCTGGTCGAGATCGGCCTCGATGAAACCTTCCTCGGCAAGGGCATTCAAGGCTTCGCGCACGGCTGTATCGTCGTCGGGCGCCTTCAGCATGATGTGCAGGTCGATGCCGTCGCTGGAGTCAGACTCATAGCCTTTGCCGATGATGATGAAGATCATCGGCCCGTCGAAATTGTTGTCGTTATCCGGTGTCGTAATCATCGCCTGTCCTTCGGCTTTAGTGTCGATTCGATCGCTCGAATCCTGCTATGAGGGCTTAACGCCGCAATTGCTGATTCCTTAACTGCTTTTGCTGCGATGCCCAAGTTTTTATCTTGGCGCATGGCCGGGAATTCGTCTAGGAGGACGAAAACAGGGCGTCTGGCCCGCATATCAAGGCGATGCGGCGAGTTTATTTCTTAACCGGCCTTGACGGGAGGGGTGGAAACCAGTAGTACCCCGCCCATCAGATCCCATGTGAGGCTTGGCTGTTCGGGGCGACGCGCCCTGAAGTTCACCTCAAACAAGGTTCTAAACGCACGTTGAAGTCATGATGCTGCACGCATGACGCATAATTTCATGCGTCCTCTGCTCCTTGTGGTCCATCTGCGGAAGCGGATCGGGCCATATTTTGCGCATTGAACCGAAAGCATGCGTCATTGCCGGAGACGGCGCGAGTTCAAGCCCGCAAGGGTACCGAGATAAACGTAAGGGATGGTTGAATGCCTACCGTAAACCAGCTGATCCGCAAGCCTCGCCAGGCGAACGTAAAGCGTAATAAGGTTCCCGCTCTCCAGGAGAACCCGCAGAAGCGCGGCGTTTGCACGCGCGTCTACACGACGACGCCGAAGAAGCCGAACTCGGCTCTGCGTAAGGTCGCCAAGATCCGCCTGACCAACGGCTTCGAAGTCATTGGTTACATCCCCGGTGAAGGTCACAACCTTCAGGAACACTCCGTCGTGATGATCCGCGGCGGCCGCGTCAAGGACCTTCCGGGTGTCCGTTATCACATCATCCGCGGCGTCCTCGATACCCAGGGTGTCAAGAACCGCAAGCAGCGCCGCTCCAAGTATGGCGCGAAGCGTCCGAAGTAATTCGGTTTTGAATAATCCGGCGCTGCGCGAGGTCCTCCGCGTGATGAAGCGCCTTAACGGTTGAAGAGACGAAAAGTATGTCCAGACGTCATAAAGCAGAAAAGCGCGAGATCAATCCGGATCCGAAGTTCGGCGATCTCGTTGTCACCAAGTTCATGAATGCCATCATGCTCGATGGCAAGAAGTCCGTTGCTGAAAACATCGTCTATGGTGCGTTCGACGCCGTTCAGGGCAAGTCCAAGCAGGAGCCGCTTTCGGTTTTCCATTCTGCGCTCGACAACATTGCCCCGCACGTTGAAGTCCGCTCGCGCCGCGTCGGTGGTGCGACCTATCAGGTTCCGGTCGACGTTCGTCCGGAGCGCCGCCAGGCCCTCGCCATTCGCTGGCTGATCGCCGCTGCCCGCAAGCGCAACGAAACGACCATGATCGATCGTCTTTCCGGCGAACTGCTCGATGCGTCCAACAACCGCGGCTCCGCCGTCAAGAAGCGCGAAGATACGCACAAGATGGCTGACGCCAACCGCGCGTTCTCGCACTATCGCTGGTAATTCCGAACGGTATCGAAAGGCAGTCCACAATGGCTCGCGAATATAAGATCGAAGACTACCGCAATTTCGGTATCATGGCGCATATCGACGCCGGCAAGACTACGACCACCGAGCGTATCCTTTACTACACCGGCAAGTCGCACAAGATCGGCGAGGTCCACGACGGTGCAGCCACCATGGACTGGATGGAGCAGGAGCAGGAGCGCGGCATCACGATCACGTCTGCTGCCACCACGACCTTCTGGAAGGGGCGTGACGGCAAGATGCGCCGCTTCAACATCATCGACACTCCCGGCCACGTCGACTTCACCATCGAAGTCGAGCGTTCGCTGCGCGTTCTCGACGGTGCGATCGCTCTTCTCGATGCCAACGCCGGCGTAGAGCCGCAGACGGAAACCGTCTGGCGTCAGGCTGAGAAGTACAACGTTCCGCGCATGATCTTCTGCAACAAGATGGACAAGACCGGCGCTGACTTCTACCGCTCGGTCGAGATGATCAAGACCCGTCTCGGTGCGACCGCTGTCGTCATGCAGCTGCCGATCGGCGCCGAAAGCGATTTCAAGGGCGTTGTCGACCTCGTCGAGATGAACGCTCTGATCTGGCGCGATGAATCGCTCGGCGCCCAGTGGGACGTCGTCGAAATCCCGGAAGACCTGAAGGCCAAGGCTGAAGAATATCGCGAAAAGCTGATCGAGACGGTTGTCGAGATCGACGAAGCTGCGATGGAAGCCTACCTCGAAGGCAACATGCCCGACAACGACAAGATCCGCGAGCTCGTTCGCCGCGGCACGATCGACGTCAAGTTCCATCCGATGTTCTGCGGCACCGCCTTCAAGAACAAGGGCGTTCAGCCGCTGCTCGACGCCGTTGTCGACTATCTGCCGTCGCCGCTCGACATTCCGGCGATCAAGGGCATCGACTTCAAGACCGAAGCCGACATCGAGCGTCACGCAGACGACGCCGAGCCGCTTTCGATGCTGGCGTTCAAGATCATGAACGACCCCTTCGTCGGTTCGCTCACCTTCGCACGCATCTATTCCGGCAAGCTCGAAAAGGGCTCCTCGGTTCTGAACACGGTTAAGGACAAGCGCGAGCGCGTCGGCCGTATGCTGCAGATGCACTCCAACTCGCGTGAAGACATCGAAGAAGCCTTTGCAGGCGACATCGTTGCACTCGCCGGCCTGAAGGAAACCACCACTGGCGATACGCTCTGCGATCCGCTGAAGCCGGTTATCCTCGAGCGCATGGAATTCCCCGAGCCGGTCATCCAGATCGCCATCGAGCCGAAGTCCAAGGGCGACCAGGAAAAGATGGGCCTCGCGCTCAACCGCTTGGCTGCCGAAGATCCGTCCTTCCGCGTGAAGACGGATCAGGAATCCGGTCAGACGATCATTGCCGGCATGGGCGAACTGCACCTCGACATTATCGTCGACCGCATGCGCCGCGAGTTCAAGGTTGAAGCAAACGTGGGCGCGCCGCAGGTTGCTTACCGCGAAACCATCACGCGCCAGACCGAAGAAGACTACACGCACAAGAAGCAGACCGGTGGTACCGGCCAGTTTGCGCGCGTCAAGATCATCTTCGAACCGAACCCGGAAGGCGAAGATTTCAAGTTCGAGTCCAAGATCGTCGGTGGCTCTGTTCCGAAGGAATACATCCCGGGCGTTCAAAAGGGCATCGAAAGCGTTCTGTCTTCGGGTCCGCTCGCTGGCTTCCCGATGCTCGGCGTCAAGGCGACGCTCATCGACGGTGCCTTCCACGACGTCGACTCGTCGGTTCTGGCGTTCGAAATCGCATCCCGCGCCTGCTTCCGTGAAGCAGCCAAGAAGGCCGGCGCTCAGCTCCTCGAGCCGATGATGAAGGTCGAAGTCGTCACCCCGGAAGATTACGTTGGCGACGTTATCGGCGACCTTAACTCCCGCCGTGGCCAGATCCAGGGTCAGGAAAGCCGTGGCATCGCGGTCGTCATCAGCGCCAACGTTCCGCTGGCGAACATGTTCAAGTACGTCGATAACCTGCGCTCCATGTCGCAGGGCCGTGCTCAGTACACGATGACCTTCGATCACTATGCGCCGGTCCCGTCGAACGTCGCAACTGAAATCCAGGCAAAGTATTCCGGTCAGAAGTGACCTGAATACCAATTGACCGATAACAAGAATTAGATCCCCTCGGGACTAGCAAAACGGAGAGCCGAAAATGGCAAAGAGTAAGTTTGAGCGCAATAAGCCGCACGTCAACATTGGCACGATCGGCCACGTTGACCACGGCAAGACGTCTCTGACGGCAGCGATCACGAAGTACTTCGGTGAGTTCAAGGCGTACGACCAGATCGACGCGGCTCCGGAAGAGAAGGCGCGCGGCATCACCATCTCGACGGCACACGTCGAATATGAGACGCCGAACCGCCACTACGCGCACGTCGACTGCCCCGGCCATGCCGACTACGTGAAGAACATGATCACCGGTGCTGCCCAGATGGACGGCGCGATCCTGGTGTGCTCGGCTGCTGACGGCCCGATGCCGCAGACGCGCGAACACATCCTGCTGGCCCGCCAGGTCGGCGTTCCGGCGATCGTCGTGTTCCTGAACAAGGTCGACCAGGTTGATGACGCCGAGCTGCTCGAACTGGTTGAGCTCGAAGTTCGCGAACTGCTGTCGTCCTACGACTTCCCGGGCGACGACATTCCTGTTGTCAAGGGTTCGGCGCTTGCCGCTCTTGAAGATAGCGACAAGAAGATCGGCGAAGACGCGATCCGCGAGCTGATGGCAGCGGTCGACTCCTACATCCCGACGCCCGAGCGTCCGATCGACCAGCCGTTCCTGATGCCGATTGAAGACGTGTTCTCGATCTCGGGCCGCGGCACGGTCGTGACCGGCCGCGTCGAGCGTGGCATTGTCAAGGTTGGCGAAGAAGTCGAGATCGTCGGCATCCGTCCGACCTCGAAGACGACGGTGACCGGCGTTGAAATGTTCCGCAAGCTGCTCGACCAGGGCCAGGCCGGCGACAACATCGGCGCACTGGTTCGCGGTGTGAACCGTGACGGCGTCGAGCGTGGCCAGATCCTGTGCAAGCCGGGTTCGGTCAAGCCGCACAAGAAGTTCATGGCTGAAGCCTACATCCTGACGAAGGAAGAGGGCGGCCGTCATACGCCGTTCTTCACCAACTACCGTCCGCAGTTCTACTTCCGCACGACCGACGTGACCGGCATCGTCACGCTGCCGGAAGGCACGGAAATGGTCATGCCGGGCGACAATGTCACGGTTGCCGTCGAGCTGATCGTTCCGATCGCGATGGAAGAAAAGCTGCGCTTCGCCATCCGCGAAGGCGGCCGCACCGTCGGCGCCGGTATCGTCGCCTCGATCGTCGAGTAATTCCTTCGGCCGCTCCGGCGGAGTGGCCGATTCGATGACATTATTATGAAGCAGGCGGCGCAAGCCGCTTGCTTATTACACAGAAATATCGCAAATGGCGCGCGAGCGCGATTTGCGTACTGCTTCGGATGACGAAGCGGCGACTAAACAACCAATTAAGGTGGGCTAGAGGCCCTGAAGACTGGATAGGGTTCCGCTTCGGCACCCTCTCGATCTTTGAAACCGGTGGTCCGCCTTAGGAAGAAAGAACAACCCGTGTCTTGCCCAGAGACATGTGGGAAACAAACACAAGGATAACGTCGAATGAACGGCCAAAATATCCGCATTCGCCTGAAGGCGTTCGATCACCGGATTCTCGATGCTTCTACGCGCGAGATCGTGTCGACGGCGAAGCGCACCGGTGCAAGCGTCCGGGGCCCCGTTCCGCTTCCGACCCGCATCGAGAAGTTTACGGTCAACCGGTCCCCGCACATCGACAAGAAGAGCCGCGAACAGTTCGAGATGCGCACGCACAAGCGCCTTCTCGACATCGTAGACCCGACCCCGCAGACGGTGGACGCGCTGATGAAGCTCGATCTCGCCGCCGGTGTCGATGTTGAGATCAAGCTCTGAGCTTGCTCGAGCTGAGTTGGAAGGATTGAACCGATGCGTTCAGGTGTGATTGCACAGAAGGTGGGAATGACCCGCGTCTACAACGACGCCGGCGAGCATGTCCCGGTAACGGTACTGCGTATGGACGGCTGCCAGGTCGTTGCCACGCGCACTGTCGAAAAGAATGGCTATACCGCAGTTCAGCTTGGCGCAGGCCAGGCGAAGGTGAAGAACACGTCGAAGGCGATGCGCGGCAACTTTGCCGTCGCCAACGTCGAGCCGAAGGCCAAGCTCGCAGAATTCCGCGTCTCGGAAGACAATCTGCTCGAGATCGGCACGGAGCTCAAGGCAGGTCACTTTGCCGCCGGTCAGCTCGTCGACGTAACGGGCACGACGATCGGTAAGGGTTTTGCCGGCGCCATGAAGCGCCACGGATTCGGCGGTCTGCGTGCCACGCACGGTGTGTCGGTCTCGCACCGGTCGCACGGTTCGACCGGCTCGCGCCAGGATCCGGGCAAGGTTTTCAAGAACAAGAAGATGGCTGGTCACATGGGCCAGACGCGCGTCACGACGCAGAACCTGGAAGTGGTTTCGACCGACGAAGATCGTGGTCTGATCCTGATCAAGGGTGCTGTTCCCGGTTCCAAGGGTGCCTGGATCATCGTGCGCGACGCCGTCAAGTCGGCCGCGAAGTAAGGGAGCCAGATCAATGGAATTGAACGTCAAGACCCTCGAGGGAAAAGACGCCGGGAAGGTTTCCCTTTCGGACGAAATTTTCGGCCTCGAGCCCCGCGAAGACATTCTCGCCCGCGTCATCCGCTGGCAGCTTGCCAAGAAGCAGCAGGGCACGCACAAGGCAAAAGGCCGCGCTGAAGTTTCGCGAACCGGCGCCAAGATGTACAAGCAGAAGGGTACGGGCCGCGCCCGTCACCATTCGGCTCGCGCTCCGCAGTTCCGCGGCGGCGGCAAGGCCCACGGCCCTGTAGTCCGCAGCCACGAGCACGACCTTCCGAAGAAGGTTCGCGCGCTTGGCCTTCGCCACGCCCTTTCGGCCAAGATCAAGGCCGATGACGTCATCGTCATCGATAACCTGGTCGCCGCCGAAGCCAAGACCAAGGCTCTCGCGTCCGTATTCGAGACGCTCGGCCTGACCAACGCCCTCTTCATCGGCGGCGCAGAGCTTGACGGCAACTTCAAGCTTGCAGCTCAGAACATCCCGAACATCGATGTTCTGCCGATCCAGGGCATCAATGTTTACGACATCGTGCGCCGCGGCAAGCTCGTGCTTTCCAAGGCTGCGGTTGAAGCGCTAGAGGAGCGATTCAAGTGACCGATCTCCGCCACTACGATGTGATCGTCTCCCCGGCGATCACCGAAAAGTCCACGCTGGTCTCCGAGAACAACCAGGTTGTTTTCAATGTCGCCAAGCAGGCGACGAAGCCGGAAATCAAGGCTGCGGTCGAGGCGCTGTTCGGCGTCAAGGTCACGGCCGTCAACACTCTGCTGCGCAAAGGCAAGACCAAGCGGTTCCGCGGTTTTGTCGGCAAGCAGAAGGACGTGAAGAAGGCTGTCGTGACGCTGGCTGAAGGCCAGACGATCGACGTCTCCACCGGTCTCTGAGGAATAAGAAAATGGCATTGAAAACATTCAATCCGACGACCCCGAGCCAGCGCCAGCTGGTCATCGTGGACCGCTCCTCGCTCTACAAGGGCAAGCCGGTCAAGGCGCTGACGGAAGGTCTGAGCAAGAGCGGCGGTCGTAACAACCTCGGCCGCATCACTGCCCGCTTCATCGGCGGCGGTCACAAGCGCAGCTACCGTCTGGTCGACTTCAAGCGTCGCAAGTTCGATGTCGAAGGCACGGTCGAGCGTATCGAATACGACCCGAACCGCACGGCTTTCATCGCGCTGGTCAGCTATGCCGACGGCGAACAGGCCTACATCATCGCCCCGCAGCGTCTTGCTGCCGGCGACAAGGTCATCGCTTCGGAAAAGGCTGTCGACGTCAAGCCCGGCAACACCATGCCGCTGCAGTACATTCCGGTCGGCTCCATCATCCACAACGTGGAAATGAAGCCGGGGAAGGGCGGTCAGATCGCCCGTTCCGCCGGTTCCTACGCGCAGCTCGTCGGCCGTGACCAGGGCATGGCGATCCTTCGCCTGAACTCCGGTGAACAGCGTCTGGTCAGCGGCATCTGCCTCGCTTCGATCGGTGCCGTGTCGAACCCGGACCACGCCAACATCAACGACGGCAAGGCCGGTCGTACCGTTTGGCGCGGCAAGCGTCCGCATAACCGCGGTGTTGTCATGAACCCGGTCGACCATCCGCACGGCGGCGGTGAAGGCCGCACCTCCGGTGGTCGCCATCCGGTGACACCATGGGGCAAGCCGACCAAGGGCAAGCGCACCCGGTCGAACAAGTCGACCGACAAGATGATCATGCGCTCGCGTCATCAGCGTAAGAAGTAAGAGAGGAAGTCTCCAATGGCTCGTTCAGTATGGAAAGGTCCGTTCGTTGACGGCTATCTTCTCAAGAAGGCTGAGAAGGTTCGTGAAGGCGGACGTGCAGAAGTGATCAAGATCTGGAGCCGTCGCTCCACGATCCTGCCGCAGTTCGTCGGTCTTACCTTCGGCGTCTACAACGGCAGCAAGCATATCCCGGTCAGCGTCAATGAAGACATGGTCGGCCACAAATTCGGTGAATTCTCTCCGACCCGCACCTACTACGGTCACGGCGCGGACAAGAAGGCGAAGAGGAAGTAACAATGGGCAAGGCAAAAGCCGAACGCCGGCTGAAGGACAACGAGGCGCAAGCAGTCGCCCGCACGCTCCGCGTCAGCCCCCAGAAGCTCAACCTGGTTGCTGCGGCCATCCGCGGCAAGAAGGTCGAGCGTGCACTCGCTGAGCTGGAGTTCTCCCGCAAGCGCATCGCGGGCGCCGTCAAGAAGACGCTCGAATCCGCGATCGCCAACGCCGAGAACAACCACGATCTCGACGTCGACGCTCTCGTCGTCGCCGAGGCCTATGTCGGCAAGTCGATCGTCATGAAGCGCTTCCACGCTCGTGGCCGCGGTCGTGCGTCGCGCATCGAAAAGCCCTTCGCGCACCTGACGATCGTCGTTCGTGAAGTGCAGGCAGCAGAGGAGGCCGCATAATGGGTCAGAAAATTAATCCGATCGGTTTCCGTCTCGGCATCAACCGTACCTGGGATAGCCGCTGGTTCGCGGACAATGCCGAGTACGGCCAGCTGCTGCACGAAGATCTGAAAATGCGCAAGTTCGTCATGAGCGAACTGAAGCAGGCCGGGATCTCTAAGGTGGTCATCGAGCGTCCGCACAAGAAGTGCCGCGTCACGATCCACTCGGCCCGTCCGGGCCTGATCATCGGCCGCAAGGGCGCCGATATCGACAAGCTCCGCAAGAAGCTGTCCGATATGACCAACTCGGAAACGCACCTCAACATCGTCGAAGTGCGCAAGCCCGAAATCGACGCAACGCTGGTCGCTCAGTCGATCGCCCAGCAGCTTGAGCGCCGCGTGGCTTTCCGCCGCGCCATGAAGCGCGCCGTTCAGTCCGCGATGCGTCTTGGCGCCGAAGGCATCAAGATCACCTGCGCTGGCCGTCTCGGCGGTGCGGAAATCGCCCGTACGGAATGGTACCGTGAAGGTCGTGTGCCGCTGCACACGCTGCGCGCCGACATCGACTACGGCACGGCAGAAGCAGAAACCGCATTCGGTATCTGCGGCATCAAGGTCTGGATCTTCAAGGGCGAAATCCTTGAGCACGATCCGATGGCTTCCGAACGTCGCGCGCTGGAAGGCGACGCACAGGGTCCGGCAAGCCGCGAACGCGACCGTGGCGATCGTCGCCGCGAACGCGACAACGCGTAATTAGCGCTGGCGAAAGATAAGCTCGGAGAAGTAAGAAAATGTTGCAGCCAAAGCGTACTAAGTACCGCAAGCAGTTCAAGGGCCGCATCAAGGGCGTCGCCAAGGGCGGTTCTGACCTGGCCTTCGGCGAATTCGGCCTGAAGGCTCAGGAGCCCAACCGCGTCAACGCACGCGAGATCGAGGCGGCCCGCCGCGCGATCACGCGTTACATGAAGCGCGCCGGCCGTGTATGGATCCGCGTGTTCCCGGACGTTCCGGTAACCGCAAAGCCGACCGAAGTCCGCATGGGTAAGGGTAAGGGCTCCGTTGAGTACTGGGCATGCAAGGTCAAGCCCGGTCGTATGATGTTCGAGATCGACGGCGTCAGCGAAGAGATCGCCCGTGAGGCGCTTCGTCTCGGCTCTGCCAAGCTCTCGGTCAAGACGCGCTTCGTACAGCGCATTGCAGAGTAAGGATTGAGCTCATGAAAGCCTCAGATGTTCGCGCGTTGACCGCCGACCAACTCAAGGACGAGCTTGCCAAGCTGAAGAAGGAGCAGTTCAACCTGCGCTTCCAGAAGGCGACCGGCCAGCTCGAAAAGTCCTCGCGCATCAACGAAGTCCGCAAGGACATCGCCCGCGTCAAAACCATTGCCCGCCAGAAGGCGGCAGAAGTTAAGGCCTAAAGGAAGAAAAATATGCCGAAGCGCATCCTGCAGGGCGTCGTCGTTGGCGACAAGAACGAGAAGACGGTAGTGGTTCGCGTCGAGCGTCGTTTCGCTCACCCGCTGCTCCAGAAGACCGTTCGTCGTTCCAAGAAGTACAAGGCCCACGACGAAAACAACCAGTACAAGATCGGCGATACCGTATCCATCGAGGAATGCGCGCCGATCTCCAAGGACAAGCGTTGGACGGTGATCGCCGCCCAGGGCAAGTAAACAGAATTTTGCGCGAGGCCTTGCGTCTCGCCGAAATATCTGTATGAAGCAGCGTCAGAACGCTCGAATGCCGGGCGTTCTTTTGCTTTGAGCGCACGGAAGGTCCCGTTCGGGAAACCACCCTGGCACGATCGACCCCGCGCTATTCAGCTATTGCCGCGTTCCTACTTGCCTTACGGCAGGTTGGCCGGCGAACATTTTCATAAGCCGGAGTAGGGGGCCCAGGCCCAACCATTCCGGTAAACCAAGAAGGCGACCTGATATGATTCAGATGCAAACAAACCTCGACGTCGCGGATAATTCCGGCGCACGTCGTGTCATGTGCATCAAGGTGCTGGGCGGCTCGAAGCGCAAGTATGCCTCGATCGGCGACGTCATCGTCGTTTCGATCAAGGAAGCGATCCCGCGCGGCCGCGTGAAGAAGGGTGACGTGATGAAGGCGGTTGTCGTTCGCACCGCCAAGGACATCCGTCGTCCGGATGGCTCGGTCATCCGCTTCGACACCAACGCAGCAGTCCTCATCGACAACAAGAAAGAGCCGATCGGCACCCGTATCTTCGGACCGGTTCCGCGCGAACTTCGCGCCAAGAACCACATGAAGATCATCTCGCTGGCTCCCGAAGTACTGTAAGGAGCGGAAGCGATGCAGAAGATTCGTAAAGGCGACAAGGTCGTCATGCTCGCTGGCAAGGACAAGGGCCGCACCGGCGAGGTCGTTCAGGTCATGCCGAAGGAAGATCGTGCGGTCGTTCGTGGCGTCAACGTCGTAAAGCGCCACCAGCGCCAGACGCAGACCCAGGAAGCCGGCATCATCAACAAGGAAGCCCCGGTTCACCTGTCCAACATTGCAATCGTCGACAAGGACGGCAAGCCGACCCGCGTCGGTTTCAAGGTCGTTGACGGCAAGAAGGTCCGCGTGGCCAAGCGTTCTGGAGAAGTGATCGATGGCTGAGGCAAAGTACGAGCCGCGGCTCAAGAAGGAATATGTCGAGCGCATCCGCAAGGCGATGCAGGAGAAGTTCTCCTACGCCAACGAGATGATGATTCCGAAGCTCGACAAGATCGTAATCAACATGGGCGTCGGTGAAGCGACCGCTGACTCGAAGAAGCCGACGGTTGCTGCCGCCGACCTCGCAGCGATCGCCGGTCAGAAGCCGGTCATCACCCGCGCACGCAACTCTATCGCAGGCTTCAAGGTCCGCGAAAACATGCCGATTGGCGCGAAGGTCACCCTGCGCGGCACCCGCATGTACGAGTTCCTGGATCGTCTGGTCAACATCGCGCTCCCGCGCGTTCGCGACTTCCGCGGCCTGAACCCGAAGAGCTTTGACGGCCGTGGCAACTTCGCCATGGGCATCAAGGAACACATTGTGTTCCCTGAGATCAACTACGACAAGGTTGATCAGATGTGGGGCATGGACATCATCGTTTGCACGACGGCGACGACCGACGACGAAGCACGGACTCTCCTGAAGGAGTTCAGCTTCCCGTTCCGTCAATAACCGTAACGACGAGCGTAGAAAAGGAACCTGACATGGCGAAGACAAGCGCAGTTGAAAAGAACAAGCGCCGCCGTACTACGGTCGCCAACCAGGCCGCTAAGCGGGCTGCGTTGAAGGCGATCATCATGAACCAGGCTCTTCCGATCGAAGAGCGGTTCAAGGCCTCGATCAAGCTGGCATCCCTGCCGCGTGATGGATCGAAGACCCGCATTCGCAACCGTTGCGAAGTGTCGGGGCGTCCGCGCGCATATTACCGCAAACTGCGCATGTCGCGTATTGCGCTGCGTGAACTCGGCAATCTCGGCAAGGTGCCGGGCATCGTCAAGTCGAGCTGGTAAGGAGCAGGTTAGATGACAATGACTGATCCGTTGGGCGATATGCTCACCCGTATCCGCAACGGCGCTTCCCGCCGCAAGTCGTCGGTCTCGACGCCTGCGTCCAAGCTCCGTGCGCGTGTTCTCGATGTCCTGCAGTCCGAAGGCTACATCCGTGGCTATTCTGTTGTCGATTTCGGCAATGGCAAGTCGGAGCTCAACATCGAGCTGAAGTACTATGAAGGCGCATCGGTGATCCGCGAGATCGGCCGTGTGTCCAAGCCGGGCCGCCGGGTTTATGTCTCGGTCAAGTCCATTCCGCAGGTCGCGAACGGCCTCGGAATCACCATCCTTTCGACTCCGAAGGGTGTGATGGCCGATCACCAGGCTCGCGAACAGAACGTTGGTGGCGAGGTTCTTTGCTCGGTCTTCTAAGACAGGGCAGGGATCTCCATAGCGAACAGACAGGATTGAAACATGTCTCGTATCGGTAAAAAGCCCGTTCAGGTGCCTGCTGGAATCACGGCTACGGTCGATGGCCAGAAGGTCACTGCAAAGGGCCCGAAGGGCGAGCTGTTCTTCGTCGCGAATGACGAAATCAGCCTCAAGCTCGAAAACAACGCGGTCGTCGTGACGCCGCTGAACCAGTCCAAGAATGCCCGCTCAAAGTGGGGCATGTCCCGCACGATGATCGAAGGCATCTTCAAGGGCGTCAAGGAAGGTTTCGAGCGCAAGCTTGAAATCAACGGCGTCGGTTACCGCGCCGCCATGCAGGGCAAGAACCTGCAACTGGCCCTCGGTTTCAGCCACGACGTGGTCTACGAACCGCCGGTCGGTATCTCGATCGCTGTGCCGAAGCCGACGGAGATCGTCGTCAGCGGCATCAACAAGCAGCAGGTCGGCCAGGTTGCCGCCGAAATCCGCGAATACCGCGGTCCCGAGCCCTACAAGGGCAAGGGCGTCAAGTATGCCGACGAGCGGATCGTCCGCAAAGAAGGCAAGAAGAAGTAAGGATCACGCGAAATGGCTAGCAGGAAAGAAGCACTTGCACGTCGTGCCAACCGCGTGCGCCGTCATATCAAGTCGGTGGCCAACGGCCGTCCGCGCCTGTCGGTTCATCGCTCCTCGAAGAACATCTATGCCCAGATCATCGATGATGTGGCCGGCAAGACGCTTGCGTCCGCCTCCACGCTCGACAAGGATCTGCGCGGTTCTCTGAAGACCGGTGCCGATACCGCCGCCGCTGCTGCAGTGGGCAAGCTCGTCGCCGAGCGCGCCTCCAAGGCCGGCGTGTCGGAAGTCGTGTTCGACCGTGGCGCCTTCATCTATCACGGCCGCATCAAGGCTCTCGCCGAAGCGGCCCGCGAAGGCGGTCTCACCTTCTGATCAGTTTCCGGCCGGACGCTTTTGCGCCGGCCGGATTTTCGCCGGATCGCCAGGCACCCCTCAAGAAAGGGGAGGCTGATGCGGTCCTCATTTGTTTGCCGATTGCACCCGGAAAAGAAAAAGGAAGAGGACAATGGCACAGGAAAGAAGGCCGCAGCGGGAAGACCGCCAGAGCCGTGAAGAGCGCGATAGCGAATTCGTCGACAAGCTTGTCGCGATCAACCGCGTCGCCAAGGTCGTCAAGGGCGGCCGTCGTTTTGGTTTCGCAGCACTCGTCGTCGTCGGCGACCAGAAGGGCCGCGTCGGCTTCGGCCATGGCAAGGCGCGCGAAGTGCCGGAAGCCATCCGCAAGGCCACCGAAGCCGCCAAGCGCGAGCTGATCTTCGTACCGCTGCGTGACGGCCGTACGCTGCATCACGACGTTCATGGCCGCCACGGCGCCGGCAAGGTTCTGCTGCGCTCGGCCAAGGTCGGTACCGGCATCATCGCCGGCGGTCCGATGCGCGCCGTTTTCGAAACGCTCGGCATGCACGACGTCGTCGCCAAGTCGACCGGTTCGTCGAACCCCTACAACATGGTTCGCGCCACCTTCGACGCTCTGAAGCACCAGGTTCACCCGAAGGACATCGCAGCTCAGCGCGGCATCAAGTATGCAACGCTGCAGGCTCGTCGTAGCGCCTCCGGCAACGCCTCTGAAGAATAAGAGGAGCTGACCAATGGCCAAGGCTACCAAGAAGGCTGAAGCGAAGACTGTCACGATCGAACAGATCGGCAGCCCGATTCGCCGTCCGGACGTCCAGCAGCGCACGCTGATCGGTCTCGGACTGAACAAGATGCACCGTCGCCGCACGCTGGAGGATACTCCTTCGGTTCGTGGCATGATCCGTGCTGTCCAGCATCTCGTTCGCGTCGTCGACGAGAAGTGAGACGGAGGAAACGCTCATGAAACTCAATGAAATCAAGGACAACGAAGGCTCGACCCACAGCCGCAAGCGCCTCGGCCGCGGTATCGGCTCGGGCTCGGGCAAGACCGGTGGTCGCGGTGTGAAGGGTCAGAAGTCCCGTTCCGGCGTCGCTATCAACGGCTTCGAAGGCGGCCAGATGCCGATCTATCGTCGCCTGCCGAAGCGCGGCTTCAACAATATCTTCGCTTCCGACTTCGTCGTCGTGTCGCTCGCCCGCATCCAGGCCGCGATCGACGCCGGCAAGCTCGATGCGAAGGCCACCGTTGACGCAGCCTCCCTCAAGGCTGCCGGCGTCATCCGCCGCGCCAAGGACGGCGTTCGCGTTCTCGCCGACGGCGAACTCAAGGCCAAGATCACCATCGTCGTCGCAGGCGCTTCCAAGCCTGCCGTCGAGAAGATCGAAAAGGCCGGCGGCAGCGTGACGCTGCTTTCGGCTCCTGTTGCAGCCGAATAATAATCTGATGATATGTCGCCCGGGGTGCTTCACACCGGGCGATTTTGCTCCCATATGTGGGCCTCACAAAATATCGGCTGGCGCGCTCGCGTCACGCCGGTAAGACTGGAAAACAAGGGTGAGGCATGGGGTTGCGCTGCAATCCGTTCCAAGCCCGGTTTTGAATAATTTTCATACTGATTCCGGGGCCGGCCTATCCCCCAGAGACGGCCGGAATTGGTAGCGCGGAGAATCGCATGGCTTCTGCAGCGGAACAATTGGCATCCAACCTCAATTTTTCGACCTTTGCCAAAGCCGAGGATTTGAAGAAGCGCTTGTGGTTCACACTGGCAGCTCTCCTCGTCTACAGGCTCGGCACCCATATTCCGCTTCCGGGCCTCAATCCCGAAGCCTACGCCCAGGCTTTCCGCGGCCAGGCAGGCGGCATTCTTGGCCTTTTCAACATGTTCTCGGGCGGCGCCGTTCAGCGTATGGCGATCTTCGCGCTGGGAATCATGCCCTATATCTCCGCCTCGATCATCGTGCAGCTCATGACCTCGGTCGTGCCGGCGCTCGAAAACCTGAAGAAGGAAGGCGAGCAGGGCCGCAAGATCATCAACCAGTATACCCGCTATGGCACCGTCATTCTCGGCGCACTGCAGGCCTATGGCATTGCCGCCGGCCTTGAGAGCGGCCAGGGCCTCGTCGTCGACCCGGGCTGGTTCTTCCGTCTATCCACCGTCCTGACGCTGCTCGGCGGCACGATGTTCCTGATGTGGCTCGGCGAGCAGATCACCTCGCGCGGCATCGGCAACGGCATTTCGCTGATCATCTTCGCCGGCATCGCCGCCGGTCTTCCCACGGCTCTGGCGGGCACGCTCGAACTCGGCCGAACCGGCGCGCTGTCGACGCCGCTGATCCTGCTCGTCATTCTCGTCGCAATCGGCGTCATCGGCGTTATCGTCTTCGTCGAACGTGCGCAGCGCCGGCTGCTGATCCAGTATCCGAAGCGCCAGGTCGGCAACCGCATGTTCCAGGGCGATACGTCGCATCTGCCGCTGAAGCTCAACACCTCGGGCGTCATCCCGGCGATCTTCGCGTCATCGCTGCTGCTGCTGCCGGCAACGGTCGCCGGCTTTGCCAGCACCACAGCAATGCCGGCCTGGGCAACGTCGATCGTTGCGGCGCTCGGTCATGGTCAGCCGCTCTATATGGTGCTCTATGCGGCGCTGATCGCCTTCTTCGCCTTCTTCTACACGGCCATCGTCTTCAATCCGAAGGATACGGCCGACAATCTGAAGAAGCACGGCGGCTTCATTCCCGGCATCCGTCCGGGTGAGCGCACAGCCGAATATATCGACTACGTGCTGACCCGCATTACGGTGATCGGCGCGATCTATCTCGTCTTCGTCTGCATCCTTCCGGAGATATTGGTGTCGCAAACCGGCATTCCATTATCCCTTGGTGGGACTTCGCTTTTGATCGTGGTTAGCGTAACTCTTGATACGGTTGCACAGATCCAGGGTCACCTGATCGCGCAGCAATACGAAGGCCTGATCAAGAAATCGAAGTTGCGTGGAGGAAAGAGGGGGCGATGAGACTTATCCTTTTGGGGCCGCCGGGCGCAGGTAAGGGAACCCAAGCCCAGCGGATCGTGGAAAAGCACGGCATTCCGCAGCTTTCCACGGGCGATATGCTGCGTGCGGCGGTCAATGCCGGTACGGAAGTGGGGAAGCGGGCGAAGGCCGTCATGGACGCCGGCAAGCTTGTCTCGGATGATATCGTCATCGCCATCGTTTCCGAGCGAATCGATCAGCCCGATTGCGCCAACGGCTTCATTCTCGATGGCTTTCCGAGGACGCTGGTCCAGGCGGACGCCACCGAGGCGATGCTCAAAGCTAAGGGACTCGACCTTTCGGTGGTTATCGAGTTTCGCGTCGACGACCAGGAACTCGTCCGCCGCGTGGATGGCCGTTACACCTGCGCTCAGTGCGGCACTGTCTATCATGACACGGACAAGGTTCCGGTTGAGGAAGGCGTGTGCGACAAGTGCGGTTCGACTCACTTCAAGCGTCGTCCTGACGACAACGCCGAGACGATGATCAAGCGTCTCGAGGTCTACTACAAGGAAACCTCGCCGCTGATCGGCTACTACTATGCCAAGGGCAAACTCAAGTCCGTCGACGGCATGGCGGAGATCGACCATGTGACAGCCGAGGTCGAATCCATTCTTTCCGAGCTTTAAGGCTTTGAAAATAAACTTGGCGGAGCGGTTGCTTTTCAGCACTGATTCCGCTAAACACCGCGCCAACTCGCGACATTCCATGCGATCGGCGCGGATTTCCCAAGGAAGTCCGGGTGCGGTCGTTTTGACATGTTGCGGACGTAAATCTGAACGAGCGGTTCCAAAGACCGCATAACGAAGCCCACTTGCCGGATGGCAACTGGAATGCAAGGAGAACAGGCGTGGCACGTATCGCTGGCGTCAACATCCCGACTGCAAAGCGCGTTGTTATCGCGCTGACCTACATTCACGGGATCGGTCCGAAATTCGCACAGGAAATCGTCGAGAAGGTCGGTATCCCGGCGGAACGTCGTGTGCATCAGCTGACTGACGCCGAAGTCCTTCAGATCCGCGAAGCCATCGACCGCGACTATCAGGTCGAGGGTGATCTTCGTCGCGATACCGCGATGAACATCAAGCGCCTGATGGACCTCGGCTGCTATCGCGGCCTGCGTCATCGCCGCGGCCTTCCGGTCCGCGGTCAGCGCACGCACACCAATGCCCGCACCCGCAAGGGTCCGGCAAAGGCAATCGCTGGCAAGAAGAAGTAATTTCCGGGAAACCGGGATGAGGGGGCTGGCGGTCTGCGCCGGCCTCTTTTGAGTTTGGAGCGGGACCATATAGGCGCCGTTCCGGTGTAGCCGCTGGTATTACGGCGGTGAAGAGATCAACGAAAGGAATAGCATGGCTAAGGAAGCCGTCCGCGTTCGCCGTCGCGAGCGCAAGAATATCTCGTCGGGTGTCGCTCACGTCAACTCGACCTTCAACAACACGATGATCACCATCACCGATGCGCAGGGCAATGCAATCGCCTGGTCGTCGGCTGGCGCCAAGGGCTTCAAGGGCTCGCGCAAGTCGACCCCGTTCGCCGCCCAGATCGCTGCCGAAGACTGCGCCAAGAAGGCCCAGGAGCACGGCATGAAGTCGCTGGAAGTCGAAGTCTGCGGTCCGGGTTCGGGTCGTGAATCGGCTCTGCGCGCGCTCCAGGCTGCGGGTTTCATGATCACGTCCATCCGTGACGTGACACCGATCCCGCACAATGGCTGCCGTCCGCGCAAGAAGCGCCGCGTCTGATCATCGCTATCGTCACCGGTGAGCGCCTTCGCGCTCCCGGTGGTTTTCAAGCTCGGTTGTCACGATTGGATGGTGGCAACGAACGGAAGGCAAACTCATGATTCAGAAGAACTGGCAGGAACTGATCAAGCCGAACAAGGTGGAGTTCTCCTCGAGCTCGCGCACCAGGGCGACGCTCGTTGCCGAACCGCTGGAGCGCGGCTTCGGCCTCACCCTAGGCAACGCGCTGCGCCGCGTTCTGCTCTCGTCGCTGCGCGGTGCCGCCGTCACGGCGGTGCAGATCGACGGCGTGCTGCATGAATTCTCCTCGATTCCGGGCGTCCGCGAAGACGTCACGGACATCGTGCTCAACATCAAGGAAATCGCCATCAAGATGGATGGCGACGACGCAAAGCGCATGGTCGTGCGCAAGCAGGGCCCGGGCGTTGTTACGGCTGGTGACATCCAGACGGTCGGCGATATCGAAATCCTCAACCCCGAGCATGTGATCTGCACGCTCGACGAGGGCGCCGAAATCCGCATGGAATTCACCGTCAACAACGGCAAGGGCTACGTTCCGGCCGAACGCAATCGTGCGGAAGATGCTCCGATCGGTCTCATCCCGGTCGACAGCCTTTATTCGCCGGTCAAGAAGGTGTCCTACAAGGTTGAAAACACCCGTGAAGGACAGGTTCTCGACTACGACAAGCTGAACATGACCATCGAAACCGATGGCTCGATCTCCGGCGAAGACGCCGTCGCTTTCGCGGCGCGCATCCTCCAGGATCAGCTTGGCGTCTTCGTCAACTTCGACGAGCCGCAGAAGGAAACCGAAGAGGAAGCAGTCACCGAACTCGCTTTCAACCCGGCTCTCCTGAAGAAGGTGGACGAACTCGAACTGTCGGTCCGTTCGGCAAACTGCCTGAAGAACGACAACATCGTCTACATCGGCGACCTCATTCAGAAGACCGAAGCAGAAATGCTCCGCACACCGAATTTTGGTCGCAAGTCGCTGAACGAAATCAAGGAAGTTCTCGCTTCCATGGGCCTGCACCTCGGCATGGAAGTGCCGGCATGGCCGCCCGAGAACATCGAAGATCTCGCCAAGCGTTACGAAGACCAATATTGAGAAAACAAAAGGCAGGCTCTTTCGACTGCCTTTCCCCGTCAAACAGCAGGCCGATCGCCTGCATGTGCCAGGAAACGGCAGGCCCACTTAGTGTAAGGGCACCTGCATTAAAGGAGAATAGCAATGCGCCATGGTAAAGCCGGCCGCAAGCTGAATAGAACTGCAAGCCACCGCAAGGCGATGTTCGCCAACATGGCGGCTTCGCTGATTACCCACGAGCAGATCGTCACGACCCTGCCGAAGGCCAAGGAAATCCGCCCGATCGTCGAGAAGCTCGTCACGCTCGGCAAGCGCGGCGACCTGCACGCTCGCCGTCAGGCGATTTCGCAGATCCGTGACGCCGCCGTCGTTTCGAAGCTGTTCGACACGATCGCAACGCGTTACGCCACCCGCAACGGCGGTTACCTGCGCATCATGAAGGCCGGCTTCCGCCAGGGCGACAATGCCGCCATGGCCGTGGTCGAATTCGTTGATCGCGACACCTTTGCCAAGGGCGCAGCCGACAAGGCCCGCGTCGCTGCCGAAGAGCAGGCCGTCGCTGCCTAAGATTTTCCGCTTTCGGAAAGCTGGAAAGCCGGGCCTTGTGCCCGGCTTTTTCGTGCCGGCATTTTTAATGAGTGAGCAGCGCCATGATCGACCACATAACCTCGCGGTGGGTGATTTGTCGAAGAGCAAGCTCTTCTACGAAAAGGCGTTCTTACCCCTGGGTTACCGGCTCACCTTCGGCAAGGAGAACGTCATCTTGGCCTTCGATATCGGCAATGGCTGCCTGTTCGAGATCCAGCAGGCGGATAGCCCGCCGCATCTGACTCGGATTCACATCGCTTTCAGGGCGCGCGGCAAGGGGGAGGTCGATGCCTTCCAAGCCGGTGCCAGGGATAACGGCGCTCCCCGCCCACGCCCGGAATACGCCCCCGATCATTACGCCTGCTTCGTACTGGATCCCGACGGTTACAATATCGAGGCGATGATCAATCAGCCGACAGTCGCAGCGTGAAAGGCGTCGTTTGACATATGCTCGGTCGCATTCAAGCCGGACGCTTCGCAGCCCTGCTGCTCATCATTGTTTTTGGTTTGACGCTGAGACGCTTCGGTTATGCAGCTGGTCTACCCTTCTTCCTCGTCAAATATGGTGGATCGCTGCTTTGGGGATCCATGGTTTATGTCCTGCTGGCGCTTGCCGTTACAGCTCTCACAGCAAGAATGCCGCCCGCAGGAATTGCAGTGTTAGCGCTGGCGGTTGCCATCTGCGTTGAATTCTTCCGGCTCTACCACACACCCGGGCTCGATGCATTTCGACTGACGACCGCCGGAGCCTTACTGCTTGGGCGCGTCTTCTCGCCCTGGAATATCTTGGCCTACGCGATCGGGATAGCTGCGGCCTATGCTTTTGATCCCGCACACAGGCCATCTTCGCCTGAGCGGCGTTAAACCGATTGTCGCGAAGCTGGTGAGCCCACGGGCCGTCCGCGCGACCCTCCTTGTGCTTTCTTCCGGCTGCGGGCGATCGGCCGCCAGGAGCGGTAAAGGATAAGGGCAATCATCAGCCCGACATAGATATATTGCTCGAGGTCGAGGATCTTGGTCGAAAGCGCGAAGTGCAGCGCCCCGCAGGCGGCGATGATGTAGGCCAGGCGATGCAGCCGGTTCCAGTTCGCACCGAGACGGCGGATCGAGAAGTTATTGGATGTCACCGCCAGGGGAACGAGCATGGCAAGCGCTGCCATGCCGAACATGATGAAAGGGCGCTTCAGCACGTCGTTGATGACTGCCTGGATATCCATCGCCTGGTCGAGCACCATATAGACGGTAAAGTGCATCAGCGCGTAGTAGAAGGTCAAAAGGCCGAGCGCGCGACGGTAGCGCAGATAATTCCAGCCGAACAGCTCGCGGGCAGGCGAGACGGCAAGTGTCGCGATCAGGAAGCGGATCGTCCAGATGCCGAGGAAGAGCTCGAAGGTCTTGACAGGGTCGGCGCCGAGCTGATCGGTCGCGCCGAGATAGAAGGTCCAGGCGGCCGGCAGGAGGCCCGCGACATAAAGCAGCCAGACGGAGGCGGGTTGCCAACGTTTCGGGATGGCGAGCGACAATTCTGCCATCAGAAATTCGCCTTCAGGTCCATGCCGGCATAAAGGCTCGCCACCTCGTCGGCATAACCGTTGAAGGGCAGGGTGGGGCGGCGGCTCGCGCCGAAGAAGCCGCTTTCGCCAATGCGCCTCTCGCTCGCCTGGCTCCAGCGCGGATGGTCGACGGCTGGATTGACGTTGGCGTAGAAGCCGTATTCCTGCGGATTGGTCACCTGCCAGGTGTTCTTCGGCTGCTGGTCGGTAAGGGTGATCCTGACGATCGACTTGATGCCCTTGAAGCCGTATTTCCACGGCACGACCAGGCGGATCGGCGCGCCGTTCTGGTTCGGCAGCGTTTCGCCATAGAGGCCGATGGCAAGCAGCGTCAGCGGATGGCGCGCTTCGTCGAGCCGCAGGCCTTCGACATAGGGCCAGTCGAGCGACTGGAAGAAACCCTTCTGTCCCGGCATCTCGTCCGGCCGCACGACGGTTTCGAAGGCGACGTATTTGGCGCTGCCGAGCGGCTCCACCTTGTCGAGCAGCGATGCCAGCGGAAAGCCGTCCCAGGGAATGACCATCGACCAGGCTTCGACGCAGCGCATCCGATAGGTGCGCTCCTCGATCGGGAATTCCTTCATCAGCGCTTCGAGGTCGAAGGTGCCGGGTTTGTTGACCATGCCGTCGACCTTGACCGTCCAGGGCCGCGGCTTGAAGTCGCCGCAATTCGCTGCGGGATCGCCCTTGTCGAGGCCGAACTCATAAAAATTGTTGTAGGTGGTGACGTCCTTGAGCGGCGTCGGCTTCTCGTCGACCTTATACTTGCTCTCGACGGCCGAAAGGGCGGCCGCGCTCGCCTTGCCGGCGCCATAAAGCGCCATGGCACCGAGCGTTGCAGCACCGAGGAATTCCCGGCGGTGCATATAGATCTGGCGTGGCGTGATCTCCGACGAGGCGATCTTCGGGGGGCGGTAGCTTGGCATGTCGAAACCTCCAGAGCGGATTTCTTGAATATAGTTCTTAAACGCACCGCCCGCATGTTCGGATTAATGTCTATGCCTTGAATCTCGCCGACGGGAAGCCAATTTTTTGTGTTCGGCTGTGATGGAATAGGCTGTAACCAAACCGCGCGCCGAACCGTATATCATCGATGGCGCCCAAGGCGCTCCTTCCGCAGCGTACCGGATTTGACCTTGCCGGTAGTGACAGCCCCTGTCGATTGGATTAGGACAATTGCAAAAGGCAGCGTTCGCCCGGCCCGCAGGCTTCATGCCGCTTCGCTTCGCCTGATCATTTCCGACACGTCGAGGAAGACACCGATGCCAGCTTACCGTTCCAGAACCACGACCCACGGCCGCAACATGGCAGGCGCGCGCGGCCTTTGGCGCGCCACGGGCATGAAGGATTCGGATTTCGGCAAGCCGATCATCGCGGTGGTGAATTCTTTCACGCAGTTCGTGCCCGGCCACGTGCACCTCAAGGATCTCGGCCAGCTCGTCGCCCGCGAAATCGAGGCGGCCGGCGGTGTCGCCAAGGAATTCAACACGATCGCCGTCGACGACGGCATCGCCATGGGCCATGACGGCATGCTCTATTCGCTGCCGTCGCGCGAGCTCATCGCCGACAGCGTCGAATACATGGTCAATGCCCATTGCGCCGATGCCATGGTTTGCATTTCTAACTGCGACAAGATAACCCCCGGCATGCTGATGGCGTCGCTGCGCCTCAATATCCCGACCGTCTTTGTCTCGGGCGGCCCGATGGAAGCCGGCAAGGTTGTCCTGCACGGCAAAACCCATGCGCTCGATCTCGTCGACGCCATGGTCGCCGCGGCCGACGACAAGATCTCCGACGAAGACGTCAAGGTCATCGAGCGTTCCGCCTGTCCGACCTGCGGTTCCTGCTCCGGCATGTTCACCGCCAATTCCATGAACTGCCTGACCGAAGCGCTCGGCCTGTCGCTGCCCGGCAACGGTTCGACGCTTGCCACCCATGCCGACCGAAAGCGGCTCTTCGTCGAAGCTGGCCACTTGGTCGTCGATCTCGCCCGCCGCTATTACGAGCAGGACGACATCACGGCGCTGCCGCGCACCATCGCTTCCAAGCAGGCCTTCGAGAACGCCATGGCCCTCGACATCGCCATGGGCGGTTCGACCAACACCGTCCTGCATATCCTGGCCGCCGCCCATGAAGGCGAGGTCGATTTCACCATGGCCGATATCGATGCGCTATCGCGCCGCGTGCCGTGCCTTTCGAAGGTCGCACCCGCCAAGAGCGACGTGCATATGGAAGACGTCCACCGCGCCGGCGGCATAATGTCGATTCTCGGCGAACTCGACAAGGGCGGTCTGTTGAACCGCGATTGCCCGACCGTCCATGCCGAGACGCTGGGCGACGCCATCGACCGCTGGGATATCACCCGCACCAACAGCGACACTGTCCGCAATTTCTATCGCGCAGCTCCCGGCGGCATCCCCACCCAGGTCGCCTTCAGCCAGGAAGCCCGCTGGGACGATCTCGACACGGATCGCCAGAACGGCGTCATCCGTTCGGTCGAGCACCCCTTCTCGAAAGACGGCGGCCTTGCCGTGCTCAAGGGCAACCTCGCGGTCGACGGCTGTATCGTCAAGACGGCCGGCGTCGATGAATCGATCCTTAAATTCTCCGGTCCGGCAAGGGTCTTCGAAAGCCAGGATGCATCCGTGAAGGCGATCCTCGCCAACGAAGTCAAGGCCGGCGACGTCGTCGTCATCCGCTATGAAGGCCCGAAGGGCGGCCCCGGCATGCAGGAAATGCTCTATCCGACGAGCTATCTGAAATCGAAGGGCCTCGGCAAGGCCTGTGCGCTGATCACCGATGGCCGCTTCTCCGGCGGCACATCGGGCCTCTCGATCGGCCATGTCTCGCCGGAAGCGGCCAATGGCGGCACGATCGGCTTGGTGCGCGAAGGTGACATGATCGACATTGACATCCCGAACCGCACCATCAGCCTGCGCGTCAGCGAAGCCGAGCTTGCCGCCCGCCGCGCCGAGCAGGATGGCAAAGGCTGGCATCCCACAGAAGTCCGCAAGCGCAACGTCACCACGGCGCTGAAGGCCTACGCCGCTTTCGCGACGAGCGCCGATCGCGGTGCTGTGCGCGATCTGAACGCCCGCTAATTGCCCGAATCCATCAACTGCTCTGTCGACCGGTCGCTTTCAAAGCGGCCGGTTGATGTTTTTATAGGTCTCGCCGAGCTGCTTCAGCCGCTCCTCATAGGCGGCCTTGAGGCAGGCGGCATCAGCCCCGCATTCCTGCCGCTTCTTCAGCCAGGCCGTCTGCTCGTCCTGCAATGTCCCACGTGAGCCCATGGCCAGCAGGCCGGAGAGCAGCTCGAAGGTCGTCGCCATCTTCACGTCGGCATCGTTGAGGGCGCGGTTGTCGCAGATTGTCTCTTCGTCCGGCTTCAATTCTTTCGCATCGCAGTCGAAGCTTGCCGCCTGCGCCATGACCGACGCGAAGATTGCAGCTGCAAAACCAAGGGCTCCCGTCATTGCTCTCGTTGTCATCATTCAAAGTCTCCTTGCCGCCGATCAGACCAGCTTGCGCACTGCCAGAGCCAGGAAGATGATGCAGGCAAGCCAGACGACAAGGATGAAGATCAGGCCGCTCCGGCCGGAAGGGCGTTCGATGCGTCTTGCGGCTTCTTCGCGAAGCTCGCGCATCAAGTCGGGCGGAACAAGCCACGTCGCCAGCAGGATGCCGAGCGGCACGATGACGAGATCATCGAGATAGCCGAGCACGGGAATGAAATCCGGGATGAGATCGACCGGCGACAGGGCATAGGCCGCGACGGCGCCCGCCACTGCTTTTGCATACCAAGGCACCCTGGCATCGCGCGCACCAAGCCACAGGGCGACAATGTCACGCTTCAGTGACTTCGCCCAGATTTTGGTTTTTGATATCAGCTGCATGGCCAATCTCCTGAATCGAATTCGTAAGGCCTTCAAGCAAAATCTCTTGAGCTCTTCGGTTGCCTTATTCGTCCATGCTTCCGCCCTCTTTCCTTTCTAGCGTCGGACGCTAAAACAATTTTTCTAGAGGATTCAAAAGGGATATCCATGCAAGGCCTGTTCAAACACGCCTCCCTCTCGCTGCTCGCTCTGACGCTCCTTCTGCCGGCCGCAGCGCAGGCGGAGACTGCAAAGACGGTACCCGAGAGCCAGATGCAGATGCAGCTCTCCTTCGCGCCGCTGGTCAAGCAGACATCGGGCGCTGTCGTCAATGTCTATGCGGAAAAGACCATCCAGCGCCAGTCGCCCTTTGCCGGCGATCCCTTCTTCGAGCAGTTTTTCGGCCAGCAGATGCCGAACCGCTCGGAAAAGCAGTCCTCGCTCGGCTCGGGCGTCATTGTCGAGGCGAACGGCACTGTCGTGACCAACAATCACGTCGTCGAGGGCGCTGACGATATAAAGGTGGCGTTGTCTGATGGCCGTGAATTCCCCTGCAAGGTGGTGCTGCGCGACGACCGCGTCGACCTCGCCGTGCTGAAAATCGATAGCAAAGCGAACTTCCCGACACTGCCGATCGGCAACTCCGATGCGGTCGAAGTCGGCGATCTCGTGCTGGCGATCGGTAATCCTTTCGGTGTCGGCCAGACGGTGACGAGCGGCATCGTTTCGGCGCTTGCGCGTAACCAGGTCGTCAGGAACGAGTTCGGATTCTTCATCCAGACCGATGCCTCAATCAACCCCGGCAATTCCGGTGGCGCGCTGATGAACATGAAAGGCGAGCTGATCGGTATCAACACTGCGATCTTTTCGCGCGGCGGCGGCTCGAACGGCATCGGCTTTGCCATCCCCGCCAACCTCGTCAAGGTCTTCCTTGCTTCCGCTGATGCGGGTGTCAAATCCTTCGAGCGGCCCTATGTCGGCGCGAGCTTCGATGCCGTAACCTCCGAAGTCGCAGAGGCACTCGGGCTCGATAAGGTCCGCGGCGCGTTGGTGGTGAAGGTCTCCGAGGGCGGGCCGGCCGCAAAGGCTGGGCTCAAGGCGGGCCAGATCGTCACATCAGTCAACGGCATCTCCGTCGAGCACCCGGATGCATTGCTCTATCGGCTGACGACGGCTGGCCTCGGCAGGTCGGTCAATCTGACAGTCATCGAAAACGGGCGCGAGGAGCAGCTGTCGCTGGCGCTCGACCGTGCGCCGGAAAGCTCGCCGCGCGACCAGCGCCTCATCGGCGGACGCACGCCCTTTAGCGGCGCCGTTGTCGAAAACCTGTCGCCGCGTGTCGCCGACGAGCTTCGCATGCCTTCGGAATCGGCCGGCGTCGTCGTCGCGGACGTCAAGGAGGACTCGCCGGCCGCCCGCCTCGGCTTCGAGCCCAAGGACATCATCGTCTCGATCAACGGCACGGAAGTGAAATCCACCAAAGAACTGGCCGAAATCGCCAGCAGCGACCCCGGCCTCTGGCGGGTTGAGATCGAGCGCGACGGTCAGCGCATCCGGCAATTCTTCCGATGAGCAACGATCTCTTCGCGCCGCGTGTTCCGGAAGAGGTGGCCGCCAAACGGCCGCTTGCCGACCGGTTGCGGCCGAAGACGCTTGCCGACGTCACCGGTCAGGAACATCTGACCGGTGAGGATGGCGTGCTGAAGCGGATGATCGAGAGCGGTTCGCTCGGCTCGATGATCTTCTGGGGTCCGCCCGGCACCGGCAAGACGACAGTGGCGCGGCTGCTGTCCGGCGAGGCGGGGCTGGCCTTCGAGCAGATATCGGCGATCTTTTCCGGCGTCGCCGATCTGAAGAAGGTGTTTGAGACTGCCCGCCTGCGCCGCATGGACGGGCGTCAGACGCTGCTCTTCGTCGACGAGATCCATCGTTTCAACCGCGCCCAGCAGGACAGCTTCCTGCCTGTTATGGAGGATGGCACCGTCATCCTCGTCGGCGCCACGACCGAAAACCCGTCCTTCGAGCTCAATGCCGCTCTTTTGTCGCGCGCCCGCGTGCTGACCTTCAAATCGCATGACGAAGAAAGCCTGGAGGAATTGCTGAAGCGCGCCGAGGCGATCGAGCAGAAGCCGCTGCCGCTGACGGAGGAAGCGCGCGCCAGCCTGATCCGCATGGCCGACGGCGACGGCCGCGCGGTGCTGACGCTCGCAGAGGAGGTCTGGCGCGCGACGCGCGAAGGCGAGACCTTCGATACCGAAGGCCTGACGCGCATCGTTCAACGCCGCGCTCCGGTCTATGACAAGGCGCAGGACGGCCACTACAACCTGATCTCGGCACTGCATAAATCCGTGCGCGGCTCGGACCCCGACGCCGCCCTCTATTATCTCGCCCGCATGTTCGATGTCGGCGAGGATCCGCTCTATCTCGGCCGGCGGCTGGTGCGCATGGCGGTGGAGGATATCGGTCTTGCCGATCCGCAGGCGCTGGTGATCTGCAACGCCGCCAAGGATGCCTATGACTATCTCGGCTCGCCGGAAGGGGAGCTGGCGCTGGCCCAAGCCTGCGTCTATCTCGCCACCGCGCCGAAATCGAACGCCGTCTACACCGCCTTCAAGGCGGCAAGCCAGGCCGCAAAGCAGAACGGCTCGCTGCTGCCGCCGAAGCACATCCTCAACGCGCCGACCAAGCTGATGAAAGGCGAGGGGTATGGCGAAGGTTATCGCTACGACCATGACGAGCCCGACGCCTTTTCCGGCCAGGACTATTTCCCGGAGAAAATGGGCCGGCAGACCTTCTACGATCCGCCGGAACGCGGCTTCGAGCGTGAGATCCGCAAGCGGCTGGAATGGTGGGCGAAGCTTCGCAAGGAGCGCAATCCGCGCTGAGCCGTCTGAACGTCAGGAGGACCGCGCCGTCTTCTGATTGGCTGGCGCGGCGATCACCTTGACGGTGGATTCCGCCAGCCCGTGATGACCTTCCATATCGACGACGACATGCCAATGACCGCTTTCCGGAACGGCAAGCTTGACCGGCGATTTGCGCGCCACGCCGCCGATATATTTGAAATCGAGAACCTCGGTGAAGAGTTGGAAGTTCGGCGCCGTCATCAGCCGCACATTGTTCACCGCATTCAACGACACCTCGACGATCGTCCCGGCGCGTTGTTCCCTAAGATCGTAATGGGTGAAGCGGAAATTCGGTTTCGGCATCGGTCTCGCGCTGTCTGAAGTCTCTGCGCCGAGATTTTACCAGCAAGCCGGTTAAAGAAAAGTTGGACTTCGGCCGTTCGGCCGGTCTGCGTTTTGCCGGCGCAATGCGCTTTTCAAGCATCTGCCGGCCGCCGCGCCTGACACTGCGTGGGCGGAGAGGGTGGAAGGCGGAGATATTTCGCATGGCTTTGAACTTTGCAGTGATGGCGAGAGTCTACTGCCGGCCGCGATAGGAAATCCATTCGGGGCGAGGGGAGAAATATAGAAATGGCATAAAGGCGGTTGGCAGAAATTTCGAAACAGTGTCGGAAAATGATTGCCACTGCCGTCCTTGCGGTATCGTTGCAAACATGGAGCAAGAAACATGTCGAAGATGAGGCTGATATCGATGATCGCAACCGCGGCCGCCTTCCTGGCCGCGCCCGATATGGCAGGCGCCGCGCCTTCTATTGAGGACAAGGCAGCCGCACCGATCATCAGGAAGGGAAGCGTGCCGGTCAACGGCGTCGATTATTATTATGAGATCCGCGGCGAGGGTGAACCGATGCTGCTGCTGCACGGCGGTCTCGGGCAGATCGAGATGTTCACTCCTGTCATGCCTGTCTTCACCGATCACCGGCAGGTGATCGCCGTCGATCTCCAGGGCCATGGTCGCACGCCGCTCGGCAATCGGCCGATCGAGCTTCCGGATATCGGCGCCGATCTCGCGATCCTGGTGAAGCAACTCGGCTACGAAAAGGTCGACGTCTTCGGCTATTCCTTCGGTGGCGGGGTGGCATTGAATATGGCAGCGAATGCGCCCGACCGCGTCCGCCGGCTAGTGATCCTCTCGGCGCCCTATGCTCAGAACGGCTTCTTCCCGGAGATGCTGCCGCAGCAGGCGGCCGTCGGCTCTGGTATGGCCGAGATGATGAAGGACACGCCGATGTTCCTCTCCTACAAGGCGGTGGCGCCTGACGTTTCCGAATTTCCGAAGCTGCTCGACGCCATGGGGGTGTTGATGCGCAAACCCGTCGATTATAGCGATGCTGTCGCCAAGCTCACCATGCCGGTCATGCTGATCTACGGCGATGCCGACATGATCCGCCCAGAGCACATGATCGACTTCTATCACAAGCTCGGTGGCGGTCTGCGCGACGCGGGCTGGATGCGGGAGAACATGTCGAAGAACCGGCTGGCGATCCTGCCCGATCTCACCCACTACGAGACCTTCGCCTCGCCCCTCGTGGCGACCGTGGCGATGACCTTCCTCGACGGAGGCGGCAAGGCGCCGAACTGGGCCGAGCAGGTCGGAAAGTAAAAGAAGGCGGCCGGGCCATGGCCGCCTTTTTACTTGCCATCAGCTGTCGCGCCGGTTTTCCCGACCAACTGCGTCACCACAGGATCGTTTCCGAGACCGCCGGCACGCGACGAGAGGCGAACGCCAATTTGCCGCAAGGCGTTCCTTCCTGCGTTAAGAGCTGCCGCCGCCGCATCCGGAAAATTGTGGATGCATCGGCGGCATCGGTTTTGCCTCTTCAGGCCACAGCCGTTTCGCTTGCAAAATCCGTAGAGAGAGCGAGCTCCCGCCAGGCGGCCAGTTCCTTTTCGACGCTCGCATGCTGCGCCTCGATCATAGCCACCGTATCGCTGCCGAACGGCATGCGCAGCGGCGGGTTGACCGAGTCGACCATCCTCATGATGCCGGCAGCGAGCTTGGCAGGATTGCCGGGCTGCGCATGGTTGGCGTCGGCGGCGAAATTGCGCATGTTGCCGGCCGGCGTGCCTTCGTAGTCGGCAATGGAGGCCGGGCTGACCGCCAGCGACGTGTCGGAAAGAAAGTCCGTGCGGAAGAAGCCGGGTTCGATGATCGTCACCTTGATGCCGAAGGGTTCGAGTTCGGCGGCCATCGATTCCGACAGGCCCTCGACGGCGAATTTCGTCGAGCCGTAGACACCCCAGCCGGGATAGCCGAAATAACCGCCGATCGAGGAGAAGTTCAAGACATGGCCGGAGCGCTGGCGGCGCATATAGGGCAGTACCGCACGTGTCACCTTCAGGAGACCAAAGACGTTCGTGGCATATAGCCTTTCGATCTCTTCGGCCGTGGCCTCCTCGACGGCGCCGAGCAGCCCGTAGCCGGCATTGTTGGCGAGAACATCGATGCGGCCGAAGCGGGCGATGCCGGCAGCCGCAGCCTCTTTCGCCTGCGCCTCATTGGTAACGTCGAGGGCGACGGCAATAAGGTTCGGATGATCGCCGAACTGCTCCGTCACTGTCTTTGGATTGCGGGCGCTGGCGATGACGGCATCGCCGGCTGCCAGCGCTTCCTTGGTCATCAGCGCGCCGAAGCCGCGGGATGCACCAGTGATGAACCAGATTTTCATGACGAATTCCTCTTGGATTGTTCGAGTGTATGGGCGCCAGCATCTCTGTGCTGACGGGGTAAGTTTGACCGGAAGTTTGCTGATGTATAAGATTTCTTATTCTCGAAACTATGATGAGTGAAATTCAGCAATGCGCGCGACCGAACTCTCCGAGCTTGCGGCCTTCGCGGCGGTGGCGCGGCACAAGAGCTTCCGCAAGGCGGGGGAGGAGCGGGGCGTCACTGCCTCTGCCGTCAGCCATGCCGTGCTCAATCTCGAGGACCGGATCGGCATCCGTCTGCTCAACCGAACGACCCGCAGCGTGTCGTTGACCGAAGCCGGCGAACTCCTGATTTCCCATCTCTCTCCGGCCTTCGGGGAAATGGCGGCGGCGCTCGATGCGCTGAACCGTTACCGCGACACGCCCTTCGGCAAGGTGAGGATCAACGTGCCGAATTCGATCGGTCCCTTCGTCATCGGCCGCATCATTGCCCCTTTGCTCCAGCACAATCCGAATTTGCAGCTGGAGATCAACGCGACCGACAGGTTGGTCGATATCGTCGAGGAGGGTTTCGATGCCGGCATCCGTTTCGGCGAGCGCGTCACCGAGGGCATGGTCGCGCTACGCATCAAGCCCCGGATCCGCTTGGTCGTGGTCGGTTCGCCCGCCTATTTCGAGACCCGGCCGAAGCCGGCGACGCCCCACGAGCTCAAGCGCCATCTTTGCATCCAGAATATGTTTCCATCAGGTGCGCGTTATGCCTGGGAATTCGAGAAGGACGGCCAGACGGTGAGCTTTCAGCCAAACGGACCGTTGTCGCTCGACGATCACGAACTGATGATGCAGGCAGCGCTCGGCGGCGTCGGTCTTGCCTATATCTGGGAGCCCCGTGCCGAAAAGGCCGTTGCCGGCGGCGAGCTGATCCAGGTGCTCGACGACTGGTGCCAGCCGGAGGAACCGCTCTATCTCTACTATCCGAGCCGCCGCCACATGTCGGCGGGATTCAGGGCGGTCATCGACGCGATCAGGGCGGAGTAAAGACGCTCAATTCCTATCCGCGCATGCCGGCGATCGTCTGAAGAGCCTCGAAATAAATTGTCAGGTCGCGGGCAGGATCCTCCGGCAGCTCTGCCGCACGGAATACCTTGCCTCCCGTTGCCTCGATGCCCCCGTCGATCATCAGGTTATCGGCCATGCCGTGATTTTCGATCGCAATGCCATCCGGCCCGCGTGGGCGTCCGCTCGCGACATCGATCTCCAGCCCCGCATACCAGATCGAACGAACACGCAGGCCATAGTCGTCGGGGTGGTTGGTATAGGCGAATACCGATTTTCCGAGCGCGATCATGAAGCCGATTTCATAGACCGTGCCCGGGTCGGCGCTGACGCCCCGAAAGGGCGTGATGTTGGCAAGGCAGATATCGGCCCGGCGCATGGCGTCGTCGTTGCGTGCGTAGATCTCTGCGGCCGTCAGCTTCACCGGCGTCTGGTTTTCGTCGCTGCCGGGACCGGTCGGTTCGAAACCGAACTGGCGCGCCAATCTGCGTTTTTCGGCCATGATGGGCGTGGCATCGGGAAGAAAGACTTCCGGGCCGGCAAGGTAAATGGTGGTCATTCGTATCCTTCATTCTTGTGCGAGCCGAAGCGTCGGGGCGGGGACCCATTTCTGACGGAAGCCCGACGCATGGCAAGCCGTACCGGCAGTGATTGTCGATTTTTTTGACACGATAGCCCGATGAGCGCGCACGAGGTGGACCACCGCGGTTGCACAGCGCGTTGTATCGGCCTGGCGCGGGCGGGCTCCAGGCTGGACATCAGCGGCGTGAAAAAGCCGAAGGTTGCGCTTCTCCCCCTTTTGACTCCGCTGGACGAAGCGGCCAAAGATACCGCCATCACCAGCATCATCGGGAGAGGTTGATGAAGGGTCGGATTGTGCCAAATCGAAGAACGCCAAAGCGGCTCAAATATCTGTGTTCCGCTTTAGCCGCGCTGACGCTGTCGGCTTCGGCAGCGTTCGGGCAGGACGTCGGACCGCAAAGCCAAGCCTCGCGCGAGCAGGTCGAAAAACTCGTCGACCTCTGGAAGAATCACTTTGTCGGCGCCGATAGCCTGCAGCAGCGCCGCACCGCCTTCAAGTCGCTGATGGAGACGACGCCGGGGCCGACACGCATCCAGGTTCGGCAGGTCGATGCCGACGGCGTCGATGCAGAACTGATGTGGCCCGCCCGCCTTCATCACCCGATCGGTGAAAGGGTGATCCTCTATATTCATGGCGGCGGCTTCTCCAGCGGCTCCATCCGCACCCACAGCCTGCTTGCCGGCTCGCTCGCCAAGGCCGCATCCAGCGATGTTCTTCTCATCGATTATCGGCTGATGCCCGAATATACCTATCCCGCGCAGATCAACGACGCGCTGACGGCCTATCGCTGGCTTCTCGACAATGGCTATCGCAACGACAACGTCGTCGTGGCGGGAGACGGCGCCGGCGGCAATATCGCGATCGAGACCGTGCTGCGGCAGATGCAGGTCGGAAAGGCGCTGCCGGCGGCCGTCATTGCGCTCAGTCCCATCACCGATCTTGCCGCGACGGGCGGATCGATGACATCGAATGCCGAAAGCGATCCGCTGGTCGGCAAAGACTGGATCGAGACTTTGCGTAAGGCCTATCTCGGCCGAAAGTCTCCGACCGATCCCCAGGCATCGCCGCTTTATGCCGAACTGAGGGGCTTTCCGCCGCTGCTGCTGCAGGTTGGTTCCGGCGAAGTCCTGCTTGATGATACGCTGCGCCTCGCCGACAAGGCGCGCCAGGCGGGCGTCGACGTCACGACCGAGGTCTGGCCAGGCATGCCGCATCAGTGGCAGTTGTTTCCTTCGCTGCTCGACGATGCCGATCGGGCGAGCCAGAATATCGCCGATTTCGCGATCCGGCACTTTGCCGACAAGCCGCAGGAATAGGCCCCTACGCCCTCATTGCGATGTGCCGCGCGATGGGGAAGGCGCAAGAGGCCTCTCGACCTCCCGGCCAACGCTGAGCGCCTCGCGCACTTTCGGCTCCAGCCGCTCGAGATAGGCGTGGTCGGGTGCGGCACCCAGCGCATCCAGCATTTTCGAGAAGAAGCACCGGGCCGCCGCCGCGGCCGTGACGTCGAAGACCTCGGCATCGCTCAGCCCGTGCTTCTTCAGCCCGTCTATATCCTGCTGCGTCACCGACGTCGCGTCGCGCGCCACCTTGGCGGCGAATGCCATGATCGCGCGTTCGCCGGCATCGATCGGCGCTTTCTCGGTTTCGTTGACGACAGCCGTCAGCGCGTCGCTGGTAAACCCCTCGCGCAGCAGCACGGAACCGTGCGCCAGCATGCAATAAGAGGATTTCAGTTCCTTGGCCGCCGCCAGCGTCACCAGTTCATAGCGCCTGAGGCTCATATGGCCGCGAATGCTCGCAAGCAGTGCCGCCCAGCACTCCATCACCTCCGGCCTGTGGCCGAAGGCACGATACATGTTCGGCAGATAACCATAATTGGCCTCTGCCGACGCATACATCGACGTCGTCTTCTCGCTGGCGGATGCATTGGGGGTGTGAATGAAAGCCATTGCATGGTCCTCCTCTGTTACGAGAAGGATAGGGTAGATATGCCGGACAGCAATCCTGCGCCGTCAGTTCAAGCGCGAGCCGTTAGCCCTGCTTAAGAGGCCTAGATGCTCCACAAGAAGATCAAGTCTGTCCTCGGCATCGGTTCGCCGGTCTCTTGATAAGCAAGCCAAGGGGACAAGCCTCGAATCTTCCACGACCCTGCCGGCCGGGGAGGTCCATAGGCGCTGGTCAACCGTGACTGGAATTTAGATCGTTCCAATTTAAGAGCTGAGATTTCGATAGCGAATAAAGCTGAATTCCCGATAGAAATAAAATAAATTTATAGCGGATCACTAAATTTTTCTTGACAGAATTGGAACGTTCCAAATACTGATACCATCAGTCGACGTCACGGTCGGAGAGGGAAATGACAAAGGCGCGGGTAACCGTCATTGACATCGCGAAGGCCGCCGGCGTCTCCAAGTCGACGGTGTCGCTGGTGCTGCAGGGGTCCTCCCTGGTCAATGAGGCGACGCGCGCCAAGGTCAATACCGTGATGCGGGATCTCGGCTACGTCTACAATCGCGGCGCAGCCAATCTTCGGCAGGCCGGTGCCAAATCGCGGATCATCGGAGTTGTTGTGAACGACCTGACCAACAGCTTCTTTGCGGAGCTGGCGGTCGGCGTCGATATGGTCGTCCAGTCGGCCGGCTTCGTGCAATTCCTGTCGAACACCGGCGAGAGCATCGACAGGCAGCGTGAGGTTGTCGCATCGATGCGTGAGCATGGTATCTCCGGCCTCATCGTCTCGCCGGCGCGCGCCACCGATGCCGCCGACTTCAAGCCGCTTGTCGCCGCCGGGATTCCTGTCGTGGTCGTCGTTCGAAACCTCCCCGGCGCCAAAGTCTCGTCGATCGTCTCCGACAACCGGGCGGGCATGGTCTCCGCGGTCAAGCATCTGGCCGGGCTTGGTCACAAGCGCATCGCCTTTCTCGGCGGCTTTCCCGACACCGCCGTCTTCGACGACAGGCTTGCGGGTTACCGAAATGGCGTGGAGGCGGCCGGGCTCGGCTATCACGAAGAACTCGTCATCTCGTCGGCGCCGTCGCGGGCCGGCGGGGTGGAGGCAATCGGAAAGGCGATCGCGCTCGGCCTTCGGCCGACCGCGGCCGTCTGTTTCAACGATGCCGTTGCCTTCGGTGTTTGCGACGGATTGCGCTCGCGTCGTCTGGAGCCAGGCGTCGACTTCGCCGTCGTCGGTTTCGACGACGTCATCGAGGCTCAGGCGGCGGTACCGGCGCTGACGACGGTCTCGGTCGATCCGCAGGGCATCGGGCGCCGCGGCGCGCAGATGCTGCTCAAGCAGATCAACGCCGGCAAGGCCGAGGCCGAGACGATGACGACAGCCGTTCGGCTGGTCGTTCGCGAGAGCTGCGGCGCCGGCAAGACCGCACCGGCAAGGGCCGGCAAGAGCGTAAAATCGAAACAGGACGCTGAGGAATGCCCATGAAAAAGCATCTCACCCCAGCCGAAGCGGCCGCGCTCATCCCGGACGGCGCCGTCGTCACGGTATCGTCTTCGAGCGGTCTCGGTTGCCCGGACCTCATGCTGAAGGCGATTGGCGAGCGTTTCGAGGCGACCGGCCATCCCCTGGGAATCACGACCCTTCATCCGATCGCCGCCGGCGATATGAGCGGCATCAAGGGCGTCGATTACATCGCCAGGAAAGGCCTGCTCAAGTGCATCATCGGCGGCTCCTATCCATCCGGGCCGTCATCATCCGAGCCGCCGCTGATCTGGCAGATGATCACCAACAATGAGATCCCGGCCTATAACATTCCCTCCGGCATCCTGTTCGACATCCATCGCGAAGCCGCCGCCAAGCGGCCGGGTGTGCTGACCAAGGTCGGCGTCGACACTTTCGTCGATCCCCGGCGTCAGGGCTGTGCGATGAACGAGCTTGCTTCGGAACAGCAGGTGGTCAAGCGCGTCAGCTTCGAGGGCGACGACTGGCTGTTCTTCCCCTCGATTGTCCCTCAGGTCGCCATCATCCGTGCCACCACCGCCGATGAGCGCGGCAACCTGACATACGAGCATGAAGGTGCCTATCTCGGCGGTCTCGATCAGGCGCTTGCCGCCCGTAACAATGGCGGCATCGTCATCGCCCAGGTCAAGCGGATCACCAAGGAAGGCTCGCTGAAGCCGCATGACGTCCGCGTGCCGGGAATGCTGGTCGACTATATCGTCGTCGATCCTGATCAGAAGCAGACGACTCAGACGGCCTACGATCCCGCGATATCAGGCGAGATCTTCCGCCCGCTTGATAGCTTCAGCGTTCCGGAATTCAATGTTCAGAAGGTCATTGCGCGCCGCGTCGCCCAAGAGTTGCAGGCGGGAAGCTGCGTCAATCTCGGCTTCGGCATCTCGGCCAACGTGCCGCGCATTCTGCTGGAAGAAGGCCTCCACGGCGCCGTCACTTGGGTTATCGAGCAAGGCGCGGTCGGTGGGGTGCCGCTGCTCGACTTCGCCTTCGGCTGCGCCTCCAATGCCGACGCCTACATGCCGTCTCCCTATCAGTTCACCTATTTCCAGGGCGCGGGCTTCGACGCGTCGCTGCTGTCCTTCCTCGAGATCGGCAAGGACGGGTCGGTCAATGTCTCCAAGCTTTCCTTCCGGCCGCATGTGACGGCCGGCGCCGGCGGCTTCGTCGACATCACGGCGCGGGCGAAGAAGATCGTCTTCTCCGGCATGTTCAACGCCGGGGCGAAGCTGTCGACCGCCGATGGGGCTCTCGTCATCGAGAGGGAGGGCAAGCTGAAGAAGCTGGTCAACGAGGTCGAACACGTCACCTTCAGCGGCGGGCGGGCGATCGAGCAGGGGCAGGATATCACCTATGTCACCGAGCGGTGCGTGATGAAGCTGACGCCTGAAGGCATCGTCATTACCGAGATCGCGCCCGGCGTCGATCTTCAGTCTCAGATCCTCGATCAGTCCGAATTTCCGCTGACGGTCGCGCCCGACCTGAAGGTGATGGATGCGGCCCTCTTCCGCGAGGCAGGCATCGGCTTGTCGCTTCCTGCCAAACGGGCACGTACACTGGAGGGCGCCATCCATGGCTAGCGGAACAGTCAGGATCGATATCGACGGACATGTCGCGACGCTGACGATTTCTCGTCCGGAGAAGTTGAACGCGCTCGATCTCGATATGCTGAAAGCGCTGGCCGAGGCGGCCGATGCGGTGGAGGCGAACCCGGATGTGCGCGCTGCCGTTCTGACGGGTGAAGGAAAGGGCTTTTCCGCCGGAGGCGATATCAAAGCCTGGGGCGGAATGCTGCCGCAGGAGTTCGGCCACGCCTGGGTTCGGCACGGTCACCGTATCTTCGAAAGACTGGCGACGCTCCGGGTGCCGCTGGTCGCGGCGCTGAATGGCCACGCCCTCGGAGGCGGGCTCGAACTGGCCGGTGTTGCCGACATTCGCATCGCCGAGGAACACATCAAGATCGGCCTGCCGGAGACCGGCCTCGGAATGGTGCCGGGCTGGTCCGGCACCCAGCGTCTCGTGCGCCGGTTCGGCGCCCAGGCCGTCCGCCGCATGGCGCTGGGCGGTGAGATCTTCACCGCCGAGGAAGCCCGCCTGCTCGGTATCGTCGACGCGGTGGTTCCGACAGGAAACTCGGTCGCCGCTGCCAGGCAATATGCCGGTCGGATTGCGGCGCGGGGACCGGCGGCCCTCGAGATCGCCAAGCTGATGATCGCATCGGCGAACGGCGAAGATAACGGAACCGCGGTCGAAGCCCTTGGCTCGATCCTCGCGGCGAAAACCGGCGATCTGAAGGAGGGCGTCGCATCTTTCAGCGAGAAGCGCCCGGCAACGTTCAAGGGAGAATGGTAATGACGGTCCTCGTCAACCCGACTGCGCTCAGCGACCACAAGGCACGCGATTTCAAGATGCTGATCGACGGCAGATGGGAGGCGGGCGCCTCCGATCCGATCGAGCGCGTCGCGCCAAGCCATGGTGTCGTGGTCAGCCGCTTCCCGGCCGGCAGCAGGACCGACGCCGAGCACGCCATCGCTGCCGCGCGCAGGGCGTTCGACGAGGGGCCGTGGCCGCGCATGACCGCGTCCGAACGCTCCGCCATCCTGCTTAAGGCGGCCGATCTGATCGCCGCACGGGCTGAGGAACTGGCATTTCTCGATGCCATCGAGGCAGGCAAGCCGATCACCCAGGTGCGGGGAGAAATTGCCGGCTCGGTCGACATCTGGCGCTATGCGGCGGCTCTCGCACGCGATCTCCATGGTGAAAGCTACAACACGCTCGGCGACGGCACGCTCGGCGTCGTCCTGCGCGAGGCGATCGGCGTTGTCTCGATCATCACGCCGTGGAACTTTCCGTTCCTGATCGTCGGCCAGAAGCTGCCCTTCGCGCTCGCCGCCGGCTGCACCACCGTCGTCAAGCCCTCGGAGCTGACATCCGGATCGACGCTCGTGCTCGGAGAGATCCTGCAGCAAGCGGGCGTTCCCGATGGCGTCGTCAACATTGTCACCGGCACGGGACCTGCAGTCGGCGCGATCATGACCTCCCACCCTGATGTCGACATGGTGTCCTTCACCGGCTCGACGGGTGTCGGAAAACTGACGATGACGAATGCGGCGCAGACACTGAAGAAGGTCTCGCTGGAACTCGGCGGCAAGAACCCGCAAATCGTTTTCCCCGATGCCGACCTCGACGCGTTCGTCGATGCCGCGGTCTTCGGCGCCTATTTCAATGCGGGCGAGTGCTGCAATGCCGGCTCGCGGCTGATCCTGCATAAGTCGATCGCTTCCGACGTCGTCAGGGGCGTCGCTGAACTGGCGAAGGACGTGAAGGTCGGCGATCCCCTTGATCCGTCAACGCAGGTCGGCGCGATCATCACGCCGCAGCATCTGGAGAAGATCTCAGGCTATGTCACCGGCGCCAGAAGCAGCGGCGCCCGCGTCGCCCATGGCGGCGAGACGCTTGACCTCGGCATGGGGCAGTTCATGTCGCCGACGATCCTCGAAGCGGTCATGCCTGATATGGCGGTGGCCCGTGAGGAAGTCTTCGGTCCTGTTCTGTCGGTTCTGACGTTCGAAACAACAGCCGAAGCGATCAGGATCGCGAATTCGATCGATTACGGCCTGTCGGCCGGTGTCTGGAGCCGCGATTTCGACACCTGCCTGACGATCGGCCGGTCGATGAGGGCAGGCACGGTGTGGATGAACACCTTCATGGACGGCGCCTCGGAACTGCCCTTCGGCGGCTACAAGCAGAGCGGCCTCGGCCGTGAGCTCGGCCGCCATGCGGTCGAAGACTACACGGAGACAAAGACGCTCAACATGCATATCGGCAAGCGCACCGGCTGGTGGATGCCGCAGACGGAAAAGCTGGTCTAGCCGGCAAAGCAACTACGCCCGGCGAGGGCGGGTAATTGATGCGGGAATGGTCCCGCATCTTTCAAGAAGGAACTGGGAGGTTCTTCGATGAATAGGTTTTTGACCACGACGGCCGTGATCGCATTGGCTCTGGCCGGCACGCATGTCGCGGCCCGCGCCGCCGATGTCAAGGAAGTGCAGATGCTGCACTGGTGGACGTCAGGCGGCGAGGCGGCGGCTTTGAACGTGTTGAAGGAGGATCTGGCGAAGGAAGGTTTTGCCTGGAAGGACGTTCCGGTTGCCGGCGGCGGCGGTGATGCGGCGATGACGGCGCTGAAGGCAATGGTGGCGGCAGGCACCTATCCGACGGCCTCGCAGATGCTCGGTTATACCGTGCTCGATTATGCCGAGGCCGGCGTCATGGGCGACCTGACCGAGACGGCAAAGAAGGAGGGCTGGGACAAGTCGGTGCCGGCGGCGCTGCAGAAGTTCTCCGTCTATGACGGCAAATGGGTCGCAGCCCCGGTCAATGTCCACTCGGTCAACTGGCTGTGGATCAACAAGGCGGTGATGGACAAGATCGGCGGCACCCAGCCGAAGACCTTCGATGACCTGATCGCCCTGCTCGACAAAGCCAAGGCGGCCGGTGTCATCCCTTTGGCGCTCGGCGGCCAGAACTGGCAGGAAGCGACGATGTTCGATTCCATCGTGCTGTCGACCGGCGGCCCGGAGTTCTACAAGAAGGCCTTCAACGACCTCGACGAGGAGTCGCTGAAGTCGGAGACGATGAAGAAGTCCTTCGACAACCTGGCGAAGATCGTCAAATACGTCGATCCGAACTTCTCCGGCCGCGACTGGAACCTGGCGACCGCCATGGTCATCAAGGGTGATGCGCTGGTGCAGGTGATGGGCGACTGGGCCAAGGGCGAATTCGTCGCCGCCAAGAAGACGCCGGACACCGACTTCCTCTGCTACCGCTTCCCCGGCACCGACGGCAGCGTCATCTACAACTCCGACATGTTCGGCATGTTCAACGTTCCCGACGACCGCAAGGCGGCGCAGGTGGCACTGGCAACGGCGACGCTGTCGAAGAGCTTCCAGTCGGCCTTCAACGTCGTCAAGGGCTCGGTGCCGGCTCGCACCGACGTTCCCGACACCGACTTCGACGCCTGCGGCAAGAAGGGCATCGCCGACCTGAAGGCGGCCAATGAAGGCGGCACGCTGTTCGGTTCGCTGGCCCAGGGTTACGGCGCCCCGCCGGCGATCGCCAATGCCTATAAGGACGTCGTCTCGAAGTTCGTCCACGGCCAGATCAAGAGCTCCGACGAAGCCGTCAAGCAGCTCGTCCAGGCGATCGACGACGCCCGCTGAGATCAGCCGATGACAAATGCTTCCCCGTCTCTTGGGCCGGGGAAGCTTCAGGCTCCGCAGCGATCATTGCCGAGCCGATCCTGCGGGAAGGGAGATGATATCTTATGAGCACAGTTGCCACTACCGATCCGGTTCTGACGCCGCGACAGGCGACGCCGATCTCGCTCAGGGGCCGGCTGCAGGATGCGCTGCCGAAGATCGTGCTGGCGCCGAGCTTCGTCATCACCCTCATCTTCGTCTACGGCTTCATCGTCTGGACGGCCTATCTGTCGTTCACCAATTCCAAGACCTTTCCGTCTTATGCGCTGACCGGGCCACGCGCCTATCAGCGGCTGTGGCGCTGGACCTTCGAGAGCGACCCGCCGTCCTCCTGGTATACCTCGATCACCAACATGGCGATCTTCGGCTTCCTCTATGTCGGCATCTGTTTAGCACTTGGCCTGCTGCTTGCCATCCTGCTCGACCAGAAGATCCGCGGCGAGGGGCTGTTGCGCCCGATCTTCCTCTATCCGATGGCGCTCTCCTTCATCGTCACCGGCGTTGCCTGGAAATGGTTCCTCGATCCCGGCCTCGGGCTCGAACAGACGCTGCACCACTTCGGCTGGACGAGCTTCCACTTCGACTGGATCAAGAACAAGGACTTCGT
>NZ_JACHBD010000002.1 GCF_014200175.1 Rhizobium lentis | reverse complement strand
TTCGCTTATGAACGGCTCATCGGCACCCCCGCCGAGCTGAGCCAATAATCCCGGAAATTCCAGCTCCCGCTGGCCCAAAATTGGGGAGCACTTCAACAACCGCTGGAGCGAACTCAAAACTGGATAAAACTTGGGGGCAAGGTCATGCTGTTTTCCGTTAGAACTGAAGGCCGCAGGACGCCTAACCTTTTCCTGTGTTGAAGCGAATGCCGGGCGCTGTGTAGGCCGTACCCGGGCAACCGAGGCGCGTTGCAATGCTAGTTAAGACCGTATGTGAAGAACATCTCGCCTTACTGAGAGGCGACGCCGGAAATATCTGGGCACTCCTCATTCCTGGGAGAACGCCTGCTTGCCACTATTACAGCAGCCGCCCAGTCAGAGCCTTAAAGATCAATCCCGCGGCCACGGTTGATAGCGTGCTGACGCCGTTGCGCAACGATTTGCTGGCTGCTTTGTTGGCGGACAGTCTGCTGCAAGACCTTAAACCGCTCTTGCATCGCCTCGAAAGCTCGGCGCTGTGCCGGCGGCACGCAATTTACAAGATCCTTGTCACCCTTGATGAGGGCATTGCGCCCGAAGCGCTCGTCCAGCGCCTTGCTGACGTCCGCGAACTCCTGGCGGATGCCCGGATCGAGTGTTGCGGTCGCGGTGTCCCGTTTGCGCGCGTTCGTCTTCGCCTGCGACGTTAGACGCAGGAGCGCTTCTTCGGCTGCCTTCGAAAGGCCGGGAATGGCGACTGCCATGCGGCGGCGTTTATCAATGATAGACTGACGCTCGGCATCGAGGGCGTTGACATAATTGGCGCCAAGCGAGCGCAGGAGCGCGGCCGCTTCCGGCACAGCCTGCACTGCCTCTTTCCGCTCGCGGCCAGCAGCCAGCATCCGCTCCATCAGGCGGCCCGAACCGCGCAACGCGCCATAGGCTGCTGGATCGTTGGTTACCGCGGCGGCGATACGATCGGCAGCAAAGCCTTTTGCAAGCAGTTCCTCGATCTTGCCGACGGCTCCAGCCGGGTCACGCCAGATCGTCTTAGCCGTGTTCGCCAGTGCCGCACGCTCATGACGGTAGAGGGAAGCGGAGAGAACGCGCGACCGCGCCTCCTCATCCACCGGCGTCCTGAACTCAGTGACGGCGGCAAGCATGGGCAGCACGGTCACATTCTCGTTCGCTGGTTCCTTGGCCGGAGCGGCACTGGCCGCCGCGACGACCTTCGAGCGGTCCTGGCGCTCGGCAAGATGCTGCGCCTCGGCAAAACGCTTTACGGCTTCGAACAGACGGGGCAGTTCCTCGCCCCAACCGGCCGTCAGATCTTCCGGCATGCGCTCGACCATGTTGCGTTCGGCAACCGCATCCGCCTTCGAGGTGAACGCACTCCAGCCGAAGCGGGCGCTCAGCGCTTGGCTGACGGCCTTGATCTCCCGCACGACGGTGCGGTCCTGAGCGGCAAGCGCAAAAGCCGTCCTGTAGGCGTCGTCACCGCCCTGTGTGCGCACCGCCTCGATCTCCGTCAGGCGCGCCATAGCTTTGTCGGAGAGCGCCGGAACCGACAAGGACATGGAGGCGCGCCGTGCCTGCTCTCGCAGCTCAAAGCGTTCGGCGTTCCGGCAGAACCCGGTCGCATGGGCGCGGGCCAACGGCAGCAATTCTTGCAAAGCGGCCATTGCGACTTTGCGCTCGTCACGCGCCGTCCGTCCTTCGACCATAAGATCGGAACCACGCAGACGGCCAAGCCGATCCGGGGCTGCAGCGAGTTCGCTGGCGAGCTCGCGCGGGGCGATGCTGGTATTCGATGCCAGGGTGTTCAGGGCGACAAGTGCGGCATCCGGATCCCGATAGATCGTCTCGAGCAGCGGCCGCAGGAGCGCCTCCCGGTCCTTCCAGGCCGTGGATGACAGCTGCGCTAGCCGCGCATCCTCGTCGATGCTCCTGGCAAAGGCGGTGGCGGGTGGCATCAGATAGCGCGTATCACTGGAAGCCGCCTCGGCGATCGTCTGGTTCCGCTCTTCATTATAGGCGACCCGCCGTTCCCGCTCGATCGCAAAGCCGAGCGCCACGCTTGCCCGCTCCCAGAGCTTTTCCACCTGCTCCCGCTTTGCGGCAATCCAGGCCCAGCGCCGCGACAGGCTCTCCTCGATCTCGGCGGCAGCCAAAGAGAGATGCTCGATCCCCCGGCGCCGGGCAAAATCTTGCGCCTGGGCGCGGTAACTGTCCTCGCTTTCAAAATCGAGCGTCGTCGTCTTGGCGCCGGATCGCGACAATCGCTCGACCAGCTGCTCGAACACATCCGGCCGATGGCTTTCCCGCACGATGCGCTCCTGGCGCTCCGTGGCGGTCTCGATCCGGTTGGCCGTCCAGACGTTGCGGTCGACTTCCCTCTCCTGGTAGCGCCTATGTCCTGTCTTCTGGTCGACAATGGGAATCTGGACCTTGACCCTCTCGATACCGTCCTTTCTGAGCGTGACGGTGTCGCCTTCTAGGATGTGGGCATCCTCGAGCGCCTTCGGCAGGCTCACGCCCCAAAGCCGATGCACGACCCCGTCGTCGGTCCTGACGTCGGCATAGGGGCTGTCGTCGGCATCCTCATCATCGGGCCGGAATTTGGCCTCTCCGGTTTCGACAAGCTCGCCGGTGACACCGGAGGCATGATCGACACGTGCCTTGCGTCCCCATTCCGGCTTTACCGCAAAATCCTCCTTCGCCGCGTAGAGATCGGCGCGGTCGCGGTGCCTCGTCATCGACACATAGGTCAGGTGTCGGTCCATCATGCCGGTCGCCAGCACGAAGGCTCGCTCGACAGTCGCGCCCTGCGATTTGTGAATCGTCGCGGCATAGCCATGATCGACATTGCGATAGCTGTCCTCGCCGAACACGACCTTGCTGCCGTTGTCGAGACGCACCGACAGCAGAACTTCGCCTTTCTCATCGCCTGTCGAAACGATCGTGCCGAGCATGCCGTTCTTGACATATTGCGGGCCGAGACGCCCGGCGCGCGGCTCGATGAAGCGGGCATTTTCCAGAAAGATGATGCGGTCGCCGGCGGCAAATTCCCGTGTGCCCCGCTCGCTCCGGAAGCTGCGGCTCTCGCCGAGCGCTCCCTCACCCGTCATCACTGACCGCAGCGCCTCGTTCAGGCGCTTGACGTCGGCGTTGGTGTGGGCGAGCACGAGCAGCTCGTCGCCGCGAAGACTGCCGGCCCTGCCCTCGGCAACAGATCGACCAATTGCCTCTCTGCGCGCCTCCGCCCAATCGGCAACGATGCGCTCGACGATCTGCTGGCGCGTCTGCGCCTCGACCAGATGGCCATGCCGGGCATAAGCATCGAGCCCCTTGTCGATTTCGCCGCGCGCAAACAGACGCGAGGCATCGCGCGCCCATTCGTGGCGCTGGCGGCGCACGCCGGCAAGCTCAGCGAAACCGACGCGTTCGCTGATCGCCCGAAACGCAGCACCCGCCTGGATCGGCTGCAGCTGCATCGCATCGCCGACCAGCACGACCTTCGCCTCCGCCTGTTCTATGATCTTCAGGATGCGGGCCATCTGCTGCGACGACACCATGCCGGCCTCGTCGATCACCACCACGTCGCCGCGGTGCAGCGTGTCGCGCCCATTCGCCCAGGCCAGTTCCCAGGAGGCGAGTGTGCGTGACCGGATGCCGGAACTATCCTCGAGACCCTCCGCCGCTTTGCCGGCAAGGGCGGCACCCATCACCCGGCGGCCTTGGCTTTCCCAGGCGACCCGTGCGGCGGCAAGCAGCGTCGATTTGCCGGCGCCGGCCAGACCGACGATGGCAGCAATGCCGTCATCAGCAGTGACATGACGGATCGCATCGACCTGTTCCGGATCGAGCCGGAAGCGCTGTTGCGGATCCGACGTCTCGACGCTCTCGATCGCCGCGTTCACATACCGCTCGGAAACGGCGAAGCCACGGCGCTCCGACAAAACCTTCGCCGACTGCGCCATCTCATATTCGATGCGCAGCATATCTCGAATGGTGAAGACGGCGGGCTCCGTCGCCTTGCCGGTCTCTGCCTCGATCTCCTGCGGCTTCAGCATGACCAACTGGTTCGACGCCATCAGCCGCGTGCGGATGTTGGCGAAGTCGGCGGGATCGTCGACATAACGATGCAGCGCCCTGGCGACGTCGCGTTCGTCGAAGGTCGAGCGCTCATTGCCGAGCCGCGTCAACAGAAGCTCGGGATCGGCAACCAGCCGGTCGGCCATCTCCTGGCGGCGGGCGAGATCGGCGGGTGCGAAGTAGACCTCCTTGCCCTTCCTTGCCAGCGCCGCCTTCTCGGGTCCGAGATGCTTCTGCGCGATGCCGTCCAAACCCTGTTCGGCATAAGACCGGCCATCGAGCCGGATCTCGTGGCCGGCCAGCGCCAGATGCCAGTTGGCCGTGTCCGCCCAGGCGACCTTCCAGGCTTTCAGAGTCTCCTTGTCGCCGGCCCAGAGCTTGTAAACGATCCTGCCGTTCGGCCGGTCGGGTGTGGTGATACGCAACGGCTTGCCATCCTCGCCAAGCACCGGAACATTCTTGTGCCCGAAGCCCTCCTCGGTCAGCGGCCGCAACGTCGTCATCAGGTGGACGTGCGGGTTGCCGTCCTTGTCGTGATAGGCCCAGTCGGCGACCATCCCCTGCTCGGTGAAATGGTCGCGGACGAATTCGCGCACCAGCGCGATGTTCTCGGCTCGTGTCAGTTCCTCCGGCAGCGCGATGATCAGCTCGCGCGCCAGCTGCGCATCCGCCCGTTTCTCAAAGGCATCGACGGCATTCCACAGCGCCTCGCTTGCCTTGGCGACCGATCGGCCGTCCATCGCCATCTTCAGCCAGGCCGGGACCTGGTCGGGCAGCGCCAGCTCTTCATGGACGAGGTCGGAAGCTCCCCTCCGATAGCTGAACGACCTGCCGGCCTGCTCGTCCATCATCGTCGTGCGATGGCGATAGGCGGCGGCCGATATAATGCTACGTCCCGCTCCCCTGCTGATCACCTGCGCTTTGATGAACATGATCGCCATGATTGTCCTCTGATCGGCGCAGTTGCAGCAAACGAGCCGCGTTGGTCGCTCTTCAAACGTGTCAGCCAGTGAGAGACGTGCCCTCGGATTCATTTCAGATCGTTTTCGCGCCGGGCCTTCTTGACTGCGATAAATAGGCAATCTAACTATCTTATTCAAGGTAGTATAATTGGGTTTTGTTCCACAGGTCGTAGTGGACGTGTTTCAATTGACACGGGGCGGATGATCCTCGTGCTCAAGCTTGAAGCTTTTCAAAATCCTCGCGGGAGATGGCAATCGGATGAGACATAAGGGTCTTACATCGGCTGTTTAAAGAATCCCGGTGGACGGTATAGGATCTTTCGCCTATCGGATTACTCATGAAGTCGTCGCTCGATCATATGCCGCTTCGCAAACAGCGTGAGCTCGGCCGCGTTCTGGAAATCCTACATGAGGAATTTGAGGATGCTCTGAAGGACGGTACGGCAGAATTCAAAAAACGCGGTCGGATCCTGAAGATCATCCTGTTCGGCTCCTACGCCAAAGGCGGATGGGTGGATGAACCCTTCACGATGAAAGGATATCGGTCCGACTTCGATCTCCTGATCATCGTCAACAACCGCAAGCTCTGCGAGTTCGCTGAGTATTGGTACAAAGCCGCCGACCGGCTGATCCACGACAAGACTATCGAGACGCCGGTGAGCTTCATCGTCCATTCCAGGCGCGAGGTGAACAGCTACCTCAAGGAAGGGCAATACTTCTTCTCAGACATTCGCAAGGAGGGGGTCGTTCTCTACGAGCTGGACAATGAGCCGCTTGCGGAACCGAAGCCGCTCTCGCCAGCAGATCGGTTGCGGGTGGCAAAGGAGCATTTCGATCATAGGTATGGGGCCGCATTGAAGTTCCACAAGGGGCTAATGTTTTATCTGCGGGAACGAGATTTCAACGAAGCCGCCTTCCTAATGCATCAATCGCTCGAGCAAGCATATTCCTGTGTCTTGCTGACGCTGACGAATTATGGTCCGCCATCCCACAACATCAAATTCCTTCGTTCGCTCGCTGAGGAACAAGATAGGCGTCTGGCCCAGGCGTTTCCTCGCGATCAACATCGCGAGCGCGCGTGGTTCAACACCCTGAACGAAGCCTATGTGAAGGCGCGCTATTCAAAGCACTTTGAGATCAGCGAGGAGGCTCTTGGATGGCTGACCGCGCGAACTGCTTTACTCATCGAAATCGTCAAATCGGTTTGCGAGGGGCAATTAAGATCCTTAGCAGAATAGGCAGCAACCGCGTCAAGAGCCGTTACGCTGTTCACCTCCGGCCTCACCCGGGCTACAGAAAGCCATTGACAGGTCTTACGAACGGCCTTGCCCCGAACGCATGCGCTTATCCAAGCATACCTCGATCTGCAAAGCTGATATAGGTGGAGATGGTACGGTTGGGGGGTCTCGAACCTCCGACCTCAGGTGCCACAAACCTGCGCTCTAACCAACTGAGCTACAACCGCATATACCGCGCCGGGCGCGATGGGGGTCACATACGAGGACTTCGCGATGAATTCAAGCCCCATTCCTCGTCAATATACAAAAAGGCTGGACGCGAGGTCCAGCCTTTTTGTTTCCGACCGGTTAAGATCGATCAGGCAACCTTGAAGGAGGCCATGGCCTTTTCGGCGGCGTCCTTGGAGGGCTTTGCGAGCTTTTCGGCAACCTGCTTGGTGGTTTCCTGCATCGACTTCGCCTGGTCGACGGCGAGTTCGGCCTGCTTGCGCAGGAACGAAGTCTGCAGCTCAACGAATTCGGCGACCGACTTGACTCCGAGTAGTGCTTCCATGTGCGAGAGCGAGCTCTCAGCATTGACGCGCAGGACGTCGATGGCCTTGAGGCCGATCTCGACGGTGCCGGCTTGGGCCGTCTGGACGGTGGCTTCGAGCGTCTTGCCAGCTTCTTCGCCGGCGGTCTTCAGCTTGGCATAGGCGTCTTTCGACTGCTGTGCGCCCTTTTCAGCGAATTCGCGGAAGGATTCCGCGAGCTTGGACGGGTCGAAAGAAGCGATTGAAAAAACGTCATCGGTCTTTATGGTAGCCATGTCGCATTCCTTTGGGTTGAGGCAGTCGCTGCCTGTGATCATCGAATGACGTCTATATAGGGCATTTCATTGTGCATTGCAACAATTATTGTGCAGCGCACAAGACGTTAACCCTGTGGGCCGAAACTACCCTGCTGTTCTGGACCGGCATGCGGCCTGCAGTTATTAATAAGCCGTTAATTTAGAAGGCCGACAGCGACAAGGTTCGATCATGCCCGCAGTCCAATATCCGTTCATCGATATCGCCGTGCATGCACGGGTGCGGGAACGCTTTTCACGCGGCGAGGCGATGGTGCTGTTTTCGGCCGATCTTGCCCGGCTGCTCTGGGCGAACGGGGCGGGTGCCGAGCTTTTCGGTCATTCGGCGGTCTATGATCTGCTCGACCAAGGCGTCGACCGAACCGACATTACCTTCCGCCAGTTGGAGACAGCGGCGCGCCAGCTCGCCGATATTGGCGACAACCGCAGCCTGATGATCCGCGTCGCCAAAGGCTTCCAGCGCGCGCAGATGCAGGCGGCGGCCGAACTCATCCGCCTTTCACAGGGCGAAAAGGCCATTTTGTTTTCGGTGCCGGTCTCGGCAAGGCCGCTTGCATCAGACGCCTCGGCCGCCCAGATGCTGCAGGGGCTCGACGATCCCGACACGCATATGGCCGTCATTGGCGCCAATGGCGAGGTCATCGCCGCCTCGCCGGGCTTTGCCTCGCTTGCCATCTCCGGCGAGACCGCCAAGACCCTGATCAATCTTGCCGGCGCGCATCCCGATCGATTGGTCAAGCGCCCGGTTGCCACCGGCCGGGGTTATCTCCCGGCCGCGGTCGGCAAGCTTAGCGACGAACCGCCGCTCAATCTGCTGTTTGCCGTGGAGACCGCGATCGGTCATCTCGACCCGGTCGATGCACCCGTGCTCGATCCAGTCGATGCACCCGTGCTCGACGCTGTCGATGCACCGTCGCGGGCGGCTGACTCACCCGCGAGGGAAGCAAGCGTGCCGCCGGCCGAACTTCCCCCGGAAGAGCCGGTCGCAGCACCCGGCTTCACCGAAATCGTCGACGCGATGTCTGATATCGAAGAGGTCGAGGAGACCCTCGAAGAGGTCGCCGTCGAAAGCGAACAGCCGGCAGAGGCGGCCGCCGTATCCGCCGACGAGACGACTGCGGAGATGCACCGGGGTGAAGACGCGGCGCCGAAAAACGACGAGGGCGTAATCGACAGCAGTGCGGATGAGGCTGACGCGCCTGCCGCGCTCGTCGACGAGGCTTCGGCCCATTCGGCTGATGAGACTGCGGAAACGAACGGGACGGCAGAACCGGCCGAAGCCAGCCAGACGCCTGCCGAAGAGACCCCGGCCACGGCCAATGAAGCGCCGGCCGCTGCCGCGCCTGCGATTTCCGATACGTCCCCTACCCCGGCGCTTGCACCGGAACCCGGCTTCGTCTTCCGGCCGAACAGCCGCGCCACGCGCTTCGTCTGGAAAATTGATGCGGAAGGCCGGTTCAACGAGGTCAGCCACGAATTTGCCGAGGCCGTCGGTCCGCATGCATCCGCCATCATCGGCTCCGCCTTCAGCGATATCGCCGCTCTTTTCAACCTTGATCCGGACGGCAAGCTGTCCGAGGCGCTCGCGCGCCGCGACACATGGTCGGGCAAGACGATCCTCTGGCCGGTCGAGGGCACCAGCCTCGTCGTTCCGGTCGATCTCGCGGCACTGCCGACCTATACCCGCAACCGCGACTTCGACGGTTTCCGCGGCTTCGGCGTCGTCAGGCTCTCCGACGCGCATGAGGATCCGCTGGCGCTTGGCCTGACGCTCGGCCCGGATGGCGTCGGCCATGGTGCGGCAAGCCTCGGCCCGATCGCCGAGCCTGTCGTCGAACCGGTGCCTGACATGCAAGCACCGTCCGAGGAAGTTACGGCGGAACCGCCAGTGGCGGACGAGAACGGGATTGAGACGCCGGCAGTAGCCGCGCCGCAGGCCGAAGAGACGGTCCCGGAAGCGATTACCGGCGAAGAGACGAGTGTCGAGACACCCGCCCGGGAAAATGCTGCAGACGAACCGCCGGCGCTTCGCATCGTCGAAACACCCAATCGTCGTTTCACCGACAAGGTCGTTCAGCTTCACAGCACCGGCGCCGCACTGACGGCCGCCGAACAGGCGAATTTCCGGGAAATCGCCAAGCGCCTGGAAGCCTTCGGCGCCCGCAAGGAAGAGCCTGCCGCTCCGCGGTCGACGGACGCCGGCGCCACGGAGACAGCGGCTTTCGAAGCGAGCTTGGAACCGGAAACTTTCAAGGAAGAAGCACCGCTCGCCGATACGGCCGGCATGGCTTCGGCCGAGGAGCCGGCGCCGCAGGAAGCGATCTTCGAGAACGCGGCCGAGGCGCTGCGAGAAGAGCCTGAAGAGCCCGCCTCCATAGAAGAGGACGAGGCGACGGAAGGGCTCGAGGAGACGGTAAGCCAGATCGAGGTTCTCACAAGCTTCATCCCGCCGCGGGTCAAGATGACCGACGGGCTGTCGGCCGGAACGGTCGACCAGCTGCCTGTCGCGGTGCTCATCCATGTCGGCGACGCGCTGATACATGCCAATCCCGAATTCATGCGGCTGACGGGCTATGCCTCCCTCGATGCGCTGCGCGACGTGGGCGGCATCGAAGCGCTGCTGCAGCGCCGCGAACTCGAGGAAAATGCCACGGGCTCCGGCACCATGATGCTGGTCAAGGCCGACGACACGCTGACGCCGGTCACCGCGCGGCTGCAATCGGTGCGCTGGGAAGATGCCAACGCCCTGATGCTGGCGCTGATGCCGTTGGAAGGCAAGGAAGACGCCCGCGCTGACGCCGGCCGGTCCGAAGCCCGCCCCGAGCGGATGGTCGAGAAGGTGGCCAAGCTTCAGGTCGAAGTGGAGGAGTTGCGCTCGATCCTGGAAACGGCGACCGACGGTGTCGTCGTCATCGGAACGGACGGCGACATCCGCTCGATGAACCGGTCGGCAAGCGCGCTTTTCAATTATGACGAACAGGAGACGCGCGGCAAACCCTTCGTCATGCTGTTTGCCCATGAGAGCCAGAAAGCCGTTGTCGACTATCTGAACGGCCTCTCCGGCCATGGCGTCGCAAGCGTCCTGAACGACGGGCGCGAGGTGATCGGCCGCGAGGCCGCCGGCGGCTTCGTGCCGCTGTTCATGACGATGGGCCGGCTCACCTCTTCGAATGGCTATTGCGCCGTCATCCGCGATATCACCCAATGGAAGCGCACCGAGGAAGAGCTGCGCAACGCCAAGGGGGCCGCCGAAACCGCCAATGCCCACAAGACCGATTTCCTCGCCCGCGTCAGCCACGAAATCCGCACGCCGCTTAACGCCATTATCGGCTTTTCCGATATGATGGCCGGCGAGCGTTTCGGTCCGATTGGCCATCCCCGCTATATCGAATATGCCAACGATATCGGCCGCTCCGGCCGGCACGTCCTCGACATCGTCAACGACCTGCTCGACATTTCGAAGATCGAGGCGGGCGAGATGGATCTCGATTTTGCCGCCGTCGGCCTCAACGAGGCGGTCTCGGAGGCCGTCGCCCTGGTCCAGCCGCAGGCGAATGGCCAGCGCGTCATCATCCGCACGGCGCTGTCGCATGCGGTGCCCGATGTCGTTGCCGATCTGCGCTCGATCAAACAGATCGCGCTCAACATCCTATCGAACGCCATCCGCTTCACCCCGTCGGGCGGGCAGATCGTCGTATCCACCTCCTACGAGGCGAATGGCAGCGTGGTGTTGCGGGTTCGCGATACCGGCATCGGCATGACGCGCGCCGAACTCGACCATGCGATGAAGCCCTTCCGGCAGGTCTCCTCGACCCAGTCGCGCCATCGTGGCGATGGCACCGGCCTCGGCCTGCCGCTGACCAAGGCGATGGTCGATGCCAATCGGGCGACATTCTCGATCAATTCGGCGCCCAACGAGGGCACACTCGTCGAGATCACCTTCCCGTCGCAACGGGTGCTGGCCGGCTGATCCCTTTCAGCAGAGTTGAGCCGACACCCGCTGCAAATTTCTGCGCGGCATGTCGTAAAAAAAGGGCAGCCCAGAGGCTGCCTTTGAATTTAGTGCTGTTCAACAAGAGCTCAGGCGATGAACGTCATGTTTCGTAAGCTCTGCTGCATAATTCCTTAAATCGGAATCGATTTGAGGGCAGATTATGCAGCAACTTAAAGTGCTACAGCGTCCTTACGCGTCGAAGACGCGGGCGCTGTAGCGCTTCAGGCCGCCTCGTTCATGTGCGGCCCCTAAGTTATTTCACCTTTGACGAACCTTTCTTAACGAAAGGTTTCCATGACAAGGGATTGCTGAATGGTGAAAGCTTGTGGTTTACGATTCCTTATCAGTCCCTCAGTTCGCTTAAGCCTGCAAAGAGCCGCAGCGCCTCGGGATTGGCGAGCGCTTCCTGGTTTTTCACCGGCCGGCCATGCACGACCTCGCGCACCGCAAGCTCGACGATCTTGCCTGACTTGGTGCGGGGAATATCGGCAACCGCGATGACCTTCGCCGGCACATGGCGCGGCGAGGCGCCGGTGCGTATCCGTGTCTTGATCGCCTTGATCAGATCCTCGGTCAGCGTCACGCCCGCTGCCAGGCGAACGAAAAGGATGACGCGCACGTCGTCCTCCCATTCCTGGCCGATGCACAGCGCCTCGGCCACCTCTTCCATCTGCTCGACCTGATTGTAGATTTCGGCCGTGCCGATGCGCACGCCGCCGGGATTGAGCGTCGCATCCGAGCGGCCGTGGATGATCAAGCCGCCATGTTCCGTCCATTCGGCGAAATCGCCGTGGCACCAGACGTTGTCGAACCGGTCGAAATAGGCGGCGCGATATTTGGCACCGTCAGGATCGTTCCAGAACATCACAGGCATCGAGGGGAATGCCTTGGTGCAGACGAGTTCGCCCTTTTCGCCGCGCACCGGCTTGCCGTCATCGTTCCAGACGTCGACAGCAAGGCCGAGGCCCGGCCCCTGGATCTCGCCACGCCAGACCGGCTGCAGCGGATTGCCGAGCACGAAACAGGAGACGATATCGGTGCCGCCGGAGATCGAGGCGAGTTGCACATCTGCCTTGATGCCCTCATAGACGAAGGTAAATCCTTCGGGCGACAGCGGCGAGCCGGTCGACGTCATCAGCCGCAGGCTGGAGAGATCGTGGCTTTGGCGCGGCGTCAGCCCGCTTTTGCGCACCGCATCGATATATTTCGCCGAAGTGCCGAAGATTGCGAATTTCTCGGCCTCGGCATAGTCGAACAGCACGTTGCCGTCGGGGGCAAAGGGCGATCCGTCGAACAAGCAGAGGGTGGCGCCGCTGGCAAGACCGCTGACCAGCCAGTTCCACATCATCCAGCCGCAGGTGGTGAAGTAGAAGAGCTTCTCGCCGGCCTCGAGGCCGCAATGCAGCCGCTGCTCCTTCAGGTGCTGCAACAGCGTGCCGCCGGCCGAATGGACGATGCATTTCGGCACGCCCGTCGTGCCGGAGGAAAAGAGGATGTAGAGCGGATGGGCGAAGGCGAGTTGGGCGAATTCAATCTCGCTCGCCTCATAGGGCGCAATGAAGGCTTCAAGCGTCGAAGCGCCAGGCGTTGCGAGCGCCACCGCCTCGGCATCGCCGGCATAGTGGACGACGATCGTCGGCACGCCCAGGCTTTTCGCCACCGCGGCGACCTTGGCGCCGACGTCCTGCAGCTTACCCGAATACCAATAGGCATCGCAGGCGATGAACAGCCTCGGGCCGATCTGGCCGAAACGGTCGAGCACGCCCTGTTCGCCGAAATCGGGGGAGCAGGACGACCAGATGGCGCCGATCGAAGCGGCCGCCAGCATGGCGGCGACGGTCTCCGGCATGTTCGGCATCATGGCGGCGATCCGGTCGCCTTCGCCGATACCCTGCGCCTTGAAGGCCTGCTGCAGCCTCGAGACCAGCGCGCGCAGCCGATCCCACGACCAGCGATCCGCAACCTTATCCTCGCCGCGGAAGAGGATGGCGTCGCCCTCGCCGCGGCCGGGCAGCAGGTTTTCGGCGAAGTTCAGCGTCGCGTCGGGAAAGAAGCGGGCGCCGAGCATGCTGTCGCCGTCGATCAGCACTTCCGCGCCACGTTTTCCCTTCACGCCGCAGAAATCCCAGACGGTCGACCAGAATTTCTCCCGCTCGGCGACAGACCATGCATGCAGGTCCTCAAAGCCCGAAAGCGATAGCCCGAAGTCTGCATTGCAGCGCGCCATGAAGGCATGGATAGGGCTTTTAGCGACGGCTACGTCCGATGGCACCCAAAGTGGTCTGTTGTCCTGCATTCAATCCTCCTCCCCAATCTTGTCTTTATATCATGCTGCATTGCATTATAAAGGGCGGAACCGGAGTGCATCCGACGCCCGGTGAAACAGGCCGGAAAGCGCAAACGATCTCAACGTCGATTCAAAATACCCGCGCACACGCGGCGTTGGTGGGATTTGCATCTGCCCGATATTTCCTATATCCGGCGAAATCAGCGCTTAACGGCTTAACCGGCTGAATGCCCGGCGGAGATCATGGGTACGTCAAGACATCGCAGGTGGCGCAGGAAGATCGGACCCGTTTCGCGCTGGCTGCCGGCCTTCGCGCGTGTTTCGACCGTGCTGCTGCTGATCGCGCTTGGGCTTTTCGTGGCGCTGAGGGTAGCCGCGCCCTATCTCATCACCACCGGTTTCGTGCGCTCCGGCATCGAGGACGCACTGTCTAAATGGACGGGCTATCAGGCCGAGATCGAAGGCGATCCGGTTCTCGAATTCTGGCCGACGCCACGCATCACGCTGAACGAGGTCACGATCCGCCAGCCGCGCGAAAGCGGCGACAAGCTGCTCGGCAGCATCGAAAGCCTGTCGGCCGATTTCAGCCTCATCGATGCGCTGAGAGGCCGGACGAGTTTCCACGAATTCCATCTGCTGCGTCCCAACCTGGCGCTGACTCGTGACGAAGAAGGCCTGATCGACTGGAGTTATGCCGGCCTGCTCGCCCGTGCGATCAGCGGCGTGCGCTATGAAAACGGAACCGAGGTGCTCGATCCGGCTCTCGATGCCGAGATCGGCGCGGTGACCGTCGAGGACGGTACGCTTGCCGTCACCGACATCGGGAGCGCCAAGACCTTCTATTTCGACAGCGTCACGGCCGACATCGCCTGGCCGCGGCTCTCAGGCGCGATCTCGGCGGTCGTCATCGCCCGCATCAACGGCGAGGACCTGAAGGTCGATTTCGCCTCCCGCCAGCCGCTGCTCGCCTTTGCCGGCAAGAGCGCCGAGACGCGGACATCGCTGACGTCAAACCTGCTGACAGCGCGTTTCCAGGGAATTGCCAGCATCGCCCGCCTTTCGGCCGTTTCCGGTAATATCGCCGCCAGCATTCCCGATGTGCCGGCGCTTCTCACATGGTCGGGCAAATCGATCCCCGGCATCGGGACGCTGAAGAGCGCATCGCTGGAATCCGACATCATGTCGTCGGGCAGCGGGCTGCGCTTCAACGATCTCAGCCTGTCGCTGAACGAGGCAAGCGCTACCGGCGTGATGGACCTTTCGACCGTGCCCGGCAGACGGCCGAAGATCGGCGGCACGCTTGCCTTCGACCAGATGAACCTCAAACCTTTCCTCGATGCCTTTGCGCTCAGGCTCGCCGCCGGCGAGGCAGAGGAAATCTCCAAAGGCATGCGCGAACCGCTTCAGCTGCTTGACATCGACGTCAGGCTTTCGGCGCGGCGCGCGCAGATGGGTCTCTTCGAGCTTTCCGATGTCGGCGCCAGCATGATCGTGACTGGCGGCGAGGCGAAATTCGATATCGGCGACAGCGCCTTCGAAGGCGGCGAGCTGACCGCGCATCTGGAAGCGACGCAGCGTGATTTCGACGGCGGCGGCAAACTGCAGCTGTCGATCCGCGATGCCGACTTCGCCGCTCTTGCCGAGCGCCTGCAGCTCAAAGGGCCGCTGCCGCTTGCGACGGGATCGCTCGATCTCGACCTGCAGTCGCCAAAAGCGATCTGGACGACCGGCCTTGCCGACGTCACCGGCAGGCTGCACTTCTGGACGAAAGAGGGCACAATCCCCGGCATCGACGCCGCAGCGCTGCGGACCCAGGCCGCCGAAAAGCCGTTCTTTCCGCTGAGCGCGGCGGCGAACGGCGCCTTCGCCTTCAGCCGGCTGGATCTTCAGGCCGATTTCGCCAATGGTTCGGCCGAGATCCACGACGCCCATATCGCCGGACCTGCACAGACACTGACACTTTCCGGCGTCGTCACCTACCAGTCGAACGGGCTGGCGCTTTCAGGCTCGCTGGAGGCAACCGATCCGGCCAAGGCGGCCGAGCTGCCGCTTCTGCCGTTCTTCATCGGCGGCTCATGGCCAAATCCGGTCATTTCGCCGGTTCCGCTGTTCGGCAATACGCCTCACGCGCAGTAAATCAGGCCCCGGCGGCCGCGCGCTCGTCTCGATCACGCTGGATTTCGCGGCGCTTGGTGATGATCGAGGCGCAGACGACGCCGACCGCGACGACGGCGATCAGAATGGTGCAGACGGCATTGATCTCCGGCGTCACCCCCAAACGAACTTGACTGTATATCTTCATCGGCAGCGTGGTTGCGCCCGGGCCGGAGGTGAAGCTTGCGATCACGAGGTCATCCAGCGACAGGGTGAACGCCAGGATCCAACCCGAAAACACTGCCGGCGAGATGATCGGCAGGGTGATTTCGAAGAAGGTGCGCACCGGCGGCGCCCCCAGATCCTGCGCCGCTTCCTCGATCGACTGATCGAAGCTTAGAAGCCGTGACTGCACGACGACGGCGACAAAGCACATGGTCAGCGTCGTATGCGCCAGCGTGATCGTCCAGAAGCCGCGGTCGAAGCCGATCGCCACGAAAAGCAGCAGCAGCGACAGGCCGGTGATGACCTCGGGCATGACGAGCGGCGCATAGACCATGCCCGAGAAAAGCATGCGGCCGCGAAAGCGGGTGTAACGCACCAGCGTCAGCGCCGCCATCGTGCCGAGCACGGTGGCGAAGGTGGCCGACAGCAGACCGACACGGATCGTCACCCAGGCGGCGTCTAGCAGGGACTGGTTCGACAGCAGCGAGACGTACCATTTGGTCGAGAAGCCGCCCCAGACGGTAACGAGCTTCGACTCGTTGAAGGAAAAGATCACCAGCAGCACGATCGGCAGATAGAGGAAGGCAAAGCCGAGCACGACGGAGATGACGTTGAAACGGGTCCATCGCAGCATGGTCTATCTCCCCCGCTCTTCGGCCTTGGCCTGTGCATTCTGAAAGAAGACGATCGGGATCACCAGGATCATGAGCAGGATGGTTGCGACCGCCGAGGAGACCGGCCAGTCGCGATTGGCATTGAACTCGTTCCAGAGCGTCTTGCCGATCATCAGCGTCTGCGACCCGCCGAGAAGATCGGGGATGACGAACTCGCCGACGGCGGGGATGAAGACCAGCATGCAGCCGGCCACCACACCGGGGATCGACAGCGGGAAAGTGACGCGCCAGAAGGCCCGGATTGGCGTGCAGCCGAGATCCTGGGCCGCCTCGATCAGCGTGCCGTCCATCTTTTCGAGCGCCGAGTAGAGCGGCAGCACCATGAAGGGCAGGTAGGAATAGACGATACCGATATAGACGGCCGTGGGTGTGTTGAGAATGATCAGCGGCGTGTCGATCAAATGCAGCGACAGGAGGAGTTGGTTCAGCAGGCCTTCCGGCTTCAGAATGGCAATCCAGGCATAGACGCGGATCAGGAAGCTCGTCCAGAATGGCAGGATGACGAGCATCAGCAGCGTCGGGCGGATCGTGCGCGGCGCCTGCGCCATGCCGTAGGCGATCGGATAGGCGATCAGCAGCATCAGGAATGTCGAGACCGCCGCGATGATCACGCTCGACAGATAGGCGTTGAAGTAGAGTGGGTCGTCGGTGAGATAGCCGTAATTGTCGAGGGAGAAGGTCGCGACCTTGCTCCAGAAACCGCCCCAGCCGTCGGCAAAGGAGAAGACCGGCTCATAGGGCGGTATGGCGATCGCCGTCGTTGACAGCGAGATGCGGAAGACGATGAAGAACGGCGCCAGAAAGAAGAGCAGCAGCCAGGCGTAGGGAATGACGATGACGAGGCGGTTATAGAAGGGTGATGCCAGCGTTCCCATGATCTCAATCCTTCAGCAGCACGCCGCCGTCTTCATCGAAGGAGACCCAGACGTCCTGATCATAGGTGAAGGGGTCTTCGACGGAGCGCTGCGCGTTGAGGAAAGAGGCTCTGACAAATTTGCCGCTCGGTAGCTTGATGTGGAAGACGGTCATGTCGCCGAGATAGCCGATATCCCAGATCTCGCCCCTGGCCGCGTTGACCGACGCGTTCGCGGGCGCCGCGCGGCTGACGCGGATCTTCTCGGGGCGGATGGCAAAACCGGCCGTGCTGCCGATCGCCGGGGCACCTGCGGCAGCGATACGGATGGTGAAACCGCTGTCGACGGCGATCTCGGTTGCGCCGCTCCCCGATGTCGTCACCTTGCCGTCGAAGATGTTCACGTCGCCGATGAAATCCGCCACGAAGCGGGAATTCGGCGCCTCGTAGATTTCGGCCGGCGTCGCCACCTGCACGACCTTGCCGTGGCTCATGACGGCAATACGGTCCGCCATGGTCATCGCCTCTTCCTGGTCGTGGGTGACGACGACGAAGGTGAGGCCGAGGCTTTGCTGCAGGTCCATCAGCTCGAACTGGGTTTCCTCGCGCAGCTTCTTGTCGAGCGCGCCGAGGGGTTCGTCGAGCAGCAGCACTTTCGGGCGCTTGGCGAGCGACCGGGCGAGCGCCACGCGCTGACGCTGGCCGCCGGAGAGCTGGTTCGGCTTGCGCGACGCAAACTGCTCCAGCTTGACGAGCTTCAGCATCTGCGCAACGCGCTCGGCCATTTCGTCCTTCGGCATGCCGTCCTGCTTCAGGCCGAAGGCGATGTTCTTCTCGACGGTCATGTGCGGGAAAAGCGCGTAGGACTGGAACATCATATTGACCGGCCGCCGGTAGGGCGGCGTGCCGGCGAGATCGGTGCCATCGAGAACGATTTCGCCGGATGTCGGCTGCTCGAAGCCGGCGAGCATGCGCAGGAGCGTCGACTTGCCGCAGCCGGACGCGCCGAGCAGCGCGAAGAACTCGCGGTGATAGATGTTCAACGACAGGTCGTTGACAGCGGTAAAATCACCGAAGCGCTTGGTGACGTTCTTGAAGGCAATGAACGGTTTTGCGGACGGATCGGTCCAAGGCGCGAAAGCGCGGCGGATATTGCCTAAGGATTTCATATTATTCCCCGAAAAATATGCGTATTGGGCCGGCCTCCACCTAGAGCATGATGCCGAAAAGTGTGAGCGGTTTTCGGACGAACATCATGCTCTAACTCTTCAATCTGGAACAGGATTCAGATTTTAGGCCGACCGGCCTAAAATCATCCTGTTCTAGGCCGCAATTGAAAGGCCCGGACGTTGCCGTCCGGGCCTGGCATTGACTTACTGGCCGGTGACGACCTTCGTCCAGATCCGCGTCGCCGTGCGCTGGGTCTTCGGGTCCCACGGCTTGACGGTGAACAGGTTCTTCATCACCTCTTCGGTCGGATAGACCGCCGGATCGTTCAGCACGTCCTTGCTGACGAACTGCTGCGAAGCCTTGTTGCCGTTGGCATAGAAGGTGTGATCGCTCGCCTTGGCGATGACCTCGGGCTTCATCATGTAGTTCAGGAACTCATGCGCTTCGGCCACATGCTTGGCATCGGCGGGGATCGCCATCATGTCGAACCACATCTGGGCGCCCTGTACGGGGATCGAGTAGTTGACCTCGACGCCGTTCTTGGCTTCGGCCGCGCGGTCGCGGGCCTGCAGCATGTCGCCGGAATAGCCGAAGGCGATGCAGATATCGCCGTTGGCAAGGGCGTTGATATATTCGGACGAATGGAACTTGCGGATATAGGGGCGGACCGCCGTCAGCAATTCCTCGACCTTCTTGAAATCCTCGGCCTTGGTCGAGTTCGGATCGAGGCCGAGATAGCGCAGCGCCGTGGTCATGACGTCCTTCGGCGTGTCGAGCACGTAGATGCCGCAGTCCTTGAACTTTTGGGCGACCTTTGGATCGAAGATCACTTCGAGGCCGGGTTTGGCATCGGGACCCAGGATTTCAGCCACCTTTTTGACATTGTAGCCGATGCCGTCGGTTCCCCACATGTAATCGACGGCATATTCATTGCCCGGATCGTATGCAGCGGTGCGCTGCTGGATCACGTCCCACATGTTGGAAAGGTTCGGCAGCTTCGACTTGTCGAGCTTCTGGAAGACGCCGGCCTGGATCTGGCGTTGCAGGAAGTCGGCGGTGGGAACGACCACGTCATAGCCGGTGCCGCCGGCAAGCAGCTTGGTTTCTACCGTCTCGTTCGAATCGAATGTGTCGTAGACGACCTTGATGCCGGTTTCCTTGGTGAAGTCGGTCAGGATGCTGTCGTCGATATAATCTGACCAGTTGTAGACGTTGACGACACGCTCCTGGGCAAAGGCCGGAGCGGCGGCAAAAAGCGCGGCGATGGCGGCGGCCGTCACACTTGCGATGGTTGACCTCATGACTTCTCCTGTTTGTTCAAAGCGTCCGCATCCCCGGACGTCTTTTCCCTCTGGTTTGGCCGCAGACTAAGAAGGAATTTCCAAGCCCACAAGCGCAAAAACTGCGCCCTCAACGATTTCACAATCACTGGAAGTCGAAGGCGCTGAGGCCTGCCACCATCTCGTCGAGCCCAAGCGGTCTCGTCACCGGCGGCTCGGCGCGGGAAAGGCAGCCGCGCCGCTCGCAAAGGCGACAGGCCGGGCCGATCGCGACCGGATCGACCGCCGTCATCTGCCCGTAGACCAAGCCGTCTGCAAGGGCGGCATCGCAGCCGATCAGGATCGCCGTGCGCCTGATCCTTTCGCCGAATTCGACGCTCGGCCCCTCCAGCGTGCGGGCGACCGTCAGGAAGGATGCTCCATCCGGCATGACCACCGTCTCGGCAAGAATCTGGCCCGGCTGCAGGAAGGCGGCGTGGATATTGAGCTTCGGACAGCCGCCGCCGAAACGGGCCTGCGGAAAACCCTGGGCGCCGCCTCGTCGCAGCCGGTGGCCGGCGGCATCGATCTCCATCATGAAGAAGGGGATGGCTGCCGCCCCCGGCCGCTGCAGCATGGCCAGACGCGTCGCGGCATGGCCAAATGAGACGCCGAAGCGGGCGCGCAGAATGTCGATGTCGTAGCGCGTCGTCTTGGCCGCCGCCAGGAAGGCCTCATAGGGCATGGCGAGCGCCAGGGCCGCGATGCGGGCCAGCTCGAAGCGAGCAATGCGGCGCGCCTCGGCGGAGGAGAGCGCGAGATCCTCGAGCTCGGCATTGATGGCCGGCAGCAAAGCGAGGTTGGCCGCCTCGACAGCGATCTCATGCGTACGGTCGGCCGGCGACAGGCGCTCGGAAATGAAAAGCCGCATCGAATGCCGGTCGAAACGGCGGCGCAGATCCGGCATGACATGCACCGGCAGGACGCGCACCGCAATGCCGCGCTCGGCGCGCAGCCAGTCCTTCAGCCCGGCGGCAAGCTCGGCGCCGCCGGGAAGCGTCGCGGCAAAGGTTTCCGCCGCCGTCTCGATCCGTCCGAAATAGGCCGATCTGCGCTCCAGCGTCTCGCGCAGCTCGTCGAGCGGCAACCGGCCGACGGCGACGGGTGCGTGCCCTTCGGCCGCCATTAGCGCCGTCAGGTCCGACAGCCGGGCGGCCTGTTCACGATAGGCGCGATAGAGCTTGATCATGCCGGCCGCGGCATTGGGTGCGGCCTCGGCCACTTCCACCAGTTCCTGGTCGCCGGGCAATTCGCCTGCAAGCAGCGGATCGGCAAAGACCTCCTTGAGCTGGCCGAGGCTGCCGCCGGTTTGACCGCGCAATTCCTCCAGATCGACCCTGTAGACGGCCGCCAGCTTTAAGAGCAGCTGCACCGTCAATGGCCGCTGGTTGCGCTCGATCAGGTTCAGGTAAGAGGGCGATATTTCGAGCGCCTCGGCCATGGCGGTCTGCGTCAGCGCCAGCGCATTGCGGATGCGCCGCAATTTCGGGCCTGCGAATATCTTCCGTTCCGCCATTGTCACACCCTTTGACAGGCAAGCGGCGCCAACGTTTACAAAACTTTACAAATTCACAGCGCCGCTCTGTCAATCTTCGTCATCTTAACCTCTTTCCGCCCAGGAAATCAAAGGTTTTTCTGGTCATTCCGCGCGATATTGTCAAACTTGTCATCAACATCCCTGATATCGGATTTTTAGTGAGGAGATCAGCATGACCGATTTTTACAAACTTGTTGCCAATGCACCGGCGGGCCGCTTCGACGGCATCGAAAGGCCTTACTCGGCCGCCGACGTGCAGCGGCTCAGAGGCTCGGTGGCGCTAACCCACACGCTCGCCGAAATGGGGGCGGACCGATTGTGGCGGCTGCTGCGCCAGGAGGATTTCGTCAATGCGCTCGGCGCCCTTTCCGGCAACCAGGCCATGCAGATGGTGCGCGCCGGGCTGAAGGCTATCTACCTCTCCGGCTGGCAGGTGGCGGCCGACGCCAATACGGCATCGGCGATGTATCCCGACCAGTCGCTCTATCCCGCCAATGCCGGGCCTGAGCTTGCCAAACGCATCAACCGCACCCTGCAGCGCGCCGATCAGATCGAGACGGCGGAAGGCAACGGGCTTTCCGTCGAAACCTGGTTCGCGCCGATCGTCGCCGATGCCGAAGCCGGCTTCGGCGGGCCGCTCAACGCCTTCGAGATCATGAAGGCCTATATCGAGGCGGGTGCCGCCGGCGTCCATTTCGAGGACCAGCTCGCCTCGGAAAAGAAATGCGGCCATCTCGGCGGCAAGGTGCTGATCCCGACGGCCGCCCATATCCGCAATCTCGACGCCGCACGGCTTGCCGCCGACGTCATGGGCGTGGCAACGCTGGTGATCGCCCGCACCGACGCGGAAGCGGCAAAGCTGCTGACCTCCGACATCGACGAGCGCGACCAGCCCTTCGTCGATTATGATGCCGGGCGAACGGTCGAGGGCTTCTACCAGGTCCGAAACGGCATCGAGCCGTGCATCGCCCGGGCCGTCGCCTATGCGCCGCATTGCGATCTGATCTGGTGCGAGACTTCCAAGCCGGATCTCGAGCAGGCGCGCCGTTTTGCCGAGGGAGTGCACAAGGTCCATCCCGGCAAACTGCTTGCCTATAATTGCTCGCCTTCGTTCAACTGGAAGAAGAACCTCGATGAGGCGACGATCGCCAAGTTCCAGCGCGAACTCGGCGCGATGGGCTACAAGTTCCAGTTCATCACGCTCGCCGGCTTCCACCAGCTGAACTACGGCATGTACGAACTGGCGCGCGGTTACCGGCAGCGGCAGATGTCGGCCTATTCCGAGCTGCAGGAGGCAGAATTCGCCGCAGAGGACTACGGCTATACCGCCACCAAACATCAGCGCGAGGTCGGCACCGGCTATTTCGACGCCGTGTCGCTCGCCATCACCGGCGGCCGGTCGTCGACCACCGCCATGCACGATTCAACCGAACATGCGCAGTTCAAACCGGCTGCGGAATAACCTGAACAGGAGGACAGAACCATGGCATCCATTTCACGCGTCCGGGAACGGGCCGAAGAGCAGACGTCCAGCATGAGCGAGGATCAGCAGACGACGATCCGCATGCTCGCCAATGACCTGCACCGGCTGAACCAGTCGGTCATGAAAGCCGTCGAGGCCGGCGTCTCGGTCGAGCTGGTGCGCTCGGCCCGTCATCACGGCGGCGACGGCAACTGGGGCGACCTGCTCATTCCGGTCGTCGTCACCAACCGGCATTGACAAGCATAGCCAGGCGACCTCGGGTCGCCGCCTTCATCTAAACGCCCGCGTGTCCCGGAATGCGCGGGCGCTTCATCGTAAACGTCAACCGCGGCTCGGCCGCTTTCCGGCGAAGAGATCGGCATAGCTTCGGATGAGCTTGGTCATTCGGTCGGCGACCGTGCGGATTTCGGGGCGATGACGGTCCTCGGCATTCATGACGATCCACTGGCGGTGACGCAGTTCCGGCAGTTCGCCGCCCTGGCGCTGCAATTCCGGATGAAGGTCGCCGACGAAACAGGGAAGCACGGTCTTGCCGGCGCCGGCGCGCACCAGATCCGGCAGCGAACGCGGCCGGTTGACAGTGGCGACGATCCCGGATGCGGCATAGGCGTGCGGCCAGCGCAGATAGGCCGAGATCGCTTCCTCCTCGCCGACGGCAATCCAGCGCTCGTCGGTCTCGGCGGCGTTGCGTCTGGCATAGACGGCATAGGCCACCTCCCCGAGCGCGCGGGCGGCCAGGTTGGCTTCCGCCGGCTCGAAGGCGCGAATGCCGATATCGCTCTCACGATAGGCAAGGCTCGCCCGCGCCTCGCCGATGCTGAGCGCGATGGCGAAGGCATCGCCCGGCATGCGGATTGCGGCGAAATTCTCCGTCAGCAGCCAGGCGACCCAGGTGCCGGCGGTGATCCTGACAGTTGTGCCGCCCTCACCGGATTGCCGCCAGGCTTCGACCTTGCGGGCGGCGGCTTCCATCTCCTGAAGATGATCGAGCAGCGCCTGGCCATCCTGCGTCAGCCGATAACCGGTCTGACTGCGCGAAAACAGGGCGCGGCCGACCTCCTGCTCAAGCTCGAGCATGCGCCGACCGACGGTGGCGGGGCTGAGCCCGCTGGCAGCGCTCGCTCCCGTCAGACCGCCGAGCCGGGCGACCTGCAGGAAAAGCTGATAGGAATCCCAATTCGCGTTTTTCATTGATGAAAAACATAGCGGGATTTCTCCTGTTTATGAAGCGAATTTTGACGCCTAAATGAGGTGACGTCTGACATGAGAAAGGACATCGCCATGATCGACATGATCACCATCGCCGGCGTCTACGGATACCGGCATTACTCTAAGCCAAGCGGTTCCAAGGCGGATGAAGACCGGTTTTATGCCGAGTACGGAGACAGCAACATCATCCGCTTCGCCGCCTGGCTGACTTCGATCGACCTCATTTTAAAGCGGGTCGCAGCGAACGGAAAACGCCGCAGCCTTGCGGCGCAATCCTGCGGCTGTCAGGGCCATGCTCCTCAGGCGACTTTTCTTGCGCCGAGGTGAGCGGCCGCCGGTTCTGCGCCGATGCGGAAACGCTCGATGAGCGCCATCAGCGTATCGGCTTCGCCGGCAAGCAGGCGGCTTGCCTGCGTCGTCTCGGCAACCATCGAGGCATTCTTCTGGGTCATCTGGTCCATGGCGTTCACGGAACCGTTGACCTCCTGCAGCGCCGCCGACTGATCGCGGCTGGCGGTGGCGATGGTCTCGACATGGCCGCTGATCGCGATGATCTCCTGGCTGATCGAGGCAAGGACGCTGCCGGTCTTCTGGACCAGCTCGGAGCCGGCCGTCACTTCCCGGCTCGATGTCTCGATCAGCGACTTGATCTCGCGCGCCGCATCGGCCGAACGCTGGGCGAGCTCGCGGACCTCCTGGGCGACGACGGCAAAGCCCTTGCCCGCCTCGCCGGCCCGCGCCGCCTCAATGCCGGCATTGAGCGCCAGAAGATTGGTCTGGAAGGCGATATCGTCGATCACCTCGATGATCTGCTCGATCCGCTGCGAGGCCTCTTCGATACGTTCCATGGCAGCGACGGCATCGCGGACGACGGTGCCGGAATTGTCGGCGGTCTTCTTGGTGGCGGCGACGACACTGTTGGCTTCACGGGCGCGCTCGGCGGAAGAGCGAACCGTGACGGTGATCTCCTCGACCGCGGCGGCGGTCTCCTCGAGGTTTGCCGCCTGCGCTTCCGTGCGTTTCGAAAGTTCATCGGCGGAAGCCGAGACGGCGCCGCTGTTGCGCTGGATCGTCGAGGCGCTGTCGCGGATGCCGGAGAGCGTATCCTGAAGCCCCAGAAGCGAGGTGTTGAAATCGACGCGCAGCTGCTCCAGCCGGCCGACGAAAGGTGTGCCGATCGTCTGCGAGACGTCGCCCTGGGACAGGCGGCCGAGGCCGGCCGCAAGCTGGTTGACCGCAAAGTCGATCTGGCTGTCGAGCGAGCGCTTGTCGGCATCGTTCCTGGTGCGTTCGGCATCGCTCAAGGCGCGCTGTTCGGCCGCCTCAGTTTCCAGGTCGCGCCTGGCGCGGGCGCTGTCGCGGAAGAGCGAGAGGGCGCGGCCGATCTCGCCGAACTCGTTTTTCTTCTCAAGACAGGGGATTGCCTCGTCGAGATCGCCCGAGGAGATCGAGTGGACGCTGGCGGTCAGCGCCTGCAAAGGCTTCACCGACTGGCGGATCGCATAGAAAGCTAGAACGCCGACGAGCAGCATGACGACGGCGCCGATGCCGAGAACCAGGATCAGCAGCTCGTTCATGCGCTGAAAATAGAACTCCATCGGAATGCCGATGAAGAGAATGCCGACATTGGCGTTCGATGCGTTCTTGATCGGGAAATAACCGGTCATGAACTTGCGGCCGAACAGCTCGGCCGGGCCGAAATAGGCCTCGCCCCGAGCGAGAACCGGCTGGGCCGGGTGCTCGGCTGCGAGCTTGGTACCGACGGCGCGGTCGCCGTTTTCCTTCTTGACGTTGGTGGATATGCGGACGTAGTCGCCGCCCTGCTTCTGGAAGATCGTCGCAACGCCGGCGATCGACTGGGCGGTGTGGTCGACCAGCGAGTGATCCGCAAGGGCCGGAATGGCCTCTTCGGTGACAGCGGTGAGCCGGTTGTCCTCGACCTCGACCTTGGCGGCCTGATCGGCCGCGCCGTAGAGGACGGCCATGGCGCGGGCGGCGTCCCTCGCGTCGGAGACGGCGCCGTCCATCACATGGCGGCTCAGATTGTAATAGGTCGCGCCGACGATGGCGGCCGTGCTGATCGCCAGCAGAAACAGCGTGATCACAACGATCTGGCGGACGATCGACGTAGAGAAAAGGCGCGGCATCAAAGACCCCCAGCGGCACAACAAGGGCTAAATTAGAGGAAAAGCGTTAAGGAAATTTTTCCGTAAATCTGGATTGGCCGGGATAACCAACCGCCCCGATTTCGGACATTCCGATCGGCCTGCCAAGCCGACCGATCGCGCCTTACCAATACACAAACGGCCCCGGAAAACCGGGGCCGTCGAAACAATAGAAATCAAGCGTTGATCAGGCGGCGCGGTAGGCCGGCGCTTCGCCCACCCCGTCGATCTTGAACTGCTGGATGAGACGGCGTAGCGCATCGGCCTCGTCGGCCAGTTCGCGGCTGGCGGCGGTCGTCTCCTCGACCATGGCGGCGTTCTTCTGGGTCATCTGGTCCATCTGGTTGACGGTCGAGTTGACGCTCTGCAGCGCGTTGGACTGGTCGTGGCTGGCGCGAGCGATCATCTCGACATGCTGGCTGATCGTGACGATCTGGGCGCTGATCTTGGCAAGCACCGTGCCGGTCTCCTGCACGAATTGCGAGCCGGAGCTGACCTCGTTGGTCGACTTGTTGATCAGTCCCTTGATCTCCTGCGCCGCGGCAGCGGAGCGCTGGGCGAGCTCCCGGACTTCCATGGCGACGACGGCGAACCCCTTGCCGGCCTCGCCGGCGCGCGCCGCCTCGATGCCGGCGTTGAGCGCCAGCAAGTTGGTCTGGAAGGCGATCTCGTCGATGACGCCGATGATCTGCTCGATCTGGCGCGCAGCATCCTCGATGCGGCCCATGGCGTCAATCGCGTTGCTGACGACGACCGCGGAGTCGTCGGCGCTGCGCTTGGCCTGACGGACGATCTGGTCGGCATCCTTGGCGCGTTCGGCCGACGAGCGCACCGTGACGGTGATCTGATCGACGGCAGCCGCGGTCTCCTCGAGCGACGCCGCCTGTTGTTCGGTGCGCTTGGAGAGATCCTCGGCCGACTGGGCCATCTGGTTGCCGTTGCCCTGGATCAGCTCGACATTGTCGCGGATCTGGCTCATCGTCGCCTGCAGGCGCAGCATCGAACCGTTGAAGTCCTGACGCAGCTGTTCGAGGCGGCCGATGAAGGGCGTTTCGATCGTCGTCGAGATATCGCCCTGCGACATGCGTTCGAGGCCGGCGGCAAGCGCGTTGACGGCGAATTCGATTTGCCGGTCCATCTCGCGCTTTTCGGCGTCGTTGCGCTGGCGCTCGTGTTCGGCAGCCGCGCGTTCCTCGTCGCTCTGCTCCTCGATGCGGATCTTCGAGATGGCATTCTCCTTGAAGATGCCGAGGGCGCGGGCCATGTCGCCGATCTCGTCGTAGCGCTGCTCGCCGGAGATGCTGGTATCCAGCGACCCTTCGGCGATGCGCCGCATGGCGGCCGTAATCTGGCTGATCGGGCGCTGCAGCGTCAGCACCAGGGCGATGCCGCCGAGGATCGACAGCAGGATACCGAGTCCGGTGGTGAGCACCGAGATGCTGTTTGCCTGGGTGCGCTCGGTGCCGGCCGTCTGTTTCTGCAGCTCGGCGAAATCGGTCAGCTTCGTCCAGATCTGGTCGAGTTCCTGGCGGGCGGCGGCATAGGCAGTGACGCGCTCGCCGATCGTATCGACGATCTTGGAGCCGCCGCCGGAAATGGCGTCGAGCGCCGGCTGGATCGCGCCGGAAATGCCTTCGGCAAAGCCCATGCCCTTGGCACTGGTGGTCAGCACCTGCATGTCCTTGCCGAGCGTGCCGGCCTGCTGCTGCAGGCGCACGAGGTTGTCCTTGCTCGAGTTGGAGAGGAAATCGGACAGCACGATCTGCAGCGCATAGACGGAATTTTCCAGGCGTCGTGTGTCCTGAAGGACGGAGTTGGTCTGGGCGATGCGGCCCTCGAGCTCGGCGAAGCGCTGGGTCGCCTCGCGCATCTTCTGCGTTGCGGTCAGCTGCGTGTAGGTCGAGGTCTGGCGGAAGCGGGAGACGAGACGGCCGAGTTCGGCGACGTTCTCGTCGGTCGGAGCGGGCATCTGGGCAATCGCCTTGATGCTGTCGATGGTCGCCGCCAGGGCGTCGATGACATTCTTCTGGTTGGTCGGAACCGAAATGGCGATCAGGCGCTGGGCCTTGATGATCTCCGGCATCTGCTCGTTGATGAAGGCGATTTTGTCCTGCGGCGTCTGCGGCTTGCCAAAGCCGCTGGCGACGGTGCCGAGGAAATCGCCGCCCTTCAGCAGGCGGTCGGCGGTGCGAAGGGTGACGGTGGCGGCGCTCTCGTCGCGCTGCAGCGCCGTCTGCAATTCCTCGGCCTGGTAGGAGACCGTGAAGCGGGTGCTGATCAGGCTCTTCTGCGCCGCGTCGATCTGCTCATGCAGCGCCTCTTCCTGCTCGTGCAGCGCCCAGAGCTTGTCGACGACACCTGAAATGTCCTTGGTGCGGCTCGAGGCTTCCGCAAGGCTGTCGCGGCCGGCAGCTTCTTTGCCCACCTGGTTCAGCGTCTGGTCGAGGACGCCTTGCTGGGTCTTCAGATCGGTGAGCAGCTTGTCGCGCGCCTGCTGGCTTGTGATGCGCAGGAAGTCGTCCATCGAACCGTAGAGATCCTTGAACCCGCTCAGCGACTGCAGCACGCTGTTGGAGATTTCCATACGGCCCTGGAGAAGTCCGGAAGCATAGAGGCCCGTCAGACCCACCGCCGAAATGGTCACAACGAAAGGCAGAACGAAGATCAGAACCTTCGTCTTGATCTTGAAGCGGGAAAGAATCTTGTCAATCAACATGGCGTTCCGGGCCTTTCATACACTACTCCTCCCGCAGGCAGCCATCAGGCGCGCCAGCCGAGTGCACATTGAGCTATTCTCTTTACATCGGGGAACCCGGAAGCCAGGCGGCAGTCATTGCCGGTTCATGTCCAAACAAGTTGGAGATGCCCAAATAATCGCGGGCAATTGTGTCAGATTAGATATTAATTTTCGGATAAGCGGTAACGTCTGGTTCAGCCAAGACGGTGAAATAGTTGCAATTTATGCACAACAGGCTCGCGACGTCGCGCGCGAAGGCGGCAAGATTACTTACGGATGCGAGTACCGATCAGAGGAAGTGCGCGAGCAACAGGGCGAAGGTGGCGGCTGTGGCGCCGGCTGCGAGCATCAAATATCGCAGGACGGCCATCGCGGCGTCAGCCTTTGCCTGGGTGATTGCGATGGCGCGGGCGCGTCGTGGGTGTCTGGTCATGCTCGAAACCTCACTCTTCTGACACAACAATCCAACAAAACGGCTTGCCGGTAAAGCTTAATTTAGGAAGAGCTTTGCAAGCCGCCAATTGAGACAGGATGGCGCACCTCTCTTAAGAAGTCTTGAATCGGTAGTTCTAATATACGGGTTCCGCCGATATGCAGAAATCGAAAGCTTCAGGCGCATTCGCCCGCAGCAAATCCAGAGGCCCAAGCCCATTGGAAATTATAGCCGCCGAGCCAACCCGTGACGTCGACGCATTCGCCGATGAAATAGAGGCCGGGCACGGCCTTGGCCTCCATGCTGCGTGAATCGAGCGCGGCCGTGTCGATGCCGCCAAGTGTCACTTCGGCGGTGCGATAGCCTTCAGAGCCGGAAGGCTTGATTGCAAAGTTCTGGACGCTAGCGGCAAGGCTGAGCAGCGTCTTGTCGGGTAGGTCGGCCATATTGCCGGAGATCTTTTCGCGCTCGACGAGAAACTGCGCCAGCCGCTTCGGCAGGATCTCGCCAAGCGCGGTCTGGGCCGACTGGCGGCCGTTCAGCTGCTTTGCAACCTTCAGCTGTGCGGCGATGTCGATATCCGGTTCGATGGCAACGACGATTTCGTCGCCTTCGCGCCAATAGGAGGAGATCTGCAGGATGGCAGGTCCGCTCAAGCCCCGATGGGTAAACAGCAGCGCTTCGCGGAAAGCGGTCTTGCCATGGCGGATTTCGGCCGGAGCGGAAATGCCGGCAAGCGGCGCAATGCTTGCGAGCAGACCGGGATCGAGCGTCAACGGCACCAAGGCCGGGCGGGTTTCGAGCACGGCGAGGCCGAACTGCTCGGCGAGGCGATAGGCAAAGCCGGTGGCGCCCATCTTCGGGATCGATTTGCCGCCGGTCGCGACGATCAGCGATGAGGCTTCATAGGCGCCCTGCCCGGTCGAGACGCGGAAGCCCGCATCGGTCCTTTCGACGCCTGTTATCTCGGTAGCGAGATCGAGTGCCGCACCGGCGGCGCACATCTCGTCCAAGAGCATGCGGATGATATCCTTGGCGCTGTCATCGCAGAACAGCTGGCCGAGCGTCTTTTCATGCCAGGCAATGCCGTGCCGCTCGACCATGGCGATGAAATCGGCAGGCGTGAAACGGGCAAGCGCCGACTTGCAGAAATGCGGATTGGCGGACAGAAAATTCTTCGGCCCGGCATGGATATTGGTGAAATTGCAGCGGCCGCCACCGGATATGCGGATCTTCTCGCCGGGCGCTCGCGCATGATCGAGAACGACAACCGAGCGACCGCGTTTTCCCGCGCGGATGGCCGCCATCATGCCCGCCGCCCCGGCGCCGATGACGATGATGTCGCTTTTGCGCTGCAAACCCGTTTCCCTAATCAAATCGGTGTCTTCTTTTTCCATCGAAGGGCGAAAGTCAACGTTCTCGCCCCCTCGCCAATTGGCAAAGTCCGGCTATGATGGCGCCACGATCAACCAAACCGGTGTGTCATGCCCCCAAAAAAGACGACGCTGAAGCCTGCCAGAACCGTACCCGCCTCGACGAAAACTCCTCCGGATCCCGGATCCCTGCGCGGCGTTGCGAACTGGAAGGAAGCGGCGCAATGGCTGAGGGCCAGGGGCATCGAAGACATCGAATGCATCACGCCCGACCTTGCTGGCGTTCCGCGCGGCAAGATGATGCCGAGCTCGAAATTCACCTCCAACACCTCGCTGGCGCTGCCTTCGGCGATCTACCGGCACACGATTTCCGGCGAATATCCCGAGGAGACGGAAAGCTTCCGCTACGAGCCGCGCGACAGCGACCTGAAGCTTATGCCGGATCTCTCGACACTTTCGGTTGTGCCCTGGGAAACCGATCCGACGGCGCAGGTGATCTGCGACATCGTCGATTCGGACGGCGGCGAAGTGCCCTATACGCCACGCAACGTCTTGAAGCGGATCATGAGCCTCTATCACGACCGCGGCTGGAAGCCGATCGTCGCGCCCGAGATCGAATTCTACCTGGTCGCCAAGAATGACGATCCCGACTATCCGCTGCACCCGCCGAAAGGCCGCTCCGGCCGCTCGATCCTCGGCGGCCAGGGTTATTCGATCGCCGGCATCAACGAATTCGACGAGTTGATCGACGACATCTACCATTTCTCGGAGAAGCAGGGGTTGGAGATCGACACACTGATCCATGAAGAGGGGCCGGCCCAGCTCGAAATCAATCTGCGCCACGGCAATCCGATCGAGCTTGCCGATCAGGTCTTCCTGTTCAAGCGCACGATCCGCGAGGCGGCGCTGAAACATGACATCTACGCCACATTCATGGCCAAGCCGATGCAGGGCCAGCCGGGGTCGGCGATGCATATCCATCAGTCGGTGGTCAATATCGAGACGGGCAAGAACGTCTTTTCCAATGCGGATGGATCGGCCTCCAAGGAATTCTTCCATTTTATCGGCGGCATGCAGAAATTCGTGCCGAGCGCGATGGCAATGCTTGCCCCTTACGTGAATTCCTACCGCCGCCTGCAGCCGGACATGTCCTGCCCTGTCAACAATGCCTGGGGCTACGACAACAGGACTACCGCCTTCCGCGTCCCGGTGTCCGATCCGCAGGCCAGGCGCGTCGAAAACCGGCTGCCGAGTTCGGACGCCAATCCATATCTGGCGCTTGCCGCCTCGCTCGCTTCCGGCCTGCTCGGCATCATGAAGCAGATCGAGCCGACGGCGCCGACGGAGGATTCGGCCAATGAGGGCTCGATCGACCTGCCGCGCGGCCTCTTGGAAGCCGTGGCGCTGATGGAGGATGAGCCCGCCTTCGAAGAGGTATTCGGCAAGCAGTTCATCGGCCTTTATGCCGGCGTTAAGCGCGGCGAATTCGAGACCTTCATGCAGGTGATCAGCCCATGGGAGCGGGAATTCCTTCTGCTCAACGTGTGAGGGGATCGTCATGGCACCACAAGAGATGTGGCAGAGTCCGATCTCCCCGGGCTTATCCTGGTATCAGGCAACGGTCGGCGAGCGGCCCACCTATGCCGCCCTCGACGGCTCGAGAACATGCGACGTCGCCATCATCGGCGGTGGTTATACCGGCCTGCAGGCCGCCTATCACCTCGCCAAGTCAGGCGTTTCGGTCGTCCTGATCGAAGCCTGTCGCTTCGGCGACGGAGCGTCCGGGCGCAATGGCGGCCAGCTCGGCACGGGTCAGCGATGGTGGCCGGAAGAGCTCGAGGAAAAAATCGGCTATCAACGCTCGAAGGCGCTGTTCGAGGTTGCCGAGGCGGCCAAGCGCCATCTCCTCGATTTTGCAAGCGAGCACGAGATAGAGATCGACTTCGTACCCGGCCAGCTCAATGTCGCCCACAAGGCGAGTTACGAACGCGACTATCGCGAGAACGCCGAGATCGCCGCGCAGCGCTACGACTATCCTCACATCAGATTTATGGACAAGAGAGAGACGCAGGAAAGGCTCGGCTCGAAGCGCTTCCACTGCGGCGTGCGCGATCTCGGCACCGGCCATATCCATCCGCTGAAGCTGCTCATCGGGCTCGCCCGTGTCGCCGCCAACGCGGGTGCTGATATCTTCGAGATGACCAAGGCGACGGCGATCCGCCAAAGCGGCGGCAAGGTGACGATCGAAACCGAAAAGGGAACGATCACCGCCGACCGGGCGCTGATCGCCTGCAACGGCCATATCGGCAATCTGGAGCCGGTAACTGCAAGCCATGTCATGCCGATCCGTTCCTTCATCGGCGCCACCGTTCCGCTCGACGGCTATCCCGATGTGCTGCCGGGCGGTGAGGCCGTTGCCGATTCGCGCTTCGTCGTGCGCTACTTCCGTAAATTTGAAGGCCGCCTGCTGTTCGGCGGACGCGAGGCCTATACGGCCGACAATCCGCGAGACATTTCGCAGCATATCCGCCGGCAGATCGGCGAAATCTATCCCGATCTGAAAGACATCGAAATCACCCATGCCTGGGGCGGCAGTGTCGGCATCACCCTGCCGCGCCAGCTCTTCGTGCGCGAGGTGATGCCGGGCGTTACCTCGATCGGCGGTTATTCCGGCCATGGCGTCATGCTGTCAAACTACTGTGGCAAGCTCTATGCGGAAACGGTGCTTGGGAAATCCGGCGATCTGGATCTGTTCAGATCGCTCGATATTCCCGCCTTTCCCGGTGGAGCACGCATGCGGGCGCCGCTGCTTTTCCTCGCCTTGTCGTGGTTTGCGCTTCGCGACAAGTTTTAGTCCGATTGCGGATTTCCTCTCGCCGAAATTCGCTCTAAAACCGGTGCCTGACAGATTCATTGCACTGCACACTGGCTTTTTTAAATCGATTAGATTAAAAGGGCCGCCAACCAGCATGATTGAGAGACAAGCTCATGAGCAGCCAGATCATTCCCGTTGAGCCTTTTGATTACGTCGTCTTCGGCGGCAGCGGCGACCTTGCCGAACGCAAATTGCTGCCCGCCCTCTATCACCGCCAGATCGAAGGCCAGTTCGGCGAACCGACCCGTGTGATCGGCGCTTCGCGCAGCCCCCTGACCGACGAGGAATACCGCAAATTCGCCCGCGATGCCCTGAAGGAACACCTGAAGAAGGGCGAATATGACGAGAACGAAGTCGAGAAGTTCTGCGCCCGCCTCTATTACGTCTCGGTCGATGCCCGCTCCGACAACGGCTGGGATCAGCTGAAGAGGCTGCTCGACGAGAGCAAGGATCGGGTGCGCGCCTTCTATCTGGCGGTCGCACCCGGCATCTTCGGCGACATTTCGCAAAAGATCCACGACCACAAGCTGATCACCAAATCGACCCGCATCGTCGTCGAGAAGCCGATCGGCCGCGACCTCGCCTCGGCGCTGCAGCTCAACGACATGATCGGCCGCGCCTTCAAGGAAGAGCAGATTTTCCGCATCGATCACTATCTCGGCAAGGAAACGGTGCAGAACCTGATGGCGCTGCGCTTTGCCAATGCGCTCTACGAGCCGCTGTGGAATGCCAACTACATCGATCACGTGCAGATCACCGTGGCCGAAGCGGTCGGCCTCGAAGGCCGCGCCGGCTATTACGATACGGCGGGCGCGCTGCGCGACATGGTGCAGAACCACATTCTGCAACTGCTCTGCCTGACGGCGATGGAAGTGCCCTCGTCGATGGATTCGGAAGCCGTTCGCGACGAGAAGCTGAAGGTGCTGCGGGCGCTGAAGCCGCTCGATGCCTCCAATGTCGAGCAGGCGACGGTGCGCGGCCAGTATCGCGCCGGCGCCTCGGGCAGCGGCCCGGTGAAGGGCTATCTCGAAGAGCTCGAAGGCGGCGTCTCCAACACCGAGACCTTCGTCGCCATCAAGGCGGAGATCAACAACTGGCGCTGGGCCGGCGTTCCCTTCTACATCAGAACCGGCAAGCGGCTTGCCGGGCGCATGTCCGAGATCGTCATCACCTTCAAGTCGATCCCGCATGCGATCTTCGATCAGGCCGCCGGCCGCATCAGCCAGAACCAGCTGATCATCCGCCTGCAGCCGGACGAGGGCGTCAAGCAGTCGCTGATGATCAAGGATCCGGGCCCGGGCGGCATGCGCCTGCGCAACGTCTCGCTCGACATGAGCTTTGCCCAGGCCTTCAACGTCCGCAATCCCGACGCCTACGAACGCCTGCTGATGGACGTGATCCGCTCCAACCAGACATTGTTCATGCGCCGCGATGAAGTCGAAGCCGCATGGAAATGGGTCGACCCGATCCTGAAAGGCTGGGAGACAACCGGCCAGCAGGTGCAGGGCTATACGGCCGGCACCTGGGGCCCGAGCCAGGCCATCGCGCTGATCGAGCGCGACGGCCGCACCTGGCATGACGATATCTAGGACGACATCGATGGCATCGACCCTGCATTCCTTCGCCAGCCCCGCAGATCTCGCCGGCAGCCTCGCCGACAAGGTCGCCCATACGCTTTCGGCGGCGATCGCCGCCCGCGGCGCCGCCTCCATCGCCGTTTCCGGCGGCTCGACGCCAAAGGCCTTCTTCCAGGCGCTGTCGACACGCGACATCGCCTGGGACAAGGTGACGATCACACTGGTTGACGAACGCTTCGTGCCGGCCGACAATACCCGCTCGAACCATCTGCTGGTCGATGCCAATCTCTTGCAGGACAAGGCGAAGGCGGCGCGGTTCGTGCCGCTTTACCAGCCGGCAGCCTCGGTCGAGGACGCCGCAAGGCTGGCGACGAAAAAAAGCGCCGAGATCGGCATCCCCTTCGATGTGGTCATCCTCGGCATGGGCGGCGACGGCCACACGGCCTCGTTCTTTCCCGGCGGCAGCAATCTTGCCGAGGCGCTCGATGCCTCGACGCCGCGCGGCGTCATCACCATGGAGGCAGAAGGAGCCGGCGAGCCGCGCCTGACTTTCACCTTCTCCAGTCTTCGGGATGCCGCACTGCTGGTTCTCCATATCGAGGGCGAAGGAAAAAAAGACGTTCTCGCCAAGGCGGAAGGCAGCGGTGACGAGGCAGACATGCCGATCCGAGCCGTTCTGCGCCGGGCCACTTCCCCGGTCGAGATCTACTGGGCTCCCTGATACGGCCTGACGGCCGCCGGAGCCGGTGAACACATTGAGACGAACCAGAACAAGGCAGGGATCTTCCATGTCCGCTCACGCACGCATTGCTGCGATCACCAACCGCATCGTCGAACGCTCGAAGCCGACCCGCGAGCGCTATCTGGAGCGGCTGCGCGCCGCCGCCTCCCAGGGCGTGCACCGCTCGGTGCTCGGCTGCGCCAACCTCGCCCATGGCTTTGCGGTCTGTTCCCCCGCCGAGAAGGACGCGCTTGCTGGCGACCGCATTCCCAATCTCGGCATCATCACCGCGTATAATGACATGCTCTCGGCCCACCAGCCGTTCGAGACCTATCCCGCAATCATCCGTGAGGCGGCCGCTGAAGCAGGTGGCGTCGCCCAGGTGGCCGGCGGCGTGCCTGCCATGTGCGACGGCGTCACCCAGGGGCAGCCGGGGATGGAGCTGTCGCTCTTTTCGCGCGACCTGATCGCCATGGCCGCGGGCGTCGGCCTGTCGCACAATATGTTCGATGCCGCCCTCTTCCTCGGCGTCTGCGACAAGATCGTTCCCGGCCTCGTCATCGCGGCACTCTCCTTCGGGCATCTGCCGTCGATCTTCGTGCCGGCCGGGCCGATGACCACAGGCCTGCCGAACGACGAGAAGTCGCGGGTGCGCCAGCTCTTTGCCGAGGGCAAGGTCGGCCGCGCCGAACTCCTGGAGGCGGAATCGAAATCCTATCACGGCCCCGGCACCTGCACCTTCTACGGCACGGCCAACTCCAACCAGATGCTGATGGAGATCATGGGCTTCCACATGCCCGGCTCCTCCTTCATCAATCCCGGCACGCCGTTGCGCGAAGCGCTGACGCGCGAAGCCGCCAAGCGGGCGCTGGCGATCACCGCGCTCGGCAACGAATTCACGCCGGCCGGCGAGATGATCGACGAGCGTTCGGTCGTTAACGGCGTCGTCGGCCTGCATGCGACCGGCGGATCGACCAACCACACGCTGCACCTCGTTGCCATGGCGCGGGCAGCCGGCATCCAGCTCACCTGGCAGGACATCGCCGAGCTTTCGGAAATCGTTCCGCTGCTTGCCCGCGTCTATCCGAACGGGCTTGCCGACGTGAACCATTTCCAGGCGGCCGGCGGCATGGGTTTCCTGATCAAGGAACTCCTGAAGCATGGCCTGGTGCATGACGACGTGCGCACCGTCTTCGGCCAGGGTCTCCAGGCCTATACGGTCGATGCCCGCCTCGGCGAAAACAGCACCGTTCTGCGCGAGCCGTCGCCGGAGAAGAGCCATGATCCGAAGGTGCTCTCCAGCATCGAAACACCGTTCCAGGCGAATGGCGGGCTGAAGATGCTGCGCGGCAATCTCGGCAAGGCAGTCATCAAGATCTCCGCCGTCAAGCCGGAGCGCCACATCATCGAGGCGCCGGCGATCATCTTCCACAGCCAGCAGGAACTGCAGGACGCCTTCAAGGAAGGCAAGCTCAACCGCGATTTCGTCGCCGTCGTGCGCTTCCAGGGCCCGAAGGCGAACGGCATGCCGGAGCTGCACAAGCTGACGCCGCCGCTCGGCGTGCTGCAGGATCGCGGCTTCCGCGTGGCGCTTCTGACTGACGGTCGCATGTCCGGAGCATCCGGAAAGGTACCGGCGGCAATCCACGTCACGCCTGAAGCGGTCGACGGCGGCCCGATCGCCCGCATCAAGGATGGCGACATCATCCGCCTGGACGCGATCAAGGGCACGCTGGAAGTGCTGGTCGATGCTGCCGACATGGCCGAGCGCGAGCCGGTAACCGTCGATCTCTCCGACAATGAATTCGGCATGGGCCGCGAGCTATTCGCGCCGTTCCGCCGCGCCGTCGGAGCTTCGGATCAGGGTGCGAGCGTTCTCTTCCACTGAACCTAACCAACGCAAATAAGCAAAAACCCGCGGAGTGCGCGAAGCGTCCCGCGGGTTTTGCTATTGGCAGCCCGATCTATCCGTCAGGCGCGGATATCGAGGACGTAATCCTTGTGCGCCGGGTGTGTGCTGTAGACGAAAATCTTGTTCAGCTCCTTCTGCGTCAGCAGGCGCAGGAAGCGAACTTCGATCGTGTTGTTGGCGTTGACCTTCATCAGCAGGCAGCCGACCTTGGTGATGCGGGCATCCGGAATATCCAGATAAAACTGCTTCGGCAGGCTGAACTGGGTCAGGATTGCGAGCGTCGCGCTGCTCATCGAGATCCGGACGATGTCACAGCGGCGCGAAGCCGCGTGCATGACGCCCTTTTCCGTATATTCGATGCGCGCGGCATTCATCGTGTCCTCCATTTTGAACCGCGCCTCGCGGTCATACATGAAGGATTCTTCCTTGCTCAGGAAATGAGATCTTGGCTGTGACGGATTGGAAGCGGCCACTTGCTTATCCCCCTCATAAATTGACGAGGAAAAAGTAGCAGCCGATCTTTAACAGAAAGTGAGAATCCGGTCCGCCAAGTATAATTCTGGGGATTATCAGCCCAAAAATGGCGACCTCATTTCCGGTAGGTATGGCCGCTTGCATCGAAGAGATGCAGCTTCTGCCGGTCGGCGGCAAAGCGCATCCTCTGGCCCTTATGGACATCGTAAATGCCGGGCAGCTTGACGACGATCGGCTCGCCGGGGACCAGGCCTTCGATATAAAGCAGCGTCACTTCGCCGAGCGCTTCGACGATCGAGACTTCGCCCTCGAAGACATAATCGGCGCCGTCGGCGATCCTCAAATCCTCCGGTCGAACACCGAAGCTCGCCTGCTTGCCCTTCTCGGATGCTTCGGTCGCCACATCGAGCGTGACCGACATGCCGCCGGTCAGCGTCACGGTCGTCTGGTTGCCGGGGCCTGATATCGTCGCGGGGATGATGTTCATGGCCGGCGAGCCGATGAATTTTGCCACGAAGAGGTTGGCCGGGCGCTCGTAGAGTTCCAGCGGCGCGCCAACCTGCTCGATATTGCCGGCGGAAAGCACGACGATGCGGTCGGCAAGCGTCATCGCCTCGACCTGGTCGTGGGTGACGTAGATCATCGTCGTATCGGCCATTTGCTCGTTCAGGCGGGCGATCTCGATGCGGGTCGCGACGCGCAGCGCAGCATCGAGGTTGGACAGCGGCTCGTCGAACAGGAAGACCTTGGGGTCGCGGCAGATGGCCCGGCCGATCGCCACGCGCTGGCGCTGGCCGCCCGAAAGCGCCTTCGGCAGGCGGTCGAGATATTTGCTCAGTTGCAAGCTCTCGGCCGCCGCACGCACGCGCCGATCGATCTCCTGCTTGCTTTCGCCGGCGATCTTCATGCCGAAGGCCATGTTGTCGTAGACGGTCATATGGGGATAGAGCGCGTAGGACTGGAAGACCATGGCGATGCCGCGCTTCGACGGCGGCACGTCATTAACGAGTTGGCCGTCGATATACATCTCGCCGCCGGTAATCGCCTCGAGGCCGGCGATCATGCGCAGAAGCGTGGATTTGCCGCAGCCGGACGGACCGACGAAGACGATGAATTCGCCCTGTTTGATATCGAGGTCGATGCCGTGGAGAACGTCCACGGAACCGTAGGATTTGCGAATATCCTTCAGCGTCAGTCCAGTCATGTCTCTCTCCCCTCCTGATCCTTAAGCGAGACGGGCGAAATACGCCCCCCAGGCCGGAATATCGATCTTGTCGCCATAGTTGTTGCTGATAAAGCCGTGCCCCGTCAACGCCTGCCATTCTCCCGCAGGCAGAGTGACGCTAGCCTCGGCCGGGCACATGTTGAAAATGCAGAGCAGCTTCTCGTCACTGTACTCGCGGGTGAAGACCAGGACATCGCCCTCTGTCTCCTCGAATTCGATTTCGCCCTTGGCAAAAGCTGGGTGCAGCTTGCGGAAGGCGATGAAGCGTCGATAGTGCTCGAGCACGGAAGCCTCGTCGCCCTGCTGGACGTTGACGGCCCGCAGGATATGTTCGACCGGCACCGGCAGCCAGGGCTTGACTGTCGAAAAGCCGCCCTGGGCGACGTGGCTGTCCCAGACCATCGGCGTGCGGCAGCCGTCACGGCCTTTGAACTCCGGCCAGAACTGGATGCCATAGGGATCCTGGAGATCCTGATAGGCGAGATCGGCTTCGGTCAGCGCAAGCTCCTCGCCCTGATAGAGGCAGACGGAACCGCGCAGCGTCATCAGCAGCGAGGCATACAGCTTGGCGAAGGCGTCGTGATCGGCGACCAGTCCACCCCAGCGGCTGACATGGCGCATGACGTCGTGATTGGAAAAGGCCCAGCAGGCCCAACCGTCGGGGGCTGCGGCCTCGAAATCCTCCATCACCTCCTCGACGCGCTCCGGCGTCAGCGGATCGGGCGCCAGGAACTCGAAGGCGTAGCACATGTGCATCTTGTCATTACCGGACGTGTATTCGCCGACGATTTCGAGGCCGCGCTGGCTGTCACCCACCTCGCCGACAGCGGCGATCGCCGGATATTCCTCGAGAACGGCGCGGAAGCGCTTCAGGAAGGCTAGGTTCTCCGGCCGGTTCTTGTCGTAGACATGCTCCTGGAAGTTATAGGGATTGACCGCCGGCGCCGTCGAGGCGTTGCGGCGCTCGGGAGCAAGCGCGGGATTGTCGCGCAAGAGCGGGTCGTGGAAATAGAAATTGATCGTGTCGAGGCGGAAGCCGTCAACGCCGCGATTGAGCCAGAAGCGCACGACATCGAGCAGGCGATCCTGCACTTCCGGGTTATGCAGGTTCATGTCCGGCTGCGAAGTCAGGAAATTGTGCAGGTAATATTGCATGCGCGTCGGATCCCACGCCCATGCCGAGCCGCCGAAGATCGACAGCCAGTTGTTCGGCGGCGTGCCGTCCGGCTTGGCGTCGGCCCAGACATACCAATCAGCCTTGGCGTTGGTCTTGCTGGAACGGCTCTGCACGAACCACGGGTGCTGGTCCGAGCTGTGGGAGATGACGAGGTCGATCATTACGCGGATGCCGAGGCGATGGGCCTCCGCGATCATGGTATCGAAATCCACCAGGGTGCCGAAAATCGAATCGACATTCTCGTAATCGGAAACGTCGTAACCGAAATCGCGCATCGGCGAGGTGAAGAAGGGAGAGATCCAGATCGCATCGACGCCGAGGCTTGCCACATGCGGCAGTCGGGCGGTGATGCCCTTCAGGTCGCCGATGCCGTCGCCGTTCGAATCCTGGTAGGAGCGCGGATAGATCTGATAGATCACCGCGCCGCGCCACCAGTCCTTGTCGGCGGTCAAGATCGATTGGGAAGCCACGTTCATGAGATATCCTGTCTGAAGTCACGTTTGGGAATGGTCAGCCGCCCTTGACCGAACCCGCCAGCAGACCACGCACCAGATAACGCTGCAGTCCGAAGAAAACGAGCAGCGGCACGACGATAGTGACGAAGGCCGACGCCGTCAAAATCTCCCAATTGCCGCCGCGCGAGCCGAGCAGCGCGTTCAGCCTGCCGGTCAGCACGAGGTGATCCTGGTCGGTGCCGAGGAAGACCATGGCGACGAGCAGGTCGTTCCATACCCACAGGAACTGGAAGATGGCGAAGGAGGCGAGTGCCGGGAAGGACAAAGGCAAAACGATGCGAACGAAGATCTCGAAGTCGCTTGCGCCGTCGACGCGGGCGGATTCGATGATCTCCTTCGGCAGGCCGGCGATATAGGCCCGCAGGAGAAAGATGGCGAGCGGCATGCCGAAGGCGGTGTGTGCGAACCAGATGCCGGGATAGGTCTTCGACGGCTGGCCGAGCATATTGCCGATCTCGTTGTAGAGGCGAAGCAGCGGAATCAGCGACATCTGCAGCGGCACGACGATGAGGCCGACGACGAGCGCAATCAGCAGCGCGCGGCCGGGAAAGTCCATCCAGCTCAAGGCATAGGCGGCAAAAGCGGCAATCAGGATCGGGATGATCGTCGCCGGGATCGTCACGGTCAGCGAATTGATGAAGGACTGGCCGATGCCCTCGCCGGTTAGAACCGTCTTGTAGTTCTCCAACGTGAATTCCGGCGGCGCTGAGACGGACGCGTAGATGCGCCGCGGCCGCTCGTCAGGCGAAAAGGCCGTGTTCTTCATGTAGCGATAGCTGCCGTCGCTGTTGATCTGCAGGCTCTCGCCATCGCCGAGATCGGCGGTCTCGCCGGCTTCAAAAGCGGCCGGCTGCTGCACGCGGTTGCCGAAGGCTTTTACCGAGCGGCCGGTCTGCCCTTCCAGCACATTGCCTGTGATGACGTAGTTGGCGCCTTCCTGCCGCTGCTGGTCAGGCGTGCCCAGGCGGACGGCGACCGTCTGTGTCGAGCCGACAAAGGCCGTCCACCAGCCGGAGACGACGATCTGATCCCTATCACGCAGGGCGCTGACAAAGATGCCGAGCGTCGGGATGAGCCAGATGATAACGATCAGCAGAACGGCAAGGTGAACAAAGAGACGGGCGGGGCCGATCTTGAAATAGCTTCCGACAGCGGTCATCTCAATGGCCCTTCAGTTCGCGGTTGGCGCGGCGCACGTTCCAGATCATGATCGGTGTCACGGCGAGCATGATGATGATAGCGATGACCGCACTTCGGCCGGAATCGCCGCCACCGCGGAACATCCAGTCGAACATCAGATTTGCCAGCACCATCGTCTGCCACTGGCCGTTGGTCATGGTCAGCACGATGTCGAAGACCTTGAGGACGAGGATGGTGATCGTCGTCCAGACGACGGCGATGGTGCCCCAGACCTGCGGCACCATGATGCGCCAGAAGATCTGCCAGCCATTGGCGCCGTCGATGACGGCGGCCTCGATCGTCTCCTCGGGAATACCGCGCAGCGCTGCCGACAGGATGACCATGGCGAAACCGGTCTGGATCCAGATCAGGATAACCATCAGGAAGAAATTGTTCCAGAAGGGAACCGAGATCCAGACTTCGGGCGCGCCACCGAACAACTGGACGATGGCGTTCAGCAGGCCGATCTGGACGTCGTTACCGCCGCGATATTCATAGATGAATTTCCAGATGACCGAGGCGCCGACGAAAGAGATCGCCATCGGCATGAAGACGATGCTCTTGGCGATATTGCCCCACCAGATGCGGTCGGTCATCACGGCGATTACGAGGCCGAAAAAGGTGCAGGCTGCCGGCACGACGGCGAGCCAGAGGATGTTGTTGAAGATCGACTGGCGGAATTCGCGGTCGCCGATCGCCCATTTGTAATTGGCAAGACCGACGAACTGCAGGCCGGTGCGATCATAAAAGGAGAGAACGAAGGTCGCAACGACGGGATAGACGAGGTAGACGAAAAGCAGCAAGAGCGCCGGGCCGAGAAAAAGCCATGGCCGGATAACCGCGCGGCGATTGAGATTACGCGATGCGGCGCGAATGTCGCCGTCCTTCACCGGCAGGGCCAGATCCAGAAGCTTGTTGGAAAAATAGAAATAGGCCGAGCATGCAAAAACGGCAAATGCCACGACGCCCAAAGCGGACACTATCTGCGACAGCATTACGTCCCTCCCCTGCTTCCCCTGATCTTATTCCGACCGGTTTTCATTCTGACGGGTCAAGCCCGGTCACCGTCAATATGCTTACATTGCCCAGTCACAATATATCCCGCGATGGCCGGGCTCTTTGCGAACCCGGCCAGTCATGCAGGCCATGCCGCCGGCAAACCGGCGGCATCATCTTGAACGATTACTTGATGCCGTCCCAGGCGCTCTGGATTTCGCCGGCGGCCTCTTCGGCAGACTTGCCGCCGACGAAATCGACCATGCCCGTCCAGAAGGCGCCGGCGCCGATCTTGCCCGGCATCAGGTCGGAACCGTCGAAGCGGAAGGTGGTGGCGGACGTCAGAATCTCTCCTTCCTTCTTCATCTGCGGATTGGCGTACGCATCAGTGCTGACGGCCTTGTATGGCGTCAGGAAACTCGACTGCGCCATCCATACCTCGTGCGCGATCGGGGTCTTCAGGAAATCGATGAAGGCACGGGCGGCCTTCGATTCCTTGGTTATCGAAACGAGCGTGCCTGCGCCGAGAACTGGCTTCCCGAGTTCCGGATGCGCGGCATAGGTCGGCATGTAGAAGAAATCGGCGTCTTGGCCAAGCTTCGTCCCCTCGGGGAAGAAGGATGGGATGAAGGAGGCCTGGTGATGCATGTAGCACTTCGGCGGAACGGCGAAGAGACCCTTCGGGCTGTCGCGGAAGTCGGTCGAGGCCACGGCCGCGACACCACCATCGACATATTTCTCGTTCTTGGCGAACTTGCCGAATTCATCGATCGCGGCAACGACGGCCGGATCGGTGAACTTCAGCTCATTGGTGGTCCACTTGTCATAGGCTTCGGGTGGCTGCATGCGCAGCATAAGGTCCTCGACCCAGTCGGTCGCCGGCCAGCCGGTGGCACCGCCGGAACCGAGACCGATGCACCAGGGTACGCCGCCGTCCTTGACGATCTGATCGGTCAGGGCATGCAGCTCTTCCATGGTGGTCGGGATCTTGTAACCGGCTTCCTCGAAATTCTCCGGAACGTACCAGACGAGCGACTTGACGTCGGCCTTGTAAGGGAAGGCGTAGAAGGCTTCCTTGCCGTCCTTGCCCTTGTAGGTGCCGTAACCGACCCAGCTGTCGCCGGCGCCGTAATTGTCCTTGATCCACTTGGAATTGTCGTCGCCGAGCGGCGTCAGGAAGCCCTTGCCGGCGAGATCGGCCAGAAGGCCCGGCTGCGGCAGGATGGCGATGTTCGGCGGCGAGCCCGCCTGCGTGTCGATGACGATCTGCTGTTCGTAGTTTTCGGAAGAAGAGTATTTCGCGTCGACGCCGGTCGCTTCGGTGAAATAGGCGAGAACGCTCCTGAAGAACGCCTCGTCCTCTCCGCGCCACGGCCCGAAGATCGACAGCGGCTGCCCCTTCAGATCGGCGTGCGCGGCCTTGAATTCGTCATAGCTCTTCCAGTTGAACTTGGAATCCTGTCCCGGGGCAAATTTCAGATCGGCCGCGGACGCAGCACCGGCAAACAGCGCCGCAACGGCAACGCCCATCAAAAATGATTTTTTCATGTGATCAACCTCCCATCACAATCCCAACTGCGCCGAATTCCCTGAAAAAAGAAATTTCAAAGCGCTTTGACACCCAACTCATTTCACTTTCAGTGGAATGAAGTCAAGTCAATTCGCGAAAACTCGCCATAAACGCGCGGGATATCGCAGCGCAACGGCGCCCAGCGGCGAATATGGAGCGATTTTTCTTGAGTCAAGCGCACGAGATGCTACATAATTGAAAGCGCTTTGGATGCCATTGGGAGGCGGCAGGCCTTTTAGAGCGGCCGACGGGCGGGGCCGGGAGGAAGCATAACAGGTGAATCTCAAACAGCTATCGGAATTGCTCGGGCTGTCGCAGACGACCGTGAGCCGGGCGCTCAACGGCTATCCCGAGGTCAACGAAGCGACCCGGGAGCGGGTGCTCCAGGCCGTCAAGGAAACCGGATACCGGCCGAACAAGGCTGCCCAGCGGCTTGCGACCGGCAAGGCAGGCTCGATCGGCCTGGTCATGCCGACGGCGCCCGGCCACCAGTCCGACGTGCATTTCGGCGAATTCCTGGCCGGGCTCGGCGAGGAAGCCGTGCGTCATGATTTCCATTTCGTCATCATGCCGGCCGATCCTGACGACGAGGTGGCGGCACTCCGCCGGCTTGCGATCAGCGGCAATGTCGACGCACTGTTCGTCGCCTATATGCGCGGCCACGATCCGCGGCTTCCCATGCTGAAATCGCTCTCCATGCCCTATGTCGTGCACGGCCGCTCCTTCGGCGCGGAGCCGGATTATCCGTATCTCGACATCGACAATGAAGGGGCCTTCTACGACGCGACACGTCTCTTGCTGCAGCTCGGCCACACGCGTTTTGCCTTGATGAACGGGCCGACGCATCTCGATTTCGCCATCCGCAGAAGGAACGGCGTCATCTCGGCCCTTGCCGAACGTGGCCTGACGCTCGAGGAGGATTGCATGAGCCACGCGCTGATGACCGACGAGCAGGGCCTTCTGGCGATGGAACGCTTCCTGCAACTGCCGCAGCGGCCGACGGCGATCCTATGCTCCAGCACGGTCATGGCGCTGGGGGCGATTCGCGCGGTCAACCAGGCGGGATTGCGGCTCGGCGAGGACATTTCGCTGATCGCCCATGACGACGTGCTGCCGCTCTTGAAGCCGGAAAGTTTCTCCGTGCCGCTGACGACCACACGCTCCTCGCTCAGGGCCGCCGGCGCCCGCATCGCCCAGCGGCTGATCGGCACCGTGAAACAGACCGGCCCCTTCCCCGAGCAGGAACTCTGGAAGACCGAACTGATCGTCAGGGCCTCGACCGGTCCCGCCCCCAGTTAACACTAGTCCGTTTCAAAACTGCGGCGGCGTCTGCCCTGCAGCCCGATGAGCGGCGATGACCGTATTGGCCATCAGCATGGCGATGGTCATCGGCCCGACCCCGCCGGGAACCGGGGTGATGGTGTCGGCAACGGTGGAGACCTCGGCGAAGGCGACGTCGCCGACGAGCCGGGTCTTGCCCTCGCCCCTGTCGGGAGCCGGCACACGGTTAATGCCGACATCGATGACCGTCGCACCCGGCTTGACCCAATCGGCCTTGACCATCTCCGGACGGCCGACGGCGGCCACCAGAATATCGGCATTGCGGCAGACTTCGGCGAGATTCTTGGTTCTGGAGTGCGCGATCGTCACCGTCGCATTGGCGTTGAGCAACAATTGCGCCATCGGCTTGCCGAACAGGTTGGAGCGGCCGATGACGACGGCATTGAGGCCCGAGAGATCCTCGCCATGGGTGCGGCGGACGAAGACCATTGCGCCGGCCGGCGTGCAGGAGACCAGTCCGGTCTTCAGGTCGCCGGTGGCGAGCTTGCCGGCGTTGACGACGCTCAAGCCATCGACATCCTTTTCCGGCAGGATCGACTGGATGATCGGCTCGCTGGCGAGCGGCTTCGGCAGGGGCAGCTGCACCAGGATGCCGTGGATGGTCGGATCAGCGTTGAGGGTGGCAACGAGCGCTGCCAGCTCCTCCTGCCTGGTCTCGGCCGGCAGCGTGTGCTGGACGGACTTGAAACCGCATTCCTTGGCCATGCGGCTCTTGGAGCCGACATAGGCGTGGCTTGCCGGATCGTCGCCGACGATGATGACGGCCAGGCCGGTGGTGACGCCGCTGCTCTTTTCCAGCGCCGCCGTCGCACTCTTGACCGTCTGAATGACTGATGCAGCTACGTTCTTGCCGTCGATTACTGTCACCACGCGTCTCTCCGCCCTGTTTCGCGCCAATCTATTGATAGTTGACGAGCGTCAAATGCCCGCTAACGCCCTATCCTGTCGGAAAGCGGCAAGGCAATATCAAACTTGCAAGGAAATGTTGGGTTCAGCGCAGCGCCTGCTGTGCTTCCATCACGTGAAGTCGAAGCCGGTCGCGCAGGCCGGAGATCTCGGAGCGCAGAACCTCCATCTCGTCGACCGGCGGCGGAGAGGCGAGCGACGGCGGCGCCGGCATTTCCTCGCTTGCGGAAGCCGCGGCGGATTTGCGCCAGAACAGCAGGAGGATGAGGCCAAGGCCGAGCGCAAGGCCCGTCGCCGCCCCGGCCAGCACGCGGCCGATCCGATCATTCGTTCTCGGCACCGCGGCCGCAAGCGGCGGTTTCAGGACGGTCAAATGGCCGTCATCGCCCCTCGATGTCGGCGCCGCCTCCAGGCGCGAGCGCGCGGCATTCGCCTTTTCGCGCAGCTCGGTCAGCCGGGGCAGATCGACGCCGGTATCCCGGCTCTGGGCGATCAGCGTGTTGCGGCGATCGCTCAGGCCCTTGCGCGCATCGACCGCAGCCTTAGCGGCGGCATTGGCGAGCTGGGCCAGACGGGCAAGCTCCTTGCCCATGTTGTCCTTGAGTCGATCCGTTTCGGCCTGTTGCTGCAGCAGGCGCGGATGGCGCGGGCCAAGCTCGGCCGAAAGCTGCGCCAGCGTCGTCCTGGCGACGGCATATTTGTCACGCCAATCCTGCAGCGCCGGCGAGAGCATATCGGAGGGGAACGATCCATCCAGCACGCCCGCGAGTTTCGCCGCCTTCAGCGCGTCAGCGCGCGCCTTGGCTTCGAGGATATTCTGGTCGGCCTGTTTCAGATCGGCATCGAGTCCGTCGATCTGACGGCGAAGATCGATCGCCACCTTGACGTTGCCCTCGCCGCTTTTGGCCGTGAAGGCGGCAAGCTCCGCCTTCGCCTCGTCGTAGGTCTTGCGCAGCACAGTGTCGGTTTCGGCGCTCCGGCCGGGACCGCTGCCTGCGGACACCGCTTCGCCAAGCTGTGCGGCGATGCGCATGGATTTGCCGCTGTCGCCGGTCGTCACCCTGACAAGGATCGTACCGGCGGCGACATCGGGCATGATCTCGACCGCATGTTTCAGCGCCGCCTCGGCGCGCGAGGCCGGATCGGCGGCAGCACCGCTGGCCGAGAGGAGATCGAGCGCAACGCCGAGCGCATTGGCACTGGAGCCGGCGAATTCCGGATCGTGATCGAGTTTTAGCGCAGCGACCGTCGACGCCATCATGCGCGCCGACAACAGGCCTTTCGCCGCAGCCTGGGTGAAGGCGGCGCGGCTTGCCGCATCCGTCCTTACCGAAAGCGTCGTCTCGGCACGGTAGAGGGCGGGCGAGACCGGCATCAGGGCCGGCAAGCCTGCGCCGAGGACCGTGGCGGCGACGACCGTCATGACAAGGGCGAAGCGGCCGGCGCGGTGGCTGGGCGTTGCCGGCTGCGATCTGACGGGTTCCTCACGGATAACGGCCAGCGGTTCGGGCGGGAGCGCGGGCCCTTCGACCGCAGCGTTCGGCTCCTCCTGACCGGCCGGCGCCGGTAGACGAGGGCGGCCGGCATCGTTGGCCGCCCGAAGCCGGTTGCCGAGGATGGTTTCGATGCGGTCGACCAGCGGCGCCGGACGCGCCGCCATTTCGCGCTGCTCTTCCAGCGCGCGGCCGATCGCGCGCAGCAATTCGGCCTCGGGGGGCGCGATATCGGCACCCTTCGACCGCCGGCGATAGGCGACGTCAAAGGGGCGCGGCCCCGCGGCTGCGCGATCCTGGAAGCTGTTTCTCGCCCTTATATCGTACATTTGCGCCACTTCTCATGCACATGATGGCCGAGTTCAATCATCCGCACGCGATGCAGATGATTAAGCTACCCTAAATATTCATGGCAAAGAAATGGTTAACCGTGACTGGCAAGAATTGCGGTCGGACGTGTCAAATTTGAACCGGACGCTGCCGGTTCAGCTCGCCTTCCTGCGATCCGCAATCGGCTGCGAGACGCTGCGCTGCTCTTCCGGTTGGCTGAGAATTCTTTCGCGACGACGGAAGCGGTAGCGCAGGACATGGAAGAGGAAGACCGGAATGCCGATGATGTAGCGCCGCCAGAGCCGCGCAGGCTCCTGTATCAGCCGATAGGCCCATTCGAGACGCATCATTCGCACCGTCTTCGGCGCCCGCGGAACGGCGCCGGAGACGAAGTCGAAGAGCGCGCCCACCGTCAGCACCAGCCGCGCATGATCGGCGCGGATCTTGTCGTAGACCCATTTCTCCTGCAACGGCGTCCCCATGCCGACGATCAGAATGTCGAGCTTCTGGCGCTCGATCTCCTCGGTGACATCAGTGGAGTCGACCTTGTCGAAAAAGCCGTCGGAAATGACGACAAATTCATGCCAGGGTGTGTGCCTGCGAAAATTTTCCGCCGCCGCCTCGACGACCGAGCGCGCGCCGCCGATCAGGCCGATGCGGCGCGGAGTCTCCATGAAGGTAAGAAAGGCCGGGACGAAATCGGTGCCGTTCAGATTGGCGGGAAACGGCGAGCCATGGGCAATCTGCGACGCAATGTTGAGACCGATGCCGTCAGGCAGCACCAGATTGTGCGACATGATCCGATAATACTCGTCGTCGCGCAAAGCTGTCAGCATATTATGAGCGTTGACGAAGCAAACCACGGTCTGACCAACGGGAATGGAGGCCAGCTCGTTGATAAAAACGAGGGCATCGTCCCAGCCGAGATCACAGACCGGCAGATCGAAGATTGTCCGCCGCGACGCAAGCACCGCGAAGTTTGCAATCAAATTCATTCTTACCTCCTGCCGAGGGTGCGTCATGCGCCCAACATCCCGGAAAACAAGCTCATATTCCGCACCCCGGAGGTCTCGAAAGGACCGGTCGCGTCACGCATGGAACGACGTCGCCCCGATCGCGGAAACGGCGCATGCCAAGCTGTGCCACCTGATATAACAGGACGGTTTCAAACAACCCTTAGGAAAATTCCTTGGATTTTGATGCTCGTATAAGTAGTTTATTAACCAAAAGCAGCCCAACGGCAAACGGCGCCCGAAGGCGCCGTTGCTGTATCGACAGTCCGTTGTTTCAATGGGCGGCCTGGGCCGGTGCTCCCTCAGCTGGTGCACCTTCGATGAGCTTGACCGGTGTACCGAGCTTCTTCGGTTGACCGGCCGAATTTTCCTTGACCTCTTCCTTGGAGAGATAATCGAGCTGCTCCAGCATCACGTCGGCGACATACTCCCCGCCGAGGCGCTCGTTCATGCCCTTCTTGATCTCCTCGCGGAAGGCCTTCGGGTCGAAGGATTTGATATGCGCGAGATCGACCATCTTGTTGCCGACAAGCAGACTGAAAAGTTCGTCGGTCGTCATCTCGGTCAGCGGCAAGGTCACGCCCTTCAGCATGTCCTTGTTCATCATGAAGGAAATACGGCCGAGGAAATAACCGGTGATCGCGCCGTTGCCGATGACCGGCACAGTGATCGTTTCACCCTTCACCAGTTCGAGCGCGCTCTGCCTGGAATCGGATACCGCGGGCGCCGGCGCCGTCGCCAGATACACCGAAAAATAGACCGAGGCCAAGGTGATCGCGCAAACCCAGATGCCGGTAAGGACGAGCTTGATCATCAGTTTCCACGCGCGGCGAATTGTTCCTGAGAATAGGTGCCGTCGGCGTCGGCGTCCTGAACGGCATTCTTCAGGAGGTCGGCGACGGCGCGAACCGCTTCGAGATGCGCCTCGACGCGCCGGGCGTTGAGAACCAGCTTCTTCTTCAGCCCGTGCAGCTGATCGAGATGGGCAGCGGCAAGCTCGGCCGGATCGGTATCGCGGAAGAGCATCGACAGCTCGTAGAGGCAGCGGCTCTTATGCGCGTTGGAGACCTTGAGATCGAACTGCGGATCGCTGCCGATCCGGGTATTCTCATTGTCGATGATCATTTCGAGGCGTCCGAGAACGGATTTGATCCTGTATTCGTTCGAAATTATTTCCATTGTATCCTCGATTATGCGTCTCTTAGAGCATGATGCCGAAAAGTGTGCGCGGTTTTCGGGCGACATCATGCTCTAACGATTTAATTTAGAACAGATTTTCAGGCCAACGGGCCTGAGATCATCCTGTTCTGTCGGCCTTGGCGTCCGCCGTCGGCGTGCCGAAGGTCTTGCGCTGGAAGTCATCGATCATGCTGAGCGCGGTGTTGCGGTCACGATCATCGGTGGCGGCATTGACGATCTTGCCTTCCTGCCGGCGCAACTGCTCGCTGTACATCTGCTTGGCAATGCCGATGCCGTCGCCCTTGGCCATGGTGTTGCCGAGCTGTTCGGCCATCATGCCCTTCCAGATATCGCCGGTCGCGCCCTTGCCGTAAACGTCTTCACTTTCGCTCGGCAGCATCGACTTGACGAAGTTCTGCAGCACCATGGCCTCGAACTTCCGGTAGCTTTCCGGAACCTCCTCGGCCTTGGTGCGGTTCTGAATGTTGGAGAGGCCGCTCTTCTGGCCGATATGATCGAGAACGTCGACCGTATTGGAGAAGCCCTTGCCGTTCTCGGCGAGGCTCGTTGCGGCAAAGGCCGCACGATTTGCCTTCAGTTTTTCCTGGGCTACCTGAACCTCCATGGGGTCGGCAGCTTTGACAACGTCCAGAACCAGATCACTGGGGGGCGAAATAGCCACGTTACAATCCTCTAAATTAAGATCGTAACGATTATGGTTTTTGAAGCTTGCTGGAGGCTGGCGTTGCGAATTGCTGATCGATGACATCGTAAACCGCATTGTCATCGGCCTCGCGACGCTCGGCGTCCAAGGCCTCCTTCATGCCCTCTTCCAGGCGATCGGCCTTGGCGCGCTCGCGCGTCAGCCGCATCTCGTGGATCTGCTGCATGCCGGTCAGCTGCTGATCCTTGATCGTCAGCCTGCCGAATCGGTCGGCATAATTCTGCGAAAAGGCGTGGTGGACCGGGTCCATCGAACCGAGAGCGAGAATGACGTCGTCCATCGCCGCATTGACCTCGATGCGCTGACGGCTGGTTTCGGCCAGGTCGTTCTCCGCCATCCTCTCGATATGCCGCTGCACCGACAGCAGACGCTTGAGTTTTTGGGAGCGGCTCTTCTCGATCATATCAGCCTCATCGCCCGATATAGATCGAACTGAAGGCCTGGCCGAACTGGCTGACCAGCGCCGCGACCGAGACATAGAACAGGAAGAGCCCGCCCATCAGCAGATAGGGTGTGGAAATGAAATAGACCGGGATCTGCGGCGCCAGCTTGTTAATGAAGCCGATCGAGACGTTGAAGATCATGCCGTAGATCAGAAAGGGGCTCGACAGCCGCAGCATGATGTAGGTGGTCTGCTCCAGCGTGTCGGTAAAGGAGATCAGGGTCGCGCGCATCTGCGTCAATCCGCCGAAGGGCATGGTCGTGTAGGAATCGACCAGCGCGCGGAAGACGATGTGATGGAAATCCATGATGAAGAGAATCATGATGCCGGCAAAGGTGATGAAGCCGGAAAGGCTGGTCTCCGGCGCGTCTTCGATGACATCGACGGAGCCCGGCTGGGTATAACCGACCATCATGGCGATGATCGTCGCGGCGAACTGCATGCCGAGCGTATAGATTCTCGCCAGCATGCCGTACATCACGCCGACCAGTGATTCGCTGAAAATCAGGCCGATGTAGGTTCCGGCTCCCGTGTGGACAGCCGGATAGACCGTGTCCCAGAGCAGCGGCATGAGCGCGATCGACAGCGCAGCGGCGATGAAGACGCGCAGCTGCTCGGGCACGCGCGCCGAGGAAAAACCCGGAAGAGCCAGCACACAGCCACCGATCCGGCAGAAGACCAGGAACAGCGCGAGAACGGTCCCTTGCGGGTCTGTTATCATGAAATCGAGCCCAAAATCTTTATCTCGATCCCCTTGGCCAACTCGACATGCGACAGGACCGGGAGCGTGGCGAACAGCCGTTCGATGATCATGCGCACATAGGAGCGCGTTTCCGGCGACGTGACAAGGGCGAATGGCAGGCCGCGATCCATGAACTCACGGATAACTTTGCTGGCCTGCTCGCTGAACTCCTCCAGGCTTCTGGGATCGATGTCGAACTCGATCACCTCGCCCTTGGCATCGCGTTTCAGCGCCTGGTGGAAGGCGAGATCCCATTTACTGCCGAGTCTGAGCACACGCAGCACGCCGTTGTCGGCAAGATCGCCGCAGAGCTGCTGGGCCATGCGGATGCGGACATGCTCGACGATCTGCTCGGTCTTCCTGACATGCGGCGCGAGCTCGGCCACCGCCTCGAGAATGAGGTGCAGGTTGCGGATGGAAACGCGCTCGGCAAGCAAGAGTTTGAGCACCGCCTGCAGGCCCGAATAGGACATGTGCGAGGAGCAGATCTCGTCGGCGAGCTTCTTATATTCCGGATCGAGGCGGTCGATCAGCACCTTGACGTCCTTATAGGATAGGAGCTGCGGCAGGTTGTTGCGAATGACCTCACTCATGTGGGTGAGCACGACGGAGACGTTGTCGATCGGCTGGAAGCCCTCGCGTTTCAGATCGTCGGCGAAGTTTTCGAGGATCGAGACAGCAGGCATGCCGAAAGCCGGTTCGCGGATTTCGTCGCCGGGGATGCTCGGGCGCCGGCCGGCGCCGGTGACAACCAAGACTTCGCCGACACGCAGCAGATTGGAGGCGACCGTCGTGCCGTGGATGCGGATCTGATAGGACTTCTCTGCGATCGCGATGTCGTCGGTGACCTTGATCTCCGGCACGACGAAACCGTATTGGGTGGCGAATTTCTTGCGCATCTTGCCGACGCGGAAAGCCAGTTCCTGATGGGCGCCGAGCAGGCGTGTGGAGACCATCTTGCCGAGCGCGAGCTCGATCTCGGAGGTGCGGAGCACCGACTTGACCGAATCCTTCTCCAGCTCCTTGTTCTGGACGACCTTCTTTTCCTCCTGTTCGCGGCGCAGCTTGTTTTCAGCCTCGACCTGTCGCGGGATGAACCAGGCGCCGAAGGCGAGGAGACCGCCGAGAACGGTGAAGGGAATGGTCGGCAAGCCCGGCATCAGGCCGAGAACGAACATCAGCACGGCTGAGACGGAGAGTGCGCGGGGATAACCGCTCAACTGATTGACGACCGCCTGGTCGGTGGAACCGAGGGTGCCGCCGCGGGAAACGAGAAGGCCGGCGGCGAGCGAGACGATAAGGGCCGGCATCTGCGAGACGAGACCGTCGCCGACGGAGAGCTTGACGAAGACGTCGGCCGCTTCGCCGATCGGCATGCCGTGGCGGAAGTAACCGATGATGATGCCGCCGAAGATATTGATGCAGGTGATGATGAGGCCGGCGACGGCATCGCCGCGCACGAATTTCGAGGCACCGTCCATCGCACCGAAGAAGGAGCTTTCCTCCTCGAGTTCCTTGCGCCGGCGCTGGGCTTCCCTTTCATCGATGATGCCAGCCGAAAGATCGGCATCGATCGACATCTGCTTGCCGGGGATGGCATCGAGGGTGAAACGCGCACCGACTTCGGCGATACGCGTGGCGCCCTTGGTGATGACGATGAAGTTGATGGTGATGAGGATCAGGAAGACGATCAGACCGATGACGAAGTCGCCGGACATGACAAGGCTTGCGAAGCCGGCAATAACGCCGCCGGCCGCATCGTGGCCTTCGTTGCCGTGGGACAGGATGACGCGAGTGGTGGCGATGTTGAGCGCCAGCCGGGTCATCGTCGCGATCAGCAGGATGGTCGGGAAGGACGAGAAGTCGAGCGGCTTCTGGATCCACAGCGCGACCATCAGGATCAGCACCGAGAAGGCGATCGAGAAGGCCAGCCCCATATCGATCAGGAAAGGCGGGATCGGCAGGAAGAGAATGCAGATGATGCCGATGATGCCAAGGGCAAAACCGACATCGCGCAGGCTCGGGACGACTTTCGGAAGGGGGAGTGCGGGTGGTTGCGCCATGACGATTCCGTCTCTTCATGAGAGGAGGCGGAATTGAGTCCGCCCAGTTGGGATCGAGAGTTAAATGGCGAAGCTTGCGCGAAGGTGGCTCAGAAGCCGGATTGAATGCGGGAGAAGACCAGATTGGTGAAAATCGAGATCTGCGAGCCGACGAAGGGTGCTGTGATCCCGACGGTGATGAGCACCGCGACGATCTTCGGCACGAAGGTCAGCGTCGCTTCCTGCACCTGGGTCAGTGCCTGGATCAGGGCAATGACCAAACCCACCACCATCGCGGCGATGACGGCGGGACCGGCGGCAATCAGGACGGTCCAGATCGCGGCTTGGAACAGATCCAATGCATCAGCTTCATTCATCTGAAGGCAACCTCATATCGCCTCGAAGCAGCCCCGCCCTGGCCGGGCCGCTGTTGATTTGTATCACCCGCCGCGTCGGCGCCGCGGCATCAGGTATCGCTGCTGTCGCTGGTCGTGGTCGTCGGCGGCGCCTTGTCAGCAACGGTGATTCCCGCCTGCACGAGTATCTTACCGCCATCCGTGGTCGTCGCAATGATGCCATCGGAATAAACCTTGACGGATTCAATGGTGCCTTTGACGGTGCCGTCGGCGCTTTCCATATATTTACCGACGTAGCTGCTCGCCTGGGTGAGGCTCGAGCTCGACAGAAGCGTATCGAGTTTGGTGTTCGTCTGGATCGTCTGCTCAACCTGCGAGAAGCTTGCCAGCTGCGACATCTGCTCGCTGGCATCCATCGGATCGGTCGGATCCTGGTTCTTCATCTGCGCGATGAGCAGCTGAAGAAAATTGTCGTAATTCAACGTCGCTTTTTTCTGGGCCGAATTCGTCGAACTCGTCGTCGAAGTGCTCACGCTCGACGTTGCATCTACCGCCATGGTGCGATCTCCCTGCGAATCTGCTCGACCATCGTCGGCGGCAGCTCGTGGTTGTTGAGGATATTGTCTTCGATCGCATAGAGGCCGCGGATCGCCTTCAACGCATCGAAGGCGCGCCCCGTCGACACAAGCGCGTCGATCCGCTTCAGCTCGGCGAGGACTTCCTCGTTCTTGAAGCAGGTGAGCAGCATGGTGATCGACTTGCGGAACATCGCCGTCGAGTGGTCCTTGCCCTCGGGGTTGATGAGGATCATCTGCGCGATGAAATAGAGCTGGCGCAGAGGCGTCGTCGCGCCTTCCGGCTGAAGGACGTGATTTTCGAGAAGGAACGTCACATCATTCAGGAATTCCAGCGCGACCTTGCGGTCGACACGCAGGACGGCGCCGTTGATGAAGATTCTTTCCCCGGCTTTCAGAGAAATGCGAAGTGTACTTTTCATTTAAGTCCATCCCTGATGATGGTGGTAACGTCGATGATGCCCTGGTAGTTATTAGACAGACGTTTTCTGATCCTGTCGCATTCCTTCAAAATCCAGATTGCGATCGAGATGAGATTGGCCCTGAGCTGAACATCCAGCTGGTTGTCCGGATGCTTCAGATCCTCGATGAAGCTGATCCACACCCGGCGCGTATAAAACAGGGCTTCAATGGCTTCCCGACCGTATTTTTCCTTGTCGCGCGCCAACGACAGCAGTTCTATGGACCGGTCAAGAACCTGCCATTCCCGCTCTTTCGCGTCGGCCACCGAGTCCTGCATGACTTCGGCATATGAGAACTGATACATTCATGCATCCTTCTTTATACTGCGCGCCTTTGCTCATCAAAGGTAGTTCACGAGACTCAACTGCTGGATCTTCGAAACAATTGTGTAAGCGGTTTCAAGCTGTGTTTCCAAGGTCTTGACGAGGGTCGAGGCCTCGTAGGGGTCGACGCCCTGGAGATCGACCAGCTTGTTCTTGATGATGTTCGACTGGGCGTCGAGCGCGTCATTGGACTTCTTGACACGCTCCTGGGAGAGGCCAAGCTGGCTTGCCTGCGTCACCAGGCCGCTGGTCGCCTTGGCCGTGTAGCTGATTGCCTGCTTGGAGACAGTCGTCATTGCATCCGTGCTGAGGTTCTGGCCGAGCAGCGCGGAGGTCATGACCGAGGCGAGCGCAAAATACCGCATGCCTTCGGAATTGGCATTGGTCGAGGATTCGATCACTTCCGAGTTGCTGATGCGGCTCGTCATGTTCTGGCTTGATGCCTGCGACCATCCGGTCGCCGCATTGGTCCAATTGGCCTGGCTGAACATCGGCTCGACCGTCGTCGTGATGAAGGTCTGCATTTCGGTGCCGGTAAGATCGCTGACGGCCTTCGGCGGGACAAGAGCCGCGGCGTAGCTGTTCAGCGCCGTAACGATGGCCGCACTCGTGGCGGTCGTCTTGTCGGTCAGCGGCTGCACGTCGGTATTGATGCCGGAGAACAGATATTCGCCGTTCACCATGGTATTGGCCGTATCCATCAGGGTGGACAACGCGCTGGTCGCCGACTGAATGGCGACGGTGATGCTGCCGGGGTCCTTGCTGCCCTGGAGTGCCGTCAGCTTCGATACGAGACCATCGCCGACGTCCTTCATCTTGGAGAGACCGAGCTGCGAGGATTCCATGCGTGCGCTGACAAGCGAATTGCTTGATTTGATCGAATCGATCCGGTCTGTCTCTCGGGTGAAGTCGACGCTTCGGGCCGCATTGCCACCGAGCGAGACACCGATATCCGCATAGACGCCCGTCGTTGCTTCCATCGTCGCCTTGGTCATCTGGTTCTGCGCCTGACGGATCGTCAACCGCATCGCATTCTGAATGGCCGAACTTGAAATAAATGAGCTCTTCATGGCTTAACTCGCGATATCCAGCAATGACTTCAACATTTCATCGACGGCGTTCAGGATTTTGGTCGCCGCCTTGTAGGACTGCTCGATGTCGAGGAGCAGCGTCAGCTCCTCGTCGAGGTTGACGCCGGTCTCATTGGAATAGGCTTCGTCGGAGCGCGACAGTGCCGCCGAGGTATTTTCGGCCGCCGTCGTGGCGTTGCTGCGATACTGCTCGAGCCAGCCGAGGGAATTCGTGGCGTATTCCATGATGCTGACGTTGGAATCGATGCCCGTCGTCGCGTCGAAACCGACAGGCGCTCCGGCTGCCGGATCGAAATCGATGTCGGCGCTCATCGCGGTATAGAGTCGGTCGAGTTCAGCCGTGTAACCGCTGACGCCTGACGTGTTCAGGACGACGCCGGTGGCGTTGACGCCGCCATCGCGCAGGCGCATCGGGTCGCCGCCTTGCGAGGTGATCACGCGGGTGCTGACGCTGATGGTCGAGGCCATGCCGGCAACCGCGGTGGCGCCGGTATCGACCGTGCCGCCGCTCCAGGTGAAGAGACCGGGCACATAGGCCGGGGGCGCAGCGGTATTCTGCTCCTTGAAGAGCGAGACAAGGCCGCGGGCGATTTCGTCGAGCTGCTTCTGGAAGTTGGGGGCGATCTCGTCGCGGATCTGGAGAAGCGACTGGAGGCTCCCCTGCCCCGTCGTGGTCGAGCCCTTGCCGAGCGGCAGCGCGACGCCGTCGATATAAACGGAATTGCCGACGGTGGAGGCGGTATAGACATCCTGGGACTTGAACGTCACCTTGCGTGGGACCGTCTCGAAGAGGATCGTCCCGTCGGGCGTGCTCAGCACCATGTCGTTGTTGTCGCGCGTCGTCGCGCTGATGCCGACGATCTGCGAAATCTGCTTCAGGACTTTCTCGCGCTCATCGAGGGCGCCGGATGCATCCGTGCCGGAGGCCGTGGCGGTCTTGACCGCATTGTTGGCCTTTTCGAACTGGCTGAGCAGCGTGTTCAGCGTATCGACGGCGGTGGCGATTTCTTTGTCGGCGTTGGCGCGAACATCCTGGACGGATTGCGAGGCATTGTTCAGCGAGTTGGCGACGTCCTGGGCGGCGGTAATGGCGCCCTGGGCGGCGACTGTGCTGCCGGGCGTCGTGCGGAAGGCTTGGAGCTTCTCCTGGAACACCCCGAGATAGGTGGATGGCGACGTTTCGTAGTCATTGCCACCCATGATGGACTTGAGGTCCTCGAGACCGCCCAGCAAGGTCTGTTGGGCGCTGTCCTGAGAGGACGTCTTGAGGTACTGGCGCAGCAGGGCATCTTCCTGTGCCCGGTTGATCTGCACAACCTGGGCGCCGTTCAGGGAGGTGGTAAGCATTGCCTGCCGGCGCACGTAATCTTTGTTGCCGGCATTGGAGATATTGTTCGATACTACACTGCTCTGCGTGCCGGTATTGTTGAATATGCTCTGCGCGGTATTAAGTGCGGACGTGAGCGACATGGCTTAGCCGTTACCTTACTTATCTCTTGAGGTTGACGAGTACGTCCATGATGTCGGAACCCGTCTGGAACACTTTCGAATTGGCCGTATAGCTGCGCTGCGATTCGATCATCTCGGTCAGTTCGCCGGCGAGATCGACATTCGAACCTTCGAGCGCGCCCGACTTGATCGTGCCGAGGCCGTTGGTCTGTGGGAAGCCGGTGACGGTGACGCCCGACTGGCCGTTGGCGCTGTAGACGTTGCCGCTCATCAGCGTCAGCTTGTCCGGGCTTGCGACATTGGCGAGCGGAATACGATAGAGGGGCTTGGTGCTGCCATCTTCGTACTTGGCGTAGACGATGCCGTCGCCATCGATCGTGACGTCCTTGACCGGGGTCGCCGCCTGGCCGTTCGGCGTGCCGGTGCCGGAGAAGTCGGCCCCGAGCTGCGTCAACCCGGAGAAATCCATGGCGATCGTTTGGCCCGTCACGCCATCTGTGATGTTGACGGCGCCGCTCGAGGTCATCTTGCCGTTCGAGTCGAAGGTGAGCGTTCCGGTGCCGACTGCGCCGCCTGCGCTATAGGGGAAAGAGGTCGTGCCACCCACCGCCGCGTTGGCGTTGCGGAACATCGCCACTTCCCAGGTCGCAGCGGTGGCGGGAGGTGCGGGTGGCGGTGCGGCAGCCACCGATTGCTTGGTGAAATAAAAGTCGTACATCACCTTGTTGCCAAGACGGTCATAGGCGACCATCGAGACCTTCTTGGTGTCGGTCGTCGTGGTGGCGGCGTTCGCACTCGGCAGCGTCGCGGGAGCGACTGGAATCTTTGCGTTCGAATCGAGATTGCCTTTGAAGACACCCGATGTCGAGGCAATGGCGGTCAGGCCATCCTGGTTGACGTTGACGGGAACCAGGCCGTCGAAACCGTTGACGACGACGGCGGGAGAGCCGGAATCGTAGGAATAGCCCATCAGCTGGAAGCCAGCCGCGTTGACGAGGTTGCCTTCGTCGTCCTTTTGGAAGTCGCCGGCGCGGGTCAGAACCGGCGTGCCATCGGGACCTTGGACGATGAAGAAGCCGTCGCCCGAAATCGCAAGATCGGTTGTTGAGGTCGTGTAAGAAATGTCGCCCTGATCGGAGACGGCCTGGCGGACGGAGGTCTGAACGCCGCCGGAATTATAGTTGCCGCCCGAGGAGGGCAGGACCAGCGACGAGAAGCTCGTCGACACGGCCTTGTAGCCGGTGGTGTTGACGTTGGCGATGTTGTCGGCGACGGTGCTGAGGCGGTTCGCCTGCGCGTTCATCCCCGATACTGCCGTCTTCATGCTGCCGAAAATGCTCATCTGAAAACCTCGTTTTACCCGTTAAGCTCGAGAGTATTTGCCGGGCCTTGCGTGAAGCTGTCTGTCATGGGGAGCAGCGAGGCCAGTCTCGAGGTTCCGCCGGGCGCCGCCAGCCGGCCGGAAAAATCAGGTCCAATCGATGCAATAGCCAAGGAAGCGTTTGGAATCGACCGGATCGACGCCGAGCTTCTTGCGCAGCTTCTTGCGCAGCTTCGAGATGTGGCTCTCGACGACGTTCTCCTCGACCTCTTCATCGAAGATGCCGTAAATGGCGTTGAAGATCTGGGTCTTGGTGACCCGGCGGCCGCGATTGGCGATCAAATATTCGAGGATGCGGCGCTCGCGCCGGGGCAGCGCAAAGACCTCGCCGTTGATCTCGGGGTCTCGACCATCCGAGAAGACGCGGATGCCGCCGATATCGGTGTAGTTGGCGATTGCCTTCAGCCGGCGCCGGATTGCGGCCGCCCTTGCGAGGATTTCGCGCGGATGGACCGGTTTGCGCACCACGTCGTCGACGCCGCAATCGAAAAGCGCAAGGGTGTTTTCGAGCGAGGGCTGGTCGCTGACCGCGATCACCGGCGCCATCGAGCGGTCCCGGATCGCCCGGGGCAGTTCAAAGCTGCGCTGGCCCTGACCGATCAAGAAGGCCTCGACCGCCGCAATATCCGAATCGGCGGCGGTCTGCACCCACTCGCCGAATTCCGATGGATCAAAGCCGGTAGAGGGAATGCCCTCCCGGCCAAACAGGGATGTGTATCCGTCTTTCACGAGCTCACGCTCATCAACCACTACGATCATTCGTCCGCCTCCGAATCAGTGTGGCACTTCGATGATCTATGGGTACGAATCGCGCGAATCGGCGACAACTCGTTAAAGTTAATGGCAGAAACTAATAATTGATTAAGATCCGTGTGGCGATTTGATCTACATATAGTGGCTGCATCTAGATATCCACACAAAAGTTTCGTGGAAAAGTTAACGAGAGGTTAAATGTGACTTGCACATCGGTTTAGCGCCGGATTCCCGCCACATTATGACACAGTTTCGTCACATTGCGGCTCTTCTACTTTTGATTGAATCAATTTTGACAGAAGTTACTCGCATTGGGAGTCCACTTACCGTAGCCAGTGGCCACCAAATTAGCGATGACGCGGCAGACATATTGCTTCTGCGCCGGGTTGTTATTAGGCCCTGCATGGTATCTGGCGACCGCCATCGTCCAGGTTTCATGACGGTCATGCAGGTTGCGGAGAAACTTCGCCGCATATTCGACGTTGCGATGTGGATCGAACATATCTTCGGCGGAAGCGAAATTCTCGCCGTGATAATAATGATTGATCTGCATGCACCCGATGTCGATGAGCTTCGCCCCGCTTCTGCGGGCGACATCGAACTGCCTCATCGCATCCTGTTCAGAGGGCGGAAAAATCGCCCTGCCTTCGACGTTCATGGCATAAGGATAGAGTGAGCCTTTACGACCCGTCTCCGTCAGGCCGACCGAATAGAGGATGCCGACCGGGATGCCGTATTTGGCGGCAGCCGACTGGATTTCTTGTTCGCAGGCACCGGTGGAAGCGGCTGCCTCAGAGGTAAACGCCGCCAGCGCCGCCCATGCCAGCCCGGCCAACAGGAACATCTTCAATACCGGTCTCGCCTGCGCCATTGAAGCCTCCATCCGTCCGTTGCGCCGTCTGATTGTGGCGCTCGCGCGCCGCTCCGCCCTGCCCCTGCTCGGGAAGCGACTGCTGCTGGGAGGCCTGCCCCTGGCTGCCCGCCTGGTTGCCGGCGTCGCCACGCTCGACGGGGGCCATGCTGATGGTGATGTTATCGACCGCATAACCCTGACTGCGCAGCGCTTCGAGGATCTTGCCGTGATCTTCCTTCAGCTGCCTATAGGCTGCGCCCGTATCGACCTTGAGGTCGACGTTCAGGGCGTCGCCGGACAGGCGCATGGTTGCAGTCACCAGGCCAAGATCGATCGGGTTCATCTGGATCTTCAGCGTATTGACCACTTTGCCGGTGCTCGTCCATTCCGCCGCGTTGGATAGCGCTGAACTCGGCTCCATGGCGCGCGCCCATTCGGAATCGCCGGAGAGGGCGGCGGTGACGGCGGCGGAATTGTTATTCTGCGCCAAGCCGATATAGCGGCGCGATTCGAGGACCGAGACGTTTTCTATTTCGGCTTTCTTCGAGCCGTCCTTCGGCCCGGCCTGATCCGCACCGATGTGAACATCCATCGATACCCCGCGGCCGTCGGCGCGGCTGAGCCGGAAGGTTCTGCCCTCGGCGGCGTCGGCGTTCTCCGCCCCTGGAACCCCGATCTCATCCGCCTTGACGTCTTCGACATTGCCGCTGACGGCCGCCAGGGCGTCGGATGCGTGGCCGCTCGTTTTGGCGTCAGCTGCGGTCTTCTTGTCGACAGGCCCGGCCTCCCCGGCCTTGGCGGCGGCGAGATGAGCCGCGGCTCCGGCCGGCAAGACGGCCGTCGCGTCGGCGGGCTCCTGCTTCAGAAGGCCGAGTACGTCCGAAATGCCGCCGTCATCGTCCTCGCCGTCCGCATTCGCATCGGTTTTCGAGAGGTCACTCTTGGCGTGCTTGACGCCTTTGGCCACCTCCCCTGCTTCGTCGGCAGACGCATCCTTGGCATCGAGCTTGCCGAGATCGGCCGGCAATTTGCGCTGATCCTTTGCCGGCTTTGCGGCGGCCTTTTCACCATTGGCGATCGTTTCCGGCTGCACCTCGGCCTGCGCCTTCAGCGCGGCGTCGCTGAGATCGATCAACGGTTTGGCGCGGCTGCGGATCGTCCGCGCCACCTTCGCCGCGTCGCCATCGGCAACCGGGCCCTGATCCAGCTCCGCACCGTCGGGCGCGTCGTTGGCGGCGCTCCCGCTCGCCTTGGCAAGCACATCGGAGAAGTCGCCCTTCTGACCAGCGGCATCACCCTTACCAGCCGCTTTGGCGGATTTCGCGGCCGCGGCCGCCTCAGCACCAGAGGCTCCGCCCGAGACGCTCAAATCCATCATTGTTCGTTGCCTTCCTGCGCCAGAAGACCATCGATCGCGTCGAGCTTGGATCGGCTGGTCGTCACAAATGCGTTGAATGAGGGGTCGGTATCCTGGTTCTGGCCAGTCGATGCCACACCTCCCGGAACAGGCCCGGGATGCGCGCCTGGCGCTCCCGCTTGCATGGCTATCGCCGCAGCCTTGTCAGAAGTGATTTCTTGATGAGAAGTATTAGGATCGGATGCTTGCGTCAGGCTTGCCGGATCCGGCGCGCGCAGAATCTGCTCGGCGACGGATCGCGCCGCCGCCTGCAGCGCCTGATCCCGCGGCGAAAGCATTTCGCCGTTGATGCCGCTGACGTTCTTTGCCGCCTGATCGATATCCTCTGTGGGAAGGCCGGCCATGCCGCCGTAAAAATCCGCCAGCGGACCGAAGGCATTGTCGGTGCCCGCGCCAAGCAATTGCACATGTTCGACCGCCATGCGCGCCAGCTCGGGTTTGCCCGCTATCGCGGCAGCGCGGGCGATTCGCAGATAGACCTCGCGCTGGCGCGGGGCATCCATGAAGGAGAGGATATCGACGACATCCTGCGGTTTCACGTCGCGATCATTGGCGACGACGAGCTTGACGAAAAGATCGGCGAACTGGCTGGCATAGGGCGAATGCAGGAAGCGTCTGGCATAACGCTGCGAATAGGCGAGCCCCTTGTCGAGCATTCCCTTGTCGACGCAGATGGCGAGGGAACGGCGCAAGGCCGCCTCCTCGACGATCGTGCCCGGCGCGGCAAGACGCGCCTGGTCGTAGAGATCAAGCGCATCTGTCGGTTTCGTGGCGATCAGCACGTTGCCGCCGATCAGCGCCAGGTATGGACCGATCTTCTTGTCGCGATATTCCCTGGCGGTTTCCTCCAGCGTCTTGGCGACGAGCAGCCCCTTGCCGGTCAGATATTTGCGCAGCACATCGGTAACGCGGTTGTCGAAATAGCCGTCGACGTCATGGGCGATCAAATATTCGAGCGTCTGGGGATTGCCGCCGCTCATCGTATAGATCAGCGCCGCATCGACATTGCGGTCGTCATCGAAAATCTTTGTATCGGCCGTTCGCAGCCGCTCGTCGATGGTGCCCAGCATGAAGCGCTGCATTTCGCCGGCCGAATGATCGCCGGCGACGACGGAATCCTGCACGAACTGCAGCGAACGCAGCATCTTGTAGGGCGCGAGATCGTCCGGATCCTGCGCTTTTCCAGCGGCAGGCGAAAGCATCGCCAGGCCGAGGGCCATAAATCCGAGGTAGCGATGCTGCCGACGCGCCATACGACTATCCCTTTTCCGCCTGCACCAGGATCTCGATCCGGCGGTTGGCCGCGTTGAACGGGTCGGCGGGGAGCTTCAGCCGACGATCGGCGAAACCGGAGACCTGGGAGACGCGCGTCTCGTCCAGTCCGCCGCGCACGAGCATGTAGTAGGCGCTCTGGGCGCGATCCATCGAAAGCCGCCAGTTCTCGTTCTGCCCGCCCCTGTATTGGCGCCCGTCCGTGTGGCCGCGGATGGCGACCGCGCCACCCCTCTCCTTCAGGACCGTCCCAATCTTTTCCATGGCGAGCACCATCTCCTGGCGCGGAACAGCCGAACCGACATTGAACATCGAATCGTCGTTCTGGTCGGAGATGCTGACCAGCAGACCGCCTTCGGCTGCCGTCACTGTCAGACCTTCAGCGAGCTTGCCGGCAACACCACCGATCTGTTGCGCAATCTGCGCCTGAAGCTGTTCAGCTTCCTTCTTCTGCTGCTCTGCCTCAGTTGCGCTCTTGTCGGTTTCCTTCTGATGCTCGGCGTCCTTGCGGGCTTCCGCCTTCTTCTCCTCAGGCGCCTTCCCATCCGTCGCCTTGCCGTCCTTGGCCTCGGCGGCGCCTGTCGTTTCCTTGGTCTCCTTGGGTTCCTTACCGGGCTTCTGATCGGCTGCCAAAGGCACCGGCTTCATATCCTCGGTCTTGGCGATCTCCGTCGTCTCGCTCTCGGTCGCCTGCTCCTGGCTCTTGCCGGGCGGCAAGGGTTTTCCGGCCGTTGTCACCTCGACCTGCTTCGTCCAGAAATCCGGATCGAAGGGATCGCGATAGGCTTGCCCGCCATCGGCGCCGGTGGCAGGGCCGGAATCGGCCGCGCCGCCATCGCCCTTGGCACTGACATTGGCCTGCTGGCCGACCTCCTGAGCGATCTCGGCGAGAACCGAATAGGGATTCTCGAAGAAATCGGCCTCGGAATAATTGGTCTGGTCGCCTGAAGTCGATGTCTGGTCGTCACCATCGGCGGCGGACTTGCCCTCGGTCGGATTATCTTCCTTCTGTTTCGACTTTTCCTTCTTCTCCTCGCCCTCGGCATGATCGACAGGCTTCTTCAGGCCTTTCTCGGTTGGCTTTTCGTCGGCAAGCTTGATCGGATTGAAATAGGTCGCAACCGCCGCCTTGGTCTCCTCATTGGCGGCGTTGACCAGCCACATGACCAGGAAGAAAGCCATCATCGCCGTCATGAAGTCGGCATAGGCAATTTTCCACGCACCGCCGTGGGCACCGTCGTGATCACCGCCGCCGTGCCGCTTGACGATAATGATCTCGTTTCTGCCGTGGTGATGGTTTTCGCCGTCGCTCATTCGAGAACTTTCTTCAAGCTGGCCGCCCAGGCGGACATACGGGTGACGATGACGGATTCACCGATTTCGACGGCTAGATCGACATCGTCGGCCTCGATGTGCCGAACCGCCGCAGCATGTTTGCCGAGCTCGGCCTTTAATATGTCGAAGAGGCTGGTCGGCCCCCTGACGGCGATCGGTCCGGCCGCCCCTTCGAGAATCGCGTCCCGCAGCAAAGCGGCGAGACTTTCGGCAGCCTTGGCCGCAAGCGCTTCCGTTATGACGGGCGCAATGGCCGTGGCCGCGCCGGCGCTGACGAGCTGAGCAACTTCTTCGGCGATATCGCGGACGCGGGATGCAATGACCGCCGCCGCCTCCACTTCATAACGAATCTTGAGGTCTTCGACCTCGCGCGCATGGACCTCGGCCAGAGCGCGCGCCTCGCTTTCGTATTTCTCGGTCAAATCAGCGGTCGCCGCGGCATGGCCTTGCGCATAGGCATCGCGACGCTCCGCCTCGACGTCGACCGGCGGTTCGCTCGGCGGCTCTGGAAAAACATCTCCCGCCAAATTGTCGAGATCGATAATCGGCGCTGACGGTTTCGGTTCGCCGAAATCCTTCAAATACCGAGAAAGCGAAATGCTCATAGAAACCATCCAGCATCCGGGAGACACGCGGCATGCTGCCCCCGTCAAAATGACCTTGCGCGCGACATGTCCTTCGCAGCGAACAAGGGCCTGACCTTGCGCCGGCACGATTTCGGACGATGCCTTCATGCCGGAAACTAGGAAGTCAAACTTGCGCGAGGATGAATGGCGCCACTGCCATCGGTAATCGCGCCCAGCTCTATTCCAGCAGAATGAGGATCTTGCTTGCTGCCGTGTTGAGGATCGAGATCGCTTCGACGGCCATCTGCTTCTGCGTTTCGATCGCCTTCTGGCGGATCGAAGCCTCGTCCATATCGGTGTCGACGAGCGCACCGACGCTCTTATCGATCGAATCGGACAGATCGGCGGTGTAATCGATCTGATCGTCGATACGCGCCTTCATCACGCCAATCGAGGCTGATGTCGTCGTCAGCGAGGAGAGCAGAGAGTCGGTCACATCAAGCATGTCGGCGAGTTGGGCGTCGGTGGTGTTCTTGTCGATCGCGACTTCCGTTCCCGTTGCCGGCGTCGTCGAATCGGCGTCCAGCAGGTAATAGTTCCGGGGTCCCGTGCCCCTATTGTTGATCGCCTGGGCATCGATTGCCTTGGTGAACAGGCCGCCGCTCGCATTGTTCTTGTCGATGAGGATGGTCTGCGACGAGGGGAAGTCGATGCTCTGAGCCTGGTATTCACCGGTCGAGGCGCGAACGAAGCCCGAAATGACCGACCAAGTCGGTGGCGCTGCCTTGTCACTGTTCAGCAACCAGTTTTCGCCGGCAAAGGACGTCGATTCGACGACAGTCTTCAACTGCTCCTTGTATTCGCTGATCTCGGCGTTGATCTTGTCCTTGTCGGTGCCGGGTTCTCTTGCCGCAACGAGCTTGGCGCGGATCTGGGTGACGAGATCGATCGCCGAAGTCATCGCCGTATAGGTCGCATCCACCTTGGCGGCGCCGAGACCGAGCGCGTCGCCGATCGTGCCGAGATTGGTGCTGTCCGAGCGCATGACGGTTGCGACCGACCAGTAAGAGGCATCATCGGCGGCCGTCTCGATCCGATATCCCGAAGACACTTGTTGCTGGGTCTGGCTGGCTTCTTTGTTGATGCTGCGCAGCACTGCAAGTGCATTCACCGCGGCCGCGCTGGTAATCTTAACGGTCATCGACAGGGTCTCGGAATAAGATAAAAGGGCAGGCCGGGTTGCCGGCGGCGACTGAAGTGGCCTCATGCCTCCGGCGAAATTTCACCGGGTGTCGCAAAAGCAAATCAACTCAAGGTGAAGTTAACTCGATATCAACCTGTTCGGCAAGAGCGACGCTGCGAGCTCGGCAAGCGGATCGTCTCGCAAGTCAAGCAGTTGATATTAAAGAAATAACCGCGCCGTTTCGGGCGCGGTCCGGAAGATTTGCTGCTTGCGGCCGAACGGCGGCGCAAGATTCGGTCCAGCTTCAGCGGCTGATTTAGCTGCGGAACAGCGTGAGGATATTCTGCGCGCTGGAGTTGGCGATCGATAGCGACTGGATCGCCAGCTGTTGCTGGGTTTGCAACGCTGTCAGCTTGCTCGACTCCTCTTCCATGTCGGCATCCACGAGACGGCCGACGCCCGAGTCGATCGAATCGCTGAGCGCTCCGACGAAGTTTTCCTGCAGTTCGATACGGGTGGAAATCGAACCAAGCTGGGAGGCCGCCTTGGTCATCGCTTCCAGACCGGCCTCGATCGAAGTCAGTGCCATGGAGATCTCAGCCGAACCGAAGGTGCTGATATCCATCGAGTAGATCGAGCCGATGGTGCCGTAGGACGTGCCGATGATGCCGGAACTCGTCTCGATCGTGCCAGTCGAGGTCATGCCAAAGAGAACGTTACCCGTGGAGCTCGTGTCCAGGATGTAGTCCGTCGTCTTGACCGAGACATTGCCGTTGCCGTCGCGCACGAAGGTGGAAACCACGCTCTTGGTGCCGTCAGCGCCGGCAACCCAGTTTTCACCGGAGAAGGAAGCCGATTGCGCGATGCTCAGGAGCTGCTGCTGCAGCTGGCCGATTTCTTCCTGGACCTTGGTCTTGTCGACGCCCTTTTCTGTTGCCGCGACGATCTTCGCCTTGATTTCGCTGATCACGTCGATGGCGCTGTCCATGGCGGAGTAAGCGGTGTCGACCTTGGCGGCGCCGAGGCCGAGCGCATCGGAGACGGCGGAAAGCGCCTTGTTGTCCGAACGCATGGTCGTTGCGATTGACCAGTAGGCGGCATTGTCGGACGCTTTTTCGACGCGATAACCCGACGATACGCGGTTCTGCGTAGCCTCGAGGCCGTCATTGATTCCGCGGAGTGTCTGAAGAGCGGCCATCGCCGCAACGTTCGTCAAAATGCTGGTCATGAAATGATTGCCCCTTGTTGGCAAATGGAAAAAAGGGACATTCCGGATAGCTACCGGGAACGGGGACCAGCCTCATGCCTGTTAACCGGTTTTTAAATTTGGTTAACCCGCCGTCTCGTTGACCAGAGAAAACAGCATTATGGTTAATCGATCGTTAACGGAAATAAAAAAGCCGCGCTCCATCGAAGCGCGGCTCGATTGTGTGGCGCCGCCGGAGACCGGCGGGCCGATGTTTCCGAGGGCTATTAGCCGCGGAACAGCGACAGGATGGTCTGCGACGAGGAGTTCGCGATCGACAGCGACTGGACGGCCAGCTGCTGCTGGGTCTGCAGAGCGCTGAGCTTGGAGGATTCTTCTTCCATGTTGGCATCGACGAGACGGCCAACACCAGAGTCGATCGAGTCGCTGAGAGCCGACACGAAGTTTTCCTGAAGCTCGATGCGCTTGGAGATCGAACCGAGAGCAGCACCGGCGCTGGTCATGGACTTCAGGGCCGATTCAACGTTGGTCAGAGCGGTCTGGATCTGGCCGAGGGTGAAGTTGGTGATGTCCATCGCGTAGACGGAACCGGTCGCACCATTCGAGGTGCCGAGGATGCCCGTGGAGGTTTCGACCGCACCGTTGCTCATGCCGAACAGAACGTTGCCTGCGGAGCCGTCGTCGAGAATGTAGTCGGTCATCACGACCGAAACGGCGTTGGAGCCGTCACGGACGAAGGACGCAACGACACTCTTGGTGCCGTCAGCGCCGGCAACCCAGTTTTCACCGGAAAAAGAAGCCGACTGAGCGACGCTCAGGAGCTGCTGCTGCAGCTGGCTGATTTCTTCCTGGACCTTGGCCTTGTCGACGCCGTTTTCAGTGGCGGCAACCAGCTTGGCCTTGATGTCGCCGACGACGTCGATGGCGCTGTCCATGGCGGAGTAAGCGGTGTCGACCTTGGCGGCGCCGAGACCGAGAGCGTCGGAAACAGCCGAGAGAGCCTTATTGTCCGAACGCATGGTCGTTGCGATCGACCAGTAAGCAGCATTGTCGGAAGCCTGGCCAACGCGATAGCCGGACGAAACGTGAGCCTGGGTCGTCTGGAGACCCTGGTTGATGCCACGGAGAGTCTGGAGGGCTGCCATTGCAGCGTTATTGGTGTTGATGCTCGTCATAGTTTGCTTGCCCCTTGTTGGCAGATTTTAAGAAGGGACATTCCGGATTTTCGGCCGGCCCACAGCGATCAGCATCATGCCTGTTAACCATTGTCGTTAAGGTTAACTCGCCGTTTCGATGGGGCCTAGAAAACAGCAAGATGGTTAAGGAAAACTAAATCGGAAATGGAAATAGCGTAAAAATATCTGAGACTTAGAAGGATTTTTATTAACCTTATATTAAAACATTTCGCGGCCGGGGACGACCCGGCCGCGAAACTTTGGAAACCTGGTGCCGACCGCTTTTAGCGGAAGAGCGACAGGATGTTCTGCGAAGAGGAATTCGCGATCGACAGCGACTGGATCGCCAGCTGCTGCTGGGTCTGCAGGGCGCTGAGCTTGGAAGATTCTTCTTCCATGTTGGCATCGACGAGGCGGCCGATACCCGAGTCGATCGAGTCGCTGAGCGCGGAGACGAAGTCGTCCTGGCTGTCGATGCGCTTGGAGAGCGAGCCGAGAGCAGCGCCGGCGCTGGTCATCGACTTCAGAGCCGCCTCAACATTGGTCAGAGCCGTCTGGATCTGGCCGGCGGTGAAGTTGGTGATGTCCATCGCGTAGATCGAACCGGTCGCGCCATTCGAGGTGCCGAGGATGCCCGTGGAGGTTTCGACCGTGCCGTTGCTCATGCCGAACAGAACGTTGCCTGCGGAGCCGTCGTCGAGAACATAGTCGGTCGTGGTGACCGAAACGGCGTTGGAGCCGTCGCGGACGAACGAGGAAACAACGCTCTTGGTGCCGTCAGCGCCGGCAACCCAGTTTTCGCCGTTGAAGGAGGCCGACTGTGCGATGCTCTTCAGCTGCTCCTGCAGCTGGCTGATTTCTTCCTGGACCTTGGCCTTGTCGACGCCGTTTTCAGTGGCGGCGACCAGCTTGGCCTTGATGTCGCCGACGACGTCGATGGCGCTGTCCATTGCGGTGTAAGCGGTATCGACCTTGGCGGCACCCATGCCGAGAGCGTCGGAAACAGCCGAGAGAGCCTTGTTGTCCGAACGCATGGTCGTTGCGATCGACCAGTAAGCAGCGTTGTCCGAAGCCTTTTCAACGCGGTAACCAGAAGAAACGTGGTTCTGCGTGCTGTTGAGGTTCTGGTTGACGCTGCGCAGCGTCTGCAGAGCAGCCATTGCGGAAGAATTGGTGTTAATGCTTGTCATAAATCTGTCCCCTGGAAACTAGATACAAAAAGGAGGACATACCGGACTGTAGTACCGGCGATGACGGACCAGCTTCATGCTACTTGGCGCCTGTTTGTTCGGCCCAAACCCGTCATGTCCAGGGCAATCTCGCAGCCATTGCTTGCCAACTTCTTAAAAATCTAGGTGTCGTGCCGGCGCCTTCCATCGCATAGTTAATACCGGCTGAATCTGTTTCTTCGCATGCTAACATACCGGGAAAGAAACCGTTTTCCTCTCCCGAAAGGAAGCGTCTTCATCAGACGCACCGGTTTCAAGCAAGCTTCGGATGGCAATGTGGCAGGTGCCGGGATAGCACCATCGGATCATCCGACCGTTTTCGGGGAGGACGGTCCGTGCCTACGCCGGGCGATCGACAGCCATGCCAGAACATTTCCTTCACGGAGTTGGGTTTTGAACAGCAAAGTTTCGTTCTCTGCGGCATCCAGAGACTATCAGGCGGGCCGCTACACACAGTCCTTGGCGACGCTCAACCAGCTCATGGATATCCAGCAGGACGCCAAGACCTACGCGCTGCTGGCCAAGAACCTCGTGCAGCTCGGCTTCAAAGCCGATGCCGCGAAAGCCTATGGCCTGGCCGGCAATTGCGAAGGACCGAACGCCTACGAATATCAGAAACAGGCTGCCAAGCTCTATTACGAGACCGGCAACGAGGACGAAGCGCTGCTGATCGCCATGCGCAATCTCAGCAGGGCGCAGGAAGATGCCGAACTCGCCTTCATCATCACCGCGATCTATCTGAAGCGCCAGCAGCGGGATATCATCCGCCCGTTCAAGACGGTGCTGTCGGAAAGCATGAATCCCGATCACATGCGCCTGGCGGCCCTGCTGCTCAGCGACGATCTCAACGACGCAACCAACCAGACGCTTGCGCGCAATCTCTTCAAGCGTTTTCCGGGCAATCACGCCTTCCGCTTTCTCCATCTTGTTTTCGCCCGCGAATTCAACGATTTCGAAGAGGCAGCCAAGCATCGGGCGGTGATCGACGGGGCCCTGGCAAAGGGCGATCTCGAGATTCTGCGCAAGGACAACCCCTTCTATCATCTGCACTGGTGCGGCAACGAGGATTTCAACAGGTATGCAACGATTGGCACCACGCCGCTCAACCAGGAACGGATAGCTTTCCGCCGCAACCAGCCGCACACATGGTCAAACAAGATCCGGATCGGCTACATGTCGTCGGACTTCTGGGATCGCCACGCGACGATGAAGCTGTTGCAGCGCATCCTCGAGCTGCATGACAAGGACCGGTTCGAGGTGACGCTCTTCTGCCATACCGGGCCGGAATATCTGAAGCACAATGAGACCGATCGCAGCCGCTGGGGCAGGATCGTCGACATTCACGGCTTCTCCGACCAGGCGGTGCTGGCAGTCGTGCGCGAGCATAATATCGACATCATGGTCGATCTGAAGGGCCATACGTCAGGCAGCCGCGCAGCAGCCTTCAACCTGCCGCTTGCACCCGTCCATGTCGGCTGGCTCGGTTTTCCCGGCAGCACGGTCAACATCGACCTCGACTACGTCATCGGCGACCATTCCGTCCTGCCCGAAGTCGCAAAGCCGTTCTATCACGAGAAATTCTGCCGGCTGCCGGAGAGCTACCAGCCGAACGACCCGATGCATCGTCCGAAGCCGCGTCCGGTCACCCGCGAGCAGCTCGGCCTGCCGGAAGAGGCCTTCATATTTGCCTCTTTCAACGGCAACCGCAAAATCACGCCGGAGACGATCAACAGCTGGTGCCGGATCCTCAAGCGGGCGCCGAACAGTGTGCTCTGGCTGATGGCGAATACGCCGCGCAACCAGGCGAACCTGTTGAAGCACTTCCAGACGGCAGGCATCTCGCCCAAGCGGATCATCTTCTGCCCGCGCGCACCCTATGAACAACATATAGACCGCCAGCAGGCGGCCGACCTCGGCATCGACACTTTCCCCGTCAACGGCCACACGACCACCTCGGAGCAGCTCTGGGGCGGCCTGCCGGTTCTGACCGTCAAGGGTACCAATTTCGCCTCACGCGTCAGCGAGAGTCTGCTGAGAGCAATCGATCTGCCCGAGCTCGTTGCCGGCGACCTGCAGGCCTACGAGGATCTTGCCGTCGAGCTGGCGCAGAATCCCGGGCGGATCGCCGAATACAAGGCGCGCCTGAAGGAGAAGCGTTATATCGCGCCACTCTTCGACGCCGAACGTTTCTGCAATCATCTGGAGCAGGCCTACGAAATCATGGCCGACCGTGCCAAACAGCATCTCGCCCCAGAGCACATGGACATTCCGGCGCTGCCGCCACGCACCGCCCCTTTCGCTTCCGAGTAAGGGTTCGACTTGCATGGAAAACCCCGCCGGACCGCTCCGGCGGGGTTTTCTTGTGGCCAATGATGGGCGGCGGCGTATCAGCTGAACGAGCGCACCAGGCTGCCAACGAGGAGGTTCCAGCCGTCGATCAGCACGAAAAAGAGAATCTTGAACGGCAGCGAGATCGAGGTCGGCGGCAGCATCATCATGCCCATCGCCATGGTGATGGTCGCGACGATGAGGTCGATGACGAGGAACGGCAGCACGACGAGAAAGCCGATCTCGAAGCCGCGGCGGATCTCGGAAATCATGAAGGCTGGAATCAGCACCCGGTAGTCGATCGGATCCGATGTCTGGATAGTCTGGCCGCGTTCGCGCGCCAGATCGACGAAGAGCGCCAGATCCTTGTCACGGGTATTGGCCGCCATGAAGGTACGGAATGGTTCGCCGATACGCTGGACCGCCTCGGTCTCGTTGATCTGATTGGCAAGCAGCGGCTGCACGCCGTTCTGCCAGGCCTGATCGAAGGTCGGAGACATGACGTAGAAGGTCATGAACAGCGACAGCGACAGCAGGATCATGTTGGAGGGCGTCGAGGAGAGGCCCATGCCGGAGCGCAGGATCGAGAAAGCGATGATGAAGCGCGGGAAGCTCGTCACCATGATCAGGATGCCCGGCGCGACCGAAAGAATGGTCAGCAGGCCGAAGGTGCGGATGATCCAGGCGGCGACGGAGCCATCGACCGGCACATTCAACAAGTCAGTCGGCAGCTGCTGTGCCACCGCCAGTTCCGGTACCGCCATCATGGCGGCAAGGAAAATTATTAATCGAATCATTCGATGACAAATGTCCTGAACATGACCTTCGATACCCGCCCTTGCGAGCGAAGGTCAACACGTTCCTGAATGTCATCCTTGAGATATTGGAAGCCTCGCGGGCCCTCGATCTGCTGCAGCGAAACGGTCCTGATATAAGCGAGGATATCCTGATGAATATCCTCCGAAACCTTGACGTCAGGCGGCCCGTTGAACAGCAGCGCGACTTCCAGCCGCACCCAGTTTTCCGAGGGGTAGGCGAGGTTCGAGGTGATCGGTTCGAGCTGGACGACGTTGTTGGCCTCGGTCGAGATGCGCGCCAGGCCTTCCTCGGCCTTCTTCTTAGCTTCGGCCTCCTTGGCCTGTTCGGCCTCCTTGGCGCCCTTGATCTCGGGCGCGACGATCGTGCCGACCGCCCAGCCGCCGCCGGCGCCGAGCAAGGTCAGGATGGCGACGCCGATGATCGTCATCAGCGGGCCGGATTTCTTCTTCGGTTGACCTGCGCTTAAGTCTGCGTCTGCCATCGTCGTTCGGCCTCAAAGCGGCGAGAAAAGGTCGACGGCCTGCTGGCCGCGCGGAGGCTGCTGCACTTCCATCAGGCGGCCGCGGCCGCCATAGGAGATGCGGGCTTCGGCGATCTTGTCATAGGAGATCTGGTTTTCGGCGTTGACGTCCTGCGGACGCACGATACCGGCGACGTTCAGGATGCGCAGCTCCTGGTTCAGGCGCACCTCCTGCGAGCCTGATATGACGAGGTTACCGTTTTCGAGAATGCCGGTGACGACGGCCGCGACCAGAAGGGTGATCTTGTCGGTGCGCTCGATCTTGCCCTTGCCGTCAGTGCTGGTGTCGGAGCCGTAGGTCAGGTCGGTCTTGGATTCAGGCGTCCAGCCGAAAATCTGGGCGTTGATGTCCCAGTTCATGCCGCTCGAATTCGTGCGGCTGCGGTTGGTCTCGTTGTCGAAGGAGGCCTTGTCGTTGATCTGGATGTCGACGGTCAGAATGTCGCCGACGTTGAGCGCGCGTGCGTCCTTGAACAGGGCGGCCTGCGAATCGCTCCACAGCGAATAACCCTGCGCGACGGCGCGCGGCTGCTTCGGATAGAGCGCCATCTGCGGCGTCTGGCCATAGGCAAGGCCGCTGCCGATCGGGCTCATGGCGGGCGCGCGGCCGATCTCGCTGACCGCCGTCGGAGACTGGCAGCCTGCAAGGAGTGCGAGAGCGGCGATCGCGGCCGGGAAACGCATGTTCATGAAGGATCCTTCGACGTATTGGGATCGGACGCACTGGCGATGACGCTGGCGATGGAGGCTGCTTTCTGCGGGTCCATCTCGTTGAGGATGAGGCTCGACTGGCGCGGGCCGAGCCGCATGATCACGGCGGAGGCCACCTCGATCTTCATATCCTGCAGCTGGAGCGCCGCCGCGTCCGGCTTCATCTTCCTGTAGATTTCGGTGAGACCGGCTTCCGCCTGCTTCAGGAAATCGTCGCGCCGCTTCAGCCAATCCTGATATTCGGCCTTGCGCTTGTCCATCTCCGCCATGCGGGCGTCGATGTCGGCGCGAAGCCTTTCCAGTTCCTGCTTCTGCAGGAGGTAACGCTGGTCGCGGGCGGGATCGGCAATGTTGGTGCAGAATTGCTTGATCTCGTCCTCAGACGTGATGTCTCCCTCCGGGTGCTGCTGCGCGAAGGCGCCGGGGATCGACAGAAGGATGAGGCCTGCTGCCGGGAGCGCCAGCCGGCGCAGCAATTGCAAGACCGTCAGGTCGGTGTTCAGGATCGTCTTCATTGCAGCACAAGCTCCGCCTGCAGGGCGCCCGCCGATTTGATGCCCTGGAGAATGGCGATGATGCCATCCGGTTTCACACCGATATTGTTGAGGCCGGCGACAAGGGTCCTGAGGTCGGGACCGTCGATGATGGCGACGCGTCCGCCGGTCTGCTCAGCCGCGATATCGGTCTGCGGCTGGACCGCGGTCCGGCCGCGCGAGAAAGGTTCAGGCTGGATGATCTGCGGCGTTTCGGTGACCTGGACCGTCAGCGTGCCGTAGCTGACGGCGACCGGCGAGACGCGGACATCGGAGCCGATGACGATTGTTCCGGTGCGCTCGTTGATCACAACCTTGGCCGGCGTATCGGTTTCGACGATGAGGTTTTCGACATCGGCCATCAGCCGGGTGAGATCGGCCTGGCGCGGCTTCTGGATCACCACTTCCTGCGAATCCTTGGCTTCGGCGACCGGGCCGCCGAAGCGGGCCGAGGCATAACCGTTCACGATGTCGGCGATGCGGATCGCCGTCGAGAAGTCGGGATTGCGCAGCTGCAGCACGAGATTGACCGAATCCTTGAAGCGGGAGGGCAACTCACGTTCGATAATGGCGCCGCCCGGCACGCGGCCGGCGGTGGTCACACCTTCGGTCACGGTCGCCGCCTGGCCTTGGGCCTGAAAGCCGGAGACGATGACGGCGCCCTGCGCGACGGCGTAGATCTGGCCGTCGGCTCCGGAAAGCGAGGTCATGACGAGCGTGCCGCCGCGCAGCGACGTCGCGTCGCCGAGCGAGCTGACCGTCACGTCGATACGGCTGCCGGGGCTTGCGAACGGCGGGAGGTTGGCGGTGACCATCACGGCGGCGGTGTTCTTGGCGCTGGACTGGCCGCCCTGCGTCGAAATGCCGAGATTCTGCAGCATCGCCCGCATCGACTGCTCGGTGAAGGGCGACGACCGGAAGCCGTCGCCGGTGCCCTGCAGACCGACGATGAGGCCATAACCGATCAGCTGATTGTCGCGGCCGGCCTGGAGGGAGGCGATATCCTTGATGCGCGACGTCAGCGCCCAGGCGGGAGCGACGTCGGCCAGGCTCATGGCGAGAACCGCGGCAAGGGTCAGGAAACGGAACAACAATCTCATTTTGCCCTCACATGGACCGTGCCGTCGGCAAGCACCGTGCCGCTGACGATGACGCCGGAATCCATATTGCGCGCGCGGATGAGCTGCCCGGTGGCGCCGTCTTCGAGCGGCGTGCCGGCGGCCGAGATTGTCATCGCGCCCAGAGAGAAGACCAGGCGGATCGAAGAGCCGCGCGTCACCGTATAGGGTTCGCGCAGACCCGAAACCGCGATCGTGCGGCCCGGCAGCAGCGTGCGCTTGGAGACCAGGCCTTCGACCTGGGAGATCGATTTGGCGAAATCGCCGGCAAGGTTGGGGTTGGTGACCTCGACCTCCTGAAGCTGGCTCGCCGATAATGTATCCCCGGGGTAGATGATTGTCGTCGGGACGACGGCATAGCCCATGCCGGCGTCGGCGCCTGCGGGCATGACGATGCCCGCGACTGCGATCATGGCTGCCGCCATCCATCCCGAGATGTGTCCTGCCCGGCAAAACATCATGTTTCGGCCCTTCCCTTTACTTCAGGTTCTTGCTGACGATGGAGGCCATTTCATCAGCGGTAGTGATCACCTTGGAGTTCATTTCGTAAGCGCGCTGGGCCGATATCAGCTCGGTGATTTCCTTCACCGGATCGACGTTCGAGGACTCCAGATAGCCCTGCTTCATGTAGGCGAACCCCTCCTCGTCGGGATTGCCGACGACGGCCTCGCCGGAGGCGGCCGTTTCCTGGAAAAGGTTGTCGCCGATCGGCTGGAGGCCCGCCTCGTTGACGAAGTCGGCAAGCGTCAACTGGCCAAGCACGGTCGTATTGGTCTGCCCGGGCAGCTTGACCGACACTTCGCCGGAGCGGCTGATGGTCAGTTCGGTCGACCCCTGCGGAATGGTGATGCCGGGAAGGACTTCATAGCCATCGATCGTGACGAGCTGGCCCTGGTCGTTCTTGTTGAAGGCGCCGGCGCGGGTATAGAGCGTGGTGCCGTCGGTCGACTGGATCTGAAAGAAGCCCTTGCCGATCAGTGCGATGTCGAGATCGTTGCCGGTCTGGGTGAGTTCGCCCTGGAGATGCAGATTGCGGACCGCAGACGTCTGAACGCCGAGACCGATATTGGCGCCTTCGGGAACGACGGCCTGGTTGGCGCGGTTGGCGACGCCCTTGGCGCGTTCGGTCTGATAGAGCAGATCCGTGAACTCGGCGCGGGCGCGCTTGAAGCCTGTGGTGTTGATGTTGGCGATGTTGTTCGCGATAACTTCCAGGTTGGTCTGCTGGGCATCCATGCCCGTTGCTGCAATGGCGAGCGCTCTCATGTGTTCGTCCTCAAATCAGTTACATCTGCATCTTTGTGACTTCGAGAAAGGCCGAGACGATCTTGTCGCGGATGGCAATCGCAGTCTGCAGCGTCTGCTCGGCCTGGAGCATGGAATCGACGACTTCGCGGGTCGTCGCCGTGCCCTTGATGCCGGCAAAGGACATGCTTTCGGCGCCCTTCAGGCTGTTGACAGCCTCGGTCGCCATGTTGCCCATGACGGATGCGAAGCTCATACCGTTGGCCGCACCCGCGGTGCCCGGCATGGTCGTTGCTGACGCTGAGGCGGAATTTTCGGTGTCGACGGCGCCGAGCGCACGAGTCATCGAAAGGTTGCTGACATTCTGGACGCTGCTGATCATTTATTATTGGCTCTTCAGAAGATCGATCGTGGACGAAATGAGGTCGCGGGTCTGCTTGATGGTCTGCAGGTTGGCGTCGTAGGAGCGGTTGGCTTCACGCATGTCTGCCATCTCGACCAGGATGTTGACGTTCGGCAGCTTGACGACGCCCTTCCGGTCCGCAGCCGGGTTGCTGGGGTCGAATTCGGTGCTGAAATCACCTTCGTCGACGCCGACCTTCTTGACGTTGACCATCTCGACGCCGCTCGCGCGGTCCATCTGCTGGCCGAAGGTAATCGTCTTGCGACGATAGGGGTCGGCGCCGGGCGTGTCGCCGGTCGAACGGGCGTTGGCGATGTTTTCCGAGACGATGCGTAGACGCGTCGATTGCGCCTCGAGCCCCGAACCGGCAATTTTCATAGCGGCGGAAAGCGGATCCATGACAATTACTTCCTGACGGTCATCAGCATCATGCGGTTGAAGGAGCTGACCAGCGAGGTGTTCAGATCGTACTGGCGTTTGATGTCGCCCGACTTTGAAAGCTCCTCGGCCAGTCCGACGGTGTTGCCGGATTCCTGAATGCCGATCTCCTGGTCGAGCGCGGCGTCCTTGACGTCGATATCGCCGCTGACGCTGAAATCGTTGCCGCTCAGATGCGCCGGATTGGTGCGCGCCATGGTGATGTCGGACCTGTCCAGGACGGCGTCAAACGGCGTGACGTCCTTGGCGCGAAATTTCGGGGTATTGGCATTCGCGATATTGCCGGCAACAACCTGCTGACGGATCGTCAGCCATTCCGCCTGTCGCGAAGCCAAGTCGAAAAGTTGGATCGGTTGCATGAGAACTCTCCGTTTTTACTAGCCCGAACCTAGTGCGGTAATCTTGCGTGGGACTTACCGGAAATCGGGCTTGGAGGCGCTTTCGACGAGGTCGCACAAGAGGGGGCCGCATAAGAGAAAGGGCTCCCGCCGGTCTGTGGCGGAGCCCCTGTTGCCTTCGGCCTTTGAAGCGGTTCAGTCGTTCTTGTAGATCTCACCCTTGGAGGTGATGATCACCCACTTGCCGTCCCGCTGCTCCAGCGTCGCAAGACGGCTTTCGTCGGGCAGGACCGAGCCGATGCGCACGACATACATGCCCGAGGGATCCTCGATCAGCGCCCGGCCGTTGGAGACATGCAGCAGACGGAAGGAAGACTTGCCAGGGAAAGGCTGATCTTCCAGCATGTCGCCGCCTTCACGCGCCTTGCCGAGATCGGAGACCGTTGCCGTTGTCAGCGGATCGACCGTCGGAACCTTCTTGGCCGCCTCGTTCTTGTTGACCATGGCCAGCGGCGAGACGCTGAATACGTTGCGGGCCGGCCAATCCGGCAGTTCGCGCGAATTGCTGCTGGCGGCGACATTGATGCCGAACTTGTCGGCGTTGAAGAAGACGTACCAGGGGAAAAAGGCCGAAGCGCCGGCAAGCGCCAGGCCGGTGTAGGTGAGAAACCGATCCAGCATGGCGCCCTTCCTGCGCTGCTTCAGCGAAGCGATGCGTTCGTCGTCGAATTCAGCCACGCCTATCTCCTTTGGATGGGTGCGCCCTGATTGCCCATGCCGGCTGCGGCCTTCAGCGCGCCGGCGAGATCAGCAAAGGCGTCGACCGACTCACGATCGCCCGGCGCCTGTTTCAGGACGTCGTAAATGATGGGGACCTGCTTCACCGCCATGTCGAGATCGGGATCGGCGCCCTGGCGGTAACCGCCGATCAGGCGCAGGTCTCGCGTCTCCTCAAAGCGGTGGATCAACACTTTCAGCCGCGACACGAGCTTTTCCTGGTCCGGCGTCCAAGCCTTACGGGCAAGACGCGAGATCGAGGCGAGCGGATCGATTGGCGGATAACGCCCTTCTTCGGCGAGGCTGCGCTGCAGGACGATATGGCCGTCGAGGATGCCGCGCGTCGAGTCGGCGATCGGGTCGTTATGATTGTCGCCGTCGACGAGGATCGAGATGATCGCGGTGATCGTGCCTGCATCCTCGGGGCCTGGACCGGCGCGTTCGAGCAGGCGCGGCAGTTCGGTGAAGACCGAGGCGGGATAGCCGCGCGCGATCGGCGGCTCACCGGAGGCGGTTGCCACCTCGCGGATCGCGTGGGCGAAACGGGTAACACTGTCGACGATGAAGAGGACGTTCTCGCCCTTGTCGCGGAAGTGCTCGGCAATGGTGATTGCTGTCAGCGGTGCCATCTTGCGCAGCATCGGGCTCTCGTCGCTGGTCGCGACGACGGCGATCGCCTTCTTCATATTGCTGCCGAGTGTATCCTCGATGAATTCGCGCACCTCGCGGCCGCGTTCGCCGACGAGCGCGATGACGACCTTGTCGAAGGCATCGGCGCGGGCGAGCATGGACAAAAGCGTCGACTTGCCGACGCCGGATCCGGCGAAAATGCCGAGGCGCTGCCCGAGGCAGAGCGGCGAGAAGATATCGATCGCGCGCACGCCGGTCTTGAAGCCGGTCCCGACGCGCTGGCGGGTCATCGACGGCGGCGCGGTGTTGGAGATGGAGCGGCGATCGAGGCCCTCGACGATCGGACCCAGCCCGTCGATCGGCTCGCAGAGCGAGTTGAGTGTGCGCCCGCACCAGCTGTCGGACGGCGAAATACGGAAGGCACCCTTGCGGATGACGGTATCATGGATGCCGATCGGCTCGCCGGGTTCGATCGGGCAGACGTAGATCAGCTCCGGCTCGACACGAACGACCTCGCCGAGATGGACGCCGGAGGCGGATTTATGCGCCACGAACTCGCCGAGACGAACATGGCGGGAAAGACCGCGAACGGTGTAGTGGCCGGCGGCAATGGTCTGCACGCGGCCGCCATGGGCAACCGCGAACTCGGGCGATGCATATTGCTCGACGAGACCCGCCAGATACGCCAGCTTCGGGGAAAGGCCGTACTCGGACAGCAGCGTGCTCATGCTTCAATCCCACCCGAAAACGCGACGCATTTTCGGTCTTTGTTCTTATGCATGTCGTCCTCCCCAAACCGCCGCACACTTTTGGGCGAAAGGCATTAGCGGCTGCCCCCGAGCGTCTGGACGGCTTGCTTGAACGAATCCTCGCTGTCGCGCATCAGCGACGAGATGCTTTCAAAGGCGCGGTTGACTTCGATCAGCTGGGTGATCTCGCGCATGGCATTGACGTTGGAGTTTTCCAGATAACCCTGCTCGACGCCGACATTGAAGTGGTCCACCACGGCGCGCGGCTGATCGGTGGTCATGATGCCGCTGTTTTCGTAGCGCAGATAACCCTTGCTGATATCGGCCTCGAACAGCCCGAGCGATCCGACCTGCCGGCCTGACTGATAGATGACGCCGTCGGCGCCGACCGCCGGCTCGCCGGCTTTCGTATCGAGCTGGATCGGCGCGCCGCCAGCGTCGAGAACCGGATATCCCCGGATCGAGACGAGCTCGCCGGTTTCTTTCAGGGTGAAGCGGCCGTCCCGCGTCAGCACACGCCCGGCCGGCGTGTCGAGTGCAAACCAGGCATCGCCCTTGACGGCGAAATCGAGCATGTTGCCGGTGTGTTGCAGTTCGCCGTTCTGCTCGTTGAGATAATCATTGCCCTGGGAGACGAAGGCAACCTTCGTGTTCAGCTTGTTCTTGGTGGCCGCCACCATCTCGTCGAACTTCACCTCGGTGGCGCGAAAACCGGTCGTGTTCACGTTGGCCATGTTGTCCGCGATGGTGTTCAGGCGCTTTTCGAGCGCCATCTGCGACGACAGAGAAACGTAAAGACCGGATTGCATGTCGGAAAGCTCCAAGCATTGGCGATGAACGGAACGAAAAGCCGGGCGCCGTCTGATCTGGTTTCGGCCGGAATTTCGCTGAGGCGGCATCTCAGAAACGGGCGCGAACGCCCATTCGTCTCCTTCAGATTGACGGCAGATGCTTGCGCGAAGCTGGCACGCTGAAATGCCGGCATGCGGCCTTTTCATCAGCCTCACGCAAGGCAGAAACCCTATCCGTCTCAAAGAAAAGCAACGTTCAGATTGGGCTGACGATGAACATCATTATCGGATTTATAGTGACCTGCGGCTGTATCGTCGGCAGCTTCATGGCGATGGGCGGCCACGTGGAGGCTCTGTTCCAGCCCTTCGAATTCGTCATCATCGGCGGCGCGGGTCTCGGCAGCTTCATCATGGCAAACCCGATGAAGGTGGTGAAGGATTCCGGCAAAGCGCTCGGGGAAGCTTTCAAGCACGCCGTGCCGAAGGAGCGCAATTATCTCGACACGCTGGGCGTGCTCTATTCGCTGATGCGCGACCTGCGCACCAAGTCGCGAAACGAAATCGAAGCCCATATCGATAATCCGGGCGAATCGGCGATCTTCCAGCAAGCGCCCACGGTTTTGAAGAACAAGGAACTGACGGCCTTCATCTGCGATTACGTCCGCCTGATCATCATCGGCAACGCGCGCAGCCACGAAATCGAGGCGCTGATGGATGAAGAGCTCAACACCATCATGCACGACAAGATGAAGCCCTACCACGCGATCCAGATCATGGGCGACTCTTTCCCGGCGATCGGTATCGTCGCGGCCGTTCTCGGCGTCATCAAGGCGATGGCCCACATCAACGATTCGCCCGAAGTGCTCGGCCACCTGATCGGCTCGGCGCTGGTCGGCACCTTCCTCGGCATTCTGTTGTCCTACTGCCTTTGCTCGCCGCTGGTCTCCCAGATCAAGGTCGTCCGCAACAAGCAGCATCGCCTCTACGTCATCGTGAAGCAGACCCTGCTTGCCTATATGAACGGCTCGGTACCGCAGGTCGCTCTCGAATACGGCCGCAAGACGATCTCGGCCTACGAGCGTCCGTCCATTGACGCCGTCGAACAGGAAATGATGAACCCAGGCGGCGAGAACAAGGCGGCTTAAATGACGAGCAATGCTTCGCACCACAACCCGGCAATGGATCCTGCGCTTCTCGCCAAGCTGACCGGCGGGCTCGGCGACAGAGGCAGGGTTTCCAAGATCTGCAGCTCCTTCGGAGAGGTTTACAGCGAATTCTTTCCCGATGTCATCAAAAGCGAAACCGGTCTCGACGTAACGGTCAACTATCTCGGCTGCGAGATCGGATACAAGAACCACCTGATCGATGATCTCAGCGCGAACGTGACGCTCGTCGACATGATGCTGCGCAACTGGTCGCAGAACGTCACGCTTGCCTGCGGCAATGGTTTCGTCATCACGCTAATGGAACACCTGCTCGGCGCCACCGCCGATACGATCGAGGAACCGGCCGACCGGCTGCTCTCGATCATCGAACTCGATCTGGCGGTCATGGTCTTCGACAAGATCGCCAAGGTGCTGCGCTCGGCGGTCAACGCGCCGGGCGGTTTCGAACCGAGCCTTTCGGCCCCGCACGCCCATGACACGCGCCCCCGGCCGGCGGAAGACAAGCCGGATGAATTCGCCGCCGCCATCAGCATGTCGATCACGCTCGCCGGCATCGTTTCGGAATTCTCGTTGATCGTTCCGCAAACGGCGCTGCTGAAGACCAAGGTAACGCCGCCGAAGCCGAAGCGTCAGGCCGGTGGCGCCTCTCCGGAATGGACCGAACAGCTCGGCGATCAGGTCCGCCGGTCGCATGTCACGCTTGAGGCCAGAATCAGGCTGCAGGACCTGACGCTGCGCACGATATCGAAGCTGATGGTCGGCGACGTCATCCCCTTCCGCGACACCGGCGAGGTACGCGTCGAGGTCAGCGCCAACAGCAAGGAATTATATATCTGCGAGTTTGGCCGTTCAGGCGAAAATTACATGGTACGCGTCAAGGATACGGTGAACTCGGATGACGAACTCATCCGTCATTTGATGAAATAATCGGTTCTCTGGCTTTTGGGCTGCAAAGGCAGTTTGAGGCAAGTTTCAACTGGAATAGTGATTTCATGGCTACGAAGAAAACACAGCAGAACAGCGACCTCTCCCTGGATGTGCCTGGCAGCGAAGCGGATCTCGACCAGGCGATCGACGATCTGCGCGGCGTGCTGAAGCAGGATGCCGATGGCGACCTGTCGCAGTTTGGCGGCGACCTGGAGAATGATGCCTTCGGAGCAGGAACGGATCTGGCGGCCTTTGGCGGCGAGATTTCGGATTCCCCTTTCGGCGGCGACGATTTCGGCGGCGATTTCGGCGCTGGCAATGCCAGCCCGGCTGCAGGCATGGATTTCGGCGGCAGCTCTTCGTTCGAGGCGGCGCCGGCGCCGCTCGGCAGCGCGCTGACTTCGAACTTTGAACTGATCATGGACATTCCGGTCGACGTCCAGATCATGCTCGGCACCAGCCGGATGCAGGTTTCCGGCCTGATGAATCTCAACGAAGGAGCGACGATCGCTCTCGACAAGAAAATCGGCGAACCTGTCGAGATCATGGTGAACGGCCGCAGGATTGCACGCGGCGAGATCACGGTGCTTGATAATGACGACACCCGGTTCGGCGTGAAACTGATAGAAGTTTTGAGTACAAAAAAAGCCTGATCCCTGTGGGGACGGAGAGGTTAGACCATGATGGACTTTGACGATTTCGGCGGCGCGCTAGCCGGGAAACCGTTGACCCAGGCTGAAAAGGCGGCGGCGGTCCTTCTCGCCATGGGAAAGGGCGTTGCCGGCCGGCTGTTGAAATATTTCACCCAGGCCGAGCTGCAGACTATTATCGCATCTGCCCAGTCGCTGCGCGCCATTCCGCCGGACGAACTGCTGTCGCTCGTCTCCGAGTTCGAGGACCTCTTCACCGAGGGCGCCGGACTGATGGACAATGCCAAGGCGATCGAGGCCATTCTGGAAGAAGGCCTGACGCCGGACGAGGTTGACAGCCTGCTCGGCCGCCGCACGGCCTTCCAGGCCTACGAGACCTCGATCTGGGATCGCCTCAGCGAGGCGGAGCCGGCATTCGTCGCGCAGTTCCTGCTGCGCGAACATCCGCAGACCGTCGCCTACATCCTTTCGATGATGCCCTCCTCCTTCGGCGCCAAGGTGCTCCTGCAGCTTCCCGACAACCGTCGCGCCGACATCATGAACCGCACGGTCAACATGAAGGCCGTCAGCCCGAAGGCTGCGCAGATCATCGAAAACCAGGTGATGACGCTGCTTGCCGAAGTCGAGGCGGAACGCAACGCAGCCGGCTCGACGAAGGTCGCCGATCTCATGAACGAGCTCGACAAACCGCAGGTCGACACGCTGCTCACCTCGCTCGAATCGATCAGCCGCGAATCGGTCAACAAGGTCCGGCCGAAGATCTTCCTCTTCGAGGACCTGATGTATATGCCGCAGCGCAGCCGCGTGCTGCTGCTTAACGACATTTCGACCGACGTGCTCACCGTCGCGCTGCGCGGCTCGCCGGCCGAGATCCGCGAATCGGTTCTCTCCGCCATCAGCCCGCGCCAGCGCCGCATGATCGAATCGGATCTGCAGAGCGGCATGGGCGGGGTCAATCCGCGCGAGATCGCCATTGCCCGGCGCGCCGTGGCACAGGAAGCGATTCGCCTGGCCAACTCAGGCCAGATCGAGCTCAAGGAGAAGGAAGGCGACGCTTCGGCAGCGGCCTGATCTTGCGAGACTGTTGACAAATCCGGCCGCCTAAAAGGCGGCGGTTGATCGCCGTGCAACAGGCGACTACCCTTCATCGATAGGCCGCGCTCTATAGCGTGTCGCAGAAAACCCGGTTTTCACGACGCGCTACAGCTCTTTGTTTTGATGCATGTCGTCATCCCAAAACCGCTGCCCTTGGGTGGCATGCATTCGCTGCGGCCTGTTTCTTTGACGGAGGGCCGCGACTTGGCAGACGATGACAAGGACAGCAAAACAGAAGCCCCGACCGCGAAAAAGCAAAGCGATGCCGCGGAAAAGGGCAATGTGCCGTTTTCGCGCGAGCTGTCGATCTTCGCGACCATCCTTGCCACCTTCATTTATCTGGTGTTCTTCCTTCCCGAAAGCGTTGGGCGCATGAGCGAAATGCTGCGCGATATCTTCGAGCAGCCCGATCAATGGAAGATCGAAACGGGGCCGGATGTCCTGGCGCTCTTCGTGCGGCTCGGCTGGGCATTCGCTGCGCTGCTGGCGCCTGCCTTCATCCTGCTCATGGTCTTCGGCATCGCCTCGTCGATCTTCCAGAACCTACCGACACCTGTGCTGGAACGCATCAGGCCGCAGGCCTCGCGCATTTCACCGATCAAGGGCTGGTCACGGCTCTTCAGCCTGCCCGGCCTCGTCGAGTTCGGAAAGTCGCTGTTCAAGGTTGTTGTCGTCGGGGTGATTCTGTTCTTCGTGCTGAGGAGCGAATATTTCGGCTCGATCGACGCGATGTTCTCCGATCCGCAGACCATCCTCGTCAGGATGATGACGGCGATGCGCAAGATCATCGTCGTCATGCTGGTCGCCACCGCGATCGTGGCGATCGCCGATCTTTTCTGGACGCGCCATCACTGGTTCACCGAACTCAAGATGACGCGCCACGAAGTGAAGGAAGAAAACAAGCAGGCGCAGGGTGATCCCTTCGTCAAAAGCCGCCAGCGCTCGCTGATGCGCGACCGCGCGCGCCGGCGCATGATCGCCAACGTGCACCGCGCAACGCTCGTCATCGCCAACCCGACGCACTACGCCGTGGCGCTGCGTTACGCGCGTGAGGAGAACGACGCTCCGGTGGTGCTGGCGAAGGGCCAGGACCTCATTGCGCTGAAGATCAGAGAGATCGCCGAGCAGAACGGCATCCCGGTGTTCGAAGATCCGCCACTTGCACGCTCCATGTTTGCGCAAGTCTCGGTCGATAGTGTCATACCGTCAGTCTTCTATAAGGCCGTTGCGGAGCTCATACACAGGGTCTACGCCGCAGACGCCAAGAACAAACGGGTAAGATAAGCCGAATGAAAAAATGCCCTCACTCTGCCCAGCGTGAAAAGATCCTCGCAGACGCGATCAGCCCGGTCGCCACTGAACTGCGCCTTCTGGATGCCTCTGACCTTATTTCACTGCTGCGCTTCGAGTATTACGGCAATCTGGCCGATCTCGTCGCTTCGGCCGCGGAGCTTTTCTTTCATCCGGGCACGGTCAATTTCGGCCTGGGCGGAAACTATACCCTGGAATGGGGCGGCAAGCCGGAAGTCGTTCTCGACCTGGAAATCAAGCCGCGCGGCGTCACCGTCTATGCCCAGCTCACCCTTGCCGAGGACCATGCCGGCATCGAAATCAATCACATCGCCTTCCAGAATCCCTCTCCCGACCCCGACGAGAATACCGTCTTCCTGGAAAGGAGCCTTCGGCAAGCCCGCTACAGCGTGAAACCACCGCGCGCATTCGCCAGCTGATCGCCCCCAATCAATCAAGCCTTTGCGCCGTCTTTCGTGAAAGGCGGCGGGGGTTGCCTCAGCTGATGTAGCCGAGCCGGATCGCCTTGGCGATCGCCTGGATGCGGTTGACGGAATCGAGCTTGATCGTCGCCGAGCCGAGATAGGCGTTGACCGTGTGCACGGACAGGCCGAGCTTTTCGGCGATCTCTTCGCTGATGCGACCATCGCCGGCAAGCTGAAGACAGGCGATTTCGCGCTCGCTCAGCGCCTCGGCGGCGCCCGTGCGGCGTTCGTCGAGCGAGAGCAGGTCCATCATGATATGGCAGCAGCGGCCGTGCAGCTCGACGATCATGTCGCTCGAAGGATCGATATCATCACCGGTAAACAGGATGAAGCCATTGCCGACGGCGCCGAGCCGCACCGGAAAGGCAAGACCTGAAAAAGGCAGGATGCCGTCCTTCAGACGCGTCATGAACGGCGCGAAGTCGGCGGGGCCGGGGGCCGCCCGGTCGTGAGCACCGGCCCATGAAAGCGGCAGCAGCGACTTTTCGATATGATCGAGAAGGATATCGCCATAGGCATCCGTGAAGGCCTTGCCGAAACCGGCATTGGAAGATCCCCAGTTCTCGAGTTCGCAGACGAGGCGCTGCTTTGCCGGCAGGCCGGAGCCGCTGACGCGATAGATCGCGAAGCCTTGAGCATCGGCGAGTTTCTGCATCGCGATCAGCCGCGGAAAAAGATCGGACCGGCTGGAAATCCTGTTCACCCGCACCATGCGCAGCGGATCGGCGCCATTCATCAGCCTGCTTGATGGATGCCCCATGAATTCCCCTATACGAGATTGTTGCGGACCGCGAAGGCAATCGCCTCCGACCTGGTCTTGGTCGCCGTCTTGCGCATCACGCTGGTGATATAGTTGTTGATCGTGTTGCGGGAGATTCCGAGGATCATCGCGATCTCGTCGCTGGTCTTGCCCTCGGCGATCCAGAACAGGCATTCCAGCTCGCGGTCGGTCAGTTCGAAATCGCGGTCGACCCTGGCGCCGCCGCAGCGCAGGAAGCTCGCGACATAACCGGCAAGCAGGCCCACATCCCGCAGCCGCTCGGGCGACAGGATGAACCCTTCGCCGAACAGGAACATCAAGGCCAACCGCGAGCGGCCGACATTGAAGGTCAATGAACAATATTGGCGGCTGGCGCCCTCCGGCACGCCGGCGCTCTCAGGCAGCAGCGCAAAATTCGGCTGGAAGACCTGCATGCATTTTTCCAGCTCGGTGGAGCGGGCATAGCCGCTGACGAGATTGTTGGCGATGTCCTTGACGAGGTCGAAGGGCCAATCCGAGGAGACGACGAAATCGAGGCCGCTTTCCTGGATGAGATCACAACGCGCCAGCAGATAGTGCGAAGCGCCGACATATTCCGTTAGGGCGCGCAAACCGGACTGCAACCTGCCAGTCCCAGCGACGCTGTGCAGCCGCTGGATCAGCTCATCGCGCGGCAACAGAGCCGGCGCCACTGCGCTTGCGAAATTCATCTGTCTCTCGCCTTTGCTCGCCTGAAATATGTTCATATCCATTGGCAACGTCCTGCGGCTGAGAAACGATCACACCCGGTGCAACGACAGTTTTTCTGTAAAGGATTCAATTCATGTCTCGCGGGAATCCCATTTCGAATCACCCAAGGGTAAGCCAGCCGATGTAAAGTACCATCTCCGACTTCTAGGGATTTACTTTTGCCGCCGTACATGCCCTGATTCGAATGCCGATCATGCTCTCGAGACATGGTCGAGGCTACGGTGATTCTAGCTGTACCGCAACTTGATTCGCGTTTTACGCGAGTGGGCTCCGCAGCTTTATCCACCTCGCTGAACGCGTCCTACCGACCTTTGCCGGGACCGGCAAGCCCCTTACGGGAAAGCCTGGCACGAACATGAAAAAGGCCGGTTTCCCGGCCCTTCCTCATGCTGCCTCGTCGATTGCCCATTTCCGGAGGATTTTCGCGGCGCGCTCCTCGTTGATCTCGACCATGCGGGCGAGCTTTCGTTCCGGGCCTTCCTTGACACGGCGGTTGAAGTTGCCGTCGTCGTCGCCGAGGCTGAGCAGATCCTCGGTGCTGTCGAAGCCGAAGTCGGATCCGAAGCCGTCCATGAGAGCGCCTCCGGGCGCCCCTGCCGCCGGCGCGAAGTCCGGGAGCTCCAGCCCCGCCGCTTCCGGCGTGGCGTCGCCGAGAACCGCGCCTGCACCGTTGCCGCTGACGCTGCGGACCAACGGACGCAGGCCCATCCAGACCACCACGAAGGCGACCGCGACGAAGGCGAGCGAGTTGATGATGCCGGCGAGATTGCGGCTCAGCATGTCCATGACCCGGACACCGCCGGTGGCGTCTTCGAGCAGCTGATTTTCGAGGAAGTCCATGGCCGTGACGGTGACGACGTCGCCGCGCTTGGCGTCGATGCCGGCGGCCGAAGCGACGATCTTCTGCATTTCGGCGAGATAGGCGTCGACCTTGGCCTGATCGGCAGGCTCGCCGACCATCTTGGCGATGCGGCCCTTGTTGACGACCACGGCGATGGACAGCTTTTCGACTTTATAGCTGTTGCGGGTCGTCGCCGTCGTCTTGCTGTTGATTTCGTAATTGGTCTGCTCTTCGCGCTTGTCGGACTTGTCTTGCGATTCCGGGCCACTGGCGCCGCCGGCGTCGGGGGCTGCCTGCGGAATGTTCTGTTCGACCGTCGTCGCGTTGTCGGACTGCTTCTGCTGCGACTGCTGAGCTTCCTTCGTCGAGCGCACCGAGCGTTCGACTTTGGATTCTGGATCGTAGGTCGTTTCCTGGATCTGCTGGGCGTCGGTGTTCAAGTCGGCGGTGACGCTGGAGCGGAAGTTGTCCATGCCGAGGAACGGAGCCAGGGCCTTGTCGATGTTGGATTCGACTTCCTGCTGAACGTTCTGGACGATGTTAAGCGAGCGGTTCAGCGAGCTGTTGCTCGCCTCGTCGCCGGACGCGAGCAGTTGGCCGGCGGAATCGAGGATCGTCACGTCATCGACGTCGAGCCCCGGCACGGCCGAGGCGACGAGATGGCGGATCGAAGTCGCAGCGCCGCGCCCGGTGGCCGCACTGGCGCGAATCATCACGGAGGCCGTCGGTTTCTGTTCCGCCTTGCGGAAGTTCCCGACCTCCGGCATGACGATGTGGACGCGCGCGGCTGTTATGCCTGAGATCGACTGTATGGTGCGGGCGATTTCGCCTTCCAGTGCGCGAACCCGCGTCACTTCCTGCATGAAAGAGGTGAGGCCGAGCGAGCCGACATTGTCGAAGAGTTCGTAACCGGCATTGGCGCTATTCGGCAGGCCGCGCTCGGCAAGCATCAGGCGGGCCTTGCCCGTCATGCCCGCCGGAACGGTGATGCTGGCGCCATCCGTGCCGACCTGGAAATTGATGTTGGCTTCGGCAAGCGCCATGCTGATCTGGTTAAGATCGGGAGCGTCGAGACCGACGTAGAGCGTTTCCTGTGCCGGTTTGTTGACGAAAAGGGCAGCCGCAAGGATGATGGCGATGGAAACGGCGCCGACGCCACCCAGAATCATCAGGCGCGTCCGGCCCAGGGCAGCAAAGTTCTTAAAGATCTGAACTAATTGATTTAACAGATTCATTCTGTTCTCGCACGATCCGTCAAAGACAAAGCAGGCTTATTGCCTCATCTGACGAATAATCGGCGAAACTTGTGCGAGCGTTTCGTGGAGAGCGCGCGAGAGCGAAAGGCACAAGCCCGTCATGCAGCGATTTTGCGAGAACGACGTCGGTGAAACGAACGCCCAAGGCGGGAGAAGCGGCGCTGAAGGACGCGCGCGTTAGAAGAAATCGAAGTCGCCGGCCGCCTTGCTGAGCGGCTGGGAATGGCCGTGGCGGGTGGCGCCGCCCAGTGCCTTCTGCATCTCCGCCAGCTTGACGAGGCTGAGCGCGGTTGCGACGTCGACGGTCCAGCCGAGTGGGATTTCGCCGGTGATGGTGTCGATGAATTCGGCGAGGCCGCGCGATTTCTGCACCGCCAGATCGATACCCTGCATGACCTTCATGGCGTCAGGCGAATTCAGAACTTCGGCGCCGCCGAGGTCGAGAAGCTGCGGCTCGATGCGTTCGATCAAATAGGCGACATCGTGCAGTTCGGACACGATGCGCATCAGGATGTCGCTCAGCGCTTCCACAGGCGCGGGCGGCTCCATTACCGGAGTAAATGTCATATCAAAATCCTCGCCATCAAAAAAATTCGATACTGGTTTCGGCGGGCTTCTGCGGAGCGGCGGGACGCTGCTCCAGAGCGACGGTTCTCTGGGTTTCGGCGCCGGTCAATGGGTATTGCCGGGCACGACCGGAGACCGGCCAATATTCGAGCTTGCGCCCATGCTCTCCACCGGTGGAGGAGCCGACCACAGGGATGCCTTCATCCCTCAGGAACTGCATGGCGAAGGCCGCATTCTGCTCACCGACGTTGGAGAAGGTCGAGATCGTCTTTGCGCCGCCGAAGACCTTTGCCTCCAGTCGGTCGCGCCTCGCGCCCTGCTTCAGGAGGCCGTTGATCAGCAGTTCCATCAGATGCACGCCGTAGCGCGTGGCATCGCCGCCTGATGTCGGCGACGTCGCCGAACCGGGCAGCAGAAAGTGGTTCATGCCGCCGACGCCGGCGACAGGATCTCTGAGGCACGCAGCCACGCACGAGCCGAGAATGGTCGAGAGGACCGCATTCGGATCGCTCAGAACCTTATACTCGCCTTGAATGATGTGCACGCGGCGGGCTGCCCCCTCAGTGATCATTTCAAGGCTCCAAACACGGCTTCGATGGCCGCTCTCATCTTCTCGATCGTGAACGGCTTGGCGAGCACGTTGTTGGCGCCGAGCTGGGCGGCCTTCTGCACCAGCGCGCGATCGCCCTGGGCCGTGAGGATGATGAAAGCCGCCTTCTTGGTATTCGGGTTGGTGCGCACGGCCTGAAGGAAACCGATGCCATCCATCTTCGGCATGTTGAAGTCCGAGATCACCAGATGGTGCGGCTGCTCGGTCATGATCTTCATGCCCTGTTCGCCGTCGCCGGCCGAAGTGATCTGCTTGAAACCGAGCTGTGTCAGCGCGTCGCTGAGCAGCAACCGACTCGTTACCTGATCATCGACGATCAGAACTTTGATTTTCTCCGCGATCGACATTTATTCGGTCCCTTCCTTTCGGGCGGCTGTCATTTTCAATATTTCCTCACCGATGGCAGACAGTGGCAGCTGCTGCTCAACGGCGCCAAGTTCGTGCGCAACCCTTGGCATTCCGTAAACGACACAGGTTTTTTCGTTCTGGCCGAGGGTTCTGGCGCCGGCGTGACGCATTTTCAACAATCCGGCGGCGCCGTCGCGGCCCATTCCGGTCAGAATCACGCCAACGGCGTTGCGGCCGGCCAGTTCCGCAACCGAATCAAAGAGCACGTCCACCGAGGGGCGGTGACCGTTGACCGGGGGGCGGTCGACGAGGCGGCAGCACGGCGCCGAAGCGCCGGTGACCTGAAGATGACGTTCGCCTCCGGGCGCCAGATAGATCTTGCCGATCTCGAGGCGGGCGCCGTCGGTCGCTTCCTGCACCACCGGCGCGCAGAGGCGGTTCAGCCGTTCGGCGAAGCTCCTGGTGAAGGTCGGCGGCATGTGCTGGGTGATGACCGTCGGCGGGCAATTGGCCGGGAACTTCTGCAGCACGGCAATCAGCGCCTCGACGCCGCCGGTCGACGAGCCGATCGCGACGATCTTGCGGCCGACCCGAAAATCGGTGAAGGAGGGCGGCGGCGCGACGGCAGCCGCCGGTTGGGAGAACTGGCGCTGCGTGCGGGCGGCCGCCTTGACCTTCTCGGCGAGGTCGCCGAAGGGCCTCGGTTCGCCAGGACCCGGCTTGCCGACGCAATCGAAAGCTCCGATCTCAAGTGCCGCAAGCGTCGCCTCGGCGCCGCGATGGGTCATCGTGGACACCATGATGACCGGCATCGGGCGCAGCGTCATGATCTTTTCGAGAAAATCGAGGCCGTTCATGTTCGGCATCTCGATGTCGAGCGTCACGACGTCGGGGTTCAGCCGCTTGATCGCCTCGCGCGCTTCCAGCGCGTCCCCGGCCTGGCCGATGACGTTGACTTCGGGGTCCGAACTCAGGACGGCGGTGATCAGACCGCGCATCGTCGGCGAGTCGTCAACCACAAGAACCCTTGCCGGCGCGCTCATGCCTTCCTCCCGAGACCCTTGGTCGTGTAGCGATAGGTCGTGATGCCGATATTGTCGAAGACGTGTTTCGCCTCGCCGGACACGCGCTCGGAATGGCCGATATAGAGATGGCCGCCTTCCGGCAGCAGACCGGCGAAACGCTGCCAGATCTTCATCTGCGTCGGCTCGTCGAAATAGATGACGACGTTGCGGCAGAAGATGACATCGAACTTGCCCTTGAACGGCCACTGCGCCATCAGGTTCAGCTCGTTATAGGTGATCAGCCGCTTGACGCGGTCGTCGACCTGGAATTTCCGGCGGCCCTGCACCTCGACTTCGCTGAACCATTGCTTGCGCATGGCGGGCGACACGGTTTCGAGCGCGGTTTCGTCATAGGCGCCGGCGCGGGCGATCGCCAGGATCTTTGGGTCGATGTCGGTCGCCAGGATTTTAAAGTCGTAGTCGGCGACATTCGGCATCAGCGATAGCACGGTGAGCGCGATCGAATAGGGTTCCTGCCCGTCGGAGGAAGCGGCCGACCAGATGCGCACCCTGCCGCCCGCTCTCGCCCGCTGCAGAAGCTCCGGCAGCACATGGTCGCGCAGATGCTCGAAATGATGGTTTTCGCGGAAGAAGCGAGTGAAATTGGTCGTCAGATGCGACAGCATTTCGCGGCGCTCAGCCGCACCCGCCGGCGAAGCGACGAGTTCGCAATATTCCCGGAAGCCGGAAAGGCCGAGATTGCGGATATGCTTCGACAAACGCGAATAGACGAGCGAAGCCTTCGTCTCGTTGAGGAAGATGCCGGCATCCGAGTAGATCATGGCGGCGATTTCCGTGAGGTCGCGGCGTGTCAGCGGATATTCTCCGCTCGCCAGCACCTCGTCGGCTCCTTGCCTCTGATCCTTTGCACCCATTGCACTCATGCGGCTTCGCTTTCGGTCTCGGAAAAGAGGGCTTCAAGCTCGATCAGGCAGATCATGCGCTTGTCGATGGCGAGAATGCCTCGGGCAAATTGGCGCTCGAGGTCGGAGGAGATTTCCGGCGTCGGCTGGACGATCTCGTCGGTGACGGTCAGAATGTCGGAGACGGCGTCGACCAGCAGGCCGACGACTTTGCGACGGACCTGTGCGACGATGATGACGTGACGGGCTGTGGGATCGGCGGGCTTCATGCCGAGCCGAGCGGCAAGATCGATGATCGGCAGCACCGCGCCACGCAGGTTGATGACCCCCAGCATATAGGCAGGTGAATGCGGTATCGCGGTCGCGGGGGTCCAGCCCCGGATTTCGCGAACCGACATGATGTTCACGCAAAATTCCTGATCTCCGATGCGGAACGCGATCAGCTCGCGATCCCCCTGGTTCAGACTTTTTACAGCGTACGACATTCCTTACCCTACAGCTGCTAACGACATTTCCGCTTTGAGCGACTGGCCGCGCGAGGCGCCGACCACCGCGTCGACATCGAGGATGAGCGCCACGCGCCCGTCACCGAGAATGGTGGCGGCGGCGATGCCCGGCACGTGGGTGTAGTTGGCTTCCAGGCTCTTGATGACCACCTGACGCTGCCCCTGGATGGCATCGACCATCAAGGCGCGCTGGCCGCCGCCTTCGGATTCCACCAGAAGCGCCACGCCTTCGACGGGATTGGCCTGGGTGGCGCGGAAGTTCAGGATGCGGCCGACATCGACCAGAGGGCAGAAAGAGTTGCGAATCGAGATCAGCCGGTGGTTGGCGCCGAAGGAATGGATCGCGGCAGCTTCCGGCTGCAGGGTTTCGACGATCGCGGTGAGCGGCACGACCAGCGTCTGGCCGGCAACGGTGACCACCATGCCGTCGAGGACGGCGAGCGTCAGCGGCAGGCTCATGGTGAAGACCGAGCCATGGCCCGGCTTGGACGTGATGTTGATGCGGCCGCCGAGCGCCTGGATCGAGCGCTTGACCACGTCCATGCCGACACCGCGGCCGGAGATGTCGGAGATCTTGTCGGCGGTCGAGAAGCCCGGCAGGAAGATCAGGTTGTCGATCTCCTCATCCGACAGGTTGGCATCGGCCGGGATCAGGTCGTTGTCGATCGCCTTCTGGCGAACTTTCTCGCGGTTGATGCCGGCGCCGTCGTCGGCAAGCTCGATCAAGATGCGGCCGGAACGATGCTTGGCAGTGAGGCGCACGGTGCCTTCGGTGTTCTTGCCGGCGGCCGCGCGCTTTTCCGGCGTCTCGATGCCATGGTCGACGGCATTGCGGATCATGTGGGTCAGCGGCTCGGCCAGCTTGTCGATAACCGTCTTGTCGACTTCGGTGTTTTCACCTTCGGTGATCAGGCGGATCGACTTGCCGGTCATGTCGGCGATTTCGCGGACGATGCGCGACATGCGCTGGAAGACCGGCTTCACCGGCTGGGCGCGGATCGCCATCACCGAGTCCTGGATCTCGCGGGTGAGCTGCTGCAGCTCTTCGAGGCCCATGTTGATCGAGGAGGTGCCGGTCGTGTCGTTCTCGATGACGCTCTGCGACAGCATCGCCTGGTTGATGACCAGTTCGCCGACGAGGTTGATGAGGCGGTCGACGCGGTCGAGATCGACGCGGATCGTCTGGCCGGCGCCGGCGGTATTGTTCTGGGCGGCGGCATTTGCCGCGGCGGCCGCGGCAGCGGCCGATTCCTTCTTCTCGACGCGGGCGGCTGCGGCCGCCATCTGCGTGACGTTGGACGCGGTCTCGGCAGCGGCAACGGCGGCTGTCGCATCTGCGGACCGCGCGGCGGAAACCTGCGCCGTGGCGTCCGTCTCGTCGAGGATCGACAAATCGAAGGGAACCGGCACCATCGGCAGTTCCTCATTGCCGGCCGCGCCGGCGCCTGCTGCCTCGACCGGCTTGACAGTCAGGTCGCAATCCCATTCGGCGAATTCGAAGACGGTGCGGATGGCGTCTTCGCCCTTGTCCGTCTTGATCGTGACGTTCCAGAAGAAATAGGCGCCTTCCGGATCGAGCTCCTCGAGACCCGGCAGCTCATCCATATTACAATAGATAGTCATCTCCCCGAGACGCGAGAGATCGCGCAGCAGAAGGGTGGCGTCATTGCCCTTGGAATAGAGCTCGTAACGCGGCTTGAAGGTGACTTCATAGGCCGGCAGGTCGGAGGCCGTATCGTCGCTGCCGAAATCGTCGAAGGAAAAGGGAATCGGCTGGAAGCCGCTGTCATCGGTGGGTTTGGCGGTCGGCGCCGGAGCAGCCGGGGCCGCTTTTGCCGCGGCCTTCGGCGCAGGCGCCTCAGCGGCGGCCGAGGGAGACGGCAATTCACCGTTGGCCAGCGCTTCCAACTCCTTGACGAGGCCGCGGCTGCGGCTTTCATCGACGCTGCCACCGTCGCGCGCGGCATTGGTCAGGTCGGCGAGCACGTCGGCCGACTTCAGCATCACCTTCAGGACGTCCTGGGTCGGCTCGAGCTTATTGGAACGAACGCAATCGAGAGTGGTCTCGAACACATGGGCGAAGGCAACCAGATCATCAAGGCCGAAGGCGCCGGCGCCCCCCTTGATCGAATGCACGGCACGGAACACCGCATTGACGGTTTCCGGATCGCGATCGCCATCGTTCATTTTCAGAAGACCGGATTCCAGCTCGGCGAGCTGTTCCTCGCACTCCTGGAAAAAGATCTCTTTGATTTCGTTCATATCCATAGGAGCAAATCCTGGGTTTAAGCGGTTACACGCTCAATTGCATCGATCAGCTTGGCCGGGTCGAAAGGCTTGACGATCCAGCCCGTGGCGCCGGCCTGGCGGGCGCGGTTCTTCTTTTCCGCGTCGCTCTCGGTCGTCAGAACCAGGATCGGAATCGCCCGATATTTCTCGTTGCGGCGGACACCTTCGATGAAGCCGAAACCATCGAGGCGCGGCATGTTGATGTCGGTGACGATGACATCAGGATTGGACTCTTCGAGAACCTCGAGACCCTCGATGCCGTCTTCCGCCTGGATGGTCTCGAAGCCGGCATTGTTCAGCGTCACGAGCAGCATGTTTCGGATGGTGCGGGAATCATCCACGGTCAGTACTTTTTTCTTCATTGCCGAATCTCCTTGGCAAGCAGGTGGTCAAAATTGACGCCAACCAGCTGCATGGTTTTTTGAAATGCATCGGACACCTGGGAGAAGGTGAACGGCTGCTTGTCCTGTGCCCAGGTCTTCTCGGCGGACATCAGGACCTGTGCGCAAAGAGCACCGATCCGCTCAACGCCGGATGCGTCGATCGAAAGACCGCTGCCCCTGAACGAAAGGAGTTTTTCACGCAAGGCGGAAGCCTCGTTGAGGTCGAGCACCGCTGTCAGATTCAGCGTCTTGCCACTCTTCTTTGCTACCATCAGCTTGTCCTTGTCCCCTCGTCCCCGGCCCGAAAAGATGAGCTGAGGCGATAATCCGATAGGTTAGTAAACATTCCGCCCACCTCCGACGCTTGCGAGCGACTGGGGAAGGCCAAAATCGTCATTTTCATATTCGTCCTCGACCGCGGCGGCGCGGGCGGCGGCGTCGATGACGCGCGACGGCGCCACGCGGGCCGGCGCCGGCCGGCCGGCCTGGTCGTTTTCGCGGGCGATGCGGAATTCGCGCACCGTACGGCCGAGCTCGAGAATGACGGCGTGGAGATCGTCGGCGCCTTGCGTCGAACGTTCCGCAAGGCCGGCGTTTTCGGCCACCTCGGCGCCCAGGCCTTTGACGTCCGCGATAACGCCGTCGAGGCTTGCAGCATGTTCGCCGGTCCTTATGGCGATGCCTGAGATGGCGGCATTGATGTCGGTGACCTGGCGCACGATGCTGCCGATTGAATCCTGCGTGCGACCGACCATCTGCACGCCAGCGTCGACCTGCGCCTTGGTCGTCGTCACCAGCGTCTTGATCTCGCGGGCGGCTTCCGCCGAGCGCTGTGCCAGCGCCCGGACCTCCTGAGCGACCACGGCAAAACCGCGGCCGGAATCACCGGCACGAGCAGCCTCGATGCCGGCATTCAGCGCCAGAAGATTGGTCTGGAAGGCGATCTCGTCGATCGCGCCGATAATCTGGCCGATCTTTTCGGCCGACCGTTCGATATCGGCCATGGCGCTGATCGCGCGGCCGACGACCTCGCCGCTTTCCTCGACGGCAGCGCGCGTCGAGGCGGCCGCCTGTTCGGCGGCGCGGCTGTCGGCGGCGCCGTCACGCACACTGCCGGCAAGGGCGGCAAGGGCGGCGGCGGAAAGCTGCAGCCGGTCGGCCTGGCCGGACGCCGTGCCGGCGAACTGCCGCGACAGGTCGGCAAGCGAAGCCGTTGCCGCTTCCGCCTTGACGGTGCGTCCGGTGATGTCGGCGAATTCGGCCTGGAGACCATCCAAGGCGCCGTTCAGCGCAGCGGCGATCCCGGCATAGGCGCCGTCGGCGTCGACGGGAGCGCGCCGCGTCAGATCGCGGGCGGCCAGGCCTTCAATGACATCGCCGAAGATCCTGACGATCTCGGCCTCATGATTGGCGCGCTGATCGGCAAGCGCGCGGTGCTGGGCGGCGCGCTGCGCATTGAAGCGGAGCGATACGGCGATTTCCACATCGACCATGACGATGCGGACGATCGCCGTCATCAGTTCGGAGATTTCGCGGGTGCGGCGCTTGGCCGACGGCAGCAGCGGCCGGCCGGCGATCTCCTCGGCGAGGCCGGAAAGGACGTGCTCCAGCATGACGCCATGACCGGCGACGTGCCAGCGCGGGTCGAGACCCATCTTGTTTTCGGTATCGGAGAGAACCTTGACACGCTCGGCATAGAGGCTGTCGAAGCGGGCATCCGTCAGCACGTCCCAATGCGAGGACTGCAGATCATGCAGGCGTTCGATCTGGCGCTCGGTCTCGAAGTTGCGCGAGGCGTCGGGGAATGACTGGAACCGGTGGAAAAGGTCACGCAGGCCTGCCTTCAGATAGGCTTCGAGGGCCGGCCGGTTGCGGCGCACCAGCTCGCACTGATCGGCATCGAGACCGGCAAAACGCAGGCGGTCGCGCAAGCTGCCTGCCTGCGCGCCACGAGCCTGATCTGATGGCATGTCCTGCCTCAACGCCTGTCCCCAACCCACGTTCCGGGCGAATGCCCGGCTAAAACTGTCGCTGCATCCGATGAACGCAAAGCGTGGAGATGGTCCTCAGCCTCCGGGTACAACGGCGGCTCAAAACCCCCTGATCAGCCATGTTTCGGAGCTGTCTGAAGAGATGGATACCGGATCGACCCGGTACGGCGGTACGGCGTCATGCCTGGTGGGAACGAGTGCATCTTCCCATTCCGACGTGTAACCCAATGTTTATGGTTAATTCCTTGCCCGAAGGTTAATAAGCCTGTCCGCTAGCCGGCTTTTGAAGCAGTTCAAGGCAGTTCGCGAGAAATACTGCCGGAGAGTTGCACGGCTGCTACAAGGCACACGCAAGCTCCGTGGTATATGCCGGTCGACAACCAAGACATGACGTCGACAAGGACAGAGCAATGATTGTTCTCGGATTGGGTTCCTGCTTGATCGCAATGAGCGTGCTTGCAGCCATCGCCCGGCTCGATTCCCTCGCGGCAAGCCGCGACATCCGCATGCTGCGGGTGTTCTAAGCCCCTTCCCCGTTGGCAGTCCGGCGCCTTTGGTGTAATCGCACTCGCGCATTTCATGTCAGCGGAACACTCACGTTCATGTCCCCCAGATCTGGTCTTCTCATCGTTCTCGGCTTCACGCTCTGGCGCGTGGTCACGCTCTATTTTGATGCGACGGACCTTTTCGTCGACGAGGCGCAGTACTGGTTCTGGTCGCAGAATCTCGATCTCGGCTATTATTCCAAGCCGCCGATGATAGCCTGGGTGATCCGGACGATGACCGAGTTTTCGGGCTCCGACGCCATCTACTTCATCAGGCTGCTCGGGCCATTGATCCACATGGCGGCGGCACTGGTGCTGATGAAAGTCGCGAAGCGTTTCGTGGGGCCGGAGATCGAAGGCTGGACGGGCGCCACCTATATCACGCTGCCCGGCGTGGCGCTTTCCTCGGTGTTCTTCTCGACCGACGTCATCCTGCTGTTCTTCATCGCTATCGCCCTGCTTGCCTATTTCGGCCTGACGCAGCGGCGCTCGGTCGGGCTGGCGCTCGTCATGGGCCTCGGGGTCGGCCTCGCCTTCCTGACGAAATATGCAGTGCTGTTCGTCGTTCCGGGCGGCGCACTTGCCCTGCTCCTCATTCCGGCGGCGCGGATCGCCATCCGGGATTTCATCATCGCCGTCGCGGTCGCGGCGGTCGTTGCCTTGCCGAACCTCTGGTGGAACCTGCAGCACGACAATACGACGGTGCGCCATACGCAGGATATCGCCCGTTGGAGCGACCTCGGCATCAATTTCCGCCGCGGACTTGAATTCTTCGCCGCGCAGTTCGGCGTCGTCGGGCCGATCATCTTCTTCGCGATCCTCTGGGCGGTCTATCGCATGATCAAGGGCCGGAGCGACGACCGCGAGAAGATGCTGGTCTGGCTGTCGATGCCGGTGGTGGCGCTCATCACCCTTCAGGCGACGGTCGCCAAGGCCTATGCCAACTGGGCCGTGACCGCCTATGTCGCGGGGACGATCCTCGCCGTCTGGCTGCTTTACCGGATTTGGCCGAAGGGGCTGAGGCTGTCGCTCACCATCAACGGCGTCGCGAGCCTGCTGTTTCCGCTGGCGACGATCTTTCCGCAGCAGCTGCTGCTGCCGAACGGCGACGAATTGATGAAGCGTTATCTCGGCCGCGCCGAGGTCAGCCGCGAGGCCGCAGAGCTCGCCGATCAGGCCGGCACCGACATCATCGTCACCAACAACCGCGACATGGTCGCCGATCTTTTCTATACGCTGCGCGATGCCTCCTACAGGATCTATGCGCGGGCGCCGGCCGGCCTTCCGGAGAGCTATTACGAGCAGGAATTCGCGCTGCCCGCCGAGACCGCCGGCAAGGTGCTTTTCCTGACAGACGGTCCCTTCGCCTGCGCGGCCGAAACGCCCGAGGTGCTGAAGAGCTGGCAGCCGACCGCAGGCTACTACAAGGGCAAGACGCTCTATATCTACAAAGTCTCGGCCACCTGCCTGGCGCCGTGAGTCCGGTTTAGAGCCTTTCCTGGTTAGATTGAAGCATTCTGTCGGCTCAAACGGAGTCGGATGGTCGACCGGCCGGCGCGCGTCGTAGCCCAGTCCTACGGCGAAGCCGGCCGGTCGATCAGCCGGCCCGTTTTAGCCAACCCGAAGGGCCGGGCACCTTTCCGCCAGGATCAGAGGCGATCGGCTCGGACGTACCTGAGGGTATGCCCGTCGCCAATCGCCTCTGCCCTGACGAAAACCTGCTCCGGCAGAATGCTTCAATCTAACCAGGAAAGGCTCTACCCCGGCCGATCGGGGAGGCAGAGGCCGGTGCCCGCGCCTTCGATTTCGACGAACCTGACGCCACCCCCTTCGAAGGCGAGGCGCAGCTGCGCCTCCGTCGCGCGGTGAATGTCGTGGTGGCCTCCCTCGTAATCGCGGATGGTGCTGCGCGAGACGGCGGCCCTGTCGGCCAGCTCCGTCTGGGTCCAGTCGAGCAGGCCGCGCGCCGCGCGGCAGAGAGCGGGCGTGAGAATTGTCGCCCTTGCACCTTGACCCATGATTCCAACTCACCCATATTGGTCGATATAGACCATATATGTCATATTGAGCGCAGGATTTCCAGAGCGGGAGACGGTAATGCCGCACGATACGCCCTTGATCTCGACAATCGTCGGCGGCCTCGTGCTGGCTTTCATCTTCGGCGCACTTGCCCATCGGCTGCGCATGCCGCCGCTCGTCGGTTATCTGGTCGCCGGCGTGCTGGTCGGACCGCATACGCCGGGTTACGTGGCCGACCAGAACCTTGCGCCGGAGCTTGCCGAAATCGGCGTTATCCTGCTGATGTTCGGCGTCGGACTGCATTTCTCGCTGAAAGACCTGATATCGGTGCGCGGCATCGCGCTGCCCGGCGCGATCGCACAGATCGGCTTTGCGACATTGCTCGGCTGGGGGCTCGGCGCCCTCATGGGGTGGCCGACCGGCGGCAGCCTGGTGTTCGGCCTGGCGCTTTCGGTTGCCTCCACCGTTGTGCTGTTGAAGGCGCTGCAGGAGCGGCGGCTGGTGGAGACGGAGCGCGGCCGGATCGCCGTCGGCTGGCTGATCGTCGAGGACCTCGCCATGGTGCTGGCGCTGGTGCTGATCCCGGCGGCAGCCGGCATCGGCGACGAAGGTCATGCTCCCGCCGAGCCGCTTTCGGCGGGGCTGAACCGCCTGTTCGGCCTCGATCTCGGCATCGGCGGCATGATCGCCATGACGTTGGTGAAGGTGGCGCTGTTCGTGGCGCTGATGCTGGTCTTCGGCCGCAAGCTCATTCCCTGGATGATGCATCGCATTGCCCATACCGGCTCGCGCGAGCTCTTCCGGCTCGGCGTGCTGGCGATTGCGCTCGGCGTCGCCTTCGGCGCGGCCAAGCTCTTCGGCGTGTCGCTGGCGCTCGGCGCCTTCTTCGCCGGCATGGTGCTGGCCGAAAGCGAGCTCAGCCATCGCGCCGCCCAGGAAAGCCTGCCGCTGCGCGATGCCTTCGCCGTGCTCTTCTTCGTCTCGGTCGGCATGCTGTTCGATCCGAATATCCTGATCGACAGTCCGCTGCCGATCCTCGCCACCATTTTCATCATCGTCATCGGCAAATCAGTCGCCGCCCTGCTGATCGTGCTCGTCTTCAAGAGGCCGCTCGCCACGGCGCTGACCATTTCGGCGAGCCTCGGCCAGATCGGCGAATTCTCCTTCATCCTCGCCGCCCTCGGCGTCGACCTCGGACTGTTGCCGGAGGAAGGCCGCGACCTGATTCTGGCCGGCGCCATCATCTCGATCATCCTCAATCCGCTGCTGTTCTTCCTCTGCGACCGCATGCGCCCGTGGCTCGAAGGGGCAAAACGTCAGGAGAGCGCAGCCGAGCCCGCTGTGGTACCCGCTGAAGAAGCGGTGCCGACTGAAGACGACGAGGTGCATCCGAGCGGCCTCCACGGCCATGCCATTGTCGTCGGTTACGGGCGGGTCGGCAGAATCGTCGGGCAGAACCTGAAATCGGCGGGCACGCCCTTCCTCGTCATCGAGGATTCCGACAAGCGTATCGGCGAGCTTAAAGCCCAGGGTATCGAAGCTTTCCTGGGCAATGCAGCGGCCACGGAGACGCTCGATCTCGCCAATCTGCCGGCGGCGCGCAGCATTGCCATCGCCATTCCGAACGCCTTCGAAGCCTGCCGCATCGCCGAGCAGGCGCGCAGCGCCAATCCATCCATTCTCATCGTCGCCCGCGCCCATTCCGACGCCGAAGTCGATGCGCTGAAGCAATATGGCGCCGACACCGTTATCATGGGCGAACGCGAAATCGCACTGGGCATGGTTGACCGGCTCGCCCAAGTGCATCATGAGAGTGTGGCCTATGAAGACGATCATGGGCCTGATACAATTGCCCCGACGGATGACCCTCCGCCGGAAAGAAATGAAAGATTGGCGCGCTTTTGAGCCGATACGGAAGTGACATCGCCGGGACGGAGGAGATGGAGCTGGACCAGCGCCGTCTGACGAACCGTATCGCTGCTTCCCTGCTCTTCGCAGTCCTTGCCTATATCGGGCTGCTTTTCGGTGGCAATCTCGTCATCGCGCCGGCGACCGCCGTCAACACGCTTTCCTCGTCCGGCCGCGATCCGCAGCCGCCGCAGCTGAGCGCGCGCGATGCCGTGCGCGGGGTGCTTGCCGCCGAGCGCAAGCTTGCGCCGAAACAGGCCGCCTTCGACGCAGGGTCGCCTGCCCTTGCCGCTGGCCCGGCCCTCGATTTCGCCGGCTGGGACAGGGCCTCTCCTCTCCCGGCATTCGAAGCTCCGCTTCATGCTTCAGTTTTCAGGGCCCATCAGCCGCGCGCACCGCCGGCCGCCGCCTGACATTGCGCCGAGCGGCGCTTCCGAGCATTGACGACATGCCGCCAGCGCCCGAGCGCCGGCCCTCGATTATCTAAGGAATACAACATGCGCAATTCACCCTGGCTGGTGTTCACCTATTCGGTGATCATCGTGATCGGCCTATTGATCGCTCTGCCGAACATCCTGCCGCAATCCACCCTCCAACGCCTCCCGGCTTGGCTTCCGCATGAGCAGGTGTCGCTCGGCCTCGACCTTCGCGGCGGTTCCCACCTCGTCCTGGAAGTTGACGAAGCCGATCTGACCAAGGAGCGGCTGCAATCGCTGCTTCAGGACGCGCGCCGCGTGCTGCGCGAAAAGGGCATCCAGCCGAAGGCCGTCCTGCGCAGCCAGAACCAGATCGTCGTGACGCTTGCCGATGCCGCGCAGAGCGATGCGGCCGTCACCGAACTCAAGACGCTCGCCAATCCGATCAGCACCGGCCTCAGCGCCGGCCAGGCGGATCTCGCCGTCACCGCCAACGGCGCCACCATCACCGTCGGCTTCTCGCCGGCCGGCATCTCCGCCAATGTCGATAATGCCGTCCAGCAGAGCCTGGAAGTCATCCGCCAGCGCGTCGACCAGGTCGGCGTCTCCGAGCCGACCATCCAGCGTATCGGCGCCAATCGCGTGCTCGTGCAGCTGCCCGGCGCGCAAGATCCGACGCGGTTGCGCCAACTTCTCGGCTCCACGGCCAAGATGTCGTTCCACATGCTGTCGCCGAACAACCAGCCCGGCCCCGGCGTGACGATGATGCAGGACGACGAAGGCCGGTCCTATCCGGTGCTCGACCGTGTCGAAATATCCGGCGACCGTCTTTCGGATGCCCGCGTCAGCTTCGATCCGAACACGCATGAGCCGATCGTCAGCTTCCGCTTCGACAGCGCCGGCGCCACCCGCTTTGCCGAAATCACCCGGCAGAATGTCGGCAATCCTTTCGCCATTGTGCTCGACGACAAGGTGCTGAGCGCACCCGTCATCCGCGAACCGATCACCGGCGGCTCCGGCCAGATCTCCGGCAACTTCTCGGCCGACAGCGCCACGACGCTTGCCGCCATGCTGCGAGCCGGCGCCCTGCCCGCCAAGCTGACGGTCATCGAAGAGCGTACCGTCGGCGCCGACCTCGGCGCCGACGCCATCAGGATGGGCATCTATTCCGGCATCGTCGGCTTTGTCCTCGTCGCAGCCTTCATCTTTGTGCTCTACGGCACCTGGGGAATCCTGGCGAACGTGGCGCTGCTGATCCACACGATCCTGACCTTCTCGGCGCTGACGCTGGTCGGCGCAACGCTGACGCTGCCGGGCATCGCCGGCGTCGTTCTCGGCATCGGTCTGGCGGTCGACGCCAACGTTCTGATCAACGAGCGCATCCGCGAAGAAACGCGCAAGGGCCGGAGCGCCTTCGCCGCCATCGACACCGGCTTCCGCCGCGCCTATTCGACCATCATCGACGGCAACATGACGGCCCTGATCGCGGCCGCCATCCTGTTCTGGTTCGGCTCGGGACCGGTGCGCGGCTTTGCCGTGACCATGGCGCTCGGCCTGATCATCTCGATGTTCACCTCGGTCGCCTTCGTGCGCGTCGCGATGATCGAGATCACCCGCCGCAGCAAGATGAAGGTGCTGAACATCCGGCCGCTGATCCCGTTCAGCCCTTACGACAAGCATATCCAGTTCATGAAGGCGCGCTTCTTCGGCGTTACCGTTTCGGCGCTGCTTTCTATCGCCTCCGTCGTGCTGTTCATTCATCCCGGCCTCAACTATGGCGTCGACTTCCGCGGCGGCATCCAGATGTCCGTCAAGACCCAAGGGACGGCCGATCTGGCGAAGTTTCGAGAAGGCCTGGACAGTCTCGGCCTCGGCGAAATCACGCTGCAGTCCTTCGGCGGCAATAACAGCATTCTCGTTCGTGCGCAGCGCCAGGAGGGCGGCGAAGAGGCGCAGACCGCTGCGGTCACCAAGCTGAAGGCCGAAGTCGCCAAGATCGATCCGACCGCCACTGTCGAAGGCACCGACGTCATCGGTCCGAAGGTCAGCGGCGAGCTTGCCTCGGCCGGCATTTTGTCGGTGGTGATCGCAAGCTTGGCGATGCTGATCTATATCTGGGTGCGGTTCGAATGGCCGTTCGCCGTCGGCGCCATCGTTACGCTGGTGCTCGACGTCACCAAGGCGATCGGCTTCTTCGCGATCACCGGCCTCGACTTCAATCTGACGGCCATCGCCGCCATCCTGACGCTGGTCGGCTATTCGGTGAACGACAAGGTCGTCGTCTATGACCGCATGCGCGAAAATATGCGGCTCTACAAGTCGATGCCGCTGCGCGAGATCATCGACAAGTCGATCAACGAGACCCTGGCGCGAAGCCTTTACACCAACGCGACAGCCTTCCTCGCACTGGTGCCGATGGCGATCTGGGGCGGCAGCGCCGTCTCGAGCTTCGCGATCCCGATGGTGTTCGGCATTCTGGTGGCCGGCGCCTCGTCGATCTTCATTGCCGCCCCCATCCTGCTCTTCCTCGGCGACTGGCGCCGCCGCCATGCCAAGGCGCCGGCAACTGACGCTGGCGTCGATATCATCCCGCCGGAAGAGGGCCGCTCGCGCAAGTCGGCGAGCTGAAACGGGTCGTTAACGCATCCTTGAACAGGGCGCCGGTTGCAGAGCCGGCGCCCTGTTTTTATTGTTGCCTATTGCCAGGATAAAATTATGCAACAATTCAAGATATTACAGCATTCGTCGCGCGTCTGAGAAAGGCTCGCGACGGACGCAGCAGAGATCGGGGAAACCGCCAGATGTCACCCAACCCGACGAGACCGCTTGAGACCACCGGCGAAAACGAAGAGCGCATCAAGCGTTTTCTCGCAACCGCCTCGCACGATCTGCAATCGCCGCTTCGCCATATCGCCATGTATGCCGAACTGCTGCTGGACGATCTCGAGGAGACGCTTGACGGCCAACAGCTTCAGAGCCTCAGGACGATCGTGGAAAAGGCGCAGGCCGCGCAGCGGCTCACCAAGGCATTGATGAGCCTTGCCGCCGGGGCGCCGCAGGTCACGCCCGAAGAGGTCAACCTACAGGCGCTGGCCGAACACATCTGGCCCGAGCTGGTCGATGAAACTGGGGCGCGCGACGCGACGCTTGCCTGCCGGGGCCTGCCCTCCATCCGCACCGACCCTGCCCTGTTCAGCCTGGTGCTGCGGCAGCTCATTTCCAACGCCCTCACCTATCGCAGTTCATCGCCGCCGCGTGTGGCGATCACGGCGGAGCAGGAGGGGGAGAACTTGTTGATCCGGATTTCCGACAACGGAACGGGCATCGATCCCGCTTATCGGGAGCGAATCTTCGAGCCGTTCTGGAAATTGCCGAAGGCGGGTACAGCCCCCGGCGCCGGCCTGGGCCTGACGACGGCGCAGGAGCTTCTTAAGGCGCTTGGCGGGGATATCGGCCTCGAACAATCGGACGAAAGCGGCAGCCGCTTCACCATCCGCCTCCCGATTGCCTGAGGCTAAAGCCCTTTGTTTTTATGCATGTCGTTGTCCCGGAACCGCTACACACGTCCGGGCGAGATACATTAGATACTGTAATCGTCCTTCCAGAAATCCGGGACGTCATAGGTCACATATTCGCGGATGATGTGCTGCAGCGTCTGGGCGTCGATTTCATCCTTGCCGATGCGGAAGTCGACGCCGTAATCGGGAAACTCCTGGAAATAGCCGCCCGATATATCGGTCGAGACAACGCCGATCGGGCCGGTATAGCCGATGCCGCGCAGCTCGGGCACGGTTTCGCGGAAATCCGCATTGGGCAGAAGGCGGTTGTCGAGCAGGACGAGATCGAAGCGCGCCGCGCGGATCTTTTCCAGCGCGTCGCCGATCGACGGCGAATATTCGACTTCGACCAGCGGTTCGGAGAGATCGGCGATCTTCTTCTTGAGCGCGCGGAATTCAATGAACTCGTCGTCGACAAAGAGAACCTTTACCGCATTCTTTCGGACCGTTTCGCTGGTCATCTCATTTTCCCCAGTCCCGAAGTCCATTGTCACGACACCAAACCGTTTCTCAGGGCGATCGCCACCATGTGGACGCGATTCACCGCGTCAAGTTTGCGCGCGGCCGCGGTGATATGCGAATTGACCGTGTGCTCGGAAAGACCAAGTATGATCGCGATCTCCGCCGAGGTCTTGCCCTCGCTCGTCCATTTGACAATTTCCGATTCGCGCTGGGTCAGCCGCCCGGACATTTCATGCGTCAGGATTTCCTCGTAGAGCTTATCGAAAATCCGCATGGCGTCGAGAAGCAGGTCGGCGATCTCGCCCTGATCCGGCTCTTCACGCTCGCCGCTCAGCACCAGGCAATATCGCCGCCCTTCCGGCGTGAACAGCGGAATGAAAAGGAAGACGCCGCTGCGGAACGCGTTGAACAGGCGATCGGAGGGATAGGTATCCGGCTCGGCACTTCTGCCATGGACCGGCGTTGCCAGAAACTGGGCGCTCTTTGCCCGGACCGTCCCGAGCGCCTCTTTTAATGTGGCGATGAACAGGCCGACGCGGCGCTCGTGGACATTGGTGATGACGACATCGCGTTCACCGAAAGGAGCCGAAGCTTCGGAAATGCGGGCAAGCGCGAAATTGTCGAAGTGATAATGCCGTGCCGCCGCTTTCAGCAGACGGAAAAAATCGGTGCGGTTGATCGCCCGGCTCAGCTCCGGCCCGGCATGAAAGGGAGTTGCCGCGGCATTGCTCATTCCCAATCTTCCTCTCCCCCGATCCCCAAATCTTGGGATATACGTCCTAAACGCGAAGAGCTACAAAAATTGCGAGACGGTTGATGAGAGATATCGAAACGGGGACTTTCGGTACGCAAAGCAGAAATCATCAGTTATCTCAACTACAGGTGATGCGCGGGCAGGTTATACTGAGGGGCAGTACTTCTTACCTGGGTATCGTAAATCTTCACGCGTCCAACATCCATGAATGCGAGAAGGCAGTGCCAGACGTAAGCGCGAGAGAGCCGATAAGCCCATTCAGCTAAGGGGTTGGCTGAAGTTCGTGGCGGCGAACGCGGGTCCATTCGGTTCTCTCAGCGCCTATTTTTAATTCCGTCCGCTTCGTTTCGGTTGCATCTTGGGATGCACACTCGGCCTTGTCAATTGCGGTTTGTCATATCGCCCGGACGAACGCGAGGAAACGCACCATCCGGTTTTTGTCGTTTCCTACACTTCAAGATTGAGAACGATCGCGGCGAGGTCAAGCGGCTTCTCGAGGTAAAAATCGGCACCGGCTTCAAGCGCGCGGGCGCGATCCTCATCGGCATCCGATCCGCTGCAGATCGCAAGACGCATCGTGCTGAACCGATCGTCGCCGCGCAGCCTGCTCACCAGACCGATGCCGCCGTCGAGCGGCATGTAGAGATCGGCGATCAACAGCTCCGGCGGAGCCCAGCCTTCGGCCACGCGCTGCTTCAGCGCCTCGAGCGCCGTCTCGGCGGTCGAAAAACAGAACAGATCGACGTCTATCTGCTGCTTCTTGCGGATATAGTCGAGATAGAAGAGATCATCCCTGCTGTCGTCGACGTACACGATGGTAGGCATCCAGCACCATGATTTGGATATTGTTCGATGAACCTCACCGTCCTTCGATCTCACGATATCGCGATTTCACGAAAATTCGATCTGTCTTATCGAAAAATCATTTCGCAAAAAGCGCGGCGACGGCTTCGCCTGCCTATTGAGTATTCCTCGATTTCGGAAAAAATGGCCGCGCGAACCGAAGGAGGATACACGGGTGCAGGATAAGGGCAACGTGGACCTGCAGGATCAGCGAAGGCGGCGCTACCGCGCCTTCGCGATTGCTGTCGGCTGCCTGATGTTGCTTCTCGGCGCCAGTGCACTGGCCGGCTGGTTGTCGCAGATCGCGATCGTCATCTCGCTGATCCCCGGCTTCCCGTCGATGGCATTCAACACCGCCCTCTGTTTCGTGCTTTCCGGCGTCGGGCTTGCCGCCTCGACGCTGGCCGGCCGCGGCTTTCGCATGGCGGCAACGGTCATGGCGGGGTTTGCAGCGACGATCGCGGCGGCCCGGCTCGTGGAAATCGCCATGCTCGGCCGGCGTTCCCACAATGTCGATATGCTGATCTCGCACCTGTTGGTTCCGCCCGACTTCATCGCCGAGATCGGCGGCGGCATGGGCCCCAACACCGCATTGATCTTCCTGATCGCCAATTTTTCGCTGCTGCTCTCCCTCCACTTCGAGACGTCGAAAAGCCAGGTGGTACAGGAGCTGACCAGCTACGTCGTCATCACGCTCGGCATGATCGCGCTCGCCGGCTATGTCACCGATGCCGAACAGGGCTACCGCTGGGGCCCCTATGCGGCGATGGCGCTGCATACGGCGATCGGCCTAGTGTTCTTCGGCTCGGGCCTTCTTGCCCGCTCCTGGTGGCTGCAGCCGGCGAACCGGGCGCAGATCCCGCTCTGGATCCCGGCGGCGGTCTGCTTCACCGGCCTTCTTGTCGATCTCTATACGCCGCTTGGCCTTGCCAACGGCATTCTCTACGTGCCGCTGGTGTTGACGGCCCTCTGGTTCGGCAACAGGAATGCGCCGCTCTTCTTCGCCTTTGCCTGCACCGTGCTGCTGATGCTCGGCTTCCTCGCCGTCCGGCACGACGAAGCGGGCTTCTGGCAGGAGATCGCCAACCGCACGATCACCGCCGCCACGCTCTGGCTGATCGCGATCCTCGTCTTCTATTTCCTGCGCAACCACCACAATCTCGAGGCGGAACGCATCCGCTTCGGCGCATTGGTGCGCAGCACGCCCGATGCCGTCATCGTCATTGACGAACGTGGGACGATCAAGAGTTTCAATCCGGCGGCCGAAAGCATGTTCGGCTATTCCCCGCAGGAGACGATCGGCCGGAACATCAAGATGCTGATGCCGGAGCCCTATCATTCCGAGCACGACGGCTATCTCGCCCATTACCGGCAGACCGGCGAGGAGCGCATCATCGGCACGACGCGCATGGTCTCCGGGCGGCGCAAGAACGGCATCGTCTTTCCGATCGAGGTGTCCATCAGCGTCGTCCGAAGCGGTGAGACGAAGACCTTCGTCGGCATCGTTCGCGACATCAGCGAGCGCGCCCGGCAGGAAGAGCGGATGAAAACCACGCTTGCCCAACTCGAGGCCTATACCGCCGAACTCGAGCGCAGCAACCACGACCTCGATGAATTCGCCTATATAGCCTCGCATGATCTGAAGGAGCCGCTACGCGGCCTGCACAACCATTCCCGCTTTCTCCTCGAGGACTATCAGGACAAGCTCGACGATGACGGCGTGCGCCGGCTAAACCGCCTGGTGCGTCTCAGCCAACGCATGGAGAAGCTCGTCAACGACCTGCTTTACTTCTCCCGGCTCGGGCGACAGCAGTTGGCGGTCAAACGCGCCGACATCGGTCTGATCGTCAAGGATGTGGTCGCGACGATGGAGCTCCTGCTGGAGGAGCGGCATGCCAAGGTCGTCATCGACGGCCGGCTGCCGGACGTGGTCTGCGACGCGCCGCGGCTGACCGAAGTGTTCCGTAATCTGATCACCAACGCGATCAAATACAACGACAAGCCGGCGCCGCTGGTCTCGATCGGCTATCTCGAACGCTATGTCGGTCAGGACGGCACGGTTGCCCGCAACGTGTTTTTCGTTAGGGATAACGGCAAAGGCATACCCCAGGAATTCCATGAGGACATTTTCCGCATTTTCAAACGTCTCGAAAAGTCGCAGGATTCCGACGACGGGACCGGAGCAGGCCTCACCTTCGTCCGCAAGATCATCGCGCGGCACAATGGTGATATCTGGCTGGAATCCGAAGTCGGCGTCGGCACGACATTCTATTTCACCCTGGGAAAAAGGCGCGAGGGGCAGAATGCAGCAGCGTGACACGCAACCGATCCTCATCGTCGAAGACAGCGAAGACGATTTCGAAGCGACGATGCGCGCCTTCAAGCGCACCAACCTGCGCAACTCGATCCGCTGGGCAGCCTCCGGGCAGGAAGCGCTCGACATGCTCGCGACGATGGTGCCGAAACCCGGGCTGATCCTGCTCGATCTCAACATGCCCGGCCTTGACGGCCGCAAGACGCTCGAGGCGATCAAGTCGAACGGCGGCTGGCGCAAGATTCCGGTGGTGATCCTGACGACCTCCGACGACGAGCGCGACATCGAAGGCTGCTATGCGCTCGGCGCCAATACCTATGTGCAGAAGCCGGTCGATCTCGACGGCCTGTTCGCCGCGATCCAGCGGCTGAAGGAATACTGGTTCGAAATCGCGATCCTGCCGCTCGAGGATTGACGGTTTGGCGGAAGACTGCTGCATTCTCATCATTGACGACAATATCGATGATCGCGAGGTCTATCGTCGCATATTGGGCCGCATCTCCAGCACCATTTACACCGTCGTCGAGGCGGAAACCGGCCAAGAGGGACTTGCGCTGAACGGGCGCAAGCGGCCGGACTGCATCCTGCTCGACTATTCGCTGCCGGGGCGCGACGGGCTCGGCGTGCTTGCCGATCTACTGGAGGACGATCCTGCCGCCAATGTCATCATGCTGACCGGACAGGGCAGCGAGACCGTCGCCGTCGAAGTGATGAAAGCCGGCGCGCGCGACTATCTCACCAAAGATTCGCTTTCGCCCGAAACGTTGCATCGCTGCATCCAGAACGCCATCATGCACGGCATGCTGGAAGCGCAGTTGGAGCGGAAGCGGCAATCGCTCGAGATCTTCACGCGCGCCATGGCCCATGATCTGAAGGAGCCGCTGCGAACGATAAAATCCTTCAGCCGCATCCTGCACGGTTCCGCGGCACTTCCGGCCGAAGACCGGGAACTGCTCGATTATGTGCTGAGCGCCGCCGACCATATGGAAGACCTGATCGTCAAGGTCTCGGGTTTCACCAAGCTCGAAGCCTATGGCGGGCCGGAGCTGACGCCGGTCGCGCTATCCGATGTGCTCAACCAGGTGGAGGACAATCTGCGTCAGCAGATAGAGAGCCGCGGCGCCGCGATCATTCGCGGGGCGCTGCCGGAGGTCATGGGCGATGCGACGCTGCTGACCCAGCTACTGCAGAACCTAGTGTCGAATGCCATCCGCTATTGCGATCAAAAAGCTCCGGAGGTGACGATCTCGGGCGAAGCGCAGGGAGATACCTGCTGCCTGATGGTGCGTGACAACGGGCCGGGCATCGATCCCAAGCACCGCGAGCTGATCTTCCAGCCGTTCAAGCGGCTGGTCGGCCGCGGCATCGAGGGAACCGGGCTCGGCCTTGCCATCTGCCGCCGGATCGCGCAGCTGCACGGCGGCGCGATCTGGTGCGAACCGGAGAAGGGGCCCGGCGCCACCTTCATCGTCGAAATTCCGCTCGCTGCGGCGCGGCCCGCGGCGCCCACCGTGTCGGCCGTTCCGCCCAGCGCAAAGCCTGCAGAGCAGCCAAGCGGAGGTTCCGGCAGGCTTGCCGAAGTGCTGCTCGTCGAAGACAGCCCGGCCGACATCCAGATTCTGAAGATCAAGCTGATGCGGCGGGAGAAAGTAACCTTCAACCTGCATGTCGCCACCAACGGACGCGAGGCGATGCGGCTGCTCGAAGAGCGCGCCGACATCGCCGACCTGCCGCAGATCGACCTGATGCTGCTCGACATCAATATGCCGATCATGGACGGCTTCGAGGTGCTGAACGCACTGTCGGCCGACGCCCGTCTGAAACGGATTCCCGTCTGCATTCTCAGCACCTCAAGCGATGAGACCGACATGCAGCGGGCCAGAAACCTCGGCGCGCGCGCCTATATGGTGAAGCCGCCGACCCTGCAGCAACTGAAAGAGGCGCTCGATGATGTCGATCATTTGGAACTGCTGCAGCGCGGCGATTCGCTTGCGCTTTGTGCGGAACAAAACTAAGCGGTGGTCATTGGCAACGGTATGACTTTCGCAGCTCTCATACTCGCGCTCCTGACGACGCCGCTTCAATCAGGACTGCCCTCGATGGTATCAGGCATACATCACGTTACAGCCATCACCCGAAAGGTGCAGGCAAACGTGGACTTTTACGCCGGCTTTCTCGGCATGCGCCTCGTCAAGCAGACGGCCGGCTACGAGGATGCGACGCAGCTCCATCTCTTCTACGGCGATTCGGCAGGTACGCCGGGTTCGCTCGTCAGCTTCCTCGTCTGGGAGGATGGCGCGCCCGGCCGGGCGGGTTACGGCCAGATCAGCGAAATTTCGCTGGCGATCGATCCGGCGAGCATCGGCTACTGGCTGACGCGCGCCATGAGCTTCGGCCTGCGTTCGGAGGGACCCGCCGATGAATTCGGTGAGCCTGTCCTCAGGCTGAAAGACCCCGACAATATCATCCTCAAGCTCGCGGGTGCAAAGGACCTCACATCGCCGACCGTCTGGGACGGCGCCTCGATCCCGGTCGAGCATGCCGTCAAGCGGGTGCGCGGCGCAACGATGCTGACGGAAAAGCCGGCCGAGAGCCGCAGCTTCCTCGAGCGCCATTTCGGCTACCGCTTCCAGGCCAACCGCGGCACGATCGACAGGTTAGTATCGCAATCGGGCGACGTCATCGATGTGCGCGATGCGCGCGGCTTCTGGTCTGGCGCGCCGGGAACCGGCACCGTCGATCATGTCGCCTTCCGGGCTGCCGACGAGGAGGCGCTGCGTTCGGTATCCAAGGCGCTGGAGAAGACCGATGCATCGCCGACCAACATGCACGACCGCAAGTATTTCCGCTCGCTCTATGCCCGCGAGCCCGGCGGCACGCTGGTGGAGCTTGCAACCGACAAGCCCGGCATGACTGTTGACGAAGAGCATGCGGCCCTCGGCACCAAGCTCTTCGCGCCGCCGGAAGCGATCACCAATCTCAACGATCTCAAGGTGATTCTGCCGCAATTTTCGATGCCCGGCCAGCCGCGCATCAATTACCGCGAGCTGCCGTTCGTCCATCGCTTCTATACACCGCCGAATCCCGATGGCAGTGTCTTCGTGCTCCTGCACGGCTCGGGCGGCAATGAGACGACGCTGATGCCGCTCCTCAACAAGGCGGCACCGCGCGCAACCCTGATGGGCGTGCGGGGCCGTGCGACCGAAGAGGGTTTTCCGCGCTGGTACAAGCGCATCACCCCCTTCTCCTTCGACCAGAACGACATCAGGACCGAGGCCGAAGCCTTTGCGGCCTTCATCGAAGGCGCCGTCAAATCCTACGGCCTCGATCCCAAGAAGATCGTCTATGTCGGCTATTCCAATGGCGCCAACCTCCTAAACTCGCTGCTCTACCTGCACCCGAACCTCGTTCACAAGGCGGTGCTGCTGCGCTCCATGCCTGTACTCAGCGACTACCCGCATGCCGACCTCAAGGGCACGGACCTGCTCGTCATCAGCGGCAAGACGGATGCCTACGGCAAATATGCGAGCGAGCTGGAGGAAAGGCTGAAGAGTTCGGGCGCCACCGTCGATTCCGACGTCATCCCCGGCGGCCACGACCTCGGCGATGCCGATGTGCCGATCATCCAGAAGTGGCTGCTCCAGAGAATGGGCGAAGATCCCGCGCCGCTGGAGCAACAAGCGGTCAAGCCGACGAGCGAGCCATTCGGGCAACCATAATGCCGGCGAGCACCACTGCGGCGCCCAGCGCCTGCATCGTCCCGATCGCCTCGTCGAGCAGCGCCCAGGCGAGGACTGCGGCGACGACCGGCTGAAGCAGCAGCGTCAGCGATGAAAAGGCGGGCGGCAGATAAGCCAGCGCATAGGTGATCGCCACCTGGCCGCCGGCATGGCTGATGAAGGCGAGGCCGAAGAGGATCGACCAGCCGTAAAGGGTCGCCGGCAGCATCTGGCCTTCGAAGAAGAAGGCTATCGGAAAGATGCAGACGGCAGCCGATGCCGTGCTCCACAGCATGATGCGGATCGTATCGAACCGGCTGCGCAGCCTGCCGATCGCCAGGATATAGCAGGCATAGAAGAAGGCGGCGATCATCGCGGCGCCATCGCCGCTCAAATCGCCATTGCCGAGCCCTGCCGGACCACCTTTCAGAATAACGACCCCAGCAAGCGCCAGAAGCAGCCCCAACAGGAAGACGCCGCTGGTTCTCGCCCTGAAAAACAGGACGGCGATCAACGTGACGAAAACAGGCGCGAGATTGGCAAGCAGCGTCGCGTTGGCGACCGAAGTCATGGTGAGAGAAAGGTGCCAGGCGGCAAGGTCAAGCGCCAGCATGACGCCCGGAAGAACCAGCATGCCGTGGTCGGCAAGGCTTTGCGGTCTGGGTCCAGCATTCTTCTTCAGCAGCGAGACGATGAAGATCGGGATCAGCGCCAACGCTACGCGCCAGAACGCGGTGGCCATCGGCCCGACCTCGGAAAGCCGCACGAAGATCGGCGAGCCGCCGATCGCCGCCCCGCCGAGAACGAGCGCCGCAAGAGCGAGACGATTGGAAGGCGAGGCTTCGGAAAGGGTGGAAGCGGTCTGCGACATGATCTCGATATTTCCGATTGCCGCCCGAACACCGGCAGCGGGCCACTGATTGCCGAGTGCGTAGCAGAAGTCGACCGCCGGGGACAGTCGATGAGCGACATCGAAATGGAAAATCAGGCAGGATGCGTATTCGACGCAGCCAGTCGCAGCTTCGCGGCGATTTCGGTCGCGACGAAGAAAGCATGCTCGGTCACCTGCGGCAGCCCCATCAGCTCGCCGAAGGTGCCGCGCGCCAAGGGACCGGAGATCAAGAGCGAAGGGTCCGCGGCCCCCGACGGGCCGATCGCCTCCGAGCGCACGGTGCAGGCAAGGCCGAGGCCTGTGGGATCGAGCGACAGGTGGCCGCTTGCCGCGAGCGCCGAGAGCCAGGGCTGGGTTTCGAGAATGCCGCCATGGGCCGGCCCGGTCGTGACGACGACGGCGTCGTAGCTGCGCTCCAACGGCGGGCGGCGGTGGCGCGGCTGCAGGGTGCACGGAATGCGTTCGCCTTCGATGCGCGCATCGGCGACCGAGCCGGCGAGGATTTCGAGACGACCGGCAGTGATCGCCGCGTCGAGCACGGCTTCCACCTGCGGCGCGATGCGGAAGCGATGCACATCCCAATAGGCACGCAGATGGCGGACGACACGGCGCCGTTCGGCCATCGGCAACGCCTGCCAGAGATCAAATCCCTGCGCCCGCACCTGATCGATCACCCCATGCCAGCTTATGCCCTGCGCCTTCGCCGCGTCTATGGCGGCGCGGATCCCCGCCAGCAGCGAAACGGCGGAATGAGCCGCATCGGCAACGAAATCGCCATAGAGAGGCTGCGGCACCGGCGCATGCCCGCGCGAGCGCAGGCCACGGCGCGAGATTGCCGTCACCGGACCATCATGTCCGCGTTCGGCAAGCGAGGCAATGACATCGGCGGCGGTCAGGCCATTGCCGATGACCAGCACCCGGTCGTGGGGACGGATGACGTCGAGCGCGCCCGGCTTCGTCGTGTCGGCTACGAAACGGGGATGGGCGGCCAGAAGGGTTGTAAGCCGTCCGGGAGCGACCGGCGGCGGGTGGCTGGTGGCGATCGCGACGATATCGGCCTCGGTCAGGCCGCCCTTGTCGTCGCGGATCGACCAGCGGCCGGCATGGCGCTCGACATGGGTCACGGCCGCACGACAATGGCGCACGCTGCCGTCGTCCATGAGCGGTTTCAGCAGGGAGGCAACATAGTCGCCGAAGAGCCGACGCCGGGGAAAGATCTGGCCGTCGGAGCGCCTTGCCTCGGGGTCGCAGGCGACGGCGTCGCGGGCGTCGATCCAGGTCTGGAATTCGCCCTGGTCGTCAGGCTGCAGGCTCATCTTTGCGGCCGGAACATTGATGCGGTGGGCCGGGTCGTCCGTGTCATAGGCCAGGCCGCGACCGAGCTCGGCGCGCGGCTCGAAGACGACGATGGCGGCATGGGCGCCGTCCACCGCCCGGGCGAGATGATAGGCGACGCCCGCGCCGGAGACGCCACCGCCGATGATGGCGACGACAGGTGTTCCGGACGTCGGCAGAGGCTTGGGCTGCATGATGGCCGAGACCGTTGCTTCGATGGCTTGAGCATAGAAGCCGGATATTGCCCGCGCAATCCTCCGTTTGCGATTGTCTATGTGTGCATATCAGCTCGATATCGTCGTCGAGAATTCGGGATTGCCGCGGATGGTGTTGCTGACCGTGCAGATTTCCTCTTCGGCGGCCCGGACGATCTTGCTGCGTGTCTCCTCGTCGACATCGCCCTTGATCGAGAAGACGATGTTGAACTTCGCAACGCGTGAAAGCCCTTCCGTCGCCTTTTCGCCGGTGACGTCGGCAGCGATCTCGCTGATCCTGTCGAGAACGCCGATCTGGCTGGCGGCGATGCGGGCGCTGAGCACGAGGCAGGCGGAGAGCGAGGCATAGAGCAGATCGAGCGGGCTGAAGCCCGGCTGCGACGGCGCGGTGACGATATCGATCTCGCCCTTCGTGGTAGACGTGACATGCGGGAAACCGGTGCGGCCGAGAGTGGCGTTGGCGCCGGTCGGACGAGGGCGAGCCTTGAGATCAGCCATGAAGGAATCCTCTGACAACAGCTTCGCAGAGATAGGACAATCCGCACCGGCCGGCAACGGCGCCGGTGGTCTCCGATAGCGGAACCTTTCCATCCGCCATCAGTTGATTACACCTGAGCGAAATCAGCAACAAGGGTGGATTTGGATGCCGCATGTCCGCAAGATGGATCGTCAAGACCGGCGGATGGATGCCCGCGACCGGCTGATCGTTGCGCTCTATGCACAACTGAAGGCCGAGCGGGAAACACGCGAAACGTTGGAATGGGCGATCCGCAACGGTGCTATCTCGCAGGAGGTGCTGGAGGCGATTGCGGCCGATCCGGTTCCCGTCGTCACCAGCGAGGATATCGCTTCGCTCGAGAAAATCATCGCCCTCGATGAAAGGCGCAAACCAAATCGGAACTAGAACCCAAGCTGCGCAGCGGTCCTGAGGCCCGACTTGCGTAAAAGGCGTTCGAAGAAGAGGAGATCCGAAATGGCCGATATCACCTATCAGGTCGTCCCGCATGACAATGGCTGGGCCTACAAGCTCGGCGACACGCTGTCGGAGACCTACGCGACGGCTGACGAAGCGATCGCCCGCGCCAAGGACGCCGCGTCGCGCCAGAAGATCGGCGATGGCGACGCACTTCTCGCCTACCCCTCACCTGACGGCGGCTGGGCATTCCAGGAGCTCGAAACCGACAAAAGCAGCGGTCGGCTCTGATTTGTCACGGAGGATGGAATGGCCGCGCGGGCAAGCTGGAAAGGTCATCTGAAGGTAGGCGACCTTGCTTGCTCCGTCGGGCTCTATACCGCCGTTTCCTCCTCCGACCGCGTTTCGTTCAACATCATCAATCGCAGGACCGGCCATCGCGTCGAACGGCAGTTCGTCGACAGCGAGACCGGCAAGCCGGTGGAGCGCGACGACCAGGTCAAGGGCTATCGGATGGAGAACGGTGATTACATTGTCATCGAAGGCGACGAGATTGACGGGATCATGCCGGAGAGCGACAAGGTGCTCGATGTCAAGGCCTTCATCGCCTATGACGATATCGACAAGCTCTATTTCGACCGTCCCTATTATCTCGCCCCCGTCGATGAGCATGATGAAGAAGCGCTGTCGCTGATCATCCGGGCCATGAGGGACGCCAAGGTGGCGGCGCTGGCCGAAGCCGTGCTTTTCCGGCGCAACCGAACGCTGCTGATCCGGCCGCATGACACCCACATCTTCGCGACCATGCTGAACTTCGATTATGAAGTGCGCTCGGCCGACACCATCTTCAAGGACATTCCCGATATCAAATTCGACAAGGAAATGCTTGAGCTCGCCGGGCATATCATCGAAACCAAACATGGCAGCTTCGATCCGAGTGAGTACGAGGACCGTTACGAAGCTGCCCTCGTCGAATTGGTCAAGGCAAAGATCGAGGGCCGGGCGCCGCCGAAGAAGAAACCGGAGCCGGAACGCAAGGTGGTCGATCTGATGGAAGCGCTGCGCCAGAGTGCGAAATTGAGCGGCAAGAGCGCGGGGAAGAAGAGGCCGGCAACGAAGAAGGCGCCGGCGCGCAGCGACAGCCAAGGGAAGAAGGCAGGCTGAGATGGCACTCGAGACCTATCAGGCGAAGCGCAATTTCAAACTCACCCCGGAGCCCCGCGGGCGCAAGGGCCGCAGCACAGGCAACAGTTTCGTCATCCAGAAGCATGATGCGACAAGGCTGCATTATGACTTCCGGCTCGAAATGGATGGGGTGCTCAAGAGCTGGGCGGTGACGAAGGGGCCGAGCCTCAACCCGGAGGAGAAGCGCCTGGCCGTGCATGTCGAAGACCACCCCCTGTCCTATGGCGATTTTGAAGGTATCATACCGAAAGGGCAGTATGGCGGCGGCACCGTCATCGTCTGGGACCGCGGCACTTGGACGCCGCTCGGCGACGTTCACAAGGCCTACCGGAAAGGCCATCTGGAATTCGAGCTCGACGGCGAGAAGCTGAAGGGACGCTGGCATCTCGTGCGCATGCACGGCCGGCCCGGCGAGAAGCGCGAAAACTGGCTGCTGATCAAGGGGGATGACGCCGAGGCGCGCCATGACGGCGACATTCTCGAGGAACGGCCTGAATCGGCCAAGACCGGTCGGCAACTCGAGGAGGTGGCGGAGAACCCCGATGCGACCTGGAAGTCCAAATCCGGAAACGGCAAGGCGGTTGCCGCCAGGAAGCCGGCACAAAAGCCGAAGCCGTCAGTATCTCGCGACCGCGAATGGCCTGAAGGCGCGCGCAGGGGCGTAATGCCCGACTTCATCGAACCGGCGCTCGCCAAGCTGAAACCGAAGCCGCCGGCGGGCGATCGCTGGATCCACGAGATCAAGTTCGACGGCTATCGGCTGCAGGTCAGGGTGGAAGACGGCAAGGTCCGTATGTTGACCCGCAGCGGCCTCGACTGGACGGCAAAATTCGGCAAGGATGTGCTTGACGCCTTTGCCGCCCTGGCGGTGCAGTCGGCGGTGATCGATGGCGAAATTGTCGTCGAGCGCGATAGCGGTGCTTCGGATTTCTCAGCGCTCCAGCGCGATCTGAGCGAGGGTCGCAACGACCGCTTCGTCTTCTATGCTTTCGATCTCCTCCATCTCGACGGTCACAAACTGGTTGATGCCACGCTCATTGATCGCAAGCATCTGCTGGAAAGCCTGCTGCCTGCCGATAATGACAGGCTGCGTTACAGCGCGCATTTCAACGAACGCGGCGGCCTGGTGCTCGATCATGCCTGTCGGCTCAGCCTCGAAGGCGTGATCTCCAAGCTGCGCGACAGTAAATACACCTCGGGACGCAACGGCGATTGGATCAAATCGAAGTGTTCGCAGCGGCAGGAATTCGTTATCGGCGGCTTTGTGCCGTCGACATCGATGGAGAATGCGATCGGCTCACTGGCAATGGGTTACTACCAGGGTGGCGAGCTCAAGCATGTCGGGCGGGTCGGCACCGGCTATACGGTGGCAACCGCGCAGATGCTCTATGAGAAACTGTCACGCCTTGCGCAGAATGAGAACTCATTCGACGACAAGCTCACCGCCGAGGAGCGGCGTGGGCTGATCTATGTCAAGCCGCAGCTCGTCGGCGAAGTCGAGTTCCGCGCCTGGTCGGCCGACGGCAATCTGCGTCATGCAGCCTTCCGCGGACTGCGCGAGGACAAGCTCGCCAAAGAGGTCACGCGCGAGACAGAACAGACCGCAGCCCGCCCACTGCCGAAAGCCGCTGTGACGCTCACCCACCCCGACCGCATCTACTGGCCGGACGAGGGTGTTACCAAGGAGGGGCTGGCGGATTATTATGCCCAGGTCTGGCGCTTCATGGCGCCTTATGTCGTCAACCGCCCATTGGCGCTCTTGCGTCTGCCGGACGGGATCAAGGGCCGTCAGCGATTTTTTCAGAAACACGCCTGGAAGGGCATGAACCCGCATATCGATCAGATCATCGATCCGAAGGACAAGCAGGGTGAAAAGCTGCTGCGGATCACCGATTTCGACGGTGTCGTGGCACTGGTGCAGTCGGCCGTGCTAGAAATCCACCCGTGGGGCACGACGACCGACAATTGGGAAAAGCCCGACATGATCACCATGGACCTCGATCCCGGCGAAGAGGTGGCGTGGGAAGATGTGATAGCCGCCGCTTACGAATTGAAGGCACGGCTGGAAGCCGAAGGTCTCGCCGCCTTCGTCAAGACGTCAGGCGGCAAGGGCCTGCATGTGGTGACGCCGCTCACGCCGAAAGCCGGCTGGGTGCAGGTAAAGGCATTTGCCAAACGGCTGGCCGACAGCATGTCGGCCGACAATCCCGACCGTTATCTGGCGACGGCGACGAAGGCGAAGCGCAAGGGGAGGATCTTCATCGATTATCTGCGCAACGGCCGCGGCAATACGGCGGTTGCGGCCTATTCGACGCGGGCAAGACCGGGTACGGCAGTCTCCATGCCGCTGGAATGGAGTGAACTCACCGCCGACATCGGGCCGGCCTATTTTACCGTCGACAATACGCCGACGCGGCTCGACGCCTTGCCCGGAGATCCCTGGGATGGATTTTTCGCGGCGGCGAAACCGTTGGAAAAGAAGCGATAGGAATTATCGCGGCTTCCTGTTGCCTTCCGCCAAGCTCTTCTTCAGCGCATCCATGATGTTGATGACGTTGCCTGTCGATTTCACCGGTGGCGGCTTTTTGGCGGGCGCGGCCTGCTTCAAGCTCTTCTTTTTGCCGCGGATCATCGATTTCAGGCGCTTCTGGATCGGATCCTGCACCATGGTCGGGCTCCAGTCCTTCGTCTCTTCCTTCACCAGCTGTTTCATCAGCGTCAAAAGCTTGCTGTCGACCTTTGCCTTGTCGTCGATTTTGGCCAGGGGTTCGCGCACCTCGTCGCCATAACGCAGGGTCCAGAGGATGATGCCCTTGCCTTGCGGCTCCAGCAGCACGGCGCGCTCGCGACGATAGAGAACCAGACGGGCAATACCGACGACGTCGTTCGCCTTCATCGCCTCGCGAATGACGCAGAAGGCTTCCACGCCGACCTTGTCCTCGGGTGCCAGGAAATGCGGCTTGTCATACCAGATCCAGTCGATCGAGCCGCGCGGCACGAAACTGTCGATATCGATGGTGCGGGTGCTTTCCAGCCCGACCTCCTCGATCTCTTCGTCTTCGAGAAGGACATAGTCGTCCTCGCCCCGCGGATAACCTTTCACCTGATCCCTGTCGGCCACCGGCTTGTGGGTCACGCTGTCGACATAGCGGCTTTCGACACGGTTTTTCGTCTGGCGATTGAGGACGTGGAAACGCACCTTGTTGCTCTCGGTCGTCGCCGGCGTCAGCGAGACGGCGGCGGTGACAAGCGAGAGCTTGAGATAACCTTTCCAGAATGTCTGGCGTGCCATGGCTGTCCCGTTTCCCCGATACGGTGGGGCATGGCAATCAACGGCAAAGCCGGTCTTTGGTTCCGGGCCCGGGCATGCTCAGATCGTGAGATACCGCTTCTGCCACGGCAGCTTTTTTTCCTGCCATGCGCGCGGCGTGAAATCGTCATAGGCGGTCTCGGCAATCGCCAGCATCCAATTGCGGCCCTTGCGGGCCAGCAGCACGCAAGACAATTCCATGCCGGGCTCGACGGCAATGGAAGGCCGGTTGGCGCCGGGGATATCCACGCCCTTGTCGCGCCACTGGATGACGATTTCATCGGGTTCGGATGTCCATTCCCCTGAGGCGACGGATGCCTTGCCGTCCGCGTTGAAGCGAAGCGGCGGCGGCGTAATGTTCAGGAAGCTGCCGTCATTGTGATAATTGCCATCGATCTGACCGGCGGTGGCTTCGCCCGTTCCTTTCAAAAGGATGTCCTGCCGGCACCGCATAAATATGTTGCGCCGGAGGCTGCCCGACCACGGACGATTGGCGAAGAAGGCGATGTCGCATCCGCTGATGACGTTGTCATGGATATCGATATCCTTACGAAATGCCCGCTCCTGGTCGGAAAAGCCGCTCAGGCTGATGCCGCGATTGTTGTTCTCGATCCAGTTGTCGTAGAGGTGATGGCCGGCATGATCGGCCTTGTCGCCGATGCCGTAGCCGAAGGAATAGTCGTTCATTCTGCCGTCGCGCATGATGTTGCTGCGCACCACGGCATCGTCGCCGATCGACGAAAAGGAGAAATTCTTGCCGCCGATGAAGTTGTACTCGACGCGGTATCTCCGGGTTTTATCACAGACCAGCGCGCCCTTGTTCGACGTGCTTGTCGGCGACTGCAGGAAGAGGTTACCGCGGACCACGATATCGGAACTGATGTTGTCGTCGCTGTTTTGATAGGCGAACTGACAACAATCGGCGCCCTCGCCCGGTGCTTCTCCCATCCGGTTGTTCTCAAGAAGCACGTTCGACGTCTTGGTCAGATAGATCCCGTCGCCCCTGACGTTCTCCGTTTCGCAGCGCCTGACGACAAGGTTCTTGCCATTGTGAAACTTGAAGCCGCGCGGAGAGTTCTTGACGACGACGTCTTCGACCACCGTATCGGAAAACACCTGATAGGCGACGCCGATATCCTCCGCGCCATCGATGACCTGCTCCCGCGTGGAGACGCCATGAGATTTCTTTCGCAGGATTGCGGGCATCGGATCTCCATCGGCTCGGTTACTTGGGCAACACGCACCTCTTTTCAGAGGCGCCAGGGATGCGGTAACGCATTGAGCTGCTGCATGGCTTATCCTTAAATCAATTCCGATTTAAGAAATACGCAGTCGCGCCGAATTAATGCAGGGCATGTGGCAGGAGTTTGACGGCGCCCGCTTCACTTCGCAAGCCGTCATGCGATCTCAAAGCGGTCACCGACGGATCTGTAAATCCATTTGACGGATATCCTACAAGTGGATATGTTTGGACTACCTTCCGCAGACCGAATGAGAACGGCATGTCGCTGAAATCCATGAAGCCCCTCGCCCGCGCGCCTCTTCTCCACGTGTCCGTGCAGGAAAGCCTGCGGGCCTATATCAGCGACAACGGATTGAAGCCCGGCACGATGCTTCCGGCCGAATCCCACCTGGCGAACCAGCTCGGCGTCAGCCGCAATTCGCTGCGTGAGGGCATCAAAGCACTGGAATCGCTGGGGGTACTGGAATCGCGCCGCGGCATCGGCATCTTCGTAAAAGCCTTCTCATTCGAACCGCTGCTCGACAATCTCGCCTATGGCCTCGGCGGCGCCTTGCGCCAGATCGAGGAAGTGATCGAGATCCGCCGGACCCTCGAAGTCGGCCTGATCGGCAAGACGGTCGAGATGATCGGCGACGACGATATCGCCGAGCTGCGCGCCACGGTGGACCGCATGCGGGTCCATGCCGAGCGCGGTCAATCCTTTGCCGACGAAGACCAGCTTTTTCATACCCTGCTGTTCCGCTGCCAGAACAACGAAACCCTTGCCCGGCTGATCGATGTGTTCTGGCTCGCCTTCTACAAGGCCTCGGATTTCGTAAATCTCGAGAATGTCGATCCCGTCGCGACCTGGAGGGATCACGTGGCGATCGTCGATGCCATCGAGGCGAAGGACGTCGCGCAAGCGCAGAAACGCCTGGACCGCCACTATGACGGCATTTCCCGAGTGATCGCCGCCAATAAGAAAAGTGCCAATGTGGGAGGAGCACAATGAAAGGACTGTTCAGATTATCATCCGCCGTCGCGCTGGCTGCGATGATGGCGACGACCACCATTCCGGCCTTCACCAGCCCGGCGCAGGCCGCCACGCTGTCGGGCGGCTTCGATGTCGGGCCGGGCGGTTTCCAGGGCAATTTCAACCCGCTCGCCGCGACCGGCGGCTTCACCTGGCTCAGCGTCTATTTCGAGCCGCTGGTGACCTATGACGAGAAGCTCGAGAAAGTCGTCGGCCAGCTCGCCTCGTCCTATGAGGTCAGTCCCGATCAGATGACCTACACGTTCAAGCTCGCCGATGCGAAATGGCATGACGGCAAACCCTTCACCGCAAAGGACGCGAAATTCACCATCGAGCTTGCCAAGAACGCCAAGACCGGCTCGGTTCTCGCGGCTCGCCTGAACGCCGTTTCCTCGGCCGAAGCCAAGGACGACAAGACGCTGGTCATCAAACTGTCGGCTCCGTCGGCAAGCCTGATGGACACGCTGACGAAGGTGATGATGCTGCCGGAGCACGCGCTGTCACAGATCCCGGCGGACCAGCTCGCCAAGAATACATGGTGGTCCACCGCGCCGATCGGCACCGGGCCGTTCAAGTTCACCAAATACGTCACCGATCAATATGTCGAACTTGCCGCCAACACCGACTACCGGGGCGGCAAGCCGACGCTGGAAAAGATCATCAACCGCTATTTCGCCAATCCGGCTGCGGCGATTGCCGCACTGCGCGCCGGCGAGATCGAGTTCACCTATGTCGATTCGAACGACCTGAAGGCCTTCGACAACAACAAGAATTTCCGCGTGATCGAAGGCAACTCCTTCGTCGTCAACTATCTCGGCTTCAACCATGATTCACCGATCTGGAAGGATGTCCGGGTGCGTCAGGCGGTGATGTATGCGGTCAATCGCGACGCGATCATCCAGAGCCTGTACGGCGGCGCCGCCAAACCGGCAAACTGCGCCTATATCGCCGACCAGGTGGTGCCGAAGGGCATCGAAACCTATGCCTACGACCCGGAAAAGGCCAAGCAGTTGCTGAAGGAAGCCGGCTGGGATCAGATCAACGGCGACAAGCCGATAACGCTTCTGACCTATTACACGACGCCACTTGCCGCCAATGTCATGGCTGCGGTCCAGGCAATGCTCGCCCAGGTCGGCATCAACGTCACGCCGCGCGCCGTCGACACCCCGACCTATAACAGCATCGTGCTCAACCCGACGCCCGACGTCGCACAGTTCCAGATGGTTTATGCCGGCCTGCAAAACGGCCCTGACCCGGGCAGCATCAATGTCGGCCTTAACGAGAAGCAGATCCCGCCGGCCGGCCCGAACGTCGCCCGCGTGCGCATGCCGGTGCTGACCGCCGCTCTCGATGCGGCGCTTGGCGAGACGGATGCCGCAAAGCGCGAGGCCCGCTACGAGGAGGTCTGCAAGGTGATGAACAAGGAACTGCCCTGGGGTCCGCTCTGGGTGGCGAAACGTTATGGCGTCGCCTCTGCCAAACTGAAGGACTTCGTCTGGACGCCTGCCCCCGGCGGCGGCCCTTACCGGGCGCATCCGGAAAAATGGGCGATCGCCGAATAGGGCGTAGCGCATCCTGATAAGCAAAGGGCGGCTAGGTGGCGAACCTGTCCGCCCGCACAGGAACGGGTTTTTCATGCTGAGATACAGTCTCCGGCGCCTGCTGATCGGCGTGGGCATGCTGCTTGCCTTGAGTGTGCTGATCTTCGTCATGCTGCGCCTGACCCCCGGCGATCCGATCGACGCCTATATCGATCCCAATGTACCGATGTCATCGTCGGATCTTGCGGAACTGCGCATCACACTCGGCCTCGATCAGCCGCTGCCGGTGCAGTACGTCGCTTGGCTGGGGCAAGCGCTGACGGGAAATCTCGGTTATTCGATCAAACGGCCCGACCAGCCGGTGCTCGGTCTCGTGCTCTCGCGTGTCGGCCCGACGGTCCTCTTGATGGGAACGGCGATCGCGATCGCGATTATCGCCGGCATCGCGACCGGCATCGTCAGCGCGGTTCGCCGCAACTCCATCGCCGACCTGTCCTTGTCGGTCTTCGCAGTCACTGGCATCTCCAGCCCGCCCTTCCTCAGCGCTCTGGTGGGCCTTTATCTGTTTTCGGTCTATTTCCGCTGGATGCCCTCCGGCGGCATGCTGACGCCCGGCCGGGAATTTTCCGTCGCCGACCTCCTCCATCACCTCATCCTGCCCGCGACACTTCTGGCCGTGGCGCAGACAGCGCTGATCATGCGCTACATGCGCGCTTCCATGCTCGAGGTACTGAACCAGGACTATGTGCGCACCGCGCGCGCCAAGGGCGTTTTCGAATTCTGGGTCATTGCCAAGCATGCGCTGCGCAATGCGCTGCTGCCCGTCATCACACTGATCGGCTCGACCATCGGCCTTGCGATCGGCGGGGCGATCTTCATCGAAAGCGTCTTCAACTGGCCCGGCATGGGCCTGCTGATGGTCGATGCGGTGGAAGGCCGCGACTATCCTGTTATCATGGGTTCGACGCTCGTGATCGGCGCATGCGTCATCGCCGTCAACCTTCTGACCGATCTAGCCTATGCGCTGGTCGATCCGCGGATCAAGGTGGGCTAAACGATGCCGGCACGAAGCCCTGCCCGTAGTCCGGGCCCGATCGTACGCTGCCTGCATCGCTTCCTGCTCAACCGGGCCGCCTTCGCCGGCCTCTGCATGATCGCGCTGGTGATCGCGGCGATCCTTTCCTATCCGCTGTGGTGGAGCTTCAAACCCAACGACATCGATCTGCTGGCGATGAATGCGCAGCCGGGTTCCAGACACTGGTTCGGCACCGACGGCGTCGGCCGCGACATCTTTGCCCGGGTCATGGACGGTGGCCGGATCTCGCTTTTGGTGGCCCTCACCTCGACCGTCATTTCCGCCGTCATCGGTTTCCTGGTCGGCGCAGTCTCGGCGCTTGCGGGCCGCTTTGCGGATGCCGTCACCATGCGTTTCGTCGATCTCTTCATGACGCTGCCGCCGGTCATCTTCCTGCTGGTGCTCGCCTCGATCGCCGGCACCGGCATCTGGCCGACGGTCTTTGTCATCTCGCTGCTCTCCTGGCCGCTGCTGGCGCGCATGGTGCGCTCGCGGCTGCTGGAACTCCGCGAGCGTGATTTTGTCATGGCGGCAAGAGGCATGGGAGCGGGTCTGCCGCACCTGCTCTTCCGCCATGGCCTGCCGAACTCGATCGACATCCTGGTCGTCTTCGCGACGCTGCAGATTGCCAATGCCATCCTGCTCGAGGCCGGCCTTTCCTTCCTCGGGCTCGGCATTGCGCCGCCGGCGGCAAGCTGGGGCAACATGCTGAATGCCGCCCGCTCCACCGCCGTGCTCGAGCAATATCCCTGGCAGTGGCTGTTTCCCGGCGGTTTTCTGGTGCTGGCCGTCCTTGCAATCAACTTCATTGGCGATGGTCTTCGCGATGCCTTCGACCCTCGCGCCGAATTAAACTGACGATCGAAAGAAAGCGAAAATGAGCAAATTCAAGGGTGTCGTTCCTCCCGTCATAACCCCGCTGAACAAGGATTACAGCGTCGATTACCCGTCCTACACGCGGGTGCTGGAAAACCTGATCGAGGCGGGATGCCACGGCGTGTTCGTGCTCGGCTCGACCAGCGAGGTGATCTTCCACAACGAGCAAACCCGGCGGGAGATCATCGAGCATTCGGCGAAGGTCATCAACGGCCGCGTACCGCTGATCGTCGGCGTCATCGATCCCACCACGGACCGGGTCATCAACCATGCCAGGATCGCCAAATCGGCCGGCGCCGACGCGGTGGTCGTCACGGCGCCGTTCTATACGGTGACCAGCCAGGCCGAGACGATCGATCACTTCCGCTATATTCGCGATGCCGTCGACGTGCCGCTGATCGCCTATGACATTCCCGTCTGCGTGCATGTGAAACTGCAGCGCCAGACCAGCGTCACGCTGGCAAAGGAGGGAACCATCATCGGCATCAAGGATTCGAGCGGCGACGACGGCAATTTCCGCTACGTGCTGCTTGATCTCGCCGACAACAAGGATGTCTTCCTGATGACCGGCTCCGAAATCGTCGTCGACACGGCGCTGCAGATGGGCGCCAATGGCGTGGTGCCGGGCATCGCCAATGTCGATCCGCATGGTTACGTCAGGCTCTGGAATGCCGCTCAGCGCGGCGACTGGGTCGCGGCCCGCAAGGAGCAGGAGCGGCTCTGCCGGCTCTTCGAAATCGTCTGGGTCGGAGCGGGCCGAGTCAGCGGCGGCGCTGCCGGCATCGGCGCCTTCAAGACGGCGATGAAGAGCCTCGGCATCATTGATACAGCGCTGATGCCGCGCCCGCGGGCAGCCCTCAACGAAGCTGAAACGGCGAGGATCGAGGAAATCCTCCGCGCCACCGGCCTGCTTGCCTGATGGATGCCATGCCACAGAGCGCCGACACGATCCTCGACATCAAGGGGCTGCGGACCGTCTTTCGCATCCGCTTGGGCGAGGTGACGGCGGTCAACGGCATCGATCTGAGTGTCGCTGCCGGCGAGACGCTGGCGCTCGTCGGCGAGTCCGGCTCGGGCAAATCGGTCACCAGCCTTTCGGTCATGCGGCTGCTGACCCGCAATATCGGTGTCATTGCCGCCGGCAGCATCGATCTGAAGCGCAAGGATGGTACCGTCAGCAACCTTGTCTCGCTCCCCCAGCAGGAAATGCGCGCCATTCGCGGCAATGATATCGGCATGGTCTTCCAGGAGCCGATGTCGAGCCTCAACCCGGTCTACACCATCGGCGACCAGATCTCCGAGCCGATCCGCATTCATCGCGGGGCCAACCGGAAAGCAGCCATGGATGCGGCCGTCTCGCTTCTCGACAGCGTCGGCATTCCCGATGCCAGGCGCCGTGCCGGTCAATATCCGCACGAGCTCTCCGGCGGCATGCGACAGCGCGCCACGATCGCCATGGCCCTTGCCTGCGACCCGACGCTGCTGATCGCCGACGAGCCGACGACGGCGCTCGACGTCACCATCCAAGCGCAGGTTCTGGCTCTGCTGCAGAGGCTGCAGCGTGAACGCGGCATGGCCATGCTCTTCGTTACCCATAATCTCGGCGTCGTCGCCGAAATCGCGCATCGGGTGGCGGTCATGTATGCCGGCCGGATCGTCGAGACGGGGCCGGTAGCCGAGGTTTTCCGCAATCCGCGACATCCCTATACCATCGGCCTGCTGGCCTCGATGCCGAAACTCGGTGATGCGAGCCGGATGAAGCAGGCGGGCGAAAGGCTGGCGGCCATTCCGGGCGTCGTGCCGAGCCTGATGAACATGCCGGCCGGCTGCGCTTTCCAACCGCGATGCCAATTTGCCGTCGACGCCTGTCGCGCGGCCGTGCCGCCGCTTGCCGATGTCAATCCGCGTCACAAGAGCCGCTGCATTCGCTGGCAGGAGATCCGATGAGCGCGCCCCTTCTCTCGGTCCGCGACCTCGGAAAAGTTTATACCTCCCGCGGCGCCAGGCTGACCATCCTGCAGGCCATTTCCTTCGATATCGGCAAGGGCGAGGTGGTCGGGCTGGTCGGTGAATCCGGCAGCGGCAAGACCACGATCGGACGATCGGTGCTGCGCCTCATCGAACCCTCCGCCGGCAGCGTCCGCTTCGACGGCACCGAACTCACCAGCCTGCCTTCATCGGCAATGCGGCGCCTGCGGCCGCGGATGCAATATATCTTTCAGGATCCGTTCGCGAGCCTTTCGCCGCGTATGACGATCGGCGAAATCCTGACCGAGGGACTGAAGATCCAGGGCCTTGGCACGGCAAAAGAGAGATTGGAACGCGCCCGCGCCACGCTCGAACAGGTCGATCTGCCGCCGGACGCCGTCAATCGTTACGCTCACGAGTTCTCAGGCGGCCAGCGGCAGCGGATCGGCATCGCCCGGGCGCTGACGCTCGCGCCGGAGTTCATCGTCGCGGACGAGCCGGTCTCCGCGCTCGATGTCTCGATCCAGGCGCAGGTGATCAATCTTCTGCGCGACCTGCAGCAGCGACTTGGCTTGACCATGCTGTTCATCAGTCACGATCTCGCCGTGGTCGAATATATCTGCGACCGGGTGATCGTCCTCTATCTCGGCCGGATCATGGAAATCGCGCCAAGTGCTGCGCTTTATGCGAGGCCGCTGCATCCCTACACGCGGGCGCTGCTCTCGGCCATCCCCTCGCCCGACCCCGATGGGCCGCGCGACCGCCAGATCCTGAAGGGCGATATTCCGAGCCCCGCCGATCCGCCGTGCGGTTGCGTCTTTCGCACGCGCTGTCCGAACGCCCTGCCGGCCTGCGGCGAGACCGTGCCGGCGCTGCGCGAAATGACGCCCGGGCATTTCAAGGCCTGCATCCGCGATGACCTCGACTGAAGGAAGTGAGATGAGCATGACAACCCGCCGCCATCCTATCGCCGGCAACTGGGCAAGCCTGCTCCTGCCGATCGCTGAGGACGACAGCATCGATTTCGAAAAGCTCGGCGAGGAAATCGACATACTGATCGCCGCCAAGGTCGACGGCATCTATTCGAATGGCACGGCGGGTGAATTTCACAACCAGACGGAAGCGGAGTACGAGCGAATTCAGGAGATGCTGGCGTCGCGTTGCCGGGCGGCCGGAATGGCCTTCGTCATCGGCGCCTGCCAGCCGGATCCGATCATCATGCTCGATCGCCTGCGCCGCGCTACTGCCCATAAGCCATTGGCAATCCAAGTGATCCTGCCTGACTGGTGGCCGCTCACCAATCTTGAAGCCGTCGACTTCTTGCACCGGGCGTCGGAGGCCGCCGACGGGATCCCGCTCGTTCTATACAATCCCCCGCATGCCAAACGTGTCCTGTCGCCAGCCGAGCTCAGCGACGTTTGCGGTCCCTGCCCGTCGGTGGTCGGGATGAAGATCGCCGATAGCGACGATGCCTGGTATGCGCAGGCGCGCGCATATCTTGGCGAATTTTCCCTGTTCATTCCCGGCCATCATCTCGCCACCGGCATCAAACAGGGCGTTGCTGCCGGCGCGTTTTCCAACGTCGCCTGTCTCAGTCCCCATGGTGCCCAAGCCTGGAAAGAGCTGATGCACGCCGACATCGACGCCGCGTTGGAGATCGAAGGCCGCATCTGCGCCTTTATGGACAGCCACGTCGTCCCGTTTCGACGCGACCACGGCTATTCCAATGCAGCGCTCGACAAACTGCTCGCGGCGATCGGCAACTGGGGTCCCGTCAGCACCAGGCTGCGTTGGCCTTACCGCTTTATTGGCGAGCAGGAAGCGAAAGGTCTGCGCGAGCGGGCCCGCGCGATGATCCCGGAACTTTTCGCTCAGTAGAGAGAGCGAACTTGCCCGAGCAAGGTGAGTGCTTCCGCGAGACCGAGCTTTGCGTCGGCCTGTCAGGCATCATGAAGGGATGCGGGCGATCACCTTGATCTCGAAATCGAAGCCTGCCAGCCAGTTGACGCCGATCGCGGTCCAGTTCGGATAGGGCGCCTTGCTGAAAATCTTCTGCTTGGCGGCCATGATCGTTTCGAACTGGTTTTCGGGGTCGGTGTGGAACGTCGTTACATCAACCAGATCCTCAAACGTGCAACCCGCGGCGTCCAGCGTCGCCTTCAGGTTTTCGAACGCCAGCTCGACCTGGCGTGCGAAGTCAGGCTCCGGCGATCCATCGGAACGGCTGCCGACCTGACCGGACACGAAGAGAAGATCTCCGGATCGGATGGCGGCCGAATAGCCGTGTTCCTCGTAAAGGGCATGCCGGTTTGCGGGGAAGATTGCTTCACTTGGGGTCATTGTCGATCTCACTTCAATATTGTTGACTGGAAACCAAAGAGCGCGGCCGTGACATAACAGGAGCTTTCCATATTGCCGGCTCATCTGATATACGATACGTATATGAATACATCACATACGCAGGGTATGTCAAGTTAATATACGCTGCGTATATGAAATTGGAGTTGAGATGGTCAAACGCCGTGTCGAGACGATGGAGGAAAATCGTCGGAGGCTGATCGCCGCCGCGCGAAGGGCCTTTGCCGAGAAGGGATATGCTGCCGCCTCGATGGACGATCTGACTGCCGAAGTCGGGCTGACGCGGGGCGCGCTTTACCACAACTTCGGAGACAAGCGCGGGCTGCTGGCCGCGGTTGTCGAGCAGATCGACATGGAAATGGCCTCGCGCGCCCAGGAAATCGGCGCCCGTGCGGGGGATGGTTGGCAGGGACTGCTTGCCGAAGGTGCAGCCTATATCGAGATGGCGCTCGATCCGGAGGTGCAGCGCATCGTGCTGCTCGACGGACCTGCCGTGTTGGGCGACCCGTCGCAATGGCCGAGCCAGAGCGGCTGTCTTCAGGCAACCCGGCAGACAGCGGAGCGCCTGATCGCACAGGGGGTGCTCAAGCCGGTGGACCCAGAAGCCGCCGCGCGGCTGCTCAACGGCGCGGCGCTCAATGCCGCGCTCTGGATCGCTGCCAGCGACGAGCCGCAGCATGTGCTGCCGAAGGCAATCGAAGCCTTCGGCGCTTTGGCTGCAGGCCTTCTCAAGACGTCCGCGTGAGGTCGCCGCCTGCTGTCATGAATATGGGCCGAAGGCCAAGAGAAATGCGCCGACCGCGATAACGCAGTGTCGGCCACCTTGCGATAATCCGAGGAATCCGAGGCCTGGTGCCGCGGCCCAGCCTGGTGAAGGGGGCCGAAAGAGAAAACAAGTCCGCCGATTACGAGAGCGGCACCGATCAGAGCTGCCCACATCGTCGTGTCATGATTGTTCCGTCGCGTCCGCGATGTCTCTTAACATTAATTCATCCACCTTCACCAAGACTTGTGTTGAAATCGCTTCCGCTCGCCCAACAGGAAGCCTGATAATGATCCGGAGATTGCCGCGCGATGTTCCCCCGATACGCCACAAGGTCAGACCACGCCAGACGCAGGCTGGCCCATCCTATGTCGTAATCGTCATGACCGGGGTGACCAATTTTGGCCTTTGCGCCCTTATGCTCGTTCTCGCTGGCGGCACCTCGACACATTATCTTGTTCTTGCCGGCCTCTCTTTTCCGGCATGTCTTGCCACCATCGAAGCGCGCCGGCGAAGAGGCCGCGAGAGGCGCCGCGTCACCGCCGACCATTTCTTGTCTCACGCCGCCACCGCGCTCACGATGCTGCAGTGGTGCTATGTCGCCGTCATCGTGTTCGGCAGCTTTTCCAGCTCGCAGTCAATTATCCTGCGTAGCATCGGTTAGGCGGTGACCACTACTTTCGGACGCGACATGGCTCTCAATGCCTGCGGCTTTGCCGCTGCTCGACACGCTTAGGCATCCGATGGCGCGAAGCTGCTGTGGGCGTCATCGCTTCAGCACCCAAACCGTCCTGCCGTTCTGCGACGCAGCGACACCATCTTTCGTCCGGGCCAAATCAAGGCATCTTTCCGCGTCACCAGGTTTGGGCGTAATGCAAATTCCATCAGGGACAGCTCTCCAGGTCGGATGAATGCTCGCCACGCTGTCGCTGATCGTTCCGCCGCCATCCGGTCGGAATACGAGAATGTTCGAGGCCCGCCGTTTGACAACGAACATTTCCCATGGCTTGCCATCGGCGATGACCTCTGCCAGAGGCTCGCCGGCTCTGGCAGGTTCGCTCGACAGGGCAGCAAGCGCAGCGATCAACCGGATAACCGATGCTTGAATGGAGTGGCTTCTTGGCAAGTGCGCGGCAGACATCAAGATTTCCTTTCCCCTAACGGGTCCTTTCTGTGATCGTATGCGGACAGGTTGATTTCCGTGACTCTGTGGCACCCGGCGCGGGATGCTGGTCCGTCGTCCCGGCAAATCGTCTAAAAAGTGGATGACAGGCATGTCAGCGAAGCCGTCGTCACAGGTCTCGGGCCTGATAGATTTCAGGATTGGCCGGAAAAGCCTCGTGACGAACCTGCCTCAGGACGAGCTTGATCGCATATTGAAGCTGTTCATCATCAGTGCGACTGGCGGGCACATAGACCGCGGATGTGAAGGCCGCCTCGCCCTGCTCACCGGGCAGATGCCGCGTAAGACCCGCTTCACCTGCAACGGTGTCCTTGCCGGCAAAGGTCTTAGGAAAGGTCTGTGCGACCTCGATGTCCGGCACGATCCCCAATGCCTGGATGGACCGGTTCGAGGGCGTGTAGACGCGTGCCGTGGTGAGGCTCATTCCGGCGTGCTCTCCAACCGGGATGACTGTCTGAACGACACCTTTGCCGAATGTCCGGGTGCCGACGAGAGTTGCCCGGCGGTGATCCTGGAGGGCGCCTGCAACGATCTCAGCGGCAGAGGCCGTGCCGCCATTGACCAGGACGACCACAGGAACCGCGGCGATGAGCGCATCGATCTCATCCGAATGTGCCTCGTAGCGGCTGATCCGGCGTTCATCTCGCCCGCGGGTATAGAAGATCGCTCCGCGGGCCAGGAAGGTATCAGCAACGCGCCGAGCCTGATCGAGGGGACCGCCGCCATTGTTGCGCAAGTCGAGGATGATGCCGGCGGGCGGCGGCCCGGCTCTGGAAACAGCCGCACGGATCGCTTGCTCCACTCCATCACAGGATTGCCTGGAAAAGGACGCCAGCCTGATGACAGGAACGGCTCGCTCGAAAGTCAGCCGGGCCATCCCCAAAGTGATGATCTCGCGCGTGAGCTTGAATCTGATCGGGCTGGCTACGCCTTCGCGAAGGATCGCCACCTCGACATCGCTGCCTACCTCGCCGACGAATAGCGCCGCCATCTGCTCCAGCGTCTTTCCCGATGTCGGCCGGCCGTCAACCTCGACGATCCGGTCATTCGCCTTGATTCCGGCTCGCTCGGCCGGGCTATCTTCGATCGGCGCGACTACCTGGACCAGCTCTCCTTCCACCGTCACTTCGATACCCAATCCGCCAAACGTGCCAGCATCCTGCCGACGTATTTCGTCAAACCGTTCTGGCGGGAGATAGGAAGAATGCGCGTCAAGCGCGGTGAACATGCCCTCGATGGCGGTGCGGATGAGTTCGGAATCCGCGTGTGCGCTGACATGCCGGTTGCGGACCTGCTCGAAGACCGTTCCGAAGAGCGCGAGCTGTCGATAGGTGGTAAGGCCACTATTGGGCGCCCCGGCAAGATTGCGTTCGTCTGTCGCTCCGTTCTCGAGAGGCCGGAAAGCAAGAGCCGCGACCGCACAGTTTGCGCCGACGGTCACCGCAACTGCCAGTCGCGCAGCGGCAATGAGGCGCCGTGAGCTGCTACGGGACCGCTTATCCGGCAGAAACTTCGGCTCCGCAACCTGGCAGGCAACAGGGTCAGTTTTCATGGGAACACTCGCGGGTAAGCGGGCGTCGGGCAAGCGAAAGGACCATCTATCTATCCCCTAAATCGCCGCGGCCGGGACTCTCGCGGCTCGCGTTGCATGCTGGCGGGCTTAGGCTTGCCGCAAGCACGGCGCGCCGTTTCCCGTGAGCGGAGAGCCCACGGGCCGTAAGGATAAAGGTGCATATTGATCGCTTCTAATCGGCTGCTTGTTAGGACGCGCGCTGACCTGGACGGTTGGCGCGGAACCGACTTCTGTCTTTACAGGGAATTGCGCTGTGACTTCCTTCTGATGTCGTTCACCTCCAACGATTGGGATCGCGAGCAAAGGCGATGCGGCCGATGATCTTCAAGGCGGCCGGATTTGTCATCATGAGTTATGTTTTGATTTGTTAAGCCGGGCGAGCACAGGACGCATGATCTCAACGGGCTTGCCAATCGCGGCTCTGAACCCATGGTCGGGTCTGCGTTCGCCGGAGGTAACCTCAGCAGGTGAAAATGACGCTCTTGCCGCGCCGCTCGGCATTTCAGAGCTGGCCGCCGGACGCCCCGGCTTAACCTAACTTAATCGAACTTTGCCGATCTTTGACCGCATCATGCGGTCGATCCGCTACATCTGGGCTGACAAACGCCGCCAGCGGCCGCCTTGCCGTTGCCGCGCGCGGCCGACCGCGACCGGGGCCGCCGGCCATCGCGCATGCGGGCGCACCCACTGCAGGAAAATCATGAAAGGATCCGCTGTGACGCAACGTTTCCCGTTACTTCTCGGCCTTTTTCTCGGCGCATCACTCGCCGGCCGGGGAGATGCGTTCGCGCAACAGGGCAGCGCGGCACTGACCGTTGCCGTCGAAGCACCCGCGGAACGAGAATGGCCTGAAACGGTTCCCGCCAGCGGCTGGATGAAGCCCTGGCACGAGGCAATCAGCGCTGCTGAAATCGGCGGCCTGCGCATCACCGATATCCTCGTTGATGTCGGATCTGTCGTGACGAAGGGGCAGCCTTTGGCTCAGCTTGCCGATGACACCGTGCGCGCGGATCTCAGAAAGGAGGAAGCCTCCCTGGCGACATCCAAGGCTGATCTTGCCAAGGCCCAGGCCAACGCCGAGCGCGCGCGCAGGATGAAGGGAAGCGGCGCCCTCTCTGATGAGAAGATCATCGAATATCTGAGCACCGAGCAAACGGCGATGGCGGGCGTCGAATCTGCGCAGGCCCTGGTCGAGGGCCAGAAGATCAAGCTTTCCCAAACAACCATCGTGGCGGTCGACGACGGACTAGTTACCTCTCGTTCTGCCCAGCTCGGCGCCGTTGTCACCTCCGGCACGGAGCTCTTCCGCCTCGTGCGCCAACAGCGCATCGAGTGGCAGGCCGAGGTGTCTGCACGGTACCGCCCGTTTATCAAGGAAGGCTTGACGGCTTTAATTGACGGCCCGGCCGGCCAGCAGATGAGGGGAACGGTCCGGCTGGTCGCGCCGACCGTCAGCACCGATACAGGCAGGACGCTCGTCTACGTTTCTCTGCCGGCAGGCTCGCAACCGCCGATCGGCTTCTATGCGACGGGACGAATAAAGCTCAGGGTCACACCCGCCGTCGCCGTGCCGGAGACCGCGTTGGTTGCGCGCGACGGCATCTACTACGTCTTTACGATCGACGCCGAAGAGCGGGTCAGGCGGGTCCGCGTCAAAACCGGCCGCCGCAACGATGGCGAAGTGGAGATCGTCTCCGGCCTCGCTCGCTCTGCAATGGTCGTGACGACGGGGGCCGCCTTCCTTTCGGATGGCGCACTCGTGCGTGTGGCAGGAGAAACACGGTGAATTTCTCCGCATGGTCCATCCGAAATCCGGTTCCCGCCGTCCTCCTTTTCATCCTGCTGACTGCAGGAGGGCTCATCGCCTTCGAGCGACTTTCGGTTCAGAACTTTCCGGATATGGATCTTCCCACGGTTGAGATCCGCGCCACGCTGGAGGGCGCTGCACCGTCTCAACTGGAGACGGAAGTCGCCCGCAAGATCGAAGACAAACTCGCTTCGCTCAGCCTTCTCGACCACATCACCACAAAGATTACTGACGGCAAGGTCGCCATCAGCGTCTCCTTCCAGATCGGAAAGGACGGCGAGGAAGCACTGAACGAAGTGCGCAACGCCGTCGACAGCGCCGGTGGGGATCTGCCTCCTGCAATGCAGGCTCCGAACATATCAAGGGCTATGATTCAAGGATCGACGCTCATTGCCTTCGCCGTGCGCTCCACCCGGCTCGACCAGACGGAGCTTTCCTGGTTCGTCGACAACGATATGACGAAAGCCCTGCTTGCCATTCCAGGCGTCGGCAATGTCAGCCGCGTCGGCGGTGTCGATCGCGAAGTCCATGTGGATCTCGATCCGCAACTGATGAGCTCGCTGGGTATCAGCGCGGCCACTATTTCCTCGGGATTACGGTCCGTGCAATCCGACACGTCGGGCGGGCAAGGCGACATCGGCGGGACCAAGCAGACGATCCGAACGATCGGAGCAGTCTCCTCGATTGAAGAACTGAAGGCACTCGCAATTCCGCTTCCGAGCGGTGCACGGGTACGGCTTGATGAAATCGGCACCGTAACCGACAGCTTTGCCGATCGCTCGTCAATTGCCCATCTTGACGGAAAGCCGGTGATCGCTGTCGAGATCAAACGCTCGAACGGCTTTTCCGATACGGCCGTCGCCGCGGCAATCGAAACCGCGGTACAGGACTTCGCGAGAGCCAATCCCGATGTTGATATTGTCCAGGCCTACAGCACCGTCGGTCCAATCATCGAGAATTATGACGGCTCGATGCAGATGCTTTATGAAGGCGCTATTCTGGCAATCGTCGTGGTCTGGCTGTTCCTGCGCGACTGGCGCGCGACATTCCTGTCGGCGATTGCGCTTCCGCTATCGGTCCTTCCGACCTTCGCCATCATGTATCTCGCCGATTTCAGCCTCAACACGGTAACGCTGCTGGCGCTTTCGCTGGTGGTCGGCATCCTCGTGGACGATGCGATCGTCGAAATCGAAAACATCGCGCGCCACATGCAGACGGGAAAATCGGCGAAGAGCTCGGCCCTCGAGGCGGCGGACGAAATCGGCCTCGCCGTTATCGCCACGACCTTGACTCTCGTCGCCGTTTTCCTGCCGACCGCGTTCATGAGCGGCATTCCGGGGCTGATCTTCCGACAGTTCGGCGTGACGGCGTCGGTCGCCGTTCTTGCCTCGCTGCTGGTAGCACGGCTTTTGACACCGATGATGGCGACATACATCATGAAGGTCCATCCCATCGCGGCCAAGGATGGGCGGATCATGCGCGGCTACATGACCCTCGTCAAAGCCTGCCTCCATCACCGCCTGCTGACGACGATCTGCGTCCTTGCTTTTCTTGGCCTGTCGGTGGCGACCATCCCGCTCCTCGGCTCGGGCTTCCTTCCAGCTTCGGACGATGCACAGACGCGGGTCACCATCACGTTGCAGCCGGGAACGCCCATCGAAAAAACCGATGCGCTCGCCCGAAGGGCCGCCAACATCATCGCTCGTCTACCCGACGTGACGCATGTGTTCACCTCCGTCGGAACGGTTTCATCAGGCGATCTCCTGGATTCGGCGACGACGGTCGATACCACCAGTGCATCCCTGGTCGTGGACCTGAAAAAGGCCGGCGAACGAAAGCTCTCCCAGCTCGATATAGAAAACCATATCAGGCAGGCGCTCGGCATTCTCCCCGGTGCGCGGATTGAGGTGGGGGCGGGGGGTAACGGCACCAGGCTGGATATTACGCTCGCCAGCGACGACGCGGGCGAGCTCGCCAAGGCTGCCGGCGCACTCGAAGAACAGCTTCGGACGCTGCCGGGAATTGGGGCGGTTACATCAAGCGCTTCGCTCCAGGCTCCCGAAATCCGGATTGTTCCGGACCTCGATCGGGCGGCAGCCCTCGGCGTAACGGCGGAATCGATCTCCGAAGCTGTTCGCATCGCAACCGGCGGCGACTATTCCTCCGCCCTTGCCAAGCTCAACCTGCCACAGCGCCAGCTCGACATTCGCGTGCGTTTCGATCCGAGCAACCGAAAGATGCTCGAGGATATCGCCAGCCTGCGCGTCGCCGGCAGCAGAGGCAGCGTCGATCTGGACTCGGTTGCCGACGTCAGCATCGGCAGCAGCCCGTCCGAAATCAGCCGGATTGACCGGTCGCGCAACGTCGTGCTTTCGGTCGAACTCAACGGTCGCGTCCTGAGCGATATTTATCGTGAAGCCCAGGCCCTGCCTGCACTTCGCAATCTGCCCCAAGGCGTGAGACTCATCGAGCAGGGCGAACTCGAGCGCCGATCCGACCTTTTCGACAGCTTTGGCATCGCCATGGCCATTGGCGTCTTCTGCATTTATGCCGTCTTGGTGCTGCTCTTTCACGACTTCTTCCAGCCACTGACAATTCTCATGGCGCTTCCCTTGTCGCTCGGCGGCGCCCTTCTGCCGCTCGTGCTGACCGGAACAAGTTTCTCCATGCCTGTCATCATCGGCCTGCTGATGCTGATGGGCGTGGTGACGAAGAATTCCATCCTGTTGGTCGAGTATGCGATCATGTCGCGACGCACAGGCGCCTCACGTCTCGATGCCCTTGTCGATGCCTGCCACAAGCGGGCCCGTCCAATTGTCATGACGACGATGGCGATGGGAGGAGGCATGCTTCCCGTGGCCCTCAGCCTTAGCGGTGGCGACACAAGCTTCCGGCAGCCGATGGCGATCGTGGTGATTGGCGGCCTGACGACGTCAACTGTTCTCAGCCTCTTGGTGATCCCCGTCGTCTTCACCTTCGTCGACGATTTTCTCCTCTTCCTCAGGCGGGTTACTGGCACAGAACAGCCCAAGGCTTCGTCGGCAACCGCCGAACAAGAGAGCATTCCGAACGACGAGAGGCCCCGACGCGGAAAAATCAGCCTCGCAAAGTGAAGCTCTTGCAGGTCCACCATCGAAATCCCTTCCCACGGCAGGCCGTGGAAGGAAACTGCGTGGAGGTTAAGGCTCTTAAGCTCGTCAGCCGAGCGGCCACAAACAAACGCCGACATCAGGCATGTCGGCGGTCATGGATTACGAGAGATTCTATATACCGGGCGGTTACGCGATGCCGGATCAGATTCGGGTCACGGTGACCACTGGCCGACGACCGCCGGCCGCTTGTCCGTCCAGGACGGCGGCAGGCCAATCTGCGAGGCCGCGAAATCCTTGACACCGGGCGACCGCCCGAAGCGTTCGCAGGCCGGATATTTCGGCCTTCCACCGAGGCTGGACCTGATCTTCTGAGCGGAAGGGAACTTGGGCAGTCCCTTATAGGGAGTCTTGCCGGTGACGAGCATCTTTGAGAAATCGCTGCCGAAGCTAGAGGCGAGCGAATAGGCGTCTCCGACTTGCGAGACGCGTGCGCTCGTTGTGATGGCATTGGCACCCTTCGCCCAGACCATCGCACCCGCCTGCTTGCCGTCTCTTGTCGTCGCTTCAGCCTCTACGGCAAGGCCTCCGAGCCCCACCGGCAGCCGAGGCACCGGAACCGGGATGACGAACGACGCTCCGAGCGAAGTCGCCGTCGACACGCCGGCCATAGCAGCATTCGTCGGCACGATGCGGGTGACGGTGGCGTGAACGACGACATCGGCATTCTCCCTCCGATCGACGACCTGGAAACGGTCGCTGACGCCGACGCAGAGCGCGCGGCTGATGACATTGGCGACAAGAGCCGACTCCGAAGGCTTTCTAATGGAAGCTCCCGCATTCGGCGAAACCGTCGTCGACTCGACGTAGATGGTTTTAGCCGCAGCGAGATCATTCGGGTCGACCCTGAGTCGCGCCTTGGTGATCTTGCCATCGTTCGACATCAGGCCATCATAGGATACCAGCGTGTGCGCCTCTTCCAGGGGCACGGTGGTACAAGCTGCGGCAGCCGACAGCGCGAGGCAGGACAGAAGCGCCGGGGCTATCGGACGGCAACGGCGTCGAAGGACGGCCCGATCAGCGCGAGAATGTGACATTTCGTTCTCCTATCGTTGGAAAGTGTGAGGAATAGGCGCCGCTATTGCGGTGATGGATCGGGATCTGCCGCAGCGAGATCGATAAAGAGCGGCTCGTCTTTCCAAAGGCTGCCGCTTGCCATCCTGGCGTAGCCGAGGTGGTAGACGGCGCGCATATAGTTGGTGTTGAAGGGATCCGTCATCTTGTAGGGGATCTGTCTGTCGATCGAGGCGACATGAAAGCGGATGCCGTTCTTCTGGGCATAGACGTAGGTGGCGACCAAAGCACTGCGGGTCTGGGACTTGATGAGGGCAGCGCTCGCCCTGGCCATGACGGCCAGCGTATTGTTCGAAGTCGTCGAGAATTCCGGCATCAGGGCGTTGTTGACGATGACATACATGTTCAGCTTGAGATCCTTCGGCCATGTGGCCTGACGGGGGCTCGCCATCCAACCCTCCGGGATCGTCAGGATTTGGGATGATGAGCCGCCGTCTGAGTGCATCTCCTCAAACTGCTGGCCGCCTGCCTTGACCTTGATGAGCACGGCCGGAAAAACGCCCGGGATGCTCGCCGAGGCGATGATGACGTCCTGAAATAGCTTCAGCGCATCCGCCCGTCCGCTGTCGGCAATGGCACCCATGTTCCAGATCACCGGTCTCTGGGAATCGAGATTGGAGGTCAGGACAAGAAGGCGCCTGCCCTTGCGGTGTTCGACGGCGATTTCTTCGAGGACGTCCTGCGTCAGGTGGCGCTCGACCATCCGGCGCAGCGGCTCCTGCTTCAGCAGGCTCGGGCCAAGCAGCGCTTTCGGCAGAAAATCAGCGTCCACCAGTTCCTTGGCGACCCCGCTCGTATAGAGATCGACAAGCGTTTCGTCATAGGCCGGACCGAGGAAAGCCAGTGGCGCGATCAGCGCGCCGGTGCTGACGCCGCTGACGATGTCGAATTTCGGCCGCTCCTTCCTGTCCGACCAGGCCTTCAGTGCACCGACGCTGAAGGCCCCTCCGGCGCCGCCGCCGGACAGGACGAGATAATTGACGTCCTTGCGTCTCGGAACTGCGAGCCAGGCTCGCGCATCGGGCAGCTGCCGGCCGACGTCCGCATAGGTGCGGATATCGCCAAATCCTTCGATATTGGCGTTGGCGGCCGCCTTCGGGCCGTAGCTAATCCTGTCCGGCGCCAGGCAGCCGGCCAATAGGGTCAGCATCAGGATGGCCATCAGTCGAATCAATTTTGTCGCCCTGCCTTCGGCCACGGTGCAGAGCGGCAAGATCACCGCCGGCCGTGGAACGTCGCTCCGCGAGCTTCCTTCCGGATCGCGTCTGATCGCATTAATCCGGATTCGCGATTGCCTTGGATTTTGAGTTGTTAAGAGTTGTTGTGACACCGCTGCTGCAGTGGCTGACGGGACGTGGATTGCGCGCCCATCTGGAACAAATCTTACCGGCCGCCTTGGTTTCGTCGCGGTTCTGACATCGCCTGACTCCCGCACCGGCTAATCAGACGGGCGAGAAGGAGACAACCATGCGCTGTCAGGAGATGACCGCCGCTGAAATCGTGAAGGCTCCGTTGATCAGACAGATGATGCAGGCCGACCTAGTACCTGTGGAACAGCTGGAAAGGCTGCTTTGGAAGCAGCGATGAGCAGACAGGCTTGAAGCGTTTCCCGGCGGCATCGCCAGCAAGCTTCCGCTCGGCTGATCAGTCCCGCGCCACGGAAACCTCGGGCGTGAAGATATAACCGCCCAGCCGAACCGTCTTGATGAAGGTCGGCTCCTTGTAATCAGGCTCGATCTTTTGCCGGACGCGGCTGACATGCACATCAATACTGCGCTCGACCGGGCCGGCGGAACCTGCATGCGTGCGGGCAAGGATTTCCTGGCGGTTCATGACCTGCCGCGGGTTTTGGCAGAACACCAGCAGAACATCGAATTCTGCGGTCGTCAGCGACACATGGACGCCCTCGCTGTCGATCAGTTCGCGCCTGACGGGATCTATGCGCCAACCGGCGAAGGTCATCGCCTCCTGAATCGGCTTGACCTGCATGGAATAAGAAGAACGCCGCAATAGGGCCCTGATCCTTGCCAGCAGCTCTCTGGAATTGAAGGGCTTTGTGACATAGTCATCGGCACCGAGCTCGAGGCCGATCACTCGGTCGACTTCCTTCGTCAGCGCTGTCAGCATCAGGATCGGAACGGTATTGCTCGATCTGATCCGTCGGCAAATGCTGAAGCCATCCTCGCCCGGCAGCATGCCGTCGAGGACGATGAGCTGGAATTCCTTCTTTTTCAGGATGCGGTCCATTTCCATCGCGGAACCCACCGCCTCGGCGGCATAGCCCGCATCCTTAATGAGGTCGATCAACATGCCCGCAATATCGCGGTCATCCTCGACGATCAGGATTCGGACAGATGCCTGCATGGGTGAATTGACTGCGATATTACTCATATCCGGCGCCTGAATTTGAAAAAGCATCCGCTTCAGTTCCTGTTTAACAGAAAATCGTGTGCACATCGTTTTATTGCGTCGAAACTTGCAGCCGGCCGACAGTCCGGCGCGAGCGGCCAGCAGGCGGTTCAGCTCGCACGTTAACGAGCGGAGGAGGTCAGAATTTGTAGCCGACGAACATCATGACCGAAGGCTGGGTTTCCTTCTGAACCACCGGGCTGTTGCGCGCGTCGCCTGTGAGAATGCCTAGTTCGGCCTGGCCGCGGACGAACCAGTGCTCGGACGCCAGGTAGGTGACGGATGCCGTGAGGTCGATGCGCCTGAAACCCGCGCCTGCGTCATAAACCTCAAGGCCGGACCTTGCCGACTGCAATGGGGTGACGCCGAAGTATGACTTCATGTAATTCTTGTCCGCCCAGGTGGCCGAGGCGCCGGCGGAGAAGATGAACTGTCCTACCATGTGGGAATATTCCGCCCCGAATGTCCCGATGACACCGTCGCTGCCACCGATGATCTTGTCGATTCCGGCGCTGAGCTCGATCGGTCCCAACTCGTAGGATATCACGCCGCCGATTTTTGCGCCGGAATCGATATCACCCAATCCCTTCAGATGATCGCTGTCATCTTCATCGCGGCCAAATTCCATGCCGCCCTTGGCGCTGATTTTGAAATTCTCGACCTTGTAGATATCGACCAGCAGGCCGGTCGGGCCAATATGGACGTAATCGTTGAAGAAGCTTGCGGAAATGAAGGGGACCGGCATGACCTCGAAGTCTTTCGATCCCTCGAATTTCGGCCCGTAAACCGCGCCAGCTCCAACAACGACATTCCAGTCGTGAAGCTTGCCGCGAAACCCACTGGAATGCTCGCTGGATGGCGCAAGCGGTTCACGACCGCCGAATTCGCCGGGGTCCGCCGCCGCAGCATTGCCCGCCACAAGCGACATGACCAGCGCCGGCAAAATCATCGAACCAATTTTCTTCTTTGTTAAAGACAAAGTTCGCTCCTGAGTATTTTCCAAGGCTCGCCGCCCCGTGACCGGCTGCACCCTGCAGGCAAACCGTTTTGGGATGGATTTTGTCTTGTTAAGAAATGTTTCCGGCCGCTATCGGCGAAACCGGAGCTGGCGCTCCAAGACAAGCGGACGCTCGCCTGACTTCAGGCGCAACCTGCATCGGCGTGGTGCTTCAGCAAGCGCAAAGGAACGTATCGGGATGACGCAGCGACACCCGAGGACACAACTCTTAATATAATGAAACGCCTTTTTGAAAAGAAATTCCTACTTTGCCAAGTGCGGCTCAACAAGAGGAATGAAATGATTCCCGGAGAAAATCCCGCCCCTCCTGTCCTTGTCTACATCCCGGACCAGCGCGGATCCCATCTTGCCGGCGAAGTGCTGCGAACCACAGGCTTCGACGTGAGGAGCGTCGGCACGATGCCGGAACTCAAGCTCGCGTTGGAACTCCTTCTTTGCAAGGTGATCGTAACCATCACTTCAAAGATCGGCGAGGTGCGAACCCTTTCCAGCCTTCCTGTGGTCAACATCCAGGCTTTTGTGCTGCCGAACATCGATGCGGCGTCATCAGAGCAGGCAGCGCTTTTCGACAGGGCCGCATTTCTGGAGCGCGTTCGAACCCTCGCGGACCAGCGTTAGGATCCAATTGCAAGCGGCTCCTCACCGACAACAGTGTTAACAAATAAAAACATTATTCAGGCTGGCATCTTGATACCATCGCAACATAGATTTGCCCCCGCTCGGGCTGTTGCGGACTGTGAAGCGGCAAGCGGGGATGAGGGCTGGCAGCTATCAGCTGCTGCCATGCCGATGAAAAGGGCTGACGATGCTGGCGCGATTTTTTGCAGGTTCCATCCACCGGCAGATTGCCGTGCTCGCCGTCGCGCCCGTCGTGCTTTTCGCGATCCTCGGCATCATCAGCGAAAACCTCGCGATCAAGGAGCCGGAAAGCGTCTCACAGGCGCGCGCCATTGCCATGCGCATCGAGTTCGTTACCGACATGATCCGGTCTGCCGAGACCGCAGATCAAGAGACCACCATCCTGGAGGCTGCGAGAAGGACCGGGCTTCAGGTCGAAGAAGTCTCCGCGGCTGAACTGCAGGGCCCCGAGCTGCAGGTGGACGAAGATGATTTTCGCTTCGAAATCGAAAACAATTTTTCGCCGGGCGTCGATGCCAAGCTTCGGGCCACGACCGAGACCGGCCACCTTCAGCCAGTGCTGGTCGTTGGCATGGATCAGCGCCGCGCTCTAGCCTTCCTGCCGCCGCCTGCCGTGTCCGATTCCCGCATCACGGATCGTGAAATCAGCGATTTGCTCGCGACCATGGCCATGTTTGTGCCGGTCGTTCTATTGTCCCTGTATGGCAGCCGCATGATCGCCTCGCCTCTCCAACGGTTTTCGCAGGCAGCGCGCGACCTCGACCCGGATGACGGCCCCGAGCGCCCGTTTGACGAAATCGGACCACCGGAAGTCCGCACGCTCGCGAAGTCGTTGAACGACATGCGCAGCCGTGTACACGGTATGATAGAAGCGCGCACGCGCACGCTGCGCGCCATCAGCCACGACCTGAGAACGCCGCTGACGCGTTTGCGCCTTAGGGCCGAACGCTCAACCGAGCTGCCCTTGCGCACCGCGTTGCTCGCAGACATTGACGCCCTGACGCTGATGGTCGAGGAGACTTTGGTTTATCTCAGGAAGGACACCTCGAACGAGGTCCAACTCAGAGCCGACTTGCCAAGCCTCATAAACACCGTCTGCAACGATTTTACCGACATGGGCTACCTAGTCGCCTATCGCGGGCCTGATCGCTTCGCCTATCCATGTCGACCTCACGCGCTCAAACGCGCTGTGGCCAACCTCGTCGACAACGGAACCAAATTTGCCCAGAACGTGAATGTCGTCCTTCTCGTCAAACCGGATGGATCAATCAGCATCAGTGTCACCGACGACGGACCCGGTATACCTCCGGAATTCCATGCCGATGTCCTTCAGCCGTTCTACAAACTGGATTCTGCGCGGAACGACCGCGGGGGATTCGGTTTGGGCCTGTCTGTCGTGAAAGATGTCGTCGACAGCCATTTCGGCACGCTGACGCTGGAAAATGCTACGCCGCACGGTTTAATCGCCGAAATCAATCTGCCGTCTCGGATTCGATCGACAGGCTGACCACCATCCAGGCTTTAGCTCAGTTGGGCAAGGATATCGTCGACGACGCTCGGGACCGTTCCGGACGTGTCGATACCGATCCCGGCGGGAAAGTGTCTGTTGCTCCTATGGTAGCGAAGAACCACCGCACGCTCGGGGTCCCCAACACAGGCCAAGGCCCGATCACCATGGACGACATGAAAACCACGCTGCTCCAGCTCAGTTTCCAGTGCCGGAACTGCCTTCGATCAAGTAGTTATTGATGCCCATAAGCGACGTTTACCACGGTCAGCAATCCGCTGAGAAGATACTTCACAGGACTATACACTCAACCCCAACGGCAGTTTCGGGACGTTGCGGGCCTAAAGCGCGTCGCATCAAATTTGATTCATGCGACGCGCTTTAGCTCTTTGTTTTGATGCATGTCGTTGTCCCGAAACCGATGCACACTTCCGAGCGAGATGCATTAGTAGCTCCCGAAAACCAGAAGAACCACGCCGATCGCGATGATCGCAAGCGCCGGCCAATTTCGCGCTAAACCGAGGAACCTCAGGCCTTGGCGTCGCGGCTCCAACGTCGCGCCGCCTTGCGGTGTCAGGTGAGGATCACTCGGTCTTCGACGGAGCGTCGGCCGTAGGAGAAAAAGAAGGCCGCCGATTATGAGAGCGGCACCGATCAGGACTGCCCACATCGTCGCCTCCGTTAGGAATACGGACCTAGCTTAAACCAGAGCGGGTCGTGATTGTTCCGTTGCTCCAGCCCGTTATTCAGAGGCGCGCAGGATTTCAACTTCAGCGCTGGTTTCGACAGCCGCCGTTTTATGACGCAGCAGAATTAGGTCAGCGAAGCGTCATGCCCGCCGGCGGTTCTTTGAATCAGGCGGGCAACCACCTCGGTCCGGTTCTGCGCCTGCAGCTTGCGCATGATGTGCTGCAAATGCATCTTCACCGTATGCCCTGACAAATTCAGTTTTCCTGCAATCACCTTATTTGAACAGCCGGATTGCAACTCCGCGAGGATTTCCGCTTCCCGGGGCGTGAAGCCGGCAATCGCGAAATACTGCGTCCTATCATCCAAGCTTTTTTTGGCCCCATTTCTGGCCGGACTGTGCTCGTTCGCGCCGTTTGTACCGGCGCCCAACAGTTGCGGGAAAAATGTGCCTCCTGCCAGAACGAGACGAAGGCCGGCAAGCGCAATGTCAACGGGAAGCGAAGTGGAGAAAAAGCCGCGGATGCCCATCTTGAGCGCCTGCCGGGCGATGATGGCGTCATCCGTACCTGAGAGCAACGTGATGGGAGCATCGGGAAAACGTGCCGCAATCGCCGCGAGATCTTCACGCACGCTAGCGCTCTCAACAGCTCTGCCGGCCACATCCAGTGCAATCAAACGCACCTCAGCTCCAAGTGCCCGATCGAGACTCTCGGTCGAGACCAGATCGATAAGGTTCCACCCGGCGAGTTCGCGCTCCAGCAACTTCACCACGGCTGTACGCGCAAGGGTTGAGTTCCCAATGATGATCACGGTCAGTGTATTGCGCCCCACACGGCGCCTGGCTCCAGAACTGTCGGACATTGCGGGCTCCCCGGAATATTTGCAACCCAACAGCTAATCATATTAATCTCGTTCTCACTACATGTCATGATAAAAAGCGAGTGTATTAGCGATACCAATAGTCCATTCCCTCCTGATAATTCTTATAGTCTATAAGATTTTTGCGAGAGATAACCGTTCCTGCAAGAGCAAATTTCATGCCGGCATGCTGGTTCGACTTGTCGTCGCGGGCTTCCAGCCTTCGTGCAATTCACGCACGGCAAGCGGGTCGGAAAAGCTTTTAAGGGGCTGAAAAGCCAACAGATTTTCGGCAGACCTATTCGGGTAAAGCGCTGATGGACAGAACGTCCTGCCGACCGGCACGGCTTTCTTTCCATATCGCACATCCAAGCAGCCGCGGGCTCGGCAGCAAAACGACAAACGCGCAAGGCAACAAAAGCCTGAGATCGCTGCCAGCCCTTTATGATTACCGAACAACGCGGTCCTATCGATGCATTTAATACCAGTTTGGGTCGTGTTCGCTCATGCACTCGGTGTGCCGGCAGCGCCAGATGCCGGGCAGGTCTCGCAGTCTCGGCGGCCAAAATCAACGACGATGCGATGGGACCATGCTGGAATGTTCGTGATCTCGGTTGGCGCGGCGTCATGCCGGCGCAAGAGACGAAAGCCGGGAGGAACGACTGATATAAGGCTTGAAAAACGCAGGACGAAGGTTTCGTGCGGTTGAGCCTCGGTAATGTAGTCGGAAGCTTACCGATAGATTAGCTGTGCATGAAGCTCAGAATGTCGTCGACGAGAGCCGAATGGGCGTCCGTGAGGTTACCCTCTCCACCGTGGCCCCCGATGCCGGCCAGTTGAAGCGCATGCTGATCATAGAGGACATGATCGATCTGTTGGGCATCCGCCGTCCCGCCGGCGGGAACGGCGATGTTCATGGGATGGAAATAGCCGAAGTTGACGTCGACCATGCTGCCGGTCGACGATCCGACCCCGCCGCCACCGCCGGCATGGTTGCCGGTAAAAATCGTGTCCGACGACAGATTGAAGCCACCGCCATTGCCGCCGATGCCGGCGATCTGCACGGTGCCCTGATCGAAAATCACATTGTTTGTCTGATGGGCCTGCGCCGAGCCGCCCGCGGCGCCGATGGCGATGTTGATCGGCGAGAAGATGGCGATACTCACATCGACCATGCTGCCGACGAAATATCCATCGCCGCCGTGGCCGGCATAATTGTCGCCGGTGAAAGTGAGCGACGTTCCCGGGCTCATCAAGGGGCCGTGGCCCGCGACATTTTGATCTCCGCCCGAGCCGCCCATGCCGCCGATCTGGGTCGCGCCCTGCAGGAACAGTGCGTTGTTCGATTGCTCGGCGTGAGCCATTGCGCCGGGGCCGGCAGCCACGGCGGTATTCACGGGGGCAAACAGCGCGACTTCGGTGCTGACGAGTCCGCCATAGAAAAGGCCGGTGCCCCCGCTACCGGCATGATTGGCGTCACCGCCGCCGATGGCAACATTGCCGCTTCCGCCATTCCCGCCTATCCCCGCCATTTCGGTGGGATGCTGATTGATGAAGGCGTCGTTGCCCTGAACCGCCTCGGCACCCGAATGAGGCCCCGCAATAGCGGCGTTGGACGGCATGAAGACCGCCAGCGCATTGCTGCTGATCACACCTTCACTTATTCCGGCACCGCCGCTGCCGGCTGAATTGGAGCTCGGACCGGAAGCGACATCCAATGGAAGCCAGGTCGGCACCAATGCCAGATGCCCCGCAGCCACGTTGAAGGCGAGGTTTTGATCGGCGCCCGCTTTGGGCAAGTCTTCCGACAAGGGGCGAAATTCCGTCATCACCATCTCCGTTCCGCGACCAACCGCGACCGCCGCGCGTCCGGTGTATGCAGCTCGATTGTTCAGGCATTGTGCCTCTGAACGGAAGAAAAGCAGAGCCTGCAATTCGTCTACGCCTGGTCGGCTAGTCCTGTAGCCATTTGGGCGTCATGGCCGCCGCGTGCTGTTGTCCGCGTTCGAGAGCACCAAGCCCGCCCTTGGTACAAGCGGTTTTCTTTCGAAATAAAGCCGCTCGCAAGGCGCCGTTGTTTGTGACCAGGCCATCCGCGCCGGATCACGACGGACTCATCCCAAAACAACGCACCGTCATCACGAAGTATACGCCCGAAAGTACATCGCCGAATATCTAGATAGTTTGCAGTTTAAATCGTGGCAATATTCGGCACGCGGCTGTATTGGCTGGGGCGACGAACTGAATACCAACGCCGTAGGGGACCGCCGTAAAGGAACTCGGACGAAACGAAGTAGAAGGAGTGATATCAATGCCTATTCCACAAATATCCGACACGATTCATCTCAACAATCCGGATGCCGGTGACGCGAATGCTGGCAACGGCGGTTATGGCCACAACGATGGAAACATCAACTACAACCCGGTTGCATATGTAGAGCCCGTGCAAACGGTTTCCGGGGCAACGACCGATCTGCACAATGGCGATCACGTCTGGCAGAAGGCAGATTGGGACGCCGGCAATGGCGGACCTGGTGGCTTTACCCAGGCCCAGAACGGCTTCCTGGCGAAGATCTCGAACAGCGGCGCCGGTGGCGCGGGGGGAGACACTCACTCCAACGGCGATCAAGGAAACGAGAGCGGCGGTAACACGGCTTCAGTGGCGGCAGCGACGACCGCGACACAACACACGCAGCTGATGGCCGATCAGCATGCCACCATCCTCGCGGGCGTCGGCGGCAACGGCGGCAACGGAAACATGGCTCGTGGCGGCGATATATCGTCGGCTCTGGTTCACACCGATCCCGAAACGACGACGGTGCACAATTCTCTCGATCACTTCATAAACGCCTTTGGCGATATCGACCTCAGCCATCTCGGCTCATGAACTAAGGTCCCGAGGGCCGCCGGTTTCGGCCGGCGCCCCTCAGGCGTGACTGAACCGAATCCGCAGCCTTCCTCTTGTCAGTATCAAATGCAGCGAGATCTGATAATGACAACGACCTCGACAAAAACAGCGCGCCCGCAGACACAGCTCGTTGTTGCGCTTCGAGCCTGTGCCGGAGCCTTCGGCTTGGTCTTCCTCTACAGCTGCGGCTACAATCTCTTTCTGCTGGCGCCCTCCATCTATCTTCTGCAGATCTATGACAGGGTCCTGTCGAGCCGCAGCGCCGACACGCTTTTGATGCTGACGCTGATCATCGCCATCGCCGTGTTGGTCGGGTCCATGCTGGATATCGTGCGCAGGGCGGCGCTTTCGCGCGTCGGCAGCTGGGTGGATCACAGGCTGCGGCCGCTGGTGCTCACCGCATCATTCGAATATGCCGCTCGCGTCGATGCGGGCACCGCCACGGAGTGCTACAGGGACCTGGCCGCATTGCGCCAGTTTCTCGATTCACCGGCCGGCTCGCTGTTTTTCGACCTTCCCTGGGCGCCGGTCTTCCTGCTCCTGCTCTTTCTCGTTCATCCGCTGCTTGGGACCATCGGTCTTTTGAGCGCGGTTGCACTTCTGCTGTTTGCGTTTCTGACGGAACTGGCGACGCGGGAGCCGCTTGCCCACGCCAATCTCGGGCTTTCGAGAAGCTATTTCCGATTTGCCACCGCCCTCAAAAACATCGAGGTGATCCGGGCAATGGGCATGCAGGATGGCGCAGCGATGATCGTCTATCGCGATGCGGAAATGGCAAGAAGGGCGCAGGACATCGCCATGCATCGCACGGAGATCATCCTTGGCTTCTCCAAATCGATCCGCACGCTCGCGCAGATCCTGATGATGGGATCGGCGACCTGGCTGGTGCTCGTCAACGACGGCAGTCCCGGAATCATCTTCGTTGCGAGCTTGCTGCTCGGGCGCGGGCTTGCACCGATCGAGGGCGCAATCGGTGCATGGCGCTCTTTTACCTTTGCGCGGAATGCCTTCAATCGCTTGAACAGGATGCTGATAACAGTCGCACCGGACCATGACGGCCGCATCGTGCCGTTCCCGGAACCCAATGGCCTTGTTCTTGATAATGTCAGCTATATCAAGCCATACGCCGATCGGCCAATATTGACCGGCATCACATTGCGCCTCGCACCGGGCGATTGCATAGCGCTTATCGGCCCGTCGGGATCGGGAAAATCGACCCTTGGTCGCGTCATGGCAGGCGTGGTGCCAGCAACGAGCGGATGTGCCCTTCTCGGCGGGGTCGATATCTCGGCTCTGCGCCTCTGCGGCGGGACGCGCCACGTCGGATACCTGCCGCAGGACATCGAACTCTTCGGCGGCGCCATCAAGGATGTGATCGGCCGGCTGGACGGGGAAGATCCCGGCAAAGCGATCGACGCCGCGAAGCTGGTAGGATTGCACGACGCAATCATGCGGCTGCCGCAAGGCTACGAAACCGATATCGGTGAAAATGGCAGCCTGCTCCTCAGAGCCCAGCGCCAACAGCTGGGACTGGCTCGGGCGGCCTATGGAAATCCGTCGCTGATCATTCTCGACGATCCGAACTCGAGCCTCGATTATGACGGCGAACGGATGCTGTTTGCGGCCATCGAGCGCATGAAAGCCCGGCGGATGACCGTCGTTATCATCACCCACCGGATGGGGATCCTGCCCGTCACCAACAAGATCGCCATCATGCGTAACGGCACGGTGGCGGCCTTCGGCGACAGCGAACGGATCTATGAAACCTATCTTCAACCGCCGTCTCGAACAGGAACATGAGGGGACGCCGCCATGACCCTGGTTTCACTGGACGCACCGCCGGCGAGACTTTCGAATTCACCAAGGACGGGACAGCGCTTGGCTCGACGATCAGCAGCAGCCGGGCAAGAGACGGTCTATGCGCCGGTGATCAAACAGAAACTGCGCGGCCCCGCCCCCGCTTCGCCGATGCCGGGGCTCAGGGGCGTTGTCTGGATGGGGAACCTGTTGATCCTGGTCTTCGTCGTCGGACTGGGAATGTGGTCGGTTCTGGCGCCGCTGAAAAGTGCGGCAGTCGCATCGGGCGTTATCGAACCGGAGTCCAGCCGCAAAACCATTCAGCATCTGGAAGGCGGCATCGTGCGGCGCATCCTCGTCAAAAACGGCGATAGTGTCATGGCCGGGCAGATCGTCATCGAACTCGACGACACGAAGTCCCGTGCGGAGCGCGACAGCGTTCAAGGGCAGCTTTGGGATGCCGAAGGAAACCGCGCCCGCCTGCTTGCGGAGCAGGCGGGCGGCGACCATGTCACCTATCCCGAGGATCTGAGAGCCGCCGTGGACAGATATCCTTCCGTCAGAGCGATTCTGACCGGGCAGCAGAAAATCTTCGAAGCCCGTCGCCGGGTCGTGCAGGCGGAAATTCAGATCACCAATGAAAAAATTGCGCAGGTGCGGCAGGAAATCGTCGGACTTGACGCGCAGAAGGCGGCGCTGGCCGGCCGCGCCGCAATTTCGAGCCAGGAACTGGATCAGGTTACCGCTCTCAGCGCCAAGGGGCTGGAAAAGAAGAGCAGACTTCTCAACCTGCAGCGGGAAAAGTTAGATCTTGATGGCCAGCAGGGTGAAGTCGCGGCGCAGATCTCTCGCGCCTACCAGGTGATCAGCGGAGCACAGGCCGATCTCGCAAAACTCGAGAGCGACCGGCTGAGCGAAATCGCCCAAGGCATGCGCGATACGGAAAGCCGGATCATGCAGCTGCGCGAGCGCCTGCGCGCCATCGACGACCAGCTTTCGAGGACCGATATCCGGGCTCCCGAGGATGGCACAATCATGAACCTGCGCGTCCACACAGCAGGTGGGGTGATCGGCGCGGGCGAACCGCTCGTCGACCTCCTGCCTCGCTCCGATCGGCTGGTCGTGTCTGTCCACGTCAGACCTGATGACATCAATCTCGTCCGCGCGGGGCTGGAGGCACAGGTTCATCTCCTGCCCTACAATCAGCGGCGCGTTCCACTCCTGAAAGGTCGGGTCGAATATGTATCGGCGGACCGTCTCATCGACACGCAGAGCGGCCAACCCTACTTTGCTGCGACCATCCGCGTAACGGACGAGCGGCTAACGAAAATGAGTGATGTCGAACTGGTCGCCGGCATGCCCGTGCAGACGCTGATCGAAACCGGCGAAAGCAGCGTGGCCTTCTATGCCGTCAGACCACTGCTCGACAGCTTCAACAGGGCATTTCGTGAGGATTGAAGCAGTGATGGGCAAGCGAAAATATGACGACGACCAGATCACGGGCATCCTGAAGGAACACCAGGCCGGCGTAACGGTGGCGGATGTTTGCCACAGGTACGGCATCAGCGAGCCGACCTTCTATCGGTGGCAATCCCTACAGTCCGGAAATGCCGGACCCCATGCCAAAAGGGTGAGAGCCCTGGAGGAAGAGAACCAGAAGCTCAAGAAGCTTTTGGCCGAATCACTGCTCTCGGCGGCGACGCTGAGCGAGATGCTGGCGAAGTCAACGAAAGGGCGGCACTAACCTCTGAACAGAGGGTCGGTTGGCTGCCCTACTCGACGACCGCACCGGCATGAGAACCCGACCCATGGAGCGGAAGGCTCGGTCTCCTAAGCAAGGACGGAGAAAGGCAAGGTCTGCACCCAGCATGCAGATAACCACCGCGGCCACCTTTAAGAACGCTTCTGCCTCATCCCCCATCCTCCCCCTGCGTAGATTTTGCGCCAGCTTAAGAGGTGGTGGATTATGGTCCAGACCTGTAAACCCAAGCCGACCGCTTGACCTCGCGGTCGTCCGCCTCAGTCGCCTGCTCAAACGTTGAGATAATTTTGCCAAGCTACCACGGTCAAAATCATCGAATAGGTCAGATGATGAGCGAGCTGATCGCCTCCATGCAGCATCCAGAATGAACGCGCATTCACTGCGCAAGGATGACGGCGGCCGTGAACGGCTTTGAGATGATCAATTAGGAAATGAACCAGAAACTCGCCGGCTGCAACAGCGATACTCCACGTCAGGTGTGGCATTGATAACCAGAGGATTGGCAGGGTGGCGGCGGCGTGAATGCCTGCGTGGACATATCCTCCCGGTCTCCTGAAATCCCCTTTGCCACCGATCATCCAGGCAGGCTGCAGCACGTAATCGGCCACGAAATGCTTGATCTGCAGCCACACGAGCGTTGTGAGGAGGAGGCCATCAATCGCCATGTCGCGCTACCTGCTCCCGCTTCATGCTTGGATCAATCGTATGCACGCAAACCGGTGCAGTCTTTCCTCGGATGTTTACTGCTCCCAATAATCTGGCATGGAGATCGCCTCGCGTCCTCCGGAACGTTTCGTCGCTCAGCGCGATCTCCACGCCCTTCTCCTTCGCGGCGCCGACGAGCCGGCTTGCGAGATTGACGACGTCGCCGATCGCCGTGTAGCTCAGCCTTTCCGCTGAGCCAATATTTCCGACGAGCGCCACACCACTATTGATGCCGATACGCACGCGAATGGCATCGTGCTTCGGCGCGATAGGAGGCATGGCGTGCATGGCGTCACGGATTGCCGCCGCAGCGCGACACGCACGCAGTGCATGATCGGGTTCGTCATTTGGCGCATTCCAGATTGCCATCACCGCGTCGCCGATGAATTTGTCGACCGTACCGCCCTCAGCATGAATGGCGGCGATCGATGAGGTTAGAAAGCGGGTCAGGCTCGGCTCGACGCCGCTGCCGAGCTCTTCGGTCAGTTCCGTGAAGCCAGGTAAATCGGCAAACAGGACTGTTATTTCCCTCAGCTCACCGCCTGGACGAGGCTCGATGCCGCCATCGACCAGCGGACGGACGACCTCGATCGGCATAAAGCGTGCAAAGGCGGAAAGGCCACTGGACATTCGTTTCAGCGCGAACGAGAAGTCGTCGAGTTCTGCGAGCAGCGCTGGCCGGTGCTCAATGGCCTCGAGTTCGAACCTCTCGATCAGGTGCAGTTGCCCGGCAAGACGGGACAATGGTCGAGTGAAGAGCGTTCTGGCAAACAGGATCGCAGTCACTGCTGCGAGCAATGCGATGGCACCAATGATGAAGATCACGCGCTCGGTATTGGCATCGATGTCGCCGGCAAAGGTCGACCGCGGTATCGCGGTGACCAGTCGCCAATCTTCGAACGGCAACTTGCCCGACGACACAAAGACCGGACCGAGGCTTTTGCTGTCGACCAGCGTCCTAGAGCTGTCGATCCCGTCGCGGGTCGCCGCGGTGGCGACCGCCGCGGCCAAAGCGTCGGATGGAGGGAAATCCTTCAGATGAGCCGCCACGACACCGTCGGATGATTCTGATGTCGCCAATACCATATCGTCTCTGGTGAGGACGAAGGCCTTGCTGCCCTTCGGAACCTTGAGTGCGGAAAGCGTGGCCGACAGCCGATTCAGGCTGACCGCCACCATCACCACGCCTTCGAAATGTTTGAAGACTTCAACCCTTTTGGAAACAACAATCGCCGGCTCGAAGCCATTGGGCAAAACGCTGACGACAGTCCAGGCCGCTTCCGTGCTCATGCTGCCGCGCCGATACCACGGCGAACCCTCCGAGACGTAGACGCTTTCGGACTTCAGGCGGTTCTCGAAGAAAATATCACCGGGTATTGGCTTATAGAGATCACGGCGCAACGGGCGCGGCTTTCCCGGCGCCGCTGCGCCAATCTCCACCATTTCTATCTCGCCGTCCGGCATTGCGTGTGAGCCGAAAAAACGGCCATCCGGGAAGCCGAACCCGATCCAGGCGATCGCCGGCTGCTCGCGCAGCAGCGACAGAAACAGGAACTCACGCTTGACTTCGTCGTCTGGCCGGACGGCGCCCTGAGAAAAAACTGACCTGATGATCTCGGCGCTGCTGGAAACCAGCGCCAGATTTGAGGTCAGCGCATTGCGGACGGCGGCGGTGCTTTGGGCGTCGAGGCTGGCGACAACCGTTTCGACATTCTGGGTCGCCGCGCGATACCAGACCAGGTGGACAAGCGCCGCCGTGGACAACACTGCAAGCAACAGTAACGCCGTGACTGCGCGTCCCATTTTAACCCGTGGGAAAGCCCTAGCGTTCATGGCGATCGGTAATCAGCCGGGCGCTGCGATCATAGCGAACGTAAGCCAGAGCCCAATCCATGAACACCGCGGCGCGATTGCGGAAACCGACAAGAAACCAAAGATGCGCAATATTCCACACCAACCAAGCACCAAGGCCCGACAGCCGGATTCGGCCGAAGTCGGCAACCGCCGCCTTGCGCCCGATTGTCGCCAGACGGCCAAATTCACGATAGCGGAACGGCCCGGCGGGCTGACCCTCAAGTTCGGCGAGGATGGCGCGTGCTGCGTGCTCGCCCATCTGCTTGGCGGCTGGCGCGACGCCCGGAACTGCCCCGCCATTTTCACCCGTCACCGCCGCGGTGTCGCCAATCACGAAGATCTCATTGTTGCCCGGCGGGTTAAGATTTCGGTCGACATGGACGCGGCCGGCGCGATCGGCAGGCACGCCTAGCCATTTGGCTGCTTTGGAAGCCATGACGCCGGCAGCCCACAGCACACAGGATGAATGAATTTCCCGCCCGTCGGCAAGTGTAACACCTTGAACATCACAACGCGTCACCGCCGCCTTAAGAAGTACCTCGACGCCAAGCATCTCCAGGTGCCGCCGGGCTTTCTCAGACAGTTTCGGCGGCATGGCGGGCAGGACGACACCACCGGCTTCGACCAGGACAACGCGGGCGGAGGACGAGTCGATGCGTCGAAAATCGCGAACGATGACCTTTTTCGCCAGTTCGGCAATGGCGCCTGCCAGCTCAACCCCGGTGGGGCCGCCGCCGACGACGACGAATGTTAGAAAGCGCTCGCGGTCGCCCCGCTCCTCGGCAGCCTCGGCGCGTTCGAAGGCCGACAGGATACGGGCGCGGATTTCCGTCGCATCGGCGATCGTCTTCAATCCGGGTGCGGTCCGCGCCCATTCATCATTGCCGAAGTATGCGTGCCTGGCGCCGGTCGCGATGACGAGATAGTCGTAGGCAATGCAACGGTTGGCGGTCAAAACGAGCCGCGCGTCCTTGTCGATCCCCTCGACACGCTCCATCAGAACCGTGACATTGGCTTGCCGAGAGAGGATGCGACGGATCGGCATGGCAATCTGCGCAGGAGAAAGTCCTGCCGTCGCCACCTGATAGAGCAGAGGCTGAAAAAGATGGTAGTTGCGCCGGTCAATGACCGTCACATCCACGTCGGCATGCCGGAGACCCATGGCCGCCGCCAGACCGCCGAACCCAGCCCCGAGAATGAGCACCTTTTTGCGCCGAACCGGGGCCCGAATCGCGTTCGGATCCGACGCTGACGAACCATCCGCGACCTGCATCGCTCAGCGCTCCCTCAAGAAGAAACGCAAGGCGAGATAGTCGAGCGAAACAACCCCGGCACCGCGGGTCAGGATCAACAACAGCGGCGCGGTCCAGAGCAAATGATCGGGCCAGTTCTGCGGATAGACGAGGAACTGGATCGTCGAAATCACGCCAAGCAACATAAGGGTGGCAAGTCGGGAGAACAGGCCGAGAAACATCAAAATGGAGCCGCTCAGCTCGGCCGTCGTCGCGAGCCCAGCGGCCACGCCGGGATCGATCACTGGCAGCCTGTATTCAAGCGTGAACAACTGCACCGTTGTCGGCCAGGAGGCAAGCTTGCTCTGCGACGACTGCCAGAAAACATGTGCGACGGCCAGGCGGGAGGCGAGTTGGGCAAGCGAGAGCGGTAGCATGTTCAAACGCTTCAATGCCAAGACATAGAGCCCGGCAATCCCGCCTTTGCGGGCCGCTGCGACAGGGTTCATCATGGTCATGATTTCCATCCTTCAATTGGTTGCGAGCTGGATGTGATGAATGCGGGCTACGAGACCTTCCGCGAACAAGCCGCTCAAGGCAGCCGAAAGATCGAAATCGGGCGTTCGCGGAAGGATACGGTCAACGGCCGCCTCCAGACTCGCACGCTTCCTCAGTGCATGCAGGAATGCGAAATCCCGAGCTTCAAGGCGCAGAAAACGCACGCTCTCGTTGGTTCGCCATAAAGCGATGCGCTCAGGTCGGCGGCATAATGCCGTCAGGGTCCCGATCTGTCCGTCGGGCTGATGCGCCGACCAGATCTCCAGTGCCGGCCAGCGACAGACGAGCAGACGCAGCGACGGCTGAAGAAAGAGTTGTGGCACTGTGTCGGCTTCGCCGTCTGCAAGCTGCTCCAAGATGCAGCCCGGCAATGCCGGCGCGTCAAGCGCCTCCGCGATCATCCATTCCAGCCGGGCAGTTTCGGCGATGAAGGGCATCGAACGAATGTCTTCGAACCCGGCCAGAAAGCGAGGGAAATTGCCACCATAGCGGACGAGCCGCGCCTCCTTTGGCGGATTGTTGCGTATGAAGATGCCGGCAACGTAACGAAAGTAGTTCTCGCCCAACAGCTGCACCGTGACCGGGAAAACCGCGATCAAAGTCGCCGTCAGCGAGGCGAAAGTGTTGTTGCGGTAGATGTTGAACCGGCGCAGCGGATCGAAGGCGGCTTTGGCCAACACCGGAGCAACGTCACAACGATCGTCGTGCAGAATGGCCTGGGCAATCCGTGACTGAAGGGCGCAATTAGAAAGCATGGCCACTCCTCCTCGGCCTTGGATGATTGGCAAATACGGATGGCTTGATTGTCGCAAGTGCAGCAAGTGCCGGCATTGGTCCTTTCGTGCTGGCGGGCTGCAACGGCAGGACCATGCCTTCGAACCGGCCCGTCTGCGGCGCGGGCCGTGCGGCCTGCATCCGATCTTCGAAGGCGATCGATTGGGCGAGCAGGTCGGCCCACATGGCTTCGCCGAGCAGCACGTCCAGGGCGGGGACATCGGTATCCCATTCGATGAGCGTGGGGCGATGTCCGATTTTCCGGATCGCATAGGCATAGAGTGACCAGACCGCCGGCGGAACGCGCGAGCCATGGTCGTCGATCAGGACGATATCGCCCTCGACCTCATTGACCGCATGGCCGGCGAGGTGAATTTCGCCGACGGCATGCGCCGGGAGCTGATCAATGAAGGCTTTGGCGTCGAAGCCGAGATTGCATGCCGATACATAAACGTTGTTGACGTCGAGGAGCAGACCGCAACCGGTGAGCCGGACGAGTTCAGCGAGAAATTCCGCCTCGGTCATGGTTGAATCCTCGAAGGCGATATAGGCCGAGAGGTTTTCGATAAAGACGCGCCGCTGAAGCGCATCCTGAAGCCGCAAGACATTGGTGGCGACGACGGCCAGTGCCTGCGCATCATAGCGCAGCGGCAGAAGGTCATTCAGATAGGCGCCATCGGCAACGCTCCAGGCAAGGTGTTCGGAAACCAGGCTTGGCTGGAAACGCAGGCAGAGCTTGCGCATACGTTCCAAGTGATCGCGATCAAGACCGAAGCTGCTGCCGAGCGACAGACCGACACCGTGGATCGACAGGGGATAGCTTTCCCGCAGCCGCTCAAGCGCATCGACGGCCGCCGAGCCGCCCATATAATTTTCCGCATGGACTTCGAGCCACCCCGCCGACGGGCGGCGGGACAGCATTTCGCCGATATGCTGGGAGCGAAGACCGATGCCCGCGGCGTTCGGCACCGGATTGCTCGGAAATATCTTGGACATCGGTTGCTCCTTTCGAATGTGCAGTTGAGAGCTTGAGAGAGGTCAGGCCTTCGGTTCGGTGCTGCCGCCGGTAATTTTGCTGCAGGTGCCGGCCGGGATGTAAATCCAGGAATCCTTGGCATTGTCGGCCGTCGCCGTGCCGGCGCAGGAATGGCTGGCGGTCTGGCAGTCGTTGAGGCCGGCCTTGACGACGCCAAAGCATTTTTCGAATGAGAAATCCGGCTTGGCAGCCGGGCCGGCAAAGGCGCTGGCGGCGCTCATGGAGGCGGCTGCGGCAATAGCCGAGCTGATAAGAAAACGTGAAGCATTCATGAGAAGTCTCCTGGTTGGTGGGGTCAAACCGCCATCGGCTTGACTAACTCACTTTCCCAGAAGTCTGCTTCCGTCTGAAATGCTGTCTCCGCATGGTTTCGATACGCCGTCTCTATGCTTCGGCAGTCGATCCCATCCAAAAAGAGCCCCCGTTGGAAAAGACGAGGGCTCAAGGGGCAGTATCTGGCAACTGCCGGGAGTGAGAATTGTCGAGGATCAAAGATAGCGTTCGCGGATGTCCACCGTCGATCGTTTGCCGATGTCGTGGTAGTTGGCGACCAGCCAGAGATCGGCGCATTCACGACCGCGATCCCTCAAGTCCACAAGCGCTCCCCAGTCTGCGTTCAGCTTGCTCGACACGCTTAGATTCTTCATCGTGTCGTCGTCGGAGATACCGTGCACAAAAATACGCTTGAGATTGGGCGGCGTCGTCCCCTGAGCATCGATAAGCTGCGTGACGAAGGCCACGGCCCGCATCTCCCTCAGCAGCGACGAGTTGAAGCTGATCTCGTTGATGCGGTTGAGAATTTCTCCCGCGGTCCGCGGCAGGTCGGCTCTTTCGATCGGGTTGATATGGACCACGAGGACGTCGGGCGTATCGCAGCCATAGATCAGCGGGAATATCGCGGGATTTCCCATATAGCCACCGTCCCAGTAGGCTTCGCCCTCGATTTCCACCGCCTGGAACAGGAAAGGCAGGCAGGCGGACGCCATAACCGCATCGATCGAGAGCTCGTCATTCCCGAAGACCTTCACCTTGCCGGTCCGCACATTGGTGGCACAAATGCTGAGTTTTACCGGGCAGCGCGCCATTCGGATCGCGTCCAGATCGATCGATTGCTCCAGCACCTGGCGCAGCGGATTGAAGTTGAACGGATTGAACTGATAGGGCGACATCAGCCGCGTGACGAGGTCGAACATGATAAATGCCGGGGAGAACTCCAGCGATCTGGAACCGGCAAGGCGGTCGAGCAATGTCGGCTGCAAAGGGCCCGATGCGGCAGCATGGCTGACGCGACGCCAAAAATTGGCAAGAGCGCTCTGTGCTCCGCTTCGCCCCCCCGCGGCGAGGCCGTAAGCCATGACGGCGGCATTCATCGCGCCGGCACTCGTCGCCACGATGCCTTCAAATGAAAGGGTGGGCTCATCCAGCAGCCGATCGAGCACGCCCCAGGTGAAAGCCCCGTGCGCGCCGCCGCCCTGCAGCGCGAGGTTGATCATCCGTGGATCACGCCCGGCAACAGAAAATTCGGGCTGCATTCTGGGCTCACTTCCAACATGTGTGTTCACGATCGCCTTCCCTCTCGTTTGAAATGATTGGTCAGTGTGCGGTCCAGCCGCCGTCGACCGGAATAGCGGTCCCGGTGATCGATCCGGCCAGATCGCCGCAGAGAAATACGGCGAGCGCACCCATTTCTTCGACAGTGGCAAATCGCTTGGTCGGTTGATCCTTCAGGAACACCTCGCGGATCACCGCATCTCGCGCGATCTTATGCGACTTCGCCTGATCTTCGATCTGGTGTTCGACGAGCGGCGTCCAGACATAGCCGGGGCAGATCGCATTAGATGTGACGCCGAATTCCGCACCTTCGAGCGCGATCGTCTTTGTGAAGCCGACGATGCCATGCTTGGCCGCCACATAGGCCGATTTGAACGGCGATGCGACCAACCCATGAGCCGAGGCGACATTGATGATCCGCCCGTAGCCTCTGGCGCACATGCCATCGAATGTCGACTGCACCAGATGAAAAGCGGCGGAAAGATTGATGGCGAGGATAGCGTCCCACTTTTCCGACGGAAACTTTCCGATCGGCGAAACGTGCTGGATGCCGGCATTGTTGACGACGATGTCGACCTGGCCGAACCGCGCGACAGCCCTCTCAACCATCATTCGGATGGCCTCCGGCTTGGTCATGTCAGCGGCGTCGTAAGCGACGTCGACGTCGTTGTCGCCTGCGATGTCGGCACGCAGTGTCTCGATTTCGGCGGGGTCGCCGAACCCGTTCAACATCACGGCCGCACCTGAGCGAGCAAGTGCATGCGCAATGCCAAGACCGATCCCGCTGGTGGAGCCGGTGACGATGGCGCTGCGCCCTTCCAGGGGCTTGCGGCCGATGAGAGTATCGATTTCAGGATCAAAGGCGTTCAGCATATGCGCTCTCCACTGCGATCAAGGACATTTTCTGGCGTCATGCAGTCACAGTGGAGTATCGGCGCTCACTTTAGAAATGCCGGTCGGGTATGGAATTGATAAATCCATGGCATTGGATGAGAATGCCGCCGCTGTAGAGAATTGCAGCATAGATAAAATCGCGTTCATCCCTGGGGGCGGCGATGGATATTCATCATATACGTTATTTTCTGGCAGTCTGCGAAACACGCAATTTCACGCGTGCGGCCGAAAGGTGCAATGTTACTCAGCCGGCGCTCAGCCGCGCCGTACAGCAGCTTGAAGACGAGGTCGGTGGCTTGTTGTTCCGCCGAGAGCGCAATCTCACTCATATAACCGATCTCGGCAATCTGCTCCGGCCACGGTTCCAGCAGATTCAGGACGAGCTCATGGGCGTGCGTTCGGAGGCATCGCGATTTCTCTGTCTCAACGAAGCTCATCTCAAGGTTGGCATCATGTGCACGATCGGTCCACGCCGGTTCACCGGTCTCCTGACCGACTTCAACATGCGCCACAAGGGTATTCAACTACAACTGATCGAAGGCGTGCCGACGAAACTATCTGAACTGTTGGAGACAGGCGAAATCGATGTGGCACTGATGTCAACGGCGACGAACTTTCCCGAGCGCTTCGACGTGACTTCGCTCTTCCGCGAGAGGTTCATGCTCGCCTTCCCTGCCGGCCACAGGCTCAGCCAATACGACGCCATTCCCATTTCTGCGATCGACGGAGAAGTGTACCTGCGTCGCGTCAACTGCGAATATTGGGATTACCTCTCGGATCTTTGCGATGCGCAGGGTGTCAAGACGCTCGTTTCCTATTCCAGCGAACGCGAAGACTGGATCCAGAATCTTGTCGCCGGCGGCTTGGGCATCTGCTTCATTCCTGAATACAGCGCCGTCATTCCCGGACTTCAGGTTCGACCGGTCGCGGAGCCGGAGGTCAGCCGGGAAGTCTGTCTTGTGACTGTCGCGGGTCGCCGCTTTTCGCCGGCGGTTTCCGTTTTTGTCGGCGCTGTGAAATCGTATGGCTGGGCGTCCCCGCCGAGCCGACCGCATTGATGAATGTAGCTTACCGCCTCAATTGAACATGGCCTGGCGATTTGCCGGGCCTTCTGTGCTTGTCCGGCAATCGACAATAGCCCACGGCTATCGATTTCAAAAGCATCTGGCATTTCTCTTTCGATCGGCAGTCCGCCACTCTCCTCACATGCTCGACACCGATCTTGCCGAGCCCCAACAAGGAGAAGCACCGATGATGCCTTCAATCAAAACCCGCCAAGTCTCTTTGGCTATGCTTGCCTTTAACGCACTGATGTTCGCCGCCGGCCTGCCCGCCTCATTTGCCTTTGCCGGCGACTGCCCGGCCGATCAGGTTGCCCAAGATGGCATGAAACCTGGTCCCACAATGCCGAAGGGCGTCACTGACAGTGTCCTCAAAACAATCGATCTTTCTTCCAAGGGCGATGCCTGGAAGGGCAGCATGCTGCGCATGCGAAAGCTGGTCGTGCAGCCGGGCGGCGTTGTTCCCTGGCATTCGCATGACATGCGCCCGGCCAATATCCTGATTGCCTCCGGGTCAATCACCGAATACCGCAGCACCTGCAAGGTGCCGATCCTGCACAAGAGGGGCGAGGTCACCGCCGAGTTCGGCCACCTCTCCCATTGGTGGAAGAACAACGGCAAGGTTCCGGCCGTGCTTTATTCCTCCGACATTTTGAGCCCCGAGATGCACGACGACAACGCGGCGATGTGATTGCTGCCTCGTCCGTTGACCCAGCCTTTGAGCAACGCTCCGGCGTTTTCGGCCATTGCCGAAATCGCCGCATTTCGGGGGACCTAGCAATGACCAATTTCGAACAGCCGCTCGCATCCACTCATGCGGACAAGAAACTTCGTACCGATAGTTGGCGATTTGGGCTGATCGCGCTCATTGCTTTCCTGACCCTTGTCGACCTCTTCGCGGCACAGGCGGTGTTGCCTTCGCTGGTCGAGAGATTCCAGGTGAGCCGTGCCACGATGGGTTTTGCCGTCAATGCCAGCACGTTCGGCATGGCAGTCGCCGGTCTGCTCGTGGCTTTTTTTGGCGGGGGTGTCGACCGGCGCAACGGCATCTGGATCAGCCTCGCCCTTCTGTCCATCCCGACGACGCTGCTGGCATTTGCCGACAACATTATTGTCTTCGCGGCGTTACGGGTGCTTCAGGGACTGTGCATGTCGACCGCCTTTACGCTCACGGCAGCCTACCTGTCTGAACATTTTTCCGCCGGAAAGACCGTCGGAGCCCTGGCAGCCTATGTCACAGGCAATGTCGCGAGCAATCTCTTTGGCCGTATGCTGTCTGCCGCTATCGCCGGCGTCGGCGGCCTTTCGCTGAATTTTCTGATATTCGCAGGACTTAATCTCCTCGGCGCCGCGTTGGTCTGGTTTACGCTCAAAAAGACCGCGAACATGATGCGCACGAACAATCGAGGCAGTGTTGCCAGTCGCATCTGGAGCGTTCACCTTGCCGATCCGGACCTGCGACGCGTCTTCGTGATCGGTTTCCTGATCCTGTTCGTGTTCATCGGAACCTATACCTATGTGAACTTCCAGATTGTCGCGCTGGGCGTGGCGCCGATGGCGCTCGGCCTTGTCTACCTCGTCTTTCTCCCTTCGATCGTGACCACGCCGTTTGCCGGGAAGCTTGCAAGCTATGTCGGGTCGAAAGCGGCAATGGTGTTGACCCTGGCAATGGCCGTCCTCGGGCTCGTGGCGCTTCTCAGCAGAAATTTGCCGATCATCCTCGCGGGATTGACGCTGGTGGCAATCGGCACGTTCCTGGCGCAAGCAATTGCCACCGGCATCATCGGCGGGCGTGCGACGAGCGACAAGGCCGGTGCCAGCGGCATCTATCTGGCATCCTACTATACCGGCGGCATGATCGGCAGTCTGGCTCTCGGACAGGTCTATGACCATCTCGGCTGGAACGCCTGCGTGTTCGTCCTGATCACCGCACTCGGCGCAGCAATGCTCCTCGGAAGTTCGCTAAGCGCGCCACCATAAGTCCAGCCTATCGAAGCGGCCGGAACGCTGTTCCGCCCCGACCTGACAACTACGCCGAAGATTTACCCAACCAAAGGAGAGAATGCCATGCAAAGAATGATCAACCTGTTCTTCGCCGCCATGCTTTCATCGGCTGCCGCGATCGTGGCAACGCCCGTCTCAATCGCCCAGGCAGGTGCCCGCGACGGCGTCGTTGTTCTGAAAAGCCGTTACTCGGTTGACGAGACTGTTAGTAAGATCAAGGCCAATGTCGCTGAGAAGGGCATCATGCTGTTCGATGATATTGATCAAGCGGCTCTCGGCACGGCTGCCGGCAACAAGGTCCTCCCTTCACGGCTGGTTCTGTTCGGCAATCCGGCACTCGGAACGACATTCATCACCGCCAATCCCACAGCCGGCCTCGATTGGCCGGTCCGCGTTCTCGTCTACGAAACGAAGGATGGGGCGGTTCGCGTCGCATACACGGATTTTGCCTGGATCGCGCGACGCCATGGCATCACCAGCCGCGACAAGGAATTCAAGATGGCGTCTGACGTCATTAAAGCGGTGACGGAACCGGTCGGCCAATGAAGCAGGCTGACGAGCTAGCTGGCCCCTGCCCGACCCGACATCGATCGAAACGGGCGAAAGCAGCGTGGCCTTCTATGCCGTCAGACCACTGCTCGACAGCTTCAACAGAGCATTTCGTGAGGATTGAAGGGGTGATGGGCAAGCGAAATATGGTAACGACCAGATAGCGGGCACCCGAAGGAACACCAAGCCGGCGTGACGGTGGCGGATGTTTGCCACAGTTACGGCATCAGCGAGCCGACCTTCTATCGGTAGCAATCTCTGCAGTCCGGAATGCCGGCCTCCATGCCAAAAAGGTGAGAGCCCTGGATGAAGAGAACCAGAAGCTCAAGAAGCTTTTGGCCGAATCCATGCTCTCGGCGGCGACGCTGAGCGAGATGCTGGCGAAGTCAACGAAAGGCGGCACTGACCTCTGAACAGAGGGATTGTTGGCCGCGGCCGGGCGCGCCGTCCCCCAGCCGGAGCGCTCGTCAACCAGTGATGCGTGCCACGTAGGCCGTCGTTTAGTACCAGCGTCCCCGACCGTACCAGCCGCCACCGCCTAGCAAAAGAAGTATCACAACGATGATGACAAGGGTTGTGAGATCCATGTGCGTTCTCCTCGGAGTACCGTCACCATCTCGTTCGCGCCTGACGGGCGTTGCTCATGGTCGGACTCCCTGGCTTACAACGGCAATGACCGGTGTTGGTTCCATTCGATGCCCTACCCAGCCGGCGTCAACCCAGGCGGACCCCGCGCCTTCCGGGACGACCGCGGCCGAAGGCGGCGATAATGTCTACGAGCTGAGTATAACAATGATCTCGGCCGACAGGACATCAAGTGAATTCGACGCATCAACTGCGCGTTTTCGCCGTTTTGTTGGCCGGCGCAGGAAGCCTCAAATCATACGTTTGGCTGCGCCGACTTTGTCGACCAGAATGATGATTGGACCCGGGCGGAGCTGATCAGCGGCTTTCTCCGTCCCGAAGGGGGGACGTGTGCATTCCATCTCGCGTGTTTCGCGGTTTCCCTGTAGCAACCGTTGGAAATGTAAGGAATTCCGCCGCAATACACGCAACATGAAATTGGTCGACTTATCTCGATCGACGGCCATCTTAGTGCTTGGTACTGCTTGGGGAGTGTAGTGGTGCCCAGGACCGGAATCGAACCAGTGACACGCGGATTTTCAATCCGCTGCTCTACCAACTGAGCTACCTGGGCTAACCTGCTTCCGATGATGCTTCTTTTGAAAAAGAACCGCGGGGCCTTGGTTCGCCCCGGAAGCGAGCGGGTTATAGCATCTTGTTCGCTCATGGCAAGCGTCAAATGACTCTTTTTTGACGGTCTCCCCGGATTTGCCAATTCATGAGGAAAAATAAGAGCTTCGCCGATCGATTTCGCTAGTTTTCCTCGTCGGGATAATCGGCCTTGGTCTCGTCATCAGCAACCGGAATGGCATAGGAGCCGGTCAGCCAGCGGGAGAGATCGACCTCGCGGCAGCGGTTGGAGCAGAAGGGATAATGTTCGCGATTCGACGGCTTGCCGCATTCGGGGCAAGGGCGCGTCTTACGCAGCGGTTCGACCTTGGCGGCGGCTTTCCTGTTTTCGGGCATAATCGGTTCGTCCTATGGCGTCGGCCGCGGCCTCAGCCCTCTGGCCACCGGCTATGCACATCGAAGCCTTCGCCGGTCAAAAGCACAATGGTTTCATAAAGCGGCAGGCCGACGACGTTGGTGTAAGAGCCCACCATCTTCTGCACGAAAGTGCCGGCCAGGCCCTGGATGCCGTAGGCGCCCGCCTTGCCGCGCCACTGGCCGGAGGCCAGATAGTTTTCGATCTCGAAGCCGGACAGCCGCTTGAAGCGGACCTTGGTCTCGACGATCTTCTGGCGGATCTTGCGATCCGGCGTCACCAGGCAAACGCCGGTATAGACGAGATGGTTGCGTCCGGACAAAAGATGCAGCGAACTCAACGCCTCGTCGGCAAACTCGGCCTTGCCGAGAATGCGCCGGCCAACGGCGACCACCGTGTCGGCGGAGAGGATATAACTGCCCTTCCAGGTGATGTCGCCCTTAATGGCGGCAAGGGCGGCTTCCGCCTTCTCGGCCGAAAGCCTGCGGGCGAGCGAGCGCGGATGCTCCGACTTCTTCGGCGTCTCGTCGATATCCATCGGCATCAGGCGCGACGGCTCGATGCCTGCCTGGTTGAGCAGGTCAACGCGACGGGGCGAGCCCGAAGCGAGAATGAGCTTATATTTCAGCGCCATGGAACCTCGACCATCGCCAGACGGGAGAAAACCCTTGCAGGACCTTGGGCAAGCTTACTTGAAACGGTAGGTGATGCGGCCCTTGGTCAGATCGTAGGGCGTCATTTCCACAAGCACCTTGTCGCCGGCGAGAACGCGGATGCGGTTCTTGCGCATGCGGCCGGCGGTATGGGCGATAATCTCGTGTTCGTTTTCAAGCTTCACGCGAAACGTCGCATTCGGCAGAAGTTCGGTGACGATTCCCGGGAATTCGAGGACTTCTTCTTTCGGCATATAGTGGTTTTCTTCCTGTGGGTTGAAGAGGCAGCGCAGCGCGCGCCTTGAAATTTGGGCGGAAACTACACAATCAAGGCGGGTTTGTGAACCTTGTTGATCGGGCTTTCCGTCATTTGTTTTCACGCCGACTGCGCGGCGATGCCTTTTCGTTTCAGCAGCCGGCTTTCGATGAGACCGGTGAGATGATTGCGGACCTCGCGATAGCTCTCGAGAATCTGCTCGCGCGTTCCGCTGACAACCGTCGGATCCATCGTCGGCCAGTAGACGACGTCGATTGCATTCGAGCGCGTCAGCTCCAGCGCGGCATGATGGGCCTGCGGCGACAGCGTGATGATCAGATCGAAATAATCGTCCTCGAGGTCTTCCAGCGTCTGCGGCTGGCGGCGCCCGAGGGAAAGCCCGATCTCCTCAAGCACCACATCGACGAAAGGATCGCGCTCGCCGGCGCGAACGCCGGCCGACCTTATATAGGTATTGGACGGCAGAATGCTACGAGCAATGATTTCCGCCATTGGCGAGCGGATGGCGTTCAGCCCGCACATGAAGAGGATGGCGCCCGGCCTCTTCCCCTCCTCGACGTCGGCGGCGACCTCCATTGCCGTCATCCGCGCCAGTAGAGCACGCAGACCAGCGTGAACAGCCGCCGGGCGGTGTCGAAATCGATCTCGATCTTGCCGGTCAGCCTGTCCTTCAGCGTCTGCGACCCCTCGTTGTGGATACCGCGCCGGCCCATATCGATCGCCTCGATGCGGCTTGGTGTGGCCGAACGGATCGCTTCATAATAGCTCTCGCAGATCATGAAGTAATCCTTGACGATCCGCCGGAAGGGCGTGAGCGACAGGATATGGGTGGCGACATTGCCGCCGTCTTCCGTGGCGATGGCGAAGACCAGCTTAGAGTCGACCAGCGAGATGTTTAGCCGATAAGGCCCGCCGGCATGGCCGATCGGCGCAAAGCTGTTCTCCTCGATCAGATCGAAGATGGCGACGGCGCGCTCATGCTCGACATCGGGCGTCGAACGGCCGATCGTATCGTCCAGGACGACGTCGCAAAGCCGGAAATCGCCCGCCGCCATACCCTCACCTTTCGAGGTTAAGGCGGATCGCGACCGATCGCGCATGGGCATCGAGGCCTTCGGAAACCGCCAGCGCGATCGCCGCCGGGCCAAGGGTGCGCAGTTCATCCGGCCCGAGGCGAAGGATCGAGGTGCGCTTGACGAAATCGAGGACCGAAAGACCGGAGGAGAAGCGCGCCGAACGCGCCGTCGGCAGCACATGGTTCGAACCGCCGACATAATCGCCGATCACTTCGGGCGTATGGGCGCCGATGAAGATCGCACCGGCATTGCGGATGCCATCGAGCAGCCGGTCCGGATCGGCGACGGCAAGCTCGAGATGCTCGGCGGCGATGCGGTTTGCGAGCGGAACGGCCTGGTTCAGATCGGTAACGAGGATGACGGCGCCGAAATCGCGCCAGCTTGCCGCCGCCGTCTCCGCACGGTTCAGCGACTTCAGTTGGCGTTCGACCGCCTGCTCCACCTGCTTGCCGAATTCGACATCATCGGTGATCAGGATCGCCTGGGCGCTGGCATCGTGCTCGGCCTGCGCCAAAAGATCGGCGGCAATCCAATCGGGATTGTTGTCCTTGTCGGCAATGACCAGCACCTCGGAAGGACCGGCGATCATATCGATGCCGACAGTGCCGAAGACGTGGCGCTTGGCGGCGGCGACATAGGCGTTGCCGGGACCGGTGATCTTGGCGACCGGGGCGATCGTCTCGGTGCCATAGGCGAGAGCAGCGATCGCCTGGGCGCCGCCGACGCGGTAGATCTCGGTCACGCCGGCAAGCCTGGCGGCGGCGAGCACCGCCGGATTGACGGCGCCGCCGGTGGCGGGAACGGCGATGACGATCCGGTCGACGCCGGCGACCTTGGCCGGCACGGCGTTCATCAGCACCGAGCTCGGATAGCTCGCGGTACCGCCGGGAACGTAAAGTCCGACCGCCTCGATCGCCGTCCAGCGCGAGCCGAGACGGACGCCGAGATCGTCCTCGTAAATATCGTCCCTCGGCAGCTGCCGGCGATGATGGGATTCGATGCGGAGCGCCGCGAGCTTCAGCGCCCCAAGAACTTCCGACGGCACCGCCTCGATGGCGGCGTCGATCTCTTCAGGCGTGACGCGCATCGGCACGGTGGCGAAATCGATGCCGTCGAATTTCAGCGAATATTCGGCAAGCGCCACATCGCCACGCGCCCTGACGTCATCGATAATGGCGCGCGCAACGGCGTTCACATCCTCGGAGACTTCGCGCTTCGTCGTCAGGAAGGCGGCGAAATGCTGCTCGAAACCTTCCGATGCCTGATCCAGCCAGATTGCCAAGGCCGATATTCCTTCTCAACTCGAAACCGCAACATTCAAACGTCGGGCGTCAGGGATGGCGCGGCTTGGAAGCCGCCTCCCAGGCGCCGCCGATATCGGCAAGCTGCGCCTCGATGCATTCGACATCGAGCGCTATCGAGGCCTTGCCCGACAGCGCCAGCTCGACCGTGCCGTCAGGCCCTTCGCCCTTCTTCTCGAAACGCAGCGCCAGGAGCGACAGCACCTCGTCCCGCTCACCACGGTCGATGCCGAGCGAACGCACGGCAAGCACCCGCTTGAAGACCAAGGCGGCCCGGCGGCGCTCGAAACCCCTGCGCTTGCGCCCGGCACCCTCCCAGACGAAACGATTGGCGGCAAGGGCGAATTGCGCTTCGCGCGGCGACCAGTCGATGTCACCGACCTTGAAGACGCTGTCCTGCATATGGGCGGAGATGATGGCAAGATCCTCATCATCGAGCGCAACAAGCTTCAGATCGGTCATCCAGTCTTATCCCAGGAGGCATCGCCGGAATGGCGATGCGTCAGACAAGGGAAATAGGATGCTGTGACGGATTACGCAACCGGGATGAACGAGGGCTTACTCGCTGATGCGCTGGACGACGGCGCCGCAGCGGGTCAGCTTCTCCTCGAGCCGCTCGAAACCGCGGTCGAGGTGATAGACGCGGGAGACCGTGGTTTCGCCCTCGGCGGCAAGGCCGGCGATGACGAGCGAAACGGAGGCACGCAGATCGGTCGCCATAACAGGCGCGCCGCGCAGGCGCTGGACACCTTCGATCTTCGCCGTCTGGCCGGAGAGCGTGATCCTGGCGCCGAGGCGGGCAAGCTCCTGCACGTGCATGAAGCGGTTCTCGAAGATGGTCTCGGTGACATGAGAGATGCCGGAGGAGCGGGTCATCAGCGCCATGAACTGCGCCTGCAGGTCGGTCGGGAAACCCGGGAAGGGATCGGTGACTATATCGACCGGCTTGATGCCGGCGCCGTTGCGCTTGATGCGCATGCCGTTGTTGGTCGCGGAGATATCCGCCCCGGCGCGGCGCAGCGTTTCCAGCGCGGTTTCGAGCAGCGACACATCGGTATTTTCCAGCACGACGTCGCCGCCGGCCATGGCGACGGCCATGGCGTAGGTGCCGGTCTCGATGCGATCCGGCAGGACCCGGTGGCGGGCGCCGGAGAGCGAGGTGACGCCCTCGATGGTGATGGTCGCAGTCCCCGCGCCGGAGATCTTGGCACCCATGGCGTTCAGGCAGTTGGCGAGATCGACGACTTCAGGTTCGCGGGCGGCATTGCCGATAACAGTGGTGCCGCGGGCAAGCGTCGCCGCCATCATCATCACATGGGTGGCGCCGACGGAAACCTTCGGGAAGGTGTAGCGCGCGCCGATCAGGCCGCCATCGGGGGCCTTGGCGTTGATGTAGCCGGCATCGATCTCCATGGTCGCGCCGAGCGCCGTCAGGCCTTCGATGAAGAGATCGACGGGGCGCGTGCCGATGGCGCAGCCGCCCGGCAGCGACACCCGGCAATGGCCTTCGCGCGCCAAGAGCGGGCCGATGACCCAGAAAGAGGCGCGCATCTTCGAGACCAGTTCATAGGAAGCGGTGGTATCCACGATGGTGCGGCAGGTGAAATGAATCGTGCGGGCGTAGGAATCCTCCTGACGCTCGCGGCGGCCGTTGACGGCGACGTCGACGCCATGATTGCCGAGGATGCGCATCAGAAGTTCGACATCGGCCAGATGCGGCACGTTTTCCAGCGTCAGCGTATCGCTGGTCAGAAGCGAGGCGATCATCAGCGGCAGTGCGGCATTCTTGGCGCCGGAAATCTGAATGATGCCATTCAGCTCATTACCGCCGACGATTCTGATACGATCCATGTGCGCTTACTTCCTGAAAGTTCTGGCTTGAAAGAGGAGTGAGGGTGTTTAGGGGATTTCTTAAGAGGCTTCAATTCGTGCCGGACGGAACATTACGATTCGTCCATTTTTGCGGCGGGCAGCCCATTTGTTTCGTCGGCCTGGCCCGAACGGCGGGCGCGTACCTGCTGTTTGCGTCGGCTGAGATTTTCCCTGAGCTTTTCGGCGGCGCGCTCGCGGCGCAGCTTCGCCTGTGCCTCGATTGCCTCTTTGCGGCTCTGGTGGCCGGTTTCGGTCTTGTCGTTCATGTGACAGAATTAACCGAATTCGCGCCGATCCAAAAGTCCCCCGCATCGCAATCCACGCGAAGTTGGAATTTGCGGCTTGCGCTTGTCGTCAAGCTGTGGCAATAGCCGCCCCGTTCCCGCGATTGAGCCGCCCGGCTCGCACGGGTCCTGGTCCTGCTGCCGTAGCTCAGTGGTAGAGCACACCCTTGGTAAGGGTGAGGTCGGTGGTTCAATCCCACTCGGCAGCACCAGTTTTCTTATCCGACATCATTTCTCGCACTTGGCTGGCCCCTCATCCGGCTGCCGCCACCTTCTCCCCGTAAACGGGGCGAAGGGGATATGTCGCAAGCTCTCGGTCCCCCGCAGGCCTCACGCCGGCACGTCCCCTCGCCCCGTTTACGAGGAGAGGAGCATGGATCAGCGATGCGGGCCTGCAACATATGGTTTATTTAGGGCCTCTCCTCGCGTACGGGCGTAGCCCTCTTCGAATCCTACGATCCCGTGTCGCCAAGTCGGCATTTCGGTTCATCGACAACAAACGATTCACCATTGTTGACCGCAAAATTCTCGCTAGAATGGCTATCATGGCGGCGTCCCCCCTGAGGACAGGATGGCGCAGCACACATGGTTCTGTCGAAACCCCGGAGGAGCATCGATGGCAACTGAAAAATGGAACGACCCGGTGAAGGTCGGTTTCGAAGGCGCTGACCTCAAGACTGTCAACGGGCCGTTCGATGCGTTGAAATGTCTGGCGGATCTCTGGCCGAGCGCGCGCGGGCTGCATTATATCAAAGCGCGCAGCACCTGTCGGGCAGCACTCGACGGACGCAAGAGCGTGGAAGAGGCAAGGGCCGAGTTCCTGGCGGCGGCCGAAGAGGCGAAGCTGAAGCTGCTGCATTAACGCGGCAGGGAACGTCCGGCTGTTTTTCGATTTGTTCGGCAAGCGTGCCGGAACGAGACATTGTTTAATTTTCACTTAACCCTGGATCGAGCAGATGCCGGGTTTTGGCGCAAAGGACGTTGCGCCGGGGACAGCTGTTTCGATAGAACACACGCAGCCATCATGATGATGGTCAGAGGCTCGTCACCGGAAACGCCGGCGAGCCTCGTTCGGACAACCCCGTTTGTCAGCATCCCGCGTCGCCGGCATCCTCCACCTCGACATAACCGACACCGATGATCGTGCCGTCAGCCGCGCGGATGAAGGACGGCAGATAATGCGGCTCGGCCGGCTGGCAGGCGGCCGTTTCGGTATATTCGTTGAGCGCGATCTGGTCCTTCGGAAGCGCGGAATAGTTCGTGCCGGTTTCGAGCGAGGCATAGGCGGAGCCGGCGTAGACACCACAGATAATCAAGGTGGTTGCCCAAAGGCGAAGAAGCAACTGCATGATGGCCTCCAGCGTTTTGATCCGGCATTTCAACACGCGGGGGCTTACTTGGTTCCCTCAGCGCCGCAGCAGGCGGCTATGCACATAGCCTCGGCCGACGACGCTTTCGGCGATCGCGACGGCTCGTTCGACATCGCCGTGCCGGCGCACGAAACCTTCGAGGATGACATAGGAACCAAGCGTGCTGACGGTGATTTCCCCGGCGTCCAGATCATCGGTGGCATGGAGAGCGCTCTCGACCGAAGCGCGTGTCGCCGCCTCGCCATGACCCTGCCGGGTGGGTTCGTCATGGTCTAGGAATAAAGCAAACCCAATCACTTAGGCGTCTCCTGAGGTTGGTAGATCCAGGTTAACGCCGCAACGGGGCTTTCGTTGCGGTTCGCCGGTCTCGACGGGATATTCGCGCGGGATTTCTGCGGGCCAAGCCTGACCTGCCCTTGGCGGAAGGTGCTGCGGCTTCCATATCTTGCTGCAGTCGAAAGAGGGATGACGACGATGAAAGTGCTGATGCCCGCCTTGTTTGCCGCAGCATTGCTGACCGGCTGCTCCTCTGCCGATAGCCCGGCGCTGGAACCCATTCCCGGCAGCATCACCTATGGCGGCCAGCCGCGGACGAAGCTCACCAAATCGCCGGTCGGCAGCGCCGTCCACCACCAGTTCTACAACGGGACCGGCCAGCGCGTGGAGGAAACCTATATTCTTCAGCCGGACCGCAGCCTGAAGCTGGTGCGGCGCGTGGTGGGGCCGGATTTCCCCGATTGAGACTTGCGCCGGTCCGGGCTTGACAGCGGCTGAAATCGCGAACATTCAAGGAACATCTAATCTTCTCGCAGTGATTCTGCGGGAGCCCGACCGGACGGCTGGATGTATCTCGAAAAGCTCAATCCCCAGCAGCGCATGGCCGTCGAGCACGGCACGCTCGCCGACGGGAGCCATATTGCCGGGCCGCTGCTGGTCATCGCCGGCGCCGGTTCCGGCAAAACGAACACGCTGGCCCATCGGGTCGCCCATCTGATCGTCAAGGGCGCCGATCCCCGCCGCATCCTGCTGATGACCTTCTCGCGCCGGGCGGCGGCCGAAATGGCGCGGCGCGTCGAGCGCATCTGCCGCGATGTGCTCGGTTCGAATGCCGGCGTCATGGCCGATGCGCTTCATTGGTCCGGCACCTTCCACGGCATTGGCGCGCGGCTCTTACGCGACTATGCCCAGCAGATCGGCCTCGATGCCGATTTCACCATCCATGACCGCGAGGACAGCGCCGACCTGATGAACCTGATCCGGCACGATCTCGGCTTCTCCAAGACGGAAAGCCGGTTCCCGGCCAAGGGCACCTGCCTTGCCATTTATTCCAGGGCGGTCAACTCGGAGACGGCGCTCGATCAGGTGCTGCGCGACGCCTTTCCCTGGTGCGTGGCCTGGGAAAAACAGCTGCGCGAGCTGTTCGCCTGCTATGTCGAGGCGAAGCAGAGCCAGAACGTGCTCGATTACGACGACCTGCTGCTCTACTGGGCGCAGATGGTGGGCGAAAGCGTGATCGCCGAGGATATCGGCAGCCGCTTCGACCATGTGCTGGTCGACGAATATCAGGATACCAACCGACTGCAGGCCTCGATCCTGATGGCGCTGAAGCCCCAAGGCCAGGGACTGACCGTCGTCGGCGACGATGCGCAGTCGATCTATTCCTTCCGCGCAGCGACGGTGCGCAACATCCTCGATTTTCCCGCAGCCTTCAGCCCGCCCGCCAATATCGTCACGCTCGACCGGAACTATCGCTCGACGCAGCCGATCCTGACAGCCGCCAACGCCGTCATCGATCTCGCCTCGGAGCGCTTCACCAAGAATCTCTGGACCGAGCGGCAATCGGCCGAGCGGCCGCGCCTCGTCACGGTTCGCGATGAGGCCGATCAGGCACGTTATGTCGCCGACAAGGTGCTCGACAATCGCGAAGAGGGCCTCAAGCTCAAGCAGCAGGCGGTGCTCTTCCGCGCCTCGCATCACAGCGGGCCGCTGGAGGTCGAGCTGACCCGGCGCAACATTCCCTTCGTCAAATTCGGCGGGCTGAAATTTCTCGACAGCGCCCATGTCAAGGACATGCTGGCCGCGCTTCGCTTCGCGCAGAACCCGCGCGACCGGGTGGCGGGCTTCCGGCTGATGCAGATCCTGCCGGGCGTCGGGCCGTCGACGGCGCAGAAGGCGCTCGACCTGATGGCCGAGGATGCGAGCCCGCTCTCAGCGCTTGCCGCCATGCCGGCGCCGCCGCGCTGTGGGGAGGATTGGGTGGCTTTCGTTTCGATGCTTCAGGAAATGAAATCCGGCAAGGCCGGCTGGCCAGCGGAAATCGAGCTGGCGCGGCAATGGTACGCGCCGCATCTGGAGCGGCTGCATGAGGACGCGGCAACGCGGCAGGCCGATCTGTTGCAGCTCGAGCAGATTGCAGGCGGTTATGCCTCGCGCGAGCGTTTCCTCACCGAGCTCACGCTCGATCCGCCGGATGCGACCAGCGACCAGGCCGGCGTGCCGCTGCTCGACGAGGACTATCTCATTCTGTCGACCATCCATTCGGCCAAGGGCCAGGAATGGACGAGGGTCTTCATGCTGAATGTCGTCGACGGCTGCATTCCGAGCGATCTTGCCGTCGGCGCCACCGCCGAAATCGAGGAGGAGCGCCGGCTGCTCTATGTGGCGATGACGCGCGCCCGCGACGGTCTCGACCTCGTCGTGCCGCAGCGTTTCTTCACCTATGGGCAGAATGCGCAGGGCGACCGCCATGTCTATGCCTCGCGCAGCCGCTTCATTCCGGCGACGCTGCTGCAATTCTTCGAGGCCTGCAGCTGGCCGCAGGTGAAGTCAGAGTCTGCTGCTCAAGCCCAGGCGCGGCAGGTGCGCATCGATGTCGGCGCCCGCATGCGCGGCATGTGGCGGTAGAGCCGGCCGCATGGAATCCGATCCATGCGACGCGCTTTGGTTCGGTCCTGACCTGGCAGGTGCTCAATAGTCCCAGAACACCGGCACCCAACGGAAAACGTCACCGTCGACCGCCACGCGGCCGACCGACGGGAACGGCAAGTGGGTGGCCACCAGCTGTTCGCCATTCGCCGCCAACTCCCTGAGAAGATCGATGCGAACACGAGCGGCCTCCTCAGGATCGTGTTCGAAACCATTGTACCAGTTGGGGTGCTCGAACCCGACCGCGAACACGGCATCGCCGGCGAATGTCAGGCGGTCACCGCCGGATGCCAGTCGGACCACGCTATGTCCGGGGGTGTGGCCGCCGGTGCGTTGGACGATCACACCCGGCGCCACTTCAGATCGCTCGTCGAACAGCTTGAGATGGCTGCCGTACTCGCTGAGGAACCGCTTTGCTGTTGCCCGAAGCGCATCCGGAAAGCCGGGCGGCATGGACACGTGGCTGAAATCGGGCGCCTCCCAGAATTTGGTCTCCGCAGCCGCCACGTGGATCCTGAGATCGGCGCGCAACCGGTCCTTCACGCCATCGACCAGCAGCCCGCCGATGTGATCCATGTGCAGGTGGGTGAGCACCACGTCGGTCACCGATGCCAGATCGATGCCGGCGCCCTCCAATCGCTTGATCAACTGCCCGGCGCGCGGCAAGTTCAAGTCCGGATCCAGGCCCAGCCCGGCGTCGATGAGGATGGTCTGCCCACCGCTGCGGACGAGGACCACGTTCAACGCCCAGTCGAAAGCGTCTCGCGGCAGGAACATATCGTCCAGCCAGACTGCCCGGTCAGCCGCGTCGGCGTTGTGTCCCAGCATCGTCGTCGGGAGCGGCAGCACGCCATCGCTGATGATCAGCACTTCAATTTCGCCGATCCGCACCGCATAGCGCGACGGGACCAACTCTTCGGGCTTCGGCCTGCCAGGCTCCTGCCGACTGGTCGTTAGGGGTTTTGCTTCTGCCTGCGACATGATGCGCTCCTGTTTTTCGTGATCGAGAGATGTCGGTTAGGGGTCACGTCGCGGACACTATGCCGAAGCGCGGTTGACGGTCGATCAGATCAAAGGAGAGGCAAAGCTAGGCTTTGGCACAGCCCGGCTTACGGTTTCGGCGTGTCACGCCGAAGATTCGGTGTTGAAAAGGCTGCATCAGGAAGCAGAGGTTCTCGCCCGCCGCGTGGTGCCGCGCATTCAGCCTTCAGGGGATGACAGCGTCAGAGCAAAAGCGGCGGCTCGGCCGGTTTCAGGAATTTCTCGACCGTTTGCGCCTTGACGGCCTCGACTGACGCCGGCGACCATTTCGGATTGCGGTCCTTGTCGATGACGGCTGCACGGATGCCCTCGAAGAAATCCGGGTTGTGCAACATCTGCAGGCAGGCGCCGAGTTCGCGGCCGAGGCATTCGGCAAGCGAGGCGCTGCGGCGGCCGGCTCTCAGCAGATGCAGAGCGAGCTTCAGGCTGGTCGGCGAACGCGTCAGCAGTACGCGGCGCGTCTCGGCGGCGAATTCTCCTTCCTCCCGGCCGAGCGCCGCGAGGATCTCCTCGACGCTCTCGAAACAAAGCGCACGGTCGATCACCGCTACGTTCTGCCGCAGCCGGCTTTCACCCCGAGGTTCCGCAAACGCCTGCAAGGCGGTATCGACATCAATCGACGAACCACCGCGTGGTAGCGTGGACAGCGCATCGATCACCTCGCCTAGTCGCGAGGAAGCGATTTGAACATCGGCAAGCCCGGCATGGATTGCATCAGCCGCGCCGATATCGAGCCCGGTCAGGCCGAGCCAAGTCCCGGCCTCGCCGGGTGCCTTCGGCAGCAACCAGGTGGCGCCGACATCGGGGACGTAGCCGATGCCGGTTTCCGGCATGGCAAGGCGGGTGCGCTCGGTGACGATGCGATGGCGGCCGTGCGCAGACAGGCCGACGCCGCCGCCCATGGTGATGCCGTCCATCAGCGCGACATAGGGTTTGGGGTAAACGGCGATCTGGTGGTTGAGGCGGAATTCCTCGCGCCAGAAGGTTCCGGCGAGTCCGTCACCGGCCCGGGCGCTCTCATGCAGGGCGCGGATATCGCCGCCGGCGCAGAAGCCGCGTTCGCCTTCCCCTGTTGCCACGACAATCGCCACGTCGGCATCGCGGGCAAAGCCGTCAAGCGCCTCGGCGATCGCCCGGATCATCGCCAGCGTCAGGCTGTTCAGCGCCCGCGGCCGGTTGAGCCGGATGATGCCGGCAGCGCCTCGCCGCTCGATGATGACTTCGCTGTCCTGCATGGTTCACCTCCGCTGTTCCAGCCTTTCCTGGTCAGACATTCTGCCCAGGAAAGGCTTGAAACCATGAATAGACGACGATGCGGCATCGCTCCAGAGCATTTCCGGCAAGCCTGTGAACAGGCTGCCGTCGAGCACCGTTCAGAAGGATGCGGCAGCAAGCGCCCGATGGATGCTGTGCAGGTCGTCGACATTTCTGTTCGACAGGAAGAGCTCCCAATCGAGCGAGCTCTGGACGATGATTTCCAGCGAATCGTGGCGGGGTTTCCAGTCGAGCACCTGGCGGGCGAGCGAAGCATCGGCGACGACGCTTGCCGAATCGCCGGGACGGCGCGGCGCCATATGGATCTTGAAGGAATGTCCGTGCAGGCGGGTGACCATGTTCAAGACGTCGAGCACCGAATAGCCGCTGCCATAACCGCAATTGGCAACCAGCGAGCCTTTGTCCCTGCGCAGATGATGCAGCGCTTTCAGATGGGCATCGGCAAGATCGGTGACATGGATGTAGTCGCGCACGCCGGTGCCGTCATGGGTGGGGTAGTCGATGCCATAGACATGGACGCTGTCGCGTTTGCCGAGTGCTGCCTCGCAGGCGACCTTGATCAGATGCGTGGCGCCTGCGGTCGACTGGCCGGTGCGGTGATCGGGGTCGGCGCCGGCGACGTTGAAATAGCGGAGCGCGACATAGTTGAAATCATAGGCGGCGGCGGCATCGCGCAGCATGAATTCGGTCATCAGCTTCGACTGACCGTAAGGATTTTCCGGATTGAGGGAGGCATTCTCCTTCACCGGCAGGTCGTTCTGCTGTGGACCGTAGACGGCCGCCGTCGACGAGAAGACGAAATTGCGGATGCCGGCCCCGATCGCGGCGGAGAGAAGCGCCCGGGTCTTGCCGGAGTTGTTGTCGTAATAGGAAAGCGGATCGGCGACCGAGACCGGGACGACGGCGGAGCCGGCGAAATGGATGATCGCCTCGATGTCATTTTCGATGAAGATCTTCTTCAAGATGTCGGGATCGGCAATGTCGCCGAGGTAGAAACGCGCCGCCGGCGCCACGGCCCAGCGAAAGCCGGTGGAGAGGCGGTCGAGCACCACCACATCCTCGCCCGCATCGATGAGCGCCCAAACCATGTGACTGCCGATGTAACCGGCCCCGCCCGTCACCAAAACCGCCATGTCCCAAACCCCTGCTTTCGCTTTTTAGAAGCAGGGGCATCAGGCGCCGGTTTTTCTTTCCAATTTTCTTATCGCAGGGCCGTTCGGGACCCTTTCAACGCTTATGTTTGGAGTCGTGGTTAGAGGCCGATTTCGAGCTTTGCTCAAGTTTTAGCGATCCGGCCGTTCCGGCGCAAAATCGGCCCGGCGCGCGCTTTCGCCGGCCCTCTCAGAGTTTGACGATATAATCGCAGAGACGCTCGGCAGCGACCGCTATCTGGCCGGGGTCGCGCAGGAAACAGGCGCGCAGGAACAGTTCGCCGCCGGCGCCGAAAGCGGTTCCGGGGGCGAGACCGACGCCCGTCTTGTCGACGATGTCGATCGCGGCCCTGCGGCTGTCGGTAACCCCGTCGATCTTCAGGAAAGCATAGAGTGCGCCGTCCGGCTTCAGCGTCTCGACGCGGTTGGTGGCAATCAGCGCATCGCAGAGGATGTCGCGGGAACGGGCGGCCCTGGCGATGTTGGCGCGCACGAAATCGTCGCCTTGATCGAGCGCCGCGACGGCGCCCTTCTGCATGAACTGCGCCACACCCGACGTCGAATATTGGATGAGGTTTTCGAGCACCTGTCCCATCTCGGGTGGAGCGACGATCCAGCCGACGCGCCAGCCGGTCATCGACCAGTTCTTCGAGAAGGAATTGACGAAGATGATCTTGTCGCCCTCTTCCATGATGTCGAGGAAGGAGGGCGCGCGGCCGCCGGCAAAGTGATAGAGCGCGTAGATTTCATCCGCCATGATCCAGAGATCATGTTTGCGGGCAAGGGCGAGGATTTCGCCGAGGTCTTTTCTGGTTGCGGTCCAGCCGGTCGGATTCGACGGCGTATTGATGAACAGACCCCGGGTCCTTGGCGTGATCGCGGCTTCGATGCGGTCGAGATCGAGCCCCCATCTGCCGCCTTCGAACTGCAGTTCGACGCCGACGGCGCGCGCACCGGCTATTTCGAGCGCGGCAGCGATATTCGGCCAGGCCGGGGTGAGATAGACGAACTCGTCGCCGGGCGAGGTCAGCGCCTGCACGGAGATCTGAATCGCCTGCATGCCGGAGCCGGTGACATAAAAATGCTCGACCGGCAGGCGTACGGAAAACTGCCTGAAATAATAATCCGACAGCGCCCGGCGAAGCTCGGGAATGCCGCGCTGCCAGGTGTAGAAGGTTTCGCCTGAAGCAAGCGCCTCCATTGCCGCCTGGCTGATGAAATCGGGCGTCGGCAGATCACCTTCACCCACCCAGAGCGGCAGCAGGCCTTGCCGGCCGCGGGCATAATTGACGACTTCGACGATCCCGCTTTCGGGCGCCGCCAAGGCGCGCGGGCTGAGGCTGTTCATGATCGACATGCAGATCTCCGGTTTGCGCCTTCATAAAAGATTTATGCCGGCAAATCCCATGATATCGAGTGATGGCATATCGATTTTCGTGATGAATGGCCGGGCTGGGCCGATGTGGTGAGGCGCTCCAATGCGGCCTACCCCAGCCCACCGTTGGCGAGTTTGACTGGAAAACCTACCCACCCTCCGTCGTCCTCGGGCTTGACCCGAGGACCGTGCGCTGGCTGGTGGTGGACGCGGTGTGGATGCTCGGGTCAAGCCCGAGCATGACGGAAAGTGGGGTGGACGGAGCCATTGCGGAGTCCACCGCGGCGTGGCTCAGTACGCCGCGCGGAGCCGCCGACTCCGGCCTCGATCAGGCCGTCGGGCGCTTGGCAAGGAGATCGCGGATCTCCGTCAGCAGTTGAACATCCGCCGGCGGTGGGGGCAGCTCTTCCGGTGCGGCCTTTTCCTGGCGCTCGACCTGCATGCGCAGATAATTGACGCCCTTGACCATCAGGAAGATGATCCAGGCAAGGATCAGGAAGTTGATGAGCACGGTGAGGAAGCTGCCATAGGCAAAGACCGCGCCTTGTGCGCGGGCGGCGGCAAGCGTCGGCGCGTTGACGGCCGAGGACAGTGGCAGGAAGTAATTGGAAAAATCGAAGCCGCCGAAAATGGCGCCGACGATCGGCATGATCAGGTCGTCGACCAGAGATTTGACGATGCCGCCGAAGGCGCCGCCGATGATGACGCCGACTGCAAGATCCATGACATTGCCGCGGGCGATAAAGGCCTTGAATTCGTTGAGCATCGGATCCGTCTCCCTTCGATCCATTTCAGAGAGTATGCGATGGATTTCATTAGCTACATCTTCCTTGCGATAATCAATCGGCAATCGCAATTATTTGGCAATACCCCCGGCGGTCTTTGACTTAAGGCCTAGATGCGCGGGAATTTTCAACGCCTCTGAAATGACTTAAGCTGAAAGGGTTGCGGGAGGTCCCGGCGGGCTTTCCGCCGGCGGAGGGTCAATGCTTCCAGGCTGGATTATATTCGCGTCTGCCTTCGGCTATCTGCTGCTGCTGTTTGCCGTGGCAAGCTATGGCGACCGCAAGAAGCGCGGCCCGGGCGCCCTGGAAGGCGGATGGCCGGTGGTCTATGCGCTGAGCCTGGCGATCTACTGCACCTCCTGGACCTATTTCGGCAGCGTCGGGCTTGCCGCCCAGCGCGGCCTGGAATTTGCCGGCATCTATATCGGCCCGATCCTGGTCTTCACGCTCGGCATGCCGCTGCTTCGCCGCATCATCGAGCTCGCCAAGGCGGAGAAGCTAACCTCGGTCGCCGATTTCGTCGCCGCACGCTACGGCAAGAACCCGACGGTCGCGACGATCGTCGCGCTGATCTCGCTGATCGGCACCATTCCCTATATAGCGCTGCAGCTGAAAGCGATCTCCAGCACCGTCAGCGCCATGGTCAATCCGTCCGATTACGGCATCGGCAGCGGCAATCTCTACTTCCTCGACCTGCCGCTCGCCGCGACGCTGGTGCTTGCCTGCTTCGCCATCATGTTCGGCACGCGACATACGGATGCGACGGAACACCAGGACGGCCTTATTCTGGCCGTCTCGATGGAATCGGTGGTCAAGCTCGTCGCCTTCCTGACGGCGGGCGTCTGCGTCATCTGGTTTCTTTTCGATGGACCGAGCGATCTCTGGCAGAAAACCGTCAGCAATGACCTTGTCATGTCGGCCCTGAATTATCATACGCCGATCAGCCGCTGGCTCACGTTGATCCTGCTGTCGGCCTTCGCGATCATCATGCTGCCGCGGCAATTTCACGTGACGGTCGTGGAAAACCGAACGGCAAAACAGCTGAAACTCGCCGGCTTCCTGTTCCCCTTCTACCTCATCGCGATCAATCTCTTCGTGCTGCCGGTGGCGATCGGCGGACTGCTGACCTTCGGCGGCGCCGGCAACGCAGACTTCTACATGCTGTCGCTGCCGCTTGCCGGCGAGATGCCTGTCATCACGCTGATCACCTTCATCGGCGGCTTTTCTGCCGCAACGGCGATGGTCATCGTCGATTCGGTGGCGCTGTCGATCATGGTGTCGAACGACATCATCATGCCGATCTTCCTCAGGCGCAAACTCGCCGGCCGCGCCAGCCAGCGCGACGATTTCGCCAAGACGCTGCTCAACATCCGCCGCAGCGCCATCTTCGCCGTGCTGCTGTTCGGCTATGCCTATTACCGCTCGACCGACAGTACCGCCGGCCTCGCCTCGATCGGCCTTCTTTCCTTCGCGGCGATCGCACAGATTGCCCCAGCCCTGTTCGTCGGGCTGATCTGGCGGCGGGCGAATGCGCGCGGCGCCATCCTCGGGCTGACGTCCGGCTCCGTTATCTGGATCTACCTGCTGTTCCTGCCGTCGCTCGGCGGCCCCGATTATTCCTATGTGGCAAGCGCCGTGCTCGGCTTCATCTTCCCCGGCGCGACGGTTTTTACGGCGCCCGACGCCGATCCGCTGGTCAATGCGACCGTGATGAGCCTGCTCGTCAACACCGCCTTCGTCATCGTCGGCTCGCTCACCCGCAACGCCAGGCCGCTGGAACGCATCCAGGCCGGCATCTTCGTCAAGCGGCATTCGCGCTCGCAATTTGCCACGCGCGGCTGGAAGACCCGCATCAGCGTCGGCGACCTCAAGGCGGCGATCTCGCGCTATCTCGGCGAAGAGCGCATGCAGCGGTCGCTGACGACCTATGAGCAGAGCTCCGGCCGCAAGCTGGAGGACGAACAGCCGGCCGACATGGCGCTGATCCATTTCAGCGAACAGTTGCTCGGCAGCGCCATCGGCTCGTCCTCGGCCCGCCTGGTGCTGTCGCTGATCCTGCAGAAGATCGAGGATGCCTCGTCCGACACCGCCTGGCTGCTCGACCAGGCGAGCGAGGCACTGCAGTATAACCAGGACATGTTGCAGACCGCGCTGTCGCAGATGGACCAGGGCATCGCCGTGTTCGACAGTTCCAATCGGCTGACCATCTGGAACCGGCGCTTCCGGCAATTGCTCGACCTGCCGGAAAATGCCGGCCAGGTCGGTTTTCCCCTGGCCGACATCGTCACCATTCTCAGCCAGCGCGGCGACATCGCGTCCCGCGATCAACAGCAGACGGTGCGGCATTTCCTGACGCTCGACAAGCCGTTCTCGCTGGTGCTCGGCGGCGGCGAGCGGATCATCGAGGTGCGCTCCAACGCCATGCCCGACAAGGGCATCGTCGCCACCTTCACCGACATCACCCAGCGCGTCAGTGCCGACCAGGCGCTGAAGCAGGCGAACGAGACGCTGGAGCAGCGGGTCGCCGAGCGCACGGCCGAGTTGACCCGCGTCAACCGCGAACTCGCCGAAGCGCGAGCCGCCGCCGACGAGGCGAATATCGGCAAGACCCGCTTTTTCGCCGCCGCCGGCCACGACATCCTGCAGCCGCTCAACGCCGCCAGGCTTTATTCCTCGGCATTGGTCGAACGCATGGCGCAATCCGACAACAGCCCGATCGTGCGCAACATCGATTCGGCGCTGGAATCGGTCGAAACCATTCTCGGCGCGGTGCTCGACATCTCCAGACTCGATACCGGCGCCATGCGGCCGCGGCTCGCCTCCGTCGCCCTCTCTGATCTCTTGGAGCGGATCGAGACCGATTTTGCGCCGATCGCCCGGGAAAAACAGCTGAAGCTGGTGGTGATGCCGACGTCGCTCAGGGTGCGCTCCGACCCCAACCTGCTGCGCCGGCTCGTGCAGAACCTCGTTTCCAACGCCATCAAATATACGATCACCGGCAAGGTATTGGTCGGGGCCCGGCGGCGCGGCAATCAGGTGATCATTCAGGTGATCGATTCCGGCATCGGTATTCCGCCGTCGAAATTCCGCACGGTGTTCAAGGAATTCGCGCGGCTGGACGAAGGGGCGAAAACCGCCTCCGGCCTCGGGCTCGGCCTTTCGATCGTCGACCGCATCGCCCGCGTCCTCAACCATTCGGTCGAGCTGCAGTCGACACATGGCAGGGGGACGGAATTCCGCATCGCCATGCCGCTCGACGTCTCGCGCCCGGCCCAGGCCATCGCGGCCATCGCACCGGGCGACCGCCCCTCACAGCCGCTCAAGGGGCTGAAGGTGCTCTGCATCGACAATGAGCCAAAAATCCTAGAAGGCATGCGGTTGCTGCTCAGCGGCTGGGGCTGCGCGGTGGCGGCGGTGGATCGCCTAACTGATGTGATCGCAGGCGAGGGCCATGACGGACCGCCGGATCTCGTCATCGCCGATTATCATCTCGACGACGGCACCGGCATTGCCGCGATCCTGCATCTGCGCGGGCAGTTCGGCGTCGATATCCCCGCGTTGCTTGTTACCGCCGATCGCACGCCGGAGGTGCGCAGCGAGGCCGAGCGGCACGATATCGCCGTCCAGCACAAGCCGGTGCGGCCGGCAGCGCTGCGCGCCTACATCACCCAGATATCAGGGCTCAAGCGCGCGGCTGCGGAATAAAAGGCCATTTAGTCGCTCGCGCGCACGACACGTGAAACCAGATCGCGCACATACGCGGTATCCGGCACGTCGGCGAACAGGATTCGGTACATGATTGGCGCCACCACCTGATCCATGACACTGTCGACGTCGGGGAAAATTTCGCCACGACGTTTTGCCCTCTCGGCGATGACGACGATCTGCTGACGCGTATAGTCCGCGCATTTGCAGGCATTAACCCCTGCCTGCGCCGCCAACACGTCGCGGATCATCTCGCGGCCCGGCCCCGAGGCCATTTCCTCGGCATATTGCTCGGCCCAGGCTTCAAGATCGGCTTTGCCGCTGCCGGCATCGACCGGCGGCATATCCGGCCGCAGCCGCTCGACGGCGACATCGGCAAGCAGCTCCTGCAGATCGCCCCAGCGGCGATAGATGGTCGAGGGCGTCACACCCGCCCTGGCGGCGATCGACGGGATGGTCACCTCGGCGCGGTTCATCTCGGCCAGCAGTTCGCGGACCGCTGTGTGCACCGAGGCCTGAACCCGGGCGCTTCTGCCGCCCGGCCGGAGATTTTCTTTCACTGCCATCCCTACGCCCGACTCCCGACGCTTATGGTTCAAAATCTTTGACAGACCCATAAACGCAAATAATTTGCCTTTACGATCCATCGGCCCTACATGAAGCTAACGCAACGGCTTAGCTTTAAGAGGGCTTATATATGGTCGCAGCAGCCAAATCCACAGAGAATGCGCCGCGTCCCTCAGTCGGCTTTCATGCGCTGACGCTCGCCACTTTTTTCGGCGCCTCGGCGGCGCCGACGCCGCTCTATCGGATCTATCAGGAGAACTTCGCACTCTCGCCGGTGCTGATCACGGTCGTCTTTGCCGTCTACGCCTTCGCGCTGCTGGCTGCGCTGTTGATTGCCGGTTCGATCTCCGACCATCTCGGCCGCAAGCCGGTGATCTTTTTGGCCCTGGTGCTGGAAATCGCAGCGATGGGCCTCTTCGTCGTCGCCAGCGGCCCCGGCTGGCTGATCGCAGCGCGGATCGTGCAGGGGATTGCGACCGGGATTGCCGGCGCCTCGCTCGGCGCCGCTCTCGTCGATGTCGACCGGGCCAAGGGGCAGATCGTCAATTCGATCGCACCGCTTTGCGGCATGGCGGTCGGCGCGGTCGGCACCAGCGCGCTGATCCAATATGGCCCTTTCCCGATGCATCTCGTTTATGCGCTGCTGGTTTTTGCCTTCACGCTGTTGGCAGCCGCCATCTGGCTGACCCGCGAGACCGGCGGCAGGCGGCCGGGCGCCCTCGGCTCGTTGATCCCCAGGGTCGCAGTTCCCCCGCAGGTCAAACAGCCGCTCTCGCTGGTGACACCGATCAATATCGCTAACTGGACACTCGCCGGCTTCTATCTTTCGCTGGTGCCGTCGCTGGTCGCCAGCACGACCGGCAGCCGCGCGCCGCTGACGGGCGGGGCTGTCGTGACCGCGCTGATGGTGAGCGGCGCGATCGCCGTCTATCTCAGGCGCAGCAAGACGGCATCGGCCAATCTCGGTTTCGGCGTGTCGGCCAAGACGCTCGGCATCCTGACTGTTGTCGCCGGCGTGCATCTTGCCAATGTACCGCTGCTGCTGATCGGCACTGTCTTCACCGGCGCCGGTTTCGGCACCAATTTCCTCGGCGCGATCGGCACCATCATGCCGCTCGCCAAAGCGGACGAGCGCGCCGGCCTGCTTGCCGCCTTCTACGTCCAGAGCTATCTCGCCTTCAGCCTGCCGGCGATCCTTGCCGGCTTCCTGGCGAAATCGGCCGGCTATGGCCTGACGACCGATATCTATGCGACCGGGATCCTGCTGTTGATGGGCGTCGGGATCATGGGAGTGCGCGCCGGCCGTCGGAAGACGGCGGAGAACCCTGCCTGACATCCGAGGTTCACCTCACGGCTCGAGGTCGAGCAATGCGCGGCCGCTGCCATCCATGGCGAAGGGCACGGAGGCGTGCTGGTGAGCGACGATCCAACGTCCGTCTTGCTTGACGAGGCCGAGGGTCTGGCGGAACCAGAGGTCGACCTCGGTGCCGTCGGTCTTGGTCCCGGTCATGCGCAGGAGACCGCTCCAGAAGGCGACATCGCCGCCCACCGTCAATTTGGCATCGCGCACTTCGCCGCCGATCGGACCTTCCCACGTGTCGAACCACGCCTGCAGGCCCGCCTCGTTCTTGCCGGTGGAGACGAGTGGCGGCGCCAGCGAAAATTCGACGGAATCCTCAGCCTCATAGGAAAGCACCTCCGCGGCGTTCTTTTCGCCGAGCGCCTTTGCCCGCATCATCAGCATGGCGATGATCGCCTCTTCCTCGATCCTGACTTTCGCTTCGTCTTTCACAGTCGCTCTCCTTTTCCGTTATGGACAGAGGACGAACGGGAGTGCGACGATCCGACAAGCGTGCATTCTGCTCGCGCAATTGCGGAGGCAAAACCGTTGGAATTGCTTCAGAGATAACTCGTCACCGCCGGCTCGTTCCACCAGGCGTCGTGCCTGCCGTCGGAATAACGGACGGGCAAGGCCGCCAGTTCCTCAGGGGTGATATCGTCGAGGCAGGCGATGTTGATCGAGACATAGGCCCCTCCGATCGCCTCGACATAGCCGTCGCCGAAGGCGGGCACCCCGCAGGTGCGGCAGAATCGGTGATGGCCGCTCATCGTGTTGAACTGGTAGTCTGACATCTGCGCCTCGTCGCACATCAGCCGGAAATCCTCCGGCTTGACGTTGGCGCCCCAATAGCGCCGTTTGGAACAGATCGAGCAATTGCAGCGGCCGGTGCCTGCTTCGAGGTCGATATCCACCTCGTAGTGCACTTTGCCGCAATGGCAGCTTCCCCTGTAAGTCTTCTTCATGGTGCGCTCCTCCTTCGGCGTTGCGTCGGTCATCGGCATATGACAATATATTGTCACTATGGACGAAATACAGAATCGACAACATGTTGTCAAACAGAATCGACCGGAGCGAACGATGGAAGGGGATGCCTTTTCCGCTTTCGCGATCACGGCCCTTCGTCTCGCCGGCCATCTGACGGCGGCCGGCGACCGGCTGGCAAAGCCCGCGGGACAGACGAGCGCGCGCTGGCAGGTGCTGGCGGCCGCAAGGCGCGGCGACCTGTCGGTGGCGCAGATCGCCCGCGCGCTCGGCCTCGCCCGCCAGGGCGTCCAGCGGCTTGCCGACGTCCTGGAGAGCGAAGGGCTGATCGCCTATGCCGACAATCCGCAGCACCAGCGTGCGAAGCTGGTGCGGCTGACGACGGAAGGGGCGGCGCGGCTGGGGGTGATCGAGGCGGCGCAGGCCGGATGGGCGGATGGACTCGGCGCGGTGTTTACGTCGGCTGAGCTCGATGCGGCGCGGGCGGTGATGGCGCGGGTGATGGAGATGCTGGAGGGTGGTGAGGCGACCGGCGGCTGATTCCCTGTCTTGCGCGCCCTGTTGTCGGCAATGACGACTTCAGTTGATGGCACGAAAAATTCTTTAAAGTCGTGCCGTGAGCGCGCCCCTCTGCCCTGCCGGGCAGAGGGGCGCGGCGGCACAACGCAAAGATTTTTGTCGCTTTTGCCCGCGAGCACAGCAACAACCGGCCAGAAACGCAAAAAGGCCGGGCTAACCCGACCTTCCCTGCCATCTCAACGAACCGTGCCAGTACATCCGTGGTCACGGTCCGGAGATGATATTCAAAGCCTTGAAGGCTCAAGCCGCCTGGAGGCGGTCTGCCGACATCTTGCCGGACTTGTTGTCGCGGACGAGATCGTAGGACAGCTTCTGGCCGTCCTTGAGATCGCGCATTCCGGCGCGCTCGACGGCGGAGATGTGGACGAAAACGTCGGCTGCGCCGTCATCCGGCTGAATGAAGCCGAAGCCCTTGGTTGCGTTGAACCACTTAACGGTACCTGTGTTCATGACGATATCCTTTTCGAATCGCTCATAGAAGATTGCAGCCCGGGCAAAGCCCAAGCGGCGATGAAAACCGATTTTGGAGGAAGGTCGCCAGGAACGACGCGAGCGCCGTTTCAAAGTTCATCTAGCAAGATCGATGCGGAGACATGTAATTGCAAATTGTGTTCACGGCAAGGCGTCAATCAAGAAAATGTGTGTCGGGACGGCAAGAACGGAATCGAACGATTCATTGACGTGCCTGCCGTGGCCGCCTCCTCTGCCCTGCCGGGCAGGGGGGCGGCCACGGCACAACGGTAAAGATCGTTCCCCTCAAAACGAAGAGCGAGAAACAGCCCTACGCCGCCGCCCCCATCTTCGCATAGGGATCGAACCGCCCGTAGAACGTCTCGCCCCTGGCGGCCATGTCCTTCAACAGCGGCGTCGGCTTGAAGTGGCTGCCGTAAGCCCCGGCTAACTTTTCCGCCAACTCCACAAAAGCCTTCACGCCCATGCCGTCGATATAGCTCAGCGCCCCGCCGGTATAGGGCGCGAAGCCGAAGCCGAGGATCGAGCCGACGTCGGCTTCGCGCGGATCGGTAACGATGCCCTCTTCGACGGTGCGGGCGGCTTCGAGCGCGATGGTGACGAGGAAGCGCTGCTTCAGCGCCGCGACATCGACCTCATCCGCCTTCTTCTGCGGATAGAAGTCCTTGAGCTCCGGCCAGAGTGACTTCTTCGCCGGTTTCGGCGGGTAGTCGTAGAAGCCCTTGGAGTTCTTGCGGCCGAAGCGGCCCTCCTTTTCCACCATGCGCGAGATCAGCTCCATGTGCCTGGGGTCGATCGCCTTCTCGCCGAGATCGGCAACGGTGGCCTTGAGGATCTTCAGCGACAGGTCGATCGCGACTTCGTCATTCAGCGCCAGCGGGCCGACAGGCATGCCGGCCATCTTGGCGGCATTCTCGATCATTGCAGCCGGCACGCCCTCGATCAGCATGTCGTAGCTTTCCGACATGTAGCGCAGCACGCAGCGATTGACGAAGAAACCGCGGGTGTCGTTGACGACGATCGGCGTCTTCTTGATGGCGGCGACATAATCGAGCGCGACGGCGAGCGCCTTGTCGCCGGTCTCCTTGCCGAGGATGACCTCGGTCAGCATCATCTTTTCGACGGGTGAGAAGAAGTGGATGCCGATAAAATCGGCCGGACGCTTCGAGTTCTTCGCAAGGCCCGTGATCGGCAGAGTCGAGGTATTGGAGGCGAAGATCGCCCCTTCCGGCAACACGGCTTCAACCGCCTCGATGACCGATTTTTTCACTTCGCGATCTTCAAACACCGCCTCGATGACGAGATCGGCGGTGGCGAGACCGGCATAGTCGGCGGACGGCGTGATGCGGGCAAGAAGGGCTGCGGCCTCGTCCTGCGTGAACCGCCCCTTACCGACGGAATCCTTGACGAGGCCTTCGCAGACGGCCTTGCCCTTGGCGGCGGCTTCCATGTCGCGGTCGATCAGCGTCACCGGGAGACCGGCAGCGGCCGTGACATAGGCAATTGAGGCGCCCATGAAGCCGGCCCCGACGACACCCACATGCTTGAGTTCGGACTTGGGGATGCCGGCGGGGCGGCGGGCGCCTTTGCCGAGTTCCTGCATCGAGATGAACAGCGAGCGGATCATCGAGAAGGCTTCGCGGGTCTGCAGCACCTCGGTGAAATAACGTTGTTCGATCTTCAAGCCGGTGTCGAACGGCACCTGCAGGCCTTCATAGACGCATTTCAGGATGGCGAGCGCGGCGGGATAATTGCCGGAGGTTTCACGGCGCAGGATTGCCGGTGCGGCGGGCCAGAGCTGGGCCGAGGCCGGCGTCCAGATGCCGCCGCCCGGCAGCTTGAAGCCTTTCTCGTCCCAGGGGGCGACCGGCTTCAGGCCGTCCTTGATCATCTGTTTGGCGGCGGGGATCAACTGATCCGGCTCGACCACCTGATGAACGAGGTTCATCGCCTTGGCGCGGGAGCCGGTCAGCGACTGGCCGGTCGTCATCATCTGCAGCGCATCCTGGGCATTGGCGAGCCGCGGCACGCGCTGGGTGCCGCCGGCGCCGGGGAAGATGCCGACCTTGACCTCGGGCAGCGCGATCTTGACGCTCTTGGCATTGGAGGCGACACGGCCGTGGCAGGCGAGCGACAGTTCGAAAGCGCCGCCCATGCAGGTGCCGTTGATGGCGGATACCCAGGGCTTGCCCGAGGTTTCGAGCTTGCGGAACAGGCCGGACATACGACCGACAAGACCGAAAAGCGTTTGAACGGCCGTTTCCGGGCTTTTTGCCTTATCCTCCTGATAGGAGCTGAACATCGACTTGATCATCGAAAGATCGGCGCCGCCGGAGAAGGAGGATTTGCCGGAGGTAAAGACGACGCCCTTGACGGCGGTGTCAGCCGTGGTTGCGTCGATGATGGCGTTCAGCTCTTCCATCACCTCGGCGGTGAAAACGTTCATCGATTTGCCGGGCATGTCCCAGGTGACGAGAGCGATGTCATCGGCGTCGGTTTCGACGGTGAAGTTCGTGTAATTGCTCATCTTGGGAATTCCTCTCCCTGAATTCTCTTGCGGTGAAGCTCTCCCCTGGGGGGGGGAGGGTTCAGATCCGATCAAACGCGTTCGATAACCGTGGCCGTGCCCATGCCAGCGCCGATGCAGAGCGTCACCAGCGCGGTATTGAGGTCGCGGCGTTCGAGTTCGTCGAGCACCGTGCCGAGGATCATCGCGCCGGTGGCGCCGAGCGGGTGGCCCATGGCGATAGCGCCGCCGTTGACGTTGATCTTGGCGTGATCGATGTCGAAGGCCTGCATGTAGCGCAACACCACGGCGGCGAAGGCCTCGTTCAGCTCGAAGAGGTCGATATCGGCAAGGCTCATGCCTGTGCGCTTCAACAGCTTCTCGGTGACATCGACCGGGCCGGTCAGCATCAGAGCCGGATCGGATCCGATATTGGCGAAGGCCTTGATGCGGGCGCGCGGCTTGATACCCATGCTCTCGCCACCCGCCTTCGAGCCGAGCAGCACGACGCCTGCGCCATCGACGATGCCGGAAGAATTGCCGGCGTGATGGACATAGTTGATGCGCTCGATCTCAGGATGCGCCTGGATGCCGACGGCCTCGAAACCGCCCATCTCGCCGGGCATCTGGAAGGACGGATTGAGGGAAGCGAGCGCCTGCATATCGGTGCCCGGGCGCATGTGCTCATCCTTGTCGAGGATCGTCAGGCCGTTCTGATCCTTGACCGGGACGACCGACTTGTCGAACCAACCCTGCTGCCAGGCATGTCCAGCGCGCCTCTGGCTCTCGACGGCGTAGGCGTCGACATCGGTCCTGCTGAAACCGTATTTGGTGGCGATGAGATCGGCCGAGACACCCTGCGGCATGAAATAGGCCGGAAAGTTCACCGACGGGTCCATGAACCAGGCGCCGCCCGACATGCCGAGGCCGACGCGCGACATGCTTTCGACACCGCCCGCGATGACGATATCGTCGGCTCCCTGGGCGATCTTGCCGGCGCCGAAATTGACGGCATCGAGGCCCGAGGCGCAGAAGCGGGAGATCTGCATGCCGGGCGCCCTGGTGGAATATCCGGCTTCGAAGGCGGCGGCCTTGGGGATGACGGCGCCGGCATCCATGACCGGATCGACGCAGCCCATGATGATGTCGTCGACGGTGGTGGTGTCGAGCCCGTTGCGGTCGCGGATCGCTTCCAGCGTTTTGGCCGCAAGGCGGACGGACGGCACTTCATGCAGGGCGCCGTCTTTCTTGCCGCGGCCGCGCGGCGTGCGGACGTGATCGTAAATGAAAACCTCGGTCATTGTCTCGTCTCCCTGGCGGCAATCTATCTGCCTCGAATTTTGAAAGGAGGAGAAAATGCCCCTCCCCAGCCCTCCCCACAAGGGAGAGGGAGAAATGGCTCAAAATGCTTCCGCGGCCAGTTCCATCATCGTATCGGCGCCGGCTTCAATGCGGGCCTTGCGCAGCGCGGTTTCCGGCATGATGCGCTCCATGAAGAATTTCGCCGTGATCAGCTTATTCCTGAAGAAATCCTCACGGGCTCCGTCGCCGGATGCAAGGCCGTCCTCCGCGGCTTTCGCCATCTTCGCCCACATATAGCCGAGGACGACGAGGCCGAAGAGATGCATATAGTCGGTCGAGCCGGCGCCGGCATTGTCGGGCTTGGCCATGGCGTTCTGCATGAACCACATGGTCGCGCCCTGGACGTCGTTCAAGCCCTTCTTCAGATGCTTGGTGAAGAAGGAAAGTTTTTCGTCGCCGCGGTTTTCCTCGCAGAAATCGCCGATCTCCTTGAAGAGGGCCATGGCGGCGCGGCCGCCGTTCAAGGCGAGCTTGCGGCCAACCAGGTCGAGCGCCTGAATGCCATTGGCGCCCTCATAGATCATGGCGATGCGGGCATCGCGCACATACTGGCTCATGCCGTGTTCTTCGATATAGCCGTGGCCGCCGAAGACCTGCTGGGCCATGACGGCATGGTCGAAGCCCTTGTCGGTCATCACGCCCTTGAGGATGGGGGTGACGAGGCCGAGAATGTCGTCGGCCGTCTGGCGCTCCTTCTCGTCGGTGGCGCGGTGGGCGATATCGGATTTCAGCGCGGTCCACAGCAGGAAGGCGCGGCCGGCTTCGTTGAAGGCGCGGATGGTCATGAGCGTCCGGCGGATATCCGGATGGACGATGATCGGATCGGCCTTCTTGTCCGGCGCCTTGACGCCGGACAGCGAGCGGCCCTGGATGCGGTCGCGGGCATAGGCGGCGGCGTTCTGATAGGCGATCTCGGAAATGGCGATGCCCTGCAAGCCGACCATCAGCCGAGCCTCGTTCATCATCACGAACATGGCATTGAGGCCGCGGTTTTCGGCGCCGATCAGGAAGCCGGTCGCTTCGTCATAGTTCATCACGCAGGTAGCGTTGCCGTGAATGCCCATCTTGTGTTCGATCGCGCCGCAGGAAACGGCATTGCGGGCGCCGGACGCGCCGTCCTTGCCGACCAGGAATTTCGGAACGATGAACAGCGAGATGCCCTTGGTGCCCTCGGGCGCGCCTTCGATGCGGGCGAGCACCAGGTGGACGATATTGTCGGTCAGGTCGTGTTCGCCGGCGGAGATGAAGATCTTCTGGCCTGATATTTTGTAGCTGCCGTCAGACTGCGGCACCGCCTTGGTGCGCAGCATGCCGAGATCGGTGCCGCAATGCGGCTCGGTCAGGTTCATGGTGCCCGACCAGGAGCCGTCGACCATCTTCGGCAGGTAAGTGTCCTTCTGCTCCTGCGTGCCATGGACGAGGATCGCGGCGATCGCGCCTTGCGTCAGGCCCGGATACATCATCAGCGACATGTTGGCGGCAGAAGTATATTCGCCGACGGCGCAATGCAGCGTATAGGGTAGCCCCTGCCCGCCGAATTCCCCCGGCACCGCGAGACCGATCCAGCCGCCTTCGCGATAGGCCTTGTAGGCCTCCCTGAAGCCCTTGGGGGTCGTGACGCTGGCATCGTCGTGGCGGTGGCAGCCTTCCTGATCGCCGGAATAATTCACCGGAAAGAGCGCCTCCTCGGCAACTTTTCCGGCCTCGCCGAGAATTGCCTCGATCATGTCAGGCGTCGCATCGGCAAAACCCGGCAGATTGTTGTAGCGTTCGAGGCCCAGCACGTCGTTCAGGACGAAGAGCGTATCGTTCACCGGGGCCTTGTAGACTGGCATTTCGCGAATTCCTCCATTCGACTGACCGGGTCGCACCGGCCTCGGGCACTGTCTTACAAAATATTGACGTTTGCGTAAACGTCAAATTCTGCAGCTTCGCCATCTTTCTCGAAAAAATTCGCCGACGGCAAATCTGCGGACGATCAAATCCCCGAAGGCACGAGACGTCATCTCCCCTTCCTTGTCCATCGTGGAACGGGGTATAAGTGCCAGCGTCTTTCGATCCGTAAAATTTGGGCCGCAGTTCGGGAATGCCAAAGGAGGGGCGCCAGGATGATCAGTTTCGAGGCGATAAGGCAGCGTGCGGAACAGCGGAAAGGCGGCGCGGCCGCCCTGCAGGCCTTGTTGGAAAAGCATCGGCCGGATCACGAGAGGCTGCGCGCCATGCCCGACGACCGCATTCTTGCCGACATGACCCGGCGCATCTTCTACAGCGGCTTCGTCCAGAAGGTGATCGATGCGAAGTGGCCGGCTTTCGAAGCGGCGTTCTCCGGTTTCGATCCGGCAATGCTGAATATCGCGCCCGACGATTATTGGCATGAGCTGACCTCGGACGAGCGGATCATCCGCAACGGCGCGAAGATCAAGTCGGTTCGCGCCAATGCCGCTTTCGTCAGGGAGCTGACGAGGGAATATGGCAGCGCCGGCGTCTTCTTCGCCGATTGGCCGCGGGAAGATCAGATCGGCCTCCTCGACCTGTTGAGCAAACGCGGCAGCCGGCTCGGCGGCATGACCGGACAATATTTCCTGCGGGGCATCGGCCGCGACAGCTTCGTTGCGACGATGGATGTGCTTGCCTGCCTCAGATCGGCCGGCGTGCCGCTGTCTGCCTCCGGCACGGCGAAGAAGGACCAGCCGCTGATCCAGAAGGCCTTCAACGACTGGGCGGAGGAGACCGGCCTTTCCTTCATCCATCTGTCGCGCATCAGCGCCTATTCGATCGATGCGGGAGGGCCGCATTGAAATTGCGGCTCCGCTTCCTTCCGGTCCGAGAGGGAGAACCTGCGGCGAAACAACTTCCGCGGCGGAGATGAACAGGATAGGTTCGTATCGTCGGAGCTGGCAGGGAGGAACTGATGCCGCGCCTGGACCATGTCACGATCGATACCCGCGATGCGCCTGCCATGATCGGTTTCCTGCAAGCCATTCTCGGCGTCAGGGAAGGCTATCGACCGCCCTTCCCCTCGCCCGGCCATTGGCTCTATCTGGACGACCGCCCGGTCATTCATCTCAGCCTGACATCGCGCAGCACCGACTTTCCACCGGGCATCTTCAATCATGTCGCCTTCAGTCTTTACGAATTCACCCCGGCGCTGGAGCGCATCAAGGCGAGCGGCTATCGCTATGAATATTACGATATTCCCGACACCGACCTCGGCCAGGTCTTCGTTTACGGTCCCGAGGGCGTGAAGATCGAACTGCAATATCCGCGGCCGGCCTGACGCGCCGTCGGGCGGGATGAGCGGCAATTACCGCCAAAATGGTGTTTGAGACACAAACGTTAAAAAATTCTCATCGATATTAACGGCTTGTTTACCACGTTTCGTGAAAGGTGCGGGTTGAGCAGTAGCGATCCGCATTCCTTTTCCCCGTCTCGCGTTTCTCAAGAATGCCGCTACATCGTTCAGCCTGAGGAAAGTCTAATTGACGATCTTCTTATGGATGGTGCGCTCCGGTCCGCGTGAAGACGCTGGCCACAGACGGAAAAGCCACGGATCGAGCTCTGACGAGAGGTCGAGCAGTCGAAGCGAGCAAGAAGATGAACGGATCGCGATCAAATCCTTCCCGGCAGTCCGACAGGACCTCGCTCGATGCGCTGAACCGCACGATTGAAGGGCTGGAGGCGCGCATCGAAGGCCTAATGGGCAGCGGGCGCGAACAGCGGCCGCGCACGGCAACGGCCGAGCGCGACGTTTACGCCGGCGCCAATTCGGCGCGCTCGGCAAGAGCGCCGATCGAGCCGCGGCCGGATCCGCTGGCTGAAATCCGCCAGCGCCAGCGCGCGCTGGAAGCCGGCCGCGAGCGGCCTTATGGGCGCGAGCCGGCCCCGCAGCTGCGCGAACCCGCGCCGCGCGCCGCTCAGCCGGCACCCGCCTTCCGCGCCGGCGACGATACGATGACGGAGATCGCCCAGGCGCTTGTCAACCTGCGCCAGGACCTGAAGCGCGACATTTCCGAAGGCGTTACCCGCGAAATGAACGCGCTGCGCACGGAACTGCGCGAGATCAAAACAAGTGCCGGAGACGGCCGCTTCGCCGACGACATCCGCGCCGACATGAACCGCCTCGCTCAGAGCATCACCCAGCTCACCGGACGCTCGGGCGGCGCGGAAGCGGCCGGCCTGCGTGAAGATTTCGAGGATCTGCGATCGCTGATGGACGGGCTGGCGCGCGAGGAATCGCTGCGTCACATGGAAACCCGCTGGGACGGCTTCGAAAACCGGCTTGCCGCACTCGATACCGAGGGGCTGCAGGAAGAGCTCGTTTCGCTGGCCTACCGGCTCGACGACATCAAGCGCCATATCGGCGGCATGGGCCAAAGCCCGGCGGTTCGCGCGCTGGAAGACAAGCTCATCGCCATCGCCACGGCGATGGAGCAGTTCGGCAATATGATCCAGCCGCATGACCGGATCATGGCCGAACAGTTCGCCGCCATGGACATGCGGCTCGACGAGATCAGCCGGGCGATCGCGGCCAGCGGACGTGCGGCCGCGAACAGCGATCCGACGCTGATGCAGCGGCTGGAAAGCCGGCTTTCGGCGCTCGCCGACCAGATCGACGTGATGAGCCATGATGCCGCCAGCCGGGCGACGCCGGCCGATGAACTGGCGATGCGGCTGGAGGCGCTGACGGAACGTGTCGAGGAGCTGACCAAGGCGGAAGCGACGTCGCGGCTCGACGAGCGGCTGGAACATCTTTCCTATCTGTTGGAGCGCACGCAGGCGACGGCCGCGCAGCCCGACCTCACCGGACCGCTGTCCGACATCTCCCGCAAGATCGACGCGCTCGAGAGCGGCGCCGTCAACGACGTGCTGGCGCAGCGGCTCGATTATCTCGCCCGGCGCATCGACGAAATGGCCTATCCGCAGCCGGCGGCCGCGGCGATCGACGACGGCGCCTTCCGGCGTCTCGAAGGACGGCTGAGCGACATCGCCGCCCGGCTGGAAGAGAGCACCGCAGCACCGCCGACCGATCCGCGGGCGCTGAAGAACCTCGAGGACCAAATCGCCAATCTTTCGGCGCTGATGAGCGAGCCGCGCGAAAGCGCTGCGATCCCCGCCGAGCTCGACCGGCGCATGGGCGCGATCGAAGATTATATGGCGACCAGCGACGAATATATCATCGAAGCGGCGCGTCAGGCGGCGGAAGCCGTCGTCGAGGCCTATTCGCGCAATGGCGGCCTGCACGGCGGCGTGGCGGCCGCCGACATGTCGGCGCTGACGGCGCTGGCCGAGGATCTGCGCCATCTCGAGGATATCAGCCGTGACAGCGAGGAGCGCACGCACAAGACTTTCAAGGCGCTGCATGAGACGCTGGTGCATATCGCCGACCGTCTCGACGGCATGGAAGAGCGCGGACGGCCGGTCGCCCCGATGCCGGTCGCCGACGTCGATTTCGATGTCGACCCTTACGCGCTGATGGTGGCCGAGGCCGCCCGGACGCCGGAAGCTGCCCCGACAGCGATGGCCCCTCCGGTCATCCGCCCGGCTGAGGTCGCAGCCGAACCTGCCACCCCTGTGCAGACCGCGGTTATGAGCGGGGCAAGCGCGATCGCCATCGAAGCGGCGACCAGAACGCCGGAGGCCGCGACGCCGGCGCCGGCAAAATCCAGTCTGTTCGCCAGCCTCGGCAAGCGGTTGCGGCCCGGCAAGAAAGCCGAGACGAAGACCGCCGAACGCGCGGTGATCGACCCCGCGCCGTCGATCGATCCTGCCGACGTGGTGCCGACGGATGCGGCGAACGAACTGCTTGAGCCGGGCTCGGGCGCGCCCGACGTCAAGAAAATCCTTGAACGGGTGCGCGCCAGCCAGAGTGCCGCACGCGGCAAACCTCCCGTCGAGACCGATCGCGCCGACTATATTGCCGCTGCGCGCCGGGCGGCGCAGGCAGCCGCGATGGAAGTGGACGCCAATCCGAAGCAGGCTGGCAAGGCCGAGAGGAAGGGCGCGACTGCCAAGGACCAGACGGGCAAAACCGGCAAGGTCAGCGCCTTTTCGCGCTACCGCCGGCCGATCCTGCTGGCGATCGGCGCCGTGCTGCTCGCCATCATGGCCTTTCCGCTGGCCCGGACGCTGACGAGCGGGGAATCCGCGCAGCAGCCGCCGGCGGAGGTCTCGGCGCTGACGGGAGCAACGGAAAACCCGCACCCGGCCCTGCCCGAAGCAACCTCTGCCCAGCCCAACACCGGCGCTGCGGAGGTGAACGCTCCCGCAACGACGGGCGCGCCCCCGGCTGCCGAACAGGCGCAGCCGGAAACAACCGCACCCGCCGCCGGCGATCATCTGACCGAGGCTGCCCCGCTTGACGGAGAAGGAGCTGCAACTTTTGCGCCCGCCGCTTCGTCCGGCCCAACGCAGGAAACATCGGGCTTCGTGCCGAATACGCCGGCCGCAGCGCCGCAGGCCGCCATCACCATTCCCGACACGGTGCAGCCGAAGTCGCTTGCCGATGCGGCGCAGGGCGGCGATGCGCTGGCGCTATTCGAGATCGGCGCGCGCTATTCGGACGGCCGCAACGGCATGGCCGTCGATCAGAAGCAGGCCGCAGGCTGGTACCAGATTTCCGCCGACAAGGGTTTTGCGCCGGCGCAGTACCGGCTCGGCAGCATGTATGAGAAGGGCAACGGCGTCGAACGCGACATCGCCAAGGCAAAGACCTTCTACGAACAGGCGGCAAACCAGGGTAATGCCAGCGCCATGCATAATCTCGCCGTGCTCTACGCCTCCGGTGCCCTCGGCCAGCAGGATTATGCGACCGCGGCCTCCTGGTTCACCAAGGCCGCCAATCTCGGCATCACCGACAGCCAGTTCAACCTGGCGATCCTCTGCGCGAGGGGCAACGGCGTTCCGGCGGACATCGAGGAATCCTACAAGTGGTTTGCGATCGCCGCCAAGGCCGGCGACAAGGATGCGGCGCAGAAGCGCGACGAAGTGGCCAACGCGATGAAGCCCGATCAGCTCGAGCGTGCCCGCGCCAAGGCCGATCTCTGGAAGCCGGAACCGCTCGACCACCGCGCCAACGGCATCGACATCCCCGACGAATGGGCGGGCACCGGCGCGAAGACGGCCTCCGTCGACATGAAGAAGGCGATCCGCAACATCCAGGCCATCCTCAACAATAACGGCTTCGATGCCGGCGTGCCGGACGGCGAAATGGGCGCAAAGACCGTGACCGCGATCAAAAACTTCCAGAAGTCGATCGGCCAGGAGCCGGACGGCAAGGTGACCGACGCGACGGTCAAGGCGCTGCTCGAGCGCAACAAGCAGGTGGCCAAGGCGATCTAGAACCGTTCCCGCCGGCTACGGACATGACCATGTCTTGTTTGCGCCAAGCCGGGCGCAAACCGCACGACTGTTTTGCTGGAATCGCGCTACAGAAGACCTGCGGCACCAAGACATTCGCCATTTTTTCCGCCGCCTGTCACGCAATCTGAAAAAAGCCGGATTATGCGGGACAGATCGCCTGGCGCATCCGTCGAATCGTCTGCTCTCGATCTCCATCGCTCCCGGGGCTGATCGAAAGCCTCTGGCAACGATTTCGCGGTAAGGTGCGCATTGGAACGGGGACGTGACGGAAACCGCCCGGCAGGGGCGGTCATCATTCGGGGTCGGTTGTGACAATCTATCTGCCCATCGCAGAATTGTCGGTGAACATTTTCATCATTCTCGGCATGGGGGCAGCCGTCGGATTCCTGTCAGGAATGTTCGGCGTGGGCGGCGGTTTTCTCATCACGCCGCTGCTGATTTTCTACAATATCCCCCCGGTCGTCGCGGTCGCGACCGGCGCCAACCAGGTTGTGGCCTCGTCGATTTCGGGCGCGATCACGCATTTCCGGCGCGGCACACTCGACGTCAAGCTCGGCACCGTGCTGCTGGTCGGCGGCCTCTCGGGCGCCACCGTCGGTATCTGGATCTTCTCGCTGCTGCGCGCCCTCGGGCAGCTCGATCTATTCATCTCGCTGCTTTACGTGATCTTCCTCGGCACGGTCGGCGGGCTGATGCTGCTCGAAAGCATCAACGCCATGCGGCGCGCCGCCCGCAATGAGCTGCCGGCGCCGCGCAAGCCCGGCCATCAGCACTGGGTGCACAAGCTGCCGCTCAAGGTGCGCTTCAAGAAATCGAAGATCTTTCTGAGCGTCATTCCGATCGTCGCACTCGGCTTTGCGATCGGCATCCTCACCTCGGTCATGGGTGTCGGCGGCGGCTTCATCATGGTGCCCGCGATGATCTACCTCCTGCGCATCCCGACCAATGTCGTCGTCGGAACCTCGCTTTATCAGATCATCTTCGTGACCGCCTATACGACGATCGTGCAGGCGGCGACGAACTTCTCCGTCGACATCGTGCTGGCCTTCATTCTGATGGTGGCGGGGGTCATCGGCGCCCAATACGGCGTTCGCGTCGGCCAGAAGCTGCGCGGCGAACAGCTGCGCGCCCTGCTCGGCCTGCTGGTTCTGGCCGTCGGCCTGCGTCTTGCGATCGCACTGGTGGTGACCCCGACCGATATCTATTCGGTGGTGATGGGGACTGGCAACTGATGCGCCTTTCTGCCGCCGTCCTCGCGTTTCTTTGCCTGCTGCCGGCCGCCGCCGGCGCACAATGGCTGCCTGGACAATCGACGGAAGCAGTGCGCGAAGGGCTTGAGATCGGCACCTCGACCAGCGAAATCGCCATTACCTCGGACTTCCACGGCGCCGATCTGACGATCTTCGGGGCGCTGTCGAACACCGATCAGCTGCTGCTCGCCATCGGCCAATATGACGTGGTCGTCGTATTGGAAGGCCCGCGCCAGGATGCGACGGTGCGCAAGAAGGAACGGGTCTTCGGCATCTGGGTGAATACGCGCTCGATGACCTTCGAGGCGGTGCCGCATTCCTATTCGATGTCGAGCTCGCGGATGATCGACGATCTGACGACGCCGCTCGAACTGACCGATCAGGGAATCGGCATCGATCACATTCCGCTGACGCCGGTCGGCTTCGTCGGCGACGGCAGCAATCTCGGCGAATTCCGCCAGGCTTTCCTGCGGCTGCAGCAGGGAGGCGCGCTTTACGACCGCAACACGAGTGGCGTGCGGTTCGTCGCATCGAACCTGTTCAAGGCCAGCTTGCGCCTGCCGGCAAATATTCCGAACGGGGTGCATACGGTGCGCGCCTATCTCTTCAAGAGCGGCAATCTCGTCACCGAGAAATCGCTGCCGCTGCGCGTCATCAAGACGGGCATCGAGCAGACGATCACCGATGCGGCGCATGACCAGCCGATCCTCTACGGCTGTGCAGCGGTGCTGCTCGCCGTCGTCACCGGCTGGGGAGCCAGCCTGATCTTCCGCAGGGACTGAGCTTCCGCAAGGCACCGTACTCTAGCGATTGTCTTGTTACAGCGGCCACCGGTCGAGCGCCGGCTTGCCTCAACGCACGTCATCCGCTCCTCCTGTAAAAAACCGCTTGCATTTTGCTATCAGACGCTTAAGTTTCAAACCAGTTTTTCTATGCAACTGGTTTAACTGCGACAATTGAGAAGGAGGATGTCATGAGAAAGCTTATCGTCTGGAACTTGATGACGCTCGACGGGTATTTCGAAGGCACGAAGCCGTGGGATATCGACTTCCACAATCTTGCTTGGGGACCCGAGCTGCAGCGCTATGCCGAGCGGTTCGGCGAAGAAGGCGATCTCCTGGTTTTCGGCCGCAAGACCTATGAGGGCATGGCCTCCTACTGGCCGACCGCCGAAGGCGAAGACAAGATCAAAGCCTATATGAACGGCATCGCCAAGATCGCCGTGTCGCGGACGATGACCGAGCCCGGCTGGAACAATGCCCGCGTCGTCAGCGATCCAATCCCCGAATTGACGCGGCTGAAGCAAGAGAACGGCAAGACGATCTTCATCTTTGGCAGCGCCGAGCTTGCCGACAGCCTGCTGAAAGCTGGCCTTATCGATGAAATCAGGGTCTGCGTGGTGCCTGTCATCCTCGGCGGCGGCAATCCGCTGTTCAAGCCGGCCGAAGCCCTGGTGCCGTTGAAGCTCATTGAATCTTCGACGACGGAAAGCGGGGCGATGATCCTGCGCTATGAGCCGGTCAAGGTGTAGCGGGCTTTAGGCTACGGCTGTCCGGTTCTTGGGTGGCTCGGCGCTCTAGGCGCCAGCCCTTTCGAAAAAGCTTCGTATTCGACTAAAAACCGGTTCTTAACATTTACGAGTTAGTAATCTCTCTGAAACGAGAGGTTCTGTTATGCGTACTCGTATCGTTCTGACCGCCGTGGGTCTGGCGCTGCTTGCCGGCTGCGCGACGGCGCCGAAGCAGACGAGAAACATCTGCGCCGTCTTCGACCAGCGCGAGGGGCTTTTTTCCAGCTGGCAGAGGGCGGCCGAACGGACGGAAAAGAAATACGGCGTGCCCGTGCCGATCCTGATGGCGACGATGTACACCGAATCCGGCTTCCAGCCCTATGCGCGGCCACCGCGCACCAAGCTCTTCGGCTTCATTCCCTGGACCCGGCCATCGACCGCCTACGGCTATTCGCAGGCGCTCGACGGAACGTGGGATCACTATCAGTCGCAGACCGGGAACTGGGCGGCGCGGCGGACGAACTTCACCGACGCGATCGATTTCATCGGCTGGTATCACTATCAAAACAGCGTGGAGACCGGCATTCCGCTGAACGACGCCTATAATCTCTATCTCGCCTATTATTCCGGTCCCACGGGATATAAGCGCGGCGACTGGCGCTCGAACGGGCAATTGCAGCAGACGGCGCAGAAGTTCGCGCGGATGGCCGGGACCTATCAGCAGCAGTTGCAGGGGTGTGATTGAGCAAGGGTGTGATTTAAGGGCGTGCGGTGGCCGCCCCCTCTGCCCTGCCGGGAATCTCCCCACAGGTGGGGAGATTGGCTGGGCGCACTGGCTTCCCCAAACATCTGGCGCCACAGACCGGCGAAACACTAGAGAAACGCGGAGGTTTAGCCACTTGTGATCTCCCCACCTGTTGGGGGAGATGGCCGGCAGGCCAGAGGGGGCTGGCACGGCACGCCCTATCCGAATAGCAATCGCTACCCCCTCAAATTCCCATACCTGACCGAATAGATCCGGTCCCGCCCCAACAGATGCGCCACCAGCGCCGCCCTGTCGAACAGGCCCTTCATCGCCTGATGGCCGAGATCCAAGCCGCCGCTCATGACGCCGAAGGCGGGCATCAGCAGGCGGGCGCCGTCTGTGGCAAAACACGGGCGGCGGACGGATCTGTCGCGGCGGCGCACGGTCGCGGAGGGGTGCAGGTGGCCGGCGATTTCGCCGCTCTGCAGGCCGCCTTTCGGCTCGTGGCGGAAGGTCAGGCCGGCATAGTGCATCTCGTCGGTGCAAGCGCCGGGCAGATCGACGACGCCGTCGGGGTCGTGATTGCCGTTGATCCAGATCCATTCGCGGCCCCGCGACATGCCGACAATCAACGCACGGAAATTTTCCGGCAGATGCGCGGAGCCGACGCGGTCGTGGAAGTTGTCGCCGAGCGAGACGACGAGCTTCGGATCATAGCGCGAGATGACGGCGGCCAGCACGGTCAGGGTCGCTAGCGTATCATAGGGCGGCAGCATCATGCCGCGGCGGGCGAAGGCCGCTCCCTTTTCCAGATGCAGGTCGGAGACGACAAGCAGGCCGGCATCGGGCAGATAGAGGGCGCCGAGCGGATCGCAGACGGCGGCAATGCCATGGATCGACGTCTCGATGCCCGGCACCGCGGCCAATCCGGATATGTCGCGCGCGAGCGCCAGGCGGTTCATCACGGTCGTATTCCCAAACAGATCTCAGGCCATCGCTTCGGCGATCAAGTCGTCCGCTGCTTCGGCGAGCAATGCGTCGTGGGCCTCGCCCGGTACCGCTTCGCGTCCGATTTCCAGCATCACCGGCACGGCGAGCGGGGAAATATGGTCGAGCGGGCGATGCGTGATGTGGCCCCTGATTCGCATCAGCATATCGCCAAGTCGGCTTATATCCAAAAGTCCTGTCGCCGCATCCTGCCGCGTCGCCTGCAAGAGGATGTGATCCGGCTCGTGGCTGCGCAGCACGTCATAGATCAGATCGGCGGAGACGGTGATCTGGCGGCCGCTCTTTTCCTTGCCGGGGTGGCGGCGCTCGATCAAGCCTGCAATCACGGCGCAATTGCGGAAGGTGCGCTTCAACAGGAAGGATTCGTTGAGCCAGGCTTCGAGATCGTCACCCAGCATGTCCGCGTCAAAGAGGTCGGAGAGGCTGAGCCGGCCGTTGCCGATCATCAGGCCCATATCCTCCAGCCCCCAGATGGCGAGCGAATAATCGGTGGCGACGAAGCCGAGAGGCTTGGCGCCCGCCCGGTCCAGCCGGCGCGTCAGCAGCATGCCGAGCGTCTGATGGGCGAGCCGGCCCTCGAAAGGATAGGCGACCATATAGCCGCGGCTGCCGCGCGGGAAGGTTTCGATCAGGAACTCGTCGCGCTTCGGCAGCATCGACTTGTCCGTCTGCAACGACAGCCAGTCGCGCACCTGATCCGGCAGATGGCGCCAGCAGTCGGGGTCGGCGATCATCGCCCGCACCTGTTCGGCGAGATAGGTCGACAGCGGAAACTTGCCGCCGGCATAGGAGGGGATCTTCGCGTCGAGCGAGAAGGCCTGCGAGGCCAGGCACTCGTTTTCGCGGATGCCTTCGAAGCGCAGCACCTTGCCGGAGAAGATGAAGGTATCTCCGGGCGACAATTGCTCGAGGAAATATTCCTCGACCTTGCCCAGCGTGGCGCCGCCGCGGCCGATCCGGCCGCCCTCGCCGCGCTTGACCATGCGGATGTTCAGCATCGGGCTTTCGACGATGGTGCCGAGGTTAAGGCGATATTGCTGGGCGACGGCAGGATTGGAGACCCGCCAGCGTCCCTCCTTGGTCTTGCGGATGCGGGCGTAACGCTCGTAGGTCCTCAGCGCATAACCGCCGGTCGCGACGAAATCGACGACCCGTTCGAAGTTTTCCCAGGTGAGATCTGCATAGGGCGAGGCGCTGGTGATCTCGTCATAGAGTTCCAGCATGTCGAAGGGTTCGGCGCAGGCCATGCCGAGCACGTGCTGGGCGAGCACGTCGAGCGCGCCGCGGCCGACCGGCGGGGTGTCCTGAGCGCCGAGATAGTTGGCGTCGAGCGCGGCCTGGCACTCCATGACCTCGAAACGGTTGGCCGGCACGAGGATCGCCTTCGAGGGCTCGTCCATACGATGATTGGCGCGACCGATGCGCTGGGCAAGACGCGAGGCGCCCTTCGGCGCGCCGACATGGATGACGAGATCGACATCGCCCCAGTCGATGCCGAGATCGAGCGTCGAAGTGGCGACGACGGCGCGCAGCCGGTTTTCGGCCATCGCTGCCTCGACCTTGCGGCGCTGGGCGACATCGAGCGAGCCGTGATGGAGGGCAATCGGCAGATTGTCGTCATTGATCGTCCAGAGTTCCTGGAAGAGCATTTCGGCCTGGCTGCGGGTGTTGACGAACAGCAGCGTCGTCTGATGGTTGAGGAGCTGCCGGTAGACATCGGGAATGGCATATTTGGCGGAATGGCCGGCCCAGGGAATGCGCTCCTCGGTGGACAAGATCGAAATGTCAGGCTTGGCGCCGCCTTCGACGACGACGAGGCCGGCGTGATGCTCCCTGCCCTCCTCCTGAGCGACCAGCCATTTCTGCAGATCCATCGGCTCGGCGACGGTCGCCGACAGGCCGATGGTCTTCAGGTCAGGGGCAATACGGCGCAGGCGGGCAAGGCCGAGCGACAGCATATGACCCCGCTTGGAGGTGACGAGCGAATGCAATTCGTCGAGCACCACATATTTCAGATCCTTGAAGAAGCGCTCGGCCTCGCGGTTGGCGAGAAGCAGGGCGACCTGTTCGGGCGTCGTCAGCAGAATATCCGGCGGATTGAGCTTCTGTCGCTGGCGCTTGGCGTTCGGCGTATCGCCGGTGCGGTTTTCGACGGTGACCGGCAGGCCCATTTCCGCGACCGGCTTCATCAGATTGCGCTCGATATCGATCGCCAGCGCCTTCAGCGGCGAGACATAGAGCGTGTGAATGCCGGTGAAAGCTGAGCCGGGCGGAATGCGGCCGCGGCGGGTGAGATCGGTGAGCGACGGCAGAAAACCAGCGAGCGTCTTGCCGGCGCCGGTGGGGGCGATCAGCAGCGTGCTTTCGCCGGCCTCGGCGCGGGCAAGCAATTCCAGCTGATGGGCGCGCGGGCGCCAGCCCTTTTCCGCAAACCAGCGGGTAAAGGCGGCAGGCAGCTGGGCGCGGGCTTCGGAATCGATCTGGTCCACATCCCGAAGGTAGTGAAAAACGGGCGAAAAAGAAGGGCGGCCGATCGCTCACATCGCGATATAGCGGTCCTTGCGATGATTGACGGCGAGAGTGAGATTGAGCACGACCGCGCCGAGCACCGAACAGGCGATGATGAAGGGGCTGGCGACGAGGAAGGAGAGCGCCAGGATGAGACAGTCGAAGCCGAGCTGGAAGAGACCGGCGCGCCAGCCGAGACGATCCTGGATATAGAGGGCGAGGATGCCGATGCCACCGAGGCTGGCGCGGTGGCGGAAGAGCGCCAGCATGCCGGCAGCGATGACGAGGCCTCCGAAGAGCGCCCCGGCGACCGGATGAACATGTGTCACGCCGATGAAGGCGGGCGCGAATTCGGACAGGATCGAGGTCAGGCCGATCGCAACAAACGTCTTGATGGTGAAGGCAGGACCCATGCGGCGGAAGGCAAGATAATAGAAGGGCAGGTTCACCGCAAAGAAGCAGAGGCCGAAGCTTATTCCGGTCGCATAATGGGCGAGGAAGGCGAGGCCCGCGGTGCCGCCGGCGAGCAGTCCGGCGCCGGAGAGCAGCGTGACGCCGAGCACGGCGAGCATGCTGCCGGCGACGATGCCCTGCGCGTCGTCGAACAGCGAGTGGCGGTCGGCGCTGGAATTCAGAAGGCCCGCGAAGGCGTTGGATGCCATGATGTTCCCCTGTCGGCTTTTCCCGTTTCTATCCACCGGCACAATAAAGGCAAGGGACAAGCAGCAAGGGCAGCTCTTGACAGAGGCGACAATCGTGGATATTTTTTATCCATGATTTAAGGGAGTGCCGGCATGAAGATGAGCGATGGCGTCGAACAGGCCATTCACAGCGTTGCGATGCTTTCCGGCCTCTCCGAAGGCGGCGTGCTTTCGGCCGCGGCACTGGCGGAATTCCACTGTGTGTCGACGAGCTATCTGTTGAAACATCTGCAGGCTCTGTCGGGCGCCGGCATCCTCGATACCGTGCCGGGCCCGCGGGGCGGATATAGACTGGCGAAGCCGCCGGAAGAGATTTCGCTGCTTGACATCCTGCTCGCCATCGAGGGGCCGGCGCCGGCTTTCCGTTGCGCCGAAATCCGCCAGCGCGGCCCGAACCCGGTCTCCGACCGCTTCTTCGCCAAGCCCTGCAACATCAGCGCGGCGATGCTCCGAGCCGAACGGGTTTATCGGGCCGAGCTCGCCAAGACCAGCATTGCCGATCTCGGCATCGAACTGAATGCCCTCGACGACGGATCGATCGCGGCTAGAGGCTGCGCGTTCCTCGAAATCCATGAACGCAAGACGGCTCGTTGAGCCCTATCAAAGGAGAAAGACATGCAACCGCGTTTCAACTTCGCCAAAGCCGCCCCCGATGCCTACAAGGCCGTCGCCGCGCTCGAGCAATATGTCCAGTCCTCCGGACTGGAACGCCGCTTCATTCACCTGATCAAACTGCGCGCCTCGCAGATCAACGGCTGCGCTTACTGCGTCGACATGCATGTGAAGGAGGCCCGCCACGACGGGCTTAGCGAACAATGGATCAACCTGATGTGCGTCTGGCGGGAATCGCCAGTCTATGACGCCCGCGAACGCGCCCTGCTCGGCTGGGTCGACGCCGTCACCAACATCGCCAAAACAGGCGCGCCGGATGCCGACTACGAAGCGCTGAAGGCGCATTTCTCCGAAGAGGAAATGACGAAGATCACGGTGGCGATCGGTGCGATAAATATCTGGAACCGGCTGGCGGTCGGCTTCCGCTCGCAGCATCCGCTCGATGCGGTGACAAAGGCGGCTTGAGGCCAGTACCAAGAGTTGAGACCGGTGCCTCAACCCGTTGAACCAGGAAGTGCGACGTCTCATTCGCTGCATCAACGGCGAGTTTGGCAAAACAGCCCCCCACTCTCCGTCATCCCAGGCCTTGAGCCTGGGATCCATGGCCCCGATGGTGTGGGGCGGCATGGATCCTCGGGTCAAGCCCGAGGATGACGGAGTGTGGGGTGATTTCTGGAGCAAGAACAGCGAGGAACCGGGGCGCGGCTGCGATTTTGACGTGGGCTTCTCAACTCAATCATCTGCCTTACGGGGCGCCCTTATGACGGCATCCTGACAACCGACCCGAAAGTCTCGGGCCGGTTGAATATCCGTTACTCGCGATTAGTCGTGGCCCGTGCGGCGACGGCGTCAAACCCATCGCCCGAGAGGTCGATGCTGTTGAGCAGATCGCGGACGACCTTCGCGATTTCCTCTGCGGAAGCGCCCTTGGCGTATTCTTCCTGCATGCGGCGTCTCACAAGTTTTTCCAAATCTGACATAACTCACCTCATCAAATCCGGCGCGGGGAGAAATGTCGCGCCGGGACCGGTTGGAGGCAAGTTACCTTTTGTTCAGAATGGGTTACGGATTTGTAATGTCAGAGGGCGATGTAGCGGTCGGCGCGGTGGTTGATGGCGACGAAGAGGTTGAGGACGAGGGCGCCGAGGACCGAATAGAAGACCACCGGCGGCGTGGTGACGAAAAAGGCGGCGGCCAGCACGCACAAGTCGATGCCAAGCTGGACGAGGCCGGCGCGGATGCCGAAGCGCTCCTGCAGGTAGACGCCGAGAATGCCCACGCCGCCGAGGCTGGCACGGTGGCGATAAAGCGCAAGCGCGCCGAAGCCGAGCAGCAGGCCGCCGAGAAGGGCCGCCCAGGCCGGATGGATGCTCGAAATGGAAAAGAGACGCGATTGCATATCTGACATCACCGAGGTCAGGCCGATGGCGATGAAGGTCTTCAGCGTGAAGGCCATGCCGAGACGCTTCCATGAGAGATAGAAGAACGGCAGGTTGAGCAGGAAGAAAGCAAGGCCGAAATTGACGCCGAAAGCGTAATGCAGAAGGAAGGCGACGCCGGCCGTGCTTCCGGTGAGAAGGCCAGCGCTGGCCAGCACGTAAAGGCCAAGTGCTGCGACGAGACTACCGGAGAATATGCCCTGCACGTCTTCGATGGGAGAGTGACGCGTCGCGCTCGTATTCCAGACGCCGAGGGCATTGATGAGCTGTGTCATGTCGCCAGTCTCCAACAGCAGACGTGTTCGTGAGCACATCCGGAGACATCCGGACGCGGTGGATTTTTGAATGTGAAATGAGCCGGAGCGCTCGGCGTCTTATCGCCCCGCTCTCTCGGATATCCCTGCAATATCAGGCTTTCCGGCGTCCGATCAAGCGAAATAGGTAAGCAATGCTGTCCTATTTGAAAATCGCAAGAAACATTCGCTCAGGCCGGCTTGCGCGTAAGGAACAGAATGCCGGCCACCGGTTTGCCGCCATCTTTGCGAATGACGGTCTTGACGATTTCGAGGATTTCGAAGCCGTGACGGGCAAGCAGCATCCTCACATAGGCTTCCGAATGGGCATAACGCAACGACGGCGCGAGATGGAAGCTCTCGCCCTCCCCCGCATCCTCGACGGAAAAGGCGAGATCGGCGCCTGATGCGGCGAGATCTTCGATGATGGCAAAGACGCTTTCGAGATTGCCCAGATACATCAGCACGTCGGCTGCCGTCACCAGGTCGGCGCGGCCGTGTGGCCCATCGGCAAAGAGGCCGGAAAGATCGGGCGCAAGCGACAGGTCGGCTTGGGCGAGGTGGTCGTAGATCGCTTTCTCGGCCGCCTTGGCCAGCATGTTCTGCGAGAGATCGAAACCTTCCAGGCGGTCGACGCGGCCATGGATTTCGGGGCCGAGCAGGCCGGTGCCGCAGCCGAGATCGACGGCGCATGCATAATGCCTGCCGGTGGCAGAAACGAGGGCTGCGAGCTTCTGCGGGACAGCGTAATCGAGTTTTTCGACGAGCGAGGTCTCGAAACGGTCGGCATAGTCGTCGAACAGGCGCTCGATATAGCGGCTCGGCGGCCGGTCGGGTGTGGCGCCGTCGCCAAGTAGGGCGAGCTTGAGGGCCGAACCGAAAATATCTTCGGGATCGAGCGCAAGCGTGCTGCGATAGGCTTCGGTCGCGGCTTCCGCCCTGCCCGCCTTTTCGCGATAGGTGGCGAGGCGATACCAGCCGGCAGCCCAGGCCGGTGCGAGTTCGAGCGCCTGCTCCATCAGCTCGGCGGCCGCCTCAGGCTCGCCGCCCTCTTCGAGCATCCTGGCATAATCGGCGCGGCGGTCGGCGATGACATCGCCGGAGGAAAGCTGGTGGGGCTGCATGAATAGACCTGTTGGCGCTTAAGCATGTCGTTAGCGCAATCGGCTGCACAGGTTGCGCGACATACGTCTGCCCGCATCTGGCGGCGGCCACAAAAAAACTCAAGTCCTATTTCACAGGCGAAGCGGCCAATCCCGGAAAGGGCTTGCGGGCGGCGCGCCGCGACCTTATTCCAAGGGCAAACAGGAGATGGCGCATGTCCGATCAGGTGAACAGGTTCCTCGGCGATTCGCTCGGCCGCACATTGATAAAACTCATCGTCGTGTCGCTGATCGTCGGTTTCGTCATGACCGTCTTCGGCCTGACGCCGTGGAATATCATCTATGGGTTCCGCGACTTCATCCTGGAAATCTGGCACCGCGGTTTTTCAGCGCTCGGGCGCGTCGGCGACTATCTCCTGCTCGGGGCGACGATCGTCATTCCGCTCTTCCTCATCCTTCGCCTTTTCAGCTATCACCGGTAACATGACCTCCATCGATCTTTCCCGCCGCGGCCTGCTGCGTCTTTCCGGACTGGCGTTCGCCGCCGGCATCGCCGGCTGCACCACCACGCCGCGCCTTGCCGGCCCCCCTTCCAATGGCGAGGACGAGACGGCGAGCGTATTGCCGCTCGTCAACCAGCTGCGGGCCAAGAACGGCCTGCCGCCGCTGTCCGCCGATCCGGCGGCAAGCACTGCCGCCCTCTTCCAGGCGAAACGCATGGCGAGCGCCGGCAAGATGGCGCATCTCATGGGGATGACCGACAGTTTCGGCGCCCGCGTCAAGGCGAGCGGCGTGCGGCTGCCGGCGGCAGAAAACATCGCCTCCGGGCAGCGGAGCGTCGATGAAGTGGTGACGGCCTGGATCAACTCGCCGCATCATCTGGAAAACATGCTGGGGCGCTATGACGGCCTCGGCGTCGCCGTCGCTCACAATTCATCTTCCAGGAACCTGCCCTATTGGGCCATGGTGCTATCCAGTCGAGGCGATTCCGCCTCGATATGAGGCTGGTCATGGATACGCGCAGCAACGACGCCTTCGCTTTCGACGTGACGCATCGGCTGGTGCTGTCGATCGCCATTCCGATGACGCTCGGCTTCCTGACGACGCCGCTGCTCGGGCTGACGAGCACCGCCGTCGCCGGTCATATGGGTGACCCGGAAGCGCTGGCGGGGCTCGCGATCGGTGCAATGCTCTTCGATCTCATCCTGGGCAGTTTCAATTTCCTGCGGGCATCGACGACAGGACTGACGGCGCAGGCGTATGGCCGGCGGGACCAGCACGAACAGCAGGCGGTCTTCTGGCGGGCATTGATCTCGGCGCTCGGCTGCGGGCTGGCACTGCTCTGTCTTTCGCCATTGCTCAAGGCGGCGGGTCTGCGGCTGATGGGCGCGGAAGGCGCGATCGCCGAGGCGACGGGCAACTATTTCTCCATCCGCATGCTGGCGGCGCCGGCAGCACTCGCCAATTACGCCATTCTCGGCTTCGTGCTCGGGCGCGGACAGGGCAGCGTCGGACTGCTGCTGCAGGCGCTGATCAACGGCATCAATATCCTGCTTTCCATCTATCTCGGCCTGTCGCTCGGCTGGGGCGTGGCGGGTGTCGCCTGGGCAACCATGGCCGGTGAGACGGCCGGCGCGCTCGCCGGGCTTTTTATCGTGCTCAGCGGCTTTGCCAGGGCGGAGCGGCCGGCGTGGTCGGAGATCTTTTCCCGGCATTGCCTGGCGGAGCTTTTCGCCCTCAACCGCGATATCCTGATCCGCACCTTCGTGCTGATCGGCGCCTTCGCGATCATGACGCGGATCGGCACCGGCTTCGGCGCGGTGACGCTTGCCGCCAATGCCGTGCTGATGAATTTCTTCCTGCTGTCAGGCTATTATCTCGACGGGCTTGCCAACGCCGCCGAGCAGATCACCGGCCGGGCCGTCGGCGCGCGCTATCGGCCGGCCTTCGACCGCGGGCTGAAGCTGACAACCTTCTGGTCCTTCGGATTGGCGGCGCTCGTTTCCACTTTCTTCCTGCTCGCCGGTCCCTGGCTGATCTCGGTGCTGACGACCTCGCCCGAGGTGCGGCAGGCGGCAGCGACCTATCTGCCCTGGGCGGCGGTAACGGGGCTCACCGGCGCGCTCGCCTTCCTGATGGACGGGGTCTTCATCGGCGCGACGTGGTCGGCCGACATGCGCAACCGGATGCTGATGTCTTTTGCCGGCTACCTCGCCATGCTAGCCGTCTTCGTGCCGCTCTTCGGCAATCACGGCCTGTGGCTGGCGATGAACGCCTTCCTGCTGTTCCGCGGCTTTTTCCTGGCGATGCTGGTCAGGCCGCGGGCCGATCAGACCTTCCGCGCCGCCCAGTAATCGACCCTGCTGTCGCGCAGCTCGCGGATCGAGCCAGCCTTTTCCCGGTCGAGCAGCTCGGAGAGACCGCGAACGATATTGCCGGGCAGGCCGGGGCCTTCATAGACCATGCAGGAATAGAGCTGGACGAGATCGGCACCCGCCCTGATCTTTTCCAGCGCCGTTTCCGCCGAGGAGACGCCGCCGACGCCGATGATCGGCAGCGCGGCGCCGACGCGCTTGCGCATCCTGGCAAGCACGGCGGTCGACTTTTCGAACAGCGGCACGCCGGAGAGACCGCCCGTCTCCTTCGCCTGGCGCTGATCTTTCAGGCCCTCGCGCGACAGCGTGGTGTTGGAGACGATCAGCCCATCCAGCGGATGCGCGAGCGCCTCGGCGGCGATATCGTCCATGCCCTCCTCGGTCAGATCGGGGGCGATCTTCAGAAAGACCGGGATCTTCCGGCCGGATCTCTCCGCCAGTTCATCGCGCGCCGCCAGCACGGCCGACAGCAGCGCCGCAAGGCTTTCGCGCGCCTGCAGGTCTCGCAGGCCGGGCGTATTCGGTGAGGAGATGTTGGCGGTGAAATAGCGCGCGACCGAATAGAAACGGCGGATGCCGGCGACATAATCCGCGATGCGGTCCTCGCTGTCCTTGTTGGCGCCGATATTGACGCCGACAATGCCTTTGCCCGTCAGCACCGAGAGCCGCTCGAAAGCAGCCTCATGGCCTTCATTGTTGAAACCGAGGCGATTGATGACGGCTTCATCCTCGACCAGGCGGAAGATGCGCGGACGCGGATTGCCGGATTGCGGCTTCGGCGTCACCGTGCCGATCTCGGTAAAGCCGAAGCCGAGCCTCAGCAGCGCCTCCGGCACCTCGGCATTCTTGTCGTAGCCTGCCGCCATGCCGAGCGGATTTTCGAAGGTAAGGCCGGCGACGGTCTGGCGAAGGCGCGGATCGGGAGTGATCTGGCAGGCGGGCACCAGGCCGGATTTCAGCGCCGCGATCGACATGCCGTGCGCCGTTTCCGGATCGAACAGGAAGAGGCCCTTGCGGGCGAGACGCTTGAAGGGATCGATCATGGCTGCAACTCCGGGAAAATGTGGGCGCCGGTCTCGTCGAGCGGCAGCCGCACCTCCCAGAGCACGGCCGCAAGCGGCAGGTCGGCGTAGAGATGCGGGAAGAGATCGCCGCCGCGCGAGGGTTCGAAGATCAGCTTGTCACCGAAGCCGCCGCCATCAACGGCAACCAGCATCAGGCCGGGCTGGCCGGCAAAATGCAGGGCGGCGGTCTGCTTGACCTGGTCAGCCGTCGAAAAATGGATGAAGCCGTCCTTGAGATCGATGCCGGCGCCATGAAAAACACCGCTTTGTCGGGCTTGCTGCCAGAGCGTTTCCGTCACGATCTTGTAAAGGGTCGGTGTCAGGGTCATCATGGCCTCGCGATTGCTGGTCCTCGATCACCAGCGCTTTGCCGGAAAGAGGCGGCAATGTCCACGCCCCGGCGGTCAAAAACAGGACCCGCCCAGGCAAAATCCGGAGGATGAGACGATGAAGATTTTGGTTCTCACACTTGGCGCTGTTCTCCTGCCGCTGGCAGCTGTCGCGGCCGAGGCCGATGCGGGCCGCTTTCAGCTGGAACGGAGCGGCGATCATTTCGTCCGGCTCGACCGCCAGACCGGCGCCATGTCGATCTGCCAGGACAAGGACGGCGCTCTCGTCTGCCGCATGGCCGCCGACGAGCGGGCGGCCTATGAGGACGAACTCGACCGGCTTGCGGAGCGGGTGACCAAGCTGGAACAGGAAGGCCTCGTCCAGCGGGCGCTGCCGAGCGACGCCGAGATCGACCGCTCGATCAGCATCATGGAAAAGATGATGAAGAGTTTCATGGGGATGGTGAAGGAGTTCCAGGCCGAGGAAAAGGCCAATCCCCTTCCGCAGAAGACCTGATCTGATATAGTCATATCAGCAGGCAGGCATGGAGCGCAGTGGGGACGGCGCCGCATGCGCATGATCGGGCTCTTGGGAGGGAGTTTTCGATGCAGGAACAAACCATTATCATTGCCGACGACCATCCGCTTTTCCGCGATGCGTTGCGCCAGGCCGTCATCGGCATGGAAGGTCGCCAGTCGATCGTCGAAGCCGGCGACTTCGCTGCCGCGCGGACTGCAGCCGGCGCCCATCCGGATGCCGACCTGATGCTGCTCGACCTCGCCATGCCCGGTGTCAGCGGCTTTTCCGGGCTGATGGCGCTGCGCGCCGAATTCGCCAGCCTGCCGATCATCATCGTCTCGGCAAGCGACGACGCAACGACGATCCGCCGGGCACTGGAACTCGGCGCGTCCGGCTTCATCTCGAAATCCTCCGGCATCGATGATATTCGCCGCAGCATCCAGACGGTGCTCGCCGGCGATATCGCCACACCGGAAAGCTATCGCGACGGCCAGGAGCAGGACCCCGACGTTGCCGACCTGATCCACCGTCTGCACACGCTGACGCCGCAGCAGAGCCGGGTGCTGACCATGCTCGCCGAAGGGCTGCTGAACAAGCAGATCGCCTATGAACTTGGCGTCTCCGAGGCGACGATCAAGGCGCATGTCTCGGCGATCCTCTTGAAACTCGATGTCGACAGCCGCACGCAGGCCGTCATCCAGCTTGGCAAGATCAACATGGCGATGGTCGCCTGAGGGCGGCCGAAACCGCCGATAAAAGGATTTTATTCCTCCCTTACCTTTACGCGCGCCGCACGGTCGGTTACACTTTCGGCCGGCTGGAGCGCGGCCTCGGATAGGCTGCACGGAATCGGGCGCATATGCTGTCACACGAGCAGATCTGGGAGGCGATCGACAGGCTTGCCGAGCGGCACGACCTGACGCCATCCGGTCTTGCGCGCCGCGCCGGACTCGATCCGACCTCTTTCAACAAGTCGAAACGACTTTCGGCCGACGGACGTCTGCGCTGGCCCTCGACCGAATCGATCGCCAAGGTGCTCGATGCGACAGGGGCGAACATGGAGCAGTTTCTCGCTTTCATGCGGCCGAGCGCTAATTCTTCCGCTGGATTGCCGGGCGAGCGCGCCAAGCCGCCGCACGGCGGCGCCATTCCGCTGCTCGGCTTTGCGCAGGCTGGTGCGGGCGGCTTCTTCGACGATGGCGGCTTTCCCGCCGGGCAAGGCTGGGACGTGGTCGAGTTTCCGGCTGCGCCGTCGCAGAAATCGGTCGTCTACGCACTGGAAGTGCAGGGCGAGAGCATGATGCCGCTCTACCGCGACGGCGACGTGCTGATCGTCGAGCCCGGCGCGCAAGTGCGCCGCAATGACCGCGTCGTCGTGCGCACCCGCGACGGTGAGGTGATGGCCAAGGTGCTTCTGCGCCAGAGCTCACGGTCGATCGAGCTGATGTCGCTCAATCCCGAACATCCAAACCGCACGCTCGATCTATCCGACGTCGAGTGGATAGCCCGTATCATCTGGGCCAGCCAATAGGAAAATATTCCATGCGCCCTGCCGCCGTCTTCACTGGTCTCGCAGGAATGGCGGTCGTGGCCAGCCTGCTGATGGCCGCAGAAGCAAGGCTACGCGGCGGAACGGGCGGTGAGGATACGACCGCCGCAGAGGCGCCAGAAATGGGCCCGGCGGCCGAAATCACTTCCGAGACGGGAGGCCGGTTGGCGCCGATCTCGGACGCAGATGCCGAAATCATTGCACGTGCGGCGCAACCGGCCGCTCCCTCCCCCGCCTCGACCGAACGCATGACGGCCACGCCAGCCGACCCGCCGCCCCCACCGGATACGCCCGGCGGGCAAGCCGCAGGGCCGGCCGCGAAGAAGCCGATCGAGCTGACGCGGCCGGTGGCCGAAAATGCCGGCGTGCTTTCCTTTGGCGAGCGCAGGCTTCAGCTTGCCGGCATCGTCCCGACACCGACCGACAGGATATGCGGGCCGGCAGGCCGGCAATGGCCCTGCGGCATGCTGGCGAAGACGGCACTGCGCCAGCTCTTGCGCAACCGCAGCCTCACCTGCGACCTCGGCATGGCGGAATGGAAGGGGACGGCGACCGCCGCCTGCCGGCTCGGCACGCAGGATCTCGGCACCTGGCTCGCCGAAAACGGCTGGGCCGAAGCCGAGGCCGGCTCGCCGCTTGGCGTCGTCGCCGAGAAGGCGAAGCAAGCGCAGAAAGGCATTTACGGCGGCGACCCGCGTCGCAAATGACGAATGTCCGCGGCTGCGCCACGCTGCCGATCCCTTGTAAAGGCCGCCGCCAATTCCTAATCTCCGCTCACCGAAAAAGGAATCAGAGATGAACAAGCCGCTTTCCGCCCATGATGCCCTCATCTACGTGATGGTGATGGCATCCGCCGTCGACAGCACGATGAACGACCGGGAGATGACGAGAATTGGCCAACTCATCGGATTCCTGCCGGTTTTCAAGGATTTCGATGACGAAAAGCTGATTTCGATTGCGCGCGACTGCGCCTCGCTGCTGGCAGGGCCTGAAGGCCTCGACGTCGTTCTCGAAACCGTGCGCGACACGCTGCCGGCAAAACTCTACGACACGGCCTATGCGCTCGCCGTCGAAGTGGCTTCCGCCGACCTTTCGGTCAAGGCCGAGGAATTGCGGCTGCTCAGCCTGCTGCGCGACCGGCTCGGCCTCGACAAGCTCACCTGCGCGGCGATCGAGCGCAGCGCCATTGCCCGTTTCCGCAAGGGCTGATCAGTAAAGCCCGTAGGGGAAATAGCGCAGATAGATTTCCTGCAGACGGCCGTTGCGCGACAGCGTGGCAAGCGCGTGATCGATGGCTGACGTCAGCACGCTGTCCTTCTGCCGCAGCATGATCGTCATGCCCTCGCCGAGGAAATGTTCGGACAGATAGGGACCGTCGAACAGCGCGCAGCATTTCTCCGCGGCCGGCGAAGAGACCCAGAAGGAAAGCTGCAGCGCATCGGCAAAGCCAGCGTCGACCTTGCGCTCTTTCAGCGCGGCAAGCAGAGCGTCCTTGGTGTCGAAGGGCTCAGCCTTCAGCGCCGGGAAAAATGCGGCGAGCATCGCCTCGTGCACCGTGCCCCTGACGACACCGACCGGCCGGCCGGCAAGGGCGGCGGCCGTCTTGCCGTCGATCGGTGCTGCGAGATTGCGCACGAAGCGCGCCGGCAGCATCAGATAAGGCCGGGAGAAGACGAACTGCCGGCGCAGCTCGGGGGTCACAGCAAGGCCGGCGATGACGGCATCGCCCTGCGAGGCGGCAAGCGCATCCTTGAGGTCGACGAAAGGAATCGCCTGGATCTGGCACTTGTCGGATATTTCCAGCTCGCTGCAGATTTCGCGGGCGAGATCGACGTTGAAGCCGGAAAGCTTGCCGTTCTGATCGGTGAAATTGAAGGGCGGAAAATCGACCGACGTCAGGAAGCGCAGGCGCACCAGCGAGGAGAGATCGGGTCTCGCCAAACGTTCTCGCGCATCGAAGAGCAGCGGCAGCGAGGGCGCTGCCTGCTGAGCGGAGGCAAGGCTTGAAAAGAGCAACAGCCCGAACGCGAAAAGCCCCGTCAGCGTCAGGGATGCCAGCTTGGATTCGGTCATCGTGATCCGGTCTCGGGTTCAGCGCGAAGCGTTGCGGGGGTGAAGAGATGTAACAGAGTCACGCCCGGTGGGGAATATGCGTGTATCCGACGCCGGAACGCCCGCCTCGCCATCCGAGGTCCCTGCGGAGCATCTCAGGATCGGGCTCTCCTGGTTTCCGGCGCAAGCTCCTCCTTCAAAATTATGGGCGTTCTCCACACCCGCGTTAGGGCGGAATTAAAGAATAGCGCCTTTATTTATGGCGACGTCATCGGACCCCGCCGGCCGATCGCATGATGCACGCGTCAGCGCTTTGTTTGTAACAATTGATTTCGAAGCGCCGGTGCGGCACGCCCGGCCAATCGGGTGACATTTCCCATGTTGAAGCATCTGAAAATCCGCACGAAAATCATATCGGTCGTGGCGCTCCTGGGGCTGATCACGATGGCCGGGCTGATCTATGTCATCGCCGAGTTTCGCCGTGCGGACGCCGCCTACAGTGCCCTCATCGATCATGAGGCGCTGGCCTCGATGCAGAGCGCACGCGCCAGCGCTTCCGTGGTGGCCTCGGTGCTGCAGGTCAGCCTACTGGCCGAGATGAAGCCCGATACGCCGGCCTTCCAGACGGCGCTCGCCACACCGAGCAAGCTGCCGCAGGCCCGTGACCGGATGAAGGCGGCGCTGGCGCTGATGCCCGGCCGCAAACAGGCTATCGACGAGATCCAGGCGGGCATCGATGAAATCGAAGCCCTGGCCGGCAAGATCACCGAACAGAGCAAAGCCAGGGACAGCGCCGGCGCGCAGGCAAATGTCGCCCTGATCAACGCCAAGCTCGATGCGCTGGCACCGAAGATGATTGCCAACGATGATGCGATAATGGCGCTGCTCAACGACGGCGGCGACGCGCTCTCGGCTTCCGTCAACGGCCGGATCACCTTCTGTCTCGTCCTGATCGGCATTGCCGTTCTCGCCGCGATCGGCGTCGGCATTATTGTGGCGCAGTCCGGCATTTCAGGCCCGATGACGCAGCTGCGACTGCGCATGACGCGGCTTGCCGAGGGTGATACCGACAGCGAGATCGGCGGTCTCGATCGCAGCGACGAAGTGGGCCAGATGGCGCAAGCCGTATCGATCTTCCGCGACAACGCCATCGAGCGCCGTCAGATCGAGGCTCGCGCGGAGGCAGAGCGCAGCGTCAGCGACGGCGAGCGCCGCGAACGCGAGGCGCAGAAGGCGCGTGAAGCGTCCGAACTCGACCGCGCCGTCACAGCTCTCGGCGACGGCCTGCGCCGCCTTGCCGCCGGCGATCTCGCCTCGCATATCGACGAGCCCTTCGTCGCCCATCTCGACGCGCTGCGCCAGGATTTCAACCACTCGGTCGAGAAGCTCAACGAGACCCTGCAGGCGGTCGGCGCCAATGCGCGGGCAATCGGCGCCGGCGCCAACGAGATCCGGTCTTCCGCGGACGAGCTTTCCCGGCGGACGGAACAGCAGTCGGCCTCGGTCGAAGAAACCGCAGCGGCACTGGAAGAAATCACCACGACGGTGCGCGACGCCGCCAGACGCGCCGAGGAGGCAAGCCAGCTCGTCACCCGCACGCGCCTCGGCGCCGAAAAATCCGGCGAGGTCGTCCGCAAGGCAGTCTCCGCGATGCAGCAGATCGAACAGTCCTCGGTCGCGATCGGCAACATCATCGGCGTCATCGATGACATCGCCTTCCAGACCAATCTGCTGGCTTTGAATGCCGGCGTCGAGGCAGCCCGCGCCGGCGAAGCCGGCAAGGGCTTTGCCGTCGTGGCGCAGGAGGTGCGCGAGCTCGCCCAGCGTTCGGCCAGAGCGGCCAAGGAAATCAAGGACCTGATCACCAATTCCGGCACGCATGTGCAGACCGGTGTGTCGCTGGTCGGCGAGACCGGCAAGGCGCTCGATGCGATCGTCACCGAAGTGCAGGAAATCAACCAGCACGTCCACGCTATTGCCGAAGCCTCGCGCGAGCAGTCGATCGGGTTGCAGGAGATCAACACCGCCGTCAACACCATGGATCAGGGCACGCAGCAGAATGCGGCGATGGTCGAGCAGTCGACCGCCGCCAGCCACAGCCTCGCCACGGAGGCGACAGCGCTCAACAATCTGCTCGGCCAGTTCCGGCTGACCGGCACCGGCAGCTTCGCCGCCGCCGCCCCGATCGCCTCCACCCGGCCGCCGGCCGCGGCCCCGCGCGCGCCCGCGCGCCCGGTGGCCAAGGCCCCGCCAATCCGCGTCGCCCGGGAGGGCACCGCCCGCCCGACCACCTCACCGGCCCGCGCCCTCGGCCAGACCCTCGCCAACGCCTTCGGCGGCGGCAGCGCGCCGAAAAGCCAGGATGGTGATTGGACGGAGTTCTGAAGCGCGGCTGTCCGGTTCGCGCCCTGTGATTTGCCCCTCATCCTCGAGGAGGACTTGCTTGCGAGCGGTGGGCGAGGAACTGAGAGGCAGCCACAAGTCTCTTCTCCCCTCGGGGGAGAAGGTGCCGGCAGGCGGATGAGGGGGCTACCCAGACTTCCCTCTCGTAAAGGTCTATCCCACCACGCCGACCGCAGCGCCCTGTACAAAGACCGGCTTCGCCGGCTCCCTCATCCGCCCTGCGGGCACCAGCCTGGGCGAGCCACGGGTCTCGCCCGTCCATCGGACCCCCGCTGGGGAGAAGAGGGAATCGAGAGGCTGCGGCTGTTCCCCCGTGCCGCCTTTACCGGGTTCCTGTCTACTCTAATCCGGCCGCCAGCCCACCTCGACGAGGATATTCCCCGGCGCCGTGCAGTAGAACAGCCAGCCGCCGCGCATGGCGGCTGGCGGACCGGAGAGCGCCGCGCCGGCGGCAGCAAGTCCGGCATGGACAGTATCGACATCAGCCCTTTCAGGCAGGATGAAGCCGATATGATAGGTTTGGCGGCCTATCTCCACCTGGTCGGCGGTGCCGAACTTGGCGATGGCGTGGCTGAGGACGATTTCGAGGCCGGAATCGTCCTCCAGGATCGCCAGGCCATTGTTGCCGCGCATATCCTTTAGCGTTAGGCCGAAATGGCGGATGAAGAAATTCGCCGTCTCAGCGATATCGGGTACGTGAAAATCGAGATGGTTCAGGCGCATTGACAGTCTCCGTTCAAAATAATCCCGGGACTGCCTTTTGCCGTCTCCGCACGCCGCCGGGATCCCGCATTTCCATGCGGATCACGTCGCGGGTTCTCGTGCCCTGGGGCACGGAGCAGAGCTTCGTCAGAGCGCTTGGCGCTCCGGCGGAAGGGATCGGGCTTACCTCAACCGATCCTGCCTTTTTCGACGATGCCGATCTAGCAGACGACGCCGGTTTCGGCAATGGAAAGGCTGAAGCGATCACGGCCTTCCAGGCGATGCTTCGCGAAGGCCTGAAGGTGGAGATGCGTTTCATCTGGCGAGCACGATGCAATCAGGAGTAAGATCGCCGCTTCGGCGCATCGGAAGGGATGGACATGAAACCCGCACTCCTCGGCCTCATCGGCACCCTCATTCTTGCCGGGTGCAACAGCGTTTCCTACTATAGCGGCCCCGGCCTCGAGCCGATCCCGGGCAGCATCACCTATAACGGCCAGCCGCGCAGCAAGCTCACCAAATCGCCACCCGGCTCGAGCTTCCCGCATGATTTCATCGACCAGTACGGGCAGCAGGTGGAAGAAACCTACATCATCCAGCCCGACCGAAGCCTGATCATCGCGCATCGGCGATACAAGCCGATCCGGTTTTTCGGGGATTAGTTGGGCGTCGCCGAAAGGATAAGTGGAGCGGGTGAAGGGAATCGAACCCTCGTATTCAGCTTGGGAAGCTGCTGCTCTACCATTGAGCTACACCCGCGATGCGCTGAGATTTCCAACAGATGGGGGCCGCTGTCAAGTCGGCTGAGCGCCGCCCGTCAGATGCGGAAGTGTTTCGAGAGTTTCAGGCCCTGTGCCTGGTAGTTGGAGCCGAGGCCGGAGCCGTAGAGGCTGGCGGGTTTTTCCTGCATGTGCTCGTAGACCAGGCGGCCGACGATCTGACCGTCTTCGAGGATGAAGGGCACTTCGTGGCTGCGCACTTCGAGCACGGCGCGGCTGCCGCGCCCGCCGGCCGGCGCATGGCCGAAGCCCGGATCGAAGAAGCCTGCATAGTGGACGCGGAATTCGCCGACCAGCGGATCGAAGGGGGTCATCTCGGCGGCATAATCCGGCGGCACATGCACGGCTTCACGCGAGACGAGAATATAGAACTCGTCGGGATCGAGGATCAGCTCATTGCGGCCGCGGCTATAGAGCGGCTCCCAGAAATCGAAGATGTCGTGCTGATCCTTCTCGTCGACATCGACGACGGCGGTGTGGTGCTTGCCGCGATAGCCGATCAGGCCGTCCTTATCGCCGCTGAGATCGATCGACAGCGCGATGCCGCCGCCCGAGACGTTCGGCTGCTTGCTGGCGACGAGCGTCTCGCTTTCATGCAACTTCAAGAGTTCCGGCTCGCCGAGCAAGGACTGGCCGACGCGGAAGCGGATCTGCGACAGGCGCGAGCCGCGGCGGACGACGATCGGGAAGGTGCGCGGGCTGATTTCGAGATAGAGCGGGCCGGAATAACCTGGTGGGATCTTGTCGAATTCCTGGGCGTAATCGGTGATGACGCGGGTGAAAATATCGAGCCTGCCGGTCGAGCTTTTCGGATTGGCCGAGGCCGACATCTCGGCCGGCAGCGCCAAGCTTTCCATCAACGGCACGATGTAGACGCAGCCGGTTTCGAGCACCGCGCCTTGAGACAGGTCGATCACGTGCAAGCTGAGGCGATCGAGCTTGTCGGCCACCAGATGCGAGGGACCGGGCATGAAGGAGGCGCGCACGCGAAAGGCCTTGGACCCCAAGCGCAGGTCCAGGCTTGCCGGCTGGATCTGATCGCGGTCCAGCTCCCGCTCGGAGTTCAGACGCCCCGTTTCAAACAGCGCTGCGATCGCGCGGTCCGCCAGAATTCCAGTTTCGCGAGCCATCATGCCCCATCCATCTTTTGCGCCGACAAAACCAAATACGGGGAATTGACGCAAGCAGCTAACAGCAGTATTGCAGAATTATCCCGTGGTGATTTGGCCGGTCGGCTTGCAGCCACGTTAAACAAGTGGCTAAAAAGACCGGGTTATGAAACCGGTCTGCTTTTGCGGCCGGTTTTTTTGTTATGTGAAGGTGATGGCATGAGCAAGACCTGGCGCCCGGCAACCCAACTCGTCCATGGCGGCACGCTGCGTTCGCAATATGGCGAAACGTCCGAGGCAATCTATCTCACGCAGGGCTTTGTCTACGACACGTCGGAGGCGGCCGAAGCCCGCTTCAAGGGCGAGACCGATGGCTATATCTACGCCCGCTACGGCAGCCCGACCAACGACATGTTCGAAAAGCGCATGTGCATGCTCGAAGGCGCGGAAGACGCTCGCGCCACCGCGTCCGGCATGGCGGCCGTCAGCGCCGCGATCCTCTGCCAGGTCAAGGCCGGCGACCATATCGTTGCCGCGCGCGCCCTCTTCGGCTCCTGCCGCTGGGTCGTGGAAACGCTGGCGCCGAAATACGGCATCGAATGCACGCTGGTCGACGGCCGCGACCTCAGGAACTGGGAAAAGGCGATCCGGCCGAATACCAAGGTGTTCTTCCTGGAAAGCCCGACCAACCCGACGCTCGAGGTCGTGGATATCGCCGGTGTGTCAGAACTCGCCAACCAAGTGGGCGCCAAGGTCGTCGTCGACAACGTCTTCGCCACGCCGCTCTTCCAGAAGCCGTTGGAACTCGGCGCCCATATCGTCGTCTATTCCGCCACCAAGCATATCGACGGCCAGGGCCGCTGCCTCGGCGGCGTCGTGCTGGCCGACAAGGCATGGATCGACGAGAACCTGCACGACTATTTTCGTCATACCGGCCCGGCCATGTCGCCGTTCAATGCCTGGACGCTGCTGAAGGGTATCGAGACGCTGCCGCTGCGCGTGCGCCAGCAGACTGAGAATGCGGCGAATATCGCCGATTTCCTGGCGGAGCAAGGCAAGGTCGCCAAGGTGATCTATCCCGGCCGCAAGGATCACCCGCAGGCCGACATCATCGCCAGGCAGATGACCGGCGGCTCGACGCTTGTGGCCTTCGAGCTGAAGGGCGGCAAGGAGGCGGCCTTCGCGCTGCAGAACGCGCTCGATATCATCAAGATCTCCAACAATCTCGGCGACAGCAAGAGCCTGATCACCCATCCGGCGACGACGACCCACAAGAACCTGTCGGAAGAGGCCCGCGCCGAACTCGGCATCTCGCCGGGCACGGTTCGCCTTTCGGCCGGCATCGAGGATACCGACGACCTGATCGAGGACTTCGCAAAGGCGCTTGCCAAGGTTTCGGCCTGATCGACTGGAACAGCGGCCGGACTTCATCTGGAGCCGGCCGCCGATCCGCGGGAACAAGTTCACCCGCGCCGGCGTTGCGAAGTAAAATTAACGCTGTCAATTAGGCTTAACGATCGAAAACCGTTCGATCATGACCATTTGACCGCTGATCAACGTTCCGTTTCTTGACGGAAAGGGCCTCTTATAAGATACGGGTAACATATCTTGACTATGGTGCAAGGCATGTATCGCGCCCTCACAAGAGATATCGAAGTCGTCGTCGAACCATTCTATCTGGAGGAGCAATCCGATCCGGAAGACGATCGCTACGTCTGGGGTTACCGGATCGTCATCAGCAACAATTCCGGCGTTGCCGTTCGTCTGGTCAATCGCTACTGGAACATCACCGACCAGAACGGCCAGGTGGACGAGGTGACCGGCCCCGGCGTCGTCGGTGAACAGCCGCGGCTCAGCCCCGGCGACACCTACGAATATTCGTCCGGCTGCCCGCTCGACACTCCCTCGGGGCTGATGTTTGGCCATTACCAGATGGAAACGGACGAAGGCGAGCTGTTCGACGTCGACATCCCTGCCTTCTCGCTGGATTCACCTGGGCTGCTGCGCGTGCTCAACTGAGCGCGCAGGTTCGCGGTCGCTTCGTCAGTGCGAACACGAACGCTGTGCTTGTCGCATGGGTCCTCGGGTCAAGCCCGAGGACGACGGAGGGTGGGGACACCGACGAGCAAGAGGCGAGAGGCCGGGAGCAAATTCATCAAAAGTGTACAGCGATTTTGATTGGAAGTGTTTGCTTACGTGCTTCTCACGCAAGACCGCGCGCATTTGCTGGAATTCCCAGCGATCCCGCCTCTTGCCGCTCGTTTCCCCTACTCTCCGTCGTCCTCGGGCTTGACCCGAGGACCCATACGGCATGCACTGCTCGTGGATGCGGCCGGTGCAGCGCTCCAGTCAATACCAACATGGACGCCCGCGGTCGTGGATCCTCGGGCTTGCCCAGTCATCAATCTACTAGTCTAAAGGTCAAAAGGATCGGAGGCCTGGCTACCCAGCTTTGCTGGGAAAGGATCCTTACGTTGCGACGGCGCCGGCTATTTTGCGACCGCATCGTTGACCGCCTGTTGGCAGGCGAGCAACTCATCCGCTGCCCTCTCGGAGTCTTTCAGACCGAGGGCAGCAATCTGCTTTCCTCTAAAGCTGGCGCGGAAACTCAGTTTGCCAGAGATAAAAAAAGCGCATGAAGTCCCCACCCCGAACCAGTTGGAGAATAGGTGCACGGTGACTACGCAAAGTCGAGTCACCGTGCTGCATCATCGCTAATCTTTTGTTGTTCGCTGTGCGTGTCCTCAACCGAGCCTATTCAGCCGGCTGAAGCTCGACCGGTTCGAAACGGTAGGTGGTCGAGCAGAATTCGCAGGTGACGGCGATCTCGCCGTTTTCCTGGCTTTCCTCGATCTCCTCGGCCGAAAATCCCTTCAGCACGCCCTTGATCTTGTCGCGTGAACAGCTGCAGCGGTCGAAGACGGCGCGCGGTTCGTAGACGCGCACGCCGCGCTCGTGGAACAGCCGGAACAAGAGCCGCTCGGTGCCGACAAGCGGGTCGGTCAACTCGTCGGCATCGATGGTCTCGACCAGCGAACGGGCTTCGACCCAGGCGTCGTCCTCGCCATGCGGGCGGTCGCCGTTATCGCCGTCGCCGCCGTGGAGATCGGGCTGGCGCATGCGCTCGGGTGCCTCCGGCAGAAACTGGGCGACGAGGCCGCCGGCCCGCCAGCGATGGCGCGGCTTACCGGCATCGTCGCGATCGAAGAGTTCGGCCGCGGCCAGGCGCACGCGCGTCGGGATCTGTTCCGACTGGCGGAAATAGACGCCGGCGATCTCCTCGAGCGAGGTGCCGTCGAGCGCGACAATGCCCTGATAGGGCTGCGCGAACTTGCCCTGGTCAATGGTGAAGGCGAGCACCCCCTTGCCGAGCAGCTGTTCCGGCTCGGTTTCGCCGGCTTCAACCGCCTTGGCAAGCAGCGCCTGATCGAAACGGGCATAAGCGCGGACATTTTCCGGCGTCGAGAAATCGGCGACGAGAAGATCGACCGGGCCATCGCCCTTGGTCTGCACGGTGAACTTGCCGTCGAATTTCAGCGAGGTGCCGAGCAGCACCGTCAGCACGACGACTTCGGCAAGAAGCCGGGCGACGGGCGCGGGATAATGGTGGCGCTCGAGGATCGCATCGAGCATAGGGCCGAGCTGGACGGCGCGGCCGCGCACATCCAGACCCTCCACCTGAAAGGGGACGACATGGTCATCGCCGGCGAAATCGAACTGGCCGAGGGCGGCTGCAGCTTCTGCCATGGCTTTCACTCCTAGTTTTCAAGCGATGAGCAAGGGTGCCCTTCGCTCGCGCGGCCGCGCGTTGTTCGCGCGCGGCGTCCGATTATGGTTCAGATCGCGCCCAGGCACCAAGCAAGAATCGACTTCTGCGCGTGAAGACGGTTTTCCGCTTCATCGAAGACCACGGATTGCGGGCCGTCGATCACCTCATCCGTCACTTCCTCGCCGCGATGGGCAGGCAGGCAATGCATGAACAATGCATCGCTGCCGGCCTTGGCCATCAAGGCCGCATTGACCTGATAAGGCTGAAAGACGTTGTGACCCCGGGCCCGATGTTCCTGATTCATGGAGACCCAGGTATCGGTCACCACGCAATCGACGCCTTCGACCGCACGGTCGGCATCATGGCAGAGCATGATTTCGGCGCCCTCATTGCGGGCCCAGTTCAGATAGTGATCCTTGGGCTCCGAACCAAGGGGTACGGCCATGTTCATGCGGTAGCCGAAACGCGCGGCCCCCTCGACCAGCGAATGCAGCACATTGTTGCCGTCGCCGGTCCAGGCGATGGTCTTGCCCTTGATCGGGCCGCGATGCTCTTCGAAGGTCATGATGTCGGCCATGATCTGGCAGGGATGGGTATCATCCGTCAGCGCGTTGATCACGGGCACCGTCGCATGCTCGGCAAGCTCCAGCAGGCGCGAGTGCTCGGTGGTGCGGATCATGATCGCATCGACATAACGCGACAGCACCTTGGCGGTGTCGCCGATCGTCTCGGCTCGGCCGAGCTGCATTTCGGTGCCTGATAAAAACAGCGTTTCGCCGCCGAGCTGGCGCATGCCGACGTCGAAGGAGACGCGGGTGCGCGTCGACGGCTTCTCGAAGATCATCGCCAGCATCTTGCCGGCGAGCGGCTTGTCGCCCTGGCCGGCCTTGAAGGCCTGCTTACGGGAAAGCGCATCGTTCATGATGGTTCTGAGGTCGGCCGATGTGACGGCCGAAAGATCGAGGAAATGTTTAGGAGCCATGTTCTTACCTGTCGTGCGCCCGAGGGCGGCAATCCCTTCAAGCCGTCTTCTTGACCTTGGAGGCGCGGATGCTCTCGGCGGCGCGTTCGAGGCGGGCGAGACCCTCGCGGGCTTCCTCGGCGGTGACGACGAGCGGCGGAAGAAGGCGGATGACGTTGTCGCCGGCCGGCACGCCGAGCAGATGCGCGGCGCGGATCGCCTGCAGCAGTTCGGCCGAGGGGACGGTCGCCTTGACGCCGAGCAGCAGGCCTTCGCCTCGGATATCCTCGATCACATCGGGATAACGGTCCTTCAGCGAGGCCAGCCCCTGACGGAAGACCAGCGCGACGTCGCGCACATGTTCAAGGAAGCCGTCGGCGAGAATGACATCGAGCACGGCGCTGCCGACGGCCATGGCCAGCGGATTGCCGCCATAGGTCGAACCATGGGTGCCGACCTTCATGCCGGAAGCGGCCTCAGCGGTCGCAAGGCAGGCGCCGAGCGGGAAGCCGCCGCCGATGCCCTTGGCGACAGCCATGATATCGGGCGTGATGCCGGACCATTCATGGGCGAAGAGCTTGCCGGTGCGGCCGACGCCGGTCTGGACCTCGTCGAGGATCAGCAGCAGGCCGTTTTCGTCGCAGATCCGGCGAAGCGCCTTCATGAATTCGCTGGTGGCGGGGCGCACGCCGCCCTCGCCCTGCACCGGCTCGATCAGGATTGCCGCCGTCGCATCGGTAATGGCGGCGCGCACAGCCTCGATGTCGCCGAACGGCACCTGATCGAAACCCGGAGCCTTGGGGCCGAAACCTTCGAGATATTTCTCCTGGCCGCCGGCGGCGATCGTCGCAAGCGTGCGCCCATGGAAGGCGCCTTCGAAGGTGATGATATGGAAGCGCTCGGGATGGCCCTTGGAAAATTGATAGCGGCGCGCCGTCTTGATCGCGCATTCGAGCGCCTCGGCACCGGAATTGGTGAAGAACACCTTGTCGGCGAAGGTGGCGTCCGTCAGCCGTTTGGCCAGCCGCTCCTGGCCGGGGATCTCATAGATGTTGGAGAGGTGCCAGACCTTGTCGGCCTGCTCCTTCAGCGCCGCGACCACATGCGGATTGCCGTGGCCGACGGAGGTGACGGCGACACCGGCGCCGAAATCGAGATAACGCTCGCCGCCTTCGGTGATCAGCCACACGCCCTCGCCTCGCTCGAACCGCAGCGGGGCACGAGAATAGGTGTCATAAAGCGGCGCGGCTTCGGCCATAGCGCGGGTCTCCCGATCAGCGTTGTCAAGTACGGACTCCGGCTAAGAAAACCAGGCCCGAAAAATCAAAAATGCCGCCTTTCGGCGGCGATCGGTACTATTTCCTTTTCGCGCTGCAATGTCAACAAAACTGCGGCCTTAGCGGATGCAGCAAGCTTGCACAGCGGCATTTTCAGCCTTCAACAGGCATTATTGCAGAAATGACACGCAGGGGCAGCAAGTTGGGGAAAACTACGAATTCGATTCATCCGGATTCCCGCGACTCTTGTCACGGAGTCAGCCTCACACTAGGTTAAAGTTCAATTACTAGACTGCATGCGGCGGAACTAGTCACCAAAATTGATCAAGCGTTTCTTGTTTCGGAGGCTTCCGGGACAACGGTGAGGGATTCTGCCATCACCAACGCAAAAGGTGGAGACAGGGCATGAACTGGACAGACGAGCGGGTCGAGAAACTCAAGAAGCTGTGGTCCGAAGGGCTGAGCGCCAGCCAGATCGCGGCGCAGCTCGGCGGTGTCAGCCGAAACGCCGTTATCGGCAAGGTACACCGGCTGAGCCTGCCGGGCCGCGCCAAGGCCGGCGGCACGGCGACGGCGGCGCGCACGCCGAAGCGCCAGACATCGGCGCCGCGCGCGCCGAACTACGCCTCCCGGATCACCACCCGCACCGTGACCCGCCAGCAGGGCGCAACGATGCTGAAGGAAGAGATCGAGATAGATGCCGTCGAGGAAATGGAATATGTTCCGAAGGGCAATGTGGTCGTGCCGATTTCCCGCCGCCTCGGCCTGACGGAGCTGACCGAACGCACCTGCAAATGGCCGGTCGGCGATCCGCTGAAGGACGACTTCCACTTCTGCGGCTGCGAATCCCCTGACAATTCGCCCTATTGCAGCTATCATCAGAAGCTTGCCTATCAGCCGGTCAACGAGCGCCGCCGGGCGGCAGCGCGGGTCAGCTGAGCGGGCGACATTGTTGACATGCAAAAACGGGCTGGAAGGCCCGTTTTTTTGTATAATTTTTATATAATCGTGGGTTCGCGCCGATGGCTGCCCCTCATTCGGCTGCCGCCACCGACCGGGGTCGAGCCCCATGTCTCGACCCGTCCTTCGGACCCCGCTTGCGGGGGGAAGGGGGACATGCCGCAACGTCTCGATTCCTCTTCTCCCCAGCGGGGAGAAGGTGCCCGTAGGGCGGATGAGGGGGCCGGCGAAGCCGGTCTTTCCCAACAACGCCCATGCGGGTTTCGACCATGTTCAGGGCGTTCGCCGTTGATGTGATGGGATAGGTGATGACGGGAGGGGGTACCGTGTGGCCCCCTCATCCGACCCTTCGGGCCACCTTCTCCCCGCTGGGGAGAAGAGGGAGCAAGCGGCAACCCCTCCGTTCCCAGCAACCCCTCGCGGGGCACGTCCCCTCGCCCACGTTTGCGAGGCTCAGGCTTCCATCGAATAACCGGCGCCGCGGACGGTGCGGATGACGTCCTGCATGTGGGAGAAATTCAGCGCCTTCCGCAGGCGGCCGACATGGACGTCGACGGTGCGTTCGTCGACATAGATATCGTGGCCCCAGACGCCGTCGAGCAATTGCGAGCGGGAGAAGACGCGGCCCGGCGACGACATCAGGAATTCCAGCAGGCGAAATTCGGTCGGACCGAGGCGGACCTCGCGGCTCTTACGATGGACGCGGTGGGTTTCGCGGTCGAGCTCGATATCGCCGCACTTCAGCACCGAGGACAGCACCTCGGGGCGGGCGCGGCGCAGCATCGCCTTGACGCGGGCGACGAGCTCGGGGGTTGAGAACGGTTTGACGACGTAATCGTCGGCGCCGGTGGAAAGCCCGCGGACACGCTCGCTCTCCTCGCCGCGCGCCGTCAGCATGATGATCGGCAGACGCTCGGTTTCCGGCCGCATGCGCAGGCGCCGGCAAAGTTCGATGCCGGAGACGCCGGGCAGCATCCAGTCGAGGATGAGCAGGTCGGGCGTGCGCTCCTGAAGCCTGATTTCGGCCTCGTCGCCGCGCAGGATGGTATCGACCTCGAAGCCTTCCGCTTCGAGATTATAGCGAAGGAGCACGCTGAGGGCCTCTTCGTCTTCAACAACTGCAACTCTCGGGATCATGCGTGTTCGTCTCCTCGCGCATGATCCTTAAATCCGGAGTGATTTAAGCCAGGATCCCGCGCAAAATCAGAAATTGGCTGCGACCTCTTTGCGCGCCCCGAACGGGCGCGCACGCAATGGGCTCGACACAGTTATTCCGTGGCGGCACCGACGGTGTTGGCACTGTCATCCTTCGGACGATCGCCTTCCGGCTGGGCTCCCGTCGCCATGTAGTAGATCGTTTCGGCGATATTGGTGGCATGGTCGCCGATGCGCTCGATGTTCTTGGCGCAGAACAGAAGATGCGTGCAGCTCGTGATGTTGCGCGGATCCTCCATCATATAGGTCAGGAGCTCGCGGAACAGCGACGTGTACATCGCGTCGATCTCGTTGTCGCGCTCGCGGATGGCGGTCGCCTTGTCGGCGGCGCGCGTCGTATAGACGTCGAGCACTTCCTTGAGCTGGACGAGCGCCAGCTCGGACAGGTGCTCGAGGCCGCGGGCGAGCTTGCGCGGAACGCCGGTGCTCTGCACGGCGATGACGCGCTTGGCGGTGTTCTTGCCGAGGTCGCCGACACGTTCGAGATCGGCGGCGATGCGGATCGAACCCATGATTTCGCGCAGGTCCGCGGCCATCGGCTGACGGCGGGCGATGGTGACGATCGCCTTGTCACCGATTTCGCGTTCGGTGTGATCGAGGATCACATCGTCAGAGATGACCTTCTGCGCCAGCGCCGTGTCGCCGTTGACCAGGGCGCGAACGGATTCGGCGACCATCTGCTCGGCCAGGCCGCCCATTTCGGAAATTCGCCTGGAGAGGAACTTCAGATCATCATCATAGGCAGAATAAATATGTGTCGATGCCATGGGGCTTTGTCCTCGAATAACGGGAAGGCTTCGGATTGCCGCAATCAGCCGAAGCGACCCATGATGTAGTCCTGGGTGCGCGGATCGTCCGGGTTGGTGAACATCTTGTCGGTGTCGTTCTCCTCGACGAGGTTGCCGAGGTGGAACATGGCGGTGCGCTGCGACACGCGCGCCGCCTGCTGCATGGAGTGGGTGACGATGACGATCGTGTAGTTTTCGCGCAGCTCGTGAATCAGTTCCTCGACCTTGGCGGTGGCGATCGGGTCGAGCGCAGAGCAGGGTTCGTCCATCAGGATGACCTCGGGGCTGACGGCGACGGCGCGGGCAATGCACAGGCGCTGCTGCTGACCGCCGGAGAGGCCTGTGCCGGATTCATGCAAGCGGTCCTTGACCTCGTTCCAGAGGCCGGCGCGCTGCAGGCTGCTCTCGACAATCTGGTCAAGGTCGGCCTTCGACTTGGCCAGGCCATGGATGCGCGGGCCATAGGAGACGTTTTCATAGATCGTCTTCGGAAACGGGTTCGGCTTCTGGAAGACCATGCCGACGCGGGCGCGAAGCTCGACGACGTCGATGTCGGGATCATAGATATCGTCGCCGTCGAGGGTGATCTTGCCGGCGACGCGGCAGCCGTCGATCGTGTCGTTCATGCGGTTGAGGCTTCGCAGGAAGGTCGACTTGCCGCAGCCCGAGGGGCCGATCAGGGCGGTTACGGTGTTTTCGCGGATGTTCAGGTTCACATCGAAAAGCGCGCGCTTCTCGCCGTAGAAAACCGAGACATCCTGGCCGATCATCTTATACGGGACGTTGCTCATCTTCTGATCCAGCGCCTTTTCAACTGCAGCTTCCGTCAACATGTTCATAACGTTTAACTCCGTTTACCAGCGGCGCTCGAAGCGACGACGCAAGAGGATGGCGCCCATGTTCATGACAATCAGGAACAGGAGCAGGACGATGATGGCACCCGAAGTACGCTCCACGAAGGCACGTTCGGCCTCGTTCGCCCACATATAGACCTGCACGGGCAAGGCCGTCGAGGGCTCGAGCGGTGTCGCTGGCGCATTGGCGACGAAGGCGACCATGCCGATCAAGAGCAGCGGCGCGGTTTCGCCGAGCGCATGCGCCAGGCCGATGATCGTGCCGGTGAGGATGCCGGGCATGGCAAGTGGCAGGACGTGGTGGAACACCATCTGCATCTTCGAGGCGCCGAGACCGAGGGCTGCAGCGCGGATCGACGGCGGCACGGCGCGCAGCGCCGCGCGGGTGGCGATGATGATCGTCGGCAGGGTCATCAGCGTCAGCACCAGGCCGCCGACCAGCGAAGCCGAACGCGGCAGGCCGATGAAGTTGATGAAGACGGAAAGGCCGAGCAGACCATAGACGATCGAGGGAACGGCGGCGAGGTTGTTGATGTTGACCTCGATCAGGTCTGTCAGCTTGTTCTTCGGCGCGAACTCCTCGAGATAGATCGAGGCGGCAACGCCGATTGGCAGGGAAAGCGCCAGCACGATCAGCATCAGGTAGAGCGAGCCGATGAGAGCGACGCCGAGGCCTGCCGCCTCAGGACGGCTGGAATTGCCGTTGACGAACAGGCCGGTGTTGAACTGCTTGTGGAGAGCGCCGCTCGCCTTCAGCTGGTTCATCCAGGTCACCTGCTTGTCGTTGACCTTGCGGTTCTTCTCATCGACGGAGAGATCGATCTGGCCCTTGTTGGCGCTGTCGATATTGGCGTCGGCGAGCAGCGATACATTGACCGTCTTGCCGATCAGCGAGGGATCGGCGACGACCATATCGCGCAGCTGGATCGGCGCGCTCTTGGAGAGCATGGCGGTCGCCTCGCGCACATCAGGCTTGCTCGACGCATTGATGTTCAGCTGCTTGACGATCGCCTCGCGCAGCAGAATCGGGTAATTGGCGGCAACCAGCACCGAAGGATCGGTCGCACGCTTGTTGTTCGGGTCGATCGTCTTCTCAGTGAATTCGATCGGCAGGGTGATCGCCGTCTGCTGAAAGGCCGTGTAGCCCTTGCCGATCACCGTCCAGAGCAGGATGAACAGGAAGACAAGACCGAAGGTGATAGCGGCGATGCCATAGGCCTGGAACCGGCGCTCGGCGGCGTAGCGGCGCTTGATGCCGATATCGCGGCGGGCAGGCGCCTTGGAGATGGTGACGCCTGATGTGGGAGAAACAATATCCGTCATTCGTACTGCTCCCGGTATTTGCGCACGATGTAGAGCGCGTAGATATTGAGGCAAAGCGTGATGCAGAACAGGGTGATGCCGAGGGCAAAGGCAACCAGCGTCTGCGGCGAGGTGAACTCAAGGTCGCCTGTCAGCTGGTTGACGATCTTGACGGTCACGGTCGTCATCGGCTCGAAAGGATTGATCTGGATGCGGGCGGCGACACCGGCGGCAAGCACGACGATCATGGTCTCGCCGATGGCGCGCGAGGCGGTCATCAGCAGTGCGCCGACGATGCCCGGAAGAGCCGCCGGCAAGACCACCTTCTTGATGGTTTCGGAGCGGGTGGCGCCGAGACCGAGCGAACCGTCACGCAGCGCCCGCGGCACGGCCGTAATGATGTCGTCCGACAGCGAGGACACGTAGGGGATCAGCATGATGCCCATGACGATGCCGGCCGTCAGAACGCTCTGCGCCTGGATGAAGTTGCTGTAAGTGCCGGACAGAAGGCCGCTGATCTGAGCGGAGAAATCGCGCAGGAAGGGACCGACGGTGACAAGCGCGAAGAAGCCGTAGACGATTGTCGGAATGCCTGCCAGCACTTCGAGAAGCGGCTTGGCAACCCCGCGCAGCTTCGGCGAGGCGTATTCGGCCATGTAGATGGCGGCAAAGAGCCCAACCGGTACGGCGACCAGCATGGCGACCAGGCCGATATAGAGCGTGCCGAGCAGCAGCGGGATCAGGCCGAACTGGCCGAAGGAGGAGCTGCCGGCGCCGGCAAAGCGCGGATCCCAGACAGTGCCGAAGAAGAATTCGCCGGCGGGAACGACGGCAAAGAAGCGCGTGGCTTCCGACAGCATCGACAGCACGATGCCGACTGTCGTCAGGATGGCGATCGAGGAGGCAAGCAGCAGCGCCCAGAGCATGACTCGCTCGACGCGGTTGCGGGCGCGGAAGCGGGGCGCGATGGCGCGCAGCGCATAGGAGGCGCCGGCGACGGCCAGAACGAAGACGATCGCGGTCATGGCCATGCGGCTCGTCAGGCTCATGGCGTTGAGCGTCTTGGCGGCCTCGACCATATAAGGCTGCGGCTGGCCGGCGAGCGGCACGCCCTTCTCGCTGAGCTTGGCCTGCAGCGCGGCCGTATCGTTTGCGACCGCGGCGACCTCGTCGGGAGTCAGCATCGTCAGGCCGCGGGCGACCGTCGCCACCATCGAATAGCTCAGATCCTGCTCAACCGCGGCCTGGGCCTTGACGTCGTCGGGGAAAGCACCGCGAACGGAAGACTGGATGATGCCGGGGCTGACGGAGAGCCAGACGCAGAGAACGATGAGGGCTGGAAGAACGGCCCAAATCGCCGCATAGGCGCCGTAATAGGCCGGCCGTGAATGCAGTGCGGAGGATCTGCCCCCGGCAAGTGCTGAGGCACGGCTGCGCGCCACGAGATAGGCGGCGGCGCCGATCACCACAAGGCACAGAAGTATGACGGATGTGCTCATTCGTTATGTCCCCAGGCCCATGGCCCCCAAAAAGCCGGCGGCTTCATCAGCCTGCCTTCGGCTTCCAATCATGGAGAAGAAATTCAACCCTGCACCGGACATGCCGGCACGCAGGAGCATTAGCAAGCCCGGCGCGGGCTCAGAGAGCACCGCGCCGGTAACGTTATTACATGGACTTGCCGGCTTCGACGTCCTTGCGGATGGCGTCGCGCTCGGCATCCGGAGCGGCAACGAGGCCGTACTCGGCCAGCGGGCCGTCGGGACCGATCATCTGGTCGGATACGAAGAAGTTGACATATTCCTTCAGGCCCGGAACAGCGCCGAGATGTGCCTTCTTGACGTAGAAGAACAGCGGACGGGAAACCGGGTACGTGCCGTTGGCGATGGTTTCGGTGGACGGAACGATGCCGTTCACGCTGGCGACCTTGAGCTTGTCGGCGTTGTTTTCATAGAAGGAAAGGCCGAATACGCCGACGCCGGTCTTGTTGGCGGCGATGCGTGCGAGGGTTTCCGGATAGTCGCCGTCGATGTCGACTGCAGCGCCGTCCTTGCGGACTGCGACGCAAGCCTTGCCTTGAGCAGCCTTGTCGGAGATTTCCTTGGCGATGACGTCGAGGGCGCCGGAAGCCTTGCAGCCGGCGGCGAGGACGTTCTGTTCGAAGACTTCGCGCGTGCCGTGCTTTTCACCCGGGATATAGGCGGCGATATCAACAGCCGGGAGCTTCGGGTTGACTTCCGACCACTTCTTGTAGGGGTTGGCGACGAGCTTGCCGTCGACGACAACCTGGGCTGCGAGGGCCTTGTAGATGTCGGCCGGAACGTAAGCGACATCGGGGTTGCCGGAGTCGGTTGCGAAGACGATGCCGTCATAACCGATCTTGACTTCCTGGATGTCGGTTACGCCGGCAGCCTTGCAGGCTTCGGCTTCGTTCTTGTTGATCGGGCGCGAAGCGTTGGCGATGTCGATGGTGTCTTCGCCAACGCCCTTGCAGAATTCCTTCAAGCCAGCGCCCGTGCCACCGGATTCGACGACCGGTGTCTTGAAGTTGGTGAAGGTCTCGCCGAAGGATTCGGCAACGATCTTGGCGTAAGGCAGGACGGTGGACGAACCAGCGATCTGGATCTGGTCGCGAGCGACGGCTGCGCCAGCGAAAGCAACAGTTGCAGCGAGCGCGGCAACGGTGAGCTTGAAGGTGTTCATTAAAAATTCTCCCGCATTGGGCTTGTGTGAGTGCGGCCTAAAGAGGCCCCCGCAGTGCCATTTTCATCGGCGGGTCTCTCTTAGCGCTGTAAGCACCGTCCTTTTATGTCAAACGCATGAAACATTTGTGACAGGCTATACCACTGATTTATAATAGACATTTTTGCACTAGCCGATCTATCGTGTCGGCGAGCGGCAAATTCTGGCCGGCAATCTATCTTGCGTTGTATAAACCGGCTGCATAGCGGCGGCGAGTAGTGACGTTCGGTGTGTGTATTGCCTCTTGTTTACATCCCTCTGCCAGCACCGATGGGGTCGAGCCGCAGGTTTTTCGACTCCCTCTTCTCCCCAGCGGGGAGAAGGTGGCCCGAAGGGTCGGATGAGGGGGCCGGCAAAGCCGGTCCTTCTTACAGCGCCAGTGCAACCGTTGAGGCGTCGTCTCGACGGTCGTCAAGGGTATGGTGTCGCGGAATGGGTTTTAGGTGAGGGACGTGCCGTGTGGCCCCCTCATCCGCCTGCCGGTACCAGCCTGGGCGAGCCGCGGGGTCTTGCCCGTCCTTAGGACCCCCGAGGGGAGAAGAGACTTGCAGCAGCGCCTCCAGTCCTCGCGTGACATACGTCAGAACCGCACCGTAAAATCGGTGCCCCTGCCGACTTCGGATTTCACGATCAGCCGCGCCCGGTGGCGGGTGAGGATGTGTTTGACGATGGCAAGGCCGAGGCCGGTGCCCTTTTTCGAGCGGCTGTCCTCGATGCTGACGCGGTAGAAGCGTTCCGTCAGACGCGGCACATGCTCGGCCGGGATGCCCGGTCCCTTGTCAATGATGCTGACCTCGACGGGCCCGCCGGCGCCATTCGTCAGCCGGACGTCGACGACCTTGCCTTCCTGGCCGTATTTGCAGGCATTTTCCATCAGGTTCTCGAAGACCTGAACAAGCTCGTCGCGGTCTCCCAGCACCTCGACCTTGCCGTCGGGCAGATGCAGGTTGATATCGACGCCGACATCTCTGGCCAGCGGCACCAGCGAGTCGCGGACATGGCCGAGCAGCGGCACCAGATCGACTTTCTCATCCGGCGCGATATGCGATTTCAGCTCCAGGCGCGAGAGCGACAAGAGGTCGTCGACCAGCCGGCTCATGCGGGTGGCCTGATCAAGCATGATGCCCAGGAACTGCGCCTGCGCCTTCTGATCGTTCTTCGCCGGCCCCTGGATGGTCTCGATGAAGCCGCGTAGCGAGGCAAGCGGCGTGCGCAGCTCATGGCTGGCATTGGCGACGAAATCCGACCGCATGCGGTCAATGCGCCGGACCTCCGATATGTCGCGGAAGGACAGGATGAAAAACCGCTCCGGCTCCCCGTCGGCCTGGAATTCGACAGGCGCGCTGCGGATGATATAGACGCGCTCGGACGGCAGCCGCTCGGCATGCTCGATCTGGTTCGGCGCATTGGTGGCGATCGTTTCGCGCACCATGTCGAGCACGCCGGGCGAGCGCAGCCGGGCCGATATATGGGCGCCGAGGACCACCTCGCCGAAGGCCTTTTCGGCGGCGCGGTTCTGGAAGAGCACCGATGCATCGTCCGACAGCACCATGACGGGAATGTCGAGCCCGGCAAGGGTGGCGGAAATGTCGGGCAGGCGGCTCGGCGGCGCTTCCGGCTTCGTCTCCTCCGGCTCGGCCGGCTCCGGCTTGAGCACCGGCGCCTCGTTGAACAGCGCGGTCAAGCTCATCACGAGCAGGAGAACAAGCACGACCCACTTGTTCATACCGGCGGCGAGAGCGATGAGGGCGCTGAGGATGGCCGCAAGCAGCACCGGCCGTTCGCGCCGGATGCGCGCCAACAGGCTTTTTCTCCACGGGATTTCGTCTTGCAAGTGGGCCTCGCGGCGTCGATTCGTTTTTCTTTATATTGGAACTCTGCCTGATAGCGGCAATTCATGACAGAAGTTTTCGGCTGGTGCGCCCGAAGCGAAAGACCGCAGCAAAAGCCTTGAGAAATATTGCCGGCGGCCCGCGAAAGATTTGATTTTCAATGGCAAATATGTTCGCCTGCAGCAAGATGGCCGCCAGCGCAGGAGGAGCATATGAGCGAGGATCTCGAAAGCAGGGCCGTGGAGCTCGATATCCGTGGCAAGAAGCGCGTCTTCGACGTCGATGATCCGGTTCTGCCGGACTGGGTGGAGGAACATGCGCTGGAATCCGGCGCGTTTCCCTACAGGAAGAAACTCAATGAGGAGGACTATCTGGAGCAGCTGGAAAAACTGCAGGTGGAACTCGTCAAGGTGCAGTTCTGGCTGCAGGCGACCGGCAAGCGGGTGATGGCGCTGTTCGAGGGGCGGGACGCCGCCGGCAAGGGCGGCGCGATCTCGGCTTCCTCGGCGCATATGAACCCACGCCTTGCGCGCGTCGTCGCACTCGCCAAGCCGACCGAACGCGAGCAGGGACAATGGTATTTCCAGCGTTATGTCGCGCAGTTCCCGACGGCGGGCGAGTTCGTGCTGTTCGACCGCTCCTGGTACAACCGTGCCGGCGTCGAACCGGTCATGGGTTTCTGCACGCCGCAGCAATATGAAGGTTTCCTCAACCAGGCGCCGCAGCTCGAAAAGATCATCGCCCATGAGGGCATCTTTTTCTTCAAATTCTATCTCGATATCGGCCGGGAGATGCAGCTCAAGCGGTTCCACGACCGCAGGCACGATCCGCTGAAGGTCTGGAAGCTTTCGTCGATGGACATCGCGGCGCTTCCGAAATGGGGCGATTACAGCGAAAAGCGCGATCGGATGCTGAAGGAAACCCATACGGATTTCGCGCCGTGGACCGTCATCCGCGCCAACGACAAGCGGCGTGCGCGTCTGCAGCTCATCCGTCACATGCTGAACAGGATGGACTATGAGGGCAAGGACAAAACGGCGCTCGGCGAGGTCGACGAAGAGATCATTGGCTCCGGCCCCGGGTTCCTGAAATAGGTCGCCTGCCGCCCGGCGCCATAATTGCCGGACAGCGCCGTGCGCCTCTTCAGACGCGGCGCTGTAAAAAAGCCGGTCACTGCCCCGGCAGGATGCGGATGGCGAAGAGGTTGATGCCGCGTGCCTTGCCGTCGAGATCGCTGTTGATCGTCAGCGTGCCCGGCGAATTCGGGGCGAGCGAGCGGTCGAACTTCACCTGCAGCAGCGCATCCGACTTTTCGCGGGTGACGCTGAAGCGATGGCGGGCGCAATTGCCGAGCGATTGGAAATTGCATTCGACCGTCACCTGCGTCGGCTCGTCGGTGGTCGATTGCAGCGTAAGCGCGATGGTCGAGGATTTGCCGGCAAGCTGCTGAAGCACCGAGGCCGGGACGCTGACGGAGATATTACCGTCAGCCGCGCCGCTTTCGGAAATCAGGCGCACGGCGGGGCCGTCGTTCTCGGTGATGTTTTCAGTGCGGGCCCGTGGGCCGCTTTTGATCTTGTCGGCCTCGTCAGGCTTGAACACCGGGATCCAGTCGGCCGAAAAACTGTTCTGCGGATCGATGGTGACCGGCTGATCGGTGTGGGTGGCGGTATTGCCGGCGTTGCCGTCATTGCCGGTGAAATCCTCCGGCTGGGTGCTCGCCGGCGGATTGGCGACGCTGGTGTCGCGCTCGGCCGCCGTCAAAAGCAGGCCCGACGTATAGGCCCACCAGGCGCCGATGCCGATGAAGGCCAAGAGCACGCACCAGACGAGAAGCCGGGAAAAGAACTTGCGCGGCTTGCGACGGCCCGCCGCTCGCTCCGGGCGGAAATCCATGCTGGTCGCACGTTCGCCGCGGGTCAGCCGCTCCTCGCCGGCCGGGGCGGCTGCGAGATGATCGGCATTACCGGCATGGACGTTGTCGAGGCTCGACTCGTCGCTGCGGTGTATGACCACCTCGGGAGAGCGGGCCTCACCCGCGGCCACCGGACTGTCGATCAGGCTGCCGATATCGGTCACCTCGCCCCGATGAACCGGCGGCGCCGGCATTTCGACGACCGGCGGCACCGGTACCTCGGGCGGCCGTTGGCGGGGGTGGAGCCGGTCGCGCTCTTCGCCTTCGATGGCATGAATGGTGGTTTCCAGGCGGTGGCGGTGGTGGGCGACGGCGTCGGCATCGGTAATATCCTGCTTGCGCAGGCCCGCTTCCAGCGCCTGGCGGGCCGACTGGTAGATCCTCGCTCGAACTTCCGGATTGTCGCGATCGGCATTTTCGAGCGCTGTTCTGATGGCCGTTTCTAATCCGCTCACGTCACGTCCTTCACCTTGAACCCGGCGTCGGACCGTAATCCCCGCCGTTCTCCATCAAAATTCGGTAGCGGCAAGCGCGGCAAACCGCAAGCCTTGCCGGCCCGCCCGCCGTTGATCTCCGGCGATATTCGTCAGGCTTGACGGGCTTGCGGGCCGTCGCCAATGCGCATCGCATCAAATTTGATTCACGCAATGCGCTTTAGCTCTTTGTTTTTATGCATGTCGTTGTCCCTACACACTTCCGGGCGACATGCATTATCCGTTCTCTCCGCCTGATATATCGGGCTGAAATCGACGAAGGCATGGCAGCCGCTCTTTTATCGGCTTTTCTTCTCTGTTATGAGATTGACGTTTTCGTAAACGTCAATGCGAGCGGTGAACCATGGCCCTGCCCCCGATCCTCAAGGACAAACTCAGACTGCCGGTGATCGGCTCGCCGCTCTTCATCATCTCGCATCCGGCATTGACGCTGGCGCAATGCAAGGCAGGCATCGTCGGCGCCTTTCCGGCGCTGAACGCCCGGCCGGAAAGCCACCTCGACGAATGGCTGGCCGAGATCACCGAGGAGCTTGCCCGCCACGACGCCGCCCATCCGGACAAGCCGGCAGCACCCTTTGCCGTCAACCAGATCGTCCACATGTCGAACAAACGGCTGGAGCATGACCTCTCGCTCTGCGTCAAATACAAGGTGCCTATCGTCATCTCCTCACTCGGCGCAGTGCCGGAGGTCAATGCCGCCGTGCATTCCTATGGCGGCATCGTGCTGCACGACATCATCAACAACCGCCACGCCCATTCGGCGATCCGCAAGGGCGCCGACGGGCTAATCGCGGTGGCATCCGGCGCCGGCGGCCATGCCGGCACGCTATCGCCTTTCGCGCTCGTCCAGGAAATCCGGGAATGGTTCGACGGGCCACTGCTGCTTGCCGGTGCCATTTCCACCGGCGGCGCCATTCTCGCTGCGGAGGCGATGGGCGCCGACATGGCCTATATCGGCTCGCCCTTCATCGCCACAGAAGAGGCGCGCGCCGCAGACGCCTACAAGCAGGCGATCGTCGAGGGTGCGGCGGCCGACATCGTCTATTCCAACTATTTCACCGGCGTGCACGGCAACTATCTCAAGCCCTCGATCGTCGCTGCCGGCATGGACCCCGACAACCTGCCCGTCGCCGACCCTTCGAAGATGGATTTCGAACAGGCGACCGGCGGCGCCAAGGCCTGGAAGGACATATGGGGCAGCGGCCAGGGCATCGGCGCCGTGAAGGCCGTCGAGCCGGTGGCCAAACTCGTCGACCGGCTGGAGGCGGAATACAAGGCCGCCCGCGCCCGGCTTTCGCTCTGAAGGCGGTCTTCCACACCCCTACCCTCTTTTTTGCCAAAGGCATGACACGGTGCTTGAAATCTTCGGACAATGCCTGTATCAGCGCCATGCAAATCGCAGGCCGCTCGCTTCGGTCGCCAAATGCCGCTTTAGCTCAGTCGGTAGAGCACATCATTCGTAATGATGGGGTCACGTGTTCGAGTCACGTAAGCGGCACCATTTTCTTCTCAGTCTTCAACATCTTCTAAAAGTGCTGTGCGCCGAAGCACGGTAGTCTCGATGCCATTCGAGACGCCTCGGGGTGAGCTCTCCTGGCTTTGGTGCGGCACCCTCCGACGGGCCTCATCCTACGGTGTGCAGCCCGCAGGCGAAGCCTCGAAGGACACGCCACAAGGTTGCGCCTTTCATCCGGCTGCTGTCGGCGCACCCGCCTCGCCCTTCGAGGCCCCTGGGGGGCACCTCAGGGTGAGGCTCTCTGGGGGCTGGCGCATACTCCTCCATGCCGACTATGAACTCAGCATCCTGCAACGCTTGCCATGGTATATATCCGCTCTGCTATATTTCCCCATCACGCCCTTTTAAGGTAGGTTCAGATTGTTGAGGTTGCTTATTTTACAATGGGAATTCCCACTTTTTCCAGCGCTCTCCGCACTGGCATCCCACTTCATCTTTGTATTCCAAGAGTTTTATAAACCTGGCCCGAAAAGCGCGGAGACCTCGATCCTTTGCGTCCCTATTTTGGCTTACGTGTATGCGAACGTTTTCTCGATCCTCGTAGACCGGACGCCCGCTTCGATGCTGTTGGCCTCACTCGCGACGGCAATTCCGTCCGCATTTCTGGCAATCTATTTCATTCATTCGCGCCAGATCGAACGCAAATCCAAACCAAAGATTTCAACCACCAAGATGTTCGTCTTTGCGCTTGCTGGGCTCGCTCTTGTTGCGTTATCGGCCTATGGCCTGGCCGAACTCCCCGCATGTACAAAATGTCGACGCGGGGTGGAGTTGATTGGCCATCTCGAGTTTGAAAGGTATTATCTGATCTGCCTGTTTGGTGGAATGATCGGCATGTCCTCCTTCTTGTTTCTCCATGAGGCTTTGAGGCGGTATTTCAAGCCAGCTATCAAATGATGCCCCAATATTCTGCCTAGCGCCTTGTTGAGTTCCGTGGCGGAGGCCGTGACTTTGTCTTATTCGGCCGCAAATGCCATTTACGCCCGCGTTGCCCACGGAAAGAGGCATAGCCGCGCGTCGGCGCGCCATATACAATATATGGAAAACGGAACAATGCCGCCGCCGGGCAGGTTCTCCCCTTGAGACAACAAGGATGGAGAAAATCATGTCCTGCAAACTCGTCGCAATATCCCTCCTTTCCATCGGTCTTGCCGGCTCGGCGCTGGCGCAGACGACCGGCGGCGCGAATTCCGATGGGCGGCTTTCCGTGGCGCCTATCATCGGTGGGTCGGGGAGCTCGGGCCCGGGTTCGGCCGGTACCGGATCCGCCGGTACGGGCTCGGCCGGCACCGGCTCTTTCGGCACCGATCCCGATATGACCGGCAGCACCACCGGCACTGGCGGCGTCGATCTCAACACCGGTCGCAGCACGATTAATCCCGGCGGCGTCAATCCGGATCTTCAGCAGGTGCCAGGCTGCACGGCCGCTACCGGTTCACTCAGCGAGGCATGCCAGCGGTGAGGTGGGCAAGGCGCCCGCCTCTGAAATGACGGCCCGGAGCGGAGAGCGCCGGGCTTTCCTTTGGATCGTGCACAGCCTGGACCGACGCAAAAATGATGGCCGACGCGTCGGATGGCTTTACGCTTCGTCGCTGAGGTCGTAAAACAAAAACACCCCGCGCATGGCGCATCGCCCCACATCTCAGCCAGCCTGCCGTTATTCCGGCGTCCGCGGAGCACCCGAAGAGGATCGTCATGTCGAATGCAGCGCATCGCTCGAACCGCGTGCTTGTCGTCGCGACCATCATGGTCGCGACATTCATGGTTGCCATCGAGGCGACGATCGTGGCGACTGCGATGCCGCGCATCGTCGGCCAGCTCGGCGGCTTTTCCTATTACAGCTGGGTGTTTTCGGCCTTCCTGCTGGCGCAGTCGACGACAACTGTCATCTACGGCAAGCTTTCCGATATTTTCGGGCGCAAGCCGGTGCTGATCGGCGGCATTATCATCTTCCTCGCCGGCTCGGCGCTCTGCGGCTTTGCCTGGTCGATGATGTCGCTGGTGCTGTTCCGGCTGCTGCAGGGGCTGGGTGCGGGCGCCATACAGCCGGTGACGATGACCATTATCGGCGATCTCTTCAAGCTAGAGGAACGCGGCCGGGTGCAGGGGGCGATGGCGACCGTCTGGGCGACCTCGGCGGTCGTCGGGCCGCTCGCCGGCGGCATCATCGTCGACAATATTTCCTGGGCCTGGATCTTCTGGATCAACCTGCCGATCGGCATCGTCTCGATCATCGCCTTCATGGTCTTCCTGAAGGAGGACGTTGCGCACAAGCAGACAAGGATCGATTACCTCGGATCGGTGCTGTTTTCGATCTCGATCGTGGCGCTGCTCGTCATGCTGACTGAAACGGCTGCCAGCGCCTGGATCCTGCTCACACTTTTTGCCGTCTTCGTGGTCGCGGGGCTGCTCTTCCTCGCCCAGGAGAAGCGGGCGCCGGAGCCGATCATTTCGATCGCACTCTGGAGCCGCCGGCTGATCGCCACCAGCAATGCGGCGACGCTGCTTGCCGGCATGGCGCTGATCGGGCTTTCCACCATCCTGCCGATCTATGTGCAGGGCGTGCTCGGCCGCTCGCCCATTGTCGCCGGCTTCACGCTGACCATGCTGATCGTCGGCTGGCCCTTGGCGGTGATGCTCTCCGGCCGCTTCTATAAGGCTTTCGGCATTCGCCGGACGCTGCGCGTCGGCAGCCTGATGTTTCCGTTCGGGGCCTGTTTCCTGCTGTTCCTGACGCCGGAAAGCTCGCCGGTTCTGGCGGGCGCCGGCTCCTTCTTCATGGGCTTCGGCATGGGCCTGATCAGCCTGACCAGCATCGTGCTGGTGCAGGACAGCGTCGAATGGTCGATGCGCGGCAGCGCCACGGCCTCGATCATCTTCGCCCGCAGCCTCGGCAATACGCTCGGCGCCACCGTGCTCGGCGCCATCCTCAATGCCGGCATCAGCCACCATGCGAGCGGCGAGACGGCGGCGGCTCTGCACAATGCGCTGAACCAGCCGACCGGGCTCTCGGCGCTCGCCGCCGTTCCTGATATCCGCAACATCTTCGATGCGGCCCTGCACTGGAGCTTCTGGGGCGTGGTCGTCGTCGCGGTGCTGACCTTCTTCACCACCTGGCTGATCCCCGTCGGCCACCGCCAGACGCACGATGAGCCGGCAGTGACAAGCGAGGCGGCCTCGCATTAGCGGCGGTTGTCCAAGACGCGCAGGATCAGGTTTCTTCGTCCCTTGCGCTGGACGAGATCGATATCGCTGACGAGCTTTGCGCCGCCCTCGCGCCGCTCCAAGGTGATCTTGCGGCTGTGAAAGGCTTCCAGTTCGGCGCGATGCGCGACGCTGATGATGGTCACCGTCGGCAATTCGTCGATCACCATCTCCATCATCCTGTCCTGGCTCTTCTCGTCGAGTGCCGAGGTCGCTTCGTCGAGCACGATGATATCCGGCGTGTGCAACAGCAGCCGCGCGAAAGCGAGCCGCTGCTTTTCGCCACCCGACAGGATCTGGTCCCACGGCGCTTCTTCCTCGATCTTCTCGCTCAGATAATCCAGCCCCACCTTGGCAAGGGCCGCCTTGATTTCCTCCGGCGTCCAGCTCTCGGCGGCACGGGGATAGGCCACCGCGCGCCGAAGAGTCCCGGACGGGATATAGGGCCGCTGCGGCAGCATGAACAAGCGCCGGTCGCCGTGGAAATCGACGCTGCCGTGACCCCAGGGCCAAAGACCGGCGATGGCTCGCACCAGCGTGCTCTTGCCCGAGCCGGATTCCCCGGCCACGAGCACCCGCTCGCCCGGCGCGATCTCGACCTGGGTTTCCTTGACCACCGCGGTGCCGTCGTCGAGAGACACCGCGAGATCGTTCAAGTTCAGGATCGCATTGCCCTTGCTTTCACCATGCCGGATGCGTCCCAGAACGTCGCTCTGCTCGGCGCGCTCGAGGCCGTCGAGCGACATCATCAGCGAGGCGATGCGTCGCGCGCAGGCGTTCCAGTCGGCAAGACGCGGATAGTTGTCGACCAGCCATCCGAACGCCGTCTGAACGATGGCGAAGGCGGAGGCTGCCTGCATGACCTCGCCAAGCGTCATGCCGCCTGCGAGAAATTTCGGCGCGCATAGCAGGAGCGGCACAACAGGAGCAATCAGCATCGATCCGTGCGAGACGAAGGTCGTACGCATGTGCTGGCGCGCAAGCAGCGCCCATTGCCTGAGCACATTGGAAAATGTCTTGTCGAGGTCGCTACGCTCCTCGTCCTCGCCGCCGAGCAAGGCAATGCTCTCACCGTTTTCGCGCACACGGGTCAGCGTATAGCGAAGCTCGGCTTCCACCTGGTTCTTGAGCTCCGAGACCTGGACGAAATGGCGGCCGATGACGGCGATCACGGTTGAGGTGATCACGGCATAGAGCACCGCAGTTACGACGAGAAAACCGGGAATGGTGATGGTCGACCCGGCGAGCGGCAGCGTGAGCGCTCCGCCGATCGTCCACAGCACGACGATGAAGGTCGAAGCCGAGAGAAAGGCGGCGATGACGCCGGCGATGAAGTCCACCGGCGCTTCGGTAGCGATCCGCAAATCCTCCGAGATGCGCGCCTCAGGATTCTTGTGGTCGCCGCCGATGAGGTTCAGCTGATAATAACGACCGTTGGCCAGCCAGCGCGTGATCACCGCCTTCGTCAGCCAGGAGCGCCAGCGGCGCTGGATCATCATGCGAACATAGACTTGCGCGGTGACAAGCGCGACGCTTCCGAGCACAAGCGGCACGAAGACCGCGCTCAGGTAGTAGACTGTGCCGGCGTCGTGTCGCTCTATGGCGTCGAAGATGCCGCGGTTCCAGCGATTGATCCCATATTGGAAGCCGACATTCATGCAGATCATAATCAACAGACCGATCGAGCACGGCCACGCGAGCTTGTCGCCACTGCTGCCCCAGTAGCGGCGGGCGCTGATCCAGAAACGCCTCAGCAAATATCGCTTGCGCGCCTGCTCGGCCTCCTCGGGCGTGAGCTGCGAACTGGGTTCGATGGCATCTGGCGGCGGAGCCTCGACAGTCGATGCCTTCTCGGGGCGCGACTTCTCGGCACCGTCCTCTTCGGTGCCGTCGACCGATTTCGGGTGGAGTTTAGCGTCGGTCATAAGCACGATAACGGCTTACAAATCAGAAGGTTTCATGGAGGCCGGCGCGGGAGGTGGCATCGCAGGTCTCAAGGCGATGAGGCGCAGCCGCACTGGCACTGTTACGACGCCCTGCCTGCGCTGACGACATAGCTGTCGTTCGCCGCGCTCTGGATCGTCGCGATGGCGACCGGCGGAGTGCCTTTAGGCTAGGCCGGTTCATCTGGGCAGTTCGGCGCGCCTTGCTTCCTCTTCTCCCCAGCGGGGTCCGACGGGTCGAGACCTGTGGCTCGACCCCCGTTGGTGGCCCGAAGGGTCGGATGAGGGGTTGCGCGGCACGACTTTTGTCACCCTTCTCTTACCCTCTCACGCGCTCTCCGTCGCATTCTGCGGCAGGGATTGCAGCAGGGTCTGGCGGGCGGAGCGCAGGTGGACGCGGCATGCTTTCTCGATTGCCGCCTGGTCGCCGGATTCGAGCGCGGCGATATAATCCAGATGTTCGTGGATGGCGCGCTCGTTGCGTTCGCGGGCGGCGGTCTTGTTCCACTGGTAGTGATAATGGAAGATGATGGCGATCGCATCGTAGAAATCGGCGATGAAGCGGTTTTTCGAGGCGCGGTGGATCAACAGGTGGAAGCGCTCGTCAAGGACGGAGAAATCCTTGAAGCGATGGTTGATGTCGGCGAGCATGGCGTGGTGTTCGTCGCGGATGGCGGCGAGGTCGGTCCAAGCCTGGTTGTCGCGAGGAAGCCGGCCGAACTCGGCGGCCGAATGCAGCTCGAACATCTCGCGGACATCGGCGAGTTCGAGTGCGAATTCGCGGGTGAAGCCCTTCAGCGTCCAATGGCTGTTCGGCCGCTTCTCGATCAGGCCGAAGCGGGAGAAGCGGATCAGGAATTCGCGCACGCTCGTGGTGCCGGTGCCGATCTCGCGGGCAAGCTCCAATTCGTTGATCTGCATGCCGGGCGCGGCATCGTCGGAAAGGATGCGCTGCATGAAGCTGCGCTCGATGATATCGTGAAGGGAATCCGTTTCTTCGGAAGGAAAAAGGTCGCCGTCTGTCGGCTGGCGGAGCACGATCTTTTGGCGCTTGTTCCAGCGGATGATGCCTTCCTCGCTCAGACGCGTCAGGATGGCACGCGCCGTGGAGCGGCTGACGCCGAGCTGGGCGGCAATCTCCGGCTCCGAGGGCAGCGCTGTATCCGTGCGCAGGGCCGCGGCATACCTGTTATAGGCTTCTTTGAAGACCGTGTTCTGCCGTGCCATCAGCCCCCCGCTTTCCGCCCGCGTGCCAAAACGTCATTCCGCCAAAAGCGGATGAGAGTCAGACCGGAGCGTGTTCAAACGAACCATTAGCGTATTTCCGCGCGCCTGCGGCGCATTGCCTTCCTCGTCCACAGGATCAATATTCCCGTTGACTTCAAAATGTTTATTGTAGATAAAAAACAAAATCAATGCGCATGTGCATTCGAAACCGCATGATGCTTCTGGAGAGATGAGTTTGGACAAACAGCCTTGGATCATCCTGTCGGCCGGCGACAATGTCGCGGTCGCGACGGCCGCCATCGCGCCGGGTTCGACGGTTGCAGGCATCGTGGCCTCTCAGAAAATCGATCCCGGCCACAAGGTGGCGATCGCCGATATTCCGCTCGGGTCTCCCGTGGTGAAATACGGGCAGGCGATCGGCCGCACCACCGCCGAGGTCAAGGCCGGTGATCATGTGCACAGCCATAATCTGCATTTCGAGAACGACCGGCTGGCCGCGACCGCCAATTCGGCGCCGGAAGCAGCAACCGCCGAGGACAAGGCGCGCACCTTCATGGGCTATCGCCGCGCCGACGGCCGGGCAGCGACCCGCAACTATATCGGCATCATTGCCAGTGTGAACTGTTCCACCACGGTCTGCCGGGCGATCGCCGACGAGGCGAACCGGACGATCTTGCCGCACTACGACGGCATCGACGGTTTCGTGCCGATCGTGCACGACCAGGGCTGCGGCATGAGCTCGACCGGCGACGGCATGAATGTGCTGCATCGGACACTCGCCGGCTATACCAGGCATGTGAATTTCGGCGGCGTGCTGATGATCGGCCTCGGCTGCGAGGTCAATCAGCTGACGCTGTACGGCCAGAGCGGTGCGGGCGCCTCGAAGCGGCATTTCAACATCCAGGACGCCGGCGGCTCGCGCCGCGCTGTCGAGCGCGCCATGGGCATGCTGCGCGAAATCGCCGCCGATGTCGGCAGGGAAAAACGCGTGCCGATCTTGATCGGCGAGATCATCATCGGCCTGCAATGCGGCGGCTCGGACGGGTTTTCGGGCATCACCGCCAATCCGGCGCTCGGTGTGGCGGCCGATCTGCTGGCTGCGGCCGGCGGCACGGCGATCCTGTCGGAAACCTCGGAAATCTATGGTGCGGAACATCTGCTGCGGAGCCGCGCCGTCAGCGACGACGTGGCGAGGAAGCTCGATGAGAAAATCGCTTGGTGGGAGGAGTATGTGGCGCTGCACGGCGCCTCGCTCGACAACAATCCCTCACCCGGCAACAAGCGCGGCGGGTTGACCACCATCCTGGAAAAATCGCTCGGCGCCGTCGCCAAGGGCGGGCGCTCGCCGCTGACGGCGGTCTATGGTTATGCCGAGCGGGTCACCGCCCCCGGCCTCGTCTTCATGGATACACCAGGCTATGACCCTGTCTCGGCAACCGGCCAGGTTGCCGGTGGGGCGAATATGATCGCCTTCACCACCGGCCGCGGCAGCTGCTTCGGCTGCCGGCCGGCGCCGTCGCTGAAGCTCTCCAGCAATTCGGCGCTCTATGCGGCGATGGAAGAAGACATGGACATCGATTGCGGCACGATCGCCACCGGCGATGCGACGATCAGCGGCAAGGGCCGCGAGATCTTCGACCTGATCATCGAGACGGCCTCCGGCAAAAGGACAAAGAGCGAGCTCTTCGGCTACGGCGACAATGAATTTGTGCCCTGGCATCTCGGCGCAACGCTCTGATCTGAAATAGAAAATCCCCAAAGCTTGGCGAGGAGGCGTGATGAAGACGAGACGGATCGGCAGGACCAAGCTCGAAGTGACCGAAATCAGCTACGGGGCGGCGCCCTTGGGCGGTCTTTACCGGGCCTGCCCGCGCGAGCAGGCGATGGAAACCCTGCAGGCAGCCTGGGACAGCGGCATCCGCTATTTCGATGTCGCCCCCTGGTACGGGCTCGGCCTTGCGGAACGGCGCGTCGGCGATTTCCTGCGCGATCAGCCGGATCAGTCCTACGTGCTCTCCACCAAGGTCGGCCGGCTGCTGCGGCCGGTGCCGACCGGAACGGTGCCGGATTATAGCTATGTCGACCCGCTGTCCTTCGATGCCGATTACGACTATTCCTATGACGGCATCATGCGCTCGGTCGAGTTCAGCTATGCCCGCCTCGGCCTCAATCGCATCGACATTCTCTATGTGCACGATATCGGCGTCTATACGCATGGCGCGGCGAAGAACGCCGTCTACCAGAAGCAGCTGCTCGATTCCGGCGTGAAGGCGCTGGAAGAACTGAAATCTTCCGGTGCGATCTCCGCCTTCGGCCTCGGCGTCAACGAAGTGCCGGTCTGCCTCGACGTCATGCACCATGCCGATCTCGACTGCATCCTGCTTGCCGGCCGCTACACGCTGCTCGACCGCTCCGCAGTGAAGGAACTCCTGCCGCTCTGCCGGCAGAAGGGCACCTCGCTCGTGGTCGGCGGCGTCTTCAACTCCGGCATTCTCGCCACCGGTCCGGTGCCAGGCTCGCATTTCGACTATATGCCGGCCGATGCGGACGTGCTTGCCAAGGTCGGCGCCATGGAGGCGATCGCCAAGCGCCACGGCGTGCCGCTCGCGGCGGCCGCCATGCAGTTTCCGCTGCGCGACCCGATCGTCGCCTCGGTGCTGATCGGCACCGCCAAGCCGTCGAGCCTGACGCGCAACATGGAAATCGTCGAGCCGCCGCTTGCCGAGGGCATCTTTGCCGAATTCGAGCCCTATACGCTCACCGCGCCGCCGCTCGGCGCCGAAGCGGTCCGGGTCTGAGGAGACACTATGCTGAGAGGTATTCATCCGCTGCTCGGGCCCGACCTGCTCCATGCGCTGAAGACGATGGGGCATGGCGACGACATCGTCATATCGGACGCCAATTTTCCCTCCGGTTCGATGGGCCCACCGGTCATTCGCGCCGACGGCGTCAGCGCCACTGACATGGCCGAGGCGATCCTGACCCATATGCCGCTCGACACCTTCGTGCCGGATACGGCATGGCGGATGGAGGTGGTCGGCGACCCGCAGGCCGTGCCGGAAGTCTGCGCCGAGTTCCAGCAGATCGTCTCGAAGCGCGCCGGCGATTTCCCCATTGTGCCGGTGGAGCGCTTCGCCTTCTACGGGATGGCCCGCAAGGCCGCTTATATCGTCGCGACGACGGAATTCCGGCTGTACGGCAACCTGATTTTGAAGAAGGGCGTCGTACATCCCCATGAGGTTGAGTTCGGCCGATAGCTATATTAGGCTATCGTGGTATTGGAATGAAATCAGTAACTTGAGAGGAGCCTTCCAATGCAAAAAAGCGCAACAGACGCCCTTGCAATTTGATTGCGCCTCGGCTAGCTTCTGCCTGCAAATGTTTTTTATCGATAAAAATCGTCCGCCTGCGTTCAGCGGTCCGGTTTATTTGGAGGAGAACGCATCCTGAGAGGAGAACCCTTATGAGCATCGTGAAATCCCTTCTGTCCCGCCGTGCCTTCACCGCGCTGGCAGGCGCCGCCGTCATCGCCACGGCGATGCCGGTCACGTCCTTCGCTGCCGATGTGACGATCCCGATCATCGTCAAGGACACGACGTCGTTCTACTGGCAGATCGTTCTGGCCGGCGCCCGCAAGGCCGGTAAGGATCTCGGTGTCAACGTGCCGGAGCTCGGCGCTCAGGCAGAATCCGACATCAACGGCCAGATCAGCATTTTGGAGAACGCCGTTGCCGGCAAGCCGGCCGCCATCGTCATCTCGCCGACGGAATTCAAGGCGCTCGGCAAGCCGATCGATGAAGCCGCCAAGTCGGTTCCGATCATCGGCATCGACTCGGGTGCCGACTCCAAGGCATTCAAGTCGTTCCTGACGACCGACAACGTCCAGGGCGGCCGCATCGCCGCCGACGGTCTTGCCGCCGCCATTAAGGAGATGACGGGCAAGGAAGAAGGCGAGATCGTCATCCTCACCAATCTTCCCGGCGTCGGCTCGCTGGAGCAGCGCCGCGAAGGCTTCCTGGATCAGATCAAGACCAAGCATCCCGGCCTGAAAGTCATCGCCGACAAGTATGGTGACGGCCAGGCGACGACCGGCCTCAACATGATGACCGACCTGATCACGGCTAATCCGAATCTCGTCGGCGTCTTCGCCTCGAACCTCATCCTGGCGCAGGGCGTTGGCCAGGCGATCGCCGAAAACAAGCTCGGCGACAAGATCAAGGTCATCGGCTTCGACAGCGACGACAAGACGGTTGGCTTCCTCAAGGACGGCGCAATCGCCGGCCTCGTCGTTCAGGACCCCTATCGCATGGGCTATGACGGCATCAAGACCGCGCTTGCCGTCTCCAAGGGCGAGAAGGTTCCTGAGAATGTCGACACCGGCGCCAACCTCGTGACCAAGGCGAACATGAGCGATCCTAAGATCGACGCGCTCCTGAACCCGAAGATCAAGTAATCCGACAGAACAGGCCGCGCCGGCTCAAAAACGGCGCGGCCTTTTCCATCCATGCTATGGTTCAGCAAGGATGGAGCAGACGCGACAAGAGGAGGAGAGGTCCATGATCGGACTGGAAGAGGTCAGTCATCGCCATGATGACAGCGCCACGCTGAAAGAAGCCAATCGTATCCCCACCGGATCGCCAATCCTCGAACTGAAAGGCCTGCAGAAGAATTACGGTCACGTGCAGGCGCTGAAACCGGCGACGCTGACCTTTCTGGCCGGAGAGATCCACGCCATTGTCGGCGAAAACGGCGCCGGCAAATCCACCCTCATCAAATTGCTTACCGGCGTCATCACCCGCACGGCCGGTGAGGTGCTGTGGTGCGGCCATCCGGTCGGGCTGTCGACGCCGAATGAGGCGATCGCCCGCGGCATCAACGCCGTCCATCAGGAAGTCGTGCTCTGCCCGCACCTGACGGTCGCCGCCAATCTCTTCCTCGGCGACGAAGTCAACCGCTATGGCCTGATGCGCAAGAAGCAGATGGAGAAGATGGCGCAGGCCGTCCTCGACGATCTCGGTTTCGGCCTGCCGGCCGGCGCGCCTTTAAGCTCGCTGACGATCGGCCAGCAGCAACTGGTGGCGACGGCGCGCGCGGCGATGCGCGGCACGCAGTTTCTGATCTTTGACGAACCCACGGCCTATTTGACCCGCCAGGAATCGGCGCAGCTATTCAAGCTGATCCGCCGGCTGCAGGGTGAAGGCGTCACTATCGTCTATATCAGTCACCGCATGGAGGAAGTCTTCGAACTGGCCGACCGCGTCTCGGTGCTGCGCGACGGCACCCATGTCGGCACGCGGCTGATCGGCGAGACCAACGATGCCGAACTGATCGCCTTGATGATCAACCGCTCGATCGACCAGATCTACCACAAGGAAGAGATTGCGATCGGCGAGACGATCGTCGAGGTCAAGGGTCTTTCCGGTCCCGGCTTCGAGGACGTGTCGCTCAGCGTCAAAGCCGGACAGATTGTCGGACTCTACGGGCTGATCGGCGCCGGACGCAGCGAATTCGCGCTCGGCCTCTACGGGCGCCAGCCGATCAGGTCAGGTGAAATCGAATGGATGGGCAAACCGGTCGATATCCGCAGTGAACGCACGGCGATGGAACTCGGCATTGCGCTGGCGCCGGAAAGCCGACGCGACCAGGGGCTTTGCCTCAACCTGCCGATCGGCCTCAACATCAACCTGCCGGTCTTCGGGCGCCTCAGCCAAGGGCCGGTGATCAGTCATGCGCGCGAATCGGCCAATGCCGACAGACAGATCCGCGATCTCAGCATCAAGACGCCAAGCCGGCGGGTTCCGGCCTCCAGCATGTCGGGCGGCAATCAGCAGAAGATCGTCATCGGCAAGTGGCTGAGCCATGGTGCCCGGCTGTTCATCTTCGACGAACCGACCGTCGGCGTCGACGTCGGCACCAAGGCTGAGATCTATCGGCTGTTCGCCAAGCTCCTGAAGGAGGGGGCCGGCATCATCCTGATCTCCTCCTACCTGCCGGAGGTCTACGAACTAGCCGACCGGCTGCATGTCTTCCGCGGCGGCAGGCTCGTCGCGAGCCATGATTTCCATGCGGCGACGCATGAACAAGTGCTCAGCGAAGCGATCGGCGTCTGAGCCAGAAGAAGAAGAGGGAGAAAATTCATGACTGCCACCCCCACCGAAATCGTCGCGCCGCCGCCGCGCCGGAAAATGAACATCCTGTTCGGCCTCACCCTGATCGGCCTGCTGATCTTCCTCTGGATCGTGCTCGGCTTCGTCACCGCCAGCTTCTGGACGCCGCTCAATATCTCCAACCTGCTGCGTCAGGGGGCAATGACGGCGATCCTGGCGCTCGGCCAGACCTTCGTCATCATTACCGCCGGCATCGACCTGTCGGTCGGCGCGATCGTCGGCTTCTGCACCGTCATCATCGCCTGGCTGTTGCAGGCAGGCGTGCCGCTCTGGGGAGCAATCGTGCTGACGCTCGCCATCGGTGTGGCAATCGGCGCCTTTCACGGTTTCGGCATCGTCCATATGGGCCTGCCACCCTTCATCATCACGCTGGCAACGCTGACCTCGCTCCGCGGCATCGGCCTGCTGATCACCAACGGTTCGACGATCAGCATCACCGACGAGAGCTTCAGCAACTTCGCCCGCGCCGATTTCCTCGGCATACCCAGCCTGTTCTGGATGGTCATCCTGGTGGCGGTGCCCTCCTTCGTCTTCCTGCATCTGAGCCGCTGGGGCCGCTATCTCTTCGCCGTCGGCTCGAATGCAGAAGCTGCGCGCCTTTCCGGCGTCAACGTCAAGGGCATGATCTATCTCGCCTATATCCTCTCGGCCGGCTTTGCCGCCTTCGTCGGCGTGCTGCTCGCCTCGCGCATCGCCATCGGCAATGCGACGCAGGCCGACGGCTGGGAACTGCAGGCGATCGCCTCCTCCGTCATCGGCGGCACCAGCCTGTTCGGCGCGGTCGGTTCGGTACACGGCCCGCTGATCGGCGCCTTCATTCTCGCCACCATCAACAACGGCGCCAACCTTCTGAACGTCAATTCCTTCTGGCAGCGCATCATCACCGGTCTGCTGATCATCGTGATCGTGTTCTTCGACCAGCTGCGCCGCCGCAAGAGCAATTGAGAAACACAGAGAAGCCGGTTGAACAGGCCGGTTTCCTCAATTTCCAGGAATGCGAGACCTGTCATGAAAGCAGTTGTTTGCCGCGAGCCCGGCGTGCTCGAATTCGTCGAGCGGCCATCTCCCGCCGCACCGGCGCCCGGCTGGGTGCGCCTTGCCGTCAGCCATGTCGGCATCTGCGGCACGGATTATCATATCTTCGAGGGCAAGCACCCTTTCCTCGAATATCCCCGGGTGATGGGGCACGAGATCTCTGCGACGGTCATCGAGGCCGGTGAGGGCGTAACGCTTGCAGCCGGCACACCTGTTATCGTCAACCCCTATCTTTCCTGCGGCCAATGTGTCGCCTGCCGCCAGGGAAAGCCGAACTGCTGCACCAACATCAAGGTGCTCGGCGTCCATACTGACGGCGCCTTCTGCGAGGAGATCTCGGTACCCGAAGGCAATCTCTATCCCGCCAAGGGCCTCAGCCTCGAAGCGGCGGCGACGACGGAATTTCTGGCGATCGGCGCCCATGCGGTGCGCCGCTCGCTGGCCGGCGCCGGTGCGCGCGCGCTCGTCATCGGCGCCGGGCCGATCGGCCTTGGGGCGGCGATCTTCTCGCGCATCGCCGGCCATGAAGTGACCCTGCTCGATACCAGCACCGAGCGGCTGCAAATGGCGGCCGAGCGCTTCGGCTTCACATCAGGCATTGTCGCCAACGAAGGAACCGCGGGTATTGTGCGGGAAAAAACCGATGGCGACGGTTTCGATGTGGTCTTCGACGCCACAGGCTACGGTCCGTCGATGGAAAAGGCCTTCTCCTTCGTCGCCCATGGCGGCGCGCTGGTTCTCGTCAGCGTCGTCAAGGACGATATCCGCTTCGCCGACCCGGAATTCCACAAACGCGAGATGATGCTGATCGGCAGCCGCAACGCCACCCGCGCCGACTTCGAGCATGTGGCGGATTCTATCGCCAAGGGACTGGTGCCGGTCGATAAACTGATCACCCATCGCACGACGCTTGCCGATGCGCCGCGCGATCTCGCCCGCTGGGCGCATGAGAAGAGCGGGCTGATCAAGGCGGTGATCAGGGTTGAGGGTTAGGCTACCACGGGTGGACGGACGTCGAGTGCTCGGCGTGGATACTCGGGTCGAGCCCGAGTATGACGGAGGGCGGTGAAACCGATGCGGCAAGAGGCGGGACGTTCGGAGGATTTCCAGCAAAATGCGGGGCGTTTTGCGTGGAAATCGCATAAATAAAGACGGCAACTCCCTCAAAATCACCACGCCCTTGCGCTGCTTGCCGCACGCGTTCCCCCACACTCCGTCGTCCTCAGGCTTGACCCGAGGACCCATGCGGCAAGCACTGCATTGGCGTTTCAAAGCTCAAAACGCTTTCCGTCTGGAACCAAAACCGCTAACCCGCAGCCGCGATCGCCCTGCACATCTCCCTAACAACCACGACATCCGTCCTATTGCTGCTCTTCGCCTCGAAACCGAAAGCAACCGCACGTGGATCGGCGTTTTCCACCGGCGAGCTGCAGGAGCCATGCACCTCGCGGGCGCCGGTCGCCTGCAATATGGCGCCGACATTGGCCGGGCGGATGCCGCTGCCGGGCATGATGGATATGCGGCCGGCCGCCTTGGCGGAGAGGCGTGTCAGCGTTTCGAGGCCGTCCGCGGCCTTCAGCGCACGGCCGGAGGTGAGGATACGCTCGCAGCCAAGCTCGATCGCCTGCTCCAGCGCCTGATCGGCATCCGGCACCAGGTCGAATGCGCGATGCAGCGTCGATCCCAAGCCTGATGCATGCGCCTTCAGGCGGTGGATCAACGGCATGTCGAGCGTACCGTCCGGCCGGTTGGCGCCGATGACGACGCCGGCGAGGCCGGCGGCGCGCACGGCGTCGATATCGAGCAGCATCGCTTCCTCGTCGGTGCGGCCGAAGATGAAGGGGCCGGCATGCGGGCGGATCATCGCATAGACCGGAATCGGCGCCCGGGCGGCGATCCGCATCAGGCTCGGCAGCGGCGTCAGGCCGCCGAGTTCGAGCGCCGAGCAGAGCTCTATGCGGCCGGCGCCGCCTTCGACCGCGGCGGCAAGGCCCTCGGCGCTGTCGACACAGACCTCCAGCAGGATCGTCATGCGGCGCTCTCCCTGACTCCGTCGATTTTCGCGACGGCCTCCGACGTTATTCTCGCCGCCGCCGCGATGATGACGGCGCAGGCATCGGCGGCGGCTTTGCGGTGGTTGAAGGCGACGTGATAGGACATCGGCACATGCTCGTCGAGATCGACGATGCGTACCTTGTTGGCAATCGGCATGGCGCTGACGCGGCCGAGGAAAGAAACGTAGCCGTGATTGGCGACGAGATCGACGATCACAGGCAGCGAATCCGCCGCAGTGATATCGCGGCTGCGGAAACGCCGGTTGGCTGCGCGCTCGTCGCTGAAAGCCATGGCCGCGTGGCCGAGGCCGGTGCGCGGGCTCGGCATGCAGATCGCATGGGCGGCCACGAGATCGGTGACCGAGGTTTGCGTACTGTGCGGCGGCGCGATCACCACCATGTCGGTCTGCAGGAGTTCGCGATGCCGGAAGCTTTCCAGGCCGAAGACCGAATCCAGGATTGCCACATCGATGCGGCCGCTCTTCAGTGCCTCGCGCAGATCGTCGGCGGTCATCGAGACCAGCGAAATCGCATTGTTGCTGCGGCGCGCGTTCCATTCGGAGACCAGCAGGCCGAGGCAGCGCGCCACCCAGCTTTCCGATCCGGTCGGGATGATCGAGCCGATGCGCAGCGACCGGGCGCTGCGCCGGTAGCGCTCGTCGGCTGCCGATTTCAAATCATTCCAGGCTTGGCTGATCGCCATGAAAATCTGGTAGGCGCGCCTGCCCTCCTCCGTCAGGACAGAGCCCTGCGCCTGCCGCTCGAACAGCCGGTAGCCGAGGAATTTCTCAAGATTGGCAAGCTGGAGCGAAAGCTGCGGCTGACCGAGATGCAGGCGGCGGGCCGCGCGGTTGATGCTGCCCTGGTCGGCGACCTCGAGGAACCGCTCGATCGCGACGATCTTGACGGGAATGCGGGCGGCCCAGGCCTCATCGATCCCGCCGGCGCCGACTTGGCCGGCGAATCGGCAGAGTTCGCCGATCGCGACCGTGATTGGCTCCAGGCCTTCGAGCACGCCGCCGCCGGCGATCAGCGTCACCAGCTCGCCGGAGGCGCGTTCCGTCAGCTTCATCGCCAGCTCGGTTTCGGCATTGCGGATGGCCGCAGACACGGTGGAGGGCGACAACTGGAAACGGCGCGCGGTCTCGCGGACCGACGCCGAGGTCAGGACATGGCGGATTATGAACACGGCCCCGAGATGCAAAGGCTGGCTCCGGAAAGCGCTTTAAAAACCGGACGATATGATGTGTTCGCGAAAAAAGATATCCCTGCCTCGACAGAGCCGGGCTATCGTGACGGTCATAAAAATCCGGGCGGCGGTTATCCGCAGAAGAGCACCGGAACCATCGCGGAAACACGCAAGGGAACAAAAACAAATCGCGCCGACCCTGGAAAAGGGAATGCCTTTCCGCGCGCCGAGCCGCGTTCGCCGCCATAATCTCGGGCGTGAGCGCAAATACTGGAGGGGCTTGCATCGATTTTTCGAACGTGCACGCTATTTCCATGACGCACGCAATTCCGGCATGATGGCGGCCTTGTCGCCTTCGCCGGCGGATTTCCTGCGCATACGCCTCCGCCGGGGGCTTGCGCCACGTCAACGGTGTTAAAACAGGGGATATTCATGCTGAAGAAACTCGCACTTGCCGTCTCACTCTCCGCCTTCGCGGCGGGTGCGGTTCAGGCCGCAGACGTCGTGGTCTCGTCGAAAATCGACACGGAAGGCACGCTGCTCGGCAATGTCATCGCACTGGCGCTGGAAGCAAACGGCATCAAGACGCAGGACCGTATCGCGCTCGGCGCCACACCCGTGGTGCGCAAGGCGATCACCGCAGGCGAAATTGATATCTATCCCGAATATACCGGCAATGCCGGCTTCTTCTTCAACAAGGCCGACGATGCTGCCTGGAAGAACAACGACCAGGGATATGAGCTGGCGAAGAAGCTTGATTACGACGCCAACAAGATCGTCTGGTTGACGCCGTCGCCCGCCAACAACACCTGGGCGCTTGCCGTGCGCAACGACGTCGCCAGCCCGAACAAGCTGAAGACCATGTCCGATTTCGGCAAGTGGGTTGCCGGCGGCGGCGCCGCCAAGCTTGCGGCGTCTGCCGAATTCGTCAACTCGGCCGGCGCGCTTCCCGCCTTCCAGACGACCTACGGCTTCCAGCTGAAGCCCGATCAAATGGTCGTTCTCTCCGGCGGCGACACCGCGGCGACGATCAAGGCGGCGGCCGACCAGACGAACGGTGTCAACACAGCCATGGTCTACGGCACCGACGGCGCGATCGAAGCCGCGGAACTCACCGTTCTCGAGGACGACAAGGGCGTGCAGCAGGTCTATGCGCCTACCCCGATCATCCGCGAAGCGGTGCTGAAGGCCAATCCGAAGATCGAGGAAATCCTGTCGCCGATCTTCAAGAGCCTCAGCGCCGACGAGTTGCGCAAGCTCAACGCCAAGATCCAGGTCGACGGCGAACCGGCAAAGTCCGTCGCCGAGGCCTATCTCAAGGAAAATGGCTTCCTGAAGTAATCACGCCCGCTCCGCCCGCTGCGGGCGGAGCGTCCTTTCCCCATAAGGTTGGATCGATGGACGAAACCTCAGCGGTCCGCAGGCTGGACCGGCTCGGCGTGGTTCTGGTGGCCGGCGGCATTGTGGCCACAGCACTGATGCCCTTCATCTACGTCAAGGCGAACCGCATCGCCGCCGGCAAGCCGATGCTGCTGGCCCAGCTCTTTCCCCAGCCTTCCGTCTTCATCCTGACCGCCCTCCTCATTCTCACGGCCTTCGCCACGCTGTTTATCCGCAACGCCTTGGCGCGGCTTGTCATAGCGACACTCTGCCTTGCCACGCTGGTCGTTGCGATCGGTCTCGTCTCGAGCGCGGCGACGCCGCCCGGCAGCACCGTGGCGCGCATGACGCCGGGCGGCGGCTTCTGGGTGCTGTTCGCGGTGATCGGGCTCGTCATCTCCGATGCGCTGGTCAAGATAAGACTGGCGCCGTGGATGCGGGTCGCGGCACTTGCGGCCTATACGGCGCTGCTCTTCATCTCGCTCGCCTCCGGCCTGCTCGACAGCCTGTCGATCATGAAGGAATATTCGACGCGGGCGCCGCAATTCGAGACGGAAGCAATCTCGCATCTGCTGCTGGCGCTCGGCTCGCTTGCCATCGCCATCATTCTCGGCCTGCCGCTCGGGATCCTCTGCTTCTGGGTGCCACGGCTGCGCGCCATCGTGCTGCAGGGCTTGAGCCTCATCCAGACGATCCCAAGCCTTGCGCTTTTCGGCCTGCTGATGCTGCCGCTCGGCTATCTCGCCACGCATGTGCCGCTGGCCGCTGCTGCCGGCATTCGCGGCATCGGCACGGCGCCGGCGCTGATCGCGCTAGTGCTCTATTCGCTGCTGCCGATCGTCGCCAACACCGTCGTCGGCCTGCAGGGCGTCGATCCCTCGGTGCGGGACGCCGCAGCCGGCATGGGGCTGACGCGCCGGCAGATCCTTGTTGGTATCGACATGCCGCTTGCCTTTCCGGTGATCCTCACCGGCATCCGCATCGTGCTGGTGCAGGCGATCGGCATGGTGACGATCGCCGCTTTGATCGGCGGCGGCGGCTTCGGCATCTTCATCTTCCAGGGGCTCGGCCAGACCGCCATGGATCTCGTCCTGCTCGGCGCCGTGCCGACCGTCTTCTTCGCTTTCTCATCGGCCGTCATCCTCGATGCGGTCATCGACAGCATCCGGGGGCCTGCCGCATGAGCATGATCGAGGTCCGCAACGTCACCAAGCGCTATGGCGCCGCCACCGTCGTCGACAATGTCTCGATAGAGGTCGAGAAGGGTTCGATCACCGTCGTCGTCGGCACCTCCGGCTCCGGCAAATCGACGCTGATGCGGATGATCAACCGGCTGGTGCCTATCACCGAAGGCGAGATCTTCGTCGGCGGCCAGAATGTCATGGACGTCGAGGTGACCGAACTTCGCCGCCGGATCGGCTATGCCATCCAGGGGCACGGCCTGTTTCCGCACCGCACCGTGGCGCAGAATATCGCCACCGTGCCGCAGCTGCTCGAATGGGATTCGACGCGAATCGCAGCGCGCGTCGAGGAACTGCTTGGGCTGTTCAACCTCGATCCGGCGACTTTCGCCGACAAATATCCGCACCAGCTGTCCGGCGGCCAGCAGCAGCGCGTCGGGGTCGCCCGGGCGCTGGCGGCCGAACCGGAGCTGCTGTTGATGGACGAACCCTTCGGCGCCCTCGATCCGGTCATCCGCGGCAAGGCGCAGGACGACCTCCTGGCGATCCAGAAGCAGTTCGGCACCACCATCATCCTCGTCACCCACGACATGGACGAGGCCTTCCATCTCGGCAATCAGATCGCGGTGATGAGCCAGGGCCGCTTGCTGCAATGCTCGACGCCCGAAAAGATCCTCACCGATCCGGCCGATCCCTTCGTCCAGCAACTGACCGGCACCTCCGACCGGGCACTAAAGCTGATGTCGCTGCTGCCGCTGAAGGAGAGCATGGAGCCGACCAAAGGCGGGCTTGCCTATGCCCTGCCGCAGTCGTTGAGCCTCCGCGACGCGCTCGCCGAAATGATCTGGCAGGGGGTCGATGAAGCGGCGGTGCAGGATGGCGACAAGGCCGCTGTCGGATCGATCTCGATGAGCCGGCTGCTCCAACTGGGCCGCAAGGCATGAAACTCGTCGTCGCCAATCTCTTCCGCCTGGCGGCGCTCGCCCTCCTGCTGATCTTGCTGTTCAGGACGGAGTGGCTTTCCTTTCTGCTGACGCCGCTGACCAGCAACAATGCGCCCGCCGTCTATACGCAGAACAGCCTTGTCTCGCTTGCGCTCGGGCATCTGCAGCTGGTTATCGGATCGATCGCCTGCAGCGCCGTGCTCGCCGTTCTCGGCGGCATCTTCGTCACCCGCGACAGCGGGGCCGATTTTCTGCCGCTGTCGCGCGCCATCGCCAATGCCGGGCAGACCTTTCCGCCGGTCGCTGTGCTGGCGCTGGCCGTTCCCGCCACCGGCTTCGGCGCCATGCCAACGCTGATCGCGCTGTTTCTTTATGGCCTCTTGCCGATCTTCGAAAACACCGTCGCCGGTCTCAAGCAGGTGTCGCCGCAGGTGCTCGATGCCGCCGACGGTATGGGCATGAGCGCCACGCAGCGGCTGTTGCGCGTCGAGTTGCCGCTTGCCCTGCCGCTGATTCTCGAGGGGCTGAAGGTCGCGACCGTGATCAATATCGGCACAGCGACGATCGGCTCGACGGTGGCGGCAAAGGGTCTCGGCGAGGTGATCATCGCCGGGCTGATCTCGGACAATACCGCCTTCATCCTGCAGGGCGGGCTGATCGTCGGCCTGATGGCGGTGCTGATTTATGACGCCATGGGTCTCGTCGAAGCGGCGATCACGCGAAGAATCGGCTTGCGCGCGGCGTAAGGGGACCGCTACCACAGGCGTGACCGAAAGAATGGGAGGCAGAATTGGCGAAGATGATCCACTCCATGATCCGCGTTCTCGACGAGGCGCGTTCGGTCGACTTCTATCGCAAGGCTTTTGGCCTTTCGGTCGCCGATCGCGTCGATTTCGAAACCTTCACGCTGATTTATCTGAGCAATGCCGAGACCGGCTTCGAACTGGAGCTGACGGTCAACAAGGGTCGGACCGACCCCTACGCTCTTGGCAATGCCTATGGCCATCTCGCCGTCTCGGTTGACGAGGTTGCGGTGGAACGCGAACGCATGCTGAAACTCGGGCTGAAACCGGGCGAGCTGGTCGAGCTCAATCGCGACGGCAGGCTCTTCGGCCTGTTCTTTTTCGTCAGCGATCCCGACGGCTACAAGATCGAAGTGCTGCAGCGCCACGGGCGGTTTCTCTAGCCAGGAAATAACATGATTGCGGCTACGATCGGCCAATGATCTTGTCGCGGGTTGGTGATTGAGGCGGCCGCAGCCTTCTCCCTCTCCTCCTCTCGGGGAGAAGAGGGATGCCGCGACCTTCCGGTTCCTCGCCACCCTATAAGATACGTCCAGCACACACCAAAAGGCCCCGCGTCGCACGGGGCCCTTCCAGTTCGGCCTATCGGACGGGATTACATCCAGTAAGGCGGCACGCCATAGTAGTCATAGACCCGGCGGCCATTATCGTTGTACCAGGTGTCGTCATCGTCCGAATAGCTCGGGGCGCCTTCGATCTGCTCCTTGGTCAGGTCGATGCGATAGCCGTCCAGCTGGGTGTCGTAGTTCAGCTTTTCCCAAGGGAGCGGATAGTGATCGTCACCGATACCCAGGAAGCCGCCGAAGCTCAGCACCGCATAGGCAACGCGGCCATCGAGCTTGCCGATGATCAGGCGTTCGATCGAGCCGATATGCCTGCCGTCCGGGCCATAGACGCGGGTGCCTTCGACGCGGTCGCTGGCGATCAGCGATGGCGTATCCTTCACATTCGGGTCGCGGCGGGTGGCGTCGGTTTCCTCGTTCAACATTGTGCACCTCCTTTGGTGTTTCCTCATGGTGAGTATGCAGAATCAACGTCACGACCGACTCAAAGTTCCCGATCGAGCCATCCGCAAATGTTGACGTTTACGTCAAAGTTAGTGTAGCGTCATTCAGCTTGAACCGTTCAGGCGATGGCATAAGCTGCCGGACAGGAAGATGGAGGATGCTTCCGGTCAATTGCGGGCCAGCCGACAGCGGCTCGGCACCGGCGCGGCGGCCGCAAGGGAGAGAGAGACACGATGACCAGCATTTCCGTCCATCCGAACGGAGCAAAAGCCGACAAGCCCTGGCTTGCCACCTATCCCGATATGGTTCCGGCCGAACTCCCGCCGCTGGAACATGCCTCGCTTGCCGAACTCTTGGAAAAATCCTGCGCCCGTTACGCCGATCGCACGGTTTTTTCCAGCATGGGCAAGGCGATGAGCTACCGCGAGCTGGACGACCAGACGCGCAAGGTCGCCGCCTGGCTGCAGAGCATCGGCCTCGACAAGGGCGACCGCGTCGCCGTGATGATGCCGAACGTCTTGCAGAACCCGGTCGCGACCTACGCCATCCTCAAAGCCGGCTTCGTCGTCGTCAACGTCAACCCGCTCTATACGCCGCGCGAACTCGAACACCAGCTGCGCGATTCCGGGGCCAAGGCGATCTTCGTCCTGGAGAATTTCGCCCGCACGGTCGAGCAGGTCCTGAACAAGACCGATCTGCGCCACGTCGTCGTCACCTCGCTTGGGGAGATGCTTGGCCCAAAAGGGCTGATCGTCAATTTCGTCGTGCGCAAGGTGAAGAAGCTCGTTCCCTCCTGGTCGATCCCGCAGCACAAGAGCTTCAGCCAGGTGCTGCGCGAAGGCGCGAAAAAGAGCCTTCAGCCGGTGGCGCTTACCGGCGGCGACGTCGCCTTCCTGCAATATACCGGCGGCACAACAGGCGTTGCCAAGGGCGCGGTGCTGACCCATCAGAACCTGCTCGCCAACAAGCTGCAGCTATCGCTCTGGCTGCGATCGGCCTTCGAGCGCAAGAAACAGCCCGAAGTGCTGAATTTCCTCTGCGCGCTGCCGCTCTACCACATCTTCGCGCTGACGGTGAATTCGCTGATGGGCATATCGCTCGGCGCCCACAATATCCTGATCGCCAATCCGCGCGACATTCCCGGGCTCGTCAAGGAATTCGGAAAGTCTGATGTGCATATCTTTCCCGGCCTCAACACGCTGTTCAACGCGCTGATGAACAATGCCGATTTCGCAAAGCTCGACTTCTCCCCGCTGATCATGTCGCTTGGCGGCGGCATGGCCGTGCAGCGCCCAGTCGCCGAACGCTGGTTGAAGATGACCGGCACGCCGGTAACGGAGGGCTACGGGCTTTCCGAGACGTCGCCTGTCGCCACGGCAAACCGCTTCGATTCGGCCAAGTTCACTGGCTCGATCGGTCTGCCGATGCCCTCCACCGACCTCGATATCCGCGACGAGGAGGGCAATTCGCTGCCGCTCGGCGAAATCGGCGAGATCTGCATCCGCGGGCCGCAGGTGATGGCCGGTTATTGGCAGAAACCGGAGGAAACGGCGCGGGTGATGACGGCCGATGGCTATTTCCGCTCCGGCGACATGGGGTTCATGGACGAACGCGGCTATACCAAGATCGTCGACCGCAAGAAGGACATGATCCTGGTTTCGGGCTTCAACGTCTATCCGAACGAGATCGAGGAGGTCGCCGCCATGCATGCCGGCATTCTCGAAGCCGCGGCGGTCGGCGTGCCTGACGGGCATTCGGGCGAAGCGGTCAAACTCTTCGTCGTCAGGAAGGATCCGAACCTGACGGAGGCGGAGGTGAAGGCCCATTGCACCGCCAATCTCACCAACTACAAGCGCCCGCGCTTCATTGAATTCCGCACCGAGCTGCCGAAGTCGCCGGTCGGCAAGATCCTGCGCAAGGACCTGCGCAGCTGAATTTGACAAGCTCATGAAATTTAAGGCCATCCGCTTGTCGCGGGTGGCTTTTTTGTATCCGGAGCGATGGCTGAACTTGATTTGCGGGCGATAAAGCGAATAGTTTCCGCAACCTTTCCGCCTCCAAAGGAGCCTCCCATGAACGCCATCGTCGAACAGCTGAAAAGCACGGCCGCCACCACCAAGGCGACCGATCTCCGGGCGGCCTTCGCCGCCGACGCGCAGCGCTTTTCCCGCTTCTCCGTCGCACTCGACGATCTGCTGATGGACTTTTCAAAGACGGCGGTGAATGACGAGATCCTGAAGCTGCTGGTCAAGCTCGCCGAAGAAGGCGGCGTCGAGAAGAAGCGCGATGAGATGTTCTCCGGCAAGGCGATCAACTTCACCGAGGAGCGCGCCGTCCTGCACACGGCCTTGCGCAACCGTTCGAACACGCCGGTCCTGGTCGACGGCAAGGACGTCATGCCCGATGTCAACGCGGTGCTCGCCGCCATGGGCAAGTTCGCCGACGAGATCCGCTCCGGCTCACTGAAGGGCGCGACCGGCAAGGCGATCACCGACGTCGTCAATATCGGCATCGGCGGTTCCGATCTCGGCCCCGTCATGGCGACGCTGGCGCTTGCCCCCTTCCATGACGGCCCGCGCTCCCATTTCGTCTCCAATATCGACGGCGCCCATATTGCCGATATCCTGAAGCTGGTTCAGCCGGAAACGACGCTGTTCATCGTCGCCTCGAAGACCTTCACCACCGTTGAGACGATGACCAATGCGCAGACGGCGCGCAATTTCATCGCCAAGTCGCTCGGCGAAGCCGCCGTCCAGCATCACTTCGCCGCCGTCTCGACGGCGCTCGACAAGGTTGCCGCCTTCGGCATCGACAGCGCCCGCGTCTTCGGCTTCTGGGACTGGGTCGGCGGCCGCTACTCGATCTGGTCGGCCATCGGCCTGCCGCTGATGATCGCGATCGGCCCTGAGAATTTCGGCAAGTTCCTCGACGGCGCCCATGCGATCGACAATCATTTCCGTCAGGCGCCGACTGCCGAAAATCTGCCGATGCTGCTCGGCCTGATCGGCTTCTACCACCGCAATGTGCTGGGTTATCCCACCCGCGCCATCCTGCCCTACGACCAGCGCCTGTCGCGCTTCCCGGCCTATCTGCAGCAGCTCGACATGGAATCGAACGGCAAGGGCGTCACCGTCGACGGCACGCCGGTCGAGGGCAATTCCGGCCCGGTCGTCTGGGGCGAACCCGGCACCAACGGCCAGCACGCCTTCTATCAGCTCATCCATCAAGGCACGAGCATCATCCCGGCCGAGTTCATGATCGCCGCCAATGCCTTCGAGCCGGAGCTCCGCCACCAGCACCAGCTGCTGATCTCCAACGTTCTCGCCCAGTCGGAAGCGTTGATGAAGGGCCGCACCTTCGCTGAAGCCAAGAAGCAGCTGACCGACAAGGGCATGGACGACAAGAAGGCCGATTTCATCGCTCCGCACCGCGTCTTCCAGGGCAACCGGCCGTCGATCACCTTCGTCTACGACAAGCTGACCCCTTACGCGCTCGGCCGGCTGATAGCGCTTTACGAACATCGCGTCTTCGTCGAGGGCGTGCTCTTCCGCATCAACTCCTTCGACCAGTGGGGCGTCGAGCTCGGCAAGGAACTGGCGACTGGCCTGCTGCCTGTTGTCGAGGGCAAGGAGAGCGCGGCAGGCCATGATTCCTCGACGCAAGGCCTGGTCGCAGCGCTGGCGAAACTCGCAAAATAGCGATCGAGGGCGGCGCGCCGCCGCCCCTTAGCTCTTGAGGCAGGGCGACTGTCCCTGCCCGATCTTCCGGCGGCCTGCCTGTGTCGATAGAGGGCGCTCCGGCAGGCTGCGACCGGCGCGCCCATTAACCGGCCGACGCCCCTCGGCGCCAAACATCATCATTGCCGAAACGAACTTCAACTTGCCGGGTGCGTCCCTGCCGCGCCACGGGCTCGTCGTGCGGAACCGGATGAAACGTTCTTCTAATGCAAAATTGTAGAAAGAATTCTTCCATTCCGGCGGAATCGCCCTAGATTCAAGCAAATTCTGTGCAATGGGTATTTCCGACGACATGGCCTATCAAGCCCGGAACGACGCTCCGTTCCATTGTTCCCGCCCTGTACGGCGGCCCCTCGTCTGGATGGCTCGTTCGATGTCTGGGCCTGCCCTGCATCGCCCCCGTCACATTCAGGCGGTTCTCCAGGACGCTCGTCACATCGCGTTTTCATGTTCTATCTCAACTGAAGGAAGCTTATGAGCCGTCTTATCGTCGTTTCCAATCGTGTTCCCGTGCCGAGCAAGGATGGCGGCGCTGCTGCCGGCGGCCTGGCCGTCGCGCTGCAGGCAGCCCTGCTGGAGCGTGGCGGCATCTGGATGGGGTGGTCGGGAGAGTCGAGCGGCGACAGGGAACCGGGCGCGCTGTCGCTGCAGCAGAAGGGCAACATCACCTTTGCCCTGACCGACCTCACCGACACCGACGTCGAGGAATATTATCGCGGCTTTGCAAACCGCGTTCTCTGGCCGATCTGCCACTACCGCCTGGATCTTGCCGAATATGGCCGGAAGGAAATGGCCGGTTATTTCCGCGTCAACCGCTTCTTCGCGCACCGGCTGGCGCCGTTGATCGAGCCGGACGACATTATTTGGGTTCATGATTACCACCTCATTCCGCTGGCCGCCGAATTGCGCCAGATGGGATTGAAGAACCGGATCGGCTTCTTCCTGCACATTCCCTGGCCGCCGGCCGACATACTCGTCACCATGCCGGTCCACGAAGAGATCATGCGTGGGCTCTCGCATTACGATCTCGTCGGCTTCCAGACGGACTATGATCTCCAGAATTTCGCCGGTTATCTGAGAAGAGAGGGCATTGGCGACGACCTCGGCAACGGGTTGTTCGATTCGCATGGACGGATCTTCAAGGCCGGCGCCTATCCGATCGGCATCGAGACCGCGGCCTTCGCCGAATTCGCCGAGAAGGCGGCAAACAACGTGATGGTCCAGAAGACCCGACGCAGCATCGAAGGACGGGAGATGATCATCGGGGTCGATCGGCTCGATTATTCGAAGGGAATCATTCAGCGGCTGGAAGCCTTCGAGCGCTTCATCAGCAACAATCCGGCCTACCAGAACAAGGTGACCTTTCTGCAGGTCACGCCGAAATCCCGATCGGAAGTTCCCGAATACGAGCATATGCAGAAGATGGTCGCCGAACAGGCCGGCCGCGTCAACGGCGCCGTCGGAACGGTCGACTGGGTACCGATCCGCTATGTCAACCGATCGATCAGCCGCAACGTGCTCGCCGGGCTTTTCCGGCTGGCGACGATCGGGCTGGTCACCCCGTTGCGCGACGGCATGAATCTCGTCGCCAAGGAATATGTCGCCGCCCAGGATCCGGATCGCCCCGGTGTCTTGGTGCTGTCACGCTTTGCCGGCGCCGCACGGGAGCTGAAGGGGGCGCTGTTGGTCAATCCCTACGATGTCGAAGGCACCGCCAATGCGATTGCCCGCGGGCTCGCAATGTCACTTGAGGAGCGCCGCGACCGCTGGAGCAGGATGATGGAACATCTGCTCTCGCACGACGTCTCGCTGTGGTGCAAAGATTTCCTGCGGGACCTGGTGGCTGTTCCGAGCTCCGACCGGAGCGGGGCGCAGGGATAGTCTTCTGATCGACTCCCGCCACCGCTTGAAAGTCACCTCACAAATTGCCCCTCACCCTAACCCTCTCCCCGCTTGCGAGGTGAGGGGACGTGCCGCACGAGATGTAGGCGAGGAACAGACAGGTCGCGGCTATCCTCCTTCGCCCCGTTTGCGGGGGTCCGAAGGATGGGTGGAGACCCGTGGCTCGACTCCGGTCAATGGCGGCAGCCGGATGAGGGGCCGACGCCGGCTCAAGCCTTAAAGCCCGATCTCATGCGCCCAGGGCGGGTTGGCGCCGGCGCGGGAGACCGTGACGGCGGCGGCTTTGGCGCCGAGCGTCAGGGCGTTGCGCACCGCCTGTTCGTCGAGCGAAGCGACCTGTGCCTTGGTCAGCAGGCCATCCCTCTTCAGCGACGCGAGCACGCCGGCGTCGAAGGTATCGCCGGCGCCGACCGTGTCGACGACGGCAACGCGCTCGCTCGGCACCGTCACCTTTCGGTCCCTGGTATAGCCGGAAGCGCCTTCGGCGCCCTTCGTGATGACGACGAGCTTGGCGCCTTGGGCGAGCCAGTGGGCGGCGAGTGTATCGTGGTCGCCCGAAAGACCGAACCAGTCGAGGTCCTCGTCGGAGAATTTGACGATGTCGGATTTGGCCGCCATGCGCTTGATGCGGGCCATATGCGCCGGCTTGTCCTTGATGAAGCCGGGGCGGATGTTGGGATCGAGCGAGATGACGCGCTTTTCGGCTTCACGGTCGAGCAGCGCCTCGTAGGTTTCACCGCAGGGGCTCGGGATCAGGCTGATCGCACCGAAATGCAGCGCTTCGCAATCATCGCCGAGGACGGGCAGGTCGGCCTCGGTGATCATCCGGCCGGCCGTACCCTCGTCGTAGAAGGCATAGGTCGCCTGGCCGTTGACGAGCTTGACGAAGGCGATGGTCGAGGGGCGCGGGGTGATGGCGCAGGGGCTGTAATCGACATTGGCGGCCTTCAGCGTCGCAAGCAGGATTTCGCCCATCATGTCGTCGGCAATGCCGGTGAAGAAGGCGGTCGGGATGCCGAGGCGGCCGAGCGCGATTGCGGTGTTGAAAATCGCGCCGCCGGCATAGGGGGCAAAGCCCTTTTCGCCAAGGGTCGTGTCCCTCGGCAGCATGTCGATCAAGGCTTCGCCGCAGCACAAAATCATCGGATTCCTCCCAAAAGGACTTACGCGTTCTTCAATCGAATTAAGCGAGCTTTTGTCAAAAGGCTAGAGCGAAAGCTCACTGACTCCACCATTCCTTCCCGACCAGGCGAGCGGCGCATCGAGGAAGGCCTCGACTTCTCCGAGCGTCTTGCCATCGAACAGCTGCTGCGCCTTGGCGACGGCCAGGACATTGCGCCAGGTGGCGATATGATGCAGCTTCACCTTGCCCTCGGTAAAGCGCTGTTGGCCGAAAATGTCATAGAAGAACAGCGCGATGCCGTGATCAACGACGCCGCCGGCGGCGCGGACCGCGTCGATGAACTTGAACATGCTGCCGCCGGCCGTCGTCAGGTCTTCGATGACGAGCACGCGCGAGCCTTCCACCATATTGCCTTCGATCTGGGCATTGCGGCCATGGCCCTTCGGCTGTTTGCGGACATAGATCATCGGCAGGCCGAGGCGGTCGGCGAGCAGGGCGGCGAACGGGATGCCGGCGGTCTCGCCGCCGGCGATGCAGTCGAACTGCTCGAAACCGGCGTCGCGCAGGAGCGTGCTGGCCGCGAAATCCATCACCGTCGAACGGATGCGCGGGTAGGAGAGCAGCTTGCGGCAATCGATATAGACCGGGCTCGCCATGCCGGAGGAGAGCTTGTAAGGCTGAGCGGCATTGAAATGCACCGCCTTGATCTCCCAGAGCATCTTGGCCACCAGTTCGGCCATCAGGGCGCGGTCGGGAAATGTGGTCTGGATCATGCGGCTCTCCTTCGGCTTTGCGTCTCCGGCAATAGCAGTAAGAGCCCTCGGTTTCCAGACGCAAGGCGCGCATGACTGCAACAGAAGGAACTTCGGCATGCAGATCATCCTCGTCCTTTCCCTGACGGCCGCCGCAATCGGCAGCGGCCTCATCGCCGGCATCTTCTTCGCCTTTTCGGCATTCATCATGACGGCCTTTGCGCGCCTGCCGGCGGAACAGGGCATCGCCGCGATGAACTCGATCAACATCACGATCATCCGCTCGCCGTTCATGGCGCTGTTCGCGCCGACGGCGATCCTCTGCCTCGTCATATCAGTGCTGGCGGTGATCAACTGGCGCGGCGGAGCATCCATGTTGATGCTGGCCGGCGCCGCCCTCTATCTCCTGGCTTCTTTCGTCTCGACCATCATCTTCAATGTGCCGATGAACGATGCGCTGGAGAAGGTGAGCGGCAGCGGGCCGCAAGCGGCCAAGCTCTGGGCGACCTATCTTAGGGACTGGACGTGGTGGAACCATGTGCGGACGCTTGCATCGCTTCTCACCTCGATCACCTTTGTGCGGGCGCTGATGCTGGTTTGAGAGGCAAGCGCCGATATCCGAGAGAGCCCGATCACCTGGGACCTTGCCGTTGTGCTGTGACGCGACCAGACGCCAGTCGCCGAGCGTGTCTGCGCATGGTCTGCGCCGGATAGATTGAGGAAACTCGGCCGCCGGCTGAGTCCGGGATCAAGACGCCGTGCGAGATGCCTCGAGGGGCACCGCCTGCAGGTGGCCGGCCAGCTCGACGCGATTGCGGCCGCCGCGTTTAGCGGCGTAAAGCGCCTTGTCGGCGGCGCTCAGCATGGCATCGAAATCGAGCGGCGTCGAGCGGCCGGGCGCCACCCCGACGCTGACCGTGCATTTCAGCACTTCGCCGTCGATCGGAATTTCGCGCGCCTCGAAGGCCCGGCGGATTCGCTCAGCCGTCAGTTCAGCCCGGCCGGGCATGATCTCCTTCAGCACCAGCGCAAATTCTTCGCCCCCGAGCCGGGCGGCGGTGTCGCCGGGGCGGCAATGGGCGGTCAGTTCGTCGGCGAAGACAGTGATCACGCGGTCGCCGGCGGCATGACCGTAACGGTCGTTGACGGATTTGAAATGGTCGATATCGAAGACGATGACGGCGGTGGTCGTTCCCATCGGGCGCGTGCCGTATTCGTCGAAGACGGCGCGTCGGTTGAGCAGCCCGGTCAGCGGATCAGTGATCGCCTCCAGACGATGGCGGGCGGCAAGCCGCCATTGATGCAGCGCCAGCGACAGCGCGCCGATCCCCGTCATGCCGGCGATGCAAATGGCGAGGCTCAGATCCTCGGCCCAGTTGCTAGGCGCCTTGCCGAGCACCAGCTTGCCGTCGGAAACGAGAACCGCGGCGCAGAGCAGGAAGGAGATCGCCGTCAGCGTATAGAGCGCGGCAATACCGAGGAGCGGCGCCGGCGCTTCGGCGCGAGCAAGCCAATATTGCCGGGCGGTGGCGAAGAGCAACAGGGCGATGGCGAGATTGTCGGCAATGAAGGCGAGGCCGTCATAGCCTGACAGCATCGGCAGGATCGAGGCGGCAATCGCCGCCAGAGCCCGGATCGCGATGGCGGCATTCGACACATGGCCAGTGAGGAACTGTTTCCCCGCGCCCCATATCGTGGCAAAGCCGGCATGGAACAGCACGAAGCTGCCAATAGCGAAGAGAGCTTCCGGTCGGTTGACGTAGGCGCTGTAGACAAAAATCCCGCTGACGACGAGGACGAGGCCGATGGTGGCGGTGAGCAGCACGGTTTCGGCCCGGCGCACCAGCCAGCTGCCCATCAAGGTCACGGCAAGACAGGCCGCGGAGACGCCGAGCGCCAGCAAGAGGGAGTTGTAGTCAAGCGTCATGCTTCTTCAGTCTCCGCAGCGGTTGTCGCGCCAGATGATCGGCAGACTGGGGTTCCGCGCGGAGAATGTCTTATGCATCCGTTAACAAATGATGCATCGCACAATGAAAATGTTATGCGCCTAACGCCGGGGCGCTATTTAAAATGAATATTCTATTTAAAATTGAAAATGCCTCACACCACGACCTGCCAATACAAGGGGAACATCGGATCGAAAACCGTCACCGGACCGGCGCCAGTTTCTATCCTTGCGGGAAAAACGATCGGATCGCTCTGCTTCGACAGGGTGATCCGCTCCTCGTTCGGCGACAGGCCGTACCAGGCCGGCCCATTCAGCGAAGCGAAGGCTTCCAACCTGTCGAGAGCGCCCTCCTCTTCGAAGACATGGGCGAGGCAGTTCATTGTATTGATCGAGGTATAGATGCCGGCGCAGCCGCAGGCGCATTCCTTCAGGGGATCGACATGCGGGGCGGAATCGGTGCCGAGGAAGAAGCGGGCGTCGCCGCTGACGGCGGCGGCGCGCAGCGCCAGCCGATGGTTTTCGCGCTTGGCGACCGGCAGGCAGTAATAATGCGGGCGGATGCCACCGACGAGGATGGCGTTGCGATTGATGATCAGATGGTGGGTGGTGATCGAGCCGGCGAGATTGCCCTTGGCGGCCTTGATGTAATCGATTCCATCCGATGTCGTCACATGCTCCATCGTCACCTTCAGTTCCGGCAGGCGCCGACGCAGCGGATCGAGCACGGTATCGATGAAGACGGCCTCGCGGTCGAAAATATCGACGTCAGGTGTCGTCACCTCGCCGTGGACGCAAAGCGGCAGGCCGATCTTCGCCATGCGCTCCAGCACCGGCATCGCCTTTTCCATGTCGCGCACGCCACCATGCGAATTGGTGGTGGCGCCGGCCGGATAGAGCTTGACGGCGGTGATGAGGCCGCTTTCCGCCCCCGCCTCGACATCGTCAGCGCTGGTATGTTCAGTGAGATAAAGCGTCATCAGCGGCTGGAAGCGGTGGCCGGCCGGCAAGGCTTTCAGAATGCGCTCGCGATAGGTCGCCGCATCTGATGTGGTGACAACAGGCGGCACCAGATTGGGCATGATGATGGCGCGGGCGAAGGTGCGGCTCGTATCGGCGATCACGCCTTCCAGCATGGCGCCGTCGCGCAGATGCAGGTGCCAGTCGTCGGGACGGCGGATGGTGATCGATTGCATGGCAGGCCTCCGAAGCGATGCGTCTGCGGCCTCGATAGCATTAAAGTGCGGCGCATTGAAATCGATTCGTGGGCCGCGGCATTACGCCAGCGCGATTTCCAGCGTCACATCGGCCGGGCGGCGGTTTTCCAGGATCAGCCTTCCGTTCGGCAGGTCGTTGCCGTAGACCTTGGCGCTGGCGGCCTCTTCGCTCAGATTATAACCGCGCCAACGCGCCCAGAGCCGCTCCTCCAGCACCTCGATCGGCGGCGCCAGCATGATGGTGAAATCGAAGATGCCGTCGAGTTCGGCCCATTTGCCCTGCGTGAACAGCAGATAATTGCCTTCGACGATGATGAACCGGTCCTTGGGATCGATCGGCCGGGCCGAGGCGATGGCGAGTTCACGCGAGCGGTCGAAGACCGGCACCAGAACCTCCTGGTCGGCCGGCCTGACGGCGCGGACGATATCGAGGAAGCCGCGGACATCGAAGGTTTCCGGAATGCCCTTGCGGGCCAAAAGCCCGCGTTCGATCAGGATGGCATTGTCCATGTGGAAGCCGTCCATCGGCAGGACCGCAGAACTTTCGCCCCTGGCTTTCAGCGCCGCTGCCAGATTGTCGGCCATGGTCGATTTGCCCGAACCCGGCGGCCCGGCAATGCCGATCAGGTAACGTCTGGCATCGCCGGCGCGGCTAAGAACCTCGCCGGCGATTTCGTCGATGCGTGCATTCATGCAGCAACGGGCTCCGTCGGCACCGCCTTGGCGCCGGTCATGAAAGCGACGGCGTCCGACATGGTGTATTCCTTCGGATTGATCACCGTCAGGCGCCGGCCGAGGCGGTGAATATGGATCCGGTCGGCCACTTCGAAGACATGTGGCATGTTGTGCGAGATCAGCACGATCGGCAGACCGCGGGCGCGCACATCGAGGATCAGCTCCAGCACCTTGCGGCTCTCCTTGACGCCGAGAGCCGCGGTCGGTTCATCCATGATGATAACCTTCGAACCGAAGGCGGCGGCGCGGGCGACGGCGACACCCTGGCGCTGGCCGCCCGACAGCGTCTCCACCGCCTGGTTGATGTTCTGGATGGTCATCAGGCCGAGTTCGGAAAGCTTGTTGCGGGCCAGCTTTTCCATCGCCGGCCGGTCGAGCATGCGGAACATCGAGCCGAGCGGGCCTTTCTTGCGGATCTCGCGGCCGAGGAACATGTTGTCGGCGATCGAGAGCGCCGGCGACAGGGCGAGGTTTTGATAGACGGTCTCAATGCCGGCCTCACGCGCTTCCATCGGCGAACGAAAATGCACCTGCCTGCCTTCGAGCGTGATCACTCCCTCATCGGGGGTGACGGCGCCTGAAATCGCCTTGATCAGCGACGACTTGCCGGCGCCGTTATCGCCGATGACGGCAAGGATTTCACCCGGGTAGAGGTCGAAATCGGCATTGTCGAGGGCGGTCACGCGTCCATAGCGCTTGACGAGTCCGCGGGCAGTGAGAATGGGTTCGACAGCCATGATTACACCGAAACCTTTCTGATCCACTGATCGATGGCGACGGCGGCGATGATCAGCACGCCTGTCAGCAGGACTTTCCATTGCGGGTCGGCGCCGAGCATGTTGAGGCCCATCGACACGACGCCGACGATCATGGCGCCGAAGAGGGTGCCGAGAATGGAGCCGCGGCCGCCGAAGAGCGAGATGCCGCCGATCACGGTCGCGGTGATCGCCTGCAGGTTATAATCGGTGACTGCCGAGGACGGCGAGATCGAGCCATTGCGGCCGATCGAAACCCAGGCGGCGAAGGCGGCGATGACGCCCGATATGGTGTAGACGGTGAGCAGCACCCGCTTCGTCTGGATGCCGGAAAGCTTGGCCGCTTCCGGATCGTCGCCGACCGCATAGACATGCCGGCCCCAGGCGGTGTGATTGAGCACATACCAGAGCAGCAGGACGAGCAGCACCATGGCGATGACGCCGAGGGTGAGCACAGCGGTGCCGAGCCTGAAGCTTGCGGCGAAAAGATGCAGCAGCGGCGCCTGGGCGTCGACATCGGCGTCGCGGATCGTCTCATTGGCGGAATAGATGAAGTTCGTCGCCATGACGATGTTCCAGGTGCCGAGCGTGACGATGAACGGCGGCAGCTTCATGAAGGCGACGAGGAAGCCGTTCAGCAAACCGCAGAGACCGCCGACCAGCAGGCCTCCGATGACCGCAATCGGCGTCGGTATGCCGTAGGTGATGGCGACATTGCCCATGATGACGGCCGAGATCACCATGATGACGCCGATCGAAAGATCGATGCCGGCCGTCAGGATGACCAGCGTCTGGGCGGCACCCAGAATGCCGACGATGGCGATCTGCTGCAGGATCAGTGTCAGGGTATAGGACGAAAAGAACCGTCCGCCGAGTGCTACCCCAAAGATGATGATCGCCAGCACCAGCACGATCAGCGGCACCGCGGCCGGCGTCGAGTGCAGAAAATGCTGCGCACGCTTGATCAGCGGGACGCCCTGGTGCTCGAAGGAGGCGACGTTCTTGTCGCTGCCGTCGAGGACGCGTTCGAATTCCTGTGCTCCGGTCATGGTTCCTCCTCCGCATCCGCGCGCCGAACCCGCGCGGAGGCCGCCACCCATTGTCATCCGTTCGTTGCTTAGCCGGTGGGGTGACGGCACATCGTCCGTCCAAAACGGCCGGGGATCAAGCCCCGGCCGCTTTCTCTTTCAATAGATCGGGCTCAGCCCCAGCACTTGTCCGTGCCTTCCTTGGTGTCGATCGACTTGACGCCGGAGACCGGCTTGTCGGTGACGAGCGAAACGCCGGTGTCGAAGAAGGACTTGCCTTCGGTCGGCTTCGGCTTCTCACCGCTGTCGGCGAACTTCTTGATCGCCTCGATGCCGAGCGACGCCATCAGCAGCGGATATTGCTGCGAGGTGGCGCCGATGACGCCTTCCTTGACCGACTTGACACCCGGGCAGCCGCCGTCAACCGAGACGATCAGCACGTTCTTTTCCATGCCGACGGCCTTCAGCGCCTGATAGGCGCCGACAGCGGCCGGCTCGTTGATCGTGTGGATGACGTTGATGCTCGGATCCTTCTGCAGAAGGTTTTCCATGGCCTTGCGGCCGCCTTCCTCATTGCCGTTGGTCACGTCGTGGCCGACGATGCGCTTGTCGTCTTCGTCGCCGATCTTGTCCGGGTTCTTCGGGTCGATGCCGAAGCCCATCATGAAGCCCTGGTCGCGCAGGACGTCAACCGTCGGCTGCGACGGCGTGAGGTCGAGGAAGCCGACCTTGGCGTCCTTGGCCTTGTCGCCGAGCGTTTCCTTGGCCCACTGGCCGATCAGCTTGCCGGCGAGCAGGTTGTCGGTGGCGAAGGTGGCGTCGGCGGCATCGGCCGGCTCGAGCGGCGTGTCGAGCGCGATGACCAGCACGCCGGCATCACGCGCCTTCTTGACCGAAGAGACGATGCCCTTAGTGTCGGAGGCGGTCAGCAGAATGCCCTTGGCGCCGTCGGCGATGCAGCTTTCGATCGCCGCAACCTGGCTTTCGCTGTCACCGTCGACCTTGCCGGCATAGGACTTCAGCGAAACGCCGAGTTCCTTGGCCTTGGCCGTCGCACCTTCCTTCATCTTGACGAAGAAGGGATTGGTGTCGGTCTTGGTGATGAGGCAGGCGGAAACGTCGGCGGCCATGGCCGGCGCGGAAAAGGCGACGCCGAGTGCGAGCGCGCCGAAAGCGAGAACTGATTTCTTCATGAACTCCTCCCAGAGTTTGCCGGCGCCGCCCCTGCGGGCCGGAATTTTCGAGATGTGACACTTCGCTTCGGTCGCTTGTCGCTTCCGAAGCCGTCCGTGCCCTTGACGCTGGCAATTAAGAGCGAAAGAAATCGGCTTGTCAATAAATAAATCCAATTGAATTATTAATTCGATGTGGCATGCTCAATCGCATTAGGATGTACGGTACCGCGCCTTTTCAAATGCAGAGATTGGCCGCCGTACCGCTTTCAGCTGGTGCATAGTCCCCCCTGGATCGCTTCCTCCCGGGGGAACCGTGCAAGAGGCCAACGCTCGGGAGGAGCGGCCATGTCATCTTTGGATGGGCCGGAACACACACCGGTCCCGCCGCCGATTCTCAATCCGGCAGGGGGCGCGAACCAGGTCAGGGTGCGCGCCTATAACGAACGGCTCGTGCTGTCGCTGGTGCGCCTCTACGGCGCGCTGTCGAAGGCCGATATCGCGCGCCGCAGCGGGCTGTCGGCGCAGACCGTCTCGGTCATCATGCGGGTGCTGGAGAAAGAAGGGCTGCTATCGCGCGGGGCACCGGTGCGCGGCCGGGTCGGCCAGCCATCGATCCCGATGCATCTCAATCCCGACGCCGTCTATTCCTTCGGACTCAAGATAGGCCGGCGCAGCGCCGATCTGGTGCTGATGGATTTCGTCGGCCGCATCCGCATGCAGCTGCACCAGACCTATGCCTATCCGCTGCCGTATGAAATCCTCGCCTTCGTCACCTCAGGGCTCGAGGAGATCGAGAGCAGGCTCGACGACAAACAGCGCGGCCGCATTGCCGGCCTCGGCATCGCCGCCCCCTTCGAGCTCTGGAACTGGGCGGAAGAGGTGGGCGCGCCGCCGGGCGCCATGGAGGTCTGGCGAGAGGTCGATCTGCAGGCCGATATCGCCGCGCGCGTCTCCCACCCCGTCTTCCTGCAGAACGATGCGACCAGCGCCTGCGGGGCCGAACTCGTCTTCGGGGTCGGCCCCTCCTATCCCGACTTCGTCTATTTCTTCATCGGCTCCTTCATCGGCGGCGGCATCGTGCTCAATTCGGCGATCTTTTCCGGCCGTACCGGCACGGCGGGCGCGATCGGGCCGCTGCCCGTGCGCGACAGGAACGGCGAAACCAAGCAGCTGCTCGAAATCGCCTCGATCTTCGTGCTAGAAAACATGCTGCGCGAGCGCGGCATCGATCCCGAGCCGCTCTGGTATTCGGCCGACGACTGGGTGGATTTCGGCGAGCCGATGGAGGCATGGATCCAGGATAGTGCCAAGGCGCTGGCCCAGGCGATCGTCGCCGCCGCCTCGATCGTCGATTTCAGCGCCGCCGTCATCGACGGCGGTTTTCCCCATTGGGTGCGCAGCCGCATGGTGCAGGCAACGATCGACGAGGCCGCCAAGCTCGACCTGCAGGGCGTCGTCATGCCCGAAATCATCGAGGGCGCGGTCGGCGCGCAGGCGCGCGCCATCGGCGGCGCCAGCCTGCCGATCTTTTCGCGTTACCTCACAGACCAGAACGTACTCTTCAAGGAGATAGACCATGCTGAAGGGACTTGATCCGCTTCTGAGCCCGGAATTGCTTTTCACGCTGCGCGCCATGGGCCACGGCGACGAAATCGCCATTGTCGACGGCAATTATCCCGGTGTCGAACATGCCCGCCGGCTGATCCGGCTCGACGGCCACCGCCTCATTCCGGTGCTCAACGCCGTGCTCAGCGTGCTGCCGATCGACGATTTCGTGCCGGAGGCAATCTTCCGCTCGACCGTCAAGGCCGAGCGCGACAAGCTCGATCCGGTGCATGAGGAAATGATCGACTGCTGTGCGCTGCACGAGCCGCACCGGCAGGTGGTGCCGCTCGTCGGCGCAGATTTCTACGGCCGGGTGCGGGCCGCCCACGCGGTGATCCAGACAAGCGAACCCCGGCTCTATGCCAACATCATCCTGCGCAAGGGGGTGATCTATCCGAAGGCGGGCGGCCAGGCCGAGGTCGATCCGTTCGTTTACTGATCGGGGATTCGCTCCTTTTTGCCCATAGGTCAAAGTTGCTGCAGACGGCACCGCGCGTAGAAAAACGCGCGGTGCCGTCTGCGTGCGGCTGCCTTGTTGACCGCCCATATTAATGATGGATATCATCAATAGCTAAGCTATAATGACGGCCGACATCATATCTGGAAATTGCTGTCGAAAGGACCGTGACGTGCGGATCACCAAGGAAAAGAAGCAGGAAAACTACGACCGGATTGTTGCCACCGCGTCAGAGCTGTTTCGCGAACGTGGGTTCGATGGCGTGGGCGTGGCGGAATTGATGGAGCGCGCGGGGCTCACCCATGGCGGCTTCTACAATCACTTCCGCTCCAAGGAGGAGCTGATCGCGGAATCGACCGAGAATGGGTTGAGCGAGACCTTGCAGCGCTACGCCGGTCATGACGTCCTCGACGTTATGGAGCTTTATCTTGCACGCGAACACCGGGATGGACGTGGCCAGGGGTGCACGGCCGCGGCACTGAGTTGCGATGCCGCCCGACAGCCCGAGAAGACCAAGGCCGTTTTCGCTGCAGGAATAGACAAGCTGGTGCGCGCGGTGGAGGGTGGCATTGCGCGACATCATGCGTCGAGCGCCGGCGGGCGGGCACAAGCCATCGCCATCCTCGCTCAGGCGGTTGGCGCCATCGTGCTTTCGAGGGCCTGCCCGGACGATTCCCCGCTGGCCGACGAACTGCTTGACGCTTGCCTGGCGAATTGCCGGGACGCCATTGAAAATCGGATGCGAGAGCGATAGGGCCACGCATCCGCCGGCGCGGCGCGTCAATTCGCGACCGCGATGACCACCTTGCCTTTGGCACGACCGGTCTCGACATAGGCCAGCGCATCTCCGGTCTGTTCAAACGGGAATACCTTGTCGACAACCGGCCGGATCAAGCCTTGCTCGATCAAGCGGGCAATCTCACCCAGCTGCCGCCCCTCCGCGCGCATGAACAGGAATGAATAAGCGACGCCGAGATGCTTGGCCTTTTTGCGAACTCCTCGGCTCAACAACCACAGGACCAGCTTCAGGAACAGGTTGAGGCCGAGCTCCCTGGCGAATGCCGGTTCGGGCGGACCGGAGATGGAAATGAGCCGGCCACCCGGCTTCAGCACGCCCAGCGACTTTTCGAGCGTCTTCGGATCCTGGCTGTTCAGCACCAGATCGTAGCCCGACAAGATCTTTTCGAAGTCCTGCGTCTTGTAGTCGATGACCACATCCGCCCCGAGACTTCTCGCCAGCTCGGCATTTTTAGCGCTCGTCGTCGTCGCAACCGTCGCGCCGAGATGTTTGGCGAGCTGAATGGCGAACGTCCCGACACCGCCGGAGCCGGCCTGAATGAAGACCTTCTGGCCGGGCTTTATCTTACCTACCTCGACGAGCGCCTGCCAGGCGGTCAACCCGACGAGCGGGATGGACGCCGCTTGGCTCATGCTGAGGTTGCTCGGCTTCAGCGCCGCATCGGCTTCATCGATGGCAATGAATTCGGCGAATGTCCCGACCCGATGATCGCGAGGCCGTGCATAGACTTCGTCACCCACCTTGAACCGCCTCACCCTGGATCCGACTTTGACAACCGTTCCGGCGAGGTCATGCCCGAGGACGAAGGGCGGACGATAGGGAAGAATAAGCTTGAACTCCCCGTCCCGGACCTTGGAGTCGAGCTGGTTCACGGCGGTGGCCTGAATCCGCACGAGGACGTCATTGTCCAGCAATTCCGGTTCCGGCAGGTTGGCCAGACGCAGAGCGCCTTTCTTCTTGTACTTGTCAACGACGAATGCCTTCACGGGGCCTTCTCCTCTCGCGGCGTCAGGTGTCAAGGGAACGATAAAGCCACAGGCACAAATCGGCATGGACCCATGTGATCGAGGACGCCCTACCTCCGTCAGCAGTTTTTAATGACGTTTATCATCATAGTTGATTAATGATGCTCGTCATCAAACTTGTCAAGTCGATTTCTGAACCCGCGCCTGGTCCGATTTGCGGCAAAGCTATCCGTTATGCGCATAGAACCGCCTGCACCCCTCGTCAGGGCAACCCACCGTTAACCTTCGACGCGCACAAAGGTCTTTCGAACTTATCTGCGCGCTGGTCGGCGACCGCAAGCTGGGCTTTCAATGCCGCCCGAATGATTTGTGGCGGTCTTCGATTACCGCCGAGGACGATGCGGTCCTGCGAACTGGCCATGATGGCTCTTCACACAACAGGAGCGTTCATATGCCCCGCATCCGCCCGACCAGACCCCAGTTGGAGATATTGGGCTGGCTTGCGATCTTCCTGCTTCTCTTCAGCCTCTCCTGGCGCTTCCAGTGGCATGAGGAGCTGGATGAGTTTATCGAGCGGCATCACAACTATCCGCTCGACCACGCACTGCTTGCCCTGAATATCTCCGGGTTTTTGGGGCTCATCTATTCCGCGCTGAGGATCCGGGACCTTTCGAGGGAGGTTGATCGCAGGCTGCAGGCCGAAAAGCACGTCGACTGGATTGCCTGTCATGACACGCTGACCGAGCTGCCGAACCGCAGATTCCTGGATTCCATATGTGCGCAGGCAATGACCGATCAAAGGTCACAAGATACGTATGCGGTGTTCAGCATCGATCTCGACGGCTTCAAGAAGGTCAACGATCTCCTCGGCCACGATCACGGTGATGCGGTGCTGAAGACGGTTGCTCAGCGGCTCTCCTCGCTCTTTCCTCAGGAGAACGTTTTCCGCCTTGGCGGAGACGAGTTCGTCGTTCTCTCGCGGCGCATCGGAAATCCCGATCTTGTCGCTTTGGGGAACCGCATCGTCAGCGCAATCGGAAAGCCGTTCACATTCAATGGTGTCGCCGTCGACCTCGGCGCCAGCGTCGGCTTCGCACTTTATCCGGAGGACGGCGATGAGCCCGGTCAGGTCATCCGGCATTCGGACTGTGCGATGTATGTGGCGAAAAAGCAGGGGCGCAATCTGGTGAAGCCCTTCGTGCCATCGATGCAGGACGAGCTGGCGAAACGGGTCAGGATAGAAGGGGATCTCCGCGTAGCCATCCGGAAGGCTGAGATCATTCCCTATTATCAACCGCTCGTGGATCTGAAGGAAAACAAGATTATCGGCTTCGAGGCGCTGGCGCGCTGGAAAACGGCGTCCGGCGAGTTCATCCCGCCGAACGAGTTTATTCCAGTGGCAGAGGAAGCCGGTCTGATCGTCGAATTGACGGACCAACTGCTTCGCCGCGCCTGCACCGATGCGCTTTCCTGGCCAAGCGAGCTTGTACTGTCGTTCAACCTTTCACCGATTCAGCTGAGCGACCGGTTGCTGGGCCTCAGAATTCTCAAGATATTGGGCGATGTCGGCCTGCCCGCGCATAGGGTCGAGCTTGAGGTGACGGAGAGCGCCATCATCCAGGACGCCGTCACCGCACGCATTGTCCTCGACGATCTGGTGAATGCGGGGGTCGGAATTGCGCTCGATGATTTTGGGACAGGCTATTCCAGCCTCTCCCAGCTGTCCAACTACCGGTTCGACAAGATCAAAATCGACAGGAGTTTCGTCGCTTCGTTCGAGAGCAATGACAAGCAGGACAAGGTGATCAAGGCCATCATCGCCCTCGGCGCCGGCCTCGGCGTGACGATAACGGCCGAAGGCATCGAAGAGGAGAGCCAACTTCAGCGGCTTCAGGATCTGGGCTGCGACATCGGCCAGGGATATCTGCTGGGCAGACCTGCGCCAATCGAGGAGATCGCGGCGGATCAGGTCGGCAGCAGGATTCGGCAGCGCCGTTGATGGGCTGCGTTCGTCTATCAGGTCGAGGGTGAGTTGCCGCTTCCCATCGCCCCTGTGCAGTTGTGTAGGTGCCGGCACCTGCGCCCCGGAATGCCGTCACAATCGATTCCCCGCGCCCATTAGGGATCAACCGTCGATTTCGACTTCCGCTTCGCAGTTTACCGGCGCATTCAATGGGATGGCCATGCCGATGGACGAGCGGGCGTGCGCGCCGGCCTCGAGACCGTAGAGATCCAGTATCAGATCGGAATAGCCGTTTGTCACCAGCGGCGTCTCATTGAACCCTGGAGCGACATTCACCATCGCGAAAACGCGCAGCCAGGCCGTGACCCGATCGAGGTCTCCCACGGCGCGTTTGAGGCTTGCGAGATGGGCCAGGGCGACAAGCCGAGCCGATGCGTATCCCTGCTCCGGCGACACTTCGGCTCCGACCTTGCCCAGCGGTTTTGCCAATGTCCCATCCGGGTTGCAGGCGACATGACCTGAAATATAAGCGCGGGTGCCGCGCACCCGAACCCAAGCGAAGGGCAATTTCAGGCCGTCTCGAACCTTTAAGGGTTCGGGCAGTTCAAGACCCATTTCGGCTAAACGTTGTTCGATGATGGCCATGATGCACCTCCCATGTGGTTGGATCGCGCAAAGGCGGCCGGTGGTTTTGCGATAGCGATATGCGAAAGAACGAACCTGAAGTGTGGCAACTCCAGGGATTGACGACGCGTTTAGGGCACGATGCCGTCGAGCTCCGGCATGAGAATGACGCTCTCGTTGGCCGCGGGATCGTTACGGGCTCCGAGGAACTCGGCGTTTTCCGCGCTGCGATTGACGGCGACGTGCGGAACGCCGGCCGGAATGAACAGGTAGTCACCGGGGCGCACCGTTTCGCAGCATTCGAGCTCCGGCCCTGACCAGATCTCGATCTCCTGGCCGGCGGTCATGAGAAGGGCGGTCTCGTGTCCCTCGTGGCGATGGGCGCTGGTTCGCCTGCCTGCGGGCAGCGAAATCGTCCCGAGCCACAGCATGGCCGATCCGACGCTCTCTGCGGAGACGCCCGACCGGTAGACGGATCCTTGCTTGGCGATGTGGCTGTCGCTGCCGCTGACGACCTTTGCGGTTATTGCAGAAGGATTTTTCGGCTGGGCTGCTTCGTTCTTCATGGCTCTCACCATTGCGTGGCGCGATGAAAACAGACTCTGCGCGCTCAGCCGGCGCAAGTCCTGAAGCAATGCCGAAAAGTTCCGAAAAACGCCGAAATCGGCGTATCATGGCTGGCCATGAACACCCAGCACATTGCATTCGGCCGCTTCGAGTTCAGCGCCGAGAACGGAAGCCTGCTTTGTGACGATCGGCCTGTCGCCATCGGCGCCCGCGGTGCTTCGCTGCTTGCCGTTCTGCTTGCGGCGCAAGGGGGCGTCGTCTCAAAATCGGCACTGATGGATGCCGCTTGGCCCGGATTGGCCGTCGAGGAAAGTAATCTTTCCGTTCAGATTGCTGCCCTTCGCAAGCTGCTCGGCCCCGCATCGGACGGCACCGAATGGATCGCCACCGTCCCACGGGTCGGCTACAGGTTTTCAAGCCGGGTGGAGAGCGCAAGTGAAGGAATCGATAGCGAGTGGCATGCGCAAGCCAGATCCAAGCTGGGGCTCGCAGTCCTGCCGTTCGAAAATCTGGGCGGCGATGCCGAGAAGCAATATCTGGCCGACGGGATCGCCGACGACCTGATCACAGCACTCACTCGGTTCAGATGGCTGCGCGTCGCCTCACGCGGGGCAAGTTTCAAAGACAGGAACAGCTCCAGGGATCCGCGCGCCGTCGGGGTCGAACTCGGTGTCAATTTTCTGGTGGATGGGGCTATTCGGTATACCGGCGATCGGATCCGAATATCGGTGCACCTCGTCGACGCGGCCAAGGGCGCGACTGTCTGGTCCGAACACTACGATCTTCAGCTGGCCGAGATATTCGCGGTGCAAGACGCCATCGCCGAGCGGATCGCCGCGGCAGTCGAACCCGAGCTGCTGTTGCGCCACGGGCTGGCGGTCGCTCCCCACACCGGCAACATCACGGCCTGGGACCTTGTCCGGCAAGGCACATTCAATTTCCACAAGGTCTCACAGCCAACCCACCTTCTGGCAAGACGATTTTTCCGCGAGGCCGCCGAGATCGACCCCATGCTTCCGGAGGCGCAGATCTGGCGGGCTCGGGTCAACGCCGGCCTCATCGCCTATGGCTGGACGGAAGATCCTGCCGCGGATGGTCAGGAAGGGTTAACTGCCGCCCTGCGGGCGATCTATCTCGACGCGCGAAACCCGTACTCGCATTATGCGCTGGCGATCGTGTCGGCCTACACGGGCAGAGCCGAGCAGGCGATCCTCGCCGCGGAACGGTCGATCGAGCTCGGTTCGGGCTTCGCCCTCGGGCATCTCATCCTCGGCATGGCCCGGCTCTTTTCGGGCGACGCGGCCGGCGCACGAAAGCCCTTGTCTCGCGGCCTCGAACTCAACCCGCACGATCCGCAGAATGGGGTGTGGTTCAGTCTGTTGATGCTTGCGCTGTTCTTTTCCAATGATGTAGAGGGCGCGCTCGACGTCGGGCATACGGCATTAAAGGCGCGACCCGACTGGCCGGCGCTCATGCGCATTCAGGCCTGCTGCCACATGGCCGTGGGGAATATCGATCAGGCTCGCCGCCTCGCCGCGGCAGCCCACGGGCTTCCGGTAGCTGCCGGCGATGCGCTTGGACCGTTCAGAGAGGGCAATAAGGAATGGGCGACCCGCCTCAACGAGCTGTTGCAAGCAGCGGAACGATCAAGCGACTCTGAAGCGCGTTGATGGGCCGCGGCATGTCGGCTCTGAACGAGAGCCGACACCAACTTGCCGATTCAAGGGCATGTGTGCTCTGATGCAACAAGAGAAGTGTCCACAACATCCCGGGATTGGAATCGTCAGATCCCCCCGAGGGCCACGTACTTCAACTCCAGAAAGCCCTCAATCCCGTATTTCGATCCTTCGCGCCCGGTGCCGGACTGCTTGATGCCGCCAAACGGAGCCATTTCGTTGGCGATCATGCCAGTGTTGACGCCCACCATGCCAGCCTCAAGCGCTTCCGCGACACGCCAGATGCGGGCCATGTCCTTCGCGTAAAAATAGGAGGCAAGGCCGAATTCGCTATCATTGGCCATGGCGATGACGTCGTCCTCGTCCTTGAAGGAAATGATCGGCGCCAGCGGCGCAAAGGTTTCCTCCTTTGCCACCTTCATTGCCTGCGTCACGCCGGTGACGACCGTCGGCTCGAAGAACGTGCCCCCGAGCGCGCTACGTTTGCCGCCGGAAAGCACGACCCCGCCTCGTGCGACCACATCGGCGACATGCTCTTCCATTTTCGCCACAGCCTTCTCATCGATCAGCGGCCCCTGGCTGACGCCGGCTTCGGTACCGCGACCGAGCGAAAGTCCGGACACCTTGGCAAGAAGCTTTTCGGTGAAAGCCGCAGCGACGCTCTCCTGTACGTAGATGCGGTTGGCGCAGACGCAGGTCTGGCCGGCATTGCGGAACTTGGAGATCATCGCGCCTTCGACGGCGGCATCGAGATCGGCGTCGTCGAATACGATGAAAGGCGCGTTGCCCCCGAGTTCCAGCGACAGGCGCTTGATGCCGTCGGCCGCTTCCTTCATCAGCCAGCGGCCGACCCCCGTCGAACCGGTAAAGGTGATCTTGGCAATTTTCGGATTGTGGCAGAACTCAAGACCGATGGGCTTGGCCTCGCCTGTCACGACCGAGAACACGCCCTTAGGCACGCCGGCGCGCTCAGCCAGAAGGGCGAGCGCCAGCGCCGATAGCGGCGTCTGCGAAGCAGGCTTCAGGATCATGCTGCAGCCGGCAGCAAGGGCCGGGCCGGCCTTGCGGGTGATCATGCCGTTCGGAAAATTCCACGGCGTGATCGCCGCGCAGACGCCCACCGGTTGCTTCAAGACCATGATGCGCTGGCCGGCATTGGGACCGGGAATGATATCGCCGTCGATCCGCTTTGCCTCCTCCGCGAACCATTCGAGATAGGCGGCATTGGAGACGACCTCACCCTTCGCCTCCGCCAGCGGCTTGCCCTGCTCGGTCGTCAGGATCAGCGCCAGATCGTCGGCATTTTCGATGATGAGATCGTGCCAGCGCTTGAGCACCTGCGCCCGTTCCTTGGCCGTGCGCCTTGCCCATAGCTTCTGGGCGGCCGCCGCGGCATCGATCGCCTCGGCGACAACTGCCCGGCCGAGATCCGGCACATTGGCAATCAGCGCCCCGTCGAAGGGATCGGTGACCGCAATCGACTTGCCGTCGGGTGCGGCGATCCATGCACCCTCGACGAAAGCCTTATCTACGAGAAGCGCGGGGTCCTTGAGGGCAAGCGTGCGACGGTCGGTCATGATGCATGATCTCCTATGATTGTCAGAAGGGCGGGAGCGGCCAGCGACAGGCCGGATAAGAAAAGCAGGCCGAAGGCCATGCGGCGAATAGACAGCGCAGACAGGGGCGGCGGCCACCTTTTGGCAACCGCGGTCATGATCATTACGACGGGAATGCAGAGGAGCCCCCACCAGAAGCCGCTGTGCGGTATCTCGCCGGCAGCCGCGACCATGGACAGCCGAATGACGGCATTGACGGCAAAGACCGCGACCAGCGTTTCGCGGATGCTGACGGCCGGCAGCGGCTGCCGGTAGAGATGATAGACCAGCGGCGGGCCGGCGGTGGAAAACAGGCCGCCCATCAGGCCGGCAATCGCACCGAATAACGCGAAAGATACCGTCGATGACCGCGCCGCCAGCGGCTGGGGCTTCAGCGCAAGCTGCAGGCTGGAGGCAATGATGACGATACCGAGCACAAGTTTCAGCCAATCGATGGACCTCGAAACCATCAAGCCCAGCAGCCAGTATCCGGCGGCAAGGGCGGCAAGGCTGGAGATGACGACCGGCCAGAATTCCGCCCAGGCGATATCGCGCCAGCCGCGTGCCAGGACCTGCGCCGCATTGACGAGCACCATGCAGCCGACGAGCACCGCGGCCTCCGGCAGCGGCATCAGCCCGGAAAGCCCGATGCCGCCCATCATGATCAGGCCGAGGGCAAAACCCGTCAGGGTCTGCATGTAGGCGGCAAGGCCCGCCAGTACCAGAAGCCCCGCAAGACCGGCAACACTCACGGTCACAGGCCTCGAAGACCGGAAAACAGCGCTTCATTGGCGCAACCGGCGCGATAGAAGACGGGCGGCTGGCCCAGCGGCGCGGCGATCTGCACCTTCTCGCCGCCGGCAAAGGTTTCACCGGTCCAGGCGTGAACCCACCGCTCGCCCTGCGGCAGATAGACGACACGATCTGCCTGCGCCGCCTCCCAGATCGGCGCGACCAGCATGTCAGGGCCGTAGAGGTAGCTGTCCTGGATCGCGTAGGTCTCGCGATCGTCCTGGTAATGCAGGAAGAGCGGCCGCTGCACCGGCAGCCCCCGCGCAACCGCCTCGCCGGACAGGGATTTGAGATAGGGAGCAAGGTGCTTGTAGATCCGCGTCATCCGGGCGAAATGCGACAGCACCTGCGGATCCTGATCGATCTGGACGTTTTCGCGCGGACGATTTCCCTCGTGGCTGCGCATGACGGGCGTGAATGCAGCCATCTCGGCCCAGCGCATCAAAAGCTCCGGCGTGCGGACATTGCCGAAGAGACTGGTGTAGCCGCCGATGTCGGAGTGGTGGTAGGCATTGCCGAGCAGGCCGGAAGACAGTGCCGCACAGATAACCGTGACCAACCCGTCATGACGGGAGAAATCGACCGACTGGTCGCCGCCCCACAGCAACGGGCAATGTTTCTGGACGCCGGTGAAGCCGGCGCGCATGAAGAACAGCGCCTCGCCGGTCTGGCTGCGGCTGGCAACCGCCTTGGCGTTGACCTCGGCCCAGAGCGTCGGCCACTGATTGTGCATCAGCTTGGCATCGATGCCGTTTGAGAGGTGGACATCGATCGGCAGATATTCGCCGAAATCGGCCATCCAGCCGGAGAGGCCGTAGTCGAGCATCTTCTTGCCGATGATGTCCTCGGCAAACCATTCCGCCGCGGCCGGATTGGTGAAATCCACGACGCCGCAATCGAACTCGCCGAAATCAACGAGTGCGGTCGTGCCGGCTGCATCCGTAGCAAAATAGCCGGCTTTTTCGGCGATCTCGAACAAGGGTCCATCGACACAGAGATAAGGGTTGACGTAGCCCAGGAACCGGATGCCGTCATCCCTAAGTTCGGCGATCCTCCGGCGCAGGTCCGGATAACGCTCCTCGTTGACTTGCCAGTCCCAGAAAAGACGCGCGCCGAACGAGGTTTTACGCAGGCCGACCCAGTCCTCGCACCACAGAGCGGACACCTCGACACCCGCGTCGCGCATCGACTGCAGGCGCCGGAAAGAATTTTCCCCGTCCTTCAGACCGATGATCGCGCCGTTATACACCCATTCGGGAAGCGGCGGTTGGCGGCCGAAGCGGTCCGACAGCAGCTCGACCAGTTCGACGAATGTCGGAGCGGCAAAGAACTCGATCCGCTCGGGGATCGCCCAGACCTCGATCTCGTGAAAGGCCTTGCGGCGGAAATCGAAGACGGAATAGGCTGACGTCTCCACATGCATGGCGTAAAGCGCCGAGGAAACATAGGTCGGCTGCGGGTAGTTGGTGTTGAAATAGTCACCGCCTGCCCTGTCCTTGACGTTCGATTTGAACGTGATCTCGCTGGTCTGGTCACGGCCAACGCCCGGCTCGGACGTCCAGAGTGGAAAGCGGCGGCCGCGCATATCGAAATAGGACATCTGCTCGCCCCCGCCCCAGACATGTTCATCGTGATCGGCGGGAATTCGGATCCAGAGGCGATTGATGAGGGGATCGGACGCTTCAAATTCGATCGCTCCGTTCTCGATCGTCAACACCAGCCGTGGCTTCTGGCCCGACCGTTCCGATAGGGCGATCCGGTTTCCGTCGATCTCGGCATGCGCCAGTCGGCCGCGCTCAATGACATAGTCCTCGATCTCGAAGTTGCCGCGATACATATCCATGCGCTCCTCGCCGATGCCGGCAAAAATGCAAGGCGCACTCGTGCTGTGATCGAGGATCGTCCGGCCATTGATGGACACGGTAAATCCGGTTTCCGTCTTTTCGAGTTTCATCGCCATGTCTTTCAGATCTTGCATCGTCTTGGTCGGTTGTCGGTCAGTTCTGGGTCAGGCCGGCATCGACGACGAAATTGGCGCCCGTACAGCCGCCGCTTTCGTCGGAGCCGAGAAACAGCGCCATGCGCGCCACATGGCTTGCATCCAGCCTGAATTTCAGCGCCTGCAGTTCGATGAACTGCTGGTTCTGCTCCGGCGAGGTCCACAGCTTCAGCTGCCGCTCGGTGACAACAGCGCCGGGCACGATGCAATTGACGCGGATTCCGGAAGGGCCGAGTTCGCGGGCAAGCGTCTTTGTCATGCCGTTGATCGCGGCCTTCGCGGTCGTATAGCCGACCATGCCCGGACGCCCGCGCATCCAGGAAATCGAGCCGAGCATGATGATCGATCCCGCCCCCTTTTCCGCCATGCGCGAGCTGACCGCCTGGGTGGCGAAGAACTGGTGATCGAGATTGAGCGACAGCGCCCTGCGCCAGCTATCCGGCTCGACATCGCTCATCGCATGACGATCATCCTTGCCGGCATTGTTGACCAGGGTAGCAATGCCGCCACACGCCTGCTCGATCTCGGCGATGGCAACCCGCAGTGCCGCGATATCGGTGATATCGCATAGGGAAAAGGCAGCACCTGTTTCGGCGGCGAGCTTTGTCCCTTCGACCGCGTCGATATCGATGAAGGAGACATTTGCGCCCTGCGCCGCAAAAGCCCTGACCATTTCCGCGCCGATCCCCGACGCGCCGCCGGTGATCAGCACCGCGCGGCCTTCAAGCGATGCATAGCGAACGGTGTCATAGGTGGATGGCATGGATCAGACTTCCGGGTTGAAGAGAGGTTTTTGCAGCCCGGCCACATCGGTGCGCATGGCAAAGAGGCCGCCGGACAGCGGGAATGCTTCAAGCTCCGCCTCGGAGCGGCCGACGCTGGCGCTGGTGCAAAAGAGCGTGCGCATGTCCCCACCGCCGAAACTGACCATTGTCGGGCATCTGACGGGAACAGGATATTCGGCCAGCAGCGCGCCGTCCGGGCTGTAGCGCTGCACCCGGCCGCCCTCGAACAGGGCCGTCCAATAGCAGCCATCGAGGTCGACAGCGCCGCCATCCGGGCGGCCCTTGTCCGTTTCGCCGCCGAACCGGGCAAAGACCCGCCGGTTGGATGCGGTGCCGGTTTGCGGTGCGTAGTCATAGGCGTAGAGCGTGTAGCGCAGCGTATCGGCGTGATAAAGCCGGCGTCCGTCCGGTGAGAAAGCGACGCCGTTCGAGGTCAGCAGACCATCGGCCAGTCGCGCCAATCCGTTACGGTCGTACCGGTAAAGTCCGGCAATTCCCTTTTCGCGGCTTTCATCCACCGTTCCGGCAACGAACCGGCCTACTGGATCGACCATGCCGTCATTGAAGCGGCTGATCGTCTGGTCCTCCGGATTGTCGGCGAGCTTGCGAACCGGCCTGCCGTCCGCATCGATCCGCCAGATCCCCGACCTCAATCCCGCGACGAAACCGCCCCCTGCGGCGAGGCCGATGCAACCGACTTCTTCCGCGAGCTCGAGCGTCGTCAAGCTGTGCGCCTGCGGGTCGAAACGATGGATGCGGCCGCGCTTGATATCGACGAAATAGAGCAGCTGCTCGGCAACCGACCACAAAGGGCATTCGCCGAGCGACGTTTTTGCATCGAGAACGAGGTCGAAGCCTGTGCGCACGAAATGATCCTCAATAGGCAGCGGCTGGTGCCGCGACAGGAGCCGCCTGCCCTTTCAGGCTGCCTAGCCAGTCATTGGCGCGGCCGGTCATCATCGCGATGTCGGAAGCAATTGCCGCAAAGTCGTAGCCGTAGCCGAGGAAGCGCTTGACCATATCGGGATTGGGGCCGACGATGCCGACCGGTTTGCCGGCGGCATGGGCGTCCTTGGCCGCCTTCTCGATCAGCTTCTGGACCTCCGGATGGGCGATATTGCCGATATGGCCCATGGCGGCCGAAAGATCGCCCGGACCAACGAACAGCGCGTCGATACCATCGACGGCGGAGATCTGCGGCAGCCGCTCGATCGCCTCCGGAGTTTCGAGCTGTACGATGGTGCAGACTTCGCCATTCGCCCGCTTCAGATAGTCCGGGATCGTGCCGAATTTCGAGCCACGATGAACGGCAGCGACGCCGCGAATGCCCTGTGGCGGATAGCGGGTGTAGGACGCCGCCGCGCGGGCCTCCTCGGCGGTCTGCACGAAGGGCAGCATGACCGTGCGCGCGCCGGCATCGAGCACGCGCTTGACCAGCACCTGATCGTTCCAGGCAAGGCGCACCACGGCCTCGGCCGGCGTGCAGCCGATGGCGCGCAGGATGCCCGCCACGTCCGAAACCTCGACCGGCACATGCTCCATGTCGACGACGAGAAAGTCAAAGCCGGCATAGCCGAGCGCCTCGGCCGTTGCCGGAGCCGCGGCCATCAGCCATGTGCCGAGCGGTGCTGCCCGATCCTTTTCGGCAAGCCATGCCTTGAAATGATTGGTCAGGCTCATCGTCGTCTCCTCAATAGATCGCCGGATCGGGCACCACGGCCGTTCCGCTTAAGAAATCGAAATCACAGCCCTGATCGGCCTGGCTGACATGCTGCTGGTAAAGGGCTGCGAAGGACCGCTGGTAGAGCGGCGGGGCTGGTCTCCACGCCGCGCGGCGGCGGACAATTTCCGCCTCATCGACCCGCATGTTGATGGTCCCGGCGATTACGTCGAGTTCGACGAGGTCGCCGGTCTCCAGGAGCGCCAGCGGTCCGCCGACGGCGGCCTCGGGAGAGACGTGCAGGATGCAGGTGCCGTAGTGCGTACCGCTCATCCGGCCGTCGCTGATGCGCACCATGTCGCGCACACCCTGCTTCAGTAGCTTCTTGGGGATCGGCAGATTGCCCCATTCCGGCATGCCCGGTGCACCCACCGGGCCGGCATTGCGCAGCACGATCACTGTATCCTCAGTGATATCGAGATCGGGATCGTCGAGTGTCGTGTTCATGACGCCCGGACTGTCGAAGACGATAGCTGGGCCGACATGCTTCAGGAACTTCGGGCTGGCCGCGGAAGACTTCATGACGGCGCCGTTCGGCGCCAGATTGCCGCGCAGAACTTCCAGCGTCTTGCCGCGCGATAGTGGCACCACCGGATTGTCCTCGCCACGAATGACGTCGTCGTTCCAGCAGTCCGCCCCGGCAATATTGTCGCCGAGCGTTTGGCCATTGACCGTCGGTCGCGTCAGATCGAGGTGATGCGAAAACTTGTTGAGAAGCGCCAGAAGACCGCCGGCGAAATAGAAATCCTCCATCAGGTATTCGCCCGATGGAAAGACGTTGACCGCCACCGGCACCTTGCCGGCCATCGCCGCCATGTCGTCGAGCGATAGATCGACACCGGCACGGCGAGCCATGGCGACCAGATGGACGGCCGCATTGGTGGAGCCGCCGAGCGCCATATAGGCAACCAAGCCGTTGAGAAAGCTCGCCCTATCCAGGATATCGGAGGGTTTCAGATCTTCCCAGACCATCTCGACGATCCGGACACCACAGGCCGACGCCATGCGCGGATGACCGGAATCGGTGGCGGGGATGGAAGAGGCGCCCGGCAGCGTCAGCCCCATGGCGTCGACGATCGATGTCATCGTCGAGGCGGTGCCGATGGTGTTGCAGGTGCCGGCCGAGCGCGTCATACGGCTTTCGAGGTCGATCCAGTCCGACTGGGTGATATTGCCGGCGCGCAGTTCGTCCCAATATTTCTTGGTATGCGTGCCGGCGCCCGTCTTCATGCCACGCCATTGCCCATTCGACATCGGACCTGCCGGGCAGTAGATCGCCGGAATATCCATCGAAATCGCGCCCATCAGCAGGGCCGGGGTAGACTTGTCGCAGCCGCCGAGCAGCACGGCCCCATCGACCGGATGCGATCGCAGCAGTTCCTCGCATTCCATAGCGAGAAAATTGCGGTAGAGCATGGTGGTCGGCTTCACCATGACCTCTCCGACCGAGAGCGCCGGCATTTCGACCGGATAGCCGCCCGCCTGCCAGACGCCGCGCTTCACCGCCTCGGCGCGATCGCGCAAATGCGCATGGCAGGGGCTCATCTCGCTCCAGGTGTTGATGATGCCGATCACCGGCCGGCCCATGAACTCGTCGCGGCGCATGCCCATCTGCTGCGTGCGCTGCCGGTGGGCAAAACCGCGCATATCATCCGAGGCGAACCAGCGCTGGCTGCGCAGTTCCGAAAGATCGCGTCTCTTCTTCACCTCGCTCATCCCTTGATGCCTCCCGCCGTCAGGCCGGAGACGACGCGCTCCTGGAAGATGACGATGAGGATTGCGACCGGCACGATGCCGGCGACCAGCGCTGCCGAGATCACCGGCCAAGGAAAGGCGAACTCCCCCTGGTAAAGCTGGATGCCGACCGGCAGCGTGCGCAAGGACGGGTTGGAGTTGAAGGACAGGGCCAGCAGGAATTCATCCCAGGCATTGACGAAGGCGAGGATGCCGGCTGTGAAGACACCGGGCGCGCAGAGCGGCACCACGACCTTGAACAGCGCACCCATGCGCGTGCAGCCGTCGATCATCGCGGCATTTTCCAGATCGCGGGGAATGCCTTCGAAGAAGGAGACCAGCATCAGCGTGCAGACCGGCAGACTCAGCACCGTGTAGGGCAGGATCAGCGCCGTCCAGCTGTTGAGGAGATTGAGCGCCCGCATGATTTCGAACAACGGCACCAGCAGCGTCACCAGCGGGAATGTCGAGACGGCGATGATCAGCGACAGGATCAGCCCGCGATAGGTCAGATTAAGCCGGGCGAGCGCATAGGCCGCCAGCACCGCGACGAACAGCGTCAGCGCGGTCGACAGCAGCGCCACCATGAAGCTGTTGAACAGGAAGATGTGCAGCGGCTGGTCGGAGAAGGCCTGCACATAGTTCTGAACGGTCGGCGCATGCGGGATCCAGGTAATGGGCTTTGCCGTCAGCTCGGCTTCGGTCTTCAGCGATGTAAACAGGATCCAGAGCGCCGGGAACATGCCGTTCACCAGAAGGATGCCGGCAGCGATGACACGCAGAGGCTTGCCGGACAGGAAGGACGCCGAACCGGGGACTGTCGTCGTGCTCATGAATGTTACTCCTTGGTCCGGATCATGCGGAGATAGACGGCCGTCACGCACATCGACAGCGCGAACATCACGACGGCGAGCGCCGATCCATAGCCGAGATCGAGGAAGGACACGGTGTTCTGGTGGATGTACATGGCAAGCGTCGCGGTGGATGTGCCCGGCCCGCCGCCCGTCATCATGTAGGGGATGTCGAAGGTCTGCAGCGCGGTGATGGTGCGGAAGATCAGCGCAACGACGATCGAAGGCTTCAGAAGCGGTAGGGTGATCTCGAAGAACTGGCGCAGCCGTCCGGCGCCGTCCACGTCCGCCGCCTCGTAAAGCGAGCGCGGAATGGTCTGCAGACCGGCCAGGATGATCAGCGCCATGAAGGACGACGTCTTCCAGATGATCGTCAGGCAGATGGCGGCGAAGGCCCAGTCCGGTGAGTTGAACCAGATGATCCCCTCGAACCCGAGGCGGTTCAGCACATCGTTGACGACGCCATATTCCGAGTGGAAAAACCACGCAAAGATCAAACCGGCAAAGGAAAGCGGCAACGCCCAGGGAATAAGCAGCGACAGCCGGACGGGCCACTGCGTCCGGAAGGGGAGGTTGGCGAGCAAGGCAAGTGCAAGCCCCAGCAAAAGCGCGCCCGGCACGGTGATCAGTGTGATCAGGATCGTATTCCAGGTGGTTTCCCAGAATACCGGATCGTCGATCATCAGGCGGTAGTTTTCCAGCCCGGCGAATTCCGCCGGCAGGCCCGAGGTGAGCGATAGGTTGAGGAAGCTCGTATAGATGAGCCGACAGACCGGATAGACGATGATCAATGCCAGAAGAAGGCCGGCCGGCGCGAGGAGCAAAACGGCAAGGGCACGGTCGCTGAGATCGAGCCACCGAGTCCAGACCGCCGGCTGATGCTCGCGCGTATCCGTCGCCTTGAGTGTGGTTGTCGTCGCCATGGTCTCGTTCCGAAACGTTGAGAGGTTTGAAGGACAAGGCCGATGCCTCGTCGGTTGCAACCGGATGCTGCTCGTCCGCCTTGAGGAGGTTTCCCCTCCCCGGAGGAAAGGGAGGGGATTGCGCAAGGAGTTAAGGGCTCCTCACCGCAGAATGCGTTTCAAGCGTGCGCCGATCTGATCGGCACCGTCTTCCGGCGTGGTCACGCCGGCAAGAACGGCGTTGACCGTGGTGCGGATGACTTCACTTACTTCGTTGTAGCGCGGCGTCACCGGGCGCGGCTTGGCGGTCTCGACCACCTGCAGCGCATCGGCAAACCACGGCGCACTCTTCGTCACCTCGGCGTCCTGGTAGAGACCAGCATAGGTCGGCAGCAGCGAGCCGTTGATTGCCATGAACTTCGAAACTTCTTCAGATGACAGGTACTCGACCAGCTTCTTCGCTTCGTCCTGATGCTGCGAATAGGCGGAAACGCCCCATTCCCAGCCGCCGAGGCAGGTTGCCTGCTCGCCGCCGGTCATGGCCGGCAGACGGGCAACGCCGACCTTGCCGGCAACCGCGGAGTCCTTGCCCTGCGCCTGCGCCCAGGCATAGGACCAGTTGACGGCGAAGATGACGTTGCCAGCCTGGAATTCCTTCCGCGTGTCGTCGGTGCCGACTTCGGCAATGTTCTTCTTGGCAACGCCCTCGTCGGCAAAAGCCTTCCAGAGACTGAGCGATTTGATGGCCGCGTCGCGATCGAAGGTCAGGCGACCGTTATCGGTCAGCGTCTTGCCCTGACTCCAGTACGGCAGCAGGAAGGTGCAGACCGCGCCTTCGATCGCCTTGCCCTGGAAGGACAGACCCTGGAGATCGGCATTTCCTTCACCTTCGGCGATCTTCTTGGCGGCGACTTTCAGCTCATCCCAGGTCTTGGGCGGCTCGATGCCGTATTTTTCCAGAAGGTCCTTGCGATAGTAAAGGAACTGCGAATCCGCGAAGGCCGGCAGCGCGATCACCTTGCCATCGACGGTGTTGGCGCCCGCATAGGCCGGCAGATAGGAGGACATGTCCTTGCCGGGGAAATCGCTGGTCCAACCGGCAGCTGCAAATTGCGCCGGGCGGATGACGTCGAGGATCAGAACGTCGAGAGAGGTGTCCTTGGCCGACATCACGGTGTTCAGATATTGCGCCTGGGCTTCGGACGTGTTGCCGCCGGTCTCGATCTTGACCTTCACATCCGGATTGGCGGCTTCATATTTGTCGAGCGCCTTGCGCCAGACGTCCGGCTGGTGCTGGCTGGAGATGTAGATGTTGAGCGCCGTCTCGGCCGAAGCCGGCATCGCGACGGCCAGCATGGCACCGCAGAACAATGCACCGGTTAATTTCGAAAAAGTCATGATTTCCTCCCGTTTGATGTTTGGTCGCGCGATGTTGGCATCCTCCCCCGCGCAGGGTCGTCAATGGACGGCGCGTTCCGTCGCGGCGTCAAAAAGATGGATTTTCGCGGGATCGACGCCGATCTTCAGCGTTTCGCCGGCCTTAACCCGCGTCTCCGGCGGCATCCGGGCCGTCAGGGTTTCGTTGCCGACGGCGAAGTGGACGAGCGTATCGGAGCCGAGCGGCTCGACGACCTGAACGTGACAGGTCAGGGCGACCTCCGACGCGTTTGCGGTGAAATGCTCCGGACGGATCCCGACGACGAATTCGCGGCCATCGACCGCGGGGACCTGGATTGCCGACAGCGGCAGGCGGTCTCCGTTGGCAAACACCAGATGGCCGCCATCGGCCCTTGCCTTGGCAAAATTCATCGCGGGCGATCCGACAAAGCCGCCGACAAAGACGCTGGCCGGGCGGTTGTAGACCTCGTCCGGCGTTCCGACCTGCTCGATCTCGCCGCCGCGCAGGATGACGATCCGGTCGGCCAGCGTCATCGCCTCGACCTGGTCATGAGTGACGTAGATGATTGTCGTGCCGATTGCCTGATGCAGCTTCTTGATTTCGGTGCGGACCTGGCCGCGCAATTTTGCATCCAGATTGGACAGCGGCTCGTCGAAGAGAAAGACCTGCGGACGGCGGACGATGGCGCGGCCCATGGCGACGCGTTGGCGCTGGCCGCCGGACAACTGGCCAGGCCGGCGATCGAGCAGATGGGAAATGCCGAGCATGTTGGCGGCCTCATCGACCCGCACCGCAGCTTCTCCGGCGCTGATCCCGCGCACCTTCAGGCTGAAACCCATATTCTCCCGAACCGTCTTGTGCGGATAGAGCGCGTAGTCCTGAAAGACCATGGCGATATCCCGTTCACGCGGCGCCAGCCGGTTGACCACACGGTCGCCGATCCTGACCTCGCCGCCGGTGATCGCCTCCAGCCCGGCAACCATGCGCAGGGTCGTGGATTTGCCGCAGCCCGACGGACCAACGAAGACCACGAACTCACCGTCGGCAATCTCAAGATCGATGCCCTTGACGATCCGAAGGGCACCATAACTCTTGTCCAGCGCCCGCAGGCTCACTCCCGCCATTCAAACCTCCCGGAGACGGAATCGCGTCCCGTGCCCATCTTCATTTCCCGCAGCAATAATAGCGCTACGATTTTCTTTTGCAAGCCTCACCGTTGAAAATTGCCGCGGGTGAATTCGGACAGGCCAGACCCGGCAGGGCAAATTTGCCGACTTATTGAGTTTTATCAGGCAAATGAGCGCAATTCCCGTCAATGGGAATTGTTCAACGCAAGCCTATGGGTTATCATGCAATGAAATAATAGCGCTACTATACCGACGGGATAAATGGTGGATACTCAACGCTCCGCGAAGCCGACCCGAAAACGCCGCAAGATGCAGCGGGTGACGATGATGGATGTCGCGGCTCGGGCCGAGGTCTCGCCGTCGACCGTCTCGCTCTATCTGCGCAAACCGGACGCCGTATCGGCGTCGGCCAGCGAGGCGATCGCAAAATCGATCGAGGCTCTCAACTATGTCCCGAACCTGATGGCGGGAGGGCTCGCCGCCGCCTCTTCGCGCGCCGTCAGCATCATCGTGCCATCGGTACGCAATGCCTTCTTTGCCGAAACAGTTGCAACCATGCAGGCCGAACTGGGCAAGGAGCGGCTGCAGGTGCTGCTCGGCCACACCGAATACAGCGAGCGCGAGGAGGAGAACCTCGTACGAATGGCCTTGTCCTGGGCGCCGGCGGCGATCGTGCTGACGGGGCTTAGCCACAGCAATGCGACCAGGAGGCTCCTGCGCGAAAGCAGTGTGCCGGTGGTCGAAATCTGGGAACTCGGCTCAGAGCCTATCGAGATGGCCGTCGGTTTCCACCACCAACAGGTCGGCCACTCGATGGCCGCGCACCTTGTTCAACGAAATCGCCGCAATCTCGTCTTTCTCGGCGCCCGACTGCAGGAAGACAAAAGAGCGGCGCACCGCGCCGAGGGATTTGTAGAGGAAGCCCGCAAAACCTCGGGTGCTACCGTCGAGATCATCCAGCATCCGGCACCGTCGAGCGCCGAAGTAGGCGCCATGCTGCTTGGCGAAACCATGCGGAAATTTCCACAGGTGGATGGCATTGCCTGCTCCAACGATCATATGGCGCTCGGCGTAATCTTCGAATGCCAGCGGCTCGGAATCAACATCCCCGGACAGCTTTCGGTGATCGGCTTCGGCGATCTCAGCTTCAGCGCCGCCTCAAATCCCTCGCTCACCACCATCCGTCCGCCGGGAGATCTGATCGGCACGGAGGCTGCGCGCCTGATCCTTGAGCGCATAGCCGATAGTGGCGAAAGAAAGCCTACGGTAATCGATACTCGTTTCACGCTGCTTCATCGGCAAAGCAGTTGAGGAACACAATCTGCCGCACGCGCAACCCCGCTTCGAAAATTGATCTACGAAACAGGAAACGGATAAAGGCGCCGTTCCTTCCTTCGACAGGCAAGGGCTGCTACCAGAAACACTGGCGCCGGAAACCGGGCCGATAGAGAACCGCCGCGCGAGATCGCGCCGAGGAGACCGGAGACACCGACATATGACCACCGCCTGCGAAGTCAGCTGGTTTTCCGCTCTGTGCGACGACGACTACGAATTCCTCGGCTTTCCCGATCCACGGCTGCTATCGAGTTTCGAACACTGTCGCGATATCGTCCTGCAGGCCGAAAGCGGCGGCTTCGACAATATTCTGCTTCCGTCCGGCTATGCGCTCGGCATTGATACGACAGCCTTTGCTTCGGCGATGGCGACGCTCACGCGCCGGATCAAACTCCTGATGGCAGTTCGCATTGGCGAAAACTGGCCGGCGCAGTTGGCCCGCCAGATCGCCACCATCGACCGCATCGCCCATGGCCGCCTCTCGGTCAACATCATCTCCAGCGAGATGCCCGGAGAAACCCTTGCGAGCGGCCCGCGCTACGCCCGCACCATCGAGGCCATGTCGATCCTGCGCACGCTGCTTGATGGAAAGCCGCTCGATCACGACGGCACCTTCTGGAAGCTGAAGGTCGATCCGCCGCGGATCGCTCCGCTGTCGGGACGCTGCCCGCAATTCTATTTCGGCGGTCTATCCGAGGATGCTCGCGAAGCAGCGGCAGAAGGTGCCGACATCTATCTGATGTGGCCGGACCGAATGGAGGCCGTCCGTGAGACGATCGCCGATCTTCGCAGCCGGGCACAGGCGCGTGGCCGCGCGCTCCGCTTTGGCTACCGCGTGCATGTCGTCGTCCGCGAAACCGAATCTGAGGCACGACTTGCCGCCGACCGGCTGCTGTCGAAACTGGATGACGCCACGGGTGCAGCCATCCGGGCGAAATCGCTCGACAGCCAGTCCGTCGGCGTCAGGCGCCAAACCGAACTGCGCGACCAGGCCGGCAACGAGGGTTATGTCGAGGACAACCTCTGGACAGGTATCGGCCGCGCCCGCTCCGGCTGCGGTGCTGCAATCGTCGGCGATCCCGACCAGGTTCTGGCCAAACTGCAGGCGTATCGCGCGGAGGGAATCGAAGCTTTCATTCTTTCGGGCTACCCGCACACCACCGAGGCCGATCTTTTCGCACGTCTTGTTTTGCCACGGCTGGATCATGGGCCGCTTTGACGAGACCTATCGAAACCTTCTCGCCTTGGTGGGAGGCGAATCGAAGATGTAATGCGGTGCGCTTTGGAATAAGACGCAGCCTACCCCGGTCTAAATCTCCCCCGCCGACGGCCCCCAGACATCCGTCAGGGCAAAGCCGCCGGGATGCGGGTCGAAAGGATCGAGCGCCACCTGGGTAAGGCCGAAAGTGAAGCCGCGGCCGGTGATCGTGGGAATGACGGCGGGGCGGCCGGCGACCTCGGTCACCGCCTGCAGGCCGATCGCGAACTGCGAGCCGATGATCGATTTCGAGGTGAAGACGTCGCCGACGTTCGCCCTGCCGCGGGCATGGAGTGCGGCGAGATTGGCGGAATTGCCGGTGCCGCAGGGCGAACGGTCGGCCCGCCCAGGCCACATGGTGGTGCAGGTGCGCACCGTGCCGTCGGCCTCGGTATCGCGGAACATCACATAGGCGACGCCTGAGATTGCCGGGATTTCCGGATGGACGACCTTGATGTCGCGGTTGATCAGATCCTTGAGAATCATGCCGGCCTGGACGAGGCCGGCGGCATTGGCCTTCTCGATCGTCAGATTGATCTGGCCGACATCGACCAGCGCATAGAAGATGCCGCCATAACAGAGATCGGCTTTGATCCTGCCCCAATGCGGTGTGTCGATCTCGACGTCGAGTTCATGGACGAAGGAGGGCACCATGGTGAGCTTGACCTTCTCGCAGCGCCCGTCGCGGCAGGTCGCCGTCGCCTTGACGAGGCCGGCGGCGGTTTCGAGCGTCACGATCGTCTCCGGCTCCGTCATCTCGACAATGCCGGATTCGAGCAGCGCCGTGGTCACGCAGATCGAGTTCGAGCCGGAGCTCGCATGCGCCTGGTCGGGCTGCAGGATGATGAAGGCAGCGTCCGCTTCCGGATGCCTTGCCGGCAGCAGCAGATTGACCGAGCCGATCGGGGCGCCGCGCGGCTCCAGGCAGAGGAAGCGGCGCAGCTCGTCGCCCTTCGGATCGGTATTCAGCCAATGCAGCTGAGCGGCGATGGTATCGCCCGGGATCTTCGGTACACCGCCGATCGCCACACGGCCGATCTCGCCTTCGGCGTGGACATCCAGCAGCTGGATTGTGCGCTTCCATCTCATATCGAAAACTCCGGTGCCGAGGTAACGGTTCTCATTCAGTATCGGTCGATGCGGAACGGGGTCGGGTCGACCGGCGGCTCAATGCCCGTCACCATATCGCCGATCAGCCGCGCTGTCGTCGCCGCATAGGTCAGGCCGAGATGGCCGTGGCCGGTCGCATAGAAGATCCCCGGCATTTTCGACGAGGGTGAAATGATCGGGATCGTATCGGGTAGCGCCGGGCGATGGCCCATCCAATCCGTCGCCTCCTCGAGTTTCAGGCCGGGCAACGCGCGCCGGGCGTGACGCACCAGCACGCGCGGGCGGCGGAAATCGGGCGCGGCATCGAGACCAGCGAGTTCGACATTGCCGCCGACGCGGATGCCACCCGCCGTCGGCGTCACCATGAAGGCGCGCGCCGGCCAGATCACCGAATAGCGCATGGAGATGCCCGGCTTCATAATCTGCGTGTGATAGCCGCGCTCGGTTTCCAGTGGGATCGGCTCGCCGAGCTTTTCGGCCAGAAATCGGGTGTGGACGCCGGCGGCAAGCACGACGGAATCGGCCTCGAGGCGGCGGCCATCATCCAGGAGGACGATGACGGCGCCATCACCCTTGCGCTCGATGTCGCTGACGGCGCCGGAGACGAAGGCCGCGCCCGCCGCTTTGGCCGCCTCGGCCAGTTTGACCACCAGTCGATAGGGATCGCGGATCGACTTGTTGTCGGGCAGCAGCACCGCCTTGGCGATGGCAGGCGAAAGGGCCGGCTCATAATATTGGATGGCGCCGTTGCTCAAGACTTCGAATTCGAGGCCGTAGCGCTGCATCATGGCGAGGTGGCCGCGGTCGGCGGCAAATTCCGCTTCCGTCTCGTAGATCGCCAGACACCCCTCCTCCGTCATCAGCTCGGAGGCGCCGATCGCCTGCAGCATCTGCCTGAAATCGCCGAGCGCGCGCTGCGACAAGCTCATGCCGGCATCTTCGATTTCCCTGAGGCGCGACGGGCGGCCGGAGGCAAGGAAGCGCAGGAACCAGGGCAGCATCTTTACCGCATAGGAGGGCCGCAGCCAGACCGGGCCTTCGGGATCGAGCAGCCAGCCGGGCATTTTCTTCCAGGTCGAAGGGCCGGACCCGGCGGCAAAATCGAGGGCGATGCTCGCCATATTGCCGAAGGAAGTGCCGCGTCCCGGCTCGCCTTTGTCGACCAGCGTCACTTGAAGGCCACGTCGCTGCAAGTCGAAAGCAATGGAGGCGCCGATCACCCCCGCGCCGACGACAACAACCTTCTTCTTCGTCTCTTCAGCCATGCCATCAACCCAACCGCACGGCAGACAAGTCCGCCGCTTCGTCAATCTGATATATCAGAACGACGGTGATTGCCTATGAAATTTTTACTGAGTGGCGGGCAGGCCGGCGCCGACGCTGTCGCCGACCGAACCGACGGTGTTGTCCATCGACTGGCCGAGCCGCTTCAGCTGGGCGTCGTAGTTGCGCCGCGTGCGCGGATCGAAGATGGCGATCGGCGTGCTGACGGCGACGCTGACCGCACTTCCGGCGGTCTGAGCCGCCCCCATCGCCACCGCGCCGACGGCCTCGCCGAGACCGACATTGGAATCGGTGATTGTCTGGCCGGCGATCAGCCGGTCGCCGATCAGCTTCACCACTTCGGGGCTTTCGGCGAATTTGCCGTGGTTCAGCCGGTCGCCGCCCTTGAGCTTGGTGAGATCGAGCACGGTGATGCCGGCCGCTTCGAGCTTGCTGCGATAGGGCTCGGCCGAGGGGTCGATCTGGCCGAGGCGATCAATATTGCCGGAAATGCGCCGCGACAAGGCGAGCGCCCGGTCGTCCTGCGAGACGAAGATGGTGAAATGCGGCCTGTCCTTGCCGAGGCTTGCGAACTGGCGGCCGAAGACGTCGACATCGAGATCCGGCGAGGCGAGGATGACATTGTTGATCTTGCCGGCAACCTCGCCGTTGCGGATTGCCATTTGCCTGAGCGCTTCGACGGTGAGCCAGGTGCCCATCGAATGCGCCATGATGGTGATGTCGCTGACGGCGGGATTGGCAGCGGTGCGCGTCAGCAGCTCCTCCAGCGCATCGCGGGAATAATTGGTGCTTTCCTTGTCGTAATTGTAATCGAAGATGCTGGCGCGCGACGGCCAGGTAAAGACGACGGGCGCGACATCGGCATGTGAATCATGGACGATCTGGGCGAAGCGATAGACGGCGTCCTCATAACGATTGTTGAAACCGTGCACGAAGACCAGCACCCGGCGGCTTTTCGGCATATGGGCCTTCAGCCAGGTCTCGCCCGCCCGCTCGCCTTCGAGCGGATCGACGGACACGGTGACGAAATCGCGTAAGGGGTCGGCCGGCAGACGCTTCGGCCATTGCACCTGGCCGATCTTGCGATTGGCATCCGGCGGGATAGAGACTTCGACGGCGTTGACGGTGAGCCCAGTGCCGCGTTCGCCAGAGAAAAGCACAGCGGGATTGTCGTCGGCAGCCCGCGTCGTCGCCACCAGCAGATCGACCTTCGAAGTGCCGGGCGGCACGGTGCCGGCGGCTTGCATGACACCAACCGGCCTGCCGCCGCAGCCGGCGAGCATAAGCGCTGCAACCAGAAGACCTGTCAGGGCCGCATAGGGCGCGCGCCATGTGCCGATCATGACCAAACTCCAACCGGTGCGCGCACCGGACAGGGGCGCCCGTTCAAATAGTCCGACGACGCTTGCCGAGTCAAACCGCGGTGAAGAAACTGGTGGGAAAAAGAAAAGAGCCTGGCGCGGGAGGAGGTGCGCCAGGCTCTTGATCCTGACTGACAACTGGGAGGAGGAGTGTTGTCAGTCCGATGTAAGAGCGCTGGGAGGAGGAGTGCGCTGCTTACGGAGATATATGTACCCCACGTATTTGATCGGGAATAGCGAAAATACCGCAATGCAGCAATGCGCTGAATGCAAGGCTTGCCCTCAAATCGCCAAGTCAACGCCTCATTTTGCGGCATGTTTGACCAAGTGGTCAAATTCTGATGAAAAATAAGGCCGCGCTGAGCGCCCACGGCTCGCCCAGCCCAAGCACCTTCCCAACCCCCCACAATGGGAGGGACTAAGCCGCAGCACCTGGGGGCGACCAAAGAACAGTCTTCCCGGCTGTTCCCGTTCTACGGATTGGCATGAGCGACGTAATGGAAGCGGTGCGGCGTCCCGCCCCCTCCCCCATGTGGGGATGGGTCTTGATGGGAACTGCCATCGGCTGCAGTCGCCCCTCACGCCGCCTTGAATGCCTTCCGGCCTTCGGCGTCGAGCGCCGAGAACTCCTCGTCCGAGAGGCTGATACCAACGGCCGCAACGTTTTCCTCCAGGTGCTTGACCTTGGACGTGCCGGGGATCGGCAGCATCACCGGGCTGCGCTTCAGCACCCAGGCGAGCGCGATCTGGCTCGGCGCGGCATTATGCTTCCTGGCGATCGTATCGAGCAGCGAACCTGATTTGGCGAGATCGCCGGCGGCGAGCGGATACCAAGGGATGAAGCCGATATTGTGCTTGGCGCAATAATCGAGCACATCCTCGCTGGTGCGATCGACGAGATTGTAGCGGTTCTGGACGGTGGCGACCTTGAAGTGCTTCGAGGCTGCCTCGATATCGGCGACGGAGACTTCGCTCAAGCCGGCATGGCGGATGAGGCCGGCGTCGAGCAGCGACCTGATCGCATCGAACTGTTCCCTGGCCGGCACTTTCGGATCGATACGGTGAAGCTGCCAGAGATCGATCCGCTCGAGCCCGAGATTCCGCAGGCTCTTGTGCGCCTGCTGGATCAGATATTCGGGACGGCCAACCGGCAGCCAGATGTCGGGACCGTGGCGGGTGAGCCCGCCCTTGGTGGCGACGACGGACTTGCCACCATAGGGATGCAGCGCCTCCTTGATCAGGCATTCGGAAACGTCGGGACCGTAGGAATCGGCTGTGTCGATGAAATTGACGCCAAGCTCCGGCAGGCGCTTCAGCGTGCGGATCGATTCAGCGTGATCTTCGGGCTCGCCCCAGATGCCCTTGCCGGTGACGCGCATGGCGCCGAAACCGAGGCGGTTGACCTCGATCTCGCCGCCGATCTTGAAGGTGCCTGACGTGGCTGCGTTGTGACTGGCCATGATCTTTCCTCTCTTGGTCAATGAAATTTTTTGGAGTCTGCGGGACGGCGGAACCCTGCCGGCCAGCGGCTGAAAGCGGCTTTCGAAGCGCGACTGCCCGCCCTGTCCTTGGCGCTGGCAAGGTGGTGGTGAGCAATGCGGGCGCTGCAACGCTTGAAATATAGGATGGTGCTACAGGGATAACAGGGATGGCGCGGGAAACATGGCGTCAAAGCGACGCCGGAGCGGATGACGGCGGCTCTTGCGTCGGCGCCTGCTGTTTAGGCGCCCGTTTCGCCGGAAAAGGCAGCGACGTCGATTTCGACGTCGCTGCCGCGGTATCGCAGGCGCTCGCGGGAAAGCTCCAGCGGCTTGCGGCGGGAAATCCGGTAGACGGAGGCCGGCGGCAGATTGCGCACCGTACCGCCGATGCGCACGGCCTTCAGGCCGAGGCGGTCGAGGATCGGCCGCGGCACCGGACAGCGCGGGCCATAGGTGAACTGATAGACCGCCCCGCCCGGCCGCATATAGGTGAAGACGCCGGCAAGGATCGAGGCGATCTTGCGCGGCGACATCGACAGAAGCGGCAGGCCGCTGATGACGGCGCCGACCGGTTCGTCCTCGAAAATATCGGCCTGGGCAAGGTGGGCGGCATCCATCTGCAAGACGCGCGCCGCCGGGAAACGCGCCTGCAGCGCATCGATAAATTCAGGCCCATATTCAATCAGGGTGAGATCCGCCTCGCTGATGCCGCGGGCGAGCAGCGCCCGGGTGAACACGCCAGTGCCCGGGCCGAGCTCGATGATCGGCCCATCCAGTGCGGCAATTTCGCTGGTCATGATCCTGGCCAGGGAATCGCCCGACGGCGCAATGGCCGCCACCCGAAGCGGGTTGCTGACCCAGGAGCGGAAAAAATGCAGGAAGTCGAAGCATGCAGCCTTTGCGGTCATGACTGTTCCACCTGTCTGAAATTCAATTGAGTATCAATGCGACCATCGCGGCCAGCATGGCAATTCCAAGGCAGAGACGTCAATCGCCTGTGCAAGCCGGCGTTTGCGACGATTTTTCCAGCGGCGTCCGGCATGTTTCTGCATCCATCGCAATTTCGGCCACCACCCGGATGGAAAAGGGCGGCCCGGAAGCCGCCCCTCACACCGATCGCGTGGCCTCAATAGTTGCAGCTGGAGCTGCTGGTCGGGTTGAAGCCGAGCTTGCAATCCATGTTCAGCGGCTTCTTCGGGTTCATCATATAGGGTGAAGCCATGGTCTTAGGGCCGCGCTCGCCGATCGAACCGGTGGTGCGCCTGTCGTGCTGCATCTGGGTTTCTTCTTGGGCAACCGGCTGCTTGACCGCGCCCTGCTCCGTCGCGCTCGACTGGAGGGGAGCCGCTTCGGCCGAAAATGTGGAAAGGCCGACCATTGCGCCGAGGGCCGCCGCCGCCAGGCCGCTCTTGAACGTCGTGATCATGATCGTCTCCTTGGGAGGATTTGAGGGAATTTACGCCGAGGAGTTGGGAAGCGGATCTGTCACATACTACCGCACCGCAACAGGGTCACGAACATGTGAGCGGCGCCCCGAGATAGAAAAAGGCGGCTCATCGCCGCCTCTTTCCTTTGCCGGCTCAATAGCCGTTATCGCAGGGCATGCTGCCGGGACCGATCGATCCTGAAAACGTAGGGTTGCACATTGTCGGAGCCGCCGGCCTGTTGACGGGCTGGCGGATGACCGAGGCTGTCGCGCCGGGCTCGACGCCGAAGGCGGCCAGCGGATACCAATACCCATCGGAATGGCGGCGGGTGCCGGGGCGTTCCGCGGCATAGCCCCGATAGCCGTGCCAGGTGCCGGCATGTGCCTTATATTGCACTGCTTTCGCCTCAGAGATGATGGCCGGCCGAAGCGTGGGAACGGGCGCGGCCTCAGCCGGCGGGATTGCCGCGAGGGCGACAAGGGTGCCGAGGGCGGCGGTCAAAGGGACAAGGCTGAATATCTTCATGATAAACCCTCCTTCGTGGATTTACCTCAAGAAAATGCCTTTGCGGCGAGTGGAGTTCCGCCATCACGCGCAGCTTCCAAAACTCGTGATTGCAGGCGATCCGGCGTGACCTTACCGCGAGAATTTGTGAAAAGTCGCAATCAGGCGAAGCGCACCGACGGCGCTGGCAAGTAAATATGAATTCTCTGTTCTCAATTCGCGTATAATGTGCGGTAGCCTTGGCCGGAGAGGCAGGCGACATATTGCCGGTGGGCGGCGGCACGTGCCGTCGTTTCGGCTTCCAGCGCATCGGCCTGGGCATATCCCGTCAGCTGCGCGCGCAGCTCATACTGGCGCTTCGCCTCGTCATACATGGCATTGCCGTCAGTCATGCAGATGCCGCGTGCAACGGCCGGCGGGTTGACCGGCACGCCGACGGCGAGCAGCACCGGGTCATTGGCATGGTCGATGCAGCCGGCAAGAACCGCCAACATCGCCGCCGCGCCCAGAGCCCGAAAAATTCCCATCGCCATGCATTCCTCCGGTCGAAAGCGCGTCAAACATCGTCACGCTCGCGGATACACCAGCAAGGTTGCGCGAAGCTAGGCATGCCGGCAGCAGGCTACTGCTCCGCGAGATCATTGTCTTATCTTGCGGACTCATGAGGAGTTCCCCACCAAAATCTATATAGCACTGCGGAATCCCGAAATTGGTAGGGGCATTGAAATCATTGCCTCTTCCCTCGCCCCGACCGCTCACGAGGCGCGGCGAATTTCGGGATCCCGAAGCGGGGGAATTTCGGGATCCCGAAGTGGCGCTTTTTTCTTTCGGCCGACCCGCCTGCGTTTGTCGGCGGCAAGCTTGCGGTCGACCTCCGACCAATTCCGGCATCTCTCCGCCGTGCATCGCCGCCAATCGTTCGTGGGCGGAGCGCCTTCATGGTCACCGACAAAGGTCAGGGTGAAGAGGTTCGGATGCGCGACACCGCTGCCCGCCCGGCCGCGGCGGACCTTGATCAGGCCCTTATAGTCCAGCTCGTCGAGGGCATCGGCCACATATTCACCGGTGACGCCATAGGAAACGAACTGCGGATGGGTGACGACAAGCCTGCCATTTGCCAGGGCGGCGTGCGCGGTGTGCTCGATGATGATGCGGAAGAAGGCGCGGCTGGCATTGGCGCTCAGTGAGGTGAACGCCGGCGATTCCAGCAGCTGGATCGTCAACCATTGCCAGCGAAGGCTGCCGTCATCACTCCCACTCGGCGGCTTGGTATATTTGCGCACGAGCGACCGCGTCTTGCCGGCACTGGTACGGCTCTTGTCACGAGGGTTGAATTCCGCCATCAGACCCCCACCTTGGCTGCCAGCACGTCCTTGCGGGAGACGCCGGAAGAACTCGTTTTTTCATACCTGCGAAGGGGACGGCGGACCCAGGCGCCCACATCGCCAATCGCTACAATATTCTTCGACATTCAACATTCCATGGTTGCAATGGGGAGCAATCTAGCGTAAGAACGTTCCATGAACTAGGAAAATAATCTTAGTCGTTTTGATGTCACCTGATCCCGTCGGACGGTGACAGGTCATTGCACGCGGTTGGAGGCCAGGATGCAAACGTTCGGCATGAGGGAGAAGGGCGCGATGGTCTATGGCCAGCGGCTGCTGGCATTGGTTTCGATCTTGCTGGGAAGCACCGTCCAGGCTTTTGCCTGCGATCAGCCGATCGTGATTTCCAATTGGTCGCTCTGTGCGACCGGCAATGTCAGCGCTGAAGGCGGCGCCGCTGATTGGAAAGTCGTTCCTGCATGGACTCGCCAGAAAGCCATAAGCGCGTATTTCGGAAACGAGCCGCGGCTCTTGGCAAACCACGGCCTTTGCAACGAAAAATTCCAGCGAGTCGTAACCTGCCTGCCGGGTTGGCAAATGGGCAATCCGGATGAGTGCTCTTATCTGATCTGCAGTGGCTATTACTCATCCGCGTTCGGGAAGAGAGAAAGGGAAGCCTTTGAGAGAGACTTCCCGACCGCTCAATAGTTTTGCTTCGCTGCCTTGGGGCCGCCACGTCTTGGCAAGTTTGTTATCCGCCCGTATTCCTGAACACGAGGCACTGGGTGAAGCGGTTGCCGCTTTCCTCTGCTTCAGAGCAATTCACCATGATTTCCCCTTCGAGCGTCATGACCTCTGACAAAGCTCGTCCCAGATCCCAGACAAGGGGAGAGACTTGTTCGTTGGTCAGATTGTCGGCCTGAACGACTAGGTAGGCGTTCGTCTTCATGCGTTGGCAGATCCGGCCGAATATTTCCTGCATCTTTTCAAATAGATATCGTAGCCGTCATAATCGGGATCGCCGTTATAAAGCGGGTTCCATTTGTGCCAATGGGGCATGTATGGCGGCGATGTGATGCAGAAATCCATCTCGGGAAGATCGAAGGCTGCCAGCTCGGCGCTATCGCCGCAGATGAGATGATGCTTTGCCGTGATGCGTTCCCTGACCCATTCATATCGCTGCCGGTCGGCTTCTATCCCATAAGGGAGCCTGCCCCTCTGCTCGCAGACAAAGAACGTCGTTCCCAAGCCGACAAAGGGATCGAAGACGGCGTCTCCTGGTTTTGTAAACCGATCAAGCAATGCCGACACCAAAGCGCCGGTGAACCTGATTTCACCGCCGTTCTGAAAATCCGGCAAGGGGAATTGATGTCGGTTGTAGACCGTCAATAAGTCTGAGATTGTCACGACAAACTCCTCCGCTCACATCGGTTACCGGGCACAGCTCCTCAGCAGGGACCGGAAGAGCTGCAGCGTCTGGTCGCGACCCGGCGGAGAGCACACCAGATGTCGTTACCGTTCAGGAGCCATGCGGAATGCAGATAATGAAAAAGGAATGGCGCACCCGAAGAGATTCGAACTCCTGACCCCCAGATTCGTAGTCTGGTGCTCTATCCAGCTGAGCTACGGGTGCGTGGCAGAAGCGGCGGTGCCGCTTGCGTGGGCGATCCTCTAAAGGGTCCTTTCGGACAATGCAAGAGCATTTCTGAAAAAATCGCGTCTTTGCCTGTTTGCGGCCGCGCCGGCTGAAATTCCGTCACTTCTCGCCGTGCGTCCGGTTCCGGTAATCGTCCAGCGAAACCGGGCGATCGGGGATTTCGATGCGGAACTGGGTGCCGACCGTTGGTTTTTCCACAAGCGCGATGGTGCCGCCATGGGCGAGCACCAGTTCGCGGGCAATGGTGAGACCGAGGCCGGTGCCGCCGGAACGGGCCGAACCGCGGAAAGCGGCAAACAGGTTCTGGCGGGCCTTCAGCGGCATGCCGGGACCGGTATCGTCCACGGTGATGCTGACGACGCTACCGACGCGCTGGGCGGAGACGGTGATGCGGCGAATGGCGCCGGGGCCGCCCTCTCCCGGCGCGGTCAGCGCCTGCAGGGCGTTGCGGCAGAGGTTGTGAATGATCCGGAAAAGCTGTTCGCCATCCGCATCGACCTCGAGATCGGCAGCGAACTGCTCGATGAATTCGATGCCGCTGTGCGGATCGATCGCCAGCATGTCCCTGACGTCCTGGGTCAGCTCCAGCAGTCGGACATGGCGGCGGCGCGGGGCGGATTCGCTCGCCTTGCCGTAGGACAGCACCTCCGTGGTATAACCGACCGCCCGGTCGATGGTGCGTAACAGCTTCGGCGCGAAGCTCTTGACCATCGGATCATCGACATCAACCAGCCGGTCCGACATCAGCTGCGCAGAAGCCAGGATATTGCGCATGTCGTGATTGATCTTGGAAACGGCAAGCCCGAGCGCTGCCAGGTTCTTCTGCTGCTTCAGCGTCTTCTGCAGCTCCATCTGCATCGAGGTGAGATTGCGGCCGGCGACCGCCAGCTCGTCGCGGCCGCCGTCGCCGATATAGACATGGGCCGGGTTTTCGGGATCGGAGGAGAATTGCTGCATGCTGCCGGTCAGCCGGCGGATCGGGCCGATAAGGAGGCGGTTGATCGCAAAGAAGATCAGTGTCGCCGTAAACAGCGAGATCAGCACCGACAGCAGCAGCACGTTGCGTGAATAGGCGAACATCGCCGTGCGCAGCGGACGGTCCTTCATCACCACCTCGACGCCGACCTTGGTTTCGCCGACAGGACCATAGACACGGATAATGCGGCTGCCGCCGAAGATCAGGGTGTCGAGTGCGTCGCGGATCGCCGTCAGCGGCGGCACATCGGTCAGATCATAGGATTCGTCGACGGAGGTCGGCATGTCGGTTGTCGCCAGAAGCCGCGAGGTGCCTTCCTTGCGCAGCACGATCGCCTTGGTGCCGGTCGCCTCCAGCGTCTCCTTCTGCAGCGCGCGCGGCAGCTCGATCGGCTGCAGCCCATCGATGACGATGGCGGCGGCGGCGGCCGTGTTCAGCCTGTCCTGCAGCCAGCGCATGCGCATGCTGGCGACCGAGGGGAAGAAGATCAGGATTTCGGCGAGCATGATGAAGAAGACGGTGAGCCAGAGCAGCTTACCGGACAATCCGCCGAACATGCCGACAGACGGGCACCGTCCCTTGGCGGCCTCGCCGGCCGCCGGGATGTGTGCCGAAGGATCGTCGCCCTGGTTTCGAACCGGCATTTGAGTCTCGCCCGACTAGCGGCATGCGCCGCCCTCACCCGCTAGAGCATGATGTCGTCCGAAAACCGCTTACACTTTTCGGCATCATGCTCTGGAGCCTTATATTAGACCAACAGGCTCCGCTTTCAAATCTTTGCGATCAGCGTCATGTCGTCACAAAGAAACGCCGCCCGGAGGCGGCGCTCGAAGACGCGTGAAGGGTCGGAGTTCAGAACTCTTCCCAGCTCTGTTCGGCTGCGGCCGCATTGCCACCGAAGGCGCGGGCGACCTTGGCGATCGCCCGGCGGGCGGGGGAGGCGACCGGCTGCCGGTGCGGCTCGTTGCGGACGAGCGCCACGGGTGCCGCCCCATCCGACAGCTTGAAGCGGGCGATGAGGTGCACGAGCCCGTTGGCTTCGGCCGAAAGCCTGTGGGTGGCGGCGGACGTTTCCTCCACCATCGCGGCGTTCTGCTGCGTCACCTGATCCATCTGGTTGACGGCGGTGTTGACTTCCTTGAGGCCGGTCGACTGCTCCACCGCGGCGGTGGCGATCGAATGGATATGATCGTTGATGGCGATGACGCGGGTGCCGATTTCCGAAAGGGCCTCGCCGGTCGCCTGGACGAGCTTGACGCCGACCTGCACCTCGTCGCCCGACTTGGTGATCAGCGCCTTGATGTCCTTGGCGGCCGTTGCCGAGCGCTGGGCAAGTTCGCGCACTTCCTGGGCGACCACGGCAAAACCCTTGCCGGCCTCACCGGCGCGCGCCGCTTCGACACCGGCATTCAGCGCCAGAAGATTGGTCTGGAACGCGATCTCGTCGATGACGTTGATGATCTGGCTGATCTCGCGCGAGGCCTGTTCGATGCGGCCCATCGCCTCGACGGCATTGCGCACGACAACGCCGGAACGGCCGGCATTTTCCTTGGCTTCGGACACCATGACGGTGGCTTCATGCGCCCGCTCGGTGGAATTCTGGACGACGGCGGTGATCTGATCGAGCGCGGCGGAGGTCTGTTCGAGGGCGGCCGCCTGCTGTTCGGTGCGCTTCGACAGATCATCGCTGGCATTGCGCAGCTCGGCGGTGTTGCCGTTCATCGCTTCCGTCGTCTCGCGCACTTCACGCATCGTCGCCTGCAGCGTCACGAGGCTGTTGTTGACATTCTGCTGCAGCTCGGCAAAGGCGCCCTGGAAGCGGCCGTTCATCATCTGGGTGAGGTCACCTTCGGCAAGACTTGCGATGACGCGGCGCGTCTCGCCGATGCCGGCATCGACGCTCGACAGCAGCGTGTTGATGTTGCCGGCGAACTGGTTGAGGTTCTCGTCCTGATAATCCTTGTCGATGCGATGGCTGAAATCGCCGGCCGCAGCCGCGGCGACGACGACCGACATGCTGGACTGCAGATCGTCGCTCTTGGCGCGCATCGCCGCTTCCTGGGCGTTCAGGCGCTTGACGGCCAGGCCATTCTCCTTGAAGACCGCGACCGCGGCGGCCATCTCGCCGATTTCGTCCTGGCGACCGGCAAAGGGAACCTCGGCGTCGAAATTGCCGTTTGCGACCTCCTTGATCGCGTGGGTGACACGCTTGATCGGGCGGCTGAGATGGCTGGTGCCAATATAGAAGCCCATGCCGATGCCGATCGCGATGCCGATCCCGGTAATGCTGAGGACGAGCATGAGAACCCAGGAGCGGAAGCTTTCGATCTCGGCGTCGACCGCCTCGAGCGCTGCCTTGTCGGTCGTGACGACGGCGTCGATTTCCGCCTGGAAAGCCTTCCGGTTGGCACGATTGGCTTCGTTGTTGCCCTGCTGGCTGGCCGCCTCGGGCCCGACTTCCGTACCAAGCCGTGCCGTTTCCATGCGGAAGGTGCGAAATTCGGCGGCGCGGGCGACGAGCTTGGCGAAATCGGCCTTCTCGCTTTCGGGAACGAGCGGCGCCCAGCCGGCAATGACCTTGTCGATCTCGTCCAAGGCGGCCATGAGCCCCTTGGCAAAATTCGGCGTATCCTTGATTGTCTTGGCCGCATAGATGCCGCGGGATTCCATGACGACCGCGGTGACGAAACGGTTGAGGCGCTCGCCGGCATACGCGCGGCCGGCCGCCTGCTCGTAGGCTGTGAGGTTGCGGCTGTATTCGCGCATGGCGGACAATGCCGTTGCGCCAATCAAAAGCGCTACCGCGCCCATCACGCAAACGAGCAGATTAATTTTCCCCCGGATCTTCAATGCAGTGCCTCCTAGCAACCCAAAACTGCCTGGAAAGCAAATTCCCAGCCGATCATCGGACTATCGGCGGAATTCCTTAAAGTTGGATTTCTAATGTTTACGATTATGACCACAAAAAAATAATAATGCCGGCTCAATTCAGAGACGCAAATCGCTGAAAACTAAGGCTTTTCATCCCGGCAGCGACAAAGTACAACCTTCTGGAGCAAAGCAGGATTGTTAACACTTATGTGCGAAAACCGCGCGCCGGTCAGCATTGCCTGTGAAATGATCCGGTATAATTGACTTTTGCGGCCTTCATCCGTATAAGCCGCCGCACGTCCGGTCACCCAAGGCCTCTATGGTCAGCCCGTTCGAAAAACAACGCTCCTTGCACTATGCAAATTCAAGAAGGGCCGCACTCCGCGGTGTTTAAATAAATGAAGCGTACCTACCAACCATCCAAGCTTGTTCGCAAGCGTCGCCACGGCTTCCGTGCGCGCATGTCCACGAAGGGTGGCCGCAAGGTCATCGCTGCCCGCCGCGCGCAGGGCCGCAAGCGTCTTTCGGCTTAAGGGCCGGGTTGCCCGAGAAGAGATGGCGGGCGAGTTGACGACCAAAGAACAGAAATACACTGTCGGGCGGCTGAAAAGCCGCCCGCAGTTTCTCGCTGTCCGAGAAGGCGAAAAACGCCGCGGCGGCCTCTTCCTCCTCGAAGTTCTCGACCGGAGGGAACCCGACAGCCAAGCCCGCGTCGGTTTTACAGTCACCAAAAAACATGGCAACGCGGTCGAACGGAACCGTATGCGCCGCCGCCTGAAAGAGGCGGTGCGGCTTCATGCGGGGTTTGCAATGCAGCCCGGACACGACTATGTGGTTGTCGCGCGCAGGGACGTGCTTAAGGCGTCCTTCCAGGAATTGGCCGCGGAGCTGAAGCTTCGCGTGGAAACCAGGCCGAAACACCGGCGCTCCGGAGACGGACGCCCCAGGAACGTATGATGGAAAACAACCGCAATTACTTCATTGCGATCGCTCTCTCGGTGCTGATCGTCCTCGGCTGGCAGTTTCTCTATATGAATCCGCGCATCGAGGCCCAGCGCAAGGCGCAGGAAGCCCAGAAGGCGCAGCAGCAGACCGAGCAGGTCCAGCCGCCTGCCGCCGGCGGCGCGACGCCAGCCCCGACGAGCGGTACGGCACCTTCCGGCCAGGCCGTCGCAACGGCGACGCTCGAGCAGGCGCTCGCAAAAACCCCGCGCGTTGCCATCGACACCCCCGCCCTTTCCGGCTCGATCAATCTTGCCGGCGCCCGGCTCGACGACCTGAAGCTCAAGGGCTATCACGAGACCGTCGACGACTCGAGCCCGATCATCACCCTGTTCAGTCCGGCGGAAACCAAGGACGGCTACTTCACCGAACTCGGCTATATCGGCAGCGATGCCACGGGCAGCGTTCCCGGCGCCTCGACGCTGTGGACGGCGCCGGAAGGCGCCAAGCTCACCGAAAAGACGCCGGTGACTCTCACCTTTACCAACGACAAGGGCCTGACCTTCACCCGCACGATTTCCGTCGATGAACGCTACATGTTCACCGTCGCCGACAAGGTCACAAATGCCGGCCAGATGCCCGTCTCGCTCTCCTCCTACGGCCGCGTGATGCGCTACAACAAGCCGACGACGCCATCCGTCTACGTCCTGCATGAAGGCTTTATCGGCGTCATCGGCGACGACGGCCTGATCGAAAGCAAATATAGTGCCGTCGAGAAACAAGCCGTGTCGCCGGCGAAATCCACCGGCGGCTGGCTGGGCATCACCGACAAATACTGGGCGGCAACGATCGTTCCGCCGCAGAGCGCTGCCTATGAGGCGAAATTCTCGTATTTTGCCGACGGTCAGCCGCGTTATCAGGCCGACTACAAGGACGACGCCTTCACCGTGGCGCCCGGCCAATCGATCGAGCTCAAGAACCTCGTTTTCGCCGGCGCCAAGGAAGTGCCGGTCATCGACGGCTACGAGGCCTCCTATTCGATCCCGAAGTTTGACCGGCTGATCGACTGGGGCTGGTTCTATTTCATCACCAAGCCGATGTTCAAGCTGATGGATTTCTTCTTCCGCTTCTTCGGCAATTTCGGCGTGGCGATCCTATGCACCACCATCGTCGTCAAGGCGCTGTTCTTCCCGCTCGCCAGCAAGCAGTACGCCTCGATGGCGAATATGAAGCGCATGCAGCCGAAGATGGAGGAGCTGAAGGCGAAATTCGGCGACGACCGCATGGGACTGCAGCAGGCAATGATGCAGCTCTACAAGGAAGAGAAGATCAATCCGATCGCCGGCTGCTGGCCGGTGGCGCTGCAAATCCCGATCTTCTTCTCGCTCTACAAGGTGATCTACATCACCATCGAGATGCGGCACGCGCCCTTCTTCGGCTGGATCCAGGACCTTTCGGCGCCCGATCCGACCACGATCGTCAACCTGTTCGGCCTGCTGCCGTTTACGGCGCCGACTTTCCTGCATCTCGGCGTCTGGCCGCTGATCATGGGCATCACCATGTTCGTGCAGATGCGCATGAACCCGACGCCGCCCGACCCGACGCAGGCAATGATCTTCAACTGGATGCCGCTGGTATTCACCTTCATGCTGGCAAGCTTCCCGGCCGGCCTCGTTATCTACTGGGCCTGGAACAACACGCTGTCGGTGATCCAGCAGTCGGTGATCATGAAGCGTCACGGCGTCAAGATCGAGCTCTTCGACAATCTGAAGGGCCTGTTCCGACGAAAGACGGCGCCATCGAAATGATGCTCTCAAGCCCCGCTTCGGCGGGGCTTTTCATTTTCCGGGCGGCGGAGAAGCATGGAGCGGACCGCCCGAAAGCTTGACATCCGCCTTCAAAACCACGAAGGCCGGTGAGAGAACGAAAGTAGAGATTGCCGAGCCCCGCATGACCGAAACCGAGAAGCCGCTCTTCGGACACCCCTGGATCTTCATCCGTGGCGTCCCGTCGCTGAATTTCCTGCCGCCGGAAGGACCGCCGGAGGTGGCCTTCGCCGGCCGTTCGAATGTAGGCAAGTCGTCGCTGATCAATGCGCTGGTCGGCCAGAAGGGTCTGGCGCGCACGTCGAATACCCCTGGGCGCACGCAGGAACTCAATTATTTCGTTCCGGACGGTTATTCAGGCGAAGCCGGCGACCTGCCGCCGATGGCAATCGTCGACATGCCCGGCTATGGCTATGCGCAGGCGCCGAAGGAACAGGTCGACAAGTGGACAAAGCTCGTTTTCGACTATCTGCGCGGCCGTGCGACGCTGAAGCGCGTCTATGTGCTGATCGACAGCCGTCATGGCATCAAGAAGAACGACGATGACGTGCTCGATCTGCTCGACAAGGCTGCCGTCTCCTATCAGTTGGTGCTGACCAAGACCGACAAGATCAAGGCGCCGGCCGTGCCGAAACTCCTTGCCGATACGACGGAAAAGATTCGCAAGCGCCCGGCCGCCTATCCCCATGTGCTGTCAACCTCGTCCGAAAAGGGCGACGGGCTGGATGATCTGCGCCAGGCCATCGCTGAAACCGTCGGCATAGCCCACTGGAAATAGAGGCCCCCGGCAGGGCTACGGCTGCGGAGTCGCCGAAACAGCCAAAAGTTTATTCGTGCCCACCAGAGAAAACTAACGGTTGACGGCGCGCATTAACCCACCTATATAGTGGTTACCGAATTTTGCTTGCTGGCTTGGTTATCGCGCGTCTGGCACCGCGGCTGAACGAACTTCCTTTCAAAAATCGCTATCACCATCCGTATCGCTTTGGCGCTGCGGTTCTTCAATATTGCTATGAAAGGGTTCATCATGACCACTGGCACAGTTAAATGGTTCAATTCCACCAAGGGCTTCGGCTTCATTCAGCCTGACAATGGCGGCGCTGACGCCTTCGTTCACATCTCCGCTGTCGAGCGCGCCGGAATGCGTGAACTCGTCGAAGGCCAGAAGATCGGCTTCGACCTTGAGCGTGACGCCAAGTCGGGCAAAATGTCCGCCTGCAATCTCCAGAACGCTTAAATCGATATCTGCTTTCCTTTGACCACGGATGTACTGGCACTGCCGGAAGCACGTTATCCATTCAAGGCCAGGCGATCTGCCTGGCCTTTTTGTTTTCGCTCGCGCGTCGAGCCTCCCGTATCGGAGCCCACATGACCCAAACATACAGCAAATCACGCCAGCGAGCCGAGATCGCCTTCGGCAACGTCCAATCGCAGTTCTTCGCAAAGAACAAGGCGGTGGAAGAACTCGAATCCGACGCCCAATCCCTCCAGGCGAAGACGTTGCGGCTTCGGGAGGCGCGGCTTGCCAAGGAACGCAACGACCGGGCGTCGGCGACGTCGGCCCTTATTGCCAAGCGCGCCAAGGCCTGCTGACGCAAGACTGCGGCCAAGTACACTCGCCGTGCCGATTGCACTGAAGCATCGTGATCCGCCGCCCGGAAATAGTCCTTTGCGTCGCCGCAGCGTTGTGCCGGCGCCGAATTTTCCCGAGAAAATGCGTTCGGTTGAACGAGCAGGGCACAGGTACCGGCCTGAGCCGTGCCGGCAGTTCACTCATACCAAAGGGAGCCTCAATGACAGAGGACGCGAAAGAACTTCAGTCGATCAACACGGCGTGGCAGATCGCCATTCAGGAAATTTTGCGCATGGTCATCAGAGATATGTATCGCGGCGGGGGCGAGGCGTCGTTCAAGACACATATCAAACGGATTGAAGAGGCGGCCGTGGACAGTATTTACACCGATTTGCGGCTGCGCGGCACAGATGAATGGACGGAAGTCCTCGTCAAGGAACGGGCGAGCAATTTCGTCACGACGCTGCTGACATCGTTTACCTACGATCGAGCATAAACAGGCTTCGCTAAAACACATCGCGATCTTTTGTATCCGCGCTGCTCGATTGGTCCTGTCGATCGAAATATTCCAAGCAGGTTGCGGAGATCGACCGTCGCTCCATCGGGAAACCACTTGTCGACTACGTGCGATACTGATTGCGCTTGCGCCGTCGCAGTTTTTGAAGCAACGCGTCATCTCATGCTGTTGAAGAGCAGCGACATACGCGAATAATCATTGATGACTGACACAGACGAAGCCCTATCGCCGGAGGGCTTCGGCAACCTGGCCCATCTTACCGAAGCCCTCGACGGCGACCAATTTCGATACTTTCTCGATCATGTCGCCTACGCGGTAGCCGTCTTCGAGTTCGGCGGCACCTGCGAGACGCTGATTTACGTCAACATCGAATTCGAACGGCTGACAGGGCTCCCGGCCACAGGTCGAGGGAAAGCGCTGACTGATATCGTGTTGAATTGCAGTGTCTCCCTCGTCTTCCCGAAAACCGAAGCGGCGCAATAGATCTGCCCCAAGGGAGTGAGATCCCGACCCTTCGCAAGAAGCAGTAGCCGGCATCATGCATGCCTGAGCGTCATCCGACATGTCGAACTACGGAAGGCCGCGCCGAAGAGTTTCAGACAGGGAGAAATTGATTTACGGCCGACGCACCGTTATGGCCGGTGCACCGCGCCGCTTGCGATCACCGGACCGGTCACCTGTCCGGTCAGCGAACCGCCGAAAGGCTCGAGGCTGACGGCAAGGGTTGCGCCATCGGCGACATTGTTGCGCAGATCGGCGGGAATGACGAGTTCACCGCTTTCGCCGGGCTCGAAGATGCCGAGCGATTTCGGTACGCCACTGCCCGGCACCAGCCAGAGTTCGAGCGATTTCTCCTCCGGCTTGCCGGCGGCGACCGGCACGATCTTCAGCCGGCCGCTCTGGATCTCGTAGGAGGCGCGGAGATTGATCGTGTTGTTTTGACCCGCAAGTTCGGCCACCAGCGGTGCCGGCCCCTGCGGCTGCGGTACAAGGCCGGAGGCGAAGATGACGGCACTGACGGCGACGACGATGCAGGCGAACGCCAGCGATCGCCAGAAGACCGCGGAATTCCACAGCCCCTGCGAAAAGGATGCAGGCTTTCCGGCATCGCCGAACAACCGAGCCTCGATCTGCTTGAAGGTTTCCCGGCTCGGCGCGACGCCGTCATATTCGTCGTTGAAGGCGGAGAGGTTGGTTTCCCAGCGGCTGACGATCGCCGCAAAGGTGCGGTCGCGGCGCATGCGCTCTTCCACTACCCGGCGATCCTGTAGCGACAGGACGCCCAATACATATTCACCGGCGAGGACCTCGTCGCGGGAGCGATTTCCCTTGCTTTTGTCGGGCGATGTCATCGTTCCATGCACTCTCTCAGTTCAAGAGGCTGCGCCTGAGCCAGGTCCGCATCGTGTTCAGCGGAACGCCAAACTGATCCGCCAGTTCCTGATAGCTCAGTCCTTTGACATAAGCCCGTTTCACGGCGACCGCACGATCAGCTTCCAACTCTTCCATGCAGGTGTCAATCCGCCTTCCTTCATCCTTCCTCACCGTCTGTCTTTCCGGATCGGGTTGGTATCGGCAAGATCGCAGATGCTATCGCATTCGTCGGCGACGGGCTTGCGTGCACGCAACGGCAATTGCGGCCAACCATGCCGAGGATGGCTCCGAGGTTGCCGGAAACCGCCCAAGCCGCTCGCCCAATTGACATAGACTTCCTGCAGGGCTCCTCGGCTTCCGTGCGGTCCTTCAGAATACGCAGGCAAATTGCGAAAAGTTTCGGTGCGGTCTGGCTGTATAGGGCAGCGAAGGCCATACGGTCGCCAGCGTGACGCGGCCGATCAGGTGCTTGATCTCATCGCCTTGCATGCCGTTCCTGATATCGTGCTTGGCTCAGCCGGCGCACCGAACTCCTCCCGCCCCGTGCCACATACGAAAAACTATTGCGCTCTGGATTATTCCCTCTGTCAGAAACTTGCGATAAAAGGCCGCGATCAATTCTGCGGGGTTCCCATGAACGAAACCGAAAGCGAACTTCAGGCACGGCTTCTTGCCAAGGCACTGCCCTTCATGCAGCGTTACGAAAATAAAACGATCGTGGTGAAGTACGGCGGCCATGCGATGGGCAATCCCGAGCTCGGCAAGGCCTTTGCCAGCGACATCGCGCTTCTGAAACAGTCGGGCGTCAACCCGATCGTCGTTCACGGCGGCGGTCCGCAGATCGGCGCCATGCTGACCAAGATGGGCATCGAATCGAAATTCGAAGGCGGTCTTCGCGTCACCGACCAGAAGACGGTCGAGATCGTCGAAATGGTGCTCGCCGGCTCGATCAACAAGGAGATCGTCGCGCTGATCAACCAGACGGGCGAATGGGCGATCGGCCTTTGCGGCAAGGACGGCAACATGGTCTTCGCCGAAAAGGCACGCAAGACCATCAAAGACCCGGATTCCAACATTGAGCGGGTGCTTGATCTCGGCTTTGTCGGCGAAGTGGTCGAAGTCGACCGCACGCTGCTCGATCTGCTCGCCCGCTCCGAGATGATCCCGGTCATCGCGCCCGTGGCTCCTGGCCGCGACGGCGCGACTTACAATATCAACGCCGACACTTTCGCCGGCGCCATTGCCGGCGCGCTGAACGCCACCCGACTGCTGTTTTTGACCGACGTTCCCGGCGTGCTCGACAAGAAGGGTCAGCTCATCAAGGAACTTTCCGTCGCCGAAGCGCATGCGCTGATCGCCGACGGCACGATCTCGGGCGGCATGATCCCCAAGGTCGAGACCTGCATCGACGCGATCAAGGCCGGCGTGCAGGGCGTCGTCATTCTGAACGGCAAGACCGCCCATTCCGTCCTGCTCGAGATCTTTACCGAGCACGGCATCGGAACGCTGATCGTTCCCTGATCGAACAGGGCGCTTGCGGGCGCCCCTTATGCTTCGGCAAAATCCGTCGAAAGCGTAAGATCTTCCCAGGCGTCGATTTCCGCGCTCAAGCTTTTCAGCCTGTCGCGGACGAGCGAAAGGGCATCGGCTCCAAGCAACAGATGGACGGGTGGTTTTTCCGCCTCGACCAGCGCCATTACGGCTGCGGCTGCCTTACGAGGATCCCCCGCCTGTTTGCCGTTCTTTTCCTCACGTGCCCTGCGGATCGGATCAAAAAGCGCATCGTAATCGGCAATGCTCCTGCCGCTGCGGACCATGGACCGGCCCGCCCAATCGGTTCGGAACGAGCCAGGAGCCACCGCCGTGACCGAAATACCGAAGTCTTTCACTTCTTTTGCAAGAACCTCGCTTATCCCTTCCAGCGCAAATTTGCTGCCGCAATAATATGCGATGCCCGGCATGGTGATGAAACCTCCCATGGAGGTGATATTGATGATATGGCCTGTCCGCCGCCGGCGCATGAACGGCAGGACAGCCTTCATCATTGCGACAGCTCCGAAGACATTCGCTTCGAATTGCCGCCGCATTTCCTCGATCGGCGATTCCTCCATCGTCCCCTCATGCCCGTAACCCGCATTGTTGATGAGCACGTCGACAGGACCGACGGATCTTTCGATATCCGTAACAATCGGTTCGAGCGCCGCAACATCGGCGACGTCGAGGTTAACGGTGAGGGCGCGGCCAGGCGCCAGATTCTCGAAGCGGACCGCGGCCTCGTCGGTTCGCACCGTGCCCACGACTTTGTGCCCCTTTTCCAATGCGGCTTGCGCAAAAGCGAGGCCGAAGCCCGAGCTGACACCGGTAATCAGGAACTGCTTTTCATATCCACTCATGTTGAACTCCCGCTAACGATCGCGCCTGTTGTGGGGGCGCCCGTGATCATGTGGCGGGAGGACGTGAATATTTCCAATATATTGCAAAGGCGATATCGATATCTTAAAAGAATGACATGGAGTTGCGTCACCTTCGTTATTTCATTGCTGTCGCTGAAGAACTGAACTTTACGCGAGCGGCGCGCAGGGTCGGCATCGGACAACCGCCGTTGAGCAACCAGATTCGCGATCTCGAAAATGAGATTGGCGCCTTGCTCTTCCGGCGACTTCCGAGCGGCGCCGAACTGACGGAGGCGGGCAAGGCTTTTCTACCTGAGGTTCGAGCCATCCTGCTGCAGGCAGAACAAGCAAAGCAAAGCGCATTGCGGGCAGCGCGCGGCCATCAGGGTCGGCTGCGGGTCGGATTTACCAGCTCGGCGGTTTTCAATCCCATCGTGCCTTCCGCGATCAATGTCTTTCGCGAGAAATATGCGGCGGTCGAGCTCAGCCTGGAGGAAGCACCCACCGCGCGATTGCTGGAACGGCTGGACGCCGCCGAACTCGACGCCGTCTTCATCCGTCCGGGCAGTTCTGACCCGGCGCAAGCCCGGTCTGCGCTTGTGGCCGAAGAGCCGATGGTTATCGCCCTGCCGTCGGGACATCACAAGTCACAAGCAAAAGCATTGCGGCTCGACGAGCTTGCGGAAGAGAGCTTCGTCCTCTTCCCGCGCGAGGCAGGCGCCAGTTTTTTTGACGACATTATCGCCGCCTGCCGACGATCGGGATTTGAACCTCTTCTCGGCCCGCCGGCGCCGCAAATCACGTCCATTGCCAGCTTGGTCGCCGTCGGCCTCGGCATCTCGATCGTGCCGGTAGAAATGACCAAGATCAATGTTCCCGGCGTCCGCTACATCGCTATCTCAGGGGATGCGCCGATAGCACGTGTGGCCCTATCAACCCGTCGTGACGAGCGCTCGCCCATCGTCCGCAACTTCATCGCACAAACCATCAGCGTGCAGCGGAGGTTTGAGGGTGCCGTGCGGCAGCAGCGGTGAGGAGGTTTGCCCGACACTGGCTGACCACCGCCCGACGCAGAAACTCTCCCAAGCAGCAATATCCATCCGACAGGTCGCAAATCGAACGATCTAGACTTGGCAAGATTTCGAATCGTGCTTTAGGTTGCGGCCCAAACTCAACGGGTCGAGCAAAAAGATGCGCCTTACAGACTGCTATAATTTTCACGATTTCCGGCGCATGGCCAAACGGCGGCTTCCCGGGCCGATCTTCGATTATATCGACGGCGCCGCCGATGACGAGGTGACGTATCGGCGCAATACCGCGGCCTTCGAAGCTTGCGATCTGGTGCCCAACGTTTTGCGCGGGGTGGCCGACATCGATATGTCGGTGACCGTCATGGGACAAAAGCTGGCGATGCCGGTTTATTGCTCGCCGACCGCGCTGCAGCGGCTGTTTCACCACCAGGGGGAACGGGCGGTCGCGGCGGCAGCGGCCAAATACGGCACGATGTTCGGCGTTTCTTCGCTCGGCACGATCAGCCTGGAGGAGGCCAGGCAGATCAGCGACGGGCCACAGGTCTATCAGTTCTATTTCCATAAGGACCGCGGTCTCAACCACGAAATGATGGCGCGGGCGAAGACCGCCGGTGTCCAGGCGATGATGCTGACGGTCGACAGCATCACCGGCGGCAACCGCGAACGCGACAAGCGCACCGGTTTTGCCATTCCTTTCAAGCTCAATATCGCCGGCATGATGCAGTTTGCGATCAAGCCCTCCTGGGGGATCGACTGGATGACGCATGAGGCGTTCCGGCTGCCGCAGCTCGAAAATCATGTGAAGATGGATGGCGGCGCGCTCTCGATCAGCCGCTATTTCACCGAGATGCTCGACCCCTCGATGTCGTGGAACGACGTGGCGGAGATGGTGCAGGCCTGGGGCGGGCAATTCTGCCTCAAGGGCATCATGTCGGTCGAGGACGCCAAACGCGCGGTCGAGATCGGCTGCACCGGCATCGTGTTGTCGAATCATGGCGGCCGCCAGCTCGACGGTTCCCGCAGCGCCTTCGATCAGCTGGCCGAGATCGTCGATGCCGTCGGCGATCGGATCGACGTGATGATGGATGGCGGCGTGCAGCGGGGCACGCATGTTCTCAAGGCCTTGTCGCTGGGGGCAAAGGCCGTCGGGCTCGGACGCTACTATCTCTTCCCGCTGGCCGCTGCCGGACAGCCCGGCGTCGAACGGGCACTGGAGACGATGCGCACCGAGATCGAGCGCGACATGAAGCTGATGGGTTGCACCTCGGTCAACCAGCTGACACGGCACAATCTGCGCTTCCGTTCCTGAACAAACGGGATGTCATTTTCGGGCCGCAGCCTTTCATGCGGATGCGGCCCGCAAACTTCTCAGAGCAGGCTGTAAATCGCTGCCGCCTCCTGTCTCAGCCTTTCCATCATCGACCGGTAAGGCCCCGGCCCATAGCTGATGCGGCCGACCCCGAGCCGTGCCAACGTTTTCACATCAGGGGCGCCCGCCCGCATCATAACATTGACCGGCAGCGCCGATGCCGCGCAGATCTTTTCGATCAAACCAGCATCGATCAGACCGGGCACGAAGAAGCCGCTGCCGCCGGCGGACGCATAGGCCCTGCCCCGCTCAATCGCCTCGTCCACCAGACCGGCATGTTTGGCAAGATCGCTCTCGGCCAGGAACAGATCGGTGCGGGCGTTGATGAAAAAGGGAATATCTTTGCCGTCGGCCATATCACGAATGGCGCGGATGCGGGCCGCCTGGCTCTCGACGGGATAGAGCCCCTCGCCGGACACCACCCGATCTTCGAAATTGATGCCGACGGCGCCGATCTCGACCAGTCTGGCGACGTTGGCCGCCGCCCCCTCGGGCTCCGCCGAATAGGCGCCTTCGAAGTCGACGGAAAGCGGCAGGTCGACGAAATCGGTGATGGATTTCGCCGTCTCGACCAGCACTGACATTGGCAGCTTCTCGCCGTCGGCATACCCGTGGGCTGCGGCGACCGACCAGCTTCCGGTCGCCAACGCCTTGGCGCCGGCTTCCGCCACCGCCTTTGCCGTGCCGGCATCCCAGATATTGTAGAGGACGATCGGATTGCCCTTCTGGTGCAGCGCGCCGAATGCTCGGGCCTTTTCAGTCTGGTTCATGCTTTTTCCTCCATCTCTGCCTGTGTACTGATCTTCTCTTCATGGCGCAGCAGCCATTGCTTGCGCCAGAACCCGCCGCCGTAACCAGTCAGCGACCCGTCCGCGCCGAGGATTCGATGGCAGGGCACGATGATGGCCAGCTGGTTGGCGCCATTGGCGCGGCCGACGGCCCGCACCACCTCCGGCCTTTGCATCCCCCTGGCGAGATCGCCATAGGCGCGCGTCTGCCCGATCGGAATCTCCATCGGCTTTGCCCAGACATGTTTTTCGAAGGGCGTGCCGCCGAGCGCCAGCGGCGTCCTGAAAACGCTGAGCCGGCCCTCGAAATAATCCCGGATTTCCGCCTCGATCTGATCGATGACAGGGGTGCGGCCGATCGCTACCGAAGAGCGGACGCGTTTCTGCAGCGCTTCGAGTTCGGCCGGCAGCGCCTTGCGATCATGAAATTCGAGAAGATGCAGACAGGTCCTGTCAGCAACCGCGATCATCGGCCCGAGCGGCGTGTCGAACCAACCGGCAAAGAGCAGTTCGCGGTTCTGCGAAAGCGCCGGCGCCTTGCCGACGAGCCGCTGGAAAGCCGAGCGAAAGCCGCTCGGAGACTCATATCCAGCTTCGATCTGGACATCGATGACGCGTGCCCCATCGGCCAGCTGCCTGGCCGCTTCGCCGAGCCTGATGTAACGGACGATATCGTGGAAAGTCATGCCGAGCGCCCGCTTGAAGGCGCGGCGCACGGTCGAAGGATCATGGCCGCGGCGAACGAGCTCGTCTTCGCTCCAGCGGACCTCCGGCTCGTCCTCCAGCCGGGCCAGCAAGGCGTCGACGACCGGCTCACGGCCCGGCTGCTCCAGCGGCTTGCAGCGCCGGCAGGGGCGAAAGCCGGAATGCATGCAGGCGGCGATCGTCTCAAAGAACAGGGTGTTTTCCCGCTTAGGCTTGCGCGCCGGGCAGGTCAGACGGCAGAAGACGCCTGTCGTCTTCACGCAGACATAGGCCTGACCCTCGTAATCGGCGCTGCGCGCGACCAGGGCGTCATAGAGCGTATCATCGTCGGCGCGTTCGAACAGCATGCCCGCTTTCTAGCATCCCGCGCCTGTCGCGTCCGCCGAAAATCGGGCGTCTATTTTTATTCCGCCGCGTCGAGGCTCTTTATATGCCGTTGCGGTCGGAGCATCGACTCCTCCTCGTCATCCTGCGGCGCGCCCCAGAAATTCTCGAGCGTCGGGCCATTCTTCAGATGGCGGCGGCGGAAAAGAAATTCGAGAACCTCATGAAACCACACCCGGCGCCCCATCTGCGTGTACCAACGCATGGAATGGCGCTGCTCGCGGTCGCGATGAAAGAGGATGCGCACCAGCGCCTTCGGCCGCGCCTGGACCGCCACCTCGATGAGCTTGACGCAGGCGATCAGCACGAAGGGGTTCAGGTACCGCATCTTCAAGACCTGATGTTTGTAATCCCATTTGCGGATATCGGTCTCGATCACCTGTCGGTCACGGGCGATACGGAAGAAGGGTGTCCAGCGATGCGGGGTGACGTAGAGCGCCTGGATCTGGTCGGGGTCATAGGAGAGCAGTTGCCGGAAGCCGCGCCAGAGATCGCTGAGCTTCTCCTCTTCGAAACCGACCACCCAGGTCGCCATTGAGAGGATGTCGTGCTGGCGCAGAAGCCGGATTGCCTCGCGGTCGGTCGTTTTGGCTCCGCCCTTCTTGATCAGGGCCAGGGTTGCCTCGTCGGTATTTTCCATGCCGAGCAGCCAGCGCACGACACCGGCCTTGCGATAGAGATGCAGGATATCGGCGTCGCGGACGATGTCATCCGCGCGCGTTGAGCCGACGATCTGCACCGGCACATTCTCGGCGATCATCGCTTCGAGGAACGCGAGCCAGGCCTTGCGCGACGAGGTCGGGTTCTCATCGGCAAGATTGATGAGTTCGACTCCCTGTTCGTGATAAAGCCTGGCGATCTCGCGGGCAAACAGTTCCGGCGAGCGGTGGCGCCATCGGGTCCAGAAGCCGCGCTGGCCGCAATAATTGCACAGATGCGGACAGCCACGCGAGAACTGCATAACGACGGCCCGCTTGCCACCCCAATAGCTGTAGCTGGCATGGTCGATCAGTTCCCAGCCGATGCGATAGGCAGCGAGATCGGCGATCGCCTGCGCCGGCTGGGTTGCCCGGACTTCGCCGCGGCCGTCGCGATAGGCAATCCCGGCAATGGCATCAAGCGGACGGTTGGCGGCCAGGGCACCGGCGAGGCGCCGCATCGTTTCCTCGCCCTCCCCTCGCACGACGATGTCGAATGCCTCGGTCTCGGCCAGGACCTCTCGCCAATGGTAAGTGGGAAACACGCCGCCATAGACAACGCGGATCGCGGGATCGCTGCGCTTGACCGCTTCTGCGATCGCGCGCGCAGTAGGATGGGCCGAAGTCGAGCCGGAATGGCCGATCAGCACCAGATCAGGACCGTTCGCCGTGATCCGGTCGATGATTTCCGCAATCGTCATCGGTCCGAACTCTGCATCGATGAGGCTGAGATCATGACCGTCATCGATCAGAGGACCTGCGACCGAGAGAAGGCCGAGCGGTGGAAGGTGATCATCGGGAATACGGCTACCGATAGCGGTATGTGGTGGATTGATCAGAACGATCTTCATGCGACTTTACCCTTGCGGGTCCCCCTGTCTGACGCAGGCAGAAAGTCACCAGCGATCAATGGCGATATTCAGCCGGAATCTCTTTAAAGTTGTGAAAATCTAGCGGCATTTTTAAGAAGGCCACGGGAAAGCGGACACTCGAGCAAAAGCCCTTTGGTTTCCCGCGGCAGCCATGCCATAAGACCGCCATGACAAAGATCGACCGCACCCCCGAAAAAGCCGATTTCGACCACGTTACTGACTGGGTTTTCGACCTCGACAACACGCTCTATCCGCATCATGTCAATCTCTTCGCGCAGATCGACAGGAACATGACCGCCTATGTCGCCGCGCTCTTACAGATGGAGCGGGAAGAGGCGCGCAAGCTGCAGAAGCAATATTATCTCGAGCACGGCACGACGTTGCAGGGTCTGATGATCCATCACGGCATCGATCCGAACGACTTTCTCGAAAAGGCGCATGCAATCGATTATTCGGCGCTGATGCCGCAGCCGGAACTCGGACAGGCGATCAAGGCGCTGCCGGGGCGTAAATTCATCTTCACCAACGGCAGCGTCAAACACGCCGAGATGACGGCAGGAGCGCTCGGCATTCTCGAGCATTTCGACGATATCTTCGACATCGTCGCCGCCGACTACGTGCCCAAACCGGCGCAGGCTACCTATGACAAGTTTGCGGCGCTGAAGCGCGTCGACACGGGCAAAGCGGCGATGTTCGAGGATCTGCCGCGCAATCTGACGGTGCCGAAGGCGCTCGGCATGCAGACCGTGCTGCTGGTGCCACGCAATCTGGAAGACACGGTCGTCGAGTGGTGGGAAAGAACCAGCGGCGAGGAGGATCACATCGATTTCGTCACCGACGATCTCGTCGCATTCCTCGGCAAGGTGACCGGATCCGGCGGCTAGACTACCGGACACCTTACCAAAGTTTCACCCAGCTTACCGATGTTTAACTGGGTCTTTTGGGTCCGCTGCCATAGCCTCTTTCGTGAGGGGACACCTTACGAAAGGGAAACACGATGTACCGCAACAAGCTGATAGTGGCAGCGCTCTCCTCCGTCTTCATTTTCGGCGGAGCCGCCGGGGTAAGTTTTGCCGCACCCGGCAACGGGCCGCGTCCGCATCATGCCGGCATGGACGGTCCGGGCCGCGACGCCTTCCTCGAAATCACTTATGTCCGCATGCTCAAAGAGTTCGACGCGAACAAGGATGGCAAGGTCTCCAAGGAGGAAGCGAGCAGTGGACTCGACAAGATCTTCGCCGCGATCGATACCAACAATGACGGCTCGCTGACTCCAGGCGAAATCCGCCAGTACCGGCAGACGCAGCTGCAGGCGATGAAGGATCAGCACAAGCAGGAGGCCGGCGCCGAAAAAGACGCGAACGCGACGGCCGACATGCCGGATGACGAGGCCGGGCGGCCGCCCCGCGACGGGCATGACGGCCATCACTGGATGCGCCATGGCGGCACCTTCATGCGCGCGTCGATGATGATGCGCCGGGCCGACACTGACGAGAACGGCCAGATTTCCAAACAGGAAGCGGTTGCCGCCTTCGACAAACTGTTCACCCGCATGGACCGCAACAAGGACGGCGTCATCTCGATCGACGACATGCCGGACCGCCCGCTCCTGTAAGGTTGGACGAACCATTGCCCCGCTCTTTCCCCGCTCCGGCGGGGAAAGGGACAGCTTTCGCGATCGAGACCTGCGCTTAGGCCCTATTCTTAGTGCTCGTAGAAATCCTGAACAATCTTCCATGCGGCGTCGGCCGTGTCGACGAAGCTGATCAGCTTGACGTCGTCAGGCGCGATCGTGCCGAATTCGGCCAATGCCTCGAAATTGATGATGCTTCGCCAGAAGGCCTCGCCGAACAGGATCAGCGGCAGGCGCTCCATCCGACCAGTCTGGATCAGCGTCAGGCATTCGAAGAATTCGTCGAGCGTTCCGAACCCACCGGGAAAGACCGCGATCGCCTTGGCGCGCACCATGAAATGCATTTTGCGAATGGCGAAATAGTGGAAGTTGAAGCTGAGCTCCGGCGTCACATAGGCATTCGGCGCCTGCTCGTGCGGCAGCACAATGTTGAGGCCGATCGAGGGTGCGCCCTCGTCGGCCGCGCCGCGATTGCCCGCCTCCATGACGCCGGGGCCGCCGCCGGTGACGATGACATATTCCTGGAAATCGAAACTCGCCGAATATTTCGAGCAGAGCCGGGCGAATTTGCGGGCTTCGTCATAATAGACGGACGCCGCCTCCAGATTGACGCGCTGGATGTCGTTGCGCGCCGCCCAGGCGCTCTGGCCGGGGGCAGGAATGCGGGCGCCGCCGAACATGACGACGGTGGAGCGGATGCCGCGTTCCGTCAGCATCATCTCGGTCTTCAGCAGTTCCAGTTGCAAGCGGATCGGCCGCAGTTCCTCGCGGCAGAGGAAATCCTCGTCGACATAGGCAAGACGATAGGCAGGTGACATCGTCTGCGGCGTCTTCGGCACGGCTTGCGCCCGCTGCCTGTCGGTCGAACTGCTTTTCAGCGGGTCCCATACGCCATCCTTGCGCCTAGAACCGCCGTTACGTCCCTTCGCCATGTCGAAATGCCTTTCAGTACTGCCGGCCTTAGTGCCGGATATGTCGCTATAACGCCTTGAAACCAGATTGATCCTGCCCGAAAAATAATTCCATTCTACGGGCGCATGCTGTAGAGCAGGAAACCATCCCGCCAACCGCAATTCCGGAGACTGCGCCGTCTCCACGATAAAGATCGAAGTTTAAGGAATTCCCATGAGCGCCACCGACCTCGCATCCCTCGAAAAGACCATCGAAGCCGCCTTCGACAATCGTGACAATGTGAACATGTCGACGAAGGGCGAGGTCCGCGATGCGGTCGAAGCAGCACTCGATCTGCTGGATGCCGGCAAGGTCCGCGTGGCGACACGCGGCGCCGACGGCGCCTGGACGGTCAACCAGTGGCTGAAGAAGGCGGTGCTGCTGTCCTTCCGCCTCAACGACATGGAGGTGGTCAAGGGCGGCTCGGGCAATTCCACCTGGTGGGACAAGGTTCCCTCGAAGTTCGAAAACTGGGGCGAGAACCAGTTCCGCGCCGCCGGTTTCCGCGCCGTGCCCAACTGCGTCGTGCGCCGCTCCGCCTATATCGCGCCGAACGCCATCCTGATGCCCTCCTTCGTCAATCTCGGCGCCTATGTCGGCGAAGGCACGATGGTCGATACCTGGGCGACGGTCGGCTCCTGCGCACAGATCGGAAAACATGTGCATCTCTCCGGCGGCGTCGGCATCGGCGGCGTGCTGGAGCCGATGCAGGCCGGCCCGACGATCATCGAGGACAATTGCTTCATCGGCGCCCGCTCCGAAGTGGTCGAGGGCTGCATCATCCGTGAAGGTTCCGTGCTCGGCATGGGCGTTTACATCGGCAAGTCGACCAAGATCGTCGACCGCGCCACCGGCGAGGTCATGTACGGCGAAGTGCCGCCCTATTCCGTCGTCGTCGCCGGTTCGATGGCCTCGGCCAATGCGACGATGGCAAACGGCCTGCCGGCGCCGCATCTCTACTGCGCCGTCATCGTCAAGCGCGTCGACGAACAGACCCGCTCCAAGACCGGCATCAACGAGCTGCTCAGAGATTGATGACACCGGCACATTGATCCGTTAAACAGACGGCGTCTTTTTACGCGAGGCGGCTCCGCCCTGCCATGTCTTTGCCATTCCCGCCGGATAGTTCGACGCCATGACCGCTACCGACCCCGTCGCCAATCTCCAGACGTTGATTCGCTGCCCGTCCGTGACACCCGCCGAAGGCGGCGCGCTCACGGCGCTCGACGCCATGCTCGCGCCGCTCGGCTTTACGGTCGATAAGGTGACGGCACGCGAAGAGGGCACAGCCGATATCGAGAACCTCTATGCCCGACTTGGCAGCGACGGCCCGCACCTGATGTTTGCGGGCCACACGGATGTGGTGCCGGTCGGCGACGAAGCCGCCTGGACACATCCGCCCTTTGCCGCCGAGATATCAAAGGGCGAGCTCTTCGGCCGCGGCGCTGTCGACATGAAGGGCGGCATTGCCTGTTTCGTCGCCGCCGTCGCCCGTCATATCGAAAAGAACGGGCCGCCGGCCGGCTCGATCTCTTTCCTCATCACCGGCGACGAAGAAGGCCCGGCGATCAACGGCACGATCAAATTGCTGCAATGGGCGGCGGAGCGCGGCGAACGGTGGGACGCCTGCCTTGTGGGAGAACCGACCAATCCGGACCGGCTCGGCGACATGATCAAGATCGGCCGGCGCGGCTCGCTGTCGGGGAAGATCACAGTGCATGGCGTGCAGGGCCATGCCGCCTACCCGCACCTTGCCGACAATCCAGTGCGCGGCCTATTGCAGCTGACGCAGGCGCTGATGGACCCGCCCTTCGATGGCGGAACCGACGATTTCCAGCCATCGAACCTCGAAGTGACGACGGTCGATGTCGGCAACCCTGCGACGAACGTCATTCCGGCCAAGGCATCGGCAGGCTTCAACATCCGCTTCAATGACAGCTGGACCGTCGAAACGCTGCGCGTCGAAATCTTGCGCCGGCTCGAAGCCGCCGCAGGCAATGGCCAGCTGCGTCCAGGCAGGCCGCCGGCCAAATATGATATCGTCTGGGCCGACCGGCCGAGCCACGTCTTCCTGACCCGCAACAATGCTCTGATCGCCTCGCTGTCGTCGGCCATCGAGAGCACCATCGGTCGATCCCCGAAGCTTTCGACCACCGGCGGCACGTCGGATGCCCGCTTCATCAAGGACTATTGCCCGGTCGTCGAGTTCGGCCTCGTCGGCCAGACGATGCACATGGTCGACGAGCGCGTCGCCGTTGCCGATCTGGAGACGCTGACGGAGATCTACGAGACCTTCATCGCCCGCTGGTTCGCCCATGCCGGGTCTTAGGGAAGTCCAGTATTATCTGGCCGGCCTCTGGCTGCTGATCCGGATGGATCCGCGCGGCTTCCGCTTCCTCGATCTGTCGGAGCGTGGCGTCAACCGCTCGTTCTGGGCGATCGCCTGGTGCCTGCCGCCGATGGGCATTTCCTGGCTCTGGTGGCGACAGGCCTTCCTGCGCTCGTTGCCGCCGGAAGCCGATGTCAATTTTGCCTTTTTTGTCAGGCTCGGCCTCGTCGAGATCGCCAACTGGATTGTGCCGCTGGTCTTTGCCGGGCTGCTGCTGCTGGCCTTCCGCATGGGCGAGCGCTTTGCCCCCGTCGTCGTCAGTGTCAATTGGCTCGGCGTGCCGCTCTCCTACATCAACGGCCTACTGCTGGCGCTGGTGTTCTTCCTGCCCGGCGCCGTCGGCCTCGTCTCGCTGCTGCTGCTCGCCTTCATGCTGGCGCAGGTCTTCGTGCTGGCGCGGATCCTCCGGATGATCTGCCACGATCACGCGCTGATGGTCGGCGCGCTGACGCTGGTGCTGCTGGTGCCGTCGATGATCCTTTCGGAATATCTGCAGCACTTCCTCGGCATTTATCCCGCCTGAGCCGCGTTATCGCATGAGATTGGACATCATGAGAGATCGTCGTCGCTTTCGTCGGCGGGCAGCCTACGGCGATCGGTGATCACCTCAGGATAATCCACCTGCAGGAAATAGAGCCCGTCGGGCGGCGCCACCGGGCCGCAGGCCTTGCGGTCGCGCGCTTCGAGCGCCGCCTCGACATCGTCGGGCGTCCACTTGCCCTCGCCGGCGAGCTTCAGCGTCCCGGCGAAGGAGCGGATCTGGTTGTGGAGGAAGCTCTGCGCCGTGGCACGGATCTCGATCAGCGCGCCGTTGCGCGTCACATCGAGCCGGTCCAGCGTGCGCACCGGGCTGCTCGCCTGGCAATGGGCGGAGCGGAAGGTGGAGAAATCATGCCGGCCAACCAGCCGCTGGGCGGCGGCGTGCATGACCTCGTGGTCGAGTGTCTTCGGCACCCACCAGGCCTTGCCGGCTTCGAGCGCCAGCGGCGCCCGGCGGCTGACGATCCGGTAGAGATAATGGCGGCGCAGAGCCGAGAAGCGGGCATCGAAGAATTCGGGAACCGCCGCGACGTCGAGAATGGAGACGCGCTCGCCGGCCAGCCTCAGATGCGCATTCAGGGCGTTCTGCAACTGGTAGGGCGACCATTCCTTCGAAAGATCGGCATGAATCACCTGTCCCATGGCGTGGACGCCGGAATCGGTGCGGCCGGCGCCGCGAACCGAAACGGTCTCGCCGGTCAGCGACAGCACCGCGGCTTCGATCGCACCCTGCACCGACGGACCGTTCTCCTGCCGCTGCCAGCCGACATAGGGACCACCATCATATTCGACGGTCATGCGGTAGCGCGGCATCAGGAAAGCCTCGTGCCGGCCGCAAGCGACGTGCCCCGGAGGAAATCGGATGCGGCGAGCGGTTTGCCGCCTGCCTTCTGCAGCCGTGTCAGCCGCACGGCGCCAGAAGCACAGGCGACGACGAGATCGTCGGTCAGCAACTGTCCGGCGGTCCCCTGCCCCTCGGCCAGCTCTGACCCCAGCACCTTCACCCGTTCCGGCTTGCCGCCGATCTCCAGCTCGAACCAGGCGCCGGGGAACGGTGCCAGGCCGCGGATATGGTTGTGCACATCCCGCGCCTCCTTGGCGAAGTCGATGCGCGTCTCGGCCTTGTCGATCTTGGCGGCATAAAGCACGCCGTCTTGCCGCTGCGGCGTCAGCGGCAGGTCGTTCATTTCCAGCTTCACCATGGCTTCCGCCATCGCCTTGGCGCCGACCAGCATCAGCCGGTCATGCAATTCGCCTGCCGTCATGTTCGGGCCGATCTCGACTTCGTGGCTCAGTGCGACGGCGCCGGTATCAAGACCCTTGTCCATCTTCATCACCATCATGCCGGTCTTTTCATCGCCGGCCATGATCGCCCGCTGGATCGGCGCAGCACCCCGCCAGCGTGGCAACAGCGAGGCATGGCCGTTATAGCAGCCGTCGCGGGTGCCGTTCAAAACCGCCTCCGGCAGCAGTAGCCCGTAGGCGACGACGACGGCGACATCGGCCTTGAACGCGGCAAACCTCTCGCGCTCCTCCGCATCCTTAAAATTGACCGGCGTGAAGACCGGGAGACCGAGCAGCTCGGCCGCCTGATGCACCGGCGATTTCTTCAGATCGAGCCCGCGCCGGCCGCCCGGCCGCGGCGGCTGCGTATAGACGGCGACGATCCTGTGGCCGGCGTCGACGAGCAGGCGCAGGGTCGGAACCGAGAACTCCGGAGTTCCCATGAAAATGATGCTAAGAGACATTCTATCTCGCCAATTGAGGATCAGCCGTCTTCAAACGGGTTTACGAGCTTGAGATCAAGCCCCTCGAAATCTCGGATGCTGCGGGTGGCGAGCGTGGCGCCGTTTGCAAGGCAGATGGCGGCGATCATGGCATCCTTAGTCTCCATCCGCCCCGTCTTTCTGCGCTGCGCCGCCAGAAGGCCGTAGCGATTGGCGGCGCTCAGAGAGAAACCGGGGATACGGCCGGCAAATTCCGACTCGATCCGATTGAAGTCGGAAATCAACGCCGTCTTTCGCCTGCCATCGTCGAGGAGTTCAAGTCCATAGCGCATTTCGGCGACGGCGATCGTCGTCAGGAAAAGCGCCTCAACGTCGTAGCCATCCAGCCAGTTCAATATCCGCTCGCTGTGGGTTCTCCCCTGCAACTCGGAAATCACATTCGTATCGAGGACGATCATGTGTCGAAGTGCGGCGGTTCGCGATCGGGTTCGTGGCGGGATGCGGCGATGGATTCCACCCCCTCATCGGTCAATCTTTCATCGCTCATCAGCGAGCGCAGGCGCTGTCCGGCGGAAGCCCCCGAACGCCCGGCCGCAATCTGCCGGCGGATGATTTCGATCGCCTCTTCCGAAAGGCTGCGGCCATTACGCTGCGCGCTTTCCTGAAGTTGCCGTTTCATTGCCTCAGGAACATCGCGAATAAGCAATCACCCATTCGGCACCTCCATCATGATATCGATGATATCATAGTGCCTCGCCGGCGCCTGTTCAACGCAACACTCAGAGCGCCTTGGACTTCGCCGCCTTGGTGAACTTCTTGATCACCATCTCCCGCTTCAGCCGCGAGATATGATCGATGAACAGCACGCCGTTCAGATGGTCGATCTCGTGCTGCAGGCAGGTGGCGAGCAGGCCGTCGGCTTCCACCGTCTGTTCCTTGCCGTCACGGTCGAGATATTTCACCGAAACGACGGCCGGCCGCTCGACCTCGGCATAATAATCGGGAATCGACAGGCAGCCTTCCTCATAGACCGAGCGTTCGTCGGAGGATTTGACGATCTCGGGATTGATGAAGACCTGCGGCTGCTTTTCTTCGCCCTCGCGCGACACGTCGATGACAAGCATGCGGCGCGGCACGCCGATCTGGATGGCGGCAAGGCCGATACCCGGCGCATCATACATGGTTTCCAGCATGTCGTCGGCCAGACGCTGCAGGTCGGCGTCGACCCGCTCGATCGGCTTTGAGAGCTGGCGGAGAAGGGGATCGGGAAGAATGATGAGTGGCTTGATGGTCATGGGCGTTCCAATAACCCATCTTTTCTCACTATGGAATTATCCGGCGGGCGGGGAAGACGCTTTTTTGCATCCCCGCCCGGAATTTTGCCATATTCGCGTCAAGCCGCACGGCGGGCAGCCGTGACGGCGCGGCCTTCCGGCCGGGCGCGGAAGTGTTGCAGCAGCTCGATCAGCTTTCCCACCTCATCGGTGAGCCGGCGGGTTTCCGCCGAGGTGCGCTCGACCATGCCGGAATTCTGCTGGGTGATTTCGCCCATGCTGCGGATCGCCACGCTGACCTCGTTGACGCCGGTTGCCTGATCGCGGGCGGCGGCGGCAATATCGGCGACGAATCGGTTGATGATATCGATGCGGCTGATCATGTCGTTCAGCGCCTCGCCGGTGCTGGAGACGATGCCCACACCCTCATTGACCTGGCGGGAACTCTGCGAGATCAGGTTCTTGATCTCCTTGGCGGCTTCAGCCGTGCGCTGGGCGAGCTGGCGGACTTCCTGGGCGACGACCGCAAAACCCTTGCCGGCTTCACCTGCGCGCGCTGCTTCGACGCCGGCATTCAGCGCCAGAAGATTGGTCTGGAAGGCGATCTCGTCGATGACGCCGATGATCTTGGAGATTTCGGTCGAGGATTTTTCGATGCCGGCCATCGCCGAGACGGCGCTGGTGACGAGTTCACCGGAATTCTTCGCCTTCTGCTGTGTCTCACGCACGGCGCCGGAAGCCTTTTCGGCATTGGCGGCGGTCTGGCCGACGCTGACGGAAAGCTGCTGCAGGGCCGCTGAACTTTCCTCGACGCCGGCTGCCTGCTGGGCGGTGCGCAGCGCCAGGTCGTTGGTTGCATTGGAAATGACGTCGGCGCCGCTCATGATCTGGCCCGACGTATCGCGCACGGATGCGAAAGACTGGCGAAGAGCGCTGACGGCGCGGTTGTAATCCTCGGCCATCTGCCTGAAATCACCCGGCAGGTCGGATGGCAGAGTTGCTTCGAGATCGCCGTTCGACAGTGCTTCCAGGCCGCGGCGCAGCTGCTCCAGCGCGATGACCTGGTCGGATTGCGCCTTGGCGCGCTCCTCTTCCAGCGCGCGGCGCTTGGCTTCCAGGGTCTCAAGATAGACCGAGATGGAATAATCCATGTCGAGCATGCCCGATTTGATGACGGCGGACAGCTTCTCCGCCAGTTGCCTGCCCTGCTGGCGCGCGAAGACCGACGGCCACTGCTTCTCCATGATGCCCTTGACGAGCTCGGACATGACGAGGGCATAGCCGCCGATATACCAGCGCGGCTCCAGCCCGATGCGAGCATGGGTGCGGCCGACGGCGGTCACGCCTTCGACATAGCTTTCATCAAACGTACCGCCTGCAAGATTGGCCCAATGATCCTGCTGCCGCTTCTTGGCATGGCCGACATGGACCTTGTCAGGGAAGAAGCTCGACACAGCGGGCGTCCTCGCGATCTTGGCGTAGAATTTATCGAGGGCGCCGCCGATCAACTCGGCAATCACAGGGCGCAGCTCTCGCATCGACTTGCGTGACGCCTCGTCCAGTTCGATGAAATCGAGACGCTGTTTGAGCGCGCTGTCGGTCTGCTGGGATGTCATGGGTATCTCTGTATTTGGCGCGACGGCGCGGGAGGGAATTCTGCGCCACAGCTTTTGGCGAATATGGTTGAGCAATCATTAAATCCGACCGCGATTTTCCGCGTGGGCCGGCAAGGCGCGGTGGCCTTGGAAGATATTGAGGATCACCGATTTCGTTCACGTTTTGATCTATATATTGCCATATGTTCTGTTATGGTTGCGCCATGACCGCCACTTCCGAATCGCTCGCAGCTTCCGTCGCCTCGATCAGCCCGACCATGCTGGCGCTGGCCGGCGGCGTTCTTGCAGTCCTCATCCTGCTGGTGATCGTCCTTTTTTTGCGCGCCGCCGGGCTTCGCCGCGAACAGGCGGAGGAGGCGGATCTGCGCGCCAGGGAAAGTGCGATGCGCATGGCCGAGCTTTTGAAGATCCAGGCGGAGATGCAGGGTCGGATCGCGGCGATGACCGAGGTCTTCGGCGCGCGGCAAAGCGAACTCAACCAGACGATCAGCCAGCGTCTCGACGGCATGTCGCAGCGCATGAACTCGACGATCGCCGAGCAGACCAAATCGACGCATGAGAACCTGCAGCGGCTGCAGGAGCGGCTGGCGGTCATCGATGCGGCGCAGAACAATATCCAGACGCTCGCCAAGGACGTCGTCGGGCTGCAGGCGATACTTTCCAACAAGCAGACGCGCGGCGCCTTCGGCCAGTCGCGGATGGAGACGATCGTTGCCGACGGCCTGCCGATGGGCGCCTACGCCTTCCAGCAGACGCTGTCCAACGGCTCGCGGCCGGACTGCACGATCCGCATGCCGAACGGCGCGCCGCCGCTCGTCATCGACGCGAAATTCCCGCTCGAAGCGTGGAACGCCATCCGCGACGCCGGCAGCCCCGAGGCCGCCAAGCTCGCCGGCCAGCAGTTCCGCCGCGACATGGAGATCCATATCCGGGATATTGCCGAGAAATACCTGATCCAGGGAGAAACCCAGGATACCGCCTTTCTCTTCGTGCCGTCCGAATCGATATTTGCCGAGCTCCACGAAAATTTCGAGCCGGTGGTGCAGAAGGCGCACCGGGTGCGCATCGTCATCGTCTCGCCGTCGCTGCTGATGCTGTCGATCCAGGTTATCCAGGCGGTGCTGAAGGACCAGCGCATGCGGGCGCAGGCGCATCTGATTCAGGGCGAGGTGGCGCTGCTGATGGACGATCTCGGCCGGCTCGACGAGCGGGTGCGCAAGCTGCAGGGCCATTTCGCCATGGCGCAGAAGGATATCGACATGGTCGTTACATCGGCCGACAAGCTCACCAGGCGCGGCGCCAAGATCGAAGCGCTGGAATTCGAGGCGAGCGGCGATATCAGGCCGGACGACGAGACTCCGGCCAAATCAGTGGAAAGCCGCACCGGTCTTCTCAAGCTTCGGATGGTTGACGAGGAGTGACCGCTTCGGGCAGTGTCTGCCCCGCATTTCATACAAGAGTTGGAACATCACGTCGCCCGCGTGTTCCAAAAGACAGGACATCCTCATGATCACAGTTTTCGGGTCCATCAACATGGATCTCATCGCCACGACCGCGCGCCTGCCGAAGCCCGGCGAGACGGTCGCCGGCAACGGATTTGCCACGGCCGCCGGCGGCAAGGGTGCCAATCAGGCGCTGGCAGCCCGCCGCGCTGGTCGCTATGTGCATATGGCCGGCGGCGTCGGCAAGGATGGTTTTGCCGCGGATGCGCTCGCCCTACTCGATGATGCCGGAACCGACCTCTCCCTGGTCAAGCATGTCGACGGCCCCACAGGCACGGCGCTGATCCTCGTCGGCGGCGATGGCGAGAACATGATCGCTGTGGTCCCCGGCGCCAACGGCCTGGTGACGGCTGCCGATGCCGAGACGGCGGTCGGCAGGATGAACGAAGGCGATATCCTGATGCTGCAGCTCGAAGTGCCGGTCGATGCCGTCGAACACGCGCTGTCGGCTGCCCGCGCCAAGGGCATCACCAGCATCCTCAACCTCGCGCCGCTGATCCCCGATGCGCCGCGTCTCGGCCGCCTGGCCGATATTGTCATCGCCAACGAAACCGAGTTCGAGCGGCTCGCCGGACAGGACGGCATGGACGCCGAGGCACGCGAGGCAGCCCTTCACCGCCTGCATCAGGAGACCGGCCAGACGCTGATCGTCACACTCGGCGGCGATGGCGTCATCGCCATCCGCGACGGGGTCGTTTCCAGGGCGCAAGGCCTGAAAATCGAACCGGTCGATACGGTGGGGGCGGGAGACACCTTCTGCGGTTATTTCGCCGCAAGCCTCGACGACGGCCTCGATTTTCCCACGGCGTTGCGCCGGGCGGCCGTCGCCGGTTCGCTCGCATGCCTCAAATCGGGGGCGCAGCCATCGATCCCGTCAAGCAAGGACGTCGCGGACAGAATATAGTTTCAGTCTCTTTGCGAAGCCGACGAGAAAGACCATTAGTTTGGACGGAATTTCTGCGGTTTTCCTTGCCGACGTGCCCGCCGACCGGCGGCCGCCACGGACGGAGGCTGACGACCGTGCCGGCATAGCGCGTGTTCAGGCAACAGAAGATCAGTGCGTGCCCGAGCTAGCCACCCGGGCGGAAAATCACAACCTGATTGTCGCGCGTCGCCGGTATCCAGAGCGTGCCGGCCGCGCCGTCGACGGTGAAATCGGCAGGGCCATGAATGTCCCGCTCCAACCGGATTTCGCCGGTCGGAGCGCCATCGACCGAGAAGAGGATCAGCGCTCCAGGAACCGGGCGATCGACCGCCTTCCAATCCGAGACCGCCAGCCGGCCATCCGGCAGCGTCGCCAGTCCGTCGAACAGGCCATGCGGCGACTGTTCGAGGCGGCTTGCTTTGCCGCTCTCGTCGATGGCAAAAATATCGCCGCCGCCGAAATTCTTGCCGATTCCGGCCACGAGAACGCGCCGGCTTTGCGGCTCGACGATGATCCCGTTCGCGCCGGGAATACCGCTGGCGAGCTCGGCGATGCTGCCGGCCTTCGGGTCGAGCCGATAGACGGCGTTGCGCAAGCTATCGGTCAGCAGCAATTGCCCGTCCGCGGTCGCGACGAGATCGTTCGCGAGCGCTGGCTCTTCTCCCGGAAGGCGTTGCTGGAAGACGCGCGCCCCGCTCGTCAGGTCGAAACCGACGACGCGGTCGATATCGGCGACATAGAGCCGGCCGCCAACCGCAGCCATGCCCTTCGGCGCATCGAGCGTCTCGCCGGCGGGCGGGAAAGCTCGCAGCGTCACGACCTTGCCGTCGGCGGAAACCTCGGAGATGAAGCCGTCGCCGTCCTTCGCCATGGGATCGAGCGCCTTCCCCATATTCGATACGAAGCGGCGATCGGCGACGGTCAGGACGCTCTCGGGTGACTGAAACCCATCGATAACAGTGACGACCTTCGCCGTTTCCTCGGCGGAGGCATTGGTCAGGGTGCTGGTCGCTACAAAGATCGCCGCCGCCGTGGCCTGCAGCACCTTCCTGGAAATCATCTGTCTCATAAGCTCACTCCTGTTGCGGAGTGGCGAGAATTGCGGGAAAGCCGCGCCTCATCGCGCCCGCTTCGACCGGAGATGAGCCCATTTCGGTCAATCCATCATTTTCGCAGCCATGCCCATCGGATAAAGTCATACGCATGGACATCGGGAAGGCATCACAACAAGCGCTCTCTTCCGCGCTGCTGGAGGGATTGGCACGGTTTCGAGCGGCGGGCACCGGGGGCAGCCTCGTGCATGGCGAGAACCTGTTTTCCTATTGTGCCCTGGCCAAGGAACGCCTGATCGCCATCGAACTTCCGCATCCGATCCTGGGCGTTGTCGTCTCCGGCGCCAAGGAAGTCTGGCGCGGCATGAACGGCTCTGCGCTTCGCGCCGGCTCGCTGTTTGTGCTGCCGGCAAAGACGAAGATGGACATCCTCAACCTGCCGGATGAGAGTCACGGCTTCTATCAGTCGCTGATCCTCGAGGTGCCGGACGCTTCGGTCCTGCTCGAGGCCAGCGTTCCGTCGACGATTGCCGACCGCCGCAGGGCCGCCGTCGAGCCCCTGCAGGTCGAGCTGACGCCACATCTGGTCGATGCCGTGATTCATGCCGCCTCGGCGATCGCCGATGGCCCCGCGCAATCCTCCGTGCGGCGCTCGCGGCTGACCGAACTTCTTGCGCTCCTCCATGGCGATCCGGCAGCGCGTCCCATGTTCGACGTGTCGATCACGGGGCGGGTGCTTGGGCTGATCGCCAGTGACCTCTCCCTTGACTGGCGGGCGCCCGAGGTTGCGAGGATGATTGGCCTATCGGAATCCACCATGCGCCGGCGACTAGCGGAGGAAGGTATCTCTTTCGCCAAACTGTTGCGGCGCGAAAGGATGTTGGCGGCGCGGCATTTGATGGCGCAGCGCGAGAGCGCTCAAGCCGCCGCCATCGCGGTGGGCTATGCATCGAGGGCGCATTTCGCAAAGCGCTTCAGGGCGGCATTCGGGTCCAACCCCAGCACGCTCCGCCATTCCGATTTGATGCTCAACGGGTAGCCGACAAGCTCGACGTGTAGATCGCGGGCGCCGCGGTCGCCGGTTCGCTCGCATGCCTCAAATCGGGAGACAGCCATCAATCCCGTCAAGCAAGGACGTCGCGGACAGACTATAGTTTCAGTCTCTTTGCGAAGCCGCCAAGAAAACCCATTGGTTTTGAGGGAATTTCTGCGGTTTTCCTTGCCTCGACCATTCGAGTTTCATTCAAATTTAAGGTATCTCCGGCGATCTTCCTCGTGGTCGCCGGCGCCCTTCGTTATTGCAGCCGGCCGCCAGTTCAAAGTGCTGCAGCGTCCCGTGGCGTCTTGAAAGACGCGCGCCGCTGCAGGCCGGCTGCTCCATGACGGGGCGATGCCTTCGCTCCTGCGCCGGAGAATGCCCGTTCGGCGTATCCTTGCCCGAGGACCCCATGTTTATTTTTCGCATGAAATCGCTTGCAGCGAAACTTCTCGTCATCACTGGCATTGCCATCGCGCTTGTTCTCATCGTCTCGAATTTTTTCCTCATCGGCCAGACACGGGATCGCGTCCAGACGCTGACAATGGATCAGGCCAATCTCGAGGCAAAATCGATCGCCAACGAAATCGCCGCCAATGTCGGCGAACTCGCCAGCGCCGCACGCACCATGTCGGGCGTGATTGGCCGCGGCCATGAGGGCAAATCGCTCGACCGCAAGGGCATGATCAATGTGCTGAAAGCCAATCTCGAGCAGAACGCCTTCGCCTTCGGCAGCTGGTTCTGCGAGCAGCTCGGGGCGCTCGACGGCAAGACCACCGAGATCGCCAACAATAATGACGAAGGGACGAACAAGAACGGCGCCTTCACGCCCTACTGGTCGAAGACCAAGGATGGCGGCGTCCAGTACTCAACCTTCGACAATGATTATACTGCCGAATGGTGGAAGCTCGCCGCTGACAGCGGCAAGGGCGCGATCACCACGCCGTACCTTGCCGAGGGAACAGATGTCCCGACGCTCCTGACCTCGATCGCCTATCCCGTCACGGCCGGCGGCAAGATGATCGGTCTCGCCGGCGTCGACATTTCGCTGAAGTCGCTCACCGACAAGCTGCAGGCGCTGCATCCTTTCGGCTCCGGCCGCGTGACGCTGCTGTCGCAGGCCGGCAACTGGATTGTCGCGCCAAACCCCGACCTGATGACCAAGCAATATGACGGAGAAGGCGCCGACGTCGTCAAGGCGGCGCTGTCGAACAAAGAGCCCGGCCTCGTCAGGAACCTGACCTATGACGGCCTCGATCCCTTCGACCGCGTCGTCTATCCTTTCGCCGTTCCCGGCGTCAACGCCACCTGGGTCGTGCTCGTCGATGTCCCGCACACGGCCATCAATGCACCGGTCAAAGACCAGACATACATGATGATCATCAACGGGCTGATCGTGCTCGGCGCGGTCATGCTGGCGCTCTATCTCGCCGTCCGTTCGCTCGTGCAACGGCCGCTCGGCGGGCTGGTCGCCAGCGTCAAGGCGCTGAGCGACGGCCACTATGAGGAGGCGGTCGCAGCCCAGGATCGGAGCGACGAGGTCGGTTCGGTCGCCAAGGCGCTCGAAGGCTTCCGCTTCACGCTCGCCGACACCAAGCGCCTCGAAGACGAGGCTGCCAGAGAGCGGCAGGCGGCGGAGGCCGAGCGCGGCCGGTCGGAATCGGAACGGCAAGAATCGGTGTCGCAACAGCGCCGCATCGTCTCGATCGTCGGCGCCGGCCTTTCCGAGCTGTCGCGCGGCAATCTCGGCCACCGCATCACCGACGAGTTCCCCGGCGAATACGGCAAGCTGAAGCAGGATTTCAACGCGGCGCTTGCAAGCCTCGAAGAGACCATCAACACCATGACCCTCAGCGTCGCCAATATCGGCTCGGGCACAGGCGAGATCAGCAACAGCGCCTCCGACCTCGCCAAGCGCACCGAGCAGCAGGCGGCCAGCCTGGAGGAGACGGCGGCCGCGCTCAACGAGCTCACCGCGCAGGTCGATTCCAGCGCCGAGAATGCGCGCACGGCGGCCGACAACGTTAGCCTCGCCTGTCAGGATGCCGAAAGGTCCGGCGAGGTGGTGCAGAAGGCAATCGCCTCGATGCGGGGGATCGAACAGTCTTCGACCGAGGTCTCGCGGATCATCGGCGTCATCGACGAGATCGCCTTCCAGACCAATCTGCTGGCGCTGAATGCCGGCGTCGAGGCGGCGCGCGCCGGCGAGGCCGGCAAGGGTTTTGCCGTCGTCGCCCAGGAAGTGCGCGAGCTCGCCCAGCGTTCGGCCAACGCCGCCAAGGAGATCAAGACGCTGATCAACACCTCGGCCGTCCAGGTCAAGGAGGGCGTCGATCTCGTCGGGCGTGCCGGCGGCACGCTGCACAAGATCGCCGAACAGGTGATGGGCATCAACGACCTCATCCGGCAGATCTCGGCCTCGGCGAGCGAACAGGCCGTGGGTCTCAAGGAAATCAACCAGGCCATGAACCAGATGGACCAGGTTACGCAGCAGAACGCAGCGATGGTCGAGGAAGCGACCGCCGCCAGCGTGGCGCTCAACGACGAGGCGCAGACGCTGAAGGCGCTCGCCACACGCTTCCGGGTCTCCGGTTCGGGCAACGCCGCTCAGCTCACCGCCGTCGCCCAGCAGATGCGGGCGCCGGCGGCCCCAGCCGCTTCAGCTCGGACCGCCGCCCCGGCGGCCCGCCGACCGGCCGCGCCGTCGCGCGGTTCCGCCGCCGTGGCGCAGGACAGTTGGGAAGAGTTCTGATCGTTCGGTTCCGTCTTATAACGAAAAAAGGCGCCTGCGAAATCAGGCGCTTTTTTTGTCAGGAATGGAAGCGGTTCAGGCCGCGTTCGAGGTCTGCTCTTCGTTGAGGAAGGCGTATATCGCCGAGGCGGAATCGGTGGCGCGCAGCTTTGCCACGAGATCGTGATCACGCAGGACGCGGGCTATGCGTGACAGCGCCTTGAGATGATCGGCGCCCGCGCCTTCCGGCGCCAGCAGCAGGAAGACGAGATCGACCGGCTGGTCGTCCAGCGCTTCGAAATCGACCGGCTGCTCCAGCCGGGCGAAGATTCCGACGATCGAATGAATGTTTACCAGCTTGCCGTGAGGAATGGCGATACCGTTGCCGACGCCGGTCGAGCCCAGGCGTTCGCGCTGCAGGATGACGTCGAAGATCTCCCGTTCGGAGAGCCCGGTGATCCTTGCGGCTCGTGCCGCCAATTCCTGAAGCAACTGTTTCTTGGAATTTACTCTGAGGGCGGGAATGATCGCATCCTGATGGAGCAAATCTGCCAATGCCATTTCTTTTTCCTTCTGTCGCCGGGATCAGATGACGCGGGGGAGCGGCGACGATACCGCCGCTCACCGCCCTGATCTCAGCCTTTGATATTGGCCGAATCGATCCAGCCAATATTCCCGTCGTGGCGACGGTAAACAATGTTCAGATGTTCCTTGCCGGGGCTGCGGAACAGGAGAAGCGGCTCGTCGGTCATGTCGAGCGCCATCACGGCGGTGGCGACCGACATGGTCTTCAGCTGCTTCGTGCTTTCAGCGACGATAGCTGGGGCGAAATCGTCGGGAATTTCATCCTCGTGATCAGGAACGGAGTCCATGACCGTGTAGGAGACTTCTGCAAAACCATTCAGGTGGTTTCCGGCATGATGGTCCTTCAGCTTGCGTTTGTAGCGGCGCAGACGCTTCTCGATGCGCTCGGAAGCGGCGTCGAAGGCAAGCTGGGGATCGGTTGCTTCGCCGGCGGCATGCAGCACCACTCCGCTGTCGAGATGAAGCTTGCAGTCTGCCGAGAAACGAGAACTCGCCTTTTCGACGGTCACCTGGCCGGAATACCCCCCGTCGAAGTATTTCGTGATGGCCATACCAATTTGGTCCTCGATCTTTTGACGGAAGGATTCACCAATTTCCATATGTTTCCCGGATACACGCACACTCATGGAGTTTCCCTTCTTATGGTCGTTTGCGGGTATCAGTTTACGCCAAGCCTCAGGTTCATCCAAGCACTTCGCGCAATCTCAAGCAAGATCGGCGTGGGCCTGCGGGTCCTCGGTGCCCTTGGGATGATGGGGATAACTTTTAAAAGCGCTCACGGCGTCGATTGCGGCGGGCTTCTAGCCAGAGCTTACCGAAAAGTCAATAGGGCGGAAAATGGCCTTCGGAGATGCGCGGGAAACGTGCGGAGGATTCCTTGCCGGCAAGCGCTCCTGACGATCCCCGCTTCGATGGCTTTCAATGCTTCGCGCTTAAGCTGTGCCGCCTTGCGGCTATCATTATTGCGGTGACACCACTACTGTCCGGTTGGCGTCGACGGCTGCCCCTCACACTAACCTGCCGGGTCGAGGTCCGCGGCTCGATCCGGCTGGTGGCGGGCGGCGATCTCTTGAATTGTCCAAAGCGCCGAGAACCGTCTGATACGCAGTAGAATCAACACCGTGCAGCAAGTCCACCAAATTTAGCCGGACAGCGGCGTGGTGACACCTGGTATGGCTGGAGATGCGGTCGAACCCGGCGCCTGTATGAGACCCGCGTCAGAAGCCCGCGACCTTGGCGAGCGCCCGCTTCTCGCGGCGGCGCTGGACCGAGGAGGCGATATTCATCGCTTCCCGGTATTTCGCCACGGTGCGGCGGGCGAGATCGATGCCGCCCTTCTTCAGCATATCGACGATATCGTCATCGGAGAGCACCGCGTCCGGGCTCTCCTGCATGATGAGGGCGCGGATCTTGTGACGTACGGCCTCGGCCGAATGGCTGTCGCCGCCTTCGACGGCGCTGATCGACACGGTGAAGAAATATTTAAGCTCGAAGAGGCCGCGCGGCGTCAGCATGTATTTGTTCGAGGTGACGCGGCTGACGGTGGATTCGTGCATCTTGATCGCCTCGGCCACTGTCTTCAGGTTCAACGGCCGCAGGTGGTCGACGCCGTTGAGCAGGAAGGCATCCTGCTGGCGGACGATTTCGCTTGCCACCTTCATGATGGTTTTCGCCCGCTGGTCCAAGCTGCGCGTCAGCCAGTTGGCGCTCTGCAGGCACTCGGAAAGGAAGGCATAATCCTCACCGTTCCTGGCCACGCGCGAAAAATAGGACTGGTTGACCAGCACGCGCGGCAGCGTATCCGGATTGAGCTCGACCAGCCAGCCGCCGTCTGCCGACGGCCTGACGACGACATCGGGCATGATCGCTTCGGAAACACCCGCCTCGAAACCGCTGCCGGGTTTCGGATTGAGTTGGCGGATCTCGGCGAGCATGTCGAGGAGGTCTTCCTCATCGACACCGCAAAGCCGCTTCAGCGTGGCGAAATCGCGCCGCGCCAGCAGTTCGAGATTGTCGACCAGCGCCTGCATGGCAGGGTCGTAGCGGTCCTTCTGCCTGAGCTGGATCGCCAGGCACTCAGCGAGGCTGCGGGCGAAAACACCCGGCGGATCGAGCGTCTGGAGCGCGGCAAGAACGTGTTCGACCTGCGGCAGGCTCGTGCCGAGCCGCTCGCCCATCTCTACGAGATCGGTCTGCAGATAACCGGCATCGTCGAGCTGATCGACGAAATTCTGCGCGATCAGCCGGTCGGTCATATCGGGCAGGACGAAGGGGATCTGCTGAGCGAGGTGGTCGCGCAGCGACAGCTGGCCGGCGACGAAATCGTCGAGATCGTAATCGGCGCCCTCGGCGCTGCCCGGCATCGACTTCCACTGGCCGACAAGCTCCGGCGCATCGAGGCGCTGCGGGGCGCCGTCGTCGGGAAAGACATTGGTATAATTGGCGTCGAGCTCGTCGTTCAGCCGGCCGGTGCTTTCGCTGCCGCCATTGTCGTACCAGTCGCTGGAGAGCGCCTCGGCGCGATTGTCGGCGCCGTCGTCCGAGCCGGCATCCTCCGGCGGCTGGCCAAACTGCTCGTCTTCACCGCCACCGCGTTCGTCGCCCGCCTCGCCGTCGTTTGACGGGAATTCGAGCAGGGGGTTCTTTTCCACTTCCTGGGCGATGAACTGGCTGAGCTCGAAATGCGTCATCTGCAGCAACTGGATGGATTGCATCAGTTGCGGTGTCATCACCAGGGACTGGCTCTGGCGCAGGAAAAGATTGGCGGACAGTGCCATGACGGACGCGAAACTCCCCTCAATTCCTCCGGGAAACCGCGTCCAGTTAACGCCTCAGGCCACGGAAACCAAGTTGGCCCAAAAATTGCTTTTTTATCTCATTTGGTCAAGCGGAACTAAGCGGCAAGGTGAATTTCCGCGCCGACGGGAGCATGACGGATTCCGATTTGCTCGAAAATCAGCCTGATCCGGCCTCAGAGGCTGAAATTGTCGCCGAGATAGAGCCGGCGCACTTCCGGATTGTTGACGATATCGTTCGCCCGGCCATGGGTCAGCACTTCGCCGGCATGAATGATGTAGGCGCGGTCGATGAGACCAAGCGTCTCGCGAACATTGTGGTCGGTGATGAGAACACCGATGCCGCGCGCCGTCAGATGATGGACGAGATTCTGGATGTCGGCGACCGAGATCGGGTCGACACCGGCAAAGGGCTCGTCGAGCAGCATGAAGGTCGGGTCGGTCGCCAGCGCACGGGCGATTTCGAGACGGCGGCGCTCGCCGCCGGAAAGAGCGACGGCGGCACTCTTTCTGAGCTTCTGGATATGAAATTCCTCCAGCAGCTCGTTCAGCTTCTGCTCGCGATCGGCCTTGTCCTTGACATGCACTTCGAGAACGGCGCGGATATTTTCTTCCACCGTCAGCCCGCGAAAGATCGAGGCTTCCTGCGGAAGGTAACCGACGCCGAGGCGGGAGCGGCGATACATCGGCATAGTCGTCACGTCGTTGCCGTCGATTTCGATGGTGCCTTCATCCACCGGCACAAGGCCGGTGATCATGTAAAAACAGGTCGTCTTGCCCGCACCGTTCGGACCGAGCAGGCCGACGGCCTCGCCACGGCGCACCACCAGCGAAACGCCGTTGACGACGCGTCGCGTCGCATAGGTCTTCGTCAGACCACGGGCGATCAGCGTTCCCTGATAGCGACTCTTGTCGGCGGCACCCGCAGCTTGTGGCTCGGGCTGGCCGAACATGGTGGATAGCGATGATAATTTCACGTGGGAGGCCGGCTTCTCAGTTCTGCTTCTGCTGCGCATTCGGCTGCGATTTCGGATCGAGCTGAATCTGGACACGCCCGCCGCAGCTTTCAAGCTCCGCCTGGCCGGATTGCATGTGAACGGTCAGTTTGCACCCGGTAAAGACGTTCGGCCCATCCGACAGAATAACCTTATTGCCCTGATCCGCCGTCAGGATGAATGTCTGCGAGGCCATGTCGAAATTGCCGTCATCGGCGGTCGCCGTCTGCGTGCCCGAGGTTAGCAGGACCTTGTCGGTCACCAGGATCTTGTCGATGTCGGCACTCCCCGATGCGAGCGAGGCAGACTTTTCCGGCTGGGCGGCGGGCTGAGCCCCATCGGCGCCCGGCTTTGCCGCCTTATCCTTATAATAGACGGTCATCTTGCCAGACTGCATCGTCGTCGTTCCCTGGACGACCTTGACATTGCCGGTGAAGAGGGCGGTGTGCTCCTGGTCATGGATCTCGAGCTTGTCGCTTTCGATCTGGATCGGCTGGTCGTTGGAAAGTTTCATCCCCGACATCGCCGTCGCCTGCTGCGCGCCGGCGCCCGAGGCCGTCAGGATAAGGGCAAACGCGCCGGCAATGAATGCTACGCCCGTCTTGCAAGCTGAAATGCGACAATCTTTTGTCATGGATGACCCGGCTGGTTAGGTGCCCTGTTTATGGATGGTGGATGGATCGACATTCATGCGAACATTCCCCTCGAATGTGATCACCCGCCCCTTATCTGTTATCTCAAGCGTCTTCGCAACAATGGAAGCATTGTCCTTGGTGATGGTGACGGGGTCGTCGCTGCGCATGTTGCCGCCCTTGATGTCGAGCCGGGCGGACTGGAATTGCGCATTGAGGCCGCTGCTCAGCACCAGGGTGAAGGGGGCCGTCATATGCAGATTGTCGGTGGCGCGGTTGTAATCGGCGGTCGAGGCCACGACGCGGGCGATCAGGCCGTCATTCATCGGCACGGCCGCCTTGATGGTCTCCAGCGTGATGAGATCGGGATTGCGGATATCCTGCAATGCCCGTTCGGCGAGCATCGAATAGTTGATGCCGTCGGAATTGCGGCCCGCGATCGCCGGCTTCTCCATCACGACCTTGCCGTTCTCGATCTTGGCACCTTCGAACTTGACGTTTTCGGGCAGGTAGATGCTGACAAGCGCCACCGCCGCGAGGCCAGCGGCGACGATGAGGGCGGCCACAGGCAGCAGAATCTTCAGCCGCCGCACGCGGGCGGAATGGAACAACGCATCGCCATAGGCGCTCCTGCCGGAGCCCGCATAAGCGGCATTTCCGTTGTTCTTCAGGGTATCGAGCATAGGTCTCGTTCCATCTGCGGTGATTGCCGCGCCTTATAACAAAGCCGGCCGCCAATCACAGTTCGTTTCGCATTATTACATTGGCTTGCCAATATGGAATTTTTTCTGCAACAAGCAACAAAACGGAAAAACATCAAAAAGTGGCATTCGTACGCGCCGCTGCCACCTAATTCACCGGATCGATCGGCGCCATGCCGACGCCGGGCCAGCGCTGGAGGTATCTCATGGACAGTTCGATCATCGCCGATCGCCGGCGGCTGCGCCGCAAGCTCGGCTTCTGGCGCATCGTCTCAGTGGCCCTCGTGGTGGCGCTTGGTCTGGCCTTCTATGGCTTCGCCTTCGGCGGTGCCGGAACCCAACGCCCGCATATCGCTCATGTGACGATATCCGGGCTGATCGTCGACGACGACGAGCTACTGGAGCGGCTGAAGAAGGTCGAGACCAGCGATCAGGTGAAGGCAGCGGTGATTTCGATCTCCTCGCCCGGCGGCACGACCTATGGCGGCGAAAAAATCTTCAAGGCGATCCGTGCCATTTCGGCCAAGAAGCCCGTCGTCTCGGACGTGCGCACGCTGGCCGCTTCGGCCGGCTACATGATTGCCACTGCCGGCGATACGATCATTGCCGGCGACAGCTCGATTACCGGCTCGATCGGCGTCATCTTTCAGTATCCGCAGATCCAGCCGTTGCTCGACAAGATCGGCGTGTCGCTGCAGGAGATCAAATCCTCGCCGCTGAAGGCCGAGCCCTCGCCCTTCCACGAGGCGAGCGAGGAGGCCAAGGCGATGATCCGCAATATGGTGCTCGACAGCTACAACTGGTTCGTTGACCTCGTGGCCGACCGGCGCAAGCTTCCGCGTGAAGAGGTGCTGAAGCTCGCCGACGGCACGATCTATACCGGACGGCAGGCGCTCGAGGCGAAACTCGTCGATACGATCGGCGGCGATCCCGAAATCCGTGCCTATCTTAAATCGCGCGGGGTCGACGCCGATCTGCCGCTGGTGGACTGGGACAAGAAGAGCAACACGCCGTTTCTGCTCGCTGGGGCTGTTTCGCGGCTGATTACGATCCTCGGTTATGAGGATCTCGTCAAAGGCCAGGATATTAATGGAATCCTGCCCCCAAAGTTGCTTCTTGACGGGCTGCTTTCAGTTTGGCAGGTTGGCCACGATTGATAAGAAATCAATAATTTAAGGGGGCGACTGTGATCAAGTCCGAACTGGTGCAGATTGTTGCGGCACGCAACCCGCATCTCTATCATCGCGACGTCGAAAATATCGTCAACGCGGTTCTCGACGAGATCACCGATGCACTGGCTGCGGGCAACCGCGTCGAATTGCGCGGCTTCGGCGCGTTTTCGGTCAAGAACCGCCCTTCCCGCTCCGGCCGCAATCCGCGCACCGGCGATACCGTCTTCGTCGAGGAGAAGTGGGTTCCCTTCTTCAAGACCGGCAAGGAACTGCGCGAGCGGCTCAATCCCGGCCAGGCCGACGAAGAGGATTGAGCGGCGCAACCGGCCTGCGGCGAAACCGCACTTGAACTTGAACTCCGTTTTCCTATTCTGCTAGCGCATCGGCCCGAAAATCGGAATCGATTTTCGGGCCGATGCGTAGATTCAATGCGCCATTCGAAGAGAGCGGCGCCGTCCGACGCGTGGAGACCCCAATGGCCAAGAAGATCGTCAACCTCTTGATTCTGCTGCCGCTCGGCGTCATTCTCATCGTCTTCTGCGTTGCCAACCGGCAGAGCGTCACGCTCGCCTTCAATCCGTTCCGGCCTGACGATCAGGTGCTTGCGGTCTCCGCGCCCTTCTTCGTTTTCCTGTTCATCGCGGTGATTTCAGGCATGCTGATCGGCTCGGCCGCCACCTGGTTCAGCCAGGGCAAACACCGCAAGCGCGCCCGCACCGAGGCCAAGGAAGCCATCCGCTGGCAGGGCGAGGCCGACCGCCACAGGACGCGCGCCGAAGATATCGCCGGCCAGCTGCCGTCGCGGTAGTCAGCCGCATATTTCGGCAGCCGGTCAAACCGGCAAGAAGCTCAGCTCCTCATAATCCCCCTCCGGCGACGCGCCGTTGCCCGTCACCTGGAAGCCGTGGGAGAGGTAGAAGGCCTTCGCCCGCCGGTTGTTCACCAGGCATTTCAGCCGGTATTTATGTTGCGGCCATTCCGGCAGCGCCTGCAACAGCGCCTTGCCGGCGCCGAGACCCTGGAATTCCGCTCTTATGTAAAGCATGTGGATAAAATCGTCCTCCGCCCAGAGCGACAGGAAGCCGGCAAGTCTGCCATCGGCATGCTCGCAGACGAGGATCGTCTCGCCACTGGTATGGGCGGCAAAATCCTCGCGATGGAATCTGCCTGGATCGACCCAAACGAATGTCTGGCGCCGAACGGACAGATAGATATCCGCAAGCATGTCCTGGTCTTCCGCCCGAGGCGGCCTGATTGTCCACGTCATGATCAGCCCTTAAACCAAGCGCCTGCCCGCGCCAAGTCCACAGCGACGGCACTCAATCTGCCACCATTTTTGCAACGACGGCGGCATTGAAATCGGAGAAGAAGCCTTCGGCGAGCCTTTGCGAGGTCGAATCGAGCAGGCGCGCGCCGAGTTGGGCGAGCTTGCCGCCGAGTTCAGCCCTCCCCCGATAGTGCAGGATCGTCTCCACGCCCCTGTCTTCGAGCACGACATCGGCGCTTCCCCTGGCGAAGCCGGCAAGACCACCCTTGCCTTCGGCCGACAGCGTATAACTTCTCGGCGCATCCACATTGGAAAGCGTCAGCAGCCCATGGAGAGTGGCGGACAGCAGGCTGAACTTGACCTTGATCGTCGCCTCGAAGTTTTCCGGCGACAGCCGCTCGATATTCTGGCAGCCCGGAATGCAGCCGCGCATGATCTCGGGATCGTTGAGCGCCGCCCAGACGACGTCCCGCGGCGCGGCGATGCGTTCTTCGCCGGTGAAATCCATTCGACAGCCCCATTTGCGATTCGCTCACCTTATCCCAGCGCGAGGGCCTTTTGCCAAGGCGAGGAATGTTTATCTGCGGGCTGGCGCCGCAGCGGGAAATTGACCCTGCATTCTCCAACGTCCCCCATCCTGACACTGCCCTTCCGCGCATGCACGTCCAGTCAAAGCTATAATTTGACTACGCGCGCCTCAGACAGCTTGAAATCGATGCCCGCGCCGGCGCGCAGTTGATCCGGCACGGTTTTCTAGGCTACTGCATAATTCAAAGGGTGCGGCAGAGCGCGCAGCCCCGTAGAGACACCCCGACAGACGCGGAAGAGCACGTTGAAACAGAAAGAACGCAAGGCGGGCCAGAAGAAGACATCAGGTCCTTCCGGTGAAAGCCGCAGGGACAATCGGGCAAGCCGGCCGCCGAAGCCGGTCGCGCGGCCTGCGGCTGCCCGCGAGACGGTACGCGAGGCTGCTGCGCCTGCAGCCGTCGAGCGGTTGTTGACGGCGCGCAGCGGCGAACGTCCGGCCGAGCGCGTGCCTGTCATTCTCGACTCACTCGGCGCCGGCGACTTCCACCTGATCGACAGCGGCGACGGCCAAAAGCTCGAGCAATACGGCCCCTATCGCATCATCCGGCCGGAGGCCCAAGCGCTGTGGCAGCCCTCGCTGCCCTCTCATGTCTGGGAAAAGGTCGATGCCGTCTTTACGGGCGATACCGATGAAGAAGGCACCGGCCGCTGGCGCTTCCCGAAGGCCGCACTCGGCGAGACCTGGCCGCTCAATCTGCTCGGCGTCGATTTCCTCGGCCGCTTCACCTCGTTCCGCCATGTCGGCGTCTTCCCCGAGCAGATCGTCCACTGGAGCTGGATGAAGGATCACGTCGAAAGGGCCGGCCGGCCGCTGAAAGTCTTGAACCTCTTCGGCTATACCGGCGTCGCCTCGCTGGTCGCCGCAGCAGCCGGCGCCGAGGTGACCCATGTCGACGCGTCGAAGAAGGCGATCGGCTGGGCGCGCGAAAACCAGGCGCTCGGGCGCATGGAGAAGCTGCCGATCCGCTGGATCTGCGAAGACGCGATGAAATTCATCCTGCGCGAGGAACGCCGCGGCAGCCAGTACGACATCATCCTCACCGATCCGCCGAAATTTGGCCGCGGCCCCAATGGCGAAGTCTGGCATCTTTTCGAGCATCTGCCGTTGATGCTCGATGTCTGCCGCGAGATCCTGTCGCCGCAGGCCGTCGGCCTGGTGCTGACCGCCTATTCGATCCGCGCCAGCTTCTATTCGATCCACGAGCTGATGCGCGAGACCATGCGGGGCGCCGGCGGCGTGGTCGAATCCGGCGAGCTGGTCATCCGCGAAGCCGGCCTCGACGGCAAGACGCCGGGCCGCGCCCTTTCCACCTCCCTCTTTTCCCGCTGGGTGCCGAAATGAGCAAGGACTTCCACGATCAGGGACCGCGTAGGGTCGGACAGGTGAAGGAAGTCACCTCGCTTGCCAATCCGATCATCAAGGACATCAAGGCGCTGACGAACAAGAAGTCGCGGGAGGAAAGCGGGACTTTCCTCGCCGAAGGGCTGAAGCTCGTCATCGATGCGATCGAACTCGGCTGGACGATCCGCACGCTGGTCTATGCCAAGGCCGCCAAGGGCAAGCCGCTGGTCGAGCAGATGGCGGCCAAGACCGTCGCCTCGGGCGGGCTGGTGCTCGAAGTCAGCGAAAAGGTAATTGCCGCGATCACCCGGCGCGACAACCCGCAGATGGTCGTCGGCATCTTCGACCAGCGCTGGAAACCGCTCAAGGACATCCGGCCGAAAGAGGGCGAGACCTGGGTGGCGCTCGACCGCGTTCGCGACCCCGGCAATCTCGGCACCATCATTCGCACGGCCGATGCGGCCGGGGCTTCCGGCGTCATTCTGGTCGGAGAGGCAACCGATCCCTTTTCGCTCGAGACCGTGCGCGCCACCATGGGCTCGGTCTTTGCCGTGCCGGTCGCACGCGCAACGCCGGAGGAATTTCTCGCCTGGCGGAAATCGGCCGGCGTTTCCATTGTCGCCACCCATCTTGCCGGCGCGGTCGATTACCGCACGATCGACTACCGGAAGAAGCCGATCGTGCTCTTGATGGGCAACGAGCAATCCGGCCTCCCCGAGCAACTCGCCAAAGAGGCCGACGCGCTTGCCCGCATTCCGCAGCAGGGCCGCGCCGATTCCTTGAACCTCGCCGTCGCCACCGCCATCATGCTTTTCGAGGTGCGCCGCCATCTCCTCTCACTTGCCGAGGGCAAATGACCGAACAGACGCATGCACGCCCCGCGCTCTTTGCGCGCCCAGCGCCGATCCTCTTCTTCATCGTCGCCGCCGTTCTCATCGACCAGATCGTCAAGATCGCCGTCGACCATTACCTGCCGCTGCAAGAAGCCGTGCCGGTTCTTCCGATGTTGGCGCTCTACCGCACCTATAATCTCGGCGTTGCCTTTTCGATGCTGTCGGGCATGGACGGCTGGTTCATCGTAGGCATGCGGCTCATCATCGTCGCCTTCGTCATCTGGCTGTGGTACCGCACCGCCAAAGATCGCTGGCTCGCTCATCTAGGTTACGCGCTGATCATCGCCGGCGCGATCGGCAATCTGGTCGACCGCTTCGCTTACGGGCATGTGATCGACTACATCCTCTTTTATACCGAAAGCTGGTCCTTCGCGGTCTTCAATCTCGCCGACAGTTTCATCACCATCGGCGCGGCTTGCGTCATTCTCGACGAGCTGTTGCTGCCGAAAAAGGCCGGCCGCTAAAATCTTATCGAATTCCTGAAGGCATTCGGAAGGGGCCTCATGTTAGCCAGATAGCATGCACAACCTGGGACAGTTGCAGGAAAGATTGTCCGCCGCCTTCGGCGGACCCGCCACCACGCCGTGTCAGGAGCGGATGGGGCAGCCCTCCCTGCGACCACATGCAAGCGCACATGCGGAAGCCAATCAGCGCCAGGCGTCCGACCCGACACGGCGCCTGCTGTTCTACTGGCTGCGCGGCGCCGGCCTGCTTGCCGCAACGATCCTCATGCTGCTTGCCCATGCCGGCCATCCGTTGCTGCTGCCGGGCGGGCTTGTCGTTCTCGGCCTGGCGGTGCTTGCCGGTTACCTCGTCCTGACGATCCGCCGGCGGGGGGCAAACAAGCCAGGCGGCCAATCGCTGCCGGAGCGCAACGACAGCACAAAGCTGTTCGCCGACGTGCACGACGTGCTCGGCGACATCACGGTCGGCCGCACCATGGACCGGCGCATCATCTCCGCCAACGATACGTTTCGCCGTCTGACCGGACGGCTGCATCCGGAAGGACGCAGCTGCGAGGAGATCGGCCTCGCCTTCCGTCCCGGTCCGATCCCACATTGCTACGATGTCGAAATCTCGACACCGGAAGGCCAGCGCATTTTCGTCTGGCGCGACGTCGTCACCCGCGATCCTGCGAACGGCCGCCTGTTGCTGCAGAGCGTTGCCCGCGACGTCACCGAAGAGCGGCTGATCGCGCAGAGCCGCGAGGAGGCCCGCCAGAAGGCCGAATATAACAGCGCCGCCAAATCCAGGCTGCTCGCCACCGTCAGCCACGAAGTGCGCACGCCGCTTTCCGGCATCCTCGGCATGACCCATCTGCTCGCGGAGACGCGGCTGACGCAGGAACAGCAGAATTATCTGACCAATATCCGCCAATCCGGCCACGCGCTGACGCAGCTCGTCGAAGATCTGCTCGATTTCTCCACCATCGAGGTCGGCCGCTTCGAGCTGCACCCGCGCTCCGAATCCCTGCGCAAGCTGCTCGAGAGCGTCGTCGAGATGCTCGCCCACCGGGCGCACGAAAAGGGTATCGAAATCGGCGCCACCGTGTCATCCGACGTGCCGGAGCAGATGAGCTTCGATCCGGCGCGGCTGCGCCAGGTTCTGTTCAACGTCATTGGCAACGCCGTGAAGTTCACTCAGGTCGGCGGCGTCTTCATCCGCGTCTCGCTTGACGCCGGCAACCTGTTGATCACCGTGGCCGATAGCGGTCCCGGCATGACGGCGGAGGAGCAGGCGCGCGTCTTCGGCGAGTTCGAGCAGGGCGGCACTGTCGCCGACAAGAGCAGCGGCACCGGGCTCGGCCTTGCAATCTCTGCGCGCATCATGCGCGAATTCGGCGGCGCATTGACGGTTGCCAGCGAAAAGGGCCTCGGCAGCGAATTCACCATCCGCTTTCCCGTCGAGATCGGCAGCGAACGGCCCGACCGGCGAAACACGCTGCTTGCCGGCAACAGCGTCGTGCTCTTGGCGCCGGCAGGGGCGGCGCGCACCGCCATCGCCGAGACCATCACCGCGCTCGGCGGGGTCTGCCATCTCGTCGGTGACGGCGAGACGGCGCGGGAAAAGCTGCTCGGCATGGCCAATGGCGGCGGCCGGCCGACCGATATCATCGTCGACCACCGCATGTCGGCGGAATTTTCCACTCACCTTGCCGACCGCGCCGAAATCGCCGCGCTCGGCCTGCGCAAGGTTCTGCTCGTCAACCCTGAAGAACGCAGCGCCCATCCGCTCGACCTGTTCGATGCCTGGCTCATCCGGCCGCTGCGCGAACAGTCGCTGATCGATGTGCTGCGCGGGCGCATGCGCGGCATGGAAAAGCGCGACGCGCTGAACGACAACCAGCCGGGCTTCGGGCTTTCGGTGGCGGAGGCGAGGGTGGCGGCGAGCGGGCTCAGCATCCTGCTCGGTGAGGACGATCCGATCAACGCCATGCTGGTGCGCGTCGTCCTGGAAAAAGGCGGCCACAAGGTGCGTCATGTCGAAGATTTCGAGACGCTGCTCGATTGCGCCCTCGGCGAGGCCGATACCCGCCCCGACATCATCATCAGCGATCTGTCGATGCCGGGCGGCAATGGCATCGACATGCTGGCACGGCTGCGCGGTCACGAACGGCGGCTCGATCTTGCGCCCGTGCCGGTGATCGTGCTGACCGCCGACAAGAGCGATGAATCGCGCCGCCAGGTCTTGCTCAACGGCGCCAACCGGGTCATGGTGAAGCCGGTCGACCCGCTGCGGCTGCTGACCGAAGTTCAGGCGGTAGCAGCACTTTCCGCCCGCCGGGCAGAGGCACGATAGAGCCCCCGTGGGGATCGGTACGCGTCTTGCCTCAGGAAATGCAATATGTCACTTTCCTGTCGTACAGAAGTGTTTTATGGCGTCGATAAGCCGGCAACCGGAGAATCGCCATGTCCTCCATCGACATTCTCAATCGTGACGTCACAGCCGAGGCTGCACGGCCGTCGACGGCTGCTGCGCAGAAGGACGGCGATATCCTTGGCCGCATCGGCAATCTGGAAACGCGTCTTGCCCGCACGGCGCGCGAGATCGACGCCGCCCAGGCGGTGCGCTACCGCGTCTTCGTCGACGAAATGAAGGCACAGCTGCCGCTCGACGCCATGCGCCGCCAGCGTGATGTCGACGCCTATGATGCCTTCTGCGATCATCTGCTTGTTCTCGACCGTGCGATCGAGGGCGATTCTGAAGACCAGATCGTCGGCACCTATCGGCTGCTGCGCCAGGATGTCGCCATGGCCAATGGCGGTTTTTACTCGGCTTCCGAATTCGAGATCGAGGGGCTTCTCGCCAAGCATCCGGACAAGCGCTTCATGGAGCTCGGCCGCTCCTGCGTGCTGCCGGAATACCGCACCAAGCGCACCGTCGAGCTTCTCTGGCAGGGCAACTGGGCCTATGCGCTGAAGCACGGGATGAGCGCCATGTTCGGCTGCGCCTCGTTCCCCGGCGTCTATCTGGAAAGCCATGCGCTCGCGCTGTCCTTCCTCTATCATAATGTGCTGGCGAAGGATGAATGGGCCGTCGGCGCACTGCCGCATCTCGCCCGCAACATGGACCTGATGCCGGTCGAGGCGGTCAACCCGAAGCGGGCGCTGATGGCCCTGCCGCCGCTCATCAAGGGTTATCTGCGCCTCGGCGCAATGGTCGGCTCCAGCGCCGTCATCGACCACGCCTTCAACACGACCGACGTGCTGATCGTGCTGCCGATCTCCAGCATTTCCGACCGCTACCTGAACTATTACGGCGCCGACGCCGGCCGCTTCGCGAGCTAGACCTTCTCTGGCCAGCTTGCAGCATGCTGCCCTGGCGCAAACCTGCCGGGTTGTCTGATCGGCGCCCTCATAGATCCGATCGCCTTCTCGTGTCCGACGGGTTCTCCCCATAGGCCGCCCGATAGAATGCCGCAAAACGGCCAAAGTGGCGCAGCCCGGCCGACGTGCTGCCGGCCGGGCGCTAAATGCCGTCTCGAATTGGAGGCAGAGGCCGGTTTACGAACCCGCCCCGTAGGCAGCGATCGCCGCCATGTTGACGATATCGCTGTCCTTGGCGCCCATCGAGGTGATCTGCACGGCCTTGTCGAGGCCGACGAGGATTGGGCCGATCACCGTCGAACCGCCGAGTTCCTGCAGCATCTTGGTCGAGATCGAAGCCGAGTGGAAGGCCGGCATGACCAGCACGTTGGCGGGGCCGGAAAGGCGGCAGAACGGATATTGCTCCATCACCTTGCGGTTCAGCGCGACATCGGCGGCCATCTCGCCGTCATATTCGAAATCGACGCGGCGCCTGTCGAGGATCTTCACCGCCTCGCGGACCCGCTCGGAACGTTCGCCGGAGGGATGGCCGAAGGTGGAATAGGCGAGCAACGCGACACGCGGCGGATAGCCCATGCGCCGTGCGAGGCCGGCGGCCTCTTCGGCGATATCGGCAAGCTCTTCGGCGCTCGGCATGTCGTGCACCGCGGTATCGGCAACGAAGACGGTGCGGCCGCGGCAGAGCGCCAGCGACACGCCGATGACGCGGTGGCCGGGCTTCTCGTCGATGCAGCGGCGCACATCCTCGAGCGCGGTCGAATAGTTGCGGGTGATGCCTGTCACCATGCCGTCGGCGTCGCCGAGCGCCACCATGCTGGCGGCGAAATGGTTGCGGTCGTTGTGAATCAGCCGCTGCGCATCGCGGTGGAGATAACCCTTCCGCTGCAGCCGGGCATAGAGGTAATCGATATAGGCCTCGACGCGGGTGGAGATGCGGGCATTGACGATCTCGAGGCCAGGGCGGTTGAGATCGATGCCGGCGCGCTCCGCCGTCGCCCGGATCAAGTCCTCGCGGCCGAGCAGCAGAGCGGTGCCTAGCTGCTGGTTGGCATAGGACAGTGCGGCGCGCAGGACCTGCTCTTCCTCGGCTTCGGCAAAGACGATGCGCTTCGGCCGGCGGCGCACACGCTCATAGAGGCTGGCGAGCGTCGAGGCGATCGGATCGCGGCGGGCCGAAAGCTCGCGGGCATAACCGGCCATGTCGGTGATGACCTTGCGGGCAACGCCGCTTTCGATGGCGGCCTGGGCGACCGCGACCGGGATGGCCGAGATCAGCCGCGGATCGAAGGGAACCGGGATGATATATTGCGCCCCGAAACGCGGCCGGTTGCCCTGATAGGCGGCGACCACATCATCGGGAACATCCTCGCGGGCCAGATTGGCCAGCGCTTTGACTGCGGCGATCTTCATCGCGTCGTTGATCGTCGAGGCGCGCACGTCTAGCGCGCCGCGGAAGATATAGGGGAAGCCGAGGACGTTGTTGACCTGGTTCGGATAGTCCGAGCGGCCCGTCGCCATGATGGCGTCGTCGCGAATGCGGGCCACCTCTTCCGGGGTGATTTCGGGATCGGGATTGGCCATGGCGAAGATGATCGGCCGATCCGCCATCGAGCGGATCATCTTGGCCGAGAAGGCGCCCTTCTGCGACAAGCCGAAAATGACGTCGGCCCCTTTCATCGCCTCTTCCAGCGTGCGGGCGTCGGTCTTTGCCGCATGCGCCGATTTCCACTGGTTCATGCCCTCGGTGCGGCCCTGGTAGATGACGCCCTTGGTGTCGCAAAGGATGATGTTTTCAGGGGCAAAGCCCATCGCCTTGATGAGCTCGACGCAGGCGATCGCCGCCGCGCCCGCACCGTTGCAGATGAGCTTGGTCGTCTTCAGGTCGCGGCCGGTCAGCTCCAACGCATTGATCAGGCCGGCGGCGGCGATGATCGCCGTGCCATGCTGGTCGTCATGGAAGACCGGAATATCCATCAGCTCGCGCAGCCGGCTTTCGATGACGAAGCAATCCGGCGCCTTGATATCCTCGAGGTTGATACCGCCGAAGGAGGGGCCGAGGAAGCGCACGCAGTTGATGAACTCGTCGACATTTTCCGTATCGATCTCGAGGTCGATGGAATCGACATCGGCGAAGCGTTTGAAGAGGACCGCCTTGCCTTCCATCACGGGCTTCGAGGCAAGCGCGCCGAGATTGCCGAGGCCGAGGATCGCCGTGCCGTTGGAAATGACCGCGACCATGTTGCCGCGCGCAGTGTAGTCGTAGGCCGTCTGCGGATCAGCGGCGATTGCCTTGACGGGCACGGCGACACCCGGGGAATAGGCCAGCGACAGATCGCGCTGCGTTGCCATCGGCTTGGTCGGGTTGATCTCCAGCTTGCCGGGCCGGCCCATCGCATGAAAGTCAAGCGCCTCCTGGTCGGTTACTGATGTCGCCGGCCGGTTCTTCTTATCGATATCGGGCATAAATCCTCCAACGTCCTGTGGGCGACGCTTTGCTCTTCCTCAAATGCTGTTGTCATCTATAGCGGCGCGCGGATAGGGTTGGCACCTGTTTTTTTGGGAAAAACTGCACCTCCGTGAACGCACGAATAGACACTGGAAATGAAGCCTTTTCGGCTGCCGAGCTTGCCACGGCGGAAAGCCGTGCGTCGGCGACGCCGATGATGGAGCAATATATCGAGATCAAGGCGAACAATCTGGGTTCGCTGCTCTTCTATCGCATGGGCGACTTCTACGAGCTGTTCTTCGAGGATGCGCTGGAGGCTTCGCGCGCGCTCGGCATCACGCTGACGAAGCGCGGCCAGCATATGGGCCAGGATATCCCGATGTGCGGCGTGCCGGTGCATGCCGCTGACGATTATCTACAGAAGCTGATTTCCCTCGGTTTCCGCGTCGCCGTCTGTGAGCAGGTCGAGGATCCGGCCGAAGCAAAGAAACGCGGCGGCAAATCCGTCGTCAAGCGCGATGTCGTTCGCTTGGTCACGCCGGGCACGATCACTGAGGAAAAGCTGCTATCGCCCTCGGAATCCAACTATCTGATGTCGCTCGCCCGCATTCGCGGTGGGGCCGAACCGGCGCTGGCGCTTGCCTGGATCGATATTTCCACCGGCGTCTTCCGGCTGGCGGAGACGGAAAGTTCGCGCCTGCTCGCCGACATCCTGCGCATCGATCCGCGCGAGCTCATCCTGCCCGATACGATCTTCCACGATGCCGAGCTGAAACCCGTCTTTGACGTGCTCGGCCGAACGGCGGTGCCGCAGCCGGCGGTTCTGTTCGACAGCGCCAGCGCCGAAGGCCGGATCGCCCGCTATTTCGGGGTTTCGACGCTGGACGGCTTCGGCAGTTTCTCGCGCGCCGAGCTTGCAGCGGCCGCAGCCGCCGTCGCCTATGTCGAGAAGACTCAGATCGCCGAGCGTCCGCCGCTTGGGCAGCCCGAGCGGGAGAGTGCCGCCTCAACGCTCTTCATCGATCCGGCCACCCGCGCCAATCTCGAACTTGCCCGCACGCTGTCGGGCGATCGCAACGGTTCGCTGCTGAAGGCGGTCGACCGCACCGTCACCGGCGGCGGCGCCAGGCTTCTGGCCGAGCGGCTGATGTCGCCGCTCACCGATCCCGGCCGCATCAATGCCCGGCTCGATTCGATCGGCTTTCTGATCGACGAGCCGTCGCTCTGCGGCAAGCTGCGCGACACGCTGAAACATGTGCCCGACATGCCGCGGGCGCTCTCCCGCCTGGCGCTCGACCGCGGCGGCCCGCGCGATCTTGCCGCCATCCGCCAAGGCCTGCAGGCGGCGGGCGGCGTTGCGGCCATGCTCGCAGACGCCATGCTGCCGGAAGAACTCGGCGAGGCGCTGTCCGGGCTGAAAGCGCTTCCCACGAGCCTGGAAACGCTGCTTGCCGAGACGCTTGCCGATGAACTGCCGCTGCTGAAGCGCGACGGCGGCTTCCTGCGCGACGGCGCCAGCGGCGAACTCGACGAGGTCCGGGCGCTGCGCGACCAGTCGCGCCGCGTCATCGCCGGGCTACAGCTGCAATATGCCGAGGAAACCGGCATCCGGTCGCTGAAGATCAAGCATAACAATATTCTCGGCTATTTCATCGAGGTCACCGCCGGCAATGCAGCCCCGATGACCGATACGGGGGAAGCCAAGGCCCGCTTCATCCACCGCCAGACGATGGCGAGCGCGATGCGCTTCACCACGACCGAACTTGCCGATCTCGAAAGCCGCATCGCCAACGCCGCCGACCGGGCGCTTTCGATTGAACTCGAAGCCTTCGACAGGATGACGGCCGCCGTCGTGGCTGAAGCCGAGGCTATCAAATCGGGCGCCCGCGCGCTGGCCGTGATCGACGTCGCCGCCGGCCTGGCGCTGCTCGCCGAAGAGCAGGCCTATTGCCGGCCCCTGGTCGACGGCTCGAAGATGTTTGCTATCGAGGGCGGCCGTCATCCTGTTGTCGAGCAGGCCCTGCGGCGTCAGGCGGGCGGCCCGTTCGTCGCCAACCACTGCGATCTTTCGCCGAAGGACGGCGCCAAGGACGGCGCCATCTGGCTGCTGACCGGCCCGAATATGGGCGGTAAATCGACCTTCCTGCGCCAGAACGCTCTGATCGCGATCCTCGCGCAGATGGGCTCCTTCGTGCCGGCGACATCAGCCCATATCGGCATCGTCGACCGGCTGTTCTCGCGCGTCGGCGCCTCCGACGACCTGGCGCGCGGGCGCTCGACCTTCATGGTCGAGATGGTGGAAACCGCCGCCATCCTCAATCAGGCGAGCGACCGTTCACTCGTCATCCTCGACGAGATCGGCCGCGGCACCGCGACATTCGACGGCCTGTCGATCGCCTGGGCGGCCGTCGAGCACCTGCACGAGGCCAATCGCTGCCGCGGCCTCTTCGCCACGCATTTCCACGAGCTGACCGTGCTGTCGGAGAAACTTGGCCGGCTATCGAACGCCACCATGCGCGTCAAGGAGTGGGACGGCGACGTCATCTTCCTGCATGAGGTCGGGCCCGGTGCGGCCGACCGCTCCTACGGCATTCAGGTCGCCCGCCTCGCCGGGCTTCCGGCCTCGGTCGTGGCGCGCGCCCGCGACGTGCTCACCCGTCTCGAGGATGCCGACCGCAAGAATCCGGCGAGCCAGTTGATCGACGACCTGCCGCTCTTCCAGGTGGCCGTGCGCCGCGAGGACGCGGCTCGCGGCCCGTCCAAGGTCGAGGAGGCGTTGAAGGCGATGAGCCTCGACGACATGACGCCACGCGAGGCGATGGATGCGCTATACGATCTCAAGAAGAAGCTGAAATAGGAGCGCGGCCGATGTTCATGGAAAAGCTGGTTCGCGAAACCGAGCGCCTCTCACTGATCTGCTCCATGTTCGACACGATGCGGCGCGCCGACCAGGACCGCGATGCGCGCGGCTGGACCTCGCCGATCGGCCTGCTGAAAATCACCCGCAGTTGCGCTATGATCTCGGAGCTCGCAACCGCGATCGCCAAGGCAGGTTATCGCGAATGCGACAGGCAGACGCTCGAAGAGATCCTGGGCGAGACACGGCAGGTGCTCTACGCGCTGAGAGCGCAGGCGACCGGATGAGGCTTTTGCCTAAAGTCGCCGCTTGCGTCAAAGCGTCCGGCACCCTGCTGCCGGCCAACACCATTTCGCCAAATTTAAAGGGTCTTGCAGTATGAGGACCTGTGTCAATCGCCGGGCAAAGAGGCTATAGCGCATGCAGACGAAACAAGCGGCAGGCCGCGAACCGCCAGCCCGGCATGAACAGGACGCCCCTCTGGCGAAAGCGATGCGCGACCTCGATTTCTCCACAATCCTCGACACCGAACTGCTGCAGAACAAATGCGACGCCGTTGCCGAAGCTAACCGCAACCGGCCCGACGTCATGCGCGCCGATCTTCTCGCCGTCTTGAAAAAGGCGAGCACGGAAGGCCGGCAAAAGGCGCGTGCGGCCCTTGCCGCCGACGGCAGCGGGCTGAATTGTGCCTACCGAATTTCCTGGCTGCAGGACCAGATCATCACCGTCCTCTACAATTTCGCCACCGCCCATGTCTTTCCGCAACAGAAGGACAAGTTCGCCGTCACCGCCGTTGGCGGCTACGGCCGCGACACGCTGGCGCCCGGCTCCGACATCGACCTGCTCTTCCTCTTCCTGCCGCGGCCGGCGGAAGAGACGCACAAGGCCGTCGAATTCATGCTCTACGTGCTCTGGGACATGGGCTTCAAGGTCGGCCACGCCACCCGCACGGTGGAGGAATGCATCGCGCTTTCCAAGTCCGACATGACCATCCGCACCGCCATTCTGGAGATGCGCTTTATCTGCGGGCTGCAGCGGCTGGAAACCGAGCTCGAGACCCGCTTCGACAAGGAAATCGTCACCGGCACCGGCCCTGAGTTCATCGCCGCCAAGCTCGCCGAGCGCGACGAACGCCACCGCAAGGCCGGCGACACGCGTTATCTCGTTGAACCGAACGTCAAGGAAGGCAAGGGCGGGCTTCGCGACCTGCACACGCTGTTCTGGATCTCGAAATATTATTATCACGTCCGCGACCAGGCGGAGCTGATCAAGCTCGGCGTCCTGTCAAAGCACGAATACCGCCTGCTTGAGAAGGCCGACGACTTCCTCTGGGCGGTGCGCTGCCATATGCACTTCCTGACCGGCAAGGCCGAGGAGCGCCTGTCCTTCGACATCCAGCGCGAGATCGCCGAGGCCTTCGGCTATCACACCCGCCCCGGCCTTTCGGCCGTCGAGCGCTTCATGAAGCATTATTTCCTCGTTGCCAAGGATGTCGGCGATTTGACCCGCATCCTCTGCGCCGCACTCGAAGACCAGCAGGCCAAATCGATCCCCGGCCTCACCGGCGTCATCAGCCGTTTCACCCATCGCACCCGCAAGATCGCCGGCAGCGTCGAATTCGTCGAAGATCGCGGCCGCATCGCACTCGCCGACGCTGAGGTGTTCAAGCGCGATCCGGTCAGCATCCTGCGGCTCTTCCATGTCGCCGACATCAATGGGCTGGAATTTCATCCTGATGCGCTGAAACGCGTCACCCGTTCGCTTGCCCTGATCGACAACAGCTTACGGGAAAACGACGAGGCGAACCGGCTGTTCATGTCGATCCTGACATCGAAACGCGACCCGGCGCTGATCCTGCGGCGGATGAACGAGGCCGGCGTGCTCGGCCGCTTCATCCCGGAATTCGGCAAGATCGTCGCGATGATGCAGTTCAACATGTATCACCACTATACGGTCGACGAACATCTGATCCGCACCGTCGACGTTCTCTCGGAGATCGACAAGTCGCGGGCCGAGGATCTGCACCCGCTCGCCAACAAGCTGATTTCGAACATCGAGGACCGCGAGGCGCTCTACGTCGCCGTTCTTCTCCACGATATCGCCAAGGGCCGGCTGGAGGATCATTCGATCGCCGGCGCCCGCGTCGCCCGCAAGCTCTGCGCCCGCTTCGGCCTGTCGCAGAAGCAGACGGAAATCGTCGTCTGGCTGATCGAAGAACATCTGACGATGTCGATGGTGGCGCAGACCCGCGACCTCACCGACCGCAAAACCATCACCGATTTCGCCGACCGGGTGCAGTCGCTCGACCGGCTGAAGATGCTGCTGATCCTGACGATCTGCGATATTCGCGCCGTCGGACCCGGCGTCTGGAACGGCTGGAAGGGCCAGCTACTGCGCACGCTCTATTATGAAACCGAGCTGCTTTTGGCCGGCGGTTTCTCGGAAGTCTCGCGTAAGGAGCGCGCCAACGCCGCCGCCGAGGCGCTGCGCGCTGCGCTCTCCGACTGGAGCCAGAAGGACCGCAATACCTATACCAAGCTGCATTACCAGCCCTATCTGCTCTCCGTGCCGCTGGAAGACCAGCTCCGCCACGCCCACTTTATCCGCCAGGCCGACAAGGCGGGCCAGGCGCTCGCTACCATGGTGCGGACCGACAGTTTCCACGCCATCACCGAGATCACCGTGCTTTCGCCCGACCATCCACGCCTGCTCGCCGTCATTGCCGGCGCCTGTGCGGCAGCCGGTGCCAACATCGTCGACGCGCAGATCTTCACGACGTCGGACGGGCGGGCGCTCGACACCATCCATGTCAGCCGTGAATTTGCCGACGATGCCGACGAACTGCGCCGCGCCGGCACCATCGGACGGATGATCGAGGACGTACTGTCGGGGCGCAAGCGCCTGCCCGAGGTCATCGCCACGCGCACGCGCAACCGCAAGAAAAGCAAGGCCTTCGTCATTCCGCCGTCGGTCAACATTACCAACAGCCTGTCGAACAAGTTCACCGTCATCGAGGTCGAATGCCTCGACCGGCCCGGCCTCTTGTCGGAGATCACCGCCGTGCTCTCCGATCTGTCGCTCGACATCCAGTCGGCCCGCATCACCACCTTCGGCGAGAAAGTGATCGACACCTTCTACGTCACCGATCTGGTCGGCCAGAAAATCTCGGGCGACAGCAAGCGCGCCAACATCACCGCCCGGATGAAGGCGGTGATGGCCGAGGAGGAGGACGAACTGCGCGAGCGCATGCCCTCCGGCATCATCGCGCCTGCCGCCACCGCCCGGACATCGCCCCCAGCCGAAAAGAAAGCCGATTCCCCAGCATGAGCCTCGTCAAGAAATTCGCGACCGTCGGCGGCGCCACCCTCGGCAGCCGGATCTTCGGCTTCGCCCGCGAAACGCTGATGGCGGCCGCACTCGGCACCGGCCCGATGGCTGACGTCTTCTATGCCGCCTTCCGCTTCCCGAACCTCTTTCGCCGGCTGTTTGCCGAAGGCGCCTTCAACGCCGCCTTCGTGCCGCTCTTTGCCAAGGAGATCGAGGCGAATGGCACGGATGGCGCCAAGCGCTTTTCGGAGGAAGTCTTCGGCGTGTTGTTTTCGGTGTTGCTCCTCATCACCATCGTGATGGAGCTTGCCATGCCGCTGCTGGTGCGCTTCGTCATCGCGCCGGGCTTTGCCGACGATCCCGAGAAGTTCTCGATCACGATCCGCATGGCGGCCGTGATGTTTCCCTATCTCATGTGCATGTCGCTGACGGCAATGATGAGCGGCATGCTGAATTCGCTGCATCATTTCTTCGCCGCCGCCATCGCGCCCGTCTTCCTCAACGTGGTGATGATCGGGGCGCTGTTCTATGCGCTCTACACCGGCGCCGATCCGCTGGCGACGGCCTGGTATCTCTCCTGGGGCGTGCTTGTGGCCGGCCTGCTGCAGCTTGCCGTCGTCTATGTCGGCGTGCTTGCGGCCGGCATGAGCATCGGCCTGCGCTTCCCGAAGATGACGCCGAACGTCAAACGGCTGCTGATCCTCGCGGTGCCGGCCGCGGTCACCGGCGGCATCACCCAGATCAACCAGCTGATCGGCCAGGCGATCGCCTCCTCCCGCGACGGCGCGATTGCGGCGCTGCAATATGCCGACCGCATCTACCAGCTGCCGCTCGGCGTCGTCGGCGTCGCCGTCGGCGTGGTGCTGCTGCCGGAGCTGGCGCGCGCCTTGAAGGCCGGCCACCTGCGCGAGGCCGGCAATCTGCAGAACCGCTCGATCGAATTCGTGCTGTTCCTGACCATTCCGGCCGCCTTCGCACTCTGGATCCTGTCCGACGAGATCATCCGCGTGCTCTACGAACGCGGCGCCTTCCATCAGGAAAACACCCTCGTCGTCGGCTCGATCCTGGCGATTTACGGCATCGGCCTGCCCGCCTTCGTGCTGATCAAGGCGCTGCAGCCCGGCTTCTATGCCCGCGAGGACACCAAGACGCCGATGCGCTTCTCGGCGATCGCCGTCGCGACCAATTGCGCCACGGCGCTGACACTCTTCCCCTATATGGGCGCGCCCGGCATCGCGGTCGCCGAAGCTACCGCCGGCTGGATCAGCACCGTGCTGCTGTTCACCACGCTGTTGCGCCGCGGCCATCTGACATGGGAATGGGCACTGGCGAAACGCGCCGCGCTGTTGATCGTTGCTGCCGCCGTCATGGGGGCGGCGATCGTCTTCCTCAAGCAGTATTTTGCGCCCTGGCTTGCCTCAGGCGCGCCGCTTCTCACCAAGATCGGTACGCTGGGGCTCTTGATTGCGATCTCCATGCTGGTCTATTTCGCCGCCGCCTTCCTGATCGGCGGAGCGAATCTTGGCATGATCCGGCGCAATCTGAACCGCAAGCCGGTGGCGGCGGAAGATGCATAGGCTCTAACAATCGACCCACCGCCTCCGCGGCCCGACATCGACATGGACGATGCCGTTGCAATAGCTGCCGATGCCGCCGATACCCGGTGCGCTGCTTGCGGCGGCGATGATGGCGCGCTCCGACAGGCCCGGAACCCTGATATCGGCCGCCAGGCATTTGCCATGCAGGGAACCATGACGGCGAGGATGCGGCCTCAGGCCGGAGGTTATCATCGGGCGGCGTCCGGTTCTCGCGGCGATATGCGACAGCACTGCCCGAAGACGCGCCGGAAAACAGCCGGCACGGACGCTGACGGTCTGGACCGTATAGGCGAGACGCGCCTCATGTTTCGGCAGATGAATGGCCGGCCTTTTGCTGTCTTGACCGACGGCGCTGGTTGCTGATTGTAGGGCGAAAAGGCCTGCCATGGCGAGCAAAGCGGGGTTCTGCATGGGTCCCTCCGGGCGGTTGGAACGGCGGCCATCCGGCCACCCTGCGCGGTCGAGGATTTTCAGTTCAATAAAAGCTTTTCTGTGAAATTTTATACTCAATTATAACTAAACAGCCTGATCAATTCGGCTTAAAACTAGGGAAATGCCTGCCTCAAAATGGAAAAAACGTCCAAACACAGGAGAATCGCATGACGGTACAGTCGCTTTTCCTCGTCACTCTGGTCGTCGACGATTACGACCGCGCCAAGGCCTTTTATTGCGGCGCGCTCGGTTTCGACTGCCTTGAGGACAAGCCGCTGCCCGACGGCAAACGCTGGGTGGTCGTGAAGCCGCGAGGCGGGGATGGCGCCGCCTTTCTGCTGGCGCAGGCGGCCAACGAAGTACAGCGGGGGGCAATCGGCAACCAGACCGGTGGCCGTGTCGGGTTCTTCCTGAAGACCGACGATTTCGCCTGTGATCATGCCGCCATGCTTGCAGCCGGGGTGCGCTTTCTGGAGGAGCCACGGCACGAGGTTTACGGCACGGTCGCGGTCTTTGCCGATCCCTATGGCAACAGCTTCGATCTGATCCAGCATACCGCAGGCTGAACCCCTTGATTGCGACGGGTCGCCCGTGCATAAGCCGCGGCATCAGCAACACAGGCGAAAAAGCCTTGGGGCCCTCCACCAGCCTATTGAGGACGACATGAGCGAATTCAAGAAACTCGTATTCTCCGGCGTGCAGCCGACCGGCAATCTGCATCTCGGCAACTATCTCGGCGCGATCCGCCGCTTCGTCGCGCTGCAGGAAGGCAATGACTGCATCTACTGCGTCGTCGACATGCATGCGCTCACCGCCCAGCTGGTGCATGAGGACATGCCGACCCAGACGCGCTCGATCGCCGCCGCCTTCATCGCCGCCGGCATCGATCCGGAAAAACATATCGTCTTCAATCAGTCGGCCGTGCCGCAGCATGCCGAACTCGCCTGGATCTTCAACTGCGTCGCCCGCATCGGCTGGATGAACCGCATGACGCAGTTCAAGGACAAGGCCGGAAAGGACCGCGAGCAGGCCTCGCTCGGCCTCTACGCCTATCCGAGCCTGATGGCCGCCGACATTCTCGTCTACCGCGCCACGCATGTGCCTGTTGGCGAGGACCAGAAGCAGCATCTCGAGCTTGCCCGCGACATTGCCATGAAGTTCAACCTCGATTATGCCGAGCATATCGGCAGGACCGGCTACGGCGTCGACATCACCGTCGGCGACGAACCGGTGCATGCCTATTTCCCGATGGTCGAGCCGCTGATCGGCGGACCGGCACCGCGCGTCATGTCGCTGCGCGACGGCACCAAAAAAATGTCCAAATCCGATCCTTCGGACCTGTCGCGCATCAATCTGATGGATGACGAGGATGCGATCTCGAAGAAGATCCGCAAGGCAAAGACCGATCCGGATGGTTTGCCGAGTGACGTCGACGGACTGCAGGGCCGGCCGGAAGCCGACAATCTGGTGGCGATCTATGCGGCCCTCGCCGACAAATCGAAGTCGGAAGTGCTTGCCGAATTCGGCGGCCAGCAGTTTTCGGTGTTCAAGCCGGCACTGGTCGATCTCGCCATCCACGTGCTGGCGCCGATCACCGGCGAAATGCGCCGGCTGATGGACGATACCAGCCACATCGATGCGATCCTGCGCAAGGGCAGCGAACGCGCCCGGGCTCGCGCCGAGGTGACGATGAACCAGCTGCGGGACGTCATCGGCTTCCTTTACTGAGGCAGCAGATCTCCCTTCTGGCCGCCGGGCAGAAGGGTATCTGCTTCCGAGGCGTCGCGCCGAAAACTGCGCTTGCAATTTTTCCGCTTCGGGTGTCAGAGTCCGCGCCATGGTATCGAAGCGACTCTCACGGCTCGAAGGTCACCGGCGCAAATTCATGGCTGTGATCGACGGGACACCCGAATGCCAGCGCGCCGTTCATTATGCCGGCCGGCGCGCGAAGAATTCCAATGGCGGCCTGGTGCTGCTCTATGTGATCCCCGACGGCGATTTCCAGCAATGGCTCGGCGTCGAGGAGATCATGCGGGCCGAGGCGCGCGAGGAAGCCGAAGCGACCGTCGCCAAGATCGCCCAGATCGTGCGCGAGACGATCGGCATCGAGCCGGAGATCGTCATCCGTGAAGGCAGTGCGGCCGAACAGATCAACGCCGTGATCGAGGAAGACCGCGATGTGGCGATCCTCGTTCTTGCCGCCGGTTCGGCAAAGGAAGGTCCGGGACCGCTCGTTTCGTCGGTCGCCGGACGCGCGGCGGCCTTTCCGATTCCGGTGACCGTGCTGCCGGATACGCTGACGAACGAGGAAATCGACGCCCTCTGCTGAGCCTATTTCTTGAGTACAAGTCTCTTGATTAGATCAGGCAATGGGCCTATTTTCTTTTGAAGAATTCTAAAGACGGCCGAGGTCTTGGGCCCGCCGCATGGAGAGCCAGATGTTCATTCAGACCGAAGCCACGCCGAATCCCGCCACGCAGAAGTTCCTGCCGGGCAAGGTGGTCATGGAAAACGGCACCGCCGAATTCCGCAGCGCCGAGGAGGCCGAAGCCTCGCCGCTCGCCGCCCGGCTGTTCGAAATTCCTGGCGTCATCGGCGTCTATTTCGGCTACGACTTCATTTCCGTCTCCAAGGACAATGCCGAATGGCAGCATCTTAAGCCGGCTATATTAGGCTCGATCATGGAGCATTTCATGTCCGGCAAGCCGGTCATGGGCGACGCCTCCATTCTGTCCGAGGACGCCGATGCCGGCGACGAATTCTTTGACGAAGGCGACGAATCGATCGTGCTGACCATCAAGGAACTTCTGGAGACCCGCGTGCGCCCGGCCGTTGCCCAGGACGGCGGCGACATCACCTTCCGCGGCTTCAAGGACGGCAAGGTCTATCTGAACATGAAGGGCTCCTGCTCCGGCTGCCCGTCTTCGACGGCGACGCTGAAGCATGGCGTCCAGAACCTACTGCGCCATTTCGTACCCGAAGTGCAGGAAGTGATTGCCGCTTGAAAAGCTCAAATTCGTTCCAGCCGTTCATCTCTCGTTCGGCCGGACGGGTTTATGGTTAGCGACAAGAGTTTATTCGGAAATTGATGGCATGATCGTTCTGGCGCTCGACACGGCAGGTGTGGATTGCTCTGCCGCAGTTTATGACAGCGGCAGGAATACGGTGCTGGGGGAGGCATCGGACATGATCGGCAAGGGGCATGCTGAACATCTGATCGATATCGTTGACCGTGCGCTGGCTCAGGCCGATATGACGCTTTCCCAGGTCGACCGCCTTGCCGTCACCATTGGCCCCGGCTCCTTTACCGGTATCCGCGTCGGCGTGGCCGCAGCCCGCGGCTTTGCGTTGTCGCTGCAAATCCCCGTGGTCGGCGTCACCACGCTCGAAGTGATGGCCGCCGCAGAGCGTGAGAGGACGCCCGGCCGCCCGGTGCTTGCCGCCATGGACGCCAAGCGGGACGAAATCTATCTCCAGGCCTTTGCGGCGGATGGTTCTCCGCTCGATGCAGCCCGGGCGGCAAGCGTCGCCGAGGCCCAGGCTTTCGCCGCCGGCTTCGACGGCGAGATCACCGGTTCGGCAACGCCGCTCCTGAAGGCGGACGCCGGCGGCAACCATGCCAACGTTTTTCCGATTTCGGTGGTGGCGCGCCTCGGTGCTGCCGCCGCGGCCGATGCCGGAAAGCCAAAGCCCCTTTATCTGCGCGGACCGGATGCCAAACCGCAGGCCGGATATGCGATTGCGCGACGAGTGTAACCATGCTGGAAGCCTATCTGACGCTGAAGCCGGAATTCGAGATCATCGCCATGGAGCGCGAGGATTGCCGCGACGTCGCCGTGCTGCATGGCGAGCGTTTCGCAAGGCCCTGGGGCGACGGCGAGTTCCACAGCCTGCTGTCGCAGGAGACCGTGTTCGGCTTCGTCGCGCGCCAGACCAATGCCATCCTGAAAAAGCCGCTGCCCGGCTTCATTCTTGCCCGCCAGGTCGCCGGCGAGGCGGAAATCCTGACGGTCGCCGTGCAGGCAAAGGTCGCCCGTTCCGGGCTCGGCTGGCGGCTGATGCAGGCGGCGATGCGGGAGGCGCGGGCGCGCGGCGGTGAGAGCATGTTTCTCGAGGTCGACAACGGCAATACGGCCGCACTCGGCCTCTACCGCAAGCTCGGCTTCGAGAAGGTCGGCGAGCGCCAAGGCTACTACAAGCAGGAAAACGGCGTCCTTTCCACGGCGCTTGTCATGAAGCGCGTTCTTCGGTAGTTCCGTGGCAGAGAGATGACAGGCCGGCTGGCGCGACGACCGTGCGGGCGTTGTCGAAACGCGAATATTTTTGAAGGCGGGCCATGCCTGATGTAGCCAAGACCCTTGAGGAGCTTTGCGCCGAACGCGGCATGCGCATGACCGAGCAGCGCCGCGTGATCGCGCGTATCCTGGAAGATTCGGCAGACCATCCCGACGTCGAAGAGCTCTACCGCCGCTCGGTGAAAGTCGATGCGAAAATCTCGATCTCGACCGTCTATCGCACCGTCAAACTGTTCGAGGATGCCGGCATCATCGCCCGCCACGACTTCCGCGACGGGCGCTCGCGCTACGAAACAGTGCCGGAAGAGCACCACGACCACCTCATCGACTTGAAAACCGGCACGGTCATCGAATTTCGCTCGCCGGAGATCGAGGCGCTGCAGGAGCGCATCGCCCGCGAACACGGCTTCCAGCTGGTCGACCACCGCCTGGAGCTCTATGGCATTCCGTTGAAGAAGGACGATCTCTGAAGCAATGGCCGCCCGGGAGCAGCACCTTTGATCGCCTGGCTGCGCATCGCTTTGGCTGCGGCCGTCATCCTTGCCGTCAGCATCGTGCTCATACCGCTGCAGCTGCTGGCGCTGCGTTTCGACTGGCGGCTGCGCCGCCGGCTGCCGCGCGTCTGGCACCGCATCATCTGCTATTGCCTCGGCATCCGCGTGCGCGTCACCGGCAGGCTGGAAGACCGGCGGCCGCTGATGCTCTGCTCCAACCATTCGTCCTGGATGGATATCATGGTGATGTCGGCCGTGGCCGACGTCGCCTTCATCGCCAAGATCGAGGTGGCCGAGTGGCCGATCTTCGGTACGCTCGCCAAACTGCAGAAAAGCGTCTTCGTCGTGCGCGAGGAGCGGCGCAAAACCGGCCATCAGGCCAATGAGATCGCCGGGCGCATGGCCGACGGCGAAATCATCGTGCTCTTCCCGGAGGGCACGACCTCGGACGGCAACCGGCTGCTGGAGGTGAAATCCTCGCTGTTCGGCGCCGCCGCGATGGCCGTGCCCGCCTCCCCGACGGGGACCGTCGTGGTGCAGCCGGTGGCGATTGCCTATACCCGCGTGCACGGCATCCCGATGGGACGCTATCACAGGCCGCTCGCCGCCTGGCCGGGCGATATCGAGCTCTTGCCGCACCTGATCGACATCGTCAGATGCGGCGCCCTCGACGCGGAGGTTTCCTTCGGCGAAGCGGTGGAATATCGCGCCGACACCAATCGCAAAGAGGTGAGCGCGACGATTGCCTCGCGCATCCGCAACCTCTTGAACAGCCGCCTGCGCGGGCGGGAAATTTCCTAAAACGCGTCGCGATCTTTCAGATTCGCTCCTCGCGCTTTGCTCTTTGTTTTGACGCATGTCGTTGCCGCAAAACTGCTGCACACTTTTGCGCGACATGCTTTAGCGGCGCCGCGCTCCTTCAGATTCGCTCCTCGCGCTTTACCTCCTTGTTTTCTCGCATGTCGTTGCGCGGCTGCTAAAACAAGATTTTGATTTTCTCGGGCGGCAAAAACCACTACATAGCCGGCCATGACACAGGATAGCGCCCTTCTCCAGGCCCCGGAGCAGACACTCCGCGACGGCTCCAACAGCCGCAAGGTCTTCATCAAGACCTATGGCTGCCAGATGAACGTCTATGATTCCACGCGCATGAGCGATGCGCTCGCCCGCGACGGTTACGAGCCGACGGAAGACATGGAAGAGGCCGACCTCGTCCTGCTCAACACCTGCCATATCCGCGAAAAGGCGGCCGAGAAGGTCTATTCCGCGCTCGGCCGGCTGCGCGAGATGAAGAAGAAGAAGGCGGCCGACGGAAGGGAGATGATGATCGGGGTTGCCGGCTGCGTCGCCCAGGCCGAAGGCGAGGAGATCCTGCGCCGGGCGCCGGCCGTCGACGTCGTCATCGGTCCGCAGACCTATCATCGCCTGCCGGAAGCGCTGCGGCGGGCCAAACAGGGCCAGCGCGTCGTCGACACCGAATACGCGATCGAGGACAAGTTCGAGCATCTGCCGATTGCCGAGAGCCGCAAGATCCGCGCCCGCGGCGTCACCGCCTTCCTGACGGTGCAGGAGGGCTGCGACAAGTTCTGCACCTTCTGCGTCGTGCCCTATACGCGCGGCTCGGAAGTGTCGCGGCCGATTTCCCAGATCGTCGACGAGGCCGAAAAGCTTGTCTCAGCCGGCGTGCGCGAGATCACCCTGCTCGGCCAGAACGTCAATGCCTGGCACGGCGCCGGGCCGAAGGGAGAGGCATGGAGCCTCGGCGACCTGCTCTACCGCCTTGCCGAGATCCCCGGCCTTGCGCGGCTGCGTTATACCACCAGCCATCCGCGCGACATGGACGACCGGCTGATCGAGGCGCACCGCGACTTGAGGGCGCTGATGCCCTATCTGCACCTGCCGGTGCAATCGGGCTCGGACCGCATCCTGAAAGCGATGAACCGGCGTCACACGGCAGCCGAATATCTGACGCTGATCGAACGCATCCGCACAGTGCGGCCCGACATCGCGCTGTCGGGCGATTTCATCACCGGCTTTCCGGGGGAGACAGACGCGGATTTTGAGGATACACTGAGACTCGTAGAAGAGGTGCGCTACGCGCAGGCCTTCTCGTTCAAATACTCGACACGGCCGGGCACACCCGGTGCGGAACTGAAGGACCAGGTGCCGGAAGAAATCAAGGCAGAACGGCTGGAACGCCTGCAAGCGCTTCTTTTGAAGCAGCAGCAGGAATTTGCCGAATCCTGCATCGGCAAGGAGATCGATCTGCTGCTCGAAAAGCCCGGCCGCATGCCCGGCCAGCTAATCGGACGTTCTCCCTGGCTTCAATCCGTAAATGTTGATGCAAAAGCATCGCAAATCGGTGACATTATTAAAGTGCGAATCACCGGAACCGGAACGAACAGCCTGTTTGCCGAACGCGCAGAGGCTGCGGTCTAACCCAAGGAGCCCGACCGCTTGAACGGACAAGAATTGGTTTCTTCTTCACCGCGCCACCCCCGCACGCCGAGCGACACCAATCACTTCGTCCTGACGTTCGAGAACAATCGGTTCGCCAGCGAGCTCTTCGGTCAATTCGACCAGAACCTGAAGCTGCTCGAGGAGCGGCTCAACATCGATGCGCGGGCGCGCGGCAATTCCGTCGTCATATCGGGCGATGTCGTGACCACCAACCAGGCGCGGCGCACGCTCGACTATCTCTATGAAAAACTTCAGAAAGGCGGCAACGTGGAACGATCCGACGTCGAGGGCGCAATCCGCATGGCGGTCGCCGCCGACGATCAGCTCAGCCTGCCGACGATGGAGCGCAAGGCCAAGCTGACGATGGCGCAGGTTTCCACCCGCAAGAAGACGATCATCGCCCGCACGCCGACCCAGGACGCCTATATCAGGGCGCTGGAACGCTCCGAACTGGTCTTCGGCGTCGGCCCGGCCGGCACCGGCAAGACCTATCTCGCCGTCGCCCATGCCGCTCAGCTGCTGGAACGCGGCGCCGTCGAGAAAATCATCCTGTCGCGTCCGGCCGTCGAAGCCGGTGAGCGCCTGGGCTTCCTGCCCGGCGACATGAAGGAAAAGGTCGATCCCTATCTTCGCCCGCTCTATGATGCGCTCTACGACATGATCCCCGCCGACAAGGTCGACCGGGCGATCACCGCCGGGGTCATCGAGATCGCGCCACTCGCCTTCATGCGCGGCCGCACGCTTGCCAATGCCGCGATCATCCTCGACGAAGCGCAGAACACCACGTCGATGCAGATGAAGATGTTCCTGACGCGCCTCGGCGAGAATTCCCGGATGATCGTCACCGGCGACCCGAGCCAGATCGACCTGCCGCGCGGCGTCAAATCCGGCCTGGTCGAGGCCCTGCAGCTGCTGAACGGCGTCGAGGGCATCTCTATCGTGCGCTTCAAGGATACTGACGTCGTGCGTCATCCGCTGGTCGGGCGCATCGTCAGGGCCTATGATTCCACGTATGCCGTCGACGCTGAAGACGGCAGCCGGCAGGACTGATGGCCGAGCTCGACATCCAAATCAGCATCGAGAACATCGGCTGGCCCGAGGAAGAGACGCTGTTGGCTTTTTGCGGCCGTGTGCTCGCGGCAGCGGCGGTCTATCTCCGCGATAGCGAAAAGCAGCCCTTCCCGACGATTCCGCCCGAGGTGTCGCTGGTCTTTACCGACGACGCCTCGATCCAGGACATCAACGCCGAATGGCGCGGCAAGGACAAGGCGACCAACGTACTCTCCTTTCCGGCCTTTCCGGTTCAGCCGGGAAAAATGCCGGGCCCGATGCTCGGCGATATCATCATCGCCAGGGAGACGGTTGAGCGGGAGGCCCATGAGCTCGAAAAGAGTTTCGACGACCACCTGACCCATCTCCTGGTGCACGGTTTCTTGCATCTTCTCGGCTACGATCATATGAATAGTACCGAAGCCGAAATTATGGAGGGGCTGGAGACTCGCATTTTGGCGCAGCTCGGCCTATCTGATCCTTACGAGGGTCAAGACCTTAAAATGGAACCATGAGCGACTTTACGACGAAGCCGGCGGCAGACGCCAAGGACTCCGAGTCATCCTCCTCTTCGGACGAGGCGGGCAGTAGTAGTCGGCCATCCGGCCGATCCCAATCCTTCTGGTCGCGCGCCGCGCGCATTCTCCGCCCGCAGCAGGGCTCGCGGCTGCGAGAGGATCTGGCCGACGCGCTGATGACAGACGCGGCCGGCGACGACGCCTTTTCGCCCGACGAGCGGGCGATGCTGCACAATATCCTGCGCTTCCGCGAGGTGCGCGTCGCCGACGTGATGGTGCCGCGCGCCGATATCGAGGCGGTGGACCAGAACATCACCATCGGCGAGCTGATGATCCTGTTCGAGGAATCCGGCCGCTCGCGCATGCCCGTCTATGCCGATACGCTCGACGATCCGCGCGGCATGGTGCATATCCGCGACCTGCTCTCCTATGTCGCCAAACAGGCGCGCAACAAGCGCCGCGGCCCGACGAAACCGGCGGTCGCGGTGCCGGCGATCGACGTTGCGCCTGAGAATATCCAGAAGCCGCCGCGTTCGGCCAAGTCGAATTTCGATCTCGCCCGCGTTGACCTGCAGAAGACGCTGGCGGAGGCCGGCATCATCCGCAAGATCCTGTTTGTGCCGCCGTCGATGCTGGCCTCCGACCTGTTGCGCCGGATGCAGGTGAACCGCACGCAGATGGCACTCGTCATCGACGAATATGGCGGCACCGACGGTCTCGCCTCGCATGAGGACATCGTCGAAATGGTGGTTGGCGACATCGACGACGAACATGATGACGAAGAAGTGATGTTCAAACGCGTCGCCGAAGACGTCTTCATCGCCGACGCCCGAGTCGAACTGGAAGAGATCGCCGCAGCGATCGGGCCGGATTTCGACATCAGCGAGCAGGTCGATGAAGTCGATACGCTGGGCGGGCTGATCTTCTCGGCCCTCGGCCGCATTCCGGTGCGCGGCGAGGTCGTCCAGGCGCTGCCGAATTTCGAATTCCACATCCTCGACGCCGATCCGCGCCGCATTAAACGGCTGCGCATCACCCGCAAGCGCCACGCGATCCGCCGCCGCGCCAAAGAGGCCGGCGACATCACGCCCGGCTCCGAGACCGGCGACGACCGGCCGGCCGAATCGACCGCCAACTAGTTCTTTGCTTTTGCAACGTGTCGTCATTCAGGAACCGCTGCGCGGTTCCTGACGAAATGCATTAAAGCGTGTCGCGATCTTTCAGATTCGCTCCTTGCGCTTTAATTTAGCTCTTTGTTTTTGCGCATGTCGTTGCCGCAAAACCGTGGCACACTTTTGCGCGACACGCTCTAACAGGACAAAGAGCCGCTTTTTTGAAAGACTGCGGATGGGTTGATTCGCGGCTTGATGGGAGTGTGCATGGAGCGGCTTGCGGACAGGGTTATCCTCGTCTGGGGGGTCAAACGGTCATTGCTGGCCGCTGCCGCAGGGGCATTCGCGGTGCTGGCGCTGCCGCCTTTCGGCTTTTTCGCGGCGATGTTCCTGTCCTTCACGCTGCTCGTCTGGCTGATCGACGGGGCAGCGGCTTCTCCTGAAAGCGGCCTGATAGGCAGGCTATGGCCGGCCTTTGCGGTCGGCTGGCTATTCGGCTTCGGTTATTTCGTCGCCGGCCTCTGGTGGCTCGGCCATGCGCTGCTCGTCGATTCGGAGGAATTCGCCTGGGCGCTACCGCTCGCCATCCTGGGTCTGCCGGCCTGTCTGGGGATCTTCTACGGGCTGGCTGTTGCGCTGGCCCGCATCTTTTGGTCCGACGGCATGGGGCGGATCGCCGCACTTGCGGCTGGCTTCGGGCTGATGGAATGGCTTCGCAGCGTCATCCTCACCGGTTTTCCCTGGAACGCCATCGGCTACGGCCTGATGCCGGTGCCGCTGATGATGCAGTCGGCGCATGTGATCGGGGCGATGGGTGTGACCGCCCTTGCCGTCTTCGTCTTTTCCGCTCCCGCCCTTGTCGGGACCCGGCAGGGCGCACGCACCGGCATTGCGCTTGCCGTCCTACTGTTTGCCGCCCATCTCGGCTACGGCGCCTATGCTCTCTATCTGGCGCCGCGGCCCGCGCCCTTGCCCGAGGACAAGCGGCCGGTAGTGCGGCTGGTGCAGCCGGCCATCGACCAGGCGGCGAAGATGGACAACGACGCCGATCGCAATGCGATCTTCGAGACGCATCTGAAGCTTTCGGCCGAGGCGCCCAGGAATGGCGGGCGCAAGCCCAATATCATCGTCTGGCCGGAAACTTCGATCCCCTTCATCCTGACCGACAACCAGGATGCCCTGACGCGGATCGCCGATACGCTCGACGACGACCAGATCCTGATCGCCGGCGCGGTGCGCGCCGAGGAAATGGGGCCGGGCACGCCGGTGCGCTACTATAATTCCGTCTATGTCATCGATGGCCGCGGCCAGATCATTGCCGCCTCCGACAAGGTGCATCTGGTGCCCTTCGGCGAATATCTCCCCTTCGAAGACCTTCTTACCGAACTCGGCATCCAGAACGTCGTCGAGATCCCGGGCGGGTTTTCGGCTGCCGCAAGCCGACACCTGCTGGCGCTGCCCGATGGCCTCAATCTTTATCCGCTGATCTGCTACGAGATCATTTTTCCTGATGAAATGACCGGCGACATAAAAGACGCCAACGCCCTCCTCAACCTCACCAATGATGCCTGGTTCGGCATGACCCCCGGCCCCTACCAGCATTTCCTGCAGGCGCGCGTGCGGGCGGTCGAGACCGGCCTGCCGCTGATTCGCGACGCCAATAGCGGCATTTCAGCACTGGTGAACGCCCATGGAGAAATAATCGCCGGCCTCGATCTTGGAGAAACCGGCTTTATTGATGCAACTGTCGATAGCCTCAGTGAAGGGTTCGGAACCACATACCCCCACCAGACATACTTCTGGTTGACCGAGGCTCTGCTGATTTTGATTGCGCTGATCTCGCGCGGAGGTTTTATTTTAGGGTTGAATTGACCAAAAACCCCTAAAATTGCATAGTGATGACAATCGGCGTTCTTAACGGATGTTGGAAGGTGGATTCCCACCGACTGCAACGTGGCGTTTTGGGATGGATCAGGGGCATGCCGGTTGGACACAGGTTGAAATTCGTAGCTAGGGCACGACCATGATTGAAAACAAGAAAAAGCCGAATCCCATCGACATCCATGTTGGCAGCCGCATTCGCCTTCGCCGAACGATGCTGGGCATGAGCCAGGAAAAGCTTGGCGAAAGCCTCGGCATCACCTTTCAGCAGATCCAGAAATATGAAAAAGGCACCAACCGCGTCGGCGCAAGCCGTCTGCAGAACATCTCGAGCATCTTGAACGTCCCGGTCTCCTTCTTCTTCGAGGATGCACCCGGCGAACATTCCGGCGCCATCGGCGGCATGGCAGAAGCCTCCAGCTCGAATTATGTCGTCGACTTCCTCTCCTCCTCCGAAGGCCTGCAGCTCAACCGCGCCTTCGTGAAGATTTCCGATCCCAAGGTTCGCCGCAAGGTCGTGGAACTGGTCAAGGCGCTCGCGGCCGAAGCCGACGCCGACTGATCACAGCTCCTTTCGCAGAATCGAAGGCGGCCGAAAGGCCGCTTTTTTGCGTTTTTGGGGCAAAATTTGTCACTTTGCCGCAGATATAAAGATATATTTATGTCCTTCTGCGCTTGTCATCGGCGCGCGAACTGAGTACCTACTAGCAGGCTTTTATTCTTTGAGGGGAATCCCGGAATGCGCGCGAATTATCTCTTTACCAGCGAATCTGTAGCCGAAGGTCACCCGGACAAAGTGTGTGACCGCATCTCCGACGAGATCGTCGATTTGGTCTACCGCGAAGCGGCCAAGACCGGCGTCAATCCGTGGGGCGTGCGCATTGCCTGCGAAACGTTGGCGACGACCAATCGCGTTGTCATCGCCGGTGAGGTCCGCCTGCCGCCGAGCTTGATGAAGAAGGACAAGGACGGCAACGACGTCATCAATCCCTCAAAGTTCAAGGCCGCCGCCCGCCGCGCCATCAAGGATATCGGCTACGAGCAGGACGGCTTTCACTGGAAGAAAGCCAAGATCGACGTGCTGTTGCACTCGCAGTCGGCCGACATCGCCCAGGGCGTCGATAGCGCCGCCGACCAGCAGGGCGACGAGGGCGCCGGCGACCAGGGCATCATGTTCGGTTACGCTTGCAAAGAAACGCCGGACCTGATGCCGGCGCCGATCTATTATTCCCACAAGATCCTGCAGCTGCTGGCAGTAGGCCGCAAGAAGGGTGATGGCGAAGTCGCCAAGCTCGGCCCTGACGCCAAGAGCCAGGTGACCGTGCGTTACGTCGACGGCAAGCCGTCGGAAGCGACCTCGATCGTGCTTTCCACCCAGCATCTCGATGAGAGCTGGGATTCCAACAAGGTCCGCGCCGTCGTCGAACCCTATATCCGCGAAGCGCTCGGCGAGCTGAAGATCGCCGATGATTGCAAGTGGTACATCAACCCGACCGGCAAGTTCGTCATCGGCGGCCCGGACGGCGACGCCGGCCTCACCGGCCGCAAGATCATCGTCGACACCTATGGCGGCGCGGCACCGCATGGCGGCGGCGCATTCTCCGGCAAGGACACCACCAAGGTCGACCGTTCGGCCGCCTATGCCGCCCGCTACCTTGCCAAGAATGTCGTGGCCGCCGGCCTTGCCGACCGCTGCACGATCCAGCTCTCCTACGCGATCGGCGTCGCCCAGCCGCTGTCGATCTATGTTGACCTGCACGGCACCGGCAGCGTTTCCGAGGACCAGGTCGAAGCGGCGATCCGCGAGAATATGGACCTGTCGCCGTCCGGCATCCGCCGTCACCTCGACCTCAACAAGCCGATCTACGCCAAGACTTCCGCTTACGGCCATTTCGGCCGCAAGGCCGGCCGCGACGGCTCGTTCTCCTGGGAGCGCACTGACCTCGTCAAGGCGCTGAAGGAAGCCGTCAAGACCAAGGCCGCTGCATGACGGATATGGAACGCCGGGGCCGGGCGACCGAAGCCTTTTTCGGTCGCCGCAAGGGCAAGGCCCTGCGCGAACAGCAGGCCGAGACGTTAAACAGCCTGCTCCCGGCATTCCTCATCGACCTCTCGGCGGCTCCTCCGGAGCCGCTGGCATCCCTCTTTCCAGTTCCCGTCAAAACGTTGCGGCTGGAAATCGGTTTCGGCGGCGGCGAGCATCTGATGCACCGCGCCTTGGAAAGGCCTTCGACCGGCTTCGTCGGCGTCGAGCCCTTCGTCAATTCCATGCAGAAGCTGTTGTCGCGCATCGGCGAGACAGGCGCACGCAATATCCGCGTCTTTAACGACGATGCGACGCAGCTGCTCGACTGGCTGCCGGACGCGTCGCTCGACCAGATCGATCTGCTCTATCCTGACCCGTGGCCGAAGCGGAAGCATTGGAAGCGCCGCTTTGTCTCGAAGACCAATCTCGACCGCTTCCATCGCGTGCTGAAATCCGGCGGCCTGTTCTGCTTTGCCTCCGACATTGACACCTATGTCAACTGGACGCTGCTCAAATGCCGCGACCATGGCGGCTTCGACTGGCTCGCCCACAATGCAGCCGACTGGCTGACGCCCTACGAGGGGTGGCCGAGTACCCGCTACGAGGCCAAGGCGCGGCGCGAGGGCCGGTCTTCGGCCTATCTGACATTCCGGAAGATGTGAGTTTCAATGACAGCTAAAGGGCAATAGTGACGGGCGTGCCGTGCGACCCCCTCATCCGACCCTTCGGTCCACCTTCTCCGCGCTGGGGAGAAGGTAGCCCGAAGGGTCGGATGAGGGGCCCAAAGGCACAGCACCATCGGCGATCAGCCTATCCCAAAGCAGCGTCGCGACAATTAGGCGCTATTCAACGGTCAGTGCAGGCTGACCGTCTTCAATTCGTCTTCGGCAGCCTTGAAGAAGGTGCTGGAGCGGTTGTCCGTCAAGAGGATCGGCGTGCCGTCGGCGCCGAAGAGTGCCCAGAGATCGACGTTCGGATCGATATCCGGCGCCTCGGGGAAACACTTGGCGACCTCTTCGGTGCGCATTTTTCTGATGTAGGCGACCTCGCCGTTGCCGATGTGGGCAAGCTCGGATTTGGTCAAGTGAGACGTGGCTTCTTTCATCAACATTCCTGTTCCTCCGGAAGAAGGGACCAACGGTTCGACAAACCGTTGTGCTACTGTGAAACCGAAATGTTAATTTTCTTGACCATGCGCGCGGGCTCCGGACGAATTAGATCGACGGAGAGCAGGCCGTTCTTGAGGCTGGCGCCGAGCACCTGCATGCCGTCGGCAAGAACGAAGGTGCGCTGGAACTGACGGGCGGCAATGCCACGATAGAGATAATCCCGCTCGCCCTGCTCCACCTGGCGGCCGCGGATCACAAGCTGGTTCTCCTCGGTGGAGACGTCGAGTTCCTCCTCGCTGAAGCCGGCCACCGCAAGGGTGATACGCAGACGTTCAGGCGCGCCCCTGTCGGCGGCGATACGTTCGATATTGTAGGGCGGATATCCGTCGCTCGCCTTGGAAATGCGCTCCAGCGTCTTTTCCATGGCATCGAAGCCCAGAAGCAGCGGGCTGGCGAAAGGGGTTATGCGGCTCATCTCTTTTCAAGTCCTTGATGCAAGCGACCATCCCGGACCTCAAGCGCAGCATCCGGATGCCGCTAATATGGGGACAGCACCCTGGCGGTGCAAGACACAGGCGGCCTGTCGGCGACGCCTCCCCGATTTAAGTCCCTCTCAAGTTTAAGGTGACGGCGCCTGCCTCCTTGCTTGACAAAGCGGCTATCGCCTCGCATCAAAACATGCCCGTGCGAAATGTGCTGATTTGTGACGGGAAATGAAAAAGAGGTGCATGCCGCAGCAACGGGCATGGTGAGGACGGGACGGTCGCAATGGCAAGCGCAAGAAAAATCATCATCGACACGGATCCCGGCCAGGACGACGCGGCGGCCATCATGCTGGCCTTCGGCAGCCCCGATGAGTTGGAGGTGCTGGGGATCACGACGGTCGCCGGCAACGTGCCGCTTTCGCTGACCAGCCGCAATGCGCGCATCGTCTGCGAGCTCTGCGGCCGACCGGAGACGAAGGTTTTCGCCGGTGCCGACAGGCCGATCGCCCGCAAGCTGGTGACGGCGGAGCACGTGCACGGCAAGACCGGCCTCGACGGCCCCGAACTCGCCGAACCGACGATGACGCTGCAGCCAGGCCATTCCGTCGACTTCATCATCGAGACGCTGCGCCGCGAGCCGGAAGGCACCGTGACGCTCTGCACGCTCGGGCCGCTCACCAATATCGGCATGGCCTTTCAGAAAGCTCCCGACATCATCCCGCGCATGCGCGAACTGGTGATGATGGGCGGCGGCTTCTTCGAGGGCGGCAACATCACGCCGGCGGCCGAATTCAATATTTATGTCGATCCGGAAGCCGCCGATATCGTCTTCCGCTCGGGCGTGCCGATCGTGATGATGCCCCTTGACGTGACGCACCAGTTGCTGACCCGCAAGGACCGGGTGAAGCGCATGGCCGAGATTGGCACGGCGCCGGCAAAGGCGATGGTCGAGATGCTGGAATTCTTCGAACGCTTCGATATCGAGAAATACGGCTCCGACGGCGGGCCGCTGCACGACCCGACCGTGATCGCCTATCTCTTGAAGCCGGCACTTTTCCAGGGCCGGGACTGCAATGTCGAGATCGAGGTCCGGTCGGAACTCACCGTCGGCATGACCGTGGTCGACTGGTGGCATGTGACCGATCGAAAGCGCAATGCGAAAGTGATGCGCCACGTCGATGCGGACGGCTTCTTCGATCTTCTGATCGAACGCTTCGCCCGCATCTGATCTTTGGTTTTCCGTCTCGAGCGAAAAAAGAGAAGGATATCGATCTCAGGCGTCCTTCTCGTCGAAGACGGAATTGGTTTCGGCTTCGGCCGGCTTCGGGCCGCCCTTGGCGACACCGACCATGGCCGGGCGCAGCACGCGCTCGCCGATGGTGAAGCCCGCCTGCACGACCTGGACGACCGTGTTGTTCGGCACCTCGGAGTTCGGCACCTCGAACATCGCCTGATGGAAATTCGGATCGAACTTCTGGCCGACCGGCTCCAGCTTGCGCACACCATGGCGCTCGAGCGCCGACAGCATGGCACGTTCGGTCATCTCGACACCCTCGATCAGCGTGGTGAGGCCGGCATCGGCGGTGGCCTTCGCCTCCGGAGAGATGGCATCCAGCGCCCGGCGCAGATTGTCGGAGACGGCGAGCATATCGCGGGCGAAACCGGCGACGGAATAGGACTTGGCGTCCTTGACCTCGCGCTCGGTGCGGCGGCGCAGATTGTCCATCTCGGCGGCGAGGCGCAGATAGCGGTCGCGCAGGTCGCTGTTTTCGGCTTTCAAAAGCTCAAGCGGGTCTGGCTGGGCAGTCTCTTCCTGCACTGTATCGTTCTCGACGTAGGCGGCAGCGTCGGCTGCGGCATCGGCCGCAGTTGCGTCAGGTCCGTTTTTCGTCGTTTCATCGGTCATGACGGTCTCCGGTTGGTGTCTTCAGATGCGCCCGATATCGAGGTTTGACCGAAAAAAATCAAGTCTGCGTGACAAAGAAGCGAAAATTCCGCGGAGTTGCGCGCTAATGCATGTCGCCCGGAAGTGTGCCGCGGTTCCGGGATAACGACATGCAAGGAGCTAAACCGCGTCAAAGCGGATTGCGCGAAAGGCGGGAAACGAGCTGGGCGGTGTAATCCACCATCGGCACGATGCGGGAATAATTGAGCCGCGTCGGGCCGATGACGCCGACAGCGCCGACGATCCGGTCGTCCTCGTCGCGATAGGGCGCGACGATCAGCGACGAGCCGGAGAGCGAAAAGAGCTTGTTTTCCGAGCCGATGAAGATGCGCACGCCCGAGCCGCTTTCGGCCAGATTGAGGATCTCGATCAGGCTGTCCTTCTTTTCGAGATCATCGAACAGCATGCGCAGCCGGTCGAGATCCTCGGCGCCAGCAAGGCCTTCGAGCAGGTTGGCGCGGCCGCGAATGATCAGCTGGGCGGGCTTGCCCTCGTCCGGGCTGCCGGCCCAGACGGCAATGCCGCGCTCCACGAGATCACGCGACAGGGCATCGAGTTCGTGACGGACGTTATTTTTCAGCTGACTTAATTGTTTGCGCAGCTCCGGCAGGGTCTGGCCGGACATGTGGGCATTGAGAAAATTCGCCGCCTCCGTCAGCTGCGAGGAGGTAACGCCGGCCGGCAGCTCGATGATGCGGTTTTCCACCTGATCGTGATCGCCGACGAGCACGGCGAGCGCCTTTGTCGGCTCCAGCCGGATGAACTCGACATGTTTGAGCACCGGATCGCTTTTCGAGGTGATGACGAGGCCTGCGCCGCGCGAAATGCCCGACAGCATGCGGCTCGCCTCGTTCATCATCGATTCCACCGGATTGCCGCCGCTTTCGGCCCGCACTTGGCGGTCGATATTGGCGCGGTCCTCGGCGGAGAGATCGCCGACCTGCATGAAGGCATCGACAAAGAAGCGCAGGCCGATCTGAGTCGGCAGCCGGCCGGCACTGATATGCGGCGAGTAGATCAGGCCGAGTTCTTCGAGATCGCTCATGACGTTGCGCACCGAGGCCGGCGACAGCGACATCGGCAGGAGGCGCGATAGATTCCGCGAGCCGAGCGGTTCGCCGCTTTCCAGATACCCTTCGACGATCCGGCGAAAGATTTCCCGGGAGCGCTCGTCCAGCACGGCAACGGCATCCGAAACCGACGTCGACCTGGTGCCCATGAACCTCTCGAACCCAAACTGATGATGCTTCCGGAAAATATAGTCAAACTCGCCCCCGTGGCAAAAGGGAATTTGCAAATGGGCGCCGCCAATCGTAGAAGCGGTCAACAACTCCAGGAGATAAGAATGCGGCCTTCAGGCAGAAAAACCGACCAGATGCGCAAGGTCTCGTTCGAGCGCAACTTTTCCAAGCATGCGGAAGGCTCCTGCCTGGTCAAGTTCGGCGATACGCATGTGCTCTGCACCGCAAGCCTCGAGGACAAGACGCCGCCGTGGCTGCGCAATACCGGCAAGGGCTGGGTGACGGCCGAATACGGCATGCTGCCACGGGCGACCGGCGAACGCATGAAACGCGAAGCCGCCGCCGGCAAGCAGGGCGGCCGCACCCAGGAAATCCAGCGGCTGATCGGCCGGTCGCTGCGCGCCGTCGTCGATCTGCAGGCGCTCGGCGAACGGCAGATCACCCTTGATTGCGATGTCATCCAGGCCGATGGCGGCACGCGGACCGCGTCGATCACCGGCGGCTGGATCGCGCTTTATGATTGCCTAAAATGGATGGAAAGTCGGAACATGATCAAGGTCGACCGGGTCCTGAAGGATCATGTCGCCGCCATCTCCTGCGGCGTCTTCGCCAGGCAGGCGGTGATCGACCTCGACTACCTCGAGGATTCTTCGGCCGAGACCGATGCCAATTTCGTCATGACCGGCGCCGGCGGCATCGTCGAAATCCAGGGTACGGCAGAAGGCACGCCCTTTACCGAAGAGGAATTCACCTCGCTGATGGGTCTTGCCAAGAACGGCATCGGCGAACTCGTCGCCCTACAAAAACAGGCGATTGCGGGATGAACCCCATGCTGGAAGGCATGCTGGAAACGGCGCTCTATGCGCGGGATCTCGATGAGGCCGAGGTCTTCTACGAAGACGTTCTCGGACTTGAAAAGATCACCCGTGCGGCCAACCGGCATGTCTTCTTCCGTTGCGGCCCCAGCGTGCTGCTGATCTTCAATCCCGAGGAAACGGTAAAGCCGCCGGCGCCCGATGCGTTGCAGGTGCCGCCGCACGGCACGAACGGCGAGGGCCATGCCTGCTTCCGGGTTTCCGGCCGCAATATCGATGCGATGGCCGAACGGCTGAAAGCGGCAGGTGTGGCGATCGAGTCCGAGGTGCATTGGCCGAACGGCGGCCGCTCGATCTATTTCCGCGATCCGGCAGGCAACAGCTTGGAATGCGCGGAGGCGAAAATCTGGGGCATCGAACAGGATATCTGAATGCGCAAGCTTGAAACGAAGACCATCGTCGTCGCCAGCCACAATGCCGGCAAGATCCGCGAGATCCAGGAACTGATCGGGCCGCTCGGCTTCACCGCCAAATCGGCCGCCGAGCTGAATTTCGTCGAGCCCGACGAAACCGGCACCAGCTTCGAGGAGAATGCGACGATCAAGGCGGTTGCCTCCGCCTATGCCGCCGGCATGCCGGCGCTGTCGGACGATTCCGGGCTGGTGGTCGACGCGCTCGGCGGCGATCCCGGCGTCTACACCGCCAATTGGGCGGAAAGAGCCGACGGCACGCGCGATTTCGACATGGCGATGGCGAAGGTGGAAAAGGCGCTGCAGGATGCGGGCGCCACGACGCCTGAACAGCGCACCGCGCGTTTCGTCAGCGTGCTGTGCCTCGCCTGGCCGGACGGGCATACCGAACTCTTCCGCGGCGAAGTGGAAGGCGATGTCGTCTGGCCGCCGCGCGGCACGCAGGGCTTCGGCTACGATCCGATCTTCCAGCCGGAGGGTTACGGCGTTACCTTCGGCGAGATGAGCGGCGAGGAAAAACACGGCTGGAACATCGGCAAGCCGCAGGCGCTGTCGCACCGGGCGCGCGCCTTCAAACTCTTCGTCGAAACCTGCCTGGAGGCGTAAGGTCACCACGTGGACAATTTCGATACGCCAGGCTCCCCGCGCGATGCAGCGCTGCTGCCCGATACCGGCGATCCCGGCTTCGGCGTCTATGTCCATTGGCCCTTCTGCGCGGCGAAGTGTCCCTATTGCGACTTCAACAGCCATGTGCGCCACCAGCCGGTGGATCAGGCGCGCTTTACCGCCGCCTTCCTGAAGGAGACGGCAGCGGTGCGGGCGATGAGCGGGCCGAAGACGGTGACGAGCATCTTCCTCGGCGGCGGCACGCCCTCGCTGATGCATCCGGAAACGGTTGCCGCCATTCTCGACGGCATTGCTCGGCACTGGCACGTGCCTGACGGTATCGAGATCACCATGGAGGCCAATCCTTCGAGCGTCGAGGCGGAGCGCTTCCGCGGCTACCGCGCGGCCGGCGTCAACCGCGTCTCGCTCGGCGTACAGGCGCTGAACGACCGGGATCTGAAATTCCTCGGCCGGCTGCATGATGTCGCCGACGCGCTGAAAGCGATCCGGCTCGCGCGCGAGATTTTTCCGCGCATGTCCTTCGATCTCATCTATGCCCGGCCGGACCAGACAGTCGCGGAATGGGAAAGCGAGCTGAGGCAGGCGATCTCCTACGCGGTCGACCATCTGTCGCTCTATCAGCTGACCATTGAGGAAGGCACGCCCTTCTACGGCCTGCACAAATCAGGCAAGCTGATCGTGCCGGATGGCGAGCAATCGGCCGTGCTCTATGAGGCGACGCAGGAGATCACCGAGTGTGAGGGCATGCCCGCCTATGAGGTCTCCAACCACGCCCGGCCGGGTGCGGAAAGCCGGCACAATCTGACCTACTGGCGTTACGGCGATTATGCCGGCATCGGGCCGGGCGCGCACGGCCGGCTGACGCGCGGCCGCGAAAAAATCGCGACGGCGACCGAGCGCAAGCCGGAAGCCTGGCTCGAGATGGTCGAGCGCGACGGCCACGGCATTCTAGACGAGGAGCGGTTGGGCTTCGAGGAACAGTCCGACGAATTGCTGCTGATGGGGCTGCGGCTCAGGGAAGGTGTCGACCTCGCCCGCTGGCAAGAGCTTTCCGGGCGCGAGCTCGATCCGAAGCGGGAAGAGTTTCTGCTCGAACACAAGTTCGTCGAGCGGATCGGCAATTCGCGCCTGCGCTGCACGCCGTCCGGCATGCTGATCCTCGATTCCGTTGTCGCCGACCTCGCCTGCTGACTTTCCCTGCACGAGTTGGTTCCGGCGCGGCAGCGATATCGCTCCGCGCCGGAAGTGATGTTCAGCCGTGGCTGGTGGCGCCCGCCTTGAACAGGCTGCCGGTCGGCGTCTTCAGGAACATCTCCAGCGGGATATGCTCCTGGTGCAGGAAGCCGGTCGCCGGCAGCAGCCCGTCACGGACCATCTCGATGACGGCGACGACGGAGGCCGATGTCGTCCAGGCGATCGCCGTGCGGCGGGCGCCGGCAATCTCGATAGGATAATAGGCGCGCACGAATTCCTTGCGGCGCAGGCCGCCATTCTCCGTGCCCTCGGCCGCGACATGGACATAGACGACGTCGTCTTCGACGGGCGGCTTGGCATTGGTCAGGATCTCGCCGGCGAGTGCGCGCTTGTCGCGCATCAGAAGCTCATGGAAGAAGAAGTTCATCAGCTCCATATGGCCGGGATAACGCATGGTCTTGTAGTCGAGATTGTCGATCCTGCCGAGCATGGTGTCGCACATGGTGCCGAGACCGCCCGAGGTGGTGAAGGCCTCGAGCTTGACGCCGCCGACATAGACGGTCTCATGCCATTCCATCGGCGAGACCAGCTTGCGCACGCCGCCCTCGATAACCTCGCAATCGTTCAGATATTCGTTGACGACGCCCTCCGGCGACCAGTTGAAGGCATAACCGAGAAGGCCTGTGGGATGCTGCGGCAGGGCACCGACGCGCATGCGGATCGAGCGGCAGCGCTCGAAGCCGTCGGCAAGGCTTGCGCCGACGATGCCAACGAAACCCGGCGCCAGGCCGCATTGCGGCGCCATCAGGCCGCGGGCCGTCTTCGACAGTTCGATGATGAAATTGGTGGTGGGAACGTCTTCGGTCAGATCGAAATAATGAATGCCGGCAAGATGGGCGGCGCGGGCCAACTCGATGTTCAGATGGTAGGGAAGGCAGGAGAGCACCGCCTCGACGGTGGAGAGCAGTTCGCCAATCACCTCAGCGTCGGAAATATCACCGGCGCGGCACTTGAAGGGCAAATCACCCAGCGGCAATTGCGTATCGACGCCGATGACCTCGAAGCCGCCTTCATGCAACAGCGTCGCCGCCAGCCGTCCGACCTTGCCCAGGCCGAGAACGGCAACGTTTTTAAAACTCATGCATATCCTCCCACGCGCCCGCTTCGGCGCTTTCGTTTTGTCCCATGCGCGTCGCTCCAATCGGACGTGCACGCGATGGCCGGAGGTATAGAATAAAAAGCTTATAAAGGAAAACGGCCGGAATCGCTCCCGGCCGTCGAATTTCCTCGAAAATCCACCAATTATTCGTTGATCAGCCGCTTCAGCAGCTCGATTTCGTGCGAAAGTTTGGTGTCTCCGGATATCAGCTCTTCGATCTTGCGCACGGCGTGCAGCACGGTCGTGTGATCACGCCCGCCGAAACGGCGGCCGATCTCGGGGAAGGAGCGCGGTGTCAGCGTCTTCGACAGATACATGGCGATCTGGCGCGGCTTGACGATGACGCGGGTGCGGCGATTGGAGACCAGTTCCTGGCGCGAGACATTGTAGTGCCTGGCGACGATGCGCTGGATATCCTCGATGCGCACACGGCGCGGCTCGCCGGAGCCGACCAGATGGGCGAGCAGTTCGTCGACGCGCTCGATCGACAGGTTCGGCTCGAAGGAGCGGCGGAAGATCAACTGGTTGAAAGCGCCTTCGAGTTCGCGGCCGCTGGCCGTGATGTTGCGGGCGACGTGCTGGAGCAGGTCGGTCGGAATTTCCAGCGACGGATCCTCCAGGCGGGCGGCCGCAAGGCGCCGCTTGAGGATTTCGAGACGCATTTCGTAATCCGGCGCGTCGAGTTCGATCGCCACACCGCCCTGCAGGCGCGAGCGGACGCGTGGATCGAGCGATTCCAGCTCCCAGGGGGCGCGGTCGGCGGCGACGACCACCTGCTTGGCGCTGTCGAGCAGCATGTTGAGGAGATGGCAGAATTCGTGCTGGATCATCTTGCCCTGCAGGAACTGCATGTCGTCGATGATCAAGAGGTCGATGTTGCGCAGCGAATCCTTCAGCGTCAGCGCGTCGTTGTCGCGAATGGCGGTGGCGAAGCGCCACATGAAATATTCCGCCGTCAGATAGACGACGCGCAGAGCCCGCGGGTTCTGCACCGCCGCATTGGCGATCGCCTGCAGCAGGTGGGTCTTGCCGAGCCCGACCGTCGAATGGACGAAGAGCGGATTGAAGCGCACGGCGCCGGAACCGGCTTCAGCAATTGTCTTGGCAGCCGCAAGCGCGACGCGGTTGGAGCTGCCTTCCACGAAGGTTTCGAAGGTGAAACGGCTATCGAGCGGCGAACCGAAGAGCGGCGCACCAAAGCTTGCCGGCCTTGCGGCGGCAACAGTCGAAACCGCCTGCTGGACGGCCTGGCCGGCCGGCTGGGCGCTTGCAGGACGGCGCATCTGCGCGGGGGCAGCCGGCTCGGGCTGGACCACCTCGTCGGCGGCCTTTATGCCGCTGCGCGTCGCCGTGCGCACCAGGATTTCGATCTTCAAGATTTCCGGATCTTCGGCCTGGAACAGACCGGTGATGAGATCGAGATAACGATTGTTGATCCACGACTTCAGGAAGGTCGTGGGAACCGACAGGCGAACGACGCTCTTCGATACCGAATGCAGCTTCAACCTGGCAAACCAGCTGGCATAGACATCTGGGCCGACCTGGGCCTTCAAGCGCGCGCTGACGCGCTCGAACAAAATGCTCTGCTTCATTTCCGCCTTTGCTTCCCCCATTTCCAGGCGAATGGAGCCGAACGCCTGCGGTGCCGCATCCCCGTTGTCGTGCCCGCCTGCCGTCATCGTATTCATCTGCATAATGCCGCCTTTCAATTCCACCGGGCGGCCTCCGCTAAAACAGCCGCCCGAGCATTCCCCGCCTTTGACGGGCTGGCGGCATCCTCATGAAGCCACTCGCCTGCCGGTTCACTCAAACATTGCGCAGAACACCGGTGCAGGTACCGCCTTCATGCGGCAACCTTCATCGGCTTTCCGTGCCAGGCTGGCGGTCGATCCTCGTTTTCGGCCGACCAGCCCGAACGCAAATATTACTATCCCCTATCCCGCAGATGCACGTTAAACGTGTGGCTGCCGTAGGCACAAAACATCCCTGCCCCGTAACAGCCACGTTACGGCCCAAATCCGTCAAGTGCTTGAAAAAACGGAAGCGCAAGGCTCCGTAACAAATGGCACAAACTTATCGCCCTGCCGACGTGGCAGTTAAGACCGAGCCTATGCAGGTGATGTCCGCGCCCTTTGTTGGAAGCCATTTAGGCAGGATCAAATGGCAAGATCAACGATGAATTTTACGCAAAATTAAGATGCGGCCATTGACTCCGTCCGCCCTTTTCGGGCGTCACACCAGCGTCAAAAAAGAATCGCTTTTGAATCAAGGAGATTCCCCGTTCGGGCTATTTTGACACGCAAAGAAAGAAAAAAAATAAAAATCCTCTTGACTCCCCCGGGGTCGCCGGAGCGCAGGCGAGAGTCGCGCAGCGCGAAAGCATCCTTGCGCAAGTCATTGTTTTTTAAAGACTTTTCCTGTCATGGCGTTGACACGAAACCGTCGTGCGATTAACCATGAAGACGCCAACCAGCGGAATCGAAAAAGCCCGGTAAAATTACCGGGCTAATCATAACGAGGAGCTCGTTAACGGAATATTACGCGGTCGCGGTGACCGAAAGAGCCTTCACACGAGCGGCCAGTCGAGAGACCTTGCGCGATGCCGTGTTGGAGTGCAGCACGCCCTTGCTGGCGGCGCGGGCAAGCTCCGGCTGAACGGCCAGGAAAGCGGCCTTCGCCTTATCGGCGTCACCGGATGCGATAGCCTCTTCGACCTGGCGAACGAAAGTGCGAACGCGCGAGCGACGAGCCTTATTGACGTCGGTACGGCGGGCGATCTTGCGGGTCGCTTTTTTCGCCGAAGTTGTATTGGCCATGGATGCCTCTCTCAAGAATTCGAACAAACTCCGCCATTACCGCGGGCCCTGCGGCCACAAAATCCAGCAATACGGGAGCAATCGCGGAAAACCAGAGCGGCTTTCCGAACCGTGGGCGGGCATATAACCCTAAAGCCGGCCCACGTCAACGCGGATTTTCAAGCTTTCCGGCGGCAAGCGCCGAAAAGCGTTCAACGGTGATTAAAGGCAGGTTTGCGCTTCTCGACAAAGGCCGCCATGCCTTCTTTCTGATCATCGGTGGCAAAGAGGCTGTGAAACAGGCGGCGCTCGAAGCGAAGCCCTTCCTCCAGCGTCGTCTCAAAGGCACGGTTGACCGCCTCCTTGGCCATCATCACCGAGGGCTGCGAAAGGGAGGCGATCTTTTCGGCTGCGGCAAGAGCCTCATCGAGAAGACGCTCGGGCGCCACCACACGCGAAACGAGTCCCGATCGTTCGGCTTCCGCCGCATCCATCATCCGGCCGGTCAGGACAAGATCCATCGCCTTCGCCTTACCGACGGCGCGCGTCAGTCGCTGCGAGCCGCCCATGCCGGGGATGACGCCGAGGGTGATTTCCGGCTGGCCGAACTTTGCCGTCTCCGAGGCGATGATGAAATCGCACATCATGGCAAGCTCGCAGCCGCCGCCGAGGGCAAAGCCGCTGACGGCGGCGATCACCGGCTTGCGCGCCTTGGCGATGTCGTCCCAGCCGCTGATGAAATCACTCTTATAGATGTCGGCGAACTGGAGCGACTGCATCTCCTTGATATCGGCGCCGGCGGCAAAGGCGCGTTCGGAGCCGGTAATGACGATGGCGCCGATCGCCTCGTCGGCATGGAAGGCGGCGTAGGCCGCCTTCAACTCCTTCAGGACGGTGGAATTCAACGCATTCAGCGCCTGCGGGCGGTTCAGCGTGACCAGGGCGACATTGCCTCGGGTTTCGACGATCAGGGTCTCGTAAGCCATGCTGGTCTCCCGGTTCTCTCTTATTTCTGGCAGGCGGCGCAATAGAAGGTGGAGCGACCGGCCTGGACGATACGGGCGACCGTACCGCCGCAGCCGGGCGTGCCGCAAGCCTGACCTTCGCGATCATAGACGGAGAAGGAATGCTGGAAATAGCCGAGCGATCCGTCCGTCTGGATATGGTCGCGCAGCGACGATCCGCCGGCGGCGATCGCATCGGCGATGACGTCGCGGATCGAGGCGACGAGCAGGCCGAGCCTTTCCTTCGGCTTGCCGCCCGGCGTCACCAGCGTGCCGGCGGCGCGAATCGGCGAAAGATGCGAACGCCACAGCGCCTCGCAGACATATATATTGCCGAGACCGGCAATATTCTTCTGGTCGAGAAGCGCGCTCTTCAAGGGCTGCGCCTTATCGCGGAAACGGTCGGCGAGATAGTCGGCGCCGAGATCGTTTCCCGTCGGCTCCGGGCCGAGATCGCGGAAGAAAGGATGGGCGGCAAGCTCGGCACGTCTTACCATATCCATGAAGCCGAAACGGCGCGGGTCGTTATAGACGACGCGGCACGGGCCGCCCGAGCCATCGAGATGAAAGACCACGTGATCGTGCTTCTCGTCCTTGGTGCGCGCATGGTGGAATTCGCCCGGCATCGCCGAGGTCGCACCCTCCTCGATGCGGAAGGAACCGGACATGCCGAGATGGGAAATCAGCGTATTGCCGTCGTCGAGATCGACCAGCAGATATTTGGCGCGGCGGCCAAGCCCAATAATGGTGCGGCCGGAAACCCTGTCCGCCAAGGCATCGGGAAAGGGGAAGCGCAGATCCCTGCGGCGCAGCTCCAGCCTCGTGACGCGAGCCCCCTTCATCGCCGGCGCCAGCCCGCGTTTGACCGTTTCGACTTCTGGTAATTCCGGCATCTTAACCCATCTATATCGAACGTGTTTCAACCGAGGACGATGTGCGCTATAGCGCCAGTGAGCCGCCGAGAGCGCGGCCCAGTGATAACGTCGCGCGCGGTCTTTCGCTATGGCCGCCATGCCCGAATCTTGAAGGAATGGAGCAGCCTGATGTCAGAAAGCCGCACTTCCGCCGATGGCGGCATGGAGACCTCCTACGGCTTTCGCGAAGTGCCCGGCGGCGAAAAGCAGGGCCTGGTCAACCAGGTGTTCCACAAAGTCGCCAAACGCTACGACATCATGAACGACGTCATGTCGATGGGCATGCACAGGGTCTGGAAGGATGCGATGATCGCCGCGCTCAATCCGCGCAAGGAACCGGGCTACAAGGTGCTCGACGTTGCCGGCGGCACCGGCGACATCGCCTTCCGCATCGTCGAGGCTTCGGGCCGGCAGGCGCATGCGACCGTGCTCGACATCAACGGCTCGATGCTCGGCGTTGGCGCCGAGCGGGCGGAAAAGAAGAAGCTTTCCGGCAATCTGACCTTCGTCGAAGCCAATGCCGAGGAACTGCCCTTCGAGCCCGCCAGCTTCGACGCCTATACGATCGCCTTCGGCATCCGCAACGTGCCGCGGATCGATGTCGCGCTGGCTGAGGCCTATCGCGTGCTGAAGCGCGGCGGCCGGCTGCTGGTCCTGGAATTTTCCGAAGTCGACATGCCGCTGCTCGACAAGATCTATGACGCCTGGTCGTTCAACGCCATTCCGCAATTCGGCAAGGCGATCACCGGCGATGCCGAACCCTACCAGTATCTGGTGGAATCGATCCGCAAGTTTCCAAACCAGGAGAATTTCGCGGCGATGATCCGCCAGGCCGGCTTTTCGCGCGTCAGCTACACCAATTATACCGGCGGCATCGCCGCACTGCATTCCGGCTGGAAGCTCTGAGGGGATGAAGAAAAACGAGACGAACCTCCGTCGCCGGGGCATTTCTGCATGAGCACTTTCGGAGCCTATTTCCGCCTTTGGCGCGTTGGCTGGGTGCTGGTGCGTGAGGGCGTCGTCTCGGCGCTTCCTTCCGAAGGCCTGCCGCCTTCGGTCGCGCTCGCCAAATCCTTCGTCACGATTTTCGAGCGAAGCAAGGCAAAACATCAGAAGCGCAGCGACCGACTGGCGCAGGCCGTCGAGCGGCTTGGTCCCTCCTATGTGAAGATCGGGCAGTTCCTGGCGACGCGGCCGGATGTCGTCGGCGTCGAATTCGCCAACGACCTGTCGCAGCTGCAGGATCGCATGGCCTTCTTTCCCTCGGCTGCCGCAAAGGCAAATATCGAAGGTTCGCTCGGGCGGCCGATCGGCGAACTCTATGCAAGCTTCGGCGAGCCGATCGCCGCAGCCTCGATCGCCCAGGTGCACCCGGCCGAAATCGAGACATCGCAGGGCCGCAAGAAGGTCGCCGTCAAGATCGTGCGACCCGGCGTGCGCCAGCGTTTTGCCCACGACATCGAGGCCATGTACCTCGTCGCCCATATGCAGGAGCGTTTCATGCCGTCCAGCCGGCGGTTGCGGCCGGTCGAGGTGACGAAGACGCTCGAACAGACGACGAAGGTGGAGATGGATCTTCGCCTGGAGGCGGCAGCGCTTTCGGAAATCGCCGAAAACACCGACAGCGATCCCGGCTTCCGCGTACCGAAGGTCGACTGGGAGCGCACGGGCCGCGACGTCATCACCATGGAGTGGATCGACGGCACGAGAATGTCCGACGTCGAGGGGCTGCGCGCGGCCGGTCACGATCTCAACCTGCTCGCCGACACGCTGATCCAGTCGTTCCTGCGTCATACGCTGCGCGACGGCTTCTTCCATGCCGACATGCATCCGGGCAATCTCTTCGTCGATGCCGGTGGGATGATCGTCGCCGTCGACATGGGCATCGTCGGGCGGCTCGGCAAGAAGGAACGGCGGTTCCTCGCCGAAATCCTCTACGGCTTCATCACCCGCGATTACATCCGCGTCGCCGAAGTGCATTTCGAGGCGGGCTATGTGCCCGGCCACCACAATGTCGAGAGCTTTGCCCAGGCAATCCGGGCGATCGGCGAGCCGATCCATGGACAGCCGGCCGAGACGATCTCGATGGGCAAGCTCTTGACGCTGCTTTTCGAAGTAACTGAACTCTTCGACATGGCGACACGGCCGGAACTGGTGATGCTGCAGAAGACCATGGTCGTGGTCGAAGGCGTGTCACGCATGCTCAACCCGCGCTTCAACATGTGGAAGGCCTCCGAGCCGGTCGTCGGCGACTGGATTCGCAACAATCTCGGGCCGAAGCGGATCGCCACCGATCTCAAGGACGGGCTGAAGGCGGCGGTCAAGCTTGCCGAAGCCGTGCCGGAAATTGCGGCAAAGACCGAAAAATTCCACCATCAGCTTCTGCATATGAGCGAGCACGGCCTGCGTTTCGACGAGGAGACAGCCGAGGCGATCGGCAAGGCGGAAGCACGGCACAACCGCTCGGCCAGGATCGCACTGTGGGTCATCGCATTGACGCTTCTCTATATTGCCTGGATGCTGAGCTGACCGCCTCCGGATAACATGCTGTGTTCGGCATTTAGGATATCCCATGTAACGGAGGGCTCGCTTAGTCTCACCGTTAGAGCATGATGCCGAAAAGTGTGAGCGGTTTTCGGGCGACATCATGCTCTGGCTCTTTAATTTAGAACAGGATTCAGATTTTCGGCCGGACCGGCCTAAAATCATCCTGTTCTAGGAGATCTGGCACATGCAGCACGAACGCCCTGGCATCGAACTTTCCGGACGGCCGCTCGGTTTTGCCGAGATGGTGACCATCGGTGCGGGCAAGGTGGCGATTTCTGCTTCGCCAACCGGCATGGCGCGCATCGCCATCGCCCGCGAGATCGTCGAGGATGCGATCGCTTCCGGAATGCCGGTCTACGGCTCGACCACCGGTGTCGGCGCCATGAAGGATGTGGAGTGGTCGGCCGACGAACTCGACACCTTCAATCTCGGCCTGGTGCGCGCCCATCATTTCGGCACCGGCACGCCGTTTTCCTGCAACGTCGTGCGCAACGCCATGGCGATCCGCGTCAATACGGCGCTGACCGGCCAGGTCGGCTGCACGCCGGAGCTGATCGAGGCCTATATCACGATGCTGGAGGCCGATCTCATTCCGGTCGTGCGCCGCACCGGCTCGATCGGCTGCGCCGATATCGGCCTGATGGGGCAGATCGGCGCAGTGCTGACCGGCGTCGGCGAAGCGGTCTATCGCGGCAAGCGGATGCAGGCAGCCGACGCCTTCCGCGCGGCAGGGCTGGAGCCGGTGCGGATGGCGCCGCGCGACAGCCTCGCCTCGCTCAGCGTCAATGCGGTGAGCTTTGCCGCGGCCGCCGAAACGACACGCAATGCGGCGGCCTCGATCCGTGTCCTGCTGGCGACGGCGATGATGGCGGCCGGCGCGCTCGGCGCCTCCCGCGATCCCTGGAAGGCCGTCCGACATGTCGGCACGGCGCGCGAGGCGCTGATCGGCGCCTGGCTCTGCAATGCGTCGGACGAGTGGAACTGGCCTGTTGCAACGCATGTGCAAGATCCGCTCAGCCTGCGCATGATCGCCCAGGTGTTCGGCGCCGTCATCGAAAACCTGCTGTCGACCGGCCACAAGATCCTTGCCGCCACTGGCCGCTCGGACGACAATCCCGTGGTGGTCGAAGGCAGGGTGATGACCTCGGGCGGATCGCTGCCGCTCGATGTGACCATTCTGCTCGAATCGGCCGCCCTCTGCATGGCGCATGCGGCGCGAAACGCCTTCAACCGCTGCGTCATTCTCGGCAATGGCCAGCGGCGCGACTTGCCGGTCAACCTGGTGCCGGCGGGTCGGATCGCCACCGGCTTCGGGCCGATCATCAAGCTTGCCGGCGAGATCTTCTCGCGCGTCCTGTCGATGTCCGGTCCCGTTTCGGCCCAGTCGCTCGTCGTTGCGGCCGGCCTGGAGGACGAGGCGGCCTTCCTGCCGCTCGTCATCGAGCGCTTCGAGCGGCAGATGCAGGCGCTGAAGCGGCTTGCGGCACTCGAGGCACTGCTGTCGGCCCAGGCAATCGACATTCTCGGAGACGAACCGAAGGGCGTCGCCGGCATGCTTTATCAGGTCGTGCGCAAACACGCGGCTTTTTATACGGTCGACCGGCCACTTTCGGCCGAGGTGGAGGCGATCGAGGAAGAGCTCGGATCGGACGACTTTCTGGCAAAACTGACCGAGCAGGTGCCGATTGCCTCCTTCGATGATTTCTTCGCGCTCGGCTCGCCGGAGCCCATCGAGGAGCGGCTGGCCAGCCGAACAGGATGATGTCAGCCAGGGCCTGAAAATTGGGATCCTGTTCTACATTAACCACTCGGCGCACGAATGCCGTGCGAAAGACGCTCGCGCCTGGCACCCTGCCCCAGCCGGCGACGGTCTGACTTCAGTTAGGAGGAACGGCATGGACTTCGATCTCGTTCTGCAGGGCACGGTGGTGCTGCCGGACCGCATTCTCGAAGAGGGCTATGTCGCCGCCCGCGACGGCAAGATCGCCGAGGTCGGACTCGGCGTGCCGCCTGCAGCGCGCGAACGACATCTGCTCGGCAGAGCGCTGATCCTGCCTGGCGCGATCGACGCCCAAGTGCATTCGCTTTCCCAGAAGAACCAGGAGGACTTCGTCTGGTCGACGCGGTCGGCAGCGGCCGGCGGCGTCACGACGATCGTCGACATGCCCTATGACGAAGGCGATCTCGTCTGCTCGGCGGCGGCAGTCAAACGCAAGGTCGACCATGCCGGCCAACAGGCGCGTGTCGACTTCGCGCTTTACGGCACCGTCGATCCGGAAGAAGGCACTGCGCGGATCGGCGAGATGGTCGAGGCGGGCGTTGCGGCTTTCAAATTCTCGACATTCGGCACCGACCCCAAGCGCTTTCCGCGCATCCCGCCGGCCCTGCTCGACGCCTGCTTTGCCGCCATCGCGCCGACGGGGCTGACATCAGGCGTGCACAATGAAGACGACGAGGCGGTGCGCAGCTATATCGAGCAGGTGAAGGCACGCGGCATCACCGACTGGCGGGCGCACGGCCTGTCGCGGCCCCCGATCACCGAACTCCTGGCGATGCACACGATCTTCGAGACGGGTGCAGCCACCGGCTGCCCGGCGCATGTGGTGCATTGCTCGCTCGGGCGCGGCTACGATATCGCCCGCGCCTATCGGCATGACGGCTTTGCGGCGACCGTCGAATGCTGCATCCATTATCTGACGCTCGACGAAGAGAACGACGTGAAGCGCCTCGGCGGCAAAGCGAAGATCAACCCGCCGCTGCGGCCGCGCGCAGAGGTGGAGAAGCTCTGGCGGAAGGTGGCCGACGGCGATGTCTGGCTGGTTTCGACCGATCACGTCAGCTGGTCGGAGAACCGCAAGACCAATCCCGACATGCTCGCCAACGCATCCGGCGTGCCGGGCCTCGAGGTGATGGTGCCGCTTTTCGTCAAAGGCGCCGTCGAGCGCGGCATTCCGCTGACTTGGGCGGCCAGGCTGATGGCGGAGAATCCGGCGAAGCACTTCCGGCTCGACCATATCAAGGGCGCGCTGACGCCGGGCAAGGATGCCGATATTGCCGTGCTGGAACCGCGGGAAAGCATCTATGATGCATCGGCAAGCGGCAACAATGTCGTTGACTGGAGCCCCTATAACGGCGTGGCCCTGCCCTGGACGGTGGCGACAACCTACCTGCGTGGCGAAAAGATCGCCGAGGGCGGCAGGGTGCTGGCCAAACCGGGCACCGGCCGGTTCGTCCGGCCACCGCCGCGCCACGTCATTGCGGGAGCCGGTGCATGAGCCGCAATCTTCCCGTCAATGCCAAAAGGATCGCTGAGGATATCGAGGCGCTGGCCGCGATCACCGAGCCGGGGCATCCCTGGACGCGGCGGGCCTTCTCGCCGCTCTTTCGCGAAGGCCGGAGCTATCTCGAAGCGCGGATGAAGGCGGCCGGACTGGAAACGCGGATCGACGCGGCCGGCAATCTGATCGGCCGGCGCACCGGCCGCAAACCATGGCTCGGCACGATCATGCTCGGTTCGCATTCCGACACGGTGCCGGACGGCGGCCGCTTCGACGGCATTGCCGGGGTGATCGCGGCGCTTGAGGTGGCGCGGGCGCTCTGCGACCAGACGATCGAGCTCGACCACGATCTGGAGATCGTCGATTTCCTCGCCGAAGAAGTCAGCATCTTCGGAGTGTCCTGCATCGGCAGCCGCGCCATGACCGGGCAACTGCCGGAGGCCTGGCTTTCGCGCGTCAGCGGCGATCTCGATCTTGCCGGGGGCATTGCCCAGATGGGCGGCGAGCCTGGTGTCCTGGCGCAGCAGAAGAGGCCGGATATTGCGGGCTTTCTCGAGCTGCACATCGAGCAGGGGCCGGTGCTCGAAGCCGAAAGGAAGGATATCGGCATCGTCACCGCGATCGCCGGCATCACCCGCGTCGAAATTGCCGTCGAGGGGCGAGCCGACCATGCCGGCACGACGCCGATGGACCGGCGGGCGGATGCACTGGTGGCGGCATCGCAGCTGGTGCTCGACATCCGCAACGCCGCCGCCGAACTTGCCAGAACGCCGGGGCATTTTGCGGCGACGGTCGGCGAATTCAGGATCGAGCCGAATGCCGCCAATGTCGTGCCGTCGAAGGTCGTGCTGCTGATCGACGGGCGCGCCGAAATCCGCGCCGACATGGAGGCCTTCTGCCGCTGGCTCGACGGCCATGTCGAAAAGCTGGCGACCGCCTATGGCGTGAGGATCGAAGCGCCGGACCGGGTGTCCGACAATCTGCCGACACCGGGCGATGCCGGGCTGCTTTCGACGCTCGAGGCCGCCTGCGAGCGCGTCGGCGCGAAACATCGGCGCATGGCCTCGGGCGCCGGACATGACACGGCCTGGATCGCCAAGGTGGCGCCGGCGGCCATGATCTTCGTGCCCTGCCGGGCGGGCCGCAGCCATTGCGCCGATGAGTGGGCCGACAATGACGACATCGCGCTCGGCGCCGCCGTGCTGTTCGAGGCGGTGCGCGAGATGGACACGGATTCGAAGCGGGAGAAGGCCAATGGGACGCATACTGGTTGAGAAGGACGTCGAAGCGGCCGTCAAGGGCGGCTCCGTCTATGCCGCCGGCGGCGGCGGCTGGGCCGATCATGGGCGGATGCTCGGGCTGGCGGCCGTCAATGCCGGCAAACCGGAGCTGGTCTCGGTCGACGAACTGCGAGACGATGACTGGATCGCGACGGCCGCGGCCATTGGCGCGCCGGCCTCCACGACGCCCTGGGAAATGCAGGGCATCGATTACGTCAAGGCCGTGCAACTCTTGCAGGAGGCGCTGGGCGAAAAGCTTTCCGGGCTGATCATCGGCCAGAACGGCAAGTCCTCGACCCTGAATGGCTGGCTGCCCTCGGCGATCCTCGGCACCAAGGTGGTCGATGCCGTCGGCGATATCCGCGCCCATCCGACCGGCGACATGGGCTCGATCGGCATGGCCGGCTCCCCCGAGCCGATGATCCAGACCGCCGTCGGCGGCAATCGGGCCGAAAACCGCTATATCGAACTGGTGGTGAAGGGGGCGACGGCGAAAATCTCGCCGGTGCTGCGCGCCGCCGCCGATCAATCCGGCGGCTTCATCGCCAGCTGCCGCAACCCGCTGCGCGCTTCCTATGTCCGCAGCCATGCGGCGCTCGGCGGCATTTCGATGGCGCTGTCCCTTGGAGAAGCGATCATCGCGGCGGAGAAACGCGGCGGACCCGCCGTCATTGACGCGATCTGCAAGACGACGGGCGGACACATCCTCGCCGAAGGGGTCATCTCTCGAAAAGACGTCGTCTACACCAGGGAAGCCTTCGACATCGGCACGATCATCATCGGTTCGGGCGTAAAATCGGTGACGCTGCACGTGATGAACGAATATATGGCCGTTGACGATGCCGATGTCGGGCGGCTTGCAACCTTCCCCGCGGTGATCACCACCCTGTCACCGGAGGGCGAGCCGCTCAGCGTCGGCCAACTTAGGGAAGGCATGCAGGTCTTCATCCTGCATGTGCCAAAGGATATCATCCCGCTGTCGGCAAGTGTGCGCGATCCCACCGTTTATCCCGTCGTCGAAAGGGCGATGGGGATCGAGATCGCCCGCTATGCACTGGAAACGAAGGCCTGAGCCATGACGCGCGATCCCGGCCTTGAAGAACTGCTGCGCGACGAACTTGGCGATCGGCCGGGGCTGACCGAAAAATCGATGTTCGGCGGCCGGGCCTTCCTGCTGAACGGCAATCTTCTCTGCGGCGCGCGCGGTGACGGCATGCTGATCCGTCTCGGCAAGGGCAATGATGATTGGGCGTTGGCGCTGCCGGGCGTAATCCGGATGCTGATGGGCGAGCGAGTCATGCACGGCTGGCTGCGCGCCTCTGCAGAGGCTTACGGCGACGATGCCCTGAGACGGCGCCTGCTCGATGCGGCGCTTGCCTATGTGGAATCGCTGCCAGGCAAGTGACCAATTAGCTATCCCCTTCTCCCCGGCGGGGAGAAGGGAAAAGCAGAAAGCCAAGCGAGGAACCCGTGATGTCGAAGGCCAATCCGCGTCATCCAAAATTTCCGATTCCCGGCGGGCCGGAGCTGCGCGCCAAGGGCTGGCGACAGGAAGCGTTGCTGCGGCTGCTCGAAAATGTGTTGTCCGTCGGCGAGGATCCCGAAAACCTGATCGTCTATGCCGCACTCGGCAAGGCGGCTCGCAGCTGGACAGCGCACAAGGGCATCGTCAAAGCGCTGACCGAGATGGAGGAGGATCAGACGCTGCTGATCCAGTCCGGCAAGCCGATCGGGCTGGTGAAGACGCATGCCAAGGCGCCACTCGTCATCATGGCGAACTGCAATATCGTCGGGCAATGGGCAAAGGCCGAGGTGTTCTACGAGCTGCAGCGCAAGGGACTGATCTGCTGGGGCGGACTGACGGCGGGCGCCTGGCAATATATCGGCAGCCAGGGTGTCATCCAGGGAACCTACGAGATCTTTATGCGCATCGCCGAGCGGCGCTTCGGCGGCGATCTCGCCGGCCGCTTCGTGCTGACGGCCGGCCTCGGCGGCATGGGCGGGGCGCAGCCGCTCGCCGGCCGCATGGCAGGGGCTGCGATCCTCTGCGTCGACATCGATCCGGAGCGCGCCCGCAAGCGCCAGCAGATCGGTTATCTCCAGGAGGTCGCGCCCGATCTCGATACCGCCCTTGAGATGATCGATGCGGCGGTGAAGGACAGGCGGGCGCTCTCCGTTGGCCTCGTCGGCAATGCGGCGGAGGTCTATCCCGAAATCGCAAGGCGCGGCATCGTGCCCGACATCGTCACCGACCAGACCTCGGCGCACGATCTCGTCTACGGCTATGTGCCGAAGGGCATGAGCCTCGATCAGGTGAGAGAACTGCGCGACGATGGCCAGGGGCAGTTGATGGCGGCAAGCCGCGCCTCGATCGTCGAGCATGTGACTGCGATGCTGGACTTCCAGAAACGCGGCTCCGAGGTCTTCGACAACGGCAACCTGATCCGCACCCAGGCGAAAGATGGCGGTGTCACCAATGCCTTCGACATTCCGATCTTCACCGAGGCCTATCTCAGGCCGCTCTTTGCCCGGGCGATCGGCCCCTTCCGCTGGATGGCGCTGTCGGGCGAGGAGAGCGATATAGCCCGCATCGACGATCTGCTGCTCGAGATGTTTCCCGACAACAAAATCATCACGAACTGGATCCGGCTGGCCCGCGAGCACGTTCCCTTCGAGGGGCTGCCAGCGCGCATCGCCTGGCTCGGCCACGGCGAACGCACGATGCTGGCGCGGCGCGTCAATGCGCTGGTCGCAGGCGGCGAACTGAAAGGCCCCGTCGCATTTTCCCGCGACCATCTCGATGCCGCCGCCATGGCGCATCCCAATATCATGACCGAGCGGATGAGGGACGGTTCCGACGCGATCGCCGACTGGCCGCTGATCGACGCGATGATGCTATGCTCGTCGATGGCCGATCTCGTCGTCGTCCATTCCGGCGGCGGCGGCTATGCCGGCTACATGACGAGCTGCGGCGTCACCGTCATCGCCGACGGCACCGAAGCCGCCGACGAGCGGCTCGACCACGCGCTGACCAACGACACCGCCTTGGGGGTCATGCGGTATGCTGACGCGGGCTACGAAGAGGCGCTGGATGAGGTGGTGAAGAAGGACGTGCCCTATATCCGTCTGGATTGAACCCGCAAGCCGGTATCGGCCTATCGAGCGTCAGTCGATCAGATTCGAAACCTCGATGAGATTGCTGTCAGGATCTCGGAAATAAACAGAACGCAACCGTCCGGTGGCGCCGGTGCGTTCGACCGGACCTTCCTCAATCACAATGCCCGATGCCCGCAGATGGGCGATGACGTCGACAATCGGCGTTTCGGTGATGAAACAGAGATCGCCGGAGCCGGGGATTGGATGTCTGGCCTTGGGTTCGAATTCGTGGCCGGCCTGATGCAGATTGATCTTCTGGCCGCCGAATTTCAGTGCCGTGCGGCCCTCCGCGAAGGTTTCGACCGACATGCCGAGGATCTGGGAATAGAAATCGCAGGTGGCTGTGATATCGGCGACGGTCAGCACGAGATGATCGAGACGGTCGATGCGGATCATGTTTTTTCCCTTGCAAGACGCTGCGCGGCACAGGCGGAGATAAAGGCGAGCGTCAGCATGACAAGGGTGAAGGCGACGACGGCGGCCCAGCCGTCGATTGCGAAGAACCAGCCACCCGCCGACCCCATGAGGCTGGAGCCGACGTAATAGGCCAGCATATAGAGCGACGCGGCGTGGCCCTTGGTGCCATGCGCCAGCCTGCCGACGAGGCCGCTGGCAATGGAATGGCTCATGAAGAAGCCGGCCGTCAGCACAATAATGCCGAGAATGATCGATGGCAGCGCGGCGAAGAGCGTCAGGGCGCTGCCGGCGGCCGTCAGCGCCAGGCCGAAGAGCAGCACAGAGAAGTGCCCGATCCGATCTCCGATGAGGCCGCCGATCGACGCGGCGCCGATGCCAAAGAGATAGACGGTGAAGATCAGGCCGAGTTCGGTCTGGTTGAGACTATAGGGCGGCGCCACGAGACGGAAGCCGGCATAATTGTAGATCGTCACGAAGGAGCCCATCGCCAGGAAGGCGATGGCGAAGACGAAGGGCAGCGCCGGATTTTTGAGATGGCCAAGCCAGGCCTTCGCATGGAAACGCGGGTCAAAGCCCGGCCGGCGGACGAAATTCCTCGACCGCGGCAGCAGGGCGATGAAGCCGAGCGCCGCGGCAAGGCCGATGGCGCCGATGAGGAACAGCGCCGGCCGCCAGCTGAGATATTCGGCGAAGATGCCGGTCAGCACGCGGCCGGACATGCCGCCGAAGGCCGTTCCGCCGACATAAAGGCCCATGGTGGCGCCGAGTCCGCGCGGATCGATTTCCTCGGCGAGGTAGGCCATGGCGACGGCGGGCACGCCGCCGAGAACGAAGCCCTGCAGGGCACGAATGACGAGCAACAGTTCCCAGTTCGGCGCGAAAGCCGTGGCCACCGTCAACAAGGCCGCGCCGACCAGCGATATCGACATCAGGCTGCGGCGGCCAAGGCCTTCCGAGACGGCGGCGGCACAGACAATGGCGAGTGCGAGGAATCCGGTGGAGAACGACAGCGCCAGCGAGCTTTCCGCCGGGCTGACGGAGAATTCCTGCGAAAAGATCGGCAGCAGCGGCTGCACGCAATAAAGCAGCGAGAAGGTGGAAAAGCCGGAGAGGAAAAGGGCCAGGCTGGCGCGGCGATAAGCGCCGGTGCCGCGCGTCAAATAGTGCTTTTCTCCTGTGGGCACAGTCTTAACGACGTGCGCTGAGAGCGGCATATCTTCATCCTGACGAACCTTCGAATTCATGGATTATCCGCCATATCCCAATAGGGCGGATCGCCAAAACTCGTCTTCAGATGATCGGCGATGGCGCGCAGCTTGGCCGAGGGGTTCCGGCCGGCGGGATGGGCCATGTAGATGAATTCGGCCTCCGGTCTGTGACCGACATCGATTTCGGCAAGCAGGCCCTCGCGGATGGCCGGGCCGGCAATGAAGGTGGGCAGCAGCGCAATGCCAAGGCCGGCGATCGCGGCGTCGCGGAGCATATCGCCGTTGTTGATGCCGAGCGCCGGTTTTGCGCGGATGAGGATCGCACCCGCGGGCGTCTGGAAGCGCCAGTCGGCGACACCGCGATTGGTGTAGAAGATACCGCGATGGCTGTCCAAGTCGGCGAGCGAGGTCGGCATTCCCTGGCGGGCGAGATAATCCGGCGACGCGCAGAGAAGGCGGCGGCTCGGCGCAAGCTTCCAGGCGACCAGCCTGCTGTCGGCGAGCGGGCCATTGCGGATGATGGCGTCATAGCCGTCCGACGCAGCATCGACACGGCGGTCGTCGATATCCAGCGTCAGGTGGATGTCGGGATGTTCGGCGAGAAAGGGATAAAGCGCAGGACCGAGATGCATGCGGCCGAAGGTGACGGGTGCAGCAATGCGGATCGGCCCGGACAACGTGCCGCGCCGCTCAGCCATGTCGGCGGCGGCTTCATCGATCTCGCGCACGATGCGCCCGGCCCGTTCCAGGAAGACCGCACCGTCCTCGGTCAGAGCGAGTTTGCGCGTCGTTCGGTGCAGCAGCGTGCCGCCAAGCGCCTTTTCGAGTTCTGCCAGCCTTTCGCTGACGACGGATTTTGAGAGCCGCAGCCGCCGGGCCGCCTCGCTGACCGAGCCGGCCTCGACAACGGCAACGAAAGCCGCAATGCCTTCGATCCTGATCATTGTTCGATCTTTCCGAATTCGAATTCCCCGATCTGGAGACTAATCCGAACGAAGGGAAAATGCCATCTTCCATTCAACGGAAGGGTTGGCAGGGGCCGCCCCGTTTCAACATAGGAGATGGAACCATGAACCGCCTGAACAACAAGGTCGCAATCGTCACCGGCGCAAGCTCCGGCATCGGCCGCGTCACGGCCAAGCTCTTTGCCGCCGAAGGCGCCAAGGTCGTCGTCGGCGCCCGCCGAGAGCGCGAACTCGACAGCCTGGTGGCGGAGATCAAGGCCGAGGGCGGCGACGCCGTGGCTGTTGCCGGCGACGTCCGGTCGGAAGACTACCACAAGGCGCTGGTCGCGGCCGCGGTCACCAATTACGGCAAGCTCGACATCGCCTTCAACAATGCCGGCATCATCGGCGAGGCCGGTCCGAGCACCGGTGTATCGGAAGCAGGTTTCAGCGAGGCGCTGGCGGTCAATCTCACCGCATCCTTCCTCGCCGCCAAACATCAGATCGGTGCGATGGCGGAAAATGGCGGCGGTTCGGTGATCTTCACCTCGACCTTCGTCGGCTACAGCTTCGCCTTTCCCGGCGTTGCCGCCTATGCCGCCAGCAAATCCGGGCTGATCGGGCTGACGCAGGCGCTCGCGGCCGAATTCGGACAACAGGGCGTGCGCGTCAACGCCGTGCTGCCGGGCGCCGTCGATACCGACATGTACCGCGACATGAACGATACGGCCGACAAGCAGGCTGCCGTCACCAATATGCACGCGCTGAAGCGTGTCGCGACGCCGGACGAAGTCGCCCGCTCGGTTCTCTACCTCGCCTCCGACGATGCGAGCTTCGTCACCGGCACGGCTTCGCTGGTCGACGGCGGCATTTCGATCACGCGCAGCTGAGACGGCGCGGCATGATATCGGCCGGCGGGCTGGCGATCCCTCTCCAGCCCGTTCGCGCGATTGCATGTTCTGCGCCAAAGGCTTAGGGTCGAGGCCGGAAACAAGGCGACGGGTAGAAAGCCATGGCTCTTAGCGGCAAACGTATCCTCCTCATCATCTCAGGCGGCATCGCCGCCTATAAGAGCCTGGATCTCATCCGCCGGCTGCGCGAGCGCGGCGCAAGCGTGCGCCCGATCATGACCAAGGGGGCGCAGGAATTCGTCACGCCACTCGCCGTCGGCGCACTGGCCGCGGATCATGTCTTCACCGATCTGTTTTCACGGCAGGATGAACAGGATGTCGGGCATATCAGGCTGGCGCGCGACTGCGATCTTGTGCTGATTGCGCCCGCCAGTGCCGACCTGATGGCGAAGATGGCGAACGGGCTTGCCGACGATCTCGCCTCGACGGTGCTCCTGGCAACGGCGAGGCCGGTGCTTACGGCTCCGGCGATGAACCCCAGAATGTGGGCACATCCGGCCACCCGGCGCAATGCGGCAAGGCTGAGGGACGATGGCGTCCGCTTCGTCGGGCCGATGGCCGGCGAGATGGCGGAAAGCCACGAGGCCGGGCTCGGCCGGATGGCGGAGCCGCTTGACATCGTCGCGGCCGCCGAAACCATGCTCGATGACGGGGAAAAACCGCTGAAAGGACGCAATGCGATCGTCACGTCAGGACCGACGCATGAGCCGATCGATCCGGTGCGCTACATCGCCAACCGCTCTTCCGGCCGGCAGGGCCATGCGATCGCCGCTGCCCTTGCCAAGCTCGGAGCTGAAGTGACGCTCGTCTCCGGGCCGGTGGCGATCGCCGACCCCGTCGGCGTCCACACCGTGCATGTCGAGCGGGCGGAGGAAATGCGTGATGCCGTGCTGGCGGCGCTTCCAGCCGATATGGCCGTCATGGTGGCGGCGGTGGCGGACTGGCGCGTCGCCTCGGCAGCCGACCAGAAGCTGAAGAAACATCCGGGCGAATCGATTCCGACGCTGGCGTTGACCGAGAACCCCGACATTCTCAAAACCGTCGGCCATCACACGATGCGGCCGAGACTGGTGATCGGCTTTGCCGCCGAGACTCAGGATGTGGAGAGCAATGCGAGGGCGAAACTCGAGCGTAAGGGCGCCGACCTGATCGTCGCCAACGACGTTTCTCCGGCGACCGGCATCATGGGCGGCAGCCGCAACAGCGTCAGACTCATCCGCCACGACGGCGTCGAGCGGTGGCCTGACCTGGCGAAGGAAGAGGTTGCCGAAAGACTGGCGGCGCTGATCGCCGAGTATTTCCACGCATAGTTCACAAAAGTGTGCAGCGATTTTGCGACAAAGACATGCGTGAAAACAAAGACCTAAAGCGGTGACAAGCTGATCTGAACGATCGCGGACGCTTTGAAAATCGCTTTCGATTTTCGACGAAGATTATGCGGAGACGGCCAAAGGCTGCAGCTTGGCGACGCTCCGATTTTCCGGACAGAAATCGGCGACGTTGATACCGTTTTTGCCGACGGTGACGGCGCTGCCATCGGGAATTTCCGCCCAGGCATCGACATCGTCGTTCAACGGCTCGGAGACGAGGCAATAGCCGGCGCCGACCGGCGAGGCATAAAGCGTCGGGGCCTTGCGATCCGTGGCATATCGGATCGCATAGAGCGTATTGCCGTCGGAGAAGGCGGCGGTAAAACGCAGCAGTATCGAGCCGATGATGTTTTCGGCCAGGTCTTCGACGAAGCCGACCATAGCAGCCATCGCGGTGATCGGCGCCTCGCGCAGGCCGAACTGCAGCGCCAGCAGGAACATCAGCTCGGAATCGGTCGTGCCGCTGCGGACATTGAACAATTCGTCGTCGAGCGTCGCCTCCATCGGCCGGCGCAGGCGCTCGAAGCCCGAAATCTGACCGTTATGCATGAAGGACCAGGTGTCGTGGGTGAAGGGGTGGCAGTTGTCGCGGCGCGTGCCGCCACCCGTGGCGGCGCGGACATGGGCGAGAAAGAGCGGCGAACGGATCTGCCGCGCCAGGCTCTTCAGATTGCAGTCCGACCATGCCGGCAGGATATCGCGGTAGCGCCCGGGCTCGGGCCTGTCGCCATACCAGGCGATGCCGAAGCCATCGCCATTGGTCGACGTCTTGGCGCGTGTGGCGCAATGGGACTGCTCGATCAGCGAATGGGCGGGCGAGGATACCAGCTCCTCGAGATAGAGAGGGTCTCCGCGATAGGCTGCCCAGCGACACATGGCTTTTGCTCCGGGACCCGCCGCCGCTTCGGCGGGAATGCTGAAATTGTCGAACGTCAAGGCTAATAACAGCTTAACGTGCGGCGGGCTTGCAAGCGCAAGATGACGGTTTCGTGGCACCCGGCGCCTTCAAATTCAGCAAAGCTCTGTGTTTTTTTGTGAACGGTCAGATCCGCCGAGGCCGGGCACAGACGGGGATTTCTACTTGCATCTCGAAAGAATCGGCCTACCTTGGGTCTATCAGCAACAGAACGAAAGGAAGGTGATCCAATGTCTAATGAGATTTCGGACCTCGTAACGGGCATGGAAGTGGTGATGAAAGCGAGGCAGCCCTCGCTCTAAGACCCGCCTTCCTGGGGCTGCATTGACAGTCCAGGCCAGTTCGAGGCCAAACTCATGGAAAGGGTCGCTGAGGCGGCCCTTTTTTATTGCCCGGATTTTGCTTTGACGAGAAGGAGAAAGTCCACTACTCATAAAGTCATCCGATGACTTTATGAGTGTTCTATGCGGGCGATCAGCAGGACAAATCTCGCCGATGCGGCAATCGAGGCGATCCGCGGCGACATTCTCGGCAAACGCTGGGCGGTCGGCGATAAATTGCCGAATGAAGCCTCGCTGTCGGCCATGCTGTCGGTCAGCCGCGGCACGGTGCGCGAGGCCGTACGCGTTCTCGTCTCCCAGGGCTATCTCGAAACGCGGCAAGGGTCGGGCACCTATGTGCGCTCGACCAGCGATGCCGGCCGGCCGCTGACGATGGCGCGGCGCGCCAGCCTGCGAGACCAGTTCGAGGCGCGCCTGGCGCTCGACGTCGAGGCCGCCCGGCTGACGGCGATCCGCAAGACGCCGGAGACGGTAACGGAGCTTCGCCGGCTGCTTGCCGAGCGCGGCACCTACGACGGCGGCGACAAGGCCGGCTTCATCGAGCGCGACCTCGCCTTCCATAAGGCTGTCATCGCCGCGTCGGGCAACCGGGCGATGGTCGAGATCTACGATTTCTTCTCGGCCTCGATCGCCGAGACCATCGCGGCTACGCTGGGGAGCGATATTCCCGAACCGGATATGCAGGCGCATGCCGATATCGTCGACGCGATCGAAACCGGCGATCCCGACAAGGCGGATGCGGCGGTGCGCCGCTTCATGGCGCCGGTTCTCGCCGCCCTTGAGCGGATGATCCTGTCATGAATGCGCCTTCCAACGATCTCACCGCCATGCTCGACCCGGCCGACGAACTGCTTATAGACGCCGAGGCCGGCAGCCTGCCGCCGCCGCAGCCGACACCGGTGAGTGGTGCCGCGGATCGATTTCTGCTCGGCGCCAGCCTCGTGCTCATCGCCTTCAACCTGCGGCCGGTCTTTTCAAGTGCCTCGGCGCTTCTGCCGGAAATCCGCTCGGAACTTGGTCTCACAGCACTCGGCGCCAGCCTGTTGACAACGCTGCCGGTCGTCTGCCTCGGCGCCTTCTCGCCGCTGGCGCCGCGCCTTGCCCAGCGCTTCGGTTCGGAGCGTACGCTGCTCGGCGTCCTCCTCCTCCTGGCACTTGGCACTGCATTGCGCGGGTTTTCCTCTGTGCCGCTGCTCTTCATCGGCACGGCGCTCGCCGGCGCCTGCATTGCCGTCGGCAACGTGCTGCTGCCGGGGCTGGTCAAACGGGATTTCGCCACGCGCACAGCGCTGATGACCGGCTTCTACACGATGGCGCTCTGCGCAGGTGCGGCAAGTGCCGCCGGGCTGACACTGCCGCTCGAGCACGCGCTCGGCGGCTCGCTTGCGGGTGCGCTCGCCATCTGGGCGCTGCCGGCGCTCGCCGTCGGCCTGATCTGGCTGCCGCACGTTCTGCGCAGCAGCGGCTACGCAAGACGAAACGGAACCGACGTCAAAGGCCTCTGGCGGGACCGGCTTGCCTGGCAGGTGACGCTCTTCATGGGCCTGCAATCGGCGCTCGCCTATTGCGTCTTCGGCTGGCTGGTTCCGATCCTGCGCGAACGCGGGCTGGACGGCGTCACCGCCGGGGTGATCGTTTCACTGTCGGTGATGGTGCAGGCCGCATCCTGCCTTGTTGTGCCGCATATCGCCGTGCGCGGCCGCGATCAGCGGCTGATCAATGCCAGCCTCTGCGGCGTCGCCGTCGTCGCTCTGCTCGGCCTGCTCTTCGCGCCGCTGTCGACGGTCTGGCTCTGGGCTTTGCTGCAGGGCATCGGCCAGGGCGGGCTGATCGCGGCGGCGATGACGACGATCGTGCTGCGCTCGCGCGATCCCGATGTCGCCGCCCATCTTTCCGGCATGGCGCAATGCGTCGGTTATCTCCTTGCCGCCATCGGCCCGCTCATTGTCGGCCTCATTCGCGGCTGGACCGGCAGCTTTTCCTGGTGCGCGCTTCTCTTCGTCGCGCTCGGGCTCGCGGCCGCGATCAACGGTTGGAAGGCCGGCCGGCCGCTGGAGGTACATGTGCGTGGGATCGGGAAGGCATCCTGAGCCGCTTGCTCACTGGCCCATCACCATCTCTTGATGCCGATCGCCTGCCGCGGATGCTACGCTATCTCAACCCGCATTCCGCACCGCCGGAGGAGACATTTTGCGTATACAGCCCCTGTTTCTGCTGGCCGCGCTTGCAGCGTCGCTGGTCCCTGCCCTTTCTCCCGCACAGGAAAGCGGTCAACCGAAGGCGAATGTCGAGGGCAGCGTGCGCGACGGCGTGCTGAAGCTGCTGCCGGCCGATTCCGTCACCGAACACGAACTGACGATCGGCGGCCGGAAGATCGCCTATACCGCCACCGCCGGCACGCTCGATCTCTTCGGCCAGGACGGCGCCCGGACCGGCGCGATCTTCTACACCGCCTATGTCGCGAAAGACGCCGGAGCCGACCGGCCGTTGACCTTTGCCTTCAATGGCGGGCCGGGGGCGGCTTCCGCCTTCCTGCATCTCGGGCTGGTCGGACCGAAGGTGCTCGATTTCGGACCTCAGGGACGCGACGGCGCCAATGCGAAGCTGGTCGATAATCCCCAAAGCTGGCTCGATTTCACCGATCTCGTGCTGATCGATCCGATCGGCACCGGCTGGAGCCGGACGGTCAAGGCCGACGACGCTTCCAACTATTACAACGTCAACTCCGACGCCCAGAGCATCGCCAAGGCGATCGCGCTCTATGTCGCGCACAACAACCGTTCCAACTCGCCGAAATATTTGCTCGGCGAAAGTTATGGCGGCTTCCGCGCCGCCAAGGTCGCGTCGCTTCTGCAGGAAAGCCAGGGCATCGTCGTCGCCGGTGCGGTGATGCTATCGCCCCTGCTCGAAGGCCAGTTGATGTTCAATGCCGATCAGTTCGCGCTCGGCGCGGCACTCGAGCTGCCGTCGCTGGCAGCAGCCGAACTCGACCGGCGCAATGCCTTCGACGAAGAGAAGCAGCGCGAGGCCGAGAGCTTCGCGCTCGGCGATTATCTGAAGACGCTCGCCGGGCCGCCGCCGACCGGCGCTAATGCCGCCGCCTTCTATGGCAGGATTGCTGGACTGACGGGTATCCCTAAGGATATCGTTACACGCAACCGCGGCTTCCTCGGCAACTCCTTCGTCAAACATTCGGACGGCGGCAGCGGTGAAGTAATGAGCCCCTACGACGCTTCCTTTGCCGCACCCGATCCCTATCCGGAATCGGACTACGACCGTGGCGACGATGCCATTCTCGACGGCTTCACCCGCGCCTATGGCGGCGCTTTTGCCGACTATGCCCGCAACGAGCTCGGCTTCAAAACCGAGATGACCTATTCGCTGCTCGACAGCGATATCAGCCGGCGCTGGGAATGGGGCGGTGGGCGCGGCGGCGGATCGCGAGCGCAGGTCAGCGCTACCGACGACATCCGACAGCTACTTGCCGCGAACTCGGCATTCCATCTTTTGATCGCCCATGGCTACAGCGATCTGGTGACGCCTTACGGCGTCAGCCGCTACGTGGTCGACCACCTGCCGCCGTCGCTCGCCGGCGGCCGCGTCGGACTGAAACTCTATCGCGGCGGGCATATGTTCTATACCAAAGCCGATCAACGGGCCGCCTTCACGGCGGATGCCAAGGCCTTTTATGCCAAGCGGCCGGCGGCCTCGCCGGCAGATTGAGGACTTGCCGATGCATATCACCGGAGGATGCCATTGCGGCGCGGTCCGCTATCAAGCGGAGATCGACGCGGAGCGGGTTTCGATCTGCCATTGCACCGATTGCCAGCGGCTGACGGGTTCGGCCTATCGCGTCACCGCCCCGGTGCGATCGGAACGCTTCACGCTGAAATCGGGTGAACCGCGCGAATATAGCAAATATGGCGAGAGCGGCGGCCTCAGCCGGCAGTTCTTCTGCGCAAACTGCGGATCTCCGCTCTACCGCACCGATGAAAAAGGCAGCGCGATCGGCATCCGTCTCGGCAGCATCGACCAGCGGCGGGAACTGGCGCCGAAGAAACAGATATGGTGCCGTTCAGCCTTGCCCTGGGTGGACAATATCGGACCGTTGCCGCGGTTCGATCGCGAGGGCTAGCCTGGGGTCCGAAGCCATCACGCCGCCTTGGCGGCGTGATACTCCTTGATCGCGACCATCTTGATTGCCGGATAGCGCTCCGCCTCATAACGCAGCGAGAAGGCATCCTGGGCGAGGAAGACGGGATCGCCGTCGAGATCGCGGGCGATATCGCCGCGTTTGACAGTCAGGAATTTTTCGAGATCGGCCGATTGATCGGCGGATATCCAGCGGCAGACCGAGAAGCGCGACATTTCGAAGGAGACCGGCAGGCCGTATTCGGCCATCAGCCGCTCCTTCAGCACGTCGAGCTGCAGGGCGCCGACGACGCCGACGATTGCCGGCGAGCCGTCTTCCGGCGAGAACAGCTGGACGACGCCTTCCTCGGCCATCTGCTGCAAGGCTTCCTTGAGCTTCTTCGCCTTCATCGCGTCTTCGAGGCGCACGCGGCGCAGAATTTCCGGCGAGAAGTTCGGCACGCCCTGGAAGACCAGCGATTCGCCTTCGGTCAGCGTGTCGCCAATGCGCAACGTTCCGTGATTGGGGATGCCCACCACATCGCCGGCATAGGCGGTGTCGGCGAGCTGACGCTGCGAGGCGAAGAAGAATTGCGGTGCCGTCAGGCCGAGCTGCTTGCCGGTGCGGGCAAGCCGCGCCTTCATGCCGCGTTCGAGCCTGCCGGAGCAGATCCGCGCAAAGGCGATGCGGTCGCGGTGGTTGGGATCCATATTGGCCTGGATCTTGAAGACGAAGGCCGTCATCTTGTCGTCGGTCGCGTGCACCGTCCTGGTATCGGCGACCTGGTCGCGCGGCGGCGGCGCGAACTCGCCGAGCGCGTTGATCAGGTCGCGAACGCCGAAATTGCGCAGCGCCGAGCCGAAGAAGACCGGCGTCATATGGCCTTCGAGGAAGGAGTCGCGATCGAAGGGGCGGCAGGCCTCGATGGCCAGCTCGGTCTCGTCGATGAAGGCCTGGCGCTCGTTTTCCGGCAGCCTGTCGGCGACCGTCCGCGGACCATTGACCGGCGTCGTCTCGACTTCGGTGTCGGAACCGCGGGCGGTGCTGTTGGCCAGATGATAGGAGCCGCAGAAGGTCTTCGAGCGGCCGATCGGCCAGGTGATCGGCGCCGTATCCAGCGCCAGCTTCTCCTCGACCTCGTCGAGGATCTCGAAGGGATCGCGGCTTTCACGGTCCATCTTGTTGATGAAGGTGATGATCGGGATATCGCGCATGCGGCAGACTTCGAAGAGCTTCAGCGTGCGCGGCTCGATGCCCTTGGCGGCATCGATGACCATGACGGCGGCATCGACGGCGGTCAGGGTGCGATAGGTGTCGTCGGCAAAATCCTCGTGACCGGGCGTGTCGAGGATATTGAAGACATTGTCGTTATATTCGAAGGTCATCACCGAGGTGACGACGGAGATGCCGCGCTCGCGCTCGATCTTCATCCAGTCGGAGCGCGTCTGCATGCGGTCCTTCTTCGCCTTGACTTCGCCGGCAAGCTGAATGGCGCCGCCGAAAAGCAACAGCTTTTCGGTAAGCGTCGTCTTGCCCGCGTCCGGGTGGGCGATAATAGCGAATGTGCGGCGGCGGGAGACCGCCTCGGCGAGACTTTCGGCCATACTATGAATCCTGTGGAATTGCCGCGTATCTAACGATTAAAGCCCGGCTTTGCAATTGACCTCGACGCTGCGGGCGCAAAGTAATGGGCTATGACCATTCATCACGACACGCGCCCGACGCTGAACGTCATCCGCCTAGCCAACGGCGAAGGCCTTGACCTGCCCGCCTATGAAAGCAAGGGAGCGGCCGGCATGGACCTGCGCGCCGCCGTCGACGCGGATGCGCCGCTGACGCTTCTGCCCGGCAAACGGGCGCTGGTGCCGACCGGCTTCATCTTCGAAATCCCCGAGGGTTTCGAAGGCCAGGTGCGGCCGCGCTCCGGCCTCGCCTTCAAGTACGGCATGACCTGCCTCAATTCGCCCGGCACTGTCGACAGCGACTATCGCGGCGAGGTGAAGGTGCTGCTCGTCAATCTCGGCGAAGAGACCTTCATCGTCGAGCGCGGCATGCGCATCGCCCAGATGGTGATCGCGCCGGTAACGCAGGCGCGGATTGCCGAGATCGCCGAGGCGAGCGAAACCGCGCGCGGCGCCGGCGGCTTCGGCTCCACCGGCGTGTGATCGACGGCTCGAACAGTGAAGCAACCGAACGATTGATGAGCAGCGTTGTGGGGACGCTTATGCTATTCAAGAGAGCGCCATGGGGCGTGGTTATGGGTCTGGCGGCAGCGCTGATTGCGGCGCCGGCGCTTGCGATCGATTCAACAAAGCTCCAGTCGATTCGCTCATCTTTATCTGCGGAACAGATCGTCGCATTTGCCATGGCGAAATCGACAGTGCCGATTCTCGACATCGACAAAACCATCGAGATGAACGTCGTCCTCAATGCGAAAGGCATGGAGAAGAGCGATATTCAATCCTTTCAGATTGAGCTTTTGCGCGTTTTCTCTGCGATCAGCGCTTACGCGGAGATCAGCATCAATCTCAATGCCAGTCGATCCATAGATTACTCGTCTGCTGTGCCATATGTGCCTTTCGGTGATCAAAACCAGCCGCCGAATACTCAGACACTCGACGCATTCATCGATCGTGATGCGCTGGAACTGGCAAAATTGGGCCAAATAGCAGTTCACGATGTAGCCACGCTCCGAAGCAAGCCGGATACATCGACATGCTATCACGAGAGCGGAATCGGAAACCCGGTTATCAATGTGCTCGTGGACCGCGACATCAATCCGGTGGGCTGTCTTTATGGTGTTCTACTACAATCGGTCGGAGTTACGGATGCTTTTCGCCGAGATGCTGCGACTTTCAATCCCGGAAGAATTCCCGGTTTCAGAATTAACGCTGAAATGGCGGCAGCATATGCCATTCGCGAATGCCGATCTCTCATCGACAAAAAAGTTCAGTTCGAAAAGTGCCTGAGACAAGTTCTCGATGATGGTAAGTCGGTACCGCGTTGACCAACGCCGTCAGCGGCGGCAGGCGGCGCTTGACCGACGTGTGATCAGCAGTTCAAACATTCAAGCTAATAATGGGTTGATCAGCGGCGGGAGCGGTGTTTGTTGGAGGCGCTTATGTCATTTAGGAAAGCGCCATGGCGCGTGATTGCGGGACTAGCCACAGCGCTGATTGCGACACCGACGCTTGCGATCGATTCAACAAAGCTTCAGTCGATTCGCTCATCATTGTCATTGGAAGAGGTCGTCGCGTTTGCCGTTTCGAAATCGACAGCGCCGATTCTCGACATCGACAATCCAATCGACGTGAACATAATTATCAATGTGAAGGGCATGGAGAGGAGCGATATTCAAGCTTTGCAGCTAGAGTTTTTCCGCGTGTTTTTTGGGCTGATGGCTTACGCAGACGTTCGTCTCAATTTCAACGCCAGCCAGTCGATAGATTACTCAGTTGGAGCGCCATATGCCCCTTTCGGTGATCAGAACCAGTCGTCAAACGCCCAGACCGTCGAAGTGTTCGTTGATCGTGATGCGCTCAAGCTGGCAAAATTGGGCCAGATAGCAGTGCACGATATAGACACGCTTCGAAGCAAGCCGGACACATTAGAATGCTACCATGAGCGCCGAAAAGGATACCCGGTTGTCAATGTCGTCATCGACCGCGATATCAATCCGGTAGGCTGCCTATACACAGTCCTGCTACAGTCGGTCGGGATTAAGGGACCCTTCGGCGGGGTTGCAGCAACATATCGCGCCGGGGACGTTCCCGGCTTCAGACGCAATGCCGAAATGGCGGCAGCATATGCCATTCGTGAGTGCCGGTCTGTCGTCGATATAAAGGATCAGCTTGAGAAATGCCTGAGAGGAGTTATCAAGGAAGGGAACTAAGGACCGCGGATTGGCCGATGCCGCCTCGGGTTCCCGCGCGAGCCGCCTTCGATGGCGAATTTCTAGAGCTCCTGTTCAGCCAAGACCTACCTTTTCCGTGACAGCGGCGGCAGCCGGCGCTTGACGGGGGAGGCTTTGATCATCGCCGTGTTGGTCTCCGCACGTTCGGCGACCCTGTCCAGGAGGCCGTCAAGTTCCGCCATCGAGCGGATGACCAGGCGGGCGATAAAACAATCCTCGCCGGTCACCTTGTCGCATTCGACGATTTCGGGAATTTCCTGGATGAGGCGCTCGACGATGTGCAACTGCCCCGGCAGCGGACGCACGCGGACGATGGCCTGCAGGGGATAGCCGACGGCGGCAGGATCGAGATCGATGGTGAAGGCCTTGATGACGCCGCGCTCCTCCAGCCGGCGCAGACGCTCGGCAGCGCTCGGCGAGGAGAGCCTCACCTGCTGTGCCAGCTCCTTCAGCGAGATCCGGGCATTGCCGGCCAGCGCTTCGAGAATGGCCTGATCGATCTCATCAAGCGCCTGGGCATCGTTAGGCATGACCGCTTCTTTCCCTTTTATTATTAGGCCGCAGCGAGGAACTTCATCTTTATCCTTATATAATTTCGCTTGTCGCCGCAATATTATCATCTCAGCAAAACGGAGGCGATCATGAGCGGCGATATCAAAAGAGGCACGGCGGAAATGACGGCAGCGATGCTGATCTCGGGGACGATCGGCTGGTTCGTCGTCATGTCGGGCCAGCCGGTCAGCGGCGTGGTTTTCTGGCGCTGCCTGTTCGGCGCGCTCACCCTGCTTGTCATCTGCGGCGCCCTCGGGCTGCTGCGGCCAGGCATCCTCACGCTGCGCACCTTCGCCATCGCCGTCTTCGGCGGCATCGCCATCGTCGTCAACTGGCTGCTGCTGTTTGCCTCCTACTCGCATGCGACGATCTCAATCGCCACCACCGTCTACAACACCCAACCCTTCATGCTGCTTGTGCTCGGCGCGCTGTTTCTCGGCGAGAAGATCACCGCCGCCAAGCTTTTCTGGCTGACGCTCGCCTTTGCCGGCATGGCTGCGATCGTCGAGGCGAAGCCTCAGGCGAGCGGCACATCGGATGGCTACGGCCTCGGCATACTGATGGCGCTGGGCGCCGCCTTCTTCTACGCGCTGGCAGCGCTTGCCGCGAAGTGGCTGAAAGGCACGCCGCCGCATCTGATCGCGCTGATCCAGGTGGCAACCGGCATGCTGATGCTGGCGCCAATGACAGATTTTTCGCAGCCGCCTCAGGATGCCGGAAGCTGGGCAATCCTCGTTTCCATTGGCGTAATCCATACCGGGCTGATGTATGTGCTGCTCTACGGCGCCATCCAGCGGCTGCCGACCCATCTGACCGGGGCCTTGTCCTTCCTCTATCCGATCGCCGCGATCCTCGTCGACCGGCTGGCCTTCGGCCACGCGCTGCAGCCGATGCAGATCGCGGGCGCCGCCATCATCCTGCTTGCCGCGGCCGGCATGAACCTCGGCTGGACGCCGCGCTGGCTGCGGCCACGAGCGCTTCAGGGCTGACGAAAGGCGGGCAGGTACACGGCGGCAGGCATTTCTTCTGGTGATGGACCCATCAACCCCGGCCGATTGATGGGAAGGGTTGGCGGATATAGAACAGTGGGAAAGAGGAGCCACACATGAGCCTTGCCGCCTTGCTTGCCTATGCCGGAGCGCTTTTCATTGCAGCCGCCATTCCCGGACCCGGGATTACCGCCATCGTCGCCCGCGCGCTCGGCTCGAATTTCCGCGAGACCTTCTTCATGGGTCTCGGCCTGGTGCTCGGCGACATGACCTACCTCACCGCGGTCATTCTCGGCCTTGCCTTCGTGGCGCAGACCTTTACCGAGGTCTTCCTCGTCATCAAGATCGCCGGTGCCCTCTATCTCGCCTATATCGCCTGGAAACTCTGGACGGCGGGGCTGCTGCCGCAGGACATCGCGGCGAAGAAATCCAGCAATATCGGCCTGTCCTTCCTCTCCGGCCTGCTGGTGACGCTCGGCAATCCGAAGACCATGCTATTCTATGTCGCGCTGGCGCCGACGCTGATCGATATCGGCAATATCAGCCTCAGCGACTATGCGATGCTGCTTGCCGTCACCTTCGTCGTGCTGATTGCCGTGCTGGTGCCCTATATGCTGCTCGCCTCGCGGGCCCGAACGATGCTGAAACAGCCGCGCGCCCTGCAGACGCTGAACCGGGTTGCGGCCGGCATCCTCGCCGGCACGGCCGCCTTCATCGCCACGCGTGCGGCCTGAAATAAACATCCGCCAAGAAACGGTTTTCAAAGCTTTTTTTCTTCACGTCCGGCTCTCCCGGCATCAACGCGGGCTGGCCTCATTCGACCTTTGCCCCTATTCTCCTTTTCGATTTCCAAAGGGAGGCACCCATGTCGCACAAGCCCGGCCGCGGCCGCATCTATTCCTCGATCACCGAGACCATCGGCAACACGCCGCTCGTGCGCTTCGACAAGCTGGCGCGGGAAAAGGGCGTGGTGGCCAACCTGATCGGCAAGCTCGAATTCTTCAATCCGATCGCCTCGGTCAAGGACCGCATCGGCGTGGCGATGATCGAAAGCCTGGAGGCGCAGGGCAGAATCACCCCCGGCAAGTCCGTGCTGATCGAGCCGACCTCCGGCAACACCGGCATCGCGCTCGCCTTTGCCGCTGCCGCCAAGGGCTACCGGCTGATCCTCACCATGCCGGAAACCATGTCGGTCGAGCGCCGCAAGATGCTGGCGCTGCTCGGCGCCGAGCTGGTGCTGACCGAGGGCGCCAAGGGCATGAAAGGCGCGATCGCCAAGGCCGAAGAGCTGGCGGAATCGCTTCCCGACGCCATCATTCCGCAGCAGTTCGAAAACCCCGCCAATCCTGAAATCCATCGCAAGACGACGGCCGAGGAAATCTGGAACGACACCGACGGCACGGTCGACATCGTCGTCTCCGGGATCGGCACCGGCGGCACGATCACCGGCGTCGGCCAGGTGCTGAAAAGCCATAAGCCCGAAATCCAGATGATCGCTGTCGAGCCCGCCGATTCCCCCATTCTCTCCGGCGGCAATCCCGGCCCGCACAAAATCCAGGGCATCGGCGCCGGCTTCGCCCCGAAGATCCTCGACACCGGCATCTATGACGAAGTCGTCACCGTGACCAACGACGAGGCCTTCGAACAAGCCCGCTTGGTCGCAAGGCTGGAAGGTGTGCCGGTCGGCATCTCCTCGGGTGCGGCACTGACCGCAGCGATCAAGGTCGGCAGCCGTCCGGAGAATGCCGGCAAGAACATCGTCGTGATCATTCCGTCCTTTGCGGAGCGTTATCTTTCGACGGCGTTGTTTGAAGGGTTGGGGAGCTGAGGCGCGAACAGTGAATAGCGAATAGGAAATAGCGAATAGGGAATTGGGAATTGGGAATTGGGAATTGGGAGCGGCATGTTTGGTGTCAGGCCAGTCCATAACTATTCGCTACTCGCTACTCGCCATTCGCCTATATCTCACGCCGCCGCCGTCAACCTCTCCCCGGCAATCCTGTAGGAAATCGCCTCAGCCAGATGCAGGCGGCCGACCGTCGGTTTGCCGTCGAGATCGGCGAGCGTGCGGGCGACCTTGAGGACGCGGTGGTAGCCGCGAGCGGAGAATTTCATTTTTTCGGCGGCGTCGCGCAGGAGCTGCAGGCCGCCGGCGTCGGGTTCGGCGAGTTTTTCGATCATGGCGGTGGAGCAGCGGGCATTGGTGCCGATGCCCTTGGCGCCGGCGGCCTCGAAGCGCTGCTGCTGGAGTTCGCGGGCGCGGGCAACGCGGCGGGCGACGTCGGCGCTCGCCTCAGCCGCCATCGGGCGGATGAGATCGGCGGCGGAGACGGCCGGCACGTCGATGCGGATATCGATGCGGTCCATCAGCGGGCCGGAGATGCGGGCCTGGTAATCGCTCATGCAGCGCGGGCCGCGGGCGCAGGTGTGGCCGGGCTCGCCGGCCATGCCGCAGCGGCAGGGGTTCATTGCGGCGATCAGCTGGAATATCGCCGGATAGGAGACGCGGTGATTGGCCCGGGCAATGACGCATTCGCCGCCTTCGAGCGGCTGGCGCAGCGCATCGAGCGCCTGCGGCGTGAATTCGGGAAATTCGTCGAGGAAAAGTACGCCGTGATGAGCGAGCGAGGCTTCGCCCGGCCGGGCGCGCAGGCCGCCGCCGACGAGGGCCGCCATGGTGGCGGAATGATGCGGGGTGCGGAAGGGCCGGCGATCGGACAGCTTGCCGCCGGTGAGCTGGCCCGCGATGGAATGGACCATCGACACCTCAAGCAGTTCGGCGGCCGAAAGCGGCGGCAGGATCGACGGCAGCCGGGCCGCCAGCATCGACTTGCCGGAGCCGGGAGGGCCGACCATCAACAGATTATGGCCGCCTGCGGCCGCCACTTCGAGCGCACGCTTGGCGCTTTCCTGGCCCTTGATCTCGGCAAGATCCGGCAGGTTGGCGGCATTGGCGCGGATCGACGCCTCCGGCCGCGACAGCACCTGGGTGCCGCGGAAATGATTGGCAAGCGCGATCAGGCTGCGGGGAGCGAGGATATTGACGTAGGCGCCGGCCCAGGCGGCCTCGGCGCCGCTTTCGGCCGGGCAGATCAGCCCCTTGCCGAGCGCATTGGCGCCGATCGCGGCCGGCAGCGCACCTGCGATGGCGGCAATCGTGCCGTCGAGATTGAGCTCGCCGACGACGACATAATCCGACAGCGCATCGGCGGGAATGGCGCCAAGTGCCGCCATCAACGCGAGCGCTATCGGCAGATCGAAATGCGAGCCTTCTTTCGGGAGGTCGGCCGGCGCCAGATTGACGGTCACCCGCTTGGCCGGCAGCGCCAGGCCGGAGGCGTGAAGGGCGGCCTGCACCCGCTCACGGCTTTCGGCCACCGCCTTGTCGGGCAGTCCGACGATCTGCATGCCGATCTTGCCGGGCGCGATCATGACCTGGACCTCGACCGGCACGCCTTCTATGCCCTGGAATGCCACCGTACTGACACGCGCAACCATATGCCCATCCCCTGCCCCAAACTCTTATACCGCCCGCAACCCTTCAGGGCCAGCGGTTGCAATCTGGCACGGGAACATGAATAAAACAAGAACGATCAAGGAACATTCTCGGATATGAATGGTGACCGGGGTTGTACCCGGTCACAGCCGGCGTCGGGCTGGAGCGCAGCCTCAGCCGCGCTTGCGCTCGATCGCATCCCAGAGCAGGGCTGCGATATCGGCAACGCCGAACTTCCTGACTTCGCAGATGCCGGTCGGCGAGGTGACGTTAATCTCGGTCATGTAATCGCCGATCACGTCGATGCCGACGAGTAGGAAGCCGCGCTCACGCAATGCCGGGCCGATGCGCTCGCAGATTTCCTTTTCGCGCGGCGTCAGCTGCTGGAATTAAATCGACGAGAGGTGGCATCTTTCATCCGCAAAGCGTCAAGAATGCTATCCGCTAAGTGAGCTTCAGCGATTAACTAACCGCTATTCCATTCAACCTTCACAATTCGCAACGAAACGGCTGCTCCAATCTCCCGGTTTTGAATTGATCGCAGCAGGTTGAGCTACGCGAATTAGAGCTCCATGACGATCAAAAATACGAGAAACTGTTCGGTTATCTTAGTGTAAATCCGGCTCAGGTCTTAAATTCTGTTAGTTGTGTGAAAAACGAAGGGTATGACCTCTTGACGACAACCCTGGCTAGCGACTTCTCTGACTTATCGATGCTGCAGGAATTCGTTGATGCCGGTTGGAACAGATATCATCGTCGGTGTATTAAGTTCAATTGTGTATGATGGCTTAAAAAGGCCGTTCAAGGGCATTACAGAAATAACCGGGAGAAGGCGCGCAATAAACCGCGCACTCTCAAATCCCTCAACCGCAGACCTACCAGACAAGTCTGAGGCTAATCGCGCTGTTAATGACGTCATACGTGTTTTGGGCAACGATCATGGCGAGTTTACTGACAACGTTGCCAACTTCCTACAAGACGTTGAGCGAAGCGTAATTCCAGATGCCTTAAAGCATTTCGCCTTTTGCGGACATACTCCAGACGACGCATTTCCCGCATTTGAACTCCTCTATAAAACGCACGAGCCCCTCCCCTTTGCATGTGAAGCACTCTTCAAAGCGTTAGATGCGTCAATTAAAATTCGTATCGACCAATCAATCGAAGAGAAGGTACTGTTTGAGGCATTAAAAACGCAACACGAGGATCTGGCTACGAGGATTACGGCTTTGTCTTCATGTTTGAGGAACGCTGCGTCAATCCAAGAGCCTATATCGTCGGAGCGATTTGAAGAGCTGCGCGAAAAAATCGCTCGGGGAATAGAGGCAGCGAACCGACAGATTAACGTGGAAACCACTCAAGGTACCCGTAAAGTCAATGTAAAAAAGCTCGTTATCGCAGCGCGCCTGCAACCACTATCGGATAAGGGGCAAATACCGGCACCTCATAGGGAGGCTCCCCCGAATGAGACACCCAGTTACGCATACTTAAATTTCCGACGTTCCTTCAATCGCGCGGTCATCTTGGGTGATCCGGGTGGTGGGAAATCGACGCTTACGCAGCTTGTGTGCTTCGATCTAGCTCGACAAATTACTCTCGCTGCGGCAAACCCGAAGTACAGCGGCTTTGATAGTCGCGACATGAAGTTGCCGCTTCGAATAATTCTACGAACATTTGAGAAAAGACAGCAGCAAAATCCCTCATACCAGATTTTCGATTATTTAATCGACGAGATACGGGTTTATTGCGATAATGATGAATTTACCGCGAAGAAACTTCTTCAACAATTACTTATATTTGGCCAAGCCGTTTTGCTTTTTGACGGACTTGACGAAGTTTTGGATGTTGGAGCAAGACGCTCCATGGCATCGCAAATAGAGCAATTTACGTCAGCTTATGCCACTTGCCCCGCGCTGGTAACCTCACGAATAGTTGGTTACGGCGACGCTCCCGTAGGTGACGATTACCAGCTCTTTACACTGGCCCGATTCAATATTGATGAAGTTAGGAAGTTCACGGAACAACTGTTAAAAGCGATATCCAACGAAAAAGCAGATATCGCAAAAGAAAAGGCTGTAGATTTCCTGGCACAAACAGAGGCTACGGCACGAGATCTGCGGGAAAACCCTCTCCTTCTGGGTTTAATGGTATACATATTCAATTCGAGGGGCGAAGTTCCGAATAGTCGACCGGAGATATACAAAGAATGCTCGGTTCTGATGTTCGAAAAATGGGACCAGAGACGAGATATCAAATTCGAATTCCCGAACGATTTCGATCTGCTCGACCTATTTGGCTATCTTGCGAGCCAAATATTTGGCAGCGCCGACACTGAAGATGGTGTTGACGAAGAATGGCTATTAGATCGTCTCAAAGCTTACTTCAACATTTGGTATCAAGATAAAGCACGGTCGTTTGCCGCTGCTAAGGTTTTGGTGAATTTTATCACCGGTAGGGCCTGGGTGATGTGCGAAATTGGCCCAGGCGTTTTCAAATTCACTCACCGTACTTTCTTAGAGTATTTTTTTGCTAAGCGAATTGAAGAGGAAGCCGGTAGCGTAACCGGGCTGATACGCGGCAATTTGTTAGACAAGATCATCAAGTCTCAATGGGATGTGGTCAACCACCTTGCCCTGCAGATTGCTACATTTCGTAGTGGTCCAAAATCCACTCAAGCGATCGAAACTCTGCTCAAAATCGGCACCGAAGAGCATTTCGCTCCGTCTGAGGAGGCAAATTTCCTCACATTTTTTGGACGGGCGCTCGATTATCTCTTGGTACCAGAAACACGACTTATTCAAGCGATTGACCACATATTCCGGCGTTGTATTCAACTCGGGGGGAACTTTAGCCTCACAGTCGGCTCTATAGTTAGCGAAGTGCTTTCCGCTACCCAAAAACGCGGGATGATTAGTCAAGAAGTAATGCGAGATATCGCGGGGCCATTGCTAGCAGGACCAGGGAGCGCCGAGCGCACATATCTTCTTTATATATTGGGAATGCGCTTTTCAGGACATAGAATTTATAGGCGTAACGTCTTTTACACTGACCTAGTCTGGCAATCGTTTCGACAAATTAGGCAAGATTGGCAAGCTGAGCAATTTAACCGAGCAGTAGATAATGCTGCCGAAGCTCGCACTTATTATTACGTTTATGGAGACAAATTCAGAGAGTTATTTTCTATACATGGGGTAGCACTGCTATTCTCGGTGTCCTCTGAGCTTATCCCCTTTGAGGTGTCACATCTGGGGTACTTGATCATACACGAAGCAGTTCGACTCCAGTCTAAAATTGGCGGACCGCGCTTTCATGATTTAGAGCTTTCCCAGGCTGACGCACGTTTTGCGTTAACGACGCTATCCGACCTCATGTATGATCGCTGGCAACAGGGTACTATTGACGAGGTTATCCCTGCATCTGCGGAGAACATAAAGTTTCCCGTATTGGACGAATTCGCGCACTACATATCCTATATTTCCGGGCGTCGAATGCCCGCTTCGTTGCGCACCACCATCTCTCGGGCGGCATTTCTTTACATCGTCCTTGCTGACGGCCATAGAAACCGTGAGCACTTTGAGCGGGTCTTTAGATCTAGGCGGACCAAGAAAACACAGAACGTACAATTTGCTTCATTACCTGAGCTTTTTGACGATAAGTTTTCTCGAGCTATCGCACAAATTAGGTCCGGACTGGCAGGGCCATTGTTTGAGGCGCCAGCCTCAGGGTGAACCTACATCCATGGAGCGCTCCCCGTTTCACCGAACAGTCGGCTAGTTTGATCTAGCCCTGATGAACTTCGAGGGGAGGCCATCTTGAGCGCGCAATGGGGATGGATTTCGTTGTAATCCTCGATCCATCCTTCGATCTGCCGGAGCGCGGTGTGGCCGTCCTGCAGCGGTGGTTTCTTTTGCCGTGTAGGCTTTACCGGGGTTGTACCCGGTCACAGCCGGCGTGGGGCTGGAGCCGCAGCCTCAGCCGCGCTTGCGCTCGATCGCATCCCAGAGCAGGCTCGCGATATCGGCGCCGCCGAACTTCCTGACCTCGCGGATGCCTGTCGGCGAGGTGACGTTGATCTCGGTCATGTAATCGCCGATCACGTCGATGCCGACGAGCAGGAAGCCGCGTTCCCTCAGCGCCGGGCCGATGCGCTCGCAGATTTCCTTTTCGCGCGGCGTCAGCTCGGTCGCCTCGGCGCGGCCGCCGACATGCATGTTGGAGCGGCTGTCATGCTCGGCCGGCACGCGGTTGATCGCGCCGGCGAACTCGCCGTCGACCAGAATGATGCGCTTGTCGCCCTTGCGCACGTCGGGCAGATATTGCTGGGCGATGAAGGGTTCGCGGAACATCTGGCCGAACATTTCGAGCAGCGAGGAGAGATTGCGGTCGTCGCGGGTGGAATGGAAGACGCCGGCGCCGCCATTGCCGTAGAGCGGCTTCAGGATGATATCGCCCATCTCGTCGCGGAAGCGGCGGATTTCCGACGGGTCCTTGGTGATCAGCGTCTTCGGCATCAGGTCGGCGAATTCGGTGACGAATATCTTCTCCGGCGAATTGCGCACCCAGGCCGGATCGTTGACGACGAGCGTCTTCGGGTGGATGCGCTCGAGCAGATGCGTCGAGGTGATATAGGCCATGTCGAAGGGCGGGTCCTGGCGCAGCAGCACGACATCCATGGTGGAGAGATCGACCCGTTCGGGCGCGCCGAGCTCAAAATGATCGCCCTTGACGTCGCGCAGCAGCATCGGCTCGACGCTGGCAAAGAGCTTGCCGTCGCGGAAACTCAGGCGTTCGGGGGTGTAATGAAAGAGCCGGTAGCCGCGCGCCTGGGCTTCCAGGCTCATGGCGAAGGTGGAATCACCTGCGATATTGATGCCGGCGACATGATCCATCTGGACCGCTACATTGGTGATCTTGGCCATTTCCGTCCCTCGCTGAATGCCGGACAGATGTAGGTCGGCCCGGTATCAAACGCAACGGTCAATCAAGGCTTGCGGCCCCCGCCGATGTTCAGGCAGCAATGCCCTGGTTGCCGTTGTTGCGCAGCAGGTTGCGCAGGCGATAGGCGATCGCCAAGGGCTTCGGGAAGGGCTTGCGCAGGAAGGCGACCTTGCGGACATAATTATCGACCCGCCAGCTTGCCCAGGTTCCGCCGGCGAAAAAGGCGACGTCGCCGGCGCGCAGGGTTCGTTCGGTACCGTCCTCGGCGGTGATATGGACCTCGCCTTCTAGGATCATCACCGTCTCGTCCCAGCCGAAATACCAGCGGAATTCGCCTGATGTGCAGTCCCAGATCGCCGTCAGCGAAGCCTCGTCATGGCCGCGCGAATGTTCGGCGGTGCGCGCTTGCGGGTTGCCGCTGATGATCCAGTCGGGATTGATCGGCGTCGATTTCAGCGGCAGCCGGTCGCTTGCATGGGCGACGAAGGATTTGCCGGCCGGCTTCGCCACGGCATAAGGCACCGAACGCGCGGCCATGGCGACCGCACTTGCCAGCATCAGCTTCCAGGCCATGAAACAACCCCCAATTGTTACCCCAACAGGGATTGCGATAGCAGAGAGTCGTAAGAAGCTGGTTCAAACCGGCGCTAAAATTTTAACGATCCGAAAGCCTGCTGAACCGGGAACCGCTAAAACGCATCCGGAAAGTGGCGCGGCAGGCGGCCGGGCGTAACCGCAACGATATCATAGCGCTGGGAAAGACGGGCCTGATCGGCCTGGCGGGCGAGCCAGAGATCGCTTGCCGCCCGTATCCGCTTCTGCGCGGCGGCGGAAACGGCGTCGACGGCCGCAGCCTCGCCATGGCGGGCCTTGACCTCGACGAAGACGGCAAGATCGCCCTTGCGGGCGACGATATCGATCTCGCCGAGCCGGGTGCGGTGGCGCAGCGCCAGGATGCGATAGCCTTTCAACATCAGGAAGACGGCGGCGACATATTCCGACATCAGGCCGCGGCGCAGCGCCTTTCTTCTGATGGCGGTGAGGTCGTTATCGCCCATCGGCGCCCTTCATCTCCAAGAGGCGCTGATAGAGCACCTTGCGCGGCAGGCCGGTGATACGGGCCGCCTCGGTGGCGGCCTTTGCGGTCGGCATCGACTTTACGAGATCGGCAAGCACGGCCTCGACATCGGCCTGCGGCGTTTCCACCGGCTGCGGCGGAGCGACGACGAGAACGATCTCGCCCTTGACGTTGTCCACCTCCCGGTAATGGGCGGCGAGTTCGGCCAGCGTGCTGCGGCGGAACTCCTCATAGGTCTTGGTCAGCTCGCGGCAGACGGAGGCCGGCCGCGTGGCGCCCAGCACATCGGCGGCAGCGAGGAGCGTGGCGCCGATGCGATGGGGCGATTCAAAGAAGATCAGTGTCGCGGGGGCGGTGGCGAATTCACCGAGACGGTCTCGGCGGGCCTTGTCCTTGGCCGGTAGAAAACCGGCGAAGAGGAAGGCGTCGTTCGGCAGGCCGGAGCCGACAAGGGCAGCGAGCGGCGCCGAGGCGCCGGGGATGGGGACGACACGATAGCCCGCCGCAATCGCCTGCTGCGCCAGCCGATAGCCGGGATCGGAGACGAGCGGCGTGCCGGCATCGGAAACCAGCGCCACCGAGCGGCCCGCCTCCAGCGCCTGCAGCAGCCGCGGCCCGGCCTCGTCGGCATTATGTTCGTGATAGGCGAAGGGGCGGTTCTGTATGCCGTAGCGATCGAGCAGGACGCGGGTGACGCGCGTATCCTCGCAGGCGAGCACGTCGGCACCGGCCAGCGTTTCCAATGCGCGCAGCGTGATGTCGCCGAGATTGCCGATCGGGGTCGCCACCAGATACAGCGCCGGCTCCAGCGGCCGCGCCGGCACCGCCATATTGTGCAGGCGGAAGCTTTTCCGGCTGGCGGTTTCCGCTGTCGTTTCCTCATTCATGCCGTTTGCTTTCGTCCCGCCGGCGCCTTGCCGGTTCATCGGCCTTTATGGGCGAGCCGCACCGCTTCGGCAAGGGTTCGGATTTCTGTGAGGATTGCTTCGGAAAACCTGAAATGCGGGCCTCCCACCGCCCATGCCTCTTGCAAAGCGATGCTGAAGTCTGCCATTTTGCCCGTCCACTCCCCCGGTGTCAGGCCGGGACAGCATTCTTCGGGTGCTCGATGCGCCCGGACAGTCACGGTCGAAAGCGGTAGCATCCCATGCGTATTACTATTGAGCGGTCAAACCTGTTGAAATCGCTGAACCACGTCCACCGCGTGGTCGAACGTCGCAATACGATCCCGATCCTGTCCAACGTACTGCTCAAGGCCGACGGCCAGAACCTCGACATGAAGGCGACCGACCTCGACCTCGAGATAACCGAGGCGACGCCGGCGAGCGTCGAACAGGCGGGCGCCACGACCGTGCCGGCCCATCTTCTCTACGATATCGTGCGCAAGCTTTCCGACGGCTCGGAAGTGCTGCTGGCGACCAGCACCGACGGCGGCTCGATGACCGTGCAGTCCGGCCGCTCGAAATTCTCGCTGCAGTGCCTGCCGGAATCCGATTTCCCGGATCTGACCGCCGGCACCTTCACCCATTCCTTCAAGCTGAAAGCGACCGATCTGAAGATGCTGATCGACCGCACCCAGTTTGCGATCTCGACGGAGGAGACACGGTATTACCTGAACGGCATCTTCTTCCACACGATCGAGAGCAAGGGCGAGTTGAAGCTTCGGGCGGTCGCGACTGACGGCCACCGGCTGGCCCGCGCCGATGTCGACGCGCCCTCCGGTTCCGAGGGCATGCCGGGCATCATCATTCCGCGCAAGACCGTCGGCGAACTGCAGAAGCTGGTCGACAATCCGGAAGCGATCGTCACGGTCGAAGTTTCCGACGCCAAGATCCGCATGACGATCGGCTCGATCGTGCTGACCTCGAAGCTGATCGACGGCACCTTCCCTGACTATCAGCGCGTCATCCCGACCGGCAACGACAAGGAAATGCGCGTCGACTGCACGAGCTTCGCCCAAGCCGTCGACCGCGTCTCGACCATCTCTTCCGAGCGCGGCCGCGCCGTGAAGCTGGCGCTGTCCGAGGGACAGCTGATGCTCACCGTCAACAATCCCGATTCCGGCAGCGCCACGGAAGAAGTCGCCGTCGGCTACGATACGGATGCGATGGAAATCGGCTTCAATGCCAAGTATCTGCTCGACATCACCGCGCAGCTTTCCGGCGAGGAAGCGATCTTCCTGCTAGCCGATGCCGGCTCGCCGACGCTGATCCGCGACACCGCCGGTGATGACGCGCTCTACGTCTTGATGCCGATGCGCGTCTGACGGGAACGAAGGCCGCCTGCCATTGTTTTCCTCCTGTCAAAACGGGAGGATCTCCTCATGAAAAAGACCGGGACTGTGCGCATCGGCTTATCCGGCTGGACCTATGCTCCCTGGCGCGGTCAATTCTATCCCAAGGGTCTGCCGCAGAAGCACGAGCTTTCCTACGCCGCCCGGCACTTCCGTTCGATCGAGATCAACGGCACCTTCTACGGATTGCAGCGGCCTGAAAGCTTCGGCCGCTGGCGGGAGGAAACGCCCGAGGATTTCGTCTTCGCCGTCAAGGGCTCGCGCTTCATCACTCATATGAAGCGATTGCGGGAGATCGAGACGCCGCTTGCCAATTTCTTCGCCTCCGGCCTGCTGCGGCTCGGCCCCAAGCTTGGGCCTATCCTCTGGCAGTTTCCGCCGAACACGGCCTTCGACCCTGCGCTTTTCGAAACCTTCTTGTCGCTGCTGCCGCATGACTGCGATGCCGCGATCGCGCTGGCGAAACGCCATGACGGCCGTCTCAAAGGGCGCGCCTGGCTTAAAAGTGACGCCGATCAGCCGATCCGCCATGCTTTCGAGATCCGCCATGACAGCTTCCGCTCGCCAGCCTTCATCGAGATGCTGAGGCGTCACAACGTCGCGCTTGTCTGCGCCGACACGGTGGAATGGCCGCTGTTGATGGACATCACCGCCGACTTCCTCTATTGCCGCCTGCATGGTTCCGAGCAACTCTATGTCAGCGGCTATGAGGATGAAGCGCTCGATCTGTGGGCGGAGCGTGTCCGCGTCTGGGCACGGGGCGGAGAACCTGAGAATGCGACGCGGGTGCTTGCGCCCCTGCCGTCGCGCAAGAAGGGCCGCGACGTCTATCTCTATTTCGACAATACCGACAAGAAGCTGCGCGCGCCCGTCGACGCCGCTCACCTCAGCGAAAGGCTTGCCGATCTCATGCCTCGTTCCGACCGAAAGGCGGCATGAGCTGTTGATGCCGATGTCCTCGTTGCGAAAATCCTTGTCGCGGGAGCGACAAGCAGCATATTAACACAGTCGATCAACATGCGGATGGGTGGAGAATGCGTTTACGGGTCAAGGTGAAGGAACATTTCGGGAAGAAATTCGATGAGGAAATCCGCTTCTTCCGCGGCATGATGCAGGGGCCGAAGACGGTGGGCTCGATCGTGCCGACCTCGTCGATCACCGCCAAGCGCATGGCCAGCGTCATCGATATGCATTCGGGGCTGCCGGTCCTCGAACTCGGCCCCGGCACGGGCGCCATCACCAAAGCGATCCTTGGCCGCGGCGTGAAGCCGGACAATCTGGTGGCGATCGAATATTCGACGGACTTCCACCAGCATCTGCTGCGAACCTATCCCGGCGTGCACTTCATCAACGGCGACGCCTTCGATCTCCAGACGACGCTTGGCGCCTTTGCCGACCAGACCTTTGATTGCGTCATCTCCTGCATTCCGCTCTTGAACTTCCCGATGGCAATGCGCGTCGCCCTGCTGGAAAGCCTGCTCGACCGCCTGCCGGCCGGCCGGCCGGTGGTGCAGATCTCCTATGGCGCGATCTCGCCGATCGCCGCCAATCCCGATCGCTACCATATTCAGCATTTCGACTTCGTCATGCGCAACATTCCGCCGGCGCAGCTCTGGATCTACAGACGCGGCTGAGATGTTCGGGATCTATATCACCCACCCGCAAGTCAGAATCGATGCCAATGTGCCGGTGCCGAAATGGGGGCTTTCCGATGTCGGCGCGGCGCGTGCCCGAAAGGCCGCCGAGAGCGGCTGGGCGAGGCAATTGCGGCGCATCATCTCCAGCGACGAGACCAAGGCGATCGAGACGGCCGAAATTCTGGCGCAAGCCTCCAACCTGACGATCGAGATCGTCCACGGCATGCATGAGAACGACCGTTCGGCCACCGGCTTCCTGCCGCCGCCGCAATTCGAAGAAGCGGCCAACTGGTTCTTCGCCCATCCGGAAGAAAGCTTCAGGGGCTGGGAGCGCGCGGTCGACGCGCAGGCCCGCATCGTCGAGGCGGTCGACGCCGTTCTCGCCGCCCATGATGCGACAGCGCCGATCGGCTTCGTCGGCCATGGCGGCGTCGGCACGCTGCTCAAATGCCATCTGGCCGGCGGACCGATTTCCCGCGACCGCGACCAGCCGGGCGGCGGCGGCAATCTCTATGCTTTCAGCCTTGCGGATCGCCGCTTATCATGCCACTGGACACCCATCGAAGACTGGCGGGGGGTGAGTTGAAATGGACGCACGCGAGCGATTGATCGTCGGCCTGGATGTTCCAACGATCGGCGACGCGGAAAAACTGGTTTCCACGCTCGGCGACGACATTCTCTTCTACAAGATCGGCTATCAGCTGGTTTTTGCCGGCGGCCTCGAATTCGCCCGTGACCTTGCCGCAAGCGGCAAGAAGATCTTTCTCGACATGAAGCTGCTCGACATCGACAACACTGTCGCCTCGGGCGTCGAAAACATCGCCAGGATGGGCATGTCGATGCTGACGCTGCATGCTTATCCCAAAGCGATGCGGGCGGCGGTGGAGGCTGCGGCCGGCTCCGGCCTCTGCCTGCTCGGGGTGACGGTGCTGACGTCGATGGATGCCGAGGATCTTGCCGAGGCCGGCTACAGCCAGGATCCGCACAGCCTGGTGCTGCGCCGCGCCGAACAGGCGCGCGCCGCCGGCATGGGCGGCATCGTCTGTTCGGCGGCGGAGGCGGCCGAAGTGCGCGCAATCGTCGGCCCTGACATGGCAGTCGTAACCCCCGGAATTCGTCCGACCGGCAGCGACCATGGCGACCAGAAGCGGGTGATGACGCCTTTCGACGCATTGAAGGCGGGGGCGACCCACCTCGTCGTTGCCCGTCCGATCGTCAAGGCGCCCGATCCCAGAGAGGCCGCCCGCGCCGTCCTCAACGAAATGGTCGGCGCGCTCTGGCCGGCAAACCGCTGACGAGAACCAAAGGGAGAAGACCATGGCCAAGGGATATTGGATCGCCCGCGTCGATGTTCGTGATGCCGAGCGCTACAAGGATTATGTGGCGGCGGCCAAACCCGCCTTCGAAAAATACGGCGCCAATTTCCTGGCGCGCGGCGGCGCGATCACGGAGCTCGAAGGCAAGGCGCGCGCTCGCAACGTCGTGATCGAATTCCCCTCAATGCAGCATGCCGTCGACTGCTATAATTCGCCGGAATACCAGATCGCCGCCAAAATCCGCCAGGAAGCGGCCGATGCGGAAATGGTCGTCGTCGAAGGCGTCTGAACGACTTCGCACCCGCAAAACTCACGGCGCGATGGGCCTTCCCGTCGCGCCGGGATTGGGCTAAGACGGGTGCCGATACCGCATCCCGCACAGCCTTTCGAGGAGCCTGCCATGACCCTTGCCAACCTGCCCCCGCTCGTCACTGTGTTCGGAGGGTCCGGCTTCGTGGGCAGGCACGTGGTTCGGGCGCTCGCCAAGCGCGGTTATCGCATCCGTGTTGCCGTGCGCCGTCCTGATCTCGCCGGCTTCCTGCAGCCGCTCGGCAATGTCGGCCAGATTTCCCTAGTGCAGGCGAACCTGCGTTATCGCAACTCGATCGATCGCGCTGTCGACGGTGCCAGTCACGTCGTCAACTGCGTCGGCATTCTGCAGGAGACCGGCCGCAACACCTTCGATGCCGTGCAGGAATTCGGCGCCCGCGCGGTCGCCGAGGCGGCGCGCAATACCGGCGCGACGCTTGCCCATATTTCGGCGATCGGCGCCAACGCCAATTCCGATTCGGACTATGGCCGCACCAAGGGCCGCGCCGAAACCGCCATCCTTTCCATCAAACCGGATGCGGTGATCTTCCGCCCGTCGATCGTCTTCGGGCCGGAAGACAGCTTCTTCAACAAATTTGCCGATATGGCGCGCATGTCGCCGGTCCTGCCGCTGGTCGGCGGCGGCAAGACGAAATTCCAACCGGTCTATGTCGAGGATGTCGCCGAGGCCGTCGCCCGCGCCGTCGACGGCAAGGTCGCCGCCGGCAAGGTCTATGAACTGGGCGGGCCCGAGGTGCTGAGCTTCCGCGAATGTCTCGAGACGATGCTGAAGGTGACGTGCCGGAAAAACCGGTTGGTGTCCCTGCCCTTCGGCATCGCGTCGATGATCGGCAGCATCGCCTCGCTGATCCCGTTCGTGACGCCGCCGATCACCCCGGACCAGGTGCGTCTGCTCAAGCGCGACAACATCGTTTCCGCAGAAGCCGAAGCGGAAGGCCGCACGCTGAAGGGTCTCGGCATTGCGCCAACCATGGCCGCATCGGTGCTCGAATCCTACCTGGTGCAGTATCGTCCGCACGGCCAATACACCGGCTCCGGCAAGGCTGCCTGAACAACTTTTTGCCTTCGACACAGCGCCGGTCGCGCATAGCGCGGACGGCGTTTTGCGTATTCGCCGGAAGCAAAGCCGGCGCGAGTTTCAACTGTTGTTGTGCCGGTCATATCAAGTGCAGTTGCATAAAAGACGCAGCGGAAATTTTGTGGAATTAACGCCAAATTTAGCAGGAACGTTTATTGCTATTTGCCATTCCACTGACTACCAAACCCCGCGCGTCTTCGAAGGACTCAACGCCTGCGAAAAGCGTGCGGCAATCACTGTGAAAGGCAATACTCGATGGGCAAGTCAATCGCGCTCCTGTTTGCGTGTGCGGCGCTGGTTATCCTTGCAGGCTCGTTCGTTGCGTCCGGTTCGGTCGCGGCGGTAAAGGGCGGCTGCTCGCCGGCCTACGGCGTCGATCCTTGCTCGACGGCTTCGATCAACCATTGACGAACGGCCGGGCCTCGGCGCCGGTCTCATAGAGACAAACAGCGGCCGGAGCGTCTGAATCAGGACGCTTCCAATGACCGCCCCGTCTTACCCGCTTGAAAAGCAGTGGACGCGACTCTCTCAGATATTGCCAGCAGAAGGTTTGCGCCTGCCGACCTCAATTCGGTTCGCGACATCGGGCAGGCGGTTGCATTCGCGCCTGGGAGATGCGCGAATGCAATGCGGTAGAGAGGGCTCAGCCGATCAGGCCGGTGGCGGCCATGCCGAGCAGCAGCACGCCTAGTATGATGCGGTAGATAGCAAACAGTGTGAAACGATTGCTCCTGATATAGGCGAGCAGCCATTTGACGGCGATGAAGGCGACGATCGTGGAAACAACGAAGGCGATGGCCAGCGCCGTCCAGTCTTCGCCTGCCGCACCGCCGTCCTTGAAGGTCTTCAGCAACTCATAGCCGCTCGCCGCATACATGGTCGGGATGCCGACGAGAAAGGCGAATTCCGTCGCTGCGGCGCGATTGCCGGTGCCGGCCAGCATGGCGACGAAAATCGTGGCACCGGAGCGTGACGTTCCCGGGAAGACGCCGGCAACGATCTGAGCGATGCCGACCAGGATAGCGACAAGCCAGGTGATCTGCTTATGGGGCGGCCTGCGTGCTGCCGCCCACTCGGCAAAGATCATCCAGATGCCGCCGATGATTAGCGCCCAGGCGATCGGCGTCGCGGTCTCCGGCAATTCGTACCCCAGCTTCTTGACGACGAGGCCCAGAATGGCGGTGATGAGGAAGGCGACTATCAGCTTGGCGGCATAGTCTCGATTTGCAGGTTCCCGCCAGCCGAGCACCAGGTCCAGCAGGCGACGCCAATAGATTATCGTGACGGCAAGGATGGCGCCCGCCTGAATGACGATGTTGAACATGTCCGACCGATGGCCGAGCCACTGCTCCGCAATGATGAGATGGCCGGTGCTCGAGATCGGCAGAAACTCGGTGATCCCCTCGATGACACCGAGAAGGGCGGCATTGATATAGTCCATAAATTGTCTCCGGTTTAAAGGTCAGTCGGACTTCAACAGCGCTTGAGCCGATCAGGCGCGGCCTCTATCCTTGTGCGTAAGACGCGTGCTTTGCCCCTTGTCTGATGGCGTGAAATCCGATTCGCTTGTATTGGCCCGGCCAAGCTCCTATAGCTTCAACCAATGAGTCATGACTAGGGCGCTATAAACGAGCTGCCGCACAGTCCTGTAACAGCAATCATAAAGCCCGAGTATCGATGCCCACGCTTTATCATCATCCCATGTCATCCGCATCTCGCTTCGTCCGGCTGATCCTGGCGGAATACGGCTATCAGGCGGATCTGATCGAGGAACAGACATGGGAAAAGCGCCGAGATTTCCTGGCGCTCAATCCGGCCGGCACGCTGCCGGTCTATGTCGACGACAGCATGCGCGCGCTCTGCGGCGCGAGCGTCATTTCCGAATATCTGGACGAGACGCACGGCGTGTTGAAGCGCGACCGGCGGCTGCTCGCAGAGGACCCATTCCAGCGGGCTGAAATTCGCCGGCTGACCGAATGGTTCATGCAGAAAATGGAAAATGACGTGACCAAGCCGCTCGCGCGCGAGCGTGTCTATAAGTTGCAGATGACCGCCGATCAGGGTGGCGGAGCACCGGATTCGAAGATTTTGCGCACGGCCCGCGCGAATATCCGCCAGCATATGCGTTATCTTACCTGGCTTGCCGGCTCGCGTCAGTGGCTGGCTGGCGAGCGGATGAGCTATGCCGATCTTGCCGCTGCCGCCTCGATCTCGATCCTCGATTATCTCGGCGAAATCGACTGGGCCGACGCCCCTGTCGTCAAGGAATGGTATCAGCGGCTGAAGTCGCGCCCCTCCTTCCGGCCGATGCTGACCGAACGCGTGCGCGGCCTGACCCCGGTTTCGCACTATGCCGATCTGGATTTCTGACGAGGGCTTTTCATGCCCGAAAATGATGACAAAGAGCGCCGCCGCCGCGACAATTTGACCGAGTTCGTCCGGGCGGAATCCGCCGCCAAGGGCTTCGATCTCTGCCGCATCACCCGGCCGGACGCCATCCCTGAAGCGAAAGAGCGCCTTGGCCAGTTCATCGATGCCGGGCACCACGGGACGATGGAGTGGATGGCGGAGACGCGCGAGCGGCGCGGCGATCCGCTGACGCTCTGGAGCGAGGTGCGGTCCATCGTCGTCTTCGGCCTCAACTACACGCCGGAGGAAGATCCGCGCGGCATCCTCAGCAAGCCGGACAAGGCGGCGATTTCAGTCTATGCCCGCAACCGCGATTATCACGACATCATCAAGGGCCGGCTGAAGGAGATCGCCACGCGTTTTGCGGCGCGGGCCGGCGCCGACGTGAAAGTGTTCGTCGATACCGCGCCGGTCATGGAAAAGCCACTGGCGGCGGCCGCCGGCCTAGGCTGGCAGGGCAAACATACCAATCTCGTCAGCCGCACGCATGGGTCCTGGCTGTTTCTCGGCAGCATGTTCACCACGGCCGATCTTGCAGTCGACGCGCCGGAGGCCGACCATTGCGGCTCCTGCCGCGCCTGCCTCGACGTCTGCCCGACGGCTGCCTTCCCGGCGCCCTATCAGATCGACGCGCGGCGCTGCATCTCCTATCTCACCATCGAGCATAAGGGGCCGATCGACCCCGATCTCAGGCCGCTGATCGGCAATCGCATCTATGGCTGCGACGACTGTCTTGCCGCCTGTCCCTGGAACAAGTTCGCGATCTCGGCCTCTGAAATGAAGCTCAAGACCCGGGAAGATCTGAAGGAGCCGCCTCTCGCCTTTCTGCTGACGCTCGACGATGCCACCTTCCGCGCCTTCTTCAGCGGTTCGCCGGTGAAGCGGATCGGCCGCGACCGCTTCATCCGCAACGTGCTGATCGCCGCCGGCAATTCCGGCGATCGGGCGCTCATTGCGCAATGCCGCCTTCTCGCCGGCGATCCCTCGCCGGTGGTGCGCGGCATGGCGGTCTGGGCCCTTTCCCGGCTGATGGAGGCTGGCGAATTCTCGGCCTTTGCCGCACAAAGGGTCGATGAGCGCGACAACGACGTATTGACCGAATGGCGGCTGGCAGGAGTGGACCGATGCATGTGATGATCTTTGGCTGCGGCTATTCCGGCACGGCGATCGCAAAGGCCTTCGTGGGCGAAAACGTGCGCCTATCCGGCACCACGCGCTCGGCCGACAAGATGGAGGCGCTGCGAGCCAACGGCATCGACGCGTTCCTGTTCGACGGCGAGACCATGGACGACGACTTACGCCGCGCGCTGGAGAGCGTCACCCATCTCGTGCAGTCGATCGCGCCCGGAAAGGCCGACCCGCTGCTGCGACTGTTGGGCGAAGACAGCGCCCGCCTCCTGCCTCGGCTCGAATGGATCGGCTATCTCTCGACGGTCGGCGTCTATGGCGATCACAAGGGCGCGTGGGTGAGCGAGGAAACGCCCTGCGTGCCCGTTTCCGGACGATCAAGGGAGCGGCTCGAGGCCGAACAGGGCTGGCTGGCGATGGGCCGGGAGCGCGGTGTTCCGGCGGCGGTGCTGCGTCTTTCCGGCATTTACGGGCCAGGGCGCAACGCCTTCTGCAATCTGGACAAGGGCACGGCGCGGCGCCTGATCAAGAAGGACCAGGTTTTCAACCGCATCCGCGTCGAAGATATCGGTGCGGCGACCCGCTTCCTGTCGGCACGCGGCCTTGATGGCATCTATAATGTCACCGACGACCGGCCCGGCCCGCCGCAGGATGTGATCGTCGAGGCAGCGCGGCTGATGGGCGTTGAACCGCCGCCGGAACAGGCTTTCGAAACCGCAGAACTGACGCCGATGGCACGCACCTTCTACGGTGAGAACAAGCGCGTTTCGAACGCGAAACTCAAGAAGGCGGGCTTCGAATTCTCTTTCCCGACCTATCCGATGTCGCTTGCGCAATTGTGGCAGGACGGACACTGGCGCGGTTAGAGCCTTTCCTGGTTAGATTGAAGCATTCTGTCGGCTCAAACGGAGTCGGATGGTCGACCGGCCGGCGCGTCGTAGCCTAGCTCTACGGCCAAGCCGGCCAGTCGACAGACGGCCCGTTTCAGCCAACCCTGCCGCAGGTTTGCCTGGCAAATCTTCGCCAAGGCGAAGCGGTGCGGCTGGTGGGCCGGGCATCTCTAGCCAGGATCGGAGGCGATCGGCGCTGACGTACCATGAGGTATGCCCATCGCCAATCGCCTCTGCCCTGACGAAAACCTGCTCCGGCAGAATGCTTCAATCTAACCAGGATAGGCTCTAGCGCCGGCGGCTCGTGCGCTCACCCAAAAGGAGTAGGAAATTCCTACTTTCCGTCAGCGGACGGGAAAATTTCGCCCTATATTATGGTTAACGGCCTTTGAATTTGCCCAAATGTGGCAATAAATATGGCAAAGCCAGAAAAAAATTTTCGCGATTTTTGTGAACGGCGGAACGGCGACCGCTGCTCCGGAAAATTCATTCGGATTTTAACTGATTTCATTATGTTTTTTCCACACATTACGGCCGTCACCGATTTCCGTCATCATATCAATGCCCTCACAAATATTACGGTCTGCAACATTCCGTGAATTGAAGCGGCACTTTTTCGCCACTTTTTAACAGATTTAAGCCCCGCCGCCTGCAAGGGCGTGAGTTCAATAGTTGAGGGATACTCTGTTTTGAAGAACATACGTCGTTCTATTATCGCTGCCGTAACTATTGCAGCTTGCTCTTCCATGCTTCCGGCGGAGAGTTTTGCTGGCAATGGCTGCGGCGGTGCTTCATGGTACGCGCTTCGCTCCAAAACTGCTTCCGGGGAACGTATGAACCCCGCCATCTTGACTGCCGCACATCGTTCGCTCGCGTTCGGCACCAAGGTGAAGGTCACCAACCGCAACAATGGCCGCACCGTCGTCGTCCGCATCAATGATCGCGGGCCGTTCATTCGTGGACGCGTCCTCGATCTGTCGCGCGCCGCCGCCCAGAATATCGGCATGGTGAGCTCGGGCACGGCGAAAGTCTGCTACCAGGTGATCAGCTAAAGCTGACAGCCGAAGTGATCAGCTAAGGCTGACACTCGAAGTGATCAGCCTAAAGCTGACAGCGCCGTACAACCGGCTGCGCCCTGACCGGCGCTTGCTCTTGCCGCCAATCGCGGTTACCACGCGGTTGAAACTTGTCGACAATCCGCCCGGCCTGTGCGCGGATCGTTCACACGTCATGGCAATAGGAGATATGTGAATGCGTCTGGGCGGCCGCCTCGAAGGGGCGATTTCTGTGCTCGCGGATATCGACGCCCGCAAGCGGCCCGTCGCCGACGCGCTCAAGGACTGGGGCCTGGCGCACCGCTTTGCCGGTTCCGGCGATCGTGCGGCGATCGGCAATATCGTCTACGACGCCTTGCGCATGCGGCTTTCCCATGCCTGGCTGATGGATGACGACAGCGCTGCAGCCATCGCCCACGCCGTCATGTTCCGCCAATGGGGCTTCGCGCCCGATCGCCTCGCCGCCGAACTGGCGGACGACAAGTTTGCACCACCGCCGCTTTCAGCTGATGCCCTCGCTGCCTTTACAAGCCGCTCGCTCGACGACGCGCCGCCGCATATCCGCGGCGATATTCCCGAATGGGTCCAACCCTCCTTCGAACAGGCCTTCGGCGCCGGCTGGCTCGCCGAGGCGCAGGCGCTCGCGGCACGCCCGACACTCGATCTGCGCGCCAATATTCTGAAGTCCTCCCGCGACAAGGCCGTCAAGGCGCTCGAACGCGCCGGCGCACATGCTGCGAAAATCGCCCGCTACGGCATCCGGATTGCCGCCGGCGAAGGCGCCTCGCGGCTTCCCAACGTGACAGCCGAGCTTTCGTTCCAGAAAGGCTGGTTCGAAGTTCAGGACGAGGGTTCGCAGATCGTCGCCGATCTGGTGCTCGCCAAAGACGGCGAACAGATTCTCGACTATTGCGCCGGCGGCGGCGGCAAGACGCTCGCCATGGCGGCCGCCATGCAGAACAAGGGACAGGTTCACGCCTACGACGCCGACCGCAAACGGCTGGCGCCGATCATCGAACGGCTGAAGCGGGCGGGCACGCGCAATGTCCAGGTGCATGATGACGCCAGGGGCCTTTCCGGCCTTGCCGGGCGCTGCGACAAGGTGCTGGTCGACGCGCCCTGCACCGGCACCGGCACATGGCGCCGCCGCCCCGATACGAAGTGGCGGCTGACGGCGAAGAACCTCGACGAACGCACCGCCCAACAGCAGGACGCGCTGGCGCAGGCGAGCGGCTTCGTCAAGCCAAGCGGCGAGCTGATCTATGTCACCTGCTCGGTTCTGCCTCAGGAAAACGAGGAACAGGTGCGCCGTTTTACCGCCGACAATCCCGATTTCCAGATCGTCAGCGCCCTGCCCGCCTGGGACGCGCTTTTCGGCAAAGACGCCCCGCGGCCGCACTCGTCCGACGCCCTGACGGTGACGCTGACGCCGGCTTCAACCGATACCGACGGCTTCTTCTTCTGCCGCATGCAGCGCAAGGGCTGACGGCAGCAGGACAGCGCGCTAATTTTTCAGACACAACCTTCTGAAAGAGGCCGCTTATCCCCTTCTTCATCCTTAAAATCATTCCAAACTAGAGCGTTTGACACCAGTTTACTTTTGCGCGAAGAGACGGAGCCGATTACAGCGCCGCGCGTCTTATCAGACGCGCAAAGGACGCTGTAACATTTTTGAATTGGCGCATCGTGCTTTCCGAAATCAATTCCGATTTCGGGCCGATGCGCTCGACGGAAGATCCGTCACAGGAGAGGATCATGAAGCTCAACAAACTCCGCGCAGCCGTGCTGGCGATCGCCCCCGCAGCCCTGCTCGCCCTTCCCGCGCATGCCGCGACCGATGCGGCGGCCGTGGTGAAACATTATGCCGATGTGGCGCATGCGAAATACGAAGACTCGCTGACGACGGCAAAGGCGCTCGATGCCGCGATCGACGCCTTTCTGAAGGCGCCGAGCGATGCGACGCTCAAGGCGGCCCGGGAGGCCTGGATCAAGGCCCGCGTCCCCTACCAGCAGACGGAAGTCTATCGCTTCGGCAATCCTGCTGTCGACGAGTGGGAAGGCAAGGTCAACGCGTGGCCGCTCGATGAAGGGCTGATCGACTATGTCGATCCCTCCTACGGCGCCGAGAGCGACGAAAACTCCCTCTATGTCGCCAATGTCATTGCCAACAAGACGATCAAGATCGACGGCAAGGATGTCGACGCCTCGAAGCTGACGCCGGAATTCCTCTCGGGCACGCTTGCGGAAGCCGGCGGCATCGAAGCCAATGTCGCCACCGGCTACCACGCCATCGAATTCCTGCTCTGGGGCCAGGATCTGAACGGCACGGGGCCCGGCGCCGGCAACCGCCCGGCCACCGATTACGACCTGAAGAACTGCACGCACGGCAATTGCGACCGCCGCGCCGAATATCTGAAGTCCGCCTCCACGCTGCTGGTTTCAGACCTGCAGGAAATGACCGACAACTGGAAGCCGGACGGGGCTGCGACGAAGAACGTCGAAGCCGATCCGAAGGCCGGCCTCGTCGCCATCCTGACCGGCATGGGTTCGCTCTCCTACGGCGAGCTTGCCGGCGAGCGCATGAAGCTTGGCCTGTTGCTGCACGATCCTGAGGAAGAGCATGATTGCTTCTCAGACAATACTTATAATTCGCATCTCAACGACGCGATCGGCATCGCCGCCGCCTATACCGGCAATTATACCCGCGTCGATGGCACCAAGCTTAGCGGCCCCTCGCTGCACGACCTCGTGGCCGCCAAGGACAAGGCGCTCGATGCGGAGCTGGAAGGCAAGCTCAACAAGACGCTCGATGCGATGAACGCCATGGCCAAGCGCGGCGAAACGGTCGAGAAGTACGACCAGATGATTGCCGAAGGCAACAAGGAAGGCAACGCCGTCGTCCAGGCGGCCATCGACGGGCTGATCGACCAGACGAAATCGATCCAGCGCGTTATTGCCGCACTTGATCTCGGTACGGTTCAGCTTGAAGGTTCCGACAGCTTGGATAATCCTAACGCCGTCTTCAAATAAGCGAAAAGGCGGGCCGCTCCATTGGGGCGGCCCGAACCCTGAAATGCCATCTATTGCCTCCCTCATTCCTGTGCTCGTCACAGGAATCCAGCCACGGCGCGTCGGCGTCGTGAATGACCTGGTCAAAGGGGAGTCTTCCGCGCCCAAGGACTTGGGCGCGCTGGATTCCTGTGACAAGCACAGGAATGAGGAAGTGGAAAAGGAAGCGCGCGTCAGCACCGTCGAGCTTGCCACTCGGAAGAGTCGCCTCTTGTCGAAACTCCGCATCGCCACTTACGCCGCCCTTGCTGTAGCGCCCGCAGCGACCGCCGCTGGTTTTGATCTGCCGGCGAAACGCACCGACCTCTCCGAAGCCGACCTGAAACGCGTCGCCGAGGTCACCCGGCCGACGACGGATTTTTCCAAGGCCGAACAATATGAGGCGATGCAGGCGGGTGCGACGACCTCGGTCGATCCGGTCACCGAAGACAGCTTCTCGCATATTTCGGCCAATATCCCCTTCGAGGAAGAGCAGAATTTCAAGCTCGGCAATGCGCTCTTCCGCAAGCTCTGGGTTTCCTCGCCCTCCTCGACCCAGGCTTCCGATGGCCTCGGGCCGCTGTTCAACGCCCGCTCCTGCATGAGCTGTCACGTCAATGACGGCCGGGGCAAGCCGCCGGAGGGCGGTCCGAGCGCCGTGTCCATGTTCCTGCGGCTTTCCCGCGCAGCCAGGACGCCGGAAGAGGAAAAGGCGATCGCGGGCGCTGACATCCTCAACTTCCCCGATCCGGTCTATGGCCATCAGCTGCAGGATCTTGCCGTTCCTGGTCTTGCCGCCGAAGGCCGGATGGCGATCCGCTATGATGAGGAGACGGTAACGCTTGGCGACGGCGAGATCATGTCGCTGCGCCGGCCGCATTATGCGGCGACCAATCTGGTCTATGGACCGCTCGATGCTTCGACGACGATCTCGGCGCGTGTCGGCCCCGCCATGATCGGCCTCGGACTGATCGAGGCGATTCCCGAGGCCGATATCCTTGCCCGTGCCGACCCTGACGATGCTGATGGCGACGGCATCTCCGGCAAGGCAGCGATCGTCCGTGATCATCGCAGCGGCGAGATCGCGCTTGGCCGTTTCGGCTGGAAGGCGCAGAACGCCACGGTGCGCGACCAGAATGCCGACGCCTTCGCCAATGATATCGGCATCTCCACGCCCGACCGCCCGGACGCGCATGGCGATTGCACCGAGGCGGAAGAGAAATGCCTCGAGATGCCGACCGGAGTACAGAAACGGCTGGGCGAGGAAGAAGCGCCGGGGCCTATTCTCGACCTCGTGACTTTCTATTCGGAAAATCTTGCCGTTCCGGCGCGCCGCAAGGCGAGCTTCCCCGAGACACTGAAGGGTAAACGGATTTTCTACGAAAGCGGCTGCGTTTCCTGCCATGTGCCGAAATTCGTCACCCGTCGGGATTCGCCCGACAAGGCGCAATCCTTCCAATTGATCTGGCCCTATTCCGACTTCCTCCTGCACGATATGGGTGACGGGCTGGCCGACGGGCAGCAGGTCGGCCTTGCAAGCGGACGTGAATGGCGCACGCCGCCGCTATGGGGTATAGGACTGACCCGGACTGTCAGCGGACACAGCTTTTTCCTGCATGACGGCCGTGCGCGGGATCTCAACGAAGCGATCCTCTGGCATGGCGGCGAAGCGGAGAAGGCCCGCAACGCTTTCTCCTCCCTGTCCAAAGACGACAGGGCGGCCCTGATTACATTCCTGGAGTCACTTTGATGCGCCTTTGGCACCCCCTGCTCTGCCTCACTCTGATCGGCCTCGCCACATCGGCCGCCGCCCAGACCGCCGCTCCTCCGGCAGGGCTGAACGAGGATGCCGTTCCCGCCGTCATGCAGCGCGCCGTCGACGAAGTGATCCGGCCGGGCTATCGCAACATGCAGCAATCGGCCGCCCGGTTGACGACGGCGATGAAGGATCTTTGCGACGGCGGCACGCAGCAGACGCTCGACAAGGCGAAATCGGCCTTCGACGATACGATCCGCTACTGGTCGATCATCGAGATCGTCCAGACCGGACCCGTCATCCAGGACAATCTCTTCGAGCACATCCTGTTCTATCCGGACCGCAAGGGCGTCGGCCTGAAGCAGGTGCAGGCGCTGATCGCCAAGGCCGATCCGAAGGATGCAACGGTCGATGCGATCGCCGGCAAGAGCGTGGCGCTGCAGGGCCTGACGGCTCTGGAATACGTGCTTTACGGCAACGGCTCGGAAAATCTCGTCGGGCAGAAGGGCGGTTTCCGCTGCCTTTATGGGGCCGCCATCGCCGGTAATATCCAGCGTGAGGCTGGCGAAGTGGTCGCTGCCTGGGAAAAACCCGACGGGGTGCAGGCGAGCTGGAAACATCCAGGTCCGCAGAGCAATGATTTCATGGACAACAAGGAAGCGGTGACCGCGCTGCTCGGCATTCTCGTCCACGGCGCCGAGAATGTCCGCGATCAGCGGCTGGAGCAGTTCTACAAAGGCAAGGACACCTCGCCGCGTCCGCGCATGGCGATCTACTGGCGCTCCAAGAACACCTGGAAATCGATGGCGGCCAATATCGACGGCCTGCGCACGCTCTGGCAGAAGGCCGGCATGGCCGAGCTCCTGCCGCCGGACAAAAAGGCGATCGCTGCCTCGATCGACGAGAACTTCAAATCGCTGCTCGACAGCGTACCGAAGCTCAATCCCGACATCGACGCCGCTGTCAGCGATGCCGAGAAGGCCAAGCTCGACACGCTGCTTGCCGAGAGCCGCGAGCTGATCACCAGGATCAGCGACGAATATGGCGCGGCCATCGGCCTTTCGGCCGGCTTTTCCTTTTCTGACGGAGACTGAAGCGATGATGCAAAGCGGCCCGATCAACCGACGCAGTTTCGTCAAGGCGGCAGGAATCGGCTTCCTGGCGAGCTTGGCGCCAAGGTCGCTGATGGCGCTCGAACGGGCCGATGCAGTCTATGCCTCGGGCATTCGCACGGCAAACGGTTCCTTTGCTATTGCCACCGTGACCGAGCGCGGCGAGATCATCGATCAGGTGGCGCTTCCCGCCCGCGCCCACGGCATGGCCTTCAGCGCCCCCACCGGCAAGACCGTCGCCTTCGCCCGCCGGCCGGGCACCTATGCGATGATCTTTGATCCACGAGATAAGGGCGAGCCGATTGTCATCAGTTCCCGCGACGACCGCCATTTCTACGGGCACGGCGCCTTCTCGCCCGATGGCCGGATTCTCTATGCGAGCGAGAATGATTTCGACGGCAATCGCGGCATGGTCGGTCTCTACGACGCAACCGATCGCTTTACCCGCATCGGTGAATACGAAACCTATGGCATCGGCCCGCATGATATGACGGTTTCCGATGACGGCCGCCTGCTCATCGTCGCCAATGGCGGCATCGAGACGCATCCGGATTTCGGCCGCACCAAGCTCAATCTCGGGGCGATGCAGCCGTCGCTGGCGCTGATCGATGCGGCAACCGGCGGGTTGATCGAAAAACACGTGCTGCCGGCCGAATGGTCGCAGCTGTCGACCCGCCACGTCGACCTCGACGGCGGAGGCCGCATCTGGTTCGCCTGCCAGTACGAAGGCCGCCGCAAGGACCTACCACCGCTCGTCGGCCATTTCGCCAAGGGGGAGGATCTTTCCTTCGTTGCGCTGCCGGAGGAGACGACGCGCAGGCTTGCCAATTATGTCGGGGCGATCGCCGTCAACCGCAGCGAAGGTCTCGTCGGCATCACCTCGCCGAAGGGCGGCGCCTCGGTGACCATCGACGCAAGAACTGGCAAGGTGCTGGCCGAGATCGCCGTTCCGGAGGCCGCCGGCATCGCGCCGGCAAGAGAGGGCTTTGCCGTCTCCTCCTATGACGGCGATTTCCTTTCGAGGCGCAGCGATGTCGCCTGGGATCAGCACATCGTCCGGGTCTCTCAGCGGGTGCGCGCATAGGCCTTCTGCTCTGCGCTGACGCTCGATGCCGCGGCTCTTGCCGCCTCATGCAGCCATTCGGGTCCCCGGGCCTTCAAATCCTGCAGGATTGCTGCTGCGGCGGCCGCATCATCGGAATGGCAATTGGCGATCTCGAAGCCCATCAATTCGAGCATTGTCGGCGAAAGCAGGATCTCCGGATGCTTCTCGATCTCGATCTTGCGGCTGTTCGGCGAGAGCCGACGCACGAGGATGCGGCCGCAGACGCGATAGTGAGGATCGGCCGAGCGCGCCCGCCCAGCGGCGATTTCGCCCGCACGGATCGCCACATCAAGCGGCCTGTGGTGAAGCGACCAAGCCGAGGGCACCAGCGCCTTCGCCTCGCGCAACACCGGCCCACCCTGCCATTCGGCATAGGCGACGAAACGCGGGCGGCCGAGGCTGCCGGTGCCGGCGCTGCGCGGCTTGGCTGTGAAGGCTCCCGATCCGGATGGCAATGCTTCGGAAAGGGCCTCGATATAGGCAGCCGGCGCCTTCGTCTTGCCCGGAGGCAGCGTCTTGTATTTTTCCCAGAATTCCCGGCGTTCGGAATTCGGCAGCATCAACGCCTTGCGCAGCCATTTATGGTCGCGTTCGAGGATGACCGGCAACGGATTTTCAAGGCCTCTGCAGTAACCGCCGAGGATCAGCTCGCCGATCATCCGAGCCGAGGGACCGTTGCCGTTGCGCGCCAGGATGGCGCTTGCCGCAAGGCGAACGAGATGCAGCGCATAGGGCATCACCGCCGCATCATCGAAATCATTGACGCCCCAGACGAGCCGCCCCTCGCTGTCGCGCCAGGTGCCGAAATTCTCCAGATGCATATCGCCGATCGCCAGCACTTCGGGCGCGCGGCCGAGCTCCGGGCAAATATCGAGGATGATCTCGCACCAGCGCCAATAGGTGGCGCGCAGGAACACGAAATCGTCGCTGCGCATCTTCTCGTGCTTTTCCTTAAGATCGTCCTCAACGAGATCGCCGCCGAGCTCTCCGGCCAGCCAGGTCTCGAAATTGCGAACCGATTGCGATATCGTCGTCATGGCACCGGCTCCCTCTATTCGAGACAGGATGCCGGAGAATACCCGTTCCGCGCGAAGCTGCAATTGTCTTCGCAGGAGGTCGGCAACGGGTTTGCGCAACGGCGGCACGGCGAAAGGTTGCGCTGACGACACGGCTTGAGGTTTCCATCACCCACCGGATCGATTTCAGCAATGTCCAGCTTGTCGAATCCGGCCTGCCATGCCACTTTCCCGGCTTCGAGAGGGGTAGCCATGAGTGAGACTGACAGGGGCGATTTCCGCGCGCGAATCCGCCGCAACTTTGCGCGCCAGGCGGCGATGCAGACGATCGGCGCGGAGCTGACGCGCGTCGAACACGGCGTCGTCGAGATCGAGCTTCCCTTCGACATCAAACTGACGCAGCAGCACGGCATTCTGCATGCGGGCATCATTTCCGCCGCGCTCGATTCGGCCTGCGGTTTTGCCGCCTACAGCGTCATCGACCCGGAAGCCTCGATCCTGACGATCGAGTTCAAGGTCAATCTCATGTCGCCGGGCCGCGGCGAGCGCTTCCTGTTTCGCGGCGAAATCACCAAGCCGGGCTCCACCATTATCGTCGCAGACGGGCGAGGCTACGCGATCAGCGACGGGCCGGCGAAACTCATTGCCTCCATGACCGGAACGATGATGGTCATCCGCGGCAGAGAAGGAATTACAGGATGAAGTTCGAACTGAAACCGGTCGCGGGAAAATCCATGCTGTTCGTCATGGCGGCGGAGGCCGAATACGGCCCGTTTCTGCGTTCGCGCATCGAACCCTTGATGACCGGCGTCGGTCCGGTCGAGGCGGCGGTGGCGCTGACCAAGACGCTGGCGCGGCTCGATGCCGCCGACGAGCTGCCGGATCTCGTCGTTTCGCTCGGCTCCGCCGGCTCGGCGAAACTGGAACAGACCGAAATCTATCAGGTAACCTCGGTATCCTACCGCGACATGGACGCCTCGCCGCTCGGCTTCGAAAAGGGCCGGACACCCTTCCTCGACCTGCCGGCGACGCTCGAGCTGCCGCTGCGTATTCCCGGCATTGCCGAGGCAAGCCTTTCCACGGGCGGCAACGTCATTTCGGGGGCCGCCTATAGCGACATCGACGCCGACATGGTCGATATGGAGACGTATGCGGTGCTGCGCGCCTGCCAGGGCTACAAGCTGCCGCTGATCGGTCTTCGCGGAATTTCCGACGGCGCGGTCGAGCTGCAGCATATTTCCGGCTGGACGGAATATCTGCACATCGTCGACCGCAAGCTCTCCTACGGCGTCGACAGCCTGTTCACGGCGCTGGAAGACGGGGTTTTCTGGTTCTAGGCCCTGAAAGCCCGCGCCTTTCCGGCGCGCGAGGGACAATCGGAACAATAAAAACCCGATGCCGCCGATTTCCCGGATTGCCAGGCGAAGCGCTTTTCATTAAAGCCTCGACATGACCCAGACAGCACATCCCGACTCCGTTCTCATCGTCGATTTCGGCAGCCAGGTGACCCAGCTCATCGCACGACGCGTGCGCGAGGCCGGCGTCTATTGCGAAATCGTTCCCTTCCAATCGGCCGAAGAGGGCTTCAAGCGCCTCCAGCCGAAAGCCGTGATCCTGTCCGGCAGCCCGGCATCGACGGTGGACGAGGGATCGCCGCGGGCGCCTCAGATCATCTTCGACAGCGGCCTGCCGGTCTTCGGCATCTGCTATGGCCAGCAGACGATGTGCATGCAGCTCGGCGGCAAGGTCGAAAGCGGCCATCACCGCGAATTCGGCCGCGCTTTCCTCGATGTCGACAAGGACTGCCAGCTGTTCGAGGGCCTCTGGTCCTCCGGCTCGCGCCATCAGGTGTGGATGAGCCATGGCGACCGCGTCACGGCGCTGCCCGATGGCTTCGAGGTGGTCGCCACCTCCTCCAACGCCCCCTTCGCCTTCATCGCCGACGAGAAGCGCAAATATTACGGCGTGCAGTTCCACCCCGAGGTGGTGCACACGCCCGACGGCGCCAAGCTGATCGGCAACTTCATTCACAACATTGCCGGCATCAAGGGCGACTGGTCGATGTCGGCCTACCGCCAGAAGGCGGTCGACGAGATCCGCAAGCAGGTGGGCGACAAGCGCGTCATCTGCGCCCTTTCCGGCGGCGTTGACAGTTCGGTCGCCGCACTGCTGATCCACGAGGCGGTCGGCGACCAGCTGACCTGCATCCTCGTCGACCACGGCCTGATGCGCAAGGACGAGGCGGCAAACGTCGTCGCCATGTTCCGCGAGCACTACAATCTGCATCTGCTGCACGTCGACGCCTCCGACCGTTTCATCGGCGAGCTCGAAGGCGTCAGCGACCCGGAAACCAAGCGCAAGATCATCGGCCGGCTGTTCATCGAAACCTTCGAGGAAGAGGCAAAGAAACTCGGCGGCGCCGATTTCCTCGGCCAGGGCACGCTCTATCCCGACGTGATCGAGAGCGTTTCCTTCACCGGCGGCCCGTCGGTGACGATCAAGTCGCACCATAATGTCGGCGGCCTGCCGGAGCGCATGAAGATGCAGCTCGTCGAACCGCTGCGCGAACTTTTCAAGGATGAGGTGCGCGCGCTCGGCCGCGAACTCGGCCTGCCCGACAGCTTCATCGGCCGCCACCCCTTCCCCGGCCCCGGCCTTGCCATCCGCTGCCCCGGCGGCATCACCCGCGAAAAGCTGGAGATCCTGCGCGAGGCCGATGCGATCTACCTCGACGAAATCCGCAAGGCCGGCCTCTACGACGCCATCTGGCAGGCCTTTGCCGTGCTGCTGCCCGTCCAGACTGTCGGCGTCATGGGCGACGGGCGCACCTATGAATTCGTCTGCGCGCTGCGCGCCGTCACCTCCGTCGACGGCATGACCGCCGATTTTTACCACTACGACATGGAATTCCTCGGCCGCGCCGCCACCCGCATCATCAACGAGGTGCGCGGCATCAACCGGGTGGTCTACGATGTTACGTCGAAGCCGCCCGGCACCATCGAGTGGGAGTGAAGGTTGAGGGTGCCCGGGAACGCCATCCCGACCAGCAAATTCTTGACAGTGTTCTGAAAATTGCTTTCGCCTCCTCCGGGATGGTGAAAGCGAGACCTCATGAAACTACAGGGGAGGAGCTCGGCTCGACGTCACATTGCGGCTGGCGTCGATGACGAGGTCGGCACTGGCAGTCATAGCGCACGAATGCGCCAGCGCGAACTCGATCTGAACTTTGTCGCCAGCCTCTGCCGAGAGTCGCTTACAAATCTTTTGCACAGCGTCGTCCATCGGACCCGGTCCCGCCAGAATGATGACGCGGCCGATCGTAGACAGGGGAATGTCCTTGAGACGCGAGAATTCAGCCAGGGTTACCTTGCGCTCTTCTTTCCAATGGCCGACATCCGCGCTCGGCACGAGGCCTTCGATCATCTGGTGAGCAATGCTCACGTAGCTTTCGTGATAGGTAACAAGCGCGCGTCCGGTTCTTACCATCTCCGTCGTAATGCGGCCAGCGAGGTCGCAGCGGTTCCTGCGCCTGCGAACTCCTTTTCGTTGTCGGTGACAATTGAGGCGAGATTGGTAGTTCCCAATGGCGCTCTTTTGCGAGTTGGCCACACTGGTCTGCGAAAAACCGATTGCAACTTACTATCAGTCCATCTAGGCTTTGAGCGATCACGCAACGCCATCCGACTCCCGGCGATGAACCCTTGAAGGAAAGGAAGTGAGCATGGCCAAGCTCGTGTTCGGAATGAACCAGTCCCTGGACGGTTACGTCGATCATATGGCGTTCGGGCCAAGCCCCACGCTCTTCCGTCACTTCGTCGAGTCGACGGAAAGGCAAGCGGGCAGTGTGTACGGTCGTCAAATGTATGAGATCATGCGCTACTGGGATGACGACCATCCTGAATGGGACGCGGACAGACGCGCCTTCGCGGCCGCCTGGCGGGACCAGCCGAAATGGGTCGTCTCGCGCTCGTTGAAATCGGTCGGTCCCAACGCCAGCCTTGTCGAGGGCGATCTTGAGGGTGCGATCCGCAGGCTAAAAGCCGAACGCGACGGCGAGATCGAAGTGGCCGGCCCGGACCTGGCGCAAAGCCTCACCGATCTTGGCCTGATCGACGAGTATATCATTTATCTGCACCCCGTCGTACTCGGTCACGGCAAACCATATTTCGCGGGACCCCGACCGCGGCTGCGCCTTATCGCCAATGACAAAATTGACGAGGATGTGATCCGGTTGGTCTACGTTCCAGCTTAATTTCCCGAATTGGAAGAATCGCTGACAATAACGTGCTAGGGTGGTCGCGCGGACCTGTTATTCGCACTTTCATTTGCAGGAGAAGGCCTTTGTTTGCCGTCGCAACAATTCAGAACTCACCGGCTGCGGCGGTAGGGATAGAGGCGCTCGGCATCGCGGCCGAGGGCTGATCCCCATTATTGCCCGGCCTTAGCGCGCCCATCCGGGTGCATGTCTAATGTCGAGAAGAATATGATCATCGAGCTAACGCCTATTGATTTTGACGCGCTGCTGAATGGCATCGCGCCTATTAACCTGCGCCTTGTCCCCGACAGCGCGATTGCGCCTCCTGAGGTATTGGAGATGCTGCGCCGCCTTGCGGCCGACATCGGCGCGGCATTCTCGCCGTCGGCCTGGATGATCGTGGAGGAGGATGAGATCGTCGGTCTCTGCTCCATTGTCAGAACGCCACGAGATGGAAACATCCACATCGGCTATGGCATTGCGCCTTCCCGCCAGGGCCGTGGATGCACGACCCGGGCCATAGGGCAGTTGCTGGCATGGGGACGGAGCGATCCTCGAGTGGCTCTGCTCTCTGCCGAGACAGGCATCGGGAACATCGCGTCGCAACGTGTTCTCGAGCGCAACGGGTTCATCCGCACCGGCGAGCGCATCGATGCCGAAGACGGTCCGTTGATTTGCTGGGAAGCCGTGACGGATTAGTTTTCCTGCATGAGAGCGGGCATGGCCGGCCAAGGTTCCTCGGCCGGCCATGCTCTATGGGGACAATGGCGGTGACGACTGCGTCAGCGGCCGTAGGTAACCTCGATCGAGGCTTTGTCGAGCGTATTCGCCCGGACATAGTAGCCAACCATCGCGCCCGGCGCCGTATCGGGAAGCGGCAGCTTGTCCACCGAGAGCGCGTAGACTGTGAACTGGTAATGGTGTGGCGCATCGCCGACCGGCGGGCATGCGCCGCCATAGCCCGATGTACCGAAATCCGTACGGCCCTCCACGGCCCCTGCCGGAAGCTTTTTGTCACCGCTGGCGCCGGTGGCAATCTTCGAGGCGTCTGCCGGAATGTTGAACACCGACCAATGCCACCAGCCCGAACCGGTCGGAGCATCCGGGTCGTAGACCATGACGGCGAAGCTCTTGGTTCCCTCTGGAGCGCCCGACCAGGTGAGTTCCGGCGAGATGTTCTTGCCCGTGCAGCCGAAGCTGTTGAAGACCTGCGCATCGGCCATTGTCTTGCCTGATGTCAGATCTTTCGACGTGAGCTTCATTTCGGCTTGGGCGGCTGTGGCGCCAAAGACGGACGCGGTGAGAAGTGCTGTTGCTATAAGACGCATGTTGTTTTCCTGCGGTTGATGATGCGGGAAAACTACCGTTGTCACGGCAGCGCATCTGCCCCGCTATGCTCAACTTCTGCCCCGATCCGCTCAAAACACTCAGTTCCGCCCCGCACATGGCGCGGATTGACGCCGAACCGCTCTTTGAACCGTGCCGAAAACTGCGACGGCGAATCGTAACCGACTTCCAGCGCCACCTGTGCCATCGGCAGGGTTGTGGTTTGGATGAGGGCCAGGGCGCGATTCATCCTTGTGTCGCTCAATATCTCGCTGAAACTTGTCTTTTCGGCGGCGAGCTTACGCCGGAGCGTCGCTTCGCTCATGTTGAAGGCGCGCGCCGCGTGCCCCAGCGTCCAATCAAAGGCCGTATCACTTTCAATCATCTGCCTCAGCCGGTCCTCGAGCCGAGGACTTTCGCATCGACCGAGCACCGCGCCGCAGAGCGCAAACCAGGTGACCAGTTCCATCAAACGCGCCTTGGCAATGGCCCCGGGAAGCCTCGTCAGATTGCCGGGCTGACAGCAATAGGCAAACAATGCCGCCGCTTCCTCCGGCAGGTTCGAGGCACCGGCCGGGAGCGGCCGCGAGGGGACGGCGATCGAACCCATGGCGATATAGGCATCCTCGAAGAGCTGTCTTGGAACAGGCAGCGCCAGGGTCTGATACTTCTGTGGCGCCTTTGGAATGTTCTCCATCGTCAACGGCCGATAGTCGGGCAGCAGGGCATAAGCGCCCGCCTCAAGACGCAAGGCCTTGTCATCCGCCATGACGATCTTCGTTCCCGATTGCACCTGGATCAGCAAGGGGCTCGTATTGACGAGACGAAAAAAGCAGGCACGCCCACCCTGGCGGATCAGGGCCCTGGTTGGAATGCGAAACACGTCGTCCAGCATGGCTTCTCCGGCAACAGGATGCCCCTCGCCCCTGATCCTTAGCGACGGGAAATAGCAAAACCGCGTGACAGGGGCAACCTTGAGCCGGGGCGTATGCCGGCGGGAGCCGCCGCACCCTTCGGTCAGGGCTCGACCATATCTAACCCCTCGCGGACTTCCTGATATGATCGACCAAGGCCCGCAGCTTCAGCGGCTGCCGCTGGCGCCGGGGATAATAGAGATAGAAGCCCGGAAAGGGTGGGCAGAAATCTTCGAGCAGCGGCATGAGTTCGCCGCGGTCGATATAGGGCTGAAACGTTTCCACCATGCCGAAGGTGATCCCGCTGCCTGCGCAAGCCATGCGGATCATCATGCCCATGTCGTTCGTCGTCACTGCGGGATCAACGGAGACGTCGAAATCGCGATCATTCTCGGTGAATTCCCAGCGATAGGGCGCCTTATCCGGGCGCGGTCGCCATCCGATGCAGGCATGGTCATGGAGTTCGGTTGGATGGCGGGGACTGCCGTGGCGCTCGAGGTAGGCGGCGGACGCGGCCGCGCATTGCCGCTGCGGCTCTGAGACCGGGACCGCGATCATATCCTGCTCGATCACTTCGCCCAGACGGACAGCGGCATCGAAACCGGTTTCGACGATATCGAATTCGTCATCTGTGACGGTGATATCCAGTTTGATTTCGGGACAGGCCTGCATGAAGCCGGCGAGCAAAGTGCCGGATAGGAAGCTTTCGGCGATCGAGGACACGGTGATCCTCAGCAGGCCGCTCGGGCGCGCCTGCATGTCCCGCACCGTCTGCATCGCATCCGTGACCTGCCGGACCGATGGATGAACGGCCGCGAAGAACACTTCGCCGGCTTCGGTCAGGCTGACGCTGCGCGTAGTGCGCCGGACGAGCGCGACGCCAAGACGATCCTCCAGACGCTGCAGGGACTGACTGACGGCGGAGCGGGTGACGCCGAGACGCTCGCCCGCAAGGCGAAAGCTCCGCGCCTCTGCCACGGCGAGAAAGACTGAGATGCCTTCTAGATCGTCGACCATTGGTTAGGAAATCTAACCAAGCCATCGCGGATTGGCAACTTAATCACTTCAGTTCTTGGGCCTATCTTTTCTGTCGAGGCCCACGAAAACAGCGGTCCTGACCTCGAAAGGAATAAGGATGCAAAACATTGCCATGAGAGCTGTCCTGCATTTTTGCGCCGCCGCCACCTTGGCGGGCACGGCGGTCAGCCCGACAGCCGCGGATGGCGTCGGCGGCCGCCAATCCACGCGTCAACAAGAAAGCGAGAACACCATGCAGCAACATCCCTATCTCGGCACGTGGGTGACCGACGACGGCCGGGTCCGCCACCAGCTTCTGCCCAACGGTCGCTACGACGAGGCCCGAGGAAACCGGGAGAGCGCCTATCGAGGCCGTTACGAAGTGGTCGGGAGCCACATCGAATACTTGGACGACACCGGCTTCACGGCCGATGGTGATTTCGTTGACGGTAACACCCTCCATCACGGCGGCATGGTGCTTCGCCGCAAATGACAAGCTCGCTCAATAAGGCTCTATCCGGCCGGAAAGGATGAGGATCATGTCTTCCACCACACCCATCTGGTTCATAACAGGCGCATCGTCCGGCCTCGGCCGGGCGCTCGCCGAGGCGGTTCTCGCCCGTGGCTGGCGGGCTGCGATAGCGGCGCGCAGACCCGAGACCCTCCGGGATCTCGCAACTGAACACGGCGACCGCGCCCTTGCTCTCGCCCTCGATGTGACGGACAGCGGCTCCGTCGCCCGCGCGGTTCACGACGCCGAAGCGCATTTCGGTGCGATCGACGTCGCCGTCAACAATGCCGGCTACGGTTACCTCTCGGCGATCGAAGAGGGCGAGGACGCAGAGATACGCGCCCAGTTCGAGACCAATGTCTTCGGCCTGATCGCCGTCACCAAGCATGTCCTGCCGGGCATGCGCGCGCGCCGGCGGGGGCATATCTTCAACGTCTCGTCGCTCGGCGGGCTCGTCGCCTTCGCCGCGACCGGCTACTACCACGCCACCAAATTCGCCGTCGAAGCCCTGTCGGAATCGCTTTCCCATGAGGTCAAGCCGCTCGGCATCAGGGTGACGATCCTCGAACCCGGTGCCTTCCGCACGGATTGGGCGGGCCGGTCGATGATCGAATCCAGGACTGTTATCGACGATTATGCCGAAACGTCAGGCAAGCGGCGCCAGGCCACCCGTTCGGTCTCCGGCAAACAGCCGGGCGATCCGGCGCGTGCCGCCGCTGCCATCATATCGGCGTTCGAGGCGGAGGAGCCGCCATTGCGCCTGCTGCTCGGCGCGCCCGCCCTAAAGATCGCCTGCGAACGGCTCGATGCGCTGCGGGTTAATTTCGACGCCTGGGCGGAAACGACGCTCAGCGCCGATTTTCCCGACTGAGCCGCGCCCGAGAAAACACTCAACAGACAAATGGAGCTTGAATTGTCGAACATCGAAGGAAAAGTCATCGCCATCACCGGCGCCAGCAGCGGCATCGGCGAGGCTGCTGCAAAGGTGTTGGCTGCAGCCGGCGCCCACATCGTGATTGGCGCCCGCCGCATTGAGCGCCTGGAGAGGCTCGCCGGCGACATCGGAGCCAGAGGCGGAATGGTACGGCTGCGAAAGCTTGACGTCACCGACCGCTCCGAGGTCGAGGCTTTCGCAGCCTTTGCCAGATCCGAGTTCGGCCGGCTTGATGTCATCGTCAACAATGCCGGCGTGATGCCGCTCTCGCCGCTCGAGGCCCTGAAGGTCGACGTCAACATCAAGGGCGTGCTCTACGGCATCGCCGCAGCCCTGCCGATCATGAAGGCACAGGGATCCGGGCAGATCATCAACCTGTCTTCGATCGGCGGCCACAGCGTCTCGCCAACGGCCGCCGTCTATTGCGCGACGAAATTCGCAGTCCGTGCAATCTCGGACGGGCTGCGGCAAGAGACCGATCGCATCCGCGTGACCGTCATCTCTCCCGGCACGACGACGTCGGAACTGGCCGACACGATCACCGACCCGACCGCGCGCGACGCCATGAAAGCCTTCAGGGCGATCACGATCAGCCCCGATTCTATCGCCAATTCGATCCTTTATGCTGTCAGCCAGCCTGATGATGTCGATGTCAGCGAGATCATCATCCGGCCGACGGCCAGCCCGCATTGAGCAGCCGATATCCAATTGACATTGCCCGCCGCCTAGAACCCCAGCGACTGCTGGGCGGGCGGGGGCGGGGCGAGGTTGACGCCTTCGAGCTCCAGCATGCGGGTCTTCGACGTCGAACCACCGGGAGCGGAGAAGCCGCCGATCTTGCCGCCGGCCGCCAGCACCCGGTGGCAGGGAATGATCAGCGCGACGGGGTTCTTCGCCATCGCCTGGCCGACGTCACGGGCAGCTTCCGGCCCGGCGCCGAGCTCTTTCGCGAGCGCGCCATAGGTGGTCGTCCGGCCCCAGCCGATGCGCCTTGCCGCCGCATAAATCTCCCTGAAAAAAGCATCCTGGCCGGCAAGATCGAGTTCGACGCCAGAAAAATCCGTCTCCTCACCCTGGAAGTAGCGCTTCACTGCCGCCACGGTCTCGAGCACTTCAGGCGTCGGCGCGCCGGGCAATGCATCGGGCAGACGGCGCAGCAAGAGCCGCTCGGTCGCCTCAGCGGTTTTCGTCGGCAGCTGGAAACGGACGATGCCGGCGTCGCTCCAGGCAATGCCGCAGAAACCACACGCGGTTTCGAAGATGAGATAGTGGGGTACCGTCTGGGCCATGACACAGCCTCCGCGTTTTCGATTACCACCAAAATCGTACGGGACGGCCGCTGTTTCAACCCGATTCTTGCGCCCTGATATTCTACCTTGCCGACCTATTTTTCGCCCCGTTTTTGGAGCGCGAGGCGGTCAGGATGACCTGACAGGCCAATTCCTGCTGATCCACAGCGTTCTCGGAAAAACCGAATACCACACCGTCGATCGCTGGACGCTTCTCGGCTGAGGGTACCGTGCCCGGTGAGGCTTGCGCTTGCCGGATATCCGCGCATAAAGCTGGACGAACCGTTGGGTCGGCAAACGCGGAGCACGACAGCATGGACGTTTCAGAGATCATCATCCCGGGCGATACCCCAGGAACGGAATGGCGGCTGCCAGTGCTGCGCTTCAAGGGTCGCGATCCGAAGGCGCCGAAGATCTATATCCAGGCGGCACTGCATGCCGGCGAAGTGCCGGGAACGGCGCTCCTGCATTTCCTCTGCGAGCGGCTGCGGCGGGCGGAAGACCAGGATCGAATCCTGGGCGGCATCACCCTCGTGCCGCAGGCCAATCCGATTGGTGCGGCGCAGTCGCATTTTGGTGATTTGCAGGGCCGTTTCGACCTAGGCTCGCGCACCAATTTCAACCGGGATTTCCCGCTGATCTCCATTGCCGATCGGGCGACGCTGATCGAAGAGCTCGACGATTATCCGGCTACCGATAGGTTGAAGCGGCAGCTTCTGCATATGGCGCTCGGCGCCGATCTCGTCCTCGACCTGCATTGCGACGACGAATCGCTGCAATATGCCTATATCGACGAGGCTTTCTGGCCGGAGGCGTCCGATCTCGCCGCCGCGCTCGACATGGAGGCCGTGCTGCTGTCGGATGGCGAAAGCTCCGCCTTCGAGGAGGCTGTCGGCTTTGCATGGAAATATGAAATCCCCGGCGAACGACGGTCCATGCTGCCGGGCAAGCTTTCGGTCACGGTCGAGCTGCGCGGCAAGCGCGACGTCGATCCGGCGCTGGCGAAGCGGGATGCGGACGGGCTCTGGCGTTTCCTCACGGCACGCGGGATCGTCAGCGACGAACCGGTGGCGCCGGCGGCGTTTGCCGGCCCGGCCGCGCCGCTCGACAATGTCGAGATCATCCGGGCTCCCGAAGGGGGCGCCGTGCTCTTCCATCGCACGATCGGCGACAGGGTTGTGGAGGGCCAGTGTCTGGCGACGATCATCACCCGGCCGGGGCAGGTTGATGGCAGCATCGATTTGCAGGCGCCGCAGGACGGGCTGATCCTGACCCGGACGTCGGACCGGCTGGTGCGGCGGCGCGGCGACCTGATGAAGATCGTCTGCGCCGGGCCCAGCAAGACGTCGCGCGAGGCCGGCACGCTGGAGAGCTGAGGCGGCGCTGCCGGGGATAAGCCTCGCATGGCGTTTGCGCCGGCCTTCGCGCATGCTATTCCGCTGCCAGCACACGGAGATCGATCAGGCATGGCTGTTACCATCTATGGCATCAAGAATTGCGACACGATGAAGAAGGCCCGCAGCTGGCTGGAAGATCACGACGTCGCCTATGAATTTCACGATTACAAGGCGCTCGGCATCGACCGAGCCCATCTCGAGGGCTGGGTCGACCAGGCCGGCCTCGACGCCGTGCTCAACCGCGCCGGCACGACATTCCGGAAACTGCCCGATGCCGAGCGCGAGAACCTCAGTCGAGAGAAAGCCATCGCGCTGATGCTCGACCAGCCGTCGATGATCAAGCGGCCGGTGCTGGAGGCGAAGGACAAGCTGGTAATCGGTTTCAAGCCGGAAATTTACACCAGCACATTTGGCGGCTGACAGGCGTCTTATGTCCAAGACCACACGCGCGACACAGGTTCTTTCCAAGTCCGGCATCGCCTTCACCGTCCATACCTATGATTACGATCCCGGCGCCGAGCGCGTCGGGCTGCAAGCGGCCGAGGCTTTGGGCGAAGCACCGCATCGGGTGTTGAAGACGCTGATGGCGGAGCTGGACGGCAAGCCGGTCTGCGTCGTGGTGCCGTCGGACCGCGAAGTCAGCATGAAGAAGCTCGCCAGCGCCTTTGGCGGCAAGTCGGCCAACATGATGAAGCCTACCGATGCCGAGCGGCTGACAGGCTATCATGTCGGCGGCACCAGCCCCTTCGGCCAGAAGAAGATCGTGCCGACGGCGATCGAGGAGACCGCCTTTGTTGAACCGCTCGTCTATATCAATGGCGGACAGCGCGGGCTGCAGGTGCGGCTCGACCCGAAGGACGCGCTGGCGGTGTTGAAGGCCGTCAGCGCGCCATTGATCGCCTGATCACAGGAAACGCGCGAGCAAGGCCGAGATGCTCTTTGCTTCGCTTTCGGTGAGCCTGCAGCCGATATGGCTCTCGATCGATTTGGCATAGACCGCCCACATGCGTTCGCGGAGCTGCCGGCCGGCTTCGGTGATGACAACCCAGCGACCGCGTCCATCGTCCGTGAAGACTTCGCGCCGGACGAGCCCCTCTCCTTCCAGACGGTCGATAAGGCGGGAAAGATTATACTGCGCAAGCAAAGTCCGCTCTTCGATCTCATAGGGGCGCAGCCTGCCATCATCGGCGCGCGCCAGTTCCCACAGCACGTCATACCAGGAAAGCGGCGGCATGCCGGCCGCTTTCAGCTCGGCTTCGATGGCGGCAAGCAAGCGCTCGCGGGCGCGCATGATGCTCGTCCAGGCACGGGTGGTGGCTTCGCTCGGTTTCGGGATATCCTTCATAAATGCAATTACATCTATCTTGAATTCCGCCGCAAGTGATATTAGATGCATTTGCATGGAATAACCAGGAGATCACCATGAGCAGCCTTACTCTCATCAGCCATCATCTCTGCCCCTATGTGCAGCGCGCCGCGATTACGCTTCTTGAAAAGGGCGTGCCATTCGAGCGCATCAACATCGATCTCGCTAACAAACCGGATTGGTTCCTGAAAATTTCGCCACTCGGCAAGGTGCCGCTGCTGCGGATCGAGGAGGAGGACGGCAGCGAGGCGGTGCTCTTCGAAAGCAGCGTCATCTGCGAATACCTGGAGGAAACGCAGGCGGGCGCCGCCCTGCATCCGGACGATCCGCTCACTCGCGCCCGCCACCGCGGCTGGATGGAATTCGGCTCATCCGTGCTTTCCGATCTCTGGGGTTACGAAACGGCGCAGGACGCGCTTCAGCTCGAAGCCAAGCGCAAAGCCCTCATCGCCAAATTCGCAACGATCGAGAGCGCGCTGACCGACGGGCCTTATTTCGCGGGCAGCAGCTTCAGCCTCGTCGACGCCGTCTTTGCCCCGGTCTTTCGCTATTTCGACCTCTTCGACACGCTCGGCGACAGCGGCATATTCGATGGGTTGGAGCGGGTGAAGCGCTGGCGCAAGGCTCTTTCCGCGCGTGCGAGTGTCCGGGCGGCTGTCGGCACTGATTACCCGCAGCGGCTGATGGAATTCCTCGACAAACACTCCTCGATCCTGCTCAGGCAGTCTGCCGCAGCGTAAAGGCCTTGCAAGCGGCCGGACAAGACCGGCCGCCTAATTCGGCAGCGGCACACTTCATTTTCGCCGCAAACGGGTCTAAGTCTTCCAGCTTTCCCATCGATGACAGAAAGCAGGTCGAACCATGACTTTCATGCCCCAAAGCCAGAACGCCGTTGATCCCGTCAAGCTGGAGAAGCTTGCGGAAGTCGCCGTCAAGGTCGGCCTTCAGCTGCAGAGAGGTCAGGACCTGGTCGTCACCGCGCCGGTCGTGGCGCTGCCGCTCGTGCGGCTGATCACCAAACAGGCCTATCAGGCCGGCGCCGGATTGGTGAGCGCCTTCTATTCCGACGAGGAAACGACGCTTTCGCGCTATCAGTATGGCAGCGACGAGAGCTTCGACCGCGCCTCCGACTGGCTCTATGAGGGCATGGCCAAGGCCTATGCCGATGGAGCGGCCCGCCTTGCGGTTGCCGGCGACAACCCGTTGCTGCTGTCCGAGCAGGATGCAGGCAAGGTCGGCCGCGCCAATCGCGCCACTTCCACGGCCTACAAGCCGGCGCTGGAGAAGATTTCGAATTTCGACATCAACTGGAACATCGTATCCTATCCCAATCCGTCCTGGGCCAAGGTGGTCTTTCCCGACGATCCTGAACCGATCGCGATCGCCAAGCTCGCCAGGGCGATCTTTGCCGCCTCGCGCGTCGATGTGGACGATCCCATCGCCGCCTGGGCGGAACACAATGCCAATCTCGCCAAGCGCTCCGCCTGGCTGAATGGCGAGCGCTTCGCCTCGCTGCATTTCAAGGGGCCGGGCACCGATCTGACGGTCGGCCTTGCCGACGGGCATGAATGGCATGGCGGCGCCTCCACCGCCAAGAACGGCATTACCTGCAATCCGAACATTCCGACCGAGGAGGTGTTCACCACGCCGCATGCGCTGCGCGTCGAAGGCCATGTTTCCAGCACCAAGCCGCTGTCGCACCAGGGCACGCTGATCGACAATATCCAGGTGCGCTTCGAGGGCGGGCGGATCGTGGAGGCGAAGGCGTCGCGCGGCGAAGAGGTGTTGAACAAGGTGCTCGATACCGACGAGGGCGCGCGCCGGCTCGGTGAAGTGGCGCTGGTGCCGCATTCCTCGCCGATCTCGGCGAGCGGCATCCTGTTCTACAATACCCTGTTCGACGAAAACGCCTCCTGCCATATCGCGCTCGGCCAGTGCTATTCCAAATGCTTCCTGAACGGCGCGACGCTGAGCCAGGAGCAGATCAAGGCGCAGGGCGGCAATTCCAGCCTGATCCATATCGACTGGATGATCGGCTCGGACAAGGTCGATATCGACGGCCTCAGGCCGGACGGTTCGCGGGTTGCGGTGATGCGACAGGGTGAATGGGCCTGACCGGCATCGTCGCGCGCTGACTGAGCCAGACGCCGGCGAGCACCATGGCGAAGCCGGCGACCTGGGCCGGCGCCAGGCTCTGGCCGAGCGCAAGCCAGCCGAGCAGGGTCGCGACGACAGGGCTGAGAAAGCCGAGTGAGGCGGCCGCCGAGGGTTCGATGCGCGACAGGCCGCGGAACCAGAGCAGATAGGTGAAGGCTGCGCCGATCAGGCCGAGATAGGCGATACCGGCAATGTTTGCGGCGCTCAGTGCCGGCAGCGCCGGCTCGAGGAAAAGCGCGATGGGCACCAGCAGGATGCCACCTGCCGTCAATTGCCAGGCGGTAAAGGTGAGGTTCGACACCGGCGGCGCCCAGCGGCGCGTCAGCACCGTGCCGAAGGCCATCGAGACGGCGCCGGCAAGACCGGCAGCGATCCCGATGGGATCAAGCGCCGCCTTCGGCGTCAATACCAGTAATCCGACGCCGGCCATGCCGGCAAGACCGGCCAGCACGGCCAGCGGCCGAACCGGCTTGCCGAGGAAAAGCCGCGACAGGGCGATGACGATCAGCGGCTGCACCGCGCCCACCGTTGCGGCAACGCCGCCCGGGAGCCTGTAGGCCGAGACGAAGAGCATCGCCCAGAAGAACGAGAAGTTCAGCGCGCCGAGAATGAAGGCCCTTCCCCACCAGATGCCGAAAGGCAGCGTCCTTACCAGGAGCAGAAGCAGCAGCCCGGCCGGCAGGGCTCTCAACGTCGCGACTGTCAGCGGATACCCTGCCGGAAGGAAGGAGGTGGTGACGATATAGGTGCTGCCCCAGATGGCGGGTGCGAGCGCGGTCATCAGCACATCGGTCAAATATCGGGGATTTGTCTTCATCTCAAGAATCTCTATGTCAAGATAAATCCAGGATAGCGGATTTTATCTTGACGTCAAGATATCTACTGTTATCGATGTGGAATGGATGAAGACAAGCAAGATCACGTCGACAGAATCCTGGCGCAATGGCGGCGCGAGCGCCCGGACCTCGACGTCGAGCCGATGGGCATTCTCGGACGCCTGAAGCGCCTCGGCACGCATCTCGGCCGCGAAGTGGAGGCGGTGCTGCTGAAGCACGGGCTTTCCACCTCGTCCTTCGACGTGCTGGCCACCCTTCGCCGTTCCGGCGCGCCTCATCGGCTCTCACCCGGCGAGCTTCTGGAGATGACGATGGTCAGCTCCGGCACGATGACGAACCGCATCGATCAGTTGGAGAAGGCGGGCTTCGTCGAGCGCATCGTCAATCCGGACGACAGGCGCAGCGTGTTGATCGCGCTGACGGATAAGGGGTTCGCGACCGTCGAAGAGGCAGTCGGCGCCCATGTCGCCAACCAGCAGCGGCTGACGCGCAATCTGACCGCCGAGGACAAGGCCGCGTTCGACCGGCTGCTCAAGAAGTTTCTGTCGGATTTCGAGTAGTTCGAGCGTTTCTACAAGGCAGCGGAGTGGTTGGGCATGGATACTCGGGGCAAGCCCGAGTATGACGGAGGGTGGGGAAGCACGATGGGCAAGAGGCGAGACGCCTGGGGTAATTCCAGCAAAATGCGGATTTGCTTGGGAAGCGCGTAACTAAAAAACGGCAATTCAACAAAACCACCTGCGCGCTCGCGCTCCTTGCCACACAGGCTCCTCCACCCTCCGTCGTCCTCGGGCTTGACCCGAGGACCCATGACCACAAGTACCGTATTCGGGCTCACACCGTCGGCCGTCACGGAACTGTACTAGAAAAGGCTACCTTGTTTCGGCGGGTCGCCGGCTTCCTGCTTGGCAGGCCGTTTCTTCAGCGCGACCGGCGGCATGCCGCCTTCGGTGGTGACAGCACCGATGCGGCCGTCGGCGAATTCGATCGAGACCGCAGCGCCGGCCGAAAGACCTGCCGCCTGCGAGACCGGCCTGTCCTCCTCGTCGCGGATGACGGCGTAGCCGCGCTTCAGCACATTCTTATAGGAAAGCGACTGCAGCACCCGATCCTGTGCGGAAAGCTCGGCCCGGGCACGCGTCAACTGGTGGCGAATTGCCGTGTCGGCATGGCGCGAAAGATTGCCGAGACGCTCGCGGGAGCGGTCGGATTGCGTCTTCAACCGTGCCGGCAGCGAGGCAAGGATCGCCTCGGCGCGCTGGACGCGCGATGTCGAACGGTCGATCAGCCGCTCGACCATCCGCTCGGCCCGCACTATCCTTTCATTCAGCCTCTGCCGCCGCTCGGCGATACGATTGGACAGAACATCGGGGCGCAGATGCGCCGCGACACGCTCGAAGCCGCGGCGCTTGTTGACGGTGTTGAGTTCGAGTCCACGGCCAAGGCCGGCCGCCGCCTCGTCGAAACGACGGCGCGGCAAGGCGAGAAGCTGGTCGAGCGAGGGCAAGGCCCGCATCAAACCACGGACGGACTGGCGGCGCTGATCCATCTGCCGGCTCATGCAGCCTTGCAGGCGGGCAGCAAGGGCCGCAAGCTGCGCCTCGAGCTCCGCCTTGACGGGCACGGCCATTTCCGCCGCTCCGGTCGGCGTCGGGGCGCGGACATCGGCGGCATAATCGATCAGCGTCCAATCGGTTTCGTGACCGACGGCCGAGATCAGCGGGATCCGGCTCTCGGCCGCCGCACGCACGACGATCTCGTCGTTGAAACTCCATAGATCTTCCAGGCTGCCGCCGCCGCGCGCGACGATCAGCACATCAGGGCGCGGGACGGCGCCTGTCGGCTCCAGCCCATTGAAGCCGCGGATGGCGTTGGCCACCTCCTCGCCGGACCCCTCGCCCTGAACCTTCACCGGCCAGACGAGGACATGCACGGGAAATCGGTCGGAGATCCGGTGCAGAATATCGCGGATCACGGCGCCGGTCGGCGAGGTGACGACGCCGATCACCTTGGGCATGTAGGGCAGCCGCTTCTTGCGGGCGGCATCGAACAGGCCCTCGGCGCCGAGCTTGCGTTTGCGCTCCTCGATCAGCGCCATCAGCGCGCCGGCGCCGGCCGGCTCCAGCGTCTCGATGACGATCTGATATTTCGAGGAGCCCGGAAAGGTGGTGACCTTGCCGGTGGCGATCACCTCCATGCCCTCTTCGGGACGGAACTTCAGCCGCGAGAAGGTGGTCTTCCAGATGACCGCGTCGATGCGGGCGCGATCGTCCTTCAGCGCGAAATAGGCGTGACCCGAGGAGTGCGGCCCGCGATAGCCTGATATCTCGCCGCGCACGCGAACCTGATCGAAGGCCGTTTCGACGGTCCGCTTGATCGAGCCGGAAAGCTCCGAAACCGAATATTCGGCAAGGTTGGTCGGCGAATCGCTGTCGAAGAGGTTGCTCATCTCTTCTTTCTATGTCGATCGGCGGCAAACAGGAAGGTCGCGATCGCGCCAAGGCCGGTTTCTCCCGGCGGTCGAGCCGATAGTGAAGAGACTCCGTAGAACGGGCGCTGATCCACGTCCATCCTACAGGCGGTCGTGGCGCGCCAAAACAAACGCAACAATCGAGTAAACCTGTTTCGCGGGGGAACGCTTAATTAGACTATGCGTTTCAGTTGAAAGGGATTGCTAACCACCGCAATGCAAAGGCTTTTCGGCCGATATGACCGGTAAATCTTTGTTAGGTGACGCTTCCTATGCTTCCCCTCGTTCTCTTCGGGAAGGTGCTGAAATGATTATTCTCACAGCAGCAGCATTAGGCATCAGCGCCGCGCAAATGCGCTCGGCCGCAGCGATCGCATTGATCGCCGCGCTGATCGGAATCACCTTCGCGCTGGCGGCGATAACCTCGCCGGGGCCGGTGTCCCTGCTGGGGCTCCTCTTTGCCATTCTCGGCTACAATGGCGGCCTGATCCTTTACGTGCTGGGCCTCTATGCCCATGCGCGCTTTCGCGCGCCGCGTGTTTCCCATTAGAGCCTTTCCTGGTTAGATTGAAGCGTTTTGTTGGCTCAAACGCAATCGGATGGTCGACCGGCCGGCGCGCGTCGTAGCCCAGCTATACGGGCCAAGCCGGCCGGTCGAGCAGCCGGCCCGTTTCAGCCAACCCTCCCGCAGATTTGCCTGGCAAATCTGCGAGACTCAGAATCGCCGGACGCACTGATCGCTTCGCCACGGCGAAGCGGTGCGGCCGGTGGGCCGGGCATGTTTCCGCAGGATCAGAGGCGATCGGCTCGGACGTACCTTGGGGTATGCCCATCGCCAATCGCCTCTGCCCTGACGAAAACCTGCCCAGAATGCTTCAATCTAACCAGGAAAGGCTCTAACGATTTGCCCTCACGATGATCGCCGGCGTCAATTCGTCGCCGGCCGATAACGAAAGAACTGGACAGCCGCATCCGCCGCTTTCGAAATCGGCTCCAGATAGGACGGAATATTTCCTTTGCCGAGCTGCGCATAGAGGCCGTCCGGGTTCAGTTTGGCGAGCTGACGCGTCTGCGGATCACCAGGGCAGAAGGCAAGCGTCGTGACACCCGCCCCCTTCAGAAAAGCTTCCGCCTCCTGCGGCTCAGCCATGCCGATATGCAACTCCGTCAGCATGCCGCCCTGATTGCGGTGATAGGGGGCCGAAAGAACTCGGTTTTGCGTAAATCGGAGAATTGCGACGCCCATTTCCGATGGCGCGGAGACGACGCCAACAGGCAGACCGGCAAGCGGCGCCAGTGCCTCTCGCGATGCACAGGTCTTTTCCTTTGCCGGTTCCGACGCCTTCTTCTGCGCCTCATTCTGCATCTGCAGCGAGATCAGCCCACCGCCAACCGCCCAGGCAGCGGGGACCCCCGCAAGCACCGTCACCACATAAACGAAGGCAACGGCGATATTTTCGCTGTCACTGTTGGAGATGCGCCTGAGATCGATGATCAGCAAGGCAAGCGGCAGGATGGAGATGAGGTTCGAGAAGGTCGAGCCACGCACCTGGACGAGCGCGATCGCCCAGCTGATTGCAAGCAGGAACAGCAGAACAAGGTGAATCTGCACGCGGTCGCGCTGAACGATGCGGAAGATGCAGACGGCGATGCCGAAAAGACCGGCCGCATAGAAGGCGCCGATATCGAAAGCTTCGCCGCGCGCCAAAGCGAAGATCGACTTCGCCTCGGAGACATTCCGCAGCCAGAGTTCGACGAGCATGGGATCGAGCCCGGCCAGCGGATCGCTCAGGCACTGCGGCGCGATCACGACAGCCGAACCGAGGACGCCGGCGCCGACGACGGCGAGCGCCGCAAAGCGCAGCGGCCTGGTGAGGCCGCTCGCAAACATCGCGCAAAACAGCAGAAGCCCGCCGCCGATCGCCGCCAAGCTGTAATAACCGAGCGAGAGATTGTCGCAGGTGACCATCGAATAGAGCCGCGGCGGCACCGTTGCGAAGAAGAGCATGCTGATCATCATCGCCAGCGCAAGTCCGAAGGACTGGGCGGCGACGGCGAAATCCTTGCCCTCCCATGCCCAGAGAACGGCGACCGTCAGGCAGACGGCGGCAACGAAGGGCGTCGTCTCGGCGCCGATGGCGATGGCGATGGCGGCCGCAATGCCGGCAACCGCGTAGCTCCAGCCGCGACGGTTGAGGTCCAGCAGCATCGCCGTCATTGTCGCGACCAGCGCCAGTTGCGCATTGTGATGGTCGATGGCGCCCGGCGCGAACCGGTTTCCGGTATAGATCGCGACCGCGGTCAACCCGAGACTGATATGCATCCCGGCAACGCCGCCGATGCGCCGGCCGGCAACGGCAATGGCGAGCATGGCGGGCAGGATGAGCGATATGGGCCAGATGCCGAGCGCGATCGCCTCGGCCGTCTCACGCGGCACAAACAGGCCGAAGAACCAGATCAGCGAAGCGATCGGCAGGTCGATCAACCGCGACCAGTGCATCAGCGTGCCGCCATTGAGGCCGAGACGATATTGCATCAGATCGAACCAGCCCTGGCCGGCGAGAAAATCGCGGACCTCGACGAGGCGCATGCCATCGTCATTGTCGGGGCCGACGTAGTCGGTAGCGCCATAGAGTCTGGTGACGACGATGACCGCGGCAAGAATGACGCTATAGGCGATGACGGTCGGCCACAGACGCATCAGAAGGCCGCGGATGCCGCCGCCTGGGATATCGGTCGCGGATGATGTGTTGGTGATCGGCTGTACGGCGTTCATCGTGGTTAGCGGTTCGTTTCCGGATGGCCGAACCTTAGCCACCGCCGATCAAGAAAGTGTAAAGCCGGCTGCCGGCGCGGCCGATTTTGCCTGCGTCATAGGGTCTTATTAACGCTGCATGATTTAGGCTGGTGGCGGCTTTCAGTGTAACGAGTAGAGTCATGGCCCGATCGCGTACCAATCACCCGGACATTGCCGTCCTGCTTCCCTGTTATAATGAAGCGGCAACGATCGGCTCTGTGGTGCAGGGCTTCCGGGCAACGCTGCCGGATGCCGCGATCCACGTCTACGACAATAATTCCACCGACGGAACCGCGCTGCAGGCGATGCTGGCCGGCGCGCAAGTCGTGCGCGAGCGGCGGCAGGGCAAGGGTCACGTCGTTCGCCGAATGTTCGCCGACATCGAGGCCGACATCTACATCATCGCGGACGGCGACGGAACTTATGCGCCAGGCGATGCCGAGGAGTTGGTGCGCACGCTTCTGACCGAGCGCGCCGACATGGTTGTAGGAACCCGGCGCGGCGTGCATGCCGATGCCGGCCGTCAGGGCCACGCGTTCGGCAACCGGCTTTTCAACCTGCTCTACCGGACGATCTTCGGTCCTGATTTCACCGATATCTTTTCCGGCTACCGCGCCTTTTCGCGCCGTTTCGTCAAGAGCTTCCCGGCCGTATCGGGCGGCTTCGAGATCGAAACCGAGATGTCGGTGCATGCCTCGCGGCTGAAGCTGCCGGTCAGCGAACTTGAACTGGATTATGGCCGCCGGCCGGAAGGCTCGCACTCCAAGCTTTCAACGTTCCGCGACGGCGCCAAGATTCTCTGGATGTTTGCGATGCTGATGAAGGAAACCCGGCCCTTCGCCTTCTTCAGCGCGATCAGCGGTCTCTTCATGCTGGCGAGCCTCGGCTTCATGACGCCGGTGCTGGTGGAATATTTCGAGACGGGTCTCGTCAGCCGCATGCCGACCTGGGTTCTATCGACCGCGCTGATGATGATCGCCTTCATGCTGTTCACCGCCGGCGTCATCCTGGATTCCGTCGCCCGCGCCCGCGCCGAGCAACTGCGCATCCACTATATGAGCCTGGAAACGCCAAGTGCCGCCAAGCTGCCGGATCGCCAGCCGGCGCCGGCGCTCCGCGCCGGCCGCGGCAAGGCTGATGCAGCGTGAAGAAGCTTATCCGTTTCGCGATTGCCGGCGGCATCGGCTTTCTCGTCGATGCAGGTGTGCTGTCGGCGCTGCTCGATTTGACGCCGCTCGGGCCTTTCCTGGCCCGGCTTATCGCGGTCGCCTTCGCAATGGCGGCGACCTGGGCTTTCAACCGGAACTTCACCTTCGATCGCTCCGGCCGCTCGCTCGCCGCCGAAGGCTTCCGCTACGGCTCGGTCGGCGTCACGGCGGCGCTCGTCAATTACGGGCTTTATTCCGCGCTGCTGCTTTCGCTGCCAGGGCTTCAGCCGCTTGCGGCGATGGTGGTTGCCAGCGTCGCCGCGATGGTCTTCAGCTTCTTCGGCTATTCGCGCTTCGTTTTCCGCGCGTGATCATCAGACCGCCTCCCAGCCGTCCTTCTCGCTGGCGCGATAGATCGCATCGATGACCTTCTGGTTCAGCTTCGAATTTTCGAGCGTGACAATCTCTTCCTTGCCGTTCTTTACCGCCCGAGCGAAAGCCTCGACCTCGCGCCTGTACTGGCGATTGTCCTGGAAGCGGAAGATGCGTGATTCATTGTGGCTGCGATCGGCAAGTTCGATCTCTTCCGGCCCCCAGCGATTGGCGTTGAACGGCGACTTGACCTCGATGTAACCGTCGGTGCCGTGGAAAACCATGATCTGGCGGTTGGCCATCTGCGTCGAGACATAGAAGCTCAGCTCGAAATCGTCGAAGTCGGCCTTGACGCTCGAATAGATATCGGTGCCGAAATCCGGATCGCGCTCGGTAATCGCCTGGATCCGGAGCGGCTCCTTGCCGGTGGAGAAACGCGTGCTCATGACGGGATAGACGCCGATATCGGGAAGGCCGCCACCGCCGAGCTCGGGGATGTTGCGCATGTTGGCGGCATCGCGATTGAAATAGGTGAAGGCGCCCTGCACATGCCGGAGCGAGCCGATCGCGCCCTCATCGACCAGCGAGCGCACCTTCTGCCAGACCGGCGAATAGGTGATCATATAGGCTTCCGTGACCACCACCTTATTGCGGTCGCGAGCAGCGATCACCGCGTCGATATCGCCGGCCTTCAGCGCCAAGGGCTTTTCGCAGAGCACATGCTTGCCGGCATCGGCTGCTTTGATCGACCATTCGATATGCTGCGAGGTCGGCAGCGGGATATAGACGGCGTCGATGACATCGGAGGCCAGCATTTCCTCATAGGAGCCGAAGGCATGCGGCACGGAGAAGCGGTCGGCCATCTCCCTTGCGCGCGCGAGATCCCGGCTCGCAATCGCCGTGACGACACAATTTTCCGCGTCCTGGATAGCGGGAACGACATTGTCGCGACCGATCTTCGCCGTCGAAATGATACCGAAACGCAGCATGTCCAAACCTCCCGGAACTGATGTCCGCGAACCATATTCAGGGCTTCGCTGCGGCGCAATGGTGCGACATGAAATCACGGAAGTTTGGTTTCCCGGATGCCGGGATCGCGCTACTTTACTTCAGGCGGCGTTCTGCCGTATCCGCGATTTCACTCACCTAACGATTTTGGAGAGCGTCATGGAAATGCGCCAGCTCGGAAAAACAGGTCTTTCGGTCGCGCCGATCGTCATCGGCGGCAATGTCTTCGGCTGGACGGCCGACGAGAAAACATCCTTCGCCGTTCTCGATGCCTTTTTCGATGCGGGGCTGAACGCAATCGATACGGCGGATGTCTATTCCTCCTGGGTTCCGGGCAACAAGGGCGGCGACTCCGAGGAGATCATCGGGCGCTGGCTGAAGCAGGCGAGGATTTCGCGCGACCAAGCCGTCATCATCACCAAGGTCGGTTCGGATATGGGGCGGGGAAAGACGCTGAAGGCGAGCTATATTCTGAAGGCAGTCGAAGCGTCGCTCAGCCGGTTGCAGACCGACTACATCGACCTCTATCTCTCGCACTGGCCGGATGCCGATACGCCGCACGAGGAAACGCTCGGCGCCTATGCCAAGCTGAAAGCGCAGGGCAAGGTCCGCGCCATCGGCTGCTCGAATTATGATGCGGGGCTGCTGCAAGCTTCCTTCGACGCTGCCGAAAAGGCCGGTCTGCCGCGTTACGACGTGCTGCAGCCGGAATATAACCTCTATGAGCGGTCAAGCTTCGAGGGGCCGCTCGCCGAGCTTTGCGTCAAGGAAGATATTGGCGTCATCACCTATTTCAGCCTCGCGGCCGGCTTCCTCACCGGCAAATACCGCAGCAAGGCCGATACCCAGGGCCGAGCCCGCGAGGGCCGGGTTTCGCAATATCTCGACGAAAACGGGCTGCGCATTCTCGCCGCGCTCGACAAGGTATCTGCCGAGACCGGCGCCAAGCCCGCGGAAATCTCGCTTGCCTGGCTCTTGCGCAAGAAGGGTGTGACGGCGCCGATCGCCAGCGCCACCAACCTTTCGCAGCTCGAAAGCCTGGTGAAAGCGGCGACACTTTCGCTTTCCGATGATGCGATGGCGTTGCTCGACGAAGCCAAGCGCTGAGAGAACAGGACGATGACCATGACGATACGCGATGCCCGCCCCGAAGACGAAACCCGCTGGCGCCAACTCTGGGCGGCCTATCTCGCCTTTTACCAGGTGACTGTCGATGCGGATATCACCGATCAGACATGGCGCCGGGTCTTCGATCCGGCCTCGGCGATCGCCATGCGCGTCGCCGAGATCGACGGCAGGATCATGGGCTTTGCGCTCTATCTCACCCATGAGGGCACGTGGATTCGCGGCAGGGACTGCTATCTCGAAGACCTGTTCGTCGATCCCGAGGCGCGCGGCAGGGGCGTCGGCCGGGCGCTGATGGACGATCTCGTCGCGCTCGGCAAGGCGAAGGGCTGGTCGCGGCTTTATTGGCATACGAGCGAAAACAACAAGACCGCCCGGGCGCTCTATGACAGCTATGTCGAGAGCGACGGCCACATCCGCTATCGCATCAGCCTCTGAGCGCGGGAAATCCCTCGTAGAAAGCGCCATGATCGCCCTCCCAGTTCGCCATGCCCGGCTTGGTGAGGATGCCGCGCGGGCTGACATAGCTCTGGATCACCCGCTTCGGCCGTTCGTGCCACTGGATATTGAAGGCCCAGAGCTTGGGGAAGAAGCAGAGCGAAGCATAAGGCAGGTGGTCGTGGATCCACCAGGCGAGCCGTTGCCAGTCGCTTTCATCGCGATAGCGGTCGATCATCCACGGCACGGCAATACAGACGGCGGCGCCCATGCAGCCGTCGAAATCCCTGATATCCCAGATGTGATGGGCTGATGTGGCGGCATTGGTCGAGCAGTTCAGCTTGTTCTCGTTGCCGAACCTGTTGACGTCAGGCGAGCGATAGCCGGAGCGGATGTGCAGACGCCCGAAGGTTGCCTCCAGCGGCTCCAGCAATTCCTCGCACAGCCTTTTGCCGGCCTCGATTGCCAGATCGGGATCCACGGGAATGTTGGGGATGCGGTAGAAATCGGCGATCTCGGAATGCAGGAAATCGCGGAAGAAGAAGTTTCGCGACAACCGCACGCGACCAAGATCCTCCAGACCTTTCATCGAACCCGGCTTCCGCATCATTTTTTCTCCCGACGTCAACAGCGGGATGATCGCCCGGCGGAGATTTCCAGTCCACCCGAAATCCATCGGGAACAATTTGCGCGATCCTTGCTTCTTAATGTGTCGCCGCGTTCGCGGCCTTTCCCAAAACAAGGATCGAGAAAATGGCCAAGGAAAAAACGTTGGAAGATCTCTTCTACGACACGCTCAAGGATATTTACTTCGCCGAGCGGCAGATATTGCGCGCCCTGCCGAAGATGGCGCGCGCCGCCCAGTCCTCCGATCTGAAGGCGGGCTTCCAGAAGCATCTCGAGGAAACCGAAGCCCATGTCGAGCGCCTGCAGCAGGTGTTCGAAAAGATCGGCAAGCGCGCCCAGGGCAAGACCTGCGAGGCGATCCAGGGCATTATCGCCGAAGGCGAGGAAATCATGGAGGAGTTCAAGGGCACGCCGGCGCTGGATGCCGGCCTGATCTCGGCAGCTCAGGCGGTCGAGCATTATGAAATCGCCCGTTACGGTACGCTGAAAACCTGGGCTGCAACGCTCGGCCTCAAGGATGTCGTCAGCCTGCTCGATCAGACGCTGCAGGAAGAGACGGCCACCGACAAGAAACTCTCGCAGCTCGCCACCACCGCGGCGAACCAGAAGGCGAAAGCCGCCTGATCCATATGAAAGGGTGGCCGTCTACCGGCCACCCTTATCCGTCTCCGCATATCTGAAGAAGTCAATGAAGGCGCGCAGCGCCGGCCGCATCTGCCGCCGGCTCGGATAATAGACGAATGGGCCGGGATAAGGCGCGCACCAATCCTCCAGCACCCGCACCAGTCTGCCGGCTGCCAGTTCGTCATGAACCCGCATGTCGAAGAGATAGGCGAGGCCGGCACCGTTTAGCGCCGCAAGCAGGGCCAACCGGTCCTCGCTGACAACAAGCGGCCCATCGACGGCAACAACCAGTTCCCGGCCGTCCTTTTCGAATTCCCAGCGATAGATGGAGCCGTTGGTGAAGCGCCGTTTAATGCAGCGGTGATGGACAAGATCGCGCGGATGCTCCGGCTTCGGGTAGCGCTCGAAATAGTCCGGCGAGGCCGCGATGACAGTCGTCAGCTTGGGCGAGATCCTGACCGCGATCATATCGGCCTCGAGGCTCTCCTCCAGCCGGATGCCGGCGTCGAAACCTTCCCGGACAATATCGGTGAAACCGTCCTCATTGGCGATCTCCAGAGTGATGTCGGGGTAGAGATTGAGAAAATCGCCGAGGCGCGGGGCGAGCAAAATATCGGAGGCGAAGCGCGGCGCGGTGATGCGCAGATTTCCCGCGGGCTTGCCGCGCGTATCTCTGACGGCCTCCAATGCAACATCGATCTCCTCCAGCGCCGGGCGGAGCCTTTCGAGGAGCAGGCGGCCCTCCTCCGTCGGCGCGACGCTGCGGGTGGTGCGCGCCAGAAGTCTGACGCCCAGGCTTTCCTCAAGGCTCGCGATCGCATGGCTGATGGCCGACGGCGCGACGAGGAGTTCCCTGGCCGCTGCACGAAAACTGCGATGCTCGGAAACGGCGGCGAGAACGGCGAGTTGCGAGAGCTGAGTTCTGTTCATTGATCGAAATGATAGAACAGGCCGTTAGAATCTGCATGCATTTTCTGATCGATGCCCCGCCGATATCATCTGCCCGTACGCAACGATATCCTCAGCGGTTCACAATCAGCTCAGAACAAGGAGCGCAGCATGAAAACCCGGAAACTCGGAAACGATCTCACCGTCTCAGCCGTCGGCCTCGGCTGCATGGGCATGAGCTTTGCCTATGGCGCCAGCGATGAAGCGGAATCGATCCGGACGCTCAATCGCGCGGTCGATCTCGGCGTCACCTTCTTCGACACTGCCGAAGTCTACGGTCCTTTCACCAACGAGGTCCTCCTCGGAAAAGCGCTGAAGCCGTTTCGCGACCGCGTGGTGATCGCCACCAAATTCGGCTTCAAGATCGATACCAGTAAGGCAGGCGCTGCCGCCATCGCCGGCGTCGACAGCCGCCCCGAACATGTCAGGGCAGTTGCCGAGGCTTCGCTGAAACGTCTCGGAATCGAGACCATCGACCTGCTCTACCAGCACCGGGTCGACCCCAACGTGCCGATCGAGGAGACTGTCGGCGTCATGGCCGAGTTGGTGAGGGAAGGCAAAGTCCGCGCACTCGGACTTTCGGAAGCCGGCAGCGCCACCATCCGCCGGGCGCATGCGGTCCATCCGATCGCAGCGCTTCAGAGCGAATATTCGCTCTGGACTCGCGATCCCGAAGAGGACGTGCTTGCCACCTGCCGTGAACTCGGCATCGGCTTCGTGCCCTACAGCCCGCTCGGCCGCGGTTTCCTGACGGGAGCGATCCGTAAGGCCGACGATCTCGCCGCCGACGATTTCCGCCGGCAGGTGCCGCGTTTCCAGGCCGAAAATTTCGATGCCAACGCCGCCCTCGTTACAGCGCTCGAGCAGCTTGCGGCCAGGAAGGGTGTGACGGCCGCGCAGCTGGCGCTGGCCTGGGTGCTGAGCCAGGGCGACGACATCGTGCCGATCCCCGGCGCCCGCAAGCTTCAGCATCTCGAACAGAACGCCGCCGCTGCCGATATCACGCTCAGTGCAGCCGAACTGCAGCAGCTCGGCGAAGCGATCCCCGCCGCACAGGTGGCGGGAAAACGCTATTCGGACGCCTCGCTTGCGATGACGAATCTGTAATCGAAGAAGCCCGGCCTGATGCAATGGCCGGGCTTGTCTTCCGGTCCGGCGAAACTATCTAACGTCATCTCGGAGAACGGGATGGAAACATGTCGGACAGGCAGGCAGTCGAACAGACGGTTCATCTCTATGTCGAAGGCATGGCCTTCGCCAATGCGGCAGCCTTGAAGAAGGCCTTTCACCCGCAAAGCTCGATCATCGGCTATTACCAGAATGCCATCGAATGGCTGACGCGGGACGAATTCATCACCGCGATCATGGCGGAGGAACCGGCTCCGCCCGGCACGCAGCCCTTCATGGATATCCAAAGCGTCGATGTCGAAGGTGACGCGGCGAGCGTCAAGGTCACCGACGATTTCGCCGGAATGCGCTTTACCGACTATCTCTCACTGCTGAAGATCGACGGCCGATGGGTCATCGTCAGCAAGCTCTACCATCTTCACACTTGAAAGAGCCGGTCGCGCCAACGACCGGTTCTCTGTTTTAGGCGAAGATTGGCGGGATCAGCTTCTGAGAACGCCGCCGGTAAACTTCGCGACGCTCGCGACGATCTTCTGCGTCAGCGCTTCGAAATCCTCATCCGTCAGCGTGCGCTCGACCGGTTGGATCTGAACCTCGATCGCCACCGACTTCTTGCCTTCGCCGACAGACGCACCTTCGAAGATGTCGAAGACGTTGACGCCGGTGACGAGCTTGCGGTCTGCCCCGGTCGCAGCCTTGATGATGGCGCCCGATTCCACCGTCTTGTTGACGACGAAGGCGAAGTCGCGCTTGACCGCCTGGAAGGGCGACAATTCCAGCGCCGGCTTGGTGCGGGTCGCCTTCTTCTTCGGCTCGGCCATCGCGTCGAGATAGACCTCGAAGCCGCAGAGAGCGCCGGAGACATCGAGCGCTTCCAGGGTCAGCGGGTGGAATTCACCGAAGTAACCGAGCACCACCTTCGGCCCCATCTTGATCGTGCCGGAGCGGCCGGGATGATACCATTCCGGGCCGCCCTGCTCGATCTGGATATTGCCGATCGGCAAGCCGCAAGCTTCGATGACGGCGAGCGCATCGGCCTTGGCGTCGAAGACGTCGACCGGTTTGCCGCCGCCCTTCACTGCATTCGACCACATGCGCCCTCCGCCGGCGAGCGAGGCGGTGCCGCGGCGGATGCCGCCGGCAACGCGGCGCTGACCGTCCGATCGGTCATTCTCATAGGTGCCCGAGACCTCGAAAATCGCCACGTCGCCATAGCCTTTGTCGGCATTGCGCTGGGCCGCCGTCAGCAGGCCCGGCAGCAGCGAGGGACGCATATCGGACATTTCGGCGGCGATCGGATTGGCAAGCTTGAGGGCCGGCGCACCGCCGCCGAAGAGCTTCGCTTGATCTTCCGGAATGAAGGACCAGGTGACGGCCTCCAGCATGCCGCGCGAGGCAAGCGCGCGCTTGGCCGCGCGGGTGCGGATCTGCAGCGTCGTCAGGATTCTGCCGTTAACGGCGGCATGGCTTTGAAGCGGCGCCGGCTTGATTTTGTCGACGCCGTGGATGCGCATGACCTCCTCGACGAGATCGGCCTTGCCGTCGACATCGGGGCGCCACGACGGAACGGAGACGGAAACGCGTTCGCCGGAGCCGGAAACCTTGAAGCCGAGGCGGGCGAGTATCGCATTGCTCTCCTCGGTCGAGACGTCCAGGCCCGTCAGGCGCTTGACCTCGGAATAAGGGAAATCGACGACCTTCGGCTCGTGCCCCTTATAGCCGACGACCTCGGCGCGCGCGGCCGTGCCGCCGCAGAGCTCAAGCACCAGTTCCGTCGTGCGTTCGAGACCGGGAACCATATATTCCGGATCGACGCCGCGCTCGAAACGGTAGCGGGCATCGGTGATAATACCCAGGCTGCGGCCCGATTTGGCGATGTTCATCGGGTCCCAGAGGGCCGATTCGATCAGCACGTCGACGGTGTTCTCGTCGCAGCCAGAGTGTTCGCCGCCCATGATGCCGCCGATCGATTCGATACCGTCTTCATCGGCGATGACGACATTGCTCGGACCCAGCTTGTATTCGCGCTGGTCGAGCGCCAGCACAGTCTCGCCTTCCCTGGCGCGGCGGACAGTAAGATTGCCCGTCACCTTGGCGGCGTCGAAGACGTGCATCGGCCGACCCTGGTCAAAGGTCATATAGTTGGTGATATCGACCAGCGCATTGATGGGCCGCAGGCCGATGGCGATCAACCGCTGCTGCATCCAGCGCGGGCTCGGGCCGTTCCTGACGCCGCGCACGAGGCGGAGCGAAAAGCCGGGGCAGAGTTTCGGATCGTCGAGATCGAGCGTCAGCTTGACCGGCGTCTCGCCTTCGACGGAAAATGACGGCGCGGTCCGTGTCTTCAGCGTGCCGAGACCGGAGGCGGCGAGATCGCGCGCGATGCCGTGGATCGAGGTGCAGTCGGGCCGATTGGGCGTCAGATTGATCTCGATCACCGGGTCGTCCAGATGCGCATAGGCGGCATAACTTTTTCCAACCGGCGCGTCGTCGGGCAGATCGATGATGCCGTCGTGATTGTCGGAGATCTGCAGTTCCTTTTCGGAGCACATCATGCCGCGGCTTTCGACGCCGCGGATATTGCCGACGGCAAGCGTCGTGTCGATACCAGGAACATAGGTCCCGGGTGCGGCGAAGGCGCCGATAAGGCCAGCGCGCGCATTCGGGGCGCCGCAAACGACCTGGATCGGCGAACCGGCGCCGGTATCGACCATCAGCACCTTCAGGCGATCGGCCTGCGGATGTTTTTCCGCCGAGACAACTCTAGCGATGACGAAGGGCTTGAATGCCGCCTTGTCGTCGACATCCTCCACCTCTAGCCCGATCTCGGTCAGGCGGGTGCAGATTTCATCGAGCGTGGCATCCGTTTCCAGATGCTCTTTCAGCCAGGAGAGCGTGAATTTCATCGTCCCAAATCTCCGTTCAAGCGCTGAGGCCGCCGAACAGCGTCGGCATGTCGAGCGGGCGGAAGCCGTAATGCGTCATCCAGCGGACGTCGGCGTTGAAGAAGTCGCGCAGGTCGGGCATGCCGTATTTCAGCATGGCGATGCGGTCGAGGCCCATGCCCCAGGCAAAACCCTGATATTCGTCCGGATCAAGGCCGCCGTAGCGCAGCACGTTCGGATGGACCATGCCGCAGCCGAGAATCTCCATCCAGTCGGGGCCTTCGCCGAATTTGACGATCGGGCCAGAGCGGTCGCACTGGATATCGACCTCGAAAGAGGGTTCGGTGAAGGGAAAGAAGGACGGGCGGAAGCGCATCGTCACGCTGTCGACTTCGAAGAAGGTCTTGCAGAACTCCTCGAGCACCCAGCGGATATTGGCGACATTGGCCTTCTTGTCGATCACCAGGCCTTCGACCTGATGGAACATCGGCGAATGCGTGGCGTCCGAGTCCTGGCGATAGGTCTTGCCTGGAATGATGATGCGGATCGGCGGCTTCTGCGCCTCCATGGTGCGCACCTGCACCGGCGAGGTATGGGTGCGCAGTACCTTGCGCTCGCCATTCTCGTCCGGATTGAAGAAGAAGGTGTCGTGCATCTCGCGGGCCGGATGGCCTTCGGGGAAATTCAGCGCCGTGAAATTATAGTAGTCGGTCTCGATATCGGGGCCTTCGGCAATCGAGAAGCCCATATCGGCGAAGATTGCGGTAATCTCGTCGACGATCTGGCTGATCGGGTGGATGCGGCCGCGCTCAGCCGGCGAGGAGCGCACCGGCAGGCTGACATCGACCGTTTCCGCCTTCAGGCGGGCGTTGACCGCCGCCATTTTCAGCACCGACTTGCGTTCGGCGATGGCGTCCGTCACGGCATTCTTCAGGGCGTTGATCGCAGCACCCCGCGTCTGGCGCTCCTCCGGCGTCATCGCGCCGAGCGTCTTCAGGAGTTCCGAGACCGAGCCCTTCTTGCCCAGCGCAGATACGCGCACGGCTTCCAGGGCGGCCTCGTCATTGGCGGCGGCGATTTCCGCGAGCAGCGATGAGTTGAGCTGGTCGATATCTGACATTGTCACTTCTTTCCGTCCAGTATCAGGCGGGGATCGGGAGGCAGGCGGCGCCGACCGGCGCAAGGGATATAAAGAAAGAAAAACCCGCGCTAGCCCAAACCAGCGCGGGTTTCCCAAAATTCGAAAAGCATAGAGCCTGGGAAGCGCTGGTTAACGAACCGCGCCTTCAAACTCGTTGGCCGTACCGGTTTCCTTGAGGTACTCAAGCGCCTTCTTGGCAGCATTGACGAGCGCGCCGAATGCTTCCGGCTCGTGGATCGCCATGTCGGAGAGAACCTTGCGGTCAACTTCGATGCCGGCCTTGTTCAGGCCGTCGATGAAGCGGCCGTATGTCAGGCCGAATTCGCGGACAGCGGCGTTGATGCGCTGGATCCAGAGCGCACGGAAGTTGCGCTTGTTAACCTTGCGGTCGCGGTAAGCGTACTGCTTCGACCGGTCGACGGCGGCCTTGGCGGCGCGGATGGTGTTCTTGCGGCGGCCGTAAAAGCCCTTGGCGGCCTTCAGAACCTTCTTGTGCTTGGCGTGGGCGGTGACGCCTCTTTTTACACGTGCCATATCATGATCTCCTTAAATCTAGCGTTCGCGGACGAGTCTCAGAGACCGTTCGGCAGGTAATTCTTGATAACCTTGCGGCCATCCGGTTCTGCGAGAACCATGGTGCCACGTGCATCGCGAATGAACTTGTTGGTACGCTTGATCATGCCATGGCGCTTGCCGGCAGCGGCAGCCTTGACCTTGCCTGTCGCGGTGATCTTGAACCGCTTCTTGGCGGAGGACTTCGTCTTCATCTTGGGCATTTTGCTACTCCTTCTGTCCTCCCTGCGCGCTTCATCAAAAAAGCCCTCTCGCGAAGTCCGGTTCTCCGGCCGTCGCAACAAGGTGCGGGAGCGTTTGTTGTTGATCTGCGGCTTCGGCGACGAACCGTTCCGCAAGCATTCGAAACTGCCACGGCATGCCCTGCCGGTCAGTTCGGACGCGCGCTTATAACCGCAGCGTCATGAAAGTGCAACGGGGCCGCGGAGGATTCTTCGCCAGCCCGGAGGCGGGACTGCCAAAAGCACAAAAGCCGCCCTTGCGGACGGCCTTGGGCGAAAAAGTATCTGGCGCTTACTTCGGCGCCAGCACCATCATCATCTGGCGGCCTTCGAGCTTGGGCTCGGCTTCGACCTTGGCGATCTCGGTCGTATCGGCCTTGACCTGCTGCAGAAGCTTCATGCCGAGTTCCTGGTGGGCCATTTCACGGCCGCGGAACTTCAGCGTCACCTTGACCTTGTCACCCTCGTCGAAGAAGCGGCCCATCGCCTTCATCTTCACCTCATAATCATGGGTGTCGATATTCGGGCGCATCTTGATTTCTTTGACTTCGACGATCTTCTGCTTCTTGCGCGCCTCGGCAGCCTTCTTCTGGTTGGCATATTTCAGCTTGCCCAGATCGAGGATCTTGCACACCGGCGGTTCGGCATTGGGGGAAATTTCGACGAGATCGAGGCCGGCTTCTTCTGCCATTCTCAAGGCCTGGTCGGTGGGCACGATGCCCATATTCTGTCCGTCAGCCGCGATCAGCTGAACTTTGGGAATGCGGATTTCACGGTTCGAGCGCGGGCCGTCCTTCACGGGCGCATCGGTCTTAAAAGGTCTGCGAATGGTCGTATTCTCCTCGCGTTGTTTCCGGAATGTTGCAGCCGCGCGCTCCCGATCAGGGTGCACAAAACGTATCTCGTTATCACTGCAACGGAGTCGATATCATCCTTTAGCGGAAAAATCACCTGCTGTCAGCCTGCCAAGAATCTGTTTTATAGGCCAAAACAACAGGAGTTTCGCCGATGTCCGATCAGATGCCCAATCTTCAGCCGCAGTTCCTGACGGTCGGCGAAGGCGAGGCGGCGCGTGAGATCGCCATGCTGGTGCGCCCGGCGCAAGCCGGCAACAATGTCCCGACGCTCGTTTGGCTATCCGGCTACCGTTCCGACATGAGCGGTACCAAAGCATTGGAACTCGACGGACTGGCTGGCGAAGTCGGTACCGCCTGTATCCGCCTGGACTATTCCGGCCACGGGCTTTCCGGCGGTAGCTTCCGCGACGGCACGATCTCACGCTGGCTGGAGGAGGCGCTGACCGTCATCCGCCACGTCGCGCCCGACCGCGTTATTCTTGTCGGCTCCTCGATGGGAGGCTGGATTGCGCTACGGCTGGCACAGGAGCTCGCGCGACAGGAGGGCCCGAAGCCAGCCGGGCCAAAACTCGAAGGAATGGTGCTGATCGCGCCGGCGCCCGATTTCACCTCCGAACTAATCGAGCCGAACCTGACGGCCAAGGAGCGCAAGTCACTGGCGGAGCGAGGCTATTTCGAAGAACGCTCGCAATACAGCCCGGAGCCGGACATCTATACCAGAGCGCTGATCGAGGATGGCCGCAAGAACCGCGTGCTCGACGGCATGATCGAGACAGGTTGCCCGGTGCATATCCTCCAGGGCATGAAGGATCCTGACGTGCCACATGCGCACGCGATGAAGCTTGTCGAGCACCTTCCCGCCGACGACGTGGTGCTGACCTTCATCCGCGACGGCGACCATCGCCTGTCCCGGCCCAGCGATATCGCCCTTATTCTAGGCGCCGTCAAAGGTATCATCCGCACCTCCATGGCCGGATAACAACCTGCTGAAACAGATCGCCATCTTGTTGCATTTTAACCATGTCGACGGGTCGCAAGGTCCTCACAAGAAGTAACGATTGACTCTTCTCGGCCCTCTCCATTAACAGTTTGTTAATAATTAAGGGGCGATCGAGGAAAGAGCGGGCGTGCGGATCAAAGGTATCTTTGTGGCCATGATGGCCGTGTTTGCGATGGCGACTGCCGCCATCCCAGCTCCAAGCAGAAATGCTTCCATGGTAACAGGCAACGCCACTTCGCAGCCGATCGGCCATTACGATTTCTGTCAGACCCACAGCAGTGAGTGCGGCGCAAACCGCAATGCGGGCCCTCTCGAGATGACCCCGGCCAAGTGGTCGCTCGTCCGTTCGGTCAACGCCACCGTCAACCGCACGATCACGCCGATGACCGACAAGGAAATCTACGGCAAGGATGAAGTCTGGGCTTATCCGACCACCGCCGGCGACTGCGAGGATTTCGCGCTCTTGAAGCGCCGCATTCTGATCCAGCGCGGCGTTCCGGCCGCCGACCTGCTGATGACTGTCGTGCGCAAGCCTGATGGTGAGGGCCATGCCGTCCTGACGCTGCGCACCGCCGAGGGCGACTTCGTGCTCGACAACCTCGCCGTCGACGTCAAGCCGTGGTTCGCGACACCTTATTCCTTCGTCAAGCGCCAGTCGAGCTTCAATGCCGGCCGCTGGGTCACCATCGAGAACGGCCGCGACGTTCTGGTCGGCGCACTGCGCTGAGGATTTCTGGGGGATGCGGGGAAAAGGCCGGCGAAAGCCGGCCTTTTGCTTTTGGGGGAATTGGAACCGCGTCGACCGTCGCCTTTCGCTACCGCTCAAGCTGTTCGTCACTCAACGCTCCTCACCCCCTCATCTGCCCTTTGGGGCATCTTCTCCCCGCTCGGGACTTCCCAACGTACAAGGCTGAGGGAAGTGGGCTTGGGAAGATATAAATCGGCGTGGAGATTGCGGCACTTTAAGTGGGTTGCGTTTGCCGCGCCCTATCCCGGCCCTCCGCATGGCTCCGGGCGTTCGTCGCTGCAATCGATTCACTGGATCGATTGCTCGGCTTCGCCGACCACTCCTCACCCATTCCCAATCAGAATCCCCGCTGCGAGCACCAGGCTGCCGCCGAGGACGACCTGGAAGGCGGCGCGCAGGAAGGGAGTCTCCATGTAGCGGTTCTGGATGAAGGCGATCGCCCAGAGTTCGAAGAAAACGATGCCGCCGGCGGTGATCGTCGCCGTCCAGAAATGCGGGATCAGATAGGGCAGCGCGTGGCCGAGGCCGCCGAGCGCCGTCATGATGCCGCAGGCAAGGCCGCGCTTGACCGGCGAGCCCCTGCCGGAGATCTTGCCGTCGTCATGGGCGGCTTCGGTGAAGCCCATCGAGATGCCGGCGCCGACGGAAGCCGAAAGGCCGACAAGGAAGGTCTGCCAGGTGTCCTGGGTGGCAAAGGCGGCGGCAAAGATCGGCGCCAGCGTCGAGACCGAGCCGTCCATCAGCCCGGCCAGGCCCGGCTGCACATAGGTCAGCACGAATTGCCGGTGCGCCGTCTCATCTTCGTCGCGCCTGACATCCTCGGGCGTGTGCTTGTCGCCCAGCATGCGGGCAATATCTTCGTGCCCCTGTTCGGCCATCGCCAGATCTCCGAGAAGCTTTCTCGTCGAGGCGTCCGAGGTCCGCTTTGCCGCCTCGACGTAGAAACGGTAGGCCTGCTCCTCCATCGCCTCGGTCTCCTGCCGCATCGCATCAAGCGACAGGTTGGCTCTGAGCCAGTCGGGCTTGCGATCATAGAAGCCCTCGACATGCTCGCGCCGGATCAGCGGGATGCGTTCGCCGAAACGCTGACGATAAATTTCGATCAACGATTTGCGATGAGTATCCTCGACCTCGGCCATATCCTCGAAGACTTTAGCCGATGCCGGAAATTCGGGCCGTAATTTGTCGGCATAGGCGAGATAGATGCGGGCATCGTCCTCCTCGGAGGCAATGGCAAGGGCGAGGATTTCCTGCTCGGACAGCGACTGAAAAGATCGTTTCGAGGATCTGAAAAACCGCGCCAGCATGACTTGCTCCAATAATTTAGAATAATTCTAAATTTAAAGAACGCGGTGGTGACGGTCAAGGGCTTAGAGCAGGCCGGCTGACAGATTGCCGCAAGCCGCACGGATGCCTTTGGCGCGCCCCCACAAACACCTATATGAGAGGGCGCCGCATCATGCGGCGCCGGGGTTTATGATGAATAATGACATTCAGGGCCGCCCTGCCCATGTCGCGGCGATCCGCGAAAGGGCGGAGGCGGAGATGCGGGCGATGGGCGTCGACGAAGCCTTCATCGGCAGGCTGGTCGAGGCCTTTTACGGGCGCGTGCTGGAGCACCCCGATCTCGGTCCCGTGTTCGACGCCAGGCTCTCCGGCCGCTGGCCGGAGCATTTGGAGAAGATGAAGAGCTTCTGGTCGGCCGTCGCCTTTCGCAGCGGCGCCTATGGCGGCAAGCCGGTGCAGGCGCATACGGGCGTCGCGGATCTGACGCCGGATCTCTTTCCGAAGTGGCTGGCGCTGTTTGCCGCAACGCTCGACGATATCGCCCCGTCGACGGAGGCCAAGGCCTGGTTCATGGCGACGGCGGAGCGGATCGCCAAGAGCCTGACGCTGTCGCTGTTCTACGATCCGGCGCTCGACGACCCTGCGAAGAAAGCGGGCTGACGCATCATTGCCTGGCGGAAAAGGTCGCGCCGGCGCTTGCGGCGACGACCAGGGCCGTTCCTGCCATCTGCAGAAGCGTCATCGGCTGCATCAGAATGACGAAGCCTGCCAGAGCCGCAATGGCCGGTTCGAGGCTCATGAGAATGCCGAAGGATGTCGTCGGCATGCGCCGCAGGGCAATCAGCTCCAGCGTATAGGGCAGCAGCGGCACGAGCACGGCAAGGCCCGCCATCTCGATCAGGCCATAGACGTCAAGCGCCGGCGCGGCGCCGGCAAAGCCGAAGGGCGTCGCAACCGCCGCGGCAACCATCAGCGACATGGAAAGCCCTTCCAGCCCCTTGAAGCTGGCGCCGATCTTCTTGGTCAGCACGATATAAATCGCCCAGCCGGTCCCGGCACCGCCGGCAAAGAGAATGCCCCACATATCCCCGATCCAGCCTTCACCGTCATGGGCAAGCGCCAGCACACCCAGGGCGGCAATGAGCGGCCAGACGAGACGCCGGCTGAGACCGTAACCGATGGTCGCGACCGAAAGCGGGCCGAGAAAATCGATCGCCACGGCCAGCCCGAGCGGAATGCGCTCGATGGCCGCGAAAAAACTCATGGTCATCAACGCTGTCGTCGTGCCGAGAACGAGCGCGCTTATCCATTGCTCTCTGGAGTAGCTGAATATGCGCGGACGGACGACGACGGCCAGGATGATCGCGGCAAAGACGAGGCGCAGCCAGCTTGCGCCGGCCGGTCCGTAGGTGGCGATCGCATGGGAAGACAGAGCTGCGCCGAACTGGATCGACGACATGGACAGGAGGCACATCAGTCCGCCGGCCGCCAGGCCGGAGGACGTTGCAGGCGCTTCCAATGCCAGCACGCCCGCGCCGTCGTTCGTTCCGTCTTTCATCTGCATCTCCGATTGAGCGCCCTTCATACGGAGGCCGCTTGCAACCGACAAATTCAATCTTCTGATCCAGGCAGCAAGAGAGCTGATGCATATCAGAGGCGGCCGGAGAGGATCACCTCTTCGGCTTCTTCGAAACTCATATCGAAGACCTTCCTGCCGATCTCGAAGCTGAAGCCATTGCGAGCGAAGGCGGAGAGTTCCTTTGCCTTCCTGCTGTCGTTAACTTCGCCACGGCGAAACGGGCCGAAGGCGCGTTTGCGGGCGAATATGGTCGCGGCGTAGAGATCGTCAGCCCCTTCGAGCGCAGCTTCGACCTTGTCGCTCGCAACACCCTTGGCGGCAAGCTTCTGGGCGATCGCGCGCTTCGACTTGCCGCCGCGCACGGCCGAGCGCGTGCTGATCTCGGCATAGGCGCGATCGTCGAGCACCTTGTTGTCATAGGCGAATTTGACGGCGAATTCGGCAACGGCCTTGAGCTGGCCGGCGCTGATCTCGTCGAACTTCTCCTTCGCCTTGCGGGTAATGGCGTCGAAGAGCTGCTTTTCCGTCATCATCCGCCGCTCCAGGCGGTAGATGGTGGAGTTGCGCGCCCAGCTCAGCATGCGGGACGTCGGGATATCGGATGGAACGATCTCGTCGGTCATATCAAGCGATCAGACTTCCAGACCCTTGAGGACATTGGCGACATTGAGCCCGATCTCCGGCACGCCGTAGCCGCCTTCCATGCAGACAAGCACCGGCAGGCCGGCGGCTGATATCATCGCGCCCATGCGGGTGAAATCGTCGGAGGTGAGGCGGAAGAAGGAGATCGGATCGCGCTCGAAGGTGTCGACCCCGAGCGCCAGGACAATCGCTTCGGCGCCGAAGGCCTTGACGCGGGCGAGCGCATCGGCAAGGGCCGAAGACCAGACCTCAAAGGGCGTGCCCGGAGGCATCGGATAGTTGCGGTTGGTCCCGGTGCCCGCCCCCTCGCCCTCCTCGTCGGCATGGCCGAGGAAATAGGGAAAGGCGTGCATCGGATCGCCATGCAGCGAGGCAGTGAAGACATCGCCGCGGCGATAAAAGAGATCCTGGGTGCCGTTGCCATGGTGGAAGTCGACATCGAGCACGGCGACCTTGGCCGCACCACGATCGAGCAGCCGCTGGGCCGCGACCCCCGCATTGTTGATGAAACAGTAGCCGCCGAAGAGATCGATGCCGGCGTGATGGCCGGGCGGGCGGCAGAGCGCGAAGGCGAAACGATGGCTCTCCGCCAGCCAGTCGGCGCCCGTTACGGCGCAACGCATCGAAGCGATCGCCGCTTCGTAGGAGCCCTTGGTGATCGAGGTATCGGCAGCATTGGCATAATGACCGATCGCGCCGACGATATTGTCGGGCAGGCGCTGGCTGGTGCGGCGCACAGGGAAGGAATTGGCGATCGCCTCGCCTTCGAAGCCGGCGGCCACCCAGCGGTCCCAGACGGTGGCGAGAAAATCGAGATAGGCGGGGTCATGCACCTTCCTGGCCGTTTCCAACCCGTGCGCATCGGGCGCGACGACATCGGCAAAGCCCGCCTCCTTCACCGCCGCCAGGATCCATTCGGCCCGAAACGGCGCCTCGAAGGGCGTCACCAGCTGGCCGGCGTAAAGCTCGGTCCTGGCATCACGCAGCTTATGGTCCTCGGAGTAGATGACACGCATTTCAGATCCCGCCCTTGAGTTGAAGATCGAGCTTTACACGGGCTCGCCGCGACAAAAAAGCAGCACGGCGATCTATTGATCATCCAGGGCGACGACGCCATCTTCGCCGGTGTTTTGAGGAGGGAGCTTCCGCATGCAGGTGCTGATGGTCGATGTCGATGGCGTGCTCATTCATGGCCGCCCCGCCGACGGCCTGCCGCACTTCACCTATCTCGAGCGCGATCTCGGCTTGCGACCCGACTTGCTGCAGCGGGCCTTCTTCCAGACCTGTTGGAATGACATCGTCGTCGGCCGCGAGGCGTTGGAGCCGCGGCTTTCCGCCGTGCTTGCAAAGATAGCGCCTCATCTCAGCGCCGCAACCCTGATCGATTATTGGTTCGAAAACGATTCCCGCCTGGATCTCAATCTCTTGGAAGACCTTGCCGCGCTCAGGCAAAGCGGTGTTGCTCTTTTCCTGGCGACCAATCAGGAGCACAGGCGGGCGCGCTACCTGATGGAAGAGGCCGGGCTCGGCGCGCATGTCGACGGCATCATCTATTCCGCCGCGCTCGGGCACCGCAAACCTTCGCCGGACTTCTTCCGGCTGGCGACCGAACGCGCCGGCGCCCTGCCCGGCGAAATCGGCTTCATCGACGACATGGCGGAAAATATTGAAGCGGCGTGGCAGTTCGGCTGGAGTGCTGCGCAATGGACGGCAGGCGCGAGGCTGCACGAGACGCTTTCCGCCTTCGGCCATCCGAGATGAACCGAGCCGGCGCAATTAGGCGAGCCGCTTGTAGAAGAGAGTGGTGTCGCAGAAGCCGCCTTGCGGCCACAGCGCATAATCGGGGATGACGCCGACACGCTGCCAGCCCAGGCGCGGATAGATCGCCTCGGCATCGCTGCCGGTTGCCGTGTCGAGCACCAGCAGGGTCTTGCCGCGTTTGGCCGCCTCGCGCTCCGCCGCTTCCATCAGCAGCCGGGCGAGACCGCGCCCGCGGGCGGAGCGATGCACCAAGAGCTTCTTCAGATCGCCGCGGTGCGGCTGGTTCGGCATCTGCGCGGCCCCCACCTGCACCGTGCCGACGATCCGGCCCTCCAGTTCGGCGACCAGAAGCAGGCTGCCGCTGGCCGCGACCGCATCGGCGACATCGCACCAATAAGCTTCGGCATCTTCGGGCCCGTAGGGCTGCATGAAACCGACGGAGGCGCCGCCCGCGACGCAATCGGCAAGCACTTCCGACAGGGCGGGAATGGCGGCGCGCGCCTCCTCGGCGGAAAGGGTACGAATGTCGGGCATGGTCTTCTTCTCCTGAAATAGATACTGCTATCGGCCGCCGCGATCGAGCACGACGCAATAACACGCCGGCGCGTTGCCGGGATTGTGGAAGACATGCCCTTCGCCGACCGGCATGAAGAGGCAATCGCCGGGGCGTAGCCGGTAGACCACTTCGCCCACCGTCATCTCCAGCTCGCCGTCGAACAGCCAGACATGCTGCGTCATGCCGTGGGATGCCGCATGCGGGGGAAAGCTGACGCGGGCGCCAGCGGGGAATTCGACTTCGACGATATCAACGTCGGAGGCGGTGCCGGGCGCAGAGACCGAACGCCTGAGATAACCGGTCTCCGGATCGCGCCAGACCTGCTGCTCCGGACGGCGGGCAAGCGGCGAAGCCTGCTCTCCCTCCTCCGCGAAGAAGGCCGACAGCGACAGGCCGAGCGCGGCGCAGATCCTTGCGAGCAGCGAGGCGGTGGGGCTCGCCTCCGCGCGCTCGATGCGCGAAATCATAGCCCGGCTGACGCCGGAGGCCGTCGCGAGATCATCAAGGGTCAATCCTTTATCCAGCCGCAGCTTGCGGATGCGGATGCCGATTGCCTGTTCCAGTTGTTCTTCCACGTTCCGGTCCGCTGATTCTACTATAAGAGAAATACATGATCCGATGATGGAATCAAGCCTCGGCAAGATGGGCAACCCAACCTTGCTTTCGCCGCAGCCTCGCCGATATATGGCAGCGCTATTGAGATCGGAGAGAGTGATGGACGCCAGCACGCAGAGCACGGAACTGACGGGAAGCTTCACGGCCGCCGCCTGGGATAGGATCGCCGCCGTCATGGCCGAGATCGAGGTGCTGCCGCTTCTCACGCGTCTTTCTGACGGCACGTTGCCGCCCGAGGTTTTCCGGCACTACATCCTCCAGGACGCGCTTTACCTCAAGCATTATGCGCGCTGCCTGGCGATTGTTGCGGCAAAAGCGCCGGATAATGCGCAGGTGCTGCGTTTCCTCGGATCGGCGCAGAAGGCGATCACCGTCGAGCAGGGCCTGCATGCCGGCTTTCTCACCCAGTTCGGCATCAGCTCCGAGGATGTAAGCGCGGCCGAACCCTCGCCTTCCTGTTTCGCCTACACGAATTTCCTGCTCGCCACCGCCTATCACAGCTCCTATGCGGTGGCGCTTTCCGCCATCCTTCCCTGCTTCTGGATCTACTGGCATGTCGGCGAAGCGATCAAGAGTCGGCCGGCGATCGAGGGCAATGCCTTCCAGGCCTGGATCAACACCTATGGCGATCCGCAATTTGCCGCCGGCGCCCGCGAGGTGATCGCCCTGACTGATATCGCCGCCCGCGCGGCATCGCCGGCGGAACGCTCTCAGATGATGGATGTTTTCTTGCGCGCCTCGCAATATGAATGGATGTTCTGGGATTCGGCTTGGCGGCTGGAGGCGTGGCCGGTCTGACAGGCGCCTGTCGCCCGCAAATAGCGTAAACGGCGGGATAATTACCGCTTTGCGGCCGGGGGCGGCGCTGCTATATGGCGCGCATGAGCACCAATTCGACCACTCCGCTGTCCCATATCCGCAACTTCTCGATCGTGGCCCATATCGACCACGGCAAATCGACGCTGGCCGACCGCCTGATTCAGACGACAGGCGGCCTTGCCGAGCGCGAAATGTCCGAGCAGGTGCTCGACAATATGGATATCGAGCGCGAGCGCGGCATCACCATCAAGGCCCAGACCGTGCGCCTGCACTACCAGGCAAACAATGGCGAAAAATACATCCTCAATCTGATCGACACGCCCGGCCACGTCGACTTCGCCTACGAGGTCTCGCGGTCGCTGTCGGCCTGCGAGGGCTCGCTGCTGGTCGTCGACGCTTCGCAGGGTGTGGAAGCGCAGACGCTCGCCAATGTCTATCAGGCGATCGACAACAACCACGAACTCGTCACCGTGCTCAACAAGATCGACCTGCCGGCCGCCGAACCCGACCGCATCAAGGAACAGATCGAGGAAGTGATCGGCATCGATGCTTCCGAGGCCGTACTGATCTCGGCAAAGACCGGCCTCGGCATTCCCGATGTGCTGGAAGCGATCGTTCACAAGCTGCCGGCGCCGAAGAGCCCCGGCGGCGAGAAGGCGCCGCTGAAGGCGCTGCTCGTCGACAGCTGGTACGATACCTATCTCGGCGTCATGGTTCTCGTGCGCATCATCGATGGCGTGCTGACCAAGGGCCAGACGATCCGCATGATGGGCACGGATGCGAAGTACCAAGTGGAGCGTGTCGGCGTGCTGACGCCGAAGATGGTCAATGTCGACAGCCTCGGCCCCGGCGAGATCGGCTTCATCACCGCCTCGATCAAGGAAGTGGCCGATACCCGTGTCGGCGATACGATCACCGAGGACAAGCGGCCGACCGCACAGGCACTGCCGGGCTTCAAGCCGGCACAGCCGGTAGTGTTCTGCGGACTCTTCCCGGTCGACGCCGCCGATTTCGAGGATCTGCGCGCCGCCATGGGCAAGCTTCGCCTCAACGACGCTTCCTTCTCCTTTGAAATGGAATCCTCGGCCGCCCTCGGCTTCGGCTTCCGCTGCGGCTTCCTCGGCTTGCTGCATCTCGAAATCATCCAGGAGCGGCTGGAGCGCGAGTTCGACCTCGACCTCATCGCCACCGCCCCCTCCGTCGTCTACAAGATGTTCATGACCGACGGCACGGAGCGCGAGCTGCACAACCCCGCCGACATGCCCGACGTCGTTAAGATCTCGGAGATCCACGAGCCGTGGATCCGCGCGACGATCCTTACACCGGACGATTATCTCGGCGGCATCCTGAAGCTCTGCCAGGATCGGCGCGGCATCCAGATCGAACTCACCTATGTCGGCACGCGCGCAATGCTGACCTACGATCTGCCGCTCAATGAAGTCGTCTTCGATTTTTACGACCGTCTGAAGTCGATCTCCAAGGGCTATGCCTCCTTCGACTATACGCTGACTGATCATCGCGAGGGCAACCTCGTGAAGATGTCGATCCTCGTCAACGGCGAGCCGGTCGACGCGCTGTCGATGATGGTGCACCGCACCGCCGCCGAAAAGCGCGGCCGCGACATGTGCGAGAAGCTCAAGGAGCTGATCCCGAAACACATGTTCAAGATCCCGATCCAGGCGGCGATCGGCGGCAACGTCATCGCCCGCGAGACGATCTCGGCGCTGCGCAAGGACGTGACCGCGAAATGCTACGGCGGCGACGCCACCCGCAAGCGCAAGCTGCTCGACAAGCAGAAGGCTGGCAAGAAGCGCATGCGCCAGTTCGGCAAGGTGGAGATTCCGCAGGAAGCCTTCATTGCGGCGTTGAAGATGGGCGACGAATAGGCTTTCGCAGAGCCTCTTTTGACGAGGATGCCTGAGTCTCCTTGGTTTGGTGACAAGCCTCGCTCTTTTTCTCCGTCATCTTCGGCCTTGTGTCGAGGATCTGCAAATCTATCAACCGGCTGCAGATGCTCGGGCCCGGCCCACAGCTGTCCGGTTTAAATTTAGTGGACATGGCGCACGGTGTTGATTCTACTCATGTTCGAGCGTTTGGCGACGTTCCCGGACATGGAAAGAGGAGCAACACCGTGCGGCACAACAATAGCGTCTTTCATGATCTGTTGAAGCGGATTCCGTGGACGGTCTTCGAAAGACTTGTGGGGGAGCATCAGGCCGACAAGCACGTTCGGCGGCTGTCGACGAAGAGCCAATTGATCGCGCTGCTTTACGGCCAGCTTGCTGGTGCCGTCAGCCTGCGCGAGATCGCCGGCTCCCTGCAGAGCCACAGCGCGCGCCTTTACCATCTCGGCGCTCGCCCGGTGTCGCGCTCGACGTTGGCCGATGCCAACGGTCTGCGTCCGAGCAGTGTTTTTGCCGAGTTGTTCGCGCAGATGGTGGCCCGCGCCGGACGCGGGCTCAAGCGGGCCGTCGGCGAGGCGGTCTATCTGATCGACGGCAGCAGTCTGCCTCTTTCCGGGACGGGATCGCACTGGGCCCGCTTTTCCGATCAGGCCTGCGGCGCCAAGATGCACGTCGTCTACGATGCCGATGCCGAACGACCGATCTATGCGGCCGTCACCCCGGCCAATGTCAACGACATCACCGCCGCCAAGGAGATGCCGATCGAGGCGGGCGCCACCTATGTCTTCGATCTCGGCTATTACGACTTCGGCTGGTGGGCGAAGCTCAATGCCGCCGGCTGCCGCATCGTCACCCGTCTCAAATCCCACACGAAACTGACGGTGACGAGCGAGCAGGCGGTCAACGAGGATGCCGGCATCCTGTTCGACCGTATCGGCCTGCTGCCGCAGCGCCAGGCCAAAAGCCGCCGCAACCCGAT
>NZ_JACHBD010000001.1 GCF_014200175.1 Rhizobium lentis | reverse complement strand
CTTGAGCGACGGGCCGGCGCCGTCCGTGCGAAGGGCCTCGGGGCGGATGCCGAGGACGAGTTCGCGGCCATTGACGGCGGCTTCGGCGAAGCGGGTCGGTAGGGGCAGGCTGGCATCAGAACCTGCAATCGCCAGCCGGCCATCGCGCACTGTCGCCTTCAGCAGGTTCATCGGCGGAGCGCCGACGAAGGTGGCAACATAGAGTGTTGCCGGATGGTTGTAGATTTCCTCAGGCGTGCCCAGCTGCTCGATACGGCCGTCGCGCATGACGGCGATGCGGCTTGCAAGGGTCATCGCCTCGATTTGATCATGGGTTACATAGACGACCGTGGTCTTCAGCATCTGATGCAGCCGCTTGATCTCAGTGCGCATCTCCATGCGCAGCTTGGCGTCGAGATTGGAGAGCGGCTCGTCGAAGAGAAACACTTCCGGCTTACGCACCAGCGCCCGGCCGATCGCGACGCGCTGGCGCTGGCCGCCGGAGAGCTGGCTCGGTTTGCGGTCGAGAAGGTTTTCGATCTGCAGGAGTTTCGCGGCATCGCGCACGGCCTTGTCACGCTCGGGCGCCGGCACCTTGCGCATTTCCAGGCCGAAGCCGATGTTCCGGTGCACCGTCAGATTGGGATAGAGCGCATATGATTGAAAGACCATGGCGATGTCGCGGTCCTTCGGATGTACTCCGAGAACCGACCGCCCACCGATCCTGACGTCGCCGCTCGTCGCCTCGGCAAGGCCGGCAATGATGTTGAGGAGCGTGGACTTGCCGCAGCCGGAGGAGCCGAGCAGCACGAGGAATTCGCCGCTTTCCAGCGAGATGTCGATGCCTTTCAGCGTTTCCACTTCGCCATAGGTCTTGCGGATGTTTTCAATGTCGAGCGCGCTCATGACATGGGCTCCTGAGGAGCCGATGGCTCGCCATAGCTGCGGGGAAGGGTGGAAATGGCGCGCGAGGCGACCTGTGTCCCTGCCGCCAGGCAGGAAGCCAGCGGCTTGCCGTCTGCCAATGCTGCCAGGAAGCCGGCATTGAAGACATCGCCGGCGCCGATCGTATCGACGACCTTGACGACGGGTGCAGTTGCGGATGCCGGCAGGCCATCCGGCCCGATGGCGATGGCGCCATCCGGGCCGCGCTTGACGACGATGATCGCGCCCTCCGGCATATGCGACCTGACTTCACGGGCGGCTTCGACCGGATCGGCGATGCCGGCAAGCGTCGTCGTCTCGACCTCATTCAGCAGTGCAATGCCGCTGCGCGAAAGCCAGGCACGGGCGGCCGCGCAATTTTTTTCGGTCCAGCCGTCGAGCGGCCAGCCGGTATCGAGTGCGACAATGATGTCGTGGCCGTCGGCCCAGTCGAAGAAGGCGTCATATTCGCTCGCCAGATCGTCGGTCAGAAAGCCGCCGCAGAGAAGCGCGTAACCGCCGCGCAGTCTTTCGCCGTCGATGACTGCGAACACGTCGGCGAGGCTGAAGCGCGGCAGATGGCCGGTCGTCGTGAAGAAGGTGCGCTCGCCGTCCGGATGGGTGATGCCGACGGAAAGCGTCGTTTTCTCGGGGCGTACCGGCCAATTTTTGGAGCGATGGCCGAAGGCTTCCGCCAGCCAGCGGCCGAACTGGTCGCTGCCGATATTGGCGGCGATCTCGAATTCGATGCCGAGCGCCTGCCACGCGAGTGCGCTGTTGCCGGCCGATCCGCCGACGCGGAGCTCGTCGTGATCGACCCTGATTTCCGTGCCGGCCTTCGGCCAGGGGGCGGCCGGTCCGAGGATGAGATCGACATTGACGTTGCCGATGACTGCAAGCGGCCGCATTCATTCACTCCGGGTAATCTTGGTGGAGCGGATCGGCGTTCCGGCATTCTCCACGCGGGTTCCTGCAAAGGCGATCATCAGCCGCTGGGCGACCGGCAGCATCGCGAAGATCGCGGCAAGCCCCGTCGCTGGCGCAAAACGGATCGTCACCGCCCCTGTGACGGGGGCTTCGCTCGAGGCGTCGAACAGGATGACGGGCGCGCCGGTCTCGACGGCGGATACCGCCATGGTGGTGACGAGGCCGGCCGTCTCGTCGAGACCGCGGAACAGTACCACGCCAATCTCCGGCCTCAGCATCTCCATCGGGCCATGGCGCAGCTGACCGCCTTCGAGGGAGAAGCAGGGCCGTCGCGAAAGCTCTGTCAGCCCGAGGGCCAGTGCCTCGGCGACACCTTGCAGTCGGCGGCCCGAGGTCACGACGGTCGCGACCTTTTCGAGTGCAGCGAGCGCGGCCGCGATGTCATGGTCTTCGGGCGCCTTGAGGACGGCAAGCGCGGCCGCGGGATCTTCGCCGAGAGCGGCCAAGACCGCGAGATGCAGGGCGAAGGTCACGGTCAGGCTGCGGGTTGCGGCAAAAGCAAGCTCGGTGCCGCCGCTGCCGACCAGCGACGGGGCGGTTCTGGCGAGGAAGGAACTGCCTTCGAGCGTCAGGCCGAAGCTTTCCTCCGTACCGCCGGTTTCGTTGAACCAGCGCACGACTTCGGCACTTTCGCCCGATTGCGAGGTGACGAAGATCGTCCTGCCGGCGATCGGCAGCGGCTGGCCGAGCTGTTCGGAGAGCGGCAAAGCGACGGCATCGATGCCGAGCGCACGGTAGAGCGGCTCGACGGCGCGGTTGACGGCATGCGAGCCGCCCATGCCGAGCAGTAGAAGCCGGCCGGTCTTCTTCAGCGAGACGGCGGCTCTTGCCGCCATCGGTGCGGCGGCTTCATAAGAGGCGATTGCATCGGCGTGCTGGCGCACCATCTCGCGGTCAATCGCAGCAAGTCCGGCCGGCCGGTTTCTTTCTGTTGTCATCTTCATCCCTTGACGCCGCCGCTGGTGAGCCCTGAAATCAGGGCGCGTTGCATGACGAGGCCGATCAGCACCGGGGGCAGGGCGGCGAGCACGCCTGCCGTGGCGATCAGTCCGTAATCGGAAACGCGGCCGCCGGCGAGATCGGCAATGGCGACGGTCAGCGTCTTGGCGCGCTGGTCCGAGGTGAAGAGCAGCGCATAGAAGAATTCATCCCAGGCCAGCAGGAACGCGAAGAGGCTCGATGTCGCGACCACGGGGGCGGCAAGCGGCAGCGTAATAATTCTCAGCGTCTGGAACAGGCCGGCGCCATCGATCATTGCGGCGGATTCAATCTCGCGCGGGATGGAATCGAAGCCCGATTTCATCAGCCAGGTGGTGAAGGGTGCCAGGATGGTGAGATAGACGAGGGCTAGGCCGAAGACGTTGTTCAGCATGCCGAGATGGGACAGACCCATATAGAGCGGCACGGCGAGTGCTACGGGCGGCAGCATATAGGTGGCGATCACCATCGACAGCGACCATCCCACAGAAGGCGTGCGCGACACCGCCCAGCCGGCCGGAATGGCAAGCGCGATGGCGGCGATGGTCGCCATGCCGGCCACCTCGATGCTGTTGCGCAGCGATGAGGTGAAGGCGGCGCCAGCGCTGTTTTCGAGCGTCGACAGCAGGACCTGGTAACGCGAGAAATCCATCGTCTGCGGCCACCAGCGCAGCGGCTTTGCCGCAAGATCGGCGGCCGGCGAAATGCTCATGATGAACAGCCACAGGATCGGAGCCAGGATGACGGCGGCAAGCAGCAGCGCTGAGAGATGAATGAAGGCGGAAAACAGCGGGCTCTGGCGTTCCATCAGACGGCACTCCCGGCGGTCTTGCGCACCAGGGCGGCATAGCCGGCGGCAAGCAGCGTGACCAGCAGCGTGACGATCAATGCCAACGACGCGCCCGAGCCCGCCCGCTGGAAGGAGAAGGCTTCCTGGTACACGAGGATCGAGAGCGTGCGGGTGCTGTTGGCCGGTCCGCCGCGGGTCATGACCCAGATGATGTCGAATACCTTGAAGGCTTCGATCGTGCGCAGCACGAGCGCTACCATCAGCGGGCCGGCGAGATAGGGCAGGATGACGAAGCGGAAGCGGGCGAAGGGGCCGGCGCCGTCAACGAGGGAGGCGGCGGTAATATCGCGCGGCACGGCCTGGAGTGCGGCAAGCGCGATCAGCGCCACCAGCGGGAAGTTCTTCCAGCAGTCGGCGACGATGAGGGCGGCAAGCGCCGTGCCCGGCTCGCCGAGCCAGGAGCGATAGGCATCGAGCAGACCAAGCTGCGTCAACGCCGCGTTGAGCGCACCGTATTCAGGATTATAAATCAGCCGCCAGAGCGTGGCGTTGACGACCGTCGGCAGCGCCCAGGGCAGGATCATCAGGGCGCGGAGCGCAGTGCGGCCGCGGAACTGCTGATTCAGCAGCAGCGCGGCAAGCACGCCGATCACCATTTCGGCGGCGACCGAGACGATCGCGAACCATGCAGTGGTGACCAACGTGCGCTGGAAATTCGAGCCGGAGAGCATCTTGGCGTAATTATCGATGCCGACGAAATTGCCATCGGTGCCGACCAGCTTGGCATCGGTGAAGGAGAGGCCGACGGTATCGGCGAGCGGCCAGCCGATGACTGAGATCATGACCATGAGAAGCGGCAGCATCAAAAGCCACGCGCGGGTTGTCAGCCATGTGCCCGACATCGAGGCGACCCTTCTTCATCACAGGTTTGGGAGGCGGGCGGCGACAGGCGCCGCCCGGGGTTCATGCCGGCTTCAGAGGCCGCTGTTTTCGGCAGCAGACTTCAGCGCGTCCTCGGGAGTGGACTGGCCGAGCAGCGATTCCTGGATTGCCTGCTGCAGCGCCGTCGAAAGCTCCTGATATTTCGGCGTCGTCGGGCGCGGATACATGGCGGCGAGGCCGACCTTGGCGGCGGAAATCAGCTCTTCCTGGCCCTTGGTGACACCGGGGTCGTCATAGGAGGAAGCCCAGATCGGCAGGCTGAGCTTGGCGTAGGCGTTCTGTGTGGCCTGCGAGGTCATGAAGGTGATGTACTTCCAGGCCTCGTCGGGATGCTGGCTGGCGGAGGTGATGCCGAGGCCCATCGAGCCGTTGACGGCCGAAGCCTCGCTCTTACCGGCGACGCCCGGCGCCGGCACGACGCCGACCTTGCCCGCGACCTTGCTGTCCTTCGGGTCGTTCGCCATGTTGTACATGTAGGTCCAGTTGAGAGCGAAGGCGGCATCACCGTTCTGGAAGACCTTTCGGACGTCCTCTTCCAGGAACTCTTTGGAGTTCGGATTGGTCAGGCCTGACGTGTAGCTGGCCACCATATATTTCAGGGCGTCAAGGCCGCCACCGCTTTGGAAGGCAGGTTTGCCGTCCTTCAGGAAATCGCCGCCATAGGCGCTAACCAGCGTGGTATAATCGCAGATTGCCGCTTCGGCCTGCGACCAGCTCCAGGCGATCGGAGTTGCCAGCAGACCCTTGTCCTTGATTGCCTTTGCCTGCTCAGCCAGCTCGTCCCAGGTCTTCGGCGGCGCCTTGATGCCGGCCTTCTCCAGGATTTCCTTGTTGTAGAACAGATATTTGGTGTCGAGGATCCAGGGCATGCCGTAATATTTGCCGTCATACTGTACAGTGGTCCAGGCGCCCGGCAGCACGCCCTTCTTCATCTCGTCGGTGATGCGGGAGGAGACGTCGACCAGCACCTTGTTTGTGGCGTATTCGGCCGGCCAGATGACGTCGAAGAGGACGACGTCATAGCCGCCGCCGGAACCCTGCGCCAGCACGGTCTTGTCGTGCAGGCCCTCATAGGGAACGAATTCGAGATTGACCTTGATGTCGGGGTTCGCCTTGGCGAAGGCGTCGGTCATGGCGCGCACATCGGCTTCGCTATAGGCGGCCTGCGCCATGAACAGCGCGTTCAGCGTCGTTTCGGCGAAAGCATGCGGGGCAAGGGATGCGCCGATCAAGGCCGCACCCAAAAGCGTCTTGTTCAAGGATTTCAGCATTGCAGCCTCCAGTTTTTGACATTTACGCATAGCCGAGGGCGGATTTCCGCCATCGGGTTTTCGAGAAGGCACGCATAAAAAAACGTGCCGGTTCGTCACCTCGGAGCGTCGTTGGAGGCCCTGTACGGCTTCCTGCGTTCCCTGGAACTCTCCGGTTCCTTATTAAGTCAATTGTCTTGACTTATTACTTCTTCAACATTCTACTGGAGTCAAGAGGCAATTGCACATGAATGACAGCAGGCCGATCAGGGCCAAGAGCGGCACCAACCACGAAGGCACCAGCGCGCATAATCGGCGCGTGATAGTCGATGCCTTGAGGATCAATGGTGCGCTCTCGCGCGCCGATCTGGCGCGGGCGACACGGCTGACCAAGCAGACGGTGTCGAATATCATCGAGGAACTCGAGCGCGACGGTCTCGTCAGTTCGCAGGAGGCGGTGCGCAAGGGCAGGGGCCAGCCCTCGACGCCCTTTCGGCTCGTCCCCGGGGGCGCCTTTTCGATCGGCCTGCAGATCGACCGGCATGTGACGCGGGCCGTCGCCGTCGATCTCGTCGGCAGCGTTCTCGTGCGCGCCGAGGCCGCTTTGCCGCCGGGAGGCCCGTCCACGGGAGCGAAGGTCATTCTCGACCTCGTCGCAGGCGTGCGCTCGAACCTCGCTAGGATCGTCCGGCAATCGGATAAGCGGCTGGTCGGCCTCGGCGTTGCGATGCCCGGCCCTTTTGGGATTGACGGCAGCGGCGACGACCCGTGGATGATGGGGGCCTGGCAGAAGTTTCCCCTGCTGGAAACCCTGGCCGCCGGCACCGGGCTCGATGTCGGACTGCAGAACGATGCGGCGGCGGCTGCGACCGCCGAGCGCATGGTGGGGGCCGCCCACGGCCTCGATCATGCCGTCTGCCTCTTCGTTGGCTACGGCATCGGTGCCGGCCTCATCCTGAATGGTGAACTCTACCGCGGCGCCAATGGCAATGCCGGCGAGATCGGCATGGCGCTGCTCTTTGCCGACGGTAAATCGACGCCGCTCGAACACCGCGCCTCGCTCGCCTCGCTCTACCAGCATCTGTCGGCCGACCCCGCCGATCCCGATCTCCATGCGCGCATCGACAACCTCGCCTTGAGAGGCGACCCGAGCATCGAGGCCTGGATCGGGACGGCCGCAGCCGATTTGCGCTGGAGCATCCATCTGATCGAAACGATCTTCGATCCGCAGACGGTGATCCTCTGCGGCAGCGCGCCGGAAGGGCTGGTTAACAGGCTGATTGCGGCGGTCGGGCCGCTGCTCCCTTCGATCGCCGAAAGGCGTGGCCGGACCCTGCCGCGCCTGCAGCCCGGCATGGCCGATCCCTGGTCGGTGGCGCTCGGAGCCGCAGCAGGACCGATCAGCCGGGCATTCGATCCGCATTTTGCTGCAATTTTGAAGGATTCCCGCTGATTTCGAGGCTGAAACCGGGCGTTGCGCGGCAGTGCAGCGGCAGAAAAATGGCTCTATATGTAAGTTTCAAGTGACCATTACAAGCGAATAAAGAGGCGCTATCGAAGTATAGTCAAATATTGAAAATTATTGAAACTTATGGGAATTCTGGTATAGATATAACTATTCGGCAGTGCGCTGGGGTGGTTGGCGAGGCTTCTCTCAATATAGCCTTCAGCCGTGGCAAATAACATCCGCATGAAGGTTTCGTGATGGCGCGATTTCGGTTGTTTCGTGTCATGGAATATTCATTGGCCGCGGCAATTTGGACCAGCTAATAGGGCGTGCGCTGAAAGTGCGCGTCTCTTTTACGTTCGAGGTTCTCATGCAAGCCAAGCTTCTCGGCGCCGTCGGCGCCCTTCTCGCTACAGCGTTTCTTGCTGGCCCGGCTGCCGCCGCCGAAAAGACCAAGATTGACTTCTGGTTCGGCAATTCCGGTGACATCGCAAAGCGGGTCCAGGAACAGTGCGATCGCTTCAACCAGTCGCAGGCCGATTACGAAGTCGTCTGCACTAGCCAGGGCAGCTACGACGCCTCCCTGCAGAACACTATTGCCGCCTTTCGCGCCGGCAAGCAGCCGACCATCGCTCAAGTTTCCGACGCCGGCACGCTCGACATCATGCTCTCCGGCGCCTACTACCCGGCAAACAAGCTGATGGCCGACATGGGCTACACCGTCGACTGGAACGATTATTTCTCGGGCATCGCAGGCTACTACGCCACGTCCAAGGGCGAGATGTATTCCTTCCCCTTCAACTCCTCGACCGCTCTGCTCTACTGGAACAAGGATGCCTTCACCAAGATCGGCAAGGATCATGCTCCGGCGACCTGGAAGGAAGCCGGTGAGGACTTCAAGGCTCTGAAGGACGCCGGCTATGCATGCCCGCTCGCCTTCGACATCTCTAACAACGAAGTCTGGCAGTACATCGAGCAGTTTGAAGCCATCAACGGCGAGCCGATCGCCACCAAGAAGAACGGCTTCGAAGGCCTCGACGCCGAGCTGGTCTTCAACAAGAACCCGCTTCTCGTCAGCTACATCAAGGACCTCAAGTCCTGGTACGACAACAAGCTCGCCGTCATCAAGAACAAGGCCGTCGGCCAGACCTTCGTCGAAGCCTTCGCTGCCGGCGACTGCCAGGTCATCCTGACTTCGGTCGGCGACCACGGCAATATCGGCCGCACCGCCAAGCAGGGCATGAACTGGGGCGTTGCCATGCTCCCGACCTACGGTGACGCGACCCGTCACAGCTCCTATGTCGGCGGCGCTTCGCTCTGGGTTCTGAAGGGCCATTCGGACGCCGAGTACAAGGCTGCCGCTGCATTTTTCAACTTCATCGCGAAGCCGGAAGAAGCTCTGACCTGGTCGACCGTTACCGGCTACATCCCGGTTCGCAACTCCGGCTTCGAATATCTGAAGAAGCAGGGCTTCTACGACAAAGCGCCTTACGCCGGCCGTGAACTCGCCATTCAGAGCCTGACCGCTTCCCCGGCTGGCGACGCAGCCGCAAAGGGCATCCGTCTCGGCGGCCTGCTGCAGGTCCGCACCGAGATCGCCAACGGCCTGCAGGCGATCTTCGTCAACAATGCCGACGTCCAGGCCTCGCTCGACTCTGCTGCCGAACGCGGCAACCAGCTCCTGCGCCGCTTCCAGCAGACCTACAAGAACGTTCAGCTCCCCTGATTTGAGCTGCACCCGGCCCGCCTTGCGCGTGCCGGGTGCGTCTTTGTAAGTTCTCCCAATCAGTCGCGGATGTGCTGGAGCCCGCGCCTGAAGTCAAATCAGGGCGAAAACGACCACCCATGGAAAAGCGCGTCACTTTCTCCTCGACGACGATCGGCCTGCTTTTTGCATTCCCGATGCTGCTGCTGATCTTCGTCTTCTTCTACTGGCCAAGCGCGCAGGCGCTTTATTGGGCGTTCACGCTCGAGCAGCCATGGGGCGGCGGCAATGCCTGGGTCGGCTTAGACAATTTCAAACTGCTGCTCAGCGATCCGATCTATTGGGAATCGATCACCCGCAGCATAGTCTTCGGCTTCAGCTCGACGATCATTGCCATGGGCCTGGCGCTCATCCTGGCGCTTTTGACGGATCGCGAGCTGCGAGGCCACAAGATCTACCGGTCGGTCTTCATCTGGCCCTATGCGATCGCCGCGCCCGCTCTTGGGCTTGCCTTCCGCTTCATCCTGGCGCCGGAGGCCGGCCTTCTCTCGGTCATCAACCATGTCTGGCCCGGCCTCTGGAATCCCGCGCTTGACGGCAAGGACGCGATGATCGCCGTCATCGTCGCCTTCTCCTGGAAATATATCGGCTATAACTTCATCTTCTTCCTTTCGGCTCTGCAGGGCATTCCGCGCTCGCTGATCGAAGCGGCCGCCATGGACGGCTCCGGGCCGCTGCGCCGCATGTGGGATCTCCAGCTGCCGCTGCTGACGCCGACATTGTTCTTCCTGCTGGTGATCAACATCACTGAAAGCTTCCAGGATTCCTTCGGCATCGTCGACGTCATGACGCAGGGCGGCCCGGCCCGGGCGACGGAGCTGATGGTCTACAAGATCTATTTCGACGGCTTCCGGGGCCTCGATTATTCGGGCGCCGCGGCGCAATCGATCATCCTGATGCTGCTCGTCGTCATGCTCACCATCTTCCAGTTCCGCTTCATCGAGCGGCGCGTGCATTACAAGTGAGGTCGCGGACATGATCGAACGCACGCCGATATTCAATTTCATCTGCTATACGCTTCTGGCGCTCGGCATGGTCATCGCGCTCCTGCCTTTCGCCATCGTCATTATCGCCTCGACGCTGGATCTGGAGACGGTCAACCGTGTGCCGCTGCCGCTGACGCCGGGCTCGCATTTCTGGGACAACGCTCGGGAAGCCTGGGTCCGCGCCGATCTCGGCAACAAGCTGCTGCACAGCATCATTTTCGCCACGGCAGTCGCTACCGGCAAGGTCATCCTTTCCGCCATGGCAGCTTTCTCGATCGTCTACTTCCGCTTCCGCGGCCGCTATGTGATTTTCTGGATCATCTTCATCACGCTGATGCTACCGCTCGAAGTCCGCATCGTGCCGACCTATTCGATTGCGGCCAATGCGCTGCAGCCATTCCAGACGATTCTCGATGTCACGGGCATCAGCTGGCTCGTGGCCCAGATTACGGGCATCCAGGTCAAGCTCGAATGGGGTCTGCTGAATTCCTACCCGGGCCTGGTTCTGCCGCTGGTCGCAACCGCGACCGGGACGTTCCTTTACCGGCAGTTCTACCTGACGGTTCCCGATGAGCTTGCCGAGGCTTCGAAGATGGATGGGTCGGGCCCGGTCCGGTTCTTCTGGGACATTCTACTGCCGCTGTCGCGGCCGAACATGATCGCGCTGTTCACCATCATGTTCGTCTGGGCATGGAACCAGTATCTCTGGCCGCTTCTAATCACCACCGATCCGAATTTCGGCATTGCGGTGACGCAGCTCAAAACCCTGATTCCATCCGAATTCGGCCTGCCTGACTGGAACGTCGCAATGGCGGGTACACTGATCATCATGTCGCCGCCGCTGGTCCTCGTCATCCTGATGCAGCGCTGGTTCGTGCGCGGCCTGATCTCCACCGAGAAATGAAGGAACAGTCCTGTGGCACCGATCTCAATCCGTGATGTAAAGAAGAGCTACGGCAAACATCCCGTGGTTCACGGCGTCGATCTGGAAATTAAATCCGGTGAATTCGTTGTCATCCTCGGCCCTTCCGGCTGCGGCAAGTCCACGCTCTTGCGCATGATCGCCGGCCTCGAGGAAATCAGCGGCGGTGAAATCGCGATTGACGGCCGCGTCGTCAACCAGCTGGAGCCGCGCGAGCGCGGCTGCGCGATGGTGTTCCAGAACTATGCGCTCTATCCGCATATGACCGTAGCCGAGAATATCGGTTATGCGTTGAAGGTGGCTGGCGTTGCGAAGGCTGAGCGTCAGCGACGCATCACCGAGGTCGCCAAGGCGCTTAGCCTCGAACCCTTCCTCGACCGCCGCCCGGCCGCTCTTTCCGGTGGCCAACGCCAGCGCGTCGCCATGGGCCGCGCGATGATCCGCGAGCCGAAAGTGTTCCTCTTCGACGAGCCGCTGTCGAACCTTGACGCCAAGCTGCGCATCGCCATGCGCGCCGAAATCCGCCGCCTGCACCGCCGCCTTGGCGCCACTTCGATCTTCGTCACCCATGATCAGACCGAGGCGATGACGCTGGCCGACCGGCTGGTGGTGATGAACGGCGGCAAGGTGGAGCAGGTCGGCACGCCGGAAGAGGTCTATCATCATCCGGCCTCGCGCTTCGTCGCCGGCTTCGTCGGCACGCCGGCGATGAACCTGCTCGAAGGCACGATCAACGATGAAGGTGTCTTCGTCTATGACCAGAGCCGCAAGATTGCGCTGCCGCGCGAACGCGCCGCGCCGCTGAAAGGCAAACGCGTCGTGCTCGGCATGCGCGCCGAGGCCGCCCGACTGGTGGCGCCGGATGCGCCCGGCGCCTTGATCGCGACGGCCGATTTCATCGAAGAGCTCGGCGCCAGCCGCGTCGTTCATGCCGATTTCGACGGGCTGCCTTTTGCCGTGGCGCTGACGGATGCCGTGAGAGTGAAATCCGGCGACCCGATCGGCATCGCGATCGACCACAACGCGATCCACCTCTATGCCGCCGATACCGGCCGGATCATCGAGAATTCTGCAATGAGCAGTGCCGGCGCCGTCCACGCCTGATTAATTCATCGCCGGTCGGCGTCAGCGATGGATCGGATCGATCCAGGGGACGTCTTCCGGCTTCTCGACCGGCTCGATATCGAGATTGACGACGACGGGCTCCTGGCCTGAGCGGACAAGCACGCATTCCAGCGTCTCGTCACGGCTGGCGTTGATCTCCTGATGGGGCACGTAGGGCGGGACATAGATGAAATCGCCGGGGCCGGCCTCGGCGGTAAATTCCAGATGCTCGCCCCAGCGCATGCGGGCCTTGCCCTTGACGACATAGATAATGCTTTCGAGATCGCCATGATGATGGGCACCGGTCTTGGCATTGGCATGGATCGTCACCGTGCCGGCCCAGATTTTCTCGGCGCCGGCACGCGCATTGTTGATCGCAGTTGCGCGGTTCATGCCCGGCGTCTGCGCCGTGTTGGGATCGAGCGAATTGCCGGGAATGACCTTGACGCCATGTTCCCGCCAGTCGATGTGAGAATGCTCGTGGTCGCCGCTCATGCCTTGTCTCCACCTTCGATGCAGACAGTCTAGGTAGGCGCGACGCGACGGCCAAGCGGATTTATCTTCGCGCACCAGAAAGAGGCACCCGATGAGCTATCTGCCACAAATCGATTACGACACGGCTTCGGAGGAGATTCGGGCAGCGCATGACGAAGAAGTCAGGCTGCGCGGGCGAATGACCAACATGAAGCGGACGCTCTTACATTCGCCGGTCGCCCACCGCATCTATGCCGAATGGTTCACGCTGCGGGCGGAGCTGGATCCTGCCGTCAGCGACCGGGAGATCTGGGTCTTCTCGCATGCGATCTCGAAGGCGGCGAAATCGAAGATCGCCATCACCTTCTTTCGCCGGGCGCTGATCAACAAGGGCTTCAATCCCGATGCGCTGGAGCTTTCCCAGACGGAAGCGTTGCTCGACGCCTTCGGCAAGGCGATCGTCGCCGATTCCAACGCCGTTCCGGCCGAGCTATGGGCGCAGCTGAAGACGCGCTATGAGACAAAGGTGCTGGTTGATCTCGTCGCCTTCGCCGGCATCATGCTGGCGACCGCCGTCTTCAATAATGTCGTCAAAGTCGATTTCGACCCCGAACTTGAAGCCTTTGCCGAAGGTGCAAACTCGAGCTAGCCATCTAGCGAAGCAATCGCCGCCCTGATCGCGTCGGCGCCAGGTCTGATCGGCCGGTATTCGAGCCCGACGGCTCCGTCATAGCCGTTGCCGAAGATCCAGTTGAGGCGGTGGCCGAGATCGATGCCGCCGGAGCCCGGCTCGTTGCGGCCGGGATGATCGGCGACATGAACGTGAAAGACGCGGTCGAGACGGCCCTCCAGCACCTCTTCCGTGCGTTCGTCCATCACGGCGGAATGGTAGACGTCGTAGACGATGCCGATCTCTGGGCGGGCGACGTCATCGACGATGTCGAGGCCTTCGCGGGTGGAATCGAGGAAATAGCCGATATGGTCGATGCGGGTGTTGAGCGGCTCGACGCCGAGGCGCACGCCGCTGCCGGCGAGGATATCGGCGCCGGCTCTCAGCGTTTCGGTGAGGGCCAGACGCTGCGCCTGCCGGGTGAAGCCGGGAAGATCGTCTCCTGCTTGGGCAATCAGCACCGGCGCGCCGAGACGTCTGGCGACGGCCGCGGATTCGGCCAGGCCCTCGAGCCAGGCGTGCCGGTTGACGGCGTCGGTCAGCGCGATCATCGGTTCGGCAACGAGGCTGGTCACCGCAAGGCCGGTTTCATCAATCGCCGCCTCGATCGCACCCAGGTCCTTGTCGCTCCATCGCCAGAATTCGATCGCCGTCAGGCCGCCGGCATGGGCGCGGCGGATGCGGTCGGGAAAGCGGTCGCCCGCTTCGGCAAACAGCCACTCTATGCAGGCCGAATAACGTCGCATGAAAACTCCTCCCCTGTGCGCGGGGCGCAGGCTGCGCCAGATCGGAGCCTGCCGCAAGGCTTGACGGCCGGACTCATTGACGGAACACTCCGCACATCAGGCCGGGATCGCCGGCGTTGCTGGAGGAAGATATGGATCTGGGATTGAGGGGAAAGACCGCGGTTATAACGGGCGCGTCGGTCGGCATCGGGCTGGCGATCGCCGAGGGGCTGGCGGCAGAGGGCACCGATCTCGTGCTGGCGGCGCGCGGCGGCGAGCGGCTGGAGGCGGAGGCCGCCCATATTGCCGAGAAGCATGGCGTCAGCGCCACCGCCGTTGTCGCCGACGTTGCGACGGCAGCGGGAACGGAGGCGATCATTGCGGCCGCCGCGGAGAAGGGCGGCGCCGATATCCTCATCAACAATGCCGGCACCGGATCGAACGAGACGGTGATGGAGGCGCCGGACGAGAAGTGGCAGGCTTATTGGGATCTGCATGTGATGGCTGCCGTGCGGCTTGCACGCGGGATCGCGCCGCAGATGAAGAGGCGCGGCGGCGGGGTCATCCTGCACAATGCCTCGATCTGCGCCGTCCAGCCGCTCTGGTACGAGCCGATCTACAATGTCAGCAAATCGGCACTGATGATGTTTTCGAAGACGCTCTCGACCGAGCTCATCCCGGACAATATCCGCGTCAACTGCGTCAATGCCGGCCTGATCCTGACACCGGACTGGATCAAGACCGCCAAGCAGCTGACGGCCGAAACCGGCGGGAACTGGGAAGGCTATCTGCAGAGCGTCGCCAATGAACATGCTGCTTCAAAACGCTTCGGCACGCCGGAAGAACTGGCGAATGTCTTCGTCTTCCTAAGCTCGGAACGGGCAAGCTACTGCATCGGATCGACCTATTTCGTTGACGGAGGCATGTTGAAAACAATCTGACGGATCAACGGCAAAGCGCGCTGGAGGCCGAGGACTGGCGGCACCTTCTGCGGACGTTGCCGAGATAAGCTATAAATAATAGCTATTTTGTTGTATCTTCACGCTTTCGACGCTATTTGCCTGCTATTGGCAGGATAAGTATTGCGTTTTCGACAGGGCAAAGACGATGCTGACGAAAAAGGGAAAATATGGCCTGAAGGCGCTGGTCGATTTGGCGCGGCTGCCGCCGGGCGAGACCGCCTTCATCAATGACGTTGCCGCCCGCAACAATATCCCGAAGAAGTTTCTCGATACGATCCTCTTGGAACTGCGCAATGTCGGCATCCTGCGTTCGAAGAAGGGACCCGGCGGCGGCTATTCCCTGTCGCGGCCGGCTTCCGAAATCCGCATCGGTCATGTCATCCGCACGCTCGACGGGCCCTTAGCGCCGATCCGCTGTGCCAGCCGTACGGCCTATGAGGCCTGCGACGATTGCGCCGATCCGGAAACCTGTCAGGTGCGGCGTTCGATGACCGATGTTCGGGACGCGATCGCCGCCATCCTCGACAATATGACCCTCGAGCAATTCGTTGCGGCCGGCGGCCATGTCGAGGGCGCTACGGAAGAATTTCCGATCTCTGCCGCCAGCTGAGATCTCTTCGTTTCCACATCGTCCCGCATAACGGCGGCGCCCTCTGCAAGCTTTCAGTTCTCGACTTTCTGCGACACATACTTGCCTGCGCTGCGCAGCAGCCTATCCCGAGGCAGCGAAAGCGCGTGAATGCGGGCATTGCGCCAATGGCGGTCGAGATTGAGCCCGATACCGGCCGATGCCTGCCCTGCGAGTTCGAACAGCGCATTGGCGGTGGCGAGCGCCGTATCGCCGGCTATGATCGCGGCCGCCGAAGCGGAAAAATACGCGTCCGCCATCGCCGCCTCCACGGGATTGACCTGGGCAAAGTCGAGTTTTCTGCCAGCCCGTTCCAAGGCCGCCGCCGTCGCTTCGATGCCAACGGCATGTTTGCCGAGCTGAGAGAGGACGGCGGCGCGATCGCCGATCGCTTTCATCAGGTCGGCCCACGCGGCTCGCGCGATACCGAGGCTTACCCCGGCCTTGAGCAGCAGGCCAAGCGACACGCCGGTCGAATATCCAAGCGAAGGCGCCGGCACGATGGCGTCGGCGTTAACATGGAGTGGACCGGCGATCGCCGTTGCCGATCCATTGGTGCGCTGGCCAAAGCCGTCCCAATCATCGACCACCTGCAGGTCTCCATCGCTGCCGGTGAGGTAGAACGTCGCCGGGCGGTCGGGCGGAAGTGTGAGGGCGGCGGCGATCCAGTCGGCATAGAGGATACCGGCGGCCTGCCGAGTGCGGCCGCTGAGGCGATAGCCCGGGCCATCGTCCGTCACCTCGCATCCCTCGGCGAAAGCGGCGGCCGCGAAGCGGTCGCCGAGCAGCACCCGGGCAAATAGCGAGGTCTTCAGATCCTCTCCGGCCTGAATGCGGAGTGTTTCCAGCGCAGAAAAATGACTCTCCAGAGTCTCGCCGATCGAGGCATCGGCCTCGGCAATGATCGCAACGATTTCGGCAAGTAGGGCATTCGGCACGTCGAGCCCTTCATGGTCGGGCGGAACAGTGATCGCCGTCAGTCCCGACATCGACAGCGCGTCGACTTCGGCAAACGGCAGAATGCGGTTGATATCGCGTTCGCTCGCCTCGCGCCGGAATGCGGTCGCGAGGTCACGGGCCGTGGAGATTGCCGCCTCTTCGCTCTCGATGCGCTGCGCTGGCGGTCTCAGGCGGTCACGAAACTGCGATATGGTTCCCATCGATCACTCTTTCCTCGACGGATAACAGGAGTGAGGGATTTCGCTCCGGATGATAAGAACGGTTTTTCTAGAAAAAACCGATGCTTCGAATTATCTCACCAACTTGATCGCCTTGCCCTCGACGCTACTTATGGTTAACCGGGGCTTCCTTGATTGAGAAACATGATGAGCGACTCTCTTGCTCGCCGCAGCGAGGTTTCGAAAATGGCACGCGAGCCGAGACCGCGTCCGACGCTGGATATCGCCGATATACCAACCTATGCCATCGGCGACATTCACGGCCGGCGCGACCTGCTCGTGAAGGCCGAACAGGCTATCCTGCGCGATGCGGCACGGCTGCCCGGGCGCAAGCTGATCGTGACGCTCGGCGATTATATCGACCGCGGCCCGGAATCGGCGCAGGTCATCGCTCACCTCATGGATCCGCCGCCGCAAGGTTTCGATCGGATCTGCCTTGCCGGCAACCACGAGATCGCCATGCTCGATTATATCGACGGCTGGCTTTCCTATGACGACTGGATGCGGATGGGATCGGCGCACTCGCTGAAATCCTATGGGCTCGATCCGGAACATCTGCCGCTGGTCTTTCCCTCCGGTGCACAGCTTGACGCCTTCCTCCGTCATTCGCTGCCGCACACGCATATCGATTTCATGCGGGCGATGCCGATCATGCTGGACACGCCGAGCGTATTGTTCGTCCATGCCGGCATCGATCCGGCGCAGCCAATCGCGGCGCAGACCGACGAGGATCTGGTGCTCATCCGCCACCGATTTCTCGAAAGCAGGATCCCTTTGCCGAAACTCGTCGTCCATGGTCATACGCCGAACGACGAGCCGGAGGTTCGCGCGGGGCGGCTCAATCTCGATACGCGCGCCTATCGCAGCGGCAGGCTGACCGTCGCCCGTCTGTGGCAGGGCCAGGTGCATCTGTTTTCCACCTGACAGGCATTGTCACTGGAGTGATCAAACCGTCTCCCTTTCGGTCGGGACCGCTTCGACCGGCCTGTCAGCTGAGCGGTTGCGACGCCGGCCGCGCAGCACGACGTAGAAAACCGGCGTCAGGAACAGGCCGAAGATCGTCACGCCGAGCATGCCCGAGAAGACGGCAGTGCCGAGCGACTGGCGCATTTCGGCGCCGGGGCCGGTCGCGATGGCAAGCGGCAGCACGCCGAAGATGAAGGCGAAAGCCGTCATCAGGATCGGGCGCAGGCGAAGATGGCTGGCCTCGATCGCCGCCTCGACCGGCGATTTGCCTTCTTCTTCCGCTTGTCGCGCGAACTCGACGATCAGAATGGCGTTCTTGGCCGCAAGGCCGATCAGCACGATCAGGCCGATCTGCGTCAGGACATTGTTGTCCATGCCGCGGAGCGAGACCCCGATCAGCGCCGCCAGCACCGCGAGCGGCACGATGAGGATGATCGCCAGCGGCAGAACCCAGCTTTCATATTGCGCCGCCAGCGCCAGGAAGACGAAGATCACCGACAGGGCGAAGATATAGACGGCGGTGTTGCCGGTATGGGTCTCCTGATAGGCGAGTTCCGTCCATTCGAAGGTCGTTCCCTGCGGCAGGATCTTCGCCGCCAGCGCCTCCATCTTCGCGATGGCGTCGCCCGTTGACGTGCCTGGCGTCGGATTGCCCTGAAGCGGCACCGAGACATACATGTTGTAACGCTGGACAAGCGCCGGGCCGCTGGCATCCTGAATGTCCATCAAGGTTCCAAGCGGAACCAGCGCGCCGGTCGCCGATCGAACCTTCAGGGCGAGGATATCTTCCCTATCCATGCGATACTGCCGGTCGGCCTGGGCGCGAACCTGGTAGACGCGGCCGAACGCGTTGAAATCGTTGACGTAAGCGACGCCAAGATTGATGGAGAGCGCGTTAAAGATATTGGGGATCGGCACATTGAGGAAGCGCGCCTTGTCGCGGTCGATCGCCAGGAAATATTGTGGGCTTGCATCGGAGAATGTCGTAAAGACGCCGGTCAATCCCTCCGTCGTCGCTGCCGCCCCCATCATCTGGCGGGCGAGGGCGAGCACCCGCGTTATATCGGCGTTTTCAAGGTCGGAAATCTGCATCTTGAAGCCGCCGGAATTGCCGACACCCCGCACGGATGGCGGCGGTATGGCGATGATGAAGGCTTCCTGGATGCTTTGCAGCTTGCCGAAAAGCTCGCCGATGATCTTGTTGGCGTTGTCTCCGCCTTCTTCGCGTTCGGCGAAGGATTTGAACGGGACGAAGACGACGCCGGCATTCGAGGCATTGGTGAATGTCGCCCCGCTGAAGCCGGCAAACTGCACGGCATTGCCGACGCCCGGCACGGTACGGGCGATATCGCCCACCTGCTTGACGACGGCGTCGGTACGCGCAAGCGAGGCGCCGTCAGGAAGTTGTATGACGATGATCGCGTAGCCTTGGTCCATGGTCGGGATGAAACCCGAGGGGACGCGCGTGCCGATGTACCAAGTTGCCCCCAGCAGGCAGACGAAGGCGACCATGGCAGCGCTCAAGCCGACCCAACTGCTGACCAGGTGCCGAACGGTCCATGAATAGCCGGAACTCATCCGATCGAATCCACGGTTGAAGCCATCGGCAAGGCCGCGCCCCAGGCGTGTAGCCATATTGACGCGCCTGGTTTCGTGGTCATGAGGCTTGAGCAATATGCCTGCCAGGGCGGGCGAAAGCGTCAGCGAGTTCAACGCTGATATCGCGGTGGTGACGGCGATGGTGACCGCGAACTGCCGGTAGAACTGTCCCGAAATGCCTGGGATGAAGGCTGTCGGCACGAAGACGGCGATCAACACCAGCGAGATGGCGATGACGGCGGTTCCGACTTCGTCCATCGTGACGTGGGAGGCCTGTTTCGGCGTCATGCCGCGGGCGAGATTGCGCTCGACATTTTCCACCACCACGATCGCGTCGTCGACGACGATGCCGATCGCCAGCACCAGGCCAAACAGGGTGAGCATGTTGAGCGAGAAGCCGAAGGCCAAGAGGACGGCGAAGGTGCCGATCAGCGAGACGGGGATGGCAATGATCGGAATGATCGCGGTTCGCCAGGATTGCAGGAAGACGAGCACGACGATCGCCACCAGGATCGCCGCCTCGACGATGGTTCGATACACTTCGGAGATCGAATCCGAGATGAATTCGGTCGTGTCGTAGACGATGCGATATTCCAGCCCTTGCGGGAAATTCTGCGACAGGTCCTTCATGATCGCCTGGACCTGATGGGCGGTATCCAGGGCATTGGTCCCCGGCCGGGCGAAGATGCCGAGCGCGACCGCGGGATCGTTGTTGAGATAGCTGTTGGTGACGTAGTCCTGTGCGCCGAGTTCGATGCGGGCGACATCCTGCAATTGCACGAGCCGGCCGCTATCCGTCGATTTGACGATGACGTAGCGGAACTCGCGCACGTCGGAGAAGCGTCCGTCCGTCCGCACCGTATATTCGAACGCGTTCTTGCCGGTCACCGGCGGCGCGCCGATCTTGCCGCCCGACACCTGGACGTTCTGGTCTCTGAGGGCGGCGACGACGTCATCGGATGTCATGCCGTAGGCAGAGAGCTTTTCCGGGTCCAGCCAGATTCGCATCGAATACTGGCGCTCGCCGAACAGCTGCACGTCGCCGACGCCATCCAGGCGAACGAGAACGTCGCGGATGCGGTTGCGGGCGTAGTTGGAGACGTAAAGCTGGTCATAACGGTGCGTCGGCGACAGCAGGTGCACGACCATCATCAGATCCGGCGAACTTTTGTCGGTTGTCACGCCGAGCCGCTGGACTTCCTCGGGAAGGCGGGGGAGGGCGATGGAGACGCGGTTCTGGACAAGCACCTGGACCTTATCGAGGTCGGTGCCGAGCTTGAAGGTAATCGTCAGCGACATGGCGCCGTCGGCACTCGAATAGGAAGACATGTAGAGCATGTCTTCGACGCCGTTGATCTGCTGTTCGAGCGGCGTCGAAACCGTGTCGGCGATGGTCTGCGGATCGGCGCCCGGATAGGAGGTGCGCACGACGATCGTCGGCGGCGCGATCTCCGGATATTGCGACACCGGCAGCTGCGTATAGGCGATGCCGCCGACGACGAGAAGGACGATCGAGATCACGGCCGCAAAGATCGGCCGGTCCACGAAAAAATGAGCGAATCTCATTGTCCGCTCTCCGCGCCGGCGGTTTCGGGCGCCGTGTCCTGCCGCTCTTTCGGCAGTTCGGTCATCTGGGGCGTGATCTTCGAGCCGGGACGGGCGCGGATTACGCCGTTGACGACGATCGTCTCGGTGCCATCGAGACCCTCGCGTATCACGCGGTAGCCGTAGAGCCGCGGTCCAGGTCTCACGGGCTTGGTCGAAACCGTGCCGTCGTCGGCAACGACATAGACGACGCGCTCGTTCTGATCCGAGCCGATTGCCTCGTCGGGGACAAGAATGGCCTGATAAGTGTTGGAAGCTTCGACCTGTATGCGGCCGAAGAGGCCGGGCTGCAGGACAAGGTCAGGGTTGGGGAACCGGGCCCGCAGACGAATGGTGCCACTCTGGTTGTCGACCCGGTTCTCGGCGAAATCGAGCTTTCCCTTGAAAGGTTTGGCATTGGGATCCGAGATCGTGACGGAGACATCCAGTCCGCCGCCGCCCTGCTGGAGATCCTTGCCCAATTTGCGGGCCGTGTCGGCAAAATTCAGCAGGCGGCGTTCGTCGACGTCGAAATAGAAATCGATCGGGTCGAGAGAAACGATCGTCGTGAGCACGGTCTGGTCGGTCTGCACGAGATTGCCGGCCGAGATCAGCCGGCGGTCAATACGGCCGCTGAGCGGCGCCTTGATTTCCGTATATTCCATGTCGAGCGACGCACGGTCGGCAGCGGCCTGCGCGCCGCGGACATTGGCCTCGGCCGAATCAAATTCGCGGCGGCGATCATCCAGCGTCTGCGCCGACTGACTGCCGCTCGAGGCAAGCGACTGGGCGCGCTTGTACTGCGTGTCGGCAAAGACCAGGGTGGATTGTGCCGCTTCGAGGGTCGCCTTTGCCTGGTTAAGCGCCGTAATGAAGGGTCTCTGGTCGATGACGAAGAGCAGATCGCCCTGCTTGACCAGGGCGCCGTCCTGGAAATGGATTTCCTGCAGGTAACCGCCGACGCGCGAGCGAACGGAGACTTCGTCGACCGGTTCGAAGCGACCGATGAACTCGTCGCTGTCGACGACGTCACGAACAACCGGCTTGGCGACGGTGACGGGCGGGGGCGGCGGGGCGTTTTGAGCCAGCGCGGCCAGAGGCATCAACGCCGCCATGCAGCCAAACACCGCGATCTGTCGAAGCGCGTAAGTCATACCGGTCCTCCAATCTCGGCGCGCGCTTTTTGCTGCCGCCAAACCCAATATGAAGTGATGTCGTTCATGTCTTGCTGCTTGATCGGAGGCGTTCGCCCCCTTGATTTCTCCGGCGTCCAATACCCTGGAAAGGAAGGCCGGCAGGCATGCAGATCAGAAAAATCGTAACGCTATGGAATTGGACTATAAACGGCAGCGGCGAAAAATTGCAAATGCCAATTGGCGGCGCTTCCTGAAACCATAGAGACGTCGCGGAAGGGCGTCAGCTCTCGACGATCTCATCCCTGCCGGGCGGAAGCGCGCCGAGCTCGGCCCAGTCAAGTTCCTGTTCCAGCATATGAAAGACATCGTCGTCGATCTCATCGGAGCGGCGCATCGCTGCCAGCTTGGCGCGTTTTGCGACGATGACATTGCGGCGCTGCTTATCGAGCCTGCTGACCTCGCGTGGATGTTTCCCGTCCGCGGCGATCTTGCGCTCCGAAGTGTAGACATCGCGCAGGATGCGGGTGGAATCGTCCTCGCCGCCTGTAAGCTCGGCCAGCGCTGCATCGATCAACGCCACGCGGGCTCTGGCGAGATCGCGCTCCAGGGACGTGTCCGGATCGAATTTTAGAAAACGGATCAGCGGGCCGAGCGTCAGTCCCTGGACGATAAGCGTGCCGAGGACCACGGCGAGCGCGCTGAGCAGGATGATGTCGCGATCGGGAAAGTCGATCGGCAGGGCGAGTGCCGTCGCCAGGGTGACGAGGCCCCGCATGCCGCACCAGCCGGCAAGCAGGCTGGCTGCAAACGTCGGAGCGGCCTGTATCGTGCGTCCGCGCGCTGCGAGAAATTTGATCGCCCGGTTGTAGAAGAGCACCCAGGCGAGACGGACGACGACGACGGTTCCGAAGACCGCGGCGGCGAAGCCGATCGCGAAACTCAGTCGGCCGGGATCGAGGTCGAGGACGATCTGGCGGGCCTGCAGGCCCATCAGCAGAAAGGCGAGCACATTGAGCAGGAAGACCGCAGCCTCCCACACAGAATAGGAGTGGATGCGGTGGCGGGCCGTCTGTAGTTCAGGCATGTAGCGGGCAATCACCATCGCGTAGACGACGATGGCCAGAATCGCCGAAAAATGCAGCCGCTCGGCGATGATCCACGTGCCGAAGGTGGCGACGAATTCGAGTAGCGTGCCGCCGAGCGTGCCGGCGAGCCTCAGGCCGACGACCATGTAGAGACGGCCCATGAGATAGCCGAAGACGAGGCCACCGGGGACGGCGAGAGCCAGTTCCGCCAGGGCGCCGGAAAAGAAGGCCGGACTGGCCGCGGCAGAAACCGCAGCGCTGAAGATCAGAAGCGCGACGGCATCGTTCAAAAGGCTCTCGCCCTTCAGGACGACATAGGTCTGGCGCGGCAGGGCGAAGCGATCGAGCATGGCGGTGGCGGCGGCGGCATCCGGCGGCGCGACGATGGCCCCGAGCGCGACGGCCGCGGCCAGCGGCAGGCCGGCCATCGTCACCCCGACGACGGCTACGGCTGCAGCTGTCAGGATCACGGCGATCGCGGCGAGCGAAAAGAGCGGCAGCCAGTTGCGCCTCAATGTTCTCGGCGGCAGATCATAAGCGGCGTCGAAGAGCACGGGCGCGACCAGCAACGCCAATGCAAGGTCGGGATCAATGGCAACCTCGGGAGCCCAGGGCACAGCCGCAACGATGACGCCGGCGATCGACAGCATTGTCGGATACGGAATTCGAAACTTCCTGGAGAATTGCAGAAAGACAATCGCCACCAGCAGGAGGGTCAGCATGCTTTCGAAGAACGCCATCAAGCTCCCCAAATACGCGCCTCGTGCGGAGGCGTTCCTGCCGCAGAATTAGGGCGGCGCAAGCCCGCGGCCACTGTCAAACGGGCTTGAGCCCAAGCTGCGGCATTTCAGCCGACGTTGCTGAATCTGCCGTCTGCGTCCTTGTGCTGACGGCAAGCTCAATATACATACGCATATCATAAGTATGCTTATAAATTCGGTCGCAGGTTTTCATGAGCTCTACGCCCACACTCGGTTTCCTTCTCCATGACGTCGCGCGGCTGCTGCGCAAGCGGTTCGAGCAGCGCGCGAAGTGCCTTGGGCTGACCCGGTCGCAATGGCAGACGCTTGCCTATCTCTCCAACAATGAAGGCATCCATCAGGGCGGCCTTGCCGAAATTCTCGAAGTCGAGCCGATCACGCTGGTGCGCATCCTCGACAAGCTCGCCGAACGCGGGCTGATCGAGCGCCGCCAGCACCCGACCGACCGGCGCATCTGGCTGCTCTACATGCGCGAAGCAGCCCATCCGCTGCTCGCCGAAATGCGCGAGCTCGGCGATGTGACCCGCGCCGAAGCGCTGGACGGCGTTTCGGCCGCGCAGCGCGAGCAGCTCTACCAAATCCTGTCCGCAATGAAGACGAACCTGGTGCAGGCTTGCCGAACACCAGTTGAAGAGAATGAGATGAACGATGGCTGATCAACCCAACCTCCGCGTCGTTGCCGACGCCAAGACATCTGACGAAAACGAAATCAAACAGCAGGAAACGGTAGCCGAAGCGCCTTCATCCAGTTCAGCGCCGGCTGCCGCCGTGGCTGCGCCTGGCGGCAACAAGGTCCGCCGCCGGCGCAGTCTCACACGGCCCGTCCTGTTCGCCCTGCTGCCGGTGTCGCTCGTCGTCGGCGGTTATTGTTACGTCAATGGCGGCCAGGTGATGTCGACCGACAACGCCTATATCCAGGCCGATATGGTCGGGGTCACCACCGATGTCTCGGGCATCGTCGAGCAAATCAATGTGCACGAGAACGAGGCGGTCAAGGCGGGGCAGGTGCTCTTCAGCCTCAAATCCGATTCCTTCAAGATTGCGCTCGATGGCGCCAAGGCGCAGCTCGGCGCGCAGCGCAATCAGATCATGAACCTCAAGGCAAGCTATCAGCAGTCGCTCGCCGAGATCACGCAGGCGGAAGCCGATCTGCCCTATTACCAGGATCAGTTCGATCGGCAGCAGAGCCTTGTCAACAATGGCAGCGCGACGCAATCTGCCTATGACGAGGCCAAGCACAATCTCGAGGCCGCGCGGCAGAAGGTTGCCGTCGCCAAGGCCGAAGCGGCAACGACGCTCGCCGAGCTCGGCGGCAGTGCTGACCAGCCGGTCGAGGAAAACCCGCTCTATCTGCAGGCCAAATCCCAGGTTGACAATGCGCAGCGCGAGCTTGACCACAGCGTCGTCAAGGCGCCGTTCGACGGCATCGTCACCAAGGTCAACGCCTTGCAGGTGGGCTCTTATCTTCAGGCGTCGCAGCAGGCCTTCTCGCTTGTCGCCACCGACCATCTGTGGATCGCCGCCAGCCCGAAGGAGACCGAGCTGACCTACGTCAAGCCCGGGCAGACGGCGGAGATCTACGTCGACACCTATCCCGGCATGATGTGGAAGGGCAAGGTCGAGAGCATCAGTCCGGCCTCCGGCTCCAGCTTCTCGCTGCTGCCGGCGCAGAACACCACCGGCAACTGGGTGAAGGTCGTCCAGCGCATTCCGATGCGCGTCAGCATTGAGGACGCCGGAGGCAAGCCGCCGCTTCGCGTTGGCATGAGCACGGTCGTCGATGTCGAAACCGGCCATGCCCGCGGATTGCCCGACTTCGTCAACAAGCTTCTGGGCCGGTCTCAGGGCAAGGATCATGAGTAACGCTCCCGCATCTCCGGCGATCCCCGTTGCCAATCGCGGTGCGATCACCGCCTGCGTCATTCTCGCCGTCATCATGCAGGCGCTGGATACGACGATCGCCAACGTGGCGCTGCCTTATATTCAAGGCAGCGTGTCGGCCTCCGCCGACCAGATCAACTGGGTGCTGACGTCCTACATCGTCGCGGCGGCGATCATGACGCCGCCCTCCGGTTTCCTTGCCGCCAAGTTCGGCCGCAAGCGCGTGCTGCTCGTCGCCATATCAGGCTTCGTCGGCGCCTCGGTGCTCTGCGGCCTGGCGCAGTCGCTGAACCAGATCGTCGCCTTCCGCTTGCTCCAGGGCCTGTTCGGCGCATCGCTGGTGCCGCTTTCCCAGGGCATCCTGCTCGACATCTACACGGTCGAGGAGCGCGGTTCGGCCATGGCGCTCTTCGGCGTCTCGGTCATGGTCGGGCCGGTGCTCGGCCCGGTCATCGGCGGCTGGCTGACCGACAATATCAGCTGGCGCTGGGTGTTCTACATCAACGTGCCGATCGGTGCGCTGGCCTTTGCCGGTATCGTCATCTTCGTATCGGAAACGAAGAGGGATGCGCTTGCCAAGCTCGACTGGTTCGGTTTCGGCATGATGAGCCTGTTCATCGCCTCGCTGCAGCTCTTCCTCGATCGCGGTGAGCAGCTCGACTGGTTTTCTTCCGGCGAGATCATGCTCGAAGCGATCATCTGTGCTGCCGCCTTCTATCTGCTGCTGGTGCACACGCTGACGGCGGAGAAGTCCTTCGTCAATCCGAAGCTGTTTCTGGACCAGAATTTCACGATCAGCATGATCTTCATCTTCGTGATCGGCATCACCTATCTCGCCTCGCTGGCGCTGATGACGCCCTATCTGCAGACGCTGATGGGCTATCCCGTCATCACCGCCGGCATCGTCATGGGGCCACGCGGGCTCGGCACCATGCTTTGCATGTTCATCGTCGGGCGGCTGATCGGCAAGGTCGATACACGCTGGCTGCTGGGGCTCGGCCTCGGCCTGACTGCCTGGGCGATGTACGACATGACCGGCTGGACGCCCGACGTTTCGCAATGGACGATCATCTCGGTCGGTTTCATCCAGGGCGCCGGTCTCGGCTTCCTCTTCGTGCCGCTGACGACGATCGCTTTCGCCACGCTACCCGCCCATATGCGCGGCGACGGCACCGGCCTTTACAATCTATCTCGCAACATCGGCTCGTCGGTGGGTATCTCGATCGTCTCGGCGCTGATCGTCGAAAACACGCAGAGCAATCATGAATCGATCGCCGCCTATGTGACGCCGTTCAACCATGCCTTCAATGCGGCGGCGGCGCAGGGGCTCAGTCCCGTGACGGCGGCCGGGCGCGCCTCGCTCAACGAGATCATCACGCTGCAATCGACGATCATCGCCTATATGGACGATTTCAAGCTGCTGATGCTGATGTCGCTTGCGGTCATTCCGCTGGTTCTGCTGCTGCGCAAGCCGAAAGCGGCGCCCGCCGTCGACCACAGTGCCGTCATGGAATAGTCAGCGAAACGGCTTGCTGAGATGACGCGATCCCTGGATGCCGAAGCGCCATGGCGCGTCGGCATTTTTCGTGATGCCGATGCGCTTACCCGAAACGATCGGCACCGGCGCGGAGAGCGTCAGCGCATAGGGAGGGTGGTCGAGCAGCCGGTCGTTGATCTCGATGTCGATGCCGAGCGCCTGGCAGAGTTTGCCGGGGCCGCTGCAAAGCGCCGTCAACATGTCGGTGCCGCGCCGCTGCATCATCAGAGGGATTCCTGTTTCCGGCTCAAGGGCCCGGATGAGCACGGCCGAACCCGGATGGCAGACGAAGTTCAGGCACCAATACATGCCGTAAATGCGGTAGATGTAGACATTGCCGGGGCGGCCATACATGGCGCCGTTGCGCCTGGTCGGGCCGCGGAAGCTGTGCGAGGCCTCGTCATCGGGGAAATAGGCTTCCGTCTCGGTGATGCGGCCGCCGACACCGTCGACTGTGAGATGGCAGCCGAGCAGAGCCCGGGCAACAGTGGCCGCATCGCGCTCGAAAAACGCCTTGAGGCTTTCGCCGGCAAGCGCGCCGGCGCCGATCGCGCCGCTTGTCATTCCACCATCGGTCATGGCCAAGGCAGATACCATTCGGTGCGCTTGGCGTCACCCTAAAAGCGTTTGACGTGACAAGCAGGTGTTACCGGCCGGCATTCGGATCGCGCATCGGGATCGAGGAGACCGTGACCGAAACCGGGTCGCTCGCCGGAAAAGAATCTTCGAGGCCCTCTTCCAGTTCTTCTTCAAGCAGGGCGGCATCCTTGCTGCGCGGGCCGTCGCCATGGGTGGGTTCGATGGCTGTCGCAAGCAGGGCCTTGGCGCGCGAGACGGCATTTTCCGAGGTTAGCTCTGGCCTGCTGCGCAACGTCACGGCAATGCTGTCTTCGCCCTCGCCGCCGAATTCGATGACGAAGCCGTCTTCCGTCTGGTAGACAGTGATGTCGCTGAGTGCCATGGCCTCCCCCGAAAAAAGCGCTTACATGCGCAAGGCGCGCCTTAATGATGCGCGCTTTCCGGATTTTGTCGAGCGAAGACCTTCACCAGCCAGTCGATGAAGACGCGCACGCGCGGTGAAAGCTGGCGGTTGCGGGGATAGAGCAGGGATACCGGCGTCGGCGTCAGCGGAAAATGCCACCCCGGCCGAAGAACTGGCCCGGGAGACGAGCTGGCCGGCGGCAAGGCGCTGACCGCTAAAGCCGATGTCAGCAATGCGGGCGCCGTGCGCCGCATGTTCGATGCCGCGGAAGCCGCTTTCGGTGGCATCGACGTGCTCGTCAACAATGCCGGCATCATGATGCTCTCCTCGCTCGCTCAAACTGACGACGAAAACTTCGACCGCCAGATCGGCGTCAATCTCAGGGGCACCTTCAACACGTTGAGGGAAGCGGCCAGGCGCTTGCGCCACGGCGGCCGGGTCATTAACTTCTCGACCTCGACCGTCGGCTTGAAGCTTGAAACCTACAGCGTCTACGCCGCGACCAAAGCGGCCGTCGAAACGCTGACGGCGATCATGGCCAAGGAAATGCGCGGCCGCAATATCACCGTCAATGCCATTGCGCCCGGTCCTGTCGCCACCGATCTTTTCCTCAACGACAAATCAGAGGAACTCGTCGCCCGCATGGCGAAGATGAACCCGCTGGAGCGCCTCGGTACGCCCGAGGACATCGCGTCGGCGGTCGCCTTCCTCGCCGGTCCGGACGGCGGCTGGATCAACGGCCAGACGCTGCGCGCCAATGGCGGCATGATCTGACGAAGGCGAGCTCATCGCGATTATGTGATCGCTTGTAGGCTTTCCCTCTTACAATCTTATGGGGAGTGCCTATAACTGCTTTATCGCGAGAGAGTGGAGTTCCCTGACGCTCTCTTACGAACCTCCAGAGCCTGCCGCGCCCGCTCTGCGGCGCGACAGGTCCGATGTTCGAAATATTGCGGCCCGTCGAAGGTTCCCCTCCTTCCGGGCCGTATCTGTTTTGCCGCTCAATAGTCGTTCAGCTTGGCCTCGACCAGAAGCTTCACCAGCCAGTCGACGAAGACGCGGACCTTGTTGCTGAGGTGGCGATTCGGCGGATAGACCACATAGAGCGGGATCGGATCGCGGCGCCATTCCGGCAGCACGCGGACGAGTTCGCCCCGCCGCATCGGCTCGCGCGCCATGAAGGTCGGTACCTGCGCGACACCGAGCCCCGTCAGCGCTGCTGTCAGATAGGTGCGGCTGTCGTTGACGGAGGCGATATAGCGTGGGTTGGTTTCAATCATCTCGTTGTCCCTGCGAAATTCGAAGGGCAGCGTCCGGTTGTTCTGAGCGCGGAAATAGTTCACCGAAAAATGTGCGGCCTCCAGATCCTCAGGGCGTTCGGGCATGCCGAATTTCTGGATGTAACTTGGCGAAGCACAGGTGATGAGTTCCATCTCCGACACGCGCCGGGCGATGAGCGACTGGTCGGTAGGCGTGCCGGCCCGCAACGCGCAATCGACATTTTCGACCAGATAATCCACCGTGCGGTCGCTGACGCCGAGGTCCAGACGGATATCCGGATAACGCTGATAAAAGTCGCAAAGAGCCGGGACGACGATTGCGTCAGCAAAGGCGCCGCTCATTTCGACGCGCAGCCGCCCGCTCGGCAGGCTCTGCGAGTTGGAGAGGCTGCCGTCGAGTTCCTCCAGTTCGGAGATGAGCTGGGCGGCGCGTTCGTAATAAAGCGCGCCGTCCGTGGTCACCATGACCCGTCGCGTGGTACGGTTCAGAAGCTTGGTGCGCAGATGCGCTTCCAGGCCCTGGATGAGATTGGTCACCGTCGCCTTCGGCATAGCGAGCATGTCGGCGGCGCGGGTGAAATTGCCCGTCTCCACCACGCGGATGAAGACGCGCATTGCCGAAAGTTGATCCATCGGTTTCAAGTCCGGAGTTTGCGTTGCACCATTATTCGAGAATCGGAACAGTGTAATCGCGATATCGCTTCTTATTCCCTGTTCTGAATAACAATATCTTTTTTATGCAAAATGCAAGCGACGGCGTTTTCTGTTTGTCGCGATGCACAAAGAGACGGCAATCATGACGGTGGAATGGAAAGATATGATGCTGGATAAGGTGGCCATCGGCCCCGTTTCCGCACGCATCTACCAAGGCGCCGATTATGGCAAAGGTCCGCCGATCGTGCTTTATCTGCATGGTGGAGCGTTTCTCGACAGCGAGACGAATGTCGACCGACCGGTGGCGATCAGCCTTGCCAAGGCTGGCGCCATCGTCGCCGCCGTCGATTACAGCAGCCTATCCGGGAACCTGTTTCCGAAGGCGCTGGAAGTTTCCTTCTCGGTTTTTACCTATCTCGCCAACAAGCGCGCTGCCGGTCTCGGCGACCGCAAGTCGCTGCTCTTCGTCGCCGGCGAAGAGGCCGGCGGCAATGTCGCCGCCGGTGTGGCGCTGAAGGCGCGCGACCAACTGCCCGACGCACTCGATGGGCAGATTCTGATTTCGCCGCTGCTTGATCCCTTCATGGGCACATCCTCTATCCGCAGAGCGGAGGCCATCGGCATGCGGCAGCGCTGGACAGAGGGCTGGAGCCATTACTTGAGCGGCGGCGGCTGCCACCCTTACGCGGCGCCTTGCCTCTGTTCGCGTCTTGCGGGCGTCGCGCCGGCGCTGATCTTCACCGCCGAGGACGATCCTCTGCACGACGAAACAATTGGTTACGGTGCCCGCCTGAAGAAGGCGGGTGTCGGTGTGCGCCAGCATGTCATTCCCGCCGGGACGGGCTGGCCCTCGATTTATGGTGGGAAATCCGGGGAAGTGCCCGATTGGCAGGAACACGTCAGCCGCCATTTCGGAGATTTCCTTCAGGACGTAAGCGTCCAACCGCAATTGCATTGAAGAAGATTTGATATTTCGGCGGCTTGGGGCCGCAAGGAGAGTACTGATGACGTCCAGAAACAAGCGCTGGGCCCTGGTGGGCGCCGGCATAGGCCTTATTGCGTCGGTTTCCGGCGCTGCATTGTTTTTCGAACTGCCGATGAGCACGACCGCCACGGCCGCTTCCGCCCCGGCGCAGCCTCCCGCCGTGCCGGTGACGGTTGCCGTCGTCGCGGCGCGCGATGTGACGGCTTGGGAGAGTTTCTCCGGCCGCCTCGAAGCCGTCGACCGTGTCCAGGTTCGTTCCCGCGTCGCCGGCGCCATCCTGTCGGTGGCGTTCCGCGAAGGTGCGCTGGTCAAGCAGGGCGACCTGCTGTTCACCATCGATCCGGCTCCCTATCAGGCGAGCGTGGCGCAGGCGCAGGGCCAGGTCGCTTCGGCCGAAGCGAAGGTCAGCCTGGCGCAGACCGAGCTCGATCGCGGCCGCAGGCTTTCCGACAACCGCACGATCTCCCAGAGCGATCTCGATCAACGCCAAAGCGCGCTGGCCGAGGCGCAGGCAGGACTGCGTTCGGCGCAGGCCGCATTGCAGTCGGCCCAGCTCGATCTCGATTATACTGAGGTGCGGGCGCCGGTGTCCGGCCGTATCGGCAAGATCGAGGTGACCGCGGGTAACCTGGTTGCGGCCGGCTCGGCTTCGCCGGCGCTGACGACGCTCGTTTCGGTCGATCCGATCTATGCGAGCTTCAATGCCAGCGAAGAGATGGTGACGCGTGCCCTTGCCCAACTGCCGCAGACGGACAGCGCCTTGCCGCCGGTCGAACAGATCCCCGTCGAGGTCGGCACGCTGGCCGACAGCGGCACACCGATCAAAGGCAAGCTGCAGCTGATCGACAATGAGGTCGATGCCTCAAGCGGCACGATCGGCGTGCGCGCAGTCTTCGACAATCCGGGCGGGCGCCTGATCCCCGGCCAGTTCGTGCGGGTGCGCATGGGCCAGCCGAAGGCGGAGAACAAGATCGTCATCAGCGATCGTGCCGTCGGCACCGACCAGGACAAGAAGTTCGTCTTCGTCGTCGACGGCGAGAACAAGGTGGCCTATCGGCAGGTGCAGCTCGGCACGCTGTCTGACGGTCAGCGGGTAGTCGAAAGCGGCCTGAACGCGGGCGAGAAGATCGTCGTCAACGGCCTGCAGCGCATCCGTCCGGGGGCCGTTGTTATCCCGCAGATGGAAGAGAAGGTCGCGACCGCTCAGTAAGACTTCGCCCTCCCCGGCGGGGCTAGGCTATGCCTCGCCCGGGGAGGCCCATGCTCGAATTGATATGACCCGCCGGTGGTTCCCAAGCCGCCGGAGAGGCACTTTGCATCCATGTTCACCCCGGAGAGGGCTTTGATATGAACATCTCCAGATTCTTTGTCGACCGCCCGGTTTTTGCCGGCGTTCTTTCGGTCCTCATCGTGGTTGCCGGCCTGATCGGCCTCAGGGCGCTGCCGATTTCCGAATATCCCAACGTCGTGCCGCCGTCGGTCGTCGTGCGCGCCACCTATCCCGGCGCCAATCCGAGCGTCATTGCCGAAACGGTGGCGACACCGCTCGAGGAGCAGATCAACGGCGTCGAGGACATGCTCTACATGTCGAGCCAGGCGACGTCGGACGGCGTGCTTAATGTCACCGTCACCTTCAAGCTCGGCACCGATCCCGACAAGGCGCAGCAGCTCGTGCAGAACCGGGTCTCGCAAGCTGAGCCGCGCCTGCCGGCGGAAGTCCGCGCGCTGGGCATCACCACCGTCAAGAGCTCGCCCGACTTCATCATGGTCGTCAATCTCGTCTCCGACGGCGACAGTCACGACATCACCTATCTTCGTAACTACGCGACCCTCAACATCAAGGACCGGCTTGCCCGTATCCCGGGCGTCGGCCAGGTGCAGGTCTTCGGCGCTGGCGATTACTCGATGCGCGTTTGGGTCGATCCGCAGAAGGCGGCCGAGCATGATCTCGCTGCGAGCGACATCAGCAACGCCATCAGTTCGCAGAACGTCCAGGCGGCTGCCGGCATCATCGGTGCCTCTCCGAGCAAGCCGGGTGTTGACCTGCAGCTCAACGTGAATGCGCAGGGCCGCCTGCGCACGCCCGAGGAGTTCGGCAACATAATCGTCAAGACCGGCGCCAATGGCGAGATCACCCGCCTTCGCGACGTTGCCCGCATCGAACTCGGCGCTGCCGATTACACGCTGCGTTCGCTGCTCGACGGCAAGCCGGCGGTCGCCGTTGCCGTGCTCCAGGCGCCCGGTTCCAACGCCATCGAGATCGCCGACAATGTGCGCGCGACCATGGATCAACTGCAACTGGCCATGCCCGAGGGCGTGAAATACGAGATTGTCTACGATACGACGAAATTCGTGCGCTCCTCGATCGAGAAGGTTATCGACACGCTGCTTGAAGCCGTGGCGCTCGTCGTCCTTGTCGTCATCCTGTTCCTGCAGACATGGCGCGCCTCGATCATTCCGCTGATTGCGGTTCCGGTCTCGATCATCGGTACCTTCGCGGTCATGTATGTCTTCGGCTTCTCGATCAACGCGCTCAGCCTGTTCGGTCTGGTGCTCGCAATCGGTATCGTCGTCGACGACGCCATCGTCGTGGTCGAAAACGTCGAGCGCAACATCGAGCAGGGCCTGTCGCCGAGAGCGGCCACCTACAAGGCGATGAAGGAAGTCTCAGGCCCGATCATCGCGATCGCGCTGGTGCTCGTCGCGGTTTTCGTGCCGCTCGCCTTCATTTCCGGTCTGTCGGGACAGTTCTATCGCCAGTTCGCACTGACGATCGCCATCTCGACCGTCATCTCGGCCTTCAACTCGCTGACCTTGTCTCCGGCGCTCGCAGCTCTTCTCTTGAAGGGTCACCACGCGCCGAAGGATTGGCTGACGCGGTTCATGGACGCCATCTTCGGCTGGTTCTTCCGCGGCTTCAACCGTGTATTCGGCGCCGGCTCGAACGCCTACGGCAAGGGTGTGGGCGGGCTGGTGTCGCGCAAGAGCATCGTAATGGTGGTCTATCTGGCGCTGGTCGGCGCGACCTACAGCATGTTCACGACGGTTCCCGGCGGCTTCGTGCCCTCCCAGGACAAGCAGTATCTGATCGGCTTCGCTCAGCTGCCGGATGCCGCCAGCCTCGACCGGACGGAAGACGTCATCAAGCGCATGACGGATATCGCGCTCGCCCAGCCCGGCGTTGCCAACGCAATCGCCTTCCCGGGCCTGTCGATCAACGGCTTCACCAACTCGTCGAATGCCGGCATCGTCTTCGTGACGCTCAAGGACTTCGAGGAGCGCAAGACGCCTGATCTCTCGGGCGGCGCCATCGCCATGGCGCTGAACCAGAAGTTCGGTGCCATCCAGGATGCCTTCATCGCCATGTTCCCGCCGCCGCCGGTCAACGGTCTCGGCACGACGGGCGGTTTCAAGCTGCAGATCGAGGATCGCGCCGGCTTGGGCAACCAGGCGCTCGACGAGGCGACCAAGGCGGTGCTCGCCAAGGCCTACCAGACGCCTGAGCTTGCCGGGCTGTTCTCCAGCTTCCAGATCAACGTGCCGCAACTCTATGCCGATCTCGACCGCGCCAAGGCCGAGCAGCTCGGAGTTTCCGTCACCGATGTGTTTCAGACGCTGCAGATCTATCTCGGTTCGCTCTATGTGAACGACTTCAATGCTTTCGGCCGCACCTACAGCGTCCGCGTGCAGGCCGATGCCAAATTCCGCGCCCAGCCGGAAGATATCGGCCAATTGAAGGTCCGTTCGGCATCGGGCGAAATGATCCCGCTTTCGGCGCTGCTGAAGGTCGAGCCGAGCACCGGTCCGGAGCGCGCCAACCGCTACAACGGCTTCCTTGCCGCCGACATCAACGGCGGTCCGGCGCCGGGCTTCTCATCCGGCCAAGCCCAGGCGGCAATCGAGAAGATCCTTCGCGAGACCCTGCCTGCTGGCATCGACTTCGAATGGACGGATCTGACCTATCAGCAGATCCTCGCCGGCAATTCGAGCGTCGTCGTCTTCCCCCTGGCACTGCTGCTCGTCTTCCTGGTGCTGGCCGCCCAATATGAAAGCCTGACGCTCCCGCTTGCGATCATCATGATCGTGCCGATGGGTGTGCTGGCCGCGTTGACGGGCGTCTGGCTCACCGGGGGGGACAACAACATCTTCACCCAAATCGGCCTGGTCGTCCTTGTCGGTCTATCGGCGAAGAACGCGATCCTCATCGTCGAGTTCGCCCGTGAACTGGAGTTCGAAGGCAGGACGCCACGGGAAGCCGCTGTCGAGGCCAGCCGGCTGCGTCTTCGCCCGATCCTCATGACCTCCATGGCCTTCATCATGGGTGTCGTGCCGCTCGTCGTCTCGACCGGCGCCGGTGCGGAAATGCGTGCCGCCATGGGTGTCGCGGTCTTCTCCGGCATGATCGGCGTGACCTTCTTCGGCATCTTCATGACGCCGGTGTTCTACGTGCTGCTGCGCCGGATGACGGGCAACCGCCCGCTGGTCCAGCACAAGCCGGACGAGCACAAGGAGGAAGAGGCCGAGGTCATCAGGCTCGCGGCCGAATAAACGGAATTCAACCTTCCTTTGTCGAGTAAATCGGGCGGGAACTGCGGTTCTCGCCCGTATCGTTTTCGGAGACCCGACAAAAATGCGTTACGTTCATCAAAACGGTTGCAACCATGGGCGAGGGGACTATCAAAGACGGATAGCAGCTCGGAGGATCGGCGCGGGCGTTACCTATACGCAATGCGGGCAAGGCCGGAGCGCTTGCGGGAGATGATGGGATGGGCTGAAGCCCAGGCTTCTCGACTTCGAAGAGACGTATGCCCGATCGGGAGGATGGTAATGACGGACAGCCAGACGAAAAAACGCCGCCTGCGTTCGCAGGATTGGTTCGACAATCCCGATCACATCGACATGGCGGCGCTCTATCTCGAGCGTTTCATGAATTATGGCATCACGCCGGAGGAGCTGCGTTCCGGCAGGCCGATCATAGGGATTGCCCAGAGCGGCAGCGACCTTACACCCTGCAATCGGGTGCATATCGAACTCGCCAATCGCGTGCGCGACGGCATTCGCGATGCCGGCGGCATTCCGATCGAATTTCCCACGCATCCGATCTTCGAGAACTGCAAACGCCCGACGGCCGCGCTCGACCGCAATCTCGCCTATCTCGGCCTCGTCGAAATCCTCTATGGCTATCCGCTCGACGGCGTGGTGCTGACCACCGGCTGCGACAAGACCACGCCTTCGGCGATCATGGCGGCCTCGACGGTCGATATTCCGGCGATCGTGCTCTCCGGCGGGCCGATGCTGGACGGCTGGCACGAGGGGGAACTGGCGGGTTCCGGCACGGTGATCTGGCGGATGCGGCGGAAATATGCGGCCGGCGAAATCGACCGAGAGGAATTCCTGCAGGCAGCGCTCGACTCGGCTCCTTCGGTCGGCCACTGCAATACAATGGGCACTGCTTCGACGATGAACGCGCTGGCGGAAGCACTCGGCCTGTCGCTGACCGGGTGCGGCGCCATTCCGGCCGCCTACCGCGAGCGGGGGCAGATGGCCTACCGCACCGGACGGCGCGCCGTCGAGATCGTGTTCGAGGATCTGAAGCCGTCGGATATCCTGACGCGGGCGGCCTTCCTCAATGCGATCCGCACCAATTCGGCGATCGGCGGCTCGACCAATGCACAGCCGCATCTGGCTGCGATGGCCAAGCATGCCGGTGTCGAACTCTATCCCGACGACTGGCAGGTGCACGGCTTCGATATCCCGCTGCTGGCCAATGTTCAACCGGCTGGCGCCTATCTCGGTGAGCGTTATCACCGCGCCGGCGGCACGCCGGCAATCATGTGGGAGCTGCTGCAGGCCGGTAAACTCGACGGCGACTGTCGCACGGTGACAGGCAGGACGATCGCCGAGAACCTGCATGGGCGGGAAGCCGGCGACCGCGAGGTCATCCGGCCGTTCGACGACCCGCTGAAGGAGCGAGCCGGTTTCCTCGTCCTGAAGGGTAACCTCTTCGACTTCGCCATCATGAAAATGAGTGTCGTTTCAGAGGATTTTCGCCGGCGCTATCTCCAGGAGCCGGGGCGAGAAGGCGTCTTCGAGGGCAAGGCTGTCGTCTTCGACGGCTCGGAAGATTATCATCGTCGCATCAACGATCCCGCGCTCGGCATCGACGAGAATACCATCCTCGTGATTCGCGGCGCTGGGCCACTCGGCTGGCCGGGTTCGGCCGAGGTTGTGAACATGCAGCCGCCCGACCATCTTCTGAAGCGCGGCGTCCGCAGCCTGCCGACGATTGGCGACGGCCGTCAATCGGGCACGGCGGACAGCCCCTCGATCCTCAACGCTTCGCCGGAGAGCGCTGCCGGCGGCGGCCTCGCCTGGCTTCGCAGCGGCGACACGATCCGCATCGACTTCAACCACGGGCGCTGCGACATGCTGGTGGATGACGCCGAGATCGAACGGCGCAAAGGCGAGGGCATTCCGCCGGTGCCGGCGGATGCGACGCCGTGGCAGCAAATCTACCGCCGTTCCGTCACGCAACTGGCGGACGGCGCCGTTCTGGAAGGGGCAGCGGACTTCCGCCAGATCGCGAAAAGACCACCGAGGCATAATCACTGATCGCGAAGCTGCGGCAGATCGCACGTCCGTTGATCCAAAAGGGAAAGCCGTAACGAAGATTTCAACATTTCGGTGTCGCGCCTTGCGGGCCCGGCGCTGCTCGGCAAGCTGAAAAACTCGACATTCCGCCCGGCGCAATCATATTCGAGCTGGTCGAGACGATTTTCCTCGATGAGGCGACGACACGCTGCTCGATCATATGATGATATCAAACAGCTGGGCATCAACATCGAAATCGACGATTTCGGATCGGGCCACGCCTCGCGCAGTCGCGTGGTCAGTTCGATCGTCGAAATCGCCAAGGCGCTCGATGTCTGGGTGATCGCCGACGGCGTCGAGACTGAGGCTCACGCCACCGTGCTGGCGCAGCTCGGCTGCGACGGCCTGCAGGCTCTTTGGCTATCCCGCGCGGGCAAACCAGGCAGCGATAAGCGGCTAAATGTCGGTGAAATTGCTTACTCGCCACCGGCAGGACGATAATGGGCGGCAAGTAATTTTCTTGAGCTTGCAACGGCCTTGTTTCATGGTAATGCGGAAACAAAGCTTACTGCATTGCATCGAAAATGATTATACGCGTCGTCAAGACCATCAGCGCGGCTTCTCCATAATTCGCAGCCGCGATAGGGAGTGGTGATCTGACAATTGCTTTGCCGTTGGCGGGATGGACTTGCGGGACATTCAAATCTGGGAAGGTCGCATGACTTCGGAATTTGCCGTTCGTTCGATGCGGCCCGGCGAATTGGAACTCGTGCTCGAATGGGCGCGTCAGGAGGGATGGAATCCCGGCCTCGACGATTCGCTGGCATTCCTCGAAGCTGATCCGACGGGCTTTTTCGTCGGCGCCATTGGCGAAGTCCCCGTCGGCTCGATCTCGGTCGTCAAATATGGCGACAGCTTTGCCTTTCTCGGCCTCTACATCGTCCACCCCGATTTCCGCGGCAAAGGGTACGGCAAGGCGATCTGGGAAGCGGGGATCGCCACGGCGGAGGGCCGGACGATCGGTCTCGACGGCGTCGCCGCGCAGCAGCAGAACTACCGCAGGGCCGGCTTCGAACCCGCTTATCTCACCATTCGCTATGGCGGTATCGCCAGCACGCTGCCGGCCTCAACGCTCGTTGCGCATCCGGTGCTGGATTCGCGCCTGGAAGGGCTTCAGCGTTATGATTCGGCGATCTTTCCGCAGCCGCGGGAAGCCTTCCTTGCCGCCTGGTGCACCGGCCGCAAGGGACGGCGTACCGCTGTCGTACGGAAGAGCCACAAAATCCGTGGCTACGGCACGATCCGCCGCTGCTACGAGGGCTACAAGATCGGCCCACTCTTTGCCAATGATTCCGATAGCGCCGCAGCACTGCTTGCCGAACTGGTCCCGGAGGCGAAAGGGGCAACAGTCTTCATCGATATTCCCGCGGAGAACCGCGAGGCGATCGCGCTTGCCGAAGGCATGGGCCTTCAGCCGGTGTTCGAGACCATGCGCATGTATCGCGGGCCAGCGCCAGCCACGCCGTTGAAGCACGTCTTCGGCGTGACGACGCTGGAGCTTGGCTAATCCACCGGTGAGGCGGGCACGGTTCCAGCCGAGGCTTTCGGACGACCTTTTTCGGCGATGGCGATGCCGCCGAGCGTCAGGGCCAGCGCGACCATATGGAAGGACTGCAGCGTCTCGCCAACCAGGGCGACGGAGAGCAGGGTTCCGAATACCGGCACGAGATTGATGAACAGACCGGCCCGGTTGGCGCCGATTGCCTCGACGCCCTTGATGTAAAGAATCTGCGCCAGCAGCGAGGGGAAGATCGCTGTGTAGAGAGTGATGCCCCAGCCGGCCTGATCGGGCCATTGGGCCGCATCCCGGCCTGCCTCCCAGAGGAGCAGCGGCAGCGATGTCAGCATGGCGGCAAAGGCTGGGAAGGCCATCAGCGTTCGCCAGTCGACCCGCGGTTTCCAGCGCAGGAAGATCGTGTAGAGCGAATAGGCGACGATCGCGATCAGCATCAGGCCGTCGCCCCGATTGAGCTGCAGCTGCAGCAGCGAGGCGAGGTCGCCATGCGCCGCTGTCAGCGCCACGCCTACCAGCGTCATTCCGAAACCGAGGCATTGCGCCAGCGAAATGCCGGTGCGGAAAAAGACGAAATTCAGCAGGAAGATCAGCATGGGAATGCCGGCCTGCTCGATGGCGACATTGATCGCTGTCGTATACTGCACCGCCGAGTAAAGCATCGCGTTGAAGAGGGTGTAGCCGATGGCGCCGTAGCAAAGCAGCAGCGGCAGGTTTTTTCTGGCGACCGGCCAGTCCTTCTTGAGTTGCGGCACCGAGATCAGGGCGATCAACGCGACGGCAAGGAACCAGCGCAGGAAGGTCAGCATCATCGGGCTGACATGGCCGACCGCGAGCTTGCCGGCGACGGAATTGCCGCCCCAGCAGAGGGTGGCGATGACGAGGCAAATATAGGCCGTGGCTTGCAAGAGCGTTTCTTCCTCGTCTTTTGATGATCAACAAGCGGCGTTTTCCCAGGGGAAATAGCCTGCCCACTGCTGTTTTGTCACGTAAAAAGCCCAATCGCCTGTGACAACAGGGTCGCTTTCCCAAAAACAAAGCTTTATAGATGCGCGGGTTTGAGCAGGTGCGCGGTTCCGCGCCGGTAACAGGAAGAGTTAGATGACGAACGTAGTCGTGGTCGGTTCGCAATGGGGTGACGAAGGCAAAGGCAAGATTGTCGATTGGCTTTCGGAACGCGCGGATATCGTCGTGCGCTATCAGGGCGGCCACAATGCCGGCCATACACTCGTCATCGACGGCACCAGCTACAAGCTCTCGCTGCTGCCGTCCGGCGTCGTGCGTCCAGGCAAGATGGCGGTGATCGGCAACGGCGTCGTTGTCGACCCGCATGCGCTGATCGCCGAGATTGGTCGACTGGAGGCCCAGGGCGTGAGCGTGACGCCTGACAATCTGCGCATCGCCGACAATGCGACGCTCATCCTGTCGCTGCACCGCGAACTCGACGCGATGCGCGAAGATGCGGCCTCCAACAGCGGCACCAAGATCGGAACGACGCGCCGCGGCATTGGCCCGGCCTATGAAGACAAGGTCGGCCGCCGCGCCATCCGCGTGATGGATCTTGCCGATCTCGACAGCCTTTCCGGCAAGGTCGACCGTATCCTCACACATCACAACGCCCTTCGCCGCGGCCTCGGCGTTGCCGAGGTCAGCCACGAGGCGATCATGGAGGAGCTCACCTCCATCGCCGACCGGGTGCTGCCGTTCCGCGATACCGTCTGGCTTTTCCTCGACAAGGAGCGCCGCAAGGGCGCCCGCATCCTCTTCGAAGGGGCACAGGGCAGCCTGCTCGACATCGATCACGGCACTTATCCTTTTGTGACCTCCTCGAACACGATAGCCGGCCAGGCCGCGGCCGGTTCCGGTATGGGACCGGGCTCGCTCGGCTATATCCTCGGCATCACCAAGGCCTATACGACACGTGTCGGCGAAGGCCCGTTCCCGACCGAGCTCACCGACGAAATCGGCCAGTTCCTCGGCGAGAAGGGGCATGAGTTCGGTACCGTGACAGGGCGCAAGCGCCGCTGCGGCTGGTTCGACGCCGCGTTGGTTCGCCAGTCGGTCGCCACCAACGGCATCACTGGCATCGCGCTCACCAAGCTCGATGTGCTCGACGGCCTCGAGGAACTGAAGATCTGCGTCGGCTATATGCTCGACGGCGAACAGATCGATCATCTTCCCGCAAGCCAGGGAGCGCAAGCTAGGGTCGAACCGATTTATATCACGCTGGAGGGCTGGAAGGAATCGACCGTCGGCGCCCGCAGTTGGGCAGATCTTCCGGCACAGGCGATCAAATATGTTCGCCAGGTCGAAGAGCTGATTGGGGCGCCTGTCGCGCTCCTGTCCACCAGCCCGGAGCGGGACGACACCATACTTGTGACCGATCCGTTTGAGGATTAAGGTCACCGGTCACTGCGGAGGATAGGTTCGGGAGAGTACCGGACTTCTTGAGAAAGTACTGATGGCGGATTTTATTGCAGTTATTCGGCGGGCCGTCGACGGCCTGGCCGAAAATACCCCCGAGATGCGGGTAAAGGTCTACGAACGTGCTCGCGGCGCAGTGCAGCGGCAGCTCGAGAACATGAAGCCGCGTCCGCCGGAAGCCATGCTGCAACGCCAGCTCGAAAAGCTCGAGGCTGCCATCCGCGACGTGGAGGCTGAACACTCCGAGGCGCTGTCACTCGATGAGGCCGCAGACTCTGTCGCTGTGCCGGAGCCCGTCGAGGAATACGCGGCTCACGGTGAAAGCGAACCGCCTGTGTCACAGCCGGCCGTCGACGAGCCAGCCGATGAAGCCCCTACAGAACCGCTGGCGGCAGAGGCCGTCGATGAGCCCGATCACGTCGAAGCTGCCGCACCGCAGGAAGCTCAGGAAGAGGTCGTGGCCGAGAACGTCGAGCCTGCGGAACCCCAGCCTGCAGAGCCCGCGTTCGCGGAAACACCAGTTTCCACCGAGGCGGAAGCGCCCATTGAATCATACTGGCATCCCTCGCATGAGGAGGAGGCGCCGGCCGAGGAATGGCATGCCGCCGAGGCGCGTGAGGTAGCTGACGGCTTCGAACCGCCGCCTGCCGGGCATGGCTACGCGGAAGCCGGCCAAGATCGTGCCGATGAGCAGCCTCTCGCGGAAGCCGAAGAGGTCGGGGCCGAACCGACGACCGTTGAAAGCCATGAGCCGAAGGCCGAGACGGCTTACGAGCCCATCGAATCGTTTCAGCCGGTCACGCGTGGCCTAGAGCATGCATCCAACCGGCTGGTCGAGCCGGTCGCCGATTTCGATCGTGCGCAGGAATTCGTCGAACACAGCCGCGAGGAGCCACTGCACGCAGATGCGGCGGCGCATTTCGACCCCGTCTGGACCGAACCCGCTGCCGAAACACCGGCTCCGGCGCCGAAGGATGCCGAGACCGAATGGGCGGAAGAGGAACTCCGGCAATATTCGGAAACCGCTCTGGCCGCCGCCGACACCTCGGCGCGCGCCTTCGAAGAGGTGATATCGAGCCTCGAAAAGATAGCACCCGCGGCCGTCATGCCGGCTGCCAAGGAAAGTTTCTCCTGGGAAACGGCCGCCTTCGACGATCTGCCGCCGATCGAGGCCGGCAGCGACAAGAAGACGCCGGTTTCCTCGCATTTCGACGATGTCGATATCTTTGCTGAAGTGCACGATGGCAAGGCGGCGCCTGCTGCCGGCACGCCGAGCGAGGGATGGCGTGAAGCCAAGGCACTGCGTGGCTATGACCGCCGGGGCTCGGTCGCCGCCGACGATGACGACGCCAATCCGGGGATGGATATCGATCAGATCGTCGCCGCCAAACTGCAGGGCAAGAATTTCCGCATGGAGCCGAAGCGGCGCCGCTTCGGCATCGGCACGGTGATCACCCTGATCTTGGCGCTTATTCTGATCGGGGGCGGCGTCTATGCCGGCTGGATGAACAGAGAGGCGCTGGTGGCGATGGTCGATGGGCTTGTCAGCTCAGCACCATCGCAGTCCACGAGGAACGAGGCGGCAATGACGCCGACGGAACCCGAGACGCCTGCTCAGCCGAGCACGCCGACGCCAGCCGAGCCAGCTACCCCGGAAGCGCAGAATACGCCGCCGGCACCGGCAGTGCCGAACCAGCAAGTGGCGTCATTGAACAGTGACGGTGCGGCGGCCAATTCGAAATTCACCCAGCGGCTGCTTTCCGATGGAAGCGAAGTCGACAGCGGCCCGGCGGCTGTGCCGGGAACGCCGACCGCCGAAGGGAAATCGGTGGCCGAGCAGAATGTCGCGGCTGCGGATACGCCGGCTGCCAGCGCCCAAGGTGATACGGCCCGGCCGGAAACGCTGACGCCGAACGGTCCCGCGGCATCGCCGCAGCAAGCCGCCCCGGTTGGGTCGTCGGAAAAGATGTTCCTCTATGAGGAGCGTATCGGCCAGAGCTCGCCGACGGCGATCGAGGGAACGGTCGTCTGGAGCGTCCAGCACGAGGCCGGCCAGGGTGGTCGGCAGGAAGCGACTGTCCAGGGCAATATCACCGTTCCCGAGCGTAATCTTTCGGCTCTCGTCACCTTCAAACGCAACTCCGATCCGTCGCTGCCGGCAAGCCATCTTGTAGAGATCGTCTTCTCGGTGCCTCCCAATTTCGAAGGTGGCAGTATCGACAGCGTCCAGCGCATCTCGATGAAGCGCACGGAACAGGATCGCGGCGACGCGCTGATTGCGGTTCCGGCCAAGATCACCGACGATTTCCACATGATCGCGCTCAACGATTATCCCGATGCGCGAAAGGCCAATCTCGACCTGATGTCGACCCGCAACTGGATCGATATCCCGATCACCTATCGCAACGGCCGCCGCGCGCTGCTGACGATGGACAAGGGCGGTACGGGAACGGATGCGTTCAATACAGCCATCAAGGAATGGACCGCGCTAGGGGATGTCTCGACGAGCCAGTGAGGTTGTCACGGGCAAGGGAGTGCCTTGCCCTTCACTCGCGCTCAGCGCATTCACAGCTCTGCCGCTCACGCCCCTCATCCGCCTGCCGGCACCTTCTCCTCGTAAACGGGGCGAAGGGGGATAGCTGCCACCCCTCCGTTCCTCGCTGTCCTCTCGCGGGGCATGTGCCTCTCCCGGTTTTTACGGGGGTCCGAAGGACGGGTCGAGACCAGCGGCTCGCCCCCGGCAAGGGTTAGGGTGAGGGGCCAATCACCGTCTACCCGGTCGCACAACCCAAACGAAAACGCCACCTCCCGCATCGGGGAGATGGCGTTGCCAATTCTAGACTTCAACTATCAGGCCGTGGCTTCGACGACGCGGACGGCTTTGGCGCGTTCCAGGGCTTCCTTGCGGACAGCGTCTTGCACCTTCTCGAAGGCGCGAACCTCGATCTGGCGGACGCGTTCGCGGCTGATGTCGAATTCGGCTGACAGGTCTTCCAGCGTCACCGGCTCCTCGGCGAGGCGGCGGGCCTCGAAGATGCGGCGCTCGCGTTCGTTCAGCACGCTCATCGCCTTGCTCAGCATACGCCGGCGGGTTTCGAGCTCGTCCTGCTCGATCAGCACGTCTTCCTGGCTGTCGTGATCGTCCACAAGCCAGTCCTGCCATTGGCCGCTGTCGCCTTCGGCCGCCTTGATCGGCGCGTTCAGCGAGGCGTCGCCGGAGAGGCGGCGGTTCATCGAAATGACCTCCTCCTCCGAGACGTTCAGCTTGGTGGCGATTTCCGATACGTGCTCCGGCTTCAAGTCGCCGTCGTCGATCGCCTGAATGCGGCCCTTCAGCCGGCGCAAGTTGAAGAACAGGCGCTTCTGGTTTGCGGTCGTACCCATCTTCACCAGCGACCACGACCGCAGGATATATTCCTGTATCGAGGCCTTGATCCACCACATGGCATAGGTGGCGAGGCGGAAGCCGCGCTCCGGATCGAATTTCTTGACCGCCTGCATCAGGCCGACATTGCCTTCGGAGACGACTTCGCCGATCGGAAGGCCGTAGCCGCGATAACCCATGGCGATCTTCGCAACGAGGCGCAGATGGCTGGTGACGAGCTTGTGGGCGGCGTCGCGGTCGCCGTGCTCGGCATAACGCTTGGCCAGCATATATTCCTGCTGCGGTTCGAGCATCGGGAATTTGCGGATTTCGTCGAGATAACGATTGAGGCCGGCTTCGCCGGCGGTAATGGACGGCAAGGTATTTCGGGCCATAGTGCACCCTCCTAAAGTGAATTCCGGTTCCCGATGAAAACGCGTCCCCGCGTCGAAAGGCGAACCGAGACCTGCGGCTTTCTACCAAGCCCGCACTAAGTCTATATACAGATAAGTATGGCGAAATGGCGGTTCAAGACGCCGCTCACGCAGGTGTGAGACGGGGAAGGCGGAATTCCGCAGTCCCTTCTAACTCCGCAATGCCGCGACAAGTTCCACCATATCCTCGGGCAATGATACTTCGAAATGCATGAGTTCGCCGGTGCGTGGATGCTCGAATTGCAGCATGAAGGCATGCAGCGCCTGGCGGTCGAACCCGTTGACCACCTTGCGGATTTCTTCGGGCAGCAGATTGGCCTTGGTCTTGAAGCCGGCTCCGTAGACGATGTCGCCGAGCAGCGGGTGGCCGATATGAGCCATGTGCACACGGATCTGATGGGTGCGGCCGGTTTCGAGGCGGCACTCGACCAGCGAGGCGAGCGCCGTCGCGTCCGGGGTTTCATGAAAGCGCTCGATCACCTCGTAATGGGTGATCGCCTCGTCGGCGTCATGGCTGTCGGGGCGTTTGACGGCGCGCCGGGTGCGATCGCCGGTGGCTCGGCCGAGCGGCGCGTCGACCGTGCCTGTCAGTGACCGGGGGCGACCCCAGACGATGGCCTGATAGGCCCGCTCCAGCGGCATGGTGCGGCCGTGGTCGGCAAACTGGAGCGACAGGTGGCGATGGGCAATGTCGTTCTTGGCGACGACCATGACGCCTGTCGTGTCCTTGTCGAGACGATGGACGATGCCGGGGCGGCGAACGCCGCCAATGCCGGAGAGCGTATCGCCGCAATGATGGATCAGCGCGTTGACCAGCGTTCCGGTCCAATTGCCGGGGCTGGGATGGACGACCAGGCCGGCCGGTTTCGATATAACGATGATGTCATCGTCCTCATGAAGGATATCGAGCGGGATATCCTCGCCCTGCGGCGTCGGGTCTTCCGGTTCGGGCAGGGTGATCTCGAAACTGTCGCCGACGCGCACCTTGCGCTGCGGATCGGTGACGGGTTCGCCGCGCATCGAAACCTGGCCGTCCTTGATCAGCGCCTTGATGCGGCTGCGGGAAAAATCCTCGCCGACTTGCGCCGTCAGCCAGGCGTCAAGCCGGCCTTCCGCGGTTTCATCGGCGGTCAGGACTTTTCTAATGCCAACTGCTTGTTTAAAGGGGTCGCTCAAGACGCTTCTTCTCCGACGTATTTTTAGAACGGGACACACAGATGACAGCAATCGAGCCGGACGACCAGGAAGAGAAGCCCCTTGATCCGGCGATGGAAAGTGTCCGGCGCAAGATGGTCCGCCTGCAGATCGTTTCCGGCGCCATCATGTTCGTGAGCCTTATGGCGGTCTTCGGTGCGGTTGTCTACAAGACGATGCGCGAGCCGAAGGACACGGCTCCCGCTGCCTCCGCCTCCGCCTCCGGTGTGCCCTCGGATGCGCCGCTCGCGGCCACCGTCTCCCTGCCGCTGGGTTTCAAGGTGCGGTCGACCTCGTTTTCGGCGGGGCAGATCCTGTTTTACGGCGAGACCGTCGAAGGCCGGAACAAGGCGCTGATCTTCGATCTCCGGACCGGCCGCACCATCGCTGACCTGACCGTCACAGGCAATTGAGGCCGGCATGGCCGCTCCCCCGATCGCCATCGCGAATGCCGACGATCCGCGCGTCGCGGAATTCCGCGACATTCGCGAGCGCGATCTGACCGGGCGGGAAAACCGCTTCATCGCCGAGGGTACCGTCGTGCTTAGAATGCTCGCCGAGGCGCATGCGCAAGGCCGCGGCTTTCGCGCGGAAAAGATCCTGCTGCTGCGCAATCGCGTCGAGGGCATTCTGCCGATCCTGGAGCGGTTTCCGGCCGACGTGCCGGTCTATGTCGCCGAGGCTGACGCGCTTGCCGGCATCGTCGGTTTCCATCTCCATCGCGGCGTTCTCGCGCTTGGCCGGCGGGAGGAGCGTGACGAGGCAGCGCTTCTTGACGCCCTGCCGGAACGGGCGCTGGTCCTCGTCGGCTGCGGCATTTCCAATCACGACAATGTCGGCTCGATGTTCCGCAATGCAGCCGCCTTCCGGGCAGATGCAGTGCTGCTCGACGAAACCTCCTGTGATCCTCTTTATCGCAAAGCGCTGCGTGTTTCGGTCGGGTCGGTGCTGGGCGTTCCACACCGGCGCGGCGGCAAGGGACTGGACCTGCTCCTTGCACTCGCCGAACGGGGTTTTGCCATCTGGACGCTTTCGCCCCGCGGGAAAACGGACATTCGCGCCATTCCGGCTGCGGCACGCATGGCGCTCGCCGTCGGCACGGAGGGCGAGGGCTTGCCGGCGGCGCTGCTGGCCCGCTTTCAGAGCGCGCGCATCCCGCAGTCGGACGAGCTCGATAGTCTCAATGCGGCCACGGCGACGGGGATCGCGTTGTTTTCCATGGCCTCGGCCATGGGACGCATCTGAAGCACGTCGCGATCTTTGAGATTCGCTCCCCCCGCTTTAGGTCTATATCTTCGGCACGTTATCGCAAAACCGCTGCACACTTTTGCGCGACATGCTTTAACGCACCGGATTGGCGATGATGGCAGCCACCCTGTCGGCAAGGCTGACGCGGTCGTTCGGGTTCTTGCTCCCGGCATCCGCCAGCAGCGTGCGGATCGGCGAGGAAGGGCCTTCGTTGAGTGCGGTCAGCGCCACCATATTGGCGGCGATCGAGGCGATTTCCTCGCGGATCGCACCATCACGTCCGGCGACGGACTTTGCCTTCTGCAGGCGTTCGGCAAGGGCGGCGCTGCGCTTGCGGACATCCTCGCTCATCTCAGCCGTTACCGCAGCGGTGTCGAGCATGGACGCGGTTGGGTCGTCGGGTGTCAGTTCGGTCGGTAATTCCGCCGCCATTTTGGGAAGGCCGGAGTCGCGCAGCACCCGGTTGATCCTGCGGATTTCGGCATTGGCGGCTTTCAACTGCTCCTTCAGCTTGACGATTTCCTGCTGACGGCGGGCGAGCAGGGTTTCCTTCTCGGCGGCGGATGCGCTCTCACGCGCGGCCTTGTCTTCCAGGCGGATCACCATATGCTGCTGCTGCGTCAGTTTCTGCTCGGCATCCTTGGCTCGCTTCTGCAGCAGGGTGACGTCCTGGCGCAACGTGTCGCGCTCGTCGCGCAACGCGTTGGCGCGGAATTTCAGGCTTTCCGCCTCTGTTTCACGCGCGGCCAGATCAATCCTCAGCCCGTCGGTTTGTTCGCTGAGCTTGCTCAGCCGCGTCCGCATTGCCGCCAGCTCGCTCTCCTTGTTGGCAGCGGATTGCTCGGCGATATGCAGATTGGTCTTCAACTGGCTGATATAGTTCTCGTCCTTGCGCAGGTGCGAGCGCTGCTCGGCCGCTTCGACATGCATCTCGCCGATCTGGGCCTGCAATTCACCGATATCGGCGGCAAGTCTGCCGGCATCGACGGCAAGGGCATCGTGCCGCAGCTGAAGCGAGAGGGATTTTTCGCGTTCACGCAGAAGGTCTTGGGTGGTGCGCGCGTTTTCGGCGGCATAAAGGGCGCGCACCATATCTTTCTGGGCGCGGACCTCTTGCGGGCTCAAAGGCATCGTCGCTTTCAGCCGATTTTCGGTATACCAGACGATGCGGCGGTGTATGGCCGGCGAAATCAGAAAGACGAGGAAGGCCGCGGTCAGGAAGCCCAGTCCGAACAAGAGAGCGTATTCGATCACGGCGGGGCCATCGATTCGACGTTGATACTAAAACAGGATTTCAGCCCAGTCGGCCAAGGTCTTAATCCCGTTCTCCGTTGGCCGGAACTTGACATCCGAAAACCGATTACGCTTTCGGCGTCCTATTCCGGGTCATCCGTGATGATTAAGCACGCATGGCGCATCGGGGCAAGGCCGCCGATGCGGTTGGCGGCAGTTTCGGACGGTCCTGCGGCTTCAGAAGGGATTCCAGGTCGGCGCCTGGGTGATCTTGAGGTAGCCGACATTGACGCCGAGTCGGGCGCCGACGCCGGTGCGGATCGGCACGACCAGCACGTCGTTGTTCTTCAGCACTGTCATGCCGAAGCCCGCAATTACATAGGCAGAGCCGCTGACGCCGCCGAAGCGGGCATAGATGCCATCGATGGAGGGCAGATCGTAGACGAGCATCATGACTCGCGAGCCCTGTCCGCCGTAATCGATGCCGAGGGAGGGCCCCTGCCAGTAGAGCGGATGCTCGCCGGCATTCTTGGTATTCAGCTGGCCTTCGCCATAGGTGAGCCCGGCGATGAAGGCGCCGCCGCCTTCCTGTCCGAGAATATACCCGTTCGGCAAGCCGTATTTCTGGAAGGCGCTTTCCACCACCTTGGCAAGGCCGCCGCTGGCGGAGCCGAAGAAGGAGTGGCCGGTATCGATGATTTCCTGCATCGTATACTGACCGTTGTTGTTCTGAGCGGCGGCCGGCCCGGCAACCATCATCGAGGAGAAGACGAGGGCCGAGAGCAACCTGCAGAAGCCGATGAATCGGTGCGGAAATCGAGGGCGCATGGTGTCATCCGTTCGTCGTTGGTCGGGAGCGGACAACCGCTCGCGTCAATTGCTGCATTTTGCGCCGATGATCTTAACAATCGGTTTACCAAATATGGTGTCATTATGGCACCGAATGCGATCGCAAACTTCGCGCAATTTAGATGACGCATATTACCGGGCGCGATGAGATTGCCGCCCCTCAGGAGACGATGATGTCCAAGAACCCGAACCTTACCTTGTCCGGCCCGGATCTGGCCGCGCTCCTCTGCAGCCGCGTTTGCCACGACGTCATCTCGCCCGTCGGCGCGATCAACAACGGTCTGGAACTTCTCGATGAAGGCGGCGCCGATTCCGATGCGATGGACCTGATCCGCACCAGTGCGCTCAATGCCTCCGTCCGGCTGAAATTCGCGCGTCTGGCCTTCGGCGCGTCCGGCTCAGTTGGCGCCTCGATAGACACCGGTGAGGCCGAGCGGGCCGCCAAGGATTTTGCGCTGGCGGAGAAGAAAACCGAGGTGATCTGGAACGGGCCGCGCGCCATCGTTGCCAAGAACCGGGTCAAGCTGCTGCTCAACCTCTTCCTCGTCGCCTATTCCTCCATTCCACGCGGCGGCGTGCTCGAGGTGACGCTCGAAAATCCCGAATTCGACGCCAGGTTCACGCTCACGGCCAAGGGCAAGATGATGCGCTTGCCGCCGAAATTCGTTGAAATATCGACTGGCACAATCGAGGAGGCAATCGACGCCCATTCGATACAGCCCTATTACGCTGTGCTGCTGGCTGAAGAGTGCGGAATGACGCTCGATCACAACGCCAGCGCCGATGAATTGGTGTTCACGGCGGTGGTCGCTGCTGCTTGATTTCGGAGCCCAGACGGGTGTCGGCGCCCGTCCGGTAACGATTCCTTAGCCTGATGGACCTATCCTCCAGGGTTGTAAGAGGCCTCTTGTTGCGACGAATGCGGGGGCAAAGGAGCAGTCATGCAAAGGTTCATGATCACCGATAATTCGGACATCGTCCGCAAGGTCGGCAAGCGCATTCTCTCCGAACTCGACTTTCTCGTCAGCGAGGCTTCCAATGCCAGTGAGGCGCTGCAGCGCTGCCAGGCGGAACTGCCGGAATATCTGATCGTCGATTCCGGCATGGAAGGTGCCCTCGACCTCATTGCCGCCATCCGCGCCATGGACGGGGGCAAGGACGTCAAAATCTATTATTGCGTCATCGAAGCGGATCTGAAGAAACTGATGGCAGGCAAACGGGCAGGCGCCACGGATTTCCTGCTGAAACCCTTCGATCGCAAGATCCTGACCGCCGTTTTCGGAAACCGCGCCATCGCTGCCTGACTGGAGGCGCATTCCGCCGACATCATCCATTCCGGAGCGTTCCGCCAAAAAAGTGCGGACGCTGGCTCATGCTGCGGCTCTCCTTCCCTCACCGAGATGAGGGACTCCAGGTCGAGCAGGGCCTCAGGCCATCTCACTCTCATTGCCGCCCAAATACGAAAAATCCCGCCGGCAGGGCGGGATTTCTTCATCCGATAAGGGGATCGGAGGATTCGGAAGCTCAGGCGGTTTCCGCATATTCAGTGCCGTCCGGCTCGCGAAGAACGTAACCACGGCCCCAGACGGTTTCGATGTAGTTGGCGCCGCCGGCGGCGTTGGCGAGCTTCTTGCGCAACTTGCAGATGAAGACGTCGATGATCTTTAGTTCCGGTTCGTCCATGCCACCGTAAAGGTGGTTGAGGAACATTTCCTTGGTGAGCGTGGTGCCCTTGCGAAGCGAAAGCAGCTCCAGCATCTGGTATTCCTTGCCCGTCAGATGGACGCGCTGGCCGCCGACTTCGACGGTCTTGGCATCGAGATTGACGATCAGTTCGCCGGTCATGATCACCGACTGGGCGTGGCCCTTAGAGCGGCGGACGATGGCGTGGATGCGGGCGACGAGCTCGTCCTTGTGGAAGGGCTTGGTCATGTAGTCGTCAGCGCCGAAACCGAGGCCGCGAACCTTGTCTTCGATGCCGGCCATGCCCGACAGAATGAGGATCGGTGTCTTGACCTTCGACAGCCGGAGAGTGCGGAGCACTTCATATCCGGACATGTCGGGCAGGTTCAGATCGAGAAGGATGATATCGTAATCATACAGCTTGCCCAGATCGACGCCTTCTTCACCGAGATCGGTGGTGTAAACATTAAAACTCTCTGATTTCAGCATCAACTCGATGCTCTGCGCCGTAGCGCTGTCGTCCTCGATGAGAAGTACCCGCATAATTATCCCCTTTACCGCCGCCGAAAGGTGGTCTGGCCCCCTACACGCTACCGAACAAGCTACGTGATTTGGAAGCTGCCACGAAATGGTTAACAAATTCTGATTCACTCTGGCAAGGAGTATCGAATTTATTAAATAATTTTTCCATTTCTCTGTTTTCCAATAGGAATCTCAAAAAGGCTTTCCTCAATTTTAACATTAGGAAATAGCGCTAAGTGATTCATCCGACTCGCCAATGAAAAGGTTCGAACTTCATGCCGCGGCATTTACCGACCCTTAAATCATCGGGCCTATCATTAACGATGCCCGTAAACGAAAGGTTACCAGCGGTAGGTATTTGTTAATATCGCAGGAAATTTTTTAGCAAACCGTGTCAAAGCGGCGCGCAGGGCGGTTTCAAGTTGAGCCGGGGTCTCGCATCACGGGAGTAATGCGTATGAAGTCGCGAGAAAGTCTCGTTCGCCTGAAAGAGTTTCAGGTGAACGAAAAACGACGTCAATTGCAGCAATTGCAGATGATGATGTCCGAATTCGAACGGATGACGAAGGATCTGGAGAGCCAGATCGTCGTCGAGGAAAAGAAGTCCGGTATATCAGACCCGAATCACTTTGCTTATCCGACCTTCGCCAAGGCCGCGCGTCAGCGGGCCGACAATCTGCAGGTTTCAATCAAGGAATTGAAAATGCAGGAAGAGGCGCTGGAACTGGCGCTTGAGGAAATGCAGGCGGAATATGCAAGGGCGTCGGCGCTGGAAGAACGTGACAGCGGCGCTCGAGCACGGGCGTAAATGAAAACGACGGGCGCCGGCTTCGGCGCCCCGGGGATCGCCACAGAGAAGCCATGTATGATGGGCGCGCTGGTCCATCATACATGGCTTTTGGTGTTTGCCGTTCTCCATCTCGATATCGCCCCTTTTGGCACACCGGCCCGAAAAAATCGGAATCGCTTTTCGGAGGCCACGATGCGCGGAAGTGTTGCAGCGCCCTTTGCTCGCCTGAAAAGACGCGCGGCGCTTCAGAAATCGCAGCAGGCCAAGCCGCGGGAATCAGTTCACGACGTCGTGCCATTCCGGGTGGCGCTGCGCCTGCGCCTTGAAAAAGGGGCAGAGCGGAATGATCTTCCAGCCGCCGGTGCGGGCAGCCTCCACCGCGTGCAGCGCCAATGCCTGGCCGACGCCTTTGCCGCGCAGGGCATCGGGAACGGCGGTGTGATCGATGATGACGAGCTTCGGCGATGTGCGCGAGTAGGTCATCTCCGCCTCATGCCCTTCTACCTCGGCCGCATAACGGCCGCCGGATGCGCCTTCCTCGTTTCGAATGTCCATTGTTTTTCCTCGCAGGGGGATGGGGATTTTGTCGCCGGCGACGGTGACACGGCGGCGCGATCATGCCAAGCCGGCGAGGCAATTCCTCGAGGAGACGGAGTGTTCATGAAAAAGATCGGATCGGTGCAAGGTTCGCGAACGAGGGCGCTTTCGATGATCCGCCCGGTACTGCTCGTGGCGGCGCCGTTCCTCCTTGGGCTCGGCCTCATCTTGCCGCTGGTCCGTTTCGAGACTTTGTATTTCTTCGATCAGACCCCGTCCCTTGTCGAAATCGTCGCCTCGCTCTGGCAGGGCGGGGATGGGCTGCTGGCTGCGATCGTCGCGCTGGTGTCGATCGTGCTTCCGATTCTGAAGATGGTTGGGATCGCTGCGGAAGCGACAGGTGCCGGCGGCGGGGCCGGCAGTCCATTTTATCGTCGCGTCGTGCCGCATCTGTCCAAGTGGTCAATGATGGACGTGCTGCTGGTCGCGATCGTCATTGCGGCGGCGAAGACGACGGGATTGGCGGATGCTTTCACCCAGCCTGGCCTGTGGTGCTATGCGGCCTCCTCAATGATTTCGGGCCTTCTGCACTCCCTGACGGGAGATGCATCCGGCCCGAAATAAATCGTCGATGCTGGCGTGCGATCAGTGGCGATACTGCTGAATGCGCGTGGTGCGCAGACCGGCGAGGCCATGGCTGTTGATCGACGACTGCCAGGACAGGAACTCTTCGACCGTGAGCGTGTAACGCTCGCAGGCCTCTTCCAAGCTCAACAGGCCACCGCGAACAGCCGCGACAACCTCTGCCTTCCGGCGGATCACCCAGCGCCGCGTATTGGGCGGCGGAAGGTCCGCGATGGTCAGGGGGCTGCCATCGGGGCCGATGACATATTTTACTCGGGGACGTATCATTTCGGTCATTGGACTCTCTACACAACGCAAGACCACGAGCGCCACTCTAGCTTGCCACATTTAAAAATTGCCTAAGCCCAACGTAAGACTTTGATAACAAATTTAGCCGCCCCGGAGTGGCTGATGAATGGGTGTCTGCTTCGCAGGACTTCGTCGCGAATCTCCCCTATATCGCCCCAGTTCGTATGATTTCAGGCTTCCTTCCCTCGCTTGCGCAGCCAAAGGGTCTTGTCGATACTCCGGCGCGGGCTTTTATCGCCTGCAGCGAGGCCGAACTGAAGCCGGTCACGCGACGTCAGGATGACGAAAAAAGGCGCACTAAATTATTGACGGCTGCGCGCGAGGCGCTCGATCTTTGTCTCGGCAGTTCGACAGCGGCGGAGAAGGTACAGCTCGACGAGATGGGGAAGCTTGCAGGCTTGGATTTTGAGCTGCTTTCGGCTTCCCTTCGAGCGCGCGCACCGCTTTTATCGAAAAGCGTTAATCAGAATTGGCAGCAAAGCCTGGTCAGCTTTACGAGGCCGCCGACCACTGTTTGCCGGTGGGCAATGAAGCGGTCGATCCTGCCGATCGCCTATGAGGTGGGGCATCTTCGAGGAGGACGGTCGATCAGGAAAAGGCCATCTCGACACGCTCTTCCAGGATGCGGTGAAGTACACCGTCGCCTTCATGGCGCTGACCTGAAACGATACATTTTTGCCTTTTGAGGTAGCGGCCATGCCGGCAGGGCGGCAGGCAACGGTGACGTTCTACGGCCCCAGGCGCTTCTGGGCCACTATCGCGTCACAGCAATCCGGGAAGTACTTCCGGGAAACGCTCCCCCGGCGCCAAATCGGATGCCCGAAGCTACCCAAAGTGGCTGCGGCGTCGTTTGCGGCTCCGAGACGACGCGCGGCGCTGCGGTCGGTCGCCCGCAGGAGCGGAGACGAGACCGCGATCCTTCGAGGTCTCTCGTCGCATAGGATCGTGGGGAATATCTGAGGAGTGCGATGGCAAGGATCGCTCAACCGCTGCAGGCGGGAGCCCGAGCATTCCGGTACCGGCTGCTTTGAGCAGCCGGCCCTTTCTCATAAAAAGCTTAGAAGCCTTTTCCGCCGGCCAGTTCCGATAGGACGGTTCCGACAATGATGCGCATATCCATCAAGATCGAGAAGTTTCCGACGTAGTAGAGGTCGCAGGCGATGCGCGCGCGCGCTTTTGCCGGACGATCCGTCGGGCCGCGCAGGCCGCGCATCTGGGCGAGACCGGTCATGCCCGGACGCATTGCGTGGCGCTGGTGGTATTCCGGCACAAGCTCTTCGTAGAGCATGCCGCCGGCGCGCATGCCGATCGCGTGGCAGCGCGGACCGACAACGGACATGTCGCCCAACAGCACGTTCAACAGCTGCGGCAACTCGTCGATGTTCGTGCGGCGCAGGATGGCGCCGATGCGGGTGACGCGCGGGTCGTTCTTCACCGTCTGAGCAACGCCCGAGACATCGCAGAGATCGGTGCGCATGGAGCGGAACTTGTAGACTTTGATGGCCTTGCAGTTCCTGCCCCAGCGGGTCTGCTTAAACAGCACCGGTCCGGGGCTGTCCAGCTTGATCAAGAGGGCGACGAGAAGAAGTAAGGGTGCGAGGACGAGGAGGGCGCTCAACGACGAAACAATGTCGAACGCCCGCTTCAGGACGAGATCCACCCACGGCGCCTGCGGCGCATCGCTGTGGATTACAGGGGTCTGGATCTTCAGGCTCGGCTGCTGGCGGCGGCTCGGCCGGAAGGACTCTGTCGAAATAGTGTTGTTTAGTTCCGTGATGCTCAAGGATCGTACTCTGTTGTCTTCGAGGGGCGCGGCGGCAATAGGCGATCAATGGTTTACCCTGTCACCAGGGCTGCACTCAGGTGTTGGTAACCCTACTAAAACGGAAAAATGCGACAATTGTGTAATGGTGTCCAGAGAAATATCGCATCGCAATAAATCTTTCGCATTTGCGTTAAGTTGAGGCAAGCTCATGATATTTCGTTAAGAATTGGAATTTCGTCAAGGTTTTTAGGCCTTTGGCAGGGGCTTCCGGGGTGCTTCGGACGTGCCTTTTCGGCACGTACCGCATTGCCCACAAGCGCCATTTCTTAACAGAAACCGGGGCGAAATTCTTTCGCGAGAACGGTCGGCTTGTTATCCAACAGTGCCAAAATGTGACAAAACCAAGGCGGGATCGACGAGCTTTTGCAGGCAGAAGGTGTGGGGACACGGGGCTATCCCGCAGAATCATCTCTGTCGCCGGCCATGCGAATCAGTTGATGACGGGCGAAGCTGAGATAATTGGCATGTCGGGGAGGGGCGACGGATGAAGAAGCACGCCCGCGGCCTTTCAGCGATCCTTGCGGGCGGTCAGGCGGGTTCGAGGACGCGTTTCCTGCCGCCCCAGGAAATGAAGTTGGGGTTGGCGAAATCGAAATCGGCCGCCGTTCCGGTCTTGCCGTAAGTCAGCGGCGCTCCGTCGAGCGTCACGGTCGAACCGCCGGCGGCGCGAAGCACTGCGTCGCCGGCCGCTGTGTCCCATTCCATCGTGCGCGTGAAACGGGGATATACGTCGGCCTTGCCTTCGGCCAGCAGACAGAATTTCAGCGACGAGCCGATGTTCGTGCACTTGGAAATCGCATGGTCGGCGAGGAAGGTTCCGGTCTCCGGGCTGTTGTGGCGAAGGCTCGCGAGCGCCAGCCTGTCGGCCGGCTGTTCGCGCACGGTGATTGCACTGCGTGCGCCGACGGTGAAATCGTCCATAACCACGAGCCTTTCGGCGTGGCCGCGTTCTCCCGAGAAGGCAAGCCCGAGCGCCGGCGCGTAGACGATTCCGGCCACCGGAGCGCCGTTCTCGATATAAGCGATGTTGACGGTGAATTCCTGCCGCCCGTCGACGAATTCACGCGTGCCGTCGAGAGGGTCGACCAGGAAGAAGCCCCGACCGCTGATGTCGGGCACCCTGCCGGCCGCGACCGACTCTTCCGCCACGACCGGTATTTCGGGATAGTCTCGGGCGAGATGCGCGAGGATGATCCGTTCGGCCTCCTCGTCGGCGACCGTGACCGGACTTGCGTCCGCCTTCATGGCGACGGGAAAGCCTTCGCGCAAGACCGTTATAATGGCCCTGCCGGCTTCGAGCGCCGCCTTTTCGAATGTCCTCAGCATTGTCCTTTGCCGTTCGCCGCGCGGTGAGCACCCCGTTGTCGCTCGTCCGCAAACCATCCCTGCCACCATAGCCAATCTTATATGGTGTTTCGCCCCGCGCTCCGCACCCCGATAACGCAGTCTGCGATGCTACCATAAGTCTTCGGTCTTGTCAGACCAAGATGGCAGGCATTCGCTGGAATGGGATTCGCCAAAGCGCCGCGCTGCGGGTCTGAATTTGCTCCATCTTCCAATTCTGTGGAATAGGTTACGCGGCAAGAGGTTCATGAAATTGACGGCGAAATCGCCGAATGGTTAATTCGACGCCAGTTTTTGGCTAAAAACAGGACGTGCTTCGCCGATTTTCTGTGGATTTTGGTGCAAAATGCGCCATTTAGCCCTGTTCGAACAAGAATCTGCCGGAGTAAATCCTTTTTGTCTTCACATTTGCAACGAAACCGCTATGCATGCGGTCATGAGGTTGCCTGAAACGGGTGACCGAAGAACCAAAAAGAGATGCAGCATATTCGGCTCGCATCCAGGGGAAAACGACATATGGAGTATTTCGTCCAGCAGCTCTTCAATGGGCTGACGCTCGGATCCATCTATGGTCTTGTGGCTATTGGCTATACGATGGTTTATGGCATTATCGGCATGATCAACTTCGCCCATGGCGACATCTTCATGCTCGGTGGTTTCGCCGCTCTTATCGTCTTCCTCGTCCTCACATCGATCTTCGCAGGTCTCCCGGTGGCAATTCTGCTGTTGGCGATGCTTGTTGTCGCGATGCTGATGACGAGTTTGTGGAATTGGACGATCGAGCGTGTCGCATACCGTCCTTTGCGCGGCTCGTTCCGCCTGGCGCCGCTGATTACCGCGATCGGCATGTCGATCGTGCTGTCCAACTTCATCCAGGTAACGCAGGGTCCGCGCAACAAGCCGATCCCGCCGATGGTGAGCTCGGTCTACCAGTTCGGCAATATCTCGGTATCGCTGAAGCAGATCATCATCATCGTGATCACGGCAGTGCTGCTGACGATCTTCTGGTATATCGTCAACCGCACCGCTCTCGGCAGGGCCCAGCGCGCCACGGAGCAGGATCGCAAGATGGCGGCCCTGCTTGGCGTTAATGTCGACCAGACGATCTCGATCACCTTCGTCATGGGCGCAGCACTCGCTGCCGTCGCCGGCACGATGTATCTCATGTATTATGGTGTCGCTTCGTTCGCCGACGGCTTCACGCCGGGTGTGAAAGCATTTACCGCAGCCGTCCTCGGCGGCATTGGTTCGTTACCAGGCGCGGTCTTTGGCGGTCTGCTTATCGGCCTTATCGAGTCGCTGTGGTCGGCGTACTTCACCATCGCCTACAAGGACGTCGCGACCTTTGCGATCCTGGCTTTCGTGTTGATCTTCAAGCCGACCGGCATCCTCGGTCGACCGGAAGTCGAGAAGGTATAACGTCATGGCAAACATCGCAAATTCTGCAGGCAAGCCCGATGCCGGACTTGTCCGCAAAGGCCTTACCGAAGCTCTTTTCGCGGCGGTCCTGTCGTTCGGCATGTTCGTTCTCTATGTCGGCCTCAAGACCGACCAGAACATCAGCAACGAGCTGATCATCGTCCAGCGCTGGGGCTTGCTTGCGATCTTCGTCGCGGTCGCTGCCATCGGCCGCTTCGCCATGGTGGTTTTCCTGCGACCGCATCTCGACAGCCGCAAGCTGGCAAAGGCGAGGCAGGGCGAACTCGACATCTCTACCGAGAAGAGCTTCTTCCACCGGCATTTCCTGAAGATCGCGCTGGCCGCGCTGCTGCTTTATCCCTTGGTGGTGGTAGCGCTCAAAGGCCCTCAGGGCTCGCTGACATATGTCGACAACTTCGGCATCCAGATCCTGATTTATGTGATGCTCGCCTGGGGGCTGAACATCGTCGTCGGCCTCGCCGGTCTGCTCGACCTCGGCTATGTCGCCTTCTATGCCGTCGGTGCCTATTCCTACGCGCTGCTTTCGAGCTATTTCGGCCTGTCCTTCTGGGTACTGCTGCCGCTTTCGGGCATCTTCGCGGCGCTCTGGGGCGTCATCCTCGGCTTCCCGGTGCTGCGGCTGCGCGGCGATTACCTCGCCATCGTCACGCTTGCCTTCGGTGAAATCATTCGTCTCGTCCTGATCAACTGGACCGAAGTGACGAAGGGCACGTTCGGTATCTCGAGCATCCCCAAGGTTACACTTTTCGGCATTCCCTTCGACGCGACGGCCGGCGGCTTTGCCAAGCTCTTTCACCTGCCGAGCTCCTCGGCCTACTACAAGATCTTCCTCTTTTATCTCATTCTGTTGCTCTGCATGCTGACGGCCTATGTCACCATCCGGCTGCGCCGCATGCCGATTGGACGCGCCTGGGAAGCTTTGCGCGAAGACGAGATCGCCTGCCGTTCCCTCGGCATCAACACTGTGACGACCAAGCTCACCGCCTTTGCAACGGGCGCTATGTTTGCCGGTTTCGCCGGCTCGTTCTTCGCCGCCCGCCAGGGCTTCGTCTCGCCGGAATCCTTTGTCTTCCTGGAATCGGCCGTCATTCTCGCGATCGTTGTTCTCGGCGGTATGGGTTCGTTGACCGGCATCGCGATCGCTGCCATCGTCATGGTCGGCGGCACCGAGTTGTTGCGCAACATGGGCTTCCTAAAACTCATCTTCGGGCCTGATTTTACGCCGGAACTCTATCGCATGTTGATCTTCGGCCTCGCCATGGTCGTCGTCATGCTGTTCAAGCCGCGCGGCTTCGTGGGCTCGCGTGAGCCAACAGCCTTCCTCAGAGCGCGCAAAGCGATATCCGGAAGCTTTATCAAGGAGGGCCATGGTTGATGAGCCCCGAAATGAATAAGATGTCTGGCGACACTCTGCTCAAGGTCGAGCACCTGTCGATGAAGTTCGGCGGCCTGATGGCCATCAACGATTTTTCCTTCGAGGCCAAGCGCGGCGATATCACTGCTCTAATTGGCCCGAACGGAGCCGGCAAGACCACCGTCTTCAACTGCATCACCGGTTTTTACAAGCCGACGATGGGCATGATCACGCTCAACCAGAAGAGCGGCAAGCAGTTCCTGCTGGAGCGTTTGCCGGACTTTCGCATCACCAAGGAAGCCAAGGTCGCGCGCACCTTCCAGAACATCCGGCTGTTCTCCGGCCTGACCGTTCTCGAAAACCTGCTGGTTGCCCAGCACAACAAGCTGATGAAGGCATCGGGTTATACGATCCTCGGCCTCATCGGCGTCGGCCCGTACAAGCGGGAGGCAGAAGGCGCGATCGAGCTTGCGCGTTTCTGGCTGGAGAAGGCGGATCTCATCGACCGCGCCGACGATCCAGCCGGTGATCTGCCCTATGGCGCCCAGCGCCGTCTCGAGATCGCGCGCGCCATGTGCACCGGGCCGGAGCTGCTTTGCCTGGACGAGCCGGCCGCAGGTCTCAACCCACGCGAATCGGCGGCGCTGAATGCGCTGCTTCAGAACATTCGTGCTGAAACCGGAACATCGATCCTGCTGATCGAGCATGACATGTCGGTCGTAATGGAAATCTCCGACCACGTCGTCGTTCTTGAATATGGTCAGAAGATTTCCGACGGTACGCCGGATCACGTGAAGAACGATCCGAGGGTCATTGCAGCCTATCTCGGCGTCGAGGATGAAGAAGTGGAAGAGGTGATCGCAGCCGTCGAGCAGCTCGAAGGAGGCGCAAACTGATGGGCGATGAAGTAATGACCGGTCAACCGCTCCTTCAGGTCAACGGCGTCGAAACCTATTACGGCAATATCCGGGCGCTCGCGGGCATCGATGTCCGAGTCAACAAAGGCGAGATCGTCAGCCTGATCGGCGCCAACGGCGCCGGCAAGTCGACGCTGATGATGACGATCTGCGGCAGTCCGCAGGCCCGCACCGGCTCGGTTGTCTTCGAGGGCCGCGATATCACCAAGCTGCCGACCCACGAGATCGCTCGGTTGCGCATCGCGCAATCTCCTGAGGGACGCCGCATCTTTCCGCGCATGACGGTCCTGGAAAACCTCCAGATGGGGGCCGGCCTCGACAATCTCAGATATTTCTCGGAGGACGTCGAGAAGATCTTCACGCTCTTCCCGCGTCTGAAAGAACGCCATGCCCAGCGCGGCGGTACGCTTTCGGGAGGCGAGCAGCAGATGCTGTCGATCGGCCGCGCCCTGATGGCGCGCCCGAAGCTGCTGCTGCTCGATGAACCTTCGCTCGGCCTCGCGCCGCTGATCGTCAAGGGCATTTTCGAGGCGATCCGCAAGCTCAATGAGCAGGAAGGCCTGACCGTGTTCCTGGTTGAGCAGAATGCCTTCGCGGCGCTGAGGCTTTCGCACCGCGGCTATGTGATGGTGAACGGCAAGGTGACGATGAGCGGTTCCGGCAAGGAACTGCTCGCCAATCCCGAGGTCCGCGCCGCCTATCTCGAAGGCGGAAGACACTAGCTCGAAGGGAGAGTTTGAGATGCAGGGACTTTTCTTCGAAAGCGATGACAGCGTCCGTCTCGTCATTCGCGCCCTTGTGGTGCTGATTGGCTTCTGGACGGCGTGGCGGGCCGGCAAGGCAGTCGCCGACGGCTGGAACAATTATCCGCTGGCGGTGGTCTACACCTTCCTGCTCGCCTGGGCGATGCAGTTTCTCCACCACGCCCTGTTCAATGGACCAATGCTCAGCGCCCTCTATTATGGCATCGACTTCGTGACGTTGCTGGTCTTCTCGACGGCCGGCTTCCGCTTTCGCCGCACCAATCAGATGGTCAACAACTATTACTGGCTGTACGAAAAAACTTCCGCGTTTTCGTGGAAGGACAAACATTGACAGTCCGTTGAAACTAGGCATGAATTGCCTTCAGAGTGGAACAGCTTTCCTGGCGCAGTCAATGGTGGGTAATGCGCCGGGCCTTGGACCGGAACCCGCCCAAAAATTGGGAGTAACAATATGAAGAAGTCTCTTCTGTCGGCGGTGGCTCTGACGGCGATGGTCGCCTTCAGCGGCAATGCCTGGGCCGACGTCCTCATCGCTGTCGCTGGTCCGCTGACCGGCCCGAACGCTGCTTTCGGCGCGCAGCTTCAGAAGGGTGCCGAGCAGGCGGCCGCCGACATCAACGCTGCCGGCGGCATCAACGGCGAGCAGATCAAGATCGAGCTCGGCGACGACGTCTCCGACCCGAAGCAGGGCATTTCGGTCGCCAACAAATTCGTCGCTGACGGCGTTAAGTTCGTCATCGGCCACTTTAACTCGGGCGTTTCCATCCCGGCTTCGGAAGTTTATGCCGAAAACGGCATTCTCGAAATCACCCCGGCCGCGACCAACCCTAAGTTCACCGAGCGCGGTCTCTGGAACACGTTCCGCACCTGCGGCCGTGACGACCAGCAGGGCGCCATCGCCGGCAAGTATCTTGCCGACCACTTCAAGGACGCCAAGATCGCCGTCGTTCACGACAAGACACCCTACGGTCAGGGTCTTGCCGACGAAACCAAGAAGGCGATGAATGCAGCCGGCGTGACCGAAGTCATGTACGAAGGCATCAATGTCGGCGACAAGGACTTCTCGGCCCTCATCGCCAAGATGAAGGAAGCTGGCGTTTCGATCATCTATTGGGGCGGTCTGCACACCGAAGCCGGTCTCATCATCCGTCAGGCCGCCGACCAGGGCCTGAAGGCAACGCTGGTTTCGGGCGCCGGTATCGTTTCGAACGAACTGGCCTCGATCGCCGGCGACGCCGTTGCCGGGACCCTGAACACCTTCGGTCCTGATCCGACGCTGAACCCGGCCAACAAGGAACTCGTCGAAAAGTTCAAGGCCGCCGGTTTCAACCCGGAAGCCTACACGCTTTATTCCTACGCTGCGATGCAGGCGATCGCCGGTGCGGCCAAGGCTGCCGGCTCGGTGGATCCTGAAGCCGTCGCCACCGCCATGAAGGAAAAGGGTCCGTTCCCGACGGTTCTCGGCGACATTTCGTTCGATGAAAAGGGCGACCCGAAGATTCCTGGTTACATCATGTACGAATGGAAGAAGGGCGCGGACGGCAAGTACACCTACGTCCCGCAGGGCATGTAAGCATAACTTCCCTTTTGGGGATGTGAGATTGAAGCCCGGTTCCGACCGGGCTTCTTTGTTTTCCGAAGATTTCAATTTCTGTTCGCCGAGGTGCCACCTCCCTGCCGACGGGTCTGCCCGTTTCCGGCCGTTGCGAAGATCCTCGGCAATTTCGGCGGCGGCGATCCCATGCCGCCAACCAATACATGTCGCCCGGAAGTGGGCCGCGGTTCCGGGACAACGACATGCATAAAAACAAAGAGCTAAAGCGCGTCGCATGAATCAAATTTGATGCGACGCGCTTTATCGCTCACATCTCGTGCAGCACATGGGTCGCCTTCACGGCGGCCGATGCACGGTTTTCGACGCCGAGCTTCACGTAGATCTGTTCGAGATGCTTGTTCACCGTGCGTGCCGACAATCCCAGAATTTCGCCAATGTCGCGGTTGGCCTTGCCCTTGGCGATCCAGAGCAGCACTTCGGATTCGCGCTGGGTGAGAGAGAAGCGCTGGCGCAGCATCTCGTCGTCGCTGCGCTGATTGGCAGCGGTGAGGCGAAAAAGATATTCGTCAGGGCCGATCGCGCCGAGGAAGGCGAGCTGCAGCGCCGCCTGGCCGGCATGGGCGATCGAGATGATGCCGTCGCGCGCAGCACTTGCGCGGTCGCGCATCCAGCCGGCGATATGGCGGACGACGATTTCCATGCCGTCGTCACTGCCCATGGCGGCATTGACAAGGCGCGTTGCCTGTGGCGTCGACCAATGGATCGCACCGTCGCCCTTGACTGCCAGCAGATGCCGCCCGGCGGCGTCGAGGGCGACGCGGGCGCTCTGGGTCGAGCGGGCATTTCTGAGATGGACGCGAATGCGGGCGCGCAACTCGTCGATATTGATCGGTTTGCTGAGGTAATCGACACCGCCGGATTCCAGCGCATGCACGACATGTTCGGTCTCGGTCAGACCGGTCATGAAGATAACAGGCACCTGCGCCACAGCGACATTCGCCTTCAGCCTGCGGCAGGTCTCGAAGCCATCCATGGCGGGCATGACGGCGTCGAGCAGGATGAGATCGGGCGTAATGCGCTCGACGATGCCAAGGGCTGCCGCGCCGGAGGTGGCGATCAGCACGGAGTAGCCGGATTGTTCGAGCGCATCGGTCAGGAACCCGAGCGCTTCGGGCGAGTCATCGACAAGCAGAACGATGTCGCGGGGGAGGGCCGGCTCAGCCAATGGATTCCACCTTTTCGTCGAAGTCGTGCAGGAAGGTCATGAAGCCGGCCATATCGAAGGAGGCGACATAGGCGCGAAGCTCCTCCGTGAATGGCCGATTTGCCTCCAGCTTGGCAAGGTCCGAAAGCTTGGCTTCGATGCCTCTGATATAGCCGATCTCCCCGAGCCGCAGCAATTCCTGCACATGGGCCGGGCCAGGACTGAGTATCGGCGTTTCGGTTTTTTCCACAATGGCGTGGGCGTCGTCGGCATAGATCCATTTCAGGCCGAGATGGAGGGCGAGTTTGTCGCGCAGCTGGCGGATATCGACCGGCTTGCCGATCGTATCATTGTGGCTGTCGTCGCTGTCGCTCAGAACGGCGGCATCGCCGATGTTGGCCGAAAGCATTACCATCGGCGCCGTCTGGCCGGCCTCGCGCAGGCGCGAGACGAGCTGCCAGCCGTTCATGCCGGGCATCAGGATATCGACAAGGAAGAGATCCGGCATGATGCCGTCGATCAGCGTCAGGCATTCGGTGCCGCCTGCCGCGGTCAGGACAATGAAATCGAGAGGAGCCAGGATTTCGCGCATCATCTCGCGGTGATCCTCATTGTCATCGACAACAACCACAGTGCGGCGCGAACCGTCGTAACCGATGATGCGCTTTTCCTGCGGCGGGGCGGCAGCGCGTATGACGGCCGACAGCATCAGCCGCACGCGAAAGGTCGAACCCACGTCCCTCACGCTCGAGACCGAAATCTCGCCGCCGAGCGTGTTGGTCAGAAGCCGGGTGATGGTGAGACCGAGCCCGAGACCCGGCATCGGCCGCACGCTTTCGGCCTCGCCGCGCTGGAAGGGTTCGTAAATGCGGGGGAGGTCTTTCTCGGTGATGCCGCGGCCGGTATCGGCAACGGTGAAGGTCGCCACCTGGCTGCGATAGCCGACATCGAAGGTGACGCTGCCTTCGTCGGTGAACTTGATGGCATTGGAGAGCAGGTTGACGAGGATCTGGCGCAGCCGTTTTTCGTCCGTGCGGACGAATTGCGGCAGGGCCGGCGAGCGATCGTGAGCGAAGGCAAGCCCCTTTGCCTGCGCCTGCGGGCGGAACATCTCGACGATCTGGTCGAGGAAATCCTGGATGTTGATCTCGTTCGAGTAGACCTGCAGGCGGCCGGCCTCGATCTTCGAAATGTCGAGCAGGCCGTCGATCAACCCGGAAAGATGCTCGGCGCTGCGGCGGATGACCCTGATCGAGGATTGGCGCGGCGGAGGAATGGTTTCGTCGCGCTCGAGGATCTGGGCATAGCCGAGCACGGCATTCAGCGGCGTGCGAAGCTCATGGCTGAGGCCGACGACATAGCGGCTCTTGGCGCGGTTGGCGGCCTCGGCCATCTCCTTGGCGTTCTGCAAGGCGGCATCGGTCTTCTTGTGGGCGGCAATTTCCTTGAGCAGCAAGGTGTTCTGGCGCGACGATTCCTCCTCGGCGACGACGCGGCTGTCATGGGCGAGCACGTAGAACCAGCAGACGACGCCCGATATCACCGAAAAGACGAAGAAGACGACCAGGATGGTGCGGTTGACCACTTCGGCCGTCTCGGGGGAGGCGGCGGCGACCTGATGGGCAATCATCGCCAGGATCGCGCCGATGGCGGCCAATGCCAGAACGACGGCGATGCCGTAGCGGCCGAGGCGCGTCGCCAGTTTGCCCAGGATGGTTTCCGGCAGCAGAACCTTGGCGACGGCGCCGACCTGCGCGTTGAAGCGGGCGGCCGGCTTGCACATGTCGTGGCAGCGGCTGTCGAGCGAGCAGCAGAGCGAACAGATCGGCGCGGCATAGGCCGGGCACCACGCCATATCCTCCGGCTCGAAAGGGTGCTCGCAGACGGAGCAGGTGATGTTCGTCAGGTTCTTCCAGCTCTGGCGCGGCTTGCGGGCGAGATAGAACTTGCCTTTCGTCGCCCAGGCGAGTGCCGGCGAGGCGATGAGCGCGACGACGAGCGTGATATAGGGGGCAAGTGAGGCGGCGAGCGGGCCGAAGGCGCCGAAATGAGCGATCAGCGACACCGTTGCCGACAGCGCCATGGCGCCGATGCCGACCGGATTGATGTCGTAGAGGTGAGCACGCTTGAACTCGATGCCGGGGGGAGCGAGCCCCAGGGGCTTGTTGATGAAGAGATCGGCGAAGATCGTGCAGAGCCAGGCCATGGCGACGATCGAGAAGATGCCGAGCGTCTCCTCCAGCAGCCGGTAGATGCCAAGTTCCATCAGCAAGAGGGCGATCGCAACGTTGAAGACCAGCCAGATGACGCGGCCGGGGTGGCTGTGGGTCAACCGCGAGAAGAAGTTCGACCAGGCGAGCGAGCCGGCATAGGCGTTCATCACGTTAATCTTCAACTGCGAGACGACGACAAAGGCCACCATTAACAACAGCGCGGCATTATGCCAGGGGACCATGTAGCCGAAGGCGGTCAGATACATCTGCGCCGGGTCGGCGGCGCGATCGACCGGCACGCCCGAGGCCAGCGTCAGCACGACCAAGAAGGAACCGGCGAGCAGCTTCGGTGCGCCAATGACAACCCAGCCGGGTCCGGCAAGGAAGACGGCGAGGCGATGGCGCCACTTGCGCCGCGGCTCCGGCGGCAGGAAGCGCAGGAAGTCGGCCTGTTCGCCGATCTGCGACATCAGGGCGAGGATAACGGCGGAGGCGGCGCCGAACTCCACCAGATCGAAATCGGCGACGGTGCCGGGCGGGCCCGAGGCATGTCGGATGCCGGCAAAGGCGCGCCAGAGATCGAATTTCTCCCAGTCCATGAAGGCGATGAAGAGGAAGGGCAGGATATTCAGCACGATCCAGAAGGGCTGGGTCATCAGCTGGAACTTGCTGATCAGCCGCACGCCGTGCGTCACCAGCGGGATCACCATGACGGCGCTGACGACATAGCCGATCCAGAGGGGAATGCCGAGCGCCAGTTCCAACGCGCCGGACATGATCGAGGCCTCGATCGCAAACAGCATGAAGGTGAAGCCCGCATAGATCAGCGAGGTGATGGTCGAGCCGATGTAGCCGAAACCGGCGCCACGCGTCAGCAGATCGATATCGACGCCGTGGCGGATAGCGTATCGGCTGATCGGCAGACCGATCGCCAGCATGGCGAGCGAGGCGACGATGATGGCGTAGAAGGCGTTGGTGGTGCCGTAGGAGAGGCTGATGGCGCCGCCGATCGCCTCGAGCGCCAGGAAGGAGATCGCGCCGATCGCCGTCTGTGCGATGCGCTGGGAGGAGAAATGGCGGGCGCTCTTTGCGGTAAAGCGCAGCGCGTAATCTTCCAGCGTCTGGTTGGCGACCCAGCGATTATACTCGCGTCTTACCGGAATGATGCGTTGGCGTGCTGCCATGTCTTCCTTCCGGCATTCCGGTTGGCCTATCGTCTCAAAACAGTGTTGGCAGGATAGATGAGAAAGGCAAGGGGCGGAGCACTGGCAGATTCACGGAACCGCCATATTTTTGAAGCCGGTCTGTCACACAAGCCCTCTAACTCTCCCGCCATTCGTTCAACCATTTCAGGTATCACCCATGTCTGTTTCAAGCCTTTTCCGCCTGAGCACCGCCCTCGTCGGCCTTGTTTCGATCGTGCCGCCGCTTGCCATCGCCGAGCAGGACACGGCGGCGAAAGCGCCTTATGTCGAGACCGGAAACACCAACAAACGCGGTGATGCCTGCTTCTCGACGGTGGACTCCAATGCCGCCGTTCATCTCCTCTCCGGGTTCCTCGAAATCTGGACCCCGCGCACGCCTTTCGTCGATGCCGGTGTCGAAGCCCCGGCCAAGGAGAATTGCCGGGCGGTCGCCAAGACGGATTGGGACGGCATTCCCTTCAGCAAGACCGACGGCCAGATCATTAACAAGCTCGTCCATGACGCCAACATCGCCTATGTCGTCAAGGCGACGCGGGCGCGGACGGCCGAGCAGGCATTTGCCGCCTATCTCGACGACCGACGCGGCAAGAACGCCAGCATCGTCGACGGCCTCGGCCCGCTGACGGAAGCCTGGAAGGCCGGCTCCAAGCAGACTACCACGATCACCGAGGTAGCGGCCGACGCGACGACGGTCAAATATGACGACAAGGGCAACAACCGCGGCGCCGGCAGCAAGCCGGACACCGAAAACAAGACCGACGCCAACCCGGACATGGGGCTTGCGATCGACTTCATCAACGCCGCAAGCGCTGACGGCTCGACGGAACCCGCCAAGCGCTATTTCAAATATGGCCGCCCCTACCGCTGGAGCCAGGACGTGTCGGTTGTCCCGACCCTGGTGCCCGCCAAGAGCGGCAAGCCGGTCGAGGATGGCGGTTTCCCGAGCGGGCATACGGCGGAAGCCTGGCGGGATGCGCTCGCCATGGCCTATCTCGTACCGCAGCGCTTTCAGGAAATGATCGCCCGCGCCAGCGAACTGGGTGAGGATCGCATCCTTTCCGGCATGCATTCTCCGCTCGACGTGATGGGCGGCCGCATGCTCGGCACCGCGACGGTCGTCTACAATCTGAACAAGACCGGCAATGCTGCGCTGAAGCGCGACGCTTACGCCCAGGCGCAATCGTGGCTGATCGCCAAATCAGGCGTTGCCGATGCGGGTGCGCTCGAAGTCGCCGCTCATAGAGCGCCGCTCGCCGCGGACCGCTTTGCCGATCACGACGCCAATCGCGCTAACGTGCTGCAGCGTCTGAGCTACGGCCTGCCGGCGATCCATGCGACCGATCAGCCGGCCCGCGTGCCGCAGGGCGCCGAAGCGCTGCTCGAAACGCGTCTGCCCTATCTTAACGGCGAACAGCGCCGCGAGGTTCTGAGGACGACGGAAATCACTTCCGGCTATCCGCTCCTCGACGACGCGGAAGGTTACGGCCGCCTCAACCTGTTTGCTGCCGCCGACGGTTATGGTGCCTTCGACCAGGATGTGACCGTGACGATGGATGCGGCCAAGGGCGGCTTCAGTGCATTCGACACCTGGCGCAATGACATCGGCGGCAAGGGCAGGCTGGTGAAGAGCGGCAGCGGCATCCTCGGCCTGTCAGGCGCCAACAGCTATGCGGGCGGCACCATTCTGGAAGAAGGCGTGCTGGTCGCCGGTTCCTCGTCGGCCTTCGGCACCGGCGGGCTGACGGTGAATGGCGGTTCGCTGGTTCTGGCCGCCGCCAAGCCGCTGATCGTGGGCGGCGATTATCAGCAGATCGCCAAAGCTGCGGCGAAGCTTGCACTCGGCGCGAACGGTGCCGGCACCCTTGCAGTCAACGGCAAGGCGGAACTCGCCGGCGATCTCGACGTGACTCTCGCCGACGGCTTCACCCCGACGCCCGGAACGAAAATCGAGATCCTGAAAGCGGGCAACGTCACCGGCAGCTTCGGCAAGTTCACTATTTCCGGCCATAAGGCGAGCCTCTCCTACGGCCCGACATCGGTTACGCTGACGATCGACGGCTGATTTCCGTCTCACAGATGGAGGGCGTCCTCGGCTGCGGGGATGCCCTTGCTTCCCGCCTGCCTATTTACCCCCTGCGTCTACGTCATTTTGCGTATGTGTTTTTGCGATGCGGCACCCGATAGTCCCCGCGGCAACAGTTAACTCCGTTTCCGGCCTGTTGCGGAACAAGAGAGGGGATCAACCAAATGAATCTCAAATCCATTATCACCGGTGCTGCACTCGGCACCGTCATGGCGGCGTCGGCCGCGTTAAATGGCGCGGTCGCTGCCGATGACACCATCAAGGTCGGCGTGCTGCATTCGCTCTCCGGCACGATGGCGATTTCCGAAACCACGCTGAAAGACGCCATGCTGATGCTCATCGACGAGCAGAACAAGAAGGGCGGTCTTCTCGGCAAGAAACTCGAGGCCGTCGTCGTCGATCCGGCTTCCGATTGGCCGCTGTTTGCGGAAAAGGCCCGCGAGCTGATCCAGAAGGATAAGGTTGCCGCCGTCTTCGGTTGCTGGACGTCCTCGTCGCGCAAGTCGGTTCTGCCGGTGTTCGAAGAGCTGAATTCGCTGCTCTTCTACCCCGTGCAGTATGAAGGCGAAGAATCCTCGCGCAACATCTTCTACACCGGTGCTGCTCCGAACCAGCAGGCAATTCCGGCCGTCGACTACCTGATGGAAAAAGAAGGCGTCAAGCGTTTCGTGCTCGAAGGCACCGACTACGTCTATCCGCGCACGACCAACAAGATTCTCGAGGCATACCTGATTTCGAAGGGTATTCCGAAGGAAGACATCATGACCAACTACACGCCGTTCGGCTTCTCCGACTGGCAGACCGAAGTTGCCAAGATCAAGGAATTCGGTTCGGCCGGCAAGAAGACCGCCGTCGTCTCGACGATCAACGGCGACGCCAACGTTCCGTTTTACAAGGAACTGGGCAACAAGGGCATCAAGGCGACCGACATTCCCGTCGTCGCCTTCTCGGTCGGTGAAGAAGAACTTGCCGGTCTCGACACCAAGCCGCTTGTCGGCCATCTCGCTGCCTGGAACTATTTCGAGTCAGTCGAAAGCCCGGCCAACAAGAAGTTCATCAAGGACTGGCACGCTTACACCAAGAACGACAAGCGCGTGACGAACGACCCGATGGAAGCCGCCTATATCGGCTTCAACGCGTGGGTTAAGGCCGTCCAGGCTGCCGGCACGACCGATACCGACAAGGTTCTCGACTCCATCATCGGCGTCAGCGTACCAAACCTCTCCGGCGGTTATGCGACCGTCATGCCGAACCATCACATCACCAAGCCGGTGCTGATCGGTGAAATCCAGGCCAACGGCCAGTTCGAAATCGTCCAGCAGACGCCCGCCGTCGTCGGCGACGAATGGTCCGATTACCTGCCTGATTCCAAGGACCTGATCTCCGATTGGCGTAAGCCGATGTCCTGCGGCAACTTCAACGTTGCCACAGGCAAGTGCGGCGGCAAGGGTTCCTGAGTACGACCCCCAATCAGATGATTGCTTGAAGACTTCCGTCCGGGTTCGATCCCGGGCGGAAGCTCCGTCCCAGCGATTACGCCGCGAGGCCAACACTATCCAGGGCGAGAAAGCCGATGTATCGCGCTATAAAGATTTTCCTCTTCACGCTCTGCCTGACATTCGCGGGCCTGACATTTTCCGGCCCCGCATTTCTGGGCTTGGCAACATCGAGCGAAGTTCGGGCAGAGGACGATATCCACGTCCTCATCGATGCGCTCGGCGTCGGCGACTTCCCGGAACGCGAGGCGGCCATCAAGGCGCTGGTCGCATCCAAGGACCCGCATGTCAGCCAGATCCTGCAGCACTTGAGCGACGGCCTTCTCTACGTCAATTCCGATGGCGGCCCGGTGCTTCTCCAGGGCGGCACCGATGACGAACCGACCTATTCCGATCCGATCACCGGCGAAGCCGCTGCCGATGTCGATCCTGACATGATGACCAAGGTCAAGATCAACAATGCACTTCGCGGCGTCATCAGCGCCGCCACCAGCCAGCTGACGCTGATGAGCCCGGACCGTTCGGCGCGGCTTGCCGCGGCACAGGGCCTGCTGAAAGACGCCGATCCCGCCAATCTCGACCTTCTGAATGCGGCGCTTGCGGCTGAAAACGACGCCGAGATCAAGAATATGATGGAAGCAGCGCGCGCAGTGCTGCTGCTGAAGACGGATGCGAGCGTCGAAGACAAGAAGGCTGCGATCGATACGATCGCGGCTCGCGGCAATCGTGATGCACTGAACATCCTCACGACCACACTCGAAACCGCGCCCGATGACCTGAAGCCAGCGATCCAGGCAGATATCAGCACCATCAATCGCAGTCTGGCGCTGTGGGATATCGTCCAGAACGTCTGGTACGGATTGTCGCTCGGCTCGGTGCTCCTGCTTGCGGCGATCGGCCTTGCAATCACCTTTGGCGTTATGGGCGTGATCAACATGGCACATGGCGAAATGGTGATGATCGGCGCCTATGCAACCTATGTGGTGCAGGAAACGATTACCTCGGCCTATCCCTCGCTTGCCGATTATTCGCTGGCCTTTGCGGTGCCGGTCGCCTTCGTCTTCACCGGCCTCGTCGGACTCGTAATCGAGCGCGCCGTCATCCGCTATCTCTACGGCCGGCCGCTCGAAACACTGCTCGCCACCTGGGGTGTGTCGCTGATCCTGCAGCAGGCCGTGCGCAGCATCTTCGGCCCCACGAACCGCGAGGTTCGCAATCCGACCTGGATGTCCGGCGTTTTCGATCTCGGCGGGCTCTCCATCACCTGGAACCGACTGTGGATCATCGTCTTTTCGATGGTTGTCTTCGTGGCGCTGCTCCTGCTGCTCAAGCGGTCAGCTTTCGGTCTGCAGATGCGCGCCGTCACGCAGAACCGCCGCATGGCATCGTCGATGGGCATCCGCACCGGCTGGGTGGACGCCTTCACCTTCGCGCTCGGTTCGGGAATTGCCGGTATTGCCGGCGTGGCGCTCAGCCAGATCGACAACGTCTCGCCAAATCTCGGTCAATCCTACATCATCGACAGCTTCATGGTCGTCGTCTTCGGCGGTGTCGGCAATCTCTGGGGCACACTGGTCGGCGCCTTGTCGCTCGGCGTCGTCAACAAGTTCCTCGAGCCCTTCGCCGGCGCCGTGCTCGGCAAAATCCTGGTGCTCGTCCTCATCATTCTTTTCATCCAGAAGCGTCCGCGCGGGCTCTTCGCACTCAAAGGAAGGGCGGTGGAAGCATGATAACGGCCTTCCTTCTCCGGTCTCTCGATCGCAGGATTTCGGTCGCCGTGGCGCTGCTGCTGGCGATCGCCATCCTCGTGCCGATCTTGAACCTTGCGACCGGCCCGAGCCACCCGCTGCACATCCCGACCTACATCATGGCGCTGTTCGGCAAGTATCTGACCTATGCGCTGCTGGCGCTGGCGCTCGATCTCGTCTGGGGTTTCTGCGGCATCCTCTCGCTCGGCCACGGCGCCTTCTTCGCGCTCGGCGGTTATGCGATGGGTATGTATCTGATGCGCCAGATCGGCTCGCGCGGCGTCTATGGCGATCCTGTTCTGCCCGACTTCATGGTGTTCCTGAACTGGAAGGAGCTGCCCTGGTTCTGGTACGGTTTCGACCAGTTCTGGTTCGCGGCGCTGATGGTGCTGGCCGTGCCGGGCCTGCTCGCCTTCGTCTTCGGCTGGTTCGCCTTCCGCTCCCGCGTCAACGGCGTTTACCTCTCGATCATCACCCAGGCGATGACCTATGCTCTGTTGCTTGCCTTCTTCCGCAATGACATGGGGTTCGGCGGCAATAACGGCATGACCGACTTCAAGGATATCCTCGGCTTCAACATTCAGGCGGACGGCACGCGCGCCAGCCTCTTTTCCGCGACGGCGATCTTCCTGGCGCTGTCGCTGACGATCGCCTCGGCAATCGTGCGATCGAAGTTCGGCAAGGTGCTGGTCGGCGTGCGCGATGCCGAAAGCCGCACCCGCTTCCTCGGCTACCGCGTCGAGCATTTCAAGCTCTTCACCTTCGTCGTCTCGGCGATGATGGCGGGCATAGCAGGCGCGCTCTACGTGCCGCAAGTCGGCATCATCAATCCCGGCGAATTCGCACCGGCCAATTCCATCGAAGTCGTCATCTGGACGGCGGTCGGCGGGCGAGGGACGCTGATTGGGCCGATCATCGGTGCGATCCTGGTCAATGGCGGCAAGACGATCTTCACCGGCCTCTTTCCGGAATTCTGGCTGTTTGCGCTCGGCGGTCTTTTCGTCGCCGTCACGTTGTTCCTGCCGAAGGGCGTCGTCGGCACGGTTTCGCACTATTTCGCCAAGCGGAAAAGTGTTGCCGAGGCTGCGCCGCCGGCGGTGCAGGAAGATGGCGTCGAGCCGAAAATCCAGGCAGCGGAGTGAAGGTCATGATCCCCGACGTCAAACCCACCAGCGTGCTTTATCTCAGCGGCGTCTCCGTTTCCTTCGATGGTTTCAAGGCGCTGAATTCGCTGTCGATCGTCATCGAACCGGGCGAGCTTCGCGCCATCATCGGCCCGAATGGCGCCGGCAAGACGACGATGATGGATATCATCACCGGCAAGACAAGGCCCGACGAGGGCGAGGTGTTTTTCAACGGCACGATCGATCTCACCAAGAAGGACGAAGCCGATATTGCCCAGCTCGGCATCGGCCGCAAATTTCAGAAGCCGACGGTCTTCGAAAGCCACACGGTCTGGGACAATCTGGAGCTGGCGCTGAACCGCCGCCGCTCGGTCTTTTCGACGCTGTTCTACCGGCTTGGAGGTGAGGACAAGGCGCGGATCGAAGAAATTCTCGAAACGGTGCGGCTGACCCACCGGCGCGACGAGCTGGCAGCCAATCTTTCGCACGGGCAGAAGCAGTGGTTGGAGATCGGCATGCTGCTCGCGCAGGAACCGAAGTTGCTGCTCGTTGACGAGCCCGTTGCCGGCATGACGGATGCGGAGACGGCGGAAACGGCGATCCTCCTCAAGGACATCGCCAAGACCCGTTCGGTCGTTGTCGTCGAACACGATATGGGCTTCATCCGCGACCTCGGCGTCAAGGTGACATGCCTTGCCGAAGGCTCGGTGCTGGCGGAGGGCTCAATCGATTTCGTAAGCTCCGATCCGAAAGTGATCGAGAACTATCTGGGGCGGTGACGAATGCAACTACAGGCTTGAACCCGATGAGAGAACAAGCTCTAAAACGAGCGGGGTTTATCGTGGGGTTTCAACATGGCTTTTCTCGGTATTCTGGTCATGGCGATCAGCGGCGCGGCTGTCTGGTACTGGCGATTGAAAATGATGCGTGAGGCGGGAAGCGAGATCATCGATTCCGTCGAGCGTATGCGGGGGGCCTTTAAACGCGGAAAGTTGCGCAAGCAGGCCGAGGCAGCGCCACTGGCCTCGATCGCCGATCCGGTGATTGCGGCGGTGGCCTTCTTCTTCTGCCTTGCCAAGGAAAAGCCGATCCATCTCGACGCGGCGAAGGATGTCGTCCGCAACCGCATGAAAGGGATCATCCGGCCGGGCGATATGGAAGAGGTGCTGGTTTTCGGGGAGTGGGCGTCTAAGAACGTCACCAGCCCCGAAGATCCGATCCGCCGGTTCCGGGATCTCTGGCTAAAGGCGCTCGACATGCAGGAGCGTCAGCAACTGATCGGCATTGCCGAGGACGTGGCCGCCGCTGGCGGCGAGAGGACGAAAGAACAGGAGTACGCCTTGCAGATGCTGAGGCGCACGCTGATGAACTGATGGGGAATGGGTGAACGGATGCTGACAGTCGAAAACGCAAATCTGCACTATGGCGCGGCGCAGGCGCTGCGCGGCATCTCGATCAAAGCGGAGATGGGCAAGATCACCTGCGTGCTGGGGCGCAACGGCGTCGGCAAGAGTTCGCTTCTGCGCGCGGTCACCGGCCAGCATCCGCTGTCGGCCGGAACCGTCACCTTCAACGATACCAGGTTGAACGGCCTGCCGCCTTTCGCCCGCGCCAAGCAGGGCATCGGCTACGTGCCACAGGGGCGGGAGATTTTCCCGTTGTTGACGGTCAAGGAAAATCTCGAAACCGGCTTTGCCCCGCTTGGCCGGCGCGACCGCAACATACCCGATGATATCTTCAGCCTCTTCCCGGTGCTGAAGTCGATGTTGTCGCGTCGCGGCGGCGATCTCTCTGGCGGGCAGCAGCAACAGCTGGCGATCGGCCGCGCCATGGTGACGCGACCGAGGATCCTCGTGCTCGACGAGCCGACCGAGGGCATCCAGCCGTCGATCATCAAGGATATCGGCCGGGCAATCCGTTACCTGCGCGATTCCACCGGCATGGCGATCCTGCTCGTCGAACAATATCTCGATTTCTGCCGGGAGCTTGCCGACTACGTTTACATCATGGATCGCGGCGAGATCGTGCATGAAGGACTTGCCGAGACGCTGGACACGCCGGAGGCTCGCCGTCATCTGACCGTTTGACCGGCAGATGCCGTATTTTGCAGCAGCGAGCACGACGTTTCGAAGCCTTCGCCGTCGCCCAAGAGGTCTGTTCGGGACGGCATGGGAATTGCTTTGCTTCCGTCACCCGTGCGATCGAATGATCCGGTAGCGCGACCGAAAGGGACGTATGATGATTGCGGCGGCAGGCACGAGACCGCAAAGAGCGGAGGGGCGCGGACATCTGGCGGCAAAGCTGCTCGGCGGCCGTACACGCATCCGTGAACTCTATCAGGAGGGCGCGGCGAAGATCCGCCTGCCGGATACGTTCGATGCCTCGATGGAAGCCGTCATCATCAACACATCAGGCGGGCTGACTGGCGGCGACCGGATGGACTGGAGCGTCGTCGCCGGCGCCGGCACGAAGATCGACGTCACCACCCAGGCCTGCGAAAAGATTTACAAAGCATCGGCCGGCGTCGCAGAGGTGACGACCCGCATCGAAGCCGGGCCGGGGGCGCGGGTCGACTGGCTGCCGCAGGAAACGATCCTGTTCGACCGGGCGGCGCTCTTCCGCCGGCTCGATGTGGATCTCGACGAGAGCGCCGAATTTCTGGCGGTAGAGGCCGTGCTCCTTGGTCGCAAGGCAATGGGCGAAACGGTAGACACGGGTTTCTTTCGCGACCGCTGGCGCATTCGCCGCTCGGGTCGGCTGATCCATGCCGAGGAGCTCAGGCTATCCGAGGGCGTTGCGGCGCTGGCGGCGCGCCAGGCGGTGCTCGGCGGGCAGGTTGCCTTGGCGACGCTGTTTTATGCGGGGCCGCTGGCGGAAGCCTATCTCGGTCGGGTCCGGCCGCTCGTCGAGGAAAGGAGTGGCGGTGCGAGCGCCTGGAGCGGCAAGCTGGTCGTTCGCCTTGCGGCGGCCGACGGCTTCACGCTGAGAAAAATCCTGATCCCTGTCATTTCCGTCTTGCGCAACGGTGCGCCTGTGCCGAAAGTCTGGAATCTCTAAAGCTAAGCATCAAGCAGATGGGCAAGCAATGAACCTCACTCCGAGAGAAAAAGACAAGCTGCTGATTTCAATGGCGGCAATGGTGGCGCGGCGGCGGCTCGAGCGCGGCGTCAAGCTGAACTATCCCGAAGCGATCGCGCTGATCAGCGACTTCGTCGTCGAAGGCGCCCGAGACGGCCGCCCGGTCGCCGAGCTGATGGAAGCCGGCGCCCATGTGATCGGCCGCGATCAGGTGATGGAAGGAATTGCCGAGATGATCCACGACGTGCAGGTGGAGGCGACATTCCCGGATGGCACCAAGCTCGTCACCGTTCACGAACCGATCAGGTGAGGAAAAAGAATGCTGGAGCTCCGACCCAATTGCGAATGCTGCGACAAGGATTTGCCGCCGGAAAGCGCCGAGGCGCGGATCTGCACCTATGAATGCACCTTCTGTGCCGATTGCGTGGATCGGGTGCTGAAGGGCGTCTGCCCGAATTGCGGCGGCAATCTCGTCGCAAGACCCATCCGGCCGGCGGCGATGCTCGCCAAACATCCGGCGTCGACGAAACGCGTGTTGAAGGCTGAGGGCTGCGCGCCCAGAGCGGCGTGAGGAGGACGAGAATGATTCCGGGCGAAATCATTGCCGCGAACGGCGACATCGAACTCAATGCCGGCGCACCGACGGTGACGCTGGAGGTTTCCAACACCGGCGACCGGCCGGTGCAGGTCGGCAGCCATTATCATTTCGCCGAGACCAATGCCGGACTTTCTTTCGACCGGGCGGCGGCGCATGGCAAGCGGCTGGATATCCCAGCCGGAACGGCCGTGCGCTTCGAGCCGGGACAGACGCGTTCCGTGACGCTGATCCCGCTTGCCGGCAAGCGCGAGGTCTATGGTTTCCGTCAGCTGGTGATGGGCAAGCTTTAACGGGAGGGATGCATGCGTTTGAACATCTGCCTCGTCGGGGCGGCGATGCTGCTAGCCGCGGGCGGTGCCTCTGCTCAGGACATCGATTGCCAGAATCCTAAGACGCAATCGGACATGACATCCTGCGAGGCGGCGCGCCATGAGACCGCCGACAAAGCTCTGAACGCGCAATACAAGAAGACCCGCGCTGCTCTGGCCGCGATCGACAAGGATCTCGACGGCGACATGAAGGGCGCGGAGCAGGCGCTGGTCAAGGCGCAGCGCGCCTGGATCGATTATCGCGACGCCGAATGCGACGCCTTCGGCTTCCAGGCTCGCGGCGGCACGATGGAGCCGATGCTGGTCGCCGGCTGTCTCGCCAACATTACCGACAAACGCACAAAAGAGCTGAAAGAGCTCGAAAACACGATGAGCAACTAGGGTGATTAGCAAGATCGTGATTGTCGGCAATGGCGAGGTCGCAGAGGCGGGAGCAGGCATCATTGATGCCGCCGATTTCGTCATCCGCTTCAACGATTGCCGTTCCTATGGCGCCGGCGGCAGCCGGACGGATGCCGTTGCGGTCTGCAATACCGGCCGGCCGGCAAAGGCGATGCTCGGCTCGCGAGAATGGCGCGCCCATCCCGGCGTCGTTTCCGCTCGCGAAATCTGGAGCGTGCGCGATCCGGACAAATTCGCGGCCATCCGGGCGCCGCTTGCCGTCTCGCATCCCGATCTCGACGATTTCTGCGACGACTATACGGAAGCATTCGGCGCTTTCTGCTCGGAGGCCGGCAAGAAGCATGTCGTGATCGACCGATCGATCCACGAAGCCGTTGATGCCTCGCTCTCGGCCTTTGTGCCTGGGGACTATGTCGTCCCCAGCAGCGGTATGATCGTCATCGCCGAAGTGCTGAGCAAATTTCCCGACGCCGAGGTGATTTTGGCCGGGTTCGGTCACGCCGGGTGGGAATGGCACCCGTTTGCCGCCGAACGGCAGCTTGTCGATAGTTACGCCGCCGTGGGCCGCCTCAAGCGGCTCGGCGAAAAAACACTTGTCTCTTCCTCCTACGGAGCCTGATGGATGCCCTATAAGATCTCACGCGCCGCCTATGCCGGCATGTTCGGACCGACCACCGGCGACAAGGTGCGCCTTGCCGATACGGAGCTCTTCATCGAGATCGAGAAGGATTTCACCACCTATGGCGAGGAGGTGAAATTCGGTGGCGGCAAGGTGATCCGCGACGGCATGGGCCAGAGCCAGGTGACGCGGGCGGACGGCGCGGTCGATACTGTCATCACCAATGCAGTGATCGTCGATCACTCCGGCATCTACAAGGCTGATATCGGGCTGAAGAACGGGCGCATCGCTGCGATCGGCAAGGCGGGCAATCCCGATATGCAGCCCGGCGTCAACATCATCGTCGGCCCGGGCACGGAGGCGATTGCCGGCGAGGGGAAGATCGTGACGGCCGGCGGCATGGACAGCCATATTCACTTCATCGCGCCGCAGCAGATCGAGGAGGCGCTGATGTCGGGCATGACCTGCATGCTCGGCGGCGGCACGGGACCGGCGCACGGCACGCTCGCCACCACCTGCACGCCCGGCCCCTGGCATATCGCGCGGATGATCGAAGCGGCCGACGCCTTCCCGATGAACCTCGCTTTTGCCGGCAAGGGCAATGCGTCGCTGCCGGGCGCGCTGACCGAGATGGTGCTGGCCGGCGCGACGTCGCTGAAGCTGCACGAGGACTGGGGCACGACACCTGGTGCCATCGACTGCTGCCTGTCGGTCGCTGACGACTATGACGTGCAGGTGATGATCCACACCGATACGCTGAATGAAAGCGGCTTCGTCGAGGATACGATCGGCGCCATCAAGGGCCGCACCATTCACGCCTTCCACACGGAAGGGGCGGGTGGCGGGCACGCGCCGGATATCATCAAGATCTGCGGCCAGCCGAACGTCATCCCGTCGTCGACCAATCCGACGCGGCCTTATACGGTCAATACCATTGCCGAGCATCTCGACATGCTGATGGTCTGCCATCATTTATCGCCCTCGATCCCCGAGGATATCGCCTTTGCCGAAAGCCGCATCCGCAAGGAGACGATCGCGGCCGAAGATATCCTGCACGATATCGGCGCCTTCTCGATCATCTCGTCCGACAGCCAGGCCATGGGCCGCGTCGGCGAAGTGGCGATCCGCACCTGGCAGACGGCCGACAAGATGAAGCGCCAGCGCGGTCGGCTGAAAGAAGAGAAGGGCGACAATGACAATTTCCGCGTCCGCCGCTATATTGCCAAATACACGATCAATCCGGCGATCGCGCATGGTCTCAGCCATGAGATCGGCTCGATCGAAATCGGCAAGCGCGCCGACCTGGTGCTGTGGAACCCCGCCTTCTTCGGCGTGAAGCCGGATATGGTGCTGCTCGGCGGGTCGATCGCCGCCGCGCCGATGGGCGATCCGAACGCCTCGATTCCGACGCCGCAGCCGGTGCACTACCGGCCGATGTTTGCCTCCTACGGCAAGAGCCTCACCAATTCCTCGGTCACCTTCGTCAGCCAGGCCTCGCTCGATGCCGGCCTGAAGGGCAGGCTCGGCGTTGCGAAGGAACTGTTGGCGGTGAAGAATACCCGCGGCGGCATCTCCAAGGCATCGATGATCCACAACGACCTGACGCCGGAGATCGAGGTCGATCCGGAGACCTACGAGGTCAGGGCGAATGGCGAGTTGCTGACATGCGAGCCGGCGACGGTGCTGCCGATGGCGCAGCGCTATTTCCTGTTCTAGGACCGCTCGCTCCGTGCGCGCCGGACGGTTCCGATGAAAACAGGCATCCACTGGCTGTTGCGGATCATATTGCTGGTCGTCGCTCTGGCGACGGCCGGAACCTTCATTCCCCGGCCGCTGATCGCACCGGTCGAAGCATCGTCCGCGGTGGCAACCCACCGGATTCTGCTTCTGTCGGGAGCAATCCATACGGATATTGCGATTCCACTCGACGAGGAGACGCGCGCGGCTTTTTCCTTTCTTGATGACGGCGAATTTCCGCTCGGCCATCCGAATGCGGAATGGCTCGTTGTCGGCTGGGGCGGCCGCGCCTTCTATCTGGAAACGCCGACCTGGTCGGAGCTGAAGCCGATGCCGGTGTTGCGGGCCCTGACGATCGACCGTTCGGTGCTGCACGTGGATCTCGCCGGTCATATTGCCGAGCCGCAGCCGGCCGTTGTGGCCTTCGATATCGGGGACGAACAATTGGCGCGGCTGCGCAATTTCATCTCGGATAGTTTTGTCCGCGACGCGGGCGAGGTGAAGCTGATCTCAAACGCAGGTTACGGCGAGATCGACCGGTTCTTCGAGGCGGAGGGATATTTCAACGCCCTCTTCGGCTGCAACACCTGGACGGCTGCCGCGCTCCGCTCGGCGGGACTTCGAACCGGCTTTTGGAACCCGCTTCCACCTTCGTTGCGATTATCCGTTGCTGTCTACAATTGAGGCATCCGCGGGGCAGGCGAGTTGAAAGCGACAAGTTCAGCAAGCTTCCGGAATATAGAGTCCTCACTTGAGCAAAAGGTCATTGGTGCTTGCATCGGCAAGCGCTATTTTGCATGGTTGTCCTTTCAGCAAACGGACATGTCATGCAGCGCGTCACCTCCTATCTCCCCGCCGGAACCCCTTCCTCCCATCCGACCGCCCAGGTCAAGCTGCCGCATGACCTGCGCCATCTGCGCCGCAAGCTGCTGCATCTCGAAAATGGCGAGATGGTCATGCTCGATCTCAAGGACCCGGTGCTCTTCGCCAATGGCGACCTGCTGGTGCGCGAGGACGGGGAGCTGATCGAGATTCTGGCAGCCGACGAAAAGCTCTTCGAAATTCGAGGACGCGATCGCACGCATCTCGTCGAGCTCGCCTGGCATCTCGGCAACCGTCATCTTGCCGCCCAGATCGAGGAAGACCGCATCGTCATCCTGCGGGACCATGTCATCCGCTCGATGCTGCAGGGCCTCGGCGCCACCGTGCTGGAGATCGACGAACCCTTTCAACCCGCGCGCGGAGCCTATCATTCGCATGGCGGCCATGCGCATGATCACGGCCATGCCGCTCATAACCACGGTCACAACCATGATCATGGGCATGATCATGGGCATGATCACGGTCACGCGCACGGCCATGACCGCCAGCATGATCACAGCTGCGACCACGATCATAACCACGAGCATCATCACGGCCACAAGCACGATTGAGGCGCGATGACAGGGGAACACCAACTGCAGGCATTGCTGCGCCTGACGGCGTGGCTGTCGCCGGCCTTTCCCGTCGGTAGCTTCGCCTATTCGGGTGGGCTGGAGCGGGCAGTGGCCGATGAACTCGTTATCGATGCTGCTTCGCTTGCAAACTGGATCGGCACGCTGATCGGCCATGGCGCCGTCTGGAACGATGCGGTGCTTTTGGCCGAGAGCCACAGGCAACAGGCAGATGCCGGGCGCCTTGCCGAAACCGCCGCTCTGGCCGAGGCTCTTGCCGGATCGCGTGAGCGCCATCAGGAGACCATTCTGCTCGGTGACGCCTTCCTCGCGGCGGCGCGGGCTTGGCCGGACGAAGTGTTCGAGAGGTTGCCCAGCAAGACCGTTTATCCCGTCGCGGTAGGCGCGGTTGCCGGTGCGCATGGTATAGGGTCCGAGCAGGTGCTCGCAGTCTTCCTGCACGCCTATGCCTCGCAAGCGGTTTCGTCCGGTATTCGCCTCGGCGTCGCCGGGCAGAGGGACGGTGTTGCCCTGCTGGCCGGCCTAGAAGACCACATTGTGGCGGTTGCCCGACGGGCGGCAGCGTCGTCGCTCGACGATCTCGGTTCGGCGACGGTACAAGCCGATATCGCCAGCCTGCGCCACGAGACGCAGGCGACGCGGTTGTTCCGCTCGTGAGGATATCAATTATCCGCAGAAACTGCTTCATTTGACGGTGGCGCCCGCCGCTGCCGTCGCTATCATCCGGTTCGATTGGAGTGAAACACATGAAATCAAGAAACGGACCTCTGCGCGTCGGCATTGGCGGGCCGGTCGGGTCGGGCAAGACGGCGCTGACGGAAAAGCTCTGCAAGGCGATGCGCGACGACTATTCCGTCGCCGTCGTCACCAACGACATCTATACGACCGAGGATGCCGAGGCGCTGGTGCGCATGCAGGCCCTGCCCTCGGAGCGGATCGTCGGCGTCGAAACCGGCGGCTGCCCGCATACCGCCATCCGCGAGGATGCGACGATCAATCTGCAGGCGATCGCCGGCCTCAACGAGCGCATTCCCGATCTCGACGTCGTCTTCATCGAATCCGGCGGAGACAATCTGGCGGCGACCTTTTCGCCGGATCTTGCCGATGTCACCATCTACGTGATCTCCGTCTGCCAGGGCGAGGAAATCCCGCGCAAGGGCGGGCCCGGCATCACCCGGTCCGATCTGCTTGTCATCAACAAAAAGGATCTGGCGCCCTATGTCGGCGCCGATCTCGAGGTGATGGACCGGGATGCAACGCGCATGCGCGGGAGCCGCCCGTTCGTCTTCTCGGACATGAAGCGCGGCGACGGCATCAGTTCGATCGTCAATTTTCTCAGGGAGCAGGGCGGGCTCTGAGCGGTCGGACCTGCCGCAGCAGATCGGCCTCACTGATGGCGGCGAAAACGGCAAAACGAACGGGCCGGGAGTAATCTCCCGGCCCGTTTCATTATCTGGATTTTGCTTATTCCGCTGCGAAAGGCGGCAGCCGTAGAACGTTGGTGTCGTTGCCTTTGGTATTCTTGCGCTTGCCTTCCGGCTTTTCGATCGCCGTAAGGCGCTCGTCCAGCGCATCGATTTCGCTGCGGTTCTCGCGGGTAACGCGGGTGAGATCCTCGCGCGATAGCGGCAGGTCCTCCTCATCCTTCCTGCCGACCAGGCGTCCGAACATCCAGCCAAGCAGACGGGAGAGATCGTCCATGATCAGGAAGAAGGACGGCACGACGACGAGCGAGAGCACCGTCGAAACGATGATGCCGCCGATCACCGCGATCGCCATCGGCGCGCGGAACGAGCCACCTTCGCCGACGCCGAGCGCGGAAGGCAGCATGCCTGCCGACATGGCGATCGAGGTCATGATGATCGGCCGGGCGCGCTTGCGGCCGGCTTCGACCATGGCTTCGACACGGGCCATCCCCTGATGGCGCATCTCGATCGCGAAATCGACGAGCAGGATGGCGTTCTTGGTGACGATACCCATCAGCATCAGAATGCCGATCATGACCGGCATGGACAGCGGATTGCTGGTGATGATCAGAGCCGCCGCGACACCGCCGATGGCAAGCGGCAGCGAGAACAGGATGGTGAAGGGCTGGATGACGTCCTTGAACAGGAGAATCAGCACCGTCAGCACCAGCAACAGGCCCATCAACATGGCGTTGACGAAGCTCTGCTGCATCTCGGTCTGCACCTTGGTATCGCCGCTTTCGGCAAGGTGTACGGAGGCCGGGATGTTGGCCGCCTTGACGATCTCGCGGAAGCGGGCCGAAGCCGTGTCGAGCGCCACGCCCTGCGGCAGATCGGAGCCGATAGAGACGACACGGTTGCGGTTGTTGCGCTTGATCGAGCTAACGCCTTCCGAATAGTCGATGTTGGCGACGCTCGATAGCGGAACGGTGCCGCCGCTGGCGGTCTGGATCTTCAATGCGCGGATGGCGGCAAGGTCGCGGCGCATGTCGACCGCCGCCTGGACCCGGATAGGGATCTGGCGATCGTCGAGCGAGATCTTGGCAAGGGCCGCATCGACATCGCCGATGGTGGCGACGCGGATCGTCTCGGAGATCTGCTGCGGCGTAATGCCGAGGCGGGCTGCCTCGTCCTTGCGCGGGTAGACCTGCAGTTCCGGACGAGGCAGGGCGCCGTCGGCACTGACATTGGCGAGCAGCGGATCGGCACGGAGCTTCGACTCCAGAATGCCGACGGCGTCGTTCAGGTCCTTCTCGTTCTTGGAGAGGAAGTTGAAGGAGAGGTCGCGTTCGCCGCGATCGTTGAGCTTCAGGATATGAACGTCGGGAATATCGCGCACCTTCGCGAAGACTTCCTTTTCGATATCCCATTGCGGGCGTTCACGGCCGTGGACTTCCACCTTCGGCAGCATCGGACCGATAACCGGGATGTCACCGAGCACGTCGTTGACCACCTTCTTGACCAGCGACTGGTCGAGCTTGTGGAGTGCCAGCGTAATGGTCGCACGGCGCAGTTCGAGATCGCCCTTCGGCGATGCGCCGCCGAGGACGAAGACACTTTCGACGCCGTTGATGTCCTTGACCCTGTCGTAGATCGCGTCCGCCGTCTTCTCGGTATCGTCAAGCCGCGCATTCGGCGGCAGTTCGACGGAGAGAACGATACGCGAGGCGTCTTCCGGCGGTAGGAAGCTGCCGGGCACGAACATGAACAGCGATATGACCGAACCAACCGTGAAGAGGAGGGCCACAATCAGTGTCGTGTAACGCCAATACCACTTGCGAGTCGTACCGGTGACAAGGCGGGTATAGCCCTTCATCAGCAGGCCGTCATTGTCGTGATGGTCGTCAACGCCGTCTTCGGCACGCATCAGATAGGCGGCCATCATCGGAGTGATGAGACGCGCGACCATCAGTGAGAAGAAAACGGAGAAGGCGACGGTCAGGCCGAACTGGATGAAATACTGGCCCGGAATGCCCGGCATGAAGGAAACCGGCACGAAGACGGCGATGATGGTGAAGGTGGTGGCGATGACGGCAAGGCCGATTTCATCCGCCGCCTCGATCGCCGCCCGGTAGGGTGTCTTGCCCATCTTGATGTGGCGGGCGATGTTCTCGATTTCGACGATCGCATCGTCGACAAGGATACCGGTCGCCAGCGTCAGGGCCAGGAAGCTGACGAGGTTCAGCGAGAAGCCCATCATGTCCATGACCCAAAAAGTCGGGATCGCAGACAGCGGCAGGGCGATCGCCGAAATCAGGGTCGCGCGCCAGTTCCGGAGGAACAGCAGGACGACGATGACGGCGAGCAGCGCGCCTTCGAGCAGCGTGTGGATGGCGGCTTCGTAGTTGCCGTAGGTGAAATACACCGAATCGTCGATCATCTCGATCTTCACATTCGGGTTCTCGCTTCTGACCTTGTCGAGGCTCTGTGCTACGGTTTCGGCGACGCTGACCTCGCTGGCACCCTTCGAACGGAAGACGCCGAAGGTGACCACAGGCGTATCGTTGAAGCGCGAGAAGGATTTCGGCTCTTCATAAGTGTCCTTGATGACGCCGAGGTCGGACAGCTTGACGAAACGGCCGTTCGGCAGCGCGATCGTCGTGTCGGCGAGCTCGGCGACATTGCGGGCGTCGCCGAGGACGCGGATCGCCTGTTCGCTACCGGCCACTTGGCCGCGGCCGGAGCCGAGGTCGACGTTGGTGCCGCGCAGCTGCTGGTTGACGCTTGCCGCGGTGATGCCATGGGCATCGAGCTTGGCGGGGGTGAGTTCGATACGCACTTCGCGCTCCGCGCCGCCGTAACGGTCGACGCGGCCGATACCGGCCTGCCCCTGGAGGGCGCGCTTGACGGTATCGTCGACGAACCAGGAGAGTTCTTCGAGCGACATGTCGGGCGAGGAAACGGCGAAGGTCTGGATCGCCTGGCCCTCGACGTCGACCTTGGTGACGATCGGCGTTTCGGCCGTCGCCGGCAGATCGCTGCGGATGCGATCGATCGCGTCCTTGACGTCCTGCACAGCTTGTTCCGTCGGCACTTCCATGCGGAACATGACGTTGGTCTGCGAGCTGCCGTCGGTCACCGTCGACTGGATCTCGTCGATTCCGGTAATCGAGGCAATCGCGTCTTCGATCTCCTTCGTCACCTGCATTTCGAGTTCGGCCGGCGAAGCGCCGCTCTGTGTCACGCTGATCGAAACCAGCGGCACGTCGATGTTCGGGAAGCGCGTGATCGGCAGCGTGTTGAAGGACTGGATGCCGATGAAAATCAACAGGCAGAAGGCCAGCAGCGGCGCGATCGGATTTCGAATGGACCAGGCTGAAAAATTCATCGGATGGTCTCTTTAGTTGGAAGCCGAGGGCTGTTCACGCACCGGCGTGATGTGATCGCCGTCGCGGACATAGGCGCCCGCCTTGGCCACGACCTCATCGCCGCTCTTCAATCCATAAACGATCTCGACATAGGGCCCGTCCTGGATGCCGGTCTCGATCTTGGCGAATTTTACCACACCATCCTCGACCTTGCGGGCCGACGAGCCTTCATTGCCCGTCAGGACTGCAGTCAGGGGAAGCGAGACGCCCTCGGTTTCGCGGACGATGATCTCGGCGCTGCCATACATGCCGGAACGCGCCTTGCTGTCATCGTCGATGGAGATATGGACGAGGCCGAGGCGGGTCACCGGATCGACGGTGGGAGACACCAGGCGCACGGCGCCAGAAAGCTTTTCACGGCTGCCGGAAAGGGAAATGGTCGCCTTCTGGCCGGCCGCGATCCTGACAATGTCGCTTTCGGCGACTTCGGCGACCAACTCGATATCGCCATCGCGAATGATGGTAAACAGCGGATCGCCGTTCCCGGCAGCGATCGCGCCGACCTTGGCGTTCTTTGCAGAAACCACGCCGGAAACCGGCGTCTTGACGTCGGTGCGGGCGAGCTTCAGATCGGCGTCGGCGATTTGGCTGTCGAAGACCTTGAGATCGGCTTCGGCGACCTCGATCGCCTGTTCGGCGGAGACGACGCGGGCATTGGCGGCAGCGGCGGTCGCATCGGCCTGCTCGACCTGGGCGGTGGAAACGGTGCCCTTCTTGACCATTTCCTGGGCGCGGGCCTGCTGCTGCCTTGCCTGTTCGGCATTGGCCTGCGCCTCGATGAGCTGGGCGCGCAGCTGGGCGAGGCTGGCCTCACCCTTGGCCTTGGTCGCCATCATCTGGCTCTTCTCCAGAACCAGCGCGTCGTCGTTCAGCGTCGCCAGGGTGCTTTCGGCCCGAACCTTGTCGCCGATATCGGCTTTCAGCGTGCGGATCGAAAGACCCTCTACTTGCGGCTGGATATAGACTTCCTCCACGGGCTTGAGTGTTCCGGTGCCGATGACACGGTCGACGAGGGTGCGATTGACAGCTGTGGTGACGACGATCGCCGGCAGGTTCTGCTGCGGCTTTGCGACCGGCGTTTCCTGCGAAAAGGCGGTGGATGCAGCCACCGCCGCTGCAAAAAAGGTGGATACGCTTAAAATTCCAGTCGGCTTGCGTGCCATGCGTTTTCGTCCAATCTCATCAGAAGGTTAGCCGAACTCGCGCGTTTGCCATTGAGCTCGCGACTAGGCCACTGCCTTTCCAGCATTCTCAGGGGTATCCACACATCATTTGCCGTCTTCATCCCTCCCGGCAAATCGGCTTCTAGTTGGTATCGATTTGCTCGAAATGCAAGCCCGGCAGAAAACAATTCCCCATGAGCCGATAATAATTACCATCAGAACCTGAATCAATCATCGTAGGGTTATGCGAACATAACGATGATTGATCCTGCTTCTCCCCGAATGACGTTTGACGCCATCTAAATGCGACAGCTGCAAGGCGTTTTTTTCGGTGCAGGAAAAACGAAACGCGCGGGAAAATGTCGCCCGCGCGTTTGCCTCAAATGCTGCAGTCCTTACTTGGATGCGGCGTCGGTGATCTCGTGCGTCCAGGCACCCGATGGCTCTTTGCTGATGATCTTCTGATCGAGCAGCGCCTTTGCCGTGCGGGCATAGAGTGCCTCGTCCAGTTTGCCGGAGCCGTCGCCGACGAGCTTGGCGACTTCGCCCATCATGCGCTTCTGGTGGTTTTCGTCTTGGCCGCCATTGTCCACGACGATCTCTGCCGCCTCATCCGGGTTCTCAGTCGCATATTTCCAGCCCTTCATCGAGGCGCGGACGAATTTGACCATCTTCTCCTTGAAGGCTGGGTCCTTCAGCTTGTCTTCCATGACGTAAAGGCCATCCTCGAGAAGGTCGTTGCCCATCTGCGTATAGTTGAAGACTGTCAGTTCTTCCGGCTTGAAACCGGCATCGATCGCCTGCCAATATTCGTTATAGGTCATGACGGAGATGCAGTCGGCCTGCTTCTGCACGAGCGGCTGCACGTCGAAGCTCTGCTTCAGCACGGTGACGCCGTTCGGGCCGCCTTCGGTGGAGAGGCCGAGCTTGTTCATCCAGGCGAAGAAGGGATACTCGTTGCCGAAGAACCAGACACCGAGCGTATGCCCCTTGAAGTCGGCCTCGGTTTTAACAGGGCCATCCTTGCGGCAGACCATTTCCAGGCCGGATTTCTGATAGGGCTGGGCAATGTTGACGAGCGGAACGCCCTTTTCGCGGGCAACCAAAGCGCCGCCCATCCAGTCGACGATGACATCGGCGCCGCCGCCGGCGATCACCTGCTCGGGGGCGATATCGGGGCCGCCCGGCTTGATCTCGACGTCGAGGCCTTCCTCCTTGTAGAAGCCCTTGTCCTTGGCAACGAAATAACCGCCGAACTGGCTCTGCGTGACCCATTTCAGCTGCAGAACCACCTTATCGGCGGCCATCGCGTGGGCCGCTGCAAGCGACATGGCGCTCGCCATCATTGCAACCATCAACTTTTTCATTTTCTTGTCCTTACCCTCTGAAGTTATGCCCGGATCTCATTTGCGAAGCCCGCGCGCGCCTAGCCACCACGGATAGACGGATGCCAGAACGTCACCGCCCGTTCCGTCAGGGCGATGATGCCATAGAAAATCGAGCCGGCCAGCGCCGCAACGGCGATTTCCGCCCAGACCATGTCGACATTCATGCGGCCGATCTCGGTGGAGATGCGGAAGCCCATGCCGACGATCGGCGTCCCGAAGAATTCCGCAACGATGGCACCAATCAGCGCCAGCGTCGAGTTGATCTTTAGTGCGTTGAAAATGAAGGGCATGGCTGCCGGCAGCTTGAGCTTGAACAGCGTCTGCCAGTCGCTCGAGGCATAGGTGCGCATCAGGTCGCGCTCCATGCTGCCGGAGGCGGCGAGGCCGGCGACGGTATTCACCAGCATCGGGAAGAAGGTCATGATGATGACGACGGCGGCCTTTGACGGCCAGTCGAAGCCGAACCACATGACCATGATGGGCGCGATGCCGATAATCGGCAGGGCCGATACCATGTTGCCGATTGGCAAGAGGCCGCGGCGCAGGAAAGAGACGCGGTCGGCCAGCACCGCGACGACGAACCCGCTGAGGCAGCCGATGACATAACCGATCAGTACCGCCTTGAAGATCGTCTGCCTGACATCCGCACCGAGAATTGGCAAGGAGGTCATCATGCGGGCGCCAATGGCACTCGGCGGCGGCAACAGGATGAAGGGGATGCCGGCACCGCGCGTGATCGCCTCCCAAAGAATGAGAATCCAGGCGCCGAAGATCGCCGGAATCAGCAGCTGGAGCGTCGATTTGCCGAAAGTGGTGACAGGCTGCAGCTTCGAAAGCTCGGTGACACAGCGCCAGGCAAGCAGCCAGGAGGCAAAGAGCAGCAGGAAGAAAGCCCGCGTAGCCGTCGCCTGATTGCCGGAAAGAGCAGAAAGCAGCATCCAGGCGGCGCCATGAGCGCCGATGAACAGCACAGTGGCGCGGTAGGCCGGCGGCTGCGGCGCGAAAGACAGGAGAGCGGCCGCGGCGACGATAATGAGGATGAGGCTCGCCGTCCCATCGCTCAAGGGTCGCGACGCACCCTCGGCCAACAGCGGCAGGCTCATCAGTGCCAAAAGGCAGAGGAGGAGGGCGACGATGCCCTGCCAGGAGAAGCTCAGATGTCTCATGCCAGTCTCCCGCCCATGGCGCGATCAACCATCTTGCCTGCAAGACCGACGATCGCGACAAGGATTCCCGCCAGCAGCGATCCAGCAACCAGAGCTGCCCAGATATCGATGGTCTGACTGTAATAGGAGCCGGCAAGCAGTTTGGAGCCGATGCCGGCGGTCGCACCGGTCGGCAGTTCGCCGACGATGGCGCCGACGAGGCTTGCGGCGATTGCGACCTTCATCGAGGTGAAAAGGAAGGGAATCGAGGCAGGGACGCGCAGTTTCCAGAAGGTCTGGATCGGGCTGGCATTATAGGTGCGCATCAGGTCGAGATACATGATTTCGGGCGAGCGCAGCCCCTTCACCATGCCGACGGCGACCGGGAAGAAGGAGAGGTAGGTGGAGATCAGTGCCTTGGAGACGAGGCGGGAGGCGTCGGAATCGAGATTCAGCAGATGCGCCAGTGCATTGTCACCTGTCAGCACGTTGTAGGAGATGATGACAATCATCGGCGCGATGGCGAGGATCGGTATCGTCTGGCTGGCTACCAGCCAAGGCATCAGTGAGCGGTCCATGGCGCGGTTGTGCACGATCAGCACGGCAAGAAGAATGCCGAGCAGCATGCCGAAGCCAAACCCGAGGAGGGTGGAGGAGAGTGTCACCCAGCTGTGATAGACGAGGCTGCGGTTGCTCGAAAGGCTGCGCAGGACGGTGTTCTCATAGACGTTCTGGGCCACCTGATGCGGCGCCGGCAAGATCGGCTTCGGCTGCGACAGCGTCTTGCCGATGAATTCCATCGTGGTCGGTGTTACGCCGGCGCGGCTATCCATGTCGCGCTGGAATGGCGCATTCATGAGAATGGCGGCGACATACCAGATGGCGATGAGGGCGAGCAGAATGGCGGTGACCGGGATGACCTTGTTCTTGAGGGTGTCGGGTCTCATAACGACTGCCTCGATTTTTGGACGCCCGATGCGCAGCCGCCTCCTCTAGCTTCGGAGTGCAATCGCCTAAACTTCATGGCTATGCCCCGTCCTCAGCCCCTCGCGGACGCGGTGGGCGATTTCCAGGAATTCCGGGGTGTCGCGGATGTCGAGCGGGCGTTCGGCCGGAAGGGTGGAGTCGATCACGTCGGTCACGCGGCCAGGGCGCGGCGACATCACCACGATCTTGGTCGAGAGATAGACGGCCTCGGGGATGGAGTGGGTGACGAAGCAGATCGTCTTATTGGTGCGGGCCCAGAGTTTCAGCAGTTCTTCGTTCAGATGATCGCGGACGATCTCATCCAGGGCTCCGAAGGGTTCGTCCATCAAGAGCAGGTCGGCATCGAAGGCGAGTGCGCGAGCGATCGAGGCGCGTTGCTGCATGCCGCCGGAAAGCTGCCAGGGAAATTTCTTTTCGAAGCCGGAGAGACCGACGAGGTCGAGCGCCTCGGCGATCCGCCTTGTCCGGTCAGCGCCGCCATAACCCATGATCTCCAACGGCAGGGCGATATTGTTTTCGATGGTGCGCCAGGGATAGAGCGCCGGTGCCTGGAAGACATAGCCGTAGGCGCGGGCCCTGCGGGCCTGCTCCGGCGTCATGCCGTTGATCGAGATCTCGCCCGACGTGCTCTTCTCGAGATCGGCGATGACACGCAGGAAAGTCGTCTTGCCGCAGCCCGACGGGCCGATGAAAGAGACGAAATCGCCCTTGCGGACATCAAGATTGACGTCGCTCAGTGCCCGCACCGGGCCGTCATTCGCCTGGTAGGTGAGACAGAGGTCCTTGGCGGATACGACGGAGGGTGCTTGCATCAATGCGACCGATCTTGTTTTCCCCGCCGGAAGGCGGTTTGCATGTTACCATAGCTGCCAGCTCTGCCGGCGGCGCAATTGTTGGAGGAAGAAAATGGACGCGACATCAAAACCCACCTGCCACATCGTTCGGCCGAACCATGCCTATGATGGCAAGCAGGGGCTCAGCTATTTCGAAGGGATAGCGGCCGAGACCGTCGGCGCCAAAGGCATCTGCATGCATCTCCTGACGATTCCGCCCGGCGTGCGTGCTAAAGCGCATCTGCACGAGGCGCATGAGACGGCGATCTACGTGCTCTCCGGCGAAGCCCATACTTGGTACGGCGACCGGCTGGAGCATCATGTCATCACCCATGCCGGCGAGCTCTTCTACATCCCGGCCGGTGTGCCGCATCTGCCGGCGAACCTCAGCAGCACGCCCTGCACGGCGGTCATCGCCCGCACCGATCCCCACGAGCAGGAAAGCGTCATGCTTCTGCCGGAACTGGACGCGCTGGTGCCGGCGTAAGCTTATCCGCATGGAGGCGTCGGTTCCCGGTTGATGGCCGTGTCGGAGGTGATCATCGTCATACGCCGGTTGCCGGGATGCCGCTGCGTTCCACCTTGCGCGGAGAGGTGATCTCCTTCCAGGTGGACAGTGCTTTGCTGACAGCTGTGACCGGTTCACGCCTCACGAATTCGCCGTGACCCTCGCGGGTCTTGATCGTGCTTTCCTCGATCGCCACCACACCGCGCGTCAGCGTGTAGCGCGGCAGGCCGGTCACTTCCTTGCCCTCGAAGACGTTGTAGTCGATCGCCGACTGCTGGGTCTTGGACGAGATAACCTTCGAACGGTTCGGGTCCCAGACGACGATATCGGCATCGGCGCCGACTAGGATTGCGCCCTTCTTCGGATAGATGTTGAGGATCTTGGCGATGTTGGTCGAGGTGACGGCGACGAATTCGTTCATCGTCAGCCGGCCGGTATTGACGCCGTGCGTCCAGAGCATTGGCATGCGGTCTTCAAGACCGCCGGTGCCGTTCGGGATCTTGGTGAAGTCGCCGACGCCGAAACGCTTCTGCGCCGTGGTGAACGCGCAATGGTCAGTTGCGACCACCTGCAGCGAGCCGGAGGCAAGCCCGGCCCAGAGACTGTCCTGATGCTGCTTGCTGCGGAAGGGGGGCGACATGACGCGGCGGGCGGCATGATCCCAGTCCGGGTTGGAATATTCGCTCTCGTCGAGCGTCAGGTGCTGGATCAGCGGTTCGCCATAGACGCGCATGCCCTTGGCGCGCGCCCGGCGGATTGCCTCGTGCGCCTGTTCGCAGGAGGTATGGACGATATAGACCGGGCAGCCGGCCATGTCGGCGATCATGATGGCGCGGTTGGTGGCTTCGCCCTCGACTTCGGCGGGGCGGGAATAGGCATGCGCCTCTGGGCCGTTATTGCCTTCGGCTAGCAACTTTGCCGACATCGAAGCGACGACGTCGCCGTTCTCGGCATGCACCAGCGGCAGCGCGCCGAGTTCGGCGCAGCGTTGGAACGAAGCGAACATCTCGTCATCGTCGACCATCAGCGCGCCTTTGTAGGCCATGAAATGCTTGAAGGTGTTGATGCCCTTGTCGCGGACGATGGTCTCCATCTCCTTGAAGACCTGCTCACTCCACCAGGTAACCGCCATGTGGAAGGAATAGTCGCAATTGGCGCGGGTCGATTTGTTGTCCCACATGGTCAGCGCTTCGAGCAGCGATTGGCCCGGGGCGGGAAGAGCAAAATCGACCACCATGGTCGTGCCGCCGGAAAGGGCGGCCCGCGTGCCGCTCTCGAAATCGTCGGAGGAATAGGTGCCCATGAAGGGCATTTCCAGATGGGTATGCGGATCGATGCCGCCAGGCATGACGTAACAGCCGGAGGCGTCGAGCGTTTCGTCGCCCGAGAGGTTCGGGCCGGTCTCGACGATTTTGCCGCCGTCGATCTTGACGTCCGCCTTATAGGTGAGGTCGGCCGTGACGATGGTGCCGTTCTTGATGACTGTGGTCATGATCGTTGCCTATCCTTATTTGTGAATGCGGCTGGCGAATAGAAGCCGGGCGGTTCGGGACTGAATTCGAGCCGCCCCTGCAAGGCCGCAAGGATCGTTTCGAGTACGGAGCGCCGCTCGCGCGAGATTTCCTGATTCCAGAAGCGCAGTACCGAATAGCCATTGGCATTGAGCCATTCGGTTCGGCGTTGATCCGTCGCGCTGTCGGCGTGCTGGAAGCCACCGACTTCGACGATCAGCCGTTCCTCACGACAGAGGAAATCGACGATGAATGGGCCAAGCGGAACTTGTCGAGTGAACTTATAACCGTTGAGGCGACGGGCGCGCAGATCGCTCCAAAGGTGGTATTCTTCTTCGGTTTCGTTTTGGCGAAGCTGGCGGGCTTGTGCGGTTTTCGCGGGACGATGCTTGCGTATATCCTGTTTGATAATTTTAGTCGCGCCCGGAGCCCCCTCATCCGCCCTTCGGGCACCTTCTCCCCGTGGGGAGAAGGGGGAAGCCGCGATGTCCACCAATCCCTTCTCCCCAGCGGGGAGAAGGTGGCCAGAAGGGTCGGATGAGGGGGCTCCGGGCACGACATGAGACATCACACCACAATCTCCGCCGTCTCCACCACCGCATGGAACAGCACATCGGCGCCCGCCGTCGCCCATTCCTTGGAAATCTCTTCCGCCTCATTGTGCGAGAGGCCGCCGACGCAGGGGCACATGACCATGGTGGCAGGCGCTACCTTGGCGGCCCAGCAGGCGTCGTGGCCGGCGCCGGAGATGATGTTCATATGGCTGTAGCCGAGCCGTTCGGCGGCGGAGCGGACAGAGGTGACGAGCTTTTCGTCGAAGGTGACGGGCGCAAAATGGCCGATCGCCTCGACGGAACAGCCTACACCCAGCGCGTCGCAGATGCCAGGCGCTTCCGCCTCGATCTTTGCCCGCATGCGGTCGAGCTTGGCTTTATCGGGCGAACGGATGTCGACGGTGAAGACCACTTTGCCCGGCAGCACGTTGCGGGAATTTGGGGAGAAGAAGACTTGGCCGACGCCGCCGACGGCACCCGGCTGCTCGCCCATCGCCACGCCCTGCACCATTTCCAGGATGCGTGACATGGCAAGGCCGGCATTGACGCGCATGTTCATCGGCGTCGAGCCGGTATGGGCTTCCTTGCCGGTCAGCGTGAATTCCAGCCACCACAGCCCCTGACAGTGGGTGACGACGCCGATCTGCTTGTCCTCGGCCTCGAGGATCGGGCCCTGTTCGATGTGATATTCGAAATAGGCGTGCATCTTGCGGGCGCCGACCTCTTCGTCGCCGACCCAGCCGATGCGCTTCAACTCGTCGCCGAACAGATTGCCCTCGGGATCGCGGCGATTATAGGCAAAGTCGAGGCTGTGGACGCCGGCAAAGACGCCCGAGGCCAGCATCGGCGGGGCAAAACGCGCGCCCTCCTCGTTCGTCCAGTTGGTGACGACAACAGGATGCTTGGTCTTGATGCCGAGATCATTCATCGTGCGCACAACTTCGAGGGCTGCGAGCACGCCGAGCACGCCGTCATATTTGCCGCCGGTCGGCTGGGTGTCGAGATGCGAGCCGACATAGACGGGCAGGGCATCGGGATCGGTGCCGGCGCGAGTGGCGAACATCGTGCCCATGCGGTCGACGCCCATGGTCAGGCCGGCCTCGTCGCACCATTTTTTGAAGAGGCTGCGGCCCTCGGCATCCGAATCCGTCAGCGTCTGGCGATTGTTGCCGCCGGCAATGCCGGGTCCGATCTTCGCCATGTCCATGAGACTGTCCCAGAGACGGTCGCCATTGACGCGCATGTTCTCGCCTGGTGCTGCCACCATCTTTATGCCCTCACCCGTTTACGGCAGTCATGCAAGGGGCATGCCCGCCTGTTCCCGTGGTCTATTCCGCGCCTCTTATTGGTTTTATCGAGCGCCGGAAAATCGCCAGTTGCCTTTGTTTTTCATCTGGCGGATAATTTGACCGATTGGTAAACATTACAACTTCCACCGCCGGGCTCAAGACGAAAATCACGAAAATTGCCGATAAAAATACGGGCAGTTGCTCAAGAAAGCGGCCGGAGTGCCTCCAGCCGAAACTTGAGCGAAGAAGTTGAATTTCAAGGGGAACGACAGTCTGTGACCATACCGAGAGCAGCGAAAACCCTGAGGCGGACGCGAATCCAGGAGGAGAAGGAAGAGCAGATCCTGGAAGCGGCGCTCGACGTGTTTTCGGCAAGCGGCTTCCGCGGCTCGACCATCGACCAGATCGCCGAAGTGGCCGGCATGTCGAAGCCCAACCTGCTCTACTATTTCCGCACGAAGGAAGCCATGCATCGGGCGCTGATCGACCGGGTGCTTTACACCTGGCTGGAGCCGCTGCGCGCCTTCGATGCCGACGGCAATCCGGAAGAGGAAATCCGCAGCTATATCAGACGCAAGCTGGAGATGGCGCGCGACTTTCCGCGTGAAAGCCGGCTCTTTGCCAATGAGGTGCTGCAGGGCGCGCCACATATCGAGGACGAGCTGAAGGGTCCGCTGAAGGAACTGGTCGACGAGAAGGCTGAGGTCATCCGCGCCTGGGCGAAATCGGGCAAGATCGTCAAATGCGACCCCTACCATCTGATCTTCTCCATCTGGTCGACGACCCAGCATTATGCGGATTTCGACGTGCAGGTGCGCGCGGTGCTTGGACAGGACCATGCCGGCGAAGGCCGCTTCGAGGATGCGGCGCGGTTTCTGGAACAGCTCTTTATTGGCGGGCTGCGGCCGGATCGCTCCGAGAGCTGACGTTATTGCCTTTTCGGCAGCGGTATGCGGGCGAGAGTATCCGTTACGCCTTCCATCGTATAGGGCTTTGCAACATGGGCGCGTCCGAATGGCTGTTTGCCTGGGTGATGCCTTCGGCACCCCTTACGGCGCGCTTTTCAATCCATCAGGCGAGGCAGATTTGCCGCCAATATATTGATGGCGAGGCGCACCTTCGGCAGCATCACCGGCGATCTCGGCCACACGGCATAGGCTTCGAAAATGGTGGACGGCATATCGGTCAGAACCCGCACGAGTTCACCTGACAGGACCCTGTCCCGCACCAGCCAGCAGGTCAGCCAGGCAAGCCCCCGGCCTTCGACGGCGGCGTCCGCTATCGAGGCGAGATCGTCGAGGCGCAGCCGCGATTTCGGCAGAACTTCGCGCGGGGGACCGGCGGCGGCCGGGAAGATCCAGGCCCTGTCGTTGTCACCCCTGCGATAGACGATACCCTGATGGCGGGTGAGGTCGTCGAGCGTTTGCGGCACGCCATATTTTTCCAGATAGGCAGGCGAGGCGCAGACCGTCATGGATTGCCGGGCGATCGCCCGCGCCATCAGGTCGGGATTATCCTTCAGCGGGCCGTTGCGGACGGCAAGATCGAAGCCGTCCTCCAGGAGGTCGACGACGCGATCGCTGAAGGAGAAGTCGAGTTCGAGATCCGGGTGATCGTCGAGCAGGCGGGTTAGGATCGGGACGGCGCAATGGCGTCCGAACAGCACCGGCATCGATACCCGCAGCCTGCCGCGGACCTCGCGCCTGCCCGATTCGAGCTGGGCCTCACCGATCCGGATTTCCTCGATAGCTCTCAGACAGCGCTCATAGAAGAACCGGCCTTCGTCGGTCAGGCTTTGGGTCCGGGTTGTGCGGTTGAAGAGTCGGACGCCGAGCCGCTGTTCGAGCCTTGCGATCGTCTTGCTGACTGCCGAACGGGTAAGATGGAGCCGTTCGGCAGCGGCTGAGAAACCGCCGGCTTCTGCCGTCTGGACGAAGATCGAAATTCCCTTTAGCTGCTCCATATTTGTTTCCATTGCGGCACCATTCTGTCGATTTATTATCGCAACAGAGGACGAATTTTCAACGATATATCTGCTGCTCCTCAATCGAGAAGGAGCAGAAAGATGCAGACGACAAGGCAGTGGCAGACCGAGGCAATTGGACCGGAAGGAGATCTGAAGATCGGTGAAGCCGGAATTCCCGAGGTATCAGGCACGATGGTCCGGGTGCGGACGCAGGCCGTTTCCCTCAATTTCCGCGACAGGCTGGTCCTGGAGAGCGGCATGGGGCTGCCGCTACAGTTTCCCTTCGTGCCGGCCTCGGATATGGCGGGCGTGGTCGAGGCCGTCGGGCCGGATGTCACGCGCTTCAAACCCGGCGACCGGGTGATCTCCACCTTTTCCCCGGACTGGATCGAGGGCCGGGGGCCGGGCACGGCCCGCACGCCGCATTACCAGACACGGGGCGGCTTCTATCCGGGCGTGCTGTCCGAACATACAGTGCTCTCCGAGCAGTGGTTCACGCTTGCGCCGGCAACGCTCGATGCCGCCGAAGCAAGCACGTTGCCCTGCGCCGGCCTGACCGCCTGGTTCGCCCTCATTGAATGCGGCAGGCTCAAGGCCGGCGACCAGGTGTTGGTGCAGGGAACCGGCGGTGTCGCGCTCTTCGGCTTGCAGATCGCCAAAGCGCATGGCGCCGAGGTCTTCATTACGTCAGGCAGCACCGAAAAGCTCGAGCGGGCGTCCGCCCTCGGCGCCGATCATCTGATCAACCGGCACGAAGGTGACTGGGTGGAGCAGCTCTATCACTTGACCGGTGATTACGGCGCCGACCACGTGTTGGAAATCGTCGGCGGGCCGCATCTCGGCGAGGCTCTGAAGGCCGTGGCGGTCAACGGCCGCATCTCGGTGATCGGCGTGTTCGAGGGGTTCGACGTCTCGGGGCCTGCGGCACCCTTGCTTCTGAAGGCGCCCATCGTACAGGGAATTTCGGTCGGTCACCGCCGGGCGCTGGAAGATCTGGTGCGCGCTGTCGACCGGACCGGGCTGAAGCCTGTTATCGACAAGCGCTACGCCTTCGAGGAACTGCCGCAGGCGTTCGATCATCTCTATCGCGGCCCATTCGGCAAGGTCGTCATCGAGTTTTGAAACACGCGCTCCCTCGCGTCGTGGAGGGGAGCTTGCGGCTAATCGGCAGCGACGGTCTCGCTTTCGAAGGCGAAACCTTCGTCGGCCCAACCGGTCATGCCGCCGATCATCAGCTTCACCCCCAGGCCGAGCTGGGCGAGGCGGAGAGCGGCCTTATCTGCGCCGTTGCAGTGGGGGCCGGCGCAATAGACGACGAACAGCGTGTCCCTTGCCCATTCCGACATGCGGTGCGCGGTCATCTTGCCGTGCGGCAGGTTCATCGCACTCGGCACGTGGGATTGCGCAAACAGGGCCGGCGAGCGCACGTCGAGGAGAACGAAATCGACCTTGGCGCCGGCAATGGCGGCATGGACATCCGAGCAATCGGTTTCGAAAGCGAGCTTGGCGGCATAGTGGGCGGCGGCGAGATCGGGCTCGGCGGCTGGTATTTCGGCGACGGGGCTTGGCATCTGTCTTTCCTTTCCGTGTTGGAATTGCAGTTTGGTATCGCCGATGGTAGAGCTTTGCGAAATTGGCCATCATGACTGATAGCGTAAAGATCATGCCAAACACGTCGCCGCATCAGACGAAAGGGCCGCTGGTCGCAGCCCTTGCCTATGACGGGCTTTGCACCTTCGAATTCGGCATCGCCTACGAGGTCTTCGGCCTGCCGCGTCCGGAGATGGGCGATAACTGGTATCGCTTCTCTGTCTGCGGCATCGAGCCGGGGCCGCTGTGCGCCGCCGGCGGGTTGACGGTCGCCGTCGACAAGGGACTGGAGGTGCTTGAGGCGGCGGAGCTGATCGTCGTGCCGGGCTGGCGGGCGATCGATGCGCCGGTGCCTGCGCCGCTCGCCGCAGCACTTAGAGCAGCCCATCAGCGCGGCGCGCGCATCATGTCACTGTGCTCCGGCGTCGCGGTTCTGGCCGGATCAGGGCTGCTTGCCAATCGCAGGGCGACCACGCATTGGCGCTACGTCGCCTCGATCGCCGCGCTTTATCCCGACATCACCCTTGACGCCGATGTTCTCTACGTGGACGAGGGCAGCCTGCTGACCGCGGCGGGCAGTGCGGCTGGCATCGATCTCTGCCTGCATGTGGTGCGCAGCGATTTCGGCCCGGATGCCGCCAACAGCGTGGCGCGACGGCTCGTTGTTCCGCCGCATCGTGAGGGCGGGCAGGCGCAGTTCATCGCGGCGCCCGTGCCGGAAGAGCGCGAGGGCATCCGTCTCGGGCCGCTGATCGAATGGATGCGGGAAAGCCTATCCGAGGAGCAGCCGATCAATCTGCTCGCCAAAAGAGCGGGCATGAGCATGCGCACCTTTCAACGCCGCTTCGAAGCCGCAACGGGTGAGAGTGTCGGCGAGTGGCTGCTGAAGGAGCGGCTGCGCCATGCGCGCGATCTGCTGGAGAAGGAGCTTGCGGTGTCGCTCGACGACATCGCGATATCAAGCGGCTTCGGCACGCTCGCGACCATGCGGCATCATTTTCGTCGGAGGCTGGGGACGAGCCCGAGCGCCTATCGGAAATCATTCTGCGGTTAGCGCGCCATGCTTGCAATTTCATCTGACTTCGCCAAAACGGGCACTCTCAATTGTTCTGGAAAAGGGAGCGCCACGATGACGAATATCTCAGACGCCCCGAGAGGGTTTCGGCTTAAGTCGGGGGCTGACGATGCCGGTTGAACATCGGCGTTTCCGGTGATGAAGACCGCTCATATCCAGAGTTCATTGTCATGGGCAATTCTATCGGGAACGGAAGCTCCCCGATGATGTCGGCGTCGAATCCGGCGCCATCAATCATTTCTTTTCCAGTTATGCCTGGATCGAAGGCGCCGCCTTGGACCAGCTCGACGAGATGTCGCGACTGCCGGGTGTTTCGGAAATCGCCGGCAAGGAGGGCGCAACCATGAGCGCCATTGATCTTCTCGTGACGTCGGGCAACGACCCGCTGGAATGCCGCATGGCGCTCTCCGCACTTCTGCCATCCTCGAGCCTGACGCGATCGGGTTTGGCTGCACCTTCGAGAAGAGCCTCGTCCCGTTGCGTCAGGTCGAGGCTGAAAAGCAGGAGGCGGCCAAATCCGGTCGCTTCATCGCCAACCGGACCATCGAGCGAGGCAACGAGGTCAAGGCTTTCAAGCTGTGATCCGGCATATCGGTCCGACCGCAACGATAAACGGCGCCCTTCGATGAAGGGCGCCGCTCCTTTCAGTTACGGTCTCTGAAAATAGTGATTCCGTTCGATGCCGTCATAGCGGCCGGATTGCAGGCAGCAGTTCTTGAAACCGCCTCCTGGAACCGCAGGGGCAGGGATCGGCGCGGCCGAGTTTTTCGATCAGTTCGACGTTGCCATGAACGATCTGCGACCCGGTCTTGACCCGGGCTTCGGACGGGAAGGATTTGCGCCGTTTCGACGTGACCTCAAAAGCTGAAGTCGGTGAGGTGTTTGCGAGCCATGGCTGCCTCCTCTTCGTTGACACGCTGCGTCGTGCAGCATGCGCGTCATAAGTCTATGGCCGGTTCAGCGCAATGTTGCGGATCGAACTTTGCCGCAGCGTTGCAAACCCGTCACTCGGCCGTCCCGGCGGGGCGCTGACAGGACTGTCTCGCAGCCTCACCTGGACATTATCCGAAAGCCTGCTCCGGAGCGGAGCGGTTTCGAGGAACCCCGCCCTTCCAGAACCGTTAGAGGTTTCCAGTAGGGACTGTTCACAATGTCGGGCGCAATCAGCGCGCTTTCATCGACGTCTTTGGACGTGAAGTACCTTCATTCACGACCGGCGCGCCGATTCTTCATCCGCGGTCTCCGGGCCGGATCGCGTGAAGGGCAAGCCCGGGATCGGCTGATATGGATCTCGACAAATGCTGCTGGTCGCGACCGCCGGCACTCGAGGAGGGAAGTCTTCCAGAGGAGGTATCATGTTCAAGAAGTACGCCTATGCGTGGATCACCGTCGCCTTCTTTCTGTTTTCGCTCGCCGGCCATTGGATGTTCGGTTGGTTCGCCTTTGTCGGCGAGCAGCAGAGCCACGGGCAAGCGCCTGATATCAATGCCTATCTCATGGAAATGAGCAGAGACACCTTTGAAAACTGGCAGTCCGAATTCCTGCAATTACTCTGGCAGGTCGTTGGTCTTGCCTATTTTCTTTATATCGGCTCTCCGTCTTCAAAAGAAAACGATGACCGCACGGAAGCAAAACTCGATGCTCTCATCCGGCTAAATGCCGGAGAGAACGGTGAAACGATCATCGCCGAGATCGATAAGCACTTCATGAGAACCGGAGGACATGCGGGACCATACGAGCATGAGTTGGAGATGCGCAGGGGGCCTCGCAGGACCGGCGGCGCCACTTGAGCCAGTCCCAGCCACGCGACTGCGCAGTTTGCGCCACAACTCCAGCGATCCGCAGCACGCCGCGGGCGACATTCGCCGCGGCGTTGCCATTCGTCACTCCGCCGCCTGGCGGGCCATCGGATTGTTCGGGTGGGTCGTCCAATTGGCATAGTTCGGATCGACGACGCGGCCGGTGCGCTTGTCGAGGGTGCCGGCAGCCAGCGGTTCCATGGTGATGCAATTCTCGACCGGACAGACGTTGACGCAGAGATTGCAGCCGACGCATTCCTCTTCGATCACCTCGAAATGGCGCAGCCCATTGACGACGCTGGTGATCGCCTGGTGCGAGGTGTCCTCGCAGGCGATGTGGCAGCGGCCGCATTTGATGCAGGCATCCTGGTCGATCTTCGCCTTGGCGACGTAGTTGAGGTTCAAATATTGCCAGTCGGTGACATTGGGCACGGCGCGGCCGGTGATGTCGTCGAGAGTGCGATGGCCCTTTTCGTCCATCCAGTCGGAGAGGCCCGAAATCATCTCGTCTACGATCTTGAAGCCGTAGGTCATCGCCGCGGTGCAGACCTGCACGTTGCCGGCGCCGAGAACGAGGAATTCGGCGGCGTCGCGCCAGGTGGTGATGCCGCCGATACCCGAGATCGGCAGGCCGTAGGTTTCCGGATCACGGGCGATTTCGGCCACCATGTTGAGGGCGATCGGCTTGACTGCCGGGCCGCAATAACCACCATGGCTGCCCTTGCCGCCGACCGTCGGGTTGGGGGCGAAATTGTCGAGGTCGACGGAGACGATCGAATTGATCGTGTTGATCAGCGAGACGGCATCGGTGCCGCCGGCCTTGGCGGCGCGGGCGGGACGGCGAATATCGGTGATGTTGGGCGTCAGCTTGGTGATGACGGGCATGCGGGTGTACTGCTTGCACCAGCGCACCACCATTTCGATATATTCCGGCACCTGGCCGACGGCCGATCCCATGCCGCGTTCCGACATGCCGTGCGGACAGCCGAAATTGAGCTCGATGCCATCGGCGCCGGTCTCTTCGACGAGCGGCAGGATCGACTTCCAGGCCTGCTCCTCGCAAGGCACCATGATCGAGGCGATCAGCGCCCGGTCCGGCCAGTTCATCTTGACCTGCTTCATTTCCCGCAGGTTCGTATAGAGGTCGCGATCGGTGATGAGCTCGATATTGTTGAGTCCGAGCAGCCGGCGGTCGGCGCCCCAGATCGCGCCGTAGCGCGGGCCGTTGACGTTGACGACGGGTGGGCCTTCCTCGCCGAGCGTCTTCCAGACCACGCCGCCCCAGCCGGCCTTGAAGGCGCGCTCGACGTTGTAGGCCTTGTCGGTCGGCGGCGCTGACGCTAGCCAGAACGGGTTGGGGGATTTGATGCCGACGAAATTATTACGGAGATCAGCCATTGTTCATTCTCCCCTTCAAGCAACCGCGACAGCCGGAGCGGCTGCTGCGGAGAGGGTGCGATGGATGGATTCAGCCGCGTCGCGGCCGTGCGCGACGGCGGAAACGGTAAGATCCTCGCCGCCGAAGACGCAGTCGCCGCCGGCCCAGACGCCGTCGAGGGAGGTGCGGCCCTCGACGTCGACCGCGATGCGACCGGATTCCATGCGAAGCGAACCGAGGCCGGAGGCGTCAAAGGTCTGGCCGATCGCCTTGAAGATCTGGTCGGCGGCAATCACGCCGGTTTCGCCGGTGCCGACGAGGCGGCCTTCGACGAGCTTGGTGTATTCCACTTCGATGGCGGCGACCTTGCCGTCCTGAGCCAGGATCGACTTCGGCGCCAGCCAATGGCGGATGATGACGCCTTTGGAGCTTGCCAGATCCTGCTCGTATTCCGAGGCGTTCATATGCTCCTTGCCGCGGCGGTAACAGATCGTCACCTCTTCGGCACCGAGCAGCTTTGCCTGCACGGCAGCGTCGATCGCCGTCATGCCGCCGCCGAGAACGACGACGCGGCGGCCGATGGCGATATCGCTCTTGTCGTCAGCCTGACGCAGTGCGGCGATGAAATCGACGGCATCGTCGACGCCCGCAAGGCTCTCGCCCTCGATGCGCAGCGCGTTGACGCCGGCAAGGCCGATGCCGAGGAAAACGGCATCATATTGAGCCTGCAGATCGGCAAGCGAAAAGTCGCGGCCGAGAAGGGCGCCGTGGCGCACTTCGATACCGCCGATCGAGAGCACGTAATCGACTTCCTGCTGAGCGAAGTCGTCGACGGTCTTATAGGTGGCGATGCCGTATTCGTTGAGGCCGCCAGATTTTTCCCTGGCATCGTAGATGGTGACGGAGTGGCCTTTGACCGCCAGGCGGTGCGCAGCGGCCAGGCCTGCCGGGCCGGCGCCGACGATGGCGACCTTCTTTCCTGATGCTTCGGCCCTGCTATAGAACTGCTTGCCGGCCTGCATGGCGGCATCGGTCGCGTAACGCTGCAGGCGACCGATCTCGACAGGCCGTTCTTCCGCCGTGTTGCGCACGCAGGCCTGTTCGCAGAGCTCTTCGGTGGGACAGACGCGGGCGCACATGCCGCCGAGGATATTCTGATCGAAGATCGTCTTCGCCGAGCCGAGCGGATTGCCGGTCGAAATCTGCCGAATGAAGAGCGGAATGTCGATCGAGGTGGGACAGGCCGTCATGCACGGCGCGTCATAACAGAAATAGCAGCGGTCGGCGGCGACCAGCGCCTCGTGATGGTCGAGGCGTGGATGCAGATCGGAAAAATTAGCTTCATACTCGGCAGGCGATAGCCGGCCGGCATGAATCCCAGTTTCCAGTCGTTCCATTGAAGTTCCCTCATTATTGGTAAACGGCCTGTGAGGGAAAGCGTAACTCAGGTTTAAAAATTTATCAAACGGTAAAATTTTGACGGTTCGCCCCCTTTGGACGTCCACGCAATCCACTGTTTTCGCGTAAGAAATAATGCCGCCTTGGGTCAGAGAAATATTTCTGCGTTCCGTCCAAAAGGGCCGGCCGAAAAAAGATTCAAAAAAGTGAATTTATTTGCGACCGCAGGGAACCAAATTTGGACGTCATCGTTATCGCGATATCCGGATGGTGATCGCATCGACCCAACATGCGCGCCCCCAACCCACTATCCGGACGTACTCACGGTCCCCTCCCGGTGAGTGAAGACAGCCGGTGCGCCGCCCTCGCACCGGCTGTTTTTCTGTTTTCGCCCGACTTTATTTCCCACCTCAGATGCGTTTGAAGATTTCGAATTCGGTCTCCGGAATGGTCAGCCGATATTCGATGCGGCCGGGCACAAGATTCAGTTCCGCCTTGCCGTTGACCGACGAGGGCACGACACGCTCCAGCACGGTGCGGCCGAAGCTGTTGTCACTGAATTCGTGGACTTCCGACTGATCCTGCAGCACTTCCGCCCAGGCGATCTCGATCGCCCTTCTGTCGCCGATCGCAGCTTCCCGGCAGTTGAGCGTGATGGAGGCAGCGCCGCCGGCAATTGCGCCATAGGAGGCGGAGTTGACGATGAGTTCGTGGAGGGCAAGCCCCAGATGCACGGCGGCATTCGGCGTCAGATGCGCGTTAATGCCGTAGATCGGCATGGAGCCTGATGTTTCCGGCCAGTAGGGGGCGAACTGTTTTTCGGCGAGTTCGAAAAGATAGGCGCCGCGCCAGCTCGAATCCGTGATCAGGTCTTGGGAATTGGAAAGCGATTGCAGCCTCCCGCGGAACTTCAGGAGGAAACTGTCGAGAGAGAGCGTGTTGCGCGCCGTCTGCGTGGCAATGCCCTGGATGATGGCAAGAAGGTTCTTCGAGCGGTGCGAGAGTTCGCGCAGCAGCGATTTCAGTACTTTTTCACGGTGCCGGCTTTCGGTGACCTCGGTCATGACGGACAGAAGCCCATGCGTGCCGCGTTCACCGGTGCGCTGGATTTTCAGTTCATAGGTGCGCATTTCGCCGTCGACGTCGATCTCGACCTCGGCATTGTTGGGGATGCCGGTCTCCAGCACCTTGTGTTTCAGCGCTGTCAGATACTGCCCATGGATATCGCCGAAAAGGCCAGCATCAGTGCTGCCGGGCATGAAGCGCGCCGCGAAATACGGCGGCAGATTTTCGGCGTAGAAAATCGAAAGCCGGGCGTCCTGGCAGAGTATTGAAATACCGGCGCTGCCGAGCGCCCGTTCCATCATTGCGGCTTTGCCTTCGAAGGTGAAAGGCGTGCCCGACAATGGTTCAGTCGTATTCACTCGGCCGCCTTTCCTTGTGACGTCTTGAACGTCGCTGGAGGGAACGCCCTCCAGAAACCGCCTGCCGACTTTAGAACAAAGCGCTGCAAAAACCGTTAAGGCCTTCGGCGCGTCCCGGCAGCACCGGAACGCCTGTTTCGACGGATTGGTTCCGAAGGCCGGAAAATTGCGTCTCAGGCGGCTACCTTGGTCGATTCATTGAAGAAAAGCGCCTGGCTGATCAGTGCCTTGACCATGTCTGGGTTGAAAGGTTTGGTAACGAGGAAAGTCGGTTCGGGGCGCTCGCCGGTCAGGAGCCGTTCCGGGAAAGCGGTGATGAAGATCACCGGCACGCTCGACGTCTTGAGAATGTCGTTGACGGCATCGATGCCGGAACTGCCGTCGGCAAGCTGGATGTCGGCGAGCACCATGCTTGGCTTGGTCTTGTTGTAAAGCGCGACGGCTTCGGCATGGGTGCGGGCGATGCCGGTGACGCGGTGGCCGAGACTTTCGACCATCTGTTCGATATCCATGGCGATCAGCGGTTCGTCCTCGATGATCATGATGTCGGTTGCCACCTGGCGGGAAATCTCCTGCGAAGCCTTGTCGAGCAACTGCATGACATCCTGTTCGTCGAGCTCGAGAATTTCTGCGATTTCGGCGACGCGGAAATTCTCCACGGAAGCGAGCAGAAAGGCCTGACGGGCGCCTGGCGAAACTTTGGACAGATTGAGGGTCGCGCGCTGTTCCCACGCATATGGCGAGGTCGGCTCTGGAATCTGGACTGCAGTGGAACCAAACAGTTGTGTAAACAGTTTGTAGAGGGCGACCCGGTCATTCGCCGTATCCGGGAAAATCGACAGATCCGCGATGATGGCTTCAAGAACGGCGGCGACATAGGCGTCGCCCGAAGTCTGAGTGCCGGTCAGTGCGCGGGAATAGCGACGCAGATAAGGCAGGTGCGGCGCAATTCGAGTAGAAAGTGTCATATATGGCTCCTGTATACAGGCCGGCATTGGCTCCAATGACCGATTAACGTCATCTTGATAAAAAAGTTCCGGAACGGCAGGAACTTTTTTTGCCGCGCCGCATTATTCCAGCCGACATAGAAAGGGCGTAACATTTTGAGCCACGCAGCGGCAAACCTCGGCGACATCGATGATCGAAAGCCTCGGTCTCGCTGGTTGAAGTCATGATGATGCCGTGCACGCCCCTAGAACAGACAACCGGCGAGAAGACGAATTGATGACCACACGCAAGAAAGAAGCGGCCGATCAGCGACAGCTGGAGCTGCGGGCAAGCGATATCCTGGACCCGAACAATCAGATCGGCGTCAAATTGCGGTCGCTCTATGCAGCCGTACAGGATGAAGCGATCCCCGATCGTTTTCTCGATCTTCTCGAAAAGCTCGACCATGCCGAGATGATGGCTTCCGCCAAGATGGCCGAATAGGATCGCCCGCATGGAAGATAAAATGCAACCCAGCTTCAAGCGGGAACTGCTGGCGGCGCTGCCCAGTCTTCGCGCCTTCGCGATCTCGCTCATCGGACGCCACGACCGTGCCGACGATCTCGTCCAGGATACGATCATGAAAGCCTGGGCCAAGCAGGATCATTTCGAGATGGGCACCAATATGAAGGCCTGGCTCTTCACGATCCTGCGCAACGAGCTCTACAGCCAGATGCGGAAAAGCGGCCGCGAGGTGCAGGACAGCGACGGCTTGTTCACCGAATCGATGGCGATGCACCCCTCGCAATATGGCGCGCTCGATCTGCAGGACTTCAAGAAGGCGCTCGATCAGCTGCCGCCGGACCAGCGCGAAGCGATCATCCTCGTCGGCGCCTCGGGCTTTTCCTACGAGGAGGCCGCCGAAATCTGCGGCTGCGCCGTCGGCACCATTAAGAGCCGCGTCAACCGCGCCCGCCAACGCCTGCAGGAATTGCTGCAGATCTCAGGCGAAGCCGATTTCGGCCCCGACGCCACCTCGGCGCCGCTGACCTCGAAGGCATTTGCGTTCTGACGAGGTTGTGATGGGAGAACGGCCGGCTGCCCCTGAGACGCCGGCCTTTTTGGGCTGCCGGGAGCGCGAGGGTGCCGCGTGTGTATTGCGGGCGCTAGCCTCTCCCCCCTCATCACCGGAATCCAGGCCGCCGCTCGAAGTCCTTGCGGCAGGCACAGGAATGAGGGAGGAAAGGTGGGGCTCCACCTCTTAGGCGTCCGGGAGACGGGCGATGCAAAGAATTCAATCCTCCCGCTTCGACCCCACCAGATTGGCCGCGACGATTGCCGCCAGCACGCCAGCGGTCAGCAGCGGCTGGGCGCGGACGAGGCCGAGGCCGACTGCCGCCAGCGATTCCAACGCTGCGCGGCGCTCGCGGGCGCGGCGTTTCTCCCGGGCATTGGCGATCGCCATCGCGGCGAGCAGGATTATGCCGATCAACAGCGCACCGACGGCCATGAAGAGAACGGCGGCGAACGGACCGTAGATGCCGGCAAGCCAGATAGCTCCGGCGGCAACCGCCAGCGCATAGGCTGTGAGGAGGAAGAGCAGCGCGAGCGCGATGAAGATGCTGGTGCGCTTGGCGCGCGTGATGGTCCGGTGCACGCTTGCGCCTGTCAGCAGGCTGAGGATCGATAGCATCGCGCGTCCTCAGCGCCGCGCGAGGAAGGCGATAGCCAGGCCGAAGGCTGCTGCGGCGCCGATCGTGGCCAGCGGATGCTTGCGCACGGTCTCGCGCATCTCGGTCGCGCCGCGCTCGTAGCCATGCTGCAATTCGCGTAAGAGATCCTCGCTGCGGCTGAGCAGTTCCTCATAGCCCGCACTTGCCTGGCTGCGCATCTTATCGCCCTGATGGCGCGAACTCTTGCCGACCAAGCGCGTCAGTTCCGCAAGCTCATCGCGCAGCGCCTCAATCTGTTCCTCGATGCCGGATTCGAAATTGTGGAAGGTGCCGTTGCGGCGGCTGCGGCCGGAGTGAAAGATAGAATAGGTCATGGCTGTCTCCAATGGCTGGGGCGCGCGCAAGCCCGCCTGTTCTGCACCGGGTCACCACCGTTCGTTGCATAGATGAGACCGCGCGGCATTGACCCAAATCACTGCCGACAACGTCCCGGGCGATCAAAAGTTCCGCCGGGCTCGGCGGTTAGCCTTGGGAAACGGCGCTGTGGGCGAGCACGAAAGGAGTGCCGTCGGCAGGCACCTGATTGATGCGCAGCGCGCAGCCGAATACCGAGAGCATGGTCTCATCGGTCAACACCTCATCGATACAGCCGGCGGCGGCGAGGCGGCCGGATTTCATCAGCACGAGGCGGTCGGCAAAGAGCGCCGTCAGGTTGATGTCGTGCATGACGGCGATGACGCCGCCGCCGCGTTCGCAGAAATCGCGGGCAAGCGACATGATGGTCAGCTGATGGCTGATGTCGAGGCTGGAGACCGGCTCGTCGAGCAGCAGCCAGCGGGACTTGCCGTCGACGACGGGCTCGGCGATCTGGCAAAGCACGCGGGCAAGCTGCACGCGCTGCTGCTCGCCCCCGGAGAGTTCCTGGTAGAAGCGGCCTTCGAAGCCGGTCAGATCGACCGACGCGAGGGCGGCGGCCGCCGTCTCGTCCGCCTTTTCGGGATTGAGATTGAGGCCGGATGTCAGGCCCATGCGGACAATCTCGCGCACGGTGAAGGGAAACGAGATGGTACTTGCCTGCGGCAGCACACCACGAATGGCGGCAAGCTGCCAGGGCTTCAGCCCCTTCACCTCGTCGCCGCCGATGCGCACCAAGCCATCATAAACAAGCTCGCCGGAGATCGCCTTCATCGTAGTCGTCTTGCCGGAGCCGTTGGGACCAGCAATCGCGGTCAGCTCGCCGGCCTTTGCGGTGAAAGCGACGTCGCTGATGATTGATTTGCCTGACAGGCGCACGGAGAGGCCGGAAACTTCGATCATCTGTACGTCACTCACAATTGCCCTCAAAGGGCAAGGCGTGAACGCTGCCTCAGCAGGATCCACAGGAAGAACGGCCCACCGACCGCCGCGGTGATGATGCCGATCGGCAGTTCGGCCGGGGCGACCAGGGTGCGCGCCAGCACGTCTGCGAAGATCAGCAGCGATCCGCCGAGAAGGGCTGCGGCCGGCAGCAGGAAACGGTGATCCGGCCCGATTGCCATGCGCAGGATGTGCGGCACGACAATACCGACGAAACCGATGCCGCCGCTGACGGCGACGGAAGCACCGGTCGCCGCGGCGACGCCGACGATTGCGACATTCTTCAGCCGCTGCACCGGTACGCCCATATGAAAAGCGGCTGCCTCGCCGAGCGTGATGGCGTTGAGGCCGCGGGCCATGAAGGGCAGGGCGGTGAAGGACAGCAGGATGATCGGGCCGGCGGCGGCGATCTTCGTCCATGTGGCGCCGGCAAGCGAGCCCATGCTCCAGAAGGTCAGGTCGCGCAGCTGCTGGTCGTTGGCGACGTAGATCAGCAGGCCGGTCACGGCGAGGGTGAGCGCGCCGAGCGCGATGCCGGCAAGTAGCATCGTCGCCACCGAGGTCTGGCCGTGACGGGTGGCGATCCTGTAAAGCAGCAGCGTCGTGACCAGACCGCCGCCGAAGGCTGCCACCGGCAAGGCGTAGATGCCGAAGAACGCCTGGAACGGTGCCGCGAGGCCGCTGCCGAGCACGATCATGGCGACCGCGCCGAGGCTTGCGCCGGAGGAGACGCCGACAAGGCCCGGATCGGCGAGCGGATTGCGGAACAGGCCCTGCATCACCGTGCCGGAGACCGCCAGCGAGGCGCCGATCAGAAAGCCGAGGATCGTGCGGGGAAGGCGGATATCGAAGATGATGATCCGGTCACGGGCGCTCAGCGCCGCCTCCGACCCGGTCACATTGCCGATGACCTCGAGGATCGAGGCATCCGAGGTGCCTGTCGTCACCGAAAACAGCATTGCGAAGGCGGAGCCGGCGACAAGCAGAGCGATCGCCAGCACGGCGAGCCGCGTTCTGTCGCCCGCCCTGGTTTCGCCGATCTCTGCCATCGCAAAGCGTCGCCCTGGTTGCGTCATGGCTTGCGGCAGGGCCATGATCAGCCCCCGTAGATCGCCGCGTTGAGCTCGCGCGCGGCGGCGGCCGTGCGCGGGCCGAAGCCGAGCAGGTAGATGCCGTCCATCCGGACGATCGCCTTCTTCTCGCCGGCCGGCGTCAGCGCGATCGCCGGCTGGGCCAGCAGGTCCTCGTTCCTGGTACCGGCGCCGTCGCCGCGGTTCATCATCACGATGATGTCGGGCTTGGCTTCGATGATCGCCTCGTCCGTCAGCGGCTTATAACCGGGGAATGCGCCGACGGCATTGACGGCGCCGGCAAGCTTGACGATGCCGTCGGCCGCCGTGCCGGTGCCCGAGGCCATGATCCGGCCGTTCTGGGCGCTGAGGATGAAGAGAACGCGCTTGCGCTCGGTCTCCGGGCGCTTTTCGGCGTCGGCGATTGCTGCATCGAGATCGGCCGCGACCTTTTCTTCAAGTGCTTTCGCCTTGTCGGGCACGCCAAGCAGCGCGCCGACGCGATCGATCTTGGCGATGATGCCATCGCGGGTAAAGGTGTTCGGCACGGTTTCGAAAGGCACGCTGGCATTCTTCAGCACGGCCAGCGCCTCTACCGGGCCCGAACCCTCGACGGCGATGATCGCCGTCGGGTTCATGGCGAGGATGCCTTCCGGTGAGAGCGCACGCATATAACCGACATTGGGCAGCTCCAGCGCGGCTTCCGGATAGGTGCTTGTCGTGTCGCGGGCGATCAGCCGGCTTTCCTCGCCGAGCGCATAGACGATCTCGGTAACATCGCCGCCGACCGAAACCAGGCGCGACGTGTCCAGCTTCCTGTCCTCGGCGCGGGCGGCACGGACAAAGGCGATGCCCTTGACCGCCGGCGCCGAGGGGATCAGCGGCAGCGCCATGACGGCCGCCGTCAGCGCCAGTTGCCAGGGACGGATTCGGCGCACATTGTTAGGCATCGTCATCGTTGCGATCCTTATGCGGCGACACTTGCTGCCCGCGGCAGGTTTTCGATGATCTCGCGCCATTCGGCGCGTTCGTCAGAGCCTTCCTTGCGCTTGCCGAAGAACTGGATGATCATCTCGCCGTCGGCATTGTAAGCCTCGAGCGAAGTGACGTGGCCGTCCTTTGTCGGCTTGCGCACGGCCCAGGTCTCGGCGATGTGATCCTGGCGCAGATGCAGGTGGAATGTCGGGTCCATGATATTGATCCACGGTCCCATGGTCTGCACGTTGACGATCGGGCCGGAATGGATCTGGACGATGCCGTTATTGGCGACGAAGCACATGATCGGGAGGCCCGATTTCACCGAGGCATGCATCATCTCCGCCGTCGCGCCGTTGTCGAGCTTCCAGGCATAGTCGTCGCCGACGCTGCGGATGGCCGCCCGGCGGCCGATCTTCAGGCGCTTCAGCATGCCGAAGAACTCATGCGTGTCGGTGAGTTTGCTCCAGTTGTCGCGCAGCTCGTCGCGGTTGACATCTGCGGCCTCATCGGCGGCATTGGAAATCTCCGCCTCGACGAATTCCTGCGACTGGTCTTCGAGCTTTAGTTCGGCGACGATCGCGTGATAGGCCTCGACATTCGAATTCGGTCGCAGATGCACCTTGTGCACGGCGTTGCCCGCCTTGTCGAAATATTGCAGGCTGAGACGCTCCTGGTCGCCATCCTTTTTGGAGACGGCGAAGCCATGCTCCCAGTGGCTGGGGAAGATGCGCAGGTCGATGTTCTCGCCGAGCGCGATCGCGCTCTGCATGCCCATCTTGATGTTTTCGAAGACGCCGATCTTCTCGTGCACGGCGCTTTCGTTGCGCGACAGCGCCATCACTTCGCCGAGGCCGGCGACGCGTTCCAGAAGCTTCAGCGCGCTGCCATTGATGCGGGTCACGCTGATGCCTGTTTCGGCGGCGACGAGGGCTGCCTCGGAAATCTTCAGCCGGGCGGCGATATCGCGCTCGCGCATCTTTGGATTTTCGGCGCGAAACGCACGGATTTCGGCCGGCGCCGGTCTTTTCTGTTCAGTCATGTCTTACCTACTTATTGGCCCTATTTATTAAGAATGAGCTTGCCCTGGCGGGTGATCTTCAGGCGGTAGACCAGCCCGTCGTGTTTGATCACGATCTCGTTCATGCCGCGGAAAAGATCCGCGCTGTCGACGATCCGCTGTTGCGCCGCCGGCTCGCTGGGCAGCGGCGCATGCTTAAAGCTGTCTGGCTTTTCAACCATCATGTCGGTTGGCAATTCCGTGAAGCCGGGGATCGGTGGTCCCCGGTGTGGTGACAATTAACTTGACTTTATTACTCATAGTTTTTTAAAGACGCAATAGGAGACTAACGTACTCAAGTTTTTGAGATTGCTAATTTGCTGCCGCCTGCCGGCGGCCTGCGACATGGCGGAGAAGATCATGACGGGTAGGTTTGCGGCCATTGCGGCCGGCTGGGTGATGGCGGTTGCGAGCGTATGCCAGGCACAGGAGACGGCACGGGCAGCCTCTCTCAATGTCGAGCTCAACGCGCTGGCCCCCTCGCAGAAGGGCTGCATGATGACCTTCGTCGCGCTCAACCAGCTGCCCGCCGCCATCAACAAGGTGTCCTTCGAACTTGCCTTCTTCAACGACAAGAATGCCGTCGACCGCATCACCGTGCTCGATTTCCGCGATCTGCCGCAGGGCAAGAAGCGCGTGCGTCAGTTCGACATGCCGAATGTCAAATGCGAGAGCGTGACCCGCATCCTCATCAACGACACGCCGGTCTGCGACGGGCCGGCTGCCGGCGAATGCATGAAGGGCCTCGTCGCCCGCTCGCAGATTTCCGTTCCCTTCGAGGGATAAGAAGACGCCGGGCATGATCCCCGGCGGGCATGTTTCAGGCTGTCCGAGGCATAGACAATGGCGATTTCAGCGAAAACCAGATCGAGACAGGTGCTCATCGGGGAGGCGGACGCCGGCGGCAGCCTGAATGATAATACGCCCGGAATGCATCCCGGCCACGAGCTTTCCGAATTGCGCAACGCGCAGCGGCAGCCGGCCGGCGAAGCGGTGATCCACTACACGCGTTTCGCGCAGATTTCATCCTTCCCGGATCATCCGGAAACTGCGCCGGCAGCTCCCGTTTCCGCGCCGCCGATGGACGCGACGGTGGAAAAACAGGATGACGAGAAGACACCAGTGCGACGGCGGGTGGCGCTGAGTTGCGTCGGTTCAGCCTTTTTCCATGCTGCGTTGGCCGCCACGCTGCTTATTATGATGCCTGCGCCCTCGGATGAAACGCTGATGGAAGCCGGCGAGGCGATCAGCGTGGTCATGCTCGGCAGTTCCGACGCCGATCAGAGCGCAGCCGGCGACACTGAGGTGACCATTCAGGAAGAAGTGGTCCCAGAGGCTGTTGAGCCCGATACAGTTAAGCCAGTCGAGACAGCCGAGGTGCAGGCGGAGGTCGTTCAGCCGGAAACCGTGCAGCCCGCGGACGCAGAGCCGGTCGAAACCGTCCGGCCTGTGCAGGAGGTTACACGTCAATCAGCGCAGACGATTGCGGCTTCGGAACCTGAAGTCCTGGTATCCGAAACCCCTGCAGAAACTTCTGTCGTGCAGCCGATGTCGGCGGTGGTGCCAGAGCAGCCGGTGATGTCTAGCGAACCCCCAACGGCAAGCGCAATGCAGTCCGAACCCGAAGAGATCAAGCCTGTCGAGGTACCTCCCGTTTCTCCCGAGCCGGAGCCGCCGACTGAGGTGGTCACTCCGCGGCCGAAGCCAAAGCTGGAAAAGCCTGTAGAAAAGAAGACGGTGGAAAGGAAGCAGCCGCCGAAGAAAGCACAGGGTTCGGAGGGCGATGCCAAGCAGGAGTCGCGCCGGGGTGCTGCAGACGGACAGGCAGACGCCAATTCGAACGATAATTCGCGCACATCCGGTGGACGGAATGGAGCGGGCGGTGCGTCGGAAGCCAATTACAAAGGCAAGCTTGTCGCGCGGTTGTTCCGTTGCGTAGACCGGATGGAGTCTCGGTATCGTACGGCTCCGGCCACCTTGACCGTTCGCATCACCGTCAATCGCAGAGGCGATATCACCGCGTCAAGTGTTGTCCGTGGCTCGGGGCTCCCCGAGGTTGATAGCGCGGCTCTTGCCAGGGTAGCCTCTTGCAACCTGCCGGCGATGCCAGACACGATCGCGGCATCCTCGCGTACCTACGCCTTCCCCGTCGAGGTCACTCCGCGATAATATGATAACGATAATCAACTTTATACTTTACTCTGAAAATCAAGTTTAATAAGAGTCCGTTCGCGCACGCAGGAATCGTGTGACGACAACGAGCGAACGGGTGGTAAATGGCTCGCAAGGGCAAGAAGGGTTCGAACCGGGAGGTCCGCGACAGCGCGGGCGAGGACGCAAGTCAGGCATCCCCCGGACGGTCCAAACTGGATGGCCGCAGTTTCCTCTATGTCGGCGGGCGCGACTGCCAGGTGGCGCATCTTCGCCAAATCTGCAGCAATTTCGGCGCCGAGCTCATTCATCACGACGGCGGCCTGCGCGAAGCGGTGTCCCGCATCGATACCGTGCTTCCCTCGGTCGACTGCGTCTTCTGCCCGATCGACTGTATCAGCCACGATGCCTGCCTTCGGGTGAAGACCGGCTGCAAGAAGTTCGGCAAGGCCTTCATCCCGCTGCGCAACGGCAGCAAATCCAGCCTGGAGCGTGCGCTGCAGACGATGAACGAACGAGACAATTCCCGATGAACGACCAGCACCCCGACGGCTTCACCATGATCGGCCTGCACAAGCTCGCCGCGCAGAGCGGCGACGGCCTCGTGCCCGAACTCTACGAACTTTTTCAGCAGCATGCCGAACGCCAGCGGATCTATCAGAATGTGACGCTGTTCCCGACCTGGGAGGCGCGCATGCCTGGAGAAGCGACAACGAGAGCACTTGGCCCGGCGGCGGCAAACGGCAATAATGTTCTTGCCTTTCCCTCGCATGCCGCAAAGATGGGCAAGAGGAAGGCGTAAGGAGATTTCATGTATATCGCGATGAACCGCTTCCAGGTCGTCACGGGGACCGAGGGCGATTTCGAGACTGTCTGGCGCAATCGCGATTCCAGCCTGGCCGAAGTGCCCGGTTTCGTCGAATTCCGGCTGCTGCGCGGCAAGCTCAACGAAGAGGCGGGCTATACGCTCTATTCTTCGCACACGGTCTGGAAGAGCGAAGAGGATTTTCAGAACTGGACGAAGTCCGAGAATTTCCGCGCTGCGCATCGCAATGCCGGCGACCGCAAGGCGATGTATAAGGGACCGCCGGTGTTTGAGGGCTTCAATGTGGTCGATGGGATTTAGCTGCTGACAGTTAGCTTGGCGTCCGTAGCCCCCTCATCCCCCTGGACACCTTCTCCCCGAGGGTAGAAGGGACGTGCCGCAGCGCTGATTTTCCCTTCTCCGCTCGGGGAGAAGGTGGCCCGAAGGGTCGGATGAGGGGGCTGCACGGCACGCGCTTCATGCGACTCCTAGTTTGCTCTCGAGCAACCGGCAGCGATTGCCAAACTCTACGCCCGAACCCGCAAGATCGCGCCCGCCGCAACGGCCAGCCAGCCAAGCATCATCGCACAGCCGCCGGTCGGGGCGGCATAGGGGAAGAGGCCGGAACCGGCAAAACGCAGCGAGACCAGGTCGCCGGCAAAGAGCAGCGTTCCGGCGATCATCAGAAAACCGGCCAGCCAGGCGGTTTTGAGCCTTGCGGTGCCGAGAGCCAATGCCAGCAGGGCAGGGGCGTGCGTCAGGCACATGGCGGATGCCGATGCGACCAGGTTGGCTTGCCCGCCGCCATGGGCGGCAAGAGCGGCAAGCGCGACGCCGGCCACGCCGAACAGGCCGGCAAAGAGATATAGCACCGGCTCCAGACGCGCGTTCAGGCTCATGGTTGTTCCTTGTTCTGCATGTGGTAGGCGAGGCGCTCGACCGGCGCCCAGATGAGATCGCGCAACGCCTGGCTTTCGATCGTCCCGTCGAGGGCGCGGCGGAAGCAGAGCAGCCATTCGTCGCGCTCGACAGGGCCGATCTCGGCGACGAAATGGCGGCTGCGCAGGCGCGGATGGCCGCGTTTGTCGGTATAGAGCGGCGGGCCGCCGAGATAACCGCTCATATATTCGTAGAATTTCTCTTCGCTCTCCTGAAGGCTCGGCGGGTGCACGGCGCGCACGTTGCTTGCCTCCGGCAGCCTATCCATCAGCTCATAGAAACGGCGCGTCAGCGCCCTGACGGCGGGATCGCCTCCGATCGCTTGATATAGAGTGGTGACCTTCTCCGTCACGAAACCATCCCAAATGTCTTTCCACGGCCCCTTCATGCACCGGGCGGAAAATGATCGCAACTGTATCAAGCTGCCGCGGCATTTCGCGCATAACGCCGGCGCCGAAGGGATTCCAACCGATTCTTCTTGACAAAACCGTCCGGACGGTATCTTTATATCGCATGTCGAACGCTCATCACCGCAAGAAACAACCGGCTCTCGTGCGCCAGCAATTGCTGGATGTCGCCGCACGTCTTGCCGCCAGCGAAGGCATGGCCGCGGTCACGCTCGATGCGGTGTCGGCCGCCTCCAGCGTCAGCAAGGGCGGGCTGCTGCACCATTTCCCGACGAAGAATGCGTTGCTCGATGCCCTGTTCGAGAGCCTGCTGGAAACATTCGACGGCGATATCGAGGAACTGATGCGGGGTGATCCGCTCCCGCAGGGCCGTTTCACCCGCGCTTATGTCATGGCAGTATCCGGTCTCAAGGACCGTCCCGACGATTCCAGAAACTGGACGCAGATAACGATCGCGCTGCTTGCCGAACCCCGGCTGCGTCTGCGCTGGCGCCAGTGGGTGCAGGCGCGGGCAGAGGAATATGTCGGCACCGACTCCTCGCTCGACGCCCAGATCGTGCGGTTTGCCGCCGACGGGCTTTGGTTCGCGGACACGCTGGAAAGCCACGATATCGACGGTGCCCTGAGGCGGGACCTCATCGGCCGCCTCGTCGAGCTGACCGGCAAGTAATCCGAAGGGAATTCGTCATGAGCCAGGCTGCCGTTTACGGGCTGCTTTTTGCCGCCATCGTGCTCGAAGTCATCGGCACCACCGCGCTGCAATTGTCGCAGCAGTTCACCCGCATCGGGCCAACGGTGCTCGTCGTCGCCTGTTATGCAGCGGCCTTCTATTGCCTGTCGCTGACGCTGAAGAGCATTCCCGTCGGCATTGCGTACGCGATTTGGAGCGCTTTGGGAATCGTGCTGATTTCCTCTGTGGGCCTCGTCTTCTTCAAGCAGCGCCTCGACCTGCCGGCGATCATCGGCTTGGGGCTGATCATATCCGGCGTCGTCGTCGTCAACCTGTTTTCGGAATCAGTTTCGCACTGATTTTGCTATGATATTTTAGATGCTTCCTCCGAGGTTCGCGCGACAAATTTTCCCCTTTGTCAAATTCCTGACAAAGGGCTATGTGTTGCTTGGACGTGGAGGAGATCGAGGCGCACCCAGCGCCTTTTTCCAAAGCGCTTTGAATTCTGCTTTCCCGCCTGCTCGATACTTCCAGCTTCCAGAGGAGCACATCATGGCCATACGCACCGTCGTCTGGGGAGAGAATATTCACGAGACCACCAATGAGATCGTTCGCGGCATCTATCCCGAGGGCATGCATACGACGATCGCCAATGCGCTGAATGCCGATCCCGCCATCTCGGCGACGACGGCGACGCTGCAGGAACCGGAACATGGCCTCAGCGAAGCCCGGCTTGCCGAAACCGATGTGCTGACCTGGTGGGGCCACAAGGATCACGGTGCGGTCTCCGACGTCGTCGTCGAACGCGTCGCCAAGCGCGTCTGGGAGGGTATGGGCCTGCTGGTGCTGCATTCCGGCCATTTCTCGAAGATATTCAAGCGGCTGATGGGCACGCCCTGTGCACTGAAATGGCGCGAGGCGGGCGAGCGCGAGCGGCTGTGGACGATCAATCCGCGCCATCCGATCGCCGCCGGCATCGGCGAGCATTTCGAGCTGGAGAACGAGGAAATGTACGGCGAGCAGTTCTCGGTGCCGGAGCCGCTGGAAACGGTGTTCATCTCCTGGTTCCAGGGCGGCGAAGTCTTCCGCTCGGGCCTGACCTGGCGCCGCGGCGCCGGCAACATCTTCTATTTCCGCCCCGGCCACGAGACCTATCCGACCTATCACGACGCCACTGTCCAGAACGTGCTGATCAACGGCGTCAAGTGGGCCTATAACCCTGAAGCGGCGTTGACCGGCATTACTGATGCTCCAAATGTGCCGGTAGAAAAGGCGCTGGAGCCGATCGTCGAACGCGGCCCGAGACTGCACCAGGCCGGCGAAGCCGGTTACCGCTGAGGAGCATTCATGCGACTACTCGTTCTTGGCACGGGTGTGATGGCGAAAAACCAGCTCACCCACTTCAGCAAAATCGACGGCGTAACGGTGGTCGGCGCCGTCGACACCGATCCCGACCGGCTTTCCGCCTTCGCCGACAAGTTTGGCATCGAAAAGCGGTTTCTGTCGCTCGACGAGGCGATCGCTTGGGGCGAATTCGATGCGGCGACGAACATCACGCCCGATCGGATCCATCACCCGACGACGCTGGCGCTGATCGCCGCCGGCAAACATGTGCTCTGCGAGAAGCCGCTGGCGGAAAACTATCCGAAGGCGCTGGAGATGACGGAAGCGGCCGAAAAGGCCGGCATCATCAACATGGTCAATCTCACCTATCGCAATGTCGCGCCACTGCAGCGCGCCCGCGAGATGGTGCTCGCCGGCGAACTCGGAACGATCAAACATGTCGAGGCATCCTATCTGCAGAGCTGGCTCGTCTCGCGCGCCTGGGGCGACTGGCGCACGGAGTCGACCTGGCTGTGGCGGCTTTCCACCGGCCATGGCTCGAACGGTGTACTCGGCGATGTCGGCATCCACATCCTCGATTTCGCCGCCTATGGCGCCGCGACCGACATCGATCATGTCTTTGCCCGGCTGAAGACCTTCAACAAGGCGCCGGGCGGCCAGATCGGCGAATATATGCTCGACGCCAATGACAGCTTCACCATGTCGGTCGATTTCGCCAACGGCGCGCTTGGCGTCATCCATGCCAGCCGTTGGGCGACGGGCCATCTGAATGAACTGAAGCTGCGCATCTACGGCGAGAAGGGCAGCCTCGAGGTCATTCATCGCCCCGGCGGTTCCGAATTGCGCGGCTGCCTCGGCGAGGATGCCGAGACCGCCACCTGGAGGGAGATCGAGGTGACGCCGGTGCCGACCAACTACCAGCGCTTCGCCGAGGCGGTAGCAAGCCGCATCCAGCCGGATCCCAATTTCCGCCACGCCGCCAACCTGCAGAAGGTTCTCGACCTCGCCATGGTCACCGAGCGTGAGCGGCGCGAGCTGAAGGTCTGATCCTGCGGGCGAGGCGGAGGGGCGGGGACAAGCCGTATGAAAAATCTTCTCACAAGCTGGCCGCTTTGGGCGCTTCTTTCCGCCTGCTTCGCAGCGCTCACCGCGATTTTCGCCAAGGTCGGCGTCGAAAATGTCAATTCGGACTTCGCAACCTTCATTCGCACCATCGTCATCCTGCTGGCGGCGGCAATCATGGTCTCCATATCAGGCAGCTGGCAGGAGCCGTCCTCGGTGTCGAGCAGGAGCTGGCTGTTCCTGGTGCTCTCCGGTCTTGCCACCGGCGCATCCTGGATTTGTTATTTCCGGGCCTTGAAGCTCGGCGATGCCGCCCGGGTGGCGCCGATCGACAAGCTGTCCGTCGTCTTCGTCTCAGTCTTTGCTGTGCTCTGTCTGGGTGAACGCCTGACGCTGCCGAACTGGCTCGGCGTCATCATGATTGCCGGAGGCGCCATACTCGTCGCCTACAGGGCTTGAACCGGCGCAGGCAAGGATGCGTTGGCGCAAGCAAACGAAAAGGCCCCGCCGAAGCGGGGCCGTAGGTAGCCGAGCCGCAGCAGGCGAACTTCGACGCTCTTATTATTCAATCACCTGCACCACGCGGTGGGTGCGGGGCTCGACGATCACACGGCGATCATTGACAACGGTATAGGCATATTTCGGGTTGTCAGGCACCGGAGTGACGACGACATCAGCCGGAAGCGGCTTGCCGACGACGATCGGTTGTTCGACGACCACGCGAGAGGTCGGGGCCGGCTGCTGTTCGACATAGGTGACGACCTCGCGCGGGGGCGGATCGATAACAGCGCCGGCAACACCGCCGGCCACGCCGCCAACGGCAGCACCCACGGGACCACCGACAATCGCGCCGGTGATAGCGCCACCGGCAGCACCGGTGACGGCTCCGTCAGCCAGAGCATTGGTGGCAAAAGACGACAGCGCAAGGGCGCTGGAGACAAGTAGAATCTTGTACATTTTGCTTCTCCTTTGCTGGGGTTGCGTCTCGTTAACGACGCCATCTATTCGATGTTCCCGCTGCAAAGAGTCACGCTTTGGAAAGCTGATTCACATTCTGTGAGGCCGCTGAAGCATTGACCGGACGTCGATTATTCCAGCCGCCGACGGAAGAGCCAGGCGGCGGCGCTGAGCGTGACGGTGGCGATCAGCGCCAGCGGGATCGTCTGGTTTATCACCTCGCTCAAGGGGATATCCTTGAGGAAAACGCCTTTGACGATCACCAGGAAATATCGCAGCGGATTGATGAAGGTTATCGGCTGCAGCCAGCCCGGCATGTTCTCGATCGGGGTCGCGAAACCGGAAAGCAGCATGGCCGGGACCATGAACAGGAAGGCGCCGAGGATCGCCTGCTGCTGCGTCATCGACAGCGCCGAGATGAACAGGCCAAGGCCGGCGACCGAGCCGAGATAGAAGATGGCGCTGCCGTAAAGCAGGAGGAGCGAACCGCGCAACGGCACCTCGAAGAGGAAAACGGCGGCCAGGATATAGACGGTGATGTGGAACAGGCCGATCATCATCGGCGGGATCAGCTTGCCGATCAGGATCTCGTGCAGGCGCAGCGGCGAGACCATCAGCTGATCGAAGGTGCCGAGCTCGCGCTCGCGGGCAATGGAGAGAGCGGTCACGATCAGGCCGATCAGAAGCGCGATGCTGGCGATCAGGTTCGGCACCATGAACCACTGGTAGGTGAGGTTGGGGTTGAACCAATTGCGGGGCATGGTCGAAACCATCGCGGGGCCGGCGCGCATGCCTGCCGGCGTCTCTGCGGCAAGGGCCGCGCTGATCTGCTGGAGGTAACCGGCGACGATCTGCGAGGCGTTGGAACGGCGGCCGTCGAGGATCACCTGCAGGTCGGCAGGCGCTCCCGCCTCGATATTGCGGGAGAAATCCGGGCCGATCTCGATTGCGGCGATGACAGCCTGGTTGTCGATCGCTACCTGAACTTCGGCCTGATCGGCGGCGATCTCGATGTGGCGGAAGGTCGGCGCGCCATCGATGCGTTCGATCAATTCCTGGCCCCAATGGCCGCTGTCGCGGTTCAAGATCATGACGTCGACATTGCGCACTTCGAGCGTGGCGGCATAGGAAAAGACCAGAAGCTGGACGATCGGCGGGCCGATCAGGATGGCGCGGCCCTTGGGATCGCGCAGCACGGCGAGCAGTTCCTTGACGATGAGGGCGTAGAGCCTTGTCCATCCCATCTCAGCCGATCCTCTTTCTGGTGCTGCGCGCCGCCAGCACGAACATGATGGCGCCGATTGCCAGCATGACGGCGATGGCTTGAACGAACATCGGCCAGATGTCGCCGGCGAGGAATACGGTCTGCAGGCTGGGGATCAGGTAACGCGCCGGCACGATGAAGGTGATCCACTGGATGATCTCAGGCATGGAATTGATCTCGAACAGGAAGCCCGACAGCAGGAAGGCCGGCAGGAAGGCGGAGATCAGCGCCAGCTGCGAGGCAAGGAACTGGTTCTTGGTGGCCGTCGAGATCAACAGGCCTTGCCCCAGAGCCGGGATCAGAAAGGCGGCCGACAGGGCGTAGAGTGCGGCGACGGAGCCGCGGAAGGGCACGCCGAAGAGAAAGACGGCAAGCAGCACGCAGAGCGTCATAGAGGTCAGGCCGAGCAGGAAATAGGGCAGGATCTTGCCGGCGAGCAGCTCGACGGCGGTCACCGGCGTCGCCATCATCGCCTCCATCGTGCCGCGCTCCCACTCGCGGGCGACGACCAGGGAGGTCAAAAGCGTGCCGACCAGCGTCATGACGATGGCGATCGAGCCCGGCACGAGGAAATTGCGGCTGGTCAGCTCCGGGTTGAACCAGAAGCGCTGCTCGACCGTGATGGCCGGCTTGGAGGTGGCGACATCCGCCTGCCTTTGTTGCTCCCAGTTGGCAACGGCGCCCTGGGCGTAATTCTGGACGAAGTTCGCGGTGTTCGGGTCGGAGCCGTCGACGATCACCTGGATGTCGGGCCGGTTTCCAGTGGTGTAGCGCGTGGTGAAATCGGCCGGGATGACGACGATGCCGCGCACCTTGCCGAGCACGAGGTCTTCCTCAAACAGGCGCCGGTCGCGGCCGATCGCCACATCGAAATAACGCGAGGCGCGGAAGCTGGCGGCGAGATCCTGCGTTAGCGGCGTCATCTCCTCGGTCACCAGGCCGATGCGGGTGCGGGTGGTATCGAGCGAGACGCCGTAGCCGAAGAGAAAGAGCAGGATCAGCGGCAGCACGAAGGCGATGAGGATGCTGCTCGGATCGCGGATTGCCTGAAAGCTTTCCTTGCGCACCAGGGCAAAAAGACGCCGAAGCCGACCGGAAGAGGGGCTCATGCGGGATCCTCCGCTTCCGATTGCTGCACGAGCGCGATGAAGGCATCCTCCATCGTCGGGTCCGGCTGCTCGCTGGTCGCGACGCGAGCCTTCAATTCATCGGGCGAGCCCAGCGCGATCGAGCGGCCGCGATAGATCAGCGAGATGCGATCGCAATATTCCGCCTCATCCATGAAATGGGTGGTGACGAGCACGGTGACGCCCTTTTCGACCAGCCCGTTGATATGGGTCCAGAACTCGCGGCGGGTGATCGGATCGACGCCTGAGGTCGGTTCGTCGAGGAAGAGGGCGCGCGGCTCGTGCATGACGGCGCAGGCCAGCGCCAGGCGCTGCTTCAAGCCGAGTGGTAGATCCTTGGCGGGCTCGCGGCCATGGCGGCCGAAATCGAAAATATCGGCCATCAGTTGGATGCGTTCGCGCTTCCGCTGGCCGCGAAGGCCATAGACGCCGGCGAAAAATTCGAGGTTCTGCGTGACCGTCAGATCGCCGTAGAGCGAGAATTTCTGCGCCATGTAGCCGAGCTGGTTGCGGGCTTCGGCGGCATCGCGGCGCAGATCGAAACCGGCGACGCGGCCTTCGCCGCCGGTCGGCTTCAACAGGCCGCAGAGCATCTTGAAGGTGGTGGATTTGCCGGCGCCGTTCGGGCCGAGCAGGCCGAAGATCTCGCCGCGGCGGATATCGAAGCTGATATTTTCGGCGGCGGTGAAGTCGCCGAAGCGCTTGGTCAGGCCCCTGGCCTCGATCACCGGCCGGTCGCCCTCAGCGGTGAGCGGCGCCTGCGCTTCGGCCAGCCTGGAGCGGCCGCCGGGGCCGCCGCCCAGCATGTCGACGAAGGCATCCTCGAAGCGGGGCGTGGTAGGAGCAAGCGATGCGCCGTCGCCGGCCTTGCCGATATCGGGCGTCTTGTCCTTGGCCGCCACCAGGCGGATCGCCTCGCCCTGGATCACGCCGTCGACGACGCCATCGGCCTGCAGCAGTTCGGCAAGCACCTGCCGTCGGCGTCCCGTGACACCGGAGACCCTGAAGACCCGGTCGTCGACGCGCTCGGTCATCTCCGTGGGTTTTCCCGAAAAGAGCAGCTTGCCCTGGTTCAGGAGCAGCACGTGGTCGCAGGCCTCCGCCTCGTCCAGATAGGCGGTCGACCAGAGAACGCCGATGCCCTCTTTCGTCAGGTTCTCGACCATCTTCCAGAGGTCGCGGCGCGAGATCGGGTCGACGCCGACGCCCGGCTCGTCGAGCAGCAGCAGGCGCGGCTTTTTCAGAAGCGCGCAGGCAAGGCCGAGCTTCTGCTTCATGCCGCCGGAGAGTTTGCCGGCCAGCCGGCCGGTGAAGCGTTTGAGATCGGTAAAGCTCAGCAATTCGTCGAACGTGCTCGCGCGTTCGCTCTTCGGCAGGCCGCGCAGATCGGCGTAGAGATCGAGATTTTCCTGCACTGAGAGGTCTTCATAGAGACCGAAGCGCTGCGGCATGTAGCCGATCGCCGCCTGGATGCCGGCTGCATTATTTCTGGTGTCGAAGCCGAGAACTTCTACGATCCCCGTGTCCGGCAGCATCAGGCCGGTCATCAGGCGGATCAGCGTCGTCTTGCCGGCGCCGTCAGGGCCGACGAGGCCGGTGATCGCGCCGCGGGCGATCGTGCCGGAAACGGCATCGAGCGCAGGGGGCGCATCGCCGAAGCGTTTGGTGACGGCGTCGATCCGGACGAGCGGCTTGTCGTTCCAACCGGTCTGGGGGGCGGTGTCGGCGGTGGTCATCGTCCGCCTGCCGCAGGCGTTGAAAGGCGGACGGTGACCGGCATGCCCTGGCGCAGATCCAGGCCGGGCTTGTCGATGACGATCCTCAGGCGATAGACTAGGTCGGTCCTGAGTTCCGGCGTTTCCACCGATTTTGGGGTAAATTCGGCCACAGGCGAGATGAAGCCGATCGTGCCCTCGTAAGGTTTGTCGGGCGCCGTATCGGAGGCGACGGATACCTTCATGCCGGGGTGGATGCGGCCGAGATCGGGCTCCGCGACGTAGCTGCGCACCCAGACCGGCTCGGTCAGCGACAGCACGAAGACGGTATCGGCCGGCGAGACGATCGCGCCATTTTCCCGCACACGCGAGAGGATGACACCGTCGTTCGGGGCGCGGAGATCGGTATCCTCCAGCGAGGTGCGGGCCGAGGCCAGCGTTGCCTCGGCTGCCTTCAGTTGCGCGTCGGCGGCGGCGATATCCTCGCTGCGCGAGCCTTCCTGCAAAAGCTTCAGCGCTTCCCTGGCGGACTGGGAGCGGGCGGCGGCCATGGCCTTTGCGGCGGTCGCCTGATCAAGGCTCGCCTCGGAAATGGTGCCCTGCGGGCGAAGCTGGCGGGCGCGGTCATAGGCGAGGTTGGCATTCTGCAGATCGGCGAGGCTTTCGTCATAGGCGGCGCGTGCCTGGGCAATCTCGGTCGGCCGTGGGCCCGCCTTCAGCTTGTCGAGCGTGGCGCGAAGCGCGGCCGCATTGGCCTCCGCCGAACGGACGGCAAGTTCATTGGGCGTGGCGTCGAGCTTTGCCAGAACCGTTCCGCTCTTGACGACATCGCCCTCGTCGACGCGGAGTTCGGAGATGCGCCCGCTGACACGGAAGCCGAGTGATACCTGGCGGATGTCGACATTGCCGTAGAGGACGAATTCGCGGCGGGTCTCGGGGAGCCAGCCGAACTTTTCCGGCAGGCCGTACCACCAGGCGGCGGCGCCTGCCGCGATGAGGAGAATGATGGCCAGCGGAAGAATGCGTTTCATGCCGCACCTCCTTTCGACGGGCCGATGACATCGACCAGCTCGGCGGCGAGCCCGCGCAATATTTGCACCTGCTCCGGGCCGACCGCGTCCCATTCCATCTGGCTGAGCACAGCCGCATGAGTGACGCGAAAGACGAGGATGCTGCCGAGAAGACTGAAGGTGCGCAGGCGCACATGTTCCGAGCCGGGGTCCTCGTCAAGAATGGCGGCGATCAGCCGCCGGCCGATCTCGATCATCGGCCGCATGATGCCTTGGTAGACCCTCGTGAAGGCTTCTGTCGGCTCCATCTGCTCGCGGATCAGAAAGCGCGCCCAGGATTCGGATTCCTTGCCGACGAAAAGCGTCACCATGGTCTGGAGAACGTCCGTCAGGAAGCGCCGGGCTTCGGCTTCGCCGAGCGGTTTGCCGGCAGCATCCAGGGCCAGCAGATGCGCGCCGATGCGCGCCCTCATGTCGCCGACATGGGTGTCGATGCGGGCCATCAGATATTCGGCGGTGGCGATATAGAGGCCTTCCTTGCTGCCGAAATAATAGGGGATGGCCTGCAGGTTGACGCCGGCCGCCTCGGTCAGCTGGCGGGTCGAGGCGCCGTCGAAGCCGTAGCGGCCGAAGACGTCGAGGGCGGCGGAAAGCATCTTCTGCCGCGCGACATCGGCGCGTGCTGAGGCTGGTGGTAGATTGGCCTTTTCCTTGCTCATGACGATTCTGTAACATGGCTGGAAAAATAAGTCAATCGATTGATTAATTTCGATGTGGAGACTTTCGCGCCGCGGTCCCAACGGGCGGAGATGATCGATTTCGCATTCGGTGATCCACGGCAACGCAGATAAGCAAGGCAAAGAGGCCCGCGGGAACCCTCTTAGGGTTCTCGGGGTGAGAAGGGGAACCAAGCCTCGGTCTGGCTGCCAACAGGGAAGCGATGCGACTATCGCTAATTTTCACGACACTGATATGTCTGGCGTCGGCCGGTTGCAAAACAGGCACCTGCCGCTTTCCGTTGCTTGCCCGGCCATGTTTTGACACAAAACCGCCTTGGTCTGTCCGTATCGCCGGTTCGATGCGTATTCAGATCTATATTATCGCGCTCCTGCTGAGCGCCATTATGTGGTCGATCTCGTTCGACGCGGCGCGAGAATCCTATCACGCTGCCCAGAGTGCGGGATTGATGCCCAATTTGCATATCAACAAGAAGCTGGATCGCATTCTCTAGACTGCGGGCCAGCGTTCACATCATTGGCATTGCGCGTTTGGTCGAGGCGTATCGGCCGGCGGATGTGTTTGCCATGTACGCGGGCGCTTCTCGGTCCTTAGATCCGAGAAAAATGCGCGGCGCCGGAGAAAGTCAAATTTCGTAAAATTTGACCGATCCGCTTAAAAGCACTGCAAATCCTGGCGTGTAGAGTGATCTCATGAAAGCGGCCGAGGCGTGGACAGACGCGTCGATCGTTTGGAGCCTGGCGGAGTGAAAACCCGCCGATCCGCAAATGGGGACTCGACATGCATAGAACGCTTGCCGCCATCGCCTTGACTTTGACCGCCACGGCTGCCGCCGGGCCGGCCTTCGCCATCGGCCCCGCCAGCCTTGCACGCGACCTGATGTACACCTCCGCCATCGGCCATTCGCCCGAGGTTCCGCTGACGACACGCGCCGGATTCGTACGGCCGGGTGTTCCCTTCGTGCTGCGCGATCCGGCAGCGGTCGAAGGCGAAGGCTACCAGTTCAGGACCTATGCACAGAAGCTGACCGTCGCCGTCGACCATATGTTTTCGAAGGCCGTCGAGGCGGTGCAGGCGGCCGCGCTTCTCCGTTGAAGCCTGTCGCGGACTTGAGATTGAACTGCGTCAGGCGTCAAGTTCGCTGCGCGCGTCGAGATACCAGTCGACGAAAGCCTTGACACCGACGTCCAAGGTCGTATCCGGCTTGTAGCCGGTTAGGGCGACGAGCAGGTCGGGGGCAGCGAAAGTGCGCGGCACGTCGCCCTTCTGCATCGCCAGCATCAGCCGTATTGCAGGCCGGCCGAGCGTCTTTTCCACCGTCTCGACGAAATCCATCAGACTGACCGGCTGGCCGCCGCCGATATTGACGACGCGGAAGGGCGCCTGGCGCGAAAGCGTTTCGACCGCCGCGTCGTCGAGGCGATTTTCCTCGCCGGGCGCAATGGCCGACAACCTGACGACTGCTTCGACGAGATCATCGATATAGGTGAAATCGCGGCTCATATTGCCTTCGCCGTAGATCTCGATCGGTTGGCCCTCAAGCATGTTCTTGGCGAATTTGAACAGCGCCATATCGGGCCGGCCCCATGGGCCATAGACGGTGAAGAAGCGGAAGGCCGTTGTCGGAATCTTGTGAAGATGGGCATAGCTGTGCGCCATCAGCTCCATCGATTTTTTCGTCGCGGCGTAAATGGTCAGCGGCTCGTCGGCGCGATCGGTCTCGCGGAAGGGAACGGTCGCATTGGCGCCATAGATCGATGACGTTGAGGCCAGCATCAGATGGCGGACTTCGACCCGCCGGGCGATTTCCATGATATTCCACGAGCCTTCGACGTTCGAATGTATATAGGCTTCGGGATTTTCCAGGCTGTAGCGTACGCCGGCCTGTGCGGCGAGGTGAATCAGGATGTCGGGCTTGGCCGCGAGGACAGCCGCCTCCAGCGCCGGCCGGTCCTCGAGCATCGCGATGACTGGTTTGAAGGCCGGAAACTGGGAGAGGGCCGCATGGCGCATCTCCTTGAGCTTGACGTTGTAATAGGGCGTGAGGCCGTCGAAGCCCGTTACCTCATGCCCCTCCTGGAGCAGGCGCCTGGCCAGATGAAAACCGATGAAACCGGCCGTCCCTGTAATGAAGTAGCGCATTCCCACCTTTTCTTGGCCCCCGCCGACGGCAAAGAGCCGATTCCGTATCACGTGACCCCCCTTACAAGATAAGAAGAGGCCGAGTCGATAGGTCTTGGGGGAGAAGGCTGCGACACCTATGCCGCTTGCACGGGCATCGGCGCGGCCTGCTTGGCGGATGCCATCGATATTGCTCATCTGCGGGGATGGGCGCCCGATCGTTATGTTGCATTGCAACATGCTGGCCTGCATGTTATGCCCGCCCACACGTCGGCAAGCGAAATCAGGATCGATGCGAGATATAATCTATTGGATTCTTTGCGCATTTTTGACCTTTGCCATTGCCATCGTGTCGCTGCGCTATGTCACGAACTTCTGGCTGCTGTCCTTTGTCTACAGCTTTCAGATCCATCTCGGGGTCATCTTTGTTGCCGCCAGTCTCGTCATTCTGGCAGTCAAAAGGCAGATATACGGGTTGGTTCTTCTGCTCGCCTCGCTTTTTCTCACTGCTCACGGTTTCGTCATGCTGCGCGAATTTGCGCAGGATGATCAGCAGACGGGTGCCACGCCGCTTTTCCGTCTGATGTCGTTCAACATCGCGATCGACAACTGGAAAAACTCGACGGCTCTTGCCGATATGGTGATCGCTTCGGACGCCGATGTCGTCAATTTGCTCGAAGCCAAGCCGCTGACATTTCATCTGCAGCGATTGTTCAAGGCCTATCCCTATCATATCGGCTGCGACAACGGCAAAGATAGCTGTGATACGCTGGTCCTGTCCAAACGGCCGTTCGTGATGCGGCAGGTCGCAAGCATCGGCAGTCTCAGGAAAGACAGGCTGGTCGTCTCAAGCGTCGACTTCGGCGGCCAAGCCATCAGTCTCGTGTCGGCGCATCTGTCCAAGCCCTATTACGACGACTACCAGATGGGCGAACTGGATGACCTCGGCAAGGCGCTCGGTTCGATTTCCGGCCCTCTGGTGCTGTCCGGCGACTTCAATTCGTCGGCGATCGCACCCAGTATCCAGGGTCTTCTCCGCGAACAGAAACTGAAGACGCTTGCACCTGAACCGGCGACATGGCCGATTGCAGCCGGCGCCTTCGGGATCGCCATCGACCACATATTCGCGCGGGCGCCGCTTCACCTGATCTCGCTCAAACGTCTCGACGACAATCTCGGCTCGAACCATTCCGGTTTGATCGCAGAATTCGCGCTCGACCAGGAAACTTCACCGGCGAGGTAACGCCTGCGGCAAGTCAGAATCTCGTTCGGCCGCCTTTGCGGTCGATCATCTGGAAGGTCTTGCCGTCGGTCTTCACGCTGACGCAATCCTTCGACTTGTTGGGAAACAGAACGCAGACCTGGCCGTTGTCTATCTTGTAGCCATTCTTGTTGCCCTCGCGATATTCGTAGCCATTGCTGCTTTCTTTCAGTTCCGACGTGCCGGGCAGGTGCTGGCGAATTTCGGTCTCGCTTGCAGCGCGCATATTCGCTGGCTGGGCGAACGCCATGGCCGGCAGCATCAGTGAAAGAAATCCGGCGAGGGCGGGCAGGATACGCATCAGGGAATATCTCCGGTCATGTCTGTCGGCGCCTTCATTCTACGAGAACCCCGAGAGGAAATTCAACAGCAATGCAGATCGCGACGGAACCGGCGGCGGGTTGCCTCGAGCCCGCCAGCCGTTCCGAAAGCCGCTCTACGTTCTACCGAACTCGTCGACGATGCGGATGATGTCATCCTCGCCAAGATAGGATCCGGTCTGTACCTCGATGAGTTCGAGGACGATCTTGCCGGGGTTGGCGAGACGATGGACCTCGCCGAGCGGAATGTAGACGCTTTCGTTCTCGCGCAGCATCCGTACATTCTCACCAACCGTCACTTCGGCCGTTCCCTTGACGACGACCCAATGTTCGGAGCGGTGATGGTGTTTTTGCAGCGAAAGCTTCTTGCCCGGCGTGACGAAGATGCGCTTCACCTGAAAGCGATCGCCGTTGAAGATGGAGGTATAGCCGCCCCACGGGCGGTAGGACGTCGGATGCGTTTCGGTGAACTTCGCTGTCGCCGATGTGGAGGCCAGCATCTTGACCAATTGTCCAACATTCTGGCTGTCCTTGAGCGGTCCGACGTAGACGGCGTCCTCGCTGGCGATGACGGCGACATCCTCCATGCCCTGGACGGCAAGATGCACGCCATGGGTCATGACCAGCGAATTGCGGGTGTTGACCACGGTCGTGTTCGCGGCAGCGACATTGCCGTTATCGTCGCGTTTTCCCGATTTCCACACGGCATCCCAGCTTCCCATGTCCGACCACCGGAACGGCGAGGGGACGACGGCGGCCTTCGAGGTCTTTTCCATGATCGCATAATCGATCGAGATATCCGGGCTCTTGGCGAAATGATCGGCATCGAGGCGGGTGAAGTCGAGGTCGCGGCTTGCCTTGGAAACAGCCTTGCTTGCGGCTTTGAGCACCTCGGGCGCATGTTCCTGCAGTTCGGCAAGAAGCTCCGTCACCGGGAACATGAAGATGCCCGAATTCCAGTAGAAGCCGCCATCGGCGAGCATCCGCTGGGCTTCCTGCAATGCCGGCTTCTCGACGAAGCGGCTCACCTTATGAGCGCCGTTCTCCAGCGCATCGCCGATCTCGATATAGCCGTAACCTGTGGCCGGTTCGGTCGGATTGATGCCGAATGTGACGAGCCTGCCGTCGGCCGCCGCCTCGCGGGCGATGCGAATACAATCGAAATAGCTCTTGTCGGCGAGGATCTCGTGATCCGAGGCGAGCATCTGGATGATGGCATTCTTGCCGAACAGGTCGGCGGCCAGCGTCGCTGCGGCAGCGACCGCTGCCGCAGTATTGCGGGCGACCGGTTCGAGCAGGACGGCGGCGAGCGGACGGGCGAGCTCACGCGCCTGCTCGGCGACAAGAAAGCGGAACTCTTCATTGGTGACGACGATCGGGGCTTCGTAGAGCTCGGGATCCGAAACGCGTTCAAGCGTCTCCTGAAACAGCGTTTTGTCGCCGACGAACTGAATGAATTGTTTCGGCGCGGTAGCGCGGGAAAGCGGCCAGAGCCGCGTGCCTTTGCCACCGGCCATGATCACGGGAACGATTTTCTGCGTCATAGGCGTGTTCCTTGAAATAAACGGCTTATTCGTTGCACGTTAGCGGGCGGCTGCCCAGCCTCTTATTCTGTCGAGCCCGCTGTGCAGCAGGTGGAGGGCGGCGGATTCGCTCCCGGCTTCGACGTAGCAGCGCATTTCCGGCGCATTGCCGGACGGGCGGAAGTGGATGATCCCGCCATCCCTCAGTGTCACCCGAAGCCCATCGATATCGGATTTTGTCGCTACCGCGCCGATCGGCTGTAGGAAAGAGGCAAGGTTTTCATCCGAGGCGCGCAGATATTCCATCAATGCCGCACTCGTCTCGACGGGGAAATTCTCCAGACGATCGGCGGCGGCGAACGGCAACTTATAGGAGGCGGCAATGACAGAAAGCGGCTGGCTGCGAGCGGCCGCCAGCGACAGGATTGCGAGCATGGGAATAAAACAGTCACGTGTCGGCAATGCGCGCAGTTTTCGGCCGTTGATCTCGAAAGTGGTTGCCGTCAGCAAGCCGCCATTGGCTTCAAAGCCCATGACGCGATCGTCGCCGGCGGCCACCGCCTCTTCCATGCCTGATATGACGAAGGGCGAACCGACACGCGTGCGCCTGACGGTGAAAGTGCCGGCGGACTCGATGCCGGAATTGGAGGTCACGGGCGTCACCACCGTGCGGGCTCGCAAGAAGTTGGCGGCCACAAGGCCGAGAAGGTCGCCGCGCAACGGTGTGCCGGTTTCATCGGCAACCAGGGGCCGGTCGCCGTCGCCGTCGGTCGAAACGATTGCATCGAATTTGTGCTCGGAGACCCAGCGCCTCATCAGCGCGATCGGCTCGTCGGAAACGGCTTCGGTGTCGACCGGTATGAAACTCTCCGAGCGGCCGAGGGCGATGATCTCGGCACCGTAATGGGCGAGAACGTCGATCAGGAGGTCGCGAGCGACCGTGCTGTGCTGGTAAACGCCGATCTTCAGCCCGGAGAGCGCACCTTGCGGAAGTAGAGCCGTATTGCGTTCGAAAAACAGCTGCCGGCAAATCGCCTCATGATCTTCCATCTTGGCCGGCGCCTCGATGAGCGCTTTGCCGCTTCGTTCGATCTCGGCTGCCTGTGCGGTGATCGCCGCCTCGTCCGTTTTGTCGATCTCGCCATCAGGGCGATAGAATTTTATGCCGTTGCGGTCTGCGGGGATATGCGAGCCCGTGACCATCAGGCAGGCGGCCTTGCTTTCGAGGCCATAAAGGGCGAGGGCCGGCGTCGGCACATTGCCGCAGTCGAAGACACGGAATCCGAGTGCCGTCAGCGCACCGGCGCAGTTTGCCGAGATTTCAGGGCTGGAATCGCGAAAGTCGCGTCCGATCAGAATGATGTCGCCGGCCCGTGCCTTGCCGGTCTCCAGCAGATATTTGCCGAATGCGGTGGCGTAGAGGGCGGAGGCGCGTCCTTTGAGATCGACTGAAAGTCCGCGAAGGCCGCTCGTGCCGAATTTCATGTGAAGACAAGCTCCGATTGTCACGATCAAAGTTCTACTCAGCTCGCCAGCCGGCGTAAATACCGAAGCGGGCTTATAGTTAAACACGGGCGGTGAAGAACCAACAAGGTTTGCGCTCACCGCCAGGTTTCGATGGGGCGGAGCCGCCGCGAGACCGACGAGCATTGCGGCGTCGGCCTATTTTGTTAGAACTGTATGTCCATTGTTTCGTCCTATTCGAAGGTTTGCCGATGAGCGATACATCCGTCAGTCTCGACGAGAGCTGGAAGTCCGCCCTCGAGGGGGAATTTTCAAGCCCCTACATGCAGCAGCTCAAATCTTTCCTGGTCGCGCAGAAGCAGGTCGGAAAACGGATATTTCCCAAAGGTAGCGAGTATTTCCGAGCTCTCGACCTGACACCGATCGCCAACGTCAAGGCCGTCATCCTCGGTCAGGATCCGTATCACGGGCTAGGGCAGGCACATGGATTATGTTTCAGCGTCCGGCCCGGCGTGCGCATACCCCCCTCGCTCGTCAATATCTACAAGGAGATGGAGACGGATCTCGGTATAGCGCCAGCGCGTCACGGTTTTCTAGAGCACTGGGCACGGCAGGGCGTGCTCCTGCTGAACAGCGTGCTGACAGTCGAGGAGGGGCAGGCGGCTGCCCATCAGGGCAAGGGTTGGGAACGCTTCACCGATGCCGTCATCCGCAAGGTCAACGACGAATGCGAATCCGTCGTCTTCATGCTCTGGGGTTCTTATGCGCAGCGCAAGGCCGCCTTTGTCGATACGGCGCGGCATATGGTGCTCAAAGCGCCGCATCCGTCGCCGCTTTCGGCCCACAATGGCTTTTTTGGCTGCAAGCATTTTTCCAAGGCAAATGCCTTCCTGCAGTCCCGCGGGCGCGCGCCGATCGACTGGCAGTTGCCGGTCGATCCCCATAAGTCCTGAAGTGAACACACATGGATCTGTGTTCACAAAAAGGAGACAATGCGTTTTGGTCTGCACGTCTATTCCGGAGGCCTGACCGAGCGCATTTATGATCCATCGAAAGCCCGCAAGCGGCGGGCGAGAAAGGGGTCTCACATGCTCGATCAAATCAAGGGTTTGCACCACGTCACGTCGATGGCGGAGGACGCCCGCACCAACAATCAGTTCTTCACCCATGCGCTCGGACTTCGTCGCGTGAAGAAAACGGTGAATTTCGACGCTCCGGATGTCTATCATCTCTATTATGGTGATGAGACCGGTGCGCCCGGCACGATCATGACCTATTTCCCCTTCCCGAAGATGGCACAGGGCCGGCCCGGCACCGGTGAAGTGGGTACGACCGTGTTTTCGGTTCCGCAAGGTTCGCTCGGCTTCTGGAACGATCGCTTTGCCGCACTCGGCGTCGGCGGCCTGAAGACCGATGAAAGCTTCGGCGAAAAGCGGTTGAACTTCTCCGGTCCCGATGGCGACGGTTTTGCGCTCGTCGAGGTCAGGGACGATGGCCGCCAGCCGTGGACGCATGGCGGCATCAGCGAGGATTATGCCATTCGCGGCTTTCACTCCGTCGCCATGCGGCTGCGGGATGACGGCGCCACGGCCGAACTGCTGAAGTTCATGGGCTATGAAGTCGCCGAGGAAAGGGACGGGGTCAAACGGCTGATCATGCCTGACGGCAACGGTGCGCATCTCATCGATCTCGAGACGATGCCGAATATTGCCCGCGCGCTTCCCGGCGCCGGCTCCGTCCACCATGTCGCCTTCTCGGTCGAAAACCGCGAAAAGCAGCTCGAAGTGCGCAAGACGCTGATGGACACCGGCTATCAGGTGACCCCGGTGATCGACCGCGATTATTTCTGGGCGATCTATTTCCGTACGCCGGGTGGCGTTCTGTTCGAGGTTGCGACCAATGAACCCGGCTTCGACCGCGACGAGGATACGGCTCATCTCGGCGAAGCTCTGAAGCTGCCGCAGCAGCACGCCCATCTTCGAGCGCTGCTTGAACAGCATCTGCAGCCGCTGGAAGCGTAAGGAGGGCGACATGACGGAAACCGGATATGTGCACCTGCTGCATGCCGGCGCACCTGGCAAACCAATTCTGATCGTGTTGCATGGCACCGGCGGCGACGAAAACCAGCTGTTTGATTTCGGCCGACAGCTGCTGCCGGAAGCGACGGTTCTTGCTCCGCGCGGCGATGTTTCCGAATATGGTGCTGCGCGGTTCTTCCGGCGCAGCGGTGAAGGGGTCTACGACATGGCCGACCTTTCACGGGCGACGGAGAAGATGGCCGCCTATGTCAAAGCATTCGCTGACGAGTACCAGGCTTCCCGTATTTTCGGCTTGGGCTTTTCGAACGGCGCCAATATTCTTGCCAATGTGCTGATCGAGAAGGGTATCTTCGACCTGGCGGTGCTGATGCACCCGCTCATTCCGTTTCAACCGGAAGCCCATTCGACGCTTGCGGGAAGAAAGGTGCTGGTGACGGCCGGACGGCGGGATCCGATCGCCCCGATGGCCGCGACCGAAGCATTGTCGCAACACCTGAAAGGCCGCGGCGCCGAGGTCGGCACGGTCTGGCATCCCGGTGGTCATGAGATCGCGCCGCTCGAAATCGATGCAGTTCGCGATTTCTTCAGCGGCTATTGATCGATTGCGCCAACCGGCGACGGCCGAATTGCGGGGCCGGTGAAAACCGGTCCCGCATCTTGGTTCATACGACGACTTGGCATCGCCAACAGAGATGCCACCAAAAGTGCTCTAGCTCTTTCATTGAGAACAGGATTCAGATGTTAGGCCAACGGGCCTGAAATCATCCTGTTTTACGAACGAGGAGGATATTTGCCCCTGATTGCCTTCATATAAAAATCCCCAGGTGACTCCGCCATCGTCAAGCCGACGACGACGCCTTTAGGAACCCCTTCATATTCTCGCCTCTGACCGTTGGTCAGATAGACCCGCAGATGCCGGCTGTCTTCGTCGTAGGCAATCGCCTCGATAAGTTTCGAATCAACCGCAGTTTCCACTTTGCACCCCGCAGTTTTGGATCTGAGATTCTTGATCAAGAATGGCATTCGCGCTCGCAACGCACCATCTTTATGCGGTGCCGCAAGGTCGTCAAGCGCGATCTGCTTTAACGTTCATTTTTTCTTGGCGTCTCTCGTTTTAGTTGATTAATACAGCTTTTTCGAAGGCCCGGCCTGTGGAAAATTGGCAGTCTCCGGTTCTTCCAGGTACGGAAATATTGAACGATGCAGCTGAGTTTTGAAGAATCTGGTAAAAACGCAAGCTTAACCATCCGTTAACAAGAATATATTAAGACACGTTGAAATATTAATCGAAACATCTTCTCGATTATGTATTAATACGACGTGCCCTTGTTCGTGGGAGCCGTTTTGCTGTGCCCGCCGAGCGGCGTGAGGTGCCCTAACCACGTGCCGCCGACAACCGACCGGCAGGCGAGATTCCTCGCATTTTCGTCGATCCATTGCGACGCGAAAATCGTTCAAGCGCTTGGCGCCCAGATGGTGACCGCGCAGGAGACTCTTGCGCTTTCCATCGGGCGCGACGAGGATGGGCGATCGTCATTGCCCGATGTGCTGGACGCGCAGCATTCGGCCTCAATAAGCCAGGCGAGCTGGCGCGGGCGGTTCAGCGAAAGGGCGATGGGTCCGTCGTTTTGAATGTGGCAGTAGGTTCCGGCTACAATGGCGACGGTCGCGATCAGGCCAACTTCTTATGATCACTAAACTTCGTGCCGTTGCGGCGATGGGTGAGAAATGGATCAGTTCCGACAGCCCGCCACACGGCCGGGTTTCATAAATGGGTTACATGTTTAACTATCTCGTCCCGTGGCGACAACAGATACCGATACTGACTGGCAGCCATAGAAAGCGCGCTCGGTTGACATTTGCCGAAGGCGATTTCGCAGCGGTCTATGCGATGAGCGATGTCCACGGATGTTATAGCGAACTCGTCGAGGCGCATCGCCGCATCGAAGCGGATGCCGAGCGCATTCCGGGGCCGAAACTCATTCTCCTGCTCGGCGATTATATCGATCGCGGGCCGGATTCGAGCGCGGTGCTGGAATTCCTGAGCAAGCCGCCGCCGCCGGGATTTCAGCGTCTCGCCCTGTGCGGCAATCACGATGCGGAGCTGGTGAAGCTCTATCGCAAACCGACACGCCTTCTTGAATGGCTTGGTTTTGCCGGGACGGAGACGCTGAATTCATACGGCATCGACATCGAGCATCTACTGCAATCGGCGGCTGGAAACGAAATGATCGCCCGCGTCATTCACAACATGATACCGGAGCGGCATATCCAATTCCTGGAATCGCTGCCGATCATGCTGCAGATGGGAAGGGTCGTCTTTGTCCACGCGGGCATCAGACCTGGCATCGATCTCAAGAGACAAAAGGACAGTGACCTTATGTGGATCCGCCAGCCCTTTCTGAACGAAGGGCCGCAGCTTCCTTTCCTCGTGATTCATGGACACACCCCGGCGCGAATTCCGACCTTCGGTCCGCAACGCATCGGGATCGACACCGCGGTTTCGGCGACGGGCCGCCTGACCGTGCTGACGATCAAAGGGACGCGGGTCGGACTCCTGTAGAACAGGAGTCCGGTGTCGTGCGACAATCGCTTGCGGTGTTCGACGACGCGCTTTTGCTTGGTTTTTCATCCATGTCGTTGCCCCTGGGCCACTGCAGGCTTCCGCACGCCATGCATAAAAAACGCCGCGGAATTTATATTCCGCGGCGTCAGGATGTTTGATCTCGGTATCAGGAGTTGGTCGTTTCCTGGAAGAGATTGGTGCCGATGCCGGTATAGGTGAAGCCGTGTTTGCGGATCTCGTCGCTGCGGTAGATATTGCGCAGGTCGACCAGGACCGGAGCCCGCATCGACTGCTTCAGGCGATTGAAATCGAGCGCACGGAACTGGTTCCATTCGGTGACGATGACCAGCGCGTCCGCGCCAGCGGCTGCTTCATAGGGGCCGCTCGCATACTCGATATTCTCGATGACCTTGCGGGCGTTATCCATGCCTTCGGGATCGTAGCCGATCACCTGGGCTCCATTGTCCTGCAGGGTCTGGATGATGGCGATTGCCGGGCTGTCGCGCATGTCGTCGGTGTTCGGCTTGAAGGTCAGGCCGAGGATCGCGATCTTCTTGCCGCGAATGTCGCCGCCGACCGCAGAAATCACCTTGCGTCCCATCGCCCGCTTGCGGTTGTCGTTGATGGAGATCGTCGTCTCGATGAGACGAACCGGCGCGTCGAAATCCTGCGCGGTCTTGGCCAGGGCCAGCGTATCCTTGGGGAAGCAGGAGCCGCCGTAACCCGGGCCGGCGTGCAGGAACTTGGCGCCGATACGGCCATCGAGACCGATGCCGCGCGAAACGTCCTGGACATTTGCATCAACCCGTTCGCAGAGATCGGCGATCTCGTTGATGAAGGTGATCTTCATTGCGAGGAAGGCGTTGGCAGCATATTTGATCAGTTCGGAGGTACGGCGGGAAGTGAAGACCAGCGGCGCCTGGTTGAGATAAAGCGGACGATAGACCTCGGTCATGGCTTCGCGCGCCCGGTCGTCGTTCAGACCGACGACGATGCGGTCGGGGCGCTTGAAATCTTCGATCGCTGCGCCCTCGCGGAGGAACTCGGGATTGGAAACGACGGCGACATCGGCTGTCGGATTGGTTTCGCGGATGATGCGCTCAACCTCATCCCCGGTCCCAACCGGTACGGTCGACTTGGTGACGACGACGGTGAAGCCTTCTACGTAGGTCGCGATCTCGCGCGCCGCCGCATAGACGTAGGAGAGATCGGCATGGCCGTCGCCGCGCCGGGAGGGCGTGCCGACCGCGATGAACACGACGTCGGCGCCACGAACGCTTTCGCCGACATCCGTCGAAAAGGACAGGCGGCCGGTGCTGGTGTTTTCGGCGACCAGTTGATCGAGACCTGGCTCGTAAATCGGAATGCGGCCCTCGCGTAGGGCCTCGATCTTACTCAGATCCTTGTCGACGCAGATGACGTCGTGGCCGAAATCCGCAAAGCAAACGCCTGAAACGAGGCCGACATAGCCTGATCCAATCATCGTGATGCGCATATTTCCCTCAAATCATTAGAGTAGAACGTCATGCTGCGTCGCAGCATGGACCCCGTCATACTTAATCTGGGCGAAAAGACAACATCGAAGATCGCCTTGTGGCCCAAGTCGGAATTCCAACTCAGGGCGCTGCGACCCGCGCCAGCTGCCCTGTCGACTGCAAAAACATAGTTTTGTGTGGGCGATATGACAAGTCGAGCCGCGCATCGGAGCCGACTCGACTTCAACCCGGAACGGGCGGATTTAATTATTTAGATGTGGGCATTGCGGAGGCTAAGGCACTTCACGACTTTGCCGGAATTGCCCCAGCCGCGCCCGTTTTTACAGGCGATACCAGACGTAAGGGTCGGTATCCGATTGAATCTTGTCCCAGCGCAGATCGGTATCGCGCCAGTTCTTGATGCTGCTTTTCCTGTTGTCGAGCACCAGGTCGCCCTTGTCGGTTCTGACCACAAGGACGGCGTGTCCTTCGCCGGAGGGCGTGTATGCCGTCGCAATTCGCAAAGCGCGTGACGACCAGCCCATTGCCATCAACCGGCTGCGCTTGGTCAGCGCAAAATCCTCACAGTCGCCGCTGCGGACGTTCACTTTCCAGACATCGCCGTTCAGTTCATTGCGGGGATCGTTCCTGCCGATCATCGTACGATTGACGGAGTTGTTCACATCCTTCAGCTCCAGCATTTCCTTGTCTGTCAGCGCCACCACCGACAAACCATGGTTGTCGCGGCATTCGGCAGGGTTCTGGGCGCAGAACAGCACCTGGGCGAAGGGCGGAATGATCGTTCCTTTTTCAGAGATATAGCTCACTCCTGAACCGCTGGTCAGGCCGCGGGCGAAACCGGCGGGGCCGGCGGCAAATGCAGAGCAGGCATTCGCTGCTGTAAAAGCCAGTGCCAGAAGTGTAACGAACGTCTTCTTCATCTCTTCATCCCCGTTCAGGGCAACCGATTGAGATCAGGCTTGCCTTTTTTCTCAGTCAATGGCATGGCGATTAGTGATCTGCCAAGTATTGGGCACAGAACGTCTTTCCCGTTTCTGCCGCTTGAAGGAGCATAATCGGGGCCGGTCTCGATTGGCTTAAGCCTTTCGGGACAATTTTAAACGATGTGGAATTCTGTTGCACTTTAACACGCAAGCGTTTGATATGCAACTTATGTTGGTACGAGTATATTAACCGTATTGGTTGTATCTCTCTCGTTGCTGCTGCTGATGAGCGAATCAAATGTTATCCAACCTCATCAACGGGCAGGTCTTGCGGGAGACAATCCTCGTTGCCTTCATTGGGCTGGTAATATTGACGCTCATTCCGTTCGGAAGCGTCACGCCCTTTCCCTTCGCCTTCGCTGCGATCGGGATGTTTGCTCTGGCCATTACGGCGGGGCTGCTGCTTGGAGAGCCGAGTCAGGCTGGATGCGTGTTCAACATCGCCCTGTTTCTGCTGGTCGTGCTGACGGGGTGGACGTTCGTCCAGACAATCGAACTGCCAGCCAATTGGCTGGCAAACCCTGCCTGGAGCGCTGCGCGTGACTTGGCGGGCGTTCAATACGCGGCGATCTCCGTCGAGCCGGCCGATACGCTCGCCTCGATTCTCTGGCTGGCTCTGCCTTTCGTGACCTTCCTGACCGGCCTGGTCTTGTGCGATACCGATCAACGGGCGCGGAAAGTGCTGGCCAGCCTCGGACTGACGGCGGGCGGTATCGCGGTTTTCAGTCTGATACAATTTTCGATGTTTCCCAACATTCTGATCGTCATCGAAAAACACGCCTACCTCGACAGCCTGACGGCCGTGTTCGTCAACCGCAATACCGCCGCGACCTTCCTCGGGCTGGGAACGCTGCTCATGCTGACCCTGGTCAGGGATATTGCCCGTTCCTATTCAAACCATCCGCCCGGCGAGCCGGGCCGAAACGTTCTTCTCCTGAGGGTGTGGATCTACATTCTGCTCTTGAGCGCATGTTTCACCGCGCTGATGCTGAGCCGATCACGCGCTGGGATATTCGCGACCTTTGTTGCCGCTCTCATCTACTTTCCCTGGCTTGTCATCTCATGGAACAACTCCAGGCGCCATATGAGACCGACGCCAAGGTGGCGGTCGATATTAAAGCTTCTTTCGGCGATGATCTTCGTTGTCCTGTTGCTGAGCATGTTTGCCGGCCAGGCGATTTTGCGTGCGCAACAGCGGCATCTCGAGGACGATGATCGTTTTTGCATCCTGCCGGGCATCTGGCGTGCCATTTCGGATCATTGGGTGACGGGGACGGGACTCGGCACCTTCCGCACCGTGTTTTCCGCCTATCGCGATCCGGCCTGCGGCATTTTCGGAATCTTTGATCGCGCTCATAATTTCTACCTCGAAGGATTTCTGGGCCTCGGAATTTTATTTCCGATCGCGGCGCTCATCGCCTTTTCGGTGCTCGCAAGTGTGTTTTGGCGGGGGCTCGTTCAACGGCGCCGCTTGAGACATTACGTTCTTCTTGGTCTGGCGGCGACGGTTTTGGTCGCCCTTCATGCTACGGTTGATTTTTCGCTGCAAATACCGGGCTTTGCGGTATTTTTCGCCGCCTTCCTCAGTGCCGTGGTCGCGATCAGTCTTGGACGCAATAATGGAGACGCGAAACGACTATATGAGGGGGCTGCTCAACAGCGGACGGTTTGAGCAAATGGGTTGGTGAAGGTTTTTCGAAAATGCCGATTGCGCGGCAACGCGCTGTTGACTCTGAAACGCAACAGATTTTATAGCGGTGCAGCCTTTAGATCGTTGCCGGCCCCATACAAGACGGGTTGGATCGTATTCGCCTTCGTGAAGGCTTGGCGTTGCCAGCCTGCCACAGTTAGAGGAATGTTAATCCGCCTACAGTCATTATTGATCGGGGATTGTCTTGTATTTCGTAAAATTGCGGGGCAGTACCTCCAGGGGCGTCAACACAGGTTATTCTATGGGTTGTTTTCCTATCGGTAGTACACGCGTCGCCATTGTTGTAGCGCTAACGAGTATATTGGCAAGCTGCACGTCGTTGCCAAGGTCCGGTCCCGATCATACAGATGTTGATCGAGGTGCGGCTGTGAAAGTAACAACGAAGGAGCGTCGCGTCGGCATCGACTACGCCCTGATTGATCTTAGCAAAAACGTCCTGTCATTTTTCACATCTCCGCAGCCGACCTCCTTCAAGGGGTTTGGCGGCGGTCGGGGCAAGGCGCCTGAGATTCCGCTTGGTTATGGCGACGTGGTTCAGGTTGCTATCTTCGAAGCTCAGTCCGGTGGACTGTTCATTCCCTCGGACGCCGGCAGCCGACCCGGCAATTACATCTCGCTGCCGGAGCAGACCATCGATAGAAACGGAACGATCACGATTCCCTATGCTGGTCGCGTTCCGGCTGCAGGCCGTCTCAAGGAGACCGTGGAGCAGGACGTCGAAGATCGGTTGGCCAGCCGCGCGATCGAACCGCAGGTGGTTATTACGACAACGACCAGCCGCTCCAGCCAGGTGGCCGTGCTTGGTGACGTCAACAATCCTCAGCGCATCACGATCAGCCCGGCCGGTGAGCGCGTCCTCGATGTCATTTCTGCCGCGGGCGGTTTGACGACCAACAATATTGAAACGAATGTGACGCTGCAGCGCCGCGGCAGAACCGCAACCGTCGCCTACAACACGCTGTTGAAGAACCCGGCGGAGAATATCTATGTCGCGCCGGACGATACGATCTCGGTTGACCATGAGCGCCGCACCTATCTTGCGCTCGGCGCGGCCGGCGTTAGCGGACGTTTCGATTTCGAAGAGTCCGACCTGACGCTTGGAGAGGCAATCGCCAAGGCGGGCGGGCTCCGCGACGATCGTGCGGATCCAGCTCAGGTCCTGCTCTATCGCCTTGTCCCGAAGACGACAGTTGCCGCGATGCATGTCGATACGACCAGGTTTGCGGGCGATACGGTTCCGGTGATCGTTCGCGCCAATCTTCGCGATCCGGCGACCTTGTTTGCTGTTCAGCAATTCAAGATGGAAGACAAGGACGTTATCTATATCTCCAATTCGGACTCTGTTGAATTGGTCAAGTTCCTTGACATCGTAAACTCGGTATCGTCCACTGTCGCCGGCGTGTCGGATGACGTGAACGATACTCGCAACGCAGTGCGCAATCTCGGACGTTGATTGAAATGGGCGGGCCGGCGTCGATCGTTAGTGATCGAGGCCGGCGGCCTATCGGCTAGCGGATTTGATGAAGGAAATTGTGGGTATGGCAAGGTCAGCTGTTTATCGTCGGCTTGCTTATAGCGGAGTTATCGTCGCGGCTTTTGCCGGCATGACTTCAAGCGCTCTTGCGGCTGCTTGCCTGGGGCCGGCAAATCTGACGCCGGTCGACATCAGCGGATTTACGGCCAATCCCGCCGTGCTGCTCGACATGTCCGATCCATTGGTTTTGTCATCGCGTGTACGCGCATTGGTCGGAAGCAGCGACGACGCCCTGTCGCCGGTGATCGAGCAGGCCAAGAAGGCCAATGCCGCCCAGATGGCGGCGATCGGCGCCGGTCTTGGACGGGCGGCCAACAGCTGCCAGGTCTCGGACCCGCAATTCAAGCTCGCGATCGAAAAAGCGGTCGCCGAGGCGGCCACTGCCGATCCTAACCTTGCGCCGCTGCTGGCAGCCTTTGCGAAGGTTCTCGCTGAAGGCGGCACAGCGGCACTCGGTCCGGGCGCAAGCGCGGCTGCGGCAGCATCGGGTATCGGCAATGACGGATCGATCGGCCGCACCGGTCCCGGGGCGGATGACGGTACGCCGTTTGAGGGCAGCGCCACAACTGCCGGCACGCTGCAGGTTTCGACTGCGGGGGACGGCGATAGTTCGTCGACCTCAACGACGACACTGATCAGCACGGGCGGGGCAGGGCAGTCGTCAACCGACCCGACGCAATCGACGAGTCAGAGTGTGCCCGTCACACAATAGCTGGATTTGCCTGTAGATCTTAGCGCTTGACGCCTTTGTTGGAGATCGAAATTGCTGTCGCCAGATAAACTTACGCCGCGTATCGACCCCTCCCGCGATACGGGAAACGAAGCTGATTTCATCGATTTCGACAAGCTCATTGCCATTGCTCGCCGGCAGTGGCGGATCGTTGCAGCTTGTGCTTTCGCTTTTGCCATTCTCGGCGTCGTCTATGTCCTGACATCCGTGCCGGTTTACACCGCCGACACGAGCGTGTTGATCGACCGCAGCGACAATCAGGTCATCAACCAGCTGGCCGCGTTCGGCCAGCTGGACGACGACGAAGGCACCGTTCTCAGCCAGGTCGAGCTGTTGAAGTCGGACACGATCGCCTACGCGGTCGTCGACAAGCTGAAATTGGTCGATGACCCGGTATTCAACGCACCGAAGAACTCGCTTTTTTCTGTCGCGACGCTAAAATCCCTGATGAATTTTCGTTCCTGGTTTGCCGATGACGCGGCTGTCGCGCCCGACCCGCAAGCGAAACGGAGAGCGGCCGCAGAAACGGTCGCGGGCAATATCGATGTCGAACGCGTGGGCAAATCCTACGTTCTCGATGTCAGCTACACCTCGCAATCGCCGGACCTAGCGCGTGAAATCGCAGCCGCGATCGCCGACGTTTACATGGTCGACAAGCTCAATTCCAAATATGAGGCGACACGCCGGGCCGGCGAGTGGCTGCAGGAGCGTATCGAAGAGCTTCGGCAACAGGCGCTGGACACCGACCTCGCGGTGCAGAAATTCCGCAGCGAGCATGGGCTTGTCGAGTCAGGATCCGGCACGCTGCTCAGCGAACAGCAGCTCTCCGAGCTCAACAGCCAGTTGATCACCGCCCAGGCCGCGACGGCCCAGGCCGAGGCGAAATACGCCCGCATCAAGTCGATCATCCAGGCCAAGCAGACCGATGCGATCGTGACCGACGTGCTCGACAGCTCGATTTCGAACGATCTTCGCAAGAAATATCTGGAAGCGTCGAAGCTGGAGGCCGAGATCGAGGCACGGCTGGGTCCGGACCACGTCCAGGCCGTCCGGCTGCGCGCCGAAATGGCCGAATATGAACGGCTGATGTTCGACGAACTCAATCGTATCGCCGAGAGCTACCAGAGCGAGCTGCAGGTTGCGCAATCGCGCGAGAAATCGCTGCGCGACAGCGTTGACCAGGCAACGGGCGTGGCCGCAACGGCGGGCGAGACGCAGGTTCAGCTTCGTGAACTCGAGCGGACGCGCGATACCTATAAGAATCTCTATCAGAACTTCCTGACGCGATATCAGGAGGCAATCCAGCAGCAGAGCTTCCCAATTACCGCCGCACGTATCATCACAATCGCGGAGACGCCGACGAAGCCGAGCGCGCCGAAGAGAAGCCTCGTTGTCGCTTTTGCCATGTTCCTGGGATGTGCATTCGGTAGCGGCATCGGCGCGTTCCGCGAATTCCGCGATCGCTTCTTCCGCACCGGTGACGATGTCAAGGACATGCTCGACGTCGAGTCTCTCGGTGTCATGCCGCTAATCGAGAACAACGTCGAGGATCCGACCCTCGTCGATCCGGGCAATCCGCGCAGCATTGCCAGAGGCGGCAAGACGACGACCTATGTTGAGGAGCATCCGCTATCGGCATTCGCCGAGACGCTTCGAAGCGCGAAGATCGCCATCGATATCAGCGCGGCCGATCAGCGCTGCAAGGTCATCGGCGTCGTGTCGAGCCTGCCGGGCGAGGGCAAGTCGACGACGGCCATCAACTTTGCCAAGCTCCTGGCAATGCAGGGCGCGCGTTGCCTGCTGATCGACGGCGATATGCGAAATCCCGGAGCGACCCGGGCGATCGGCCGCCATGCCGAAGCCGGCTTGCTTGAAGCAATCGTCGACAACCGCCCGCTCAAGGATCTCATTCTTCTCGATCCCAAAACGAAGCTTGCATTCCTGCCGACGGTGGCGCGATATCGCGTTCCGCACTCTTCGGAGCTGCTGGCCTCGCGTGGCATGGATCAGCTGCTTGAAATGGCGCGCCAGAGCTTCGATTACATTATCGTCGACTTGCCGCCGCTCGCCCCTGTCGTCGACGCGCGCGCCATTAACCCGAAGCTCGATGCCGTCGTATTCGTGATCGAGTGGGGCAAGACCTCGCGCAAGGTGGTTCAGTCGACCCTGTTGTCCGAGCCGGATCTCTATACCAAATGCGTCGGCGCGATATTGACCAAGGTCGATCCGTCGCAGATGAAGCTCTACCGGACATTCGGCTCCAGCGAATATTACTATAAGCGTTATTCGCGATACTATACCGAGTGATGCTCGCCGGTCGGCATATTTCACCTGCAAGGATCATTTTCCTTATCGTCACCGCGGTCCTCGCGGTGCTGGCCGGCCGAGAACTGTATGCTTCGATCAGAACCGCCAGCATCTCGATCGTTGCCGAAAGGATCGAGCGCGGCGACACCGTCACGGATGACATCGCGGCCAGATATGCGGCGCGCGCAATCGCCGTGGTTGACGGACATTATTGCCGATCGGACATTGTCGCCGCCGGCGTCACGCTGGTTCTGGCGCAGCTCGATCGGCAGAATGTCAATATCAACTACGACGCCTGGGTTGCCGCGGCCTCGAATGCCCGCCGCTACCTCCAATATGCGCTCTCCTGCATGCCGACCAACAGCAATTTCTGGCTTCGTCTCGCCGCCGTTCAGTCGACAATTGCCGAAGAGCCGCTTGCGATTGCAGAAATGATGAAACGTTCGGTCGCTCTCGCGCCCTATGACGAGTCGATCGTTTTGACCCGGTTTTATTTCTGGAACGATTTCACCGATGCAACACTTTCGGCGGCCAGCAGCGCCGTTGACGGCGATCTGACGACGATGTTGAAACTCGGCGACCGCTGCAGGGTCAATGCCACCATGAAAGCCATCAGCCCGCAGCTCCGTCCGGTCTTCGATCGGATCTGGGCAAGTGTCGGGGAAGGGGCGACGGCGCGGTTTCGGCAGCGCTGCAGCCGGTGATTACGGCTGCAAAGCTTCGACAATTGAAGTCGGCGCCTTGAAGCGGTCTGTGGCCCATGACTGAAGAAGCTGGGTGACACGGTATCAGCTTTCGTCGCCATCGAGGCGACCGAATGGCTCGGGAAACTTTCACCTTCTTACCACGACAACGCCCGCTGCTTGTGCCGCGGGCGTTGTTTCTTGATGGTTGTCGATGATCAGACTTCGACGCCGCCGGAAACGACGTCGGTGCCGGTAATGTTGAGCGTCAGAATGCCGGCCTCCGTGTGGCCTTGGCCATCGGAGATCTTGTAGTACTGGACGGTTTCGGTGACGTGATCGCCGGGCGCAATATCCTGCGTCAGCTCATAGGTGAACTCGCCATTCGCCTTGACGTGGAACGTGCCATAGGTGCCGAGAATATCGGTAATGGCGCCGCTATTGCCGTTGACGTTCGTGCCGTCGAACTGGCGGAGGAAGAGTTGACCATTGCCGCCCGGAATGTCGTCGACCAGCGCGTTGCCGCTGATCAGATCGCCTTCGTTAAAGCTGTAATGGTCGTCGACCGCGACCGGCTCGACCTGGGTTACGCCCTGAATGTTGAGGGTGAACAGGCCCATATCAGTATGGCCGGAGCCGTCGGAGATCTTGTAGGAAACCTTCTCCTGAATCAGCTCGCCGTTGGTGAAGCCAATCTTGGCGGTATCGCTCAGGACATAGGTATAGATGCCGCCGGCCTTGACGTAGAAGGTGCCGTAATCCCCCTGGATCGTGGTGACCTGGCCGTGCTGTTGGCGCCGACGCTCTGTTGGTCGAAGGCGCGCAGGAAAAGGTTGCCGTCAGATGTGTCGTTGCTGCGCAGGTTTCCGGAAATAACGTCGGTTTCCAGAAAAGTTGCAGTATCGTCGGTTGCGTGAGTAGCCACTTGCCTCTCTCCTTGAAATCGATCTTCGCCGGTCATTTTCGACTTCAGCGAGCCGCCAGATTGGCAACTGCGTCCGGCCCAGTAAGCCGGCTTGCTGTCGTGAAGTTGCAACCTTATCGCGACGAAGTATAATTAATACACCAATCTATTTATATTGAAGGCGCAAGAATTATTGCGAGATATCACGCATTTTAGTGTTTCATTTTAGCAGAGGGAGAGAGGTCGGTAGTTAGAAGATTTTCCATTACCTTGGGAGATCGCAGCATGACCGTCTATTACGTGAATTCAGTGACAGGATCCGACAATAACAACGGAACCGGTGAGAGTTCAGCCTTCGCGACATTGTCTGCTGTTGAAGCCTTGAAGCTAAATCCGGGCGATAGCGTGCTGCTTGCCGCCGGAAGCGTGTTTAACGAACAGTTCGACCTGAAATATTCCGGCAGTGTCAGCGCTCCGATCACAATCGGCAGCTACGGCATTGGTGACGCACCGGTCATCCGCAGCAGCAATGACGGGATCCACGGTTCCAAGGCGTCGAATATCGTCATCGAGAACATCAAGATCGCCGATACCGGCGCCAACGCGATCTATGCGGGCAATGTCTCGAACTGGACCGTGCGCAATGTCGAAGTGTCGAATACCGGCCTGTCCGGAAAGCCGGGGTCGGTCAGCTTCCAGAGCAGCCAGAACATCACGATCGAGAACAGCAGATTGACCGGTGTGCATTCCGACGGCATCTGGATGGACAAGGTCAAGGGCATCACGCTCCTCAATAATACGGTCACCAACAGCCAGGGCAGCGCGGCCGACGCCATTCAGCTCAACGACAGCAGCAATATCTTGGTCAAGGACAACCACCTGGAACAGACCGAAACCAACAGCGCCAAGGGTGTGCTGGTGCTGATCCGGGCGCAGAGTGCCGTGGTCGAGGGCAATACGCTGGTGGGTGGCGGCTTCGGGTTGAGCGCGCAGGCGGGCACGAACATTGCCATCCACGACAATGACATCTCGGGATATGGCGGTTACAGCTGGTCCTACGGCATCGGCCTCGGCGATCAGGGCAACGCGACAAACTACGATATCAGCGGGAATTATCTGCACGGGGGCGTATACGGCGTGCTGATCAGCGCCATCGGCAATCCCGCTTATATCCGCGAGAATATCGTCATTCATGACAATGTTTTCGACGATCTGTCTTCCTCGGCGCTGAAGGTCGACAAGCCCGCATCGGGCTCCTTCTACGACAATATCATCGACAGCGCCGTGCCGACGCTGACGATGCCGGCCACAATCGCCGCCCAGAACACGTTCACCATCGGCGGAAGCAAGACGCTCGAGCAAGCGCAGGCCGAAATCGACAGCGCCGCCGGCAGCACGACCGGCGATACGCAGGTCAGCTCTCCTGCGCCTGCCGCGGAACCGCTGGTCGCCCCCCTGCCTGCCGGCACCCAAAAGATTGTCGCCGTCCATGACAGCCTGAAGATCACGGAAGATACCGGCAGCGCCTATCACGGCAACCTGCTTGAGAACGACAAGGCCAGCAACGGCACGATACTGCTTCGCCGCTTCGGCGACAGCGCGGTCGACAAGCACGGGTTGACGCTGGCGGGGAAATACGGAGTTATTCACGTGGAACGCGATGGCGACTACAGTTACACGGTCGATGCCGCCAAGCTCGCCGGTCTCAGCGGCAAGGTCAGCGAATCCTTCCAATATAAAATCTCCGATGGCGCTTCCCATATTGACACCGACAGCTTGAGCGTTTCCATCAATGTCGACACATTCCACAGCAGCCACGCCTCGCACCTGCTTTCCTAACGTTGAAGCGCTTCGGCATGTTTCCCCGTTCGATTTACGTTTCGATCTCGGACGGGCAGCGTCTGCCGGACCGAAATACGCCGGGTGAGCGGTGGCAAAATGTTCCGCCGGTGTCAGATTAATCGAACTACAGATTGCAATTATAGTTAACGCGGTAGTAGATACCGAAGCTAATGTGCCACGGTTTCGCCGCTTTGGACCGTTATTGGGCGACTTGCGCTTTTCACTTGCTTCCGACGGGATGATTATCGTACCGTTAAAGTTAGAGCCTCTGAAATTGTTCGTGATAAATTTGTATTTTCGGTCACGTTTCGGTGGGATTCATGTACTAGTGTAGGAGCGTGCCAACGGGTTCGGCGAGGGTGCCGGGTCCGAGGGTAGCCATGTCAATGATCGGGCCTGAGGGGCCTGCAACTGCAGTGCGGACCAGCGTATTCGCTGCGTGCGTAGTGCGGCAGGAGAGGATTGCTTCGTGTTTCAGAGTTCAACAGCTGACGTTAATGAACCGTCCAAAGCCTTGCGGAAATGCAAAAGCGGGCTCATTTTCATTGGCATAGCCAGCGCGCTTATCAATATCCTCTATCTCACAAGTTCATTTTTTATGCTTGAGGTGTATGACAGGGTTATTCCCAGCAAAAGCATACCGACCCTGGCTGCCCTGGCGATACTTGCATTAACTCTTTACGCCTTTCAGGGAGCCTTTGAGGTTCTCAGGAGCAGAATGCTCGTCCGCGTTGCCGGTGCGCTCGACGAGATGGTGAACGGGCGAGTGTTTCGGGCTCTCATCAAGGCGCCGCTGAAGGTCAAGATCGGCGGCGACGGGTTGCAGCCCCTGCGTGATTTCGATCAGATCAGAACCTTCCTGTCGGGCATGGGTCCGACGGCGATGTTCGATCTGCCCTGGCTTCCCTTCTATATCATCATCTGTTTCCTGTTCCATCCGGCGATCGGATATATCGCCATCGGCGGATCGCTGGTGCTCGCCATTCTGACGTTTCTAACCAACCAGGGCACGCGTACGCTGTCCAAACGGCAATCCGAAGCCGCCAATATGCGCAACGCTTTTGCGCAGAGCTCGATCCGCAACTCCGAGGTCATCCACGCCATGGGCATGGCGGGCACCATGGCCGACATTTGGGATCGCAAGAACAGCGAATACCGGCATATCACTCGGCAAGCATCCGATGTCGGCAACGGATATGCGACGATTTCGAAGATTTTTCGTATCGCCCTGCAATCGGGAACGCTGGCGACCGGCGCGATTCTCGTCATTCAGGGACAGGCCTCTTCGGGCATCATCATCGCCGGCTCCATCCTGACATCCCGTGCTCTGGCGCCTGTGGAAGCGGCGATCGGAAATTGGCGCGGTTTCGTATCCGCCCAGCAGAGCTGGGGCCGGCTTGCGAACCTGCTGAAGACAATTCCGGAGATGCCGGCTCCGCTCACGCTTGCGGCGCCCAGCAAGCAGGTCACGGTCGAGGGTGTGGCCAGCGGACCGCCGGCCGGCCAGCGGCTGGTCATTTCCGATGTCAGCTTCGGCCTGCGCGCAGGCAGCGCGCTCGGCGTCATCGGTTTCAGCGCCTCGGGCAAGTCGTCGCTGGCGCGGGCGATGATGGGCATCTGGCCGACAGTCAGGGGATCCATTCGCCTGGATGGCGCGGCGCTCGACCAGTGGGACGGTGATGCCCTTGGCCGCCATATCGGTTACCTCCCGCAGGACGTGGAGCTTTTCTCGGGCACCGTCGCGCAGAATATCTGCCGCTTCGCCAAGGAGATGTCGCCGGAGGCCGTGGTTGCGGCGGCGAGGGCGGCGCGCGTTCATGACCTTATTCTGCGTCTGCCGAATGGTTACGAGACCGAAATCGGCGAGGGCGGCGCGGCGCTTTCGGCCGGTCAGAGACAGCGTATCGCCCTTGCGAGAGCGCTTTACGGTGAACCCTTCCTGGTCGTGCTCGACGAGCCGAATTCCAATCTCGATGAGGAAGGCGAGCGGGCGCTGAGCGCTGCGATCATGAGCGTGCGGGCACGCGGCGGCATTGTCGTCGTCATCGCGCATCGCTCTGGCGTTCTGGCCGTGTGCGACTTCGTGCTGATGATGCAGGAGGGCAGAATGATCGCATTCGGCCCGAAGGAAGAAGTGCTGGCGCGGGTCAGCCGGCCGGAAGCGACGCGTACTCCGATTGCCGAGCGCGTGGCTCAGCTCAAAGTCGTGGTCGATGGCAATGCGGCCGAATAGGCCGGAAGGACGATGATGAGCAAAGTTACTATTGAATCAAAACGATCCCTCAACCGTCACGTCGCCGTCGTCGGCGCGCTGTCCATCGCGCTGGTGTGCGGCATCGGCGGTTGGGCGGCGACGACCGAGCTTTCCAGCGCCGTCATCGGCGAAGGCGTCGTCGTCGTCGACGGCGATGTCAAGAAGATCCAGCACCCGACCGGAGGCATCGTGTCGAAACTCCTGGTCGCCGAAAACGACCATGTCTCGGCTGGACAGGTGTTGATACGGCTCGATGGGACGACAACCAAAGCGCAGCTCTCGATCGTCGAAAGCACGCTGGCGCAGCTTTATGCGCGTCGTGCCCGTCTCAAGGCTGAGCGGATCGGCGCCGATTCGTTCGAGGTCGAGGAAAACATCAGCGATTTGATGACATCCAGTGCTGCCGCTTCCAACAAGGCGGCCTCCAGAAATGCCGCAAAGGACCTTCTCGACGGCGAACAGAAATTGTTTGACAGCCGAAAGTCGGCGCTCGTCGGAATGAAGAGCCAGTTGGCGTCGCGCAAGGATCAGCTGGCCGAACAGATCAAGGGTCTGGTCGTTCAAATCAACGCCACAAATGATTCCCTCGGCCTGATCGAACAGGAACTGGAAGGCGTCGATGCGCTCTACAAGAAGGGACTTGTCACACTTCAGCGCTTGAATGCGCTCAAGCGTGCACGCGCCGACCTTCAGGGCAGTAGCGGCCAGGAAATCGCCGCAAAGGCGGAGGCCGAGGGCAAGGCGATCGAAATCGATCGCCAGTCGATCCAGCTTGACGAAGATCGTCGCTCGGAGATTGCGAAAGAACTGACCGATGTCGAGGCGAAGATAGCCGAAAATGAAGAGCGCCGTGAAACCGCGCTCGATCAGCTCCGCCGTCTCGATATCACCGCACCGTTGAGCGGCAGGGTCCACGAACTTGCCGTTCATACGGTGAACGGCGTCATTGAGCCGGGCCAGACGCTGATGCTCGTCGTTCCCGAAAACGACGATCTGACCGTGCAGGCGAAGGTCTCCACCCGGGATATCGACCAGCTCCATGTCGGGCAATCCGTCGATGTGCGTTTCAGTGCCTTTGATCAGCGCACGACACCCGACGTGCGGGCCACGATCACCTCGATTGCACCTGATATCGTCAAGGATGAGCGGACGGGGATCAGCTACTATCCGCTGCGCGTCAAGCCGGAAGCGCAAAGCATCGCGAAGCTGAAGTCGATCAAGCTCTATCCCGGCATGCCGGCCGAGGTCTTTATCAAAATTGGCGATCGTACCGTCATCTCCTATCTCACCAAGCCGCTGACCGATCAGATGCAGCACGTCTTTCGTGAGGAATGATCGGCGGCTTCGCCGCGCCGCTGCTACATATCGCAGCCTCTGAGGTCAGCTTTGCCCATCCGGCTGGGGGCAAAGCTTGCCTTGCGCCATGCTGGCGGGTGACGGATAGCGCCCGCCGCGATATGGTCCCTTCATGATATGTTTGCGGCTTTGGCGAGCGGTGCCGACGGAGAGGCTACTGGCATGGGCGCTGGTTCTTTTCTTGGCCTGCCTCATCATGGTTTCAACGACCGGGAAGAGTAATGCCGAGAACCTTCCGCCTGTGAAAATCGTGGCTTTCGGAACATCGCTGACAGCGCGCGGGGGATGGCAGGCCGGACTTGAGGCAAAGCTTGCCGCCTGCCTGCAGAGACCCGTCAGGGTCGAGAGCGTCGCCAAGAGCGGCGAGACATCGGCCTGGGCCCTGACTCAGTTGGACCGGGTCGTTGCCGAAGCGCCGGATATCATTCTGATCGAGCTCTATGCCAATGACGCAACCGTGCACCGGTTCGTGTCGCTGGCGCAAAGCCGAAGGAATATCGGCGAGATCCTCGATCAGCTGCATCGGCGCCTGCCGCGGGCGCGGATCATCGTCATGGCAATGAACCCGTTTTCGGGCCTGCGGGGACTGATCCGTCCGTTCGTCGGCAGCTATATTGCGGCTCATCAGGCGGAGGCACGGAAGCGCGGTCTGGAATTCGTCGATCACCGGCAGGGCTGGGAGCGCCTCAGCCCGGACGATCTGGCTGCCGCAATTCCCGACGGCGCGCATCCGCGGCCCGATGTTGCTGCCAGGATCATCGTGCCCACACTCGTCGGACATATCGCCGGCCGCGATTGCGGAGACTGAATCTCCGCCTTCTCGCAAGTGTCCGCGGCCGGTCGCGGGCTCAGCCTGCCGCGAGATAACCCTTCAAATAGTTGACCAGCGACGTCCGGCCGCCATCGGACGGATCGTCATGGGAGGGACTGCTGAGGTCCTGAAGGAGATAATCCTTTAGCTCGTCATCGTCATGCGCGACATAGATCCCCGGCCGGTCGATGAGCTGGCTGACCGTGGCAAGTTGGTGATCGTTTCGGTGCTCGCCAAGGGCTGCCTTGCGGGGAACGAGAATGATTGGTTTGCCGAAACGTTTCGCCGTGAGCACGGTGCCGATGCCCGCGTGAGAAACGATCACGCTCGCCTCGCGAAAGACCCTGTCGAAGTCGGCAGGTTCGATATTCTTGATCCATTTCATGTTTTCAGGCGTGTAGGTGCCCTTGCCGATCTGCGCCAGAACCGGCCGAGTCAATTCTTTGGCGAAGGCGTCGACCGCCTTGACAAGGCGATCGAACGGCAGCTGCGTTCCGACGGTGACCAGGATCAAAGGACAGCTCCTGCGTAATGCGGGCCGTCTGGCCGCGACAGATGCTGCCATTGCGTGAGCCAGAGCGTCGCGATATGGCCGGCCAGTTTTCCCGAAAGGGACAACTTCTCGACATTGGCGACGCTATCGATCCAGATCGTGCGCTTGCCCGTCAATTTGCCGGCGAGCAGGCAGAAAAGCCCGGGCGCGGCACCCGTGGAGATGATGACGTCGGGCCTGTGCCTGATGACGATGGCGAAAGCGCTGAAAAAACAGCGGATCGACATGATGATGGAGTCGCGGCTGCAATCGGGAAGGACCAGTCCGTCCCGGATGTCGTATTTGGAAAGCAGCCCCGGGATCGTGGTTGCAAAAGTGATGTCGCAGCCCTCGAAGGCGCTGCGCATGGTCATCAGCTGTTCCCAATGGCCGCCCCCCGACGACGCAGCGAGAACCTTCAATTTTTTCTCAGCCATAGACAGGCATCTCCTATGTTTGACCGATGATTATAGGCAAGACCATTCCACCGAAACCGTGGCTGTAGCACGGCAGTTTAATCGAATTCTAACATCATTGGCCGGCAGGTCGAGCGCAGGGATCGGGAAAATTCTCAATTCGGGGCAGCAGACTCACCTGACATACTTATAAACGGGTCCTGCCATCGGCACTGCCTGAAGCGCCATCTTGGCCAAGATCGGCAATAACGTCCCTGATATCATCAATATAACGATCATGAATGCAAACCATGGCCCGTGATATGGCAGGATCTTCACATAGGTACCCTTGGCTATTCCTATGAAGATCGTATTGAGCAGATAGATCACCATCGAATTCTGGCCGAACCAGAGAAGGATCTTGTCATTCTCGAAAATCGGCAATCTCACCAGAGCGTGCAGGAACGGAATCGACGCTGCCCCGCATAGAAGAAGCCAATAGGGGAAACTCCGGCCGATATAAAGTGCGGCTGCGAAAACGATCAGCCAGACGACAATATATTTGGAGAATAGGTTCAGCGCACAGGCGGAGTATTTGCAGCTCACCATGCCGGCGGCGAAGAATACGAAATAGCTTAGAATTCGCGCGGCATAAAACCTCTCCGAAGCGGGAATGAAGAAGATCGCCAGCGAGAACAGGAAAAGGATGCCGATCTGCCGGCCGCTCAGCCGCCACAGGATGGGCGTCAGCACCGAATAGACGAAAAGCACCAGAAGGTACCAGATCGAAATGGTCGGGTTGTTGGGGCTGTTCGAAATCACCGCCCATGGGCCCTGCCAGAAGCCGCTGACGCCATCGTCGACGTGGATGAACATTTCGGCGAACTGCTTGCCGAAGACGTTGATCAGGCACATCACGATAAAGGGGATCAGCAGCCGGTCAAACCTCTTGGCGAAGAACGCGCCGAAGTTCCGGTCGAGCGCGTTGTGCGCGCCGGTGAAAAAGAACACGAAGCCGCTGAGATACATGAAGAACGGCATATGGAACGTGTAGATCGCTGCTTTTGTCGCCTGGTACCATGCCTGTTCGCCAAGCGTGCCCTGCATGACAAGATGGCCGTAGACGACCAAGAGGATGCCGAGGCCCTTGCCGCGTTCGATATCCAGCAATTTTTCGCGTTCAACGCTGACCGCGGCTGTTTTCGATTCCGGCACGGCCATTGGGGCGCTGGTCATTGCCTACTCTCCTGAAACTGGTTGTGAATGGTCGAAGCTCCGCTGCCAGGCCGATCTTCTCGAGAGAAGTCGCCGCCGACGCGGTGGGACGATGGGTTCCGTCGTCATGGGCAAGACGGAGACGAGGACCGGCCATAGACCGATCGGCGCGAGCATCATTCCCGCTTCGGTCATCGCGCCGATCATGACAAGCAGGATCAGGGCGACCTCTTTCGCCTGAACGGTCTGAAGCTGATGGCTCTTGTAGACTGCGGCGATCTTCTTGAAGATCCGCGTCAACAGGAAAGCGATCCAGCAGAGAAAGCCCGGAATGCCGATGTTGAGACAAATCTCGAGGTAGGTGTTGTGCAGCGAGCGGACGGTGTGGCCGAGACGGACATATTCCTCGACAATGTCGGCCTGCCGGAACGTGGCGAAGCCGTAGCCGAAGATCGGCCTGTCGTAGATCAGAGGGATCACCTGTTCCCAGATATCGGAGCGGCCCGACAGCGTCAGGTCCTTACCGAAAGCTTCCGCGACGGCCTGGGCGACGCCGAGATAGGCGATCGAGCCGGCGACGCCGATGAGGAGGCAGAGGAAGAGCACGATGAAAGCGCGGGCCATACTGTGTCTGACGTTCTCCATCATCTTCAGGCCGAAAATCGTGGCGAGACCGATCGCCACCATGACGACGGCGGTCGACGACAAGGAGACCACGACAAGGAGCAGGGTCAGCAGGATGGCGAGGCTTCTCAGCAAGCCGCTGTAGCGGAGCCTGGGGGAGGGCAGACGATGGGAAATAAGCACGATAAAGCAGATCGCGCAGAACTGTCCCATTGTATTCTTGTGATAAAACAGCCCCTTCACGGCTCCCGCCAGCGAACCGCCCATGATCCCGAAACGCGGGAAGGCGGCCGTATAGAGGACATTTGCGAAGGCGGAGAAAACGGCAAAATTGGCCAGGAGACGTAAGGTTTCCTCGTTGCCGTAGCGCAGTCGAAAGAGCAGGGGACCGAGCGCCAGCAGACCGACGGCCGCGGCGCCGCGAACGGAGGCGCCGAAATCGAGCGAACCGGCGAATGACACCACGATAGCAAGGATCACGACACAGACAAGGGGTGAAATGCCGCGGAAAAAGGCGAGGAAGCGGTTCGGCTCAAGAAGACAATAAAGGCCGATCAACGGGATCAGCGAATAAAGCATCAGCTTCTGAGGAAGCGGATCAATAGACACGCCTTCGTCGAAATTCGCAGGATAACCATACCACATGCCGGTGGCCCGGAGCAGGGCGAGGTAGAATATGCCCGTCAGGAGCAGACGGACGAGCGTCTCCTTTTTTATGCCGTGGCGCGGCCGTGCGCGGGTGGCCGGCCGCAGGCCGATATCTCCATCTCGAACATAGGTAGGGCCGACACTCATCCGAGGGCGCTCCTGCAAACAGTATCAGAGGGCGGCATTGGGCTTATATTCCTGGTATGCATGTCCGAGGATGCCGTTGACCATGCCGGCGCCGCGCAGCACGTGGGTGAGCGCCCGCATGCCCCAATAGGGTGAAATCACGATCGCCGGCAGCATGGCCAGCCCGAGTATCACTCTCGAGGCGCCATAAGCCGCCCGATAAAGCCTGCGCTTGGGATTGCCGTGCAGGACCTCGCTGACTGCGAAAGTGTTGCCGAGCCGGTATTGCCGCTGCAATACCCACTTCCAGGTCATGCGGCTGGCAGGAACGATATCATAGACGAGTGCCTTGTCAGCCCAGAAAACCTGCATGCCGCGGCGAATCGCCTGATTGAAGAAGAGATAATCGGTGCCGCCTGTGAAGCGCATCTTCTCTTCGAAGCGCAGATTCCATGAGCGGATTAGCGGATAATCGAACATGACGTTGTTCGAAGCCGCATAGGAAATGCGTTGACCGTCCTTGTTTTTCTTGCGCTCGAAAACCTTCGCCTTGATGAAGTATTCCGGTGGGTTGTCGGGATAAACGGGCTGGACGGGGCCGTAGACGCAATCAGCGCGGTTTTTCCCGCGAGTCTCCAGCATCGCATCGAGCCAACCGTCGACAGGCCATTCGTCATCGTCGAGAAAACAGAAGAGGTCGGTGTCGGCAGGGGCTGAATCCATGGCCCGGTTACGCGCAAAGGGTATGCCCTGGTTCGGCTCGACGACATAAATCAGATTATAGGCGCCCGTCTGGCCAAAGCCTTCGACGGTGGCTCTTGCGCTGCCGGCCGCATCATTGTCGACGATTACCATGGTCAGATGATAGGGGCGAGCCGGATGCTGGGTCTGGCGCGTCATCACGTCAAGCAGCTTGGCGATCCCGTCCAGACGCCGGTAGGTGAGCACACCGACGGCGATATTCAACGGCGACATGCCTGGCCGATCGGCTTCGGCCGATGAACGCGGGAAGGTGTCTTGGTTCATGACTGTCCTCCGCGCAGCATATGTCCCAAACGCTTGCGGGCGGCCATCAAGGCCACTTCGGTTGCGGCATCCTGGCCGAAGGGACCGCCGGCGACGATGTTGCGCGCTTCGCTGCTGAGCTTGAGCAGCGATGTCGTTTGCGCAATACCGCCGGCCACCAAGCTCTTGCCGAGCGCCTGCAGCCCGTCATAACGGCGCGCCAGTTCCAGCCCGGTGGCGATCATGATCCGCGGGCGAAGCGTCTTTGCCCGGCTCGTGCCTGTGTAACGGTTCGACGCATGAATGCGTTGGAATGTCAGCGGCGTCTCGACGATGGCGCCGCGGCCGAGATAGGCCGCTGCGAACTTGATATAATTGTCGCTGAGAACGACATCCGTCGCCACGGACATCGGCAATATCTGGGACAGCAGGGCGCGGCGGAAACTCAAGCCGGATGTCGGCACCGGAAGCGAAGGGAAACCGCCTTTGCGCAACGTCTCCCGCTTGTCGAACAGCGTCACCAGCAGCTCCGCAGGAGGAGGCTGGTCACCTTCGGCAGTCGTCACGCGGTCGAAGCACCAGTCGATCTCGTTGCGGTCATAGATCTCAGCAATCCGCGCGAGTTTGCCGGGCAGAAACGCATCGTCGGCATCGAGGAGAAAGAGGATATCGCCGCTTGCGGCCGCAAAGCCCGCATTGAAGCTCGAGGCCTGGCCGCCGTTTTCCTTCAACACAGGCAGGATCTGTTCCCCATAGGATCCGAGGATCTCCCTGGAATCATCCGTGGAGCCGTCGTCGACCACGATCACTTCAAAGTCGGGATAGGTCTGCGACAGAACGCTGTCGATGCATGGGCGCAAAAAGCACCCGTAGTTGAAATTATTGATGAGCACCGAGAGTTTCAAATTACCGCCTCCTGGGCCAATCGATCATCGCGCTAGCGTCGCGGACGCGTATCTGCGAATTCCGGCACGATACCCACGCATGTAGTAATACTTCCAGATAGCCCAGAAACGCTTCTTCGATTGCGGCAGGAGATAGAGGATGGCTGCCCGAAATGCCCATTGCGCGCTTTCGATCCAGGTCTTAACGGGCACCCCTGCGATCCTGGGGCCAGTTGGAACGTCTTTTGGGAAGAGTGCGGGAATACCGTATCCCAGCCGTTCGCCTCGCTTCTGAACCCAAAGTTCGTTCACGCTGGATGCAGGAATCCAGTGGTGAACAATTGCTTCAGCGCAATGATAGGCTTTCACGCCGCGCCCGCAAAGTCGCATGATGATTTCCTGATCTTCGCCCATGGCGAACATCCCCCCCGGCAGGGGTCCAATATCTTCCCTGTACCGAACGTCCGCACCGAGGGCGCTTAGTCGCACGGTGGTGTTTGGTCCCCACACGTTCGTCGGATCGCAGGGTCCGCTGGTGCGTGTATCGACGATGGCAAAAGTCGATCCCATGGGAACCCATTCGAGAAGGCGATTTCCCGTTGGCGAATGCTCCCAATTAGGAAGAATCTGGCCACCAAAAATACCAAACTCCGGGTTAGCCTCTGCGCATGCGGCAATCTTGCTCAACCAATCCGGGTTCGCTTCCACGTCATCGTCGGTCATAACCAGAAGCGTTCCTTTCGCGACGTCCAGTGCGGCATTTAGGGCACCAGATTTGCCAGGGGAAGGGTGGTCGAGAACGGTAATCGGCAGTCTTTGATCATAGCGATGCAGTAGCTCCGAAGTGGCGTCTTTGCTGTTGTTGTTAACTGCAATGAGTTCCCATTTCTCGGGAGGGAAATCCTGAGCCAGAAAAGAATCGAGAGTGTTTTGCAGACGCCTGCTGGCGCCATTGTAAGACGAGAAAATAACGCTGATGATCGGATTGCTCATAGGTCCTCAGACTTTTCAGGAAATTGAAAACCTTTCTTAGCGGGCCAGTCGATAGCGCTCGAATCTTGCCCATGTTCCTGTAACGACACGAAGTAATTCCGTCTCCGGACCGATCGGCCGTCCGGCAAACCACCACATCATGAACATTGACGTTAGGTAGACACCACCGCCGATTGCCACCAATCCCAACAGTCGAGGCAGCAGCCCAAATTCCGCCTGGAGAAACATTCCGACATCTTGGGCGGAGTAAACAGCAAGGCCCATCAAGACACACGATGTCAGCGACCGGGCGTTGGAAAGGATCTGCGCCAGGACCGGAATACCTATCAAGCTTCGAACGATGAAAAAGTTGAAGCCGATCGCGATCGTGCCGGTGAACATTCGGGCAATCAGCACACCATGAAGGCCCCCGAAATAAAGGCCGGCGGCAATAAGCGGCAGCCGAATGGCAAAAAGCTGAGTATCGCGGATGAACAGCATGCGCGTGCCTCCGAGGGAGAGCCCGAGCGGTTGAGCCAATGAGCCGAGAGTCTGGAGAGCGTAGATCGATGCGAGGGCCTGGATGACTGGGACCGCCGCTAACCACTTCGCGCCCATGAAGAATTCGACCATCGGATAGGCAACCAAAGCCATTCCCACGCCGAGCGGAAGTGCGACAGCGGTTACGACGGCTTGTGCTCGCCTATAACCCTGACGCAGTCGCTCCTTATTGCCATTGAGTTGTGAAAAGGCTGGAAAAAGTGTTTGCGTCAGAGGCTGAGTCGCTTCGCGAGTGGGCATGACTGCCAGTGTATCACCAACCGTATAGTAGCCGACCTCGGTACGACCCAGCAATTTACCAATCAAAAGCTGATCGAAGCGCCAGTTGAGTGTGTTTACCACTTGGCTGAATGTCAACCACATGGAGAACGACAGCAGATCCCGATAGTGGACGAAGCGGATTTTCGGAAGGAATGGCAGCGCGGTGTAGGAAATCGCGATGCTGGCGATCTGCCCGGCGATTATGCTGAGCACAAGCGCCCAGTAGCTTCTGAAAAAATAAGCCACTACGATTGCCGTGGCGACCGCAAACAGCTTCTGTGACACGCTGAGCATGAAATCCTGCCAAAATACCAAGCTTTTTTGAAGCATGATACGGCGCGGATTGCCGAGGCCGCTTAAGCACATACTGAAGGCGAGCGCATACATCACGTTCACGAGATGGGGTTCGTTGTAAAAGGATGCAGCAGGTTGTGCGAAAATTGCAAAGACGACGCCTAGAAGGATGCCCTTCAGTGCTCCCAATGTCCAAGCGGTATGAAAGTGATCCGCAGTGGGTGCCTTGTGTTGAATCAATGCCTGCGACAACGGAAGCGCGGTGAAGGAGCCAACAATCGCCAAGAGCGTATTGCCGATCGCGACAACACCAAAATCCGACGGGGCGAGCAAACGGGCCAAGACAATTGTGGAGATGAAGCCAAGTAGGTTGACGAGACCTCTTGCAGCGGAGATCCACATGCTCCCTTTGGCGAGGCGTGACGCGATACTGTTCAAGATTTAGACCCCTCTACGACCTCGTACGGAGTATCGCTGCTCAGAGACTGCACGATGTCCACAGCTTCTTTCATCGTTGACGCTTTGAACACCCCATCAAAATCGTGGGTGAAGGCATCGATGTACGAATGTATTTTGCCGTAGTTATTATCGAGGCACACGTGCGGGATCCCGAGAAGCGTGGTCAAAATATGCGCGTGGAGGCGATCAGTTAGAACGTATTTTCCCGTCGACAAAATGCGCAAGCCCCGTTCGAGGCGGCTGGATGCCTGATGCCGATAAATCGCAAGCTTCCGGGCCGGCCAGTTGAATTTGCCTTCAAAAAGGGACTTTACCTTGCCGTAGCGAAACGATCGCGCTTCGAAACCTTCTGGATCAGTTATCCAGTCAACGGGATCGGGACCGTTCAGACGCCGATGTTCGGACAGATCGTGTTGCACCATTTCCTCATCATGGCGCAAGAGGGATACGACGTCATGTTGTATTCGTGTCCGGCGCGTTAAAGGGCCTAAACCGAAAGCGCAATCGGGGGCGAGCTTGGCGGATACACCGAGATGTTGCTTGGCAAATTCCAGACTGTTGTTATCTCGAACGAGCATATGAAAATCGGGATGACGCGAAAGAATTTTTGCTGTTCTTCCCGCTGCCGAAAGATCTAAATACTTGATTGATTGTGGCATCTGAATAATGCGGCGCCCGGTATTTTCCGCGATTACGCGTTCGCGAAATTGCTGCGCCCATCCGTGGATATCGCCAAAATTGCCGCCTCCTTGAAGGACGATCGGTCCTTCTGGAAGGGCGTCTTCCAGGGCTTTTCGGTGATACTCACGGTTGGTTGCCAAGTAGGAAGGAAACTGGCCGGTCGCCTCCTTCAGCAATTCAAGCGCTCCGAGCCAGATCGCCGTATCGCCGACGTTTCCATAGTTTGGAAACTCCATGAACGCATATCGAGTCCCGTAAGGAATTCTCTCTTGTAATTCCGCCAGGAGCCTGGTTCGATCTCTTTGAATAAGGTCCGTATAAATCATGCACATTTGCCCTATTCGTTAATTTTGTTTGGAATTCGTCGAAGCAACATTGAAAAGCCAACGTTTTGCCTTTCGCATTCGCCTCCGAACGAGATCGGCGACGAGGTAGGCTGGTGGAGATAGCGCAACGAGTGCGGGGAAATCTCGATTGGCCCAAAGATGCAACACTTGCGTGCGCAGGTGTTCTTCGATCGTGTGAAGCACCGGCGGCCTGAAATGTTTGGCGTGCTGCTTAAATGCGGTACCAATGAAAGACAAATCGCTCCGTTCCAGCGAATATGGGCGATAGGAATTCAGATGAAGCAGTTTTGCCGCAGTTGATATTTCGAGATAAGCTCGTTCCTCTGTGGATAGCGATGCGGAGGTGAGCTCGAGAATTGACGCCAGCGTTTTCGCCGCCTTATATGATGCGCTGAGATTTTCGGAAAAATCGATGTCCTGTTGCCCTCGCGAACGGCGCTTCGCAGAAAGCGCCGCCAATTGTGAGGAAACTGCCTGGATGCGGCCGTTTACGATCGACGAGCTTGAGATGCTGCTCTCGTGAAAACGGTATTCGCCAAGAATTTCGGTGAGATTATGAAGCCGTCCGACTTCACGTAGTCTCCAATAGAGATCCGTGTCCTCCGCATGAACGACATACCGATAACCTCCGACGCGAACGACAGGCTCGCGGCGAACCATCAACATTGGATGCATCAAATAAGGTTCGGTTGACGGAATAGAGTCCATGTCGGCGATGATTTCGCCAAAACGAGTTTTCGTTCCAAGGCGATCGCCCTGCATGTTGATGTGCCAAACGTTGGCGCCGACCGCAACGCAATCGTCGTGCTGTCGAAGATAAGAGCATTGCTTTTCAAGACGATCTTCGAATGCGATGTCATCTGCATCGTGTCTCGCAATGAATTCCGCATCACATGCAGCAAGGCCAACGTTCAACGCGTCGACGATCCCGCCATTTTCCTTGTTGATGACAGTAATCCGTGGATCGAGGCGAGCAATTCCATCAAGCAAATGGCGAGTTCCATCAGTCGATCCGTCGTTGACGATGACAATTCGGATATCGGTAAGCGTTTGCCGTTGAATTGATGCAACCGCGCTCTCTATCGTTGCCTCGCCATTATAGACCGGAATGAGAACGTCGATCGTTTTAGGATTTGTCACTATCGGCTCCTGCTCGTCTTTTTTCGCCGGGACATGCTCAACTGTAGTGAAGCTGTGCCCGCCGGGATTCTCTCTAGTTGCTCATGGTTCCGCGCTGCGCCTGCGTTTTTTCCGGATAATTCTCTTTAGCATCGCAAGTGGGATATCAGCGTTTGAGCGGTCAACCAAGGCGGACCAAACCAGGCTCGCGTAGCGCCGCTCCAACAAGTTATTGGCGCACCGGCGTTCAACCGAAAGACGGATGAGCGCCCGGCGTCGCTCGATTAGAAGATGCTGGGTCTTAGGGTCTGCGATGAGATCCGGCTCGCGTGAAAGCCTGTCCATGGCTTGGATTTGGCCCTTGTAGTCAATTACAGTTCTGCTCAAGCCGGAGGATCTCGTCGTGTATAAGTATCCGGGTTCCCGCAAGAGAACGAAACGTCCTCCATAACGAAGGATGTCTGTATATATCAGGAAGTCTTCTCCATGCCTGCAGTCGGTGCGATAGCTGATCGCATGCCGATCGAGAAACGAACGCCGATAGAAAGGCTTCAGGAGTCCAAAATCGGCTTCGGGAGCGTACGGACGAGCTTGTTTCAGGAAGGCATGGAGATCTATGATTTGTTCGCGCGGTAACGATCGAAGAGCTGGATTTCCAGTTGAACCTGCAACAGCATCAAAATAGACGAAGTTATCCGCAACAATATCAGCGTTCTGCAATTCACCCAGAACGAGCAGGCGCGATAGTCTGTTCGGCAAGAACGCATCGTCTGCATCCAGCACAGAAATCCACGTTCCACGCGATGCCGCAATGCCCGCGTTGCGGGCGGCCGACGGACCGCCGTTTTTTTCAAGCTGAACAAGCCGGACCCGCTTGTCTTGCTTCGCCAGGGCGCGGATAACGTCGGCGCTGTTATCGGTGGAGCAATCATCAACCACGATTACTTCAAGACTGACGTCCTCTTGCGACAGGGCGGAATTGATTGCTCGATCTACAAACGGCGCGCAGTTATACGCCGCAATAACGACCGACACGTCAATTCGTTGAAGTTCATACATCAGTTGAACGTACCTTAATTACGAAGCAAGTGTGGGGCACAGCGTCAGCTTATGCTGCTTAGTGCATCGAAGAGCTTTTGTGCTTGTTTTCGCTCGTCATAGTGTTCCTCGATAATGGCGCGCCCCTCGCGTCCCATCGATGCAATTTTTTCTGGTTGCTCCGCGAGCGCCTCCATGGCTGCGCATAGTGCCTCGACGTCGCGTTCAGGCACCAGCAAGCCGGATCTTCCGTCTGCCACGAGTTCCGGGATACCGCTATGGTGCGTGCTGATAACCGCAAGACCCAGCGCCATGGCTTCCATGATAGCAACCGGTATTCCCTCCATATCGCCATCGGCAGCAACTACGCTTGGCAGAACAAATATATGAGCGTCGTTCAGAAGCGTTCGTACTTCGTCATGCTGTACGCTGCCGTGCAGCACCAGGCGGTGACCCAGCATAAAACCGTCCGCAAGTTCGCGAATATTTTCGAACAATGGACCGTCGCCAATCATGTCCAACCGAACGTCGAGATCCGGCTTGTTCGCAATCAACCTGGCGAACGCCTCGATGACGTAGCGATGACCTTTCTTTTCGGTCATGCGGCCAACGGAAATGAAGCGCAGGGGGGCATCGTGTCGCTTTACCCGTTCCCTAAAGCGGAAGGCGCTACAATCGATGCCAAGGCGCTGCGTCCGGATCTTCTGAGGTGATGCACCAAGTTCGATCAAACGGCGGTGCCAGAGATCACTAATGGGCAAAAGAAGATCTGCCTGTTCGAGCAGGTCGTCGTATATGTCCGCACGCTTGTCTTTCATAAATTGTGTGAGGTCGTAACCATGGAAGACGGTCGTTAGCGGAGCATCCACCAGCCCTGCCTTCTTCAACTGCGCTACGACAAGACCGGCGGTACCGAAATGGCAATGAATGACAGCCCTATTTTGCTTTGGCTGGAGCATCGTTGCAAGTATAACTCTAGTCGAGAGCGGTGTACCATTGCCTGTGCCTCGCCGCTCAGCGATGGATAATAGGAGGCGAAAAGATGCCTTCAGCGGCAGCTTGAACAGGTTTCTCAGTAATGAAGAGACCCTTTTAGCCCTATTGGATCTACCTGTCCCCTCCATGGCATAGCGGATGTCGGTAAAGCCATATTTCTTGGGTAGATCAGATGGGCTGCTGGTTTCCTGTTTCTGAGCTACAACATGAATTGCGACTCCGATGTCACGTAACCCCCGCATTTCATTATAAACGAAGGTTTGACTTAATTCGGGAAAGTTTCGAGAAAAATACACGACATCAAATTTTGGCATATCTTTCCCAATATGCTTGCTCTCATTTTCCACATCGACAGCAGCCAAATTATTTAACTCCCGCGGTGGATCTATTGTTGGATTCACTGAACTGTTCAATGATTCCCTTTCTAAGACTTTGATTCCATTTCAATTTAAAGGCTAACCTGCTTCTTGGCATGTACCGCATGATTTGAATGGCAGGTTTCATTGCCGTCCATGTCAAAAATGCTCCGACGGGGATACCTTTAACTTTGAATTTTCTATCAAAAAGCTCGGATCGAAGGATAACCATGCCCTTCCCGTAGCGCTCTGCTCGCCCGAGAATCCAGCTCTCCGACACGTATTCCTTCTTGATTATATGCCTAACCTTGGGCTTGGTAGAGTGATAGGCGCGCCCGCCGTTCTTCTCCAGGCGCAGGGCAAACGCGGTGTCCTGTCCCATGGCGTATTGTTTAACAACGGCATTGGGGCCGAGATTGGCGTGAACGACATAGTCCTCGCCGATGATTGAGCGACGGAACGCCGAATTCGGGCCAAAGATGAGATAGGCCGGAATCGGACCGACCTCAAGTTCGCTGTTGACGGCGTAGAGAATGCTCATGTGAGCATATTTCAAAACCCAATCCTCGGGCTGCTGTTCCCATTCCGGCAGAATTAGCCCGCCGAACATGCTATAGTCAGGCTGCTCCTCAGCAAGCTTTACAAATTGCTCGACCCAATCAGGCTCCGGAATAACGTCGTCATCCGTTAGAATGACGAGTTGACCTTCCAGATGTTTGAAGCCGGTCGCAAGCGCGTTTTCCTTACCTTGCTTGGACTCGAAATAGACTTCCAGTGGAAGCTTGGCCTGGAAGGATTTAAGGACCCGGGCTGTGGCGTCCTTGCTGTTGTTGTCGACGGCCACGATCTTCCACTGATCGCGCGGAAGCGTCGTCTTGGTCAGAGCCTCCAACATCCGGGGCAGCGTCTTTGCGCCATTGTAAGTCGAAAAAAGGATGGTGACCTTTATCGTGCTCATATTGTTCTCATATTGTTCTCTCCGACGCGTCCGAAGGCCGCTCAGCTTTCCTGAAATTTCGCATCGGGCCGGCATCCGCTGTCAGGATCCATGCGGCCATAACGCGAAATGATTTTGATGTCGCTGCGGATTATTTTTGCCGGATTGCCGGCGACAAGCGAGCGCGGCGGCACGCTCTTGGTCACCACCGAGCCCGAGCCGATGACGCATTCGTCGCCGATTTCGACGCCGGGCAGAATGATGCTGCGGGCGCCGATGAAGCAGCGTTTGCCGATCCTCGTGTGCAGATAGAGGCCGCGCGTGAGGTCGTGGGTCAGGATCGCGGCTTCGAAGGCGACATAGGTCTCCGCGCCGATGTGCAGGCCTTTCGGGTTGGTCTTATCGAACCGCACGCTTAAGGAAAAGCTTGCCGTCGGATCGATGTCCATTCCCCAGAATTTCGTATAGTAGAGCCACTTGGCCCTGACGATTCCGTTCCGCAGCGGCCGAAATACGTTCAGTCCCCACTTCGGCTTCTTTCCTGTCTGCACCATCAAGTCCGACCCCGGCTCGAAAATTCGTCTAGCACGGAACTGTAATAGTCCTCGAGCATCCCCGTTTGGCGACGTATGTCGAAGCGCTCGGCCACCAGAAGCGGTGCCCGCGCGCTGAAGGCTGTCCACAGGGCCTGGTCATTGAGCAGCCGTCCGACCGCTTCCGCCATTCCCGCGACATCCCGCTCCTCCACGAGATAGCCAGTTTTCCCCTCCTCGATCGCTTCGCCCACGCCTCCCGAGCGGAATGCGACGACTGGAGTGCCGACGGCCTCAGCCTCGAGATTGGCGAGGCCGAACGCTTCTGCGTGACCATTGTCGAGGGTCACGCTGCCGTGGAGATAAAGCTCTGCACTGGCCAGCAGGTCCCTTATCTCAGTCTGCGACAGATTTTCATGGATCGTGACGCTTGGCAAGGAACGACGCGCCAGCGCCTCGATTTCCCCTTTCAGCGGTCCCTGACCCACCATGACGAATTCGACCGGCGTGCCGGTCGCCGCCACGCGCGACAGCGCGTCGATCATGAAGCGGTGGCCCTTATAGTCGACGAAACGGGCGATGGAAACCACCAGTCCCTTTTTTCGGGGACGAGGCTCCATTTTGAAGAGATCGAGATCGATGCCGATGTGGTGGCGAAAAACGCGGTCGGCGCGGAAACCGAGCGCCAGCAGCCGGTCGCGGATGAAATCGGAAACGGCGATGTTCCAGCTGTTCCAGCCGGCCATTTCGCTGCGGCCCTTGGCGAAGAAGCGCACCTGGTTGAAGCCGCCCGGTTTTTTCGGATCGCCGCGATAGGTGGCGTCGAAGCCGTGAAACGTCGTCACGAGCGGTTTGCCGGCGGCCCGCGCTAAGGGACCGATGACATAGCCGTTCTTGCCGAAATGCGCGTGAACGAGGTCGGCCTGGCCAATCGCGGGAAAGAGGAAAGGCAGGCCGATCTGTGGAATTTTCAGCAGAAGTTCGCCGGCCCGCGCGATCGGCGACCGGCGGATGTCGTGAACCGGAACAGTGGATTTTCTGGTGTGGGCCGAGGAAATTCGCGTGCCGGCAAGAATTTCAGCCTCGAACGAACGAAACGCTACCGCCTGATTGAGAACAAATGCCTGGCTGGCAGGCAGAAATTTTTCCACATAAATAACTGCCTTTTTCATGAATCTGCCGATGTCTCCGTTGTCTTGCGCATCACATCGCCTCTATTGCCTGCCTGATGCCATCAGCTGAACTGCGCGGCGCGTTGTTTTCATCATAGAGATTAATGCGTTTTGTGCAGGCTCCATCGGCATCGGTCCCCGTTTCATCGGGCTCGCCGTATTTTTCCGACATGCCCCATACGGTGACGCCTTGCAAGTCGCCGCGTTCGGCCGCCACGGTGATCACGTCGCGGAAAATATCGGCGTAGGCGGCCTGCGTGAAGCCTTGGTCGTGCTTCAGGAAGCGGCAGGACGCATCGAGTTCGGTGATATAGACACCGATACCCATATCCTTCAGAGCCGCGCAAAATCGCCCCATTCCCTCCGGATCTATCCGGTCGAGGCCCGGGCGGAAATGCGCCTGCAGCCCCACCGCGTTGATCGGCGCCTTCCTGGTGACGAGATCCTCGACGATTTTGAGAATGTGCACGCGTTTCTGTTCGAAGATGGCGGATTTTTTCTCAAGATGCGTTTCGTTGAGAACCAGCGTTGCACCCGGATCGGTCTCATGCGCCATATCGAAGCTCATGCGAATATAATCGTCGCCGAGAAGGCGTCGGAAAACACAGTTCCGCAGGTCGGGCGCATCATATTCCAACGGCTCGTTCACCACATCCCAGGCATCGATCGATCCCTTATAGCGAGCGACAACCTGTTTTATATGACGGTTCATGACCGTCCGGAGGCCGCGCGCGTCGGCGATCTCCGACACCCAGTCCGGGACGCGATACCAGATCAGCGTATGCCCATAAACCCTCATGTTGTTTTTTCGCGCGAATGCAACCATCCTGTCGGCGCCCGCGAAGGAGAAGATGCCTGGGCTCTTTTCCGTCGCTTTCCACTTCAATTCGTTGCGTGGCGTTATTGAATTGACGTTCTCGACATAGAGTTCGCAGGCGCCCGGATCGCCGATATTTAGTAAGTCGATTGCCGATCCGAACCGCAACGATTTGCTGTCGGCAAGGGCGCGCAGCCCTGGTTCCGCCGGCACCCTGGGCAGGACCGCGCCCGCCTGGACATAAGACAGCGCGAGCGGAAGCGAAGCGAGGAAACGTCTTCTGTTCATGCTATTCCTCGCTGTGGGCTTTTCTCATCTTCGCGACGGAACTTGCTGCAGCAGGGTCGGTTTTCGACGGTTCCGTTCCGATCTGCGTTTACTTTGGTGGAGTAGTGCAACCTCAAATATACTTTCCCAGGAGCGAATACTGTATCCGCTAGACTCTTCAGTCTGTGCCAAGAGATAGATCTTCCCGGAGGGCGCTCGTGATGGAAGATTGGTTCAGCTACGCGTGATGAGCTTTTTTTCATATGGCATTTCAAAATGCCGTTTTTTTATGGCGCCCCTTCGAAACGCGCTCTCTCGTCTCGATGACCTGCAGCTCGCAGCCGTGTTTTCAGCGTCTTCGGCGTGTTCCTACCCTCCTTGCAGCTGGGGGAATGTCACGACGGCTGCGCCCGCGCGGCGGATGCCATTCGCCTGTTGAACGACGACCTTGGCCAGGGCGCGCGCAGGATTTGAATGTCTAGCGGCAGCACGACGATGCAGGTCCCATGGCCCGATAGACCGGTCACGCGTGCGCCCTCGACCAGCGTCCGCAGCTACTTCTTCCCGTCTTATTGCCCTGATGCCGGCGCCGGTTGCGCGGGGTCAGTTTCAGCCGTCGGCTCCGGTGATGGAAGCCAGGTTCTGTCGGAAAAATAATCTCTCGTTCTCTTTTGAGGTCCGGACGCCGCATCCAGCGAGAGCGTAAAATTGTAACGGTCCGGATTGAGCACCTCGCGGCTGAAGGTGATGCTGGCGCCGAAGCCGTCTTCCTTGATGTCCCTCAGATTCTTGATTGCGCTCAGGGCCTCATGAAAATCCAGCCATTGCGGTTGGCTCAGCATGACCTCGAAAATCCGCAGGATGTTCGGGTCGAGCTGGCCATATTGGTCAGTCTCTGGATTGACGATCTTCACGCGCATGTTGTTGATCGTGCCGGCGGCGTCACCGCGAACGATGACGAAGATGGAACTGGGAAGCTGATCCTTTTCACGTTTGCCGTTGTGTTCGAAAAAGCATTCGAAGGTATCGGCGTTGAAGCTCGCTGCCGCCCATTCGCTGGTTTGGATGCCGGCGTGGCGCAGGGCCGCGCACATTTCCGCTCCTGAGATGCGCCACGTCCGGAGAAAGGTTGATGCGGTCTGCGCCATAGGCGGTTCGGTGGCAAGTAGGGGAAACCTGACGGCGGCCGGTGGTGCCGGGCGGGGAAGCGCCTTCGGTGTCGGCGGCTTGACCTCATATGAAAAGAGATCGAGGCCGAAATAGCGATCGATCGTCCTCAAGTGCTTCATGTCGTTGGAAAGAAGCACGGTTCCGATGATGAGCGACAGGGAAATCGTCAGCAGCAACCAGAAGACCACGGGAATCCGTGGTTTTCCCACTGGCTGTTTCGCATATGCGGGCGACGGATTCTCGGGCAAGCTTATCTTCTCCGAGTACGCGAGAAGGGTTTCATTTGGGCTGTCTAGATTCAGCAGTATACATCCATCCGTTAAATATCTTTGGCTTGCTGTTCGGCATTCTGCCGCGTCGGGCGTGTCGTCGGCAAGAAGCGCCCGCTTCACATCTGCCGGAAGCGGATTGGGTTCCCCGATCTTGATCCTTTCCAATGCACCCGCCGCTATGGCGCGGCGAAGATCGCGGATGATCCGCGGCCGTGACAGGCAAAACGGGGCACCGCAGTCTCCTATACTTCTCGGCCCCTTCCGGTTTTCTTGCTAATGTTCATGACATTTTAGAGAGCCGGGATCCGGTCCAATCTCAGTGCGTGCTGCCATCTGTTGATGCTGCCATCTTTGTTTTATCTTCGCGCAAAGGTTAAACTTTTTATTGCAAAACTACAGGTTATATTATTGATCTACATTTTGTTTTGGCGGGTATTACCCAATTTTCGACGTATTCTTCTATAGGGTCTGCCGCGAATTTGCAGAAGGAGAAGGATATGTCCGTCGAACTGGACGCGACCACCTATATCCACGCCAAACCGACCACCGCGCATTCCTACATCCTGCCGGCTGTGCTTGGGGTGCTGGAAGGCCATTTTGCCGGCTCGGCGAAGGCCGATGTCTTCGATCTGGGATGCGGCACGGGCGGGGCGGCCGCAGCTCTTGCGAAAGAGGGATATTGCGTCGTCGGCGTCGATCCTTCAAGCGACGGCATCGCCAAAGCCAATGTCAAATACCCCGGGCTGCCGCTGAATGTTGGTTCGGCTTATGACGAGCTTTCCGGGGAATACGGCACCTTCGACGCGGTGATCAGCCTGGAGGTCGTCGAGCATGTCTATGATCCCAAGGCCTTCACCTCGACGATGTATGATCTGGTTAAGCCTGGCGGCATCGCCGTGGTATCGACTCCCTATCACGGCTATCTGAAGAACGTCGCCCTGGCGGCGCTTGGGAAAATGGATGATCACTTCATGCCGCTGAAGGATCATGGACATATCAAATTCTGGTCGAGAAACACTCTCAGCACGCTGCTGCATGATGCCGGTTTCCGCAGTATTCGTTTTGAATATGTCGGAAGGATACCTGCTTTTGCCAAGTCGATGATCGCCGTGGCTGAAAAGCCTCTCTAGCCGACAGGGCCGCGGGGCCGATTTCGACAATCCGCCCCGCTCCGACTTTCTCGATAAGCTACTCCTCATATATATGTCATGACACGCGCCTGCAGTAATCCACAGGTGCTTCTACTGTGCGCGGCGCTGAAAAAAATCCTTACAAAATATTTACTTTTAGTTGCATTCTTGCTCGAATTCTCCATTATACAGCGGGCGTGCTGATAAAGCGGGAGACTTATTCACATGAAGGCCAAATCGCCGAATTCCATCGACGTCTATGTTGGCAACCGCGTGAGAGTTCGGCGAAAGACGCTCGGGATGACCCAGCATGGTTTGGCTCAACTTCTGGGCATTACCTTTCAACAGATTCAGAAATACGAAAAGGGGACGAATCGCATCGGCGCCAGCCGTCTCCAGCGCATTTCCGAGATTCTTCGCGTGCCCGTCGGCTTTTTCTTCGAGAACGGCGGTTCCGGGCCGATCGAAGCGCAGACGAGCGAGTTGAACAAATTCCTGTCGTCGAAGGAAGGACTGGCGCTCAACAAGGCGTTTATCGCCATTGAGGATCCAAATATCAGGCAAAAACTGGTGGCGCTGGCCAAAAGCCTGGCGGTTGAGGGCTTGCCCGACATCGACAGCGAGTTGCAGGATCCGGTCGTGCACAATTGAGGATAGATCGTGCTTCATCTGCAGACATTTGGCGATCTGCGGTTGACCGAGACGAATGGCGAGTTGGTTCGCTATCCGATCAAAGGTCTGTTGATGATGGCCCATATCTATGTCGGGGCGAGCCACGAGCTCAGCCGCTATGAGCTGGCACAGTTTCTATGGAGCGACGTCGAGCCGGAACTGGCGCGGCTCAATCTACGCAAAATGCTGTCTCGCATCCGCGAGATGGACGGCGGACGCGCCGAAATAGCCTTCGATTTCACCGCCACGACGGTTCGCCTCAACACGCAGGCGCTTTCCAGCGATCTGGATGTCTTTCGGGCCGGCGGTGCGCCGCTGGATCGGCTGCAGGCGATCACCGAATTGACCCAGCGCGGTTTCATAGGAAATATCAAGCCGGCGACAAAGCCGATAGATGCGTGGATCAGGGCGCAGCGGGACGCCCAGGCGTTGCAATTGCGTCAGGCATTGCTGGAGGCGCTGCCCGAGGTGCAGAAGCCCGACGCAGCGCGCATCATTTCGAGCGCCGCCCTGCAAATCCTCGAGCGGGATCCGAATGACGAGCAGGTGAGGGCGCTGCTGCACCAGATATCCCGCGGCTCGCCGTTTTCCGAGAGATTGGCAAATGGCGACGGCCATCCAAGGGTGGAGGTGAAGCGTTCGGAGCCTGGCAGCCAGTCGACCGACATCGAACGCATATCGGCGGCGCCGCTGATCCTGCCGCGCCTGGCGTTGCTTCCCCCGACAGCCAAGCACGCCGATGCCGGACTTGCCCTTGCCAACGCTCTGATCGAAGACGTCACCATAGAATTGTGCGCACTTCGAAACGTTTCCATCGTCGCGCCGCATACAGCCGGCCAGATCCGCCGCGACTCCGAGAAGGCGGCCGTGGTCGCCAGGCACTCGATCACCTATCTTCTGGACACCCGACTCTCCGAAGAGGGGTTGTTCGCGCAGCTGATCTATTTTCCCACGGACGAGATCATCTGGGCCAACCGCTTTGCGATGACGCGCGCTACATTGCCGCGCCACAGGCGGGTGATTGCCCAGCAGTTGACCGAGTCGGTGGCCCGCGAGCTGGCCGAAAACGAGGAGGAGCGGTTACGTTTCGAGGCCGATCCCGGGGCCTACCACGCCTACCTCGTCGGTTCGAGCCTGATGAGCAAGCTGACATTGCCGCATATCCGCCGGGCAAGGAAGGCGTTCAAGCAGTCGCTGTCGTACAAGTCGGATTTCTCCGCCTCGTTTACCGGGCTGGCAAGAACCTTCACCAGCGAGTGGCTCGTGAGAGCGCAGGGAAATGACGAGCTGCTGCATTTGGCGGAACAGCATGCGCTTCGTGCAATCGAGCGGGATCCGGAATCGGCGGCAGGCCATCGTGAGCTTGGCGTCACCAGGCTTTATCTCGGCGATGTCGATGCCAGCGTCGCAGCCCTTCACCTGGCGGAACAGCTCAGCCCGCATTATGCCGATGTCATCTACAGCCATGCCGACACGCTCGTGCATGCATCCAGGCCCGGTGACGCGCTCGCCAAGATCAGAACAGCGATGTCGCTCAATCCGATCGCGCCTGACGCCTATCTGTGGTGTGCGGCGGGAGCCAGTTTCTTCCTGGAACAGTATGAGGAGGCCATCGCCTACGTCGAGGCGATGAAAGACAAAGCGCCGGCCCATCGTATCGCCGCGGCCAGTTGCGCAATGATCGGCGATCGAAAACGGGCACTCTTCCATCGGCAACGCGCCGAAAGCATCAACCCGGTGTTCGACGTCGAGAAGTGGCTCGCCATCGTTCCCTTCAAGGAGCATTGGCAAAAAGAGCTATATCGGGAGGGCCTGTTGAAGGCCGGGTTTTAACAATAGCTGAGGGGCGTTACATGGCGAAAGCTGTCATCATAGGAATACCGGACGAGGCGGGTCTTTGGCTGGCCGATCTCGACGCGGGCACGGTCAAGCCGCTCAATCCGACGGGGGAATTGGCAACTGCGAGCAGTCTGCGCAAAGCCGGCGGAATATTCGTGAAGGGCGTCGATCTGGCTGTCGCCGTTTCGTCGGCGCAGGTCGCTCTTTCCGGCCACGTCGACGGCTGAGCCGACATCTGACGGACCAGTCGACATATTCCGACAGGATCATATCGCCGCGGGAAACTCTTTCCCGGGTCGAGCCCTTGTTGACCAGATTCGGGGTGACCAGGGTGGCGCGACATACCGGGCTCGACGATATCGGGATTCCCGTCTGGTGCGCCTATACCCCGAATTCGCGATCCATCGTGATCGCTCAGGGGAAGGGCCTGACCGATGTCGATGCCAAAGTGTCCACCGTCATGGAAGCCCTGGAACGGGCCGTTGCCGGCGAACCTTTCGTCGATCGGCTCCGCAGCAGCGCTTCGGGCCTGCGGGCAATGGGGCACAAGATCGACACGCTGGACTGCCTGATCGCCATCCATAAACCCGACCTCGGGCCGGACGAGGAGACGGATTGGGTGGCCGGCATCGATATTCTTACCGGCGGGACGATTTATATCCCCTTTGAGGCGGTGGTGCTCGACCGTACGCGAGATGCCCGATACTGGATGTCATCGGACGGCCTGGCCTCGGGAAACAACCTGGAGGAGGCGATTTTTCACGGTTTGCTCGAGCGGATCGAGCGGGACGCGCATGTGCTGTGGCAGGTCAGCACGGAAGCGGATCGTTATGCCGGCTGCGTCGATCCCCGCGGTTTCCTGGACGGCGCCTTGGACGGGTTGATCGATAAGATCGACGCGTCGGGATTGGCGCTCAGGCTCTTCGATATCACCAGCGACATCACCATTCCCTGTTTCACCGCCATGCTAGGCCCCGGGGACTGCGTTCCGGACCCGCGGGATCGCCACGGTGGCAGGGACATCCGCCTTGTCGAGGTGACCGGCGGCACCGGCGCCCATCCCTCTCCCGTGCGCGCGGCCATTCGGGCGATAACGGAAGCCGTGCAGTCGCGGCTTACCTATATCAGCGGAGCCCGGGACGATATTTCCCCGGCCACCTTCTCTAGATCCTTGCCGCCGCTGATGCGGCGAGCCTTCGACGCAGTTCCCGGATCGCCGGGCCCAACGCCGCAACATCGGCCACGGAATCTCACGCAGATGTTGCAGCATGTGCTGGAGGCTTTGCGAACAAAAGGGATCGGTTCGGTCATTGCCATACGCCTCAGCGAGGGCACGCTTCCCTTCAGCGTCGTCAAGGTCGTTATTCCCGCGCTCGAAAGTCCGGAAGGGGAGCGTGCTCGGCGGTTGGGAACAAGGGCGCTGGCGAGAGCGATCGGCTTTTGAAGATCATTTTCGCAGGTCCCAGTCTTCCCGACGCAGCCGCACTTGCCGGCGAGGCGATACGCGTCCTGCCGCCTGCGACACAGGGAGATGTTCTGGCTGCGGCGGAACAGGGTGCCAATGTCATCGGACTGGTCGACGGCGGCTTCGAATATGCCGCGCCGGTCTGGCATAAGGAAATTCTCCGCGCTCTCTCGCTTGGTGTGACGGTGCTGGGGGCGGCAAGCATGGGCGCGCTGCGGGCTGCAGAATGCCATCCGTTCGGCATGATCGGGATTGGCCGCATTTTCGAAGACTACCGCTCGGGCCGGCTGGTCGATGATGCCGCCGTTGCGCTCGTGCACGCGCCGAGCGCGCTGGGCAGCAAGCCGTTGACGATCCCGCTCGTCAATGTCAGCGCCACGCTCGATGCCATGGAAAGCAATGAATTGCTCCCAGGAGGAGTGCGCCGGGAGCTTGAAAATGCTGCGAGCGCAGTCTTCTTCAAGAGGCGGACGTGGCGGGCGATCGTCGAGCAGTGCGCCAGCATAGCCGCGCCGGATCGTCCGAGATTATTGACAGCGCTTGTCGCGCATTCCGTCGATCAAAAGCGCATCGATGCTCTGGAGTTATTGAAAGCAGTGCAGGCAGCCGCGGATATCCGCGTGAATGCCAATTTGTCCTGGAAATTGCACGAGACTGCATTTCCTACACGGCTCGCATTGTGAATTGAATGCAGCAATCGTCACCGGGAGTTGTGTCACGCTTTTTTCACGGGCTTGGCCACGCCAGCCCGCGTATTGTTCCTTCAATTCGTTGGAGAAATGGGCATGGGCGTGACATCGGCCGCTAACATAAATGCAGACCTCAGGGCGGAAGAGGGTCTGGACGAACTGCTCGCTTTGGCGCGGATGATCGCCTATGCGCGGCAGGTCGCTCAGGATGCCAAACTGCAATTCGCGTCGAATTGCCTCGATCTTGCCCTTGAGGCGGTGAAGCAGGAAGTCGGGGAGGAACTGACCAGGGATCTGGCTGAATTGAGCTCCCCGGTTCCGCAGGTGAGCGTAAAGAGACATTAGTCTGGCCTCCCAGGAACAACTGCGGCCTCTCTCCTGCCTCATGCCGAGGTGTTCCGTAGGCGCCTCGAAGGACGAGGTCGACGACCAACCAACGCGACTTCCGCGCTCCGTAGGGGATTGACTCATCTCCGAGCAAGGCTACGGTCTTCTCTTCCGGGTAGAGGGGGCCTGCGTGAAATTCAGCTGCTTTGCGCGAGGCGGGAAAACATGTCACGGTCTTTTCCTGCGATCGCCGCTCTTCTCGCTCTGATCCCGGCCGCCGGCCATGCCAGCGAGGCGCGGGGAAAATCGACGCCTCCTGCTGCGAAGGGCTGTGTGGAAGTCAGTGGAACGGCGTTGACCGGAATGGCCGGAGGCCCCGCCTATTCGGCGGCCGAGCTCAAATGCGGCACAAAGCTCTCGCTGGTGCTGCAGCGCCAGACCGGCAGAAATGGGAACCTTCCCGCCTGGAGCACGATCGATGAGGTGGCGATTGTCAAGCCCAGCCCTCGTCACGAACTTCTGCAACCGAGCTATTGCTCGTCGAGCCTGTTTCCTCAGGACATGGTCTTTGCGCTCGGCAGGATGGTGGAACAGCCGGATGGCTCCTATCGATCGGAGAGCGTCGTCAAAGCCTGGAGGGTCGATATCAAACGCGAAAGACTGGCCGCGATTCCCGTCGATGGTCTGCTTTGCGCGCTGGACCCGGCCGATTGATGGGGGCGACCACACACTTGGCGAAAAACACCGCCCCTACTCTCCGCCCACACCCTGAGGCGCTCTGCATGGCTTCGAGGGTTGAGGCCGGCCACTGGTGTTTCTGCGGCAATGGATGAGTGCTGCCGGGATAGGATCTGCGCAATCGACCTATTCGGAATCGATTTGATTATAGCTTGGGAAAAATCCGGAATGGGTCTTGGGCTGCCGCTCATTCGGGCTGTATTCGAACCCGGGCACAATAAACACTTAAAACGAACGATAAGCGGTTTCGCTGACGTTGTCTCCGGGCGGGGAGACGGCGCGAGTTTGGTCTCGGTGGTCGTCTAATGATCGGCTGGGCCGATCACTCATTCAGTGGGTCAAATTGCGCTTCTGGGCCAGCAGTAAAATGTAATCATCGGCAATGTCCGCGATGGCCATTGCGACTTCCGCCGGATCGCACCCCTCGACCTTCGTGTTTGCAATGAACTGATAAACTGCCTTCTCAATCTGTTTCCGGCAGATCATCACGCGTTCATCATAACCAAATTCCGGAATCTGCGATGCTAAATCACTCATCAGGTCGGCTCCTCACTACTTACAGTGACCATGACACAAATTATAAGTTGAGCAAGCAAATGCTTTATCAAAGGTTAATTCAGGGACGAGGTGCGGCCATTTCGACACAGATTTGGTCAGTCAAAAGCCATTTCGGTGTGTTGCATTGAGTGAAGTCTTTCGCGCTGGCGGATTGACTGTTCATGCCGGGAGTCGCTCGACGAGAGTGGGTGTCTCTGAGCCTGCGGCTCTTTGGTCTCGGACTGCCTGACGGATTTGAAGTGACCGGTCGAAGGCTTGCAAATACCGGTCTATCCGCAGCGCGATGACCTGCCATAATCCTATGATTTGTCAAGATGTTAAACCTCTCTTCGCCTTCACGATCGTCATTCTCCGAAGTTGGGTTGTGTTGCGCATTGTCGATGCCGGCTCATGCCGGGATTATCGGATTTGGTCCTGGCCGCTCCTTCTTAAGTGTTGCCTTGCTGCGCCGTTGCGACGAAAGAAAAGGAAGGAAAGAATGTGAGGATCTCTTATGTTTTTCCGACAAGAATGCAAGGCGGCGCCGTTAAGCGGCATCTGCGCCAACTTCGAATAATAAATGAGATAAAACCAAACTTTTATCAAAAGGTAAAAATATCTATTTCAGATAGTGGTTGTATTTAAAAGTGTTTTTTGTGATGATTGAACTGTTTATGGTTAATATCCGCAAGATGTGCTTATTTCAATAATAAAGATGACCTCGTCTATCACTTTATAATAAAGACATTATCTCTCTGGGGGCGAATTTGCTGTCCGGTAATTTCGTTGCAAAGCGGAAGCATTTGCCGTTGAGCGTGAGACCGGTCATTGCTTTCGGATATACTGGTTTAGGGAATATCGCTGTCGAAGCAGCATTTCTCTATCCGATGCAGCGATCAAAACGGTGCCCCGCGGCAACTTGTCCCCCGCAAAGTTGAGGACCCGCCGGGGTGGTGACGGGTCCTCTGGTAGGATTTCTTGCACAGTGCGTAGCTATAATTGCGCTTAAACTTGATATTGTCACAGCCTATTATCGGAAGATTATAGTTTCCCACAGTTTTGTCATGGTCGCGACTACAAATATTTTACGTCGTGCTCGATTTGTACTGAATAATTAAGAAATAGTTGACAACGGAGCGGAGGTACCGTCCTTAAGGACCGGAAATGCTCTATCTCTTCGAGGTCGCAGTGCAATCTCCGTCGCAACGGTCGATCTTCGACAAGCGCCGGAACAAGGCTTTCGTTCGGAAACGAGACCATCCGCCAACCAGTGGGATAACAGGGTCTATTTCTTCGAATTTTTTGAACTTCTGCTGCTTCTGCCGCCAGAGCGGCCGGACTTTCGACAACGCCCTGTTTGCGGCTCTGGCGGCTTTTGAAAAGATCAGCTTGATGATGACGCTGGCAGCAAGCAATGGACTATGACGATAGACGTGCTTGAGCGAGGCTGCGGCGCTGCGCCAATCTTTCAAAGCCGCAAATTTCGAGAATGCATAGAGGTGGGCCGAGGCGCGGGCGCAACTGACGACGAAATCAGGAAGCTGCGGATTGCGGGCGACGCATCGCTCATAGACGGCCAGAAGCGATCGCGCCATTCGGGATCTGTCGGCAGACATGGCCGCGGCATGAACCCGATAGCCCACCAGGCCGAATGGCACCGCCTCGATCTTGAAATGCTCGGCGGTGCGGAGTTCGAAATCGAAGTCTTCGCATCCTCCGATTCCCTGCTTGGCATAGCTCGGATCGTAGCCGCCGATCTTGTCTATGACGGCACGGCGCACCATGAAACCGCTGCCATTGCCGACGAAGCGGAAGACGAGATGGCGGATGAGAATGGATTCCCGGGCGCTAAGCGACGAGCCGGACCGCGTGCAATATCCCTGGGAATCGACCAAACGATGAAGTGCATAGACCGCACCCCAGTCGTCGGGCAGGGGATGGAGCGCCGACAGCATTCTTTCGACATATGTCGGATGCCAGAGGTCGTCCGCATCCAGGAAAGCGAGATAGCCGGCCTTCGATGCTGCGATCCCGGTATTTCGCGCCGCGGCGACGCCGCGGTTTTCCGTCGACAGAAACTGGATCCTCGGATCGGCGACGGCGAAGTGGCGGCAGATGGAGGCGGTCTCGTCGGTCGAGCCGTCGTCGACGACAATGATCTCCAGCGCCCTATGGGTCTGATCGATGACGGACTGAAGCGTCTCTGCGATATAGTCTCTGGCATTGTAGGCGGGGATCACGACCGCTACCAAAATTTCCGACGTGGTCGACATCTCCATCGCCCTCACCCGAGTTTGGATGCGAGTGTTGGTGGGCGTAGATCGATCTGGTTCTTCATCATCCTGGCGACCGCAGGGCGATGGCTGACGACGATCAGCGTTCGGCCGGCATCTTGCTTGATTGCCGAAAACACTCGCATTTCGGTATTTTCATCCAGCGCGCTCGTGGCTTCGTCCAGGAGCAGGATCTGCGGCCGGCCGGCCAGCGCGCGGGCCAGACCGATGCGCTGGCGCTGTCCGCCTGAAAGCCGCACTGCCTCGTCGCCCAGCCATTCGTCGAAGCCTTCCGGCAGATTTTCGATGAATTCCGTGGCGCAGGCGACATCGGCGGCCCACCTGACGTCCTCATCGGAGATATCGCGACGGAAGCGGATGTTGTCGAAAACCGTGCCCTCCATCAGTTCGACATCCTGGCCCGAGACCGAGAGCAGGTGCAGCCAGCTCGCGCGGTCGACATCGGCAAGGTCCCTGCCGTCGATCGTGATCAGGCCTCGCGTCGGCCGGGTGAGATCAAGGATCATGTTCAGGATTGTCGTTTTGCCGGAGCCGCTTGGTCCGGTCAGAGCCGTCGTTTCGCCTGCCTTGATCGAAAAATTGAGGTTTTCGACGGCCGGGGCGGTCGACTGCTCATATGTGAAAGAGACGTCGTGGAAGACGATGGCTTCCGCCAGGCGGGGGACCGGCACCCCTTGCGCGGCCTGCTTGGCGTCGTCCTTTTCGGCAAGCAGCGCCAGGACGTTCTGCAGCGACGCTTCCATCTCGTAAAGGCGCAGGATCTGAGAGTCGAATCCCTTGATGTGCGGCTGTAGCCTGTAAAGAAGGATGGTGGCCGAAAGCGCGGCCTTGAAATCCACCGGCAGGAATTCCGAAGACAGGATGATCGTCAGGATGACCCCGAAGGTCAGGATTTCGCTCAACAGAGAGGTCGCCGCCCCCATCCAGTCCGAGTGGCGCCAGGTCCGGCCGACTTCGCTGGATAGTGTTACGAAGATCTGCTGGTGGCGCTGCTCGAGGCCGAAGCTTTTGACCGCCTTCAAGGTCTGCAGCGTGGTCCAGCTCAGCTGCGTCAAGGCTTCGACGGCGGCCAGCGCCGAAGCGCCGAGACACCGATAGGCGCCGGCAAAGAACCCCAAGGCGAAGTTATGGATAAAGCCGAAGACAAGCCCGAGCAAGGCGATCGGCCAGGCCATGACAAGCATGCCGATGCCGAAGATGACGATCGTGCCGAAATTGACACCGAGACGCACCAGGCTCGCATGGGCCGAGGATACCGCATAGGCTTCAGTGGCGATCACATTGATCAGATCGCTGCGCTCATAGTGCTGAAAGCGCTGGAACGGGATGGTCAGGATCTTGGCGTAGAGACGGTCGCGCATGCGATCGCTGATCTTGTGGTTGATCGCGCTCGTGATCAGCGAGTTGACGAATCCGAGGAGAATGCGCAGCAGGATGGAGGCGATGAGGATGCCGATCAGCACCGGTTTGGAAAGACTGAGGTCGACGCCGCCGAAAATCGCCGGAAGCCCGGCAACGGCGGAGCCGGAACCTGTGTCCTGCTGGCCGAGGATAAAGACCAGGCTCACCAGAAAGGTGATGCCGACCATCTCCGAAAAACCGGTGAGAATGCCAAGGACGATCATCACCGTCATCTTCAGCCGCAGCGCCGGCACGAGCTGCAGAAGCTCGCGGTAGCGGGCCGCGATGACCATATTGTAAGCGCCGGCCGGCCGGGAGGCGGATGTTCGCAACCTATTCATAGTCGACCATCCGCGACGATGTCGGGCTGAGCACGCCGCCAAGCGGCATGAAACGATCGCTGAACGGCGTGCCGGCTTGCGGAATGGCCGCACCGGCAAAGCGGGTCTTCGATCGGGCCGAAGGCTTTCGCAGGATCTGTCTTGCAATGCGCACGCCATGGCGTTTTGCCAGACGAAAGCTCTGCCGTAGGCTATGGACGATCAACTGCGGGCCATATTGTCCCGCCATCATCGGCGCCAGGTTCCTGAGCTGGGCGTAATCGCGGTTTGCAAGGGCCTTGTTGAAATACCAGTGCGTTGTATTGAATTTTGCGGTCTCGATATCGCGCCGCAGATGCGGGTAGCGGTCGATGATCGGCGCCATCACCAGGGCGTGGGATTTCAGCATCCGAAGGGCGTTGCTCGACATGTTTCCCCGGGTGAAGCGATAACCGGTGAGGAAATCAGGAACCAGCGCGAAGGGGAGGGTCTCGGCCAAGGCGAGATAGAGCTTCAGATCCTCGCAGCCCTCGGCGCCGCTGTCGCGCAGCCCGGCGTCGTAACCGCCGCAGCGCAGAACCTCTGCGCGCGGCATCAGCGGCGTGCTGCCATTGCCGATGAAGTTTTCTCGCAGCAACGGTTCGAAGATGTTGCCTTCATGCAGGACCGGGCGTGAATTGCCGAAAATGACGCCGTTTTCGTCGATCGCCGCATACCAATTGTAGGCGACTCCATGGCTGCCGGGAAATTTTCGCAGCGACTGCAGCTGGCGCTCGATCTTCTCGGGATGCCACACGTCGTCGGCATCGATAGGCGCCACATAGGCGCCCCGCGCCTCGCCGATGCCGTGGTTGCGGGCGCGGGCAACGCCGCCGTTGGCCTGCCGGAGAACCCGGACACGGCGATCGATGAGGCTATAGTCGCTCGCAAGCGCGAAGGTGCCGTCCCGCGATCCGTCGTCGACCACAAGGATTTCGAGCTTGTCGTAGGTTTGCTTCGAGACGCTGTGCAAGGTTTCGAGAAGCGTCTTTTCGGCGTTGTAGGCCGGGATGACGACGGTGATCAGAGGGGGCGCTGCGGTGGTGATGATTGTCATTCGATAAAGGCTCCCGGCAGGCCCATCAGTGCGGGGAAGGCTTCAAGCGGCCGGTCGCCGCGGACTTCGAGGCGCGGCAGGCCGAAGACATTGTCGGAAAAAGCGGCTGTTGCGGCGCGTGTGGTGAAGCCAATCGTGTAACCGGCAACGGAAAGAATGCCCGGCACCCTGAAGTCGGTGGCGCCGTAGGGCAGTGCGATCGAAACTACGGAGCCGCCGAGTCGGCTTTCCAGCGCATGGCGCGACCGCAGGGCTTCGGCGAGCAAGACATCGTTTTCCATCGCACTCGCCGGCGTATGGGAGGCGAGATGGGAACCGAAGCTGATGCCTTTCTGCTGCAGTTCCAGAATATCCGGCCACGCCATCAGCGCCGCCGGCTCGCCATAGGCACAATCCCAATCCGAGCGGCCGCCGACCTTGTCGGTGACGACGAAGACATCGGCGCTGAAATCATTCTCGGCCAGGATCGGGAAGGCGTTGGCGCGGAAATCCAGATAGGCGTCGTCGAAGGTCAGCATGACCGGCCGGCCCTGGATCGGCTTGCCGCTGCGCAAATGATTGGCGAGCGACGGCGCCGTCACGGCGTAATAGCCATGCCGGCGCAGGAATTGCATTTGCTTGCGGAACATCTCCGGCGGCGTGCGGAAGCGCCGCAGCGCGGCGGGGCCATCCTCGGCGATCCGATGATACATCAGGATGGGGACCGAGGTCGTCACCTCGGTTGCCCATGCCACCTCGCGCGCGACGCCCGCCGGTCCCGAGATGATGTGCTTTGCCACATCGACGTCCATCGGTGTTCCATGTGTCTCGACCCGCAGGACGGGATCGACCACGGTGGCTTTGCGGAAGCGGTGGATGGCGTAAAGCGCCGTGTCGATCGTCTCTTCGAGGGCAAGCCCCGCCTGTTCGGCCAGAACCCGTCTGATCGTCCCGACCCCGAAAGGATGGCCCCAATCGAAACCGGTTCGCCCGGGCTCGTCCTGGCGCAGATGCGCGTGGGCGGTGATCAGGCACCCGCCCGGCTTCAGCGCCGCCGCCATCTTGCGGCAGACACTGGCAAGCATCTGCTCATCCTTCATGTAGTAAAGCACTTCCGAGCAGAGGATGAGATCCTGATCGGGTGGAAGCTCTTGTCCGACGAAGTCGAGAACCCGAAGCTCGACATTGGAGAGATCGAGACAGCGCTTTGCCGCCCTGTCGATCGCCCGCTGCGAAATATCGGTGGCCGTCACCCGGCCGACTGCGCGTGCAAGCTTCTCGGTGAAGATCCCCTCGGCGCAGGCAAGTTCCAGGGCCGTTTCGGTCCCTTGCGGGATCAGGCTCAATGTCTGCGCATATTTGACCTGCTCGTAGACCGACAGGTAATTCCACGGATCCGGGCGTTCGAAAATGTGCTCCCAATAGTCTTCTGCCGACTGAGCCCGGGGGGCCTGCATTTCCTTCGCCGGCGCTGCGGCGGCTGTACGTCGCACCGGCGGCAGGCCGCCTTCGAGATCGCGCAGGATGTCGGACAGGCGGGTGTCATTATCCTGTCCGTCGCCTGGCGCCCGGGCCAGGACGGCATTGCGGCCGGTCCGCGCCAGAAGCCTTTCGAGCCGTCCGCGCCGCCGGCCGCTGCGGATGATGAGGCCGCCGAAGGCTCGGTAGCCGCGGAGCGCCTCCCTTGTCCAGGCAGCCGCATAAGCGAGGGTGGGCTGCCGCTCAAGATGTTCTCCCGCCTGCATCTCCTGCAGGATCAGTCGGATCTGCGCCCGGATCGACAGATCACCCCAGAGCGGCCCGACGAAGGTGCCGACATGTTCGTCGCCGGAAAAGCCGTGCATGATCAGCGTATCGGCCTGCTGGGCCCGGGCGATCCTGGAAAGGGCGCCGAGCTCGACGCTCACTACCTGGATAGCGCCGAGGCTGAAGGATCGCCGAAGGTTGCCGACGGAGATCTGCCAGGCGGCGGCTTCGAGGATCTTGCGGCCGGTGCCGGGCAGCGAATGCCGCTGGATCAGCTCGACGAGCAGACGGAAAGTCGGCCACCATCGCTCGGGCGCATCGATGAGATCGTCGGCCCGGTCGGGCAGGAGGCCGGTCTGCAAGCCGTGAAGGATCACGCCGGCAAAAAAGCTCTCATAGCCTGCGGCATCCGGGATGTCCGGCAGCAGTGCGGCGAGGGCTGCTATATCCAGGCTCGGATCGTGCTTGGCCGCGATGACCCAGACGAGCATGCGCAATCGGCTGATGGCGGGCGTGATCCAGCCGCTCTCCCGACCTTCGGCCGGCAAGCCGCGCTGCTTGCGCAGCGCCTCGGCCTTCGTCGTCACGCAAATCGCGTCACGCACCAGTTTCGTCGGATCGCCGGAAAGCGAGCCCGGCTTCATGCGATAGAAAGCCAGGCAGGCGTCGACACGGCGAAATTCCGCACCTGCAAAGGCCATGCGCAGCCAGAGATCCCACTCCTCGCAGGTCTGCAGGCTCTCATCCATGCCGCCGACCCGCTCGAAAAGGCTTTTGGGAAAGACCACCGTATGAATGGCGAGCGCACAGAAGGACGAGAATTCGCGCCTGGCGGCATCGCCGGCAAGCACCGGCGCCTGTTCCACCGGCATCAGCCGGCCGTCCGGGGCGACCCGGCGGTAGGAGCAATAGGCAATGGCGAGCGGCGATCTATCCTCCGCCATCGGCAGCATGGTTTCGATGAAGGTCGGATCCAGCCAGTCGTCGGCATCGAGCATGCAGAGCAGGGGGGCGACGGCCAGCCGGGCGGCATGGTTTCTGGACGCCGCAGCGCCGGCATTGGCCTGGCGGGCGGCGACAATGCGGCTGTCCGCTGCGGCTATCGCTTCAAGCCGTTCCCAGGTGCGGTCGCTCGAACCGTCGTCGACCACAACCGCCTGCCAGTTCGGCCGCGTCTGCCGCTGCAGGCTGGCAAGCGCTTCGGCAAGCGTGTCCTCGGCGTTATAAGCAGGAATGAGGAAGGAAATGGCCGGCGCCACAGCTGTCACCATGCGCGCATCTTCCAGCGGCGCAGAACGTAGAGCGCGCCGTTGACGCTGCCGAGCATCTCCTGCTTCAGGAAGAAGTCATGCGAAGTGGCGCCCTTGCGCAGGCGTTTGCGCAACCTCTTGGCGAAATATTTCGGGAAGGAGATGAGGATGCGCCGAAGGTTGCCGCCGTTGCCGGTGTTCTGATACTGCACCAGCAGTGCAGCGATATGGCCGCTCATATATTGCTGGATCTGCCTGGCGAGCCCCTGCATATCCTTGCGATGAAAGTGCCAGGAAACCGCTGTCGGCTCGTAGCGGCAGACATGGCCGTGATGCAGCAGCCGGTTCCAATATTCGGAGTCGCCCGAACAGCCGGCCGCCCCCATATCGAGGCGGACGTCGAACAGGCCGATCTCGTCGAACACCGCGCGGCGGAAGGCTTGGCTTGCGCCGGCGCCGATCGTCCAGACCGGCGCGCCGTAGCGCCTGTGACTGTCGTAGAAATCCCGGCCGAAATCCTGCCTGATGTAACCGCGGCCGAAACCCCAGTGCTTTTCGAAGATGAACTGCGCCGGCGTTGCGAGCTCTCCGGGTAGGATCAGCCCGGTGACGCAGCCGATCTCCGGCCGGTCGAATGCCTTCATTAGGTTCTCCAACCAGCGCTGGTGGAGAACGACGTCGTCATCGGTAAAGGCGACGAATTCGGTTTTCGCGGCGCGGATGGCGGCGTTGCGGGCAAAATCCAGCCCGACCCGGTCTTCGCGCACATAGGTGGCGCCCGCTTCTTCGACCACCCGGCGGGTCGCATTGCCTGAAGAGGCATTGTCGACCACGATGATCTCCGCCGGCTTCAGCGACTGTTCGGGGATCGAGGCGAGGCACCGGCGCAGCTCTTCCGGCCGGTCCTTGGTGCAGATCAGAATGCTGACCTCGCGATTTTGAAGAGGTGCCTGCGCGACCTGACGCGCATGCGCGAGCGTATCCGGCTGCACGACACGTCCGGCAAGCTCGGCCGCGGCCTCGGGCCTGTCGACGTACGCCTGTCCGACCGGCAGGCCGTCGGCGAGAAAGACCACGAGCCCGGCCGATATCGGCGCCGCGACGGTATCCGGCTCATGCGATGCGAGATCGAGATAGTGAATCGGTACGGGAAAAGTGACAGTCGCCAAATCGGACGGAATGATTTCCTGCATCGTTACTCTCTCAACGCACACGCGCACAGGCCGGCACAAAGCCCGCGCGGAATGCGGGAAGTGCTTGAAACCCGGGCGGCTATTACGCCGCGCCCGCCTTGATCTTTTCTCTGAACCAGTCGAGCGTCATTGCCACGCCCTGTTCGTAGCTGACCTTGCACGACCACTCGGGCATGACGGCATAGGCTCTCGTCAGGTCCGGCCGCCTGTTGGTGGGATCCTGCGGCGGCGATGGCTCGAAGACGATCGGCACGCCACCGACCAGCTTGGAAACATATTTCGCGACTTCGAGAACGGTGATCTCGCGGTCGTTGCCGATATTCAAGGGCCCCTTGTAGTCGGTCTCGTTGATCCAGAAATAACGGGCGAAACCGTCGACGATGTCATCGACATAGCCCCAGCTGCGCGACTGCTTGCCGTCGCCGAACACGGTGATCGGGCGACCCGAAAGCGCCTGGGTGACGAAGTTGGAGACGGCGCGGCCGTCGTCGGGCCGGGTGCGGGGTCCATAAATATTGAAGGGGCGGATGACCTTGACGTTCAGCCCCTTGGTGCGCTGCATCTCGAACAGCAGCGCTTCAGTGCATCTCTTGCTCTCGTCATAGGACGAGCGCGGGCCGGTACAGTCGACCTGGCCCTTGTAGGATTCCGGCTGCGGCGACACCAGAGGATCCCCGTAGATTTCCGAGGAGGAGGTGTAACCGAAACGCCCACCCTTTTTCAGCAGGTCGAGAAGCCGGAAGGCGCCGAGCAGGTTCGCCGAAATCGTCCTCTTCGGTTCCTTCATGTACCAGGGCGGTGATGCCGGCGACGCGAGGTGGTAAATCTCGTCGAATTTCTCCGAGGTCTGCAGCGTCTCGACGTCCGATTTCACGAAGTGAAAACGGGGATCCCTGATGTGCGAAATATTCTCGAAAAGTCCGGTCCAGAGATTATCAACAACGACGAGCTTCTGAACGTCATTCCGAAGCAAAAGCCGATCGCATAGATGCGAACCGATGAAGCCTGCTCCGCCAGATATCAATACGCTTTTCACTGGATTGCGCCTCTTGACTTAAGAAAAGGTGAGTATTCATTAGCATCACCCGCAAGAACTGGCAATTACCTCGAATAATTCTAAAAAATACTCGCCTATTAATCTTAATTGTTAATTCACATTACCCTAGGTAGTATTGTCCCCTATTGGGGGATAGGGCTGCGACCCAGAATATGTACCTGCAACCGCCCGGCTCAATTTTCGTGGTGCATTTGGCAATATTGTGGCCCTGTTGCACCGCAGCCTATTCCTCGCCGGCAAATTCTCTATCATACAGGCAAGAGCGCGCATCGGGCTAAAGTCCGCCTCTCAACCTGATAGCGAATTGGTTCGGATGGACGCAGGATACGGCAGCCAGCCTGCTCCCGCGTCCGTGCCGCTGTTTTCGATCAATTTGCCGCAAGCGCCGTCAATACCCGGTAGGCCGCGGTAACCCGATCCTCGTTGGGGTAGTTTTTGTTGGCCAGGATGACGATGCCGACGCGCTCGCTGGGGATGAAGGCGACATAGGCGCCGAAGCCGTTCGTCGAGCCGGTCTTGTTGATCCAGACATCGCCACGCGGCTTCATCGGCGGCTGCAGCGCAGCGACCGGGATGGTCTTCAGCATTGCCGCCGAATTGCCGTCGAGCAGGCTCTGCAGGGTGACGGGATAGGCATATTGCTCCCAGATCAGGTCCTGGATCATCGCCCCCACGCCGAAATAGCCGGCGTGGGTCTTGTCGATCGCCTGCTGCAGTTTTCCGTCGAGCTTGGCCAGGCCCATATTGGCGCCGACGAAGCGGATCATGTCGCCGGCGGTGGATCTGACGCCGTAGGCCTCGGCGGACAGCAGGCCAGGCGTCAGCCGGGCCGGCTCGCCGCTGCGCTTATAGCCTTGGGCGTAATCGCTCTGCCGCGACTTCGGCACGTTGATGAAGGTGCTGCTCAAACCGAGCGCGGGAAACAGCCTGCCTTCCGTCAACTCCGCGAAATCGCCGCGCATGGCTTTCGCCGTGATGAAGCCGAGCATGCCGATGCTCGGATTGGCATAGCTGCGTTGGGTTCCGGCCGCGTAGGAGGGGTGCCAGGCCGCAAGATATTCCATCAGTTGGCCTTCGCTTTTGATCTCGTCGGGCACTTGCAGCGGAAAACCGCCTGCCGTATGGGTGCCGAGATCGATCAGCGCGACATCGCCGAACGGCCTTCCCTTCATCGCGGGAAGATGTTTGGCCACCGGGTCAGACAAAGAGAGGTCTCCCGTCGCTTCGGCATAGGAGGCAAGCGTCGCGGTGAAGGTTTTGCTGATCGAGCCCAGTTCGAAGAGCGTGGCCGGCGCAACCGGTCTGCCGGTCTCCTTCGATTCGACGCCATAGGTGAAGATGTGATTCCGGCCGTCGACGGTGATGCCGACGGCTACTCCCGGGATGGCGTATTTTTCCATGATCGGCTTGATCGCCGCATCCGCGATTGCTCTCACTTCAACCTCGTCGGCGGCAAAGGCGCTTGCGCAAGCGCATGCCGTGATCAACGCGGCCGATAAAAATTTTATGCCAAGGTTTTTCACAATCATCCTCCAAATCGCCAGGGCGGTCGCCATGAGCGCAAATGCGCGCCCGGGGAGGCGTTTAGCGGCTCTGTTTTCTGGGGGCAAACCATGATATCTCGCAGCAGCTGCAAGAATTTCTAGGGCTTAGATGGTTCGTCAATTCCTCCCGCTGAACGGCCTCAGAGCCTTCGAAGCCTCGGCACGGCATCTGAGCTTCACCCGCGCCGCAATCGAGCTCTGCGTCACTCAGGCGGCCGTCAGCCAGCAGGTCAAGGGGCTGGAAAAGCGTCTGGGAGTCACACTGTTCCAGCGTCTGCCGCGCGGCTTGAAAATCACCGCGGAAGGCGAGGCGCTGCTGCCGACGGTGAGCGCCTCCTTCGACCAGATGGCGACGACGCTCGACAGGATCGAGGCCGGGCAGGTGCGCGAATTGCTGTTCCTCGGCGTCGTCGGCACTTTCGCCGTCGGTTGGCTCCTGCCGCGCCTTGCGGATTTCCAGCGCCGGCATCCCTTCATCGACGTACGGGTTTCTACCAACAACAACCGCGTCGATCCCGCCGCCGAGGGGCTCGACTTAGCCATCCGCTTCGGGAGCGGCTCATGGCACGGGACGGAGGCGCAGCGCCTGTCGGAAGCGCCGCTCTCGGCTCTCTGCATTCCCAAACTGGCGGAGGATCTGCGGTCGCCGGCTGATCTCGCCGGCGCAACGCTGCTGCGCAGCTACCGCACGGATGAATGGAGCACGTGGTTTGCGGCCGCCGGCGTTCCGCCGGCCGACCAGGTGAATGCCGGCATCGTCTTCGATTCCTCCGTCGCCATGATGGAGGCCGCCCTCCAGGGGCTCGGCGTTGCGCTGGCGCCGCCCTCGATGTTCGCCAGGCATCTCTCGTCAGGTGCGGTCGTTCAGCCCTTTGCCACCACCATATCGCTCGGAAGCTACTGGCTGACGCGTCTGCAGTCACGGCCGGTCACCCCGGCCATGCGCGCCTTTTCCGATTGGATCGTTGCGCAGGCGTGATGTCCGGAGCGCCCGCTCGGGCGGACGCTCCCAGTCGCATCACTTCTGAATGCAGGTGTCCACCGTATCCTTGGTGCACTCGTCAAGCCCGGTGAAGACAGGATCGTCGACCTTCTTGCCCGATATCAGATCCATCATCACGGTCGGCGCCTTGTAGCCCATTTCGAACGGCCGCTGGCCGACCAGCGCGGTCACCAGGCCTTCCTTGGCGATCGCCACTTCGTCGCCGATCGTGTCGGCGGCGCCGATGACGAAGTCGTTCTTGGCAATCTTGTCGGCCATCGGCTTGAACAGATCGCGATAGGGCTGCGGGGCGCCGAAGAGCGGCCATCCGCCCATAATGCCGAAGGCGTCGAGATCGGGATTGGCGGCGAGGATATCGGTCATCGCCTGAACGCCCTTGGCGCCGTCGTCATTGGTAAAGACCGGGCATCCGGCCACTTCCGTCCAGCCGCCTTCGCCCTTCAGGGCGGCAAGCCCCTTCTTGCCGCTCAGCGTATCGCGCATGCCCTGGGCGCGGCGCAGGATGTTGTCAGCGCCGGGATTGCCTTCGATGGTGCAGATCTTGCCGCCGTTCGGCTTGGCCTTCTTGATGTATTCGCCGATCTTGGCGCCCATCAGATAATTGTCGGTGCCGAGATAGGTCTTGCGCAAGGCCGAATCCTCGGCCGCCAGATCGGCATCGAGCGTCATCACAGGCACGCTCGGATTGGCCGTCTTCAGCGTCTGGGCGATCAGCTTGGCGTTCGAGGGCGAGATGGCGATTGCCGCCGTATCGGCCTTGCCAAGCATATCCTGGACGATCTGCGCCTCGCCGGCCTCATCCGAGGTCGATGCCGGGCCGGTATAGAAGCACTCATATTCGGCCGAGGCGTTTTCCTTGTTCCACTTCTGGCAACCCTGATTGATGGCCTCGAAGAACGGGTTGTCGAGGCCCTTGACGACGATGACCAGCTGCTTCTTGGCAGCCATGGCCTCGCCGGCGGTAAACGCCAGCACTGCCGCAGCTGTCAGCAATAATGCCTTCCTCATAGCTTCCTCCCATGGAAAGACGGGCCTGATTGCCCGCCCTCTAGTCAACCGGGATACCAGACGATGCGAGGCTCCTCCCTTGACCGCTGGTATTCCCAGGCTGAATCGACAAGTTTTTCGAGATCGTAGACCGGGCGCCAGTCCAGCAGGTATTTCGCCTTGCTGTTGTCCATCCAGTTGGAATGAAACTGGCTTGCGATATCGACGCAGCCGAGCCCGCGCGTGCGGGCGAGGTAAGCGGCGACTTCCCCATAATCGACGGGACGATCCATCGAGATGTTGAAGAGCTCTCCCTTGGCGCGCGGATTGTCGATCGCCGCCAGTATCGCCGAGACAAGATCGTCGACATGCACGAAATTGCGCTTCAGCGGCCGCCCGTCGGCATCGCGCAGCAGCGGCACCGTGTCCTCGCGGGCGTAGCGCTCGGCCTCGGGCGGCGGAACGAACGTCTTCCAGTCCGGCCCGCCGAAGACATCGTCGCCGAAGGACAGCGTGAACTTGAAATCGTCCTTCTCCATGATCCAGGGCGCGCGCAGGCAGCAGGTATTGATGCCGTATTGGATGGCGAACTGCTCGAGCATCACCTCTTCCAGCACCTTGGAAAGCGCGTAGCAGCCGGGATAGGCGCGATGCGGCGTCTTTTCGGTCACCGGCCCGTCATGGCGATAGAAGAAATGGCCAATGCCGGCATCGCCGCCGATCAGGATGAACTGCCGGGCGCTCGTGCTCGTGCGGAAGGCCTCGAGCAGCCAGAACAGCCCTTTGACGGTGACATCCATGACGTCATCTGGCGTTTCCTTGCAGGTGGCGAGATGCAGCACATGGGTCACACCCTCCACCGCCGCCGCAACGACATTGGCGTCGGCGATCGAACCCCTGAGGACCTCGATGCGGTCGGTTTCTTCAAGCGCGCGATTGTGACAAAGCGCGCGAATGCGGGCATTGGAAAATCTCGGCTCGTCAAGCAGCCCAGTTATGAAGCGCCGCCCGACCTTGCCCGTAGCCCCGGTGACAAGGATCAGCATGGTCTCTCTCCCAGCAACAGCTAATATCCCAGCGTTTGCGGCGTCAATCTGTATTTTCGCGGTGAAGTAGATTTTTGCCTACGTAGGGTGTTTGCGCGGACAATTGATTGACGATTCTTCAGGCTTTTGCGTAAATGCAAATAATCGCTTTTCCGGGAGGAGCTTGGCAAAGCGAGATCGCAGACGCCTGGCGGCCAGCTGGCAGCGACTGTAGGTCTGCGACATCAAGGGAGGGTGGTCGGCTGGGAGCGGTTCTCGAACTTACCAATATTTCCAAGCACTTCGGCGCCATCCAGGCGGTGAACGACGTATCGTTTACTCTCGAAGCCGGCCAAGTCGTCGGGCTGATGGGTGATAACGGCGCCGGAAAGAGCACGCTGGTCAAGATGATCGCCGGAAACTTCCGGCCGAGCGAGGGTACCATGCGCCTCGACGGCAAGGAAATCGTCATGCACCGGCCGATCGAGGCGCGCCAGCACGGCATTGAAATCGTCCATCAGGATCTGGCGCTCTGCAACAATCTGACGGCCGCCGCCAACGTCTTCCTCGGCCGTGAGCTGCGCCGAGGCATCGGTCCCTTCCGCATCCTCGATTACAAGACGATGTACCGGCGCGCCGGCGAGATCTTCAAGGAGCTGAAATCGGAGACGCGTCCGCGCGACCTCGTCAAGCAGATGTCGGGCGGCCAGCGGCAGGCGGTGGCGATTGCCCGCACCATGCTATCGGAGGCGAAGATCGTGCTGATGGACGAGCCGACGGCTGCCATTTCGGTCCGCCAGGTGGCTGAGGTCTTGAACCTGATCCGCGAGCTGCGCGATCGCGGCATCGCGGTCGTGCTGATCAGCCACCGCATGCCCGACGTTTTCACCGTCGCCGACCGGGTCATCGTCATGCGCCGCGGCCGGAAAGTCGCCGATAAACCAATTGCGGCGAGTTCGCCAGAGGAAGTGACGGGTCTCATCACAGGCGCCATCGAACAGGTTTGAGCGGCGCGGCACGGGGCAGAAAGAAGGTCAGCAATGGCAGTTACCCTCGATCAGACGATTGCGCAGAGAGAGCGAAGCCGGATTTCCGAGTTCGTCGGCAGTCAGACCTTCTGGGTGCTGATCGCCGTCATTCTCGCCTGCCTCTTCCTGTCCGTCGCCACCGATTCCTTCGCAACGGCGAAGAACCTCTACAACATCACCCGCAACGTCACCTTCGTCGCCATCATCGCGCTCGGCATGACGCTGGTCATCATCACCGGCGGCATCGACCTCTCCGTAGGCTCGGTGCTCTGCCTCTGCAGCATGGTGCTGGCGGTCACCATGCATGCCGGCTACGGCATCGAAACCGGCATAGCGGCCGCGATCGGCACGGCGCTTGTCGTGGGCGCCTTCAATGGCGTGATGATCGCCTATCTCGATTTTCCTCCCTTCGTGGTCACCCTCGGCATGCTGTCGGTCGCCCGCAGCCTGGCCATGGTCGCCTCCAACAACACCGTCGTTTTCCAGTTCGGACCCGATCACGACAAGCTGTTGGCGCTCGGCGGCGGCGCTTGGTTCCTCGGCATCGCCAATCCTGTTCTCTACATGGTCATCCTGGCGCTCTTGACCGGCTTCGTGCTGCGCTGGACGCGTTTCGGCCGCTATATCTTCGCGATCGGCGGCAATGAACATGCTGCCACGCTCACCGGCGTTCCCGTGCGCCGCATCAAGGTCGCCGTCTACATGATCTCGGCGCTCTCGGCCGGCATTGCCGGCATCGTCCAGACCGGCTGGCTTGGCGCCGTCACCACCAATATTGGTGCCGGCATGGAACTGCAGGTCATCGCCGCCGCCGTCATCGGTGGCGCCAATCTGGCCGGCGGCATCGGCACCGCCTTCGGCGCGCTGGTGGGCGCTGCGCTAATCGAGGTGATCCGCAACAGCCTCGGCCTGCTTGGCATCAACGCCTTCTGGCAGGGGACGTTTATCGGCGGCGCGATCGTGCTGGCGGTACTGTTCGACCGGATACGGAATTTCAGGCAGAGCGAGTAGGCGGCGACGCCCCGATCAGGCGGCTGCGTTACAGAAGCGAAACCGGCTGTCGGTGAGTGCGCGCGCTACGCTCCCGGCGGGCGATACCGGATCGACTTCGCCTTTTCCAAGGCTCGGATCGTGTCCTCGACGTCGAGGAGAACGGTGGTCTCAACAGAGCTGAGCGCGCCTCCCGCGCCGATCGCAAGTGCGACAGCCGCCATCGACACATTGTCGGGCGCCTCCCACAAATTCCACCCGTCATGCTCGCCGAAGGCGTACCAGAATCCATGCAGCTTTCCGCCGACGGATTCAATGTAGCTCCGGGCTGCCTCCCGGCGATCCTCCGGATTTTCGATCATGCGCGCCCAGGTCTCGGGCGTGTAGCTGAAGCGCGTTAGATACATGGCCATGGTTTGCCCCCTCCGCGGGTCGATCCAGTAAACGCTCAAGCCGAACGGAACGCCAGTCATTCGATGGGGGTAGGACTAGCCAAACGTCTATGGACGGCAATCGAGACAAGGCTTGATAATTCCGCCGGGGCCAGGCCGGTGCATCAAGCCGTATTGAAGATCAACCTGAGATAGCTATGTTGCGCCGTATAGTCACGACAATAAGGCCTGTTCGAATGTTGCGCAGCGTCATTTCACTTGTCTCAATGCTGTTGCTCTCCATTCATTCCCGCCGAACACGCGCTCGCGCAAGACAATCCAAACGTCCAGCTGATTGCGTCCGGCGATCCGGCCATGGCCAAAGCCCATGAGAAATCGATAGGGAGTTGGACGGCTTTCTCGAGAAACTTCGCAACCCACCGGCGGGAACCGAAACCTACAGCCTCAAGCTTGGTTTCAAGGACAAGGATAAAGAGGCGTGGAGCTGACCACCGATCAGATGGCGCCCGACGTGGAATTCATTTGGGTCTACCAGATCGAGGCATCGAGTGACCATTTCCCCGCTCTCTTGGCGATAGGCCGGAATACATCCACAACACCAAGCAGGGGGATCGCGTCGCGTTCGGGAAGGCGGATATTTTCGACTGGCTCTATGTCGAGAAAGGGAAAGTGAAGGGAACTATACCGCTTGCCCGCTGCTGTTGGCCGTCCCGAAAAAACACTTGGACTAGTATCGCGAAATCTACGGCATTGTCGGTACTGTCCGCACGCCGGCTGGACGCGGCAAAAGAAAGCCCCGCCGAAGCGGAGCAATCAGGGGAAAGGACGGGATCGCTCAGGAAGGAAGAGCGGACGGACCCAAAAAATGGGGCCACCTTTGCGATCCCACGGCTATAACGATGAGCGATCTGCCGGGTTCCTGTACGCTATCAGACGAAGCGAGGGGCATTCAGCGACGGCCACGACCTCACCCGAACAAAACTGGCCGACCGCGGCCACCTGTTCGAAAGCCTTCTGTCCGCGGCTGGCGAGGGAGACATTCGAACGTTTTTTGTCAAGGGCGCAGCGCATCAACCTGAATGCGGTCAACCCTCCGGGGGCAATGTAAACCGGCCGGCATCGAACGGGCGTCTGGCTGCGACCGGGGTAAAATCCTCAGCTGACGTCGCGACATGAGCCTCACGATGAACCGTGCGGGGTGAGACACGAGGCGTACTTAATCCCATCGCCTCGCCGGGAGAATGCAGCGCCCATTTCATCAGCGCCGCCTCGGATGTCGATCCGAGGAAATTGGCTTCTTCCCAGGAAGCGGTCATGGGCAGAAAGGCGATCATAGCAGCGCCCGGCCTGGCGGTCTCCGCTGCAACAAGGCGGGGATGGAAGCGGGCGTGGGCCGGCAATGCCGTCTGTCTCTCCGGAAGTGCGGCAATCGGGCCGATCGAGGCAGTCTTGAGTTCGTCGTCCGCGCCCGGATCATGCGCAAGGGCAGGCGGGCGCATCGCCGGTATCGGAATCGGCAAGGATGAAACATCCGGAACCGCGCCTTCCTCATCCCGCTCGCCCGCGCCGGTCTGCAGCGCAAGCGCATTCAAGGCCCGGCTTTTCGGCGTCGGCAGAAGCGCCGTCACGAGCTTGCCGTTGGTGGCGTCGCCGCCCGGCGTGGTCGATGCTCCAGCGTCTTCGTCGTCGCCAGCGGTGCTGGCGATCTCTATCGAGGTGGAACTTACGCGTTCTCTGTAGTTCGCAACCGCCTGATTATATCCCGGCAGCGGCCGGCCATCGGCCGGAAGATGCATCGTCTGCCCGTTCGGGAATATCCGGGCGAGTTCCTGCCGCGACATGCGCGGCCAGGCCCTGACATTGCCGACGTCGAGATGCACGAAAGGCGATCCGGAGGTTGGATAATATCCGACACCGCCGACCTGCATCTGCATGGCAATCGCACGCAGCGTCGCAAGTTTGACGCCCGGAACGTAGAAATCCAGCGCCTTACCCAGCATGTGCTGGCTCTTCTTGGCGACACCCGTGCTGCGCGAGCGGTTGCGGAGCATGTTGTTGGTGGCAGGGGAGCGATAGGCGGAAACGACGTGGATGTAATCCTTACCGCCGCTGCGCTTATACACCTCCCAGACCAGGTCGAGCAGCCGGGGATCCATCCGGGTAGGCTCGTTCCTTCGCCAGTCGCGCAGAAACCGGTTGATCTGCGCAAGGCCTTTAGGATCGAACTTTCCATCCCGCTTATAGGTAATCGTCGCCTTCTCGCCTGTATGGGTAAAGAACAGCTTCAGGGCGCGATCTTCCGCTGAGGCCAATGATGCGGAACCGACAAGCGCGGGCAGCGCAAACAGAGCCGGCAGAATGGTCTGCGTTGCAACGCGTTTTGCACGCGACAGAAGCACGGCAATTCCGCCCGACAATCCTTGCACTGAATACGTCAACACCACCAACCGTCCTACATCAAACCCTCAACGACGGGCGGGGACGCCGCAGCCATCGGGATTAGTAAAGCCAGTTTATGGTCAACAAATTGCTAACATGTGGATGTGGAAGTTCGGTCAACGTCAATGTTGGATGCCGGGCGCCCGATCAAGAAAATTGACGCAGCCGGCAGGACGAAACTGACAACTCCTATGTTATCGTCACGATCTTGGCGTTGGAAGATCGTGCCGGTGGCTGAAGCATCGAGCCTGCGTTCTCCCTGCGCGGCCAAAGCGCCAGACGCGAAGAGTCTTCGGTGGAGACGACCATCGTTCCCTCGCGCTCAGTCGCGGAAAGATTGCGGGGTTATCCAATGCCGCTTGCCTACAGGCCTGCCCGGCCGGAAGACTTAGCCGCCAGCGATGCGTTGGTGGTCGCCAGCATCAACGAGCTGACTGTCCGGCATGGCTTCGGGCCGATGGCGATGGCAAGCCCCCCAAACTTTCAGCTGTTTTCGCTCAAGGATGATCCGGGCGGCCTGTGGCTCGCCGAAGAAGGCCGTGAAATTGTCGGCTTTGCCTGGAGCTGGGTTTGCGGCGATGTCTGGTTCCTCGCTCAGTTGTTCGTCGATCCCGCGCGGCAAGGGCAGGGTATCGGCAATGCGCTGTTGGAACGAACCCTCGAGCACGCCCGAAAATCGGGCGCCGCGCATAAGGCGCTCATCACCTTCACCTTCAATCGCGTCTCGCAGGGGCTCTATATCAGGCACGGGCTCTTTCCGAAGATGCCGGTCTATTTCTTCAATGGCGAGCGCGAGCGACTAAGACGGACATTGCCTCAAGCGCCGTTCCGCGCCATCGCCATCGATAACAGTGCTGCGACCATGGCCAGCATTGGGGCGATCGATGGCCGTGCCATCGGCGTCTCGCGCGAGAAACATCACCGCTATTTGTTCGATGACCCGGCGATCACAGGGCGCTTGCTCTATGCCGACAATGATCTGGTCGGTTACTGCTACGTGGGCGTTAATGGGCATATCGGTCCGCTCGCCGTGAAGCGAGCCGACGTTCTTCACAATGCCTTTGCGACGGCCTTGACGCTGGCGGCGGATGGCCCTGCCGAGAAGATTTCGGCGTTCCTGCCGGGGACATGCGACAGCGCCTTGAGCCTTGCCGTCGATCAAGGCATGCGGATCAGCTTTCCGATGCTGTTGATGGCATCACCCGGCTATGGCGACTGGACGCATTATCTGCCGCGAAATCCGGGTTTCATGTGATCAGAACGGATATCACCATCGCTCCGAATACACCACTGTCTTCGTCTCGGGACGACCACAGCAACCCGCGAAAATCAACCGCGAATGATGAAGTCGAAATTCCACGAACAACTAGCTCCTTGGTGTCTGGAATGCCCAAAGGAGACCCCGCGGCTACGACGTCGGGTTGATGCGGCTGGCTGAGGTGGATGCCATGCTGAATTCAACTCTCCCGCTCAGAGCGAACGGTACCTAATGCGAACGAAGGTTGAATGATAGGAAAATCGCGGGCCTTGGAAGCAGGCCCGCGATGCTTCCAACTTATTTGATGACTTCAATCACCGCGCGGGTCTTCGGATTGACGAGCACACGTTTTTTGTTGACGACTACATAACCGTAATCAGGTTGATCGGGAATTGTGTGGATCTCGACCGTGTCAGGAAGCGCCGTACCGACTGCGACGTCACCTTCAAAGGTGACGGATGGCGTGTCCTGTTTTTCGACATAGGTCCTGACCTCGCCAGGAACGACGACCGTCGTCGTCTGCGCGACCGCCGCTCCTCCGAGTGACAGAGAGAGCCATGCCGCAGAGATGACCAGTGTTTTCATGTTATCCTCCCAGGATCTTGAACGTGCTGGTAAACTCCACCGACAGGATATGGTTCCTCGCTACACGGAATGCCTGCGGGCAGGCTTAATAGGCGACGTTAGCGTTCTCTCTCGTGCATGCCGCATGGGCAGGAATCCTCAGCCTGAAAATGGGACGGCTTTCAGATAGTCATGCCGAGGCGGCAGGCTTTTCCGCGCCGTGGGCACGCTCTCTTGCGGATCCCCGTGCCAACGTCTGGGTGGAACCGCAGGGGAGGGAGCCAATGGGCAACGACGATAGTACCTACGGTTCACCTTCACATGGCTTCACCGGTTCCTCCCGTCGAGGTGCCGACAGCTCGGCACGGGAAGTCATGCGTGCATTCGAGGACGGCCTTAATCTGGTATGGTTTACGCTTCTCGCGAGGCACGGCACTTTTGCCGGAGCATCCTTCATGATCCGCGAGCAGAGACGAGCGGAATGGTTCCTGATCTCCGGAATGATGTCCCATCCGACGCCGCAAATCGGCCGCAGTTTGGGTAAGCGCGTTCAGCACGTCGTCGCATCATCATGCGAAAGCCGCGACGTTGCGCTGGTCGCAGACCATCTGCGAGCAATGGGAGCCGCTGCGACCAGATTGGAAAACTTTCTTGCGTGCACCCGGCGTTCAATCCCATCGGGCCTGCAGACGATGCCAAGTGGGTATATCTCGATCGGAACAAGGCAGAATGGGGCGACGGCTACACCAGCCGTTTGACATGGCTTGCCCGGCAGAGCGCTACAACCCCACACCCACGATCCTATCGCGGTCTGCCAGAGCTCGACTATCCGTTCCCCGACCAGGCCGTTACCGTCACAACATGCGGCCGCATCTGCTACAAGCGAAAGAAGATCAATCTCAGCCTCGTCTTTGCCGGCCGGGCCGACGGCATCAAACAGCTCGAAGACATATCTGGCTCGCCAGCTTCATGGATTACGATCTCGGATACTTCGATGACCAGACATGCAGGCTCGAATCGCTGCCGAACCCTTTCAGCGCGAAAGTGTTACCTATGTCTCAGGAATAAACAGTAACCCATGTGTCCACAATGGACCCCACGAAGGAGTGGCGCACCCGACGCGATTCGAACCTGTGACCTTTGGAATCGGAATCCGACACTGTATCCAGCTGAGCTGCGCGTGTATGCCTTTGCCGGCCTCACAATCGGCGGCATTGTCCCACATATGAGTGACGGGGCGGTGACTTGGGTGCGGCACTGGCCAAAGATCAACTGAACCGTGTCGTGCGCTTTGGATAAAAAAAGCCCCGCCAAGACGGGGCAATTAGTTGAGGATGAAACCGCGCGTCGGAAGTCAGAGGCCCGCGAGCGCAGGCATCTTGCGCGGTCTCAATGCTATAACGTTTGGCGGCCATCCTAGTTCCTGTGCGATTTAGGACAGATAATTTGCTCTCGAAGCAACGATTCCGTCCGCACAAAAGAAACCCCGCAAGAGCGGGGATCAAGGAATGGGGGTGTTTGTGAGCACAACGCATTGTGGCGCCGCAACGACTACTTTGCACAAGCTGGAAATTTTTTCAATAATATTACTTTTAACAGTTCTACGTCCACAAATGTGTTTTTCAACTAATGGATCTATTTTTGGATTTCGCACGAAAACACAAATTGACTTCTACTTGCAGTAATAATTCGTATCATTGGGGAGGGCTGCTCAGCGATCACTTGCTCACCCCAAGCATTGTATCTCCTGTACGTTGGGCGGCCACTCTCGCTCTCACAGTCAGCCACACCAATCGTTGCGCTGCTTAGGGCTCCAGCTGCGAGCGAAGCCTTCAAACCGGCGGGCCGACAGCTTCCACTGAATGTACTCGACAGCACGACGACCGCGGCCGGCGCAGTTATCCTGCGCTATGAGCCGGTCAAGGCGCAAACTCCACCGGCCGCGGCAATGCCGCAGTCATCAGGCTTTGATTATTCCTTCGGCGGCCCGCTCCGCCGCTCCAGCGCCGTCTTGCGGATGGTCTCCGCGATCTCCGGACTACTGCTCGACAATATCTGGAAATCCACGGCATAGAGCGACAGCAGCGATACCTCGGTTGCTGCGCTGACCGTTGCTGAGCGAGGATCGCCACTGATCAGCGCCATCTCGCCAAAGAAGTTTCCGGCGCCGAGTTCCACTGGATGGTCGGGTGTCGCCACGGTGACCCGCCCCTCGACAATGAAGAACATCTGATCGCCAACATCGCCCTTGCGGCAAATCACGGCACCTGCGGGGACAATGCGCGGTCGCAAGGCCCGAACGATCTCGATCAGTGCAGCGGAACCAAGCTTCTGGAACAGGGGTACGGAAGCGACCAATTGCCAGTTGCGAACGAAGTCTTGCCGGCGAACCTCTTCGTAGAAGCCGGTGGCGAGGATGCCGGCCCAAAGAGCAAAAATACCGATCCCGCTCATCATCACCAATCCGGCCAGAACTCGACCTGCAAGGCTCTGCGGGATCTCGTCACCGTAGCCGGTCGTCGACAGCGTCACGACCGCCCACCACATCGCCTGCGGAATGCTGCCGAACCTATCGGGCTGGACGTCTCGCTCGATGATATAGCCGGCCAAAGCAGCGCCAAAAAGAACGATGCCGAACACCGATGTGACGCCAAGCAGATTGCGCGATTCATTCGCGACCACCTTTGCCAGCAGCCTGAAGAAGGTCGAGTCGCGCAACGGTTTGAGAAGCCAGACGGCGCAATAAAGGTCTCGATCACGGGACCCAATGAACAAGAATGCAGCAGCCGGAACCAGAACCGCGAGCAAATCGATCACGAGGGCCGTCATCCCCCCCGACAAGCGGCGTCGTCGTGAAAGCAATGTGCCGCCCAGTTGGAGAACATAGGCCAGCCAAATTGCCGCAAGTAGCAGCTCAAAGACAAGCCTCTCCTGTCCAGTAACGCCCTGCGTCGTCAGCGCCGCAACGACCAAGAGACCGATTGTAGCGAACAGCGCGTTGAGCGGCGTCGATATCTTTGAGAAAGGCACTGCCGACATTACATACATACTCCCAACGCTCGGCATTCGTGGACAATAGATACCTTCGGGCCACACGCATGGGAACGGGGGGACTGATGCAATGTGTCTTCGCACCAAGGAATTTGGCAGCCGGAATCGCGTTACAACGTTTCACAGGGAATGTAGATCATCCGAACAACGAACGGGAGCCTGTGGCCTTGCTGACTGTGCGACGCTAACGGGGCGGCGGCTGCATCAGGCCAAACCCAATGCTGCCATTCGCTCCGAACTTACCAGCAATCGAGACTGGCTGAATCCTATTCTGCCATGCTCACCTTCCGGCGTCGATGCCCAGGTCCGGCTATTGGATAACAAGCGTCCTCTGGGTGCAAGGAGAGCGGACCTCGTTCTAGGCTCCACTGCGGAGGCATATCAGGAACGCTTCCTGTCGATGGTTAACACATTGCGTCAGCACGGCGTGGAAGCACCCGTTTGCATTTCGATCGCATCGAAATGCCTGGAACCGAGCAATGGCGGTTTCAAAGAGCATATTCCAGATAATCCGGTCGTGCGGGCGCAACTGGCGCTGTCAAGAAGCGGCCAAGGTATCCGAGAGGGCGTGGATTCCGACGCGTTGCGGCCTGCAGTGGGAGGGTGGGCCGTTTATCCGAGTTCGTCAAACTCGCAATCACGAGATGAGGTGTTGAATGGCCCTTCCAACGAGCCGCAGTTCGTCGAACTGCGTCACAAATTCATAGGATATGACAAAGAAACCAGAGAAGAACAAACCTGGAAAGCGCTCCTCAACCGTTAGCACATGCGGCATCAATAGCTTCTGAAGAGGGCGCGCTACCAGAAGGGCTGCGCACACGCCTACAAAAGCGCCACCCAGGATGTCGGTCGCATAATGATAGCCAGCATAGATGCGCGGTAGGCAAATCACGAACGTCGACCAGATGAAGCAGGCCGCACCAAGCGGTCGGGATGCGCGCCACATCGTTGTCGATACCGCGAAGGTCAGCGCGGCATGGTCACTGGGGAAGGAACTCCAATGCTCAAGCGTTTTCGGATCAACGCCCAAAGGCAGCACGAAGTCGGGATTGCCTGAATGCAGCGGCCTGAGACGCTCGGGCAGAAACAGTTGTATGAGCCGAGATAAGCCAATTCCGAAGAACATATCGATGACGCATTCGACAACAACTGGCTTCCATTTATTTCGAAAAAACCATAGAAACCATAATAATATAAAAAGAGGCAGAAATTTTACAGTGTTCAAATCGAGAAAACGAATAATGAGCTTATTCGCTATAATCGACTTGGATGAATATTGACCCATCAGCTTCATCACGAAGGTGTCGAGACTATTCAGCATCGAGAAGCCAGCCAATTGTTTGGTTTGGATGATCCATGATGTTTACTTATGTCATCGTCCCCTTAAGACCACTTCGTGCCGCCGGCGACACAGCAATAGTGCTCGACGATCACGTTCGCTCCCGGCGCTGTCGAATGCCCTTCAATACTCATTGCGGAATGATCCCCTCGTTCCAAATGGTCACCGCCCGCCAGGCGTCCGCTTGGAACAGATCTTCCTAATGTACGTTTGTGGGAAGCCTGCCCCACGGAGGACGCCATGATCAGCATCTGGGACACGAACGTCGAATTGAAGATAGATGATCGTGTTCACGTCATCAGGAACGCTAGAGAGGCGATCGCATTCTTGAAGAAATACTGGCCCGACAAGAGAAGCGCGACCTATGCGAGAGTGTGGAAGATATGCCTGGACGCGGCGAGTGGCGTTGTTCCCGATGCGGAAGCGCGATCTGCGTTCGAGGCTGCGGCGAAGGAATCCGGCATCCTTCATCAGTGAGAAACTGGATCATGCCGCCACTCAGCCCACCCTGGAAGAGTGGCAAAGGATGAAAAAGATCGGAGTCTGAATTTTAGGATCGATCGGGTTCGCCACTAAGCCATGCGCTTTCTCTAAATTTTCGAAAGTGTCGGGCCGCGCGGAGAGTCGCTTGGGAGCGGACCGGAAAACTTGCCTCCGCACGACCCAACTCTTGGATGAGGTGGATCGCCAAGGAGAAAGGCACTATGCGATCCGAAAGTACTGACTTTCTCCCGCGATCCGGTGATTTAACTCTGCTGTCCCAATGCGGTTCCGGTACGATGCCGGACAGAAAAGCCCCTCACCTGGGGGCTTTGTCGAGTGTGTGTTGGAAATGTGGATAGGCCGCAGCTCCGCGGCACTTCCGGGCCCCGAACAAGGTAATTAAAAGAAAGTTACATTCGCCTCGGCGAATTCCGCTCGGGAGAAACCCCCGCCGGGGCGGGGAGTGCCCGGAGGGGGTGGTTTTCTAAGCAGAACAGCAACTGGTTGCATCATGATAAATCTATGAGGTTATTTTTGAAATTCAGATTAATTCGATGTTAAGTTTCCTTTCGCTCTTCAAAGGTAAAGCGGTCGATTTTCGATGTGTGCGGTTCGTGACAAAAGTCCTCGCCTGGGTAACAAAAGTAAAACTGTCCCCTATTCTTTGGTATTGAAGACAAGGCCGCTCAACGATCTGGTGCTGTCATCCCAGGCATCCAATTCTCCTGTGCGTTGGGCGGCCGCTTGATCTGGTCGTGCGTAACGGGATGAAAGCGTCCGTACTCGCAATGTATCAACCGTTATACTTGGCTCTAGGCTGGACCTGCGTTGGCCTTTCCCACTAACATAGGATGTTGCGATGTCGGCTCCCAGACAGCACCTTTTAAAGAACAAGCTTCTGAACATTTTGCCTGAGCAAGACTTCGTCCCTCTTGCACCGCATCTGGAACTGGTGGCCCTTCCACGGGGCTCGATAATTGTCAAAAGAGGTGAGAACTTCGAGCACGTCTATTTCCTGGAGAGCGGCATTGCCTCTCTTGTTGCAACCACTCCCGCGGGCAACCAGGCGGAGGCGGGCGTCTTCGGGTTCGAAGGTTATGTCCCGACCACAGCCATTGCCGGTGTTGACAGCAGCACCCATGACATCAGCATGCAATGGGATGGTGAAGCCCACCGCATGAGCTATGGAAACTTCCGGGTCGCGATGGAGGAGAACCGCAACCTTTGGAAGGTCATCATCCGCTCCATTGAGGTCTTCTCGGTCCAACTCGCCTACACCGCAGTCTGCAACGCAGTCCATGACGTCAACGAGCGCTTGGCGCGATGGCTGCTGATGTGCGACGACCGCATATCTGGCAATCGGTTGCCCGTTACCCATGAATTCCTGTCCATGATGTTGTCGGTCAGGCGCGCCAGCGTGACGACGGCATTACATGTGCTGGAAGGCAACGGCTTCATCCAATCCGAGCGCGGCATTGTCGTTATCAGAAACCGCGAGGCGTTGGAAGAATTCGCTCACGATGCTTACGGCATACCCGAGTCAGAGTACCGTCGGCTGATGACCGGGCTCTTCTGAAAGACCGAAGAAACGGCGTTACCTCAGTCGGCAAAAGGATCATCAGCTACATCGGTCATTCCGCCGCCGAGACGTCGGATTCGCAGTGTCGCAGTCGACGGCCGTCAGCGAGTGCAGAGGATCAATCCAGCAATCATCGGTCAACGTACCGGCGCTCGGCCGCCTCGAGCTTGCTCCTCAGCGCCTGTTCCTGCTCATAGGTTTTGTGCGGGAAATGCTCCCATCACCACCAGCGGACCGGAATTGCCTTGGTTGGACTGTGGCTGAATCCTCCGCACTCTCGGGAGCCTTCCTCCTCGCAATAGTGCTCAAAGTGTACATTGGCGCCGGGCGCGGTCGAATGGTTGGTAATGCTCATGGCGTCTATAGCAAACTTGTTTGCACCGGTTCCCCGGCGTTGCTGATGATGCTCGAGCCATAGGCCTCGCGCGATATCACCTTGATTGCGTCGTTCGGCAGCGGAAGAGCGAGCGCCTTTGCCTCTTCCCATGGCGCGCGCATGCAAACGTCGACTTCCTCTTGCGTCAGCAGCAGGACAGGCATTTGGATCGGCTTGACGACACCGTTGGGATCGGTCGTCAGGAAGGCGTAAAGATCGTCTCTCGTTAGACCGTCTTTGACTTTCCACCCTCTTCCTTGCTGGCCGGGTCCGGCTCGGCGAATCTGGTCACTGGCTACGAGAAGTCGACAGCATCGTCCGAATGCATCAGCCGTCTTCTGCTCGCCGCTCGCAGAGGTAGTGAGTTCGTCTTTGTCGGGGAGTGGGAACCGGCTTCATGAAGCGTTCCGCCGCCGAGCTCCGTGAGCAGATGGACAAGCTGTTTATCGGCAAGCCCGCAGTCGATACCAGCAGAAAGCGCAATACAGTCTACATGCGTCCGGAGCTTGTTGCTGAGATCGAATATCTAGGATGGACTCATGACGCGAAGCTGCGACATGCGTCGTATAAGGGCTGCGGGAGGCGCAGGATCACGCCGCGGTTTATGAGATGGAATGAGAATTACAGCCTCACGCAATTGAGGCAGCTTAGGCATCGCTGCACGAAAGGAAAAATAACGATGCTGCGGGCGCTTCTGAACACACGTATGCAAGTTTGCTTAAAAGCAATTTTTCTTCTGGCAGCTATTGGGTTGAAGCCAGCAGCCGCTAGCCTCCGTGTCCTCCGCGGAACGAATTACTGGCGAAGGCGACGGTCGTCGTTGAGGCACGCGTGAAGTCGCTGTCGATCGGAGAAGCAGGTTTGTTGCCGACGGACCCCAACGATTCGACCCGGATGATACGGATCAACTGGAAATCACGCGGGTTATCAAGGGCAAATACCCACGTATGGAAGCAACCGTGTACGGGGTCGCCTTTCCCCGCCTTTATGGAACTGGCCACGATGGCGTTGATTACCGGCCTCGGTGGTGACGACACGTTCGAATGGGAACTTTCACGGAACGAACTAGGTCCTGGTTTGGAACTCTATTCGATGAACAACTGCAGCTATTACAAGTTCCCGGATGATTTATTTTCCCGCTAGTCGTCGGGTTCGTCACATCGATATTAATGCTGTTCCATCCACATGGCCATCGTCGTCCAGCTCATGCACCGGCCGATAGGTGTTCTTCTCCAGTTCATGCTATATGTCCAGAATGGACCTGAGAAATATGGCGCACCCGACAGGATTCGAACCTGTGACCTTTGGAATCGGAATCCAACACTCTATCCAGCTGAGCTACGGGTGCATGCCTGAGGCGGTTTGAATCGCCTGCCCGATGGGTGGTTCTTAGCCTAGCTTGCGGCCGGCTTCAATGGTGAAATTCTCAGAAATACCGATGCTTGCGGTTTGGCACGTGTTTTTGTGTGTCAGCCTCTCGGTGCGTATAAAAAACTCCGCCGGCCTTGCGGGCGGCGGAGCGGTCCTCGGGCGATGAGAGCTTGCAGCGCTCAGATCTGCATGGCGCCGGGGCCGGGGATGGCTTTCGGCGGCACCTTGCCGAGGATGATCATGCCGAGCACCTCGTCCTTGGTCACATCCTCGGTGCGGGCGTGGCCCACCACCTGGCCGTTCTTCATCACCGAGACGCGGTCGGCGAGGTCGAAGACGTCGTGGATGTCATGGCTGATGAGGAAGATGCCGATGCCTTCCTTCTTCAGCTGTTTGATCAACTCGCCCACCTGTGCCGTCTCCTGCGGCCCGAGCGCTGCCGTCGGCTCGTCCATGATCAGGATGCGGGCGTTGAAGAGAATGGCGCGGGCAATCGCCACCGATTGCCGCTGGCCGCCCGAAAGCGCCTTCACCGGCTCCTTGAAGCGCTTGAAGTTTGGGTTGAGGCGCCCCATTACTTCGCGGGCGGAAGCCTCCATCGCCACGTCGTCGAGCGTACCCCAGCGGGTTTTCAGCTCGCGGCCGAGATAGAGGTTGGCGGCGGCGTCGACATTGTCGGCGACGGCGAGCGTCTGGTAGATCGTCTCGATCCCGTATTTCTTGGCATCGCGCGGGTTGCGGATGTCGGCCGGCTCGCCATTGATCAGGATCTCGCCGGAGTCGCGCTTGTAGGCGCCGGAGAGGATCTTGATCAGCGTCGATTTGCCGGCGCCGTTGTGGCCGAGCAGGGCGACGACTTCGCCGGGGTAAAGATCGACCGAGGCATTGTCCACGGCGTGGATGCCGCCGAAGGCGATCGAGATGTTTTTCAGTTCCACGAGGGGAGTGCGGTGATCAGTCATGTTTGAGGCTCCTCTCACTTGGCACGGGCGCGATAGACGGTGTCGAGCCAGACCGCCACGACGAGGACGGTGCCGACGACGACGCTCTGCAGCGGCGTGTCGACATGGGCGAGAACCATGCCGGATTGCAGCGATTGCATGACGAGCGCGCCGAGCATGGCCCCAGCGATGGTGCCGGTGCCGCCCGCCAGCGACGTTCCACCGATCACGGCGGCGGCGATGGTGTAGAGCTCGTCGAGCGTGCCCTGCGAGTTGGTTGCCGCATTGAGGCGGGCGGTGGAAATCGCAGCAGCGATCGCGGCCAGAATGCCCATCAGCGCGAAGATGCGCACCGTCACCCAGCGGGTCTTGATACCGGCCAGTTCGGCCGCTTCAGGGTTGCCGCCGATCGCGAAGACATAGCGGCCGAAGCGCAGCCGGGTGGCGATGAAGGTCATGATGATGCCGACGACGATGGCGATCAGCACCGGCACGGCGATGCCGTAGGGAATATCCAGGCCGGTTTCGGGCCAGGGGATGTTGTTGGCTTCGGCATATTTCTTTGCGATGTTGATCGGCCAATAATAGCTGTTGGCGATCCAGACGGCGCCGAGGATCAGCACGCAGCTCAGGATGGCGAGGAAATATTCCGCCCACATCGGCCGGCGCGGGAAGCCGAAGCGGCGGCGCTGGCGGCGCGAGCCGACAATGCTGGCGATGACGAAGAGGCAGGCGGCGATGCCGACGATCCAGCTCCAGGTGGCGCCGATTGAGCCCTCCGCCCCACCGCCCATGATGCGGAAGGTCTGGTCCATCGGGGCAACCGTCTGGCCGCTGGTGACGAGCCAGGTCGCGCCGCGCCAGACGAGCAGGCCGCCGAGGGTGACAATGAAGGAGGGAACGTTCAGGAAGGCGATGATCAAGCCCTGGAATGTGCCGATCAGGCCGCCGGCAATCAGGCCGATGACAAGCGTAATCACCCAGGTGAAGGGGCTGTCGAAGCCGATATACTCAGGCAGGATCTTCGCCTGCGTCACGCCCATGATCATGCCGCAGAGGCCGAGCACCGAACCGACCGAAAGGTCGATGTTGCGGGTGACGATGATCAGCACCATGCCGGTCGTCATGATCGCGATATCGGTCGTCTGAACCGAGAGGTTCCAGAGATTGCGCGGGGTCAGAAACAGGCCGCCAGTGATGATGTGGAAACCGATCCAGATGATGATGAGCGCGCCGATCATGCCGAGCAGGCGTGTGTCGATCTCGGTTGCGCGGAAGAAGCGGGTCACCGGGTTGGCTTCCGCCGTTCGCGGCCCGCTTGATGTGGTGGATTTTACCATTTCGGCCATGGGTTTTGCCGTTCCCCCATTGTGTTTGGACGGCTGCGCCGGCATGCCCGAGTTGTGGGCGGCGTCATCGTCTGTTCTTCAAATGACCATCGTGATGCTTCCGGAAACCGGTCGCCTGGCGTCGCGACACCCTTCCGGCAGGGAATGCAAATCCGCGATGGTGCGGCGGGCGGAGGAACTGCATCCTTGGAGTTCGCATCCGCATCCGGCGCCGCAACGGTCTCTCCGCTGCGGCGCCGGCATTTCGTTCGAAGCTTGCTTACTTGCAGGCGGCGACCGTGCCGGCCTTCACGCCCTGGCAGGCTTCAGCCTTGGAGATCCAGCCGGCGTCGATGACGACGTTCAGATTGTCCTTGGTGATGGCAAGCGGCTTCAGGAAGACCGACTGCATTTCAACACCCTTCGGGCCCCCCTTGAAGGCCTGTGCGCCTTCGATCTTGCTCATGTCCTTGCCGCCGGCGAGGTCGAGAGCGATTTCAGCGGCGCGCTTGCCGAGTTCGCGGCTGTCCTTCCAGACCGATACCGTCTGCGTGCCAAGCGCGATGCGGTTCAGCGCCGCCTTGTCGCCGTCCTGGCCGGAAACCGGAACGGAGCCGGCGAGGCCTTGGGCGTCGAGCGCTGCGATCGCGCCGCCGGCCGTGCCGTCGTTGGAGGCGACGACAGCATCAACCTTGTTGTTGTTGGCGGTCAGGAACTGCTCCATGTTGCGCTGGGCGTTCTCCGGCAGCCAGCCGTCCGTATAGGCCTCGCCGACATTCTTGATCTTGCCGGCGTCGATCGCGGCCTTCAGCACTTCCTGCTGGCCCGAGAAAAGGAAGTCTGCGTTCGGGTCGGAGGACGAGCCCTTGATGAAGACGTAGTTGCCTTCCGGCTTCGCCTTGAAGACGCCTTCGGCCTGCAGGCGGCCGACTTCCTTGTTGTCGAAGGTGATGTAGAAGGCGGCCGGGTTTTCGATCAGACGGTCGTAGCCGACAACCGGGATGCCTTCAGCGGCAGCCTTTTCGATGGCCGGACCGATGGCGTCGGAGTCCTGGGCAAGGATGATCAGCGCGTTGGCGCCCTGCGAGATCAGCGATTCGACGTCGGTCAGCTGCTTGGCGGCCGAAGACTGCGCGTCAGCGGAAATATACTTAGCACCCTTGGCTTCGAGAGCCTTCTTGATGGCGGCTTCGTCCGTCTTCCAGCGCTCTTCCTGGAAATTCGACCAGGAAACGCCGACGACGAGATCAGCAGCCATGGCAGCAGTATGCACGGAAACAAGGATGGCGGCGCCTGCCATCAATTTCAAAATAGACTTCATAATGTCCTCCCGAGTGAGTTGCGACCGGCCCAGCCCATGCTTCCTCCGGCCACCGCGATACGCCTGTCGAGGAAAGTTCGGATTATTTTCTCGACAGTCGAGAAATTTGATGTCAGAGATTTTTTCAGCTGTCAACACTGACTTTCGGCCTCAGCCTCTTGCGGAAGGGCGGCCGGACATGCAGTGGAAATCAGGGGCGGATAAGCAGGAGGAGAGGGCGGCATTCATGCTGACCAAGTCGAGCACGGAGCTGGTCCGTAAGAGAAACAGCGTGCTCGTGCTCTCCGTGCTGCGCCGTCACGGCGCGCTCGCTCATACCGAAATTTCCGATTTCACCGGTCTTTCCTCGGCCACCATCTCGGCGATCACAGCCGATCTGGAACGCGCCCAGATCATCGAAAAATCAGAGCAGCAGGCGGCGAGCGGCCGTGGCCGGCCGCGTGTGCTTTTGCGCCAGCGGCGCGATTGCGGCTATCTCATCGTCGTCATAATCTCCTCGGACGCCGTGCAATATTCGCTGGTCGATTATGCCGGCAAGCTGATCGACCGGTTCAGCGAGGAGCGTTCGCATGATCCCTCAGGCGCTGCCCGCTTCATGGAAGGCGTGCGCGCCGGCCTTTCGCGCATCCTCGATCGCTCCCGCATCTCCCAGGAAAAAGTGCTGCTGATCTCGATCAGCAGCAAGGGCCTGGTCGATTCCACCGAGCCGGTGCTCATCTGGTCGCCGATTTTCGGCAGCGATCAGATCGATTTCGAATCGGCGCTGCGGCCGGATTGGCAGACGAAGGTCATTCTCGACAACGAGACGCTGCTCGTCGCGGCCGCGCTCGGCGCCCGTGAGGAGATCGCCAAGGGCGTCGATTTCCGTTCGCTCGCCGCGCTGTCGCTCGGCCACAGCATCGGGCTCGGAATCGTCCGGCGCGGCGGCCAGACCGGCCAGGAGGTCTCGGCGCCGAATTTCGGCCACATGCTGCACATGGCGGGTGGCGGCCTCTGTCGCTGCGGCACCCGCGGCTGTATCGAGGCCTATGCCGGCTTCTACGCGATCCTGCGCAGCGCCTTTGAAGTGCCGCTCGACACGATCCCAGCCAAATTCGTCCCCGTCGCCGAGCTCGACAAGATCGCCGCAAAGGCCCGCCAGGGCCACCGCACCTCCGCCTTCGCCTTCCGCCAGGCGGGGCTCGCCCTCGGCAACGGGCTGTCGCGCATGCTCAGCCTTACCGAACGCATGCCCATCGCCATCACCGGCCCCGGCACCCGCTATTACGACCTGCTGCGCCAGGGCATCGAAGAGGGCCTCGGCCAGTCGCATATCGTGCGCATGGAAGGCATGCCGGAAATCCGCATCGTCCCCGAAGAATCCATCCTCGTCTTCGAAGGCCATCTCAACAGGGCACTGTCGGTGATCGATCAGGACATCGTGATCTCGGGCGTTCAGGGCGGGGATTAGCGCCGAGAACTGCAGCGACGGCTAGGTTTTTCTGGCGCAACGCAACCCTCACCCTCCGTCATTCCAGGCCTTGAGCCTGGAATCCACGGCCCCCACCCTCCATCCCGCTCAACCTTGAGCCGAGCATCTACACCGCATCCCCAACAACGGGCAAATCGCGCCTCCTCTTGCTCCCTCATGTCTGTGCTCGTTACAGGAATCCATCGCGTCCTTGGGCGCGGGTGACTCCCTTCAAGGCCTTATGGGGTTCATTCACCGCGCAGACGCGCGGTGGCTGGATTCCAGGCTCAAGGCCTGGAATGACGGAGGTTGGGGGCGGGTTACTGCTAAACGAGGGGTCGGCGTTTCGGCAGGCGGGTCGCGTCCGGTGCCCGGTATAGCCGCCTTCGACCAGCAACTGCGACGCCTCATCCGCTGCGCCGGCGGCGATTTTGTTGCAAACGCAACCCTCACTTTCCGTCATTCCAGGCCCTTAGCCTGGAATCCAGGGCCGCACCCTCCGCCCCGTTCGGCCTTGAGCTGGGCATTCACACCGCCGCCTTTACCAGGCAAACGCAAAATGGCCGGGCGTCTGCCCGGCCATCTCATGCATGGTTGCCGGTCGGGAGAGGGCCGTCAGCCAATCTTGATCAGCTTGCCTTCCTTGACCGACTGCACCGCCGCATCGGCAAGCGCCAGCGCTGCGAGACCATCGGCGCCGGACGGCGAAATCTTCGAGCCCTTCTCGATCGCGGCAATGAAGGCGGCGATCTCGTTGGCGTAGGCTTCGGTGTAGCGGGTCATGAAGAAATCATGCAGCGGCGGGCGGGTGTAGCCGTCGCCGTTCGCCACCTCGATCGAAACCGGGCGCTGGTTTTCGGCCGCTGCCATGCCCTTGGCGCCATGCACTTCGATGCGCTGGTCGTAGCCATAGGTGGCGCGGCGGGAGTTGGAGATGACGGCCTGCTTGCCCGAGGCGGTCTGCAGGATCACCGAGACGCTGTCGTAGTCGCCGGCTTCGCCGATCGCCCTGTCGACGAGCACGGCGGCGGTCGCCAGCACCGACACCGGCTCTTCGCCGAGCAGGAAGCGGGCCATGTCGAAATCGTGGATCGTCATGTCGCGGAAGATGCCGCCCGAGCGCTTGATATAATCGACCGGCGGGGCGCCGGGATCGCGCGAGGTGATCGTCACCATCTCGACGTCGCCGATCTTGCCGTCGTCGATGACCTTGCGCACCGCCATGAAATGCGGGTCGAAGCGGCGGTTGAATCCGACCATCAGCTTGGCGCCGGTCTCTTCCACCACCTTGATGCAGGCCTTGACGCGGGCGACGTCGAGATCGATCGGCTTTTCGCAGAAGATCGCCTTGCCGGCGCGGGCGAAGCGCTCGATCAGGTCGGCATGCGTGTCCGTCGGTGTGCAGATGACGACCGCGTCAATATCTTTGGCGGCCTCGATCACCTGGATGGTGCGGACCTCGCAGCCATAGGCCGAAGCGATGGCTTCGGCGGCCTGCGGAAAGGCGTCCGCCACCGCAACCAGCGTCGCATTGGCGTCGCCGCTGATGGCCTTGGCGTGAACCTTGCCGATGCGGCCGGCGCCGAGAAGACCGAATCTCACTGTCATAGGAACCTCCCTTGAATTCGGAACAAATAAACCGAATTACCCAAAAACTGGAATTTTCATTCCATCTTCTCTGCGTCGCGTCAAGCCCGCGGCTCTTTCACAATTGCAAGATTCGAACTAAAGACAAGCGCGGCACAGGCCGTGAGCGGTGCGACGCATGCCGGGGGCATGTGTGACATATTGGACTGTGGGGCGCAGATGCAACTGATCGATCCGAACCATCCGGCATACCGGCGCCTCTGGGTGCGGATTGCCATCGTTGCCGTCTGCTTCAGCTGGGCCACGGTCGAGATTATCGGCGGCGATCCCTTCTGGGCCGTGATCTCGGCTTCGGCGGGGGCCTATGCCTATTATATGCTGTTCTGGACCTTCAATCCCCAGCCGACCGCCGAACCCGACGCTGATGACGACGAAGAGCCCGCGGAGCCAGCCGCGGAAAAACCGTCGAAGGACGGGCAGGTAGACTAAGATGTGTCAGCGGCCGATTCGCCGCAGCGCCTCGTCGATCAAGAGATTGGCCAGCATCATCCGCTTCGTCGCATTGTCGCGAAAGGGCAGGGCGACGCCGTCGGGGTGATTGGCCCGCGCGAAGGCGCGGCGCTTTTCACTCAGCGTCAGCGGCGTATCGGCGGCCGAGATCCCCAGTTCGGCGGCAACTTCCTGCGGCGCCGTGCGGGTCAGATGCTCGGGCATGACAGGCTCGGGGTTCGGCCCAGGCTCCGGTTTCTCCGTGAGCCCGGCGGCCGCAGCGAGATCGAGATTGTCGAAATAGGCCTCACCGACCCGCTGCGAAGCGACGGAGACACCCTGCATCACATCGAAGGCAAGCCCGGTGCCGAGGCCGGAGACGCTATGAGCTGGCGATCCGGCCTCATCTTCGGCCGTCTCGTCTTCTGCCTTCAGCCGTTCGAGGACTGATTGAAATATCGACTGTCCGAACAGCATCCCGCTTCCTCAAGAGCATTCCGTCTTCGAGCGACGGACGTGCTCCATTTTTTCACGCAATTTCCGGACGCAAAAACTGGCTGAGCATTTTTTCCCGGAATTGCTCCGGCGCGCATTAAAGGTGCAGAAGATGGCGCAGGGCTTGCGGCCTTATCCCGCCTGCTTCCGGCTTTCCTCGAGGATGATGTCGTAAAGCAGCCTTGCGCTCGGCGGCAGCGCCCGCTCGCTTGCCGCGATCAGGCTGTAAGGTTTGACGTTGATGTCGAAATCGATCGGCAGCACGCGCACGTCCGAGGCCTTGGCGCCCTGGCTCGCGAGGAAGTGGGCAACATCAACAGCGACGGGGGCGATCGCGTCGGTCTCGCAGACGATGGCGCAGGTCAGCAACAGCGAGGAGGTGTTGACGATATTTTCTGGCAGCGCCACGCCTTGCGACAGGAAGATGTCCTCGATCGTGCGGCGCAGGAGCGTGCCCGGCGGCTGAAACACCCAGTCGTAACCCCTGACGTCGGCGAGGCTGCTCACCTTCTGCTTTAACAGCGGATGGCTCTTGCGCACGATCAGGCAGGCCCGCTCGATGCCGATCTCCGTCACCTCGAACAGGCGCGGGTTGAGGTCGTCGGGGATGCGGCCGATGATGAAGTCGTGGCGGGCGGCAAGCAGCTCGCGGGCGAGCACGTTGCTGGTTTCCACCTGGATGTTGATCTCGATGCCGGGGTAAGCCTTGCGCACCCTGTTGATCGCAGGGACCACGAGGCTCATAGCCGGCGCCGTCACCGCGCCGATGAAGACAGAACCGCCCTTGCCGCTCTTCAATTCGCCGATCTCGCGGCTCGCCTCGCGCAGCTCCAGAAGGATCTTTCTTGCCCGCCTGGCAAGGGCCGCGCCGAAGGTCGTCAGCACCACGCCGCGGGCCACCCGCTCATAGAGCTGCGTCTTGGTGATTGCCTCCATTTCGGACAGCATGCGCGATGCGGCGGGCTGCGAAATGTTGAGGACTTCCGCGGCTGCGGAAATCTGTCCGCTATCTTCGATTGCGACGATCATGCGCAGGTGATTCAGCTTAAGTCCTGCCCGTAAAAGGTTGTCATCACCGAAATTGTCGCTGTGGATATCGACGTGATCCATAGAAATGGGCTCTGAAACGATCGTCATGGTTGCAGCCTCCCCGCTGCGCTCCATCAAAAGTAATACTTTTTAACGATATACCAAAATTGTTATGCACTTTACCACTTATTCTATTTGACAGTTATAGGAATCCATACCAGTTTGCCGCCGTGTGCTGGTTGGCACTCAACACGTGTGAGATCGTGGAGGAGACCTACTTCGTTTCTCACCATCTGAAGTAACTATCCAATACGGAACCTGCCACAGTTTCGGGGCGGGCGATTTTTCGTCCGCTGCTCTATTAACAAGGGAGAGAGAAATGAAATCCATTATCTCATTGATGGCTGCGGCTGCCTTCGGCGTCGCTTCGTTCGTTGCACCGGCGATGGCCGCCGACAAGGGTACCGTCGGCATTGCAATGCCGACCAAGGCTTCGGCCCGCTGGATCGACGACGGCAACAACATCGTCAAGCAGCTGCAAGCTGCCGGTTACGGCACGGACCTGCAGTATGGCGACGACGACATTCCGAACCAGCTGTCGCAGATCGAAAACATGGTGACCAAGGGCGTCAAGGTCCTCGTCATCGCTTCGATCGACGGCACGACGCTTTCCGACGTTCTCCAGAAGGCACACGATGCCGGCATCAAGGTCATCGCTTATGACCGCCTGATCCGCGACTCGGCCAACGTCGACTACTACGCCACCTTCGACAACTTCCAGGTCGGCGTTCTGCAGGCTAACTCCATCGTTGACGGCCTCGGCCTCAAGGATGGCAAGGGCCCGTTCAACATCGAACTCTTCGGCGGTTCGCCGGACGACAACAACGCCTTCTTCTTCTATGATGGCGCCATGTCGGTTCTGCAGCCCTACATCGACTCGGGCAAGCTCGTCGTGAAGTCCGGCCAGACCGGCATGGACAAGGTCGGCACCCTGCGTTGGGATCCGGCAACGGCCCAGGCCCGCATGGACAACCTGCTCTCGGCCAACTACACCGACGCCAAGGTCGACGCCGTCCTGTCTCCCTATGACGGCCTCTCGATCGGCATCATCTCCTCGCTGAAGGGCGTAGGTTACGGTACGGCTGCTCAGCCGCTCCCGATCGTCACCGGTCAGGACGCTGAAATACCGTCGGTCAAGTCGATCATCGCTGGCGAACAGCACTCGACGATCTTCAAGGACACCCGCGAACTCGCCAAGGTCACGGTTGCCATGGTCGATGCCGTCATGTCCGGCAAGGAGCCTGAGGTCAACGACACCAAGACCTACGACAACGGCGTCAAGGTCGTTCCGTCCTATCTGCTGAAGCCGGTTGCCGTCGACAAGACCAACTACAAGCAGATCCTCGTCGACAGCGGTTACTACACCGAAGACAAGCTGAAGTAAGACATCAAGCAGGAGGCCGGAGCCCGCGCTTGCGGGTTCCGGTCTTCGATTTTATGATCGCCAGGCCGCTTGGCCGAAGGCGCTGGAACTTTTGACTATGGACAACACCATCCTCGAAATGCGGAGCATCACCAAGACGTTCCCGGGCGTCAAGGCGCTGGAGAACGTGAACCTCAAGGTTCGCAAGGGTGAAATTCACGCATTGGTCGGCGAAAACGGGGCCGGCAAATCGACCCTGATGAAGGTCCTATCGGGGGTCTATCCCACCGGAAGTTATGACGGCGACATCGTCTATGAAGGCGAGACGCGCAACTTCAAGGTCCTGAAGGATTCCGAAGAAATCGGCATCGTCATCATCCACCAGGAACTGGCGCTCGTGCCGTTGCTGTCGATCGGCGAGAACATCTTCCTCGGCAACGAAAATGCCAAGAGCGGCGTCATCAGCTGGGACGAGACGTTCAACCGCACCAAGCAGCTGCTCAAGAAAGTCGGCCTGTCGGAATCTCCGAATACGCTGGTGACCGACATCGGCGTCGGCAAACAGCAGCTCGTCGAGATCGCCAAGGCGCTGTCGAAGAGCGTCAAGCTGCTCATCCTCGACGAGCCCACCGCTTCGCTCAACGAAAGCGATTCCGACGCGCTGCTCAACCTCTTGATGGAATTCCGCAATCAGGGGATCACCTCGATCATCATCTCACACAAGCTGAACGAGATCCGCAAGGTTGCCGACCAGATCACCGTGCTGCGGGACGGCATGACGGTCAAGACGCTCGACTGTCATGCCGATGAGATCAGCGAAGACATCATCATCCGCAACATGGTCGGCCGCGATCTCGAGGACCGTTATCCCCCGCGTTCGGTGCCGATCGGCGAAACCATTCTCGAAGTGAAGAACTGGAACGCCTATCACCAGCAGCACCGCGACCGTCAGGTCCTGCACAATGTCAACGTCACCGTCCGCAAGGGCGAAGTGGTCGGCATCGCCGGTCTGATGGGGGCAGGGCGCACCGAATTCGCCATGAGCCTGTTCGGCAAGTCCTATGGCCACAAGGTGTCGGGCGAAGTGCTGATGCATGGCAAGCATGTCGATGTCAGCACCGTGCGCAAGGCGATCGACGCAGGTCTTGCCTATGTCACAGAAGACCGCAAGCAGCTCGGTCTCGTGCTCAACGATACGATCCTGCACAATACGACGCTCGTCAATCTGAAGGCGGTGTCGAATGCATCCGTCATCGACAGCGTCAAGGAATCCCGGGTGGCGACTGACTATCGGTCGAAATTGCGCATCCGCTCCTCCAGCATTTTCCAGGAGGCGGTCAATCTGTCCGGCGGCAACCAGCAGAAGGTGGTGCTGTCGAAGTGGCTGTTCTCCAATCCCGATGTTTTGATCCTCGACGAGCCGACGCGCGGCATCGACGTTGGCGCAAAATACGAAATCTATACTATCATCAACCAGCTCGCGGCTGACGGCAAAGCCGTTCTGATGATCTCGTCGGAAATGCCGGAACTGCTCGGCACCTGCGACCGCATCTACGTCATGAATGAAGGGCGTATCGTTGCGGAACTGCCGAAGGGAGAAGCGAGCCAGGAAACCATCATGCGCGCCATCATGCGCTCAGGAGAGAAGAAACAATGACGCCGATCAATCAACCCATCGCTGAGCAGGGGCGTGTCGTCTCCATCGGAGACTACGTTCGCGGCAACATCCGTGAATACGGCATGTTTATCGCGTTGATCGCGATCATGGTGTTCTTCCAGATTTCGACCGGCGGCGTTCTCTTCCGGCCGCTCAACCTGACGAACATCATCCTGCAGAACTCGTTCATTGTCATCATGGCGCTCGGCATGCTGCTCGTCATCGTCGCCGGCCATATCGATCTTTCGGTCGGCTCCGTCGTCGGCTTCATCGGCGCCATCGCCGGCGTGATGACAGTGCAATGGCACATGAATTACGTGCTGGCGGGTGTCGTCTGCCTGGCGCTCGGCGCGCTGGTCGGCGGCCTGCAGGGCTATTTCGTCGCCTATCACAAGATTCCGTCCTTCATTGTCACGCTGGCCGGCATGCTGGTTTTCCGCGGCCTGACGCTGTTCGTGATGACGGCATCGGGCACCGGCACCAGCATCGGTCCGTTCCCGCCGGAGTTCCAGCTCATCAGCATCGGCTTCCTGCCCAACCTCATCGATATGGGCGGCATCAACTCGACCTCGATCGTCCTGACCGTCGTCGGCGCCGTCACCCTCTTCTATCTGGCATGGCGCAAGCGCCTGTCGAACGAGAAGCATGGCAATGACGTCGAGCCGATGGGCTTCTTCCTCATCCAGAACCTGATTGTTGCGGCCGCCGTTCTCGCACTCGGCATTCAGCTGTCGGTCTATCGCGGCTTCCCGAACGTGCTTGTCGTCATGCTCGTTCTCGTCGCGGCCTATGCCTTCATTACCCGCCGCACGACGATCGGCCGCCGCATCTATGCCATGGGCGGCAACGAGAAGGCCACCAAGCTTTCCGGTATCAATACAGAGCGGCTAACCTTCCTGACCTTTGCAAATATGGGCCTGCTTGCCGGTCTCGCCGGCCTGATCGTGGCGCTGCGCCTCAACTCGGCGACGGCCAAGGGCGGCTTCGGTCTCGAGCTCGACGTCATCGCCGCGTGCTTCATCGGCGGCGCGTCGGCCCAGGGCGGCGTCGGCAAGGTGACGGGTGCGGTGATCGGCGCCTTGATCATGGGTATCATGAACAACGGCATGTCGATCCACGGACTCGGCACCGACTCACAGCAGATGGTCAAGGGCGCGGTGCTTCTCGCCGCCGTGTTCTTCGACGTTTACAACAAGAACAAGGGCTAAGCGCCTACAGGCGCCGGTCCAGGCATTCGCAGTCATATGAAAGATGGATTCCGGCTCCTGATGGAGCCGGACAGGCGGAGCTTTTTCTGTCTTCGCCGGAACGAGAAGGATCGAAGTCGTGCTTATTTCCCAGATCAAGGGTGCCAACGGAGAGATTGTCGTCGCCGTGCGCGAGCAGGGCGGCGCGGCAAGGTCGGTCAACAACGCCGGCAGCGTCTATGCGCTGGCGATGGAAGCTGCCGACGGCGGCAAGTCGCTGGCGGCAGTTATTGAGGCCCATGGCTACGGCGAGGCCGTCGATCTTGAGAAGGCCTATGCGGAAGGGCGCTTCCTGCCGCCGATTACCCATCCCGACGCCGCTCACCTGCATCTGACCGGAACCGGCCTCACCCATCTCGGCTCGGCCGCCACCCGCGATAGCATGCACAAGAAGACCACCGAGGCGGCCGAGGAAACGCTGACCGACTCGATGAAGATGTTCAAGATGGGCCTCGAGAACGGCAAGCCGAAAGCCGGCGAAAAGGGCGTGCAGCCCGAATGGTTCTATAAGGGCAACGGCCATGGCGCGGCGGCCCCCGGCGCGCCGCTTGTCTCGCCCTCCTTCGCGCTCGACGGCGGCGAAGAGCCGGAAATGGCCGGCATCTACGTCATCGCCAAGGACGGAACGCCGTTCCGCATTGGCTTTGCGCTGTCGAACGAGTTTTCCGACCACGTCACCGAGCGGATGAACTATCTCTTCCTTGCCCATTCGAAGCTGCGCCCGGCAAGCTTCGGCCCTGAGATCCGCATCGGCGCAGCACCGGAAGATATTCGCGGCACGTCGCGCATCAAGCGCGGCGACAAGGTGATCTTCGAAAAACCCTTCCTTTCGGGCGAGGCGAATATGTCGCACACGTTCGCCAATCTGGAATATCACCATTTCAAATATGGCCTCTTCCGGGTTCCGGGAGACGTTCATGTCCATATGTTCGGCACGGCGACACTTTCCTTTGCCGACGGCATCAAGACGGAAGAGGGCGACCTCTTCGAGATCGAAGTCGCCGAATTCGGCCTGCCGCTCAGGAATCCCCTGAAGGTAGCGGCCGAAGAAGAGATTTCCGTCAAGCAGCTCTGATTTTCGAGGCCGGGCTGCGTCCGCAGCCGGGCCGTGTTTGTAAACGGTAAAGGAGGCTTGTTGAGCCCATGACCATTTATCAAAACCTGATCGCCGGCGAATGGGTCGGCACGAACGCGACGAAGAACATCAACCCGTCGGACACCAACGAAGTCGTCGGTCTCTATGCCGACGGCAGCGCCGAAGACACCAAGAACGCCATCGCCGCTGCCAAGGCCGCCTTTCCGGCCTGGTCGCGCTCGGGCATCTGGGAACGCCATGTCATCCTGAAGAAGACGGGCGACGAGATCATGGCGCGCAAGGGCGAGCTCGGCGCGCTGCTCGCCCGTGAAGAGGGCAAGACCCTGCCGGAAGCGACCGGCGAGGTTATTCGTGCTTCGCAGATCTTCGAATTCTTCGCAGGTGAAGCGCTGCGGCTCGCCGGCGAGGTCATCCCATCGGTTCGCCCGAACATCGGCGTCGAGATCACCCGCGAAGCCCTCGGCGTCATCGGCATCATCACGCCCTGGAATTTCCCGATCGCCATCCCCGCCTGGAAGATCGCGCCGGCGCTCTGCTACGGCAACACCATCGTCTTCAAGCCGGCCGAACTGGTGCCGGCCTGCTCCTGGGCAATCGTCGATATCCTCAACCGCGCCGGCCTGCCGAAGGGCGTGTTGAACCTCGTCATGGGCAAGGGCTCGGTCGTCGGTCAGGCCATGCTCGAAAGCCCCGACGTTGCTGGCATCACCTTCACCGGCTCCACAGGTACCGGGCGGCGCGTCGCCGCCGCCTCGATCGAGCATAACCGCAAGTTCCAGCTCGAAATGGGCGGCAAGAATCCGATGGTGGTGCTCGACGACGCCGACCTTTCCGTCGCCGTCGAAGCTGCCGCCAATTCCGGCTTCTTCTCGACCGGCCAGCGCTGCACCGCGTCCTCGCGCCTGATCGTCACCGAAGGCATTCACGACAAGTTCGTCGCGGCGCTGACCGACAAGCTGAAGACGCTGGTCGTCGACAATGCTTTGAAGGCCGGCACTCATATCGGCCCCGTTGTCGACGAGCGGCAGCTGAAGACCGATACCGACTATATCGAGATCGGCAAAAAGGAAGGCGCCAAGCTCGCCTTCGGCGGCGAAGTCATTTCCCGCGAGACGCCCGGCTTCTACCTGCAGCCGACGCTGTTTACCGAAGCGACCAATCAGATGCGGATTTCGCGCGAAGAGATCTTCGGACCTGTCGTTTCGGTAATCCGTGCGAAGGATTACGACGAGGCGCTTGCCATCGCCAACGACACACCGTTCGGGCTTTCGGCCGGCATCGCCACGACCAGCCTGAAGCATGCGACGCACTTCAAGCGCAATTCCGAGGCCGGCATGGTCATGGTCAACCTACCGACGGCAGGCGTCGACTTCCATGTGCCGTTTGGCGGCCGCAAGGGTTCGTCCTACGGTCCGCGCGAGCAGGGCAAGTATGCGAGCGAATTCTTTACCGTGGTCAAGACGGCCTACACGCTGGCTTGAGACATATCCGCTGACCCGGGCCGTACGAGGCGGCCCGGCAATCACTGAAGGACAGAGAAAATGAAAAAGAAAGCGGAATGGCCGCGCAGGCTGAGGTCGCAGGAATGGTACGGCGGCACGAGCCGCGACGTGATCTATCATCGCGGCTGGCTTAAAAACCAGGGTTATCCGCACGACCTGTTCGACGGCCGGCCGGTGATCGGCATCCTCAACACCTGGTCGGATATGACCCCGTGCAACGGTCATCTGAGAGAGCTCGCCGAGAAGGTGAAGGCGGGCGTATGGGAGGCCGGCGGCTTCCCGCTCGAGGTGCCGGTGTTCTCGGCTTCGGAAAACACCTTCCGTCCGACTGCGATGATGTACCGCAACCTCGCGGCACTCGCAGTGGAAGAAGCGATCCGCGGTCAGCCGATGGATGGCTGCGTGCTGCTGGTCGGCTGCGACAAGACTACGCCGTCGCTTCTGATGGGTGCGGCCTCCTGCGATCTGCCGTCGATCGTCGTCACCGGCGGGCCGATGCTGAACGGCTATTTCCGCGGTGAACGCGTCGGCTCCGGCACGCATCTGTGGAAGTTCTCCGAAATGGTGAAGGCCGGCGAGATGACGCAGGCCGAGTTCCTCGAGGCGGAAGCCTCGATGAGCCGCTCGTCGGGCACCTGCAACACCATGGGCACCGCTTCCACCATGGCATCCATGGCCGAGGCGCTCGGCATGGCACTCTCCGGCAACGCCGCGATCCCGGGCGTCGATTCCCGCCGCAAGGTCATGGCGCAGCTGACCGGCCGGCGCATCGTGCAGATGGTCAAGGATGATCTGAAGCCGTCCGATATCATGACGAAACAGGCTTTCGAGAATGCCATCCGCACCAACGCGGCGATCGGCGGATCGACCAATGCCGTCATCCATCTGCTCGCCATCGCCGGCCGCGTCGGCATCGATCTGTCGCTCGACGACTGGGACCGCTGCGGCCGTGACGTGCCGACCATCGTCAACCTGATGCCGTCGGGCAAATACCTGATGGAGGAGTTTTTCTATGCAGGCGGCCTGCCTGTCGTGCTGAAGCGCCTCGGTGAGGCCGGCCTGCTGCACAAGGACGCACTGACGGTTTCCGGCGAAACCGTCTGGGACGAGGTCAAGGGCGTCGTCAACTGGAACGAAGACGTCATTCTGCCGGCCGAAAAAGCGCTGACCTCGTCGGGCGGCATCGTCGTTCTGCGCGGCAATCTCGCGCCGAAGGGCGCCGTATTGAAGCCTTCAGCCGCCTCGCCGCATCTCCTGGTCCATAAGGGCAGGGCGGTCGTGTTCGAGGATATCGACGATTACAAGGCCAAGATCAACGACGACAGCCTCGACATCGACGAGACCTGCGTCATGGTCATGAAGAATTGCGGACCGAAGGGCTACCCCGGCATGGCCGAAGTCGGCAACATGGGACTGCCGCCCAAGGTGCTGAAGAAGGGCATCCTCGACATGGTGCGCATCTCCGATGCCCGCATGTCCGGAACGGCCTACGGCACAGTTGTTCTGCACACCTCTCCGGAAGCGGCCGTCGGCGGCCCGCTCGCGGTCGTCAAGACCGGCGATATGATCGAGCTCGACGTGCCCAACCGTCGTCTGCATCTCGACATTTCCGACGAGGAGCTGGCGCGGCGGCTTGCCGAATGGCAGCCGAACCACGATCTACCGACCTCGGGCTATGCCTTCCTGCATCAGCAGCATGTTGAAGGTGCCGATACCGGAGCCGACCTCGACTTCCTCAAGGGATGTCGCGGCAATGCTGTCGGCAAGGACAGCCACTGACAGGGCATATTCGAAGCTGGAAAAAGGCGGGCATTTCATCCCGCCTTTTTCTTTGCGCTTGCTCCGAAAATGTCTATATTTCGGTACAGATGTACAGGAGATATAGTCATGTCGAAGGTGGTCGGCGCAGCTGAGTTCAAGGCGAAATGCCTGAACCTTATCGATCAGATGCAGAGCGATGACGAAACCATCGTGATCACCAAGCGCGGCAGGCCTGTTGCGGTGCTCTCACCGGCACGCGAGGCAAACGAGCGGAAAAGCATTATTGGCGCGATGAAGGGCAGCGTCCTACGCTATGACGATCCGCTATCCCCGGCAGGCGAGCCGGAGGATTGGCAAGCCGTCCGTTGATCGTCATTGACACCCATATCCTGATCTGGGCGATGCATGACGATGCGCGTCTCGGTTCACAGGCCCGGCGCATCATCGACGAGATGACGGAGAAAAGCCGGATCCTGATTTCGGCTATTACACCTTGGGAAATCGCGATGCTTGTGCAGAAAGGACGCTTGGCTCTCGGCGAAGATGTCGGGCGGTGGATCGATAGTGCGTTGGCTCTGCCGGGAATTGAACTTGCACCAATTGAGCCATCGATTGCGGTGGATAGCGCTCGGTTGCCCGGTGCTTTTCATGCCGATCCTGCTGACCGCCTCATCGTCGCTACAGCCCGTTTCCATCGCGTACCGTTAATGACGGCCGATCAAGCGATCCTCGGCTATGGCGGGCGTGGCCACCTCCAGGTTTTTGCAGCAGATTGATTGCTGCCTGGGTGTGGAGTTTAACGCGCCGGAGTATGTGTCGGAATGCCGGATGCGCCAGTCGCCGGCTCCCCGGCCGGGCCGCAGGGGGCATAGATTCACAGTTGCCGATGTCGCTCAGCTCTGGCTCTGGTTCTGCATCTGCCCACTATCTTTCACCTTGACGGTCACCGACAGCGTTTCGCCCGGCGTGCCGATGCGCATGCCGGAGATCGGCGCGGCGTCGCGGTAGCAGAGGCCGGAGGCGATCCTGACGTAGCGGGCATCCGGGCAGATCTCGTTGGCGGGATCGAAGCCGACCCAGCCGAGACCGGGAATATGGGCCTCGGCCCAGGCATGAGTCGCCGCCTGTTCGATCTTCTCCTCCATCATCAGATAGCCGGAGACGTAACGGGCTGGGACCTGCAGGGCGCGGGCGGCGGAGACGAAGATGTGCGCGTGGTCCTGGCAGACGCCGCTCCTCTTCTCCAGCGCCTGTTCGGCCGTCGTCGCGGCGTTGCTGGTGCCGGGCTTATAGTCGACCGTCTCATGGATTGCCGCCATCAGCGCATGCATGCGGGCAAGCTCGTTTTCGCCGCCGACGCTCCTGACGAGTTCCTTGATGAGCTTGCCGCCCTTTGTTAGCGGCGTCTCGCGCAGGAAGAGCCAAAGCGGGCAGAAGCCGGTGTGCGGGCCGGTGACGCCGTTATTGTCCGCCGTCTCGACCTCGCCCTCGGCCAAGATGCGCGTCACATGCTGCACGCCCTCCAGCGAGACCAGATTGACGTGGTTGCCGTATTGGTCGTCATACTCCACCTCGGGCGTGGCGCCCTCGACGTTCAGCGACCATCCGAGCACCTTCTGAGCAGCGGTTGTCGGCGGCGTCAGCCTGAGGCGTTGCAGCGAGAAGTGCGCCGGTTCGTCGTAGCGGTATTCTGTGAGGTGGCTGATCTTCAGTCTCATGGTCTGATCCGCTTAAACGTAGAACCGGTAGCCGTCGGAAATCTCCGCGCCGAGCTGGTTGTTGCGCGAGACGAAATCCTCCAGGAATTCGTGCAGGCCCTGATCCATGATGTCGCGGATCGCACGGGTCTGCAGCGTCGTGCGGATCGCGTCGGCGGTGTCGTGGGCAGGCAGCCGCGCCTCGTAATCCTGGGCGAGATAGCCGAGATTGCTGACGATCTTTTCGTAGCAATAGGCAAGCGAACGCGGCATCTGGACGTTCAGCGTTAGGAAGTCGGCAATGTTCATCGCCCGGTATTCGCCGTCATAGGCCCAGCTATAGGCGCGGTGGGCGGAGACCGAGCGCAGGATCGATTCCCACTGCACGTTGTCGAGGGAGGAGCCGACCGCCGAGACCGAGGGCAGCAGCACGTAATATTTCACGTCGAGGATGCGGCTGGTATTGTCGGCCCGCTCAATGAAGGTTCCGATGCGGGCGAAGTTATAGAGCTCGTTGCGCAGCGTCGAGCCGTGGAAGGCGCCGCGGATGAGGCCGGCCCGACGCTTGATGACGTCGATCACTTCAGGCAGGTCGGCGGCCTTCACACGCTTTTCAAGCAGCGCCTTCAGGTCGATCCAGCATTCGTTGGTCGCTTCCCAGGTCTCCCGCGTCAGCGCGGTGCGTACCATGCGGGCATTGTTGCGGCCGGACTCGATGCAGGACATTACGCTCGACGGGTTAGAGCGATCGCGCAGGAGATAATCGATCGCATCGGCATTCGTCAGCTTAGCGTGGCCTTCGTCATAAGCTTCGCGCACGCCGGCGCTTTGCAGCACGCCATCCCAGTTGTCGTCGCCGGCGCTGCTGCGGGTCAGCGACATGCGCAGCCCGGCGTCGACGAGGCGGGCGATATTTTCGGCGCGCTCGATGTAACGGAACATCCAGTAGAGGCCGTTTGCAGTTCTTCCGAGCATCAGTCCTCCAATACCCAGGTGTCTTTGGTGCCGCCGCCCTGGCTGGAATTGACCACGAGCGAGCCCTGTTTCAGCGCCACGCGGGTGAGCCCGCCCGGTATGATCTGAACCTTGTCCGACACGAGCACATAAGGGCGCAGATCGACATGGCGCGGCGCAATCCCCTTATTGACGAGGATCGGCACGGTGGAGAGCGACAGCGTCGGCTGGGCGATGTAGTTGTTCGGCTTGGCTTTCAGTTTTTCGGCGAAATCGGCACGCTCTTTCTTCGACGCCGTCGGTCCGACCAGCATGCCGTAGCCGCCGGAGCCGTGGACTTCCTTGACGACCAGTTCCTCCAGGTGCTCCAGCACGTATTTCAGGCTTGCTGCTTCCGAGCAGCGCCAGGTCGGCACGTTTTCGAGCAGCGCCTTGCTGCCAGTGTAGAATTCGACGATCTCCGGCATATAGGAATAGATCGCCTTGTCGTCGCAAATGCCGGTTCCGGGCGCGTTGGCAATGGTGATGTTGCCGGAGCGATAGACGTCCATGATGCCGGGGATGCCGAGCGCAGAATCGGCTCGGAAGGTGAGGGGATCGAGGAAGTCGTCGTCGACTCGGCGGTAAAGCACGTCGATCGCCTCGTAGCCGCGGGTCGTGCGCATTTTCACCTTGCCGTCGATGACGCGCAGATCAGAGCCCTCGACCAGTTCGACGCCCATCATGTCGGCGAGGAAGGAATGCTCGTAATAGGCCGAATTATAGATGCCCGGCGTCAGCACCGCGACGCGCGGCTTGCCGGTGCAGCCGGGAGGCGCAAGCGAAGCAAGACTCTGGCGCAGCAGATAGGGATAGTCTTCGACGCGCTGCACCTTGTTCTCATGGAAGAGTTCCGGGAACATCTGCATCATGGTTTCCCGATTTTCCAGCATGTAGCTGACGCCGGAAGGCGTGCGGGCATTATCCTCCAGCACGTAGAACTGATCCTCGCCGGTGCGCACGATGTCAGTGCCGACGATATGGGTGTAGACGCCGCCGGGCGGGCGGAAGCCGATCATCTCGGACAGAAAGGCGACATTGTGCTCGATCAACTCGCGCGGAACGCGGCCGGCACGGATGATCTCCTGCTTATGGTAGATATCGTCGAGAAAGGCGTTGAGCGCGATCACCCGTTGTTCGATGCCTTGGGCAAGCTTGCGCCATTCGCGGGCGGAGATGATGCGGGGAATGATATCGAAGGGAATGAGCTTTTCGGAACTGTCGGCATGGCCATAGACCGCGAAGGTGATGCCGGTCTTCCGGAAGATGTTTTCCGCATCGCGGGACTTGGCAATCAGATGCGACCGGTCTTGGCTATTGTACCACTCAAAATATTTTTCATAAGGCGGGCGAGGACTTTCGTCCCCGGTAATCATTTCGTCAAATGCCAAAGGTGCGGCTCCCCTTTTTTGTTCATTTGAATACAACGCAAATTGCAATGCAAGAACCATGCGCAGTTCGTGGAAAAGATTTTGCGTTGCGGGAAAGAGGCAGAATTCCGGCCATTTGAGGTGATGCAGCAAATGGGGTTTTGCAAAGATTGCGCAAAATTTGGGCAAGTGGTGGTTTTTTCGCTCGGCGGATATTTGGGGCATGGACTTCCGACACGCTCCCTCATCCTGTGCTTGTCACGGGAATCCAGCTACACGCGTCCGCGCCGTGAATGACTTCTAAAGTGAAGAGGGTCTATCGCGCCAAAGGACTCGGGCTCACTGGATTCCTGTGACGAGCACCGGAATGAGGTAGAGTGCGGGGAAGCGCCGAAAAATCCTCAATGCGGGAACATACTGGCGAGCTTCCGACATGACTCTTTGGTCACATTGAATTGTCCAGCCATCAACGGAATTTCAAATAAGCATCAACGCTTCGCCTTTGACCGCGGCCCTCGGGTGCAGCTATCAGCACGGCGAACTCCTTTCCGCTGAGCAGCCCCATGTCCCTCGACCGCTTCGCCCCCGCCGTCTTCGTCCTGCTCTGGTCCACTGGCTGGGTGGTGGCGAAATATGCGGCGCTGCATTCCGAGCCTTTTACCTTCCTTTCGATACGTTACGCGCTGTCGGCCCTGGCGTTCCTCGCCTTTTGCGTGGCGACCGGGGCGCAATGGCCGAAAAGCCGGGCGACGGCGCTGCGGGCTGTTTATTCCGGTTTCTTCCTGCACGGGTTTTATCTCGCCGGCCTGTGGTGGGCGATCGCCAATGGCGTGCCGGCCGGCATATCGGGCATCATCGCGGCGCTGCAGCCGTTGTTGACGGCGATGGCGGCTCCGTTTCTCGTCGGCGAGCGGTTGCAACAGGCGCAGAAGCTCGGCCTTGTCTTCGGCTTCATCGGCATTGCCATTGCCATTTCGCCGAAACTCCTCGATCCGGCGACCGCCGATCTCACGCATGCGGCCCTGCCGCTGGCGATCAACCTTATCGCCATGGGGGCCGTCACCTACGGCACGCTCTACCAGAAGAAGCACTTGCAATCCGGCGACCTCAGGTCGATTGCGACGCTGCAATATGTCGGGGCACTGATTCTCACCCTGCCGCTCTCGCTGATCTTCGAGCATCAGCAATTGGACGGCACCCCGCAGGCCTTTGCCGCGCTGATCTGGTCAGTCTTCGGACTGTCGATGGGCGGCGTCGGGCTGCTGCTTTATCTGATCCGCCGGGGACAGGTCTCTCGCGCCGCCTCGCTGATCTATCTGATGCCGCCAGCCGTCGCGTTCGAAGCCTTCATCGCCTTCGGGGAACCGCTGACCGTGCCGTTGATTCTCGGCACAGTGATCGTGGTCGTCGGCGTCCATCTGACCAACCGCAAGGTAGTCGAACGCCGCAAACCCGCGGAAGCATAAATAGCAAAAGGCCGGAGAATACCCCGGCCTTTGCACTTTCAATCAACCGCTGATCAGGCGCGTTCGCGGCGCTGGCCGCCGTTGCGCGAGCCGGAGCCGCCGCGGCGATTGCCGCCATTGCCCTCGCGGCGCGGTTCGCCGCCCTGGGCCTGGTGCTGGCCGCGGTCTTCGCCGTGCTTTCGGGCCGGGCGACCGTGCGCGTGACGGTTATTGCCGCGGTGATGTCCACTCGGTTCGCCATTGGCGTGAGCGCCTTGATGTGCGGGACGCTGCGGCTTTGCCGAAGGGCGGAAGTCGGAGGTCGAGACTAGATCATTGTCGGGGCCGAGATCCGGGGTCGCTTCGCCGCGGCGCTGGCCGCGGAAATCCTCGTTGCGGCTTGTGCGTTCGGGACGCGGGCGGCGTTCCTGACGGCTGCCGCGATGCTCCGAACGGTTCGCATCGCCACGGCCTTCGCCGCGACCTTGACCTTCGCGACCTTGGCCGCCACCGCGGTTGCGGTTGTTGCCATTTCCGTTGCCGCGGCGGGGGCCGCTATTGCCGATATTGGCCGGCGGTTCGCCGCTTGCTACTGCGATGTCGATGCCCATCAGGCGCTCGATGTCACGCAGCAGCTTGGCTTCGTCCGGGGCGCAGAAGGCAATCGCGATGCCGTCGCGGCCGGCGCGCGCCGTGCGGCCAATGCGATGGACATAGGCGTCGGGCACTTCCGGGAGGTCGTAGTTGTAGACGTGGCTGACGGCAGGGATGTCGATTCCGCGGGCGGCAACGTCGGTGGCGATCAGCGTCTTGATGCTGCCGTCACGGAAGGCCTTCAGCGCCCGCTCGCGCTGGCCCTGGCTCTTATTGCCGTGGATCGAGGCGACGGAATAGCCGATATTGTCGAGGTGCTTCATCAGCTTCTCCGCACCGTGCTTGGTGCGCAGGAAGACGATGGCGCGGCCGTCGGGATTTTCGGTCAGCGACTTGCGCAGCAGTTCCGTCTTGTCGTTCTTGCCGGCGACGAAATGGACATACTGCTCGACCTTGTCGGCAGCCTTGCCCGGAGGCGTGACTTCGACCTTGACGGGATCGACGAGATATTCCCCGGCGAGATCGGCGATCGTCTTCGGCATGGTGGCCGAAAACAGCATGGTCTGGCGCTTCTTCGGCACCAGCTTGGCGATCTTGCGCAGATCGTGCACGAAGCCGAGGTCGAGCATCTGGTCGGCCTCATCAAGCACGAGATAACGCACTGTGGTCAGGGTGATGGCGCGGCGATTGACGAGATCGAGCAGGCGGCCGGGCGTTGCGACCAGGACATCGGTGCCCTTTTCGAGCTGCAGCTGCTGCTTGTTGATCGAGACCCCACCGACGACGACGTTGACGCGCAGGTGCGACTTGCGGATGAACTTCTTCAGATTGTCGGCGATCTGGTTCACCAGTTCGCGGGTCGGCGCCAGGATCAGCGTCCGCGTCGTGCGGTTGTCAGGGCGGCGCTCGTCGGCAAGCAGCTTTTCGATGAGCGGCAGGCCGAAGGCGGCGGTCTTGCCGGTGCCGGTCTGGGCAAGGCCAATCAGGTCTCGGCCCTGGAGGAGGAGGGGGATGGCCTGTTCCTGGATCGGCGTCGGCGTTTCGATGCCGAGCTGGAACAAGGTGGCGACGATCGGCTTGGAGACACCAAGCGATTCAAAATTAGTCAAGGCATAACCTTTCGGGGCGCCACAATGACTATGGCCGGAACGCACCATGCGATCCGGTTTCATTCTGGCGTCAAGAACCCCGCGTGAAGTGGGAACTTGTGAGTTGGAAAAAGCTTTCCAGCGCTTCTGGCCGCTCTTGGGAGTGCGGCGCTCTATCGAAATGCGCTTTTGTCCCTTCTTCCTGCGTTTCGTATTTTTGAGCAGGGGCACGCTCACGCGGCGGCCGGAAGGGTGAAAGCTGAGCCGCATTTGGGCTATTTCGCGTGGAAAGTCAAGTGCGGTGCACAAAAAGCCTTAGCCCGGGTTGGACGACGGCATTTTCAGGATGAAGCTTTGCGACGCGCTTTCCGCACCGTTGACAAGGATGGCGATGCGATGCTGCCCGGGATAATAGCGTCGCGTCGTGATCGGCCGCATAGCGTGGCAGCGCTCGATCGCCTGGCTCTGCCCGGGCGCAAGCATGATCGTCTTGCACTTGAATACTTTCGGCGACAGCGAGCCATCAGCCTTCACATGGTGAATGGCGTAGTCAATCATCACCGATTGCGCGGCCTTGCTGCCATTGGTCACTCGGATTGCGAAATCCAACCCTTCGCCGAACATCACCTCCCCTTTAACCAGGCGCAGTTCGCATTGGAGCGACGCGGCAGCGGCGAACCCGAAATTGGCGAGCGCCTGCGTATGGCCCTTCTTCAGGAGCGTGCGCGAAGCGTGCTTCAGCAGGCGGCGCCGCTCGGAAGAGGCACCCTTAATATGGCAGGCAATGAAGGTGGCGACCAGATCTTGATGATCCTTGGCGATATCGTTGAGGCTGTTGGCGACCGAGCGGCGGACATAATCCTCCGGATCATCCATCAGGGCGGTCAGGATCGGCAGGATCGGCGCCGGGTCCTTGATGAGCTCCGGCAGGCGCATGGCCCAGGGCAGGCGCGGCCGCGTTCCCTCACTCGCCAGCCGGCGCACATGTTGGTCGGGATCGCCGATCCAGCCGGAGATGATGGCAAGCGCCCGCTGCTGGTCGCGATGGATGAAGGGACGGATACCGTATTCGGCGGTGAAATGCGGTGTCAGCGCCTTGAGGAGATCGAGGCTGAGTTCGAAATGATTGGGGCCGCGGGCGGCAATGAACTGGTTGACCGGCAGCAGCATCCAGCCGGTCAGACCGGGCCTGCCTGACGCAGGCAGGCTTGCCTTCAGGATGGCGGCTGCTTCAGGAAAATCCTCGGGAAGCGTGGCGAAAAGCGCGTCGCGGATCAGCGCCGAGCGTTCCATCAGCTCCAGCGCCACGAGGCCGTCGGTCGCGAGCTTCACGAACCGGGCCTTCTCGAAGGAGGGCGCGTTGGCGGCGAGGCGATCGGCCATATCGCCAATCAACGCGTCATGCAGCAGGTTCTTGAGCGGTTCCGGCATTCTGATCCTCCCTCTGCGGGAGGTTTGGACCGACGCCGCCGGGAGGTCAAGCGGCGCCGGATGCGGGGGCTCTATTCAGGGCATACTTTGACGCGATAAGGCTCGCCCCAGCGATCGTGCCGCCATTCGATATGACAATAGTGCGGCCGGTAATAGGTCCGGTAGACGGGATAGGGCCGATAAACAGGGTAGGTCGGATAGACCGGATAGGCGGGGCGGGCGGCCTCCGACAGGAGAGCGCCGCCGACGACCCCGGCGGCGAGGCCGCCCCAGAAGGCATCGCGCGGGCGGGCATCGGCAGTGGTGGCGGTAGCGAGCGAGGCGCCGGCAAGGATCAGCGCGGTCAGGCCCGTCGCCATGGTCTTATGAAGAACGGACATGGTATTTTCCTCAATTTGGACTGGCTTCCATAAAGCCATTTCAAGACTCTGCCCGGATCGCGGCGGAGCGATGGCCGCGCAAGCGCTTCGAGGATTAAATTTTCGTCATGATTTCAATGGAGCGGACGTGGCAGGAAACGATCCGGGGGTTGCAGGATCGCAGCTTGCTGGTGGGGCCCTTTCAGCCGCCTGGAGCAGGGCTGCCCATATGAGCTGTCTCAAGATAGGTGAGCTGGTTCGCAAAATTGCGCTTTGCAAATTTATGGTTAAAACCTTGTTAAAAGCCTTGGCGTTATAGTCTTTGTCGTTGATATTTCATTTATTGCGGGAGCGACAATTTCTTGAAATCAGCCGGGGACATATTGGAGTTGGCTTGCCGCCGGATCGCTGATCTGGATACCCCGGCCTATGTCAAGAACAGCGAGTTGCGCTATGTCGCCGTCAACGAGGCCTATGCGAAATTCCTCGGCCGAGAGATTTCCGATTTCATCGGCAGGCGAAGCCGCGAACTCTTCGATCGCCCTGAAGAAGAGCACCGCGAGGACAAGGAGCGCCGCGCACTTGTGTTCGGCACCGAGGAGAACGCCATCTGCTTCGACGCGGCGAACCTTACCCATGAGCGCATTCAGATCGAAAGCTTCTCGCCGTCGCCGGATCGGATCTATGTGCTCGGCATGTTCGAACCCGGTGAGCGCCGCGCCACTGGCAACAGGGCTAACGGCGGCTCTCGGACTGTAAACGATTCCGGAGTCGCCGCGGATTTCGCCCAGGTGCGCGAGGCGCTGGAAAAGCTCGATTACCCGATCGGCATCTTCGCCGCAGACGGCCGCCCGCTGGTTGTCAACGCCGCTCATCGTAAGGGCGCACCTCCTGCGCCCGCCGGCGATTCGGCCTGGGGTGACAGCGTCAGCGAACTCGACGCGCTGCGCACAGTGCTGGAAGATCTACCGGTTGCGGTCTTCGTACGCGACGACAAGCATCGCCTGATCTATGCCAACAAATACTACGAGACCTTCAGCGGCGGCACCCGCTCCGAGTATCTGGGAATGACCGAACACGAGATGTTCGGGCCCGAAGGTGCTGAGCCGATCTACCAGGAAAACCTGCTGGCGCTCAGGGATGGCATTTCGGTGGAGCTCGAGAGCGAGATGCCGAGCAAAGGCGGGCACGTCTATCCCGTCATCTCGCGCGTCAACCGCGTCATCACGGCGGATGGGCGAACCTACGTCGTCGGCTCCTTTTCCGACATCTCGCCGCTCAAGGAGCGCGAGAAGGCGCTGATCGCCTCGCGCAAGCAGGAAGAAGTGCTGCACCGGGATATCGAGAGCATCCTGCGTTCGCTGCCGATCGGCGTGCTGATCCTCGATAACGACCACCGGATTCTCTACGTCAACGACGAATTCTACAGCATCTGGGAGCTGCCGCGCGAGGACCGTTTCGACGGGCGCCCCTTCATCGATGTCATTCGCCGGAACTACGAGCTCGGGCGCTACGACGGGACGCGAACGCCGGAAGAGCTCTATGCCTTTCGCAAGCACTTGTTCGAAGCCGAGGAGCCGGAGCCGATCGAGGTCGGCTGGACGGGCGGGAAATCCGTCATCTTCGACAGCCGGCGCATTTCCAACGACCGCATTCTGCTGACCTATGCCGATATTTCGGCGGTGCGCGAGCGGGAGAAGGAAATTCACGAAACCCGCGCCGCGCTCGAGCGGGTCGGCGAAATGATGCGCGATGCGACGCACGCCATGTCGCAAGGGCTTGCCATCGTCCAGGACGGCATCATCAAGATGTCCAACGAGGCGATGGCCGATATCCTGCAGATCCCGCCGCATTATATCGCGGCCGGCCAGGGCTGGCTCGGCATGTTCGAATTCTGCGCGGCGCGTGGCGATTTTCACGATGCGGCGGCCGAAATCCTGCAGGAGTGGCGCGCCAATATCGCGGCCAGGCAACCGATCTCCACCGTCTTCCATGTCGCCGGCGAGCGCTGGGTGAATATGGATGCGACTGTCAGCACTGGGCAGCATTGGGTGGCGCTGTTTACCGATGTCACCGAGCTCAAGAGCCGTGAGGAGGAATTGCGTGAGCTGCTGTCGCGCGCTGAAGCCGCCGACCGCGCCAAATCCGAATTCCTCGCCAATATGAGCCATGAGATCCGCACGCCGATGAACGGCGTGCTCGGCATGGCGGAGCTGCTGGCCAAGACCAATCTCGATACGCGCCAGAAAACCTTCATCGACATCATCGTCAAGTCGGGCAATGCGCTGCTGACGATCATCAATGACATTCTCGATTTCTCCAAGATCGATGCCGGACAGATGACGCTGCGCAAGGCGGCTTTCGATCTCACCGAAGCGGTGGAGGATGTGGCGACGCTTCTCTCCTCGCATGCCGCCGAGAAGAACATCGAGCTGCTGGTGCGGGCCGCACCCGATCTGCCCGCTGCCGTGATCGGCGATGCCGGCCGCTTCCGCCAGATCGTCACCAACCTCGTCGGCAATGCCGTCAAGTTCACCGAGCGCGGCCATGTCTTCGTCGATGTCGGCTTCGAAACCGTCGCCGGCGGCGAGATCATGGCGAATATCCGGATCGAGGATACGGGTATCGGTATTCCTCAGGAAAAGCTGGAATCGGTGTTCGACAAGTTCTCGCAGGTCGACGCTTCCTCGACCCGGCGGCATGAGGGAACAGGCCTCGGACTTGCGATCACGGCCGGGCTCGTCGACCTCTTTGGCGGATATATCAAGGTCGAGAGCCAATGGGGCAAGGGCTCGATCTTCACCGTCAGATTGCCCTTTGCGGTGGCGGCCGCCCACCTCGAGCCGAAGCCACTGCCGATCAACGTGCAGGGCGCGCGCATCCTCGTCATCGACGACAATGAGGTCAACCGGCGCATCCTCACCGAGCAGCTTTCGCTCTGGGGCTTCGACGGCGTTGCTGCCGAAGGCGGCGGCACCGGTCTTGCTATCCTGGAGGCGGCGGCCGATCTCGGTGTTACCGTCGATGCCGTCATCCTCGACTATCACATGCCGGACATGAACGGCGCCAATGTCGCCCGCCGGCTGCGCGCCGATCCCCGCTTTGTCGAGCTGCCGATCATTTTCCTGACGTCGATGGATATCTCCGGCACGGAAAAGGAGTTCGCGGCACTGAACGGCCAGGCGCATCTGATGAAGCCGGCGCGCGCCAACGTACTGCGTAACACCGTCGTCGAGGTGGTTCGCGCCCGGCGCGTGAAGCAGGCTTCGCAGGCCGAAATCACCCGGTTGCAGGCCGAAACGGCCGTGCCGGCGCCGGTGCCTGCGGCTGCGTCGCAGAAGCGGGCGGCGGAATTCGTCGACGTGCTCGTCGCCGAAGACAACGAGGTCAACCAGATCGTCTTCACCCAGATCCTGCAGGGAACCGGGCTTTCCTTCCTTGTTGTCAATAACGGGCTGGAGGCAGTCGCGGCCTGGGAGAGCCACACGCCGCGCATCATCATGATGGATGTCTCGATGCCCGTCATGAACGGCCATGAGGCAACCCGGACGATCCGCGAAAGGGAAAAGGGGCAGGGCCAGCGTGTGCCGATCATCGGCGTCACCGCCCATGCGCTCGAAAGCGACCGGGAGGCTTGCCTCGACGCCGGGATGGACGACTACATGTCGAAGCCGATCAGCCCCGAACTGCTGGAAGAAAAGATCCGGCAGTGGCTCGGCAAGGACGACCAGCAGCCGGGACGTACGAGCTACTGATCTTTCGCAATTCACGGACAGGTGGCATCGGTCACATCCTCCGCACAGTTTCCATTCCGAGAAGTTCAAGACACTTCCCGATCACTTGCGCTACCAACTTGCAGGTGGCGAGACGTGCAGGCGGATCTTCTCCGGTCAGCACCTCGCAGTCCGTGTAGAAGCGGCTGAAGGTGTCGGCCACTTGGTATGCCCGCTCGGCGATCTCGAACGGCTCAAGCCGCCGGGCAGCCTCGGATAAGGAATGGGGATACCAGAGGCATTCGACCAGCACCGCCCGTTCCGACGGATGACTGACCGAGATGGTGACGCCTGGAACGATGCCTGCTAAGGCCGCCTTGTTGAGGATCGAACAGATCCGCGCGTATGCGTACTGCAGGTAAGGCCCCGTCCTCCCCTCGAACGAGGTCATCCTGTCGATATCGAAGACGTATCCGGTCTTTCTCGGGATGGAGAGGTCGGTGAATTTCAGCGCGCCGAGGCCGACTGCAGTTGCTGAATCCTTGTCCTTTACTTTCTCGGCGGCCTTCGCAAGCGCCAGCTCGATCATCTCGCCGAGCGCCGCCGCGGAACCGTCCCGGGTTTTGAACGGCTTTCCATTCCATCCCCGGACGGTACCGAAGGTTACATGTCTCAGCTCAATCCCGTTGGCATATCCTGCCACCCGTGCAGCCGAGAAAACGCTTCCGACGTGAAGCGCTTGGCGGTCGTCGGTGCAGTAGATGATCTGTTGCGCGCCGATGTCCCGCACCCGCCGCCGCAGCGTCGCCAGATCCGTGGTGCCATATAGCGCGGCACCATCGCTCTTCCGGAGTAGAAGTGGCGGGGCGTTGTCAGGCAATTCTTCGCCGGAGACCTCGATGACCAGCGCTCCATCGCTCTCCCGGGCGAGCCCACGTGACACGAGGTCATCGAGCATGGGAGCGATCTCGGAGTGGGCGTCGCTTTCGCCCAGAAGCAGGTCGAAATGCGCGCCGAGCTGTTCGGCCGTGGCTGACACCGCTTCGAGAGAAATCTCCCGCATGCGCTTCCACGCAGCCGTGAGGATGGGATGGCCGTCCTGGAGCATGTTCGTGAGCAATCGGGCGACGGCAAGCGCGGTTTCGTCCTCGCTAGCCGCATTGCCGGACTTGTAGAGTATTCCGAGCTCCTCGACGGACATTTCGTCGAAGGAGAAGTCTTTGATGAAAGGCACGGGATCTCCGTGCTGCCAGCCGGAAGCGATGGCAGCGCCGTACAGGAGCTTGCCCATCTGGAGACCCCAGTCGCCGAGGTGAATGTCCGAGATCACGTCATGTCCAATCTCGGACAAGATGCGGCGAAGGCTTTCACCGATAACGAATGACCGGAGGTGGCCGACATGCAGCGCCTTTGCGACATTGGGGCCGCCGAAGTCGATGACGGTACGGATTGGGCGCTGTTTCTCCGCGCCAAGCGCGGGATCTCCCAGCATCGCTGATGCCTCCGCGGCAATGGTCTCGTTCGATAACCGGAAATTCACGAAACCCGGACCTGCGACGGAAACCTCGTCGAAGACGTCATTGCGCGCTGCTGCAGCGACGGAGGCGGCTAGGTCGTGCGTGTTCTTACCAGTCGCCTTGGCGAGCCGCATCATCTCATTGCACTGGAGGTCGCCGAATTCAGGCTTTGTTGACCGGATGACGGATGGGACAGCTCCGAGGCCGTTCAGTTTATATGCGGAGGCGAGTGCGGCAAGCGCTGCCGATTTTATGGACATGGGTCGTTCCCTTTGACTGCACGGCTGAAGGTTCGCTGAAGCTTGAGAGCTTTTCAGCGTCGTCGCACGGTCTTTGGAACGATATTCTCCATGTCGGGCCCCTCGAATTCGATTTGCCGATAGACCGTCTTAACGCCAATTGCAATCTTTGCGATAGGATGAATATGAGAAATCGCCACTACAAAACGTTGATTTTAGGCGCTCGGCTTCTAGGCGCAGGCCGCCTTCACGCCGCATAGCATTTCACGTTTGCCGGCGAAGCCGTGGCGGCGCTCGACGGCAAAACCTGCAGTGACGAGATTGCGGCGTACGAAGCCGGCCGCGGCGTAAGTGGCGAAAGTGCCGCCGGGCGTGGTCTTTTGATGGACGCGCCGCATCAGTTCCTCCGACCACATGTCGCCATTGCGCGACGGGGCGAAGCCGTCGAGATACCAGGCGTCGAAGCCCGGCTTCGCCGTCATGACGCCGTCGAGGGCCGGGCCGCAGACGACGCTGAGCCGCGTCTGGTTGTCGAGGTCGAGCGAGACGGTCCCATTAGGCGCTTGTGGCCAGGCCGCGGTCAGCGCTTCGCGCTCGGCATCGATCTCCGGCCAGTGCGAGAGCGCCCGGCCGATCTCTTCGCCGTGCATCGGATGGAGTTCGAAGGAGATGAAATGCAGATGCTGGCCGGCGCGATGCTGCTTCCATTGCCGCCAGGTCTCGGCGAAGTTCAGGCCGGTGCCGAAGCCGAGTTCGCCGATCACGAATGTCTGCCGACCGCTCCAGCGCTCCGGCAGGCCGTTGCCGGTGAGGAAGACGTGGCCGCATTCCAGCCGTCCATCCGTCTGGCAATAAAAATGATCGCCAAAGGCGGTGGAATAGGGCATATCGCCGTCGCGCCATTCGAGCGGCTGCGGCGCGCCAGCGCCAATCTGATCTGGGTTCACGTCTGTCATGGAAAAAGCCGATAGTCCTGTGCCGGCGTCCGGTCAATCTTCTTGCGACCTGCTGATCGTCGGCGGCGGCATCATGGGCCTCTGGGCGGCCGTCCATGCCGAGCGGCGCGGGATCAGCACCCTTCTTGCCGACGCCGGCAGGCTGGGCAGAGGTGCGAGCGGCGGCCTGCTCGGGGCGCTGATGCCGCATATGCCGGACCGCTGGTCGCAGAAGAAGCAGTTCCAGTTCGATGCGCTGGTCTCGCTCGAAGCCGAAATCGCGGCGCTCGAAGCGGCAACAGGGCTTTCCGCCGGCTACAACAGGTCCGGACGACTGATCCCGCTGCCGAAGCCGCATCTCAACCGTATAGCCCGCGGCCATTCCGAGGACGCCGAGCGCCACTGGCGGGCAGGCGAGCGCCGGTTCCACTGGCATGTGCTCGACAGGCCCGATGTAGACGGCTGGGTCGAGGCCTCTGCCGGCGAGAGCGGCTTTGTGCACGACACGCTTGCCGGCCGCGTCGCTCCCCGCTCGCTGATCTCAGTGCTCGTCGCCTTCCTGCAGCAAGCAAAACATGTGCGCATCATGGAAAACGCCGATGTTGCCGATCTCGATCCGGACCGAGGCACGGCCGCGATAGGCAGCAAAACCGTCACCTTCGGCCGCTGCATCCTGGCCGCCGGCCATCGGTCTTTTCCCCTGCTGCAGGATCTGACGCCGGGGCTGAAACAGCCTCTCGGCCAGCCGGTCAAGGGGCAAGCGGCGCTATTGAAGGCGGAGATCGATCCGGCGCTGCCGACGATCTTCCTCGACGGTCTCTACGTCGTCGCGCATGAGGGCGGGCATGCGGCGATCGGCAGTACCAGCGAGAACCGCTTCGACGATCCCGTTTCCACCGATGCCCAGCTCGACGCGCTGATCGAGGCGGCGCGCGCCATCGTTCCGATCCTTCGCGACGCGCCGATCGTCGAACGCTGGGCGGGGCTTCGCCCGAAAGCCATCGACCGCGATCCGATGATCGGCCGCCATCCCGACCACCCGCGGCTCATCGCATTGACCGGCGGTTTCAAGGTCAGCTTCGGTCTTGCCCACCGGCTGGCGGAGGCGGCAGTTTGTATCGCAGGCGATACAGATTGCGAATTTTTCCTGCCGGAAAGCTTTGCGATTTCAAGCCATATCGCTGTGGCTTCACGTTAAACGTGAATTAGGTACAGCTGTGTTTCGTTATTCTGTCATGCAAATCACCTATCTGCTTGCGCATCGGCAGCGCCCAATTTCAGCGGCGCTCACTTCCTTGATGGAGGAAATTGCATGCGCTATGCCATTTGCTTCACGCCTCCGGCGAGCGACCCGCTGTCGCTCGTGGCCGCCAATTGGCTCGGCCGAAACGTATTTTCTGGCGATATGCTGGAGCCTCCGGCCGTCCGCGGCCTCGGCATTCACGAGATCGCCTTTCATACAGCCGTGCCGCGGCGCTATGGTTTTCACGGCGTTCTGAAGGCGCCGTTCCATCTGTCCGGCGATATGTCAGAATCGCAACTCCTGCGCGATCTCATGCGTTTTGCCGGGACATTCGCTCCCTTCCAGATTTCACGTCTCGAAATTGCCCGACTCGGCAGTTTCTACAGCCTGATGCCGAGCGCTCCTTGTGAGCAGATCCAGTATCTGGCTTCGGCGATCGTCCAGGAGTTCGATCGCTACCGCGCGCCGCTGAGCGAGGCTGACATCGAGCGCAGCGATCCGGATGGATTGTCGGCGGCGCAGTTCGCCAATCTACATCGTTGGGGCAATCCTTATGTCATGGACGAGTTCCGCTTTCATATGCCGGTGACAGGCTCCATCAATGCGATCGACATGCCCCGCATCGAAGCGGCGCTGCGAACGATCTTCGAACCCGTCCTGAGGGAGCCGGTGATGGTTTCGAACGTGGCATTGATGATCGAAGAGGGTATTGGCGGTCCCTTCCGCGTCCACTCGCTGCACCCTATGGGCAAGGTCAGCGCGCGCAGGATCGCCTGAGTGGCGTTAAGCTAAGTGACTGTCCTGAAAGGATAAATTCTGCCGCGCAGTTTCCGTCTCGACATTCCGGCTGCGGATGATACCGTTCCCCGTCTTTTCAGAAGGTGATTTGATGGTATCCGAGACTTATCCGCGCAATCTCGTCGGTTATGGGCGTCAGACGCCCGATCCGAAATGGCCGGGCGAGGCACGCGTTGCCGTGCAGTTCGTCATCAATTACGAGGAGGGTGGCGAAAGCTCGATCCTCGACGGCGATCCCGCGTCCGAAAACCTGCTGTCGGAGATCGTCGGCGCGGCTGCCTGGCCGGGGCAGCGCAATCTCAATATGGAATCGATCTACGAATATGGCTCGCGGGCCGGCTTCTGGCGGCTCTGGCGGATGTTCACCGACCTCAAGGTGCAGGCGACCGTCTACGGCGTGACGCTGGCGATGGCTCGCAACCCCGAGGCCGTCGCAGCGATGAAGGAGGCCGGGTGGGAGATTGCCAGCCACGGCTATCGCTGGCTGGAATACAAGGATTTCCCAGAGGATCTCGAGCGCAAGCATATTCTCGAAGCGGTGCGCCTGCACACCGAACTGACCGGCGAACGGCCTTACGGCATGTATCAGGGCAAGCCCTCCGACAACACGCTTCGGCTGGTCCAGGAGGAGGGCGGTTTCCTCTACTCCTCCGATTCCTATGCGGACGATCTGCCTTACTGGGTGAAGGGCGTCGACGGGAAACCGTTCCTGATCATTCCCTATACGCTCGAAACCAATGATATGCGTTTTGCGACGCCACAGGGTTTCAACGCGGGCGATCAGTTCTTCACCTATCTGAAGGATGCCTTCGATACGCTTTATGAGGAAGGCCAGGCGGGCAGCCCGAAGATGATGTCTGTCGGCCTGCATTGCCGTCTGGTCGGGCGTCCCGGCCGGGCGGCGGCGCTGAAGCGCTTCATCGAATATGTGCTGAAGCACGACAAGGTCTGGATCCCGCGCCGTATCGAGATTGCCGAACATTGGCACCAGCACCATCAGCCGGGCGCGCTCTGATGCTGTCGCGCAAGGATTTCGTTTCCCGCTTCGGCGGCGTCTTCGAGCATTCGCCTTTCATCGCCGAGCGTGCCTTTGACAACGGGAGCGTCACAGAGCCGTTGACGGCATCAGGCGTGCATGCGGCGCTTGCCGCCGTCTTCCGCGCGGCAAGCAAGGAAGAGCGTCTCGGCGTGCTCCGAGCCCATCCGGATCTCGCCGGGCGCCTGGCGGTCGCAGGAGAACTCACCGAGGATAGCCGCAAGGAGCAGTCGGGAGCCGGTCTCGACCGGCTGAGCCCGGTCGAGCATGCCCGCTTCAGCGAACTCAATGCGGCCTATGTCGAAAAATTCGGCTTCCCCTTCATCATCGCCGTCAAGGGGCTCGGCAAGGAGGACATCCTTTCGGCCTTCGAGAGGAGGATCGGCAATGGCCCGGATGAAGAATTCGCGACCGCAACGGCGCAGGTCGAACGGATCGCCCTGCTACGCCTGACATCGATGTTGCCGGAGGGTGAATGAGCGAGCATCGTGCTATCGACTACCTGAATGAAATGCAGAAGGCGGCAGCCGAAGCGCTGTATTTTGTCGGCGGAATGGATGAAGCTGCCTTCGCCGAGGACAATCTCACTTTCAAGGCGGTTGCCTTCTGCCACTTCACCATCGGCGCGGCTGCATCCCGCCTGCTCGTAACCCATCCAGAATTTGCCACCGAGCATCCCACTTTGCCGTGGACGAAAATCTGCGGCACCGGCAACCGCATTCTCGAAGACGTCTTCGCCCTTGATCCCTCCGAAATCTGGGAGGCAACCTATCGTACGCTGCCGGAACTTCTTGTCGAGATCGATGCCATTCGTCACTGGCATGCCGAAGGCGAGTGAAGCCGTTGCCCGAATTTCTTGACATCCGTCCATTGACCAGATTGGCCTTCGCGCCTTTCGGCGAAGTCATCGAAGCCGATCCAGCCTCGATGCGGCTGATCAATGGCGGCACCACCGAGCGTTTTCACGCCTTGGCGGCGGCCGAGGCGGCGGGTGAGGGCGCGCGCGTCATCATCAACCTCTTTCGCGGGCAGCCGCGCAGCTTCCCCTATGCTGTCGATATGATGGAACGTCATCCTTTCGGCAGCCAGAGCTTCTCGCCGGTTTCCGGCCGGCCCTTTCTCGTCGTCGTTTCAGAGGATGAAGGTGGTCGCCCCGGCCGGCCGCAGGTGTTTCTGGCGCGCGGGGACCAGGGGGTGAATTACCGCCGCAACGTCTGGCATCATCCGCTAATGGCGCTTGGCCAAGCCTCCGATTTCCTGGTCGTCGATCGCGACGGACCAGGCAATAATCTGGAGGAGTTCTTCTTCGAAACCCCCTTTGTCATCAAAGAGCCAGCCTCATGACCGGATTGACCACGCATGTTCTCGACACCGCCCTCGGCAAGCCGGCTGCAGGCCTCAGGATCGACCTTTTCCAGCTCGAGGGCGAGATCCGCAGGCATTTGAAGACGGTCAAGACCAATGCTGACGGCCGGGTCGACGGCGGCCCGATTCTATCAGGCGAAAATATCCACATGGGAACCTACGAACTGGTCTTCCACGCCGGCGATTATCTCAGAGCCTGCGGCACGCCGCTGCCGCATCCGGCGTTCCTTGATCTCGTGCCGATCCGTTTCGGCATTGCCGACGTCACGGCGCATTACCATGTGCCGCTGCTGATCTCGCCGTACGGTTATTCCACTTATCGAGGCAGTTAGATGCGCTTTGCCGCCATCGCCGATATCCACGGCAACCACCTGGCGCTCGAGGCGGTGCTCGCCGATATTCGCGCGGAAGGCATTGAGGAGATCGTCAATCTCGGTGATGTCTTCAGCGGACCGCTGGAGGCAGGCCGAACAGCGGATCTGCTGATGCCGCTCGGCCTGACCACGGTGCGCGGCAATCACGACCGCTATCTGATCGAGCAGGATGCAGCTTCCATGCATGCTTCGGATGCGGCGGCCTATCGGCAATTGTCGCCATCGCAGCTCGACTGGCTGCGCAGCCTGCCAGTCGATGCCGTCTATCGCGGCGAGGTCTATCTCTGCCATGCAACGCCGAAAGACGACAATCTCTACTGGCTGGAGTCCGTCTCGCCGGAGGGCATTGTTTTCCCGAAGCCGATTGAAGCGATCGAGGCGCTGGCCGAGGGTATCGACCTGCCGCTGATCCTTTGCGGCCACAGCCATCTCCCGCGCGCTGTTCGTCTCTCCGACGGCCGGCTGATCGTCAATCCCGGCAGCGTCGGCTGCCCAGCCTATGACGACAGTCTGCCCTGTTACCACAAGGTCGAAGCCGGCCATCCGCTGGCCGGCTATGCTATTCTGGAAAAGGCGCCCGCGGGATGGACGTGGCAGTTCCGGAACGTCGCCTATGACAATCTTGCGATGTCGAGATTGGCGGCGGAAAACCGCCGGCCCGACTGGGCGAGTGGGCTGGCGACCGGCTGGCTGCGGTAGCCGGCCGGTTTCGCGCATGATTAAAGCGCGTCGCATCAAATTTGATTCATGCGACGCGCTTTAGCTCTTTGTTCTTATGCATGTCGTTGTCCCGGAACCGCTGTACACTTCCGACCGACATGCATTAGGAAATTAATCCTTCGGAGGTGCAGCGGCGATAACCGCCTGCGCCGGTGCGGCGGGCGCGGCCGGTACGACGGGAGAGGCGGCGGGCTTGGCGCTGTCGAGATTGCCAAGCAGGGATGAAATCGCATTATCGCCTTCGAAACCCGCCTCCTTCAACAGCTTGTCGAGGATCGGCTTGTTGGCCTGGTAGGCGAGCAACTGACCGGCCAGCCCGTCGCCCATGCCGATACCGCTGTCGCCGTTCGCGCCGCCGCGGCCGAGCATGCCACCGGTGTCGAAGATCCTGATGTCGGAGATCTTTTCGATCGGCTTGACCGCCTCGGCAAGCGCTTCGGGAATGATGCGAATGCGCTCGCGGGTGATTTCGAACTCGATGATGGTCTGGCTGAGCTTGTTGCGGGCCTCGTTGAGCAGGGCCTCGCTTTCAGCTTGAGCCCGGCCGGTTTCGAGAATGCCCTTTGCCTTGATGATCGCCGCATCCGCTTCGGCGGTCGCGAGCGTCTTGATGGCTTCCGCCTGGTCGATTGCAGCCTGCTTCTCGGCCTCGGCGCCGACCGTTACGGCAGTCGCTTCGGTTTCGGCTTTCTTGCGCGCGTCGATCACGGCGATCTGCTTTTCGCGCTCGGCAATCTCGATCGCCTTGGCGGTGCCGACCTTTTCCTCTGCCGCGATCGCGGTAGCGCGGGCCGTTTCGGCAGCCGCCTTCGCCTCGGACTCTTCGCGGCTCTTGTTGGCAACGGCGATGGCGCTTTCCTGGGCGACGATCTGAAGGTCGCGCTTGGCTTCGGTATCACGCTGCTGGACGGCGCGGGCCGCATCGATGTTCGCGCTTTCGCGGGCTTGCTTGGCAGCTGCCTCGCGTTCGGCGATCGCCTGCTCGGAGGCGATGCGGGCTTCCTCTTCGGCACGTTTTGCCGCTTGCTCCTGCTGAGCGGTTTCGGCGCGCGTCGCGGCGGATTTATTGGCGATGTCGCGTTCCTGGCTGAGCTCGGCTTCCCGCTTCGTCCGCTCGATGGCGAGCGACTGCTGGCGGGCCTCGAGATCCTTCTGCGCAATGGCGACTTCGGTGTCGCGGACGATCTCGTTGCGCTCCTTCTTGCGGCTCTCGGTGATGCGGGTCAGTGCCGCCAGACCCTGTGCATCGAAGAAGTTGTTGGCGTTGAAATGCTTGATATCAGTCTGGTCGAGGCGCGTCAGCGACACGGATTCGAGTTCGAGACCGTTCGATTGGAGATCGGCGCCCACCGCTTCCTGCACCGCCTTGACGAAATCCATGCGCTGCTCCTGCAACGCGTCGAGGTTCATCGTCGCTGCGACCGAGCGAAGGCCGTCGACGAATTTCGCCTCGATCAGGATGCGCAGTGCCTCGGCGTCATTGGTGCGGCTGCCGAGCGTCTGGGCGGCAAGCGCGATCGAGGAGGCGTCCGGCTTCACACGCACATAGAATTCGGCGCCGATATCGACCCGCATGCGGTCCTTGGTAATGAGCGCATCGCCTTCGCCGCGGCGGACTTCGAGGCGCAGCGTCTTCAGGTTTACCCTGGCGATCGAGTGGAAGATCGGCAGGACGACAGAGCCGCCGTCGAGCACGACTTTCTGACCGCCGAGACCGGTGCGGACATAGGCCTCGTCACGGCTGGAGCGCGTGTAAAGCGAGGCGAGAACAAAGCCGATGCCGAAGATCAGAACGATGCTAATGCCGGCCGGTAGAAGAATGTCGTACATCATGGCTGCTCCCTGAAAGATTGATTGCTTGCACCGATGGGGTCCACCAGTGCTGGAATGGCGATAAACACATCTGCCTTGCGATCGACGAGGAGAACCTGCGTGCCGATCTTCAGCGGCTCCTGGCCCTTGGCCGCCTTGGCTCTCAGAACATGCCAGTTCCCGTGCTGGTCCTTGACCCGGACGCGGCCGGGCAGTCCCTGATCGAGCGGCCCAAGCGACACTTCTCCGGTCCGGCCGATGAGGGTATCGAGATCAACGGCATAGGTCTCGTCGTGCGGGACGATCCGCGCCACCGTGCGGCTCGATGCCCTGACCATGGGGAAGGTGACCGTCAAGGCGGGAACGACGGCGACAGCGGCGGGCAGCGGCGCCCAGAACGCGCCGGCGACCGCCTGTACTGCAAAACCGGCAATAGCGAAGAAGCCGAGTGCCATCATCAGCAGAATGAGCAGGGGGACGCCGCCGACATTGAGCCAGGAGAGGTAACCGGCAAAACCGTCATGGCCGTTGAAATCCGGTTTTCCGAGAAGCTCGGTGATTGAAAAACCCATGACGGTCGCGAGCATCTCGATCACGGTCAGACCGGCAAGCACGGCGGCGGCGATCGCAAAGGGAAGGCATTCAGGAGCGAGAAAAAGTCCCATCGGCGTTACCGGTTATCCGCCTTGAAGCGCGCAAGGCGGGCTTCTATCGCCTGCTCGCGGTGCAATCGGTCGAGTTCGTCCAGTTCGGAACTATGGGCATGTTCGCCTGATGGAACGCCGGTCAGCCGCGAGACCGCCGCGGCGGCGCGGGCGGCGTCCGCGCCCGGCGTCGGTCTGTTGTGGCCCGCGAGAGCCTCTTCGGGATGCCTGGCGATGCTGCGCTTGAAATCGGCAAGACGGGCGTCGGCCTCGCGGCGCGTGGCGAGCACGGCCTGCAGGGCTTTCTGGCCCTCATCCACCTGGTCCCTGGCATCGGCCAGCGCCTTGTCGAGTGCTGCGATCTGGGATTCGAGATCGATCTGACGGGCGACGCCGGCCTTTGCGAGATCGTCGCGCCCGGAGGAGACCGCCAAGCGGATCTTCCCATCGAGCGCATTCATGTCTTCGGCGATTTCATCCTTGCGGCTCTGGATGCGGTATTCCTCGGCGCGCGCCTTGCCGAGGTCGCTGCGGGCCTCGTCCGCCGCCGCATCGATCTCGCGGATCGCCTGTTCGATCACGGCGATCTTGTTGACACCTTCCGCCTTGTCGATCGCCGCATTCGCGATACCCGCGATCAGGCGGCCCATGCGTGAAAGAATGCCTTCATTCGTCATGTTTTCCTCCATACGAGCGGAATTCGGCGTGACGCCGATATGAATTTCGTAATGATCCGGTCCTGCAACGAGGTAGGCCGGAAAAATGCTCTCCCATCCGCGGGAATATCCGGCGACATCGAAGGGCACGGCAACGCGTCCGTGCACCGTGGCGATGGTCAGGTCGGCGGGTCCCTTGATGGCAAAGAGCTTGTCGTCGAGTGGCAGTTGCGGCGGGTCGGCGATGGTGCCGCGATTGGTTGCGAAATCGCGAAGGCCGAGTGTCACCAGTCTTGCCGGCAGACCCGTTTGCTCGCGAACGGTTTCATAGGCAAGCTCATGCAGGACGACGAGATTGGCGCCGGCCCTGTCGTCGACGAGTTCGGTCAGGATCCCGATCATCCTGCGATACGCGGCAATGGTGTCGTCGAGCGCTTGCCGGGCCTGCTCGTCAGGAGCCAGCATGTAGCGCAGGAGCGATGGGTGCGGTGTCTTGCTCGTGATTGCCATCACGGAAACATAAAGCACCGCTTTTGTGCTTTCAAGAGAGGTGCGCGAAAAAATACAGCCTTACTTAACGTATAGTTGAAAAGAGCGAGCAGAGTTCGGCGCAGCTTCCCGGTCACGTCACAAGTGGAGAACGGATCAGCTCCGCGTTTATCGAGCGGCCGCTTGCGCCTCGCGAATACCGGCGCTGATACGGTTGATGATGGTCCAGATGAGAAATAGAGCCACCACTGCCCAAAGCCACGAGGTCCATCCCGCAAACCCGCCACCAACTCCGACATAGATGCCGAGGGCGCCGAAAAGCACCGCACGGTCGCTCTTACCCAGCGGTCCGTCGTAACGCCGGCTTGCTCCGACCGATTGGCCCAGGATGCCGGCAAATTCCGTCAGCGCCGAGAGAAATATGACCGATAATGCCGGCATCAAGCCGTTCGGATCGATCAGCGCAAAGGGCAAATACAAGGCGACATCCGACACGACATCACCAATCTCGTTCAGATAAGCGCCTAAAATACTCTTCTGCCCATGTTCGCGGGCGAGCATGCCGTCTATGGCATTCAGGCCCATGCGCAGCAGAAACCATACAGGCACCAGCAGGAACCAATGCGGAAGCGGCGCGACGCTCAGAAACAGGCCAAGTGCAACCGAGACGGCGGCGGCAATAGACGTCACTTGATTGGCGGTTATACCTCGCGCCGCGAGGGAGCGCACGAGTGGGCGAAGAATATTCTGAAATCCGGACTTCAATTGATAAATAGACATGCTACCTCAGTGAACTTTCGTGGTATCGGAAAAATCAATCCGGGCTCCGGCGGTGCAGTTCGTCGTCGTTGTGGCAAGCCCATACTTCACACTGGTTCTCGCATAAGACTTACATTTGCGACTAGACTTCTGCAATGAATTCAAATCACTGTTGCGCCAATGGTTGCAACCCATCCACCAAGCAGAATTGGAGAAGACCGTGCTGCAAACTGCCGACAGCGTGCAACCGTCCTCGACGGCCAGACCAGTGCGGGAATCCGAATTTGTGTCGTATGACGGTACTCGTCTTTTTTATCGGGTCTGGCCCGCAACCGGCGCTGAACCAAAGGGCGCAATCATTCTTCTCCATCGCGGCCACGAGCATAGCGGCCGGGTCGCGCATCTTGCCACCGAGCTCGGTCTCGATAATTTTGCCTTGTACGCCTGGGACGCACGCGGTCACGGACGTTCACCGGGAGAGCGCGGCTATTCGCCATCCTTCGCTGCCTCGGTGCGTGATCTCGATTGCTTCGTCCGCCATGTCAGCGAGACAAGCGGTACTGCTGTTGAAAACATCGCTGTTATTGCGCAGAGCGTAGGCGCGGTCCTCGCCACCACCTGGGTGCACGACTATGCGCCACAGATCCGTGCGCTCGTGCTGGCCTCACCCGCCTTCAGCGTCAAGCTCTACGTGCCCTTTGCGAGAGAAGGCATTGCGCTCTGGGAGAAGCTCAAGGGGACATTCTTCGTCAATTCCTACGTCAAGGCGAGGTTTCTGACGCACGATCCGGAGCGCATCGCTTCCTTTGAAGCCGACCCACTGATCACCCGGCCGATCGCCTCCAACATTCTGTTGCAGCTTTACGAAGCCGCGGCCCGTGTCGTCGATGACGCCCGTGCCATCACGGTTCCGACCCAGCTGCTGATCTCCGGCAGTGACTGGGTGGTGCGACACGCGCCGCAGCATCGGTTCTACGAAAACCTCGGCAGCCGCATCAAGGAGCGGCATGTGCTTGCCGGCTTCTATCATGACACGTTGGGCGAGAGGGATCGCGCGATTGCGCTCGCCGAGGTCCGCCGTTTCATCGATGCGCGGTTCGCCGAGCCCCGGGCGCCTGCTGATCTTCGCACTGCCCATGTCCAGGGCTATACCAAGGATGAGGCCGACCGGCTCGCCAGCCCTCTCGACGCCACGTCCCCACGCGGCATCTACTGGGCGCTCAGCCGTCTCAACATCAGGCTCGGCGCGCTGGTGTCGGACGGCATAAAGATCGGGGTCAAGACCGGTTTCGATTCTGGTTCGACGCTCGATTACGTCTATGAGAACAAGCCGCGGGGGCTCGGTCCCGGCGGGCGATTGATTGACAAGGTCTTCCTCGAGGCGATCGGCTGGCGCGGCATCAGGCAGCGCAAGCTGCATTTGCAGGAGCTGATCGAGGACGGGCTGCAGCGCCTGAAAGCAGCCGGCCGCAGCACTCATATGCTCGACATAGCGGCTGGGCACGGCCGGTATGTCCTCGATGCGATCGAGGCGGCTGCCGTGCGTCCCGATAGTGCGCGACTGCAGGATTATTCCCCCATCAACGTCGACGCCGGCCGCAACAGCATTGCCACGCGCGGCCTCAGTAATTTCGTGAGCTTTCACCAGCAGGATGCCTTTAACGGCGAGGGGCTGGCTGCAATCACGCCGGCTCCGGATCTCGCAATCGTCTCCGGCCTTTACGAGCTTTTCTCCGACAACGGGATGATTTCTACCTCGCTCAACGGGATCGCCCGCGCGATGCGGCCCGGTGGTCTGCTCGTCTACACCAACCAGCCATGGCATCCGCAACTGGAGATGATCGCCCGCGCCCTGACCTCCCACCGCGGCGGCCAAGCCTGGGTGATGCGGCGGCGGACGCAAGAAGAAATGGACCAACTGGTCGCCGCAGCCGGTTTCCGCAAGATCGAACAGCGCATCGACCAGTGGGGCATTTTCACCGTCTCCCTGGCGGAAAGAATTTGAGGGCAAGCCGTTGGGGCAGGCAGGTTCCACTCTTTTCCAGACGGCGACGGTCCTGAAGCGGGCGGCGCTCTGGCTCGCCGTCCTGGCGCCGTTCTTCTATCTGACCTATGGCGGCGCCAACTGGCTGGCATCGCAACGCGCTCATGTGCCGAACATCGCCTTCGCATGGGAAAGCGCCATTCCGTTCCTGGCATGGACAATCATTCCATACTGGTCAATCAACTTGTTCTACGCGCTCTGCCTGTTCATCAACACGACGCCGCGCGATGTGGATAGGCTCGCAAGGCGCTATCTGACGATCCAGATGATAGCGATTGTCTGCTTTATTGCCTTTCCGCTCGAAGCAATCTTTGTACGACCGGCCACGAGCGGTCTGCCCGGTTTCATGTTTGCCGTCCTCGGTGGCTTCGATAAGCCGTTCAACCAGGCGCCGTCGCTGCATGTCGCGCTGCTGGTGGTGATTTGGGACCATCTGCGCGGCCGGTTGCCGCGCAGGGCGCGGCTTCTCTGGCACGTCTGGTGCTTCCTGATCGGCGCCTCCGTGCTGACGACGTGGCAGCATCACGTCATGGACATACCGACCGGCATGCTGCTCGGTCTGTTTGCCGTCTGGCTTTTTCCGTGCGATGCCGCTTCCCCTCTTGCGAATTTTACTGTGAGCGGCGATCCAAAGTCGCGCCGTCTTGGCATCTGCTATCTCGGTGGCGCCGCCGCATTTCTCGGCCTTGCAGCGCTCTGCACTCCTCTATCACCCGCGGCACTTCTGTTGCTCTGGCCGGCTGTTGCGCTGGCGATCGTCGCCGTCGGATATTTCGGCGCCGGCCCGCAGATATTCCTGAAACGCGCCGATGGCCGGGCCGCGCTTGCCAGCCGCTGGCTGCTGGCACCCTACCGGCTCGGCGCTATCATCAACGTCTGGCTCTGGACACGCAAAATGCCGGCATCCGTGGTGATCGCTGATGGCGTCCATCTCGGTCGTTTTCCGCGTCGCCGCGAGGCCGACCGTTTTGCCACGGTGATCGACATGACCGGCGAACTTCAGCGCCCGAGCGGGACGCTGGCGCGCTGGTGCAGCTTTCCCGCCCTCGATCTTACAGGCCTCGACAAGATCCAGGCGCGAGCCGCGGCGGATGTCATTGAGGCTGCGCGCCATCAGGGACCAGTCCTCGTCTGCTGCGCGCTCGGTTTCCAGCGGAGCGCCTGCGTCATCGTAAGTTGGCTGGTCATCAGCCGACGTTGCGAAAATCCGGCCGAGGCGTTGCAGCTGATCGAACGCGCGGGGCGGCGTGTTTATCTGCCTGTGGAAAGTATCCATGCTGCGAAGGAAGGCGTGCAATGACGCAGTGGAAAACCGCGGCCTCCGCGACGGCGCGAAATCTCGGCCGCAATTCAATGTTCTGCGGGCTGATAGCGCTGTTGCCACTGATTGCCGGCCCGATCACCGGGGGATATCGAGGCCTCGCCCCAACGCTCGGCTGGCTCCTGATGCTGGTTTTCTGCGGGATTGTCCTTGCGCTGGCGATCCATCTTCTCTTCGATGCGCTGTTGTTTCGCCTCGTATCGAGCCATGAGACAGAGGCCGCCGGCCTTGCCGCCGTCGACGACCTGCTATCCCGGATGCAGCTTCGCAAGCCTGACGGGGCACCGCCTGGCCTCGAGAGCCGGATTGCCGGATCGCGCCGCATCGTCTGGCAGCAGCGGTTTGCGCTCGTCCTCTATCTCGTGATTTTCGCGATCCTTCAGCTCAATGCGAGCGGCGGCCAGCCGCTAGGCTGAGTGGCATGCCGTTGCGTGTCCGGCAGGTCTTGCCCGCGCCATCGGCGCGTTCAGCCGGTGCCGATTTCTCTGTTTGAGCCTTGCCACGATATGATCGACGCGTTCACGTCGTTGATGTCGCGTTTGCCGCAGAGCGCCATGGTGACGTCCATCTCCTTGCGGAGGATGCCGAGCGCCAGCGTGACGCCCTCCTTGCCCATGGCGCCGAGGCCGTAGAGGAAGGGGCGGCCGATATAGGTGCCCTTCGCGCCGAGTGCTATCGCCTTCAGCACGTCCTGGCCGGAGCGGATGCCGCCGTCGAGATGGATTTCGATGCGGCCGCCGACGGCATCGACGATCGAAGGCAGCATGCTGATCGACGAGGGAGCGCCGTCAAGCTGCCGGCCGCCGTGATTGGAGACGACGATCGCATCGGCGCCGGTATCGGCGGCTGCCCTGGCGTCCTCCGGATCAAGGATGCCCTTGATGATCAGCGGGCCGCCCCATTGCTCCTTGATCCAGGCGACGTCGGCCCAGGAGAGCCGCGGATCGAACTGCTCGTGCGTCCATGCGGCGAGCGAGGTGATATTGGAAACGTTCTTGGCATGGCCGATGATATTGCCGAAGGTGCGGCGCTTGGTCTTCAGCATATCCAGGCACCAGAAGGGCCGGGTCGCCATCTGCCAGACATGTTTCGGCGTGAATCTCGGCGGCGCCGACAGGCCGTTGCGCAGGTCCTTGTGACGCTGGCCAAGGATCTGCAGATCGGCCGTCAGCACCAGCGCCGAGCATTTGGCGGCCTTGGCGCGGTTGATGAGGCCGAGGACGAAATCCTTGTCCCGCATGACGTAGAGCTGGAACCAGAAGGGGCGCGTCGTTACCGATGCGACGTCCTCGATCGAGCAGATGCTCATCGTTGACAGCGTGAAGGGAACGCCGAACTCCTCGGCGGCGCGCGCCGCCAGCATCTCGCCATCGGCATGCTGCATTCCGGTCAGGCCGGTCGGCGCCAAGGCCACCGGCATCGACACATTCTGACCGATCATCGTCGTTTCCAGCGTTCGGTCGGTCATGTCGACCAGCACCCGCTGGCGCAGCTTGATCCGGCTGAAATCGCTCTCGTGTGGATTCGGTCCAGGCGCCTGAATCCGCATAGTCGAAAAACATTTTCGGCACGCGGCGTTGTGCAAGCTGCTTCAGATCGGCGATCGTGAGCGGAGTGGCCATGAATTGAACCTTCACATCTGAATGCGATCAGCCGGCCTAACACGAAATTTCGAGGAGCGTTACGGGAAATCGGGCGCGTCAGGCTGCTTTCCGCGGCGGATCGGTGGAAAGAGAATATTCAACGGAATGAAAGATGTTCGTACAGTCCTCGGAAGGCTTTTATTGGGGGGCAGGCGGTGTCATCGAAGCCCCGCTTTCGAAGCGACGCCCGCCACATAGGTTTCGGCGACGGCCCGGTCGTCGCCCATCGTCTGCAAGAGGAAGAGTTCCTCGGGCAAGGTCTTCACCGCTTCCAGCTTCAGCGCCATGGCCGGGGTCGCGGCCGCATCGAGGACGATGAGATCGGCTTCGGTGCCGGGGTCCAGCGTGCCGATCCGGTCGGCCAGCGACAGCGCCTCGGCATTGCCGCGTGTCATCAGGTAATAGCTTTCCAGCGGGTTCAGCCGTTCTCCCAGCAGCTGCTGGATCTTGTAGGCTTCGTCCATGGTTTTCAGCATCGAATAGCTGGAGCCGCCGCCGATATCGGTCGCCACACCGATGCGCACCGGCTTTTCGCGCCGCGCCAGCGCCTTCAGCGGGAACAGGCCGGAGCCGAGGAAGAGGTTCGAAGTCGGGCAGTGGACGGCGACCGAACCCGTCTCGCTCATGACATCTGCTTCGCGCTCCGAGAGGTGGATGGCATGGCCGAAGAGGCTTTTCGGCCCGAGCAGGCCATAACGGGCGTAGATGTCGGTGTAGTCGATCGCCTCGGGATAGAGCTCGCAGGTGAATTTGATCTCGTCGTGATTTTCCGACAGATGCGTCTGGATGTGCAAATCGGGAAATTCCCGGGCAAGGGCTGCTGTCGCCTCCATCTGCGCCGGCGTCGAGGTGATGGCGAAGCGCGGAGTGATGGCGACGTGGTTGCGGCCCTTGCCATGCCATTCCGTGATCACCTGGCGGGTCTCGTCATAGCCCATCTCGGGCGTGTCGAGCAGGCCCTGCGGCGCGTTGCGGTCCATCATCACCTTGCCGCCGACCATGCGCATGTTGCGTTTCATCGCCTCGGCGAAGAAGGCGTCGGCCGAGGCCTTGTGCACTGAGCAATAGGCGACCGCCGTCGTCGTGCCGTGGCGGATCAGCTCGTCGTAGAAATGCGTGGCGATCCTTTGCGCATGTGCGCTTTCGACAAAACGGCACTCCTCGGGAAAGGTATAGGTGTTCAGCCATTCGAGCAGGTTGGCGGCATAGGAGGCAATCACCTGCATCTGCGGAAAATGCAGGTGCATGTCGATAAAGCCGGGCAGGATCAGATGCGGGCGGTGATCGATCTCGGCCAGATCCGCGGCTGCCTTTGACTTGATGTCGGCATAGGGGCCGACTGCGGCGATCAGCCCATCTTCGATCAGCAGACCGCCATCCTCCTCGTAGAGATAACTCTGGCTATCGGCCAGGCTCAGCGGCGCCCGATGAAAGGACAGCAGGCGGCCGCGCAGGAGTGTCGTCGTCATTGTTTCTTGCCTTCGACTGCGCTTTCGAACCAGGCGACGAGCAGCTTGCGTTCGCCGGGCGTCATATCGGTCACGTTGCCGGGCGGCATGGCATGGCTGCGCCCCGCCTGTATATAGATTTCCCGAGCATGGGCGGCAATTTCCGCGTCGTTTTCGAGCATCACCTCCTTCGGCGGTCGCACGATGCCCTCATAGACGGGCTCGGCGGCGTGGCACATGGAACAGCGCGTCGCGACCAGTTGTTTGACGGCGGGAAAATGCGGATCGCCGGCGAATTGCTGGAAGGCGGGCACCACCGCCGCCGTATCCTTTTCGCCGGTTAGCAGCTTCGGCACCGTCGAAAGCCACATGATCAGGATGAAAAGGATGACGGTGACGATCCAGGTCCAGGTCGGCCGGCCTTTCCTGGCGTGCGTGGTGTTGAACCAGTGGCGGATGGTGACGCCCATCAGGAAGACCAGGGCCGCGATCACCCAGTTGAATGCCGTGCCGAAGGCCAGCGGATAGTGGTTCGACAGCATGAAGAAGATGACGGGGAGCGTCAGGTAGTTGTTGTGCAGCGAACGCTGCTTGGCGACCTGGCCGTATTTCGGATCGGGCGTGCGGCCGGCGATAAGATCGGCAACGACGATCTTCTGGTTGGGGATGATGATCATGAAGACGTTGGCCGACATGATCGTTGCGGTGAAGGCGCCGAGATGCAGGAAGGCGGCGCGGCCGGTGAAAAGCTGCGTATACCCCCAGGCCATGAAGACGAGCACGACATAGAGCACCGCCATCAGTCCCCAGGTGTTGCGCCCAAGCGGCGACTTGCAGAGCAGGTCGTAGACGATCCAGCCGAAGGCGAGCGACGCAAGCGAGATCAGGATCGCCATCGGCGGGCTGATATCGAGGACATGGCGATCGATGAGAAAGAGGTCGGCGCCGCCATAATAGACGATGCAGAGCATCAGGAAGCCGGATATCCAGGTGAAATAGCTCTCATATTTGAACCAGGTCAGGTGCTCCGGTATTTGCGCGGGCGCCACCAGATATTTCTGGATATGATAGAAACCGCCGCCATGGACCTGCCATTCCTCGCCATAGGCGCCGGGCGGCAGATGCGGGCGTTTCACCAGTCCGAGATCGAGCGCGATGAAATAGAAGGACGATCCGATCCAGGCGATCGCGGTGACGACATGGAACCAGCGCGCCGCAAAGGCGAGCCATTCCCATGCTATGGCATATTCATACATCGAATTCCCCTAACTTCCTCCGACTCGTGACATTGCGGAAATTTTGGCGGGGAGGGAAGAGGAGATTGAAGAACCGCACAGGACGCCGATTTTGGCAACGGTGGTGAACCCGGGGGGAATGGCATGATCACCGCGCTTTACAGCGATCAGTTCATCGCCGAAAACCCGCCGATGGACCGGCGGCTTGCCGCAGCGCCGGGGCGATTTTGATGACGCCGACGATCGCCGCCGACGCGCTGTTTTCCGGCGGTTCGCCGGATGCCGTGCGGGATGGCGCGGCTTTCGATCTGGTGCCTTTCGAGTTCTTTCCGCATGTGAACGATGATCCCGGTTATCTCCCTTCGCTGTTGCGCTACAGCGAGGCGACGGCAAATTACATTCTCGCATGCAGGGACGGTGAAGGTCTGATCCTCGGCAACGGTCTCGTCGAGGTCTTCGGCGCTCCGCTGATGATTTCCGATGGTTTTGTCGAAGCTGCCGATCGCGGCCGCATCGTCGAACTGCTATCCGGTGCCTAAAAGCTGCCGAGAAGGTGTGTATTATCTCTGACTTATACTCGGTCCGCTAATACAGCGGGTCTTGAAACCATGACGATCCGGTTACAATTATGTTTCAGGCCGCCGGAATGAAATAAGAACAGTGGATCAGCGGCGGCGCATTCATCGACGGAGAAGATGCCATGCGCAGCATTTTGACGTGTGTGATGATTGCATATGCGTCGCTGGCGACGGCTCATGACGCACCCTCGGGGTGGAGTTATGACCCCTATTGTTGCAACGGCGACAGTCACAATGGCGACTGCCAGATGATTCCTTCGAAAAGCGTGGCGGTGACGCCGGGCGGATATCGCGTAACGTTGCTGCCGGGCGACCACCGGCTGGTCACGCATGCGCATGTCTTCCTGCTGCCGATGACCAAAGCGATGCAATCCGGCGACGAGGACTACCACCTCTGTCTTTTCCCGAATGAGGATACGCCGCGCTGCTTCTATGCGCCGGAGATGGGATTCTGAGGCTATTGCGATGCCTGCTTCTAATCCCCGGCCGCCTTCATCTCTTCGAGGATCCAGTTGCGGAAGGCTTTGATCTTCGGCACATTGCGGCGGTTTTCGGGATAGGCGAGCCAGTAGGCCTTGCCGTCGCTGCGGGTCAGCTCGAAGGGCTGATAGAGCCGGCCGAGCGCGATCTCGGCCGTATAGAAGGCCGGGTTGAGGATGGCGACGCCATGGCCTGACATGGCCGCATCGGCTTCCACCGCCTGGGAGCCGAGCTGGTTGCGCGGGCGGCGATCGAGATCCGTGTCGGTGACGCCGGCTGCCTCGAACCATTGTTTCCACCAGATGTCGCCGGCGTCGAAGAGATCGAACTTCAGGAGATCACGCGGCTCCTTGATGCCGCCGGCCGATTCCGCCAGCTTCGGGCTCAGCATCGGGGTGAACTCAAGCCCCATCAGCCGGTGCAGCGCCAGCCCCGGCCAGTTGCCGTCGCCCCAGCGGATGCCGACATCGATCTGCTCGCGGGAAAAGTCGATGATATCGGAGGTCGCCTGAAAGCGCACAGCGATCGCCGGATGCTTCAAATGGAAGGAGCCGAGGCGCGGCGCCAGCCATTTCGAGGCGAAGGTGTGGGTCGAGCTGATGGCGAGCGTGCCTTCGACGCTGTCGCGCGCCGTCGCCATCGCGTCGTGCAGCATCGCAAAGGCTTCCGTCACCTTCGGCGCCAGCCGCTCGCCGGTCTCCGTCAGTGCGATCTGGCGGGGGCGGCGCAGGAAGAGCTGCTCGCCGACATTCTCCTCCAAGAGCTTGATCTGGTAGCTGACGGCCGTCTGCGTCATGCCGAGCTCGTCGCCGGCCTTGGTGAAATTACCGAGCCGGGCAGCGGCCTCAAAGACGCGCAACGCATTCAGCGGAAACTGTTTCGAAAGTTTCATGGATAAGTTCTCTTGATGCAGGCAGACGGTCCTTCGATTGGAATTGCAGCATTTTTGGCGGCAAACTGCAACCCATACCATCAAACTGACGAGGTGATGTCATGGATTGCTTTGCTATCGAAGAGAAGCGCTCGCAGCCGAGCGTGGGTGTGTTCAAGCGTCTCGCCGGACGGCTGGTCGGCCGTATCTGCCGGCTGCCCCGCCTCGATCTCGATGCTGCGCCTGACCGCGTCAAACGCGATCTTGGTTTCCTGGATGGACGCGATCCGTTTTACGAGGACGCCTGCAAACGATAGGCCGCCAGCGCCGTCAGGATTTCGGCGGCGGTCATTGCGGCGATCACCTCGGGGCGTTTGTCCCTGACCGCCGTGCCGCCGATCGGCAGCGTCAATCGCTCCATCCAGGCGCGTTCGCCGCCTTCGCGGGAAAGCCAGCTTGCCAAGGTTGCGCGTTTGGTTGCGGAACCGATCATGCCCGTATAGGCGAGATCCTCCCTTGCCAGCGCTTCACGGGCGATGAGAAAGTCCAGCGCATGGTCGTGCGTCAGGATGACGACTGCGCCACCGGCTGGTATATCCTTCACCAGGGCCTCCGGCATAGGCACCAGCCGGGTCTTCGCCGCAGCAGGCAGGTTGGCAAGCTCTTCGTGCCGCGTTTCGACCACCGTCACTGACAGCGGCAGCGGCGCAAGAGCTGCGGCCAGCGCCCGACCGACATGGCCGGCGCCAAAGAGATAGACTTCCGGCAGACACTCGATCTCGCTGGCAAGCCTCGCTTCCAGCTCGTCTTTCAACGTCTGCGTCAGTTGGCGGAATCGCAACTGTGTACGCCCACCGCAGCACTGGCCGATTTCGGGGCCGAGCGGGATATCCATGGTCGCCGCGCCGCCGGTTCCCGCCAGCATTTGCCGGGCATTGTGGATCGCCATGAATTCGAACTGTCCGCCGCCGATCGTGCCCCACAGCGCCGCCGGCGAGACGAGCATGAAGGCTCCGGCCTCACGTGGGGTGGAGCCTTGCGTGCCGGTGATGTCGACGAGGATGCTGTCGGGGTGGGCGGCGAGGAAGGGTTGGAGGTCGGTCATGGGAGGATGGCCGGCGGGCGCGTGCGTCGGATATCCCCCTCTGTCCTGGCGGACATCTTCCCCACAAGGGGGGAGATCAGCATGAGGCGTTGGCTTCCCAAATGGCGGCCTAAAACCGGATTTTGATAAGCGGATGTCAGGGTAATATGGGCGAAGGGCCGTCGTCTCGCCGATCTCCCCCCTTGCGGGGGAGATGTCCGGCAGGACAGAGGGGGGTACCGACTATGCCGGTTCCGTTCGAGCAACAAGCCAGCCGGACGCCTTCCCATCCTACACCCGCTTCATCCGCTCCACGGCCATCAGCACCCGTTCCGGCGTCGCCGGCGCGTCGAGCCTGGGGCAGACCTTGTAATCCGCGACACTGGCCACCGCCATCGACAGTGCCTCCAGCACCGAAATCGCCAGCATGAAGGGCGGTTCGCCGACGGCCTTGGAGCGGCCGATAGTGGCTTCGGCGTTCTCCGACCATTCGGCGAGACGCACATTGAAGATCTTCGGCCGGTCGGAGGCGAGCGGGATCTTGTAGGTGGATGGCGCATGGGTGCGCAGCCGTCCCTTGTCGTCCCACCAGAGTTCTTCCGTCGTCAACCAGCCCAGACCCTGGACGAAGGCGCCCTCGACCTGGCCGAGGTCGATCGCCGGGTTCAGCGAGCGGCCGACATCGTGGAGGATGTCGGTGCGGTCGATCAGATATTCGCCGGTCAGCGTATCGATCGAGACCTCGGTGCAGGCGGCGCCATAGGCGAAATAATAGAAGGGCGTGCCGCGGCCGGCCTTGCGGTCCCAGTGAATCTTCGGCGTCTTGTAGAATCCGGCGGCGGACAGCTGGACACGGGCGAAATAGGCTTGTTTGACGAAATCGGGGAAGGGGATCTCGCTCTCGCCGACCCGCACGCGGTTCGGCAGGAAGACGATGTCGGACGGCGCCACTTCCCATTTCTCAGCGGCAAAGGCCACCAGCCGTTCCTTGATCTGGCGGGCGGCGTCGTGCGCTGCCATGCCGTTGAGGTCCGAGCCGGAGGAGGCGGCGGTCGCCGAGGTGTTCGGCACCTTGGCGGTCGTCGTCGCGGTGATCTTCACCCGGTCGATATCGACCTGGAAGCTGTCGGCCAACACCTGCGCCACCTTGGTATAGAGACCCTGGCCCATTTCGGTGCCACCATGGTTCAGATGGATCGAGCCATCCTGATAGATGTGAACGAGGGCGCCGGCCTGGTTGAAGGCGGTCATGGTGAAGGAGATGCCGAATTTGACCGGCGTCAGGGCAATGCCCTTCTTGATATAGCGGCTGTCGCGATTGAAGCCGATGATGGCGTTGCGCCGCGCCCGGTAGTCTGACGTGTCCTCCAACTCGTCGACGACGCGGGCGATGATATTGCCCTCAACCTCCTGATGGTAAGGCGTCAGCGTGCGCCCGGAGCCCGGCTGGCCGTAGAAATTCAGCTTGCGAATATCGAGCGGATCCTTGCCGAGGGCATAGGCGATCTCCTCGATGATGCGCTCGGCGCCGAGCATGCCCTGCGGCCCGCCAAAGCCGCGGAAGGCGGTGTTGGAGACAGTGTGTGTCTTGAGCGGTTTCGAGTTCAGATGCACATGCGGATAGAAATAGCTGGAATCGGCATGGAACAGCGCGCGGTCGGTTACCGGTCCGGAGAGGTCGGAAGAGAAGCCGCAGCGCGCCGCGTAAGTGGCGTCGACCGCGTGGATGCGGCCTTCGGCATTGAAGCCCACTTCGTAATCGACCAGGAAATCATGGCGCTTGCCGGTGGCGCTCATATCCTCGTCGCGATCCGGGCGGAATTTGATCGCGCGGCCGAGCTTCTTGGCGGCGATCGCTGCAAGGGCCGCGAACTGACTGCCCTGCGTCTCCTTGCCGCCGAAGCCGCCGCCCATGCGACGCACGTTGACGGTGACCGCGTTCGATGGGATATCGAGCACGTGGCCGACAATATGCTGGATCTCGCTCGGATGCTGCGTCGAGGACCAGACGGTGACCTCGTCGTCCTCGCCGGGAATGGCCACGGCGATATGGCCTTCGAGATAGAAATGCTCCTGTCCGCCGATGCGCATCTGCCCCTTCAGCCGCATGGCCGCATTCGGCATTTCCGTTTCCGGCTCACCGCGCTGGAGCGTCATCGGGGTGATGACCAATGGGCCGCCATTGGCGAGCGCGCCATCGATATCGTGCCAGTGCGTGAGGTCGCGATAGTCGATCTTCGCTAGCCGCGCGGCGCGGCGGGCCGCGTCGCGTGTTTCGGCGATGACGGCAAAGATCGGCTGGCCGTGGAATTGAACTAGAGTTTCAGCAAGCAGCGGCTCGTCATGGCTGCCATTGGAGCTGGTGTCGTTGACGCCGGGCACGTCCTTGCCGGTGAAAACCCAGACCACGCCCGGATAGGCGGCGACCTGGGAAAGGTCGATGCTGAGGATCTCGGCATGTGCCCGGTCGGAGAGACCGAGCGCGCCGTGCAGTAGGCCGGCAGGTTCGGGAATGTCATCGATATAATCGGCGGTTCCGGTGACATGCTTGTGCGCTGAGTCATGGCGCAGGGAGCCGTGCATGGGACCGGAGATGACGACTTTGGGATTTTCGAAGGTGGACTTGTCCATTAGCCGTGTCCTTCGAGTGTGCTGATGTGGAACGAGGTTGCCTCACACTCCCTCATTCCTGTGCTTGTCACAGGAATCCAGCCACCGCGCGTCGGCGCGGTGAATGACTCTCTGAAGCGGTTAAAAGGATCTCTCGCGCCCAAGGACTTGGGCGCACTGGATTCCTGTGACAAGCACAGGAATGAGGGGGAGGAGGTGGCCGCACCGATCGCCATCAAAGCCTGAGTTCCTGACGTGCTGATTATCGTCTCCATCACGCCACCTCCTCGAACCGCTTCAGTTCCGCCGGTGCGCCGACGGTCTCAAGATAGAACCGTGTCAGCAGGTTCTTCGCCGTCAGCTGGCGATACTCCGCCGTGGCGCGCCAGTCGGTCAGCGGCTGGAAGTCGGTGTCGAAGGCGGGGCGGGCCGCCTCGATCGTCGCTTCCGTCCATGGTTTGCCGATCAGCGCGGCCTCGACTGTCGGCGCGCGCTTCGGCGTCGCCGCCATGCCGCCGAAGGCGATGCGGATGTCGGTGATGGTCTCGGCCTCGTCGAGCATCAGCAAAAAGGCGCCAAGCACGGCGGTGATGTCCTCGTCACGGCGCTTGGTGATCTTGTAGGCGGCAAAGCGGCTGGCGACCTTGGGATAGGGCACGAAGACGCTTTCGACGAATTCGCCGGGTCTGCGATCCTGTTTGCCATAGGCGATGAAGAAATCTTCGAGCGGCATTCGGCGCTGCCCTTCCAGGGAACGCAGGGTCAGCGTCGCGCCGAGGGCGATCAGCGGCGGGGGGCTGTCGCCGATCGGCGAACCGTTGGCGATATTGCCGCCGATCGTGCCCATGTTGCGCACCTGCTCGCCGCCGATCCGGTCTATCAGCCGCCCGAGCGCTGGGATCTTGCCGGAAATCGCCTCGAAGGCCCTGCTGTAGCTGACGCCGGCGCCGATGGTGACGCCATCATCACTTTCCGTCACCAACTGCAACTCGCTCAGATGGTTGATGAAAACGACCGGGCTCAGCCGGCGCATCTGCTTCGTCACCCAGAGGCCGACATCGGTCGCGCCGGCAACGATAGTCGCCTCGGGTTCCTGCGAGAGGACTTCCGCCAGAGCCTGAACAGACCCCGGAACGATCAGCCGGTCTTCGCCGCTGGCAATCCGGATGGTGCCGCTCGCCTGCATTGCCCAGAGCCGCGCGACGATTTCTGAGCGCGTCCGCTGCAGCGGGTCGAAGAGCGCGCTCGGCCGCTGCAGGCTGACTTGCTCGGCGGCCTTGACGATCGGCTCGTAGCCGGTGCAGCGACAGAGATTGCCCTGCAGCGCCTTTTCAATTTCGCGGCGGCCGGGTTTTTCCTTCGTCAGCCACAGGCCATAGAGCGACATGACGAAGCCCGGGGTGCAGAAGCCGCATTGCGATCCATGACAGTCGACCAGCGCCTGCTGCACCGGATGCAGCGCGCCGTCCCGGCCGGCCAGATGCTCGACCGTCACCACGTGCGTGGCATGCAGTGAGCCCATGAAACGGATGCAGGCATTGACCGATTCGTAAGCGAGCTTGCCGTCGGCCAGCCGCCCGACAAGCACGGTGCAGGCGCCGCAGTCACCTTCCGCGCATCCTTCCTTGGTGCCCGTCAGCCGTCGCTTCATCCTGAGAAAATCGAGAAGTGTCTCGGTCGGCCCAACATTGGCGAGCGCGATATCCTCGCCGTTCAGGATGAAGCGGATGCTCTCGTTCATGATATTCCCGGTTGTTTTTTCCAAATGGTTAAGCCGCCGTCCAGCCACCGTCAATCGAGATATGCGTTCCGGTCACCTGCCGGGCGGCGTCGCTGGCGAGGTAGAGCGACAGGGCGCCGATCTCTTCGGCCTTGACGAATTCACGGGTCGGCTGCGCCTTGAGAATGACCTCGCTCTTAACCTGCTCCTCGGTCATGCCGCGGGCCCTGGCGGTATCCGGTATCTGCTTTTCGACCAGCGGCGTCAGCACATAGCCGGGGCAGATGGCGTTCACCGTCACGCCGAATTCGGCAAGCTCCAGGGCGGCCGTCTTTGTCAGGCCTAATATACCATGTTTTGCCGCAACATAGGCGGATTTGAAGGGGGAGGCGACGAGCCCATGGGCGGAGGCGATATTGATGATGCGGCCATGCTTTCTCGCCTTCATCAGCGGGATGGCGGCGCGCATGGTGTGAAAGGAGCTCGACAGATTGATGGCGATAATCTGATCCCACTTCTCGATCGGGAAATCCTCGATCTTCTCGACATGCTGGATACCGGCATTGTTGACGAGGACATCGACGGTGCCGAAGCTCTTCGCCGCCGTTTCGATCAGGTCGGCGATCTCGGCGGGCTTGGTCATGTCGGCCGCATGATAGATCGCCCGGCCCTTCGAAACCGATTCAAGCCGCTTGACGATCGCCTTGATTTCATCGGCATTTCCGAAACCATTGATGACGACATTGTCGCCGGTTTCGGCAAAAGCGGTGGCGATCGCCAGGCCGATGCCGCTAGTGGAGCCGGTGACAATGACTGATCTGCTCATGCTGTTTTCTCCTGACATCGCGATGCTGCGTTGCAACGTTTTGGCGAGGTTATGCCCAAAGCCGGCAGGCTGGCAATTCCGCTTTATTCGCTTTTCTCGTCCGCATCCCTGTCCTATTGATTTGCCTCGAGAATCGACATGCCTCGGGAGGATTTAATGAGCAGATATGTTCTGGCGATCGATCAGGGAACGACGTCGACACGGGCGATCGTCTTCGATGGCGACATGCATGTCGCCGGCAAGGGCCAGAAGGAATTCACCCAGATCTATCCGCGCTCCGGCTGGGTCGAGCACGATCCCGAGGAGATCTGGGAGTCGGTCATCTCCACCGTCAACATGGCCTTGCGGGACGCCGGGATTACCGCGAGGGATGTTGCTGCGCTCGGCATCACCAATCAGCGCGAGACGGTCGTTGTCTGGGAGCGCGAGACCGGCCGGCCGATCCAGAATGCCATCGTCTGGCAGGATCGGCGCACCGCGAGCTATTGCGATAATCTGAAACGGCAGGATCTCGAGCGGCTGTTCACCAGGAAGACCGGGCTGCTCCTCGACCCCTATTTTTCCGGAACGAAGCTTTCCTGGATGCTCGCCAATGTGAAGGGCGCGCGTGCGCGTGCCGCAAGGGGCGATCTCTGCTTCGGTACGATCGACACCTTCCTGATCTGGCGGCTGACAGGCGGCAAGAGCTTCGTCACCGACGCGACCAATGCCTCGCGTACGCTGATGTACAATATCGCCGAAAATACCTGGGACGAGGATCTGCTCGATATTCTCAGGGTGCCGGCCGCCATGCTGCCTGAAGTCAAGGATTGCGCCGCCGATTTCGGGACGGTCGACGCCGATATCTTCGGCGCCGCGATCCCGATCCTCGGGGTTGCCGGCGATCAGCAGGCGGCGACCATCGGTCAGGCCTGTTTTGCACCGGGCATGCTGAAATCGACCTATGGCACCGGCTGTTTCGCGCTGCTCAACACCGGCGCCGATATGGTCCGTTCGAAAAACCGGCTGCTGACCACCATCGCCTATCGGCTGAACGATGAGACGACCTACGCGCTCGAGGGTTCGATCTTCATCGCCGGGGCGGCGGTACAATGGCTGCGGGACGGGCTCGGGATCATCGGCAGCGCCGCCGAGACCAATGCGCTTGCCGAGAAGGCCGATCCGACGCAGGACGTCTATCTCGTGCCCGCCTTCACCGGCCTTGGTGCACCGCACTGGGATGCCAAGGCGCGCGGTGCCATCTTCGGGCTGACGCGCAACAGCGGCCCGGCAGAGCTTTCGCGGGCCGCGCTCGAAGCCGTCTGTTACCAGACCCGCGATCTCCTCGACGCCATGCAGAAGGATTGGAAGAACAGCGGCGACGACACGGTGCTGCGCGTCGATGGCGGCATGGTGGCCTCCGACTGGACGATGCAACGGCTCGCCGATCTGCTCAATGCCCCGGTCGACCGCCCGGTCATTCTCGAAACGACCGCCCTCGGTGCGGCCTGGCTCGCCGGCAGCCGGGCAGGGGTCTGGCCGGACAGGGATGGCTTTTCGGCAAGGTGGAAACGCGACCGGCGTTTCGAGCCCGACATGGATGACAAGGTGCGGGCGGCCAAGCTCAAGGGCTGGAAGAGCGCGGTCCGGCGGACGCTGAGCGAGGGGTGAGCCGCGATCGGAACCGCACCATAGCTCTGCCGATTTCGGCGGGCGGGCCCGGCTCTCAGCGCCTTTATCTTGATAATTTTTTGATGCGGCCTGTCGGCTAACCGGTTACTCCTTCGTCATTCGGAAAGAGGAGTGACCCGATGCTTTATGCGATCCTTTGTTACGCTCACGAGGAAACCGTCTTCGCCTGGACCCAGGAGGAAGAGGCTGCCGTCATGGAGAAGCTTTATGCCGTGCAGGAGCCGCTGGCCAGATCCGGCAAGCTCGGCCCCGTCGGGCGGCTGATGCCGACGACGGCTGCGACCACCGTGCGCAAAGGCAAGGACGAGCCCCTGGTCATCGACGGGCCTTTTGCGGAAACGAAAGAGGCGCTTCTCGGCTTCTATGTGGTTGACTTCGAAACCCTCGACGAGGCGGTCGCCTTCTCGAAGCAGCTTTCATCCGTCAATCCAGGTTCCACCTCTTACGAAATTCGGCCTTTCTACGTCTTCAGGCCGGGAGATGCTGCATCATGACCGATATTGCCTGGATCGACCTTGCCCTTGGCTCGGCCCGCCCGAAGGCGCTTGGCGCGCTGCTGCGCTATTTCCGCGATCTCGACACGGCGGAAGAGGCGTTTCAGGAGGCATGTCTGAGGGCGATCCGGACATGGCCGGAGAAAGGACCGCCGCGCGATCCGACAGCATGGCTCATTTTCGTCGGCCGCAACAGCGGTATCGATGCGGTGCGCAAGCGGACGAAGCTCCAGGCGCTGCCGGACGAGGAGGTCATTTCCGATACCGAGGATGCCGAAAGCGATATCGCCGATCGGCTGGACGATTCCAATTATCGCGACGACATCCTGCGGCTTCTCTTCATCTGCTGCCATCCGGATCTGCCGGCCACCCAGCAGATCGCGCTGGCGCTGCGCATCGTGTCCGGCCTTTCCGTGCAGCAGATCGCTCGCGCTTTCCTGGTTTCGGAAAGCGCCATGGAGCAGCGCATCACCCGGGCGAAGGCGCGTGTCGCCAAGGCAGGCGTGCCTTTCGAAACGCCGAGCCCTGAGGAGAGGGCCGAACGTCTCTTGATCGTCAGCACGATGATCTATCTCATCTTCAACGAGGGTTACAGCCAGGCCGACCCCAAGCATGAGGCGGCCGCCTTCAGTGACGAGGCGATCCGGCTGGCACGGCTGATGCTGCATATTTTCCCGGCGGAACCGGAGCTGATGGGGCTGCTCGCGCTCATGCTCCTGCAAATCGCACGCCGGCCGGCGCGCTTCAGCGCCGAGGGCGAAATCGTGCTGCTTGAAGATCAGGACCGCTCTCTTTGGAACCAGCCCTTCATCAACGAAGCCCTGGCGCTGCTCGACAAGGCGCTGCGGCACCGCCGGCCCGGCCCGTATCAGCTTCAGGCGGCCATCGCCGCCATCCATTCCCGCGCGAAACGTGCCGAGGATACCGACTGGGTGGAGATCGATCTGCTCTACCGCGCGCTGGAACGCGTGCAGCCTTCGCCTGTCGTGACGCTTAACCGCGCGGTCGTTGTTTCCAAGCTGCACGGGCCGCAGCAGGCACTCGATCTCATCGATCCGCTGGGCGAGAAGCTCGGCGGCTATTTTTATTATCACGGTCTGCGAGGCGGGCTGCTGAAGCAGCTTGGCTTGACCCGCCAAGCGCGCGAAGCCTTCGACCATGCCATCGCGCTTGCCCATTCGGCGGCGGAGGCGGCCCATATCCGCCGTCAGATCGACAAGATGCAGGCAGAGGCCGCGCAGCATATCGCAAATTAAACCAGGAAAAATTGCCGCGCTGTCGGAACGGCGAAGTTCGACACGTCCTTGTAACAACCCGACAGGAAACAGGTTCACTCAAATGGAGAGCTTCGAAATGACCGCAAGCACGCAATATGAACTCACCCTGGTTCGCGAATTCGACGCCCCGCGCGAGAAGATCTACAAGGCTTGGACCGATCCCGACCTGCTGAAGAAGTGGTTCGTACCACGCCCCTGGGGCGTGGCGGAAGCGACGCTCGACGTTCGCCCCGGCGGCTCCAATGTCGTCGTCATGCAGGATCCCGAGGGCAATCAGTATCCGAACCGCGGCGTTTATCTCGAGATTGTCGAGAACGAGAAGATCGTCTTCACCGACGCCTATACCAGCGCCTGGGTGCCCGCTGAAAAACCCTTCTTCACCGGCGTCATCCTGCTCGAAGATCTCGGCAATGGCCGCACGAAGTATACGGCTAAGGCGCTGCACTGGCGCGCCGAGGACAAGGAAGCGCATGAGAAGATGGGCTTCCATGAGGGATGGGGCAAGGCTGCCGATCAGCTGGCGGAACTGCTGGCAAAGATGTGAAGCGTTGAGGGCGGCGTGGCTGAGGCCCGCGCCGTCCTCCCGCTTCACGTGCGGTGTGATGTGGCTTGGAAGATGATTCCGCTGAGGCTTGGAAGTTGTTGAATTTTAGCTTGGAATTAGGATTCGGGTGGCCAGGTGTTGCTGTCGACGCGGGGTGTTACCTGTGCCAATCTACCGGCATGAAGGGTTACGTCTACATCCTCGCATCCGCGCGCAATGGCACGCTCTATACCGGCGTGACGCGTGACCTTGCAGGTCGGCTATATGAGCATCAGAACGAACTGACGCCAGGCTTTACGTCGAAGTATGGCGTAAAGACATTGGTGTGGTTCGAGGAGCATGATTTGCTGACGACTGCGATTACGCGGGAGAAGACGATCAAGAATGGCCGCGGCAGTGGAAGCTGAATTTGATCGAGCGGGAGAATCCTGAATGGGAGGATATTTCGTTTCATCTGCTGGGTTTGTGACGAGTCTCTCGTCGCGCGGACGCGCGACTGCTGGATTCCTGTGACGAGCACAGGAATGAGGGGAGTTTCTGGCACTTACCGAGTTCAACAACAACTGCTTCATCCAATCAACATCTGATACTAATGCTTTGAATGATAAGGGATATGAGTGGCGGCGTGCGCACCTCTTGCTCCCTCATTCCTGTGCCTGTCACAGGAATCCAGCAGCGCCGTGTCTACGGCGCAGAGACTCTTACGACGCTGCAGAAGACATCACGCCAATATCGAAATTCTCGAAGCAATCCTTCCACAATTTGTGTTTGCGCTCCATCACCGCCATCCTTATCTCCGGATCGAGTTCAACAGGATTTCGATGATGGAACTGGGTCTTTACACATTCGCCGACGTCAATCCCAATCCTTCCCGCAGCAAGGGGGCGGAGGGGGCCGAGCGGCTAAAACATCTGATCGAGGAGATCGAGCTCGCCGATCAGGTGGGCCTAGATGTCTTCGGGCTCGGCGAACATCATCGGCCGGATTATGCGGCGTCAGCCCCTGCGGTGGCGTTGGCGGCCGCGGCCGTCAAGACCAAAAACATCCGGTTGACGAGCGCCGTCACCGTGCTTTCCTCCGATGATCCGGTGCGGGTCTTCCAGCAATTTTCGACGCTCGACCTGATTTCAGACGGCCGGGCCGAGATCATGGCGGGGCGTGGTTCTTTCATCGAGTCTTTCCCGCTGTTCGGCTACAATCTCGAGGATTACGACCAGCTTTTCGAGGAGAAGCTCGATCTGCTTTTGGCGCTGCGCAACAGCGAGACGGTGGAATGGGAGGGCGAGCTTCGCGCGCCGATCCGTGGGCGCGGCGTCTATCCGAGGCCGCTGCAGGATCCGCTGCCGTTGTGGGTCGCGGTCGGCGGTACGCCGCAGTCGGTGGCGCGCGCCGGCGCGCTCGGACTGCCGGTGGCGCTCGCCATCATCGGCGGCGAGCCGCGCCGTTTCGCGCCGCTTTTCGATCTCTACCGTGAGGCGGCGCGCCGCGCAGGGCAGGATCAGGCGAAGCTGAAGACCAGCATCAATGTTCATGGCTTCATCGCCGATACGACCGAGGCGGCCGCCGACCAGTTTTACGGGCCCCAGGCGGAAGTGATGAACCGCATCGGCCGCGAGCGCGGCTGGGGACCGACCAGCCGCGCGCATTTCGATCTATCGCGTGGGCCGAACGGCGCGCTTTTCGTCGGCGATCCCGAGGTGGTCGCGGAAAAGATCATCGCCCATCACACGCTTTTCAGGAACGACCGCTTCCTGCTGCAAATGGCGATCGGCCTGATGCCGCATGCTGAGATCATGCGCGGCATCGAACTCTACGGGACGAAAGTCGCCCCGATCGTCAGAAAGGCATTGACTGAAAAGGGCGAAGGGGCGAAAGCCACGGCTTGAGGCGGCCGCGCCGCGCCCGCGCAAGGCCGGAAGAGACGAATGGTTATCGCAAACGACGATGAACTGACAAAGCTCAAGGAGATCGGCCGGATCTGCGCCAACGCCATCCAGGTGATGGCGGCAGCGATGGAGCCGGGCATGACGACGCTGGAGCTCGATCGGATCGGCCGCAAGGTGCTCGAGGATTCCGGCGCGCGCTCGGCGCCGGAGTTCTGCTACCAGTTTCCCGGCGCCACCTGCATCAGCGTCAACGAGGAAATCGCCCACGGCATTCCCGGGCCACGTGTCATCCAGGCCGGCGACCTGATCAATATCGACGTCTCGGCCGAGAAGGACGGCTTCTTCGCCGATACCGGCGCTTCCTTTACGATGCCGCCGGTCAAGCCGAAAATCGAACGGCTCTGCCGCGACGGCAGGCGGGCGCTATGGGTTGGGCTCAACCAAGTGAAATCGGGTGAGCCGCTGGCAAAGATCGGCACCGCCGTCGGCGCTTTCGCCCAGAAGAACCGCTATACGCTGGTTGCCAATCTGGCGAGCCACGGCGTCGGCCGTTCGCTGCACGAGGAACCCACCGAACTCTCGACGTGGCCGGATCCTTCGGAAAAGCGCGTCATGACGGATGGTCTCGTCTTCACGGTCGAGCCATTCCTTTCTCTCGGCGCCACATGGGCCGAGGGCGGCGACGATGCATGGACGCTCTATGCCGATCCGAAGGCGCCGACCGTGCAATATGAACACACGGTGGTTGCGACACGGAACGGACCGGTGATTTTGACCTTGCCGGACGGGCGGGCGTAGGGGGGCTCTCGGGGTTTGGCGCACCCGCCTCGCCCTTCGAGGCCCCTTCGGGGCACCTCAGGATGAGGCTCTCTTGGAGGCTGCGCGTGTTTTCCAGGCCCGCTATTATAAGGGCGGCACTCTCCACCCCTCTCATGCTGAGGTGCGCAGCCCATAGGGCGGAGCCTCGAAGCACGCCGCAACACTGCTTCTTGCATCATCCGGCGTCAGCGCACCCGGTTCGTCCTTCGAAGCCCCTACGGGGCACCTCAGGATGAGGCTCCCTTGGGGCTGCGCGTGTCACCGTGAGCCCCATCCTTGGCGCCGTCCCGTCTTCAGCCGCGCGTTTGCGGCCTGCCACCTTGGAGGATTTCGGTAGCAGCGCGTTCCAATATCCCGGCGATGCGGGCGGCCTCGCTTTTCGACCAGGGATAACGCATCCTGAGGGCCGAGCGCAGCAGCATGCGGGCGGCGCGGATATCGCCGCCGTCCTGCATAAAGTCGCCCTCATCGATATCGGCTCCGTGACGATCGGTTTCGAAAACACGCTTCACATAGGCCATCTTCTCGCCGATACGTTCGAGCTTGGCGAGCGTGTGCAGGATCATCTCGCGGTTTTCCTCGACGCGGCGGCGTCCGGCCTCGGTGATGCGGTAGAGCTTCTTGGTGCCCTCATTCTCCACTTCCGCAAGGCCGGTTTCCTCGAGAAAGGTGAGTGCCGGATAAATGACGCCGGGGCTCGGCACATAGAAGCCGCCGGATCGCTCCTCCAGCAGCTTTATCAACTCGTAGCCGTGGCGCGGCTGCTCGGCGAGCAGGGCCAGGATGACGAGCTGCAGATCGCCTGCCGCGAATTTGCGGCCCATGCGAAATGCTTCGCCGAACATGCCGCCTTTAAAACCTCTCAGGCTTTTCCTTTCATCGTCAGATGTATCTTTGGCTATGTCGTAAAACATATATCGCAAGATAAGTACTTTCAAGGCGAACCGGGATTTTTTCGACCTTTCCGGAAATTGATCGATCGATCAGAAATAGTTGTTTGCGCTGCTGCGACTGCGGCGCGATAAGCGCTGTATGCTTTCCCGCCCGCCTTGCCCCCAGCCGAACCTCGCTGCTACCGCTGCTGCCGGCGCCGTTGCAATGGCGGCGGCCATGGGCTTCGGGCGCTTCTCCTATACGCCGATCCTGCCCGGGATGATGAGCGGCGTGCCGCTTTCGGCAGCGGATGCTGGCTTCATCGCCTCGGCGAATTTCGTCGGTTATCTCGTCGGCGCCGTGCTGGCGGCCTATGGCTGGGCGGCGGGGCGGGAGCGGCTGGTGGCGCTCTCGGCGCTGCTTGCCACGGCAATCCTGCTCGCGGCCATGGCCGCCACCGATTCCGTCGCGGTCTTCGCCGTCATCCGCTTCCTGGCCGGCCTCGCCAGCGCCTTTGCGATGGTTTTCACCTCGTCGATCGTGCTCAGCCACGGAGCGGCGGCCGGCAATGACCATGTGCAGGCGGCGCATTTCGGTGGGCCGGGGGCGGGTATTGCGCTGTCCTCGGTGATGGTGCTGGTGATCGGCCTCGGCTTTCACGACGGGCCGGGCGGCTGGCGCGCCGATTGGATCGGCGGGGCAATCTATTGTGCGATAAGCCTGGTCGTCGTCTACCTTCTGCTGCCGTCGGCGCCGGCGCAAAAGGTGCAGGCGGGTAAGGAGCCGGCGCTCTACTGGAGCCGGCCGATGGTGCTGGTAACCCTGTCCTATGGCCTGTTCGGCTTCGGCTATGTCATCACCGCGACCTTCCTCGTCACCATCGCCCGCCTGTCGGCAACGGGAGCTTTCGTTGAATTTCTCTGCTGGTTCATCGCCGGTCTGACGGCGGCGGTGGCGCTGTTTGCCTGGAGGCCACTGGTGAGGCCCCTCGGGCTCGGCGGCGTCTATATCGCGGCGCTTCTGGTCGAGGCGGCCGGCGTGCTGGCGACCGTGGCGCTGCCGCCTTCGGTCGCACCGCTGATCGGCGGTGCACTGTTCGGCGCGACGTTCCTCGCGATCACGGCTTACGGGCTGCAGATCGGCCGCAAGCTTTCACCCGAGAGCCCGCGGCGAATTCTGGCGATGATGACCGCTGCCTTCGGTCTCGGCCAGATCGTCGGGCCTGTTGTCGCTGGCTGGATTGCAGAGCGCTCAGGCAGTTTCACCGTCCCGACGGTGATCGCCGCCGCCGCACTTCTGGTCTGTGCCGCCCTGGTGATGCCCGTGATCAAGAAAGTCGCCTAACCGGTTACATCTCCGTAACAATCGGCCGAACCCATTGCTGCTTCCTTCGAACTGCCTTAGTTTCCGGCACAATCAGTGTTCCAAGACACTCCCGAGACTCCCAGTTCAGGAAAGCAAAGCCCCCCGTGTTTCATTCCTTTTTTCCCCAGCCGAAACCTTTCTTCATTTCGCTTGTCGTGTGGACGCTGATTTCAATCTTCGGCTGGTACTTTTTCGCTGCCGGTCTCGGCGCGTCGCTCGGCTTTGTGCCGGTTGCGGAAGACCAGCAGCCGATTGACCTTTCTTTCTTCCTGCTGCCCGAGAATGTCTGGTTCTACAGCTACTTCTTCCTCTCGGCGGTGATCTTTTGTGGCGCATGGCATCTGATAGCGCGGAACCATCCTTGGAAGCTGTGGTCGATCTGGGGGTCGGCGCTCATCATTTTCGTTACCTATTTCGGCGTCCAGATCACGGTCGTGATCAACAACTGGCGCCGGCCCTTCGGCGATCTTCTCCAGAACGCCTTGTCGAAGCAGCCGGGCATTTCTGTCGATAATTTCTACAGCCTGATGTGGGTCTTCTGTCAGATCGCGTTCCTCAGCATGTTCGTGTCGATCATGACCGACTTCTTTACGAGCCACTACATCTTCCGCTGGCGCGCGGCGATGAACGACTTCTACATGTCGAAGTGGGAAAAGCTGCGTCACATTGAAGGCGCCTCGCAGCGCGTTCAGGAAGATACCATGCGTTTTTCGAGCACGCTCGAAGGTCTCGGCATCAGCCTCATCAACTCAGTGATGACGCTCGTGGTCTTTCTTCCGATTCTTCTGGCGCTCTCGCACTACGTGACCGAACTGCCGGTCATCGGCCCTCTGGCAAATTCGCTCTTCTGGCTGGCGCTCTTCTGGTCGGCATTCGGCACGCTGCTCCTGGCGGTTGCCGGTATCAAGCTGCCGGGCCTGAACTTCCGGAATCAACGCGTCGAAGCCGCCTATCGTAAGGAACTCGTCTACGGCGAGGATCATGCGGAGAGGGCGCAACCGCTGACGGTCAGGGAGCTCTTCAACAACGTTCGGCGGAACTATTTCCGCATGTATTTCCACTACATGTATTTCAACGTCGCCCGCTATTTCTACATCCAGGCAGACGCGCTCTTCGTGGTCTTCATGCTGGTCCCGACGATCGTTGCAGGCACGATCACCTATGGTATCTTCCAGCAGATCTCGACCGCCTTCGGCCAGGTCAGCAACTCGTTCCAGTATCTGGTCAACTCCTGGACGACCATCATCGAACTGCTCTCCATCCACAAGCGCCTCAAGGCCTTCGAGGCTGCTATCGACGACGAGCCGCTGCCGGCGATCGACCAGCATTATCTGGAGCGGGAAGCTGGCATTGTTCATGTTGATGGCTGATCAGGCTGAACGGGTAGGGTCGTGGCTTTAAGGCCCGCTGTGCCGCACTGTACACCATCGCGGTAACATAAATGCGTTACAACCCTGATGTCATCTGCAGCTTGCCGCGGGCCTCGATCATCGGTATCGCTTCGGAATAACTGACGCAGGCGACATCGGTTCGATGGCAGACGTCGCTGACCAGGCGGTCCAGCGCCCGCCAATAGGCGCCGCCGTTCATCTCGACGAAGTGGAAGCCGAGCTGGAGGGGGATGCGGCTGCCGTTGTACTGGCGGTCGAAAGCCTGGGAGAACGCTGAATAGGCGCGCTGCTCGAAGGCGACGCTGTCCGCGGAATCTTCCTCGCCCTTGGAGTGGCGGACGAAGAGATTGTAGTCCATGCCGATGATCGGCTTTTCGCTCGGGCCTTCGGGGATCAGCGGCAGGCCGAAGCGGATGATGCCGTCTTCTTCGACTGGCATGGCCGGGCCTTTGGTGACGAGGCTTGCATCGTAAGTAAAGCCCGCCTTCTTTTCGGCGGCGATCATATCGGCGCCAGCCGTCGCCGCGAGATAGGGGGCGCGAAAGCCCCTGATGCCATGATCGACAAGTTCCTGCCAGCCGGCCGGCTCCTCGAGGCCGACGCTCTTCCAGGCATTCTTCAGCGTCGCCCGGAAGGTGGCATATTCGGCCGACCAGTCGGCCTCGCTCCAGAGGCGGCCGTCGAAATGACCGCAGGCATGGCTCGAGATGTCGTGGCCTTCGAGATGGGCATGCCATATATTGCCGAGCCGTTCGCGGATTTCGTCATCGCTCTGGGCGAAGCCGACATTGGATTTTCCGCGTTTCTGATGCGGCGCCTGGTAGGCCTTCTTCGCCGCCTCGTTCATCAGGAAGGTGCAGGAGAGGAAATAAGTGAAGTGGGCGCCATTTTTCGCCGCCATCCCGCGGCTTTTCAGCCAGAGCGCATTGTCGTGGGCGCCGTCGAAGGAAATGATGACGAGCTGTTTCGGCCGGTCAGCCGCCTCGGCGATAACAGGGAGGAGGAACGAAGCCGTCAGGCAAGTGGAGAGGAGAAGACGGGACATGGATACCGCGACGATTTGATCGCGGTTTCCCTCCTATAGAATTGCGGCGAAGCTGCGGTCTCAACTGGTATTTTTTCGCGTCAGCCGCTAAGCCATGACAAATTGCACGGAAGGGACCGCAATGGCACTGCTTATCGTCGGCATCATACTTTTTCTCGGTGTGCATCTGGTGCGGGTGGTGGCACCGGGCCTACGCCGCTCGATGATCGCAAGCTTCGGCGAAAGGGGCTGGCGGGCCGGCTACTCGATCGCGAGCATCCTCACGCTGATCCTCCTGATCTACGGATTCGGGCAGGCGCGTCAGGTGACCGGCGTGCTCTACAACCCACCGGTCTGGACCGCGCATATCGCGATCACGCTGATGGTGATCGCGATGATCTGTCTCGTCGCCTCGCTGCTGCCGGCCGGACACATCGCCACCAAGACGAAACATCCGATGGTATTGTCGGTGAAGATCTGGGCGCTGGCGCATCTGCTCGCCAACGGCGAGACGTCGTCGGTCCTGCTGTTTGCCGCTTTCCTCGCCTGGGGCGTCATCCTGCGCATCTCGCTGAAGCGGCGCGAGCGCGCAGGCGAGATCACGCTGCGCCCCTTCGTCTCGGCGAAATACGATCTCTATGCCGTCGTCATCGGCATCGTCGCCTGGGCGCTGATCATCTGGAAGCTGCACGAATGGTTGATCGGCGTTTCACCGCTGGTCGTGTAACGAATCTTTCATATCCCCCTTACAACCGCGGCAAAATGCGGTAGAAGGCCCGGCAATGTGCGTAGCGCACAGCCTATGGGTATTGCCGCGGCCGGAGACGAGAATGGCATTCAACGACGACAGCTTCATCCGTGAAGTCAATGAGGAATTGCGATCCGACCAGATGAAGGGCGTATGGCGCCGGTTCGGACGCTATATCATCGTCGTCGCCATCCTGATTGTCGTCGGCACCGCCGGCAAGGTTCTCTACGAATATTGGGACGATACGCGCTCCTCCAGCGCCGGCGACCAGTTCCTGGCAGCAATGAAACTCGCCGACGAGAACAAGAACGACGAAGCGCTGGCCGCGCTCGACAAGCTGGAGAAGGAAGGCCATGGCGCCTATCCGGTGCTGGCGCGCATGCGGGCTGCCACCGTTCAGGCGCAGAAGGGTGACGCCGGCGCTGCAATCGCCGCCTTCAACGAGATCGGCAAAGACAACGGCGTTCCGGCTGCCGTGCGCGATGCCGCCAAAATGCGAGCCGGCTGGCTGCTGATTGAAAACGGCTCCTATGAGCAAGTTTCGGCCGCGATCGAGGAAATGGCCGTGCCGGGCAATGCCTTCCGCCATTCGGCGCGCGAGGCACTCGGCCTGGCCGCCTACAAGGCCGGCAATATGGCGCAGGCGCGGCAGTGGTTCCAGTCGATTATCGATGACGCCGAAAGCCCGCGTCCTGTTGCCAATCGCGCCCAGATGATGCTTGATCTCATTACCGCATCCGGCAAGGCGCCCGCCGCGCAGGGCTGAGTTTAAGGAAAAAGAATGAGTTTCACGGTCGCCATCGTCGGTCGTCCGAATGTCGGCAAGTCGACGCTTTTCAACCGCCTGGTGGGCAAGAAGCTTGCGCTCGTCGACGATACGCCCGGCGTGACGCGCGACCGCCGGCCGGGTGATGCGCGGCTGATGGGCTTGACCTTTACGATTATCGACACGGCAGGTCTGGAAGAAGCCGACGAGGAAAGTCTGCAGGGCCGGATGCGCGCCCAGACGGAAGCGGCGATCGACGAGGCCGATCTTTCGCTTTTCGTCGTCGATGCCAAGAACGGGCTGACACCTGTTGATACCGCTCTTGCCGAGATGCTGCGCCGACGCGGCAAGCCGGTGGTGCTCGTCGCCAATAAATCCGAAGCGCGCGGCTCCGACAGCGGCTTCTACGACGCCTATACGCTGGGGCTTGGCGAGCCGACGCCGATTTCGGCCGAGCACGGGCAGGGCATGCTCGACCTGCGCGACGCGATCGTCGAGGCGATCGGCAAGGACCGTGCCTATGCCAAGGACGATGTCGCGGTTACCGATGTCGACATTCCGCCGGGCGAAAACGAGGCCGACGGCGAGGATGAAGAGCCGATCTATGACGACACCAGGCCGCTCAGGGTGGCGATCGTCGGTCGGCCGAATGCGGGCAAGTCGACGCTGATCAACCGTTTCCTCGGCGAGGACCGGCTGTTGACCGGGCCGGAGGCCGGTATCACCCGGGACTCCATCTCGGTCGAATGGGATTGGCGCGGCCGCACCATCAAGATGTTCGACACCGCAGGCATGCGCCGCAAGGCGCGGGTAACCGAGAAGCTGGAGAAACTTTCGGTCGCCGATGCTCTGCGCGCCATCCGCTTCGCCGAGACGGTCGTTATCGTCTTCGACGCGACGATCCCCTTCGAAAAGCAGGACCTGCAGATCGTCGATCTCGTGCTGCGCGAGGGGCGCGCCGCCGTCCTCGCCTTCAACAAATGGGACATGATCGAGGACCGGCAGGCAGTGCTTGCCGACCTGCGCGAAAAGACCGACCGTCTGCTGCCGCAGGCGCGCGGCATTCGCGCCGTGCCGATCTCCGGCCAGACCGGCTGGGGGCTGGACAAGCTGATGCAATCGATCATCGACACCGACAGGGTCTGGAACAAGCGCATCTCGACGGCACGGCTCAACCGATGGCTGGAAACGCAGCAGATCCAGCATCCGCCACCGGCCGTGTCCGGTCGGCGCATCAAGCTGAAATACATGACCCAGGTCAAGGCCCGCCCGCCGGCCTTCATGATTTCCTGCACCCGTTCCGACGCGCTGCCGGAATCTTATACGCGCTACTTGATCAACGGGTTGCGTGCCGATTTCGACATGCCGAGCGTGCCGATCCGCATCCATTTCCGTTCGCCTGATAATCCGTACGAATCGAAGAAGAAGCGGACGTAGGTTTTTGGCGCTGGTGTTTGGGACACTCCCCTCTGCCCTGCCGGGCAGAGGGAGGCCTCCTCGAACGGCATCTATTTGATCGCCGGGAACTGAAACCACGCTCTTATTCAGCGCCTCGCGCAACGCCACGGCCTCAGCCTGCAGCCGAGTGAGATCCGCCGCATCGCGGCAGCTGGCTTCCGCGATTCAGCCGGGAATGCCGATCGCCTTTTCCTTCAGGCGAATGCCTGCTTCGCTCAAGCGGATGACGACGACGCGTTCGTCCGCGCTGCTGCGCTCGCGGCTGATATAGCCGGCGCTTTCGAGGCGTTTCAGCAGCGGCGTCAGCGTGCTTGATTCCAGGAAGAGCTTTTAGCCGAGGCCGCCGACCGTTTGGCCCTTTTGTTCCCAAGCGGCCGAGCGTGTCAAGAAGCGGCTTGTAGACGCGGTTCAGCGCGTGGCCCGCTTTAAGACGGCTAAGCAGACGAAAAGGTCGAGCTTCAGCGGCTCGAGCATGGGGATCTCCAAACCGGATAATATTAATCTTGCGATAAATAATCGTAAGCGATCTTTATGCATGGCAGGTATGTCGAAATTGAAGTTGCGCGATAAATAATCGTGCGCGATATAAAAGAGCGAACATCGAAAAACGGAAAGGACCAGACAATGTCGACCATCAAGACCGCAGTTTCCGCAGCAGCACTCCTGGCAGCTTCCGCCGTCGGCGCGCTTGCCGACCCGGTGCTCGAGCCGACAACGCAGACGTTCATCGACGGTCTTGCCGGCGGCAAACCGATCTACACGCTATCGCCGGCCGACGCCCGTAACGTTCTGTCCGGCGCGCAGAAGGGCGAGGTCAAAAAGCTCGCCGCAAAGGAAGAGGATAAGGTCATCAAAACAGGCCCGACCGGCAGCATCAAGCTGCGCATCGTCCGCCCGGAACATGCCAAGGGCGCGCTGCCGGTCGTTCTCTACTTCCACGGCGGCGGCTGGGTGCTCGGCGATGCGGATACACATGACCGACTGGTGCGGGAAATCGCCAATGGCGCCGATGCCGCCGTCGTCTTCGTCGACTACGAACGCTCGCCGGAGGCCCGTTACCCCGTGGCCATCGAGCAGGCCTATGCCGCGACCAAATATGTCGCCGAGCATGCCAAGGAATTCAACATCGACGCCGGCAGGCTCGCGGTCGCAGGTGACAGCGTCGGCGGCAACATGGCGGCGGTGGTGACGCTGCTTGCCAAGGAGCGCGGCGGTCCCACCATCGACCAGCAGGTGCTGTTCTACCCGGTCACCGACGCCAATTTCGACAATGGTTCCTATAATGAGTTCGCCAATGGCCCCTGGCTGACCAAGGAAGCGATGAAGTGGTTCTGGAACGCCTATCTGCCTGACGAGGCCAAGCGCAAGGAGCCGACGGCTTCACCGCTGCAGGCATCGCTCGAACAGCTCAACGGCCTGCCGCCGGTCCTTATCATCACCGATGAAAACGATGTGCTGCGCGACGAAGGCGAAGCCTATGGCCGCAAGCTCAGCCAGGCCGGCGTCAAGGTCACCTCGATCCGCTACAACGGTACGATCCACGATTTCGTGCTGCTGAATGCGATTGCCGAAACGCCGGCGGTCCGCAGCGCGATCAAGGTCGCGAACGATACACTTCGCAGCGCGCTTCAGAAGTGAGCCGGATCAGTCCACGGACGGCAAGGGCCCGGTGGTTTCGCCGGGCTTTCTGCTTCTCGGAAGCGACTTGGCAAATTGCCAGGCCTTCTTCCATTTCGGCGTGATCACGCCATTGGCGGCGCGGATATTGTTGATGAACTGCGTCGTCGCCGCTTCCCAGGAATATTGCATGGCCAACGTGCGCGCCTTCTCGCGCGAAGCGGAACGGGCGGCAAGGCAGGCGGTGCGCAGGTCCGCATCCAGCGCCCCGACCTGACTATCCTCGCCGATAATGTCGAGCGGCCCAGTGACTGGATAGGCCGCAACCGGCACGCCCGACGCCAGCGCTTCGAGGATGGTGTTGCCAAAGGTGTCGGTGAGCGACGGAAAGACGAAGACGTCAGCCTGAGCATAGGCCTTCGCCAGATCCTCGCCGAATTTCACGCCGGTAAAATGCACGTCCGGATAACGCTGCTCCAGTTCGGCGCGTGCCGGGCCATCGCCGACCACCACCTTCGAGCCAGGCAGGTCGAGATCGAGGAAGGCCGGCAGGTTCTTTTCCAACGCGACACGACCGACGGTCATGAAGATCGGGCGCGGTAGGCCGAATGGCTCCTGTTCGAGCGGCATGGGATGAAATTGCGTGGCGTCGATACCGCGGGTCCAGGGCATCAAATTCTTGATGCCGCGGGCTGACAGCTCGCGGGCCAGGCTCGGCGTCGCGACCATGCAGCCGGCGCCGCCATTGTGGAACCAGCGTATGAAAGCATAGAGCCAGCTCTGCGGGATCGGCAGGCGGGCGGAAACATATTCGGGAAAGCGGGTGTGATAGCTGGTGGAGAAGGGCATGCCCTTGCGCAGGCACCAGCGGCGGGCGGTCAGCCCCAGCGGACCTTCGGTGGCGATGTGCACATAGGTGGGATTATGCTTTTCGATCTCGCGCGCGACGCGGCGGTAACTGGCGATCGACAGGCGGATCTCCGGGTAGGTCGGGCAGGGGATGCTGTTGAAGCGCTCCGGCGTCACCATCGAAACCTCAACGCCCATCTTCGCCAATTCGCGATTGGTGTTCTCGATCGAGCGCACGACGCCGTTGACCTGCGGGTGCCAGGCGTCGGTGACGATCACCAGCCGTTCCGGCAGATTTCCGGCGGCTGCGGCATTGGCCCAGCTCTCGCCGCTATAAGTGTTTGCCGGACGTTGCAGCATATCTCGTTTCCATCAGCGTCGCTTAGGTATGGCAACGCGCGACCCCTGGCGGGGTTCCGGATTGGCGATTCCCGCTCTCTTATTTTGGCGGAAGTGCATGATGGAAATATTACAGCCCTGTATGAGCCATTATAGGAGGTTAGGGCCGTAGGAGCCGGTAATTATGTCGACAATGAAGGGGTAGGCAAAAAGAGGAACGGCGCCGGCGGGGAGGCCGGCGCCGCTTGGGAGGTTGTTAGGCGGCAGCGGAAGCCGAACCGGAGAGCGGAACTTCCGAGATCGTCTTCAGTACCTGGGAAGCGATCTGGTAGGGGCAGCCCTGCGAGTTCGGGCGGCGATCTTCCAGATAGCCCTTGTAGTCGTTCTTGATGAAGGAGTGCGGCACGCGGATCGAGGCGCCACGGTCTGCAACGCCGTAGGAGAATTTGTTCCACGGCGCGGTTTCGTGCTTGCCGGTCAGGCGCTTGTCATTGTCCGGGCCGTAGACGTTGATGTGATCCATCAGGTTCTTTTCGAACTGGGCCATCAGCGCCTCGAAATAGGCCTTACCGCCAACTTCGCGCATGTACTTGGTCGAGAAGTTGCAATGCATTCCCGAACCATTCCAGTCGGTGTCGCCGAGCGGCTTGCAATGATACTCGATGTCGATGCCGTATTTTTCGGTCAGGCGCTGCAGCAGGTAACGCGCCATCCAGATCTGGTCAGCGGCCTTCTTGGAGCCCTTGCCGAAAATCTGGAATTCCCACTGGCCCTTGGCCACTTCGGCGTTGATGCCTTCGTGGTTGATGCCGGCAGCCAGGCAGAGGTCGAGATGTTCTTCGACGATTTCGCGGGCGACATCGCCGACGTTCGAATAGCCGACGCCGGTGTAGTAGGGGCCCTGCGGCGCCGGATAGCCCTGCTCGGGGAAACCGAGCGGACGGCCGTTCTGGTAGAAGAAATATTCCTGCTCGAAGCCGAACCAAGCATCTTCATCGTCAAGGATGGTGGCGCGGGCGTTGCTCGGGTGCGGCGTGACGCCATCGGGCATCATGACTTCGCACATGACGAGAACGCCGTTGGTGCGGGCGGGGTCGGGATAGATTGCGACGGGCTTCAGCACGCAATCTGAGCTGCGGCCTTCGGCCTGCATGGTCGACGAACCGTCGAAGCCCCAGAGCGGAAGCTGTTCCAGCGTCGGGAATGCGTCAAATTCCTTGATCTGCGTCTTGCCACGCAGGTTCGGTACCGGAGTGTACCCATCGAGCCAAATATACTCGAGCTTATATTTTGTCATCGTGACTCTCTCAATGCTACGAAGGTGAGCAAATCCGGAGACGATCTCGGCGCGCAAGCGCATCCAACCGCCAGGGGATGCACCTTTAAAAGCACGTAGCGTGCCAGTTCGGCCGCCGGTACCAGAAAAATCGCACATCAGCCGGCCGACACGCATTTCGCTGTGTTGGAAATGCCCGCTTTCCGCGGGAAAACGAATTTCGGCTTTGGAACCGGATGAAAATTTCGGCGTTAGCCCGAGGTGATGAAGTGTTGAACAAATAGGCGGACGCTGGGCGCAGAGACAGCATATCGATCAATCACAATATATGCGTGCATATATTTTATGCAATTTGCATAAACTATGTGCATCGTGCTAAGGTCGTGACGTCGAATGTTGATGCGCCGAACGGAATGGAGGCGATCTTATGCCCACCGGTTTCCATCGTGAATCCGCAACGATCTACCAGTTTCCCGTCAAGCCGGCGCGGAGCCCCAGCCGGTTCGAACGCGCCCGGCTGATGGAGCGCGAGGCAGCCGATGTCTGCGACGCGGCGCTCGACAGCTGCTGGTATCATGACGAGGCGGTTCGCGAGTCCGATCGGCCGACGAAGTCCTGATTGCTTGATTCCCACGGCAGGCAACGCCGACACGGCGGGGAGCGCCCGCGCATGGCGTTCGTATGTTCGTCGTCATGCGCGGGCTTAACGCCCCCTCAATCCGAGCTTTTCCTTTGCGACCAAGGCGCCATGCTCACTGACGACGCGGGCTGCCACCTTCGCGGCAAAGCGGGCGGCGGCCGGCGCGTCCTGGGTTTCCAGATAGCGTGCGAGGAAGGCGCCGTTGAAACTATCGCCGGCGCTGGTGGTGTCGACGACCTTCTCGACCTTTTCGGCCGGAACGAAGCTCTCCTCGCCGCCGAAATTCAAGTTGACACCGTCTGCGCCATTCTTGACCACAACGTCGAGGGCGCCTAGCGCGCGGTAGCGATGAATGGTCGCCTCGATGGAATCGTCGCCGAAATGAGCGGCCTCATCGTCAAAGCTCGGCATCACGAGCACGGAGGAGCGAGCGCCTTCACTGATCGTCGTATGCATCACGTCGTAGCTTGACCAGAGGCGTGGCCGGATGTTGGGGTCGAAAACCACGAGCTTGCCGACGGCCTTGGCGCGGCGGATTTCGGAGAGCAGCGTTGCGGCATCCTCCTGCGGCAGGATGGCAAGGGTGATGCCGGAGAAATAGATGACTTCAGCGCTTTCCACCGCCTCGCGCAGATGATCCGGATCGGCCGCCAAGCTGCGGGCGGCCGAACTGTCACGCCAATAGCTGAAGGAGCGTTCGCCGTTCTTCAGGTTGATCATGTAGAGGCCGGGCGTCTTGCCCTTGATGCGGCGGATGAGGTTCGTGCCGATACCCGCTCCGGCGATAAAAGCAGCCATCTCGTCCGACATGGCGTCGTCACCGAGCGCGGTGAAATAATCGACCGACCAATCGGGGCCAAGGCAGGCGCGGGCATACCAGGCGGTATTGAAGGTATCGCCGGCAAAGCCCTTGCGCAGCAGGCCGTCGCCGGCCTGCGAGAGCTCCACCATGCATTCACCGATCGACAGAAACCGTCTTCCGTTCACCTTGTCCTCCGGGCATTGGAGCGCCGCTGATGCAACAGGCCGCTCTATCGCTTTGAATTAATGCTCCATCCGCTGATACGCGGAGCCGCGCGGAGTGACAAGCGTCGATATTGCGAGCGCCATTGTGACAAGGAACCGAAAGCCGCCTTGGCGGTCAAGCGAAGGCGGCGATCGCGAAAGGTGTTTATTCGTGGATGGTGTAGCTGCCGAGCGCGCAAAGATCCTGCGTGTCTTCGGTGGTGTCGAGGTCCGAGTCTTCGTCGAACTCGAAGCGCATGTCATATTTGCAGACGGTGCGGCCGTCGGCGATGGTGATGTTCACGGTCTCGCCCGGATTGAGGACATCCTCGCCGAACACGTCTTCTTCCCAGCTGTTGACGCCCGTCGGCGAGCTGTAGAAGCGCGTCAGGACGGACTTGGTCCCGTTGGTGAGCTGGAATTTCAGATCTTCGGCCTGTGACGATACGGCGGAGGTGGCAATAATCGCGGCGGCAAGCACGATCAATCCGGGCAGTTTCGATTTCATATTTGCGGTTCCCCAAGCCCATGATTAGGCGGAGAAAGGCATAGCATATGCGCATCTAAATCTTTCTTAGCGGAGACTATAGATTCGGAAGTAACTGTGTTTTGGTCATTTCGCCGCAAATGAGACGTGACAAGCGCTTCGAAAAAGCGAAGGCCGCTTCATGCGGCCCTCATCCATTCACGGCCTGTCCATATGATAGCAGGCGGCCCTCTGGCCGGGCCGGACTTCCTCGGTCGGCGGCATTTCGGTGCGGCAGATGTCGGTCGCCTTCCAGCAGCGCGGAGAGAAGACGCAGCCTTTCGGCGGGTTGAGCGGCGAGGGCGGATCCCCCTGCAGGCGGATGCGGGTGCGCAGGCGCGCAAGCTTCGGATCCGGGATCGGCGCCGCGGAAAAGAGCGCCTGGGTATAGGGATGGGCGGGATGATCGAAGACGGTGGCGCAGTCGCCTGATTCCACTACGCGGCCGAGATAGAGCACCAGCACATCGTCGGAGATCAGGCGCACGACGGAGAGGTCGTGGCTGATGAAAATTAGCGTCAGGCCGAATTCCTTTCGCAGCCTGCGCAGGAGCGTAATGACCTGACCTTGAATCGAAACGTCGAGAGCCGAAACCGGCTCGTCGCAGACGATGAGCTTCGGTTTGGTGACGATCGCCCGCGCTATCCCGATGCGTTGCGCCTGGCCGCCAGAGAATTCGTGCGGATACCGGTTGATCATCTCAGGCACCAGACCGACGGCGCTCATGATTTCGCGCACGCGCTGGGTACGCTCGGCCTTCGAAAGCTTCGTTTCGAAGACCGTCAGCGGCTCGGCGATGATGTCTCCAACCGTCATGCGCGGGTCGAGCGAGGCGATCGGATCCTGGAAGATGATCTGCATGTCGCGGCGCGCGGCACGCATTTCCTCCTCCGTGAGGTCAAGAAGATTGCGTCCCTGCCAGAGGACGCGGCCCTTCTGCGATTTCAAGAGCCGCAGGATCGAGCGGCCGAGCGTGGATTTACCGCAGCCGGATTCGCCGACGATGCCGAGGGTACGGCCTTCGGCGAGATCGAAGCTGACATTGTTGACCGCAGTCAGGAAGACCGGTGGCTTGAAGAGGCCTTTCGCCGGCAGTTCGAATTGGGTCGTCAGGTTTTCGACCCTCAGCAGCGATCGCTCAGCCATGGTTCAGCAACTCCTCACGGCGCGGGAACGGGTGGTAACAAGCGGCGCAATGGCGCGGCGCCAGCGTCTCGAGCGGCGGCGGACGGTCGATGCAATCATTCTGGACCTGCGAACAGCGCGGCGAGAAATTGCAGCCCTTCGGCAGGTGCTGCAGGTTCGGCGGTCGGCCGGGAATGACGACGAGGTCGTCGACATCCTGGTCCGGCCGCGGGATGGAGGCATGCAGTGCCGCCGTATAGGGATGGGCCGGGTTGTCGAAGAGTTCGTCGACAGGCGCTTCCTCGACGATGCGGCCGGCATACATGACGGCGACGCGGTCGGCGAGGCCTGCGACCACCCCGAGATCGTGGGTGATCATCACCAGCGCCGTGTTCATCTCTGCCGTCAGATCGTTGAAAAGATCGAGGATCTGCGCCTGAATGGTGACGTCGAGTGCCGTCGTCGGTTCGTCGGCGATCAGAAGCTTCGGCTTGGTCAGTAGCGCCATGGCAATGACGATGCGCTGGCGCATGCCGCCGGAGAGTTCGTGCGGATAGAGGTGGAACCGCCGGGTCGGATCCGGAATGCCGACGCGTTTCAGCATATCGAGGGCAGCGTCCGATGCCGCGCGGGCCGTCAGGCCGCGATGAACCTCGAGCTGTTCGGTCAGCTGCCTCGAAATCTTCAGCGACGGATTGAGCGCGGTCATAGGGTCCTGGAAGACCATCGCCATGTCCTTGCCGCGGATCTGATCGAGCTCGCGCGGTTTCAGCGACAGCACGTCCTTGCCTTCGAGCAGCGCCTGGCCCGTCGTGGCGCCGTTCTTGGCCAGCAGACCCATGATGCCGAGGAAGGTCTGACTTTTGCCGGAGCCGGACTCGCCGACGATCGCGACGCGCTCGCCGCGCCGCACGGTGAGGTTCATATTCGAGACTGCCTTCACCTCGCCGTCAGGCGTCGCGAAGGTGATTGAGTAGTCGTTGAGTTCGAGCAGGATGTCTTTTTCCTGGAGCATTCTATCGATCCTTCGGGTCGAACGCGTCGCGCAGGCCGTCGCCGATGAAGAGCAGACTGAGCAGCAGGGCCACGAGGAAGCTGGCGGGGAAGATCAGCAGCCAGGGCATGCTTTCCATTGCGTCGGTTCCCTCGGCGATCAGCGTCCCGAGCGAGGTCAGTGGTTCCTGCACGCCGAAGCCGAGATAGGATAGGAAGCTTTCGGTGGCGATGATTTCGGGCACGGTCAGCGCCGCGAAAATGACCACAGGGCCGACGAGGTTCGGAATGATGTGCTTGACGATGATCTTGAACGGCCGCTGCCCGGAGGCGCGCGCCGCCTCGATGAATTCGCGATGCTTGATCGACAGGGTCTGGCCGCGCACGATGCGGGCCATGGTCAGCCATTCGAGCGCGCCGATCGCGGCAAAGAGCAGATAGACGTTGCGGCCGAAGATCACCATCAAGAGAATGACGAAAAGGATGTACGGGAGCGCATACATGATATCGACGAAGCGCATCATGATCGCATCCAGCCTGCCGCCAATATAGCCCGAGATCGCGCCGTAAAGCACGCCGATGACGACCGACACGACGGTTGCCGTCAGTGCGACCGCAAGCGAGACCCGGGTGCCGTAGAGGACGCGGGCAAGAAGGTCGCGGCCGTTCGGGTCGGTGCCGAAATAGTGGCCGGTCTCGATCGACGGCGGAATGCGGAAGGCCGCCCAGTCCGGATCCTCATAGTTGAAGGGAATGAACCAGGGGCCGAGGAAAGCGGCGAGGATCAAGAGCGCCAGGACGGCGAGCGACAGCACGGCCGCCTTGTTGCGTCCGAGCCGGCGCAGTGCATCCCTGGTCAGCGAGCGGCCTTCGGGCGCCAAGCCCTCCGCCTGCAAAAGCTCCTCAGCGAGCAGCTCGCGTTTTGCGGGGTTGAGGATCATCGGTTTCTCACTTTCGGATCGAGCCAGGCATAGGCGATATCGACGAGAAGATTCAGAAACACGATCAGCACCATGTAGAAGATGACCGTGCCGAGAACCATGCCGTAGTCGCGATTGAGGGCTGCGTTGACGAAATATCGGCCGATGCCGGGCAATCCGAAGATGCTTTCGACAACAAGCGAGCCGGTGAGAAGATAGCTTGCAGCCGGACCCAAATAGGAGACGACGGGCATCATGGCCGGTTTTAGCGCATGGCGCATGACGGTCAGCCGTGGGCCAATGCCCTTGGCCTTGGCGGTTCGGATGAAGTTCTGGTTCATCACCTCGATCATCGAGCCGCGGGTGATGCGCGAGATGCGGCCCGCATGCGGCAGGGCCAGAACGACGATCGGCAGGATCAGATATTTGATCGAGCCGTCACCCCAGCCACCGACCGGAAACCAGGCGAGGTGAATGCCGAAGATCAGCTGCAGGATCGGCGCGATGAGGAAGTTCGGCAGCACGACGCCGACCAGAATCAGCGCGCCGAGAATGTAATCCGGCGACTTGTTCTGGTAGAGCGCGCCAAGACAGCCGACGGCCACGCCGACGATGATGGCGATCAGAAAGGCAGCCGTGCCGATGGTGAAGGTATAAGGCAGACCGATCATGATCTGCTGGGCGACGGTGAAGTCCTCGCTGGCGAAAGAGGGGCCGAGATCGCCGCGGAGCAGGTCGCCGACGTAGATCAGGTACTGCTGGATCAGCGGCTTATCGAGGTTGTAGTGAACCGCAAGGTTTTTCAGGATCACCGGCGGCAATGGCCTTTCACCATCGAAGGGACCGCCGGGGGCAAGGCGCAAAACAAAAAAGCAGGCTGTGACGGCGATCCACAGAACCGGGATCGTCGATAGCAGGCGACGGAGGGCGTATTTGATCATGGTCGTGGGCCGGCCCTTCCCGCGAGAGGCGGGAAGAGCCGTTTTCCCTTACTCTTTCATCGACAGCCAGCGCGTGCGGTGGATGTCCTGGATGTTGTCGACGAAGCCTTCGACCTTCGGCGAAACGACGTTCTTCGAGACGTAGTAGTAGATCGGCAGGGCGGCGGATTCATCCAGCGCCAGCTGCTCGGCCTTCTTGAAGATCTCGGCGCGCTTCTTCAGATCCGTCTCCGCATTGCCGTCCTTGATCATCTTATCGTAATCAGGATTGGACCAGCGGCCGTAGTTCATCTGCACGCCCGTGACCAGGAGATTCAGGAAGTTGTCCGGGTCGTTATAGTCGGCAAGCCAGCCGGCACGGCCGATTTCGACCTGACCACGCTGCATCTGGTCGTAATGCACCTTGGTTTCGGCATTGACGAGCTCGACATCGACGCCGAGCGGCTTCCACATGGAGGCGATCGCCACCGCGATGCGCTTGTGGTTGTCGTTGGTGTTGTAGCTGAGGACGGCATGGAGCGGCTTGTCCGGACCGAAGCCGGCCTCAGCGAGCAGCTTCTTGGCTTCGGCGACCTTGTCCTTATAGGGCAGGTCCTTCCAGCTGACATAGGCGGGCTCGCCGTAATTGGCGGTGCCCGGCGGAACCCAGGAATAGGCCGGCAGTTCGCCGGTGCCGAGGATCTGCGGGCCGATCACTTCACGGTTGATCGCCATCGACAGTGCCTGGCGGACGCGCTTGTCGCTGAAGGGCGGCTTCTGCGAGTTGACGACATAATAATAGAGGCCGGAGAAGGGGGCGACATGCGCCTGGCCCGGCAGGTTCTTCTTCATCCATTCGTACTGATCGGTCGGGAAGTCGGTGAGGATATCGAATTCGCCGGCGCGGTAACGTTTCAGCGCGGCTTCCTGATCTTCGAGCACGAAGAACTTGGCGCCGTCGATCTTCAGGTCCTTGGTGCCGTACCACTGGTCGTTCTTAACGGTGGTGACATGCGAGCCCGGAACCCATTCGGTCGGCTTATAGGGGCCGTTGGTGACGATGTTGCCGATCTTGACCCAGTCCTGACCCTTGGCTTCGACCACGTGCTTCGGCAGCGGATAGGCCGTGTAGTGCATCAGAGCGTTGATGAAATAGGGGGTCGGATTTTCCAGTGTGATTTCGAGCGTCTTGTCGTCGATCGCCTTGACGCCAAGCTGGTTGAGGTCGGTGATCTCACCCTTGTTGATCTTTTCGGCGTTCTTGATGGTGAACTGCAGATAGGCATAATCGGCGGCGTTCTTCGGGTCGACGAGGCGCTGGAAGGCGAAGACGAAGTCTCCTGCCGTTACCGGCTGGCCATCGGACCACTTGATGCCGTCGCGAAGCTTGAAGGTGTAGACCTTGCCGTCGGGCGAAATCGTCCAGCTTTCGGCCTGGCCGGGAATCGGATTGTCCTTGGCGTCCTCGGTGACGAGGCCTTCGAAAATGTCGCCGGCAATACGATTCTCCCAATCGCCGGAAAGCTTCTGCGGATCGAGCGACTGCGGATCGCCACCATTGTGAATGTTGAGCGTGGCAGCATGCGCAGAAAACGCCAGCAATGTGCCAAGCATTGCGGAGGCGAGAAATTTTTTCGTGAACTGGTTCATCGTGGGTCCACCTTTCTAGGCTTTGCGCCTTTATTAGACATCTGTTCCCGACATTTGACCTCTTACGTGCAGGTCAGTGCGCACCTTATCGCAAAGGCTTTGCGTTGCAACCCCAAATCCGGAGGCCGGATTCCGGTTGTGGACAAGCTTATATGCGCCCTCCTCTTGCCGGATCGCGACGAACTGTCGCGGACCGTTTTGGACCGCTGCTCCAGGCTTCACCCGGTTGTCTTTTGCCCCGTCCGCTTTAGTGTGGCGGTCGCAAACGAAACAGGAGAGCTAGCCGATGGCATTGCAGGCAGGCGGGAATGCGGATTGGTGGCGCGGCGCGGTAATCTATCAGGTCTACCCGCGCTCGTTTCAAGACACCAACAGCGATGGCCTCGGCGACCTCAAGGGGATCACCCGCCGGCTGCCGTATATTGCCAGCCTCGGTGTCGATGCGATCTGGCTGTCGCCCTTCTTCAAGTCGCCGATGGCCGACATGGGCTATGACGTCTCCGACTATTGCGATGTCGACCCGATCTTCGGCACGCTCGCCGATTTCGACGAGATGATGGCCGAGGCGCACAGGCTCGGCATCAGGGTGGTCATCGACCAGGTGATCTCGCACACATCGGACCGGCATCCCTGGTTCGTCGAGAGCCGGGCGAGCCGGACCAATCCCAGGGCGGACTGGTATGTCTGGGCCGATCCGAAGCCGGACGGGACGGCGCCGAACAACTGGCTGTCGATCTTCGGCGGGCCGGGCTGGGAATGGGACGGCGTGCGCCGGCAATATTACCAGCACAATTTCCTGACCTCGCAGCCGGACCTCAATTTCCATTGCGAAGAAGTGCAGGATGCGGTGCTGGAGACGGTGAAGTTCTGGCTCGACCGCGGCGTCGACGGCTTCCGGCTGGATACGGTGAACTATTATTTCTGCGACAAGCAGCTGAGAAGCAATCCGCCGCATGAGCCCGACGAGGATGACGCCGGCCTTGATGCGCCCGACAGCAATCCGTACGGCATGCAGAGCCATTTCTACGACAAGACGCAGCCGGAAAATGTCGATTTTCTCAAGCGCTTCCGGGCACTGCTCGACCAGTACGAGGATCGCACGACTGTCGGCGAGGTCGGCGATGGGGCGCGTTCGCTAAAGACGGTCGGCGCCTATACGAGCGGCGGCGACAAGCTGCACATGTGCTACACCTTCGACCTGCTCGGACCGGAGTTCACCGCAGAGCATATTCGCGGTTGCGTCGAGGACTTCCAGAAGGTGGTGACCGATGGCTGGGTCTGCTGGGCCTTCTCCAATCACGACGTCATGCGCCATGTCAGCCGTTTCGCACGCACGGAAGAAGAGCGGCCTGTCATCGCCAAGCTCGCGATCTCAGTGCTTGCGGCGCTGCGCGGTTCGATCTGCCTCTACCAGGGTGAGGAGCTGGGCCTGCCGGAGGCGGAGCTTGCTTTCGAGGATCTGCGGGACCCCTACGGCATCCGTTTCTGGCCGGCGTTCAAGGGCCGCGACGGATGCCGCACGCCGATGCCCTGGGAGGCGGGCAAGGCGCATGCGGGCTTCACCTCGGCGGAAAAGAGCTGGCTGCCGGTGCCTTATGAGCAGGCTGCGCTTTCCGTGGATACGCAGGAGGACAGCTACTACTCGGTGCTGCACCACTACCGCAGGACGCTCGCCTTCCGGAAGAGCCACCCGGCGCTGATCGACGGCGAAATGACCTTTGTCGGCACCAACCAGGACCTGCTCGCCTTCACCCGCGAAAAGGGCGGGGAAAAACTGCTGTTCGTTTTCAACCTGACGCGCAAACCGGCCGCTTTCCGCCTGCCTGACGGTATCGTGCTCGGGGAGCCGTTGGCCATGCCGGGCTACGAGGCCGTGAACGATGCGGGTACGGTGAAACTTGCAGCCCTGGATGGGTTTTGTGCGCGGGTCAGTGGCCGCGCGAAATTGCTCGACAAGGTGAAACCTGTTGAGGGCGAATTACCGGAAGCCTGGCGGTAGGCACCCATAGTCCTGGCGCTGCTCACCCGATCAGCGAGAATTTGTCCACGTCGACCATGCCGCGGTCGGATATCTTCAGGTGCGGAATGACGGGCAGCGGCAGGAAGGCGAGCTGGAGGAAGGGTTCTTCCAACGTTGCGCCGAGCGCGAAGGCGGCCTTGCGCAAATCATGCAACGTATCGCGGACCTTTTCGTAAGGCTCAAGGCTCATCAAGCCGGCAATGGGCAGGGCGATTTCGCCGGTGACCTTGCCATCCTCCACGACGACAAAGCCGCCCTGGATCTCGCCGAGGCGGTTTGCGGCACGCGCCATGTCATCCTCGCTGACGCCGACGACGCAGATATTGTGGCTGTCATGACCGACGGTGGAGGCGATTGCGCCCTTCTTCAGGCCGAAGCCCTGGACGAAGCCGTTGGCGTGGTTGCCGTTCTTGCCGTGGCGTTCGATGACGGCGACCTTGATGATGTCGTTGGCAAGATCAACGGCCGTCTCGTTACCTTTGACGGGCAGCCGGTAGCGGCGATGCTCGGTGATGATCTTGCCCGGCATGACGCCGATAACCGGCGTTTCGCCTTCGGCGACCGGCACACCGAAATGGGCGGCGTTGACCGGCCGGGCCCTGACGCTGTCGAGGCCGATCGGAGCGACCGGTTTGCGCGTGGAAAAGAGCGCATCGGTGACGCGGCGGCCGGCTGAGAAGACCATGTCGGCGCGGCAGCCTTCCAGACTGTCGAGAACCACGAGATCAGCGCGCCAGCCGGGCGCCACGAGACCGCGATCGCTGAGACCGAAAGCGCGGGCGGCCGAAATCGAGGCGGCGCGGTAGATCGCCAAGGGCTCGACGCCGTTGGCGATTGCTGTGCGGATCATGTGATCGAGATGACCCTGTTCGGCGATGTCGAGCGGATTGCGGTCGTCGGTGCAAAGCGCGAGATATGGTGAAAGCCGCTCGGTGATGATGGGGATCAGTGCGGCGAGATCCTTCGACACGGAACCCTCGCGCACGAGGATATGCATGCCTTTGCGGATCTTTTCCAGTGCTTCCCCGGCCGTGGTGCATTCATGCTCGGTGCGGATGCCGGTTGCGAGATAACCGTTGAGGCCGTTGCCGGAAAGAAGCGGCGCATGACCATCGATATGGCCGCCCTGGAAGGCGTCGAGCTTGGCCATGCAGACGGGATCCTTGTGGATCACGCCGGGGAAATTCATGAATTCGGCGAGACCGATGACCTTCGGATGGTCGCGGAAGGGCAGGAGACGCTCGATCGGCAGATCGGCGCCTGCGGTTTCGAGATGGGTCGCCGGCACGCAGGAAGACAGCTGGACGCGGATGTCCATGATCGTCTCCAGCGCGGAGTCGAGAAAGAATTCAATGCCGGTGGTTCCGAGCACATTGGCAATCTCGTGCGGATCGCAGATCGCGGTGGTGACACCATAGGGCAGGACGCAGCGGTCGAATTCATGCGGCGTGACCAGCGAGGATTCGATGTGCAGATGCGTGTCGATGAAGCCGGGAACGACTGTTCGGCCCGATATGTCGATCTCGGTTTCTCCCGCATAAGTGCCTGATGTGCCGACGATGCGGTCGGCGCCGATGGCGATATCGGAGCGGACGACTTCGCCGGTGACGAGATCGAAGAAGCAGCCGCCCTTCAGCACGATATCGGCGGGCACACGGCCCACACCCTGGTCGATAAGACGTTCGAGTCTGCTGGTCATGGCACCGCTCACATTGCAACCGATTCCGAAGTTATAACCGATCTGCGTCGACATGCGATGCCTGCAAACGAGATCGGGCGCCGAATGGCGCCCGATCGTAGTCTCTCATATCGCGGCTCATTCGGCCGCGACGATCTTGCCGCCTTCCCACTTGTAGAGCGAGAAACTCTGCGAAGTCAGGTCGCCGGTTTCGCCGTAAGTGACCTTGCCGATGGCCGTCGGGATCTCCTTGCCGTCTTTCAGCGCGGCCGCGACGGCTTCAGCATCCTCGGCGCTGCCGGCCTTCTCGATGCCGGCCTTCAGAACTTCGACGGCGGCATAGGCGTTCAGCGTGAAGGCTTCGGCCGGAATGTTCTTGGCGGCAAGCGCATCGACGGCAGTCTTGGAGTCGGGGTTCTTGGTGGCGTCGGAGGCGTTAGTGAACAGCGTGCCGCCCGCCGCATCTGTGCCGATGGCCCAGAATTCGGTGTTGGAGAGGCCATCGCCGCCGATGATCGTCGCGTTGGCGGAAAGGTCATGCAACTGGCGGGCTAGCAAGCCGCCTTCCGGGTGGTAGCCGCCGAAATAGAGGATATCGACCTTCTCAGACTTGATGCGGGTGGTGAGCGCGCTGAAATCCTTGTCGCCGGGCGTGATCGCGTCATTGACGACTTCGGTAACGCCGCCGGCGTTCAGCGTCGCCTTGAAGGCATCGGCGAGGCCTTTGCCATAGGCGCCTTTGTCGTTGACGATGGCGATGCGCTTGTCCTTGAAGTTCTGCAGCACGTATTTAGCGGCGACTTCCGCCTGCTGGTCGTCGCGACCGCAAGTGCGCAGCACGTTGGTGAGGCCCCGCTTGGTCAGGTCGGGGGCGGTCGCCGTCGGGGTGACCATCAGCACGCCGTTTTCAGCCAGCACGTCCGAAACGGGGATCGCGACACCCGACGTCACCGGGCCGACGACGAAGCGGATGCCGTCGCCGACGACCTTGTTGGCGGCGGAAACGCCCTGCTTCGGTTCGCCGGCATCGTCGGCCAGTTCGAGGACCACCTTCTCGCCGAGAATTCCGCCCTTCTTGTTGATCTCGTCGACGGCGGTCTGAGCACCGTTCTTCACCTGATCGCCATAGGCGGCGACCGGACCGGTCAGCGGCGCGATCAGGCCGATGGTGATATCGGCATGGGCAAGCGGTGCAAAAGTGAGTGACGCGACGAGGGTCGCAGTCAATGTCTTGAGGGTCATTGTCTGTCTCCTTGGATGGGGTCTTCGACCCGCGATGAGGTGCCGCGCCGGCCTTCCCGATCATTCAACAGCCCTTCGGGGCCGTGCCAAGGACGATCGGTAACGGCGCGGTCAGCGAGCCCGCCGGCCATGTTTGACTCGGGGAAGCTCATGGCGAGATTTCTAGGAATTTTGATGAGATTGCGCAAGTTCATAACAAAATGGACGGAAATCCGGTCGATCCGACCGAAAATGTGCTTGATCGACCATCTTCTACGCTTTCAAGGATCTTTCAGAGGCGAGGTCGCATGGGCGGGCCTCCGCCGGACGAAAACACTTCCGCCCGGGTGTCTTTATCTTTCCCATTAACCGTTAGTTTGGCCAATGACAGTAGGATCCCGCGATACCCAAACACGGCAGCATTGAAAAAGAGACTACATAAAGAATTACATAAACACATCGGGACAGAGATCTGGATGCTCAAGCGTATCGATGCCGGTCAGGTGCGGATCGGAATGTTTGTGGAGGCTGTCGAGGGCCTGTGGCAGGACCCGCTTTTGTCGAAGCGCAGATTTTCCCTGCGGCACGAGGTCGATGCGGCAAAAATTCGTAAATGCGGCACCGCCAGCGTCGTCATCAATACTAGCAAGGGGCTCGACATCAACGGCCTGCCGGGTCGTGACATTGAGGTCGACATCCAGGCGGCGCGCGAGACCGTCCAGAAATCCGTGCGGTTGCTGGCGGATGCTTTCGGGCGGTTGCGCAACGGCGACGGAATCAGTGCCGATCACCTGACGCCGGTCATTTCTTCCGTCTCCAAGTCGATGGATGAAAACCCTTCGGTTTTCCTCAGCGTCACACGCCTGAAATCAAAAGACGAAGTGACCTTCCTGCATTCCGTTTCGGTGAGCGCGCTGATGATTCTTTTCAGTCGTCATCTCGCACTCGATGAGCATACGATTCAGATGCTCGGCACCGCGGGTTTGCTGCACGACGTCGGCAAGCTTGACATTCCGCTTGAGGTCCTCAACAAGGCAGGGCCCTTGGAAAGGGATGAGATCAGCTTGCTCCGTGGCCATCCGGAGAAGGGGCATGCGATCCTGTCGCGGCAGGAGGGCATGTCGGAGATCGTTCTCGACGTTTGCCGCAATCATCACGAGCGCATCGACGGCAAAGGCTATCCGCGCAGCTTGTCCGGCAGCGAGGTGAGCCTTCACTCGCGGATTGCGACGATCTGCGATGTTTACGACGCCATCACTTCGGTGCGGCCGTATAAGGCGCCATGGAGCGCCAGCGAGGCACTGAAATGGATGCTCGGCGCTGAAGGGCATTTCGATCGCCAGCTCCTGAAAAAATTTGCCCTCTGCCTTTCCGTCGCTTCTGTGAGCTGAGTTTCTTGTATCTTCAGACGAAAAGACCCGCGAGAGCATTGTCCATCGCGGGTCTTGAGGATCTTCGATCGCCTCTTCAGATGTTGTTCTGAAGGATGGTCCTGAGCTTGCCGAAAAGTTCGTCGATATGGTGCTTTTCGATGATCAGCGGCGGGGAGAGCGCGATGATGTCGCCGGTCGTGCGGATCAGAAGTCCGCTCTCATACGCCTTCAGGAAGGCCGTAAAGGCGCGCTTGGTGGGCTCGCCGGCGATCGGGTCGAGTTCAATTGCGCCGATCAGGCCGGTGTTTCTGATATCGATGACGTTGGGGCAGTCCTTGAGCGAATGCAGCGCGTCGGCCCAATAGTCGGAAAGTTCGGCAGCACGGGTCAGCAGACCCTCTTCCTTGTAGGTGTCGAGCGTGGCAAGCGCTGCGGCGGAGGCGATCGGGTTGCCGGAATAGGTATAGCCGTGGAAGAATTCGATCATGTGCTCCGGACCGTTCATGAAAGCATCATGGATCTCGGAGGTGACGAAGACGGCGCCCATCGGAATGACGCCGTTAGTCAGTCCCTTGGCGGTGGTGATCATGTCGGGCTTGACGTCGTAATATTGCGCGGCAAAGGGGGCGCCGAGGCGGCCGAAACCGGTGATGACTTCGTCGAAGATCAGCAGGATGCCGTGCTTGGTGCAGATTTCACGCAGCTTCTGCAGATAACCCTTCGGCGGGATGAGGACGCCGGTAGAACCGGCGACCGGCTCGACGATGACGGCGGCAATGGTAGAGGCGTCATGTAGCGTGACGATGCGCTCGAGTTCGCTGGCGATGTCGCCGCCATGCTCGGGCTCGCCGCGGGTGAAGCTGTTCTTGCCGGGCTGGTGGGTGTGCGGCATGTGATCGACACCGGTGAGCAGCGTGCCGAACATCTTGCGGTTGGCAACGATGCCGCCGACGGAGATGCCGCCGAAATTGACGCCGTGATAGCCGCGCTCGCGGCCGATCAGACGGAAGCGCGAACCGTTGCCCCTCACGCGGTGATAGGCAAGCGCCACCTTGAGCGCGGTCTCGACGGATTCGGAGCCGGAATTGGTGTAGAGGACGTGGTTCATGCCTTCCGGAGCGATGTCGACCAGACGGTTCGCCAGTTCGAAGGCCTTGGGGTGGCCGAGCTGGAAGGCCGGGGCGTAATCGAGTTCGCCCGCCTGCTCGCGGATCGCCTCGGTTATCTTCGGACGGCAGTGGCCGGCGTTGACGCACCAGAGGCCGGCCGTGCCGTCCAATACCTGACGGCCGTCATGGGTGGTGTAATACATGTCCTTGGCGCCGACGAACAACCGCGGCTCCTTCTTGAACTGGCGATTTGCCGTAAACGGCATCCAGAAGGCGCGAAGATCGTTCGGTGCATTGAGGCGGTTGGACATGCTGTTCTCCTGGCCGTCGACGGCCCGTTCCCGAGGGCTTGTCGCCCGAATTTTTACTGCCCGGTCAAATTATCAGGGCATCTCAAGGCGTCAATGAGAAAAGTCCCGACATGCTTCCGCTCAGAAAAACTCGCCAAAAGGCACGACCGGCAAATCGCCAGATTTGCCGGTCGTGCCGTTAAGGTTCACGTGCTGAAATATCGTTGCCGAGGCTTCGGGAGGATTCCCGGGCGGCACCGGCACGGCTGACGGTCATGTCAGCGCTATCATCAGGCCGCAGATCTGCTTCTGTTCGGAACGAGGTAGATGTCTTCGAGCGTCGCCAGAATCTTCATGACCGGCTCGGATGTGCTTGAGTAGTAGATGGTTTGGGCGTCGCGACGGGTCTTGACCAGTTTTTGCGCACGCAGTTTCGAAAGGTGCTGTGAGAGAGCCGACTGACTGAGGCCTACTTGTGCAGCAAGGACGCCGACGGCGACTTCACCTTTCACCAGGCTGCACAGGATCAGCAATCTTTTGGGGTTGGCCATAGCTGACAATAGTGCCGCCGCCACATTCGTGTGGTCAGCCAAATCAGGGGTTTCCATATTGTTATCTTCCTAATGCGAAACGTACATCATCTGTGTGATACAGGCCGTCTGCCGGAGCGGGCGGCCGAAATTAGCAACTAGGCTTGAAGATTGTATATACCTAAATTTAAGGTATCGAGTATGCTATTTTAGATATGTTTGAACAAATGTGATCGCAATCCACAGCGAGAGTTTCGAACTCGTGTCGCACCAAAAAGTCCCCGGAAATAATGTCGAAGCCCGCCGGATCTACCCCGCAGATGCGCCAAGAGCCCGATTCCGGTGCGTTTAAGCGCACTGCAAGGATGTCCGCCACATCGGGATGGCGCTCTACTAAATCTCGCACTGTTTCGGCCGCTTTGGCGGCGATCGCCTCGATTGCCGGCGATTGGATCACGAGGTCACTTCCGTCGAGATGGTAGGCGCGGCCGAAGCCGCCGTTGAGGCTCGCCTGCTCCGGTTTGAGACGGAAGAAGAGGAAGTCGGGAAAATCGATATAAAGTTTTGCCTTGGGATGGCGATCGAGAAAACGCGTGCGAATGCGCTCGTGGAAGCGATGACCATGCTCGACCGGCTCCGCCACGCATTGGGTCGTCAGCCGGCCATAGACGAGGGGATCGCCCTTGCCCGGCTCGCCGGTGAGCAGCGAGGCGCGTGGGTCCCTTGCCAGCGCCTTGGTGTGAGCCGAAAGCCTCGAAACGAGGATGACGGGCGTGCCGTCGATATCGGTGGCGAGAAGGACCCGGCTGGCGAAAGGAAAACCGGTCTCGGGGTCGAGAACGGCGATCGCCGCGTACCGGGCGGAGCGCAGCAGCACGCGGGCGAGTTTGCGGGCCTCGTCGTCGGTTTCGCGTAAGGGGGAGGGTTGATCTTTCATAACCGCTTTGTGGCAAAGCGGCTTGAAAACATCAAGCGTCCTCCTTGCGGCGATGGCGTGTAAGGCCGGCGACGATATCCTGGGCCGTGATGGTGCCGATGACCGTGCCGTTTTCCACGATGCCGATGCTGCCCGGCTGGCGGGCGAGTACGTCGAGGACATCGACGAGCGGGGTCGCGGCGCGGGCCGTGGCGCTGACGCTCATGCCGGCGGCCGTCTGGCCGAGGCCGGGCTGCATGACGTCGGCGGCGGTCAGCATGTTGATCGGATTGAGGTTCTGCACGAAATCGGCGACGTACTGGTCCGCGGGGTTCTTGACGATGTCGTGTGGCGTTCCGCACTGGATGATCCGGCCGCCCTCCATGATGGCGATGCGGTTGCCAATGCGGAAGGCCTCATCGAGATCGTGGCTGACGAAGAGAATGGTCTTCTTCAGCCGCCGCTGGAACTCCAGGAGTTCGTCCTGCAGACGGGTGCGGATCAGCGGGTCGAGCGCAGAGAACGGCTCGTCCATGAGCAGGATCGGGGCGCCGGTGGCAAAGGCACGGGCAAGGCCGACACGCTGCTGCATGCCGCCTGACAGTTCGTTGACCTTGCGGTTTGCCCATTTCGTCAGGTTGACGAGTTCGAGTTGCTCGCCGACGCGGGCTTTGCGTTCCGCCTCCGGCATGCCGGCGAGTTCGAGGCCGAAGCCGACATTTTCGGCGACCGTGCGCCACGGCAGGAGGGCGAACTGCTGGAACACCATGGAGACGGTGTGGGTGCGCAGTTCGCGCAGCGCCTTGGCATTGCATTTGTAAGGATTGACGAGGCCCGTGGTTGTGGAGACCGCGACGTCGCCGCGCACCACTGGAGCGAGCCCGTTGACGGCGCGCAGCAGCGTCGACTTGCCCGAACCGGAAAGGCCCATCAGCACGAGGATCTCGCCTTCTTCGATCGTCAGCGAGGCATTGGCGACGCCCAGCACCAGGCCGGTCGCGGCGCCGATCTCGTCGCGCGTTTTGCCCTGGTCGGCCATGGCAAGGGCGGCTTCCGGCCGGTCGCCGAAGATGATGCTGACATTCTTGAAGTCTATCGCTGTCATGCGCCGTCTCCTTCGTCGCCTGCGCGGAATATGCGGTCGAGAATGATCGCCAGGATGACGATGCAGAAACCGGCTTCGAAGCCCTTGGCGATGTTGACAGTATTCAGCGCGCGCACGACCGGCACGCCGAGACCTGGAGCGCCGACGAGAGCGGCGATGACGACCATGGACAGCGACAGCATGATGGTCTGGGTGAGACCCGCCATGATCTGCGGCGCGGCGAACGGAAGCTCGACTTTGCGCAGCACCTGGATCGGTCGCGCGCCGAAGGCGACGGCGGCTTCGACGAGGGAAGGCGGTGTCGAGATGATGCCGAGGCGTGTCAGCCGGATGGGGGCGGGGATCGCGAAGATGACAGTCGCGATCAGGCCCGGCACCATGCCGAGGCCGAAGAGGATTAGGGCCGGGATCAGGTAGACGAATGTCGGGATCGTCTGCATGAGGTCGAGCACCGGGCGCATGGCGGCATAGACCCAGGCGCGGCGGGCGGCCGCAATGCCGAGCGGAATGCCGATTACCATGCACACGAAGGTGGCCGCGAGTACGAGGGCGAGCGTCTCCGTCGTCTCCTTCCAATAATCCTGGTTCACGATGAGCAGCAGGCCAAGACAGGTGAAGAGGGCGACGGCGATCGAGCGGCGAAGCCAGAAGGCAAGCGCGGTAACGGCTGCGATGACGATCAGCGGATGGGGCTTCTGCAGCACGAAGAGCAGGCCGTCTATGGCGCTCGACAGCAGGAAGGAAAGCTGGTTGAAGAACCACTCGCCGTTCGAGGTCAGCCAATCCACGAAGGATTTGGCCCAGGGGCCGATCGGAATCTTAAATTCAGTGATCCAGTTCAAGGGCGCGCCTATCCAAAAAATTAACAATCGGACAAAAATGAAACGGGGCGGCGAGCCGCCCCATTCATATCATCAGAGACCGAGGCCGGTCTTGGCGGCCGCGAGCGCGTCGCCCTTGCCGTCGCGGGTCTTGACGCCGGCGAGCCAGGGCTCTAGCGCGGAAGGGTTTGCCTTCAGCCATTCGGTAGCCGCAGCTTCCGGTTCCTTGCCGTCGTCCAGGATCTTGCCCATGATCTGGTTCTCCATCTCGAGGGAGAACGTCAGGTTCTTCAGCATCGCGCCGACATTCGGGCATTCGCCGAGGTAGCCGGCGCGGACATTGGTGTAGACCTTGGCGCCGCCGAAGTCGGGGCCGAAGACGTCGTCGCCCCCTGTAAGGTAGGTCAGCTTGAAGTTGGTGTTCATCGGATGGGGTTCCCAGCCGAGGAAGACAACGGGCTTGCCTGACTTGTCGGCACGGGCGACCTGGGCGAGCATGCCCTGTTCGGAGGATTCAACGACTTCCATATCCTTCATGCCGAAGGTGTTCTTTTCGATCAGATCCATGACGAGACGGTTGCCGTCATTGCCGGGCTCGATGCCATAGATCTTGCCGTCGAGATCGTCCTTGTGAGCGGCGATATCCTTGAAGTCCTTGATGCCGAGCTCGGCACCCTTGGCGTTGGTGGCAAGCGTGTACTTGGCGCCGACGAGGTTGGGGCCGAAGGATTCGACCGATTTGTCATCGATATAGGGGCGGACGTCCTTTTCCTGGGTCGGCATCCAGTTGCCGAGGAAGATGTCGATGTCCTTGTTCTTCAGCGAGGTATAGGTGACCGGCACCGAGAGAACCTTGATGTCGGTCTGGTAGCCGATGCTTTTCAGGACGACGGAGGCGGTCGCCGTCGTGGCGGTGATGTCAGTCCAGCCTACGTCGGAGAAACGGACGGTGGAGCAGCTGTCGGGATCGGCGGCGAAGGCGGCGGTCGCAACGGAGAGGGCGGCGACGGCAGTTGCAGTAACGAGTTTGGATGTGCTTGTTGTTTTCATTTTAGACTCCCAGTCTTCAGGTCCCCAAGCCAATCACCAATAGCCCAGTTTGACAAGCGACCTCAGTGTGTTTGCGTCGTATCGACGGGTGCGATTGCGACGTCCGCGATTTTTTCGCAGTGTCTCGTTTTGGCGGCTTTCGTGGGTCTTTAGGTGCTGATTCTTGTGATTATCGCGGGCGCGGGGCTTTTCTTCGTGGTTGTGAGCTTTCAATAAGCCGAGCAAGGAGACATCGGATGGCAAAACTCTATTTCAACTATTCGACAATGAACGCCGGCAAGTCGACGCTCCTGCTGCAAGCCTCCTACAATTATCAGGAGCGCGGCATGCGGACGGTGCAGCTGATCGCCGCCTTCGACGAGCGCGCCGGCCGGGGCGTCATCGGCTCGAGGATCGGGCTGGAAGCGAGCGCCATCCCCTTCGAGCCACACGAAGATCTGTTCCAGCTCATCGCCGGGCTGCGCGGCGAGGGGGCGCCGATTTCCTGCGTCTTCGTCGACGAGGCGCATTTCATGACGGCAGTCCATGTCTGGCAGCTTGCCCGTGTCGTCGATCGGCTCGGCATCCCCGTCATGGTCTATGGGCTCCGGACCGACTTCCAGGGCAAACTGTTTCCGGCCTCGCAGGAGTTGCTGGCGATTGCCGACGAGATGCGCGAAGTGCGCACGATCTGCCATTGCGGCCGTAAGGCGACGATGGTGGTGCGGCTCGACGCCGAAGGCAAGGTGCTGCACGAAGGCGCGCAGATCGATGTTGGCGGCAACGAAAAATATGTCTCGCTCTGCCGCAGGCACTGGGACGACGAAATGAACGGGGCCTGGATCGCAAAGCCGGTCTGATGCGGAGCGGCTCGCCTGTTTTCTTCGGAGCCGCAAGCGGCTAGCTTGAAGCAGGAGATTCCGGGAGAGATCAGGTGCGCAAAGCCCCGCCATTCGACAATCAGTACGAAGCCGCAGGCGGCCTCGCCGAGAAAATCGCGGCCGAGGGAGCCTTTTGCGCAGCCTGCATCCGCGCCTTCAGCAGCGATGAAATACATTCGGCCGACGAGGTCTTCCTCGAACAAAAAGCCCGCTTCCAGGCCCATATCGCCGATAGCGCGGCGTTGGATGGGCTGCTTGCCGAACTGGTCTTTTCGCTCGATCGGATGACTGCAGAGGTTTCCGCCGATCTCGACAGTTTCCGCGGATTGACGCTGCGCGAGAAAATGGCCGGCTGGACGTCCCGCCAGCGAATGTGGCGCATGTATACCGAACGCGTGCGCGAGGCGCCAGTCATCGATCAGCTGCTCGACCTCCTGGCGAAATCGGACACGCTCGCCAGGCTGATCGCCAGCCAGCGCGCTGCGATCATCGAACGCCACAAGGCAGCCGAACACAGTCTCATCGGCATTGTCGAGCAACGGCGCCGGCTGGTCGATTCCATCGATATCGCCCGCCTCAAGATGAAGGAGCTCAACGCCAAGGCGCTGACGACGCAGGGCCGCATCGGCGTCTACGGCAACAGAGCGCATTGGGAGCAGATGGAGGCGGAGCGGCGGGCGCTGAAGGCGGAGGCAGAGCGCATTTCCGCCGAAGAGCATGTAATGCGGGACGACAGCCAGCGGCGCGAGCGCTTCATCGGCCTGTTCCAGGCATTCGTCGATTCACTGAACGGCCGGATCGGTGCCTGCAATGTGCTGCTGCGCAAGCTGATGATCGATGTCGAGGAGCGGTTGCTCATCTATCAGGCGCAGGTCGATACCGACCGGCCGGGCATGAAGGTCAGGATCAAGCCGGAATTCTTTCCCGATATCGCGGCGCCGATCAGGCTGTTCGAGAAGGGTATGCTGGTCGCCCAGGATCTGGAGCGGCGCAAGAGCCGCGCCGATCTCGACGCGGCAGGAAAGTTTCCTGCTTATGCAGAGCCGTTCGCGGAAACTTCGGGAACGCCGCTCATCGATACGGCCCGCAGGCCTTTCCGCTTCAGTCTGCCTTTCCGACGTTCCTGAGCCGTGAAGCGCGGTCTGCGCTGCTTTCATTCTCAAAAATCGTAGGGCTTGTGTTGTGCTCGGCCCACCGAGCGCATATGTGGATGCAACGGGGCGGCGATGTCCTACTGCATAATTCCTTAAATCAGAATCGATTTAAGGAATTATGCAGCGACTCAAAGTGCTACAGCGTCCATAGCGCGTTTGACGCGCGGCGCTGTAGTGTTCGCCTCGCCTGACAGGAGACGACGATGCTTGACCGGATAGCCGGTTTCTTCAGGCTGATCGGCCAGACGATCGGCCGCTGGGCCCGCCTGTTTTTCGCCTGGGCCTTCTGGCCCTTTCTTGCCGCGCATGGGTGGTATCAGCGCCGGAGCTGGATGGTCCGCTTGCCGGTCATCGCATTCGTAGCGCTCTTCGTCGTGCTCTACGGCTATTTCTTTTGGCAGACGCAGGTCTGGACGAATTTCAACACCGCTTTCGTCGACCAATACCGGCTTTCCGAACGCAAGGTTCCCGCCGGGCAGGAACTGCCTGTCGCCGAGGCGAGCGGCGCTGCCGCCGCCAAGACCTGCCAGCGCTCGGCCATCGTCGACGTCACGGCCGACCTGACCGATTTCAACGTCGACCAGAATGCATGGATATCCTCCATGCTGCTCTACAAGATGGGCTTCTTCGGTATCGACTGGGATCACACGCCCTTCCTCGACAATAAAGCGTCGTTCCAGCGTGGCATCAACCAGGCGGTTCGCCGGACTTCGGCGGAGCTTGTCGATACGCTCGGGCGCGTGCGCGGCACATCGGGCATCAATAATGATCTGCAGAGCGCGCGCGGCAATCTGCAGTTCGACGAACATAGCTGGTATTTCGGTCTCAATCCTTTCGGGCCAAAGACACCAACGCCCTCCTATTACCGGTCGGCGATCGGCAGCCTGCGCAAATTCAACACCGATCTTTCCGCCTGCAACGTCATTTTCGACGGCCGCGCCGACAATCTTATGCAGTTCATTGACCGCGTCGCCAACGATCTTGGCGGGACCTCCGACATGCTTGCCGAGCGCTCGGAGCACCACAATCGCGGCTGGTTCGATACGCGCGCCGACGACCGGTTCTGGTTCGCCTACGGTCAGCTCTATGCTTATTACGCCATTCTTGCCGCTGCACAGGCGGATTTTTCCCAGGTGGTGCAGGAGCGCAATCTCGGCGCGGTCTGGGGCGGCACGATGCGACAGTTCCAGGCGGCGCTCCGCATCCAGCCGGCGATCATCTCGAACGGGCGCGAGGATGGTTGGATCATGCCGAGCCATCTTGCCACCATGGGTTTCTACATTTTGAGGGTGCGCTCGAACCTCGTGGAAATCCGTTCGGTGCTCGATCGTTAAGTGCCGCGCCTCGAGGGTGGTCAGCGGGGCGGCCGTATGATCCTCGAAGCCAAGGACTCGCAGCTTTTCGACGAATCGTAGGTGACGCCAACGATGCCGCCACCGCTCGCATCGTCGCGGAAGCGGCCGATGCTGCGCACCAGTTTGTAGCCGCCAAGCCGATTGTCGTCTTGTCGACGACCGGCTGTTCGAAGCAAAGAGACCCAATTCCCCAATTTAGGGGATGACGTTCTGACTCTCGTCTGATTGCTCAGTTGATCAGCTTCAATCGAATTGCTTTTGCTACCAATTGCGTGCGGTTGACGCAATCGAGTTTTTTGATCGCGTTGGTCATGTAGGCGTTCACGGTATGATCAGACAGCGTCAGGATTTGACCGATCTCGATCGAGGTCTTGCCCTGTGCGGTCCAGCGCACGACTTCAAGTTCGCGCGCCGACAACGCATTGTGGACGCTTTCCTCGTTACGCCTGACGGCATTATATGCGTCGAGGGCGTGGAGGATGATGATCGCCAGCTCGTTGACCTCGCTCTGGCCGAGCGCGGCGCGTTCGCCGCAAAACCAGAAGACCAGGCGGCGGCCGTCGACTGCAATGGTCGGCATGGCGACCCCCGCCGGGATCGCATGGTGCAGCATCAGGGCGCGCAGTTCGGCGGGAAAGGCCTGACCATTGACGGCATCGTTGAGGTGCCACGCCAGCGGCACGGCCGACTCCCTCAACCGCAGGCCGAAAGGACAACCACGCATCATATTGGCGCGGTCGAAATCGCGGACATAGGCGGCGGGAAGCGAGCTTTCGATCAACAGCGGCTTCAGCAGGAGATCTTCCGGAGAAGGGGCGTGCATCAGCGTCGCATGAGACAATCCGAAGGCTGTTGCCACCCTGCCGAGAGCCTGCGCAAACAGGCCACGCGTCCCTGCAACTGCAAGCTCCGCCGAAAGTAACGACTGTCTTTCAGAGGTGGTCATGTAAGACATTTGTACGCCTCCGGCAGCCCCGATGTTATCGCTATCAAATACAGAAACTGCGGCGGATGCTAGTCCCAATTGCCTAATCTCGCGCCGATTAATCCGAATCGTGAAGAAATAGTCGCAATTGCGCGCGTCCCGGTTGAGTTGCCGCCGGCGCAAGTAGCGTTGTGGTATTTTGACTTCTCCTGCGGCAGGGTAGCTGTGGATTTCGCCCAGGCCGGGCAGGAAGAGAATCATGGCGGAAGAGGCGGGGCGGCGCGAGACGCCGAAATCCGGCTTGCTGCCGCCCGATGCAATTGCTAAGCGTATTCGCATGTATAACCGAGGCGACCTAATCGTGCGCTTTGCAAGCAAATTGCGTCTGAAGTATCTGCTTTTTCTGATATTACTTGTTTTTCTTCTTTTGAGCTTGCCGTTCGGTGCTGCGACCTCGCAGGCTGCCGGGCAGAACCAGCCGGCAGGGCAGCCGCCGATGCGCTTCATCCTCGTTCACCATCCCCTCTGCGTGGAAAACTGTCCGGGATGGATATCGGCAGAGGGACGCATCACCTCCGATACGCCAGGCCAATTTCGAAAAATTCTGAAAAAGATCGGCGGCCGGAAATTGCCGATCGTCTTCCGGTCCGAGGGCGGTGATGTCGAAGCCGCTTATGCGATTGGCCGGATGATCCTCAAAGCCGGTCTGGAAACGGCGGTAGGCGGCACGCGGCTGAAAGATTGCCCGGCGGACGATCTGCGTTGCAATGCCGCTATCGCAAACGATGGGACCGCGCTTGGCAACACCTATTCGGTCGGTGCATATTGTTTTTCCGCCTGTCCGCTGGCATTCGCCGGCGGTACGGAGCGTGTCGCCTCGCAATGGGCGTTGATCGGCGTCCACCAGATCACGACAATCTATAATAAGGTGCGAGTCTCTTACCGCATCGAATACAAGATCGTGAACGGCAAGAAGAAGGAAATCTCCCGCAAGGAAGTTGGACGCAAGTCAGCAGGGCAGAGCAGTTCCACCAAGCTCGGCAAGAAGGCCACCGCGGCCCTGACGGGCTACTTGAAGGAAATGGGCGTCAGCGCCGATTTGGTCGGCCTGATGATGAGCGCCACGCCTGACAGCATCAACATCGTACCGGCCGCAGATTCCCTCCGCATGGGCCTCGTGACCGATATGCTGGCCTACAACGAATGGCCCGGCATGCCTGCCTGCGGGCCGGATGTGGCGGCCGAGGCCGTCTGCCATGGCCATCGCCCGGTCGAAACGCCGGTAGCCAAGATGCCTGTGCAGGATGCGGCCGCAACCACGGGCGAGAGCCTGCCGAAAACCAGGCCGATGGACTTTCTCCTGATGTACAATGGCAATTGTCAGGAAGAGTGCATGCAGTGGATTGCTGCGGATGGAGACATCACGCCGGATACGCCGGCGCGGCTGGAAGCGATCCTGAAGACGCTCGGCGGAAGAAAGCTGCCGGTAGTCCTTCAGTCTAACGGCGGTGACATGGACGCGGCTTTCGCAATGGGGCGGATGATCCGTACGGCAGGTCTGGAGACCTCCATTGGCAGAACGCAGTTGCCGAATTGTCCAGAGCTGGATCCGCGTTGCAAGGCCAGTATCGCCAAAAACGGACCGACCAAGGGCGAGGTCTTTGCCTCCCGTGCCTATTGCCTTTCGACCTGTACTCTTGTCCTGATGAGCGGAACGCCGCGGATTGTCGGCTATTCGTCTATCGGCCTCGTTAGACCCACGACGGCCGAATATACGAAATTCCTCGCCTATTTCGACGAGATGGGCATCAATGCTGAGAGATACGAGACGGTAATGCCTGCCATATCAACTGAGCGAGGAAGGATCATACTTCCTTCTCAGGCCCTCGAACTTGGCATCATCGATGGTATCATTCCCTATAATGAAGAGCCCGGATTGCATGTCTGCGGGCCGGAGGCGAAGGAAAGTCTCCGGTGCCCCAGAAAGCCGGAGGCAGAAGCAGGCCCTGTCGCAGCCACTGTAAATTGACATCGGGGTGTGAAGGCACGCCGTAGCGGCAATCGTTATGCGCCAGATAAACACCGAGCGCGGCAGCCGCAACACACGTCGCGCTATTCACACCCTGCCGATATTTCGCTATCCCGATGAAGAGGAAACATCGGCTCCGCTGCTGCGGAGCTCGGGGGAGCATCCATGCCGTCAATCAAATCCGATATCGAAATCGCGCGCGCGGCGGCCAAGAAGCCGATCTTCGAGGTCGGAGCGAAACTCGGCATACCAGCCGATCAGCTCGCTCCTTATGGCCACGACAAGGCCAAGGTCAGCGCCGAGTTCATCGCGGCGCAGGCGGGCAAGAAAGATGGCAAGCTGATCCTCGTCACGGCGATCAACCCGACGCCGGCAGGGGAGGGTAAGACGACCACGACCGTCGGGCTCGGCGACGGGCTGAACCGGATCGGCAAGACGGCCATGATCTGCATACGCGAGGCTTCGCTCGGTCCCTGCTTCGGCGCCAAGGGCGGAGCGGCAGGCGGCGGTTATGCGCAGGTCGTACCGATGGAAGACATCAATCTGCATTTCACCGGCGATTTTCATGCGATCACCTCGGCGCACAATCTGCTGGCGGCGATGATCGACAACCACATCTATTGGGGCAACGAAGAGAATATCGACATCCGCCGCATTGTCTGGCGACGGGTCATGGACATGAATGACAGGGCGCTCAGGAGCATGGTCTCCTCGCTCGGCGGCGTGGCCAACGGCTTCCCGCGCCAAGGCGGGTTCGACATCACCGTCGCCTCCGAAGTGATGGCGATCCTCTGTCTCGCCACTGACCTGAAAGATCTGGAGCGGAGGCTCGGCGATATCATCATCGGCTATCGCTTCGACAGGACGCCGGTGCATGCGCGCGACCTGAAGGCCGACGGCGCAATGGCGGTGCTGCTCAAGGATGCGATGCAGCCGAACCTCGTGCAAACGCTGGAGAACAATCCCGCTTTCGTGCATGGCGGCCCTTTCGCCAATATTGCTCATGGCTGCAATTCGGTGACGGCGACGAAGACGGCGCTGAAGCTTGCCGACTACGCGGTGACGGAAGCAGGTTTCGGGGCGGATCTCGGCGCCGAGAAATTCTTCGACATCAAATGCCGCAAGGCCGGGCTGAGACCGGATGCGGCGGTCATTGTCGCGACCGTCAGGGCGCTGAAGATGAATGGCGGGGTGAAAAAAGAGGAGCTCGGCACGGAGGATGTGGTGGCGCTGAAGAAGGGCTGCGCCAATCTCGGCCGGCACGTTGCCAATGTGCGCCGTTTCGGCGTGCCCGTGGTCGTCGCGATCAACCACTTCGTCTCGGACACCGACGCCGAGATCGCGGCGGTGAAGGAATTTGTCTCACGGCTCGGCGCCGAGGCGATCCTCTGCCAGCATTGGGCGAAGGGTTCGGCCGGCATAGAGGAACTGGCGCACAAGGTGGTGGAACTGGCCGAATCGGGCCAGGCGAAGTTTCAGCCGCTCTATGGCGACGACATTTCGCTGTTCGAGAAGATCGAGATCGTCGCCTCGAAGATCTACCATGCCGGCGAGGTGACGGCCGACAAGGCGGTGCGCGATCAGCTGCAGACATGGGAGGAACAGGGCTACGGCAAGCTGCCGGTCTGCATAGCGAAGACGCAATATTCCTTCTCCACCGATCCAAACCTGCGCGGCGCGCCGGAAGGACATATCGTTCCCGTGCGCGAGGTGCGGCTTTCGGCAGGCGCTGGTTTCGTCGTCGCCATCACCGGCGAGATCACGACGATGCCCGGCCTGCCGAAATCACCTTCGGCGGAGCGGATTTTCCTAAACGAGCAGGGTTATATCGAAGGGTTGTTCTGATCCGGCGTGTGACACCCCAATTCACGAGATTCGCGCGACCAGCCCCTCATCCGCCTGCCGGCACCGACCCGGGTCGAGCCACGCGCCTCGACCCGTCCTTCGGACCCCCGCTTGCGGGGCGAAGGGGATATGCCGCGGGCTCTCCGTTCAGATCTACCTCTCGCGGGGCACGTCCCCTCGCCCCATTTTTACGGGAAGAGGGCTCGTCCAGGATGAGGGGCACTAAATGATCAATGACAATAACGATAGCCGCCCTTCCTATCCATCACATCGAGATGGAAATGGGTCTCGTGGGCGGCGTCGCTTTCGGGGTCCAGCACGGTGGTGAAATAGATGCAGCCGGCGGCGCTGACGGTACGCTGGAAGGCGCCGGTCAACGTCGGGTCCTCGCGGCGGGCGCGGACGGCGACGTCCTCGCCTTTCTCGAAATGGAAGCTTGCAATGTCGATGGCATTGCCGCGGGCATGCTCGGAGATCTTGCCGGTTTCAGCGCCGTTGCGCAGACGGCACATATAGGATGTTGCCTGGTTGACGGTCGTGAGGCGCCCCTGTTCCGGCAGGGCAGCGGAGGCGGCCGGGATGACGCTCTCTTTCAGCCAGCGGGCGAGGGCGAGTGCCGCCGGGCAGCGGATTGTCGCCTCCGGCTTGAGCGCAATGCCGGGCAGGGCTTCGGAGACGATGATCGGTTTGTCGATGCCACAGCCGTTGCCGTCGTCGATGCGCGGCGTGTCCTTGAAGACGGCGCCCAAGGCTCGGAGTGCGGCTGTGCATTCTGCGTGTTCGGAGTCGCTTTCGGGTTCGATCGTCAGATGTTGTTCCTCGAGCGTCTGCTCGGCAGGCGGCTTGTTCTCTTCCGCCGGCGTCTGCGGGCTTTTTAGCCCGCCCGGCGGCAGCGGCGGGCCTTGCATCGGTTCTGCCCGCTCCGGCTTTGCTTGTTCGGGCTTTGCCGGTTCGGACTTTCCGTGTTCGGTTTGGGGCGCCGATGGCTCCTTCACATCGGGCTTCGGCTGCGGCGCCGGCACATCCGCCGACGCGGGCGGCTCAGTCTTGTCGGGAAGCGGAGTAGGACTGGTCGCAGCCCCGGTGTCGGGGCGAGGTTGGGGTAAAGGACCATGCGGGGGCAGGCGGGCGCCAGCAAGAAAGGCGGTAGCGGCGAGAAGGATTGCCAGTATCGAAAGTTTTCTCAACGCATCCTATTCCCTGGTGTCGATAGCAGAAGGGATAACGCACTATGGCGGGTTTCGTTGCAATTGCGCAACGTCCTGGAAGATCATTAAAAACTTGAAAACAAGCTTCAACATAAACCAGTCGTTTATGTTGACAATCATTCTCATGTTTTTTAAGCGGCAAAAAGAAGGCGGATTTCTGCTCCGTCTTATCCGCAATAGCCCAGCCAGCCCATCGAGCGTTCGACGCGCCACGACCAGCCAGCCCGGTAATCATCATGAGAGGGTAGGTTATGATCGTCCGGCATTGGCGCTCGGTTCTAATGGTTTGCACGGCAGTTGCAGCTGTTCTTCCTGTTTCGCAGTCTTTCGCGCAGAGCGCTCCGGTCACCACGCCGGAAGCGACGGCGGATGACAGCACCGTCCTGCAGAAGATCGTCGTCAAGGGCAAGCGCGTGGCGCCGGGCAGTGTTGCCGATACGCCGCTCGCGACAGAGATCACCCAGAAGCAGCTGGAAGAGAAGCAGGTCACCAATTACGACGACATCGGCCGCAGCGTCGATGCAGGCGTCAACTATTCGCGCGCCGATGCGGGCTTTAACCTGCGCGGCCTTTCCGGCGCTCGCATCCTGACGACGATCGACGGGATTCCGATCCCTTACATCTCGAACAGCTCGCGCCAGGGTGCTTTTGCGCCTGCCAACGCCAATGGCGGCGGCGACACTTTCGATTTCGATTCGCTGTCTTCGCTCGATATCGTGCGCGGCGCGGATTCGAGCAAGGGCGGTTCGGGCATGCTCGGCGGCGCCCTCGTTCTCAATACGCTGGAACCGGAGGATCTGATCCCTGAGGATCGTGACTGGGGCGCGATCGTCAAGTCGACCTATGACAGCGAAGACCGCAGCCTCTCCGGTTCGGCCGCCGCCGCCAAGAAGATCGGCAGCACCTCGATCCTATTCCAGGGCGGCTACCGCAAAGGCCATGAGCGGGCAAACATGGGCAACAATGATGTTTACGGCGCTCTTCGCACCGAGGCGAACCCGGCTGATTTCGACCAGAACAACCTGCTTTTCAAACTTCGCCAGGAGCTGGAAGGCGGTCATCGCATCGGCTTGACGGCGGAACGGTTCCGCCGCGACCTGGAAACCGACCTGCGCCACCTTCAGGGGGGAACCAGCCCGCGCAACTTCATGATCGACAATTATGACGGTCGCGAACAGCGTGACCGCGATCGCATATCGCTCGACTATGATTATGAAGCGCAGTCTTCCGACGCGTTCTTCAGCAGCGCGCGTGCCACGCTTTATTGGCAGGATTTGAAGAAGGAAGCGGGCAGCGGGGGCCGTACGACCGCCAATGTTGCCTATGGCCGCAACAACGAGGTCGAAAACGAAACCTGGGGCTTCAGCGGCATCGCGACGAAGGATTTCGAATATTCCGGTCTCAGCCACTCCGTTCGCGTCGGCCTTGACGTCGGCGTCTCCAGCTGGAGCCAATATAGCTGGGCTCTGTGCCCCACGTCGACGACTTGCCCAACGCTGAACAATCAGGCGGAAGTTCCTAATGTGGACAGCCAGACCCTTGGGCTAGTGGTCGAAGACAAGATCGAGATCGGCAATACCGGCTTCACGCTGACGCCCGGTTTCCGCTTCGACTGGTTCAACTACGACCCCTCGACCGGCGGCGGTTTTGCCAACAATACCGGTCTTGCCCGCTTCGGCGATCTTCGCGACCGGACGGAAGCCGCCCTGTCGCCGAAGATCCTTGCGACATACGATCTGACGCCTGATGTCGAGCTCTATATGCAGCTGGCGGTCGGCTTCCGTGCGCCCACCGTCGACGAGCTCTATAGCCGCTTCTACAACCCCACGGGCCGCTACGCCCAGCTCGGCAATCCCGATCTGGAACCGGAAATCGGCCGCGGCATCGAAGTCGGCGCCAATTTCGACACGGGCGATTTTACCGGCAGGGTCGCGGCTTTCCATACCCGTTATCAGAACTTCATCGAGACGGTGACGAGCGTCGACTCAACCGGTTTCACGGAGTTCAATTATACGAACGTGGCTGCGGCCACGATCTCCGGCATTGAAGCCAGTGCAGCAAAGACGTTCAACAGCGGCATCAATCTGCATGCTTCGCTTGCCTATGCCTATGGCAGGAACGAAGAGACGACGCAGCGCCTGCGCTCGGTGGCGCCGTTCAAGGCGATCGTCGGCGGCGGCTGGAGCAATGAGACTTTCGGCTTCGATCTTTCCTCGACGCTTTCGTCCGGTATGCTGACCGATCACCTCGATACACCAATCACCAACACCGCCGACACGACCTTCGATGCGCCTGGTTATGCCATCGTCGATTTGACCGGCTGGTGGACACCGGAAGAGCTGCCGGGCCTGCGCGTCCAAGCTGGTGTCTACAACATCTTCGACCAGGAGCACTACAACGCGCTCGCCGTGCGCGACGTCAATCTCAGCTCGGCGACCGCGTCGCAGCCGCGGGAGTGGTATTCCGAGCCGGGCCGCACATTCAAGGTCTCGCTCACCAAGACCTTCTGAGCCAGTCATGCCTTCAAGGCTGGGGAGGGGCGGCTTTCGGGCCGCCCTTTTCATTCGTGCGATCGCCTCTTGCGCGGCGGCTGATCTCAGGCTAACAATTTTCCATGATCAAGTCCTTGAACATCGCTGTTTGGTGGTGGGCTCGCTAAGGCGGCCTCGACCAATCGTGTCCAAAGACGACGACGAGTGAGCCGCCCGAAACTTCGAGGCGGCTTTTTTGTTTTATCGCCGCCTGTCGTCCGGGCCCCGATAACGGAGTGGAATTATGGTAACGATCCTGCGGGATGATGGTGCGGAAATTTACGAGACCAAGGGCGGGATATCGGTCACGCGGCAGCGGCGGGCGATCCCCTACAGCGATGCGGTCTCTTCCTATGTCGACAAGCTCGACGAGCGCCGCGGCGCGGTGTTTTCATCGAACTACGAATATCCGGGCCGCTATACGCGCTGGGACACCGCCGTCGTCGATCCGCCGCTCGGCATCTCCTCCTTCGGGCGCGACGTCTGGATCGAAGCCTATAACGAACGCGGCGAGGTGCTTCTCGGGTTCGTGACCGAACGGTTGCGGACGGTGCCCGACCTCGTGCTCGGCGCTGCCTCCGCCCGCCGCCTCGACCTCTCCGTCAAGACGCCGGACCGGGTGTTCACCGAGGAGGAGCGTTCGAAGATGCCGACGGTCTTCACCGTGCTGCGCGCCGTGACCGACCTCTTCTATTCGCAGGCCGATGCGAGCCTCGGGCTTTACGGCGCCTTCGGCTACGACATCGCCTTCCAGTTCGACGCGATCGATCTGAAGCTGAAGCGTCCCTCCGACCAGCGCGACATGGTGCTTTACCTGCCGGATGAGATCTTGGTCGTCGATAATTACGCCGCGAAAGCCTGGATCGACCGCTACGATTTCGAGAAAGGCGGCGTGTCGACTGAGGGCAAGGCCGAGCAGATCGCGCCGGAGCCTTTCAAACACACGGATGCCATTCCGCCGAAGAGCGATCATCGGCCCGGCGAATATGCCGAACTCGTCACCAAGGCCAAGGAAAGCTTCCGCAAGGGCGACCTCTTCGAGGTCGTGCCCGGGCAGAAATTCATGGAGCGCTGCGAAAGCAAGCCTTCCGACATTTCCAAGCGGCTGAAGGCGATCAATCCGTCGCCCTATTCCTTCTTCATCAATCTCGGCAATCAGGAATATCTGGTCGGGGCCTCGCCCGAAATGTTCGTGCGTGTCTCCGGCCGCCGTATCGAGACCTGCCCGATTTCGGGGACGATCAAGCGTGGCGACGATCCGATCGCCGATAGCGAGCAGATCCTGAAGCTTTTGAATTCCAAGAAGGACGAGTCCGAGCTGACCATGTGCTCGGACGTCGACCGCAACGACAAAAGCCGCGTGTGCGAGCCGGGTTCCGTCAAGGTTATCGGCCGCCGGCAGATCGAGATGTATTCGCGCCTCATTCATACCGTCGATCATATCGAGGGTCGGCTGCGCGACGACATGGACGCCTTCGACGGTTTCCTCAGCCACGCCTGGGCGGTCACCGTCACCGGCGCGCCGAAGCTCTGGGCGATGCGCTTCATCGAGAGCCATGAAAAGAGCCCGCGTGCATGGTATGGTGGGGCAATCGGCATGGTCGGCTTCAACGGCGACATGAACACCGGCCTGACGCTGCGCACCGTGCGCATCAAGGACGGTATCGCCGAGGTGCGCGCCGGCGCAACGCTGCTCAACGACTCCATTCCGGAGGAAGAAGAAGCCGAAACCGAATTGAAGGCCTCTGCCATGCTTTCCGCCATCCGAGACGCCAAGACCGGCAATTCCGGCAAGATCCAGCGCGACGTCGCAAGCGTCGGCAAGGGCGTCAGCATCCTTCTGATCGACCATGAGGACAGTTTCGTCCATACGCTCGCCAATTACTTCCGCCAGACGGGGGCGACGGTTTCGACCGTGCGCACGCCGGTGCCGGAGGAGATTTTCGACCGGTTGAATCCGGATCTGGTCGTGCTGTCGCCCGGGCCCGGAACGCCGAAGGATTTCGACTGCAAGGCGACGATCAAGAAGGCGCGGGCCCGCAACCTGCCGATCTTCGGCGTCTGCCTCGGCCTGCAGGCGCTCGCCGAGGCCTATGGCGGGGAACTGCGCCATCTGGCGCTGCCGATGCACGGCAAGCCCTCGCGCATCCGCGTGCTGGAGCCGGGCATCGTCTTCTCCGGTCTCGCCAGGGAGGTGACGGTCGGCCGCTACCACTCGATCTTCGCCGATCCTTCGACGCTGCCGGCTGAGTTCATCATCACGGCAGAGAGCGAGGACGGCACGATCATGGGCATCGAACATGCCAAGGAGCCGATCGCCGCTGTGCAGTTCCATCCGGAATCGATCATGACGCTCGGCGGCGATGCCGGCATGCGGATGATCGAGAATGTCGTGGCGCATCTGGCGCGCAAGGTGAAGACCAAGGCTGCTTGACGGCCATTCTGTTTGCCCTTCCCGCCAGCGGGAAGGGCGGGTTGACTTCTTCTGGCAAATCAGAACATTTCCGGAACGATCAACCGGGAATTATCACCGTGGCCAATGCCGAGAAGTTCATCGTCCTTCCTTACCGCAAAAACCGCGGCAATCTCATGCCCGGCGAAATGCGTCAGGCATCGAATGCCGTCAGCGCGGAAAAGATCGCTTCGGCGATGGCCGAGCGTTTCGTCGGCGTTGCGGCCTATGCCGTGATCGTCGACGAGGAAACCGGCGACATGACCTCGCCGCGACTGCTTGCCCGATATGGCGAGATTGCCGATCTCAACGCCGCCTGAGGCGTGATTTTCCCATGGAGACGTCGCTCTACCTGCCGGTCAAAGCATTCCTGGAGGCGGCCGGTTATGTCGTCAAGGGTGAGGTCGGCGGCTGCGATCTCGTGGGGCTGAGCGATGGTGAGCCGCAGATCGTGGTCGTGTGCGAACTCAAGCTCTCCTTCAATCTCGAACTGCTGCTCCAGGCCGTCGACCGGGCCGCTATGAGCGATGAAGTCTGGATCGCGGCGCGGGTTTCGGCCAAGGGGCGCGGGCGGGAAGCCGACAAGCGCTACCGCGACCTCTGCAGGCGGCTCGGGATCGGGATGCTCGGCGTCTCGGATGGCGGCGAGGTCAGCGTCATCGTCAGTTCCGTCTCGCCGATGCCGCGCACCAACCCGAAGCGGCGCACGCGTCTGGTGAAGGAGCACCAGCGCCGTCGCGGCGATCCCGCTGTCGGCGGCGGCTCACGGGCGCCGATCATGACCGCCTATCGTCAGCAGGCGCTGCTCTGCGCGGCGGCGCTCGACCAGGGCGTGGCGCGGCCGCGGGATATGAAGGCGCTTACACCCAATGCAGGCCGGATCCTGCTCGACAATGTCTACGGATGGTTCGAGCGCAGGGAGAAGGGCGTCTACGCGCTGACGCCGGCCGGGCAGGCCGCTCTCCTGCGCTGGCCGCAGCCTGTCGCCGATCCCGCTCCCTTGAACAGTATGATTTCAGGCCCGATCGGCCTAAAATCTGAATCCTGTTCTAAATTAAAGAACTAGAGCTGATGTCGTCGGAAAACCGCTCACACTTTTCGGCATCATGCTCTTGAGCTGAAGCCGAATTCGCGTCTCCGGCGGCAACAGCTGTGAAGGACGCGTCATTCTTTTTGACAAATCCTGAAACATCGCCCATATCACCCTCAACTGGACCGCCTGCGCGACATTCGCGTGGGCGGTTTTGCGTTTCAATGGCTTGGACCCTGCAATTCATTCGCAACCGCAGGAGGACGATATGAGCGACGACGGCGATCTTACGGTTCGAAAGCTGGCGATGTGGGGGATTCCGCTGTCGCTCGGCGTCATGGGGCTGAAGATGGTGGCTTGGTGGGTGACCGGCTCGGTGGCGCTGCTGTCGGACGGGCTTGAATCGACGGTCAACGTCGTCGCCGCCTTCCTCGCCTTCTTCGTCATCCGCTATGCGCAGAAGCCGGCCGATCACGACCATCCCTTCGGCCATCATAAGGCGGAATACCTCTCTGCCGTCACGGAAGGCGTGCTGATCGTCGTCGCTGCCCTGCTGATCGTCAACGAAGCGATCGGCTATCTCTCCGAACCGCGCATGCTCGATGCGCCGGTCCTCGGCCTTGCGATCAATTTCGCGGCCGGCATTATCAACGCGGTCTGGGCGCGGCTGCTGATCCGGGCGGGCCGCAAACATCGCTCGGCGGCCCTGGCGGCGGACGGCCAGCATATCATGTCCGACGTGGTGACCTCGATCGGCGTGCTCGCCGGCCTGCTGCTGGCGCTGGCGACCGGTTATGCGATCTTCGATCCGGTGCTTGCCATTCTCGTCGCCGTCAACATTCTCTATCAGGGCTGGAAGGTGATCTCGCAATCGATCGGCGGCCTGATGGACCAGGCGGTCGAGCCGCAGGAGGAGGAGGCGATCAAGCAGGCGATTGCCACCCATGCGGCGGGCTCGATCGGCGTGCATGATCTGAAGACCAGGCGGGCGGGTACCGTCACCTTCATCGATTTTCACATGGTGGTGCCGGGGACTATGTCCGTGCGGCAGGCGCATGATATATGCGACCGCCTTGAGGATGCCATCAGGACAGTGCATGAGGGCGCCAAAATAGCCATTCATGTGGAGCCGGAGGGCGAAAAGGCCCATGGCATCCGCGTCAAAGTCGTCAAGGAGGCATGATGCCGAATACCGATGTTTCCAGCCTGTCGATGCTGGGCCAGCAAACCGAAACCGCCCATTCGCCGGAGGAGGCGGTACTCGAAAAAGTGCCGTCCAACCATGCCGGCACCGATTACGTCGTGCGTTTCACCGCGCCGGAATTCACCTCGCTCTGCCCGATGACCGGACAGCCGGATTTCGCCCATATCGTCATCGACTACATTCCGGGTGAATGGCTAGTGGAATCGAAGTCGCTGAAGCTGTTCCTTCATTCCTTCCGCAATCACGGCGCCTTTCACGAGGACTGCTCGATCTATATCGCCAAGCGCATCGTCGAACTGCTCGATCCCAAATGGCTGAGAATCGGAGCCTATTGGTATCCGCGCGGCGGCATTCCGATCGACGTCTTCTGGCAGACGGGCAAGCCGCCGGAAGGTGTGTGGCTGCCCGAGCAGGGCGTCGCCACCTATCGTGGCCGTGGGTGAGGAGCGGTCGGGCAAAGGCCTAGCATCGATCCAGTGAATCGATCGCAACGACGAACACTGAGACCAGGCGAAGCGCCGGGCAACGGTGCGGCAACGTAAAGCCAACTGCCGCCCATTTCTGCTCGTTAAACCTCAAACATCCGTGACGTCGTCGCCAGACGAATCGTCACTATAATCATCGCCGTCATCGTAATCGGCCTGCTGCAGGTTGTCGTCATTGTCATTGCCGGCATTATCCGCGGCCTGACGGACGTCGTCATTGCCATAATAGTTGTTGATGATGGTCTCTTCGGTCGGTGCGGTGTCATTGCCGAACGGGTTGGCACCGAAGGGCGAGCCCCAACCGAGCGAGGACATATGGTTGCTGAAGATGCCGCTCAGCGAGTTGGCAAGCAGCATGCCGCCGGCAACGCCGGCTGCCGTGCCGAGAGCGCCGCGCAGAAAGCTGCCGCCGGCAGACGGCGCGTAGGTCTGCTGGCTCCAGGGGCCAGTGGGCTGCTGTGGCGTCTGGCGATCGTAGCCGCGCGGCTCGTCATAGGCGCGGGACGGGTGGCCCCAGGGACCGGGGTTGGAGGGCACAGGCGCGGGCTGTTGCGTCTGGGTATTGCCGAAGATCGAGCTTAGGAAGCCGCCGCCCTGTTCGGCTTGGTGGTGCTCGCTGGCTCCGGCTTCAAACTGCCGGACACGCTCTTCCAATTCTTTGATATGATTGGCGGCAGCTTCCAGACCTTTTTCCTGCACGATGACGGCCTGGGCGAGATAATAAGTGGCGGACGGCTGCTCGCGCGTCGCCTGATCGACCAGGGCTTCGGCCTCGCGGTCGCGCGGCTGGGCTTGCGCCGTGCGCACTCGGTCGAAGAGGGCGGTTAGCAATTGACGTTCTTCCGGTGACATGTCCGGTCTCCTGTTGATCTCGTATGGCGGTTGCCGTGTGAGAGGTGAGGTAGGAACCGATTCCGGCTTTTCAAAGCCTTCCACCGTTACATTTCAGTAAGGCTTGCGGAATGGTGCGCGGCTTCTTAAGGATATCTCCACCGCTGCGGTGCCTTGTGTTTTTCCCGCATTGTTTTAGGCATTGAGTCGCACTATGTGCGAGGAACCCGAATTCATCTCCGAGAGGTTCGAATGAACGACGAAGAACAGGACGACAAGACGAAGGAACTGCCGCTCGGCAAGGAAACGGAGGCGAATCTTTTCAAGTCGCGTTCGATCTTCATCTATGGACCGATCAACCAGGAACTGGCGCAGAAGGTCTGCTCGCAGCTTGTTGCACTCGCGGCGGCCAGCGACGAAGACATTCGCATCTACGTCAATTCGCCCGGCGGCCACGTCGAATCCGGCGACTCCATCCATGACATGGTCAAGTTCATCAAGCCGAAGGTCTGGATGATCGGTACCGGCTGGGTCGCTTCGGCCGGCGCGCTGATCTATGTCGCGGCTCCGAGGGAAAGACGCCTGTGCCTGCCGAACACGCGCTTCCTGCTGCACCAGCCGTCGGGCGGCACGCGCGGTATGGCATCCGACATCGAGATCCAGGCACGTGAAATCATCAAGATGAACGAGCGCCTGAACAAGATCATGGCGGAGGCCACCGGCCAGCCGCTCGACAAGATCGCCAAGGATACCGATCGCGACTACTGGCTTTCTGCCGAAGAGGCGAAGGACTATGGCCTCGTGTCGCGGATCGTGACGTCACAGGCCGATATCTGAGTCTTCTCAGCCAAAGCCGTCAAAACGCCCTTGCCTGCAGCAAGCAGTCGAGGGCGTTTTTATTTCGCCGGTATGCCGGCGCTGGGCGGAAAGGGCTTAATCCGGGCTTGCGTATACAACGGCCATCATGCTCCATGCGCCATTCCCGCAGCCCAGAGTCTTGCCATGCTCAAAGATTTTTCCGTCCAGGCCCTGTTCATGGGGCTGCTGACCGCCTTCGTCGGCTCTGCCAGCTCCTTTGCAGTCGTCCTTCACGGGCTGCGGGCGGTCGGCGCGACGGAGGCGCAGGCGGCTTCCGGGCTGATGGCGTTGTCGATCTCCATGGGAGTCTGCGCGATCGTGCTCAGCGCCGCGACGCGGTTGCCGATCAGCATCGCCTGGTCGACGCCGGGTGCGGCATTGCTTGCAAGTACCGGGACGGTCGGGGGCGGCTTCAATGCCGCGGTCGGGGCATTCCTGATCTGCGCCGTGCTGATCATCATCGCCGGGCTGTTCAAGCCGCTTGGCCGCGCCGTCGCCGCCATTCCTGCGCCGCTTGCCAATGCGATGCTATCCGGCGTGTTGATCGGCCTCTGCTTTGCGCCGGTGAAGGCAATCGGCTTCAATCCGCTGTTCGGCCTGCCGATCGTTCTCGCCTGGATCGTCGTCGGTGCCTTCAAGCGGCTCTGGGCGGTGCCGGCGGCATTGGCGGCCTTCGTGCTGGTGCTGGCCTTCGGCGTCGATATTCCCGATGGTGCCTTCGCCTCGCTCGAGCGATCACTGGTGCCGGCGGCGGAAATCGTCCGGCCGGTGTTCAACCTTGCCGGTTTCGTGTCAATCGCGCTGCCGCTCTTCATCGTCACCATGGCTTCTCAGAACATTCCCGGTATCGCGGTGCTGAAGGTCAACCACTACGCCCCGAAGCCCGGTCCGCTCTTTGCCGTCACCGGCTTTTTTTCGCTGCTGTCGGCGCCATTCGGCGGTCACGCCGTCAATCTGGCGGCCATCACTGCAGCCATGTGCGCCGGGCCGGACGCAAATGCCAATCCGAAGCGGCGCTATTGGGCGTCGTTGATCGCCGGCGTCGGTTACATCGTCCTCGGGCTGCTTGCCGGCGCGGTGACGGCCTTCGTTGCCTTGGCGCCTCCGATTCTGATCGAGGCAGTGGCGGGGCTGGCGCTTGTCGGCGCCTTCTCGTCCTCGGCTATGTCGGCCTTCCAGGCGCCCGAATCGCGCGAAGCGGCGGCGATCACCTTTCTCGTCACGGCATCTGGCGTCTCTTTCGGCGGCATCTCAGGCGCCTTCTGGGGATTGATTGCTGGCGGGTTGATGCTTGCCCTGTCGCGGCTGGTGAAGTTATCAAAGGCTTGAGCTCAGCAGGTAGAGGAAGCCGGCGAGCCGCGAGGGCTTGCCAGTTTCGCTGGCCAAGGTTATAAGCGCGGCCATGAAGACCTCTGGCGCCAAGATTTCCGACACGATTGCACGCGGCCGCATCGCCCTGCGTGACAATACACGCGCCCTGACCTCGCTTCTTCTCCTCGGCCTTACGCGCGGTTGCCGGGTCCTTTGAGGAGCGCCCGGCGGCCGAAAGCCCGCCCGGCATCGCTCCTCGCGCCTCCCTTTCAAAATTGACCTAACGACCGACGAAGGTCCGCATTTGTTTATCGCCAAGCCCGATGCGATCGGCTAAGAGGCGGAACGAATGCCGGGACGAGGAGACAAGACAATGGACAACACCACCAGCCGATCCTCCGCAGGTGCCAAGGGCATGCCCGATGCCGCGGTGAAGTACCGGCCCTATCCGCAGGTAAGCATTCCCGACCGCACCTGGCCGACGAAAACCATCACCAAGGCGCCTGTCTGGTGCTCAGTCGACCTTCGCGATGGCAACCAGGCACTCGTCGATCCGATGGGCCATGATCGCAAGGCGCGCATGTTCCATCTGCTGCTGGAGATGGGCTTCAAGGAAATCGAGATCGGTTTCCCTTCGGCTTCGCAGACCGATTTCGACTTCGCCCGCTGGTGCGTCGAGGAGGGCAATGTTCCCGCAGACGTCTCGCTGCAGGTACTGGTGCAGTGCCGGCCTGAACTCATCACCCGTACCTTCGAAGCGCTGGAAGGGGCAAACCAGCCGATCGTTCATTTCTACAACTCTACCAGCGAGTTACAGCGTCGCGTCGTTTTCGCCAAGGATGTGCAGGGCATCAAGCAGATTGCCGTCGATGCCGCCAAGATGATCACTGATATGGCCGCCAAGGCCGGTGGCGGTTATCGTTTCGAATATTCTCCGGAGAGCTTTACCGGCACCGAGCTGGAGGTGGCGCTGGAGATCTGCAATGGCGTCATCGAGGTGGTAAAGCCGACGCCCGACAACAAGCTGATCATCAACCTGCCGTCGACTGTCGAGATGGCCACGCCGAACGTCTATGCCGACCAGATCGAATGGATGTGCCGCAACCTCGACAACCGTGAGAACCTGATCGTCTCGCTGCATCCGCACAACGACCGCGGCACCGGCATCGCCGCTGCCGAGCTGGCCTTGCTGGCGGGCGCCGACCGCGTCGAAGGCACGTTGTTCGGCAATGGCGAGCGCACCGGCAATGTCGACGTGGTGACCATGGCGCTGAACATGTTCACGCAGGGGATCGATCCTGGGATCGATTGCTCCAACATCGAGCGCATCAAGGAGGTGTTCGAATATTCGAACCAGATGGCGATCAGCGAGCGTCACCCTTACGTCGGCGAGCTGGTCTATACGGCCTTCTCCGGTTCGCACCAGGATGCGATCAACAAAGGCATGAAGGCCGCACAGGTCGCCAACCATCCGATCTGGGAGGTGCCTTACCTGCCGATCGATCCGCGCGATGTCGGCCGCTCGTACGAGGCGATCATCCGCATCAATTCGCAGTCCGGCAAGGGTGGCATCGCCTATATCCTGCAGCAGGATTATGGGCTCAACCTGCCGCGCAACCTGCAGGTCGAGTTCCGCGAGGACATCCAGCGTATCACCGACGTCGAGGGCAAGGAGCTTCCGTCGAAGCGCATCTATGATCGCTTCATCGAGCGATACGTGACGCAGCCCGAAGCGCGTCTCAAGTTCGTCGATCACCACACCTATCCCGATACGGAACGCAGAGGTCAGCGGATCGTGGCGGCCGAGATATCAGACAATGGCGAGATCAAGCGCATCGAAGGGCGCGGCAACGGCCCGATCGACGGCTTCATCAACGCGCTGTCGCATTATCTCGGCATCGAGATGTCGGTCGAGGACTATTCCGAGCATTCGCTGCAGCACGGCTCGAACGCGGCGGCGATCTCCTATGTCGAGACCTCTTATCCCGGCGGCAAGCTCTTCGGCGCCGGGATCAATACCAACATTGTCGCGGCGTCGCTGGAGGCGATCGTCTCGGCGGCAAACCGCGTGCTCGATGTGAAGGCCGGCAAGGTCTGATCAGATAGGTTTCAGGCCGCGATCGCTTCGGGGCGGCGCGGCCTGATGACGAGGTTGGCTTCGCTGAGCGCCAGCGAAACGCAATGAAAGAAGCGCCGTGCGGCACCCTCATCCGCCCTACGCGCACCTTCTCCCCGCTGGCTAGGAAAGCATTGCGGCATATCTCTTCTTCCCTCGGGGAAAAAGTGCCGGCAGGCGGATGAGGGGCTGCTGATGCTGATGGTCGATTTCGCCATAGTGTCGCCAGCTCCGCTGGCGGCAATCATTCGATATATGCGATAGCCGCCGTCAGATAGCCGTAGCGATTTCCATGGCGAGCTGGCCGAGGGCTGCCTCGGACGATGGGCCGGCGAGCACGTAGGAGGTGCCGGCATTGTGCCAGGTCACCAGGCCGATCTCGTCCCTGATCGTTTCCTTGAAGTCATCGGTTTCCGGCGGCTGCGCGTCCTTGCGGAAGCAGATGGAGATGATGTCGCCGTCGGTGTTGGAATAGACGAGCTGACCGACGGGGCGGTTGTCGCCAAGGATCACGCGGGCGCCCTGGAAGGTCCAGGCCTTGGCGCTGAGATCCGGCACGCGGAAGGGCACGCCGATGGCCGTTGTCAGCCAGCTGGAGATTTCCTCTGCCTGCGAGGCCGGCACTTCGACAAGGTGACGGGGCTGGCGGATCAGCAGGCGCTGATAGGCGGTGACATCGCCCAGCCAGTCGCTGGTATTGGCCGGCGCTGAGGTTGAGGTCGTGGTTGCGATTTCGTCTGCGTCCGGGGCTGTGCCTGCAAAGTAGCCGATGCCGCAGCCGAGGGCGAAGAGGATGAGGGCGGCAGCCAGCGCCTGCGGGCCGCTCGGCGCCAGTTTCACCTGCGGTCGCGTGGCGCGCTGGGCGATCGGCGTCTTCGGCGGCTGCGTGCTCTTGATCGAGCGGACGAGGGCGAGTGGCACCGGCTCCTTCAGGACGTCGTCGAGGCGGCGGCGTCCGAAATCGGCGCCATGGCGCAGTTTTTCATGCAGCCGGCGCGCATTCTCGTCACTTGCCAGGCGCTGCTCCAATTCGTGGCGCTGTTCGGGCGAGACTTCGCCATCGAGGAGGGCGGTGAGCTGGGCTTCGAGCGACAATTTCCTGAGGTCGAGCAATTCAGTACCTGTGGATCGGGTGGGTGTCGGCAAGCCCGGCGAAATGCAGCCTTGCGGTGGCGAGCTGCGAGGCGACGCTCGCCGCGGGAATACCCATGATGTCGGCCGCCTGCTGGTAGCTGTGGCCTTCGACGTCGACGAGCAAGAAGATCGAGGAAACGCTGTCCGGCATATCGGCGATCATACGATGGATGGCGTCGGGATCGACCGCGGCCGAGCGTTCGCGCGCGGCCTCACGAATATCGGTGATGTTGCCGCGGACGGAGGCTTTCGGCTTGCGCTTGCGGCTGTCGTCGGCCCATTGCTGGCGGGCAAGCGTATACACCCAGCTTTCCAGCCGGCCTTCGCCGCTCCACTGATGACCCCTGGAGATCGCCCGCTGACAGACGGCCTGAACCAGCTCGTCGGCCGCAGTCGCCTCGCCCGCGAGCGTGATCGCGAAACGGCGAAGGCGAGGCAGGAGGCCGACGAGATCACGGCGGAGGTCGATGGTCGTTGCGGGCTGACGCATTGTCTATCCAGAAGCATTCACAGTGGTTTCGCGGACGAAGCTTCCGCCATCGGACGCGAATCCGGCTTTATCGTCGCCGGTAATGCCTGCGCTTTATGGAACAACTCTCCTCCACTTCGCAAGCATCCGGTCGTTTCCAGTCCCCTTTCCCGGGGGAATTTTCGTAGCCTAGCCCGCAAAGCTTGCGTCAATATGTCCTGTAGCCGTTCAAGCTTTGCAGCAGAGCGCGATAGGCCCAGGTGGCTTCGCCGCCACGATCGCGGATTTCGACGAGTTGGACGCGGGCGCCCTGGATGTCTCCCTGCTCGACCAGCGCCATGCCCATGTAGGAGCGGGCGAGGATGTAGTTCTCATCGGCCTGAAGCGCCTTGCGGTAATATGACATGCCGAGTTCCATGTGGCCGGCCTTGCGGTTGGAAAAGCCGAGATAGTTCAGGATGCGCGGGTCGTTTTGGTTGCGGGCGAGATTGAGCACGGTGATGGCATTCTCATACTGGCCGGCATAGGCAAATTCGCGAGCGAATTTGTAGAGATCGTCGTCGTTGAAGCTGTTCTTTTTAGGGGTGACGCATTCCTTCTTGTTCTTGTCCCAGACCTTGCCGCCGGTGCAGGTCTTGGTCGTCTCGGTCTTCGGCGGCGGGTTGGTGTCGTCGTTGCCACCGCCGACCGCGAAGGCGGCCGTGGCGATGCCGAAAGCGAAGCCGGCGGCAAGCGAGATTCTGCCAAGGCGATGGAAGGAGAAGATCATGAGTGGGCTCCGTCGGGCGATGCAGTTGCGCGGATTGTACGCTTACCGCCGAAAATACCAAGAGGGTAAGAAACCTCCATGGCGAATGTTGCGACGATGATTCGCTATCTTCGCAGATCGATTCAAGTGCTGAATAAAAGGAGTCGGGATGCGGCGCTAAGGCGCGAAAATATCAACGCTTTCCTGAATCACCGCGTCGCCGGTCCGGTTCAGGCTGAAGCGCTCGCCACTCAGTTCCCAGGCGCCAGGAGAGCCGTCGATGGAGAAGAGGTTGTAGGCTGCGGCCGGCTTGATGCTGCCCGGTCCCTGCGAGGCCGATGCGATGCCGACGACAGGCACCGGTTGCACCTGGCCGCGCAGCCAGTGCAGGGTGTTCAGGTGCGTATGGCCATGCAATACGAGTTCGGCGCCGCCGGTGGAAATTACGGCGGCGAAGCGGCGGATGCCGATCATGCGCTTGTAGAAGGTCGTGGCGCCGCGGATCGGAGGATGATGAATCATGACGACACGAAAGAGACCGGCTTCGCCGGCCGCACGCAGCATGTTCACCGTGTCGCGGGCCTGACGGGCGCCGAAGAAACCGGAGGCCGCGAAGGGAGGGGTGGCCACCGCCGTCGAGCAGCCGACGATTGCGACCTTGTCGCGGACGCGCAGATAGGGAAAGATGTGGCGGTCTTCCTGCCATTGCGGCGGGGCGAGATCGCCACGGACGTAGTCGTACCAGGCGCGCATCGATTTCTCATAGGCGCCCGGCACATAGGCGTCGTGATTGCCGGGAACGACCGATGTATCGGCGGGATCGCCGAGCGCGCGCAGCCAGGCGGCGGCGGCGCGGATCTCGATGCCGCTCGCCAGATTGACAAGATCGCCGGTGACGGCCAGATGATCGGCCTGATGGGTGCGGATGTCATCGAGCAGAAGATCGAGCGTGCTGCCGAAAAGGTGCTTGCGCCGATTTCGATGCCAGTTCACAAAGCCCGTTATGCGTTTTGAAAACAGCTCTTGGATGGAAAGACGGGGCAACGGCCCGAGATGGACGTCGGAGATATGCGCGAGCTTGAACATGCTACGAGACATAGACCAGCTTATTGACAAATCAAACACATCCGGCGCGATGAAGAGCTGAAACGGAGCGATGGTGGATAAAGAAAACCGGCCCCTTCATATCAGGGCGGCCCTGCGCCTTCTGCATGTCTATTTCTCTTTCGCCCGGGGCATGACGATGGGTGTCAGAGCCGCCTGCTTTGATGCGGAGGGGCGGATTTTTCTCGTGCGTCACAGCTATGTCGGCGGCTGGCATATGCCGGGCGGCGGGCTGGAACGCAACGAGACGGTCGAGGAAGCGCTGGTCAAGGAGTTGCGCGAGGAGGGCAATCTCAGGATCATCGGCAAGCCGCAGCTGATCCAGGTCTATTTCAACACCTCGACCACGCGGCGCGACCATGTCGTGTTCTATCGGGTAACCGTCGAGCAGACGGCACCGCGTCCGCCAGACTGGGAGATTTCCGACAGCGGCTTCTTTTCGCTCGACAGCCTGCCCGCAGGCACGACCGAGGCGACGCATCGCCGTCTTGCCGAACTTCGCGGCGAGGAACAGCCCGACCATCGCTGGTGAGGGCTGCACAGTTTTCTAGGCCGCAGCAAGCAATTTAAGGGCCTACAGCGTCCTCGCGTCTGATAAGACGTGCGGCGCTGTCGCACGTCCATGGGGGCTGTCGAGATCGAGCGCCGGGCCGACGGGAACGATGCCAGTCGGATTGATCGTCTTATGGCTGCGGTAATAGTGCTGCTTGATGTGCGTGAGGTTCACCGTCTCGGCAATGCCTGGCGTCTGGTAGAGATCTCTTAGGTAACCGGAAAGGTTGCGGTAATCGGCGATACGGCGGATGTTGCACTTGAAATGGCCGACATAGACGGGGTCGAAACGCACCAGCGTGGTGAACAGGCGCCAGTCCGCTTCGGTCAGCCGGTCACCGAAGAGGTACCGGCCCTTGCCCAGGCGTTCGTCGAGCCTGTCGAGCGTTTCGAACAGCTTGCCGACATTCTCCGCATAGGCTTCCTGGGCGGTGGCAAAGCCCGCCTTGTAGACGCCGTTGTTGACGGTGTCGTAGATGATGGCGTTCAGGGCATCGATTTCAGCGCGCAGATCCTCCGGGTAGAAATCTGCCTTCGACCCGGTTAGCCCGTCAAAGGCGCTGTTGAACATGCGGATGATCTCGGCGGATTCGTTGTTGACGATTGCGCTGGTTTTCTTGTCCCAGAGGACGGGCACGGTCACGCGGCCGGAATAGTGTGGATCCGCTTTGACGTAGATCTGCCAGAGTGTCGCCGCGCCGAAGAGGTGATCGCCGGTGGCGCCGTCGCCGATCTTGAACTCCCAGCCGTTCTCGACCATCAGCGGATCGACGACGGAAACCGAAATCAATTCCTCCAGCTTCTTCAGCTTGCGGAAGATCAGCGTGCGGTGCGCCCAGGGACAGGCAAGCGAGACGTAGAGATGGTAACGGCCGGGCTCTGCCTGGAAGCCGCCGCTGCCGGTGGGGCCGGCCGCGCCGTCTGCCGTTACCCAATTGCGGAACTGCGAGGGCTGCCGCTTGAATTGGCCCTTGCTCTCCTTCGTGTCGTACCAGACATCATTCCAGACACCGTCCACCAGCATTCCCATGATCTTCGTTCCTGATTACGTATCGGAGCCGAAGTTAGCTGAGATAGCGGGGCTTTGCAGGTGGTAAAGGTTGAACAGTGCGTCACGCCATTCAGGCACTGCATCATCGAGAGTGCTGCAGGTGTGAATTTTGCGTTGGACGACGGAAATTTTTCCTGCTATCGGCCTTTTCACGATTTTAGGATCCCTGACTGATGTTCATTTCCAGAAACCCGCGACGACGCTGATGCTCCCGAACGCCGAAGGCGTTTTCGAGACCCATCAATCTGTCCATCCGGTTTCTGCCATCATGTACAAGCACGATCTCGTCTACCTCACCGAAGACGCGTCCCATGACGCCGCCATCGAACACATCAACGAAGAAGCCTTCGGCCCCGGCCGTTTCACGCGGGCGGCCGCACGCATCCGCGAGCAGGGGCCGCATGACTTGTCCCTTTCCTTCATCTGCGCCGACGACGGTGAAACGATCGCCTCCGTGCGGATGACGCCGGTTCTAGCAGGCACCGTCAAAGGTCATCTTCTCGGCCCGCTTGCAGTGCGCCCCTCGCACAAGAATATGGGCATCGGCCGGGAACTGGTGCGGATCGCAGTGGAAGCGGCGCGGCGCAAGGGCTCGGAAGCCGTCATCCTTGTCGGCGATCCGCCCTATTATGGCCCGCTCGGCTTCGAGAAAGTCGCTTATAACGCGCTTACCTTTCCGGGCCCCGTCGATCCCGGTCGTGTGCTCGTCGTTCCGATCGCCGAGGGCGCGCATGAACGGCTGAAGGGCGTGATCGCCTGGCGCGCGTGATCAGAGCGCCTTCCGGAGGAAGCTGCGCGTGCGGCCTTCAGGAAAATCTTCGAGTTCCCCGAAAACTTCATAACCCTGGCGCAGATAGGCGCGCAGAGCCTGCGGGCTGAACGTATCGATCCAGGCGCCGCGGCACCCCCGGGCTCTCGCCTCCTGCTCCGCCTGTGCAAGGATCCTGCCTGCAGTGCCAGTGCCGCGCAACGTGTCGGGGATGAAGAGCATCTGGGTGAAAAGCCAGCCCCAGGCGGTAAAGCCGGATAGACCGCCGGTGACCTTGCCGTCCTTATCCCGAATGAGGATGGCAAGCGGCCGCCGGTCGGCGGGACCGACATCGGCCTTGTTGAAGGCCGAAAGTGCATCAGTGATCGCCGCGAGCTCCTCCGATGAGGGCGAAGCGGTGAGCTCGAATACCACCATAGAATTACCGCCCCTCGCGCCACCACATGGCGCCAAAGGCGAGCAGCAATATGCCGACGCCGGCAAAACCGGCAAAGAGCGGCAGCGTATTGATGCCCTTCAGGACCGTCTCGCTGGTCATGCGGATCATCATGCGGTCATTGTCGGAGACGCGGATCTGGCCGCGCACCGGCAGGATCGGCGGCACGCTGATAGTGCCCTTTTCACTGGCGACGCGGGTCACCAGGCCCTTACTTCTCTCCACGATCGGCTTCAGCACATTTGTCGTCGAGATCATCGCTTTGAACTCAGGCGCGTCGACGGCGCCGATATGGACCAGCGTCGACAGTTTGCCGTTGCGGATTTCGAAGAGGCCGATCTCGTCCATCCGCTTCTCGGCCTTGTAGAGCCCGGGTTCGGACTCGGTAAGCGGCAGGCTTTCGGTCTTGCCGGAGGGGTAGCGCACAGTGGCGTTGCCCGGATTGTCGCCGATCGTCTGGCGGGTGACCTCAAGCGTGCGGCCGGAGGCGCGCGCCGTCAGCGCTTCTTCCTCGAGCGCCGGCTCCTTCATCAGCCAATGGGCGATGCGGCGATAGAGCGAGACGTTCGGACCGCCGCCTTCGAAGCCGCGGGCCCAGAGCCAGCCCTGGTCGGAGAGCAGCATGGCGACGCGGCCCTGGCCGGCACGGTTCAGCACCAGCAGCGGGTGGTTGTCGGCGCCGACCATGATCGTCTCGCCCTGCGGCCGCTCGACGTCGACGCTGCGGAACCAGCGCCCCCAATGCGGCGGATCCTCGCCCGAGCCGTCCAGGCCGCGGGTGACGGGATGTTTGCGGCCTTCCTCGGAGAGGCGGGGGTAGAAAGCCTTCTCGATCATCTGGCCGGTCGGCTCTGCCGGCAGCACGGAGGCGAGCGGCGTCATCGCAATCGATTCCGGGCTTGCATGTTCCGGACCGGCGGCGATCAGCAGCGCTCCGCCATTCTCCACATATTGGGCGATGTTGTCGTAATAGAGCATCGGCAGCACATTCGCCCGGTCCTGATAGCGGTCGAAGATGATCAGGTCGAAATCCTTGATCTTGTCGATGAACAGCTCACGTGTCGGGAAAGCGATCAGCGACAGCTCGTTGATCGGCGTGCCATCCTGCTTTTCAGGTGGGCGCAGAATGGTGAAGTGGACGAGATCGACCGAAGCGTCAGATTTCAAGAGGTTCCGCCAGGCGCGTTCGCCGGCATGCGGCTCGCCGGAGACCAGCAGGACACGCAGATTCTGGCGGATGCCGTCGATGACGTGAACAGCGCGATTATTGGCCGTGGTGACTTCGCCGGGAAGTGCCGCGACCGAGAATTCGAGCACGTTGCTGCCGCCCCCCGGCACCTTGAAAGAGAAAGGCGTATCCCGGCCGGGTGTCGCCTGCAGGGTGGCGATTTCGTCACCGTTAAGCTTCACCGTGACGTCGGCAGTGCCGCCGGGACTCGGGCCGTCGTCGAAGACGCGCAGGACCACCTGCTGCTCCTCGCTGACGATGCCGAAGCGCGGTCCCTTGACGACTTCGATGCGGCGATCGAATTCGTTGGCCTTGCCGGTGATAAGACCATGGACCGGCGCATCGAACCCGAGCGCCTGATTGGCGGCCGGAACATCGTGGACTTCGCCGTCGGTCAGCATGATGGCACCGCCGATGCGCGACGGCGGGACATCGGCGACGTTGGCCGCCAGCGCGTCGAACAGGCGCGTCGACGGCACGTCCGAATTGACGTCGCCTTCGACATCGATGAAGCGAGGCTCAATCTGAGGAAAACGGGCGAGCTGGCCCTTCAGGGCTGCCAGCGCGTCGTCGGTCATCTGGACCCGGTCGGGTGTCTGCTGGCTCTGGCTCCGGTCAACGAGAACGGGGACGATCGTCGACAACTGATCCCGGTCCTCCTGCAGCAGCACGGGATTGGCGAGCGCGGTTAGCAGGGCGAGTGCCGCCAGCGTCCTGATCCAGGCGCCGCGGATGCCACGCCAGATCGCGAAAACGGCGATAACCGCGCCGATGGCGGCCAGCGCGGCCAGAACCGGCCAGGGCAGAAAAGGTGAAAAGTCGAAGGTCATCTCATTGTCCTAACCGTTCAAGGAGGTCGGGAACATGAACCTGGTCGGTCTTGTAGTTACCGGTCAGCATATACATCATGATGTTGACGCCGGAACGATAGGCATATTCGCGCTGCCCTTCGTCGGAGGGCACGGTCGGCAGCATCGGCACGCCGTTGTCGTCGACCGCCCAGGCACCGGCGAAATCATTGCCTGTGATCAGGATCGGCGAAACGCCGTCGGCCGTCGCCGCCGATTTTTCGGTGGTTTCACGGCCGCCGCCCTGCCGGGCCTCGATCCACAGAGGGCTGCCGGCATAACGGCCGGGAAAGCTCGACAGGAGGTAGAAGGATTTCGTCAGGACGTGATCTGATGGCACCGGCTCGAGCGGCGGAATGTCGAGATTGGCGAGGATCGCCTGCAGCCTCTGGCCGTTGGCGCTGACATTGCCGCCATTGTCCAATGCGCTGATCTGATCGCGCGTATCGAAAAGCACGGTGCCGCCGTTGCGCATATAGGCGTCGATGCGGCTGATCGCCGCCGACGACGGCATCGGCGCCGTTGCCGAAACCGGCCAGTAGATGATCGGATAGAAGGCGAGTTCGTCCTTGGTGAGGTCGATGCCGACGGGCGGCGCCGGCTCGAGCGTCGTGCGGAAGGTCAGGAACTGGGTGAGGCCCTCGAGGCCGCGCTCGGATATATTGTCCACTTCCTGTTCGCCGGTGACGACATAGGCGAGGTGGGTGTTGTCGAGCCTTTGCAAGATGAGGTCGTCGCCGGGCTGAGAGTCATTGGCGTGGAGGGTGCCGGGCTGCAGCAGGAAGCCGGCGCCGAGCGCTATTGCGATCACGCTCATGGTGCGGACAGCCGGGCGCAAGCGCGAGAAGGCGCCGTTCATGAAGAGGACGATCAGGCTGTCGGCCAGCAGCAGCAGAAAGGCGGCGAGAAAGAGAGCGGGTTTTGCCGACCAGCTCTCGCCGCCGATCAAGCCTTCGCGCGCAGCTGTCGTCCCTGCCGTGTCGAGCGGCTTCAGTTCGGCCTCCTCAGGCAGCACGTTCAAAGAGGTAAAACCATCTTCTGAACCATAAAGCCCGGGCGGATTGTCGAAATTTGCCGTCGGCGCCGTTCCGGCCTTTGGAGTGAGCGGTCGCGCCGAACCCGTTTCGGAGACGAGGGTGCCCTTGGCCGTTAGCATGCGGAACGGCGGCAGAGTCTCGGCCACGCGTGCATTGCCGCGGGCCTCCGAGGTCACGCCGCCCGAGCGCGATATCTGGAGGAGATGGCGCAGCATGTCGACAAAGGTGCCCGAAATCGGCAGATCCGACCATGTCGCTTCGGCGGTGACGTGGAACAGCACGATCTGGCCGGATGAGAGCGGCTTCATCGTCACGAGCGGCGTGCCATCGGCGAGGCTCGCCCAAGTGCGTTCGGCAAGATCGGGGGTGGGTTCGGCAAGCACCTGGCGCTTGACGACGACGTCGGCAGGACGTGCTATGCCCGAGAAAGGCCCGAAATTCGGAAATTCGGCGAGCGACTGCGGTTCGCTCCAGGACAATGTGCCACCCAGCGCCCGTTCTCCCTGACGCAGGATGACAGGGATGAGAGGGTCGTCTGCCGGCGCTGCCGCCATGCGCGGACCGGCGAAGCGCAAGAGCATGCCGCCATTCGATATCCAGCGCGTAAGGGGTTCGTAGGTGTCCTCCGGCAGCCGGCCAATATCGGCCATGATGATGATGGAGGGATTGCTGGCGAGAAGTTTCGGTATGGCGACCGAAAGATCGGAATCGCCGGGCAGGATCAGATCCGCATAGGGCTGTAGCGCCCGCTGGATATAATAAAGCGGCGACAGCAGCGGCTGGAACTCATCCCCGCCGGCACCCGACAGCAGGACGACACGACGGCGTTTGAACGCGTCGTCGAGAAGATGGACCGCGCCTGAGGTCGCGCCGTTGTCGACGCTGATGCGGGCGAAATCGTTGCGCATCTCGAAAGGAGCGGCAATCGAACTCGTCGCGACGCTTTGGCCGGGGCGGAAGTCCACCCTGCCGTTGGCGATCGAGCGGCCCTGGCTGTCGACGGCGTTCAGCGCCACGGATGCGGCATGCGAAGCGTTGAGGCGCGTGACCTTGACGGTCATGGCATCAGCCGCGTTATTGGCCGCGGTGATCGCAATCGTCCGTGCGGCGTCTCCCTCGATCACGCGCAGATCAGCGGGCTGGAGTTCGGCCAGCCGACGTACCGTGGCGTCGTCGGCCTTGGCGGCGGCGCCGTCGGTCAGAAAGGCGAGGGTGCCGGGCTTGATGCCGTTCAGGGCGGAGCGCAGCGCCTGGAAGGCACGCTCGCGGTCCGGCACCAGCGGCCGTGGTTCGACGGCGCGCAGTTTGTCGCGGGCGGCCGCCGCAGTGCCGGGCACGGCGTCGTTGGTCGGCTCGGCGGTGAAGGCGATCGACACGGGCATGCCGGCGGATTCGGCATCGTCTATCAGCGCGTCGGCAGTCTGGATGCGGCGCTCCCAGTCGGGTGCGGCAGCCCAGCTGTTGTCGACGAAGAGGACGAGCGGGCCGCCCGATGCGAGCGAACTGGTGCGCGGATTGAAGACCGGATCGGCGATCGCGAAGATGATGGTGGCGGCGAGCAGCATGCGCAGCAGCGTCAGCCACCAGGGGCTCTGGGCCGGCGTCTCTTCGCGCTTCAGCACCGACGCGAGGATCTTCAGCGGAGGAAAGATCTCGCTCTTCGGGCGTGGCGGCATCAGTCGCAGCAGCCACCAGATCACCGGCAGGGCGATGAGGGCGCCGAGAATGGCGGGATAGGCGAAAGCGAAGGGAAGGGCGTTCACAGCTGCCCTCCATGCGTTGCCTTGGCCGGCATGCCGGACAGATACATGTGCACCGCGACCAGTGCCTCCGAGGCGAGATGATCGGTGCGGTGGGTCGTGAAGGTCCAGCCGAGATGGCGCAACGACTGGCCGAGGCTCTCCCTACGGGCGAGGTAGGCGTTGCGATAGACCTCGCGGACATGTTCGGCGCGACCGGAGATCAGCTTGGCGCCGGTCTCAGGATCGGTGAATTCGGTGCGGCCGCTATAAGGGAAGATTTCCTCGGCGGGGTCTGATATTTCCACCACGTGGCCGCGCAGGCCGCGGCGGGCAAGCGGGCCGAGCCGCTCCATGATCGCCGGCGCGTCGTCGAGGAAATCGCCGATGAGGATGAGGTCGCTCCAGCCGCGGATCATCCCCGTTTCCGGCAGGCCGCCGGTCAGCGGCGCGTGCATGAGCGCGGAGGCGAGGTGTTCTGCGGCGTTGCGCGTTGAGGCGGGCTCCATGATGCCGGGGCAGCCGATGCGCTCGCCGGAGCGGGATAGGATTTCGGCCAGCGCCAGCATGATTACCAGCGCCCGACCTTCCTTGGAGGCGCTGCCATAGCTCGACTTGTACATCATCGAAGGCGACATGTCGCACCAGAGCCAGATCGTGTGCGCTGCCTCCCATTCGCGCTCGCGCACATAGGTATGGTCGTCGCGGGCGGAGCGGCGCCAGTCAATGCGCAACAGGCTCTCACCCTCGGCATAGGGACGGAACTGCCAGAAATTCTCGCCGATGCCGCGCTTGCGGCGGCCATGCCAGCCGGCGATGACAGTGTTGGCGATGCGCTTGGCTTCCACCAGGCAGTCAGGCATCAGGGCGGCCCGCTGCCTGGCGCGGGAAAGGGCATCGCTGCCTGACGTCGGGTTGACGATCTGTCCGATAGATGCCACGCGTCCGGCTTCCTTATCCCTTTGCCTGCTTCACCAGTCCGGCGATGACGTCGCGCACCGACATGCCTTCGGCGCGGGCGGCGAAAGTCAGCGCCATGCGGTGCTGGAGAATGGGTTCGGCAAGCGCGAAGACATCGTCGAGAGATGGGGCGAGACGGCCTTCGTAGAGCGCGCGGGCGCGCGCGCAGAGCATCATCGCCTGCCCGGCGCGAGGACCTGGGCCCCAGGCGACGTTCTTGTCGGTCGAAGCATTGCCCTGTCCGGGGCGGGCGGAGCGCACCAGCGAAAGGATGGCGGCGACGACCGTCTCGCTCACCGGCATCTGGCGCACCAGGGTCTGGATTTCAATCAGCCGCTGGGCATTGATGATCGCCTGCGGCCGAGTTTCGCCGAGGCCCGTCGTCTCGAGCAGGATCTGGCGCTCGGCGGCGAGCTCGGGATAGTTGACGTCGACCTGCAGCAGGAAACGGTCGAGCTGGGCTTCGGGCAGGGGATAGGTGCCTTCCTGCTCCAGCGGGTTCTGGGTGGCGAGCACATGGAAGGGCGCCGGCAGGTCATAGTGCTGGCCGGCAATCGTGATATGATACTCCTGCATCGCTTGCAGGAGCGCCGACTGGGTACGCGGCGAGGCGCGGTTGATCTCGTCGGCCATCAGCAGCTGGGCGAAGACCGGGCCCTTGACGAAACGGAAGGAGCGGCGGCCGCTGTCGTCCTGGTCCATGACTTCGGAGCCAAGAATATCGGAAGGCATCAGGTCGGGCGTGAACTGGATGCGGTTTGCGGCAAGGCCGAGTACTTCGCCGAGCGTCGTCACCAGCCTGGTCTTGGCAAGGCCGGGAACGCCAACGAGCAGGGCATGACCGCCGGAGAGCACGGCGAGAATGGTGTTCTCGACGACGCTTTCCTGACCGAAGATCACCTTCGAGACTTCTATGCGGATGGCGGCGATATCGGAGAGCGCCTTCTCGGCGGCGGCGACGATCGCCTTTTCATCGAGGCTGGCTTCGGTCTTCATCATACCCATGGGCAACTCCAACGGCTGAAATCATTCGGCAGCGAATCGGCGGACTTATACATCTGCCTCATACTCGATAGAGTTATGGAGATGCGACGGGCTGACAAGTTCGTTGCGAATGACTATCTCGTGACTTTACTTCGTTAAGGACAAACCGGGACGGAAGAATGGCAGCCGAGGAAATCAGCGGACAGGCGGATGCAGCGGGACTTGCCGCGCTGATTTCACGCGCGTCCGCGGAAAACAGCGGCAAAAAACGTGGGCTTCCGCCCGTTGAGCGGTGGAATCCGCCTTTCTGCGGCGATATCGACATGGAGATCAGGGCCGACGGCACCTGGTTCTACATGGGCACGCCGATCGGCCGGCCGGCCCTCGTGCGGCTGTTCTCGACGGTTCTGCGCAAGGATGAGGATGAGAAGACCTATCTTGTAACTCCTGTGGAAAAGGTCGGGATCAGGGTCGCCGACGCTCCGTTCATCGCCGTGGAAGTGAGCGTGACGGGGGGTAAAGGTCAACAGGTGCTGACATTTCGCACCAATGTCGGAGATGTCGTGGAGGCGGGAGGAGAGCATCGGCTGCGCTTTGCCATTGCAGGCGGGAATGCCGAACTGAAACCCTATCTGCATGTGCGCGGGCGGTTGGAGGCGCTGGTGTCGCGTGCGGTGATGTATGAACTGGTGGCACTCGGCGAGATCCTCGACGTGGAGGGGAGGGCGATGTTTGCGATCCGCTCCGCCGGCGAGGTCTTCCCCGTCATGCCGGCCGACGAACTGGATGCGCTTTCCCGATGAATGATGCGATCACCCACCGTTTTCCGCTGTTCTCAGCAGCTGAATTCCGCCGCCGTGCACTCAATCAGAATGGCGGTCCGATCGACCATGCCTGGCGCGATCACGGCGACCATGTCCTCAACCCCGATATCGTCGCCGAGGTCGAGACCTTCAAGCTGCGCGATGCCGCCGTGCTCGTGCCCGTCGTCGACGACGGCGATGAGGCGCAGGTGATCTTCACCAAGCGAACGGCGACGCTGCGCAAACATTCCGGACAGATCGCCTTTCCCGGCGGCTCGATCGATCCCGCCGATATCTCGCCCGAAATGGCGGCGGTGCGTGAGACGGAAGAGGAGATCGGACTTGCCGGCTCCTTCGTCGAGACCGTCGGGCGACTGCCGAACTATCTCGCCTCAACGGGCTTCCGCATCACGCCGGTGCTCGGCGTCGTAACGCCGGGGTTCGATTTGACGCTGAACCCGGCGGAGGTAGACGATGTGTTCGAAGTGCCGCTTTCCTTCCTGATGAACCCGGACAATCACAGCCGCGACAAGCGCGTCATCGATGGCATCGACCGGCATTTCTACCGCATGCCCTATGAAACCAGGATGATCTGGGGCATTACCGCGGGCATCGTCCGCACGCTTTACGAAAGGCTTTATGCATGACCGGCGTTGCCGACCAAGCATGGTTTCGCGATCCGGCGCTCGGCCGGATCCTCGCACTTCTGAACGCCGATCATGGGGGTGGGGCAAAGGGCGGGGAGGCGCGGGTGGTCGGCGGCGCTGTGCGCAACAGCCTGATGGGCCTGCCGGTCAGCGATATCGACATTGCCACGACCCTGAGGCCGGAGGCGGTGATGGAGCGGGCTGCGGCGGCCGGCGTCAAGGCGGTGCCGACGGGCCTGCAGCATGGGACGGTGACGCTCGTCATCGACGGCAAGCCGTTCGAGGTGACGACACTGCGCACCGACGTCGAGACCGATGGGCGCCACGCCAAGGTCGCCTTCAGCACCGATTGGAAGGCAGATGCCGAGCGGCGGGACCTGACGATCAATGCGCTCTATGCGGATGCGGAAGGAGAGGTGGTCGATCTCGTCGGCGGGCTTGCAGATATCGAGACGCGCAACATCCGCTTCATCGGCGACGCGGCAACGCGTATTGCCGAGGATCATCTGCGGATCCTGCGTTTCTTTCGCTTCTTTGCCTATTACGGTTCGGGGCGCCCGGATGCCGAAGGGCTAAAGGCCTGTGCGGCGGCGCGTTCGAAGCTGAAGACGCTGTCGGCAGAACGCGTCTGGTCGGAGCTCAGAAAACTGCTTGGCGCCGCCGATCCCGGCCGGGCGCTGCTCTGGATGCGGCAGGTGGCGGTGCTGACGGAGATCCTGCCGGAATCGGACCGATGGGGGATCGATGCGATCCCTTCGCTGGTCGCGACCGAAAAGGCGCTCGGCTGGGCGCCCGACCCATTGCTGCGGCTTGCCGCGATCGTGCCGCCCGATGCGGCGCGGCTGGAAGCGCTTGCGGCTCGGCTGAAGCTCTCGAATGCGGAAGCTGCCACTCTCAAGGCCTGGGCGATAACGGCACCGGTCAACGACGAAATGACGTCAGCCGCCTTCGAAAGGCTGCTTTACCGCAACGGCGCGGAGGGCATCACGATGCGCCTGAAGCTGGCGCTCGGCGTTGCACGGGGGAAGGCCGAGAGCGATCTTGACGAAATGGCGCGGGCGGCACGGCTCGGTAAGCTTCTGGATCAAGCCATGACGTGGAAGAAGCCGCAGTTTCCCGTGAATGGCGCAGACGTGATCGCAGCCGGCATCCCATCCGGCCCGCGCGTCGGCGAAGTGCTTGCGGAGCTGGAAAACCAGTGGGTGGAAGAGAACTTCGCTTCCGACAGAGAAGTGTTGCTCGCCCGGCTGCGGCAGCTTGTGCAATAGGTATCCCGCGTCGCGTCCGGTGGACGCGGCGCAGCTATCGTTGGTGGCAGAACTTGGCCGCCCGGCCGTCAGGCAGCGGTCGCCTCGTCGCGGATGCGGGCCTTGATGTTGTCAACCATGTTTTCGCGTATGGTGGTTTCGCCGTGAGCGGTCTTCAGGTGCTCGACGGCGCGACGGACTACTTCCGCGTCGTTATCCGCCCGGGTGCGCCAGGCGCAGCCCGGAACAAGCGTGCCGCATTCGAAAAGTCGCATTGTCTTCTCCTCTGTCTGAAACACAACGGCCATCGCGTTTGCACGCGATTGATGAAATGTGCGGAGGAAGCGAAGGTTCCGGCCGGCATCAGGTGACGACCGGAGAAGGTCTTTCAGTCGGGCATGGCCCAGGCTTTGTAGGTATCCGAGAGATGGCTGGGTGTGTTGCTGTTGGCGGCGTTCTGCAGCTCTTCCGGCGACTTTCCTCCGGCCAGCTGTAGCTTGACCTGCTCGATGAAGCAGGACAGCGGCAGATCCGAGCCGCTCTTGGTCCGCAGTTTCTCGGCGATGCGTATCAGGAACTCGGGCGTGTCGACTGCACGGAATGTTTCCTGGACATCCGTGGACGCAGGCGAGCCGCTTTGTGTCATCATGACAATCCTCCTCCGATTGTTACGCACGTACATATAAAGTTAGGACTCACTGCATTTTTATGAAGGTCCCTCAGCTCGAATTTATCGATGAGATGTCACAGTCTCACGGCCAGCGTACGACTGGTGGCAGCGAGGAGAGAATGGATTCGACGTTGCCGCCGGTTTTCAGGCCGAAGATCGTGCCGCGATCATACAGCAGATTGAATTCGACGTACCGGCCGCGGCGGATCAATTGTTCGTCACGATCTGCTTCCGTCCACAGCTTGTTGAAGTTGGAACGGACGATCTTCGGATAAACCATGGCCAAGGCCCTGCCGACATCGCGGGTGAAGGCGAAATCGGCGTCCCAGCCGCCGGATTCATCGCTCGAATGTAGCCAGTCGTAGAAGATGCCGCCGATGCCGCGCGGCTCGTTGCGATGCTTCAGGAAGAAATAGTCGTCGCACCAAGCCTTATAGGCATCGTAGTCGGCAACGGCATGATTGCGGCAGGCGATCTCCATGGCCTTGTGGAACAGCTGGCTGTCGTCGTCCTCTTGCGTACGGCGGCGCGACAGTACCGGTGTCAGGTCGGCACCGCCGCCGAACCAGCGGCTTGATGTGACCACCATGCGGGTGTTCATATGCACCGCCGGAACGTTGGGATTGACGGGATGGGCGATCAGCGAGATGCCGGAGGCCCAGAAGCGCGGATCGTCCTTGGCGCCGGGGATCTGTGCCCGGAATTCCGGGGAGAATTCGCCGTAAACCGTAGAGGTATGCACGCCGACCTTCTCGAAGACACGGCCCTCCATCATCGACATCCGGCCACCGCCGCCGGCGCCGTTTTCGCGCGACCAATCCTTGGCGACGAAGCGGCCGGGCTCCTGATCGGAGAGCGGGCCTTCCAACGCGTCTTCAAGCGCCTCGAAGGAGGCGCAGATGGTATCGCGCAGCCCTTCGAACCACTTGCGGGCGGCCTCCTTCTTCTCCTCGATATCTTCAGGCAAGCCGATCGGCAGTTCCGGTCTTTCCATTTGCGCCTCCAGCGGTCAGCCTCCGCTAGGGAAACGACTCGCTCATTCTTGATTGCACCTCCGGTTTAGCAGGTGGCGCCGCGTCTCGCCAAGCAGGCCGGCGCGGACATGGGCAGGCAAAATTCGACTCGCAAATCGAGTATTTCGATACTACCTTTTCCGAAGAGGTAGGTTTGATGGCAAAAATTCCAGGACCTCCGTCCTTCGACGGTCTGAAGCGCAGAATGGCGAAACACCGGGCGGAAAATCCGACCGCCAAGAGAGACCATTTCGTGCGTCAGACATATTGCCTCGGTTTGATCGACGCACGCGCCAAGGCGCGCGAATGGTTTGACGAATATCCGAAAGCGGCCTACTGGACCGAGGTGGAGAGCTGGCGTCAGCTCGACGGCGACCGGATCGAATTCACCATGCGCCGCCTTCCCTCGGCGGACTGACCTTCATTCCACGGCAGTCCGCACACGGCTTTCGATCAGCAGGCCGCTTTCATCCAGTATCGGATGCGCCACCGAGACGATGTGGGCGTTGATCCTCTTCAGGTCGCGAAGCATATCGAGATGCAGAGAGCTTGTCTGCAGACTGTCGGCGCGTCCGTCACGCAGGCGCTCGAGATGGTGTTCGGCCGACTGTTTCTCCATCCGCCGGACCTCGACCTTTGTCTCCATCATCTGACGCGCAAGATTGAAATCGCGCGTGACGAAGATCGTCTGCGCTACACGAAGATTATCAATCGTCAGGTCGAACAGCTTCCGCAATTCCTGATGACCGTCGTCGGAAAACCTGAGACCAAGCGAGATCTTCTTGGATACCTGCTCCAGCAACCCTTTCTCGATGATGTCGCCCATATGTTCGAGATTGATTGCATAATCGATGACAATGATCGAGCGGCGGGCGTTTTCGTCGCTGAGCCCCTCGCGTCCGAGCTTTGAGAGATAGACCTTCACCGCCTGCTGAAGCTTGTCGACGCGCTCTTCGAGGGTCGCGATTTCGGAAAGCTTGGAAGCGTCATTGCGTTCGAAGGCGTCGGAGACCCGGATCAGCATGCGCTCAATGAGGTCGCCGATGCCGAGCACTTCGCGGGTGGCGCTGGTCAGGGCAATGACGGGCGTCGAAAGTTCATGTGCGTCTAGATATTTAGGCGCGGTGTCCGGCTCGGCCTGATCCGGGACCAGCCGGGTCATCAGGGTGGCGAGCGGCCTTGAGAAGGGCCAGGCGAGGGCGGCGAGCAGAAGGTTGAAGAGCAGATGCGCATCGACCGGGAGCTTTGACGGTCCGAAGGGCAGCATCTGGATTAATTCCGCGCCGTAGCCCGCGAGCGGAAGGGCGATGATGCAGCCGAGCGCACGCACGGCCAGGTTGCCGAACGTGACGCGCCGAGCCGAGACCGGGCCGGACATCGTCGCGACGACAGGCGGTACCGCGCCGCCAAGATTGGCGCCGAGCACGAGCACGATGACCAGCTCGGCTGAAATCAGGCCGGCCGAGGCGAGCGACAGGATGAGCACCACCACCGCCAGGCTCGATGACGAGAGGAAGGCGAGCGCTGCCGAGAAGAGGAGAGCCACGGGCAGGGCGCCGTCCAGCAGGCTGATGAAAGCGGCGAGAGCCGGAGAGGCGCGCATCGGCTCCGTCGCAAGACCAAGGAGATGCAGCGACAACAGCATCAGCCCTATGCCTATCAATGCTGCGCCACCGCCCTGGCGGGTGCTGGAGCGGCCGCGATAAAGGACGATGCCGACAAGGATCAGGAGGGGCGAGAGCCATTCGATACCGGTAGCGACGATCCATGCGGTGATCGCCGTGCCGACATTGGCGCCGAGCAAGATGATCTGGGCCATGCGCGGCTTGATCAGTTCCCGTTCGACGAAGGAGGCGGTCATCAGCGCCGTTGCCGTCGAGCTCTGCAGCGCGACGGTCGCGACCAGCCCCGACAGGAATGAGCGAAGGCCGCCGCGCGTGCCGGTCGCCAGCCCCGTTCTCAGCCGGGCGCCGAAGGCCCTGGACACGCCGTCCTTCACCTGCGCGAGGCCGAACAGCAGCAGCGCCACGGCTCCGAACAGGTTGATCATGATGATCGTGGAATCCATTTTCTTGTTTTATTCTGCTTTCATCAGTTTGGAGGGGTGTTCGCCTGAGGACACATCTTCCCAAGCTGTTGAAATGGTGCAAATCCTGCGATGTTTTTGATTGCCCGGCTAATAAATATACTCCGGTTTAGTGGATTGACAATGTCGATTTTCGACACTTCGCGATATATTCGGCGATCTCTTGCAGATAAGCGCAATCAAGCCCAGACGGTCTGGCGCATCGCCTCGCCGACGATCATGGCTGCCGAAATTGCGACATTAATCGAGCGCTGGCCCTCGACCATCGGGATGAGGATGCGGGCGTCGGCTCTCTCGTGCACGTGATCCGGCACACCGGCGCTTTCGCGTCCGAACAGCAGGACATCGTCCGGGCGAAAGACGAAGTCTGTGTAGCGTTTGGCGGCCTTGGTGGAGCCGAGGATCAGGCGCCGCCCGGTCGTGGCGCGCCAGGCCTCGAAGCGGTCCCAGCTCACATGGCGGGTCAGCGCAGCTGCGGCGATATAATCCATGCCCGAACGTTTCAGATTGCGGTCGGAGACGTCGAAGCCGGCGGGTTCGATCAGGTCGACGGCAAAACCCAGGCAGGCGGCAAGGCGCAGGATCGTGCCGGTGTTGCCGGGGATGTCCGGCTGGTAGAGTGCCAGTCTGAGGTTCGTCATTCAGGCGCAGCTTGTTCGTTTCAATGCAGGGAGGCCTAATACAACTGTGATTTCGGCGCAACAGGGCGCTATTGGGCCTGGAAACATTCCAATTGCGCCGGTTCAGGGCTGGAAATTTGGCAATTTTCGCGTTATGCATGCACATCTTCGAACGCCAGCCGGGAGGGCCGCATGAATATTATGCTCATTATGCGCTTTCCCGCCGTGATGCCGATCAAGGCAACACGGCGCCGCTAGAGCGGTCTTCTTTCTAAAACTTCCCTTTGATCCATTGCGCGGCTGATTCAGCCTCGCCCCTTGAACGTCCGCTTCCCATATGTGCTTGCAGTGCGCCGAGATGGCGCGAAGCCGGGGAGCCGGAACGCTGATGTTTCGGAGCAATTTCATGTTTGGCTGGTTCGAACAGCGACTCAATCCCTTTCCGACCGAGGAGCCCGTTGCGCCCCCGAAAGGTCTCTTTGCTTTCTGCTGGCATTACAGCAAGCCGGCAGCGCCCTGGCTCGCCCTGATGGCCGGACTGACGGCGTCGATCGCGGTCGGTGAGGTGGCGCTCTTCCAGTTTCTCGGCGACATCGTCGACTGGCTGACCAATGCCGACCGCGCCACCTTCCTGCAGACGGAAGGCCACAAGCTGTTCTGGATGGCGGCGCTGGTGCTGGTCGGCTTGCCGCTGGCGGCCGGGCTCGATTCCCTCATCATGCATCAGATGCTGCTCGGCAACTATCCGATGATGGCGCGCTGGCAGATGCACCGCTTCCTGCTGCGCCACAGCATGACGTTCTTCGCCAATGAGTTTGCCGGGCGCGTCGCGACCAAGGTAATGCAGACCTCGCTTGCCGTGCGCGAAACGGTGATGAAGATCCTCGACGTCTTCGTCTATGTCGTCAGCTATTTTCTGACGATGATCATCGTGATTGCCGCGGCCGACTGGCGGCTGATGATCCCGATCCTCGTCTGGCTCACCATCTATGTCAGCATCGTGTCTTACTTCGTGCCGCGGCTTCGCAAGATCGCTGCCCAGCAGGCGGATGCGCGCTCGATGATGACGGGGCGCGTGGTCGACAGCTACACGAACATCGCAACGGTCAAGCTGTTCTCGCATGCGGGACGTGAGGAGATCTATGCCAAACAGGGCATGGACGAGTTCCTGCAGACCGTGCACAAACAGATGCGAAAGGTGACGCTGTTCCATATCAGCGTCTACCTGAACAACTGCGTCGCGCTCTTCGTCGTCTCCAGCCTGTCGATCTGGTTCTGGCTGAACGGGGCGATCTCGGTCGGCGCGATTGCCATCGCCATCGGTCTTGCCATGCGTGTCAACGGCATGTCGCAATGGATCATGTGGGAAGTCTCGGCGCTGTTCGAGAATATCGGCACGGTCTATGACGGCATGGAGATGATGAGCAAGCAGCACGACATCATCGACAAGCCGGGCGCGCCGTCGATGACGGCGAAGAAGGGCGCGATCCACTACGAGCGCATCCGCTTCCACTATGGCAAGGGCAAAGGTGTCATCGACAATCTGTCGCTCGACATCAAGGCGGGCGAGAAGGTCGGTCTGGTCGGTCGTTCCGGCGCCGGCAAGACGACGCTGATGAACCTGCTGCTGCGCTTCTACGACCTGGAGGCGGGCCGCATCACTATCGACGGGCAGGATATATCCGGCGTCTCGCAGGAGAGCCTGCGTTCGCTGATCGGCGTGGTGACGCAGGATACGTCACTGCTGCACCGCTCGATCCGCGACAACATCGCCTATGGCCGACCGGAGGCCACTGACGCCCAGGTGATTGAGGCCGCAAAGCGCGCCAATGCCTGGGAATTCATCGAAGGGCTCGTTGACATGCAGGGCCGTCAGGGACTCGACGCGCAGGTCGGCGAACGCGGCGTCAAGCTCTCCGGCGGTCAGCGGCAGCGCATCGCGATCGCCCGCGTCTTCCTGAAGGATGCGCCGATCCTGGTGCTCGACGAGGCGACCTCGGCGCTCGATTCGGAAGTCGAAGCGGCGATCCAGGAAAACCTCTTCGCCCTGATGGAGGGCAAGACGGTGATCGCGATCGCCCATCGGCTTTCGACATTGACGGAGATGGACCGGCTGATCGTGCTCGACAAGGGGCGGATCGTCGAGGCCGGCTCGCACGCCGAACTGATCGGGAGCGGCGGCATCTATGCCGACCTCTGGAACCGCCAGTCCGGCGGCTTCCTTTCCGATCACACCGAGGAAGCGGAAGAGGCGGCGGAATGATCAAAAGGCCCCCCTGGGAGAGCAGGGAGGGCCTTTTGAATTGTTAAACTGATTTCTAGTTGCCAATGGGGGAACAGGGCGCCGTTTCCCCTGTTCAAAGGCTGTCGGCCCAGTCGATCACCCGGTCGTGTTCGACGACGACGATGGTGTTGGCAGCCGCGAGCGTGCGCAGCGTGGCGATGCGGCGGCGTTCCTCGCTGTCGAGCCAGGCGGTGATGGCCTCGGCGACGATCACGTCGCGCGGCAGCGCTAGGTCGGCGGCCAGGGCGTCCAACCTTGCCGCGAGCGGAAGAGGAATATGCGCATCGAGCATTATCGTTTCCATGGCTTTCCCTCCGTTGAAGCCCGATCCTATCGTCAGATTGTGACCGGTTGGCGAGCAATTAGTGGCGATGCCGCCGATGTTATCGATCATTACAAAAATATAAGATTGCGACCGCTCATCGTTCCCTTTGCCGCTCTGCCCATTCCGCCTATATCGCTTGCATGTTTCTGCGACCCATCTTCCGCGTGTTCGAGACCTGGATCGATCCATTCCGCCCGCGCGCCAATCTTCAGCCGCCGCAGGCGACGCTCGGCTTCATCTGGTTCTATATCGGCCAGACGAGGATGCCGTTCATCGCCATGCTCATACTTGGCGGCGCATCGGCGGCAATCGAAGCCGCACTTTTCTGGTTCGTCGGACGCCTCGTCGATATTCTCGCCAGTATTACACCCGGTGCCGGCTGGAGCGGTCTTCTCGCGGCCCATGGCGGCGAACTGTTCGGCATGCTCGCCCTGATCGGGCTGGTGCGCTTCGTCGTCGCCTTCCTGATTGCCCTCGTCGATCAGCAGGTGATCACCCCGGGCTTCTACAATCTAGCACGTTGGCAATCTTATCTCCACGTCTCAAGGCAATCATTGTCGTTCTTTCAGAGCGATTTTTCCGGGCGCATCGTCACAAAGGTCTGGTCGGCCGGCCAGGCAACCGGCGATCTCGTCACCTCGCTGATGGAAAGCGTCTGGTTTGTCGGAATATATGCGGTCACGACGCTGGTGCTGGTCGCTCGGCTGGACTTTTCCCTTGCCGCCGTCGTGCTGTTCTGGCTTGGCGCCTTCAGCCTGCTTGCCCGCCACTTCGTCCCGCGGATTCGACATCATTCCCGCGAGACGGCGGAAGCCGGATCGATGTTGAACGGCCGGATGGTCGACACCTATAGCAATATGCAGACGCTGAAGCTGTTCGCCCGCGACGAAGAGAGCGACCGCTACATGCGCCAGGGCTTCGATATCTATCAGGATACGGTGCTGCGCTTCACTCGATTCATCACCGGCGTCAGGGCCTCGATGGCGTTGCTTTCCGGCCTGATGATCGTGACGATGGCGGGCTTGAGCGTCGATCTCTGGCTGCGCGGCCTCGTCAGCGCCGGCGCGGTGGCGTTCTCGCTGGCGCTGGTGCTCCGGCTGAATTTCCTGCTCGGGCGGCTGATGACGCAATTCAACGGCATCATGCGCAATCTGGGCACCATCCAGAATGCCGCCGAGCTGATCTCCCAGCCTCTCGGGCTTGTCGATCGCGCCGATGCGCAGAGCCTGGTGATCCGCCGGCCGGGCATTCGCTTCGACAATGTTTCCTTCCGTTACGGCAAGGGGCAGGAGCCGGTCGTCGACAATTTCTCCCTGACCATCCACCCCGGCGAGAAGGTCGGGATCGTCGGCCGTTCGGGCGCTGGAAAATCGACGCTGATGAACCTGCTGCTGCGCCTCTACGACCTCGAGGAGGGCCGCATCCTCATCGACGGCCAGGATATAGCGGCCGTGACGCAGGAATCTCTCCGGGTGCAGATCGGCGTCGTCAGCCAGGATACTTCGCTGCTGCACCGTTCGGTGCGCGACAATATCCTGTTCGGCCGGCCGGATGCCGGCGAGGAGCGGGTGGTCGAGGCGGCCCGGCGCGCCGAAGCCATCGACTTCATCACCCGTCTGCAGGATCAGCAGGGCCGCAGAGGCTTCGACGCGCATGTCGGCGAACGCGGCGTCAAATTGTCGGGCGGCCAGCGGCAGCGCATTGCCATTGCCCGGGTGATGCTGAAGGACGCTCCGATCCTGGTTCTCGACGAAGCGACGTCGGCGCTCGATTCGGAAGTGGAGGAAGCGATCCAGTCCAATCTCCATCGGATCATGGAGGGCAAGACCGTGCTTGCGATCGCCCACCGGCTGTCGACGATTGCTGCGCTCGACCGGCTGATCGTCGTCGATCTCGGCCGAATCATCGAGGAGGGTAGTCACGACGAGCTGCTTCGCCAGGGCGGGCTCTATGCCGAACTCTGGGCGCGCCAGTCCGGCGGATTCCTTGCGGCGGACGAGGATCTCGGCTCAGGGGTCGATGGTGAATTCCGCCATGAGGCCAAAATGGTTTGACCCGTAGCTGTCGGCGATGCGGCGGACCGATTTCAGCCGCAAGGGCGCCCTCGCGAAGACGTGGTCGATCGGAATGCCGAAGGCGCTGGCTGCGATCGGCCAGGTTGCGGGCTCCACCGATACGGTGGCGAAGCCTTGTTTGCGCAGAAGGTCCTGTACGCCCGGCGTCAGGATAGAGGAGTTGAAATCGCCCGCCAGCACCAGCGGCCCCGGCAGAGTGGGGGCGATCGCGGCGAGATCCTCGAGCTCCAGACCGTAGAACTCGTCGTAATAGGGTTTGGTCAGATGCGCGGTCAGGAAATTGACTTTGTGGCCGTCGAAATCGACCGTCGAGATCGTCAGCCGGTTGCGCCACAGCAGGCCGAGACTGCGGATGCGCGGCTCGATGAGCGGGCGCTTCGACAGGACCAGCGTATCGCATTCCTGCATGCCGATGCCGCAGCCGACATAATAGGGATAGGTTTTCAGAAGCCGCGGCAGTTCCGACAGAACCGGCTCGGCCTCCAGGATGTTGATGACGTCGGCGCCTGAGGCAATCGCCATGTCGGCGATCGCGGCACCGTTTGCGAAATTATCGTTTTCGATATTGAAGGACATCAGCCGGAAAAGAACCGGGCGGTTATCATCGACGGCGGGCTGAGCAAATTCGCGGGTCATCACGATGCCATGGACGGCAAGAGCCAGCGATGTGCCGAGCGTCAGCAGGCCGTACCAATGGCGCTTGACAAACAAGGCCGCGAGGGAGGCGAGCGCCGCGGCCGCTGCCAGATGGAGCTGGAAGCTGAAAAAGAAGGAAAGCAGATAAAAATCGGTGACATATCGCAATGAGACGATGGCGAGCACCAGGGTCGTGAGGACGCTGAATACGCAAAAAATCGTGTCTCTCATCCGCTTCGGTCCGGCTCGCTGGCGTGATTGCGACTGCGCCTATCACGGCGGCTTTTTTGTTGCAATGCAGCATGCCGGCAAGCTCTGTATTTGACTTAAAAAATTCATCCGAAATTTCCCGCGACATTGTGCCCTCATCCCCTTGTCAAGGCTGGACATAATTTGCGATCAAGCTTAGAACGCGCCGGATTGCCGGGGAATCTATGGCCGAATTGTGTCCAGAGGGATTCGTTGGTAGAGGGGGCAGGGCGGAATTCCGCGATAATTGCGCAGAGGATGGTTAAGCCGTGAGCGAACACGAAACGACAAGCGGGGCTTCGACAGAGCCCACTCGCCGTGATTTCCTTTATCTCACCACCGGTATGGCTGGCGCTGTCGGCGCCGCTGCGGTTGCGTGGCCGTTCATCGATCAGATGCGCCCGGACGCCTCGACGCTGGCGCTGGCTTCCATCGAAGTCGATGTCGCAAGCCTCGAGCCCGGCATGTCTTTGACGGTAAAATGGCGCGGCAAGCCGATCTTCATCCGCAACCGCACGCCGGAAGAGGTGAAAGCCGCAGCCGATGTTCCGCTCGGGGATCTCAAGGATCCGGTGGCCCGCAACGCAAACCTTCCTGCCGACGCTCAGGCAACAGGCGTCGACCGCTCCGGGGGCAAGGACAAGGAAAACTGGATCGTGATGATCGGCACCTGCACCCATCTCGGTTGCGTTCCGCTCGGCCAGGCCGGCGAATACAATGGTTGGTTCTGTCCCTGCCATGGCTCGGTCTACGATACGGCCGGCCGCATCCGGAAGGGTCCTGCGCCCGAGAACCTGGCGATTCCGACCTTTTCATTTGTGTCCGATACCAAAATCAAGATCGGTTGAGGGGAGACTGATTCATGAGTGGCCATTCCAGCTACGAACCATCAACCGGCTTCGAAAAATGGGTCGATGCGCGCCTGCCGCTGCCGCGCATGGTCTATGACAGCTTCGTGGCATATCCGGTTCCGAGAAACCTGAACTATGCCTACACGTTCGGCGCCATGCTCTCCGTCATGCTGGTCGTGCAGATCCTGACGGGCATCGTGCTCGCCATGCATTACACCGCCGACACCGCGATCGCCTTCAATTCCGTTGAAAAGATCATGCGCGACGTCAACCACGGCTGGCTGTTGCGCTACCTGCATGCCAACGGCGCATCCTTCTTCTTCGTCGCCGTCTACCTGCATATCGCCCGCGGCCTCTATTACGGTTCCTACAAGGCGCCGCGCGAAATCCTCTGGATCCTCGGCGTGGTCATCTACCTGCTGATGATGGCGACCGGCTTCATGGGCTACGTCCTGCCTTGGGGCCAGATGTCCTTCTGGGGCGCGACCGTCATCACCGGCTTCTTCTCGGCCTTCCCGATGATCGGTGAATCGCTCCAGCAGTTCCTGCTCGGCGGCTTTGCCGTCGAACAGCCGACGCTGAACCGCTTCTTCTCGCTGCACTACCTGCTGCCCTTCATGATCGCCGGCGTCGTCGTCCTGCACATCTGGGCGCTGCACGTCACCGGCCAGACGAACCCGACGGGTGTCGAGGTCAAGACCAAGACCGATACCGTGCGCTTCACGCCCTATGCGACGATGAAGGATGCGCTCGGCGTTTCGGTCTTCCTGCTGGTCTATGCCTATTTCGTCTTCTACATGCCGAACTTCCTCGGCCACGCCGACAACTACATCCCGGCCGACCCGTTGAAGACGCCGGCTCACATCGTTCCGGAATGGTACTTCCTGCCGTTCTACGCGATGCTGCGTTCGATCACCTTCAACATCGGCCCGATCGACTCCAAGCTCGGCGGCGTTCTCGTGATGTTCGGCGCGATCATCGTGCTGTTCTTCCTGCCCTGGCTCGATACGTCGAAAGTTCGCTCGGCGGTCTACCGCCCCTGGTACAAGCTGTTCTTCTGGCTGTTCGTGATTAACGCGATCATCCTCGGCTGGCTCGGCTCACAGCCGGCGGAGGGCAGCTACGTGATCGTTTCGCAGATCTGCACGCTTCTCTATTTCGCATTCTTCTTAGTCGCAATGCCGGTTCTCGGCCTGGTCGAAACACCGCGCCGCATTCCGAACTCGATCACCGAAGCGGTGCTCGAAAAGCGCAACAAGACTGCTGCTGCCGGTGCGGCGGCCAATGCCTAAGCGAGCGACGGAAGGGAATAGAACCATGAAAACGCTTGTTGCAAGCATTCTGCCGCTCGCCGTCGCCGCCCTGCTCGGCAGCGCCGCTTTCGCTGAGGAAGCGGCTCCTGCGAATGGCGCCGCCCCCGCCCATCACGAGGAAGGTGCGACGCCGCACTATCCGCTGAAGGAGCCGAAGGAGCAGGAATGGACCTTTGCCGGCCCGTTCGGTCATTACGACAAGGCTCAGCTCCAGCGCGGCCTCAAGGTCTACACCGAAGTCTGTTCGGCCTGCCATTCGATGAGCCTGGTGCCTTTCCGCATGCTCGACGAGCTTGGTTATTCCGAGGCACAGGTGAAGGCTTTCGCGGCGAATTACGAAGTTCAGGACGGTCCGGACTCGGCCGGGGAAATGTTTAGCCGCAAGGCCGTGCCTTCGGATCATTTCCCGTCGCCCTTCGCCAATGCTGAAGCCGCGGCCGCTTCCAACAACGGTGCGGCTCCGCCTGACTTTTCGCTGATCGCCAAGGCCCGCGAAGTCGAGCGCGGCTTCCCGCAATTCGTCTTCGACATCTTCACGCAGTATCAGGAAAGCGGCCCGGATTACATCTATTCGCTTCTGACCGGCTATGAAGAGCCGCCGGCCGGCTTCGCAGTGGCGCAGGGCGCGCATTATAACCCGTATTTCCATGCTGCCGCCGTTCTCGCCATGCCGAAGCCGCTCTCCGACGGCCAGGTCACTTATGACGACGGCGCGCCGGCGACCGTCGACCAGTATGCCAAGGACGTTTCCGCTTTCCTGATGTGGGCCGCAGAGCCGCATCTGGAGGAGCGTAAGCGCACCGGCTTCATGGTGATGATCTTCCTGGCGATCTTCACGGTGCTGATCTACCTGACGAAGCGCTCGGTCTACGCCAACAAGGAGCATTGAGCGCTCCTTGTCTGAATTCGAAAGGCGGCCCACGGGCCGCCTTTTTTGTGGCCGGCGATTCCATCGGCCCGGCCGACGGATCGTCTCCGAAAGCCGCTTGCACGCCCAGGTCATGCACTGCAGCGACGCGCGTCTTTTCTGACGCGCAAGGGCGCCGTAGCGCCTTGAACTGCCGGATAATTTTATCCCTAAATCGATTTCGATTTGAGGAATTATGCAGTAGGGTGCGGGCCGTTTCATGCCCTCGCAGATATGGACTTTCCATGGACAATACGACGTCGGAGCTCGCAGCCAGCATCCGTTCCATCCCAGACTATCCGAAGCCCGGAATCATTTTCCGTGACATCACCACGCTGCTCGGCAATCCCCGCGCCTTCCGCAGGGCGGTCGATGAACTCGTGCAGCCCTATGCGGGAACGAAGATCGACAAGATTGCCGGCATGGAGGCGCGCGGTTTTATTCTCGGCGGCGCGGTGGCGCATCAGCTTTCCTCGGGCTTCGTGCCGATCCGGAAGAAGGGCAAGCTGCCGCATGACACTGTTCGCATCGCCTACAGCCTGGAATATGGCGTGGACGAGATGGAGATGCATCGCGATGCGATCGAGCCCGGCGAGAAAGTGATCCTGGTCGACGATCTGATCGCCACCGGCGGCACGGCTGTCGGGGCTACGAAGTTGCTGCGTCAGATCGGCGCGGAGGTGGTCGGCGCCTGCTTCGTCATCGATCTGCCCGACCTCGGCGGCCGCCGGAAGCTGGAAGAACTCGGCGTCAGCGTGCACACGCTGGTCGAATTTTCCGGACACTGAGCCCGCCCTCGTTGCTGGCGGCCTCAGTCGTATTCGAGGACGCCGCTTTCGAAGCGCATGACGGGATCGCCGTTTTGATTGACGCCTTCGCAAAGGATGGTGTTGAGGTGCCAGCCCGGCCGCGACGCGAGCGGCCGGCTGGAGAGGAGGGCAACGGAGTACGTCACGACGTCGCCTGGGAAGATCGGCCGCAGCCACTGCAGTTTCTGGAAACCCGGCGAAGGGCCGAGGTTCGGTGCCGCCAGTCCTCTCTGCGCGAGGGCGACGCTCTGACGTTTCCAGAAGGCGAGGAAGGTGCGCATCCAGGCGGCGGTGGTGTGCCAGCCCGAGGCGCAAAGACCACCGAACAGGGTTTCCTTGGCGGCTTCCTTGTCGACGTGAAAACGCTGCGGATCGTAGCGCGTCGCGAAGTGGATGATGTTTTCCTCGGTGAAGACGTAGCTGCCGATCACGGCCTTTTCGCCGACGGCGTAAAGTTCGGACATTCTCATGCTGTAATCTCCGGGCTCATGCTGATGCCTGGGGCAGGGCGCATGCGGATCATGACCGAGTTTTCCGAGAGACAAACAAGTTCGCCGCGCTGATTTTCCACTTCGTGGCGGAACTTGGCAATGCCGATGCCGGGCCGCGAGCGCATCGGCCGGGCTTCAAGCACCGTCGAGTGGCCCTGCAGCGTGTCGCCGGCCAGTACCGGCTTTCGCCATTCCATCAGATCGATGCCGGGCGCACCCTCGCAGAGTGCGTTCAGGATGTAGCTGTCGGCCATCATGCGCATCAGCATCGCGGACGTATGCCAGCCGGAGGCGGCGAGACCGCCGAGAATGCTGGCGCGGCCAGCAGCCTCGTCGAGATGCATCGGCTGCGGATCGAATTCGCTGGCGAATTCGATGATCTCCCCGGCGCTCACCAGCTTCGGGCCGAGGGGAAAGCGGCGGCCGGGCTCAAAATCCTCGAAGGAAAGCTTTTCCGCCGACATTCGCTCCTCCGTCATATGCAGCGCCTAGAACAGGATGATTTTAGGCCGAATCGGCCCTAAAAATCTGAATCCTGTTCTACATTAAAGAGTTAGAGCATGATGTCGCCCGAAAACCGCTCACACTTTTCGGCATCATGCTCTAATGCTTACAATAGCATCCGCGCGGGCTCAATGATTCCGGGGAGATAAACCGGCATGACGGAACTGAAGTCGATACTCGACGAGGCGGCGCGCCAGGGGCTGATTTCACAGGAGGCGGGCGGGCGGCTTCTGCCTTTTCTGACTGCGCGCGGCGTGGCGGTTGTCGAGCCGCAGCCGTCAGCCTCCGATGGGCTGGCCTGGTCGGACACGGAGACGCCGCGCTTCGTGCGCGGGTTTCACGACGTGCTGATCACCATCGGCGTCGTCGTGGGGCTCGGCGGCCTCTGGGGGCTTTCGGCACTTTATGCTGTGCTTCCCGCGACCATCGTCCTTTCGGAAATCCTGGTGCGCCGCCAGCGGCTCGCTCTGCCAGCCGTTAGCCTGACGATCGCGCTGTTCTGCTGGACCTGCCTGCTGATGTCGCGATTCTTTCCGCCGTGGACGCCGACCGCTACATCCTTCGGAGCGGAGGCGACGCAGTTCGTCGCCGGTTTCCCGATCATTCTCGGCGCCTATTATGCCCGCTACCGGGTACCGCTTTCGCTGGCGCTCTCGATCATGTCGGCGCTTGCCTTCGTCCTCACCCTGCTTTTGCGCGTGGTACAGTGGGCAAGCGGCAATCCGGCGTTTTTCCTCGATCATCCCATCGTGCTGGCGCAGGTTGCCCTCGTCTGCGCGCTCGGACTGTTTGCGGTGGCGCTATATTTCGATATTGGCGACCGGCTGCGGCGGACAACGCGTTCGGATATCGCTTTCTGGCTGCATCTCGGCGCGGCGCCAGCCCTGCTCTACAGCACTGTTTCCCTGCTGTCGTTCGGGGAAGACGTTCGCATCCTCGACGTCGCGAACATGTCGTCGCGGACACCTGTGGTCGTCGCGACGGTGGCGATGCTGATGCTGATCGGTCTCATCATCGACCGGCGCGCCTTCGTCACTTCGGGGCTGCTGTCGCTCGGCGTTGCGATCTTCAGCGTCTTCCGACAGGGGAGCGCCACGGTCGACACCTACATCTTCACGACGCTGATTATTGTCGGTGCGATTGTGTTGATCATCGGCACCGGCTGGATGCCGCTTCGACGACTGGTGCTCAGGGCACTGCCGCCGACCATCGCAAACAGGCTGCCGCCGGGTTAAGGCGGCAGCCTCTTTTATTTAGGTATTGAAGCGGAAATGGATGACGTCGCCGTCCTGGACGACGTATTCCTTGCCTTCGTCGCGCGCCTTGCCGGCATCCTTGGCGCCGACTTCGCCGTTGAATTTGATGTAGTCGTCATAGGCTATGGTGTTGGCACGGATGAAACCGCGCTCGAAGTCCGAATGGATGACGCCGGCGGCCTGCGGCGCCTTGGTGCCGCGCTCGATCGTCCAGGCGCGCGTTTCCTTGGGGCCGACGGTGAAATAGGTGATGAGGTCGAGCAGCTTGTAGCCGGCGCGGATCAGGCGGTCGAGGCCGGCCTCGTCAAGGCCGAGGGCGGACAGGAATTCCTTGGCTTCCTCCTCGGCCAGTTGGGCGACTTCGGCTTCGATCGCCGCCGAGATGATGACGGTTTCGGCGCCCTGTTCCCTGGCCATCGCGGCCACCGCTTCGGTGAATTCATTGCCGGTCGAGGCATCGCCCTCGGCGACGTTGCAGACATAGAGCACCGGATGCGACGTCAGGAGGTTGAGGCCCTTGAGGGTGGCGATCTCCTCGGTATCGAGCGTCGACAGCAGCGTGCGCACTGGCTTGCCCTCATTGAGCAGCTTCAGCGACGCTTCCATGATCGGCAGCATCGCCATCGACTCCTTGTCCTTGCCGGTGGCGCGCTTGCGCGTCTGCTCGGTGCGGCGCTCCAGGCTTTCGAGGTCGGCGAGCATCAGCTCGGTCTCGATCGTCTCGGCATCGGCAACGGGGTTGATGCGGCCCTCGACATGGGTGATGTCGCTGTCTTCGAAGCAGCGCAGCACATGCACGATCGCGTCGACTTCGCGGATGTTGGCGAGGAACTGGTTGCCGAGGCCTTCACCTTTCGAGGCGCCGCGCACCAGGCCGGCGATATCGACGAAAGAGATACGGGTCGGGATCAATTCCTTGGACTTGGCGATGTCGGCAAGCTTGCGCATGCGCGGATCAGGTACGGCGACTTCGCCGGTATTCGGCTCAATGGTGCAGAAGGGATAATTCGCCGCCTGTGCCGCCGCCGTCTTGGTGAGCGCGTTGAAGAGGGTCGATTTGCCGACGTTCGGCAGACCGACGATGCCGCATTTGAAGCCCATGGCTTGATCCATATCTATTGGTAACTTTGCCCTGCCTATGCGGGAATGGTCGGCTCGGGTCAAGGGTTCGCGGTATGAATCGAAAAAGCAATGGCGCCCGGCTTGAAGGTAAGGCGATTTAGCCTTACCTTCAGAAAAAAGGACATATCGAACATGGCGACCCTGACAGTGACGGCAAAGGGGCAAGTCACCCTGAAAAAGGAGGTGCTTCAGCACCTCGGGATCAGGCCCGGCGACAAGATTGATGTCGATCTCCTGCCTGGTGGCAAAGTCGAGGTCGCTGCGGTAAAAACGCCGCCCGCCGCCGGCTCGATCGAAAGCTTCTTCGGAAGCCTCAGGAACAACGAGAATATCCATGCGACGCTCGAGGAGATCGACGAGGCCATAAGAGCAGGCTGGGCAGGCGAGGTTGGCAGCGGCGATGATCGTTGATACGAATGTGCTTGTGCGGGCGGCCGTGGACGACGACCCGAAGCAAACGGAACGTGCAAGGATATTGATGCGCGAGGCCGAAAGGCTGTTCGTTTCCAGCCTGACATTTTGCGAGTTCGTCTGGGTCGTCGGCCGGATTTATCGCAAGAGCGCCTCCGAGATATCAGCGACCATCCGGCTGCTGATATCGGACAGGAAGGTCGTCTACGACAGAGCAGCTATCGAGGCTGGGTTGTCCTTCCTCGATGCCGGCGGGGATTTCGCCGATGGCGTCATCGTCTTCGAAGGCCGCAGGCTTGGCGGCGAAATATTCGCGACCTTCGACAGAAAGGCCGCCGCGATCGTCGAAAGTGCCGGGCGGGCTTGCTTGCTGCTATCGGCGGAGTGATATCCATCATTGAACTGCCGTACCGGGGGTGCAATATATTACCGCGGATATTTTTCTGCTTTCTCATGTCATCAACCGGTAGAATTTCCGATGAGTGACAACGACGTTGCCCTGAAGCCGAAGACCAAGGTGAAGTTGAAGCTGGACAAGCCGAAGCTCTACAAGGTCATCCTCGTCAACGACGACTATACGCCGCGCGAATTCGTCATCGTGATCCTGAAGGTTGTCTTCCGCATGAGCGAGGAGACCGGCTATCGAGTGATGATGACGGCGCACAAGCTCGGCTCCTGCGTGGTCGTGGTCTGCGCCAAGGACATTGCCGAGACAAAGGCCAAGGAGGGCATCGACCTTGCCAAGGAGATGGGCTTTCCGTTGATGTTCACGACGGAGCCCGAGGAATAACCGGTCTGCGGCTCGGCGGATCTGATAACCAGTCTTGTCCTGGATGAAGCCCCAATTCTCGTAGAAGCGAAGCGTCTCAGGATTCCTGGAGCCGGTCAGCAGCACCACTTTGTAGCAGCCGGGCCTTCCAGGCCTGCTCTACCGCATGACCGATGACGGCGCCGGCATAACCCTGGCGTTCGGCGTGGGTGACGACGTTTCGATGAGCGCATAGGAGGCGCCGCCCCGCGTCAGGTTCGGCACGACGATCTGCGTGGCGGTGGCGGCGGCGACATCGCCGGCAAAGGCAATGAAGACGGTCATGCCGGGATGGGCGAGGATAGCGGAGAAGCGCTCTTCTGCCATGGCCGTGTCAAGAACGGGATCTGTCGGGTTCAAATGGCGGTAGAGGACGGCCAGTCCCGGAAGATCGCCGGCAGTTGCGGGGCGGATGGCGAAATCATGGTCCGGCACCGGCCTCATTCCCCCTTATTGCCGAACATCTTCTTCAGCATCTCGGCCATCGGCCCGGTGGCGGGGAGTTTCGGCTGATTGCTGCTGCGGGCCTGGCGGATATGCGACTGGCCGGCCGGCTTCTTTTCGCCATCCTTACTTTCTCGGCGCGGTTTTTCCTCCTCGGCCTGGCCGCCGAGCGCCAGCGCGATCTTGTTCATCAGCTGCGAATCCTCGTTCCGCACCAGCATCTCGGCATTGTCAGCGAGCGTGTCGAGCAGCGGTTCCAGCCAGTCCCTGTCGGCCTTGGCGAAATCGCCGAGCACATGGTTCTGCACCATTTCCTTGACGCCGGGATGGCCGATGCCGAGGCGCAGGCGCCGGTATTCCTTGCCGCAATGGGCGTCCAGCGACCTGATGCCGTTGTGGCCGCCATGGCCGCCGCCGGTCTTCAGCCGCGCCTTGCCAGCGGGAAGGTCGAGCTCGTCATAGATTGCGACAAGGTCGGCGGGCTGGAGCTTGTAAAAGCGCATCGCCTCGCCGACGGCCTCGCCGGAGAGGTTCATATAGGTCTGGGGCTTGATCAGCAGCACCTTCTCGCCGGCGAGTTCGCCTTCGGCGATCTCGCCCCTGAACTTTTTCGACCAGGGCGAAAAGCTGTGGCGCCGATGGATGGCGTCAACGGCCATGAAGCCGATATTGTGACGGTTGCCGGCGTATTTGGCGCCGGGATTGCCGAGACCCGCGATGATCAGCATTGCCTGTCTTCCTCGCTTAAGCTTTCCCGCTGTTCACCACCCGGAAAACCGCGCAATGTCAAGCGGAAAGGGCAGCATCAGTCCGACAGGTTCATGCCGTATTTCAGGAAGATCTTTTTCTGGTCGCCATCGGCGATCAGCTTGTCGAGCGCGGCCTGCATCTTGGCGCGCAGATCGTCCGGAAAGCTCTTTTCGCAGGCAATGCCCATCGGCTGGGCCGAGAGCACCGTCACCATCTCCACCGGCTGATCGGCCTTCAGCTTGTCGTAATAGAGTTCGGAGATCGGCATCATGTCGATGCGGCCGCTCAGCAGCTTGCGCAGCGTCGCGTTGAAGTCGCTGGCAACATCGAGCTTGGGGAAGCCCTTCTCCTTCAGGATCGTCTCGGTGTAGTCCTCCCGCTGCGTGCCGATCGTATATTTCTTCGCCTCGTCCAGATTGCCGGCGGTGACGCCCGAGCCCTTGCGGGTGATCAGGATATTGCGATCGATCAGTAGCGGCTCGATCCATTTGAACAGCGGGTCGCGGGCGCTGTTGTGGGCGGTGGCGAAAACGCAGGTCATCGGCGCCGTGCGGGCGAGGCCGAAAGCGCGCGCCCAGGGCAAGACCTCAATCGCGTAGTCGACCCCGATCGCCGCCATCACCTTTTCGACCTGCTCAACGGTCGCGCCCTTGATCTCCTTGCCTTCGCGATAGTTGAAGGGGGCGTAATCCTCGGTCGTGAAATTGATTGTCTGCGCATGGGCGGCGCAGGGCAACGCCAGGCATGCGAGAAGCAGGAGCCTTTTCATCGGATCATCTCCTTCGTTCTTCGTTTACGAGGCGCGCGCGACGGCCGATTGCGGAGCCATCAGTTCCTCGATGAGCTTGGCTGCGTGCTGCGGGCGATGGAAGAGGTAGCCTTGGCCATAGTCCAGCCCCATCTGGTGGAGCGTGCGGCATTCCTCTTCAGTCTCGATGCCCTCGGCGATGACGGTGCAGTTCATTTTGTGGGACAGCGTGGTGATGCCTTCGATCAGCATGCGGCTCTTCTGGCGGACGTCATCGTCGCCGTCGTTGATCGCGCGGGTGAAGGACTGGTCGATCTTGATGATATCGACAGGGAAGCGGTTGAGGTAGCTGAGCGACGAATAGCCGGTTCCGAAATCGTCGAGCGCGATGCGGCAGCCGAAGCGGCGAAGCTCGGTGACGATCATGCGAATCTCGGGGTTATCGTGCATCAGCACGGCTTCGGTGATTTCAACGACGATGCGTTCGGGGCGGATGCCGTGGCGACCGACAATGGCGGCAAGCCGGGCCGGCAGAGCCGGATCGAACTGCAGCGGCGAGAAATTGATGGCGAGATAGGTATCCTGCATGCCTGATATGCGGGAAATCTTGGCGAGATTAGAGATCGCCCTTTCCATGATGATGTTGCCGACGCGGACGATTTTTCCTGTCTCCTCGGCGACGCTGATGATCTCGGCCGGCGGCATCAAGCCCTTCTGCGGATGGTTGAGGCGCATCAGCGCTTCAAAACCGGCAATACCGCGGCCGTTCAAGTTGACGATCGGCTGCAGGAAGGCCTCGAACCAGTTGTCGACGAGGCCGGCTTCGATATTGGCCTCGATCTCGGCGCGGCTGCGGGCGCGGTCGAGCATGGCATTGTTGAAGAGCTGTGCTCCATTCTTGCCGTCGCGCTTCTTGGCATACATCGCCATGTCGGATTTTTGCAGCAACTCGGCCGCGGTCGCGGCGTGATGCGGATAGATGGCGATGCCGATGGAGGCGCTCAGATGCATGTCCGGGGCAAATGGCGTTTCGAAGATCGAGGCGATCTGCTCGCACATCGCCTTGGCGCGCCTTTCGGCGTCCTTCGCCGGCAGCAGGATGGCGAATTCGTCGCCGCCGAGACGAGCTGCCTCGTCGAAGGGAGCAAGATGGGTCTTCAGGCGGGCAACCAGCTCGATTAATGCCCTGTCGCCGGCGGCATGGCCCATATTGTCGTTGATCCACTTGAAGCGGTCGAGATCGACGAAGAGGCAAGCGAGCTCCTGGCCGGCGGCGTCTGCCGCAGCGATCTTGCTGTCGAGCACGGCTTCAAAACCCTGGCGGTTGAGAAGCCCGGTCAGGTGATCGGTGATTGCCTGCCGATGGTTGCGGTCCTCGGAAGCCTTGAGCTCGGTCACATCGGTCATGACCGACAGCGAGAGGCGATCGTGAGCGCCGGCGCCGGCTTCCGATTCCATGATAAGGACGTCCATGGGGCGGCCGTCCAGGCAGACGAACTTGACGGTAACCGCCATGCCGCTCTCGGCCCGGCGGCGCTTGACGAACTTGTCGCGGGTGTTTGCCGTGACGAGATCGGCGAAGTTGCGGCCGATGACGGCGGCGCGATTATAACCGGTGGTAAGCAGCCAATAATCGCTGACGGCGGTAATGCGGTCTTCCTCGTCGAGCGAGAAGAGCATGGCGGGGGTGAGGTTGTATATATCGGTGGCGCGGCGATGGGCGAGCTTCAGCTCCTTCTCCTCGCTTTCGAGCTTGGTCTGCATCTCGTTGAAGCTGCGGGCAAGCCGTCCCATCTCGTCGTTCGACTGCCAATCGACGTGATGGCGGGAGCCGAGCTGACGGGTCGCCTCGATCGCCGCCGTCAGCCGCATCAGCGGCTGGATGACGAAGAAGCGGTTGCCGATCAGTGCGGTGCCGAAAACGGTCAGAACCGCGAAAATGAAGATCGAAATGAAGACGACCTCTTCCTGCTTCAGGCCGGAAAACAGGCCGAGGGCGGGATAGTAGACACTGATGCTGCCGAGATTCTTCGGGCCATCGATGGTGTTGTAGATGATGGCGCGCGACACCTGCACGAGCTTGCCATCGAAGGAGCGCGGAATGGTGGACTGGCTGACGTCGAGCTGGCCGGATTGGTCGCGCACTTCGACCTTGACGATGGCGCCCTGGGAAACGACCGTCGCGCTGATCTGGGTGACGCTTTCTTCATCGAGGTCCCAGAGAGGCTTTGCCAGTGCCTGGGCATTGGCGACAAGAAGAATCGAGATATGGTCGCGTATTTCCTTGTCGGCTCGCTCCGAGGAAAGAAAAAGAAAGAGAACAAAGAGAGGAGCGACAAAAACAAGCAGCGCTCCGCAAACAATCCCAAAAAACCTGTTCTCAACGGAATTGTTCATGGTTCCGTCTTCTCCCCCAGACCGGCCATATTTGCTGTCGCGCGTTCGGGCCGGCTTCATCGCAGCTGACGGGGCATGCTTTCACGAATACGTTAAATGTTGCTGAAACGCCTTGCGGGCAACGAAAAGCCCGCCTCCCCAGTTCACGGGAAGGCGGGCCATATGCTTTACAAATTGGTCGAAGCGATCAGGCTTCGCCTTCGCCTTCAGCTTCCACTGCGCTCTCGTCGACGCCGGCCGCCGGAGCGACGATGGTCGCGATCGTGAAGTCGCGGTCGATGACCGGAGTCACGCCCTTCGGCAGGGTGACATCCGAAATATGGATGCTGTCGCCGATCTTCTTGCCGCTGAGGTCAATGTTGAAGAATTCCGGGATCGCATCCGCCGGGCAGTGAACTTCGACCGAGTGGCGGACGATGTTCAGTACGCCGCCGACCTTGAGGCCCGGGGACTTCGCTTCATTGGTGAAGTGAACCGGGATTTCGACGCTCACCTGGGTGTTGCCGGAGACGCGCAGGAAGTCGACATGCATCGTGAAATCGCGGACCGGATCGAGCTGGTAGTCCTTCGGCAGAACCTTGTACTTCTTGCCGTCGACTTCGATCGTTGCCACGGTGGTCATGAAACCGCCGGCATGAATGCGCTTCGTCACCTCATTGGTGTTGAGAGCGATGGCAATGGGGGCCTGCTTGTCACCATAGATGACAGCGGGAATCAAACCGTTGCGGCGAAGTTCACGGGCGGACCCCTTACCAACCCGTTCGCGCGCCTCGGCCTTGAGCTCGTAAGTTTCCTGGCTCATGGCTATTCCTTTCGAGGTTATTTGGAGAGTCCGGCGGCGGGCAGGAGCCTTGTTCCGTCGAACCGGAGGCGGGTTTCCCCAGCCTCATCCGCGTTGCCTCCAAGGGTGTCTACGCGGACCGGTGGCCTATATTATAAGTCGCTCGTAAACGCAAGTTGCCGATTGCGGCGAGGCTGCCGTCCCCGCAGGCGTTACCGGCCATATCTACGAATGAGCCCGGCAATAGCAACCAGCGTGCGGCGGGCTTCGGCTCAAAGATACGAACCTCATGAAATCACTTCAAAACCGCGTCCGTCCGAGGCCACTTGGCTTGACATCGCGGCGCTTCGCATCTTTGGATGGCCGCTCAAAAGCGGCTGAGGAGAAACCAGACTATGCGTCTCAAACTTGTCACGGCAACGAGCTTGCTTGCCCTTTGCGTTTTTACCACGGCCGAGGCCGTGGAGATCAATCAGGATGGCGCCAACACCGTCAGGGACACTCTGACAAAGTTGCTTCCCGATGATCTGGCGAAGAGCGACTTCATCACCGTCAATCCGGCGGGCACGCGCTACGAGATCATCTATGATCTGGCGAAGCTGCTTGCAAAAGTGGATCCGGCGACCTTCACGATCAACGGCCTTACCCCGTTCTCGACATTCGCCACGCCGCTCGACAATGGGCTTTGGAACATCGAAGGCGACGACAGGTTCAACGTCTCCGGGCATTTTAAAGATCCGGATCAGAAAACAACGAATTTCACCTATTCCATCGCTTCGATCGTCTATAGCGGTGTTTTCGACCCGGCAATCAGCTATCTGCGCTCAGGCACCTTTGCGGTCAAGGACGTCAAGGTCGCCAGCAAGTCTGAAACCGAGGAAGTTCATGCCGCCATCGCCAGCATGGACCAAAAGCTGAGTTCGACGGACAGTGCAGGCGGCAACGGACGTATCGATTTTGTCGGCAGCGCCTCGATGTCTGGTTTTGTCGAGCAAGTTTCCGGCCTGCAAATGCCGCCCATCGAAATTCGTGCCGGCTCAATCGATGTCGATGCCAAGGTGAACGGCCTGCCGGCGAAGCAGATCCGCGACGTGGTCTTCTTCGTGCTCGACCATGCCGATGAGAAGGAATTGAGCCCGGAAAATACCGACAAGATAAAGACAATAGCGAAGGAGGCGTTTCCGCTTCTGACCTTGTTCAGCGAGACGATCGGGGTCAACGACCTGTCCGTCACAAACGAGATGGGCAAGGGCGGTGCCAAGGCATTCAACTACAACCTCGCCATCGAAGGGCCGAGCGACGCCATGCGTTTCGGCTTCGGCATGAACGCGCAGGAGATCAGCCTCGACACGCCGCTGATGCCGGCAAAATACGCGTCCTTCATGCCGACCAATTTCGATATCCAGCTTGCCGTTCCGAACCTCGATTTTGCTAGTTTTGGTGACGCCCTCATGAAATTGGATGTCAACGATGGGGCGCCGAAGAAGGCCGGCGAGGAAATGGCGAAGAAGCTCTTCCGCGACGGCGGGGTCGCCATCGACTTTCCCAAGATCAGCGCCAAATCGCAGGTCTATGACGTCGACATGACGGGCAGGATGGAAGGTCGGGTCGACACCGAGAAGGACTATTCGTTGGAGGCGATCATCCTTGCCCGCGATCTCGACAAGACGATCGCCGCGGTTCAGGAGCTTGCCAAGACGGATCCCGATCTCAACCAGGTCTCCTTCGGCATCATGATGGCGAAGGGCTTCGCCAAGACCGATCCCGACGGCCGTTCGCGCTGGGACATCAGCGTCAGCCGCGATGGTTCCGTGGCGGTCAATGGCCAGCAGATCAAGGGACCGGACGGTCCGGGGGATCAGGGGCTGGAGCCGGGCCAGGAGCAGGAATTGGATCAAGGTCAGGACGCGGAACCTGCGCCGCAGCAGCCCTGAGCGGTTCAATGGAAACAGAAACGTAAGAGGCCGGCGTCGTGCCGGCCTTTTTGCGTTTGACGTCACCTGCCGTCAGCAAGACCAATGTTCGGCACGGCGGCTTAATCCGGCTTCGGGAGTGCGGCTTGGCGACAATTGACAGCCAGCCATTCGCGCGCCTTCCCCGGTAAACCCGGCAATCGCTGGTTCATCTCATGCAGAAATTGAAAGAGCCGGTCGAACGCCGGCTCTTTTTAGTCGAAGAGGCTGGAGACGGATTCTTCCTGGCTCGTACGGCTGATGGCTTCGCCGATCAGCGGAGCGGTCGTCACGACGCGGATATTATGGGCGGACTGCACGGCCGTCGTCGGCTGGATCGAGTCGGTGATGACAAGTTCGCGCAGCTTGGACGATGCGACGCGGGTGACGGCGCCGCCCGACAGCACGCCGTGGGTGATATAAGCGGTGACGCTGGAAGCGCCCTTGGCGAGCAGCGCATCGGCTGCATTGCAGAGCGTGCCGCCGGAATCGACGATATCGTCGATCAGCAAGCAGTCCTTGCCGGTAACGTCGCCGATGATGTTCATGACTTCGGATTCACCCGGCCGGTCGCGACGCTTGTCGACAATCGACAAAAGACAGTCCAGCCGCTTGGCGAGCGCACGGGCGCGAACGACGCCGCCGACGTCAGGCGAGACGACCATGACGTTGCTGAGGTCATAGTGGCTCTTGATGTCGCGCGTCAGGACCGGCAGCGCGTAAAGATTGTCTGTCGGAATATCGAAGAAACCCTGGATCTGACCGGCGTGGAGATCGAGCGTCATGACGCGGTCGGCGCCGGCTTCAGTGATCAGGTTCGAGACGAGCTTGGCCGAAATCGGTGTGCGGCCGGAGGCGCGGCGGTCTTGGCGGGCATAGCCAAAATAGGGGAGGACGGCGGTGATGCGGCGGGCAGACGAACGACGCATAGCGTCGATCATGATTAGCAGTTCCATCAAATGGTCGTTGGCAGGATAGGACGTGGGCTGTACGAGGAAAACGTCCTCGCCGCGGACGTTTTCCTGGATTTCCACGAAGATTTCCTGATCGGCAAACCTTCGGACACTGGCTTTCCCCAAGGGAACGTTGAGATAGTTGCAGATCGCTTCGGCGAGTTGCCGGTTCGAATTGCCTGCGAAAACCTTCATGTTGGTCCGCCTGTTATGCGCTGATAGCCGCGCTTTTTAGTCAGCTTCCCTGTGAATGCAAGGGCAAAGGCGCCACAGGCTTCCATATTTGCAAAAAGTTTGTGACTAACCGCCCTGTGCCTGCCGCCAAGAGGTGAATTCCGCGATGGTTTTCGAGGCGATCTGCTGCATCACCGAAGCCGGAACGCCGGCCCAGGGGTCGGCCGCGGCCGTCGGTACGCTTTCCTGCCCCTGAATGCGGTGCAGGCGGGCGCCGCCACTGTCGAGAATGTCCCAGACATAGACCACGGTGACTTTACCGTCGTCGCTGAAGGCGGAGAGATAGCCTTTGAGGATGTAGTCGCTGCTCGTATCGTTCGAGCTCTTGATGGAAAGGCCGTGCGCCCGCGCCTCGGCGCCAAGCTGGCGCGAGAGGGGCGTGACGGCTTGCACCGGCGCGCCGATGATCGGCAGGAAGCGCACGGTATTGCCGCGGGCGGAAGAGGCGCCGGGCGTGAGGGCGGCGGTCTGCTGCGGCTGCGCGTCGAGCGCCTGACTGGTCTGCGCCTGAAACCCGGGACCGGTGGCCGCCGGCGGCAGCGCCTGTCCCTCGATCGGGGCGGAGGCAGCGGGCGAGGTGCTGTTCCTCGACAGGGCGTCGGCCTGTTCCTGCATCGTTGTCGGCGGGGCGCCGCTGCCGGGCCGATAGGCTCCGGGCGATTGATTATAGGCGGGATGATAGCCATTCGGCTGCGAGCCTGCGGCGAAAACCGGTTGACGCGTGCCCGCCAAACCTTCGGCCTCACGCTGGGTCACCGGGCTTGACGGCGCGACTCCGGAGGGATCGCCGATGCCGACCTGCGGCGTCAGCGCGTCGGTGGTATTGCAGGCGGTAAGCAGGGCCATGACGAACAGGAGCGTGGGCGCAGTCGCAGCTCGCGTCATCCCGTAATCCGTCCTTCCTACAATCGCATCAGCCCGCCCGAATTTATGCGGGCGGGGATGGTCGTCTGTCAATTCCGGATTCTCATCCGTCAATGCCGGGTTTCAACGGCCGATAAAATCGAGCGGATGACGAGACAATGCGCGCGGCGCATCCGCCGTCGTCAGATAGGTCTGTCCGAGCGTCATCGCGGTTCCCGTATCGGAATCGGCAATGATCATGTGCACGAAGAGCGACATGTTCGGCTCGATCGGCTGCGGATTGCCGACATGGAACATCTGATGCTCCATCCAGGAGGGCGAGAAGCGGGCGCCGAGCGAATAACCGCAGGCATTCAGCCGGTGGCGGGCGAGGCCGCGGTCGTCGATGATCCTGGCATGCATATCGAAGACGTCGCCGAAGGTGTGGCCGGGCTTCAGCACGGTCTCGATCGCTTCGATGGTTTCGCGGCAGGCATTGTAGAGCTCGCGATGGCGTTGCAGCGGCTCGCCGATGACGATCGTGCGCATCATGGCGGCATGATAATGCGCGTAGGTGCCGGCCCATTCGAGTGTCAGCTGGTCATTGGCGTCGAGCTTGCGGCGGCCGGCCTTGTAGCGGCAGAGCAGCGCGTCGGCTGCGGAGCCGATGATGAACTCGTTGGCGGGATAGTCTCCGCCGCCGGAAAAAATCGCTCCCTGCATGGCGGCGAGGATGTCGGCCTCGTCGGCGCCCGGTTTCGTCAGCCGGATCGCGGCGTCGAGCGCGTCGTCGGCGAGCTCTGCAGCCCGTTCGACATAGGCGACCTCGGTCGGGCTCTTGATCAGACGAAGACGACTGACGAGATAGGAGGCGTCGACGATCTGGCCGAAAGTGGTCAGCTGCGCGTCGAGCAGGCGGGCGACGCGGCCGGTCATGCCGTGCGTATCATATTCGACGCCGATGCGGGCGCCGAGCAGATCCATCTCGACCAGCAGGTTCTTCAGGTCGAGCGTCGGATCGGCATTGACCCTGTCGACCCAGATATGAATATCCTCAAGGATCGATGTGTGCTTGGCTTGGCGAAGATCGGCCGAGCGGGTGATCAGCGCCATGCTGCCGTCGCTCTTGACGATGAGCGTCTGGAAGAAGCAGTAGCCGAAGGTGTCGTAGCCGGTCAGCCAGTACATGCTTTCCTGGGCGAAGAGCAGCAGGGCGTCGAGCTTTTCTTCCTTCATCTTCTCGGTGAGGCGCGCCAGTCGGCTTGCGAACTCGGCCTTTTCGAAGTGCAGTGCCATTCTGATCAAGTCTCCCTGATTGATATCGCTGAAATCTGGCGGCCGTAGTCCGGCTCCTTGCGATGCGTCGTCCGGCGATAGGAAAAGAAGCGCTCGCTGTCCGGATAGGTGCAGAGGCCGAGGCTTTCGGCCCGAACGCCGGCCCGGGTCAGCCTGTCGATGGTCAGTGCCGGCAGATCGAACATGGCGTGGCCCGGCGTTGCCGAAGGCATGAAGAACCGCTCGTAATCGGGATTTTCGGCGATGAAGCGATCGACGAATTCCGGTCCGACTTCGTAACTCTCCTGGCTGATCGAGGGGCCGAGGCAGGCCAGTATGCTGCCGCGGTCGGAACCCAGGGCTTCCATGGCTGCGATGGTGTTTTCGAGCACGCCGGTCAGCGCACCCTTCCAGCCGGCATGGGCGGCGCCGATGACGCGATTTTCGGGATCGACAAAGAGGATTGGGCCGCAATCGGCGGCCAGCACGCCAAGCACAATGCCGGGGACTGCCGTCACCATTGCGTCGGCATCGGGGCGAGCGCCGTCATAGTCGGCGCCGATCGTCACGACATCGGGAGAATGCACCTGATGAACGGTTGCCAACCGCTCGATCGGCAGATCGAACCAGGCGGCGACGCGGCGGCGGTTTTCCATCACCTTGCCCCGCTCGTCGCTGGAGCCGAGGCCGACATTGAGACCGCGATAGATCCCTTCGGAAACGCCGCCAGCGCGGGTGAAATAACCGTGGCGGATGGCGGTGCCAGCCGCTTCGTTCAGCAGCACGCTTTCGATCGGTGCGGGAGAGGCCGCGTCCTGCATCTGTGATTCCGGGCTTTTCGAGAGGTTTGTTATTGTCCCGAGCGCATCGCATCGGCGGCGCGCTTCAAGTTGCTGTTCGCGGGGATGTTGGCTCAGCCGCGTGCGCCCTGTCAATCCACCGGACGAAAGGGCATGAGATCGACGGCCGGGTGCGAGACGGCCATGACCTTGAAGAGTTCGCCCATCCGGCCCTCACCGGCGCCGGCAAGTCTATCGACTGCCGTCTGGATGACCTGCTGGGTCTGCGGCTCGCGGTCGCGCCCGAGAGCAGCGGCGCGCTCGAGAATGCCGAGGCCGGTCAGAAAGTCGCCCTGGTGCACGGCGCCGTTCAGATGCAGGCCTGATGTCAGCGCCGTCTCGGCGAGCTGCTGGAAATCGACATGGCTCGTCAGATCGGCTTCGCCGGGATGGGCAAGCGGCGGGTCGAATTCATGCATGCGCACGGCCTGCAGCGTATCGCCGAAGCCGGTGACGAGATGGCCGTAGTCGATGACAAGCGCCGTGCCGCTGAAGGCGCGCAGCCGCTCGCAGATCGCCATCATCACCGCCTGGCGGGCAGGGGAAATCTCGAACAGCGTGCCGAGCGGCAGGTTCTGCACCGGTTCGGGAAGCAGCGCGGGATCGAGGCCGGCGACACCGGCTGCGAAGGTCAGCTCGCCGTCTGCGTCGAGCCCGACCATGCGCTCGCGGAAACCTGTCTGCGTGCGGACAAACTGGCGGATCGGGATCGCGTCGAACAATTCATTGGCGGCGAACAGGGTGAAGCCGGGCGGGACTTCATCGAAGCCGTCGTGCCAGGCGATTCTCTCGCCATAGGCTTCGAGCGTCTGGCTCTGGACGTCGCGCAGACGCTCGCTGGTTTCGACAAGATGCACGCTCATGGTGTCGAAAAGCGGTGGGGCGATGCGAGCGATGACGCGCAGCATGTCGGCCATCATCGTACCGCGGCCGGGCCCGATCTCGACGAGGCGCACATCCGCCGGCGTGCCATGACGCTGCCAGGCATGGACGATGAAGACGCCGATCATTTCGCCGAAGATCTGGCTAACTTCCGGCGCGGTGACGAAGTCGCCGGAGCGGCCGAAGGGCTCACGGGTGCGGTAATAGCCATGTTCGGGATCGGCCAGGCAGAGCGAGAAATAATCGGTGACGCTGATCGGGCCGTTGGCCTGGATGATCGCCTTGATCTTTTCGCCGAGAGCGGTGTTCATGTCGTTTATCCGCCGTGTCAGAGCTGCAACGCAGCCTGGCGACGGGCGCGCAGCATCGCCCAGAGGCCGAGCAGGATCATCGGCGAGGAGAGAACCATGCCCATGGTCATCCAGGTGGTGCCGAGGAGGTAGCCGAGCTGGGCGTCGGGCTCGCGGAAGAATTCCACGAAGATGCGCGACAGCGCATAGCCGCAGACGAAGACGCCGGTGACGAAGCCCGGGGTTTTCAGCGCCCGCATGCCGTAGACGAGGGCGGCCAGAACCAGAAGCAGAACGATGCCTTCGAGGCCGGCCTCGTAGAGCTGGCTCGGGTGGCGGGCGAACGGACCGCCGGTCGGGAAGACCACGGCCCAGGGCACGTCGGTCAAGCGGCCCCAGAGCTCGCCATTGATGAAATTGGCGATGCGGCCAAAGAACAGGCCGAAGGGAACGACCGTGGCGACGATGTCGAACAGGCTCCAGATCGGAATGGCGTGGCGGCGGGCAAAGAGGATCATGGCGATCGTCGTACCGGCCAGGCCGCCGTGGAACGACATGCCGCCGTTCCAGATCTGAACCGCACGCACGGGCTCATGCAGGACGGCTGTAAGATCGTAGAAGAAAATATAGCCGAGGCGACCGCCGAGGACGACGCCGAGAGCTGCCCAGACGATGAAATCGTCGAGCTGCACCCTTGATATCGGCGACGCGTTGTCAGGCCAAAGGCTGTCATTGGCGGCGATGCGGCGGGCATAGGCCCAGCCGAGCAGAATGCCGGCGACATAGGCGAGACCGTACCAGTGAATCGCCAGCGGACCGATCGAAAAGGCGATCGGATCGATGTCCGGGAAAGGCATGATGGCAAGGAGATCGGCGGCTATCGGCAAGGTTTTCCCATCCGTTGAAGTCGGCGGAACATGCCGCTGCGATCCCGGACGGTCAAGTCCATTGTTCGTGATCTCGCTTTCACAGCCCGGCCCGGCGAGGACTATCCCGTGCAAAGCGCTTGCATCGCCGATGGCGAAGCCCTACCTCAGTCTTCAAGGCCCTGAAGGGCCGGATTCACCGCATGCGAAGGGAGAAAAACGCCATGACGACCGGAACGAACCGCATCATGGATGAGTTCGCCAAGCTGATGACCGACGCGGCAGGTGCTGCCCAGGGCGTCCGCAAGGAGATCGAGACGGCTTTCAACGCCCAGGCCGAGCGTTGGCTGAACAGCATGGACGTCGTCAAGCGCGAGGAATTCGAGGCCGTGCGCGAGATGGCGATCAAGGCACGCGACGAAAACGAGGCGCTTGCCGCCCGCATCACGGCTTTGGAAGCGAAGCTTGCCGGCGAGGGCCACTGATATCCCGGTATGGTGCAGACGCGGCGTTGCCTTCATGTCACACGTCGCGTCTGTCACAAAAAATTCCAGGTGAGTTTTCCACCTGTGGACACTGCCAAAAAAGCCAATTCGCAGAGTCGCTTATTCTCCCTTCTGAATTGAGTTTCGAAGAGCTTTCCACAACGGCCCGTCCGTATTTTCCTCTCAGGGGGCTGGCAGGTGGCAAGGGTCATTATACACTGATTTTAAATGATGATTCGAAGCGACTTGGTAAGCTCCGGGCAGGTTATCTGCGTTAAGTCTGGCAGCGGTTCAACGATCATCCGGTGGTAGTTTCCGGTATTTGAGTGTGTCTTTCTTGTGTTCGTACACGAAGTTAAGTCGCATTCATTCCGGTCAAGAAGGTGCTGCATGAACCTGATGGAATTGGAAGTCGAGCGTCAGTCGAACCCGGTCGATATGATCGAGTACGTGGCCTCCAACAATGACTGGTCGTTCGAACGGTCCGGCGAGGACGAGATCGCGATGACGGTCGAGGGGCGCTGGACGGACTATCATGTCTCCTTCTCCTGGATGGAGGAATTCGAGGCGCTGCATCTTGGCTGCGCATTCGATATCAAAGTCCCCGACATCAGGGTCAACGAGGTGGTCAAGCTGCTCTCGGCGATCAACGGTCAGGTGCTGATGGGGCATTTCGACCTCTGGCGCCAGGAAGACGTCGTCATCTTCAGGCAGTCGCTGCTGCTTGCCGGCGGCGCCGAGCCGACCAACCGCCAGGTGGAGGTGCTGCTTTCCAGCGCGCTCGACACCTGCGAGGCCTATTTCCAGGCTTTCCAGTTCGTCGTCTGGTCCGGCATGGATGCGTCCAAGGCAATGGAAGCCGTGCTGTTCGAAACGGTCGGCGAGGCATAACATGCCAGCCAAGGCTTTCTCCTCGAAGCATCCCGTCGTTCTGATCGGCGCCGGCAATATGGGTGGCGCGATGCTCTCCGGCTGGCTGAAGAGCGGCGTTCCGGGCTCGGCCGTCATCGTCGTAGATCCCGGCCCGTCGCCGGCGATGCTGGCGACGATCGGTGAGGCGGGAGCGACCCATCTTGCAGCGCTTCCGGCAGGGTTGAAGGCAGGCGTCTTGTTCCTTGCGGTGAAGCCGCAGGTGATGGAGGCGGTGTTGCCGGCGGTGAAAAGCGCTGTCGGGCCGGAGACGGTCGTCGTCTCGGTCGCTGCCGGCAAGACGCTCGGTTTTCTCGAAAAGCATCTCGGGAAGGCCGCCATGGTACGGGCCATGCCGAACACGCCTGCCATGGTCGGTCGTGGGGTCACCGGGGCCTATGCCAATTCAGCGGTCAGCGATCAGCAGCGCGAGCGCGTCCATTCGCTTCTGCGCGTTTCCGGCCCGGTCGAATGGGTGCCCGCGGAAGCCGATATCGATGCCGTGACGGCGCTTTCCGGCAGTGGCCCGGCCTATGTTTTCTATCTCGTCGAATGTATGGCGGAGGCGGGCCGTAAGCTCGGCCTGCAGGCGGACCTCGCCATGCGTCTTGCGCGGGAAACTGTCGCGGGGGCTGGTGAACTCTTGCACCAGTCCCCCGACGATGCTTCGCGGCTGCGGCAGAACGTGACTTCTCCGGGCGGCACGACGGCGGCGGCGTTGGCGGTGCTGATGGCCGAAAACGGCATGCAGCCCTTGTTCGACTCGGCACTCGCGGCAGCGCGCAAGCGGGCCGAGGAACTGGCCGGCTGACGGAGCCACTTATGGCCGAAGAGATCACCTACGCCGATTTCGATCGTGTCGACATACGTGTCGGCACCATCGTTGAGGCCAGTCCCTTTCCGGAAGCGCGCAAACCGGCGTTCAAGCTGGTGATCGATTTCGGTCCCGAGATCGGCACGAGGAAATCCTCGGCGCAGATCACCGTGCATTATACGCCGGAAAGCCTGGTCGGCCGGCAGGTGCTCGGCGTCGTCAACTTCCCGCCGCGCCAGATCGGTCCGTTTCGCTCGGAAGTGCTGACGCTGGGCTTCGAGGACGAGAACGGCGCGATCGTGCTTGCGGCTGTCGAACAAGGCGTACCGAACGGTCGGAAAATGATGTGAGTGTCAGCTCACACCGTTTTATCGGGTGGTTTCGCCTGACGAACCCGCGCCGGCTAGCCCATCGGCTCGGATTTCTTGCAAGAACGGATTGCTGCGGCGTTCATCGCCGATGCGGCTGCCGGGACCGTGGCCGCAGATGAAGCCGACATCGTCGCCGAGCGGCAGCACCTTATCGCGGATCGAATCCAGAAGCTGCTGATGATTGCCGCCGGGCAGGTCGGTGCGGCCGATTGAGCCGTTAAATAACACGTCGCCGAGATGGGCGAAGTTCTGTGCGCGATTAAAATAGATGACATGTCCGGGGGCATGGCCGGGCGCGTGATAGACCTCAAACTCGTGGACGCCGAAGGAAACTTTGTCGCCATCCTTGAGCCAGCGGTCGGGCAGGACGTTGCGCAATCCTGATATGCCGTAGTTCGCCGCCTGGGTCTCGATGCGCTGCAACAGCGGCAGGTCGTCTTGGTGCGGGCCGACGATGTCGACGCCGAGGGCTTCCTTCAACTCTTTGGCGCCGCCAGCATGGTCGAGGTGGCCGTGCGTCAGCCAGATTTCCTTGATGGTCAGGCCGCTCTTCTGGATCGCCTGGAGAATGAGCGGCACGTCGCCACCCGGATCGACGACGACGCCTTCCAGGGTATCTGGATCGAAGAAGACCGTGCAGTTCTGCTGAAAAGGTGTCACCGGAATGATGCCGGCCTGGAGCATGCCCATAAGCGCCTCGCTTGGTGTCTCGGGTGCTCAGGTATAGTTCGAAACGACGGCAAGGACAGCCGGAATCTGCTGGTGCGCGAGCTGTTTCACGGCAAAAAAACAAGCTGCAACACAAATTTATAGGGTTCGCCGCTTCTCCCATGCAGCGGTAGAATTAGGCTTTTTCTATATTTTTCAAATGCTTGTCCGTGGTTCTCTGATGTCGCCCATTTGTCGGGCGGAGGCCAGGGGAACATCGTGGAACGCCGCGCGTTGTCCGGCCATCGAAACCAAGGAGACGCTCACATGACCTTGAAGAGAAACATCCTACTGGCTGGAGCCGTGCTCCTGGCGACCGGCGGTCTGGCGCAGGCGGAGATGGTCGCGACCACGGTCAACGACCTCAACGTCCGCGCAGGTCCGGGTCCGCAATATCCTACAGTCGGCCTTGCTACCCGCGGCTCGACCGCAGTGCTCGATGGCTGCATCGAAGGCAGCCGCTGGTGCCGCGTCGACGTCAACGGCATGCGCGGCTGGGTCTATGCCGATTATCTGCAGATGGATTATGGCGGCAACCAGGTGATCGTCGAGCAGCACCGCGCCGAAATCGGCGTTCCCGTCGTCACTTACGAGTCGACCGCCAGCGTCGTCCCGGCTGACCCGCAGCCGGCGCCAGGCGACGAACTGATCGGCCCGGTCGGGGCTGTCGAGACCATCACTCCGCCGGAGACGGTGCGCACCTATATCGAAACCAATCCAATTGATACGGTGCGGCTCGGCGGCGATGTCGTCGTCGGTGCCGAAGTGCCGGATGATGTCACATTCCAGACCATCCCCGATTATGAATACCGTTATACCAGGATCAACGACCGTCCCGTGCTGGTCGATCCCGGCACGCGCCGGATCGTCTATGTCTATCAATAAAATGGTCGATCAAGTTGAATCGAGGCGGCCACCGGGCCGCCTTTCGTTTGAGAAGACTTCGCGACCCCGGCGGTCGCTGGCTCTTCGCCTTAATCACGCATCGGTTGATTTTTCTTCACGCCTTTTTTCTCGAGTATGATAAAATGCTAACATGCCGAAGGTTCGGCATATTGGCGGCGATCGGGGAGATCGCTAAGGAGGAAATCATGGAAGCCCTACTTCCGTTCATCGTCCAATTGATTGCCGGTGCCATCGGCGGCAATGCTGCGAGCGCCGCCTTGAAGCAGCATGCGATCAATGTCGTGGCCCGTACGATTGCCGGCGCGATCGGCGGTGTCGGCGGCGGCATGCTGCTCGGCATGGTCGGCGGGGACGTTGCAGCGACCGGGCTGATTGCCGACGGTATCGGCGGCCTGATCGGCGGCGGCATTCTCTCGACGCTCGCCGGACTGGTGATGGCGCGGGCGCATAGGTAGCCCGACCGCACCGATCATGTGAAGGGCTTATCCGGCGGCGATCGCCGCCGGATAGAATGCAGTCGGCCTGCGCCGAAACGCCCATCATCCCGCTGCCGCGCCAGGCGATCGGCCTGACACCTCCGGCGCTCCACGCGCCATGCCTGTTGATTGTTGTCCCCATTACGTTTTATCCACAGATGCAGGGGGAAATTGCGCGGTGCGCCGGATGGGCCTTGGTTCCAAGAAATGCCAAGCAGATAAAGGTCCCTGCGGGGCTGCCGCAGGGTTCGGAAAGCCGGCAGTGACGCAAATTTAAGTCAACAAAACTGACCTATCCCCGCGAAACGTCCCGCAGTGCGGAGAAGAGAAAGGAAAGCCGAGTGTCACGACAGACCGGTCCGAAAACGGGCAAGCCGGAGCCGTTGGCCACGCCGATGGAAGATACCGAGACGATCGATTTCGAGATCATCGAGCTGTTCTTCTTTGCTTATCGCGACTTCGTTTCCGATCCCGACGCCATCCTCGAAAAGAGCGGTTTCGGCCGGGCGCATCATCGTGTCGTGCATTTCGTCAACCGCAATCCCGGCATGACGGTGGCCGATCTTCTCGACACGCTGAAGATCACCAAGCAGAGTCTTGCAAGGGTGCTGAAACAGCTGATCGATTCAGGCTATATTCGCCAGGTGGCGGGGCCTGAGGACCGGCGGCAGCGCAAGCTTTATCCGACGAAATCGGGGCGCGAGCTGGCGCTTGCGCTCGCAGAGCCGCAATCGCGCCGCATTGAGCGGGCATTCGAAGGAGCCTCCGCGCAGGTGCGGGAGGGGGTGAAGGCCTTCCTCGGGGGCATGCGGGACAGAAAGAAGGCGGATTGAATGGCGGTCAAGACAGGTATTTCCGATGATGCGGCGCATCTGCTGGTGGTTGACGACGACTCCCGCATCCGCGCGCTGCTCAATCGTTATCTTGCGGAGAACGGTTTTCGCGTCACCGTCGCGGCCGACGGCGCCGAGGCGCAGCGTAAGCTTGCGGGTCTCGATTTCGATCTCATCATCATGGATGTGATGATGCCTGGTGAATCTGGCATCGACGTCACCCGCGGGCTTCGCGCCATCAAGAACGTGCCGATCATCATGCTGACAGCGCTGGCGGAATCGGGCAACCGCATCGAAGGCCTCGAGGCCGGCGCCGACGACTATCTCTCCAAGCCCTTCGATCCGCGCGAGCTGGTGCTGCGCATCAACAACATCCTACGTCGTAACGCCGGCGGAGAGGGGCTGAAGATCGAACAGGTGATGTTCGGGCCCTATACTTTCTCCTTGACCCGCAAGGAGTTGAAGAAGGCCAGCGAGGTGATCCGGCTCACCGACCGCGAGCAGGAAATCATGCTGCTCTTTGCGCGCCGCGCCGGTGACACGATCCCCCGGCACGAGCTGATCGGCAACGACACTGAGGTCGGCGAGCGGACGATCGACGTGCAGATCAACCGGCTCAGGCGCAAGATCGAGGAGGATCCGGCCAACCCCGTCTGGCTGCAGACAGTGCGCGGGATCGGATACAGGCTGAGCATCGACTAAAGCGCTGCGCGATCTTTCAGATTCGCTTGTCGCGCTTTAGATCTTTGTTTTTGCGCATGTCGCTATCGCAAAACCGCTGCACACTTTTGCGCGACATGCTTTAGATTTGAGGAAACGGAACATGATGCCGATAATGGTTCACACTTTCCGGCACCATGCTCTGAAAGGCCAGGACCGACGTTGATGGCGACAATCGACAGCTTGCGGCGGGAAGACCGCGCTCCTGCTGCGGGCTGGCGCTGGATCGTCCGCTGGCTGCGGCGCCGATTGCCCACCGGGCTTTACGCACGCTCGCTGCTGATCATCATCATTCCGATGGTGCTCTTGCAATCCGTCGTCGCCGCCGTCTTCATGGAGCGCCACTGGCAGATGGTGACGGAGCGGCTGTCGCTCGCCGTCACCCGCGACATCGCCGCGATCATCGAGATTGTTGAGACCTATCCGCAGAATTCGGACTATGGCGAGATTATCCGCATCGCGCGTGATCAGCTCAACCTGCAGATCTCGATCGAGCCCGACGGCGACCTGCCGCCGCCGCGGGTCAAGCCGTTCTTCTCGATCCTTGACGGCATCCTCAGCGACGAGATCACCGACGAGATCCACCGGCCCTTCTGGATCGACACGGTCGGCAACTCGAATCTGGTCGAGATCCGCATCAAGCTGGAAAACAAGATCCTCAGGGTGCTGGCCAAACGCAGTCAGACCTATGCCTCGAATACCCATATCTTCATCGTCTGGATGGTCGGCACCTCGCTGGTGCTGATCGGTATCTCGATCCTCTTCCTGCGGGGACAGATACGCCCGATCCTGATGCTGGCGCGGGCGGCCGAAAGCTTCGGTAAGGGGCAGAAGCCCGACAATTTCTATCCGCGCGGCGCCGACGAGGTCCGGCGCGCCGGCCTTGCCTTCATTCTGATGCGCGAGCGCATCGAGCGGCAGATCGAGCAGCGTACGGCGATGCTCTCCGGCGTCAGCCACGATCTGCGCACCATCCTCACTCGCTTCAAACTGCAACTGGCGCTCGCCGGCGACAATCCCGACCTGCATGGTCTGAACGATGACGTCAATGATATGCAGACGATGCTGGAGGCTTACATGGCTTTCGCGCGCGGCGAGGTCGAAGAGGATGTCGGCGAACTGAAGCTCAGCGAGATCTTCGCCAAACTGGAAGCCGATTTCGCCCTGCACGGCAAGACATTCGCCTATTCGATTGAAGGCGACGACGAGATATCGGTCAGGCCGAACGCCTTTATGCGTCTCGTCACCAACCTGGCCTCGAACGCGCGCCGCTATGCCAACAGGCTCGACATCGAAGCCAAACACAACGCCAAATGGCTGACCGTTATCTTTGACGATGACGGGCCGGGCATTCCGGAGAAGAATCGCGAGGACGTGTTCAAACCGTTCTTCCGGCTGGACGCGGCGCGCAACCTCGATGCGTCGGGCACCGGGCTCGGTCTTGCGATCGCCCGTGACATTGCCCGCAGCCATGGCGGCAACGTCACGCTCGGCGACAGCCCGCTTGGAGGCTTGAGGGCGACGATCCGCATTCCGGCTTAAACACTCGTTGCCGTGAGCTTTACGGCATTGCGCGCATCGAAATCGCCGAGGCGCTCGACGATCCATCGCCAAAGCGTTGCGACCTGCATGAGAAGGTCGAATCCGAGCGGCGTCAATTCATATTCGACGCGCGGCGGCACCTCGGGATAGAGTGTGCGGATGATGAGGCCGTCGCTTTCGAGGGTACGCAGCGTCTGCGTCAGAACTTTCTGACTGATGCCCTCGACCCGCTCCATCAGACGCGAGAAACGTAAAGGCGCGCCGGCATCGGAGAGCACGTGCAGGATGCGCAGCGGCCATTTTGCCGCCGCCCGCTCGACCAAGGCGCGCGCTCGCGCATCCTGTTCATCCGTCATGTTGCTGCAGAAATCGAATATGTCGCCGGTCACCTTTGTTACCTCGGGGTGCGTATGGATCGTGTTGGTGCCTTCTTTCGATTGGAAACGATAGATCATACATGGGCAGGGAACCAATGAAGAAGAGGTTTCCGATGTCGAAGGTTTGGTTGATTACGGGGAGTTCGCGCGGTCTCGGCCGGGCGCTGGCGGAGGCAGTCCTGGCCTCCGGTGACAATCTGGTGGCGACGGCACGCAATCCCGCCCAGCTTGCCGATCTTTCCGAGCGCTATGGCGGGCAGGTGCTGACGCTGGCGCTTGACGTGACGAACGAGGCGGCAGCGGCCTCAACCGTCGAGGCAGCCGTCAAGAGGTTCGGCCGTATCGACGTGCTCGTCAACAATGCGGGCTATGGCAATGTCGGCTCGATCGAGGATACCAGCCTTGCCGATTTCCGCGCCCAGATCGAAACCAACCTGTTCGGCACGATCATCATGAGCAAGGCGGTGATCGCCTTGATGCGTGGGCAGGGGGCGGGCCATATTATTCAGTTCTCCTCCGTCGGCGGGCGTATCGGGCCTGCCGGCCGCGGCGCTTATTCGGCGGCAAAATTCGGTATCGAGGGTTTCTCCGAAGTGCTGGCGAAGGAGGTTTCGCCATTCGGCATCAAGGTGACGGTGGTTGAGCCCGGCGGCTTCAGGACGGATTTCGCCGGCGCTTCGACAGTGCTTGCCGAGGGGCGGGCGGAATATGCGGAAACGGTCGGCGCCACGGTGCGCTTTCAGCGCGAGTATGACGGCCGTCAGCCCGGCGATCCCGCCAAAGCGGCTGCGGTTATTATCCACATTGCCGGTCTCGACGAGCCGCCGTTCCGGCTGCTGCTTGGCAGCGATGCGGTGCGCAACGTCGAGAAGGCGGATGCAGCGCGCATCGCAGCCGACCGGGAATGGCGCGCCGTCAGCGTCTCGACCGATTTAGAGCCTGATGCCGAGGTGGGACCGATGCCCTGGGAGAAGAAGCCCGGCTGACGAAGCCAAAAACAAAAGCGCCGCTCAGGAGCGGCGCTTCATGATGAATTGACGGAAGATTAGCCGGCGGTGCAGAAATGGCTGCGGCCGTCGTTGCCGATGTAAGTGCCGCTGCGCGGGTCGAAGGAGCGATAGCGGTAAGAGCAATAACGCTCCCACTGCGGCGACCAGGGCTCCACAGCGGTGCGGACCGGCGCATAATATCGCGGCTCTTCGACGTATTGCGGCTGCTCGACATAGACGCGGCGCGGGGCGCGATAGACCGGAGCGGGCTCGTAATAGCTGGGCTCGTAGGGCGGGTCGATGTAGCGGGGTTCATCGTAAACCGGGCCGTTATTGGCATTGGCGATCGCCGAGCCGACGATCAGGCCGGTGGCGAGGCCGACCGCGCCGCCGACGAGGGCGTCATTGTTGTTATGATGGCGCCAATGGTGATCGCCGGCCGATGCCTCGCCAATCGCAGAAAGGGTAAGTGCAGCAGCGGTTGCCGTCAGCAGAAGAGTTTTTGCGAGCCTGTTCATCAGCATAAAATCCTAATCCCGGGAACCGAACCCCGGTTCCTTTCTCGATGATGCTAGAGGTACAGCCCGCTAGCTGAACGAGGGCTGAATGACAAAACCCGGCATTGCTGCCGGGCCTCAACTCGAAATTCGACAGCCTTGTTAAGGGTTCAGCCTGCAATCTGCAGATTGACGGCCTTGGGGCCCTTGCCGCGGCGATCCGGCTCCGTGTCGAAGCTTACCTTCTGGTTTTCCGTCAGACCGGCCAGCCCGGAGGCCTGGACGGCAGAAATGTGAACGAAGATATCGGCGCCGCCCCGGTCCGGCTTGATGAAGCCGAAGCCTTTGTCGGTATTGAAGAATTTTACAGTGCCAGTTTCGGCCATGCGTCAGGTCCTTTTCTCTCTGCCCGCCATCCACACGGGCAGCATCATAGCATTGCCTCCTTGCGGGAGGTGTTGGCAGGCAATTCTTGAAATGTGAGAAAAAGGTCCCCTCTACCTCGGCCTGCCCCAGACAGGACTTTCGCCCGCCTTTTTGGAACCGGCTGACCGGAATATTAGCGTTTCCGGCGCGCAAATACTTAAGGACTTCCCATGCTCGCAAAATGCCCGAACGAGGCGAGAGTGCGGCGTTTCCGGGATTTTGGCAAGCAAAAGTTTTTTAACGTGTCGTTCAGGGCACACTCCCGCCAACAGCCAATTTGCGCAAAAACACAAAATTTCCTTCGCCGAAGGGAACATGATTAACGTTTTGTATCGTCTGCAATATAAATTTCGAGCAGATTTTGCCAAAAATGCAACGTGAACGCGTTGTTCCGGTGCAGTGAATTTTTTTTGGATTGCCCATCCACCCATATTTGAAAGCGTGTTCAGGCCGCCCGCAGGCCCCGGCGGGCGAAGCTCGGCACGAGTTCGACCACAAGCATAGCGATAAACATTAGCGCGCAACCTGTATAGCCCGTCGCCGACATCGACTCACCGAGCAGCAGCGCTGCAAGCGATGCGCCGAAAAGAGCTTCGGAAGAGAGGAAGAACGCCGCCTGCGAGGGCGTCGTGTAGCGCTGGCCGATCACCTGCAGCACGAAGGCCAGACCAGAGGAGAAGATGCCGACATAGAGGATCTGCGGGGCTGCGGCCCATACTGAGGAGAGACTGATCGGTTCGGAGGCGGCCGCCATTGCCAGCGCGCAGACCGCGGTGATGGCGAATTGCGTGACGGAAAGCGCCAGCGGCCTTGCGGTCTCGGCGACCGTCGTGCCGGCAAGGGTGATCTGGATCGACCAGAAGACGGCGCAGACGACGGTCAGCAAATCGCCTGACGTCAGCGCCGAGAGATGACCGCCGGACAGCAGGTAAATGCCCGCGACGGCCATCAGTGCGCCCGGCCAGATGATCCAATGCGGGGCACGGCGCAGGAAGAACACGGCGATCAGCGGCACGAAGACGACATAGAGGCCGGTGATGAAGCTGGAGTTCGTCACTGTCGTCGTCTGCAGCCCCACCTGTTGCGTGGCGGCGCCGCCGAAAAGGGCAAGACCGGTCAGCATGTAGAGTCTCGCATGCCGCTTGCTTGTCTTCGCCTTGGCCTTGCGCGCTTCGAAAAAGGCGAAAGGCAGCACGGCAAATGTGGCGACGGCAAAACGCAGGCCGATGAACCAGAACGGGCCGATCGCCTTCATCGCCGTCGACTGCGCGACGAAGCCGCCGCCCCAGATGGCGGCTGCAAGCAATAGGAGGAGATTCGCCTGAACGCGCGTCATGTCGACCTCTATGGGATGGGTATATTTCCAGCGGTTAACAGTTGCGTTTCCTTTCGGCAAGGGTGAAGACTTGATGCCTGAGGACGGAGGCGGGGGCATGCGACGCGGAGAGGGGCGGTCGACCGGGGATAGAGCGGCTCTAAAGACGGCAGGCTATTCCGGCACGCCGCTTGCCAGAAAGCTCGGGCTTGCGCGCGGACAGGCGGCTGCTCTTCTCGGCGTTCCCGAAACGATTGGCGACATCCATGACTTCGATGGTTTTGCCTCGGTCGCCCTTGCGCTTCCGGAGACGCCTCGGCGGGCGTTCGACTATGTGCATCTGTTTGTGACCGAACGGGCGGCGCTGGAGGCTGTCGCGACTAAGCTCTTCGATGTTTTAAAGCCGGAAGGTGTGCTCTGGATCTCCTGGCCGAAAAAGAGTTCGCGGGTGCCGACCGATGTCACCGAGGATGTGCTGCGGGAAATGCTGCTCCCAATCGGTCTGGTTGACGTCAAGGTCTGCGCTGTCGAAGAAACCTGGTCAGGGTTAAAATTCGTCATCCGCAAGGAGCTGCGCGGAGCCTTGTGACGTCTCAGCCGTTGTCGGCTTGTGCTCTGGAAACCCTGAGCAGCGCGCCATCATCCTCATCAGTCACAAACAGCAACGCGCCGTCGGGTGCGACGACGACATCGCGGATCCGGCCATATTCGCCCTCGAACAGGCGCTCTTCCGCGACGAAGGCGCCGCTGTCGTCGCGCTGCATGCGCGAGAGCAGTTGGAATTTCAGCGCAGCGACGATGAAATCGCCGTCCCATTCCGGAAACATGGCGCCGCGATAGACGGCGAGTGCGCCGGGTGCGATCGACGGATCCCAATAATGCAGCGGCTGTTCCAGCCCTTTCTTGGCGGTGCCTTCGCCGATCTCGGCGCCGGAATAGTCGCGGCCATAGGTGATGATCGGCCAGCCGTAATTCTTGCCCGCCTCGGGCTGGTTGATCTCGTCACCGCCGCGCGCGCCGTGTTCGACGGTGTAAAGCTTGCCGTCCTTGGCGTCGAAAGTGATGCCCTGCGGGTTGCGATGGCCTTTCGACCAGATTTCCGGCAGCGCCTTGCCGCCGTTTTTGAAGGGGTTGTCGGCGGGAATGCTGCCATCGGCATTGATGTGGATGATCGAGCCGGCATCATCCTGCCAGTCCTGCGATCGATCGCGGTCGCCGCGGTCGCCGACGCTGATGAACAGCGTACCATCAGGGGCGATCGCGATGCGCGAGCCATACTGAATATTGCCCGAGGTGAAGCGCCGCATGGTGAAAACAGGTTTGACGGCGTCGAGTCGCTTTTCGTCATTGGACAGCGTGGCGCTGAAGGCCTCGGTGCCGGAGCCCTGCCGGTTGGCGATGGCGGCGGTGAAATAGAGCTTTCTCGATGTCGCAAAGTCCGGGGCGAGCGCCACGTCCATCAGGCCGCCCTGGCCACGGGCGCTGACCTTTGGCACGTTGCCGATTGGCTCGGAGAGCTTGCCGTCGCGGATGATGCGCATGCGGCCCGGCCGCTCCGTGACGAGATAGGCGCCGTCGGGCAAGACCTCGACCGCCCAGGGATGGTCGAGCCCGTCGGCGAGCTTGTCGACACGGACGGCGGGGCCTTGAGTGTTGACGGTCTCGGCGGCTTCAGCCCATACGGCACCGAACAAAAAAAGCGCTGCGGCGAAATGGAAGGCGGACAGTCTCTTCATCTTGTTTCCCCGTCGTCTCTCCAGCCTCAAACCTGGAGCGGACAGGGGAGGGGTTCAACCTCATTCGGCCTGCAATAACGGCTTTGTGTTCGCCCGTTGAACGGAACCTGTCGCCTCGCCATCGACCAGTTCGGCTTCGAGGATGTAGCGCAGCGGCCCGCGCTCCGTCGCATCGAAGGGCCAGCAGGTGGTCAACACCAAGTGGCGGCCGTCTGAGGCGGGATCGATGCCGCTGGCATTCCAGGGAGCGATGCGGCCTTCGCCGGCCTTGAAGGTCAGGACCTTGCCGTCGCGGCGGGTGACTTCGATGGCGTCGCCCGGCTTTATATATTGCAACCAGCGAAAGTGAGTGTCGCGATGGGCGGCGATCACCGCGGTGCCTTGATCGCCTGGCTGCGGCGTGTTGGCGAGCCAGGCCGGACCAAAGGCGAGCGCTTCGCCGGAAGCGCCGGACAGCACGATTGCCTCCTTGCCGAGGCGCGGTGCGCGCACCTTGGCCTCCGTGGTGAAGTCCGCCCAGGGCCAGGGTTTCGTCGTTTCGCCCCGCAGTTCGGCAGCGAAGGCGTGTCTCAGCAGCACCTGGGAAAGCTCCGCCTTCGCCTTCAGCAGGAAACCGTCGCCGATCAGCGCCAGGCCGTAGAGCGCAAGGCCGGCAATCCCAATGGCGATCGCCTTTTCGATCGACGAAAGACGCCAGAGGAAGAAGCCCTTCTTCTGGCGCGCCTTCGGTCTGTCGTGGGCTGTGGCCGCGGCCATGGCGAGTTCCAGGTAGGTCGGAAGCGGCTCGAATTCAGCCGCCCCCTCGTTCCTATCGGCAGGGCGACTAGCGGCCATTGCGCCTGCCTCCGACAATGAAGAGGCCTTTGAGGCGCCGGCGCCACACTGCCAGGCCGCTTGCCGCCATCAGCGCCAAGAGCAGCATGGTAAGCCCGCGCATGATCTGTTCGTCGGCGCGGGTCGCCGTCTGCGGCAGATTCACGGTCGAAGTCTTCTGCGCGATCATAGTGGCGGCCTTCGCGGTCGGAGCTGCGGCCATCAGGTTTGCGATCCCGGGCGATGGGCCGCGCCCCTGGATGACGGCGGCAGCCTGCTGCGGTCCGAAACCCTCCGTCGGCATGATGGAGCCGTGGTGCTGTCCGCCGCCAGGCGGCACAGCATTTTCGCCGAACACCTTCCCGAAATCCCAACCGTCGGGCAGGTTGAGCGGCAGCTTCGCCGCGCCGAGCGGCTCGTTTGCCGGCCGTGACGGGGTGACGTCGACGGCGACGAGGCTGGTGACGCGGGAGACGAGGTGGTGGGCAAGCGCCACCGTCTCGATATCCTTGTCGAGCGCGGCAGGATCCTGGCGTTGATAGGCGCGGGCTTCGAAATCGTCGATCTTGCGCCGCGCCCAGAGCTTGGAGATGCCGTTGCCGTCGGCTGCGTGAGCGATATCCATCTCGACGCGCCAGGGCTGGTCGACCGTCTTGCCGACGATCTGCAGCTTGCCGGCGGGCTTGTCCTGCGGCAGTTCCGCCGTCAGCACCACGGGCTCGCCGCTGTAGAGGTCGGGCATCGGGTTTGGCGTGATGTCCTCGGCTTGCGTGCCTTCGAAGGTCGCGGCGATATCGGTCATTGCGGGGTTCTGCAGCTTGGCAAAGAGCTCGCCCATGCGGCTTGCCACCTGATCGGCCGAGCCGATCTGGGTGAAGGTGCCGCGGCCGATTTCGGCGGCCTTGCTCATGAAATAAGTGTTCGGCGCCGAGCCGATCCCGACGGTGAAGACGCGGGCATCGCCGCGGTTTGCGGTGATTTCCTGGAAGAGCTGCTGTTCGTTGCCGATCGCGCCGTCGGTCAGGAACACGACCTGGCGCAGCGCGCCGCTTGCGACCGGACCCTGGTTTCGCAGCGCATCCTCAAGGGCAGGCAGCATCTCCGTGCCGCCGTCGGCGGTCAGGCCCCTGACATAGGCAATGGCTTTTTCGCGGTTATCAGGGGTGGCGGCGACGAGGCCTTTGAAATAGTCCGTCATCGTATCGTCGAAACGGATGACGTTGAAGCGGTCGTCCTTACTCAATCTCGAGATGGCGAGCGCCAGGCTCTGCCTTGCCTGCTCGATCGACTGGCCGGACATGGAGCCGGAATTGTCGATGACGAAGATGACCTCGCGTTTTGCCGGTGATACTCCCGCGTCTGGCGCCGTCGGGGGAGTGACGAAAGCGAGCAGATAGGTCTTGCCGTCCTTGACCTCGCGAAAGAGACCGGCACTCGGCATCTTGCCGGGAGCAGCCTTCCAAGTGAGCTCGAAATCCTTGTCGGCGGGGACGGCATCTCCCTTCAGGCTGATCGTCCTCGCCTGGTCGCCGTCCTGTCCAATATCGACCGCGTGAAAGGACGATGTGACGTCGCCGAGCGGAAAACCCGCCTTGAGGTTGACGGTCAGCGAGACCGGGTTGATCTTGGCATTCTCGCGCGGATCGAGAACCGGCGCTTCGATCTTCTCACGGTTTTCCACCGGATCGCGCGGTGTGGCGAAGCCGGCGCCGTTGTTGAACTCGACGGTCTGGACGATCGGCGCTGGATTGTATCGCGGCGCGACGACCATCGGGAAGCGCAGCGAGAACTCGCTGCCCGACTGGCGGACCGTCTGCTGATATTCAATCTGCACGACAATCTCTTCGTCGGGGCCGATATTGGCGACCTGATTGGTGAAGATGTTCGGCCGCTGCTGTTCGAGCAATGCCGTCTTCTTGCCTTCGGCCTTGGCCTGCTCGTAGATATCGCGGGCTTCTTGGCGCGGCTTGAGCTGGCCCTCGATAAAGCGTTCGCCGATCTGCATCTTCAGCGCATCGACGGCGGAATTCTCCGGCAGCGGAAAGACATAGGTGCCCTCGACCCAACCCTGGCTCGGGTTCTGGAAGCGCTGCGTCACCTTCACCCTGGCGATCGGGCCAGAAACGTCGATGGCGACGTCGGTCTTCAGCCGCGGCGCTTCGACGTAGAAGCCGGGCTCCTTCGACGGGAAGAGCAGCGAGCCGCTGTTGACATCATTCGGCCGGACAAGGGCCGCGAGCTGACCGGATGTCTGCTGCGCCTCGGCGCGCGCGGCGGAGGCAAGTCCCAGCATGGCTGCGAGGCAGGCGACAAAGGCGGTGGCGGCGACAAGAAATGAAATGGAAATCCGGCGCATGCGCATGCGCCCGATGGCGAGCTCATCTTCCAGAAACATTGGCGTACCCTCAATAACCAATTTCGGATGACGCAATGATGCGGCTTCGATCTCGGCGCGCTCGCGACCGAATTGCGGCGGCGTGCGGCATTTGTTGCGGCTTATTCGTGGCGATGACGAAACCCGCCGATCTGTCTGATTTAAAAGGACATAGGTGACTAAAAGCGATGCGAAAGTGTCGGTGGTCGGAGGGGTCACCGAGCATCCACTTCTGTCGCGGCTCTCATGGAGGGGTGATCCTGTAGACCAGCAAGTCCTCTGAATCCGTAAGCTTGGTTGCGGTCCTGTCCAGATAATCGATCACGCCCTTATGATGCTCGACGAACAGCAGGCCCTGCTTGTCCATGGCGTTCTTCGCGACGCCGAACAGATCCGCGCCCTGCGCGCGCAGTTCCTCGAGCTGTGCGATCGCGGTGGCGTCATCCGCGACGAATTTCGACCATTCGGAATCGCCTCCGCCAGGCGGGAATACCCAGCCGCGCGCCCTGCTGTAGTAAACTGCGACGGGATCACCGACGTCGGGCGCGATGGCGACGACGAGGTCGCCCGGTTGCGTCAGCCGCGCCAGTTCCTCGCCAAGAAGCTTGCCCTTCATCGCGATTGGCTTCTTCATCGTCCTGACGAGGGGAAGGGTCGACCAGCCGAGCGCTATGGCCACGATACAGATCGAGCGAAGCATCACCGCCGGCGTCAGAAAGGTACTCGATGAAAGCCTAGCCAGAAGAAGCGCGCCATGGCCGCAGAATATCGCGACCGGCACGTGGAAGATGTGGAAGTTCCACACATTGCTGGTGATCTCGCCCGCCGCCGCCAGATAAAGAATTAACGCCGCAGCCAGCCACACATAGGGAATGGCCGAAAGGATGCGTTGCTTCGGGTCTTCGGCCGGTCTAGGCGGCATCCACATGCCGACGGCGAACAGCACCATGAATGGATAGCCGTAGAACCATAAGACCGAAGTGTTCCATGCGGATTTGAAGTAGAACCTGTCCCTGACATATGTCCAGAAGCCGTAATCCCAGATATAGCCGCCGCTGCCGGCGAAATGAAACGGCGGATAGCTGCGGGCGAGATAGATCGCCCAGTTGAAATAAGCGCCGATAATGGCCAGGCTAAAAAGCCCTGACAGCAAGACCAAGCTCGCCTGCTTCCATCTCTTCTCCAGAATCCAGCACACCATCAGATAGACGATGACGGCGCCGGCGGCGATGCCCGGAGGCTTTGACAGCACGCCGAGCGAGAAGCTGGCCGTGGCGAGGGGCAAGAGCCAGCCTCTGCCGCCGACCCAGTATTTGGCGAACAGCCAGACACCAAGAGTGACCAAGGCCAGCATCGCGGGATCGGGAAGAAACGAGCTGTCAATCTGGATTGCCGCCGGCATCAGCGTGTAGGCCAATGCTGCCGCGTGCCCGTGCATCTCGCCCCAGCACAGCGCCGTCAGCCTGTGTAGCGAAAACACGGTCAGCAGGCCGAAGAAGGCTGCAACCACGCGGCCGAACCAGTCGTGCCAGCCGAAGAGTTGGTAGAGCAGGGCTGTAATGTAGCTGACGATCTGGAACTCGCGGCCCTGATAGCTTGGCCCAGGCCCGGTCCAGCTGACCTCGGGAAAGAAGATGTTCCAGCTGCGCTGCTGGAAGTTGTCGGCCATCATGGCGGTGCTAATCTCACGCCAACTGAAGCCGTCGACCAGCGGCAAGGTGATCCTGTGGAATCTGAAGACGATCGCAATAATCAGGATCCCCAGCAAGATCGCCGTGTCGAGGTTCAGATAGTTGCGGGCACCCATTTCCCGGTCGATCGTCTCCTGCGGGTATTGCCGACTTCCGGGCCGATTCAATTCCAGTTCGTCCGGCGCGAGACGCAGTGGTGCGGAGGGCTTGCGGGGCGGCTTTGTCATGCCGGCAGTTCATCAGCAGCGGCTTAAAAAGCAATTCATCCAAATTGAGTATTGACCCTCCTCCTCGTGCTAAGATGGCAAGAACCCCGGCACGCTCTGTGTGGCGAAAACGATCAATAAGAATCATTGCCCCCATCACGCCTTTGCGCTTGAAATGCCGTCATACATTGGACATAGAGCTAACCGCAGAACTCCGGTCCCGGCTTTCTGCCCGTTTCAACCATTAGGACCGATATCATGGCCTTCCTTGCCGATGCTCTTTCCCGTGTGAAGCCTTCAGCCACTATCGCCGTCTCTCAGAAAGCGCGCGAGCTGAAAGCAAAAGGACGCGACGTCATCGGGCTGGGCGCCGGCGAGCCGGATTTCGATACGCCCGAGAATATCAAGAAGGCCGCCATCGACGCGATCAACCGCGGCGAGACAAAGTACACGCCGGTTTCCGGCATACCCGAACTGCGCAAGGCGATCGCCGCCAAGTTCAAGCGCGAAAACGGCCTGGAATATTCCTGGGAGCAGACGATCGTCGGCACCGGGGGCAAACAGATCCTGTTCAACGCCTTCATGGCGACGCTGAACCCGGGCGACGAAGTCGTCGTCCCTGCGCCCTACTGGGTTTCCTATCCTGAAATGGTGGCGTTGTGCGGCGGCACGCCGGTTTTCGTTTCGGCGACCCAGGAACACAATTTTAAGCTCCAGGCCGCCGATCTCGAAAAGGCGATCACGCCGAAAACCAAGTGGTTCATCTTCAACTCGCCGTCCAACCCGACGGGTGCTGCCTATACGCATGCCGAGCTGAAGGCGCTGACCGACGTGCTCATGAAGCATCCGCATGTCTGGGTGCTGACCGACGACATGTACGAGCACCTGACCTATGGCGATTTCAAGTTCGTCACGCCTGTTGAAGTCGAACCAAAGCTTTACGACCGCACGCTGACGATGAACGGCGTCTCCAAGGCCTATGCAATGACCGGCTGGCGTATCGGCTATGCGGCCGGCCCGATCCAGCTCATCAAGGCGATGGACATGATCCAGGGCCAGCAGACCTCGGGCGCGACCTCGATCGCCCAGTGGGCGGCGGTCGAGGCGCTGAACGGCACGCAGGACTTCATCCCTGAGAACAAGAAGATCTTCGAAGGCCGCCGCGATCTCGTCGTGTCCATGCTGAACCAGGCCAAGGGCATCGTCTGCCCGGTTCCGGAGGGCGCTTTCTACGTCTACCCGTCCTGCAAGGGTTTGATTGGCAAGACCGCACCTTCCGGCAAGGTCATCGAGACGGATGAGGATTTCGTCTCCGAGCTTCTAGAATCGGAAGGTGTGGCCGTCGTTCATGGTTCGGCCTTCGGTCTCGGCCCGAACTTCCGCATCTCCTACGCAACCTCGGAGGATTTGCTCGAGGAAGCCTGCCGCCGCATCCAGCGCTTCTGCGCCGCCTGCAAGTAAGCCGGTTGCGATAACATCGATCGAAGGCCCGCCGGCAACGGCGGGCCTTTTTGTTTGCGCGTTGACGATGTGGCTGCATGTGGCTACATTTGTGGCATGAAGACCGTGACGATCCGCGACGCGAAGAACCGCCTGACCGAGCTTGCCCGCGAGGTCGAGGAAGGCGAGACCATTATCGTGACCCGTAACGGCAAGCCGGTTTTCGATCTCGTGCCGCATCAGAAGCGTGGCGGTTTAAACTTGGAGGCCGGTCAGGCTTATCTTCGTGCTCGGGGTATCACCAACCCAGTGCCTTTCATCGCGGACGATTTCGACGACCCGCTGCCTGAAGATTTTCTTCTGAGGCCGTTGCCGGAGCCATGAGGCTTCTTCTTGATACCCACATCGCTCTGGCGATCCTGCGGAAAGACGCTGGCCAGCGATTTCCTGAGATCGCCTCGCTGCTTGGCGACAGCAAAACACTAGGCTTCGTCAGCGTCGCAAGCCTGTGGGAAACGGCGATCAAGGCTCGTCTGGGAAAGCTGGATCCAGGCATGCCGCTTGAAGACATTGCGGGGTCACTCGAAGAAATAGGTCTGATACTGCTGCGGATCGAAATTCAGCACGTCATCACCGCCGCCGACCCGGAGCCGGAGACGCGTGATCCCTTCGACCGCCTGCTGCTGGCACAGTGCAAGGTCGAGGGCTTGCAGCTTGCGACGGTCGACCGATTGCTTGTCAATCATCCGCTGGCGCTGCGGCTATAGGCTTACATCCGGATTGAAGACCTTGCGGCATCGATTCCGCTTTGCCTCGCAAGCCGTTGAATTCCGATTCAAATCGTGCCGGGGAGCGCCAACGGCGCGGGTGATCTCAGGTTGCGGGCGGCCGCCAAACCAACTAGATATCCTGGCATCAAGTTCAAGTTGCCGCTTTGGGGAGGCCGGATTTTGCAGCAGAGTGCCGTCATCGTCTGTTCCGACGTCAACATGCTGCCGGCTGCCTGCTGCACCCTGCTTTCCGTCAAGCGCAATCTGGCGAAGGCCGGCGTCGAGTTCCTGCTTCTCGGCATCGACCTGAAGCCGAACGAGGTCGGCGAGGTCGAAAGCTTCGCGCGCCTGAACGACATGACGATCACCGTGCTGCCCTATGCGACGCCCGATGCCGGACTGCAGGCGCGGGGCCGTTGGTCCGCCGCCACCCTGGCGCGGCTCTATATGGATCTGCAAATTCCCGAGAATATCGAGCGCCTGCTTTACCTCGACGCCGATGTGCTGGCGGTAGCGTCCGTCGACGAACTCTTCACCAGGGATCTTCACGGCAAGGCGCTTGCCGCCGTTGATGACTATGTCATGGCCTTTCCCGAGAAGGCGGGCGCGCGGCAGCGCAAGATCGGCATGGGCGAGGGCGGACGCTACTTCAACGCCGGCGTCTTGCTGTTCGACTGGTCGGTCTGCCGGGCGAAGGGGCTTTTTGCCAAAACCCGGGAGATCTTCGAGGAGCGCTCGCATCTGTTCGAAAACAACGATCAGGATGCGCTGAACGTCACATTCAACGGCGACTGGCTGGTGCTCGATCCGTGCTGGAACACGCAGACGGGACTGCTGCCTTTCGTCGCCCGGCCGGCGATCCTCCATTTCACCGGCCGCAAGAAACCGTGGCAACCCACTGTGCCTTGGGTGCATCGGCAGATGGCAAACCGTTATGTCGAGGATCTCCGCAACACGCCGTGGGCTTCCTTCTGCAAGCAGCCGTCGGCGGCGGGCCGGGTTGCCGGTTTCTTCTCGCATGTGGGAAAGCAGATCGGCGGGCTGACGCGGCTTGCACGGATGCGCGCCTATTTCAGCAACAGCTAGATCGTTCTTGGAAAGTGCATGTGAGCCGATGGAATCAATTCCGAGCGATATCAGGACTACGGCCGCCGAAGATGGCGGAGTGAATCTTTTGACACCGGAAGCGTGGAAGGCGCTGCTGTCGCGCTATTCCCACATCGTGCTTGTGGCGAATAGCGAAGCGGTCGATTTCGAACGGCTCAGAAGCGAGCTGCCGGAGACCGCGCTCTACGTCTTCTTCAACAATGTCTACAAGGTGCTGGACGAGCCTTTCGCCGGTCGTGCGGTGCTGGTTGCCCGTAGCGGCGTCATGGGCGCCAATATCGTCCATCGGCGCGAAGTGGGCGATGTTCTGCGCTTCTTTGCCGGCGATGACTTCCTGGGTGTCATCAATCTTCGCGTCTCCCCGGAGGAAAATTTCAGCGAGGAAAGCCGCTTCAAAGGCGCCAAGGCCCGCCACCTCGACTTGACGCAAATGCTTGACGATCTCTATCCGACGGGCAAAATCGCCACCAGCGGCTTTGCGATGGCGTTCTGGCTCGCCGACCTGCAACTGCCGGGCAAGATCCTGCTTGCCGGCTTTTCGGCTAAGAGAAGCGAGAAGTGGAAGGTCTTCGACGTGCACGATTGGACGTTCGAGCAGATATTTCTGCGCCTCTTTGCCAGAATGGGCTCGATCTCGATGATGGGCGGCGTCGACGCCAGCCCCTATTCGGCGCTCGCCAAAAGATTTCCTGACGTCCCGCCGATCGAGATCGCCATGACGGCGGCCGAAGTCTTGTCCGAGCGGCTCCACAATGCCAACGGCCAGATCGACAGGCTGATGTCGGTCACCAAATCCATTCGCGCCATCGAGAATTTCTTCCGGCGCTTCAAGCCGAAAACCCGGAAAGAGCGCTTCCTCGAAAAGTCGAAGGGATAAGCTGCTTCACCGCAGTGTTCTGTCTTCAAAGCCCCAGCGCCGTCAGCATGACGAAGGCGGAAAAGAGGACGAAATGCGTCATGCCTTCGATGGCGTTGGTCTCGCCGTCGTTGAGATTGATTGCCGCGGCAATCAGCGTGATCGTGACCATCACCGTCTGCACCGGGGTCATCGCCATGATGAAGGGCTGGCCGGTGTAGAGCGCGATCGCTTCCATGACGGGCACCGTCAGGATCACCGTCGACAGCGAGGCGCCCATGGCGATGTTGACCGTTGCCTGCATGCGGTTCCTCAACGCCGCCCTCAAGGCGGTCAATATCTCGGGTGCGGCCGAAATCGCCGCGACGACGACCGCGGTCACTGCGATCGGGGCGCCGCTATCGCGAAGGCCCTCAGCCATAAAAGCCGACATGAACTCCGCCAGCAGGCCGATGATGACGACGCCTGCGAGGATGGTCACGATCGAGACCGCGGCCGACTCCTCGGTGTCGTGCTCGCGGTGACTTTCCTTATTCCGCTCGGAGCGCGGGTAGCTGTAACTGAAGAAATAGCTGTGCTGCCCGACCTGCATGCGCAGGAAGAGGCCGTAAAGCGCAATCATCGCGACGATCGTGAAGGCGGAATAATAGTGCCACTTATCCCTCGGCACGAATTCCGGCACGATCATGGAGATGCCCATAGCGGTGAGGATCATCACGCCGTAGGTCTTGCCCGAATTGTCGTTATAGGGCTGCTCGCCGTGTTTAAGACCGCCGAGAAGGGCGGCGAGGCCGAGGATGCCGTTGATGTCGAGCATCAGGGCCGAATAGATCGTGTCGCGTACCAGCGTCGGAGAACTCTCGCCCGTCATCATGATGGCGAGGATGATGACTTCGACGGCGAGTGCTGAAAGTGTCAGGATCATCGTGCCGTAGGGATCGCCGACCATGACGGCGAGCAGTTCGGCATGATGGGCAACGCGGATCGACGCAAGCACGATGGTGGCGACCAAGGCCGCGGCGGCAAGCAGCGCGACACCGCGTCCCATTTCGAGCACCGTATGCTCCAGGAGATAGGCGATCGCCGCAGCGGCAAGTGCGGCGACCAGATATTTTTCCTCTTTTAAGCGTGAAGCGATGGTCAAGTTTCAGCTCCGGTTCCGATCCATGCCTCTTAACTAAGTCACTGATTCCGGATGGGAAGCGCGCCACGGCGCACTGCTATTTGCAGTCTTCGGCGTTTAATGGAATACTGACCGCCGTCGGGGCCGGAAACAGATCGCGGCATCCTCGTATTCTCGTCAAGCGGTCGCGATGATCCGGATCCTGTCCGGACGCGTGTCTATGCGCAAAAAATGAGGAGACGGATGCATGATCAAGGTGGTCTACGAAGTCGTGCCGCATGACGGCGGATGGGCCTACAGGTTGGGAGGCGTCTATTCCGAAGCGTTTCCAAGCCATGCCGAGGCGCTTGAAGCTGCGCGTATCGTCGCGGCCGAACAGCAAGTCGGCGGCGATTCCGCCGAGATCAGCTGGCAGGATGAAAACGGCAAGTGGCATGAGGAATACGCCGAGGGCGGAGACCGGCCGGAAACGGAAGTGGTAGACGGCCTGTGGCAGGATCGCGCGGCCGGAGCCCCGCACGGCGCGTAACGCTAAGCATTGCCCTTCAATGCCCGCGCAACGATCGTGTCGACAAATTCACGCTTCTGCGCGGTATAGCGATCGCCGTCCGTTCTGAACTCGGCTGCCAGTCTGCGTTTGAGCGTGGCATACTTGCTCGCCGACTCCGGATGCGCGATGAGATAATCCCGGAAAGCCAGCCTGTTTCGATGTGTGCCGTTGCCGGCCGGGCAAAGGTAGACACGCTCCGCCGGTACCGAACCTCTCGATAAGAATGCCCAGACCTCGTCGTCATAGCGATTGCCGCGCGGTTCATAGGCTTCCGCCAGCAGCGCCGCTGTGGCATCTGCGATATGCTCGAGGCTGGGAAGAACGATGTCGATATCGATGAGAGGCTTGGCGATCATGCCTGGTATCGATGTGCTGCCGATATGATCAATGAAGAGCGCCTGCGGCAGCCAGGTGAGCAACCGGTTGCGGATGCGCCGGAATTGCGTCGGCCATTGCGGGTCGTAAGGCACCAGTTCAACCAGATTGTGAGGTGTCATGATTATCCTGATTAGAGCAATTTCTGCAAAATGGTGACGCGGCTGGTGTCAGGAATGGCATGAAAAGCGAAGGTATAACGGGACGCCACATTCCGGTGGATATACGCGGAATGCATCGAATTGTGCACGATTCTTTTCAGAAATCGATTCCGATTTTGCGACTATCCGCCAAACGCCGTCTGCCGGTCAAAGGTGACGCTCGTGGCGCTCGGCTGCCGGTCCGAACCGCAGCATCGTCAGGTAGCGCCGGCCCTTATTCACTGCAGGGCGGAGGTTAAGCCGCAAGTTCGGAAAGGGCGAGCCGGGCGACCGTCAGAGCCGTCTCGACCTGAGGCGTGTTTGCGTCCCCGAGGAACCAGGCGGCGGAAAGGCCGGAATAGGCGGCGATCCATTGCAAAAGCCGCTTCGGTTCCAGCCTCGCTTCCATCGAGACGATGGCGAGCTGGCGGTGGAAACGGCTGGGATGGGTGATGGTTGGCAGCTCCTCATTGGCAAAGATATTGGCGAAATCGAAGCCGCGCTCGCCATGAAGGCGCTTCGGATCGATCGCCAGCCAGCCGCGTGTCTCGAAATCGAGAATATTGCCGTGGTGAATGTCGCCGTGGAGAATGGTGACTTCGCGCGGATCGGAAAGAAGGGCGTGGGCGATCGTCGAGCAATCGGCAAATGTGCCGCCAGCTTTATCGGCCGTCGATTCCAGTTCACGAAACCAGCGGGTGAGGGGTATTGGATCGGGAAGCGGCTTTTGGCGCGGCGCATGCAGCCTTGCGGCCGTCCGGCAGAGAATACGGCTTGCCTCGTCGTCTTCGCCATTCATCGCCATGGCAAGGAGCGATCGTTTGCCCGTTGCCCGTTCCAGAAGCACGGCGTCGTCCTCATGGGCGTAGACATGGGCCGCGCCGTCGCCGTCCCACCATTGCATCAGCAGCGCGCCATATCGTTCGTCTTTGTCGGTCGCGACCTTCAGCATGGCGGGCCTATCCTGCCAGAGGACCGGCAGCAGGCGGCTCGAATGGGTGAGGATCGGCTCGCCGTCGGCAATGAGCGACCAGCGATCGAGATAGGGAGCGAACATGGCGATACCGTACAAAGATGGAGCGGAAATGGAAATCCCGCCTCTCAGCGGGATTTCGCAATTCGGATCCGAAAGGCTCAGGCGACTTTCTCGACAGCGGAATAGTCGATGTAACCCTTGGCGCTGCCGCCGTAGAAGGTCGACTGGTCCGGCGTGTTGAGCGGCAAGTTCTTTGCCAGCCGTTCAACGAGGTCGGGATTGGCGATGAAGGGCTTGCCGAAGGCGACGAGATCGGCGCGGCCGCTTTCGACGGCGTCGACCGCAAGGTCGCGATCATAGCCGTTATTGACCATCCAGTTGGCCTTGCCGCCGGCCTTTTCATAGGTCCGGCGCAGCGCCTTGTAGTCGAAGGGAGGATTGTCGCGCTGCTGGTAATCACGGTCGCCGCCCGTCTGGCCTTCGATGACGTGGATATAAGCGAGGTCGTATCTGGCCAATCCCTCGACCACATGGGCGAAGGTGGCCTGCGGATTGGAATCGTAGCTTTCGCCCGACGGCGTCACTGGTGAAATGCGGATCGCAGTGCGGCCGGCACCGACTTCTCTCACGACGGCATCCACGACTTCGAAGGCGAGCCGCGTGCGGTTCTCGATCGAGCCGCCATATGGGTCGGTGCGGTCATTGACGCCGTCACGAATGAACTGGTCGAGCAGATAGCCGTTGGCGCCATGGATTTCGACACCGTCAAAGCCGGCGTCGATGGCGGCGCGGGCGGCCTTGCGGTAATCCTCGATGATCCCAGGGATTTCGGCGGTTTCGAGCGCGCGCGGTTCGGAGGTGTCGGCGAAGCTGCCACTGCCGTCGGCGTTGACCAGATAGGTCTTGGCCTTGGCGACGCGATTGGTCGAGGAGACCGGCTTGCCGCCGCCCGGCTGCAGCGTCGTGTGCGAAATACGGCCGACATGCCACATCTGAACGACGATCTTGCCGCCGGCGGCGTGAACGGCGTCGGTCACACGCTTCCAGCCTTCGAGCGCTGCCTTGCTATAAAGGCCGGGCACGTCGGCATAACCCTGGCCTTGATGGGTGATCGCCGTCGCCTCGGTGATGATCAGCCCTGCCGTGGCGCGTTGGCGGTAATATTCGACATTAAGGTCGTTCGGCACCGCACCCGGTGAGCGGTTGCGGGTGAGCGGCGCCATGACGATGCGGTTCTTGACTGATATGTCGCCAACCTTGGTGGGTTCGAAAAGCTTGGCCATGATGGTCCTTTCTTTTGCGGGAGGATCACTCGGTAGGGGCAAGGGTGGCCTGGCCCTGGCGGAGAGATGGTCGAACGCCGTTACGCCAAGCCGATCAGGCCAGCAGGGCTGCGGCGGGCATTTTAAAGATCCTGTGTCAGCTGCTTGAGGAAGGCTGCGATGGTGTCTTCGTTGCGCTTGTAGAAGATCCACTGTCCCACGCGTTTGGTGGTGACGAGACCAGCGCGGTGCAGTGTCCCGAGATGGGCCGAAACCGTCGACTGCGACAGGCCACACCGTTCGAATTGGCTGGCGCAGACCCCCATTTCGAAAGGATGCTCCTGCGTGAGGAAATGTTCCTCCGGATTTTTCAGCCAGTTCAGAATGACCATCCGGGTGGGATGCGCGAGCGCCTTAATGATCTCGTCTTTGTCCATCGAGGTTTGTCGATCCATAAATCGTATTTTCTCGATATATGGATCGATGATCATCGATATGCAAATCACGGAGGCGTGAGGGGGCGGCGGTCCGGCGGTGCGCAAATTTTGTGCAAAAAAAGAGGGCCGCCGGAAAACCAGGGCCCTTTTAATTGTGAAGGTCAAAAACCTCCAGAGGGGAACAGCTAATGCGGTGGTACTGGGAGAGAAACCACGAAATGCATCAGCTGGTAGAGATATGGTGCTTCGTTAGGCAGGTTTCAATGCTTTTTTGTGCATGCCTGCTATGCGCCGCACAAATTTTTTGCGACGCAGCATTGCCAAGCGCGTCAAGGCAAAAAAAGAGGGCCGCTGGAAAACCAGGGCCCTTATAAGTGTGAAGGTCAAAAACCTCCAGAGGGGAACAGCTAATGCGGTGGAACTGGGAGGAAAAGCCACCATGTGCATCAGCTATGTGCGATATGGTGGTTTAATGGGCAAACGGCAACCCACATTTGTGCATGCCAGTCATGCGCTCTTTGCATAGTATGGAAAACATTCCATTAATCTGGCTTAAAAATTCCAGTTTCTGGCCTTGCTGACGATAAAATCGCGGAAGGCCTTCAGCTTGGCGGCGTTCTTGATCTCGTCGGGATAGCAGAAATAGGTGTCGAAGGAGGGGACGTCGGCATTGATCGCCAGCTGAATCAGGCCGGGATCGCGGCCGACGATGTAATCCGGCAGGCAGGCGACGCCGATGCCGAGCAGGCAGGCGCGCTTGATCGAGGTCTGGCTGTTGATCTGCAGATGTGGGATGCGCTTATTGTCCGACGAGCGGCCGGCGACTTCGAGCCAGTTGACGTCGAGCAGGTAACTCGGCGCCGGCTCGCCGAAGGTGATGATGCGGTGATTGTCAAGATCTTCGATCTTCTGCGGTTCGCCATGGCGATTGATATAGGAGGGCGCCGCATAGACGTGCATGTGCACGGTGAAGAGTTTGCGCTGGATGAGGTCGGATTGCTGCGGCTGACGAAGGCGGATTGCGCAGTCGGCGTGGCGCATGTTCACATCCACTTCCTCATTGTCGAGGATCAGCTGGATCTGCACATCGGGGTAAAGCTGCAGGAATTCCTGGATCTTGTCGGTCAGCCAGCCCTGGCCGAGACCGACGGTCGTCGTCACACGCAGCTTTCCGGACGGCGTCTCGGTCGTCTCGGTGAGCTGCATCTTTACGGTTTCGAGCTTGAGCAGCACGTCATGGGCGGTGCGGTACAGTAGTTCGCCCTGTTCTGTCAGGATCAGGCCGCGAGCATGGCGGTGAAACAGCTTGGTGCCGACATCCTGCTCGAGCGCGCTCACCTGGCGGCTGATGGCGGATTGGGACAGATGGAGTTTATCCGCCGCATGCGTGAATGAACCCGCCTCGGCCGCTGCGTGGAAAATACGCAGCTTGTCCCAATCCAGTGGCATTCCCCCGCCTCTCATGCCGATCTTACTCCGCGGCCACGGCGACGGGCATGTGGGCCGTCAGATACCGCTCGGCCTCGAGCGCTGCCATGCACCCCATGCCGGCGGCAGTGACGGCTTGACGGAAGGTGTCGTCGGTCACGTCGCCAGCGGCATAGACACCCTCGAGGCTGGTCGCGGTCGAATCCGGCGCGGTCCAGAGATAGCCGTTATCCTTCAGCTTCAGTTTGTCCTTGAAGAGCTCGGTTGCCGGCGCGTGACCAATGGCGACGAAGACGCCGTCGATCGCCATCTCGGTGATCGCGCCGGTTCTGACGTTCCGCAGGCGGGCGCCGGAGACGGATTGCGGCATCGGGGGCTTGGCCGGCGTGCCGGTTATTTCGGCCACCTCGGTGTTCCACAGCACCTTGACGTTCTCCTTGGCGAACAGACGTTCCTGCAGGATCTTCTCGGCGCGGAAGGTATCGCGACGGTGTACCAATGTGACTGACTTGGCGATGTTGGAGAGATAGAGCGCCTCTTCGACAGCGCTGTTGCCGCCGCCGACGACGATCACATCCTTGTTGCGATAAAAGAAGCCGTCGCAGGTGGCGCAGGCCGAAACACCGAAGCCTTGGAAATGCTGCTCGCTTTCGATGCCGAGCCACTTGGCCTTGGCGCCGGTGGCGATGATCAGCGTATCGGCGGTCCAGACCTGGCCGCTGTCGGTGCGGGCGACGAAGGGACGCTGGTTCATGTCGACCTCGGTCACGAGGTCGTTGACGATCTCGGCGCCGACATGTTTTGCCTGCTGCAGCATCTGCTCCATCAGCCAGGGACCTTGGATCGGATCGGCAAAGCCCGGATAGTTCTCGACATCGGTGGTGATCATCAGCTGACCGCCCTGTTCGAGACCGGCGATCAGAACCGGTTTCAGCATGGCGCGCGCGGCATAGACCGCGGCGGTATAGCCCGCGGGTCCGGAACCGATGATGAGCACCTTGGTGTGGCGGGCGGGCATGTTATTTCCTTTCGACTGGCAGGAGGGCGGCGGCTAAATAGCGAATGCGGCCGTTTCGCGGTCCATGCGCCATTTATGAACGACCAATGCTTTTATTCAAGGGCAGCCTTGCGTTACCAACAAGGCAAATCACCCTGTTGTGCAAGAATCCGTCATCAGCGTGAAACTTTCTTGCGTATTCCGCGGCTTTATATAGAAGCTCGCCGCCGAGAATTAAAGAAAGGCCATGATGTGGGTCGCACCGAACTCGACGTCATCGACATAAAGATCCTCCGCGAGCTGCAGGCCGACGGCCGCATGACCAATGTCGAGCTCGCCGATCGCGTCGGCATTTCGGCGCCGCCCTGCCTGCGCCGGGTGCGCAAGCTCGAGGAAGCCGGCATCATCGAAGGCTATCACGCCATGCTGAACAGCCCGAAGCTAGGCTTCGATCTGGTCGCTTTCTGCATGGTCGGGCTCAAACACCAGTCTGAAGGAAACCTCAAGGCGTTTGCCGCGGCGACTACCGAATGGCCGCTGGTGCGCCAGGCCTGGATGGTTTCGGGCGACAGCGATTTCCTGCTGCATTGCGTGGCGGAAAATCTGACCCACTTCCAGGATTTCGTCATCGAGGTGCTGACGGCGAACGAACATGTCGATACCGTGCGCACCATGCTGACGATCCGGCAAGTGAAGAAGCTCGGGCTGGTGGAAGTCTGAACTATTTGCGCGAGGCATAACCGCCGCGGTTGATGCCGTGCCGCTGGAGTTTGTCGTAGAACGTCTTTCTCGGAATGCCAAGCGCCTCGATGGTGCGTCGCACGTCGCCGTCATTGCTCGCGAGCGCGTCGCGGATGATTTCCGCCTCGTAGCGTTCCAGCCGCTCGGGCAGCGTGCCGCCGGTCGGCTGCGGGGGAAGGGACGGAGCTCCGCCGCCTTCGAGGCCAAGCACCACGCGTTCGGCATAATGAGAGAGTTCGCGAACGTTGCCGGGCCATGGATGCGAGGCAAGGTGGCGGCGAACCGCCTCCGAAAGCTGCGGCACATCGCGGCCGAAGCGCTCGGCGGCGCGGGCGGCAAAGTGGGAAAACAGCAGCGGAATATCGTCGCGACGTTCCCTCAGCGGCGGAATCGAAATCGTCACGACATTCAGCCGATAATATAGATCCTCGCGAAAATCGCCGCGCACCTCGGGATCGCCAAGGTCGATCTTGGCTGCCGCGACGACGCGCAGGTCGACCGGGCGCACCTCGTTGGTGCCGAGCGGGGTGATTTCGCGCATCTCCAGCACCCTCAGCATCTTGACCTGCGTGGCGACAGGCATGCTTTCGATCTCGTCGAGGAAAAGCGTGCCGCCGCTTGCATGTTCGATGCGGCCGGTCCGGCGCTTCTGGGCGCCGGTAAAGGCGCCGGCTTCGTGGCCGAACAGCTCGCTTTCGATGACGGTTTCGGGCAGCGCCCCGCAGTTCAGCGCCACGAAATTGCCGTTTCGGCGATGGCTCCACTGATGCAGGATCTGGGCAACGACTTCCTTGCCGCTGCCGGTTTCGCCGGCGACCAGCACGTCGACATCGGTATCGGCGATATGGCGAAGGATCTTCCTGAGATTGTCCATGACAGGCGTCTGGCCGATCAGCGGCAAGGTCTCCTGCGCATCGTCGGCCGCCTTGCGCAGCATGCGGTTTTCCAGAACGAGCTGCCGTTTTTCGCTGGCGCGGCGGACGCTCTGGACGAGGCGGTCGGCTGCGAAGGGTTTGGCGATGAAATCATAGGCGCCGTCCTGGATGGCCTGTACGGCCATCGGGATATCGCCGTGGCCGGTCATCAGAATGACGGGCAGGTCGGCATCCACGTCTTTGAGCGTGGCGAACAGCTGCAGCCCGTCGATCTCGGGCATGCGGATATCGGTGACAACAGGGCCGGTAAAATCGGCCGTAAGCTCCGCCAGGGCGGTTTTTGCGCCGTCATAGGCCGAGACGGAGAACCCGGCGAGTTCGAGGGTCTGGGCCGTGGCGCGGCGCAAATCACTGTCGTCGTCGATTAGCGCAACTGGCATCGGTGTGGCCATGATCAAGCCTTCCTCAGATGAACGATGAACCTTGTCCCGCTCCCATCGCTCTCCACCTCCATCCGGCCGCCGTAATCGCCGACGATATCCTTGGAGATGACAAGCCCGAGACCGAGACCTTTTTCCTTCGAGGTGTTGAACGGCGTGAACAGGCCTTTGCGGATTTCAGGCGAAATGCCGGGGCCGTTGTCGGCAACCGTCAGCGTAACCGTTTCCGCATCGACCGATGTCTTGACTTCAACGCGACCGTCTTCGGCCTTCGGCGCCACGGCCTCGAGCGCGTTCTGAAGCAGGTTGATGAGCACCTGCTCGAGACGGATCCTGCTGCCCATGACCTGCAACTCGGCCGGCGGCAGCGCGATGTCGAGCGTATCCATTCGGCCGGCAAAGCGGCTGCGCAACAGCATCACCGCCCCCTCGATAACGTCCTTCAAGCCTGTCGGCTCGGCGCTGCCGCGGCCTTTGCGGGCGAAGCTCTTCAACTCCTCGGTGATCGAGCCTATGCGCTCCGTCAGTGCGGCGATGTTCTGCAGATTTTTACCGGCGGGCGCCGTCTGGCCGCGGTCGAGGAAGGTGCGGGCATTGTCCGCATAGGCGCGGATGGTCGCCACCGGCTGGTTGATCTCATGGGCGACACCGGCGGCAACCTGGCCCAGGATTGCCAGCCGGTTGGCCTGCACCAGATCCTGCTGCACCGCCTGCAGCTTCTGCTCGGTGCTGCGGTGACCGGCGATCTCGGCCTGCAGCCGATCCCGCGCCTGACTGAGATCCAGCGTCCGCTCGGCCACGCGCAGTTCCAGTTCTTCACGCGCCTGCTGCTCCCTGAAAATCCTCAGGGTAATCGTCTGGCGGCGGCGCAAAAGGAAGGCTGCGCCCGCCAGGAGCGGCAAAAGCAAAAGCACCGCCAGCATGCGCGCTTCGCGGACCGCCGCATCTACGGACGGCCCCAATGCAACAAGATGCTGCAGATGCCAGCCGGTCGCAGGGATCGGCATCACGACATTGAGAAAGCTGGTCTTACCGGCGCCGCCGGGCGTGACGATCTCGACGACAGCAAGCCCGTCGCCAAGCTGCCGGACGATATCGAGTGGCAGCGGCTGAAGCGGCGCGTCGCCGAATTGAAGGCTCTCGCGGATCGCGGTCAGCCGATCCTCGGCAATGCGGCCGATCGTCATGAACCGCCAGGAAGGAATGCTGGTGATGAGGACGATGCCGCGATCGTCAATAACGTAGGACGGGGCACCCGAGGCATTCCAATCCGCCTCGACATCGTCGAATTCGACCTTGACGACGACGACGCCCAGGAGGCCGTTGCGGCCTGATATCCGCTCGGAAATATAAAGGCCGGGCTTCTTGCTGACGGTGCCGAGCGCGAAATGCTCGGCCTGCCCTTGAGCGACGGCGCCTTGAAAATACTCGCGGAAGCGATAGTCACTGCCGACGAAGCTCGTCGGCTCGCGCCAGTTGCTGGCCGAAACCGCGATGCCATCCTTGTCGATGACATAGATGACGGCGGCCTTCGTACCGGCGGCCAGTGTCTCAAGCTTCCGGCTCAACTGCTCGAAGGTGCCGGCGTCGCGTCCCGCCAGGGCGGCGGCGAGCGCGGTATCTTGCGACAGCACGAAGGGCAGCGCCCGGTATTTCTCGAGAACCGTGCGCAGCAGCGCCACGTTCATCCTCGCATCGGTGCGGGCCTGTTCCTCCAGGGCAGCTTCCGCTCGGCGCCGGCCGACCTCGCCGCTCACCAATAGACTTGCGGCGACGGCCGCGAGGGCGAGCACCGCATAGGTCCACCACATTCTGCGAATGCGGTGGTGCAAGGGCAGGGAGGGCCAAAGCCTTTGCGAGACTGACAAGGACATGGCGGATTTGTGCATTTTTCCGCACGAGACGCAAATGGATTTGTGTGGGTTTTCGCATTGGCAGGGTGGGCTGCTGGCCCGTCAGACATTTTTTACGACATAAACACAATCACTTAGGCGGAAGGGGCGAAACTGGCACGGCGATTGCGAAGAAGAGCGCAACAACGGCTGAGCTGTTGGATTGAAGCGAACGGCTCGGGAGGCCGGAGTTCGTTCCGGACGAGCCTTTAGGAGGACATCATGATCGCAGCACCACTCGATGCAGTCGCAGACAGCAAGGGCAGGAAGCCCTTCTATTCCCATCTCTACGTCCAGGTTCTCGCGGCTATCGCCGCAGGCATCCTGCTCGGCCATTTCTATCCCGAACTCGGCACCCAGCTGAAGCCGCTTGGCGATGCCTTCATCAAGCTCGTGAAGATGGTGATCGCTCCGGTCATCTTCCTGACGGTGGCGACCGGCATTGCCGGCATGAGTGACCTGAAGAAGGTCGGCCGCGTCGCCGGAAAGGCGATGCTGTACTTCCTGACCTTCTCGACGCTGGCGCTCGTCATCGGCATGATCGTCGCCAACGTCGTCCAGCCCGGCGCCGGGATGAACATCGATCCGGCATCGCTCGATCCGAAGGCCGTCGCCACCTTTGCCGATAAGGCGCATGAGCAAAGCATCGTCGGCTTCCTGACGAATATCATCCCTACGACGATCGTCGGCGCCTTTGCCGACGGCGATATTCTGCAGGTGCTGTTTTTCTCGGTGCTCTTCGGCATCGCGCTTGCCATGGTCGGCGAAAAGGGCGAGCAGGTCGTGACTTTCCTCAACGCTCTGACGGCTCCGATCTTCAAACTGGTCGCCATTCTGATGAAGGCCGCCCCGATCGGCGCCTTCGGCGCCATGGCCTTCACCATCGGCAAGTACGGCATCGGATCGATCGCCAATCTCGCGATGCTGATCGGCACCTTCTACATCACCTCACTGCTCTTCGTTCTCGTCGTGCTTGGCGCGGTTGCCCGCTACAACGGCTTCTCGATCCTGGCGCTGCTGCGTTACATCAAGGAAGAACTGCTGCTGGTGCTCGGCACCTCGTCTTCGGAGGCCGCACTTCCGGGCCTGATGAACAAGATGGAAAATGCCGGCTGCAAGCGTTCGGTCGTCGGGCTCGTCATTCCCACAGGCTATTCCTTCAATCTCGACGGCACCAACATCTACATGACGCTGGCAGCGCTCTTTATCGCTCAGGCAACCGGCATCAATCTCTCCTGGGGCGACCAGATCCTGCTACTGCTCGTGGCGATGTTGAGCTCCAAGGGTGCCGCAGGCATCACCGGCGCCGGCTTCATCACGCTTGCCGCGACGCTCTCCGTCGTGCCTTCCGTGCCGGTCGCCGGCATGGCGCTGATCCTTGGCATCGACCGCTTCATGTCGGAGTGCCGGGCACTGACCAACCTGGTCGGCAATGCGGTCGCGACGATCGTCGTGGCGCGCTGGGAAAACGAGCTGGATACGGGGCAGCTTGCCAGAGCCTTGGGCGGCGAGACCGAGGAGACGTCGGCTGCCGGTCTCCAGCCCGCCGAATAAGCAGCGTGATCATTGGCAATCTTTGCAACGGCCCGTTAACCAACGGGCCGTTTGCTTATTGGTAAGCTCGTTTTCTACTCATCGTCATCCTCGGCCTTGTGCCGAGGATCTGCTGCCCTTATCGATCCGAGGCAGATGCTCGGGACAAGCCCGAGCATGACTGAGGGAGGGGACCTCTGCAGCGGCCCGATGGCCCGTTACCCAACGGGCGTTTTTCGCTCCGCGTCAGCCGCGATTGCCGCCGAGAAGGCGGTCGTAAACGGCGCCGATCGCAGTTGCTTCCTTCTCCAGCGCAAAATTCGCACTGACGTGGCGCAGCGCATTCTCGCCATGGGCGATCGCCAGCGCGGGATCGGCGATATAGGGGGCGATTGCCCGCGTCAGCGCCTCACCGTCGCCGGCGGCGACGATCGAGCCGGTCTCGCCCTCGGCAATGAGTTCGGCATAGGCGCCTGCATCCGATGCCACCACCGCCGTCTGCGAAGCCATGGCTTCGAGCGGTGTCAGGCCGAAGCCCTCGTTGCGGGAGGGGGCGACATAGAGCGTCAGGCGGCGATACCAGACCTTGATATCGGGCACTTCGCCGAGAAAGAGGATCCGATCAGCGAGCCCGGCGGCGGCGACGTCGGCCTTGAGCTTGTCGCCGAAGGCGGTGTGCTCCGCCGTCACCCGGCCGGAGACGACGGCCGTCCATTCGGGGTGCTGCGGCAAGAGTTCGATCATCGCCCGAACGAAGAGATCGGTGCCCTTCTGATGGCGCACACGACCGAAACAGCCGACAAGATAGCGGCCAGGCAGACCGGTCGCGGCAATGCCGTCTTCCGCCGTTTGCGGCGGGTGGAACAAGGACAGATCGACCCCATGCTGTATGACCGTGTGCGGCACCTCGAGGAAGGAGCCGGAGCGGTCGCTGGTCGCAATCACCGCGTCCATGCGGCGGATCAGCCATTTCGTGTAGGCGGTGTGGCGGCGTTGCGCGGCCGAGGTGAAGATGAGCTTCAGCGGCATGCGCAGGAGATGGCGGAGCAGGATGCCGACGGCCATCTCATTGTTGCGGCGGGCGTGCCAGACACGGTGGCGCCGGCGTGCCGTCGGGCGCCAGAGCCCGAAAAGCTGCGCCCATTTCAGTTTCGGCAGGCCTTCCGGCAGGCCGGGGCCAAGCGTTGCTATGCGCATGCCGAGCCGGATCTGGCATGGGATGAGCTGGACGATAGTCGACGTGACGCCGGAGAGCCGGCGCTTGAAATTGGGCGCGATGATCTCGACGTCACGCATATCAGGCAAGGGGGGCTCGTTTGTGGCGGGCGATCAGCCCCAGGAAACCTGAAGGATTTCGTAGGCCTTGGAGCCGCCCGGCGCGTTGACCTCGATGGAATCGCCGACTTCCTTGCCGATCAGCGCACGGGCGATCGGGGAGGAGATGGAGATGCGGCCTGCCTTGACGTCGGCTTCCTGGTCGCCGACGATCTGGTAGGTCTTTTCTTCCTCGGTGTCCTCGTCAACGAGCTTCACCTTGGCGCCGAACTTAATCTTGTCGCCCGACATCTTCGTGAGGTCGATGACCTCGGCGCGCGCCGTCAGATCTTCGAGCTCGCTGATGCGGCCTTCATTGTGGCTCTGGGCCTCCTTGGCAGCGTGATATTCGGCGTTTTCGGAAAGGTCGCCATGGGCACGGGCTTCGGCGATCGCCTCGATGATTCGGGGGCGCTCCTCCTGCTGACGCCAGCGCAGTTCTTCCTGCAGCTTGACGAAACCACCCTGTGTCATCGGTACCTTTTCAACCATTTTTCTGTCCTTCACTCCTCGTATCGGCACGTCAGGCGCAAACACAAAAGAAAACAGGTCCCGAAGGGGAGCTTCGGAACCGTGCCACAATCCTAGTTAAGTGCTTATAGCAGATCGCCAAGGCCGATTTCCAGAAAATTCGCATAAATGCAACGCAACCCCCGCGATATCAGGTGATATGCCTGAAAATTGAGCGGGGGTGGGATAGTTCGGATTGACTTTGTATATTAGAACATATAGTGAACATAGAAATGAAGAGATCGCTTGCCGAACGCTTGGCCATCCTGTCCGATGCCGCGAAATATGACGCTTCCTGCGCCTCCAGCGGCACGGTAAAGCGCGATTCGGGCACCAGCGGCGGGCTCGGCTCGACCGAGGGATCCGGCATCTGCCATGCCTATGCGCCGGATGGGCGGTGCATTTCGCTTCTGAAGATCCTGCTGACCAATTTCTGCATCTATGACTGCGCCTATTGCGTCAATCGCTCGTCGAGCAATGTCGAACGGGCGCGTTTTACACCGGAGGAGGTGATCTGGCTGACGCTGGAATTCTACCGCCGCAACTATATCGAAGGCCTCTTCCTTTCTTCCGGCATCATTCGTTCATCCGATTACACGATGGAGGAGATGGTTCGCATCGTGCGTGAACTGCGCGTGACGCATGCTTTCCGCGGTTATATCCATCTGAAATCGATCCCCGAGGCGTCGCCGCGGCTGATGGAGGAGGCGGGGCTTTATGCCGACCGGCTGTCGCTCAATATCGAGCTGCCGACGGATAACGGCATCAGCCGCTTCGCACCGGAAAAGAAGCCTGCCAATATCCGGCGATCGATGGCTGATCTGAGGCTGAAGATCGAGGCCGCCGGCGAACCGACGCTGAAAAGCAAGAAACGCCAGCGTTTCGTCCCGGCCGGACAGAGCACGCAAATGATCGTCGGCGCCGACGGCGCGAGTGACGCGACCATCCTTGCGACCAGCGGCCGGCTCTACAGCAGTTATGGCCTCACGCGCGTCTATTATTCCGCCTTCAGCCCGATCCCGGATTCCTCGAAAAACCTGCCGCTTATCAAGCCGCCGCTGATGCGCGAACACCGGCTCTACCAAGCCGACTGGCTCTATCGTTTCTACGGTTTCGGCATCGACGAGATCACCGCCAATCAGGCGGGCGGCATGCTCGATCTCAACCTCGACCCCAAACTTGCCTGGGCGCTTGCCAACCGGGCCGAATTCCCCGTCGATATCAACAGGGCCGAGCGCGAACGGCTGCTGCGCGTGCCCGGCCTTGGCACCAAGACGGTCAAAGCAATTGTTTCGGTGCGCCGTTTTCGCCGTCTGCGGCTCGATGATCTCTCGCGGCTCGGCGTTTCGATCAAGAAGGTCCAGTCGTTCATCTCGGCGGAAGGCTGGTCGCCGCGACGGCTGCTCGATAGGCCGGATCTTCGCGCCATGTTTGAGCCGCAGCCTGAACAATTGTCGTTGCTGTGATGCGCCGGGTCGTGCTCGCAGGGCGCGGAGATCTTGCCGAATGGCGTGATGCCGCGCGCGCCTTGGCGGCGGCTGGTATTTTGCCTGAGGAGATCGAGTGGCGCGAAAGAAGTGCGGAGGCGGACCTTTCCTTTCAGCGCGACGCCATGCCGCCGGCGCCGGCGGCATCACGCAAGCCGATGACAGTGCCGCCCGTTTTCATCGAGCTTGCCGAGACGGTGCTATGCCATTCCGATCCGGCGCGCTTCTCGCTGCTGTACCGCCTGCTCTGGCGGCTGCAGCTGGACCGGCAGCTGCTTGAGGTGACCTCCGACCAGGATGTCGTGCGTGCCAGGCTGATGGCGAAAAACGTTCATCGCGACGCGCACAAGATGACGGCCTTCGTCCGCTTCAAGGAGGTTGGCGCGGTTTCCGAAGAGCGGCGAAAATTCATCGCCTGGTTCGAGCCGGACCACCATATCGTCCGGCGGACGGCACCCTTCTTCCAGCGACGTTTCACCGATATGGACTGGCTGATCGTCACGCCCAAGGGATCGGCCACCTGGGACGGCGAGCGGCTGACGATCAGCGACGAACCTTGCGAGAAGCCCAATCTTACCGACGTAACCGATGAGCTCTGGCGCACCTATTATGCCAGCATCTTCAATCCGGCGCGATTGAAGCTGAAGGCGATGCAGGCGGAGATGCCGAAGAAATACTGGAAGAACCTGCCGGAGGCCGATCTCATTCCTGGCTTGATTGCATCGGCCGAAAGCAAGGTGCGGGAGATGGCGGCAAGGGAGGCAACGCAATCTTTGCCTTTTCACGATCGGCTGCAGCAGGCTGCGCGCAATCTTCCCGCCGAGCCCGAGCTTCCGGCGGGCACGCTGGAGGCGCTCCGCGCGGAGGCTGCCGTCTGCACGCGCTGTCCCCTTCACGCCAATGCGACGCAGACGGTCTTTGGGGAGGGGCCGCGCGATGCGGCGGTGATGTTCGTCGGCGAGCAGCCGGGCGATCAGGAGGATATTGCAGGGCGCCCCTTCGTCGGTCCGGCGGGCAGGCTTTTCGATCAGGTGATTGCGGAAGCGGGCATCGACCGATCGACGCTCTACGTCACCAATGCCGTCAAGCATTTCAAATACGAGCCGCGCGGCAAGCGGCGCATCCACCAGAAGCCCAATATGGGTGAGGTGCAGCATTGCCGCTGGTGGCTCGATCTGGAATTGACGCTTGTCAACCCGAAGCTGATCGTCGCCATGGGGGCGACGGCACTTGCGGCGCTGACCGATGTGAAAGGACGCCTGCAGGACGTCAGAGGAAAGGCGATGGCAACCGAAGGAGGGCGCACGCTCTTCGTGACGGTGCATCCGTCCTATCTGCTGCGCATTCCCGACGAACGGCTGAAGGCGGAGGAGATGGCGCGCTTTCGCGAGGATATGAAGAGAATTCAGGGACTTATGAAGGCAGCCGCATAAGTTGATTCTGGTTGAGCTCAGCGTCAGCGCTCAAGGAGCGCCGACGCTGTTCCAGTTCATACTCTATTCCGGACGCAAAACCGCGGCACGGGTTTGCTGGAATTGCTCTGATCTCAGGCAAAGTAGCTCTGCAGCGGCCGCACTTCCAGATTGCCCGCCTTCAGCGCCTTGATCGCCTGGGCGGCGGCCTCGGCGCCGGCCATCGTCGTGTAATAGGGCACCTTCTGCATCAGCGTCGCGCGGCGCAGCGACTTGGAGTCCGAGATCGCCTTGTTACCGTCGGTGGTGTTGATGACGAGCTGGACCTGGCGGTTGCGGATTGCATCCTCGATGTGAGGACGGCCTTCTAGAACCTTGTTGATCTTGGTGGCGGTTATGCCGTTTTCGCCGAGGAAGCGGGCGGTGCCGCCGGTCGCCAATACCTTGAAGCCCTGTTCGACGAGAATGCGGATCGCCGGCAGTACGCGCGGCTTGTCCTCGTCGCGCACCGAGACGAAGACCGTGCCGTCACGCGGCAGTTCGACGCCGGCGCCAAGCTGCGATTTGGCGAAGGCCAGCGCAAAATCGGTATCGAGGCCGATGACTTCGCCGGTCGAGCGCATTTCGGGCCCAAGCAGCGTATCGACGCCGGGGAAGCGGGCGAAGGGGAAGACGGCTTCCTTGACGGCGATATGGGTGAGCTCGCGCGGATCGGGCTTCGCGCCGTAGGCGGCAAAGGCCGCGTCGAGTTTCTCGCCGGCCATGACGCGAGCGGCGATCTTGGCGATCGGCGCGCCGATGGTCTTGGCGACGAAGGGCACGGTGCGCGAAGCGCGCGGATTGACTTCGAGCACGTAGACGGTGCCGTCCTTGATGGCGAACTGGACGTTCATCAGGCCGCCGACATTGAGCGCCTTGGCCATCGCCTTTGCCTGGCGCTCCAGCTCGTCGAGCAGCTCGACGGGCAGCGAGCGCGGCGGCAGCGAACAGGCGCTATCGCCGGAATGGATGCCGGCTTCCTCGATATGCTCCATGATGCCGGCGACGTACACATCGGTGCCGTCAGAGAGGCAGTCGACGTCGACTTCGATGGCGTGGGTGAGATAGCTGTCGAAGAGCAGCGGGTTCTTGCCGAGCAGGGTGTTGATCTGGCCGGTCTTGTCGTTGGGATAGCGCTGCTTGATATCCTCGGGCACCAGTTCCGGCACCGTGTCGAGCAGGTAGGACTGCAGCTGGCCTTCCGAATGCAGGATCTGCATGGCGCGGCCGCCGAGAACGTAAGACGGGCGCACGACCAGCGGGAAGCCGATTTCGGCAGCGACGAGACGGGCCTGCTCGACCGAATAGGCGATGCCGTTGTTCGGCTGGTTGAGGTCGAGCTTCATCAGAAGCTTCTGGAAGCGGTCGCGGTCTTCGGCGAGATCGATCGCATCGGGCGCGGTGCCGAGGATCGGGATGCCGTTCTTTTCCAGCGCCTCGGCAAGCTTCAGGGGCGTCTGGCCGCCGAACTGGACGATGACGCCGACGACTTCGCCCTTTTCCTGCTCGGCGCGCAGGATCTCGATCACGTCTTCCGCCGTCAGCGGCTCGAAATAGAGCCTGTCGGACGTGTCGTAGTCGGTGGAGACGGTTTCCGGGTTGCAGTTGATCATGATCGCTTCATAGCCTGCATCCTTCAAGGCGAAGGCGGCATGGCAGCAGCAATAGTCGAACTCGATGCCCTGGCCGATACGGTTCGGGCCGCCGCCGAGAATGACGACCTTCTTGCGGTCCGAAACCTGAGCCTCCGAGCGGGCGGCGCCGACGAAGGGCGTCTCATAAGTCGAATACATGTAGGCGGTCGGCGAAGCGAATTCGGCCGCACAGGTGTCGATGCGCTTGAAAACAGGGCGGACGTTCAGGCCGTTGCGCAGTTCGGCAACTTCCTTCGGGCGCTTGCCGGTCAACGTTGCCAGACGCGCGTCGGAAAAGCCCATTGCCTTCAGCATGCGCAGGTTGGCGGCATCGCCGGGCAGGCCGTGCTCGCGGATGCGGGCTTCCATGTCGACGATGTTCTTGAGCTCGGCGATGAACCAGGGGTCGATCTTGCAGCCCTCGTGCACCTCTTCGATGCTGAGACCCTGGCGCAGCGCCTGGGCGACCATGCGCAGGCGATCGGGCGTGGGTGTGCCGATCGCTGCACGGATGGCGTTCTGGCTGGATTCGCCTTCCTCGAAATCGGGGATTTCGATTTCGTCGAGACCGGTCAGGCCGGTTTCCAGGCCGCGCAGCGCCTTCTGCAGCGATTCGGCGAAGGTGCGGCCGATCGCCATGACTTCGCCGACCGATTTCATCGCGGTGGTCAGCACCGGCGAGGCGCCGGGGAATTTTTCAAAGGCAAAACGCGGGATCTTGGTGACGACATAGTCGATCGAAGGTTCGAAGGAGGCGGGCGTGGCGCCGCCGGTGATGTCGTTTTCGAGTTCGTCGAGCGTATAGCCGATAGCGAGCTTCGCAGCGACCTTGGCGATCGGGAAGCCGGTTGCCTTGGACGCGAGCGCGGAGGAGCGCGAGACGCGCGGGTTCATTTCGATGACGACGAGGCGGCCGTCTTTCGGGTTGACGGCAAACTGCACGTTCGAACCGCCGGTCTCCACGCCGATCTCGCGCAGCACCGCGATCGAGGCGTTGCGCATGATCTGATATTCTTTGTCGGTCAGCGTCAGCGCCGGAGCGACGGTGATCGAATCGCCGGTATGGACGCCCATCGGATCAATGTTTTCGATCGAGCAGATGATGATGCAGTTGTCCGCCTTGTCGCGGACAACCTCCATCTCATACTCCTTCCAGCCGAGCACCGATTCTTCGATCAGCACTTCCGTCGTCGGCGACGCATCGAGGCCGCCGCCGACAATCTCAAAGAATTCCGAGCGGTTGTAGGCAATGCCGCCGCCGGTGCCGCCGAGCGTGAAGGAGGGGCGGATGATGGCGGGCAGGCCGACATGGTCGAGCGCCTGGGCGGCGATCGCCATGGCGTGGTTCATGTAGCGCTGCTTGCGGTCGCTCTCGCCGAGGTTCCACTGGTTTTCCAGCTCGTCCAGCGCCTTGTCGAGGTCGGAGCCCGAGAGGCTCTCGCGCAGCTTGCTGCGCTCGGCCTCGTGCGTCTTGCGGTCGAGGTCCTTGATGTCGGTGGCGTTCGCCAGCATCGAGCGCGGTGTTTCCAAGCCGATGCGGGCCATGGCCTCGCGGAACAGCGCCCGATCCTCGGCCATGTCGATGGCGGCGGGCTTCGCGCCGATCATCTCGACATTGTAGCGGTCGAGCACGCCCATGCGCTTCAACGAAAGCGCAGTGTTCAGCGCCGTCTGGCCCCCCATGGTCGGCAATAGCGCGTCCGGGCGCTCCTTGGCAATGATCTTGGCGACGACCTCAGGGGTGATCGGCTCGACGTAAGTGGCGTCGGCCAGGCCCGGATCGGTCATGATCGTTGCCGGGTTGGAGTTGACGAGGATGACGCGGTAGCCTTCCTCTTTCAGCGCCTTGCAGGCCTGGGTGCCGGAATAATCGAATTCGCAAGCCTGGCCAATGACGATCGGTCCCGCGCCGATGATGAGGATCGATTTGATGTCTTGGCGCTTCGGCATGGGCGATATCCATTGTCTGGCTGCGCAAAAAGCCGGCCAGGGTGGGAGATCACCAGGTCGGGTCGCGCATTGAAGGTCTTTTCAGGCTAGAAGCGGCTTATAGGCAAATGTATTTGCAAACGGAACCCCATAAATCGCGGAATCGACAGGAATCCGGATATGGCGTGAAAGCTATTTCCCGTTCGGCACGACGAGCACCCGGATTTCGCCGCCGCGCGCCGAATTGGTGATCGATTCCGGGGCTTCATCGAGCCCGATCCGCCGGGATATCAGCGGCTCGACCTTGATCCTGCCGGAGCCGATGAGGTCGGCGGCGCGGCCATGAGTGAAGGGGTTGACGAAGGAGCTTATCAGCGCGACTTCGCGAAACAGCAGATCGAAGGGTTCGATTTCGATCGTCGCGCCCTGCGGCATCACACCGAGAATGACGGCAGTGCCGCCGCGCCGCGCAAGCCGGGGCGCCTGCTGCATGGTCTCGGCCACGCCGGCGCATTCGAAGACGACATCGGCGCCGCCGGGCAGCAGTCCGTCTTCGGCGATGATGCGGGCAACGATGTCGCCGTTACCGGGATCGGCCGTTGCCGTCGCGCCGAGGCTTTCGGCCAGCCGCCGCTTTTCGGCACTGCGCGTCACCAGCACGATCCGGGTCGCCCCGGCAAGCCTGGCCAGCTGCAGGGTGAGCAGGCCGATGACGCCGCCGCCGAGCACGATGGCCGACGCGCCGGTTCTCAGCCCGGCGAGATCGACGCCGTGAATGCAGCAGGCCAGCGGTTCGCAGAAGGCGCCGTGCAGCGGATCGAGATCGGTCGGCAGGGCGAAAGCCTGGCTTTCAGGCATGCAGACATATTCGGCAAAACCGCCGTCGCGATGGATGCCGATCGCCTGCAGCCTCCGGCAGAGATTGAGGCGGCCGCGCCGGCATTCCTCGCAGCCGCCGCAAGAAATGTTGGGATCCCCGGTCACGCGCATGCCCGGGAGAAAATCGGTCACGCCGCTGCCGACCGCCTCGACGATACCGGCAAATTCATGGCCGAGCGTCACCGGCGGCTTGGAAGGAAATTCGCCATGGAAGATATGGCGGTCGGTGCCGCAGATGCCGCAAGCCTCAATGCGGACCAGCAATTCGCCCGGCCCCGGCACGGGCTTGCTGATCTCGCAGAGCTGCAATTTTCCGGTTGCTTCCAGCCGTACGGCCTTCATCGCCTTGTCCTCCCGAATTCTTCTCCCGATCAGGAAGAGCCAAAGCGGGACTCCCGTCAAGCGCTTAGGGCGCCTTCTTTATCTGAAGCGGTGTGCCGATCGGCTGCGCGCTCGCCACGATCGTATGCCACAAAAGAGCAGGCCATGTCGCCCGATGAAGTCGCTGGAATTCCCGCCATCGACGGATATATAGATTCCTGAAGTAAGAAGCATGGGCATTGTCGGGGAGAACGAAGATGGATTGGAGAGGCCGGCGTCAGTCCGACAATATCGAGGATCGCCGCGGCGATCCGGGCGGCGGCGGGTTCGGCCGTGGCGGCGGCTTCAACTTTCCTTCCGGCGGCGGCGTTCGCCGCGCCGGCGGCGGCTTGAGCATCGGCACGATCATCTTCCTCGTCGTCATCTATTTCATCTTCAAGCTGATGGGCATCGACCTGCTGCAGGTGCTCGACACCGGCAGCATGACCAGCGGGCCCGGCTACGAGCAGAGCCAGTCCGAAGGAACACGCACGCCCGCCAATGACGAGATGACCGCCTTTATGCGCACTGTGCTCGCCGAGACCGAGGATACATGGAACGGCATCTTCCAGGCGCAGGGGCAGAATTACCAGGAGCCGCGCCTCGTGCTCTTCTCGGGACAAACGCAATCGGCCTGCGGCTTTGCCTCTGCCGCGACCGGTCCATTCTACTGCCCAGGCGATCACAAGGTCTATCTCGACACGGATTTCTTCCAGGAACTCTCCGACCGGTTCGGCGCTTCGGGCGATTTCGCCGAAGCCTATGTCGTCGCGCACGAAGTCGGCCACCATGTTCAGAATCTGCTCGGTATCCTGCCGAAATTCAATCAGGCCCGCCAGCGTATGAGCGAGGACGAAGCCAACAAGATGTCGGTGCGCGTCGAGCTGCAGGCCGACTGCTTCGCGGGCATCTGGGGTAAATATACCGAGCAGAAGGGCCTGCTGGAATCCGGCGATCTGGAGGAGGCGCTGAACGCCGCCCAGCAGATCGGTGACGATACGCTGCAGAAACGGTCGCAGGGTTACGTCGTGCCCGAGAGTTTCAACCACGGCACCTCGCAACAGCGCGTCAGATGGTTCAAGCGCGGTTTCGACAGCGGTCAGCTGTCGGCCTGCGATACGTTCTCGGGGCCGGTTTGAGGGAGAAGTGATTACCCGTCGCTTGCGCGCCGGTCATTCTCTCACTATCCATATGCCGCAGCATATGCTCGGGATAACGCACGCCGGCAGCAAGCGCGTCGTCGCCGTGATTGCAAAGGCGCCGACCACCCGGGCGCGCCGGGCGGTTGAGGGATTTCATAAACTTCCCGTACGGCTGCATCAAAAACTTTGAAATGTTCACGTATTGTTTCAGGTTTCTTTCTGAGTTATGTCACCTTAGCGGCGACGAGATCGTCTTCTCAGAAACAATCGCTGTAGAGATGGCTCATGCTTGATCCGAAGTTCGTTCGCCGCGGCCTTTTCCTGGTCTTCATCATCCTCTTCCTCGACATTATCGGCATCGCCATCATCATGCCGGTGCTGCCGGCCTATCTGGAACAGCTGACCGGCGGCAGCGTCAGCGATGCGGCAATCGACGGTGGCTGGCTGATGCTCGTCTATGCCGGCATGCAGTTCCTGTTCGCGCCGCTGCTCGGAAACTTGTCGGACCGTTTCGGCCGCCGGCCGATCCTTTTATTGTCGGTGCTGACCTTTGCGATCGACAATTTCATCTGCGGCATCGCCACCAGCTTCTGGATGCTGTTTGTCGGCCGCGTGCTTGCCGGCATCAGCGGCGGCAGCTTCGCCACCTGCTCGGCCTATATCGCCGATATCAGCACCGAGGAGAACCGGGCGAAGAATTTCGGCCTGATCGGCATCGCCTTTGGCGTCGGCTTCACGATCGGCCCCGTCATCGGCGGGTTCCTCGGAGAGTTCGGACCGCGCGTGCCGTTTCTTGGCGCGGCAGCGCTGTCGCTTCTCAATTTTATTGCCGCCTGTTTCCTGCTGCCGGAAACGCTGGAAGCGAAGAATCGCCGCCGCTTCGAGTGGAAGCGCGCCAACCCGCTCGGCGCGCTTCGCCAGATGCGCGACTACCCCGGCATCGGCTGGGTCAGCCTCGTGATGTTCCTGTTTTTCCTGGCGCATGCCGTCTATCCCTCCGTCTGGTCGTTCGTCTCGACCTATCGTTACGGCTGGAGCGAGGGCCAGATCGGCCTGTCGCTCGGTATCTACGGGATCGGTGCCGCGCTCGTCATGGGGTTCGTTCTGCCGCGGATCGTGCCCCTGCTCGGCGAGTGGAAGACCGCTCTCCTCGGCCTGTGCTTCTCGGCTGCGGGACTGACCGGCTATGCCTTCGCCTGGGAGGGGTGGGTCGTCTACGTCGTCATCGTCGCGACTGTCATCGAAAACGTCGCCGATCCGCCGCTGCGCAGCATCGCCGCCGGCAAAGTGCCGCCTTCGGCGCAGGGCGAGCTGCAGGGCGCCCTGACCAGCCTCAGCAGCATCACCACGATCGTCGGGCCGTTGATCTTCACGCAGATGTTCGGCTATTTCACGCGGCCCGAGGCACCCGTCACCTTTGCCGGTGCGCCTTATCTCACCGCCGCCGTGCTCATCCTGCTGGCTGCCGGGGTATTCCTCACCAGGGTTAGGCTCCGTGAGCCGGCCGAGGCGCTGGAAGCGGCGGGCTGATCAATCAGAAATAGTGATGTCATGATGAATTTTTCATCATCTTCTCGTTCTGGGGTAGTTCTTTGCGAGGCTTTGATCTAAGTCCGAATGATATTTTGCCGCTTCATTACGCGGCGTTGCAGATTTCAATCACAGGACTGGTGTCATGGACACGCCGATCGACGCGCGCAGGCTTGCGCCGACAAACGATAATCGCTGGAGCGCACATTTCCGTGCGACGCTGGCGCTCGGCATTCCGCTGATCGGCGCGCAGCTTGCCCAGCTCGGCATACACACGACCGACGTGATGATCGTCGGGCGTCTCGGCGCCGAGCAGCTGGCGGCCATGGTGCTGTCGGCACAGTTCCTGTTCACGATCCTGATCTTCGGTTCGGGCTTTGCCATCGCCGTCATTCCGATGGTGGCGCAAGCCTATGGCCGCGGCGACGTCGTCTCGGTGCGCCGATCGCTGCGCATGGGCCTGTGGGTGGTGATCGGGTTCTGGATCGTCGTGCAACCGGCCTTTTTCAATGCGGAACAGATCCTGCTGTTTGCGCAGCAGAAGCCGGAGGTGGCCAGGCTCGCGCACGGTTATATCCTGATTGGCCAGTTCGGCGTGCTTCCGGCCCTGCTTTTCAACGTCATGCGGGCGCTTGTCAGCGCCATCGGCAAGGCGGGCATTATCCTCAACGTCACCATCGTCACGCTGGTGATGAACGCGATCTTTGCCTATGCCCTGGTGCTCGGCCATTTCGGCTTACCGGCGATGGGGCTGGAGGGCGCGGCAATCGTGTCGGTCGTGGTGCAGGCAGCTGGTTTCCTCTTCATTCTCGCTTTCGTCCAGGGGCGGGAGGAGACGCGCCGCTATGAGATATTCGTGCGGTTCTGGAAGCCCGATTGGCATGCGCTGCTCGAGGTCATCCGGCTCGGCCTGCCGATCAGCGTCACCGTGCTTGCCGAGGTCAGCCTGTTCACGGTGGCATCGCTCTTGATGGGCTATATCGGCACTATCGAGCTTGCCGCGCATGGCATCGCCCTGCAATGGGCCTCGATCGCCTTCATGATTCCGCTCGGCCTCAGCCAGGCGGCGACAGTGCGCGTCGGTGTGGCGCACGGGCAGGGCGATCATGACGGACTGGCGCGCGCTTCGATCATGGTTGTCGTCATCGCCTGTGCGATCTCGGCAGTGGGTTCGGTGCTCTTTGCCACCATGCCGCAATTCCTCGGCAGCTGGTTTCTCGACGTCAACTCGCCCGAGGCGCCGCAAGTTCTGGCCTATGCCGGCCCGCTGATCGTCGTTGCCGGGCTCTTCCAGCTCGTCGACGGGCTGCAGGTGATCGCCAACGGATTGCTGCGCGGCCTGAAAGATGCGCGCGTGCCGATGATCATGGCGCTGATCGCCTATTGGCCGATCGGCTTTTTCCTCGCCTGGGCCTTTGCCTTCCCTCTCGGCTTCGGCGGCATCGGCATCTGGTTCGGCTTCCTCGTCGGGCTGGCAGCTGCTGCCGTCATGCTCTGCGCACGCTTCTATCTTCTCCTTCGCCGGGAACGCGCGCCGGCCGGCGCCTGAGCCGGCGCGTTATTTTAAGCCGCGACAGGCTTGTAGCTGGCGATATCGGCGCGAATGCCAAGACGGGCAAACATCTCCTGCGGATCAATTGGCGGCCTTGTGGGCGGCCGCGACGGCTGCCAGCGCCACGTGCAGAAAACGATATTTTCGTCCGACAATCTGCCATCGGGTCTCAACTCTAGGCGCAGTTCAATCTATGGCGCGATATCGATGCGGCGACGATCGGGTCGCTGGAGTTCGGCACCTCGGAACACAGCCCGTTCCAAGCGACGATCGAAGCCCTGCCGATCGGGGCGATCAGCTATGCAAAGTTAATCACGTCATTCGCACGCCGCAGAATTTGCGCGCCAACACCCACGACAGCTATTCGCTGATCATCACCGAGGCGGCCGCCTGCGGGCACTTATCGTGGCAAAGAACTCGAAGTTCCCGTCGGGGGCTCCTTTCTCGACGGGGCCGAGCGGCTCCGGTACCAGCCAATGCACCTGGCTAAGTCTGAGGCTCGAATGCGCCGCAGGTGCCGTCTCGTTACTCTACGTAGTTCCAGGGGATGAAGCGGTAGAGAGTTGTGTCTCTGGCTACGTGTCCGATGCCGGGGAACGGAAGATGAGCGCCCGCGACGAGATAACGTCCATCAGCGGCGTCTGCCAAGGCCACCGCACGGGTTGCTGCCGCGGCAGTTCCGTCGACGTCAAACGTGACGAACACGTCGGGCTCATCGAACTGGACGTAGTCGCCATGGATCACATCCCCCCAGAAGACCAGCCGCTGACCATCGTTGGCCTTTAGAACGATCGAGCTGTGCCCCGGCGTATGGCCGGGCCTCAGGATCGAGCCGAAGTTCGGCAGGGGATCGGCGTCGTCGGCGAAACGCGCAACCTTGCCCGTTGCGATATACGGAGCGAGGGCATCAAGTGCGCGTTGAAGGTCCTTGCCTATCTCTTCTGTCACCGACGTCAGACCTTCGCGATCGATCCAGAATCGTACTCCCGGTCGGCCACGTGAATCGTTGCATTCGGAAACTGTGTCTTGCCATCTACGGTGAGGCCGCCGGAGTGATCGGCATGGATATGAGTTAGGATGACCCCATCGACCTGATCAGCCCGGTATCCCGAGCGCTCGAGGTGCCTGAATAAGCTTGCCAGCCCCAGGCCCGAATAGGGTCCCAGTTCCTGCGTCTATCAGAACAAGACGCTCACCGTCGTTCACCAGATAGGCGTTGATGGAAATGTGCGGCTCCTCGCCGAGAAAATTCTCGTCGAGCTTGCGTTGCAGCGCGTCGATCGGCTCGTTCTGGTAGATTTTCGCCATGGGCAGCGCCATCGTGCCGTCCGACAAACCCGTGACTTCGAAGTTGCCGAAGTGAAATCTATAATATCCGGCATTCGCGACATTCGAAAACGGTGCGGCGGAAAATGCGAAGCGCGGCGCGATCGGCAGCAAAGCTGCGGCTGCGAGAAGGCCCAGTGTCTGTCTGCGAGTAGTCATGATCAGCTCCCTCATTTGGATGCGATCAAGGTATCAATTCGCTCCTGCGTCGATCATCCTGTGTCCATGGAAGTCACTGTTCCGGAATCGCATGAAATCCACCCAATCTCCCGATCTCAACAGCCTGCGGATTTTCCTCGAGGTCGCCCGCACGGAGAGCTTTTCGTCAGCGGCGCACCGTCTCCACCTTCCGCCGAGCACGGTCAGTCGGCGTCTGCTGGAGCTCGAAACCGTACTCGGCACGGCGGTGTTGTTGCGCTCGACGCGGCGCGTTTCATTGACCGAGGCCGGGAGACAGTTGCTCGATTCGATCAGCGGGGCTCTGGAGACTGTTGAACGCGGCATTGCTAACTTCCGTCCAGTAGACGGAGCGGTCCGCGGGCGCCTTCGGGTTGCGACGTCCTTCAGCTTCGGGCGCGTCTTCCTCCCGTCGATTCTGGCGCGCTATGCAGAGCTGTGCCCGGAGGTCCAGGTCGACGTGCAGACGACGCATCAGAATATCGATCTGATCGGTGAAAGCGTGGACGTGGCGCTTCGGATGGGGCAGCCCGCCGATAGCGATATGATCTACCGGAAGATTGGAATCGTCGAGCAGCGGCTATACGCCGCTCCGGCCTTTTGCTCCGGGCTGGCTTTGTCCGGGCCCGAGGACTTGAGGGATGTGGCACTGGTCGCGCACCGGACCCGCATGCGGCGAGAGCTGGTCCACTGGACATTGTCGAATGGCACCCGGCACTTCACGGTCGAGCAGCCTCCTGCTATCGTAGTTGACGATCCCATCCTTGTCGAAGGCCTGCTCAGTCAGGGCCTTGGCATCGGACTGCTGAGTGATGTGCTTGCAGCCGACGGCGTCGCGACCGGCCAGCTCGTTCCGGTCCTTCCGGGCTGGTCGGGGCCTCCTGTGCCCCTCTATTACCTGTATCATCAGCAATTAGGTGATCTGCCAAAAGTAGCGGAATTCCTGAAAGCAACTCGCGAAACATTACGGACTAAGTCAGCCAGACCGGACGCTGAGACCATTACAACGTAGTGGCAGACGTGAGCCGCAGGGCACCGCTTCTCGGGACAGCACCGGACATGGCGGAGTTTTCCTCCAGGGGCCGCTTGGGGTCGAACTCGTCGCTACCAGCCACGAATCCGAACGTCTTGAAAGTCCGCATTGCTGACCTTGGATATCTAAAACCACGGCGTCCGCTTTCAGGGGCGTGCATCCAAGACCGTGTAAGTCCGAAATGAGGGGGCGAAAGAGACGTCAGGCCCATAGCAGCATTGGGTCCCTTTTGCTACCGTTCGAGGTCGATCCGAGGGACGTGCTGTATGTGCTAGAATGGGGACGGAACGCGACAGACGCACTGCGAGGGGCGGTGTAATCAAACTGGAAGTCGCGCGACCGAGTGCCAACGTTGTGCTCTTTGAAGGGGAGACGAGGACGATGCCGACACCAGAGCAACCCAGTCTAATAGTTCGACAGAAATCCCCACCGAACATCGAGTTTCCGTTTGCGTCACTCTCCGATTGGCTGATCCCAACCGAGCTGTTCTTCGTGCGAAACCATTTCCCGTCGCCGGAGCTCGATGCACGAGACTGGAGATTGCGCGTTGGCGGGGCGGTGGAGCGGCCGATCGAACTTGACCTCGACAGCATCAAGGCGATGCGGAGCACGACTTTCACCGCCGTCGTAGAGTGCGCGGGGAACGGGCGCGTCTACTATGTGCCGCCGAGGGAGGGGTTGCAGTGGCAGAACGGAGCCGTCGGCAATGCCGCGTGGACAGGTGTTCCTCTGCGCGAGATTTTAGAAATGGCGGGCGTTAAGCGAACCGCACGTGAGGTTCTGCTGGTAGGCGCAGACAGCGGCGTCGTCGACCCGAACAAGAAAACGGCTTCTCCGGGCCCCATCGCTTTTGCGCGCAGTTTACCGCTTGAGAAGGCCATCGCTGACGGCACGATCCTTGCCTATTCGATGAACGAGGAGCCGTTGACGCGCGATCACGGCTACCCGCTACGCGCGATCGTGGGTGGCTGGTTCGGCATGGCTTGGGTCAAGTGGATCACGCATATCACGGTTCTGGAGCAACCTTTCCTTGGCTACTGGCAGGCGCGCGACTATTTCCGTTGGGAGCGTAGCCTCGGGGAACCCAGGCTGGTCCCCCTCGCGGAGATGGAGGTCAAAGCGCAGATCGCCCGTCCCGTGCAGGGCGCGCGTCTCGTCGCCGGTCAACCATATCGGATTTTCGGAGCCGCCTGGAGCGGAGAAGCCGTTATCCGGCAGGTGCAGGTCTGCACCGGAGATGGCAGGGGCTGGCGCGAGGGAAGGCTCCTCGAAACAGAACGTCCCTTCGCATGGCGCTTGTGGGAGTACATGTGGACCCCTGAAGAAGCGGGGCGATATATACTGCGATGTCGCGCGACCGATGGTGCGGGGTGCGTGCAGCCCGACCTCCAGCGTTCCGACTGCGAGAGCTACGCGGCCAATTGGATCGTTCCGGTGGAGGTTACGGTCGTTCCCGAGCCACAGACGTACGAGGAGGAATTCGTGATCTAATCACCCGCAAGGGGCGGATGGCGGCTTTCAGCGCAAAGCAGCCAAATTCCTCTATAGCGAAGAAAGACCGCTTCGGCAGATAGCGGTCCTTGCTCTTCTTGCCGCCCTCAAGATTCAAGAGATTCCACATCACGTTAGCGGCTGCCGGTTAGCGGGCCTTTGCGAAATCGGCAGTTCTTGAAATCAGCGTTCGGCGAGCGCCGGTTCGCCCTTCTTCTCGCGCACCATGTTGATGAAGCGGCGGAAGAGATAGTGGCTGTCCTGCGGGCCGGGGGAGGCTTCGGGATGGTGCTGGACGGAGAAGACCTGCTTGCCGAGCACGCGCAGACCGCAATTGGTGCCGTCGAAAAGCGAAATATGAGTCTCTTCAACGCCATCGGGCAGCGACTTCGAGTCAAGCGCGAAGCCATGGTTCATCGAGACGATCTCGACCTTTCCGGTCGTGTGGTCCTTGACGGGATGGTTGGCGCCGTGATGGCCCTGATGCATCTTCTCGGTCTTGGCGCCGAGGGCGAGGCCGAGCATCTGGTGGCCGAGGCAGATGCCGAAGACCGGGATATCGGTCTTAACAAGCGTCTTGATCACCGGCACGGCATATTCGCCGGTCGCCGCCGGATCGCCCGGGCCGTTCGACAGGAAGATGCCGTCCGGCTGCATGGCGAGCACGTCTTCGGCGCTCGTTGTCGCCGGCACGACGGTCACCTTGCAGTCGAGGCCGGCAAACAGGCGCAGAATGTTGCGCTTGACGCCGTAGTCGAGGCACACGACATGATATTTTGCGTCGGCAGCGCCGAGCTCGCCATAACCTTCATTCCAGATCCACGGCGTCTGGGCCCATTGCGAAGACTGGCCCGAGGTGGCGATCTTGGCGAGGTCGAGGCCCTCGAGGCCGCTCCAGGCCTTGGCTTCGGCCTTCAGCGTCTCGATGTCGAACACACCGTTCGGATCATGGGCGATCACCGCGTTCGGAGCGCCGTTCTCGCGGATCCAGGCAGTCAGTGCGCGGGTGTCGATGCCGCAGAGGCCGATGATGCCGCGCGCCTTCAGCCATTGGTCGAGATGTTTGGCGGCGCGGTAGTTCGAGGGTTCGGTGATGTCGGCCTTGAAGATGACGCCGACGGCACCGTGGCGGGCGGCAGGCGTCAGATCCTCGATGTCTTCGTCATTGGTGCCGATATTGCCGATATGGGGAAAGGTGAAGGTGACGATCTGACCAAGATAGGACGGGTCGGTCATGATCTCTTCATAGCCGGTCAGCGCCGTGTTGAAGACGACCTCGGCCTGGACCTTGCCGGTGGCGCCGATGCCCTTGCCTTCGATCACCGTGCCGTCGGCAAGAACGAGCAGGGCGGTCGGCTTTTCGATTGTCCAGGGTGCTGTCGCGGTCATCTTCATCCCGTTTCCGGCGGCCGATGCGCGTTGCCGCGCTCGCTGCCATTTGATCTCGCAGGCGTGTGGACGCGGCTATGCTGCGCGCTTCAGGCCTGATCACGAATTTTGGTGCAGGTGGCGGTAGATAGCCACGCAATCGCTGAGCGTCAATCTTTGTAACCGGGATTGCGGCCGTTTTCCTGCGCTTTATCGCGCCGATCGCGCAATTTATTTGATCCCCCGCATCAGCGTGGTTTATGAAGCGGCATCAAAAACGGAGAAAAGACCATGCTGCGCGATCAACTCGCCACCCAGCTGAAAGAGGCGATGAAGGCCAAGGATTCGGAGCGGCTTTCCACCGTCCGGCTGATTCAGGCCGCTATCAAGGATCGTGATATCGCCAATCGCGGTGCCGGCAAGGAGCAGGCGAGCGACGACGAGATCCTGCAGATTCTCGCCAAGATGGTGAAGCAGCGCGACGAATCGGCAAAGATTTACGAGGAGAATTCCCGGCCGGAACTCGCTGCCAAGGAGCGCGCCGAAATCACCGTCATCCAGGATTTCATGCCGAAGCAGCTGTCGGAGAGCGAAGTGCGCGCCAACGTCTCGGCGATCATCGCCGAGACCGGTGCTGCCGGCGCCAAGGACATGGGCAAGGTGATGGCCGCGCTCAAGGAGCGTTATGCCGGCCAGATGGATTTCGCCAAGGCGTCGGCGACCGTCAAGGAACTGCTGAACTAATTTAGAGCCTTTCCTGGTTAGATTGAAGCATTCTGCCGAAGCAGGTTTTCGTCAGGGCAGAGGCGATTGCGACGGGCATACCTCAAGGTACGTCCGAGCCGATCGCCTCTGATCCTGGCTAGAGATGCCCGGCCCTCCGGCCGCACCGCTTCGCCGCGGCGAAGCGGTCAGTGCGTCCGGCGATTCGAAGTCTTGCAGATTTGCCAGGCAAATCTGCGGGAGGGCTGGCTGAAACGGGCCGGCTGATCGACCGGCCGGCTTGGCCGTAGAGCTTGGCTACGACACGCGCCGGCCGGTCGACCATCCGACTCCGTTTGAGCCAACAGAATGCATCAATCTAACCAGGGAAGGCACTAGACCACGCGTCGCGCCTACGGTTCGTCGAGGACCGCGGGTCCGAGCACCGCCTCGGCGGCGGCATCGACGATGGCGAATTTGGAAGCCTGATAATTCCAGTATTCTAGGATGAAGCGGCGTGACAGCCAGAAGTCGCCCTTGCGGGATGGTTCCGTCCAGCCGACGCTTTCCATGGTCGCGGCCTGCGTCAGAAGCCGCTTCAGGTGGGTGTTCGATATCATGAACTGGTCGCGGATTTCCCGCAGCGACAGGGGGCCGACCGCGACGCGCTCGGCCGTCTCGGGAAAATCCGGAAGGCGCGAGATCAGGTAGTCCATCACCAGCCCGCCGGAATTTGCCCAGTTGAAGAGGTTGAAGGTGGGGCCCGGACTGCGCACCGCCTGGCTTCCGATGATCGCCTTAGCGATGCGGGGCTGGATCGCTGCCATCATCGCCGCGGGATCTGTGGCGATCCTGTCGGCGCGCTTACCGCCGTCGAGGCTGTCGAGGATCATCATGTGGGTGACGAGCCATCGGGTGAAATGCTGCTCCGCGATTTCGGTGGGTTCCAGATAGCGTGTGCGCTTGTCGGCACCAGGAGCCGGACGCAGGAAGCGATAGGCCAGCATTTCCTGCATGAACGCCGCTGCCGTGTTGCGGCTGGCGATGTCGTTCTGGACCGCAAAATCGATGAAGCGGCCGGAATAGAGGCCGCTCTTTTCATAGTCGGGATGGCCATAATGAAGTGCAAAGCCGGCATGGGCCATCAGCCAGCGCTGCTGTGCGGCGAAAATCGAGGCGATGCGCGGGCTCTCACGATAGATCGCGAGCATCTGATCGGCGCAGTGGAGGATTGCCGCGAGAAAGCGATCGTCTGCTGCAAGAGTTTCAGCGGTAAAGGCCATGGGGAAGGAGTCCAGGAAATTCGGCGCATACTTCCTTCACGCACGCGCCGCCTGTCAACGGATTTGTCAATAATCGGTTAATTTCAAAAGGGAATTTGTATCAGGGCAAGCCAAAAATTTAAGAAGGCAGGAGCTGGGGGCGCTCCTGCCTTCTTGCACTTTGCTTCCGCCGGCACGCAGGGCCGAAGCCCAAGCCGGAGGGTATTTGCAAAGGCACCCTTGCGAAGCGGCGCCGGGGGTAGGGATGGTGCTTCGCTCGGGGATCGCTTGTTGAGATCGAACTTATTGCGGTGCGGCGGCCTGTTCAAATTACAAAAAAATAATGATTGCCGAAAATGTCGGTTTTGGAGATGTCGAAGCGGAGGCTCGGATGGCGGCGCAAAGAGCAGAGCGGATCGTGACAGAGGGTGGTAATGGTTTGTTTTCAAACGATTTATTTGAGGCTCATGGGAGATGTCCGTCTTTGCCGAAGCTTGCGCGACGGCGGAATTCTGGTCTCCAGAGGACAATAATGTCGCACCCCTGTCGCAGGGGCGATAACGTGTTTTTGATTGGATAAGCGACGCAATCGGAGACGGGTGCACTTGCCTGTGAATAGCGGGTTTTCGTGACAAGTTTCGTGGCATGGTGCGGCAAAGCAGCTTATATGGAGGCTGGCCAAGAGGTATAGATGCGCTTTTCCAACACCTTTCTCGATGAGATCCGTGACCGCGTTCCGATTTCGAACGTGATCGCGCGCCGTGTGAGCTGGGACAAGCGCAAGACCAATGTCTCGCGCGGCGATTACTGGGCCTGCTGCCCGTTTCACGGCGAAAAATCACCGAGCTTCCACTGCGAGAACCGGAAGGGCCGTTATCATTGCTTCGGCTGTGGCGTCACCGGTGACCATTTCCGCTTCCTCACCGAGCTGGAGGGCCTGAGTTTTCCCGAGGCGGTGCAGCAGATCGCCGATATGGCCGGCGTGCCGATGCCGCTTGCCGATCCCGTCATGGAAAAGCGCGAGAAGGAGCGCGGCTCGCTGATCGACGTCATGGAAATGGCGACGGCCTTCTTCCAGGACCAGTTGCAGACCGCCAATGGCGCGAAGGCGCGCGCCTATCTGCGCGATCGCGGGCTGACGGGGCGCACCATCGAGACGTTCCGCCTCGGTTATGCGCCCGACAGCCGCAATGCGCTCAAGGAATTCCTCGCCGGCAAGGGCGTCACCAAAGAGCAGATCGAGGCCTGCGGCCTCGTCGTTCATGAAAACGTGCCGGTGTCCTATGATCGCTTCCGCGACCGCATCATGTTCCCGATCCTCTCGTCGCGGGAAAAGGTGATCGCCTTCGGCGGCCGTGCCATGTCGGCCGAGGCGCCGGCGAAATACCTGAACTCGAACGAGACGGAGCTCTTCCACAAGGGCAATGTTCTCTACAATTTCGCCCGCGCCCGCCGCGCCGTCCAGGGGCCGGGCCGCAGCGATCAGCAGGACGAGAATGCGAGCGGCACCATCATTGCCGTCGAAGGCTATATGGACGTGATCGCGCTCCATCAGGCGGGTATTGAGAACGCCGTTGCGCCGCTCGGCACCGCACTTACCGAAAATCAGCTCGAGCTGCTCTGGAAGATGGTGCCGCAGCCGGTGCTCTGCTTCGATGGCGACGGCGCCGGCATCCGTGCGGCCAATCGCGCCGCCGAACTGGCGCTGCCGCATCTGAAGCCTGGCCGCTCCGTCCGCTTCGCGCTGCTGCCCGACGGCAAAGACCCTGATGATCTCGTGCGCGACGAGGGCCGCGCGCCTTTCGACAAGGTGATGAGCCAGGCAAAGCCGCTTTCGGAGATGCTGTGGAGCCGGGAGATCAACACCGGCAAGTTCGACACGCCCGAGGCACGCGCCGAGCTCGAGGCGCGGCTGAAGCAGCTTGTGGCCGTCATTGCTGACGAGAATGTTCGCCGTCATTACCAGCAAGATATTCGCGACCGGCTGAACGCCTTCTTCCAGCCGCAGTTCCAGAACCGCAATAATGGCGAGCGGCGCGGTTTCGGCGGCAACTCCCGGGCTGGCCGCGACAATGCTGCTAAGGCAGGGCCGAAAAGCCCGAGCCTGATTTCCGACCGGCTTGCCCGCTCGGGCCCGGTGCGCGGCCATCGGGACAATACGGCGCTGCGCGAAAGCGTGCTGGCGCTCACCATCGTCAATCATCCGGCGCTGATGATCGACGATTATGACGAGATCGCCGCGATCGAATATGACAGCCGCGAGCTGCAACGGTTGTGGTCGGCGGTGCTTGGGGCAGCGGCCGCCGTCGCCGGCCCGCATCTGACGCGTGACTATCTGACTGAACGGCTGGAATTCGAGGGCTTCGGCCCGCTGATCAAGAGCCTCGACCAGCAGGTGCGCAATGCCCGGCTCTGGACGGCCACCGAGGAGGCGGCGATGGAGGATGCACGTGAGGGTTATCGCCAGGCGCTCGCCTTCCACAAACGGGCAAAGGCGCTGCGTCGGCAGAAGTTGGAGCTCGAACGCGAGATTGCGCTGGCGACCGAGGCCGGCGACGGCGAGGCGATCGTTCAACTGATACGGGCCCAGCAGGAAGTGCATCTGGAAGGCGTGCGCCTTGAGAACCAGGAGGCGATCATCGACGGATTCGGCGTGCTTTCCGGTCGCGTCAAAGGGGCGGCGAACCACTGATGTCGCTGACCGAAGGCAACGAAGCTGGCTTTTCCGCCTCCGATGCGCTGTTTTCCGCCGGCCGCTCGCCACTCGAGGTGCTGAAGCACGTCTATGGCTATTCCTCTTTCCGCGGCAAGCAGCAGCAGGTGGTCGAGCACGTCGTGTCAGGCGGCGATGCGGTGGTGCTCTTTCCGACAGGTGCGGGCAAATCACTGTGCTTCCAGATCCCGGCGCTCTGCCGCGAAGGCGTCGGCATCGTCGTTTCGCCGTTGATTGCCCTGATGCGCGATCAGGTGGAGGCGATGAAGCAACTCGGCATTCGTGCTGCCGCACTCAATTCGTCGCTGTCGCGCGAGGAGTTCGTCGAGGTTCGCCGCGCGCTTTCGGCCGGCAAGCTCGATCTCCTCTACGTGACGCCGGAGCGCATCCTGACCGACGGCTTCCGCGAGCTGATCGCCAATGAGAAGATCGCGCTGTTTGCGATCGACGAGGCCCATTGCGTCTCGCAGTGGGGCCATGATTTCCGGCCGGAATATCGTGAGCTCGGCCGGCTCGGCGAGCAATATCCGGGCGTGCCCAGAATAGCGCTGACGGCAACGGCCGATCCTCATACCCGCGACGATATCGTCGAGCGGCTGGGGCTCGACGCTGCCGAGATCTTCACCACCAGCTTCGACCGGCCCAACATCAGCTATGAGATCGTCGAGCGCGATCAGCCGCGTCAGCAGCTTTTGCGCTTCCTCTCCGACCATAAGGGCGACAGCGGCATCGTTTACTGCCTGTCGCGCGCCAAGGTCGAGGACACGGCCGACTGGCTGAACGGGCAGGGGGTTCGTGCACTGCCTTATCATGCCGGCATGGACCGGGCGCTTCGCGACGCCAATCAGGATGCCTTCCTGAAGGAAGAGAATCTCTGCCTGGTTGCCACCGTCGCTTTCGGCATGGGCATAGATAAACCGAATGTGCGTTACGTCGCCCATCTCGACCTGCCGGGTTCGGTGGAAGCCTATTACCAGGAGACCGGGCGCGCCGGCCGCGACGGCCTGCCGTCGGAGGTCTGGATGGCCTATGGCATGACCGACGTCATTCAGCGTCGTCGGATGATCGACGAGGGCAATGCCGCCGCGGAGATCAAGCGGGTCGAACGCGCCAAGCTCAATGCCTTGCTGGCGATTTGCGAGACCGCCTCCTGCCGCCGGCAGGCGATCCTGGCCCATTTCGGGGAGGCACATGCCGGCCAATGCGGCAATTGCGACACTTGCCTGAAGCCGGTCGAGACCTGGGAGGGCACGGAAGCGGCGATCAAGGCGCTGGCCGCCGTCTATCGCACCGGCGAGCGTTTCGGCGCCGGCCACGTCATCGACGTGCTGGTCGGCAATGTCAACGACAAGACCGAGCGTTTCGGCCATGTCGATATGCCCGTCTTTGGCGCCGGCAAGGACATTCCGGCGCGAACTTGGCAATCCGTTTGCCGCCAGCTGCTCGCCATGGGGCTGATCCGGGTCGATCACGATGCCTATGGGGCGCTTAAGTTGGAGCCGGAAGCGCGCGCCGTCTTCAAGCGCGAGCGACAGGTATTCTTCCGCAAGGACCGGCCTGCCTCGGAACGGCGCACGAAGAAGGCGGAGCGCAGTGAGCGCAAATCGGCCCTGTCGGGCGCCGACGACAGCCTCTTCGAGGCGCTGCGGGCCGAGCGCATGGCGATCGCCAAATCGCTCGGCGTGCCGCCCTATGTCGTCTTCCCCGATACGACGCTGATCGCTTTTGCCACCGAACGGCCGCGCAGCCGTCAGGAGCTGCTCGCCATATCCGGCGTCGGGCAGGCGAAGCTCGAGCGCTATGGCGACGCCTTCCTGGAGATCATCCTCGCGCATGACGACTGAATGGATCGGGCGACGTGCCTCCCGATTTGGGCCCAGCGCTGAACAAGACAATCCGGTGGCGATATGCTAACTCCGAAGCTATAAAAAACATCAGGAAGGGCCGCCTATGACCTCGCCATTTGTCTCCCATCTCCGCGCCGAGATTTCGGCGCTGAAGGATGCCGGCCTCTATAAGTCCGAACGGGTCATCAGCTCCAAGCAGGCGGGCGAAATTGCGATTTCCACCGGCGAGCGGGTGCTGAATTTCTGCGCCAACAACTACCTCGGCCTTGCCGACAATGAGGAACTGGCCGAGGCCGGCAAGCAGGCGCTCGACCGCTACGGCTACGGCATGGCCTCGGTGCGCTTCATCTGCGGCACCCAGGAGGAGCATAAGCAGCTCGAAGCGCGCATTTCCTCTTTCCTCGGGATGGAAGACACCATCCTCTATTCCTCCTGCTTCGACGCCAATGGTGGCCTGTTCGAGACGCTGCTTTCCGAGGAGGACGCGATCATCTCGGATGCGCTGAACCACGCCTCGATCATCGACGGCGTCAGGCTGTCGAAGGCCAAGCGCTTCCGCTACGCCAACAACGACATGGCAGCACTCGAAGAGGAATTGAAGAAGGCCGAAGGCAGCCGCTTCAAGCTGATCGCCACCGACGGCGTCTTCTCGATGGACGGCATCATCGCCAATCTGGGCGGGGTCTGCGATCTCGCCGAGAAATACGGCGCCATGGTCATGGTCGATGACAGCCATGCGGTCGGCTTCGTCGGCAGGAATGGCCGCGGCTCGGCCGAACATTGCGGCGTCGAGGGCCGGATCGACATCATCACCGGCACGCTCGGCAAGGCGCTCGGCGGCGCCTCGGGCGGTTATACCTCGGCGAAAGCCGAGGTCGTCGAATGGCTGCGGCAGCGCTCGCGACCCTATCTGTTCTCGAACACGCTGGCGCCGGTCATTGCCGCTGCCTCGCTGAAAGTGTTCGACCTGATCGAAAATGGTGATGCCTTGCGCAAGCGCCTTTCCGACAATGCCGATCTCTTCCGCACCGAGATGACGAAGCTCGGCTTCACGCTCGCCGGCGAAGGCCATCCGATCATTCCCGTCATGCTCGGCGAGGCCAAGCTCGCCCAGGACATGGCAGGTCTGATGCTGAAGAAGGGTATCTATGTGATCGGCTTCTCCTTCCCCGTCGTGCCCAAGGGCCAAGCCCGCATCCGCACGCAGATGTCGGCCGCGCATTCGCGGGCGGATGTCGAGCGGGCGATTGCGGCCTTTGCGGAGGCAGGGCGGGAATTGGGTGTGATTTGAGTGCAGCTTACTCCCTCTTCTCCCCAGCGGGGAGAAGGTGGCCCGAAAGGTCGGATGAGGGGGCGGAGCAAAGCGACGTTTCGAGCGGTAAGCAAGAAACAAACGAGGATTTGACGGTGTGCCGTGTGGCCCCCTCATCCGCCCTACGGGCATCTTCTCTCCGCTGGGGAGAAGAGGGAATAGCGACGCTGGCGTCAAGCAGAGGTGGGAGCAGACATGTCGAACATGATGAAGGCGCTGGTCAAATCGAAGCCCGAGGTCGGGCTCTGGATGGAGAATGTGCCGGTGCCGGAGGTCGGGCCGAACGATGTGCTGATCCGGGTGAAAAAATCGGCGATCTGCGGCACCGACGTGCACATCTGGAACTGGGACCAGTGGGCGCAGAAGACCATTCCGGTGCCGATGGTGGTCGGCCATGAATTTTCCGGCGAGATCGCCGAGATAGGCTCTGCCGTCACCCGCTATCATGTCGGCGAGCGGGTTTCCGGCGAGGGCCATATCGTCTGCGGCAAGTGCCGCAACTGCCGGGCGGGCAGAGGGCATCTCTGCCGCAATACGCTCGGCGTCGGCGTCAACCGGCCGGGCTCGTTCGGCGAGTTCGTCTGCATCCCCGAAAGCAATGTCGTGGCGATCCCGGACGATATTTCCGATGAGATCGCGGCGATCTTCGACCCGTTCGGCAATGCCGTGCACACCGCACTCTCCTTCGATCTCGTCGGCGAGGACGTGCTCGTCACCGGCGCCGGGCCGATCGGCATCATGGGGGCGCTGGTCGCCAAACGTTCCGGCGCCCGCAAGGTCGTCATTACCGATATCAATCCGCATCGGCTGGATCTGGCGCGCAAGCTCGGCATCGACCACGTCGTCGACGCCTCGAAGGAAAATCTCGCCGACGTGATGAAGACGATCGGAATGACCGAGGGGTTCGATGTCGGGCTCGAAATGTCGGGTGCGGCACCCGCCTTCCGCGACATGATCGACAAGATGAACAATGGCGGCAAGATCGCCATTCTCGGCATTGCGCCGGCGGGCTTCGAGATCGACTGGAACAAGGTGATCTTCAAGATGCTCAATCTCAAGGGCATTTACGGCCGCGAGATGTTCGAGACCTGGTACAAGATGATCGCCTTCGTCCAGGGCGGCCTCGATCTCGCACCCATTATTACCCATCGCATCAAGATCGACGATTTCCGCGATGGCTTCGAGGCGATGCGGTCGGGCAACTCCGGCAAAGTCGTCATGAATTGGATGTGAGGAGGACGAGATGATTTATGAAGGAAGCTGCCATTGCGGCAATATCGCTTTCGAGGTCGAAGGCGAATTCAGCGAGGCGCTCGACTGCAACTGTTCGCTCTGCCGCCGGCGCGGCGGGCTTCTGGCCTTCGTGCCGCGTGAGAAGCTGGTGCTGAAAACGCCCGACGCGAATATCTCGACCTATACCTTCAACAGGCATGTCATCCGCCATCACTTTTGCGCCAAGTGCGGTATTGCGCCCTTCGGCGAGGGTGTCGCGCCCGATGGCTCGGCGATGGCTTCGATCAACCTGCGCTGCATTCCCGCGATCGACCTCGGCGCGCTGAAGGTGACGGCCTATGACGGTGCGGCGCGTTAGAGACGGCAATATAACGTCGGCACAATTGTAAAAGACGACCGAACAACTGGTGCGGCATGCAAAATTCATGCTGCTCTTGTCTTTTGTTTGCCGCTTCTTAAATAAGGTTCGCAATCGCAGCCGCGGTTCAAAGCCTGTGGATAAGGCTTTTTCCGATGATTCGTGAGCTTTTTTTATGGAAAAGCTTGACGAGAACAAAAAATGTGGGAATCACCGTTCGACTTGTTGAAACGGTGAACTGGGTCAAGGCGGATCGCGCAACCATGGCCGGAAATCCAAAGGCAAGAAAGCTTTGCTGTCCGGTACCGGCGATCGTGGTTAATCAGACTTTAAATGTCATCCCGTTAGGTGGGCTCAGGTGATTCAAGGGCGGCGCGAGCGGCGCGTCAAGCCCTGAGACGGCCCATTCACCGTAGCGAGATTGGATAGCGTCAGGAAGGCGACGATATAAATGGCAACCAAGGTCAAAGAGAACGAAGACGCGGAAGTCGAACGCGACGGCGCAAGCGACGGCCCTCTTCTCGATCTTTCCGACGACGCGGTCAAGAAGATGATCAAGGCCGCCAAGAAGCGCGGCTATGTGACGATGGATGAGCTCAACGCCGTTCTGCCGTCCGAGGAAGTGACGTCCGAGCAGATCGAAGACACGATGTCGATGCTTTCGGACATGGGCATCAACGTCATCGAGGACGAGGAAGCCGAGGAAGCCGGCGCTTCCGGCGGCGGCGATGACGATGATGCCGGCGGCGACGAGGACAGCGAAGGCGGCGAACTCGCGCCTTCCGGCGGCACCGCGCTTGCGACCGCCAAGAAGAAAGAGCCGACCGACCGTACCGACGATCCGGTGCGCATGTATCTGCGCGAAATGGGCTCGGTGGAACTGCTCTCCCGCGAGGGCGAAATCGCCATCGCCAAGCGCATCGAGGCCGGTCGCGAGACGATGATCGCCGGCCTCTGCGAGAGCCCGCTGACCTTCCAGGCGCTGATCATCTGGCGCGACGAACTCAACGAAGGCACGACGCTGCTGCGCGAGATCATCGATCTCGAAACGACCTATTCCGGTCCCGAGGCCAAGGCTGCGCCGCAGTTCCAGAGCCCCGAGAAGATCGAGGCCGACCGCAAGGCGGCCGAAGAGAAGGAAAAGACCCGCCGCGCCCGCTCCGGCGACGACGACATCACCGATGTCGGCGGCGAAGGCCTGCCTCCCGAGGAGGAGGAAGAGGACGAGGACGAATCCAATCTTTCGCTGGCGGCGATGGAAGCCGAGCTTCGCCCGCAGGTGATGGAGACGCTCGATACGATCGCCGAGACCTACAAGAAGCTGCGCAAGCTGCAGGACCAGCAGGTCGAGCAGCGCCTGTCGGCGTCCGGCACGCTTTCCTCCGCCCAGGAGCGCCGCTACAAGGAGCTCAAGGATGAGCTCATCAAGGCCGTCAAGTCGCTGTCGCTCAACCAGAACCGTATCGACGCCCTGGTCGAGCAGCTCTACGACATCAACAAGCGCCTCGTCTCCAACGAAGGCCGCCTGCTGCGTCTGGCCGAATCCTACGGCGTCAAGCGCGATAGCTTCCTGGAACAGTATCAGGGCGCCGAGCTCGATCCGAACTGGATGAAGTCGATCGGCAATCTGGCCGCCCGCGGCTGGAAGGAATTCGCCAAGGGCGAGAACACGACGATCCGCGACATCCGCCAGGAAATCCAGAATCTGGCGACCGAGACCGGCATTTCGATTTCGGAATTCCGCCGCATCGTGCACATGGTGCAGAAGGGCGAGCGCGAAGCGCGCATCGCCAAGAAGGAAATGGTCGAAGCGAACCTTCGCCTCGTCATCTCCATCGCCAAGAAATACACGAACCGCGGCCTGCAGTTCCTCGACCTCATTCAGGAAGGCAATATCGGCCTGATGAAGGCGGTCGACAAGTTCGAATACCGCCGCGGCTACAAGTTCTCGACCTATGCGACCTGGTGGATCCGTCAGGCGATCACCCGGTCGATTGCCGACCAGGCCCGCACCATTCGCATTCCGGTGCATATGATCGAGACGATCAACAAGATCGTCCGTACCTCGCGCCAGATGCTGCACGAGATCGGCCGCGAGCCGACGCCGGAAGAACTGGCCGAAAAGCTCGCCATGCCGCTCGAAAAGGTCCGCAAGGTCCTGAAGATCGCCAAAGAGCCGATCTCGCTCGAAACCCCTGTTGGTGACGAAGAGGATTCGCATCTCGGCGATTTCATCGAGGACAAGAACGCGCTGCTGCCGATCGACGCGGCCATCCAGGCGAACCTGCGCGAGACGACCACCCGCGTTCTCGCCTCACTGACGCCGCGCGAGGAACGTGTGCTGCGGATGCGCTTCGGCATCGGCATGAACACCGACCACACGCTCGAAGAAGTCGGCCAGCAGTTCTCGGTCACCCGCGAACGTATTCGCCAGATCGAGGCGAAGGCGCTGCGCAAGCTGAAGCATCCGAGCCGTTCGCGCAAGCTGCGCTCGTTCCTCGACAGCTAAGCTTCGATGACTTCTTGATGGGAATGCCGGGCTTTATGCCCGGCTCAGCCTGCTGACGAAGCCGGCCAACTCTTCTTTCGTCATGCTCGGGCTTGTCCCGGGCATCTGCCTCCGTTTCGTAGGCAGCAGATCCCAGCACAAAGCCGAGGATGAAGCCAGGTGGCGAGCGAGGTTTATCATCAAATAGAGCCGGGCTTTACGCCCGGCTTTTTGCTTTTGTGATTAACACCAATGATCCTCGCTGCTTTCTTGTCCCTGTATGGTGACAGGCCTATAATCCGGCCACGGGGAAAGGATCGATCGCGACACACGCGAGATCGTATGCCTGCGTGAGCGATCCTCCGTCGGGAGGTGCGACATGACCACTTACATTCTTTTGATCGACTGGACAGACCAAGGCATCCGTACTGTTCGCGACTCGGCAAAACGGCTGGACGCGGCGAAGAAACTGCTCGCAGGCGTCGGCGGCTCCATCAACCAGTTCTATCTGACGATGGGTGGACACGACATGGTCGCCGTCTGCGAGGCGCCCGACGACGCGGTGATGGCGCATTTTACACTGTCGCTCGCCATGGCGGGCAATGTCCGCACCGAGACGCTGAAGGCGTTCCCGGAGGCTGCCTATCGGGATCTGATCGGCTCGCTGGGTTAGCTGCATTCTAGGGTTGTGTATTTTATGTGTTGCAGAGCGCCGGCTGTGCTGGCAGTGTCGCGGCGTGCTTCAATTTCCGCGACACGGCTTATGGCTCGATTTTCGGCAAGCTCATGACGAAAGCGCTTTCCCGTTTCATGATCGCCGTCGGTCGTCCGGCCGTCACTTCCTGACCAATGGAACTGGCGGCGGGCACACGGGATGGCGGGATCGGGCAGGGCGCGGCTGCGTCCTTCGCGCTGCATGCCGCTGCGATCCTGCTCCTTCTGCTGCTGTTGCCGAGGGCCGAGCCGCCGCTGCCGGTGCCCGATGACGGCCTCACGGTGGAGATCGTTCCGCAGGCCGCGGAGCCTCTGAAAATGCCTCAGCCGGTCAAGACGCCTTCGCGGGAACAGGGAAAGCCTGAGGCCGCGAGGCCCGAAGCAGGGCCGACAACGCCGGTCATGAACAATCCGCCTGCTGTGCCGATGCCATCTCCGGCGCCGATCGCGCCGCCGGCGCCGAAGCCGGCGGAATTCGTCACGGCAAGCCAATTCTTTTCCGACAGGGTGCTGGCCGATTTGCGCAGCCGCGGGGCGCGGGAGGCGCTGCGCCAGCTTTCCGGAGCCGAGCGCAATCTGCAGCTTTGCGATCTTGAGGCGCTGGAACAGGTTCGCCGCGCGCAGCCGGATATGCAGCCCGATATGCTCGCGCCCTATGCGATGGCGGCGGAGAAGGTCAGCGGCAACAGCGTCGAGGTCAAGGGCGGCGCCTTCCGCAGCAAACGCAAATGGTACAATATCCGGTTCAGATGCGCGCTTGATGTGGGCTCCGGCAAGGTCGCGTCCTTCGCCTTTCTCATCGGCGACGCCATTCCGCAAGCCGTATGGCAGGAGCATGATTTGGTCGCGGACGATGGACCCGCCGACCAATGACCGCGGCAGCGATCACGCGGTTTTTTGTTTTTGTGGCTTGATGCTGCCGGCTTTAAAGGCCACATCGCTGCTGTGACAGAAGAAGACGTCGAACCGGCAGAAGCGCATGAAGCGGCAAAACAGCGGCCTGAAATCGGCTGGGGTGTCGGCGCGTCCGTGCTTCTGCATTTGCCGCTCATCGCCCTTCTGATTTTCGGGCTGCCGAAGATCGAGCCGAAGCCTCCTGAAGACGAGAGCGTGAAGGTGGAGCTCGTTCCGCCGCCGGAAGAGAAGAAGCCGGAAGAAAAGAAGCCCAAGGAGAAGCCACCAGAACCAAAGCCGCCGGAAGAGGCTAAGAAGGAGCCGCCTCCACCACCTCCGCCGCCGAAGGCTGCGAAGCCGCCCGAAGCGCCCGTCGCTCCCCGGCCACAACGCGTAGCCCGTCCGGTTTTTGAATTTGCCGAGAAGGATTCGGCGCCGGAACAAAGCGAGCGGGGTATACCGCAGCAGGCCGAAGCACCTAAGCCGCCGGTCATTGAGGTAAAACCGGAAACATCGCCTGTCGAACCGCCGCAAACCCAAAAGCCGGATGTTCACCAGACTATCCCTGCCGCGAATCCGCTGCCTCAGGATATTGAACTTCCCGAGGTAGAGACTACGGAGGTCAATCCGGAAAAGAACGGGCCTGCTGCCATAGGACCCGATGAGGCAAAGACGAATTTCGAGCAGGCAAAGCCCTCAACGAATTCGACGGCGGCAACCTCCTCAACGCCACCAGACGCTGAGGAATCGAACAACCTCAAGAAAGCGAAGACTCTGTTTACTCACGACTTTGTCTCAGACCGCAGGGTCAAGGCGGCGATGAATAATTTGCCGCGCCAGATGCGGGGTGGTCAGCTTTGCTGGAGCGAGCTTAGAGAACAGCTGCTTCATTCATCCGCAGCATATGATCCTAATATTATTGAGGTGCCTCGATACAATCTGCCGAACGGCAATGTCCTCGCGCTTAAGCGAAGTGCGTTCTATGACGGTAAGCAATTGCGCCAGTTGGCGTTCAGTTGCGAAGTGAACGACAATGCGACAAAGATCATTTCGTTTGAATTCGGTGTCGGGAACGTAATTCCCAAAAGTGAGTGGGCGATTTATGACTATCCATGATAAATGGCGGTCATTATTGGCGAGCCGCCGGTACAAGCCACACGCAAGGAACCGCATCTAGCCTCTCCCTATGGCCGTGATGGTACGGTGAAGAAGGGACAATGATATGTCGAACGAGATCGAGCGTTTTCTGGAGCGCCAGGACGAAGCCGTCAGCGCGTTGTTCCTGGAAAACAAGGGCGACGAGCTGACCGATATTCTGGTGGCGGCGCTTGAAGAGGCCTTCGAGATCCTGCTCGAAGCAGCACCCGCCGAAACGCTGCATTGACAAATTTCAAGACATTGCCGGCAGCGCTTGGCGAGCGGCTTTCCGGCTACCGGTTCGAGCGCGATGCGCTCGGCCGTTCCTCCGCAAGCGTTTTCCGGCTGGAAGGCGAGTGCCTGCCGCCCCTCTATCTGAAGGTCGAGGCGGCGGGGCCGTTCGGCGAGCTTGCCGATGAAGCCGCCCGGCTCGGCTGGCTCAAGGCCGCCGGCCTGCCGTGTCCCGACGTTATCGCCCGGGAAAGCGACGGCGAGCGCAACTGGCTGCTGATCGGCGCCCTGCCGGGGACTGATCTTGCCAGCGCATCGGCGCTGACGCCGCTTGCGCGAGTCGGACTGCTGGCGGCCGCACTTGCCGATCTCCATCACCTGCCGATCGTCTCCTGCCCGTTCGATCATCGTCTGGAAAAGCGCCTGCCGGCCGCAAGGGCGCGCATGCAGGCCGGGATCGTCGACGAGACCGATTTCGACGAGACGCGGCTCGGAAAGGGCGCCGAAACACTGTTTGCCGAACTCGAACGCCGGCGGCCGGACCGTGAGCATCTCGTCGTCACCCATGGCGATGCCTGCCTGCCCAATTTCGTCGCCTCCGGCGGCCAATTCTCCGGCTATATCGATTGCAGCCGCCTCGGCGTCGCCGACCGCTATCAGGATATTGCGCTCGCCTGCCGCAGCATCGCCGGTAATTTCGGTGCGGCGCTGGTGCAACCCTTCCTCGATCGTTACGGGCTGACGGCGCCGGATCCGGCGCGCCTCGATTATTACCAGCTGCTCGACGAGTTCTTCTGACGCTTCAAAGACGCGTGGCGCTTGCCAAGCGTTGCGCCCGCTCCATCCGGCTGGCAAGATGGCAGGCATCGGATCTGCGGACGGATGATGGCGAAAAATCAGTTCAGGATGTTACGCTCGGCGCTGGCCGGCGTCGAGGCGGTGGAAGCGGCAACGCATCACAGTTTCAGCAGGCACACGCATGAGCAGTTCGGCATCGGCCTCGTCTCATCAGGGGCGCAGAAGTCGCTCAGCGGGCGCGGCATGGTCGAGGCTGCGGCCGGGGATATCATCACTGTCAATCCGAACGAGGTGCATGACGGTGCGCCGATCGGCGCAGGCCGATCGTGGCGCATTCTCTATTTCGATCCCGAGATCGTCGCCAGCCTGTCGCGGGAAATCGGCGAGGGCGGGGCAGGGCGACAGGAAATCCCCTATCCGGTCATCCGCAATGCGGCGATCGCCGTCCGCTTCGAAATGCTGTTTGGCGCGGTCACCGGTGGCGGAGCCGACGGGCTGCTCTCAGAGCAACTGCTGCTGCAGCTCGTCGCCAATGTCATGCGGGAACGGGGCGATCGCCAAGAGCGACCAGCAGTGCCGGTCTCCATCCGCGCGGCGCGGGATCTGATCGACGACGATCCTCTTGCCGCCGTCTCGCTTGCCGATCTCGCCCGGGAAAGCGGCCTCAGCCGCTTCCAGGTGCTGCGCGGCTTTGCCAAGGCGACGGGGTTGACGCCGCATGCCTATCTCCTCCAGGCCCGCATCCATCGCGCCCGCCGGCTGATCGCTCAGGGCACACCGCTTGCCGAAGCGGCTTTTGCCAGCGGTTTTGCCGATCAGAGCCACATGACGCGTGTCTTCGTGCGCAAATACGGCCTGTCGCCGCGGCTCTATGCCGGCGCCTTTGTCTGAGCGGTGCCGGTATGGCGCGCTTCGTCACCGGGATGGCCCCGATCCGCGTCCGAGGCCGAGCCACCCGCCTCGTCCTTCGAGGCCCCTGCGGGGCACCTCAGTATGAGGCTCTCTCGAAGGCCGTCCATCCTTCTGCCGTCCACGGTAAAAAGGCGCGGCACCCTCCAACGCCCCTCAGCCTGAGGCGCGTAGCCCGTGAGGGCGAAACCTCGAAGGGCACGCTCAAAGCCGCTTCTTGCATTCATCGAACTTCAAGCGCCCGCTTCGTCCTTCGAGGCCCCTTGCGGCGCACCTCAGGATTGGGGCTGATCGCAGGTGCCGCGGGCTGCGACCTCTCTCCAGCTTCATCGTGAGGCGCCCCGCAAAGGGGCCTCGAAGGACGGGGCTGGCCGAGCGCCGCCTCCGCGCTGCAATTTCGTTCAAGACCGCAGCCGGCCCCTGCTGTTTTCTCGACGCATCCAATCGGAGATGCGGAATGTCGAGACAGGTTCAAGGTTATGTCTATCTGACGCTGGCCATGCTGACGGTCGGAAGCACCGTCATTGCGAGCAAACTCATTGCCGCCGGCTTGGCGCCGTTTACCGCCACCGCCTTGCGCTTCGCGCTCGCCTTTCCCGTCTTTCTCGTGCTGATGCGGGCAACCGGCGCGCGGCTGCCGAAGCTTCCCCGCCGTGACCGCCTCATCCTCATCATCCAGGCGGGCGCCGGCAGCGTCGGCTATACGACGCTGCTGATCTCCGGTCTCAGCCTGACCTCGGCGGCCGATGCCGGCGTCATCATCGGCACGCTGCCGGTGGTCTCGGCGGCAATTTCCATCCTGCTGCTCGGCGAACGGCCGCAGCGCGGCCTGCTTCTTGCCGTGGCGCTGGCGACCGCCGGCGTGCTGTCGATCGCCTTCAAGCCGGAGGCGGCGGGCGGGTCGCTCGCCGGCAATATGCTGATCCTGCTGGCGGTCGTCTGCGAGGGACTGTTCATCCTGCTGAACAAGCGGCTGACCGTCGATATCCCGCCGCTTGCCCAATCGACGCTGATGACCGGCATCGGCTTCGCCGTCGCCGTCATCCCGGCCGTCTTCGAGGCGCCTTCCGCCCAGGGATTTTCCGCAAGCGCTGCGGCGGCGGTCGTCTATTATGTTGGTGCCGACCGTCGCCGGCTTCCTGCTCTGGTATGCGGGGGCCGAAAGGGTGAGCGGCACGGAAGCCTCGCCTTTTACCGCGCTCGCGCCGGTGTCCGCCGTCGTGCTCGCCTTCGCCACGCTCGGCGAGCCGATCGGCGTCAGCCAACTTGCCGGTATTGCCAGCGTGCTTGCCGCGGTGCTCGGGCTCGGTCTGGCTGGAAATCGCACAGCAACTCAGCCGGCCGAGGGGAGATAGGCATGCGTTTCAACCATTCCGCCGCCCTCTGGCAGACCTTTCCCGAGCTTCGCGCCGGCGCCCTCTATGCCACCGGCATCGATGCCAATGTGGACGTCGAGGCGTCGATAACAAGCTTCGGAGCGATTGCCGAGGCCCGGCTCGACGGCGCCCAGGAAAGCGAATTTCCGGAGATACGGGCCTGGCGGCGCGGCTTTTCCCTAATGGGGTTGAAGCCGACGCAATATCGGTCGGCCTCCGAAGCGCTGCTGCGCCGCTTCCGCCAGGAGCACACGCTGCCGCGCCTGCATCCGCTCGTCGATCTCTGCAATGCGGCCTCGCTCGCCTTCGCTATTCCCATTGCCGTCTTCGATGTCGAAAAGATCGCCGGCGATCTCGAGGTTCGGCCGGCGACGGGTGACGAGACCTATCTGACCTTCGGCGGCGACATCGAACATCCCGAGCCGAACGAGGTGATCTTCGCCGATGGCGAGGCGAGGGCCCATGCGCGGCGCTGGACGAACCGGCAGAGCGGGCTTTCGGCGGTGCGGCAGACGACGCGGTCGGTGCTGATCGTTGCCGAGGCGCTGCATGCCTCGGCCGAGGCGGATATCGGCAGGCTGGTGTCAACGCTCGCGGATCAGCTGGCGAAGGCCTGGCCGGCGGCGCCGAAAGCGGCGCTGCTCAGTGCAGCATCGCCGCATTTCGAAGTCTGAAGCGGATCGCGCCCGGACGGAGCATTCACACCTTGGGCCGGCGGCATGCCCGCCCTATCTTCCGGGGATCGATCGCTTCTGGAGACGAACCGCATGTCAGATAAATCGATCAAGATCCCCGGTCCGGATCACCCGATCACCGTCGAGCACAATCCCTGCCGCGTCGTCGTCACGCTCGGCGGCAGGACGGTCGCCGACAGCCGCGACGCGCTGACGCTGCGCGAAGCCTCCTATCCGCCGGTGCAATATATTCCGCGCAAGGATGTCGACATGTCGCTGCTGCAGCGCACCGATCATCGCACGCATTGCCCCTATAAGGGCAACGCGGCCTATTACAGCATCATTCCGGGAGGCGAACCCGCAGAGAATGCCGTCTGGACCTATGAGGCGCCGAATGCCGCCGTCAGCAACATCAAGGGCCATCTCGCCTTCTATCCGGACCGCGTCGACAGCATCGAGGAAATGGCCTCTCCGGAGGCCGGCACCTTCTGAGGCGGCCGACGCCAGCCGTTATCGCAGGACGTCGAGCCATTCATTGCTGAAGACGAGGCTGGCAACCGTGACTGGTTCGCCGCTTTCGTCGCGGACGGTGATGGCGATCGTCATGCGATCACCCGCGGGCAGTTCGTCGCGGGCCACATCCAGCAGGATGCGGGTCACCTCTTTTGGAATGTCCTCACGAGATTTGAGCTCGGTTCCGTGCTCGTCGCGGGTTGGACCTTCCCCGTTGTGTAGATCGAAATAGTAGCGAGCCATGTTCTTTCCTGCGCGTCAGAGGGGAAATCACCGATGAAGACAATTGTTCCCGGGGCTGGCCATTGATCCCTATGGAAAATGCTGGGCGGATCGACGTGGTTTCGCCATCCTGCTGCTGACCCTGGAATGATGCCTGCCGACGCATGATGCGTTGAAAGCTTCGACGGCTCTCGTTAGAGCCTTTCCTGGTCAAATTGAAGCATTCTGTTGGCTCAAACGGAGTCGGATGGTCGACCGGCCGGCGCGCGTCGTAGCCCAGCTCTACGGCAAAGCCGGCCGGTTGATCAGCCGGCCCGTTTCAGCCAACCCTCTCGCAGATTTGCCTGGCAAATCTGCGAGACTCAGAATCGCCGGACGCACTGATCGCTTCGCCACGGCGAAGCGGTGCGGCCGGTGGGCCGGGCATCTTTCCGCCAGGATCAGAGGCGATCGGCTCGGACGTACCTTGGGTATGCCCATCGCCAATCGCCTCTGCCCCGACGAAAACCTGCTCCGGCAGAATGCTTCAATTTGACCAGGAAAGGCTCTAAGGTCGCGCCAAAACATTGTTTGGGGATGCGCGTGAGGTCAAAATTCATATCTTTCATGTTGGCGGCGGTTTTCGCCTCGCTGCCGGCGGCAGCACTGGCCGAGGGATGGCAGGCGGTGGAAGAGGTGCGGCCCTATGCGATCTCGGGCAGGTCGGGTGCTGCGCTCTACGAATCGATCGGCGAGCACGGGCCGAAGGCCGGGGTCACCGGCCGGGTGATCGCGCATACGACGTTCAAGCTCACCTGGACGCGCAAATACGAACCGCAGGGCAACGCCTGCGTGATCACGACCAACAAGCCAAAGCTCATCATCACCTACACGCTGCCCAAGCCCTCGACCGCGCTGCCGCCGGCCGTCAAGGGCAGCTGGGAAGGTTTCATATCAGGCGTTGCCGCACATGAGCGGGTGCACGGCGAGACCATCAAGGAGATGGTCAGGGAAATCGAGGCGACGAGCATCGGCCTGACCGCTGCCGACGATCCCGACTGCAAGAAGATCAGGGTCGAACTGACGCGGCGTCTCGGCGAAATCTCCGCACGGCAACGCCAGCGCGGCCGCGACTTCGACAAGGTCGAAATGGGCGAAGGCGGCAATATCCAGCAGCTCATCCTCAAGCTGGTGAACGGGCCGTGACTGCCTGACAAGCCCGCTTGCCGCTCCACTCCTGGACCGGCCCCTCGGACCTCCTATCTCTCCCGCTAATGCATGTCGCCCGGAAGTGTGCAGCGGTTCGGGGACAACGACATGCATAAAAACAAAGAGCTAAAGCGCGTCGCATGAATCAAATTTGATGCGACGCGCTTTAACGAGGATGGAGCGAGGAGACGTGCAATGTCCTATGTCGATGGTTTCGTCGTGGCGGTGCCGAGGAAGAATATCGAGGCCTACAAGAAATTCTCGACCTTCGCCGGCTCGCTATGGACCGTGCAGGCCAAGGAGGACGAGCTGGTGGTTTTCTCCTGGATCACCTATCGGTCCCGGCAGAGCGCGACGAAATCAATGCCAAGGTGATGGCCGATCCGCGGCTCAAGGGCGATGAATGGCAGATGCCGTTCGACGGCAAGCGGATGATCTATGGCGGTTTCGAGACGCTGCTGAAGCTCTGACACCGGCGCCGTCACCTGCCGAGCCAGGCATTGACTCGGCCGTCATGGCGCGCCAATTCGCGGGAGAAATCATTGCGAGACGGAGAGCGCCCGTGCCCCAGACAATACTCACCTTGGCCACCCGCGGCCAGGGCCTTTACGAATTCACCGACCAGGCCGAAGCCTTCGTCGGCGCCTCCGGGCGGGAGGAGGGGCTTCTCACCGTCTTCGTGCGCCACACCTCCTGCTCGCTGCTGATCCAGGAAAATGCCGATCCGGATGTGCTCAGCGACCTTCTTTCCTTCTTCCGCCGCCTCGTGCCGCCGGCCTCCGATCCGTCGATGGGCTGGGTCGTGCACAGGGCCGAAGGGCCTGACGATATGCCGGCCCATATCAAGGCGGCGCTGACGCAGGTGTCGATCGGCATTCCCGTCGCGCGCGGCCGGCTGATGCTCGGCACCTGGCAGGGCATATACCTCTTCGAACATCGCGACCGCCCGCACCGGCGCGAGATCGTGCTGCATCTCGGTTCCTGAGAGAGCGGCGCCGGACGCGGGTGATCGCTCGACTCCCATCGGGCGAAAAACTGCTCATCGTCTTGTGAATGCAAACTGAATGGCCGGTTCGAACGCCATTCAGCTTGCAGCGTCTACTGTCGAGACAATCCCCTCAGGGAGAAGTTGAAAAAACAAAGACCAATCGACGGAGACAGCTGATGACGCATTTCCTCACCAAGGCTTGCCTTGCCGCAGTGCTTGCCCTTTCATCCATTCCGGCGACGATCTCCACGGCCGCTGCCGCCGGGCCGCAGACGAACCTCATCGTCGAGGCGCAATATCATCGCCCGATCCGCGGCTGCTCGCCGATGCATGCGGTGCGCAAGGCGCGGGACTTCGGCCTGCGCAGAGCCCATATCACCCGCATGTCGCCGCGCGTCGTCGTCGTTGCCGGGCGTGACCGCCGCGGCTGGGACAGGATGGTCTTCGCCAATGTCCGCGGCTGCCCGGTGATCCGCCGCTGACGAACCGGTCCGAACGGGCTGCAGCGTCCTTTGTGTGTTTCAAAAAGACACGCGGACATTGCGAACCCGGCCGGCAAGCGCTGATACGAGGCTTGCCGGCCATTTTGCCTTGACGGCGACACTTTCAGCCGTCTCTTCTCTGCTCTGTATAAGTGATTCCCGGAGATGCCTCAGGCGTGATGGGGACGGCGGCTTGGCCGCACCGACTTTAAAACGAAAGGTTTTTCGATGATGCAGTTTCTGGCAAAGGCGGGTCTTGCCGCCATGCTGATAACAGGCACCCTTGCCAGCACCGCGGCCCCGGCCGCTGCGCAATTCAGTATCATTATCGGCGATCCGGAGCGTGAGCCGCCGCGCGATTACCGCCGTCCGCCTCCGGGCTTCGATCGCCGTCCGCGCGGCTGTGATCCCAGGCTCGCCGAAGATCTCGCCCGCGATTACGGCCTCCGCCGCGCCCGCGTCGTCGACATCACCCCGCGCCGCGTCATCGTCCAGGGCTGGACCCGCCGCGGCCCCGACGAAATGAGCTTCGGCAACGTCCGCGGCTGCCCGGCGCTGCGTCGCTGATATCATCTGCAATATCGCCTCGGCGGCAAGAGCCGCCTTTGCCAATCCCCCGGATCGGCAAGGCGGTTTTCTTTTTGTGGATTGCTTTGTGCGCGCGGTAGACCCTTCCCCAACCCCTCCCACTAGGGGGAGGGACTAACTTGCTGCACCGCTTCGCATAATTTCCATCGTAGCATCCTTAGAACGCTGACAGCCAGAAAGACGTCTCTTGTTTGAGCGCCACGGGTTGCAGCTAGCCCCTCCCCCTTTTGGGGAGGAGGGAGGGGTCTTGGCAGGCCAAGCCCAAACATGACGACAGAGCAATTGACCGAATTCGGACGCCGCACGTCGGAAAGGACGCGTCGCGCCTCCATTTCACGGCTCGATCGCAAACGTCACCGTGACGCTGACATGGTAAGTGGTCTCGCCGCCCTGGACGGGAACGGCGGCGTCGGCTTCCTTCATCATTGTGGCGCGATAGGCCGGCTGCGGCAGCGGGCGAGGCTCATTCTCGTTGATCTCGATGATACGACCGAGCTTGACGCCGGCGGCTTCGCTCAGCGTCTTCGCCTTCTTGACCGCCTCGGTTACGGCGTTTTTGCGCGCATCTTCGAGCGCTGCTTCCGGTTTGTCGTTGGTGAACTGGATGTCACCGCCCTGGTTGATGCCGAGCGTGACGGACTGGTCGATCACCTGGCCGAGTTTGGCAAGATCGCGCAGCCTGACGGTGACCGCATTGATCGTCTGATAGCCGATCAGCTGCGGCTGCTGCTGCTGGCCGTCGACCGGCTGCGGATAATTATATTGCGGCTGAATGGAAAAGCCGGAGGTTTGCAGATCGCGCTCGGCGATGCCGCCGCTCTTCAGCGAGTCGAGCACGTCTTTCATCGCCTTGTTGTTCTCGTCGAGCGCTTCGCGGGCGGTTTTCGCCTGCTTGACGACGCTAAGAGTAACGATGGCCATGTCGGGCGCCATGGACGATTCGCCATCGCCCGTCACCGAGATCACCTCGCGCGGCTTTGCCTCCTGCGCCAATACAGGCGCTGCCGCCAGCGGCAGGGCCAAAAGGGCAGTCATCAGAACAGTCTTGGACAGAATCGGCGCCATGTTTCATTCCCTAGTTGTCGTTTCCCGGATGAACTTTCTGTCGGTTGATTGTGAAGCTATTGCGGCGGAAGGGAAGGGCGAGTGTGTGGCGAGAGAAAAATCTGCGGGGCGGCGGGTGGCAGGGAGGGTGTGCCGTGTGAGCCCCCTCTGCCCTGCCGGGCATCTCCTCCACAGGTGGGGAGGTTGGCTGGGCGCGATGTCCATCTCAACAACTAACGTCACAGCCCGACGAAGCGGTAAACGGGTGCGAAGGTTTGGCCCCCGTGGGGGAGAAGCCCGGCAGGGCAGAGGAGCCGGCCACGGCACAGCCTCTCCATTCCTGCGGGTTCGTTAAAGGCGCACCACCTTCCCAAATCCCCAAACCTGACGGCAAATACGGCGGGTTAAGAAATTGGGGCTTTTGGACACGCTGTGCCCGGCAAGGGGGACGACATGCGCATCATAACAATTCTATCAATCGGCCTCGCCATCGGCCTGGCGGGCTGCACTCAGGTGGCGGAAAAGGCGGAGAACGCCGCCTACCGCTCCTTCACCAGCTATGCGCTGGGCAAACCCTACGCGGAGATCGCCAATCTCGGCCAGTCCCCGATGGCGCTGCTTTCCGGCTCTGGCGCCACCTACGGCCCGATGATCGGCGCGACGCCGTTGAAAAACGGCATGACGAGCTACCGGCACATGGCGCCTGCCGCCAAGACCGAGACCGGCACGAATTTCGCCGGCCTGGTCGGCAGCTCGACCGTGTCGCAAAACAACCGGCTTTCCTATTTCCTGGTGGGCACTGACGGCATCGTCAAGGATTGGGCGACGGGCTCTGTACAGGGCAGCGCCAGTGACTGCGTGCAATATATCGGCGGCATCATCAACCGCTGCAACGACATGCGGCAGCTGCAGGCTTCGCTCGCGCTCCACGATATCAGCGTGGCGACCAAAGCCGGCCAACCCGTATCGAGCTGGGGTGAACCGGCGGCACCCGCGGTCAACTGAGAACGCGCAACCGCAGTTCCGCGGGTCAAGCCCTGAGACCACGGAGGGCGGGGAGTCTGCGCTGCAAGGATCGCAAGTCCACGCTGGTTTTAGGAATTACCGCCCTTTTAAGCGGTTCTTGTCCGAAACAGCTCGCGCATTTTGCTGGAATTCCTCCGGGCGTCCCGCTTCCTGACAACCGCGTCTCCCACCCTCCGTCATACTCGGGCTTGACCCGAGTATCCATGCCGCACGCGCACGAGCTACTGGTCTGCGGTCGCCATTGTCAGTACGAACGCCAACGCATTGCTTGGGGCTATGGATCCTCGGGTCAAGCCCGAGGACGACGGAGGGCGGGGAGCTTGTGTGGCTAGGACCGCAACTGCGTGGTGGAGCGCATTCTTTCCTGCGGTTCTTACTTCGCTATCCCTGGCGGAAAGCCTTACATTATCCGGAACCGGATTTGGCGTGACCGCTAAAGGATGCAGCGCTGAATTAAGCGCCGAAATCGTCCATGAAAGACGGATGGATGGCCGGCTTGCGCTCTTCGCGGACTTCGCGGAAACGCTGGGGAACCGCACCGAGACCGGTCACGAAACGGGACAGAAGATTGCGGTTGAAAAGTTTCTGTATGGCACTCATGGTATTTCACTCATTCTTTTTTTTGTTAGTCGCCAGCATATATTTTGCCCAAGCTGCCGTCGCAATGGGCAATTTTGCATGACAGTTATGTGACAGTGGATGATCACATTGGCGTTAGAAGAGCCCGTCGGGCCACGCTGCCACCATAAATCCTCGGCGGCTGCCGACGTGGCGTGGTAGACTGAGCGCTTGGGCTAAACCCAAGCCCTCCGAAGGAGAAGCTCAGATGAACCGCTTTTTCGCACTTGTCGCGACCGGAACGCTGATCAGCCTTGCCACGATCACTTCGGCCTGCACTTCGTCCCCTGACCTCGACCAGACGTCGTCGATCAACGGCGGTTACTATCAGGAAAGTCGCCCGCTTAATCCGGCTTGCACGGATGGGTTCAGGCCGAGCGATGGGCGTTCTTGCAGTTATTAGGATGGCTTTGCCCGCCATGGCCCTTGGCGGACCACGCATTCAACATGCGGATCGGGACGGCGACGCGTCGCATGGCCGTACCGTTTCAGAGGTGATTGGTAACGACGAGTGCAATTTTAGGTAAATGCGTCAGCCAGAGTTAATCGCCTCATGCGATGCGTAGCGGATCATGGAGGTTTTGATGATCGCTACCCGTTTTTGTAGTGCCGTTACCGTTTTTACCTTCGCCGTAACCGGCGCTTTTGCCCAAACCGCACTCCCGCGAAACGGGACGATACCCGAGGGATATATCACGGCTCAGTCGAGCATCTCGCTGTCGCTGCCCTTTGATCAAAGCGCTCAGATGGATGAGCAGGTCCAAAAAGCCCAGAAGGCGCTATACAACATTGCGTCGAGGAACTGCTCGGTCGTCGTGGAGACAATCGCGGAAGATTGCAAAATCACCGGGATCACCAACAACGTCGACATGCAACGCGGCAACAACCGCGACGGTTTCATTTCTGTCCGCGGCCAGATCAGCATGGCGATCAAGCTCAAACCTTCGATGCACGGTTCGAAATAGATGGTCGCGAGCGCCGACTCGGCGTGGTGGCCCGATTTGATCTGACTGAGTCCTATCGCCCACGGTCATTTCGGCCTGCACGCCGTCCGGCAGCGCCGGTCAGAGAGGTCGCGCGGCGGCTTAGCCAAGCGCCGTATTGGGCCACTCCCGCCGCGCAAGTGAAACTCCTGGGACTGACCGCCAATTCATCTGCGCCGACGTGGTCATCCTTGACTGCCGCGAAAATTGACTCCCGGGCCAAAAACCAACGGCGAACCATTCTTCAAGTGCCTTAAAAGACAAAATAATGGTGAAACCGGAGGGACTCGAACCCCCAACCAAGCGGTTATGATCCGCCGGCTCTAACCATTGAGCTACGGGCCCTGACGCCGGTGGCCGGCTTTGCTCCTGAAGCGGACGATTCGATAACGCGCTTTGCCGGCTGGGTCAGGCCACGCCTTGCTCGAAGGGTGCCGCCAGAGCGCCAATGGTGACCCGGCTCTGGAGATGTGGGCTTTCACGGGACAGGTTCGCAATTCTGGGACACCGGCGACGACGAAGCCGAAATGATTCGCTGGCTGACCTCGGGCAAGAAGACCTTTGTAGCTACCTGAGATGCGGTACATTTGAACGCGGGCCAAGCAGCGCTGGTTCGCGCCTTGAGGGGCTTCATGCCAGCTTTTGACCTATGCCGCTCTGCCATCTAACGTCTAGCTGAGAACGAGGGCAGTCAGCATGTTTCGAACATTGAGCGGGATCAGCTCGCTCCAACTGGTCTACCGTTGTCGGTGAGATTTACGTCTTCGTGATGGAGGCAGTAAGCGGCCGAATAGGCGAGGGAAGTTTGCTGCAGTTCGTCACCCTTACGAGGGGGAACCCGCACTTTTCAAGGCGCACAAACTGGTGGCGACGGACGCTTGGCCGGCGATGAGCCGGGCACGACACTATCTAAGGGTGTCGCGAGTTGGGACAGCCTCGATCCCACAGTGGGTGCGACAGCAGACATTTAAGTCACTGTTATTCTCCCATATATCACGCTGCGCCGGCGTAGCGGCGTGCTCCTGCGTTGACGGATGGTGCGGTGGAGCCGCCGCACTTCTTACTCAACGGAAGCCGAAGAAGCTCAAGATAGCGAGCACGATGACTACGGCGCCGACGAGCCAGATTATGTTATTCATGTGAAATCTCCTTCAAAATGGAACGAGTCAGGCAAGCACATAATGTCTAGCGGCAGCTCAGGTTCCAATTCCCATCACCTGGCAAGCCTCCTCTCGCGACAGGTAGCCCTGCGCCGATTCCTCCTGATCCCGCCGTAGAGCTCGATCGGGTAGGAGATTGTTCCAGCGCCGCCGCAATTGCTTTCGCCTATTTTTCGAGGAGGTGCAGATATGAGGTTGATGTGGGTTGGATTTGGCGTCCGGCTACAGGCAAACTAGAATGGTGGGCCCGGAGGGACTCGAACCCCCAACCAAGCGGTTATGAGCCGCCGGCTCTAACCATTGAGCTACAGGCCCCTGGCGCCGTAGGCCGGCGCCGTAGTGCCGAAGGTCGGCACCGGGATGCCGGGGCAATGGTTCCCGCAGCATTGGTTCGCTCTAGCCCAAATTGCAGGGAGCCACAAGCGGGCAGGGCAACATCTGTGGATGAAGCATGGTTCACGGGCCAAAGCACTGGAACCTTGGCGCGCGGGGTACACTTATTCGAATCAGATTCCGCTTGAAAAGGGCGTTTGCAGATGGTGGCTTCGAACAGGGTCGTAGTGCTCATCGTGGAGGATGAACCGCTGATCCGGTTCAATATCCTCGATGTGCTGGAGGATGTCGGACACGTGGCGCTGGAGGCGGCGAATGCCGATGAGGCGATGGTGGTGCTGCAGGGCCGGCAGGATGTCGATATCCTGTTCACCGACGTCAATATGGCCGGGTCGATGGACGGCATCCAGCTTGCCAAGCGGGTGAGGGCGATGCGGCCGAATATCGGCATCATCATCACCTCCGGCATGGTGGGGCTCGATCCGAGGGCGCTGCCCGCCAACGCAGCCTTCCTGTCGAAACCCTATATGCACGATACGCTGATTACGACGATCGATTCCTTGATGACGTGATGCGCGCAGCCGCAAAACGGGGACAGGTTTTGCGGCTGCGCGCGAGGCGCCGGGAGCCATGCTCCTCTTCAGGCGGGGCGGAGGGAACCGCACCCTCAGCGGAAGCTGCTCTTCAGTGCCTCGTTCTCGTGCTGGGCCTTCTTTTCGTAAATCGTAAACAGAGCCATCGAGAGCAGATAGGAGAGGAAGGGATCTCCTATCTGCGTGGCGATGTCGCGGGATGCGAGCACGTGGCGCTCCAGGGCGCTGATATCTTTCTGCGTTGTGGTTTCAGCGAGGCGGTTCATGCTGCCATCTCCAGGAATTGCGTCACGACCGAGCGGGCCGGAACATGTCTGACATAAAGGGGTAGGGTGAGGCCGAGGGCGGCGCGCATTCTGCGCAGCACGCGGTCCGACACTTCGAAGGCGCCGCAGCAGACGGGGTACTTGCCGTAGCCGTCTGCGCGGCCGAGTTCTTCCACTTCGGCGCCTGCGCGTTTGTAGACGCGCTTAAGATAGGGTTCGTAGTTGGAAATCATCGTATGGATGCCGTGATCGAGTGCGCATTCGCACAGCGCGAGCAGCATCATCGAAAAGGCGCGGCTGGCATCGATATTCGCGAAATCCTTGGCGATCGCCTCTTCATCGATGCACATGCGCGTGCCCTCCCAGATGCCGGGAGCAATGAGATCGGCGGCAGCGGGAAACGTCTCGCGGAAGACGTCGTAGAGCAGGGTCGGGCCGGTCGTCGGCATCAGGCGCATGCCGCCGTAAAGGCGGGTGCGGCTGTCGTTGCACCAGACGAGATAGGCCGGGGCGAGCGCATCATAGCTGTCGCGTTCGTAGGGGCCGATGACGGGAACGTCCCAGCCGAGCGTATCGGCGAAGACCTTCTTGCGCAGGCGGAACATCTGGTCGAGTACGGCAGCGTATTTCTGATACTCATGTGCCTGAATGATAACGAACATTTTGCCCTCCAGCGTTTGCAGTTCGTGGAAGGCACAATGGTTCAGGCGGGCCGCATCGGAAATTCCCTCAGATAGGCCCCCCCAGATGGGGGGATTAGCCCAAAAGTATGAGGATTGGGGTTAGGCCCTGCGCAAGCAAGGCGCTGAAGCGCGGCAACGCTTCACGTCTTCTTGAATCTCGCTTGCGAAAACAGGGGCGTGGATCGAGGAAACGGAAATGCGCTATGGATTGATGATGCGCAGCTGCACGGCCCGCGAGGCGGCCGCCGAGATCGTCGCACAGCCGAGCTTGAAGCGGGCGGTCTTCAGATAGTCGCGGGTGGTGTGCTCTGAAATGCCCAATATCACCGAGATATCCTTGTAATCCTTGCCGAGTGCGGTCCAGTGCAGGCACTCGATCTCGCGTGGCGACAATGTCGGCACCGGATCGTTCTCGCCATAGAGCTCATAGACGGCCTTGCGATGGATCAGATGGGCGATCTCGATCCATTCGTTGCGGCAGCGGCGCACGAGTTCGGCCCATTCCTCGGCCGGAATGCGGGCGTTCATTGACAGCAGCGCGCGGCGCTGCGCCTTGTCGGCGACGGGGATGGAATAGCCGTTGCCGCCGATGCCGTGCTTCTGGGCGTCGACCAGCATGGCATAGGCCTCCGGCGTCGGCTCGACCTCGCTCCAGTCGAACGGCAGCTGGCGTTCGAAGCCCTGCTTGACGATCGGATCGACCTTCACATAGCTGTTCAGGAGGTAGCGCGAAACCCAGGCATCCGGGTAGGTTGTGCGCACGAAGGGGGAATCGATCTTGCTCGCAATGGTTTGGGCGAGATGGTAGGTGACGAAATCGAGGCCGTATTCCGCCTGGAGAATACGGATGGCGGCCTCCACATTGGGCGCAGCCTTGATCTGTTCGAAAGCGGATTCGAACTTGTCGCTGTAAGTATTCTCGATCATTTCCATCGTCCCACTTGCTTCAATTCTACCGTGAGTGCCGTCTAAAATACAAGGCATCCCCACATATGCGGGAGTGACAATCCGGGCACCACCTGCTAGCGCCTTCATAGGGAGGCCTCATATGGACAGCACGAGACCATTCGAGATTGCCGAATGCCAACAGGCCGCCAAAGGCCTGAAATCCAGCTGGCAGGACATGGCAGGTTCCGAAGCCTTGATCCGCGCCCTCGTTGCCGAACGCAACGGCGACAGTCCGCTGGCGCTGTTCTGGACCGAGGTCCATCGGGCGCTTTGCCAGGAACGCAAGGCTTTCTGACAAGTCTGCCCCGGCGGACGATTTCAGTCTTTTCCCCGATATGACAGCATCGGCTGGCATTGAAACCGGCCCCCCGGCGAGATGAAACCCGCGCTCCGCCATGAGTCGGTTTTCATTCCTACCCGTTTCCGATTTTGCAAAGAGGGTGTCGAGCGGCAATGTTGACGGCGGGGAGGGGGATAGCGTTTATCCCCCGTCTTTGTGCCAATATGCTTGACGAAGCGTTTCGAGCGGGAACAGTTGGCGTTCCCGCAAGTGGCTGCACTGTGCCATTACTGATACTTCCTGGCTAAAGAGCGAGATTTCCATCGGTCGGCTTGGAAAGCATTACTCCGCGAGAGCGGCACTCGTTAAGCTCTCCCCGCCCGCCGGTGAGACAGGTTGGGCAGCTTTCTCCACCCTCTGGTTGCACTGGCCGCAGCCTCTCTCCGCCCTCATCCTGAGGTGCCCCGCAAGGGCCTCGAAGGACGAGGGTCGGCCACCCGGGCCGCCCGCTCACTCGGCCCTGACCGGTCCGCGTTTCGACAGATCCGGCAAGGTCTCGTATTCCAAGGCAATCAACGCTTCCTTCTTGCGGCGCGACCAGCCCTTGATCTGCCGCTCGCGGGCGATGGCGTTGATGATGCGGTCATAGGTTTCGGTAAGACGAGTTCGACGGGGGAGGCGCTTTGAGGTGTAGCCGTCATAGGTTCCGGCATTGTGCTCCCAGACACGCGCCTCAATCTCCTGCTTGGTGAGGCCGGTATAGTATGAGCCGTCGCTGCAGTGGAGGATGTAGACGGTGACTTCCATGACCGCAGGCTAGCATGGGGAGTGAACGGGCAGCAATCGGGCGGCGCTGGATTGGCCTGCCCCCGTCCTTCGAGGCTCCGCCCTTCGGGCTGCGGGTGGCCGACCTCGTCCTGAGGTGCCCCGCAGGGGCCTCGAGGGAGGAGGGTTGGCCACCAGCGTCTGCTCCGGCAATAAATGTGGGTTGAAGCGCCCAGCCCCCGCTGGTTGAGGTGCGTGTGGCTGGGCTGATTGTTAAATCGTATGCCCCCTCAACCGACCTTTGTCGAAGGATTGATCCAATCCTGGCGCGGCAGTTCCGGCCGTGGCAGCTTCGGACGGAATTTGACCAGCACCTCGCGGCCGTCGATCGAGGCCTGCGTGCGTTCCAGCGCGTCGCGCTCGGCAACCGCCTGGCGCCAGTGTTCGTCGTCCCGGCCGTCAGGGCGGCCCTGTTCTTCCCAGATCGCGTAGGCCCGCTTGCTGATCCATTCGTGGCGTCTGTCGCTCATCATATCGGTTCCCGTGAAAGGCGTTATTGGGCAATTCTGTCCGGCAGAACAGGCGCGCGGCGCTTGGCTGCCATCAGCAAATCGAGTTCAATCGAGGAAGGTCCGAAACGGGTGAACAGGCTTTCGGCCTGCTCCCTGCGCAGGCCATATTTGGCGGCGAATTCGTCAAGACTATAGGGGCGGCCGCGCAGGACCCTGGCCCGCCGCTCCGGTTCACGGATTTGCGTCATTGGTTGATAACCCCATCTACTTTTGCGAAGTGCGGGAACAAAACAGATTACAGCCGCAAAAGTTCCGTGATTTTTCACGGTTTTTTCGGCCTTTTGCACCTGTTCCGGAGCGCTCTGGCGCGGCTGGGATGGATTTTCAATAATGCCGGGTGTTGAGAAAATTTCGCCTAAAACATGCAGGAATTTCATACCGTTAAGCAAACGGCTTCTGTTTCGGCGGAGAAATGGGCTTTATCCCAGGCGCGTTACTCTATAGAATCAATCATGTTATTCGGTCCTGCGAGGGGCAAAAAGCTGCGTTCCCCGCGCCGAAGCCGACCGATCCAGGAGGACCTTGGCTTCAATCCATCAAGAGGAGACAGACATGATGAATGCCCTGCCGCCACTTCATGACGGCCACGCGCCGTTTACCCTCCAGCAGCTGTTCCGCGAAGCACTTTACGCCTTCGAGGAATGGGACAGTGAATTGACCGAACCGATCGTGACCCACGAAGGACGGGTCATCCCGATCAGCTTCGTTTTCGAAGCCATGCGCGAATGCACCGACATTGTGCCGATGAATATAGTCGGCGCCGTCACCGAGCGGCTGACCAAGCCGTGGGAAGGCGAAGGTCCGCTCGACCAGATGACCTTCTCGACGGCGGCACGCGTCATGCGCGTGCTGGTGCGCAAACGTCTTCTCGCCAACGGAACGGCGGATCTCGTCGCCGTTTCGGCGCATGCGGCCGAAGACCAAAGCCGCGACTGACAGGCAAAGGATCGACACGCATATCGCGCAAAACTGTGCGACCGCGATAACGGCATGCGAGAAAATAAACACCTAAAGCGCAAGAGCGAATCTCAAAGATCGCGACGCGCTTTAGAGCAGGTCGCGCAAAGCGATTACGACATGCTGGAATCAAGGACCTAAAGCGTGACAAGCGAATCTAAAGATCGCGACACGCTTTAGGCCTGCGCTCCTTTTCTGTTTCGGCGGAACCTCCCTTATTCCCAGCCGTTTATTTCCATATTCCCAATTCACAGCTGGATTGGGAATTATTCAGTCATTCAGCGCGTTACAGCGTTCTCTGCGCCTCTTCGCGAGGGCGCTGGAAATGCGACAGACACAGCCCGTAGCAAGATGACGGGCGAGGAATAGCATCATGCTGAAATCCATCGTTCAAGAAATCATCGGCACACCGCGGCGTGAGCCGGAACTTCCGCAATCGCTCGAACAGTTTCGCGACAACAAGCGGGTACTGATCATCTTCGCCGATGCGCAGGACGATCGCGCCGTGATCCAGGACGAATGGTTGCGGAACGCCCATATGCGTCTCATCGAAGAAGATGTCGAAGTGTTCATCATTGCCGGCGGCGGCGCCTTCTCGCTGTTCGACGATGCCTGGGAGCTTGATGCCGACGATGTAAGAGAGCGGCTGCAGGGGCCGCCGTCGGGCGAGTTCGGGCTGATCCTGATCGGGCGTGACGGAACGGTGAAGCTGCGTTCGAGCGAGCCGCGCACGGCCGAGGAGATTTTTGAGGCTCTGGACAGCCTGCCGAAGGCGACGCCCTGGTGACTGCCGCGCGGTGTGGCTGAAGGCAGCCGCGCGGGCGCTCCCGTCAGAGTTCGAACGCCTCCTTGAGGCCGAGGCTTTTACGCTCGCGCAGGTCGAGATCGGCCTCGATGTGGGCGATGTGATGCAGCATCAGCTGGCAGGCCCGGTCGAGATCGTCGGTTTCGATCGCCGCGATGATGTCGCCATGTTCGGAATGGCCGCAGCTTGAGGCCGTCGACTGGCCGTAAAGCGCGATCACCAGAGACGAGCGGGCGACGAGCTCCTCCATGAAGCGCTGCATGATCGCATTGCCGGAGATTTCCGCCAGCATCAGATGGAAATCGCCTGACGCCTTGATCTCGGCGCGCCGCGCCGTCTGGCCGCGCTCGCTCATCAGTCGGCCTTCCTCCAGCAGAAGCTGTCTCAACTGGCTGATGTCGGCGGGCGTGATCCGCGCTGCCGCTTCGCGCAATATGCCCGGCTCGACCAGGCGGCGGGCGGCAAAGATCTGGCGGGCCTCGTCGGGGGAAGGATAGGCGACGAAGGCGCCGCGGTTCTTCTCAACGCTGACGAGACCCTCATAGGAGAGCGCCTGGAGGGCGGCGCGGGCAAGCGTGCGGCTGACGTTGAAAAGATTGCCGACATCGCTTTCGGAAAGCTTGGTGCCGGGGGAAAGCCTACGCTCGACGATCGCCTCGCGAATGGCGTCGCGGATCTGCTGCGCGCCGGTTTCGGCGGAGTCTTCGGCCTGTTGAGCCTTGACGGCGGATTTCATGAAATTCCTGTTCCCTGATGACGGGCAAACCATATCCGGCTTCGCGGTAAAAGTTAAACGGAATTTGTGACCGAAGCGGCGGCGAAATTGTATACAATTTTTTGCGCAAATTGCGAACAATAGCCTAAATGATGTGCAGACGATGCCGTGCTCATAATTTGCTCGTGCCGGAACGTTTTCGGTGAGGTCGTTAATTTACAATAGTTTGAGCTGCTGAAGTCGGATTGGCACGGCAGATGCATCGTCTTCTTCCAAATAGGGGAAGGCATGATGTCGAAAGCGGCAGAGATCGATATAGTATCCGTTTCGAAGGTCTATGGGGCGACAACCGCTGTCCATGGCATCAGCCTGAAGATTCCGGCCGGCTCCTATTGCTGCTTCCTCGGACCGTCGGGCTGCGGCAAGACCTCGACGCTGCGCATGATCGCCGGCCACGAGAGCATTTCGTCCGGCGATATCCGGCTCGGCAATACTGTCGTCACCGACTTTCCGCCGGCAAAGCGCGGCACGGCGATGATGTTCCAGTCCTATGCGCTGTTCCCGCATCTCGACCTGATCGACAATGTCGCCTTCAGCCTGAAGATGAAGGGCGTCGACAAGACGGAGCGGCGGGCCAAGGCGCTCGAAATGCTGAAGCTGATGCAGATGGAGTCCTATGCCAGCAGGCGCCCGGCCCAGCTTTCCGGCGGCCAGCAGCAGCGTGTGGCGCTGGCGCGCGCTTTGATCACCGATCCGGAGGCGCTGCTGCTCGACGAGCCGCTGTCGGCGCTCGATCCGTTCCTGAAAATCCGTATGCGCGCCGAACTCAAGAAGCTGCAGAAATCACTCGGCATCACCTTCGTGCACGTCACCCATAGCCAGGAAGAGGCGATGGCGCTCGCCGATATCATGGTCATCATGAATGACGGCCGGATCGAGCAGGCGGCGGCCCCGCGCGAGGTCTTCGAGAAGCCGGCGACTGCCTTCGTCGCCCGCTTCATGGGCGATCACAATGTGCTCACCGGCCGGGTGACATCGAGCGCGGACGGCGTGCTCGTCATGACCGTGCCGGAGGGGCAGAGCTTTTCGGTGCGCGGGGCGGGCAAGGCGGTCGGTGTATCAGTCGATATCGGCATCCGCACCGACCGCGTGCGGCTGCAGGTGGCGAGCGAATGGACGCTCGGCTTCAATGGCATCGTCTCCAACGTCGAATATCGCGGCTCTTCGGTGAAGATCACCGTCGTCGGCGCCGGTAGCGACGACTTCACCGTCATAACCGACGATAGCGATTATTTCGCTCGGCCGGTCGCCGTCGGCGAGACCGTCGCGCTCAGCTGGGAACTCGATGACGCCGTGCTTCTTGGCCGCTCTTCCGCGTGAACCATCATCATCAACAACCAACCTTCCGCGTCAACAAAAAGGGGAACTGACATGACGACTGAAACGACATCGACCAAGGCTGCGAAGGGCCTGTCCCGCCGCACGCTGCTGAAGACGGGTGCCGCCGCCGTCGGCGCCATCGCCGGCTCCGGCGCCATCACCGGCTTTCCCACCATCTGGGCGAAGACGAACATCACGCTTCGCCAGTTCGGCACCGGCGTTTCCAACATCAATGCCATCGCCGAGAAGTGCAAAGCCGATCTCGGCATCACCCTGGAGATGACGGCAACCGATTCCGACGCCGCCGCCCAGCGCGCCGTCACCCAGCCCGACAGCTACGACATTGCCGACATCGAATACTGGATCGCCAAGAAGGTGTTCCCGACGGGCGTGCTGCAGCCGATGGATGTCAAGAAGCTGAAATATTACGACAAGATCGTGCCGCTGTTCATCAACGGCAAGATGAAGCCGGACAGCGTCATCGCCCAGGGCACGGCGCCGCACACGGTCGGCTTCGTCGAGGCGCAGGGCTCCAAGAAGTTCGCCAAGGAGCCGACGCAGTGGATGACGATGGTTCCGACCATCTACAACGCCGATACGCTCGGCATCCGCCCGGACCTCGTCGGCCGCGACATCACCAGCTGGGCCGATATCATGGACCCGAAGTTCAAGGGCAAGACCTCGATCCTCAACATCCCGTCGATCGGCATCATGGATGCGGCAATGATCATGGAAGCCATGGGCAACATCAAATATGCCGACAAAGGCAATATGACCAAGGAAGAGATCGACAAAACGATCGAATTCCTGATCAAGGCCAAGGGCGACGGCCAGTTCCGCGCCTTCTGGAAGAGCTTCGACGAGTCGGTCAACCTGATGGCATCGGGCGAAGTCGTCATCCAGTCCATGTGGTCGCCGGCTGTCGCCGCCGTCCGCTCCAAGGGCATCGCCTGCAAATATCAGCCGCTCAAGGAAGGTTACCGCGCCTGGGGCGGCGGCCTCGGCCTTGCCTCGCATCTGAAGGGCGCCGAGCTCGATGCGGCGTATGAATATATCAACTGGTACACATCAGGCTGGGTCGGCGGCTATCTCAACCGCCAGGGCTACTACTCCGCCTGCATGGAGACCGCCAAGAACTTCATGACGGCAGACGAATGGGGCTACTGGATCGAGGGCAAGCCGGCTGAGGGCGATATCCTGTCGCCCGAAGGCAAGGTCATGGAGAAGGCAGGAGCCGTGCGCGACGGCGGCGCCTTCGAAGCCCGCATGGGTGCTGTGGCCTGCTGGAACTCCGTGATGGACGAAGACCGCTACATGGTCCGCCGCTGGAACGAGTTCATCGCGGCATAAGCGATTGCCGCTTTCCCCTCCCCAACCCTCCCCACAAGGGGCAGGGAGTCCGGCGAGGGCGCGGCAAAAAAGACTCCCTCCCCCTTGTGGGGAGGGCTGGGGAGGGGTCTTTTTTGAGCATTGTCTTTCGCTGATGCTCAAGACGTCGCTTCGCTCCGCCCCCTCATCTGCCCTTCGGGCATCTTCTCCCCGCTGGGGAGAAGAGTTTGCGGCTGGCCGCGTGACGATAGCGAAGTTGTGGCGGCGGGGACGCTGCCACGATTCTCTTCTCCCCAGCGGGGAGAAGGTGCCGGCAGGCGGATGAGGGGCTCCTTGCCCGACCTGCATAATGAGGAAACGGAGAACCGATCATGGCGACCATCGCAGCGGCAACGGAAGACAGCAAGCAGCCTACACGCCGCGCCTTCCGTCTTTCCCCCTCCGCCATCTCCTATCTCCAGGCGACACCGCTGATCGCCATTCTCGGTTTCTTCTTCCTGCTGCCGATCGCCATGATCGCCGTCGTCAGCTTCTGGGACTACGATTTCGCCGGCCTCTATCCCGACTTCCTCACCATGAACTACACCGATACGCTCGGTTCCTGGGTGACGTGGAAGACCTATCTCAACACGCTGAAATTCACCGCCATCGTCTGGGGGCTGACGCTTCTCATCGGTTTCTGGGTCGCCTATTTCCTGGCCTTTCACATCCGCAAGACCTCGACGCAGATGATCCTCTTCCTCGTCTGCACCGTGCCGTTCATGACCTCGAACATCATCCGCATGATCTCCTGGATCCCGGTTCTCGGTCGCAATGGCCTCGTCAATTCGACGCTGATTAAGTTGGGCGTCATCCCGCAGCCGATCGAATGGCTGCTCTATTCGGATTTCGCCGTCGTGCTCGCGATGGTGCATCTCTATACGCTGTTCATGGTGACGCCGATCTTCAACACGCTGATGCGCATCGACCGGTCGCTGTTCGAGGCGGCCCGCGATGCCGGCGCTTCCGGCTGGCAGGTGCTGTGGAATGTTGTCATTCCGCTGGCCAAGCCCGGCATGGCGATCGGCACGATCTTCGTCGTCACCCTCGTCATGGCCGATTTCTCGACGGTGCAGGTGATGTCCGGAGGCCAGAGCGCCTCGGTGGCGCTGATGATGAAGAACCAGATGTCGCTGCTGCAATATCCGGCAGCTGCCGCCAATGCTGTCGTGCTGCTTGCCGTCGTGCTGCTGATGGTCGCGGCGATCCTGCGCGTCGTTGACATCCGCAAGGAGCTCTGAGATGAACCACGAAAAACGCGGCATCGAATTCTATCTGCTCTCGATCTTCTTCATCATCTTCGTACTATTCCTCTACGGCCCGCTCTCGGCGATCCTGATCCTCTCCTTCCAGGGGCCGGACGGTGGCCTGACCTTCCCGATGAATGGCGTTTCCACGCACTGGTTCTTCAACCTGTTCGAAAAGCAGGCGGTCGGCGATTTCGGCGCCTCCTTCCGGCGCTCCTTCTCGCTCGGGCTGATGGTGATGGTCGTGACCGTCACCGTGTCGCTGCTTGCCGGCCTTGCCTTCCGCCGCCGCTTCCGCGGTTCGACTGTGCTGTTCTACGCGACGGTCGCGAGCCTCGTCGTGCCGTCGATCATCGTCTCGCTCGGAATCGGCGTCGTCTTCCAGGAGGGAGGGTTGAAGCCTGCCTGGTATTCCTCGGCCTTCGGCGCGCATCTGACTTGGACGCTGCCCTTCGGCGTGCTGATCATGTTTGCCGTCTTCAATCGCTTCTCGCCGGCCTATGAAGAGGCGGCGCGCGACCTCGGCGCCAGCTCCTGGCAGACCTTCCGCCATGTCGTGCTGCCGATGATCGCGCCGAGCCTGATCGGCGTCGGCCTGTTCGGCTTTACACTTTCCTATGACGAATTCGCCCGCACTTTGATGACGTCGGGCACGTATAATACGCTGCCGCTCGAAATCTACGGCATGACGACCAATGTCACGACGCCGGTGCTCTATGCGCTCGGCACGGTGACGACACTGTTTTCCTTCACCATCATTCTCATCGCCCTTGGCATCATGACGATGCTCAGCCGGCGGCAGGCAAAGATCAACTGACATGCGCATTCTCATCGTCAATCCGAACACCACCGCCTCCATGACCGAGAAGGCGGCGACCGCGGCGCGTGTGGTGGCCGCATCCGGGACGGAAATCATCGCCGCCACCTCGCGCATGGGGCCGGTCTCCATCGAGGGCCATTATGACGGGGCGCTGGCGATCCCCGGACTGCTTTCCGAACTGAAGGAGCGGCAGGCGGCGGGCTATGACGCGGCCGTCATCGCCTGCTTCGACGATACCGGCCTCGAAGCGGCACGGAGCTTGGCCGATGTCCCGATCCTCGGGCTCTGCGAATCTGCGATCGCAACGGCGGGCTTCTTGGCGCAGCGTTTTACCGTGGTGACGACGCTGGAGCGCTCGCGGGTGCTGATCGACAATCTGGTGCGCCGCTACGGCATGGGCGAGCGCGCCAAGGTGCGGGCTTCCGACATTCCGGTGCTGGAGTTGGAGAACGCGGCCTCGGGCGCGATCGGCAAGCTTCGGGCAGAGATCGAGCGGGCGCTGACCGAGGACGGCGCCGAGGCGATCGTGCTCGGCTGCGCCGGCATGACGGATCTGGCGCGTCAACTTCAGGAGATCTACGGCGTGCCCGTCGTCGACGGTGTCTCGGCCGCCGTCAAGCAGGCCGAGGCGCTGGTCTCGCTCGGGCTTTCCACCAGCAAGCGCGGCTCCTACGCCTCGCCGCTGCCGAAACCTTTCATGGGGGCGATGAGCGCCTTTTCGCCGACCCGCTCGGACGGTTGATCATGCCGGTTTCCCTCGATTTCAACGAGCTTTCCGAACGCGAGCGCTACAAGCTGATGATCGGCACGATCATCCCTCGCCCGATCGCGCTGGTGACGACGGTCGACGAACATGGGCGGATCAATGCCGCGCCCTTCAGCTTCTTCAATTGCCTTTCGGCCGATCCGCCGATTCTGGCGATCGGCGTCGAAAACAATGCCGACATGTCGTTCAAGGACACCGGTCACAATATCCGCATGACCGAGGTTTTTACCGTCAACATCGTCTCCTTCGCCATCGCCGAGGCGATGCATGTCTGCGGTGCCCGCTATCCGCGCGGCGTCGATGAACTGAAGGAGGCAGGCTTGACGGCGATGCCGGGCGAGAAGGTGGCGTCACCCTATATCGCCGAGGCGCCGGCCGCCTTCGAATGCCGGCGGCATGTGACGCTGGAGCTTGGCCGCTCGCGGCAGATCGTCATGGGTGAGATCGTCTATGCACATTACCGCGACGGTGTCGTCGATCCGCAGCGGCTGCATGTCGATCCGGCCGCGATCGATGCCATTGCGCGCCTCGGCGGCGATACCTGTGCCACAACACGCGACCGTTTCGAGATGCTGACGCCTAAGCTTTGACATCAGGACAGGTCCAAGTTTTGCTTTACTTTTTCGCCTCTGGCGAGAATGGTCTGCAGCGGATCATTGCGGCAGAGGAGCGCCTTATCATGACACTCGACGACGATCTCAACCGGATCGCGGAGCAGGAAAAAACGCTGAGCTTCGATGCCTTCGACCTGACGACGGCATGGCAGCTCGGCAAACTCCTGCAGGAACTCGCCACCGAGCGGGGCCTCGGTGTCGCAATTGATGTGACCCTTCATTCGATGCCGGTCTTCTATGCAGCGCTGCCCGGCGTGACCCCCGACAACGTCAACTGGGTTCGCCGCAAGCGCAACATGGTGCTGCGCTATTTCCGCAGCAGCTATGCCTCGGGCCTGAAGCTGAGAAAAGACGGCAAGACCGTCGAGGACAACGGACTTTCCGGCGACGATTATGCGCCGCATGGCGGCAGTTTCCCGATCAACGTCAAGGGCACCGGCTGCATCGGCGCCGTCACCGTCTCCGGCCTGCCGCAGCGCGACGACCACAATCTCGTGGTCGAAGCGCTGGCGCTGATGCTGGCGAAGGATCTCGATACGTTGCGGCTCTCTCCGCTGTGACGCGGCCGCATCTGCCGGCACAATCCGAGTGCCGGCCTGCCGGCGCTCGCTGCTGAGACAGCCGTCAGAGCCTGCCGCCGGCCTCGGCGATGCCCTTCGTCAGGCTGCCGGTTGCCGGGAAGAGCGGGATGAGGCAGGCCTGCAGCGCGTGATAGATGTCACCCTTGCCGGGGAATAGCGAATGCGAGGGGACGAGATCCTCCGTCAGTTCCTCGTGCCAGCCGCCGTTCTTGTGGTCGATGAAGGCGCGTTCGATCACGTTCCAGATCTTGCGGTAGCATTCCTCGTGATAGTCGCTCGGCAGATGCTCGTTGAGGAAATGGGCGGCGGCGGCACCCTCGCAGGCCGGCCACCAGAGCTTGTTCCGCTTGGCGGGCTTGTCGTCCCAGTCGAGCGTATAGAAGAAACCGCCCTTGTGACTGTCCCAGCCGAGTGCCATCGACTGCTCGAAGAGGGCCTTGGCCGCATCCGGCATCCATTCGATGCGTTTGCCGCCGAGCACCCAGAGCTGCAGGATGAGACGGGCCCATTCCAGCCAGTGGCCGGGCGTGGTGCCGGCCGGGCGGAACATTTCGTTCGGATGATAATATTGCTTGTCGAGCTTCCATTCGGCGTCGAAGTGTTCGGCGACGCGCCAGTCCACCGAGCCGGCCGCACGGCGGATGAGGAGATCGGCGATGCTTTCGGCCTTGGCAAGATATTGCTTGTCGCCGGTCGCCTCGAAGGCGGCCATCAGCGCTTCGGTGAGGTGCATGTTGGAGTTCTGGCCGCGATAGGCGCCGCCGTCGAGCGGCTGCCAGTCGGCGGTGAATTCCTCGGCAATCGCGCCGTGGCGCGGTTCCCAGAACTTGGTGTTCAGGATCTCGGTGATATCGGCGAGCATGCCGTCGGCGAGCGGATGGCCGATCGTCTTGGCGGATGAGGCGGCGAGCAGCACGAAGGCGTGGCCGTAGCCCTGCTTGTTGCTGTCGACCGGACCATTCTTGTCGAGCGACCAGAAATAGCCGCCATTCTTCCGGTCGCGGTGATGGTTCCAGAGATAGTCCATGCCGTGGTCGACGACGTCGTCAGCACCCGGACGGCCGAGCAGGGCGCCGATGGCAAAACAATGCACGGCGCGCGCTGCGATATGGATATTGCGAATCTGACCCTCGGCGTCGAGCGGCTTGCCGGTATCGTCGAGATCGTAGAAGCCGCCCTTGGGATTGACCGAATTGTGCTGGAAGAAATCGAAGAGCCCGTTTGCCTGGTCAAACAGCCAGGCGCGGTGATAGGCGCGGCTCGTCCAGTTTCCAAGCGCGGCGTTACCGGTTGCGGGTGCCATGATACTCCTCCGATTTCGTGGGCAATGCGTATCAATTGCCTATATAGAGGCCGTTCAAGCCTGTCATCTGGCGAGGCTTGCAAAGCACGAAATCGACAGGCATATATTGACATAAAGATATCTTTATGTGATTTGGACTGTCTGGTCTTACGACGTCAAGGAGCCTCCCGTGTTTGACAACCTCTTTGGTCCGGAAACGGGCAAGCGTGACGGCAATGAAGTTTTCGCAGCGCTGCGCAAAGCCGCGAGCGAACGCATCCTCGTTCTCGACGGCGCCATGGGCACGCAGATCCAGGGGCTCGGCTATGACGAAGACCAGTTCCGCGGCACCCGCTTCATCGGCTGCGCCTGCCATCAGAAAGGCAATAACGACCTTCTGATCCTGACCCAGCCGGATGCGATCGAAGAGATCCACTACCGCTATGCCAAGGCCGGCGCCGATATTCTCGAGACCAACACGTTCTCCTCGACCCGCATTGCGCAGGCCGATTACCAGATGGAAGGCGCGGTTTACGACCTCAACAAGGAAGGCGCCGAGATCGTGCGCCGCGCGGCCCTGCGCGCCGAGCGCGAGGACGGCCGCCGCCGCTTCGTCGCCGGCGCCATCGGACCGACCAACCGCACCGCCTCGATCTCGCCCTACGTCAACAATCCCGGTTTCCGCGCCGTCACCTTCGACGATCTGCGTTCCGCCTATGGCGAGCAGATCGACGGTCTGATCGACGGCGGCGCCGACATCATCCTGATCGAGACGATCTTCGATACGCTGAACGCCAAGGCGGCGATCTTTGCCTGCGAGGAGCGCTTCGAGGCCAAGGGCGTGCGCCTGCCTGTGATGATCTCCGGGACGATCACCGACCTTTCCGGCCGCACGCTCTCCGGCCAGACGCCATCGGCCTTCTGGAATTCGGTGCGCCACGCCAATCCCTTCACGATCGGCCTCAACTGCGCCCTCGGCGCCAATGCGATGCGCCCGCATCTGCAGGAGCTTTCGGGTGTCGCCGACACCTTCATCTGCGCTTATCCGAATGCCGGCCTGCCGAACGAGTTCGGCCAGTATGACGAGACGCCGGAGCTGATGGCGGCGCAGATCGACAGCTTCGCCCGCGAAGGCCTGGTCAATATCGTCGGCGGCTGTTGCGGCTCGACGCCGGAGCACATAAGAGCGATTGCCGAGACCGTCGCCAAGTACAAGCCGCGGCCGATCCCCGAGCACCGCCCCTTCATGTCGCTGTCGGGTCTCGAGCCCTTCGAGCTGACCAAGGACATTCCCTTCGTCAATGTCGGCGAGCGCACCAACGTCACTGGCTCGGCCAAGTTCCGCAAGCTGATCACCAATGCCGATTACACGGCAGCGCTCGATGTCGCCCGCGACCAGGTCGAGAACGGCGCCCAGGTGATCGACATCAACATGGACGAGGGCCTGATCGATTCCGAAAAGGCGATGGTCGAGTTCTTGAACCTGATCGCCGCCGAGCCCGATATCGCCCGCGTGCCTGTCATGATCGACTCGTCGAAATTCTCGATCATCGAATCCGGCCTGAAGCGTGTGCAGGGCAAGCCGATCGTCAACTCGATCTCGCTGAAGGAAGGCGAGGAGAATTTCCTCGCCCAGGCGCGGTTGCTGCACAATTACGGCGCTGCCGTCGTCGTCATGGCCTTCGACGAGACGGGGCAGGCCGACAGCTATGAGCGCAAGGTGGAAATCTGCACCCGCGCCTATAAGCTTTTGACCGAAAAGATCGGCTTCCCGCCCGAGGATATCATCTTCGATCCGAACATCTTTGCGGTCGCGACCGGCATCGAAGAGCACAATAATTACGGCGTCGACTTCATCGAGGCGACGCGGACGATCCGCGAGCGCATGCCGCTCGTCCATATCTCCGGCGGCGTCTCCAACCTTTCGTTCTCGTTCCGCGGCAACGAGCCGGTGCGCGAAGCGATGCATGCCGTCTTCCTCTACCACGCCATCCAGGCGGGCATGGACATGGGCATCGTCAATGCCGGCCAGCTGGCGGTTTACGACAACATCGATCCCGAACTGCGTGAAGCCTGCGAAGACGTGGTGCTAAACCGCCGTCCTGACGGCACCGAGCGGCTGCTCCAAGTGGCCGAGCGGTTCCGCGGCGCCGGCGCCAGGGAAGGCCGCGTCCAGGATCTGTCCTGGCGCGAATGGAGTGTCGAGAGGCGCCTCGAACATGCGTTGGTCAACGGTATCACCGAATATATCGAAGCCGATACCGAGGAGGCCCGCCAGCAGGCCGCCCGGCCGCTGCATGTTATCGAAGGGCCGCTGATGGCGGGCATGAACGTCGTCGGCGACCTTTTCGGCTCGGGCAAGATGTTCCTGCCGCAGGTGGTCAAGTCAGCGCGCGTGATGAAGCAGGCGGTCGCCGTGCTGCTGCCCTATATGGAAGAGGAAAAGCGTCTCAACGGCGGCGAAGAGCGGCAGTCGGCGGGCAAGATCCTGATGGCGACGGTCAAGGGCGACGTGCACGATATCGGCAAGAACATCGTCGGTGTCGTGCTCGCCTGCAACAATTACGAGATCGTCGATCTCGGCGTCATGGTGCCGGCGACGAAGATCCTCGAAACGGCGATCGCCGAGAAGGTCGATGTCATCGGCCTTTCCGGCCTGATCACGCCGTCGCTCGATGAGATGGTGCATGTCGCAGCTGAGATGGAGCGGCAGGGTTTCGAGATCCCGCTGCTGATCGGCGGCGCGACCACTAGCCGCGTGCATACGGCGGTGAAGATTCACCCCGGCTACAACAAAGGACAGGCGATCTACGTCACCGATGCGAGCCGCGCCGTCGGCGTCGTCTCGGCGCTGCTGTCGCCGGAGACGCGCCAGGGCTATGTCGACGATATAAGAGCCGAATATGCCAAGGTGGCGGCCGCGCATGCGCGCAGCGAAGCCGAGAAGGTGCGGCTGCCATTGCCGCGGGCGCGGGAGAATGCCCATAAGATCGACTGGTCGGCCTACCAGCCGACCAGGCCGCAGTTCTTCGGTACGCGGGTGTTCGAGGATTACGATCTGGCCGAGCTTGCGAAATACATCGACTGGACGCCGTTCTTCCAGACCTGGGAACTGCGCGGCCGTTTCCCTGCCATCCTCGAAGACGAGAAGCAGGGCGAGGCGGCGCGTGCGCTTTGGGCCGATGCGCAGGCGATGCTGAAGAAGATCATCGACGAGAAGTGGTTCCGGCCGCGCGCCGTCATCGGCTTCTGGCCGGCCGGCGCGGTTGGCGACGACATCCGCCTGTTCACCGATGAAAGCCGCAGCAAGGAATTGGCCACCTTCTACACCTTGCGCCAGCAGCTTTCGAAGCGGGACGGGCGGGCGAATGTGGCGCTCTCCGACTTTGTGGCGCCTGTCACAAGCGGTGTGCAGGATTATGTCGGCGGCTTCGTGGTGACGGCCGGCATCGAGGAGATCGCGATCGCCGAACGTTTCGAACGGGCGAACGACGACTATTCCTCGATCCTCGTCAAGGCGCTGGCCGACCGCTTTGCCGAAGCCTTTGCCGAGCGCATGCACGAGCAGGTGCGGCGCGAATATTGGGGCTATGCCAGGGATGAGCACCTCAGCAACGAGGATCTCATCGGCGAAGCCTATGCCGGCATCCGTCCGGCGCCAGGCTACCCCGCTCAGCCCGACCACACCGAAAAAAAGACACTCTTCAAGTTGCTCGATGCGGAACGCGCCGCGGGCGTGAAGCTGACCGAAAGCTATGCAATGTGGCCGGGCTCCTCGGTCTCCGGTCTCTATATCGGGCACCCCGACTCCTATTATTTCGGCGTCGCCAAGGTGGAGCGGGACCAGGTGGAAGACTATGCCAAGCGCAAGGGCATGGAAGTTTCCGAAGTCGAGCGCTGGCTCGGACCGGTGCTGAACTACGTGCCGCGCAAGGCGGATGAGGAGATAGAGGACGCGGCGTAGAGACGCGCTCCCCGTTCTTAATGTGATGAATCAAGAGACATTGAAGCCGGAAAGTGATTCATTTTCCGGCTTCATGCTTTTTATGTGGCTCGATAATTTCCCGTGGTCAGGCTTTTTGAATTCGATAGCGGAAATGACGATGGAATGGCATTCTTAGGCAAGCTAGCAACGGGTGCCGCAATGCAAGTGACAATCCCTGCCGCAACGGCCAATCTGTTGAAATTGATCGATGCCGCTCTTTCCGGTGAGGAGGTGGTGATCGCCAAAGGGCGCAAGCCCGTGTGAAGCTTGTTCCGGTTGTACGGTCCTCTTTCAAAATCGGCTTGCTCAAAGGGCAAGTCATCGGAGACAAGCCGGATTTCTTTGAGCCGATCGATGAGGGCGCACTCGCGGTCTGGAAAGGGATCGGTTGAGTTTGCTTCTGCTTGATAGGTTTCCAGCGTTCGATCACATGGATTATCCGTATAATTTGGATGGGCTCAAGCAGTCAGCTCACCCCGATGGTCAGCTCGGCCACGAAGTCATAAGCATCGCCGCGATAGAGCGAGCGGGTGAATTCGACGGCGCGGCCGGAGCCGAGATAGGAGATGCGCTCGATCGACAGGCCGGCGGCGCCGACGGGGACGCCGAGAAGCTGGGCGTCGGCTTCTTTCATATTGGTCGCCGAAATGCGCTGTACGGCGCGTACCGGACGGACGTTGAGGCGTTCGAGTACGGCGTAGAGCGAATTGGTGACGGCGGAGGGGTCCGGCAGGAATTCGCCGGAGACGCTGGCGTTTTCGATCGCCAGCGGCTGGTCGTCGGCGATGCGCAGGCGGGAGAGACGCGAAACCTTCACGTCGGTGCCGAGCCCGAGGATCATCATCTCGTCGGGCGAGGGGGTATGGACGCCCTTGTGCAGCCATTCGGAGCGCGAGCTCATGCCGCGGCGCGCCATATCCTCGGTGAAGGAGGTGAGTTGCGACAGGCGTTGCTCGACCTTGGAGACCGGCTTGGCGACGAAGGTCCCGGAGCCATGGCGGCGCACCAAGAGGCCGTCGGCGACGAGCTCGTCGATCGCCTTGCGTACGGTGACGCGGCTGACGGCGGCAAATTCGGCGATGTCGCGTTCCGGCGGAAGCGCATCACCGTGGCCGAGCGTGCCGGTGCGCACGGCTTCTTCAAGTGTGCGGCGGAGCTTGACGTAGAGCGGGCCGGTGCCGGCCGCCTGCAGGCGCTGCAAGGACAGGAGGGTGGCGAGGTCGTCGGTCATGCCGCACCTCTCTGCTTATCGTTCAGAAGCTTGACCGCAAGCTCCACCGCGCCCTGCAGGGCATCGTTCTTCGGCCTGGCGAGCAGCGGCTTGTAGCGTTCGGAAAGCCAGGGCTCGTAGGCTTCCGCAAGGCCGCCGAGCAGGCAGATGGACGGGCATTCCGGCCAGAGCAGCGCGTCGAGGCTTTCGCCGATCGCCGTTGCGGCATCCCTGACGATGCCGACCGCAACCACATCACCCTCAGCGGCGTGCTTGAAGACCATGGGCGCGTAACGGGCGAAATCCTTCGGCCGTGCCGTATGGGCGAATTCGACGATCCGCTCCGGGTCGTTGCCGTATTCGGTCATGACCGCTTCGGTGATCGGCGATGCCGGGCGAACTCCGTCATGGGCGAGCAGCGAACGTTCCATGAGATCGCGGCCGAGGCGGGCGCCGCTTGCCTGGTCCCCGACGATGAAGCCCCAGCCGCCGATACCCTTGAGCCGGCCATCTCTCCGGGCACTATAGACCGAACCGGTGCCGAAAGCGCCGACGATGCCGTCGGCATCGCCGAGCGCGCCCTGCAGGGAGATCAAGGCATCGGTGACGACACGACCTTCGGTAAAGGGCAGGGCTCTTTCGATTCGTTGGCCGTAATCCATGACGTTTGCGCCCGCGACGCCGACGACTGATACAACAGAGGCCACGGATTCCGCGTCAAGGCCAGAGTCGCTGAGCGCCTGCCGGGCGGATTCGACGATGTTGAGCAGAGAGTTTTCCAGGTCAGACAGGATGTTGGCAGGGCCGGCCTTACCGCGGCCAAGGACGTTGCCGTCTCTATCTGCGACCGCTGCCCGGCAGCTCGTTCCACCGCCGTCTATGCCGATTGCAAGCTCCTTCATCGGGCCTCCGATACGCCGTTCCCTCGGGTTTTTCATACAATACCAAAAAAATACCATTTACCAAGTGGGGACGGCGGCAAAAATTCATCTTTTTATCTTGTTGATATTGCAGGGTAAATTTTTTTAAGCAGTTTTTGGCGGCCGAAAAGTTAAATTTGGCTGGACAATTGGTATTTTTTTGGCATTAATTTGACAAAAGGGAACAGCAATCGAAGCCCGCGAAAACCGGCAGCAAAGCTAAGTCGGAATCGCTTCGAGGATGATCAGGGAATGATCCGCCGGCTTGCATGCGGGCGGCGAATTCACGGATCCATCGGCTGTCCATTTCTTTCGCCGCGCCGGCGCAGGCTACCCTGCAAGGTGCGCAGTCCGACCGTAGGCGCTCCGCTTTCGGTCCATCGAGCTTTCGGGGCCGGCAGCCGCTGGCGGCCCTCCAAGGGGCATTGGGTGTTTTCTCAGACGCGCCAATTGCTTGTTTCAGATTGAAAACGGCGCCTTCGGCGCTAAAAACAGGAGAGGGAAATGAAAAACACTGCTCTGAAAAGCTTGCTGCTTGCCTCCAGCCTGCTGACGCCGGCAAGTCTCGTCCACGCTGCCGACGTTACGCTGACGGTCGAAAGCTGGCGTAACGACGACCTGCAGATCTGGCAGGAGAAAATCATTCCGGCCTTCGAAGCCAAGAACCCGGGCATCAAGATCGTCTTCTCGCCGACCGCGCCGACCGAATACAATGCCTCGCTGAACGCCAAGCTTGATGCCGGCTCTGCAGGTGACATCATCACCTGCCGTCCGTTCGATGCTTCGCTCGAACTGTTCAACAAGAAGCAGCTCGTCGACATCACCAGCCTGCCCGGCATGGAGAATTTCTCGCCGGTCGCCAAGGCCGCGTGGACGACAGATGACGGCAAGTCCACCTTCTGCGTGCCGATGGCTTCGGTCATTCACGGCTTCATCTACAACAAGGATGCCTTCGACAAGCTCGGCATCTCCGTGCCGAAGACGCAGGACGAGTTCTACGCCGCACTCGACAAGATCAAGGCCGACGGCACCTACATCCCGCTCGCCATGGGTACGAAGGACCTCTGGGAAGCCGCCACCATGGGCTATCAGAACATCGGCCCGAACTACTGGAAGGGCGAAGAAGGCCGCAAGGCGCTGATCGAAGGCAAGCAGAAGCTGACCGATCCGGAATGGGTCAAGCCTTATGAAGAGCTTGCCAAGTGGAAGCCGTATCTCGGCGACGGTTTCGAAGCCCAGACCTATTCCGACAGCCAGAACTTGTTCACGCTCGGACGCGCCGCCATCTATCCGGCCGGTTCGTGGGAAATTGCCCTGTTCAACAGCCAGGCGCAGTTCAAGATGGGCGCCTTCCCGCCACCGGTTCCGAAGGCTGGCGACCAGGGCTACATCTCCGATCATCCGGATATCGGCGTCGCGCTGAACGCGAAGAGCACGCATTCCGAAGAGGCCAAGAAGTTCCTCAGCTGGGTTGCTTCGCCCGAGTTCGCCGATATCTACGCCAACGCGTTGCCAGGCTTCTTCAGCCTGAACTCCAATCCGGTTAAGATGTCGGATCCGCTCGCACAGGAATTCGTCTCCTGGCGTGGCCCGTACAAGTCGACTGTGCGTTCGACCTACCAGATCCTGTCGCGCGGCACGCCGAACCTCGAAAACGAGACCTGGGTCGAATCGGCCAACGTGATCAACGGCACCGATACGCCGCAGGTCGCAGCCGAAAAGCTCCAGAAGGGGCTCGACAGCTGGTACAAGCCGGCCAAGTGATGTGATCAGGGGTGGCGTCTAAAGCCCCTCGTCCTTCCTGCCGGCCACCTTCTCCCCACTTGCGGGGAGAAGGAGACTCTCAGGGACCTCCCAAAGCCCAATCTCATCAGGGCGCGTACCCTCTTCCAGGCAGATAGAGGGTAAGGGCGGGAGCATATTTTCCATCTCAGCTGCGCCTCGCGGCCATTCGACAAGGACAGGCAAAAGCCATGAGCGAAACCGAAAAGGCGATCGATATCGCCCCGATCAAGCGCCCGGTCCGCTGGCACATCTTCGTCTTCATGCTACCTGCGGTGATCGTCTATTCCGCGGTCATGGTGCTGCCGCTCATCGAGACGCTCAGGCTTTCGCTTTACAATACGGTCGACGGGCAGCCGGCCTTCGTCGGGCTCGCGAATTTCAAGGTGCTGTTCGGCGATCCGCGCTGGGCGCATGATTTCTGGAATGCGCTCGTCAATAACCTGATCTTCTTCGCCATCCATATGTGCGTGCAGAACCCGATCGGCATCGCGCTCGCAGCCCTGCTTTCAGTGCCGAAGCTGCGCGGCGTCGCCTTCTACCGCACGGCGATATTCCTGCCGACGCTGCTTTCCTTCGTCATCGTCGGCTTCATCTGGAAGCTGATCCTGTCGCCGATCTGGGGCGTGGCGCCCTGGATGCTCGATCTCATCGGGTTGAAATTCCTGTTCGCACCCTGGCTCGGCAAGCCCGGATCCGCGCTGATCGCTGTGTCGCTGATCTCCAACTGGCAATATATCGGCATCCCGATGATGCTGATCTATGCGGCGCTTCTCAGCATCCCCGAAGAGGTGATCGAGGCGGCCGAGTGCGACGGCATTACCGGCTGGGCGCAGTTCTGGAAGATCAAGCTGCCGCTCATCCTGCCGGCGATCGGCATCATCTCGATCCTCACTTTCGTCGGCAATTTCAACGCCTTCGACCTGGTTTACACAGTGCAGGGGGCGCTCGCCGGCCCCGACATGTCGACCGATATTCTCGGTACGCTGCTCTACCGCACCTTCTTCGGTTTCCAGCTGCAGCTCGGCGACCGCTCGATGGGCGCGACCATTGCGACCGTGATGTTCCTCATCATCCTCGCCGGCGTCTCGCTTTATCTCTTCGTCATCCAGCGGCGCATGCGTCGCTACCAATTCTGAGGAGCGCGCATGTCCAAGGCACGCACATCTCCCATCCGCACCGGCCTCGTGCATCTCGCGCTTTCCGCCTATACGCTGGTCGCGCTGTTCCCGGTGTTCCTGACCATCGTCAACTCGTTCAAGGATCGCGCCTCGATCTTCCGCGAGCCGCTGATGATCCCGACGCCGTCGACCTTCAGCCTCGTCGGCTACCAGACGGTGCTGGGACAGGGCGATTTCGCCACCTATTTCCAGAACAGCTTCATCGTCACGATTATCTCGATCCTGCTCGTGCTGCTCTTCGGCGCCATGGCGGCCTTCGCGCTCTCGGAATACCGCTTCCGCGGCAACATGCTGCTCGGGCTCTACATGGCGATCGGCATCATGATCCCGATCCGTCTCGGCACTGTGGCAATCCTGCAGGGCATGGTGGAGGCCGGTCTCGTCAACACGCTGACCGCGCTGATCCTCGTCTATACCGCGCAGGGCATACCGCTGGCGATCTTCATCCTGTCGGAGTTCATGCGCACCGTTTCTGACGATCTGAAGAATGCCGGGCGCATCGACGGACTATCCGAATACGCGATCTTCTTCCGCCTGGTGCTGCCGCTGGTGCGTCCCGCCATGGCAACGGTTGCGGTCTTCACGATGATCCCGATCTGGAACGATCTCTGGTTTCCGCTGATCCTGGCGCCCGCCGAAGCGACCAAGACGGTGACGCTCGGTTCGCAGATATTCATCGGCCAGTTCGTTACCAACTGGAACGCGGTGCTGGCGGCGCTGTCGCTCGCGATCCTGCCGATCCTGATCCTCTACGTCATCTTCTCGCGGCAGCTGATCCGCGGCATCACGTCGGGAGCCGTCAAATGAGCCACGAAAAACCGATCCGAGTCCTCGTTGCCGGCCTCGGCAACATGGGCCGCAGCCACGCGCTTGCCTATCATAACAATCCCGGTTTCGAGATCGTCGGTCTCGTCAACCGCTCGGCGCCGGAGCTGGAGCCCGAGCTCCAGGGCTATACCATTCATCCCGACTTCGCGACGGCGCTTGCCGAACTGAAGCCGGACCTGTGTTCGATAAACACCTATTCCGACAGCCATGCCGATTATGCCGTCGCCGCCTTCGAGGCGGGCTGTCATGTGTTCGTGGAAAAGCCGCTGGCGACGACCGTCGCCGATGCCCAGCGGGTCGTCGCGGCGGCTAAGAGGGCGGGGCGCAAACTGGTGATCGGCTATATTCTTCGCCATCACCCGTCCTGGATGAAGCTGATCGAAGAGGCGCGCAAACTCGGCCCGCCTTACGTCTTCCGCATGAACCTCAACCAGCAGTCCAGCGGCCCAACCTGGGCGACGCATAAGTCGCTGATGCGCACGACCTCGCCGATCGTCGATTGCGGCGTGCACTATGTCGACGTCATGTGCCAAATCACCGATGCGAGGGCCGTCGAGGTGCGCGGCATGGGGCTGCGCCTCTCCGACGAGATCGCCGCTGGCATGTATAATTATGGCCACCTGCAGGTGCTATTCGAAGACGGTTCGGTCGGCTGGTACGAGGCCGGCTGGGGGCCGATGATTTCGGAGACAGCCTTCTTCGTGAAAGACGTGATGTCACCGAAGGGCGCCGTGTCGATCGTCATGGATCCGAACGCCAGGTCCGACGATATCGACACCCACACCAAGACATCAGTGATCCGTCTGCACACGGCCGAAACCGGCCCTGACGGCAAGTTTATCCGGCCCGACCAGGATATGAGGATGACGGGCGAGCCCGGTCATCAGGCGCTCTGCGACCTGGAACAGGCCTTCATGCTGAGGGCGATCCGCGAGGATCTCAACCTCGACCGCCATATGGCGGATGCAGTGGCGTCGCTGCGCATCTGCCTTGCCGCCGACGAGAGCGTGCGTACCGGCCAGCCGGTCAGATTGTAAGGAAAAATCAGTGGGATCGCTTCAACTCAAATCCATCCGCAAGACCTATGGCACGCATGAGGTGCTGAAGGGCATCGACCTTGAAGTCAAAGACGGCGAATTCGTCATCTTCGTCGGGCCGTCGGGCTGCGGGAAGTCGACGCTCTTGCGCAGCATTGCCGGCCTCGAGGACGTCACCTCGGGCGGCGTCGTCATCAATGGCCGCGACGAGACGCTGACGCCGCCCGCCAAGCGCGGCATCGCGATGGTGTTTCAGTCCTATGCGCTCTATCCGCACCTGACGGTCAAGGACAATATGGGCCTCGGCCTCAAGCAGGCCGGCACGCCCAAGGGCGAGATCGACAAGCGCGTCAGCAAGGCCTCCGGCATGCTGTCGCTGGCGCCGTATCTGGCGCGCCGGCCGGCCGAGCTATCAGGCGGCCAGCGCCAGCGCGTTGCGATCGGCCGCGCCATCGTGCGCGAGCCGGAACTCTTCCTGTTCGACGAGCCGCTGTCGAACCTCGACGCCGCGTTGCGCGTCCAGACCCGGCTCGAAATCGCCCGGCTGCACCGCAGCCTGAAGGCGACGATGATCTATGTCACCCATGACCAGGTCGAGGCGATGACGCTGGCCGATAAGATCGTCGTGCTGAATGCCGGCACGATCGAGCAGATCGGCTCGCCGATGGAGCTCTACAACCGTCCGGCCAACGTCTTCGTCGCCGGTTTCATCGGCTCGCCGCAGATGAATTTCATCGCGGGCGAAAAGGTTGGTGATCACAGCGCCAAGACAATCGGCGTGCGTCCCGAGCATATGACGCTGTCGCGCGAGCAGGGGAGCTGGGCGGCGAAGGTCGTGCATGTCGAGCATCTCGGCGCCGATACGATCATCTATCTCGAATCCGACCAGTGCGGCCTGCTGACCGCCCGCCTCTTCGGCGAACACCAGTACGAGCCGGACGAGATCGTCTACGCCACGCCGGATCAGGCGCGGGTGCATCGCTTCGATGTGGATGACCGGGCGATCCGCTGAGGGAAATGAAGGATCAATCGCTCAGCCATGAGCTGGTATTGTGGCTCCTTTCGCCCGCCCCATCCTCCGTCATGCTCAGCCCTGTGCCGAGCATCCATGCAGGCATCCATCAGCGGAGGGGATGATCCTCGGCTCAAGGCCGAGGATGACGGAGTTTGGGGTGCGTTTCTGTCAAACTCGCCCCTGGCGCACAGAGACGCACCGTGCCGGTGCTTCGTCAGACAAAGCGCGTCGCCTGAAACGTGACTCAACGACGCGCTTTAGCTCGTCGTTTCCCGCAACCGTTGGACGCTAGCGGGCGAGATGCATCAGCGCTGACCTTCTTCCGTCATTCAACAAAAAGCGCAGTTTCCGCGGCGCCCTCTTTCATGAGCGGGATCGGCAAATTCAATCGCTGATGACGAGCAAGTCGGCCGCCATGAAACGCAGCGTCACGGTTTCACCGGCCTGCGGTGGGGTGACGCCGGGGCTGTTGAACATGTCGAAGGAGATGACATTGCCGCCGACATTCATGCGGGTGCGGATGACCGAGCCCAGGAAGTGGGCCGAGACGACTTGGCCGGTCAGCGCCGTATCGCTTCTGGCGGTGTCGGAGAGCGAGCCGGCTTCCGGGCGCAGCGCCAGTGAGATGGTTTCTCCGGCCTTGTGAGCTGCGACCGACTGCTTCAGGGTGATCTTCTGATCGCCGATCCGGATGAGATTGGCGTCGGGATCGACGACCTCGGCTTCGATCAGATTCAGTGTGCCGACGAAGGAGGCGACGAAGCGGGTCGCCGGCTTGTTGTAGATTTCGAAAGGCGAGCCGATCTGGTCGGCCTTGCCGGCGTTCATCACGACGATGCGATCGGAGATCGACAAAGCCTCTTCCTGGTCGTGGGTGACGAAAACGGTGGTGATGCCGAGCTGCTGCTGGATCTGGCGGATTTCCTCGCGCAGCGACACACGGATCTTGGCGTCGAGGGCAGACAGGGGCTCGTCGAGCAGCAGCACCTGCGGCTTGACGGCAAGCGCGCGGGCAAGCGCGACGCGCTGCTGCTGGCCGCCCGAAAGCTGGTAAGGATAGCGGCCGGCCAGGTGATCGAGCTTGATCAGGCCGAGCATTTCCTTGACGCGCGCGTCGATCTCGGGCTTCGGAGCGCCGGCGACCTTGAGGCCGAAGGCGACGTTGTCGTGCACGGACATGTTGGGGAACAGGGCATAGGCCTGGAAGACCATGCCGATATTGCGCTGGTTCGGCTTCAGCGCGCTCTGGTCCTTGCCATTGATGGTTAGCGTGCCGCCGGTCGGCGTTTCGAAGCCGGCGATCATCCGCAGAACCGTCGTCTTGCCGCAGCCCGACGGCCCGAGGAAGGAGATGAATTCACCCTTCTCGATGTTCATGTTGAAATTCTTGACGACCTGAACCGGGCCGAAGGATTTCTGGAGATTGTTCAGTGTGAGAAAAGACATGAGCCGGTTACCTTAAGCCTTTGCCGGGCGGGCTTTGCCGAAGCGGGAAACGAGATTGAGCAGGCCCATGCTGAGCCAGGTGATCGAGAAGGCGATGACGGCGAGCGCCGAAGGCTCATAGGCCTTGTTGGCGCCGACGAGCTGCAGGTACGGGCCGAAAGCCGGGCGGTTGAGAAGCGCGGCGAAAGTGAATTCGCCCATGACGATCGCCAGCGTGATAAAGGCGCCGGAGAGCACGCCGCTCATCACATTCGGGAAGATGCAGCGGAACATGATGGTCGTCCAGCGCGCGCCGAGGCTTTCGGCCGCCTCCGTCAGCGTGCGGACATCAATGGCGCGCATGGCGGTATCGACGGCACGGTACATATAGGGCAGGGACAGCGTGATATAGGAGAAGACCAGCAGGGCATTGGTGCCGGTTGTCGAACCCGTCAAGGGCAGGTAGGACGACGAGTTGTACATTCTGAGGTAGCCGAAGACGATGACGATTGCCGGAATGACCAGAGGCAGCAGCGTGATGAATTCGACGACTGGACGCATCTGCGGCAGGCGCAGCCGCACCCAATAGGCCGTCGGTACGACGAGCAGCATGCCGAAGATGATGGTCAGGAGCGCCATCAGCATGGAATAGCCGAAGGTCTGGTGGAACTGGGCGTCCGAGAAAACCGATTCATAGGCGTCGAGGCTGTATTCCCCACGGCGCATTCGCAGTGAGAACTCGATCGTGCCGATCAGCGGAATGACAAAATAGGATGCGCCAAGAATGATGGCGATCCAGGCTCCAAGGCGTTGTGTTTTCATTTCTGCCACCGCTCAGCGCGCACGCGCAGCATGAGGTAAAGGACGTTGGAGACGCCGGTGATGACGATCATGCCGAGCGCGATGGCGTAACCGAGGTTGGCATTGTGCAGAACGTCGCCACGGATCTGCGCATAGAGCAGGATCGGCACGATGTTAAGCGAGCTGCCGGTCAGCGCGAAGGCGGTGGCGATGGCGCCGAAGGCGTTGGCAAAGAGAAGCAGCGTGGTGCCGAGCAGGCTCGGCCAGAGGATCGGCAGCGCGACCATCGTCCAATATTGGCGGTTGGTGGCGCCGAGAATCTCAGAGGCTTCGCGCCATTCCTTCTTCATGCCGTCGAGCGCCGGCGTCAGGATAAGTACCATCAGCGGGATCTGGAAATACATATAGGTAATGGTGAGGCCGAAGAAGGACAGCAGGTTGAAGCCGGTGCCGTAGAGATTGAAGCCGAACCATTCCCGCAGGAAGACCGTCACGAGGCCGGTGCGGCCGAGCGTTGCCAGGAAGGCGAAGGCAAGCGGCACGCCGGCGAAATTCGAGGCGACGCCGGAAAAGGTCAGCAGCGTCGAGCGCACCGAGGCGGGCAGGCCGCCGAGCACGACGGCCCAGGCGAGGAAGAAGCCGATCAGCGCGCCGCCGAGAGCGGACGCCACCGAGACCTTGATGCTGATCCAGTAGGCGCTCATGATCGATGGAGTAAAGAGATCGCCGATATTCTTCAGCGTGAAATCGCCCTCGGGCGTCAGGAATGCGCCCGCCACGAGATAGAGCGTGGGGATGATCAGGAACAGCAGAGAAAAAATGATGAAGGGTGCAATGCCCAGCCAGTCGATCACGCGGTCTTTGTTGATCAAGGGGGCGCTGCTCACCATCGGCGTTGAAACGGTACTCATGAAAAGCTCATCCTGGGCATCGGGGTGAGAAAACCTCCCCGCCTTTAAGGGCGGGGAGGCCGGATCGGAGTTTACTTAACGTTGGCGCCGACGACGCTATCCCAGTTCTTGGTGATGGTTTCCTTGCCGGCGGCCTGCTCTTCGAGCGTCGGGAAGACAGCCTTTTCATAGGCTGCTGCCGGCGGCAGCTTGTCGAGCAGTTCCTTCGGGATCTTGTTGTTCTTGGCAAGATCGTTGAAGCGGATCGGGTGGCAATAGCCCTTCAGCCAGCCGAGCTGACCTTCGTCGGAATAGAGATATTCCATCCAGAGCTTGGCAGCGTTCGGGTGCGGAGCGAAGGCGGAGATTGCCTGGACGTAAACGCCGGCGACGACGCCCGTCTTCGGAACGACGACTTCGAACGGCGGATTGCCCTTCAGGCTTTCACCCCAGGACATCGCGTTGTAGTCCCAGGCGACGATGATCGGCGTGGAGCCCTGTGCGAAGGGAGCGGCCTTGCCGACGACAGGCACGAAATTGCCGTTCTTGTTCAGTTCGGCGAAGAATTTCAGGCCTTCTTCACCTGCCTTGGCGGCGTCGCCGCCCGATGCGGAAAGACCAGCGGCATAAACGCCCTGGACAGCCTGGTTGGCGGTGCGCGGGTCACCTGCCAGCGCGACGCTGTTTGCGTAGTCGCTCTTCTTCAGGTCGGCCCAGTCGGCCGGCGATTCCTTGACGAGATCCTTGTTCACGAGGAACGAGAGAACGCCGTAGTAGTCACCGTACCAGTAGCCTTCCGGATCCTTGGCCGTATCCGGGATCGAATCCCAGGTGGAGACCTTGTAAGGCTGAATCAGGCCATCTTTCTTGGCAGAGGGGCCGAAGGAGAGGCCGACGTCGATGACATCAGGAGCCTGCGGGCCGGTGTTGCCCTTGTTGGCCTTGATGGCTTCGACTTCGTCGCCCGAACCGGCATCCGGGTTCAGCTCGTTGACTTCGAGGCCATACTTGGCCTTGAAGCCGGCGATGACCTCGCCGTAGCCGCACCAGTCGTGCGGGAGAGCGATTGTGGTCAGCGTGCCTTCCTTCTTGGCGGCGGCGATCAGTTCAGCGCTCGGTTCTGCGGCGGCAATCGCGGTCGAAGCCACGATCATCGCAGTAGAAAGCGACAGAAGTCGAGAAATGTTAGAGATCACTGTTGTTCTCCTTCGGGTTTTCAGTGTCTGGCGATCTGTTAATCAGCTTACATGAAGCTTGTGTGACGGCTGCGTGACGGCGATTTTGCATGAATAGCAGGCGCTTGTGACAGATGTGCCATTTGCGACAGCGCGGTTTGTTTCCGCAAAAATCCGCCATTGTTTTCTCCCTCTTGGTCTTGCCCTCCTAACCCGGTTTGCGGAAGAGTTTGGTCTGCTCGAACAGACCCTCCAGTGTCTTCATGCGTTCCTTTGTCTCGTCCCATGTGGAGTTCTGAACGGCCTCGATCAGCGCCTCGACGATGAAAAGAGTGACGACGGAGGAATCCCAGGCCGAGGGCGCTTCGATCCGGACCCGGAAGGCGTGGCGGGCGAGCTTGGCGGCGGGTGAACCCCATTGGTCAGTGAAGACGACAATTTCGGCGCCGCGCTTGCGGGCGGCGGTGGCGAGGCTCACCATCTCCTGCTCGTAGCGGCGGATGTCGAAGATGATCAGAATGTCGCCGGCATTCATGTTGAGGACATATTGCGGCCAGCTGCTGGAATTGGAAGACAGCAGCGTCGTCGCCGGCCGGATCACCTGCATATGGGTGAAGAAATATTCGGCAAGCGCGCCGGTGATGCGGCCGCCGACGAAATAGAGGCCGCGCTTGCGGTCGGAGAGCAGCGAGGCGACGCTGTCGAAGGTCGCGGTGTCGAGATCGGTCAGCGTCTGGCGCAGATTGCCCATTATGGCATCGGCGAAGCGGTTGAGAATGTGGGTGCCCGGGGCGTTCTGGGCCCAGCGGTCATGTTTGGCGATCGGGTTCGATATCGTCGCCTCGACCTCCAGATGCAAATGCGCCTGAAAGTCCGGATAGCCCTTGAAGCCGAGCTTCTGCACCATGCGCACCACGGTCGGCGTCGAGACGCCGGCATTCTCGGCGATGGTGGTGATGCTGCCGAGACCGGATACCGGATAATTGTCGAGAAGGCTTTCGGCCAGTTGCTTTTCAGCGCGCGTCAGCACCCCGAAATGCGAGTGTATGACGTCCGAAACCGTCTTCGACGCAACTGTCACCTGATACGCTCCCCGGGATGGTCTGGCGCCATTTTCCCAATCGAAGTTAACAACGCTGTCACAATCCATGTCAACTGCTGTCATGAAAAGAAATTTTCAGAGGATGCTTGACACTCGCTGGAACCTGAAGAATTCTTTTCTAATAAGGAATTTGTTAAGGAGTGGCGCCTTTGGTGCTGGCCCGGCCGAAAATCCTCAGTGAAGCCGACGGCGATTGCGTCGGGATCGAACGCGCCGGCGGCCGGAGCCCGGTGCTTCTCGTCTGTGAGCATGCTTCGAATACGCTTCCCACCCAATTCGGCGATCTTGGCCTGCCCAGCGAAGCGCTCTTAAGCCATATTGCCTGGGACCCCGGGGCTCTTTCGGTCGCTCGCGGCATATCGCAGGGGCTCGATGCGACGCTTGTCTATCAGCGTTTCTCCCGGCTCATCTACGATTGCAACCGGCCGCCGAGCTCGCCCGGCGCCATGCCTGAGAAAAGCGAGATCTATGCCATTCCCGGCAACAAGGATTTGACCGCCGAGGAAAAGCTTGCGCGCACCGACGCGCTCTACGTGCCCTTTCACGATGCCGTTCGCGGGCTGATCCGCGATCGCCGGGCGAGGGGGCAGGACAGCGTCATCGTGACGATCCACAGCTTCACACCGGTTTATCACGGTCGCGAACGCGCGGTTGAGCTCGGCATATTGCACGACGAGGACAGCCGGCTTGCCGACCGCATGCTGGACGCCGCCGTCGAGGCGCCGCTCTACAGGACGGAACGCAACCAGCCTTACGGACCCGAGGATGGCGTGACCCACACGCTGATCCTGCACGGGCTTTCGAACGGCTTGCGCAATGTAATGATCGAGGTCCGCAACGACCTCATTTCAGACGATGTCGGCCAAGGGGTCATGGCCGACTATCTAAAAGGGCTGCTCCAGCAAAGCCTGGACGCCTGATAAAAAGAAGACCCGAGGGAGCAGTTTAACTGCGGACGTCCGCATGGCAAAAATGCCGCGGGCAATTGGCACTGGACCGGCCCGCAATTCCGCGGCCGGTCGTGAACAGGGGGAAGTCATGTCGGACTATACCGAACTGGACAAGAAGCAGGATGTGCACATCCTGCATTCGATGGGCTATGCCCAGGAACTCGAACGGCGAATGAGCTCGTTCTCGAATTTCGCCGTATCATTCTCCATCATCTGCATTCTCTCCGGCGGCATCAACTCGCTGGCGCAGGCGACTTCGGGCGCCGGTGGAGCGGCGATCGGTATCGGCTGGCCTGTGGGATGCTTCATCTCGCTCGTCTTCGCCATCGCCATGGCGCAGATCAGCTCGGCCTATCCGACGGCCGGCGGGCTCTATCACTGGGGTTCAATCCTCGGCAACCGCTTCACCGGCTGGTTGACCGCCTGGTTCAACCTACTCGGTCTCGTCACCGTGCTCGGCGCCATCAATGTCGGCACCTATTATTTCTTCATGGGCGCGTTCGGCACCAGCTATCTCGGGCTGACCGACACGACGACGGTACGCATCGTCTTCCTGGTGATCATCACCGGCGCTCAAGCGCTCGTGAACCACATGGGCATCGGACTGACCGCGAAGCTGACCGACTTTTCCGGTTATCTGATCTTTGCGACGTCGATCGCCCTGGCGGCCGTCTGCCTCATTGCGGCGCCCTCATACGAGATCGGCCGCCTTTTTACCTTCGCCAACTATTCCGGCGAGGTCGGCGGCAACGTCTGGCCCTCCACCTCGGGCGCCTGGGTCTTCCTGCTCGGACTGCTGCTGCCGATCTACACCATCACCGGTTATGACGCCTCGGCCCATACCTCAGAGGAGACGGTCAAAGCCGCAGAATCGGTGCCGCGCGGCATGGTGTCCTCGGTGCTGTGGTCGGCGCTGTTCGGCTATATCATGCTGTGCGCCTTCGTCCTCATGCTGCCGAATATGGACGACGCAGCAAAACAGGGCTGGAACGTGTTCTTCTGGGCAATGGACAGCCAGGTCAATCCTGTCGTCAAGGACATCCTCTATCTCGCGATCCTCATCAGCCAGTGGCTGTGCGGCCTTGCGACCGTCACTTCGGTTTCCCGCATGATCTTCGCCTTCTCGCGTGACGGCGGCCTGCCGGCGTCGAAGGCGCTGTCGAAAGTCAGCCCACAGTACCGCACGCCGGTCGCCGCGATCTGGACCGGTTCGATCTTGTCGGTCCTGTTCGTCTGGGGCTCATCGCTGGTGTCGATCGGTGATACGCCGGTCTATACAATCGTCGTCTCGTGCACGGTCATCTTCCTGTTCTTCTCCTTCGCGATTCCGATCACGCTCGGTCTGTTCGCCTGGGGGACAGCGAAGTGGGACAAGATGGGACCGTGGAATCTCGGCGAAGGCATGTTCAAGCTCTTCGCAGTGCTCAGCGTCATCGCGATGATCCTGATCTTCGTTCTCGGCATCCAGCCGCCGAACGAGTGGGCGCTCTATATCACCGTCGGTTTCCTCGTGGTCACGGCGATCGTCTGGTTCGGCTTCGAAAGCCGCCGTTTCAAGGGGCCGCCGATCGGTGCTGAAGTGGCAAAGCGCCAAGCCGTGATCGCGGCGGCCGAAGCGGCTGTCGGCGAAAGCGGCGAAAACTAGGCGTCGACACTTCCCTCTCGAATGGCGGGGCCGCTCCTGCGGCCCCGCCACCGGTTCGACGAAAAGGCATCAGGCTCGCCATCCGGCCGAGCGCATGCTCTTTCGTCGCCCCGACCTTCTCAATTCCAATGTCAGGCGGATCAAACATGAGCAGCAGCTACACAATCGACGATCTCAGGACGGATGTTGCCGAAGGGCGCATCGATACGGTTCTCGCCTGCCAGGTGGACATGCAGGGCCGGCTGATGGGCAAGCGTTTCCAGGCGGAATATTTCGTCGAGAGTGCCTGGAAGGAGACGCACAGCTGCAACTATCTGATCGCCACCGACATGGAGATGGAGACCGTCTCGGGCTACAAGGCGACGAGTTGGGAAAAGGGTTACGGCGACTATACGATGAGGCCGGATCTTTCGACCTTGCGGCGCATCCCCTGGCTTGACGGAACTGCGCTGGTGCTCTGCGATGTGCTCGACCATCACACGCATGAGGAAGTCGCCCATTCGCCGCGGGCGATCCTGAAGAAGCAGGTGAAACGCCTCGAGGACATGGGCATGAAGGCCTACATGGCCTCCGAGCTCGAATTCTTCCTGTTCGACCAAAGCTACGAGGCGGCGCATACGGCGGGCTACCGCAACCTCAAGCTCGCCAGCGCCTATAACGAGGACTATCACATCTTCCAGACCACCAAGGAGGAAGAGGTGATGCGGGCGATCCGCACCGGGCTGCAGGGTGCGGGCATTCCGGTCGAGAACTCCAAGGGCGAGGCTTCCGCCGGCCAGGAGGAGATCAACGTGCGCTATGCCGATGCGCTCGCCATGGCCGACCGGCATGCGATCATCAAGAACGGCTGCAAGGAGATCGCCTGGTCGAAAGGCAAGGCCATCACCTTCCTTGCGAAGTGGAATTACAACGCCGCCGGCAGTTCCTCGCATATCCACCAGTCGCTCTGGAGCCTGGAGGAAAAGCCGCTTTTCTTCGACCATACCGGCAAATACGGCATGTCGCCGCTGATGCATAATTACGTTGCCGGGCTTCTCGCCCATGCAAGCGAGATCACCTATTTCCTGGCGCCCTACATCAATTCCTACAAGCGCTTCATGGCCGGCACCTTTGCGCCGACCAAGGCGATCTGGAGCAAGGACAACCGCACTGCCGGCTACCGCCTCTGCGGCGAGGAAACCAAGGGCATCCGCATCGAATGCCGCGTCGGCGGCTCCGATCTCAACCCCTACCTCGCCTTCGCCGCGCTGCTTGCCGCCGGCATCGATGGGATCGAGAACAAGATGGAGCTGGAAGCGCCCTTCGTCGGCGACGCCTATGGCGGCAAGGATATTCGCGAAATCCCGCGCACGCTGCGCGCGGCGACGACGGCGATGACGGAATCGGCGATGCTGCGCAAATCCTTCGGCGACGATGTGATCGACCATTACACCCGTGCCGCCGAGTGGGAGCAGGAAGAATACGACCGCCGCATCACCGATTGGGAAGTGGCGCGCGGGTTCGAAAGAGCCTAGTACGAGATTGCGGCTAGCTGCCCCTCACCCTAACTCCCCGCTTGCGGGGAGAGGGGACGTGCCATCGGAGAGGTGGGCTGAGCATGGAGAGGTAGCGGCCATCCCCCTTCGACCCGCAAGGGCTGAAAAGGTGCCGGCAGGCGGATGAGGGGCTATGGCCCTCGACGGAATTTTTGATCAATACGAGGACGGAAATCGATCATGGCAATGATCCAATGTATTTCACCGGTCGATGGATCGGTTTACGCGGAGCGTCCGGCGCTTTCGCTCGATGCCGCCAAGGATGTGGTGGCGCGAGCCCGCAAGGCGCAGAAAGCCTGGGCGAAGCGACCGCTCGAAGAGCGTGTGCAGCTGGTGCTGAAGGGCGCCGCGCGGTTGAACGAGATGTCCGACACCGTCGTGCCGGAACTTGCCTGGCAGATGGGCCGGCCGGTCAAGTACGGCGGCGAATACAAGGGCTTCAACGAGCGTTCCAACTATGTCGCCTCGATTGCGGCCGATGCGCTGGCACCGCTGGTGGTCGAGGAGAGCAATCGTTTCGAGCGTCGCATCGAGCGTGAAGCGCATGGCGTCGTCTTCGTCGTCGCGCCGTGGAACTATCCCTATATGACGGCGATCAACACGATCGCGCCGGCGCTGATGGCCGGCAATACGGTGGTGCTGAAACATGCCTCGCAGACGCTGCTCGTCGGCGAGCGGCTGGTGCAGGCCTTTGTCGAGGCCGGCGTTCCCGAGGACGTGTTCCAGAACGTCTTCCTGGATCACGAAACGACCTCGGCGCTGATTGCCGCCGGCAGCTTCAATTTTGTCAACTTCACCGGATCGGTCGAAGGCGGGCGGTCGATGGAGCGGGCGGCTGCCGGTACCTTCACCGGTCTTGGCCTCGAACTCGGCGGCAAGGATCCCGGTTACGTCATGGAGGACGCCGATCTCGAGGCGGCCGTCGATACACTGATGGACGGCGCCACCTACAATTCCGGCCAGTGCTGCTGCGGCATCGAACGCATCTATGTGCACGAATCCCTCTACGATGCCTTCGTCGAGAAGTCGGTTGCCTGGGTGTCGAACTACAAGCTCGGCAATCCGCTCGATCCCGAGACGTCGCTGGGGCCGATGGCGAACAAGCGCTTCGCCAAGGTGGTGCGCGAGCAGATCGCCGATGCAGTTTCCAAGGGTGCGAAGGCGCTGGTCGATCCGAAGCTTTTCCCTGAGGATGACGGCGGCGCCTACCTTGCACCTCAGATTCTCGTCGATGTCGACCATTCCATGGGCTTCATGCGCGAAGAGACCTTCGGCCCGGCGGTCGGCATTATGAAGGTGAAGAGCGACGAGGAAGCACTCGCCTTGATGAACGACAGCCAATACGGGCTGACGGCCTCGCTCTGGACCAAAGATGCCGAGCGCGCAGGGCGTCTCGGCCGCGAGATCGAAACCGGCACCGTTTTCATGAACCGCGCGGACTACCTCGATCCGGCGCTTTGCTGGACCGGAGTCAAGGAAACCGGCCGGGGTGGCTCGCTGTCGATCATCGGCTTCCAGAATCTGACCCGTCCGAAATCCTTCCACCTGAAGAAAGTCACAGCATGAGCAGCAGCAACATCACCGCAAATTGGAGCTATCCCACGTCCGTCAAGCTCGGCCGGGGCCGCATCAGCGAACTGGCCGACGCCTGCAAGAGCCTCGGCATCAAAAAGCCGCTGCTGATCACCGATCGCGGTCTCGCTTCGATGGCGATTACCAAGAACGCACTCGACATCCTCGAAGATGCCGGACTCGGCCGGGCGATCTTCGCCGATGTCGATCCGAACCCGAACGAGAAGAACCTCGAAGCCGGCGTCAAGGCCTTCAAGGATGGCGGCCATGACGGAGTCGTCGCCTTCGGCGGCGGCTCGGGCCTCGACCTCGGCAAGTGCGTCGCCTTCATGGCCGGGCAGACCCGGCCGGTCTGGGACTTCGAGGATATCGGCGACTGGTGGACGCGGGCGAGCCTCGAGGGCATTGCGCCGATCGTCGCGGTGCCGACGACGGCCGGGACCGGATCGGAAGTCGGCCGCGCCAGCGTCATCACCAACTCCGTCACGCACGTGAAGAAGATTATCTTTCATCCGAAGTTCCTGCCCGGCGTTGTGATCTCCGATCCGGAATTGACGGTCGGCATGCCGAAGATCATCACGGCCGGCACCGGCATGGACGCTTTCGCCCATTGCCTGGAGGCCTATTCGTCGCCCTTCTATCACCCGATGTCGGCTGGCATCGCGCTCGAAGGCATGCGGCTCGTCAAGGAATTCCTGCCGCGCGCTTACAGGGAAGGCACGGATATCGAAGCCCGGGCCAATATGATGGCCGCCGCCGCCATGGGCGCGGTCGCCTTCCAGAAGGGGCTCGGTGCCATCCATGCGCTGTCACACCCGATCGGCGCCGTCTACAACACCCATCACGGCATGACCAATGCGGTTGTCATGCCGGCGGTGCTGCGCTTCAACCGCAAGGCGATCGAGGAGAAGATCGGCCGCGCCGCCGCCTATCTCGGCATTTCAGGTGGTTTCGACGGCTTCTACGATTATGTGCTGAAGCTTCGCGCCGAACTCGGCGTGCCGGAGACGCTGACGGCGATGGGAATCGCCCCCGACCGCATTGACGAATTGTCGGCCATGGCGATCGAGGATCCGAGCGCGGGTGGCAACCCGGTGGCCATGACGCTCGAAAATACCAAGGCGCTGTTTAGGGACTGCTTCTGAGATCAGAGTAGCTGTCCCGCAGATTAGCCCGGAGAGCTTTAGCCTTCCGGGCTTTTTCAGTTTTGGGAAGATCCTGAACTTTAGGGATGTGAAAAATACCGGCTGCAATTTCGCCGCGTGTGTTTGGAATTTGTTAACCATGATTAGAAAGGATGGATTAACCGCACGATGCTCCGATGGTGCGTAAAAGAGCAATTCCGGCTCGCACCATTTCCTTCCGAGGACCGAACATGCCTGTCATCACATTCGCAAATACCAAGGGCGGCGCCGGCAAGACGACCGCTGTTCTGCTGCTCGCGACCGAGCTTGCCCGCAAGGATTTCCGAGTCACCATTCTCGACGCCGACCCGCAGCACTGGATTTCGCGGTGGCACGAGATCTCAGGTCACGTGCCGAATGTTTCGGTGATCGATTTCGTGACCACCGCCTCACTGCCTCAGCATATCAGCGAGAACAAGCACAATACCGACTACTTCATCGTCGACCTGCCGGGTGCGCGCAATCCGCTGCTCGCCACCGCCGTCGGCCTTTCCGACCACGTACTGATCCCGATCCAGGGCTGTGCGATGGATGCGCGCGGCGGCGCGCAGGTGCTTGAACTGCTCCAGTACCTGGATGAGAAGGCAGGCATCAAGATCGGCCATTCGGTGGTGCTGACCCGCGTCAATTCGATGGTGACAACCCGGGCGCTGCAACTCGTCAAGTCGCTGCTCAGCGAGCGGCACGTGCCGGTGCTCGACACCGCGATCATAGAACGCTCGGCCTTCCGCGACATCTTCGACTGCGGCGGCACGCTGCACACGATCGACCCGGCGCGCGTCAGCAATCTCGACAAGGCGCGTGAGAACGCAACCTGTTTTGCCGAGGAAATGATGCGCAAACTGCCGGTCCGGCTGACGGCCTCGGCCCGCATGGCGACGGCCGCCTGACTATCCCCTGTGATGAAACGAAAAAGGCCGCCGGAGCGATCCGACGGCCTTTTCATATGGCTGCACTGTGGTTCAGTCGACGAATTCGACCGTCACGCCCGGCTTGACCATCTTGGCCAGCTCTGTCGCGTCCCAGTTGGTCAGGCGGATGCAGCCGTGGCTCTGGGTGCGGCCGATCTTGGAGGGCTCGGGCGTGCCGTGGATGCCGTAGGTCGGCTTGGAAAGCGCCATCCAGACGGTGCCGACCGGGCCGTTCGGGCCGGGCGGAATGTTGAGGATCTTGTCGTTGGCACCCTGCTGAAAGTTGATCTTCGGGTTATAGGTGTAACCCGGATTGAACGCGACGCGCTCGACCGTCACCGTACCGGACGGCGAAGGGGTGTCGGTTGAGCCGATCGAAGCCGGGTAGGCTGCGATGAGATTGCCGGCGCCGTCATAGGCGAAAACCTGTTTGCGCCCCTTGTCGGCGATGATGCGGGCGACCTCCCCGGTCTTCGCTTCGCCGGGATTGACGACCTTGATCACCGTGCCGGGAACGCTGAAATCGGCGCCGGGGTTCATCTCCTTGAGGAAGGCCTCGTCCATATGGAAACGCTCGGCCAGCATTTCCGTAATCGAGGTATAGGCGAGCGACGGCAGCAGCGCCTTATGCGAATAATCTTCCGGAATCTCCGCGACGAAGGGACCAGCGGCATCGGCCGGCGTGATCGTATAGCTGACAACGGGCAGACCGCCGTTCATGCGCAGCTCTTCGAGAATCGCATCGGTGTCGTTGGGGTCGAGTTTTGACCCCGTCATCTGGTTGTAAGCATAAATGCCCTTGGTGACGTTCGAGCCCATATGCCCATCGATGACGCCGGGAGAAATGCCGGCGCGGTCGAGGAAGACCTGCAGCGCGACGATCTCGGGCTTCGACTTGTTCTTCAGCGTGATCACGGGCTCGTCAGGCGCGGACTTCGGCGCATCGGCGGGCGGGATCTGCTGATCGGGATCGATCGAGGCGTAATCGTCTCCCGATTGCGGATTGCCGATACTGTTGTCGTCCGGATAGGGCTCCTCGCCGAGCGGCAGACGCTCGATCGCTGCATCGCGCGGGATACCGCCGGTGACGGCGCCGCGCTCGGAATAACGTGTGTCGCCATAGGGGTTGTCATCGGCATAATAGGGATCGTTGCCACCCTGGTCGGCATAGACCTCGCGCGGGCCGGGCCGGGGCGGATAGTAGCCGCGGGCGCGCATCTCGGTGGCGACGACGTTGCCGTAGGCGTCGATCAACACACGGTTGCCGCTGCGATCGCGGGCATAGGCAAAGCCGGGGGGGACATAATCGAGGATTTCGCCGTTCGGCGTGACCAGCACGATATCGCTCTGGCGGCGGTCGCGGAACTGCTGTGCGCCTGCCTCAGGCGCTGTAACGGCAAAGGCTGCCAGCACGGCCGCAAGCGAAAATGCCGATTTCAAAAAGCGATTCACGTCTCACACCTCGAACAGTGACTGGGCCGACACACACCCGCGAATTTTGACGCTAGTGTGGAATTTATGAAGCCGTGCTGAACAAAATATGAAAATCACTAAGATTTCCTTTTACTCATAAACGTTTGCGTCTCTGCGTCAGTTCCGCAAAATCCATGGTTGCGGCAAAAACACAAGATGGAAACGGCGCGGATTGACGAATGGTGGTGCGAAACCTAACCCTACGGCGGCCGATAAATCCCTGAGGAGACCCCAAGATGATCGAATTTGCCGCCGCAAGCGGGCCACGTTTGATGCTCGATGAAACATCGGTGCTGGATATCGCAGGATGCATCGTCGAAGGCGTCGACATCGCGCCGAAGCGCGCTATTCCCGATGACGGCGATCCGCGAATCGATCACTCGCTCGAAGGCTTCCTCTTCACCTGCGGGCCGGATCATATCCGCCATCGCCAGCCGATTGCCGATCGGGCCGACGGCAAGGTCTATCCGCTGCACGGATCGGCCTCCGGCCATCCGGCCAAGGTGCTGTGGACGAAATACGAAAACGGCAATGCCGAATGCCGCGCCGATATCGATATTGTAACCGTCGAGGGACTGCCGCAGCGCATCGAACGGCTATGGCGGATCGACGGGGCAACCGGCGAAGTGCGGCTCGAGGACCGGGTCGTCAATATCAGCGACCGGACGGTGCCGACCTTCCTGATGTATCACATCAACACCGGCGGCAGATGGCTGGACGCGGGCACGCGGCTCGAAGGGCGAATGCTGGAAAATGGCGGTTTCCCCTGGGCATTCGGCGACGAGCCGGGCGGTATCTTCTGCGTGTCGGCGCCGGCGACGGAGGCGGGCCTGGCGGAAGTCCGTCTCGGACCGATCGCCGCGATCGGCGACAGGACACTGAGTGTGCGTTTCCGTACCGATACGCTGCCCTATCTGCAGGTCTGGCGGAACCAGAAGGCGCCGGCCCATATCATCGGAATAGAGCCGGTCTCGCATCGCTGGGTGTTGCGTGACGAGCTCGAGGCGGCCGGCGAATTCAATATGCTGGCGCCCGGCGAACGCCGTAGCTACGTGCTGACCTTCGCCTTCCTGTGAGTGAAGTCTTGTTGACGCTCGCCGGCCTCCGGCGTAGACCTTCAGCCCAGGATTTATGAGGAGACAGCACGATGGATATTCGCCAGATCGACGATGAATATTCGGTTTCGGGGCAGATCACGCTCGAGGATATCGACGAGATCAAGGCGCTGGGGTTCAAATCGATCGTCTGCCACCGCCCCGACCATGAGAGCCCGGATCAGACCTCGTTCTCAGTCATCGAGGCGCGCGCGCGAGAACTCGGCCTCGAGATCACCCATGTGCCGGTTGGACCGATGGGCGTAACCGAGGAGGCGGTGCAGGGCATGGTCGACGCGCTCGATGAATTCCCCCGGCCGATGCTCGGCTATTGCCGCTCCGGCGCCCGCTCGACGGCGATCTATCAGAAGACCCACCATATCCGCAGCTAGGCCCCGGTCCGGCCTGCCGATTTTCCGGCGCTGCACCGCAGCGCCGTCACCTTCCATTCACTTAGGAGACTATGATGAGCATTAAGCGTATCGACGTCGGCGCGCGCATGAGCGGCGCCGTCATTCACGGTAACACGGTTTATCTCGCAGGCCAGGTCGGCGAGGGCGAAAGCGTCACCGATCAGTGCAAATCCGCGCTTGCCGAAGTCGATCGCCTGCTGGCTGCATCAGGCAGCAACAAGTCGAAGATCCTCCAGACCCTCGTCTATCTCTCCGACATTGCTTATTTCGCGGAGATGAACGCCGCCTGGGAAGCCTGGATCGATCCGGCCAATCCGCCGGCCCGTGCCACCAGCGAAGCCAAGCTCGCTGCGCCGAAATACAAAGTCGAGTTCATCGTCACGGCCGCGATCGACTAAGGTCGCCGCAGGATGTGTGAAAGCCGGTAAGTGCGTGACCAACCCGAATGGGGTCGGTCACCCGCCTACCGGCTTTTTGTTTGCGCGATTTCCGAGAGCGTGCGGGTCGGCGTGATCGCCTCGGGATCGAGTTTGACCTCGATGATCGCCGGCTTGCCGCTATCGCGCGCCCGCTGGAAGGCTGTGGCGAATTCCTCCGTACGCTCCACCGACTCGCCATGGCCGCCATAGGCGCGGGCAAGGGCGGCGAAATCGGGATTGGTCAGATCGGTGCTGCTGACGCGGCCGGGATATTCGCGTTCCTGATGCATGCGGATGGTGCCGTACATGCCGTTGTTGACGACGATTGCGATGATCGGCAGGCCGTAGCGGATGGCGGTGGCGAATTCCTGGCCATGCATCAGGAAACAGCCGTCGCCGGCAAAGCAGATCACCTCGCGCTCGGGAAAGAGCCGCTTGGCGGCCACCGCCGCCGGCAGGCCGTAGCCCATCGAGCCCGAGGTGGGAGCGGCCTGGGTGTTGAAACGACGGAAACGATGGAAGCGGTGCAGCCAGGTGGCGTAGTTACCGGCGCCATTGGTGAAGATCGTCTCTGGCCCGGTATTGGCTTCCAGCCATTCCATGATCAGGCCCATATGGACGGCGCCCGGACCTGTCGTAGGCGGCTTCGACCAGGAAAGATAGGCCTGGTGCAGGCGCTGTGTGCGCTCCGCCCAGTGCGGCTCGGCCGGTGCTTCGAGATCGGCGAGTGCGGCGACGAAATCGGAAGGAGCGGCGCAGATGGCGAGATCCGGGCGGTAGACGCGTCCCAGTTCGGAAGGATCGGGATAGACATGCACCAGCGATTGCTGGGGGTAGGGGATATCGATCAGCGTATAGGACGAGGACGGCATTTCCGACATGCGGCCGCCAAGAAGGATCAGCAGGTCGCTTTCCCTTATTTCCTTGGCGAGGACAGGGTTGATGCCGATGCCGACATCGCCGGCGTAACAGGGATGGAGATGATCGAACAGCATCTGCCGGCGGAACGAGCAGCCGACAGGAAGCTGAAAACGCTTGGCAAAGCCTGCAAAATCGGCGACGGCATCGGCATCCCAGCGCGTGCCGCCGAGGATCACCATCGGCCGCTCGGCCTTCAGCAGTCTGACATAGAGATCGTCGATCTGGCTGCGGCCGGGATGCGCCTCGACGCTGACGTAACGCTTGGGGCGGGGCGCCTCGACTTCGTCGCGCAGCATATCCTCCGGCAGCGTCAACACGACGGGACCGGGGCGGCCGGAGGTTGCGATCGCAAAGGCGCGGGTGACGAACTCGGGAATGCGGGCGGCATCGTCGATCTCACCCACCCATTTGGCGAATTCGGTGAAGGCGCGGCGGAATTCGACTTCCTGGAAGGCTTCGCGCTCGCGGGCTTCGCGTTGCACCTGGCCGATGAAGAGGATCATCGGGATCGAATCCTGTCTTGATATATGCAGGCCGGCGGAAGCATTGGTGGCGCCGGGGCCGCGGGTGACCATGCAGATACCGGGTTCACCGGTCAGCCTGCCCCAGCAATCCGCCATCATCGCCGCTCCGCCCTCCTGGCGGCAGACGAGGACATCGATATCGCTGTCACGCAGGGCATCGAGAACGGCGAGGAAACTCTCGCCGGGCACGCAGGAGAGGCGTTTGACGCCATTGGCCTTCAGCGCCTCGACGATCAGTTCTCCACCGGTCTTCTTCATGACGATGCCTCCCTCTCGCGCTCGGCGAGCTCCGCCAGAATTTCTTCCCTGTGTTCGTCGAGGCGCGGGCTCGGCCGGACGTAATGCAGCGGCGTCTCGGACAGCACCACTGGCGTCCTGACCCCGGGGATGAGCGTGCCGGCGGCATCGGCAAGGTCGATGCGCAGACCGCGGGCGCGTACCTGCGGATCGGCGAACATCTCCTCGATCGTATTGATCGCGCCGGCAGGTACGCCGTTCTCTTCGCAGGCCTTCAACAGGCCCGCCTTCTGCCATTTCAGCGTCTCGGTCGAAACGAGCCGGCGCAGCTCGGCCCGATTGCCGACCCGGGCCTTGTTGGTGGCGAAGCGGTCGTCGCCGGCGATCGTCTCTAGGCCGAGAATGGTGCAGAGGCGAGCGAACTGGCCGTCATTGCCGACGGCAAGAATGAGGTAGCCATCGGCCGCCGGCACGACCTCATAGGGCGAGATATTCGGATGGGCGTTGCCGAGCCGGGTCGGTGCAGCGCCGGAGACGAGGTAGTTCATGTTCTGATTGGCGAGCACGGCCGATTGCACATCGAGCAGCGCCATGTCGACGAGCTGACCCTCGCCGGTGTTCAAGGCATGGATCAGGGCGGCCTCGATTGCCGAGACGGCATAGATGCCGGTGAAGATATCGGCGATCGCCACCCCGGCCTTCATCGGCTGGCCGTTCGGCTCGCCGGTGATCGACATGAAGCCGGACATGCCCTGAACGATGTAATCGTAGCCGGCGCGGCTTGCATAGGGGCCGGTCTGGCCGAAGCCGGTAATCGAGCAATAGACGAGCTTCGGGTTCAATCCGCGCAGGCTCTCGTAATCGAGCCCGTATTTGACGAGACCGCCGAGCTTGAAGTTCTCGATCACCACGTCGGCAGTGGATACCAGGCGGCGGACGAGATCCTGGCCTTCGGGGCTTTTCAGGTCTGCGGCAATGGAGCGTTTGCCGCGATTGGCGGCGTGGTAATAGGCGGCCGAGAGATTTTCGCCGTCGGCACCTTCGACAAAGGGCGGGCCCCATTGGCGCGTATCGTCTCCGCCGTCGGGATTTTCGACCTTGATGACATCGGCGCCGAGATCAGCGAGCATCTGTCCCGCCCAAGGGCCGGCCAGTACGCGGGCGAGCTCGATCACCCGGATTCCGGCAAGCGGCGGTTTTTTCGTCAGGCTCTCGGTCATGGTCCTCCCAGGCAATCTACGGCGCCAGCGTCGCCTCAGATGTATCGGATACGGGTTTGGAAGCAAAGCGGCGCTCGCGCCACAGGATGTAGATGCCGGAGGCGATGATGATCATGATGCCGAGCCATTTGATCGCACCCGGAAAGTCGCCGAAAACAAGCCAGGCGAAGATCGTGGCCGAGACGATCTCGAAATATTGCAGCGGCGCCAGCGTCGACGCCGGTGCGGCGCGATAGGCGTAGACGCCGAAGATGCCGGCTATCGCGGCCATGGCGCCGACGCCGGCGACATAGAACCAGGCGTTGCCTTGGGGCATGACGGGATCGAAGACATCCGAGCCGCTGCCATCGCCGGCAAAAAGCAGGACGGCGCAGAAAATCAGGCCCCAGATACCCATCTGGAACTGCATCGCCCAAGGATCTTCCTTGTGGGACAGGACGCGGGTCATCAGAACGAAAATGGCGATGCAGAAGGCGGTGAGGACGGGCAGGAGCGCGACATAGCCGACTTCGTTGAAACTGGGCTGAATGATCAGCATCGCCCCGAAGAAGCCGACGCCGCAAGCGGTGTAACGCCGCCAGCCGATCGTTTCCTTCAAGAAAATGCCGCCGAGGATCGTCACAATGATCGGCTCGACGAAGAAGATCGCGATCGCGTCGGCTACCGCCATGTATTTCAGCGTGGTGACGAAGGAAATCATCGAAATGGTGATGATCACGCCGCGGATGGCGTGGAACAGGCTCTGGCGCCAGGAAAAATCGGCAAAGCTGCGCCTCCAGATGACGATCGGCAGCATGCAGAGCGCCTGCACCGCAAAGCGGCCGGCGGTGACCTCGGCGGAGGGCACGGTGACCACGGCAAGCTTGGCGAAGATATCGATGAGCGGCGAGAACATCACCGAAAGAAACATCAGCGCAAGCCCCATCGTCACGTCGGAGGGGGATGAAACGGGCCGGGTGGAGGTGCTGCTCATGGTGGAATTCTCGTCATCGGGGATTTTGGCCGTTCCCGCTCTTGGCGACCGCGCCATCGCACCAGTCCGCGAAGGCGGCAACGGCTGCCTCTGCGCCGATGTCATTCAGCGTTTCGTGCCGCATGTCCTGATATATCTTCGTGCTGATACGGGAGAAGCCCTGACGTTTCAAATGGTTTGAGAGCCACAGCACGGCTTTTCCACGCTCGGTCGCCGGATCTTCTGCGCCGCCGATCAGATGGATCGGCAGGTCGCGCCGCAGCCTGTCGAGATGGACCTTTTGCGGTGCTCGGAAGGTCAGTTCGAAGACATCGAGCCAGAGTGAAACCGAGGCGTCGAAGCCGCAAAGAGGATCGGCGACATATTTGTCGACTTCGTCGGGAATATGCGAAAGCCAGTCGAATTCCGTGCGGCGGTCGGCAATGGACCGGCCCCAGGCGGCGAAGGTGAGTTTCGGCAGGAGACCGCTCGGCACGTCCGAACCTTTCAGCATCCGTTCGCCGATGAGGATCGCCTGGGCGGCGCGGCCGGCAAGACCGACGGCGAAATTGGCATTCCAGACGGCGACCGCATCGAATTCGGCCGGTGCGGCGACGGCGGCATTGAGCGCGATGAGGCCGCCCATCGAATGGCCGAAGAGGATCACCTTCAGGCCGGGATGGCGCGAGGTTGCATGAGTGCGCATGGCGATGATGTCGCCGATCACCCGTTCGACGCCGTCCCGCCGTGCGAAGCGGCCGATCGGAGCGTCGGGCGCCGTCGTCTCGCCATGGCCGCGGTGATCATGGGCATAGACGTGATAGCCACGCGCCGCCATCGCCTCGGCAAAGCGGCGATACCGCTTCGAGTGCTCCGCCAGGCCGTGCGATATCAACAGAATGCCGCATGCGAGACCGGTGGCCTCGGCATGGTGATAGGCCAGCGATGCTCCCGGCACGGAGAGCCATTGCGTTTCAGAAAACATCCGGATTCTCCCAGCCGCACAGCAGATCGCTACCGCATAATTCCGCAAAGCGAAATCGATTTGAGGTATTATGCTTCAACTCAAAGTGACAGAGCGTCCCTTGGTGTGGCTTTAAAGCCTTTGAAACAACCGATAACAAATTACAGGAGTATTGCGATTCAGGGTTGCGGCCGTTTACTCTTTGTGCTTATCTGTTCCCGCATTGTTCTTCTATGGGGGTTGAAATGAGCAGCATGCAGTTGCGTTCCTTGACATTCGCCGTATCCATGGCCCTTGCTGGCGCCTCCATGGCGCAGGAGGCCGACGGGCGCACCCGTTTCATTCTGGCGGCGAGCTGGCAGCCCGCCTTCTGCCAGACGAACCAGAAGAAGGCCGAATGCGCAAGCCAGACCGGCGAACGCCATGACGCTACCAACTTCTCGCTGCACGGGCTTTAGCCGATGCGGCAGAACTATTGCGGCGTCAGCGACGATCAGAAGGCCGCTGACAAGGACGGCAAATGGGCTAGCTTGCCTCAGGTCACGCTTTCGGCTGAGACACAGGCGGCGCTGCTAAAGGCGATGCCAGGCACGCAATCCGGCCTGGAACGGCATGAATGGACGAAGCATGGCACCTGCACGAAAATGAGCGCCGAGGATTATTTTGGCGTCGGCGTGCATCTCTTGGGTGGGCTCAACGCGTCGGCGGTGCGCGAGCTTTTCGCTGCTAATATCGGCAAACCGGTCAAGGCCGAGGCGATCAAGGCGGCTTTCGACAAGAGCTTCGGGCAGGGCGCCGGCGACCGCGTCAAGATGAGCTGCCGGCGGGCCGGCAATGTCAAGATGATCAGCGGCCTGACGATCGGGCTTTCGGAGGCTGCCGGATCGGCGTCGGCGAAAGGCGCCAGCCTCGGCGATCTGATCCAGGGGGCGGGAAAAACCTCTTTCGGCTGCGATGAAGGTGTCGTCGATGCGGCGGGCTTCTGACCGGAATCCGGCCTAAACCGGGTTTCGGCGTTGCCCACAGGCGCTGTTTCGCCTACATAGCGGCACGAAACGAAGTTTCCCGCCCGGAGCAGCGCAGCATGGCACGTCAATTCATCTATCATATGTCCGGCCTCAACAAGGCCTATGGCAACAAGAAGATCCTGGAGAACATCCACCTTTCCTTCTACCCGGATGCCAAGATCGGCATCCTCGGGCCGAACGGCGCCGGTAAATCCACTGTGTTGCGCATCATTGCCGGCCAGGACAAGGAGTATACCGGCGAAGCCTGGCTGGCCGAGGGTGCCACGGTCGGCTATCTCGAGCAGGAACCGCGTCTCGACCCGAACAAGACGGTGTTCGAAAACGTCATGGAAGGCGTTGCCTCGAAGACGGCGATCCTCGATCGCTATAACGAATTGATGATGAACTATTCCGACGAGACCGCGGAAGAGGGCGCCAAGCTGCAGGACATCATCGATAGCCAGAACCTCTGGGACCTGGAAAGCCAGGTCGAGATGGCGATGGAAGCGCTGCGCTGCCCGCCGCGCGACGCCGATGTCACCAGCCTGTCTGGTGGTGAACGCCGCCGCATCGCGCTCTGCCGCCTGCTGCTTTCGCAGCCGGATCTGCTGTTGCTCGACGAACCGACCAACCATCTCGACGCCGAAACCATCGCCTGGCTCGAAAAGCATCTGCGCGACTATCCCGGCGCGGTGATGATGATCACCCATGATCGCTACTTCCTCGACAACGTCACCGGATGGATCCTCGAACTCGACCGCGGCCGCGGCATCCCCTACGAAGGCAACTATTCGGCCTATCTGCTGGCGAAGGCCAAGCGCATGGAGCAGGAGGGTCGCGAGGAGGCCTCGCGTCAGAAGGCGATCAGCCGCGAACGGGAATGGATCGCCTCCAGCCCTAAGGCCCGCCAGGCCAAGTCGAAGGCCCGCATCAAGTCTTACGAGCAGCTGGTGGATGCCGCCGAGAAGCAGCGTCCCGGCGACGCGCAGATCATCATCCCGGTCAGCGAACGGCTCGGCCAGGTGGTCATCGAGATGGAAGGCATCACCAAGGGCTTCGAGGGCCGCACGCTGATCAACGACCTGTCGATCAAGCTGCCGCCGGGCGGCATCGTCGGCGTCATCGGCCCGAACGGCGCCGGCAAGACGACGCTGTTCAAGATGATCACCGGCCAGGAAAAGCCGGACAGCGGTACGATCCGCATCGGCGAGACCGTGCATCTCGGCTATGTCGACCAGAGCCGTGACGCGCTTGCCGGCGACAAGACGGTCTGGGAGGAAATCTCCGGCGGCGCCGAAATCATCAAGCTCGGCAAGTTCGACATGAACTCTCGTGCCTATTGCGGCGCCTTCAACTTCAAGGGCGGCGATCAGCAGCAGAAGGTCGGCAATCTCTCTGGCGGTCAGCGCAACCGCGTTCATCTCGCCAAGATGCTGAAGGCGGGCGGCAATGTCCTGCTGCTCGACGAACCGACCAACGACCTCGACACGGAAACGCTGGGCGCGCTTGAAAACGCGCTGGAGAATTTTGCCGGCTGCGCCATCATCATCAGCCACGACCGCATGTTCCTCGACCGTCTGGCGACGCACATTCTCGCTTTCGAAGGCGAAGGCCATGTCGAATGGTTCGAAGGCAACTTCGAGGATTATGAAGAGGATAAGGTCCGCCGCCTCGGCCCGGACGCCCTCAACCCCGGCAGCCAGGCCCATAAGCGTCTGACGCGCTGATCGTCCCTTTTTCGATTGCGAAAGCCCCGGTTCTGAACTGACCCCCGAAGGTTGATGTCCAACTTTCGGGGGTCAGTTCATTCGGCTGGGGCTTCTTCGTATCAGGCTCTGTCGCAATTTGAGCAGGCAATTTCGCGGAGAGTGCGAATTGACGCTTGCCACCGCTTTTCAAATCACATAAAGATATCTTTATATGTTGATTGGGCGAGTGATGAGTGAACCCCTGAAGCTTGGACTGGATGGCCTGGTGGACGTATTGAAGGCGGCCGGCGAACCGACGCGCCTGCGTCTTCTGGCGCTTCTCGACGCCGGCGATCTGACGGTGACCGATCTGACCGAAATTCTCGGCCAGTCCCAGCCGCGTATCTCCCGCCATCTGAAGCTGCTCGGCGAAGCCGAGCTGATAGAACGCTACCAGGAGGGCGCCTGGGCCTATTTCCGCCTCAAGCAGGACGGCAAGGCGGCAATGCTCGTGCGAGCGCTGCTGAAGCATGTCTCTGAGAACGATCCAACCGTCCTGCGCGACGGCGAGCGGCTGTCGGCGGTCAAACGCCAACGGGCCGAGCGGGCACAGGCCTATTTCAGCCGCAACGCGGCAGAATGGGACGAGCTTCGCCGCCTGCATGCGGCCGACGAGGAAGTCGATGCGGCGGTCATTCGGCTGCTCGGCAGCCAGCCGATCGATTCGCTGCTCGATCTCGGCACCGGCACAGGCCGCATCCTCGAACTTCTGTCCGGGCTCTACCGCCGGGCGATCGGCGTCGACGCCAGCCGCGACATGCTGAGCGTGGCGCGCGCCAATCTCGACAAGTCCCGCATCACCAAAGCCACTGTGCGCCACGCCGATATTCTGAACCTGCCGTTCGAGGGACAGGATTTCGACCTGGTGACGATCCATCAGGTACTGCATTTCTTCGATCAGCCGGAGATTGCCATCACCGAAGCGGCGCGCATGCTGCGGCCGGGCGGCCGGCTTGTGGTCATCGACCTTGCACCGCATACGCTCGAATATCTCCGCGACGAGCATGCGCATGTGCGTCTCGGCTTTTCGCACCAGACGATGTCCGACTGGCTGCGCAAGGCCGGGCTCGATGTCGAGCAGGTCGTCGATCTTCATCCGGGTCAGCAGAGCGGGCAGGGGCTGACGGTCACCGTCTGGCTCGCGCGCGATCCGAGGCGCCTCATGGCTTCGCAGACGAGCGAAGGCGCCGAACCTACATTTGCCGGGAGAGTATGACATGGCTTTGAAAAACGAAGCGCAGGCGCGCGACATCGGGATCTCCTTCGAATTCTTCCCGCCGAAATCGGAAGAGATGGAAGGCCAGCTCTGGAATACCGTCAGCGAGCTGCAGGACTGGGATCCGGATTTCGTCTCGGTGACTTATGGCGCCGGCGGCACCACCAAGGCGCCGACGCTGACCGCCGTCACGCGTTTCCTGTCGCAGACGCCGCTTGCAACCGCTTCGCACCTGACCTGCGTCGGTGCGACGAAGGAAGAGACGCATCAGATGATCGAGACCTTCCGCAAGGTCGGCGTGACGCATTTCGTGGCGCTGCGCGGCGATGCGCCGGGCGGCGCCGGCGCGCCCTACCAGCCGCATCCGGGCGGTTACGCGAATGCGGCCGAGCTCGTGGCCGGCCTCAAGGCGATTGGCGATTTCGAAATCTCAGTCTCCGCCTATCCGGAAAAGCATCCGGAGAGCCGCGATACAGCCGCCGATATCGACATGCTGAAACGTAAGGCCGACAACGGCGCCGACCGCGCGCTGACGCAGTTCTTCTTCGACAACGACAATTTCGAGCGTTACCTGGAGCGGGTGCGCCGGGCCGGCATCTCGATCCCGATCATACCGGGCATCATGCCGATCCAGAACCTGACGCAGCTCAAGCGTTTCGCCGGCGCCTGCGGCGCGATCATCCCCGGCTTCCTCGACGAGCGTTTTGCGGGCTTTGACGACAAACCCGAAGAGCGGGCGAAGGTGGCAGCCGATGTCGCCGCCGAGCAGATCGAAGATCTCGTCCGGCGCGGCATCCGCGATTTCCATCTCTATACGATGAACCGTTCGCCGCTGGTTTCCGCCGTGCTCGACAATCTCGGCCTCTCCCGCCGGGCGGCAAAAAACGCCGGCGCAGCTGCCTGATTTTCCGCGTCCATCAAAGTGAAAAGCGCATGTCGGGCGGGACATGCGCTTTTTCATTGGCGGATTGATCAGGGGAGTTCAGGTACTACCAGTCGTCAACCCCGCCGGCCAGCTCAGATAAAGAGCATGGACAGGACGAAGACAAACGCTGCACTGACCAACAGAACATTCAAGGATTGCGTGAGTCCCATGTCTGTCTCCTCGCGTTAACCTGCCAATAATATGTCGGAAATGTGTCGGTTGGGAAGCGGAATCTATGCTGCACCGCAGAACGAGGCGGTGGCTAAATCGAACAGTGAATCCGCAAACTGTTGAAGTTCAAGGCCTATTTGCCACAAAATCTTATTCACAGAATTTAACATGTGGTTAAATCGGGCGAATGCCGATTTACCTATGCGCCTGAAACATGGCGCGCAGCCAAGCGGTTGAAATCACGCGGGATTTGCAACCATTCTTCACGCTGCCCTGGCCAAAAGGCGATAAGCACGGCCATCGAGAATGACGAGGCCGAAACCGATCAGCGCCATCCCGGCGAATTCGGCAAGTGTGAGCCGCTCGCCGAGGAAAAGCACGCCGAGAAGGATTGCGCTCGGCGGCACCAGCAGCGTGACGAGCGAGGCGTTGGTGGCGCCGGCCGCCGCCATGATCCGGAAATAGAGAATATAGGCGAAGGCGGTCGATACCAGCGCCAGCGCCAGCACGGCGACGACGATATTGAGCAACGGCATGGGGAGTGTCCAGGGGCGATCGGCCAAGAGCGACAACGGCAAAGTGATCAACGAGGACGCCGTCAGCTGGCCGGCTGCGGTGACAGGGGCCGGAATATTCTTGAACCGCTTGCCGTAGGTGGCTGCAAGCCCATAGGAGACGGCGGCAAGTACTGGAAGCAGCAGCGCCCAGAGCGGCGCTTCGCCACTGGCCGACAGGCTGGGGCTGATCAGCACGATCGTTCCGGCCAGGCCGACGAGGCAGCCGGCAATCTTGGCAGATGTCAGCTTCTCGTCTGATGTGACGTAGTTGGCGATCAACACGGTCCAAATCGGCGTCGTCGCGTTCAGGATCGCCGCAAGTCCGGCGCCGATGCGGGTCTGGCCGAAGAAGATCAGAGCGTGCGGCAGGGCATTGTTGATAAGGCCGAGGATCAGGAATTCGCGCCAGCGGGCCTTCAGGATCGGATAGATGCCGAAACGACTGGCGATGTAGATGTGCAGCGCAATCGCGGCCAGCAGCAGACGGAGGAAGACGAGGGTCAATGGCGGGACATGCTGGACGGCGATGCTGGCAAAGAAGAAAGAGCCGCCCCAGATGAGACCGAGCAGGAGCAGCAGGCTCCAGGTCCAGGCATTCATTCTGTTGTCCATGCCGCCTTCCTCCATCCCGAGCCGCGTCGCCGCCGTCGCGTCGAAACTCGATCGCGGATCCTCATCATCAGCTTTAACGCCGACGGCGCGTGACGCCACCCGTTTCTTGCGAAGCGAGCGGCGGAGCGGCAGCGGCGATCAGAGAGCGTTGAGAAGCGCCGGCGTTGCCCAGCCGTCGGCCGGTATGCCGAGGCGCTGCTGTTCCTTCTGGATTGCGATACGCGTGCCGGAGCCGAGGATGCCGTCGATCTCGCCGACATCGTGCCCGAGTGACTGGAGCTTGGTCTGCAGCGTCTTCATCTGGTCACTGGCAAGACCCTGTTCAGGCGTGCCCTTGAGATAGGTCGGGGCGCCGGAGAGCCGGGTCGCGAAATAGGCGGCCGACGTCGTGTAGATGAACGACTTGTTCCATTCGAGATAGATCTTGAAATTCGGATAGGCGATGAAGGCCGGTCCCATGCGGCCCTGCGGCAGGATGAGGTCGCCTTCGAGATCACCGAAGCCGGTGTTGCCGTCGCGCGGCTTGACGCCGAGCGCGAACCATTCGCCGGCCTTCATCGTGCCGCCGAGGCCGGACTTCTCCCAGGGCAGGTTATCGGGCACGGTGACTTCCTGCAGCCAGGGCTGGCCGCGCTCGAAGCCGAGATGCTCGATGAATTTCGCCGCCGTCAGGATGGCGTCCGGGCTGCTCTGCTTCAGGCGGATATGGCCGTCGCCGTCGCCATCCATGCCGTAGGCGATGATGTCGCGCGGCAGCATCTGCACCTGGCCGATCTCGCCAGCCCAGGCGCCGGTGTTGGTGGCGGGATCGAGGTCGCCGTGCTGGACCATCTCGATGAGAGCGATCAGCTGCGGGCGGAAGAGCTCCGGGCGACGGCAATCGTGTGACAGCGTCACCAGCGCGTTGCGGGTATTGAAATCGCCCTGGACTGCGCCGAAATCGGTCTCCATAGCCCAGAAGGCGGTGATGACGCCTGCGGGAACGCCGAATTCCTGCTCGGCCCGGGCAAAGACGTCGGCATATTGCTTCATCTTCTGGCGGCCGATGTCGAGGCGGGCCTGGCTGACGGTGCGCTGGGAGAATTCGAGGAAGGTCTGCTTGAAGACGCCCTGGGCGCGATCCCGGCTGAGCACTTTGGGATCAATCTCGGCGCCGGCAAGCGCCTCGTCAGCGGCCGCGGCGCTGGCGCCGGCGGCAATCGCATCGGTCTTGACGCCCTCAAGGAAGGTGGACAGATCGCCGCCGCAGGGCGCTGCCGAGGGGGTGGAGGCAGCAGGCGCCTGCTGGGCGGCCGCGCCGCCGGCAAAAGTAAGGGCAAACAGGAGGGCGAGTGCAGAGCGGCTTGTGAGCGAGCGGTGCATGAATGCGGTCCTTATAGCAAATGGATGTCCGCCGCTTTCCCAGAGGAATGTGACGGAAGCAAGAAACATTGAAAGACGTTACTAAGAATTTCTATCCTTGGAAACGGCGGCGACCCAATTGTTCCAGTTCTTTGCGCTGCCGGCAAAGACGTTGATGTCGGTCGGTCCCTTGATGCCGGGAATGACGCCGGTCGAGGTATATTGCCAGAAGGCCCAGCGGCGGTCGGAATAGGTCACCTCGGGATGTTTCGCCACCGATCGGACCCAGAAATGATAATCCTGGAAATAGCCGGCAAGATTCTCGCGGTGGAAATCGACCGAGGTGTAGATGATTGGGCGCTTGCCGTAATAGGCCTCCAGCCGGTCCATGAAGCGCTGCATTTCGGCGCGCACGGTTTCCGCGTCGGGGCGGTAGCGGCAGGTCTTCGATTCGGCGTTCCATTCGACGTCGAGCACCGGCGGCAGCCGCATGGCCTCCTTCGGCACGTTGCGGATGAACCAGTCGGCCTGCTCATCGGCCGAAGAGCAGAAATAGTAGAAATGATAGGGGGCATGCGGAATGCCGGCATTGCGGGCTTCGCGCCAGTATTCGTCGAATCGGGGATCGACCCTGTCCTTGCCCTCCGTCGCCTTGATGAAGGCAAAGGCGACGCCGGAATTCTTCACCGTCGCCCAGTCGATATCGCCCTGCCATTTGGAAATGTCGATGCCGTGGATCGCGTTCTGCTGTGGATGCTTAGGGCCAAAATCCTGCGGATCGGTGTCCTGGAAGCGCGTCTTCGGCTTGATTGAAGCGGTTTCAAGATAGTCGTGGCCGGAAGAGGAGCAGCCCGCCAGGAGGATGGCCAGGGGCACAACGCAAAACAAAAGCCGGCGCATGGGTATCCCGTCGTGAACCGAATGATCTCTTTGCCCCACAGCCTGACCTTCGAAAAAGACGAGTCCCGCAGAGGGAATAACCCTCTTTTCACCATATCAACGTAAAAAATCGGTTAGTTTCAAGCGAATTATGCGCGCTTGCTGATAATAGCCGCCCGCCAGGCATAACCGCCGCCGACGGTTTCGAACGACAACCGCGCATTGTGCTCCTCAGCCAGCGCTTCCAGAACCTCCCGCAGATCGGAGCGCGGGGTGACGTGGAATTTTGGAAGCCAGGACTGCAGCATGCGGCGGAACCAGCGCGGCAGACCTTCCTGTTGGCCGAAATCGACGATATGAAGCTGGCCGCCGGGATTGAGCGCGGCGATCGACGCATCGAGGGCGCGCTCCCAGTCCGGGATCATCGACAGGGCATAGGAGATCAGGATGCGGTCGAAACCGCTGACGCCGAATTCGCGCGGCGTAAAGGCCGTGGCGTCGGCGACGCGGAATTCCGGAATCGTCGACTTGGTGGCGAAGGTCTTGCGGGCCGAAATCAGCATTTCCTGGGAAATGTCGAGGCCGAACAGCTTGGCGGCCGGAAAATGCCTGTGAGCGAAGGCCATGTTGCGGCCGGTGCCGCAGCCGACTTCGAGCATGGTGCCGCCCTCGGGCACGTCAAGATTGCGGATCGTGCTGTCGCGGCCGAGAAGGTAATACTTGCGCGTCAGGTCGTAGATATGGCGCTGGTAGCGGTACATGCCATCCATCAGGCTGGCATGTTCGTCGCTCATTCCCGCCGTCTCGGTGCCGATCTCGCTCACGCCTTTTTCCCGTAAATGTGGAAGCCGCCATAGATCGCCGAGCGATCGAGCGCGGTCAGTTCGCGGGACTTCTCTTCGAAATAGTCCCACTGGTCGCGGATCGACGGAGACACGCGGCCTTCAATGACGCTCTTTTCGGCGGCGGTACGGAAGATTACCCGGGCGCCGTCGCGCGCCGTGCGGGTGATTTCCCGCCAGACGTCGTTCAACTGCCCGTCGGTCATCCAGTCCTGCGCGTCGAGCAGGATGTAGCGGTCGCGCGAGGCGGCAGGTTCGCGGGCCAGAAGCTCGGTGAAGCTTGCGTGGTGAACGTTGACGCGGTCAACATTGGCGCGGATTACCTCATAGTGCTCCGGCCTCAGATAGGTCGGCAGCGGGCCTTCTTCTTGCATGCCGTAGCGGCGGCCAAAGGCCTGCCAGGCGAAATAGTTATCGCGCATCGGGAAGTGACAGGCGAGCTTTTCCAGGCGGTGCTTCAGCACCGGCGCGATCGAATGATCGGCGGCGAGGCTTGCAAGTTCGTCATATTGCTGCGGCGGAATGCCGAGGCCGAAGAGCGAACTCTTGCGGCCGGTAATCCAGCGAACGACTGGCTTTTCGAAAAGCGGCGCGATCTGCTCATCGAAGAACTGGCGCTGCTCGCGGATCGAGCGCGTCTTGGTCATATCGCGCAGCTTGACGCCGTGCAGGCGGGCAAGAAGGTGGGCTGCGCCGATGAAGCGGCCGAGCAGGCCGGTTTCATAGATGTTGCGGTCGAAGACGGTGACGCGGCGGCGGCCGAACTTGCGGCCGTTCCAGTAGCTGCGGGTCGCCTCGTCGAGCCTGGCGGCAAGATGCCGGTCGTAGGCGCGGCTGTTCGACTTTTCGTTCGGCATCGCCAGGAAGCGGACGAGGTCGGCATGGTCCGGCAGATGCTTGAAGGCGGCAAGCTTCAGACGGTTCAGCGCGATATGGTGCGGGTTGAGATCGACGACGTCGATCGAGGCCGGCGCCTTGGAGAGATAGGCGAGCATGTTGCAGCCGCCGGAGCCGATGGTGACGATGTGATGGTTGGGCTTCAGCTCCATCGCCTGCATGTCGAGATCCGGATCTTCCCAGATCTGCGGGTAGACGAGGCCGGAGAAGAGGAGGCCGAAGAGACGCTCGGAAAAACCTTCCTTCGAAAAAGCCTTGTGGCGGAGAAGGGCGTCCTTAAGTTTCCGGTTCTTGCGGAAGCCGGCATCCGGTGCAAATTCTGACATGAGTCTGTCACCTTTTTAGCGTTCAGGGCGTGTAGCGCGCCACTGCTACAGTTTGATGACGCGGGCTGTGGGCGCCGGTTCGGGAGGCCTCCGGCATCAATGAAGAGTGATCGGAATGGCGCTCCTTCTTCGCGCCGGCCCCTTTCCGACCGGCGCAATTCCTGCTTCTCTCCCGTCATGGAGGAATGCCATGCGATTTGTGCTGCGTATCCTGAAGGCGCTTGCTCTCCTTGTGGTTCTCATCATCGCCGCCGGGACCGGCTGGCTCGTCGCCCGGCCGCCGGAGCTGTTGCGCGTCGGGGATGGCTACGCCGCCAAGATCGTCTGCTCGAATGTCTTCATTGCTGGCCGGGATGCCGACGATGTGCTGCATGACGACGTCCAGGCGCCGGGAAATCCGCTGCTGAGGCTGGTGCGCGTCAGTGTCGAGCGCGACAGCGGCCGGGTGACGGCGCGCTTCATGGGGCTGTTCGCATCGAGTTATGCGCTCTATCGCGGCAGTCTCGGCTGCACCAGCGTGCCGGATGGCAATTTCGAGGCGGCGATGAACGCGGTGCCGTTCGATGCACCGGCCAAGATGCAGGCGAGCGACGCGGTATGGCCGCAAGGCGAGGGCAGCGGCAATCAGCCGGATGCCAAGATCGCCGCGGTGCTGGCCAATGCCCGCTTTGCCGGCCCGGCGATGCGGGCGATCGTGGTGGTGCGCGACGGCCGTATCGTCGCCGAAGCCTATGGCCGCGGATTTTCGGCGAAGACGCCGCTAATCGGCTGGTCGATGACGAAGACGGTGAACGCAGCCATCCTCGGCCGGCTGATGCTCGATGGAAAGGTTTCCTTCGACGACGATCACTTGATGGCGCAATGGAAGGACGATCAGCGCTCCAGGATCAAGGTCTCCGACCTGCTCGGCATGGAGAGCGGCCTTGCCTTCAATGAGGATTATGGCAGCGTCGCCGATGTGACGCGTATGCTTTATCTCGATCCCGACATGGTATCGCTGCCGGCCAATGCGCCGATGGAGGCGGCACCCGGTCAGCGCTTCCGCTATTCGAGCGGCACGGCGGTACTCTTGTCACGCATCTGGATGAACAAGGTCGGCAATGCGCAAGCAGCCCTTTCTTATCCGCATGACGCGCTCTTCTTCCCGCTCGGCATGAGCAGCGCCGTCTTCGAACTCGACGCGCGCGGCACCTTTGTCGGAAGCTCCTATCTCTACGCGACGGCGCATGACTGGGCGCGCTTCGGACAGTTCCTGCTGCAGGATGGTGTCTGGAATGGCCGGCGACTGCTGCCGGAGGGGTTCGTCGGCGCCATGCGGACGCCGACGGCAGCGTCGAACGGCCGCTATACGCAAGGCCAGGCGTGGCTTGCGCCCGGCAGCTCGAACGCCGCGTTCGGGCTGCCGGAGGATACGTTCTGGCTGACGGGGCATGACGGGCAAAGCATGGCGATCGTGCCTTCCGCCAATCTGGTCGTCGTCCGGCTGGGCCTGACGCCGGGCTGGCTCGGCTATCAGCCGCAGGCGCTTCTCAAGGCGGTCCTGGGGGCGTCGCCGCAATCGCGGGTGCCGCAACAGCAGGCCGGATCAGAGCGGCAGGTCGAGACGCAGCCATAGGCGGCAGCATCGAATCCGTTTTTGTGGTTATTAGTAATTGCCCTGGGCAATGTCGTTCATCCCCTTGCGCTTGGCGTCATAATAATAGCCCCGCGCATAGAGGCGGACGGCATCATCTTCCTTGTTGTCGGAGACGAGCCAGGCGCCACGCAGATATTTCGCGGCATATTTGATGTTGGTCTCGGCATCGAAGAGGCCGCCCGGCGCACCGTCATAGCCCATCGATTTGGCAGTATTATACTTGATCTGCATAAGGCCGAAATAGCCGCGCCTGTTGTAAGCCTTCGGATTGTAGCGGCTCTCGCGATGGACGATGCGGTGGAGCAGCGTCTCGGGAATTGCATAAATCTTCGAATATTTCTGGATGAGCTTGGTGACGAAACTCTTCTCGACGGTCGGCGCGTCGTCCTTATCGTCATCGCTGAACATTGGCGGAGCCGTCGGCGGATCGATCGGCCCTGACTCGTCGAAGCCGTAATCCATGCTGGAACGCGGCGTCGTGTCGACTGCCGCAAGCGCTGCAAGCGCATTGTTCTGTGGCGTCGCGGCAAAGGCAAGCTGCGTCGCCGGCTGTGCCGGGGTCACCGGACGCGGCGTTGGCACGACGGATTGGATCGCCGTCATCTCGGGCGTCAGCGGGATTTGCGCATAGGCTGCCGGCTGTATACCTGCCTGCATAGTGAGATCGGCGGGCTGAGACGCCGTAACCGTCGGCATTGCCGCTGCGGTCAGCGAGGGGGATGTCTGCGTTTGCGGAAGCATGGCGCCCGCGACCGCCTGGCCAACTGCACCCTCGGCCGTCGGGATTGCGGCCAGTGTGGCGTCTTCGCCGGGTTTGGGTGTCGGCACGACAGTCTGAGCGGCGGTCAATTCGGCCTGAGAGGTGTATTCGACGCTCGTGCAGCCGGTCATCACGCCGCAGCAGAGCACCGTAGCAACGACAAGACTGCGTTTCAGGCCGGACAATCCGATCGCTACCATTCCGTCACTTTCGTGAAATCGCGCCGCCCCAGCAGCGTTATAAAAGTTACTAAAAAGCTTAAACCCTGCCGACCCCATTAACGTATTCGTGGCATTCCGGCAACCACGGAAAATTTTTAGAGCCGTTCCCGGTCAGATTGCATCACTCTGTTGGCTCAAAGGGAGGCGGATGCGACCGGCCCCGGCTCGTATCAGCCAACCTGAAGGGTCAGGCATCTTCGCCAGGATCAGAGGCGATCGGCTCGCACATACCAGGGGATGCCCATCGCCAATCGCCTCTGCCCTGACAAAAACCTGCTCCGGCAGAATGCTGTAATCTGACTGGGAAAGGCTCTAAGCCGCAATACGGCGATAGCCGGCCGTCACGGCGCCGGCAGCGATCAGCAGGGTGCCGCCTGTTCGGTTTACGGCGCGCTGGACGCTCGCCTTGCGAATCAGTCCGCGCGCGCTATGGGCGAGGAATGCGTAGGTGGAAGCGTTGAGGATTGCCAGCACGAGGAAGGTCGCTTCCATGATTGCCATCTGCCCGAAGAAGGGAAGGGCCGGGTTGAGAAACTGCGGCACGAAGGCGACAAAGAAGACGATGCTCTTCGGATTGAGTGCGGTGACGACGTAGGCGTGGAGGAAAATCCTGAGCGATCTTTCCTCCGGAAGATTGTCGTTGTCGGCAACCGGCTCACCGATGACGGGAGCCCGCCAGAGCTTGATTCCGAGCCATATCAGGTAGGCGCCGCCGATCCACTTGAGGACAGTGAAAAGAGCGGCAGAGGCGGCAAGGACGGCGCCGAGACCGAAGAGTGAAGCCGTCATCGCGGTGAAGTCGCCGAGCGCCACGCCGCTCACCGTCGCAAACGCCATCCTGCGTCCATGGCCAAGCGCATATGAGACGACGAGCAGTATCGTCGGTCCCGGTATGGCCAGCATAATGGCGGATGCGGCTGCAAAAGCGAGCCAGGCTTCAAACGACATGGTGTCTCCTCCCATTCCTCAGGGACAAGCAAAGACACCTTATTAACCGTCCGTCAATCATGCTTCTTTGTATTTCTGGCCTATATTGTCCATGACTTCGGCAAACCATGCCGTCGAAAGGTCAAAAGCCTTCCCGCCCTTGATGCGTGGGAATTCTATAGTGCGCAATTTACCATTCTGCGATTCATCATGGCCGGTGACGCCGGACACTTTATTGAGTGCGCTTTCGACGGCAAGATCGACCATGCTCTGGATCAGCCTGAGGTCGTCGCCGTTCGCCGGCGCCGACCGGGCGAAATAGCCCGATTTCTGCACGAGGGAACGCTCGGCGTTCAGGAGGCTGGCAAACTGCTTCTGGAACCATGCGCCGACGTTGATCGTGTCGATCTTTACGTGGCCGAAGGCATCACGTTTAACGGTCTCGCCGGCGGCTTCGCGCTCGGCGACAATGGCGTCGAGGCAAGCGCCTTCCGACACGAAGACGGTGGCATGGCCGGTGCGATCCATGACCTCCTTCAACCGGGCGGCCTCGGCATCGAGATCGAACGCCATTTCGGGCAGATAGACCGCGTCGATACCCTTCAGCTGCGCATCCATCATCAGGCCGTCGACATATTGATTGCGGCTGGTGCGCTGGAGATAGGCGCGAGCGGTGGCGGCCGTCAGCCAGCCGCAATGGCGTCCCATGACCTCGTGGATGACGAGGGTGCGTGGGGCGGCGGTCTGCTCGTTGCCGACGTTGTCGAAGAAATGGGCGCCAACTTCGGCGGCCGTCCAGGCACCCAGCGACTGGCGGATCGGCACGACATCGTTGTCGACGGTCTTCGGCAAGCCGACGACGGTCAGATCGTAGCCGTTGGCGGCGAGGTAGGCCGCAAGGTCGGCGGCTGTGGTGTTGGTGTCGTCGCCGCCGATCGTGTGGAGAATGGTGATCCCGTCATCGGCAAGGCGTTCGGCGGCGACCCTCAGCGGGTTCTCGCCTTCCTTAACGAGGCCGCGCTTGACGCAATCGGCGGCATTGGTGAGCTTGACGCGGCTGTTCCCGATCGGCGAGCCGCCATAGCGGTGCAGCAGCGGCGCCTGTTCACGCATCTGACGGGTGATCTCGATGCTGTCGCCGAGCAGTACGCCCTGGTAGCCGGACTTATAGGCGACGATATCGAGCTCGGGCGCAACGTCGCTGTAGCGTTCGATGAGGCCGCCGACGGCGGAGGAAAGACAGGGTGCGAGGCCTCCGGCGGTCAGCATTGCAACTTTCTGCTTGGCCATGATTCCTCCTATGGCGTTTCGATGCGGCGGCGCTGGCTAAGGCGCATCGCATCGACCTTCGTTCATGCGATGCGTTTGCCTGTTGCTTGTGCATGCCGTGTCCCGGTGCCGCCGTAGAGTTCCGGGCGACATGCATCAGCGCATGGATGCGGCAGGGAAAGGGGCCTGTAAAGTAAAGAATTTACGAAAAACGACGCCTTTTCACGCTTTGTGGGCGGAAGAGCTGATATAATCGTTTCAAGCCCGATACGCGGACCGAGAACTGTTGTGGAAATTTCGGCGTCGCGTCGGGAGCCAGGTGAGACCGGTGGGGCAGGGGGCGCCATTCCCCAATCGAAGGGGGGAAGCGTTTGTTGCGGTGCGACAATTACCAAATCGTGAAAACTGTGTTCGCGCTTGGGACCAATCGTCGCCTTGCAAAGGCTACGATTCTTTGGTCAAGCTGTTTCTTATAGGTTGATAAGTACGCGAGATTTTCGATGTCCTTTTGGGAAAAGCTGGTGAATGCCATTGGCAACACTGCGGGCAATGCGCTGTCCGCGGTGGTCGAGGCCATCCGCACGGTTTTCGAAGGCGATCCGGAGACACGACGGAAGGTCGCTTTCTCGGTGGCGATCATCGCGCTCTCGGCGAAGATGGCCAAGGCCGACGGTATCGTCAGCGAGAAGGAGGTCGAGGCTTTCCGGGAAATCTTCGAGTTTCCGCAGGATCAAGCAAAGAACGTCGCCAGACTTTATAATCTCGCGCGTCAGGATGTCGCCGGTTATGAGGCCTATGCCGAACGTCTCTCGACGCTCTGCATTACCTGTGCGGCCAATTGCACGGTGCTGGAAGACGTGCTCGACGGCCTCTTTCATATCGCCAAGGCCGACGGACTGATTCATGAGAAGGAATTGAATTTCCTCAATCACATCGGCGCGATCTTCCAGATGAGCGAGACCCGCTTCGAGCAGATCGCCGCTCGCCATGTCTCGTCCGGTGGTGATCCCTACAAGGTGCTCGGCGTGTCGCCTTCCGACGACTTTCCGACGATCCGCCGCCGTTACCGCGGTCTCGTCAGCGAACATCATCCAGATCGACTGATTTCGCGCGGCGTGCCGAAGGAATTCCATGTGATTGCCAATGAGCGCATGGCGGCACTCAACGCAGCCTATGCGGCAATCGAGAAGGAACGCCGCGCCGCATGACCTCCTTCGAGGCGGATTACGCGGGAGCTTGCGTCCGGCCGTCGCCCAATCACGGAGAGCGGGCCGACGGGCGTCTCCCGGATATGATCTTGCTGCACTATACCGGCATGCCGACACCGGATGGCGCGCTCGACTGGCTCTGTTGCGCCGAAAGCCAGGTCTCCAGCCACTATTTCGTGCATGAGGGCGGCGAGGTAATCCAACTCGTGCCGGAGGGCAGGCGGGCGTGGCATGCCGGGAAGAGCAGCTGGCATGGGGAGAGCGACATCAATTCGCTGTCGATCGGAATTGAGATCGCCAATGCCGGCCATCCCGGCGGCCTACCCGACTATCCGAAAGAGCAGATCGCGGCGGTGATCGAATTGTGTCGGGACTGTGTCAAACGTTGGTCGATCGCGCCGGAACGGGTGCTTGGGCATTCCGATGTCGCCCCGATTCGCAAGGTCGATCCGGGTGAAAAGTTCCCCTGGGCGGAGCTCCACCGGGCAGGTATCGGGCACTGGGTCGAGCCGGCAACGATCACCGGCGGACGCTTCTTCCAGCGCGGCGATGCCGGCCAACCCGTCGAAGCACTGCAGTCGATGCTGTCGCTCTATGGTTATAACACTGAAATCACAGGGCAATTTTCAGAAAAGACGGCAGGCGACGTGGAAGCCTTCCAGCGGCATTTTCGGCCCGAACGGATAGATGGCATCGCCGATTTCTCAACGATCGACACGTTGCACCGGCTATTGTCAGCTTTGCCGCGTTATTCCTGATTCCTCGACAATTGATGAAACGCCGAATTTCGCACTGCAGCGCGAAATTCGGCCTGCCACATCATTTCCCTATTATCTCCTCATTGCGATGGTCTAAGAACCTCCGCCAAGCGGTACTCGGGGTTGTTTTCGAGTTAAACCACGGGCGCTATGTGAAACGATAAGAATTGCCGCGAATCCAGATCGGTCATTGATCTGGTATTCATTATGACAGCGAGGCGCGCCGTCCGGAAATTCTTTGGGTCGGAGTGTTCAAGACTACATGAGAAAACTGATTGTTGTTGCTGCAACATGCGTTGGCATGGTGCTGGCCGGAAATAGCTTTGCCTTTGCGAATGATTGGGGTGTGCGAGCTGATGCGCCGGTGAAGAAAGTCGAGCGACCTTCGAAGAAGATAGAGCGCCCGTTGAAGAAAGCGGAGCGTTCGGTCAAGCCGGCGAAGCGTCCGCTCAAGACGGCTGAACGCACACTGAAGACGGTCGAGCGCCAGAGCGGTTATCCCGTCGCCGATGTTTCCGGCAATTCCTATTCCGCACTGATCAGCAAATATGCGAATCAATATGATGTACCGGTTGCGCTTGCGACCGCTGTCATCCGTATCGAAAGCAATTTCAATCCGAATGCGCGCGGCAGCCACGGTGAAATCGGCCTGATGCAGATAAAGCCTGCAACTGCCCGCATGATGGGCTATTCCGGGAGCGCCAAGGGCCTGTTCGATCCGGAAACCAACATCAAGTACGGCATGAAATATCTGGCTGCCGCCCATGATCTCGGTGGTGGCGAGACCTGCAACACCATCCTCAAATACAATGCCGGTCATGGCGCCACGCGCATGAACCCGGTGTCCAAGTCCTATTGCGGCAAGGTTCTCGCAATGCTCTAAGCCTGAAGCGCTTATCCCTGACAAAGAGCTGGATGATTCAAGATGATTGCCATGGTATCGCTGGGATTTAGCGAGGTGGGATATGGCAGTCGATTTCAGGTTCATCATCATCGGACGCGGCATGATGGGTGCCGCGGCCGCGCGACATCTCTCTTCAATGGCCGACGGCATCGCGCTGATTGGTCCGCGAGAGCCGGCTGAGCGCAAATCGCATGAGGGCGTTTTCGCCAGCCATTACGACGAGGCGCGCATCACGCGGACATTCGACGGCAATCTGGCCTGGGGAAGTTTCGCCGCCCGCGCGCTCGACCGCTACCGTGCGATCGAGGCAAGGAGCGGCATTTCCTTCTTTTCGGAAGTCGGCTGCCTCTTTGCGGCCCCTGACAAGAGCGAGCAGGATTATATCGATCGGGCGTTGACCGTCAGCCGGACGCTCGGCAGTGACATCGAGACCATCGCATCGTCGGACCTTTCGCGGCGCTTTCCCTATCTTGCCGTCGGTGCCGATTTCAGCGGCTATTTCGAACGCAAGCGCGCCGGCTATATCAATCCGCGGGCGCTCGTTTGCGCCCAGGCTATGCTCGCGGAACAGGGTGGTGTTACGCTGATCGAGGCAACCGCGACATCCGTGCGCGACACCGGTACCCATGTCGAGGTGACGATCGACGGAAGACGCTACAGCGCCGAGAGGGTGCTGGTGGCGGCTGGCGGCTTCAGCAATTTCCATGCGCTGCTGCCGCGTCCCGTCGACACCAAGGTGATGGCGCGCACCGTCGTTTTCTATGAAATCGGTGAGCGCGAGATGGCGGTCTTCGGGGACATGCCGTCGACGATCGTGCTCGGCGACCGCGAAGAGGATCACATTTATATTCTGCCGCCGGTGCGTTATCCCGACGGCAAAATCTATCTGAAGCTCGGCGGCGATACCGAGATGCTTTCCATCAATCGGCTGGAGGATGCCGGCGCGTGGTTCCGTTCCGACGGCAGCGCTGCCGAGCGCGATCATCTCTGCCGCATCGCCCTGCAACTGATGCCGGCGCTTGCCGGCTGCCCGGTGACATCAGGGCCGTGCGTGGCGAATTTCACGCCGACCGGTTATCCGTACGTCGGGTATACGCAGTCGCCGCGCATCGCGGTACTGACCGGCGGCAATTTCGTCGCCGCCAAATCCTCCGACGAGCTTGGACGATTGGGAGCGGTGCTTCTGACTGAAGGGCGGCTTGGCGACACGGATTTCGGCGGCGAACTGACGCCGGTCTTTGCCTGAAAGGGAGCATCATGGCAGTCGATTTCAAATATATTGTCGTCGGCCGCGGGTTGATGGGAGCTGCAGCCGCGCGGCATCTGGCGCGCCAAGTGGATGGCGTGGCGGTGATCGGCCCGGACGAGCCGGCCGATCGCAAGGCACATCAGGGCGTCTTCGCCAGCCATTACGACGAGGGACGCATCACCCGCACCATCGATCCCAACGGCAACTGGGCTCTGCTCGCCAACCGCTCGATCGGCCGTTATGGCGAGATCGCTCGCGACAGCGGCATCGATTTTTATCGCGAGGTCGGCTGCGTCGTCGCCGCGCTTGGTGGAAGCGAATACCTCGAGGAGACGCGGCAGGCCGCCGTTTCGCTCAGCATCGAAACCAGCCTTCTCGACCAGGCGGGGCTGAAGGCCGCCTTTCCTTTCTTTGCCTTTCCCGATGACTGCGCCGGGGTTTTCGAGGCGAGGGGTGCCGGACATATCAGCCCGCGCAAGCTGGTCAAGGCGCAGTCGCTGCTGGCGGAAAAGGCGGGTGCCGCCGTCATCCCCGACCATGCCGTTTCCATCCGCGAGGAGGGCGGGTCGGCTGTCGTCAGAACTGCCGGTGGCCTGACCTATCGCGCTGAAAAGGTGCTGCTCGCCGCGGGCGGATTTTCCATTGCGGAGAATCTGTTGCCGCGTCCCGTTGCTATGACGGTTTATGGCCGGACGGTCACGCTTTTCGAGGTGAGCGAGGCCGATGCCGAGCGTCTCGCAACCATGCCGTCGCTCATTCTCGATATGCCCGGCATCCATATCTATCTGCTGCCGCCGATCCGTTATCCCGACGGCAAATTCTATCTGAAGATCGGCGGCGATCCGGACGATCTGGTGCTCGGTGACGAGGCGGAGATACGCGCCTGGTTCAGAACGGAGGGGCGCGCAACCGTGCGGACGCATCTTCAGCGCATCGCTGCCGACTTGGTACCCGAGCTGGCGCCGCTTTCGATTTCGACGGCCGCCTGCGTGGTGTCCTATACGGAAAGCGGCTACCCAATGATCGGCTACACCTCGTCGCCTGCCATTGCCGTGCTGACGGGTTGTGCCGGCACGTCGGCCAAGAGTTCGGACGAAATCGGACGGCTCGGGGCGGAGCTGCTTTTGTCAGGCAGGATCAGCCAGCAGGGCTATTCCACGGATTTCACACCGCAATTTTCCTGAAACTATCATTTTTGATGGAAATTGCGCTCTCTCTCGTTTATGGGAGCCCTGCCAGTTGGCCGGGCAGCCGCGCTTTACCAATGCCGAAAGGCGGTAGGGTGAGGAAAGTCCGGGCTCCACGGAGACACGGTGCCGGATAACGTCCGGCGAGGGCGACCTCAGGGAAAGTGCCACAGAAAGCAAACCGCCTGTCATGACAGGTAAGGGTGAAAGGGTGGGGTAAGAGCCCACCGCATTTCCGGCAACGGATATGGCACGGTAAACCCCACCGGGAGCAAGACCGAATAGGGATGACGTGGCGGGCCGAAAGGCCTTCCGGCCGGTTTCCAGGCCAGTCATCCGGGTGGGTTGCGCGAGGCAGCGTGCGAACGCTGTCCCAGAGGAATGGCTGCCACGTTCCGGTTCACGCCGGAGCCATACAGAACCCGGCTTACAGGCCAACTGGCGATTAACTTTCGTGGCGCGAAAACCTCCGATTTGACGAATCATCTCAGGTAAGCCGCTGAAATCGACAGTTTTCAAGCGGATGCTCATGTAATCCTCTGCGCGAAAATTGCTTTTGCGAAAGCACCGTCGCGCGTCTCTTGCGGGAGGGTGATCCTAACCCTTTGTTAAACTTAACGGCTTATAAATTTTTGATCATGCGTCTATTGCAAAACAGGCGCATCCCATTGACGCCCATATGGTCCCATGCTATCCCAAACATGCACTGCATCAGGGCAATCACCTGCCCATTCATCGCAAAGCAAAGGCGTCTTCCTCTCTGGAAACGTCGGAGGGGTTTTTACTCATCCGGCTTGCGAAGCTGTGCCTGATATTGGGGGTTTCGGGCGTCTTTTGGTCCGGATCCCTGCGGGAACGGATGTTTCGTGTGATGAGCCGCTTCCTCTCGAATGCGACCAACAGGATCGATGCCAAGAGCAGGGTTTCCGTGCCTTCGGCGTTTCGTTCCGTGCTGGCGCAGCGCAATGTCCGGGAGCTCTATTGCTTCCAGGACTTTGTGTTTCCGGCGATCAGTGTCGGCGGTCCGGATCTTCTCGAAAGATTCGAACGGCAGATTGCTGCGGAGGATCCGTTTTCGCCGGATGCGAACGAGATGTCGCTTCTAATTCACGGGGGCGGGGTCTTCATGCGGCTCGATGCCGAGGGGCGGTTGATGGTCACGGATTTCATCCGCGGCTTCACCGGTATCTCGGACGAAGTGACCTTCGTCGGTCGGGCAGATCATTTTCAGCTCTGGCAGCCGCAGGCTTTTATGGCTGCGCAGACGCAGGCACGAGGGGAGCGCAAGCTGGCGGGCAAGCGTTCCTGAAAGAGCGAGGGAACGGAATGGCGGCGAATCCTGGCGGAGGTTCAACTGATGCCGGCGGCGGACCGGTTCGTCACATTCCGGTTCTTCTTGATGAGGTTCTCGCGGCGCTGGCGCCGGCGCCCGGCAAACTCATCCTCGACGGTACATTCGGTGCGGGCGGCTATACGTCGGCCATTCTTGCTGCCGGCGCCGAGGTGATTGCGCTCGACCGCGATCCGACGGCGATTGCGGCGGGCCAGGCGATGGTTGCCGCCCATGGCGGCCATCTCAAGCTCGTTCATTCGCAGTTCTCGCATCTGGCCGATCATGCGCCGAAAGGCGGCCTCGACGGCGTCGTGCTCGATATCGGCGTTTCCTCGATGCAGATCGACGAGGCCGAGCGCGGCTTCTCCTTTCAGAAGAACGGTCCGCTCGACATGCGCATGTCGGCGACAGGTGTTTCGGCCGCCGATGTGGTCAACCGCGCCAAGGTCTCCGATCTCATCCGCATTTTCCATTTTCTCGGTGAGGAGAGTCAGGCGCCGCGCATCGCACATGCGATCGAGAAGCGCCGCGTCGAAAAGCCATTTGAGACGACACGCGATCTCGCCGGCCTCATCGAACAGGTCACGCCGCGCAAGATGAAAGACAAAATCCATCCGGCGACGCGCGTCTTTCAGGCACTTCGCATCTTTGTCAATGATGAACTCGCCGAACTCGCGCAGGCATTGTTTGCGGCAGAAGCGGTGTTGAAGCCCGGTGGGCGGCTCGTCGTCGTCACCTTCCATTCGCTCGAAGATCGCATCGTCAAGAAGTTCTTTTCCGATCGCGCCGGCAAGGCATCGGGTTCGCGGCACCTGCCGGCCGCACTTGAGCGGGCGGCAACCTTTACGGCTGTGGGCAAGTCGATGGTTTCGGCAAGCGAGGCGGAGGCTGAGGCCAATCCGCGCGCCCGCTCTGCCAAGTTGCGCGCCGGCCGAAGAACGGACGCCGCCGCGGAGGCTGCGGATATGTCGCTCTTCGGTTTTCCCAATCTTGCCAGCCTTGGAAAGCTTGGAGGTTGATATGCTGAAAACGTTCGATCTCGTGCTTATCGGCGTCATGACGGCAACTGCCGCCATCACCTACACGATCAAGCACCGCGCCGAATTGAAGCTCGAGGAGGTTCATCGCCTCGAAGCCGAAATCAAACTGGAGAAGGATACGATCGACCTTCTCAAGGCCGACTGGGCGCTGCAATCGCAGCCGAACCGGCTGGAGCGGCTGGTCAAAGCCTATAATGACGAGCTGCAACTGCAGCCGACGGAATCGACGGCGCTGGTGCATGCCAAGGAATTGCCGATGCTGAAATCCGAGGTTCCCGTGCCTGATGTGACGGAGGCCAAAGCCGGCGCGAAAGGCGCGACCGGGGCCAGCGCTACCGCGGCCAGCGCCAAGGGCGCGACCGTGGCGGCCAAGGGTCAGCCCGTTCCAAAGGCCGCGCCGCGCGGCGAGGCCGAGGATGAAGCAGAGGAGATCGAAACGGGGTCGGTGGAATAATGTCGTTTCTTTCCCGCATCATGGTTTTGAAGAGCCAGGCGCATTTCTCCGCCGGCGTCTATAATCGTTTCGGCGGCCCCTCCGCCGGCGTGGCGATCGAGGGGACGCGCAAGAAGAAGTCGGGACAGGCGAAGAGCCGTGTCGGCCTGCTGATCCTCGGTTTCATGGGTGTCTATGTCGTCATCGGCGGCCGCCTCGTCGAATATGCGATGAAGGATCAGGAGGTCGTCTCCAGCATCCTGCCTCCCGACCGGCTGATGGCCTCGCGCCCCGACATTCTCGACCGCAACGGCGAGGTGCTGGCGACCGATATCCGCACCGTCTCGCTGTTTGCCGAGCCGAACAAGATCGTCGATCCCGACGAGGCGGTCGAGAAGCTTGCAACGGTTCTGCCCGAGCTCGACGTCAAGGACACCTACAAGAAACTCTCGGTCAAGACATCGCATTTCGCCTGGCTGCGCCGGCAGCTGACGCCAAAGCAGCAGAGCCAGATCCTGGCGCTCGGTATTCCCGGCATCGGCTTCCGGCCGGAGAAGCGCCGCTTCTATCCGGGCGGATCGACCGCCGCGCACATTCTTGGTTACGTCAACATCGACAACCGCGGTGTTGCCGGCATGGAGAAGTTCATCGACGACCAGGGGCTCGCCGATCTCGCCTCGGTCGGCATGACCAGCGATCAGCCGCTCGAGCCGGTGCGGCTGTCGATCGATCTGCGCGTCCAGAACATCGTCCGGGACGCGGTCGTCAACGCCGTAAACAATTTCCAGTCCAAGGGTGCGGGTGCAGCTGTCATCGACGTGCATACCGGAGAAGTGCTGGCAATGGCATCGGCGCCGGATTTCGATCCGAACGATCCGCAGGAGGGCGCCAAGGAGGGCTGGCTCAACCGGATGACCAACGGCACCTTCGAAATGGGGTCGACCTTCAAAACCTTTTCGCTGGCAATGGCGCTCGACACCGGCAAGGTGAAGATGACCGATACGTTCGATGCCAGCAAGCCGATCTATATCGGCGGCTTCACCATCCACGATTTTCATGGGCAGCGCCGCTGGTTGACCGTGCCTGAAATTTTCCAGTATTCGTCGAATATCGGCACGGCGCGCGTGATCGACATTGTCGGCATCGACGCGCAGAAGGATTATCTTACCAAGCTCGGCCTGCTGACGAAGATGCAGACCGAACTGCCCGAAGTGAAGATGCCGAGCCAGCCGCGCGTCTGGAAGAAGATCAATTCGATCACGATTTCCTTCGGTCACGGGGTTTCGACGACGGCGCTGCAGACCGGCGTGGCGGCGGCCGCCCTCGTTAACGGCGGCAAGCTGATCGAGCCGACATTCCTGCCGCGCACGCGCGAAGAGGCCGATCAGATCGCCACGCAGGTCCTCAAGAAGTCGACCAGCGACGCCGTCCGCTATCTCCTTGATTTCAACGGCTACAAGGGCTCGGGGCGCGTCGCGCGCGTGCCCGGTTTCGCCGTCGGCAGCAAGACCGGCACGGCCGACAAGGTGGTGAACGGGCGTTATTCCTCGACGCTGAACTTCAACTCCTTCATCGCTGCCTTCCCGATCAACGATCCCAAATATGCGGTGATCACCTTCTGCGACGAGCCGAAGACCGGCGAGAAACAATATGGCGGAACGATCTCCGCCGGTACCGCCGGCCCAATTGCCCGCGAGATCATCAGCCGCGCCGCTCCCATTCTCGGCATCGAGCCGAAATTCGGAGAAGGTGGTTCGGCCTTGCTGGTGTCTTATTGAGCGTGAATGAATATCGACGCCGATTCGCGAGGGGCGGACCGGCTTCAAGAGGGAAAAGTGCATTCGATGAAATTGCGAGACCTGGCCGGAGATCAGTTTCCGGAACTTGAAGCACAGCTCGAAGGCCCGGCAGGCCTGCTTGATATTTCAGGCCTGTCTTCGGACAGCCGTCATGTGGCGCCGGGCAACGCCTTCATCGCGGTCGCCGGCACAAAGGCGGACGGCGCGGGCTTCATCGTCGATGCCGCCGGCCGCGGCGCTGCCGTCGTGATCGCCTCCCAGCCGGTCGATGCTCCCATTCCGGTGCTTGCGGTTAAAGAGCCGCGCCGCTTCCTGTCGATCGCCGCCGCGCGGTTCTACGGCAGCCAGCCCGATACCATGGTTGCAGTGACCGGCACGGCGGGCAAGACCTCCGTCGCCTCGTTCACCCGGCAGATCTGGGCGCATGCAGGCCATGCGGCCGCGATGATCGGCACAACGGGCGTGGTTTCGCCGACGCGCAACGAATATGGTGCGCTGACGACGCCGGATCCTGTGTCGTTGCACAAGCTCCTGGCCGAACTTGCCGACGAAGGCGTCACGCATGCGTCGATGGAGGCTTCCAGCCACGGTCTCGACCAGAGCCGGCTCGATGGCGTGAAGCTTGCCGCCGCCGCCTTCACCAATCTCGGCCGCGACCACATGGATTATCATCCGACCGTCGAGGCCTATATGGCCGCCAAGATGCGGCTTTTCGATAGGCTGCTGCCGAAGGGTGCGCCGGCGGTGATATTCGCCGACGATGCCTGGTCGGCGCAGGCGGTCAGGGCCGCTGCCGATGCCGGTCACGATGTGCGCACCGTCGGCCGCAAGGGCGATTACCTCACGCTGAAACGCGTCGAGCATTTCCGTCACAAGCAGACTGCCGAGATCCATATCGGCGACGAGATCTTCGAGGTGGACATTCCGCTGGCCGGCGATTTCCAGGTCGCCAATGCACTGGTCGCCGCAGGCCTTGCCATGTCGACGGGCGTCGAGCCGAAAGCTGCGATGGCCGCGCTCGAGAAACTCGTCGGAGCTTCCGGCCGGCTCGAGCTCGTCGGGCATACCAAGGACGGCGCGCTCGCCTATGTCGATTATGCCCATAAGCCGGATGCGCTGGAAAACGTGTTGAACTCGGTCCGGCCATTCACGACCGGCCGCGTCATCGTCGTCTTCGGTTGCGGCGGCGACCGCGACCGCGGCAAGCGGCCGATCATGGGCGAAATAGCCTGCCGTCTTGCCGATGTCGTGATCGTCACCGACGACAATCCCCGTTCGGAGGAGCCGGCCGCGATCCGGGCCGAGATCATGGCAGCAGCGCCCTGCGCCTCGGAAATCGCTGACCGCGCCACCGCCATCCGCGAGGCGGTCGCCATGCTGAAATCGGGCGATACGCTGATCGTTGCCGGCAAGGGACATGAGGAAGGGCAGACGATTGGCGCCGTCACCTTGCCGTTCTCCGATCATGCGGAGGTGCGCAAGGCGTTGGAGGAACTGAAATCGTGAGCTGGCTCTGGACGACCGACGACATGATCGCAGCGATGGCGGGGCGCCCTTTCGGCACGCTGCCCGAAGGCATCACCGGTATCTCCATCGACAGCCGATCGATCACATCAGGCGAAGCTTTCTTCGCCATCAAGGGTGACCGAGTCGACGGTCACGACTACGCGTCGATGGCGATGGCGAACGGCGCCTCCCTGCTTGTCGTCAGCGAGGCAAGGCTCCCCGCCATGGGCCGCCTGACGGTGCCGATGATCGTCGTGGAAGACGTGCTTGCGGCTCTTGGGAAACTCGGCCTTGCGTCGCGCGAGCGCTCGCAGGCCCGGATCATCGCGGTGACGGGATCGGTCGGCAAGACCACCACCAAGGAAATGCTGCGGCAGGTTTTGTCGCCTTCCGGCAAGGTGCATGCGTCTGTTGCCTCGTTCAACAATCATTGGGGCGTTCCCCTGACGCTGGCGCGCATGCCTGACGATACGGACTACGGCGTCTTCGAAGTCGGCATGAACCATCCGGGTGAGATCCGGCCGCTGGTGGCGATGATCCGCCCCGATATTGCCGTGATCACGACGATCGCACCGGCCCATCTCGGCAATTTCAAGAGCATCAAGGAGATCGCCGCCGCCAAGGCGGAGATTTTCGAGGGGCTAGAACCCGGCGGTCATGTCGTGCTCAACCGCGACAATGATCAGTTCAATTTCCTCGACCGCACGGCGCAGTCGCTCGGCATCGAGCATATTCATTCCTTCGGCCAGCATGCCAAGGCCGAATTTCGGCTGGCGGAATTCAACGGCTCGGACGAAAATTCAACCCTGTGGCTGACGATCGGCGGCGAGACGCTGGAGGTCGCGCTCGGCGCGCCCGGCCGCCATATCGCGGAGAATGCGCTGGCAGCACTCGGCGTCGTCAGGATCGTCGGCGCGGACATGGGCAAGGCAATCGAAGCGCTTGCGACGCTGAAGCCGGAAAAGGGCAGGGGCAAGCGTCACCGCCTGTCGATCGGCGGCGGCAACGACGGCTTCACGCTGATCGACGAGAGCTACAATGCCAATCCCGCCTCGATGCGGGCGGCGATCGCGCTGCTGGCGGCCGCCGAGCCGACCGGCCGCGGCCGCCGCATCGCCGTGCTCGGCGACATGCTCGAGATGGGCGAATATGCCGAGAAGGTTCATGCCGATCTCGCCGGACCGCTGCTTGCTGCCGGCATCGAACATGTCTGGCTTGCAGGCGCCGACATGACTGCGCTCAAGGAATCACTGCCGGAAAGCGTCCATGTTGAATACCGGGCAAAGACGGACGAATTGACGGACTACGTGTTGAACTCGGTCGTCCCGGGCGATGTGTTGATGGTGAAATCGTCTCTGGGCATCGGTTTCGGCAAGATCGTCGCCGCGCTTCTTGACAAGTTCCCGGCATTTGCCGACACGCAACGCGAACTTTGATCGGGTAACAAGGGGCCCTGAATGCTGATCTGGCTTGTCGAACTGTCGGAATATTTCAAGTTTCTGAATCTGTTCAGATATATCACCTTCCGCACGGGCGCCGCTCTTTTCACCTCCGCACTGATCGTCTTCCTGTTCGGGCCGACGATCATCAATTCGCTGCGCATCCGGCAAGGCAAGGGCCAGCCGATCCGCGCCGATGGGCCGCAGACGCATTTCAAGAAGGCCGGCACGCCGACCATGGGCGGACTGATGATCCTGGCCGGCATCGTTGGGGCCTCGCTCCTCTGGGCCGACCTTTCGAACGTCTATGTCGTCGCCACCCTGCTGGTGACGCTGGGTTTCGGCGCGATCGGCTTCTACGACGATTATCTCAAGGTGACGAAGCAGAGCCATAAGGGCTTTTCCGGCAAGGCCCGCCTCGGCATCGAGTTCGTCATCGCCGGCATCGCCGTCTACTTTATGATGCGCACGGCTCTTGCCTCGGGGACCGCCGGCTCGACCTTCGGCTCCTCGATCGCTTTTCCCTTCTTCAAGGACTTCCTGATCAATATCGGCATCATGTTCGTCGTCTTCGGCGGTTTCGTCATCGTCGGCGCCGGCAACGCCGTCAACCTGACGGACGGGCTCGACGGCCTCGCCATCGTGCCTGTGATGATCGCAGCCGCCTCCTTCGGCGTCATCGCCTATCTCGCCGGCAACGTGGTGTTTGCGAACTACCTGCAGATCAATTTCGTGCCCGGCACCGGCGAGCTTGCTGTCGTGCTCGGCGCCGTCATCGGGGCCGGTCTCGGCTTTCTCTGGTTCAACGCGCCGCCGGCCGCCATCTTCATGGGCGACACCGGCTCGCTGGCGCTTGGCGGCACGATCGGTACCGTCGCCGTCGCCACCAAGCATGAGATCGTCATGGCAATCATCGGCGGCCTCTTCGTCATGGAGACGCTGTCGGTCATCATCCAGGTCGGCTTCTTCAAGATGACCGGCCGGCGCGTCTTCCTGATGGCGCCGATCCACCATCACTTCGAGAAGAAGGGTTGGACCGAAAGCCAGGTGGTGATCCGCTTCTGGATCATCGCCGTCGGCCTTGCCATGCTCGGCCTCTCGACGCTGAAGCTGCGGTGAGGCGATGATCCCGGTCACGACGCTCAAGGACAAGAAGGTTGCGCTCTTCGGGCTCGGCGGCTCGGGTTTCGCCACCGCCCGGGCGCTGATTGCGGGCGGCGCCGAAGTCACTGCCTGGGACGACAATCCCGACAGCGTCGCCAAGGCTTCCGCCGAAGGCATCCGGACAGAGGACCTGCACAGCATCGACTGGGGTCAGCAGGCGCTTTTCGTGCTGTCGCCCGGCGTGCCGCTCACCCATCCCAAGCCGCACTGGACTGTTGATCTTGCGCGCGCGGCCGGCGTCGACGTCGTCGGCGACGTCGAGCTTTTCGTGCGCGAGCGCCGCGCCCATGCACCAGACTGCCCGTTCATCGCCATCACGGGCACCAACGGCAAGTCGACGACGACGGCGCTGATTGCCCATATCCTGAAATCCTCAGGCTACGACACGCAGCTCGGCGGCAATATCGGCACGGCGGTGCTGACGCTCGACCCCCCGAAAGCGGGGCGTTATTTCGTCGTCGAATGCTCGTCCTACCAGATCGATCTGGCGCCGACGCTGAACCCCTCGGCTGGCATTCTGCTCAACCTGACGCCCGACCACCTCGACCGTCACGGCACGATGCAGCATTATGCCGAGGTCAAGGAACGGCTGGTCGCCGGCAGCGACGTCGCGGTCGTCGGCGTCGACGACAGCCACTCGGCGCTGATCGCCGACCGCGTCCAGCGGGCAGGCGTCAAGGTGGTCCGCATCTCCCGCCGCAACGTGGTGGCCGAAGGCATCTATGCCGAGGGCACGAAACTCGTCCAGGCCGCCGGCGGCGCAATGTTGCCCTTCGTCGATCTCGACGGCATTCAGACGCTGCGCGGCAGCCACAATGCGCAGAATGCCGCTGCCGCCATCGCCGCCTGCCTTGCGGTCGGCGTTTCCGCTGACGACATCCGTGCCGGCCTTGCCTCGTTCCCCGGCCTCAAACATCGCATGCAGCCGGTCGGCCGCCGCGGCCGTGTCGTCTTCGTTAACGATTCCAAGGCCACCAATGCCGATGCGGCAGCACCCGCCCTTTCGAGCTACGACCGTATCTACTGGATTGCTGGCGGTCTGGCGAAATCCGGCGGCATCACGACGCTCGCCCCTCATTTTCCGCGCATCGCCAAGGCCTATCTGATCGGTGAGGCGGCGGCGGAATTCGCGGCGACGCTGGGCGAGGCCGTGCCCTACGAAATTTCGGGCACGCTGGAGCGCGCGGTCGCGCATGCTGCAGCCGACGCGGATTGCGACGAGGCGGCTGCTTCGGCCGTGATGTTATCCCCGGCTTGCGCAAGCTTCGACCAGTATAAGAACTTCGAAGTCAGGGGCGATGCCTTCGTCGCCCACGTGGCCGCACTTGACGGAATGACGATGCTGATCGGTCCTGTAGCAGGAGAGAAATGACATGGTAAGCCGCGCGGAACGTGGGCCTCTGGCCGATTGGTTCTGGACCATCGACCGCTTCTTCCTGGCAATGTTCATTTTCCTGATGGGCATCGGCTTCATGCTGTCCTTCGCCGCTTCTCCCGCGGTTGCCGAGCGCATCGGGTTGGAACCTTTCCACTTCGTCAAGCGCCATGCGGCCTTCATGATCCCGTCGATCGCCGTCATGCTCGGGCTGTCCTTCCTGACACCGCGCCAGGTGCGGCGGACCGCGATCCTGCTATTGATCATCTCGCTTGCCATGATGGTGCTGGTGCTGTTCGTCGGGCAGGAGGTCAAGGGCGGCAGGCGGTGGATCTGGATCGCCGGTCTTTCGATCCAGCCGTCGGAATTCATGAAGCCCGCCTTCGTCGTGGTCTGCGCCTGGCTTTTTGCCGAACATGCGCGCCAGCCGGAGATCCCCGGCAATCTCTTCGCCATCATTCTGTTCGGCATCGTCGCGGCCCTTCTCGTCGCGCAGCCGGACCTCGGCCAGACCATCCTGACCACGGCCGTCTGGGGCGGCATGTTCTTCATGGCCGGCATGCCATGGATCTGGATCATGCTGCTCGGCATCGGCGGCGCTGGCGGCTTGCTCAGCGCCTATTACGTTTTCCCGCATGTGGCGTTGCGTATCGACAAGTTCATGACCGGCGAGGGCGACACGTTCCAGATCGACACGGCGCGCGAAGCGATCATCCGCGGCAGCTGGTTCGGCCAGGGACCGGGAGAGGGCATCGTCAAGCGGATCATCCCCGACGCCCATACCGACTTCATCTTCTCGGTTGCGGCCGAGGAATTCGGCATCGTCTTCTGCATGGCGCTCGTGGCGCTGTTCACCGTGCTGGTGCTGCGCGGCCTGTCGCATGCGTATCGTGAGCGCAACGACTTCAACCGCTTTGCCGTCGCCGGTCTGGTGCTGCAGATGGGCATCCAGTCAATCATCAATATCGGCGTCAACCTCGAACTGCTGCCGGCAAAGGGCATGACGCTGCCGCTGATTTCCTACGGAGGTTCGTCCATGGTGGCGATCTGCGTCACCGCCGGCTTCATTCTGGCGCTGACGCGCCATCGGCCGGAAAAGCGCGCGCAGGACCGAAGCCTCTTCCGCGTCCCGCACGGCATGCCGGCGGAGTAACGATCATGAGCAAAGGCATCGTGCTGCTTGCCGCCGGGGGGACCGGCGGCCATGTGTTCCCGGCGGAGGCGCTGGCCTTCAAGCTGAAGGAACGCGGCTATTCGGTACATCTCGTCACCGACAGCCGGGCCGAGCGCTATGCCGGCAAATTCCCGGCCGAGGAGATCCATGTCGTACCGTCGGCGACGATCGGTTCGAAGAACCCGGTCGCCGTCGCCCGCTCGCTGTGGACGCTGTGGAGCGGCATGCGGGCGGCCAAAAAGCTGATCCAGCGGCTGAAGCCTGTCATCGTCGTCGGTTTCGGCGGCTATCCCACGGTGCCGCCGCTGCTGGCCGCCACGCGGCTCGGTGTCGCCTCGATGCTGCATGAACAGAACGCCGTCATGGGGCGCGCCAACAAGGCGTTGGCCCCGCGCGTCAAGGCGATTGCCGGCGGCTTTCTACCGGAAAGCGGCGATGCTTTTTCCGACAAGACAGTTGCGACCGGCAATCCCGTGCGCCCGGCTATCCTTGCCGCGGCCGAACAGCCCTATCATCCCTCGCTTTCCGGCGAACCTTTCCATCTCGTCGTCTTCGGCGGCAGCCAGGGCGCGCAATATTTCTCCAAGGCCATGCCGACGGCGATCAGCTTGCTCGACGAAGAGCTGCGGGCGCGGCTCAGGGTGACGCAACAGGTTCGGCCGGAGGATATGGAGATGGTCCGCGGCTGCGTGGCGCAGCTGCAGATGGGTGCCGATATCGCGCCGTTTTTCAATGATATGGCGGAGCGTCTTGCCAAAGCGCATCTGGTGATCTGCCGCTCCGGCGCGTCCACGGTTTCGGAAATCTCCGTCATCGGCCGCCCGGCCATCCTGGTGCCTTATCCGCATGCGCTCGACCACGATCAGGCGGCGAACGCCGCCGCACTGGCTGCGACCGGCGGGGCAAAGGTAATCACTCAATCCGAGCTTTCGCCGGAACGTATCGCCTCTATACTGAGCCATGTGATGAACGATCCGGAAAAGCTGTCGCACATGGCGGCGGCGGCGAAGCTTGCCGGGAAACCGGATGCGGCAAACTTGCTTGCCGACATGGTTGAGGCTATTGCCGCCGGTAAGACGGTCTCAGAATTCAAGAGGACACGCGCATGAAACTGCCGAAGGCGATCGGTCTCGTCCATTTCATCGGCATTGGCGGCATCGGCATGAGCGGCATTGCCGAAGTGCTGCACAATCTCGGCCACAAGGTGCAGGGATCGGATCAGGCCGACAGCGCCAATGTGCAGCGCCTGCGCGACAAAGGCATTGAGGTCTTCGTCGGCCATCGCGCCGAAAATCTGGGCGATGCCGAAGTCGTCGTCGTCTCGACGGCGATCAAGAAGAGCAATCCGGAACTTATCGCCGCCCGTGAAAAGCTGCTGCCGGTGGTGCGCCGCGCCGAAATGCTTGCCGAACTGATGCGCTTTCGCAATGCAATTGCCATCGGCGGCACCCACGGCAAGACGACGACGACCTCGCTGGTGGCGACCCTGCTCGAAGCCGGCGGGCTCGACCCGACCGTCATCAACGGCGGCATCATCAATGCCTACGGCACCAATGCCCGGATGGGCGAGGGCGAGTGGATGGTGGTGGAGGCCGACGAATCTGACGGCACCTTCCTGAAGCTTCCGGCCGATGTTGCCGTCATCACCAACATCGACCCCGAACATCTCGACCATTACGGCAATTTCGATGCGGTGCGCGCCGCCTTCCGGCAGTTCGTCGAGAACGTGCCGTTTTACGGTTTCGGCGTCATGTGCCTCGACCACCCCGAAGTACAATCGCTGGTCGGCCGCATCGAGGACCGCAAGATCATCACCTATGGCGAGAACCCGCAGGCCGACGTGCGCTTCAAGAATGTGCGAATCGACGGCACGCGCTCGATCTTCGATGTCGAGATCCGCCGCCGCCGCACCGGCCAGGTGACCGAGCTCAAGGGGCTGGTCATGCCGATGCCCGGGCGGCACAATATTTCCAACGCGACGGCGGCGATCGCCGTCGCCAACCGGCTTGGCATATCGAGTGAAGATATCGCCAAGGGGCTTGCCTCCTTCGGCGGCGTCAAGCGCCGCTTTACCTTGACGGGCGAATGGAACGGAGTGCAGATCTTCGACGATTACGGCCACCATCCGGTCGAGATCAAGGCGGTGCTGCGCGCGGCCCGCGAGGCCTGCAAGGGCCGCATCATCGCCGTCCACCAGCCGCACCGGTACAGCCGTCTCGCAAGCCTATTCGAGGAATTCGCGGCCTGCTTCAACGATGCCGACAGCATTTTTCTGGCGCCCGTCTATGCGGCAGGCGAGGATGCAATCGAAGGCGCCGACTCCACGTCGCTCGTCTCGCGCATCAAATCCGGCGGCCATCGCGACGCCCGCTTCCTGTCTTCGGCCGAGCTTCTGCCGCAGATGGTTGCAGAGGTTGCAAAGCCTGGCGATTTCGTGGTTTTGTTGGGGGCTGGAAGCATCACATCCTGGGCAGCCGCACTGCCCAGACAACTGGAAGGCCTATCGGGAAAGTCCGCATGAAACAGGTGAATGGGGAAAAGCTTCTCGCGTCTCTCGGAGACGGTGTAAAGGATATCCGCGGCCGTATCACGCCGGATGCCCCCATGGATCGCGTCACCTGGTTCCGGGCCGGCGGTCTGGCTGAACTGATGTTCCAGCCGCATGACGTCGACGATCTCATCGCCTTCCTGAAGATACTGCCGGGAGAGGTGCCGCTGACGGTGGTCGGCGTCGGCTCCAATATCCTCGTGCGCGACGGCGGCATTCCCGGAGTCGTGCTGCGCCTGTCGGCCAAGGGCTTCGGCTTCGTCGAGTTGGCCGGCGAAAACCGCATCCTCGCTGGCGCAATCTGCCCCGACAAGCATGTCGCGGCGATGGCGATGGACAACGGCATCGGCGGTTTTCATTTTTTCTATGGCATTCCAGGCGGTATCGGCGGCGCGGCGCGCATGAATGCCGGCGCTAACGGCGTCGAGACGCGCGAGCGGCTGATCGAGGTCAACGCCGTCGACCGCAAGGGCAACAAGCATGTGCTTTCCAATGCGGAGATGGGGTATTCCTACCGGCATTCAAAAGCACCCGGCGATCTGATCTTCACCTCGGTGCTGTTCGAGGGCTATCCTGAAGATCGCGCCCAGATCCGCGCCGAAATGGACGCCGTGCGCAATCACCGGGAGACGGTGCAGCCGGTGCGTGAAAAGACCGGCGGCTCGACCTTCAAGAACCCGCCGGGCCATTCGGCCTGGAAGCTGATCGACGAGGCGGGCTGCCGCGGCCTCGTCATCGGAGGCGCCCAGATGTCGTCGCTTCACTGCAATTTCATGATCAATATGGGGCAGGCGACCGGCTACGATCTCGAATATCTCGGCGAGCAGGTGCGTCGCGAGGTTTTCGAGAAAGAGGGCATCAAGCTCGAATGGGAAATCAAGCGCCTCGGCGTCTTCATGCCCGGCCGCGAAGTGCGCCCGTTCCAGGGTGTGACCAGCGAATAACGATTACTTCACCGCCAGTTTCAGGCCTTCGCGCGGCGTGACGACCGGCGTCCAGCCGAGAACCTTGTGCGCCTGGGAGATGTCGACCTGCAGCGAACCGCACAGGCGTTGATAGACGGCTTCCTTCCCGACTGCCTTCGCCGCCATGTGCAGCAATGCGGAGGGGAAGGGGACCAGTATCGGCTTGATGCCGAGCCCCGCGGCAATTCCCCGGATGAGCTCCGGAGTCGACAGGTCCTCACCATCTCCGGCGAGGAAAATCTCACCGCCGGCGGCGGGATGCGCCGCGCAGGTGATGATCAGATCGACGAGATTTTGCACCGCCACCAGTGTGCGGCGGTTCTCCAGCGAAGCGAAAGGGAGCGGTATCCGCTTGCGGATGAGCCCGAGGAGAAGAGCGAAGTTGCCTCTGGCGCCGGGGCCATAGACCAGCGGCGGCCGGATGATGACGATTTCCATGCCGGTGCGGGCGGCGATTTCGCGCAGACCGATTTCGCTTTCCAGTTTCGAAATGCCGTAGGGGTCGATCGGCTTCGGCGTGTCGTCATGCCGGAACGGCCGATCGTTATCTTCGCCATTGACCTTGATGGTGCTGACGAAGACGAATCTCTTCACGCCCGCGCGGGCCGCCTGTTCGGCAAGGTTGAGAGTAGCGGCGGTGTTGGTCCGGCGGAATTCCGCCAGCGGATCGGCTGCGCGATCGTTCATGATGTGAACGCGGGCGGCAAGATGGAGGATGACGTCGACGCCTGCAAGTGCCGCCGCCCAGTCGGTCCTGTCGGTTATGTCACTTGGAAAATGCCTGACATCATCAGGAAAGGCAGAGATTACCGATCTGGTGGTGACGACGAGATCGCAAATCTTCTCTGCGCGCAGCCGCTCGACAAGTGGACTACCGACGAAGCCGGCAGCGCCGGTGACGAGGCATCGCATGATCTTCTCCCTGCTTATCCATGAGCCTTCGCTAACCGGAAGTCAGATCCGCATCAATAGAAAAGCAGGGCTGACCGAGCGTTGCCGCTCTCCGCATTAATCAATCAAGCCGCCGGCCGCCTTTGACGGATAACATCCCGGTCCCTTGACTGAGCCCATCGCGGTTCAGCGCGGCACGATATCTTTTTGAAAACATAGGATTTTTCTCCTCTGTTCGCGTCATCCCCGGACGGCGGGGGAATGATAGCGAAATGAGCAAAGGGTAAAAGATCGCGAATTTCCGGGGCAGGAGTTAACGAAAGTAAACACTTCATTAACCATAATGATGCTCTAATGCATGCAGATCGGACAAAGGCCCGAAACGGCGCAGACAGGCTCACGCAAGCGTCGTTTTCAAAAGTGGAAGTTATTTTTGGGGGTGTTGATGAGTCGCAAGCATGTGGCTGTCCTGATGGGCGGATTTTCCTCGGAACGGCCCGTCAGCCTTTCCTCGGGAAAGGCTTGCGCAGCAGCCCTCGAAGCCGAAGGCTTCCAGGTGACGTGCATCGATGTGGCGCGCGACGTTTCCGAGAGGCTTGCGGCGCTGAAGCCCGATGTCGCCTTCAACGCACTTCACGGACCTTTTGGCGAGGACGGCACCATCCAGGGCATCCTTGAATATCTCGAAATTCCCTATACGCATTCGGGTGTGCTTGCCTCGGCGCTGGCGATGGACAAGGACAAGGCGAAGCTTGTCGCAGCCGCTGCCGGCATTCCGGTTGCCGAATCGCAGGTCGTCAACCGTTTCGCCTTTCCCTCCGTGCATCCGATGAAGCCGCCCTATGTGGTGAAGCCGGTTCGCGAGGGGTCGAGCTTCGGCGTCGTCATCGTCACGGAAGATCAAGCGCATCCTCCCCAGGTCGTCAGCTCGACCGAGTGGCGTTATGGCGAGGACGTTCTCGTCGAGCGCTATGTCTATGGCCGCGAGCTCACCTGCGGTGTCATGGGCGAGACGGCGCTTGGTGTCACCGAGGTGGTGCCGCAGGGACACAATTTCTATGATTACGATTCCAAATATGCGGCGGGCGGTTCAAAACACGTCATCCCGGCGAAAATTTCACCGAATATTTACCAAAAAATACAAACATTGGCCCTAAGGGCGCATCAGGCAATCGGTTGTCGCGGCGTCAGTCGGTCCGACTTTCGTTACGACGATCGTTTCTCCGAAGACGGCGAAATCATCTGGCTGGAGGTCAATACCCAGCCTGGCATGACTCCAACCTCGCTCGTGCCCGAAATGGCCGGCCATGCCGGCTATTCCTTTGGTGAGTTTCTCCGGTGGATGGTGGAGGACGCGTCTTGTTTGCGTTGACGGTCAAGAGGATAGGGCGTCCCAGCCATCATGCCGTGCTTCCGACCGTGGAAGCCGAAGAGCGATTCGTCCTGCCGCGTCCGCTGCGCCGCGTCACTCGTTTCCTGATTAGCCTCGGCAGCGGCCGCATCTACATCCCGGCCCATACGGGCACAGTTTCGGCGCTGGCTTTTTTAGGCGCGACCGGACTTTACGGCATGTCGCTCGGCGGTCACACGGAAGCCGTCGCCCAGGCGACGACGACGGCGGCGGGTTTTGCGATCGAGGACGTCAAGGTCTCCGGCAATTCCGAAACTTCCGAAATCGAAATCCTGCAGCTGATCGGCCTCGACGGCACGACCTCGCTGGTCGCGCTCGACGTCGATGCCGCTCGCCGGAAGATCGCCCATCTTCCCTGGGTCGAAAGCGTCGAGGTCCGCAAGGTCTATCCCAAGACGATCGAAGTGAAGCTCAAGGAGCGCCAGGCCTATGCAATCTGGCAGCACGGGCAGGAGCTTTCGCTGATCGAAAAGAACGGCAGCGTCATTGCGCCGCTGCGCGACAACAAGTTTTCGTCGCTGCCGCTCGTCGTCGGCCGCGATGCGGAAACGGCTGCGGCTTCGCTCGACGACGCCTTCGCGAAGTGGCCCGACGTGAAGGCCCGCGTGAAGGCCTATGTCTGGATATCGGGTCGTCGTTGGGACCTGCACATGGACAACGGCGTCGTCGTCAAGCTGCCGGAAGACGGCATCGACCAGGCGCTAGCGACGCTGTCGGCCTTCGACAAGCAGCATCAGCTGCTGGAGCGCGACATCGCTGCGGTCGACCTGAGATTGCCGGACAGAACCGCCGTCCAGCTGACGCCGGAAGCGGCGGTTCGCCGGCAGGCGGCAGTAACGGAGCGTACGAAAGAATTGAAGAAGGCGGGGCAGAATATATGAGCTTGTTCGGTTCATCCCATTTCGGATTGCCGCGCCTGAAGCCGCTTTCGTCGAAGCGGTCGCATATCGTTTCGGTGCTCGACATCGGCTCGACCAAGGTGGTCTGCATGATCGGCCGGCTGACGCCGCGCGAGGAAAGCCAGATCCTGCCGGGCCGCACGCACAATATCGAGATCATCGGCATCGGCCACCAGCGGTCCCGCGGCATCAAGACCGGCGTCATTGCCGACCTCGACGCGCTGGAAGGCGTCATCCGGCTCGCCGTCGATGCGGCCGAGCGCATGGCGGGGCTGACCGTCGAGAGCCTGATCGTCAACCTGACGGCCGGCCGCCTCGGCAGCGACATTTACACGGCGACCATCGATCTCGGCGGCCAGGAAGTCGAGCTCAACGATCTCAAAAAAGTGCTGTCGGCCGCCTGCCAGCAGTCGCTGCGCCAGGACCGCTCGGTGCTACATTCGCTGGCGACCGGCTTCTCGCTCGATGGCGAGCGCGGCATCCGCGATCCGCTGGCGATGTATGGCGACGCGCTCGGCGTCGACATGCATGTCGTCACCGCAGAGCGCTCGGCGCTGAAGAACCTGGAGCTCAGCGTCAATCGTGCGCATCTGTCGGTCGAAGGCATCGTCGCTACCCCTTATGCATCCGGGCTTGCCGCTCTCGTCGATGACGAAGTCGAGCTCGGCTGCGCGGCGATCGACATGGGTGGCGGCACGACGACGATCTCGGTCTTTGCCGAGGGCAAGCTTGTTCACACCGACGCCGTCGGCCTCGGCGGCCATCACGTCACCACCGACCTGGCGCGCGGCCTCTCGACCCGCATCGAGGATGCGGAACGACTGAAGGTCGTGCATGCCTCGGCACTTTCGAATTCCTCCGACGAGCGCGAGCTGATCTCGATCCCGCCGATCGGCGAGGATGATCGCGACCAGCCGTCGCAAGTGCCGCGGGCGCTGGTTTCGCGCATCGTTTCGGCGCGAATCGAAGAGACGATGGAACTGATACGCGACCGGATCCAGCGCTCCGGCTTTAGCCCGATCGTCGGCAAGCGCGTCGTCTTGACGGGCGGCGCAAGCCAGCTGACCGGCCTTGCCGAAGTGGCGCGGCGCATTCTTGCCCGCAACGTCCGCATCGGCCGCCCGATGGGCGTGTCGGGATTGCCGACGGCGGCCAAGGGCCCGGCCTTTTCGACGGCCGTCGGTCTGATGATCTATCCGCAGGTCGCGGACATGGAGACACATGCGTCACAGAGCGGTCTGCTCATGTCGCTTGGGGGAAATAACAGCCGCATAGCCCGGATGGGCCAGTGGTTGAAGGAAAGCTTCTGAAATTGAGTAATTGGCCGGCGTGGCGATGCGGCCAGAGAGAGAAGGAACAGGTACCATGACCATCAAGCTGCAAAAGCCTGACATCACAGAGCTGAAGCCGCGCATCACCGTGTTCGGCGTTGGTGGCGGTGGCGGCAACGCCGTCAACAACATGATCACCGCCGGCCTACAGGGCGTCGACTTCGTCGTTGCCAATACGGATGCGCAGGCGCTGACGATGACGAAAGCCGAGCGCATCATCCAGCTCGGCGTCAACGTTACCGAAGGCCTCGGTGCCGGTTCGCAGCCGGAAGTCGGTCGCGCGGCCGCTGAAGAATGCATCGACGAGATCGTCGATCACCTGAACGGCACGCATATGTGCTTCGTCACCGCCGGCATGGGCGGCGGCACCGGCACCGGTGCTGCTCCTGTTGTCGCGCAGGCCGCCCGTAACAAGGGCATCCTGACGGTCGGCGTGGTCACCAAGCCGTTCCATTTCGAAGGCGGCCGCCGCATGCGTCTCGCCGAGATGGGCATTCAGGAGCTGCAGAAGTCTGTCGACACGCTGATCGTCATTCCGAACCAGAACCTCTTCCGCATTGCCAACGATAAGACGACCTTCGCCGACGCGTTCGCCATGGCCGACCAGGTTCTCTATTCGGGCGTTGCCTGCATCACCGACCTGATGGTGAAGGAGGGTCTCATCAACCTCGACTTCGCCGACGTCCGCTCGGTCATGCGCGAAATGGGCCGCGCGATGATGGGCACCGGCGAAGCTTCCGGCGCCGGCCGCGCACTGCAGGCAGCCGAAGCGGCGATCGCCAACCCGCTGCTCGACGAAACCTCGATGAAGGGCGCCCAGGGCCTGCTGATCTCGATCACGGGCGGTCGCGATCTCACGCTCTTCGAAGTCGACGAAGCCGCAACCCGTATCCGCGAGGAAGTCGATCCGGACGCCAACATCATACTCGGCGCCACCTTCGATGAATCGCTTGAAGGAATCATCCGCGTTTCGGTCGTCGCAACCGGTATCGACCGGGCGATCAGCGAAGCCGCCGAGCGCAACTACCAGCCGGCCGCCAAGCCCGCTATCCGTCCCTCTGCGGCTGTTGCTCCGGCAGCGGCCGCAGTTCAGCCTGCGCCGGTGATGCAGGCACCCAAGGCCGTTGATCCGATCGCCCAGACCATCCGCGAAGCCGAGATGGAACGCGAGCTTGAGATTCCGGCCCCGCGTGCCGCCGCGCCGCTTCAGCAGCCTGCTGCGCAGCAGGAAGTCTTCCGTCCGCAGAGCAAGATTTTCGCGCCTGCACCGGAGGCTCCCGCCATGCGTCCTCAGGTGCAGCAGCAGGCTCCCGCACCGGTGATGAGCCAGCCGGTGATGAGCCAGCCCATCCAGCAGCAGCAGCCGATCCAGCCGCAGCCGGTCCGGCAGGAGCCGATCATCCGTCAGGCGGCGGAACCCGTCCGCATGCCGAAGGTGGAGGATTTCCCGCCGGTCGTTCAGGCCGAACTCGACCACCGCACGCAGGCGGCTTCCGCCCATGGCCAGGAAGAGCGCGGCCCAATGGGCCTGCTCAAGCGAATCACCAATTCGCTGGGGCGCCGCGACGATGACGCCGTCGCCGCTGACATGACCGCCGCGCCGCCGGCCGCTTCGCAGCAGCGGCGTCCGCTGTCGCCGGAGGCAAGCCTCTACGCACCGCGCCGCGGCAATCTCGACGATCAGGGTCGTGCGGTTCCGCAGGCCCGCATGATGCAGGAAGACGACCAGCTGGAAATCCCAGCATTCCTGCGTCGCCAGTCGAACTGAGGCTGCGATCCGACACCGTTCATGCCCGGGATCCAGGTCCCGGGCATTTGCGTTTTTCAGCCCCGAATTGCTGAGCGATATCAATCGTGTGACTTCGTAACAAACCGAAAGAAACAGTGATTTGGATTGGAGCGCCGGCGCACGTAAGTATGGTGCAAGGAAACTGCCCTAGGAGACTCCTCAACGAGGCTCCTTCTGCAGAACGAATGAAAACCGCACCGTGGAACAGATCGCTGGAGCGGAAAAATAAAGGCAGATTTTATGGCAATTGGCTTGCTGGGTTTTCAAACGACCGTATCGCGTCCCGTGACGCTCTCGGGCATCGGGGTTCATTCGGGTGCCAATGTCTCGATCACGCTGAACCCGGCCGAATCGGACACCGGCGTCGTTTTCCAGCGCCTGCATGACAATGGCGATATTACCGAACTCAAGGCCGTTTCGTCGCAGGTCGGCAATACCGACCTCTGCACCGTACTCGGCTTTTCGCCGACGCATTCGGTCGCGACGATCGAACATGTCATGGCCGCCATCTATGCGCTCGGCCTCGACAATGTGGTGATCGAAGTGCAGGGCGCAGAAATGCCGATCATGGACGGCAGCTCGTTGCCTTTCGTCGACGCGATCGAACAGGCCGGTCTCGTCTCGCTCGGCGTCAAGCGCCGTTATATCCGTATCACCAAGCCGGTGCGGATCGAGCATGGCGGTTCCTGGAGCGAATTCCGTCCCTATGACGGCACGCGCTTCGAGGTCGAGATTGATTTCGACTGCCCGCTGATTGGCCGGCAGAAGTGGGCCGGCGACATGAGCGCCGCAGTCTTCAAGACCGAGCTTTCTCGCGCCCGTACCTTCGGCTTCATGCGCGATGTCGAGCGGCTCTGGGCTTCCGGACATGCGCTCGGCTCGTCGCTCGAAAATTCTGTCGTCATTTCGGACGACAACACCGTCATCAATGTCGAAGGACTGCGCTACGCCAAGGACGAGTTCGTCCGCCACAAGACGCTCGATGCCGTCGGCGACTTGTCGCTCGCCGGCGTCCAGTTTATCGGTTGCTACCGTTCCTATCGTGGCGGCCACAAGATGAATGCCAATGCTTTGAAGGCGCTGCTCGCCGATCCCTCCGCCTACGAGGTGGTCGAGACCTCGACGCCGCGCCAGCGCGTCGCCGCTCGTGAACTGATCGCGGTCAGCGCTGCTGAATTCGCCCCCTGGTCGGCATGACCTCCAGCATATTCTCAAAGACCAGGCCGCCTCTTTCCCGGAGGCGGTTTTTTTATGTCGCCCGAGTTTGCGGCGATCGGCATTTTACGGCAGGTGCTTAGCTGCAACAGGTCGGCAAGAAGGTGAAAAGCCGGGCATTTCCGGCCGCGGCTGCCACAAAAATGCGTTAATGCCTTATCATTGCGTTGCTCTCGAAGCACATTTGTGGCTAGAAACGCCAGCGAGGCGTGGCTGCCGTGGAGCGAGCGGCGGCAGTGGGGTTCTTTCGAATGGCTTATGCAGGATCTGAAGGTATGATGAAGACAGCGCGCGCTTTGTTCGCATCGCTTCTGGTGCTCAGCGCAGGCGCCTCGATATCCGGCTGCCAGTCGGACCCCGATATCGACATCACCAAGCTCGGCCTCGAAACAGATCCGCCTGATGTGCTCTACACCCAGGGCCTTGCCAATATGAAGGCCGGCAACATGGCGGAAGCGGCGCGCAAGTTCGACGCCATCGACCGCGAGAACCCATTCTCCGAGTGGGCGCGCAAGGCGCTTGTGATGAGCACCTTCGTCAAATATCGCCAGGGCAAGCTCGATGATGCGCTCGCGTCGGGCAACCGCTACATGGCGCAATATCCGAAGTCCCAGGATGCCGCCTACGTACAGTATCTCATCGGCCTCACCTATTCCAAGCAGATCGTCGACGTGACGCAGGACCAGCGCGCCTCGGCCAAGACGATCGAGGCGATGCAGGCTGTCGTCGACAATTACCCGAACTCCGAATATGTCGACGACGCGCAGGCGAAGATCCGCTATGCGCGCGACCAGCTGGCCGGCAAGGAAATGCAGATCGGCCGCTACTACATGGAGCGGAAGGAATATCTCGCCGCGATCTCGCGCTTCCGCATCGTTGTCGAGAAATATCCGAACACGAACCAGATCGAAGAGGCGCTCGCCCGTCTCGTCGAGGCCTATTATGCGATGGGCATCGTCGACGAGGCTCAGACCGCGGCAGCCGTTCTTGGTCACAACTATCCCGACAGCCAGTGGTACGCCGATTCCTACAAGCTGCTGCAGACCGGTGGCGCCGAGCCGCGTGAAAACAAGGGCTCGTGGATCGCTGCGGCAGGCAAGAAACTCCTGCTCGGTTCCTAAGTCCAATGCTGATCCAGCTTTCGATCCGCGATATCGTCCTGATCGAGCGGCTGGATCTTGCCTTCGAGACCGGCCTTTCCGTGCTGACGGGCGAGACCGGGGCGGGCAAATCCATCCTGCTCGACAGTCTGTCGCTGGCGCTCGGCGGGCGTGGCGACGGCGGCCTGGTGCGCCATGGCGAAGATAAGGGGCAGGTGACGGCCGTGTTCGACGTCGGCATGGATCACGGCGCCCGCGCGCTGCTGCGTGAAAACGGCATCGACGACGAGGGCGATCTGATCTTCCGCCGCCAGCAATCGGCAGACGGGCGCACCAAGGCATATGTCAACGATCAGCCGGTCAGCGTGCAGCTGATGCGCCAGGCCGGCCAGATGCTGGTCGAGATCCATGGCCAGCACGACGATCGCGCCCTGGTCGATACCAACGCCCATCGTACCCTTCTCGATGCCTTCGGCGGACTGACCGATGAAGTTACAGAAGTCTCCCGGCTGTATCGTATGTGGCGCGACAGCGAGCGGACCCTGAAGAAGCACCGCGAGAAGGTCGAAAGCGCGGCGCGCGAGGCCGACTATCTGCGTTCCTCCGTCGAAGAGCTCGAGAAACTCTCGCCGCAGGACGGTGAGGAGGACGAACTCGCCGAAAGCAGGCAGAAGATGATGAAGGCCGAGCGGATCGCCGGCGACATCGCCGAAGCCTCCGAATTCCTGAACGGCAATGCCTCGCCGGTGCCCCATATCGCCTCGCTGGTACGCCGGCTGGAGCGCAAGAGCCATGAGGCGCCGGGACTGCTCGAAGACACTGTGACGTTGCTCGATGCCGCGCTCGATCAGCTTTCCAACGCCCAGATGGAAGTCGAGGCGGCGCTACGCAAGACCGAATATGATCCGCGCGAGCTGGAGCGGGTGGAGGAGCGACTTTTCGCGCTCCGGGCCGCTTCGCGCAAATATTCCGTGCCGGTCACCGAGCTGCCGGCGCTGGCCGTCCGCATGATCGCCGATCTTGCCGATCTCGATGCAGGCGAAGAGAAGCTTGCGCGGCTGGAAGCCGAGGTCGGCCTGGCGCGGGAGAATTACGATACCGCGGCACGCGCACTCTCCGACAAGCGCCATCATGCCGGCACGTCGCTGGCCGCGGCCGTCATGGCCGAGCTGCCGGCACTGAAGCTCGAACGCGCTCGCTTCATGGTCGAGATCACCACCGATGCGCAGGAGGCGCTGGCAGAAGGCATCGACGTCGTCGAGTTCCATGTGCAGACCAATCCGGGCACGCGGCCAGGCTCGATCATGAAGGTCGCTTCCGGCGGTGAACTGTCGCGTTTCCTGCTGGCGCTGAAGGTGGCGCTCGCCGATCGCGGATCGGCGCCGACGCTCGTCTTCGACGAAATCGATACCGGCGTCGGCGGTGCGGTGGCCGATGCGATCGGCCAGCGGCTGAAGCGGCTCTCCGATCGTGTCCAGGTGCTGTCGGTCACCCATGCGCCGCAGGTCGCGGCAAGGGCGGCAACGCATCTGTTGATCTCCAAAGGGCCGACGACCGACGGTTCGGAAAAGATCGCGACGCGCGTGGCTACGATGGCGCAGACGGACCGCACCGAAGAAATCGCCCGCATGCTCGCCGGCGCTTCGGTCACCGAAGAGGCGAGGGCGGCGGCGAAGCGGCTGCTGGCCGGCAACGGCTGATCGGCCGGCCGGTTGCGGTGACAGGAAGTCCCGATCCGTGGTAATCCTTTGCCATGCGTCTTTTCCATTTCAGCGATGATCCCGATATCGCGGTGTTCGAGCCGCGCCCTGTTCTCATTCCCTCGCTTCGCCCGGTTGGTCGGGAATGGTTGAATGACCCGCTCGTCTGGGCGATCGATGGCGATCATGACTTTATGTACCTCTTTCCTCGAGACTGTCCGCGTATCCTACTGTGGGGTACGCCGGATACGCCCGAGGCCGAACGCCGGCGCTGGCTCGGTGATTGGCGCGCCGTTGCCTTCGTCGAGCGTCATTGGCTGGAAAGGCTCGAGGTGGAGACCCTCCACCGCTATGAAATGGCGTCCGACGGCTTCAAAGAGCTCAAGGATGCAGGCATGTGGGTGTCCAGCAGACGCGTCGTTCCTGTCAAGCGGACCGCCATGTCGCAGCTCGACCAGGAGTTTGCGCCACGGCAGGTGGATCTCCGGGTGGTCGATAACCTGCGGCCGTTGAAGGACCTCTGGAACACCGGCCTGCATGTCAGCGGCATTCGGCTGCGGAATGCGCGAGACTGGCAATAGGCCGGTCAGACCCGCCGGGCCGGAGGCCATGACAAGCGTCCCAGACGTATGAATTTGTCGCGAACGGTGACGCCAATCTCCCTTATCCCTGTGCTCGCCACAGGGATTCCAGCGCGCCCAAGTCCTTGAGCGCGAGAGATTTCTTGCCTGTATGAGAGTCATTCACGGCGCAGACGCGCCGTGGCTGGATCCCTGTGACGAGCACAGAGATGAGGCGGAGAGGTGGGCGGGCCCTGTCCGATAGCCCGCGCCATCCGGCATGCAGCATATCCGGTCTCTCTTTTCATCCGGAAATTTTGCTCTAAAAACAATGCAGATTTTCTGGCCAGATTCCCTGGAGTGAGGTTGCATGTCCACCGAAGGTTCCGCCGTCGACGCGTTGACGATCGAAGAGGCTGCCGCCGAGCTTGAGCGGCTGGCAAAGGAAATCGCGCATCACGATGCGCTCTATCACGGCAAGGACCGGCCGGAGATATCGGATGCCGATTACGACGCGCTGAAGCGCCGCAACGATGCGCTGGAGGCGCGGTTTCCCGAGCTGATCCGCGAGGATAGCCCGTCGCGGCATGTCGGAGCCGCTCCTTCCGTCACCTTCTCGCCGGTCATTCATGCGCGGCCGATGCTGTCGCTCGACAACACGTTTTCGCAGGAGGACGTGCAGGATTTCGTCGCCGGCGTCTATCGCTTCCTCGGCCGCCTGCCGGACCAGTCGATCGCCTTTACCGCGGAGCCTAAGATCGATGGTCTGTCGATGTCCATTCGTTACGAAAACGGCAGGCTGGTAACAGCCGCCACGCGCGGCGACGGCACGACGGGGGAGAACGTCACCGCAAACATCCGAACGATCGCCGAGATCCCCAACGAGCTGCCGAAGGGCGTTCCCGCCGTGGTGGAAATCCGCGGCGAGGTTTATATGGCCAAGAGCGATTTCCTGGCTCTCAACCGGCAGATGGAGGCGGAGGGCAAGCAGACCTACGTCAATCCGCGCAATACGGCCGCCGGATCGCTCCGGCAGCTGGACGCCAAGGTGACGGCGAGCCGCAAGCTGAAATTCTTCGCCTATGCCTGGGGCGAGATGTCGGAGATGCCGGAAGATACGCAATTCGGCATGGTGCAGACCTTCAAGGACTGGGGCTTTCCCGTAAACCCGCTGATGAAGCGGCTGAATTCGGTCGCCGATATCCTGACGCATTACGACGAGATCGGTTTGAAGCGCCCGGATCTCGACTACGACATCGACGGCGTCGTCTACAAGGTCGACAGCCTCGAACTGCAGCAGCGCCTCGGCTTTCGCTCGCGCAGCCCGCGGTGGGCGACGGCGCACAAATTCCCGGCCGAGCAGGCCTTCACCGAGGTCGAGAGGATCGAAATCCAGGTCGGCCGCACCGGCGCGTTGACACCGGTGGCGCGGCTGAAGCCGATCACGGTCGGCGGTGTGGTCGTCACCAATGCTACGCTGCACAACGAAGATTACATCAAAGGCATCGGCAATAGCGGCGAGCGCATCCGGCCGGAGGAACATGACATCCGCGAGGGCGATACCGTCATCGTCCAACGTGCCGGCGACGTCATTCCGCAAATTCTCGACGTGGTGATGGAAAAACGCGCCGCCGACGCCCGCTCGTACGAGTTTCCGAAGACCTGCCCGGTCTGCGGTTCGCATGCCGTGCGCGAGGTGAACGAGAAGACCGGCAAGATGGATTCGGTGCGCCGCTGCACCGGCGGCTTCATCTGCCGGGCGCAGGCGACGGAGCATCTGAAGCACTTCGTCTCGCGTAACGCCTTCGATATCGAGGGGCTCGGCTCCAAGCAGGTCGACTTCTTTTTCGAAAACGAGGATCCGTCGCTGCAGATCCGCACGGCGCCCGAGATCTTCACGCTGGAGAAACGGCAGCAGGACTCGCTGACCAAGCTGGAGAATATCGACGGCTTCGGCAAAGTCAGTGTCGGCAAGCTCTATGCAGCGATCAACGAACGACGCAGCATTGCGCTTCACCGCTTCATCTATGCGCTCGGCATCCGTCATGTCGGCGAGACCACAGCTAAGCTGCTGGCGCGCTCCTACGGCACCTACGAAGCCTTTGCGACGGCGATGAAGGAAGCAGCACCGCTTTCCGGCGACGCCTGGAACGATCTCAACGCCATCGAGGGCATCGGCGAGGTCGTGGCGCGAGCCATGGTCGAATTCTACAAGGAGCCGCGCAATGTCGAGGTGATCGGCCGCCTGCTCGACGAAGTCACGCCGCAGGAGGCTGAACAGCCGGTGACGGCAGGAAGCCCGGTCGCCGGCAAGACGGTGGTCTTTACCGGTTCGCTGGAGAAATTCACGCGCGACGAGGCGAAGGCGAGGGCCGAAAGCCTTGGCGCCAAGGTGGCGGGCTCGGTTTCGAAGAAAACAGATATCGTCGTCGCCGGTCCCGGCGCCGGCTCCAAGCTCGACAAGGCGCGCGAACTCGGCGTGCAGACCTTGGATGAGGACGAGTGGCTGGCGCTGATCAGCGGGTGAGAGGCTGACGGCGGGCGTCAGCCTCGTTCGTTCAAGGTCTCAACCGCGCCATGGTATAGGCGTCGACATACTCTCCCGATCGAAAGCCGAAGGCCCTCAGCAGGCCTTCCCGCTCGAAGCCGAATTTCTCATAGAGGCCGATGGCGGCGTCGTTGTCAGTATAGACGGTCAGTTCCAGCCGCTTGACGTCCAGCCAGTCGTCGGCGGCCTCGACCATGGCGCCGAGCAGGATGCTGCCGAAACCGCGGCCGGTGAAATCGTCATGCACGCCCATGCCGACGCTGGCGACGTGCTGCCGGCGCCCGCCGAGGCGGTTGAGGCCGCAATTGCCGACGATCTTGCCGTTCAGGGTGACGACGAGATTGAGCGCGCCCGGCGAGGGATTTTCCATATTTTTGCGAACCTCTTCGACCCTTTGGTAGGGCGGCCGCAGCGTGCCGGCACGGTAGCCCGGCAAGTTCATGAGATCGGTGAGTTCTTCCGCGTCGGAAAGGCGGACTGAACGCACCAGGATGCCGTCCGGCAGCCGCGCTCGGCGGTTCGGTTCCTTTTCTTCATTTTCGGACATTGGATGCTCTCCTTGGGGTTCAGGAGGAGAGCCGGTTTCGAAACCCTGCTCGCCTCGGCAGGGTTTCGGGATGATCGGATCGCTGTTAACGCGCCATTGCTCCCGCATACCCTGCAAGGGTCGTGGTGTGATGGATGAGCGCTGCCATGGTCACGGAACTGATCATGGGTAGCAATCTTGGATATGTGCGCCGAAATGTCAACCACAGGGCGTGTGCAATTTGCGCGACCGCACGCGCGGCGGTATTTCTCTGGCCGGGGAAACGATTCGGTAGGCAGCATTGAAGACCATTGCGATTGATTTCGAGACGGCGAACGAGCAGCGCGGCAGCGCCTGTTCCGTCGGCCTTGCCTGGATCGAGGAGGGCAGGGTGACACGCGTCGAGGAACGGCTGATCCGGCCGCGCGACATGCGCTTTTCCGGGATGAACATAGCGATTCACGGCATTCGGCCGGAAGATGTCGAGGACGCGCCGGAGTTTCCCGAGGTGATGGATGAGTTCAATGACGATTTCAGGGGCGCGACGATGATCGCGCACAATGCCGCCTTCGATTTCAGCGTCTGGCGGGCGAGCCTCGATCTCTATCGGCAATCCTATCCCGAACTCACCTATCTCTGCAGTCTGAAGATGGCGCAGCGGATTTGGCCGCATTTCCTTTCGCACCGGCTGAACCTGATCGCCGAACATCTCGGCCTGCGCTTCATGCACCACAACGCCGCCGAGGATGCCGCCGTCTGCGCGGCAGCGGCGATCGAGATGGCCAAGGCAGTCAAGGCGAAAGCCGTCGAGGCGATCCCGGCACTGATCGGCATGACGCCGGGGCGGCTGATGGCGCGCGGCTATGCGCCCTGCACTTGCCGAAAGGCCTGAGCGGTTTCTTGCAAAGCAGGGGCGCGTGCTTATCTAGAATGCGCCGATCAAGCGATAGAGCGCCTTTGGCGCGTCCCGTCGGACGCGCGGCGCTCCAGGGAGCTGCCATGTCGAAGCCGCGCAATCTTTTCTTTGCTGCCCTCTCTCTTTTCGCGCTTTCAGCGGGCGCCGTCTCGGCCGAAGTCGTCGGCAAGGTCGGGGTTGACTGGATCGGCAACGACATCATCGTCGAGGCAGTCTCCGATCCCGAGGTCAAGGGGGTCACCTGCCATGTCACCTATTTCGACCGCAGCCTGATCGACAGGTTCAAGAAAGGCAACTGGTTCGAAGATCCGTCCAACAATTCCATTGCCTGCCGGCAGACCGGACCGATCGAGGTCGGCAATATCGACCTGTCCAAAGACGGTAGCGAAGTGTTCCGCCAAGGCATGTCGCTGATCTGGAAGACACTGGTCGTCAACCGGATCTATGACAAGGCGAACGACACTCTGATCTACCTCGCCCATTCCCGGGAGCTGACGGATGGCTCGGCGAAGATGTCGATTTCGACGATTCCGCTCTATGGGCAGAACGTAACTTGGAAGAATGGGAAGCCGTAGGGCCAAGCACGTCGGATATCTGGTCCTCGTTGCTGAAGACCCCGCCCCAAACCCCTCCCCACAAGGGGGAGGGGCTTAACCTGCCGCACCGGCTCTCCAGATCTTCGATGTTTCGGGAGGAGCGCGGCGGAGTCACAGGGTAGTCCCTCCCCTTGTGGGGAGGGGTTTTTCGAAGATAGGAACCATGCGAGGCGCATCAAACAAAAAGGCCCGGACGAGCCGGACCTTCGCATTCCATTTTCCAAATAAATCTCAAGCCGCCTGGTTCAACTCGTCGGCAATGACGGTATCGAGGTTCAGGAAACAGACCATGGTCTTCTCAAGTGCGACGATGCCGCGGCAGAAGGCGCGCTGGGCTTCGGGGATGATTTCCGGCGGCGGTTGCAGGTCTTCGCTCTTGATGGTCATCATATCGGAAACCTGCTCGACGAGCAGCCCGACCAGCTTGCCGGCGATGTCGGTGACGATGATCGCTGAGCGCTCGGAAGGTTCGGTCATCTTCATGCCGAGGCGGCAGGCCATGTCGATGACCGGGATCACCGCGCCGCGCAGGTTGATGAGGCCCAACACGTAAGGCGGAGTATGCGGCATCGGCGTCACCGGCGCCCATCCGCGGATTTCGCGGATGGCCATGATGTCGATGCAAAATTCCTGATCACCCAGGTGGAACGAAACGATTTCGAGATATGCGCCCGACTGTTTGATGGTGTTGTTGTTCATGGTCAAAATTCTTCCCAGTTGTCCCCGGCGGGAGAGGCGATGACTTTGGCGGCAGAACCGCCGTTGAATGCGCCCGCGACCTTGCCGATCAGGCTACGCGCGGGAGAAGGTCTCGAATGCGAAGCGGCGGTTGCCTCTCGCGGCGTTTGCCTGGCGCTCATGCCCTCGTCGGTCTTGAACTGCTTGATCAGCTGCGTCAGGTTTTCCGCGTCGATGGCGAGCGTATGGCTTGCGGCGTTCGTCTCTTCAACCATGGCCGCGTTCTTCTGCGTGACCTGATCCATCTGTCTGATCGACGTGTTGATTTCGTTCAGTCCGACAGATTGTTCGCGCGCAGAGGTTACGATTGATTTAACATGTTCGTCGATGCGCAGAACATCTTCGCCGATCTGGCGAAGCGCTTCACCAGCGGCTGTCACCAGTTCGCCGCCGATCTTCACTTCCGCGCCGGATTTTTCGATCAAGGCTTTGATATCCTTGGCTGCGCCCGCCGCACGGCCGGCGAGTTCACGCACTTCCTGGGCTACGACGGCGAAACCCTTACCGGCCTCGCCGGCACGCGCCGCCTCGACGCCGGCGTTGAGCGCCAGGAGGTTTGTCTGAAAAGCGATCTCGTCGATGACGTTGATGATCTTGCCGATCTCTCGGGAAGCGCCTTCGATTCGCTGCATGGCGGCCATCGCATCGCCGACTACGAGATCGGATTTCGCGGTATTCTCACGGGTATGGGAGACCATGTGGCCGACTTCCTCGGCGCGGTTGGTCGCGTTGCGGACGGTAGCGGTGATCTGGTCGAGGGCCGCCGACGTTTCTTCGAGAGACGCGGCCTGCTGCTCGGTGCGCTTGGCGAGATCGTCGGCGGGGGCGCGCATCTGGCGGCTGTTGGCTTCGATCGAGCTGCTGTTGAGGGCAATGTCGCTCATCGCCTTGCGCAGCGTCGCCGTCGTCTGGTTGAAATCCAGGCGTAGACGCTCCAGTTCCTCGCGGAACGGTTGGTCGATCGTAACGGCGACGTCGCCACCCGACAGACGGGTGAGGCCGGCGCCGAGAGCGGCGACGGCGGCGTTCAGCGCCTCTGCGTCGGCAAGCTTGGCGGCTTCGCGGGCGCGGTGCTCGGCATCGCTGCGCTGGCGGTCTGTTTGGGTCTGTACTTCAAGGTCGCGCTTCTCGATGGCGGCGAGCCGGAAGGCATCGGCAGCCCGGGCCATTTCGCCAATCTCGTCGCCGCGGTTCTTTTCGCCAACGTCGCTGGCAAGATCGCCGTTCATGACGCGCTGCATGCTTTCGCGCACGGCACCGATGCCGCGGCGGATCGAGCCGCCATGGATATATTGCAGCACGCCCATGGAGAGGATCGCTAGGACGCCGAGGCCGATCTGCAGGAAAAGAGCTCGCTGCGATATGGCATTGGCGGCTTCGACATGATGGTGGGCGTAGTTGACTCCTTCAGCGGCGAGCTCGTCGAGGGTTTGGGTCAGATTCTCGCCGGCGCCGTCGATCTTGTCGTCGATCTTGTCAAATTCGGCCTCGGACGCGCCCTGCTGAACCAGCGCGATGAGGTCGGTCTGGATCGCCCTGCCCATGTCGGCGACGTCGGCTTCATAGCTCGTCAGCAGCGCGCCGGCCTTCATGTCTTCTGCAAGCAGGCGCATGTCCTTGGCGCCTTTGGAAAGCGTGGTCAGGGAGTTGCCGATCAGCTTGATGCGTTCCGGCGGCACCGCCTTGTCGTCCTTGTCGACGATGACGTCCATGGCGGCCAGCACCAGCGTCAGATTGGCAAGCCGCATTTCGTCGACACGGTCGACGCTTGCCTGGATCTCGCTGGCACGGCGCAGGCCGGCGTCGACCCGCGCATTTTCGTACCAGCCGACGCCGAGCATCGTTCCGTACCCGAGAAAGGCCGCGCCGCCGAGCGTCCAGAGCCGTTGGCTGACCGACAGGCTCTTAGGCACTGCTGAATTCGTCATGAAAAACCCCCTCCACAAACCGCTTGGGTTCATGTTTTACCTACCCTCATGCGGACGTCCGGGGGTTCGCCACTCGGCAGACTTCATGTCAGAACGGCATGATGGGCCGCACGCACCGTTAGATATAGATATGACGGCTTAAGTCTTTCCTAACGATATGTCTTTCGCCGTTGCTCGCCACGCTGCGAAGCATGTTATTCAAAACATGAGATAGTTTGACCTTTGCCAATAGGGGCGGGCTGATGTTCCGCAAGCGATTTCCCTATCCGATGAGACAATTAATCACGGGTCAGAAAACATATTCTTTAATTGCGTGTATGGGGCCAAGACTATAATCACGCGGAACGCGCAAGCGCGTCGCGATCGAGGTTCATAAAATGAAGACATTTCGTATCGTCATCTGGGTCGCCGTGCTGATCGTTGCCGGCGTTCTCGGCTCAATCACGCTCTATCCCAAGAAATCTTCCGATGTCGTAGCGGAGGCGCCGTTCGGCGTGCCCTTCACTCTGGTGTCCCAGAGCGGACAGCCGATCACCGAGCAAGCGCTGCGCGGCAAGCCGACAGCACTGTTCTTCGGCTTCACCCATTGCCCCGAAGTTTGCCCAACGACACTGTTCGAGCTGAACGGATGGCTGGAGAAGGTCGATCCCTCGGGTGACAAGCTGCAGGCCTATTTCGTGACCGTCGACCCCGAGCGCGACACGCCCGAAATCATGAACGCGTACGTCTCCAATGTGTCCAAGCGTATCACCGGCATTTCAGGCCCGCCGGAGAAGATCGCCGAAGTCATCAAGGGGTTCCGCGTCTATGCAAAGAAGGTGCCTGTCGATGAGAAGGATCCGAACGGCGACTATACGATGGACCACACCGCCTCGGTTTTCCTGCTCGATTCGGCCGGCCGGTTTTCCGGAACGATCGCCTATGGCGAAAATCCGGACACGGCGGTAAAGAAGCTGGAGAATCTCGTCAACAAAGGGTGACGGCTTCAGCGTGATAGGGCGCTGGCTCGACCGGTGGCGGGCAACGGAAACGGGAAAGACCGCCTATTGTGAGTGAAATCCGCCTTTACGTATCGACGACCGAGAGCAAGGCCGAACAGATTCTCGACCTTCTCAGCGAGGTCTTCGGCGAAGAAGATTTTGCCATCGGCACCACTGAGGTCGATGAGAAGAGGGATATCTGGGAAGCCTCCGTCTACATGATGGCAGAGGACGAGGCGCGGGTGCGCTCCCGTGTCGAGACGGCGCTGAAAAGCCCCTTTCCTGATGCGCAGTTGCTGCGGGAGGTCATTCCCGACGTCGATTGGGTGGTGAAGTCGCTGGAGGGGCTGAAGCCCGTCAGGGCAGGGCGCTTTCTGGTGCACGGCTCGCATGACCGCGACAAGGTCCGTCCCGGCGATATCGCAATCGAGATCGATGCTGGCCAGGCTTTCGGCACCGGCCATCACGGCACGACGGCCGGCTGCCTCGAAGTGATCGATACCGTCGTGCGTTCGCGCCAGGTGCGCAACGCGCTCGATCTTGGCACCGGCAGCGGCGTGCTGGCGATTGCGGTGCGCAAATTGAAAAACATACCGGTGCTTGCGACCGACATCGACCCGGTCGCCACACGGGTCGCCGCCGAAAACGTCCGCCGTAACGGCATTGCCTCGGGCATCGTGACCAGAACCGCGCCAGGCTTTCATTCGACGGCATTTTCCGAGCACGGCCCCTTCGATCTCATCATCGCAAACATTCTCGCCCGGCCGTTGATCCGGATGGCGCCGCAGCTCGCCGCCCACCTTGCGCCCGGCGGGTCGGTGATCCTGTCGGGGATTCTGGCCGCGCAGCGGTGGAAGGTGATTGCCGCCTATAGCGGTGCGAGGCTCCGGCACGTTAGGACCATCTGGCGAAACGGCTGGGTGACGATCCATTTGGATCGGCCGTGACGAGGTGGAAAATTGGGCCTGACAGCGCGGCTTGCTCCCTCTTCGCCCCAGCGAGGAGAAGATGCCCGAAGGGCAGAGGGTGAGCGGCAAAGCCGCGAATGCGCTGAGCGTGGCGAAAGGCTAGATAGGGTGTGCCGCGTGGCCCCCTCATCCGACTCTTCGGGCCACCTTCTCCCCGCTGCGGAGAAGAGGAAGCAAACCGCGACCTTGACCACCTTTCCTGACTTCCCGAACAAAAAAGGCGGTGCCAGTGGCACCGCCTTGGACCGGTCTATCCGGCCAATGCCCGCGAGCTCGAAGGAGGAGGAGCGCTCGAGCGGGCTCTACTGCATTCCGATGGGCCGGTCCGGGAGGGAGGAGATGGACGGGCTTTCAGGTTCAGAACGCGTAGCTTGTGGAGCCCTGGTGGCGCGTGACGCGCTGGCCGGCGCCGAGCAGCTTGAGGCTGTCTTGGCTCTGCGGACGGCGGGCGCCGATCACGTGACGCACGGTCTGGCGTTCGCCAGCCTGCACCGGGCTGCTGTATGCGAAGCGCGAGAGAGAGGCGGTCATTTCAAAAAAATCCTTTGTTTGCTGGTTCGTCCGAACCGTTCGATGGCGCCTATATAGCTATTCTGAAATGCGGAGGCAGAGGGTTTTGCTCATGGGAGCCATGCGGCCAATGCATAAAGCGTGCCAGATTAACTTTTGTCGCCACAGTTCTGTCAAAATGCTGAGCGGGCTGAACGCTTTCGACTCGTTTCGTCGCTTTTTCTCCCCATCGATTGAAATTTCGTTAACATGGCCGGCATCCCATTAGCCGGATTCGTTTCAATCATTCGGGTTTCCAGCATGTTCCAGTCTTTCGAGGTTACCTCCACTCCGCACTTCGGTAAGGATCGAGTTTCGGCGTTGCGTGCCACTTTCGATTCGCTCGGCATCGACGCCTTCCTCGTGCCGCGCGCTGACGAATTCAACGGCGAATATGTTCCCGCCTGCTCCGAGCGCCTGGCATGGCTGACGGGCTTCACCGGTTCGGCGGGTGTTGCGTTGATCCTGCGCACGCAGGCGATCGTCTTCGTCGACGGCCGCTATGTGACGCAGCTTGCCGAACAGGTCGACGGTTCGGTGTTTTCGGGCGGCGATCTCGTCAACGAACCGCCGCATGCCTGGCTTGCCGCAAACGGCGGCAAGGGCTTGCGGCTCGGCATCGATCCCTGGCTGCATGCGGGTGCCGAAGTGCGCCGTCTGGAAAGGGCGCTTTCGGAGATTGGCGGCAACCTCGTCTTCCTGCCGCACAATCCGCTCGACAGGCTCTGGAGCGACCGGCCGGCCGAGCCGCTCGGCGCCGTGACCATCCAGAATGTCGCCCAGGCCGGAGTGCTGGCGAGCGACAAGATCGCGACAATCGCCGCCAATCTTTCGAAGAAGGAGCTCGCGGCGGTGCTGATCGCCGATCCTTCGTCGGTCGCCTGGATCTTCAACATCCGGGGCGCCGACGTGCCGCACACGCCGCATCCGCTGGCGCGGGCCATCATCCATGCCGACGGGCGGGCCGAACTTTTTCTCGACAAGCGCAAGACCGGCATCGAACCGGAGGCCTATCTCGGGCAGATCTGCACCCAGCTGCCGCCTTCGGCTCTGGAAGAGCGGCTCGCCGCTGCTTCCAGGGATGGCGGCCGTGTGCTGATCGATCCGGATATCGCTTCCCATGCGCTCGTCGAGATCATTCGCAAGGCGGGCGGAGAGGCTGTGGAAGGTATCGACCCCGCCAAGCTGCCGCGCGCGGTGAAGAACGACGTCGAAATCAACGGCTCGGCCGCCGCGCATCTGCAGGACGGGGCGGCGATGGTGGAATTTCTTTATTGGCTGTCGCAGGAAAAACCCGGCACGGTCAGCGAGATCGCTGCGGCCGAGCATCTCGAAGCGGCGCGCGCCCGCGTCGGCCAGAGCATGCAGAACCCGCTGAAGGACATTTCCTTCGATACGATTTCGGGTGCGGGCGAACATGCGGCGATCATGCATTACCGCGTGACGACCGAGTCCAACCGGATAATCGAGGCCGGCGAACTATTCCTGATCGATTCCGGCGCGCAATATATCAACGGCACGACCGACATCACCCGCACCGTCGGCATAGGCGCGGTTTCGGAGGAGCACCGCCGCTTCTTCACGCTGGTGCTGAAGGGCATGATCCAGATCAGCACGGCGCGTTTCCCTAGGGGTACGCGCGGCTGCGACCTCGATCCACTGGCGCGCATCGCGCTGTGGCGGGCGGGGGCCGATTTCGCCCACGGCACCGGTCATGGCGTGGGCTCCTATCTCTCGGTGCACGAGGGGCCGCAGCGCATCTCCAGGCTTTCGACGCAGGAACTTCTGCCCGGTATGATCCTTTCGAACGAGCCGGGTTATTACCGGCCGGGCAGCTTCGGCATCCGCATCGAGAACCTGATCTATGTGCGCGAGGCCGAGGAGATCGAGGGCGGCGATTTGGCCATGCTCGGTTTCGAGACGCTGACCTTCTGCCCGATCGACCGCAGCCTGGTCATCCCCGAGCTGCTTACCCATGACGAGCTGCACTGGTTCAACGACTATCATCGCCGCACGCGCGAAGCGCTGATGCCGCTGATCCACGATCACGATGTTAGGGCGTGGCTCGAAAACGCGACGCTGCCGCTGGAATATTAGGAGAGGGGCCCATGCCGGCCGCGCTAAACGCCGGCGTGGCGCCAGATCATCACGACGATCCAGGCGGCGACCAGCATCCAGCTATGGGAGACGCGCAGGCCGACGAAGAGGGCGACGATCAGCGCCAGCTTCGACTCCCAGCCGCCGATGAAGAAGGCGGGGGCCACCAGCGTCGTCAGCACGGCCGCCGGGACTGCATTCAGCGCCGCCTCCATGCGCGGCGGAATGCTCTTCATCCGGGTAATGAGGATGTAGCCGCCGATACGGGTGGCGAAGGTGGCGGCAGCGGCGGCGAGGATGACGAGCGCCATGTGAAGATCGAATTCCATGGCTCAGACCTCATGCACTTCGGATTGAAGGGCGTCGGCTTCGAGATCGGGCTCTTGCGGCGCCAATGGCAGCAGGGCGGCGAGCACGATACCGGCGGCAGCGCCGAGGCTCACATGCCAGGGCGAGCCGACATAGCGATAGGCGAGCACCGAAGCGACGGCGCTGACGAGTGCTACGGGCAGGAAATTATCGCGCTTGCGGAAGCCGAGGACGATGCCGAGGAAATAGGCCGGCAGCAGGATATCGAGGCCGATCGCCTTCGGATCCCCGATGAAGCCGCCAAGCATGCCGCCGGCGACGCTGATCAGCACCCAGGGAATGTAGATGATGATGCCGAAGCCGAAATACCAGGCGAAGGTCAGCGGTTTGCCAGCCTCGCTGCGCTTTACCGCTTCGGCAAATTGCGGATCGACCAACAGGAAGAAGGTGAAGAATTTCTGCACGGGCGTGAAATGGCCGATATAGCGCGCCAGCGCCGCCGAATAGAGCACGTGGCGAAAATTGACCGCGAGGATCGACAGCACGATCAGCCAGGCGTGGACATTGTGGCCGAAGAGCTCGATGCCGACCATCTGACTGGCGCCGGCATAGACGGTGGCGCTCATGAAGGCGACTTCGGAAAGCGACATGCCGTTTTCGACCGCGAGCGCTCCGAACAGCGCGCCGAAGGGCGCCGACGCCAGTGCAACGGCGGAGCCGCCCCGCAAACCTTCAACAAAGTCGGCGCGATTCATCTGGGTGATCCTGTTGGAAATTCAGCTTTCCCTTATGGTCTGCGATCTGCAACGGCAATTGAATTTCGTTGATTGATCGATCGATTTCGCTGAAGCATCAACGTGCTGATCACAACCGGGGGAGACGATGCCAATGAAGAGGATCGAATTTACCAAGGAAGCAAAAGCGGCGATCGTCTCGCGCATCCGCCGCTATTTCGAGACGGAACTCGACCAGCCGATCGGCGCGCTGCCGGCGGAGTTCCTGCTCGATTTCTTCGCCGAGGAGATCGGCCCTCACTATTACAATCAGGGCCTTCGCGATGCACACGCCGCCCTTTCGAAGAAGATGGAGGACCTTGCAGAGGACATCTATCTGCTCGAGCGTGACGAGACGAACAAGGCTGCGGGCGCCTGAGCGACCGGACTCATCCCTCGTGCTTCATCCGCTCCCGGCGCGCCAGTTCGGCCTGCGAGGGCTCATGCATAGCAAAGCTGCCGGCTTTGACCTCGCCGGCGCGCTGATAGACGCTCATGATGACGCCCGTCGTCGATACCGAGTTAGCGGTGAGCTTCAGCGCTGCCGGTATGGCACCCGTGCCGAACAGGCGCTTACCGGGGCCGAGGATGAGCGGGAAAGTCAGGAGCCGGAGTTCGTCGATCAGGTCGTGCGCCAGCAGCGATTGCAACAGTGCGCTGCTGCCCTGCGTCAGCAGGTCGGGACCGTCCTTCTGTTTCAGCCGGGCGATTTCGGCGACGGCGTCGCCGCGCAGCGGAACGGAGTTTTCCCAGGTGAGCGGCTCTTGCGATGTCGTCGCAACATATTTGGTCGCGGCATTGAAGGCCTTTCCGATGGGGTCGTCTTGCCCGACAAAAGGCCAGTGCGCGGCGAAAATCTCGTAGGTCTTGCGGCCGAGCAGCAGAGCGAAGGGATCTGTAAAGATCCCGTCCATGAACTCCCCCATCGGCGCGTCCCAGTAATTGACGGTCCAGCCGCCAAGTTTGAAGCCGCCGGTCGGATCTTCCTCGGGCGCGCCAGGCGCCTGCATAACACCGTCGAGGCTCACGAAGGCCGCAGTTACAAGCTTTTTCATCTCTCAACTCCCATGTTTGGTCTGTTCAGAAGCAAGGACGGATCGATATAAGCCGAACCGACACCGACGCATTATTCCCGCGAGGATATTTCACCTTAACGTCAAATTATCGGGGCGCCGCTATGGTCGCGGCATTTTCGATGACCGGGTTGCTGTCCGTTGGCTGTTATTGTCTCTAAAATCGATGAACCTCGATCAACAACGCTCGCCAAGACGTTGATCTTTGTGGTGTGGCTTGCGCTGGCATCCGCGCTTTGCTGGTCAGAAACCGTGTGGCGCGATGAGGTTCGCGCCTTGTCGCTCGCCCTTCAGGGAGAGAGTTTCATCGATATGCTTCGCCAGATGCATGGCGAAGGTCATCCGGCTCTCTGGTATATCCTGTTGCGCGCCGCTCATCTTGTTGTCGGCTCTCCCGTCGTCCTGAAGATCGTCGCGCTGACGATTGCGGCCGGCTCGGCCTACCTTCTTGTTTTCAGGCTTGATCTGCCGCGCTCGATCATGCTGCTGTCGTTGTTCAGCAGCTTTTCGGTTTTCGACTACGCCGCGATGTCGCGAAATTACGGCATCAGCATGCTTTTGGTCTTCCTTATCGTCCTGAGCTGGGAGAGGGGAATGCGCAACGGCATGGTGCTCGGCCTATTGTTTGCCTTGCTGGCAAATACCAACGTCCATTCGGTCGTGCTGGTCGGCGGCTTTCTTGCCTATTGGTTTTTCGATCTGGTCCTGGCGCGTCCGAGACCTTCTCTGTCGGCATATCGGGCCTTTGCGACAGCCGCGGTCATTGCCGCAGTCGGCGTTATTCTATGCGTCATGACGGTCTATCCCACATTCAACGATGCCGGGCAGAACAATCTCGCAGGCAAGAATTTCGCCCCGCTTGTCCTTCATGCCTTTGCCAGGGCGACTTCCTATTTCATGGGGTTCTACCCCGACGGTATCCTTCGGCTGGCCGTGGCCGATCCATCGATTGCTCGGGTTTTCGCCTCGCTGATGGCGGTGCTCATCTATGGCAGTCTGCTTGGGCTGGCCAACCGGCGGCCCGCGATGTTGGCGGCCGCATCGGTTCTCCTCGGATTTTCACTGCTTTTTACGCTCGTTTACCCAGGTAGCTACAGACATCAGGCCCTATGGCTGGTCTTCATGATCGGCATGATTGCCTTGATCAGCCGCTCCCGATCCGCAGCCGCGGGCATTGCCGGTGTTGGGCCAGCCGGTGGCGCCGTCAAGATCGGACGGCTGTGCTTCATGATATTGCTGGCGCTGCAGGTCGCTTCCGGTATCGAAAAGGTTCATCAGTTCCTCTTCACCGACATACCGTTTAGCCGAGCCCGGGATCTCGGGTCATTCATTCAATCGCGCCCGGATCTCAGGGATGCGATCATTATGGCGGATCCCGATTATCTCCTGGAACCCTTGCCCTATTACATCCCCAATCGCACTTATCTTCTGCGGGAGCAGCGGTTCGGCGCGATCGTGCGGTATACCCGCAATGCGCGGCTTTCGCTCAGCCTTGCCGACATCCTGCAGACGGCGCGGCAACTGCAGCAAAGCGAGCACGCACCCATCGTCATTCTTCTCTCACAGCGGCTTGACCAAATTGCCGGCCCCGTCTCCTTGCATGAGAGTTACAATTGGCTGCTGTCGCTGACGCCTGAGGAGATTTCCGCATTCCGGAGCGAGACGACCCTCCTCAAACGCTTTGGCCCGGTTGCCGGCAGCGATGAGACATTCGATGCCTATCTGTTGAACTAGGGATCGGCGGTTTATTCGCGCAAGGCATCCGAGCTGTTGATCACGGTGATGCCATGCGCCTGCATCTCGTCGATGGCAGCAGCGACGCCTTCAGGCGTGATTCCGCGGCTCGCGTCCTCGATGAAGCGCACGCGCACGCCCGGCATCATCTCGAGCGCGTCGAGCGCGGAGAACTTGACGCAGTAATCGGTCGCCAGACCGCAGACGTCGAGATCGGTCACACCCTGATCTTCGAGGAAATCGGAAAGGCCGGTCGAAGAGTCGCGGTCATTGTCGCGGAAGGCCGAATAGCTGTCGATCCCGGGATCCTCGCCCTTCTGCTGGATCAGGTCGATTTCTTCGGATTTGAGCGCCGGATGCAGTTCGGCGTCAAGCGTGCCTTGGATGCAGTGGTCGGGCCACAGCATCTGCGGTTTGCCGGACAGTTCGCCCATTTCGAAGGGGGCGGCACCCGGATGGGCGGAGGCGAAGCTGCCGTGACCGGGCGGGTGCCAGTCCTGGGAGGCGACGATCAGGTCGTATTTGCCGCTGTCGATCAGCCTGTTTGCGACAGGAACGACCTTGTCCCCGTCCGGCACCGGCAGGTTTCCACCCGGACAGAAGCCGTTCTGGATATCGACGAGCAGCAGCGCTTTCATCAAGGCCAATCCCTTCGCGTTATGGCGATGCTAATGCCAAATGCACTGAATGCATCAACTAGTGAATTCCCGGGAGCCCGCATGCAAGCATTAATTCCTTCACTGATGGTAGTGATCGGCGGTAAAAGAACGCGCTAAATCAACCTATTGGCGACTTTCCGATGGTGTGGCAGCAACCGCAAAAGGCCTGGCCTTGCTCAACGGCGCGAATTCTGCCTTTCTTGCCCCAGCAGCAAGCCGGAACTCAAACCATGTGCGAGCCTCACCCGCAGGAAAAGATCGATGCGACTTTCCGCAACGGATCGCTGACGGCGACCGGGATCATTCTCGGTTTTTCCCTCAATTTCATCAGCCTGTGGGTGTCCAATCCCAATGACTGGAGCCGCGTTGATCTGCTGCCGATGGTATTTCTGACCGTCGGCATCGCCATTCAGGTGAAGGTGTTTGCCGATCTTTTGGCGCGAGACTCGCTGCTCGCCGTCAAATACGACCGAGCCCGCCGGCTGTTCCTGATCGGATTGTCGATTGTTGCCATCGGAATGGGGATCGCGCTGCTGAACGACATCCTCGGGCTCAGCAGTATGCGGATGTTCGGGTGACTGTCCTGCAATATCGTCGCGCGGTCAGACGCGCTCGACGAAACCGTCCAGCACCCGCTTCTGCCCCGCCCGGTCGAAGTCGATCGTCAGCTTGTTGCCTTCGATGCCGGTAATGTTGCCGTTGCCGAATTTCATATGGAATACGCGATCGCCGAGGGTGAAGCGCGATGGCTCCGACGAGGTCGACTTTGCGACCAGTTCGCCTTCAATCGTGCGTCCCTTCGGGCCGCTTTCGCCATAGCCGATGCGTTCGACGGCGTGGCCGGAGCGAGTGCCCCAGTTGTCGCGCGTGGCGTCGGTCCTGTTGGCCTGGGCGCGTTTCCAGCCGGGCGTGGAGTAGGAGTTGGCAAAGGGTTCGGCCTTGTCGAAGCGGGACTGGCCGTAGCCGCCGCGGCCGTAACCGCCGTAGCTCTGCTCCATCTCGGCGACCTCGACATGGGTTTCCGGCAGCTCGTCAAGGAAACGCGAGGGCAGCGTCGATTGCCAGAGGCCGTGGATGCGGCGGTTGGAGACGAACCAGATATGGCAGCGGCGCTTGGCGCGGGTAATGCCGACATAAGCCAGCCGTCGTTCTTCCTCCAGACCGGCGCGGCCGCTCTCATCCAGCGAGCGCTGGTGGGGGAAGAGGCCTTCCTCCCAGCCGGGGAGGAAGACGGTATCGAATTCCAGGCCCTTGGCCGAATGCAGCGTCATGATCGAGACGGCGTCGAGGTTTTCGTTGGTTTCTGCATCCATGACGAGGGAGACGTGCTCGAGGAAACCGCGCATCGACTCGAAGCTCTCCATCGAGCGGATCAGTTCTTTCAGGTTTTCGAGGCGGCCCGGCGCTTCGGCGCTCTTGTCGTTTTTCCACATATCGGTATAGCCGGACTCTTCGAGGATTTGCTCGGCAAGTTCGGTGTGCGGCGTATTTTCAAGCAGTTCCTGCCATCGGCGGAAAGATTGAATCACGTCGAAGAGGGCTTTGCGCGCCTTCGGCTTCAACTCGTCCGTCTCGATCATGTCGGCGGCTGCCGCCAGCATCGGGATGTCGCGGGCACGCGCGTAGTCGTGCAGGGCGCGTACTGTCGTGTCGCCGAGGCCGCGCTTCGGCGTGTTGATGATGCGCTCGAAGGCAAGGTCGTCGGCCGGCTGCGCGACCAGGCGGAAATAGGCCATGGCGTCGCGGATTTCCAGGCGCTCGTAGAAACGCGGGCCGCCAATGACACGATAGTTGAGGCCGAGGGTGACGAAGCGGTCTTCGAACTCGCGCATCTGGAAGGAAGCGCGCACAAGGATCGCCATGTCGTTCAGCAGATGCTTGCCCCGCTGGAGCTGCTCGATCTCTTCGCCGATGGCGCGGGCTTCCTCCTCCGAATCCCAGGAGGCGTGGACCTGTACCTTGACGTCGTCGGGATCGGCGCGGTCAGTGAACAGCGTCTTTCCCAGGCGGCCTTCATTATGGGCGATCAGATGGGCGGCGGCACCGAGGATATGTTCGGTCGAGCGGTAATTGCGTTCGAGCTTGATTACCTTAGCGCCAGGGAAATCCTTCTCGAAGCGCAGGATATTGTCGACCTCGGCGCCGCGCCAACCGTAGATCGACTGGTCGTCGTCGCCGACGCAGCAGACATTCTGCGGCTCCCCCTTGCTGCGCTGGGCCAGCAGCCTCAGCCACATGTACTGGGCGGTGTTGGTGTCCTGATATTCGTCGACGAGGATATAACGGAAGCGGCCGTGATATTCCTTCAGAAGATCCGGATTCTTGCGGAAGATCGCGATCGGATGCATTAGCAGATCGCCGAAATCGCAGGCGTTGAGCGTCGACAGGCGCGCCTGATAGGCGAAGTAGAGATCGCGACCGCGGCCATTGGCGAAGGCGCGCGCGTCGCCTTCGGGAATATCGGCCGGGCCGAGACCCTTGTTCTTCCAGGTGTCGATCATGCCGGCGAACTGCTTGGCCGGCCAGCGTTTGTCATCGAGTCCCTCGGCCTGGATCAGCTGCTTGATCAGACGGACGACGTCATCGGTGTCGAGAATGGTGAAATCGGAACTTAGGCCAACCAGCTCGGCATGGCGGCGTAGCAATTTGACGCCGATCGAATGGAAGGTGCCGAGCCAGGGCATGCCTTCGACGGCGCCGCCGACGAGCAGGGCGATGCGCTCCTTCATCTCGCGCGCGGCCTTGTTGGTGAAGGTGACGGCGAGAATCTGTGAGGGGAAGGCGCGGCCAGTGTTGAGGATGTGGGCGATGCGCGTGGTCAGCACCCGTGTCTTGCCGGTGCCGGCGCCGGCAAGGACGAGAACCGGCCCTTCCAGGGTTTCCACTGCTTCCGTCTGTTCGGGATTAAGGCCTGCGAGGTAATCCGGTCGCTTGCCGCCGTCGCGTGCCGCCATGGCGCGGGCGGCGATACCGGCGGGCGCCCTTTCGGCGGATACGGCAGACGGCTGCGGCTTGCGCGCCATCTCGCTCGGCTCTTCGTCGAAGAAGGGAATATCGTCGAAACTATTGCTCATGGCGCGTAATGTAGTGATTCGGGAGGGAAAGACCAGAAAAGATGTTCTGCTTTCATTCCTGAACCACCGCTATTGCAGACCAATCGGGCGGCAGGGCCGCCGCTGGGTGTGACTGCGATCGCCGTACGGCCGCGCAGCAAAAAAATCCGAGCCCCGCATGTCGGAACCAAGGCCGACGAGACGTCCTTGGGACATCGGACAGGAGTCCGGCAACCCTAGCCAACAGGAAGCTATCTATGCCGAAGGTCGTTTCAAATCTCTGGTTCGCGGAGCAAGCGCGCGAAGCCGTCGAATTCCACGTATCGGTCATTCCGGATTCCAGGATCGGCCGCACCACCATATTGCCGGCGGAAACGCCGAGTGGACCTCCGGGCAGCGTCGAACTGATCGAATTCACGCTGGGCGATCAAGCCTTCCTGGCGATGAAGGCCGGCCCGCTCGACAGCTTCAACCATTCTTTTTCGATTGCAGTTCTTCTGGAAGGCCAGGCCGAGATCGACCGGATATGGGACGCCTTCCTCGCCAATGGCGGTACACCGGAGGCTTGCGGCTGGCTGAAGGACCGGTGGGGCCTTTCCTGGCAGATCGTGCCGCGGGTCCTTTCCGAGATGATCGCCGACAGCGATGAAGAGCGGGCCAAGCGCGTCACCGAGGTGATGCTCGGCATGGTCAAGATTGATCTTGCCGCGCTGGAGAGGGCGTTCAACGGCTGACGCCGTTGGAGGCACGATTACGAATCGGGCGCGTGATCGCCACGCGCCATTTCCCTGAAATTACCGAATTTACTGGCGGCGCACCGGTGGCCGCTCGATCGAGGCTGCCCTATCGGCTGCCGATCGCTGTGTTCTCGCATTCTCGAATCACGGGCGCCATTGCACACCTTTTTGACATTCATGTCACGTCGCTAAATGTGCTGATATCGCAATAGGCCTTTTTTCAACTACAATATGAAACAGTTTCGTACAGTAAAAAATTACCGGTGCATGCAATTTTTTGTGCATTGCTACAAACCGCCGGTGAGCGTCGAATATACCGACGAAACTATTGATTCTTAGGAACGCCGTGGCCATCTCGATGGTTATACGGCTTAGAGCCTGCGGCATAACCTTAATGGAGGTCCCATGCTGAGTGAATCCGTATTCGATGCGTTCACGCGCAGTTATGAAGCGCGACGCGAGGCCGACATGTCGGTTTCGGAATATCTCGACCTCTGTAAAAAAGAACCCATCGCCTATGCCAATGCGACGGAGCGCTTGCTCGCTGCGATCGGCGAGCCGCAAATGGTCGACACGGCCAGGGATGCGCGCCTCGGCAGAATCTTCATGAACCGGACCATACGGGTCTACCCAGCTTTTGCCGGCTTTCACGGCATGGAAGAGACCATCGAACGCATTGTTTCCTTCTTCCGGCACGCGGCGCAGGGGCTTGAGGAGCGCAAGCAAATTCTCTATCTGCTCGGCCCGGTCGGCGGCGGCAAGTCGTCGCTCGCAGAGCGGCTGAAGCAGTTGATGGAAGTTCATCCGATCTACGTGCTGAAAGCGGGTGACGAGATCAGTCCTGTGTTCGAAAGCCCGCTCAACCTCTTCGATCCTGAGACAATGGGCTCGCTCCTCCAGGAGCAGTACGGCATTCCGCTGCGGCGCCTGAACGGGCTGATGAGCCCATGGTGCCTGAAGCGGCTTGACGACTTCGGCGGCGACATTTCCCAATTCCGCGTCGTCAGGATACAACCTTCGCGGCTGCGCCAGATCGCAATTGCCAAGACCGAACCTGGAGACGAGAACAATCAGGATATCTCGTCGCTGGTCGGCAAGGTCGACATACGCAAGCTAGAAACCTACTCCCAGAACGATCCCGATGCCTACAGCTATTCGGGCGGGCTCAACCGCGCCAACCAAGGCATTCTCGAATTCGTCGAGATGTTCAAGGCGCCGATCAAGATGCTGCATCCGCTGCTGACGGCGACGCAGGAAGGCAACTATATCGGCTCCGAAAATATCGGTGCCATACCCTTCTCCGGCATCGTCCTTGCGCATTCGAACGAGGCGGAGTGGCAAACCTTCAAGGCCAACAAGAACAATGAGGCCTTTATCGACCGTATCTGCGTCATCAAGGTGCCCTATTGCCTGCGGGTGACGGAAGAACAGAAGATCTACGAAAAGCTGATCGAGGGATCGGAATTGGCGGATGCGCCATGCGCCCCGGCAACGCTTGAAATGCTGGCTCGTTTTTCCGTTCTTTCCCGCCTGCGCAAGCATGAGAACTCGACCTTCTTCTCGAAGATGCGCACCTATGACGGCGAAAGCCTGAAGGAAAGCGATCCGCGCGCCCGCAGCGTCCAGGAATACCGCGATGCTGCCGGTATCGACGAAGGCATGGACGGGATCTCGACCCGCTTCGCCTTCAAAGTGCTCGCCTCCACCTTCAATCACGATACCACGGATATCGGCGCCGATCCCGTCCATCTGATGTATGTGCTGGAACAGGCGATCCGTCGCGAGCAATTTCCCGACGATGTCGAGAAGCGCTATCTGGAATTCATCAAGGCTGATCTTGCACCGCGCTACGCAGAGTTCATTGGCAATGAGATCCAGAAGGCCTATCTTGAATCCTATGCGGACTACGGACAGAATTTGTTCGACCGCTACGTAGATTATGCCGATGCCTGGATTGAAGATGTGGACTTCAAGGATCCCGATACCGGCCAGCTTCTCGACCGCGAGCTCCTCAATCAGGAGTTGACGAAAATCGAAAAGCCGGCGGGAATCGCCAATCCGAAGGATTTCCGCAACGAAATCGTCAAGTTCTCACTGAGATCGCGGGCAGCCAACGGCGGAAAAAATCCGTCATGGACGAGCTACGAGAAGATCCGGGAAGTCATCGAGAAGCGTATGTTCTCGCAGGTGGAAGATCTTTTGCCGGTCATTTCCTTCGGATCGAAGAAGGATTCGGAAACCGAAAAGAAGCACAGCGAATTCGTCTCGCGCATGGCCGCGCGAGGTTACACCGAGCGGCAGGTTCGGCGCCTTGTCGAGTGGTACATGCGCGTCAAACAGGCAAGTTAATGCGGAGCCATTATGCACATTGTCGACCGGCGGCTAAATCCGCGCGGTAAAAGTCTGGAAAATCGTCAGCGTTTCCTTCGACGCATGAAGGGAGCCGTGCAGCAGGCGGTCAAACGCTCTCTGCAAAACCGAAACATTCGAGACGTGCTCGACGGAGGGGAGATCAGCCTGCCGATCGATGGAATGGCCGAACCAAGCTTTCGAAAGGGTGAAGGCGGCATCGCCGATCACATCCTGCCCGGAAACCGGGCCTTCGTCGAAGGCGACATCATTCCGCGGCCGCCGGGCAGGAGGGGTGGAAAACCAAAGGATGCGGGCGAGGGCGATGGCGAGGACGGCTTCCGTTTCGTGCTGACGCGGGAGGAATTTCTCGATGTGTTCCTTGACGATCTCGAACTGCCCGACCTTGCCAAGCGGCGGCTAGCCGAAACCGAGGAGGAAACTCCGTTCCGAGCCGGCTATTCCGTCTCGGGATCGCCCTCCAACATCGCCGTCGGCCGCACGACGAAACTTGCGATGATGCGCCGCGTCGCGCTGGGACGCCCACGCCGCGAAGAAATCGAAGCGCTGCACCGGCAGATCGAGGAATGCGAAGACGACGAGAGCCGTCTGGCGCTTGAGGCAAAGCTCAAATTGCTGACGGAGAAAAGCCGGCGCATTCCCTATATCGATCCGCTCGACGTTCGGTATCGCCGCTTCGAAAACGAGCCGAAGCCTGTGGCGAAAGCGGTGATGTTCTGCCTGATGGACGTCTCCGGCTCCATGTCGGAGCACATGAAGGACCTTGCGAAGCGGTTCTACCTGCTGCTCTACCTCTTCCTGTCGAAGCGTTACAAGAAGGTGGAAATCGTCTTCATCCGCCATACCGACAGGGCGGAGGAAGTCGACGAGGAAACCTTCTTCTACGGCCCGGCAACGGGCGGCACGCTGGTCTCCAGCGCGCTAGCGGCGATGCGCGGGATCATCGCGGCGCGGTTCGATCCGGCCGAGTGGAATATTTATGGCGCCCAGGCATCGGACGGCGACAACTCCCATTCCGACGGAAACCTGACCGGGCAGTTGCTGCGCGAGATTTTGCCGCTGTGCCAGTATTTTGCGTATATTGAAGTCGGCGAGGAAGGAGGCGACTCTTCAGTATCGCGATCGCCTCTCTGGATGCTCTATGACGGGATCCGTTCCGAACCGCTGCCGCTTTCAATGCGCAAAGTCTGCCGGCGAAGCGAAATATTCCCTGTTTTCCACGATCTCTTCCAGAAACGTGACGCACAGTCGAAGGTGACGCCATGACCACCACGGTGAGGCCAAGGGAGCGGCTCTTGTTCGAGGGGGCCGACTGGGACTTTGCAACGCTGCAGCGCATCCACGATGCGTGCGAGGAGATCGCGCTTGGTGAACTCGGCCTCGATGTCTATCCGAACCAGATTGAAGTTATCACCTCGGAGCAGATGCTGGATGCCTATTCCTCCACCGGCATGCCGCTCTTTTACCGCCATTGGTCCTTCGGAAAACACTTCGCCCATCACGAAACCTTCTACCGCCGCGGGATGCGCGACCTGGCCTACGAGATCGTCATCAACAGCTCTCCCTGCATCTCCTATCTGATGGAGGAAAACACGGCGACGATGCAGACGCTCGTCATCGCCCATGCGGCCTTCGGCCACAATCACTTCTTCAAGAACAACTATCTCTTCAAGCTCTGGACCGATGCCGAGGGAATTCTCGATTACCTCGATTTCGCCAAGGGTTATATCACCCGCTGCGAAGAGCGTTATGGTGAGACGGCCGTCGAAAGAACGCTCGACGCGGCGCATGCACTGATGTCGCATGGCGTGCATCGATATGCCGGCAAGACCACCATCGACCTCCGCCAGGAGGAGAAGCGGCAGCAGGAGCGCCGCGCCCACGAGGAGCAGATGTTCAACGATCTGTGGCGCACGGTTCCCGTCGGCAAGGCGAAGAAGGCGGGTGACGTCGGCCTGGACAAGCGCCGTGCCGCGCTAGGTCTCCCGCAGGACAACATATTATATTTTCTTGAAAAATCGGCGCCGCGGCTGCAGCCGTGGCAGCGCGAGATTCTTCGCATCGTCCGCCATGTCGCGCAATATTTCCATCCGCAGCGGCAGACTAAGGTCATGAATGAAGGAACCGCCACCTTCGTCCATTATCGGATTATGAACCGGCTTCACGAGCGGGGGCAGATCAGTGATGGGAACTTCCTCGAATTTCTGAGGTCTCACGCCAATGTCGTCTTCCAGCCGAGCTACGACGATCGGCGGTTTTCGGGTTTTAATCCCTATGCACTTGGTTTTGCGATGATGCAGGATATCGAGAGGATCGTCACCAAGCCAACGGAGGAGGACCGCGCTTGGTTCCCCGATATCGCCGGCCGCGGCGATGCGATGGCAGTCCTACGCGACGTCTGGTCCAATTACCGCGACGAGAGTTTCATCAGCCAGTTCCTGAGCCCGAACCTCATCAGGCAGCTGCGCCTGTTTCACCTGTACGACGATCCGGAACAGGCCGAGGGTGTGCTGGTTTCGGCGATCCACAATGAGCGGGGCTACCTGCGCATCCGCCGCCAGCTCTCCCGCGAATATGATATCGGCTGGACCGATCCGGTCATCGACATCGTCGATGTCGACCTCGCCGGCGATCGCCGGCTGCTGCTGCAGCATATCGTCATGAACGGCTGCTATCTTCAGGAAAACGACACGAAGCTCGTCCTGCAACATCTCGCCGATCTCTGGGGCTACGACGTCTTGCTCCAGGAAATCGACGGTTCGAGCACCGTCGCCAGGGAACATACGGCGAGCCCACGCAAGATCGGTCAGTAATCCCTGGGCAGGAATGATTTGCCGCCGATGCAGTCGCGACCGCGGCGATCTTCGTTACGCGTGAGAAGGACTTGCGCGTATTTCAGCGCCTTCAAGAGGCAAGGACGGGGCGAGCGCAAGCCGCCGAATCTTTCGCTCCTGAAAGGGCGCTGATCCGCAATTATCGGTGGCATCAAGGGCCAAGCCTTCGTAATCTGCCGCCGCTGCGATCGCTTTATCGATCTTATTCAAACGGATTCAGCCTCTGCAGCGAAGCTTCCGGATCGGACGGTGCGGAGACGAGGGACCATGGGTGAAACGCGGCGAAAGCTGACGACGATCTTTTGTGCTGACGTGCAGGATTATACGCGGCTGATGGGAGCCGACGAGGAGGGGACGCTTGCGACGCTGAAGCGCTGCCGGGAGGCGATGGGCCGGCTGATCGAAAGCCATGGCGGCCGTGTCGTCAACACTTGGGGCGATGGGCTGATCGCCGAGTTCCCGAGCGTGGTCGAGGCCGTGCGTGCAGCCGTCGACACACAGAACGAACTTGCCGGCTTCAACGCCCGCCGCCCGGACGACGGGCGCATGCTCTTCCGTATCGGCCTCAATCTCGGGGATGTGATCGTAGAGGGCGACGACATCTATGGTGACGGCGTCAACATCGCCGCGCGGTTACAGGCTTCGGCCCCGCCGGGCGGCATCGTCATATCGAGTACGGTCTACGACCAGGTTCGCAACAAGGTGGCGGTCGGTTTCGAGTTTCTCGGGCCGCTGATGGTCAAGAATGTCGAGGAAGGTGTGCCAAGCTATGCGGTGAGGATCGGCGACGGAAGCAACGAGGCGCCGTCTGCCGAGCGATCTGCCGCTGCCCGGCCATCGCCCGCACCCGCGGTCACGGAGGAGGCAAGGCCGGGACCCGGCGGACGAAGGCTGTTTGCCGTGCTCGGCGTCATCGCCGCCGTGCTGATCGGTATCAATCTTTTGTCGTGGCAGGGCGTTTTCTGGGCGCGCTTTCCCGTCCTTGCGCTCGCCGTCGTGGCGGCGCTGGCCTGGAACCGTGGCCAGGCCCTCTTCGATCGTAAGCTCGCGGCGCTGGCGATCGTGGCACTCGGCATCATCGGCATCAACATCTTCACCTGGGAAGGACGCTTCTGGGCGTTGTGGCCGGTGCTGGGCCTGGCGGCGGTGCTGGGTCTGCGGTGGTCAATGCGTCGGTAGACATTTACGGGTCCTGGTTTGCCGAGCAATTTTGCCTCGAAAGCGGCTTCGTCAAGACGTTTGCGAGCGTCGTTCAAGCAAAAGTGAGAGCTCGGGTTATTTCCATTCTTTGCTGATATTACAAATCGGTAATGCCGGGTGCTTATGCTTGCCGTTAAGCTGTAAACGCGCGATATTGTCGCATCAACAGGGGTTCTTGATCCCTGGGGGGACTTCGATCCCGCAGCGCCTCTTTCGACCGACCCTGGTCCAACCTCGAGTCCCTCCGGAGACGTGAATGGCCTTTTGGAAGCAGTTCATACTTTCGCTCATCGTCATCATTGCCGGCTTTGCCGCATGGGTTTTCTTTGTGCCTGGTGCCGGCGATATGATGCGCGATGCAGGCATTCCAGAGAACCTCGTTTCCAAGATCGCGCCCAAAACTCCTGAGACGGCCAATGCCGATGCTTCCGCCCGTGCAGAGGTGCAACTGAGCGGGCAAGGTCAAGGGCAGGGACAGAACCGCCGTAGTGGCGGCGGGCGCAATAACGCGATTCTCGTCGCGACCGAGGCTGTCGTCCAGGGCGTCGTCAACGATCGGCTGAACGCCATCGGCACGGGTGACGCGATCCGTTCGGTCGCGGTGACGCCGCAGGCATCCGGGACTATTCGCGAGATTCTCATCAAGTCGGGCGACATGGTGAAGGCCGGCCAGGTGATCGCCAAGCTCGACAGCGAGGAGCAGGTGATCGCCCGCGGCCAGGCGGATGTGGCGGTTAGGGCCGCCGTGGAAAAATCCAATCTCTATCACAACATCAAGTCCAGCGTGTCGCGCATGGACGTCTTCGATTCCGAGATCGCCGAACAGGGTGCCCGCCTGCAGCTCCAGGCTGCCGAGCTCAACCTCGCCCGGCGCAATATCATCGCGCCGATCGACGGCATCGTCGGCATCGTGCCGGTCAATATCGGCGACAACGTCACGACGACGACGCCGATCGTCACCCTCGACGACCGTTCGGAGATCCTCGTCGATTTCTGGGTGCCGGAGCGCTTCTCCAATACGGTTGCGGTCGGCCAGCCGGTCGAGGCGATGTCGGTCGCAAAGCCGGGGCAGGTGTTCTCGGGGGTGATCGAGGCCGTCGACAACCGCGTCGATGCGGCGAGCCGCACGCTGCGCCTGCGCGCCCGGATCGACAACTCGTCGGACGAGCTGCGCGCCGGCATGTCCTTCAGCGTCAGCATGAAATTCCCCGGCGACAAATATCCGGCGGTCGATCCGCAGTCCGTGCAGTGGGATTCGCAAGGCTCCTTCGTCTGGCAAGTGGCCGATGACAAGTCACATAAGGTGCGGGTCAGCATCGTGCAGCGCAATCCCGACTTCATTCTCGTCAAGGCCGACCTCAAGGATGGCGACAAGATCGTGACGCAGGGTCTGCAGCGGGTACGTGAGGGCGGGGCGGTGCGTGTTTCCGCCGATGTCGCCGCGAACGGGGAGGTCGCGACCCAATGAGCGTGACTGAGATTGATCAGGGCGGATCGTCGGGCAAGCAGAGCTTCACCGCGCTTTTCGTTCGCCGGCCGATTCTGGCGCTGGTGTTCAACACGCTGATGGTCGTCGCCGGCCTTGCGGCCTATGTCGGCGTCGAGGTCCGCGAGCTGCCGGATGTCGATCGTCCCGTCGTCACCGTGCGCACCACTTTCGACGGCGCATCGCCGCAGACGATCGACCAGGAACTGACCAAGGTGATCGAGGGCGCGGTCGCCCGCGTCAGCGGCCTGAAATCGATCTCGTCGACCTCTTCCTTCGGCCAGAGCCGGGTGACGCTCGAATTTTCCGATGCGATCGATCTCGCAGTCGCCGCCAACGACGTGCGCGACGCGATCGGCCGCATCACCCAGAACCTTCCCGACGAGGCGGACGCGCCACAGATTGTCAAGGCGGATTCGGACTCCTCGGCGATCATGCGCCTAGCCGTCACCTCCACCAAGCTCAACATGGACGACCTGACGCAGCTCGTCGAGAACGAGGTGATCGATCGATTGGCCTCCGTCGACGGCGTGGCCGATGTCGAGGAATATGGCGATCAGGAGAAGGTTTTCCGTGTCGATGTCGACCAAGGCGCGCTGGCAAGCCGCGGACTGACGATCGGCGATCTGACGAAGGCACTCGACAATGCCGCGCTCGATGTGCCGGCCGGCTCGCTGAAGAGCACGACGCAGGATATCGTCGTGCGCGCCACCGCCAACCTGCAGACGCCGGCCGATTTTTCAAACGTGATGCTGCAGGACCGCGTCCGGCTGGGCGACGTCGCAACGGTGACGCTTGGGCCCCGCGACGGGGATACTACGCTGCGTTCCAACGGCAAGCCCGGCATTGGCCTCGGCATCATCCGCCAGGCGCAGTCGAACACGCTCAACATCTCGACCGGCATCAAGGCCGCCGTCGAGCAATTGTCGAAGACGCTGCCCGAGGGAACGACGATCGCAATCACCAGCGACGACGCTGTCTTCATCCAGGGCGCGATCCATGAGGTGGTGCTGGCATTGGTGCTTGCCGCCGTCATCGTCACCGCCGTCATCTATCTCTTCCTGCGCGATTGGCGGGCGACGCTGATCCCGGCGGTCAGCATGCCGGTGGCGCTGATCGGGACGCTGGCGGCGATCTACATGGTCGGCTTCTCGATCAACATTCTGACGCTGCTCGCCATCGTGCTGGCAACCGGCCTCGTCGTCGACGACGCGATCGTAGTGCTCGAAAACATCGTGCGCCGGCGGGCCGAGGGCATGGGGCCGCGGGCGGCGGCCGTGCTCGGCACGCGCGAGGTGTTCTTCGCCGTCGTCGCCACGACCGCGACGCTGGCGGCGGTGTTCATTCCGCTCTCCTTCCTGCCGGGTCAGGTCGGCGGCCTGTTCCGCGAATTCGGCTTCGTGCTCGCCTTTTCGGTCGGGCTGTCGTCGATCGTGGCGCTGACGCTGTGTCCGATGCTCGCTTCGCGCATGCTGACGAGGCCGATGATTGAGGATCACGGTGCGCTCGGCCGCTTCGGCGGGGCGCTCGCCCGTCTCTATAAATGGGCGCTGCATGGCTGTCTGAACGCGCCCGTGGTCATCATGCTGTTCTCGGTGATCTTTGCCGGTGCAGCGGTCATTGCCTTTTCCACGGTCAAGAGCGAGCTGACGCCGGAAGAGGACCGGTCGATGGTGATGATGCGGCTGACGACGCCGCAGGGATCGAGCCTCGAATATACCCGCGACAAGATGCAGCTCGTCGAGGAATATCTGCAGCCGCTGGTCGACGGCGGCGACATCCGCAACGTCTTCTCGATCTCCGGCCAGGGCGGCTCGCTGAACAGCGGTTTCATGGTGCTGACACTTGCGCCCTGGGGTGAACGCCACCGGACTCAGGCCGAGATCGTCGCCGACATCAACCAGGCGGCGGCGAAGGTGCCGGCGCTGCGCGGCAACGCGATCTCCTCCAATAGCCTGCGTATCCGCGGCGCCGGCAGCGGCGTGCAGATGGCGCTGGTCGGCAATGATCATGCGGCGCTGACGGCGGCTGCCGCCAAGCTGGTGCAGGCGCTCGAAGCCACCGGCCAATATGATACGCCGCGCCTGACCAACGAACCGAGCCAGGCGCAGGTGTCGGTGGCGATCGACCGCGAGCGTGCCTCGGATCTCGGCATCGACATCACCGGGCTTTCGACGGCGATCCAGTCGCTGCTCGAAGGACGCTCGGTGGTCGACGTTTTCGTCGACGGCGAATCCTATCCTGTGCTTCTGACCTCGACGACGCGGCCGATCGACGATCCGACCGACCTCGAAAACGTGTTCCTGAAGACCGGCGACGGCAAGATCGTGCCAATGTCAGTCATCGCCACGATGAAGGAGGGCTCGGTCGCGCCACAGCTCAACCGCGAGCAGCAGCTCGCCTCCGTGGCGATCACCGCTGGGCTGAAGAGAAACATGTCGCTCGGCGATGCCGTCAAGCAGGTGACCGAACTGGCCGAGCCGCTGCTGCCGCCGGGCGCGCGCCTGCTGCCGCTTGCCGAAGCTGCGACGCTGGAAGAGAACTCGAACGGCATGGCGCTGACCTTCGGCTTCGCCATCGTCATCATCTTCCTGGTACTGGCGGCGCAGTTCGAAAGCGTGCTGTCGTCGCTGATCATCATGTCGACGGTGCCGCTCGGCCTTGCCTGCGCCGTCTTCGCGCTGGTTATCACCGGCTCCAGCCTCAACATCTACAGCCAGATCGGCCTGGTGCTCCTCGTCGGCGTCATGGCGAAGAACGGCATTCTGATCGTCGAATTCGCCAATCAGCTGCGCGACCGGGGCGAGGATGTGCGCGCGTCGATCGAGAAAGCCTGCGCGCTACGCCTGCGCCCCGTCATGATGACGATGATCGCCACCATTCTTGGCGGTGTGCCGCTGGTCTTTGCCCATGGCGCCGGTGCGGAAGCGCGCGTGGCGCTCGGCTGGGTGATCGTCGGCGGCCTCGGCTTCGCGACGCTGGTGACGCTGTTCATCACTCCGGTGGCCTATCTGCTGCTCGCTCGCTTTGCCAAGCCGCACGCCCATGAAGAAGCGCGCCTGCACGAGGAGATGGCGATCGCCACCCGGCCTCGCGCCGCACCAGATGAAGAGCAACTGCAAGCCGCAGAATGAGGCTTGCATCAGACTGAGTCCCCCCGCCGGGTTCCCATTCAAGGGGGTTTCTTGTGGTATATCAAGCCTTGCCAAATAAGATAAATTTCGCCTGAAGATTAGCCGTTTGTTAAGCATAAGCGGCAATGATCGTGACCAGGAACCAACTGGTCTTCTCCGTTTCTCGAAGGCCGCAACGCGCTGGATTCAGCGACCCCGGACATGAGTGTCCGCGCGGACGGTTCATTCCTGGTTCAGTTGCGTTCTGTTGTGTTTTTGGAGTTTAGTTCCCGTGAGTATTTATCAGCGCGTCTCCGTCGACGCGGCGCTCCATGTGCTGCGCGATATCAACCGCAATATGACCGTCACGCAGAACCACATCACGACGGGCATGCGTGTCGCAAAAGCGGCCGACAATGCGGTTAACTGGTCGATCGCCACCACAGCACGGACCGACAACAAGGCGATTTCGGCTGTCCAGGATGCGCTCGGCATGGCGGCGGCGACGATGGGCACCGCCTATACCGGCGTCCAGAACGTCGTCGACCTCGTGTCAGAAATCAAGGCGAAGCTGGTCGCTGCGACCGAGGACGGGGTCGACAAGACGAAGATCAACGAAGAACTCACGCAACTGCAGGAGCAACTGCGTAGCGTTTCCGAATCGGCGACCTTCAACAGCGACAACTGGGTCGTCCTCAACAACGACGCCACGCCGACGCAACCGCGGCAAATTCCGGCCTCCTTTATCCGCAATGCCGACGGCACGATTTCAGTCGGCATGCTGAGCTACCATATCGACAATACGCCGGTTGGAGCCACGAGCTCCAAGGATGCGCGCTATCTCATCGATGACCGGGCGACCGGCTCCGGCGAATACGGCGTACTGACCTCGGCTCATTTCGCCAGCGAGCTCGGGACCTCGCAGAATTATGTGCTGATGACCAGCAAGAACGGCACCACTGCCGGGCAGGTCGTCATTTCGCTATCAGCGGCGACGACGCAGGGGCAGATCGGCGAGATGATAAGTGTCGTCGATGCGGCGCTGACGCAGCTGACGACGGTGGGCTCGGCCTTCGGCGCGCTGGAAAAACGCATCGAGCTGCAAAACGACTTCGCCGCCAAACTGCACGACAACATCACCGCTGGCATCGGCCGGCTGGTCGATGCCGACATGGAGGAGGAGGCCAGCAAGCTCAAGGCATTACAGACGCAGCAGCAGCTCGGCTTGCAGTCGCTGAACATCGCCAACGCGACCTACGATACGGTGCGGCAGCTGTTCCAGAATTTCTAAGAGGTGAGATCACCCAGCCACCCGCCCTCGCGGTTCGAGACGCTCCGGGCTTCCTTACCATGAGGGCTGATCGTCGCGACTGCTGCCCGTCAGCCTGATCGAGTTGCTAAAACTGGTGATATTCGCGCATTCAAGCAACATGGCTGCTATTTCGGCGCCTGAAATTCCCCTATCAAGGGAACCTCTTCATTTTCTTGCCGTAATCCTTGCCTTTTGCTCGCATCAGCTTTGAACGGAGACCGTCCTGTCCATGATCAAGAAATTCATACTTCTGGCTGTCGCAGCAAGCTATCTCAGCGCCTGCACGACGACCGATCCCTATACCGGTGAACAGAAGGTTTCCAATACGGCGGGCGGCGCGGCGCTCGGTGCGCTTGGCGGCGCTCTCGTTGGTGTCGCTGTCGGCGGCGGCGGGCACGGCAAGCGCAATGCGGCGCTCATCGGCGCCGGCATCGGCGCTCTCGCCGGCGGTGCGATCGGCAATTATATGGACCAGCAGGAAGCAGAGCTTCGTGCCCAGCTCGAAGGTACCGGCATTTCGGTGACCCGCAACGGCGACAACATCATTCTCAACATGCCGTCGAACATCACCTTCGACGTCGACCAGGATGCGGTAAAGCCGGGCTTCTATCCGACGCTGAATTCGGTTGCGATCGTGCTGCGCAAGTTCAACCGCACGCTGATCGACGTCAACGGCCATACGGATTCGACCGGCAGCCTGCAGCACAATCAGGATCTGTCGCAGCGCCGTGCGCTTTCGGTTGCCGATTATCTCGGCGGCCAGGGCATCGACCAGCGCCGCGTATCCGCCGTCGGCTTTGGCCCCTCGCAGCCGGTCGCCTCCAATGCAAGCGAGGCGGGCCGCGCCCAGAACCGCCGCGTCGAAATCCAGATCGCGCCGATCACCCAGGGCTGAGCCTGTTTCGACAGAGTATACGAAAGGCCGGGTCGCTCCCGGCCTTTTTCTGTTAAAGCGTCAAGGTGTTTACGTCATTGCGTTGTTCGTATCTTGTCCAGGCCCGCTGACATGTGTTCAATGTTGCATCGTCGCGCCCTTGGTGACCTTATCAACGATCTTCTTTTCGGCGCGCAGCGCGATGCCGACGACCTTGGCATCGTCGGGCGCATATTCGGCGAAGACGGCGCGATTGGCGGCGTCGTGACCGGTCGCGAACATCTCCTCGATAAAGAGCGAGGCGGTGACATCCCGTTCCAGCGCGCGGCGGTGGATTGTCGACATCGTCGCCTCGTCGGCGGAAAGCACGATGATCGGCTGGATCGACAAGGGGTTGTAGATGTTGCCGGCACGGTCGCGGTAGGGCTCGCCGATGATCTCGGGATGCCCGCCGGCAACGCCGGTTATCAGGAAGGCGGTGACATTCAGCTTCTGCCAGGCGGCAAGATTGTTTCGCAGGACGACGGCGATTTTGGTATCAAACATCAGACAGTCTTTCACCTCTGCATGGAATAGGAGTATCGAGGGCATTGAGCCAGGATCTACATCCGCAGGTCTTCGAAGGTCTTGAACGTTTGTGCACCGGGCCATCCGGCAACGGCATTCTGACGGCGCCGGCCTTTCCCGGCATCGAGCGCATCGGCGCGCAATTCTCCGGCAATGCCTTCGAGCCGCACCGCCACGACACCTATGCACTCGGCGTCACCGTGAAAGGCGTGCAGACCTTTCGTTATCGCGGAGAGCGGCGGTTCAGCCTGCCGGGACAGGTGATCGTGCTGCACCCCGACGAGGAACACGACGGCGGGGCGGGAACTGAGGACGGGCTGCAATACCGTATGCTTTATCTGGAGCCGGCGCTGCTGCTCGAATGCCTGGAGGCGGAAGGCCTTGGCCTGCCGTTCGTCGATGAACCGGTCATCAGCGATCCGGCGCTGGCAGGCGTGCTGCTTGCCGCGCTCGGCGAACTCGACCGCGAACTGGACGAGCTCTTCGTCGATGATTTCGTGTCGCGGGTGACGGGCGGCTTGTCGCGGCACGCGCGCTTGCCGCGCCGACCGCTCGGAGCGATCGCCTGGCGGCAGACACGGGCGGCGCGCGATTATCTTGAAGCGCATGCCACGCGGCCGGTTCATTCCGGCGAACTGGAAGCGGTCACCGGGCTCGATCGTTTTGCGCTGTCGCGGCACTTCCGGGCGGCATTCGCCACGAGCCCGCATCGCTACCTCCTGATGCGCCGGCTGCAGCAGGCCCGCGCCATGATCGGCGCGGGTGAGGGCATTTCGGATACGGCGGCGGCGACCGGCTTTGCCGACCAGAGCCATCTCAACCGCCACTTCAAGAAGGCCTACGGCATAACGCCCGGGCAGTGGGCGGCGCTGGCGCGCAATCCCGGCAGCTAGGCACAGGTTTATGTGTTGAGGCCACTTCAAACGGGACCTTCCGCAAGACCGGAGCGGCGGGCGATGAAACGGGCGAGCATCGGGCCGATGAGCAGAATGACAAGGAAACGGCCGGTTTGCATCGCCATCACGAAGGGCACGTCGACATCGCTGGAGGCGGCGATGATGGCGACGGAATCGGCGCCGCCGGGGCTGGTGGCGAGATAGGCGGTCAGCGGGTCGATACCGGCGAAGACATGAAGGGCGGCTGCCATGCAGCCGCAAAGCGCCATCAGCAGCACGATGCAAGCCGACACTCGCGGCAGGGCGCGCGCCACATGCGAGAGGATCGAGCGGGTGAAGCGCAGGCCGATGCTCCAGCCGACGAGCGCATAGGCGATGGCGAGCAGCCACATTGGCAGCTCGATCCTCAAGAGGCCGACGCCTTGCAGGAAGGCGCCGAGAAAGAGCGGCACGATGATCATCCCGCCCTGGATGCGCAGGCGCCGCACGCTGTAGGCACAGAGGGCGGCGAAGGCCATCGTCGCTGCAAGGGCAGGCCAGTCGACTTCGGGAAAGAGGATGAGCGGCGGCGGCTCGGCGCCGTCGGCTGCCACCCACAGGCGTGAAATCACCGAGGCGCCAACGGCGACGAAGACGACACGCAGATACTGCATGAAGGCGACGAGCCGGGCATCGGCGCCATAGGCTTCCGACATGATGACCATCGCCGAGGCGCCGCCCGGCGAGGAGCCCCAGACAGCGGTCGTTCCGGGCAGGACCTGCCAGCGCGTCAGGAGCCAACCGAGGCCGGTGGCGATGGCGATGACGGAGAAGATGAACAGCAGGAAGAGCGGCGCATCCTTGACCATGGTGCCGAGAATGTCAGGGGTGATGGTGCGGGCCATCATCAGGCCGACGAGGACCTGACCGAGTTGCAGCGGCCAGAGCGGCACGCGGAGCCTTCCCTTGCCGACGGTCAGCGCCAGCGCGATGGCGGCCACCATCGGTCCGATCAGCAGCGAGGCGGGCAAGGCAAAGAGTTCGAGGAAGACGGTGAAGGCGGTCGAGAGCGAGAGCAGCAGCGCCCATTTGGGCAGGCCGGCATCACGCAGGAGGCGGCGTGCGTGGCTGATCGGCATGATTCCCCATGTCTTTCCTGGCCGGTGCCAAGCCCGGAGGCTGAAGGTCGAAGAAGCTCCGGCACGACGAAGAGAGGCCGGCTGCAAGGCCGGTCGGCGGCTTCGGTATAGGCGGGGACCGTGAGCGCGGTCAATTGCGAAATCGGGCTTGTCGGCCATCTCAGGTGCGAGTTTGATTCAAGTGGCCGGCTTAAGTCGCTGTTTTCATAAGGACGTTGTTCGATGCCTCAGAGCCGCACATGGCCGGCGAGAAAATCGAGCAAGGCGCGGACGCGCGCCGGCAGTGGTCCGCCCTGGCCGATATAGACGGCGTAGAACTCCTCCAGATCACCGGGATTCGCCTCTTCGAGCACCGGCACCAGGCGACCGGCCTCGATATCGGCGCGCACGGTGAAGGCGGCCAGTCGGGCAAGGCCGGCGCCCGACAGAGCGAGATGCCGCATGGCTTCGCCGTCTGCGACCTGAATGCCCGGAGTGATCGGGATCGTCACCGTCTCGCCGCTTTCCCGCATCGGCCAGCCCTCGATGGCGCGGGCATAGGAAAAGCCGATGCGGCAATGGTGACGGAGATCGGCGACCGTGCGCGGTTCGCCATGACGGCCGAGGTAATCAGGTGAGGCGACGATGATCTTGCCGGTGGCGCCGAGTTTGCGGGCGATCAGGCTGGAACTCTTCAACGGCCCGGCGCGGATCGCGACGTCGGCGCGCTCCTCCATCAGGTCGATCACCTTGTCGGTGTGGGCAATATCCAGCGTCACAGAGGGATGAAGCGCCATGAAGGCAGGCACGAGCGGCGCCAGCACATGATTGCCGAAGGAGCCGCTGGTGTTGATGCGGATGCGGCCTGCCGCGTCCTCGCCGGATGAGGCCTGGCGTTCGGCCTCGGCGATATCGGCAAGGATGGCGATGCTGCGCTCGTAGAAGGCGCAGCCCTCCGGTGTCAGTTGGAGTCTGCGGGTGGAGCGGTTGACGAGGCGAACGCCGAGACGCGCCTCCAACCGGGCGACGAGCTTGCTGACGGCGGACGGCGTCATGCACCGCACCGTGGCGGCCGCGGAGAAGCCGCCGCGCTCGACGACGCTGACGAAGACTTCCATCTCGCCGGAGCGGTTAATATCCTGGCGGCCCATGATGAATTCAAATCAAAAATACTTTGCTGAAGGTCAATCTATATCACCACACGGCCCGGGTCTATCTGTGGAGAAACACAGGAGACAGAGCCATGGAATCTAGAAATCTCGGCGCATCCGGCCTGAGGGTGCCGGTCTTGAGTTTTGGCGCCGGCACTTTCGGTGGCAGTGGGCCGCTGTTTGGCGCATGGGGCAATACCGATGCGGGGGAGGCGCGACGGCTCGTCGACATCTGTCTCGAAGCCGGCGTCAATCTTTTCGACACGGCGGACGTTTATTCGGCCGGCGCCTCCGAGGAAGTGCTCGGCCAGGCGATCCGCGGCCGGCGCGATGCCGTGCTGATCTCGACGAAGATGGCGTTGCCGACGGGCGAGGGACCGCAGGACTGGGGAACGTCGCGGGCGCGGCTGATCCGCGCGACCGAGCAGGCGCTGCGCCGGCTTGGGACCGACTATATCGACCTTCTGCAGCTTCACGCTTTCGACGCCTCAACACCGGTCGAGGAGGTGCTGTCGACACTCGACGGGCTCATCACCTCCGGCAAGATCCGCTATATCGGCGTTTCCAATTTTGCCGGCTGGGAACTGATGAAGTCGCTCGCGACCGCCGAGCGCCACGGCCATCCGCGTTATGTCGCCCATCAGGTCTATTATTCGCTGGCGGGACGGGATTACGAATGGGAGCTGATGCCGCTCGGAGCCGACCAGGGTGTTGGCGCTCTCGTCTGGAGCCCGCTCGCCTGGGGACGGCTGACCGGCAAGGTCCGCCGCGGTGAACCGCTGCCCGCGGCAAGCCGCCTGCACGAGACGGCGCAATACGGCCCGCCCGTCGACGACGAGAAGCTCTACGACATCGTCGAGGTGCTGGACGCCGTCGCAACGGAGACGGGCAAGACGGTGCCGCAGATCGCCATCAACTGGCTGCTCGGCCGGCCGACGGTGTCGAGCGTCATCATCGGCGCCCGCAACGAAGAGCAACTCAGGCAGAACCTCGGTGCCGTCGGCTGGAGCCTGTCCAAGGATCAGATCGAAAGGCTCGACGCAGTCAGCGCCGCGACGGCGCCCTATCCCTATTTCCCGTATCGACGGCAGGAGGGCTTCGCCCGGCTCAATCCGCCGATCGTCTGAGGTGTCGGACAAAGCGGACCGTCCTATGACAAAAGGGGAATGAAATCTTCTCCCATTCTTAGCTGGACAGCCGCTTTGACTTGCCCCATACCCAGCCTGCTGCATATCTCCTTAGATCGGAATCGATGTAAGATGAAATTATGCAGCAATTTTAAAGTTCTACAGCGTCCTTGTGCGTCCGAGCGGGCGGGAAGCGCTGGAGTCTGCGGGATGCGATCTCGTCTACGCGGCATGGCAGGGAGATCAAAGGGATGGCGCTGAAGGACGCAAAGGCCGGCACACGCAACGAGGCGGGCATTGCCGCTGTGCTCGACATTCTCAGGCAAAGCTTCGGCGAGCGCTTCCAGACTGGCCAATCCCTCCGTGAGCAGCATGCCCATACGACCACCTATATCCCGTCGCAGCTGCCGGACGGCGTGCTCTTTGCCGAGAGCGCCGAAGATGTGAAGATGGCGGTCAAGGTCTGTGCGGCCCACAAGGTGCCGGTGATCGGCTTCGGTACCGGCTCCTCGCTGGAGGGACAGGTCAATGCTGCCAATGGCGGTATTTCGATCGATTTCAGCCGCATGAACCGCGTGCTCGATGTCAATCCCGAGGATCTCGACTGCACGGTCGAGCCCGGGATCACCCGCGAGGCCCTGAATATCCACCTGCGTGATACCGGCCTGTTCTTCCCGATCGATCCCGGTGCCAATGCTTCGATCGGCGGCATGGCGTCGACACGGGCGTCGGGCACCAATGCCGTACGTTACGGGACGATGAAGGACAATGTGCTCGCCGTCACGGCGGTCACCGCCACCGGCGAGGAAATCCGTACTGCCCGGCGTGCCCGCAAGTCCTCGGCCGGCTACGACCTGACGCGGCTTTTCGTCGGCGCCGAAGGCACGCTCGGTATCCTGACCTCGGTGACGCTGCGCCTGCAAGCGATCCCGCAGAAAATAGCCGGCGGTGTCTGCGCCTTTCCAAGTATCAAGGCGGCCTGCGACGCCGTTATCATGACGATCCAGATGGGCATTCCGGTGGCGCGCATCGAGTTGCTCGATGCGGTGCAGATGCGGGCGTGCAATGCCTATTCCGGACTTTCCTATGCCGAAAGCCCGACGCTGTTCCTCGAATTCCACGGCACCGACGAAACCGTGCCGCTGCAATCGGCAGCCTTTGGAGAGATCGCCACCGAATGCGGTGGCGGCGAATTCCTCTGGACCGCCAATGCCGAGGAGCGGACCAAACTCTGGAAGGCGCGCCACGATGCCTATTGGTCGGCCAGGGCGCTGGCTCCAGGGCTTGCCGCACTTTCGACGGATGTTTGTGTTCCGATATCGCGGCTTGCCGATTGCGTTTCCGAAACGCAGGCGGATATCGAGGAACACGGGCTGCTCGGCCCGATCGTCGGTCATGCCGGCGACGGGAACTTCCATGTGCTGCTGCTGTTCGACGACAAAAGCGCCGGAGACATAGCCAGGGCCGAGGGCTTTGTTGAGCGGCTCAACCGCCGGGCACTCGACATGGACGGGACATGCACCGGCGAACATGGAATCGGGCAGGGAAAGATGGCCTTTCTGGAGCAGGAGCTGGGAGGGACGGTGGATCTGATGCGACAGGTGAAGCAGGCGCTCGATCCGGACGGCATCTTCAATCCCGGCAAGATTTTCCATCACGGCTGAAAACGGAATATTCCCATGAACTTGGGCCTTGCCCCCGGCATGAATAGCGCTAGTGTCGGCAACAGAATCCCGAATGGAGAATCCTTGCATTGGTAGGCCGGTTCCTCGTCTTTCTGGGGGGAGTGATCGTCGTAGCGCTGTTTGTGGCGCTGCTTGCGCCGCTTTTCATCGACTGGACGGATTTCCGCAAGAACTTCGAGGATCAGGCAAGCCGCATCATCGGTAAGAAAGTCACCGTCCACGGCACGGTCGATGCCCGCCTGTTGCCGTTTCCGTCGGTCACGCTGCATGACGTGCGTGTCGGCCAGGAAGCCGACGGCACGCCGATCGTCAAGGTCGAACAGTTTTCCATGGATGCGGAGCTTGCGCCTTTCCTGTCGGGCGAGGCGCTGATCTTCGACATGCGCGTCGTCAATCCGAAGGTGCGCCTCAGATTGCTCAAAGACGGCACCCTCGACTGGATGCGCGGCAGCCGCGCCGAAATACCGGCGAAAACGGTCGTCCTCGAAAATGTGCATGTCAGCGGCGGCGAGGTGGAATTCATCGACGACCAGTCGGGCCGGGGCCGCCGCATCACCGGCCTGAATGCAGAGATGTCCGCCAAGTCGCTCGCCGGCCCCTGGCGCATCGAGGGCGATGCGGCGCTCGACGGCGAACACGGGAATTTCTCGATCTCGAGCAGCCAGCCGGACGAGAAGGGCGTGCTGCGCATGCGCACGAAGCTTTCCCCTGATAAGCACCCGGTCAGCATCGATCTTGACGGCGAGCTGAAGCTCGTCGATCGCAAGCCGAATTACCAGGGCCAGCTTTCAGCGGCGATCGAAAACCGCAACAGCGCCAAATCGGCCAACAAGAACGAGCAGCCGCCGCGGGTCAAGGGCCGCTTCGAACTCACCAATGAACGCATCCGTATTCCCGAATACCGGATGGAGATCGGCCCGACGGACGATCCCTATGTCATAACAGGCGAGGCGACGCTCGACACCGGCAACGCGCCGGAATTCCTGCTGACGGCCGACGGTCAGCAAATCGACGTCAACCGCATCGGCAATGAAGGCGCGGCCGGCAAGACAACGCGGGATCCCGCGGTTTCGGCGCGCCAGCGATTGAATTCGCTGATCGATATCGTCGCGCAGGTGCCGATCCCGCAAGTGCCGGGCAAGGCGAGCGTCAAGCTGCCGGCGATCGTCGCCGGCGACACGACGCTGCGCGACGTGCAACTGGAGCTGCAGCCGGCCGGCACCGGCTGGATGATCGACAGGGCCATCGGCACGCTGCCGGGGCGCACACTGGTGGAGGGCAAGGGCAAGCTCCTGCTTCAGGGTGAGCCCTCGTTCAACGGCCAGATCGTGTTGGCCTCAAGCCAGCCCACGGGGCTTGCCTCCTGGCTGGCGGGCTCAGTCGATCCGGCCATCCGGCAATTGCGGCAGGCGGGTTTTTCCGCCAATGTCAGCCTCACTCATGAATTGCAGCGGTTCGAAAACCTCGAAATCGCCGTCGGGTCGGCGACGCTGAAGGGCAGACTTGAGCGACAGGCGATCTCAGGTCAGACGCCGACCCTATCGGTGGCGCTGAACGGCGACACGCTCGATCTTGACGCGCTACAGGCGCTGGCCGGCCTCGCGACAGGCCAGGACAGCGGCGACAATGTCCTCGATCACAAGATCGCCGCCCAGCTGAAGGCCGACAAGTTCACCGCCTTCGGTGTCGAAGCCGAGAATGTCGAAACCACCTTCACGATCGCCGACGGGGCGCTTGCGGTCGACCGGTTGTCGGTCAAGAATCTCGCCGGCGCCGAGCTGACGGCGACGGGCCGGGCGGAAGGCTCGCTGCTCGACTACAAGGGTACGGGTGAGATCACCTTCAAGTCGGCCGATCCCGGCGGCTTCTTCACCATGCTGCGCGAGCATCTGCCGCACCACCCAGTGCTCGACCGGCTTGTGCGCAATGCCGGCTGGTACGGCAATACGGCATTGCGCGGCGCGCTGACGCTCGGTGGCGAGGAAGGCAATGCGCTGACGGTGACACTGGCCGGTGTCGCGAACGGCAGCCGCGTCAATCTCGACTATCGCATGTCCGATCTGCTGGCACTGACCGGCAACGGCACCACGAGCCTCGAGGCGACGCTCGAAAACGCCGTGCCATCCATCCTCTTCGGCCAGGCCGGGCTCGACCCGCTGCCGGTCGATGTCGGCGCCAACGGCCGCCTGACGCTTAAGGTGAAGGCATCGGGCAATGATCCTGCCGATGCGGCGCTGACCTTCGCCACCGACCGGACTTCGTTTACCGCTAACGGCAAGGTCGATGTCCGGCCGGAGAGTTTCATGAATGGTCAGATCGCGCTTTCGCTCGATAGCGCTGATATCGACCCCTATCTCATCATGAACGGCATCGCCCTGCCGCAGACCGGAACGGGGTTGCCGTTCAGCCTGCAGGTCAATGCCGCCGTCGACAGCGACAAGATCGCCTTGTCCGATATCAAGGGGCATGCGGCCGACAACGCATTTTCAGGGGCACTGAACTTCGATCGGAAGGCCGCGAAGACGACAGCAAACGGCGCGCTGACGCTCTCCAAAGTCGATGCCGGCTGGATTGGCGAGGCCGTGTTCGGCCAGATCGTCGATCCCGCCAACGGTGCGCTGACGAAGGCCCCGCTGGGCTTGCCCGTCTTCAAGGATCTCGACGTTAAGGTGAAACTTTCGGCCAAAGAGTTCTGGCCCGGCCTGCCGGAAACGGCGGTGTCCGATTTTACCAGCAACGTCGTCTATAAGGGCGACGAACTTCAGCTCAACGACATGGCCGGCAACTGGGACGGTGGCAAGCTCTCCGGCAACCTGCTTTTTACCAATGCCGACGGCACCGGCTTCCTGCAGACGAAGCTTGCGCTTGCCGATTCCGATCTTGCCGGCGTCGTCTGGCTGCGTGACGGTGCGCCGATCGCCAATGGTAAGTTCGGCCTGTCGCTGTCGATGGAGGCCTCGGGCAAGACGGTCAGCGAAATCGCTAGCTCGCTCAACGGTTCGGGTGAATTGCGGCTCGGCGACACCAGCATACGCGGGCTGAACCTTGCCATTCTTCCGCCGCTGCTTGCCGCGACCGACACGATGCAGGAACAGATCAATGCCGGCAAGGTGCACCCGATCGTCGAGACGCTGCTCAGCAACGGCGAAGCGAAGCTGCCGCCGCTCGGCATTCCTTTCAATATTGCCGACGGGACGCTGAGGGTGCAGAATGTCACCGTCGCCAACGATTTGGCCCGCGTCACCGCTGATGCGCAGATTGCGCTGCCGGAAGAGCGGATCAGCGCGACGGTCGGTATCGGCCTCAATCCCGGTACGGAAACGCTTCCCGGCGCCGAGCCGGCGCTCAGGCTGAATTTTTCCGGCCTGTTGCCGTCCCCCGGCAAGACGATGGATGTGACCGATATCACCAGCTACCTGTCGCTGCGCGCCTTCGAACGCGAACGGCGGCGCGTCGAACGGCTGCAGGCAATCGTGCTCGAAAAGCAGCGGCTGCGTCGCGAGGCCGCGCTCTATCGGTTCAATGACGCCGAGCGCGTCAGGGCCGCCGAGATCGAGCAGCAACGGCATGCGGAGGAAGAGCGGCTGCGCGCACTGGCACAGGCAGCGGCGGCGCAGAAGGCGGCCGCCGAGGCCGAGGCCGCGCGCGCGGCAGAAGCCAGGGACAAGGCCGATGCGCAGGCGAGAGCGGCTGCGGAAGCGGCGCGGCGGAGCGGGCAGGCGCAGCCCGGTCCGCTCAATTTCGATCAGCTGCCGGACGTTCAGGCGCAATGACGGCGCGTCTGATTGACCTGAGGCGCTGCAGGTCATCGTGTCGGCGAAATCGCCTTTATATCTGCGTCACGGCTGGCGGCCACCGCCGGCCTTCGCCCAGGAAAGCACATGGAGCCGCAGCGCCGAGGACAGGTTGCTGTCTGGCTGGCGGTGGTCGTCGATCTCGGAAATGAGGGCGGCCAGCGACATCGAGCGGCCTGCCGCGATCGTCTTCAGTTCGGCCCAGAATTCATCTTCCAGCGAAAAACTGGTGCGATGGCCATGCAGTGTTGCCGAGTGCTTCCGGATCATGAAGGACGTTCACATCGCAATCGGCTTCGAAGGTCGATTCAAGCAAATCGGGCAAGTGGCTGATCGCAGATTCGTTTTCGGCTTTTCAAGCTTTGCGTGAAGCCTCATGCGCCGTCGTCATCCGTCTCGATCCGGCCGTCGCGGTGCGCCTTGTCGGCCTTCTCGTTCAGGCTGCGGGTGAGCTGCTTTTCGGCCTTGGTGCGCCCGAAGGAAATGCGGTTCTGCTCGGCCTGTTTTTCTTTCTCGGAGCGGGCCTGCTTCTTGCGGAACTGGCGCAGATTGATGATTTCGGCGCTCATGCGGTGGCTGAAATCCCTTAAGAAAAAAGGAGGCTGGGCCTCCCTTTGAAATCACTGCTTCTTGCGGAAGGAATCGAGCGAGACGACGGAACCGGGTTTCTTCTCTTCGCCGTCGGCCGGTTTTGCGCCGGCGGTTTCGTCAGTCTTTCCTGCGGCATCGACCGGATAGGCGGTAATCTCGCCGGACGGCAGCTCCTCGCCGTCAGCGAGCGGCACGTCGAATTCGAGCTCGAAGTTGACGGAGGGATCGTAGAAACCGCGGATCGCATTGAACGGAATGACCAGCTTTTCCGGAACGTCGGAGAAGGATAGGCCAATTTCGAAATGCGTCTCGGTGATCTTCAGGTCCCAGAACTGGTGCTGGATGACGATGGTCATCTGCTCTGGATATTTCGACTTCAGGTGCTGGGAAATGCGCACACCGGCCGCACCCGTCAGGAAGGTGATGAAGAAGTGATGGTCGCCGGGCAGACGGCCCGTCGTTGCGACTTCCGCCAAAACCTTGCGGATGACGCCGCGAAGTGCATCCTGCGCCAGAATGTCGTAGCGGATATGATCCTGCCCCATGCTTTTCCTGTCTTTCGTCGGTTCGGAAGTCTTTTCACAAGGTTATATGCCACGTCCGGGCGCCTTGGGAAAGACCGGAGCCGAGTCACGTTTTTTCGCAGCATACATGATTTCGTCAGCAGGGAGAAGGTGAAGGCTTCTGTTGCCAGGTGCCTTCGGACCCCGCCTAGAGGTGCGAACCACTAGGACTTTGATTGAAGTGTCACACCGCGATTAAGCAGCGAGACGAGCTTCCGCATAGTTGTCGTTTGCAACTACAATTTTAGCCCGATAACGGCGGTACAATGCCGAGCAAAAAGTCGATCTTTACACCCTTGTCGATCCTGTTTCGCCCCCATCAAAAGCCGGCCTTCCTTTGCCGCCGGTTTTTGGTGGAGGCGCCGGGTACCGCCCCCGGGTCCAATAGGTTTATTACACCGCTCATTTATTGCCATAGTCGGCCCGAAAGCCGGCAAGGCTGATATAGTGATTTCCTTCGCCCAAGGAAAGGGTAATCGTCACAAAAGCTTTATTTCCGGCAGCAGAAAGCACGGGAAAATGCCTGCCGGCGATTGGTTTCCTGAAGGCGAAGGCTTAAATTGGAGAAAACGGAATCAGCGCGACATGCAGCAATATCTCGATCTCCTGAAGCACGTGATGGAAAAGGGCTCCGACCGGGGCGACCGCACCGGCACCGGCACCCGCTCGGTCTTCGGCTACCAGATGCGCTTCGACCTCGAAGAAGGATTTCCCGTCCTCACGACGAAGAAGCTGCATCTGCGCTCGATCATCCACGAGCTTTTGTGGTTCCTGAAGGGCGAAACGAATATCCGCTATCTCAGGGAGAACGGCGTCTCGATCTGGGATGAGTGGGCCGATAAGAACGGCGACCTCGGGCCGGTCTATGGCGCCCAATGGCGCTCCTGGCCGGCACCGGATGGCGGCCATATCGACCAGATCGCCAATCTCGTTAAAGGCATCCTCAACAATCCGAATTCGCGCCGCCACATCGTCTCGGCCTGGAATCCGGCCGAAGTGGACAATATGGCGCTGCCGCCCTGCCATTGTCTGTTCCAATTCTATGTCGCCGACGGCAGGCTCTCCTGTCAGCTCTACCAGCGCTCCGCCGACATCTTCCTGGGTGTGCCGTTCAATATCGCCTCCTATGCGCTTTTGACGATGATGGTGGCTGCGGTGACGGGGCTCAAACCCGGCGATTTCGTCCACACGCTCGGCGACGCCCATCTCTACCACAACCATTTCGACCAGGCGAAGCTGCAGTTGACGCGCCGGCCGAAGCCACTGCCCTTCATGCGCATCAATCCCGACGTGAAAGACATTTTCGGCTTCACCTTCGATGATTTCGAGCTGATCGGCTACGAGGCCGATGCCAGCATCAAGGCGCCGATCGCCGTCTGATCCGGGACATTTCATGGCCGATATCCGCAGGACCATCATCGCCGCCGTTGCCCGCAACGGCACCATCGGCCGCGAGGGCGACATGCCGTGGCGGCTGTCGAGCGACCTCAAGCGCTTCAAGGCGCTGACATTGGGCAAACCTGTCGTGATGGGCCGCAAGACCTACGATTCAATCGGCAAGCCGCTGCCGGGACGGCCGAACGTCGTCATCTCGCGGCAAGCGGCGATCGACCATCCCGCTATCAGTATGGCGCATTCGCTGCCCGAGGCGATAGACGCGGCTGAAAGGCTGGCGCTCGAAACGGCCGCCGACGAGATCTGCATCATCGGCGGCGGCCAGATCTACGCGCAGGCGATCAATCTTGCCGACCGGCTGTGCATCACCCATGTCGAGGCCGATCTCGATGGCGATGCGTCGTTTCCCGAGATCAATCCCGATCTCTGGCAGGCGGGAGAGACGATCGCGGTGCCGGCCGGCGAAAGGGACAGCTATCCCACCCGCTACGTCGTCTATGACCGCCGCCGTGGCTGAAAACGAACTATTTTCCAATTAAATTGACCAAGTTTCTCACGCTGCGTTGAAAGCCGGTGCGGTGATACCTATAACGGTCACCAACGCATCCGCCAGTTAGCCCCCACGGTCCAGGATGCGGGGAAGACTTTAACGAACAACGAGGTTTTGATGCCCTGGAGCAATCAGAATGGCGGCGGCGGCCCTTGGGGCGGCGGCGGTAACAATCAGGGGCCATGGGGTCAGGGGCCGAACCGACCACGCGGCAGCGGCGGCAAGGGCGGACCGCCCGATCTGGAAGATATTATCCGGCGCGGCCAGGATCAGCTACGCAACATCGTTCCCGGCGGTTTCAACGGCGGCGTGGCGGTGATCGTTTTGGCGATCGTCGCCGTCTTCTGGCTGATCCAGTGCGTCTACACCGTCCAGCCGGACGAACGCGGCGTCGAGCTGCGCTTCGGCAAGCCGCGGGAAACGGTGTCGATGCCTGGTCTGCATTTCCATTTCTGGCCGATGGATACTGTCGAGATCGTCAAGGTCACCGAGCAGCTGCTGAATGTCGGCGGCACGCAGGGCAGCAGCAATACGGCCGGCGGGCTGATGCTGTCGGGCGATCAGAATATCCTCAACGTTCGCTTCAACGTGCTCTACCAGATCAGCGATGCGCGCGCATATCTCTTCAACGTCGAAAGCCCGGCGCAGACGCTGCAGCAGGTTTCCGAAAGCGCGATGCGCGAAGTGGTCGGTCGCCGTCCGGCGCAGGATGCGTTCCGCGACCGGCGCCTGGAGATCGCCAGCGAAGTCGCCAATATCATCCAGGATACGATGTCGCGTTACAATTCAGGCATTTCGGTTAATAAGGTGACGATCGAGGACGTGGCGCCGCCGCGTGAAGTGGCCGATGCCTTCCAGGAAGTGCAGCGCGCCGACCAGGACAAGCAGCGCCTGGTGGAAGAAGCCAATCAGTACGCCAACCAGAAGCTCGGTCAGGCACGCGGTGATGGTGCTCGCATCCGCGAAGATGCAGCCGCTTACAAGGACCGCGTCGTCAAGGAAGCGGAGGGCGAGGCGCAGCGCTTCATAGCCATCGACGAACAATATTCGAAGGCGCCCGACGTCACCCGCAAGCGGCTGTTCCTGGAAACGATGGAACAGGTGCTGAAGAATTCCAAAAAGGTCATCATCGATGAGAAGCAGGGGGTCGTACCCTATCTGCCGCTCAACGAGATCTCCAGACCGTCGCAGCAGGGAGGTTGAGCCATGACTTCGAACAGGCTTCCCGTCATTCTCGTCATCCTCGCAGTCGTGCTGGTCGGGCTTTATTCATCGGTTTACGTGGTCAATGCCCGTGAACAGGCGATTGTCGTACGCTTCGGTGAGATCCAGTCGGTCAAGACCGAGCCCGGCATCTATTTCAAGCTGCCGTTCAGCTTCATGGACGCGGACCGCGTTCAGCTCGTCGAAAAGCAGAAGCTGCGTCTCGACCTCGACAACATCCAGGTGCAGGTCAAGGGCGGTGCGACCTTCGACGTCGACGCTTTCGTGATCTATTCGATCAACGATGCCCGCCGTTTCCGCGAAACGGTCTCCGGTGATCGCGATGCGGCCGAAGCCCGGCTGCGCACCCGCCTCGATTCGGCATTGCGCCGCGTCTACGGTCTGCGGGAATTCGATGCCGCACTTTCCGACGAGCGCGTGTCGATGATGCTCGAGGTGCGTGACGATCTGCGTCCGGATGCCGAGCTTCTCGGACTGAACATCGAGGACGTACGCATCCGCCGCACCGATCTGACGGCCGATGTGGCGCCGAACACCTATAACCGCATGCGCTCCGAGCGTCTGGCCGAGGCCGAACTCTTGCGCGCCCAGGGCACGGAAGACGGCCTGCGCCGCCGGGCGATCGCCGATCGCCAGGTGGTCGAGATCACCGCGGATGCCCAGCGCGATGCGGAAATCCTGCGCGGTCAGGGCGATGCCGAACGCAACCGCGTGTTCGCCGACGCCTTTTCCAGGAACCCCGCCTTCTTCGAGTTTTATCGTTCGATGGCGGCCTATTCCTCGGCGCTTTCCTCACAGGATACGACTCTGGTGCTGTCGCCCAATTCGGAATTCTTCCGTTATTTCGACAACGCCGCCGGCGCTCTGCAGCCGCAGACAAATCCAGGTGCGCCGGCTGCGGCGGTTCCCGGCACGGCTGCGCCCGCAGCCCCCGCCCAGCCGGCGAACTGACACCGCGGGCGCTGTCGCACAATTGGAAGGGTCGGCCCGCGCCGGCCCTTTTTTCATGCGCTGATTGAGTCAATCGGGCTTTGGCGAGGAGGTGTCCGATTGCACGGGGATTTCGCGAAAAGGTGATTTCGCCCTCCATCATTCCGCCTTATGCTGGTGCTCAATGTGCGCATTTACCGCTTATGAGGAAGCTTGATGGCCCCCACGATTGGCTCGCCCTTCAGACGAACGCTCGCGCTTATGGCCGGCGCTGCAATTCTGGCGCAAGCCGGCGTGAGCGGGATTGCGTTTGCGCAAACAACGCCTGAAACAGCAGCACCCGGGGTTGCCGCGCCTATTCCGGCTGCCCCCGCGGCACCGCAGCAGGTCCCACCCATTCAGGGCGTCGTGCCGAACAACGGTCCGGCTTCCGTCGCCGATCTCGCCGAAGGGCTGCTCGACGCGGTGGTCAACATCTCGACCTCGCAGAATGTGAAGGACGACGAGGGCGTCGGCCCGGCGCCGCGCGCGCCCGACGGATCGCCATTCCAGGAATTCTTCAACGACTTCTTCAACAAGCAGCAGGGCGGCAAAGGCCCCAACCACAATGTCAGCTCGCTCGGCTCCGGCTTCGTCATCGACCCGACCGGTTATATCGTCACCAACAATCACGTGATCGAGGGTGCCGACGACATCGAGGTCAATTTCGCCAATGGCTCGAAGCTCAAGGCGAAGCTGATCGGCACGGATACGAAGACCGACCTTTCGGTGCTGAAGGTCGAGCCGAAAGCGCCGCTGAAAGCGGTCAAATTCGGCGATTCCAGCGAGATGCGCATCGGCGATTGGGTCATGGCGATCGGCAATCCGTTCGGCTTCGGCGGTTCGGTGACGGTCGGCATCATTTCCGGGCGTGGCCGCAACATCAATGCCGGTCCCTACGACAATTTCATCCAGACGGATGCGGCGATCAACAAGGGCAATTCCGGCGGCCCGCTCTTCAACATGAAGGGCGAGGTGATCGGCATCAACACGGCAATCATCTCGCCGAGCGGCGGCTCGATCGGCATCGGCTTTTCCGTGCCGTCCGAACTGGCTTCCGGCGTTGTCGAGCAGTTGCGCCAATATGGCGAGACGCGGCGCGGCTGGCTTGGCGTGCGCATCCAGCCGGTGACCGACGATATCGCCGATAGCCTCGGCCTCGATACAGCCAAGGGCGCGCTGGTTGCCGGCGTCATCAAGGGCGGCCCCGTCGACGACGGCTCCATCAAGGCGGGCGACGTGATTTTGAAATTCGACGGCAAGGCCGTCAATGAAATGCGCGATCTGCCGCGTGTCGTGGCGGAAAGCACGGTCGGCAAGGAAGTCGATATCGTGGTGCTGCGCGACGGCAAGGAGCAGACTGTCAAGGTGAAGCTTGGCCGCCTCGAGGACAGCGATCAGGCGGCATCCGGTGGCGCGGCGCCCGATGGCTCGCAGGACGACGGCGTGATCACCCCTGATCCCGACGAGAATGACGACATGGACCAGCCGGATACCGGCGATCAGGTTCAGCCCGTCCCGGGCGCGCCGGCGCCGGACCAGAATCAGGGCCAGGTATCGCCGGATGCGGCAACACCCAAGAACGTGCTCGGATTGTCGCTGTCGCTGTTGAGCCCAGAGACACGCAAGGCTTTCGGCATCGCCGAGAGCGTCGACGGCGTCGTCGTGACCGAGGTGGCGCCCGGTTCCGCCTCGGCCGAAAAGGGGCTGAAGCCAGGGGACGTGATCGTTGAGGTGGCGCAGGAATTCATGAAGTCACCGGACGCGGTCGCGGCTAAAGTGAAATCGCTGAAACAGGAAGGCCGCCGCAACGCTCAGCTGATGATCGCATCGGCAAACGGCGATCTTCGGTTCGTGGCAGTGCCGATGGAGTAGGGGGCTGCGGCGGTGATGAACGAGCCGCCGAGGTCTCCTGTTCCCCCTCATTCCTGTGACGAGTACAGGAATGAGGGAAGAGAGGGTGTGCCGTGTGGCACCCCCTCTGCCCTGCCCGGCATCTCCCCCACAAGGGGAGATCGGATATGGCCTGCGCCTTCTACCTATCTATCGTTTCACCGTGCTGGACCTTAATTGTTTGGGGAAGCCGGTGCGCCCAGCCGATCTCCCCACCTGTGGGGGAGATGCCCGGCAGGGCAGAGGGGGGCGGCCACGGCACACGGGTGAAGGCGGGGAGTGTGTGCCGTGTCGGCGTTAACCCATCACAAAATCCGTCTTCCGATAGCCCTGGATATAGAGCAGCGCCGTCAGGTCCGCGTGGTTGATACGCATCTGCGCCTGGGCGGCGACCGTGGGTTTGGCGTGGAGGGCGACGCCGGAGCCGGCGAGCTGCAGCATGCCGAGATCGTTGGCGCCATCGCCGACGGCGATCGCCTCCTTCGGCGAAATGCCGAGACGTGCCGATATTTCGCTCAGCGCATCCACTTTCGCCTGCTTGCCGAGGATCGGTTCGGCGACGAATCCGGAGAGGATGCCGCCATCTTCGAGGAGCGTGTTGGCGCGGTTTTCATCGAAGCCGAGCGTAGCGGCGATAGGGCCCGTAAAGACGGTGAAGCCGCCGGAGACGAGGGCGGTGTAATGGCCTTTCGACCTCATGGTCGCGATCAGCTCCAGGCCGCCCGGGGTGAGCGTGATACGCCGGGCGATGACCTCGTCGACGACTGAGATCGGCAGGCCTTTCAGCAGAGCGACACGCTCACGCAAAGCGGGCTCGAAGGCGATCTCGCCGTTCATAGCGCGGGCAGTGATGGCGGCGACCTTCTCCTTCAGGCCGACTTCGGCAGCGAGTTCGTCGATGCATTCCTGGCCGATCATCGTCGAATCCATGTCGGCGATCAGCAGCTTCTTGCGGCGGGTCTCCTGCTCCTGGATGACGAGGTCGATCGGCGCGCCAGCGATGACGGCGAGGATATTGGCCTCGGCCGCCTGCCCATCCGTACCGTCACGCAGCGCGATGTCGCAGGCGACGCCGTCGGCCAGCCAGTAGAGACCGGAGGCTTCCACGGCCTCGGCCGCCTGTTCGGCGATAGCAGGGGTCAGAACAGGGTTTGACGGATTGGCAACAAGCGTGGCAACGAGGGCCATGATGGAAAACCTTCTGAGCGTAGAGAACGCGATCCTGATAACCGGGCCGACCGCCAGCGGCAAGTCCGCGCTCGCCGTCGAATTGGCCAAGCGCTATGGCGGCGCGGTCGTCAATGCCGACAGCATGCAGGTCTACGACACCTTGCGGGTGCTGACCGCGCGCCCGTCGGAACACGAGATGCAAGGCGTGCCGCATCATCTCTACGGCCACGTGCCGGCAGGGGCCGCCTATTCCACCGGCGCCTGGCTGCGCGACGTCTCGGCGCTGCTGCCGGCACTGAAAGCCGCCGGGCAACTGCCGGTCTTCGTTGGCGGCACCGGGCTCTATTTCAAGGCACTGACCGGCGGCCTTTCCGACATGCCCGCGATACCCGAGGCACTTCGGGAGAAACTCAGGACGCGGTTGCTGGAGGAGGGGCCGGAAAGACTCTATAGCGAACTTGCCGCAATTGACCCTATCGTGTCGGCAAGCCTTAACCGCCAGGATGGGCAGCGCATCGTCCGGGCGCTGGAGGTGATCCAGGCGACGGGACGGTCGATCGCCGATTTTCAGGGGCGGTCCGGACCAGTTCTGATCGACGCGGAGAAGGCCCGAAAGATTGTCGTGCTGCCGGATCGGGCGGTACTGCATGCCCGCATCAACGGCCGTTTCGAAAAGATGCTGCAGCAGGGCGCCGAAGACGAGGTGAGGGCGCTGCTTTCCCTCGGCCTGCCGGCCGAGGCGCCTGTCATGAAGGCGATCGGGGTGTCGCAGATCGCGGCGATGCTGAAGGGTGAGATGACGCGCGAGGAGGTGCTGGAGAAGGGGGCTGCGACGACACGGCAATACGCCAAGCGGCAAATGACCTGGTTCCGCAATCAGATGGACGAGAGCTGGGAGCGGCTGCCCCTATAGTGCGCAGGTCCGGGCCTGCCCTGCAGGTGCGGTTACGAGCTGCGGTGCAAAAGTTTGGCGAGTTCGGCCACCGCCGCCTGTAGTTGCTCCTGCGGAAAGCCGCCGAAACCCAGCATCAAGCCGGGGCGCGCCGGCTGCGCGCCATACATAGGGGAGATCGCCCGCACTGCGAGTCCGGCCGAAAGGGCGCGCCCTGCCAGCCGCACGTCGTCGGCTTCCTTGGGCAGCCATAGAAGGATGTGCATGCCCTGGTCGCTCGGCTGAACATGGCACCCTTCCGGCAGAACCCGCTCGAGCGCCGCGAGCAGAACAGCGCGGCGTTCGGCATAAAGACCCCGAATGCGCCTGATATGCGCCTCGAAATAGCCCTCCCTGATATAGGCGGCCAGAACGTGCTGTTCTGATATCGGCGAATGCCGGTCGAGAATGGCGCGTGCGCCGGCGAAGGCTTCTGCGAGCGGCGCCGGCGCGATGACATAACCGAGACGCAACGACGGAAACAGCACCTTGCTGAAAGTGCCGAGATAGATGACGCGCGACGGACGCAGCCCCTGCATGGAGGGAAAAGGGTGTCCGGCATAACGCAGTTCGCTGTCGTAGTCGTCCTCCACGATCCAAGCTCGGTTCTGTTCGGCCCAGGCGATCAGGGCGTTGCGCCGCGCCATGCTGAGCGGCATGCCGACCGGATATTGGTGTGAAGGCGTGACGAATGCGGCGCGCGCTTCCGGGCAGAGTTCGAGGCCGCGCTCCACATTTATCCCTTGTGCGTCGACCGGGATCCGATGCGTCCGAACGCCGAGATCGTCGAGCACCGCCGTCAGGCCGGGATAAGCGGGATCCTCGGACCATACCGGGTCGTCACGCGACAGAAGAACCCGGCCAGCCATGTAGAGGCCTTGCTGGGTGCCTGACGTAACGATGACCTGCTCGGGTTCGCAATGAACGGCCCGCGCGCGGCGGACGTGATCAGCGATGGCGATGCGCAGCTCGAGCACGCCCATCGGATCGTGGTAGCCCGCGGGTGCGGCCCGTCTTGAGGCGCGCATTCGATTGCCGACACGGCGCCAATTATCGTCGGGCGCAATGCCGGAAGCGGGCACGGCGATGGCGAAGGGAACGGGCGGGTGAGGGGTCAGCGCACGGGCGATCGGCATCAGCCGGGCAGCCGGGGCAGGCAGCTCCATCGCCTCTGCCGACGCCGGCGCGGGCGGTGGCGGCGGGAGTACCGACGCCATGTCCGTCAGGGCGGCGGCAACACGGGTTCCCGCACCCACTCTCGCTTCGAGATAACCTTCGGCGGTCAACTGGTCGAAGGCTTCGACGACGGTGCCGCGGGCGATCTTCAAAGAGGCGGCAAGGCTGCGCGTCGAAGGAAGGCGCTCGCCAGGCCTCAGTTCGCCGCAGGCAATGGCGTGCCGCAGCGCCTGTGCAAGCCGGCGGCCGACATGGGCCGATCTGTCGATCCCGTGGAGAGATGGAATTTCGATGGTCGCCCGCCGCTTGGACATTGCAGAATGGTCCATAAAGATTCTTGAAAATGGCGCTTCATGATGAACCAATTTTAGAAGAGAAGGAAGCCTCAGCGACTTCTGGAAAACGGACATGCAGGATCTTCTCGTCGTCTATATCGCCTATGTCATCGCAGCCGGAAGCCCGGGGCCAAGCAACATGGCGATCATGAATGTCGCGATGAGCCAGGGACGCCGCCCGGCCCTGGCGCTTGCCGCCGGCGTGATAACGATGTCGACATGCTGGGGACTGATTGCCGTCACCGGCATTTCGACCCTGCTGGTAGGCTATGCTCATGCCCTGTTGTTCATCAAGATCGCGGGCGGGCTTTACCTTCTTTGGCTCGCCTGGAGGGCGGCTCGTTCGGCGGTGGCCGCGGATGCGCCGGTAGGCGAACCAGCCCGGCCGTCGACGGCCTTCGGCGTGCTCTACCGCCGTGGGATCCTGATGCATCTCGGAAACCCCAAAGCCGTTCTGGCCTGGGTCGCGATCATGTCGCTCGGCCTCAAACCGGGCGCTTCGCCCGAGATGGCAATGACGGCTTTCGGTGGCTGTGTGCTGCTCGGGATATCGATATTCGCCGGTTATGCCCTGCTGTTCTCGACAGCGCCGATGGTGCGCGGCTATGCCAGGGCGCGCCGCTGGGTCGAGGCGGGCCTCGCCGTGTTCCTCGCGGGCGCCGGATCGCGGCTGCTGTTCTCAAACTAACGCTTTTCAGGATCACATCATGTCTTCGGCTTCTCCCTTTCACGGCCTTTCGGCCTTTCCGGCAACGCCCGCGAATATCGCCGGGCGCGTCGACACCGAAGCCCTCGGCCGCCTTCTGGAACGCTTGTGCGACGCAGGCGTCGCCTCTATCGGGCTTCTCGGCAGCACCGGGATTTATGCTTACCTCACGCGCGAGGAGCGGTTGCGCGCCGTCAAGGCCGCGGCCGAATGCGTCGCCGGCCGTATTCCTCTCATCGTCGGAGCCGGGGCTCTCAGAACGGACCTCGCCGTGGGTCTTGCCAGGGATGCCGAGGCGGCCGGTGCGGATGCTCTTCTGCTGGCGCCGGTCTCCTATACGCCGCTGAGGCAGGAAGAAGCTTATGAGCATTTCCTGGCGGTGGCGAAGGCAACGAAGCTGCCGGTCTGCATCTACAACAATCCCGGCACGACCCATTTCACCTTCAGCCGGGAGCTTCTGCAGCGCCTCTCCGATATCGAAACGATCAGGGCGGTGAAGATGCCGCTGCCTGTTGACGGCGATTTGCCAGTGGAACTTGCGGCCTTGCGGGAGAAGACTGATCTCGCGATCGGTTACAGCGGCGATTGGGGCGCGGCCGATGCGCTGCTTTCCGGCGCAGACGCCTGGTACAGCGTCATCGGCGGTTTGCTGCCGCGCACGGCTCTCGGCCTGACCAAGGCCGCCATGGCCGGCGACATCGATGAGGCACGCCGGCTCGATAAGCTGCTCGAGCCGCTATGGCAAACCTTCAAGGCATTCGGAAGCATCCGCGTGGTCTATATGCTGCTCGAGCATCTCTCACTCGCCCGGGCGGAGCTTCCGCGACCGCTTTTGCCGCTGAAATCAGCGGACCGCCAACGTGTGCTGGAGATCGTCGAGCCGCTGATCGCTCTGGAGGGCGGACGGAAGGCTCAGTCCTTGTTGTAAAGGCTGCTCAGCGGCTTTTTCAAAATGCTTTCGCGCAGCGACGCGCCGGGTTCCCGGCGGGTGATGGCCGGTTGGTCCGCCTGCGGCGCAGGTCGCGGAAAGATCGGTTCCTCGCGGCGCATCTCGCGGCGTAGCGCATCGAGCCGCGGATCGACGGATGAAGGGGTGGCCGGGTCCAGCCGCGGCGTCTGCGGCAGCAGTTCGCGCCGGTAGGATTCGAGAGGCGCTGAAGCCGGGGGTGGCGAGGCCGGTGGAGGCGGTGCGTAGGGTTTGGCCTCGAGAAGCTCGTCGGCGTCATTCTCCTCGTCGGAACCTGCCGCCGATGCGCCGAAGCTCTGCTGGAAATTCGAAATGTCGGGCGTGACCGTCACCGCCCGCATGCGGGTGACGATCTTGCGCAGATCGACCGTATCCGGATCTTCCTCGCTGTGTTTGCTATTGGCGCTGGCAGCCTTCGGCAACAGATTTTCCTCGACGCGAGAGAAGCGCATGCGCATCGGCACGCTGATCGCTTCGCCGAAGGCGATCGCCTCCCCATTGCCGATCGACGAGATGAAGCTTGTCGTCGAGATCGACGAATTCGGGATGGCCGAGCGGATGATTTCCTGGTCGCGGTCGTTGGCCAGGCGCATGGCAAACAGCGTCGAGCACTGCGACAGGATCGTCTGGTCGAGCTCGCCCGGCCGCTGGGTGATGATCCCAAGCGAGACGCCGTATTTTCGGCCTTCCTTGGCGATGCGGGCGATCGCCTGGCGCGTCGGCACGAAGCCGAGGCTGGGATCGGAGGGGATATAGCGGTGGGCTTCCTCGCAGACGACGAGCATGTGGATGGCGCCGTCACTCCAGAGTGCCACCTCGAAGGCCATGCGGCAGAGCACGGAGGCGACCGAATTGACCACTTCAGAAGGAATGCCGGCAAGCTGGAAGGTGCAGATCGGCCTGCTGTCTCCGGGGATGCGGAAGATTTGCGCGATGGTGTCGGTGATCGTGTCGCTGATCGTGTTGTTGGAAAACATGAAGTGATAGCGCGGATCGTTGATCGCGGCGATGAGGCGCATCTTCAGCGACCGCAGGGCGGGTTTTTCGGCGCGGCCCTCGAGGCGGCCGATGCGCTCATCGATCAGCGCCAGGAGATCGGCCATGCGATAGGGAACCGGCGTATCGGCGGTGATCGAGCTTTTTTCCGTTGTCCGGCGCACCAGTGAGTTGTCGCTGCCGCGGAAGGCGCGCTTGGCCTCCGGCATGATGTCGCGCAGCATGTCGAGCTCTTCGGGCACCGGCGGGCGGCCGCGAAAGACGACTTCGGCGAATTCTTCGAGCCGCATCAACCAGAAGGGCAGGTCGAGCGTATCGGTATCGATGGTAACCGCGTGCTTGGGAAAGGCGGCGGCGAATTCATTGTGCGGATCGAGGATCAGCACCCGCAGCTTCGGATCGGCCACGATCGCCTTATGCAGCAGCAGCGATACGGCCGTCGACTTGCCGACGCCGGTCGAGCCAACGACGGCGAAATGCTTGGAGAGCATCGAGGGAATGTGGATCGCCGCATCGATGCTTTCGTCCTGCGTCAGCTTGCCGATGACGGCGGTCGTGCCCGTTCCGGCATCGTAGATGCGCATCAGGTCGGCGGCGCGGATGCGGTGGGCGATGGCGCCGAGATAGGGATAACGCGAGATGCCGGTCGAGAATTCCTCGCGTCCGTCCTCATCAACGCGAACTTCGCCGAGAAGTTCGGTCTCGATCTTGAAAGTATTGTCCTCGCCTTCGCCCCAGGCGTGGCTGCCGGTGTTCATGGAGTAGACGAGGGCGACGACCCGGTTGCGGCCGACGCTGATCGAGATCAGCCTGCCGACGGACCAGAGTTCGGTGAGATCGGTGTTGCCCTCGACGGCGACGGCGGCAATCGTGGCTCTCGATCCGCTGCATGCAACGACGCGGCCGAGAAAGCGATTTCCCGGCGCATCGCCGTCGCGTCTGTCGTGCTCGCTTGCCTTGCCAGACATGCGCAAGTCGTTGTTGAGCAAAGGCTACTCCCTGCGGTAGCGTTAAAGAATAAAGTTGATCCTTTAACAAATCCTTCATCCTATCGATTTTCAGGGGCGAAGGCGCGGGGCAGTTTTTTATTGCGGCATGCGTTGACGCTGCGAAATTTTCTGTCTATCACTTCCGGCCATGAAAATCGCAACGGCTCTTATCGTGGTGGGAAGGCGCATGGGCAGGATGGTGTAACCATCCGGCGACAGCCACCCATGCGCTAGATGACAGGCTCCTCCGGGGCCTTTTTTTGTGCCCGAATTTCGGGCTTCCGGCCACAAACGCAAATCCCAGCATCAAACGGAACAGACAGATGAGCACGGACAATCAGGCGGCAGGCAATCGGATGACGGGAGCGGAGATCGTTCTCAAGGCGCTGAAGGACAACGGCGTCGAACATATCTTCGGCTATCCCGGCGGCGCGGTTCTGCCGATCTATGACGAGATCTTCCAGCAGGACGATGTCAAGCACATCCTCGTGCGCCACGAGCAGGGGGCGGGCCATGCGGCCGAAGGCTACGCCCGTTCCACCGGCAAGGTCGGCGTCATGCTGGTCACCTCGGGTCCCGGCGCCACCAATGCGGTCACGCCGCTGCAGGACGCGCTGATGGATTCGATCCCGCTCGTCTGCCTGACCGGCCAGGTCCCGACCTCGCTGATCGGCTCCGACGCCTTCCAGGAATGCGACACGGTCGGCATTACCCGGCCCTGCACCAAGCACAACTGGCTGGTCAAGGACGTCAACGAGCTCGCCGCCATCATTCATGAGGCCTTCCGCATCGCTCAGTCCGGCCGTCCGGGCCCCGTCGTCGTCGATATTCCGAAGGACGTGCAGTTTGCGACCGGCACCTACACGCCGCCCGCCGATTACCCGATCCAGAAGAGCTATCAGCCGAAGATCCAGGGCGATCTCAACCAGATCCATGCGGCAATCGAGCTGATGGCCAATGCGCGCCGGCCGATCATCTATTCCGGCGGCGGCGTCGTCAATTCCGGGCCTGAAGCCTCCAAGCTGCTGCGCGAGCTGGTCGAGCTCACCGATTTCCCGATCACTTCAACGCTGATGGGCCTCGGCGCCTATCCGGCGTCGGGCAAGAACTGGCTGAAGATGCTCGGCATGCACGGCTCCTATGAGGCGAACATGGCGATGCATGACTGCGACGTCATGGTCTGCATCGGCGCCCGCTTCGACGACCGCATCACCGGCCGTCTTAACGCCTTCTCGCCGAATTCGAAGAAGATCCACATCGACATCGATCCGTCGTCGATCAACAAGAACGTTCGCGTCGATATTGGTATTCGCGGCGATGTCGGCCATGTGCTGGAAGACATGGTCCGCCTGTGGCGGGCGCTGCCGAAGAGGCCGGAGAAGAACCGTCTCGCCGATTGGTGGAGCGATATCGCCCGTTGGCGGGCGCGCAACTCCTTTGCTTACACCAAGAGCAACGACGTGATCATGCCGCAATATGCGCTGGAGCGTCTCTATGCGCATACCAAGGACCGCGACACCTACATCACGACCGAGGTCGGCCAGCATCAGATGTGGGCAGCCCAGTTCTTCGGCTTCGAACAGCCGAACCGCTGGATGACCTCGGGCGGCCTCGGCACGATGGGCTACGGCCTGCCGGCGGCGCTCGGCGTCCAGATCGCCCATCCCGGCAGTCTCGTCATCGACATTGCCGGCGACGCCTCGATCCAGATGTGCATCCAGGAAATGTCGACGGCGATCCAGTATGATGCGCCGATCAAGATCTTCATCATGAACAACCAGTACATGGGCATGGTGCGCCAGTGGCAGCAGCTGCTGCACGGCAACCGCCTGTCGCACTCCTATACCGAGGCGATGCCTGATTTCGTCAAGTTGGCGGAAGCCTATGGCGCGGTCGGCCTGCGCTGCGACAAGCCGGATGAGCTCGACGACGCCATCGCCGAGATGATCGAGGTCAACAAACCCGTCATCTTCGATTGCCGCGTCGCCAATCTCGCCAACTGCTTCCCGATGATCCCATCGGGCAAGGCCCATAACGAAATGCTGCTGCCCGACGAAGCCACGGATGAAGCGGTCGCCAACGCGATCGACGCCAAAGGCCGTCAGCTCGTATAACGATAAGGTAGGAACCCAGGACCATGAACGCACATCTTCAGCCCACGGGCTCTGCCTACTTCATCTCGCCGGAAACGACGGCGATCGAGAGCCATACGCTTTCGGTGCTCGTCGATAACGAACCGGGCGTTCTTGCCCGCGTGATCGGCCTGTTCTCCGGCCGCGGCTACAATATCGAAAGCCTCACGGTTTCCGAGACCGAGCATCAGGCGCATCTCTCCCGCATCACCATCGTCACCCGCGGCACGCCGCACGTGCTGGAGCAGATCAAGGCGCAGCTCGATCGTATCGTGCCGGTTCACCGGGTCGTCGATCTGACGGTGCGCGCCCGCGAACTTGGCCAGGAACGGCCGATCGAGCGTGAAGTGGCGCTGGTCAAGGTGATCGGCGAGGGCGAGATGCGCGCCGAGACGCTTCGGCTTGCCGATGCCTTCCATGCCAAGGTCGTGGATGCAACGATTGATCACTTCATCCTGGAGATCACAGGCAAATCCTCGAAGATCGATCAGTTCATCGCGATCATGAAGCCGCTCGGCCTCATCGAAGTCTGCCGCACCGGCATCGCGGCGATGAACCGCGGCGCGCAGGGAATGTGAGGCACAAAAGCTTCATCCCTTCCTCGGCGTCATCCTCGGCCTTCTGCCGAGGATCTGCCCACGTATCGAGCGGCGCAGATGCTCGGGACAAGCCCGAGCATGACGAAAGAGGAGTTGGCGGGCTTGTCAGCAGTTTCGGGTCGCTGGAGATCACAGCATCTCCAGCGACTTTTTCATTGCCGGCGGCGGGAAGGCGGCGTCGAGCGCCTGCCAGTCCTCATCGGTGATCTCAAGCGAGACGCAGTCGCGGTTCTCCGCCACGCGTTCGGCATTCGACGTCTTCGGGATGGCGATGACGCCGTCGCGTTCGAGCAGGAAGGCGAGCGCCAGCTGGGCGGGAGTCGCCTGATAGGCCTTGGCGATGTGGATGAGTTCGGGATGATGCAGGATATGTCCCTGCTCGATCGGCGAATAGGCCATGATGGGAATGCCGCGGCTCTGGCACCAGGGCAGGAGATCATATTCGATGCCGCGGCGGGAGAGATTGTAAAGCACCTGGTTGGCGGCGACATTGGCGCCGTCGGGGACCCTGAGCAGTTCCTCCATGTCGTCGGTGTCGAAGTTGGAGACGCCCCAGGCGCCGATCTTGCCCGATGCCTTCAGCATTTCGAAGGCGGCGACAGTCTCGGCCAGCGGATGGTTGCCGCGCCAGTGCAGGAGATAGAGGTCAATGCGGTCTGTGCCAAGCCGTTCTAGGCTGTGTTCGCAGGCTTCGACCGTGCCTTTCAGGCTGGCATTCCAGGGATAGACCTTGCTGACGAGGAATACCTCGTCGCGCCGACCCCGGATCGCCTGGCCGACGATCTCCTCGGCGCCGCCGTCGCCATACATTTCGGCGGTGTCGATCAGCGTCATGCCGAGATTGATGCCCGCCATGAGGCTTTCAATCTCCATCTTGGCATGGCCGGCATCCTCGCCCATGGCCCAGGTTCCCAGGCCGAGCGCCGGCACTTCCGTGCCGTTTGGGAATTTGACGGAAGGGATGGGGTCGTCCTGCATGATTTTATCCATTTTTCAGGAGATTGCGTAGCGTTCTTATCTTTCAACCAATCCTGTCACCATGACAATCATGTAATGGCGTCAGGAGTTTAGGGCAGTTACACTGACCTAAATAAAGCCGGCTTCGGGAGGTCGCATGCAGCTGGATACGTTTCTCGCCCTGTTCTCTTCGCCTTCACGACGTCGATCACGCCGGGGCCGAACAATATGATGCTCTTCGCCTCGGGCGTGAATTTCGGCTTCCGCAGGACGATCCCGCATATGGCCGGCATCGGCGCCGGTTTCTTTTCGCTGCTGATCGGCGTCGGCCTCGGGCTCGGGGCGCTGCTGCACACGATGCCCCTGGTCTATACGGTTCTGAAGTTCGCCGGCGGCGCCTATCTTGTCTGGATCGCCTGGAAGATCGCCTCCTCGCGTTCGCTGAGCGAAGGCAGGAGCAGTGCGGCGCCGATGTCCTTCGTCTCGGCGGCGGCCTTCCAGTGGGTCAACCCGAAAGCCTGGGTGATGGCGGTCACGGCAATGGCGACCTACACCAATCCCGAACTCTACCTTGCGAGCGTGCTGATCGTCGGCCTGGCTTTCGCGGTGGTCAACTTGCCGAGCGTCTCGACCTGGGCGGGCTTCGGCTCGGCACTCAGGAAATGGCTTTCCGATCCCGTGCGGCTGAAGTGGTTCAACATCACCATGGCGGTGCTTCTGGTGGCGAGCCTCTGGCCGATGTTAAAATGATGCGATCGCCGGTTTCGTCAGCATCAGCCAAAAAATGCCGATGACGGCTGAGAAGGCCGGGAAGCCGAAAGCGAACCAGACGCGGTAGAGGCTGAAATAGGACGGCGGCAGGGCGCTTGCCGATGCCGCAGCGGCGCGGGCGAGATCGCGCAGGCGGATCTGGATCCAGACGACCGGCAGCCAGAAGAGACCGGTGATGACGTAAAGCAGTAGCGAGAGAGCTATCCAGCCTTCCGACAGGTCCCAGCCGATCATGCGGGCGAGGAGATAGCCGGTCACCGGCTGGAGAATCGCGGCGGTGGCAGTAAAGACTGTATCGGCGATCACCACCGTTTCGGCGACATGAGCGATCAGGGCGGGATCACGCGTGCGGTGCGCCATCACCATGAAAAAGGCGATGCCGGCACCGGTGCCGAAGAGCACGGTCGCGCCGATGACATGGGCAAGCAGCAGCCATTCCTCGAGCATCAGCGTTCATCCAGGGTGGCAAGCGCTGTCAGCGTCAGCAGGACCGACGGCAGCACCTTGACGAGGGGGCCGAGCGGATCGAGCCAGAGCGCGGGTTCGAGAAGGGTGCCGCCAGCGAGATAGGCCAACGAGACGGCGAGCATGCCGAGAAGGGCGCGTCTGGCGAGCGGGCGAACAAGCACGGCGGCGCCGAGCGCCACATCGATGAGGCAGGTCGCGAGCGTCAGCGCCGTTGCCGCCGCTTCGGGCATGAAGGGCAGGAAGTGCGCGGAGGCCCTTTCCAAAAAAAGCAGCGGGATCAGGCCGGAGAGCAGCCAGAAGGCCGACAGGCCCGATATGACGAGCGGCTTCAGGAGATAGAGTCTGGCGAACCAGAGATCCTGCACGCCGGAGGGATTGGCCGCGAGCGTCGCCGCCGCCGATGTCGCGGTGAGTCCGCTTTCTCCCTTGCTTCGTATGCCCTCCGACATCACGGTCATCGCCGTCGAGCGCAGCGGCGAACGCCAGCCGAGCAGGCCTGCCATATCGGCAAGCCAGGTCACCGGTCGCGTAAGCCAGGGAGCAAGCGAAAAGACGCGGACAGGCGCCAGGCCCAGCCATTGCCGGTGAAGGCTGACAAGTTTGGCGAGCGTCAGCACCTCGCTGGATGCGAGATCGATATCGCCGCGAAGGTCGCTTGCGATCGCCCGCGACACGGACTCCGCCACATCATCCACCGAAAGCGTTTCGACCGGGCTTTCCGCATGGACGAGCGGCAGCGCCAGCGGAAAGGCGGCGAGCGCTCGCAGCAATGACGAGCCGCCATGGGCATTGCGGCCGAGCACGAGGGCAGGGCGCAGGATGAGATGAGGCAGGCCGCTTGCCGCCAGCGCTTCGTCGGCCCGCCGCTTGGTTGCGAGGAAGGGCAGTTCGCCGGCCGCGCCGGCGGTCCTTGCCGATATCTGCACGATCAGGGGACGGGACCGTTTCGCCGCGGCATAGAGCGCCAGCATCGCATCCCCCTGGGTCGCAGCGAGATCGTCCGAGAGCCCGTCCTGCAGGGCGCCGGCGCAGTTGACGACGGCGTGCTGGTCTTTGAGGAAGCCCTCCCAGCCCTCGGGCTTTGTCATCCGCGAGAGGTCAGCCTGCCGCCACTCGATCGCCGGTTGCTTCAGGCGGGCTCGCGCGGGATTGCGGCCGAGCCCGGTCACGGCGTGCCCGTCCGCAACGAGCCGGGCCGCGACGACGGAGCCTATGAAGCCGGTTGCGCCGAGAATCAGGATGTTCATGGCGGGAGATTAGCGGAAAAGTTTGAGCGGAATAGGAGGGCTTGGCGGGGTTGTGGTGTATGGTAGAAAGAGCAGTGAATATTTCCCCGAAGGATGTTTTGAGGGAAGGCGAGGCGTCGCTTCGTTACCCCTTCTCCCCAGAGGGGAGAAGATGCCGGCAGGCAGATAAGGGGTGAGCGGCGAAAGCCGCGAATGCACGGAGCGCAAGCGAGGGCCAACAATGACGGGTGTGCCGTGTGGCCCCCTTATCCGACCCTTCGGGCCACCGACCGGGGTTGAGCCGCTGGTCTCAACCCGTCCTTCGGACCCCGCTGGGGAGAAGAGGAGGAGGAGCGAGCCGCACGCATTAAGGAAACAGGGCGGCCGATCGCCGTCCCGGGAGGATTTTGCGATGCACGACGACCACGACCATCACCACGATCACGACAACCACTACTCCGACATGCAGGCCCGCGTGAAGGCGCTGGAAACGCTGCTGACGGAGAAGGGGTTGATCGACCCTCATGCCATCGATGCGATCGTCGAGACTTACGAAACCAAGGTCGGGCCGAGGAACGGCGCGCATGTCGTCGCGAAAGCCTGGAGCGATCCTGATTTTGCCGACTGGCTGAGGCGCGATGCGACGGCGGCGATTGCGAGTCTCGGTTACACTGGCCGGCAAGGCGAGCATATGCGCGCCGTCTTCAATACGGCCGAGACCCATAATCTCGTCGTCTGCACGCTCTGCTCCTGTTATCCCTGGTCGGTGCTCGGCCTGCCGCCGGTCTGGTACAAGGCGCCGGCCTATCGTTCGCGGGCGGTGATCGATCCGCGCGGCGTGCTCGCCGAATTCGGGCTGACCCTGCCGGAGGGCAAGAAGATCCGCGTCTCGGATTCGACGGCGGAGCTGCGTTATCTCGTGATCCCGGAGCGCCCCGAAGGCACGGAAGGAATGGATGAGACAGCACTTGCCGGTCTCGTCACCCGCGATGCGATGATCGGCACGGCCGTGGCCGACAGCCCGGAGGCACTGTCATGAACGGACCGCACGATCTCGGCGGGCAGATGGGCTTCGGTCCTGTCGCGCCTGAGAAGGACGAGCCCTATTTCCATGGCGAATGGGAAAAGCGTGCGCTCGGCATCACGCTCTCCTGCGGGGCTTTCGGCGCGTGGACGATCGATGAAAGCCGACATGCGCGCGAGAAAATCCCGCCGGCCGACTACCTGTCGGCGAGCTATTACGAGATTTGGATCCGCGGCGTCGAGACGCTGCTGGAACGGCACGGCTTTGCGACGCGTGAGGAGCTCTTGTTCGGCCACAAGCTGCAGGAGGGCACGGCGCCGAAACGGGTGCTGAAGGCGGAGATGGTGCCAGCTGTGCTCGCCAAGGGCGGCCCTTGCGACAGGCCGGTGGATGACGAGCCGCGATTTGCTGTCGGCGAGCGGGTGAAGACGAAGAATTTCAATCCGGCGACCCATACGCGATTGCCGCGCTATGCCCGTGCCAAGGCCGGCGTCGTTGAAGCGGTGCAGGGCTCCTTCGTCTTTCCCGATGATAATGCCCATGGCAAGGGCGAGAATCCGCAATGGCTCTATACCGTCGTTTTCGACGGCGGCGAGATTTGGGGCGAGGGCGCGGACCCGTCGCTGACGGTCTCTATAGACGCGTGGGAGAGTTATCTTGAACGAGCATGAAACGACGCCCTTGACGCAATCACCCGGCCTGCCGAAGTCACCGGAGGGCGAGCCGGTCTTTGCCGAGCCATGGATGGCCGATGCCTTCGCCATGGTGGTGGGGCTATATGAAAAAGGCCTCTTCGACTGGGACGAATGGACCCATGCGCTCTCGATGCAGTTGAACAGCCGCGGTCGGGCCGAAGACGGCAGCGACTATTTCGACTGTTGGGTGGAAGCGCTTTCCAACCTCATCATCGACCACGGCATCGTCGATATGCACGAGATCCTCGACCTGCAGCAGAGCTGGCAGCGGGCGGCTGAAGCCACACCCCATGGGCAACCGATCGAGCTCGTCAACGATCCGCTGCGCTGATCCTCACGACGGAAACTGCCGGTAGCATTCTTCGGCCACACCGCGCAGGGTTTCGCGCGAGATTTCGCCGGTGACGGCATAACCGAGTTCGCCGTCGATCCAGTAGAAGGTTTCGAGATTGCCCGATGAGGCGAAGCGGAAGCTTGTCGTGCGGTTTTCCTTGTTGCGGCCGAGCATCACGGTCAGGCGTTCGCCGGCCTCGTTCTCATACATGAACATGGCGCCCGGCTTGCCGTCGACCGGCAGCAGGCGTCCGCCGACCAGCTTGAAGCCGAGCGGCTGCAGGTTCGGGATCTTCAGGTTCTGGATCGCCAGCCGCTTGCCGAGCCAGGTGGCGAGATGGGCCTCCTCGTCGGCGAAGACTTCGACCGGGTGGCGAACCTCGGCGGCATAGACGGTGAAGGCGGTCTCGGCCTGTTTCGGCAGGGTTTCGGAACCGGCTAGCTGCAGGTCCGGCTTTGCCAGAAGAGCCGGGCCATAATGGCCGCTGACGGCACCGAGCGCAAAGACGACGAGCGCTGCGGCGGCGACTGCCCAGCGGTTCGTCACCGGCGAGAGGGTGCGCGGCGATGATACGAGCAGGGGATCGCTATCTCTGGCTTTCTCGTAACCGGCAAAGAGCGAGCGGATGCCTGTATTCTGCGCCTGCCATTCAGCGACCATCGCCGCCTCGTCGGGATTGTCGGCAAGGAAGGCCTCGACACGGGCGCGCGCCGTTTCTGGCAACTGGCCGTCGGCATAGGCGTGGAGATCGGCTTCGGTGACGATCGGGTTGGTCTCGTTCATTTCGGTCTCCGAAGCGTAACGATGTTATCGGCCTTCAGGTGTTCGGCGACGCGCCGGCGCGCGCGCGACAGGCGGGACATGACGGTGCCGATGGGGATATCGAGCGCAGCGGCGACCTCGCTGTAGCTATATCCCTCGATGACCACGAGCATCAGCACGGCGCGGTGCTCCTCCGAAAGGCTGTTCAGCGCGTTATCGAGCCGGGTGCGTTCCAGCGGATCGGCCGGCGCTTCAGGTGCTGCCATATCTCCTGCGGCGTCGAGCTCGAGCATGCCGTCGCGCGCCTTGCCGCGCCGGCCGTTGCGGTAAAGATTGGTCATGATGGTCAGGACCCAGCCGCGCAAGTTGAGGCCGCGCCATTGACCGCGGCGCGCCAGAACCTTCTCGACGCAATCCTGAAGCAGATCCTCGCCATCGGCATCCGAGCGCGTGAGGCTGCGCGAATAGCGCCTGAGCGAGGGAAGGAGGGCCAGGATCTGGCCCTCGAAACTTTCGGGTGCAGGTGTCTTCACGCCAGCTCTCTTGCCGTCACATCAGGGCTTGGCAAGGTCCCAGTTGCCGCCGACGCCATCGCCGGTGATGTCGCCCATTTTCTTGTCCTTGACCCAGTAATAGAGCGGCATGCCGTCCTTGGCCCATTGCTTCGTGCCATCCTTGCGATCGATGATTGAATATGCACCATCGGCCTTGGCATCGGAAGAGGCCATTAGCGGCGGCCAGTTCTTGGCGCAATCGTCGTAGCAGTTGGAAACGCCCTTGGCGTCCTTCTTGAAGGTGTAGAGGGTCATGCCGTTTTCGCCGGCGAGAACCTTACCCTTGGCGGATTCGACTTCCTTAACGGGCGCGGCTGCGAAAGCGGCGGCTGCGGCAAGGGCGCCAGCTGCGACGACGGATAGGAATTTCACGGACTTCATGATGTTTCTCCTCGGGTTGGGCACGCGATTTCGCGCTACCTGAGATGAGACACGAGGCGAGGCGGTTTTATTCCCAAGTGGAGAAAGTTTTCTGGCAGGCGAATTATCATTCGCCACACAACACCCTGCTTTTACAGGTCATTTACATCATGGCCATTCGCGGATAACATATATCCTTAATTCCGCTCGCAGAGCCAGCCATGATGAGTTGCTGAATGATCCTGAAAAGCCAGGTCGAGTGGGCGCTTCACTGCTGCGCCATTCTCGCGGGCCTGCCCGACGGCAGTTATCTCTCCACCAAGGCGCTCGCAGAGCTTCATGGCCTGCCGAAGGAATATCTCTCCAAGGCGCTGCAGAGCCTTTCTCAGGCTTCCCTCGTCGAAACCACGCTCGGCCCGAGCGGCGGCTACAGGCTTGCCAGGCCCTCGTCGGAGATCAGTTTCCTCGACATCGTCGAGGCTGTCGAGGGCAAGGCGCGCAGCTTCACCTGCACAAATATCCGCGAGAACAACCCCTGCCGGCCGGCCGGCTATTGCGACAGCAAGCCCTGCGCCGTCGCCCGCGTCATGTGGGAAGCCGACGAGGCCTGGCGCAACACGCTGAGGCGCGTCCGACTTTCCGATCTCGTCGATACCCTGTCGGAGGAGGTGCCGCCCGACATCTGGCGAAGTACATTCGAATGGGTGCTGAAGCGGGCCGGCTGAGCGGCGTGCCGATCTCTAAGCCCCGAAGATGGTCCGGATGGTTTTCAGGATGGCGTGGGCGCTGCGGGCATGTTCCGCGGACTGGGCGGTGCCGTTGCGGAAGCGCTCGGCGCGGCCGGCAAGCTGTTCGGCGATTTCTTCGGCCAGCGTCGGGCGTTCGGCGAGCAACGGCGCGAAGGCCTCCTGGTCGATCTCATAGGTGATTACCGAGGTTAGAGCCTCCAGGGTGCAGACTTCCTGCATGCCGGCGAGCAGTCCGGTTTCCCCGAAAAAATCGCCAGGCGCCAGCCTTCCGCGTTCCTCGCCTGCATGCCGGGCGGCTATGATGCCGGCGCGCACCATCATCAGTGCGGGCAGCATTTCGCCCTCCTGCACGATCACATCGCCCTTGCGGAACTCCCTGACAGTCGCGGTCTCGGCGAGCCTCTGCTTTTCATCTGACGTCAGCGTCGCAAAGACCGGAATGGCGTCGATCAGCGCAAGCGGCGTTACGCTGGGCGGCTGCGCGTTTTCCTCCGTCGGCAGGGTGGCGGTCAACACCGCTGCCGACGGCGGAATGGCCAGCAGCAGGCCGGCGGATTTGCAATGGCGGTAGACGAGATCGAGCACTTCGTTTCGCGCCGGCACGCGCTGGCTCGGGCTCGTCACCCGAAACTGCAGCTCGACTTCGAGCGAGGTGGCGTCCAGCCCCTTCAGGGCGACGACCGGCGGCGGCTCACGCACGATGGAGTTGCAGCTCGCGAGCGCCGTCAGCATGACCTGGCGGACCGATGCCGGCATGCGTGTCGGGGCGATGCGGATGGTGAGGATCAGGAGATGGGTCTCGTCCGGCCGGCTGATATTGGTCAGGCCGAGCTTGGCGAGAAAGCTGTTCGGCAGCACAACGATATTGTTGCCGGGGGTCAGGATGTGCGTCGCGCGCCAGTTGCTTTCGACGACGCGCCCTTCCGTGCCGTCGCTTAGAAGAATCCAGTCGCCGATGACATAGGGCCGGCCGAGGGTCAGGGCGATGCCGGAGAAGACGTCGGCGAGCGTGTTCTGCAGCGCGAGACCAAGAATGATGGCGACGACGCCTGAGGTCGCGACAAGGGTTCCGATCGGCACGCCGAAGACGAAGGCGAGGATCGAAAGCACCATGCCGATATAGACGACGCCAATGACGAGATCCTGGAGCAGACGGGCCTCGCGCGGGCTGCCTTCCAGCACCAGATAGAGCCTGATGAAGCCGATGACGGCCCAAGCCAGGTGAACCCACCAGAGCGATTTGGCGAGGATGACGAGCAGGGCCTGAGGGTCCTGCGTCTCATATCCCTGAAACCGATGAGGTTCGATGCCGCTGCCGATGAGGATCAGCGTCATCACTGCAAAGAAGAGGATCTGCACCACCAGCCGGGTCGTCGGCCGCTGGCTGGAGAGGAAATACCAGACGACGATGCCGGCGCAGCCGACTGTAATGAGAGAATTCAGTGGCTTGCCGAAGAGCGCGTCATAGATCATCTCTCTGTCTCCGGGAGGTCGGGCGGCACATGATTGAGCATGTCGGCTGTCCGCGCAAGCATCGGTCCCGCGCGGACAGGCTTGGAGGTTGCCTACTTCTTGAGGGGGTAGGTCAGTTCTCTCTGGTCGGTGTCGACGACGAAGACGGCGAGCAGGCGGGCCGGCTGCGTCTCGCTGCCATTGGCGCTGACGCCATGGCGGTCGCCCGGCATTTCCGAGAAGCTCTCGCCGGCCTGATAGGTCTTGACCGGACCGTCATTGACCTGGCTGCGGATCGATCCTTCCAGCACGGTGGCGTAGATGAAGGCCGAGTCCGGATGGGTGTGGCCTTCGGAGAAGCCGCCGGGGCCGTATTCGACCAGCACGCCCTTGATGCTCTTGCCCGGCACGTTCGGCAGTTCGTGCTCATAGACGAGCGTCACCTTGGCGGACTTGCTGCTGTCATGGGCGGAAGCGCCGGTCGTTGCCAGAAGGGCGAGGGCGGCGGCGAGGAATGATGACCTGATCATGGGAATCTCCTTATTGCCTGGGTGAAGAGGCCGATCACTTCGGCCGGGCGGATGTGGCGAACCACTGTTCGAAGGTGATCGAGCCGAGGCGCGGGTTGTCGTCGGAAACGAGGGACTGGTCGTTCAGCCTGGCGCCGAAATATTTCGCCTCGGCGTCGGCCTCGACAATCCGCGGGTCGTTCATCGCCTTGAGATACCGGGCGACCAACTCGCTGAGCCGGACCCGTTCCGGGCCGGATATTTCGATCGTCCTGTTGGCTGGGGCGGAGAGCGCCACGTCGGCCATGGCGTCGGCGACATCGTCGGACGCGATCGGCTGCACATAGGCGGGCGACAGGCGAACCGTCTGGCCGACCGTGCCCGACTGGGCGATGCCGCTCAGGAATTCCATGAACTGCGTCGAATGCACGATGGTGTAGGGAATGCCTGATGCCCTGATCAGTTGTTCCTGGGCGAGCTTGCCGCGGAAATAGCCGCTGTCCTGCAGGCGTTCGGTGCCGACGACGGAAAGCGCGATATGGTGCTTCACGCCGGCGGTCCTTTCGGCGGCGAGCAGATTGCGCCCCGAGGTCTGGAAGAATTCGAGCACGGCCTTGTCCTCGAAGGAGGGCGAATTGGCAAGATCGAGCACGGCTTCGGCACCGGCGAGCGATTCGGCCAGTCCTTCTCCGGTGATCGTATTGACGCCGGAGTTCGGTGAGGCGGCGATCACCTCATGCCCGCGCTTGCGCAGGCGTTCGACAGTCTTTGAACCGATGAGGCCGGTTCCGCCGATGACGACGATTTTCATAACAGATCTCCATTCGCTGCCGCGGTGCGGCAGCGTCAAAGCTGAATCTTCTCAATGAATTGCGTGAACTAGTTCAGGCCAGCCTTATCAAGGCCGTAGGCCTTGTCGGCCGAGCCGGGCACGGTCTTGAAGCCGACATTGACGCGGTTCCAGGCATTGATGGCCATGACGACGAAGGTGAGGTCGGAGATTTCCTTCTCGGAAAGCTGGCCGCGCACCCGCTCGTAGATTTCATCAGATACGCCGCCTTCGGGAAGCTTCGTCAGCGCCTCGGTCCAGGCAAGGGCCGCGCGCTCGCGGGGAACGAACAGGTTCGACTCCCGCCAGATGGCGACGTGGTGAAGCCGCAGCTCCGTCTCGCCATGGATCTTTGCCTGCTTTACATGCATGTCGAGGCAGAAGCCGCATCCGTTGATCTGTGAGGCGCGGATCTCGATGAGCGCCTGAAGCTTCTCATCGATGACGCTGCTTCTCAGCGCCATGCTGAATTCCATGAATTTCTTGAAAAGTTCGGGGGATTGCTGGGCGTAATTCAATCGCTGGGTCATGTCGTTTCTCCTCAATTAAGGACATTTAATATCCTTATGGATAAAAGATATCCTTAATTCCTGGACTGTAAAGCCATTCTCGCCTAGTTTGCCTGCATAAAGCCTATGCGCAAAAGTATGAGGGGGCAGGGATGGATATCGTTTCGGCATTGCGGACCTTCCAACGCGTCGCGGTGACCGGTTCGTTCTCAGCGGCGGCGCATGATCTCGACGTGACGCAGCCGGCGGTTTCGCGTCAGGTTGCGTCCCTCGAAAGCCATTTCAACACCCGCCTCCTGCATCGTACGACGAGCGGCCTGTCGCTGACGGCGGAAGGGGAGCGCATGCTGCCGATGGCGCTCCGAATTCTCGAGGCGGTCGAGGAGCTTGGTGATGCGGCAGGCTCGAACGGCGCCACGGCCTCGGGAAAGGTCAGGCTCAGCGTACCCGCGCCGCTCGGCCTCTATTTGAGCGAAAGGCTCGGCGATCTTCTTGCCGCCCACCCGAAGCTTTCAGTCGAACTCATCTTCCGGGAACAGAGCTCCGATATGATCGAGGAGCGCCTCGATCTGGAAGTGCGGCTCGGTTCGGTCGCCGACAGCAGCCTCGTCTGTCGCCGGATCGGCTGGACGACGGCATTCCTCGTCGCGTCGCCCGCTTATCTCGCGCGCAAGGCGGCCCCGCGCGCGCCAAAGGACATCAGAGACCATGAATGCCTGTGCTATGATAGGGCAGGCGACACGTGCACATGGTCCTTCTCGAACGGGTCGGAAGACATATCGGTCAGGATCACGCCGCGGCTGACCGCCTGCAACGCGATTGCCATTCATAGGGCGGCGCTCGCCGGCGCCGGCCTGGCGGTGCTTTCCCATATCATCGCCGTGCCCGACATCGCCGCCGGCCGACTGATTCCCGTGATGGAGAATTTTCAGCCGAGCCGCCTGCCGATCACCGTCGTCTATCCCTCGAGACGGAACATGCCGCTGCGCGTCAAGACAGTTCTGGACTTTCTGACTGCTGTGGTCGGTAAGGATCCATCGATGTGCGCAAGCGGCTAAGCCTGCGCCGGAAAAGAGCCCCGATAAAAAATGCCTTCGCGCTGAGGCGGATGGACTGGCCTATTGCCCGACTCGCGCAGCGAGCGGAGAAGCAACTTGAGCCTTGTTGCGCATCGCAGTCAGCGAGGTCAGCAGCCTGTCGCGCTCATAGCCTCTGTACCAGTCGGCGCTGTCTCGGCGCATTTCGACGGTGTCGTGCACAAGCTCGGCGGCGAATTTGCCGTCTCCGTCGAGAGTGAAAATAAACGGAATACCAGGACCGAGATGTTTGGCGGCATCCGTCAAGTCGAGCACATCCATGCCATTTGCATATTGCTGATCGATGTGAAGCACGACGAAATTGTCCGCCACATAGGCGTTAAGCCGTTCGGCGCTTTTTGATATATCGGAAGGCGGACGTTCGTAAAGTGTTGCGGTATGGCTGGGTACAGGCTGGCTCGGGCTGCCAAAGCGATAGGTGAACTTATCCGTCTCGCCATGAATATAGGCGTCGAAGACGTGGCACCATATGCACCATTCAGCACCGTAGGAGACCAGCACGGTTTTGTGCTCCGCAACTGCCTTCGCCATCGCCATTCGATAAATCTGGACCTGATCAGAACACTGATCATAAAGCGTGGCATCTCCATCCCGGCATGTTTCGCTCGTCTCCCTTGGAAAAATTTCGATGGGTTTTCGCGCGAAAGAGGGTTTAGCGGGAACCAACACAGCGGCAATCCCGATCGCGCCAACCAAGGCAGCGCATGCAAAGGCAGTTTTCTTGAGCGATATCATCTTATTCTACAGCACAACCGTGGGGAGACTTCTTTGCAGGATTTTGCAACGCTTGTCACTGGTGCTACCTTGGATGCAGTTAATGAAGTAGGTCATCCCTCCGTCAATCTGGTCGTGCCGCGTCAGTTTCCGCCTTGCCTAACAGCTGCGAATCCTGCCAAGTCGGCGGGCTATGCAATTTGCGCCGCAACAAGACGAAGCCCTGAAGGCTGTTTCGAAATGGCTGAATGAAGGGCGCTCGCCGCTCTTTCGCCTGTTCGGCTATGCCGGGACGGGCAAGACGACGCTTGCCAGGCATTTCGCCGAGAATGTCGACGGCGATGTGCTGTTTGCCGCCTTCACCGGCAAGGCCGCGCAGGTGCTGCGCTCGCGCGGCGCCTCCAATGCCAAGACGATCCATTCGCTGATCTATCGGCCACGCGGCGAGGAGGCGGTGGAGGACGAGGAAACCGGCAAGACCTCCATCGCGCCGATGTTTTCGATCAACCGGCAGAGCCCGGTCGCGAAAGCCGCACTGATCATCGTCGACGAATGCTCGATGGTTGACGAGGCGCTCGGCAAGGACCTGATGAGCTTCGGCACGCCGATCCTGGTGCTTGGCGATCCCGGCCAGCTGCCGCCGGTTTCGGGCGGCGGTTACTTCACCAATCAGGAACCGGATTACCTCCTCACCGATATTCACCGCCAGGCGCGCGACAATCCGATTATCAAGCTCGCCATGCAGGTGCGCGAAGGCAATGAGGTGATGTACGGCGACTACGGCACGGCCAAGGTGATCTCGAAGAACGAGGTGACGCAGCAGCTGGTGCTTAATGCCGACCAAGTGCTCGTCGGCACCAACCGCACCCGGCGGCGCTACAATCAGCGCCTGCGCGAGCTGAAAGGTTTTAACGCCGATTATCCGCAGACCGGCGACAAGCTCGTCTGCCTCCGAAACGACCCCGCCAAGGGCTTGCTCAACGGCTCGCTGTGGCAGGTGATGACCTCGTCGAAGGAAACGACAAAACCCGGCATCAACCTGCTCGTCCGTCCCGAGGACGACGACATGGACCGGGGGGCGGCCAAGATCAAGCTGTTGAAACAGGCGTTCGAGAATGTCGAAGGCGAGATTCCCTGGAATACCCGCAAGCGCTACGACGAGTTCGACTACGGCTATGCACTGACAGTTCACAAGGCGCAGGGCTCACAATGGAACGATGTCGTGCTGTTCGACGAGAGCTGGGCCTTTCGCGACACGCGCGAACGCTGGCTCTATACAGCGATCACTCGCGCGGCGGAGACCCTGACGATCGTTCGCTGATGAGGGTTCGGCGGGAAGGGGACGGTGGCGGCCGTCGGGGCGGCTGGCAGGCGTCAGGCTTGCACGATGCCGAGCAGGACGGCCTTGGCGATGGCCTGGAAGCGGTTGTTGGCGCGGAACTTCAAAATAATTCCGGCTTCGAGATCCCTCGTCTCGTCGTGTTTCAGGTCGAGTGCCCGGGCGATGCGCTGGGTGGAATAGCCTTCCGCCATTAATTCCAGGCAGCGCTTTTCCTGCGGGGTCAGGCTGGAACTGTCCTGATTGTCGTTGAGCGGCTGCGTCTCGATGCTGCCGTCGTAATCAAGGAGGTCGCCGACCTGCTGGAGCTGGCGGTGCAGCGTCGACATCTCCGCCGTCAGCTCGCGCCGACGCACCTGCAAGGCCTCGCGGAACATTACCTCGGCCCTTTCCTGCGAATCGGCTTTGCGAAGCTCGTCCATCAATTCCTGGATCACGGCAATCGGCATGCCCGTCTCGCGGCAGACGGTGATGACGGCCATGCGCATCACTTCGTCCTGGCCGTAGACCCGCATCAGGCCGATGCGGTTGGCCGAAATCAATCCCTTCTCTTCATAGAAATGCAGCGTCCTGTGCGTAACGCCGAAAGCGTTGGCCATATCGGCAATGGGCACTGGACCTTCCGGTAGATCCGGCGGCAGCGCGGCCGAAGGCAGGAACCGGTATTTCGACCGGGCCTCCGAAGCGAAACCGGCGGCAGCAAACAGGCGTTTGGAACCGTCTGGCATGAACCCTCCTAGGGCATCTTGTTGCACCTCATGCGGATTTGCCAGTTGCTTCCCGGGCGCGGCGAGTGGGGTTTCCTCTAGGCGGTCTTATTCGTGGGGAAAGAAGCAGTACGCGGCGTACGATTACGCGATACAATGTCCACGTTATGCGTGAACGATTGTTTTTATAAGTGCTAAAAATAATCTCTTTTAAATGGGATAGCAACGTGACGGCGTGATTTCGTGTGTGCTGCCGCAAAACATGTGTTGCGCCGCCGCATCAGCGAGTCGCCTTGAAAGGCGACGGTAAATACTCTTCCCGGCCAATGCTTGTTGGAAATGCTGCGCTTTCATCAGCGACCGGCATCGCATCTATCTGCGAATCTCGTTGGCCATCGCCAGGCACTTGGCTTAAAAGCGGACCTTCCGTTTCCTTGACCAATGGATGCCAGCCATGCCCGCCAAGCTCTCCGTGAACCTCAATGCCATCGCCATGCTGCGCAACCGGCGCGACCTGCCCTGGCCGAGCGTCGAAGCGCTCGGGCGAATCGCCCTTGCCGCCGGCGCCAGCGGCCTGACCGTGCATCCGCGTCCCGACCAGCGCCACATTCGCTTTTCCGACCTGCCCGTGATCCGCAATCTTATCGACGACGAATTCCCGCAGGCTGAGTTCAACATCGAGGGCTATCCCACCGAGGAATTCCTCGAACTCTGCGCCGGCGCCGCACCCGAGCAGGTGACGCTGGTGCCCGATGATCCCGCGCAGGCAACCTCCGACCACGGCTGGGATTTCCGCAAGCACCACGGGTTCCTGACCGATGTCGTCGCGCGGCTAAAGAACATGGGATGTCGCGTCTCGCTCTTTGCCGACGGGGATGGGGATGCGGACGCGGTAAAGCTGGCGAAAGCAACAGGCGCCGACCGGATCGAACTTTATACTGGCCCCTATGGCGGCTGCTATGACGCGCCGGAACGGGCAACGCCGATCCTCGAAGCGCTCGGGAAGACGGCGGATGCCGCGCTCGCCATCGGTCTTGCCGTCAACGCCGGGCACGATCTGACGGTCGCGAACCTGCCGGCATTGGTTAAGCGGATTCCCGACCTTGCCGAAGTCTCGATCGGCCACGGGCTGACCGCCGATGCGCTAGAGTATGGGATGGCCGGGACGGTGCGGCGGTTTTGCCGGGCTTGCGGACAGGTGGTTTAAGGAAGGGTTGGTTCCTTCGAAGCCCGTCATCGCCTTTGCGACGCGCGCTTCAATGGGAGGTGAAGAAAAGTCTTTTCCGCCCAAGGACTTGGGCGCGCTGGATTCCTGTGACAAGCACAGGAATCCAGCCACGGCGCGTCTGCGCCGTGAGTGACTCACACACCTGATGAGATTTTCAGCGCCTGAAATTTGAGCTCGTTCATCCCTGCACAGCGCAGGGAGGTACGAAAAGCTCAATGACCTCCGGCATTGTCCGAAGCAGTCAAAGCGGCCTTATGCGCCACGAAGAAATCCTTCAGCGATTGCAGCTGTTTGCCCGCCAGCCTGGTGAAATCCTCGGTGACGATGTCGAAGTTGCCGGCGCGGATGTTGGCGTCGGCGGAGACCAGCATGTCGGCGACGAAGCCAGGGAGGCCGGCGCCGCGCATGCCTTGGCCGAGCTGTTCGTCATTGACGTCGACTACTTCGAGCGGCTTGCCTGATGCTTCGGAGACGATGACCGCAATCTCGCGGTTGTTCAGCGACTCCGCGCCGGTCAGCGTGTAGGTGGCGCTTTCGGAGGTGCCGGCGGCAAGGGCTGCGGCGATCGCCAGCGCGCAGTCGTCGCGCGAGATGGTCGCGACCTTGCCGTCGCCGGTGGCGCTGTACCATTTGCCGCCCTGCAGGTTGTGCGGCATGCTGTGCAGGTAATTGTCGTGGTACCAGGCGTTGCGGATGATCGTGTAGGCGATGCCGCTTGCCTTAATAGCGTTTTCAGTGCCGAGATGGTCAGGCGCGAAGGTGACGAGCGAATTGTCGGGCGCCGGCATCGAGGTGTAGGCGATGTGCTTGACACCCGCCTTGGCGGCGGCGGCGACGGCGGCCTTGTGCTGGGCGAGGCGCTTGCCGGGGGTGTCGAGCGCATCGGTGCTGATAATCAGCAGGCGGTCGATGCCGGTGAAGGCCTGTTCCAAGCTGGCGGCATCATCGAAATCGGCCTTGCGGGTGGCGACACCCTTGCTGGCGAGCCCGGCGAGCTTTTCCGGGCTGCGTGTCGCCGCGACGATCTGGCCGGGGGCGACCTTGTAGGTCTCGATGAGGTGATGGATGACGCGCTGGCCGAGCTGTCCGGCGGCGCCGGTGACCAGGATGGTTTCGCTCATGGGTCGTTCCTTTTGCATTGTGCGAGGTGGTCTCAAAAAGAGACTAACACTAGAATAGGAATTGACTTCGCGGTGTAAAGAAGGCAGTTTTTCGGCTGTAAGTTACCAGAAGGGAACCAGCAGATGAGCGGCGCAGTCCTCAGTCTGAAGAACAGGATGCCGGGGGGGCGGCGAGAGATCGATCTTGCCGGCCTCGATTTTTCCAATTGCCCGGTCCGGGACATGATGCAGCAGATCGGCGGCAAGTGGTCGACGCTGCTGCTGGAGGTGCTGGCGGCCGAGCCCCGCCGCTTCGGCGAGCTCAGGCGGATGCTTCCCGATATCTCGCAGCGCATGCTGACGCAGACGCTGCGCGACCTGCAGAGGGACGGTTATATCGCTCGCGAGGTCTTCCCGACCAAGCCGCCGAGCGTCGAATATTCGATGACCGATCTCGGCCGTTCGCTCTACCAGCCGCTGTCGCAGCTGTTGAACTGGGCGGAGGCGAACCACGATGCGGTCCGCGCCGCCCGCTCGCGATTCGATTCAGCCGAAAGCTAGAGTGGCGAGAGCCTCTGTCACTTCGCGCGCGTAAACAGCGCGCGAATTAGTTCCTCCGACCGCTGCAACCCTTCGTCGCTCAGAACGACCGACTTGGACTTGCCTCGCGGATTGGCAATCAGTCCCTTCTTGTACAGGCGATCCATGACATCCCAGTCGAAGCCTTTCCAGGCGCGATCGCCGTCATGGAGCGTCAGCTAGAGCAAAGCGAGAACGGCGTCGTCGATCTTTTCTTCATCGATTTCCATAACGGATGCCTCCCTCCAAGAATGAGAAAACCCTGTCGTCCTCTGACTTTAACTCACGTATGATCCTGAGATCGACTCCGATTTCCGGGATTGTGCGTCGGGTAGGCTTACCTCCCGCGCCCTTCCGTCAAAAATAGCAGGAAGGCGAGCGCCGGGAAGGCGAAGCCGATCCAGGCTGTCATCGACCAGCCGCCGGTCGCATAGGCCCAGCCGCCGAGTGCCGAGCCGATCGCGCCGCCGGTAAAGAAGGTGGCCATGAAGAGGCCATTCAGCCGGCTGCGATGTTCCGGGTTCAGCCCATAGATGGCGCGCTGGCCACAGACGAGATTGGTCGTCACGCCGAAATCGAGCATGATCGCCGCGACCGTCAACAGGATCAGCGCGGTGAGCGAGCCGTCGGCTGCGAGATGGCTGATCAGGAAGGAGGCCATGCCGAGGAGCATGGCGATCGTCGAGGCGATCCTCGTCATGCCGCGATCGGCGAGCCGGCCGGCGATCGGTGAAGCGACGGCGCCGGCCGCACCTGCAAGCGCGAAGAGCGCGATGCCGTTCTGCGTCAGGCCGAAGGCGGGACTTGCGAGCAACAGGGGCGTCGTCGTCCAGAACAGGCTGAAGGCGCCGAACATGCCGGCCTGGTAGAGGGCGCGGCGCTGCAGCACGCGCGAGGTCAGCGCCAGATGCGCCATGGAGGCAAGCAGTTCGCCATAGCCGACCTTCGTCTTCGGCACGCGGACGGGCAGGTTGGCACGCAGTACGACGGCGAGCACGATCATCAACGTCGCGGTGACGTAATAGACCGTGTGCCAGGAGGCTGCCTCGGCGAGAAAGCTCGCGAAGGGGCGGGCGAGCATGATGCCGCAGAGCAGGCCGCTCATGATGTTGCCGACCACCTGGCCGCGCGTCGCATCCGGCGCCATGTTGGCGGCGAAGGGCACGAGCACCTGGACGGCGACCGAGGCAAGGCCGATCGACAGCGAGGCGGTGAGGAACATGGCGGGTGTTGTCGACAGCGCAGCACCGATCAAGGCGAGTGCGGAGACGGCGACCAACGCCAGCACCAACCGGCGGTTTTCAGTGAGGTCGCCGAGCGGCACGATCAGCAGCAGGCCGAGGCCGTAGCCGATCTGCGTCAGCGTAACGATCAGCCCTGTTGCGGCCGGCGTGAAGCCGAGATCGGCGCTGATCGGGCCAGCAAGCGGCTGGCCGTAATAGAGATTGGCGGCCACCAGCCCGCAGGCGGAGGCGAAAAGAAAGGTGAGCCAGGGGGATAGCGCGCGTGGAATGGCATTATCCGGCGTAGTGGCTGAAATGCTCATCAAAAACTCCGGTATGATTGAAAGGATTAGTCGTAAAATCGTCTTGCCGCCGGCCACCCGCTTCCTGCCGCGGCGCGAGGGCGAGCACTCCCGGAGTGCCGAGCACTCCTGGGAATGCTGGGAACTCCTGGAGTGCCGAGCACCCTCCGGGGTGTCATGTCACCAGTTTCATCGCGGCTTCGGCGGCGGCCGCCACTTCTTCGCCGCTGCGGCCCGTCTTGCCGATGACGCGCATGCCCTTGGTGAGGCAGAGCAGCGCCAGCGATGTGGCAGAGACATCGACATCCGAAGAAATCGAGCCGTCGGATTGGCCGAGACGGATCAGGTCGGCCAAAAACGCCTCGTCGGTGATGAAGGCGGTGGCGACGCGTTCGGCCGCCTCCTCGTCGAAGAGGGCGAGGTCACCGGCGCTGCCGACGACGAGGCAGCCCTGCCTGCCGATTTCACCATGGGACGAGCCGGCAAAGAAGGTGATCAGTGCATGGAGCTTGTCGCGGCCGCGCTCGGCGTCGGCGAGCCTGGCGTCGAGCAGGCCGCGGCGCACGGCGCGGTAACGGTCGAATGCCGCGAGGAAGATGCCGCGCTTGTCGCCGAACGCCTTGTAGACGCTGCCGGCGGCGAGCCCCATGGCTTCGGTGAGCTCGCTGATCGAGGCGGCGTGGTAGCCGCGCTCGGAAAAGACGCGCAGGGCGGCATCGAGTGCAGCCTCCGCGTCGAATTCCCGCGGGCGGCCGCGGCTTCGGGTCTTCTCGTGAAGGGTCGTTGCGTTCATGTCTCCCTAATTAGGGAATGATCGTTTCCAAATCAAGCGAAACTTTTGCGACGCAGAGATTCAGAGGGTGAGAACCCAGGTTTGACCGGTTGCCTCGGGGCCGAACATGCGATGTCTCTCCTCGGAGACAAGCCGGAATCCGGCCTTGATATAGATGGCGCGGGCGGTCTCCAGCATGTCGTTGGTCCAGAGCGAAAGCTCGCGGTAACCCTTCTGGCGGCAAAAGCGGATGCATTCGTCGACCAACAGCTTGCCGAGCCCGAGACCGCGGGCCGCCTTGTCGACATAGAGCAGCCGCAGCTTGGCAACGCCGTCGCCGCCATTGGCGACGAGGACGGAGCCGACATTGACGCCGCCACGTTCGGCGATCCAGCAATATTCTTTCTCGGGATCGAAATTGGCGAGGAATTTTCCGGCGACTTCGGCGACCAGCGCCTCGAAACGCAGGTCCCAGCCATATTCTTCGGCATAGAATCGCCCCTGGCTCTGCACGATCCAGCCGATATCGCCGGCGCGGTGGGCGCGGATGACGGCGGGGGCGGGTTTAGCCGCGGGGTCGAGCAGGGTGCGGATCGTGTCCATGGCGGAGACGACCGCCTGCGGCTCGCCGGTCGCAAGATTGTCGAAACGGGCGGCGATCTGCGCATTGGCGCGCCGGCCGAGTTCCTCGAATTGTGTATATCCCCGCTCGGTGACGGTGATGATCTGGCTGCGCAGATCGGCCGGATCGGGGCTGGTTTCGATCAGTCCCTCAGCGCGGAAGCGCTTGAGGATGCGGCTGAGATAGGCCGGATCGAGATGCAGGTCGCGGACAAGCGCGGTGGCGCTGATGCCGTCATGCGAACCGATCTCGAAGAGAATGCGGGCGCCCGTCAGCGTGTAGGGCGAGTCGAGATAGGCCTTGTTCAGCAGGCCGAGGAAATTCGTATAGAAGCGGTTGAAATCGCGGGCGGTTTCGATGAGGGCGGTATCGGGCATGGTGATCTCCGGAAGAAGACCTCATGCTGATGGCAAGTTGGCCACTCACCCTTCCGTCATGCTCTTGTCCCGAGCATCTGCCTCCGGTCGATAGGGCAACAGATCCTGGCACAAGGCCGAGGATGACGTCGAGTAAGAAGATCAGGCTCGCGAACCAACCAAGGTCTGCGGATAGAAGATCTTTGTCATGCATTTAGTTGACCTAGTCAACTAAATTAAAGCTGCCTCACGCAGCCTCTTCCGCCTCCGCGTCCTCCGTGCCAAGGGCGAAATCGACTGCAGCCTTTGCGTGGATCGCGGTGGTGTCGAAGCCCGGCAGCGGCAGGCGGTTGGGGTCGAGGATCAGGCAGATCTCGGTGCAGCCGAGGATGATGCTATCGGCGCCGTGCTCCACGGCGCGGTCAATGATGTCGATCAGCTTGTCGCGCGAGCTGTCGCGCACCTGGCCGGCGCAGAGTTCGTTGAAGATGATGTCGTGCACGGTGGCGCGGTCGGCAGCGTCTGGCACCATGATATCGAGGCCAAGGCTTTTCATGCGGTCGGTATAGAAGCCGTGCTCCATCGTGTAGCGGGTTGCAAGCAGCAGCGGCCGCTTGTGGCCAGCGGCACGCAGCGATTTCGCCGTTTCGTCGATGATGTGGATCAGCGGCACGGACAGTTTTGCGGCGACCTTATCGGCGATCAGATGCATGGTGTTGGTGCAGATCAAAATGCAGCCGGCGCCGGCAGCCTGCAGGCGCTCGGCCACCTCGCCGAGGCGGCGGGACGCTCCAGCCCAGTCGCCGGCCTTCTGAAGCGCGACGATCTCCTCGAAATTGACTGAATGCAGAATGAGTTCTGCCGAGGCGAGGCCGCCGCGGCGCGCGCGCACCATCTCGTTGATCAGACGGTAGTAAACCGCCGAACTTTCGAAACTCATGCCGCCTATCAGGCCGATCGTTTCCATCTCTCCGTGCTCCCATGCTTCGAGTTTCGAAAATGATGCCTCAATGGTCGCGCGGCGCGTTTGCATTGTTTGTCCTTTATGAGGAAGGGGTGCTATTATTTTGCATCGATTGGCCAAATGACGCAAATTGAGAGCGCAGGGTTCATTTCACACAATGCTTGATGATCGTGACAGACGCATTCTCGACATGCTGCAGAAGAATGCCGGCATATCTGTAACCGATCTTGCCGAGCGCGTGGCGCTGTCGGTGTCGGCCTGCTCGCGGCGCATTCAGCGGCTGGAAGAAAGCGGCCATATCGCCCGGCGCATCATCGTGCTTGACCGCGAACGCATGGGCGTGCCGACGACGGTCTTCGCCCTCGTCAAGACGGCGCACCACTCGGACGACTGGACGGAAACCTTCCGCCGGATTATCGGCGACATCCCCGAAATCGTCGAGGCGCACCGGCTGACCGGCAATCACGACTACATCCTGAAAATCGTGCTGCCGCGCGTCGAGCATTACGATGTCATCTACAAGCAGATCGTGCGCAAGCTGGAACTCTTCGACGTCTCGGCCTCGATCTCGATGGAAGAATTGAAACACGGAATGGCGATACCCGTGGGTTATGCGCGGTAAGCCGGCATTTTGAGGGCTCTGATAATATGAGCATTGGCGATATTCATAGCTATTTCCTGCCCGGAGAAAGGCTTCTTTGGTCCGGCCGTCCCGCACAGGGATTTCGTCTGACAAGATGGGATTTCGCCCTGGTTCCCTTCTCGCTTTTTTGGGGCGGCTTTGCTCTCTTCTGGGAGACGAGCGTTTGGACGACGCCGGGGACGCCTGTATTCATGCGCCTATGGGGTATCCCGTTCGTTCTGATAGGACTTTATTTGATTGCCGGACGCTTTGTCGTTGATGCGGCCGTGCGGGCTCGGACGGAATACGCGCTGACCGACCGGCGGGTCATCATTCGCAGAAGCGGTTTGCTTCCGAATTTCTCTGCCACCCAACTCGAGCTGCTGCCGTCGATCAATCTGGAAGAGGGCAGCTTAGGAACGGGGACGATCACATTCGGCGTGTCTTCCCCGCAGCGGTACAAAACGGCGGGAGTTTGGACGCCCAGCCTGTCGAGGGACCCTCAGCTTTTGGGGATCGATAGCGTGCGGCAAGTCTATAACCTCCTGGAGAAAGCAAGGCTCGATTGCCTGAAGAGCCGATGATCCTTCGAGCCGTCGCAGCGATTAACTTGCCTCGACATGGAACGTTTTCAGACATACTACGTTCACCTTTGGTTCAGGAGGAGGGGAGGATAGTCTCTCCTCTTGGAGCAGTAGAGGAGAACAGTCATGAGAAAGCTAACCGTCGCCGCGTTATGCTTGATCATAGGTATCCCCGGCGTCACGCCGGCTCAGGCGTTTCCGGCTATTAACCCGCCCAGAATCGAACCTCAGCAACCGATAGAGAACGTGCAATGGCATGGCGGCCACGGCCGCTGGCATGGCGGCCATCATGGTGGTTACCATCACGGTCATGGATCGGGCTGGGGCTGGGCCTTGGGTGGTCTGGCCGTCGGTACGATCATAGGCGGCGCATTGGCCCAGCCCTATTACGGCTCGTACTACGGCTCACCCTATGGCTATTACGGCTCGCCCTACCGCTATTATGGCCGGCCCTACGGCTATTATGGCCGGCCTTATGGCTTTTACGGTTCGCCTTATCGCTATTATGGCCGGCCCTACCGCGCCTATGCGTCGTCTGCCTATTATGGCGGGGGCGGGAGCCACCAGGCCTGGTGCTATGCGCGCTACCGTTCGTACAGGGCATTCGACAATACGTTCCAGCCCTATAACGGACCCCGTCGCCAGTGCCTCGGTCCCTATTGATAGGCAGGGTACACATCTGATCTGTGAACTGGTTCCAGGCCGCTCCTCAATCGAGGTTTGGCGTGGGCACTGATAACTGCGTCTCCGCTCCACAACCTCCATCGGGCTCGATCCCCTGAAAGCCGATAATTCCGAGTGCCCTCGATTGCCGCCAGCGCAAGGCAGGCATGCCGAAACGGCGGTTGCAACCTTTGCGGTGAAGGCCACATTGGCTTTCAGCGAAATACGCAAAGGGGCAGGTCATGAGCGATCATCATGTCGTGGTTGTCGGCGGCGGTTTCGGCGGGCTGCAGCTCGTCAACGGGTTGAAGGGCGCAGGCGTGAGGATCACGCTCGTCGACCGGCGCAATCATCATCTCTTCCAGCCGCTGCTCTATCAGGTGGCGACGACCATCCTTTCCACCTCGGAGATCGCCTGGCCGATCCGCCGCCTCTATGCCGACCGGCCCGACGTGACAGTGCTGCTCGGCGAGGTCACCGGTGTCGACAGCAGCACCAAGACGGTATCCCTCCGCAACGGCATGACTCTGGGTTACGACACGCTGGTGCTGGCGACCGGGGCAACGCATGCCTATTTCGGCCATGACGAATGGGAGCCGGTGGCGCCCGGCCTGAAGACGCTGGAGGATGCGACGACGATCCGCCGGCGCGTGCTGCTCGCCTTCGAGAAGGCGGAGATGGAGACCGATCCCGCCGTGCGCGACGCGCTTCTGACCTTCACCATCGTCGGCGCGGGGCCGACCGGCGTCGAGCTGGCCGGCATCATCGCCGAGCTCGCGCATTTCACGCTGCCGAAGGAATTCCGCAATATCGATACGCGCAAGACCCGTGTGGTGCTCGTCGAGGCTGGCCCGCGGGTGCTGCCGACCTTCGCCGAAGAGCTCTCGGCCTATGCGCAAAAGGCGCTGGAGAAACTGGGGGTCGAGGTGCTTCTTGGCAAGCCGGTCACCGAGTGCAGCGCCGACGGTGTCCGAATCGGCGAGACTTTCACGCCCAGCCGCACGATTGTCTGGGCGGCGGGCGTCACCGCCTCACCGGCGGCGCGGTGGCTCGATATTCCAGCCGACCGTGCAGGGCGCGCCATCGTCGAGAAGGATCTGAGCGCGCCGGGCCTGCCTGATGTCTTCATTATCGGTGATACGGCCTCTGTCATGCGGGAGGATGGCAAGCCCGTGCCCGGCATAGCGCCCGCCGCCAAGCAACAGGGCGGCTATGTGGCAAAAGTCATCCGCGCCCGCCTGTCCGGCAAACCGGCGCCTGCGCCTTTCAAATATTGGCATCAGGGCAGCCTGGCAACGATCGGCCAGAGTGCGGCAATCATCGATTTCGGCCGGATCAAGCTCAAGGGCTGGATCGCCTGGTGGATCTGGGGCATCGCCCATATCTACTTCCTGATCGGCACCCGCTCGCGCTTTGCTGTCGCCTGGAACTGGCTGTGGATCTATTTGAGCGGCCAGCACAGCGCCCGGCTCATTACGCAGCGGGAGACGATGCGGGAGGAGGGGTAGGTTCCTGCGCCGCCTCTCCGGCCTCATCCTGAGGTGCCCCGAAGGGGCCTCGAAGGACGAGGCCGGCCACCGCCGATTTACCTTGCGATATCGGATGCCGCCCAGCCACCCGCCCTCTTGGTTCGAGACGGCCCTCCGTTCATCGCTGCAATCGATTCGCTGGATCGATTGCTTTGCTCCTCATCCTCACCATGAGGGCTGATCGGTGTGCCGGGGCGCGCACGCCCAACCTTGACACATCTCACCACCCGCCCTTAGCATCCCGCCCGCGTCTCCCCATCACCGGGATGCCGCATCCATCGTAACAACGGATAGAGGTTCCAATGCGCCGACTCACTTCTCACGAAAATCACATCCGAATTTCTGAGAAGATGGTGGTTCATGCGAACTATGAATCTGGGCATCCTCGCCCATGTGGATGCAGGCAAGACTAGCCTTACCGAAAGACTGCTTTTTAACGCCGGCGTCATCGACAAGCCCGGCAGCGTCGATAGCGGCGATACACAGACGGATACGCTCGAACTCGAACGGCAGCGCGGCATCACGATCCGGGCCGCGGTGGTGTCGTTCGCGATCGGCGGCAGGACCGTGAATCTGATCGACACGCCCGGCCACCCGGATTTCATCGCCGAGGTGGAACGGGTGCTGGGATTGCTGGATGCGGCGGTGGTCGTAGTTTCGGCGGTCGAAGGCGTGCAGGCGCAGACGCGCGTGCTGGTGCGGGCGCTGCGGCGGCTCGGCGTTCCCTTCGTCTTTTTTATCAACAAGGTCGATCGCCTCGGCGCCCGGTATGGGGAGGTGATGGAGGCGCTTGCCTCGCAGCTCGCGGTGCGCCCCATCCCCATGTCTTCGGTCATCGATGCCGGCAGCAAGCTTGCCCGGGTGGAAGCCCTGGACCCGGGAAACGAGCCACTTTTTTCGGCACTCTGCGAGGCGCTCGGGGAAAACGACGAAGTGTTGCTCGATGATTATGTGCTCGCCCCTGAGCGCCTGACGGAGGAAAGGCTCGGCAACGCTCTGGCCGATCAGGTGGCGCGCGGCCTGGTGCATCCCGTCTTCGCGGGGGCGGCCATGACCGGCGCCGGCGTGCCGGCGCTAGCTTCGGCCATCACGGCGATCTTGCCCGAGCGGCGCCCGAACCCGGATGGGCCGGTCGCCGGCAAGATCTTCAAGATCGAGCGCGGCTGGGGCGGCGAGAAGCTGAGCTATGTGTATCTGACGGCGGGCACGGTGCGGCTTCGGCAATATCTCGATCTGCCGAAGGGCCCGGAAAGGGTGACCGCAATCCAGCTCTTTCAGGCCGGGCGCAGTCATGGCGCCGAGAGGTTTGCAGCCGGACAGATCGCGCGCGTCAGCGGGCTTGCCGGCGCCCGGATCGGCGATGCCGTGGGCGGCGATCGGGGCTCGACCGGAAGGGCCCACTTCGCGCCGCCGACGCTCGAAACCCGCGTCCTTGCCCGACGGCCTTCGGACAGGGCGGCGCTGTGGCTGGCGTTAAGCCAGATGGCCGAACAGGATCCCCTGATCAACCTGCACCGGAACGAAGAGGCCGACGAGGTGTTCGTCTCGCTCTACGGCGAGGTGCAGAAGGAGGTTATCCAATCGACCCTGCTGGCGGATTTCGGCCTCGATGCCAGCTTCGAGGAAAGTACGGTCATCCTGGCCGAGACGCCGGCGGCAACAGGAAGCGGCCTGCAGATCCTCTTCAAGGAGCCCAATCCGTTTCTTGCGACTGTCGGCCTGCGGGTCGAGCCGCGTCCCGCCGGCGCAGGCAACAGCTTCGCGCTCGAAGTGGATGTCGGCCAGATGCCGGTCGCCTTTTATCGGGCGGTCGAGGAGGCCGTGTTCGAGACGCTGAAACAAGGCATTTTCGGCTGGCAGGTCATTGATTGCCATGTGGCGATGACGGCAGCGCGCCACAGCTCACCGGCAAGCACTGCCGCCGACTTCCGGCAGCTGACGCCTTGGGTGCTGGCAACGGCGCTCTCGGCCGCGCAAACCGTGCTCTGCGAACCGGTCGACCGCTTTCATCTCGAAACGCCGGCCGAGAGCCTGGGCGGCGTGCTGACCTTGCTTGCGAAATCCGCCGCTACGACGACGGATTCGGTGATTGCCGATGGCATGGCGCATTTGGAAGGCACTCTGGTGTCAGCGATGGTCCAGCGTGTCCAGCAGCAATTGCCGGGGCTGACGAGCGGGGCAGGGACGATGGAGACGGCTTTCGATCACCATGCCCCGATATCAGGGCCGCCGCGCCTGCGTCCGCGGTCGGGGCCTGATCCGTTCAACCCTGTGGAATATTTGTTGCGGTTGCAGTCCAAGAGAGCCTCATGCTGAGGTGCGCAGAGGAAGCTTGAATGTGCCGCCAATAAAAAAGCGGCTCCTGAAGGAGCCGCTCTTGTTCCTCAAGCCGCCAGTGAGGCGATGTCGATGACGAAGCGGTAGCGGACGTCGCTTTTCAGGACGCGTTCATAGGCTTCGTTGACCTGATCGATGTTGATCTTCTCGATTTCGGAGACGATGTTGTGCTTGCCGCAGAAATCGAGCATTTCCTGAGTTTCCTTGATGGAGCCGATCATTGAGCCGGAGATGCTCTTGCGGCCGGGGATGATCGAGAAGGCGTGCACCGGGATTGGATTTTCCGGCGCGCCGACGACCACGAAAGAACCATCCACCTTGAGAAGGCCGAGATAGGCGTTCCAGTCGATTTCGGCGCTGACGGTGCAGATGATCAGGTCGAACGTGCCGGCGAGCTTCGTGAATGTCTCGGGATCGTTGGTGGCGTAATATTCCTTGGCGCCGAGCTTCAGCCCGTCTTCCTTCTTGGAAAGGCTCTGGGAGAGAACGCTGATATCGGCGCCCATCGCCGAACCGAGCTTGACGCCCATGTGGCCGAGGCCGCCCATGCCGACAATCGCGACCTTCTTGCCGGGGCCGGCATTCCAGTGGCGCAGCGGCGAATAGAGCGTGATGCCGGCGCAGAGCAACGGCGCGGAAGCATCGAGCGGAAGGTTGTCAGGAATGGACATGACGTAGCCTTCCCTAACGACAATCGAGTCGGAATAGCCGCCCTGCGTCCGCGTCTTGCCGTCGGCTTCGAAGTCGTTGTAGGTGCCGCAGAGACCCGGCATATACTGCTCGCGGTCGAGGTCGCGCTCGGCGCAGCCGATGCAGGAATCGACGAAGCAGCCGACGCCGACGCGGTCGCCGACCTTGAACTTGGTGACGGCGGAGCCGACTGCCGAGACGATGCCGGCGATCTCATGGCCCGGCACGATCGGGTAGACGGCGTTCTTCCACTCGTTGCGCACGGTGTGGATGTCCGAATGGCAGATGCCGGCAAATTTGATGTCGATCACGACGTCGTCGGCGTTCGGCTCGCGGCGTTCGAAGGTGAAAGGGGTCAGCGGCTTGGAAGCATCAGTCGCGGCGTAGCCTCTTGCAATAGGCATGGGAACCATCCTTTTTCGATTTTTGAGGTGGGGTTGAGCGGGATGGCGCACTATTGCTCCGAAGACGGCCAGGGAGGTAGAGTGATCCTCCAAGCTTCTTGCACGATCCTGCAAAAATGAGCCGATGGCCTGTTTTCGAATTGCCTGGGCGAACCTAGATAGAAGCCACTTCGGATAAGAGCCGTTCAGCAGGCGTTAGACAGAAAGAGTTGCCGCATGACTTTGCCTTTCAACCCCTATCAGGAAATCGTCGATATAGCGATGCGCTTCGCGACCGACGACGGCGAGTTCTCGACCGAGATCGGCAATCTCCGCATCAGCCGGCGTTCCAGGCCGAGCGATCCCTTTCACAGCAGGTACCGTCCCTGTTTTGCCTTCGTGCTGCAGGGGGCCAAGAGCCTGCAGCTCGGAACGGAACGCATCAGCTACGGAACCGGAGACTATCTCTTGACCTCGCTCGACCTGCCGGTCGCCTGGCGTGTCACGGAGGCTAGCCCCGAGGTTCCGCATCTCTGTCTGGGGCTGGCGATCGATTCCGAAAAGCTTCTGGAGCTGCTCAGCCGCACCGATATTCCGCGCCCGGCCGCCGATAGCGACGGACAGCGCGGTATGGTCGTGAGCGTCGCGCCACCGGAGCTCATGGATGCCGCCGTCCGTCTGCTCCGGTTGCTCGATTGTCCAGGCGACATTCCGGCCATGGCGCCGCTGATCGAGCAGGAGATCCTCTATCGGGTGCTGACCGGGCCGCACGGCGCGCGGCTGATCAATATCGCGACGGCTGACAGCCACAGCAACAGGATCGCCCGTGCCGTCGCCTGGCTGAAGGAGAATTTCGCGCGGCCGCTGCGCATCGAGGACCTCGCCGAGCGCGTCAATATGAGCGTGTCGTCCTTCCATCACCATTTCAAGTCGGTGACGGCGATGACGCCGGTGCAATACCAGAAGCAGCTGCGCCTGCACGAGGCGCGCCGGCTGATGCTGGTGGAGCGGCTCGATGCTGGCACCGCCGGCCACCGCGTCGGCTATCAGAGCCCGTCGCAGTTCAGCCGCGAATACAGCCGCCTCTACGGCGCTTCGCCGGCCCGCGATATCGACGGCGTGCGCGAGATGATGGCGGCCGAATAGAGCGCTGCGCCCGGCGCGATACACTTGCTTTCCGCTGTATTAAAGGATGCTTGACGTTTCCCGGCTAGGCTGGCGCCATCCATCAAGCAGGCACCGTCGTCCGCATGACGCAAGCACCGTTTCTTTCTATCGTCGCGCCTTGTCACAACGAGGAAGAGGGGCTGCGCGAATTCTGCCGCCGCGCCTCCGCTGCCGCGCAGAGCGTTGCCGGCGATGCCTTCGAGCTCATTCTCGTCGATGACGGTTCCTCCGACGGCACCTGGGAGATCATTTCGGAACTGGCTGCAAAAGTGCCGCAGGTGCTCGGGGTTCGCCTGTTGCGCAATCATGGCCACCAGCTGGCGTCGACGGCGGGCCTTTCCGCCTCGCGGGGCGAGCGCGTTCTCCTGATCGACGCCGATCTTCAGGATCCGCCCGAACTGCTGTTGATGATGATGCCGATCATGGAGCGCGGCGCAGACGTCGTCTACGGCCAGCGCACGCGCCGCGAGGGCGAAACCTGGTTCAAGCTCGCCACCGCTTCGCTGTTCTATCGCACGCTTTCCAGGCTCGCTTCCGTGACCATCCCGCGCGATACCGGCGATTTCCGGCTGATGCGCCGGCGCGTCGTCGATATTCTGCTGGCGATGCCGGAACGCGATCGCTTCATCCGCGGCATGGTCAGCTGGATCGGCGGCAGGCAGGTGGCGCTGCCCTATGAGCGCGACGCGCGTTTTGCCGGCACGACGAAATATCCGTTGCGCAAGATGATCAATTTCGCGCTCGATGCGATCACCAGCTTTTCGACGACGCCGCTGCGCATCGCCACATGGCTCGGCATGATCAGCGCCGGTGTGGCGATGGCCTTGCTCGTCTATACCTTCGTGCGCTGGCTGCAGGGCGAGACGGTCACCGGCTGGTCGTCGATCATGGCCGCCGTCAGCGCCTTCAGCGCCATCCAGCTGATCTGCATCGGCATCATCGGCGAATATCTCGGCCGTCTCGTGCAGGAGAGCAAGAGGCGGCCGATGTTCATGATCGAGACGATCCTGCGTGGCAGCGAACATGCCGAGCTGCCGACCGCTTTTTCCGAGATGGGCGCCGGCGACAAGCGCGCCGCACTGGATGCGGCCTTCGGATTCGAAGCGTTGGCATCGTCGCACAAGAGCAATCGGATCGGATAATGGACCGGATTTCCACGCCTGCTGTAGCGGCAGCCGGGTCTGATGAATTGGTGGCCCGGCAGGATTCCACCGTTGCGATCACTGTTTTCGTGGCGTTTGTCGCTATCCTGGTCGTGTTGTTCCGCTTTCCGCCGATTCTTGATTACGCAAATCACTACGCCCGTATCTGGCTGCTATCCGGGGGCATCGGCGAGCGGCCTTTTCCGGAGGTCTATACGGTCGATTGGAACCGCACCTTCACCAATGTCGGCATCGACCTTCTGGCGACCTGGATGGGGCCGCTCGTCGGCGCAGACAGGCTGGCGCGGGCTTTGCTTTTCCTGGCGATCGTGCTGCCGCCGCTTGGCGCAATCAGTTTGCATCGGGCGCTGTTCGGCGGCCGGCACTATTGGCAGATCGCCATGCTGTCGCTTGGCTGGTGCGCTACAATGATCGGTGGATTCATCAATTTCCAGATCGGCCTTGGCATGGCCTTGTTCTTCGCCTGCGCCGACCTGCGACTACAGCGCCGCAATCCCTTGCTGCTTTTCGCCTGGCGGCTTGCCGCCGTGCTGATGCTGACGGTGATGCACATCTTCTCGCTCGGCTTCTATATGGCGATTATCTGCGGCCTCGAATTTTCCTGGCGTTTCGATGTCTTGCGATCGAAGTCCGGCCTGGTGAGGCTCGCCAGCCGGTTAACGCTGGCGCTGGGCGCATGCGTTCTGCCGCCGTTGGCACTCTATCTCCGTTCGCCAGCTTTGCCCAATGCCGGTGATAACGGCCTTGCCCTTGCCTGGAATGACGGCGTCGTCCTGATTGTCATGAATTTGCTCTCCGCGATCACCACATACATTCCGGCGGTAGACGTGGTGATGGTTCTGCCGTTGATTCTCATCTGCACGCGTGCCGCACGCGCGGGCGATATCCGCGTGCATGCGGGGCTTGCCGTGGCAGCCAGCGGGCTGCTGCTGCTCTCCTGTGTATCGCCTCGCCATATGCTCGGAACTGGATGGATCAGTTGGCGCTTTCCGATCATGACGGCACTCGTTGCCATGGCGATGGTGTGTCCTTTCGCCAATCTGACGCGCCGCCAGGCGCTGTTGCTGGCGCTCGTCGTCAATCTCGCGGTTTTCGGCCGGACGGGCTGGATCGGTTGGAACTGGTGGCTTGCACAAAAGGACATTGCTGCCGTCGAGACCGTGCTTAAAAAGGTGCCGGTCGGCGCGGCCGTTCTGCCTCTGGAGCATGATCCCAAGACGGTGAGCGGCCTTGCGCACTCCAGCCGGTATTTTTTCTTTAGAGAAGAGACTTTCTGGCACCTTCCAACGCTTGCCACGCCTTTCGCGCATGCGTTCGTGCCGACCCTCTTCACCGCGAAAGGCAAGCAGCCGCTATCGGTTCTGACACCATGGTCTGAGATCGCGGTCCCCGAAGGCAATCTGCTGTCGATCGGCGTGCTTTTGTGCCCGGCAATGATGCAGGCCTATGAAGACTTCACACCCTATCTGTTGGACTGGCGCGGACGTTTTGATTTCATCCTCGCCGTCAATGCGGATACTTCCGACCGGTATTTAGGCACTGTGATGCCGGTCGGCCTGACGCTGGTCGAGGATGCCGGTTTCGCCAAGCTCTACGCGATCGAGAAGGTGGTGCCGCAAGAGTCCCTTTCGGTTCCTGCCGGTTGTCCGGCGGCTCTATGAGCCGTTGCCTGCCCTGAGATCGAGTGCAAGCTGTCGCGCTTGCCGGGCCGTGTCTTCGTCGCAGATCAGCACGTTGCCCAGGCCGGACAGCAGCACGGCGGCGATAGCCTGCGCCTTGTTCAGGCCGCCAGAGGCGAAAATGACGTTGGGAATGGCGCGGAGGGCCTCGAGTTCGGGCGCGATGGCGCATCTGTTGATCGCATGTTCGATCGGCCGCCCTGTCTTGTCGACGAATTGGCCGAGAACATCGCCGCAGGCGCCGGCTGCGACCAGTTCCTCGATGTTGATGCTGCTCGGCAGGCCGTAGCGCATCAGCAGCGAGCGTTCGGTCATGTCGCCGATGCTGAGCACGATGACGTCGTTGGCCTCGATCTGGCGAAAGGCCGTTTCAAAAACGTGCTGCTTGATGATCGCGGTGCGCGATTCCGGGCTACCGGCATAGATCGGCGCTGCAAGATAGGCGCATTCGGCATTGAGCTGGCGGGCGAGATCGCTCGCAATGTCGAACGTATTGATCTCGATGCCGTGCGTCAGTCCGCCCATGACCGAGTTGACGCAGAGATCGGGCCGTCTCAGCGACGGCATGTGGCGCACCATTTCGCGAAGCGTCGCTCCCCAGCCGACGCCGACGCCGCGGATGTTGCCGCCGTTCAGCAATTGCACGAGATAATCGGCTGCCGCCTGTCCGAGCAGGACGGGGATGAGTTCCGCATCCTCGGGCGTCGGAACGATGATTGCCCGATTGAGGTTGAATTCCGCCGCCAGCTGCTGCTCCAGGGCGACGCAGGAGGTGAGCCGGGAATTGAGCGTGATCGTTACGAGGCCGGAGCGGCGCGCCTCGGCGATGATCTTGTTGACGCGAAGCCGGTTGGTCGACAGCGCTTCGGCGATCTCGCCCTGCGTGCGTCCCTCCATGTAATAGAGCCAGACGACGCGCACCTGCATCTGCTCGTCGGGCAGCGCTACAGGCGCAAGAGAAGCACTTCTGTTCTGTGACATGCGATAAACTGCGCCTCCGCTTCGACGCCATGGATCTCAAATCCCCGGCGCTTGTCAATCGCAGGGGCTTGCCGTCAGCAGGTCAATCGGTTCGCCGCCCCGTCGTCCGGTTGAAGGGATGCAGATCATCCCTTCTCACATGACAGGAAATGCGGTCGCCGTCCTGCATCCGCTGATCGGTGGAAACGCTCGCAACGATGCGCCTATCGCTGCCGTCGATGCGCAGATGCACGTTGTTCTCATCACCAACGGTCTCGATCAATTCGACATGAGCGTCGAACTGGAGATCGCGTGCCGACCCGGCACCGAGATCGACCGCGCCCGGCCTGATGCCGATGAGATCCGTGTCTCTCGGCAGCGGGAGGTCGCAGGGGCCGAGCTCATCGAGATCGATGAGGTTCATCGGCGGAGAACCGATGAAGCCGGCAACGAAGACGGTTTCGGGGCGGCGATAGACCTCGATCGGCGTGCCGATCTGCTCGATCCGGCCGCCTTTCATGACGACCAGCCGGTCGGCGAGCGTCATGGCCTCGAGCTGGTCGTGCGTGACGTAGAGGCTCGTCGTCTTCAGCTGCCGCTGCAGCCTGCGGATTTCGACGCGCATCTGCACGCGAAGCTTCGCATCAAGGTTGGATAGAGGCTCGTCGAACAGGAAGGCGGCGGGATCGCGGACGATGGCGCGGCCCATGGCGACGCGCTGGCGCTGGCCGCCCGAGAGCTGGCGAGGGCGCCGCTCCAGGAACTCGCCGATCTCGAGAATGCCGGCGGCATTGGCGATCCGCCGGTCGATCTCGTCGCGCGGCACGCGGCGATTTTTGAGGCCGTATTCGAGATTCTCACGGACAGTCATGTGGGGATAGAGCGCGTAATTCTGGAAGACCATGGCGATGTTGCGGTCGGCCGGATCGACATGGCCGACATCGTTTCCAGCGATTCTCAAGTGCCCCGAGCTTATGGCTTCAAGGCCGGCGATCATCCGCAGCAGGGTCGATTTCCCGCATCCCGACGGCCCGACCAGCACGATCATCTCGCCGTCGGCGACGCTGAGATTGATCCCTTTCACCGCGGGAACCGCTCCGTAATTCTTCTTCAAATCGATGAGATCGATCGCTGCCATGGCATCCTCCTTCGCCGTCGTCATACATTTGTAACATGCTATTGACATTTGTAACAAGTAACCCCAACCTTGTTTTATCGCCACTCTGGGAGGGGTTGATCGGCGCAAGCGCGCCGGTCGGCGAACAACGGCTATGGAGAGGAAAACGAAATGACGGCAGAGTCTTCGATGGGTGCCCGCTTGCGGCGGGCGATCCGCTCGTTCGCGGCGGGTGCTGCACTGGCGACGCTTGGATTGGCAGCTGCGGGTGAGGTGAGCGCAGCCGATCGCGTCAAGATCGAATGGTGGAATGCGGCAGGCGGGCGCCTCGCCGAAATCACCAACAAGCTGATCGCCGACTTCAATGCCTCGCAGGACAAATACCAGGTCGTCGGCATCGGCAAAGGCAATTACGAGGAGACCATGGCGGCAATGGTGGCCGCCTACCGCGTCCGCCAGCAGCCGGTGCTGATCCAGGCGGCCGAGCGGGGTTTTCTCACCATGTACAATTCCGGCGCCATCATTCCGGTACCGGACCTGATGGAAAAAGAAGGCTACAAGATCGACTGGAACGATTTCGTAGCGCCGGTCGCCGGTTTCTATCTGGTCGACGGCAAGCCGGTGGCGATGCCCTTCAACAGCTCGACGCCGATCTTCTGGTACAATGCCGATCACTTCAAGGCAGCCGGTTTCGACAAGCCGGGCGAGACCTGGCAGGAGCTCGACAAGCAGTTGCGTGCCATCAAGGAGAAGGGCGTTTCGAAGTGCCAGATGGCGCTGGCGAACGACTTCTACTGGAGCCTGATCGAGAACTACGCGGCGATCCAGGACCAGCCTTACGGCACCAAGGCGAATGGCTTCGGCGGCCTCGACACCGAATTCATCTTCAACAAGAGTCCGCTGGTCGTCGGCCAGGTGACGCGCCTCAAGACCTGGCTCGACGCCGGCATCCTGCAGATCGCTGGGCAGGGCCTCTCGCCCGACCAGCTCTTCACCTCGGGCACCTGCTCGACCTATGTGGCTTCCACCGCGGCGCATGCTGCCGTCGAAAGCGGTGCGAAATTCAATTGGAGTGCGACGTTCCTGCCGCATGAGGAAGGCATCGAGCCGAAGAACAGCACTATCGGCGGCGGCGCGCTCTGGGTCCTGAAAGGCAAGTCGGATGAAGAATATGCCGGTGCCGCCGCCTTCCTGAATTTCCTCGCCTCACCGAAGACGCAGGTCTGGTGGAGCAAGCAGACCGGCTATGTGCCCGTCACCAACGCCGCCTATGAACAGGCGAAGTCCGAGGGCTATTTCAAGGATCACCCGACCCGCGAGATCGCCATTCTCCAGCTCACGCGCGGAACACCGACCGACAATTCGCGCGGCTTCCGCTTCGGCAACCATAACCAGTCGATGGCGCTTCTGGTGGAAGAGATCCAGGGCGTCTGGACCGGCCAGAAAACCCCGCAGGAGGCGCTGGATGAGGCGGCGGTGCGCGGAAACCAGATCCTTCGCCAGTACGAGCAGCTTCATGCAGCAAAGTAGAACCATGGGAAAGATGGAAGGCGCCGCCCGGCGCCTTCGCATCCCGGATCTTCTGTCGACGGGCCGCTCGGTCGCGCGGCCGTCGGAGGCCGGGTTGAAGTCCGCCCACTTCAATAGGCCGTGGCTTGCCTTCGGGCTGGTCGCGCCGCAGCTGCTGATCCTGCTGTTTTTCTTTTTCATTCCTTCCTACAAGGCGCTGTCGCTGGCCTTCGTGCAGGTCGATCCCTTCGGCGGCACCGAGATTTTCGTCGGGCTCACGAATTTCTACAATCTATTCGCAAGCCCGGAATATCGCGGCAGCGCGCTGTTCACGCTCTGGTTCACCGTGGCCCAGAACGCCGCAACGCTTCTGCTTGCCGGTCTCTTTGCCTTCGCGACCGATTTCGTGATCAGGGGCAGGGGGATCTACAAGAGCATCATCCTGCTTCCCTATGCGATCGCGCCTGTCATATCGGGGGTGATCTGGGCCTTCCTGTTCAATCCGGCGGTGGGGCCGGTCGCGCAGCTTCTGCATGGGTTCGGTTTCGAATGGGACCCGAACCGGCGGCCTTTCGATGCGCAGCTTCTGGTGACGATCGCCTCGGTCTGGAAGAATGTCTGCTACGATTACATCTTTCTCGTCGCGGCCTTGCTGGCCGTGCCGTCCTCGCTGCTGGAGGCGGCAAAGCTCGACGGCGCAAGGCCCGTGCGGCGCTTCTTCACCATTTCGCTTCCCCTGATCTCGCCGACGATCTTCTTCCTCGTGGTGATGAACTTCGTCTACGGCCTGTTCGAAACCTTCGGCATCATCGACGCGGTCACTCGCGGCGGTCCGGCGGGGGCGACGAACAGCCTGGTCTACAAGGTCTATCAGGACGGTTTCGTGCAGCTCGACCTCGGCTCGTCGGCCGCCCAGTCGGTGCTTTTGATGCTGATCGCCATCCTCTTCACCATCGTTCAATTCCGCGCGCTCGAGCGCAAGGTCAATTACCAGGTGTAGCCATGCCCGAACGCCATCTCGGTCTATCGATCTTCTGCCACGCCATATTGTTGATCGGCGCGGTTTTCGTCTGCCTGCCGCTCTATTTCGCCTTCGTCGCCGGCTCGCTCACCTTGCAGGAGGTTCAGCAGGCGCCGTTCCCGGTCTTGCCCGGCTCGCATTTCTTCGAAAACCTGGCCGCCGCCTGGCAGCAGGGCGAGTTCTCCCAGCTATTCCTGAATTCGATCATCGTCACCGCCGGCATCGTCGTCGGCAAGCTGGCGATCTCGCTGATCGCCGCATTCGGCGTCACCTATTTCCGCTTCCCGTTCCGCATGACGGCGTTCTGGCTGATCTTCGTGTCGCTGATGCTTCCGGTCGAGGTCCGCATCATCCCAACCTATGAAGCGGTCGCCGATGCTGCCGGGCCGATCCGCTGGCTTGCCGGCACGATCGGCCTTTCCGGCGTCGTCGAACGGCTGACCGGGTACAGCATCGAAACCTCGCTGAAATGGAACATGGTCAACAGCTATGCCGGGCTGATCCTGCCGCTGATCGCCTCTGCCTCGGCGACCTTTCTGTTCCGGCAGTTCTTCCTGACCGTTCCCGACGAGCTTTGCGAGGCGGCCAAGCTCGACGGCGCCGGTCCGTTGAAGTTCTTCAAGGATATCCTGCTGCCGCTGTCGCGCGCCAACATCGCGGCGCTGTCGATCATCCTGTTTCTCTACGGCTGGAACCAGTATTTGTGGCCGCTGCTCTTCACCACCGACAAGGAGATGGGAACGGCCGTCCTCGGGCTGAAGCAACTCGTTCCGGTCTCGGACTCCGCGCCTGCCTGGAACATTGCGATGAGCGCTGCGCTGCTCGTCATGCTGCCGCCTGCGGCCGTCATTCTCTTCATGCAACGCTGGTTCACCAAAGGGCTGGTGGACTCCGGAAAATAACACGAAGATCTCAAGGATATTCAGACGATGGTGCATATCATCGGCCACCGCGGTGGCCGCAATCTCTGGCCTGAAAACAGTCTTTCAGGCTTCCGAAAACTTGCGCAAATGCCGGTCGATGGCGTGGAATTCGACATCCACCTGACGCGGTCTGGCGAAATGCTCGTCATTCATGACCCGACGCTCGAACGCACCACGGATACACATGGGCCGGTCGCCGATCTCGGACCCGGCAAACATCGGGAAATCGGCCTCAAGGACAGCGACGGGGAGGCGATCCCGACACTGGAAGAGGTCCTTGCCGTCTTCAAGGACACGCCGCTCGAACTTCACATCGAACTGAAGACGCACGCCGACGGGACGCCTTACGAGGGGTTGGCGGCCAAGGCATTCGCCGCAGTCGAGCGGCTTGGTCTAAAGGAGCGCTCGATCCTGACGAGCTTTCATCCCGACGTGCTTGCCGATATTCGCAAGGCCGCGCCCGGAATTCGCACCTTGTCGTCCTTCGACGCCAAGTCGGCCGAGCGCCTCGGCCTTGCGAGCGGCCTCCGCCTAATGAAGCAGTGCTCGGATATTATCGCGATCGAGAAGTCGCTGCTTCAGGCGAAGTGGGACGAGATCACCCAGCACGTGCCGCTCGACCGGCTCGGCGCCTGGGTTCCGAACGAAACGAGCGATCTCGAATACTGGCTCGCCAAACCGATCCGGCAGATCACCACGGACCGGCCGGATCTCGCCCTGCAGGCGCGGAGGTGAGGCATGCTCGATAGCCGCATCGATCATCCCGGCACGCGAGGCGCCATGGACAGCATCGACCTCGTGATCTTCGATTGCGACGGCGTGCTGATCGACAGCGAGCCGATCGCCAGCCGCACGCTCGCGGAAACGCTGCAAGGCGCCGGTATTGCGATCAGCGCGGCGGAGGCCCATGTCAAATTCACCGGCAATTCGGAAAGCATCATCGCCGAAATGTGCCGGCGCGAATACGGGATCAGCGATGTGCCCGCGCTGTTCGAGCAGTGGCATCGCCATCTGTTCGAGGAATTCGAACGCTCGCTGAAGCCGATTGCCGGCATTGCCGAGGTCGTCAACAACCTCGACCGTCCGAAATGCGTCGCATCGAACAGCACGATGCAGCGGCTGCGCAACAGCCTCGGCAAGCTCGATCTCTGGAGCGCCTTCGCCGAGGGCGTGTTCAGCGCCGAAGCTGTCTCGCGGCCGAAACCGGCACCCGACCTGCTGTTGCATTGCGCCGAGCGCTTCCGGGCCCGTCCGGGCAAGTCAGTCATGATCGACGACAGCGTCCATGGCGTGGCGGCGGCAATCGCCGCAGGCATGACGGCCATCGGTTTCGTCGATCCGGCCGATCCGAGGCCCGGCCGTCGCGCGGTGCTCGATGCCGCCGGAGCAGCCGCCGTTGCGACAGGGGCGGGGGAGCTCACTGCCATTCTCGAAAATGTCGGAGGAAGGCTGTGACGGCATCTGCCCAGCGCGTTGGCCTCCTTGCCATGGCGCCGCGACTGCGTAATGTCAGCCTCCCTGGAGGCGATCTTTCCAGACGTAGAGTTTGAAATCCGGCTGAAACTGCCCATCAACCCGATCGCAGGCGATCTGAAGCGAGAGACCATGAGCGACACATTCCACGCCCCGGAGGCGGATGCCAGATACGTCATCGGCGTCGATGTCGGCACCGGCAGCGCCCGGGCCGGCCTGTTCGATATGGCCGGCAGCATGCTGGCCTCCGCCAAGCGCAATATCAGCCTGTTTCATGAAGCCGGTTCCATCGTCGAGCAGTCGAGCAGCGAAATCTGGCGCGCCGTCTGCGCGGCCGTGCGGGAGGCGGTTGCCACAGCCGGCGTCGATCCGGCTTCCGTGGTCGGGCTCGGCTTCGACGCCACCTGCTCGCTCGTCGTCCTCGGCGAAGGCGGCAAACCGCTGCCCGTCGGGCCTTCGGAAGATCCGGACCGGGACATCATCGTGTGGATGGACCACCGTGCCGTCCCGCAGGCGGAGCGCATCAACGCCTTCGGGCATGATGTGCTGCGCTATGTCGGCGGCCGCATCTCGCCCGAGATGGAAACGCCCAAGCTTCTCTGGCTGAGCGAAAACCGCCGCGAGGTGTTCGATGCCGCCTGGCAATTCTTCGACCTTGCGGATTTCCTCACCTGGCGGGCGAGCGGCGACCTCTCGCGCTCGATCTGCACCGTCACCTGCAAGTGGACCTATCTCGCCCATGAAAAGCGCTGGGACAGCAGCTATTTCCATCAGATCGGCCTCGGCGTGCTGGCGGACGAAGGTTTTGCCCGCATCGGCACCTCCATCGTCGAGCCCGGTTCGGCGCTCGGTGAGGGACTGACCGCTGCAGCGGCCGAAGAACTCGGCCTGGTGCCGGGCACGGCCGTCGCGGCCGGGCTGATCGATGCCCATGCCGGCGGTGTCGGCACCGTCGGCGCCGATCCGCAGGCCAATCTTGCCTATGTCTTCGGGACCTCCTCCTGCACCATGACCTCGACGGCGGAACCGTCTTTCGTTTCCGGCGTCTGGGGACCTTACTATTCGGCGATGGTGCCGGGCCTCTGGCTGAACGAGGGTGGCCAGAGTGCCGCCGGCGCGGCGATCGACCATCTCCTCTCCTTCCATCCGGCGGCCGGCGAGGCGAGGGAGCTTGCGACGAGCGCAGGCACTGCGCTGCCGGTCCTGCTGGCTGACATGGCCGCCGGCAAGGCGGGCCGTGCCTCCGATGCCGTCAGGCTGGCGGCCGGGCTGCATGTCGTTCCCGAGTTCCTCGGCAACCGCGCGCCCTTTGCCGATCCGCATGCCCGGGCTGTTATCGCCGGTCTCGGCATGGAGCGGGATGTCGACAGCCTTGTCTCGCTCTATGTTGCCGGGCTTTGCGGCATCGGCTACGGCCTCAGGCAGATCATCGAGACGCAGGCCGAGGCGGGCGTCACCGTCGAAAACATCGTCATCAGCGGTGGTGCCGGCCAGCACGATTTCGTCCGCCAGATGCTCGCCGATGCGAGCGGCAAGCCGGTGGTCGCCACGACCGCCGAGGAGCCGGTGCTGCTCGGGGCGGCCATCCTCGGCGCCGTCGCCGGCCGCCAATTTGCCGATGTGCGCGCGGCGATGAGTGAGCTCACCGGGGTGGAAACACGCTTTCAGCCGTCTGAGGCTGAGATTTCGGATCTCCACCGCAAGCGTTACGAAGCCTTCAAGGAGCTTCAGACGCTGGCGCGCAAGCTTCGCAACGATGGGTGATACTGCTGCGCGAGGCTAATTGTTGATGGCGGTGATCGCCCAATGGCTCTCGTCGCAGGCGTTGTCGTCGCAAACGGCGCCCATCCAGACGGCGCCGTTTGCGAGCATGACGCCCTCGCTGCTGACGAACAGATCGTCATATTGCTGGCGGCCGACGGCGCGGCGGGTCTCCGGCGTCACCAGACCGTCGAAATTCTCGATGAAATGCTCGGCGGTCTCGACATCGTAGGTCTCGCCATTGGCCTTCACGGTCAGCGGATATTCGGCAAGGCCGGCGACGGTCTCGGCGTCGCCGGAGCGCATCGCCAGAACGAGCTGGCGCAGCGGCCGGTCGAAGCCCGCGGCATCGCCGTGCAATTCCTCGATACGCTCATAGACCTCGCTGTCCGACTGCGCGGCGGCGCGACCGGTGAAGGACGTCGTTGCCAGGAGCATCGCTCCGGCCAGGAGAAGGGCAGCAGAAAGGCGCGACATGACAGGCTCCGGCAAATGACGTCCCGTAACACTATGCAGTTCCTATAACGTATCCGCCGATCCAATTCTGGTGCCGTGCCGGTCTTTCCCGTATAAAAATCTGCCGGGCCTGCTTGACGGCCCGATCGGTTTGCCGCATAAAGCTCGCGAACCGTACCGTACGGTACGTATATGGGAGCCATGACCGTGTCCGTCGATACTGCAGAGCCGAGCGAATTTTCGCCGCGCCAGAACGCCGTTCTGGAGCAGGCGCTGCGGTTGCTCGTCGATGGCGGCGAGAAGGCGCTGACGACCTCGGGTGTCGCGCGTGCCGCCAATTGCTCCAAGGAAAGCCTCTACAAGTGGTTCGGCGACCGCGATGGCCTGCTCTCGGCGATGATCGCCTATCAGGCGAGCAAAGTGCGCACCTTCGAGCGCAACGGTGAGCGGCTGACGGCGGCGAGCCTGCACGACCATGTCGTCATCTTCGCGCGCGACCTGCTGGAGGTGCTGGCCGGCGACGTCTCGCTGGCGCTGAACCGGCTCGCCATCGGCCAGTCGCATCGCGACGGCTCCAAGCTCGGCAAACTGCTGCTCGAGCGCGGCCGCCGCCAGATCGACCGGCGCGCCATGGCGCTGATCGATTCCGGCAAGAGGGCAGGGCTGCTGCGCTTTGCCGATGCCGACGAGGCCTATCATACCCTTTACGGCCTTGTTGTCTCCGATCTGCATGTGCGCATGCTGCTCGGCGAACCCGGCCTCAAGGATACCGCGCGCCAGGCGGAGAAGGCGGTGACCGCCTTCCTCCGGCTCTATGGCACGGAGAAGGTACTGGCGGAGATGCCGGCTCTCGGCTGATTTCGCCTTAATGACAGTCAACAGGACAAGCACAAGGGAAGGAACTTCAAATGCGCGTCTATTACGATCGTGATGCCGATCTCAACCTCATCAAGGCCAAGAAGGTCGCCGTCATCGGCTACGGCTCGCAGGGCCGCGCCCATGCGCTGAACCTGAAGGACAGCGGCGCCCAGAACCTCGTTATCGCTCTCAAGGCCGGTTCGCCCACCGTCAAGAAGGCCGAAGCCGACGGCTTCAAGGTCATGACGGTTGCCGAAGCCGCCGGCTGGGCCGACCTGATGATGATGGCGACGCCGGACGAGCTGCAGGCCGACATCTACAAGGCCGATATCGCGCCGAACATCCGCGACGGTGCTGCGATCGCCTTCGCACACGGCCTCAACGTGCATTTCGGCCTGATCGAGCCGAAGGCTTCGGTCGACGTCGTCATGATCGCGCCGAAGGGCCCGGGCCACACGGTTCGCGGCGAATACCAGAAGGGCGGCGGCGTTCCCTGCCTCGTTGCCGTTCAACAGAACGCTTCCGGCAATGCGCTTGAGCTCGCTCTCTCCTACGCCTGCGGCGTTGGCGGCGGCCGTTCGGGCATCATCGAAACCAACTTCCGCGAAGAGTGCGAAACCGACCTCTTCGGCGAACAGGTCGTTCTCTGCGGCGGCCTCGTCGAGCTCATCCGCGCCGGTTTCGAAACGCTCACCGAAGCTGGCTATGCGCCTGAAATGGCCTATTTCGAGTGCCTGCACGAAGTGAAGCTGATCGTCGACCTGATCTATGAAGGCGGCATCGCCAACATGAACTACTCGATCTCCAACACGGCCGAGTGGGGCGAATACGTCACGGGCCCGCGCATCATCACCGAAGAAACCAAGGCCGAGATGAAGCGCGTCCTCAAGGACATCCAGACGGGTAAGTTCACCTCCGAATGGATGCAGGAATACCGCTCGGGTGCGGCCCGCTTCAAGGGCATCCGCCGCAACAATGACAGCCACCAGATCGAGGAAGTCGGCGCCAAGCTGCGCGGCATGATGCCCTGGATCGGCAAGAACAAGCTGGTCGACAAGAGCGTGAACTAAGCGACTTCGCTGATATTGAACGGAAGGCCGGGCTGAAAGCTCGGCCTTTCTTGCTTTGACAGGCCTCATTCTCAACTCGGCGCCATCCTCGGCCTTGTGCCGAGGATCTCCCGCCCAGTCGACCGGAGGCAGATGCTCGGGACAAGCTCGAGCAGGACGGAGGGTTGGTGGGCCGGCCTGCCAACAATCTCGGCAGGGTTGAAGGCTCCGGCATCTTCTGTTCAACGTCCCTGGCCGCGATCAGACCTTTCCGATAGAAACCGCCTCCTCGATCGCAAGCCCGGCCATGGCGAGGGCTGCCTCGCGGGTCCTGGCAGCGGCGATGAAGCGGCCGTTGTGGCAGAAGCTGGCGCCGGGTACGCCGCAGACGGCCTCCAGTTCGCCATTGGTCAGGCCGGCCCAGGCGGCGGGCAGATCGGCTCTCAGCTCGAAGCCTTCGTCGGCGCGCCGGATGCCGGTCACGCACCAATCCTTTTCGCGCGGGTGGACGACGAAGAGCAGGTGATCGGCGCCTGCCTTCACGATCGCGGGGCGGAAGGGCATGCCCAGCGGCAATTCGAGAACGCGGCCTTCACCGGAATAGCGGATTGCCTGCTGCACGATCGCTTCGGCTCGCAATTTCGCGGCGCTCTGGGCGATCTTTGCCTCGACGAAGCTGCTGGCGATGGCAAGCGCTGCATGGAAAGCGCGGTCGTCTGCCTCGGGGGCGCGGTCATCGAAGACCGGCTTCAGGGTTTCCAGCAGGGCGGGCAGGGTGAGACCGGCGAGCGGTCCGGAGGGGCTGAGCGCGCCATTATCCGTCAGATCGATCGGCAGGACGAAGCTCGCATCGAAGGAAGCATGGAGCTCGGCGATATTCTCTTCGGGAATACCCGCGGCGGCGAGATAATCATGGCCGTAATGCTTCCAGATCAGGCCAAAGGAACTCAAGGGCTGGCCATCGTCCCGCAGCGGCGCGCCGCGCTGATGGTGATCGAAAATCCCAGCTTCGGCGTCATAGGCGCCGCCGACATCATAGATGATGCGGTCTGGCCCGGGCGTGATCCATTCCGGTGCGCGGCTGCGGACGATGCGGGCCTGCGGGAACAGCCGGGTCAGGATGACGCTCGACAGCAGTTCGTCGGCATGGAAGCCACCGGAATGGGTGACGAGGAAATCTGGGATCATGAAGCCGTGGCCTTGTGGTTCGCGGAAGAGCCGCCTGAGTTTTGCCTGAGATAGCCGTTGCCGGAGACCATCTCAACCCATCATTCGCGCATCGAGGCACTGCCCGGATGCCTGCAATCGGCAAAAGGCGGGCGCGCTTTACGAATTTGTATAGTTCGGGCGAAGTCCCCGTGAGTTTTCGGGCGCAGCCTGGTGCCGTCGTCACATCCAAGTCGAGGCCAGCTCTCATGAACATGCGCGCCGCAACCGCCGCCATCGCCACGGCAGTCCATCCGGTCAGCCTGCGGATCAATACCTATCTCATCAATCTCGACCGGGCGGAACTTCGCCGGTTTCGCATGGAGCGCCTGCTGTCGGAGATCGGCATAGGCTTCGAGCGCGTGGCGGCCGTCGACGGCATCGGCATATCCCTGCCGCGCCGCGATTTCGACGGGCAATCCTATCTGCGCCGGCATGGCCGAAAGCCGAATCCTTTCGAGATCGGCTGCTATCTCAGCCATGTCGAGTGCGCGAGAAGGTTCCTCGCCGGCAACGGCGAATTTGCTCTCATTCTCGAAGACGATCTCGATTTCGATGACGACTTCGCCGAGGTGCTCGCCGCCGCGCTCGATCACTGCGAATCCTGGGATATCCTGCGGCTTTCGACGGTGAATTCGGGCCGCAAGCACAGGGTGGAGCCGCTGACGGCATCCCGTTCTCTGGCGATCGCGCTCACCCGCGAGAAGGGCTCGGGCGCTTATCTCATCAATCGCAAGGCTGCCGGCTGGATTGCCGATGGGCTGGTTCCGATGCGGCTGCCCTATGATCTCGCGCTCGATCTGGAATTCGACGAGGGGCTGCGGGCCTGCTTCGTCGATCCGGTTCCGGTCAGCCAGCGGGCCGATCGGCATTCCCAGATACAGGCAGGCCTCTCGACCTACCGCCTTGGCCGCCGCCGGCCTTGGAGCGTCCTGCCGTATCGCGCGGCGGCCGAGGTGCGCCGTTTCGCGGTGCGCTTCGTCAGGCTTGCGGCGCTGCGGATGCGGGGCTGGAATGAGGAGCCGGCAGCAGCGGGAAGACTATCGAAACGGTGAGGCCGGGATGGTTGTCGCCCATGGCGATCTCCGCCGAATGCAGGTCGGCGACCGCCCTGACCAGGCTGAGACCAAGGCCGCTTCCTTCAGTCGTCCGGCTCTTATCGAGGCGATAGAGACGCCGGAACACCTTTTCGCGCTCCTCGGCGGGAATGCCCGGCCCGCTGTCGGCGACCGCCAATATGGCGCGATTGTCCTGCCGCCGCAGCGACAGCGTGATCGCCGTCCCGGCGGGGCAGTGATTGATGGCGTTCTCCACCAGATTGGCGATCATCTGCGTCAGCAGATCGCGGTCGCCCCGGACGAGCGCGGCACAGCGCTCGGCGATTGACAGTGACTGGCCGGCGTCTTCGGCAACATCGGTATAGACCTCGGAAATGACGGCCAGCACATCGTCGATGTCGGTCTCCTGGAAACGCTCCTTGCGGGCCCCGGCCTCGATCTGCGAAATGCGCAGGAGTGCCGCGAAGGTCGTGTTGATCCGGTCGCTCTCGCATCTCGCCTCATCAAGAAGCGCCGAGACGTCGAGCTGCCGGTCGTTTCGCGCCACGGCAGCATCCAGCGTCAGACGCAACCTGTTGAGAGGCGTCTTGAGATCATGGGCGATATCGGCGCTGACCTGCCGCATGCTCTCGACCAATGTCTGCAGCCGTTCTAGAGCGGCATTGATCTGGATGGCCACCGTATCGAGATCGTCGCCGTTTCCGGTGATCGGAATGCGGGCCTGCAGCGCGCCGTGGGCGACGTCGTTCATGGTGTTGGCAACCCTGTCCAGTCTCGCCTGGGCGCGAAATGCCAGGAAGACGCCGCCGCCGATGGCGGTCGTCACGGCAATCGCGGCAGCCCATTCGAAGCTGACGAGGACGATCCTCAGCATTTCGTCGACATCGTTGAAATTTTCGGCGACCACCAGGGTATAGGGACCGATCGCCGAGACCTGCATGCGGTAGCGTTCGTGCCCCTTCAGCCCGACATCTCCCGAGGTTACGGTATAGACGCCATTCGGGATGCGGGGCGCGGCGAAATTGCCGGCCAGTTTGCGCCCGCCCGCATCCATCAGCGAGTAGAGCCCATCGGAGGTCGATTGGAAGCTCGCATAGTTGTCCAGCGCGTTGATCAGATCTTCGGTATCGTGCGGCTGGTAGGCCGAAGCGATCAGCGAATTCATCTCATGGAGCGATTGTTCCAGATCGCGGTCGAGGCCGGCGCGCAGCATGTGGTACATGATCGCACCGCTGAAGATGAAGGTGGCGACGAAGAGGACGCCGAAGGTGACGGCCAGCCGGAACGGCGTGCTCCGGCGCAGCTTAGCGAGGCGCATGCAGGCTGTATCCGGTGTTGCGGACTGTGTGCAGAAGCTGCGTTTCGAAGGGCTTGTCGACCTTTGCCCTCAGCCGGCTGATATGGGTCTCGACGACGCTGGTCTTCGGGTCGAAGTGAAAATCCCAGACCCGCTCCAGCAGCATCGTCTTGGTGATGACCCGGCCTTCGCCGCGCATCAGCACTTCGAGCAGGGTGAATTCGCGCGGCTGCAGCTCGATAATCTGCCCGGCGCGGCGGGCCTCGCGCCGGATGAGATCGAGCTCGAGATCGGCGACTTTCAGGACGGTCTTCTGCTCCTGCACTGGCGGCCGGCGGCCGAGGGCATTCACGCGGGCGAGAAGCTCGGAGAAGGCGAAGGGCTTGACCAGATAATCATCGCCGCCTGCTTCCAGCCCCTCGACGCGATCGTCCACGCCGCCGATCGAGGTCAGAAACAGCGCCGGCGTGCCGACCTTGGCGGCGCGCAGCGAGCGGACGATCGCAAGACCGTCGAGGCCCGGCAGCATGCGATCGACGACGATGACGTCATAGGCTTCCCGCTGCGCCTGAAAGAGGCTGTCGCGGCCATCGGCGAACACATCGCAGACATGGCCCGCCTCCGAAAAGCCCTTGGAGACGTAATCCGATGTCTTGGCATCGTCCTCGATAAGCAGGATTTTCATCAGCCTGATCGTTCCCGCAGCTGTGGAGGCCAATACCTAACCGACGGGATGCCGCGGCCACAACATACGGATTGGTAAGATTTGGCGCGGCCAGAGGAGCTGCGAGGAGCTCATGCTGCCGCCAGTCGAACACCGGCTGGGGTGGTGGTCACCTCAATCAGCGATGGCCGCGCTGCCCGCTCTATGCGAATTGCGGCTCAGCAAAACATCTGATCTTGAACTAGAAGGTGCTCTTTCGGTTTGTTGGGAACGTAACTTGAGTTGCTCGGTTAGTGGAAATAGTCGATCTACTTCAGGGGCCAAATGTCTAAGGTCGGAATTCTAACCTTTCATCGCTGTATAAACTACGGCTCCTATTGGCAGGCTCGCTGTTTGGCCGAAGGCCTCGCATCCATGGGTGTGGAGGCCGTGTTACTGGAACACATGTCCGATCGCGTAAACCGGGCGGAATGGCGATGCGCGTTGCAACCGCTGCTTCCTGCCGCAACGGTGACGGAAGATTACCCGCTCTACAAAGCGAAGATGCGGAAATTCTTTCAATCGTTCGCCCGCTTGCCTCTTTCACCGTCATTTCCGTTGGAGAACCCAGCCGCAATGGACGATTATTCGCTCATAGTCGTCGGCAGCGATGAGGTGTGGAACCTTCGCCATCCCTGGTACGGGGGCTATCCAGTGTTCTATGGAGACGGCCTGCGATGCCGGCGAATTGTCTCCTATGCCGCGACCTTTGGAAGTCTGGCCTCATCGGCGCGACTGGAGGGGTGGGCGGAAAAGCTGCGAAAGTTCTCTCATATTTCGGTCCGGGACCTGCATTCGGAGCGGATCATTCGCGAGACATTGGGACTGGAGCCCGAACTGGTTCTCGACCCGTGCCTGCAATTTCCGCTGACGATGAAGGCGAGCAGGGATGACGGGGAGGCGGCCTCCTATATAGCCGTCTACGGGCACAGTTTTCCCACATGGTTTCAGGATACCGTGCGCCGATGGGCAGGAGACCGTGACTATCCGCTTGTCAGCATCGGCTATCGGAACGACTGGGCCGACGAGCAATGGATTGATGCCGGCCCGGAGGACTTCGCCAGCTTCATTTCCGAAGCAAAGGCTGTCGTGACGAACTTTTTCCATGGATGCGTGTTCTCGCTTGTCAACGAGAAGCCGTTTGCATGTGTCTTCTCCGATTACCGCTCCAACAAGATTCGCGACCTGACGCGGCTCGTCCGAGCTGAACATCATGTTCTGACCGAAGATACGACCCTCTCGAATCTGGATGTTATCCTCGGCAACCCGCTCCCTCCGGGTATTTCGCAGCGGATATCTTCGCTGCGCGATACATCCAACGCCTATCTCAGCCATGCCTTGCAATAGCTCCGGTCAACAGAATCGGCTCACGCCGGGCATCGCTCCCAGCGATATTGCAGGCTCCGGTTTCTGCATCGGCTGCGGCTCCTGTGTCGCAAGGTCAGCGAGACCTGATGTGCACATGGAACTCGATCGGTACGGGCAGATGAAGCCGACCGGTCCGAAGACTTGGTTGCGGGGCCGCGATAAGGAGTTTGCCCGAATCTGCCCGTTTTCGCCGGTGGCTCGGGACGAGGACGAATTGGCGGCCGAGTATTTCTCCCGTGCGAAAAACCGAGACCCTCTTTTGGGGCGCTACGAAGCTGCTTTTGTCGGCCATGTCGAGGAAGGCGAATATCGTTCGAACGGCAGTTCCGGCGGCATGGTCACCTGGGTGGCGGCTGAACTGCTGCGCCTGGGGCTTGTCGACGGTGTCGCTCACGTCAAGGAGAGCGATGATCCGCGATCGGAAGGGCGCCTGTTTCACTACTCGCTGTCACGAAATCTGCAGGAGCTTCAGGCGGGCGCCAAATCTCGGTATTATCCGATCGAGCTTTCCGGAGTGCTTCAGTCCATGCGCGAGGCGCCCGGCCGGTATGCCGTGGTTGGCATTCCCTGTTTCATCAAGGCGGTGCGCCTGGCCTGTGCCGATGACCCAATATTGAAGGAGCGAATTGCCTTCACGCTTGGGTTGTTTTGCGGCCATATGAAAAGCGCACGCATGGCCGAGAGCTTCGCATGGCAGATGGGGCAGGACATCGGGAAGGTTAAGCGGCTCGACTACAGGAAGAAAGCCCAGGATCGGCCTGCGAACTGGTATCGGGCTGAGCTGACACTCGAAAACGGAGAGAGGTGTGCCCAGGACTGGTGGCATCTGGTCGATGGGGACTGGGGTGCCGGCTTTTTTCAGAACTCCGCCTGCAATTTCTGCGATGACGTCGTTGCAGAAACGGCGGATATCGCTTTCGGCGATGCCTGGAAGGAGCCCTACTCCTCTGATGGAAGAGGAACGAACGTTGTGATCGTCCGCTCAACAATACTTCTGGATGCGATCCATGCGGGGATCGATCAGAAGAGGATCGTACTCTCTCATGTCAATTCCGACTTTGTAATAGCCACCCAGGCCGCCGGATTCCGCCAGCGTCGCGAGGGTCTCGCATTCCGGCTGACCTGGCCTCGTATGGGCATGCGCCCGCGAAAACGCGTCCATGCCTGCCGCCAGGGTCTGTCTCGTCAGCGCATGGCGGTTTATATCATGCGCTATTGGATCAGCTTCTGGAGTCATCGCGTCTTTTCAATGGCCGTTTTCTTGCGTAGCCCCAGACTTTACATTGTGTGGGCTCGTGCTGCCTTGGCATGCTATCAGGGGGTCGCTTATTCCCGAGGACCGATCGGGCGGATAGCCCAGAGCCTGGGTTTAGCCGGCTCCGAGGGACGCACGTGATTCAAGCCCCAGTAGCCGGGCTGACTTGGCACCGCGCGACACATATCCACTGTCCTGTCGCGGTGCGTAACGTTCGACCATTTCTTCGCAGAACCCGGCGAATTCTTCAGGCACCAGGGGCGCGCTGGTATGGTGCGGCGCAATACCTCTATGCTCCGGCGTAAAGCAGAATGTCACCGTTACGTCGAAGTCTTCAAGAGCCCGCATCTGTCGGTCGAACCAATCGAGGGCGTTGAGCCGAAATCGGTCCGCCCAGGAAAGCCCGGTGCGCACAGATTTCACGCCCAAACGCCTCATCCAGGCAGCGGCCTCATCCAGCCGCGGGTCTTCGAAGTGGAACCATTGCACCAGCCCCAAATCCGGGGTGTGCTTGGCAAACTCCTCAAGCGCCGGTTTTGGCGTTCCGTCTTCGCGCAGAATGCCCATATAGTAGTGCCGATAGTAGGAGGAGCCTTCGGCTTCGCGATGACGCGTTGTTGCCTCCCATGATCGGGGAAGGTCGTAGAGGCTGTACCATTGGCAGCGCTCGACTTTACCCTTGAGCAATTCGGCAGTTCGTTGCAGACCCCACAGCTGCACTTCCTCCGCACCGAAGGTCGAGACACCCACTTCGCTGACCCAGATCGGCAGATCGGTGACAGCGCGTATTTCGTTGATCTTCTCCGGCCACTCATGAATTTGCCAGAGGTTCCAGTCGAGCGGGAAACCATGCAACGCGACCGCGTCCAGGTGATCGAGCACGCCGTAATTCTTCATGCGGCTGATGAAGAAGGGGTCGATTGGCGATATACCGCCGAGCACCTTCGTCAGTTCCGGATTCTTGGCTGCGATGGCGTCGGCAGCGAGGATCGCCATTTGCGCAAACAGGCTCCATTCAGGATCGATCTCAGGATCCCAGTGCGATTTGTTGTTCGGCTCGTTCCAGATCATTGCAGCTTCGATCATCTGACTTCCCCGTGGCAGGAATTAACGGACGGGCTAAAAGGTCACTTCGTTGAGCGTCATCACTTTTGCACCCCAGTCGCCAATCACAACCGTCGTGACGGAGGCAGGTGCAATATCAAATCTAGGCCAAGCATCGATCGGCAGTCCCAGAACATGACTCACAGCCGCCTTAATGACATCGGCATGAGACACCAGGGCTATCCGCCGATCGTTACCGCCGCTGGCCAAAGTCTCCATAAGGCCGAAAATCCGAGTTTGGACGTCCAGCATTGTCTCGCCTCCCGGCGTGCGGGTGAGGCTGCGTGTGGTGTTCCAGCGGCGCCAGCGGGGATCGTCATTGAGAACTTCGAACGTCTTACCGGACCAGTCGCCGAAGTTCACCTCGTCCAAAGCCGCGTCTGTTTGCGGCAGAGCCAGACCGCAGGCTGATGCGATACCTTCTGCCGTCTCCAGTGTTCGTTCGCGCGGGCTGGTGTAGATTGCATCGATGTCCCCGCGGCGCAGCCTCTGCCCAAGACGCTGAACTTGCGCGCGACCGGCTTCGCCAAGCGTAATGCCAGCTGCACGGCCCGCCAGAAAATTCCCGACATTGTCGTGCGCGGCGTGGCGGACAAGGAAGTACGTTGCCGTCATTCCGCGGCTCCGCGCAGAACATCTTCCTGGTCATCGATGAAATTCTGCGTTCGACGGCGGGCCTCGTGATCGGTGAATTGTTGCGGCGGCGATTTCATGAAATAGCTTGACGGCCCTGTCAGGGCTCCGCCCAAGCCTCGGTCGAGGGCCAGTTTCGCGCAGCGTATTGCATCGATGACCACACCGGCGGAATTGGGGGAGTCCCACACCTCAAGCTTGAGCTCTGCATTGAGCGGCACGCCTCCGAAAGTCGTGCCCTCGAGACGAATATAGGCCCATTTCCGATCGGTGAGCCACGGGACGTGGTCACTTGGCCCGACATGGACATCGTCTGGAGGAAGCGGAATATCCAATTGGCTGGTGACCGACTGGGTCTTGGAGACTTTCTTTGATTCCAGCCGCTCGCGCTCCAGCATATTGAGAAAATCGGTGTTTCCGCCAAAATTGAGCTGATAGGTGCGATCCACATGGACGCCCCGTTCGCGGAAAAGATTGACGAGCATTCTGTGGACGATCGTTGCCCCCACCTGGCTTTTGATATCGTCGCCGATGAGCGGCAGCTTTCGGGCAGCGAACTTCTGCTGCCAATCCGGTTTGGAGGCAATGAATACCGGAATGCAGTTGATAAAGGCGCAACCTGCCGCCAGCGCCTGCTCGGCATACCATTTCGTTGCTTCTTCCGAGCCGACGGGAAGATAGGAAACCAGCACTTCCGTCCGGGTTTGCCTAAGGATTTCCGCCACATCAACGGAAGGCGCCGTGGATTCCTCGATTCGATCTCGAAGGTACTTGCCTATCCCATCCATCGTCCGGCCGCGTTTCACCTCGACCCCAGTCGGAGCGACATCTGCGAAACGTTGGGTGTTGTTTGGCTCGGCGTAAATCGCTTCCGCGACATCACGCCCAACCTTTGAAGCCGCGACATCGAAGGCAGAAGATATCTCAATATCGTGGACGTGGTATCCACCGAGATCGATGTGCATCAGGCCTGGAACCGGCTCGTTTTCCCGGGCGTTCTTGTAGTAGGTAACTCCTTGCACCAATGACGAGGCGCAATTGCCAACTCCCACCAGTCCAACGCGAATGGATTTAGAACGCATGGCTCCCTCCAGGGGCTGCTTGCTGGGGCATCTACAAAGCTAACAAGCGGGAACCGCAGGGGTTCCCGGGTTTTCGAATTTTTCGATCACGTCTGACGATCTCCAATTCGAGCAGGAATTGCGGCAAGGAAGGAGGACCCGAATGCTTGTCTATGGTGATGTCGAGCACATCGAGAGCGCGGCAGCAGTGCGCGCATCCATTTTAAGACTGATGATGGCCTGCGCCGAAATGGAGCCAAGCCGTGAGCGCCACGAAACCCTGGTTCGAGCCTTCATCCTGACTGGAGAACTAGTCCAGGGATTAGCCGATCAGGAATTCGCAAGCAAAGGCGCGGACGATCTGTCCGAGCTTCAGGACGCAGGCGCGAAATTTCTGCTCATGCAATCACGCGCGATCATGCACTCTTGGCGAAATGGATTTGCCGGGATTTTGTCCTTCCAGGAGGATTGGGCAGCCGAACTCGAGTCTCTAGACAGCGCCGATCCGGTGCGGATGAAGCGTGCAGAGGGTTACGCCTTTTATGCCTTGTATCCCGAGAGCTATATCGAGGCGGCTTCGATCTCAAATCTAACGCCTAAAACGGTCGTCATAGGCATACGCAGCATCGGGACCGGGCTTGCGGCTCTGGTTTCCGCAGCCTTGGGTGCCGAGCCTGCCTATTCGGTACGGCCAACTGGTCACCCCTTCGAGCGGCAGCTACAGGTCACAGCGGCTCTTTCCAGGCGCATTCTTGCGGATCCTGAAACCGATTTTGCCATCGTCGATGAAGGACCAGGGCTGTCGGGGAGTTCATTCGGCTGCGTCGGGGACTGGCTGCAGGCTAACGGTGTAGCATCTGGTCGGCTTCATTTCTTCCCGAGCCACGCAGGTGAACCAGGCCCGCATGCAAGCGAGCCACACCGGACCCGTTGGCGAGACCGGCCACGGCATGTTGTCAGCTTCGACGATTTTACCAGCAAGGCCGAGGACCCAAGACATCGTCTGCATACATGGGCGGCCGACGTTGTCGGAGTGGCGAGATCCTCTTGGCGGGACCTGTCAGGCGGCGCATGGCGTTCTGTTCGCTATCGCGATCCGTCAGCTTGGCCGCCGAGCTTTATGCAGATGGAAAAACGCAAATTCCTGATGGAAGCCGAAGGCGGGGCATGGCATGTCAAGTTTGCCGGCCTTTGCGGCAGCGACGCGGAGAAGGCAAGACGAGGTTCGTTGCTGAGCGAAGCTGGCTTCATTCCCAAGATTGCCGGCACGTGTTACGGCTTTATCGTCGAGGAATGGCTGGAGGGAGTACCCCTCGTCAATAGCGGTCCAACCCGGCACCACATCGTGGATCACCTCGGACGTTACCTCGGTTTTCGTGCCCGTCACCTCCCGGCACTAAACGGCGGCGCGTCGATACAGACACTTTCCGAAATGGCTGTTTTCAATGTCGTGGAAGCGGCAGGACCGGATACAGCAGCGAAATTGAGGCGCGTGATAGACACGCCCGACCGCCTGTCTGGACGATTGCGACGTGTCGATACGGACAACCGGCTTCACCCATGGGAATGGCTGACTACCACGGCCGGGCGCATCATGAAGACGGATGCGCTCGACCACAATGCGGCCCACGATCTGATTGGGTGTCAGGACATCGCCTGGGACGTCGCGGGTGCATGCGTGGAATTCCAACTCTCGAGCGAGGAGCGCGAGCATCTCGCCAATCTCGTCGGTCGAGAAGCGGATTGTGATTTGCGCGACGATGTACTCAGGTTTTTCGAGGCATGTTATCTTGGTTTCCAGATCGGTCTATGGTCGCAGGCGAAAGCCAGCGCCGATTGCGCCGAGACGGAGCGCATCGGAAGCACCGTAAAGCGTTACCTGGACCGCTTGGCGGAATTGGTTGGACCCTGACTGCTGAAGTGGGGTGGAGGGAAATTTGATCAGCCAAGCATCGGGGGTGCTTCCGCCATCGGGTGGCGGGTTCCACGTTCCACCAGATAAACTTCGCGTTCGGGATTGGCACGAATGACAAACCCGGCGCTTCTCAGCATTGCTTCGACGGCCGCCTTGTTCGGAATGAACCAGTTGGTGGGATCGCCAGCGTACCGCTCTTCCACGAAATAAACCTTGGGAAAGCCGCGCTGCTCAAAAATCGCCGCGTCGAAGAAGTCGTAATTTTCGCTGAGCTCGGCGACTTCCTCTTCCCCCCGCTGCATGCATTGAAACAGCATCTTTTCGCCGACGACATGCTCATGCAAAAGGTCGAGCGCCAGTAGCGGATGCCGCAGGTGATAAAGAACACCCATGAAAAGGACCAGATCAAATCTCTCCTTCAGTTTTTCCACCTCGTAGACCGACATCAGCTTGAATTCGATATCCTCACCTATCTGTCTGGCTGCGAACTCGGCTTGCCTGAGATAACGGGGGTCAGAGTCGATTCCGACGACCCGCCCGGCCTTTCTTCTTTTCATTTCAAGCGAGTAGAACCCAGCGTTGCAGCCGATGTCCAGCACGCTGCAGCCGCGGAGATCTTCAGGCACCACCTGCTGAAAGTGGGCCCATTTGAAGGACGGATAGTCGCCAAGGAAATGATCCGGCGCGGTTTGAACGCCGTTAATTCGCAGATTGTGAAACCATGGCCCCAAGGCTGCGATGTCGCTTTCCAGACGAGCCTTCTCGTTCATTCCCAACTCCAATCCGCAAGCGTCGGTCATTGTTTCGAACGCGTCGCCGAGATGTGTGCTCGGTTGCGTTTGAATTTTCTGATCGCCGACCGTATCTGCTCGACGGATCTGGGGCCAATCCCGGGGAGCTGGAGGAGGTCGGCATTCTTCATGTCTGCCAATTGGCTCATCCGATGGATTCCACTTCTGGCGAGAGAACGGGCGATCCATCCAGGGAGACAGGTGGTCAGCAGGAGATCTTCGGTATCTCCCCCACCAATCTTCGTCCGCTTTTGAGATACCTGCGGCATGTTCAGCTTTAGCCGGCTTCGTCAGATTGTGATCGAACCCTCTCGATGGTTTTCTGTTCCCGTTGAAGAAAAAAATCGGAAACGACCGCTGCCGCAGTCGACAATAGAAATAATTCTGTCACGGATCGAATCCTTCGTCCGCGAAGTGCTTCCGGACGATGCGCGCTTCGCGGTTTGGCAGCCTATGGGCCGAACTGAGCGCGACCTTTATCGTTGCGCACTGACGATCAGCCAGCGCGTTGGCTTGCCGTCATATCCCGTGCCTTCGCTTTCCTCGATGGCGATGTTACGCCAGCCGCCCGCCGACAGAAGCGCCGACAGCCAATCGGCGGAGGGGTAGTTGTAGTAGCGCCCGAAACCGTCACGACCTTCGGCTTCTCCCGCCTTGAAGCTTGCGTGGAGGATGCCGTCGGTTCTCAGCGCATTATGGATACGGGCGAAGACGTCGGCGAGCTCGGATCTCGGAACATGGAGCAGGCTCGCATGCGCCCAGACGCCGCCGTAGGCGTTTTCGGCGTCGAGCTGCTGGAACAGCATGACCCTGACAGGCCTGCCGATCAGCATCTCCGCCTGTCTTGCAAGCTCGGGGGAGCCGTCGGTCGGTGTCACGTCGAAGCCTTGCGACAACATGTAGGCGCTGTCCTGCCCGCCGCCGCAGCCGAGTTCGAGGATTGCGGCACCTGGTGCAAGCCGCGCGAGGAAGGCATCGAGCTGTTGCTTTGGCAGGCTGCGCGCCCGGCTTGCATAAACCTCGGCGTTTTCGTCGTAGAAGGTGGAGGTGCTGTCACTGTGCATGCGGAGCGGCCGATCCCGAAAGTCGGTTTGATTGAAGGTGGCTTTCCGAAGGCGGGTCGGCGCACGATCGAGTTCAGGCTGGGATGAGGCGCGTCCAACCGTGCTCATCGTTCGTTACGCCCTTCTGCAGGCTGACGAGCTGCTGGCGCAGTTCGCTGGTCAGCTTGCCGGTCTGTCCGTCACCGACCAGAAACTCACCGCCGGCATGTCGGACCAGGCCGATGCCCGCCAGGACTGCGGCAGTGCCGCAAGCGAACGCTTCGGCGAGCCTGCCACTGGCAGCGTCGTCTTGCCATTCCGTAAACGAGTAGGGGCGCTGCTCGACCCGCAAGCCTCTTTCTTCGGCGAGCACGATCACGGAAGCCCGGGTGATGCCAGGCAGGATCGTGCCGCCAAGCGGTGGGGTCACCACCGATCCATCGTTCATCACGAAGAAGACGTTCATGCCGCCGAGTTCTTCGACCCAGCGATGCTCTGCGGCATCAAGGAAGACGACCTGATCGCAACCCTTCTTCGTCGCCTCGGCTTGCGCCACGAGGCTGGCTGCGTAGTTTCCGCCGCATTTTGCAGCACCGGTGCCGCCGCTGGCTGCACGGGTGTATTCGGTCTCGACCCAAAGAGAGACGGCCTTAGCGCCGCCCTTGAAATAGGCGCCGACCGGAGAGGCAATGATGCAAAAGACATATTCCTGCGCCGGACGAACGCCGAGAAACGCCTCGTTGGCGAACATGAAGGGGCGCAGGTAGAGGCTGGCGTCGCCTGAGGGTATCCAGGCCTTGTCGACACGGACCAGCTCTTCGACCGCCTTCAGGAAGAGTTCTTCCGGCACGGGAGGCATTGCCATGCGGGTCGCCGACTGCGCGAAGCGGCGTGCGTTCTCTTCAGGCCGAAAGAGCAGAATTCGGCCATCGTCCGCCTTGTAGGCTTTCATGCCCTCGAAGATTTCCTGCGCGTAGTGCAGCACGGCGCTCGCCGGATCGAGTTCCAAGGGCCGCCTGGGCGTAACCTTCGCGTCGTGCCAGCCCTTGTCGGCAGTCCATCGTGCCAAGACCATGTGATCCGTGAAGAGCTTGCCGAAGCCGGGCGTCTCCAGCGCCTGGATACGTTCGGCGTCCGGGACGGGAGATTTGTGGAGTTCGATTTTGATTTCAGGAGAGGCCGACGTCACGGTCATTGCTGCACCTTGATAGTAAATTGAAGAGTGGCGGCGACACTACCGCCGCCGAGCCGGTCTTGGAAAGGTCTGAATCAGCCGGTTTCGGCTTTGACCGGAGGAATAATCGCTTGATGTGGCTGCTGTCGAGCGGCAAATCCGGGACCGGGCGGCTTCGATGTCGGATGGCGCCAATATTAAGGAATATCCGGAACATCCAAAGCTCTGGAATATAAGATCTCCGACATGTCACCATGACAAGAAAATAGGTCAGCATTATTGACATAATTTCCATCGCATGGTTTGTCGGGGATCTAGAAAATATGAGGAAACCCCATGCTGAACTGGGACACCATGTTCGCATCGCGCTCGTCGCGCATGCGCGCATCCGAAATCCGCGAGCTCCTGAAGCTTCTCGACCGGCCCGACATCATCTCCTTTGCCGGCGGCATTCCGGATCCGGCGCTGTTTCCGGATCAGGAATTCAAGCAGGCCTACGCCGACATCTTCGCCGGTCCTGCCGTCAATTCGGCGCTGCAATATTCGGTCAGCGAAGGCTACAAGCCATTGCGCGAATGGCTGGCCAAGCAGGTGGCGGCCCTCGGCATTCCCTGCGAACTCGACAATGTCTTCATCGTCTCCGGCTCGCAGCAGGGGCTCGATTATCTCGGCAAGCTGTTCCTGTCTGCGAACGACACCGCGCTGGTGACCTGGCCGACCTATCTCGGAGCGCTGCAGGCCTTCAACGCTTATGAGCCGGCCTATGACCAGCTGACGCCAGGCGGCAACCGGACGCCGGAATCCTATCGCGCGGCGGCAGCCGCCGCCGGCGGCAGGGTGAGGTTTGCCTATCTCTCCGCCGATTTCTCCAATCCGACCGGTGAAACGGTCGATCTCGCCGGCCGCAAGCGGGTGCTGGCGCTTGCCGAAGAACTCGATATCGCCGTCATCGAGGACGCCGCCTATCAGTCGCTGCGCTACGACGGCGAACCGATCCCGCCGATCCTGGCGCTGGAGATTGCCGAGAAGGGCCATATCAACGACACGCGCACGATCTATTGCGGCAGCTTCTCCAAGACGCTGGCGCCCGGCCTGCGCGTCGGCTTCGTCGTCGCCAATGCGCCGGTTATCCGCAAGCTGGTGCTGATGAAGCAGGCGGCCGACCTGCATTCCTCGACGATCAACCAGATCGCGATCAGCCGTGTTGCCGAGCGTGGATTTGATGCGCAGGTCGCCAAGATCAAGGCCGCCTACAGCCATCGGCGCAACTGCATGCTGGTGGCGCTTGAGAAATATATGCCCAAGGGCACCAGCTGGACGAAGCCGGAAGGCGGCATGTTCATCTGGATCACGTTGCCGGAGGGCATGGATGGCGCCAAGCTCCTGGCGAAATCGCTCGAAACCGCCAAGGTCGCCTTCGTGCCCGGCAAGGCCTTCTTCGCCGACGGCTCCGGCGCCAACACCTTCCGCCTCAGTTTCTCGTGCGCCAACGAGCAGATGATCGAGGATGGGATCGGCCGCTTGGGCAAGCTGATCGCTGACGAGATCGGCGGGTGAGCTGGAGCAGGTGAGGGAAGGGGCGAGAATTAGCCACATCCCCCTTCTCCCCCACGGTGAGAAGATGCCGGCAGGCAGATGAGGGCTGAGCGACGAGAGGAGCGAGTGCGCTGAGCGTAAGCGAAGTGCAATGAACGTCGTGCCCGCAGCCCCCTCATCCGACCCTCGGGCCACCTTCTCCCCGCTGGGGAGAGGACAGGAGCAAGCCGCTTGCTCCCGTTTTCACAACAGAAGAAGACGAGACATTGCCACGATTGCGCTTCTCCCCCAGCGAGTCCGCTTTCTATTGCTGGAGGTGCGGACCGAAGAGCTCAAGGTCGGCTTCGCCCAGCCGGTCGCTTGCCGTGTTCAACTGGTGCCAATAGGGATAGAGTACCGGCGGCAGGCTGACGGCGTCCAGGCGTTTGCGCTCGTCATCGGCGAGCTTCAGATCGGCAGCGGCGATGTTGTCGCGGAACTGGGCCTCGGTGCGCCCGCCGATGATGACGGAAGTCACCGCCTTGCGGCCGATGAGCCAGGCGAGCGCCACCTGAGCGGCCGAGACGCCGTGCTCTTCGCCGATCGCGACCAGCGTCTCGACGATATTCCAGAGGCGGTTTTCGTCGCGGATCGGCGGCTCGGTCCAGCCGGCGAACTGGCGCGTTCCCTCGGGTGCTGCCTGGTTGCGGCGGTGCTTGCCGGAGAGCAGGCCGCCGGCCAGCGGGCTCCAGACCAGCACGCCGAGGCCCTGGTCGATCGAGATCGGCAGCAGCTCGTACTCGGCGTCGCGGGATTCGAGCGTATAGTGGATCTGCTGACTGACGAAGCGCTGGTAGCGGTGCTCGTTGGCGATGCCGAGTGCCTTCATGATATGCCAGCCCGAATAGTTTGAGCAGCCGACGTAACGCACCTTGCCTTGCTTGATCAGCGTGTCGAGCGCTTCCATCGTCTCTTCGAGAGGCGTCTGGCCGTCCCATTCATGCACCTGGTAGAGATCGATGACATCAGTCTTCAGGCGCTTCAGGCTTGCCTCGCATTCGCGGATCAAGTGGTAGCGCGAGAGGCCGCGGTCGTTCGGGCCGTCGCCCATGCCGAAGCGGGCCTTGGTGGCGAGCAGCACGCCCTGCGGCCGCTTGCCGGCGAGCGCTTCGCCGATGATGTTTTCGCATTCGCCTGATGAATAGACGTTGGCGGTGTCGATCAGGTTGACGCCGGCATCGATGCACATATCAATCATCTTCTTCGCCTCGGAAACGCCGAGATCGCCAACCATCTTCGCCCAGCCGACGCCGCCGAAGGTCATCGTGCCCATGGTCAAAGTCGAGATTTTCAGGCCGGAGCGGCCGAGCAGACGATATTCCATTGAAACTCCTCCTTCATCAAAACAGGATTGACGCACCTCAGCGCGGCCGAATGGCAATGGCGGCGCGTCCTGCGTGAGGCTCAGGCAAGACAGCGAGCGCCGGCATCTTCGCGCCGCGTGGCGGTAATGACCGATCGCGCGCGGCGGCAGCAGAGGGATCGTACAACATGCCACCGGCTTGTCGAAGAAAATCGTTTGGTGCAGCGAGGCAGTGTGCCTGCCAGGGTCAGGCCTCGTCCTTATCCCTGTTGTGAATGGTGTCGCGGATCGAAGCGATCGTGTCCCTGATCTTGCCGACAGTCTCGGCGTCGAGGCCGACGGCTTTGCCGATGCAGTCGTACACGTGGGTGGCGTGGCTTTTCAGCGCCTGTCCCTCTTGCGTCAGGCGCAGCAGCACCTGGCGTTCGTCGGCGGGATTTCGGTTGCGGGTGACGAGGCCGACATTTTCCAGCCGCTTCAGCAGCGGGGTGAGGGTGCTGGAATCGAGGAAAAGCGTCTCGCCGAGATCTTTCACCGTGCGGTCGTCACGCGCCCACAGGGCGGTCATGACGAGGAATTGCGGATAGGTGAGATCCAATTCGTCGAGCAGGGGACGGTAAAGCTGGTTGAAGGCGTGGCCGGCCGAGTAGATTGAAAAGCAAAGCATTTCATCGATCTGAGGCACGGCGCCGAGATCATTCGATGTGGTGTCTTTCATCACGCTCTCCTTCGGCTTCAATATAATTTGTGCGCGATCTGTTTGCAAGCTATTGACGCACGGGAAGGGGTGGCCTAGATAAATAGCGCACAAATAAATCGCTTACAAACTAAATGACCGAATTTAAGAGCCGAAAAAGCACGTCAACCGCGCTTCGGCTCCTGTGACATCAAACCGACGAAAGGAAATGACCAATGTTCAAGTTTGCTGCTGCCGTCGCCCTGGCGGGCGCTCTGTTCTCCGGTGCTGCCGTTGCCCAGCCGGCCAAGCCGACCGTCGTCCTCGTCCATGGCGCCTTTGCCGATTCATCCAGCTGGAACGGCGTCGTCGAAATCCTGCGCAAGGACGGCTTCCCGGTCGTGGCTGCCGCCAATCCGCTGCGCAGCGTTGCCAATGATGCTGCCTATGTCTCCGACGTCGTCGGCAGCATCGCCGGCCCCGTGGTTCTCGTCGGCCATTCCTATGGCGGCCAGGTCATTTCGACCGCGGCCAACGGCCACGACAACGTCAAGTCGCTGGTCTATGTCGCGGCCTTCGCCCCTGATGCAGGAGAATCGGTTGCCGATCTCGCCGGCAAGTTTCCGGGCGGCACGCTGAGCGGGGCGCTGGCGGCCCCGGTGAAACTCAGCGGCGGCGGTGTCGATCTCTATATCGACCAGGCGAAGTTCCATGATCAGTTCGCCAGCGACGTGCCGGCCGAACAGGCGGCTCTGATGGCGGCTGGCCAACGCCCGGTCACCGAGGCCGCGCTGGCTGACAAATCCGGCGAGCCCGCCTGGAAGAAGCTGCCGTCGTGGTTCGTCTACGGCACCGGCGACAAGAACATCCCGGCCGCAGCCCTTGGCTTCATGGCCGAGCGGGCAGGGTCCAGGCGGACAGTCGTCGTCGATGGCGCCTCCCATGTCGTGATGGTTTCGCATCCTGACAAGGTTGCCGAACTGATAGAAGAGGCTGCGAAGTAGCGTTTTCTGACGGGCCGCGGCGCGCAAGTGCCGCGGCCCGAATGCCGGCAAGCGGAGCCTGCCGCCGCCTGTCACATCGCTGTCAACGACCCCTAATAAGGGAGGGGTAACGCAATCCCGAGGACCCCTCCCATGAAAACGATCGTTTCCGCCGCAGCCCTTCTCGCCGCGAGCCTTTTTGCCATTCCGGCTTCGGCCGCAAACCTCGTTCTCTACACCAGCCAGCCGAACGAAGACGCGCAGGCGACGGTCGATGGCTTCATGGCCGCCAATCCCGATATCAAGGTCGACTGGGTGCGCGACGGCACGCCGAAGATCATGGCCAAGCTGCAGGCCGAGATCCAGTCCGGCAACCCGGTCGCCGACGTTCTCCTGATTGCCGACGTGGTGACGCTGGAGCGCCTGAAGGAAGAGGGCAAGCTGCTCGCCTACAAGTCGCCGGAAGCCGTCCAATACGACGCCTCGCTCTATGACGCCGACGGCTACTATTACTCGACCAAGCTGATCACCACCGGCATCATGTACAACACCTCGGCCGGCATGAAGCCTGCGAGCTGGAAGGATCTGACCAAGCCGGAAGCCAAGGGCCTCGTCACCATGCCGAGCCCGCTCGCTTCGGGTGCCGCACTCATCCATGCCCAGACGCTTGCCGCCGTTCCCGGCCTCGGCTGGGACTTCTACAAGTCGCTTCAGGCAAACGGCGCGATCGCCGCCGGCGGCAATGGCGCCGTCTTGAAGTCGGTCGCCTCGGGCGAGAAGGCTTACGGCATGGTCGTCGACTACCTGCCGATCCGCGAGAAGGCCAAGGGTGCGCCGGTCGAATTCGTCTTCCCGAGCGAAGGCGTTTCGGCCGTCACCGAGCCGGTCGGCATCCTCGCCAGCAGCAAGAATGCCGAGGCCGCCAAGAAGTTCGTCGATTACGTGCTCTCCGAAAAGGGCCAGGAAGGCTTCCTCAAACTCGGCTATATTCCGGCCCGCAACGGCATGAAGGTGCCGGACGGCTTCCCGGCGCGTGAGACGATCAAGGTCCTGCCGGTCAATGCCGCGGAAGCCTTGAAGAATACCGACCAGGATCTGAAGACCTTCTCGGGGGTCTACCGCTCGAACTGATCTCTTCATGCCAGCCTATGTCAGAGCAGGAAACAGCCAGCCCGCCTGGCTGTTTCCTTTTATCGTCATTACGGTGCTCATCCTCAGCGTGCTGCCGCTCGCCCGCCTTGCCATGGCAGGGATCGCGGCCTTCGCCAGCGGCGGTGTCACCGATGTGCTCGCCGACCCGGCGCTTTGGCAAGCCGCCTATTACACCGTCGTCACATCCGTTCTCGGTACGATCGTCTCACTTCTCATTGGCTGCCTCTTCGCCTTTCTACTGACGCTGACCGACATCCCGGGCAAGGGGCTGCTCAGCTTCTTCTTCGTGCTGCCGATGATGATCCCGCCGCAGGTGACGGCCCTTGCCTGGGTGCAGATGTCGGGGCCGTCAAGCCCGCTGCTGAAGGCGCCCGCCATCGCTCCGCCGCTCGGCTCGCCGCAGCCGCTCTATTCGGTCGGCGGCATCGCGCTGCTCTACGGCGTCCAGCATGCGCCGCTCGTCTATCTCGCGCTCCGCGCCGGGCTGATGACGCTGCCGCGCGACGGCGTCGAGGCCGCACGGCTTTCCGGCGCCTCCAGCTTTCGGGTCTTCCGCGACATCATCCTGCCTCTGTCGCTGCCCGGCATCATCGCGGGTGCGGCGATCTCCTTCGTCTCCTGCACCGGCAATTTCGGCATTCCCGCCATTCTCGGCATTCCCGCCTCGATCTTCACGCTGCCGACGTTGATTTTCACCAAGTTTTCCGCCTTCACCAGCCGCACCTTCGGCGACGTCGCCGTGCTGTCGGCAATCATCGCGATGATCTCGGTGGCGGGCTTGATGATCCAGGACCGGGCGCTCAGAGGCCGCGATTACCGCGTCATCGGCCTGTCCGGGGCGAGCGCCGCCTTCGAGCTCGGCGCGTGGCGGTTCGCGTTCACGCCGCTCCTCTGGGCGATCCTGTTCTTCATGCTCGCCGCACCCTTCTTCGCCCTCGTCGCCGGCGCGCTGGTTCCGGCCTACGGCGTCCCGCTCACCTTAAAGACCATGTCGCTCCATGCCTTTGAGGAGATCCTCTTCCGGCAGTCGGTGACGCGCACGGCTTTCGTCAACTCGATCTCGCTTGCCGGCGCAACCGCAGTTTGTCTCCTGGTGGTGACCGTGCTTGCGGCCTATATGCTGACGCGGCGCAAGGATGCGGCATCCCGCATCATTGCCAGCCTGATCGAGATACCCTATTCGCTGCCCGGCATCGTCATGGCGGTCGCCTTCATCCTGGTCTTCGCTGCGCCCATCCCCTTCCTCCACATCTCGCTCTACGGCACGATCTGGATCATTCTCATCGCCTATTTCTCTTCCTTCTTCGCCATCAGCCTGAAACCCGTGATCAGCGCCTTCCACCAGATCGATCCGGCGCTGGAGGAGGCAGCACGGCTTTCCGGCGCCGGGTTCTTGCGAAGGCTTTCCGATATCATCGTGCCGCTGATTGCGCCCGCCGCCGGGGCTTCCGTCATCCTCGTCTTCCTGATCGGCTGCAACGAGCTGACTATCTCCGCGCTGCTCTGGTCGGCCGGCACCCAGACGCTCGGCGTCGCCATCTACAATCTCGACGACAGCGGCAGCTCCGACCTTGCCTCGGCACTGTCTGTCCTCGTCGTCCTCATGGTCATGGTCATGATGCTGCTATTGGAACTCCTGGCGAAACACCTGCCGAAAGGGGTAGTCCCATGGCGAAACTGATCCTCAACCGGGTGGCCAAGGATTTCGGCACCGGGCGGGCGGCCGTCAGCGATGTCTCGCTCGATGTGCGCGAGGGCGGTTTCCTGGCGCTGCTCGGGCCTTCCGGCTGCGGCAAGACGACGGTTCTGCGCATGATCGCCGGTTTCGAGACGCCCTCCGACGGCTCCATCCATCTCGGCGAGCGGCTGCTGGCCGATGCCGCGCAATCGCTGCCGCCGGAAAAGCGCAACATGGCGATGGTCTTCCAGTCCTATGCGCTCTGGCCGCACATGAGCGTCGCCGACAATGTCGGCTATCCCCTGAAGGTGCGCGGTGTCTCGGGCGAGGCATACCGGACGAAGGTCGGCGAGGCGCTTTCCACTGTCCGGCTTGCCGATTATGCCGGGCGGCGGCCGGCCGATCTCTCCGGCGGCCAGCGCCAGCGTGTCGCGCTCGCCCGCTGCCTGGTGACCTCGCCCGATGTCGTGCTGCTCGACGAGCCGCTCGCCAATCTCGACCGGCACCTGAAGCAGGAAATGGAGGAGACCTTTCGCGAGTTTCACCACCGCTCCGGTGCGACGATGATCTACGTGACCCATGACCAGAGCGAGGCAATGGCGCTGGCGACCGACGTCGCCGTCATGTTCGAAGGGCGCCTGCTGCAGGTGGCGCCGCCGGCCGAGATTTATGCCCGGCCGGAGGGCCGCATCGTCGGCGGCCTGATCGGGCGCGGCGCGATCCTGACGCTGCCTGTCATGGGCGGCGAACGCCATCTGGAATGGAATGAACTGCAGGATGCGCTCCAGGCGGCCAACACCGATGACGCCGATATTCTCGTGCGGCCGGAAGATGTGATCATCGGCGGCGAGGGCGCTCCGGCAACCGTCGAATCCGTGCTGTTCGAGGGCGAGCGTTATGCCGTCAAGCTGACCCTCCGCAATGGCCAGACGCTGCGCGCCTTCAGCCGCGTGGCCGTCGAGGCCGGCGAGGCGGTACGCGCCGTCATCCGCGCGGGCTGGCGGCTTTGATGGACACCGGCAATCGCATTTCGGCTCAAAGAGGCTGGTAGTCCGCAACTTTCTTGGCCCCGCCACCTTTCCCTGTGGCAATTGCCGGATAAGGTACTGCCCACAACCGGATTCCCGTCATGTCGCTTCGCCTCGCCACCTTCAATGTCGAAAACCTGCTGACCCGTTTCGATTTCACCGGCTTCCGCAACCAGTTGCGCCAGGATCGTGTCATCAAGCTTTTCGAGGTCAATAGCGAGGGCGTCTATCAGCAGCTCGAGCAGGCGCGGGTGATTGCCGCCACCGACGACACCCGGCAGATGACGGCGCTGGCGATCGCCGATGCGGACGCCGACATTCTCTGCCTGCAGGAAATCGACAACATGGCCGCGTTGCAGGCCTTTGAATACGGCTATCTCTTCCGCATGGTCGGGAACGGTTACCGCCAGAAATTCCTGGTCGAGGGCAATGACGGCCGCGGCATCGATGTCGCCGTCTTGATGCGCGAGGAAACGCGCGACGGCCAGAAAATCGAGCTCAGGGACATCAGAAGCCACGCGATGACGACCTATCGCGACTTCGATCTCTTCGATGAGGACCTGGCGCTCACCAACCGCATCGACGACAAGATCTTCAAGCGCGATTGCCTGGAGCTCGACCTTCTGATCGGCGGCCGGCCGCTCTCGCTCTATGTCGTGCATTTCAAATCGATGGGCAATCCTCGCGACGGGCTGGACGGGCGGCAATCGACGCTGCCGCTCCGTCGCGCCGAGGCGCGCGCGGTGCGCCGCATCATCGAGAACAGGTTCGGCGCCGGCCGCACGGCCAAGAAGAGCTTCGCCATCTGTGGTGATATGAACGATTATCAGGAGCGCGTCGACGTGGTCGGCCGGCGCGGCGCCGGTTATCGTTTCGAGCATCAGACGGAGGTCGAAAGCGCGCTCGACGTATTCAGTCATGACGGCTTTGCCGAAAATGTCGTGGTCCGTCGCCAGCCGCTCGACCGCTGGACGCTCTATCACGCGCGCGGACCGCAGGAGCAGCACCTTTGCCAGCTCGATTATATCTGGCTTTCGCCGGCACTTGCCGCCCATAATAGCGGCCGTCTGCCCGAAATCATCCGCAACGGCCAACCCTACCGCACGGTCTTTCCGCCAGGCCAGGAGGTGGAGCGATATCCACGCACCGGCTGGGACCGACCGAAGGCATCCGATCACTGCCCCGTCGTCATGACACTGGATCTCCCATGAAAACGAATTTGAATATGAAATTTCCGACCAGCGATATTTCCGATGATTTTGTGGACTGGCCGCCGGAAGCGACGGTTTTCCCGATTGCCGGCGTCGACCTGCGTGTGCTGCCCGGCACCCATCCCTTCGTCACCGCCGAGGAAGCGGCGATCCGTGACAATTGGGCGAAGGAAACCGCCGCCAACCCGGCGCTGTTCGACGGCCGCCTGGTGTTCCAACAGCGGTTGTCGTTCAGTGAAGAGGGGATTGCGGGCGAGGGCTACGTCACTCCATTTTCCGCCTTCATGTATTGGCGGCGGCAGCCGCAGCGCCAGGGCGGCCTGCACATCTTCGCCTATCCGGTGCTCGAAAGCTCGGACGGCGCGCTCGTGGCGATCCGCATGGGGGCGCATACCGCCAATCCCGGCCAGGTCTATTTCGCGGCCGGCTCGCTGGAGCCGGAGGATGTCATCGACGGGCGCTGCGACATCGAGGCCAATATGCGCCGCGAAGTTCACGAGGAGACCGGACTGGATCTGGCCGACGCGGTCGCGGCGGAAGGGCTCTTTGCCAGCCATGCCAGACGCACGGTGACGCTGCTCAGGCTCTTCCGCTTCGACCTGACGGCGGACGAGATGGTGAAACGGATCGAGGCCCACATGCTGGTCGCCGCGGACAAGGAAATCGCAGGTGCGGCGGCGATCCGTTCGGCCGATCCCGCCGCCCATCCCTATAACGTCGCCATGCTGCCCGTCATCGACTGGTATTTCGGAAAGGGTAACCGGCGTTAGCGCCTTGCACTCGATCGTTTGGTCGGGCAGGTTGGCGGCGCAATGACGATTCAGGGAGGCCGATGTGGCGCGTAGCTACAGCGTCTATGACGTGTTCACCGATCGAAAGCTTGCCGGCAATCCGCTGGCGGTGGTCTTCGACGGAGACGATCTCAGCGACGAGGCGATGCAGGCGATCACCCGGGAGATCAATCTCTCCGAGACGGTTTTCGTGCAGCCTTCGATCAATCCCGCCTATGCGGCGAAGCTCCGGATCTTCACGCCTGGCCGCGAGCTGCCCTTTGCCGGCCATCCGACCGTCGGCACGGCGATCGCGCTGGCCGAGCGGGCTCATGGCGCAGCGGCGGTCGATCTCGTTACCGTGCTCGAGGAAAATGTCGGGCCGGTGCGTTGCGCCGTGCGACTGAGGGAGGGCGAGGCGAGCTTTGCCGAATTCGACCTGCCGCGCAAATCGCAGCAGGCGGTGATGCCGCTCGACAAGCTCGGCATCGCCGACGCTTTATCATTGAAGGTCACCGAGATCGGCTTTGAAAATCACGTTCCTTCGCTCTGGAGCGCCGGGGTGCCGTTCCTGCTCATTCCGGTGCACGATGTCGGCACGGCGCAGCGGGTGGAATTCGATCCGCAGCTCTGGGAAAAGATCGTGCCCTTCGTCGATGGCGCGCTGGCCTCGGCCTATGTCTATTGCCGCGGCGGCGTCAACCACGTGGCGAAGTTCCACGCGCGCATGTTCGCCAGCGGCATGGGCATTGTCGAAGACCCGGCCACCGGTGCGGCGGCAGCCGCACTCTCCGGCGCCATCCGCCATTTCGACCGGCTGACGGACGGGCACCACCCGATCATGATCGAGCAGGGTGTCGAGATGGGTCGCCCCTCTTTCATTCACCTGCATATCGATGTCGAAGGCGGGGCGATTTCCAACGCGCGGATCGGTGGTCAAGCGGTGCGGCTGGCGAGCGGCACCCTCGACCTTTGATTTCATGAGAGCGCCGCTGCGTCCGGCAGGACGCGCTGTGGAGACTTTATCACTTTGAATCTGCGCATAATCCTTTCTGAGGATCGGCGCGGCTTCAGGATCACGCGCTGCATTTCGGCCATGCGGAAAAATCTTTGAGATTAACCAAAGAATTTTCGCCGATGCGCTGGACAAGCCTGCCGATCCTGTTTATACGCCCCGTCACACCGCGCAGCCAAGCGCGAACGGGTGATTAGCTCAGTTGGTAGAGCAGCTGACTCTTAATCAGCGGGTCGTAGGTTCGAGCCCTACATCACCCACCAAATCTCTTGATAAGATTGACATATTAGAGGTCAAGGCCAGGTCTTGCGCCGAAGCGGGCCGCATGCTTAGGACTGGAAACGGCCGTTAATACGCGCCTTGTCTTTCTTTGCCAACGGAGGGGTCATGAGAATCGTCGTTTTTGCCGTCGCTTTATTGTTGCCGCTGCCGGCCTTTGCCGCAGGCGCAATGGAGGTCAGAGCGGGCGATCACAGCTGCCGCGAGCTTGCGCAGATCATCCGTCAGAACAAGAAGGTCTTCGTGCGCATGGGGATCGGCGGTCGCAGCTTCCGTTATCCGCCGGCCAGGTGCAATCTGGGTGACAAATACGACACGGCAACGGTCAGGGATGCGAACGGCAAAATGTGCCTTCTCGACTATGAGTGCGTGTACGATCCCCAATCCTTCTACAACAGGATCCCCAAATAAGATCGGGATGCGGGCACCGAGAAGGTATGCTTTGCGCGCCGACCGATAGGGCAAGAAAAAAGGCCGGGCGAAACTCGCACCGACCCTTCCTCGATTTGTCTCGACAACGGCTGCCAGTACCTCCGTGGTCAACCGTCAGAGACAAATTCTATGGCCCTTAGATAGGACTTGCGTGGCGACGTTCAAGGCCCTGCCGCGGAAAAGAAGCCGGCATTGGGTCGGCTTCTTTCTGCGACGCTGCGCTTACTGCTGGGCAGGGGCAGCCGGCGGCGTGGCCGGGGCTGGTGCCGGTGCGGGCGTTGCGCTGTTGTCGGTCGGAGCGATCGGCTTGGCCGGCGCCGGCTCGGATTGGGTCGTGGAGGCCGTCGTGTCCGGGGAGGTGCCGGGGGTGCTGCTCCACTGCGAATAGGCGAATGCAGCGACAGCGATCACGGCCAATGCAGCGGCCCAGACAACCCACGTGTTGCTGCTGCGCGCGGTCGGAGTCGTGCGCAGATCTAGATTCGGATTCAGCGGGCGGTTCGGGTCGTTGGCATTATTGGGGTCGTACGTCATGGTACTTTCTCCTCTTGCGGTGACAAGGAAATGGAGCAAAGAGCATTTTGTTCCATTCTGGCGCCGCGAGGCGAGCAATATCAGGGATTTCCGCCTGCAACCTGCCAGAATCGGCGTTTGAATCTGCAGCGCGGCCGGAGGGCGATGTCAGCGCACCGCCGTCTTGGCGGGCTGAACGCTTGACATGGGTGGGTCTCTTTGCGCATGATTTTGCCATGGGGTCGCGATCACCCCACGAGGCGCCATGCTGAAGAATCGCGTCCAGTAAAGCCGATTAACGGAGGACGCGTCATGCCGTCATTTCTTGAAATTTCTCCCGACAAACTCAGCCGGCTCATCGGAACGCCGGCTGCGCCCTGTATTATCGATGTTCGCACGGAAGAGGACTTTGCGCTCGATCCTCGGCTGGTGCCGGGCTCCATCCGGCGCAGCCATACCGATGTCGCTTCCTGGGCAAGCAGCGTCGAGGCTGATGCCGTCGTCGTAGTCTGCCAGAAGGGCGGCAAGCTCAGCCATGGTGTGGCCGCTTATCTTCGCCATGCCGGGATCGACGCCGAGAGTCTTCAAGGCGGTTTCGAATCCTGGACCGCTGAGGGGTTGGCGGTACCGGAGGAAAAGCTGCCGCGGCGCGACCTCGAGGGACGCACGGTCTGGGTGACGCGGGCGCGGCCGAAGATCGACCGCATCGCCTGTCCATGGCTGATCCGGCGTTTCGTCGATCCGAACGCCTTGTTCCTGTTCGTGCCGACGACCGAGGTTTTGGAGGTCGGCGCGCGCTTCGGGGCAACACCGTTCGATATCGAAGAGGTGTTCTGGAGCCATCGCGGTGAGCTCTGCACCTTCGACGTGATGGTTGAGGAGTTCGGGTTGGGGTCGGAACCGCTCCTGCGCCTGGCGCGGATCATCCGGGCCGCCGATACTGCAAGGCTCGATCTTGCGCCCGAGGCGCCCGGCCTGCTTGCCGCGTCGCTTGGCCTCTCCAGGATGTACGCCGACGATCTGGAGCAGCTCGAGGCCGGCATGCTTCTCTATGACGCCTTCTTCCGCTGGTGCCGCGATGCGACCGATGAGACCCACAATTGGCCCGCTCCGAAGAAGCGGGCATGAGATGGTCGAGATGACAGGAAATGCGTTGGCCGGCAAAACGGCGGAGAAACAGGCAGGCGAGGAGCGTCATCACGGCGTTTCGTTCGGCGAAGCCTTCAAGGTCTGGCTCCGCGTCGCGGCGCTCAGCTTCGGCGGCCCCGCCGGTCAGATCGCCGTCATGCACAGGATCATCGTCGACGAGAAGCGATGGATCGGCGAGCACCGTTTCCTGCATGCGCTCAACTATTGCATGCTGCTTCCCGGCCCCGAGGCGCAGCAGCTCGCCATTTACATCGGCTGGCTGATGCACCGGACCCCGGGCGGCCTTGTTGCCGGCATATTGTTCGTTCTGCCGGGATTTCTGTCGATTCTCGGTCTCAGCTTCATCTATGCTGCCTATGGCAACGTCGCCATCGTCGCCGGCCTATTCTTCGGTTTGAAGGCAGCCGTGCTTGCCGTCGTCGTGCAGGCCGTCATTCGGATCGGCGGACGGGCCTTGAGGAGTAAGGTCATGGTCGCGATCGCGGCTGCAGCCTTTGTCGCCATCTTTTTTCTTCATGTGCCGTTTCCACTGATCGTACTTGCAGCGGGCATGATCGGCTTTTTCGGCGGTCGGTTCGGACTTGCCGCCTTCAAGGCGGGCGGCGGGCACAAGGCCGGCAGCGGGCCGGTGCTTTCGGATGCCGATTCAGTGCTGGGCGAGGCCATACCGGCGCATGCGCGTCCGAACCTCTCCTGGTCCTTGCGCATCTCGACGGTGCTGTTTGCCCTGTGGCTCATTCCGGTCGCTGCCGTCTACGCAGTCTTCGGTGCGGACAGCGTCTTCGCCGAGATCGGCCTGTTTTTCAGCAAGATGGCCGTCGTCACCTTCGGCGGGGCCTATGCCGTTCTCGCCTACGTCGCCCAGGAAGCTGTGCAGCATTTCGGCTGGCTGAGGCCGGGCGAGATGCTCGATGGCCTCGGCATGGCCGAAACGACGCCGGGACCGCTGATCATGGTGGTGCAGTTCGTCGGCTTCATGGGCGCCTATCGCAATCCAGGGTCGCTGGATCCAATGCTGGCTGCCACGCTTGCAGCGATGCTGACGACATGGGTGACCTTCGTGCCCTGTTTCCTGTGGATCTTCCTGGGGGCGCCGTTCATCGAAAAACTGCGTGGCAACGTCGCGCTGGCAGGGGCGATGTCGGCGATCACGGCGGCGGTGGTCGGGGTCATTCTCAACCTCGCCATCTGGTTTGGTCTACATACGCTGTTTGCCGAAGTTGCTGTCGTCCGCCTTGCCGGCCTGCGGCTCGACATTCCGGTGCTGCAATCGGCGGTGCCGGCGGCAATGGCGCTGTCTGCCGTCGCCGCGATCGCGATCTTCCGGTTCAAGACCTCCGTTATCGCGACGCTGCTCAGCTGCGCCGCCGCCGGCATGGTCTGGACGCTGGCGATGAACTGATTAAAGCGCATCGCGATCTTTCAGATTCGCTCCTTGCGCTTGAGCACTTTGTTTTCACGCATGTCGTTGCCGCAAAACCGCGGCTCACTTTTGCGCGACATGCTTTAAACCTCTGCCCCCTCGGCGGCAATGCGCGTCGCGAGCATCTTGTCGATGCGCATGCCGTCCATATCGATCACCTCGAAGCGCCAGCCGTCGAAGAGGAAGGTTTCGCCGGCTTCGGGGATGTGCTGAAGCTGGTGCAGCGCGAAGCCTGCGAGCGTATGGAAGTCGGCGTCGGGGCGATCCTTGAGGCCCAACCGTTCGAAGGCGTCGAAGGCAGGCATCATCGCGTCGATCAATAGCGAGCCGTCTTCCCGAACAACGATGTCGGGCTCCTCATCGGCGCCCGGCAGATCGCCGGCGATGGCTTCCAGCAGGTCTGTCTGGGTGACGATGCCCTCGAGGCTGCCATATTCGTCGACGACGATGGCGAGGCGCACGGGCGAAGCCTTGAAGCTGTCGATGACGCGCACGACCTTGGTACCCTCGTGCAGCACCAGGGGCTGCTTTACTACCTCCAGCGGCCGGACCTTGCCGCCATCAAGAACCTGGTCGAGAAGATCCTTCTTCAACACCATGCCGATCGGCTCGTCGATCGATCCGCGGGCGACCAGCAGCTGCTCGTGGCTGCATTCGCGGATCGTTTTCAGAATCTCCGCCTCGCTGTCGTCAGCATCGAACCATTCGATGTCGAGACGTGGGGTCATTATGTCGGAGACCGGTCTGTCGCCGATGTTGAATACCCGCTCGACCAATTGCTGCTGCACCGGGTTCAAAAGCCCGGCTTCCTGGCTTTCGGCGACCAGCAATTTCAATTCCTGCGGCGAGTGGAACGAGGATTCTCCGGTTCCGGCGCGAAGGCCGACAGCCCGCAGCACGAGGTTGCCCATGCCGTTGAGGGTGAAGATCGCAGGCTTGAACAATACAAGGAAGAGCCCGAGCGGACGCACGACGGCTAGCGAGGTGGCCTCGCTGCGCTGCAGCGCCAGGCTTTTGGGTGCGAGCTCGCCGAGCACGATATGCAGCGCTGTGATGATCACGAAGGCGACGACGATGGCGACCGTATGGGCGCCGGTCGTCGCCCATGGTTCGGGCAGCCAGGAGAGCAGGGGCTCGATCAGATGGGCGAGCGCCGGCTCGCCGACCCAGCCGAGCGCCAGCGACGATATGGTGATGCCGAGCTGCGTGGCGGCGAGATTGGCGTCGAGATTGTCGACGGCCCGCTGGAGCGCAGTGGCATTCATGCGACCGGCTGCGGCAAGCTCGGCGACCCGGCTGCGCCGCACCGACACCAATGCAAATTCGGCGGCGACGAAAAAGCCGTTGGCGGCGACGAGAAAGAACACGGCTAGTATCCCGACATAATCGAAGAGCCCGCCCGCGGATTCGGACATATTTTGCCTACCTCTGAATTGACGCGAGTCCGAAACTACACGCTGGGGCACGGCTGACAAGGCGCGGCCGCCGTTCTTGCGCTGCCGCGGCGGTCAGCTCTTCGGCGCTTCGAAGAGCTCGATCGGGTTACCCGCGGGGTCTTCGAGCAGGATCTGCTTGCCGCCGATGCCCTGCACGATGTCATTGCGAAAACGCGCGCCGGCCTGGCGGAGTCTGGCGACTTCCGCCTCGAGGTCGGCGACCTCGATCTGGATGCGGTTCCATCCGCCGGGTTCCGGTCTTCGTCCGTCCGGCATGGCCTGGGAAGCTCCGCCCGGACCCGTCGTGCCGCTGACAAGCAGCCGGAAGCCGTCCCTGGTCAGGATGGCAAAACTTGGTGCCGGGTGAAGCGCGACGGAGAAGCCGAGATGCCTGGTGTAGAATTCCACCGCGGCGTCGACGTCGTCGACGATATAACGCATGCTGATGCCGGGCATGGTTTCCTCCATGGTGTTTCCGCTGTCGTGGAGCGCTGCACGCGACGGTGCGGCGGACGCTCCTGTTTCAAATCTGCGCCCAATCGTTCCGAAAATCGAATCCGAGCTTGGGCTATCCGCGGCGAGGGAGGCCGAACCTGCCGCCAGCAGCAGGACGATGACAACCGCGATCGCTCCGGCACGACGCGTTCCGGGAAAGCCGAGACGGCCGGCAAGTGCGGGCGCATCGGCGCGACAGAGAACGAGCCCCGCCGCCGCTCCAAGCGCAATCGCCTCGATCTGGCCGAATGATCCGCCGACGAAGACGACGATGGCGACTGCGGCAGCGAATGCCGGCGCGCTCGCGGTCCGGCGTCAGGCTCTTCGCAATGCCCCCGATCGCCTGTGCGATCACGGCGTCGTTGATCCATTTGCGCCGCACCACTAGTTCGTTCCTGAAATAGCCGAGATGGGCAATCGGTCCGCCGAGAGAGGTGAGGCCGAGCTTGAGGAAGACGCGGAAAACCTCGAACGGCGCGCCGTCAGCCGGCCCGGCAACGGGTAGGGCCTCGTTGTGAGTGCTCATCGTCGCCTCCCCGGGAAGGGGACATGTCTTACCTACCTCTGAATTGACGCGCGGAGGAAACTACACGCTCGCGCGCGAGCGGCAAGGCGCAGACGGCATTCTAACGTTGGGGTGGTTGGCCCTTGTCACTCGCCCCGTCCTTCGAGGCTCCGGCCTTTGGGCCGGTGTGCCGTGTGGCTGAAGACTGAGCGGCGCGTCTTGCAGCTGCGGTTTCCGTCGGCGGCCGCAGCTTCTCTCCTACCTCACCTGAGGTGCCCCGTCAGGGGGCTCGAAGGGCGAGGCGGCCACCAATGTTGGCATATGAGTTTTATCTAAAATGTAAGACACGCCGCGGAAGCCGCGGATTTCATTACGGAAGTTTAATCTAGCTTTCAGTTTCGGTTCATCTTTTCGGCCCTAGTTTTCTCCCGTGCCCAACACAAGGAACCGCACATGAAAAAGATCTTTGCAGCTCTCCTGTCCGCATCCTTCCTTCTCTCGCCGATCGTTGCCTCCCAGGCGAGCGCGGATGATTTCCGCCGTCCGCCCGTCGTCGTTCAGAAAGAGGTGATCGTCAAGAAAACGGTCGTGAGGCCGCATTGGAAGAAGGGATACCGCGTCAACGCCAGCGAACGCCGCCGGTTTCACGACGTCAACGACTACCGCCGCTACCGGCTCGCGCCTCCGCCGCGCGGCTATCGCTGGGTCCGCGCCGACAACGACTTCCTGCTGATCGGCGTCACCAGCGGCATCATCTCCGGCATCATCGCCGGGCGCTGATGGCAGGATATGGCAAGGGCGGCTTCGGCCGCCCTTTTTAGATTCTGAGAGGGAAGGCGTGCCGTGTAGCACCCCTCTGCCCTGCCGGGCATCTCCCCGACAGGTGGGAAGATCGGCAAAGGGTTGGCCCGCCAGTCCCTCTCCGCCGTCGTGCGGAAACATCAGACCGTTATTGTTTGGCAAAGTCATCAGCCCAGCCGATCTCCCCCGGCAGGGCAGAGGGGGTGCTACAGCACGCCGACGCGAGAAGGAGAGAAGTACGAGAATTGCGCAAAATCAGGCGCGCTTCCTGCACAGACAAATCGTCACCCCTGCCGGCGTGACGACATCACCCGCTCGGTAATGATCCCGAGCAAGCCTTTCGGCCTTTCGGCCGCAACCTCAGCCTCCCGCTCATAGATCAGCGGATGCAGCCCTCGATCTGCGGCAGGGGATCGCATTCCTCGCAGCTGCAGCGGTAGCGCTTGATCGCCGCCGCCTTCATGCGGCCTCCCTGTTCCAGCTGGCGAAAGGGTCGGGCAGGTTGCGCCAGCGCTCCGGCATGAAGGAATCGCCTTCCACCAGGCAGGCATCGAGTTCTCTCCTGATCCAGTCCTCGTCCATCGGGTCGGCGCCGATGAAGACGATTTCCTGGCGGCGGTCGCCCCAGACGGGATCGAGATAAGGGCCGAGGGCGTTGAGGAAGCCAGGCTCCTGCGGCCACTGCTCGCGGGGGATGGCCGCCCACCACAGGCCCATCTTGCCGGTGCGCACGATCGAGCCCGCCTGGCTGATCTCGCCGACATGGTGCGGGCGAGTGGCCAGCCAGAAGAAGCCTTTGGCGCGCACCACGCCCGGCCAGGTCTTGTCGAGAAAGGCGTGGAGCTTGGCCGGATGGAACGGCCGCTTCTCGCGATAGACGAAGGAGCGGATGCCGTATTCCTCGGTCTCGGGCACATGGTCCTCGAAACCGTGCAGCTCCTTGTACCAGAGCGGATGGGTCTCGGCCCTGTCGATATCGAAGCGGCCGGCGCCAAGTACGTCCTTCAGCGCCACCTTGGCGAAATCTGCCTCGATCAGCTTGGCATCGGGGTTCAGGCCGATGATGATCCTGCGCGCGGCGTCGCGCTGCTCGTCGCTTGCCGTGCCGATCTTGTTCAGCACCACGACATCGGCGAATTCGATCTGCTCGACCAGCAGGTCGACGAGGGTCCTGTTGTCGCCGTCACCTGCGGTTTCGCCGCGGTCGGCGAGGAAATCGGCGGAGGCGTAGTCGGCCAGCAGATTGGCGGCGTCGACCACCGTTATCATCGTGTCCAGCCTCGCGACATCCGAAAGGCTTTCTCCGTTCTCGCCACGGAACTCGAAGGTGGTGGCGACGGGCAGCGGCTCGGCAATGCCGGTCGATTCGATCAGCAGGTAATCGAAGCGGCCTTGGTTGGCGAGGTCGCGGACCTCCTTCAAAAGGTCGTCGCGCAGCGTGCAGCAGATGCAGCCATTGGTCATCTCGACCAGCTGCTCCTCAGTGCGCGAGAGATTGGCGCCGCCGTCGCGCACAAGGGCGGCGTCGATATTCACCTCGCTCATGTCGTTGACGATGACGGCGACGCGCAGGCCCGCGCGATTGGCGAGCACGTGGTTGAGCAGCGTCGTCTTGCCGGCGCCGAGAAAGCCGGAAAGCACCGTGACCGGAAGTCTGTCGCCCATGGGTACCTCGTCGATATTAATGTTATATCATAACGTATGCTAAGCCGAAAAAAGGCGGAACGGGGTCATCCGCCTCTTTTCGCCTCAGCTGTCTCCAGGAGATTGCACGGCAATCATGCGCCGGAGAGGCAAGCCCTCATGCTCTCGGCGATGCCGCGCATGAGAGTGAAGTAGAGGTCAGGGCCGGCCTTCAGCGTCGCCGCTTCGGGGTCGAGCACGCCGGATCTGGCGCTGGTGCCCTCGATGACGACATTGACGAGGCGCGGCTCGAATTGCGGCTCGGCAAAGACGCAGGTTGCGCCGAGTTCGCCGACCTTGCGGTGGATTTCCGAGACGCGCTCGGCGCCGGGAACGGTTTCCGGGCTGACGGTGATCGAACCTGCGACGCTGATGCCATAGCGGTGCTCGAAATATTGGTAGGCGTCGTGGAAGACGACGAAAGGCTTGTCCTTGACGGGCGCGACAGTGGCCGCGATCTCTTTGTCCAGCGCCGTCAGCCTGTCGTCCAGCGCCTTGGCATTGGCCTGATAGGTCAGCGCATTGGCGGGGTCGGCAGCGACCAGCGTCGTGGTGATTTCGGCGGCCATCGCCTTGGCGTTCATCGGGTCGAGCCAGAGATGCGTGTCGAAGGCGCCGTGGTCGTGGTCATGGTCATGCTCGTGATCATTGCCATGCCCGGTTTCGGCGGCATGGTCGTGATCATCCCCATCACCATCATCATGCGGTTCGAAGGCTCCGCCCTCGCGGAAGGGCAGCTTGACGAGGCCGGGCGCCTTGTCGAGCTCGGCGATGCTCGCCTTCGAGCCCAGTGCCTGCAACGGCTTTTCCAGGAAGGCCTCGAGCCCGGGGCCGGTCCAGAAGATCACCTTGGCTTCCTGCAGGGCGCGCGCGTTCGAAGGCTTCAGATTGTATGTGTGAGGGGAGGCGGCGCCATCGACGATCAGCTCCGGTTCGCCGACGCCCTGCATGATTGCCGCAACCAGCGAATGGATCGGCTTGATCGAGGTGACGACAACAGGCGCGTCGGCCGCCCGCATCGTGCCGGCAAAGAGCAAAGCGGGGATCGCCAAAGCCGGAATGGAGAGGACTGCCGGGATATTGAAGGCCCACGTTTTCAGAGGCCTCAGGGCGCGTTTCATCAGGTGCTCCGCTTGAATTGCAAGTGTTATGTTATTACATCAATTGCGTTATGCTATAACGTGTGCAATAGCAGGATGCAACAGCGCTGTCGGAAAATTTGATGCTCTCTCCCGCAAACAAGAAGGGCGAACCGCTGGTTTCGCTCGAGAATGTCGGCGTCCTGCGCGGCGGCCGGTGGCTCGTGCGCGGCGTCGAGTTTTCCGTGTCGCGCGGCGAAATCGTCACGCTCATCGGGCCGAACGGCTCCGGCAAATCGACGAGCGCCAAGGCGGCGATCGGCGTGTTGAAGCCGGACGAGGGCAGGGTCGAGCGGCTGGCCGGCCTCAAGGTCGGTTATGTCCCGCAGAAGCTTTCGATCGACTGGACGCTGCCGCTTTCGGTGCGCCGGCTGATGACGCTGACCGGCCCGCTGCCGCAGGGCGACATGCAGGCAGCCCTCGAAGCCGCCGGCATTGCCCATATGATCGATGCCGAGGTGCAGCATCTCTCCGGCGGTGAGTTCCAAAGGGCGCTGATGGCGCGCGCCATTGCCCGCAAGCCCGATCTGCTGGTGCTCGACGAGCCGGTGCAGGGCGTGGATTTTTCCGGCGAAATCGCCCTTTACGACCTGATCAAATCGATCCGCAACACCAGCGGCTGCGGCATCCTGCTGATCTCGCACGATCTGCACGTCGTCATGGCGGAGACCGACACGGTGATCTGCCTCAACGGCCATGTCTGCTGCCGCGGCACCCCAGAGGCCGTCAGCCGCAGCCCGGAATACGTGCGCCTGTTCGGCAGCCGTGCTGCCCAGACGCTTGCCGTCTACAGCCATCACCACGATCACACGCATCTGCCGGACGGGCGCGTGCGCCATGCCGATGGTTCCGTGACGGATCATTGCCATCCCGAGGACGGCCATCACGCACATGACGGGCATGGGCACGCTCATGGCACCCATGAGCACGCACACGATCATGCGCATGAACACGCCCATTCCCGCAGCGGGGAGGGCCGCCATGCTTGACGATTTCTTCGTGCGCGCCGTCCTTGCCGGTGTCGGCCTGGCGCTGACGACGGGGCCGCTCGGGTGCTTCATCATCTGGCGGCGCATGGCCTATTTCGGCGACACGATCGCCCATTCGGCGCTGCTCGGCGTGGCGCTGTCGCTGCTTTTCGAACTCAACCTGACGCTCGCCGTCTTCGCCGTCGCCGCCCTCGTCTCGGTGCTGCTGCTCTTCCTGCAGAAGCGTCAGGCGCTGTCGGCCGATGCGCTGCTCGGCATCCTCTCGCATGCCACACTGGCGATCGGCCTCGTCATGGTCGCCTTCATGAGCTGGGTCAGGATTGATCTCATCGCCTTCCTGTTCGGCGATATCCTTGCCGTCTCCAGGACCGACATCGCGCTGATCTGGGGCGGCGGCTTGTTCGTGCTCGCGGCGCTCGCCTGGCTCTGGCGGCCGCTTCTGGCGGCAACCGTCAATGCCGAGCTTGCCGAGGCCGAGGGGCTGAGACCCGAGCGGGCGCGGCTGTTCTTCATGCTGTTGATGGCCATCGTCATCGCCATCGCCATGAAGATCGTCGGTATCATGCTGATCACCTCGCTGCTGATCATTCCGGCGGCGGCGGCACGGCGTTTCTCGGTCACGCCGGAGATCATGGCAGTGTTCGCCTCGCTGATTGGCGCGGCGGCCGTCGTCGGTGGGCTGTTCGGTTCGCTCACCTATGACACGCCGTCAGGTCCTTCGATCGTGGTTGCGGCGCTCATTCTCTTCATTCTCAGCCTGCTTCCCGTCAGGCGCCATCGCGCGGTCGCGCAAGGACAAGGCTCATGACGACACCGCAACTCACCAAGAACCAGTCGCTGGTTTTCGACGTGCTCGAAAAGGCGGAAGGCCCGCTCAGCGCCTACACCATCCTGGACAAGCTTCGCGATCATGGCTTTCGCGCGCCGCTGCAGGTCTACCGTGCGTTGGAGAAACTGCTCGAATATGGCGTCGTGCACCGGCTGGAAAGCATCAATTCCTTCGTCGCCTGCGCCCACCCGGGCGAGAATTGCCACAGCCACGGCATTGTCGCTTTCGCCATCTGCGAAAGCTGCGGCCAGGTGATGGAGTTCCACGACCATGAAGTTGACCACCGGCTGATGGCCTGGGTGCGCGGGCAGAAGTTCAAGCCGGAGAAGACGACGATTGAGATCCGTGGCCTGTGCGAGGCTTGTGCGGCGTAAGTGGTAAAACTGTCGTCGGCATCTTATCCCATCACGCCGAGCGAATATTAAGGGGGAGTGCTCACCTCCCACCTCATTCCTGTGACGAGCACAGAGTGAGTGGGGATGTGTGTTGTCCGCCAGATCTACTGTGGCGAAGGAAGACAGCTTTTTGCCTAGGTCAGACTAGACGATCGCCTGGCGCTCGCCAAAGGGCGTGTCGTCAGGCTCGGATGCGGCGGTGGCGGAGATCGGGTTGATCGCCTCGACTATGAGAGTCTCCTGCTGGCAGGGCGCCGGCCCACTGTTCCCAGGATTTAAGCAGGGGAGCGGGCGTCTGGCCGATGAGACTCATATCGAGCGTGGGCGGCCAAACACAAGGTTGATCGCCAGACTATGGTCTGGAATCTGCCGGAGCAGCCCGCCTGGTTCGCCGCCATGTCCTTTTTCAGAGAACGGTAATGGCCGGCGATTGAGGTTCAAGCCGATGATCCAGGAAAGGTGAGGCCGGAGACCGGCCTTACCTTTTGCGTTTCTACGATGACAAGCTCAGTTCGGTCCGCCCTTGCCGGAACCGCCTTTGTCGCTCTTGCCAGAACCGCCGTTGTCGGTCTTGTCGGAGCCGCCATTGTCGTTCTTTTCGGAACCGCCGTTGTCGCTCTTGCCGGAACCGCCATTGTCGCTCTTGTCGGAACCGCCATTGTCGCTCTTGCCGGAACCGCCATTGTCGCTCTTGTCGGAACCGCTATTGTCGCTCTTGCCGGAGCCGCCGTTGTCGCTCTTGCCGGAACCGCCGTTGTCGCTCTTGTCGGAACCGCCATTGTCGCTCTTGCCGGAACCGCCATTGTCGCTCTTGTCGGAACCGCTATTGTCGCTCTTGCCGGAGCCGCCGTTGTCGCTCTTGCCGGAACCGCCATTGTCGCTCTTACCGGAGCCGCCGTTTTCGTTCTTGCCGGAACCGCCATTGTCGCTCTTGTCGGAACCGCCATTGTCGCTCTTGCCGGAGCCGCCGTTTTCGTTCTTGCCAGAGCTGCCATTGTCGCTCTTGTCGGAGCCTCCATTGTCGCCCTTGCCGCGACCGTCGTTCCCACCCCTACCGTGATCTTCCTTGCTGCCGTGGCTGTCTTTTCCATGGGCGTCCTTGCCGTGCCCGTGATCCTTGCCGCCCTTGTCGCCATGGTTGTCTTTCCCATGGCCACCTTTGCCATGATCGTGATCTTTGCCGCCCTTGCCGCCCTTGCCGCCGTGATGGCCGTGGCCGTGGTCGTTGTCGCCGGTGTTGTTACCGGTGTCGTCACCAGTATTGTCGCCAGTGTTACCACCGGTATTGCCGCCGGTGTTGCCGGTGTTGTCACCAGTATTATCACCGGTGTTGTCGCCAGTGTCGTTTCCGCCATCATCCGCAACCTGATTGCCACTGCCACTATTGCCACTGGACTCGGCAGTAGGACTGGTGCTCGACGTCTTCTGGCCGTCGCCGATGCCTCGGCTGCTGCGATCGCTGTCGTTCCGGTTGAATTTGCTGCCGGCTTGAATTGATTTGGTCGGCATGCACAACCGGTATTCGAGCGTGCCGCGCACGGCGGTATTGCAATTAACGACTGCCGGGGCTGCCATGGTCAAGCTGCTACTTGCCATAAGGAAAGCAACGGCGACGCTGAATTTCGATGCTCTGCTGCGCATTTCAAAGTCTCCCAAGGGTTAACTGGAGGTTAATGGGGAGAGCTTTTATACTAACGATCTATTAACGGAAAGAATAAACGATGGTTAATCTGTCTTTATTAGATATTACGGTTAAATTCGCAAGTATAAAATTTTAATAAATTTTTATCCCGGCCGTGTTATTGTGAAGGTGGAAATAAGGGAATCGGCTATGAAGCGTCTACTTTCTCTCGCTGTCATTTTGTCCTTTCTTGTGCCTTTTCAGGCTATTGCCGGATCCTCCTTGCCTGTGACGAGAAGTATCGGCGCGCCCGTGGGGTTTGCGGCGGCCTGCGCCAAGTACAAGTGGCTGTGCGGCAGGATGGCGGTTCAACAGCCGCACGACGCGGCAGGCATAGCGCTGCTTCAAAAGGTCAATCGGGCGGTCAATGGACGCATCATTCCCGCGGAAGATCGTCCGTCTTCCCACGGAGATGTCTGGTCTCTGCCGGTTGCCGGCCGGGGCGACTGTGAGGACTATGCCCTCCAGAAGATGAAAGACCTGATCGACGCTGGTTTTCCGTCAAACAGGCTGGCGCTTTCAGTGGTCATTGGCCCGCATGATCAAAATCACGTCGTTCTTATTGCCCGCACAGACGGTGGCGATTACGTGCTCGATAATCTGTCCAGCGCCGTCAGGCTCTGGCGCATGACGGGCTATACGTTTTTGGCCACCCAGGATTTTCAGTCGCGAACCGGCTGGCGGGTGACACTTGCCGGTCCCCGCGCCGGCGAATTCTCCTGAACCCCGCGCGTCGTGCAAACGCAAGATGCTTGGCGAGCCAGTGCGCTCGGCTGCAAACTGGCCCCATCTTGCGGATCGAAAGTCTCCTGCGCCATTCCGCGGTGTCTCGATGCCGCCGAACGGCGGAGACTGGTGCGGCTTCCGGCTTTATCGGGACATTTCAAGCCTGAGTGGCGAGGCGCATGAACATTGCTGCGCGCGAGAGGGTGAAACGGGTGCAGGTCGCTGTAAATTCGACGAAGAATTGTGCATCCGCAAGCGGCGTAAAACGTAGACGATGTAAGAATCGGAAACACTTTGTGACTAAGTGCCTCCAAAAGCAGCGTTTTTTGACTTGCTGCGCAAGAGGACTTGAAGGATATTGCCCAGACGTTGAGGACGCCGTCATGATCAGAATGATAGAAGACCCTGCCGAACTGGCTGGCGAAGACATCACTGGCAAATATATTCTCCGCAAGCTGAACTATCATTGGTTCGCTTACGGCAAGGCGGCCATTGTGACCGCCTGCAAGGGAACGATCCTCCACCTCGATCGGGAGGAAACGGTCTATTCCGAGCGTTGGGGTCGTCGCGCATATACGGGGACCGGCAAGCGTTACCCCGGTGGCATCTGTCCCATTTCGGCGGTCGCCTGTGTTTGCGATACGCCCGATGATGTCAATGCGGTCATTCAACTGGATATCGAAGCGCAGGACGAATTCTATCAGTTGATAGCCAAGACGGAAGCCAGGGTTCGGGCGCTCGTCGCCTCGTCTGGAGCGAGCCAGTTCATGGAAGCCGCCGAATAAGGATTTTTTTCAGCGTTATTGCTTATTACTTCGGGAACTGCGGACAACGTGGCTGTTGACTGCGGAGGCGGCGCTGAGATCAGCGTCGACGTCACGCAAATCGATTGCCGGTCGGCGATTATGTTCTCCGGCAGGCAGGCCGCGCTTCTCTCCGACTTCATCCTGAAGCGCCCGCAGGGCTTCGAAGGGCGAGGGCGGCACCAGCCCCCGCCGATCACCCGATCTGCTTCAGATCCCGCGCAAAACGCTGCCAATTCTTTACATAATTCTCCGCCGAGCGGCGGATGCTTTCGATAGCCTTCTCATCGAGCCCCCGCACGACACGGGCGGGGGCGCCGACGATCAGTGAATTATCCGGAAATTCCTTGCCTTCGGTGACGAGTGCATTGGCGCCGACCAGGCAGTTATTGCCGATCTTGGCGCCGTTCAGGATGGTCGCGCCCATGCCGATCAGCACATTGTCGCCGAGCGTGCAGCCGTGCAGGATGGCGTGGTGCCCGATGGTGCAACTCTCTCCCGTCGTCAGCGGAAAGCCCATGTCGGTATGGGCCGTCACGCCTTCCTGGATGTTGGTGCCGGCGCCAATGGTGATCTTCTCGTTGTCGCCGCGCAGCACCGCGCCGAACCAGATGCCGACATTCTCGCCGAGTTCGATATCCCCGATGACATGGGCATCTGGGGCGATCCAGTGAAGGCCGGCAGGCGGCAGTTTCGGCGTCAATCCGCCAAGAGCGTAGATCGGCATGATTTCCTCCCGGTCAGACGACCTCGACAGACAGCGTCGCAACGCCGTCGATGCCGCAGGTGACGCGGTCGCCCTTCGACACCGCGCCGACGCCGGCTGGCGTGCCGGTCATGATGACATCGCCGGGCGCCAGCACGAAGAGTTTCGAAAGTTCGGCGATGATCTCCGGCACCTTCCAGATCATCTGGCTGAGATTGCCGTCCTGGACGCGCTTGCCGTTCTGCTCCAGCCAGATCCGGCCTTCGCCGGGATGGCCGATGCGGCTGGCCGGCACGATCGGCGAGACGGGCGCGGAATGTTCGAAGGCCTTGGCCAGTTCCCAGGGGCGGCCGAGCTTCTTTGCCTCACCCTGAAGATCTCGGCGGGTGAAATCGATGCCGACGGCATAGCCGTAGATGCAGTCGAGCGCTCGGCCGGCTTCGATGTTTGCACCGCCCGATTTCAGCGCCAGCACGCATTCGACTTCGTAATGTACGTCGTTCGAGAGCGGCGGATAGGGAAAGGCCTGCCCGGCCGGCAGCAGGTTGTCGGCATTTTTCTGGAAGAAAAAGGGCGGCTCGCGGCTGGGGTCATGGCCCATCTCGATCGCATGGTCGGCGTAATTGCGGCCGACACAATAGACGCGGCGCACCGGAAAGCGCTCGTCGCTGCCGTCCACCGGCAGCAGAACCGGTTGCGGAAGCGGGATGACGGTGGCGGGATCGGACATGGGCGGGCTCTTCCTGTTGACGAGTCTTTCCCTCATCTTAGACGGAAAACGGCGGGGCGGGGAAGCATTCTCGGCAGATTGACGCTATCGCTGCCGCGCGATATCCTCGCCGACATGAACAGAATGTTCGCAGTTTCGACGTCTACGACCACCGCCTCGGCGGTGGGTGGCGACGCGTGAACTGAATTCCGTTCATTGCTGCTGAGGCCCAACCCGCCGGAAACGAGCGGGTTTTTGTTTGCCCGCTCGCCTCCCGCATTCAAGGACGAGATCATGGACGAACTGCAAAGAGACAATCTTGCGGAGCAGGTGCTCGCTGCCGCCCGCCGCTGCGTCGCCAACCGTTACGTCGGGGCGGCTTTCGCTTACGCCACCGGCTCCCTGATGCGCGGCGAAGGGACGGCGTTTTCGGACATCGATCTCGTCGTCGTGTTTCCGTCGCTGGAAAGGGCCTGGCGGGAATCCTTCACGCATGAGGGCTTCCCGGTCGAAGCCTTCATCCACGACGAAGAGACGCTGGCGCACTATCTTCATGCCGATGCCGAGAGCGGCTGCCCGATCGTGGTCAACATGGTCGCCGCGGGTCGCATCGTGGGGTCGGATATCGAGCGTGCGCGGCTGATCCAGGCAAAGGCGGCGGGTGTGCTGGCCTCAGGACCGAAGCTGCTTGCCGGCGCAAGCTACGACATGTTGCGCTATCAGGTCACCGATTTGGCCGATGACCTGCGCGGCGACCGCTCGCCGGAGGAAATCGCCGCCATCGCCGCAGCTCTCTACCAGAAGCTCGCCGATCTGATTTTGCTCGGGCGCGGCGCATGGACCGGCCGCGGCAAATGGGCGCCGCGTCTCATCAGGAAGCTGGATGTGCAGCTCGCAGCCGAGTTCGACGCTGCATTCAGGCTGGCGGCGCAGGGTGACGGCAGCCAGATCCTCGCATTGGCTGACCGCGAGCTCGCTTTGCACGGCGGCCGCTGTTTCGACGGCTTCAGGCAGGAGGCCCCGCTGGGGGCGCGGCGGCTGAATAGGGACGAGGAAGCCGCGCCATTGGTCTCGTCCGAGGGCGTTGCCAAGGCGCCGGCGTCCACGAGAGCCTCATCCTGAGGTGGGATGCCCGCCTAAGCAAAGGCATCGGAGAATGCCGCTTTACCCTCGACAGACGGGCAAGATCTCGGATCTGGGCAAGGATAGGATGTCTGCTGCCGGACCAGCCGTGAGGCGGCCCGCGCCATTGCAATGAGCTGCCGATTGGATAAGGTGAATTGTAATATTGTTAAAACCATAGGATGATAAGAACAATGCCGGGTTCGCGATTGTTCAGAGCAAGCCATATTCTAATTTCCATACTTTCCGTAACTTTGGGTCTGTCCGGATGCGTTACCAGCAAGGATGGTGTTCAGGTCTCTACCGATCATAGCCGCGCCGTGAGTGGAGAGCGGACAAAAATGGGCCAGTCTTACAATCTGAATGCAGACTGCACCGCTGCGACAATGCCGAGCATAAAACTTGTGCAGCCTCCCGCGCATGGATCGGTAGAATTCGTCAGCGAAAAGATTCTCTCACATTATCCGACAGGCGCCCCTCAGATCAGGTGCAATTCCAGGAAATCTGCTGGCGTGTCCGAATATTATACTTCCAATAGCGGATATTCCGGAAAGGATATGTATAAGGTGAGGGTCTCCTACGGCGAAGGGACAATCAAGGACGTCACGGTCAATATCAATGTAAGAAAGAAATAGAGCAGGGCGGGCCCTTTCGGCCGGCCATTCTCATCGACAGACGAGGCGGTCGCGCCTCCCGCGGCCGGTTGTCGCCAACTGTTCACGCCCGCGGAATATCCTAGCCTAAAGCGCCTTGATCGGCGCAAATCCTGTCGATCAGGGCATCCAGCTCACCCCTTGGCGGCAGGCTTTTGGCCAGGCGCTGCTTGAGGTGCATGATCGAGTCGGCGAGGATTTCGTCGAGGCTTTCGGCGCAGGTGAAGTCGCCCGCCACGCGCTTGACCTTGGAATTGTCGAAGATGGCAGTCCACGCCTTGTCGCCGAGGAGCGGGCCGATCCATTCCGCGTTGTAGCGGATCAGCGTGTCCGTCGGCACGTGGACGATCTTCGCCTCGACGCCGAGCAGCCTTGCGATCGTCTTCTGGATGTCGTCCCAGATATGCGCGCGGTCGGAGGTGATATGGAAAATCTCGTTCAGCGCCGCCTGCTTGCCGAACAGGCCGACGAAAGGCACGGCGAAATCGACTGAGCGGGTCAGCGTCCAGGGCGTGTGGCCGTCGCCCGCCACGATGATGGGCTCGCCATCCAGCATGCGCCTTGCCATGATGTCGCTGTCCCCCATCATTATCGGCAGGCCGGTGCGCACGGTGTGGCTGGGGCGGACGATCGTCCAGGCGAGGTTGGCGGATTTCTTCAGTAATTCCTCGCAGGCGATCTTGGCCTGGCTGTAGGGCCAGTAAGGATTGATCGCCGGCGTCTCCTCGGTGATCACATAGTGACGCGGCGGCTTTTCATAGACCGAGGCTGAGGAGATGAAGATGTACTGGCCGCAATTGCCCGAGAAGACCTCGATGTCGCGGGCGACTTGATCGGGTGTGAAGGCAATGAACTGGCAGACGACGTCATATCCGGCCCTGGCGAGATCGGCGTAGGCGCTCGATCTCAGTTCGCCGACGATCGAGGTGATGCCGGCGGGCAGGGCGGCATCTCTCAAACCGCGATTGTAGACGCTGACATGGTGGCCCGCGGCGACGGCGCGCTCGACGCAGGGATAGGAGATCTGGCCGGTGCCGCCGACGAAGAGAACTTTCAAAGCCATGGGAGTGACCTCGGGGCCTATGGGCGGGGACTGTGATCACCCTTCATAGCGCGAAAGAATGTCATCGTCTCCAGCAAATCTCCTGTATCGCCGAGATCTTGGAATGGGCCGATGCGGCCTGCTGCGGCGGCAAGTTTGCCGCCACAAGAACGGGATGGCGCCTATGAATGCGCCCTGCGGTAGACTGCGACCGCGAGCCAGGCCGAGGAGAGCAGGAAGTAGAATGCGCCAAAGCCTGCATAGGGCACTATATCGAGGATCGTCGGCGTGGCGGCGCCAAGCGATCGGCCGATCATGAAGCCGCCAGCGAGGACGGATTGCGCGCCACTGAGGATCATCACCCATTGGGCGCCCTGGGTGCGCCAGCGCCTCACGCCGGTATGGAGCTGCAACAGACCGGAGAGAATGGCCCAGGCCCCAAAGACGGCGAGGACGGCATGGGTGCCGACGCAAAGAGCGATAATGACGGCGAGCGCCGTGACCGTGCTGACCGCGACGTTCAAGTCTGCGACGGGTTGGAGCGCAGGCCGCCATTGACCCGGGCGTCGACCAGATTGGCAAGCGCATCCCACAAGGGATAGCTCACCAGCAGAAAGGCCGCCGCGCCCGGCTGTCCGGCAAAGGCAATGGCGGCGGCAATCCAGATGACCGAGAATGCGGCGCGGGCGAAATAATAGGATCGCAGCCACTCGGACTGGTTGTAAGATTCGGTTTGCATGGGAAGGTTCTCCTTGTTTTGTCTACCTACTAGTAGGAAGGTTGCGAGGTGAAGTCAACGTGGTTTGCGGACACCTTCGTGTGAAAGGGGAGAGGGGAGCGCCAGGGCTTGACAATCTCCCTACCAAAAGGTAGGCGGCGTTATGAAATCAATGGCCTCCACCTCGGACAAAATTCTCGACGTCGCCGAGTCGCTCATCGTGGCGGGCGGCTATAACGGCTTCAGCTATGCCGACATCTCGGCCGCGATCGGCATCCGGAAGGCGAGTATCCACCACCATTTTCCTGCGAAGGCCGAGCTGGTCGCGGTGCTGGTGAATCGTTATGCCAAGCAGGCGGAGGCGGGTTTGCAGTCTTTGCGCGAGCGGACCGCAAGCCCTGCCGATCAGTTGCAGTTCTACGTCGACTACTGGCGTTCCTGCATCGAGAACGCCTCGCAGCCTTTCTGCGTCTGCGCCATGCTCGCCAGCGAAATGCAGATGCTGCCCGACGAGGTGGCATCACGGGTGCGCGCCCATTTCCGAAATCTGGCGGCATGGCTGACCTCGGTGCTAAAGGCCGGCGTCGAGCAGGGGCTGTTCCGGCTGGACAGGCGGCCGGAAGAGCAGGCCCAGATGCTGATGGCTTCCGTTCATGGGGCGATGCTGTCGGCGCGGGGTCTCGGCGATCCTGGATTGTTCATCGCGGTGGTTGGACCTGAGGTCGCGGAGTTGCGGGCAATTACTCCTTAAGGCACTGCCGTCAACGAGGCATGCGAGCAGATTGAGGCCGGGATCGGAGTGATCGAATGAGAACAAAAATAGCTGCGTTTATCTTTTCTTGCTCAGTTTCATGGGCGGGTCTCGCGATAGCAGAAACTGTTCAATTGCAGGTCGCGAGCGGAGAAGTGGTTGCGCGGTCAAGCCAAGAGAATCGACTTCGGCTGACCCTTACCTCTGACGGCTCCCGAAATTTTTCCGAATTTACCGCGCGTCATGTCGGCAAGAACATAGATGTCTTGATTGACCCTAATATCGTTTTATCGCCGCACCTAAATGACCCGGTTCTGTTTTCTGGACGGCAGCTTCAGATCGAATTCCCAGCGAAAACATCGGGTGCCGAAAACATGGTGGCCATCGAAAAGCTGGTTTCCGGAAAGGTGATCCTTGAGCTCCGGTCTGGTGGCTCCGAATAGATAGCGGTCTCCCACGCTAATGAGGGCAGATTGAAAGACCCCATCATTACCGTTAGATCGAAAAGTCTCATCCACTTAGCCGCCCGCTGGTGGAATTAGTCCCCGACTTACTCCCCACCATCGCCAACCAGCGCATCCTGCACGATCGCGTAATAGGCGGCAAGCTCGGGGATATCGCCGGCCAGTTTTTCGAAGATGACATGCGATGGTGCAAGCGTCCCGGTATACTTTGCGTCGATGAAGGCCTGATGAGCCGCCAGCGCTTCGGCGTCGGCTTTGTGCACGACGGTGAAGATCGGCGAGGGGACCGTGCGGCCCTTGACGATGATGCGGTCGAGTTCGACGATGATGTAAGTATCGGCGACCAGCCTTGCGGTTTCCTCGCCGAGCAGCAGCGCTACGCCGTAATTCTTCGAGGCGCCTTCGAGGCGCGAGGCGAGGTTGACGCTGTCGCCGAGGCAGGAATAGTCGAAGCGGCGGGTCGAGCCCATGTTGCCGACGATGCATTCGCCGGTGTTGATGCCGACGCCCATCTTCAGGACGTGCGGCTTGCGGCCAAGGGCTGCCGCCTCACGCTCCAGCTGGCCGTTCAGCCTCGATATCGCCGCCTGCATGGCGAGCGAGGCGCGCACGGCGTGAAGCGCATGGTCGGGATCGTCGAGCGGTGCATTCCAGAAGGCCATAATGCAGTCGCCCATATATTTGTCGATCGTGCCGCCGTGATCCATCACCACATCGGAGAGCGGCGTCAGAAGTCGGTTGATCAGGCCGGTCAGCTGTTCCGGATCGTCCTTCAGCGTCTCGGCGATGGTGGTGAAGCCGCGTACGTCGGAAAATAGCACCGACAGCGTGCGCCGCTCGCCGCCGAGCTTTAGTTGAGAGGGGTCGTTCGACAGGCGCCGGACGAGGTCGGGCGAGATATATTGGGCGAAGGCCCGGATGATCTGGCGTTTGTTGCGGCGCTCCTCGGCATAGTCGAAGGCAGCCTGGCCGAAGGCGACCGCGATATAGGCGACCGTCGGCCCGAGCGGCGAAACAAAGACACGGCCAAGCCGGATGCCGGCGAAACTGACCGCCGCGAAGGCGAGGAGGGCGGCCGCGCTGGTGACAATCGTCAGCCATCCCGTCGAGCGCCAGACGGTAAGGGCCGCAAGCAGCACCGAGATCAGGATGCAGGCGGCGACCGCCGGCAGGCGCGCTTCGCGGATCGACAGGCCGTAGCGGATATTGTCGTATATGGTCGCCTGGATTTCGACGCCGGGGACAAGCTTGCCGGTGTGAACGGTGTAAGGCGTGGCGAAGGCATCGACGCCGCCCTTGTCGATTTCAGGAGCATTCTGCAGGCTGAGCCCGACGAGGACGACGCGGTCCTTGAAATAGCCCGGCGGCAGCAGATTCTGAGGATCAAGCGCCTGGTAATAGGAAACCGTGGGATAGCTGCGGGCCGGGCCGAGGGATTGGATCAGCCGGCCGGCCGGCAGGATCTCCGCCGCTGCGCCCGAGGCTTTCGCCAGCATGGCGGCAAAGCCGTCCTCATAACCGGGAATACGGCGGAAGATGCCGTCGCCGCTGAGATCGATCGAGGCAATGCCGGTCACCGCGCCCGCGTCGGTCAGCGCCGGCAGTGGCGTGGCGCGGATCAGCTGCGAGGCTTGCGGCGTCTCGATCAGCGTTTCATCGCCGGCAAGCACAACATCGGGACCGACCGCCTTGGCGATTGCCGCGTCGTTTTCGGGGTTGGATGGTTCGGCCATAATGATGTCGAGGCCGATGACGCGGGCGCCGGCAGCGCGCAGTTGGCTGACAAGTTCTGCATGCAGGCTGCGCGGCCAAGGCCATTGCGCGTTGATATCGGCGAGCGAGGGCTCGTCGATGGCGACGATGACGGGTCCGCCCTGCGGCGGACGCGGATCGTCGAACGTCGAGAGATAGTCGAAGCTTCTGAGCTCCAGCAGCGACCAGGCGGGCAGGCGCGACAGCAACGATATGGCGATTAACACGGTGAGCGACAGCACCAGCAGCCGGAGGCGGCGGCTTCCGGCCTGGCCGCGGTCCAGCCCGCCCTGCCGCGGCTTGTGCTCCGCCCGCATCAGAAGCGGACTTTGAGCGTGCCCTTGAAGGCGCGGCCCCAGCCGGGCACGCCGGGCGTGATCTCGAAATCCTCGTCCAGCAGGTTGTAGGCCGCCGCCTCCAGCTCGATGCGCTTGTCGAAGGGTTCCCAGACGAGGTGGGCGTCGAGGCTCCAGTAGTCGTCGAGCTTGGTACCGAAATCGTCGCCGTCGCGCTCGCCGATGTAATTTGCCGCCACCGTCGCCTTGACCTTGGCCTCGTTGACCCAGGTCAGCGCGATCTGGCCGGAATTCTTCGGGATATAGGGCAGGGAGCCACCGTAATTGAAGGTCCCCGGATCCTTGTTTTCCGAATCCATGTAGGCGTAGGTGGCCGAAAGACCGAAACCGTTGCCGAGCGCAACATTGGCGGTGACGGCGGCGCGGTCGATGCTGCCGCGCGAGAGCGGAAAGCTGTCGATGGCCGGGAGAGCGATCAGGGGTAGACCGATCGAAAAATCATGGAGCTCCTGATGCTGGTACTCCACCGTGGTGAACAGACGATCGGTCCATTCGGCATCCCATTGAAAGGCCGCCGTATCGACGTAACCTTCAGTGCCGACGGAAAACTGGTTCGCCTGAAGGCCAAGGATGCCGATCGGCGCAAGCGTGGGAACGCCCGTGTCGGCGCTCTGGCGCATGAAAGCGGCGCGCAGCCAATGGTTCTGCGTCGGCGCCCAGGCAAGGCCGAAGCGTGGTTCGAGCCGGCTGACGTCAACGCCGTCGCCTTCCAGGCGCGTGCCGAAGAGCGCATATTCGGCCTTCAGGTTCGGCGTGATTTCGTGCAGGAGATCGACATAGGCGCGGCCAATATTGATGCGGCTCTCAACTTTCGTGGGTCCGTCGGTTACGCCGTCGACGAGGCCTGGAATGACATCCTCGAGATGGAAATAGGTCTCGCGCGACGCGTCGAGCCAGCCGCCCTCGACACCGTAACGCCAGGTCAGCGACCCGTCGCCAATAATGTGGCTGAGGGCCGCGATGTAGGCCTTCGAGTCATTCTCGTCGCTGGTTTGCAGGAAAGGCCTAATGTCCCGGCCGGGGCCGCCGAGAAGCGGCACGTCTGCCCAGTCGAATTGTATGTCGTTGGTGGTTTTGGCCTCGGTCTGCTGATAGAGCACCGCAGCGTTCACGACGTTCTCATAGGCGAAAGTATGGCTCCAGCCAAGGCCGGCGCTGGTAAGTCGGGTGGTGTCTCGCCGAGTTGTGTAGAGCGGCAATTCGTCCGGCGCCAGGGGCAAGCCGAAAAAGCGCAATACGGGGTTCAGCGCGTCCGAGAGCGAGGGGTCCGTCGACAGCGCATTCAACGTTCCATCATTGTTGGCATGATTGAAATAGGCCACGACGCGGTCATCCGGCGTCACCGTCGCCGTCAGATAGCCGTTTCCGCCGAGCAGCTTATTGTCGGTCGCATATCCGCCGAAGTCGCGATAGTCCCCATCGAGCGCCAGTTCTTCCCAAGTCAGGTTGCCATAGAAGCTGATCGGGATCGTCTCGTTGGAATAGCCCTGGATATCGGCTTCGCCGATGCGTCTGGTATGGCCGTCGACGCTGTTGATGCCGCCGCCGAGCGAGCCTTCGATGAAAGGCACGTCGAACAGCGTTGCCGATCGCGAACGGCCCGACAGCATGTGCGGAGAAAGCAGCAGACCCTGGATGAAAGACGAGTAGCTCGACGCGTTGCCGCGGTTCTGGATGATGTTGTCGTCGCTGAAGCTGGTCCCGTTGACATAGGGGAAGATGCTGCCCTTGATCGATTGGTCGATGTAACCGGTGCCTTTGAAGGGGTCGAAGGCGGCATCGCCGTAATAACGGCCCCAGGCATCAAGGCCCTGCAGGCGGAAGGCGTTGTTGAGCGTCGAGCCGGCACTCGCATTGGCGCCGAGCGCACTGTAATCGCCGCCGCGGGCGCGGGAGCGACGCAGGTATTCCTGCGCGTTGCGGATCGCGCCGTCGGCGTCGTAATCATCAATATCGACGGCGGTGCGAAAGGACGAGATAACCGGGTCGTTGTTGTCGAGCCGGTCGGCATTGTCGAGCGCCTGCTGCGACGGAATGCGGTCGCCTTTTTCATAATGGGCGGCGGCGAGCAGCAGCTGGGATTGCGAATGCGCCGGATTGGCGGTGCTGGCGGCGAGCAGGTCTTGCAGCGCCTTGTCGCGTTCGCCGGTTTGGAGGTAATAGCGGCCGCGGGCGAGAAGCACGATGTCAAACGACGGATCGAGGGCGATTGCTGTGTCGATCTCGCGCTTGGCCTCTTTCATCCGGCCCTGGTCGAGATAGAGGATCGCCAGGTTTGCATGCAGCAGCGGGTCCTGCGGATCGAGCTCGATCGCCTTCTTGAAAGCCTTTTCCGCTTCACCATTGGCATCGCGCGAACTCTGCAGCAGGCCGAGCGAATTCAGCGTGCTGGACGCGCCGGGGGCAAGCTCGATGGCGCGGTTCAGATCGGCAAGCGCGCCATCAATGTCGCTTTCGTAGGCTGCTTTGTAACTGGCGCGGGCGGCGAGTGCCATGGGATGGTCGGGGTCGAGGGCAAGCGAGCGTTCCACCGCTTCCTTCATCTGCTCGCGATCGTCGATAAGCTCCGCCAGCTCGGCGCGAACCGCTGGCAGGGTCGGATCATCGGGATAGCGCTGTTCCGCCTTCTTAATGATCTCGAGTGCTGCGCGCGGATTCTCGAGGAAGCCTGTGGTATAGGCCTGCATGATCGCGCCATAGGGGCCGGCGGTATTGGCGGGCGGCTGCTCGGCATGCTTGGGATCGGCGAGCGATCTTGCAAAATAGCCGCCATACTGCGCCATGTTGCGGCGTGTTGGGTCGAGGTGCGGCAATGCCTTCTGAAAGAGCCTGGCGGCATCGGAATAGCGCTTTTCCGAGCCGGCGATAGCGGCGTCGATCAGATCGACTCGCGCCTGCTGGGCCACCGTCAGCTTGTGGCCGCGGATATTCTGCAAGGTTGCGGCGGCTGCCTGGCGACCCTCGAAGGCGCTCTGCACTTCGGCGAGTTCCAACCAGTCTTCGGTCGTGCGCCGCTCCGGCGGCAGCGCAAGCAGACGGCGACGCTCGGTCGCCATACGGTCCGCCCGTAGTGGTGACGTCGGCATCAGATCGAAGCCGTCGCGCAGATCGAGATAGAAGAGCATCTGTTCGCGATCATCGGGATTGACGCTGATGATCTTGTGCGGCGCCTGGCCGATGGTGGCGACCGCCCCTTCACCCTCGCTAACCTCGACGCTGCCCTGCGGGTTGGAGAGCGCCACGCGGCCTTCGAGCACGATCATCGAGGTCTTGGCGCCCTCGACGGTCATCGTCCAGTCGGTGCCGCGGATGGCGGCTGCCGCCGCGGGGGTCTCGACCGCCAGGCCCCGGCCGCCGCGTTCGGCGCGCGCCCAGATCGTACCGGACTGCAGATTGAGGATCGTGTCGCCGCTCGCCTCCATCTTCTTGACCTGCAGCGAGGAATTGCGCCCGAGCCGGACCTGGGTGTGATCGGAAAAAACGATGGCGAGCTGGCCATTGGCATTGGTGCGCAGCACGTCGCCGGTCAACAGATCCTGATTGATATCGACGATGCGCCAGTCCGAGACGTCGATGAAGCGGACTTCCTCGCCGGTCTTGCGGGCGATGACGGAGCCCGCCACCGGGGTTGCGCGCGGCACGGGATCGGCCATGACAGGCAGCCCGAAACCGGGCACGGCAAACGCCAGCGCCATCCCGACGCGACAGATGTTATTGGAATAACCCCGCATGACCTCGACCCCATACCCCGCTTCCCCTTTGTCTTTGCAGAGTGAAAAAGTCAAGCACGTTGCACACGTGTTCTTGCTTTCGCCGCAAAGTGTAATATCAGGGAAACACTTTAGGGGACGGAGTATTCAGGTGAGCGAATTCGAAAATGTCACGGAGGTTATGCTGAGCAGGCCGTCGAGCGGAGATGTCAGCGCCGAGTATTTCGACCACATCAAGAAAATCAATGACATATTTTATGATCAGATCAAGATATCCGATCAGAAGGCCGCCTATATCTTTACTTTCATGCTCGCCTTTTTGGTGAGTTCCAGCGAGGTGAGGGCAGTCTTCAGCCCGGCACGTTATATCGGGGCCGCGCCGGGAAGCATTCTGTTCTCGGGCCTGCTTGCCGCAGCCTCGGTCTTCTCCATCCTCTCGGCCATCCTCGTCGTGCTGCCCCGTCGTCTGGGCACATCGACCTCGCTCTTTTGGGGCGCCTGGCCCAAGCACCGCGACCTGTTCTTCGAAGCGGCCCTGCGGCGCGACGAGCGCTATCTTTTCGATCAGTATCTCGAAAACGCCGAAATTCTTTCCTGCATCGCCCGCAGCAAATATCGCTGCGTCACTGTCGCCTTTCGCGGATTGATGGTGAGCGTCATTGCCTATGTGCTGCTGTTGGCGGCAGGCTGAGCGCAAGCGAAGGCAAGAAGGCGGGGCGCGTTGAAGACGCGCGCCCCGCTCATTCAATCCGCGACTTCGATCACGAGCTCGATCTCGACCGGCATGCCGAGTGGCAGGCTGGCGACACCGAGGACGACGCGGCCGGAGAGCTTTTCCTCGCCGAAGACTGCAAGCAGCAATTCGGACGCGCCGTCGGCGACCCTGGGGTGGTCGCGGAAGTCGCCTTCGGTGGCGATATAGACGCCGAGCTTCACGATCCTCAAGACGCTCTCCAGCGAGCCGAGATAATCCCTGGCGGCGGAAAGCGCGCTCAGTGTTGCCGTCTCGGCTGCCCTGCGGCCGTCTTCCGATGTCAGCGCGCCGCCGAGACGGCCGATATAGCGGGGCTCGTGGCCGACAACCGGCAGCATGCCGCTGAAGAAGACCTGATTGCCTGTTCTCGTCGCCTCGACATAGGCCCCAAAGGGTGTCGGCGGCGGGGGAAGGGTGATGCCGAGTTCCTGCAGCCGCCTTTCCGCGCCGGCTGCCTGCGCTTTCTCATGGTTTACCATTTGCCCAGATGTGCGCCGCCATCGACGTGCAGCACCTCCCCGGTGACGCGCGGAGCTTCAGTGAGGAAGACCACCGCGTCGACGATTTCATCGACATTCGAAATGCCTGTCATCGGCGACAGCGTCCTCAGGAACTCCTTCGGATTGTCCTTGTGAAGGGGCGTGTCGACGACGCCGGGGGCGACCGTGTTGACGCGGATTCCCTCGCTTGCAAATTCCATCGCAAGGTTCTTCGAAATCGCGTCGATGCCGCCCTTGGTCATCATCGCCACGGAAGCGGGCATGCCGGCGATCGGATGGTCGATCAGCGGCGTGGTGATGCTGACGACACTGCCGCCCGTCTTCTGGGCGAGCATCTGCCTGATGACCCGCTGCGTCAGGTGCAGGAAACCTTCGAGATTGGTCGACGAGAGCTTACGGAAGTCGGCCATCGTGTAATCGACGAACGGCTTGGTGAAGAAGATGCCGGCATTGTTGACGAGCGCGTCGATCGAACCGAACCGGTCGATTGCGGTTTTGGCGACGCGGGCCGCTGTTTCGGGATCGCCGATGTCGCCGTCGACAAGAGCCAGCCTATCGGAAGCCTGGAAGGCATCCGAAGCGCTGACCTGACGCGAGGTGGCAACAACGTTGTAGCCGCGCTCGACGAAGGCGTTGACGAGCCCTGCTCCGATACCCTGGGAGGCGCCCGTGACGATGACAGTCCTTTGCTTGGTCATGTTGAACTCCATAATCTGGTTCGGGCAACGCAGGCCTGGCAAGGTGGTCGCTCGAGATGGGGCCGCCGCGATCGCGCCGCCATCGGGTTGTTGGTTGTTTTCGCAAGGTGAATATGGCGAAAACGCCATTGCTCGATTAGATGGAAATATCTGGATTCTCTTTTGCATCAGTGCAAAAATGCCGGCATGGCCGATCTCAACGACATCGCCGTCTTCGTGAAGGTGGCGCAATATGGCAGCTTCAGCCGCGCCGCCCATTCGCTCGGCATGCCTGTTTCCACCGTCAGCCGGAAGGTGACGTCGCTCGAAGAGCAGCTCGGCGTGACGCTGATCCAGCGCACGACCCGCAAGCTCAGCCTCACCGCGCAGGGCCGGGCCTATTACGACAGGTGCAGCGAGCCGCTTGCTCATCTCATCGACGCCGAGCAGGCGCTGACTGAAACGCAGAGAAAGCCGGAAGGCCTGCTGAAGATCTCGGTGCCGGTCATCTTGGGCCAAGAGGTCTTCTACGAATTCATCTCCGATTTCCTGAAGGCCTATCCCGAGATCCAAGTCGATCTTTTCGTCACTAACCTGTTCCTCGATCTGGTCGCGGAGAATATCGATCTCGGCATACGCTTCGGCGAACTCAAGGATTCCACCATCGTCGCGCAGCGGCTCGGCAAGAGCGTACGCTATCTGGTCGCCGCCCCGGATTATCTGAAGGAGAGGGCGCCTCCCACAAAGCCCGCAGATCTCAAGGACCATCGGTGCGTGCTCCTGAACGGGCGCAACGGCGAAGCGGAATGGCATCTCGTCAGCGGCCGCAAATCGGTCGACGTGCGCGTGTCGGGGCCGGCATCGAGCCGCGATTTTGACGCGGTCAGCGCCTTCACCTATCGTGGCCACGGCATTGGTCTCCTGCCTTCGACCTATTGCGACGAGCAGATCCGAAGAGGCGCGCTCGTCCGCCTGCTGCCGGACTGGTCGTCGCCGGAAATCTTCGTGCACGCCGTCTATCCCACGCGCCGCTTCCTGCCCCTGCGCCTGCAGGTCTTCCTCGACGCGCTGAAGGCATGGAAAAGTCCTTTGTGGCTGCCGTTGCATTGAGGGGGCCATCACCGAAAATTGAAGCCCAACGCGTGGCGGCGCGTTCTGCCCCGATCAAGCTGTGCTAGAGTCGCCCGGCTTGGGAATGGCGCGGGGATCTGCCGATGCTGACGTCACTTGCGGTGCTCATGGGTCTTTCCGGTGTCGTGCCGACGGCGCAGGCTGCGGCAAACGAGGTCGACGTGACGCTGGTGCTTGCCGTCGACACCTCGCGGTCGATGGATTTCGAAGAGATCGGCATCCAGCGCGACGGTTATGTCGAGGCGCTGAAACACAAGGAATTCATCGACGCGGTGAAGGGCGGGCTCACCGGCCGCATCGCCATCAGTTATTTTGAATGGGCGGGTTATGTCGTCCAGGGTTCGGTGATCGACTGGCAGGTGATCGCGACGGAGCAGGATGCGATCGCCTTTGCCGACAAGGTCGACGCCCGGCCGATCGCCACGCAGCGGCGCACCTCGATTTCCACCGCGATCGCCCAGGGCGTCAGCATGATCATCGCCAGCCCCTTCCGGGGCAGGCGGGAGGTGATCGATGTCTCCGGCGACGGCCCGAACAATTCCGGCAATCCCGTCACACCCGTCCGCGACAAGGCGGTGGCATCAGGCATGGTCATCAACGGCCTCGCCCTCATGCTGCGGCCTTCCGATGCCCCCGATGGGCTCGACAAATATTATGCCGACTGCGTCATCGGCGGCCCCGGCGCCTTCGTGCTGCCGGTCCGCAAGATCGAGGACTTCGCCGTCGCCGTTCGCCGCAAGCTGGTGATGGAGATCAGCGGCATTTCACCCTCGCCGACGGTGGAGAGGATCGCCGCCGACCCGCCGACGACGGATTGTCTGATCGGCGAGAAGCAGTGGCGGGATATTTTCGACCGGTAACGTGCGGCTGTGAGCGCTACTTGGGATGAGAGGGCAGAGGGGGCCACACGGCACGCCAAGGAAGAAAGTATCTCCCGCCCAAGAAAGCCTCACCCCGAGTGCCCGCAAGGGATATCGAATGGCGAGGCCGGTGCTCCCAGCATCTGCCGCAGCCACTACAACGGCAGTTGCCTGCCGGCCTGCTCCCTGACCATATATTCGGCGTACCAGTCTGGCCAGTTCTCGTCGTGTTTGCCGCCGTTGCGTTTCTCGTGTTCGCCGTGGGCCTGGGCGGCGCGACGGAGTGCGGCTGCCAGGTCGCTCGAAGTTGAAAATGCTGTCTCATCGGCGTCGATGCGTCCCGGCAGGCGGGTCGTGACTTCCTGTAACAGCCAGCCGTTTCCATCCGGATCCTTGAAGGAGGCGAAGGAACGGTAGCTGCGATGCTCGGGGTCGCGGCCGGCGATGCGCAGGCGCCCGAAGAGATAGGGCTCATCCTTGCCGGCATAGACGCCCGATGCATCATGGAAAACCTCGCTCACTTCGACGCCGCGGGCGGCGAGATCGCGCCGCGCGGCGTCGATGTCGGAGACGATGAGATAGAGGCCTTGGGCGGAGCCGGGGGCGGCAGCGGTGACATTCCTTCCGAAGATGATGGCGCAGCCGGAGCCAGGCGGGGTGAACTGGATCACGCGGAAATCGGCATCATTGGAAAAGTCGGCGTCGAGCCTCCAGCCGAGCTTTTCGTAAAAGCGTTTGGCGCGATCGACGTCGGAAACGGGGATGACGACCACTTCGAGCTTGGTGTCGACCGGTCGCGTTCTCATGGATTCGTTGGAGGTTTCACTGCGCATTGCATTGCTCATCTTCAGCTCCCTCAGGGTTTGGACGCATTAAGAATGGCGATACATGTCGGGGTCGAGTGGACCACAGCGCGGTAAGTGCGTCGAATCAATTATTCTGTCGGTGCAGAAGAGACGGCGGGCCGATCCCGCCGCCTGTCGCAGGGGCTGCTAAAGCGCGTCGCGATCTTTCAGATACGCTCCTTGCGCTTTAGGTTTTGTTTTCACGCAAGTCGTTACACCGCAAAACCGCTGCACACTTTTGCGCGGCATGCTTCAGGCCGCAAGAGCGGCGCGTGTCTTGCCGATCATCAGGGCGGCGCGTGCCGCCTCGCGGCCCTTCTCGACGAAGTGCGCTCGGTAAATCTGGGTATGGTGCTCCGTTTCCTGGTACTGGTGCGGTGTCAGCGAAACGGATAGCACCGGCACGCCCGTATCCATCCCGGCACGCATAAGGCCATCGACGACGGCCTGGGCGACGAATTCGTGGCGGTAGATCCCGCCGTCGACGACAAACGCGGCGGCGATGACGGCGGCGTAACGTCCGGTGGCGGCAAGATCGCGCGACAATAGCGGCATTTCGAAAGCGCCGGGGACGTCGAATACATCGATCTGCTCGGCGGGAATAAGCTGCTGGAAACCTTCGAGCGCACGGTCGACGATATCGGCGTGCCAGCCGGCTTTGACGAAGGCATAACGGGTGGGTGTCATGGTAATCTCCTTTGGCGTACAGACACGTCACCCAAGGCGATCACGAGCATCCGCAGCCAGTCCCGAAGGGCAGCGGCAGCGCACGTTCTCTTTCATCCGGACTATGACCGTCGGCTCAGGCATCTCACCTGATCTGCTGACCCTTCCGAGGAAGGCGCTCGCGGGCTCGCAATCGAAACTGCATACCGCCGGTAGGGACTTTCACCCCGCCCTGAGAACGGCGCGGACAATAGGGGCAAGGCGGCGGGCTGGCAATAGGGGAATGGATCCGCCGCGGCTGGATTCCTGTGACAGGCACAGGAATGAGGTGGAGAGATGGTGCCCCTTACAGGATCCGAAGAGAGCGAGCTGGGAGCATCAATCTCAGTGAACGCTGGATGCAGCGCTGGAGAGAGTCCTTCGAGGCTTCGGCCTTCGGCCTGCGCGCTTCAGGATGAGCGAGGTTGGAGGTTGTCGCCCGCCCTTGCTGGACACATCTTCAAGCCTACATGCTTCCATTGAGGGCACCCACGTCAATATAGCATGATACGCCGTTCCCGAGACGGGGCGGCAACCTTGGAGAAAGCGATGCCAGAATCTTTCGTCGTGCGCCGCGAGGCGCATCTTGCGGCGCCGCCGGCGGCGGTGTTTGCGCTGATGACCGATCCGGAAAAGATCCTGCGCTGGATGGGGACGGAGGCCGAGGTCGAGCCGGAGCCCGGCGGGCTCTATCTCGTCAATGTCACCGGCGCCCGCTCTGCGCGCGGCTCGTTTCGCGAGGTGGTGCCGGTGCATCGGCTTGCCTACAGCTTCGGCTGGGACGGCAGCGAGGTGGTGCCGCCGGGATCGAGCCTGGTCGAGATTGACCTGATCGAGCAGGGGGGCGGGACGCTTTTGCGGCTCACCCATAGCGGCCTGCCGAGTGCGGAGCAATGCGCCGGCCATGAGGAAGGCTGGGCGCATTACCTCGGACGGCTCACGGAGGTCGCTGCCGGGCGGGACCCCGGTCCCGATCCATTTTACGGCAGGAGATGAACGGCTTTCGGCAGGCGGCGGGACGCTCCTCAAGCGCTTGACGTTGCGGGAAGAACGGTCCGCCGGCGGCCGAAAGGTGCTGCTTTTTCGTCCGCAAACATGAACGTGCAATTCATCTCCAGTTCAATTTGGCGGTCCTAAGGTGTTTGTGGCTGGATGAAATGGAGTTTTCGATGAAGGCACTTTCTATCGCGGCTGCCTTGTTCGCTGGCAGCCTCTCGATCGGCACGGCTCAGGCGATGCCGATTGGGGCAATCAAGGTTGAGAGCACTGTCACAAAGGTCGACTACGCCTGCGGTCGCGGCTGGCATCTGACCCGCTGGGGCGAATGCCGGCGCAACTGGCGACGCCCGCCGCCTGTAGCTTTCTATGGCGGTCCGCCCCGCTGGGGCTGGGAACGGCGTCATCGCGACTGGGATGGCCCACGTTGGCGCTATGAGCGGCGCTGGGATCGTGAACGCCGCTGGCGGGACAACTACTAAAAGCCTTTGACAGAGGCAGACGAACGAGGGCCGGTGCGATGTTTCGCCCGGCCTTTATCTGTTGAAATAACGACTGCGCTCAGATGCGGCAGACGAGCCAGTGCTTTCCGTCGATCAGCTCTTCGAGCTCGGCCGGATCCTTGACGCCGAACTCGAACCATTCGACGAGTTCCTTCGCCTTCCGCTTGCTTTCCTCGGCCGTAAACTCGATCCCATAGCGCGCGCACCACCGCCGAAGGATCGACGTCAATAGCGTCATGTCATTCCCGTCAAGCGGGGCTTTCGGCCAATATGTCGTGCCCATCGCAACCCCTCAATCGTCGATGACAAGCTGGCACATAATGGAATCAAAGCCGCGCAAGTTTAAAGTGTTTTTTCATTGTTTTCCACCGTGGTGAATGGTTTTCCACAGGGTTCTTCGGCGGTGGGGTTGACAAGGATGTGGGGAGGCCGTGGCGGATGCCCCGAGCGGCAAGAACCGATGAGGGCGCTGCTGGACATCGGAGGTGGCCTCAGTTTGCCGACAAAGTCTCCTCCGTCATGTTGGGCCTTGTGTCGAGCATCTGAAGACGCAATTGCTTGACGAGAAAGCGGCGCAGATCCACCGCACAACAACGAGGCCGAGGATGATGTCTCGGGTTTCGCAGTCGTTTGCCAAGGCCTGTGGACACCGGAGGTGTCCTGCCGGGCTGCGGCAACGTTCGCTTGCGAACCTCTCAGGGCGATGCCAATGTTAGCACATGGATCTGCCTCCCTCCCTTGCCTGGTTGATTGACGAGGCTGCGGCTTCGCCCGGTCCCGAACGGTTTCTGGCCGAACTCGGGCGTCGGCTGCTGGCCGATGGCCTGGCGCTTTCCGGCGGCGCGCTGACACTTTCGGTGCCGCATCCGATCATCGCGCGGCGCACCTGGCTGTGGCGGGCCGAAACCGGGGCCGTCATCGAGGCGCTGGGATTTGCCGCCGCACCTCGAAGCGATGCCGGGCGCGAATGGCTGATTGGGCTCGGACCGGTTTGGGAGGAGAGGGTTGGAGCTTCTCAGGACGGCGCCATGCTTGGCTGGGCAGGCATCGGCAAAGGGGAAGGGGCGGACGAATTTGCTCCTGATGAAGCCGCGCGGCTGCAGGAGGTCGCGCGTTTTGCCGCCGCGCCGCTCGCAGCCCTTGCGGCGCGGGAGGCGCGGGCAGCACTGCTGGAAGCCTATCTCGGTCGGCGCAGTGCGGCTCGGGTTCAGTCGGGTGCGCTTGCCCGCGGCACCGGCGAAACCATTCGCGCGGCCCTTCTCTGCGCCGATTTGCGGGATTTCACCGCGCTTTCCCAGGTGACGGAGCCGCAGGCGATGATTGCTGCGCTCGACGCTTATTTCGACCGCGTCGCCGGCGCCGTGCACGCCTTCGGTGGCGAGGTGCTAAAATTCATCGGCGACGGCGTGCTGGCGATATTTCCTGTCACGAGGGCTTCCGGCAACGAGGCCGGGGCTGATCGAGAGGCCTGCGAGGCGGCACTTCGGGCTGTCGCCGCCTGCCGCGCCGGCATGGCCCATCTCGACCAGATGCGCCGGGCGCAGGGGCTGGCGCCGCTGCCCTTCGGCGCTGCCCTGCATTTCGGCGAGATCCTCTGGGGCAATATCGGCGCCGCCGACCGGCTTGATTTCACGGCCATCGGCCCGGCGGTCAACCTGGTCAGCCGGCTGGAAGGGCTCTGCAAGCCGCTCGGCCACAGCGTGCTGATCTCAGGCGCCGTGGCGGCGAAAACCGAGGCCGCGCTGACGCCGCTCGGCGAACACGCCCTGCGCGGCATCGCCGCGCCCTGCGCCGTCTTCACCTTGGCTGAGGATTGAGCCCTGAGATGGGTACTGTCCGCTTGTGCATGCAGTGCCGTCTCTTCCCCGAAACCGCGCAAAAGAATCATGATTGTTAAACTCCGCTTTTTTGGTTAAAGCCTCTGCCCGTCAGAGGGGAGTTTTCAGATATGACTCGATACGCACATAAAATTTTCACGGCGCTCGGCCTGTCCGCAGTGCTAGTGGCAGGGGCCGCCCACGCCGACGACAACAAGAAAATCTCGATCGTCGACGACCGCGGCGTCACGGTGGAAGTTCCGGCACAGCCGACGCGCATTGCCTCGATTTCCTATTTCGCAGATGACGTCGCGCTGGCACTCGGCATCAAGCCGGTCGCCAGCACCTATATGTCGAAAGGCCGCGAGCCCGAATTCCTGCTCGGCCTGACCTCCGGAATGAAGCAGATCGGCCAGCGCGCCAAGCCCAATCTGGAACTTCTTTCCGAAGCCAAGCCGGATCTGATCGTCGCGATCCGCCGCTATACGGTCGGCAATGCGGCGCAGCTTCAAAACATCGCACCTTATGTCGCCTACAACATGGAGCTGCTCGAAGAGAGCTACAGCGAGACGGCCGCGCTGTCCAAGCTGCTCGGCAAGCCCGAGCGCGGCGAACAGCTGAACGCCGATTTCCGCAAGCATCTTGCGGAGTTCGCCGCCAAGGCGCCGAAGGACGTTCATCCGCGCTTCCTGATCATGTGGGGAGGCGCAACGCCTTTTGCCTTCCACACGGAAAATACCTCGGCCTCGATCGTCGCTGCCATTGGCGGCGACAATGTTCCCGGCCCCAAGACGCCGGGCGGTGAGTTCGGCATCGACCTCAGTCTCGAAACCATGCTGGAGAAGGACCCGGAGGTCATCTTCGTCTATGATTCCGGCCCGGATCGTCCGCATGAGAGCAACCCGATCTGGTCGCAGCTGTCGGCGGTCAAGAATAACCGCGTCTTCTATGTCGGCGACCAGTGGGTCGAGACCAACGGCCCGATCGCCCGCGAAATCGTGCTGCGCGAAGCCGCGCATTACCTCTACCCCGACACGTTCCCGGCCGTCGACGTCAAGGCCGAAGCCGCCAAGCTGATCCCGGCCGAACTGCAGAACTAAGTCCAAGGACAGGCCTGCGATGAGCCCCCGTCAATCATTTCTGGCCATAGGGCTCATCGTCGTCGCCGCCATGCTGGCGGCGATGTTCGGCTTGCTGGTCGGCGCCAAGACGCTTTCGGTCGAGACCGCGGTTCGCGTGCTCCTGGTGCCCGACGGTAAGCTCGAATCCGTTCTCGTCTGGACGCTGCGCCTGCCGCGCAGCCTGGCGGCGGCGGCCGGCGGCGCCGGGCTTGCCGTTTCCGGCTACGTGCTGCAGACGCTGACGCGCAATCCGCTGGCCGATCCCGGGATTACCGGCGTGACGTCGGGGGCGGTCGCGCCGATCGTCTGCTGCTTCGTCTTTCTGCCTTGGCTTTCGCCTGCCTATTATCCCTTCATCGGCCTTGCCGGAGGGATTGCCGCGGCTTCCGTGACGTTCTGGGCTTCGCGCGGCGGGCAAGGGCGGCCGTTGCAGCTTGCGCTTGGCGGCGTCAGCGTCTCGCTGTTTTTGGGCGCGATCACCACCTATGTGTTGCTTTTGACCGGGCCGCAATCGGCATCGCTGCTCTTCTGGCTCGCCGGCGGCTTCCAGGGACGCACCTGGTCGCATCTCCTCTATATGCTGCCCTGGACGATCGCGGGCGTCGCCGGGGCGCTCCTTCTGCAGCGGGTGATCGGCATGTTCATGCTGAGCGACCATGCGGCAGCCGGCATGGGCCTACAGCTTGGCCTGTGGAAGCCGCTCATCCTCATTCTGGCCGTCATCCCGGTCGCGGGTATCGCGCCGATCGCCGGGCCGGTCGCCTTCGTCGGCCTTGCCGCTCCCCACATCGCCCGGCTGCTGAAACCCCGCGGCACCGGATGGGAGATCGGGTTGAGTGCGGCCCTCGGCGCGCTGATCGTGACCGCCGCCGATGTTTTCGCGCGCAGCATCGCCATTCCGCGCGAGCTGCCGGTCGGCATCGTCACCGCGCTGTTTGGCGGCCCGATCTTCATCTATCTCATTCAGCGGGGGCGGCTCAGCCTCGCAGGTGAGGCGCGATGAGCACCTGGGCATCGACATCGGCCGGCCCGGCAAGCCTTGGCATGGCGGCCGCGTTCGCCGTCCTGGCCGTCCTGTCGCTTGCGGCGGCGATCTTCCTCGGCGTCGCCGATATTCCCATGGGTGACGTCGCAGCCGTGCTGACCGGCGGCGGATCGGCGGAAGCGCGGCTGATCATTCTAGATATCCGGCTGCCACGCATCGCCACCGGCATTCTCGCCGGCATCCATTTTTCGCTGGCGGGATATCTCTTGCAGACCATTACCCGCAACCCGCTGGCCGATCCCTCGCTGATGGGCGTGTCGCAGGGAGCGACACTGTCGGTGACGATCTTCCTGCTCTTTACCGTCTATATTTTCGAGCCGGGCTCGAATACGCTGGCCGAACTGCCGGTCGCATGGCTGCCTGCGGCAGGCCTTGCCGGTGGCCTGCTTGCCGGCGGCGTGATCTATCTGCTCGCCTTCCGTCTCGGGCTCAGTGCGCTGCGCATCACGCTCTGCGGCGTGGCGGTCGGCGCGGTGCTGCATGCAGTTGCGATCGGCCTCATCGCCGGATGGGGATCGGCCCGCATCGAGATCATTCTCGAATGGTTGTCAGGCAGTCTTTACGCCCGCAGCTGGGATCACGCGTTCTTCCTGCTGCCCTTCACCATCGCCGGCCTCGCAATGCTGCCGGTCATCTACCGGCCGCTGATGCTGCTGCAGTTCGATGCGCCCGTCGCTCGCTCCTTCGGGCTCGGTTATCGCAGGCAGTTCTCGATCGTACTGATCGTCTCCTGCGCGCTTGCGGCAAGTGCCGTCGGCGCGGTCGGGCCGATCGTCTTCGTCGGCCTCATCGTGCCCCATCTCGCCCGCTTCCTGGCTGGGCGGAATTTCAGGTTGTCGCTTTTGCTGACGATCGTGCTCGGCGCCGTCATCGTCACGCTTGGCGATCTCATCGGCCGGCTGCTCGGCCAGGCCGAGGAAATCCCGATCGGCGTGGTCACGGCCGTTTTCGGCGTGCCGCTTCTGCTCGCGCTGCTGCGCAAAACCATGTGAGGCCGAGATGCCATTGTCCTGTTCCGACCTCTCAGTGATGTACAACCAGCGAAAGGCCCTCAGCGGTTTCAGCCTTTCGCTCGAAAAAGGCGAGATCCGGGCGCTGATCGGGCCGAACGGGTCTGGCAAGAGCACGGCGCTGCATGCGCTGGCCGGGCTCATCCGCCCGGCGGAGGGCAGGGCGTCGCTCGACGGCGTTGCCGTCGCCTCCATGTCGCGCCGGATGCTGGCGAAGAAGCTCGCCTTCCTGCCGCAGCAGCCGACCGCACCGGACGAGATGACCGTCGTCCAACTCGTGCGTCAGGGCCGCTATCCCCATGTCGGCTTGTTCCGCTCTTATGACAGCCGCGACGAAGAGGCGATCGAATGGGCGCTCGAAAGCACCGACCTGTCTGATTTAGCCGATCGCAGCCTGCGCGAATTGTCCGGCGGGGAGCGACAGAGGGCGTGGATTTCGGCCGCTCTCGCCCAGGAAGCGGAGATCCTGCTGCTCGACGAGCCGACCTCCTTCCTCGACATCGGCTATCAGGTCGAGGTGCTCGATCTCGTGCATCGGCTGAGCCGGGAAAAGGGCGTGACCGTCGTCATGGCGATCCACGACATCAACCAGGCGATCGCCGTCAGCGACCGCATCTCGCTGCTCGAAAAGGGGCAGCTCAGGTTCGACGGCGCGCCGCGCGAGCTTGCCGAGCGCAACCTCATCCAGGACATCTTCCGTGTCAGAGGCCGTTTCGTCCAGGTCGCTCCAAATAGTGCGCCGCATTTCGATGTGGAGCTGATGAAACTTCAGCCGGCAGTGTTTAGCGCTTCACCAGCCTGAAGACGATTTTTGTCTGCGTGTAGTAATTCAGCGCATCGGCAAAGTCCGGCGTCCAGCCATCCGCGACGAAGGGAATGAATCCGTCATATTCGAGTTTGCGGGCGGAAACGTCGAAGCCTGCCTTTTCGAAGGCGCGGCCGTAATCGGTGATCGACCGATCCTGAACGACGGTATTGGTGCGGTTGGCGACGAGCTCGCGCCATTTCGGCCAGAGCGGATTGTCCGTGTGACAGCCGGTCACCGCATAATAGACGCCGCCCGGCTTCAGTGCCTGTCTTATGTCGGCGGCGTGCGCGTCGATATCGGGGACGAGATAGATGACCTCATGGCTGACGGCGAGGTCGAATTCGTCGCTCCAGCCCTCGAGCCTGCCGCCAACCTGATGCTGGATCGGCAGATTGCCTTTCAGCGTCTCGGCCTTGGCAATGGAGGTTTCGGCAATGTCGATGCCGAGCGCCTTGCGGAACGGGCGGATCGCATAGAGATGGCGCAGCAGGCCGCCCTGATTGCAGCCGAAATCGAGCACGCTTTTGTCGGAGAGGTCGCGCTCCAGAATGAGATCGAATAGGTGGCGCCAGATGGGCGCATGTCCATCGGCCATCCTGTCTTCGGCATCGGGGTCGATGTACCACGTGCCGATGTTTTTCTGCGCTTCCTCAGACATCCCTTGCCCCCTCGTTTCATGCGGATCGTGGGGATGGTCTTAGGGCGCGTGATGATGCTTGGCTAGGGCCGACGCTGGTTTTCAAATGCCTTTCGAAAGTCGAACAATTTTACAAAGAAATCTTTGCAAAGATATGTTTGCGATTGTATGATCAGGTCATGAAAGAGCAGAACTCCGAACCTGCCGCAGATGCTGTTGCCTCGCGTACCGTCAGCCGTGTCGTGCCCGAACCGTCCGCGCTGAAGGCGCTGGCCCACCCCGTCCGGCTGCGCATGCTCGGCATGCTGAGGATCGACGGCCCCGCCACGGCGACGCAGCTCGCCGTTCGGTTGGGCCTGAACAGCGGCGCGACCAGCTATCACCTGCGCCAGCTCGCCCAATACGGTTTCATCGAGGATGCGCCGCATGCCTCGCGGCGCGACCGCTGGTGGCGTGCCAGCCACGAGCTGACCTCGGTGCCCGCAAGCGAAGCCGAGGGGGAGGCGCTCGATCTCGACATCGCTTTCAACCAGGCGGCCCTCTCACTGCAGGTCGGCCAGATGCAGCAGGCGCTGCAGGAATATGCCGAGCTGCCGGCGGAATGGCGCAAGGCGACGGCGGCCGACGACATCATCATCCCGATGACGGCGGAACAGGCCGAGGCCCTAACCAAGCGGCTGACCGGCATCATCCTGGAAGCCATGCGGGCCGCCCCACCGCTGGGGGAGGCGGCGTCCCGGAATCCTGGCATCGTTCCTTTCTATGTCATGCTGCATGCCTTTCCCTATCCGGGCCGCCTGCCGCACCGCGAGCGGGAGGACGAGCGGTGAGAGAAGGCAAGCCATTCCTGGCGCTTGCCGCCGCAGAGACACTTTCGCTTTCCGGCACCCGGCTATCGTCCATCGCCATTCCCTGGCTGGTGCTAAGCGCCACAGGCAGCCCGGTGCTGACCGGGCTGACGGCGATGATGGAGATGCTGCCTTATGTGCTCGCCAAAGCGCTCGGGGGGCCGCTGATCGACCGCATCGGCGCCAAGCGCATCGCCATCGTCTGCGACATGGCCTCGGTGATCGCGGTCGGGCTGGTGCCGCTTCTCGATCTCTTCGGCATGCTGACAGTGCCGGTGCTGCTGCCCGTCGTTTTCGCCATGGGCTTGTTGCGGGGGCCCTCCGATGCCGCCAAGCAGGCGATGGTTCCCGATATCGCTGCGCTGGCAGCCGTGCCGCTCGAGCGGGTGACCGGCACCTCCAGCGCCATCGAACGACTGGCCTCAACGGTAGGCGCTGCCGGCGCCGGCGCATTGATCGGATTGATTGGCCCGGGTCAGGCGCTCCTCGTCAACGCCGCCACCTTCGCCGCCGCAGCGCTGGTCGTCGCGACCGGCATACCCGGCATGCGGCGCGCTCCCGATCGGTCCGTCGCGCCGTCGGGCAAGCTGCCTTCCTATCTCGACGATCTCCGGGAGGGCTGGCACTTTCTGCGCAGCGATGCCGTGCTCGTCAGCATCGTCACCATGGTGGCGGTCACCAATCTATTCGACCAGGCCTATCATGCGGTGCTACTGCCGGTCTGGACACGGGATGCCGGCCATGGGCCCGAGCTGCTCGGGGCGATGTTCGCCGCCTTCGCCGGCGCCTCGATCGCGGGTGCTGCGATTGCCGCGGCGATCGGCGAGCGCATGCCGCGCCTGACGATTTATACCGTGGCCTTCCTCCTGACCGGCTTTCCGCGCTTTCTCGTTCCCGCGCTGGATGCGCCCATCGGCCTCGTCTTTGCGACGCTCGCCATCGCAGGATTCGCGTCGGGCTTTCTCAACCCGATCCTGTCGGCGGTCATCTTCGAGCGCATCCCCAAGCCGCTGACCGGTCGGGTCACCGCATTGAACACCGCCCTTTGCTTCACCCTCATCCCCTTCGGCGGCCTCGCCGGCGGCGCGCTGATCAGCACGCTCGGCCTTGCCGCCGCACTGTTCCTGATGGGGATTGCCTATCTCGCGACCACGCTTGCGCCGCTGGCGCTGAAGAGTTTTCGCGGGTTTGACAGGGAGATCGCAGCGCTCACTGATGCCCGAGCTCCTTGGTCATCAGGTCGATGAAGCGGCGCACCCGCGGTTCCAGCAGGCGCTTGTCGGGATAGAGTGTGACGATCTTGACGTCATCGGTTTCGAGCTCCGGCAGGACGTGGCGGAGGCGGCCGGCGACGAGATCGGCTGCGACGAGAAAGTCGGGGAGCAGAGCTATACCGAGGCCTGCGACGGCGGCGTCGCGGATCGCCTCGTCGCTGTCGAGCCTTAGGCGGCTGCGGCCCTGCGCCTTGACCCAGGCTTCGCCTTCGCCGCGAAAGCGCCAGCCTTGCCGTTGATCGCGGCTGGAAAAGACCAGGCAATCGTGGGCGGCGAGATCGTCAATGTCGCGCGGCTCGCCACGGTCGGCGAGATAAGATGGCGAGGCGCAGAGCCGCGCCCTGTCGGCTGCGATCACCCGCGAAAGCAGCCGGGTGTCGGATGCCGGCGGCATCGTGCCGATCCGAATTGCCAGATCGAAACCTTCTTCGAGGATGTCGGCCTTGCGATCGGTGAAGTTCACTTCGGCCTGGATGCCGGGCCAGGCCAGAAGATATTTTTCGACGATGGGCAGAACGACGAGCCGCCCGAAGGCATCGGGAACGGTGAGCCTGAGAACGCCCCGCGGCGCGGCGCTCTGACCCGCCACGCTCGCCTCCGCCTCGTCGACCGAAGCGAGGACTTCCAGACCATGTTGATAGAATACCCGGCCTTCGTCGGTCAGGCTCAGCCTTCTCGTGGTGCGGTTGAGCAGGCGCGTGCCGAGGCGGTCTTCCAGGCGGATGACGGCCTTTCCTGCTGCCGATCGGGACAGGCCCATAGCCTGGCCGCCGCCGATGAAGCTTCCGGCATCGACGACGGCCATGAAGATCAGGATATCGTTGAGGTTCGTGCGCGGCATGGGGCAACTCGCGGTTCGGGCTACGGCCTTAATTCGGTCGTGGTGCAGCCGATTCAAGGTTCGCACCATCAACGTCCGGCGCGGCAGTAAGGTCCCGAGGCTTCGTTCACGCGGCGGTGGGATGGCAGATGCGCTCTCCGGCGCGGCCGCTATGGGTACGTGGGGCACAGGTTAAGAGAGGGCGGGCCGTATAACACCCGCTCTGCCCTGCCGGGCATCTCCCCAACAAGGGGAGATCGGCTGGGCGCGTTGGTTTTTCCCAAACAACTGCCGCATAGTTCGTTCGCTACGGAAAAAGGGACGGATGGCCGAACCTCTTGCAATCTCCCTCCTTGCCGGGAGATGGGCAGAGGGTGGGCAACGGCCCGCCCTCGCATCATCGCTCGTCCACTAAGCCGCTATCGCGGCCGTCTTAAGTTCTCTCACCGCCAGCCGAGCGCCGGTGCGACGTGGGTCAGGATCGCATCGATGACATGCGCATTATATTCGACGCCGAGCTGGTTGGGGACGGTGAGCAGCAGCGTGTCGGCCTCGGCGATCGCCTCGTCTTCGGCGAGCTGCTTGATCAGTACATCGGGCTCGGCGGCGTAGCTGCGGCCGAAGATTGCCCGAGTCTTCTCGTCGATGAAGCCGATCTTGTCGCCTTCGTCGCCGCCATAGCCGAAATAGGCGCGGTCGCGCTCGTCGACCAGCGCGAAGATGCTGCGGCTGACCGAGACGCGCGGCTGGCGGGTGTGACCGGCGGCCTTCCAGGCCTCGCGGTAAGCGCGGATCTGATCGGCCTGCTGGACGTGGAACGGCTCTCCCGTCTCGTCGTCCTTCAGCGTCGAACTCTGCAGGTTCATGCCGAGCTTTGCCGCCCAGACGGCGGTGGCGTTGGAGCTGGCGCCCCACCAGATCCGCTCGCGCAGACCCTCCGAATGCGGTTCGAGACGCAGGAGACCGGGCGGGTTGGGAAACATCGGCCGCGGGTTCGGCTTGGCAAAGCCTTCGCCGCGCAGCACCTCAAGGAAGACTTCCGCGTGGCGCCGCGCCATTTCGGCCTCGTCCTGACCTTCCTGCGGGGCATAGCCGAAATGGCGCCAGCCATCGATCACCTGCTCGGGCGAACCGCGGCTGACGCCGAGCTGCAGCCGACCGCCGGCGATCAGATCGGCGGCACCCGCATCCTCGGCCATATAGAGCGGATTCTCGTAGCGCATGTCGATGACGGCCGTGCCGATCTCGATCCGGCTGGTCTTAGCACCGACGGCTGCCAGGAGCGGGAAGGGCGAGGCCAGCTGCCGGGCGAAGTGGTGTACGCGAAAATAGGCGCCGTCGGCACCGATCTCTTCAGCGGCGACGGCAAGATCGATCGACTGCAGCAGCGCGTCGCCCGCCGAGCGGGTCTGCGATTGCGGCGAGGGCGTCCAGTGCCCGAACGAAAGGAATCCGATCTTCTTCATGCTGATACGCACCTTGATCCGTTGTGTCTGGGGTCGACAGGTCATTGCACAGTTTCGGGTTGCATGACAATCGGAACTGAGGCGCGGTGCATCGGCGCTATCATATGCCTGTTGCCGAGCCTTCCCTCGGTCTCTCTCCGGTCCATCGTCGGGGCGTCAGGCCACGGTGGCGAGCTCTACGGCTAGCGACATCGACCATAATACTCGAAAGGGCTATCGTATCCGCTCATGCCGGCACTATGATTAATCGGGCTCAGCGGAGCAAGTTCCACCCTCTTGCGTTCACGCCGGAGGTGCGAACTGTTCCGCCGGCAAACACCCGGTCGCGGGTCAGGCGTGAGACCTGCGACCGGGGCAACGCAGTTTCCTAAAGCGCCGCGGCGAAGGCCATCTTTCCGTTTTTCAAGAAACACGTCTTTTCGAACAGCTTCAGGTCAAGCGGGTTCGGCAGCCTGATGTCGGTGATATCGGGCAGGGACTTTTCAGTCGTCTTGAAGGATCGGTCAGGACCGTATGGAGTGAAGCTGATCCATTACCTCCGGCTCACGCGCTGCCAACGTGCGACAAGCCGCAGCCAAGGCGCCAGGTGAAAGCCGCTCATCAGCAGATACATCGGCACCATTCCGCCGATCGGGAAGGTATCGGGCGCGCTCACGCAGATCGTGTCAGTACTGCCGGTCGCGGCCGTCAGTAATGCCATGATTGCGAAGGTCGGCGCAGCAGCAAGCGACAGCCAGTCGGCGGCGGGCAAACTCCGGGCGGATTCGCCCGGTCTGCCGGCCGCTCCGTCGGCGGCGGCCGATACAGACAGCCATTCGGCTGGATTGAAGGCGGCTCCGCCGCCTGGCGCAGCGTGTTCGCTGCCGCTTTTCGAGCTGTGGCCAGAGAGCAGCATCACCGTCACTCCTTGCCGTAGCGGTCGTGATGGCGCCACCAGATGCCGGTTTCGTTGCGACCCTTCGGCGCGCGATCGAGCCATTGGTACACGCCCCAGAGGCCATCCAATCCGCGCGCATAACTGGAATAGCTGTGGTAGACGGCGCCGTCGATGAGCTCGAAGGCGCTGACGCCCGGCCGGTCGCGGACATAGGTAGGCACATCGGTGCCGGTCATGGCGGCGATTTGCGTGATCGGCTCGTCACTGCCGCGTTGCTGCCATTCCTCAATGTTCCGGCTGGGCATCGGTTCGGGGGCGGGCGGTTCGCGGCGGTAATTATATTCCACGCCGCCCAGCCGCTGCTGCTCGTCGCTGAACCAGACGCCGAAATCGCTGTTGAAATCGCTGCCGCCGGAGGATGCCCAGGGGAAGCGCCAGTCCATGCGCTGTCGGAACGCCAGAAGTTTTGCAAGCGGCGCGCGCGAAACGGCCCAGAAGGCGACGTCGTGATTTTCGAGATGGACGAAGAAACCGTTGAAGCCGTCGGCGATCGAGGAGCAGGAGGGGCAGCCGGCGCTGTAATCCGGTCCGAACATGAAGTGGTAGACGAGAAGTTGCGAGCGCCCGCCGAAGAGATGCTTCAGCGAGGCATCGCCGCTTTCGGTGTGGAAGCGATATTCCTTTTCTATCCTGACGCGGGGCAATTGCTGGCGCTTCAGGGCCAGCGCGTCGCTTCGGCGGGTCAGTTCCTTCTCCTCCTCGAGCAGATCGAGCCTTGCTGCCAGCCATTGCTCGCGCGTTGCATTCAGCTGTGCCGTCATGGGTCTTCTCCTTTGCCTGTCTGTCGTCGTACCATCCGGCGCGGATTGTCTGCCGGCGCCGAGCAGATTACGGCCGGACAGGGGAATGGCGGGAGTGACAAGTGTGACGGGATTTGAATGGACTCGCTGATCACGGCCGCGGCGCTGGCGCTGGCATCGGGCGATGCACTGGGCGCACTGAAGCGGGTGGCGCTGCGCGACGACCCGCCGGCGCTGGCATTGCGAGGCATCGCCATGGCGCAGCTCGGCGATCTCGCGCGCGCCAAGGCGCTCTTGAAGAATGCGGCGCGCGCCTTCGGTCCGCGGGAGGCTGTGGCGCGGGCGCGCTGCGTGGTCGCCGAGGCCGAGATCGCGCTTGTCTCGCGCGATCTGACCTGGCCGGTCAAGGCGCTGGACGCGGCGCGCAAAGTGCTGGAGGCGCATGGCGACAGGGTCAACGCCGCCCATGCGGGCAATGTCGCCATCCGCAGGTTGGTGCTGATCGGCCGCCTCGACGAGGCAGAACGCGCGCTCGCAGCGCTCGATCCGACGCCGCTGCCGCCGGCTTTGCGGGCCGCCCACGAGCTGGTGGTATCAGGAATTGCCGTCCGGCGTCTGCGAACCGAGGCGGCACGATCTGCCTTCGACCGGGCGAGGCTTGCCGCGCGCACGGCCGATATCCCCGCTTTGACCCGGGAGGTCGAAGCCGCCGCGCTGGTGCTCGCGACCCCGGCGGCACGGCTGGTTTCGCGCGGGCAGGAGCGTTCGCTGCGGCTTGCGGAGGTGGAAGCCCTGCTTTCCTCCCGCACGCTCGTCGTCGATGCCTGCCGTCATGTGGTCTGGAGCGCGGGCAATGCCGTTTCGCTGGCGACGCGGCCGGTGCTGTTTGCACTCGCCCGTACGCTCGCCGAAGCCTGGCCGGCGGATGTGGCAAGGGGTACGCTCATCGCGCGTGCCTTTCGTGGCAAACATGCCGATGAATCACATCGCGCCCGGCTGCGCGTCGAGATCGGCCGGCTGCGCGCAGCACTTGCCGGACTGGCGGAGGTCTCGGCGACGAAGCGCGGTTTTGCCCTTTCGCCACGCGCCGCCGGCGATATCGCAGTGCTGGCGCCGCTGGTCGAAGGTCAGCATGGGGCCGTGCTCGCATTCCTGGCCGATGGCGAGGCGTGGTCGAGCTCGGCCCTGGCGATCGCGCTTGCGGCCAGCCCCCGCACCGTGCAGCGTGCGCTGGATGCCCTTGCCGGCGAAGGCAGGGTGCAGTCGCTCGGGCGCGGTCGTGCACGGCGCTGGATGAGCCCGCCGCTGCCGGGTTTCCCGACGATCTTGTTACTCCCCGGGCCACTGCTAACCGATTAGGATGAGCCGAACTGGAGGGAAGGAAGCGATGAAAAAATCAGCAGCGAATATCCTGCGTGAATACGGGCCGTTTCCCGGCGCCGAGCGCGTCAATGGCGTCACTTTCGACGGCCGGCACGTCTGGTTCGCCTCCGGCGACAGGCTGAACGCGCTCGATCCGGAAAGCGGCGAGGTGGTGCGCTCGATCGAGGTCGCCTCCCATGCCGGAACGGCTTTCGACGGCGAATTCCTCTATCAGATCGCCGAGGACGTCATTCACAAGATCGATCCGAAGACCGGCCGCATCCTTTCCACCATCCCCGCACCCGGCAATGGCGGCGATTCCGGTCTTGCCTGGGCCGAGGGCACGCTCTGGGTGGGCCAGCATCGCGGGCGCAGGATCCACCAGATCGATCCAGAGACCGGCAAGATCCTGCGCACCATCGAGTCCAACCGCGTCGTGACAGGCGTCACCTGGATCGACGGGCAGCTCTGGCATGGCACGTGGGAGGGCGACGACAGCGACGTCAGGCGCATCGATCCGGAAACCGGCGAAGTGCTGGAGCGGCTTGATATGCCGGAAGGCACCGGCGTCTCCGGCCTCGAATCCGACGGCGCCAATCGCTTCTTCTGCGGCGGAGGCGGCAGCGGTAAAATCCGGGCTGTGCGCCGGCCGGGGTAAGTGAGGACACCTCCCGCATCCTTATATGCCCGCAATTGCAGCGCGGCATCCCCGACCTTCCTCATGCTGAGGTGCGCAGCCATCGGGCTGAGCCTCGAAGCACGCCGCAACGCTGCTCCTTGCATTCTCCGGTGCCGGTGCGCCTGCCTTTTTTATGCCGACCCATCCTCATCGAACAAAAGCGCCATGCCGATCGCATCGATGAACCGGCCGTCGATGCGTGCAGCGCGCCGGATTATGCCCTCGCGCACGAAGCCCAATTTTTCGTAAAGAGCGATCGCCCGGCTGTTGTCTTCGTAAACATCGAGTTCGACTCTGGCGAAAACCGGTCTTTTGTGCGGCTCTTAATGTCGTCTCCATCAGCCGCCGTCCCAGACCCTGGCCGCGATAGGCGGGAAGGATTCCCATTCCGAGGTTTCCGCGGTGGGCGTGCGATGGGAAAAAATGCCGGCTGATGTCGCACCAGCCGACGACCTCTTCACAAGTGACGGCAACGAATTGCGGATTGCCTTTTGCAATCATACCCATCACGAACTCGCGTGTCTGCGGCAGTGGCGTTGCTTCGGTCATCGACAGGTATTTTTTCTCCCGTGCGACGATGTCGAGCGTGCGATGAAAGCTGTCGATATGGGCTGCAGTGATCGCTTCGATTCTGATGCCCGACATATCAGGTGACGCTCCTGCGTCCATGTTCTTCTCCTTCGATTACGCCGGAGGGTACCATTGCGGCTGGGCCGGAGCGCAAGCAAGGGTGATCTTCCATGGCCAGGCTGAAGCTTGGTGACGAGCGCAATTCATCGTCCGTCAACTTTTGCGTGTCAACGTCGCGTAGTAAATGCCATCAAAAGATTGCGGGCATCGCACATCACGCTCGTCCTGGTGACGCTCACCTGCACGATGGCCGTATTGTTGTGCGGATTTGCGTGGCTCGCCGCGGTGAAGGTCGATGATCTCTATTTGCGCCGGCAGGCCGACTTCGTCACCCAAGGATTGGAAGCGCAGATCAATGCGCTTCCCCGGGAACAGGAAAGTGTCACCAAATGGGACGACGCCTTCCTTTATGCCAAGCAGCGGAACCATGAATGGCTGCTTGACAATGTCGGCCGCTGGACGAGCCAATATTTCGGGCACGACAGAACCTACGTCTTTGACGATACCAATCGCCTGATGTTTGCCGTTCGCGATGGAACGGACACTATGCCGCCGCGCCTCGGCAGCGACAACGGCCAGGAGATGACGGCGCTGGCGGGCGAGATGCGGGCTGCTCTCCTCGAGAGCAAAAAGCCCGGCGCCGAACCGCTTGGTCAGTTCGCCAGGGTCCGCACGATCATGATCGGCAACCGGCCGGCGATAATAAGCACGCGCCCCATTCTGCCGAGCTAGACAAGGATGCAAATCGAGGCCGGCCAGGAGTTCATCGCCGTCTCGGTCAAGTTCCTCGATGGAAAGGCGAGTCGAAAGCGTCGCCCATTATGCGCGGCTCGAAGGATTGCATTTTACCGCATCGAAGAGTGACGCGCGGGCGCAAAGGCCTCGAACGGCGCCGAAGGCCTGGAAATGATACTGTCGAAATGGCCGGACATCGTCATCAGCGATATTTCCATGCCTGTCATGCACGGGCACCAGCTTCTGGCGGAAATCCAGATCAACCACCCAGAGCTCTCCAACATCCCCTTCATCCTGCTGACGGCGCTGACCGACCGGGAAAATACGCTCGCCGGCCTGCGGGCCGGGGCGGCGGACTACCTGACGAAGCCGCTCGATTTCGACCTGCTGCTCGCCAAGCTCGAAGGCTGCGTGACGCGGCTGGAGAACGACACGGCGGTCAATCGGTCGTTTTGAGGTGTGGCGTTGACGAGATGAGGACGAAGGGGTGCCGTGCGGCAACGGCGAGCGTGTTCTCTCTCACTTCCTCAGCCTCCCCAATACCTCCTCCAGCACCTCGAACACCCGCCGATCCAACATCTGCGACACATTGAACCGCATGAAATTCGTCGCCGATTGCGACAGGCTGAAAGCATTGCCGGGGGCAAGCACGATCTTCCTTTCCAGCGCGGCCCGCGCCACGTCGGCCGCATCGACGCCGTCGGGCAGCCGGCACCAGAGGAACATCCCGGCCGGCGGCTCCAGCCAGGGCATTATCCCCAACCCTTTTAGCCGGGCCGAGACCTCGCCCATCGCCCGGGAAAGCCGCTGTCTCAGCGTCTCCATGTGTTTGCGGTAGCTGCCGTCGTTCAAGACGTTCAGCACCAGTTCCGCCGTCAGCCGGCCGCCGCCGAAGGCGGTGGCGATCTTGAGATCGGTCAGTCCGTCGACCCATTCCGGTTTGGCGGCGATAAAGCCGCAGCGGGCCGAGGCTGAGAGCGTCTTCGAAAAGCTGCCGATATGGATGACCCGCTCGAGCCCGTCGAAAACGGCAAGGCGGGGCGCCGGGGTGTATTCGAAATCGGCGAAGATATCGTCCTCGATGATGACGAGGTCGAACTGGTCGGCGAGTTTCAGAAGCCGGTGTGCCGTCACCGGGGACAGCGTTGCACCGGTGGGATTGTGGATGGCGGAATTGGTGATGTAGAGGCGCGGCCGGTGTTCAGCGACGACTTGCGCAAACAGCTCGATATCGGGACCGTGCGGTGTGTAGGGCACGCCGACGATCTTTGCCCGATGGGCGCGCAGCAGGGCATGGAAATTGAAATAGCAGGGGTCGTCGACCAGCACGGTATCGCCGGGTTCTAACAGGAAGCGGCAGAGCAGATCGATTGCCTGCGTGCCGGAATCCGCCAGCATGATCTGGTCGGGGGAGGCTTCGATGCCGCGTTCGCCCATGCGCCGCGAAATCAGCTGGCGCAGCGGCGGCAGGCCGAGGGGCGAACCGTAGTCAGCAAGCGCCGGCCCGTCGGCGCGGGCAAGCGTTCTGAGCCCGCGGCGCATGGCTTCGCCGGGCAGCCAGGAGGGCGGCAGCCAGCCGCAGCCGGGTTTCAGGTCACTCTCGCCGGCCTCCAGCGATTGCCGCGATATCCAGAACGGATCGACGGCGCGATCGAGCTTCGGCCCGGCCTCCGCAAGCGCAAAGGGTGCTGCCTGGTTGGCGACATAGAAGCCGGAGCCTGGTCTCGCCAGGATCGCGCCTTCGGCAACCAGGCGCTCATAGGCATCGACCACGGTCGACGTCGACAGCTTCAACGTCGCCGCCAATCCCCGCACCGACGGCAGCCTTGCGCCGGGCGTCAGGCTGCGGCCGGCAATGCGCTGCCGGATCGTTGCCATGACCATCTCGACGCGTGTGCGTCCTGCCAGTTCTTCGCCCATCTGTACTGCTTTTCGAACCATAACAGTTTGTTGAAATCGTATCAGACTGTCACTGTCCTGGCCATCCGTCCTGATCGATAAAGGCTGAAGCCCCTCGCTGCGAATTTGATTCAAGTGACGCGCCTTAGGTGGTTGTTTTCATACATGCCGTCCAAAGCTGAGGGTGCTTTGGACGGCATGCATCAGGAAGGAAGAGTGCATAATGGAACGCATGACGGCAGGATGGATCAACGGCTTGGTCGGCGTGGTGATCTTCAGCGGCTCGCTGCCGGCAACGCGCGTCGCAGTGGCGCAGTTTGATCCCGTGTTCCTGACCGTCGCGCGCGCGGCGATCGCCGGGGCATTGGCGCTCTGCCTGCTGATCATCTTTCGTGAGAAACGGCCGTCAGGGCGCGATATCGTCTCGCTCTTCGTTGTCGCACTCGGCGTCGTGGTGGGCTTTCCGCTGCTGACGGCGCTGGCACTGCAGCATGTCACCTCGGCCCATTCCATCGTCTTCATTGGCCTTCTGCCGCTGGCAACCGCGACCTTCGGCGTCATCCGCGCCGGCGAGCGGCCAAAGCCGGCCTTCTGGCTCTTTTCCATTCTCGGCAGTGCGCTGGTGGCGGGCTTTGCCTTGGCGCAAGGGGTGACCGCATCGCCGGTCGGCGACGTCCTGATGCTGGCGGCTGTCCTTGTCTGCGGTCTCGGTTACGCCGAAGGCGGCAGGCTGTCGCGCACGCTGGGCGGCTGGCAGGTGATTTCCTGGGCGCTAGTGCTGTCGCTGCCGCTGATGGTCACGGCCGCCCTTCTATACCGTCCGGCGAGTTTTGCCGGCATCGAAACCCCGGCGCTCGTCGGCCTTGCCTATGTCTCGCTGTTCTCCATGCTGATCGGCTTCATCTTCTGGTATCGTGGCCTCTCCCAGGGCGGCATCGCCGCCGTCGGCCAGTTGCAGCTGCTCCAGCCCTTCTTCGGCCTTTCGCTCGCCGCCACCCTGCTGCGTGAGACGGTGACGTGGAGCATGCTGGCTGTAACGATCGCCGTAATTCTGTGCGTGGCGGGGGCGAGGAAGTTTGCGCGGTAGGGCTGGGCCGGCCTCCGTTGGTCACAAAGCCGCCGCTCAATCGTCAGTAAATAGCCCTGTTACCGCCGCATCGTGCCCTTTTCAGGCTTCATCGTCGCGACCTCGCCGGCCTTTTCAGCGGCCGAGCGATCGACCGAGGCGGTCTTGCTGCCGTCAAATCACGCACGTGAAAAAGGAACGAATATGATCACTCGTTACACACCTGTTGCAATGATGACCGCTGCGGTCTTCAGCCTGCTGGCGTTCAGCCCGGCTTCGGCTGTCGAGATGGCGCAAGCGCAACAGCAGCCGGCCGCGCAGGGCCAGGCGCCGATGCAGGGGCAGAGCGGCGGCACGGCTGCGCCGGCGGCCGTCAGCGATCAAAAACTCGAAGCCTTTGCCGTCGCCTACCTGCAGGTCGATAAGGTCCGGCAGCAATATTCGGCCAAGATCGACGCAACGAAGGATCAGGCAGCAAAGCAAAAGCTGCAGGAAGAGGCCAAGAAGGAGATGGTCGAAACCGTCCAGTCCTCCAACGACATCTCGGTCGAGGAATATTCCTCGATCCTGACGGCCGCGCAGAGCGACCCGGCCCTGGCCAAGAAGGTCCTGGACAAGATCGGAACACCGCCGCCGGCGCAGTCGCAACAGCAGCAATAGGCAGCGCGGCCATGTAACGTCCCTAAGTCGGACGAAGGGGCGGGCAAGCTGAAAGTCCATGTGGCGAGTGGGCGCGAAATCCCACTTGCCGATCTCCCCCTTGTGGGGGAGATGCCCGGCAGGGAAGAGCGGGTGCCGCACACCGTCCGATAGACAATCTGCCGTTCTGCCGCACTTCAAGCCGCCGACGTCGAGCCTCTGACGCCCAGCGTCGCTATATCCGTCACCCCGCCGGATGACTCGAAATCAAATATCTTCTGCGTCACCAGGGCCGCCGCTCCCCGGGCCCAGGAGTTGTCCTCCCAGTCGGGCAGCAGCGGCGGTGCGGTGCGGAAGGTGCGGGCGGTGAGGGCTTCGCGCAGGGGCGTGAGGAAGGCGTCGCCGAGGGAGACGGCTTCGCCGCCGGCGACAATCACTTCGGGGTCGGTGATGTTGACGAGGTTGGCGAGCGCCGTGCCGATGCCGCGGCCGGAATCTCCGACGAGGGTGAGGGCGGTGGCATCGCCTGAGGCGAGGGCGGTGCGGAGTTCGGGGAGGCCGAGGTCCTCGCGGCCGGTCGTTTCGCGCCAGCGGCGCAGCATCGACAGTTCGGAGTGGTAGGCCATCAGGCAGCCGCGCTTGCCGCATTCGCAGAGGCGGCCGCCTTCCTCGAACAGCGTGTGGCCGAATTTGCCGGCAGCGCCATTGGCGCCGCGATAGAGCTTGCCGTCGATGACGAGGGCGCAGCTGATGCCGACGCCGACGGCGAGCACCGCCATGTTGCGGTGCTGGCGGCCGAGGCCGAAGAGCTGCTGGGCGATGGCGTAGGCGTTGGTATCGTCCTCCAGCCAGACCGGCACGTGGACGCGGGCGGCCACCAGCGAGGCGAGCGGAACGTTGTCCCATCGGAAACGGTGGCTGCGTACGCAGGCCGTCTGCTCGTGGTTGATGACACCGGGCATGGAGATGCCGATGCCGGCGAGCTTGGCCTTCGGCCGGCCGGCGAGCTTGACCAGCGCGGGCACGGTGCCGGCCAGGAGATCGGCGACATAATGGGGATCGTGGCCCTCCAGGCCGACGCGCATGGCGGCAACGGGATTGGTGGCGAGATCGGTCGCCACGCATTCCACCGAATCCACCATCAGCTTGAAGCCGAGCGCGAGCGAGTGCTCGTAGTTGATCTCGACGGGGATCGGCCGGCGGCCGGCGGGGCCGGGCACGGCCTTGCCCTCGGTGACGATGCCTTCCTCCAGAAGGTCGGCGACGACGAAGGTGACGGCGGCCGGGGAGAGGCCGATGACGGTGGCGATATCGGCGCGGCTCCTCGGCCCTTCGCGTCTGAGAAGGTTGAGGATGAGGCGTCGGTTCATGGCTCTCGCCGTGGTCTGGTCGCCTTTCAGCTTCACGATGCATTCCTTAATTTTGTAAATTAATTATTGCGGGCTCGCTCAATCTATGCATAAGTTCGCCCGCCGATCAACTGAAGCCGGGGCGATTGTACGCCAGGCATCGCAGGGCGAACGGCGCGTTGAATGCCTGATCGAGCGCGTTCCAGGGAGGGGGCCGCTTGAGACGGGCGGTGTTGATCGATCAACTGGGAGGAATTCAATGGCATTTTCGAAGCAATTTCCCGAAACCACCCGCAGAAGCTTCCTGAAAGGGGCGGGCGCTGTTTCCGCGGCCGCGGTCACCGGTGCGGCGGTCGGCGGCCTTCCGATCCCGGCGATCGCGCAGGCGCAGGAGGTTACGATGATCTCGGCCGAAAACAACGGTGCGGCACTCGACGCGCTGAAAGCGATCGCGGCGGGCTTCACCAAGGAATCCGGCGTCAACGTCGTCATCAACAACATGGATCACGAGGCGCACAAGACGGCGATCCGCAACTATCTCGTCGCGGGCGCGCCGGATGTCTGCTCCTGGTTCTCGGGCAACCGCATGCGTGCCTTCGTCAAGCGCGGCCTGTTCGACGATATTTCCGACCTGTTCGAGAAGGAAAAATACAAGGACGTGCTGGGTGCGACGGCCGGCGCCGTCACCGAGGACGGCAAGCAATATGGACTTCCCACGGGCGGCACGCTCTGGGGCATGTTCTATCGCAAGGATGTGTTCGAGCAGCATGGCCTTACAGTGCCGAAGACCGCCGAGGACTTCATGGCCTATGGCGACAAGTGCAAGGCGGCCGGCATCACGCCGATCGCGATCGGCACCAAGGAATTGTGGCCGGCGGCCGGCTGGTTCGACCAGATGAACCTGCGCATCAACGGGCTCGACAAGCACATGGCGCTGATGAACGGCGAGATGAGCTATCTCGATCCGTCGCTGACTGCCGTCTTCGACCAGTGGGAGGCGATGATATCAAAGGGCTTCTTCACGCCAAACCACACCTCCTTCGGTTGGCAGGAGGCCGCCGCACTTCTGGCGCAGAAGAAGGCCGGCATGATGAACCTCGGCGCCTTCCTGCGTTCGGCCTTCACTGAAGCGGATTTGCCGCAGCTCGCCTATGCCACCTTCCCGGTGCTCGACGCCAAGGTCGGCCATTTCGAGGAGTTCTCGGTCAATTCGATCCACATTCCCGCCAAGGCGAAGAACAAGCAGGGCGCGCGCGATTTCCTCGCCTATTTCTACAGGCCGGAGAATTTGGCAGCCTATCTGGAGCCGGGCGGCAACGTGCCGCCGCGTCACGACCTGCCGCCGAGCAAGGATCCGCTCGTCAACGTCGCCGTCGAGACGATGAAGACGGTGCAGGGCACCTCGCAATATTACGACCGCGACAGCGACCCCGACATGGCCCAGGCCGGCCTCGTCGGCTTCCAGGAATTCATGGCCAAGCCCGACCGGCGCAAGGCGATCCTGACGCGGCTCGAGGGGACGCGGAAGCGAATTTATAAGATCTGAGGCTGGCGTGTTTTGAGGTTTGCCCCTCACCCTAACCCTCTCCGCTTGCGGGGAGAGGGGACGTGCCCTGCGAGATGTTGGCGAGGGACGGAGAGGTTGCGGCGTTTCCCCTTCGCCCCGTTTACGGGGAGAAGGGGGCGGCAACCGGATGAAGGGCAAGCTTCACCGCTTGCTCTTATCCTAAACAAGGTTCTCGACATGCAGACATTATGGCGCCGCCAGCGTTGGTGGCTTACCCCGACTTTGCTTATCGCGCCTGCGATCGCGCTGTTCTTCACCGTCATCCTGCTCTCGGCGGTCAGGAGTGTGTGGATCAGTTTTCACGAGTGGGACGGGTTCGGGCCGATGGTGTGGATTGGGCTCGGCAATTACGTCGAGCTCTACAGCGATCCGCAATTCTACGTGTCGCTGAAGAACAACCTGATCTGGCTCGTGATGTTCATGGCCGCGCCGCCGATCGGGCTCGCCATTGCGCTCTTGGTCAACCAGAAGATTGCAGGCATGCGCTTCCTGAAGTCGCTGTTCTTCATTCCGCTGGTGCTGGCGTCGGTGACCGTCGGCGTCGTCTTCACCTGGGTCTATACGCCGGAGTTCGGGCTGCTGGCGCTAATCTTCAGGGCCTTCGGGGCGGTGGCGCCGGCCGTGCTTTCCGACGAACATTTCGTCACTTTCGCGATCGTCATCGCAGCCCTCTGGCCGCAGATCACCTTCTGCATGGTGCTCTATCTCGCCGGCCTCAACAATCTGAGCGAAGAGCTGATCGGGGCGGGGCGCGTCGATGGGGCGAGGGGCTGGAACATGCTGCGCCACATCGTGCTGCCGCAGCTGACGCAGGTCACCTTCATCGCCATTGCCGTCACCGTCGTCGGTGCGCTGCGCTCCTTCGACATGATCTCGGTTATGACGGCGGGCGGGCCGTTCGGCTCTTCCTCGGTGCTTGCCTACCAGATGTACGAGCAGTCGATCTTCTCCTACCGCTTCGGCTACGGCGCGGCGATCGCCTCGGTGCTTTTCGTGATCATGGCCGTCTTCATCGCCTGGTATCTCACCCACATCATCCGCAGCGAAGAGAGGGGAGGCTGATGTATCCTCGTCCCATTCCCGAAAGCGCGATCTGGCAGCGCCGGTTCTATGTGTCTGCCGTCGTCATCGTGCTCATCCTCTGGCTCTGCCCGCTCTTTGCGATCATCCTCACGTCCTTCCGCTCGACGGCGGACGTGATGGGCGGCAATCTCTGGGGCTGGCCGACCGAGATCGGCCTCATCGACAATTACCGGGCCGTGTTCACCGACACGCCGATGGCGCGCTATTTCCTGAACAGCCTGATCATCACCATCCCTTCCGTGATCGGCGTGCTGGTGCTGTCGACGCTCGCGGGCTTCGTGCTGTCGCGCTACCGCTTTCCCGGCAACATGCTGATCTTCGCGCTCTTCGTCGGCGGCAATTTCCTGCCGCACCAGATCATGATGATCCCGGTGCGCGACCTGATGGTGCGACTCGACCTGATCGATACCACCGTGGCGCTGATCATCTTCCATGTCGCCTTTCAGACGGGGTTTGCGACACTCTTCATGCGCAATTTCATTGCCGCATTGCCGGATGAGCTGTTCCAGGCGGCCCGCGCCGAGGGCGCCTCGCCGTTCCAGACGCTGATCCATGTAGTGATCCCGCTGGTGCGGCCGGCGCTCGCCGCCCTTGCCATCCTGATCTTCACCTTCGTCTGGAACGATTATTTCTGGGCCGTGGTGCTGACCGTCAGCGACAGCGTCAAGCCGGTCACTGCTGGCCTTGCCAATCTGCGCGGCGAATGGGTCTCGGCCTGGAACCTGGTTTCGGCAGGCACGATCATCGTCGCCGTGCCGCCCGTCATCATGTTCTTCCTGATGCAGCGGCACTTCATCGCCGGCCTCACCATGGGCGCGGTGAAGGGATGAGCCGGCGTCTTCCGTTTCAACAAGAGAGGGCCAGGATATGACCAGTCTCGAACTGCGAGAGATCAACAAGAATTACGGCGCCTATCATGCGCTGCGCGGCATCGATCTTTCGGTCGCGCAAGGCGAGTTCATCGTCATGGTCGGCCCGTCCGGCTGCGGCAAGTCCACGCTGTTGAAATCCATCGCCGGGCTGGAGACCATCTCATCCGGCCAGATCGTGATCAACGGCCGCGATGTGACGCGGCAGGAGCCGGGTGACCGCGGCATCGCCATGGTCTTCCAATCCTATGCGCTTTATCCGCACATGACGGTGGCCGAAAACATGGGCTTTGGCCTCCGCATGGCCAAGCGCCCGAAGGCCGAGATCGACGCGGCGGTCGCCCGCGCCGCCAAGATCCTCCGGATCGATGACCAGCTCGACAAGCGGCCGAAGCAGCTTTCCGGCGGCCAGCGGCAGCGCGTGGCGATCGGCCGGGCGATCACCCGCTCGCCCGAGGTTTTCCTGTTCGACGAGCCGCTGTCGAACCTCGATGCGGCGCTCAGAACCCAGATGCGCGTCGAACTCAGCAGCCTGCATGCCGAGCTCGGCGCCACCATGGTTTATGTCACCCACGACCAGGTGGAGGCGATGACCATGGCAAGCCGCATCGTCGTGTTGAACAAGGGGATCATCGAGCAGATAGGCTCGCCGCTGGCGCTCTACCGCAACCCCGACAACCTCTTCGTCGCCGGCTTCCTCGGCGCGCCCAGAATGAATTTCCTCGGCGTTACCCTCGACGCCGTCTCCGGCCTGGATGTCACCGTTTCGGCGCCCGGCCTTTCGCCGCTGACCGTGGAGCTCGCCCAGCCGACGGCGCTCTCGAAAGGCGCGGCTCTCACGCTCGGCGTGCGCCCGGAGGCGATCTCTGTTGTCGCCGAGGGCAGCGAGGGCGGGGCCATGCATGGCGAGGTCCGCCTCGTCGAGCATCTCGGCCGCGAGACCATTCTCTATGTCGATGCCGGCAATCTCCGCACCATCGCGTCGGAAAGCGGCACCGGCAATATCACCGCGCAGCTCTCCTACGTCGCGCCCTTTGCGGCCGGGCAGAAGGTGGCGCTGAAGCTCGATGCGAACGAGCTCTATCTCTTCTCCCCCGACGGCGGCCGCACGATCAGCGCCCGCAAGACCATTCTCGACAAGTAATCAGGAAAGAACCGCCCGTGTCCGACAAGACCCTCTCCGCATGGAACACCGTCCAGACCGACCGCTTCCTCGTCGGTGTGCCGCATTATCCCGAACATGTCGACGAAAGCTATTGGGAGCGCGATGCCGAGCGCATGGCCAAAGCCGGCTTCAACGTCGTGCGCATGGCCGAATTCGCCTGGCACATTCTAGAGCCGAAGCTCGGCACCTATGATTTCGATCTCTTCGACCGCGCCATAGCAATCCTCGGGCGCCACGGCATCGATACGATCATGTGCACGCCGACGGCCACACCGCCGCGCTGGCTGACAGCGGCGCACCCTGAAATTTTAAGGGTCGACGGCAAGGGCCGGCCGATGAGCCATGGCTCGCGCCAGCATTGCGACACGGCAAGCCCGGTCTTCCGCGAGCACAGCAAGCGCATCACCAGGGCGATGGCCGAGCATTATCGCGGCAATCCGCATGTCGTCGGCTGGCAGGCCGACAATGAGCTGAACACTAGCATGCCGGAGAGCTTTTCCCAGGCGACGCTCAGCGAATTCCAGCTGTTCCTCGCCGATAAATACCGCGAGATATCAAAGCTCAACGCCGCCTGGGGCGGCGATTTCTGGGCGACGGCCTATGACAGTTTCGACCAGGTGGTGCTGCCGATCGAATTCGGCCCGACCTTCCCGAGCCCCGGCCATCTGCAGGATTATCACCGCTTCCTCGCCTTCTCCACCGCGCGCTTCCAGCACGATCAGGTCGAGATCCTCAGGGCGGTGAAATCCTCCTGGTTCGTCTTCCACAATCTCGGCGGCTTGAGGGATATAGATTTCCGCGGCCAGTTCAGCAAGGATCTCGATTTCGTCGGCTACGACATCTATCCGATGCTCTATGACGAGTTCATGCGGCTCGGCAACCACGCCAAGGTGCAGGCGCTGCACCTCGATATCTGCCGCGGCTTTTCCGGCAATTACATTGTGCCCGAGCAGCAATCGGGCTTCGGCAGCCAGCCGGGCTTCTGCACGCTGACGCCGGAGCCGGGCGAGCTGCGCCGCATGGCGCTCTCCTCCGTTGCTCATGGTGCTGACGGCCTGATGTTCTTCCGCTGGCGGCCCGCCCATTTCGGCGCCGAGATCTATTGGATGGGCATCATCGACCATGACGATATCGGCCGCCATCGCTATGAGGAGGCTAGGCGCTTCGCGACCGAGATGACGGCGCTGAAAAACAAGATCCTCGGCACCTATGTGCGCATGGATGTCGGCATCGCCGGCTCCGATTTCGACAATCAGGAAGCCCACAAGACCTATCCGATCGGCCTGCCGAGTCCGCAGGACGATGCGATCCTGCTGCATCAGCATTGTTACGACCGCGGCATCGCCTGCGGCTTCATCCATCCGGAGGACGATCTTTCCAAACTGAAGCTCTTCTATGTGCCCCATTGGGTGATGTGGAAGGACGAATGGACGGCGAGGCTCGAAGCCTTCGCCGCAGCAGGCGGCACCGTCGTCATCGGCGCTCGCACCGGCACCCGCACTGAGGACAACCACGTCATTCGCGAAACCGCGCCCGGCACCGCTCTTTCGAAGCTGACCGGCGTGCGCGTCGAAGATTTCGGCCGTCTCGCAGCCCCCGGCGCCAACGGCCTGTTCGACGTGATGGAGCGCTCCGGCGGCCTCGTCATCCCGCCAAACAAACCGGCCGAAAGCCACCGCCGCGTCCGCCGCTTCAAGATCGGCAACCGCGAAATGGCCGCCGGCCATTTCTACGAAAACCTTACCATCGCCCCCGACGTCGAGGTGATCGCCGCCTGGTCCAACCGCTACGCCGAGGGCCAGCCGATGGCGACCTCCCGCAAGGTGGGCAAGGGGCAGGTGGTCTATCTCGGGACGTATCTGACGCCTAAGCTGACCGAGGCGCTGACGGAGCGGCTGTTTGCGCCGGCGGGCATCGAACCGCTGGTCGGCGGGCTGCCCGAGGGCGTGGAGGTGACGATGCGGATGAACGACGAGCGGCGGCTGCTGTTCGTGCAGAATTATATGGATCAGGCTGTGACGGTGGGTGGGGTGCCTGCCGGGCGGGATCTGCTGGATGGGGAGAAGAAGGTGGCGGGGAGGCTGGAGCTTGGGGGGTATGGGTGTGCGATTGTGGAGTTGGAGGGGTGAGGGGAAGGCGGAGGGGAAGAAAGGTGTTGCGCGCGTTTGGGATCGGATGCAATTCGCCGATATCAACCGGCAGCAACTGATGGCTCAGAGCTATCTCTTTATTGAGAGACAAGGCTGCTTTGCGCCTCCATTCCGGCCGTCCGACGAGCCGTTGGTCAAGCCCGAAAGCCGCCATTTAATGGGTTGCGCTAGGCTCCGGTTGATAGAGGGAAACAATAGCCCTAGTTGCCCCAGCCAACTTGGAACCGATCAAATCGAACCTCGCTCAACGGCCGGTTGGAGGGGCTTAGCCTTACCGAACGAAGAACGAGATGAAGCTCGGGGGAATAGTAGTGTTCGAAAATAATCGGAGGTAATTTCGTCAGTTTCAGACGGCTGTTGATGGCCCAAACTTTGTAGGAACAAGATGCAATAGTTTCCTCTCCCAAGCCGTCGAACCGGATAAAAGTCGTGCCCGAAACAGATTTTTTGCCATTGATGAAAAGCGTGGTGGCGGATTGCCAGTTCTTCTTCTGTGGGAGATCGTCTAACGCAATCGCATTCGCGTATTTCAGCTCATGCGTGCCGCTGGCGCTCACTCTCTTTTCGACGAGCAATGGGTGCAAATATACAGCCGAGACCGGCTGCAGTGAACCGTCGCGCTCCATCAGCCGTTGTTCGGTGAGACCCACGCCCTCCGGCTTATAGAATACGGAATAAAAGGGCGTTTCTCTGGTCAGCAGCACGCCCTGATTGGTTTGTTTAGCGGTTAAGCAATCGCCAAAGGCTGGTACAGCCAATGTTATTCCAACCAGTAGCGACAAACTTCTTAGCAAGATCGACATCCCAGTGATTCCCCTCATCCAGGGGCTGCGCGGGCAGGATAACGCAATGGTTTATGACCTGGAACAATTCTCAAGCGCTACAGTCTGCAACCGAAGTGAGGCTAAATAACTCGCGTCAAACCTAAAACCAAGAAGATCAACAAAGCAGAGGTCGCCAACACGAAAGAGGCAAGGCGTACGAGAACTTCTCTCGGCTTCATCAATACGCAATTATCATCAGCTCCTCGATCGGCCCAGTAGAATTTGGGCCCTAAATCTTCGCTGAAAGTCGAAGCCGTTTGATCGACCTGACGTACCAATACCAGCTGTGAGCGCAAAGCCGCCCACCAAGCACAAGATGAACTGCTACAAATCGAAACGGCCAGGGAACTTTGCCGCAGAATGGTCAAGGGGATCGCTTCGGGCGCGGTGACTTACGAAGTCTTTCGGACTTGGCTTGATACGCCAGGAAGGTCAGCCTTCCCGACTACCAATGATAGCGGGTCAAGTGGAAACTGTGATCCCGAGCGGGTTCGCGGCTCAGGATCATGGCGGCTAGATAGCCAGTTCGGCGGCGGCTTCGGCCGACAGGGATTTCGGAGGGGCTGCCTGGGTCGTTGGCGCCACACTGAATAAATCTTCGCCTGTCGTGGAAACCAATCCCCGAGTCACGCGTTTATGGCCGTTGACCCGTTGTGGAGTCATGCAGGGCGGACTCTCAATATCCCGCTGCTGTTCCTGTCTGCGATAGCTGAAGGCTGGCGGAGGCATTGAGTTAGGACGTTTGATGTCGAATGTAGAAGAATTCCCTGCGACCGCCTCACGAAAGCTGAGTGAATTCGAGGCCCTTCTCAGTCTGGCGCCGAGCGTGCTTGATGCCATGCCTGGCGCCGTCTACGTCTGCGACCATGAAGGCTGGCTGGTGCGCTACAACTCGGAGGCTGCCGAGCTTTGGGGGCGCGCGCCGGCGCTCGATGGGAAGCACGACCGTTTCTGCGGATCTTACCGCCTTTTTCTGCCCGACGGCGCGCCCTTGCCGCATGGCGATTGCCCGATGGCGGCCGCCGTTTCGCTGGGCACGTCCGCGCACAATGCCGAAGTCATCATCGAGCGGCCGGATGGTTTTCGTTTTCCCGCACTGGTGAACATTCGCGCGCTCAGAGATCACCAGGGAAATATCCAGGGTGCGATCAATTGCTTCCAGGACATCTCGGCGCATAAAGCGGCCGAGGAAGAGGTGCGCCGCAAGATCGTGGAGCTCGAGGACTTCTTCGAAAACAGCGCGGTTGGCCTTCATATCGTCAGCGGTGACGGCATCATCCGCCGCGCCAACAAGGCTGAGCTTGCTCTGCTCGGCTACAGCGCCGACGAATATGTCGGCCGCCACATAGCCGAGTTTCACGCCGATGCGCCTGTCATCGGAGATATCCTTCAGAGATTGTCATGCGGCGAGAAGCTGGACCGCTATCCCGCGCGGCTGCGGGCAAAGGACGGGTCGGTCAAGCATGTGCTGATTACTTCGAACAGCCGCCTCCAGGACGGCAAATTCGTCAGTACCCGCTGCTTCACGACCGATGTGACCGATCTTTACGAGGCCGAAAGTGCTCGGCGCGAAAGCGAGGAGCGGCTGGCGGCAACATATAATGCGGCGACGATCGGGATTGCGGAAGCGGATGCCGCCGGCCGGCTTCTGCGGGTGAACGACGCCCTCTGCAAGATGTTGAAGCGGTCGCGCGAGGAACTGCTCAGCATGAGCTTCTTCGATTATACCCACGAAAGCGGTAGGGACGAGGATGGCGCGCTTTACGAGCGCCAGGTGCGTGGCGAGTTGGACAGCTATTCCTTCCGAAAACGCTCGACGACGCCGGATGGGCAGACGATTTACCTTGACGTTCATAGCTCGTCTGTGCGCGATCAAACCGGTCATTTCCGTTATGGCGTGCGGGTAATCCAGGACGTCACCGCGGCAAAGCAGATGGAAGACCAAATCCGCGCCAGCGAACAACGCATGCGCGACCTTCTGGAAGCTTTGCCAGCGGCCGTTTATACAACCGACGCCGAAGGCCGCATCACCTTCTACAACAAGGCGGCAGTCGAAATGTCAGGCCGCTTGCCTCAACCCGGCGATATGTGGTGCGTCACCTGGCGTCTGTACAACACGGATGGAACGCCTCTACCGCATGACCAGTGCCCGATGGCCATCGCGCTGAAAGAAGACCGCCCGGTCCGCGGGGCCGAAGCGATCGCCGAACGACCCGACGGTAGCCGGGTGCCGTTCACACCCTATCCGACGCCGCTCCACGATGCCGACGGCAAGCTGGTCGGCGCGATCAACATGCTCGTCGACATTTCCGAGCGCAAGCAGGCCGAGAGCCGGCAGAAGCTGCTGATCGACGAACTCAATCACCGGGTCAAAAATACGCTTGTGACAGTGCAGTCGCTGGCGGGGCAGACGGCGCGGCATGCGGATAATCTGGACGATTTCCTGCATCGGTTCGAAACGCGCGTTCTTGCTCTGTCGCGGGCCCATGATTTGCTGACGAAGCGGCACTGGAAGGACACGCCGCTGGATGGCCTTGCCGGCGAGGTGCTGATGCCGCTTGTGGAAGGGGCGGCAAGCCGCGTGACGATCGCCGGCCCTTCGGCCGATCTCGATCCTCGGACGGCGCTCAGCCTGACGGTGGTTCTCAACGAACTCGCGACGAACGCCATCAAACACGGAGCCCTGTCATCCAATACAGGCACGCTTTCGCTGAACTGGCACCTGGCTGATGAAACCCGGTCCGGACGGGAGTTGCTTCTCGATTGGCAGGAGCAGGGAGGCCCGAGGGTGGAGGCACCGACACGACGCGGCGTCGGCAGCCGCCTGATGGAGCGCTGCATCGAACGGGATCTCGGCGGCGCAATCGACCTCGCCTATGAACCCGCCGGCGTCAGCTGCAGGATCTCGATCCCGTTGCGCGGATCGACAGATGGGTGAATTTTCCGACCTCAAGGTGCTTGTCGTTGAGGATGAGGGCGTCGTGGCACTGCTGATCGAAGACATGCTCGAAGACCTCGGCTGCAGAATTGCGGCATCGGTCGCGCGGCTGCCCGAAGCATGCGCCGCCGCCGCCGGCGGCGAGTTCGATCTGGCCGTCCTCGATGTCAACCTGGCCGGCCAGCCGAGCTTCCCGGTCGCCGAGATCCTGCGCAAGCGGGGGATCCCCTTCATGTTCAGCACAGGTTACGGAAGCGCCAGCCTGCCTCAGGAATATGCCGGCTGCCCTGTCATATCCAAGCCGTTCTCTGCAGAAGATCTGAAACAGGAGATGACGGTTGCGTTCCGGGCGAGGATACTGCCGTAGGCGGACAATGCGGTGGCAATCCAGACTGGCGCGTTCCTGATCGGCCGCTGCACCCAATGCGTTTTAAATTCCTCTAGCCGGTTCCCTGGTTCGAAAAGCATCGGCCCAATGGCGAACGGTTAGGCCGGCGTGCGACGGCTACTCGAGTAGAATTCACTTGTCGGACAAAGCCAGGAAGTTCAAGCGGCATTCCGGTCGGCAATTGATGACGACACAAATCCGTTCACCATACCAACACACCCACCGTAAACCCTAATCCCACAACTCATTGAACAACCCGCCCCAGCGACCCAATTTTGCCCCCCATTCCCGCTGACCACCCCACGTACTTCAACTTTCCTTAAACACCCGCCGCATAGCGTAACCCCTCGAATTGAGGGGGCCCATTCAATGTTCACCGTTCTGACATGCATCACCGAGCAGCATAATCTTTCGCTGGTCGGTCTTGCGGGGTTGATCTGCTTTCTCGCCAGCCATTGCGCGATGGTTCTGCTTGATCGTGCGATGTCGTCGGGTGGCGCTGCGCGGTGGATATGGATGCTGACGGCGGGGGCGGCGGGTGGTTTCGGGATCTGGGCCACCCATTTTGTCGCGATGCTTGCTTATGACCCCGGTGTCGTCGTCGGATATCATCCCGGCCTGACGTTGGTTTCGCTGCTGGTCGCGATCGTGGCGACGACGGGCGCCGTTGCGGCGAAGATCGCCTACGGCAGATGGGCGGCGAATATCGGCGCGGGCGTGCTCTTCGGCGCCGGCATCGGCTCGATGCATTTCACCGGCATGCTGGCTATAGAATCTCCGGGAGAGATTGCCTGGGACCGGCGCTTCGTGGCGGCGTCGATCGTTCTCGGCATCGCCGTTTCGATTGCCGCTTTTCGATTTGCGAGCAGGGGCAGGCGTTCGCTTCTGGCCAGGTTCGCACCAGCGCTTCTGTTGACGCTCGGCGTTGTCGCCCTGCATTTCACCGCGATGGCCGGTGTCACCGTAACGCCAGGCTTTGCCGCGCTCGATCCGGCGACGCTGCTTTCGCCTGATGTCATGGTGGTGACGATCGCCGCCGTCACCTTTTCGTTGCTGGCCGCGGGTTTTGCGGCCGCCATATTCGCCGTGCGTTCCGAGGCCAAGGCCGCAAGGGCGGAGCGCAACTTCAAGCTCCTCGTCCAGGGCGTGACCGACTACGCCATCTGCACGCTCGACCCTAACGGCAAGGTCAGCAACTGGAATGCCGGCGCCGAGCGCGCCAAAGGCTATAGCGCCGATGATATCGTCGGCAAGGATTTTTCACTGTTCTATTCCGAGGAAGACCGCCGGAACGGCCTGCCGCAGCGGGCGCTAAAGACCGCCCGCAGGGAAGGCAGATTCGAAACCCAGGGCTGGCGCTATCGCAAGGACGGATCCTCCTTCTGGGCCCATGTCGTCATCGATGCAATTCACGACGAGAGCGGCGCGCTGATCGGCTTTGCGAAGATCACCAAGGACAACAGCAAGCAGAAGGCGGATGCCGACAGGATCAAGGAGGTAACCCACAATCTCGACGTCGCGCTGCAGAATATGGGGCAGGGCATCTGCCTGTTCGACGGGGATGAGCGCCTAGTGCTTTGCAACAAGCGCTATCTCGAAATCTTCCGCTTCCCCGAGGGATCGGTGCGCCCCGGAATGGGCTACCGGCAGATGGTCGAAATTGGCTATGCTGCCAACACCGAGGACGCGGCGGAAGCGGCCGCGGGGGCCGAGGCGCACTATACCAGGAACATGGCGCTGATCAGGGGCGGGGCCGGCAGCGCGGTTCACAAATATCCGAGCGGCAAATCGCTCCAGCAGAATGTCAACATGCTGCCCAATGGCGGCTGGGTCATCACCTTCGAAGACATCACCGATCGGCTGAAATCCGAGGAGCAGGTCGCCTTCCTAGCCAAGCATGATGCGCTGACGGGCCTTCCGAACCGGCTGCATTTCGGCGAGCGCGTCTCTGAGGAACTGATGGTCGCGGAGCGGGTGAGGGGCAAGGTGGCGGTCGTCGGCATCGACCTCGACAAGTTCAAGGAGGTCAATGACCAACACGGGCACGGCACCGGCGACATGGTGCTCGTCGAGCTGACGCGCCGTCTCGCCGAGGTGCAGCAGGAGGGCGAGTTCGTTGCCCGCTTCGGCGGCGACGAGTTCGCCGCGATCAAGCGCTTCGACGAATTGAGCGTGCTCCATGATTTCATCACCCGTCTGGAAGGCGCGCTCGGTGGATCCGTCTCCGTCGACGGCTTCGAGATCAAGACCGGTGCCAGCCTCGGTGTTGCGATCTACCCTGGTGACGCCGAGAGCGTGGACGGGCTTCTCGCCAATGCCGACCTTGCCATGTACCGCGCCAAGCAATCCTTGCTGGAGAAGGTCTGCTTCTACGAGGCCGCGATGGACGAGACCGCGCGCCACCGCCGCGCGCTTGCCAACGACCTCTGGGCCTCGATCCACCGCAATGAGCTGCATCTGCACTATCAGGTGCACAAATCGGTGCGCACCGGCGAGATCACCGGCTACGAGGTGCTGCTGCGCTGGCGACATCACGCACGCGGCAACATCCCGCCAATGGATTTCATCGGCCTTGCTGAGGAATGCGGCGCGATCCTGCCGATCGGCGAATGGGTGCTGCGCGAAGCTTGCCGGGAGGCAGCAAGGTGGAACAACAACCACAAGATCGCCGTCAACCTCTCGCCGGTCCAGCTTGGCCATGCCGACATGGCGACAGTGATCGCGGGCATCCTTTCCGAAACCGGGCTGAACCCCCGCCGCCTCGAAATCGAGATCACCGAAAGCTCGATCATCGTCGACAAGGAGAAGGCGCTGCGGACGATGCGCGCGATCAAGGCGCTCGGCGTGTCGATTGCCATCGACGATTTCGGCACTGGCTATTCCTCGCTCGAAACGCTGCGCTCCTTCCCCTTCGACAAAATCAAGCTCGACAAGAGCTTCATGGCCGAGGTCGAGACCAGCCCGCAGTCCAAGGCGATCGTCCGCGCCATCCTGGCGCTCGGCCGGAGCCTGGAGGTGCCGGTGCTGGCTGAAGGCGTGGAGACGCAGGCGCAGCTCGATACACTCTGCGAGGAGCAATGCGACGAGGCGCAGGGCTATCTGCTCGGAAAGCCGCAGGCGATGGGCGAGGCGGTGCTTGGGAAGGCGGCTTGAAGCGGCTTGGCGGGATCGCGCCCATCTGTATCCGGTGTGCGGGGGAGTTATAGGGATTAGATGCGAGACGATGAGGCGCGTGAAGACGAGGCGACCGACGAGGAGCCGGTCATGCGAGCCACGCTGCCAAGGCGGCACGGCGGTCCCCAAAGCGGTGGCGGCGGGTTAGGCGGGAATGCAAATCCCATACTCCGTCATGATCGGCCTTGAGCCGAGCATCCATGCCACTGGTGTCGATGGGGGCGGTGTGGATGGTCGGCTCAAGGCCGAGCATGACGGAGGGTGAGGCGGACCGACGAGAGCCATTGCAGCCGATGTGCCACATCAGGCATTGCCATCCGCCAGTTCAACCAAACAATGTCGGCGCCGGCTGATCTGACCTTGCGCGGCAGCGAGGCCCATGCCCGGGAAAGCGGATTAGAATATGCGGAACATGGCGGTCCAGCCTTAGGGCCTGCCAGTGAGTTGGCAAAAAAATAGAGCATTTCCGAACTCAAACAAAATCGGAAATGCTCTTATAGTTCGTGCGAAGCTATTCCGGTGGCTTCGCACCGCTCGCAACTCACTCGTGGCTATTCATCTGACGTCGTCGACGCGGCGTTCTCGAGCGAGGTGCGGATCTGATCAATCTTGCCGTCGGCGTCGCCAACTCCGAGAATGGTCTTGGCTTCGTCCAGAACCGCCGGGCTGACCTCGCCGGTTTTGGTGGCTGAAGCCAAGGCATCCTCCAGCGCCGCATCGCCCAGTACGGGGTCGTCGGCTGCGGGCTCGATTCCGTTGTCGAGCTCATACTGGGCGTAGGCCACGGCGTAGGCCGAAATGGCAGCCATGCGCGGGTCCGATGTGTTCATCAGTGCCCGGTAATTCCGTTTCAAGGAATTCAGGCCCTTAAGCTGAGCCGACAGGTTCTTCTCTTTCGTGCTTTTGGCTGCGGTATCTGTCTTGCCGGACTTGTTCTTGCCGGCTGCCTCTGACGATTTGCCTCTCACGGATTGCGATTTGGAACTGCCGTGATCTGAACCGCTGTTCTGGCCGCCACCATTTCCGTTGCCGCCGCCATGACCGCCGCCGTTGCCGCCCCCGCCACCATTGCCGCCGCCGTTTCCGCCGTCCTTTGCAAGTGCGGCCATGTCCAGCCCGACAATCGTTGCGGGGCTCGCTGCAAGCGCCAGCGAAAGCACAGCCAGGGACGCTAAGGTTGCTATCCGCATCGTTTTCCTCCGAATGAGACCATCAGATGCCGTGCACTGCACGACGTGAACTGACTCGAAAGATAGATTGCTATCGCGCGTTGCACATCGGACTGAGGTCCGGTTCAGGGTAGCGGCTATGGTCTTAGATGAAGCACAGCGGCGCGCCGCGCCGCGCGGGCAGCCACGGCCGAAACGCGCGAAGGCGCGAAAACCTGGACCTCAGGTCTTAAGTCGAGTTGATCTCAATCCAAAACAGGTTCCGCGGTAGAATTAGTAAGTACAGGTAAATTGAAGATTTTCCGAACTATGTCATCCTTGTACCTGTCGCTCCCCTCCGGTGTGGCATCGCTGATTAGGGCGGCATCAGCTAATACGAAATGCCCCGTCCTGGCGGGGCATTTCGCTGTTCGGATTCCGCTACTGCAGGAATGGGCACGGATCTGGGGGAATTTGCTGATAAGACTACCCGGAGGTTTCTAGGCGGCGATCGCCGCTCAGAAGGTCCAGCCAGGCCCGCGACACTTTCTCCGCGCCTGAGCCCCCAATATGGCAATCGTCGTAGCGGTCGTCTCCATTGAGCAACGCGTCGGTGTTTACGCCCTCTCGAATACCGCGGCCGCTTTTTGATAGGGCCAGTTGCGCCCGTACGATGGCATTGTCTGGAATATGCTCCTTGAAGCCGCCGTTGCTCGGTTCGAGGCATTTCGATGCGATCGAAATGTAAACCGGTGCTTCGACGCCGTGCTGGCGCAATGTGTCGACCATCGACACGAAACGTGCCTGATAGTCCTCCGCAGTGGTGCCCAAAACGAGGTCGGCCTCTCCTTGCATCCAGAGCACGCTCGTTACCCGATAGCCGGAATCCTGAAGCTGTTTCATTGTATCGACCAGCGCCGGATTGAGGTCACCGCCTGCCGCCCATCGTGCGACCTCTGATCCGCCATATGCGAGAGGTGCGAGGATGACGTTGTCGTTTTGTCCCGATGCGATCAATTTGTTGGCGAGAAGCGTCCAGTACTCTCCCTTGGTGTTGGTCGATCCAAGAAGTGGCGACGCCGCGATGAAGCACCGTTTGTCAAAGGCGTTTACAACACGCGCGCCATAATCTGACCGGTGCCGTTGTCCACCGTAGTTGGCAGCGTTCGATTGGCCAAGAAGCAGTAAGACAGCAGTTCGATCGGTTTGAGCTGGGCAGGTCACAAGAGTTTTTGATTCATCCCCGATGAGTCGCTCCTTGTCGTCGAAAGTATAACGGCTTGGAGCCGCCGGCTTCTCGCCGCCAACCATTTTCGTCAGCGCGGAAAGTTGCGGCCAAGGAAAAATCTCATGTCTCGCGCTCATGCCGCCGACAAAGTAGATGGCGATCAAGGCGGCCAGGCCTATTGCTATTGTTTTGCGCATGTCGTTCCCTTTGCAACATCCCGATGGGTCTGTGGACCCGTCAAAGCTGCTCGAGCCGTGAAGGTTCCTTTAAACCAGCCACATCTGCTTGCTCGGGCATGCTCTTAAAAAAGAGTTCGTCGCGAAGATCGAAGCCCAATCGACGACATCTCGCATTGAGTCGCCGGAAACCTGCTCTAAACTATAGTCCGAACCAGTGATTGCAATCATCCGGTTGGGTGAGAGATCGTGCCTGCTATGCAGCATGCAGTACCATGGAGATAGCCCGTTGCTCGTTCATGGAACCGCGGCCGCGGATTAGGGCGGCGAGACAACTGGGAGCGGCGCACCCGTTACCATCCAAGATGCGGCATGCCTTGTGAGGTTGCCGAGTTTGGCGAGACGCCAACCCCAATCTCCGTCATCCCAGGGCTTGAACCCGAGGACCCGTGCCGCTGGCGTGGGCCGTGTGGAGCTCGGTTCAACAGGCCGAGCATAACGGAGGTGGGGGACATCGTCACCTCACACTCCGGCATTCCCAGGGCACGACGCGAGGATAAGATGAGCGTGGTGGTAGCCGCATGTTGTAGCTCAGCGAGGCGGTGCGCTTCGTAAGTCGGCTGAGTTTGGCGAGACGCCAGCCACACTCTCCGTCATCCCAGGGCTTGACCCGAGGACCCATGCCGCAGGCGTTGGCGGCCGCCGTGTGAATGCTCGGCGCAAGGCCGAGCATGACGGAGGTGGGAGTGAATCGTCGTCAGCTCACACTCCAGGCATTCCCAGGGTCACGACGGGAGGACAAGATGAGCGTGATGGTAGCCGCATGATGTAGCTCAGCGAGGTGGTGCGCTTCGTAAGTCGGCTGAGTCTGGCGAGACGCCAACCCCAATCTCCGTCGTCCTCGGGCTTGACCCGAGGACCCATGCCGCTGGCGCTGGTGGGTGCGCGTGGATGCTCGGTTCAAGGCCGAGCATAACGGAGGGTGGGGTGGGCATAGCGGAGAGTCAGGGGGCGCTGCGCTGGGGCATTGCCGCAGGCAGTTCGCTGCGCCAACATCTTCATCCTCGTTCTGTGCCTATCACAGGAATCCAGCCACGGCGCGCCTGCGCCGTGATGAACCACGTTCCTGTGACAGGCACAGGATTGAGGACGGAGAGGTTCCTCTCCCAACTCACGCCAGGCGCAAATCGAGCAGCGGATGCAGCTTCTTCAGGTTCGGCAGCGATTTCGCTTGCCAGGGATGTTGGTTGGTGCCCTTCACAATGAGGAGGAGGTCGCCCATTTTTCTGGCTTCGATCGTCAATTTCGCCAGGAGATTGATCCCCGAGGAATTGAGGAATTCGAGGCCGGTCAGGTCGAAGGTCACCTGTTTGTGCCCCTCGTGAAGGAGGGTTGTTATCAATGAATAAATCGGCGCATAGGCATCGGGTCCCGCCAGGCGGAACACGCCGTCGAAAAAGACTTCATTTTTTTCCGCCCATACGCGGAAGTTCTCGTCGCTGATTTCCATTCTTTGCTCACAAATTGGAGGAGGGTGGCATCGCCACGGCTGCTGTCGTCGTCAGTATGATCTGCTCGTCGTTATTCTCTTCGAATGTCCATGCCATCCTTGCATCGTAATCGCTCAGAAGGGTGAGCAAACCCAGGCCGGAACCGCCTGCTGACGATATGGCGTTGGCTTCGATTTGCTCAAGAAGCAGAAGGCCAGGCTCCTTAGATTGCAGGCGTTGCAGCAGTTGCTGAAAGCGAGATGATGTCGCGCGGTCGATGGCGTTCCGGACTCTGATCAAAAAGCTTCCCTTGACCATGCCGGCTTCGATCAGGATCTCGCCCGGCTGTCGAAATTTCACGGCATTTTCGATCAGCTCGTTGCTGAGATATCCGATGTCATGATGAGCCTGCAGGTAATCCTTCTTCGAACGGGAATAGGGCAGGGCCATGATCTCGGCGATGAAGTCCGACGTCATTCCCGAATGCCTCCATCCAAGCTGAAGCGGCCCATCGCTCAAGGTGAGGCGAGCGCCTGAATCCAGACTGATGTCTACCAGAGATTCAAGACCGTAAATTTTGGCCGTCATGTCTCACCTATGCCGTACTGCGAGAAGCGTGATGTCGTCGTAAATCTTCTGGGATCCGATGAAGAGCATTAATGTCGCGACAATTTCCGAAACGACTTTCTCAGCGCTCTGATCCTTCAGGCGGAGCGCTTCCCTGCACAGGCGCTCCATGCCGAACAGTTCTCCCGCATCGTTTTCGGCTTCCGTCACCCCATCGGTATGCAGGAGTATCAGGTCGCCTTTCTCGAAGGCTATTTCACGGGTTTTGATGAAGGCGGAAATATCGGCTTCCAACCCGATCGGGATGCCGAGATCCATGGTGTCGATGCGTTGAATCTCGCCGTTTGCCCGCACGATGACGACTTCCTCGTGCTGTCCTGACAGGATCATGTCTTTGCCGTCATAGTCGAGAAAGGCAAGCGTCAGATGCTTGTCGATCCTGGTCCGCACAATGTTCTTGAACAGGGCGCTGTTCAGATTCGCCAGAAATTCGACGGCGTCGGTATTTCCTGCTTCCTGAAGGGCGCGAGCGACGGATTGGACCATCAGCATCAGCACGCCGCTTTCAAGCCCATGGCCGGTGACGTCGCCGATGCCGATCTTCAACCGCTTTCCGTGCTTCAAGACGTCGTAATAATCACCGCCGACTTCTTCGGCAGGTCGCATATAGGCTGCGATCTCGATGTCCTGAAAGTCTTCCAGCTCCTGTTGCAGCGGAAGAACCATCAGCTGGATTCTCTCGGCGACGGCGAGCTCCGTTCCGAGCCGGCGGTTTTCCCGCTGGAGCTGCGCGTTCAGTGCCGAAATCTCTTCCTTCGCATCTTCGATCTGGGCCGTTCGTTCCTCCACGAGCTGCTCTAGATTTTCGGTGTGATAGCTGATCTGTTCGGCCATGCGATTGAAGGCTTCACCGGCCGCACCGACCTCATCCTTGCTCATTATCGCCACTCTGACCGAGTAGTCTTGCGCCTGGATCCGCTTGGCGGCACCGGCAAGGGCGCTGATTCCGCTCGTGATGCGTTTCGAAGCCGCAAACACGGCGATCGCTACGATCAGCAGCGACATCAGGATTGCGAGGATCTGGTAGATCACGATCCGGTTGGTGGCCTCGGAAATCTTGGCCTGGGCGGCATAGAGGGAGGCGTCGATTTCCCGTTCCGGCACAACCACCCCAAGCAGCATCGCCTCTTGCCGAACCGGGCCGCTGGACCAGAGATTGGTCGCAGGCAGCTTCTTGACGATGACGATATAGGGAACCTCGTTGCCGTCGCGTTGCAACAGCAGGTGCTGAATGCCCTGTTCGCGGTCGAGCGCCAGTTTCGCGATCGCAGGCTGTGAGCTTCCTTTAAGCGAACGCTCCAACCCGGTCACGCCGGTTCCGCTCGCGCCGCTCGCAGAAACCAGGCCGAGCGTCTTTTCGCCTGTGCTGTTGATTGCGACGACGTTGCCATCGGACATTGCCAGGAATCCGAAGCCGGACTGGGCGACTTTCACATTTTCCACCGTCTGGGCGAGCTGGTCGAGCGTGATGTCGGCGCCGGCCGTCCCGGCGACATCCTGCCGGTCGGCGGTCCAGAGCGGATGAAAGAAACTGACGATCAGCTTGCCGGTGATGGCATCGGTATAGGGCGCCGTCTGGGTGATGTCGTCGGCGACCGGCCGCGTTTTCGCGTCCCTGGCCCAGCTTTGCCAGGACTCATAAAGGCCGGGGAAAAAGAAGTCCCAGAAATCGGCCTCGTTGTGCCCAGGGTAAAGGCGATCGAAGGTCTGGGCCTGGTCGGTGTAGGGCGCCGTCCTGAAGATCGGTCGCGCCTTCGGTCCGATGTAGTACATCTGCAGCTTTGAAGCGCCATGCTGCAGCAGGCTCGGGGCAACCAGATCGAGAACTGCGCTTGTCTCTATGTCGCGCTTAATGTCTGGCCTTGGCTGATGGTCCTGTCCGAGCAGATAACCCCAAACGCTGACAACCGAAGCGGAGCCGGGCGCGTTCTGAGACCATTTCCCCTTCTCGTCGTAAGACAGGTTGACGCTGCCGGGAGATGTGCGGGCGATCGCCGTGCCGACGTCGGAATTGCGGGTGGGATTGTCGATCTGCGCCTGGAGCACGCCTGCCAAGGTGTCGACGTCGTTGTGAACCTGCCGCAGAAGCAGGCTCACCTGGGCTGCGGTCGAATCGGCATAGGTGCGGATGTATTCCTGGCTAGCGGCTTCCAGGCCCTGGCCGACTTCGAGCGTCGCGTCGCGCGAGAGCCTCTGAACGTTCCAAAGCGCCAGGCCGCCGCTGACCAGCAGGTCGAAAAGGACGGCGCCACCGACGACCAGGATGAACTTTGCTCGAAACGAGCGCAGTCCCACTGGTCTCTTCGATGCTAGTCCGTCCATCATAGCGGCTTTCGACCAGAGGCTGCCCAGATCGGCCAGCCTGCATAACCCTTGGGGTGAAGAGCGGCAAAGACGTGATCCTTGAATCCCTGCCGGAATCGGCGAATGAAATCCGCCGAGTCGCCGCGGCGCACCGCCATCTCGCCTGCATAGACATTTTCCCAGGCTTCGATCATGTCTGCGAAGTCCTGCGGATCGCCGTCGAGATTGGTCACCATGAAGCAGTCGACCTTGATGTCATCGAAGCCGGCGTTGAGGAGAAGATGCCGGCTTTTCGGTCCCATCTCGACATCCATGTCGAAGTGGCTGAACAGCTTGGCGACTTCCTCGTAAGTCCATTTTATCGATTCGGCGTGCGGCTCGCCAAGGCAATGCGAATTCTTTTCGTTGGTGATGTAGACACGGCCGCCTGGCTTGCAGATGCGATAAAGCTCCCGCAGCAGCATCTCGGGGCGGTCGAAAATCTGCAGCGAGTGCCGGCAGGTGACAAAGTCGAACTGATCGTCTCGAAGCAGCATCTGGGAGGCGTCGCCATAAGTGTATTCGATGCCTTGCAGATCGAAGTCGGCAGCGACCCTGCGGGCATAGTCGAGACTGCGGACGGAATGATCCAGCGCGACAAGGCGCGCCGGTTTGAATTCCCGATGAACCAGGGCCGCGAAATCACCGATGCCGCAGCAGACATCCGCCATGGCAGCAACACCGCTGCGCAGACCGTGGCGCGGCAAGAGTTCGCGCTCATGCCTCCAGGTCATTTTCGTCTGCGTGCGCAGGATGGGAATGAAAGACTCGTCCTCGACAAAGCTCTGGCCGGGATAAAAGGCCGAATCATAGACTTCGACCGACAGGTTCGGCAGCGATGCCGCCAGCATCTCGAACAGCGAAGCAGACCATGCCATCACGCTCGAGGTGATGATCTTGATCTTCCGTTCCGGCCTCGTTCGGCAGCCGGCCGCGAGGATATCGCATAGAGCAGTGAAGGCCGTCATGTTGATGTGCGTCAGACGTTTGACGTTGAGGTAAACGATGCCGCTGTATTTTTCCAAACTCTGCCGCACCAGCTCGAGCGCATCGGCGATCTCACCAGCACTTTCGGGCCGCATCTTGCCGGACAGCACGAGCTCCTGATTTGTCGGATCAAACCGCACGGTGAAGGGCATGGAAAGCAGGCTCATTGAAAATCCTCGGCCGAGGGGAAATCGGCAATGATGCCGATCCTGTCCGCGCCGTCTTTCTCGATGTGGATGGCGGCGCCGAATATTGTCGCCAAATTGTTGAGCAAAGCCTCTTCGGACTGCGTGACCGGGTGATCGAACCCGCGGTCGGAGCCAGGCCGGATTTTGCCTGATCCCATCTTCACGTGTTTGTCGCGAAACTCCTTATCGCAAGGAAACGCAATTCGCAGCCGATTGTACGTCGCGCTGCGGGCGAGGCTGAAACTTATCGTGCCCCGTCCGTTCGTCGCACGAAAAGCGAGTTCGATGAGCTCGTTTGCCGCGACTGAAAGAAAGTTGGCGTACCGAGCGGGATCGCTGTGACCCTGGCCGAGAATGTCGGAGAGATATTCGGTAATCTCGTCGCAAAACTGCCATTGAGATTTGAACACCGTAACGTTCATTTCCAGCGATACCATTGGTACAAAAGCGTGGTCGTCGAAGCGGGATGCTTCCTCTTCCAATACACCCTCCGTTCGTCTGTCTGGAGCGTCAGATTTGCATGCGATCTAAAAGCACGGCGAAAAATCGGTAAAGCATTATTGTCGAGCGTGGATCTTGGATGCTTCCGCGCGGGTAATGAATTCGTCAATTGCCGCCACGGGAAGCGGCCTGCTCACAAGGTAGCCCTGCAGCCTGTCGCAGCCGACGCTGTGCAGCCATTCCGCCTGACCCCGCGTCTCGACCCCCTCGGCTGTCACCTGCATGTCGAGGTCATGTGCAAGGTTGACGATGCAGCGGACGATTGCCTGGCTTTTCAGATCCGTTTCGAGATCGGTGATAAAATATTTGTCGATTTTGATCGTATCGAAAGGAAATGTTTTCAGATAGCTCAGCGATGAATATTCCATCCCGAAATCATCAAGCGAAATTCGAATGCCCAGCACATTGAGCGTGTTCAGGGTGTCGATGTTGTTGACGGTCCGCTCGAGCAGCACGCTTTCGGTTATTTCAAGCTCAAGGCGGTCGGGCGGAAGTCCGACCAGGTCCAGCGTCTGGGAAATACGGTCGGTGAGGCCGCTTGTCAGGAATTCAGCTGCTGACAGATTGACGGCGACGATGTAGTTCTCGGGCCACTTCATCGCCTCATGGCATGCCTGCTCCAAAACCCACGCGCCGATCTCCGGCATCATTCCATCCGCCTCTGCCATCGGAATGAACGACGCCGGCGGAATCTTTCCGAGCAAGGGATGGTGCCATCTCAGCAATGCTTCGAAGCCGACGATACGGCCGCCCTCGGCGAGGGGCTGGTATTCGACATAGAATTGCTGTTGCACCAGGGCCATGCGCAGGCTGCGGCGCAGCAGTTCCCGCTGCTCCAGCAGTTCAAGCATTGCAGGGTCAAAGGCTTTTGCTCGACCGCGCCCCTCTTTCTTGGCGGTGTAGAGTGCGAGGTCGGACGCCTTCATAAGCTCCTCCGGACTTGTACCGTCCGATGGAGCCGTGGATATGCCGACGCTGGTGCCGACAAAGGCGGCGAGCCCGTTGATCGTGAAAGGCTTTTTGAACGCAGCAACCAGATCTTCCGCCAAACGGTGCGCTTTGGCCGGATGTCCCGAGCCCACGGATATCACCGTGAACTCGTCACCGGCCAGCCGATAGGCTCTGTCGTCGCTCGAAAGGCAGGCGAGAATACGCCTTGCCGCCGATTGAAGAAGCTTGTCGCCGGCGGCATGCCCGAGCGTGTCGTTGACGGGTTTGAAATCGTCGAGGTCGAGTTGCATCAGCGACAGAGTCTCGTTCGAGCCTGCGGTTTCCTGCAACAGGGTGGTCAGGTCTTCGCTGAACTGGCGCCGGTTCGGCAGTCCGGTCAGGGGATCATGGGTTGCGAGATGCAAAAGCGTTGCGCGTTCATCGTCAATCCGTTCCTCGGATCGGACGACGGCAAACAGGTCGCCGATCCGATAGATCGTCAGGCCATGTGAGCCGGGGGCGCCGAGATCGCCTGATATTCGCAAAGGCTGGGAATTATCATCCAATGAACGGAAAGCGAGCGTAATTGCTGATTTGTCCAACTCGGGAAAATGCTCCCAGAAGGAGGCAGCCGGTCTGACGGACGAAGGCAGCGCATTGCCGTGCAGATCCTCGATGGGATTGAAATCGCGGTCAAAGAACAAAAGCCGGTCGACCAAGCTCGAAGCTTCTGCCTCCGGCTTTCCGATAGCTAAACGGGCAGCAGGAATTTTCCGCATGTAGGAGGTTCTCCCTAGTCGAATATCCTACCAGATATTATAGTAACTCTGCTCCCGCACAACTTGTGCTCGTTAAGATTTACATTAGGCATTTCTGATTAACAATCCCCAAACCTCCGCCCGGCGTGTTCGCCGCTGTGGACGCTCGCACGATGAGGCGGAGCCGATCGCCGGCATTAAGAAGCTGCTGCAAGTGGCGGGCGAGAGAAGGAATTATCGTGCGATCTTCGTTCGCCGGCTCAGGCAAGGGCATCCCACAGCTCACGCACGATCTGGCGCAGCGCCGGATCCTCGGCCCGTCTCTCCCGGTGATCGCATAAGGTTTGGGACCCAGCTCGCATGCGATCGCTTCGGCATTCATCTCGTCGGTGAAACTGCGATGCACGACGAACAACGGGTCGAGGGCCGCCGCGAGAGAAAGGCGGCGATAGAAGCTCGTTTCCGGCCGCACCACCAGCACCTCTATCCGGAGAAGGCCGCGATGGGCGTCGGGAAGTTTGCGCGGGTAATCCAGGCTGCGCGGCGGATATGACCTTCTCGACCAGCTCCGGGCGCACACCTCCGCGCCCGTTCAGGACCCGCTCGACGGTGGCGGTTCCGACGCCGGCGTGGCGGGCGATATCCCGATAATTCGGCTTGCTCATTTCCAACATCCCCGGACGCTTGCGCGACGTCGGCGATCGTATGCGCAAGCTGTCGTTCTTCATACACCTGGGCCTTAAAACTCACAGCGGTATTCGGGAGGATCCAGCCGAGGCCAAAGGCTTGAGTCGCGGGGGCCGCCGATCTATGATTTCGGCATTCAGCATGAGATTGCAGGCAGTATTTCACCGTTAAACCGGACGCGAAGGCTTTGTCCGCCGGCCGGGCCGAAGGAGCTGGCAATGAAAATACTCATGGTTCTCACATCGCATGATCAGCTGGGAAATACCGGCAAGAAAACGGGCTTCTGGCTCGAGGAGCTTGCTGCTCCTTATTTCGTCTTTCGTGATGCCGGGGCCGAGGTCGCGCTCGCTTCGCCAAAAGGAGGCCAGCCGCCGCTCGATCCGAAGAGCAATGAGCCGGCGTTTCAGACGGAAGACACGCGACGCTTCGAACAGGATCCGGCCGCAATAGCCGCGCTCGCCAATACGCTGCAACTGTCTGACGTTGCCCAGGCCGATTATGACACCGTGTTCTTCCCCGGCGGCCATGGCCCACTCTGGGATTTGACAAACGACCGCAACGCCCATGCACTGATCGAGGAGACGCTCGCGGCAGGCAAGCCGCTGGCGCTCGTCTGCCATGCGCCGGGGATCCTGACCAAGGTCAAGGCGCCGGGTGGCGGGCCGATCGCCAAGGGGCGGACGGTGACCGGCTTCACCAATTCCGAGGAGGCAGCCGTGCAACTCGTCGAAGTCGTGCCGTATCTGCTCGAAGACGTTCTGAAAGAGCAGGGGGCTAAGTTCTCAGCGACGGAGGACTGGGCCGTGCATGTTGTCCAGGACGATCAGCTGATCACCGGACAGAACCCGGCGTCGTCGAAACAGGCCGCCCGCCTGCTGCTCAATGCGCTGGGCAATGAGGCCGCTGCCTGACGCGCAGGGAAAAACGTGTCTGCGGCGCGGCGCAATTCAGCTTCGCGTGATTTTTCTCGAAGAAAAGATCGGTTCCATGTCGGGTCGGCGACGGTTTATCCGTCCTTAGCTCGTTCATTCCATTCACAAAGGATTACCACCATGCCAAGCACCATACGCCTGCACCGCGTCTTCGCGACCAGCCCGGAAAAGGTCTATCGCGCCTTCATCGAGGCCGACGCGCTCGCCAAATGGCTTCCACCGAATGGTTTTCTCTGCACCGTGCATCATCTAGAACCGGCTGTCGGCGGCACCTTCAGAATGTCCTTCCGCAACTTCACGACCGGCAACAGCCACGCCTTCGGCGGCGAGTTCCTCGAGCTCGTTCCGGGTGAGCGCGTCCGCTACACCGACAAGTTCGAAGACCCGAACCTGCCGGGCGAAATGGACGTGACCGTCACGCTGAAGAAGGTTTCGGTCGGCACCGAAGTGGACATCACCCAGGCCGGCGTGCCCGATGTCATTCCGCCCGAGGCCTGCTACCTCGGTTGGCAGGAATCGCTGCGCAATCTCGCCAAGGTCGTCGAGCCGGATATCAACGAATAATGCGGGTTGCGCCAGGTTTGCGAAAGATGGCACACGCGGCGGATTGCTGCGCCTCCTCGTAACCTGGCGCTCTGCCTCTCCTTCCGCCATTCCTGAGGTATCCCTCGGGAGAGGCCGAAGGACAGGAGTACTCAGCCGGAGGGGAACACGGCTACACTTCGATACATTTCGGCCGCAGACTGACATTCGTCAGATACAATCCGAAACGATCCTGCCGCAGAACATCGTCCGGCAGGAGTTTTCGATGAAGCTTGCTCTCCTTGGCGTATTTGCCATTTCCAGTCTCGCCCTCAGCGCCGCCGTCTTCTCTTCCGCGGCGTCGGGCGTCCCGCCGGAAAACGCCTCGCCGATCTACGGCGTCACCATTCCTGACGGCTACAGGGACTGGAAATTCATCGCGCCGGCACAGGAGGCGCCGCCGCTCGACGAACTGCGCGCCGTCCTTGGCAACGATATTGCCGTCGAGGCATATAAGAAGGGCACCCTGCCGTTTCCCGATGGGTCGATCCTGGTGAAGCTTGCCTACAAACGCGAACAATCGACAGAATTTGCGCCGGCAACGGTGCCGGGGGCTTCGACCACGGTGCAGGTGATGGTGAAAGACTCCAAGAAATATCCCGACAGCCATGGTTGGGGCTTCGGAAGGTTCGTCAACGGCAAGCCGGTTGATGCCGCGCAGCACGAAACCTGTCTTTCCTGCCATGTCGGCAATGTGAAAGACCATGATTTTGTCTTCACACGCTACGCGCCTTGAGCTTGTCTAAAGCTCTATCCACGGTTCGCGAGCGACGGGCGCGCCTCGTTGCGCCCAGTCTTCGTCGGGATCGCGGCCTTCGTAGGAGTGCGCCCAGGTTCGCTGGGCGCAAAGGATTTATTGAGCGGATGGCCTTATTAACCGGCCAGACGCAGCATCAGCTATCGCTTCAATTGCTCCCATCGTTCGGCCGAGCCTTGGCGCTGTCATTGCTGCTGTCCGAGGTGGTTTTGCCGTCGGGTTGCTGGCCGAAATAGGTGCCGCCGAGGTGGCCGCCAGCGCTGGTATTTTTAACCTGCTGTTCGGCGCGTTTCTGAAGATCACGAACGTTGGTCTTGCTCATTTTCGGCTCCATGTTTCAGGGTTGCGACCTCTCACCAACCGATGGGCGGCGACACTGTTCCATATTTTTGCGCCGACCGCTCCCGCCGCGATCTCATAGGGCTGGAACTGTTCCGGCCTTTTGCGGTTCTTCCTACTCAACAAAGGAGAAACGACGATGGGCATGACGACACCCAAGGACGGCGCTCCCGGCACCACCGACCAGTCCCCCCGCTGGGAAGGACCGAAGGGGAATAGGCCGCGCGGCTACCTGAAGGCCAAGGACGATCCGGACAAGAACCGCGACGCCAACGACGAAAACAACCGCGACCCTGAAATGAAGGATTTCAGCGACGCGATGAAGCAGAAAGGCGAATGAGATGGGCAATCCCGAGAAAGACGCGGCCGGCCAATTCGCCAAATCCCGCGCCGACCGAAAGGCCAGCGGCGTTGCGAGCGCCAAGCCGACAGTCATCACCGGCTCGGAGGACGCGACTGTCAACCGGAACCCGCCGGGCAAGAAGAAGCCGGAGAAGGATTGGGATGTTAATTACGATCCGGCCGATATGAATGAAGGGCGCATGCGGTAGGAGACTGGCGGCGCGCCGGCCTCGTGCTTCGAGGTCCGCGGGATGGTACACACCCCTCATCCCTCATCCTGTGCTTGTCACAGGAATCCAGCCACACGCGTCCGTGGCGTGAATGACATGTGGACGTCGAGAAAATTCTTTGCGCTCAAGGACTTGGGCGCGTTGGATTCCTGCGACAAGCACAGGATGAGGCGAGGAAGCGTTTTCATCCTCCTCGCGCCTTCCTCGGCCATCGTGCACCCAGGCCGCAGCCTCTCAGGACGAAGCTTTTGAAATGGCCTCATGACGATCAAAATACGCCGGATGATCGATGTCCGCGAGCAGCCCCGGCTGCTCCGGCTCCCAGTCGAGCAGTGCGCGCGTGTGGGCACTCGACGTCGGCACGTCGAAGCCGGCGAACATTCCGAACCAGCCGAAATGCTCTGCGGCCTCTTCCCGCGACAGCGAGACTGCCGGCACGTTCAGCCGCCGCCCAATGAGTTCGGCGATCTCGCGAAAGGGGACACCTCCTTCTGCGACCGCCAGGAAGGGGCCGCCCGCGGCGCCGCGCTCCAGCGCCAGGCGGTAGACGCGGGCGGCATCGCGCTGGTGAACCGCCGGCCAGCGGTTTTGCCCTTCGCCGATATAGGCGGACATGCCCGTGCGCCGGGCGACATCGATTAGAATCGGTACGAAGCCGTGATCGCCATGGCCATGCACGGAGGGCGGCAGCCGCACGGTGGAGGCGCGAAGTCCGCGCGCGGCTAGCGATACCGCAGTGATTTCGGAGGCGCGGGGATAGGTCTCCGTGGTCGGCATCGGCGGATCCTTCTCGGTGCCGGTGCGGCCCGGCGCATGGCCGAGGCCTGCCGTGACCAGCAGGGGACGATCCGAGCCCTGTAGGGCTTCGCCGAGCGCTTCGATGGCGCGGCGATCGAGGGTGCAGTTTGCGGCGAATTTCGAGAAATCATGGTTGAAGCCGGTGTGGATGACGCCGTCGGCCTCGGCCGCGCCGCGCTTCAGACTTTCCAGATCCTCAAGCGCGCCGCGGTGGATGGCCGCACCGGCGGCCGCCAATTCTTCAGCACCCTTTTCCGATCGGGTAAGGCCAAGCACCTGATGGCCGGCGGCGATCAATTCGCTGACGACGGCCGAGCCGACCCAACCTGTGGCTCCGGTGACGAATACGCGCATGTCGATATCTCCCGTTTTGGATGGAGACACATATCGATCAATGTTGTATCCTGGTAAAGTAGTGACATTATCATGGTATAATGGCTAACAGGATGGATGAATTCATCACCTCCGAAAACCGGCTGGGCGCTTATCTCAAGGATCGCCGCGCCAAGCTCGATCCGGCCGCCTTCGGCTTTGCCGGCGGGCGCCGCCGCACGCCGGGCCTGCGTCGCGAGGAGGTGGCGAGCCGCGCCAATATTAGCCCGACCTGGTATACCTGGCTGGAGCAGGGCCGCGGCGGCGCGCCGTCCGCCGACGTGCTCGACCGGATCTCGCGGGCGCTGATGCTGACCGATATCGAGCGCGAGCATCTCTTCCTCATCGGCCTCGGCCGCCCGCCCGAAGTGCGCTATCGCAGACAGGACGGCGTGACGCCGCGCCTGCAGGGCGTGCTCGATGCGCTGGATCCGAGCCCGGCCCTGATCCGCAACGCCATCTGGGACGTCATCGCCTGGAACCGAGCGGCGACCGTGCTGCTCACCGATTACGGTGCGCTGCCGCCGGAGGAGCGCAACGTGCTCCGCTTCATCTTCCTCGATCCGCGGGTGCGCGCCGCCCAATATGACTGGGAAAGTGTCGCCCGCTTCGTCGTCGCCGCCTTCCGGGTGGATGCCGCCCGCGCCGGTGCCGCCGAACAGGTGAAGCCGCTCGTCGACGAACTCTGCCGGAAAAGCCCAGAATTCCTTGCCATGTGGCGCGACAACGACGTTCGCACCCATGGCGAGGGCGTCAAGCACATCAAACACCCGATGCTCGGGCTGCTTTCCTTCGAATATTCGGCCTTCCAGGTAGATGGCCGGCCGGACCTCAGCATGGTGGTGTACAATCCGGCGACGGCGGAGGATGCGGAGAAGATCAGGCGGGTGGTGTGTGTGGGGTGACACTTATGTTGTATGTACTGAAAGCATACGATGATTGACATTCACCACCACCGAGGAGGCTAGCTGACATGAAAGATGTCGTCGCGTTGGTGACGGGCGCAAGCCGCGGTATCGGCCGCGGGATCGCGCTTGCTCTGCTTGCCGAGGGAGCCACGGTGCATGTGACCGGCCGGACGCTTTCCGAGGCGAAGGCAAGCGAGGGAGGCAAAAGCGCGGGATCGCTGGCGGGGCTCGCGCGCGAGGCTGCGGCGCTGCCCGGAACCGTTGTCCTTCATCGATGCGACCACAGCAACGACACCGAAACCGAGCGTGTGGCCGAGGAGATCCGGGCCGGCAACAGGCTGGATATTCTGGTGAACAACGCATGGCCCGGCTATGAGAACATGGTCGAGAATGGCGAATTTACCTGGCCTCGGCCCTTCTGGGAGCAGCCCATCCGGCGGTGGGACGCGATGGCCGGCACGGCGCTGAGGGCGGCTTTCATGACAGCACGCGCGGTGGCACCGATGATGGTCTCGGCGCGGCGCGGTCTGATCGTCAATATTTCCTTCTGGGCAGCGCAGGTCTACGAGGGAAACGCCATCTATGGCATGGCCAAGGCTGCCGCCGACAAGATGGCCGCGGACTTCGCGCATGAGCTGCGTCCACACAATGTAGCGGCGGTCTCGCTCTATCCCGGGTTGGTCCGCACCGAAGCCGTCCTGGAGAATGCCGAATATTTCGACATGTCCAACTCCGAGTCCCCGGAGTTCATCGGCCATGTCATTGCGGGTTTATGGCGGGACACGGCGCTGATGTCGAAATCCGGGCGGGTGCTGGTGGCAGCAGAGCTGGGCCGGGAATATGACATCGCCGACATCAACGGCTACAGGCCCATTCCGCTAACGGCGGCGGACTTCGCGAAGAGCTGAGTTTCCGCGTTCGGGGGATTGGGCGATCTTCCGCTTAGTTCGCGGCGGGTATGGAGAAGATGAGGGGGTCTGGTGGACGTGGGGAGAGGGAGGTGCGAAAGACTCCTCGCCTGCCTTATCGACTCGTTGCACGGAGAAGCTTGAATATTACAAGATCTCCGACGGCGCAGGTCAAACGGATGTCGGCGTAATCACCCTGACAGTCAACGGCGTGACGGACGGAAAGTCGGTGAACATCAATCATGTCGAGGTACAGGCGGCGGTCGTGCGGCCCTTCCTGGACCATTACGAACTCCAGGGGGTCGCGGTCGATCCGCTAACGGGCAAGTATTACGTCAGTTCCGGCCATGGTTTCCCGGACGATTCCATGGTGTACATTTACGACAACGCCGCGGCATTTGAAGCCGACAACGCCAGCGGCGCCATCTCTCTTGGCGACTATGACCTTGGCCAATATGACATCGGCGGAACCTATTTTGCGGTCCGCGGCGGGGAGATCATCGGAAGAACCAACGAGGCGAGGGTCGAAGAGGATCCTTTCCCCGATCAGACCTATCTCGCAAAGTGGGATGCTTCAGATGGATCGCTCGATCAGAAGGGCGACCCGATCCCAGGCCTTATCGGCGAGAACGGGGCGGGTACGTTCGACTGGGGCGGGTTCACCGCCGTCAACACGATCCAGGATTCGACCGGCATTTACGTCGTCGGCCGCATCGATGATTCCACCTGGCAGGTCTCCAAGATCGATCCCGACACGCTGAACGCGATCGAATCCAAGACCTTCGCGGCGGGCGGGCTCGGCTATGGCTTTGCCGTCGACGGCACCTTCTTCTTCGGCGATTCCTTCGGCAGCGAGCATATCGGCACGGCATTCGATTTCGAAACCGGGGTCAAGACGGCAATCGACGTCAACATCGCCATACCGGGAGACGACTACACCACCAACGTGGCCTATGACGCGGCGGCGGATTCCGTCTACATCACCAACTCCGAGACCGACGAAATCTCCGTGGTGCACAACATCTCGGAGATATTGTTCGCCTGATGGGGCCTAAAGCGCGTCGCGTCAAATTTGGTTTATGCGACGCGCTTTAGCCCTGTTTTTACGCATTTCGTTGTCCTGGAACCGCTGCACACTTCCGGGCGACATGCATCAGCCCGAACGATGACGTCGCCCCGTCCCGTTCTTTATACGGCGGAGCGACATTTGTCCGGCCGGAGCCGCGTGAGGAAGTCAGGATATTGCGGCGGTGTTATTGCAGCGTGCGCGTCTGGACTTGTTCAGCCGCGTGGTTGGGCGCGGATAGCGGTGGGGCGCTGGCTTCCAGGCCGGTCGCCACGACCGAGACGCGGAACCTGCCGTCCAGGCTGCGGTCGAAGATCGCCCCGACGACGATGTCGGCGTCGTCCTGCACTTCGTCGCGAATGCGGCTTGCCGCCTCGTCGACTTCGAACAGAGTCATATCAGACCCGCCGGAAATCGAGATCAGTACGCCCCTGGCGCCCTTCATGGAAATATCGTCGAGAAGCGGGTTGGCGATTGCCGCTTCCGCCGCCTTCATCGCCCGGCTTTCGCCGGCGGCTTCGCCGGTGCCCATCATGGCGCGGCCCATGCCTTGCATGACCGACTTGACGTCGGCGAAATCGAGGTTGATCAGACCTTCCTTGACGATGAGGTCGGTGATGCAGCCGACGCCGGCAAAGAGCACGCGGTCGGCCGTCATGAAGGCATCGGCGAAGGTAGTCTTTGCGTCCGCGATGCGGAAGAGATTCTGATTGGGAATGACGATGACGGTATCGGCGGCTTGACGAAGCGCCTCGATTCCGACCTCCGCCGTCCGCATGCGGCGATTGCCCTCAAATGTGAAGGGCTTGGTGACGACGCCAACCGTCAGGATGCCGGCCGCGCGCGCGGCGCGCGCGATGACGGGGGCCGCACCGGTGCCCGTACCACCGCCCATGCCGGCGGTGACGAAACACATATGCGAGCCGGCCAGGTGATCCATGATCTCGTCAATCGACTCCTCGGCGGCTGCATGACCAACCTCAGGCAGCGAACCGGCACCCAATCCCTCCGTCACATTCGCGCCGAGCTGAATGCGGCGCGACGCCTTTGAGGTGGCGAGAACCTGAGCGTCCGTATTTGCGGCGACGAATTCGACGCCCGCCAGCTTTTCCGCAATCATGTTATTGATGGCGTTGCCGCCGCCCCCGCCGACGCCGATAACCGTAATATGCGGCCGTAATCCAGAAATGCCGCTTTTGGCGTCCGTCATCGCACTCTCCTTTGATGCAACCTTGCGCCGCGCCCTCGTCGCGGTCAGCGAATCGACGGTGAGGATAAACGCGCAACAAGGCGGAGGCGAGGCGAAAGGAGTCAGGAGCGGCGACGTTCCAATGATTGTTGCTCTCATGAGGATCGCCACCGCTCTTGCGGATTTTGATCAGAAGCTTTGAGAGGGTGTGAACCAAAGGTCTGCGGCGGTGTTTACAGACATGCCTTACTTCTCCGAAAGGACCGACCCATGCAAAGAGTTCTTCTATCAGGCATTGTCCTTGCCGCGCTTACCGGCTCCGCCTTCGCACAACAATCGCCGCCTGCACCATCCGCCGCAACGCCACCCACCGCGACTGAGCCCAGCTCGCCTCCGCCGCCGCCAGCCCCGCCGCCTCAGCCCGCTCCCGATGATAACGAGCGGATGATGGGCAGCCCGGACGAACGGTCCGGAGATCGCCCCGACTACCGGTGGCATGGTTCGAGGGGCGACATGGGCTTTCGCGATTTCCGGGGCCATCGCATGCCGCGGCCGTCGAAGGCCGCCCATTTCCAAATTGAGGACGGAAACACACGGATCGATCTGAAATGCGCGGAGGACGAACCAATGAAGGCCTGCGCTGATCTGCTGCTAGAGGTGATCGACCGCCTGCAGGGCCAGAACTAGCCTTTTTCGGCCGCCGCGTTTGCGACCGGTGAAGGGGCGCTGATCACTGCTGCTCGAACTCGACGCAGCGGATGTTGCCGCGCGGTTGAAAGCATTGACTGGGCAAGCCTCGCGCCAGCTTCGGTTGGCGGAAGCCAATCATTGATTCTTCCCAGGACTTAACGCGGTCCATTTTCAGCATGAACAGCCCCTGCCACTGATTGGCGGGGCTTGCATATGCGGGCATGATCCAATCCATCGTTACCCGGACGTTAGGGATGGCCAAGCTCACTGGCGGGCGGTCGAAGGGGATGGGGCATCTTCATCGGGTGTGAGTGCGTCGAGGCATTCCGTGTTCAGCTGCGCGCAGCCCGCCAGGCGGCCGGAGGTGTTGCAAAGGTGCGGGAGAAGGCGCGGTTGAAGGCAGCTTCGGTGGCGTAGCCGGCGTCATAGGCAATCGCTGCAATCGGCTGGCTTGTCGTGGCAAGTGCCACGCTTGCCTGATAGAGTCGCCAGTCTCTGAGATAGCGGATCGGCGATGTCGCGAGCATCGTTTGAAAGCGTTCGGTCAGCGCGCTGCGCGACGATCCCGATGCCGCCGCCAGTCGCTCCAGCGACCAGTCACGCCGGGGATCGTCGTGGATGAGGGAGAGGCAGCGTGAGAGCGCAGGGTCGGCCAGCGCTGCCAGCAAGCCAATCGCGTGGGGTTTGGCCATCATGATCTGATGGCGCAGGATCTCGATGAAGATGATTTCGGTCAACCGCGGCAGCATCGAGATGCCGCCGGCGCGCGGCCTGTCCACCTCCTCGACCATCTGGCGGATAGTGGCGCGCAGCCAGTCGCCGTTATTGGCCGCCCGCGTCCTGACGTGGATCATTTTCGGCAACGCCTGGCGCAGCGGCGCAAAGCTCAGCCCATCCCATTGCAGATAGCCGCAGAGCAGCCGGACGCTTTGCGCCGCCTCGCCGTAGCGCAGCACCGGAATCTCCCGCCACGGCTTCTGCGGCAAGTCGCGGGTCGGCAGCACCAACGTGCCATTTTTTCCGACACCCAGCTGATGTCCGGTGCCGAAGGGAAAGACCAGGACATCGCCGGCTTCCAGATCGGTCTCTTCGCCTTCCGCTTTCAACCAGCAACTGCCTGCCACGACGATATGGAACGGCATGGTGCCCGTAGCCTTTGCCGAGAGGCCCGCAAGCGACGGCGCGGCATCGGTCTGCCAATCACCCGTCGGCATGAAGCAGAACTGCAGTGATCCCGAAAGACGGATCGTCGACAGCAGCGCCGACAGCACGTCATCACGGGTGACGCCGCCCTCAGCACCTGGATTTTCGGACAAGGCTTCACGCATTCCGGCCAAATACGCGCGCAGCGCACCCTCCTATTATGGACACGTTCAGTCCAAGTATCTTGAATTCAACTGGGAGAATACTATGCAAAGCCAAAGCGATAAACTGGTCGTGCTCGTCACCAAGGGCATCGAATCCGAACTTTCCTCCGTGGCCTTCACCATTGCCAATGGCGGTATTGCCGCCGGGCTCAAGGTTTCGGTATTCCTCACCAGTACCGGGATCGACCTAGTGCGCAAAAGCGGCCAGCGGATGACGCATGTGCCGCCGCTCGATCCGCTCTCGACGTTGATTGAGAATTTCCAGCAGCGCGGCGGCTCGATCTGGGCCTGCCCACCTTGTGTGGCTTCGCGCGGCTATACGCAGGAGGACCTGCTCGATGGCGTCGTCATCGTCGGCGCCAGCGCCATGCATGCCGAGATCAGGCAAGGTGCCGCGACGCTGTCGTTTTGATTAGTCAGACCGGGTGGGAGGCATATGCCAGCGACTATTCTTGCATTCGGCAATATACTCGTGAGATTGTACACTTATACATGTGATGCCGGTGATGAGGGCGGCGCGGAGGCTTCAATGACGTCCGTGAGGGTCAATGAGCTTATATCGGTGGCAGGGCAGCCCGATGCCGCTGGCCTTGCCGCTTTCGCGGATGAAGGTTTTGCCGCCGTCATCAATGCCCGACCGGATGGCGAGGAGCCGGGACAGCCGGGCAATGTGGCGGAAAAGGTTGCCGCCACCGCCGCCGGGCTTTCCTATAGCTTCGTGCCGGTGAAGGGGAGCGAGATCACCGAGGCAGACATACGCGCCTTTCAGGCGGCGATGGCCGAGGCGAAGGGGCCCGTCATCGCCCATTGCAAGAGCGGCATACGGGCGCTGACACTTTATACACTGGGTGAGGTGCTCGACGGGCGGATGAAGCCCGGCGATGTCGAGCCCTTCGGCCAAAGTCTCGGCTTCGACCTTGCCGGCGCGCGCCGCTGGCTGGAGAGGCGGGCGGCGCAGACGGCAGATGTGAAGGCCTTCTTCCATCCCGCTACCTGGAGCGTGCAATATGTCGTTGCCGATCCCGCCACGAGGCGCTGCGCCATCATCGACCCTGTGCTCGACTTCGACGAGACCTCGGGGGCGACGGGCACGTCAAGCGCAGATGCCATCCTTACCGATATCGAAAGCCGCGGGCTGACCGTCGCGTGGATCCTCGACACGCATCCGCATGCCGATCATTTTTCCGCCGCCCATTACATCAAGGGAAAGACCGGTGCGCCGATAGCGATCGGCGCCCATGTTACCGAAGTGCAGATCCTCTGGAAGGAGATCTATAACTGGCCGGCTCTCGCAACAGACGGCTCGCAATGGGACCGGCTGTTTGCTGATGGCGACAGGTTCGAGATCGGCGGGCTTGAAGCTCGCGTCATGTTTTCGCCCGGCCATACGCTCGCCTCGGTGACTTATGTGATCGGTGACGCCGCCTTCGTGCATGACACGGTGTTCACGCCCGATTCCGGCACGGCGCGCACCGATTTTCCCGGCGGCAGCGCGGCCGCTCTGTGGCGTTCGATCCAGGCGATCCTGTCGCTGCCCGACGAGACTCGCCTCTTTTCCGGCCACGATTACCAGCCGAATGGGCGCCACCCGCGCTGGGAGAGCACGGTCGCCGCCCAGAAACGCGACAATCCCCACATAGCAGGCAAGGACGAAGCCGGCTATGTCGCACTCAGGCAGGCACGCGACCGCACACTGCCGAAACCGAAGCTGATGCTGCACGCGCTGCAGGTGAATATTCGGGGCGGCAGATTGCCGGAACCCGAGGGGAATGGCAGGCGGTATTTGAAGATCCCGTTGGATCGGCTGTAGGATTGCAAGGAGCGACGTAGTGGGGCGGTGCTCCTGTGTAGTGGCAAACGACGACGCAAGACATCTACTCAACGTGCAGTTTCGTAGGTCACCCATGTCCCATCGACCGCAGCAGCATGTCCACACCGAAAAATCCAGCCAAGGCGACGATGCCGATCGCCGCACACAACACCCAGCCAACCGGCGTCAGCGTTTGCCGCGCGACGTCACGATAGGGGATATCGATTGCCGGTTGTCAGAAAGACGCCGAATACCAGGCAGAACGACGGTGGCGCGCGGCATCCGAGTGATGCTTTCGGCGCCGAGGCTTGCCTCCTGCAGCGGCAGCGAAATGCCCTGCCAGGCAATCGCGCCGGCAAGGAGGAGGCAGAGAACGCCGCCGAGCCTATATCGTGCTTCCATCAAAAGCTCTTGCAAAATCGCCAAGTTGGCTACCGCTTACAGGCAGAATCCGCTTCCACGCGCGCTCGCTGGCCTTTTCCTGCAATTTCGCTATGATTCTTCTGGCCACGCCCGGTCAGACGGAGTTCTGCCATGCTCGAACGAAACCAACTTCCCTTGCGCCCGGCAGCTCCCGTTTTCGCTGTCGCCTGGGTCGTCGTCATTGCCAGTGCCAGCGTTGCTCTCAGCCTGCTGTTGGCCTGCGTCACGCCTTTTGTTGCCTTGGCGGCGGTCTCGGCAGTCGTGCTTCCCCGGCGGATGGCGCTGATGGCGGTGCTGCTTGCCTGGCTTGCCAACCAGACGGTCGGCTATCTCGTCCTCGGTTATCCCCAGACCTTCGACAGTTTTTCCTGGGGGCTGGCGATCGGGATTGCAGCATTTGTAGCGCTTGCGGCGGCGCTCGCGGCGCTGCGCCTGACCACAGGCCCTGTCGTCACTATGGCCGGCGCCTTCATCGCCGGGTTCGCTGCTTACGAGGGCGTGCTTTTTGCCGCAACGGCGGTGCTTCCGTCCGGCGACGGGGCGTTTTCGGCAGTTGTTGTCGCCGAGGTTCTTTTGATCAACTCTCTGGCCGCGATCGGACTAGTCTGCCTGCATGCCGGCGCGGCGGCCAGCCGCGCGCTTGTCGCGGCGCAGCCGGCACCGGTGCTGCTTTAGGTCTTCGTCTTCACAGTTGTCGCCGGTCCAAAACCGCCGCGCGCCTTCCGCAACGGCCGGGCGCTCAGCCCCTCGGGGCCGTTGGCTGGCTTGACGCTGCCGGCACTGCTCGAGACCCTGAAACCGGTTTTCGACGAAGCGGATGCCGATGACCGCGTGCGGCCCTTGCTATTGCCCGCAGTTTCGTCGAGGCCAAGATCGCTCAGAGCGCTGGAAAATTGCGGGCCGAGGCGATCGTGCACGAGGCCATCAAGGCTGCGGGGCAGGGCCATATTCTGGAACTGCCGAGGGGGGCTCCGACCGCCGCCGTCGTCCCCTCTCTGGCGGCGGTTTGCGGCATAGAGGCCGCGAGCTTCTGCCATAACGGCCGCTTCATAGCCGCCGCCAGGAGCCGCGGGGCGGCGCTTGCCATGGCCAAATTGGCGGTCAAGGAGGCTCTTTCGATCGGGGTGTAGCGCCGTTATCCGCATCGGATCTACCTGACATCAGATGCGTTCAGGTCACTCCAACTGTGGAAGCGATTGACTTGCATCCCCGAAGGGCTAATCTGCCTGGTATAACAACCACCACCCACACGCGAGAGATAGTGGACGGTGTGAGTGGCTGGCGACCTTGAGGAGGATGAGGTTTGCCATGGATTATCGTGTCGTTCTGCTGATTGGTGCAGCTGTGATTGCCCTTGCTCCCGCTAACGCCGGGGCGCAGGAGGGCGACGCGGCGGCGGGCGCCGTGGTTTTCAAGAAGTGCGCGACCTGTCATGTCGTCGAGTCCGATACGAACAAGGTCGGCCCGTCTCTGAACAAACTGTTCGGCAGGCAGGCCGGGACGCATCCCAATTTCGCCTATTCGGCCGGAATGAAGGCGGCCGGCGAAGGCGGTCTCGTCTGGGACGAGACGGTGCTGCGCGACTATCTGCACAATCCGAAGGCGAAGGTGAAGGGCACGAAGATGGCCTTTGTCGGCCTGAAGGACGAAAAGGAGATCACCGATCTCATCGCCTATCTCAAACAGTATTCGCAGTGACGGGAATATTGCCATGGCAATACTCCGAATGACGGGTTCGCGGTCGGCGACGCATGGCTAAATCGCCGTAATTGCGATATTTTCTATCTGTGCGATAATAAACACGGACTTTTTGCGGAATGCGGTTTCACGGGTCAACCTGCTCGAGGAGGAGCGGAAATGGCTGTCGTGCTGATCCTCGTCCTGATTGTCGTCGGCTCCGTGCTGTTCCATGTGCTGAGCCCGTGGTGGTGGACGCCGATCGCGTCCAACTGGACCTATATCGACACGACCCTCGTCATCACCTTCTGGATCACCGGCATCGTCTTCGTGGCGGTGATTTCGTTCATGGCTTATTGCGTGTTGCGCTTCCGGCACAGACCGGGCAATCGCGCGCATTACGAGCCTGAAAACCGCAAGCTGGAGGTGTTGCTCGCCTCGGGAACGGCGGTCGGCGTCGCCGCCATGCTGGCGCCTGGCCTCATCGTCTGGAACCAGTTCATATCGGTGCCGGCCGATGCTGCATCGGTCGAGGTCGTCAGCCAGCAATGGCTGTGGAGCTTCCGGCTGCCGGGGGCGGACGGAAAACTCGGCCGCGCCGAGACGCGTGACGTCACGCCAGAGAACCCGCTCGGCCTCGACAAGAATGATGCAAGCGGTCTCGACGACGTGATCATCGAGGGCGGCGAGCTGCATCTGCCCGTGGGCAAACCGGTGCACATATTGCTGCGCTCCGTTGATGTGCTCCACGATTTCTACGTGCCGGAGTTCCGCGCCAAGATGGACATGATCCCCGGCATGGTTACTTACTTCTGGTTGACGCCGACCCGGACGGGCACCTTCGAGATCCTTTGCGCCGAACTCTGCGGCGTCGGTCATCCGCAAATGCGGGGCACCGTCGTGGTCGATAATGACGCGGACTACCAGACCTGGCTCGGGCAGCAGCAGACATTCACCCAGCTGACGGCGTCATCGGGAGAGCCGCCGCCGGCGAACTGAACTGGCGGCAAGACGGCCGGAGGCCGCAGGCCGGTTTAACCAACCGGCGGGTATAGGAGGAGATATCATGGTCGAGATTCCGTCCGGCAGTGTAGGTGTAATCCCGTCCGCCGAAGTCGAGGACGTCGAGCTCTATCATCCGAGAAGCTGGTGGACGAAATATGTGTTCAGCCAGGACGCCAAGATCATTGCCGTGCAATATTCGGTGACCGCTATCTCGATCGGTCTGGTGGCGCTGGTGCTCTCCTGGTTGATGCGGATTCAGCTCGCCTTTCCCGGCTACTTCGCCTTCATCGACGCCGATCACTATTATCAGTTCATCACGATGCACGGCATGATCATGGTGATCTATCTCTTGACCGCGCTCTTCCTCGGGGGCTTCGGCAACTACCTCATCCCGCTGATGGTCGGTGCGCGCGACATGGTGTTCCCTTATGCGAACATGCTGAGCTACTGGATCTACCTGCTTGCCGTGCTGATCCTGGTGGCGGGCTTTTTCGCCCCCGGCGGCCCGACTGGAGCCGGCTGGACACTCTATCCGCCGCAATCCGTTCTGTCAGGCACGCCCGGCGGCAAGGATTGGGGCATCCTGCTGATGCTCACCTCGCTGATCGTCTTCATCATCGGCTTCACCATGGGCGGGCTGAACTATGTGGTAACGGTGCTGCAGGGGCGGGCGCGGGGGATGACGCTGATGCGGATGCCGCTCACCGTCTGGGGTATCTTCACCGCGACCGTGATGGCGCTGCTTGCCTTTCCGGCACTCTTCGTCGCCTGCGTCATGATGCTCTTCGACCGGGTGCTCGGCACGAGCTTCTTCATGCCCGCCATCGTCGAGATGGGCACGCAACTGCAGCATGGCGGCGGCAGTCCGATCCTATTCCAGCACCTGTTCTGGTTCTTCGGTCATCCCGAGGTCTATATCGTCGCGCTGCCGGCTTTCGGCATCGTTTCCGACCTGATCAGCACGCATGCGCGCAAGAACATCTTCGGCTACCGCATGATGGTCTGGGCGATCGTCATCATCGGTGGCTTAAGCTTCGTCGTCTGGGCGCACCACATGTATGTCAGCGGCATGCACCCGGCCTTCGGCTTCTTCTTTGCCACCACGACGCTGATCATCGCCATTCCGACGGCGATCAAGGTCTACAACTGGGTGCTGACACTCTGGCGCGGCGACATCCACCTGACGCTTCCCATGCTTTTTGCGCTCGCCTTCATCGTCACCTTCGTCAATGGCGGTCTGACCGGCCTCTTCCTTGGCAATGTCGTCGTCGACGTGCCGCTGTCGGATACGATGTTCGTCGTCGCGCATTTCCACATGGTGATGGGCGTGGCGCCGATCCTCGTCATCTTCGGGGCGATCTATCACTGGTATCCGAAGGTGACCGGGCGCATGTTGGACGAGACGCTCGGCCAGATCCACTTCTGGACCACCTTCCTCGGCACCTATGCGATCTTCTTTCCGATGCATTATCTCGGCCTGCTCGGTGTGCCGCGCCGATACTTCGAGATGGGAGAGACCGCCTTCGTTCCGCCATCGGCCCATACGCTGAACATCTTCATTTCTGTCATGGCGCTTGTCGTCGGAGCAGCCCAGGTGGTCTTCCTGTTCAATCTGGTCTGGAGCCTTTTCCGCGGCCGGGAGGCCGGCGGCAATCCCTGGCGGGCAACGACGCTCGAATGGCAGACGCCACAGACGCCGCCCGCGCACGGCAACTGGGGCAGGGATCTGCCGGTCGTCTACCGTTGGGCCTATGATTACAGCGTGCCGGGGGCGGCCGAGGATTTCATTCCGCAGAATGTTCCGGCAAGCGACAGCGTCACCCGGGAGGTTCCGGCATGAGCATCATGCTGATTTTCCTGGCCGCCATCGCCGCCATCATCATCTGGTGGCTGGCCGGGCAGCGGCTGGCCTCCAAGCCGTGGCTCGAAACGGGATCGGTTCAGCTGCCGGCTCATGACGGGGCCGACCGGCCGCCGGTGCCGGCGGTGAAGATCGGCCTCTTCGTGTTTCTCGGCGTCGTCGGCGCGCTCTTCAGCCTTGCCGTCAGCGCCTACTTCATGCGTGCGGCGTCGGCGGACTGGTGGGGGATGCCGGTTCCGCGGCTCCTCTGGATGAATACCGCAGCACTTGCGCTCAGCAGTGCTGCGCTGCAATGGGCGAAACATGAAGCGGCGCATGGCCGCATGGAAAACCTGCGGCCGACGCTTGTCGCCGCATTTGCCCTCGCCGTCTTCTTTCTCGCCGGGCAGATCCAGGCCTGGCGGGAGTTGACGGCGGTGGGCTACGTGCTGGCCGACAATCCCGCCAACAGCTTCTTCTATATGCTCACCGGCCTGCATGGCCTGCATATTCTCGGCGGGCTTGCCGTGCTCGCGCACACGACGGTCAGGGCATTTTCGACGGAGGTCGCGCCGGACGGGCTGCGCCTCAGCGTCGATCTTTCCGCCATCTATTCGCATTTCATGTTCGCCGTCTGGCTACTGCTCTTCGCGCTCTTTGCCGGCTGGGCGAACGACTTCGTCGATCTCTGCCGCACATTACTGAACTAAGGGGTTTGCAGATGGCACAGACTATCGAGACACACGGCGGGGCAGACCTCAGGCCGGCGGGCCTTCGCGGTGTCGCCGCCGATTTCAGCTCGGATCAGCGCGCCTTCAAGACCGCCTCCTGGGGCAAGGCGATGATGTGGATCTTTCTCCTCAGCGACACCTTCGTCTTCGGTTGTTTTCTGATCGCGTATATGACCGCCCGCATGTCCACGCCGGTTCCATGGCCCAATCCGAGCGAGGTCTTCGCGCTGCATATAGGCGGTGAGGACGTACCGCTGATCCTGATCGCGATCATGACCTTCGTGCTGATCTCGAGCAGCGGTACGATGGCGATGGCGGTCAATTTCGGCTATCGTCGCGACCGCCGCGTGACCGCGATACTGATGCTGCTGACGGCGCTTCTGGGCGCAACCTTCGTCGGCATGCAGGCCTTCGAATGGACCAAGCTGATCACCGAAGGCGTGCGCCCCTGGGAGAACCCGTGGGGGGCGGCACAATTCGGATCGACCTTTTTCATGATCACAGGCTTTCACGGCACCCACGTCACGATCGGCGTCATCTTCCTGCTGATCATCGCCCGCAAGGTCTGGCGAGGCGACTTCGACGTCGAGCGGCGCGGCTTTTTCACCAGCCGGAAAGGCCGCTACGAGGCCGTCGAGATCATGGGCCTCTACTGGCACTTCGTCGATCTGGTCTGGGTCTTCATCTTCGCTTTCTTCTATCTGTGGTGAGGTCGTCATGAGCGAGACAACGGCGCATGGGCAAAGCCAATCGGTGCATGTACAGGCACATAGCGGGCAGCAGCATCCGATCCGGCTCTATCTCTTCGTCTGGGGCCTGCTCTTCGTGCTCAGCGCCTTTTCCTACATGGTCGATTATCTCGGGATCCAGGGCTATATTAGGTGGTTTCTGATCCTGGTGTTCATGATGCTGAAGGCCGGGCTGATCGTTGCGGTTTTCATGCACATGGCCTGGGAACGGTTAGCGCTCGTCTACGCCATCCTGCTGCCGCCGGTGCTGGTGCTGGTCTTCGTCGCGCTGATGGTATCGGAATCGCAGTATACGATCTTCACCCGGCTCGCCTTCTTCGGCGCGACGCCGTAGAACCGGTCGTCGTGGCAGAGCTGCGACATCGGAGACGGCTGCCGCGCGCTCAATCCGGACTGCTTCGAACTTTTATCAAATGTGCCGACTCTCGACCGGAGGCGCCTATGGCTGAAATCTTGCTGTTCCATCACGCACAGGGGCTGACGCCTGGTGTGCGGGCCTTCGCCGACGATATCAGGGCTGCCGGCCACATCGTGCACACGCCTGACCTGTTCGACGGACGCACGTTCGGAAGCATCGAGGAAGGTCTCGCCCATATCGGCGAGAACGGATTCGACGCCATCAGGGAGCGCGGCCTCCGGGTTGCCGACGAACTGCCTGCCGAACTTGTCTATGCCGGTTTCTCATTCGGTGTGCTGCCGGCGCAGAAGCTGGCGCAAAGGCGGCCAGGAGCCCGTGGAGCTCTGCTTTTCTATTCCTGCCTGCCGATCAGTGGCGAATGGGCCTTCGGACCCTGGCCGGATGGTGTCGCGGTGCAGATCCACGGCATGGACAACGACCCGATCTTCGTCGGCGAGGGCGACATCGATGCCGCCCGCGAGATCGTCGCGAAGGTCACGGACGCGGAGCTGTTTCTGTACCCCGGCGACCAGCATTATTTCGCCGACAGCTCGCTTCCGTCTTACGACCCGGATGCGACCGCGCTCCTCACTGCGCGCGTGCTTGCATTCCTGCAACGCGTCTGATGCCGGCGTTCATGGCTAGCCCGGTCCGGCGCGCCAATTCAAAAGAATTTCTCCTGAAAACGCGTTCTAAAACACGATGGAGGTCGCTTCGAATGAGGATGTCGGCAATGATGGCCGTCTATCCGTGACCCCGACCCCGCCAGGCCATGCTGTTCATTCCGCTTCCCTTCGTCGTCGCTCTCCTTCTGCTCATCCTCTTCGTCGTCGTCTTCAGACGCGACGAGGAGGGGCAACCCAACCGGCCGTTTCTGGTGCTCATCCTGCTGAGCGCGCTGCAATCGGTCCTCTCCGGCTTGCGTTGGGGCTATGGGATGCAGGTGGTCGGCGTGATCGCTCCCGTCATCGCGGCGACGGTGCCGCCGCTCGCCTATGCCGGCGTTTCCCGACTGGTGAGGACGAGCTGGCGGCCGCTTGTGGGACGCCTCGGGCTGCATGCCGTGCCCGCCGTCCTCATTCTGCTGTTGGTGGAGTTCTGGCGGGAGGCGATCGACGTTGCGCTGGTGCTGATCTTCGTCGGTTACGCCCTGGCGATCCTGCTGCTGATGCGCCCGGGAGCAGATGCGCTTCGGCTCGCGCCTTTCGAGGGAGCGGTGCCGGCCTATCGAGCCATCATCTTCGCGGCGGCGGCGCTCTGCCTGTCGGCCGCGGTCGATACCTTCGTCTTCTTCGACTTCACCTGGGCGCATGGCGAGCACGCGCTGACCGTGATCAGCGTCGGCAATCTCGCCGCCCTCGTCATTCTCGGCACTGCGGCGGCCGCCGCCAGCGGAAGCCGGGCGCCTGCTGAAACGGCGGAGGCTGTGGCGAGGCCGGAGACGAGCGAAGACAAGGAGACGATCGCTACCGTGGACGCGCTGATGGAGACAAGGAAGCTCTATCGCGACGCCAATCTCAATCTCGACCGGCTCGCCCGCAAGGCCGGCATCCCCGCACGCCAGATCTCGGCGGCGATCAACCGGGCAATGGACAAGAACGTCTCGCAATATGTCAATGATTATAGGATCGGCGAGGCCTGCCGCCTGCTTTCGGCCACCGAGAAATCAGTGACCGAAGTGATGTTCGACGTCGGCTTCCAGACCAAGTCCAACTTCAATCGCGAATTTCGCCGGGTGACGGATATGACGCCGCTTGCCTGGCGGCAGAAGAGGGCGGAGGGCGGCGGTTCGTCGGCGATAGACAAGCTGTAGTGCCGCCCGCCGTCATGGTTCGAGACGGCCGTGCGGGCCTCCTCACCATGAGGGCTGGTTGTTGTACCCGCTCGCGTTCGCCAGTGAGGCAAGCCGCGCCCCTCTCTCCGCCCTCATCCGGAGGCGCCCCGCAGGGGCCTCGAAGGACGAGGGCGACCGCTGCCATTTACACAATCGCGATCGAGAACGTCGCAGATCGTGTTCGAGGTCGCGATTTCTGCCGGGTCGGCGATGTTGGCCGGCATGAACACGACATCAGAACATGATCGAACCCTTGCCGCCCAACTGAGATCGCTTTCGATCGAGCCCGCGGCCTTCAAGACGCAGTTGCCGGAGCCTCGTGCCCGGCGGCGCATGATCCCTGGCGCAATATTTGTCATTGCGGCGACGGCGTCGCTGGCGGTGGTCGCTTTTTATGGACCTCAGACGCTGGAGCGTATCGAGGTAGCGATCGCGGGGAGGGTGGGCGACCACGCGGCGATATCCGCTCATGAGGCACCGGCCAGGGGCGGTGCGATTGTTGAGGGAATGCGGCCTCCGGCCGACGATGGGGCGAAGAGTAGGGCCGCGCCGTCCCGTGAGGTTACCGGCTCCGGCTACGTCGTGGCGCCTGACACCGCCATCGTCTTTTCCAAATATGAGGGCCGGGTTATCGCCGTCGAGGTCGAGGCGGGCGACAAGGTCGAGGCGGGGCAGGTGCTGGTGCGACTCGACGATGCCGGCGCCCGGTTTGCGCTCCGGGGTGCGGAGATATCAGAGCGGGCGGCGGAGCTGGCGCTTGATGCGAGGAATATCGAGCTTGCGCAGGCGCGGTCATCCCTGACACGTACCGAACGGCTGGCCGGGCGGGATGCGATGTCGGCGCAAGCCCTGGAGGAGGCGAAGACGGCTTTCGAAACCGCCGAGAATGGCGCGGAGCAAGCCCAGCAGGATCTCGCAAAGGCTAGGCTCGATATCGACAGGGCGCGCGAGCAGGTCGAGGCGCTTGTCGTGACCGCACCGATTTCGGGCACCGTGACGCGGCTTGATGCGCATGTCGGCGACACCGTGCTGTCGCGCGAGGACAGCGTGCGGGAGAATGAAAGCCTGCTTGCGATTACCGATACGACGAAGATGGTCATCGATGCGGATGTGGCCGAAGCCAATATCGCGCTGATGCGGCCGGGCCTGTCAGGCGAGGCGGTGCTCGATGGCTTTCCCGATCAGCCTTTTACGATTGAGGTGTCGAAGGTCGCGCCCCTGATTTCGCGGGAGAAGGGGACGGTGACGCTGCGCCTGTCGCTCAGGTCGACACCTTCCGGCATGCGGCCTGCGATGGCGGCGCGCATTCGGCTTGTCGTGGGTGAGGGGAGCGCGGGCGCTCTTCACCCGCCGCCGTCCTGAGATGCCCCGGCCGTTGGCCTACGCACCGGGGATGAGGACTGATCGTGGTGCCGTGGGGCGGTGGCTGACCGGCGTACTCCGTGGCCCTCCCTCTCTCCGCTCTCACACAGAGATCCCCACAGGGGCCTCGAAGGACGAGAGCGGCCTCTGCGATATCGACAACCCATCACCAAGGAGCAAAGCAATGATCGACAGCCAAGCCCCCTTCATCGCGCTTGCCGGCGTCAAAAAGGCGTTCAGGATCGGGACAGAGACGATCCCGATTTTCTCCGGACTCGACCTTTCCATTCCGCGCGGCGACTTCGTTGCTGTCATGGGGCCGTCCGGCTCGGGGAAATCAACGCTGCTGAATATGCTCGGTGGTATCGACGGCCCCGATGCCGGCGAGATCCGGATCGGGCGCAGCCATCTCGAACAGATGGGCGAAGGGGCCAGGGCGGCCTGGAGAGCACACAGCATGGGCATCGTCTTCCAATTCTACAACCTGCTGCCGATGCTGAATGCGGCGGAAAACATCGAGCTGCCGCTGCTTCTGAAACCCCTCGGGCGCAGGGAGCGGCGGGCCCGAGTCGATACTGTCATGGAACTCGTCGGGCTTGCCGGCCGGCAGCGGCAGTTTCCCACCAGCATGTCCGGCGGGCAGCAGCAGCGTGTCGGCATCGCGCGCGCCATCGTCGGAGATCCCGATCTTCTTCTCTGCGACGAACCGACCGGCGATCTCGATCGAAAATCGGCCAATGATATCCTCGAGATGCTGAGCTTTCTCAATCGCGAGCTTCAGAAGACCATCATCATGGTCACGCATGATCCCGAGGCCGCTTCCTTCGCCCGGCGTACGCTGCATCTGAACAAGGGCGAATTCGTCAACGAGGAAAGGGCGGGCCGATGACCTTCTTCGAGCTCATGCGGCGCAATGCCTGGCGCAAGCGGCTGCGCGCCATCCTGCTGATGTTCTCGGTCGGCGTCGCCTTTCTGATCTACGGGCTGACGGCGAGCTTCGTTGCCGGCAGCCAGGGCGCCGCCGGCGCCAGCGACAATCTGCTCGGCGTCTTCAACAAGTCGGGACGAGGCCTGCCCTTGCCGCTTGCCTATATCAATCGCATCGCGGCCGACCCCGATATCGCCGCCGTCGCCTATACCGCGCGCATGCGGGGTTTTGTCGAGGTCGAGAGCAATGTGGTTGTCGTCAGCGCCGTCGAGCCGCAGGCCATTGCTGCGGCCAACGGAGAAGAGCTCGGGCTCACGCCGGAGCTGACCGCGGCGCTCGAAGAGGGCGGCGACCGGGTGTTGGTCGGCCGGGCGCTGGCGGAGGCTCAGGGCTGGTCAATCGGCCAGCGCATCGGCTTTACCGGCCAGCTGACCAGGACCGACGGCAGCCGGAACTGGAGCTTCACGATCGCGGGCATCTTCGAGGGCGCTGATGCCGGCACCGACACCTATTTCATATTGGCTCGCTATGAGGCGCTCAATGCCGCTCGTGCGCGCGACAAGGATACGGTCGACGCCTTTGTGGTGCGTCCGCGCCCGGGCGTGTCGCCAGGCATACTGGCGGCGCGGATCGACGCACTGTTTGCCAATTCGGCGGCGCAGACGAGGACGCAATCGGAAAAGCAATTCCTCGAGGCGTTTTTCAGGCAATTCGCCGATGTCGGCCTTATCGTCAGCCTTGTCGTCGGTGCGGCCTTCGTCACCATCCTGATGATCGTGATCAACACTATGCTGTTTGCCGTGCGCGAGCGTCGTTTCGAGATCGGCGTCATGAAGGTGCTCGGCTTTTCCAGTGGGCGGATCATGGCGCTTGTCGTCGGCGAGACGCTGTTTATCTTCGTTGTCGGCGGCGCAAGCGGGCTCGTTCTCGCTAAGCTCGCGACGCTTTCGATCGGGCCGGAATTCGGCCTCGTCTTCGGCGCGACCCTTCTCATGAAATCTTTGGCCATCATCGCGGGGCTCGGCCTGCTGACCGGGTTGCTGCCTGCGATCAGCGCCATGCGTCTCCCGATCATCAATGCCTTCAGAACGAGATAGTCCAATGTCATCAGTGCTCAAGCAGATATTTCTCATGATCAGAGTCAATCTCGGCAGTCTGCCTCGGCGGCTTTGGATCTCGCTGTCGATGGTGCTGTCGGTCGCCCTCGTCGTGGCGGTGCTGGCGGGCTTTCTGGCCATGGCGCGCGGCTTCGAGACCGCGCTTGCCGGCGCCGGCTCGCCCGATATCGCCGTCGTTCTCGGCGGAGGGACCAATCAGGAGACCGGCTCGGAGGTGCCGGCCGAAGCAATCCGCAGCCTTGCCGCCATGAGCGGCGATACCGGGATCGCCCGCAACCCTGGGATTGCTCGCAACCCTGGGATCACTCGCAACCCTGGGATCCCTCGCGACCCTGGGATCGCCCGCGACGGAGCAGGCGAGCTGGCTTTGTCGCGCGAGATCGTCGTTCCCGTCGATGTCCGGCAAGGCGACGGCGCCGAGCAGACGCTGTCTTTGAGGGGCATGGACGTGGCCGGCCCTGCCTTGCGCGAGCGCGCACGGCTTTCGCAAGGACGGCTGTTTTCGCCGGGTGCGCGCGAGATCGTCGTCGGCGCCCGCATCGCGGACACCTTTCCCGGCTTTGCGGTCGGCGACACGATCCGGTTTGGCGCGCTCGACTGGAGGATTGTCGGGCATTTCACGTCAGGCGGCGGCGCCTTTGAATCGGAGATTTGGGCGGATCTGCAAGCGGTGCAATCGGCTTTCGACCGGCATGGGCAGGTGCAGAGCCTGCGGGTCCGGCTGGAAGGCGATCCGCCCGGGGCGCTGGCGGCTCTGCGCGAACGGCTCTCCAGCTTGCCCGGCACGCCGCTTGCCGCCGTCCCCGAGGCCGATCTCTATGCCGGCCAGGCCGAGCGGACCGAAAGCCTGATCCGCCTGTTCGGCTGGCCGATTGCGCTTCTGATGGCGGTGGGTGCTGCGGCTGGAGCCCTGAATACGATGATGAGCTCGGTCTCAGACCGCGCCCGGGAAATCGCCACGCTGCGGCTCCTCGGTTTTGCCCGCCTGCCGGCCTTCACCGCTACTTGGGTGGAGGCGGTGCTGCTCTCGGCCCTCGGAGCGGCCGCCGGCGCCATCGCCTCCCGGCTCGCCTTCGACGGCTGGCAGGCGAGCACGATGGGCGCCAACAATACGAAGATGGCATTTCAGCTCGTCGTGACGCCGGATGTGATTTGGACGGCAGGTCTGCTCGGGCTGGCGGTTGGCGTGATCGGCGGCGCACTGCCGGCGCTGGCCACCGCGCGGCTGCCGATGAGGGTGGCGCTGCGGGCGAGGGGGTAGGAACACGATTCTAGCTGTCTTGGAGGCTGTGCCGCGTGGCTCCCTCATCTGTCCGCCGGCATCTTCTCCCCGAGGGGAGAAGTGGGCAAGTCGCTAGCTTGGTGTCCACAAAGGGTGCGTTCAAGAAGGGCGAGACGTTGCTTCGACTCATCTTCTCCCCAGCGGGGAGAAGATGCCGGCAGGCAGATGAGGGGGCCACACGGCAAAACTTCTATTGCCGCCCCAATCTTTACACGTTGCGAGTTCCTGCAATTCCCGCTCCGGATTTTTTCGGATAACTTGCCGCGTTCCAATGCCTAAAGACACGAAATGCGCCAAGCAGCGAAACCTCGCCACCCGCTCACTCCTCTACCACCTCAATCTCCGGCCGCCCGGCGAGTGTCAGCCGCAGACGGCCCCGGTCGGCGCGTTCGAGCATGATCGGACCCGCCTTTTCATCCAGTCGCCGGCGCAGGAGGATCAGCCGGGTTTCCAGATTGTCCTTGAAGTCGGGCAGTTGCAGGCGCCGGTCGCGGCGGATCTCGCGGTTCAGAAAGTCCCGCTTGCCGGTCCGCATATAGTCCTCGAGGAAGTGCAGGAGCAGCCGCCCGGGCACGCCGCGGATCAGATAGTCGTCGTCGACGAACAGAGAGCCGTCGCGCGGATAGAAGCGCACGGCGATGCGCCGGTCGGCTTGCATGCTGCCGGCCTGGTCGGCCGGGGCCTCCGCCCTTTCCCGCCCATTCGTCTCCGCCCGCTCGCGTTCCTCGGACAGGAAGGAGAGCGCGGTGGCGAGATGCGCTGCGATCACGATCAGCGCCTCCTCGTCGCGATGGCGGAAGGTGAAGCGCTCGGTCGATTCTGAAAACAGCACGCCGACAGGCCTTCCCCGCGCGACAAGCGGCAGCGCGATCTGGCTGAGCGGCTTGTCGAGCGCCGGAAGTGGGATCGGCGTCGCATCCTCGACGCCCGCCATGGCCCGCACCGCCTGGATGTAGCGCTGGCCGCGACTGAGATCGGTGATCCGCACATTGCGTCGCCGCTCGGCCGCAAGCCCGATAACGCCGCGTCCGGCCGGAACCTCGGCGCCGAAGCCGAACTGGTCGTAGCCGCGGCTGGCGATCGTCGTCAGCCCGCCGCGTTCGCCGTCCGGCACCAGGACCATGGAATGGCGGTAGCCGAAGAGTTCGCCCATGCCTTCGAGTGTCGCGTCGAGCAGCGTTTCCGGATCGCCGCAATCCGACATTCGTGCCGTCAGCCGCGCCACCTTACTCATCAAATCGGGCAGGACGAGGGGCGCCGGCTCGACCAGCGGATGGGCCGCCGGCACGGCCCGACAGTCCTCCACCCGGTAGATGTCGACGGCGCGCAGCTTCATGATCCCGCTCATCCGGCTTTCCAGGATCGCCAGATGGATCGCCACCCGCTCGAACGTCTCGCCCTCCGTCTCGGAGCGATCGAACACTAAGTCGAGCACGTGCTGCTGGCCGCTATAGCCATCGACCACCATCACGGTCGCAAGCCCGTTGCGCGCCACATTGGCGGCGGTCTTGGAGAAGAACTGGTTGGAGAGCGCAACATGCGTCTCGTCGACATAATGCACGTGCGAGAGATAGGAAATATTGGGCATCCCGTCGGCATCAGTAGTGGCGATGATGGAGGGAATGACTCCCTCAAGGCTGTCGCGCAGCCTTTCGAGCGGGATCATGCAGCGGCTTCCGGCGTCAACCTGCGCCCAGCGCCCGGGCCCGGCGTCTGCTCGAAGATCTCCTGCGGCTCGATCGTCAGGCAGATGAGTTCCCGGTCCGACAGTGTGCTGGAGAGCTGCATCCGGGTGACCCCGAGTGCCAGCATTCGCGCCAGCTGTTCTGCGACATAGGCCTCGCCCCGTGCGCGGCCGGCGGCGTCCGCCGGCCTTGCTTCCAGTACCCAGCCCTTGATCTGGCAGGCCTTGTAGTCGGCGGCACGCACATAGGTCGTGGCAATCGGCCGGCCAGGCAGCGCCTCGCTTACCGCTTTCGGCCATTGGCAGCGGGAGGCGAGAAAGTGCAGATGCCCGCTCTGCCGGTCGACGCGCACGCCGGAGCCGCGGCCAATCATCGGTCGGCCAGCCTCGTCGCGCGTCGCGAACAGCATCATGACGGGACTTTCTATGAATTCTGCGAGTTCCGGCCCCAGCAATGCTTTTTCCCCACCTCGAATTCAGGCGATGATAGTTGGTTAGGATATTCTTAGCAATCGTTCCAAGTGCTTAGGATGGTTTTAGGAAGCGCCGCGCACAGGCCTCGGTTATCTCCCGGTCATCAGCCCGGCGCACAGAAAGAGGCGCCGGCCAATGAGAGGAAACCATCATGAGCCATGAATTCTCGCTTACCAGCATTCCCGATCTCAACGGCCGTTACGACATTTACGGCGCCATACACAAGGGCCTGCGTAAGGCCGGCTGCGATCTGCTCGGGCGTCTCGGCACGGCCGATTTCCAGAATGTCGAGGAGACGGTCTTCCTGACCGGCGACCTGCGCCATTACCTGACGCTGGCCGCCTCCCACGTCACTCACGAGGACGACAACATCCACGTGGCGCTTGCCGAGAAGGGGGTGTCGACCGTCACGCTCGACGAACAGCATGACGACCACCGCACCGCATTCCGGGAGCTGGAAGAACTGATCGTCGCCTGGGAAAAAGCCTCGCCGCTGCACAAGGCTGCCAGCGGCCGCAAGCTTTATCTCGCCTTTGCCGCCTATCTCGCCGACGACCTCGCGCATATGCATGAGGAGGAGGCCGTAACCGGCCCTCTGCTGTGGCGAAACTTTAACGACGAAGAAATATTCGGCATCGAGATGCGCATCATCGGCTCTCTGCCGCCGGAGAAGAGCATGGCCTTCATGCGCATCATGATCCCGGCCATCAATCCGGCGGAGCGTGCCGCACTCCTCGGCGCCATGAAGAAGGATGCGCCGCCGGAAATCTTCCAGGCGGTCATCGACTTCGCCGTCCGTCCGGGGCTCTCGGCCGGCGACTTCGCCAAGCTTGCCGACACGCTGAAGCTGGCGGCCTGAGAAGACGGCTGCGGGCGGGAGGACCGAGGCTCCGCCCGTGGCATCCTTTGAATATCAAGAGAAGAACCATGTGCAAACCAAACGGCGAGGCCGGCAACCCGGCCAAGTGTCAGCGCCGCGGCGACTGTCGCGGCTGCCCCCTTTTCGCTTTCGACGATGGCGAGCGAGAGGATCGCCGCACAGCGCCCGGTCCACAGATCTGGGCCGTGGGCCATTCCGCCGATCTGGTGGCGAAATCGCGGAAGTGGGTCTTGCTGAATGAAGCGAGGTCTGCGGCGCGCTCAAGGGAAGGGAAGGTACGATAGCGTACAACCGAGATTTATTCGCCCTCGGGTCGTCAGTTTATGAAGCTGGGTTGCAGCTATCTTGCAATTGAACGGAGCTCGCGCCATTGGCTGTGGAATAAGACCCGCGAACTTAGCCGCTGCCGCATTGACAACATCTTCTCGCCTTCTTGCCATGGACGGTTGCCCCCGCCGCGTTCCGATCAGCCGACCCTGGCCGATCGCGCGGCGACATAGCGATCCGACGAACAGGGCAACATGGCGATATGACAATCTACTATGTGAACTCAGCGACTGGCTCCGACCGCAACAGCGGGACGGGCCAGAACTCGGCTTTTGCGACTTTGTCCAAAGTGGAATCCTTGACGCTGAAACCGGGCGACAGCGTGCTTCTCGCCAAGGGAAGCGTCTTCAACGAGCAGTTCGATATCAAACATTCCGGCAGCGCCGATGCGCCGATCAAGATCGGCAGTTACGGGACGGGTGAGGCGCCTGTCATCCATGGGGGCAATGACGGCGTCCACAGTCTTTACGCCTCGAACATCGTCATTGAGAACCTCAAGATATCAAACAGCGGCGGTGCGGCCATCTATGGCGGCAATGTCTCGAATTGGACGGTGCGCAACGTCGAGATTGACAAGGCGGGATCGTCGGCCGAAGCAGGTTCGGTGACCTTTCGCAGCAGCAAGAACATCACGATCGAAGACAGCAAGATCTCGGGCGTCAAAGGCGACGGCATCTGGATCGAAAAGGTCGATGGCGTCAAACTTCTCAACAACACGGTCACGAACAGCCATGGCGCTAGGGCCGACGCCGTCCAGGTGAACGACAGCAGCAATATTCTGATCCAGGGCAATCATCTCGATCAGACGCAAGCCGATAGTTCGAAAGGCGTGATAGCGCTGGTGCGGGCCACCAATGCTGTGATCGAGGACAATACGCTGACCGGTGGCGGCTTTGGCATCAGCGCCCCCGCGGGCAAGAATGTCGCCATCCGCGACAACGACATATCGGGCTTTCACGGTTACAGCTGGTCTTTCGCCGTCGGTCTCGGCGATCAGGGCAATAGCAGAGATTACGATATTTCCGGCAATCATATCCACGACGGGGCGTGGGGCGTGGTCGTCACCGCTCCCGTCGACGGCACGAGCTATGTCCGCAGCGGTATCAAGGTCCATGACAATGTCTTCGACGACCTCACGCAGTCGGCGCTGAAAGTCGACCGGCCGGCATCCGGCTCTTTCTACAACAATACCATCGAAAGCGGCGTCGACGCGTACAGCATATCGCCTGCCGTTGCCGACGCGCATACTTTTTCCGTCAGCAACAACCATATAGTCGCCAATGTCGAGACGGCGCTGGCAACGACTGCCACCAAGGCGGCGGCAACGACGGACGCGTCGGCGGATCAGGCGGTTGTCGCGGTTCATGACAATCTGAAGATCTTCACGGATACGGGCGAGTCCCATCGCGGCAATCTCCTGGAAAACGACAGCTCCGACAATGGAACCCTGGTGCTTCGCCGCTTCGGGAACGAAAGCGTCGGCAAGCATGGCCTGACCCTGACCGGGGAATACGGCACCATCCATATCGACCGGGACGGCAGCTATGCCTATACGCTCGATGAGACAAAGCTGCCTGCCGATCATGATGGGCATGTGAGCGAAACCTTTGGCTACGGGATCAACGATGGCACCTCGCAGCATAGCGACGGGGATACGCTGACCGTCTTCGTCCATATGGATGGTCTGCTGAGCTGAGGGCGACAATTCAGCCCGATTTCTCTCCGACCTTCTCCTGAGGCGCCCTGCGAGGGGCGCCTCTAAGGGTTTAGGGTGCTCAGCCGCCGCTCGGCCGGCGGCCAGCGAGCGTTGTCGACCTCTTCTGTGACTTGCCTAACGTGAATTGTCCGGCGCTACGTTACCGTTCGTTCACCTTCCGGTCGTTGTTTTCTAGATTATTTTCTTATAAGTTGTATCGTTGAGGATGCAGCCACCGCCAGGCGCGGGGAGCGAGGCAGGCCCATGGCCTGCAGCCGCCGTAACGGCAATCGAAGGCCATCCTGGATGGCCTCAGCCCCCGACCGCATCCGATCCACTCGCTGCAGCCGTTTGAGACGGCTGAGCGACAATGAGAACAAGGCGATATGACAATTTATTATGTGAATTCAGCGACGGGCGCGAACACGAACGCCGGAACCAGTGAGGACGCGCCCTTTGCGTCGTTCTCGGCGGTGGAAAGCCTGAAGCTGCAGCCCGGCGACAGTGTCCTGCTCGCCGCTGGAAGCGTGTTCAACGACCAGCTCGACCTTAAATATTCCGGCACTGTCGCTGCCCCGATCACCATCGGCAGTTACGGCGTCGGCGATGCCCCTGTCATCCATAGCCCCAACGACGGCATTCACAGCCTCTATGCGTCGAACATCGTCATCGAGAATATCACTATCTCCGACACATCAGGCGCAGCGATCTATGCCGGTTACGTCTCAAATTGGACCGTGCGCAATGTCGAGGTCGACCATACCGGATTGTCCAAGTCCGGTTCGATCACCTTCCGGACCGGCTCGAACATCACCATCGAAAACAGCACGATCAACGACGTCAACGGCGACGGCATCTGGATCGAGAAGATCACCGGCGTCACTCTGCTCAACAATACTGTCACCAACGCTCACGGCACCGCGGCGGATGCCGTCCAGCTGAACGACAGCAGCAACATCGTCATCAGCGGCAATTATTTTGATCAGACGGGGGCGGTGACGCCAAAAGGCGTGCTGACGCTGGTGCGGCCCGTGGATGCGGTAATCGAGGGAAATACGATTATCGGCGGCGGCTTCGGGATCAGCGCGCAGGCCGGCACAAATGTCGCCATCCAGGATAACGATATTTCCGGCTATGGCGGCTACAGCTGGTCTTACGCCGTCGGCCTGGGTGACCAGGGCGATACCCGCAACTACGATATCTCCGGCAATTATTTCCATGACGGCGTGTGGGGCGTGTCGGTCAGCGCAGCTGGCACAACGACCTATGTTCGTGAGCACATCGATATTTACGGCAATTTTTTTGACGACCTGACGCAGGCGGCGCTGAAGGTCGACCGGCCGGCATCCGGATCCTTCCACGACAATTTCATTGCGAGCGATGTTACGCCCTACAGCATTTCCCCCTCGATCATTGCCGCGGCCACCTTTCCCGTCAGCGACAACACGACCATCGAAGAAGGTGCTGCCACGCCTGCAACTGCCGACAGTCTCGTCGTCACGGATGCCAGTATCGGCCTCGTGTCGGACACCGGGTTCACATCCCATGACGGCCTGAAACTTAACCCCGACAAAACCGCATCAGACAAGGCCGGCGCCCATCACGAGAATCCTATCGGGGAAAACGGCGTGTCGGATGGAACTTTGCTGCTTCGTCACTTCGGCAAGGCTGCCTTCGAAAAGCAAGGGCCGGCCCTTGGCAACGGCGATCACGCCTTCACGATCGAAGCTGCGGATCTCGCCGGCCCGGAAAACGGCAGCGGGATTTTCCATCATGAGACCGCACCTCAGCCGTTGCATCATTCACCAGTGGATGGGCCGGTCTTCTCGATCCTTCAAGACGGCCTGCTGCACTGATTGAGCGGCGCCTGGTTGCCACGGCTAAATGCGCTGGAGGCAAGGGCGCTCAGCGGTCGCCGAGCAGGATTCGCAAGACGTCGGCTTCGATTTCCGCACAAATGCTCTCGTATTCAGTGATAATCGCAGGATCGGCCGATCTATCCTTGCGCATGCGGTTGAGGACGTAGCAGGCTTTGCCATAGGCGCCGCACAATTCGTAGAGATCGGACCGTCTCGCTGCGGCGACTCTGATCGTCGCCCGCGTCGCCGGCAATCTCATCATCAACCTGGCCAGTCCCCGTTCGGCGGCATGCCTGGCGATGGGGGCGATGCCTTCCTTGCTGATCATGCCATCAACCCTCGCTGCCTCAATCTAGTGAGGTTCTGCTGTCGAGAGGTAGTACGCAGAAATCCTGCGTCTGGTTTCATGCCTGATGCAGGAAAGGTTCTCGCTCCTATCGGCTCAGGAGGAAAGACCGATCGTAATCGTGGCGGAAAGCACGCCGCCGTCGAGCTTTTCGAAATCGAATATGTGATCGACGGCGTCCTGCGGGATGAGGCCATCCTGATCGTTGCGCGTATCGCGGGGAGGGCGTCGGCGATAGTCGGTATGCCCGCCATAGACGATGTCGCTCAGCGCATCGTCGAAATAGATCTGGCTGACGAGAAGTTCCCTACCTTCGGCAAGGATGCGGCAGTGAACATGCGGCGTGCGGCCCTTGTACCATCCGGGATAGACCGTCAGAAAGCTTGCCTGCCCGGCCGCATCCGTCAACTGGCGGCCGCGAAAGGCAAGCCCGCTGATCGCCGCGGCGTCGTCGAGCGTACACATGTTGGCCGCTTCCCGGCCGGAATAGATGCCGCGGTGATCGGTATGCCAGATTTCGATATCGGCGTTTTCGACCGGTCGGCAATCGGCTGCGTGGACGATGCGGACGGCCAGCCGCAAGGGCAGCCCAGCCTTTCCTTCGGTGACGTCCTGCCGGGCCGGGATGTCGTTAACATGGCAGGGGCCAAGGGTCTGGGCGTTAGTTGCGACGCAATTCGGGCGCGTCCGGAAGAGCGGCGCGGGGAGCTTTTCCAATGCGACGGACCGTGTGCCGCCGCTGAGGAAATCAGTGCCCTTCCAGTCGAATGTCCTGGCGGCCACGACGATTTGTCGCCGCGGCCAGAATGCCGGCGCAGCGACCAATGATGCGACAATGGTCGCACCGCCCAGCATAAGGGTCCGCCTCTTCATCTGTCCTCCTTTGCCGCAGAAGAGCGTGTAAAGCGAATGGACCAGGGATTTCGAGTTAAATCCCGACAATGACGACTGCAGCGAGACGATCCTCACGCCTCAGATGGCGACCTGTTCGCCGAGTTCGACGACGCGATTTGACGGCAGGTTGAAATAGTCGGACGGGTCGATCGCAAAACCTTCCAACGCCATGAAGATCCGTTCCTGCCAGCCTGGCAGCCCGGTATTCGGCGTCCTCACGAGGTTGCGGCGACCGAGATAGAAGGAGGTCTTCATGATCTCGAACTTAAAGCCGCCCTCCCGGCAGAGAGCCAAGGCCCTGGTGACATCCGGATCGTCCATGAAGCCGAAGATGATGTCCAGGCGGACAAATCGCGGCGAAAGCTGGCTGATCTTGATGCGTCTGCTGTCGGGGACATAAGGCTCGTCCTCGGTCCAGACGGTCAGGATGACGTTCTGTTCGTGGAGCACATGATTGTGCTTGAGATTGTGCAGCAGAACATTCGGCGTCCGATCGGGGACGCTGGTCAGAAAGACCGCCGTTCCCGGCACGGTGACCGGCGCATGCTCCGACTTCCGCTCGATCGATTTGATGAAGGAATCGAGCGGGATCTCATTGTTGGCCCGCAGTCTCTTCAGGTAGGCCTGCCCGCGGGTCCATGTCCACATCAAAATCATGATCGCCAGCGCCAGTGCGACCGGAACCCAGCCGCCATCATAGATCTTCAACAGGTTGGCGGCGAGGAACATGACCTCGATAGTGAAGAGTGGCAGCAGCAGGACCGCGGCGAGCACAAGGGAGTAGCCCCACACGGCCCGCAGGAACTGGAAGACCAGCATCGTCGAGATGACCATGGTACCGGTCACCGAGATGCCGTAGGCGGTCGCCAGCGACTCCGAGTCGCCAAATGAAAAGATCAGCATCAGCACGCCGATCAGCAGGAGAAGATTGACGCTTGGCACGTAGATTTGGCCGGTGTTGGTCTCCGAGGTGAATTTGATCCGCAGTCTCGGCAGGAAGCCGAGATGAACCGCCGAGCGGGCCAACGAAAACGCGCCTGTTATGACAGCCTGGCTGGCGATGATCGTTGCCATCGTCGCCAGAATGACCACTGGCAGCAGAATCCAATCGGGAAACATCAGAAAGAACGGATTGGAGGCCGTTTCGGGATGGGCGAGAACGAGCGCGCCCTGGCCGAGGTAGTTCAATAGCAAGGCCGGAAAGACGAGCACGAACCATGCCGTCTGGATTGGCCGACGTCCGAAATGTCCAAGATCGGCATAGAGCGCTTCGCAACCTGTCACCGTCAGAAAGACGGCGCCGAGCACGATCAGGCCGACGGTACCAGCATGGGCGAGGAACGAGAGCGCGTTGAGCGGATTGAGCGCGGCCAGGATTCTCCAGTCGTCGCCGATATGGATGAGGCCGCCGGCTGCCATGGCTAAAAACCACAAGACGGTAACCGGCCCGAAAAACATCGAGACAGCAGCCGTCCCCCTCGACTGGGCGGCGAAGAGGACGATCATGATCGCCGCCGACGCGAGAGGAACATAGTCGGCAAAGGTCGGCGTGATTAGTTTCAGGCCTTCGAGCGCCGACATGACCGAGAGGGCAGGCGTGATCATCGCATCGCCGATGAAAAGGGCCGCCCCGATCAGCCCGGCGAAGAACAGCACCGGCACGTTTCGTCCCATCTTCTTCATCAGAAGGGCGAGAAGCGAGAGCGTGCCGCCTTCGCCGTCATTGTCGGCCCGCAGCAGGAACAGCACATATTTGAAGGTCACGATGACAGTCAGGGTCCAGACCATCAGCGAAATCAGACCGATCACCTCCGGCTCGTGTATGCCATCGGCGGCAAAGGGCCTCAGCGCTTCGCGGAAGGCATAGAGCGGGCTGGTGCCAATATCGCCGTAGACGACGCCGATTGCGCCGATAACCAATCCGACAAAACCGTTGCGGCTGCCAGCGTCACCGGTCTTGTCTGCATGTGTTGGAGTCATGGTTCCCCGCTCATGGAGCTTGCTTACAAGCAGAAACATATGCCGCATTGGAGAACGGCAAGTAAATTGGCGCCGATGCAAACTTTTCGTGACGGCCAGGCGACAAATGCTGGCTGGTATCACGGCTCGGATCACGGCCAGGATGAATCGATTTCGATCTGGGAAAATTTTGTTGTAGGCATTCGAAATCAGTTTCCGGGCCGGGGGCGAGGCAGATGGAACCAACCCAATTGTTCGAGCTTGTCATCGCGATGTTTCTTGCGATCATCGCGCTGCACTATGCCGCCCGCAGGCTCGGACTGCCGCCGTCCGTCGCGCTGCTGGCAGGCGGCGCGCTGCTTGCCTTCGTGCCAGGCCTGCCGGCGATCACCGTCGATCCCGGGCTGGTGCTCGTCATCTTCCTGCCACCGCTGTTGATGGACGGCGCCTGGTCGATCGCGTTGGCGCGCTTGCGGCGCCATATGATCGGCATCGCCTCGCTCGCCGTCGGCGCGGTATTGTTCACCTGCGCCATCGTGGCCATGACAACGCATCTCTTTTTCCCATCACTTCCCTGGGCCGCCTGCGCGGCGCTCGGCGCCATCGTTTCGCCGCCCGATGCGGTGTCGGCCCGCGCCGTGCTGGAGCGTGTCAGGCTGCCGCGGCGGCTTCAGATCCTGCTCGAGGGCGAGAGCTTGCTCAATGATGCAAGCGGTCTGGTTCTTTTCCGTTTCGCCGTTGCCGCCGCCGCAACCGGAACATTCAGCGCGGTGGAGGCGGTCGGCGATTTCTTCGAGCTGGCGCTGGGCGGCGCCGTCGTCGGCTTGGTGGTGGGGGCGACGTGGGTCAAGCTTGTCCGGCGTCTCGGCGACGAATATCTCATCATCGCCGCCACGGTGCTGCTTGCGTGGATTTCCTATCTGCTCGGCGAACTGCTGCATGTTTCTGGCGTCATCGCCACCGTGACCACGGGGCTGATCGCGTCCTGGCACCAGCACACCGTCCTTTCAGCGGCCATGCGGATGCGCGGCACGTCGTTCTGGACCGTGATGATCTTCCTGATGGAAGCGGCGGTCTTCACATTGATCGGGCTGTCGCTTCGCGACGTGGTCGAACGCGGCGGCGGCTTCGCCACTGTGATCGCGACCATGGGGCTGCCGATGCTGGCGATCCTCGTTACGCTGGTGATCGCGCGGTTTGCCTGGGTCTTTGGCTCCGATCTCGTCATCGGTTTCTGTGCCGCCTTCGGCTTAAAACGGGTCCAGCCGATCGGCGCCGGCGGCGCTGTGGTGCTTGGCTGGGCGGGTGTACGCGGCGTGGTGACGCTCGCTCTCGCCCTCAGCCTGCCCGAGACATTCCCGGGCCGCGACTTCATCCTCGTCACGTCGTTCGCCGTCATTCTCGGAACCGTGCTCGTCCAGGGCACGACATTGGGACGGGTGATTGCCTGGGCGCGGCTGGCTGAACCCCCGTCGGAAAGAGCGCGCCTGACGATGAGCCAGGCTGAAGCGGCCATGGCGCAGGCGCAGCTCGGGATCGTCCAAAACCTGGCGTATGACGCAGAGGGCAAGCTCATCCATCCTCAATTGCTGGAACGATATCAGCGCCGGGCGACCGCGATCGTCGACTACGCCGCGAGGACGGAGCACTACATGCCGGCGCTTCATGCTCATTTCGATGTCGTCCTCGAAGCCGTTGCAGCAGGTCGCCGGGAACTCATCCGGCTCCATCGCGCCGGCGAGATCGATGACGAGACGTTGCACGAGCTGGAGCGGGATCTCGATCTAGAGGAGCTGAGTGCGATCTCTGCCAAGGCCTGATCCCACAAGTCTCAAAGCTGACGAAGTATTACTTTCTGCGCCGAAAGTATTATCTGTGTCGTTGGAAATATAAGTCGTGCGGGTGATGACGGCGCTATGCGACGTCATCCAATGCGGCTTGTCGATGATGGCCCCTTCTACCGCAGAATTCAGGTTTTCTCTGCGATAGGCCGAACGTTTCGAGATGACCTTTCTGAGACAGTATTGCCCTTGAATGCTGCGGCGATTGTCTGTGTATTTTAGAAAAATTCCCCGGCAGATTGTTTCTAATTGCCGCCATGATTCGAATATACGTTCCCGGCCGCGATTTTTTCTTCGCCACATTTCTGATGTTCCAAATTATCCAAACAATGGTGAGAAACAATGAAAATTATTCTCGTCATAGCCCTCACGCTATTTGCCGTCCCCTGTAAGGCCGACATGCTGGGTACAGCTTCCAAATACGACCGCATGCACGAGCGCTCGATCTCGTTCCTCGGTGTAAATCCGCGGAGAATATCCTGGTGCGGCGCGTTCCTGGCTTTTGTCGCCAAACGATCCTCGCGGCAGCCGCCTGACAATCCCAACTTGGCGCGCTCCTGGATGAAGTTCGGCAAGCCGGTCTTCGCCCGCTCGGCCAGGCGCGGCGACGTGGTGGTAATCCGAAGCGGCAGGCGTTTCCACGTCAGCCTGTTCGACCATTTCGACCAGCGGCGTCAGTACGTCTACCTCTTCGGCGGCAACCAATCCAACCGGGTGCAGCTGTCGCGTTACCGCGCCAGCTCGGTCGTCGCCGTGCGACGATGATGGCGAGGGTGGCCGTCCTCGTCCTTCGAGGGCCTCAGGATGAGGTCGGAGAGAGGGAGTCGCTGGCTCGCTGCGAGCTATGGCGGGATGGCCTAACGAGCAGTCCTATCCTGCGCTGCGACCGGCAGGATCGCTCACGCTCTTGTAAGCGGCGATGATGCTCTCCGCCGCGAGCCGCGCCTCGTCCGCCGTAGTCTGGTAATTGCTGACGGAGAGGCGCAGGACGTCGCCGCCGCGCCATTTGGCGCCGCCGGCGAAGAGGATGCCGTCCGCCTGGATCTTTTCGATCACCTTTCGCGTCAGCGCGTTGCTCTCGTTGTCCGGGCGATCGGCTCCGAAACGGACGACGAGCTGGTTCAGCGCCACCGCGTTCAGAATGGCAATGCCGGGTTCGCGCGCGAGCCGGTCGGCCATCAGGTGGGCCGAGGCGCAGCATTGGTCGACGAGGAACTCGATGCCGTCGCGGCCGAGATGTTTCAGCATCGCCCAGGTGGCGAAACCGCGTGCGCGCCGCGAAAGCTCCGGCACGTAATGGGAAGGATCCCGCTCGCCTTCGCCGGCGAGCGGCAGGTAGCTTGCAGCGATCGTCATGGCGCGGCGGTGGGCGAGTTCGTCGCGGACGATCGCATAGCCGCAATCATAGGGCGTCTGCAGCCATTTATGGCCGTCGGTCGCCCAACTGTCGGCCCCTTCGATGCCGCGACTGAGATGGCTCACCTTCGCCGATGCCTGCGCCCACAGGCCGAAGGCGCCGTCGACATGCACCCAGGCGCCTTTCGCTTTCAGCGGTGGGATGAGCCTGTCAAAATGGTCGAAAGCGCCGGTATTGATCTGGCCGGCCTGAAGAACGGCGATCAAGGGGGCGGCGACCGCGTCAACCGCTCCGGGAAGTGCCGCCGGGTCGATCCGGCCCATCGCGTCGGTGGGCAGGCGCACCACACGGTCATGCCCGAGACCAAGGAACTGGAGCGCGGAGAAGACGGTTGTATGGGCATCGTCGCCGATCAGCACGGTGATCTCAGGCGCGCCGAACAGGCCGTCGGCATCGGCATCCCAGCCGACCCTTCGCAGCACCTCGCCGCGGGCGGCGGCAAGGCAGGTGAAATTTGCCACCGTGGCGCCGGTCACGAAGCCGACCGAGCTTTCAGCCGGCAGTTTCAGCAGATCGAGAAGCCATCGTGCCGCCGTGGCTTCAACGGCAGCCGCAGCCGGAGCGGCGAAATGGTTTCCGGCGTTCTGGCCCCAGGCGCTGGTGAGGAAATCGGCTGCGACGCCGACCGGGTGAGAGCCGCCGATGACCCAGCCGAAAAAGCGCGGGCCGGTGGTTGCATGTAGCCCGGGTTCGGCGCCATCGGAGAGCTGCCGGATGACATCGAGCATATCGGAGCCGGCCGCCGAAAGCGGTTCATCGAAGACGGCAAGGCAGGCGGCGTAATCGTTGCTTGGCACATGGCGGGCAAAGGCCGTTTCCCGAAATCCGGCCGCAAGCCGGGCGGCCTCCTGAAACAGAGTTGCGATTGCCGACATCGGATCCCCCGCGCCAACGGTTGCCGGCCCCTGAGAGAACCTCCTCAAAGCAAGCTGTTGACGCAGGCAGTCTAGCCGCTATTGCCGACGCTGTCTTGCCGCTCCTGTGAACGGGCGGCCACGACGCCACGCGGGCATGGCTTCGTGAGGCATTCAGCCGGACATCAGCAAACGGATGGCGCCTCCGTTTCCTGCGCGGCCATCGGCGCTACAGCATGTCCCCGAGGCTCCAGTGATTGTTCCAGCGGGCGTCGATTTCGTCATCGACGTTCTGGTAGCGGATGTCGGTGGAGAGGCGCAGGCGTCCGGCACGATCCTGGTTGGTCGTGGCGGCATGGATCATGTAGGGCGAGTGCAGGACCACGTCACCGGCTTCGTAATCGGCGGCGAGCCAGCGGGCGTTGAAGCGTTCGGCCATACCGGGGAGATCCTTCGAGACCCAGCCGCCTTCGGCCATATGGCTGTTATAGGCGTTGATCCGCTCCTCCGGCGAGAGATCGCCGCTGCGGAGCCGGAATTCGGCCTCCATCCCCCGCCCGATGGCGTGCGAGCCTTCGAGATAGACGAGACCGCCCATTTCGACGGGGACGTCGCCGATCGGAATCCAGGCAGTCACGGGCCACTAGCGATGAAAAGATTGAAACCATCGCCGCCAGGATCGGCATCGACGATCCGTTTTATTTCTCGCGCCTCTTTCACGCGCGTGAAAGCTGCAGCCCAAGCCAATTTCGGGCGCGGTACCGGAGGATGTGAGCGGCGCGGGAAATTGCCGTTATATGAGGATCCTTCGCCTTTTCCGCGACACCTAGGATAAAATCGATCAATACGTGAGCTGATTTTAAATATTGTTAGCGATTTCCTGCTGTAGCTTTTAATCACTCCGGGTAACTTTAAAATCCATTGCCTTTTCTGTAAGTATCCACCAAAGATATGGAAATATCATTCGCAGTTCTGTCAATGTCGTTCTGCCAATCAGCGGGGGATATGCACTGAAGTATTTTGTTCTCTACGCGCTGGTGTGCTCGACGGTTGGGGTAGTCCTTCTCGTCGTCATCCATCAGATCGCACCGTTCGACACGGACGGGCCGAACCATTTTGTCGCCGAGCGAATGATCGACGACACTGCGACCGGGACGGTCGGCAGTGCGCCGACCCGGCCAGATGACCTGGTTGTAGGGTCAACTCCTTCGCCCAATCAACCGCCCGTCCAACGGTCCGACCAATGGGACCTCCGGCCAACGAATTCGCCGGCGGAGGATCCATTCAATTCATCGGTTGCACGAAAGGGCGGTCGGGTGGGAACGCCGATGCAGTGACCAGGGGAGCACCGCGCAATGGCTGCTGGACCCCAAACACAGCCCAAAAATCGAGTTGATACGAGAGGCACCACTGTTTCAGCGTCCGTGGCAAAATCCGCGCCACTGCCAGCAGAAGACTGGTAACGCTCCTCATGCTTGATGCCACTATTATACAGCCTAAAGAGTAACAGCCGGTAATTTCAGGCTGCCCGCCCCGCCCGGTGCCGGCGAGCTGAGGTCGGGGATCAACACGGCTGCGGTGCCGCATCACTATTATCGTCACCGGCCTCGATTGCAGCGGCCCGAACTGTCAATATTGACAGTATCGCGTTGCTTGCAGGAGGTTGCGATGGATGTGAGCTGTGTGACGATCAGGCTTATCGAGGCAGACGAGGTGGAATCTTTCCGGCGCATCCGACTGGAAGCGCTTCGTGTGGAACCATCCTCCTTTGCCAGCCGCCTCGAAGATGGGAGGCTCTTTCGGAGGTAGACTGTCGCAATCGCCTGAATGAGCCGGTGTTCGTGGCGTTTCAGGACGGCGAACCTGTCGGCGTAACCGGCCTAGTTCGGCAGCGCTCGAGCAAAATGTCCCATCGTGCGACGGTCATCATGGTCTACATCAGCAAGAGCCTGCGCGGGACCGGTCTTGCGGGCAGATTGCTGGACGTGGTTACCGATCATGCGCGCGCGACAGGGATTCGGCAGCTCGAACTTTTCGTCAGTGCGGAGAACACTGCGGCAATTCGGTTCTACCAGCGCCAGGGCTTCTCGGAGGTCGGCAGGATTCCCGGTGGGGTGCTCGAGGAGGGCAGGGAGATCGATGACGTGATGATGGCGCGCCGTATCGTCGATTAGGCGTCACACGGACTTTTTCGCATAACGGTTTATCTCGGCTCTTGACCTCGGCGATACTCCGATCACCCCCGTCCTTCGAACCCCTTCGGGGCACCTCAGGATGAGGGCTGATCGTGGTGCGCGCAGTGTCTGTTCGCCTGTCTCACGTCAGACTAAGGACGTCCCGCATATTGTATTCGCCGGGCGCGCGCCCTGCGATCCAGCGGGCGGCGGCAAGCGCGCCGCGGGCGAACATGCCGCGATCGAGAGCCGAATGCGAAAGCGTGAGAACTTCCTCGGCGGCGGCAAACAGCACCGCGTGTTCTCCGACGAGCCCGCCGGCGCGCAGCACGGCGAAGCCGATCTCGCCGGGCGACCGCCCGCCGGTGATGCCGTCGCGCCCGCGCCGCTCGACGGAGGCGAGGGAAACGCCGCGTCCTTCAGCGGCCGCTTCACCGAGCATCAGTGCCGTGCCGGACGGCGCGTCGATCTTCTGGTTGTGATGCGCTTCTAGGATTTCGATATCCCAACCATGGGCAGGAAGGGCGCGCGCGGCCTGGCTGACGAGGCCAACGAGCATGTTGATGCCAATCGAGAAATTGCCGGAGCGCAGGATCGGAATGGTGCCCGCGGCCTCGGCGATCCGCTCGAGCTCGTCCGGCTCGAAACCTGTGGCGCCGATCACCAGAGCCGGCCCGCCCGCCGCGGCGCATAAGCCGGCAAGTTCGGCGGCAGCAGCTCCCGTCGTGAAATCCAGGATCACGTCGGCTGCCGCCATCGCGGCCGAACGATCGATCAACCCGGCGCCCGCGGCGGCCTCACGGCCGATGCCGCCGACGAAGGCAAAATCCGGATCGGCGGCCAGCAGCGACAAGAGGGCTCGACCCATGCGGCCGTTCGCGCCGGCGACGGCTACTTTGATTGGTGTGGTCACGTTCTTTCCTAACTCAGGAGGGTGAGCGCGAGGCGGAGGGGTTTTTCGCGCTGAACGCACATAAAACAGAGCGATGGTGTAGACAACGAGTGAGATCGGTATTTCCGCGAGACGGGATCAGAATGATGCGGCCGCCGGGCCCGGCGTCTTCTCGGGGCTGCCTGGCATCTACCAGTTGCCGGGGTCGGCGGTATGATCGATGCTGGCAAACTCGTCAGCTTTATGCCGGTCCAGCCTGACCTCGGTCGTCACGTTCGTCTCGTCGGTGACCGAGTAGCCGTCAGGGATCGGCCCCTTTGATAATTCCTGATACAGAAGCAGAGCGGCCTCCTCGGCGCTATCGGCCTCGATCTCGCGGGTAATTGATACGGTGTACTTGTGCATGGCTTCGGCCTCTCGATGGTCGCGCAGGTATGGCAGTCTGACACGAGTTTTGTGTTGAGGACACAAAAACCACGCCGCGTGGAATTTGATTCATGTGACGGCTTCGGGCCCCATTCGATGCCGGCTCGGACTTCTGCCGCGTTGATTGAGGCCGCGGCTCGATGCGTTGCCATGGCCAGCACCGCCGATGTGGCAGCTCGATCCTCATCTGCAGGAAATAATTCTGCATAGGCTGGAGAAAGACGGTTCGGCTCTTACTTCAGTTGGAGCAGGAAACGAACAGCGAAGGGGCCTCGCAATGGCGAAGAATACGATTTGCGTATGGTACGACAAAGAGGCTGAGGCGGCCGCCCGCTTTTATGCCGCGACTTTTCCGGACAGCGCCGTCGGTGCTGTCATTCGTGCGCCGGGAGATTATCCCGAGGGCAAGCAGGGAGACGTGTTGGTTGTCGAATTCACCGTTGCGGGTATTCCTTGCGTTGGACTGAACGGCGGTCCTACATTCAAACACAGCGAAGCTTTCTCATTTCAGATCGCAACCGAGGATCAGGAAGAAACCGACCGCTATTGGAACGCCATTGTCGGCAATGGCGGCCAGGAAAGCCAATGCGGCTGGTGTAAAGATAAATGGGGCGTGTCCTGGCAGATTACGCCTCGGGTGCTGACCGAGGCGCTGGCCGCAGGTGGTGACGAGGCAAAGCGCGCCTTTGATGCGATGATGACCATGCGGAAGATCGACGTTGCCGCGATCAAGGCCGCCCGGCGCGGCTGAGCCCGCCCGGACGATCTTTGTTCGGCCTAGGTCGGTGCATGGCGGGTTTCAGAACCAGAGATCGCGCACGCGGCGTGATTGGGAAGGAAGGTCTTCGAACGTCTCAAGGCCATCAAAGTGATCGATGGGCAAGTCGGCCACGAGATCCGGGGGCGCAAGCCGAATGTTGACTGCCATGCGGCGACGGCCATCGTTTTGAAGCCGCAGGCCGCGCCAGCTCAAGACACAGGCGCAGGAGGGGCAGAACAGGATTTCGAGAGATGAGTTCTCCCTGCCGGCGCGGGTATAGGAAGCGGTCTGCCCGGTCAGAGTGATACGCTCCCCCTCATAGTCATAGGCCCATAGAACGCCGTAGCGTCGGCAGAGGGTGCAGTTGCACGCGGTAATCGAGCCGGGATCGCCCTCGAGCGTCCAACTCGTCTTGCCGCAATGACATGAGCCCGTCAGCATGCGCGTACGTTCGACCTCTGCGCCTCTTCACACGCCGCATCCTGCCTCAATCGGATAGTGACGGCAATTGGACATTGCGACGTTGCTTCCCGGGCCCGAGCGCGATAACGCCCATTCGATCATTTTGGAATTTCTAATTGAGGTTGAGGCCGGAAGATGATCCCATGCGACCTGGCGTAGTTGAGTCCACGTCTCTTCCCCCTTTGATCCGGTGGCCAATGTCGATCTCAGATGCGATCTATCGTCCTTTCGAAACCTGGATCAGGCCGCTCGATATTGCCTATCGGCCGCTGCCGTCCAAGGGGCCGGTGGCCGTCCTTCTGCATTTCATTTCGATGTTTCGCGGCGTCCTGATCACCCTTGCGCTTTGCTCCATGGTGTTCGAGGTGATCAACCTGACGATCGTCTGGGGGCTTTCGGTCATCGTCGATGGCGTGACGCAACAGGGTGCTGCCGCCTTCCTGGAGAAGGAGTGGCTGCTGCTTGCTGTCCTCGGCTTCCTGATCTTTCCCGTGATGCCGATCGTTTCGTTCACGCTCAACACCCTGAGTTCGCATACATTGGGCATAGCCATGCCGGCTGCCATTCAGTGGCAGGGCCACAAGGCGGTGGAGCGCCAGGACCTTGCCTTCTTCCATGATCTCTATGCCGGCCAGGTTTCCTCGCGGCTGCAGCAGGTGTCTTCCGCCGTCCAGCAGCAGATCCTTGCCGGCTTCCAGTCCATCCCGCGTTTCCTGATGCAACTGGTCGGCTCCGTCATCCTGCTGAGCGCTCTGGCCTGGCAGCTTGCCGTGCCGGTTGTCGTCTGGATCGCGCTCAACGTCGCATTCACCGCCAGGGTCGTGCCTGTTTTCGTCGAGCGTTCGCGCCGCACCGCCAAGCAGCGCAGCATGGTGGCCGGCGCCATCACCGATCTCTATACCAACATGCAGATGATCAAGCAGTTTGCGGCCGAAGACAGTGAGGCAGGCGCAATCCGCCGCATCATTCAGAAGGCCGTGCAGACGCAGCATAGCGAGCAGCGTATCTATCGCTCGTCGGAAGTAACCGTTGTGGTTCTCAACACCCTGCTGTGGCTGGCCATGCTGTCGATCGGATTTTCCGGCCTCGTCAAAGGCTTCCTCACGGTCGGCGAGTTCGTCGGCGCGGTCTACATCCTCCACCGCCTGTCCTCGCAGATCTTCGTCTTCCTGCAGATGGGCCAGCAGATCTTCCAGGCGATCGGCACGATCAAGGACGCCATGCCCGTCATGACGACGCCGCCGACGATCAGCGACCGGCCGGATGCGAGCGAACTTGCCGTGCAACAGGGCGAGATCCGGTTTGAGAATGTCCGTTTCGCCTATAAATCGGGCAAGCCCGTGATCGACGCCCTGTCGCTGACGGTGCGGCCGGGCGAGAAGGTGGGGCTGGTCGGCCTCTCGGGTGCCGGCAAGACCACGCTCGCAAACCTGCTCCTGCGCTTCTACGACATTAAGGAGGGCGCGATCCTGATCGATGGACAGGATATTCGCACGGTCACTCAGACAAGCCTTCGCCGCGCCATCGGCGTCATCGCGCAGGACGTCGCGCTGCTGCACCGCTCGGTCGGCGACAATATCCGTTACGGCCGGCCAGGGGCGACGCAGGAAGAGATCGAAAGAGTGACGAAGATGGCGAGCGCCGATGCCTTCATCGCCGATCTTGCGGACAGCGAGGGCCGCAAGGGCTATGACGCCTTCGTCGGCGATCGTGGCATCAAGCTCTCCGGCGGCCAGCGCCAGCGCGTCGCCATTGCCCGCGTGCTGCTGAAGGACGCGCCGATCCTGGTGCTTGACGAAGCGACCTCCGCCCTCGACAGCGAATCCGAGGCCGCCATCCAGGAAAGGCTGAACCTCGTCATGGAGGGAAAGACAGTGATCGCCATTGCACATCGGCTTTCAACCATTGCCAGGATGGACCGGATCGTGGTGCTCGATCACGGGCGGATCGTGGAAGAAGGCAGGCCGGGCGAACTGGTCGAACGGGATGGCCTGTTTGCCCGCCTGTGGAAACGCCAGACCGGCGGTTTTATCCCTGAAGACATCCACGAGGCCTTGCCGGCCTCGCCGGAAATCTGACCGCTACGAGGTGATGAAAAACCGGCTGTCATGTCGCGCGTCCGCTTCTCGCCGTCCGCCCACCAGTCCTGGTGATCCTGGAGCTTCGCCGTCCGAGGCCCGATCCTGGCGCTGCAGGAAGTCATTCAGACGCCGGAACAGGCACGGAGCGCTATTCCACCAGCCCGAAGATCGGGCCGTAGCCGCCGTGCCAGGACCAGTCGTTGCGTCCCATTGCCGGATTGTAAACTCCGACGCCGCGTCCGCCATCGAGAAACAAGGCGTCGCGGCATTTCAGGCGATCGCGGAAAAGCCGCGCGAAATCGTGGAAATTCACGCTCTCGTCGCTGATTGCGAAGCGAACAGTTCCGTTTTCGCAGACGCCGACACCGCTTCGGCGGGTTCGGTCCGTCGAGCCTGCGATGAAGATCGGGTTGAGGTTGCCGGCGATGACGAGCATCGGACCGGACTGCGTGGCAAAGCGCGGCTTGGTGGCGAGCTTCAAATACTTTTCGGTCGGTACTATCCCAGCGCCTGCTTCACCAAGAAAGAACACGCCATTCGGCTTCTTGTAGAAATTCGGCACCTGGCCGGCGGCGCTTTCGGCAGCTGCCATGTTGGCGGGTTTCAGTTCCCTGCCGTTCTCGACATACAGTCCCATCGGCGAAAAGTCGGCCCGGTACATGCCGGCATTGACGGCGAAAGTCAGGTTTCGCCCTTCGGCGCGAACGGCGTCGGCAAGGTTTGAAAAAGCGCGGTATGGCTCGCCGTCGACGCCCTTCCAGAACAGACGCAGGTCGACTTTCCCCACTTCCAAGGTGCAGATGACGTATTTCGCCTCATCGAAGGTGACCTTTTCGCATTGTTCGGCCTGCGCGTGGTGAAGGGGCAATAAGGCTGCCAGCACTAATGCCAGAGCGAGCATGCCATGTTTCAGATAGATCATTTGGGTCAGGCATCCGATTTGCCGCCACGAGCTGGAATCCGGTTTCCGCGCTGGCGGCACTGCGGGGAGTGGGAACTCCGTAAATACCGCAATGATCGCTTTTCTGTGACTGGCAGCCGATGATTTCTGCTGGGTGGCGCTGAATGTCTACGCAACTACCGGTGCAATGGATTCAGCCAGGTCGAATGCCTCGATGCGTTTCTCGGCGCTATCGGGTGGATGCCGGTGCCGGGGCTAAGTCACCCTCACCTGGCCGCCGGCAAGCAGGTGAGGGTGGGGATCGTCAGCGGCAGTTTCTACCAGGCGGTACGGGCGGTGCCGAGGGCTGTCGTGTGCGAAGATGAAACCTGGGCGACGTGCGCCTTGAGCGATACGACACAGTTTCCGGGATAGGTGAGTTTGTGCAGCGTCAAATGCTTGAGCAACGCTTCTGCGTCGCGCTTCTCGGTCAGCGGAAATGTCACAGTCATGCGAGTTCTCCAAACGACAAACTGAGCATTGGTAAAAGTTAATGCCAAGTTTCTTTTGCGCCGCAACAAAAAAATTTTAATAATAAAATTAAAATCGATTAACTCTGGAATGCTGATTTTTAAAATCGTTTGAAATTCTGTGACGATTACCGATCGGATTGATCGGTGGCAGAAGCGGGTCAACCAGGCTCGCCGCTGCGAGCTCAGGCGCGGTATCTTCCGTTTCGGGCGGCCCAGTTTTTGAGGCGCAATCCGTTCAGCCTGATGAAACCTTCGGCGTCATGGTGGTCATAGGCGACCGCCCTTCCTCGAAAGTGACGAGATCGGGGGAATAGAGCGAGGAAGGGGAGACTCGGGATATGACCGAGGCGTTTCCCTTGTAGAGCCTCAGCGTGACTTCACCGCTGACGAAGGCCTGACTTCGGTCTATGAGGGCTTGCAGCATGTCCCGCTCGGGAGAAAACCAGAACCCATTATAGATCAGCTCGGCGTAGCGGGGCATGAGCTCATCCTTCAGATGCGCGGCGGCGCGATCGAGGGTGATCGATTCGATGCCGCGATGAGCCGAAAGCAGGATCGTGCCTCCCGGTGTCTCGTAAACGCCCCTCGACTTCATGCCGATGTAGCGGTTTTCCACCAGATCGACCCGCCCGACGCCGTGTCGCCCGCCTCGCTCGTTGAGTTCGGCGAGCAATGCGGCCGGCGTCATCGGCCTGCCGTCCACCGAAACCGGGTCGCCGCTTTCGAAGCCGATCGCGACAGTCTCGGGCCGATCCGGAGCGTCGACAGGATCGACCGTGCGCTGATAGATGTAATCGGGTGCGATCTCCGCCGGGTCTTCAAGCACCTTACCTTCGGTAGAGGTGTGCAGCAGGTTGGCGTCGATCGAGAAGGGGGCGTCGCCGCGCCTGTCCTTCGGCACGGGGATTTGATGCCTTGCGGCATATTCCAGCAACTGGGCGCGGGAGCGGATATCCCATTGGCGCCAGGGGGCAATGACCTCCATTGAGGAGTCGAGCGCATTGACGGCGAGTTCAAAGCGGACCTGGTCATTGCCTTTGCCGGTTGAGCCGTGGGCGACGGCGTCGGCACCGACCTCACGGGCGACAGCGACGAGGTGTTTGGCGATCAGCGGGCGGGCGATGGAACTGCCGAGGAGGTACTGGCCCTCATAGAGCGTATTGGCCCGCAGCATGGGAAAGACGAAATCTCCGACGAATTCCTCACGCAGATCGGTTATGCGAATGTCCCGAACACCCAGCATCTTCGCCTTAGCGCGGGCCGGTTCGAGTTCCTCGCCCTGGCCAAGGTCGGCGGTGAAGGTGACAACCTCGCACCCATAGGTCTCCTGCAGCCATTTGAGAATGATCGACGTATCCAGCCCGCCGGAATAAGCGAGCACGATTTTTCCCATCTTTCTTGCCATCAGCTTTTCTCCATATCGATCCGCTGGAACGATAGGCCAAAGCTCACGCAATGAGCTTGCGAAGCGTCCCTGAAATTGCGAAAGTTTGGCATGATATGCCAATATTCTGTGTTGCGGAGCTTTAAAATGACACTCACCTTGGATGCGATCGATCGGCATATCCTGCGCGTGCTCCAGCGCGGCGGGCGCATTTCCAATGTCGAGCTGGCAAGGGAGGTGGGGCTGTCGCCTTCGCCATGTCTACGCCGGGTGAGGCTGCTGGAAGAGGCAGGCATCATCGATCGCTATGTCGCCGTGCTCGACCCGACAAAGGTCGGGGCGGGTCTGACGGTTTTCGCCCGCGTGTGCTTCCGGACTCAGGATGCCGAGGTGACGCTGCGCTTCGCCGAGGCGGTGCGACGGTTTCCGGAGGTGATGGAATGCTACCTGACGACAGGAGAATGCGACGCCGTGCTGCGCATCGTCACCGCCGATCTGCACAGCTACTGGCGCTTCCAGGCCGATCATCTGACCCGCATTCCAAGCGTGCTCAGCGTCAAGACCGACGTGCCGATGGAAACGCTGAAACGGAGCTACGAGCTGCCGCTGCGATAGGCGCCGCTTACGCGCGGCGCCGTGTCAGCCAGACGAGGCCGTTGATCAAAGCAGCATCATGAACGGCGTGGGTGAGGTACTCCAGCGCCGTTTGGGGGGCGGGCGCCGATAACCATGGTAAAAGCGCCGACCAGGGTTCCGAGAAGGGCGAAGGACTGGGCGCAGAGCGCGGCCGAGCTGGGCGGAGAAGAACATGGACGCAATCTTTGCGGCGCAGCGTGCTTACGATGAAAGGGATGCCGGTTGATGATGCTTAAGTCGTCGGGACATCCGGTCGGGCAGCAATGCGCTTGCCTCACTCGCCCGACCGGCAGGTGAAGGAGTCGGAGCCATCATGGTGCCTGCTCCGCCCACGCGTGGCGTGGTCAAAACTGCGGCCGCTCGCTCAGGCGGTCCTGATCCGGCGCAGGCGTGTCGCGCACCACTGCCATAAGGGCGAAACGATGTAGCCGACGGCCGGGATTGTCGCGAGCCCGATGAGGATGCCAACGAGACCCGCACCGGTCGCTTGAACCAGCCAGGAAAGCACGGCGCCGCCGGCCGGTACTGCATGGGCGACGGCTTCCCCGGTATCGTGGAGGAGATGGCTCAGCCAGGCGAGGCCGAAGGTTTCGGCGCCGTGCACGATGATGCCGCCGCCGACCCAGATCATCGCCGCTGTCCCGATCAGGCCGAGCACCTTGAGAAGATAGGGCATGCCCTTCACCAGGCCGCGCCCGAATATGCGCAGGGGCGCGCCGGCTTGAGAAGGGGGGGACCGCTGGGCAAGCCAGAGGCCGAAATCGTCCGCCTTCACGATCAGAGCGACGACGCCGTAGACTGCAGCCGTGATGATGGTTCCGACCAGGGCGAGAACCAGCGCCTGCATCGCCAGCCCCGACTCGGACAACGAGCCGAGCGTGATCGCCATGATTTCGGCGGACAGGATGAAATCGGTCCTGATGGCGCTCGCGACCTTTTCGTCCTCGAAGGTCTTCGGATCGACGCTGATCGACTCGAGCCCCGCCTCGTGTGAATGGGCTGCGTGCGGCACAACGAGCTCGTAGACCTTTTCGGCGCCTTCGTAGCAGAGGTAGAGCCCACCGAGCATGAGCAACGGCGTCACCGCCTGCGGCACCAGAAGGCTGAGGACGAGTGCTGCCGGCAGGAGGAACAGAAGTTTGTTCTTGAGGGAGCCGACGGCGATCTTCGCGATGATCGGCAGTTCGCGCGCCGCCGACAGGCCGGTCACATAACGCGGCGTGACGGCAGCGTCGTCGATCACGACGCCGGCGGCTTTGGCGCCGGCTCTGCCCGCCTGAGCGACCACGTCGTCCAGGGAAGCAGCGGCCGCCTTTGCAAGCGCGGCAACATCGTCAAGCAGGGCAATCAGGCCGACACTCACAAGCAAACCTCTCGTTTAGGGATATGGACAGCGAAAATAGTCAATCGGGCGGCAGCTGGAAAGAGGCGCTGCCACGGATGGTTGCGGCGCCCGATCAAAATGGCAGGCGCATCACTCGGCCGGGGTTCGATCCGGCGGCAAAGCAAAGATTTTACCAGACTCTAATCATCCTCGTCTTCGTCAAGGCCGAGGTGTTCGAGGCTGCGGAAGCGGCCGAGCCCCAGGGCAGCGAACGCGTCGACATGGCCGGTGGCCTCGACGCCGAGACGTCGTAAGGCTGGGTTGATTGGGTCGTCCGGGCCGATCGGGTCCCGCGTATCCGGTTTTGCGGCGCTGAATATCATGTCTCCGTCCGCGAATGCGGCGGCTGCCTGGGAACCGGCTCCGCCGAAATATTCCGTCTCGATATGGGCCAGCAGGCCATGTCCATAGGCGGTCGCCAGAGGCTGCTCGAGCACGGCCGAGAGTCTTCTGAAGCCGTCGCGGTAGGCGCCGGGCCGAAGTTTCGTCAGTCGCTCGAGCTGCCGATCGCCCAAGGGAGCGATCTCAAGGCAGAACGGCAGTGCCGTGGGTTCAGGGCAATCTGCCGCCTGAGCCATTGCCGCCACGGCGGCGGGCGATCCGACGACTGCGACCATATGGTGCCTCATAAACCACCTCGAAATCAGAGCTTTCTGCGGAACCCTTCGTGCTTGAGCAGATCTAACGGATTTCCCGTTTCGTGCAAGCGGGAGGCGAGCTGGCGTTCGATTGCGCTCACTCGATCTGGACATGGATGTGGTCGTCGTGGCGGGCGGCCCGGCATCCCTGAAAGCGGACATGGGCGTCGCTGATACCGAGCGCGTTCTTCAGATGCGGTTCGATGAAGATCTTCTGCAGACCGAAGCGTGCGGCCCCTTCCGTCGTTAGCCAGGCGACCGCCGCCGCAGTGCGCTGCTCCTCGATCCGGTAGGCCGGGAACAATGGCTGCAACGCATCGAAATTCCAGCGGGTGGTGAGCCAGTCATGGTGGCCCGCGCAGGGCAGTTCCTCGCCCGGGCCGGGCTCCTCGAAGGCGAAATAACCGATCGGCGAGCGGGTGGCGCCGTTCAGGAAGGCACCCCCGGCATCCTTGTAATAGTAAGCGAAATCAAGCTTCTTGCCGTCAGCATGCGAGAGATGCGGCAGCAACGGGAAACCGTTGACGAAGGGGAAATTCGCATCCAGCGCGACGGTGACGGTGCCGGGGAATTGCTGGTCCATGTGAGTGGCGAGGGCCTCTGCGAGATCGCGAAGTTTGGGCGTGATGTAGTTGCGGTTGAGCGCGCAGTAGATAGGCGAGTGGACAATGAGCCTGTCTTCGGCGCCTGCCATGCAGGAGAGTGGGACGCGGCCGAACGCCGGTGCCGCAAACTGTGTGGCGACGGTCGCGGCGGCGTAGCACAAAAGGAAGAGCGCGAGTTTGGCAGGAAATCGCCTAAGGCCGCATATGCGCGCGGCGGCGAGGGCGAAGAGATAGGCGACGCCACCGATCTGGGTGAGCAGCGTCAGGATGAGAGCGGCGAGGGCGTGGAGGATGAGGCGGAGCACCGGGCGGCCTTGCGGAAGGGAGGTTGCTTTGCCTTAGGCGAGGGAGTGGGGATGTGCAAGATGGGCTGCGAGTGTGAGGAGGGGGCGGTGGGTTGTTCGCTTTGCCCAAGCCAATGGGGATGTGCCGTGTGCCCCCTCATCTGCCTGCCGGCATCAGCCTGGGCGAGCCACGGGTCTCGCCCGTCCTTCGGACCCCCAAGGGGAGAAGCGGAATGGCGGCAAAGCGGCTTGCACCTTCTCCCCAGCGAGCGGGGAGACGGTGCCGGCAGGCGGATGAGGGGGTGAGCGACTGGGGGAGCGAGTGCTCTGAGCGTAAGCGAAGGCAAACACTCTTCATGCCGCCGCCGCCGATCTTAAACCCGCATCGACAGCTCGATATCGTCGGCGAACGGTGTCGAGAGGTAGCCGGCGGCTAGGGTGCGGACGCGGGCGAGACGAAAAAATACGAATAATTCGTCGCGTCGGCTAATCGCATTGCAGGACGCCGCATGACAGACCAGCCAAGTGCCCGGGTTTCCTCACGAAAACAGCCGAAGCAGGTTCGCTCCAGCGAGCTCGTGGCGGCGATCCTTGATTCCGCTGCTCAGGTTTTGGCGCGGGAAGGCGCCCAGCGCTTTACCACGGCGCGGGTGGCCGAAAGGGCGGCGTCAGCATCGTTCGCTCTACCAGTATTTTCCCAACAAGGCGGCGATCCTCTTCCGGCTGCAGAGCGACGAGTGGCGCGAGACGACCGGCCTGCTCGCGACGATCCTGGAGAATGGGCAAAGATCGCCGCTCGACCGGCTGCGCCGCCTTGTCCACGCTTTTCTCCGCTCCGAGTGCGAGGAGGCGGCGATGCGGGCGGCGCTGCATGACGCGGTACCGCTCTATCGCGATGCGCCGGAGGCACAGGCGGCGAGGGCGTCGGGCGACCGGATCGTCGAGCTTTTCATGCGCGAAGCGCTGCCATCGGCGCCGGAGTCGACCCGGGCGACGTAGCGACTCTACGCTTATTCCGAGGCAAAGCTACAGCTATTTTGGCGCGATCCGGCGGCCGCCGGGCGAGCCTTGCCGTTGCCGCGTCCAAGGCTGCCGAAGGCGGACGCACCGCCTGTTTTTTGCTATAATCGCGGGAGCCGCGGTGGATCCCATGGCCTGGCCAATCGAGGCGTAGGTGAGATGAGCGATGTTCAGGAACGACTCCTCGACAGCAAGATGACCGAGATGGAGCTTGCCCGGTCCTGGAGCCCGCGCGTCATCGCCAAATTCGAAAGCCTGATCCGCGGCGGCGACGATTTCTCGCTCTACCGCATCAACCCTCTGGCTTTCGCGCGCGACCAAGCGATCTCCGAGGCCGAAAGCATCGATCTCTTTCTCCATGCGACGCGCAGCGGTCTGTTCGAGATGAGCTGGGACGTCGTCTGTCCCCAATCCGGCATGGTGCTCGACAGTTTCGGCGCGCTGCGGACGCTGAAGACCCACTATGTCTGCGGCCTTTGCGACGTCTCCGGCGAAACCGACCTCGACGACTTCATCGAAGTGACCTTCACGGTGTCGCCGCAGTTGCGCCGGCTGCCGTTTCACGATCCCGGCTCGCTTTCGGTCGAGGATTTTCACTGGAAGGCGCGGTTTCTGAGCGATGCGCGGCTGCCCGGCCAGCAGGCCCGCTTTCTCGATGTCCTCAAGGGGATGGTGCGCGGCCTGACCTTCCTGGCCCCCGCATCCGTCACGACGGTGAGGGCGGAGCTCGGCGCCGGGGCGCTCGCCGGCATAAATGTGCAGACCCAGGCGAGCTTCGCGCTGCCGGTGACAGGCGAGCCCGTGACGGTGCCGACGCTCCTGCGCGTTCGATATGACGGGCAGCGGTTCTCCGCTTCGCTGCCGGCGGTGCGGCCGGGCCCTGTCATCGTCGAAATCGAGAACTCGGCGGCTGTGCGCGGGTCGCTGCTGCTGATCAACTGGCCGCCGGAAATCTTGGCGCAGACCACCAAGCCGGTTCTCGACTTCGATCCCTACATGTCGGGCGGCATGCTGCTGGCGCGCCAGACCTTCCGGCGGCTGTTCCGCTCCGAGCGCGTCGACGAGAGGGAAGGGCTCGGCATCCGCCAGGTGACGCTGCTGTTCACCGATCTCAAGGGCTCGACGGCGATGTATGGACGGCTCGGCGATCTCAACGCCTATGCGCTGGTGCGTGAACATTTCGCCTTGCTCGGCGCCACGGTGCAGGAGCATTCGGGCGCAATCGTCAAGACGATCGGCGATGCTGTGATGGCTGCCTTCTCCCGCCCGGCCGATGCGGTTTCGGCGGCGTTGCGTATGCTTGGGGAAATCGAGCGCTTCAACAGCGCACATGGCGATCCCAGCATCATCCTGAAGATCGGCGCCCATTGCGGCCCGTCCATCGCCGTGACCTTGAACGACAACCTCGATTATTTCGGACAGACGGTCAATGTCGCTGCCCGGGTGCAGTCACTGGCCGATGCCGGCGAGATCTGCATTTCCGAAGCGCTGTTTTCGGCAGCTGGTGTCGCCCAGTTGCTTTCCGGCCACCGGCTGGTCGCTTTCGAGGCCCCGCTGCGGGGCGTCGAGGGAACGGCATGCGTGTATCGGGTGATGCCGGGTTAGATCTGACGCGAGCAGGCGACCCTTGCGACCGCCTTGCCCGGACGGCCTGAGCCGGCAATTATTTCGCCAGCACGATATGGGTGGCGTGTTCGCTGGCGACATGTTCGGTGACGCGGAAGCCGAGGTCCGGCAGGTCGATGCCTGAAAACATCGCTTCGCCTTTGCCGAGCACGACGGGAGCGATGGCGAAGTGCAGTTCATCGATCAGGCCGGCCTGCAGATATTGCCGCACGGTGCTGACCCCGCCGCCGATCTTGACGTCCTTGTCGCCCGCGGCCGCCTTCGCCTTGCCGAGTGCTTCCTCGATGCCCCCGGTGATGAAGTGGAAGGTCGTGCCACCTTCCATGACGATTGGCTCGCGCGGATAATGGGTGAGGATGTAGGTCGGCGCATGGTAAGGCGGGTTCGAACCCCACCAGCCTTTCCAGGCATCGTCCGGCCACTCGCCGCGGATCGGGCCGAACATGTTGCGGCCGAGGATGAAGGCGCCGAAACCGGCCATGGCGCGGGCGGCATAATCCTGGTCAATGCCTTCAGAGCCGTCGTCCTTGCCCGTCATGGCGCGGAAGGTGCGGGTATGGAAGAACCATTCAAACATTTCCGGCCCCCGCTTTCCCAGGGGATCATTCAGGCTTTGCTCCGGGCCGGCGCCGAAACCGTCCACGGAAATGGAAAACCCTGCAACGCGCACCTTGGCCATGCTCTCCTCCACATGATTGCAATATGAAACTAGTTGTTTTCTCTCACAAGCGATCCTATAATGCAACTGGTTTTTACAGGAGATGCTCCGTGGATATTGAGTTGCGGTCCGGCTGCCCGATCAACCTGACGATGGAAGTGCTGGGTGACCGGTGGAGCCTGATCATCATCCGCGACATCATGTTTGGCAACCGCCGGCATTTTCGCGATCTGCTCACCAATTCGGAGGAGGGCATCGCCTCCAATATCCTGGCGGCCCGACTGAAACGGCTGCTCTCGCTCGGCTTCATCAGCAAGCGGGACGACCCGAGCCACAGCCAGAAGGCAATCTACAGCCTGACGGAGCCGGCGATCCAGCTCGTGCCCCTCTTCGCCATGATCGGCGCCTGGGGGAGGCGTCACCTGCCGGTGACGGAGGATCTGAGCATTCGAGCGCAGCTTCTGGAAGAGGGCGGGCAGCCGCTTTGGGACGAATTCATGGAGGATCTCCGACAGATCCACATTGCCGATCCGGTGGGCGGAGCAAACGGGACGGTGACTTCGCCGGTGCTGGCGCGGCTGACGGCGGCGTTTCTGGAGGTGCGGGAGAAGATGGCGCGTGGGGTGGCGTAAGCGGGGGGGCGATATTGGAAGGTGTGCCGTGCAGCCCCCTCATCCGACCCTTCGGGCCACCTTCTCCCCGTTTGGGAGAAGAGGGAGAATGCCGCTTCCCCAGCGATATCATCAGGCAACGCGCCTTTGAATAGACGCATCGTTTGGCACTGTACGCAGGCCTCTACCTCTCTCCTTAGTGCGGGGAACGTGGCCCGACGGGTCGGGTGAGGTCGCACGGCACGCCTTCCACCTCCGCTGGCCGGAAAAGCAATTTCGGTCAACGCGCTGGCCGTGGCTGTGGCCGGGTGCAGTTCGGTACCGCTCAAGGACAGCGGGACGCTCTCCACCTATTCCAATCTCGGTGCGCCGAAGGGCCAGCTTTCGAAATCGCGCTTCTATGTCGATGGCCTCAGTCTTGCCCCGATCAAGACGGTCGCCATCGAGGCGACGCGCTTCGGCTTCGCTGCTGCGAGCCGCATCAAATCGCCCGCCGACCGGGCGATGGTGATCGCAGGCAAGGAGCCGAAGGGGTTGGACCTCTCGCTTCCCTCGCGCCAGCGGATGAAATCCTGGCTCGGCGGCAAACCGAATACGTCGCCTGCGATGCCTTCGGCCGCGAGCCTGGTCGGCGTCGTCGCCGCCGCCGCAATGGACGGAGAAGAAGCCGAAGCCGGCCGCCGCTGATTGACCGAGTGCTCAGCCACGCCCCAGGCGGACGGGCAGAGGCGGCAAGCTTCGCTCCGTCCGCCTTTTGCCATTCGGTTTTAGTCAGCCGGCGCCGGCCGTAGCCGGAAATATAATTTGGTGCGATCGGGCCGGTCAGATGGATGCGATCCGCGCTTGAACAGTTCGCCGCCATTGCGCTCGATCACCCGCCGTGACGCGTCGTTATCCTCGTTGCAGAGAATGATGAGACCGGCGAGGCCGTGCTTTTCCGCCACCGCCAGTAGCAGCCTGAGCGCTCTGGTTGCGTGGCCATTGCCCTGTTTCCATGGCACGACGGAATATCCGACATGACCCGACACCTCGGGCGGCAGCTCTTCTGTGCCGGGTATAAAACGAAGGCCGATGCTGCCGCAGAATTCGCCGTCCCAGATCCAGAATAGCTGCGTGCTCAGAGACTCCCGTCCCAATCGGACGGCTCGCTTCGGATCAGGATTGAGGGCGTTGAGGAAGCGTGATCTGTCCCGGCGCAGCCGTCGAAGCTCGCCCATGATAAAGGTTTCGTCTCCGGCTCGGCGCGGATCGGGCGACCAGCCGGCGGCAAGCGCCGTTTCAAAACCCGACAAGTTATCGAGATCGGGCGAAAGCAGGACGACACGGCCGGCGGCCTCTGCTGTAGCTTTGACTGTCATCGCGCAGCTGTGCCTCCCAATCCCCGAAGGTGAGATCCTCCGGCTGGAGCCGCAAGACAAACACAAAACATGGCCGATGGGAAGTCTGGCGAGGTGCTCGGTTACCGTTGCTCGGTAACGTGGGGCCCTGCGCTCACGCAGCAAAAAGCCCCGCATCTTGATGCGGGGCTGGCAGTTGGGATTGTCATACCCGATCAGCGGCACTGACGGCGCGGGCCGTAATTTGGCTGATAGGTATTGTCGTAAGCGCGGTAGGACCGATAGCGGCTGTAGCAATATTCGGCATGCGAGCTATAGCCACGCGAACTATAGGCTCGCGGTTGCGAGGCGATGATGCCGCCGATCAGAGCGCCGGCTGCCAGGCCGCCGATGATGGCCCCGGTATTGTCATGATGGTGATACCGCCGGTGATAGCGGCGATCCCAGCCGTAGCGGTCGTCACGATAGTAATCGCGGTCGCGATAGTAGTGACGGTCACGGTAGTAACGGCGATCGCTGTAATGTCTGCGCCTGTCGCCATAGTGCGAGCAGACGATCGAGAACCTGTTGCAGCCGACGGTCATGATCCGGGCATCGGTATCGCCCGGCGCCGGCTGGGCCGCCGATTGAATCGGGCTCGGCACGAAGGCCGGGCCTGCCGAAGCCGGCGTTCCGGAGAAGGCCGTCGCTATCGACAGGACAATGATGGCGAATCTGTTCATGTCACTCACCTTGAGTCACGGATGTATCGAGGGGATAACGCAAATTAGGGAAATAAGTTTCTTTTTGGGATGCGAGACCGGGACTATGTGCGTCTTTGCTAACGCAGTCGGGGCTTTGGCAGAGACTTGATCATGGACTCTGCTTCTCCTATGCATGACGCTCCGATGGTCTCGCTAAGCATAAAACTCTGCGCGATATTCCAGCGTCCTGCGGTTCTGGGCGAATATCAGCAGAAGATGGATCGTGCCGAAATTCGGCAAGAAGTTCAAATTGCAAGTAGATGCTAAACCAGTCCTTATGGCGATGCTGCTTCGATACCTGCATGTAACGGCGTCACTCTCATGTCTGAAAGACCACCCATGCAGCTCTCCAGAATTATCGGCCTTCTCTGTCTCTCTACGACCCTGGCGCTTGCGCCGCTCAACATCGTATTTACCGATCTTTCGCCTGCCTTCGCCAAGGGTGGTGGCAACGGCGGCGGTGGCGGTGGCGGCAACGGCGGTGGTGGCGGCAACGGCGGAGGCGGCGGCAACGGAGGCGGCGGCGGGAGTGGTGGCCATGGCGGCGGCAGCAGCCATGGCAGCGGCGGCGGAAACGGAAGCAGCAAATCGGGAGGAAAGGCTGAAAACGGCCGCGGTGCCAACAAGTCCACCGGCAAGACGGGCAAGACAAACACGACCAAGCAGGGTGTGACTGCGAAGGGCGTCGGCAAGAAGACGACTTCTGTTAAAGCGCCCGCGGAAAAGCCGGCAAAGAAACCGGCGGCACAGCTTGCCGGTCTCAACTCCCTAAAGCGCAATTTCCATGCCCTCATGAAGACCGCGGATCCGCGCATGGCTGGGATCGCGGCATTCGCAACTGCCTATGCGCAGTATGAGATGGCGAACGGCGTTGCTCCGCCAGCCGACGATCCGCTTCTGGGCGACGCGGCGCTCACGGCAGCGCTTGCGGCCGCGACCAAGACGGGCACGGTCACTCCGGAAGTTTTGAGCTGGGCAAAGGACGCACTCGGCGTCGGCACGGCGGTCGGCACGATTGACCAGATGCGGGAGACCATGGCGGCGCAGGCCCCGGCGACGGAAACCCCTGCAGAGGGAACCGAAACCGAGAATGCGGTCGAGGGCAGCGAGACGACAGATCCTGCCGTGACCGCGGAAACGCCGGAAGCCAACACCGGCAGCGGGGAAGAGGTATCGGGAACGACCGAATCCGCGCCGGTTATCGATCCGACTGAAACCTCCGCTCGATGAGCGCGGAAACCACCGGCCTCTGATCGCACGCCTGGGATGACGTGCCCGATCAGCCTTGCTTGCCGCCGGCAAGCAGGCAAAGTTGGGTCTCGTCATGCACGCCCTGCCGGTAAAGCTCGATGATGAGGGCGCCGAGACGATGGGCTTCCTCGCTTGATCTGTCGATGTCGAGCCTTTTGCAAAGGGCTTCGTGGACACGTCTGCAAACAGCGAGGTCCTCCGAAGCGAGCGGTTCGTCACGCGTGCTGAACAGCTTGTCTGACATCGCAGTCTGCCCTTTTTTCGATGCCGTGAATCGCCATTGCGAAAAAAGATAATTTCGCAGACCTTGCTCCGCAAGATGGGCGAACGTCTGAAATGAAAAACCAGTGTGACGGTTCAAGATGTTGCAGCGCCCTATGCCCCTCTGAAAAAAACGCGCGGCGTTGAAATCGAGGCGCGCGAAGACGCGGGCGAGGGCATGGAGATGGGCGGGCTGACGGCTCCAGCACGGATCTACCTGGTTGCCGGGTCCTTGCCGCCCTGCTGCGACAGGCGCAGCTCTTTTAGCCGCTGGGTCTTTTCCCGACGAGCCCGCTGCTCCGCCTCGATGGTTTCCTTGGCGGCTCGCTCGGTATTTTCGAAACGATCCTGCCGGTAAGCCTTTGATGAGGGTTCGCGTTCTCTTTTCATGGCCGCTAAACGCAAATCGGCGAAAACGGTTTCATGCGAAAGCCGTTTTACCGGAAAACGGCATGGCCGTCGGGCGCCTCGTCAGCGCCCGACGGCCTGGGTATCAGCCTTTGATGAAGGCGAAGATGTCGGGGTTTATGATATCGGCATGCGTGGTGCACATGCCGTGCGGGAATTTCTCGTAGACTTTGAGCGTGGCGTTCTGCAGCAGCTTGGACGAGAGCAGGGCGGAGGCGGCGATCGGCACGATCTGGTCGTCGTCACCATGCATGACGAAGGTCGGCACGGTAATGATCTTCAGATCCTCGGTGAAGTCGGTTTCCGAGAACACCTTGATTCCGTCGTAATGCGCCTTGGCACCGCCCATCATGCCCTGGCGCCACCAATTGTCGATGACCGGTTCCGACACTTTCGCGCCCGGCCGGTTGAAGCCGTAGAACGGACCGGCTGGGAGGTCATAGTAGAACTGCGAGCGATTGGCGGCCAGCTGCTGGCGCAGGCCGTCGAAAACTTCGATCGGCAGGCCGCCGGAATTGGCTTCCGTTTTCACCATCAGCGGCGGTACGGCGCCGATGATGACGAGCTTGGCAACGCGGCCCTGTGGCTCGCCGTGGCGGGCAACATAGTGGGTCGCTTCGCCTCCGCCGGTGGAGTGGCCGACATGGACGGTATTTCTGAGATCGAGATGCTCGACGACGGCTGCGGCATCGGCGGCGTAATGATCCATGTCGTGACCGTCGCCGACCTGGGTGGAGCGGCCGTGGCCGCGCCGATCATGGGCTACGACGCGGTAGCCCTTCTCGAGGAAGAACAGCATCTGGGCATCCCAGTCGTCGGCGCTCAGCGGCCAGCCATGATGGAACATGATCGGCTGGGCGGTCTTCGGCCCCCAATCCTTGTAGAAAATCTCGACGCCGTCCTTCGTTGTGACTGTGCTCATGTCATGACTCCTTGATTGGTTAGATTGGACTAAAACCGTTGCAGGCTGGATCGGCAAAGCCACGAGCGGCGCCTGCGGGGATCAACATCGACTCAAGGTATGATGATGTTCTTATTGAACACCTAGTTCTATTCCATTGATATAACAGATGTTTGATAGGCGTGTATTCGTGCTCTGTGCCCATCCTCTCGTCGTGACGGCGGAACATGGCACGCTTTTCCTGACTGCTACGCGATGCGAACATTCCTTTGATCCCCGCATCTCGGTTGTGGCAAGCTGCCGAATGCGGGCTGATATCAGCAATGAGCCATTTTATTTCCATTCGTTCAACCTGTCTCTCGCGATAGTTCGATATATCTGTCCGGCTAGGTCGCGTTCCCTCCTGTTGCGTCGGGATGCGGGCTCCGCTGGCGCTCACTTGAACGCGGGTCGACGCCCAACCATCTATTTTCTCGGACACTGCCATGGCGAACGATCACAACCGCGATTGCTTTGCCGGCGACGGGACGGCCGTTGCTGCCATCAGAGGATCGTATCATGGGCTACATGGATAAGGACATTGCCCCCCGGGACGACGCGGCGCTGATCGATGCCTATTCGCAATCGATCGCAGCCGCCGTCGACATGGTCGGGCCGGCGGTCAGCCGGATCGAGCGGGTGGGGGGCCGGCAGGGGCACGGCTCGGGCTTTGCCGTTTCGCCCGATGGCCTGATCGTCACCAACAGCCATGTCGTCGACGACGCCAAGCTCGTTCGCATCACGACGCCGGACGGATTAATTACCGAGGGGCGTGTGCTTGGCCGCGATATCGACACTGATATCGCTCTTGTTCGGGCCAATGCGAGCACCGGGGCCTGGGCGACGCTCGGCGACTCCCAGCGCTTGCGCAGGGGTCATATCGCGATCGCGATCGGAAACCCGCTAGGCTTCGAATGGACCGTCACTGCCGGCATCGTCTCGGCGCTCGGCCGCTCGATGCGGGCGGCAAGCGGCAGGCTGATGGAGGATGTCATCCAGACCGACGCCGCGCTTAATCCCGGCAATTCCGGCGGGCCGCTGGTGTCCTCGGGTGGCGAGGTCATCGGCGTCAACACCGCCGTGATTCAGGGCGCGCAGAGCATCGCTTTTGCCGTGGCGTCGAATACGGCCAATTTCGTCGTTTCGGAAATCCTCCGCTACGGCCAGGTCCGGCGCGCTTTTATAGGGATTGCCGGCGACACGATCGTGCTGCCTCGCCGGGTGGCGCTTGCAGCGGGCACAGTGCAGACGACCTCCGTTCGCATCCGGCGTGTCGAGCCGGATGGGCCGGCGGCAAAGGGCGGGTTGCAGGAGGGCGATTATATCCTTGCCATCGACGCCAACCCGGTCGGCGGCGTCGACGATATTGTCAGGCTGATGGATGGCAGCCGGATTGGCAGAGAAACGGAAATCCTTGTGTTCTCGGTGGCCGGCCGGATCGAGAAGAAGATCTTGCTGCCGAAGGCGCGGTCTTAAGCCGTGGGTGGCGACGAAGAGATAACGTTAGGTCAGGCGCTGACCGCTTCCTGCTCCGTCCCGGAAAAATCCACGGCCGCGAAGGCTGCCGCCAGCACCTCCGGTCCGGCGCCGCTTTTTGCCGCGTCGGTGGAGAGGATCTGGCGGTAGCGCCGGGCGCCGGGCAGGCCGGTGAAGAGGCCAACCATGTGGCGGGCGACGTGCTGCAGCCGGCCACCGCCGGCGATATGGCGCTCGGCATAGGCCATCATCCGCTCACAGAGCGCCGGCCAGTCGGGTTCTGCAGCCGGCGCACCGAAGAAGCGGTGGTCGACGTCGGCAAGCACCGCCGCATTCTGGTAGGCCACCCGGCCGAGCATGACGCCGTCGACATGGGCGAGGTGGCTCGCAGCCTCGTCGAGTGTGCGGATGCCACCGTTGATGCCGATGAAAACCTCGGGCCAGCGCTGTTTCATCCGGTAGACGATCTCGTAGTCGAGCGGCGGGATCTCGCGGTTCTCCTTCGGGCTGAGGCCCTTCAGCCAGGCCTTGCGCGCATGGATCCAGATCGCATCGGCGCCGGCATCGAGAACACGAGAAATAAGCGCGGGCAGGGCCTCTTCCGGCTCCTGCTCGTCGACGCCGATGCGGCATTTCACCGTCACCGGCGCGGTCGCGACCGCCTTCATCGCCGCGACGCATGCGGCCACAGTCTCCGGCGTCAGCATCAGGCAGGCGCCGAAGGTGCCCGATTGCACGCGGTCGGAGGGGCAGCCGACGTTGAGGTTGATTTCGTCATAGCCATAGGATGCGGCGATCTTCACCGCCTCGGCAAGCTTGGCCGGATCCGATCCGCCGAGCTGCAGCGCCAGCGGATGTTCCGCCACGTCATGGCCGAGCAGCCGCTCGCGCGGGCCGTGGATGATCGCATCGGCGACCACCATCTCGGTATAGAGCAGCGCCTGGCGGCTGATCTGGCGGTGGAAATAGCGGCAATGCCGATCCGTCCAGTCGATCATCGGGGCGACCGCAAAAATCGGCCTTTTCTGCGTCATCGGCGTTTCATTGTTCCTGTGTTCGCAGGCTGCCGCGGCAGGGTGCCGCTCCTGCCGCGCGCGTGGCGGATTATCGTCAAAGGCGCATATAACACTTGCCGGTGCGATCGACAAATTCGCAAGCGCAAACGGAAACGGCGCCCCTAGCGGAGCGCCGTTCATGCCGCAGAAAGCGGAAATCCGACTTACGAAGCCGAGATGTTGACGGCCTTCGGGCCCTTGCCCATGCGGTCCGGCTCGGTGTCGAAGGTAACCTGCTGGCCTTCGCGCAGCGACTGGATGCCAGAAGCCTGCAGCGCGGAGATGTGGACGAAAACGTCCTTTGCGCCGCCGTCTGGCGTGATGAAACCAAAACCCTTGTCCTGGTTGAAGAATTTTACGGTGCCTTTGGTGGCCATTGGGATCGTCCTTTTCCCTTAGTCTGTCTAGTATCCGCGCCCCCGAGGGGAAGCGGACGGCTTTAGCTTTCGCCCCGAATCGATGGGACGAAGGGTCAGTCGGAGAAGTCACGTACGGGGAAAGAACGTCTACGCAGGCGGGTATTCCCGCGTCTCCTTCCGTAACGGAAGGGATTGCCACATCAGTCCAGTCACCGGCATGCTAATGCCCGAGTAGGTGGATTCGTGCCATCATTTCGGTCAAAAGGCAAGCGCCATTATTGTGGCATGCGGTTTATCGTGACAGGAAATGCCGAAGATTCAGTTACTTGACGAAAAGTTGGCAGATGCTTGCAGGGCTGTGCCATAGCGGGATCGGCGTGTCGAAACGGAACGAGGCGGTGCGCAGCAACCCTGCATTGCTCTATGCTCGCGCTCGGTGCATGCGCTCTATCGTTGCCGACATGCCGGGCACGGCGCGCTTGGGTCTGCCGCCGCCTACTGCGCATCCCCCAATAGTGCGGTCAGGCTCCAGGGAGCATCGCCTTTCTGATTGGCGATGTCGTCGACCTTCCAGCCGCCGTGCTCGCGCACCAAAGTGTAGAACAGCGTTACCTCTTCGCCGTTTTTGAACTGCACTTCCACCTCGGCCTTGTCGCCCAGCAGGATCGGCTGGCCGATCCGGACGTTGCTCGCTTCGCCGTCCTGGCCCACAATGACAGGGTCGAAATCGACCGCGCCGACATCACCCTCCGGCGTGTTGTCGAGATCGGCCTGGAGAAGTTTGTTCAGGTGGTCGGAAAAGAAGATCGAATAGGGCGAGGGCGCCTCGGCGTCGCTTCTATCGGTGTCGTAGCTGTAAAGCGCCTTCAGCAGCGCTTTCGGCGTCTTGTAGGTCTCCGCCGAGGCGGGCAGAGCCGCGAAAGCCGAGACGGCGAGGGCGAGGATGAATGTGGGCAGACGCATGCGGCTCTCCTCGGATGGGTGGAGAATCATAGCCGAAACGAACGTCGACGTGGAGCGGCATTTTCGGAGGATGCCGGACATGGCCGCCGGCCTTGCCGTTTCCGGGTGGTGCCCGCGACGACCGCCGGAAGAGTCTCACCGGTGGGGCTTTCAAGACTGCTAGCCCCACCACTTTGAAGGCCGCCAACGACGCATCTCTGTGTCGGCGGCAACTGTCGTGCTAGATCAACGCCTCATGCCCCAGGCTCGATGACATCGGCTCGAAGACGTCCTTCACGGCAAGCGTGAAGTCGTGGCTGGTGGTGTTTCCGGCCGCGTCATAGGCTTCGGCGGTGAAGGTCAGGCTATGGGTGCTTTCGTAGTCGATGGCCGCCTTGGTCTGGATCTTGTTGCCGACGAGCTTGAAGATGCCGTCGGCATTATCGGTCAGCCGCCACTTGACCACGCCGCCTTCCGGGTCGACGGCCGAGAGCAGGCCAACCGAGGTGCCGATCGCGACATTCTCGGAGATCGAGCTGCGCGAGAAGGCGAGCTTGATCGGCGCCTGGTTGACCGGGGCCTCGTTGACGTCGAGCACGTTGATGGTGATGTCCTTCTCGACCGTGACCTTGCCGTCGGAGACCGCCACCTTGATCGTGTGCGACTTCGCCGTCTCGTAGTCCAGCGCCTTCGAGGTGACGACGCGATTGCCCTTCAGGCGGAAGTGATCGCCGGCGCCGTCGATCAGCGTATAGGTGAGGGCGTCGCCATCGGCGTCCTTGGCGCTGAGCAGGCCGACCGTCGTCCAGATCGGGGTATCCTCGGAGAGGGCAGTTTTCGAGAGCTGGATATTGGTCGGCGCGTTATTGGTGCTGGTGAAGGTTTGCGTGGCGAATTCGTAGACGCCGTCGGCAAAACGGGCGAATTCGACGTCTGTCAGCATATCCTCACCGTCCTGCCCGCTCATGCTCGTCACGCTGTGGTGGGTTTCATTGTCGTAGATGACGCCGAGCATATAGTCGGCGAAATTACCAGAGAAGACCGCCGTGTCGATGCCGGCGCCACCGTTGATGACGTCGTAGCCGCCATTGCCTTCGAAGATGTCGTTGCCGTCGGTTCCCGCAAACTCATCGTCGCCGTTGCCGGCCTTGACGTCAATGCTGGAGCCGTAGCCGGTAATGAAGGCTCCCAAATCCCCTAACTCGTCGGAAAGATCGAGGTGAGCGCCGTCCGTCACTGCCAATGAGGCGCGAGGATTGCTTTCGAACCAATTGGTCGACGCGGCGACGATTCTATCAAAGCTTTCGAATTGCGCGCTCGAACCGGCAACCTGAAATCTTGCCGTGTCAAGCAATTCGATGTTCTCGATCGTCAGGCCTCTCAGGTCGGGGGCTTGCAGGCTGTCGAAGCCGTCACCGCCATTGATTGTTCCGGAAATCAGTGGAGCGAATGGCTGCACGATAATGACATCGCTGCCGTCGCCGGCGTCGATGTCCAAGACTTCCGTCACGAGGCCGACATCGGGAGAGAAGTTACCGACATCACCGTCGGTGATCGTATCATTGCCGGCGCCGCCTTTAATGACATCATTCCCGCCGTCGCCGAAGATCTGGTCATTGCCGTCGCCGCCATTCAGCGTGTCGTTGCCAGTTCCGCCATGGAGGTGATCGTTTCCGGCGCCTCCGTTCAGCGTGTCTGCGCCGTCACCGCCCGAGATCGTGTCGTTACCTGCCCCCGTCGTAATCGTATCGTCGCCGCTTGAACCCGTCACATCTGCGGAGCCTGAGCCCAGTTCGTCGGAAAGATCTACCGTCCCGGAATCCGAGATGACCAGGGTGGCCGCGACGAGAGGATTGAGCTCGGAGTGGCGAATGATGTCGTAAGCTTCCAACTCCGCGCCCGTCTTGGTGATCGTGGCGCCGTTCGTCTCCAAGATGTTCAAAGGTATATCAGGAGGAGTGCTGTTGAGCGTGAAAGTCTTCGTGTCGAAATTGTAGACACCGTCGGCAAATTGCGCGAATTCGACGTCTCTCAGCGTATCTGTGCCTTCCAATGCGCTCGTTACGACGTTGTCGAAATTATCTATCGAAAGGGAATATTCGGCAAAATTGCCGGCGAAAACAGCCGTGTCGATGCCGTTCCCGCCATCGATTTGGTCGTCACCGTCGCCGCCGGTCAGTTTATCATTGCCGTCCTCGCCGGCGAGGAAGTCATTGCCGCCGCTGCCGTCGAAAATGTCGTTGACGCCGCTGCCCTCAAATATGTCGTCGCCGTCGCCGGTCTTGACGTCGACTCCGGAGGGATTGTTCCAGCCCCAGATATTGGCTCGGCGGTCCGCCAACTCGTCGGAAAGATCGAGGTGGGCGCTGTCCGTCACCGCCAAAGAGGCGAAGAACTCGGAAAACGGATCTGTCGATCCGATGATCTTATCAAAGCTTTCGAACTGCGCGCTCGAACCGGTAACGGTATATGGCGAGGTTTGAAGAACTTCGATATTCTTGATCGTCAGGCCTTCGAGGGACGAGGACTGCAGCGTATCGATCCCGGCGCCGCCATCGACCGTTCCTGAAATCAGTGGATCGTATCTCTCCACGATTATGGAATCGTCGCCATCACCGGCGTCGATGGCAATGAGTTGCGGCTGCTCGACCGATCCGGGCCAGGGGACGCCACCGCCAATAATTAGGTCGTTTGCCGGCGCCTCCGATCAATATGTCGTTGCCGTTACCACCGCCGATGATATCGTCGCCAGCGCCGCCATTCAGCGTGTCGTTGCCGTCGCTGCCTGAAATGGTGTCGTTGCCCGTGCCGGTCGTAATCGCATTGCCGTAGTAAGAGCCAATCACGTGTGCAGAGACAGAGCCCAGCTCATCGGCCAGATCCACCACGCCGGCATCGGAAACAACAAGAGTCACAGGTGCGGAAGGATTGGCTGCGGAGTCGCGGATGACGTCATAAGCTTCGAACTCGGCGCCGGTCTTGGTTACTGTGGCGCCGTTTGTGTCCAGAATATTCAAGGCCATATAAAATTTACCCCCAGTAGATGCGTTGTTACTTTGCAATATGAGAATCCGCGGAAGAACAGTTTTAATGGTTCGGCGGAAGACAACCCCACGGGGATCTATGCCGATCAACTATGAAATTTTCAATGAAAAATTGTGATTTGTTTCTGGTTTTTTAACGAAAAATTGACGCAGAAATACTGGAGGATGGCTTTGAATTTGCAGACCTAAAGCCGCATTTTAGTCTCTTATTTTGCTTCGCGAGCTCGTAGAATTCTCGTTCTTGACGTGAAAGTATCCCGGCGGCTTGACTGGGTAAGATCATCACCCAAGCAGGCATTCCGGCAAGGACATAACTGACGCTTTGTGACCGGACCTTGTTCCGGAACATAATCAGAACATCAATATTCTACCGGCAGCGAGGACCCATGTGCGGACGCATTTTCGTCAAGACGCCGCTTGAAGAATTGATCAGCAATTTTCCCTTTGCCGTGAAGGGCGGAGATATTGATGGGCTTGGAAATCGCTTTCCCCGCTGGAACGGCGCGCCGTCGCAGGATCATCCGATCATCGTGAGGGATCCCGTGCGCGAACCGGATACGTCAGGTCCCATGTTCGTGGCAGGGCGATGGGGCCTGATGCCCCCCTGGGCAAAGCCCGGCGGTCAGCCGCCGCCGGTCAATATCCGTTGCGAGGGCATCAGTTCCAACGGCATGTCCCGTGCCGCCTACCGCTCGCGTCGCTGCCTAGTGCCGATCAACGGTTTCTTCGAGTGGAAGGACATTCACGGCACCGGCAAGAACAAGCAGCCCTATGCCATCGCCATGAAGGACGGCTCGGCCTTCGCGCTCGCCGGCATCTGGGAGACCTGGAAGGACGAAAAGGGCGTGTCCATCCGCAACTTCGCCATCGTCAGCTGCGCGCCGAACGCGATGATGGCGGAGATTCACGATCGCATGCCTGTTATCCTGCATCGCGAGGATTATGAGCGCTGGCTGTCTCCCGAGCAGGACCCGAACGATCTGATGAAACCTTCCCGGCGGAACTGATGGTGATGTGGAAAATCGGCCGGGATGTCGGCTCGCCGAAGAACGACAGACCCGAGATCATTGACGAGGTCGAGGACGATCCCGAGCCGACGCTGATCTAGCGCAGTTCCGGCAAGCCGCGGCGGTCTTGCGTCCGGAATTGCTCTGATGTCACCGGCTCGGGCGGGAGCCATTCACGAAACCATGCGGCAAACACATCCTCACGAGGAGAGGACCACGGATGCAAGATGATATCGGAACGCTCCTGCGGTCGTTGCTCAACAATGCCCTTCGCAAACAGTCTCAGCGCCGCATTCGGGATTTCGGCGGCTATCAGGTCGGAAAGCGCCGCAACCTGCATGTCATCGAACCGATCGCGCGGGATACCGCGGAGTTTCTCTGCACCTATCTCTGCATCAGCCTGCGCGGCGAACCGGCGAGCAAGGAAGGCGTTGCCTCCGCCATCGCCGCAGCCTTGAGGAACGTCTCCGACGAGCTTGCCTTCAAGCTGACCCGGCACGGTGACGATGCCTGCAGATCGATCATAGGCCCTATGACGGCTACCTGACCGCGCAACCGGACTATAATGGCTGGAGGGCGAGGAGAGGATGGGGTTTGGGTGAGGGGGAGGCTAGGCCAGCTTGATAAGGCCGGCTTCTGTCGGCCGGAAGCCGCAGGCGCGATAGAAGGAGGTCAGGTGTGGTTCGAAATCGACATGCAGCCATTCGGCGCCGCGCTCGCGGGCAATCCGCGTGGCTTCCCTGACCAGTTGCGTGGCGATGCCCTGCCGGCGCATGTCGGGGTGAACGCAGGTGTCGAGAAGGAAGGCATGAACGCCGCCGTCCCAGGCGACGTTGACGAAGCCGACGAGGCTGTCGTCGTGATAGGCGCCGACATGCGCGAGGCTGCGGGGCAGGATTCGGGAGAAGTCAGGTGCTTCGGGTGTGCTCCAGGCGGCGGACCAGAGCGTGCTGAGGTCAGCGGGCGAGGGGAAGGGGTCGATGCGGAATTCGGGCATGGGTGGGGACCGGTTTGTTCGTCGCCGTGCTTGCTGGGTTTTTCTGCCGATTGCGGTCACTTCGCAAATAGGTTTCATCGCGGCGGCGGGCAAACTCCTCTCTGCCTTGACATGAGGCGGCGGCGACCGAGGAAGACGTCGCCGGTCTTTCAGGAGCAAAGAAAATTGCCGAGATCACGGTGCGTTTTTAACGTTGAAGTTCACCGCCCCGGCCGCCCGGTCTTTCCCTTCGTCCGCCCCTTGCGCTTCTGCTCGCCCGGCTCCTCGTAGCTCCCGGTGCCGACGCGTCCACGCACCACCGGCCGCACGCCGTCATCGCGTTCCGGCTGGCCTTCAAGCAATGGCGAGAAGTGCTTTGTGCCCTTTGAGGCCTCCGGCTTTTCCGGCACGCGCCCGGTCACCGGCTTTTCCGTGCGGCCGACCGTCATCTCGTCGAGGTCGTTCTTGCGGAAGAGGCTCTTGCCGGCGGGGGTGGTGGGGTCGCGGCCCATTTCGTCGAGATGGGGTTTGCGGAAGAGGGGCGTGGTCGTGTCGGTGCCTGGGCCCATGTCGTCAAGGGAGGGGCGCGAGAAGTAGGAGGATGTGGCCCCCTCATCCGCCCTGTCGGGCACCGACCGGGGTCGAGCCGCTTGTCTGGACCCGTCCTCCGGACCCCCGGCGGGGAGAAGGGATTCGCGGGAGGCCTTGGCGTTCCGTTTGATGCCTTCCATCGCCTTCGACTCTTCGCGCGCCATTGGGTCGTCCATGACCGCCAGCTCGGCGGCCTTGAGGCGCTTGATTTCGTCACGGAGGCGGGCGGCTTTTTCGAAGTCGAGATCGGCAGCGGCGTCGCGCATGCTTTTTTCGAGCGCATTGAGATGGGTCTGCAGGTTGTTGCCGACCAGGTTGCCGCCGTCGGCGAAGCCTTTGCCCGAGACGCCCGAGATATCGGCGCGGACGTGGTCGCGTTCGTAGACGCTGTCGAGGATGTCGGAGATCTTGGCCTTGACCGATTCCGGCGTGATGCCGTTTTCGAGGTTATAGGCCATCTGCTTTTCGCGGCGGCGGGCGGTCTCGTCCATGGCGCGCTGCATCGAGCCGGTCACCTGGTCGGCATAGAGGATGACCTTGCCGTCGACGTTACGGGCGGCACGACCAATGGTCTGGATCAGCGAGGTCTCCGAGCGCAAAAAACCTTCCTTGTCGGCGTCGAGAATGGCGACGAAGCCGCATTCGGGAATGTCGAGGCCTTCGCGCAAGAGGTTGATGCCGACGAGCACGTCGAAGGCGCCGAGGCGCAGATCGCGGATGATCTCGATACGCTCGAGGGTGTCGATGTCGGAGTGCATGTAACGCACGCGCACGCCCTGTTCGTGCAGATATTCGGTCAAGTCCTCGGCCATGCGCTTGGTCAGCACGGTGCACAGCGTGCGATAGCCCTTGGCCGCGGTTTCGCGGATCTCGCCGAGCACGTCGTCGACCTGGGTGCGAGCCGAGCGGACCTCGACCGGCGGGTCGATCAGGCCGGTCGGGCGGATCACCTGTTCGGCGAAGACGCCGCCGGATTGTTCCATCTCCCAGGCGCCCGGGGTGGCCGAGACGGCGATGGTGTCGGGGCGCATGGCGTCCCATTCCTCGAAGCGCAGCGGCCGGTTGTCCATGCAGGAGGGCAGGCGGAAGCCGTATTCGGCCAGCGTCGCCTTGCGGCGGAAGTCGCCGCGGTACATGCCGCCGATCTGCGGCACGGTGACATGGCTTTCGTCGATGAAGACCAGGGCGTTGTCGGGAATGTATTCGAACAGGGTCGGCGGTGGGTCGCCGGGGTCGCGGCCGGTGAGGTAACGCGAATAATTCTCGATGCCCTGGCAGGAGCCGGTCGCCTCCAGCATCTCGATATCGTAGCGAGTGCGCTGCTCCAGGCGCTGGGCCTCGAGCAGGCGGCCGGCCTTTTCCAGCTCGGCGAGGCGAAGCCTGAGCTCTTCCTTGATCGACTTGATGGCGCCGTTCAGCGTCGGGCGCGGCGTGACATAGTGCGAATTGGCGTAGATCTTCACCGATTTCAGGTCACCGACCTTCTGGCCGGTGAGCGGATCGAACTCGGTGATGGCGTCGATCTCGTCGCCGAACATCGAGATGCGCCAGGCGGCATCCTCAAGGTGGGCGGGGAAGAGTTCGATCGTGTCGCCGCGCACCCGGAAAGAACCGCGGGTGAAATCCATGTCGCGGCGCTTGTACTGCTGGGCGACGAGGTCGGCCAGCAGCTGGCGCTGGTCCAGCCGGTCGCCGACCGACATCTGGAAGGTCATCGCCGTATAGGTTTCGACCGAGCCGATACCGTAGATGCAGGAGACCGAGGCGACGATAATGCAGTCGTCGCGTTCGAGCAGCGAGCGCGTCGCCGAGTGGCGCATGCGGTCGATCTGCTCGTTGATCGAACTTTCCTTCTCGATATAGGTGTCCGAGCGCGGCACATAGGCTTCCGGCTGGTAATAATCGTAGTAGGAAACGAAATATTCCACCGCATTGTCGGGGAAGAAGTTCTTGAACTCGGAATAGAGCTGGGCGGCCAGCGTCTTGTTCGGCGCCAGGATGACGGCCGGGCGCTGCGTCGCCTCGATCACCTTGGCCATGGTGAAGGTCTTGCCGGAGCCGGTGACGCCGAGCAGCACCTGGCTGCGGTCGCCATTCTCCAGCCCCTCGACGAGATCGCGGATCGCCGTCGGCTGATCGCCCGCCGGCTCATAATCCGATTTCATCAGGATGCGAATGCCGCCTTCGGACTTGTCGGGGCGGGCAGGGCGGTGCGGCGTCCAGATCTTGCCGTTCTTGTGCAGCGGATTGCCGCTCTCGATCAGCTTTGACAGCGCCTCGACCGTGGCGGTGACGCCGCCAGGCGAAATATTGCCGGCATCCTCCAGCGAGATATCGAGGCCGGCGACCGGGTTGAGCCCGGCGGCGGCACGCGTCTTCGGATCGCTGGAGCCGCCGATGGAGACGCCACGGGCAGTCTTGCCCACCGTCGCCTTCTTGTTGACGCTGACGGCTTCGGAATGCTTGCGCGCCGCGTTTTCCACCGCCTTGCGATGCTTGCCGGCCTTGGAGGCAATATCACGCTGGCTCTCGACGCCCGATGCTTCCGCATCCGCCTCCAACTGCTTCACCCAGTCGGCAACGGAGCCTGAAAGCGGGGCGCCTTCGAAGGACGATTGCGGAGCTTCCTCGAAGCCATTCGGGGCGGGGGATTTCTTCGGAGATTTGGCCATGGCGGGAATATGGAGAGAGTCAGCGCGAAAGGGAAGAGGGAAAGAGTACAAAAGGGAAACGAATGAATCGTTCGGCTTTCCTCAACAATGCAGCTGACGTTTGCGGGCTCGAGTGAAGAGAACGGCGCGGCATCCTCCAACGTTCCTCATCGTGAGGCGCTTAGCCCGTAGGGCGAAACCTCGAAGGACACACCGCGACGTTGCGCCTTGCATTCATCCGGCACCGGCGCACCCGCCTCGTCGTTCGAGGCTACAGCTTCCGCTTCCGCGTTGGCAGTGTCCTCCCGCGCCCATGATCATCGGTGCGGCATCCACCAGGGCTCCTCATCCTGAGGCGCGTAGCCCGTAGGGCGAAGCCTCGAAGGACACGCCGCGACGCTGCTCCTTGCAGCCATCGATGTCAGCGCACCCGTCTCCCCTTCGAGGCCCCTGCGGGGCGCCTCAGGATGAGGCTCTATTGAGGTGGGGCGCCGGCGGCATGTGATCATTTCACCTCGAGCTTGGCCAGTTCGTATCCCGCCGCCTTGTACTCGATGAAGGTTGCCGGGCAAGACAGCAAGGCGGCCCGGAACCGTCGGCGCGCCTCCTCGGCGGCGCCTGAAAACAGGTACCATTCGCCGCTGTAGAAGATCGCCTCGCAGATCTGGTTGCTGTCGGCCGCCTTCAGCGCCAAATCTTCCGGCTTCAATTCGCCGAGAAAGAGCTGATAGACGGGATAGGGCCACGCCGCCCGATCGCTCTTGCCCGCCGCTGCCCTGAGTTCGTCGAGGGCCTTCGGATCGCCGACTCTCATTTGCGCGAAATAGCGCCAGATGCGGGCATAAGGGGCCGTGGTTCCGTTCCGATTTGCCTCTATATCAAGTGCTGCGATCAACTGCTGGTACCTGCCGCCGAAATAGTTGGCCATCGGATCGTTGAGATAGAGCTGACGCGCGTTGATGATGGGCCAGAGCGCTCCCGTCGCGATGATCACGAACACGGCGCTGACGGCGATCGCCACCCTATCGTAACGCGGCGTCGGCCGCGCGCGCGGCCAGAAGGTCAAAAGCAGAAGCGAGAGCGCCGCGCCCGTCAGGGCGCCGCCGAAATGGCCTGCATAATCGATGGTCTGACCGTCTCTTGTGGAAGAGAAGATCGGCAGCAGCGAAGGGACCAGTATCTGGGCCGCGCCAGCCTGCAGCGTAGATGCGATCGGCGTCGACCGGAATCGAAAGCTCGCGGCGATCACGGCCGCGAAGAGCCCGACGATGCCGCCGGAGGCGCCGACGCCCACCGTGCCGGCATCATTGAGCCAGACGGAAGCGATCGACCCGCCAAGGGCGCTGACGAAGAAGATTGCTGCAAACCAGCGCCAGCCGATCAGCCGCTCGAACAGCCGCCCCGCGACCCAGAGAGCAACGCAATTGAGCGCGAGGTGGATGATGCTTGCGTGCATGAACGGCGCAGTGAACAGCCGCCACCATTCGCCGTTGCCGACGATGTTGTGGCGAAACGTGCCGCCGAGCAGCCAGAGTGTACGAATGGTAGGAGAGCCGGCTTCGGTTGGCTCGACGCCAAAGGCGAGCTCACCAGTATAGACAGCGATGAGAATGGCAAGAAGAGCGTAAGTGAAGACGGGATAACGGGCTTCGTTGAGAACCGGCGCTGGCGCCTGGGGTTCGTCTTCTTCCTGCGGGGCAAGCTGTGCGTCCAGACTTTCCAGCCGCTTCACTTCCTTCGCTTCGGCTGCCAGCTCCGAAAACTGGTCGAAGATGGAGCTCGGCTGGCCATGCAGAATATGCAAGGGAATATTGACCTTGAGAGGTGAGCCGACGAGCCATTCCGGGAGAATTGGCGCAAGCCCCCGCCTGATCAAAGTCTTGGCGGCAGCAGGATCAAGGTGAAGGACAATAAAATCCGATCTCTTGCTCCAGACCCTTTCGAAGCGGCGGATGGCCGACCATGGCACGATCTGATCGGGGAAGGTCGGAAGCCGGATACCAGCCGTCGATATCGCCAAGCCGGGACCTCTGGAGAGGAGCTTGCTCGAGAGCAGCAATGCGAGCAGGCCGAAGAACCCTGCGCCCAGCAATCCGAAGAGCCAGACCACGCGGGGGTCCCTGTGCTCCGGCGGGTTGTAGCCGATCCAGATACAGAGCGCCACGACGGCAAGCATGATCAGGACGACCCACAGCAATTTGCCCTTGTTGTAGAAATATTCAGTGCTGCACAATTCTTCCGGCTTCATTCGAAAATCTCACTGAAATGTATCGACAGGGTAGGCTCGCCGGCCATCGCAGCGAGCCAGATTGCATCAACAAAATTTTCCAACAACCGGACTATCTACCTGGAATAGATTTTTGCAAGCTGAGCGTTTGAAAATTTCTACGTGGATGCAAATGGCGACCGCCTCTGGGCGCGTTATTCTTCAACGCTCCTATGCTGAGATGCGCAGCCCAGAGAACCGAGCTCGAAGCGCGTGATCAGGTTTGCTTCTTGCATCCCACGCGATCATGCGAATGCAATCTCAGCTAACAAAAGTTTGTGGTTGAAGGCTTCGCCGTCTCCCGTATTGCGCGCGGCGGTGTTACAGCTGCTGCGGGAATCGGGGATTATACATGAAAAGAGTCGTTATCGCATTCGCGGCCGCCGCCGCACTGGCTGGCTGTGCCAAGCGTCCTGACGCCATCGTGCAGGTGGATATTCCGATGGCGGCCTATACCAACCTCAGCTGTGAGGCGCTCGCTGCCGAGCTGAAGAAGGAGCGCTCCAAGCTCGACGATCTGTCAAAGCAGCAAATCAGTGCGGCGAATGGCGACGCTTTTGGCGTCTTCCTCGTTGGCGTGCCGATCGGCAGCGTTGCCGGAGGAGACAAGGAAGGCGAAATTGCCGCCTCAAAGGGCAAGGTTTCCGCCATGCAATCCGCCGGCATGAGCAAGGGTTGCAAGTTGCCCGGCTGACGGCGCGTCGTCGTGGCGACGGAGGTCGAACCGACCAAATTCGAGCGTTGGCCATCGATGACGCTTCTGCCACTCGTGTGAGCGAGGGGTAGGTCGGGCCTATTGGTCAAGCTCCCGAGTCAGGGCAACAACCAGCGGCTCCTGGTGGCGTCCGGCCGGCATGGCAGGCAGGCTTTGTAAGCCGGTTCTTTCCAAAGAACGCCGCCGATGCCTGCGGTTCACGGTCGCGTGTCGTAGCGGAACTGGAAACGGCCCTTGGCAGTTAATGTTCTGTCGACCCAGCCCTAGGTGCCACTGCCATTAACGATCATTCCGCCTTCTGGAAGAAACCGATTTCGATCGATCTTGATACCGGCGAACGGCTGGTTCTCCGCTCACCGCAGGATGCGCTTTATGCACTGGTCTCCGACTGGCCGATCAACGGCGGTGTGCATCAGCAGAGGGCGATCGATTTCTGCCGGGCCTGGCTTGCGGGCCGCATGCCGGCCGAGACGGTGCGGCAGGCTTTCATCCTGGCGGCGCTGGAAGCCGGCGTTCCGATCAATGATGATGAAGATCGCGGCGGCATCTCGTCTTTGCTGTAAAGCGAGCCGATGTGCCGTCTGCATGCGCGATGTTATGTCTGGCGGCATTCCGCCGATCGACAAAGTTTCCTTTGATGTATTGCAAATATTGTTCGCGCTGTGTTTGTAGAAATATCAGCGTGTAGACGCTTTGATTCCTGGGAGATCTTACTGAATGAAATTGAAAATTTTTCTTGGCGCTGCCCTGCTGGCGCTTGCCGGCTGCAATGCTCCGGTCTCGCAATCCGTTGCAGATTCGCAGCGTCCGCCCTCGAATGACGTCCGGCAGAACTTCATCAATATTGTGTTCAAGAGAACTTATAGACACGAAGCAGGAGAAGTCGTCTGGGCGCGCATTTCCAGTGTGGTTCTGCTCGACCCCGAAAAACAGATTTATGCGTATTGTGTACGGATCGTGCCAAAGCGCGGTTGGGGAGACTGGGCCTATCTCGGCGTCTCATTCACAGAGGGCAAAGTGCTGGGCGCAACGGTGAATGACGATCGCTGCCACGACAAGCGGCTGCGTTATTATCCGTTTCCTGAGATGAACGGCATGAAGACCTGACGCAGGGCGACGGCTCGGGTTGCGTCGCCGTCAAGGCTTTCTTGAGCGGCGGCGCGACATGCCTCCGGTGTCGTTGGGGCGCGGCTTCCTCCAACCTCCCTCACGCTGAGGGACACAGCTCGCAGGCGGAGCCTCCAAGCACAGAGTGTGACGTTGTTGCCTGCAGCCGTCGCCATGCGGAAAGCTCGATCCACTAATTCTGGCAGAGAAAGATCCAACGCAATGAAAAACAAATACCTTGCCTGCTTTGCGCTGCTGGCACTGGCCGGCTGCCAGACGCCGGCGCCGCAATCCGTCGTCGATTCCCAACAGCCGCCTTCCAGCGCACTTCGACGCAAGCACGTCGAAGTGCTGCAGGGAACCATCAAGCCGGGGAACTTCATAAAGGCCGAGATCTCCAGCGTGGTTCTGCTGAGCCCGGAAAAGCAGATATATGCGCATTGTACGCGCACGACGGAACGCAGCAACCCGAACTGGTCCTATATCAGCCTGGGCATGCAAAAAGACGTGATACTGTCCGTGAAAAAGAACGACTCTCTCTGCCACGATAAACGGCTGCGTTACTATGATTTTCCGGAGCTGCGGAACATGAAATATTGAGGAAGCGGGCGCTTGGCAGCCTCGCCGAGCACCTTCCCTTGGACGCGATCAGCATCAAAGATCGCTGGGCGGTCGGCCGGGGCAGATCGTTCAGCGCTTGACCAGTACGTGCGCACGCACCGGCTGCTCGATGCCTTTGAGCGTGAGCGTGCGCTCCTCCGCTCCGGCAATGAGCGCGGCGGCCTCTGCCGCTGTTTCCGCCGAGACGAGAATCTCGCCGGCCGCCGCCTGGGATTCAAGTCTCGCGGCCTGATTGACGACGCCGCCGATGGCGGTGAAATCGCTGCGGAAGCTGGAGAATTCGCCGATCTGCACCTCGCCGGAATGAATGCCGATGCCGACGCCGAGGGTGCGGCCGGGCAGGGCCTCGAGCGCCAGGCCACTCAGCGCCGCGGCGCAGTTTCGCTGGATCGCCTGCGCCGCCAGGATCGCTGCGGCTGCGTGATCCTTCCTGATGATCGGGAAATTGAAAATTGCCATCAGGCCGTCGCCCATCTGCTTGTTGACGATGCCGTCATGCGCCCAGATCGCCTGGGCGCAGCGATCCTGGAAGAGGCTGACGATTTCACTTAAGCGCACAGCCTCGATCCGCTCCGAGAGATCGGTAAAGCCCCTGATATCGGCAAACAGGATGGTGGCGTCGATGGTGATCTGGCGCTGCTTTTTGACATATTGGAAGGATCGTTCGCAGATCGTGCAGATATCAGGGTTCATCTTGCTGCGGGTGATGCCGAAGGCGCGGAAGGGCAGGGCGAGCGGGCCGCCGATGGGGATCGGCATATGCATCTGGTCCCAGCAGCCGCGGCAGATCCTGGCGCTGCCCTGCCTGGCCGGCTCCCCGTAAGTGGATTCTGTCGTCATCTCACGCAATCCGTTCACACTGGCCGACACCAAGCTTCCGTCAGTCCGCGGCTTTTGGCAACTCTTCCATTTGGTTCGGGGTCAGAATCGTCGCACCCGAGTCTCTGCCCGACCTCTCGGCGCGGGCTGTTGCTGCAGTGGACGGCGGCGAAAATACGGTCACACTTGTTACTCCCACTGTTCGAATTCCGCTGCGAAACTATGTCCGACCAATGCGCGAAGAACCGCGGTTCGATGAAGAGGCGCGGAAATTCGCCCCAATGAGGAGATCGAAGCGATGACTGCAACAGCCGACAATGGAACGGGCGGACAGTCCATGCAGAAACCCGCGGTGGTATCGCCGGATGCGTGGGAGGCGGCCCGCAAGCAACTGCTGGTGAAAGAGAAGGCGCAGACCCGTGCCCGTGATGCGCTCGCCGCCGAGCGTCGGCGCATGCCGTGGATGGCCGTCGAGAAGAATTATGTCTTTGAAGGGCCTGACGGCAAGGTCAGCCTGCTCGACCTGTTCGAGGGCAGGCACCAGTTGATCGTCTACCGCGCCTTTTACGAGCCCGGTGTCTTCGGCTGGCCCGACCATGCCTGCCGCGGCTGCTCGATGGTGGCCGACCAGGTCGCGCATGTCGCCCATCTCAACGCCCGCGACACGAGCCTGGTCTTCGCCTCGCGCGCGCCGCAGGCCGAGATCGCGCGGCTGAAGGCGCGGATGGGGTGGAGCATGCCGTGGGTGACCATCACCGACAGTTTCGACAAGGATTTCGGTGTCGACGAATGGCACGGCACCAACGTGTTCTACCGCGACGGCGAACGCGTCTTCCGCACCTATTTCGTCAATAACCGCGGCGACGAACAGATGGGCGGCACCTGGAACTACCTCGACATCACGCCGCTTGGCCGGCAGGAGGTCTGGGAGGATTCGCCTGACGGCTATCCGCAGACGTCGACCTATAAATGGTGGAACTGGCACGACAGCTACGTTCCGGATGCGGCGCCGGACAAGAAATGGGTCGAAGTCTCCGATGCCGGTGAGGCGGCGTTCCGGGCCGAGAGCGCCAACGAGAAGCCTTGAGCGAAATCCGCTGCGGCTGCTGCGGATCTGCAACCGAGAATGGGCCGGCAAGACGATCGCCTCGCCGGCCGCAGGCCATGCATAGTGGTGGGGGTGCGGAGGAGCCGATCGCCAGGTTGCATGCGACTGATTTGATGATGCTTCTCGTGCCCGCCGCAGCACAGGCGGAAAAACGCTGCGGCCGGCGGGACAATCCGACGACAGCCACCTGGTCTCTCAATGACGCTGCCGGCGGCTGGATCATCATGAAGAACGGCAGCGGCTACAAGGCCGAGGGAATGGATCATATTCCGGATCTGACGAGCGGCGAATATGTCTAACCCCATGCCGTCCATGGTTATGCCTGTGCCTGCATGGAGGTCGACACGGATGGCGAGGGGCATCAGCCGCATTCGTTCCGTGTGCCAATTGCCGTTTTCCCGATGCCGCAGCGATTCCCGCCCTCGGCTGGTTCCTCGACAAGGATCCGTGCCGATCGCTGGACGGCATGCCGCGCACATCGAGCGGCAGCCCGCGATAGTGTTGCGGAATCGGTTACCATTTTCGACAGGAATGTCTCTTCAGACGGAAACTTTCGAGCGAGAGTTGCGTTAGGCGGGTCGCCGGGGCTGTGTCCGCCGGCGTGCTTGCCGGGAGGAGATAATCCATGAAAGTGATGATAGTTGAAGACGAGGGTTTTATCGCCCTGGAACTCGAACGCATCGCGCAGGATGCCGGCCACCAAACGGTCGGACCGGTTTCGACGGTCGAGCAGGCTCTGGCCTATGCACCGAAAAGCGATGTCGCTCTCGTCGATCTCAGCCTCTCCGACGGCCCGAGCGGCGTCCAGCTTGCCCGCCGGCTGATCGACCGCTATGGCGTCGATGTCATCTTCGTGACCGGCAGCCCGGAGAACATTGGAAACGGCATTGAAGGCGCGCTGGACGTCATTCCAAAGCCTTTCACCGATGACAGGATTGCCGGCGCGCTCTCGCGGGCGCAGGCTTTGCGCAGGGATTTCGATGGCAGCAATGCTATAATGTGACGCGCGGGCGTCGAGAGCAACGTCCTGCCCCCATACATGCAGGAGATTGCCGGATGAAGCACGCCCTTATCGCCAGTGTCCTCGCGCTCACCGCCTGTGCCAGCGCGGCTGGCCCTCCCGAGCCTCTTCCCGGCAGCATTACCTATGGCGGCAAGGTTGTCCATTCGCCTTATCGGCCGGGAACGGTAGTCAAGAACAGTTTTCTCGGCCAGTTCGGCTACCGCGTATTCGAGACCTATGTCATCCAGCCGGATGGCACCTTCAAGCTGACATCCCAGAGCACGGGACCGGATTTTCTCTGGCAATAACTCACGGCGTTCCCTCTGCATATTCTGAAGATCGCGCGGGCACGCGGCATCACGGTCGACGTCGGGCCTCGATGAAGTCACCGCCACCTTGATCGAAAAGCCTCGACGGCAAGTGGTGCTGAAGGAAGCGTGACGGGGCCACCGCTATATAACGGCGAAGTCGTCGCTGCTGCCGGCTCCCGCGGTCAACCGTCTGGCGGCAAGCTCTATAAAGGTCTTGACCAGAGGCGGAAGGTGGCGGCTGCTGGGGTAGACGACGTAGAGGCCACCGGCCGGGGTCGTGTAACCGTCGAGAACGCGGCACAGCCGCCCATCCCTGATGAAGGCATTGGCGACCCCATGGGGCAGTCGGGCAATGCCATAGCCGGCGATCGCTGTGGCCATGACCGCCTGCATTTCATTGGCGGCGAAGCGCCCCGAGACCGTGACCGTTTCCTGTCCTTCCGGGCCTTCGAGCAGCCATTGCGCATGGGTGGATTGGCCGGCGATAACGCAGTCGTGGCGAACGAGATCTGCTGGGCGATCGGGCGCGCCGCAGCGGGCGAGGTAGTCGGGGCTCGCGCAGAGCAAGCGATGGGTAGAGCCTAGCTTGCGGGCGATCAGCGTGGAATCCTCCAGGATGCCGGTGCGGAAGGCGAGGTCTATGCCGTTTTCGACGAGGTTCAGCCTGTCGTCGGTCAGCCGCAGCTCGACCCTCGACTTGGGGTAGGTCGCCAAAAGATCGAAGATCGCGTCCTGCAGGAAGTGGCCGCCGAAGCCGACCGGCGCCGATATGCGGATCGTGCCGGCGGGCTCCGTCCTTGCTTCCGCAAGACGCAGGTTGGCGCCTTCGATCGTGCGGAGCGCGTGGCTGCTTTCCTCGTAATAGAGGCGGCCCGCATCCGTCGGGCTGAGGCTGCGGGTCGTGCGCTGCAGCAAGCGCACGCCGAGTTCGCGCTCGAGAGCGGCAATGCGTCGGCTGACTGTTGTCTTCGGCATGCCGAGCAGGCGCGCGGCGGCGGTGAAGCTGCCGGCTTCAATGACGCGGGCGAAGATCATGATATCGTTGAGGTCGAGCATTGTAGCCTGAAATGGTACGATGTTTTCCAACTATAGGCTATTATGGCTCAATCCGACAGGCCTTAGTTTTGCTCTATCGTTCACAACAAGGAGCAGACAGATGAGCAATACACGAAGCGTTCTGGTGACGGGCGCCACTGGCCAGCAGGGTGGCGCGGTCGTGCACGCGCTTCTCGCACGGGGACACCGAGTCAAGGCGATCTCACGCAGGCCGGACAGCGATGGCGCAAAGCGGTTGGCCGCGGCAGGGGTCGAGGTCGTTGGCGGCGACCTGGATGACGGCGCATCTGTGGCGAAGGCGGCAAGCGGTGTCGACACGATGTTCCTGATGGGCAACAGCTACGAGGCCGGGACGGAAGCGGAAACGCGCCAGGGCATCACGGTCGCCAATGCGGCGAAGGCCGCCGGCGTCGGTCACCTGATCTATTCCTCCGTCGGCGATGCCGACAAGAAGACCGGCATTCCGCATTTCGACAGCAAGTATCTCGTCGAGAAGCATGTCGCCGGCCTCGGCATCCCCTATACGGTCAGCGCGCCCGTCGCCTTCATGGAAAACACGGTGGCACCTTGGGCGATCGATGGGCTCCGACAGGGCGTCTATGCGGCAGCGCTGCCGCCCGCACGTGTGCTGCAACAGGTCACCATCAAGGATATCGGGGCGTTCGTCGCAGCCCTGGCCGAGCGACGCGAACAGGTGTTCAGCAAGCGTTTCGATATTGCCGGCGACGAATTGTCTGGCGAGCAGCAGGCGAAAATCCTGTCCGAGGCGCTCGATCGGCCGATACGCTACCAGGAACTGCCGATCGCCGCGATGCGGCAGCAGAGCGAGGACGCGGCGCTGATGTTCGAATGGTTCGATCGCACCGGCTACGACGCCGATATCGCCGCCCTGCGCCGGGATTTTCCCGATGTCGGCTGGCACAGCTATGCCGATTGGGCACGCGGCTTCAACTGGAGCGTTCTCGGCAAGGCATCCACCTGATACACTCTCCGTCGTTCCCGGCCCAAACCGGGGACGACGGAGAGCCTCACCCGCCTTGCGCAAGGCGACGGATCGCTCGGCTCTGCGGCGATAGACCATCGTTGTTGAAGAGGGAGGCTTCGATGCCGTCGAGTTTCAATGTCGAAAATGCGGATGGTTATGAGCGGCTGATGGGGCGCTGGAGCAAAAGGCTGGCGCCGATGCTGATCGATTTTGCCGGTGTTGCGGATGGCGAGCGTGTGCTCGACGTCGGCTGCGGCACCGGCAGCCTGACATTTACGCTTGCGGAAAAGCCAGGCCTGCAAGAAATCGCCGCCATTGATTATTCGCCGGTTTTCGTGGAGGCGGCAATGCGGCGCAATACCGATCCGCGCATTACCATTCGGCAAGCCGATGCATGCGCGCTGCCTTTCGATGACGATCGCTTCGACCGGGCGATATCGCTGCTGGTTCTGCATTTCGTGCCGGAGGCGGGCAAGGCGGTGGCCGAGATGGCCCGCGTGGTGCGCCCTGGCGGCGTGGTCGCGGCCGCCGTCTGGGATCATTATGGCGGCATGTCGGGCATGCGGATGATGTGGGACACGGTAGTCATGCTCGACGACAACGCGCTGCCTCTGCGCCGCAAATATTGCTTCCAACCGATGATGCGGCCGGGCGAAATGAGAGAAAGCTTCGTCGCGCATGGCCTCGTCGACGTCGAGGAGACCTCGCTCTTGATCAGGATGGATTATCTCTGCTTCGATGATTACTGGCAGCCGATCGCCGCAGGCGAGGGACCTCTCGGGAAGTATGTGGCTGGGCTGGCGGGAGGCAAGCGGGAGGCGGTCGATGCTGCATTGAGGGCGGCCTATGAGGCCGGGGAGCCGGATGGGCCGCGGTCGTTCGCGTCGGTGGCATGGGTGTGCCGGGGCAGGGTGGTGGCTGGCTAGGGCAGCGGTTTGACGACCGCGAGATAGCAAGCATGCGCCATCGCTTCAGAGAGCCTCATCCTGAGGTGCCCCGCAGGGGCCTCGAAGGACGAGGCGGGTGCTCGGCGTCAGATGGATGCAAGAAGCAGCGTTGCGGCGTGCTTCGAGATTTCGCCCTGCCGGGCTGCGCACCTCAGCATGACGGATGTCGGTGGATGCCGCGATCCAGATAGGCAGCCCTGTTCGCAGGGCACGGCTGCGATTTTGCGCCCGGACGGTGTTGCCTGAGACAATTGGCGCGAGCTTGCGGGGCTTGCCGTCAAGCGGCGGCATGGTAGTTAAGGCCGGCCGGCGTCTCCCCCGCCGGATCGGTTTTTCCTCCACAGCTTCCGAGTTTCTCCATGTTATTTTCTCCTGCCGCCGTCTGGCCCGTCCTCATGCTGTTTGCCTCCAACATCTTCATGACCTTTGCCTGGTACGGGCATCTCAAGCACAAGAGCAGCGCCATTTTCCTCGCCATCGTCGTCAGCTGGGGCATCGCCTTCTTCGAATATTGCCTGGCGGTGCCGGCCAACCGCATCGGCTCGGCGGTCTATACGACGGCGCAGCTGAAAACGATGCAGGAGGTGATCACGCTGATCGTGTTTTCCGGCTTCTCGATCTTCTGGCTCGGCGAGAACCTGACATGGAACCACGCCATCGGCTTCGCGCTGATCGCAATCGGAGCATCCTTCATCTTTCGGGCTTAAACGGGAGTTTTTTCAATAGATTACAAATCGTCCATGTCTTGATATCGCCGCATTTCTTACAGATTGCCGTCGTAATCGGCTGGCAGCCTATCACTATTCATTGATCAGGAGTTGACCGGCCATGAGCCTCTCTTTTCCGACGATGGCGGCGATCCGGTTCGGTTATGGACTCCGGCCCGGCGAGGCGCCGCCGCAAAGCAAGGATGAGCTGATTGGCCAGCTATCGATTGGGGCGGCGGCCACGCCGGATTTTCCGCTTGGTGGCCCCGACATGCGTCACCGCGCAATCCTCAGCCTGCAGGAGCAGTTGAAGCAGATTCGCCAGGAGGCGAAGACGACGGACGACGATCCGGCGCGGCGCGAGATGCGCAAGGGCGTGCAGCGCCAGGCGCAGCAGCAATTCCAGCACGACGCGAACCTGCGGCTGATGCAGGCAGTGCTGTCGCCATACGGCTTCTACGAGCGGCTTTCGACCTTCTGGACCGATCATTTCTCCACCAGCGCCAACAAAAGCCTGCCGATGCGCCTTATCGTGCCGCTGTATGAGGCCGAAGCGATCCGGCCGTTCATATCCGGCAGGTTCGGCGATCTGCTGCGCAGCGCCACGGCCCATCCCGCCATGCTGATCTATCTCGACCAGGCGGATTCGCTCGGGCCGGATTCGCCCGGCGGCATGAAGCGCAACAAGGGACTGAACGAAAATCTCGGCCGCGAACTTCTGGAACTGCACACGCTCGGCGCCGGCAGCGGCTATACCCAGGCGGACGTCACCGCTGCGGCCAAGGTGCTGACGGGGCTCACCATCGACCGCAAGGAGATGGACATCGCCTTCCGGCCCAATATTTCCGAGCCCGGCGCCCATGAGGTGCTCGGCGTCAGCTATGGCGGACGCCAACGCTCGCGCGACGATTATCTCGACATGCTCGATGATCTTGCCGTTCATCCGAAGACGGCCGCGCATATCAGCCGCAAGCTCGCGGTTCACTTCGTTGCCGATCAGCCTGAGGAGGGAATGGTCTCGGACATGACCGCGGCCTGGAAGAACACAGATGGCGATCTCACCGCCGTCTATACAGCCATGCTCGACCATCCCGCCGCGTGGCAGAACGAGGGCGCCAAGGCGCGCCAGCCCTTCGATTATGTCGTCGCCGGTCTCAGGGCGCTGAATGCAGGCCCTGTCAATGGCGTCGTCGGCAGCTTCCTGGCCGCCAACCAGCAGGGCACCGATGACGGCGATATGGCGGCGAATACGCCCGGCATGGCAGGGGCGCCGGTAACGACCGATCCCGCCGGCGAGGCGAGGGACAAGCGGCTCAAGGCCTTCCGGACGGCGCGGGCGCTGGGGCAGGGCGCGCTGAAGCGCATGGGCCAGCCGACCTGGCTGCCGCCGAGCCCGGCCGGTTTCGAGGAGGGCTTTTCCGCCTGGATCACCGGCAGTCAGCTCGCCGAGCGGCTGGCCTGGGCAAGGCGGGCCGCAGCACAGTTCGGCCGCGACGAAGACCCGCGCGAATTCCTGAAGTCGACGCTCGCCGATGCGGCGCGCGACGAGACGATCCGCGTAGTGTCGCAGGCGCCGAACAAGGTCAGCGGCCTGACGCTGGTGCTGGCATCGCCGGAATTCAACCGCCGCTAAGCAGACTTTCGTTGGCAAGCCAACGCTTCGTCTCCTTAGCTCATTTGTTTTGTCGCAGGTTCTGACCGGAAATCCGCTGGACACTTTTCCGGAACTTGCTCTGGAGCCCCCGCCCATGACGCTGTCAATGAACCGCATTTCGCTTTCTCGCCGCGGCTTTCTGACGTCGGCCTGCTGTCTTGCCGCCGCGCCGGTGTTCACGCCGGTCACCTTCGCGGCGATGCCAGGTGATAACCGCTTCGTCACCATCGTGCTGCGCGGCGCGATGGATGGGCTGGATCTGGTGCAGCCGTATGGCGATGCCGGTTTTGCCGCGCTCCGGCCGACGCTGGCGCTGACGCCCGAGACCGGGCTCCTCGATCTTGATGGGCACTTCGGGCTTAACCCGGCCGCCGCCGATCTGATGCCGCTGTGGAAGAGCAAGGAGCTCGCCTTCGTGCACGCCGTCTCCACACCCTATCGCGACCAGCGCAGCCATTTCGATGGGCAGGACATGCTGGAGTCAGGCGGCGAGCACGTCGCTGAGGAAAGGACCGGCTGGCTGAACCGGGCGCTCGCCGTCATTCCGCGCTCGGACGCGCGCAAGGCGATCGACGTCAATTCGTCGACGGAGATGATCCTCTCCGGGCCGAACGAGGTCGATGTCTGGGCGTCGGATTCCAACCTGGCGCCGGCGCGTGACGAGATGCAGTTCCTGGCGCGGCTTTATGCCGGCGATCCGCCGTTTGCCGCAGCACTTGCCGAGGCGACACGGGCCGATATCGCCTCGATGATGGCCGAACAGGATGGTCAGCGCGGCGACAAGGTGGCCGATGTGGCGGCACTCGCTGCCAACATGCTGAAGGACGATTACCGCATCGCCAGCTTCTCGATCACGGGCTGGGATACGCATATCGGCCAGGCCGGCCAGTTCAAGCAGCCGGCCCAGAATCTCACGCAGGCGATCAAAACGCTGAAGGCGACGCTCGGACCGGAGATATGGGCAAAGACGGTGGTGCTGGCGATGACCGAATTCGGCCGCACGGTCCGCCAGAATGGCTCGGCCGGCACCGACCATGGCACCGGCGGCTGCGCCCTGATTGCCGGCGGCGCCATCAACGGCGGCCGCATCCTCGGCAAATGGCCCGGGCTTAGTGACGGCCAGCTGCTCGACGACCGCGACCTGATGCCGACTGCCGACGTGCGCGAGGTGGCGGCGGCGATGCTCTACCGGCAGTTCGATGTCGGTGTGGATGATCTGACGGGGAAGATCTTTCCGGGGTTGGGGTTTGACAAGCGGTCGCAGTTTTTGAAGGTGTGAGGGTGAGTTGCGATCGGGAGCAGCCCGAGCAAGAGAAAGGCTGATGACCATGCCCATCACCACCCTTGATGTGAAGGAAGACCTCCGGCGAACTGACCGTTTCCATCCCTGATCCTCCGCCCCGAAGCTTGTCACTCCTCGGGGACGGCCTTCGGTTTGCCCTCTTCGTCGAGCGCCACCATGATGAAGGTGCCGGCGGTGACCTTTTCCATCTTGGCGTAACGGGCGCGATGCGCCCAGGCTTCGACAATGAGTGTGATCGAGGTGCGCCCTACGCGCTCGATATCGGTATAGACCGACAGCGTGTCGCCGATCTTGACCGGCAGCTCGAAAGCCATCTCCTTGACGGCGGCGGTGACGACGCGGCCCCTGGCACGCTCGGCGGCACGGATGCCCGATGCAAGGTCCATCTGCGCCATGACCCAGCCGCCGAAGATATCGCCGGCCGGATTGGCATCGCCCGGCATGGCGAGGGTGCGCAGCGTCAGTTCGCCTCTGGGTTTTGTTTCAGTCATCGAGGGTTCCTTCGGGCTGTGCGTTGCGATTCTGCAGCCAAGGTTAGGCGAACTCGGTGTGCAGACCAATCCCTTTCGGTCCCGGCACCGGAGGCGCGACGCATGTTGCGCTCGTCGCCGAGATAAATCTTCATCGATTTCAGTCGGTTGAATTATGCAACCAGCGCATCCCCTTACGTTATTTAATAATTTTCTAATAAAGCTTTACGCTCCAGTAATTCCGGTCGTTCACAATGGGATCGGTCTCATCTCCAAGAATCGCCGGGAACCTCATGCGTAACGTCAAGATTTCCACCCGCCTTTATTGCCTCGTCGGCTTCACGCTTGCCGTATTGGCGGCGACGATGATCTTTTTTCTGAACTACTCCTATTCCGAACTGCAAGCGGAGCGGAAGGCGGGCTTGGAGAAGATGGAGGCGACGGCGCTCGGCATCTTCGACAAATATTACAAGATGGAGCAGGCGGGCACGATGACCCGCGAACAGGCCCAGACGGCCGCCAAGGACGTGATCGGCGCGATGCGCTACGGAGCCGACGGCTATTTCTGGATCAATGATATGCGTCCCGCGATGGTGATGCATCCGATCAAGCCGGCGCTGAACGGCACCGATATCTCGCAGATGAAGGATCCGACCGGCAAGTTCCTGTTCGTCGAATTCGTCAACAAGGTGAAGAAGGACGGCAAGGGCTTCGTCGATTATTACTGGCCGAAGCCGGGCGCCGACGAGCCGGTGCTGAAATATTCCTATGTCGCCGGTTTCGAGCCCTGGGGCTGGATCGTCGGCACGGGCGTCTACGCCGACGACCTCGCCGCGCTCTATCGCCAGAATGCGATCTGGGCGGCGGCGCTCTGCCTGCTCGGTGCGGCCGCCACGATTGCCATTGCTTATGCCATCGTCCGCAGCGTCACGGCGCCGATCGCCCGGCTGAAGACGGCGATGAATGCGATTGCCGCCGAAGAGGCGTCGGTGGAGATCGCCGGCAGCGATCGCCGCGACGAGATCGGCCAGATGGCCAAGGTGCTGTTGGTGCTGCGCGACTCCGTGGATGAGCGCAGCGCGCTACGTGGGCGTGAAGACGAAAGGCAACGGCAGATCGAGGACGAACGCCGCGGCAACGAGGCGAGCCTGCGCTCGGCCTCCGAGCGGCAGAGCCGCGCCATGCAGGCGCTCGGCGTCGGCCTGGAGAAGCTGGCGGGCGGCGATCTGACGGTTGCAATCGACGATATCGGCGAGGATTACGCCAAGCTCAGGAATGATTTCAATGCGGCCGTCGATGCGCTGAACGGCGTCATCCACGCGATTGCCGAATCGAGCCGCGTGGTCAACGACAGCGCCTCCGACATCAGTGAAGCGACCGGCAACCTGTCGAAACGGACGGAGCAGCAGGCGGCGGCTCTCGAAGAGACGGCCGCAGCCCTTGACGAGATTACCGCGACGGTCAAGACGGCATCGGAGCGGGCGAACGAGGCCCGCGAGATGGTGGCCGAGACCAAGGCGAGCGCCGGACGCTCCGGCGAGATCGTCCGCAATGCGGTGACGGCGATGGGTCGGATCGAGGAATCCTCAAGCCGCATCAACCAGATCATCTCGGTCATCGACGAGATCGCCTTCCAGACGAACCTTCTGGCGCTCAATGCCGGCGTGGAAGCGGCGCGGGCCGGCGAGGCGGGCCGCGGCTTTGCCGTCGTTGCCCAGGAAGTGCGCGAGCTTGCGCAGCGCTCGGCCAACGCCGCCAAGGAGATCAAGGAACTGATCAGCCGGTCGGCGACCGAAGTCGAGGGCGGGGTGGCGCTGGTGCGCTCGACGGGCGATGCGCTGTTGGAAATCGAGGCCTTGGTCAATCAGGTCAACGATCACGTCGCCTCGATCGCGACGGCGGCGCGCGAGCAGTCGACCGGACTCAACGAGATCAACAGTTCCGTCAACCACATGGACCAGATGACGCAGCAGAACGCGGCGATGGTCGAGGAGACGACGGCGGCAAGCCGCACGCTCGCCGACGAAAGCACTCAGCTGAAGACGCTGCTTGCGAATTTTCGCCTGCGCGGAGCGGAGCAGCAGCGGGACACCCGATACACACGGGCAGCGTGAGTTCACAGCAGGTTGGAAGGCGGCGAAAGCCGCCTTTTTCATTCCCGTCGCGTCCAGATTGTGCCGGTAAGTTTTCATTCACCGTTTTTAATTAAAATTGGACCGAGTTTTTTCGGTCACTCTGCGGCCGGCCCACGGAAGCGATAAGAGTATGGCGTTTGTTTCCTTTCCTCGGCGAGTCTTCCTGCCCGTGCTGCTGTCGGCTGCACTGACGACCTGTTCGATCAGCGACGGACTGGTGCCGCCGGCCAATGTCGACAACGGCACCAGGGTCAGTTCGATTTCGCCGTCTCGGGGTGCTTCGCACATGGCGCCGGCCGTGCGCATGGCGCCCGTGGAAAGCCAGGCGTCCTATCCGGTTGTCAGCGCCCCGGTCGGTAATACGCAAGGTTCGGTCGACTATCTCGATACGCCGAACCTTGCCGGTGCCGGCCATCCGGCTCGCGCGCCGAGGGCGCAGGGGCGAAAACTGCCGATGATCGACAGTGATGAGGCGATGGCGGCCGGTCAGCCGAACGGCAATTGGGGTGGCACCCAAAACCTTGCGATCCCTTCCGGCGGCGTCAACATGGATGATGAGCTTGGAGCAGAGCCCGTCGTCGGGCTGGCGCAGGAGCAACAGCAGCAGATCGCCGAGGGCAACGCCACCGAGCCGGTCGTCGACGGCATCGGCACCGACAATCCGCTGCAGCTCAACCAACCAATGCACCAGCCGGCACCGCGGGCAATGCCGCAGCCGGCAGCGCAGTCGCAGATGAGCCGTGCGCCCACTTGGAGCGACGGCAGTCCGGTCACCGCGCCATCCCGCGTTCCTGAAGAGGACGAGGCCGAGCAAGTGGCGATGCTGCGGCCGAACAATCCGATGATGAGCGAGCCCGCCGCACCGGTCGACCCGAGCGTCATGCCGGCTTCCGAGCTTGCCTGCCGGCGCGAACTGAAGCGCATGGGAGTGCTCTTCGACGAAAAGCCGCCGATCTCGCAAGGGCCGGCCTGCCAAGTGCCTTATCCGGTATCGCTGAAGGGACTTTCCGGCAATATCGGCGTGAAGCCGGCCGTGACGCTGAACTGTCAGGTGACGCTCGCCTTCGCCAAATGGGTGAAGAATGAGCTCGCTCCATCCGCGCGCTTCCGCTACTGGAGCGGCATCAGAACGATCCAGCCGCTCGGCGGCTATTCCTGCCGGCGCATGAACAACAGCCGTCAGCGATACAATCCGATGTCGGAACATGCCCGCGGCAACGCCATCGACGTCGGCAAGTTCGTGCTGAAGAATGGCCACGAGATCGACGTGCGCAAGAAGGGTCTGTTCTCGCTGCGCGAGGGCCGGCTGCTGAAGGCGGTGCGCACCGATAGCTGCCGCTATTTCAGCACGGTGCTCGGGCCGGGCAGCAACCCGGAACACTGGAACCACTTCCACTTCGATCTGCGCTCCCGCAAGAGCGGCAAGGTCTATTGCGACTGAGCTTGTTGCATGAGAGGAAGAGGCGCTCACGCGGCATGAAGTCCGCCGGCAGAAAAGGGTTCATCCTCGTCGCCGGGCGCGCTATAGATCGGCGAGGCGGATTGCCTTTTGAGAGTTTGATCCATGAGCTATGAATTTCATGTCGGCCAGAAGGTCGTCTGCATCAACGACACCTTCAAGCATGTCAGCATCGATCAATTGATCCGCAAGGGCGAGATCTATACGATCCGCTGGGTGGGCGAATATACCCATTATGTCGACGGCACCTTCATCGGGGTGAAGCTCGCGGAAATCCATCGCGGCAATGATGACGGGCCGGAAGGTTACGGGGCGGCCGACATGCCCTACCGCGCGACGCGCTTCCGGCCGCTGGTGAAGGACAAGATCGCATCACTGCGCAAGCTGCTCGCCCCGACGCCCGATGCACCGGTGGAGCCAAAGGAAAAGGTCAGGAAGAAAGAGAAGGTCTGAGGGCCGCTCTGTTCCGGCCCGTCGCGTTCCTGAAAGAGGGCGATCCGATCAGGCCGTCTTCCTGCTGAGGAACAGCCCGGTCTCCTTGCTGACATCGAGCGCGCCGCTGCCTTGCCTGAAGGCATCGGCGATCGCCCGGCGGAAACCGCTGAGCTGAGGCTCGCCGGCGCCTTCGCCGGGCGGATAAGAGGTCAGAGCCAGGAAGACATCCTCGGGCTCGGTGATCCGCATGCTTGCCGGATACTGCGACATGGCGACGTTTCCGAATTGCGTCCGCATCATTTGCTCGGCGGCGTCATATCCAAAGGCTGCGGCGGCCGGATCGGCCGGCGCGCTGCCGAAGACGGTCGTCAGGCGATAGATCTCGCGCATATTGCCGATCCCGTTGGTGGTGACCGAGAGAAATCCACCCGGTTCCAACACCCTCGTCATCTCCGCGATGCCGGCGGCAGGGTCGGGCAGGTGATAGAGCATATGCATGGCGATCACGAGATCGAAGGCGCCGTCTTCGAAGGGAAGTGCGGCGGCATCGGCCCGGCAGCCTCGAACGGAACCGAAGGGCTGCGCGCCGCAGCGCGCCACTGCCTCGTCGACCATGCCTGGCGAAAGGTCGGCGAGCGTCAGGTGCAGATTCTCTGGCAGCAGACCCGCCGTTGCCGCCCAGAACCATGCCGGCCCGCAGCCGAGGTCGAGGACGCGATCCGCCGGTTTCAAAGGCAGCTGCGCGGCAACCCATGGAAACCAGCCCGTTTCGGCGATGGTGTATTCGGTATGGAGCCTGGCGCGGGCGGCGAGCTTGCGGCTGTCGCCATATTGTCTCGCATTGCCTTCGGTTATGGCGGACATCTCTCCACCTTCCTCGTGAAGCCCCGAGTCTCGAGGCAAGCCTATAGCGGGCCTCCTTCCCGGACAAGACGTGAATGCGCAACCGGTCGAGCCTGGCTGGGCGGCTGGCTCAAGTCTTGAGGAAAATAAACTCGTATCCGATTAAATCGGAATAGTGTTGACTTTAAATTCAATCTGGCATATTAACGCGCATCCGATTTAAGCGGATACGATACAAACTTCCAAACCGAAGGATACGACAATGACTGAGAAGCTTCTTTTCGCTGGCAAGACCCACATCGCCGGCGGTCGCAACGGCTATGCACGCAGCAGCGACGGCACGCTCGACATTAAGCTGCCGCAGCCGCACCCGGCGGCCGAAAACCTGTTCGGGGCCGCCTGGTCAGCCTGCTATATCGGCGCCATCGAGCTCGCCGCTGCGCAGCGGAAGATCACCTTGCCAGCCGGTCCCGAGGTCGATGCTGAGATTACGCTCAACGGCGATAATGGCTCCTACTTCCTGCGTGCACGACTCAATGTCAGCCTTGCAGACATCGACCGCGAGATCGCACAGGAACTGATCGAGGCGGCCCACGGCATCTGCCCTTATTCCAAGGCGGTTCGCGGCAATATCGAAGTCGAAACCAAGCTTATCTGAACAGGAAGGCCGGCCTTGCGCCGTGAGCTTCAAGCGGGGGTCTGCCGATTGGCGGCAGACCCGTTTCTGAGCCAGCAGCCAGACCTGCCGATCCGGAGAACCTGCAATGATCAACAGCCACGCCGGGTCGCACCGGGCCTATGACGAGTTTTCGCTGGTGCTCGATCCCGATGTCTACGAGCCATTGCCTGACGATTGGCTGGTCGGCATCACCGATGTCGCCAGCTCGACCGCAGCTATCCGGTCGGGGCGCTATAAAGACGTCAACTATGCCGGCGCATCGATCATCGCCGCCCTCGGCAATGCCCGGGGTTCGTTCGATTTTCCCTTCGTGTTTCGCGGAGACGGAGCAGCCTTCGCCTTGCCGGCGAGCGGCATCATGGCGGCGACATCGGCCTTGCGTGACGTCGCGGGCTTCGCCAAAGCCAAGCTTCATCTCGACTTGCGTGTCGGGCTCGTCACCGTCGGCGAAATCCGTGCCAACGGGCGCGACGTCAGGATCGCGCGCTATGCCGCCTCCGAGAGCGCGACCTATGCGATGTTTGCCGGAGGCGGGCTCAAATGGGCGGAGCAGCAGATCAAGAATGGCCGCTTTCTGGTCAAGCCGGGCCGTTATGCGATGAAGCCTGACCTGACGGGTCTGAGCTGCGACTGGGCGCCGTTCCCGAGCCAGCGCGGCGAGATCCTGTCATTGTTGGTCGAGCCGCGCGACCACACGCGCCCCGAGGTCTTTGCGGCGCTGGCAAGACGCGTGCTCGCGGTACTCGATGCCGCGCCGCGCCGGTCCCATCCGCTTGCCGGAGGGACGGGTATGGCAAGAGAGAAGCAGGTCAGCGCGAAACGCTGGTCGGAGGTCGCCTCCAATTCGGATTTCCGCAAGTTCGACGACGGCCTGCGCCTGACGCTCGACTGCGCGCCGGACCAGATCGACAGCGTCGAAGCCATCCTCGCCGCGGCACGGGCGCGCGGCGAGATCGACTTCGGGCTGCACCGCCAGTCTCACGCGCTGATGACCTGCCTCGTGCCGTCGGGCCAGCCGGGTTCGCACCTGCATTTCCTCGACGGAATGGGTGGCGGGTATGCCAAGGCGGCCGAGATGATGGAGGAAGGCGCGCTTGCGGAGGTTCGGCAGTGCGCTCTGTAGGGGCGCGCCACTTCTTTTCCGTCATCATGCCTGCCGGTTCGTTTGCGGTCTGAGCAGGTTTAAGAGCATTTCACCAAGCTGAGGCGGCGCCAGTTCGGTTTCGCGTTCTACCTCCGCGGCAGTAAACCATCTGAGCGCCGTGTGTTCATCGCCGATAAGTCGCGGAGAGTCCTGCCATCGGTCGACGCGATAGACATGGAAGGTGGCGGATGCCCCGGGCGGGCTTTCCGAAGCGAACTCTCCGGCCAACAGCCAGTGCTGCGGCGTCACGCCGATTTCTTCCAGCAATTCCCGGCGCAGTGTGGTTTCGGCATCTTCGCCGTCTTCGACGTGACCGCCCGGCAGGCTCCGCCGATCCGGGTGCATCCTGCGCTCCGAACTTCGCCTGGCGAGAAGAACGCTCCCATTCCCGATCAATGCACCGATTGCGATCTCGGGCATGTCACTAGGCGAAGACATGTGCCGCGATCATGATTTTTGCAGCTCCGCCTGCGCCCGTAGCAGGTTGTCGCGCAGCCGCGTCACTGATTTCTGCACGACGGGGAAATCGTCGCCGAGGCCGGTGGCGTCGATCAGGGCTGAGCCGGGATTGGTTTCGAGAAGATCGCGCCCCGCTGGCGTCAGGCTGACACGCACCTGGCGTTCATCGGCGGGATCGCGGTGGCGGGTGATAAAGCCGGCCGACTCCAGCTTCTTCAGAATGGGCGTCAGCGTGTTGGATTCGAGGAACAGCTTTTCTCCCAGCATGCTGACCGTCTGGTTGTCCTCCTCGCAGAGGGCCACCATGGCAATATACTGCGTATAGGTCAGGCCGAGCGCGTCGAGGATCGGCTTGTAGGCGCGGCCGAAGGCGAGATTGGCCGAATAGACCGCGAAGCACAGGAAGGTCGACAGCTTCCTGCTGCCGGCCTCCTTGAAGGCGGGCGCAGCCGTGTCGGGCTTTTCTGCGGTTTTAGACGTGATCATGGCTCTATCCTGTCCGGGGTTTTAATAACTATATATATCGCATCCGATTAAATCGCAACGGGGCAAGTGGTGTTTCGAAAAGGCCGGTGCCGTCGGCCCAGGCTTAGGCGAATTTCTCCGTCGCAGCGGTGAAGCCGCCGGAGGAGCCGGATGGTTCGACGCATTCTGGGATGAGCGGTATTGAAGGGCGCTGACGGTCGATCCGCAGCCGGTGCTTTCCTGCAGCGAGCTCAGCCATGCCGACTGGCACGTGCTCGACCTCGTCTATCTCTCGACCGGCGCGTTTCGCATCGGCGGCTGGCTGCCGCTGCCGCGGAGGGCAGGTGCGGTGCGGCCTCGGCGCCGCTTTCCATCTGATATTTCTGGATTGCGGTTACGGCCAACGCAGTGCCGCCGTCGCCACCGGCGCGTCCCAGAGAGCGATTTCCTCGTCGGTCAGCAAAGCAAGGGTGACAGACAGCCCCTGCATGTCGAGCGAGGTGACGTAGGTTCCAACAAGCGAGCGCTCGATCGGAATGCCTCTTTCCTCGATGAAACGGCGGGCGCTGTTATAGGCGAGGTAGAGTTCGGCGGGCGGCGTGCCGCCGAGGCCGTTGACGAACAGCAGGGCTCGCATGCCCGGCGCTGCCGCGATGTCATCGGCGATGGTTTCGCAGAGATGTCCGATGATGGCATCGGCAGCGGCGAAGGGCTGCCTGACATGGCCGGGCTCGCCGTGGATGCCGACGCCCATTTCCATTTCGCCGGGTCCGAGCGCAAATGTCTTGCGTTCGGTCTGCGGCACTGTCACGCCGTTCAGGGCCACACCCATCGAGCGGTAGCGTCTGTTCAATCCCTCGCCAAGCTGCTTCAATTCGGCAAGCGACATGCCGCGTTCGGCCGCGGCACCTATAAGCTTTTCGACGATCAGCGTTCCGGCGACGCCGCGCCGGCCGCGGCCTTCGCCTGTTCTCGACGTCTCGATATCGTCGCTGACGACGACCATGTCGAGGCTGTGGCGGTCGCCGGCCATCTCGATCGCCATTTCGAAATTCATCAGGTCGCCATCGTAATTCTTGACCACGAGCAGGCAGCCGGCGCCGGTGTCCGCCTCCTCAATGGCGGCAATGATCTGGCTCGGTGTCGGCGAGGTGAAGATATGGCCGACACAGGCGGCATCCAGCATTCCCTGGCCGATGAAGCCGATATGCATCGGTTCATGGCCGGCGCCGCCGCCTGAGATGAGCGCCACCTTGCCCAACGTGAGGTGGCGGCGGCGGATGCATTTGCGCTCGGCCCCGAACACCACGAAGGCCTCATGGGCGCGCACGAAGCCTTCGACGCTTTCGGCGACCATGGTTTCCGCAGTGTTCATGAACTTCTTCATCAAGCCCCTCCCAGAGCCAAGCATTACGCCACGTCAGTTCACTGCTCACTCGCTTCTGAAATCGCGACGATCTTCTGCACAAGATCGGAGATCGCCTCTTCGAGCAGGCGGTTTTTGCGATCGTCACCGAAGTCAGGCACCATCAGCGACAGGTGCCGCAATTTCTCAGAATGGCCGAGATCCGGCAGCTTGCCGGGATGGGCAGCCTGATAGGCTTCGAGAAAGCGCTCCTCTTCAGCGGCGCTGAAATGGCAGACACGGACGATGGTTGCCAGATGGCGCGCCGGCAGCGGGGTCGCATATGTCGGACTGGTGATCTGGGTAACGAAGCTGCGATGTTTGCCAAGCGCCGTCGCCAGGCGCTGGCGCGTGCCCGATGGCCTGTTGTCGATGATCTGCGCCAGAATGGACTTGTAGACGATAATGGCGTCTTCGGTGTCTTCGCGCGCCATTCTATTCTCCGGCTGCCTTTGTGCCATCGGCATTGAGACCGATGATTGCCGAGCTTATCGCTGGACGCCGGGCCGGCGCCACGGAAAAATGCCGGAGGCCAGCGGCGAGCAGCCCGGAGAGATAGCGGGGATCGCCGGCCATATCGCCGCAGATGCTAACGGGCTTGCCGGCGGCAAGCTTCACCGCCTGGGCAATAAGCCGGAGCACGGCGGGTGCGGCCTTGCCGGCATCGACGTTGATGTCGTCGCGGGCGGATGCGGCAAGATATTGAGTGAGATCGTTGGTTCCGAACGAGAAGAACGCCGCCGACCCGAAGGTGTCGAGCATCAATGCGGCCGATGGTACCTCAACCATCATGCCGATCGGCGGCATCCGGTGTGGCAGCGAACGGCGGCCGAGCCTTTCGGCTTCTTCCCGGAATATCTCGCGCATCCTGTCGATTTCCTCGGGAAAAGTTACCATCGGCAGCATCACCGAGAGCCTGCCGTAGACGGCGGCGCGCAGCAGGGCGCGGGCCTGCACACGGGCAATTTCCGGCCGGGCAAGCAGCAGCCGGATGCCGCGCAGGCCCGGTTCGAGAATCGGCATGTCTTCGAGGCCGGTGAGCGGCTTATCGCCGCCGATGTCGAGCATTCTTATGATCACTGGCTTTTCCCCCGCCTGTTCCAGCACACGGCGATAGATCGCCTCTTGCCTTTCCTCGTTGGCGGCATCGGCGAGCGAAGTGACCGAAAATTCCGAGCGCATCAGGCCGACGCCCGCCGTTGCCGGATCGAGCGCGTCGATCTCGGCGGGATCGTTGATGTTGATGGAGATGAGGATCGGCACGCCGTCCGCCGTGCGGAGCTCGCCGCTTACGGTTTGCGTGTCGACGGCAGGCACTTGAGTGGGTGCCGGCGGCGGGATCAGCATGCCGCCCGCCTGCAGAATGACCGCACCGGCGTCGCCATCCACACTGACAGGATCGCCGTCTGCGGCTGAAAAGCGCCCGGTGGCGACAACCATCGGCACGGATTTCGCCCGTGCGAGCAGGGCGACATGGCCGGCGGTGCTGCCCGCAAACAGCGCGATGCCGCCGCCTTTCGACCAGTCGTGGGCGAGAAAGCGACTTGGCTCCATGTCCTTGCCGACGAAGACCGAGCCGGCCGGGAAATCGGCAACCGGGGTGCCGGCGAGCGCGCCGAGCACACGGTTCTTGATGTCGAGAATATCGACGGCACGCGCCCGCATCTGTTCCTCGTCGGCCGCTTCGAGTTCGCTGATATAGGCGTCGAGCGTGGCGACCCAGGCGAAGACGACGTTCTGGTCCTTTTCCATACGCGCGCCGGTCGCTTCCGCGATCGTTGGATCTCGCAGCACCTCGATCTGAAAATCGATGATATCGCGGCTTTCGGCATCGGCGCCCTCGGCAAGGCGCTCGAGTTCGCCGATCGAGATATCGATCGCCTTTTCCAGCGCGCCGAATCCGCCGGCCATTTGAGGCGGGAGACCGGCGTCCGGCCGCTCGGCGGCGGAAGGAGCTTTCGGCTCCTCCGCGAGAAAGGCCGGGCCGGATGCGACGCCCGGGGATGCGCTCTTTGCTTTCAGCCTAAGCGGTTCGGCCATGTTTCTTTTCCTCATCGAAATTGCGCTCGATGAGTTCCTTCAGCGCACGGATCGCCTCTTCGGCGAGAATGCCGTCGGCGCGGATCCGGAGGACAGACCCTTTGCGGATTCTCGCATTCATGATCTTGATGATGCTCTTGCCGTTCAGCCAAACGTCGCTGCCGTTGACTGCGACCTCGATCGAACAAGGGAAGGACTTGGCAAGCCGCGTGAAGGTGACGGAGGGGCGGGCATGCAGCCCGACGCCGTGCTTGACTTCCACCTCCGTCTGGCAGTTCACATGCAATGGACCAGGCTCCTGTTTTTCAATACGCAATCCGTTCGTCATCAGGGGGACAGTTCCTCGGCTGTAGCGACGACCTTGGCCAGTGACGCGCCCCCCGACGCTTCGGCAGCAGCGATCACGGCGCCTTCGACCAAAGGCGCGTTGCAAATGGAGACGAGCGCCGAACGGGGAGGCCCCAGCATTTCGATCGCCATCTCGCTGTTGGTTTCGGCGCCGCCGAGATCGACGAAGACGGCGACGCCGGCATCGGACCAGGCGGCTTCGATCGCCCTCAGGATGCCGCCGGCATCGGTACCGAGTTCGCCGTGGACGTTGCCGCCCGACCAGGCGAGCGGCACGCAGTCGCCGACCATCTGGCGCACCATGTCGGCTATGCCGCGTGCCACCAGCGGCGAGTGGGAGACGATCACGATACCCACGTTTGCGGTCTTAGCAGTCATGTCGGTCCTTGCATTCATTGGGGCCGCTGCTCCCCGAGATAGCGGCAGATCGCAGTGGTCAGCAACGCGCAGCTCCACGCGCCGGGATCGACGTGGCCGATCGAACGGTCGCCGAGATAAGCCGCACGCCCGCGCATCGCCTTCATCGCGGCGGTCCTATTGGCGGAGCGTTCGGCCTTGCGGGCGATGTCACCGAGTGGTGATCGCTTCGCCAGTGCCGCATGCACGGGATAGAGTACGTCGAGTAGGGTCTTGTCGCCCGTATGGGCGCGTCCGCGCCTTGCCACCGCGTCGATCGCCTGTTTCAGCACCTGCGGAAAATCGGCCGCTTCCTCACTTTTGCGAAGCTCGCGGCCGATCTCCATCAGCAACGTGCCGTAAAGTGGGCCGGCCGCACCGCCGACATTCATCACCAGCGCCAGGCCGATCTTTTCCACCGCGTCGGGGAAGGGCAGGTTGGACAGGCTCTCGCCTTCGGCGCTCACCGCCTCGCAGCCGCGCCACATATTGGTTCCGTGATCGCCATCGCCGATGGCGCGATCGAGCGCGCAAAGGTGATCGGTATTCTCCGCGATCGTCGCGCGGCACACCTCGATCAATCCTGCCACCAGCATCGGTTCCGCCTGCACTGCCGTCCTCCCTGTTGCCACATCTCCCGCGCGGCTCTCAAACTTTACGCCGCTCAGGCCAGGCTTGCCACCACTCCAAACGCGCCAGCAACGGCGACCGCACCGGGATCGGCAACCCCCGCCAGATCCCTTTCTCCGACATAGGAGGCGCGTCCGGCTCTCGCCTTCGTCATCGTCTTCGTCGACTCCGCACCCGCTGCGGCTGCCTTTGCGGCTGCGCCGACATCGCCGGATGCGAGCGCCTGCAGGGCAGGTGAGAGCGCATCGACCATCGTCCGGTCGCCGACTGAGGCTCCACCATAGAACGTCATCCTGTCGAGCCCGGCAAGAAGGGCTGCCGATATATCGGCCTTGTCGACCATCGCCTTTGCCGCCGCTGTGAAGAAGATCGACAGCAGCACGCCGCTCGATCCGCCCATGCTGGTACGGAGAATATCGCCAAGCGAGGCGAGCGTTGCCGCCGGCCGGTCGAGCGGCAGCATGTCCAGGCGCGCAAGCACGCTGCGGGCGCCCGTCGCCACCGTCGAGCCGGTATCGCCGTCGCCGACGCGGCCGTCCAGCCTATTGAGTTCGCTTTCCTGCGAAATCAGATGCTCACAGAGCGCCGTGATCAGGCGACGGTTGCGGCTGTTCTCCCCGGCCACTGCCGCGCCGTTCAATCCGGCTGATGTTTTCGGCGCGGCGATGATCTGGATCTCGTGGAGCTCGACGGCCGGCACCCAGGCATGCGGTTCGACCGTAGCCGTCAGCGCCGCTTCACGCGCGGCATCCAGCCGGATCAGCGACAGCGAGAAACCGTTCATGTTGAGCGCAGTCATCATCGGCGCCGGGCCGATGATCAGCCGGATGCGGCGGCCAAGCGATGAGGACAGCACGGCATTGGCGATGACGGTCATTTCGAGCGGCGGCACGGCGCCGAGATTGTTGATGAGGAGGGCGTGACTTGCCCCCTCGCGCAGCGCAGGCGACAGGCGCGCCACCATGGTGGCGACGATATCGGCGACTGGCTGCATGGCGATACGCTCAAGGCCGGGCTCGCCATGGATGCCGAGGCCGAGTTCGCCTTCATCAGCGCCGAGACGGTCCTCATGCGCCTGGCCGGGCACGCTGCAGGTGGAGAGAGACATGCCGAGAGAGACGATATCGCCAGCCGCACTTCTGGCCTGGGCTGTGACCGTCGTCAGGTCCTCGCCCCTTTCGGCGTGATAGCCAACGATCTTATGGACGAACAGCGTGCCGGCGACGCCGCGCGGCTGGTTGATGCCGGGGATGGCGATGTCGTCGGCGACGATGACCATCTCGACGTCAAAGCCTTCGGCGCGCGCCTTTTCGGCGGCGAGGCCGAAATTCAGGCGGTCGCCGGTGTAGTTCTTGACGATCAGCAGGGCGCCCTTCGGGCCCGTCACGGCCCGAATCGCCGTCAGCACGGCATCGACACTCGGGGACGCAAAGATTTCGCCGGAGACGGCTGCCGTCAGCATGCCCTTGCCGACGAAGCCAGCATGCGAAGGCTCATGGCCGGCGCCGCCGCCGGAGATGATCGCCACCTTCGACTTGTCCCAGTCCGCGCGCAGGATCACCTTGATGTCGGGAAAGCTGTCGAGGCGGGCGAGACGACCGTTGCCGCTCGTCAAAAGCAGACCGTCCAGAGCTTCGGTAACGATGGTTTCCCTGCGGTTGAAAAAGTGTTTCATCGATTGAGACCCGTCTGTTTGTTTTTCATGCCGTCGTCATGTGTGTTTGCCGGTCAGAACAGGCGCTGTCCAGCCGCATCGAAATAAAGCGGATCGCGCAGCGTCAGGCTGATTCGGTCGCCCGGCGCGATCGCCAGATATGGATCTGCAAGTGTGACGAGCTTGTGATTGCCAGCCCTAATATGGAGATGGTTTTGGTCGCCGAGATGCTCGATCCAGTCGATCTCGGCATTGGCGTCCTTGCCGACAATGATATCGAGATGTTCGGTGCGGGCGCCGACTGTTTTTGTACCAGCCGGCGGCTGACCGCCGGGAAGCAGGTCCGCCGGCAGAAGGTTGATATGCGGCTGGCCGAGGCGGGCGGCGACATGCAGGTTGGCGGGATTGCTATAGATTTCGCGCGGCGTTCCGACCTGCATCAGCCGGCCCTCGGCAACGATGCCGATACGGTCGGCCATGGTCATGGCTTCCACCTGGTCGTGGGTGACATAGAGCAGCGTCGAGCCCAACTCCTTCTGGATGCGCTTCAGCTCCAGGCGGAGTTCGGCGCGCAGCTTGGCGTCGAGCGAGGACAGGGGCTCGTCCATCAGATAGATCGCCGGCCGGCGCACCAGTGCCCGGCCGATTGCGACACGCTGCATCTCGCCGCCGGAAAGCCTGGTCGAGCGGTTGGCGAGTTTATGGTCGATCCGGACCATGCGCGCGACCTCGCGCACGCGGCGGTCGATCATCTCGGCACTCAGCTTGCGCACAGGCGCCTTCAGCGGGAAGGCGAGGTTGTCGTAGACCGTCATGTGCGGATAGAGCGAATATTGCTGGAAGACGAAGGCGACATCGCGTTCGGCGGGCGCCTCAGTGGCGACATTGCGGCCACCGATTTCGATGCGGCCGCTGTCCGGCTTTTCCAAGCCGGCGATCAGCCGCAGCGTCGTGGTCTTGCCGGCGCCTGTGGGACCGAGCAGCACGACGAATTCGCCGTCGCGGATCGACAGATCGAGATCGGCCAAAGCCTGAGTATCGCCGAAGCGCTTGGCGAGGTTCCTAAGGACGACGTCAGCCATGCCGGGTCTCCTGATAAAGCTGCGATGGCACCGCGCGGCCCGACGTGCAGTCGAAGAGCGTGAGTTTTACCGGGTTGAATTCCAAGCCGACGGTCTCGCCGATCCGGAAGGTGCGATTGGCGGGAACGCGGGCCTTTATAAGGCTGCCCCGAGTTTCGACAGCCACGACCTGATTGGTGCCGAGATATTCGCTGCCGTAGACGGCGCCGCGAAGGGGCGACGCATCGCTGAAGCGGATATGCTCCGGCCGCACGCCGAGCGCCAGCTCGCTCTCGGCCATGTCTTGATGGATCTCGGGAACAGCGACATCGACGCCATCGAGCAGGATGGACGTGTCGCCGCTTTTCAGGCCAGAGGTGAAGCGCATGAAGTTCATCGGCGGCGAGCCGATGAAATCGGCGACATACATGGTCGCGGGCTTGGCATAGATCTCCTGCGGCGTGCCGAACTGCTCGATGACGCCATGGTTCATGACAGCGATCTTGTCGGCCATCGCCATTGCCTCGTGCTGGTCATGAGTGACGTAGACGGTGGTGGCATGGATGCGGTTGTGCAGTTCGCGCAGCTCGTGGACCATGACCTCGCGGAACTCGGCGTCGAGCGTGCCGAGCGGCTCGTCCATCAGGAAGCATTTCGGGCGCCGGACGATGGCGCGGCCGAGCGCCACACGCTGCCGGTCGCCGCCAGCAAGGCCGGAGACTGAGCGGTTGAGAATATGATCGATCTGTAGGAGCCGCGCGGTCTCGTCGACGCGCTGACGGATTTCGGCCTTGGGCATGCCCTGTGACAGCAAGGGGAAGCCGATATTCTTGCGCACATTCATATGCGGGTAGAGCGCAAAGAGCTGGAAGACGAAGGCTATGTCGCGGGCGCTGGCGCGGTTGAAGGTGACGTCCTCCCCGTCGAGATAGATCTTGCCGCTCGAGGGCAGCTCGAGGCCGGCGATCATGCGAAGCGTCGTCGTCTTGCCGCAGCCTGATGGACCGAGCAGCGCCAGGAACTCGCCGTCATGGACGGTGAAGCTCGAATCCTGAACGGCAACGAAGCTGCCGAATTCCTTGCGGAGATTTTCAATCCGGATGTCCGCCATGGTTCACTCCGCGAATTTCGAAACGATGATGAACATGACGGTGCCTGCAAGCAGGGTGACCAGCGAATAGGTGTAGAGCACCAGCAGGAAGGGCTGGAACAGCATCAGGAAGCCGAGCCCGATCAGCACGGTGGCGATGGCCTCCATCGGGCCGCGCCGCAGGAAGAACGGCCGTTTCGGACGGGCAGGGGTGCGTGTTTGCATCAGATGGTTCATTTGCGGACGGCTCCGAAGGTGATGCCGCGCAGCAGCTGCTTGCGCAGAAGGATGGTGAAGACGAGGATCGGGATCAGGAAGATCGTCGTACCGGCGGCAACGGCCGGCCAGTCCTGCCCACCCTCACCGATGATCGTCGGGATGAAGGGCGGTGCGGTCTGGGCGTCGCCTGAGGTCAGCAGGGCGGCAAACGCATATTCGTTCCAGGCGAAGATCAGGCAAAAGATCGCGGTGGCGGCGATGCCGGTCGTTGCCTGCGGCAGCACGACCTTGCGGAAGGCCTGCAGCCGCGTATAGCCGTCGATCATCGCCGCTTCCTCATATTCGCGGGGGATCTCGTCGATGAAGCCCTTGAGCAGCCAGACGGCGAGCGAGACGTTGACCGCGGTGTAGAGCAGGATCATGCCGAGCGCCGTGTCCGACAGGCCGAGCTCGCGATACATCAGGTAGATCGGGATGGCGACGGCGATCGGGGGCATCATGCGCGTCGACAGGATGAAGAACAGCAGGTCGTCGGCGAGTGGCACCTTGAAGCGGGAAAAGCCATAGGCGGCGAGCGTGCCGAGGAAGACCGCGAGGAAGGTGGAGCCGAAGGCGATGACAAGCGAATTGACGAAGCGCGGCACGAAATTCGACGGGCCTGCTATCACCATGTTCCGCTTGCGCGTCACCTCATCGCAAGTGCCGACCGGCGCCGGCAGCGAGGCGATATAATCCGGCGTCTGCCGGGTGCGCGTCGTGAACAGATTGCAATAGCCCTCGAGCGACGGGCTAAAGACGATCTTGGGTGGATAGCTGATCGAATCCGGCGGCGACTTGATGCTGGTCAGGAAGATCCAGACGAGCGGGATGAGGGTGATCAGCGCGTACAGTACGACGATGGTGCCGGCGATGCGCTTGTTGGACAGGCTCGGTTCTACGACCGAATGGGCGGAGTTAGCGGCACTCATCGTTGCTTCACCTTGTTCAATGCCTTGACGTAAATGTTGGCGAGGCCGAACACCGCGACGAAGAGGATGATGGCGAAGGCCGAGGCCCGGCCGGTCGCCCAGCTTTCGAACGCGGCGCGCTTAAGCGTGATCGAGGCGACTTCGGTGACCGAGCCTGGCCCGCCGCCGGTGAGCAGTGTCACCATGTCGAACATCTTGAAATTCTCGATGCCGCGGAAGAGCACGGCGAGCATGATGAAGGGCAGGGCCATCGGGACGGTGATCGACCAGAACTGGCGCCCCGGCGAAGCGCGGTCGACCTCGGCCGCCTCGTAGATATAGTCAGGGATCGAGCGCAGGCCGGCGAGGCAGATCAGCATCACATAGGGCGTCCACATCCAGGTGTCGACGATGATGATCGCCCAGGGCGCCAAAGAGACATTGCCGAGCATCTGGATATCGGAAGTCGGAATGCCTGAGACCAGCGACACGGCATAGGCGAAGAGCCCGATCTGTGGCTCGTAGAGAAAGCGCCAGAAATTGCCGACCACAGCGGGCGACAGCATCATCGGGATTAGGATGATTGTCGTCCAGAAGGCATGGCCGCGAAACTTGCGGTCGATCAGGTAGGCGAGCGTGAAGCCGATCACCGTCTGCAGCAGGATCGTCCAGAAGACGAAATGTGCGGTGGTCTGCATCGCCTGCCAGATGTCGGGATCGTTGAGGACGCGCTCGTAATTCCCGAGGCCGACGCCCTGCACCGGCGCATTCGGCCGATTGGCGCGGTAATTGGTGAAGGAGAGATAGAGCGCCCATAGCAGCGGGAAGATGTTGATCGCCAGCAGCAATGTGATGGCCGGCGCAATGAACAGCCAGGCGATTGCCCTGTCGGAGAGGCCGCGGACGCGCCGGGCGACCGAGACCGGCGTTGCCCTTGCTGTCGCATCGGCCGCCTTCTCGACAATGGAGGAATGGGAAATTGTCAATTCTTCACCCAGTCAATTGCGATTTGGAAGATCTGGCGGCCCGGCTCGTCTGCCGATCCGGGCCGCCATCCTGGTGAGGATGGCGCGCGGAGGGATTCCGCCTGTCCCGTCGTCCGACACTAGATCTTGCCGTCGTCCTTGAACACGTCGCTCCAGTCCTTCACCAGGCCGTCGAGCGCTTCCTTGGCGGTACCGTTGCCCGCGACCACGTAGTTGTGGACGCGCTTCTGCATGGCCTGCAGCAGCGAAGCATAGCTCGGCTCGGCCCAGAAATCCTTGACGATCGCCATCGAGTCCAGGAAGGCCTGGGCATAGGGCTGGCTCTTGGCAAAATCCGGCGCGTTAACGACGGAGTTCAGGCAGGAAAACCCGCCGAGCTCCCACCATTTGGCCTGCACATCGGGCTGTGCGAACCACTTGATGTATTGCAGGGCGGCGTCGCGCTTCTCGGAGTAGGAAACCACCGAGATGCCCTGGCCGCCGAGCTGGGCGAAATGCGCCTTTTCAGCCGGATTGGGGAAGAAGCCGATCCTGTCGCCGCCAACCTTCTCGTCCTTGTAGAGGCCGGGCCAGGTGAAGGCGAAGTTCATCTGCATGGCGACCTGTCCGGATTTGAAGGCGTCGGCGGATTCGACCATGTAGACGTTGGAGCTGCCGGGCGGGGTGCAGCAATCATAGAGCGACTTGTAGAATTCGAGGCCCTTGACCGCGTCGGCCGAGTTGACGAAGCCCTCCATGTCATAAGGCTTCTTCGGATTGTCGTACTGGAAGCCCCAGTCGTAGAGGACGTTGGTCACGCCCATGGTGATGCCTTCGGAGCCGCGCTCGGTATAGATCGAGGCGCCATAGACGGTCTTGCCGTCGATCTGGCGCTTCTGGAAGAACTCGGCGATATGCTTCAGCTCGTCATAGGTCTTCGGTGCCGCGAGATCGTGGCCGTATTTCGCCTTGAATTCCTTCTGCAGTTCCGGCTTCTCGAACCAGTCCTTGCGATAGGTCCAGCCGACGACATCGCCCATGGCCGGCAGCGCCCAGTAGTTCGGCGTGTTCTTCGGCCATTCCGAGTAGCCGACGACCGTCGCCGGCACGAAGTCATCCATCTTGATGCCTTCCTTGTCGAAGAAGTCGTTGAGCTTGACGTAGTGGCCGTTCTCGGCCGAGCCGCCGATCCACTGGCTGTCGCCAATAATGAGGTCGCAGAGCTTGCCATGGGAATTCAGCTCGTTGAGGAAGCGGTCGGCATAACTCGTCCAGGGAACGAATTCGAACTTCATCTGCGTGCCAGTCTTGGCGGTGAAGTCCTTCGATAGCTCGACCAGCGCATTGGCGGGGTCCCAGGCGGCCCAACACAGCGTCAGTTCATCGGCTTTGGCGAGATTGGGCAATGCCGACGACGTGACAAGCGCCGTGGCCAGCCCCAAAAGGGCTTTCGATGTTTTCTGCATAAGTTCCTCCCAGAACCAAGGCCGGCTCCCGCCAGCGTCGCACGTTCACCCATTTCAGAGAATGCTCACATGAACTCCTCACTCATCATGTTTAGCAATATGTTTAGTGATATCTGTTTTTGTAAACATTGCAAGTGACAATCGTTGCTGCAGTGCACAGGTAATTCACCTATCTCCAGGAGCGGTCTTTCGGGTGATCTGGGGAAATTTCATTCGCAAGCGTACCGATACGGCGAAATCTGGCCTCGCTGCGGGAGGGCTCGCGGGATATGGACCTCAACGCCGCTCCTGTTTTCCCGGAACGGTTCAAACTTGGCCTCGCTTCGGTGGGGCCTTTTTCTTGAATGGACGGGCCGCATCGGGAATATTCCGTCGCAGTGCGAGATTTACCCTTTGCGGACTGACGTAACGGGCGTATTCAGCCAGTGCGCGGTTTGTACGCGCCTCCCGCGGCGGACCTCCGATCAGCTTCCTTTCCGTTCCCTGTCGCGACACCCGGAATTTCCATTGGCAGATCGATGACCACGGCAGAGACGAGCGAGCAGGAGGAAGAGGTGGCGGGCGGCCGCCAGGCGAAGATCGTGGCGCTGGTCGTTGCAGTTTCCTTCTTCATGCAGATCCTCGACGGCACGATCGTCGCCACCTCGCTCCCGCAGATGGCGGCGAGCTTCAGCGTTCAGCCGGTGTCGATGAGCATTGGCATCACCGTCTATATGCTGACGATGGCCGCCTTCATTCCGCTGTCGGGCTGGCTCGGCGACCGGTTCGGGGCGCGGCGTGTCTTCCTGACGTCGATCGGCGTCTTCACGGTCGCGTCGTTGTTCTGCGCGTTCTCCGGCAGCCTCACAGAATTCGTGCTCTGGCGCGCCGTCCAGGGGGCGGGCAGCGCGCTGATGACGCCGGTCGGACGCATCATCGTGCTGAAGAACGCCCGCAAGTCCGAACTCGTCCAGGCGATCGCGCTGATCACCTGGCCGGCGCTGACCGCGCCGGTGATCGGCCCGGTGCTCGGCGGCTTCATCACCACCTATGCCAGCTGGCACTGGAACTTTCTCATCAACATCCCGATCGGCGTTCTCGGCATGGGACTGGTGTTGCGCTTCGTGCCGGAGCAGCGCGAGGCCGATGCCGGTCGTCTCGACCTCGTCGGCTTCCTACTCAGTGCGGCAGGGCTCACCTTCCTGCTCGCCGCCCTGGAACTCTCGGTCAAATGGGAAGGCGGGCTCCTGCCGGTCATATCAATGCTCGCAGCCGGCATCGTGCTCTCCGTCATGGCAACGCGACATTTCCTCACTATCGATAATCCGCTTCTCGACCTTTCGGCCTTCCGCGTCCAGACCTTCTCGATGTCAACGCTGTCGGCGGGCACGGCTTGCAGGGTGGCCATCAACGCGACGCCGTTCCTGTTGCCGCTGTTGTTCCAGCTCGGATTCGGGCTGAGTTCAATTGCCGCCGGCACTTATCTGCTTGTCTATTTCCTCGGCAATCTCGGCATGAAGACGGTGACGACGCCGCTCCTGCGCTTCTTCGGTTTCCGCAGGGTGCTTGTGCTGAATGGGCTGATCGCAGCGTTTTCGATCGTCGCCTGCGGTTTTCTGACGCCTGATACGTCGCAGTTTTTCATTCATGCGCTGCTTTTTCTCGCCGGCCTATCGCGGTCGATGGAATTCACCGCGCTGAACACGCTGGCTTTCGCCGATATAGGCCCGGCGCAGCGCAGCTCGGCCTCGACGCTGTCCAGCATGCTGCAGCAGGTGTCGATGCTGCTCGGCGTGGCCGTGGCGGCCGCCGTGCTCAACATTGCCGCGGCTCTCAGAGGGGCCGAAACCGCCGTTCTTGCGGACTTTCGTTGGGCCTTCGTCTTGGTCGGAGCGATCGGGGTCGTCTCGTCGCTGCGCTTCCTGCAATTGCCGTCGGAGGCGGGCGCGGAAGTTTCGGGTCATCGGAAATTTCAGAGAAACTAACCTGCCGACGAAAACAATCAGGCCGCTCTGCGGTACCGGTTTTCCGTTGTTGTCCTTTCGCGCCGATTGCGACAAGAGCGAGGGGTAGCGGCTGTTTACCTCGGGCGGTCAATGCAATACGACTTTGCCATGCGGACGAGTCGGGCGCTTGCGGTCCATCGTCGCTGCGGGAGAACGCCGGGAGACGGAATGAGCAATTCTAGCGGCGATGCGGACGGCCTGATCCACATCCTCTATATCGACGACGACGAGGGGCTGGCATTGCTGATGCAGAAAAACCTGCTTAGGCGCGGCTTTTCAGTCGAGTGGGCTAAGAATGGCGCTGCCGGTCTGGCGAGGCTCGGCGAAGGCGGAATCGATGCCGTCGTGCTCGATCACGTGCTGGCCGACGAAACCGGCCTCGACATTCTACCCTGCATCACAGCGATGCCCGATCATCCGCCGGTCATCTATGCGACGGGTTCAGATGATACCAGCATCGCGGTCGCGGCGCTGAAGGCGGGTGCCGATGACTACGTGCTGAAGGGGATTTCGGCCGATTATTTTGATCTGCTCGCGGCTGCTCTCGAACAGGCATTGGAGCGGACGCGTTTTCGCCGCGAGACGGCGCAGGCGCAGGAGGTGATCCGCCAGCAGCGCGATCTCGCCGAGATGCTGCTTGCCGAAGTAAATCACCGCATTGCCAACAGTCTCGGGCTGGTCGGTGCGTTGATTCGCATGCAATCCTCGATGACCAAGGACCAGGTGGCGATCGATGCTCTGCACGAAACGCAGATGCGCATCAACGCCATCGCCAGCGTGCACCGCCGGCTCTATACAAACCGGCAGGTCGGATCGGTGCAGCTCGATGAATATCTGAACAGCCTGCTGACCGAACTCGAAGCGTCGATGCGTGACGACAAGCGGCCGCATCGCATCATGCTGACTGCGGCGCCGGTCAACCTGGCGACCGACAAGGTTATCACGCTCGGACTGATCATCAGCGAGCTCGTCACCAACGCCTTCAAATATGCCTATCCGGACAGCGTGACGGGTGAGATCCGGGTCAGTGTCGACCAGACGGAAGAGGTGCTGAAGGTCATCGTTGAGGATGACGGCGTGGGGTTTGATCCTGAGAGCCCGGCCAGAGGGACGGGGCTCGGGACGCGAATATTGACGGCGATGGCCGCCAGCCTGAAATCGGATTTCGCCTATGATCCCGGTCATGACGGAACGAGGGCGACGCTGGTGTTTTCGTTGCACGAGGGGAAGTAGGATATGTGGTGCAGGGCGTGCCGCCCCCTCATCCGCCCTAGGGGCACCTTCTTCCGAAGGGAGACGGGGAATCGAGACGTTGTCACGAGTCTCTTCTACCCTCGGGGAGAGGTGCCGGCAGGGGCCGCACGGCACAGCATTATCCTTTTGCGATAGCTTAGTGACATCGCATCATCAAACCTAACGCAAGGGGAGGACAGACATGACGACGATCCGCGCGCCCCGCGAAGTCTATGATTTCTGGTTCGTTCGATGCGGCCGGGAGCTGTGGTTCCAGCCGCCGCCGGAACTCGACGTGGAGATCCGCGATGTTTTCCGCGACACGCATCTGGCGCTGGCCGCAGGCATCAGTGACGAATGGCGGGCCGATCCGATATGCCGGCTGGCGGCGGTCATCGTGCTCGACCAGTTCCCCCGCAACATCTATCGCGGCACGCCACTCGCCTTCGCAACCGACGGACTGGCGCTGCGGGAAGCCAAGCTCGCGCTTGCAGCGGGCGCCGATCAGGCGGTGGAGCCTGCCTGTCGCACCTTCTTCTACCTGCCGTTCGAACATGCCGAAAACCTCGACGAGCAGGAACGTTCGGTGGCCTTGTTCACGGCTCTCGGCGACGCGGAATACCTGGATTACGCCATCCGTCATCGCGATGTGATTGCCGCCTATGGCCGATTTCCGCACCGCAATGCCATCGTCGGACGGGAGGCGACGGCTGCGGAGCGTGACTATCTCTCCCGGCCCGGCGCCGGCTTCTGAGCGCTTCTCATGCAGGTCTTTCAAGTTCGCTGCGCGCCGTTTAGGCATTTCCCGCCTTTCTGTCGCCTTTGTTTGCAATGAAAAGCTGACATTCTATCCTGACGACAACCCTCCCGGAGGCGCTTTTGCGGCTGAGAACGATCCTGCTTCGCACCATTCTTCTGATGACGCTGGCGCTCGCCGGTGCCCATTTCGAGAGTGCCGCAGCCTTGGCGCAGGAGCCGCAGACGCAGGCGACGGCAGAGACGCCGCTTGTCGATACGCCATCCGCTCAGGCGGCAAAGGAAATCGAAAAGGCGAAGGTCCAGCTTGGTTCGCTTCAGGACAGCGTCAAGCAGAACGCCGATAATGACGATGCGCTGGTCGGGATTGCTGCCAAAGCCGACGAACTCAGCCGCGCCGTCATCACGATCTCGGTCAATCTCAGGCCGCGTTTCGATCAGATCAAAAACCGCCTTGGCGAGATCGGCGATCCGCCGAAGGATGGACAGCCGCCCGAGGCTGAGATCGTCACCCAGGAGCGCAATGCGCTTGCGGCCGAGCGTGCGCAGATCAATGCGGTGACAGGCGACGCCGAAAATCTGTCGATCGCGGTGACGAAGCTTGTCAACGAGATTATCGAGATGCGACGGCGGCTTTTCGCCGATACGCTTCTCAGACGTACCGAAATCTCCGTCTCGGTGCTCGACGATGCCGCCGGCGCCTTTGTGCACGAGGTCAGCGAATTCTCGCAGGCCCTGTCGAGCTGGGCCGCCTTCGTCTGGAAGTTCAAGCGCTTCCCGCTGTTTGCGGCGATCTTCCTGTCGCTCGCCTCCGCGCTCATTCTGCTCTCCGGCAGCTACCGGCTGTTCGGCGCCTATCTGCGCCGCGATGAGGCGGTCGAGAACCCGTCCTATATCGGCCGGCTGTCGATTGCCTTCTGGTCGACGTTGATCCGCACGCTGGCGCTTGCGGTGCTGCTCGTCACCTCGTTCTTCTTCCTCAATAGTTTCAACGTGCTGCGGCCCGATATCGCGCCCGTCATCGGCGCGCTGTTCGGCACGATCGGACTCGTCTACTTCGTCGGCCGCTTCGTCAACGCTATCTTCGCGCCGTATGAACCGCATTGGCGGCTGGTGAAGCTTTCCAATCTCGGCGCCCGCTCGATCGGCTACTGCCTGCTGGCGATGGCTGTCGTCAACGGGCTCGACTATCTGTTCGGCACGGTCAGCGAGGCGATGGGTTCGCCGCTGGTGCTGACCGTGGTCCGCAGCCTGATCGCCGCGTTGATCATCGGCATCATCCTGATCGCCGCCTCCTTCGGCAAGCCAATGCTGGCAAGAAGCGGCGATCCGGATGCGCCGGGCCGGCATTGGCCGCGCGGCATGGCGATCATCCTGCGCGTCGTCGGCGCCGGCCTCATCGTCACGGCGCTCGCAGGCTATGTCGGGCTGGCGCGCTTCGTCGCGACGCAGCTCATCATCACCGGCGCAGTGGTCGCCACCATGTATGTCGGCCTGCTCTCCGGCAAGGCGATCTCGCGGCAGGAGAGCTTCGGCGACACCTTCTTCGCGCGCTTCCTGACGCGCCGCTTCAATCTCGGGCCGGTGGCGATCGACCAGTTCGGCCTGCTCGTCGGCCTTGCCATCTATGCGGTGGCGCTCGTCGTCGGCGTGCCGCTAATCCTGCTGCTCTGGGGCTTCCATGTGCAGGACCTGCAGCTGATCGCCTACCGGCTGTTCACCGAGGTCAAGCTCGGCGGCATCAGCATCTCGCTGCTCGGCATCTGCACCGGCATCCTGCTGTTTGCCGGCGTCTATCTGCTGTCGCGCTGGCTGCAGCGCTGGCTCGACAGCAATGTGATGGCGCGCAGCCATGTCGATCTCGGCGTGCGCAATTCGGTCAAGACGGGCATCGGCTATCTCGGCGTCGGCCTGGCGGCGATCATCGGCGTTTCATCGGCCGGCATCGATCTGTCGAGCCTGGCGCTCGTTGCCTCGGCGCTTTCGGTCGGTATCGGTTTCGGCCTGCAGAACATCGTCTCGAACTTCGTCTCCGGCCTAATCCTTCTGGTCGAGCGGCCGTTCAAGGTCGGCGACCATGTCGTCTCGGGCACGGCCGAAGGCATCGTCAAGCGCATCTCGGTGCGCGCCACTGAGATCGAGACCTTCCGCAAACAGTCGATCATCGTGCCGAATTCGGAGCTGATCAACGGCCTTGTCGGCAACTGGACGCACCGTAACAAGATCGGCCGCTCGGAAATTCCGGTTTCGGTCAGCTACGACGCGGATCCGCAGAAGGTGATGGATATTCTGCTGGAGCTGACGGCGAAGATCCCGCTCGTCATGCGCAATCCCGAGCCGCATGTCGAATTCCTGCGCTTCGGTCCCTACTCGCTGGATTTCGAGCTGCGCTTCTTCCTGGCCGACATGGGCGACGGCATGACGGTGCGCAACAATCTGAGGATGGAAATTCTCCGGCGCTTCAAGGCTGAAGGCATCGAGATCCCGCTGCCGCAAAGCGATCTCACCATTCATCGCGATGCCGCGCCCAGCCTTCCGGCCGCACGCAAGGAGCCGGCGGAGAGCCAGGAAACTGCGAAGGACAAGCCGATGGAGGAGGGGGATCGGCCGGTGCGGCAGCTGCGCGGGCGGGCGGCGGAGAGCTGAACGGGTCATTCAGCCATCATTCACAGGTCTATGTGCATGATCCCTTGCATTGGGATCGCTGCCGAGGGCAGCACCGATCGTTCGAGGGGAGGGCGCACCCGCGCCGCCGCACATGATGGCAAGATTTGCCGCCGTTCTGCTTATCCCGCTGCTTGCCGCGCCGGCGGTCCATGCGGCATCCGTCACCAATACCGATCCTGCCGCCGTGGTGCTCGTCATCACCGAGGGCGGCCAGCGCGTCGAGGTCGTGGTCGATGCCGGGGCTTCGGAAAATCTCTGCCCTTCCGGCTGCTTCATGACGACGCCCGACGGCGATCGCATCGGCCTCGACGGCGGCGAGACGATCGACATCATCAAGGGCTCGGCCGTCGTTAAATAAGGCAGCGGCGGCGTGGGGCTATGGCTCTCCGCGCGCCTGAGCCGTGTGCGCCGGCACGGACATCCGCATCAGCGGTCGGATGGCGAGGAATGCCGCCACGGCCGCGGCGCCGAGCGCGGCGGTAATGGACAGCGACCAGGATACGCCGATATTGCCTATCAGGAAGGCCAGCGCGAACGGCGCCGTCGAGGAGACGGCGAGGCGAGCCGACATCACTTTTCCCTGCCGCTGGCCATAGCCCTCGCTTCCGAAGAGTGCCAAGGGTAGCGTTCCCTGCACAATGCTGCTGAGGCCGGAGCCGAGGCCGAAGATCACGGCGAAGACCACTGCGCCGGGAACCGATGGCGCGGTGAGGAGGAGAATGACGAGAGCCGCCGGCAGGAGCACGGCGGAGATGACGGCGAGCATGAGCTGCGGCAGGCTGCCGCCGAAGACCATGTTGATGAAGCGGCTCAGCACCTGCGACGGACCGAAGAGCGTGCCGACCATCACGGCCATGGCGCCGAGGCCGAGCGCCGACATGACGGGTACCATATGGACCAGAAGTGCCGCGTTGACGAAGCTTTCCAGCGCGAAGCCGGTGACCATCAGGATGAAGGCCGGCCTGCGCGCGGCGGCGGGAAGGCTGGGTTCGATGAGCCTCGTCGCGCTGCTCTTCCCGCCGATGCTGCCATGGCCCGCACTGCGCGCCAGCCAGGCATGGATGGGAAGGCAGACGAGCAGATTGATCGCGGCGAAGATGAGATAGACGCTCTGCCAGGAGAAGTGGGCATGCAGCGCGGTGGTGATCGGCCAGAAAATGGTCGAGGCGAAACCGCCGATCAGCGTGAGATAGGTGATGCTGCGCTGGGCCACCTGCGGCCTTATCTGAACCAGCAGGGCGAAAGCCGCGCCATATTGCACCAGGTTCGACGCTGTCTCGACAGCGATCAGGGCGACGACGAAAGCGGCCTTGCCGGGAGCAAAGGCGCAGCCAGCAAGTGCGATCGCCGCAATGGCCGAGCCCATGGTCATCACCCGGCCGGCGCCGAAGCGGTCGATCCACCTGCCCATTGCGGGCGCCGCCAGGCCGCCGACCAGCAGTGCCGCCGACAGCGCGCCGAAGATCCATTCCGCCGACCAATCGAGCCCGCGCGCCATATCGGGCGCGAGGATGCTGAAGCTGTAATAGAGGGTGCCGTAGCCGATGACCTGCGTCAGGCCGAGCGCGAGGATGGCGGCAACGGGCGGCCGTTCGGAAGCGACGGGCGTCATATGGATTTGAGGCCCACGCCTCGTTCAAGCTTTTCGGCTTCTTCCCTGCGTTCGCTGTAGCGGTCGGTAAGGTAGGCCGAGACGTCGCGCGTCAGCCATGTGAATTTCACCAGTTCCTCGCAGACGTCCACCACGCGGTCGTAAAAGGATGAGGGCTTCATGCGCCCGTCGCTGTTGAACTCCTGGAAAGCCTTGGCCACCGACGACTGGTTGGGAATGGTGATCATCCGCATCCACCGGCCGAGGATGCGCATCTGATTCACGGCATTGAACGACTGCGACCCGCCGGATACCTGCATGACGGCGAGCGTCTTGCCTTGCGTCGGCCGCACCGAACCTACCGATAGCGGTATCCAGTCGATCTGCGCCTTCATGATCCCGCTCATTGCGCCGTGCCGCTCGGGGCTGACCCAGACCTGTCCTTCCGACCAGGCGGAGAGCTCGCGCAATTCCTGCACCTTTGGATGGGCGACCGGCGCTGCGTCGGGAAGAGGAAGGCCTTCAGGATCGAAGATGCGCACTTCGCAGCCGAAATGCTTCAGCAGGTGTGATGTCTCATGCGCGAGCAGACGGCTGTAGGACACGGCCCTGAGCGAGCCGTAAAGGATGAGGATGCGCGGCTTGTGCGTTGAGAAGGGCGGCCGCAAGGCCGCCGGATCCGGCTGGCGAAGATGGGCCGGCGAAGTGGCTGGAAGGTCAGACAATGCGCTTGCCTTCGGCATCGAGCACCTTCTCGCCGTCTTCCTTGGTGAAGGCGCCCTTGTGCGTCTCCGGCAGGATTTCCAGGACCAGCTCGGAGGGCCGCGACAGCCGTGTGCCGAGCGGGGTGACGACGAAGGGCCGGTTGATCAGGATCGGCTGGGCGAGCATGGCGTCAAGCAGATGATCGTCGCTCACATCGGGATTGCCGAGGCCGAGTTCGGTGTAGGGCGTATCCTTCTCGCGCAAGGCCTGGCGCACGGTCAGACCGGCATCGGCGATCATCTTGACCAGCTCTGCGCGCGACGGCGGCGTGTTGACGTATTCGATGATGTCGGGCTCGATACCGGCATTGCGGATCATCGCCAGCGTGTTGCGCGAGGTGCCGCAAGCGGGGTTGTGATAGATGGTGACCTTCATAATTTTGCCTCGGAGGATAGGATTGACGATGTCTCGGCTGGCTGCAGCAGCCAGTTGAAGAGGAGGAGGGCTGCGACCGCACCAGCGATTTCGGTAAGCCAGAACCCCGGAAGGTCGATCGGTCGTATGCCGGAGAAAGTGTCGGTCAGGGAGCGGGCGAAGGCCACCGCCGGATTGGCAAACGAGGTCGAGGCGGTGAACCAGTAGGCAGCGGTGATGTAAAGCCCGACCAGCCATGGCACTGCCTTCTGCTCGAAGCGGATGCCGGCGAGAATGACCGCGACGAGGCCGAAGGTCGCAATCCCCTCGGAAAACCATTGCGCGCCACCGGTGCGGACCTTGCTCGACAATTCCAGGAGCGGCAGGTTGAACATCAGATGGGCGCAGATCGTGCCAGCCACGCCGCCGGCAAACTGCACCAGCACGTAGAAGCCAAGGTCGCGTTTTTGCAGCGAGCCCGACATGGCGAAGATCAACGAGACGGCCGGGTTGAAATGGGCGCCGGAAATCGGCCCCAGCACGGTGATCAGCACCGCCAGGATCGCGCCGGTCGCGAGCGTATTGCCGAGCAGAGCGAGGCCGACATCCGCAGTCAGCGATGTCGCCATGATGCCGGAGCCAACCACGGTTGCGACCAGCATGGCGGTGCCGAGCGCCTCCGCGACCAGTCGCCGCGATAGATCGTATGAGGCCATCAGCCGGCACCTGTCGGTTGCGCCGTGGTGCCTTCCATCGCGCCGATCTGGCGTAGGTGCTGCTCCAGCGCCAGCTTGTCGATCGAGGCCAAGGGCAAGCTGAGGAAGGCCATGATCCTGTTTTTCAGGAAACGGGCGGCCTGTGCAAAGGCGCGGCCCTTCTCGACCTCGCTGCCCTCGACGGCGGCCGGATCCTCGACGCCCCAGTGAGCGGTCATCGGATGGCCGATCCAGACAGGGCAAGCTTCGCCGTGGGCGGTGTCGCACACGGTGAAGATGAAATCCATCTCCGGTGCGCCGGGTTTGGCGAATTCGTCCCAGCTCTTCGAGCGGAATCCGGTTGCGGGATAACCCAGCGCCTGCAGTTCCTTCAGCGCCAATGGATTGACTTCGCCCCTCGGCTGGCTGCCGCCGGAATAGGCCTTGAACCGGCCCTTGCCCTCGGTCTCGAGGATCGACTCTGCCAGGATAGAGCGTGAAGAATTGGCAGTGCAGAGAAAGAGCACATTGTAGACGCGGTCTGTGGTCATTGCAGTTCCTCCTTGGTTGCAGGTGCACAGCATGCGGCGACGGCGGCGGCGGGCGCGCAGATTTCGGCGTTCCCTCCGCAGCAATCCTCCATCAGAAAACGGATCAGCCCGCCAAGCGCCTCGTAATTGGCGGTGTAGATGATCGAGCGCGATTCACGCTGCTGGGTGATCAGCCCGGATCGTTCCAGCTCCTTTAGGTGGAAGGAGACGTTGGACGGCGAAACCTCGGCCTTTTCGGCGATAGAGCCCGCCGCCATTCCGTCAGGACCCGAGACGACAAGCATGCGAATGATATGGAGACGCGTTTCCTGCGAAAGCGCGCCGAATGCGGCGAGGGCTTGACGTTGATCCATATTTCAATAATCCTTGAATAGTTGAAACGAGGATTAGCGCAGATGAATGCCATCGACAACAATAAAATTCAGGCGGAGGAGATAAGCCTCGGCCTGCTGCTTGATGCGCTCTTCGGTGAAAAGGACGCGCCGCTGGTTTTCCATTACGACGGCCAGCCGGTGAAGCCGGGCTATCATATCACCGAGGTCAAGGCGGGCCAATTCTCGGCGCTTGATTGCGGTGCTAATCCCGAGGCCTGGACTGAGATCTTCATCCAGCTCTGGGACATCGACGACGGGGATCGCACGCATATGCCGGCCGGAAAATTCCGTGCGATCGTCCGTAAGGTGTCGGAGCATGTGCAGCTCGACGGTTCGGCCAAGCTTACCTTCGAAGTGAGCGACGGCGTGCGGCCGATGCAGCTTTATTGCGCGGCAATGCCGATCTTGCGTGGCGGGGCCGTGCATGTCGATCTTTCGCCGCGGCCGGCAAGCTGCAAACCGCGCGACCGCTGGCTCGCTGAGGAGACCAGAAAGGCCGCAGCCTGCTGCGGTCCGTCGGCGGCGGGGAGCGGCTGCTGTGCGTAGAGACCTGCGGGAATCGGGCAACAGCGGAGCGGTCTGCATGTCCTGCGCTCGATTGGCATCAGGCATTGACTGAGGCGTAGGCATCCCACCATCTGAGCACCCGCATCGCCCGGAGCGTGATCCAGCGCGAGGGCTGACCTTCTCCCTCGTCGATCTCGAACCAGACACGCCCCGGCAGGGTCCAGTCGAGCGGCCATCTCCCGTTCTGAAGGCGGCGGCAGCGAAGACGGTCGATCGCCGCGCCGAGGCGTGGATCGGGAGTGGAGCCGGTGAGGAGGGCGCTTGAGCGGAAATAGTCGAGGGCGCGAGCGATGTCGTAGCGCCAACGGTTCGGGTGCAGGAAGTACAGGAAGCGTTCGTCAGCCGGCTCGCCGGTGCCGAGACGGCGGAAGAGGTTGCGTTTCAGCAGAAATTCCTCGCCCGTTCTACGTGCCTCCCGGGATTGCGGCGTACCGCCGGTCGCTCGCTCGAACTCCAGCAGACCTTCCAGCACGTTGATGGTGCTGGCAAAGGACGATCGAATGGAGCCGTTGCACCGTTCACAATTCCATCCGCCATCCTCGAGGCGCTCGCCGGTCAGCCTCTCGACAATGGAAGAGATGTCGACACCGAAATAGGCGCCGTCGGCGACGGTACGGCCATTGATGCACTCCTCGACTTCGCCGTTCCAATAGGACTGGCCGCCCTCTTCCCAATAGGCATTGGCGCCAATCAATTCGACGGTGCGCCTCACCCGCTCACAGGTAGGATCGAGACCGAATTCCCGCAGTTGCGAAAGAGAAAAGGTCGTGGCCGTCCAAGGCTGACCGTACTCGCGCCACTCGCAAGGGTCAAAACCGGCAGGCAGGAAGGCGCCACCTGCCCATTGCCCGTCCTCGTCCTGGCAGGCAAGCAGCCTTGCGCCCCAACCTTTGGTCTCCACTTTCGCCCGCTCGGCCATCCATTCCCGCTGCGGGGCGTCAAGCAGGTCACGCATGACCTGCCATCGGATCGATGGGTCGGAGTCGAGAAGCCATTCGATCACCGGGTCGGATTGGGTCATGGGAAACCTCTCGGCGGGTCGGTCGACTACCCGTTTATAATCGCTTCCCCCGCGCGCTGCCAGCCGAGTGCCTGCGCGGGCTTCGAGGAGAATGTGATCGTCGTCGGCGAAAGCGTTCAATGCCTAGAACGCGGCGCTTCGCGCCTGATTTCTTAATCATATCTGCAAGAAAATCAGCAGCGGCGTCATCGAGTCGTATCTTCGTTTTCGCATCCACAGTGCTGATTAATAATTAGTCAAATCAATTGATGTATCCGTTGGAATTGGGGACGGATTTTACATTAAAGGTTTACGATGGCGTTTTTAGGTATTTCGGGAATGCAATATTCCGGAGAGATGTTTGCCGGCGCGCGAATTATTGTCGCCGAAGATTCAAACGTGTTCACTTCGATGATCAGCAAACGCCTCAAGGAGTTGTTCGACATTGACGTCGAGATCTGCCGCAACTTCGAGGATCTGCAGCTTGCCTACGACAGATCTTCCGATCCGATCACGCTGGCGATTTCGAACATCAATCTGCCCGGCGCCGAAAACGGCGAAGCGCTCGAATATCTGGTCGATCTTTCCATTCCCACCATCGTCTTCACCGGGACCTTCCACGACGGCATGCGCGACAAGCTGATGGCCAAGGACATCGTCGACTATATCCTCAAGGATAATATCTTCGCGGTCGATCTGCTGGCGGAATCAATCTGCCGGTTCCTGACCAATCATCGCCACCATGTGCTGATCGTCGACGACAGCGCGACGGCGCGCGCGTTGTTGTCGAGCCGGCTGAAACGCTATAATTTCCGCGTCAGCGTTGCCGAAAGCGGCGGCAAGGCATTGGAGATCCTGAAGGCCAATCGCGATATCGGCCTGATGATCACCGACTATAACATGCCCGATATTGACGGCTTCGAACTGACACGGCGCATCCGCGCCAATATCGGCTCGCACGAGCTGCGCATCATCGGCGTTTCCTCCTCATCGAACCGGCTGCTTTCGGCGCGGTTCCTGAAGGCCGGCGGCAATGATTTCATGCTGCGCCCCTTCATTGACGAGGAGTTCTACTGCCGCGTCAACCAGAATCTCGATACGCTTTTGCAAATCCAGTCGATGCGCAAGGAGCGGGCGGTTGCCTGACGGCTCTCATAGCTTGAGTATTGTCAGTGAGGCGGAGATGCCGGTCGGGGACCGGCATCGAGTTTTTGCAATTATAAGTAACAACATCATTTGTCCCCTTCACGCGCACAGGCCTCTCGGTTATCGTCTGCCCCGCCGGGGGGAGGGCCGAGTCGAGCCCGTGCGGCGCAGGGGGGAATAGCGGCTGTGGCCTTTCAAGCGGATTTTCAGCGGGATGGAATCGGGCTTCGCTCCGGCGGGCTCAAAATACTTCTGGTTGAAGATTCCCGGATGTTTTCCGCCGTGCTCTGTCACCGGTTCCAGACGGAACTTGGGCTTGCCGTCAAATCCTGCTCGTCGCTGAAAGCGCTTCGCCGGGAACTTGCTGAAGATGGTCATGGCTACACTATGGCCGTCGTCGACCTCAACCTGCCGGATTCGCCTTACGGCGAGGCGCTCGACTGCACGATCGAGCACGATATCCCGGCGATCGTCTTTACCGCCACGTTCGATCTCAACACGCGCAACAGGATCATGGAGCGCAATGTCATCGATTACGTGCTGAAGGACAATGAGTTCGCGCTCGACAATCTGGTCGCTACCGTCCGCCGGGCGATCTCCAACCGCAAGACACGGGTGCTCGTCGTCGACGACGTCGTCTCGGCACGCCAGGTGCTCGTCGACCTCTTGAAGGCGCAGCAATATCTCGTCGTCGAGGCAAGCTCGGGACTGGAGGCGCTGGCCGCGCTCGAAGCCTACAGCGATATCGAGCTCGTCGTTACCGATCACCATATGCCCGATATGAGCGGTTACGAGTTGACGCGGCGCATTCGCCATCGCTTCGGCTCGGACCGGCTGCGCGTGATCGGCGTGTCTTCGTCCAACGACCGCATGCTGTCAGCCAGTTTCCTGAAGGCGGGCGCCAGCGACTTCCTCTACCGGCCCTTTGTCGCCGAGGAGCTGCAATGCCGCATCGCCAACAATGCCGAGACGCTGGCGCAAATGCGGCAGCTGAGGGCGGCGGCGGCATGCGACTACCTGACCGGCCTCTACAATCGCCGTTACTTCTATGACAACGGCCCGAAGCTGGTGAACGAATGCCTGCGGCTGAAAGTGCCGAGCTCCGTCGCCATCCTCGATATCGATCATTTCAAGCGTCTGAACGATACCTACGGTCACGAAATTGGCGACAAGGTGCTGAAGGCGGTCGCAAACCGGCTGTTTACGATTTTCGAGGGCAGCGACAATCTTCTCTCGCGGCTTGGCGGCGAGGAATTCGCCATCCTTTTCCCGCAGATGGATTCGGCTGCCGCGACCAAGCTTTGCGACGAGATCCGCTCGGATATATCGCGGTTGAAGGTCACCGCCGACGATGAGGAACTCGGCGTCACGATTTCGATCGGTATCGCCGAGATCGGCGGCTACGAAACCTTCGAGAATTACCTCAACGCCGCCGACCAGTTCCTCTACATGGCCAAACACCGGGGCCGCAACCAGGTCTATTCCGACGCCAGGATGACGGGGGAGGCAGCACAGTAGGGTGACCTGTCGCCACCGGTCGTCATCCTCGGCCTTGTGCCGAGGATCTGCTGCCCTATCAACCCATGGCTAGATGCTCGGCACAAGGGCGAGCATGAAGAAGGAATGGTCAGATTCTTGTATTGCGGCCACCTCAGGCGGCGACCGCCTGCCTTGCCGTCGCCATCGTCATCTTGCGCTCGGCGCGCTCCTGCTGCGGCGAGCGATGGTAGAGTTCGCGATAACACTTCGAGAAATGCGAGGCCGAGACGAAGCCGCAGGCGACGGCGACTTCGACGACGGGCATCGAGGATTGCACCAGCAGGTGGCGGGCGCGATCGAGGCGGATTTCGAGATAGTAACGGGCAGGCGAGCGGCCCATCTCCTGGCGGAACAGCCGTTCGATCTGGCGGCGGGAGAGGCCGGCGCCGTCGGCGATCTCGATCAGCGACAGCGGCTCGGCCAGATTGCCTTCCATCAGCTCGATTATCGACAGCACCTTGGCATTCTGCACGCCGAGGCGGGCGCGCAACGGCAGGCGCTGACGGTCGTGCGGATTGCGCACACGATCGGTCAGGTGTTGCTCGCAGATCCGGTTGACGAGGCTCTCGCCGAAATCCTCGCCGACGAGGTTCAGCATCATGTCGAGCGAGGCAGTGCCGCCGGCGCAGGTATAGAGATTGCCGTCGATCTCGTAGAGATCGGCATAGACCTCCGCCTGCGGGAAGGCTTCGGAGAAGCCCGGCAGGTTTTCCCAGTGGATGGCGCAGCGCTTGCCGTTCAAGAGCCCGGCCTGTGCCAGTACATGCGCGCCCGTACAGAGGCTGCCGACGGCAACGCCGCGATTGTAGCATTCGCGCAGCCAGGCATTCACCGATTTGTTGTTGAACTGCTCGACATCGATGCCGGAACAGACGAGCACCATGCCCGGCCGGTTTTCGCCGCCGAGATGGCGGCGTTCCTCGGCGAGCGAGGAATTCGCCTCGACGCCGATGCCGCAGGAGGAATAGACCTTTTCCCCGTCGAGGGAGGCGAGCCGCCAGGTATAGGCCTGATAGCCGAGCATGCGATTGGCGATGCGCAAGGTGTCCACGGCGGCCGAGAAGGGCAGCATGGTGAATTGCGGTACCATAAAGAAGACCAGTGAACGCTTCTTGATCTGCATCCTGTTCATAGCGAAATCCATGCTCGAGGAACGATGACATATTCGTTACGCGGAATGCGTCGCGCCGATGTCCTGAAAGCGACACTGGCATGGAAAAATGCGGCCGGGAAGAGCAAATATGCGACATTGACCGCGATTTGACCGGTCAAGTCCCAGGCGAGGGCGCTGGCACGGTGGAAGAGCGCTCACAGCCAACCGAAATTCAGGGGCTGAAGTCCAATGGGAAACGAGATGGCGGACACGAAAAAGGCGGCGTTGCAAGATGCAGACGCCGCCCTCATCTCAGGAGGAATGTCGCATTCATTACATGGTCCGGTGTTTGCTGTCGTCAGTGCTCGGCCAGCCGATATCCTTGCGGACGTCGAACGGCATGGCTTCGATTTCGCGGGCAGTCTGCCAGCGCGTCCAGGCGAGCAGGAGCTTGCGGGCATAGTGGACCAGATCGAAGCGGCCTTCGCTGGAGGTGAGGGTCTTGCCACCACCCCGATAGGTGAGCGTGGTCATTTTTCGGTTCCTTTCTTGAGCCGGGACATGGTGGCGATGGGAGGTTCGTCCATGTCCATGCTGCTAATATGGCCTTCGCGGACCCATCATTCAAACGAATAGAGTTTATGGATAACATCAACGATTTTGAATGATCCCGGTGCCCACTCCGGGGGCACCTTTGTCGCTAAAAGGATGATCCATGGTGAGCGGACAGCAGCAAGACCGCTGGGAAGGACAGGGTGGCCACGGATTGATGGGCCGATGCTGGCAAGAGGCCGGGGGCGGCTTCGACACCGGTCGGAGCTGCGAATGGCATCCCGAACCGCCCTCGTCACTCAACATCGAGCGTTTGGCCTTCTTGCGACAAGTGATACAGTTGAATTTCGGTCGTTCAGCTGGAGAAAGAGGAATTATTCCCATGGCAGACCAGAAGCGCCCGCTGCAGCCTGGAGAATCCGCGCCGGCGTTTGCGCTGGCCACGGCCAATTTCGACGGAACGGTCTCGCTCGCCGACTTGAGGGGTCACCCGTTCTTGATCGGCTTCTTTCGCGGGCTGCACTGCCCGTTCTGCCGGCGTCAGGTAGAACAGCTCGCCGGCGTGCAGCCAACCCTGCGCGCCGCCGGGCTGGAGACCGTGGCCGTTATCAACACGCCGGTGGAACGCGCCCGCCTGTATTTCCGCCACCGGCCGACGCCGGTAACGCTTCTGTGTGACCCCGACTGCCGCACCCATCGCGCCTACGGCGTGCCGCATGCAGAGTTCTTGCCCGATGCGAGCAGCGAACAGCCCGAATGGCCATATGGCGCAACGATGGCGCAATTCCAAGCGGCACGCATCAACCCAACGGGCGAGCTGCCAGAACCGGTACAGCCGATGGAAGCCAACACCATCCTCAACTCCAAGGACCGCTTCGAGCTTGATGAAGTCGATAACGCAATATTCGAGAAGCACGCTACTCAGCTTGTCGGGCACTTCCTGGTCGATGCGAACGGCACCATCGGCTGGGCACAAATCGAAGCGCTCGACGGGCCGAACAGCCTCTGCATCTTCCCGACCGCGGCGGAGATCATCACTGCCGCCGGCAGCCTTGGACGCTGACCTGCAGCGAACCGTCCGCCAGCTGCTGCACGATGTCGAATGAGGGCGATGACCCATATGGGCCGCCTGGGTACGGCTCTCCGTCCAAAAGACAACTGCTTCGGCGCGCGGGGGCACTTCCTTGGCCTGCATATCCTTGATGCCAGCTCTCGGACTCATCGACACTTCGAACCTCCAGCAGGCGGGCAGCGTACCTCCTGGACGATGCGACCAGAAAATACCCAGCGGCAAGCGGCGCTCAATGTGGTCGTGCAAACCGTTCAATCGCCGCTGCCAAGTCGTCGTAGTTTTCGACAATAATATCCGCGCCGGATCGCAATAGGCTTTCACCATGATCTGCCGAGCAATGGTTGCCAGCGGTAAAGCCGATGACACGCATGCCAGCCGCTTTGCCTGCAATGACGCCATTGACGCTGTCTTCGATAACGACGCACTCGTGCGGGAGCGCGTTCATTGCCGTGGCTGCATGGAGAAAGAGGTCCGGCGCAGGCTTCCCATTTGCGACCAGATCAGCTGAGAAAATTTGCGGGTCGAATAGATCGATCAATCCAACATGCTGCAATTCCCAACGCAACCTGGTGGAGGGGGTGCTGGAGGCTACGCACCGCAGTGTTGCGACTTTCTTTATCGCTTGCCGGGCGAACGGTATTTCCGCCAAATCGGCTTCCAATCTCAATGTCGATATGTGGTCGATTTGAGCATAAAAATCGTGTGGAAGAGGAGCTCAGGTTTTCGCCCCCACGCAATTTTGAAGTTTCGCTTCCCACATACCGGGAGAGAGCCGCATGAATGACTGCATGTAGGCTTTGCGCTCAAAACTCGCACCGATGGATGCCAGAAATTCAAGTTCGGCAGCGAGATAAATCTCCTCGCTATTCACAAGGACGCCATCGCAGTCGTAAATAGTCAGTTTCATCAGGCACCTTGGCAGTCTCTCAAAACGGGGTCCGGCTTGGCATCTCCTTAGCGCGGTGGAAAGCCCCGCTTCCGGCCTAGATCGCAAACGGTTGGTTGGCCTTGTTGATGGTCGTTCATCAGGGACGGAAGCTCCTCCGCCGATAGGAAGGACTGCCCCACCAGTGAGCCCGCAATATGCCGGACCTCACGAAAGAGCCGCGAAACGAAGATCCGTGCCGTTGCTTGCCTTACCTTCATGCAGAAAGTCGTCTACGAACATCGGTCTGGGCCGACGCACCAACTTCAGAGGGGCTCCATGCAATTCGACGATTTGGACCTGAATTTGCTCCGAGTTTTCGACATCATGATGCGTGAACGAAGCGTCACGCGCACGGCGGAGCGTCTGGGCAGAACGCAGTCTGCTATCAGTCATTCACTGGGAAGGCTGAGGATGCTCTTCCGCGACGACTTGTTCACGCGAGATGGCTCAGTCATGTGTCCCACACCGCGCGCCGTGGAGCTTCTCTCGGAGATTTCAGGCGCGCTGAGCACGATACGTTCCTCGATCGACAGGCACCAAATGTTTGATCCGGCATCGACGCGTCGCAACTTCCGTGTGGGACTCACCGATTACCATGCGATGGTCTTTGTCCCGGGATTGTTGCGGGAATTTGCCCGGCAGGCCCCGCACGCAACGCTCAACATCATACCGGCGAACGGCATCGAAATACTCAACGCCATCCACCTCAGGCAGGTAGATTGCGCCCTGACCGGTGCTTCGATCCGAGACGATCCACGTGTAGCGAGAATAGAACTGGGCCAGGACCGCCTGCTCTGCGCAGTTTGGAGCGGCAGCGCCATCGCCATGCATGGCTTGACCCTGGATGCCTATCTTGCCGCGTCCCATTTGCAGATTTCCGCCGACGGCGTCTCGTCCGGGCTGGCAGATATTGCGCTCAAGGCGGCGGGATTGAAGCGGAATATCGTCGCCACGATATCGAACTATCTCATACTGCCCTGGGTCCTCAGGGGAACGGAATTCATTACCCACTGCGGGGACGGAATTCTCCATATCCTCGACGATGCGAGCGAGGTGAAGGTAGTGGCGCCGCCGCTCAAGATCGAAAACGTAAGCACGTCATTGCTGCTTCAGCATCACATGGCAACAGATCCCGGCATGATTTGGCTCACGCAAGTCATCTCGCAAATCTACGACGGGTCACAAAAGACAAAAGTCGAAATCATGAAGGCCCAGGTGCTCTGAGCGGCACGGGATGACCATCATGTCCAGACAATGAACCTTATTCATGTTCGTGATGACGAATATGAATTTGACTGATGAATGGCTTTCGGCGACGCTCCCTGTAATCAACAAAAGGGGACCTGCCATGAAAACCATCATAAAAGCATTTCTCGGCCTTTCCACCGTGCTGTGCGCCACGGCCGCGCAGGCGACGACTCTCGAAAAAGTGCAGAAAAACGGGGTGCTGACCTGCGGCACGAATGCGGCGACTGCGGGATTCAGCCTTCCCGACAACGACGGCAAATGGACCGGCTTTGTGGTCGACTATTGCCGGGCCGTCGCGGCGGCCGTGCTCGGGGATGCCCAGAAGGTAAAGTTCATTCCGCTCACGCCGAAAGACCGGTTCACGGCCCTGCAGTCTGGCGAGATCGACATCCTGGCGCACAACGCAACCTGGACATCGTCGCGTGACTCGACCCTCGGCATCCTGTTCGCCGGCACCTATTTCTATGATGGCCAAGGATTTATGGTCCGCAAATCCGATAACATCGCTGCGATCAAGGACCTCAACGGCGCCTCCATCTGCGTGACGCAGGGCACGACGACGGAATTGAACATCGCCGACTATTTCCGAGGGCAGAATATCACCTATACGAGCGTCGGCTTCGCGGACGAAGAATCCGTCGTCAAGGCCTTCGAGGAAGGGCGGTGCGACGCCATGTCGGCGGACAGCTCGACCTTGAACGCGTCCCGCATGCGCATGGCCAAGCCCGATGACAGTGTCGTGCTGCCCGACCTGATTTCGAAGGAGCCTCTTGGCCCGGTCGTACGCCAGGGCGACGACCAGTGGTTCAATATCGCTAAGTGGACTCTCTACATCCTGGTCGCTGCAGAGGAATTCGGCGTCACGTCGCAAAATGTCGACGAAATGAAATCCTCCGCCAATCCGAATATTGGCCGCCTTCTCGGTGTCGAGGGAAGTATCGGAAAGGATTTCGGCCTCAAGGACACTTGGACGGCGGATGTCATCAAGCAGGTTGGCAATTACGGAGAAATATTCGACCGTTCGATCGGCAAGGATTCGCCGCTGAAGATCAGCCGCGGCGCGAACGACCTCTGGAACAAGGGCGGGCTGCAATACGCCCCTCCCATCCGCTAGTTGGAATTTTGACAGGCTGGCGCGGATCGCCGCGCCAGTTCCTTCAAGACAGCTCGGTGGATGACAAATGTCCGATCTTTCACTCCCTTCCCAACTGCGCCGGAACCTGTCCGTTGACGATCCAAGGGTCAGAGGTGTTGTCTACCAGGCGTTGCTCGCGGGCAGCCTTTTGGCGCTGACCGCCGCCATCGGAATCCAGACGGTGTCCAATATGAGCGCGCGCGGCATTCCGCTGTCGCTCGACTTCTGGAATGAAACAGCCGGGTTCGCCATCAACCAAACCCTCATCCCATACGACTCGCTATCGACATATGGACGCGCGTTCTGGGTGGGGGTCGTGAACACTCTCGTCGCCGGCGGTCTCGGCATTCTGTTCGCCACGATATTGGGTTTCGTCCTCGGCGTGGCGCGACTCTCCGACAATTGGATCGTCGCTCAGGTCTCGGCATCATATGTCGAGATTATCCGCAACGTTCCGCTCCTGCTGCAACTTCTCTTCTGGTACAACGCGGTTCTGAAGCCGCTACCGGCTCCAAAGGCGTCCATCGCGATCCCGGGCGGCATCTACCTCAACAACCGCGGACTGATCTTTCCCGAAATCCAGCTTCATCCGGGTGCCGGTGTGGTCGGCCTCGCAATCCTGGTCGCCGTGGTCTTGTCGGCTGCATCCTACATGTATGCACAGGGCGTTCAAAAGCGAACCGGCAGGCAGCTTCCGATCTTGGCCTCGTGCGCCGGGCTCATGATCGGCTTGCCGCTACTTGCTGTTATTACGATCGGAAACCCGGTGTCGTTCCCGGAGCCCAAACTGGTCGGCTTCAACTTCAGGGGCGGACATCAGCTGTATCCGGAGTTCGCAGCGCTCCTTATTGGCCTATCTGTCTACACGGCATCCTATATCGCCGAAATCGTCCGGGGAGGGATCCTGGCCATACCCAGGGGACAGACCGAAGCCGCATATGCACTCGCCCTGCCACCCGGCAAGACTCTCCGCCTCGTCATTATTCCGCAGGCTCTGCGTATCATCGTTCCTCCCTTGACGAGCCAGTATCTCAATCTGATCAAGAACTCCTCGCTCGCTGTATTCATCGGATATCCGGACCTGGTGCAGGTCTTTGCGGGCACGGTGCTGAACCAGACGGGCGCTGCGATCCAGGTGATGGCCATCACGCTCTCGGTCTATCTCGCGATCTCCCTGCTCACGTCGATGGCAATGAACCTCTTCAACCAGCGGCTTGCGATCGTAGAGAGGTGACCCATGGACAAGCACGCGCTGACATATGATGACAGTTCCATCCTGCCATCGATGAAACCACCGGTCGATGCCCGTCTTGCCATGGGTGGTTGGCTGAGGAAGAACCTGTTCTCCAGCCCATTCTCGGGAACGCTCACGATCGCCTCTTCAGTGATCGCGATGTGGCTGCTTCACGATTTTCTCAGCTTCGCGATATTCAAGGCGGCCTGGATGGGTGGCAAGGAAGCATGCCTTGCAAATCCGGACGGTGCCTGCTGGCCCTTCATCGCCGAGAAATTCGATTACCTGCGCTACGGCGCATATCCTGTAGAGCAACGTTGGCGCGTCGATCTGACGGAAGCCGTCGGCGCCATTCTGATTGGCTGGCTCCTCTGGAACCTAGCTCCCCGTCGCGACGTGGCCGCGCTCCTGTTCTTCATTGCCTATCCCATTCTGGCCCTTGTGCTGCTGCGCGGCATGGCGATGCTGGGCCTGCCGGTGATCGACACCACTTTATGGGGCGGCCTCCTGATCACCCTTCTGATGTCGGTCGTCGGAATCGTCTTTTCGCTACCACTCGGCGTTTTACTGGCGCTTGGCCGAATGTCGAAGCTGCCAATCGTGCGGGCGGTTTGCGTCATCTATATCGAAGTCGTGCGCGGGGTGCCGTTCATCACCGTGCTATTCATGGCGAATTTCATGATGCCGCTTTTCGTGCCGGACTATTTGACGCCGGACAGACTGCTTCGTCCCCTTATCGCCATTGCGCTGTTTTCATCCGCCTACATGGCAGAAGTGGTCCGCGCGGGCCTTCAAGCCATTCCGAAGGGCCAGCATGAAGCCGCGAAATCGCTTGGCATCGGCTACTTCAATGCGATGCGGCTCATCATCCTCCCCCAAGGGCTCAAGGTGGTCATCCCGAGCATCGTCTCCACCTTCATCGGATTGTTCAAGGATACGACATTGGTGGCAGTCGTCGGGATCGCCGATTTTCTAAGGGCGGTCGAGGCTGCTCGGGTCGATCCGAGCTGGGCCGGTCCAACGATCTCGACGACGGGCTACCTTTTTGCGGCACTCGTCTACTGGATTTTCTGTTTTGGCATGTCGCGCTACTCGCAGTTCATGGAGCGTCAATTGGCCCGCGGCCACAAACACTAGGAATTCGGAGCGGTTCGCCCGAGCGGGCGGGCGGCTCCTTGCACATTGTCAGTAGCACGCGGCCAGCAGATTCCCGCGCTGACACCACAAGAAGAATACGAGGAAACACAACGATGGCCAGCAAGGCTTCACCCAAGGCAGCGTCTCGTCACGGTGCTGCCAAAGTATATGATTTTGATCGGATCTATGATCGCAGGCAATTCGGATCCGTGAAATGGGCAAACCAATGGGACGAATTCTCGCCACGGGTAGAAGGCGAGAACCTGCTTTCGCTTTGGACTGCGGACATGGACTTTCGCGCACCAGAAACCGTGATCGAACGGCTTCGCGAAGCTGTCAATCACGGAATCTACGGCTATACGCGTCGGGATCCGCGTCACTATGAGATCGTGCGAGCCTGGTTCGAGCGAAGGCACGGTTGGGCTCCGGCGTTGGAGAGCCTGCTGCCGGCACCCGCCATCATGCCCGCTGTCGCCGTGATCCTGCGGACCTTCACCAAGCCCGGCGACGGCGTAATCGTCCAGACGCCCGTCTATTCGCCATATTTCGAAGTGGTGCGCGGCAACCAGAGAACCTTGCTGACCAACCGATTGCTTCTCCGGGACAACCGATACGAGCCAGACCTCGACGATTTCGAAAGGCTCGCTGCGAACGGCGCCAAGGTCTTCCTTCTGTGCAACCCGCACAACCCCGCCGGCAAAGCCTGGACGCGTGAGGAGCTCGAAGCACTGAACGACATCTGCGCACGCTATGGCCTGCTCGTCATATCGGACGACATCCATTGCGACATTAGACTATCGACCCTGCCTCATGTCGTGTTTTCCTCGATTTCGGAAGATGCGGCGGACCGGTCTTTCATTTGTACTGCGCCTACCAAGACCTTCAATCTGGCTGGCGTGCCGTCGGCGACCCTATCCGTGGCCAACAAGGCGCGCCGGGAGGCATTGCTTTTCGCCATGCAAACGTCGTTCATGGTGAACGCCAATTATTTCGGCAGGCTTGCTCTTGAGACCGCTTACAGCACTGGAGATCAATGGGTCGATCAAGCGACAAGCTATATCGGCGAGAATGTCCGGCTCGTCCGGGAGTTTGCCCTCGCGCATCTCCCGGGGATCACGCCGATGTTGCCCGAAACATCATTTCTCGTGTGGCTCGATGCACGTGAGCTCGACCGGAAGGTGGACGGGATCCAGAGGTTCTTCGTCGAAAACGCCGGCGTGAATCTTTATGACGGCCGCGTATATGGGCCAGGTGGCGAGGGCTTCATTCGCCTCAATGTCGGGTGTCCGAAAAGTATCCTCCAGAGCGGCCTGCAACGGATGTCCGACGCGTTATCGTCGCGGAAGTGAAGCGGGTGAATGTGCCCGTGGCCTCCCGGGCAGGCTTTCCATATGCGGCCAGATCAGCTGAGAAAACATGCGGTGATCGCAGACTCACGCAGATCGCGGAAACCCATCAGGGCAGTCCTCGGCATGTCAGCTATCTGCGACCTCTTAATGAGCGGCAGCCGCTGCATCGGGCAGCCCTTGCGCCGAGACCCGAAGGCACTCACGCTGCCGCTGTTTCCGACGCGGGACAAGAAGCTTTGGAACCAAGTCTGCGCCGCATCGTTGCCGTCTGGTAACTGACAATGATGCAAAGGAGGAAACAATGATTTCCGCAGATCAGATCCGTGAACATATGGAAGTGCGGGCTGCCGATGGTACCCATGTCGGCACGGTCGATCATCTCGACGGTCCTACGCGCATCAAGTTGACGAAGACCGACTCTGAAGACGGCAAGCATCACCTGATTCCGCTCGACTGGGTCGATCATGTCGACGCTCACGTTCACCTGTCGAAGAACGCCAGGGACGTCCGCAGCCAGTGGGCCACCATCAATTAAGGGCAATCGGCTGCGGCTTCGGCCGCAGCCTGCTCGCCGCAAGGGACTTCATATGACCCAAGGAAGTGAAGGAGGGCGACGAGGTGAGCTGGGGTACCAGCTTGGGGACGGTTGATCCAAAGCTGAAGGAGATTCAATATGCCAGCCAAGTCCAAGGCCCAACAGAAGGCGGCAGGCGCCGCACTCTCGGCCAAGCGCGGCGAGACGCCCAAGAAAGAACTGAAGGGCGCTTCGAAACAGATGGTCGAGTCCATGAGCGAAAAGCAGCTGGAGGAGTTCGCCTCGACCAAGAGAAAGGGAAAGCCCGAGCACGCCTCCAAATAGGAAAGCCATCCGGGATCTCAGGTCGTCGTCGATTGCATTGAGAAACCCGCGACATCATGGACGGAAAGTGCGTTCAAAATCGCCCGGGATGACGCCTCGCGGTCCTTTGCCATCCATCGGAGCTCGAACGTCACGCCTGTTCGGCCATCGCTCGTCGGCCCGTATGCAACAAAGAGGGCACGGCATCCCAAGGGGTTCAGCACCGCCGATAAGTCCGGTACATCGACTTCAGAGCTGTGGATGACGAGCGTCGCCTTGCGTTCGCAGGTCAGCCAGGCGTCCAGCTGCTTCATTGGCGACAGGACAATGAAGGCGACAGCCGTCGCCACTGTGCCAGTGACAATCTGGCCACCGCCGAAGCAGAGGCCGACGACCGTCATGAACCACAGGGTCGCCGCCGTGGTGAGGCCGGTCATCATGTCGCCGCGCCTGAGGATCGCTCCGCCGCCGAGGAAGCCAACGCCTGTCAGGACGCCAAGGGGGAAGCGCAATACGTCCATCTGCGTGAAGTAGCTGAAGGTTTTCCCGTAAGTGGACAGAAGGAGATTGGCCTGGACCATCGCCAGGCAGGCGGCAAGCGCCACCAGGATCGTCGTCCTGAAGCCGGCCGCATGGCCGCCGCGCTCGCGATCGAGGCCGATAAGGCCACCGGCGAGCACCGTCAGTGCGATCCGCGCTGCGATATCCCACCAGCTCGGTGTCAGGGGCATGCCATCCGTCAGGAACGGAGGCATATTTCGCTCCAATCCTTGTCGCAGACATTTCGCCGTTGGCCGAACATTCGATCCTCCAGGACACTACTGCGGCGATAAACGCTGTGCGCGGCGGGACGTTCCCGAGGTCGTGCCCGGGAAAGCCGCTGCCGATGGGGGAGATTGGCGGTTCGTTCGCAGTCGGTATATTGTATGGTCTCGATGTTGCCCGTCGGTCATTGGCGCGCACTGCGCCTGACATGGAGTTTTGTTTGGCCGTTGCCTTCACCAAGGAAGAGAGTTTCGAAACCGCGTCGGAAACCCTATTGCCCGACCGTCCGGTTTCGCCGCATCCGAATCTCGTTACGGAAGCGGGATTGAAGGCTCTCGAACTGCAGTTCCAGCAGGCGCGTGAGGCCTATGATGCGGCGAGCACCATTGAAGATGTGAATGAACGGCGACGGCAGACTGCCAATCCTTTGCGTGATCTTCGGTACTTAGCGGCAAGACTTCGCACCGCGCATCTGGTGCCTGACCCTACATCAACAGACGTGGTTGCCTTCGGCAGCACGGTGACCTTCCGCCGTAACGATGGGCGCGTGCAGACTTATCGGATCGTCGGAGAAGATGAGGCCGATCCCAAGGCCGGATCGATTTCCTACGTCTCGCCGGTGGCGCGGCTTTTGATGGGCAAGGCTGCCGGCGATGCCGTGGAGGCGGGTGGCCAGGAGCTGGAGATCATCGCCATCGCGTAGAAGGCGGTCAAAACCGTCGGAATAATTAGTACTGCGGATACTTTATTTATGGGCCTTTACCACCCGCGGCTTAGAAGGTGACATTCATCATCGAAAGTCATGTTCATGGTCAAGGCAACTTCCAGTTCAGAATCCACCATTTTGAGTTCAGCCGCTTCAACCTCGTCTTCCAGCTCGTCGGATGACCTTGCCTCTCTCGAAGTGCAGCTTGCCGAAAAGCAGGCGGCTCTGTCGCAGATACAGGACGAGCAAGAGAAGGCGACAATCGAGAATCGATCGAGACGCTGGAAGCGAAGATCGCCAAGATCGAAGCGACCGAGAGCGGCAAGGGCCAGGCATCAGCCTCGTCAAAGTCGGCTGCCGCAGTTCCTGGAGAATTCTCCGGCGAGAGCGAGCGCATCGGCACGAAGAGTTTCGATGAAACCAGCGAATTCGGCAGCCGTGCGGCTTACGTTTGATCGCTCCAGATATTTTCTAGTCTAGGCGCGATCAGAGGCCCGGCGAATCGGTTTTCGATCTGTGTTTTCCGAGATTGCGCCCTGCCACGCTGATGACTTCGCGCGTCAGCTCCGCCAGTCGATCGGCGGCAAAGCGGTTTATCTGCCAGAATAGGGGAACATCGAGGGGGGTGTCGGCAACCAGTTCGACCAGTCGTCCGGACGCGAGATGCTCGCGGGTCAGCTGAGTCGGGTTCATTCCCCATCCCATGCCCGACAGGGTTGCCTCGACAAAGCTTTGCGGCGAGGGGAGCCAATGGGTGGGATAGTCGAGATCGCGTCCGAAGGTCTGGCGGACCCAGGTGCTCTGCAGCCTGTCCTTCTGGCTGAAGGTCAGAGCCGGAGCGTTGCGGATCGCCTCGGCGGTCACACCTTTGGGAAAGTTACGGGCGACGAAGTCGGGCGTTGCCGTCGCATGATAGCGCAGAACGCCAAGCGCGAAACGCCGGCAGCCCCTTATCGGCTTTTCCAGGCTGGTGACGGCCGCGACTACACGGCCGCGCTGCAACCATTCGGCGGTGTGATCCTGATCGTCGACGGCGATATTCAACAGATAAGAGGAGTTTCTGGCGAAGGTCGACATCGCTTCCACGAACCAGGTGCCGAGACTGTCGGCATTGGTGGCGATCTGAAGCGTCACCCTCTGGCGTGGTTCGCCGGGATCAACGAGTGCGGGCAGGTGGCCGAAGAGTTCGGCTTCGAGCATACCGACATTTTCCATATGGCGGCACAACCATTCTCCCTTTTCGGTCGCCGTGCACGGCGTGCCTCTAACAACCAGCACAACGCCGAGACGTTCTTCGATCTGCTTGACGCGTTGCGAAACGGCCGAAGGGGTGACGTTCAACAGGGTCGCGGCGCGTTCGAAGCTCCCTGTCTGGACAACGGTCGCGACGGTACGGAGGGCGGGGTAGTCGAGCATGGATTAGCGCTGCTTAATTGAGGTTAGGCAAATTAATTACCCTAATTCGATTCGCCGCGATAGCGAAGTCTCGTCGAAAGCGAAAGGCGAAGCGATGAGTTTTTCAATCTATTTTACCGGCCTGATGATGGGCCTCAGCCTGATTGTCGCGATCGGCGCTCAGAATGCGTTCGTTCTCCGCCAGGGCCTGCGCAGTGAGCATGTGTTTGCCGTCTGCCTCGCATGCGCACTGTCCGACGCGGTGCTGATCGTGCTCGGCGTCACCAGCCTGCAGCAGATCGCCAGGTTCATGCCCTGGCTCGACCCGGTCATGCGTTATGGAGGAGCCGCGTTTCTCGCCTGGTATGGAGCAAAAAGCCTCTATTCCGCCTTGCGGTCGAACGCCGCTCTCGCGGCGGCCGAGGCCAAAACGGCAAGCTTCAGGCAGACGCTCGCAACCTGCCTTGCGCTTACCTGGCTCAATCCGCACGTCTATCTCGACACGGTGGTGCTGCTCGGCACGATCTCGACGCGTTATCCGGGACAGCAGGCTTCCTTTGCCGCAGGCGCCGTGACCGGTTCCTTCCTGTTCTTCTTTTCCCTCGGATATGGCGCGACCTGGCTGCGGCCGATCTTCTCCAAGCCATCGGCCTGGCGGGTGCTGGAAACACTGGTCGCTGCGACCATGTGGATCATCGCCTTCAAGCTCATGGGCGGGATGTGATCGCTGTTTGACGGAACGATCAGCCGGATCGCGACATCTCGGCGGCAGGGTCAGGTTGGATCAATGGGGCGGAAAGCTTTGACGGGCGGATGTTTCCGACAACCGTTGTGACCTTGCGCCAAGATCCGAAAAAACTTCAGCTGCGCACATTATGCGCGCGATTCCACGATCCTCAGGTGGCGATTCGGCCGAGCGGCTACCCTCGGCATAGGCAACTCCTCGCGCTGGCAATCGGCCAGCAGGTGCGATGGGAATCGTTTCAATTCCCGGAGGGCATGTTCGTGGTTTGCATCTCTGCGCCGGCGCGACTTGAATGCGGAAAGGGTCTGTAGGATATTCCAGGTGCTTGCTTGCGTCATGTCGAGCCTCCTTTGCTGTATCGCTTCCGATACACAGACTATGGGGAGCGATTGACATTCAATCAAACCAAATGATATTGGGTTATAAATCAGAAAAATTGAAAGATGCGACGATGAGCCTACCCTTTCGCCGTCCCATTCCTTTGCTTGACAACGATGTGCTGCGCACTTTCGTCGCCATCGCCGAAACGGGCAATTTTTCCACTGCCGCCGAGGCCGTCTTCCGCACGCCGTCGGCCGTCTCCATGCAGATCAAGAAGCTCGAGGAACAGCTCGGCGCGACGCTGTTTTTGCGTGATGCCCGCTCGGTGACGCTGACGCGTCATGGCGAGATGCTGCTTTCTTACGCCCGCAACATCCTGGCGCTGTCGAACGAAGCGGTATCGCGCTTCATCATGCCGGAGCTGACCGGTGTCGTGAGACTGGGCGCTCCCGAGGATATCGGCGAGCGGCTGCTGCCAAGAATTCTGAAGAGCTTTGCCGAAAGCTATCCCGGCATCATGGTCGACGTGACGATCGACATGAGCGTTGGCCTCAAGAAGCGCATGGAGGAGCAGCGGCTCGACCTGGCGCTGATCAACTGCGCCACGCGGCCGTTCCCGACCGGCGGCGAGGTGGTGTTCCGCGAGCGGCTGGTCTGGGCCGGCGCCCGTTGCGGTTCGGCGCATCGCCGCGATCCTCTGCCGATCTCGATCTGGGAGGACGGCTGCATCTGGCGCCAGGAGGCGCTCTCCCAACTCGAACGCAACAAGCGTCCTTATCGTGTCGCCTATCTCAGCGGCCACACGATGGCGCAGCGCGCCGCTGTGCTCTCTGATCTCGCCATCGCGCCGCTGCCGCTTTCTTATGTCAGCGAGGACATGGCGATCCTCGGACTGCAGGAAGGGCTGCCGGAGCTCGGCTCCTTCGATATCCGGCTGCTGACCGCCGCCCAGGTGTCAGGCCCAATCGAGACGGTGGCCGACAGCATCCGTAGCGCTTTTGCCGAAAGAGCGAAGGCTGTTGCCGCCTAAGGATATCTTTCAGCGGTTGAACCTTTTGTTCCCTTGTGCGTTATCGGCGCGAACGGGCATAGCAGCCGTTCGGGGTTGATTTCAAACAAGGATATTCGATATGACGACAACGGCCAAAATTGCCGCAGCCTTTATGGTTCTTCTTGCTCTTTCCTCCTGCGGCAACACGATCCGCGGCATAGGTAAGGACACGGCAAACACGGTGAATGCCACGCAGGATGCCGGCCGCTCGGTTGATCGCGCTGCGAAGAAGTAAGCGGTAGGCAGGTTTGCCGGGCTTATCAGGCTGGCTGACGCCTAAAGCCGGACCATTCTATCGAACGGCCGGGTCCGGACCACTCTAACGAGTGGCCGGGGGATGTGCCCTTTCTAGGCCGCCGGATCGGCTGAGCCCGGTCCGGAAGGCCTGATATGCGGGATGCTGGCTGGAGCGCGCCGTTTCCATCAGCCGGATTTGAAGGCGGTCCGGCGCCTGAGTCCCAAGCCACAATCCAAGATTTTCGAGTTTCAGCGAGTTCAGGAAAGGCGAGCCCGCGGCAAAATCGAGGTGGCGGCGCAGGCCGTCGAGCAGATTGTCGTCCTGGACGGCATTCTGCATGACGAGCGTCAGGTAGGATTTGTCGGGCTCCGACAGCGCGGCGAGCTTTTCCGCGACGGTATCGCGGTCGGGGAAGGGAACGCTGGCGGTCATTCGAATCGTCCGGTCGTTGATCGTGTCCCGCGGTTATAAGCTCGCCTTGACCTTCTCGGCTATATCGGCCGGCACCCATTTCGTCCAAAGATTCTCGTAATTGCGCAGGAAGTGGATCGCGGCATCCTCGTTGCTTTCGCGGTTTTCGTCCTGCCAGGCGAGCACCTGGTTGATCGTCGCGTTGTCCCATTTGCGAGCCTTGAGATAGGCCGTGACGGGCCCGGAGCGGGTGGCGAAGGATCTGGTCATCAGCGTGAAAGCGCGCGAGACTGGGTACGAATTGAGCTGGGGCCTGGTGCAGCCGGCAACGGCGGTGCAGCCGTCCCATTCGCCTTTGTTATGGCCGACGCCGAAGCTCAGACGCGTCATGTCGTATTTGCCGAGGATGGCGGTCGGCGCCCAGTAGTAGCCGAGCCAGCCGACCTTGTTCTCGAAGGCGCGGGCGATCGACGCATCCAGCCGTTCGGGAGTGCTGGTCTCGACGAGCTCGAAGCCCTTCTTGTCCGCGGCAAGCGCCCTAAAAAGGTTGGTCGTCGATATGTGGCAGCTCCAGTCGGCCGGGCAGTTGTAGATTGCACCCTTGGATGTATCGTCTTCGGCTGGAAAAAGCTCAGGATGTCTTAGCGCGTCCTCGACAGAGCGGATGTCGGGATTGGCGTCGGCGATGAATTTCGGGATGAACCAGCCCTCGACGGCGCCGTCGGCGAGGATCTCGGCGCCTTGCACCAGCCGGCCGGTTTTGACGGCCTGATCGAGCAGGGCCCTGACGGAATTGATCCAATATTCCGAAGCGATGTCGGGCGTGCCTTTCTCATTCATCGAGGCGAAAGTCGGCAATGTGTCGCCGGCGACGATGGTGACGGAGCAGCCATAGCCCTTTTCCAGAATGATCTTGTCGAAGTTTGCCGCAATGCCGGCCGAGGACCATTTCATCTCGGCGATCGACACCTGGCCGCAATCGTCGGCAGCAGCCGGCGCAGCAATGGAAAAGGCCGCGGCAAAGACGGCCGAAATCAGAAGCGTCTTCATTGTCATTCCCCGAATTTTCTTTGCTCGACGCGCCGCTGGGTCCGAGGAAAATATCTGCAAAGCTTGGTGCGCCCGAGGAGGAAGCCTGCCGGGCGATGCCACGACAAGCCGTCCTGTTCGCGGACGCCGTTCCTCCTTGCGGCTTCGGCGGCGGATCGTAGGTCATGTTCAACAATGGCGCATTTTGATCAAGCCTACGCGTTCGCCCGCAGAAATCAACCTCATTTTGCTCATGGTTGCGAGCCTAAATGGTTGAATTTGAAGAATTTATGTCGACGGCCCGAAAATGGCGCCGCCGATGGACTCGCGATCACCGAACGGTTTTCGGAAGAAAATTCGCCGGGACTGCTGAAAAACGTCAAAATTAACCTTTGCGAAAGCCTTCAATAACTCTCCGGTAAGAATGTGCCGCTATCAGTGAGGTCGCAGCCGGAACAACCGCTGCTTCTCCGGTTCAGGTAGTGCGTACCGGAGGAAGCGAGCTTCGCCGTGTAGGGGCGAAGACGCCTGAGTTTTCGGCAAACCGCGCAGAGCCAAGGCCATGCGCGGTTTTCGCGTTTTCGCGGGGACATGCCAGGTCTTGACCTCGCTGAAGTCTTGATTGGCCCTAGGCCCTAATCGGGGCCAGTCTTGACCCGGGATCGGCGGCCATTGTAGGCCTCGCCTCAACGAAAGGCGACGGCCATGGCAAGAGCGATCATGCTGCAGGGAACCGGCTCGGATGTCGGCAAGACGGTGCTGGTCGCGGGTCTCTGTCGGCTGGCGGCCAATCGCGGGCTGGCAGTCCGTCCGTTCAAGCCTCAAAACATGTCGAACAATGCGGCGGTTGCCGACGACGGCGGCGAGATCGGCCGGGCGCAATGGCTGCAGTCGCTCGCCGCCCGGACGCCGTCCTCGGTGCATATGAATCCGGTGCTGCTTAAGCCGCAATCGGAAAACGGCAGTCAGATCATCGTGCAGGGCAGCGTGTTCGGACAGGCGAAGGGGCGGGATTATCAGCTGCTGAAGCCGCGACTGCTCGGCGCCGTGCTCGAGAGCTTCGAAACAGTGGCTGCCAGTGCCGACCTTGTCGTCGTCGAAGGCGCCGGCTCGCCGGCTGAAATCAATCTCAGAGCCGGCGATATCGCCAATATGGGCTTTGCGACGAAGGCGGGCGTGCCCGTCGTGCTGGTCGGCGATATCGACCGCGGTGGCGTCATCGCCTCGCTTGTCGGCACGCATGCGATCCTCGACGACGCCGACCGGGCGATGATCGCCGGCTATATCATCAACAAGTTCCGCGGCGATGTTTTGTTGTTTGACGACGGCATCCACGCCATCCAAGACTTCACCGGCTGGCCCTGCTTCGGCATCGTGCCGTGGCTGCCGGATGCCGCGCGCCTGCCGGCCGAAGATTCGGTCGTGCTCGAACGGCTGGTGAGGAGCGGGACGCGGGCGCTGAAAATCGCCGTGCCGATGCTGCCGCGCATTGCCAATTTCGACGATCTCGATCCGTTGAGAGCGGAGCCGGATGTCGAACTTGTTTTCGTGCGATCAGGTGAGCGGCTGCCTGTCGATGCTAGCCTGGTCATTCTTCCCGGCTCGAAATCGACGATTTCGGATCTCGCCGATCTCAGGGTTCAAGGCTGGGACCGCGATCTTGCGGCGCATGTCCGGCGCGGTGGCCGGGTAATCGGCATTTGCGGCGGCTACCAGATGCTCGGTCGCACGGTACGCGATCCGCTCGGCATAGAAGGCGGGACGATCGAGGCGGCGGGGCTTGCGCTGCTCGACGTCGAGACCGAGATGGCGCCTGAGAAGACCGTGCGCAACAGCCAGGCCCGTTCGACAGAATACGACCTATCGCTCGCCGGCTACCAGATCCATCTCGGCGTCACCCGCGGCCCGGATTGCGTCCGGCCGTCGGCGATTGTCGACGGCGTGCCCGACGGAGCGCTGTCGGCCGACGGGCGGATCATGGGCACCTATCTGCATGGGCTCTTCGGCAGCGACACCTACCGCGCCCGGCTGCTTCAGAGCTTCGGCCTATCTGGCGAGCGGCGGAATTACCGCGACAGCGTCGAGCACGCGCTCGACGAGATCGCCGGGGAGTTGGAACGTCACCTCGATCCGCACTGGCTGGCGGGGCTGCTCGGTTAGCCGCAGCGGTGCGGCCGAATTGCGTATCACTTTTACTCGACCGGGAGTAGCATCGCGACAGGAAGCAGGCTAATGAATGGGCAGCGCGCGATATCGCTCTTTCATCGCCTGTCCGTCGATTTGGGCTGCGGGCCTCGACGGTCGGAAAGCTTCCTTCAGGTTGTCGCCCCCATTCGGAGATTGAAAAAATTAACGATCATATACAGTGGCTTATCGACCAGGGGATCACCTGTGAGCATATTGGCGACCTCGTCGCCGGTCTGTGCGACCGGCTGATTGCGGCCGGCGTTCCGATCTGGCGTGCGAGCATCAGAATGCCTTCCCTCCATCCCATGTATCGCGGCGTCGCCGCCAATTTCGAGCGGGGCGGTGCAATCGTTCTCGAGAATGCGGAGCATGGCAGCGAGACGGAACGCAGCTTCGAGATGACGCCGATCTTTCACCTTTTGAGCCGCGGCGAGAAAACCGGGCGATGGAACCTGGCGAAAGGCGAGGGCCTCCAGTATGCCGAGCTTCACGAATTTGCGCTTGCCGGCGGCACGGATCACGTCATCAGCATTTTCGAATTCCCGAAGGAGGTCGCGCTACGTGGGCTGGGCTTTTCGCTCACCAGCGATGCGCCAGGCGGATTTTCCGACAACCAGCTGGCGATCATCCAGGAACTGTTGCCGGCTCTGGGGTTGGCCGCCTACCGTGTCGCGGTCTCGAAGACCGCGACGGAAATCCTCGCGGTCTATACCGGCGCCAGAACGAGCGCGCGTATCCTTGCAGGCGAAACCCGCAGGGGAATGGGCGGCTCCATCGATGCCGCCATCCTGATCGCCGACCTGCGCAATTTCACCGCGCTGACCGAAGTATACCAGCCTGCGGAGATCGTCGGGTTTCTCAACGAGCATTTCGAGCTGATCGACCGGCATGTCGAGGAAAATTCCGGCGAGATTCTGAAATTCATGGGTGACAGCGTGCTGGCGATTTTTCCGACGGAGGCCGATGACCCGCAGAAGGCCTGCAAGGCGGCACTGACTTCGGCCCAAAATCTGCTGAGGGCAAACGAAGAGCTCAATCGCGAGCGCACGCGCAACGGCGGTCCGGATATCGGCATCGATGTCGTCTTGCATCTCGGCGAGGTTTTCTACGGAAATGTCGGCGCTCACGGCAGGCTGGACTTCACGGTGATCGGCAGAGCCGTCAACGAGGCTTCGCGGCTGGAAAAGCTGTGCGGAATGCTTGAGCAGCACCTGCTGCTCTCGGAGAGCTTCGCGGCGACCTGTGCCGTGCCCTGTGACTATCTCGGGTCTTTCGAGCTGCGCGGCGTTTCGAAGAGGGCCGACGTCTTCAGGCTTGCCGGCGCCGCCTCGTAGCGGCTCAGATCTCGCCCGATACCTCGCGGCGGCGGCGATCGAGTTCTTCGCTGTAGCGGCGCAGCGTGTGGCTTTCGCTGAGCTGGCCGATCACCTTGCGCTCGATCAGATTATTGACGACGGCGAGGGCTTCGCTTTCGCTCTTGTCGAAGATCGCAGCCGCCTGCCTGGCGTTCATCTGCGGCTGCAGGAAGTCGTTGCGGTAGCGGACGAAATCGGCAAGCGTCTGGCCCTCGTCCTGGACATCGGTCGGATTGGCGTAGATCTCGGGCACCAGCACGAGCCCGGCATATTTGTCGTTCTCCTCGACGAGAATGACACGCTGGGTCGAGCCGATCGGGAAGGCTTTCTTGAACTCCTCCAAGGAGATGCTCGCCTTTGCGGTCTTGACGTCGGCGCGCATCAGCTTGTTCACCGTCAGGTTGCGGATCCAGCCGACGTCGTGGGCGCTGCGGATGCTTTCGCCGCGCAGATGGAAGCGCCATGTGGCGAAGGAGTAGCCGAAGGTCGAGCGCACGACGAGCGAGGAGGTGATGACGGCGGCAAGCACCAGCGCCGTGATCGGAAAATCGCCGGTGATCTCGAGCGCCAGGAAGGTCATCGTCAGCGGTCCGCCGATGACCGCGACGGCCAGCGAACTCATCCCGACCACGGCATAGATGACCGGCGTCAGCGTGGCGTCGGCGAAATAGGGACCGCAATTGGCAAAGAGCTTGCCGAGCAGGGCGCCCATGAACAGCGAGGCGAAAAACAGGCCGCCCCTGAAGCCGGAACCGATCGAAATTGCCGAGGCCAGCGATTTCAGCAGAAAGAGGCTGATCAGGGCCGGGATCGTCACGTCGCGGGAAAGGTTGAGGTGCAGTGCGCCGTGACCGGCCGATAGCACCTGCGGCGAGATCATCGCGAGAAGTCCGACGATGATGCCGCCGAGCGCCGGGCGAAAGGGCGGGGCGATCGAGCTTTTGCGCGCAAGCTCCTCGACGAAGGCCACGCCCTGCATGAGAAGAATGCCGACACCGGCGCAGAAGACACCGAGCAGCAGCGCCGGGACATAATCGGCCGGCACGACCGAGCCGAAGCTGCCGATATCGATGGTGAAATCGCCCTCGGCAAGCAATCTCGCTATGAGGGTGGAAACGAGGGCGGAGACGACGACCGGGGTCAGTGACACGATCGTATAGGTGCCGATGATCAGCTCGAAGGCGTAGAAGGCGCCGGTCAGCGGCGCGTTGAAGGCGGCGGCGATAGCGCCGGCCGCGCCGCAGCCAACGAGAATGCGAAGGTCTGAGCGGCGCAGCTGCAGCTGCAGGCCGAGTTTGGAGGCAATGCCGGCGGCAAGCTGGGTATAGCCGGCCTCCAGGCCGACGGAGGCGCCGAAGCCGTTGGAGATCAGGTTCTGCACGGCGACGATGATGCTGTCCGTCAGGGAGAGACGGCCGCCATGCAGCGCATTGGCCTCGATCGGGTCGACCATCGGCTTCTTGCGCCGTTTGGCGAGCACCGGGAGCAACATGCCGAGCAGAACCCCGCCGACGACCGGCGCGGTGAGCAGCAGCATCTTGTCGTCGATTACCGACGCGCTCAGCCTTTCGGTGTCGGCGATGCCGAAGACCAGCTGGTGCAGCTGGTTGGAAACGTAGCTCATGCCGGTGACGGCAAGCCCCGAGGCGAGGCCGACGACGGCGCCCGCCAGCGACAGGCCGACTTCACTGCGGCGGGTCAGCGCGCGCAGCCGTCCCGGGTCGAAGAAAACACGCAGCGCGCGGAAACGGCGCCGATCCAATTTCATAAGCATTGCTAGACAACTAGGTGGGGAGAGTCCCAGTCAAGGGCGGCGGTGCTGTCCGCTTGCGATGCAATTGCGGCGAAAAGCCGGCGCGCGGGATAAATTCTTATGAGGTAAGTCTCTGATTAAAGACGATGTTTTTAGTAGAGTAAGTCGTGTTGTTGGAAGCTTTCTGTCCCCGGCCGGCGCGTCGGTCGTCAACGCCGGTTGACTCTATCCTCTGGCTTGCCTAACCATCTCTCAACGGATGGTCGGCTGATCATCCTGACATAACGGATGGTTCCGGATCGGCAGTTGTCCTTCCGGATGAAAAGGGAATGTGACGGGGCGGACCCAAGCCGGGCGCCTTCATTACAGCCGACCCCGCGACTGTAGAGCGGTCAGGGTCTTCCATCCGGCATCAAGCCCTTCCGGCCGGCGACCTGCAATCGTGCAGGCGGGCGGGATGAGCGACGTGCCGGAAAAGCCACTGGAAATGCATGGTGATCAACCGGGGTCGGACGCCTCTATTTCTACGAATCGTCCACCTTTTCACCGATGCAGCCGGGAAGGCGAGGCGGATCCGCTGGCACGATCGGGGGCGACCGGTTTTCCGGTCCGCCCTGATCGCGGCCGATAACTGCGAGCCAGGAGACCTGCCTTCCGTGCCGGGCGAAAAGCCCACCCTGGGTAAGAGACCCGCTGCCAGCACGGAGGTTGTTTTGGCTGAACGTTTGAATTCGGCGCTGCCTCGTGCGGCAGATGGGGGGCTTTCAGCCTCCTGCGTCGAGTATGTGGCCCCCCCCTCTGTCCTGCCGGACATCTCTCCCACAAGGGGGGAGATCGGATCGGTGCACCGGCTTCCCCAAACAATCGATGTTGGGCGAAGGTCATCCCACTTGCCGATCTCCCCACCTGTGGGGGAGATGTCCGGCAGGACAGAGGGGGGTATTACGTCCTCGTCGGTCCGCTATAGTATACGCGGAGCAAACCGAAGCACCGCCCTCCCTGGCCGGAGGGTCGAGGCATGACCGATCTCCTCGCCAATTCCACCCTCGTCCTCGGTGGCGCGCGCTCTGGGAAATCCCGCTTCGCCGAAAACCTCGTCACATCGAGCGGCCTCGAGTGCCATTACATCGCGACCGGCCGGGCATGGGACGATGAGATGCAGACGCGTATCGACCAGCACAGGGCTGATCGCGGCCCGTCCTGGACGACACATGAGGAACCGCTCGATCTTGTCGGCAAGCTTGCGGCCATCGATGGGGCGGGCAGGGCGATCCTTGTCGATTGCCTGACGCTGTGGCTCACCAATCTGATGATGCAAGAGCGCGATATAGCGCTACAAGCTGCCGCGCTCGCGGCGTGGCTGCCGCAGACAAAGGCGAAACTTGTCATCGTTTCCAACGAAGTAGGGCTCGGCATCGTGCCGGAAAATCGCATGGCGCGGGATTTTCGCGATCATGCAGGCCGATTGCACCAGATGGTCGCCGCGAAAGCCGCCGAAGTTTATTTCATCGCGGCAGGCCTGCCGCTGAAAATGAAGGGTTAAAATTTCATGAGCCAGAAGATTCCCGCAACCGTCATCACCGGCTTTCTCGGTGCCGGCAAGACGACGATGATCCGCAACCTGCTCACCAATGCCGGCGGCAAAAGAATCGCGCTCATCATCAACGAGTTCGGCGATCTCGGCGTCGATGGCGACGTGCTGAAGGGCTGCGGCGCCGAAAATTGCAGCGAGGACGATATCATCGAGCTCACCAATGGCTGCATCTGCTGCACAGTTGCCGACGATTTCATTCCGACGATGACAAAGCTCTTGGAACGTGAACAGCGGCCCGACCATATCGTCATCGAAACCTCGGGCCTCGCCTTGCCGCAGCCGCTGGTCGCCGCCTTCAACTGGCCTGACATCCGCACCCAGGTGACCGTTGACGGCGTCATCACTGTGGTCGACAGTGCGGCGGTTGCCGCCGGGCGGTTTGCCGACGACCACGATGCCGTCGAGGCAGCGCGCAGCGAGGATGAATCGCTCGATCACGAAAGCCCGATCGAAGAGCTGTTCGAGGATCAGCTCACCTGCGCCGATCTGATCGTGCTCAACAAGACCGATCTGATCGATGTGGCCGGTCTCGGCCGCGTGCGCGACGAGGTCGCCTCCCGCACACAGCGCAAGCCGGTGATGATCGAGGCGAGAAATGGTGAGGTTCCGGCCGGCATCCTGCTCGGCCTCGGTATCGGCACGGAGAATGATCTGGCCAACCGCAAGTCGCACCACGAACTGGAGCATGAGGACGGCACGCCGCACGATCACGACGAGTTCGACAGCTTCGTCGTCGAGTTGGGCCGGATCGTCGATGTTGCCAGCTTCGTCGAACGGCTGAAGACGATCATCGCTGCTCACGACGTCTTGCGCCTCAAGGGATTTGTCGACGTTTCCGGGAAGCCGATGCGCCTGCAGCTTCAGGCGGTCGGCAGCCGCATCGATCACTATTTCGATCGTGCCTGGGCAACTGGTGAAAGGCGCGCTACGCGCCTCGTGGTTATCGGCCTGCATGAGATGGATGAGGACGCCGTGAGATCGGCGATCGAGGCGCTGGCTTAACCGATGCATCTGCTTCTGGCCCAGCAGGGAACGATCAGCGACGGCGAGGAGGCGATCGACCTCGGGCAGACGCCGGGCGAGATCCTGTTCCTGTCGGCGGCCGACAGCGAGCTGGCGGCGATCGCGGCCGCCCATCGCGCGCGTGGTGTGCCACAGTCGCTGAGGCTTGCCAGCCTGATGAGCCTCAAGCACCCGATGTCCGTCGATACCTATGTCGAGCGGACGGCACGGCATGCAAAGCTCATTATCGTGCGCGCACTCGGCGGCGCCAGCTATTTCCATTATGCGCTGGAGGCCCTGCATGCGGCAGCGTCCCGCGTCGGCGCGCTGATTGCCGTGCTGCCGGGCGATGCCAGACCGGATGCGGGCCTGACGCCGTTTTCCAACATCGGGCTCGGTGATCTCAATGCCCTCTGGGCCTATCTGATCGAGGGCGGCGATGCCAATGCACGCGCCTTTCTCGATTATGCTTCGGCCATGCTTTCGGGAGGAGAGAAGCCGGCACCGGCGGTGCCGCTAATGAAGGCGGGAATTTGGTGGCCGGAGCGGGGGCTAATCGGCGCGGAGGAGTGGCGGCAGGTTGCCGGTTCGCATGTTGCGCCACCTTCGGCCGCCGAGCGTGGGACGGAGAAGGTGGAATTCGAACCCACATCCCCCATCATCGCCATCAGCTTCTACCGCGCCCTCGTCCAAAGCGGCGAAACCCGCCCCATCGAAGCGATAATCGACGCCTTGCAGGCACTTGGTCTACGACCGCTGCCGGTATTTGCATATAGCCTCAAGGATCCTGTCTCCACAGGCATTCTCGAGAGCGTATTCTCGGCGCTGAAACCCGATGTCGTGATCAATACGACCGGTTTTGCGGTTTCCGCACCGGGGGCCGACCGGCAGCCGACGGTGCTGGAGGCAAACGGCGCGGTAGTGCTGCAGGCGATCCTGTCGGCCTCGTCGCGGGAGGCATGGGCCGCCTCCTCACAAGGCCTGTCGGCGCGCGATCTCGGCATGAACGTGGCGCTGCCAGAGGTCGACGGCCGGGTGCTGGCGCGGGCGGTCTCCTTCAAGACGGCGGCGCGTTACGACGCGGCGGTCGAGACGAGCATCGTCGCCAGCGAACCGGACGCCGGCCGGATGCGCTATACGGCGGAACTCGCCGCCAATTGGGCGCGGCTGCGCGCCACGCCGGCGCGTGACCGACGCATTGCTCTTGTCATGGCGAATTATCCGAATCGCGACGGCCGGCTCGGCAATGGGGTCGGCCTGGATACGCCGGCCGGCAGCATCGAGGTACTGCGGGCGATGGAAGCAGCGGGTTATCCGGCCGCCGATATTCCGGCCGACGGCGACGCGCTGATCCGACATCTGATGCGGGGGCCGACCAATTCAGGGCATGACGGCCGGGTGATCCGCGAGACGTTATCTCTGAGTCATTACAACAGTTTCCTGGCGTCTCTTCCCAATCAGATTCAGGATGAGGTGAGGGCTCGCTGGAGCGATCCCGAGAACGATCCGTATTTTCGCGACGGCGTCTTCGCCCTGCCTTTCGCCCGCTTCGGCGGCGTTCTCGTCGGCATTCAGCCGGCGCGCGGCTATAATATCGATCCGAAGGAAAGCTACCATTCGCCGGATCTCGTGCCGCCGCACGGTTATCTTGCCTTCTACGCTTTCCTGCGCCGCGAGTTCGGCGCTGACGCCGTCATCCACATGGGCAAACACGGCAATCTCGAATGGCTGCCGGGCAAGGCGCTGGCGCTGTCGGAGAACTGTTATCCCGAGGCGATCCTCGGACCGCTGCCGCATATTTATCCTTTTATCGTCAACGATCCGGGCGAGGGCACACAGGCCAAGCGGCGGGCTGCCGCCGTCATCATCGACCATCTGACGCCGCCTTTGACGCGGGCCGAGAGCTATGGACCGCTCAAGGATCTGGAAGCGCTGGTCGACGAATATTACGAGGCCTCCGGCGGCGACCCGCGCCGCATCCGGCTGCTCAGCCGGCAGATTCTCGATCTTGTCACCGACCTCGGCCTCGACCGGGATGCCGGCATAGGCAGCGGCGAAAGCGAAGGCGATGCGCTGAAGAAGCTCGACGCCTATCTCTGCGACCTCAAGGAAATGCAGATCCGCGACGGGCTGCATGTGTTCGGGGTGTCGCCCGAGGGGCGGCTGCTGACGGATCTGACCGTGGCGCTGGCACGGGTGCCGCGCGGGCTGGGTGAGGGCGGGGACGCGAGCCTGCAGCGGGCGATTGCTGGGGATGTGTTGGAAAACCCATCCCCAGCCCCTCCTCACAAGGGGGAGGGACTTACCGTTGAGCGCGCGGTTACCTCTGAGATCAAAGTCGATGACGAGATAGCGCGCCCAGTAAGCCCCTCCCACCTGTGGCGAGGGGTTGGGGAGGGGCCTTCTTTTGACCCTCTCGACTGCGACATGGCCGCTGCCTGGGCCGGCCCACGTCCATCAATCCTGGCCGACCTCCTGGACACCCCCTGGCGGACCAACGGAGACACCGTCGAGCGGATCGAGCTGCTGGCGGCCAGGCTCGTCTGCGGCGAGATTGTCTGCCCCGCGGAATGGACGGCGACGCAGGCGGTGCTCTCCGAGATCGAGATTCGTATCAAGCCCTCGATCCTTGCCTGCGGCCCGGCGGAGATATCCGGCCTGCTTGCCGGCCTCGACGGCCGCTTCGTCGCACCCGGTCCCTCCGGTGCGCCGACGCGCGGGCGGCCCGATGTGCTGCCGACAGGCCGCAATTTCTATTCGGTCGACAGCCGCGCGGTGCCGACGCCGGCGGCTTACGAACTTGGCAGGAAATCGGCAGAACTGCTGGTACGCCGCTATGTGCAGGACCACGGCGAATGGCCTGATACCTTCGGCCTGACGGCCTGGGGGACGTCGAACATGCGCACCGGCGGCGACGATATCGCCCAGGCGCTGGCGCTGATCGGCGTCAAGCCGCTCTGGGATATGAGCTCGCGGCGGGTCACCGGTTATGAGATCATACCGCAGGCGGTGCTTGGGCGGCCTCGCGTTGACGTGACTCTCAGAATTTCCGGCTTCTTTCGCGACGCTTTTCCCGAGCAGATCGCCTTGTTCGACAAGGCGGTTCGCGCCGTCGGCGCGCTCGAAGAGGACGATGCCGACAATCCGGTCGCAGCGCGCATGCGCGGCGAAGCGGCAAGGCTTGCTGCCGCCGGTCTCGACGCCGCCTCGGCGAAACGGCGGGCGGGTTACCGGGTCTTCGGCTCGAAACCCGGCGCTTACGGCGCCGGTTTGCAGGCGCTGATCGACGAAAAGGGCTGGGAGCGGCGCGCCGATCTCGCCGAGGCCTATCTCGTCTGGGGCAGCTATGCCTATGGCGCCGGCGAGGAGGGCAAGGCCGAACGCGGCTTGTTCGAGGAGCGGCTACGATCGGTGCAAGCCGTCGTTCAGAACCAGGACAACCGCGAGCATGACCTGCTCGACAGCGACGACTATTACCAGTTCGAGGGTGGTATGGCGGCTGCGGCCGAGTCACTGAGCGGCGCGCGTCCCGCAATCTATCATAATGATCATTCGAGACCGGAGCGGCCGGTGATCCGTTCGCTGGAGGAAGAGATCGGCCGCGTGGTGCGCGGGCGCGTGGTCAATCCGAAATGGATATCCGGCGTCATGCGCCACGGCTACAAGGGAGCGGCCGAAATCGCCGCCACGGTCGACTATCTCTTCGCCTTCGCGGCGACGACGGGGGCGGTCGGCGCGCATCATTTCGAAGCGGTCTATCAGGCTTTCGTCGCCGATCCCGCCGTGCGCGATTTCATGGTCGAGAAGAGCGCTGCGGCATTCGACGAGATGAAGGAGCGGCTGCGCGAGGCGATCGACCGCGAGCTCTGGGCGCCGCGCAGCAATTCGGCCCGGTTCGACCTGGTCGCCACGCAACTGAATGAGGTGCAGCGATGAACGACGAAACTCCGGAAAACGAAGCGGCCAAGGATGATGCACGCCACGCCGAGAAGATGGCGAAGAAGAAGGCCGCACGCGACAAGATCATGGCGACAAAGACGGACGGCAAGGGGCTGATCATTGTCCATACCGGCAAGGGCAAGGGTAAGTCGTCGGCCGCCTTCGGCATGATCTTCCGCCACATTGCCCACGGCAAGCCATCAGCCGTTGTCCAGTTCATCAAGGGAGCGATGTGGACCGGCGAACGCGATCTGATCGAGAAGCATTTCTCCGATCTCTGCCAGTTCCACACGATGGGCGAGGGTTTTACCTGGGAAACGCAGGACCGCGCCCGCGACGTTGCAGCCGCCTCGGCCGCCTGGGAAAAGGCCAAGGAACTGATCCGCGACGAGCGAAATTCGATGGTGTTGCTCGACGAGATCAACATCGCATTGCGCTACGACTATCTCGATATCAGCGAGGTGGTGGCGTTCCTGAAAACAGAGAAGCCCCACATGACGCATGTCGTGATGACAGGGCGCAACGCCAAGGATGAGCTGATCGAGATTGCCGATCTCGTGACCGAGATGGAGCTTATCAAGCATCCCTTCCGCTCGGGGATCAAGGGCCAGGCAGGCGTCGAGTTCTGAGGCGCTTGGAGGGTCGGCGGTTAGGCGCCGAGCCAGACGCGCAACGGGTTCGCGGGATCGGCGAGCAGCTTTACCGCCAATGCCAGGCAGACGATGACGAGCAGCGGTTTGATCAGCTTGGCGCCGATGCGCATGGCGAGCCGTGAGCCTAGCTGCGCGCCGAGGAACTGGCAGATACCCATCAACAGACCGATTTTCCACAGGATCGCGCCGAAACTCGCGAAGACGATGAGCGCGCCGAGGTTGGAGCCGAGATTGAGAAGCTTGGTATGGGCGGTCGCCTTCAGCACGCCGAAGCCGGCCAGCGTGACGAAGGCGAGCATGAAGAAGGAACCGGTGCCGGGGCCGAAGATGCCGTCGTAAAAGCCGATGGCTGGCACGAAGGTCAGGCCGAAGACGAAAGGCGTGATGATCCGGTGTTTGTCGAGATCGTTGAGGTTCGGCTTGACGGCAAAGAAGATCGCGATCGCCAGGAGCAGCACCGGCATGATCGCCTGCAGCACCTGTCCGGGCACGATGGTGGCAAGGGCGGCGCCGATCGCCCCGCCCATCACGGCCATCAGCGCCATCGGCAGCTGTTCGTGCAGCTGCACATGGCCCTTGCGGGCATAGGCGAGTGTTGCCGAGGCGGCGCCGAAGATCGACTGCACCTTGTTGGTGCCGAGCGTCTGCAGCGGCGGAATGCCGGCAATCAGCATGGCGGGGACGGTGATCAGGCCGCCGCCGCCGGCAATGGCATCGACGAAACCGGCAAAGAAGGCAGCCGCGCAGAGCAGCAGAAGCAGATGGAGGGCGATGTCAGGCAAAAGGCTATTCCAGGAGAGCGTTCCGCCGGTCTTGTTGCATTTCCCCTTCCAAGCTGCAATGGCTGCGAGGACACAGCGAGGGCGCATTCGACGGTTTCCATGAGTGATATTTCTTTCGATAGCACAAGGCGACATGTGCTCGGGCTCGGCTGCGAGCGCGGAACGCCGCCTGCGGAGATGCTGGCGCTTGCCGGCGAGGCGTTGAAGGTGGCTGGCATCGGCGGGTCGGAGCTTGCTGCTGTCGCTTCCGTCGACAGCCGCGGGCAAGAAGCGGCGATCCTTGCCGTTGCGGCGCATTTTGCCGTGCCTGCCGTTTTCTTCGATGCACTGCGGCTGGAGCAGGAAACGCCGCGGCTCAAAAATCCCTCCGCCGTCGTCTTTGCCCGCGTCGGCTGCCATGGCGTGGCGGAATCGGCAGCGCTTGCGGCTATCGGCGCAGATGCCGAACTGGTGCTTGGCAAGATCAAATCCACGCATGCGACAGCGGCGATTGCCCGCATCGGGTTGCAGAAAGCCTGACGGTCGTTATGTTGGCGCCAACTCGCGGCGCCGACCGGCAAGTCAGCGATCATATCTAGAGGACAATCATGCACAAGGTCATTTATGACACGGATCCCGGCGTCGATGACGCCATGGCGCTTCTTTTCCTGCACCGCCATCCCGAGATCGATCTGATCGGCATCACCACCGTTTTCGGCAATGCCTCGGTCGAGACGACGACGCGCAATGCGCTTTTCCTCAAGCGCGAATGGGATATTCCGGCACCGGTCGCCAAGGGCGCGAGCGTCACCATCGATGCGGCGCGCGCCGAGCGGGAATGGCCGGCCATGGTGCATGGGGACAACGGCCTCGGCAATATCGAGGTACCGCACACAATCGACCTGCCGCTCGATTCCCGGCCGGCACACCGCTTCATCATCGACACGGTGCGGGCCAATCCCGGCGAAGTCAGGCTGGTGGCCGTCGGGCGGATGACCAATCTGGCGATGGCGCTGAAGGAAGACCCCGAGATTGCCGGCCTGGTGAAGGATGTTGTCATCATGGGCGGCAATTTCTACGTGCCGGGCAATGTCTCGCCGGTCGCCGAAGCCAATATTCACGGCGATCCCGAAGCGGCAGACATCGTCATGACGGCGCCGTGGAAAGTGGTCGTCATCGGCCTCGACGTCACCTCGATCACCACGATGAGCCGCAGCTATCTCGGCGCAATGGCGGCCAAGGGCGACGGCGCGGTGAAGCTGCTCGACGGGCTGTCGCAGCATTACATCGATTTCTACACCCATGCGGTGGATGACGGCATGATGGTGCATGACAGCTGCGCCGCTGTTTACGTCGTGGCGCCCGAGCTTTTCACCACCATCACCGGCGCGGTGCGCGTCGTCTGCGGCGGCATCGCCGATGGCCAGACGGTGGTCAAACCGGATGGCCGCCGTTTCCCGCCGGGCGACTGGGATGGACTGCCGAGCCAGATCGTCGCTACGGGAATCGAGTCGCAAAAGGTGCTCGAGCTGATCCGTGATACGTTGCTTCGGGCTTGATACGGTAGAAGGTCGGTTACAGACTGCTGACAAGGGCTGCCAACGCCTCTTTCGTCATGCTGGGGCTTGTCCCGAGCATCTGCCTCCGTTTGTTAGGGCAGCAGATCGGCACAAGGCCGAGGATGACGATGCGATGGAGGGGAGCGTTATTCATTATAAAATTCATAGCCTTGTCCGGCTTTTCCGAGAATTCGAATCCGTTTCCTCGTTAAGTGAGTCATTGCCGTCTCAGCAACTTCAAGTGAGGTGGCGCGGGCGGCGTTGACCTTGATCCTTGGTGGGCCTAGATCAACAAAATGATGAACAGCCCATTCTCACATCTGCCGGCGCTGGAGCCGGGCAGTGTCTGGCTCGTCGGAGCCGGTCCCGGCGATCCCGGCCTGTTGACGCTGCTTGCCGCCAAGGGGTTGGCGGAGGCGGATGTGCTCGTGCATGACGCGCTGGTCAACGAGGACTGTCTGAAGCTCGCACGGCCAGGCGCGGAATTGGAATATGCCGGAAAACGCGGCGGCAAGCCGTCTGCCAAGCAGCGGGATATTTCGCTCCGGCTGGTGGAGCTGGCGCGCGCCGGCAAGCGAGTGCTGCGGCTGAAGGGCGGCGATCCCTTCGTCTTCGGGCGGGGCGGGGAAGAGGCTCTGACGCTGGTCGAGCACAACATCCCCTTCCGCATCGTGCCGGGCATTACCGCGGGTATCGGCGGGCTTGCCTATGCCGGCATTCCGGTGACGCATCGGGAGATCAATCATGCCGTGACCTTTCTCACCGGCCATGATTCCTCCGGGATCGTGCCCGATGCGATCAATTGGGAAGCGATCGGCAAGGGTTCTCCTGTCATCGTCATGTATATGGCGATGAAGCATATCGCCCAGATCAGCGCCAATCTAATGGCGTCGGGCCGCTCGGCATCCGAGCCCGTGGCTTTCGTCTGCAACGCGGCGACCGGCGCGCAACAGGTGCTGGAGACGACGCTCGGCGCAGCGACCGATGCAGCTGAAGCCTCCGGGCTCGAGCCGCCGGCGATCGTCGTGGTCGGTGAAGTGGTGCGGCTGCGGGCCTCGCTCGACTGGCTCGGCGCCCTTGCAGGCAGGCGGCTGCAGCCTGATCCTTTTGGGCGCTCCGGCAAGGTGACGGCATGAGCGGACTCCTGATCGCAGCCCCTTCCTCCGGCGCCGGCAAGACGACGGTAACGCTTGGGCTGCTGAGGGCGCTTCGCCGGCGCGGCATCGCGGTCGCGCCGGGAAAGGCCGGGCCCGATTACATCGATCCCGCCTTCCATGCGGCGGCAAACGGAACGGCCTGCCTAAATTTCGACCCCTGGGCGATGCGACCGGAGCTGATCTCGGCCAATGCCACGCTGCACCGTTCCGGTGACCGCATTCTCGTGGTCGAGGCGATGATGGGGCTGTTCGACGGGGCGGCTGACGGGAAGGGGACGGCGGCCGATCTTGCCGCCCAGCTCGGTCTTTCCGTCGTGCTGGTCGTCGATGCCTCGCGCATGTCGCAGTCGGTGGCGCCGCTGGTATCAGGTTTTGCCGGCTTCCGCGCCGATGTGCGCGTTGCCGGCGTCATCCTCAACAAGGTCGGCAGCGAGCGGCACGAGGCGATGCTGCGTCAGGCGCTCGAAGCGATCCGCATGCCTGTTATCGCGGTGATCGGCAGCGACAAGGCGCTGGCCTTGCCGGAACGCCATCTCGGCCTTGTCCAGGCCGGCGAACATGCCACCCTCGAGAATTTCATCGACCATGCGGCGGACGCCGTTTCCGAAGAGTGCAATTTCGAATTCCTGCTGCGCATCGCAAGGCAGGGCCTCAACCGGCCGTCGGCGGCCAATATCGACCGACTGATGCCGATCGGCGCCCGGGTTGCCGTGGCGCGCGATGTTGCCTTCGCCTTTTCCTATGAGCATATGCTGCTTGGCTGGCGGCGGCGCGGGGCGGATATCTCCTTCTTCTCGCCGCTTGCCGACGAGGCGCCGGCCGCTGATGCCGACGCGATCTATCTGCCGGGCGGTTATCCCGAGCTGCATGCCGGGCGGCTTTCCCAAGCGCAGAATTTCCGCGCCGGCATGCTCGATGCGGCGGCGCGCGGCATCCGGATCTACGGTGAGTGCGGCGGCTACATGGTGCTGGGCGATGGGCTGATCGATGCCGAGGGCAGGCGCCACGAAATGCTCGGCCTGCTGCCTGTTGTCACCAGCTATGCCAAGCGCCGGCGCCATCTCGGCTATCGCCGAGTGACCCCGCTCGACGGCGCCTTCTTCGCGCGGACCATGACGGCGCATGAATTCCACTATTCAACAGTCGTCTCCGAGGGGGAGGGAAAGCGGCTGTTTACTGCGCAGGATGCGCTCGGCACTGATCTCGGTGCTGTCGGGCTCCGGCGCGGCCAGGTGGCGGGCTCCTACATGCATCTGATCGACCTTGCGAAAGCGACCGGATGAGCGCGCCGATCGTTCATGGCGGCGGCATCACCGCCGCAGCCGCCGCTTTTGGCGGCAGGCCGCAGGACTGGCTCGACCTTTCCACCGGCATCAATCCATGCCCTCTCGCCCTGCCGGAGATCCCGACAAGGGCCTGGCACCGTCTGCCGGACAGCTATCTGGTCGACGAGGCAAGGCGGGCGGCGCAGGATTATTATGACAGCGGCGAGATACTGCCGCTGCCGGTGCCGGGCACGCAATCAGTGATTCAGCTTCTGCCGCGCCTGCTTCGACAGGGACGCCAGCTCGGCGTGACGGATGATAGGGTCGCCGTGACGGACGATAAAGTCGCCGTGACGGACAATAGGATTGCCGTGACGGACGACAAAGTCGCCGTGGTGTCGCCGACTTATGGCGAATATGCGCGCGCCTTCGCCTCGGCCGGTTTTGCCGTCGACCCGGTCGACGATATCGCTGCGATCGGCGGTCAATATCGGCTTGCCGTCGTCGTTAATCCGAACAATCCCGACGGGCGGATATGGCCGGCCGAAGCGTTGGCAGCCCTACACGACCGGATGAAATCGGCAAACGGGCTGCTTGTTGTCGATGAGGCTTTCGGGGATACTGATCCGGTGCTAAGCCTCGCGGCCCGCGCGCAAGACCTTTCCAATCTGATAATCTTCCGCTCGTTCGGCAAGTTCTTCGGGCTTGCCGGCCTGCGGCTCGGTTTTGTAATCGCGCGCGACGATATTCTCGCGCGGTTCGAGGACTGGCTTGGCCCATGGGCGGTCTCCGGCCCGGCGCTGTCGCTTGCCGCCTCGCTGCTTGGTTCGGATGTGGCTGCGATTCGCCGTTGTCTCGATGAACGCAGCGCGGCGCTGCAGGCGGCGCTGAGCGCGGCCGGGTTGCGGATCAGGGGGGGAACGGCATTGTTCACGCTTGTCGCCGATAGCAGGGCGAGCGACATTTACACGCATCTTTGCCGGCATCATATTCTCGTCCGCAAGTTCGATTATGCGCCGGATTGGCTGCGTTTCGGGTTGACAGCCGATGCGGCGGCGGACAGGCGGCTTGGCGCAGCCCTTCAAGGATTTGAGCGATGATGATGGACGAAAACCTCCTCGTGCTGCTTCTGGCGCTGCTGCTCGACCGGATCGTCGGCGATCCGCAATGGCTGTGGTCGCGGGTGCCACATCCCGTCGTCATCTTCGGCGCGGCGATCTCTTACGCCGACCAGCAGCTCAATCCCTCAAGCCTCACGGGCTCTCAGCGCCGGATGAACGGCGTGGCGGCCATCCTGGCGCTGCTTGTGCTGTCGATTGCTGCAGGCTTCGTGTTCGACCGGTTTTTCGCGCTCTTCGGCCTCGCCGGCCTCGTGCTGGAGGCCGGGCTGGTGGCGATCTTCTTGGCGCAAAAGAGCCTGGCCGATCATGTCGCGGCCGTCGCCACGGCCCTGCGCGGCGAGGGGCTTGCCGGCGGCCGGAACGCCGTCTCCCGCATCGTCGGCCGCGATCCCGAGACTCTCGACGAGCCGGCCGTCTGCCGCGCGGCAATCGAAAGCCTTGCAGAGAATTTCTCCGACGGCGTCGTGGCGCCGGCCCTCTGGTATGCCGTCCTCGGGCTGCCGGGCCTGCTCGCTTACAAGATGCTGAACACGGCGGATTCGATGATCGGCCACAGGTCGGAAAAATACATCGATTTCGGCTGGGCCGCGGCTCGGCTGGACGATATCGCCAACTGGCCGGCCGCGCGGCTCTCCGTCCTTTTGATTGCCGCCGGCGCCTGGATCCGGCGCGGCATGAGCCCCTGCCGCGAGGCGATCCGGGTGGCGATGCGCGACGGCGGCCTGCACCGCTCGCCGAATTCCGGCCGACCGGAGGCGGCAATGGCCGGTGCTCTCAACGTCCAGCTCGCCGGCCCGCGCATCTATGGCGGTGTCATCGTGACTGAGCCGATGATCAACAACGCCGGCCGGGACGTTGCCACCGCCGGCGATATCGAGGACGGTGTGTCGGTGTTCTATGCCAGCTGCATGGTGCTTACCGGTCTGATCTTCGGACTGTTTTTATGTTTCCTGTAGAATGTGCCGTGAGGCACCGCAGTGGACACTCCCGCCACAAAGGTTTATGCGAAGCGCCTCCCATCTCTAATCAGACCGGAAAAGAGCAATGACAGTCCAGGTTGAATTGCCGTGCCCGAAGTGCAAGAGCACCAAGATGAAATTCGAGCGCCCCGAGATCCGGGAGGCCGACATCATCACCTGCGCGGCGTGCGGCCATAATCTCGGGACGATGGCGTCGATCCGCGAGAAGATGAACAAGGCTTACCAACAGCTCAAGCGGCCGTCGCCGGCGCGTAAGCTTCAGTGAACAAGCGCCGCCCTGTCGCGGCGTCTACGCTTTCGCTCGTTAGAATTGTGATTACCATTCGGGTTAAAGCTATATAATAAGTATCGTCGTAGTCTCTCTGTCGTGAGGGCGCAATCAAACTGCGCGGGTGCGAAGAGGGGTTATCATGAAGACGATTTTTGCGGCCGCGGCCACAAGTGTATTGCTGCAGTTTTCTCCGGTGACGGCTGAGGCAGCAACGCTGGTTGCCAATGTCAGCATCGGTAAGCAGACGATGACCGTCACCGAGAACGGTTTCGTCAAGTATCGCTGGAAGGTTTCGACCGCGCGCAATGGTTATGTCACGCCGACCGGCTCGTGGAGCGCCAAATGGCTGTCGCGCGATCACCGCTCCCGCAAATACGACAACGCGCCGATGCCTTACGCGGTCTTTTTCAACGGCGGTTACGCGGTTCACGCTACCTTCGATCTGAAGCGTCTCGGCCGGCCGGCCTCGCATGGCTGCGTTCGCCTGCATCCCGATAATGCGGCAGAGTTCTTTTCACTGGCGCGGGAGGCAGGTCTCGCCAATACCCGGGTGGTCATCACGCGCTGATCTGGCTCTGAATCCGGCGGCTGAGACCGTTATCCGCTGACCTTCTGCAGTTCATCCATATCGGGAACGACGATATGTCTAGAGTTCTCGTTCAGGATGACAGCCCGCTTGCGCAGTCTGGTCATCTGCCGGCTCACGGTTTCGATCGTCAGCCCACGAAAATCAGCAATTTCGGTGCGCGACAGCGGCGGGTCAAGGATGGTGCTGATGGCGGTCTGCGGCTCGATGGGTGGCGATGACGTGGAGCAGGCTTGCGACCTCTTCCTCCTCTGTGCGCCGGCCGAGCGCCAACATCCATTCGCGCGCAACATCCAGTTCGTTGAGCGCCTGATCGTGAAGGCTGCGCTGCAGCTCCGGCGTCTCCGCTGTCATGCGGTCGAGCAGGGTGCGGGGGAAAACACAAATTTCGGCGACGGTGGCCGCCTCGGCCAAGCAAGTTCTCTATTCGATTCGGACAGCCGCCCCTCTCGCGCCGAGACGGCCTTGCATCGCATTTCGTGGGCGTGCAACACTCCGCAACGTCCGGCACTCCATTGCTGTTTAGGCAACACCTCATTGCCAAATTGCCGCAACGCCCGGACGAAAGCATTGGCTTTTGAAATGGATTTGCCTATGAGGAGGTCTAAATCGTCATTTCATGAGGTACAGCGCGTGACCGCTACATTCGATAAAGTTGCCGACATTATTGCAGAAACCAGCGAGATCGATCGTGCCACGATCACGCCGGAGAGCCATACGATCGACGACCTCGGTATCGACAGCCTCGATTTCCTCGACATCGTCTTTGCGATCGACAAGGAATTCGGCATCAAGATTCCGCTCGAAAAGTGGACGCAGGAAGTCAATGAGGGCAAGGTTTCCACCGAAGAGTATTTCGTGCTGAAGAACCTGTGCGCCAAGATCGACGAGCTCAAAGCAGCCAAGGCCTGAGCGACATATCAGTCTTTTTTCGAACGCCCTGCCGCCCTGAATATGGCGGCCGGGCGGCTTCGTTCCTAAGTAGGCGTCACCGGCGGGCAGATTTTGCCCGTCGGGCCGGAGGATCCGAATGCTGCTGGAATATTTCCAGATGATTGACCGCGTCGAAGCGGTGGACCTGAAGAAGGGGACGCTTGCGGCGCGATCGGTCGTGCCGGCCAAGAGCCCCGTCTTCGAAGGCCATTTTCCCGGCATGCCGCTGGTTCCCGGCGTGCTCCTGATCGAGACCATGGCCCAGGCTTCGGGCATGCTGGTGCTTGCCGCAACCGATTTTGCCGCCATGCCCTTCCTGATGTCGGTCGACGGCGCCAAGATGCGCACCTTTGTCGAGCCGGAAGCCGTGCTTGATATCGAAGCTGTGCTGGAGCATGACGGTTCGGGTTTCGCGGTCACCAAGGCCAAGATCACCAGCGGCGGCAAGAAGGTCTGCGATGCGCAACTGAAACTGCGCACCATGCCCTTCAGCGAGGTGCCGCTCGGCGACATCGTGAAAAAACGCGCCGGCGAAGTCGGTCTTCTCGACGCGATCGCAGCGCAGGGAGTGATTGGATGAGCAAGGCTGCAAACGACGTCGTCATTTCGGGCGTCGGCATCGTTACCTGTCAGGGCGTCGGCAAGGAGGCACATATCGCGCTGCTTTCGGCCGAAAGTGCGCCGAAGGTGATCGTCGAGACCGAGAAATTCAAACCCTATCCGGTGCATCCGCTGCCTGAGATCGACTGGTCGCAGCAGATCGCCAAGCGCGGCGACCAGCGCCAGATGGAAAACTGGCAGCGCATCGGCGTCTTCGCCGCAGGTCTGGCGCTGGACGATGCCGGCTTCAAGGACAATATCGAGGCATGCGGCACGATGGACATGATCGTGGCGGCTGGCGGCGGCGAGCGCGACATCAACGTCGATACGCTGATCGTCGATGAGGGCCTGAAGCGCAACGACCGGGAGTTGCTGCTCAATGAGAAGCTGACGACGGAGTTGAGGCCGACGCTTTTCCTGGCGCAGCTTTCCAATCTGCTGGCCGGCAACATTTCCATCGTTCACAAGGTCACCGGCTCCTCGCGCACCTTCATGGGCGAGGAAGCCTCAGGCGTTTCCGCCGTCGAGACGGCGTTCTGGCGCATCCGTTCCGGTGAATCCACCCATGCGCTCGTCGGCGGCGCCTTTGCTGCCGAACGTCCCGACATGATCCTGCTCACTGAAGCGATCGGCGCGCATACGCGCGACGAATGGGCACCCCTCTGGTCGCGCTCCGGCCTTGAAGGCGGCGGCATGATCACCGGTTCGGCCGGCGCCTTCCTGGTGCTGGAATCGCGCAAGCATGCGGAAGAGCGCGGCGCGCATATCTATGCGACGATCAGCGCCGTCGAGGGCGACCGCGGCAGCCGTAGCGCCGGCAATTTCGAAGTGCGCATGGAGCGGCTGCTGAAGCCTGCCGCCGACCTGCCGCCGGACAGCACGGCAATCTTCTCCGGCTCGACCGGCATGCATGAAATCGCCGCCCGCGAAAAGGCAGTGCTGAAACATCAGCTTCCCGGTGCTGCAATCCGCGGCTTCGGCGGCGTGTCCGGTCACACGATCGAGGCGCATTTCCCGCTGGGGCTGGCGCTCGCAGCCCTTGCCATCGATGCCAAGGCCAAGGTTCCGCCCTTCGACGCTGCTCATGAAGCGCCGATGAAGGCGGGCACGAAGGCCGCCGTCGTAACGACGGTCGGACACCAGCGCGGCGAGGGCGTCGCCGTTCTTTCCGCAGAGGCGTGAGGATAGAGATATGACAGCTTCCGCTTACAAGGATCATCTCGGCCGGCCGATCGTCGCAGTAACCGGCATGGGCATCATCACGTCGCTGGGCCAGGGCCTGAAGGACAATTGGGCAGCCCTTTCTTCCGGCACCTCGGGGATCCACGCGATCAACCGCTTTCCGACCGAAGGCTTGTCGACCCGGATCGCCGGCACCGTCGATTTCATCGAGATTCCCGTACCGAACGCCGTCGAGCGCTCCTATGCCTTTGCGCGCGAGACGACCATCGAGGCGCTGGCCGATGCCGGTCTATCAGGCGATTTCAACGGCCCGCTGTTCCTTGCCGCGCCGCCGATCGAGCCGGAATGGAGCGCCCGTTTCGAACTTGCAGACCGTTCGCCGGCTGCCGACCATCCCGGCGATGCTTATGAGCGCTTCCTGACGGCGCTGCGTCAGCGGCCGGATCCGGCCTTTCACGAGGCTGCCCTGTTCGGCGCGATTTCCGAGCGCCTCGCCGACCGATTCGGCACGCGCGGCCTTCCCGTGACCTTGTCGACGGCCTGTGCTTCCGGCGTGACGGCGATCCAGCTCGGCATCGAGGCAATCCGCCAGGGCCGTACCGACCGCGCACTGACCGTTGCGACGGATGGGTCGCTCAGCGCCGAAGCACTGATCCGCTTCTCGCTGCTGTCGGCCCTTTCGACGCAGAACGATCCGCCGACCAAAGCCTCCAAGCCGTTCAGCAAGGATCGCGACGGCTTCGTCATCGCTGAAGGCGCGGCCACCCTGGTGCTGGAATCGCTGGAATCGGCGGTCGCCCGCGGCGCCAAGGTGCTCGGCATCATGAAGGGCGCCGGCGACAAGGCCGACAGCTTCCATCGCACCCGGTCTTCGCCCGACGGCGGCCCGGCGATCGCGACGATCCGCGCGGCCCTTGCCGACGCCGGCATCGACGAAAGCGGCATCGGCTACATCAACGCGCACGGCACCTCGACGCCTGAGAACGACAAGATGGAATATGGCTCGATGTCCGCCGTCTTCGGCGAGAAGCTGGTCGGCATTCCGGTGTCGTCCAACAAGTCAATGATCGGCCATACGCTGACGGCGGCAGGAGCGGTCGAGGCGGTGTTCTCGCTGCAGACGATGCTGACGGGCACGCTGCCGCCGACGATCAACTACAACAATCCCGATCCGTCGATCGTGCTCGATGTCGTGCCGAACAAGAAGAGGGAAGCCCAGGTTTCGGCCGTACTTTCCAACTCCTTCGGCTTCGGCGGGCAGAATGCCAGCCTTGTCATGGCGCTCGAACCGGCTTAGAGACCCTCCTTGATTTTTGGACGAAGCGGTTTTTGACTCAACCTCGGACTTGTCCCGAGGATCTACTTTCGTCACTCAATGACCGCTGGCAGATGCTCGGGACAAGCCCGAGCATGACGACGATCCACGTAGAAGAAAGAATTATACATCATGCGCGCGCTGCAACTGATCGATGACCGCAAGCTTGAGATCACCGACCTGCCGGAACCGGAGGCGCCTGCCGCCGGCGAGGTGACGCTGCGCGTTAAGGCGGTGGCGCTCAACCATATCGATGTCTGGGGTTGGCGCGGCATGGCATTCGCCAAGCGCAAGATGCCGCTCGTCATCGGCGCGGAGGCCTCCGGCGTCGTCGAAGCCATCGGCCCTGGCGTCGCCAACGTGCTGCCGGGTCAGCTGGTCTCGATCTACGGCGCGCGTACCTGCGGGCTCTGCCGCCCATGCCGCGAAGGCCGTGACAATCTCTGCGAACACGTTTCCGGCGTGCACGGTTTCCATCTCGACGGTTTCGCGCAGGAGAAAGTCAATCTGCCGGCGCGCCTGCTGGTTCCGGCTCCTCCCGGCGTCGATGCCATTGGGGCGGCGCTTGCGCCCGTCACCTTCGGCACGGTCGAGCACATGCTGTTCGATAATGCCAAGCTCGAGCCCGGCGAAACGATCCTCGTCCATGCCGGCGGCTCCGGCATCGGCACGGCGGCGATCCAGCTTGCCAAGAAGATCGGCTGCACCGTCATCACCACTGTTGGCTCCGATGACAAGATCGAGAAGGCGAAGGCGCTCGGCGCCGATCACGTCATCAACTACCGCACCGACCGCTTCGAAGGCGTCGTGCGCAAGCTCACCAAGAAGAAGGGCGTCGACGTCGTTTTCGAACATGTGGGCAAGGATACCTGGGCCGGTTCGATGCTCTGCATGAAGCGCGGCGGGCGTCTCGTCACCTGCGGCTCGACCTCCGGCGTTTCGACTGAGATGAACCTGATGATGCTGTTCCAGCAGCAATTGAAGCTGCTCGGCTCCTTCGGCTGCCGCATCGAAAACATGGCTGATGCGATGCAGAAGATGGGCCGTGGGCTCGTCCATCCCGTCATCGATACCGAAGTCGGCTTCGACGATATCGATCGGGCGCTGGAGCGGATGGAATCACGGCAGATCTTCGGCAAAATCATCCTGAAGATGGATTGAGCGCACGTGAAGCTGATCATCACGCGGATCGTCCTGGCGCTCAGGAATTTCCAGCAATGGCTGGTGGCGCAGGCGATGTTCGGCTTCCTGAACCTGCTGAAGCTGTTTCCGGCCGATGGAGCGATCCGCTTTGCCGACAGGGTGATGCGCCGGCTCGGCCGGCGGACCCGCCGCCACAGGCTGATGCTGACCAATCTGCGCAACGCCTTTCCCGAGAAGAGCGAGGCCGAGATCGAGGAGATCGCGCTGGCCAGCTGGGGCAATATGGGAAGGCTTGCGGCCGAATACGTCTTCCTCGACCAACTTTTCGATTACGATCCCGAGAAGTCGGAGCCGGGCAGGGTAGAGGTCTCGGGCATTCCGATCTTCCTTGACCTGCGCGACAATCCGCGCCCCTTCATCGTGTTCACCGGCCATACCGCCAATTTCGAGCTGCTGCCGGTGGCGGGTGCTGCCTTCGGGCTGACGGTGACCGTGCTGTTCCGGCCGCCGAACAACCCTTACGTCGCCAAGAAAGTGTTCGATTTCCGTAGCGCCCGCATGGGCAAGCTGGTGCCGTCTCATGCCGGTTCCTCCTTCGCGCTCGCGCGTCAGCTGGAGGCGGGCCAGGGCGTGGGCGTGCTCGTCGACCAGAAATTCAGCAAGGGGCTGAAGGGCACCTTCTTCGGGCGCGAGGTGAAGACCAATCCGCTGCTGCCGAAACTGGTGCGCCAGTTCGATTGCGAGGTCTATCCGGCGCGCTGCATTCGCCTGCCGGGAAACCGCTACCGCCTGGAAATCGAACCACGACTCGATATGCCGCGCGACGAAAAAGGCAATCTCGACCTGCCGGCGGCGGCCCAGCTGCTCAACGACAAGGTGGAAAGCTGGGTGCGGGAATATCCGGAACAGTGGCTCTGGTATCACGACCGCTGGCAGATCAAGAAGACGCTCGCGTAAGAAGGTCCACCCCCCAATTTATCAGCGGTGAAAAGCGGCAGGTGCTCTCGGATTGAAACCGAGTACAATTCATGTTACCCGTCACCACCAGAGCGCGAATAAAATCAACTGCAAGGCGCATCTTGGGAATGCAGCCATCGCAATTCTGGACACGCCACTTGGGACATGGGAGTGAGGCGTCTTGCTGGAGCTATTTCGAGCCTTTTCCTTGCGTTGCACGCAAATAGAAGAAGCCATACGCCTGGGCGACGACCAGCGCGTCATGTCGCTCGACCGGCATGTCGAGCCGCTGGTCGAGGCGATCCTGGCATGCCGGGCAGCCAATCTACTGGATGTCTACATGCAGCTGCAGTTCGTCAGCCATCTTATCGCCCGGGACGCCGACGACAGCGCCAGCGTCCGGGAATATACGGCGGTGCTTTCCTACCTGCTTGATGGCTATTTCGGCACGCATGCGCCGGACTGGCGGGTGCCGTCACCGCAGGATGTCCGCATCGCACCGCCGGCAGCCTATGTGCCCGACACCGACAACGGCGAGTTTTTCAATGCGGCGATCCTCGAAAGCCTGCCGGATCGGGTAGCGGTGCTGACCAGGGACTATCGCTATCTCTATTCCAATGCGGCCAACAGCGCCCATCTCAACAGGAAGCCGATGGAGCTCATCGGCCGCCATATTTCCGAATTCATCGGCGAACAACGTTTTGCCGGATGCGCTAAACGTAAGCTGGATGCCTGCTTTGCCGGCGAGCAGATCGACTACACTTATGAGCGGGCGACCGGCGGCGCATCGCGGCAGGTGCGCTGTCGCATGTCGCCGCTGCGCGAAGCGGGCGGCACGGTGATCGGCGCTCTGATCGTGATGGATCGGTGATTCAATTTATGCAGTCGCCCAGACGGCGAGCTCATAACCGTCTCGATCAAGGAAATGGAAGCGGCGGCCGCCGGGAAAGTCGGTGATCGGCCGGCAGATCGTGCCGCCGGCCCTTTCGACTGACGTCAGCACCTCCTCCAGATCATTGGCGTAGACGACAACAAGCGGCCCTCCTGGCCGCACAGGTCCGAAATCGGTAAAGCCGCCCTTCAAACGGCCATCGTCGAATTCGCAGTAGTTCGGCCCGTAATCGGTGAAACGCCAGCCGAAGGCCGAGCCGTAAAAGGCTTTGGCGGCGGCGATGTCGGCGACGTTGAACTCGACATAATCGATGCGGCGATCGTGGTTTTCTGACTTCTCGGCCATCTATCTCTCCATCAGGGCTTTCAGCATGGCGAGGTCCTTCTCGACATGGGCGGCATCGGCGGAAAACTGCGCGTCGGTCATGCCGGGCAGACGCAGCAGCGTGAACATGATCTCGCAACCATCGCCGTTCGGCACGATGCGCAACGCATTATAGACCCTGAGACCGGATTCGATCGTTACCGTATGGTCGATCACGCCGAATTCATTGGCGGGCACGAAGCTCACCTTGATGGTGCCGAGAGGGCCATGGGCGACCCAGTCGGCGCCATTGGGCTCGAGACCGGTCGCAAGGCCGGAGGCCCAGAGCGGCATGTTCTCCGGCTTGCCGGCAAAGTCGTAGACGTCGCGCCAGTCACGCTCGATCGATTGGTGGATGATTTTTGCGGGCATAGTCGACATGGCTTCCAGGTCCTTGATAGTGGTCGAGCGAGGGTAACAGCCCGACCCGAGGCGTCTTGAACAAAACGGTCAGCCCGGCAGTTCCCGCGCGTTGAGCTGATCGCAAATGACGGCGGGCGTCAGGCGTGAGAGTTCGCCGACCTCGCGCGTCATGTGGGCCTGATCGGCAAAACCCGCTTCGAGCGCAAGATGGGCCAGCGGCATCGCGTGCGCTCTGCGGCAGAGATCGAGGAAACGCTGGAACCGGCGGATGCGTTCCAGCGTCTTGGCGCCGTAGCCGAAATGCTGGTGGCAGCGGCGGCGCAGCTGTCTTTCGCTGATGTCGAGCCGGTGGAGCAGGCTGGACGGGGAGCAGCCGCTTTCGGCGGCGGCAAAGATCACGGCGGCGTCGGGGGCGGGCTCCTCCTCTTCGCGCGCGGCTTCTTCGAGCAATCGGGCGAACAACGCCATCGCGTCCGCAGCGTCGCGACAATCTTCCAGCCGCGCCTCAAAATCGGCCGTGCCCTTCCGGCCGATGTCACAGAGCCGCACCGAGCAGCCGACCAGCGCCGAGAGCGGCGTCTTCAGCCAGGGTGCGGCGGCGCCGGGTGCAAATCGCGCACCAATGACGGTCGTGCCCGGCCGGATAAGAGGAAAAGCCGCCGTTCTGTCAGGCCCGGCAACGACCAGCCGGCCGCCGATCCAGAGCAGATCGCAATAACCGTCCGGCACGATCGCCACCGTCGCCGTCGGTCCGTCGTGAAGCGAATGCGACCAGAGCCGACTGAAATGGCGCCGCAACACTGGCGGTGGCGCATACTCGCGATAGCGGCCGGCGCGGGCCGCCAGGAGAATTCCACCGTTTCGTTTTTCCGATCCCACGCAATATCTCCCGAGACCTATGATAGCATGAGATAGGGCATTTCAGATGCGCTAAGGGCAGGTCACGCCACATCGCTGCTTGCCGATCAGATGGCAGGTTGTCGGACAAGCGGGCATTGCGAGCTTCATTTCACTGGCTTTTGCGAACCGATTAGACCCTTGGCAGACTTGCCGTTTGAGCGAGACAGTGCCACAACACCGGTCCAAATGACACATCGGAGGTTTGTCGTGGAAAAGGCAGAAATCGGACTGATCGGCCTTGCGGTCATGGGCTCCAACCTGGCGCTCAACATCGCGGAGAAAGGCAATAAAATTGCGGTGTTCAACCGCACGCCTGAGAAAACCGACGAATTCTACGAAAGCGCCGGCGATCTGAGAAAGCAGATCATTCCCTGCAAGACCATCGAAGAGTTCGTCGACGCGATCCGGCCGCCGCGGCCGATCATCATCATGATCAAGGCAGGTGATGCCGTCGACCAGCAGATGGAGGCGCTGCGCCCGCACCTCTCCAAGGGCGACATCATGATCGATGCCGGCAACGCCAATTTCCGCGACACCGTCGCCCGCTTCGACCGCCTCAAGGATACCGATCTCACCTTCATCGGCATGGGTGTTTCCGGCGGCGAGGAAGGTGCGCGCCATGGTCCGTCGATCATGGTCGGCGGCACCGAAGAGTCCTGGAAGCGCGTCGAGAAGGTGCTGACCTCGATTGCCGCCCGCTACAATGACGAGCCCTGCGTCGCCTGGCTCGGCAATGACGGCGCCGGCCATTTCGTCAAGACCATTCATAACGGCATCGAATATGCCGACATGCAGATGATCGCCGAAATCTACGGCATCCTGCGCGACGGCCTCGGCAAGAGTGCCTCCGACATCTCCGGCATTTTCGGGGAATGGAACAAGGGCCGGCTGAACTCCTACCTGATCGAGATTTCCGAGAAGGTGCTTGCGGCGACCGATCCGGTTTCCGGCGGCCCGATGGTCGACATGATCCTCGACAAGGCCGGCCAGAAGGGTACGGGCAAATGGTCGGCGATCGAAGCGCAGAACATGGGCATTCCGGCAACGGCAATCGAAGCCGCTGTCGCCGCCCGCAGCCTCTCCTCGATGAAGTCGCAGCGCGAAGCGGCGGAAAAGATCTTCGGCACGCAGGCCGTTTCTTTCCCGATCGCTTACGGCCCCGAACTCAACAAGGATCTGGAGCTGGCGCTCTTTGCCGCCAAGATCGGCGCCTATGCCCAGGGCTTCGCGGTGATGGCGGAAGCCTCGCGCGAGTTCAACTGGTCGCTACCAATGCCGACCATTGCCCGGATCTGGCGCGCCGGCTGCATCATCCGTTCGCAGTTCCTCGACGAGATCACCTCGGCCTTCACCAAGGCGCCGGATGCTGCGAACCTCATCGTCACGCCTGCCTTCTCCGAGATGGTCAAGGAATCGATCCCGGCGCTGCGCCGGGTCGTCGCGGCCGCCATCTCGGCCGGCCTGCCGGTGCCCGCGCTGACCTCAGCTCTCACCTATTTCGACGCCTACCGCCAGGGCAGGGGTACGGCCAACCTGATCCAGGCCCAGCGCGATTTCTTCGGCGCCCACGGATTCGACCGTCTGGACGGCAAGGATTTCCACCACGGGCCGTGGGGCAGCGGTGCGGCGACCTTTTGAGGTTTGCCGAGACGAGGTAAAGGAAGCCCGGCCATCGCGCCGGGCTTTTTCGTGGTTATACGTGCTCTTCCATGCATGCATAAACTGCCAGCGCGGAAACAGGGAAAAGTGTAGGATTTAATCGTCCTCTGAGATGATAGGGAAAACGAGGGGTAGTTCCATGCGGACAACTCAATCCTTAAGCATCACCTTGCCGATCGAAATGACGGAGATGGTAAAATCCATCCTAGGGATGGCAATATCTCGTTCACACCGAGGGATGGACATAGATGCTGATCCGATACGAGACGCCGGCGGATATTGACGCGATCCATGATCTAACGTCGATCGCCTTCGCGCCCATGCCCTATAGCGCTGGTACGGAGGCGGAGATAATCCGGAGGCTCCGCACGAGTGGCGATCTGACGATATCGCTGGTCGCCGAAGAAGAAGGCGAGATTCTAGGACATGTGGCGTTTTCGCCGGTGACGATCGACGGCGTGCATGACGGCTGGTTCGGGCTGGGACCGATATCGGTCAGGCCGGAGAGACAGCGGCAGGGTATCGGCAAGGCGCTGATCGCAAAGGGGCTCGGACTGCTGGAGGAGATGGGCGCCAGCGGATGCGCGCTGATCGGCAATCCCGAGGTTTACCGCGGCGCGGGCTTCTGCAGCGACGGGAGACTCAGCTATCACGATCTCGATACGCGGCTCGTGCAGCACATTGTCCTCCACGGGCCGGCACCGAGCGGCACGCTTAGGTTCGCTCCGGCGTTCGATAGCTAGATGTTCAGCAGAAAGGCGATGACATGTCCGGAACCGGCGCGATCACTCTCCGAACCGAGCGGCTGATTCTCCGGGAGCCCGAGATCGACGATTTCAAAGCCTATGCGCGGCTGATGGCTTCGCCGCGGTCCGCCGGAATGGCGGCCCGTTCGATCTGCGGGCGGCGTGGGGGATGTTCTGCCACGACGTGGCGCTCTGGCAGCTTTTCGGGCATGGGGCTTTGATGATCGACCTTGCCGAAAGCGGCGAGTGCGTCGGTCAGGTGGGGATCAATCATGGGCCGCTCTTTCCAGAGAAGGAACTGGGGTGGTTCGTCTATGAGGACCATGGGGGCCGGGGTTATGCGACCGAGGCGGCCCTGGCGCTGCGGGACTGGGCCTTTTCGGCGCTCAAGCTGCCGTCGCTCGTCAGCTATATCGCTCCCGGCAATGCCGCATCCGTTGCCGTTGCCGAACGGCTGGGGGCACGTCTCGACCCCACGGCGCCCCGAACCGATCCTGCCGATCTCGTCTATCGTCACTCGGCTTCGTGAGATCGGGTTCGTATGCGTAAGGCGGTTGACGGACATCTCAATCCTTACATCTTGATAGGACAGGATCGGCTCTGCAAGAGATGGGTGCCGGATGACAGACGCGAAACAAGAACATTGGGACGAGGTCTATCGCACGAAAGCAGCCGACAGCGTCAGCTGGTATCAGCCGACGCCCGGGCCTTCCTTACATGTGCTCGATGAGCTGCAACTGCCGGCCTCGGCTTCGCTGATCGATGTGGGGGGCGGGGCATCGAGCCTTGTCGACCGTCTCGTCGAGCGCGGCTGGTCCGATCTCACCGTGCTCGATATCGCCGCACCGGCGCTCGACGTCGCCAAGGCGCGGCTCGGGGACGAAGCCCTTCGAATCACCTGGTTGGTTGCCGACGTCACCGCCTGGAAACCTGACCGCCGGTACGATGTGTGGCACGATCGGGCCGTTTTTCACTTCCTCACCGATCCCGGGCAGCGGCTGGCCTATCGCCATGCCCTCGAAACCGGTACGGCGCGGGGAAGTATCATGGTCATCGCGACTTTCGCGCCGGACGGCCCGGAGCGGTGCAGCGGCCTGCCGGTCCAGCGTTACGACGCGGCAGCGCTTGCGACCGAACTTTCCTCCGCCTTCGCGCTCGAACACGACTGGCGCGAGGAGCACACGACACCCGGCGGCGGCCGGCAGTCGTTTCAGTGGTGTGTCTTCCGCAGGCGGTGAGAAAGCGGCCGGAGCGGCTACTTCGCTTCCAAGCGATCGAGGATGAAATCCACCCGTTCGGCGACCGCGATTTTCGGCAGCGTGACAACGTCGTAGCCAAGCGCTGGGTAGATCGTGGCAAGCCGGTCATATTCTGCGACCGCCTCGTCAAAGCCGTGGCGTCGCTCGGGGTCGGTGACATAGATTTCCAGCCATGGCGGGGTGAGAAAGACCTTGGTGTTATAGCGGTGGACACCGCTCAATTTTTCCAGGATCGGTTCTCCGGTCAGGTGCTGAAGCGCCGACGCGGCATCGATCAGCCCACGATCGAAAAAGGTCCAGCCTGCCTGCCCGCGCGCCGCCGCGTGGTCGGCCGCCGCCATCTCGATCGCGCGTCGGGCGAAGGCCGCCATGTCGATCCAGGGCAGGGCCGCGCCGTCGCCTTCGAGCTCCTGCTTGACGATCCGTCGTCCAGGCTCTTCGACGATCGCATGACCGCGACGGCCGAGTTCAGCAAGCAGGGTCGACTTTCCGCCGCCGGAACATCCGGAAATGAGCACCAACCTGTTCATGATTTAGCCGGCCCGGCCGGCGCGCGCCATGCCATGCTCCACCAGCCGGTCGATGACTTCGGCATAGCTGACGCCGCTTGCCGCCATCGCCTTGGAATACATGCTGATATCGGTGAAGCCGGGGATGGTGTTGAGCTCATTGATAACGAAGCGCATGTCCGGGGTCAGGAAGAAATCGACGCGCGCCATCCCGTCGCAGCCTACGGCCCGGAAGGCTTCTGCCGCTGCGTCGCGCATTGCGGCCTCGACCTCGGGCGGCAGCTCGGCCGGCACCTTCAGCGCCGCGCCGGACTCGTCGATGTATTTCGCGTCGTAACTGTAGAAGCCGTGGCTTTCCGCCGGGACGATTTCGCCGGGGCGTGAAACGAAAAGCTTTCCAGCCGCATCCTCCAGCACGCTGAATTCGATCTCGCGGCCGGCGATGAATTCCTCGGCGAGCAGGGTGCGATCGTGGCGGAAGGCTTCGGCAAGAGCGCCTGCGAGCTCCTGGCTGGCCTGGACCTTGGCGACGCCGACCGACGATCCCTGGCGCACCGGCTTGATGAACAGCGGCAGGCCGAGTTCGCCCTCGAGCGCTGCGAGCGACGGGGTCGTCCCGTCATGGATCGTTACGGCGCGGGCGACCGGCAGGCCGGCCGCCCTGAGCAGCCGCTTGGCGATCTCTTTATCGAGCGCTGCGGCCGAACCGAGAATGCCGCAGCCTGCAAGCGGCACACGCGCCACCTGCGCCACACCCTGTACCGATCCGTCTTCGCCATGGAGGCCGTGCAGCACGGGAAACAGCATGTCGATCGCCGCCAACTCATGCGGTGCACCATTGGCGGGGATCGCCATCACCCGGCCGCAGCCGCCCGGCACGAGGCAGATTTCCGTGCCCGACGAAGGTGTTGCCAAGGCGCCGTCCACGAAGCTGCTCGTGAGCCACCGACCCTCGCGGGTGATGAAAATCGGAAAGGCGTCATATTTTTCGGGCTTGAGCGCGCCCATGACGTTGGTTGCCGAGAGCACGGACACGTCGTGCTCGGCCGAGCGGCCGCCGAAAAGCACGGCGATGCGCGGCCTGTTGGGGGAAGGGGTCATGCAAGCCTCCGGAAGGATCAGGTTTTGAAAGGGTCAGGCGTCGACAGATATGCCGCGATTGGCGAAGAAGCGGTCGAAGACGGAAAGCGGCAGCGTCACGTCGGCCTGGCTCGCCTCGTCGTGGCCGGATGGATTGTGGAAACGGACCGTTTCCTGCGAGGCTGCCGTCACCAGCACCAGATGGCCACCCTTCGATGGCGGTTCGCGCTCCGGCCAGCGAATGGCCGAATGCACCGAGGCAATGAAGAACCGGCGCTTCGACAGAAGATCAGGAATGGCCGAGGTTTCCATGTCGGTTATCGTCTCGGCGTCGAGCCCGAAACGCTCGGTTGCGAAGCGCACAAAGGGCGCGTAGATCAATCCCTTGATCGAGGCGTCGATCTCGTTGACGACATAACCGCCGTAGGCGGTGCAGGCACGGGCAAGTTCGATGGTCGGGCGGATTTCGCCACGGGCGGCCAGGATCATTTTCAGACAGGCCATGCCGCAGACATTGACGGCCCAGCGCGCATATTCCTCAATGGTGCCGGCTCCCGAACGACGCCAGAGCGGATCGCTGAGCAGAGCTTGCGAGCCCTCGGCAAGTACCGGCAGCGTCATGCCGGGTGTTTCCCATTGGCTGAAATAGGGCACGCCGCTTTGCTGCATTCTGTCGATATCCCCGTGACTCGCTGTGAGATGACGGGCAATCTTGGCTTTTTCGAGCCGATGCCTGCTTGCGAATCCTGGGCAGGGTTCATTCTCCCGCCTATCGGCCGTTCTCCGGCCAGATCGGCTGGCTGATGCTTTGCAGCAGTTCCGGCTCGACGCCGTCGATGCGGGCGATGACGGCCTTGGCCATTTCGCGGCCGGCCTGGCGCACATCTTCCTGGGCGGTGATGATCTCGGGACGGATCCAGTTCAGGATCGGCACCGACTGCTTGGACACCATGTCAAGATCGCGCCCCAGCGCCTTGCCGGCGGCCTCGATGCCGGCATTGACGGCGATCGCCGCGCTGCCGGCCGAACAAACGATGCCGTCAGGGGCGTTCGCCGCGCGCATCATCACCTCGACGACGTCGCGGATATCGGCTAGCGGCGCGTCGGTGTTGACCCGCAGGGGCACTTCCTCGGCGCCGTAATCGTGCAGGCCGGTCTGAAAGCCGATCCTGATATGGGCGTAATAGGTGAGCTTGCTCGGCGGCTGTAGCAGGGCAATGCGCCGGCGACCGCGTTTGACCAGCCGCTCCACCGCCTGATGGGCGAAGGCTTCGTTGTCGAAATCGTGGAAGGGGTGCGTCAGGCCGGCGTCGGTGCGCCCATGCGTGGCGAAGGGCATGCCGCGCTCGGTCAGCAACCGCACGCGCGGATCGTCCGGCTCGATGCGCGAGATGATGACCCCGTCGGCCGAGCCGGTCTCGAGGATATAGCGCACCGGCAGCATCGGGTCCTTGCTGTGGGAGTGCGGCGTGACGACGATATGATAGGGCGTGCCGGACAGGACCTCGGAGATGCCGAAGACCATCTGGCTCGAGAAGCCCATGATCTCCTCGTCAATGCTGAGGACGAGGGCGATGACGTTGGTCTTGCCGGTGCGCAGGCGCACGCCCGCCCTGTTCGGCTGGTAGCCGAGCTGGCGGGCGACCATGCGCACTCGCTCCTTGGTTTCGGCCCCGATGTCAGGCGCGTCTTTCAGCGCACGCGACACCGTTGTCACGCCAAGGCCGGTCATGAAGGCGATCGTTTTCAATGTCGGGCGCTCGCGCGCCGCCGGTACCGATGCTGCTTGCCCGAAATTTCCCTTGTTTTCCATTCCTGTAGGCCTGCCTCGCGCGAATTGGTGTCGCTTATAGAGGCTTTTTCAAGCGCCGTAAGCCCGCCGCCTGCCAAAATCGCGCCTCCCTGAGGAATGCAATCTGTAACGATACAGTAGAAATGTCGAGGGCTTTTTCTTGTGTGCATTGCGACAATATCCCCGCAGGTTGAATCCGTCATCTGTGCCCCCTTTTTCCGCAGTAGCGAAAAAGGTAAAGCGAGCCGTAGACCGGTTTTCCTTAAATCATCTTGTGATTTCAATCTGATATATTGATTGTGCATATGCGATATCGCTTATTAAGATGGCGATATTAGGAGGATAGTGGATGCAGCCGAGAACAGCTAGAAATAGCAATTCCGGCCTTCGTCGAAAAATTTAGAGGTGGGCAGTTGCGTGGTGAAATCGATTGATCTAAGTTTTTCCGGCAACGTTTCAGTGAGGGAGGAGAACTCATGAAAATCCGTATGATGGCGGCCGTGCTTGCCGCCTCAGTCGCGCTTCCGCTCGGCGCCGCCAGTGCTACCGATCTCGAGGTCACGCATTGGTGGACCTCAGGCGGCGAATCCGCCGCCGTCGCCGAGCTGGCAAAGGCTTTCGACGCCACCGGCAACCACTGGGTCGACGGCGCGATCGCCGGTTCCGGCGGCACTGCTCGTCCGATCATGATCAGCCGCATCACTGGCGGCGATCCGATGGGCGCCACCCAGTTCAACCATGGCCGTCAGGCAGAGGAACTTGTCCAGGCCGGCCTGATGCGCGACCTGACCGATGTCGCGACCGCCGAGAAGTGGAAGGACATCATTCGTCCGTCGAGCCTGCTCGATTCCTGCACCATCGACGGCAAGATCTACTGCGCACCTGTCAACATCCACTCCTGGCAGTGGCTGTGGCTTTCGAACGCCGCCTTCAAGAAGGCCGGCGTCGAGGTTCCGAAGAACTGGGACGAATTCGTCGCCGCCGCCCCGGCTCTCGAAAAGGCCGGTATCCTTCCGCTCGCCGTCGGCGGTCAGCCATGGCAGGCTGCAGGCGCCTTCGACGTACTGATGGTGGCGATTGCCGGCAAGGACACGTTCAACAAGGTCTTCAAGGACAAGGATGCGGAAGCTGCTGCCGGCCCTGAAATCGCCAAGGTCTTCAAGGCCGCCGACGATGCACGCCGTATGTCCAAGGGCACCAATGTCCAGGATTGGAACCAGGCGACCAACCTCGTCATCACGGGCAAGGCCGGCGGTCAGATCATGGGCGACTGGGCGCAGGGCGAATTCGCGCTCGCCGGTCAGAAGGCCGGCACCGACTATACCTGCCTGCCGGGCCTCGGCGTCAACGAGATCATTTCGACCGGCGGCGATGCCTTCTACTTCCCGCTGCTGAAGGATGAGGAAAAATCCAAGGCGCAAGCTGTGCTTGCCAAGACGCTGCTTGACCCCAAGACCCAGGTTGCCTTCAATCTGAAGAAGGGTTCGCTGCCGGTGCGCGGTGATGTCGATCTCGCCGCCGCAAATGACTGCATGAAGAAGGGTCTCGATATTTTGTCCAAAGGCAACGTGATCCAGGGTACCGACCAGCTGCTTTCGGCCGACAGCCAGAAGCAGAAGGAGGACCTCTTCTCCGAATTCTTCGCCAATCCGTCGATGACGCCGGAAGACGCGCAGAAGCGTTTCGCTGAGATCATCGCTTCGGCTGACTGAGCGATAGAGTCGCTGCCTTCGCGATCCGGCTCCGCAAGGGCCGGATCGTTCCCGGACAAATGTTCGGCCGGTGGCGTGTCTCCGGCATCCCGGAAAACCGGGGCGGGGATGGCAGACGGCAAATCCGCTCTGCCGCGGTCGCAGTTGCGATTTGAGGAGAAGTGTTCATGACGGGTCAAGCGCAAGCCGGCCGGCCAATCAAGTTACTGCGCAATCTGAATGCCAAGATTGCATCCATCCCGATGATCCTGACGGCGTTGGTGATCTTTGTCGGCGGCACATTCTGGACGGTCTTTTATTCCTTTACCAATTCCAAGCTCCTCCCGCGGTTGAGCTTCGTCGGCATCGATCAGTATGAGCGCCTCTGGGCGGCACCTCGCTGGGTGACGGCGATCGAGAATCTGGCGCTCTATGGCGTGCTCTCGCTGATCTTCAGCCTTGTCATCGGCTTTGTGCTCGCCGCGCTGATGGATCAGAAGATCCGTTTCGAAAACACCTTCCGCACTATTTTCCTCTATCCCTTCGCGCTGTCTTTCATCGTGACGGGGCTCGTGTGGCAATGGGTTCTGAACCCGGACTTTGGCGTGCAGTCGGTGGTGCGTTCGCTCGGCTGGACGAGCTTCACCTTCAATCCGCTCTATACGCCTGAAATCGTCATTTACGGTATTCTGATCGCGGCGTTGTGGCAGGGGACCGGATTGGTCATGTGCCTGATGCTCGCCGGCCTGCGCGGCATCGACGAGGATATCTGGAAGGCGGCGCGCGTTGACGGCATCCCGATGTGGAAGACCTATCTTCTCATCGTTATTCCGATGATGCGGCCTGTGTTCATCACGACGATCGTCATCATCGCTTCCGGTATCGTCAAGGTCTACGACCTCGTGGTGGCGCAGACGTCGGGCGGCCCCGGCATCTCCTCGGAAGTGCCGGCGAAATACGTCTATGATTACATGTTCCAGGCGCAGAACCTGGGGCAGGGCTTTGCCGCCTCGACGATGATGCTGCTCACGGTAGCGATCATCATCGTTCCGTGGGCCTATCTGGAATTCGGAGGAGGGCGCAAGCGTGGCTAATATCGGAACTCTAAACACCACGGCGGCCGGCATCGATGCCGTCTCAGGGAGACTCGGCGACGGACCAACCGGCCCAAAGCCGCGCCCGGCATTGTCGCCGCGCAACATCATGCTCTACGGCACGCTGACCATCGCGGCGCTCTACTATCTGCTGCCGCTCTATGTGATGGTGGTGACGTCGTTGAAGGGCATGCCGGAAATCCGCCTCGGCAACATCTTCTCGCCGCCGATGGAAATCACCTTCGAGCCCTGGGTGAAAGCCTGGGCGGAGGCCTGCACGGGCTTGAACTGCGATGGCCTGTCGCGCGGCTTCTGGAATTCGGTGCGCATCACCGTGCCGTCGGTCATCATCTCGATCGCCATCGCCTCGGTAAACGGCTATGCGCTGGCAAACTGGCGCTTCAAGGGATCCGAGCTTTTCTTCTCGATCCTCATCATCGGGGCGTTCATTCCCTATCAGGTGATGATCTATCCAATCGTCATCATCCTGCGCGAAATCGGCATTTACGGTACGCTGACCGGCCTCGTTATCGTGCATTCGATCTTCGGCATGCCGATCCTGACGCTGCTGTTCCGCAACTATTTCGTGTCGCTGCCGGAAGAACTGTTCAAGGCGGCGCGCGTCGACGGCGCGGGTTTCTGGCAGATCTTCCTGAAGATCATGCTGCCGATGTCGCTGCCGATCTTCGTCGTGGCGATGATCCTGCAGGTGACCGGCATCTGGAACGACTTCCTGTTCGGCGTGGTCTTCACCCGGCCGGATACCTATCCGATGACTGTGCAGCTCAACAACATCGTCAATTCCGTCCAGGGCGTGAAGGAATACAACGTCAACATGGCGGCGACGATCCTGACCGGCTTGGTGCCGCTGATCGTCTATTTCGTCTCCGGACGGCTTTTCGTTCGCGGCATCGCCGCCGGCGCAGTGAAGGGGTGATCACATGAACATGAATTCTACTGTCTCCAATTCGAGCGTCTCGATCAGGGATCTGTCGCTGAACTTCGGATCGGTCAGCGTGCTGAAGGATCTCAATCTCGACATCAACGACGGCGAATTCCTTGTGCTGCTCGGCTCATCCGGCTGCGGCAAGTCGACCTTGCTGAACTGCATTGCCGGCTTGCTCGATGCTTCCGAAGGCCAGATCTTCATCAAGGGCAAGAACGTCACTTGGGAGGAGCCGAAGGACCGCGGCATCGGGATGGTCTTCCAGTCCTACGCACTCTATCCGCAGATGACGGTCGAAAAGAATCTCTCCTTCGGTCTTCGCGTTGCCAAGGTGCCGCAGGCCGAGATCGACAAGCGCGTGGCGCGCGCGGCCGAGATCCTGCAGATCCAGCCGCTCCTGAAGCGCAAGCCGGCCGAACTTTCCGGCGGTCAGCGGCAGCGCGTCGCCATTGGCCGGGCGCTGGTGCGCGATGTCGACGTGTTCCTGTTCGACGAGCCGCTGTCCAACCTCGACGCCAAGCTGCGCTCGGAGCTGCGCGTCGAAATCAAGCGCCTGCACCAGTCGCTGCAGAATACGATGATCTACGTCACCCACGACCAGATCGAGGCGCTGACGCTCGCCGACCGTATCGCCATCATGAAGAGCGGCATCATCCAGCAGCTCGACGATCCGACGACGATCTACAACCGGCCGCGCAACCTCTTCGTCGCCGGGTTCATCGGCTCGCCGTCGATGAATTTCCTGCGTGGCGAGCTGGTCAAGACGGCCGAGGGGATCGCCTTTACGGCCAACGGCGTCAACTTCTCGCTGGCTGCCTATGACGCCAACGAGGCACTGCAGCCCGGCCGCAAGGTGGTGCTCGGCGTTCGTCCCGAGCACATCAAGGTTAACGAGAACGCCGGCGGCGAGGAACATGACGCGACCGTCGACATCGAGGAGCCGATGGGCGCGGACAATCTTCTGTGGCTGAAACATGCCGGTCACACGATGTCGGTCCGCGTCAACGGCGCGCGCCGCTTCAATGTCGGAGCCAAGGTGAAGCTGAGCTTCGACATGGCGCTGGCGTCGGTGTTCGATGCCGAGAGCGAGTTGCGGCTTTAGGGAGATTCTGCGGACGGGGGCCGGGGATGGCGCCGCCGCCTGCTTGCCGTAGGGCTGTTTGAATGAATTCGACCGACGCTCCACCGAAGCCGGCGCGAGCTTGGCAAGAGGCCAACTCCGCTCTCCGTCATCCTCGGGCTTGACCCGAGGATCCATGCCCGCGGCGGTCGTCGGATGCCGAGTAGATGCTCGGGTTAAGCCCGAGCATAACGGAGGCGAAGGGGGCGCAGCGAACGACAATTGCCGGACGGCGGCTCTGCGCCGTCCATCTTAAAAACGTGAATCGGAAATGAAATTGTGACGCAACAACCGCCCCCCTCCTGCATCGACCTTTCCGGTTCGTGGCAACTGACCTCCGTCGATGGCGAGATTAAGAGTGTGATCACGCTGCCAGGCGACGTGCACACCGCGCTCCACCGGGCCGGCCTGATCCCCGATCCTTATTTCGGCCGCAACGAGGAGAAAGTACAGTGGGTCGCCAAGCGCGAATGGGCGGTCGAGCGAAGCTTCACGCTGCAGGAGGCCGAGGGCGACTGGTACCTCGATATCGACTATCTCGACACAGTCGCCTCCGTTTATGTCAATGGCTTCCTGGCACTCGAAGCCGACAACAGCTTCCGCCGCTATCGCCCCGACGTGTCGAGCATGCTGAGATCCGGCGACAACGTCATCCGTATCGTGTTTGCCTCCAACTCCGCCGTCGGCGCCGAGCGGCAGAAGCAGCAGCCCTTCTATATTCCTTACAGCACCGGCAATTCGCCGATCCCGGACGGCAACATGCTGCGCAAGCCGCAATGCCATTTCGGCTGGGACTGGAATATCGCCATTGCGCCGCTCGGCCTTTACGGCACGATCGCGCTCAAAAAGCTTGAGAGCGCACGCATCGAACATGTCGTCACCCGCCAGACGCATAATCTCGACGGTTCGGTCGATCTGACGGTCACGGCAACGCTGTATTCCAAGGGGCCAAGTATTGCCCAGGTCTATTTCGATCTCGATGGCGAGCGGGTGCGCCTCGATGTCGGCGTCCATGGCGAGACCCATGTCAACCATCTCTTCCATATCGATCATCCGCGCCTTTGGTGGCCTTCCGGCAGCGGCGAACAGGCGCTCTACACGCTGTCCGTCGAATTGCCGGCGGATGAGGTGGTGAAACAGATCGGCCTTCGCACCATCGAGCTGATCACCACCCCGGATGCATCAGGCGCCCGTTTTACTTTCAAGGTCAACGGCCGCGAGATCTTCTGCCGCGGCGCCAACTGGATCCCCGCCGATGCGCTCTATTCGCTCTCCTCGCCGGAGAAGACGGAAGACCTGCTGCAATCGGCGAAAGCCGCCAACATGAATATGATCCGCGTCTGGGGCGGCGGTTTCTACGAGCAGGATCATTTCTATGATCTCTGCGACCGGCTGGGGCTGATGGTCTGGCAGGACTTCATGTTCGCCTGCAACCTCTATCCCTCGACCGAAGACTTCCTTGAGAATGTGGCGATCGAGGTGGATTACCAGGTGCGCCGGCTTTCCTCGCATCCCTCGATTGCGCTCTGGTGCGGCGACAACGAACTTGTGGGCGCGCTGACCTGGTTCGAGGAATCGAGGAAGGATCGCGATCGCTATCTCGTCTCCTATGATCGGCTCAACCGGACGATCGAGCAGGCGGTGAAGAAGGCGCTGCCCGGCGCGCTCTGGTGGCCGTCGAGCCCGGCTTCCGGCTATCTCGATTTCGGCGATGCCTGGCATGCCGATGGCTCGGGCGACATGCATTACTGGTCGGTCTGGCACGAGAACAAGTCATTCGACAATTACCGATCGGTGCGGCCGCGCTTCTGCTCGGAATTCGGCTTCCAGTCCTATACCTCGCTGCCTGTGATCAGGACCTATGCCGAGGAGAAGGATATGAATATCGCTTCTCCCGTCATGGAACTGCATCAGAAGAATGCCGGCGGCAACGAGCGCATCGCCGGCACGATGTTCCGCTATTTCCGCTTCCCCAAGGATTTCCCGAATTTCGTCTATCTCTCCCAGATTCAGCAGGGCCTGGCGATCAAGACGGCGGTGGAATATTGGCGTTCGCTGAAACCCCATTGCATGGGCACGATCTACTGGCAGCTTAACGACACCTGGCCGGTCGCCTCCTGGTCCAGCCTTGATTATGGCGGGCGCTGGAAGGCGATGCATTATCTCGTCAAGCGCTTCTTCCAGCCGGTGGCGGTCGCAGCCATTCCTTCCGAGGACGGCAAGACGATCCGCTTCTCGCTGGTCAACGACACGTTTGCGGATGTCAGCGTCGATCTTTCGATCTCGTTGCTGACGATGAAGGGCGAGCGGAAGCACGTGAAAGACGTGCAGGCCGTCTGCTCGCCGGATGCGGCGGTGACGGCCGCGACCATCGACGTTGCCGAGATCGGCGAGGGAACGCTGCTAGCCTGGCGTTTCACCGCCTCGAACGGCATGGGCGGCGAGGGCCATTATGTCAACGGCACCTACAAAGCGCTGGAGCTTGAGCCCGCGGGGCTGACGGTTACGCATGAATATGTCGAGACGAGCGGTGCGATCGACATCAACGTCACCGCTAAGGGACTTGCGCTCTTCGTGATGATCGAGAGCGAGACGGACGGCAAATATTCCGACAATGCCTTCGATCTTGCGGCCGGAGAAAGCCGCCGCATCACCTTCACCCCGGCAGAGCCGCTTGAACGCGGCAAGCTGCCGGATTTCCGGTTCTACGACCTGCAGTCCTGCCAGTCGGCGGATTGATCCTTCCCAAGCGTGGGCACGAGGCCCAAGGAGAATATGATGACGAAACTCAGCTACCAGCTCTACAGCGCGCGTAATTTCCAGCCCTATTCGGCAATTTTCGAGAAGCTCGGCAAGGCGGGCTATGCGGAAGTCGAGGGCTTCGGAGGCATCTATGCCGACCTCGACGATGCCGGCTTGAAGAGCCTTCGCGCCGAGCTCGACAAGAACGGCCTCGTCATGGCGAGCGGCCATTTCAGCCCTGATTTCCTGGAAAAGGACGTTCAGAAATCGCTCAACATCGCCAAGATTCTCGGCATGGATTCGATCTATGCGCCGCATCTGGCGGCCGACCAGCGTCCCGCCGACGCCGCCGGCTGGACTGCCTTCGGCAAGCGCCTGCAGGAGGTGAGCAAGCCTTACAAGGACGCCGGCTACGAGTTCGGCTGGCACAACCATGATTTCGAGTTCGTCAAGCTCGCCGATGGCTCGCTGCCGATCGAGCGCATCTTCGAAGGCGCGCCTGACATTTCCTGGGAAGCCGATATCGCCTGGGTCATCCGCGGCGACGCCGATCCCTTCGCCTGGATCGAAAAGCTCGGACCGCGTATCACCGCAGTTCACGTCAAGGACATTGCGCCGGCAGGCGAAGCGAAGGACGAGGACGGCTGGGCTGACGTCGGCCATGGCAAGGTCGAGTGGGCCAAGTTGATTGCAGCGCTTCGCGGCACCAGGGCCAAGCATTTCGTCGTCGAACATGACAATCCTAATGACATCGACCGCAACATCAGCCGCTCGATCGCATCCTTCCAGACTTATTGAGGCACATCATGACCAGGGAACTTGGCGTCGGCATCATCGGATGCGGCAACATCTCCACTACCTATTTCTCGCTCGCACCGCTCTTCAAAGGGCTGAAGGTGCTGGCCTGCGCCGATATCAACGTGCAGGCCGCTGAGGCCCGCGCCAAGGAATATGGCGTGAAGGCACAGACGATCGAGGCGCTTCTCGCCAATGACGAGATCGACGTCGTCGTCAACCTGACGATCCCGGATGCGCATTTTCCGGTGTCGAAAGCGATCCTCGAAGCCGGAAAACATGTCTATTCGGAAAAGCCGCTGGTGCTTTCGCTGGAGCAGGGTGAGGAGCTTCGCCGCATCGCCAAGGCGAAGAATCTCGCCGTCGGCTGCGCGCCGGACACCTTCCTCGGCGGCGCCCATCAGCTTGCCCGCAAGTTCATCGACGACGGCGGCATCGGCCGGGTCACCTCGGGGGCCTGCTATGTGATGAGCCCCGGCATGGAGATGTGGCATCCGAACCCGGACTTCTTCTTCCTGCCAGGCGGCGGCCCGATCCTCGATCTCGGCCCCTATTACATCGCCAACCTGATCAACCTGATCGGGCCGGTGAAGCGCGTCGGCGCCATGACCTCGATGGCATCGGAGACCCGCACGATTACCAGCCAACCGCGCCATGGAGAGATCATCCCGGTCAAGACGCCGACGACGATCCAGGCGTTGCTCGAATTCGTCAACGGAGCCACGGTGACGCTGTCGGCAAGCTGGGACGTGTGGTCGCATCGCCATGCCAACATGGAACTCTACGGCACCGACGGCTCGCTCTACGTGCCGGACCCGAACTTCTTCGGCGGCACCGTCGAGGCAAGCGGCCGCGACAAGGACATCAAGCCGCTGGAAGACTGGGACCATCCCTTCGGCAAGATCAACCAGGAAAGCCCGAACGGTTCGCGCGCCAACTACCGCACAGCCGGCCTTGCCGATATGGCGATGTCGCTGATCGAGGGGCGTGACGCACGCTGCTCGCTGGACCGCACGCTGCACGGTGTCGACGTTATGACCTCGATCCTGAAATCGGGCGAGGAGGGTCGGTTCATCGATCTCACCACGACCTGCACCCAGCCGGCGGCACTTGGCATCGAAGAGGCGCAGGCGCTGTTGAAGTGATTGAGACCCGCGCCGTGCGCTTGCCGTATCGGCGCGGTTGTTCCAATAGTCTCGTCATACTCGGGCTTGTCCCGAGGATCTGCCGCGCTTTCAGTAGATCCTCGGGACAAGCCACACGTTTTTTGCTTTCGGCCGCCACTTAGGGCGGATACGAAGGGGAAGCAATTTAAGACAGGTTCAGGAGACCTTCAGATGAGCTGGCAGCCGGCCGAAGACCGCTATTCGAAGATGAAATATAACCGCACGGGCCGTTCCGGCCTGAAGCTTCCGGCCGTTTCCCTCGGTCTCTGGCACAATTTTGGCGGCGACACGCCGCATGATCGCAAGATCGACATGTGCCGCACGGCGTTCGATCTCGGCATCACCCATTTCGACCTCGCCAATAATTACGGCCCGCCTCCCGGCAGCGCCGAGACCGCTTTTGGCGAGATCCTGCGGTCCGAGTTTTCCGGGCTTCGCGACGAGCTGATCATCTCCTCGAAAGCCGGCTACGACATGTGGCCGGGTCCTTATGGCGAATGGGGCAGCCGCAAGTACCTGATCGCCTCCTGCGACCAGAGCCTTAAGCGCATGGGCCTCGACTATGTCGATATCTTCTATTCGCATCGTTTCGACCCGGACACGCCGCTCGAGGAAACCTGCGGCGCGCTCGACCATATCGTCCGCTCCGGCCGGGCGCTCTATGTCGGCATCTCCTCCTACAATTCGCAGCGCACCCGCGAAGCGGCCGCGATTCTCAAGGATCTCGGCACGCCCTGCCTGATCCACCAGCCGAGCTATTCGATGCTCAACCGCTGGGTCGAAGACGACAGGCTGCTCGATACGCTTGACGAAGTCGGCATGGGTTCGATCGTGTTCTCGCCGCTGGCCCAGGGCATGCTGACCACGAAGTATCTCGGCGGTATCCCAGCCGACAGCCGCGCAGCCCAGAACCATTTCCTGAAGCGCGACTTCATCCGTCCCTCGATCATCGACAATATCGGCAAGCTCAACGCGATTGCCGAAAGGCGCGGCCAGACGCTGGCGCAGATGGCGATCGCCTGGGTGTTGCGCGGCGGCCGCGTGACCTCGGCTCTGATCGGCGCCAGCCGCTCGTCACAGATCATCGATTGCGTCAAGGCACTGGATAATCTTGAATTCAAGGCCGAGGAACTTGCCGAGATCGACGTCTACGCACGCGAGGCGGACATCAATCTCTGGGCGAAGTCGGCGGAGCGGGAATAGGGAAGGTCGGGGAAATTTAAGACCCGGAGTTCGGGCAGTTGGTTGCCACACCCTCCTTCATCTCTGTGAACTCAGGCATCCCCGAGGGATGTCACAGAGATCCAGCCATCCCAAGTCCTTGGGCTGAAGGGACTCCCTTCGCCGCACGGACGCGCGGCGGCTGAATGCCTGTGACAAGCACAGGAATGAGGGCGAGAAGTGAGCTATCTTGGCCCGTATGACGTACGTACCACAGAAATAATCTAGGAGGAGGCCGCAACTATGATCCGCAATCCCATCCTGCCCGGGTTCAACCCCGATCCGTCGATCTGCCGCGTCGGCGCGGATTATTATATCGCCACCTCCACCTTCGAGTGGTATCCCGGCGTGCAGATCCACCATTCACGCGATCTGGTAAACTGGACGCTGGTGCGCCGGCCACTCGAGCGGCGGTCGCAACTCGACATGCGGGGGAACCCTGACAGTTGCGGCATCTGGGCGCCGTGCCTTTCCTATGCCGACGGGCAGTTCTGGCTTGTTTATACCGACGTCAAGCGCTTCGACGGCAATTTCAAGGATGCGCCGAACTACATCGTCACCGCGCCTTCGATCGAGGCCGAATGGTCCGATCCGGTCTATGTCAATTCCTCCGGCTTCGATCCCTCGCTCTTCCACGACGATGACGGCCGCAAGTGGTTCGTCAACATGCAGTGGAACCACCGCACCGAAAGCTTCGGCGGCTCACCGAAATCGCCCGCCTTCGATGGGATCCTGCTGCAGGAATGGGACCCGGTAGCGAAGGCGCTGAAGGGGCCGATCAAGAACATCTTTGCCGGCAGTCCGCTTGGCCTCGTCGAAGGCCCGCATCTCTTCAAGAAGAACGGCTGGTATTACCTGACGACTGCCGAAGGCGGTACCGGCTACGACCACGCCGTCACCATGGCACGCTCGCGTCGCATCGAAGGGCCTTATGAGACGCATCCCAACATGCATCTCATCACCTCCAAGGATCACCCCGGTGCGGTGCTGCAGCGGGCCGGCCACGGCCAATACGTCGAGACGCCGGATGGTCAGGCCTATCACACCCATCTCTGCGGCCGGCCGCTGCCGCCGAAGCGGCGCTGCACGCTGGGGCGCGAGACGAGCCTGCAGAAATGCGTCTGGCGCGACGATGACTGGCTCTATCTCGAAAATGGAACTTGCGTGCCTGATGTCGATGTGCCGAGTCTTTTTGGTGCTGCGCCGGTGGAAAATCCGATGCGCAGTGAATACAGTTTCGATGGTACGGCGCTGCCGGCTGATTTCCAGTGGCTGCGCACGCCCGAGCCGCAACGTATCTTCAACCAGACGGACCGTCCGGGCCATCTCCGGTTGATCGGGCGCGAAAGCATCGGTTCCTGGTTCGAACAGGCATTGGTAGCCCGCCGGCAGGAGCATCACAGCTTCCGCGCCGAGACGGTGATCGAGTTTTCGCCCGACACCTATCAGCAGGTCGCGGGGCTGACACATTATTATAACCGCCACAAGTTCCACGCGCTCGCCGTCACGCTGCATGAAACACTCGGCCGCTGCGTCACCATCCTTTCCTGCAATGGCGACTATCCGAACGGACGCCTGAGCTTTCCGGCTGAAAGCGGGGTGGCGATCGCCGCCGAGGGCCGCGTACAGCTCGCCATGGAGATTCGCGAGAACGACCTGCAGTTCTTCTGGCAGACCGAAGGCAAGGGGGCCTGGCAGCCGATCGGCCCGGTGCTGGACGCCGGGATGATCTCCGACGAGGGTGGACGCGGCGAACACGGCTCCTTCACCGGCGCTTTCGCCGGCCTGTTTGCCTTCGACACGTCGGGGCGGGGAAAGGTCGCGGATTTTGATTGGTTTAATTACGAGGAGTTGTGAGGGTGGCTCGGCTACGCGGAACTGATAAAAAGAAAGCCGGCGCAGCGGCCGGCTGAGACGAACGCGGCTGGACAGGGGATACTCGCCGGCTCCAAGCACTTCGTGACTGAACAATAACTTTCACTACAAGCCGAGGCAGCGGTAAAGGGCGCAACAAAAACGCCGAAAAACGGCTCCGCAAAGGGATGGGCGGCGGGGCGGATGCCGGTGCTTGCCTCGGCTCTCTTATCGGGCATCAAGATCACCGTATGATGACATTCCGAACCGGCTGTTACCTTTCTTTTCCCCGGGTTGGTCATTGCGATGATAGTCGAAAAGCTGGCATCTTGGCCATATCTCCAGCGGGTGACTCCGTCGTCGCCAGTAACGGTGTTGGCGCTGCGTGAATGCAGTGTTCACGTTCCCGAAGGATGTCAAATCGTCACAGACGAACTATATAGCGGGCCGAAATACTTCGAGAATCCTTAAGAGTTCCGCATGGCCCCCATTATTTCCGTTCAGAACCTGACCAAGACCTATGCCAATGGGTTCGAGGCCCTGAAAGGCATCAACCTCGACGTGGAGAAGGGCGAGATTCTGGCGCTGCTCGGACCGAACGGCGCCGGCAAGACGACGCTGATCTCGATCATCTGTGGCATCGCCAATCCGAGCGGGGGGCAGGTGCTGGTCGCCGGTCACGACGTCGTCAAGGATTTCCGCGCCACGCGTTCCATGATCGGGCTTGTGCCGCAGGAACTGACGACCGATCAGTTCGAGACAGTGTTCAATACGGTGAGCTTTTCCCGTGGGCTGCATGGCAAGAAGGCCAACCCCGCCCATATCGAGAAGGTGCTGCGGGCGCTCTCGCTCTGGGACAAGAAGGACAACATGCTGCGCCAGCTCTCCGGCGGCATGAAGCGGCGTGTGCTGATCGCCAAGGCGCTCTCCCACGAGCCGGAGATCCTTTTCCTCGACGAGCCGACCGCCGGCGTCGACGTGACGCTGCGCAAGGATATGTGGAATGTCGTCGAGCAGCTGCGGGCTTCCGGTGTCACCATCATCCTGACAACACATTACATCGAAGAGGCCGAGGAGATCGCCGACCGGGTCGGCGTCATCAACGGCGGGCAATTGCTGCTCGTCGAGGACAAGGCGGCGCTGATGGCCAAGCTTGGCCGCAAGCAGCTCATTCTCGATCTCATCGAACCGCTCGAGCGGCTGCCGGACTGCTTCGCCGGCAACGGATTGACGCTGGAAGCTGATGGCTGCCGGCTGACTTATGATTTCGATACCGATAATGAGCAGGAGAGCATCGCGACCCTGCTAACCCGGCTGAGCGAGAACAATATCCATTTCAAGGATCTCTCGACGCGGCAGAGTTCGCTCGAAGACATCTTCGTGGCGCTGGTGGGAGCGGCAAAATGAACGTCGAAGCAATCAAATCGATTTATTTCTTCGAGATGGCGCGCACGCGCCGCACCCTGCTGCAGAGCGTGATCTCGCCGGTAATTTCGACATCGCTCTATTTCATCGTCTTCGGCGCGGCGATCGGCTCCCGCATACAGGAAGTGGAGGGGGTATCCTACGGCGCCTTCATCACACCCGGCCTGATCATGCTGACGCTGCTCGGCCAGTGCATCAGCAACGGCTCCTTCGGCATCTATTTCCCGAAATTCACCGGCACGATCTACGAGGTGCTGTCGGCGCCGGTGGCGATGACGGAAATCCTGCTCGGTTATGTCGGGGCGGCGGCGACCAAGGGGATGATCATCGGTTTCATTATCCTGCTGACTGCCAATCTTTTTGTCGACGTCAGGATCGAGCATCCTTTCATGATGATCCTGTTCTTCCTGCTGACGGCCGTCACCTTCAGCTTGTTCGGCTTTATGATCGGCATCTGGGCCGGTAATTTCGAGCAGCTGAATCTTATTCCGATGCTGGTGGTGCCGCCCCTGACCTTCCTCGGCGGCAGCTTCTACTCGATCAACATGCTGCCGCCCTTCTGGCAGGCAGTCAGTCACTTCAATCCAGTCCTCTATCTCGTCAGCGGTTTCCGCTGGAGCTTCTACGGGATCGCCGATGTCAATCCGGCGACCAGCCTGGCGATGATCACGGTGTTCCTGGCGATCTGCCTCGGCACGCTCGGCTGGATCTTCAAGACCGGTTACCGGCTGCGCAACTGACACTGACCGTGGTCATCGGAAACTCCGATGACGCTATCGATTTCTTCCGTTTTTCTTCCGCTGCGGTCTCGGGCATCTGCTGTCTCATTCGAATGGAGATGCGAGATGACTGCTATCAGGATTGAAGGTGTGAAGGTGTTGATCGTCGGCGGCAGTTCCGGCATGGGACTGGCGCTTGCCATGCGCCTGCTTGCCGAGGGAGCGTCGGTGACGATCGTGGGGCGCAGCAGGGAGAAGATCGCGGCAGCCCGCCGCCACCTCGGCGATCATCCGAACCTTGCGACGCGTGCCGTCGATATAACCCGCGAGGAGGAGGTCGCCGCGCTGTTTCAGGACGGCGAACCACTGGATCATATCGTCAGCACGGCGGCCAATATCGACGGCGCTTATCAGCTTCTGCCGTCGATCGAGCTTGCGGCGGCGCAGCGGGTGGTCGAAAGCAAGCTTTACGGGCCGCTGCTTCTGGCGAAGCATGGCGCCATCGGCCTGCCGCCAGGGGGATCCATCACCTACACCTCAGGGGTCGCCGCCTATCGACCGGCGGCGCGTGGCGCGGTGGTCGCAGCCGTCAACGCGGCGCTCGAAGGCCTGGTGAGAGCGCTTGCCGTCGAGTTGGCGCCCATCCGTATCAACGCCGTATCACCCGGATGGGTCGATACGCCGATCTGGCGCTTTGTCGCCGGCGACGCCAAGCATGCGACGCTGAACACGATGGCGGAGCGCCTGCCGGTAGGCCGGGTCGGGCAGCCGGAGGATATTGCCGACGCAATCCGTTTTCTCATCGGCAACGGCTTCACTACAGGCACGATCCTGCACGTCGAAGGTGGACATCGGCTGGTTTGACCTGCGAGAGATTTTCGCTTGCTGACTGCAGGATAAGGGCGAGCGCAGGCGGCTGAACGCGCCGGCGCCGCCACGTCATCACCAGCGAAGCGGCTGGCGGTTTGCCCGGCCACGACAATTCGACGATTTCGCCACGCGCCGGAGACAACCCGATCGCGAGGCGCGGGACAAGCCCATAGCCGGTGCCGGAGGCAACGAGGCGAATGATCGTCGCAATACTGTCTGCTTCCGTCGCAATGGGCGGCGGCGTCACGCCCGCTTCCGCAAAGGCCGTATCGAACAGATGGCGATAGACGCAGCCTGCCTCAGTCGCAACAAAGGGTGCGGTACTCAGCGCCGCCAGGCTATCAAATGAGGATAGCTGCGAGTTGTGGCCCGCGATCAACACCAGCGGTTCGCTGCAGATATGGCGCGTCGCGAACCGCTCGTCCTCATGGCCGCGATCGAAAGTGAAGGCGACGTCGATGGAGCCGTGCTGCAAATGCGCATGCAACTCGCCACTGCCGCCAACCTTGAGTTTGAGAGCAAGGCCAGGGTTCTGCCGACGGAATCTGGAGAGCCAGGGCGCCAGCCTTTCAGCGGCGATGGTTTCGAGCGTGCCCAATATGACCGATTGTTCGGCGTTGCCGGCGGCCGAGCGGACCGCGTCCTTCGCCTCGCCATTCAGCGCCAAGATCTCTTCCGCATAGGCCTTCAAAGCTGCCCCTGCCGGCGTGGGGACGACACCTTGCCGGGATCGAACAAAGAGCTCGGCGCCCAATTCCTCTTCCAACGCCTGAATCTGGTCGCTGAGGCTCGACTGGGCGAGGTTGACCTCGGAAGCGGCGCGCGTGAGGTTTCCGTGGCGGATGACCGCAAGGAATGTCTTCAGTTGTCGTGGGGTCATGTCTGGTTCCGGCATTGCGCAGGCGCAGAATACAAACAAAGAGGACCGAGCGGCAATGAGGACGCGCCGCAATTTTAACACGGAAAATTTCCAGCGTTGCTGTCATCGACCGCGGGGGCAAGGGATGATCATCAGCAGCGTGTTTGAATTCTTCGCGATCGCCACGCTCCTCTGCTTAAATCCACAAGAAAGCAGGTCGCACGACGCCGCAGCACCCGTCAAAGTTACTTGTGCCGTGGTCATGGGGCAACACGAGCCGATCTCTGCTGAGGTATCATACGTCCCGGATGTTGCTTGCGAGCTTGTCGACCATGCCGATCCCGCCGTCCATCTCTCGATTACAGTGTATTCGGACTTGAAGGGGGTGAGCTGCGCATCTATTGCTGGTCTGATCCCTGTTCCTTCAGGGGTTCGCGATCGCGCATCGATTTTTCCAGCCGGCGATTTACGGCCGACATCTTTAGGCGAGTCTGACTTCGGTATTGCGGTTCCGCTTGTTGTAAGGCAGCGACCTATTTTCGGCGAAGCCCTTTCCCCTCAGGCGCTGTTGACGAGGAGAGCGCCTGAGAGAATGAGGAGGGTGCCGGCGGCGAGCTTGAGTGTGTTGATCTCTGAGGCTTCGCCGAGGTAAAGGGCGCCGATTGCCAGCGTCACCAGCACGTTACAGCTCCAGATTGGCGCGAGTTTCGAGACGGGTACGCCGTAAGCGAAGAGCGCGAAGCTGATCAGGCCGGTACCGAGGGCGAAGCAGGCGCCGGCGGTTGCGGCAAAACCGAGGCCCTCGATGCTCCAGGGAGCGGGGCGCCAGATCAGCGCGGCGACCAAGCCGGCGAGAGCACAGGCGGCGCCGAAGACGATCAGATAGACGGCGGAGCCTGTGGCGGACATGGCGCTCTGCTTCTGGAAGATGGCGGCAATGCCCCAGAATATGGCGGGCAGAATGCCGCCGATGACGATCGGCCAGAGTGAATTCATCGCGAAACTCCTGTCGCACTCATAGGTCAAGCCTTCGCCTCAGGCGAAGGCCGATCGAACATGCGGGGTGCCACCAGACTAGGAGTTTCTTCTTGCTCTTTGTGGTCTTGTTGTTTTGCGAGCGAAGGTGCCAGATCCGGCCGTTACCGTAAAGTGCGCATTACGCCATTGGCCGCACGGGTTCGCCGGATTGCATTTCCAACAGGCGGTGAAACCTCACGTTGACGAGGTGGAAATATTGGTCTAGCCATAGCGGTCATGAAGATCGCTATGGTTCTTGTCGTGGTGATAACGCGCATGGGCAGGATGGTGTAACCATCCGGCGATCGGCCCTATGCGCGGTAAATCAAGCTCCTGACGGGGCTTTTTTTGTGCCCTGAATTTGCGCCTCGCCTCGTCAGACTCTCCCACAATCTCGCTGACAAGACGGGTAAAACCATGACACGCGACAATTCCGTTCAGACTCCCGGCAACCGCCTGACAGAGAAAACGGTCATGACACCGACAGCGGCGCCCCGACGCACGATCCTTCTCCTGCTGACGGCGCTCTCGGTCTTGCCGGTCAACATATATCTGCCGGCGCTGCCAAACATCGCAATCACGTTTCAGGCCGATTTCGCGCTCGTCAATCTTTCGATTGCGGGTTATGCGATCATCAACGCCGTGACGGAAATTATCGCGGGCGCGATGTCGGATCGCTACGGCCGCCGCCCGGTTGCGCTGATCGCCGTTTCCATTTTCATCGTTGCGTCGATCGGCTGCGCGTTAGCTCCCAATATCGGTGTTTTCCTGTTGTTTTGCGTGATGCAGGCGTCGATCGCCGCCTGCTTCTGCGTTGCCCTCGTCGTCATCAAGGAGACGGCGGGTGACCGCCAGGCCGCCAACAGGATCGGCCACGCCGCCATGGGATGGGCCATCGCGCCGATGCTCGGTCCGAGCTTCGGCGGCGTTCTGGATGAAGCGTTTGGGTGGCGGGCGATCTTCGTCGCTCTGGCGCTGCTTGGCGCAGCCATCCTCGCCATCTCCATGCGCGAGCTGAAGGAAACGGCCGGACACGCCTCAAGATCGAGAGGCAATTACTTTGCTTCCTATCGGCAGCTTCTCAGCTCATCACGGTTCTGGACGTATACGCTGTGCATGGCCTGCTCCACCGGCACTCTCTATATCTTCCTCGGCGGCGCATCCCTGGCCGTTGGTTCGTTCGGCGGATCGAGCGCGAAACTGGGCTTCTTCATGGGAATGGTTCCCGCAGGGTTCATTCTCGGCAGTTATATCGCTGCCCGATTGGCGGGGAAATCGCTCGGCACCACACTTGTCATTGCGCGCCTGTCGACGTGCATGGGCCTGCTGCTGGGGCTGATCCTGTCGATCTCAGGCGTTACGCATGTCCTGGCGTTTTTCGGACCCTGCATGTTCATCGGCATCGGCAACGGTTTGACCTTTCCCGCCGCCAATCTGGGCGTGATGTCGGTTCGCGCCGATCTCGCAGGTACCGCTGCCGGACTTGCCGCCGCCATGTCGATCGCCGGCGGAGCGCTGATCGCTTCGATCGCCGGACTTTTTCTCCGGGAGGCCGGCGCGATTCCGACGCTGTTCGCGATGTTACTGACATCGGCGTCGCTTGCTTTGTCGGCAGCGCTTTTCGCAGCTTTTATCGACGCTCCTCATCGAGAGCCTGCAGAAAGCGGATCGGGGATAAATTAATCCGCCGGTTCAATCCCGCAGGCGCAATTCGTCGGTCTGCATCTGCATGGAGCCTAGCGTTTCCAGGAAGCTCATGCCGAGCAGGCTCTGGTCGAGTCGGCCGTCCTCGGCGACGCTGGCTGCGACGTTGTTGCGGATGATCGGACCGATCGCCACCTCGTCGAGAGTGATCGGGGCTGCGCGGCTGCGGCCGTTGGCGGTCATGACCGTCATCGAGTAGGTGAGCCCGGTGAGATCGATGCCGATGCGTTCGGCATCCTCGTGCGAGAGCGCCACCATGCTGGAGCCGGTGTCGACAAGCATCTCGACCGTTCGGCCATTGACATTGACGTCGGCTTCGAAATGGCCGCTCAACAGCTTGTGCAGGATGATTTCCTTGCCGCCCTCGCTCGTCGTGACGACGACGGCGTGGCCGGGAACGAGGCCGGCGAGCACGCGGTTGCCGACTCCGAGTGCTTCCTGGCGATAAAGATAGACGGTGACCAGCGTCAGGATGATCACCAGCCAGATCATCATTTGGCGCATGGTTTCACCGACGCGGCGCCGGCTTCCCCAGATGCCGGCCGACAGCATCAGCGCGATCGGCAGCAGGTAAACGACGCGGCCGAAATCGTCGCTTTGCAGGCCGAGGATGCGGCTGCCGTCATTGTTGAGGATCAGCACGGCAAGGCCGATGCCGATCACGACGAGAAAGACAGTCAAACGGATCATCAGAGCCGCTCCGGCTGTTCGGCGAGGTTTGATTTCATGTGGGTCCTTGTGGCAGCCGCGAGCCTCGCCGGCAGCACCGCCATGATCCCGCCCCGTTCGGCATCGGTATAGGTCATCCAGCCGCCAATTTCCTCAAGAGTGCGGCCGCATCCGGCGCAAAAACCGGTGGCTGAAACCATGGAACAGACGTGAATGCAAGGTGTTTGCATGGAGGATATATCGGAGTTTCAAAGAGCCGTCGCAAGGGCGCAAAAAGTGGCGATTTCGCAAATCTGCTGCGTTGCCCCCAGCGTGTCGCCCGTGTGCCCGGCAAGCCGGCGGCGGATGAAGACGGTGCAGGCAAATCCTGCGATGCCGGTGGCGAGCAGGCTGGCGACGAGCGGCTGCAGGCCGAAGGCCGGCCAGATCAAAAGCGCTGCGAGGAGACCGGCCGAAACGAGCGCAAAATGCATCGCCGCCTCATCCGGCTGACCGTTGGAGGCGGCCACGCCATCGGCCTTTGCCGGCGGCAGCCGCTGCCAATGCCAGACGATCGCGCCGCGGCTCAGCGCCGCGACGGCGGGAATGGCAAGGACTGCTGCGAGCGGCGAGGAATGGCGGACAATGGCGGCAAGCGCTGCTGCCCGGATCGCTAAGGAGAGAATGAGCGCGATGGCGCCATAGGTGCCGATCCGGCTGTCTTTCATGATGATGAGGCTCTGCTCGCGGCTCTTGCCGCCGCCGATGCCGTCGGCCGTATCGGCTAAGCCATCTTCGTGCAGCGCGCCGGTGGCAAGAGCCTGGACTGCAAGTGCGACCAATCCGGCCACCAGCGGATCGGCTTGCATGCCTAGAAGAAGGAGGAGAGCGAGGGCTGGGACAAAGCCGATGAGAAGGCCGGCGAAGGGAAAGGCGCGCACCAGGCGGCCGAGCCTGCCGTCATAGCCGTGGAACAGCGCTGGCGGCATGGGAAGGCGGCTGAGGAAGGCGACGGCGCGGGCGGTATCGACCGCATAATCCTTGATCTTCATTCTGTTTCGTTCTGCCGAAGGCCCCGGCGGCGCTTTTGGTGTTGTTCGCTTCGTTCGCCGGCTTTAAGAGAGAGCCACCGCAAAGAAGCTGATTTGCTCGACGCAAACAAGTGGTTTGCGTGAAAACAAGAATAGCCGATTCATAGGAATACCGCACAGATGAGCGTTTCAGGCCTGCCGTTCGACGATTTCCGTACCCTGCTCCGCGACCTGCCGGGGCCGGATGCCCGCGCGCTGGTGGCCGCACGCGAACGCGATGCGCAGCTGACCAAGCCGCCGGGTGCGCTCGGACGGCTCGAAGAAATTGCCTTCTGGCTCGCCGCCTGGACCGGTCGCTCACCGGCCGTCAACCGGCCGCTGGTGGCAATCTTCGCCGGCAATCACGGCGTCACCAGGCACGGCATTACCCCTTTTCCTCCGGCGGTGACGCAGCAGATGGTCGAGAATTTTGCAGCCGGCGGCGCGGCGATCAACCAGATTTGCGTCGCTTATGATCTCGGCCTGAAAGTCTTCGACCTGGCACTCGATTATCCCACAGGCGACATTACCGAGGAGGCGGCTCTGTCCGAGCGTGACTGCGCCGCGACCATGGCCTTCGGCATGGAAGCAATCGCCGGCGGCACCGATCTGCTCTGCATCGGCGAGATGGGCATCGGCAATACGACGATTGCGGCTGCGATCAATTATGCCCTCTATGGCGGTTCGGCGCGCGATTGGGTGGGGCCCGGCACCGGCTCTGAAGGCGACATGCTGGAGCGCAAGATCGCGGCGGTGGAAAAGGCAGTGGCGCTGCATAGCGACCATCTCGATGATCCGCTCGAGATCATGCGGCGGCTCGGCGGGCGCGAGATTGCAGCGATGGCCGGCGCTATTCTTGCCGCCCGCATGGAGCGCATTCCGGTGCTGATTGACGGTTATGTCGCGACTGCCGCGGCTGCGATTCTCAAAGCCGCAAATCCTACCGCGCTCGATCATTGCCTGATCGGCCACGTCTCGGCCGAACCCGGGCATCTGCGCTCGATCGAGATGCTTGGCAAGACGCCGCTTCTGGCGCTCGGGATGCGGCTCGGCGAAGGCACCGGTGCGGCACTGGCCGCCGGCATCGTCAAGGCGGCGGCCGCCTGCCATTCCGGCATGGCAACCTTTGCGCAGGCGGGTGTTAGCGGCAAACATTGAGGCTGCTGCCGGCACCGGCGATGCGGGCTCCGGTTCGCTTGCGCCGTTCAGTCGGATTCGCTATTTGCCTATTGGCTCACCAAAGGGGAGATGGCGAAGACTTTCCCGGGTCTGGGGCGCAACGGGAAGAGGAGAGGGCGTATTGACCAAGCCTGCGGTGACGAAAGAGACCGGATTTCGGCATTTCATCGCCGCTGCCAGCTATTCCTGGGCGGGCTTTCTGCGTGTGCTGAAAGAGGCGGCCTTCCGCCAGGAGCTCGGATTCTTCTTCGTGTCGCTCGTGGCGCTGGCGCTGGTCGGGGCAAGCGCCGGCGAGATCGTCATCGCGGTTCTGCTATTTCTCGGGCTGTTTTCGATGGAGGCGATGAATACAGCCGTCGAGGAAGTGATCGACCGGATTTCACCGGAGATTTCGATCGTCGGCAAACATGCCAAGGATCTCGGCTCCTTCGCGGTGACCTGCATGATCGCCGCCTGCTGTCTCTATCTCGGATTCGTTCTCGGCAAACACCTGTTTTTTGGTTGAATCAGGCAAAGCTCTTGCGCTTGCGCGCGACGGCCTGAGCCTCTTCGACAGCCGGCAGGCTCTGGAGCACGCGTTTGGCGGGCAGGATGGCGATGACCTCTGTGCCCTCGCGCAGCTTCGATTTCAGCAGGAACTGTCCGTCATGCTTGGCAAGGATCGCCTGGACGATCGGCAGGCCGAGGCCGGTGCCCTGCTCGGCGCTCTTGATGGCGATCGAGCCCTGGCCGAAGGCCGAGAGCACAACGGGAATCTCTTCTTCCGGAATGCCGGGTCCGTTATCCTTGATCGAGATGTACTGGCCGCCGCCGGCCGTCCAGCCGACCTTGACGTGGATTTCGCCGCCCTGCGGCGTGAATTTGACGGCATTGGAGAGAAGGTTGAGCACCACCTGGCGCATCGACTTCTCGTCCGCCCAGATGGCCGGCAACTGCCGCTCGAACTGATCCGAAATGGCGATATTCTTGGCGCGCGCACGCAGCTGGACCATGCCGATGCAATCTTCGGTGATATCGAGAAGCGAGATCGCCTCTTCGCTCAGTTCGTATTTGCCGGCCTCGATGCGCGACAGGTCGAGGATTTCGTTGATGAGATCAAGCAGATGCTGGCCGGAGCGATGAATATCGCCGGCATATTCCTTGTAGGTCGGATTGGCGAGCGGCCCCATGACTTCTGCCGACATCACCTCGGAAAAGCCGAGAATGGCGTTGAGCGGGGTCCTGAGTTCGTGCGACATGGAGGCAAGGAAGCGGGACTTGGCGAGGTTTGCCTCCTCGGCGCGACGACGCGCCTCGTCAGACATCGATTTCGCCACTTCCAGCTCGGCGATCAGGTCGTCTTTCTCCGACTGATAGGAAAGGATCCTGAGGTTCGATTTGAAGAGCCGGTCGCTGATGTAGTTGAAGAAGACCAAGGTGGTCGTGAACAACCCGGTCAGGCTGATTTCGAGGAGGTCGCGCGATAGGCCACTCTTCGCGCCAAGCGCCAGGACCGCCGGTGCGAAGGCGACCAGCACGGCAGGCGTCAGCATGAAATTCGACATCGCCGTGACGGAGAGCGCAATCAGCAATGTTGCGCCCTTATAGAGAATGAAGCTCGACGGCTCGCAGGTGTCGCAGCTCTGCAGCGCGAAGACGGCCCAGCAGCAGCCGACCAGGAACTGGCCGGAGAGCAGCAGGCGGCGCCATTTGCGGGCGCTCTCGGAGGTGATTTCCTGGCGGCGCGCGCGCCGCGCCAACAGAATATTGCCAGTGTGGCAGGTGAGCGTCAGCAGCGCCCAGAAGAGCAATCGAGTGTCTTGGGTGAAATAAACGCCGAGGGCGGTAATGATGACGACAAAGAGCGGCATGATCGTCGCGCCCTGCAGCATCGACGCGATGTACATCTTAAGTACATCACGGTCGAAGGAGGAATTGGACGCATGGCCGGACTGAAGACGTTCGCGCGTCTGCCGCACGGCCTTGGAAACGGCCTTGTTGCGGTGGGTGCGCGACCTGTCGACGATAATCTTGTCGGTCGATGTGCTTACGCCGGTACTCATGTGCACGTTGAAACTTCATCCCAGGGTGGATAAGAGCTTAACCGGCAATTCTTAAGAAGATGTTTGCCATCTTTGCCAAGGATTTGTTTTTTAAGGAGGCGAAAGCGTGACACGGGGCCTGCGCCTGATTCGCGACGGCGTAACCGCTTTTGCCCTCCTGGCGCTCCTGGCGCTGATCGCCGCCAAGGTCAACGATACTGCGGCCACAAAGCATGCGGGCGCCTTTCATGCCGCCGATGGCGACAGTCTTTCTTTGGGGCGGGAACGCTTCCGTCTCGAAGGCATCGATGCACCGGAGCTTAATCAGAGCTGCGAGCGGGCGGGAGCGGTCTGGGCTTGCGGGCGCGCTGCGCGCCAGGCGCTGCAGGAGATGGTGCTGGTATCGGGAACGCTTTGCCAGGGCAGCCGGCGCGACCGTTACGAGAGGCTGCTCGTCGTCTGCCGCGATGGGGCAGGCGGAGACATCAATGCCGCCATGGTCCGGCGGGGCATGGCCATCTCCTATGGCGGGTACGGCAAGGAGGAGGCCGAAGCGAGGGTTGCCAAGGCGGGGATGTGGGCCGGAAGTTTCGAACGGCCGCGCGATGTGCGCGACCATGCCCGCCAGAATTCCGGTTTCGACGCGGCGCTGCGCCTCATCGGGCGGATCGTCGGATGGGAGTAAAGCGATGACCGACGAAGCCGAGCTGGAAATTTTGCGACGTGAAATCGCCGCCTGCCGCATCTGTCGCGACGCGCCGGCAAAGGGCGCCGCGCGGCGGTTGCCGCACGAGCCGCGGCCGGTGGTCGTGATTTCTTCGAACGCCCGCATCCTGATCGCCGGGCAGGCGCCCGGACTTCGCGTGCATGAGAGCGGCCTGCCATTCGACGATGCCTCGGGCGACCGGCTGCGATCGTGGCTCGGTGTTGACAGCGCAACATTCTACGACCGCGACCGGTTCGCCATCGTGCCAATGGGCTTCTGCTTTCCCGGCTACGACGGTAAGGGGGCAGATCTGCCGCCGCGTCGCGAATGTGCGCCGTTCTGGCGGCAAAGAGTCATTTCGGCGATGCCGCAGATCGAACTGGTGCTGGTCATCGGTCAATATGCACAGGCCTGGCATATGGCCGGCGGAAGCCAGGCCGGTATGACCGAGACGGTGCGGGGGTGGCGCGACAGCCTTATGTCCGGCCGATCGCCGGCGGTGCTGCCGTTGCCGCATCCGAGCTGGCGCAACAGCGGCTGGCTGAAACGCAATTCCTGGTTCGAGGAAGAATTGCTTCCTGTCTTGCGGGCACGGGCAAAAATGCTGCTTTCCTGAAACAAAATTCTTTTCGTCGCGCGGAATCGAGGTATACAAAGAAAAAAATTCGAAAGGACTGACGTGCGCATGGACCGCCTCGACCGAAAAATACTGCGTCTGCTGCAAGAAGATTCAACCCTTGCCGTTGCTGACCTCGCCAAGAAAGTGGGGCTGTCGACGACGCCATGCTGGCGCCGTATCCAGAAAATGGAGGAAGACGGCGTCATAAAGCGTCGGGTTGCCATCCTCGATCCCGAGAAGGTCAACACCAAGGTCACGGTTTTCGTGTCGATTCGCACGGCTACCCACTCGATCGAGTGGCTGCGCCGTTTTTCCGAGGTGGTCGCGGAATTCCCCGAAGTTGTCGAATTCTACCGGATGAGCGGTGATGTCGATTATCTCTTGCGAGTCGTCGTGCCCGATATCGCAGCCTATGACGCCTTTTATAAGCGGATGATCGCAAAGATCGAGATTCGCGACGTCTCCTCCGCCTTCGCGATGGAGCAGATCAAGTATTCGACGCAGTTGCCGCTGGACTACATGATTCTCGAGAACGCCAAGTCCAACGAGGATTGACGCCGGTGTGATTTGCGATTGCGCGAATAGGTTGTATCTGGACGATAGGCGCGGTCGCGTATGTCACGCCTGAGTCTGGCCGCTCAGGCGATTCGACTGCATGCAGGAATGTGCGGGGCGAAATGCGGCTTTCCCGAGAAAGCGGTCGCAATTGCAGTAAAAGCCGGAAAAAACGCGAAAAATGGCTCCGTTTTCGCCAAAAAGTATATAGCCTAGTAACGATTGCGAGGCTATGATATGTGACATCAGTGAGGGTCATGTCATCATTTTGTCTCATTGGTATCGAATTCAGGACATCATGTTCTACACCGCTGCCTTGTATATGTTCATTAGCGGGCGGTAGATTTTAGGCTTTACCAATATGTCCGACAGGGGGTCGGGCGGTGAAGAATTTGACGATGCAGGTAGCGTTTGCGGCCGGCGATGGAGGTTTCCGTCGCGGGGTCGCTTGTCGTGTTTTTTTTGGCTAAATATCTGGAGTTGTTGTATAAAAATCACGTTTGCGGGGAAAGTTGCTGAACCTGATCCTTCTCGCCTGCATCGAGAATTGCCTGAGAGAGCCTTGTATGTGATGACGGTTTGGCGGTTCGATCGATCCGCACGCCGAGATGGCTGTTCAAACTGGGCCGGCTTCAAATCGACTACCCGATTGGAAGCCAGCCCCGATCGACAAAGGAATGGATTGGTAAATGAACATCAGAATGGTTTTGCTCGCATCAGCAGCAGCATTTGCTGCATCGACGCCGGTTCTTGCAGCTGACGCTATCGTTGCTGCCGAGCCGGAACCGGTTGAATATGTTCGCGTCTGCGACGCTTACGGCACCGGCTACTTCTACATCCCGGGCACCGAAACCTGCCTCAAGATCGAAGGCTACATCCGTTTCCAGGTTGACGTTGGTGATCAGCCGCTCAACGGCTCGCTCAGCAACGATTCGGATTGGGATGCCCGTACACGCGGCCAGGTTCAGTTCACGGCCAAGAGCGACACCGAGTACGGTCCGCTGACCGGCGTTATCGTCATGCAGTTCAATGCTGACAACGCTTCGGATCAGGATGCCATCCTCGACTCCGCTTACCTCGACGTCGCGGGCTTCCGCGCCGGTCTCTTCTACAGCTGGTGGGACGACGGCCTCTCCGGCGAAACCGACGACATCGGTTCGATCGTAACGCTGCACAACTCCCTCCGCTATCAGTATGAAAGCGGCACCTTCTACGCTGGTATCAGCGTCGACGAACTGGAAGACGGCTTCTATAAGTCCGACGAAGGCCCGAACAACGTTGGCGTTGCCTTCGGCATTGGCGGCACCGCTGGCGCGTTCAGCTACCAGGTCACCGGCGGCTGGGACTTCGACAACGAAGACGGCGCTGTCCGTGCAATGGGTACGGTTGAAATCGGTCCCGGTACGCTCGGCCTCGCTGCCGTATACTCCTCCGGCCCGAACTCCTACTACTCCGCAGCTGAATGGGCTGTCGCTGCCGAATACGCAATCAAGGCAACCGACAAGCTCAAGATCACTCCTGGCGTCCAGTACTACGGTGACTACTACGCTTCCGGCGACGACTTCAGCAATGACGACGCTTGGAAGGTTGGTCTGACGGTTGATTACCAGATCGTCGACAACTTCTACGCCAAGGCTTCGGTTCAGTACCTCGATCCGGACAACGGCGACGACTCGACGTCTGGCTACTTCCGCCTGCAGCGTTCGTTCTAATCGACTTAATGATGCTCCCGGTCTCCTGACCGGGGGCACTCAATCAGTTTCTGATCCGAGTGACCTCCGATCAGCTACGGGGACGGGTCCGGTCTTCCCTGCCGGACCGTCCTTGCAGCGTTTTTGCTCCCATCTTCATGGCAGTTTTTTTGATCGCCATCCAGGCAGGCCGACCGGCATGTTGCGTATCGCACGTCGGCATCCAGTCGCGATCTGAAGATACCCCGTTCGAAACTCAGCAGGCGAGTCAGCCGCCTTGAGGACGGGCTCGGCGCACGGTTGATAGAGCGTTCGACCCGTCACTGAGGCCCAGTCCGACCCGCAGGGCGTGGTGCGGATGGCCTACCCGCTCGGTCTTGTCGACATCTCCGTGGGCGGGATACTGCCTGAATTCGTCGAACGTTATCCAAGATCAAGTTGCAGATCATTGGCTCCGACCGGCGCCCGATCTCATCAACGAACGGATTGATCTCGAGGTGAGGCGACCAACGAGCCGGAGACGCAGACAAGCCTGACGATGCGCAAGCTCGACCGGACGCGGTGCGTCCTCGTCGCAAGTCCGTCGCTCGTCGAGCGCAGCGGTGGGTTGAATTGCGTGGACGAACTCGCCGATCAGCCGACGCTGGCGATGATCTCATGGGTGTCGTTCCATACCAGGGAACTCATCGGCCCGAATGATGACGAACGGGTCATCCGGCAACAGCCGCGGCTGACTTGCCGCAGCATGACCGCCATTCTCGATGCAGCCCGCGCCGGCCTCGGCTTCGGACTGCTGCTCGAAAGTGCCTGTGAGGCGGATCTTCAGGCTGGCAGGCTGGTGCGGGTGCTGCCGGAATGGCAGTCGGAAGAAAGCGAGTTTTATATCGTTTTCACGACGGCCAGGGGCATGCCGCCGGCGGTAAAAGTGCCGATCGATTTTTTGGTCGAAAAATCCAGGCATCACTGACGGCCAGGCGAAAGCCTCGGCCCTATAGGTGTGCTTTGCCGAAGATCTGGCCGTCGATCTAATTTGGGGCTTCAGCCGGGTATGGGTAGCTCTCAGACGACCAGGCACGAGGTAGGCGGGAAAAAGCTCGAGGAGCGGCGGCCTGTCATCGTTCAAGTCGGACAGCCCGCACTGAAGCTGGGCGGTTACCGCGGCACGGACAAGCATGCGGTACGGACAATCAGAGGAACGATCTGCCTCGACCAATGTTGAATCCTGGGCGGTGGAGTCCCTGATGATGCGAATGCTGATGATCGTCATTATCGGAGCAATGATTGCTTCAATACTCGGTATCCTGGCGATCAAGCCATTTGATCGCGGTAGCGACGAGCCACCGCCGGTGATTCAACAACCGGAGCCGAATAGTAGTTCAACCTCGGCTGAGGTGCCAAGTTCTCGGTAAAAACAGAAGCAAACCAAGCTCTTTCCAACTGGGCTCGAGCCATAACAACGGAGCTATATGAAGCCTCCTGATGTGCGATTGCAGAACTCTCGCGCCAAAGCAATGGAGCGAGAGTCGAGAGTTGAATGAGCAGATGACCGCCGGCTCGTGGACGGCTTTCTGTGGCGCTACGCGGACCGTCAGTGGGCCGTCTGTGAATGTGCACCGCCGCGTTGCGAAATGCCGCTCAGTGCTTTGCCTGTTTCCATCGTCTCGCCCTTCATGGCGAGATCGCCAAGCGAGATGATGCCGACCAGCCGCTTGCTTCGGTTCAGCACGGGCAAGCGCCGCACTTGAAGATCCCCCATGTTGTGGAGGACGTCTTCGATATCTTCGTCATCGAAGCAGTATTTGACATCGGTACTCATTACGTCGCGGACCTTTGCGTCGGGGCCTTTGCCTTCTGCCACGCCACGAATGGCGATGTCGCGGTCGGTGATCATGCCGACCAGCCGGTCATTCTCGCCCACCGGGAGAACGCCGGCGTCGAGACGTCCCATCATTGAGGCAACATCTCGCAAAGTGTGCTCGGGATCGGTGATCTGCACGTCTGTGGTCATGCAATTGCTGACTTTCATGATAACCTCCCTGGTGCTGCCCGCGCCTCTCGCACGGGATAAGGAGAATCAACGCGCGCCGTTGGGAAACGTTCCTGCCCAGACCGGTCGGCTTTATGCGTGCCGGAGTGACGTCGTCGAAATTGACTCGACGCAAACCGTGAAAATTGTGCCGGAGTATATCTCTTCTTTCTCCTCCTCATGACGGCATCCTCGACATCGGCAGTTTAGTGACATCGATTCCGAACCAAGCAGCGCTTCTGGCCTCGGAACCTTCGGAGGAGCAATCGGTTCTTGTCGTAAAGCTAGAGGAACTGGCGATGTCCAGAAAAATTGCTGCCCCCGCCAAACGGATCGACCCTAAAGGGCAGCCTGTCCACCGTTCCGACGACCAGGCGGCCCCGCGGAGTCTGACGATCGCCAGCATCCGCCACGAGATACAAGAGAGACGCCGGCACAGAACCCAAACGACAAAGGGCACCCGCATAGGCCGTCGGAATAAGGCAGAGACCGAAGACGGTCTCAAGGCGCGCGATCGGTAAGAGCGTCGGCTCCCTCCTGCTCGGCGCAATGCCCACAACAATAAATGATGTCGCCCTGCTCGACGCCATGCCCGATGATCCGGACGCCGCAATGCGGGCAGGCCGGAGCGAGTTTCTGAATAGCGCACTCGAAGCTGTCGAAGGTGTAGGTTTCATTTCCTAGATTTACTTGGAAGGCCTTGTCATAATCGTTGCCGCACTGGTCGCATTTGGCCATAACTGAATCCTCCTGCTTATCAACCTCGCGCGCAGCGACAGGTTCCATTTTAGGTTCCGGCTCAAGCCTGGTACCCGACCATGTGGCCGACCGATCAATTGCTGCCGGGCGTGATTTTTGAATCTTGGTTGATTCGCTACTTTAGCGCCTTGTTTTTGCGCATGTGATTGTTGCAAAACCGCTGCATGCTTTTGCGGAACATGCGGCATCGCGCTATTTCAGCCGCGCCACGAGCTTTTCGGCGCTCAGCTCCCTGACCGCGTCCCTGCCGATCCAGCGGGCGGTTTTATCCGGAGTTTCGGCCAGAAGCTTCGCCAGCCGCAGTGCCGGGCCATGGCAGCCGCGATTGCGTTTGCCGATGCTGCGCAGGGCCCAATTGACGGCCTTGCGAACGAAGTTGCGGGAATCGCCGGAATGCGCCTCGATCAGGGGCAGCCAGGCAAGGATAGTCATATCGCTCTCGTTCTTCCGATGGACGGCGGCGCCGGCGATCATGGCGAAGGCGGCGCGGCGAACGAACTCGCGCGCGTCGGCGGCGAATTCCGGTATGAGTTCGTCCAGCCGGGCCTCGACGAAGAGATCGGCGGCGCAGTCGACGATCTCCCAGGAATTGAAATCATTGGCCCAGCTTCTGGCCTCTTCCGCGGTCAGCCGTTTCGGCTCAGCTGTGCACAGGGCAAGCAGGCGGGCTTCGCGGATATCACTTTGCCAGAGCTGCATTGCCCTGACGTGATCCCTCTTCGCCAATCTGGCGACCGCTCTGATATCGGGATTGGAAATCCCGAGAGCGCGACCGGTGACGATGCCGAAGCGCGCCATGCCGGCGACATTCTCCTCCGAGCGCAGCGTTTCGAGATGCGCGATCAGTTCTGCCGGATCGGAGGAGGGGCCGATCATTTCTCAAGACGGGCGAGCAGCGAGGAGGTGTCCCAGCGATTGCCCCCCATCGCCTGCACGTCGCCGTAGAACTGATCGACAATGGCTGTGACTGGCAATTTGGCGCCGTTGCGGCGGGCTTCGGCGAGCACGATGCTCAGATCCTTGCGCATCCAGTCGACTGCGAAACCGAAATCATATTTGCCGGCGTTCATGGTCTTGTGGCGGTTTTCCATCTGCCAGGAGCCTGCCGCACCCTTTGAGATCACCTCGACGACCTTTTCGATATCGAGGCCGGCGCGCTTGCCGAAATGCAGCCCTTCGGCGAGTCCCTGGACGAGGCCGGCGATGCAGATCTGGTTGACCATCTTGGTCAGCTGGCCGGAGCCTGCCGGCCCCATCAGGCCGACCATCCTGGCATAGGCTTCGATGACGGGCCTGGCGCGCTCATAAACGGCTTCGTCGCCGCCGCACATGACGGTCAGGACACCGTTTTCGGCGCCGGCCTGGCCGCCGGAAACCGGAGCGTCGATAAAGTCGACACCTTTTTGCTTTGCCGCTGCATAAAGTTCGCGAGCGACCTCGGCGCTGGCGGTGGTGTTGTCGATCAGCACCGATCCAGGCTTCATGCCGTGCAGAGCGCCGCTATCGCCTGATGTCACCGATCGGAGATCCTCATCGTTGCCGACGCAGACGAAGACAAAATCGGCCCCCTCCGCGGCCCCAGCCGGGGTAGGGGCGGATTTGCCGGAGAATTTCTCAGCCCAGGCGGCGGCTTTCTCGGCGGTGCGATTGTAGACGGTAACATCGTGGCCGCCCTTGATCTTCAGGTGGCCGGCCATGGGAAAGCCCATGACGCCGAGACCGATGAACGCGACTTTAGCCATATGTCCTATCCTTTTCCTGAGTGAGAGGCCCCGAGGATTAACCGAAACGGCGGGAGCAGAAAAGCCATCAGAAGCGACTTCCCGTCGATTGACGTGAGGCTGGCCGTCGTTCGATCCAGCCCTAGATTGCAGGAAGGCACAATACTCCGGGGGACGGCATGAGCGAAAGTCCGACGATCAAGCAGCGGCGCAAGGGCCGCAGTGGCATGCAAGCGATGCTCATTCCGTCGCAGCAGATGGTCGCGGAGCAGATCCGATCAGCACCGCAAGGTGTTCACACCGATCTCGGCGCCCTCCGCCGCCGCCTCGCCGCCCAATACGGGGCGGATGCCTGCTGCCCGGTGACAGTGCAGCGGCATTTGCGAGCCGTCGCCGAACTGTCCTTCGGCGCGTTGGCGGCGGGCGAGCCGGTTTCGGCGGTGACGCCCTACTGGCGTCTGGTCGATCCCGCGAGCCTGCTTGCGGCGCGTCTTGCCGGTGGTCCCGCCTTCATTCGGGAGCGGCTGGAGGCCGAGCGTCCGGAGAGTTCTTGAGGCAGTTTATCGGGCTGGTGCGGCGGTGCGCTCGCTGCTGCCGAATATCTGCCTGTCGCAGCGGCGGTGCGATCGATGTGAGATGCTTCTATACATAGCTGTAGAGCTATGTAAACTCTCCGTTTCGATGCGCCGCAAGGCTCTGGTTCTCTTCCTACTTGGTTCTATAGGAATCTCGCAGCGTGCTTGCGGCTTGATTCACGTATGCCTCGACAGCTATACGTAAATTCATAGCCCCAGAGATATGAATCGCCAATGCCAGATGCTCACGACGTGCTTTTTAGGACGCTTGCCGATCCGACGCGGCGGGCTCTGTTCGAGCGGCTGTGCCGCGAAGGGGAGAAGACAGTCGGGGCTCTGACGGCCCAGGCCGGCGTGTCGCAGCCGGTTGTTTCGAAGCATCTTGGAATACTGAAGCAGGCCGGATTGGTGCGCGACCGCCACGAAGGACGGCAGACGCATTACAGTGCGCAGCTTGGCGCGCTGGCGCCGCTGGTCGACTGGACGCGCGAGATGGCCGGCTTCTGGCAAAGCCGCTTTAACGCTCTCGAAGATTTGCTGAAAAGGATGGATCAATGACCGACACATCGACAGAAACGCGCTCCGTCGTCATCGAGCGGGAAATGCCCTATCCCTCGGAAAAGATCTGGCGGGCGCTCACTCAGCCGCACCTGCTTCAGGAGTGGCTGATGAAGAGCGACTTTAAGCCCGCCATCGATCATCGTTTCAGTTTCAGCGCGGATTGGGGCTCTGTCGACTGCAGGGTCCTGGAAGTCGAGCCGAACAAGACCCTGTCCTATAGCTGGGAAGCCTATGGGCTGGAAAGCGTGGTCACCTGGACTCTCACCCCAACCGGCACCGGCACACATTTGCGGATGGAGCAGTCTGGCTTCCGGCCGGATCAGCGGCAGGCTTACGGGGGCGCCAGGAGCGGGTGGACGCAGTTCTTTGCAAATCTGGAGCAAGTTCTGGCGCGGTCGGAGTGAGATCGTCGAAGGGCGGATCGTCCGTCGCTAAAGCTCGTTTTCCCGGGATAGGAGGTCCCTTTGAACTGGAACACCTGCTTTCGGCAAATCCATCGCTGGCTGTCCGTCGCCTTTACGGCGGCTGTCACCGTCAATATCATCGCCGTGCTGCAGGAGAAATCGACCATCTGGGTAGGCCTCTTGGCGCTGTTGCCGCTCCGCCTGTTGATGCTGACCGGTCTTTACCTGTTCCTGCTGCCCTATGCCGCGAGGTGGTGCGGGAGATGGGAGTGAATGCGACCGAGAAAAGATCCAAGACGGCGGCCAAGGTGACGAGCAAGACGGCCGCCGAACCGGCCGCGACGCCGAAGCTGCTGTCGGGTGGCAACCCGCAGATCGCCAAAGGCCATGGCGACGCGCCCGTGCAAGCCTATATCGCGGCGATGCCCGGCTGGAAAAGCGAGATCGGTCGTCGCCTCGATGGGATCATCACCGCCACGGTGCCTGGCGTATCCAAGGCAGTCAAATGGAACTCTCCCTTCTATGGCATCGAAGGGCAGGGCTGGTTCCTCGGCGTCCATTGCTTCACGAGATACGTCAAGGTGGTCTTCTTCCGCGGCGCCCTGCTCGATCCTCCGCCGCCGGGCGCGTCCAAGCAGAAAGACGTGCGTTACCTCGACATCCGCGAGGATGACGACATCGATGAAGCCCAGTTGACCGCCTGGGTGGAGCAGGCCAGCCGATTGCCCGGAGAGCGGATGTGACCGCAGCGATGTCATCGACATCTGGGCCGATGAAGAGAGACAATCATGAAGAAAGCGACGGCAAGCATGAAGAAGAGCGGTTCCGGGCAGCAGGCCGAAGAAGCCTCGCCCTCCCAAATGATCGATGCGAGGATCGAGGAGCTCAAGGATTGGCGCGGCGAGGCGCTCGCGCGGGTCCGGGCGCTGATCAGGCAGGCCGAGCCTGACGTTGTCGAGGAATGGAAGTGGCGAGGGGTTCCGGTCTGGGAGTGCGGAGGCATCATCTGCACCGGCGAGACCTATAAGAGCGTGGTGAAACTGACCTTTGCCAGGGGTGCCGCGCTTGAGGATCCTTGGGGACTCTTCAACTCCAGCCTCGAAGGCAACACCCGGCGCGCCATCGATATCCACGAGAGCGACAAGATCGACGAGGAGGCGTTGAAGGCGCTCGTTCGCGCCGCCGCCGCGTTGAACATGTCAGCCAAGGCCTCTCGTTCTAAAAAGTGATGTAATATCTGAAACTTGCTAATGGATCGGGCTTGTTTCGCGCTCGAGAAAGAGTTCGAGATTGTCGAGGCCGATTTCGGTGCCCTGAAGACGGGCGCCGTTGTCGGCATATCCGTCAAGAAACACCGCTTGTTCGGTAAAGACCATCTTTGTGCCGCCGGGTTCGGCTTCGAAGGCGACGGTGGCGAGTGAGACCGAGATGCGGGCTTCGCCGAGCTTCATCTCATAAGCGTAGATGATCCGCGCATCGGGCACGATGTCGATGTAACGGGCGTCATAGGCGTGCAGGAGCCCTTCCGTATCGGCGACATAATTTCTCTCCAGTCCACCGGGACGGAAATCCAGGCCGTATTCCAGCGGCACCCAATCGCCGTGGCAGGCGAACCACTGGCGCTTGGAATCCGGCAGCGACCAGGCGCGGAAGACGCGGGCGACGGACGCCTTCAGGTGGCGTTCGATGACGAGGGTGGCGTGTTCTGTGGATCGTGTCGTCATTCGGGGAGGGTCTCCGGCTCATCGGCGAGAAATTGGTCCAGCCTGTCGAAGGCGGTGGTCCAGCGGGTCTTTCGCTGTTCCACCCAGCGCTCGACGGCGGCAAACGCATCCTGCTGCAGGCGGTAGGTCCGCACCCGGCCGGATTTTTCGGAGAATACGAGGCCGCTGTCTTCCAACACCTGCAGGTGTTTCATTACCGTCGGCAGGGCGACGGCGAGCGGCGCCGCGAGCTCGGTGACGGAAGCCGGGCCGCGGCCGAGGCGGTCGATCATGCCCCGGCGGCTGCGGTCGGAAAGCGCGTGGAACATGCGGTCGAGATCCGCCTGGTCGTCGATCATCCCGCTGCATCCCGGAAGCAGGCGGGCAGCCTCTCTTTATAAGGGTAGAACTTGAAATAGGGCCGGGCTTCTTCCAGCGTTCTTGCAAAGGATGGGCGCGTCAGCAGCCGATCGTAATATGCGCTAAGGTTGGGCTGTTCCGGTGAAAACGGGATCAGCGTCTCGGCGTAAAAGAGGGCCGGGGCGGCGGCGCAATCGGCCATGGTGAAATCGTCGCCGGATATCCATTGCTTGCCGGCCAGCTGTTTTTCGATCATCGCGTAGGAGGTGCCAAGCGTCGACCGGGAGGCGGCCATCTCGATCTCATCCGCCTCGCCCTCGGGTCGGCGACGATTGCTGACCAGCGACTGCATCGGTGCCTGGACATAGTTGTCGAAGAAGCGGTCCCAGAGGCGGACCTGCAGCGCCCGGTCGATCTCCAGCGGCAGCAGGCGAACGGGGCCGGGATAATATTGCTCGAGATATTCGATGATGATCGAGGTCTCGGGGATGGTGCTGTCGCGGGCCTCGTCGCGCAGCAGCGGCATCTTGCCGATCGGCCAGAAGCGGAAGAGATCGGCACGCGAGTTCTCATCGGATAGATCGACGAGACGGTTTTCGAAGGGCGTGCCGTTTTCGTAAAGCGCAATCAATACTTTGTGGCAGAAGGAGGCGAGCGGATGCCCATAAAGCACAAGCGACACGGGGCGACCTTTCCAATTTGGAAAAACTTTACCGATCGACTAAGTAACAGCTAGCCGCACATCACGCAAGAGATACTTCGCCGAGCATGCAAGTATTCCGTCAGGCGATATGTCTGGCGATTACCAGATGGCCGGGCGTCGGCTGTCCATCTTCCATCCGCACATTGATATCCGATATCTCGACAAGCTCGAAACCGGTGGCCGTCAGCCGCTCTCTCACATAGGCGTCGGCATGGGCGAAGCGCTGATGCGGGCCGACCATGTAAGCGCGTCCGGCGAGAATTTCTTCGGGCAGGGTTTCGGAGGAGAAGATGAAGAGGCCGCCCGCCGTCAGATTCTCGGCGGTCCCGAAGAACAACGGTTCGAGCGCCCCGAGATAGGGCAGCACATCCGTTGCGGTGATGATGTCGAAGGCTTCCTCGTCATTGTCCTCGAGGAAATCCTCGACTTCGGCGACGAAGAGCGTCTCGTAGAGATCCTTCTCATGAGCGATCTCGACCATCTTTTCCGAAATGTCGATGCCGGTCATGTCTTCGCAGAGGTCGCGCAGGGCGCCGCCGGTCAGACCCGTGCCGCAGCCGAGGTCGAGCAACCGCTTGAATGGTCCGAGCTTCAGCTGCTGCAGGCGCTGGCGGACCAGCATCGGCACATGATAGCCGAGCTGCTCGACGAGCACGTCCTCGAAGACCTCGGCATGCTGGTCGAACAAGGTCTCGATATAGGCGTCGGGCGCCTTGGCCGGCGTTTCACCGCGGCCCATCGCGGCGATGCGCACGGCGGCTCCGCCGTGGTCGTCCGGATCGATTGTCAGTACTTCCTCATAGGCCGCCACGGCCGCATCGACATCACCGGCCTTTTCCAGCGCCAGTGCACGGTTATAGGCCTCGGCAAGGGCTTCTTCGTCGATTTTCTTTGCCATCGCGGTCATTATCCTTCTGTTTCAGGCACGGCTCTAAGGCGGCTTTCAATCTTTTGCAATGGCGTGGCTGCAGGCGCAGAATGGTCGGGCGCCCTATGAGAGGCAGCCGAAAGGGAGACGAAGGGAGGAAAATCATGGAGACCGAGCAGGACAGAATATTGTCGATAAGGGAAAGAGAGGATGCGCGGAGGTCGCTGCTGCCCGGTACGCCCGGCGAGACCACCAATACGCTCGTCCATTATTACCGTGGCGAGCTCGGACGCATGACGAGCTGGCGCGACCGCATCGACCGGACATCCAACTGGGCGATCACCGTGGTGGCGGCGCTGCTCTCGGTATCGCTGTCGACTCCGACCTCGCATCATGGCGTGCTGCTGTTCGGGATGATGCTGATCACGCTGCTTCTGATGATCGAGGCGCGGCGCTACCGCTTTTTCGACATATACCGCGCCCGCATCCGCCAGATCGAGCGCTGCTATTTCGCGCAAATTCTGGCGCCCGACCCCAATAGCGGCAGCGATTGGGCCGCGGTGATCGCCGGCAGCCTGCGCCATCCGCGCTTCCTGCTGAGTTATGGCGAGGCGATGCATCGCCGTCTCAAGCGCAATTACGGCTGGATGTATTTCATCCTGCTGCTAGCCTGGTGCCTGAAGATCTCGACGCCGAAACTGCAAACAGAGGGCACGCCGGCGCTGCAGGCGCATTCATGGGCTTATGTTATCGACAATGCCGTGCTTGGGCCGATCCCCGGCCTTGCGGTCATTGCTGCGGTCGTCGCCTTCTATTTCGGCATGCTCTATTTCGCATTGCGTCCGGATCGTGACGAGGGCGAATTCGGCCATGGCGAGGCGCATGTCTGATCAGTGCAGGATGAACTCACCCTTCAGCGCGCGCCACTCGGTTGCCGAGATCAGCTTGCGGTGGACGTAGCGCACCGAATGCAGCGGTCCGTCGAGCTTCTCCTGCCAGAATTTCAGGAAGCCGCGCATCTCGGGAAAATCCGGGGCGAGATCGTAATCCTGCCAGACGTAGGTCTGCAGGATCCTCGGGTGGTCCGGCAGGCGGTAGAGGATTTGGGCGGTGGTGAGGCCGTAACCTTGTAATTGTCTTTCCATGTCCGTGTGCATTTTATTCCGCTTGTTCTCGTTCCCACTCGCGCGCCTATTAGCGCTACGTGATATGGAAACATGCGAGTGGTTAACGGAAACTTTACAGACACTTCCGGAAAGGGCAATTCATTTTTAATATCAATGGCTTGGCAGCACGGCCCCGCGAGTGCTGCCAGTCAGCGCTTGAGATGGCGGGTCAGCCGACGCTCGATCCACGCCCAGAGATGGCGCAGCGCCTCGACGATGGTGAGATAGAAGATCGCCGCCCAGAGATAGGTCTGGTAGTCGAAGGTGCGGGAGAAGGCGTAGCGGGTTTCGCCCATCAGATCGAGCACGGTGATGATGGCGACGACCGCCGAGCCCTTGATCAGAAGGATGATTTCGTTGCCATAAGGGCGCAGCGCGACGATGAAGGCCTGGGGCAGGATGACCTTGCGGAAGGCAATGGCCTTGTGAATGCCGAGTGCGGCGGCCGCCTCGCGCTGGCCGTGCGGCACGCTCTCGATTGCGCCGCGCAGGATTTCCGCCTGATAGGCTGCCGTATTGATGGTCATGGCAAAGAGGCCGCAATACCAGGCTTCGCGGAAGAACCACCAGATGCCGATGGCTTCCAGCTGTGGACGAAAAACGCCGAGGCCGTAATAGACCAGGAAGAGCTGCGCAAGCAGCGGCGTGCCGCGGAAGAAATAGATGTAGCCATAGGCGAGCCAGTTGAGCACCCGGTTCTTCGACAGCCGCGCCATGGCGAGCGGCAGCGACAGGATGGCGCCGCAGACGACGGAGATGGCGACAAGGCTGAGCGTCACCCAGAGACCGTGTAGATAACGCGGCCCATAGCGGGAGAATTTGTCCGGATCCCAGCCCTTGACGACGGTAAAGATCAGCAGTGCTGCGAAGAGGGCCCAGAAGGCAACGAGGATATAGCCGCTGAGGCGTGCCGCCGTCATCGGCTTTGCCACCTCTCGGGGGGCGGGTTGCGGCGGGATCAAGGCTTCGGCATAGCTCATCGGCGGACCTCGGAACGTTTGGCCCAGCGGTCGATGCGGACGAGCAGGAACGAAGAGAGGATGGCGAGCACCAGATAGAGACAGCAGGCGATGCCGTAGAAGAAGAAGGGTTCCTTGGTCACCCGCACGGCGACGCTCGTCTGGCGCAGGATGTCGGCAAGGCTGATAATCGAGACATAGGACGTGTCCTTCAGCAGCACCATCCAGAGGTTCGTCAGGCCGGGGAGTGCGATTCGTACGAGCTGCGGCAGGATGATGAGCCGCAGTGTGCGGCCGCGATGAAGGCCGAGCGAGTCTCCCGCCTCATACTGGCCCTTGGGTATGGCGCGGAAAGCCGAGAGCAGCACTTCCGAACAGTAGGCGGAGAAGACGACCGACAGCGCGATCACGCCGGCGAGAAAAGCGTTGATCTCGATCGGCGGGCCTACATAGCCGGCAAGCTCGAGGAGGGACTGGATCAGCATCTGCATGCCGTAATAGATGATGAAGAGCGTCAAAAGCTCCGGCAGGCCGCGGAAGATCGTCGTGTAGATGCCGGCGGCCAGCCGCAGCGGCTTTTCCTCCGACTGTTGGCCGAGCGCCACGAGAAAACCGATGACGAGGCCGATCGGCAGGGTGACGATCGCCACCGAAACGGTGACCTGCAAGCCGAGGGCGATTTCGTCGCCCCAGCCAGTATCGCCGCAGGCAAGAATCGTCGACTGACCAAACCAGGTGAAGATGCCAACGGGTCCGCACAGCGGATCGAAAATGTGAACAAGTGAGCTCCAGAAGGAGCCGAGCGCGGAAAATAATCCGCCCATGCGAGTATTCCCCTCACGGCTTTTGCCGTTTTAATCTTGTCACCGTTGTCAAACAAAAATGGCGGAAGAGCAAGCCTTCCGCCATTCGCTTTACCGGCCAGATACCGAATTTCTCATTCGCCGTAAACGTCGAAGTCGAAGTACTTGTCCTGAATCTTCTTGTACTCGCCGCTGGCGCGGATCGCAGCGATCGCCGTATTGAGCTTTTCCTTGAGCGGATCGCCCTTGCGGATGGCGATGCCGGCGCCTTCGCCGTTGATTTCCTTATCGACCGGCAGGGTGGTCAGGATCTTGCAGCAGGCACCGGCGTCGGACTTAACCCACTCGGAGAGAACGACGACGTCGTCGATGACGGCATCGACACGGCCGCTGGAAACGTCGAGCTTGTATTCGTCAGCGGTCGGATAGAGCTTCAGCTCGGTGTCGGCCAGATGCTTCTCGGCGTAGTTGGCGTGCGTCGTCGAGGTCTGCGCGCCGATCACTTTACCCTTGAGCCCAGCAACGTCGGTGATCTTGGAGTCCTTCGGCACGGCGATCGCCGGCGGGGTGTTGTAGTACTTGTTGGAAAAGTCGACGAGCTTCAGGCGTTCCGGCGTAATCGACATGGAAGAGACGATCATGTCAAATTTCTTGGCGTTGAGCGCCGGAATGATGCCATCCCAATCGGTGCTGACGAAGCTGCATTCGGCCTTCATCTCGGCACAGAGCGCCTTGGCGATATCGATGTCGAAGCCCTGAATCGTGCCGCTGGCATCGACGAATTCGAAGGGCGGATAGGTCGAATCGGTGCCGATCACGTATTTTTCGCCATCGGCCATGGCCGAGCCGGCAAAGAGTGACATTGCCGCGATCGAGGCTGCCGCGAAGATGCGGGTGGAGTTAAACATGAGGATCCTCTCTGTTGGTGGCCGCTGTCTGTTTTTCTCTCGGACTCGCGGCCGCTATTCAACGGTGTCGACACCGCCTTAGGGCGATAATCAGACTTTTTTTCATGGAATTGCAACACAAATTCCCGCGCAATTGTGCGGTGCAAATAACAGGCGAGATGAACGAAAGCAGACTGCAACATTCACGGGAGGTTAATCCCGCGCTTCCTAGAACCGGAACAAATCGGCGGCTTGGCGCTTTGCCAATTCGCCGTTTCGCCTCATTGCGAAGCTAGGGGCGAATCAAGGCCTGTGGGCCTTCAGGAAGCTCAAACAGGATCGAGGAAACCAGATGGGCAAGAAATCTAGATTGTTTGCGAGTGCAGCTTTCCCGCTGCTTTCCCTATCGCTGGCTCTCCAGCCTGCCACGACGATGGCTGCTGTCCGCGACGGCACGACGCCGACCGCGGCCGTGCAGCAGGCGGAACAGGGCAGTTTCGAAGTGGCGCAGGACGCGCCTTCCGAGGAAGAGCTCTTGAAGAAGAAGCGCAAGCAGAAGGAGGAAGCCCCGGCCGAGCAGGCGCCGGCCGCGGAACAGCCGAAGGAGGCGCCCGCCGAAAAACCGAAGCCCGAGCGCAAGGAAGCGCCGGAACCCAAGGCAGAGCCGGAGCCGCCGAAGGCCGAAGCCGCGCCGAAGGAAGAGCCGGCCCCGCAGGCCGAAAGCAAACCCGAGCGCAAAACCAAGAAGGAAGCCCAGCCAGAGGCCAAGCCGGACGCCGAGCCCCAGCAGGAGCAGCAGCCGGTAACGCAGGAAAAGCCGAGGAAGCCGAAGAAACAGGCCGAGCCGGATGTCCAGCCGGAGCCCGAACAGCAGCCGGCCGCCAAGGAAGCTCAGCCGGAGACGGAGCAGGCGCAGCCCGAGGCGAAGCCCGAAGGCGGCAAGCGGGAAAAAGGCCGGGATAAGGCTAAGGCGAAGAGCGAAACTGCCGCTCCCGAAGCGGTGGCGCCCGCCGAGGAACAGACCACGCCCGAAGCCAAGCCGGAGGTAAAACCCACGGCCGAAACGCCTGCTGAGAAGAAACCGAAGAAGGGTGAGGCTGCCGCACCCGCGGAGAAGGAAACCGAAGACAAGGCGGCAGCTCCGGAAGCTGCGCCCGCCGAAAAACCCGCCGAAGGCACGGCCGTAAAGCCTGCCGCTGAGCAGCCTGCCGGCGAAAAGCCGGCTGCGCCCAGCACCGAAACGGCCCAGCCAGCGCCGGATGCCAGCGGCGGTCAGCAGGTCGAGCAGGCGATTCCGGCACCGGAAAAGGTTTCTCCCGAGGAACTGGAACGCCGCAAGAAGGTTGCCGCGGATCCGGCCAAGAGCAACGAGACCGTCGTGCTGCCGGTCGAGAATGGCGCCGCCGTGCTCGACAGCGACAAGGATGCCGACCGCAGCAAGGGCCGTGAAGGCCGCCGCGACCGCGACAAGGTGCGCGCCGAGAGCCAGGAGGTGAAGGTGCCGACCTCGGATGCCGATGCGCAGGCGGCCACCGCCGATAAGGCGCCGGCGACGATCAAGCTCGAGGCGGTGACCAGGGAGAAGGGCACCAGACTAGAGGAGCGGCCGCGATTCGTCCGTCCCGAGGGCGCCCGCGTTGACGACCAAACCGACGACAATCGCGTGATCATTCAATACAACAATCAGGTAATCGTGCGCAGCGACGACGACAGACGGTTCCTGCGCGACGGCGAACGGCCGATTTATGAAGAGCTGCCCGACAGTCGCTATCGCGAGACGATTACACGGCCGGAGGGCTATCGCATCGTGACGATCCGCAACCGTTACGGCGATATTATCCAGCGGTCGCGCATCGATGCCCGCGGGCGCGAATCCGTCCTCTATTACTCGCCCGATCTCTACGAAGATCCGGACCGCGGCTATTTCGAAGATCCGGGCGCCGATCTGCCTCCAATGCGGTTGCGGGTGCCGCTCAGCGATTACATCATCGATACGCGCAGCGACCCGGACCGGGACTACTATGAGTTCCTGAGCGAGCCGCCCGTGGAGCCGGTGGAGCGGGTTTATTCGCTCGACGAGGTGAAGTATTCGGCGCGTATCCGCGACAAGGTGCGCCGCATCGACCTCGACACGATCACCTTCGCGACCGGCAGCGCCGATATCCCGATGACCCAGGCGCGCACCCTGCGCAAGGTTGCCGACGCGATCAGCCAGGTGCTGAAGAAGGATCCGAGCGAGACCTTCCTGATCGAGGGGCACACGGATGCCGTCGGCAGCGATCAGAGCAATCTGGTTCTTTCCGACCAGCGCGCGGAATCGGTCGCTAACGTGCTCACCGACGTCTACGGCATCCCGCCGGAAAACATGGCGACGCAGGGTTACGGCGAGCGTTACCTGAAGGTGAACACATCAGGTCCCGAACAGGAAAACCGCCGCGTCACCATCCGCCGCGTTACCCCGCTGGTGCGCCCGGTCGCCGCCAACCAGTAAATATTGTTGCCCCTCTCCAGTCGTGGAGAGGGGCAACAGGCTTGCTCCCTCTTCTCCCCGCGGGGGAGAAGAGACTTGAAGTCCTACTCGCCGACTCTCTTCGCCGCCTTTTCGATGACGTCGGCGACTCTTTCCGGTTGGGATGCGAAAACGGCATGGCTGGCCTTGATTTCGGTCACGTCACTGCCGGCTCGTTTTGCCATGTCGCGCTCGAGATCCGGGTTGATGGCGCGATCCTGAGTGGCGACGATCGACCAGCTCGGCTTCGTCCGCCATGCCGGCTCTGCGATCTTGGCCGCGAAGGCCTGTTTCGAGGCGAAGACTTGTGACTTTGCCAGGAAGTCGGCCTCGGCTTTTGGAAGGTCGGCGGCAAAATCCGCCGCGAAGGCGCCGGGGTCGAGATATAGATATTTGCCGTCCTTCGTTTCCTTGATATCCATGCTGCCGGCCGGCTTTGAGCTGGCGAGGCTCAGCAGGCTTTCGCCCTCGTCGGGCTGGAAGGCTGCGACATAGACGAGGCCCGCGACATGAGGATCGTTGCCGGCTTCGGTGATCACCATGCCGCCGTAGCTGTGGCCGACGAGGAGCGTCGGTCCTTCCTGAAGGTCGAGAACCCGTTTTGTCGCGGCCACGTCGTCGTCGAGCGAGGTGAGGGGTTCCTGGACGATGGTGACGTTGAAGCCGCGCTTTTCGAGGATCTCGGTTGCCTTGCGCCAACCCGAGCCGTCGGCCAGCGCGCCGTGGACGATCACGATGTTCTTCACCGAGGCAGCCTCGGCTGCGAACGCGATTCCGGCGGTGGCAAAGGCAAAGGCTGCGATGAAAGTCAGATGCTTGTTCATGAGGTTACTCCTTGTGGTCGATGTTGAAGAGCGGGGTGTGGAACGGTCTTGGGTTCAGCCGAAGGTGAAGGCGTAGGCCTGGACGCCGGGATCGAGGAAGCGGATCTCGAAGTTGCGGGCGGCGACGGTGCCGGATTGGCGGACGAGCTGGTAAAGCCTGGTCGCGGTGACCGTGCCGTTGCCGTCGGCATCGATGTCGGAGCCGTGATCGGATCCTGGCGGCTTGCCATCGATCGATACCTGGAAGCGGATCGGTTTTGCGTCGGCACCGGGTCCGAGCACGAGATGCAGGTCACGGGCGCTGAAGCGATAGGCGATGCCGCCGCCCGGCTGGTCGAGCGTCGCCTGATCCTTACCGACGGTCCAGGTACCGGAGAGGCCCCATGCGTTGAGACCGGGCTCGGCAATCGAGTAGTTCTGCGGCGTATCGGCCTGCAGCCCTTCGGGCGACGCGAAATTTGCCGTCTGCCCATAGCCGAGATAGGTCTCGCCGGAGCGGATATTGCTGAGGTCGGGAGCCGCTTCCACGCCCTTGGCATTCGGTACGGCGGGCGCCGTCGCCGTCATTTGGCTGCCGGCCTCGCGCAGCAGGTCCTGAATGGCCTTTTCGGTCCTGCCGTAATTGCCTTCGCCGAAATGATGATAGCGGATCTGGCCCTTGGCGTCGATCAGATAGGCGGCCGGCCAGTAGCTGTTCTCGAAGGCGCGCCAGATCTTGTAGTCATTGTCGACGGCAACGGGATAGCCGATCTTGAAGTCACTGATCGCGCTTTTGACGTTATCGATCTTCTTTTCGAAGGCGAATTCCGGAGCGTGGACGCCGATCACCACGAGACCTTGATCGGCATATTTTTCCGCCCAGGCCTTGGTGTAGGGGATCGTGCGAATGCAGTTGATGCAGGAATAGGTCCAGAAGTCGACGAGCACCACCTTGCCGCGCAGCTCTGCTGTCGTCAGGGGTTTCGAGTTCAGCCATTCGACCGCGCCGTCGAGCGAGGGCGCATAACCCTCGACGGGGAGATCGCTGCGGAAAGGCTTCTTCGCATCGACCGCGACGAGCGTCGCGTCGTTGCTCGCGACCTCGGAGGGTGCAGCGGCGAGCTCCTTTGCATGCAGCCGGTCGAGCACGGCCTGTTCAAGAGACGCGGTGCTGGCGTAGGAGAGGCGGGACAGTAGGCTGGTGTCGAGGCCGAGGGCGATGATGGCGACACCTGCGAGCACGGCAGCGCCAAGCACCTGGCGAATACGATCACCGAAACCGAGCGAGCGCTTCATGGCGGCAAATATCTTTCCGCCGGCCGACAAGGCGACGGCAAGGGAGGTCGCCGCACCGGCTGCATAGGCAACGAGCAGGAAGCTGGTCTCAAGGTTGGCGCCCTGCAAGGCAGCACCCGTCAGCACGAGACCGAGGATCGGCCCGGCGCAAGGCGCCCAGAGCAGGCCGGTCGCGACGCCGAGAATGAGGGCGCTCCTAACCGTCGGCGCCGTGCGTCCGCCGCCGCTGGCGTTCACGAGGTTATTTCCCAGGTCGACGATCGGACGGGCGAGGGTGCTGGCAAAGCGCGGCGAAAGCAGGCTCACGCCGAAGAGGGCAATCAGAACGATCGCGGCAAGGCGGCCATATTCATTGGCGCGAATGGCCCAGCTGCCGCCGACCGCAGCAAGTGTCGCGACCAGCGCGAAAGTGGCGGTCATGCCTGCCAGCATCGGTAACGTGCTTTTGACGAAGGGCTGGCCGGCGCGGGCGAAGACGAAGGGGAGGATGGGGAGGATGCAGGGGCTGAGTATGGTCAGCATGCCTCCGAGATAGGCAATGATCAGAAGTGTCATCATCGTTTCCTTTGAAACCGATTGGTCGGGCTCTGGACGGCGATGGGCCTGAACCAGCAACGACGCGATGTAGCCGGGCGGAGGTATCTCCGGTGTGTCTGGTTTGGCGGGAAAATGTACCGAACTATTGCGCTGGGGCGGAAGCGATACAAAAGAATACAAACTGCCTCATCCGCAGAGGGGCTGACGCACCCGGCGCTCGGACGAAGGCAGGGCGGCGATTGTATCAGAATGTATCTCGGCGGGCCGGGGTTACATTCGCATTCAAAAACCGCGGCTTGCGACATACGGGCGATACAAGCCGAACGTCTTCTGAGCACCGTGATCCATTCGACAGGAGAGACCCATGTCAGAGCAAATCAACCATCACCGCCGCCGCTTCTTCGGCATGACAGCCGTCGCCCTTGCGGCGGTTGAATTCGGCGTGACCGGCATCGCCGCTGCCCAGACCGCGCCGGCTTCGGCCGGAGCCATGCCCGACGTGAAGAGGGGAACCCATACGTCCTTCGAAGCGCTGAAGCAGATCAAGACCGATGTGCTTAATATCGGCTACGCCGAAGCCGGCAAGACGGACGGTCCTGTGGTCCTGCTGCTGCACGGCTGGCCCTATGACATTTATAGTTTCGTCGACGTCGCGCCGCTGCTTGCCTCCGCCGGCTACCGCGTGATCATACCTTATCTGCGCGGCTACGGCACGACCCGGTTCCTCAACGACAAAACGCCTCGTAACGGCCAGCCTTCGGCGCTCGCCGCCGATATGATCGCCCTGCTCGATGCGCTCAAGATCCAGAAGGCGGTGATTGCCGGCTACGACTGGGGTGGGCGGACAGCCAACATCATGGCCGCACTCTGGCCGGAGCGCTGCAAGGCGATGGTGTCGGTCAGCGGCTACCTAATCGGCAGCCAGGCAGCCAACGAGAAGCCGCTGCCGCCGAAAGCCGAGCTTGCATGGTGGTACCAGTTCTATTTCGCCACCGAACGTGGCCGTCTGGGCTATGCCAGCAACACGCATGATTTCGCAAAGCTCATCTGGCAGACGGCCTCGCCGAAGTGGAATTTCGACGATGCGACCTTCGACCGATCTGCTGCCGCCTTCGACAATCCGGACCATGTCGACATCGTCATCCACAATTATCGCTGGCGCCTGGGGCTGGTCGAAGGCGAGGCGAAATACGACGCCTATGAAAAGAAGCTTGCCGCCTTGCCGATGATTTCGGTGCCGACGATCACCATGGAGGGTGATGCCAACGGCGCGCCGCATCCGGAGCCCTCCGCCTATGCCGAAAAGTTCTCCGGCAGGTACGAGCATCGCACGATCGGCGGCGGCATCGGCCACAACCTGCCGCAGGAGGCGCCGCAGGCCTTTGCCCAGGCGGTCATCGACGTCGATCACTTCTGATCGGCGGCAGTGGCTCGTTGCACGGGCCGGCGGAATATGCGTAGGTCGCGTCTGCGCTTCGGTATCATGACCGAGGCGGTGGGCGCGGCCATATCGTTGAGGAATAGGCAAATATGGATCATGTCGATCACGTCCTGATCGTCGACGACGATCGCGAAATCCGCGAGCTGGTTTCGGGCTATCTGCAGAAGAATGGCCTCAGGACCAGCGTTGCCGCGGACGGCCGCCAGATGCGCAGTTTTCTGGACTCCAATTCAGTCGACCTTATCGTGCTCGACGTGATGATGCCCGGCGATGACGGTCTGGTGCTGTGCCGCGAACTGCGCGGCGGGCGGCACAAGGCAATCCCGGTCCTGATGCTGACGGCCCGCACCGACGAGATGGACAGGATCCTCGGGCTGGAGATGGGCGCCGACGACTATCTCGCCAAGCCGTTCGCAGCGCGCGAGCTTCTCGCCCGCATTAAGGCGGTGCTGCGGCGCACGCGCATGCTGCCGCCCAACCTGCAGATCAGCGAGGCGGGACAATTGCTGACCTTCGGCGATTGGCGGCTCGACACGGTTGCTCGCCACCTCTTGGACAAGGAAGGGACGGCGATTGCACTGAGCGGCGCCGAATACCGCCTGCTGCGTGTCTTCATCGACCATCCGCAGCGGGTCCTCAATCGCGATCAGCTTCTGAGCCTGACGCAGGGGCGCGACGCCGAGCTCTTCGATCGCTCGATCGATCTATTGGTCAGCCGCCTGCGGCAGCGGCTGGGAGACGATGCGCGCGAACCCACCTACATCAAGACGGTGCGCAGCGAAGGCTATGTCTTCTCGGTTCCGGTCGAAATTTCGGAGCCGCGGCAATGAGGAGTGCGGTCGCCATGCTGCCTGGCCTGATGTGGCCGAGAACGCTGCGATCGAGGATCTTTCTCATCCTGCTGGTCGGCCTGGCCTTCGCCTACGGGCTTTCCTTCAGCGTTCTCTACATGGAGCGCTACATGTCGGCCAAGGCGGTGATGCTCGGCACGCTCGAGAACGACGTTGCAACATCGATTGCCGTTCTCGACCGGCTCCCGGCGGCCGAGCGCGGCGACCTTGTGGACTGGTTGAGCCGCGGCAACTACCGATTCGAACTTGGGCCTGGCTTGGCCGGTGTGCCCGACGCCTCGAGCAAGGGCAGGGAGATCGCGGGAAAGATCGAGGCGGCCGTCGGGCACCGCTTCCCGATCCGGATCGAACGGATACCGGGCGGGGTGAACCGGCTGCAGGCGCATCTGATGCTGAGCGACGGCAGCCCGCTCACGATCGATGTGACGCCGAGGGGCGTCATGCCGATCGCGGAATGGCTGCCCTATGTCTTTGCCGTCCAGATGGCGCTCCTCATCCTGTGCACCTGGTTTGCGGTGCGCCTGGCGATCCGGCCGCTCGGAAGGCTGGCGGCTGCCGCAGATGCGCTCGATCCTGACAAGGATGGTCCCGCTTTGAGCGAGGCGGGGCCGAGCGAAGTCGCGCATGCGGCGAGGGCGTTCAATGCGATGCGGGAGAGGATCGCCCATTATCTCGAAGAGCGGGTCCAGATACTGGCGGCGATTTCCCATGACCTGCAAACGCCGATCACCCGCATGCGACTGCGCGCCGATATGGCGGAGGATTCGCCCGAGAAGGACAAGCTGGTGAGTGATCTCGCCGAGATCCAGCGCCTCGTGCAGGACGGCATAGCCTATGCGCGCAGCGCCCACGGCAGCGGGGAGAAGAACGCCCGCATCGATCTCTCCTCGTTCATTGACAGCATAGCTTACGACTATCAGGACACCGGGAAAGCCGTCAAAGTCGTCGGGCTGGTTGAGGGCGCCGCCTTCACCAAGCCGCATGCCCTTCGCCGCATCCTGTCGAACTTCATCGACAATGCCCTGAAATTTGCAGGCTCTGCCGAGATCAGCGTCGGGCATGACGCGGAACAGCATGTCGTCATATCGGTCATGGACCGCGGGCCCGGAATACCGGACGATATGCTGGAAGCAGCCATGCAGCCGTTCTTTCGGCTGGAGCAATCCCGCAACCGCGAGACCGGCGGCACGGGGCTTGGCCTTGCGATCGCCCAGCAGCTGACGGCCAAGATCGGTGGTTCGCTGCGGCTATACAATCGCGCCGGTGGCGGGCTTGCGGCGGAAGTCACCCTGCAGTGACCGCAGGGTTACCGGGGGTTTTTCCGGCGGTTTTGTATACAAGAATGTCCCGGATACCGGATGCTACGTTTTGTGACATTTCGGTCGATTTTGGAAACATGCAGGATATATCGGCCGGTCAAAACTCACTTCGTCAACCCGGTCGCAGCAGTGATCTCCTCGCGTTCTGCGGCCAATCTACGGAGTGTTCCCATGACAAATATCGAACAGGTTCTCTATACCGGCAAGACCCACACCACCGGCGGGCGCGACGGCGCTTCGCAAAGCGACGACGGCCAGCTCGACATCAAGCTCTCGCCTCCCGGCAGCGCGCGGCTCGGCACCAATCCCGAGCAGCTTTTCGCCGCCGGCTGGTCCGCCTGCTTCATCGGCGCGATGGGCATTGCCGCCGGCAAGCTGAAGATCAGGCTTCCCGCGGAGACTGCGGTGAATGCCGAAGTCGATCTCGGGACGACGGACGGCGATTATTTTCTGCAGGCCCGGCTGAAGGTCAGCCTGCCCGGCATCGAGCCGGATGTCGCCAAGGCGCTTGTCGACGAGGCGCACCGGACCTGCCCGTATTCGAAGGCGACACGCGGAAATATCCATGTCGAGCTGAGCATTGCCTGAAGGCGGCAGCGGAGAGGAAACAGGGCGAGGCCCGGCCGGGCTTCGCCGATGGAGGGTCCAATGAGATTGATGATTATCTGCGTTCTGGCATCTGCGGTCTTCGCCGCCCCCTGTATCTACGACATCAGCTCGCACGAACCATCGCCGCTTGCGGGCCTTGTCACGGCGGCCTTCGCGGTTGAGCAACCGCTTTTCTGAATTTAGCAGGGAGAATGACAGTGAAACTCTACCAGAACGAAATTTCTTCCGCGACCTCGAGGGTCCGGATCGCGCTGGCCTTCAAGGGGCTGACGGCAGAGGCGCTGCCGGTGAGCATTCTCGGAGAAGATGCCGAGAGCCGGCAGGCCAGCTATCGCAGCGTCAACCCGCAGGGGCTGGTGCCGGCCTTGCTGACGGATGGCGGTGTCCTCATCACCCAATCGCTGGCGATTGTCGAATATCTCGATGAGGTTCAGCCGGAGCCGCCGCTGCTGCCCGATACGGCTGAAGGCAGGGCGCAGGCCCGTTCGATCGCGCTTGCGGTCGCAGCCGAAATCCACGCGCTGCTGCCGCCGCGGATCGGCCTGCATCTGAAGGCTGCCTTCCAAGCCGATGCCGACGCCGTTGCCGCCTGGAGCCGTCATTGGGTCGGCGAGGGAATGGCCGCGGTCGAGACGATGATTGCCGGCCGCAGGAATGGCACTTTCGCCGTCGGAGACAGGCCTGGCATAGCCGACATCTTCCTCTTTCCGCAGGCGGTCAGCGCCCGACGCATGGGCTTCGACCTTGCCCGGTGGCCAAATATCGCTGAGATCGTCACCAAGCTGGAGACGATACCGGCTTTTCGTGAGAATGCGCCTGCGCCGAGGAAATGATCTGATTGGTGAAGACGCAGCCGAAAAGTATTTCATTCTCCACACGACGTCACCCTCGGCCTTGTGCCACTACTGTCCGGTTGAAATCCTTTCCAAAGGGTTATGGGGAAATTAGTGTCTACTTTACGGTGCGTAATGTAGGCACAGAAGGCTCGGCATAATTTCGCCTCGGAACTCTCTGCGACGCCGATGCCACCCGCCAGCATTCGTCTTATCGCGAAAATAATAAGTCAAAACAGTAAAGCGGCACATCTACTGCAAGTCTCGGAAACTTCCGCAACCGCTTTTGCTAAACCGGACAGCAGTGGGCAAGCCCGAGGATGACGGAAGGACTTTGCTTAGCGGGTGACCCTTGCCTGCAGATGCGGAGGGTAACGATCGCCTTCGACCTTGATGGTGGCCAGCGCGCTTTCGGCAAGGTCCTTAGCGCTTAGCTCGACCGCGGCGGATTGAATTTTTTCCTTGAGGCCGTGCAGCTTGGTCGTCCCGGGATTGGCGCGATCAGGGCTTGTGCGCCAGCACCCATGCGAGAGCGATTTGGGCGGAGCTTGCCTTTTTGCCCGCGGCGATTCTCCGAGACGATCGACCAGCGCTTGGTTGCCTTTGGCGCCTCCAGAAAAAGAGCGGACCGAAATGGCGGACATCCTTGCTGTCGAGTTTGGTCGTTTTTCAATCGGGCCGCTCAGAAAGCCCCTGTCGACCATTTGACATTCCGTTTGTCGCCACTAATTCCAGTATAAACTGAAGGAAACAATGAATGAATACAGTCGTGCCTGCCATGAAAGCCCGTACCGGAGTGTCCGGTTTAGATACAATTCTGGCAGGTGGTCTTTCGCCGGGGCACGTGTTTCTCCTGGAGGGAAACCCCGGGGCGGGAAAGACAACGATTGCGCTGCAATTTCTGATCGAGGGTGCTCGACTTGGCGAGCAGGGGCTCTACATCACCCTTTCCGAAACCGAGAGCGAGCTTCGTGCAGGTGCCGCATCGCACGGTATGGTGATCGACGGCCATATCGAGGTCTTTGAAGTCGTTCCTCCGGAAAGCTTGTTGGATGCCGACCAGCAGCAGAGCTTGCTCTATTCATCAGACCTGGAACTCGGAGAGACGACAAAGGAGATCTTTGCCGCATTCGAGCGGGTCAAGCCAAGTCGTGTGGTTCTCGACAGCCTGTCGGAGATCCGGCTGCTCGCGCAAAGCTCGCTGCGCTACCGGCGGCAGATCCTGGCGCTCAAGCACTATTTTGCCCGCCAGGGGGCGACAGTCCTTCTGCTCGATGATCTGACGTCCGACGTGCTTGACAAAACGGTGCACAGCGTCGTGCACGGCGTCATCCATCTCGAGGAGATGGCGCCGACCTATGGTGCCGAGCGCCGACGGCTCAGGATCACGAAGTACCGCGGGCAAGCCTTCCGCGGCGGCTTCCATGACTTCACCATTCAAACGGGCGGTGTTGTTGTTTTTCCACGTCTCGTTGCCGCCGAACATCGGTCAACTTACGTCCGCGATGAAATATCCTCGAATATCCCGGAACTGGACCTTCTGCTGGGCGGGGGCTTGGAAAGAGGTTCCAGCACGCTCATCCTCGGTCCAGCCGGTACCGGCAAGAGTACTTTCTCGTTTCAATTCTTGGTCGCGGCGGTCGCGCGTGGCGAGAAGGCGGCGGCCTTCATCTTCGACGAGGAGCTTGGTCTGCTCTTTACGCGGCTAAAGTCTTTGGGAATGGATCTCGAGACGTTAAGGAGCAGCGGTCTTATTCATATCGAACAGCTCGACGCCGCTGAACTGTCGCCAGGTGAATTCGCGCATCGCGTTCGCGATTGCGTGGACAAGACGAATGCCAAGACCGTCATCATCGATAGCATCAATGGCTATCAAGCATCCATGCCGGATGAAAACTCGCTGATCCTTCACATGCATGAGTTGCTTCAATATTTGAACAGGCAAGGTGCCAATACCTTCCTTACCGTTGCGCAGCATGGGCTTGTCGGCGACATGAAGGCGCCGGTCGACGTCACCTATCTAGCGGACACAGTCATTCTGCTGCGTTATTTCGAGGCTGCGGGAAGGGTGAGGCGAGCAGTCTCCGTAATCAAGAAGAGAACAGGGCTGCACGAGGATACCATCCGGGAGTATCGTATAGACAGCTCCGGGCTGACTTTCGGGGACCCTCTGGTCGGGTTCCAAGGTGTGCTTCGCGGCGTTCCCGAATTCGTGACGACCTCAGCGCCGCTCCTGTCGACAGTTGACGGGGATCGCGGCAATTCCTAGCTCCGAAAAACCGAAAGCATTGATATACACTCCTGCCGGTCGCGATGCTTGGGTGGCGGGATCGTTAATCGAAGAGGCCGGATTGGCACCAATTGCTGCCGCCGACCTGGCTATGTTCGCGTCGTCGCTCGGCGATGACGTCGCACTTGGCGTCCTGACAGAAGAGGCCGTTCGTTCGACAGATCTCAGGCCGATAGCGGCATGGGTTTCGGCTCAGCCGAGCTGGTCAGACCTGCCGTTCATCGTGCTTACCATGCGTGGAGGCGGGCCCGAGCGAAATCCCGCCGCCGCTAGGCTCTCGGAGGTTCTTGGCAACGTCACCTTCTTGGAAAGGCCGTTTCATGCAACCTCCTTCATCAGCATTGCCCGTACCGCATTGAAGGGGCGCTTGCGCCAATATGAGGCGCGAGCTCAGCTCGAGGCGCTGGGCGAGGGAGAGCGACGGTTGCAGACTGCGCTCGCCGCCGGTCGTCTCGGGGCGTGGGAACTGGCGCTCTCGTCGATGGCTCTGTCCGCCTCGGCGACCTGCAAAGCAATCTTCGGCCGAGATGCCGACGACGATCTCACGCGCGACGATCTCATCGCAAGCATCCACCCAGACGACCGGGATCTTGTGCTGGCGCGCCTGCGTCGGACGATCAATACCGGACGTGATTATTCGATCGAGCACAGGACGATCTGGCCGGATGGATCACTGCATTGGACCGAAGTTCATGCGCAGCTCTATACCGACAGATATGGTTCGGCCAGGAAGCTCGTCGGCGTCTGCTCCGATACCACCGCTCGGAAAGCCATTGAGGAAAATCTGAGGCGGCTTAATGAAAACCTCGAAGAGCGTGTGAGGGAACGAACCAGGGAGGTCAACGCCGCCCACCAGACGCTACTGGAGGAAGTCGCGCAGCGCGAAAGAGCTGAGGAGCAACTTCGCCAATCGCAGAAAATGGAGGCGATCGGTCAGTTGACCGGCGGCGTCGCACACGACTTCAACAATTTGTTGATGGTCGTTCTCGGAAATTTGGAATTGCTTGGCAAACACGTGGCCGGAGATGCCAAGGCGACGCGTCTGGTCGACGGCGCGCTTCAGGGCGCGCGGCGCGGGGCGGCACTGACACAACGGCTGCTGGCCTTCGCCAGACAGCAGGATCTGCAAGTCAAGCCCGTTGATCTGGCCGAGCTGGTCTCAGGCATGAACGACCTCCTGCGACGCTCGGTAGGATCCTCGATCAGGGTCGAAACCATCCTGCCGGCGACCCTGCCGCCGGCCCTGGTCGACGCGAACCAGCTCGAACTGGCCTTGCTCAACCTTGTGGTCAATGCCCGTGACGCGATGCCGGAGGGGGGGACGCTGTCAATTTCGCTGCGAGAGGAACATGTTTCCGGCGATAAAAGTGATCTCGGCGACGGAAGCTATGTGGTGTTGGGGGTGGCCGACAGCGGCATCGGCATGGATGCGGTGACGCTGAAGAAGGCAGTCGAACCATTTTTCTCCACTAAAGAAGTCGGAAAGGGCACGGGCCTGGGGTTATCGATGATCCACGGACTCGCGGTTCAGCTCAATGGCGCACTTCGCCTGAGAAGCGAGCCTGGGTTAGGAACGACTGCCGAGTTATGGCTTCCGGCGACCGCGTGGCGCCCCGAGGAGCCAGCCGGATCGGAGGTGGCAATTGAGCAAGCTGCATCCAGACTGAAGATTCTCCTGGTCGATGACGACGCGTTGATCGCCATGAGTTCGGTCGACATGCTTGAAGATCTCGGCCACGAGGTCGTCGAAGCAAATTCCGGCTCGCAGGCGCTGGAACTGATCAGGAGCGGTCAGCATTTCGATCTTGTCATCACCGATTATTCAATGCCCGGCATGACCGGCGAACAGCTCGCCCACGCCGCTAGGGAGATTGATCCAGAGTTGCCGATCCTGCTGGCGACAGGTTACGCCGATCTTCCTGCTGGCACCGATTTCGATCTTCCGAGATTGGGAAAGCCCTATAATCAGGCTCAACTTACCAAGGAAATCGCTAAGGCAATGGCAAGCGGAAGTGCTCCGGTTCTCAGATCCGCGAGCGGCGCAGGCGGCTCAGACCCAACAGCGCCACACGTCTTTTCCGACGCGCAAAGGACGCTGTAGCACATTTAATCGCTGCATATTGTCATCCGCAAATCGACTCGGGTGCAGCGTCACCCCAAATCGGTTCCGGTGGCGGTGTCATTCGGCAGGCGGTCCAAGGCCAACGGCCACGGCGATGAAATCAGCGATGGCACCTGTATCATCTAGACTGAAGACGGGCAGGGACGTATCTGATACGGCGTGATCGGCAGCGATCGCGCAGATATGAGGATCGCTCGGCGCCAGCGGTTCGCGATTGGCGGCCTCCAGGCGACGAGCCTCGATCTTCGGGATTGGCTCGCGCTTGTAGCCTTCGATCAGCACGAGATCGCAGGGAGCAAGCCGTGCGAGAATTTCCTCGAACTCGGGTTCCGGCGCGCCGCGGAGCTCATGCATGATGGCGTAACGCGTGCCGGAGACGATGGTGACCTCGTGGGCGCCAGCCTGGCGGTGGCGGTAGCTGTCGGCGCCGACCTTGTCGATGTCGAAATCATGATGGGCGTGTTTGATCGTCGAGATCCTGTAGCCGCGGCGCGTAAACTCCGTCACCAGCCGGACGGCGAGCCCCGTCTTGCCTGAATTCTTCCAGCCGGCGATGCCGAAGATTTTGGGTGCGGTCATGCGCGAAGGGCCTCCAGCCAGCGTTGCGCCTCGACAAGATCGTCCGGGGTATTGATGTTGAAGAAGGGATCGAGCAGGCTGGCGCGGGTCGGATGCAGCGGAAACGCCACTTCCGTAACGTCATGCCGTAACAGGAAGTCGCGTACGCGGCGTTTCTCGTCGGTGGCGATCCAGGCTTCGAGATCGGCAGCGAGCGTCAGCGGCCAGAGCCCGAAGACGGGATGGCTACGGCCTTCGGACGCCGCGATGGCGATCTGCGACGGGCGTTCGATCGCTGCCGCCAGCCGGGCGACGAGATCGGCCGGGAAGAACGGGCAATCAACCGAGACGGTGACGACATGGGTGATCGCGGGAAGGCCGGCGGCATAGAGCATGGCCGCATGGATGCCGGCCAAAGGCCCGGCCTTGCCGGGAAAACGGTCGGGGACGACAGGCACATCTTCTGCGGAGACATCGGCGTTGACGGCGACGGCGGCGACCTGCTGCGCGAGGCGGCTGAGGACATGGTGCAACAGGCTCTCGGTTCCGAGCATCACGCTCGCCTTGTCGCGGCCCATGCGCTGTGAGCGGCCGCCGGCCAGCACGATGCCTGCTATATCGAATCTGTCGAGCGAGAACTCCGTCATCATCCTGCCTCAAACCGGTGAGCGCGGCGCGGATTCCTGCGCGATCGGCGGGACCCGGCGCTTGGCTTCACGATAGAACGTATAGAGGCCGGAAGCGATTACGATCGCAGCGCCCAGGAGCGTCCAGCTGTCCGGCACTTCGGCGAAGAAGAAAAAGCCGAGCAGCGAGGAAAAGATCAGGCTGGTGTAGCGGAACGGCGCGACGAAGGAGATTTCGCCGGTGCGCATGGCGAGAATGACCGACTGGTAGCCGACGAGCACCAGCACCGAGGCGAGCAGCAGATGCCCGAGCGACGTGGCGCTGACCGGCTGCCAGCCGCCGAGCACCGGGATGAGCAAGGCGCCGAAGAAGGAGATGGAAATGGCTGTGATGACGGTGATCATCAGCGAGGGAATCTCCGGATCGATCGAGCGGGTGGCGAGATCGCGGCCGGCCGTCGTCAGGACCGCGCCGACGCAGAGGAGGGCGGCGGCGGTAAAACCTTCCGGGCCGGGACGGATAATGATCATCACGCCGACGAGGCCGACGAGGATCGCCGACCAGCGCCGCCAGCCGACGGGCTCGTTGAAGAAGAGCGCGGCGCCAAAGGTGACGACCAGCGGCAGCGACTGCAGGATCGCCGAGGCATTGGCAATCGGCATCATGCCGAGTGCGGTGATATAGGTGACGGCGGAGAACATCTCGCAAACGATGCGGAGGATGATGATCGGCTGCCGCACGACGCGCCAGGAGCGCAGGGCTCCCATCTTTCTGGCGATCAGATAAACGAGCAGGCTGGTGAAGAGGCCGCGCAGGAACATGATCTCACCGGCGTTCATATAGGCGACAACCGATTTGGAGAGAGCATCGCTCGCGGAAAAGCCGGCCATCGCCATGCTCATATAGATGGCGCCCTCAGTATTGCGTGACCGCGGCATGAAGAGATTCCCTTTACCTGTGCGACCCTTCTTAGTCGGGAAGAACCATGAAGGGAATCGGATGAATGTCACACCCGGGATAAATCGATGATGCAACGCACAATGGCACTTACGTCGCGGCAGGCACGCATTGGAAAGGCCCGCAAATCAGCATTTTACAACACGAATTTTCAATGCGGCGAACGAGGCACCTTCCTCCGTCGGCGATTGAGTTGATCACCACCCGAAAGCATCGACTGTCGACGGCTTTTGTTTGTCCGCGCGGGAAACGGGTGGCTGCGTCGCCTGATGTTTGAGATTTGGGATGCCTCGACAACTGAGGAGAAACGGACATGACACTTCTGAACGACAAGGTCGCAATCATCACCGGCGCAAGCTCCGGCATCGGCCGCGCGGCGGCGAAACTCTTTGCGCGGGAGGGTGCGAAGCTCGTGGTCACCGGAAGGCGACAGGCGGCGCTCGATGCCGTCGTCGCCGAAATCGAGGCGGAGGGCGGGCAGGCCGTCGCGATATCGGGCGACGTCAGGGAAGAGGCGCTGCAGGCAAGGCTTGCCGATACGGCAGTCTCGCGCTTCGGCCGGCTCGACATCGGCTTCAACAATGCCGGCATCCTCGGAGAGATGGGGCCGGTCGCCGGGCTGTCGCTGGGCGGCTGGCGCGAGACGCTCGAGACCAATCTCACCGCCGCCTTCCTCGGCGCCAAACATCAATCGGCAGCGATGGGACAAGGTGGCGGATCGCTGATCTTCACCTCCACCTTCGTCGGTCACACCGCCGGCATGCCCGGCATGGCCGCCTATGCGGCGAGCAAGGCGGGGCTGATCGGCTTCGTGCAGGTGCTCGCCGCCGAACTCGGGCGGCAGAACATCCGCGTCAATGCCCTGCTTCCCGGCGGCACCGACACGCCGGCCAGCATCACCAATGCGCCTGATGCGACGCCAGATCTGCTCGCCTTCGTCGAGGGGCTGCATGCGCTGAAGCGCATGGCACAGCCGGAAGAGATCGCCAATGCGGCGTTGTTTCTGGCGTCCGATATGGCGAGCTTCGTGACGGGGACGGCGATGCTGGCGGATGGCGGGGTTTCGATCAGCCGGACGTAGGATGGGTGAGGGGCGTTCATTTTGGCCAGGCAATGAAAGATGTGCCGTGCGGCCCCTCATCTGCCTGCCGGCATCTTCTCCCCGCTGGGGAGAAGGGACTCGTGGCAGGGGCCTCGCTCCTTTCTCCCCCTTCGGGGAGATGAGGTGAGGAGCGCCAGCGACGAACGCCTTGAGCGGCAAGCGAAAGGCAGATGCCTGCTCAGGTCAAATCTTCCATTCAGCTTCGGTGCCGCCCAAGCCGACCTACGACATAATCAACCCGCCGTCGACATTGATCGTCTGGCCGGTGATGTAGGCGGCGTCGTCGCTGGCGAGGAAGGTGACCAGCCCGGCGACGTCTTCGCCGGATCCGGCGCGTTTCATCGGGATGCCTTCGACCCATTCCTTCATCAGTTCGCCGGCGGCGTAGTTGCCCAGCAGTTTGCCCCAGGCCTGGTCGTTATAGGCCCACATATCGGTTTCGATGATGCCGGGGCAGAAGGCGTTGACAGTGATGTTTTCGGTCGCGACTTCCTTGGCGAGGCTCTGGGTGATGCCGACGACGCCCATTTTCGAGGCGGCGTAGTGCGGGGTGTAGATGAAGCCGTCGCGGGCCTGGCCGGAGGCGGTGTTGATGATGCGGCCGCCGCGCTTGTGCTTGCGCATCCTTGCGATAGCCTCCTGGGCGCAGAGGAAGACGCCCTTGGTGTTGACGGCCATGACCTTGTCCCATTCTTTTTCGGTCATGTCCTCGATGCGGGCTATGGTGATGACGCCGGCGTTCTGGATCGAGACGTCGACGGCGCCGAATTCAGTTTCGGCGGCGTCGTAAAGCGCCTTGACGCTCGCCTTGTCGGTAACATCGCCGATGAAGGGGATCGCCTTGCCGCCGTCGGCCCTGATCGCTTCGGCAACACCGTGGACCAGATCCTCATTGGCCGAGACCACGAGATTGGCGCCTTCGTGCGCAAAGCGCCTGGCGATGGCGGCGCCGATGCCGCGGCTGGCGCCGGTGATGACGACAGTCTTGTTTTCGAAGCGTTTCATCCTCTTTCCTTTCAGATATCTCTCGGGAGACGGCAATCCGCTGAACGAGTTCGCGCAGTCTTGAGCGCCAATGACGGCGCCGTGGCCTCAGCTTGTTCCATCGGCGGGAAGGCGGGCGGACGACGATATCGCGCCGTCTTGCCCGTTGGTCCCTTCAGCGCCTCGATCTCAGCCAGGGAGGAAGCGAGATCGGTTCAAGTCCTAAAATCAGCGTTCTGATCGCATCACCAGCAGCAGAAACCGCCATCGACGAGAAGATCGACGCCGGTCACGAAACTTGCCGCATTCGACAGCAGGAACACCGCCGGACCGACCATCTCGTCGACCGTTGCCATGCGTTGCATCGGTGTCTGCTCTATGAAAAGCTTGGTCTGATGAACCATCTCCGGACGGGTGTTCATGGGCGTTGCCGTATAGCCGGGGGAGATGGTGTTGACGCGAATGCCGCGGCCGACCCATTCCATCGCCATTGATTTCGACATATGAATCACGCCCGCCTTGGAGGCGTTGTAATGCGCTTGGCTGAGGCCCCGGTTGACGATGACGCCCGACATGGAGGCGATGTTGACGATGGAGCCGCGTCCATTCTTCAGCATGGCGCGGGCCTCGGCCTGGCAGGAAAGGAATATGCCCTTCAGGTTGATATCCATCAACGTCTGGTATTGATCCTCTTCCATATCTTCCGCCGGGTTCGCATTGGCGATGCCTGCAGCGTTGACGGCCAACGTCAAGGCGCCGAGGTTCGCTTCGGTTCGTGCGACTGCATCAGCAAGTGAGGATTTGTTTGTGACATCGGCAGCGATCTCGATCGAGCGGCGGCCGGCGGCGCGAATAAGTTCGGCGGTCTTGGCCAGTCCATCGTCGGTTCGACGGTCGAGCAGCGCCACATCAGCGCCGCATTGCGCAAGGCCGATGGCAATGCGCTGCCCGATGCCGCTCCCGGCACCGGTTACGATGGCAACCTGGCCGCTTAGGTCGAAAAGCTTCGGGGCGTTCAGAGTGATGTCGGACACCGCTCTTCCTTTCTCTGTCTGTTTAGATGGTCGCTAGCTCCATGACCGAGACGTCATTCGCCTGGTCACGATCGAGGATGCCTGCCTGCTTGCCCTGGGCAAGCACGAGAATGCGATTGGAAATGCCGAGAACTTCCTCGAGGTCCGAGCTGACGACGATGACCGCCACACCCTGTTTGGCAAGGTCGACGATTATGTCGTAGATGCCCGCGCGGGCGCCGACGTCGATGCCTCGCGTCGGTTCATCGAGGACCACGACCTTGGGCTCGCGCAAGAGCCACTTCGCGATGACGACCTTCTGCTGGTTGCCGCCGGAAAGATCGGAGGCGTACTGCTCGGCTCGGCCCTTGACGCCGAACCTGGCAACTGCCTTTTCCGCGAAGGAGCGCTTGATGCGCGGCGTAATCCAGCCGCCGCCGAGTTTGTCCAGATTGGCGTAGATAATGTTCTCGCTGATCCGGTGCCCGACGATCAGGCCCTGCTCCTTGCGGTCTTCCGGAACCATCACGATGCCTTTGGCGATCGCGTCGGCCGGGTCGCGCAACCTGAGTTCCTCGCCTTCCAGCTTGATTGAGCCTGCACTGATCGGATCCGCTCCCGCAATTGCACGCACCATTTCGGTGCGGCCGGCACCGACCAGTCCGGCGATGCCGAGAATTTCTCCGGCCCGCACCTTGAAGTTAACGTCGCGGAAAGAGTCATCAGGCGAGCTCAGCCCTGATACCTCAAGGACCGGGCGGTCCCTCGGAACTGGGAGGGTAGGGAACAGGCGATCAAGCGGGCGTCCGACCATGCTCTCGACAATCGTTCGCACCGGGGTGGCGCTGTCTGAGAATTCCTGCACCCGCTCCCCATCGCGAAGAACGACGATCCGGTCGGTGATCTGCTTGATCTCTTCCATGCGGTGGGAGATGTAGACGATGCCGACACCTTCCGAGCGAAGCTTGCGAACCTGCTCGAACAGAGCTTCCGTCTCCGCGCCGCCGAGGGCGGCTGTCGGTTCATCGAGGATCAGGAGCTTGGCGTTGAGAGCCAGCGCCTTGGCGATTTCGATGAGCTGTTGATTTGCCGTGGAAAGGCCGGCGACCATCCGTGTGGCCGGTATATGAAGGTTCAAACGCGCGAGCTGGTCCTGAGCCCGGCGAACCATCTGAGCCCGGTCGACGACGCCGTTCTTCATCGGCCAGCGTCCGATGAAGACGTTTTCGGCGATCGACAGTTGCGGCAGAAGCTGCAGTTCCTGATGGATCAGGACAACGCCCTTGTCGATCGCTTCGCGTGGGGTGGTCGGGGCATAAGGCTGCCCCAACCATGTCATCGAACCCTCGGAGGGTGTGCGTGAACCGGCAATGATGCCTGACAGCGTCGACTTGCCCGCTCCGTTTTCACCGAGAAGTGCCACCACTTCACCGGGATAGACGTCCAGGCTGACATTCTTCAGCACCTGGAGCGGCCCATACCACTTGGATATGCCCCTCAGGGAAAGAACTGGATCAGTCACGACACACCTCCTCAAGACCTCGACATCATTACGGATGGTTGGCGATGAAGCCTGCGACGTTTTCCTTGGTTGTCAGCGTGGCATCCAAGAGCTGTACCGGCGGTACTTTTTCACCGGCGACAAGCTTGGCGGCGTTTTCGACTGCATCGCGGCCCATTTTCTGCGTCTGCTGCGTCGCCGTCACGTTGAAGACGCCCTTGCTGAGCGCTTCAAGAGCCGCGGTATCCCCATCGAAGCCGCCGACCACGATCTTCTGCGAGGGATTTGCGACCTTGATCGCCTGAGCGGCGCCAAGCGCGAGGCCATCGGCCTGTGCGAAGACGATCGAGACGTCGGGGTTTGCCTGCAGCATATTCTGCATGATCTGGAAGCCTTCGTCCTGGCTCCAGATGTTCGAATATTGCTCGGCGACAACCTTCACATCAGGATAGGCCTTGAGCGATTCACCGCAGCCCTTCGAGCGATCGACTTCCGGGGTGGTGCCTTTCTGGCCATGGATGATGACCATCTTACCCTTGCCGCCGGCTTCCTTCAGAATGTAGTCGCACACTGCCTTGGCCGATGCGACGGAATCCGTTGCAAGGAAAGTATCGCCCGGCGCGCCCTCGGCGTTGCGGTCGACGTTGACGACCGGAATGCCGGCGTTCTTCGCCAGCTTGACCGGAACGGTCGCCGCTGCCGCACCTGCCGGAATGTAGATCAGCGCGTCGATCTTCTGGGTCAGAAGATCCTGGATCTGGTTGACCTGCGTCGGCCCGTCGCCCTTCGCGTCGACCGTGATGACTTCGATGCCGCGCTTCTTGGCTTCGGCCTCGACCGATTGCTTGATTTGGTTGAAGAAGTTTGCCTGAAGGTTGGCAACGGCTAGGCCAAGCTTCTTCAGTTCCGCCGCGTGTACGGGACCGAGCATGAGACCGAGCAGTGCAGCGGACGCGAGCATGGTGCGCGCAATTTTCATTGAAGTTCCTCCGTTGTTTGATGGACCCTAGGGTATGTCCTCCCCCTGGGGTTATTGATCCGCCCCGAATTTCCGGGACGGAATTCCGTGTCCGCCAACGCGGCGGAGCATGCGCGTCAGGCGCGACGCCGACGAATGGTCTCTGCGCCGACCGCGAGCACGATGACGATCCCGATGATCACCTGCTGCAGGAAGGGCGAGACGTTGAGAAGGTTGAGGCCGTTGCGAAGCACGCCGATGATCAGCACACCGATCAGCGTTCCCCCGATGCCGCCCGCGCCGCCGGAGAGCGACGTGCCGCCGATAACGACCGCGGCGATGGTGTCCAGCTCATAACCCAGGCCGCTGGAGGGCTGGACGGAATCCAGGCGGGCGGCGAGCACGATGCCTGCGAGCCCGGCAAGGACGGCGCTCACGACATAGACGGCTATGGTCACCAGCGGAACGTTGATGCCTGCCAGGCGCGCGACTTCGGCGTTGCCGCCCACCGCATAGAGCATGCGGCCTTCGGAGCGGAAGTGCAGGAAGAGCCATGCCGCAAGAACGACCGCGAGCATGAGGAAGACCGTGGCAGTCATGACGCCGAAATGACGATCGATCGCCAGCATCATGAACCAGTCGGGAAAGCCGACGATCTGCTGGCCGTCGGTGATCATGTTCGCAACGCCGCGCGCCGCCGACATCATCGCAAGCGTGGCGATGAAGGCTGGAACCCTGAACTGCGTCACCAGAAGCCCGACGATAAGGCCTGAAATAGCCGAAGCGATCAGGGCAAAGGCGATCCCCACGGGCAGCGGCAGACCGGCGACGTTGGCCGTCCAGCCCATGACCATCATCGCCAGGGCGAGTGCGGAGCCAACGGAGAGATCGATGCCGCCGATCAGGATGACGAACGTCATTCCAACCGCCATGATGCCGAGGACGGTGATCTGGTCGAGGATATTGAGACCGTTTCGAACCGAAAGAAACGTGTCTGTGCTGAAGCTCAGAAAGATGCACAGCGCGAGCAATCCCACGAGCGGACCGGTGGCTCCCTTGAGCTTACCGAGCCAAGCGCCGGACGAAAGCCTTTGTTCATTGATATCGAGCGCCACCATTGCTCCTCCCTATGCCTAGGCTTGTATCCGATATTTGTGCAAGCAAGAATAATTATTCACTATTGCTGGAAAATTCATTAACAACTTGCTTTTCGTCTGTCAACAGGATTTGTTCAAACACGGCGTCGCCGGGCTTCGCGTCTAAAGGCTTGACTAATCGGCGTATTGTGCAAGAATATTGAGTAGTGAATATTTATGCACCAAGAGGAACCCATGGATTCGACAGAACTTGAGCGCATCGCCCGCGAAATCCGATTGCGCGATCTCCAGGCGGTCTTTGAAGCGGGCGCCGGCCATATCGGCGGGGAGATGTCGGTCATCGACATTTTGACCGCGCTCTATTTTCGTGTGCTGAATGTCTGGCCGGACCAGCCGAAGCATCCCGACCGCGACAGGTTCGTTCTTTCAAAGGGACATACGGCTTGCGCTCTCTATGTGACGCTCGCAAAACGCGGCTTCATCCCGGAGGAGGAGATTTCCACCTTTTTGCAGCCGCATTCGAGGCTGAACGGGCATCCGAATTGCAATAAGGTTCCCGGCGTCGAAACGAATACCGGGCCGCTCGGCCACGGTCTTCCGGTTGCAGTCGGAATGGCGAAAGCCGCTAAACTCTCGGGCGCTAGATATCACACCTACGTCGTCACCGGCGACGGCGAGATGCAAGAGGGCTCCAACTGGGAAGCGATCATGGCGGCAGCCCAGTTCAAGCTCGAGAACCTGACCTTGATCATCGATCACAACAGGTTCCAGCAGGGCGCCGCGCTTGCCGAGACCAACGATCTCGCTCCGCTTCGTCCGAAGCTCGAAGCCTTCGGCTGGGAAGTCACCGAGATCGACGGCAACAATATGGGCGAAATCGTTCCGGCTCTCGAACACCGGGGTTCAGGACCGCACTGCATCGTCGCCCACACCAACAAGGGCCACGGAATCTCCTTCATGCAGGACCGGGTCGAGTGGCACCATAAGGTGCCGAGTAGGGAACAATACGAAATCGCATTGGCAGAATTGTCGGAGGCACTGTAATGAACGCGCCAGTAAACCCACCCAAGCTTCACGATTGCCGCGATGCATTCGCCTCTACGCTCGAGCGGCTGGCAGCTGAAGACGAAACGATCGTTGCCGTCTGCAATGATTCCGTCGGTTCCTCCAAGCTCGGCGGCTTCAAGTCGAGGTTTCCGGAACGCCTCGTCAATGTCGGCATCGCGGAGCAGAACATGGTCGGCGTCGGAGCAGGGCTCGCCAATGGCGGGCGGCTGCCCTTCGTGTGCGGCGCTGCTCCGTTTCTCACGGGGCGGTCGCTGGAGCAGATCAAGGCAGACATTTCCTACTCGAACGCAAACGTCAAACTGGTGGGCATTTCGTCCGGAATGGCATATGGCGAACTCGGTCCGACTCATCATTCGATCGAAGACTTTGCCTGGACGCGCGTCTTGCCCAATCTCCCGGTCATCGCGCCCTGCGACCGGATCGAAACCGCTGCTGCCGTTGCCTGGGCGGCGACCTACAGCGGGCCCTGCTTCCTGCGTCTGTCGCGGGTCGGAGTGCCCGACCTTCTTCCGGAGGGGCATAGGTTCGAACTCGGCAAGGCGAATCTCCTTCGCCAGGGTTCCGACGTCACCCTGATCGCCAACGGCACCCTAACCCATCGCATTGTGAAGGCTGCCGAGATTCTCGCCGACCGCGGTATCGATGCCAGGGTGCTCAACCTCGCAACGGTTCGTCCGATCGACGAGGAGGCCATCATCGCCGCGGCGAGGGAAACCGGCGCGATCGTTACGGCCGAAGAGCATTCGATCTTTGGCGGGCTCGGCTCCGCGGTGGCCGAAGTGGTGGTCGATTATGCTCCAGTTCCGATGAAGCGTCTCGGCGTTCCCGGCGTCTATGCCCCGACCGGTTCGGCAGAGTTTCTGCTCGACGAATACGGAATGTCGCCGTCCGCAATCGCCGAAGCTGCACAGGCGCTGATCAAGCGCAAGTAACTGGGGATGGAACGGCCGGGGCGTATTTTGCCGCCGCGGCTACCGCCTGATCTGTGGAGGATAGAATGCGGGCAATTCTGGCAATCGACCAGGGCACGACCAATTCAAAGGCAGTTCTCGTTTCCGAGACGGGGGAAATCATCGGCAGAGGTTCGTCTCCTGTCGGCATCTCCTATCCGCGGGAGGGGTGGGTCGAACAAGATCCACGCCGGCTGTACGCCTCGGTCTGCGAAGCGGTCGACGCCTGCCTGAAGACCGGCCCCGATGTGACGATCGAGGCCGTAGCCATTTCCAACCAGCGCGAGTCCGTTACCGCCTGGGACGCGGAAACCGGAGACGCGCTCGGACCGGTGGTCAGCTGGCAGTGCCGTCGAACGGCGCAGGATTGCGAACGTCTGATTACCGAAGGCCGCCTCGATCGTGTGCAGGCGCTGACCGGCCTGCCTCTGGATCCGATGTTCCCGGGTTCGAAATTCCGATGGCTGCTCGACCGGATTTCGGCCGGGCGATCGGTACGGCTGGGAACGGTCGACAGTTGGCTCATTCACTGCCTGACGGGTGGTCGCCGGCATGTCTGCGACGCTTCGAATGCCGCAAGGAGCCAGTTGTTCGATCTCAACGAACAGAGATGGAGCGAGGAACTCGGCGAGATCTTCGGCGTCGATATCGGGCTCCTGCCCGAGGTGCTCGACAGCTCAGCCGATTTCGGCAGAACGCAAGGATTACCAGGGGTGCCGGATGGCACGCCGATCATGGCCGCGATTGGGGACAGCCACGCGGCCCTGTTCGGCCATGGAGCATTCAAGCCGGGCGACGGCAAGGTGACCTTCGGAACCGGTTCTTCGGTCATGACGACGCTGCCGCGATTCATTGCCCCGCGCAACGGCATCACAACTACCGTCGCATGGCGTATCGGGGGAAAACCGACTTTTGCGTTTGAGGGCAATATTCTCGTTTGCGCCGCCAGCCTTCCCTGGATGGTTGACATTCTCGGCCTGGCTGACGTAGCCGCCCTTGTCGAACTTGCGACGAGCGCCGAGCCGGGCGCGCCCGGCTTCGTGCCGGCGTTCGTGGGGCTCGGTGCGCCTTACTGGAATTCCGACGCTCGTGCCCTGTTCTCCCAGATCAACTTCAATACGACACGCGCGCAGATGGCGCGGTCGGTAACCGATTCGATCGCTTTCCAGGTGCACGATGTGATCGCGGCCATGCGGGCACAGAGCGGCGGCGAGCTCGGCGCGCTCTATGTGGACGGCGGGCCGAGCCAAAACCGTTTCCTGATGCAGTGCGTCTCGAACCTGATCGACCATCCCGTCATCCAATGCGAAGCACCCGAGGCCTCGGCTCTTGGCGCCGCCTATCTGGCGGGGCTGTCACTCGGCTTGTGGAGCGATCTCCATATTGTCTCGGAGCTGCCGCGGAACTCCCAAATCATTGAGCCGCAACCCGTGGATCGAGCAGCACTTCTCGAGATCTGGAATGATGCGCTTGCCCGCTCGACGTCCTGCAAAACACAGGCTAAAGGTGAATAAAAATTCACACTGGGACCAGCGATGACTCGCCTCAACGAACTCCGCCTCATTTCAAGGGTCGCCCAGATGTACCACATCGAGGGGCGGCGGCAGGCGGAGATCGCGCAACACCTTCGCCTGTCGCAGGCGACGGTGTCGCGTATGCTGAAGCGTGCCGAGGCGGAAGATATCGTACGAACCAGCGTGATCCCTCCCGTCGGCACCTACAGCGAACTCGAGAGCGTGCTTCGCGAAAAATACCATCTGCCGGAGGCAATCGTCGTCGAATGCACGGAAGATCGGGACGGAGCCATCATGGCCCGTATCGGCGAGGCGGCGGCGCATCTCCTGGAGGTGACGCTTGCGCCGGGGGAGATCATCGGCGTTTCGAGTTGGAGCCAGACCATCTTCAAGATGGTCGAGAACATTCATCCCCAGAAGAGCGCTCAGGCGAAGTACGTCGTCCAGACCTTGGGAGGCATGGGCGATCCTTCCGTGCAGACGCATGCGACGCAGCTGACCACGCGGCTTGCGCGGCTGACCGGCGCCGAGCCGAAACTGCTGCCTGTGCAGGGCGTTACGACATCCAGAGAGGCAAAACTTCTGATGCAGGCCGACCCCTTCGTCCGGGAGACGATGGATCTCTTTGGCAGCATAACGCTTGCGATCGTCGGAATCGGAGCCGTCGAACCGTCCGAACTTCTCGCGCGGTCCGGCAACATCTTTTCGTCCCGCGAACTCTCCGATCTCGCGGAAGCAGGAGCCGTCGGCGATATCTCGCTTCGTTTCTTCGACAAGAACGGCAAGCCGGTCAAGACACCACTGGACGACCGCGTCATTGGGCTTCCACTCGAGGATCTGGAACGGGTGGACCGGGTCATCGCCCTTGCTGGCGGTGCCAAAAAGACCGACGCCATCGCGGGCGCGCTCCGCGTTGGGGTTATCGACATGCTTGTAACGGACAAGTTTACCGCGCAGCGGTTGATCGACTGACGGCGCGGGTGGTGGAGTGCCCGCCTCTTCCTTCGAGGCTCCGCCCGATGGGCTACGCGCCTCACGATAAAGGCTGACCGTCGTGGCGCGAGGCTCTCGCGGGCGTTGCTGACACTCCTGGATACTTCTGGAATTTGCCACGCCATATTCCGGCCCTTCGCTTGGGCTCAGGGCGTTGGGCCCTGCGATCGATTTACTGGATCAATCGCTCCCGCTTGGGGGATCGGGCCTTACCCACCCGTAACACTCATATGCCGCGCCACCGCTGGTCGATTGTGAGTCCGGTCGATGATGAAGTCGTGGCCTTTCGGCTTGCGGGTGATGGCTTCGTCGATGGCAGCCTGGAGGAGGGCGTCGTCTTCGGTGGCGCGCAGTGCGGCGCGCAGATCGGCGGCGTCGTTCTGGCCCAGGCACATATAGAGGGTGCCGGTGCAGGTCAGGCGCACACGGTTGCAGCTCTCGCAGAAATTATGGGTCATCGGCGTGATGAAGCCGAGGCGGCCGCCGGTCTCTGTGACCCTGACGTAACGGGCCGGGCCGCCGGTCTGGTAGTCGATGTCGGTCAGCGTGAACTGTTTCTCCAGATCGGCGCGCAGCTCGGAGAGCGGCAGGTACTGGTCGGTACGGTCCTCGTCGACCTCGCCCATCGGCATGGTTTCAATGACCGTCAGATCCATGCCGCGGCCATGGGCGAAGCGCAGGAGATCGGGCATCTCGGTATCGTTGAAATCCTTCAGCGCCACGGCGTTGAGCTTGATCTTCAGCCCGGCCTTTTGAGCGGCATCGATACCTTCCATGACCTTGGCGAAATCGCCCCAGCGGGTGATCTTGCGGAACTTGTCGGGATGGAGCGTATCGAGCGAGACGTTGATGCGGCGCACGCCGCACTCATAAAGTTCCTCGGCATGGCGCGACAGCTGTGAGCCGTTGGTGGTCAGGGTCAGCTCGTCGAGGCCGGAGCCGATCTTCTCGCCGAGCCGGCGGACCAGATACATGATGTTCTTGCGCACCAGCGGCTCGCCGCCGGTTAGCCTGATCTTCCTCACGCCCTTGGCGACGAAGGCGCAACAGAGCCGGTCGAGTTCTTCCAGCGTCAACAGGTCCTTCTTCGGCAGGAAGGTCATGTTCTCGGCCATGCAATAAGTGCAGCGGAAATCGCAGCGGTCGGTGACGGAGACGCGGAGATAGGTGACTGCCCGGCCGAAAGGGTCGATCATTGGATGTGCATCCACCGCCAGCGGCGATGCGGTGCCTATCGTTCCTATTCTCGTATTCACCTTTTCCTCCGCAGCCGGATCTGAAACGCGCCAGACCCGTACGTCTGCCTGTTTTCAAGCGATATGTTTCTATTTGTGCATATGTGATTGCGCCGTCAAGGGAAATGGATTTCGCACACGCTAATTTGCGCTTGCCACGAAACAGGCGAACGCCTACTTCTCCAGGGGAAAGAGGTGTTAGAGATGAGCGATACCTGGCCGAGCGAACTTCGTGTTTCGAAAGACCGGCAGTGGCTGGCGATAACCTTCGACGACGGCCGGAGCTTCGACCTGTCGGCCGAACTCCTGCGCGTGCTGTCGCCCTCGGCCGAGGTGCAGGGCCACGGCCCGGGGCAGAAGGTGACGGTGCCGGGCAAGCGCAACGTGGCAATCATCTCGATGACGCCGACCGGCAATTACGCCGTCAGGATTGGATTCGACGACATGCACGATACCGGCATCTACACCTGGACCTATCTGCGTGAGCTCGGCGAACGGGGGGCGGAGCTGTTTTCGGCCTATGAGGACGAGCTCAGGGAAAAGGGTATGAACCGCGACACGGCGGAAAAGCCGCGCTGAACTGAAAAATAACCAGCCGTCGGGGAATTTATGGCGAAAGCGAATAGCAAGAACTGGCTGCGCGCCAAAGGCAGCGCCGCCGGCAGCAAGGTGACCTTCCTCGAGCTCTTCTTCGATCTGGTCTTCGTCTTTTCGATCTCGCAGCTTTCGCATGCGCTTGCCGCCCATTACACGCCGCTCGGCGCCGCCGAAGCGGCGCTGATGACCTTTGCCGTCTGGTGGGTGTGGATCTTCACCGCCTGGGTGACGAACTGGCTCGATCCCGACAAGATGCCGGTGCGCGGCATGCTCGTCGTGCTGATGATGCTGGGGCTGATGCTGTCAGCCTCCATTCCCGAAGCATTCGGCGACAAAGGGCTGTTCTTTGCCGGCGCCTATGTGGCGATGCAGGTCGGCCGCTCGCTATTTACGACCTATGCGATGACGCGCGTCGACCGCGCCAACACGCTGAATTTCATCCGCATCAGCACCTGGCTTGTGGTGGCTGGGATCTTCTGGATCGCCGGCGGGCTCCTCGATCATGAAGCCCGCCTCATCGCCTGGGTGATCGCGCTGGCGATCGAATATGCCGGACCGGCGGCCGGTTTTGCGGTCCCCGGCCTCGGCCGCTCACAGGCCAGCGACTGGGATGTTTCCGGCGCCCATATGGCCGAGCGCTGTGCGCTCTTCGTCATCATCTGCCTCGGCGAGGCGATCCTCGTGTCCGGCCGCACTTTTTCGGAGCTGCCGGTTTCGGGGCTGACGGGCATTGTTTTCGTCACCGGCTTCGTCGGCACGGTTGCCATGTGGTGGCTTTATTTCCGCTTCGGCCACGGTCGTGCTGCCCACCGCATCGAACATGAGGAGACGCCGGGAGCTTTGGCGCGGCTGGCCTTCACCTATGGGCACATCCCGATCCTTGCCGGCATCATCGTACATGCGGTGGCGGTCGAATTCATGTTCTCGCATCCGCATGAGGTGGGCGATCTCGGCATCGCCGCGGCGGTGCTTGGCGGCTCCGGCCTGTTCCTGATCGGCAATCTCTGGTTCAAGGGCGCGACCAGCAGGCAGCTGCCGCTGTCGCATCTCGCCGGCCTCGTGTTCCTGATCCTGCTTACCTTCGCAGCACCCTTCATCGAGATCTATCTGCTGGGCATTCTGGCGACGCTGGTTCTGATCATTGTCGCGGCCTGGGAATACCGCTCGCTGACCGGCACATCGGCGGCGCCGACGCTGCATTGAGATCAATCGTCGTCGTTGCTGAGATCCTTGAGCAGCACGGTGATAATGCGTTCCATTGAATCGGCGGTCGCCATGCATTGCTCGATCGGCTCGTCGGAGAGCGTGCGTTCGATGAGATCGGTCTGAATCGCCATCGCCGCCTCGGTCAACCGGCGGCCTTCCGTGGTGAGATAAAGGCGCAGCACGCGCTTGTCGCGCGCGTCGCCGCGCCGCTCGATCAGCCCACGCTTTTCCATCTGCGGCAGCAGCATGCTCATATTGGAGCGGCCGACCAAGAGCTTGCGCGCGAGCTCCTGCTGCGAGATGCCTTCGAAACGGTAGAGATTGACCAGAATGTCGAGGTGCGGCGGCTTGATGTCGAGATCGGCCAGCGAGCGGGTCAGTGACTGCTGCATCAGCTGGCAGGCGCGCGCCACCGCGATCCAGCTGCGAAAACGTGGATGATCCCAGGGAAGGGATTGATTTTTGTTCATCGTTGTACTTTATTGTTCAGTGTTGAACGTATTGGATTCCCACTATGGCAAATTTCGCGCTCAAGGTCATCCGCCTGGGATTCTCGGTTCTGCAAGCAGTTTCTCCCCGGCTTGCGGGCAGGGCGGCGTTTCTGCTGTTTTGCCGCACGCCATCGCAGCGTCCGAAGGGCGGCAAGGCGAAGGCGGCGCATGCGGCTGGTGCGGCACGGCTTGCGGGCGCCGAGCGTTTCGTCCTCAAGCTTTCCAGCGGCGCCAAAGCCCATGCTTACCGGCTGAACGGCGGGGCGCTCGGGAAGCGCAAGCGCTATCTCGTCACCCATGGCTGGGGTTCCAGTGTGGTCTATATGGCCGATCTTGTTTCGACGTTGGCGGCAACGGGTGCCGAGGTCGTGGCGCTCGACTTTCCCGGTCATGGTCGTGCGCGCGGACGCTTCCTGCATATGGGGCTTGCTGTCGAGGCGATCGCGGCGGCGGGGGAGCGGTTCGGCGCATTCGATGCGGCGATCGGCCATTCCTTCGGCGGTGCAGCGCTGATGGTCTCGGCCGCCGCCCTCCTGCCAGACGCGGCGCCCGTCACTGGCGAGCGACTGGTGCTGATCGGCGCGCCCAGCGACATGGCATGGCTCTTCACCGATTTCGGCCGGCTGATCGGCCTTGGCGCCGCTGCACAGGCGGCACTGGAGAATGAGGTTCATCATGTCACCGGGCGGAGACTCGAAGATTTCGACGCCGGCAATACTGCAGGTACGATCTCGAGTTCGGTGCTCGTGGTTCATGCGGAGGACGACAAGGAAGTGTCGTCGGCGCATGCCAGGCGTTATGGTGCGACGGGCAAGCGTGTACGGCTGTTCTGGGCGAACGGCTTCGGGCATCGGCGCATCGTCGGCGCGGCTCCAGTCCTTGGAGCAGTCGCGGCCTTCCTCGAAGAGGAGGCGCATAAGGAGCTCGAATGCATCAAAAAAGATGCGGAGATCATTCCGATTTTTGAGCTTCCGGCGCGGCGCGCGGCATTGTAGCGTCCGGCGCGAAGATCAAGTCGCGGCGGGCGCCCCATGAAAATCATCAGCAGCATCGAAGAGCTCAATACGATCTATGGCGCGGGCCTATCGCAGGCCTCGGTCGACAAGGTGACGACGCGACTGACGCCGCTTTACCGCCAGATGATCGCGATCTCGCCCTTTGCCGCACTTGCTACCGTCGGGCCGGAAGGGCTCGACTGTTCGCCGCGCGGTGATCTCGGCGGCGTGGTGCGCGTTGTCGGCGACGAGACGCTGCATCTGCCCGACTGGCGCGGCAACAACCGCGTCGATTCGCTCTCCAATATCGTGCGTGACCCCAGGCTTGCGCTGATGTTCCTGATCCCCGGCTCGAACACGACGATGCGCATCAATGGTCGCGGCGTCGTCTCCAATGACGAGACGCTACTCAGGGGTTTTGAGATGGACGGCAAACATCCGCGCACGGTCGTCGTCATCTCCATCGACGAGGTCTATTTCCAGTGCGCGCGCGCCGTGATGCGGGCCGAGCTCTGGAATGCCTCGCACTTTGCCGACCCCGCCGCTCTGCCGACGCCGGGGCAGATGCTGAAGGCGGCAGTCGGCGATTTCGACCAGGAAACCTACGACCGGGAGTGGCCCGGTCGCGCGGCGAAGACGATGTGGTGAAAGCCGTCAGGCCTTGTAGATCAGCCAGCTCTTGCTGAAGTCCTTCTGCATCCCGTCCTGATAGAGGACGATGCAGTTTCGTCCGGCATTCTTGGCGCCGTAAAGGGCGATGTCGGTCTTGCTGTAAAGCTCGCCGGCATCCTCGGCATTAGAGGCCATGCAGATGCCGATCGACACGGTAATCGGGCCGTAGTTCACGCGTGTGCGGGAGTTTTTGAACGGGGTGGTCTCCAGCGTGCGGCGGATGCGTTCTGCAATCGCCGTCACTTCCTCGGCCGTGTTGCCCTCGATGATCAGCGCGAATTCCTCACCGCCGGCACGGGCGACGAAGACGTCGCGTCGCACATTGCTGCGGATCACCGAGGCGACGGTAGCGAGGATCTTGTCGCCGACGGGATGGCCGTAGGTGTCGTTGATTTTCTTGAAATTGTCGATGTCGGCGAGCAGCAGGGCGGTCACCGGCCGCATGCCTGGATTGTTGAAAACGGCAGCAAGGCGGTCGTCGAACGCGCGGCGGTTGGAGAGGCGCGTCAGCGAGTCGGTGTTGGCGATGCGCTTATATTCGTCGAGTTCCTTGCGGACTTGATCCATCTCCTGGGAACGCTGAACGACGTCCTCGACGGTGCGTTCACCATGCGCCATGGTATCGCCCGTCGCCCGGCTTAAAAGTTCAATTGCGTTTTCGATCAGTTCGACGCTGGCATTGCTCTTGGAGGTGATGCGCTTATGGGTCTCGCCGAGCAGTCTGGTATAGCTTTCGAGTGAGCTCTGCTCCTGCCGCAGAATCCGCAGCAACCCGTCGAGTTCGCCCGATATGCGGGTATGGGCGTCATCGAAGACTTGACCTGGGCTCGTGTTGAAATATTGCGCGCCGAGCGCGTCGAGTTCGGCCTGCGTCGCATGGGCGCCGAGGGCCGCAAGTTCTCGGGTAAGGGCAGGATTGGAGCCGATATAGGCCTCGTAGAAGAGTTCGTAATTGCGGGGTATCGGGGCAACGCCCATCGAGCGCATCGCATAGGTGATCTGACCCGCGACATCGGGAACCTGCACCTTGGGCGCGACAGCCGTATTCATCCGGCGATACTCCTCATATATTCAAAGGCAATATTTTAGTTGTTAGCTTAAATTTCTTGGGAAAAGATTAAAGCGACATATACCAAAGATTACATATGACAAGTTCCCGGAGAGGCAATACTTCCGGCAGGTCTATGATTTTTCATCAAAAAACGTATTTTTAGTGAGGCAATGCATATCCGCTGTGCGGGAATGGTGTCTGAAAAACTTAAAGTTCTTCTTGTGCTGAGGATCGTATTCATCTTGTCGACAGTTGGTTTTGGGCGCCGGCTATTTCAGAACGAGTATTTTGCAACGATACTTCCTGACGGCCGAGCCGGTCGCAGTCTGCAAATTCAGGCGTAAGATTATGCGAAGGTCTCGTCACACTTCCTTCGCCATCATGGCCGTCGCCGCCATCGCTGCTGGCGTCTTGCTGTTGGAGCATGCCGGCCTCCTTGCCGGAGCTTTCCGCACGGAAATCCTGGCAAGGGTGGATGACGGCAATGTGGTGAATGCTTTGGATATTGCGGGCGGAACAACGCGGTAGAAAGTCCGCCCGCGGCCATCGAGCCTGCCGCAATTACCCCAGGTTCAATTCCTGGAAGAAATCATTGCCCTTGTCGTCGATGACGATGAAGGCGGGGAAGTCTTCGACCTCGATCTTCCAGACCGCTTCCATGCCGAGTTCTGGATATTCGAATACTTCGACCTTGCGGATGCAATCCTGCGCGAGGCGGGCCGCGGGGCCGCCGATCGAGCCCAGATAGAAACCGCCATGCTTCTTGCAAGCCTCGCGCACGGCACGCGAGCGATTGCCTTTGGCGAGCATGACCATCGAGCCGCCGAAGGACTGGAACTGGTCGACGTAACTATCCATGCGGCCGGCAGTCGTCGGGCCGAAGGAGCCGGAGGCGTAGCCGGCCGGCGTCTTGGCGGGGCCGGCGTAGTAGACCGGGTGGTTTTTCAGGTAATCGGGCATGCCTTCGCCCTTTTCTAGCCGTTCGCGGATTTTGGCGTGGGCGAGGTCGCGGGCGACGATGATCGTACCGGTCAAGGACAGGCGCGTCTTGACCGGATGCTGCGACAGTTCGGCAAGCACCTCGGCCATCGGCCGGTTGAGGTCGACACGGACGGTCGATTCCGACAGTTTCGCCTCGTCGATCTCGGGCATGTATTTCGACGGATCGGTTTCTAGCTGTTCGATGAAGATGCCGTCGCGGGTGATCTTGCCCTTGGCCTGGCGGTCGGCGGAACAGGAGACGCCGAGGCCGATCGGTAGCGAGGCGCCGTGGCGGGGCAGTCGGATGACACGTACGTCATGACAGAAATACTTGCCGCCGAACTGGGCGCCGACGCCCATCTGCTGTGTCAGCTTGTGGATTTCCTTTTCCATCTCGAGGTCGCGGAAGGCGTGGCCGCTTTCCGAACCTTCGGTTGGCAGCTCGTCGAGATAGCGTGTCGAGGCGAGCTTGACCGTTTTCAGGTTCATCTCGGCCGAGGTACCGCCGATGACGATCGCCAGATGATAGGGCGGACAGGCCGCCGTCCCTAACGTTAGGATCTTCTCCTTGAGGAAGTCGATCATCCTGTCGTGCGTCAGGAGCGAGGGCGTGCCCTGATAGAGAAAGGTCTTGTTGGCCGAGCCGCCTCCCTTGGCGACAAAGAGGAATTCGTAGGCGTCGGTGCCTTCCTGGTAAATGTCGATCTGCGCCGGCAGGTTGTTCCTGGTGTTCTTCTCCTCGAACATCTTCACCGGCGCGAGCTGCGAATAACGCAGGTTCTTCTTCTCATAGGCATCCATGACGCCGCGGGCGAGCGCTGCGGTATCGCCACCCTCGGTCCAGACTCTGCGGCCCTTCTTGCCCATGATGATCGCCGTGCCGGTGTCCTGGCACATCGGCAACACGCCGCCGGCGGCGATATTGGCATTCTTCAACAGGTCGTAGGCGACGAAGCGGTCGTTATCGGTCGACTCTGCATCATCGAGGATCGAGGCGAGCTGCTTCAGATGGCCGGGCCGGAGCAGATGGTTGATATCGGCAAAGGCGGTTTCGGCAAGCAGGCGGATGCCCTCCGGCTCGACGGTCAGGATTTCCTGACCCTTGAAGCGATCGACCGAGACGTAATCGCTGCTGATCTTGCGATAGGGGGTGGCATCCTTGCCGAGCGGAAAGAGATCGTCAGCCATCGAAGTGACCTTTCTGGTGGGCGCGTCGCGAAATTGGAACCGATCTAAATCTCCTGTCGGGCAAAAGCAATCTGCATGCGCAAGTTTGGAGTTGGGGCCAATGTCGTGCCGCATTTTGCAGTCGGTATGTCACACGCGATAAGCGAGTGAAAGAAAGGGGACATCGACATTTGTCGCGAAACGACCGACCTCAGGTTGCCTTCAGTTCAAGCGCGGTTCATATTCCGGCAGCGTTAACCTGCCGGGGCTTCCAATGACAAATGCAAAGCCAACTGCTGTCGACGACCTTCTCGTATTTTTCGAGCATGACTGGATCATGGGCGATCTGCTGCGCCTCGCCAGCGATCCCGAAGGAGCGGACATGTATGTTCGCTTGGGGATTCGTCCTACTCGCTCTACCTGACTCACATGATTGCGATCGGTGTGGCAAGCTCGCCATCTATATTGCCGGGGTCGAACGCTGGACTGCGCCGCTTGCTCTTCGAATTCCATTGCTCGTGATCACGACGATATTCTGCGTTTCTGTTGGACTCGTCTTTTACTTCTGCGTCGAAAAGAAGATTGCGCAGTTTCTCAAACGATTGGAGAGAGGCAGAAGGGCCGCTTCATACATGCCTGCTGAATAAGTCGCGGCCGCGTCGGAGCTTATCTCAGCATTCAGACAAAGCGGGCGTTCTCTGCGCACCATGCGTAGAGTGGCCGGGTTCAGCATCGTTTCCTCCATTGCAGGATGGAAGGGGGTCGAACCCGTGGCTCAACCCGACACTGTTCGCGGGCGGGATGGGAGACGCCGGCTCATTTCGGGCCGATCATCGTTTCCGGGCGGACGATGGCGTCGTAGTCTTCGGCGGAGACGAGACCGCTGGCGAGGGCTTCCTCCTTCAGCGTCGTGCCGTTCTTATGGGCAGTCTTGGCGATCTTGGCGGCCGCGTCGTAGCCGATCTTCGGGGCAAGTGCGGTCACCAGCATCAGCGAACGTTCGAGGCCGGCCTTGATGTTGTCCTCGCGCGCCTCGATGCCTACGATGCAATTGTCGGTAAATGAGACGGCGGCGTCGGCAAGCAGCTGCACCGACTGCAGGAAATTATAGGCCATCATCGGATTGTAGACGTTGAGCTCGAAATGGCCCTGGCTACCGGCGAAAGTCAGGGCGGCGTGATTGCCGAAGATGTGGATGCAGACCTGCGTCAGCGCCTCGCATTGGGTCGGGTTGACCTTGCCGGGCATGATCGACGATCCGGGCTCGTTTTCCGGCAGCGCCAGTTCGCCGAGACCGGCGCGGGGGCCGGAGCCGAGGAGACGAATGTCGTTGGCGATCTTGAAGAGGGCGGCTGCGGCTGCGTTGATGGCGCCATGGGAAAAAACCATGCTGTCATGTGAGGCAAGCGCCTCGAACTTGTTCGGCGCGGTGACGAAGGACAGGCCCGAAATAGCGGCGATCTCTTCGGCGACCTTTTCGGCAAAGCCCGCCGGTGCATTGAGACCGGTGCCGACGGCGGTGCCGCCCTGGGCGAGTTCGCAGAGTCCGGGCAGGGTCATCTCGATGCGCTTGATGGCGGAGCCGACCTGGGCGGCGTAACCGGAAAATTCCTGGCCGAGCGTCAGCGGCGTCGCATCCTGGGTGTGGGTTCGGCCGATCTTGATGATGTGGCTGAATTCCGTGACCTTCATGTCGAGAGCGGCATGCAGGTGTTTCAGGGCCGGCAGCAGGTGATGCGCGATACGTTCGGCGCAGGCGATATGCATGGCCGTGGGGTAGGTGTCGTTGGACGACTGGCTCATATTGACGTGATCGTTCGGATGCACCGGCTTCTTGGAACCCATCACGCCGCCCAGCATTTCTATGGCACGATTGGCGATTACTTCGTTGGCATTCATGTTGGACTGCGTGCCGGAGCCGGTCTGCCAGACGACCAGCGGAAAATGGTCGTCGAGCTTGCCGTCGATCACTTCCTGGGCCGCATCAACGATGGCTTTGCCGAGGCCAGGATCGAGCTGGCCAAGTGCCATGTTAGCGCGTGCCGCGGCTTGCTTGACGATGCCGAGTGCGCGCACGATCGAGAGCGGCTGCTTTTCCCAGCCGATCTTGAAATTGCCGAGCGAACGCTCGGCCTGGGCGCCCCAATATCGGTCGGCGGCGACGTCGATGGGGCCAAAAGTATCGGTTTCGGTGCGGGTTGCGGTCATTGGGGTTTGCCTTCCTGTCACATGCTGTTTCGGGCATTTTCTAAAGATGAGGTTTTATAGGTTGGAAACCAGATCAAGAAAACCGGATGCCGTGCGAAATATTGAAAATTCCAGTCAGGTTTGCGCCGGCTGGCGGCCGTGCTTTTTAGGCCACTTTGAAAATATTATGCATCGGCAGGTTTTTGCCGCACTGGCCTGGCGGCAAAAATTCGGTAAAAAATTAACTAATAATTTCATAATTTTGTGTGAACTGCTGCGCGGCGCCGTGCAGAATTTCCGTCACAGAGAATTGAGTCCGCCGGCGCTGGCGGCGAAGGCCGGTTTCTGATCAATGAGGCCCTACGCTGCGTGAGTTTCGCGGGATTTGATCTGAGAACAGCATGACATCGGGACTGGAATATATATGACGTTCGTTTTGAAAAGCGCGGTATCCGCATTTGCAGTTTCCTGCGGCCTGGCAGTGATGGTCGCTCCCGCACATGCCTACACGCTGATGGATATGCTGCGAGGCGACAGGCAGCGGAGCCAGAGCACCATCTTCATGGATCAGGCGCCGGGCCGACCGGTGCCGCGCGGCGCCGTCGGCGGCTCGCTCGGCGGGCTTGATCCGGAAGCGCCGTTGCCGAAGGTGAGCGGTCCGCGCTATTACACCTATAAAGCCGAAACGCTGCAGTTCGTCGACACCAGCAAGTTTGCCGATCCCGTCGTCACCGGCGCGGTGGCCGAGGTTTCGCCGAGCGGTGAGGCCGGTGCCGAACCGGTCGTGCAGCGCCGCCTGCTGGCGCAGGCCAAGGTGCGCGCCAATGCCGACGTCGCCAAGGCGCTCGAGGCCTATTACCGTGACAGCCGCAATCCGCTCGTCTGGGTTGAAGGCAATGGGATCAACGAGCGCGCCAAATCGGTGATGGCGGCACTTGCCGATGCGGCCTCCGTCGGCCTCGATCCCGCCGATTACGCCATCCAGACACCGGAAATTGATCCGGCCAATCCCGATCCGGCCGTCCGCGACCGGGCGCTGACCCAGTTCGAACTCGAACTCTCGGCCAAGGTGCTTGCCTTCGTGCAGGACACGGTGCGCGGCCGCATCGATCCGAACAAGATTTCCGGCTATCACGATTTTCAGCGCAAGGCGGTCAAACTGGCGCCGGTCCTGAAGCTTGCCCGCATGAGCCCCGATGCCGGCGCCTATATCGCCAGCCGCTCGCCGGACAGTCCGCAGTTCGAGGCGCTGAAGGCGGAGCTTGCCAAGCTTCGCGCCGCCGATGGCGGCAAGGAGGAGCAGATCGTCGTTTCGCTCAGCGGCCTGCTGAAGCCGGGCGACAGCTCGCCCGAGATCGCCAATATCGTCAAGGCTGTCCAGAAGCACGGTTCCGAGACGCTGAGGACCGATCACGCCGCGACCTTGGCAGCCTACACCGGCGGCAGCGACTATTCGCCTGATATCGTCGCGCTGGTGGAGGATTTTCAGAAGGAGCGCGGCCTGAAGGCCGACGGCGTCATCGGTCAGGCGACGGTGCGCGCCATGACAGGCGGTGACACCAATGCATCCAAGATCGACAAGCTCGTAGTCGCCATGGAACAGGCCCGCTGGCTGCCGGAAGATCTCGGTTCGCGCTATGTCATGATCAACCAGCCGGCCTACATGGCCTACTATCACAATGACGGCAAGGAACAACTGTCGATGCGTGTCGTCGTCGGCGGCAAGAATAATCAGACCTATTTCTTCGACGACGAGATCGAGACGGTGGAGTTCAACCCGTTCTGGGGCGTGCCGCAGTCGATCATTATCAATGAAATGCTGCCGAAGCTGCGCTCGGATCCGAACTATCTCGACCAGCTCGGCTATGAGGTTGAGGTGAACGGCCACGCCGTCGCCTCATCCAGCGTCGACTGGTACGGCTCCACCGACAATGTTTCGGTCCGCCAGCCGCCAAGCAGTGACAATGCCCTCGGCGAACTCAAGATCCTGTTCCCGAATAGCCATGCGATCTACATGCACGACACGCCGTCGAAGAGCTTCTTCAAGCGTGACATGCGGGCTCTCAGCCACGGCTGCGTGCGTCTTTCCAATCCGCGCGCGATGGCCGCTGCCGTGCTCGGCACGACCGTCGACGATGTCGCCAAGCAGATCGCCAACGGGCAGAACCATGCGGTGAAGGTACCGCAGAAGGTCCCGGTTTACGTGTCCTACTTCACCGCCTGGCCGAACAAGGACGGCGTCGTGGAGTATTTTGACGACGTCTACGGCCGCGACGCCTATGTCAAAAAAGCCTTCGACGCGACGACAAAGGCGCGCGGCGCGCAGATCTGACGCAGGTTTTATGCGTTTGGGGACGGGCGGTCTTCGGGCCGCCCGTTTTGTTTTGGGACGGGTTACCGACGCCGTTGTTCTCCTCGGTTTATGACGGAGGAGAGGGGGCTGCCACGGCACGCCGGTAAAGGAAAAATGACATAGGCGAGTGGCAGCCTCAGACCGCGACCTTGTCCGGATACTCCCGCAACAACCGCTCCACCAGCTCCGGCATCAACTCATCGTAATGCATGATGATCACATCCGGATCGAGGCTTGAAACCGGCACATCCGAGTAACCGAAGGGTACGGCGATCGACGGGACGGCGGCATTCTTCGCCACCGCGATATCGTTGATGCTGTCGCCGATCATCACGGTCCGGCCGATGTCGCCACCAGCGCGGTCGATGGTGCCGATGAGATGGCGGGCGTCGGGTTTGCGGTATTCGAAAGTATCGCCGCCGGTGATGGCTTCGAAATAGCCGGTGAGGTCGAGCTTATCGAGCAGGCCGTAGGCGAGGCTTTCCATCTTGTTGGTGCAGACGGCGAGGCGGTAGCCGGCTGATGTCAGCCGGTCCATTGCGGCGACTAGGCCGGGATAGGGTTCGGTATGGCCTGGCATATTGCCGGCATAATGGGCGACGAAACGTTCGACCAGCGGCGGGACGGCGTCGCTTTCGAGCGGATGGCCCCGCAGCCGGCAGGCACGTTCGATCATCACCCGTGCGCCCTGGCCGACCAGGTGGGTGAGGTCGTCATAGCTGACCGGCTCGAGGCCGAGGGCTGCGATCGTATGGTTCAGGCTTTCGACCAGGTCCGCATGGGTATCGAGAAGCGTGCCATCGAGATCGAAGACGATGAGCGCCGGGCGAACGGGGGCAGGGGTCAAGGGCTTGCCTCTTTGAGCGATGAGTCTTCCGGGAAGCGACGGGCCGCGCCCGGGGGACGAGGGATCGTGCCTGAGGTAGGCGATCACGCGGCGGAAAGCAACGTCCTGTGATGGCCGGGAGGGCTGCAGGCATTTGTTTCCGCTTTTCATTTTCCGTGATGATTTTGACTTTCGTTTGCCAAGCGAGCCGTGTAAACAGCACATCCAACGCAATAAATCGGAGCTGGCGGCGCATGGATGCCCGCGAAATGAAGATCAAGGCCGCCGAGGCCGCGCTCGCTCATGTCGAAGACGGGATGCGCCTCGGGATCGGGACGGGCAGCACCGCGGAAGAGTTCGTCCGGCTGCTGGCGGAAAAGGTTGCGGGCGGCTTCAGGGTCGAAGGTGTTCCGACGTCCGAACGAACCGCGCGGCTCTGCGTCGAACTCGGCGTGCCGCTGAAATCGCTTGACGAACTGCCGGCGCTCGATCTGACCGTCGACGGCGCCGACGAGGTCGATCCGGCGCTCAGATTGATCAAGGGTGGCGGCGGCGCGCTGCTGCGCGAAAAGATCGTCGCCGCCGCTTCTGAGCGGATGATCGTCATTGCCGACGAAAGCAAGCTGGTCGATACGCTCGGGGCCTACGCGCTGCCGATCGAAGTCAACCCGTTTGGTCTCGTCTCGACGCGGATGGCGATCGAGAAAGTCGCGGCTCGGCTCGGCCTTTCCGGTGAACTCAGCCTGCGCCAGTCGGGTGACGGAGAGTTTACCACGGATGGCGGCCATCACATCATCGATGCATCTTTTGGCCGCATTCCTGATGCAGAGGCGCTTTCGAGCGAGCTGAATTCCATACCCGGCGTCGTCGAACACGGGCTCTTTATCAATATGGCGGCACTTGCGATCATTGCCGGTCCTGCGGGTGCGCGCACGCTGCAGGCAAACAGATAACAGGAGCATACACTCATGATGAACATTGCAGGTCTTGGCCGTTTTGCCGCTGCGACCATCGTTCTTTCCGGGCTTGCCTTCGGGTCCGCCGTCAAGGCGCAGGAGGTTTCCGATGAGCAGCTGAAGGCCGCGCGCGCCGCTGTCACCTCGATCGGCGCCACCGCCGCCTTCGATAACATCCTGCCGGGTTTGGCCGAGCGCCTGAAGGCCGGCCTGATTCAGGACTCGCCGAACTACCAGGACATCATCTCGTCGACGGTCGATGCACAGGCGCTGGCGCTGGCGCCGCGCCGCGGTGATCTCGAGAAGGAAGCCGCACTTATCTATGCCAAGACCTTCACCCTCGAAGAGCTGAAGGCGATCGCCGATTTCTACAATTCCGACGTCGGCAAGAAGCTGCTGCGTGACGGCCCGGTCGCCTTGCGCGAGATGGGGAAGGCCGCCGATATCTGGGGCCAGGGGATTTCCCGCGATCTGGAAAAGCAGAGCAACGCCGAGCTTTCCAAGGTTATCAAGGCACCGCCGCCGGCAACTGACAGCCCGGTTGCTCCTGCACCGGCCGCCCAGCAGTAACGACTGCCCCCAGAATTCGCGAAAGCCCGGCGTCGTCCGGGCTTTTTTTGTTATAATGCGCCAGAGCATGATGCCGAAAGGTGTGAGCGGTTTTCGAACGACATCATGCTCTTACTCTTTAATTTAGAACAGAGTTCAGGTTTTCGGCCAGGCCTAAAATCATCCTGTTCTGGAGCCCTGGCGGTGAAGGTTGGTGAGGCCGATATGTCCGATCGTTACGAGGCTGTGAGAGTACGAATATCAGGCAAGGTCCAAGGTGTGGGTTTTCGCATGTGGACGCGCGATGAGGCGCTCCGGCTCGGGCTGACCGGCTGGGTGCGCAACGAGGTGGACGGATCCGTCGCTGCCTTGGTCGCAGGGCCGGACAACGCGATCTCGACGATGATCGAGCGTTTGAGGCGCGGGCCTGCAGGGGCGTCGGTTTCGGGCGTGGAGACGGAAGCGACCCGGCTTGAGAAGATGCCGACGGATTTCCGCATCACGTGATGAGAGCAGCAGTCCGGCAAGGGACGGGCTGTACGGATGCGTCTGACGCTCAGCCCCATTCCTTCGAGCTCTTGGCCAATTGCCATGCGCCTGTCTCGTCCGGCTCTACGCGCTTGTTGCCGCGGTAGAAAATCGGCAGTCCGGTTTTCTTGTCCATCGCAAAGCGGCTCGGCGTGAATTTCTCGTCTTCGTGGCCCTCGATGGCGAGATTGAGCGCCTCCTTGAATTTGCCGGCCTTGCACAGCTTGGCGAACAGAGTTTGATCCATCTTTTGCTCCGGCATCCTTTTCCATCTCAAGCATTGCCCTGCCAGCCTCAGCTGGCCGGGTCAACCGTAAACGGTGACCGGCTCAAATCAAGATTCAGCGATGGAGAGTGGGATGAGGTAGGGGCGGGGCTTTTGTTTTCATGGGGATCGCCCCTATATCAGGAACGTCCTTTCCTGCGATTCCCTTCCGGAGTTCCTCATGTCTTCCTACGACTACGACCTCTTCGTCATCGGCGGCGGTTCCGGGGGCGTACGCGCCGCCCGTGTTGCCGCCTCGCTTGGCAAGAGGGTGGCGATCGCCGAGGAATATCGCTATGGCGGCACATGCGTCATCCGCGGCTGCGTGCCGAAGAAGCTCTTCGTCTATGCGTCGCAGTTTCATGAGCATTTCGAGGATGCGGAGGGCTTTGGGTGGACGGTGGGCGAAAGCAGCTTCGACTGGAAGAAGCTGGTAGCGGCCAAGGATGCCGAGATCGCGCGGCTGGAAGGCCTCTACAAGAAGGGGCTCAGCGGCGCCAATGCCGACATCCTGGAAACGCGCGCCGAACTGGTCGATGCTCATACGGTCCGGCTGATGAAAACCGGACAGACGGTGACGGCCAAGACCATCATCATCGCCACCGGCGGAAGGCCGAACCCGCATGCGGCCCTTCCCGGTCACGAATTCTGCATCTCCTCCAACGAGGCCTTTCATCTCGAAGAGCTGCCAAAATCGATCGTGATCGCTGGCGGCGGCTATATCGCCGTCGAGTTCGCCAATATTTTCCATGGTCTCGGCGTCGAAACGACGCTGATCTATCGCGGCGCCGAAATCCTGTCGCGCTTCGACGAGGATCTGAGGCGCGGGCTGCACGAGGCGATGGTCGCCAAGGGCATACGCATTCTCTGCCACGATACGCTGCAGAAGGTCTCCAAAGGCGAGGACGGGCTCACTCTCGAGACGATGAACAATGGCACGCTGCAGGCAGGAGTCGTCCTGCTGGCTCTCGGGCGCGATCCCAACACCGAGGGCCTGGGTCTGGAGGCGGCCGGCGTCGCTGTCGACGAGCGCGGCGCCATCATCGTCGACGACTATTCCCGTACCAACATCGAAAACATCTATGCCCTCGGCGATGTTACCAATCGCGTACAGCTGACGCCGGTGGCGATCCACGAGGCAATGTGCTTCATCGAAACCGAGTACAAGAATAATCCGACGCGGCCGGACTATGATCTTATCCCAACCGCCGTCTTTTCGCTGCCGGAGATCGGCACCGTCGGCCTCTCGGAAGAGGAGGCGGGCAAGCGTTACGACGAACTCGAGGTTTATCGTGCCCAGTTCCGCCCGCTGAAGGCCACGCTTTCGGGCCGGGCCGAGCGGATGATCATGAAGCTGATCGTCGATGCGGCGAGCCGGAAGGTGGTCGGCGCCCACATCCTCGGCCACGACGCCGGGGAAATGGCGCAGCTGCTCGGCGTCACGTTGAAAGCCGGCTGCACCAAGGATGATTTCGACCAGACGATGGCGCTGCATCCAACGGCCGCCGAGGAGCTGGTCACCATGTATGCGCCGAGCTATCGGGTCCGTGACGGGCAGCGCGTCTGAGTCCTCCGCGTGCGCTTAGCTGGTAATGCGCGGCGCGCGGATGACCTTGAGGAAGAGCGCCTTCATCGCATCGGCGATACCTTCCGTCGGCGTCACCTCGAAATAGAGGCCGGGCGAGGCGCATTCCTGCATCTTCGTCGGGATTTGGCTCTGGAAGGGGCTGATCCAGGTATTGTACCAGCTATTCTTCGGCAGAGGCAGATAAGTCGTATATAGCACCGCAATCCTGATGCCCTTGTCCTTCAGCGGTTTGCAGAAGGAAGTGTCGATCGGCTCCTGGCAGCGGTTGCCGGTCAGTTTTTTGGTGCAGCCCTTCGGCTTTTCGCTGTCGCCGACGCCGTCCGAGACGAAGAATAGGATCTTCTGCGGCGTCGTGGCGGTGCTGCCGTCGCCGGGGGTGGTGATAATGTCTTTCATCTGAGTCAGCGCGTTGTCGAAGCTCGTTTGCTGGTCGTTATTGTAGCCCTGCTTCGGGATAGTCATCAGATCGACCGCGTCGGTGTAGGTGCCAACCTTGTCTAGGTCGTCCGTCGGGTCCGATATGGTGGTCAGATTGGCGTCTTCGGCCTTGGCGCCGAAAGTATAGACGCCCATGCGGAACTGATTGGTGGAAGCGCGCGTCGACTTCGCGGTGAGCGTCAGCTCCTTGGTTGCCTGGCGTACGACGTCGATGCGCATGCTGACGCCGAGCCTCTTGGCAAGGTTGTAGTAGTTGTTTTTGTTTTCCGTTTCGTGGCAGGCGAAAGCGCAGCTGTCGCTGGTGTTCTTTTCCATCGTCGCGACGTCTTTCGCGGTGGCACCGACGCCCATCGATGGCGTGTTGTCGAGCAAGATGTAGAAATCCATGAAGGAGGCGGTCAGGTATTCGGCCGTTGCCGTGCCGGAGATGGTGATCGAATCCTTGCCGAGAACGCGCATGAAGGTGGTTGGCACGGTCGCCGTGAAGGAAACCTGCGAATTCAGCTTATTGGCGTTTTTGGTAACGTCGATGCCGAGATCGATATTAACATCCGCCAGTTCTCCCGATACTTGCGACAGGAAAATGCTGCGGGCGTCGGTCTTGCCGAGAGAGATCGTGCCATTGCCGCTCATGGTCATGGCGGCGGCGACCGCGCTGGATTTTTCGGCGATCGAGCCCACGGCGGCAGCATCGGCGGCGGCAAAGAGCTGCGTGCGCAGGCTCATGGCGTGAGCGAAATCCACCGCCATCCCTGCCATGCCGAGCAGCGGCACCATCAGCAATGCCGTCATGATACCGAAATTGCCAGAACGATCCGATATGAATCCTGGCGGAAGGATCGCCATGATGTGTCCCCAATGTTGAAACTCATCCCGGTTCTACATTCAAAGTCTAAAATATGGGGAAACCGACGTGGTATATGCCGGTTTAACGATGGTAACGGGGTTTTTTGCCACCTATATGCGAGCATTGACCGATGGCGGCGGCATGGCATGGAGCTTCCGGCGATTGGCCTTTGCAAGCCCGATCTAAAGGGCTATAAGCCGCCGCAATCGAGGATAGGTGCATCCCAGGGACGGATGTGAATGAGGTAAGTGACATGGCAGAGAATTGGACCCCGAGCAGCTGGCGGCAGAAACCGATCCTGCAGGTTCCCGAATATCCGGATGCAGCCGCCTTGGCGGCAACGGAGGCAACGCTCGCCAGCTATCCGCCGCTCGTCTTCGCCGGCGAGGCGCGCCGACTGAAGAAGCATCTCGCCAATGTTGCCGAAGGCAACGGTTTCTTGCTGCAGGGCGGCGACTGCGCCGAGAGCTTCGCCGAACACGGCGCCGACAATATTCGCGACTTCTTCCGCGCTTTCCTGCAGATGGCCGTCGTGCTGACGTTCGGCGCGCAGCTGCCTGTCGTCAAGGTCGGGCGTATCGCCGGACAGTTCGCCAAGCCGCGTTCGTCGAATGTCGAAAAGCAGGGTGACGTGACACTGCCGGCCTATCGCGGCGACATCATCAACGGCATCGAGTTCACTGAGGAGTCGCGCATTCCGAACCCGGAACGCCAGGCCATGGCCTATCGCCAGTCGGCTGCGACGCTGAACCTTCTGCGCGCCTTCGCGATGGGCGGTTACGCCAACCTCGAAAACGTCCATCAGTGGATGCTGGGCTTCGTCAAGGACAGCCCGCAGGGTGAGCGGTACCGCAAGCTGGCCGACCGCATCAGCGAAACCATGGATTTCATGACGGCGATCGGCATCACCTCGGAAAACCACCCGAGCCTGCGCGAGACCGATTTCTTCACCAGCCATGAAGCGCTGCTGCTCGGCTACGAGGAGGCGCTGACCCGCGTCGATTCCACCTCGGGCGACTGGTACGCCACGTCAGGTCACATGATCTGGATCGGCGACCGCACGCGTCAGGCAGACCATGCGCATATCGAATATTGCCGCGGCATCAAGAACCCGATCGGGCTGAAATGCGGTCCGTCGCTGCAGGCCGACGATCTGCTGCAGCTGATCGACATCCTGAACCCAGCCAACGAAGCCGGGCGGCTGACGCTGATCTGCCGCTTCGGCCACGAGAAGGTCGCCGAAAACCTGCCGCGCCTGATCCGCGCCGTCGAGCGCGAGGGGCGCAAGGTCGTCTGGTCCTGCGACCCGATGCACGGCAACACGATCACGCTCAACAATTACAAGACCCGTCCCTTCGAGCGGATCCTGTCGGAAGTCGAAAGCTTCTTCCAGATCCATCGCGCCGAAGGCACGCACCCCGGCGGCATCCATGTCGAGATGACCGGCAAGGACGTGACGGAATGCACCGGCGGCGCCCGCGCCGTCACTGCCGACGATCTGCAGGACCGCTACCACACCCATTGCGACCCGCGCCTCAATTCCGACCAGGCGCTCGAACTCGCCTTCCTGCTTGCCGAGCGCATGAAGGGCGGCCGCGACGAGAAGCGCATGGTCGCCAACGGCTGAGACAGCCGAAATAGAACGACGAAAAACCCGGCGCAATGCCGGGTTTTTTATTGTCTTCAGATGCTGGCCTGAACGCTGTGCAGATTGGCGTAGACGCCGCCTTTCGCCATCAGATCATCATGGGTGCCCTGTTCGACGATGCCGTCGCCGGTCAGGACCAGGATACGGTTGGCATGGCGGACGGTCGACAGGCGATGGGCGATGACCAGGGTGGTTCGGCCGTTCGCCAGGCTCAGCAGCGCCTGCTGCACCGCCCGTTCGCTCTCATTGTCGAGCGCGCTGGTCGCCTCGTCAAAGATCAGAATCTCAGGATTCTTGAGGAAGGCGCGGGCAATGGTAATGCGCTGGCGCTGGCCGCCGGAAAGTTTGACGCCGCGTTGGCCGATATCAGTGTCATAGCCATTAGGAAAGGCCGTGATGAAATCGTGCGCATTGGCGGCGCGGGCAGCCGCTTCGAGCTCGGCATCGGTCGCGTCCGGCCTGCCGTATCGCAGGTTCTCCGCAATTGTGCCGGCAAAGAGATAGACATCCTGCTGAACCACTCCGACATGGCGCCGGAGCGAGGCCAGTGTCACGTCGCGAATATCGGTGCCGTCGATCCGGATCGCCCCGGCCGCGACATCGTAGAAGCGCGGGATAAGGGCGCAAAGTGTGCTCTTGCCAACCCCTGAGGGGCCGACCAGGGCGACGAACTCTCCGGGGGCGATGGTGAGTGACAGCCGCTCCAGAACGCTGGGGCCATCGGCCTCATAGCCGAAGGCGACGTCGCAAAAGCTGATCTCGCCCTTCGGCGCCGGCATCGGACGGGCGTTGGGTCGATCGGTGATATCAGGGGCGATCTCCAGGATTTCCATAGCCCTGATGAAGCCGGTATAGCCCTCCTGCCAGAGCCGCACGAAATTGGCGAGCCGCTGCACCGGGTCGACCAATACGGCGACACAGAGCAGGAAGGTCAGCATATCGGGGACGGTGAGATCCGCTGACAGGATGCGCAGGCCGCCGACGATGATCACCAATATCGTCACGAGCTGGGCGAAGGTTTCGGTGCCGACCGAAAACCAGGCTTCACTGCGGTAGCCCTCGGCGCGGCTTTGCAGGAAGCGCTGGTTCTGTGCGTCGAAGCGCTCTCTTTCCAGCGCCTCGTTGGCGAAGGACTGGACGACGCGGATACCTGCCAGAGCGTCCTCGACGCGCTCGTTGACGGCGGCGATCTGTTGCTTGCTGGCTTCGAGCGCGCGGTTCATGCGCCGGTTGAAATAGAGCGCATAGGCGACCGCGACCGGCGTGAGCAGCAGGATCAGGGTCGCCAAGGGCGGGTCGATGAAGAAGAGCACCAGCATGGCGCCGGCATACTTCAGCACGGCGATGGCAAGATCCTCGGGGCCGTGGTGGAAGAGTTCGCCAAGCCAGAGGGAGTCATTGGTGATGCGGCTCATCAGCTGGCCGGTGCGCTGGCGGTCGTAAAAGCTGAAGGAGAGCTTCTGGCAATGCTCGAAGAGCTCCTGCCGAACCGTCGCCTCGATGCGGGCGCCCATGACGTGGCCGCGATAATCGACGAAGAAGATTGCGGCGATCTGGACTGCCAGGACGGCCAGCATGACGCCGCCCATGGCGAGGATCTGGGCGAAGGCCTCCGGCGCATCGGGTAGGGCCAGAAGGCGGCTGGTGACGATATTGGCGCAAAGCGGCAGGGCGACCGCCGTGCCGGCAACAAGGATCGCGCAAAGCAGATCCGCCAGCAGCAGAGGCAGATGCGGGCGATAGTAGGAGAGAAATTTTCGCATGCGCGACCAGCGCCGGCCATGATCGGCGGCGAGGTCGTCCAGGAAGAATGTAGGGAAGGCGTTATTGCGTCGCGCGTTTTTCCTCGCGCGGGAGAACGGAATATTCATGAGGCAGAATGTCCTTGTGGGCGATGTTTCCTTTCTGTTTGGACAGGATCGCTCTCATGACAGTCTCCCAAAGGTTGAATGAATTGAACCCTCAGTATCGCCGAGAAGCCGGATCAATTCAACTTGGTGACGTGAGGAGATCGGTCGGTGTTGTCGACAGGCAACAGCGGAAGGTCTGCTGGCCATGTATATGGGAAGCGAGCGTGCTTCAAGTTTTCTGATCTCTCGTTGAACGGAATGGATTTGACGCCCGCGGCAATCGGCGGCAACTTTCTGCGAAATGGAGGAGTGGTCATGACCGAACGGCATACAGGCGGCTGCCTTTGCGGCGCCGTGCGATATACGATTGCGGGCAAGCCCGGCCCTGTCGTCGGCTGCCATTGCTCGCAGTGCCGCCGGCAGACGGGATTTTATTATGCGGCGGCCAACGTGCCGCGCACGGCTCTTTCGGTGGAGGGCGCCGAGGCGGTCCGCTGGTATCGGTCGAGCGGTGAGGCGCAGCGCGGCTTTTGCGGGAATTGCGGCTCGGCACTGTTCTGGCAGGGCGACGAATCGCCGGAAGTTTCGGTCCTGGCCGGAAGCTTCGACGAGCCTACCGGCCTTTCCTTCGGTCACCACATTTACTGCACTGACAAGGGCGATTTCTACGAGATCACGGATGGCCTGCCGCAATATGACAGGTTTCCGGTCTAGCTTCTGGCTGAAAGCGCGGCGGTGAGGCGGGCGACGTCCTCGCGCAACGCCGTCAGCTCGGTCAGCACATGCATATCGATCTTCTGATGCAGGGAGAGCACTTCGAGCTCGGCCTTGAGATTGACTTCGTAATCCTTTGCGGCCTCGAAGCGGTCGCGCTCGGCCTGGCGGTTCTGCGACATCATGATGATCGGCGCCTGGATGGCGGCGAGCATCGACAGGATCAGGTTCAGGAAGACGAAGGGATAGGGGTCGAAGGCGCGGGTCGCCAGTAAGACGGTGTTGATGATCGTCCAGACGGCGAGAAAAGCCAGGAAGGCGATGATGAAGGACCAGGAGCCACCGACGCGGGCGATGCCGTCGGCGACACGCGCGCCGAACGAGGCTTCGGCGGAAAGAGCGGCGTTGACGTCGGTCGAGATGACCTTGCGCTCGTGCGCCTTCGCCAGCACGCGTTTTTCAATATCGCCGAGTTCGTCGGCCGGCTTGTCGAAATGATGGTGCATGAAGTTGGAAATATTAGACATGGCCTGTTTCCGGTGCTGTCGCTTTCGCGCAGTATTCCGCTCCACGGGTAAATTGCAATGCGCGTCGGTGCCGCGTCATGCCGTGTCGACCCTTCATAAAAATTTCGTCACCACCAAGGTCGCTTTGACCGCGAACGTGTTGCGGTAACGGAAGGCGCAGGCTAAATAAATGACATGACACAGGAAAACGCTCTTTCTGATATTTTCCGCATCGCCATCGGCCAGCTCAACCCAACGGTCGGTGATGTGACCGGCAATCTTGCCAAGGCACGCGAGGCGCGCGCCGATGCGGCCCGGGAGGGCGCGCATCTGCTCGTCCTGACCGAGCTTTTCATCTCCGGCTATCCGCCGGAAGACCTGGTGCTGAAGCCGGCCTTCATCCGCGCCTGCTGGAAGGCGGTCGAGAGGCTGGCCGCCGATACCGCCGATGGTGGGCCGGGCGTCATCATTGGTTTTCCCCGGCAGGACGAGAACGGGCGTTATAATTCCGTAGCCGTGCTCGACGGCGGCAAAGTCATCGCGGTGCGCGACAAGGTCGATCTGCCGAATTACGGTGAGTTCGATGAGAAGCGCGTCTTCCATCAGGGCGCCATGCCCGGGCCGGTCAATTTCCGTGGAGTGAGGCTCGGTATTCCGATCTGCGAGGATATCTGGGGCGACCTCGGCGTCTGCGAGACGCTGGCCGAAAGCGGCGCCGAAATCCTGCTGTCGCCGAATGGGTCTCCCTACTACCGCGGCAAGGTCGATATCCGTCATCAGGTGGTGTTGAAGCAGGTGATCGAGACCGGTCTGCCGCTGATCTATGCCGCCCAGCTCGGCGGCCAGGACGAGCTCGTCTTCGACGGCGCGAGTTTCGCCTTCAATGCCGACAGGTCGCTTGCCTTCCAGGTGAGCGAGTTCGAGACGGCGCTTGCGGTGACGACGTGGAAGCGCGGCGAAAGCGGCTGGCACTGCGCCAAAGGGCCGATGGCGCGGATCCCCGAGGGCGAGGAGGCCGATTACCGCGCCTGCCTGCTCGGCTTTCGCGATTACGTCAACAAGAACGGCTTCAAGACGGTCGTGCTCGGCCTTTCCGGCGGTATCGACTCGGCGATCTGCGCGGCCATCGCCGTCGATGCGCTCGGCGAGGAGCGGGTGCGCACCGTCATGCTGCCTTACCGTTATACCTCGGAGGATTCGCTGAAGGACGCGGCCGATTGCGCCAAGGCGCTCGGCTGCCGCTACGACATCGTGCCGATCGAGCAGCCGGTGACGGGCTTCAGCAGCGCGCTGTCCGATCTCTTCGCGGGTACGGATAGCGGCATCACCGAGGAGAACCTGCAGAGCCGCGCGCGCGGCGTCATCCTGATGGCGATCTCCAACAAGTTCGGCGCGATGGTGGTGACGACGGGCAACAAGTCGGAAATGTCGGTCGGTTACGCCACGCTCTATGGCGACATGAATGGCGGCTTCAATCCGATCAAGGACCTCTACAAGATGCAGGTCTATGCGCTGGCCCGCTGGCGCAACGAGAACGTGCCGCCGACTGCGCTGGGGCCGTCGGGCGAGGTGATCCCGCTGAATATCATCGACAAGGCGCCCTCGGCAGAATTGCGCCCCGACCAGAAGGACCAGGATTCGCTGCCGCCCTATCCCGTTCTCGACGATATCCTCGAATGCCTGGTCGAGAAGGAGATGGCGGTCGAGGAGATCGTCGCGCGCGGCCATGACGTGGCGACCGTTCACCGCGTCGAGCACCTGCTCTATCTCGCCGAATACAAGCGGCGGCAGTCGGCGCCGGGCGTGAAGATCACCAAGAAGAATTTCGGGCGCGACCGGCGTTATCCCATCACCAACCGGTTCCGTGATCGCTGAAGCGATCGAGATCGCTAGCACAATCGAGATCGCCGAGGCGATCGAGATGTCAGGAGAAACATCGATGCGCAGCTCGGTCGAGATCTACAATGTCAGGACGGGCAGGGCGCGTGAGGTCTGGCAGACGGATCGGCTGGTGGAGGCGCCGAATTTTGCTCCTGACGGCTCCTATCTTCTGTTGAATGGCGACGGACTGCTCTACAGGCTGCCGCTTGATGGCGGCGAGGTGGTTCAGGTCGATACCGGCTTTGCGGTCAACTGCAACAATGATCACGGCATCTCGCCCGACGGCACTGAGATCGTCATCTCCGACAAGACCGAATTCGGCAAGTCGTCGGTCTATATCCTGCCGATCGAGGGCGGCACGCCGCGGCTCGTCACCGAGAACCAGCCCTCCTACTGGCATGGATGGTCGCCGGATGGGCGCCGCATCGCCTATTGCGGCATCCGCGACGACCTTTTCGACATCTACACGATCTCCGTCGACGGCGGCGCCGAGACGCGGCTGACGCATGGCGAGGGCCGCAACGACGGGCCGGATTATTCCGCCGACGGGCAATGGATCTATTTCAATTCCAGCCGCACCGGGTTGATGCAGATCTGGCGCATCCATCCAGACGGCAGCGGGCTCGAACAGGTGACCTCGGACAATCAGGGCAACTGGTTTGCTCATCCATCGCCCAGGAACGACAAGGTGCTGATCCTGTCCTACGATCCCAGCGTTTTCGACCATCCACGCGATCTCGACGTGCGGCTGCGGCTGATGGATATGGATGGCGGCAATCTGAAGACGCTGTTCGAGCTGTTCGGCGGGCAGGGCACGATCAACGTGCCCTGCTGGTCACCAGATGGTGATGAGTTTGCCTATGTCAGGTATTTCCCGGTGAACTCTTGAGAGCGACGCACCGCCATTAAGTGATTCGGTGGTGGGGTGCTGGGATGCACCCGCCTTAGTTTAGCGTCTCGCTTGCAAACGAATGCGCGTCAGTGCGGCCTCGACGCAGAGACATGTCCACGCAAAGCCGTTGCAAAAGCCGATCATGATGATGAGATAAAAAAGCAACGGCTGTTCTTCGGCTTTGATGATGGAAGTCTTAGTGTGCAGTTCCCCCTCATATAGCCATAGCAGTGGGATGCTTAGCGGTACGGGACAAAACAGCAGCAATCCGGTGATCAGTAACCGGGTCCAAAGCTTTTCAATCATACCTTTGCATTTGCCCTGCAGAGCTGCTCGCCTTGACACAAGTTTCTCCTGCCGCACGACACGGCGCTAAACTGCTTGCCAGCCAATATAGAGCGCACAGTTTTACATCAATTTATGATCGGGTGGTCAGGCATCATCATAAAGCCTCACGCAACCCTTCTGAAATAGGCATTGGCCATAGGATGGGGAAATCGATGCCGAATATGCCTGCAATTTCAGCTGTGCGACTCCATGTGCAGATAGTTCTTGTACTGATGCTGTGCTTCCCAGGCATGGCAGCGGCAACGCCTCCGTGCCGTGACAACACGCTGGCGAAAGCCAAGGTCGTGGTCGAGGCACGTGTGAAATCGCTCTCGATTGGAGATCCCGGATTGCTGCTACCGAAAGATTATCCGAACCGGGTGATCCGGGTCGACCTGGAGATCGAGAAGGTCATTAAAGGCACCTTCATCGGCAAGGAGGCGACATTTTATGGTATCACGTATCCTCCTCCAGAAAGGCTCCTTGAGCTATTAATAATGTCTTTGGCAATTGGTCCGGGTGGACGAGACACCTTCGAGTGGGAGCTTTCAGCCAACAAAATAGACGACGACATGTCCTTCTATTCATTGAACAATTGTCACTACTCAAAATTCCCCATCGACATTTTACCGTGGCAGCGGCCTTGATGCCCGTCAACTGATGCGCAGGCGGTGGGTGCTCACCTATAGATATCTACGGTCAGGATTAATGCGGTGCTGTTTCGGCCGGACATAACGCTTCGGAAGCGCGGTGCACAGTAACTTTCGAGTGCCCTCCGATGCTTTGGAGCTGCACCGAGAGAGACTCGCCACCGGGAAGGGCAAATTTCGAATCGATACTTGAAACCGTGGTCGGTCCGAGCGGATACGTCACGACGGTCGTCTTCGGCTCACCATACTTTGATGTGAATGAATAGAACACGATCGAGGCGAAGTCATCAATGCTCCCATCTCGCGTTTTTGTCACACCGGCAATTCGGTTGTTATCGCAAACAAAAAGGGCAACTTCCGCGCCATCAACATACCATTGGCCCGGGAGGTTAGGTGAAAGCTCCCGAATCTGCCATCCCTTTTCGATCGAGATGCGACGGGCTTGTTCTAGCGAACTACCTAGTTCAAAAACGCTGGGGCTATCAGCCGTGTCCGCACTGGCGAACTCGGCATTGAACCCCAGAGCTGCCATTAAGCAACAGGCAAAAAACAATCGAGCGTGAGCGGCACTCAACTTTTACGTCCTTCAAATATTCAGTTGTAAGCTGTCATAATTGCATCAACGCCAGCATGCCACAAGGCGTCAGATAATGATGGGCGGTGGGGACAGGTTGTTCTCTATAGGGCTTCGCCATCTGATTGGCAATGAGCCTAGATGGGTCCCGCCAATGAGGTTAAGGGAAATCGATCGTGCGCGCCGTATTGTTCGGGACATTAGCCATCATAACCTGCTGTCCTATTTTACTCTTTGCTGCGTTTCCGGTGGAGTACCTACGGTTGTTCGGAAAATACCAAGAGTCTCAAGCTCTAAATCAGATGGCGGTTCCCATCGCCAAATTTTATATTCAGCACGATATGAGATATGCTTGCGGCAACGAGACGTACTTCAGGAATTATAATGCCATGAACTTTTTCGATGACCTGCCGCTTTCGCCGGAAGAGGAGCTTATGCTCCAGTCACAGGACAAGATTGCGCTCTTGTTTTTAAGTGACGTCGTTTATGACGAGAATGAATATCTCGACTCTATTCGAACCGTGACCGCTTATAATCTGGTCGTCGCCTCTAAGTGCCTGCACAGGCGCACGTCGTGAAAAGCCCTCACCGGCGATCGAGCCAATATTAGTGGACGGGGTAGTGGGTGGCGAGATTTTACTTTAACAATCACCGTCTCAAGTTTTTACCGAGCAGCGAAGCTTAATTTCAATGACACCTGAAGAAAGAGCGATCCTTAAGGCTCTGGCCTCCATGTGTGTTCAGTATATGGATGATGGTCGAAACGGGCTGGTTCACAAGTCCATGAGTGCCGGCGAAGGCGCGGTCGAAGTGCTGGCTTCCTATGATCTGGTCAAACCGGAACCATGGGGCGGCTTCTGGACCGATGAGGGCCTGCGTCTTTTGGACGAAGATTGACCTGTGAATGGGCGGCGGGTGTCTGCCCGCCGCGCTTGATGCTGTCTATCAGGCTGCGACGGCTGCCTTGCGCCGCTCGCGGGCGGATTTTGCCAAGTCTTCCAGCACGGCGACCGACATATCCCAGTCGATGCAGCCGTCGGTGATGGACTGGCCGTAGACGAGCGGCTTGCCGGGAACGAGATCCTGGCGGCCGGCGACGAGGTTGCTTTCGATCATCATGCCCTTGATCTGGCGGTTGCCGGCGGCGATCTGTCCGGCGACGTCCTTGACGACGCGCGGCTGGTTCATCGGATCCTTGCTGCTGTTGGCATGGCTGGCATCGATGAGGATGCGCGGATCCACGCCTAGCTTGACGGCCTCGCTGACCACCGCCTGGACGTCGGCGGCCTCATAATTCGGGCGCTTGCCGCCGCGCAGGATGATGTGGCAATCCTCGTTGCCTCGGGTCGAGGCGATTGCTGCCTGTCCGTCTTTGGTGACGGCGGGGAAGTGATGCGGCTGCGACGCGGCGAGGATTGCGTCGAGCGCGACGCGGGCGCCGCCATCGGTGCCGTTCTTGAAGCCGATCGGGCAGGAGAGGCCGGAGGCGAGCTGGCGATGGATCTGGCTTTCGGTCGTGCGCGCGCCGATCGCGCCCCAGCTCACGAGATCGGTGATGTATTGCGGCGTGATCGTCTCGAGGAATTCGACGCCGGCGGGCAGGCCCATGGCATTGATGTCGAGCAGCAGGCGCCTGGCAATCCGAAGCCCTTCCTCGATGCGGTAGCTGCCATCGAGATGCGGGTCGTTCATCAGGCCCTTCCAGCCGACCGTAGTGCGGGGCTTTTCGAAATAGACGCGCATGACGATTTCGAGATCGCCGGAGAAGCGCTGCCGCTGTTCCGCCAGCCGCTCGGCATATTCGCGTGCCGCGGCAGGATCATGGATGGAGCAGGGGCCGATGACGACGACCAGGCGGTCGTCGTCTCCCTCCAGAATCTTATGGATCGCATGGCGGTTGCTGGTCACCGTCTCGCTGACGGCAGCGGTTCGGGGGATTTCCGCGATGATATCAGCGGGTTTGGTCAGCGGGGTGATTTCGAGGATACGCAGATCATCGATGGTATCGGACACGGTATGGCTCCTGTTTGGTCATACCGAGCGGAACAAAAAAGCCGCCAGGTAGACTAGCGGCTGTTCGGGTTGTCGTCGCGTTGACTTCAGTTACGCATAGACCCGCATCCGCTGGGAGCAGCGGTACGAATAAAATCGCGAGGCGTGGATTGAAGTCGTCGACATTAGGCGTATGTAGCGTCGCGGTTGCCAGTTGTCACGCAGAATTTTCTGCCTGAAATCGGACATCCCGGAGGGCGGCAATCGCTTCTGCCGGAGGCTGGCTTAAGTATGTCGCCCGAGGCTCACGGCAAACCCTAAACGCGCGAAAAATAGTGTGTATTTGATGTATGAATATATCACCAAGTAGAATGGGATCGAGGGCACGCGCAGTTTGTTTCGCTCGCGCACGGGCCGGTGCTTGCTGCCGCGTCGCTTTCCTGAAATAGATGCTTTGTCAGGTGCCCGCTCTTGAGGGCGGGAGAATCGGGAATCCGGTGCAAGGCCGGAACGTGCCCAACGCTGTAAGGCCGACGTCTGCCGCTTCATCACGCCACTGGCTTTTGCCGGGAAGGCTGCGGCAGGTGGGTGACGCCAAGTCAGAAGACCGGCCTGGCATAATTGACCCAACCCGCGCGGACGGCGGGCGGTTGCGTTGTTGGGGATTGACGATGCGACCCTTTGATGAGGGTGCCGTTTCAGCGGCATCCGGTTTTTCTCTCGCCGAACGCGAGGCCGTGTATCACGCGATCATGACGCGACGCGACGTGCGCAGCCAATTCCGGCCCGATCCGTTGCCGGATGACGTCGTGGCGCGGCTTCTGACCGCCGCCCATCACGCCCCCTCCGTCGGCTTCATGCAGCCGTGGAACTTCATCTTGGTGAAAAGCGAAGCCGTACGGGCGCGGGTAAGGGATGCCTTCCTCAGGGCGAATGAGGAGGCGGCACTGATGTTCGATGGCGAGCGGCGGCAGGCATACCGCTCCCTCAAGCTCGAAGGCATCGTCGAGGCGCCGCTCGGCATATGCGTGACCTGCGATCCCACGCGCAGCGGCAGCGTCGTTCTGGGCCGCACGCACAATCCACGGATGGATTCCTATTCGACGGTCTGCGCCATCCAGAACCTCTGGCTCGCGGCGCGCGCCGAGGGAATCGGCATTGGCTGGGTCAGCATCTTTCGCGAAGGTGAGCTGAAAACCATTCTCGGCATACCCGATCATATCGAGGTGGTCGCCTGGCTCTGCGCCGGCTTCGTCGACGGGCTTTACGACGAGCCGGAACTCTCCGTCAAAGGCTGGCGGCAGCGGCTGCCGCTCGACGAGCTCGTCTTCCACGATGGTTGGGGACGGAGCGAGCCGTAGCAGCGGTCACTGCTGTTGCGGCTGCGGGCCCGGTGTTGCCGGGTTGGCAAGATCGATCGAACCCTGGTCGCCCGCCAGAAACTGCGGTCCGACCTGCCGGACCTTGTTTTGCGCAGGGTCATAGGGACGCTCCGGGACTGACGGCTGGGGTGCCGTTGGCGCAGCCGCGGTACCTTTCGCCGGCGGATTGGTGCGGATCGTGGTGATCGATCCCTGCTGCGGCGGTTCGCTCACGGCCTGCTTGCCGCGCATCTCTTCGTAATAGGCGGTGAGATTGCAGGCGCAGGCATTTTTCTCGCCGGGCGCGCGGTTCTTGTAGGCGAAGGCGTTCTGCAAGGCGCTGTAGGGCGTGCCGGTTGCCACCGAAATCATGTTCGAGGCTTCGGTGCTCCTCACGTCTCGATAGAAAAGCTCGGTCTCTATGCCCGGACACATCTTGGCGCAGGTTTCAGCATCGCGGCCGAAATCGACCGAGGTGGCGTTCGAGCTGATCGGGAAGAAGCCGCCGTCGCAACTGCGCACGCAGATGGTGCTGACCGGCGAAAGCATCTCGGTCCTCGGCAGGCCGTAACGCGGGTCAACTTCTTCACCGCCGCCGAGCGGAATGAAGGTGTCGGCGCGCATCGTCTGTTCCTCGATGCTCGGGGCAAGGTCGTTGGCGCTGCGCTCGGACGGGGCGTAGAAATTCTCGCTGTTGCAGCCATTGCGCTCAAGAGCAGCCATCAGTTCGCGGCGCCCGCCGTCATCACCGCCGCCCTGGCTGCGCAGTTCGGCACGACGATCCTGGAGATACCGGATATTATCGATCATCCGGGCTTCAGCTTGCGAGAGCTCGTCACAATAATCGGCATTCTCGCCGCCGATCACCACCATGCTGCCCGAGGTGCAGCCGTAGCTGCGCAGGTCGTTGCGGACCTTGCGCAGCTCGAGGTTCTGCTCGGCTATGGCACCGGAAAATTGGCGCGCTTCCGGACCATTGCCGTTGCCGATCGATCGCGGCAGGTCGGCCAGGCGGCCGCGCAGGTCATCGCAGATGGCACTCGTCTGCGCGGCGACGGGCGTCGCGAAGGCAAGGAGAAGCGCAAGAGACAGGTTTCGGCGTTTCACGGCGTCGTCCCGGAATGAGCAAACGGTCGATGGGTCGAGTGCGACGTCACTTCGTCGCGCGTTTCCTCTTAGCGTGTTTCTCTTAATAAGCTCAGAGAAATTCTTAGCGTATTTTCGCGATCTTATCCACCAGAGGCCGGCGATTCCCCGGATGGACCGCGTCGCGCCAGAAGTCGCTCGCGGACAGATCCGGTCGCGGACTGTCAGGTCTGTTTCGAGCGAGCCATTTCGGCACGCATCCAGCTTGAGTCTCCCCATGTCGACAGCCAGATCATCAGATCGGTGAGTGCGGCGACCACGGGCAGGAGCAGTGTGTGGCTCATTCCGCGTGCTGTCTGGTTTTTCTCGGCCTGCCTGAGATGAGCCAATTCTTCCTCTTGAATGGAGGCTATAAGGCCATGAAGCTCGGGGTCACCGGCCTCCAGAAAAGCCAATTGATCCTCAAGGTGACGGTGAACGGTGCTTTCGACCGCCTCGGTACAGATCCAGACCGTATTACGTCCACCGAGGGCTGTCAGGAAACCGAGCAGGTAACCACCGAGGCTCCAGAATGCCATGACGCGGCATGGCTTCGCCTTCCTGGGCGGCATTGCATCGCGAAACAGGCGGCAATGCTTGATCTCGTCGTGTCGCATTTCGCGGAGTGCGGGAATGATGTCGGGAAACAGCCTACGGGCCATCCAGATCTGTGCGCCATAGATGCGAATTGCGCCGAATTCGCCAGCATGATTAACCTTGAGAATACGACGAACGGTTACGCTTCGATCGCGCCTACCGGCATTGCTCAACGGATTGTCCATGATCGACGCTGCCCCATAGTTCACCCCTCGGCAATAGGCACCACTGCCGCTACTATCGTCAATGGTCGACACAATCGACGAGGTGCATTCCGCTTCAGGCGGCGTGCAGACCGTCGCAATTCGCGCCGGTCTGGGCGGCGCAGCAAAGGCGAGGGCGGGGCGAGAATGATAGGCATCTTCAGCGAACGCCACTCGCCTGCAACAACCGGCGGGATGCGCGAACCTCAACACGGCCTTCACATCTTCGTGGACGGTTGTTACGAACCCGGTTCCCAGCACGGCGGCTGGGCATTTGTGGCCTATCGCGATGCGGTGGAAATCGCCTCCGGATTCGGTGGCGTCCGGGAGTCGGCCAACAATTCGATGGAATTGACCGCCGTCCTGAAGGCCGCCATCTGGATCAATAGCGAAGCAGCCGGCGAAGCTGCGACCATCTGGTCCGATTCCGTCTATGCCGTCAAAGGCTGCAACAGCCGGCGACATATCTGGAAAAGCAACGGCTGGAAGAAAAGCAGCCCGAATGGAAATGCTCGAAGGCGAACGATCGACAATGCGGAACTGTGGAAGGCAGTCGATTTTCAACTATCGCAGAACGCCCTGGTGACCGTTACCTGGTGCAAAGGCCATTCCGGCATTGCCGGCAACGAACGCGCCGATGCGCTCGCGGATCAAGGGCGCCTGTCGATCCGGGCTGTCTGATAGTTCTCGCCGGGTTGCGAGCAGCCGGCTTATGCCGGCTGCGATGCCTCGACGACGGCCAATGCCGCCATGTTGACGACGCCGCGGGAGGTGACGGAGGGCGCGAGGATATGGGCGGGCATGGCGGCGCCGAGCAGGATCGGTCCGACATGCAGTCCATCGGTCATCGATTTGACCACGCCGAGGGTGATGTTGGCGGCGTCGAGGTTCGGGAAGACCAGCAGGTTCGCCTCGTCGTGCAGCGTCGTGTGCGGCATGACGCGCTTGCGCAGGGCTTCGGTGATGGCGCTTTCACCGTGCATTTCGCCGTCCACCTCGAGATCGGGCGCGGCGTCGCGCACGAGCTGCAGGGCATTGCGCATTTTGGTGGCGCTTTCGGATTCGCGCGAGCCGAAGTTGGAGTGCGAGACGAGGGCAGCGCGCGGGGTGATGCCGAAACGGCGGATTTCCTCGGCCGCCAGCACCGTCGCCTCGGCAATCTCTTCGGCGCTCGGATTGAAGGTGACGTAGGTGTCGGTGAAGAAGGTGGCGCCGCGCTGCGAGATCATCAGGCTGAGGGCGGAGAAATCGCGGACATCTTTGCGCTTGCCGATGATCTGGCGGACGTCGCGCAGGTGCTTCTCGTACCGGCCTTCCAGGCCGCAGATCAGCGCATCGGCCTCGCCGCGCCTCAGCGCCAGCGCGCCGATGACTGTCGTGTTGGTGCGCACGATGGTGCGGGCGGCTTCCGGAATGACGCCGCGGCGGCCGACGAGCGAGAAATAGAGATCGACATATTCGCGGAAGCGCGGGTCGTCTTCCGGATTGATGACCTCGAAATCCTGCAGCGGGCGAATGCGCAGGCCGTAGCGCTTGAGGCGTGTCTCGATGACCTGCGGACGGCCGATGAGGATCGGTTTGGCCAGGCCTTCCTCAAGCAGCACCTGGGCGGCGCGCAGCACGCGCTCGTCTTCACCTTCGGAGAAGATGACACGCTTGCGCTCGGCGGCCTTGGCCGCGGTGAAGATCGGCTTCATGACGAAGCCGGAGCGGAAGACGAAGCGGTTCAGCTGATCGAAATAGGCGTCGAAATCCTGGATCGGGCGACGGGCGACGCCGCTCTGTTCGGCAGCTTTGGCGACGGCCGGCGCGATGCGCAGGATGAGGCGCGGATCGAAGGGCGAGGGGATCAGGTAATCCGGGCCGAAGACCGGGGTCTCGCCGGAATAGGCGCGGGCGGCGACATCGGACGGCTCTTCGCGAGCGAGTGCTGCGATGGCACGCACGGCCGCCATCTTCATTTCCTCATTGATCGTCTCGGCGCCGCAATCGAGCGCGCCGCGGAAGATATAGGGGAAGCAGAGGACGTTGTTGACCTGATTGGCGAAATCCGAGCGGCCGGTGCAGATCATCGCATCCGGACGGGCCGCGCGGGCGAGATCCGGCATGATCTCCGGCGTTGGATTGGCGAGCGCCATGATCAGCGGCTTGTCGGCCATCTGTGCCAGCAGTTCCGGCTTCAGCACGCCGGCGGCCGACAGCCCGAGGAACACATCGGCGCCGCCGATGTTTTCAGCCAGTGTACGCGTGTCGCTCTGCTGGGCGTAGACGGCCTTCCACTCGTCCATCAACTCGGTGCGGCCCTGATAGACGAGGCCTTCGAGGTCATGGACCCAGATGTTTTCGCGCTTGGCGCCGAGGGTTACCAGCAGGTTCAAGCAGGCAAGAGCGGCGGCACCCGCGCCGGATGCGATGATCTTGACGTTCTCGATCGCCTTGCCGGCAAGTTCGAGCCCGTTCAGGATCGCGGCGGCGACGATGATTGCCGTGCCGTGCTGGTCGTCGTGGAAGACCGGGATCTTCATCTTTTCGCGCAGGCGCCGCTCGACCTCGAAGCATTCCGGCGCCTTGATGTCCTCGAGATTGATGCCGCCAAAGGTCGGCTCCAGCGAGCTGACGGTCGAGACCATCTGGTCGACGCTCGCCGCGTCGATCTCGATGTCGAAGACGTCGATGCCGGCGAACTTCTTGAAGAGCACGGCTTTGCCCTCCATGACCGGCTTCGAAGCCAGCGGGCCGATATTGCCGAGGCCGAGCACGGCGGTGCCGTTGGAGATGACGGCGACGAGATTGGCGCGCGAAGTATATTCGGCCGCCATTTCAGGGTTGTCGCGGATGGCAAGGCAAGGGGCGGCAACGCCCGGCGAATAGGCGAGCGCTAGATCGCGCTGGTTGCCGAGCGGCTTGGTCGCCTGGATCTCCAGCTTGCCGGGGCGGGGGTAGCGATGGAAGAAGAGCGCCTGCTCGTCGAGATCGCCACTCGTCAGGTTCTTGTCCGTCTTGGATTTATCCTGGTGATCCATTGCCGCCTCCGTGCACGTCTTTTTCTGGAGTTCCCTCCATACATCAATCGGATACGGGCGACAGTATGGAAATGGGGGATGGGAGAAGTTTTCGTCGGCCGAGCGAGAGGCGGCATGGGCTCGGTTGCAAGCTGGACACTGCACAGCCCTTGCCTCATCCTGCAGAGATGCTGCCCGTTTTCGAAATCCTCGAGCCTACCGACGAAGAGCGAAACAAAGTCCTCGCATTGCTGTTGGACTTTAATGCTCTTCATACCGCGCATGTGATCGACCGGCCCCACCTCGGCATCGTCCTCAAAGATCCAAACACGTCCGAAATCATCGGGGGTCTCTATGCGGTGGATGAATACAATTGGCTTTTCATCAAATACGTAATTGTCCCCTCCGCGCTTAGAGGGAAGGGTTTCGGCACGAAACTGATGAATGAGGCGGAGCGCATAGCGCGTGAGCGCGCTTATGTCGGCATCTTTCTCGATACGTTCGATTTTCAGGCCAAACCCTTCTATCTCAAACTTGGTTTCGAGCAGTTTGGTGAACTTGAAGGCGACGAGCAGACGCCTCGCCGGTTCTTCCTGAAGAAGGTGCTCTCCGGCGAGTGAGGACACGCGATCCCCACATGGGCGAACGGTGCGTGGCCGCCCACAAAGATTGGCCCTTCGGCAGCGCTCGCACCGAATGTAAATTCAATGAGAGTCGCTTCTCTCCTCTCGTGCCAGTCGAGAGCTAATCCTTTTGGAAAACTTGTCTGACGGCTGCAGCAAGCGCAAAATGCCGGCCGCGACGGTGCGGGGCGCCGGTCGCATGGAGGAAATCATGGACAATTTGAACCTCATGACCCTGCAAAAGGGGCAGACGATGGTCAATGACGCGGCCATGGACGCGTTTGCTGCCGGATTTCGCGGCAATCTCCTGACCAGCAAGGATACGGATTACAATGAGGCTCGGGCGATCTGGAATGCGATGATTGACCGCCGGCCAGGCCTCATCGCGCGCTGCGCGGGTGCTGCCGATGTCGTGCGTGCGGTACGGTTTGCGCGCGACAATAATCTGCTCGTTTCGGTGCGTGGCGGTGGGCACGGCATTGCTGGAAACGCCGTCTGCGAAGGCGGTGTCGTCATAGATCTCTCGCCGATGAAATCCGTGCGGGTAGATCCCGAGATACGCCGCGCGAGAATCGAACCGGGTGCCACACTTGGTGACATAGACAAGGAAACGCTGGCCTTCGGGCTGGTGCTGCCGACCGGCATCAATTCGACGACCGGGATCGCCGGCCTGACGCTCGGCGGTGGTTTCGGCTGGCTCACCCGTAAGTTCGGGCTGACGCTCGATAATCTGGTTTCGGTGGATGTCGTGACGGCCGATGGCGAGCTGGTCAAAGCGAGTGAGACGGAAAGACCGGATCTCTTCTGGGCGCTGCGTGGCGGCGGCGGCAATTTCGGCGTCGTCACCTCCTTCGAATTCCAGCTCAACCCGCTCCATTCCGAAGTACTCGCCGGATTGGTCGTGCATCCTTTCGCCGATGCGGAGAAGGTGCTGCAGGAATATCGGCAGGCGCTGGACGAGGCACCCGATGAACTGACCTGCTGGGTGGTGATGCGCCAGGCGCCGCCGCTGCCGTTCCTTCCGGCCGAATGGCACGGCAAGGAGATCGTGGTGCTCGCCATGTGCTATTGCGGAGATATCGCCGCGGGGCAAAAGGCGACGGCCAGATTGCGGGCGATCGGAAAACCGATTGCCGATGTCGTCGGTCCGGTGCCGTTTACCGGCTGGCAGCAGGCATTCGATCCGCTTCTGACACCTGGCGCGCGCAATTACTGGAAGAGCCAGGATTTCGTCTCCCTCTCGGATGCGGCGATCGACGTCCTGCTCAACGCCGTGGGCAAGCTGCCGGGGCCGGAATGCGAAATATTCATCGGCCATGTCGGCGGTGCTGCCGGCCGTATTCCCACAGAAGCCACCGCATTTCCGCAGCGCAGTTCGCATTTCGTCATGAACGTGCATGCGCGCTGGCGGGAAACCGGAATGGATGCAAGATGCATCGGCTGGGCGCGCGAACTCTTCGAGGCAACCAAGCCACATGCTGTCGGTACCGCTTATATCAACTTCATGCCGGAGGATGAGACGGATCGGGTCGAGATGGCTTATGGCGCCAATTACGCGCGTCTCGCTGAGATCAAGCTGCGCTACGATCCGAATAATCTGTTCCGCATGAACCAGAATGTGAAGCCGATGGCTGTGAGGGCCGCCTGATTGATATCGCTCGGCGACTGTCAAAACCCTTCCCGACAAGGGGGACTAAGTCGTGCGCGCTAGCTGGAGCAGACATCGGAACGATGAAATGGATCCGAGCTTCGTCTTTCCACTCAGCTGACTAGCGACCAAGCCTCGGCGCGAGGGTCACGTCGGCACCATGGACATCGCGCAGCTCGCCTTCCTGTCCAGGCAACCGGTCGGCCGCACGGTGCAGCAGGATCGACGCGTAGCCTTGCGAGCGCGTGCCCTCGATCAGCGTGATGTCGGCATTTCCGGGATTGTCGGAGCGCTCGAACCATTCAACAGGGTGTTGCAGGAAGTTCATTTCGACCGCCCGATTGGTGACGCCGTGGCCGACGATGACGACGTTGTAATCGTCATTTTCGGCGTCTCGCATGACCGTCTGGAGGAACAGGCGCACCCGCTGGGCCACGTCCGCACGGCTCTCGCCGTCCGGCGGCCGTGCGTAGAATTTGCCGCTATTGCTGCGCAGCCTCGCCCATTTTTCGAATTCCTCGGGAAACTTCTGTTTCCGTTCGGCGTGGTCGTAAATTTCGGTGAAGAGACCGAAATCCTGCTCGCGCAGCAGATAATCCTCCCTGATATCGCCGACGACGCTTGCCGGCAGGGCTTCGAGCACGGCGTCCTTGCTCTGCCGCGTCCTCAGGAATGGCGAGTACCAGATGTGCAGCTTGCCGAGACCGGAACTCGGCACGGCCTGCAGATAGGCGGCAATCATACCGCCGGCCTCCAGCGCCTGCCGGTAGCCCCATTGCGTCAGCGGCACGTTGTGATCGCCGAACTGGCGGTAGGCCCGTTCGTCGATGTTGCCGAGGGATTCGCCGTGGCGAACGAGAAAGAGACGCATCAGACATCCCGCAGTGTCGGATCTGGAATCGCCATCATCATGAACGCGCACAACAGGCAGGGCAAGATTGTCGCTGCGCCGTGCGGCGAGCGTCCCGCCAGCAGGGCTTTGCTGGGCTTTTCCCCAGCCTGTCATCTTCCTGAAACACGAGTCTGGTTTTGGAGGGCTATATGAAAGATGGGGCATGAGCCGTAGCTCGTGATAGACATGATGGAACCCAGACATTTCCGCACGCTCTTCATTTCCGATGTCCATCTCGGCTCGAAGGCCGCGAAGGCCGACTTCCTGCTGGACTTCCTGCGCTACCACGAGGCGGATACGATCGTTCTCGTCGGCGACATCGTCGACGGCTGGCGGCTGAAGCGCAGTTGGTATTGGCCGCAGGTCTGCAACGACGTCGTCCAGAAGCTCTTGCGCAAGGCGCGCAAGGGCACGCGCGTCGTCTATATCCCCGGCAATCACGACGAGTTCCTGCGCGATTTTCCGGGCATGCACTTCGGCGGCATCGAGGTCGTCGAGCGGATGATGCATGACGGCGCCGATGGCAAGAGATACCTGATCCTGCATGGCGACGAATTCGACGTCGTTGTTCGCAATGCCCGCCTGCTCGCCTATCTCGGCGACTGGGCCTACGATACGGCCATCCGCATCAACATCGTGCTGGCGGCCGTGCGCCGCCGCCTCGGCATGCCCTACTGGTCTTTCTCGGCCTGGGCCAAGCTGCAGGTCAAGCATGCCGTCAATTTCATCGGCGAATTCGAGCGTGTCGTCGCCGAAGAGGCGCGCAAGAGCGGTGCCGACGGGGTGATCTGCGGCCATATCCACCACGCGATCATCCAGGACATGGACGGCATCCGCTACATCAATACCGGCGATTGGGTGGAAAGCTGCACGGCGGTCGCCGAGCACGAGGACGGCACGTTCGAATTGATCACCTGGCGGACGCTCGCCAGCACCGTGCCGGCGCTGACCGCGGTGGAGCGGAACGAGGCAGAGCTGGCACCCCAGGCTGCTTGATTTCGGCTGACTTATTCCTGCCGGCCCACCCGCGCCGGTACTTTCCAGGAATTTAGCCGTTACCGTCAGGCGACAAGCCCTATTTTTTTCTAAAACGTTTCAGGAGGGCTATTTCTCGCAATAGTCGCATCCGGGATGGCGTGTTAGGACAACGTCAGTTTCCTTCAGGTCCCCCCATGATTCCCGTTCAACATTCCCCGACGAGTGAGGGAGCGCCGCCGCGCTTCCGGCTGCTCAGCGCGCTTTCCTATTGTGCGCCGCTGCTGGTCAACGGCATCGTTCTGCCGTTCTTCCCCATCTGGCTCGCGACCCACAGTTTCAGCGACCATGAGATCGGCATCATCCTTGCCTTACCCATGGTGGTCCGCGTGCTGGTGGCGCCCATCGTCGCCATGATCGCCGACCGCTTGAAGGAACGTGCCGATGTGCTGCTCTGGTCGGGCGGCCTGTCGCTGCTGACGGCGATCGCGCTCTACTGGACGACGAGTTTCTGGCCGGTGACGATCGTCTATACGCTGCAGGGGGCCACCTTCGCGCCCTATCTGCCGGTCGTCGAATCGATCGTCATCTCCGGCGTGCGCCGCTGGGGGCTCGATTACGGGTCGATGCGCGTCTGGGGCTCGATCGCCTTCATCGTGTCGACGCTCGGCGGCGGCCAGTTGATCAGCCGGTGGGGCGGCGAGATGGTGCTGCCGGTGATGGTGTTCGGCTTTACCATGACTGTCGTCATGGCGATCTTTTGTCCGCGCATCGGGCCGACGCGGCGGCGTGGCCAGCCGATCAACATTCCCGCCGCCACCGGCAGCGGCCTGCGCGAGCCGCATCTGCTGCTGCTCCTGATCGGCGTCGCCATCCAGCAGTCAAGCCATGCCGTGCTCAACGCTTTCTCGTCGATCTACTGGCATCAGCTGGGCTTTTCCGGCGCTGAGGTCGGGCTGCTCTGGAGCGCCGGTGTCGCTTCGGAGGTGACGGTATTCTTCCTGTCAAAGCGTCTCAACCGGCGCTTCAATGCCTGGACGCTGATCCGCTTCGGCTGCGCCGTCAGCGTCTGCCGCTGGATCCTTTTTCCCATGAACACGGGCCTCGCCGGTTTCTTCCTGCTGCAATGCTTCCATGGCTTTACCTACGCCTTCGTGCATACCGGCGTGCAGCGGCGAATCGTGGCGACAGTGCAGGAGACGCAGGAATCCTCGGCCCAAGGCGCCTATTACTTCTATGTCGGCATGGCGATGGCGCTGATGACCATCGCAGCAGGTTATCTCTACGCCTTACTCGGCGTCGTCAGCTTTTACGTCATGGCGCTGGTCGCGCTCTGTGGCCTCGGCCTCGTCATCTCGGCCTATTACCTTCAGCCCCAGAGGCTGCTTTCGGGCGGAAAAACCCGGGAAGCAACGTAACGCAGGCCGGGCTCGCGGTCGCGGGCGAGCAGCAGCGGACCGTCGAGATCGACGAAATCGGCATTCTGGCCGAGCAGCACCGCCGGCGCCATGGCAAGCGAGGTGCCGACCATGCAGCCGATCATGATGGCGAAGCCGATCCGCTCGGCTTCCGTCTTCATCGCCAGGGCTTCGGTGAGGCCACCTGACTTGTCGAGCTTGATGTTGATCGCGTCATAGCGGTCGGCAAGGCTTGCGAGGTCGCCGGTATGGTGGACGCTCTCGTCGGCGCAGACGAGGAGCGGGCGGTGGATCTCGGCAAGCAAGGCGTCGCGGCCGGCCGGCAGCGGCTGCTCGACGAGCGTCACGCCCGCCTCCGCGGCGATGTTGAGGTGACGTTCCAGCACCGCTTCCGGCCAGCCTTCATTGGCATCGAGGATGATTGCGGCCTCGGGCGCGGCTGCGCGGACGGCGCGGATGCGGCTTTCATCGTCGCCAGTGCCGACCTTGACCTTCAGCAGGGTGCGGCCGGCATGTTCGCGCGCCTGGGCCGCCATCACCTCTGGTTCGCCGAGCGAGATGGTATAGGCTGTCGTCAGCGGTTTCGGATCGGCAATGCCGAGTCGAGACGCGACGCTTTGGCCCGTCTGTTTCGCTTCCAGATCCCAGAGGGCGCAATCGACGGCGTTGCGGGCAGCGCCGGGCGGCATCGCCGACAGCAGGTCGCGTCGCGAGATGCCCGCCTCAATCAGCGGACGCGCGGCTTCGATCTGAGCAAGAACACTCTCCATCGTTTCGCCGTAGCGGCGATAGGGCACACATTCGCCATGCCCCTCAGCCCCTTCGTCCGTCAGCGTGCAGGTGATGACCTCGGCCTGCGTCTTTGCGCCCCGCGCGATGATGAAGGTTCCGGCAATCGGAAAGGAATTCATCTGGATATCAAGGATGCGCGGCATTATTGCTGTCCTGCGAGCATGGAAATTGCACGTTGCTTCTGTATATTGACGCGCCGGGCGACGAACCGCTTCGCGAGTCGGCACTGTCGCTGTAAGCCTTGAAAGACACAAGTATCTTGAACGCCGAGAATCGCAACGCTGCCTCGCTTGCCGTGGACGACCAGTCCGATGGTTCGGGACAGCATGTGCGTCTGAGCGGCAACTGGCGCAGCGCCTATGTGCATCTTGTGCTGCGCGATTTCGAAAAACTCCTGCACCAGAAGTCCGGTAACCTGACGGTCGATCTGTCTGAGATCACCGATATCGATACGGCGGGCATCTGGCTGCTGTGCCGGCTGAAAAAGGAAGCGGAGGCGGCCGGGCGGACGGTCCGCTTCCAAGGCACCAATCCGCATATCGACGAAATGCTGGTGATGTTTTCCGAGGAGCGGGCCAAACCGGAGCCGGAGCCGAAGGAGAAGGTTTCCCTGGCCGCGCGTATTCTCGCGCCGATCGGCAAAATGACCTACGACGTCTGGGACAATCTCGCCGCCGCCATGTATATCCTCGGCTCGGCGGTGCGCGGCGCGCAGATGAAGTTCGGCCGCGGCAGCGGCGTTTCGCCGGCTTCGATCGTCAATCAGATCGACCATATGGGCGTTCGCGCCGTTCCGATCATCCTGCTGATGTCATTCCTGATCGGGGCGATCATCGCCCAGCAGGGCGCCTTCCAGCTGCGCTATTTCGGCGCGGAAGTCTTCGTCGTCGATCTCGTCGGCATCCTGCAATTGCGCGAAATCGGCGTGCTGCTGACCTCGATCATGATCGCCGGCCGTTCCGGCAGCGCGATCACCGCCGAAATTGGCTCGATGAAGATGCGCGAGGAGATCGACGCGCTGAAGGTGATGGGCCTGAACCCGATCGGCGTGCTGATCTTCCCGCGGCTGGTGGCGCTGACCATCGCGCTGCCGCTGCTGACGGTCTTGGCGAATTTCGCCTCGCTTGCCGGCGCGGCGGCCGTCGCCTGGGGCTATTCCGGCATCACCTTCGCCAACTTCCTGGCACGCCTGCACGAGGCGGTGACACTTTCGACCGTGCTGTCGGGCATGATCAAGGCGCCGTTCATGGCGCTCGTCATCGGTATCGTCGCCGCCGTCGAAGGGCTGAAGGTCGGCGGCAGCGCGGAATCACTCGGCCAGCACGTGACGGCCTCTGTCGTGAAGGCGATTTTCGTCGTTATCCTGATGGACGGGCTTTTTGCGATGTTTTATGCAGCGATCAACTTCTAGCATGGCGGACCGCGTGAACGAGCAAGCGATCGAAAGCGAAGGACAGGGCAGGGATGTCGTGCTTTCGGCGCGCGACGTCACCGTCGGGTTTGGCTCGAAAGTGGTGCTCGACAATCTCAACCTCGATATCTATCGCGGCGAAATCCTCGGCTTCGTCGGCGCGTCGGGTACCGGCAAATCGGTGCTGATGCGCACGGTGCTGAGGCTGCTGCCGCGCCGCTCCGGCACGATCAAGATCTTCGGTCAGGACTTCGACGAACTCGACGAACCGCAGCGCAACGCGCTCGACATGCGGCTCGGCGTGCTGTTCCAGCAGGGGGCGCTGTTCTCGTCGCTGACGGTCAAGGAAAACATCCAGGTGCCGATGCGCGAATATCTCGATCTGCCGCGCTCGCTGATGGATGAACTGGCGCATCTGAAGATCCGCATGGTGGGGCTCGCGGCCGATGCCGCCGACAAATATCCGTCCGAGCTTTCGGGCGGCATGATCAAGCGCGCCGCCCTTGCACGCGCCCTGGCGCTCGATCCTGAACTCGTCTTCCTGGACGAACCGACCTCAGGTCTCGATCCGATCGGGGCGGCCGAATTCGACGAACTGATCGCCAATCTGCGCGATAGTCTGGGACTGACCGTGTATATGGTGACGCACGATCTCGACAGCCTGTTTTCGGTCTGCGACCGTATTGCCGTGCTCGGAAAGAAGCGGGTAATGGTGGAAGGCACGATCGACGACATGCTGGCCTATGACGATCCGTGGGTACAGGCCTATTTTAGAGGTAAGCGGGCGCGGTCGATCGTGCCGCAGGACGAAGGCGCACGCCACGGCAGCAGCGGGAAGTGACCGGATAAGATGGAAACCAAAGCCAATTACACAATTGTCGGTTTTTTCACGGTGCTGGTGATCGCGGCGGCCTTCGGCTTCGTCTACTGGATGGCCGAATATGGCCGCGGCGGCCCGATGACCGAACTGATCGTGCGGATTCCCGGTTCGGCGAACGGCCTCAGCGTCGGCTCGCCGGTGCGATTCAACGGCATCCAGATCGGCTCGGTGCAGACATTGTCGATCGATGCCGACGATCCGCAATATTCGCTGGCTTTCACCCAGGTGCGCACCGATGCGCCGATCTATCCCTCGACCAAGGCCGCCCTTGAAATCCAGGGACTCACCGGGGCCGCCTATATCGAACTGTCGGGCGGCCGCAAGGGCGAGGAGAGCATCCTCAAACATGCGATCGAGAATAACAAGCGCGCCGTCATCGTCGCCGACCAGTCGAGCGTCACCAATCTTCTCGCCACTGCTGACAAGATCCTCGACCGTGCCAACGACGCCGTTGGCGAGCTCCAGGGTTTCATCGAGGATTCGCGCGCTCCTCTGACCCAGACCTTCAAGAATGCCGAGACCTTCTCGGATGCGCTTGCCAAGAATTCCGACAATATCGACGCCTTCCTGCAAAGCGTCGGCGAGCTCTCCGATACGGTGAAGGCGGTTTCGGGCCGGGTCGATTCGACGCTTCAAGCTGTGGAATCGCTGGTCAAGGCGGTCGACGCCCAGAAGATCGACCACATCGTCTCGAATGCCGAAAGGATCACGGCCAACGTTGCCGATGCCTCGGGCGATCTCAGCGGCGCGATCCAGAAGTTCGACGAGACGGCCACCACGTTCAACGATTTCGGCAAGCAGGCGCAGGACACACTCGACCGCGTCGATGTACTCGTCGCCCAGATCGATCCAGCCAAGCTCAAAGGGTCGGTCGACGACATCTCGCAGGCGACCAAGGATGCCCGCGCTGCCGTCGCCTCGATCCGTGATGTCGCCAACACGGTTTCGGGACGCCAGAAAGATATCGACCAGACGATCCAGGACGTATCGCAGCTGGCCAACAAGCTGAATTCAGCCTCGACCCGCATCGACGGCATTCTCATCAAGGTCGATGCGTTGCTCGGGACCGACAATACGCAATCGATGTTCGCGCAAGCGCGCGAAACGCTGGAATCTTTCAAGAAGGTCGCCGACAATCTGAATGCGCGAATCGGGCCGATCGCCGACAATCTGCAGAAATTCTCGAGCGGCGGCTTGCGCGACGTGCAGACTCTCGTCAACGACATGCGCGGGACAGTGAACAATCTGAACGAGACGATCACCAACTTCGACCGCAATCCGCAACGCCTGATCTTCGGTGGGGACACGGTCAAGCAGTATGACGGCCGGACGCGGCGCTAACAGGGGAAGTCAGGGGTAGCCTAATATGGTCGCATCGCATCTGTTGTCGCGCCGTTCATGGATCAGGGGAACGGTGATCGCGCTGCCGCTGACGGCGCTGATTCTTTCCGGGTGCGGCACCGCGGCCAAGAACGATACCTATGACCTGGCGGGTGCCGTCGACGGCGACGGACCCGCGGCCAAATCCCGCCAGATCCTGATTGCCGGCCCGACGGCGCTAAGGTCGCTCGACAGCGAGCAGATCGTCATCCGCGTCTCGCCTTCGGAGATCCAATATCTTTCACGAGCCCAGTGGGGCGACAAGCTGCCGCGCATCGTGCAGTCGAAACTGGTCGAGGCCTTCGAAAATTCGGGCAAGCTCGGCGGCGTCGGCTTGCCGGGGCAGGGGCTGGCGATCGACTACCAGGTCGTTACCGACATCCGCTCCTTCGAGATCGATGCGTCGAGCGGCAACCAGGCAGTGGTCGAAATCTCCGTCAAGCTCCTCAACGACCGCAACGGTTCGGTGCGCGCCCAGAAGGTGTTCCGCGCCACGGCGCCTGCCGGCGGGGACAATGTTGGCTTCGTCAAGGCTCTCGACCGCGCCTTTTCCACGGTCGTTTCCGAGATCGTCAGCTGGACGCTGCGCTTAATCTGAGATGGCGTTTGGCGGCCGCCGCGGGAGGCGCGGTTCTCAAGGCGGTGGCAATCTACGCTCGGCGAGGGCGCGGAGGGCCGGCTCCTGTTCAATGATCGGCGTTCGACCATCGACTGCACCGTTAAATCCGGCGCTGAGCGCCGGCACTTCGATATCCAATACGAAAGGCATTCCTTCGGAATTCGTCCTTGCCATCAAAGGAGAAGGCTTCGAAACGAAGGATGATTGCGTAAGACCGGCAACACCTCGAAATGGCGTTCAAATGGATTGGCCTATTTCGTCGGCTGCGCATCCGTCATCGTCGCTCCGGGTCGGCCGCCCGGTGTGGTGTACGCCGTGGCGGTTGACGACAGGGTGCTGTCCAGCAGGCCAGCCATCTTGTCGTCACGCAGGCCTGCAGTTTTTTCGCCCATGACGACGCCAACCACGCGGCGGCCACCCTTCAGCGCCGACGTCACGACATTATAGCCGGATGCGTCGGTATAGCCGGTCTTGATGCCGTCGACGCCGTCATAGCGATACATCAGGTTGTTGTGGCCGCGCAGTTTCATGCCTCGGAACTGGAAGCCGCGCATGGAAAAGAGTTTAAACTCGTCGGGGAAGTCCCGCATCAACGAGACGCCGAGGGTCGCCATATCACGTGCCGTGGTGACCTGCTCCGGGTCGGGAAGGCCCGAGGCATTCTTGAAGACCGTGTCCTTCATCCCAAGCTGGTGTGCCTTGTCGGTCATCGCTTTGGCGAAAGCCTGTTCCGAGCCGCCGAGCTGTTCGGCGATCGCAACGGCGGAGTCGTTGGCAGACAGTACGACGATGCTTTCGACTGCTTCACGCAGCGTCACCTGACGGCCGACGCCGACGGCAAGCTTGAAGGGCTCCTTGCTTTCGGCATTTTCCGACATGGTGAGCTTCTGTTCCCATGTGAGGCGTCCCTCATGCAAAGCCTCGAAAGCAAGATAGAGCGTCATCATTTTGGTCAATGACGCCGGATAGTTCAGATCGTCCTGATTGTAGGCTTCAAGGACCTGACCTGACTGCGCATCGACAACGAAACTTGCCTGGCCGGCCTCAGACTGGGCGAACGCTCCCATCAGCAAGGCGGACGAGAGCGCGGTGGCACGGAGGCGGGAGGTCGTCTTGGTCATCGGTTACTGTCTCTGTCTTTGGACGGTCGGGTGAGCTGCTGGCTGAACGCAAGCCGATCAAGAAAGTTTGTGACGAAATGAAGGACAGGCGGCAATAAAAAGGTCCTATCCACAGCGGATTGCTTTTCCTCTTCGCCATCGATCTCGATCGGTGCGTTTAAAATTGGGGATAGCAGCCGATCGGTAAGAGACGGAAACCGGGACCGTATGGCGCCGATTGCGCCGGACGGCTGCTTCTGCTTGTGTTGCCATACACCTCTTTTACACAGAAGGGGGTGGACGAACCGGACAAGTCGATCCGGTTTCGTTGCCGCATATTACAAATGGGTGAGAGAGCATGCTGATTATCTTGGCCGGACTGCCGGGTAGCGGGAAGACGACGATAGCGCGCGCTCTCGCGAGACGGCTCGGAGCCATACATGTGAGGGTCGATACGATCGAGCAGGCGATCAGAGCGTCGGCTGACTCTTCCAATGACATCGGCCCGGCGGGTTATGTTGTCGCCTACGGCATTGCGGAGGATAATCTGACGCTCGGTAGGATAGTGATTGCCGATTCGGTCAACCCGTTGACAATAACACGCGAGGCCTGGCTGGCGGTCGCTGCACGCTCCGGCGTGATCGCGGCCGAGGTCGAGGTGATCTGTTCCGACAAGACCGAACATCGCCGCCGGGTCGAGACGCGGAAAACGGATGTGGAAGGTCTGGTCAAACCGACGTGGCAGGAAGTCGTCGAGCGAATATACGACGACTGGGGGGAGACACCGATTATTGTCGATACGGCTGCGAGGGATGTGCCAGAGATTGTTGAGGCCCTGATCGTCAAGCTGAGGACCGAGCGCCTGCTTCCGATTTGATATCGGCTGTTGCTTCCGATGCTTTATGAAAAGGCGATGTCGGCCGCGGGGCGGATTTCTACCGCCGCCTTGCCCGCGTCGAACCCGTCAAGCGTTTCGTTGTGATGAGCGACAATTTCGGAGAAGGTGAGGGTCGGCGTATCGCCTGTGGTGTGGCCGTCCGCCACCAGCGTCACGTCATAGCCGAGGGAAACGGCGCGCCTGACGGTCGTGTCGACGCAGAATTGCGACATGCAGCCGCCGATCACGAGGTGCGTGACCTCCCGTTCGTTCAGGCGTTCGGCAAGATCGGTCTCGAAGAAGGAGTCGGCGCTTTGCTTGCGAACGACGACCTCGCCTTGTCTCGGCGCAATCTCCTGGCGTAGTTCCCATCCGGGCGTGCCGACGGCCAATCGATGGCCGTTGCAGCCGTCATGCTGCACCAGCACGACCGGCGCGCCGGCCTGTCGCGCCTTTTCCTGAAGCGATGCAAGCCGAGCGACGGTCTCATCCAGCGCAGAATCGACCTGAGACTGCCGCTCGGGCGTGGCCTTCCCGAAGAGAATTGCATTCTGCACGTCGATGATCAGCAGGGCCTTGGTCATTCGCTCGCGGTTCCGGGAATAGGGAGCAGATATTGGCGGCATCATAAGTGAAGGCCGCCTGACACAGGTTCAGGCGGCTCCAGATCCAAGGCGTCGGCCAGGCTTAGCGGAGCCTGCCCGCTGCGTGGGCGAGCATGGTGTAGACCTTGCCCGTATCCGAGGTGAGATAAGACTGGGTGATAGTCTGGTTCGGGTCGGTGCGGGCGACGTCGGCAAGCAGTTTTTCGAAATCGCCGATATAGCGATCGACGGCGGTGCGGAATTCCGGCTCGCGGTCGTATTTGCGCTTGATCTCGTCGAAGGTCTGCTGGCCCTTCAGCGTGTAGAGGCGGCGGGTGAAGACGTCGCGCTCGCCGCGCTGATAACGGCGCCAGAGGTCGACCGAGGCATCGTGGTCGATGGCGCGGGCGATATCGACGGAGAGCGAATTCAGCGATTCCACGACATGGCGCGGATTGCGGCTGTCGTTGCTGCGCGTGGCCGGTGCGGCGGTTTCCGCCGGGCGGGCCGGGGCCCGGGCAGGCGCCTCGTCGGCGGCTTCGTCGCGGGAGGCGCCGCGCAGAAGATCGCTGATCCAGCCGCCGCTTTCCCGCGCCGGTTCCTGGCGGCCTGAGTCCTGGCGGGTGGGGGCCGGCTGCGGGGCGGCGCGCTGAGCGGCCACAGCCGGAGCGGACGGGGCGATTGTTCCACGCAGACCAGTCGCTTCGATTGGCGGGGGTGCCGCCGGCTGCGGCGGCTGAGCCGTGACCGGCTGAACGGGGCGCGGCGCCGGCTGCACCTGGGCAAGCGAGCGGGCGACGGGCTCGGAGATTTCAAGCTGCTGGCTCGAGCGGCCGACGAGCTGGGAGATATCCTGAAGCGCCTTGATCTGCTCGGCGACGGCGCGGCGCATGGCCGAGGCGCTTTCCTTGGCTTCCTCGGGCAAGTCGAAGGCGCCGCGTTTCAGTTCGGCGCGGGTGGCGTCGAGCTCGCTGCGGATGTCGGCGGCGGAGCGGCGGATGTCCTCGGTGGCGCCGGAGAAGCGTCCGACGGCATCCTCGATCGCCTCGCGCAGCGATTCCCGCATGTGCTGAGCCGCACCGTCGGAGGCGCGGCCAGCCTCGCCGAGCATGCGCTCGACTTCCGACAACGAGGCGGTGAGGCCGCCGCGAATACGGTTGGAGAGGTCGCCGGAACGGCGCTCGACATTGGCGAAGGTGCCGTCGATCGTCGTGTTGGCTTCCTCGCCGGCGCGGGTGATCGCCTCGCGCATCGTCTCGGCCGCTTCCTGGGCGCGCTTCTCGGTTTCGGTGAGAATGCGGCCGATATCGGCGAAGGAGGACTGTACACCCTGGCGCAGATTGCCGGTGACCTGGTTGGAGCGCTGCTCGGCCCGCTCGAACACGGTCTCGATCATGCCGCCGAGGCCGCGCATGGTCTTTTCGATTTCGTCGGAGCGCTGGACCAGGCTGACGGAGAGCGCCTGCAGCGCTCCTTCACGCTCCTCGAGCGTCGAGGCAAGGTTGGACTGGGCCGCACTCAGAAGCTGCGAGGCCTGAGTCAGAACCTTGGAATGTTCGTCGAAACGGCCGATGATGCCGCCGACCTGGGCCAGTGTCTGGCCTGATATGTCGGAGAGGCGGTCGACCTTGCCTTCGAGAAGCCGGGTCGAGGCGTTGACCATTTCGGCGGCCTTGGTGGCGGAGTCGGCAAAGCGCGTCGTGGTTTCGCCGAGGCGCCCGTCCACGCTCGTCAACTGCTCGGCGGCGCGGTTCATCATCATGGCCATCGCCGCGCTGCTTTCCGACATGCGCTGGACCAGACCGTTGACGTTGCCGACGAGGCTGTTCTCAATGGCGCTGACGGCATTGGCGACATTCTCGGTGCGGGCAGCAACCGCGCTGGCGAGCGCTTCGTTTTCGGCGCGCAGACGGTCGGCGCTGAGGTTGGCGGCGGCGGTGATGCGGGCGGCGGCCTGCTCGCCGGCATCGGTATAGCGATCGACGAGCGGGCGGGCCGTTTCGTCGAGGATGCGAGTCAATTCGACCGAGCGGCCGGCAAGCATCGAGTTGAGGTCGCGGGTGCGTTCCTCGAGTGTCGCGCGGATCGAGTTGCCGCGCGCCTCGAGCGCCCGGTCGATGTCGGTGAGGGTGGTATCGATCTCGCGGGTGCGTTCCTCGAGATTTGTGCGGATGGCGCTGCTGCGGGCTTCGAGGGCCCGGTCGACATCCGCCATGGTGGCGGAAATCTCGCTGCCGGCCCCCGACAGCGTCGTGCGGATGGCATCGCCGCGCGCTTCGAGAGACTGGCCGGCATCCGACAGGGCCTTGGAAATGGCATTGACCTGCGTGCCGACGATCGTCTCGGCCTCGGCGACCTTGTTGACGATGGCATTGCCGGCTTCCGAGAAAGTCTGGGCGACGGCAGCGGCCTGGGTTGCCAGACGGTTCTGGGCTTCGGCGACGCGGTTGACGATCTGCGACGAACGTTCGTCCATAGTGCGGGTGAATTCGTCGCTTTTTGCATTGAGATCCTCGGCGAATTGCTGGCCGGTCTTGCCGAGCAGTTCGGTAGTTCTCGTCGCTTCGCCTTCCATTCCCTGGGCTGCTTCGGCCACGGCGCTGCGCAGCGTCGAAGCGAGGCCGGCGGCCTTGCCTTCGATGGTACGGTTGACGGCTTCGAGGCCGACGGTCAAAGCGCGATCCATGGTCGAGAGGCGTTCCTCGATGCGCTCGTTGCCGCGGTCGAGAGTTTCGCCGAGACTTGCCGTGCGGCCCTCGATGGCCCCTGTCAGCGTGGTCGTGCGGCTGTCCAGCGTCTCGGCCAGGTTGGCGGTCCGGCTGTCGATCGCCTGGGTGAGATTTGCGGCGCTGCCTTCGAGCGTCGCCGAGATGCGTCGGGTGGCGTCGTCCCCGAGTGCGCCGAGACGGGAAATGCCGTCGGCGAGCACGCCGGACAGCTGGCTGCTGGCCGCTTCGACCTTGTCGGCAACGCCGCCGACGCCGTCACGGATGCGGCTCTCGATGGCAGTCAGGCCCGCTTCCATACGGGAACCGGTTTCTTCAAGACGTCCCGCAAGGCTTGCGACGGACTGGTCGAGATGGGCGGAAAGGCCCTGGGCGGAGCTCGAAATCGTGTTGGCCGCCTCCTGGAAGCGGCCGGCGATCTGACCGGCGCCGGCATGCATGCGATCTTCCAATGTCTGAGCGCCGGAATCGATAGCTTGACGGATCGAAGCCTCGCGGTCCTCCAGCGACATTTCGAGCATGCTGATGCTCGTCGCCACCGATGTGCCGATGCTGGTCGCCTGTTCGGTCAGCGTATCGCTGATCAGCGCATGAGCCTGGTTCAGCGACAGATCGATGGCGTTGGCGCGATCCTCAAGCGTCGTGCGGATGCGCTCATGGGCAGAATCGAGTCCGCTTTCGATGCGCGCCGCGGCCTCCTCGGCAAGGCCTCCGAGCCGCGCATGGGCATCGCTCAGGCGGCCTTCGATGCGGCCGGTCAAGCCGCCGACGAGATCCTCGAAGCGGGCGCCGCCGGCATCGAGAACGCCCGAGAGGGCTGCGCTATGCTGGGAAAGCGCATTTTCGAGCCGCTGCTGATTGTCGGCATAGGCGTTATGGATCGCATCGGTCTTGTCGGCAAAGGCGCCGGCGACGCGCGCCTCGGCACTGGCGACGGCTTCCATTATGGAATTGCTGCGGGCTTCGAGCGCGCTGTCGAAGCGGCTCTGATTGTCGTCGAGCGAAATGGCGAGCGCCATGGTCTTTTCGTCGAGCGTATCGGTGAGCCGGTCGTGGCTTGCCGTCACAGCGCCGATGATCGCGGCGGTGCGGTGCCCCAAGGCTTCCTCGATGCGAACCTGGCCCTCGTTCAACGAGGCGGCCAGCGCGCTGGCCTTTTGATCGAGCACGCCGTTCAGGCGTTCATGCGTGCCGGAGACCGCATTGGTGATCGCATCGGCACCGGAGGTCAGCGTCTCCTCGAGACGGCTCTGGCTCTCGTTCAGCGAGATGGCCAGCGCCATCGCCCGATCGTCGAGTGTCTCAGACAGCAGGTCATGGGTGGCGGAAACCGCATTGAGGAAGGATTGCGACCGTGTCTCGAGCGTGTCCTGCAGTCGCCGCTGCCCTTCGTTCAAGGAAGCGGTGAGCGCCGATGTGTTCTGGTCGAGCGTTTCGGAGATACGCTCATGCGTGCCCGACACGGCCTTGAGGAAGGTCTCGGAGCGGGTCTCCAACGTGTCTTCGAGCCGTGCCTGGCTCTCGTTGAGCGAGATGGCAAGCGTCATCGCCTTCTCGTCGAGTGTTTCGGAGAAGCGGTCGTAGGTGCCGGAAACAGCATCCATCAGGGCGGCGGAGCGGGTTTCGAGTGTATTCTCGATACGGGCCTGGGTCTCGCTCAGCGAGGCGGCAATAGCCGAAGCCTTACCGTCCAGCGCCTCGGCGAAGCGGTCGTGGGTCCCGGAGACGGCATTCAGCAGGGCTGCAGAACGGGTTTCCAGCGTGTCCTCGATACGGGCCTGGCCTTCGTTCAAGGAAATGGCAAGCGCCATCGCCTTTTCATCGAGGGTTTCGGCAAGGCGGTCACGCGTGCCGGCTATCGTGCTGAGCAGCGCTTCGGCGCGTGTCCCGAGCGCATCCTCGATGCGGGCGTGCCTCTCGTCGAGGGACGTCGTCAGGGCAGCTGCCTTCGTATCAAGTGTTTCCGACAGCCGCTCATGCGTGCCCGACACGGCATTGAGGAAGGCTGCGGAGCGGGTTTCGAGCGTGTCCTCGATGCGGCTCTGGCTTTCGTTCAAGGAGATGGCGAGCGCCATTGCCTTCTCGTCGAGCGTCTCGGACAGTCGGTCATGCGTGCCGGAAACGGCGTTCAGCAGGGTGGCGGAGCGCGTTTCGAGCGTATCTTCGATCCGAGCCTGGCTCTCGTTTAGGGAAATGGCAAGCGCCATGGCCTTCTCGTCGAGCGTTTCGGCGAGACGGTCGTGAGTGCCCGTGACAGCGTTGATGATCGCGTCGGAGCGGGTGGTCAGCGCTTCCTCGAAGCGGCCGTGGTGGCTGGTCAGCGCCTCGACGAGCGCGCCGCCGCGCTCTGCCATGACGCTATCGATGCGTCCATGCGCGGCGCCGAGCGCCTCGCTGATTTCGGCTGTGCGTGCCGTAAGCACACCGCTCAACGCCTCGGCGCGGCCGCCGAAGGCGGTGGTCACCTCTTGCGTGCCGGCAGCAACGGCGGCGGTCAGCTCGGTGGTCGTGGTGCGGAGCGTGTCGCGGAACTCGGCTGAGCGAGCCTGGAGATTGTTCTGCAGCTCGGAAGTGCCCGACGCAAGCGCCAGCGCGATGTCCGACGTCGCGTTCTGCAGCGCCGAGGTCAGCTCGCCGGTACGGCTGGTCAGCGCAGTGGTGATTTCTTCGCTGCGGGTGCCGAGCGTGTTTTCCAGCACCTCGTGGCCGGTGGCGAGAGCGGTGGCGAGCGCCAGCGAATGATCCGTCATCGAGGAGCCGATGCGGTCGATGCCGGAATTGAGGATGCCGTCGATCGAATCCGAGCCGCCGGTCAGCGTCTCGTTGATGCGGGCAAGGCTTTCCATCAGCTTCGTGTCGAGCGAGCCGGTGCGCTTGTCGAAAGCGCTGGTGAATTCGGCGACGCGCTCATCGAAGGCGGTCGAAAGCTGGGCGACGGTCGTCTGCAGCCGCTCTTCGAAGAAGCCGGAGCGAAGGTCGAGATCCATGACGGCGTCGTCGGCGGTGCTCTGCAGGCTCTGGCGGAAGCTTGCGCCCTTTTCGTCAAGCGCGCTGTTCAGTTTCGACAGCACGTCGTCGAGTGTGCCGCCGATGGTGCGTTCGCCTGACGTCAGGCTTTCGTTGATTTCGCGGGTGCGGGAGATCAGGATTTCGTTGAGCTGATGCGTGCGCTCGTTCAGGGCTGCGTTCAGCTTCTCGGTGCTGCTGTCCATGGTCGAGGCGCGCGTCTCGAACTGGCTGAGAAGCTTTTCGCCGTGTTCGTTGAGGTTGACGGAGAGCGCTTCGAGGCGGTTGTCGAATTCGGTGGCCAGCGCGAAGCCGGATGCGTTGAGCGTCTGGAGCAGGCTGTCGGTCTTGGCGGCGAGCAGGCTGCCCATCGACTGCAGGGCACTGTCCGATTTTTCCAGGATTGTCGCGGCGCGCGTGTCGATCAGCGAGGCGAAGGCTTCGCCCGATGTGGCGAGACGCACGGCGATCTCTTCTGTGGCAAGCGACAGTTCTTCCTTCAGTTGGTCGTGGACGCTGCCGATCGAGGTGCGGATGCGGTCGGCATGGTTGACGATCGCCTCGCGTTCGGAGCCGAGTTCATGGACAAGGCCGCGCACGCGCAATTCGTTGTCCGCATAGGAACGCTCCAGCGCGTTGACTTCGGAATGGACCAGCGTTTCCAGCTCGGAAGCGCGCGCAATCGTGCGCTCGATGCCTTCGTTCATAGCCGAAACCTCGCGGCGCACCGCCTGGCCTACGGTCATGATGCGTTCGGAGGCGATGGTTTCCGGCTCTGCCAGCCGCAAGGCCACCTCTGCCATGGAGCGGGCGGCGTTGCGCATGTCCTGGGCGCGGGAGATCATGATGGCGAAAGCGTAGAACATCATCACGGGAATGACGATGCCGACCAGGCCGGCAATGACGCCGGGCAGGGCGACGAGGTCGGCCAGCGAACGGATCTGCCAGATCTGCGGCGCGTAAAGCAGCGACATCAGGCCGAGGCCCGCCATCACCCAGAGCACGGAAAACAGGGTGGCGGTGCGCACCGACGAGCGGCTGGAAGTGCCGTCGAAAGATTTCAGGATAGAGGCGGGCGTATTGCGGCTGGCATCATTGGCGGGCGCGAAGGCCGGAGCCCTGGAAGCCTGCTCGCCGTTGGCGCCGCGGCGGTTGCGGCGCTGCGCTTCTTCCTGGGCTTGCTGATTACGCGCATTCGATGGATCAGACACATTCCCCTCCGGCGCCTCAGGCGCGTCGCCGCGGCGAGACGGCACATTGTCCTTGCCGAAATCGATCTGGAGCGCTTCGTCCAATGCCTTGAACGCCTTGTCCTCTATCGACTCATTATATTTGTTATTCGCCATTCGGTTACGCCTCGTTACTGTCGGCCGGTCCGCCAGCGCTGCCCAGGCTTCCGCCTCACCCCGGAACAACTTTGCCGTTACGGCTCTCCATCCCAACCGCGGACGGATAAGCATGTCATTTCAGAGTAGATAGCCGCTTTTTCAAACGGAAGGTATCAAAACACTACCATTATCCACTCACTCGGCAAAGGCGCGTACCATAAACCCGCTCCACCAGTATCGTAGTGACACATCCGAGCTCTTCACACAATTAATGAAGGCTTGAGATTTGCGGCTCGTTAACCTGTTGTTAACAATTTTGAATCCTCGACCCCGCTTAAAAACCAATAATTTAGGGATATTTAACGGACGTTAACCATACGCCGAGATTTCCGCACCCGCTGTGCCGGAATTTAACGTCATGGCCACCCTCCTGACGCAGAACTGTTGCAAGTGCCGACGACGTGAGACGGGAGAATTGGCAAATGGCGGCCCAGATGGCAGCAGTGAATATCGTATTCGAGGCGCCGGACAATGCAAGTGGACCCTGTCCCTCGAAGGTCCGGCCGATCGACCTGGTTCATCTCGCAAAACAGACGATGGGCGACAAGACGCTGGAAATCGAAGTCCTTCAGATGTTTGCCCGTCAAGCCCGCGCGTGCCTTCAGGACATTGCGAGCGGCGAGACTGTGCGTGTCGGGGCTGCCGCGCATAGGCTGAAAGGCGCGGCAAGTTCGGTCGGCGCATTCCGCGTGTCGCAGACGGCGGAAGTCATCGAGGAGACCGGGGGCGATGCCGGCACGATGGCGGCGCTGGGCGCTGCCGTTCTCGACGCGGAGAATTTCATCCTGAAACTCTGCCGCGGCTGATCTCTCTGCCGCTCGTTCGAGCCGCGGCGCCGCGTCTCTATTCAGACGCGCAAGCGACGCTGTGGCAGATTGAATGGCGGCATGATCTTATTCTGAAGCAATCATGCGGGCAGGCCCCGTTGTTCCATTGCGGAACCACGGGTCTTTTTGCGACGTCCGATATGACGCATTGAAGACGGCGGGCGACGGCCTGATCTGCGAGGTTATGGCGAATTTCCGAATGTTGACTGACGCGTCGAATTGTCGGAAGTAAAGCCGCCCCACCCATTTCAAGACCGGAAATAGTGCAGATGCCCAAACTTACCATCGTCGCCTTCGACGGCACGCGCTTCGACCTCGACGTCGATCAAGGCTCCACCGTGATGGAAAATGCAGTGCGCAATGCGGTGCCCGGCATTGAGGCCGAATGCGGCGGCGCCTGTGCCTGCGCGACTTGTCACGTCTATGTCGACGAAGAATGGACGGAGAAGGTGGGCCAGCCGGAAGCGATGGAAGAGGACATGCTCGACTTCGCCTTCGATGTGCGCCCGACCTCGCGGCTCTCCTGTCAGATCCGGATGAAGGCCGCCTATGACGGGCTCGTCGTGCACGTGCCGGAACGCCAGGCCTGAGGCCGGCGCCTAAAATGCGTCGCATCAAATTTGATTCACGCGACGCGCTTTAGCCCGTTGTTTTGATGCATGTCGTTATCCCGGAACCGCTGCCACACTTCCGGGCGACATGGATAGCGGGGTTCGCTGCCATAGCCACAAAAAGACGCCTCGCGCGCTGGTGCGAGCGAGGCGAGGCGGGCGCATTACCTACGGATGAGGGAGGAACATCCGCGGCTTCCGAACGCGCCAGGAGAACCCAACGATGAAAGTCCAGATGCCGTAGCTGAACTTTCGAATGTGTTCATATTAACGCGTTCCGGTTGAGTCTGCCAGGATGAAAAATGACCATTGAAACGCTGGGGAGGGGGAAAGTTTCGCACAAGTTTCGTTGCGCAGCTAAGTTTTTCTGCTCGTAACCAGCTTTAAAAAGCCTTATTTTCCGCCGGCTCGCCCGTTGATTCGATTATTCAGCAATCTCAACATGCGCTTCTGAAAATTGACCGCTTCAACCCGGTCGAATCGCGCCTGCAGCCGATCGTGCTCCTCTATACCGCGAGCTGATTCGTAGGAGACGAGCTCCTGCATGGCCTCACAGCTGCGCTGCTGCGGCAAAGCGCGGATGGCGCGCTCCATGGCGCGGGCCTGATCTCTGGCGATCTCGGCATGGCGCTCCTCGTGGCGCTTGATGTCACTCGACAGCGCGTCCCAGATCATCGACAGCTCCTTGCTGGCATCGCGGCGGCTGTTCCAGCGCGGCAGGATGATCTGGGTGTGGACCGTGACCTTGACGTTGCCGACGCGGCAGCGGCCATCATCCTGAATATAGGTGGCTTCGCCGCCGAAGCGAATTTTGGTGGCGCCGGGATGGCGCGCCGAGGAGCCGCTTGCCGTCGGGCCGCGCCGGCTGAGTTCCTGGTCGAGCTCCTCGGCGGTTTTGCCGCGGATATCGAAATAGGAATAGCTTTTCGTTGCGATCACTTCGGCTGCCGCTGGGCCGCTGAGAGAAAGAGCAATGGAAAAGGCGACAGGAAGGACCATATAACGCACTGCAAGCGGCATTCTGAACGCAATCCATGTTGAAATCGACCGGAGCTTGGGGCATAGCCACCGCAAGCGCAATATCGGATGGCGGCTTTTTTCGTCATCAATAGGACAAGTCTGGTGACAGGGCTCGAAGGCAGTTTATGGCGTGTGGGCCATGGCCGAGAGATCGAACTCGGCCGTCGTTCGGCGATCATGGCGATCATCAATGTGACGCCGGACTCCTTTTCCGACGGCGGACGCTTCAAAACCGTCGATGCCGCCGTCGAACACGCGCTGCGGGCGGTGAGCGATGGTGCCGCGATTGTCGACATTGGCGGCGAATCGACCCGGCCGGGCGCAGCATCGGTCAGCCCTTCGGAGGAGCAGGCGCGGGTGCTGCCCGTCATCGAGGCGCTGCGTGGCCGCACCCAGGCGCTGATATCCATCGACACGTATCGCGCCGAGACGGCGCGGCTTGCGGTCAGCGCAGGCGCCCATATCGTCAACGACGTCTCCGGACTGCAGAAGGAGCGCGGTATCGCGGATCTGGCCGCGGCGACAGGGGCGGGGCTCTGCATCATGCATACCGGCCGCGACAGGGTCAAAATTGCCGATGTGATCGCCGACCAGGTGCATTTCCTAGAACGGTCGCTTGATATCGCCGCTGCAGCAGGCGTCAACAGAGATCGCATCGTGCTCGATCCGGGCTTCGGCTTCGCCAAGGAAACGGCGGAGGAGAATCTGGAACTGATGGCGCGGTTTTCCGAACTTTCGCGCTTCGGCCTGCCGCTGCTTGCCGGCACGTCACGCAAGCGTTTCCTCGGCACCGTGACCGGGCGGGATGCGTCGGACCGGGACGTGGCGACGGCTGCGACGAGCGTGTTGCTGCGCCTCCAAGGAGCTGGGGTTTTCCGGGTGCACAATGTCGCAATCAACAGGGATGCGCTTGATGTCGCCGATGCTATGCTCAATGCGCGCCAGGAATTCGAGAGGAAGCGGCCGACATGACCACCTACACAATCACGCTGCAGAACTGCGCCTTCTTCGCGCGCCACGGCGTGCATGATGAGGAAGAATTCCTCGGCCAGCGCTTCTTCGTCGATGCCGAGCTCGATGTCGTCGCCGGCGAGGCACTGAAGAGCGACTCGATCGACGATACCGTCAATTACGGCATCGCTTTCACCGTGATCGAGCAGATCGTCACCGGCAAGCGGCGCTACCTGATCGAAGCCCTGGCGCTCGATATCGCCAAGGGGCTCTGCGAGACATTTCCACAGGTGAGGCGGGCGAGGATCACGGTGCGCAAGCCGAACGCGCCGGTGCCTGGCGTGCTCGATTTCGTGCAGGTGAGTGTTGAGCACTTTGCCTGAGGCCGCATCGCGATCCGCCACCCTCGGCCTCGGCGGTAATATCGGCGAGCCGGTGAAGGCGATGGCGGCGGCGCTGAAAAGGCTGGACGGGCACGACGATTGTCGAGTCACCGCCGTGTCGCGGCTCTATCGCACGCCGCCCTGGGGCAAGACGGACCAATCGTTCTTCTTCAACGCCTGCGCCGCTATCGAAACCCGGCTTCCTCCGGAAGCTTTGCTCGATGTCTGCCTCTCGATCGAACACGAGATGAAACGCGAGCGCATCGAACGCTGGGGGCCGCGCACGCTCGATATCGACGTGCTGACCTATGAAGGCGTCGTCCAGGACGCGCCGCGGCTGGAACTGCCGCATCCGCGGATGACAGAGCGCGGGTTCGTGCTGATGCCGCTTGCCGACATCGCCCCAGGCCTTGTCGTCAGAGGGCGGCCGGTCAGCGATTGGCTGCTCGACGCCGACGTGACCGGCATCGAGGTCGCCGATGACAGCGGCGACTGGTGGAGGAGCGCCTAAAACGCGGCTCCTGAAACGCGAAACGGCGGGAAACCCGCCGCTTCAGGAAACCCCGTCATGCGATCTGTCTACTGGATGGAGCCGACGGCCATTTCGTCGACCTGACGGGTCAATGTCAGGCCGATAACAGGGATCATCTGGCTTTCGACCTTGACCGAAACGGTGACGTTCATCGTCTTGTCGTCGCGTATGCGGGCGATCATCGCTCCGTTCAGCTTGGAGCGGTTGATGCCGACCACGACCGTATCCTCGGTGACGGCGCCGGAGACGACGTCAAGACCTTTGCCGGCGGCGCCGTCGAGAAACTTGCCTTTATAGCTGGAGCCCGACTGCGAGATGACAGCGGTCATCGGCTGCTTGAAGACGCCGACGCGGCAGGTGCCATCGAGTTTGATGCCGGCGGTACTGTCGCCGGTCGGTTCACCGGTCAGGTTGCAGGTAAATTTCGTGCCCTTGTACTTGCCGGCGACGATCTCGCCGGGGCCTTTCCAGGAGCCGGCGACGGATTCGAAGAAGGCCTTGTCACGGGTTGCGGCGGTGGCTGGCGGAGCGACATCTGCGACCGGAGACAATGCCGCGGCGGCGAGGCCGCATACGAAGAGAAACTTGCGCGAATACATGGATTTTCCTTGGCAAACACCACTCACGAACTGGTGCCAAGTTTTGCCGAAAAATGGTTAATCCTTCCTTTCGGCTGTGCCGAAATGCAAGGGATTAGAGGCGTGCCATGCTGTACGAATTTCAATATCCCGCCGCTAATGGATTGAATCGGATACTATTTTCACAACTTCACGCTGGGGAAGGCGAAACCTGCGGAATTGCTTCGGCGATTAAGAATTGTTGTCGCGCGGTGACATGGAAGGCGTGAGATCGCCGATGAAATCACCGATTCCCGGCCGTTTCAGCGCGCGGAAAGCCAGCGGCCGGCAGAGATCCATCGCCGCGATTCCGATGCGGGCGGTCATCAGGCCGTTGATGACGCCCTCGCCGAGACGGGCCGAGAGCTTCGAGGCCAATCCATGGCCGAGCACCTGCTGGACGAGGCTGTCACCGACGGCGATCGAGCCGGTAACGGCAAGATGCGCCAGCACGTCGCGCAGCAGGCGGAACATGCCGAGCGTGCCGGGGCGGCCGCCATAGAGTTCCGCCATGGCGCGGATAAGGCGGACGGCCTCGTAAAGCACATACATCAGATCGACGATGGCTCGCGGGCTGACGGCGGTGACGATCGACACACGCTTGGAGGCATTGACGACGAGGGCGCGGGCCTTGCGGTCGATCGGGGCGAGCAGCTCTCGTTCGGCCAAGGCGATCAGATGCGGGGGGTCAATGACCTCGCCCTCGGTCGCCTTCAGCGTCGCGCGTCCCTTCGATGTCTCGGGATTGGCAGCAAGCAGTGTCGTGAGGCGCGCAACGACGGCGCGCGCCTTCGCCGGCCGGGTTTCGAGGATCGCGGCTTCCGCTTCGGCCTTGATCGTCTGGACGGCGGCTAGGCGCATCATGCCAGCGGTCTCGCGAATGACGAGGGCAAGCACGGCGAGGATTCCGATCGCCAGCGCGCCAAGGGCTGCGTAACCCAACCAGTCGGCGCGGGTGAAGAGGTCGCGGATCAGCCGGTCGGTCCAAAGGCCGATGCCGAGCGACAGCAGGATGCCGAAGGCACCGGCGGCGATTTTGCCGAAGGAGGTCCGCCGCTTGCGCGGCGTTGCCACCGGCGCAGCGCCGAGATCCCTGTCGGGATTGATGAAGGGATCCTCCTCATCGGGCGTCAAGACGATCTCTTCCGAAAAGCTTTCCGGTTTGCGCCGGCCTTGCTGCTGCCGGCCGTTGTCGCGCGGCTCAGATGCCTCATCTTCGTAAGCGAAGGCGGCGGGTGGGCGACGCGGCACATCGGACGGGGGTTTGCTCATGCGAGACGGTCTCCGAACAGGAACTGCATGGCGCGGTCGAGGCGGATATGCGGCACCGACAGCTTGATGCCGCTGCCGGTTTCCTCGAGATGCGGCGGGCGGAACCTGACGACATTGACTTCGGGCAAGGTCCCGCCGGCCTCGCTCGAGAGCATACGGTCAAACAGGCCTTCCGGATCCTCCGGCAGGTCGCCGGGGAAGATCGCGGTCTTTCTCTGGCCGTCGAAGCGCTCGCCGGCAATGGTTTCACCCGCCATCGGCGTGCCGACGATGACGGGCAGGTCATGGCCGTCACGTTTGACCGATGCCTCCCGGGTAGCGCGCACGGAGGCGAGCGCCATGACATCGATGCCGGCGCCGGCCATGCCGATGCGGGCGATGGCGCGATCGACGAGGCGGCGGGTCAATGCGTCGAGCCGGTCGTGGCTCTCGTGATGGAGATGATCAGCCTTGGTGGCGGCGACCAGCACGCGGTCGATACGGCGGCCAAGCAGCGAGGAGAGCAGCGAATTTGTGCCCGGGCGGAAACAGGCAAGCACATCGGTCAGCGCGCGTTCCAGGTCCTGGACGGCTTCGGGGCCGCGGTTCATTGCCTGCAGCGCGTCGACCAGCACGATCTGGCGGTCGAGCCGGGCGAAATGCTCGCGGAAGAAGGGTTTGACGACCACCGACTTATAGGCTTCATACCGTCGCTCCATCATCGCCCAGAGCGAGCCGCGATCGGAACGACCGTCGGGCGGCAAGGCGAGCGGGGCGAAGGTCAGCGCCGGCGAGCCGTCGAGATCGCCGGGCAGAAGCAGGCGCCCGGGCGGCAAGGTGGAGAGCGAGCGTTCGTCGGTCTTGCAGGCCTTGAGATAATCGGCAAAGGCGGTGGCAAGCTCGCGGGCGATCATCTCGTCGGCGCCGGCATTGATGTCGGCGGCACGTGTGAGCGCCAGCCATCCCTGCGACAACGAGGAGCGGACGCCGGTTTGCGCGAGCGCCATCGTCTCCTCGCTGAAGGTGCGATAATCCTTGCCGAGCAGCGGCAGGTCCAGCAGCCATTCACCGGGATAATCGACAATATCGATCGACAGCCGGCCGGGCGAGAACAGCCGGTTCCAGCCGCTGGCGCTCTGATAGTCGAGCGTGATGCGCAACTCGGAAATGGCGCGGGTCGAATCCGGCCAGATACGGTCCTTCACCAGCGCCCGGATATGATCTTCGTATTGGAAGCGGGGCACGGCATCATCCGGCTGCGGCTCGAGCCGTACGGCGGAAACGCGCCCCGATTGCACCGGCTCGAACAGCGGCAGTCGGCCGCCATGCAGGAGATTGTGAACAAGCGAGGAGATGAAAACCGTCTTGCCGGATCGCGAGAGGCCGGTGACGCCGAGCCGCACGGTCGGATTGACGAGGCTGCTCGCCCGGTCGGCGAGATTGTCGAAGGCGATGCGGGCGTCGTCGGCAAGGGATGTCAGGCGTGGCGGCAAGGCGCGATTCCGATTGATGACTGCCGGCAATATAGGAAGGCGGCGTTGTGCGAAAAAGAAGTGGCGCGAACGCATTTCTGTTTTCCGCGGATGCTGAAAATTTCTGCTGCTCTTCGAATTGCCCGGACGATATCAGACGACAACGAAATCGGTCAGGCGCCAGGCGATCACGGAAGCATCGAAATCGACGACGGCAAGGCCTGCCGTCGGAAAGCCGCGGGGAAGGGCGTCGACCATCGCCTCGTGGCCGATCAGTGTCTCCAGCACCTGCTCCATGGTCGGATTGTGGCCGACCAGCATGACGGCGGCCGCTTCCTGCGCATCGACGATTTCGAGATAGGTGCTGACGGTGGCGTCGTAGAGCGCATCGACATAGCGCACGTCGAGTCCGACGCCGACTGCCCGGTGGACGGCGTCGGCGGTGTCGCGGCAGCGAAGCGCCGTCGAACTGATCAGAAGATCCGGACGGTAGCCCTTGTCGGCTGCCTTGTCGGCGATGATCTCGGCATCGCCGTAGCCCTTTATGCTGAGCGGCCGGTCGAAATCGCGCTGTCCGGGCTCGGCCGCAGCGGCCTGGGCATGACGCAGGAGATAGATGCGGTTGGGCGGAGGCAGCGGTACGGTCACGGGCAAATCCAGGATCGGGCGGGTCTTTTCAGTAGCGGCTGCGGTCGGCCGCCGTCAATCGCCAGCCATGCCGCCACTGCCTAAAACGTGGCTGACAACACGGCGTTTTGAAGGCGAAGCCAAAAAGGGCAGCCGGAATAACCATGACAAAATAGACCGTTAGCCTAAAATTGTAACAGATTTAAAAATCCGTTTACCTGTCGTATTTGGCTTGAATCGCGGCTAGCGCTTGGGATATACACCCGCCCAGATGAGATGTTCTTCAGGAGAATCGCGTTGAGTGAGAAGATCGATCTTAGCAATTACGTTCCCTCGGAAGAGGAAGAGTTCATGAACGTAAACCAGCGTGCCTACTTCAGGGCGAAGCTGGTCGCCTGGAAAAACGATATCCTTAGAGAAGCGCGCGAAACGCTCGACCACTTGGCCGAGGAAAGCGCAAACCATCCCGATCTCGCCGACAGGGCGTCGTCGGAAACCGACAGGGCGATCGAACTTCGCGCCCGCGACCGGCAGAGAAAGCTGATCTCCAAGATCGACGCGGCCTTGCAGCGCATCGAAGACGGCACCTATGGCTATTGCGAGGAAACCGGCGAACCGATCGGTCTCAAGCGCCTCGACGCCCGCCCGATCGCGACGTTGTCGATCGAGGCGCAGGAGCGCCACGAACGTCGTGAAAAGGTCTACCGCGACGAATGACGTTTTCTATCTCGGCAGAGACACATTGGGCGCCGCGATCGGATCGCGGCGCCTTTTTGTCGGGCTACTTGCGGCTTGTCGATCGGTCTTCGTGCGCCGCCCATCAATGCGCGTCGCATCAAATTTGATTCAAGCGACGCGCATCAGCCTTTGTTTTATGCATATCGTTGTCTTGGAATCGTTGCACATTTCCGGACGACATGCATTTAGAGCGGGCCACCTGCCGCCAGAGGTTTCCACAGTCGATCCCGCTCTGCCTCCATGACGAGATCGATCGTGACGAGCGTGCCACTCCTCATCCGCCGCCGCATGATGTCAACCCCACCGGGGTCCGTTCGACATAGGCCCTGATCGTGCAGCGCCTGCAGGCGCGAGCGCGACATCTTCAACTCCCCGGCCAGCAGCCGATCCAGCCGTATATTTGTCGCGAACTGGGCTGTCAGTTCGATTTCCAGGCGTGTCCAGCCTGCGATCTCGTGCCGTATCTCCTTGGCGATGTCGAATTCGGCGAACTCGTCAACGCGCTGTGCTTTGCGCCGCAGCCCATCGAGATTGAAGGTTTCCGCGCGAACCCAATCGGGGTCGTTGGACTGCAGCGCGTCGAGCGTCAACGGATCGATGTCGCGGATAGTCCGGCGCTCGAAGATCGGCCGGTTCCATGTCCTTTCGCAGGTCAGGCATTTGTAGATCAGCCAGGCGTCGAGCTTGCGCCCGTTGGCATTCAACCGGATCTTGCCGCTGGATCGGAAAGCTCTGAGGCCTCCGCATCCGCCACATGCAATCCATGGCTGGGGCGCTGTCTTGGGGGTGATGGTCCATCGGACCCGAAGCGTCTTGCACATATCGTCTTGGTCTTCCGTTCGGAAGTCCACCAAGATGGTGCAGGAGAAACCCTTGCGGGCGCGGTGTGGCGATGTTGTGGGCGGCTGAAGAGCTGGGCAGCGAAGCTGCACATGGCACATTGTAACAATGCCAAACCGGTCTCTCGCCACCACCCGATGAACATGGTCGCATGCCGCCAGCGTCTCGCTTTGCGGCAGTACGGGTGAAACTGGGGTGAGACCGGTATTTACTTAGGCAAAGTGTGACCTCGATGCGCCAAAGCTCTTCGCGTCGATTGATAACAAATGATCGACGCGGTGGGGAGGCCCGAAGAGCTCCAGGACTGAAAAGCCGCGGCGTTGCGGCATTTCTGCAACTTCGTGATGAGGTCACGAATGCGCGCAACCGCGCCTGCGCCGGCAGTCACTTGTCGCGATTGACGCTCATTTCGCCGAAAATGCGGGCAACTTCCTTCTGCAGCTCCGTGTCGGCGCCGGTGATCGGGGCAAGCTCGGGATCGCGGCGCGGCAGGTTGGCGGGCTGCGGCGTGGTCTGGCGCGGGGTCTGGTTTGCCGGGGCCGGCATGATGCGCTCGGCCGTCAGATTGTTCGCCATTTCCTGTTCCAGCACCCGCTGGAAATCACGGCGAATCGCCGCTGCCGATTGAGCAGCCGCTTCGTCCGCAGGCGTCGCGGGTGCGGTGCGCGGCGCCGGCATGTCGGGGGCGGAGACCTCGGGATCGATGCGCTGCTGCGGCAGGACCCGCTGGCGGGCGGCGTCAAGGATTTCGGCGGCACTCGCCGTATCGTGATAGGGCGCGGGCTGCGCGACCGGCGGGGCAACCGGTTGTTCCGGCGGGCGCGGCTGGAGCGGAGCCGGGCGCGGAGAATGGTCGCGTTCGGCCGACAGCGGAGCCGTCGCCGGCTCCGCCGGAAGCGGGCTGGTGGCCACCGGCGGCGGCACGGCCGGCTGGGCCGGCGGTTCGGGGCGCGGGCGCGGCTCCGGCGCGGCTGAGGCCGCGAAGGCCGGTTCAGCGGGCGGCTCGGCACGGGCTGCAAGCGGCGGACGGCTTACGGAAACGGGCGGTGTTTCGGGGCGCGGGACTGTTGCCGGCCGCTCCGCAGCCGGCTCTGGCCGTTTGACGCTTTCGGGCTGTTCGGCCGCCTCGGCCAGGATGCGGCTTTCGATGACGATGTCGGTCGGACCGCCGATCATGATCAGATGTTCGACGTCGTCACGGCGCACCAGCACCAGCCGGCGGCGGGTATCGACGGCTGCCGCATCCAGCACCTGCAGGCGGGGCTGACGGTTGCGGCCGCCGCGCACGAAGGGCGAGGGGGCGCGGCTTCGAATCAGCCAGAGTGCCAGAATGAGCAGGAGAAGCGCCAGGCCGACGCCACCGGCCGCAAGCAGGAAACGGCTGCCGTAAGCTCCGACAAGATCATCGAACATAGTCACTCACTCCATTTCGCATTCGGCACATATTGACGACTTTTCCGTTCCTTAAACAAGGGCCGAAGGTCCTGTCCAGTGACGCACGGAGGCGATTTCGTATTGTGCCGGATGACGGCTGCCGGCTTGCGCGAGGCAGATGGCGCTCTAGCCTGTGAATTCAAGCAGTCTTGCCGGTGACCGGTGTTTTTGCCGGCGTGGCAAATTGCTAAGAAGGAAAGAGTGCCTGATTCCTGCTTCGTGTTCGTGCTATGAAATGGGAAGGGCTTATGCGAGGAATACATGACGAAACCGCGTCAGGCCGACGACTATAACGCACCGCTTGTGGATCGTGGGGGGCGTTCTGGCACGGTTTTGCGCATCCTTCTGTTGGCGCTCGTGCTGATCGCGGCAGCCGGCGCCTTCGTCGTCTTCAAAAGATCACTCGACAACGAGATGGTGCTCGGCGGCCTCGGCGTGCTTGCCATGGTCGGCATCTTCTTCCTGGTGTCCTCGGTTATCGGCTTCATCGAGGTGATGCCGCAGCACCAGTCCGACAGCCTGGCGCGCGCCTTTCTCAACAGTCATCCGGACGGGACGCTGATCACCGACGACAAGGGACGGATCATCTATGCCAACGCTGCCTACGGCGCGCTGACCGGCGCGCGCAAAGCGACCGAGGTGCAGACGCTCGAAACGCTGCTGTCGCGCCATCGCGAGTCCAACGAGGCGCTCTACCGGCTGGTCAATGGTCTGCGCGAGGGCAAGGAGGGCCGTGAGGAGTTCCGTCTGCTGCGCGCCGTCGGCCCCGGCTCCAACAGCTCGGGCGCGCATTGGTACCGGCTGAAGGCGCGGCTGCTGCATCAGGAGGATAATGGCGCCAAGCCGCTTCAGATCTGGCAGATCACCGACATCACCGCCGAACGCGACGATCAGGAGCGATTTTTCAAGGAACTGCAGAACGCGATCGACTATCTCGATCACGCACCCGCCGGCTTCTTCTCCGCCGGCCGCAAGGGCGAAATCTTCTACCTGAATGCAACGCTTGCCGAGTGGCTGGGCCTCGACCTGACCAAGTTCCTGCCGGGCTCGATGTCGATCGGCGACCTGGTGGCGGGCGAGGGGCTGGCGCTGATCCAGTCGGTGCAGGCCGAACCCGGCTTGAAGAAGACCGTTACGCTCGATCTCGATCTGCGCAAGACCAACGGCCAGAGCTTGCCGGTGCAGATCATCCACAGCGTCACCTCGATGCGCGACGGCGCGCCCGGCGAAAGCCGGACGATCGTGCTGGCGCGCGAAAAGAGCAGCGAGAGCGGCCAGTCCGCTTCGGCCGCCGCCATGCGCTTCACGCGCTTCTTCAACAACACGCCGATGGCGATCGCCTCGGTCGATGGCGACGGGCGCATTCTGCGCACCAATGCGCCGTTCCTGAAGCTGTTTTCCGGCGTCGTGTCGCGCGACGATCTCGAGAAATCACCTTCTCTCGAAACCATCGTGCAGCAGAGCGACCGGCCGCAGCTGGCCGCGGCGCTGGCGGCGGCCAAGGATCGGCAGGGCGACATAGCGCCGCTCGACACCCGCACGCCGACCGACGAGGCGCGCTATTTCCGCTTCTATGTCAATGCCGTCATCGACCAGAGCGACGAGGCGCCGGAGGAGGCGGCGATCGTCTATGCGGTCGAGGTGACCGAGCAGAAGGCGCTGGAAGCGCAAATGGCGCAGACGCAGAAGATGAACGCTGTCGGAACGCTCGCCGGCGGCATCGCGCACGATTTCAACAATGTGCTGACAGCGATCCTGCTGTCGTCCGACCATCTGCTGCTGCAGGCGCGGCCCTCCGATGCGAGCTTCGCCGACCTGATGGAGATCAAGCGCAATGCCAACCGCGCCGCCGTGCTGGTGCGCCAGCTGCTTGCCTTCTCGCGCAAGCAGACGATGCGGCCCTCGGTGCTCAATCTGACGGATGTCGTCGGCGACCTGCGCATGCTGGTCGACCGGCTGCTCTCCGGCACCAACGTCAAGCTCGACGTGCAATATGGCCGCGATCTCTGGCCTGTCAAAACCGACCTGTCGCAGTTCGAGCAGGTGCTGATCAATCTCTGCGTCAATGCGCGCGATGCGATGCCGGAAGGCGGCACGCTGACGCTGCGCACCCGCAATCTGACGGCTGCCGAGGTCTCCGCCTTCAACTATTCCTACATGCCCGCCGAGGACATGGTGCTGGTCGAGGTGACCGATACCGGCACCGGCATCGCGCCTGAGATCATGGACAAGATCTTCGAACCCTTCTTCACCACCAAGGATGTCGGCAAGGGCACCGGGCTTGGCCTTGCCATGGTCTATGGCATCGTCAAGCAGTCGGGCGGCTACATCCAGCCTGAATCCGAAGTGGGCAAAGGCACGACCTTCCGCGTCTTCCTGCCGCGCCATATCCCCGAGCCTGCGGTTGCCGCCGAAGCCGGCGCGATCGATAGCGCCATTGCCGCAGTCGGCACGCCTCCCGAGGCCCCCGCCGCGCAGCAGCCCGAGGACCTGACAGGCTCTGCCGTCGTCCTGCTCGTCGAAGACGAAGAGGCGGTGCGCCGGGGCGGCAAACGGATGCTGGAAACGCGCGGCTACACCGTCCATGAGGCGGGATCGGGCGTTGAGGCACTGAGCATCATGGAAGAGCTCGAGGGCAAAGTCGACATCGTCGTTTCCGACGTCGTCATGCCGGAAATGGACGGCCCGACGCTGCTGCGTGAGCTGCGCAAGAACTATCCCGACCTGAAATTCATCTTCGTCTCCGGCTATGCCGAAGACGCCTTTGCCCGCAACCTGCCGCCGGATGCGAAATTCGGCTTCCTGCCGAAGCCGTTTTCGCTGAAACAGCTTGCTGTGGTGGTGAAAGAGACGCTGGATAGCTAGGCGCTGAAAGGCTCGGAGAGGGGGGACCACACTGCAATCTGGTAAAAAAGACAGGGCGAAGCCAGCCCGCCCTCAAAAATTACTCATCCAACGCCACGGCAATCTCCGCAGCCAGCCGCGCATTGTTCTCCACCAATGCGATATTCGTCTTGAGACTCTGGCCGTCCGTCAGATCGAAAATGGTCGAGAGCAGATAGGGTGTCACCGCCTTGCCGGTCACTTCGTCGCGCTCGGCGCTGTCGAGGGCGCGCTCGATATAGATCTCCATCTCTTCGCGCGGAATCTCGTCGGCCTCGGGCACCGGATTGGCGATCAGCATGCCACCGTCGATGCCGAGCTGTTCGCGCGTCGCCTGGAAATTGGCGATTGCCGCCGGGCTGTTCAGTGACAGCGGGCTGCGAAGCCCCGAGGAACGCGACCAGAAAGCGGGGAATTCTTCGCTCTCATAGGTGACGACGGGCACGCCGCGGGTTTCCAGGACTTCCAACGTCTTCGGAATGTCGAGGATCGCCTTGGCGCCGGCGCAGACGACGATGACGCCGGTGCGGGCCAGTTCCTCGAGATCGGCCGAGATATCGAAGCTTTCCTCGGCGCCGCGGTGCACGCCGCCGATACCGCCTGTGGCAAAGACGCGGATGCCGGCGCGCGCTGCCGCGATCATCGTCGCCGCAACCGTGGTGGCGCCGGTGCGGCGCTCGGCAATCGCAAAGGCGAGATCGGCGCGCGACACCTTCATCACGTCGGTCGCCTTGGCGAGCTGCTCGAGTTCGCCGGTTTCAAGGCCGATATGCAGCGTGCCGTGAATGACGGCGATCGTTGCCGGCACGGCACCCTGTTCGCGAATGATCGCCTCGACGCTGCGGGCCATCTCGATATTGCCGGGATAGGGCATGCCGTGGGTGATGATGGTTGATTCCAGTGCCACCAGCGGCGCGCCGCGCTGCTTGGCGCTGGCGACCTCCTTCGAATAGGCGATCTTCAGAAGAGGGGAGATGGGTTGGGTCATGATCTTGTCCTGTCGTCGATAGAGCATGATGCCGAATGTGTCGGCGGTTTTGCGACGACATCATGCTCGACTATTTCATTTGGCCGCTTCAATGCAGAATTCTGATCTGGGGAACAAGGGCAAGCGCCTCATTCAGCAGATCCGGCGTCAGATTTTCGTTGACGGCATGCGGCGACTGCACAGTCAGCGCTGCTGCCGCGGTGCCGTGGCGGACGGCTTCCTCAAGCGGCAGGCCGCGCATCAAGGCGGCGAGCGTGCCGGCGGCAAGGGAATCGCCGGCGCCGGTGACATCGGCGAGGGTCTCGGCGATCGGCGGCTGCAGCGTCACGGCACGGCCGTCGCAAAACGCGACCAGCTCGCGCTGGCCGCGGGTGACGACGGCGCTCCGGATGCCGATCTCGTTCAGAAGCGGCGGCCAGCCGCCGGCGTCTTCCGGCCGTCCACCAATAAGAGCTACGGCTTCAGCCTCGTTCAGGAACAGGTAGTCGATATCCGCGATGCAGGATTTCAGCCTGACGACCTTGGCCGGCGAAATGGCGATCGCCGCGACGGGCTTGGCCAGTGACCGTGCCTTGGCGACGATTGCAACGATCGTCTCTTCCGGCAGATTGGCATCGAAAAGGATGAGATCATGCGCGGCGAAGGCTTCGCGCACCCAGCGGATGGAAAGCCGCCGCGGCACGAAGAAGCGGTAGAGATCCATGTCGGCAAGGGCAATCACCAGGTTCCCGTCCCTCTCGATGATCGCGGTGTAGCTCGGTGTCTTGCGGTCGAGAAAAACGAAGGGCCGGTCGTTGATGCCGGCGAAATCGGCGGCTTCGCCGACCATCTGGCCGATGTGATCGCCGCCGCGCGGCGAAATCATTGTCACTTGAAAACCGAGCCTTGCAAGGTTGCGCGCCGCATTGAAGCCGCCGCCGCCCGGCTCCTCGAACCAGGTGCCGGGATTGCTGGCGCCTGGTGCCGTTTCCCCGGAAATGCGGCCGCGCCGGTCGATATGGGCGCCGCCGAGAACAAGAACCTTTTTCTTCATTTCAATTGCTTTGCGATGCCCGAAGTGCGAATCGAGATCGGTGCCTTCTGGCGCGGCAGCGCCGGCGCATCTGGCCTAAGCCGTTGCTTTGCATCGATAAAACAAATATAGAACACGGGCTGTTTTACCTTTTTCTTTCAATCGTTTGATCGCCTATTGCGAGAGTGGAACAAATGGGGTACAAACTCGACATTGCTTGGGCGGCTTCAATAACCTAAAGGTGGATCAGATGTCTCAGAATTCATTGCGGCTGGTAGAGGACAAATCGGTGGACAAAAGCAAGGCGCTTGAAGCGGCACTCTCACAGATAGAGCGGTCGTTCGGCAAGGGCTCGATCATGAAACTCGGTTCCAACGAGAATGTCATCGAAATCGAGACGATTTCGACGGGTTCGCTTGGGCTCGATATCGCGCTTGGTGTCGGCGGTCTGCCGAAGGGCCGCATCATCGAAATCTACGGGCCGGAAAGCTCGGGCAAGACGACCCTTGCGCTGCAGACCATCGCGGAATCGCAGAAGAAGGGCGGCATCTGCGCCTTTGTCGACGCCGAACATGCGCTCGATCCAGTCTATGCCCGCAAGCTGGGCGTCGATCTCCAAAACCTTCTGATCTCGCAGCCGGATACCGGCGAGCAGGCGCTTGAGATCACCGATACGCTGGTGCGCTCCGGCGCCGTCGACGTTCTGGTCGTCGACTCGGTCGCCGCATTGACGCCACGCGCCGAAATCGAAGGCGAAATGGGCGACAGCCTTCCCGGTCTGCAGGCACGCCTAATGAGCCAGGCGCTGCGCAAGCTGACCGCCTCGATCTCCAAGTCGAATACCATGGTGATCTTCATCAACCAGATCCGCATGAAGATCGGTGTCATGTTCGGTTCGCCGGAAACGACGACGGGCGGCAATGCGCTGAAATTCTATGCCTCCGTGCGCCTCGACATCCGCCGCATCGGCTCGGTCAAGGAGCGCGAAGAGGTGGTCGGCAACCAGACCCGCGTCAAGGTCGTCAAGAACAAGATGGCACCTCCGTTCAAGCAGGTCGAATTCGACATCATGTATGGCGAAGGCGTATCGAAGACCGGCGAACTCGTCGATCTCGGCGTCAAGGCCGGAATCGTGGAAAAGTCGGGCGCCTGGTTCTCCTATAACAGCCAACGTCTCGGCCAAGGCCGCGAAAACGCCAAGACCTTCCTGCGCGACAACCCGGATCTCGCCCGCGAAATCGAACTGGCGCTGCGCCAGAATGCCGGTCTCATCGCCGACCGCTTCCTGCAGAACGGCGGACCGGATGCGGATGACGGCGATGCCGCCGCGGACATGTAAGTTTCGCGCCTGATCTTATCGGATATCTCCACCGGCCGCATTCCTGATGAGAATGCGGCCGGTTTCGTTTGTCGGCTGGACAGTGGCGGAGGCGAACGTTAAAAGCCGATGGATTTGTATTTATCTGCCTCCGGCAGCATTGAAGGGCATAGAATGAGCGGCGTGAACGATATCCGGTCGACCTTCCTCGACTATTTCAAGAAGAACGGCCACGAGATCGTTCCGTCGAGCCCGCTCGTGCCGCGCAACGACCCGACGCTGATGTTCACCAATGCCGGCATGGTGCAGTTCAAGAACGTCTTCACCGGCCTGGAAAAGCGTCCTTATTCGACGGCGACGACCTCGCAGAAATGCGTGCGCGCCGGCGGCAAGCATAACGACCTCGACAATGTCGGCTATACCGCCCGCCATCTGACCTTCTTCGAAATGCTCGGCAACTTTTCGTTCGGCGACTATTTCAAGGAGAATGCGATCGAGCTTGCCTGGAAGCTCGTGACGGAAGGCTTCGACCTGCCGAAACATCGCCTGCTGGTGACCGTCTATTCCGAGGACGAGGAGGCAGCGACGCTGTGGAAAAAGATCGCCGGTTTTTCCGACGACAGAATCATCCGCATCCCGACTTCCGACAATTTCTGGCAGATGGGCGATACCGGCCCCTGCGGCCCATGCTCTGAAATCTTCATCGACCAGGGCGAGAACGTCTGGGGCGGTCCTCCCGGTTCGCCGGAAGAAGACGGCGACCGGTTCCTGGAGTTCTGGAATCTCGTCTTCATGCAGTTCGAACAGATCGAGCCGGGTGTTCGCAACCCGCTGCCGCGTCCATCGATCGATACCGGCATGGGCTTGGAGCGCATAGCCTGTGTTCTCCAGGGCGTGCAGAGCGTTTTCGACACCGATCTCTTCCGGACACTGATCGGCGGCATCGAAGATACGATGGGCGTCAAGGCAGAAGGTAGCGCCAGCCATCGGGTCATCGCCGACCACCTGCGCTCCTCGGCGTTCCTGATCGCCGACGGCGTGCTCCCGTCGAACGAGGGCCGCGGTTATGTTCTTCGCCGCATCATGCGCCGCGCCATGCGCCATGCGCAGCTGCTCGGCGCCAAGGAGCCGCTGATGTACAAGTTGCTGCCGACGTTGGTGCAGCAGATGGGCCGCGCCTATCCGGAACTGGTACGCGCCGAGGCCCTGATTTCGGAGACGCTGAAGCTGGAGGAGAACCGCTTCCGCAAGACTCTGGAACGCGGCCTGTCGCTTCTGTCGGATGCGACGACGGATCTTTCCAAGGGCGATATGCTGGATGGTGAGACCGCCTTCAAGCTCTACGACACCTACGGTTTCCCGCTCGATCTGACACAGGATGCGCTGCGTGCCCGTGAGATCGGCGTCGACATCTCCGGCTTCACTGACGCGATGCAGCGCCAGAAGGCCGAAGCCCGCTCGCACTGGGCCGGTTCCGGCGAAAAGGCGACAGAAACCGTGTGGTTCGAGCTTAGGGAAAAGCATGGCGCGACCGAATTCCTGGGCTACGACACCGAAACGGCTGAGGGCGTCGTGCAGGCGATTGTCAAGGACGGCGCGGTTTCGACCGAGGCCAAGGCCGGCGACAAGGTGCAGATCGTGGTCAGCCAGACGCCGTTCTACGGCGAATCGGGCGGCCAGATGGGCGATACCGGCGTGATCTCGTCCGACCACGGCAAGATCGAGATATCGGACACTCAGAAGAGAGGCGAGGGCCTGTTCGTGCATCTGGGTACGGTCATCGAAGGGGTGGTCAAGGATGGCGATGCTGTCGCGTTGACGGTCGATCATGCCCGCCGTTCGCGCCTGCGCGCCAATCACTCGGCGACGCACCTGCTGCATGAGGCGCTGCGCGAGGTGCTCGGCACCCATGTCGCCCAGAAGGGCTCGCTGGTCGCGCCCGAGCGCCTGCGTTTCGACGTCTCGCATCCGAAGCCGATGTCGGCCGAAGAGCTGAAGATTGTCGAGGATATGGCAAACGAGATCGTGCTGCAGAATTCGCCGGTCACCACGCGATTGATGAGCGTCGACGATGCGATCGCCGAAGGCGCGATGGCGCTGTTCGGCGAGAAATACGGCGATGAAGTCCGCGTCGTGGCGATGGGCGAGGGTGTGCGCGGCGCCAAGGCCGGCAAGCCCTATTCGATCGAACTCTGCGGCGGCACGCATGTCGAAGCCACCGGCCAGATCGGCCTGATTCGCGTTCTCGGCGAAAGTGCTGTCGGCGCCGGCGTTCGCCGCATCGAGGCCGTCACTGGGGAATCGGCGCGCGAATATCTGGCCGAACAAGACGAGCGCGTGAAGACGCTTGCCGCCTCGCTGAAAGTTCAGCCTTCGGAAGTTCTGTCGCGCGTCGAAGCGCTGATTGACGAGCGCCGCAAGCTCGAAAAGGAACTGGCCGACGCCAAGCGTAAACTCGCCATGGGCGGCGGGCAGGGCGGCTCGGGCGATGCAGTGCGCGAAGTTGCCGGTGTCAAGTTCCTCGGCAAATCGATATCGGGCGTCGATCCCAAGGATCTGAAGGGGCTTGCCGATGATGGCAAGACCAGCATCGGCTCGGGCGTGATCACTCTTATCGGCGTATCCGATGACGGCAAGGCGAGCGCGGTCGTCGCGGTGACGTCAGATCTCGTCGAGCGCTACAGCGCCGTTGATCTCGTCCGCATCGCCTCGGCCGCCCTCGGTGGCAAGGGCGGCGGCGGTCGTCCCGACATGGCGCAGGCCGGCGGTCCGGATGGATCGAAGGCCGACGAGGCGATCGAGGCGGTGGCCTTGGCTCTCGCCGGCTGAACTGACGGTTGATTCCTAAGGCGGAAGCTCGGCTCCCGCCTTAGTTTGGCTGTGAACGTTCTTTACTCGGCATTTTCCCAGAGCTCCCTCATTGCTGTGCTTGTCACAGGAATCCTGTGCGCCCAAGTTCTTGGGCGCGAAAGATTCATTCACGGCGCCGACGCGCCGTGGCTGGATTCCTGTGACGAGCACAGGAATGAGGCAGGTGAGGCGGCGTAGTAGGTAGCGACTCTTCTTCTGCCGCGTAGCGTTGGCATCCGGAGCCGGCAAGTCAGCAGGATTTGTCAAATCGGGATATGGTTCTCTGCAGCCGATCGATTTGCAATGAGGTTTGACATGAATGGCGAAACGGCATGGGCGCTGTATGAAAACCGTCTGAGACGGGTTTCGGCCTATATTCACGACCACCTCGACGAGGAGCTGGATATGGAGCGCCTGGCCGAGATTGCCTGCCTGTCGAGCTATCACTGGCACAGGATCTACCGGGCGATCTATGGCGAGACGCTGGCGGCCACCGTCAAGCGGCTGAGGCTGCATCGCGCGGCGGGCGAGATCGTCCGCACGGAGCTTGCCATCAGCGAGATTGCGAAGCGATCCGGCTATCCCAATCTCCAATCCTTCAATCGCATCTTCAAGTCGGTCTACGGCATGCCGCCGGCCCGCTACAGGAAAGAGGGAAGCCATACAGCCTTTGAACCCTCACCTAACGGAAAGACCCAAAACATGTTCGACGTTACTATACGTGTGATCGCACCGACCGAGCTGATCGGTGTCGCCCATACCGGCTCTTACATGCAGATCGGCAAAGCCTTCGAGACATTGTTCGGCACGCTTTACGCCCGCGGCCTGGCAAAGCCAGGCATGCGGATGATCGGTGTCTATCTCGACGATCCCGATATTGTGCCGGCTGCACAACTGCGGTCGATCGCCTGTGTCACCGGAACGCCCGACCTGCCGGCCGAAGCGCCGTTCGAGCGGCGCACCATCGATGCCGGCAACTATGCGGTGTTGCGCCACAAGGGACCCTATGCCGACATGCACAGGGCCTATCAGTGGCTTTATGCGGAATGGCTGCCCAAATCAGGGCGGCAGCTGAAGGACAGCGTCATGTTCGAGGAATATCTCAACAATCCGCGCGACGTGCCTCCCACCGAGCTTCTAACCGAAATCCACATGCCGCTTGCCTGACCTCGTCCCGGGGACGCGGCTGAGATACCGCGTTCTCCGTAGCTCCTTGGTTATGCATGTCGTTATCAAACGTTCAGGCCGCCTGCACGGTCTTGCCGGCCTCGTCGTCCAGGGCTTTGGCGCGCTTGCCGGCCGGACGCTCGCTGATGCGGCCGAAATAATCGATGAAGGCCTGGCGTTTTTCGATGCTGCCGAAGCTGAGGCCCCAGCCGATATGAGAGCCGACATAAACGTCGGCGGCGGTGAAGCGCTCACCGGCAATGTAGGTCGAACGGGAGACAGCGATTTCCAGCGTGTTTATGACATCGCCGAAACCACCGCAGCCAGCCATGCGCAGGCGCTCCGTCGGAATTTCGAAGCCGAGCGCCTTCATCGTCACCGCCGATTCCAGCGGGCCGGCGGCAAAGAACATCCAGCGGTAATAGGCCGCGCGCTCTTCCGGTCTTGGGGCCAGCCCCTTTTCCGGGAAGGTGTCGGCGAGGTAGGCGCAGATTGCTGCGCATTCGGTGACCACGGTGTTGCCGTGGCGGATTGCCGGAACCTTGCCCATTGGATTAAGCGAAAGATATTCAGGCGCCTTCATGGTTTCGCCGAAGGTCAGGAGTTCGGTGCGATAGGGCTGACCGATTTCCTCGAGCATCCAGCGGGCAATGCGCCCGCGTGACATCGGATTCGTGTAAAATACCAATTCTTCGGTCATGACATGCTCCTCCTGTTGCCCCTACGGCCGGCTTTGCCGTCGCCCGCAATCAATAGCGCGGCGAGGTGTTTGTGCAAGTCCGATCGTCAGAGAGCTTTGCGATACTGGATGAAGCCTGAGCGTTCGGCGGTCCGGTCGTACAGCCGCCGCGCCGTGGCATTCGTTTCGTGCGTCATCCAGTAGAGCCTGCCCGCACCGTTTGCGCGCGCAAGATCGGCGACCGCATCGATTAGTGCGGCTCCCGTGCCGAGGCCGCGCTGGCTATTTTCGACATAGAGATCCTGCAAATAGCAGGTCCATTGCGGAAGCCAGCAGGAGCGGTGAAAGATGGCATGGACGATGCCGACGAGACTGCCGTCTTCGCCGAAGGCGCCGAGTGCATGCATCGGTTCATCGGGATCGTGGAAGCGCGCCCAGGTCAGATCCGTAGTTTCGGGCGGAATGACCACCTCGTAGAAGCGCTGATATGCTTCCCATAAAGGCTCCCAAGCGGCGCGGTCGGAGGGTTCAAGCGGTCGCAGGATGGCCGTCATCGGTTCGTTCCTAAATAAGAACGGCGGGGAAATCCCCGCCGTTTCAATGCTATCCGAAAGGGCTGGCTTACGCCATTGCCTTCTGAAGGTTCTGGTCGATCTTGTCGAGGAAGGCGGTGGTCGAAAGCCACGGCTGATCGGGACCGATCAACAGCGCCAGATCCTTGGTCATGAAGCCGGATTCGACGGTGTCGACGCAGACCTTTTCCAGTGTCGAGGCGAACTTGGAGAGTTCGGCATTGTTGTCGAGCTTGGCGCGATGAGCGAGGCCGCGGGTCCAGGCGAAGATCGAGGCGATCGAGTTCGTCGAGGTTTCCTGACCCTTCTGGTGCTGGCGGTAGTGGCGGGTGACGGTGCCGTGGGCGGCTTCAGCTTCGACCGTCTTGCCGTCCGGCGTCAGCAGAACCGAGGTCATCAGGCCGAGCGAGCCGAAGCCCTGGGCAACGGTGTCGGACTGGACGTCGCCGTCATAGTTTTTGCAGGCCCAAACGTAGCCGCCCGACCACTTGAGCGCCGAGGCGACCATGTCGTCGATCAGACGGTGTTCATAGGTAATGCCGGCTTCCTTGAACTGATCCTTGAATTCGGTCTCGTAGACTTCCTCGAAGATGTCCTTGAAGCGACCGTCATAGGCCTTCAGGATGGTGTTCTTGGTGGACAGGTATACCGGCCACTTGCGCATCAGGCCGTACATCATCGAGGCGCGGGCGAATTCGCGGATCGACTCGTCCAGGTTGTACATGGCCATGGCAACGCCGGCGCCCGGCGCGTTGAAGACTTCCTTCTCGATGACGGTGCCATCTTCGCCGACGAACTTGATCGTCAGCTTGCCCTTGCCGGGGAATTTGAAATCGGTGGCGCGGTACTGGTCGCCGAAGGCATGGCGGCCGACGACGATCGGCTGCGTCCAGCCGGGAACGAGGCGCGGCACGTTGCGGCAAATGATCGGCTCGCGGAAGATGACGCCGCCGAGGATGTTGCGGATCGTGCCGTTCGGGCTCTTCCACATTTCCTTGAGGTTGAATTCCTTGACGCGGGCTTCATCCGGGGTGATCGTCGCGCACTTGATGCCGACGCCGTACTTCTTGATGGCGTTGGCGGCGTCGACGGTGACCTGGTCGTTGGTGGCGTCGCGGTTTTCGACCGAGAGGTCGTAATAGTCGATGTCGAGGTCGAGATACGGATGGATCAGCTTATCCTTGATGAGCTGCCAGATGATGCGCGTCATTTCATCGCCGTCGAGATCGGCGACGGGATTGGCGACCTTGATCTTGTTCATGTATCTGCCTCGTTCGAGCTTGAAGGGGACAAGCGTCCCAGGTGGGTGACGTGATGAGGAGCGCTATAGCATTGTGAACCAGGAACGCAAAGCTGCAACGGCTTTTACAATGCGTTTTTGCCGCCATTGCCAAGCGCTGAAATCTGGCTAGAACAGGATGATTTTAGGCCGGATCGGCCTAAAATCATCCTGTTCTAAATTAAAGAGTTAGAGCATGATGTTGTCCGAAAACCGCTCACACTTTTCGGCATCATGCTCTGTGTCCGCCTTGATTTGCCCGCCCCGGAACATTCGACCATGAAGACAATCGCCGTTGTTATCGCAAGCCTTATCGGCTTTTCAGGCGCTGCCCATGCGGCCGATGCCACCGCTCCCGTGCAGGAGATCATGGACGCGACCAAGAGAAACTGGGCCGACAACAACAGCGACTGGACCGACATTTTCGATGCGAGCCGGCTCGATCGTCTCTACAGCAAGGACTTCGCCGCCAGATACCAGGCGGCTGCGCAATTTCCCGCCGTTGACGACGACGGCATATCGCCCTTCGACTACGACGTCATCGTCAACGGCCAGGATGCATGCCCGCTGGAGGATCTGACGATGGCGGCGGCGCCCCCGGTCAACGGGATGACCGAGGTCACGGTGCGCTTCAGGAAATCCGCCTGTTCGGAAGCGCCTGATGCCAAGGACTTTACGACCGTTCGCTTCGAGGTGGTCGAGGAGGCCGGCCAGCCGGTGATCGACGATATCGTCAGCGAGAATATCGAAACGCAGGCCCACGATTCCCTGAAGGCGACGATGGCGCTGATTGCCAAAGGCCAATAGGCGCGCGACATTCGGAAACGTCGGGATCCGATCCAGGACGGCTCGCTTTCGCCAGGCATGGGCCTATTTGTCGATCCTTCCGCGGCATGAGGGGTTTTGCATTTGTTTTCCGGCTTTCAGGCTCGCGACTGGTTGCTTGCCAACGATCCGGCACTTTCGCGCTTGCGCATGGCGCTGCGGGTGACGCTGACGATCACTTTCTGCTTTTTGGTCCTCCTTGCCATCGACATGTTCATCCTGCCGTTGCCGACCGCGGCCTTCGGCCTCGGCATCGTGCTGTCGATCGAAGGCGGCGTGGCGGTGCGCGACAAGGGCAGTTCCCGCCAGCTGGTAACGCGGCTTTTCGGATGTGCCGCCAGCCTTGCTGTCGTCGGCATTGCGGCGGGGCTCGAAGATCGCCGCTTTCTCTCCGATCTCGTCTTCCTCGTGGTGATCGCGCTCGCATCGGCCGGACGGGTGTTCGGGCCGCGCGGCTTTGCCATCGGCATGTTCGCGTTCACCTCTTATTTCATGGGCGCCTATTTCCGGCCGCAGCTCGCTGAACTGCCGGCGGTGGCGATCGGCCCCGTCGTCGCGGTGCTTGTCGGCCATCTGGTGAGGGCAGTGCTGCTGCCCGACGATTGGCGGCGCGACCTGCTGCGTTCGCTCGAAAGTGTCAGGGGCCGGATCAACCAGATCCTCTTCAAGCTGGCCGCCATCGCCGGCGGCGCCGAGATTGGTGAAGCCGACCGGCAGGAACTGCGCCAGCTGGAAGACCGGCTGAAGGAAGTGGTGCTGATGGCGGAGACCTTCATCCCGCGCCCGCCGGCCGGCGTCTTTGACGCCACCGCCGACCCCGCCGCCGAACTGGCGATCCGGCTCTTCGACGCGCATCTAGCGGCCGAGAGTGCGATCGTGCTGAGTTTTCAGAGCCCGCCGCCTTTCGCGCTCATTCACGCGGTGATCGAAGCCGACAAGGCCGCGCTCGCCACCTATGAAGGGATGGCGGAAGCCGCCAGGGACGCGCCGCAGGGCGAGACGGTGCGGGCGCTGCTCTGGCTCGGCGAGGCGCAGCAGCAACTGACGCAGGCGATCGACACGGGGCGGGCCTCCGGCTTTTCCGGCATCGATACAGTCAAGGACACGGCGCAACCCCAGGCGATTGACTTTTCATTTGCCAATCCGCTGCTGCGGTCGGTGCTGCAGATCACGATCGCGTCGGCGATCGCCATGAGCTTCGGACTGCTCTTGTCGCGCGAGCGCTGGTTCTGGGCGGTGCTTGCTTCCTTCCTCGTCTTCACCAACACCACTTCGCGCGGCGACACCGCGATGAGGGCGCTGTCGCGCTCGCTCGGGACCGTGTTCGGGATTGCGATCGGGCTTGTGCTGGCAACGCTGATTTCAGGCGAGCCTGATATCGCCATCCCGGTTGCCGCCGTCTGTATTTTCCTCGCTTTCTATTTTCTGCAGGTTTCCTATGCGACCATGACCTTCTTCATCTCGATCGTGCTCTGCCTGGTCTACGGCATGACGGGCGTGCTGACGCTCGATCTCTTGAAGCTGCGCATCGGCGAGACCCTTATCGGTGCGGTGGTGGGAACGGCGGTCGCCTTCATCGTCTTTCCCACGCGCACGCGCAGCACGCTCGATTCCGCGATTGCCCGCTGGTTCCAGGCGCTGCGCGATCTGCTTGGCGCCCTCAGTGAGGGCAAGAGCGGTTTCGAGCTGATGGCGCTGTCGCAGAAGATCGATGGCTGCTACCGTGATGTAACGGTGGCGGCGCGGCCACTCGGCTCTTCCTGGTCGGTGGTGACGCGGCCCGGCCGGATCCGCCAGACTCTGGCGATCTTCCTGTCCTGCACCTACTGGGCGCGTATCCTGGCGAAAAATTATGAAGCGCCGGCCGCCGACGACAATCTGAACAGGCTGATCGCGGCGGACCTGGCGCTGATCGACAAGGCCGCCGCGCGCAGATCGAGCTGCTTCCTGATCAAGCGCAAGGCATCGCGGACGACAGGACGACATCTGCCGTTGTCGCGCGAAGGCGCCAGGCTGGGGCTCGAAATGATCGGTTCGGCGCTGGAAAGGCTCTATCCGCAGGCCGACGTCTTGCCGTTTGCTGCGGACGAGGCTATTGCGCGCTCAAAACAAGGATGAGACCATGGCGGGCACGAACAGCGAGCGTCAACTTCTGGCCGAGGGGCCGGCCATCATTCTGGTCGAGCCGCAGATGGGCGAGAATATCGGCATGGTGGCGCGCGCCATGGCAAATTTCGGGCTTGCCGAACTGCGCCTCGTCAATCCGCGTGACGGCTGGCCGAACGAGAAGGCGCAGGCGACGGCCTCCAAGGCCGATCATGTGATCGCGGCGACGAAGGTCTACGATACGCTGGAGCAGGCGATTGCCGATCTCAATTTCGTCTATGCGACGACGGCGCGCGAGCGCGACGGTTTCAAGCCGGTGCGTTCGCCGGTCGTCGCCGCCGAGACGCTGCGATCGAGGTTTCGTGCGGGCGAGGGGACCGGCATCCTCTTCGGGCGCGAGCGCTGGGGGCTGACCAATGAGGAAGTGGCGCTTGCCGACGAGATCGTCACCTTTCCCGTCAACCCGGCCTTCGCCTCGCTGAACATAGCCCAGGCCGTGCTGCTGATGTCCTATGAATGGATGAAATCCGGCATGGAGGATATCGGCGCCGTGCCGTTCCAGGCGATGGAACAGAAGCCCTCGACCAAGGAACAGCTCTTCGGGCTGTTCGATCAGCTGGAAGAGGCGCTCGATGCCCGCGGATATTTCCATCCTGCCGGGAAAAAGCCAAAAATGGTCGACAACCTGCGTGCCGTTCTATCCCGCCGGGCTTTCACGGAGCAGGAAATCAGCGTGCTGCGCGGCGTCATCTCTTCCCTCGACCGCTTCTCGCGCAAGAGCCCGCGCGGCGGCAGGTTCCCGACATCGGCCAAGGAAACACCGCCAGATGACAGCGACGACGCGTGAGCTGAAACCCATCCTTCTCTTCGACTCCGGCATCGGCGGGCTGACCGTGCTGCGCGAGGCGCGCGTGCTGATGCCGGAGCGCGGCTTCATCTACGTCGCCGACGATGCCGGCTTTCCCTATGGTGGCTGGGAGGAACAGGCGCTGAAGGAGCGTGTGATCGGGCTCTTCGGCCGGCTGCTCGCGGAGCACGACCCCGAAGTCTGCATCGTTGCCTGCAACACCGCCTTTACCCTCGTCGGCGCCGATCTGCGCGCCGCCTTTCCGCAGATGACCTTCGTCGGCACCGTGCCGGCTATCAAGCCGGCGGCGGAGCGGACGCGCTCTGGCCTCGTCTCGGTGCTCGCAACGCCGGGAACGGTGAAGCGGGCCTATACACGCGATCTCATCCAGTCCTTCGCGCAGCAATGCCATGTCCGTCTCGTCGGCTCGCAGAACCTGGCGCGCATGGCCGAAGCCTATATTCGCGGCGACGCCGTCTCCGACGACGCGGTGCTGGCCGAAATCGACCAGTGTTTCGTCGAGAAGGATGGTCAGAAGACAGATATCGTCGTGCTTGCCTGCACGCATTATCCTTTCATGGCCAATCTTTTCCGGCGGATTGCGCCGTGGCCGGTCGACTGGCTTGATCCGGCCGAAGCGATCGCGCGCCGCGCCCGCACGCTGGTTCCGCTGGTTGCCGATGCCGTGCATCCCGACAATTTCGACTTCGCCGTGTTTACCTCAGGCCAGCAGGATTTCGCCACGCGGCGGCTGATGCAGGGATTCGGCTTGAGGGCATGAGGGGAATTGTCCTGTGGGTTGGCGAAATCCGGCCCTGAAAATCAGCAGATTCTTTGATAGACGGGGCGTTGCCGTTTCGGAAGAATGGTGCTTCGTTCATGTGAGTCTTTTCGTCGCGAGGATCGGCATTGCAGGTTGGTATCGATATGGGATTGGCGTCCGGCAACCCGGCGACGCTCGATATCGAGGAGCTGCTGGCGACCCGCCTGCTCGTGCAGGGCAATTCCGGATCGGGAAAGTCACATCTCCTGCGCCGTTTGCTCGAGCAATCCGCGCAATGGGTGCAGCAGGTCATCATCGATCCCGAAGGTGATTTCGTCACCCTCAGCGACAAGTTCGGCCATATCGTCGTCGATGGCGAGCGCACCGAGGCGGAGCTGGCAGGTATCGCCAACCGTATCCGCCAGCATCGGGTGTCCTGCGTGTTGACGTTGGAAGGACTCGACATCGAGCAGCAGATGCGTGCCGCTGCCGCCTTCCTCAACGGCATGTTCGATGCCGATCGGGAATACTGGTATCCCGTTCTCGTCGTCGTCGACGAGGCGCAGATGTTCGCGCCTTCGGTCGGCGGCGATGTCTCGGAAGATGCACGCAAGATGTCGCTCGGGGCGATGACCAACCTGATGTGCCGCGGCCGCAAGCGCGGGCTTGCCGGGGTGATCGCCACGCAGCGGCTTGCCAAACTCGCCAAGAACGTCGCGGCCGAGGCCTCGAACTTCCTGATGGGCCGCACCTTTCTCGATATCGACATGGCGCGCGCCGCCGACCTGCTCGGTATGGACCGGCGTCAGGCCGAGATGTTTCGCGATCTAAAACGCGGCAATTTCGTTGCTCTCGGACCGGCGCTGTCGCGCCGGCCGCTGCCGATCCAGATCGGCGCGGTGGAAACATCGGCGCGCTCCTCCAGCCCGAAGCTGATGCCGCTGCCGGATGCGCCGCAGGATGTCGAGGACCTGATCTTCACGCCCGATCCGGAGGAGTTCCAGCGTGCGCCCGTGCGCCGCGCGCCGCCGGCGCCGCGGCCGACCACCGATATACTGGCGGAGCTCTCACGCTCGACGCCGGCGGCGTCGCCTGCGCCCGTCGAGGCGAGGGCGAGCCAGGTGGAAATCTCCGCCGAGGAGCGGGAGGAACGCCTCGCCGGCGTGCTTGCCGAAATACTCGACGATCCCACCTCCGCTTTCCGCACCGATGCCGTGCTCTATCAGGATTTTCTCGTGCGGCTGCGCATGCGCCGCGTGCCGGGACCGCCGATCGCATTGCCGGATTTCCGCCGGCGCGTGGCGATCTCCCGCTCCGGTGTCGACGCGGCGACAGCGGCGAGCGATGAATGGGCGACGGCCTTGTCGCTGTCCGCAAGCGTCACCGACGATCTGCAGGGCGTCTTTCTGATGCTCGCCAAGGCGGCCGTCTGCGGCGAACCGTGCCCGTCCGACGCGCGCATCGCCCGTGCCTATGGCACCCACTCGGCGCGGCGCGCCCGCCGCCTGCTCGGTTATTTCGAGGAGCAGGGGATCGTCGTCGTGCACACGGATTTCTCCGGCAAACGTATCGTGGCTTTCCCCGACATGAATTGCCAGACCGCACCCGGTGATGCGAACGCACCTGATACCGGCGATCAGCCGTTGGCTGCGGAATAGTCGCGCTTTCGGGCTTTGGCGCAGTTGACATTTTCATGACGGGCCTCTAAAGACCGCGCCAAGCACCGGGCAGCAATGTCCGGTGTTTCATTTGACATGTCCCGTGGATCGTTTCTGTTCGCGTAACCGAAACATCCTGTCAGGTCTCGGAAGAGATCAGAGGAGGGCGTGTTTCCTTCGCGCGGTTTGGCAACAAACCGCCATAAACCTTTGAAAGGAAATACGATGAGCAAGCGCGAATCGTCCAAGTACAAAATTGACCGCCGTATGGGCGAAAACATCTGGGGCCGTCCGAAGTCCCCGGTGAACCGCCGCGAATACGGCCCGGGCCAGCACGGCCAGCGTCGCAAGGGCAAGCTTTCGGACTTCGGTGTGCAGCTGCGCGCCAAGCAGAAGCTCAAGGGCTATTATGGCGACCTGCGCGAAAAGCAGTTCCGCGCGATCTTCGCCGAAGCCGCCCGCCGCAAGGGTGACACTTCCGAAAACCTGATCGGCCTTCTGGAATCCCGCCTCGACGCGATCGTCTATCGCGCCAAGTTCGTTCCGACGGTCTTTGCTGCCCGTCAGTTCGTCAACCATGGCCACGTCACCGTCAACGGTATTCGCGTCAACATCGGTTCCTATCGCTGCAAGGCCGGCGATGTCATCGAAGTTCGCGAGAAGTCGAAGCAGCTGGTGACCGTTCTGGAAGCCGTCAGCCTCGCCGAGCGCGACGTTCCCGACTATATCGAAGTCGATCACAACAAGATGGTCGCCACGTATGGTCGCGTTCCGACGCTCAGCGACGTTCCGTTCCCCGTTGTCATGGAACCGCATCTGGTCGTCGAATTCTATTCGCGCTAAGAAGAACCAGGCGTTTTCGCTTATGGAAAAGCCGCTCTTTCGGGCGGCTTTTTTGTTATCCGGAGAGAAGCGATGGCGGATTTGCAGGCGACCCTCGACAGCATCTACACCGATATTCTGCCGCGGGTCGGCGAGGGTAAGGTCGCTGACTATATACCCGAGCTCGCCAAGGTCGATCCACGACAGTTCGGGATGGCGATCGTCACTGTCGACGGCAAGGTCTATCGTATCGGCGACGCCGATATCGCCTTCTCGATCCAGAGCATCTCCAAGGTCTTCATGCTGACCTTGGCGCTCGGCAAGGTCGGCGAAGGTCTATGGAAGCGCGTCGGACGCGAGCCGTCAGGATCGGCTTTCAACTCGATCGTCCAGCTCGAGCACGAGAGCGGCATTCCGCGCAATCCCTTCATCAATGCCGGCGCGATCGCGGTCACCGACGTCGTCATGGCCGGTCATGCGCCACGCGAGGCGATCGGCGAATTGCTGCGCTTCGTGCGTTATCTCGCCGACGACGAGTCGATCACCATCGATGACAAGGTGGCGCGCTCGGAAACGCAGACGGGGTACCGCAATGTCGCGCTCGCGAACTTCATGCGCGCCTACCGCAATCTCGACCACCCCGTCGACCACGTGCTCGGCGTCTATTTCCATCAATGCGCCCTGTCGATGAGCTGCGAGCAGCTCGCCCGCGCCGGGCTGTTCCTGGCAGCGCGCGGCAGCAATCCGATGACCGGTCATTCGGTGGTCTCGCCGAAGCGGGCGCGGCGCATCAATGCGCTGATGCTGACCTGCGGCCATTACGACGGCTCGGGTGACTTCGCCTATCATGTCGGCCTGCCCGGCAAGAGCGGCGTCGGCGGCGGCATTTTTGCGGTAGCGCCCGGCATTGCTTCGATCGCGGTCTGGTCGCCGGGGCTGAACAAGGTCGGCAATTCGCAGCTTGGCGCCGTGGCGCTGGAGATGCTTGCGGCCCGCACCGGCTGGTCGGTTTTCGGCGATTGAGGCTGTGTTGTCAGGCCGCTTTCTGCTATGGCAAGTTCACCTTCGATAGGACAAGCAATGAATATCGCAGCTAATATCGCGGATGAGCTCGAAGCGGACGATGGCGTTGGTCTTGCACTCTTTGCCGATGCGCCACGTTCGGTGTCCTTCAACAAGCTGCGCAAGCGCCTGCTCAGGCAAGTACGTCAGGCTTTCGACGATTTCGACATGCTGAAGGGGCAGAAGCGCTGGCTCGTCGGCCTCTCCGGTGGCAAGGATTCCTACGGTCTACTGGCGCTGCTGCTCGATCTGAAATGGCGCGGGCTGCTGCCTGTCGAACTTATCGCCTGCAATCTCGACCAGGGACAGCCGAACTTTCCAAAGCATGTGCTGCCGGACTATCTGACAAAGATCGGCGTCCGGCATCGGATCGAATATCGCGACACCTATTCGATCGTGAAGGAAAAAGTGCCCGAAGGCGCCACCTATTGCTCGCTCTGTTCGCGGCTGCGGCGCGGCAATCTCTACCGCATTGCGCGGGAGGAGGGCTGCGACGCACTGGTGCTCGGCCATCACCGTGAGGACATTCTCGAAACCTTCTTCATGAATTTCTTTCACGGCGGGCGGCTTGCCTCGATGCCGGCAAAGCTTCTGAACGACGAGGGCGACCTGATGGTGCTTCGGCCGCTCGCCTATGCCGCCGAGGACGATCTTGCCAGGTTCGCCGTCGCCATGCAGTTTCCGATCATCCCGTGCGATCTCTGCGGCTCCCAGGACGGGCTGCAGCGCAATGCGATGAAGGACATGCTCGCCGATATCGAACGGCGCATGCCCGGACGCAAGGACACGATGCTGCGGGCGCTTTCGCATGTGAACCCGTCGCATCTGCTCGATCCGAAGCTCTTCGAGTTTTCCGGCTTGACAGTCACCGACCCTTCGTGAAAGGCCGGCTGCGGGAGGCTGGTCGCTGCATGAAGGACATGATTTCGCATGAGCATTTCAGATAAGGATATTCTCTTTCTTGGCGCTAGCGTCAGGGAGGCGGCACGCGCCGAAATCATGCCGCGTTTTCGCAATCTGGGCACTGCCGACGTTTCCGAAAAGACGTCCGCAATCGACCTGGTGACGGAGGCGGACGTGCTCGCCGAACACAAGATCACCGCGGCGCTGAAAGAGCGTTTTCCCGCAGCACTCGTTGTCGGCGAGGAAGCCTATGACGTCGATCGGTCCGTCGTTCCGGCCCTTGCCGACGCCGAGCTCGCCTTCGTCATCGATCCTGTCGATGGCACCTTCAATTTCGCCGCCGGGCTTCCGGTCTTCGGGACGATGCTGGCGGTGACCGTCAGGGGCGAGACGGTCGCCGGCATCATTCATGATCCCGTCCTCGGCGATACGGTGATGGCGATCAAGGGAGCGGGCTCCTTTCTGACGCGACAGGACGGCCAATCGAGCAGGCTCAAGGTGGCGGAACCCGCCGCCCTGGACCAGATGGTCGGCGGCATCTCATGGGGCCATATGGACGACCCGGATCGCTCGCGCATCTGCTCCAACCTGGCGAAGATCAGAATGACCTTTGCTTTCAACTGCTCGGCCTACGAATATTGGATGGTTGCCTCCGGCAAGCTGCATTTCATCGGCCATGCGAAGCTGATGCCCTGGGATCACCTGGCCGGCGTGCTCGCGCATCAGGAGGCCGGCGGCCACACGGCGAAATTCGACGGCACCCCCTATCGCCCCGGCGAGACGACGGGCGGCATTATCTCAGCACCCGACAGGGACAGCTGGCAGCTGATCCGCCGCGAGGTCATCGGCATCTGATTTGACACGCTTCCTGAAAGGATTTGACATGACTGCGACTGTCGACGTGACCGCCCTTGCCGATCTCTTGCGCCGGGCGGCGAAAGCGGAAATTCTGCCGCGCTTCCGCCGGCTTGGCCGGGACGATGTGCGCGCCAAGAGCGAGGCGACCGATCTCGTTACCGAGGCCGATGAGCAGGCCGAGCGGATGATCAAGGCGGAAGCCGAACAGCTCTGGCCGGGCGCCCTGTTCGTCGGCGAAGAATCGGTCTCGGCCGTGCCGGCACTGCTCGGCAGGCTCGCCGATGCCGATCTCGCCATCGTCGTCGATCCGGTCGACGGCACGTTCAATTTCGCCGCCGGCATCCCGGCCTTCGGCGTCATGGCGTCGGTCGTTTCCGGCGGCGAGACGATTGCAGGCATCATTTACGATCCGATGGGCGACGACTGGGTGATGGCGGAAAGGGGAAGCGGCGCCTGGCTGCGGCGGCCGGATGGCGAAGCGCGGCGGCTGCGCGCGGCCGAGCCTGTCGCGCTCGACCAGATGGTCGGCATGGCCTCCACCGGCTACCTGCCGCAGGAGAAGCGGGCCGAGATCCTCGGCAATCTCGCCAAGGTGCGCTTCCTCACCAACTACCGCTGCGCGGCTCACGAATACCGCACCCTTGCGGGCGGCCATGTGCATTACCTCATGTACAACAAGCTGATGCCCTGGGATCATCTCGCCGGCACGCTCATTTCCCAGGAGGCCGGCGCCCATGCCGCCCGTTTCGACGGTTCTTCCTACCTACCACACCATCTCGACGGCGGGCTGCTGATTGCCCCAGACAAGGCCTCATGGGAAGTGCTGCGCCGTGAGGTGGTTACCGTTTGAACGCATGAAAACCGGCCGCAGAGCACTGATTTTGCGGCCGTATCTGCGACGGGACGGCCGAGTTCATTCGGATAGGTGTATCGGTGGCTCGCGCCCTATTCCGTGTAGAGCTTTTCCATGCGGAAATTTTCCAGGCTTTGCCCGCGTTTCTCGACGGTTTGCCTCGTTATCACACGGAAACCCCTGCGCTCGAAAAACGGTCGGGCGGTTCGGCTCGCTTCCGTATAAATTCGCGTGAATCCGAGGTTCAACGCTTCCTTCTCGACCCTGCTCAACAGGTGGCTTGCGATACCGAGCCCCTGAAATTCAGGGTGCACGAACATCATGTCTAGGCATCCGTCTTCGGTCAGGTCGGAAAATCCCACCGGCACTCCATCGATTTCCGCGATCCAGCCAGGCCTGCTTATCCGGCGCTTCGCCCATAGGCTGCGATCTTCCACCTTCGCCCAAGCCTCGATCTGAGCGGGCAAATAGTCTTTCGATGAAACCTCCCGGACAGCGCGATCGTTGCGACTGCGTCGCTTGGCGCGTAAGGCCTGATCAGAATTCGGTCGTCCATCGGAAATGCCTTTCCCCCACTGCAGCCAATCGTTTTCGGCGTCAGAAGTGGGCGGCACCCGGATCGAGCTGCGGGCTGTCTCCGGGATGGGTGAAGAGCTTGCCGTTCTCGGCCCAGAGGGTGGCTGCGATCGTCACCAGGCCGAAGAGGGCGAAGCCGCCGAAGAGAGGCTGCACCGTGCCGTTGAACATCTGGCCGACCAGTCCGCCGAGGATGGCGCCTGCCGTGGTCGAGACGAAGCCGGTGATGGCGGTCGCCGTCCCGGCGAGATTGCCCATCGGCTCAAGGCTGATGGCGGTGAAATTGGTGGCGATCACGGCAAACATCATCAGGACGATTGTGAAGATGCCGTAGGCTGTTGCGAAATCCGCCTTGCCGGCCAGTGCAATGAGAAAGCCGGTTGCCGACAGTGCCGTGAAGATCAGCAGCGCGGCATGCGAAATGCGGCGCATGCCGAATTTGCGAACGAAGAAGCCGTTGGCGAAATTGGCCACCGCAATACCGCCGGCGGTCGCCGCAAAGGCGATCGGCAGCCAATCGCCGAGGCCGTAAACTTCGCCGAAGACCTGCTGCACCGAGATCACATAGGCGCTGATGACGCCGGTAAACATGGTGAGGCCGATCATATAGCCTGAGGTAATCCGGTTCGTGAGCACGGTCTTGAAGCCGTCCGTGACCGAGTTGACCGACAGCGGCAGGCGTTCTTCCGGCGGCAGTGATTCCTTCAGCCGCAGAAGTGCCCAGACGAAGAGGATGGTGGCGACGGCGCCGAGCAGGATGAAGATCCAATGCCAGTTGGCATAAAGGATGATGAGCTGGCCCACCGATGGTGCGACGATTGGCACGATCATGAAGACGATCATGACATAGGACATGACGCGGGCCATTTCGCGGCCGCCGAAGCAGTCGCGGACGATCGCCATGGTGGTGATGCGCACAGCCGCGCCGCCGACGCCCTGGACGAAGCGCATGAGGAGCAGCATTTCGAAGCTGCTGGTGGCGGCAGCGGCAAACATGCCGACCACATAGCAGGCGAGGCCGCCGAGCAGGATTTTGCGGCGGCCGAACGTATCGGAAAGGCTGCCGAAGAATATCTGCGAAACGCCGAAGCCAAGAAAGAAAACGCCGATGATGAGCTGGGCGTCGTTGGTGCTGGTGACGCCGAGGGAGCGGCCGATATTGGGCAATGCCGGCAGCATGCTGTCGATCGCCATGGCAATGCTGGCCGTCATGATCGCAATGGTGACGACGAATTCACCGAAGCCCATGCCGATGCGGCGGGAGCCTTGGTTTTCCTGGTGCGGTTTATGTGGCGGCGTCATGTGGTGAAATCCTGAATGCGGAGGAGGTCGGCCTTTCAAACGGCCGGATTGTGCTGCTGGAACAGGCGGCCCTTCTCGGCAATAAGCACGAAGACCAACCCGGCGATCGAGACAGCGAAATAACCGGCGACCATCGGCAGCGCCGTGCCATCGAAGGCCTGGCCGATACCGGCGCCGATGATGGCGCCGCCAACCGTGCTCATGAAGCCGAGCACGGAGGAGGCGGTGCCGGCCACATGGCCGAGAGGCTCCATGGCAAGCGAGTTGAAGTTCGAGCCGATCCAGCCGAACTGAAACATGGCCAGACCGAAGAAGGTGATGAACAAGGCGAAAGGCATCGGCTCGGAACTCGCCATTTGGACGATCAGCCAGATGGAGTTGATGGTGATGAAGCCGATCAGCGAGCCGTGCGACAGGCGACGCATGCCGAGCTTGCCGACGAAGCGCGAGTTGAAGAAGGACGACAGCGACATGAAGATCGCCACGCCAGCGAAGGCGACGGGGAAATAGACGCCGAGACCATAAATGCCGACATAGACCTGCTGAGCGGAATTGATGAAGCCGAACAGCGCGCCGAAAATGAATGTGCTGGCGATCGTGTAGCAGAGCGCCAGGCGATTGGTCAGCACCAGCTTGAAGGCGCCGAAGATCGAGCGGGCGGTGAAGGGGCGGACATTCTGCGGATGCAGGGTTTCCGGCAGGCGGATGTAAGCCCAGACGGCGATACCAGTTGCCATGGCGGCAATGAAGAGGAAGATCAAGTGCCAGTTGCCGAAGAACATCACGACCTGGCCGGTGCCGGGTGCGATCACCGGCACGATCATGAAGACCATCATAATCAGCGACATGACCTCCGCCATCTGCCGGCCGCCATAGATATCGCGGACAATGGAGACGGTGATGACGCGGGTTGCGGCCGAACCAACGCCCTGCAGGAAGCGCAGTGCGAGCAACCCCGCAAAAGAGGGGACGAAAACGATACTGATGGCGGAGAGAATGTAGATGACGAGACCGATCAGCAGCGGCGTGCGGCGGCCGAAACGGTCGGAGAGCGGCCCGTAGAACAACTGAGCGCAGCCGAAACCGAGCAGATAGGTGGAGACGATGAATTGCCGATGATTTTCGCTCTCGACGCCGAGGCTCGCTCCAATCTGCTGCAGCGCCGGCAGCATGACGTCGATCGCCAGAGAGTTAACGGCCATCAGCAAGGCGGCGAGCGCGATGAATTCACGCTTGCCCATGGACAGGCGGCCCGCGGACACGGCTGGTGATGAATCTGTCACAATGAAATTCCCATAAACAGGTCAAGGCGCTGCTGGCTGCAGCGCCTTGAACTCGAGAAACAGATTTGGAAACCGGGCGGACGTCCGGTGACCGGTCAGGCGGCGCCGCGAACGGTGACGCCGTTTTCCTGGAGATGCTGTTGCAGCTCACCGGCCTGGAACATTTCCCGGACGATGTCGCAGCCGCCGATGAACTCGCCCTTTACGTAAAGCTGCGGGATCGTCGGCCAGTTGGAATAATCCTTGATGCCTTGGCGGATCTCCGAATCGGCGAGCACGTTGATGCCTTTGTAGTCGACGCCGATGTAATCGAGAATCTGCACGACCTGGCCGGAGAAACCGCACTGCGGAAACTGCGGCGTGCCCTTCATGAAGAGGACGACGTCGTTGCTCTTGATTTCGTTGTCGATGAATTCGTGAATGCCGCTCATGAGACCTGATCCTTTCAACGGGTGGGTTAAAGGCCCACCGTTTCAATCGTTGTCCTTAGATAGCATGTGACAGCAGGAATTCCAGACGCCTAAACCAAAAAAAGACCACTGTGGTCAGACCACTTCGCTAGTGTTGCTATCACGTTACGGTTGTCGGGCCAGATGAGCCGGTATCCGATCAACTTCAACGTCGCCGAGGGACCGAGCTCGGCGGTCGGATAAAAATTGCGTCTTGTCTCAGCTGCGGCGCTGGCGGCTGCGACCGGCAGCTGTGCGTCGCTTGCTGACCTGTTTGCGGGCGGTTTTGCGCTTGGCGGAGGTTGTCTTTCTGGTAGCAGCCGTTGTCGCAGTGGGGCGCGTCTTACGCCTCCTGCGCTTCGTCGTGATGCGGCCGGTGGTTTTCTTCAGGATTTCCTTCAATACGGTGTCGACGACGCCTGATATCAGTTCTTTGACAAGATCGGCCACAAAACCCCTCCGTTCACGGTGGAAACGACATGGCTGCTATTGAATTCCTGATGACTTCGGTTAGCAAGACGCCTTCGAGACCATACCTGCTTTTTCGCCGAGATCGGCGGCGCAGCAGCCGGATCGCACGAACATGCCGGCCATTCGCCCGGCCGAAAGAGCGGAATGAGATTGATAAAAAAGCGGGTCGTCCTGCATTTTCCGGGCTTCGAGCCGCTTGACGGCGTTGCCCACCGGGCGCGCTACGAGCGCTCAGCCAGACAGAGTTCCGCCGTTTGGGGCTACTCGCTCGAGATCGGGACGCCGGACGGCAGCGATCTCCTCAGTTTCGAGGTTTCGACCAGCGGCGCGGCGCCCGGGGCAGCCGAGGCGGCGCCCGGGGCAGAGCCTGCTCCTGCCACCTGGCAGACGAAGAGCCGGATCTACATGGTCGATCACGATATGTTCGTGCGCAGGCTGCGCAGCAGCAATACGCTGAGCCAGATTGTTGCGGGTTTTCGCAGCTGCGCCCAGATCATGCTCGAAGGCGGCATGCGGGGCTATTTCCGTCATGCCTGGCGCTTCGGCCTGTTCTTCCTCTTTCCGTTCCTGCTGACGGCGCTGGCAATCGCGCTGACGGCGCAGATCGCCGTCGCGCCCTATAGTCTCGGCTTTTCGCCCTGGCACATGCTCTGGAGCGGGCCGCTGGCCCTCTGCTTTTTCATCTTTGCCTTCCTGCCGTTTTCCGAACGCTTCCACACGCTGCATCTGTTTGCCGATTGGCAAATGGCGGTGGCGCTCGGCCGCATGCACCGGGCCGATTTCAACGATTGGCTGGAAGACCGGGCCACCGCCGTAAGCAAGGTGCTCGCCGAAGAAGCGGAGGAGTATGTGATCTCCTCACACAGCATGGGATCGAATGTGGCCGCCCACGTCATCGGCATATTGCTGGAAAGGGAGCCGGAGATCTTCAAGGGCAAACGCGTGGTGTTTGCAACGCTCGGCAGTGCCATTCTGCAATGCGCGCTGCTGTCATCGGCGAACCTGCTGCGCGCCCGCGTCGGCTTGATTGCCCGCTGCCCGGAGATTTCGTGGCTCGATGTGCAATGCCTGACGGATTCGATCAATTTCTACAAGGTGCCGGTTGTCGCCGCCTGCGGCCACCCGGACGCGCCCCCGGCAAAGATGCTCCTGATCCGCGTCAAGCAGATGCTGACGCGCGAACATTACCGCAAGATCCGCAAGGATCAGCTGCGCGTCCATCGGCAATATGTGCTGGGGCCGGATCTGCAGGCGCCCTTCGACTTCACGCTGATGACTTCAGGGCCGATGCCGGCTTCAGTGTTTGCTTATCCGGAGCAGGAAAGGTTTCCGGCTTGAAGGGCCGAGTACCATCGGTAGCGATGGACGTATAGGATTTGCGCCGAGTTGGTGGGTTCTTTTTTGGGACTCGACTTAATTCCAGGGCGTCGGGATCAATGGGCGTTCACCACCACAGCCCGACCCCACCCTTGCTCCGCCCGGAGCCGAATCCACACCGCATCATCAGCAGCAGTCGCATGGATCCCAGGCTCAAGGCCTGGGATGACGGAGAGTGTGGTTGGCGTTCTCGCCAAACTCGCTGCCAGTGTACAAAGACGCAGTTACAACAGCTGTTTCATAGCCCGGCACTTACTACGCCCTCCCTTACCACCAGTACATGTGATAGGAATGAGAAGCGGAGAGGGTGGCGGGCTACCTCAACTGTCAATCCGGCGCCGAGGTCTGCAATGCAAGCGCGTGCAATATGCCACCCATATTGCCCTTCAGCGCCTCGTAGACCATCTGGTGCTGCTGCACGCGGCTCTTGCCGCGGAAGGCTTCGGCGACGACTTCGGCGGCGTAATGATCACCGTCGCCCGCCAGATCGCGGATCGTCACCTTGGCACCGGGAATCCCAGCCTTGATCATGTCTTCGATATCGCCGGGTTTCATGGCCATGATCGTTACTCCTTGCGCATTATTCCGCGGCGAGTTCGCCGCGGCCTTCCATGAAATCAGGGAACCACGATTCATGGGTATCGCGCAATTGCTGAATCGGCAGCGTAATGAGATCGCCGACGACGAGTGCATCTCCACCGACCGTGCCGAGGCGGCGGAATGGAACGCCGGCGCCTTCTGCATTGACGCAGACGAAATCGGCCACATCGGCCGGCACCGTCAGTACATAACGCGCCTGATCCTCGCCGAAGAGCAGCGCGTGCGGCGCACCCTTGCATTCGTCGAGATCGATCGTAAGCCCCTTGCCGGATGCCATGGCGATTTCAGCCAGCGCGACGGCAAGGCCGCCCGAGGAAATATCATGGCAGGCAGTTGCCTGATCGTTGCGGATGACGGAGCGGACAAAATCGCCGTTGCGGCGCTCGGCGAAGAGATCCACTTCGGGGGCGGGACCTTCGCGGCTATCGAGCACATCCCTGAGATAGACGGATTGGCCGAGATGGCTGCCGTCGAGGCCGATCATGATCACCTTGTCGCCGTCATTGGCGCTGCCGATGCGAGCCATCTTGCGCCAGTCCGGCAGCAGGCCAACGCCTGCGATCGTCGGGGTCGGCAGGATGGCGACGCCGTTGGTCTCATTGTAGAGCGAGACGTTGCCCGACACGATCGGGAAGTCGAGCGCGCGGCAGGCCTCGCCGATGCCCTTCACCGCCTGTACGAACTGGCCCATGATCTCCGGCTTTTCGGGATTGCCGAAGTTGAGGTTGTCGGTCGCGGCGAGCGGTTCGGCGCCCGTCGCGGTGATGTTGCGCCAGCATTCGGCGACCGCCTGTTTGCCGCCTTCGAAGGGATCGGCCTCGACATAACGCGGTGTGACGTCGGAGGAGAAGGCAAGCGCCTTGCTCTTGTGGCCATCGACGCGCACGACGCCGGCGTCCCCGCCCGGAAGCTGCAGCGAATTGCCCTGGATCAGCGTGTCATATTGCTCATAGACCCAGCGGCGGCTCGACTGGTTGGCCGAGCCGACGAGCTGCAGCAGCGCCTGGCCGTAATTCTTGGGTGCGGCGACGAGATTGGCGGGCAGGGGGGCAGGCTTGGCGGATTCGCGCCAGGGACGATCATATTCCGGCGCCTGGTCGCCGAGATCCTTGATCGGCAGATTGGCGACTTCTTCTCCCTGATGGACGACGCGAAAGCGCAGGTCGTCGGTCGTCTTGCCGACGATGGCGAAATCGAGACCCCATTTGACGAAGATCGCCTTGGCCTGCTCTTCCTTCTCCGGCTGCAGCACCATGAGCATGCGCTCCTGGCTTTCCGACAGCATCATCTCATAGGCGGTCATCCGCTCTTCGCGCACCGGCACCTTGTCGAGTTCCAGCACAATGCCGAGATCGCCCTTGGCGCCCATTTCGACGGCCGAGCAGGTGAGGCCGGCAGCCCCCATGTCCTGAATGGCGATGACGGCGCCGGTCTGCATCAGCTCGAGGCAGGCTTCGAGCAGGCACTTTTCGGTGAAGGGATCGCCGACCTGAACGGTCGGGCGCTTTTCCTCGATCGATTCGTCGAATTCTGCCGAGGCCATGGTCGCGCCGCCGACACCGTCGCGGCCGGTTTTGGCGCCGAGATAGACGACCGGAAGGCCGACGCCCTTGGCCTCGGACAGGAAGATGGCGTTGGATTTGGCAATGCCAGCGGCAAAGGCGTTGACCAGGATGTTGCCGTTGTAGCGGGCATCGAACTCGACTTCGCCGCCGACCGTCGGCACGCCGAAGGAATTGCCGTAGCCGCCGACGCCGGAAACGACGCCGGAAACGAGATGGCGGGTCTTGGGATGATCCGGTTCGCCGAAGCGCAGCGCGTTCATCGCCGCAATCGGGCGCGCACCCATGGTGAAGACGTCGCGCAGAATGCCGCCGACACCGGTCGCGGCACCCTGGTAAGGCTCGATATAGGAGGGGTGGTTGTGGCTCTCCATCTTGAAGACGACGCAATCGCCGTCATCGATATCGACGACGCCGGCATTTTCCCCGGGGCCCTGGATGACGCGCGGCCCCTTGGTCGGCAGCGTGCGCAGCCATTTCTTGGAGGATTTGTAGGAGCAATGCTCGTTCCACATGGCCGAGAAGATGCCGAGTTCGGTGAAAGTCGGTTCGCGGCCGATCAGATCCAGGATCCGCTGGTACTCGTCCGGCTTCAGGCCATGGCCCGCGATGAGTTCCGGCGTGATCGGCATGGTGTTTGAAATGGTCATGAGCGGAAAGTCCCTGGCGCGTTTTGCGCTGTCTTTAGCTTATGTAGCGGCGGCGCGCGACAGAAAAAAGCCCGCCGTCAACAGAGGGCGGGCAGGCTTTTTTCGTAAAGGCAGCAATTGCTCAGAACTTGTAGCCGATCTGGATGCCGGCGCGCGTCATGCCATCGTTCGGGCCGTCGCAGAGATTGGCATGCGAGGAGTGGGCAATCTGGGCCATTACGTTCCAATGCGGGGTGAAACGGTAGCCGGCACCGGCATATTCGTGGAAGAGGACGCGGCAGCCGAGTTCCGGGCCGTCATCATTGTCGTCCAGGTCGCCGGTATGGATGACGCCGCCAAAGCCGGCTTCGGCAAAGAGCTTCTCGTTGAAATCGACCGTCCAGGTGAAGCCGGTGAAGAATTGGGTGGCTTCACCCGCGGTGCCGATCGAGGTGCCGAGATGGACACGTGGACGCAGCAACTGTTGCCAGCCAACGGCCTCCTCGTATCCGAAAGGGTCGAAGAGAGCGGTAATCTCCGGGAAGACGCCGTCTTCCCCGGAACGGCCCGATTGTACCGAGGCAGAAACCCCGAAACGCAACTCATCAAATATTTGCTCGCCGGCATTTGCCGAACCTGCCATCGAGGCACCGGCTATTACAGCCACTGATGCCAGCGCCAGGAATCGCTGCGCGATCCGTCCGAACTCGACCCTCATCTGCTGTCCTTTGATTCGCACCAAGCATGGATAACAAAGAGGTAGCATGGGGGCGGGCGGGGTAAAGCGCTCTCGTCAGACGTGTGTGTTTTTTCCGAATTATGGCATGTATTTGCAACAGGTCATATTTCGCCGTCGTAGGCAGAGCCGCCATTTTCCAGGAGCCGGCGCAGAATCATCAATCCGGAGATCAGTTCCTGCCCCGTCTTCGGCGAGGACAAGCCGACGCGAACCCGATGATAGGATTTGTCGCCGCGCGCCGCCTTGAACTCGTCCTCGTCATCGACGAGCACGCCGTCCCGGAAGGCGGCGTTCTTGAAGGTGCCCGACATCCATGGCTCCGGCAATTTCAGCCAGAGGAAGGGCGCATGCAGGTGCGATGCGAACTCGAATCCTTGCAATTGCTCGCGGGCGATCCGGACACGCCGCGAGAGTTCCTCGACGCTCTGTTTGCGAATCTCGTGCGCCACGCCGCTTTCGACGAGGCGCGCGCATGTCTCCGCCAGGATGAAGGGCAGACCACCGGTGATCATCCGGTGCGTTACCCTGATACGCTGGGCGAAATGCGGCGGGCATGCGACCCAGCCGCCACGCACGCCGGCGGCGACAGATTTCGACAGGCCGCTGACGAGAAAGGTGCGATCGGGTGCAAGCGAGGCGATCAGCGGCGTATCATCGTCGGCCATGCCGCCATAGAGATCGTCCTCGATCAGCCACACCCCGTGTTTTCTGGCGATTGCCGCAATTGCCGCGCGACGCTCATAGGGCATGATCGTCACAGTCGGATTGTGAACGGTCGGCATCAGGAAGGCGAGCTTCGGATGCTGCTGCTGGCAGAGCCGTTCGAAATCGTCGGGAATCACGCCTTGTTCGTCAAAATCGACGGTGACCGTGCGGCGGCCGAGAAGGCGGGCGCTGCGGCTGATCTGGGTGTAGCTGAGATTTTCGAAGACGATCTTATCGCCGGGCGCCGAGACGGCGGCGATGACCGATATCGCCGCCGCATGGGCTCCGAGCGTCGGTACGATGTTTTCGGCCTCCGGCGTCCACCCGCTGCGGGCTAGCCAGCGGCGGCCGGACTCGAACCAGTTCTTCGGGAAGCTTCGGGAGTAGGAGGAGATTTCGGAGAGATGCTGCTCGCCGATTTCCGCGAGAATGCCGGCTATGATCTTGCCCTGGCCGAGATCGGGGGCAGCTGTTGTGTCGAAACGGATCTTGTCGGCGGGCGCATCCTGGAGGCGGGTGCCGCCGAGCGAGATCGTCAGCGGATCGGTCTGTTCGCCGGGCGGCGATTCGGAGCGGTTCAGCACATAGGTGCCGCGCCCGACTTCGCCTGCAACGAGACCGCGTTCATGCACCAGGGCATAGGCCCGGCCGATCGTGCCGATCGTCACGCCGATATCATAAGCAAGGTTGCGCTGCGGCGGCAATTTGCTGCCAGCGGGCAGGGCGCCGCTGGATATTGCGGATTCAATACTATCGGCAAGACGGAGATACACCGGTCCTGAGCCGCGGGAGAGATCGGGAAGCCAATTTGTCATGGTGACAATTCGTAGATTGTCACATTGTCCCTGTCAAGATTAAGAGTCAATTCCAACGGACAACCGAGAGGATTCCTGGAATGTCTGCATTGCCTGAGATCAAAATGCCAATTGTGCCGATTGTCTCTTGTGAGGACAGGAGGCAGATCATTGTCCCCGACGCGCCCGCCGAGGCGACGCGTTTAAAGCGGATCTGGGTCGCAATTCTTCTGTGGCATCAGAAGCGGGAAGGCCGGCGCGCGTTGCGAGGGCTGACGGCGAGCGAACTCAAGGATATCGGGCTGTCGCAGTCCGATGCAGCGCGCGAAGTCAGCAAGTCGTTTTTCTGGGATTGATCCCGCGGAAATGGATCGCCGCGGTCAGCTGCAGGCCTTGTTGCCGCCGGACCAGCGATTGACGTCGGCCGCGATGCGGCCGGCAACCGGTTCCTGCATCATCGGACCGAAAGCCTGCAGACGTGCCGGGTTGCCCTCGGCCTGCACGACGAGCAGCGGCCGGCTTTCAGGGCTCCCCTTGTGGACGAGCAGGATGCGCGGCCGGCCGGAGAAGGAATTGAGTTCCGGGGCGAGCTTATAGGCTGCGAAGGCCGGATCGGCCGATTTGAACCAGCACGCATTGGCGGCGAGCGCCACGCGCTCCATGGTCGGCAGCGCAGCGCGATTCGGACCCGCTGCCGGAGCCGGCGATTGGCAGCCGGCGACAGCAGCTGCAAGAGCGGTCAGCAAGGCGGCGTTTGCGACGGAGAGGCGAAGGCGCATGATCGGCTCCAGTGATCCGGATGAAGGTCTTTCGCATGCCATTGCCTGCAGAGGCCTGCGGGCGGCATGCATCGAGGACGGGCTCAGGCGGCGATGACGTCGAGCGCCGAGGCGAAGAGGCCGCGGCCGTCCGAACCGCCGTGGGCGGCTTCGATCAGGTTTTCCGGATGCGGCATCATGCCGAGCACGTTGCCCTTTTCGTTCATGACCGCGGCGATATCGTTCAGCGAACCGTTGGGATTGGTGCCTTCGGCATAACGGAAGACCACCTGGCCATTACCTTCGATCTTCGCCAGCGTGGCTTCGTCGGCGAAATAATTGCCATCATGATGGGCAACGGGGCAGCGGATGACCTGACCTTGCGCGTAGGCACGGGTGAAGTCCGTCTCGGCATTGATCACTTCGAGCTTGATCTCGCGGCAGACGAATTTCAGCGAGGCATTGCGCATCAGCGCGCCGGGCAGCAGCCCGGCTTCGACGAGGATCTGGAAGCCGTTGCAGACGCCGAGCACCTTCACGCCCTTTGCAGCCTTGTCGCTGATCGCCTGCATGACCGGCATGCGGGCGGCGATCGCGCCGCAGCGCAGGTAGTCGCCATAGGAGAAGCCGCCGGGAATAACGATCAGGTCGACATCCGGGATTTCGGCTTCCGTCTGCCAGATCGTCACCGGCTCGCGCCCGGAGATCTTGGTCAGAGCTGCGATCATGTCGCGGTCGCGGTTGAGGCCCGGGAGTTGAACAACAGCTGATTTCATGGGGTCCCTGCGTCTGGCGAAAGATATTGAACTGGAACGCTTTCGGTGAGCCATACTCCATTGTCGGAGACAAAGAAAGAATGACCCTCTGAAAACATGCGGGCAGCGTCGACGCGAAGGATGACATGCTCGCCCTTGCGGCGCATCGAGACGATTTTCGCCGTTTCGACATCCGCCGACAGATGCACGTGGTGCCGCTGCATCTTCTTCAAGCCCTCGCGCTCGATCGAGTGCCAGGCGGTCGCGGATGTACCGTGGAAAAGATCTGCAGGCGGCTGGACCGCGGTCAGCGCGAGATCAACCTCTACGCTATGACCCTGGTTCGCGCGAATTCTGTTATCGACGAGCGCGAAGCGCTTCTTTTGATTGTTTTCGACAATCTCGATGATATCGGCGCGGGAAACGTCATATTTCCGCGCGACCGCTCGTTCGAGCGCGTCGAACGACACCCAGCCCTCAGCATCGAGGGTCAAACCCGCGGCCTCCGGCGCATGACGCAAAACATAGCTCATATATTTCGAGACTTCCGTCTCCAGCTTTGTTTTCGTCATGACGCCAATCCTCGAAGTCCGCCGGCCGACGGTTTGCGATCGTCAGTCGATTGCGATCGCGTAGTTCTCGATCACTGTGTTGGCGAGCAGTTTTTCGCACATCGCCTTGAGGTCGGCCTCGGCCTTCGCCTTATCGGCGCCATCGAGCTCCAGGTCGAAGACCTTGCCCTGTCTAATATGGCCGACGCCCGAGAAGCCGAGGGCGGCGAGGGCGCCTTCGATGGCCTTGCCCTGCGGATCGAGAACGCCGTTTTTCAGCGTGACGGTGACACGAGCCTTGATCACTTTGTCTATCCTGCCTTACTTGACGAGAACCGGGCCGGTGCCGCGCACAGGCTCATTTTCATTGATGATGCCGAGACGGCGCGCGACTTCGGAATAGGCTTCGAGCAAGCCGCCGAGATCGCGGCGGAAGCGGTCCTTGTCCATCTTCTCGCGGGTTTCGATATCCCAGAGCCGGCAGCTGTCCGGCGAGATTTCGTCGGCGAGGATGATGCGCATCATATCGCCTTCGAAGAGGCGGCCGCATTCGATCTTGAAATCGACGAGCTGGATGCCGACGCCGAGGAACAGACCGGTCATGAAATCGTTGACGCGGATGGCAAGCGCCATGATGTCGTCGAGCTCGGCCGGATTGGCCCAGCCGAAAGCGGTGATGTGCTCTTCGGAGACCATCGGATCGTCGAGCGCATCCGACTTGTAATAGAACTCAATGATCGAGCGCGGCAGGACGACGCCTTCCTCGATGCCGAGGCGCTTGGCGAGCGAACCGGCAGCGACATTGCGCACGACGATCTCCAGCGGGATCATTTCCACTTCCTTGATCAACTGCTCGCGCATGTTGAGCCGGCGGATGAAATGAGTGGGGATGCCGATCTTGTTCAGGTGGCTGAAGATATATTCGGAGATGCGGTTGTTGAGGACGCCCTTGCCGTCGATGACTTCATGTTTCTTCTTGTTGAAGGCGGTGGCATCGTCCTTGAAAAACTGGATCAAGGTGCCCGGTTCCGGACCCTCATACAGAATCTTTGCCTTGCCCTCGTAGATACGGCGGCGACGGTTCATCGTGGTCATTCTCTGTTGTTGGCGCTCTTGGGATAGCGCGAGTGGATCGATCTCGTGGCGTCCCCTTAAAGGAAAAGAGTAGGTTTCACAATCCGCCTGTCGCTCCTTCCCTCTTTTCGGGATTTCTGGCCCCGATTCCTGGAGGTTACGGAATACCGCCAAGAGAATCGAATGGATTCCCAAGACGAGTTTAGCGCCTTTTCCTGTAGCGTGGAATGAAGGCGAAATGGCGGGCCGCTTATCCAGGCTTTATTTGGCAGCTCTGCTTGGCAGCGCGCGGCCAAGCTGCGCCTGCAGGGCGCGAGCGGCAGTTTGCCCGTGAGGCCAGCTGCTGGCGCGGACGAAGGAAGGGATCTGTATGGCCGGCATCGGCCGGGCGAGCGCATAGCCCTGCAGCATATCGCAATCGAGTTCTTCGAGGATGCGGATGTGATCCGCCGTCTCGACGCCCTCGGCAATGACGCGGATGTTGAGCGAGCGGCCGATGTCGATGATCGAGCCGACCAGTTTGCGCTGCTCGGCCGATTGCGGCAGCAGGCGGATCAGCTCGCGGTCGATCTTCAGTGCCTTCGGGCTCAGGCGCAGCAGGCTGACAATCGAGGCGTGGCCGGTGCCGAAATCGTCGATCTGGATGTCGATGCCGAGCTTGCGCAGCTTCTTGAGGTTGGCCGACACCAGCGGGTCGCAATCGTCGAGCGAGATCGATTCCAGCAGTTCGAAGGCGATGGCGCCGGGTTCGATCTTCAGGGCGCGGAGCTTCTTGCCGAGATCGGGATCGGCAAGCCGGCGGGCGGAAACGTTGACCGATATTTTCGGAATCGACAAACCATCCTTGATCCAGGCGTGGCGGTCGGCCAGGGCGCGCTCCAGGATCAGCGCATCGATCGTCGAGACGACGTCGAGATCCTCGGCGATATCGAGAAAGCGGTCGGGTGTCAGCAGCCCGTGCCGGGGATGTTGCCAGCGGGCGAGTGTCTCAACGCCGGTGACATCGAGCGTGCGGGTATCGAACTGCAATTGATAGAATGGCACGAATTCGTTGCGCTCGAGGCCGATCAGGATTTCGTCGGCGAGATGCTTGGCAGAGACGATGTCGCGGCGGTCGGAGGCAGAGAAGAATTCAAAGCGGTTGCGGCCGCGGCCCTTGGCGCGATAGAGCGCGATATCGGCATCGAGCAATATTTGCTTGGCGTCGAGATTCGACCCGCGGCCGACGGCGATGCCGATGCTGGCGCCGAACCGGCAGTCGTGCCCCTCAAATCTGACGGGCTTGCGCAATTCGCGAATGATCCGTTGGGCGAGACCGCCGATCTTCTTCGACGCAGCATCCATGGAGCAGAGGATGACGAATTCGTCGCCGCCGATGCGGGCGACGAAATCGGCGGCGCGGACGGAATTCCTCAGCACGCTTGCCACATGCTGCAGCATGGCGTCGCCGGCCCGGTGGCCGAGCGTGTCGTTGATCTGCTTGAAGCGGTCGAGATCGATGTGGAGGATCGCAAGCGCAAGGCCCTTGGCGCGGCATTCCATGGAACGCTCGTCGAGCATCTTGTCGAGATAGCGGCGGTTCGGAAGGCCGGTGAGATAATCGTGCAGGGCCAGATGCTCGATGCTTTCCTTGGCGGCTTCGAGCTCGCGGTTGCGTGCCTCAGCCAGATCCTTGGCGCGCTGCAATTCGTTGCGCAGCGCGACGTCCTCGGTGACGTCCCAGTTGGCGCCGATCAGCTTGCGGTGGCCGTTGCCATCGACGAAAAAGGCCGAGCGGGCGCGGATGATGCGTTCGGCGCCGTCACCACGAATGATACGATATTCCTGCTGGAAATCGCTGCCGCTTTCGACGCTGCGGCCGGCCAGGCCGAGCACCCGTTCGCGGTCGTCGGGATGCAGGCTTTTCGCCCAGGCATCGCTCGCGATCTGATGCGAGGCGCCCTGCAGGCCGTAAATGGCGATGAGGCGATCGTCCCATTCGACCGTATCATTCTCGATGTCGGCCTCGAAGACGCCTATGTGGGAAATCTCCAGCGCCAGGTCGAGCCGGCGCGACAGGCGCGACAGCGTCTCCTCGGCTTCCTTGCGGGCTGTGATATCGATATCCGTGCCGACGATGCGAGTCGGCACGCCATTCTCGTCCCACTCCACGCAGGCGCCGCGGCAGTCGATCCAGACCCAGTGGCCGTCCCTGTGGCGCTCGCGATATTGGAAGATCTGATAATCCGGATCACCGGCGTTCTGGCGCTCGATGGCATGCGCGACGAATTCGCGGTCGTCGGGATGGACGAGCTGAAGCCAGGCATCGTAATCGCCGGCGACCTCCTCGTCGGGCGCCATTCCGCGGATGGTTTTCCACGTGGGCGAGTAATATTTCCGGTCGAGACGGTAGTTGTGATCCCATACGCCGAGGCCCGAGCCGACCAGCGCATGGTTCCATCGGCTCTCCCGTTCCGCCAGTTCGGAATCGCCGACTGCACCGCCGACGCCTGCCACAGCCGCTATGGCATCGCCATGCGCGTTCTCGGCCTCTGGATGGGCTTTCTTCACGGGCATTCTCGCTTATTCATCTCCGGGCGCAGTCTGCTGTCTTTCCATTAACAAAGACTTAGAAAGCAATTTCTGAATTAACGAGAAGGCGGTTTTCCTCAATCAGCGGAGAGACGGCTGAGGAACTGGGCAAAGACCATCGTGCCCTCTGGCCAGGGACCGTGACCGGAATCGGCATTGATATGCCCGGCCTCGCCGGCATCGACGAGAAAGGAGCCCCAGCTGCTGGCAATATCGTCGGCATGCTCGTAGCTGCCGAACGGGTCGTTGCGGCTGGCGACGGTGATCGACGGAAAGGGCAGCGGCTCGCGCGGGTAGGGGCCGAAGGTCATCAGGTGCTTCGGGCGGATGTCGGGATTAGTGACATCGGGCGGGGCGACGAAGAAGGCGCCCACCACCCGATTGCGGAAGAGCGGGATGGCGTGGATAGCCGTGGGTACGCCGAGCGAATGGGCGACAAGCACGACCGGCCGGGTCGAGGCGTTCACTTCCTCGGCGATGCGGGCGATCCAGTCCTCGCGGACCGGCTTCGTCCATTCGGCCTGTTCGACGCGCCGCGCCGTGCTGAGCTTCGCTTCCCAGCGGCTCTGCCAATGGCCGGGGCCGGAATTGGTATAGCCGGGGATGATGAGGATATCTGAGTCTGAGGCTTTCATAGTGCCGCCGATGTGAGAAAGCCTGTCGAAGATGTCAAGAGGGGGCACCAAGGGAGAGAGCGACACGGCCCTTGATATTTGTTATATTGCTCCAGTGCCGGTTGCGGATTTCGTATCGGCTTACCCGCCGATGCGTGCCGCCGCCGACCAATCTCGGCTGAGGAGGAGAAAGCCATGGCGGCATTTCATGTCATGACGGGTGCCAGCGAAAGTTTAGCGCGCCCCGTCGTCAATCGCATTGGCGTTGCTGACGTCTTCGACGCGCTGAAGCGCGGGCTCGACGATTTTAAGGAAAAACCTTCGCATTATGTGTTCCTGTGCCTGATGTACCCGATCGCCGGTATCTTCCTGACGCTATGGACCTCCGGCGCCAATCTTCTGCCGATGGTCTTCCCGCTGATGTCCGGTTTCGTGCTGATCGGCCCGATCGCAGCGATCGGCCTTTATGAGATCAGCCGCCGGCGCGAGGAGGGCCTCGATACATCATGGACGCATGCACTCGAAGTGCGCCATTCGCCGGCACTGCCGTCGATCGTCGCGGTCGGGCTGATGCTTTTTGCCCTTTTCGTCGTCTGGCTGGTCACGGCGCAGACGCTTTACACCAATCTTCTCGGAGAAGTGTTTCCGCGCACGATGACCGATTTCACCCGCCAGGTTTTCGGCACGGCTCAAGGCCTGCAGCTGATCATCTGGGGCAATCTCATCGGCTTCGTCTTCGCGCTGGTAGTGCTGGCAATCTCCGTCATCACCTTTCCGCTGCTGCTCGACCGCGATGTCGGGGCCGTCGCCGCCGTCGTGACCTCGATCCGGGCCACGGTCGCCAATCCGGTGCCGGTGCTGCTCTGGGGTCTGATCGTTGCTGCACTCCTCGTCATCGGAACGATCCCGGTCTTTGCCGGGCTTGCGCTCGTCATCCCGATCCTCGGCCATGCGACTTGGCATCTCTACCGCAAGCTGGTTGCGCGGGAGACCGCGTAGCCACGGCTGTTCCCGGCGGGGATTTCGGATTCCGATTCCCCAGGGGAACCTCGAACCTGCCTCGGAGTTTTGATATGGCTCCGAGGGAGGATTTCAGAGGTGACGATGAAGAATCTGTTTGCCCGTTTCGCAACCAAGACTTCAGAATGGGCGGGCAAACCCGTCATCTTCATCCTGGCGCTGAGCATTGTTATCGTCTGGGCCGTACTTGGCCCTTTCTTCGACTATTCGGAAACCTGGCAGCTGATCATCAACACCGGCACGACGATCATCACTTTCCTGATGGTCTTCGTGCTGCAGAACGCCCAGACGCGCGACACTCGGGCAATTCAGGCCAAGCTCAACGAAATCATCCTGACGAGCCACGCTGAAAACCGCTTCATCGGCATCGAAAATCTTGACGAAGACGAGCTGAAGCGCCTCGATGAATTGGTCGCCAAGGCTGCCAAGGGCAGGGGCGAGACGGAGGCTTGCATGACAGCCGAGGTCGTGGAAGCCGTTGCGCCGAAAAAGGCCGAGGCGCGCAAACGCCCGGGGAGCGCCAAAACCTCAAAGGTAAAACAACGGCCGCTTGAGAAGAGCTGAATTTCTTAATGGCGGTGCGGGGACTTGCGCTTTTTTACCCACTATTGCTTCGCGTACGGCGAACTTCGCAGCCAGCGAACCGGTCATAGAACATCTGGCCTTGCCACCGGATGAGCGGCAGGAGCCACCACAGCAGCGCAGGAATGAAAAGGCTGGCACCTATCAGTATCGGAGTAATGGCGGCCGCGGTACCATCGCGCGCCGCGTGGATCATATCATCAAGACTTTGGTTGGATGCTATCGCCGCAACGATTGAGTCGCTCGCCACAAAGGCGATCCAGGGCGAAAACTTCAGCAGTTCCCTTTTTAACGCCTCGCTCAAATGCGGCGACGCACCCTCAGTCGTAACTACCCGTATCGACGAGATCCATTTTCCCGGTGTTCTGCGACCGTTCGCAGTTAAAAATGCGAGTGCAAGCAATACAAGGAAGACGCCGACCAACGGGCCGACGAGGTCCGCGGTCCCATGGGCTAATTCACCGTTTTCGTCTAGCGCCACCGATAAAACGCGCCAAGAAACCGATTGGCCTCCGGAATTGCCAGTGATGACCGTCGTTTGAAAGAACGTGCTCTCTTGGCCCCAAAATTGCGTACTTCGGCAGATTTGATTGACCCTCGTCTCTCCCAGTTTCAGGGGCCATTCACGCTCGACTTTTTCGACCAATGGGCCAGAGGCTGCTTCCCCGCATTGCGTGCTCTCAAAGAGGGGGATGCCGAAGTTCAATGGAATGATGAGCGCTACCAACGCAAGCAAGAACTCTAAAAATGTCATGTCTATCAGGTAGGCAAAGACCCGCCTCCAAAAGAGCCGAGGCTGCAAAGTTCTCTGAAATGCCTGTGTGATATTGACGTCCACGTTACCCCCTACGCCAAAACGATGCTACATGATGGAAATGCTCGCGATGGATTACTTTAGAAATCCAAGCGTATCGGTGATGTGAAGCTTGCGGCCTTCGACGCTTTGGCTGTCGATGATCCCTGCCGGGGTACGCCTCCGTCCCTCCATTTCCCGCGCTGCCATCACCCAGAAGCTGGGTGATGCTCTCCCAAAGTCCGACCTCACGCCAAGTATAGAAATAACTATGCACGGTCGAAGCCGGCGGAAATCACTTGGCAGTGTGCGCCATTAGCAACCGCGCGAGCAGACATGGAGGATCGCCCCCACGAGGCTACGCATGTCTGTCGTGCGCGGCGGGCCCCCGTGCCTCGCCTTCGGCAGCAACCGCGTGGTCACCGACGATTCCCCGTTCGTCAATCGCTTGGAAACGCAAGACGTCTCGATTAGGCTCGCGACGAGCGATAGCAGTCCCGCTCATCGGAAAACCTTAGGCACGCGTCTACCGTTGCATCTGCGCATCGAGCTACCATCATCGGGATCACGCCGCCCCAAACACCCGCTGGAAGATCGTATCGACATGCTTGGTATGATAGCCAAGATCGAACTTCTCCCGAATATCCTCCTCGGACAGTGCAGCACGGACCTCCGCATCCGCCAGCAGCTCTTCCAAAAAGTCCTTGCCCTGTTCCCAGACCTTCATGGCGTTGCGCTGGACCAGGCGGTAGGCGTCTTCGCGGGAGGTGCCGGCCTGCGTCAGCGCTAGGAGCACGCGCTGGGAGTGGACGAGGCCGCGGAACTTATTGAGGTTCTTTTCCATGTTCTCCGGGTAGACCAGCAGCTTTTCGATGACGCCGGCGAGGCGGGAGAGGGCGAAGTCGAGGGTGACTGTGGCGTCGGGGCCGATCATGCGTTCGACCGAGGAGTGGGAGATATCGCGCTCGTGCCAGAGGGCGACGTTTTCCATGGCCGGCAGGGCGTAAGAGCGGACCATGCGGGCGAGGCCGGTCAGGTTTTCGGTGAGAACCGGGTTGCGCTTGTGCGGCATGGCGGAGGAGCCCTTCTGGCCGGGCGAGAAATATTCCTCGGCTTCCAGAACCTCGGTGCGCTGCAGGTGGCGGATCTCGGTCGCCAGCCGCTCGATCGACGAGGCGACGACGCCGAGGGTGGCGAAGTACATGGCGTGGCGGTCGCGCGGGATGACCTGGGTCGAGACCGGTTCGGCCTTAAGGCCGAGGGCCTCGGCGACATGTTCCTCGACGCGCGGATCGATATTGGCGAAAGTGCCGACGGCGCCCGAGATGGCGCAGGTCGCGACTTCTTCGCGGGCGGCGACGAGGCGCTGGCGGCAGCGCTCGAATTCGGCATAGGCGAGCGCCAGCTTGACGCCGAAGGTGGTGGGCTCGGCGTGGATGCCGTGCGAGCGGCCGATGGTGACGGTGTCCTTGTGTTCGAAGGCGCGGGTTTTCAGCGCCGCCAGCAGCCGGTCGAGATCGGCAATCAGAATATCGGTGGCGCGCACCAGCTGGACGTTGAAGCAGGTGTCGAGCACGTCGGACGAGGTCATGCCCTGATGGACGAAGCGTGCATCCGGGCCGACGATTTCGGCGAGGTGGGTCAGGAAGGCGATGACGTCATGCTTGGTGACGGCCTCGATCTCATCGATGCGGGCAACGTCGAAGGTGGCGGCGCCGCCTTTTTCCCAGATCGTCCTTGCCGCCGATTTCGGGATGACGCCGAGTTCGGCCAGCGCGTCGCAGGCATGCGCCTCGATCTCGAACCAGATGCGGAACTTGGTTTCGGGAGACCAGATGGCGACCATTTCGGGCCGGGAGTAACGCGGGATCATGGGCGGCTGCCTTTACTTCAAGAGGTTTGTTGACGCCCCTGTAGCAAAGACGGGCGGCAATCTCAACGCAAGCGTTTCGCAAGATAATAGCTGCTGACGACAAGGCAGCCGAGACCGAGCGGCAGGAAAAGGCGCATACCGATCACCAGGAACTGATAGAAGGCGCTGATGCTGGTGAAGATGAACTGGAAGACCCAGATGCCGCTTCCGAAGGGCGCGTGCCAGCGCGAATAGAAGATCCGATATTCCATCGCGAAGAGGAAGGCCGTCATCGCGATCGTGGCCGCGATCAGCGTCACGAAAAAGGCGGCGAAACGCGCCTCCGGCGGCTTGCCATAGGCGAGGAAGCGGCCGGTGGGCAAAGCGAATGGCCAGGCGAGCAGGCCGCCGAGGAAATAGAGCGCGGCGACTTCGGCAAGCCGGCTTGTCTCCAGGCCGTTACGGAGATAAAGGCCGAGCATGGCGGAGACGAGCATTTGCAGGGCCCAAAGCAAGGCGCCGAGGATGAGATGGGAGTAGGGCGGCCATGCCGCCCTGAGGCGCTCCATGTCGGGCAACCAGCTCAGGGATGAACTGGAACGGCGATCCAGCGCCCGTTCCTTTGCGCATCGAAGGCCAGGACCAGGGCGATATGTACCTGGTTTGCGGCTTCCGGCTGATAGACGACGGCGCCGCCGATCCTGTATTCGACTGAACATGCGCGCTCGGCCGGAACCGTTTGCACCTGGCGCGCTGCCTGCCGGTTCGGAGCGCCTTCCTTCTCGATCATCTGCAGGCTGAAGCCGAGGACCCGCTTGGCGATGGCCGCGCAGTCCTTCGGCACCGCGATAGGCAACTCGCCGAGCGAAAGCGTATAGGGCGATTTCGGCGGGCCGTCGGTCGCAAGCGTGGTATAACGCAGCGTCTTTGCGGGTGAGCCGAGTTCGGTCGGCGGATTGAAGGCGGCGATCAGGCCGGGGTTGGTCAGGAGATCGTATTTGTCCATCTGGCCGCGCGCCGCCGTGAGGTTCTGGCGCCGCGCCTTGGAAAGATTGGCGTCCTTCTCGGTCAGCTCGGTGCGGAAGGGCGTGCCCTCGAGATACTGGCCCTTATCGGTATCGATGAAATAGGTGTTGGAATAGGGGACATTGCTGCCCTCCTTGAGGCCGAACTCCTGGAAGGCGAAGACCTTGCCGTCGGCGGAAAAGCCGATCGGCTGGATGCTCGCAATGTCGCCGGCAAGTGACACGCCGGGCAGGCCGGCAAGTGCGGCTGCGAGCAGGCCGCCAAAGAAAAGCTGCTTCTTCATGCTCGTGCCTCTTCGGCTGCTTGACGCAGATCGGCGACGGTCCGGCGATAATCCTCGACCGTATCGCCCTTGAAAATCGCCGAGCCGGCGACGAGGACGTTGCCGCCGCCGCGGGCGATTGCCGGCGCCGTTTCCACCGTGACGCCACCGTCGACCTCAATCTCGATCGGCCTGTCACCGATCAGCGACTTTGCCGCCGCGATCTTGGCTGTCATCGCCGGAATGAACTTCTGTCCGCCGAAGCCGGGATTGACCGACATGATGAGGATAAGATCGACATCGTCGAGCAAGTTCTCGATGGCGCTGAGCGGGGTTGCCGGATTGAGCGTCACCCCGACCTTCTTGCCGAGATTGCGGACGGTCTGCAGCGACCGATGCAGATGCGGCCCGGATTCGGCATGGACGGTGATGCGGTCGCAGCCGGCCTTGGCGAAAGCTTCGAGATAGGCGTCGACCGGCGAGATCATCAAGTGGCAGTCGAAGGTGGCGGCCGTATAGGCGCGCAGCGACTTGATGACATCAGGGCCGAAGGAAATGTTCGGCACGAAATGCCCGTCCATGACGTCGAGGTGGATCCAGTCGGCCCCGGCCGCGGTGACATTGCGCACCTCCTCGCCGAGCCTGGCGAAATCCGCCGCGAGGATCGAGGGGGCAATGCGAATGGGCAGCGTCATCAAGTCTACTCCGTATGGGCGCCAGCCGAGCACGGCGCCGGAATTCAAGGCTGGCCGCCGCTCATTGCGTCGGCGCAGCCGGTGGAAAAAAGCCGTTGCCGCGCCATTCGAGCAGGCGATACGGGTTTTGCGAAAGTTCATGCGTGCCGGTGAAGGCGACGGCGCCGACCGGGGTCTGGAATGTCGTGCCGAGCAGCGGCTCCTGGAGGGGCTTGCCGGCCGCAGCAGCGGCTTCGGCCGCCTGGCCGGCAATGAATGCCGCGGCCAGCGACGGCAGGACATAACCTTCCGGCTCGATTCCTTTGGCGCGCAACGTTTCGGCCGCCGCCGCCGCTTCCGGCAGAACGGCATATTCGGGCAGGGCGACGGCGCGCACGCCAGACCCGAGCGGCAGCGGCTGATCGGCGGCGCGCATGGCGTCGCCGCCGAGGATTGAGAGCGGGATGTTCTCGGCTTCCGCGTCGCGGGCGATGACGGCGATATCGTTACGGTCACCGCCGACGAAGACCCTGGTGGCGCCGGCCCGTTTCAGGCGGCGGACAAGAGCGATCTGTTGCTCCTGCCCCGGACGATAGGTATCGGTGAAAACCGGCTTCAGTCCGTTCTGTTCCAGCGCGTTGCGCACCGCTTCCGTGAGTTCGCGGCCGTGAATGGTGCCGTCCTCGATCAGGGCGATCGGATCGGCAGCCCAGTTCTTCAGGATCACTTCGTTGATCTTTGCCGCCTCGGCGCCATCGGCGGGCGCCATGCGGAAGAGCGGCCAGCCGTTTTTCAGCGCGTCCTCCATCAGGATGCGCGAGCGCACGGAGACGGTGATCGCCGGAATGCCGGCATCCTTCAGCTTCGGAAGGGCGCCTTCCAGCGTCTCGCTGCAGAGAAAGCCGACGGCGATCTGCACCTTGGCCGCGACAAGGGCATCGCCGACTGCTGCGCCGCCATTGTCCTCGCAGGTCTCGTTGACGGCGACAAGCGTATTGCCCGACTGCCGGATCTCGAAACCGGCGCCGGCGGCAACCTGTGCGCCGAGCAGGGCGAGCGGGCCGTTCTGGGGCGCGACGACGCCGATCGTCACGCCGGCCGCATGGCCTTGCGCCGCCGCTCCCAGCAGCATCAGAACGGCTGCTATGCCACGCAGGTTGATCATGAAAGGCGGAGATCCCTAGCCATCGTTCCATGCCCTTTTATCCGCAAGGCCGCGATCGTCAAAGAAAAACAAGCGTAACCCGATGCTTTTCACCGGTCCTATTGTAGAAAAGGTAACCCATGCTCGCCATATTGGCGCGATGGAAAGTCGAACTGCAGCGCAGGACGTCCTTTCGGTGACGCAAAGGACGCTGCAGCACTTTGAATTGCCGCGTAATTTTGTCCCCAAATCGATTCCGATTTATGGATGTATGCAGTCGGCAGAAGAGCGTACGGAGAAGCAGTTGTTGAACAGGCAGCATATCGACCCCGGCCTTTATCGCGATGCCATGAGCCGTTATGCCGGCCATGTGCAACTCGTGACGACGGTGATGGAAGGCATGCGCCGGGGCGTCACCATCACAGCCGCCTGCTCGGTCTCGGATAATCCGGCCTCGGTGCTGATCTGCCTCAACAACACCAATCCGAAGAACGAGATTTTTTTCCGCAGCGGCATCTTCGTGCTGAACACGCTCGGCGCTCACCACCAGGGCGTTGCCGACGCTTTCTCCGGACGTACGGCGCTTGCCGATGACGAACGCTTCGCCAGCGCCCGTTTCGACACGCTTGTCACCGGCGCGCCGGTCCTTGCCGATGCGCTTGCCGCCTTCGATTGCCGGGTGACCGACATCAAGGAAATGCCGACCCATAATGTCATCTTCGGCGAAGTCGCCGCCGTCCGCTTCAGTGAGAAGCATCCGGCGCTCATCTATGTGAACCGGGATTATCACACGCTGTGATCGGCGCAGCGGAGATTTTGAGGGAATAGAGAATGGACAATGCCGGGATCGAGGAAATGTTTCAGGGGCTCGGCCCAGTCACGATCAAGCGCATGTTCGGCGGCAAAGGCATTTATCACCTCGGGCGCATCGTTGCAGTCGAAGTGCGCGACGAGATGCTGCTGAAGGCTGACGAGACAAGCGCCCCGGAATTTGCCGCCGCCGGCGCCACGCAATGGGCCTATGAGGGCAAGAAGGGCAAGCCGGTGAAAATGCCCTACTGGTCGATCCCAGAAGAGGCATACGACGATCCCGATCTGATGGCGAAATGGGTGAGGCTGGCCTATGAGGCGGCGCTTCGCACCGAGAGTTAGCGCTCCGCAGCCGGCAAAACTGCTATTGCCGCCCTGGTGAAGGCCGACAGCGGCATGGGCAGATCCGTCAGGGCAAACCAGCCGAAATCAGAAAGCTTGTCGGGTTCAGTCAGTTGCGGCTCGCCTTCGACGTCGCGGGCGAGATAAAGGATGGACATCCAGTGCTGGCGGTCGGCATCGATGATCTGTTCGGTCACGCCGATCCGTTCGATCCGGCCGATCTTCAGGCCGGTTTCTTCTTCGGCCTCGCGACGCGCGGCTTCTTCGGCCGGCTCCATGTGATCGACCTTGCCGCCGACAATGTTCCAGTAGCCGGCTTCAGGCGGATTCATGCGTTTGTAGAGGAGGATCCTGTCGTCGCGCAGGATCACCAGACCAACCCCGAGGCCCGGAAAATCATGGCCGGGCCTGCCCATTGTTCAGACCTTGGCGCTGCCGGCGATCAGCATGAAGGCTGGGATGTCGTCGCCGAAACCGACCGGGGTCGGGCCATCGTCGTGATCGCGATGACGGCGGCGGTCGCGGCTGTCGTCGTTTGCCGGGTAAGGCCGATTGTTGCGCGCGTTGTTTTGCGGCTTCTGCTCTGCTTTGCGCTCGTTCTTCAAGACTTCGGCCCTTGCTGGTGCTGCTTCGATCACTTGGACGTCATTATCCTGTATGTCGTTATCAGATTTATGACTCGCGGCACCGCGATTGCCGCGTCCGCGCCCACGATCCCTCTCGCCCCGCTCACCCTTTGCGGCCCGGTCGCGGCTGTTGCGCCGCGGGCGCTCGTTGTCGGCGCTTTCTTCGGCCGGTGGCAGCGAATTCACATCGCCGCTCAGCCATTCGACCTTTTCGCCGATCAGCTTCTCGATTGCATCGACGAATTTGGTGTCACGCTTGGTCACGAGCGTAAAGGCGGCGCCCGATCGGCCGGCACGGCCGGTGCGGCCGATGCGGTGGACATAATCCTCCGAGTGGATCGGCACATCGAAATTGAATACGTGGCTGACATCGGGAATGTCGAGGCCGCGGGCGGCGACGTCGGAGGCGACCAGCAGCTGGAGATTGCCGTCACGGAAGCTCTGCAGCATCATCGTGCGGGAGCGCTGATCCATGTCGCCATGCAGCGCACCAACGGAGAAGCCGTGGCGCTCCAGCGAACGGAAGAGATCGGCGACGTCCTTCTTGCGGTTGCAGAAGATGATGGCGTTCTTCAGTTCGGTCTGCGCACGGACGAGCTCGCGCAGAACCGCGCGCTTCTCATAATCCTTGCTGTGGGAGGCGACGAAGCGCTGTGTCACCGTCTTTGCGGCCGAAGCCGGCTTTGCCACTTCGATGCGCTCGGGATTCTGCAGGAAGCGGTCGGCGAGCTTCTGGATCTCCGGCGGCATGGTTGCCGAGAAGAATAGCGTCTGGCGGGTGAAGGGGATGAGCTTGGCGATGCGCTCGATATCGGGGATGAAGCCCATGTCGAGCATGCGGTCGGCCTCGTCGATGACGAGGATCTCGACGCCGCTCATCAGGAGCTTGCCGCGTTCGAAATGGTCGAGCAGGCGGCCGGGCGTGCATATGAGCACATCGGCGCCGCGTTCAAGCTTGCGGTCCTGGTCTTCGAAGGAGACGCCGCCGATCAGCAGGGCAACGTTCAGGCGGTGGTTCTTGCCGTACTTCTCGAAATTCTCGGCGACCTGGGCAGCGAGTTCGCGGGTCGGCTCGAGGATCAGCGTGCGGGGCATGCGCGCCCGGGCGCGGCCCTTTTCCAGAAGCGACAGCATCGGAAGAACGAAAGATGCGGTCTTGCCGGTTCCGGTCTGCGCGATGCCGCAAATGTCGCGGCGTTCGAGCGCAAAGGGAATGGCCCCCGCCTGAATAGGCGTGGGGATCGTATAGCCCGCGTCGGTAACAGCGGATAACACTTTTTGGCTCAAGCCAAGGTCAGCGAATGTCGTCAAAGGGAAAACTGTTTCCGTTCCGGTTCGGCCGATCTCTGAACGAGTCGGCGGGATTGCATGCCGCAATGCAGCGCGACATAGCCCCGAATGGCCGGCAAGTCAAGAAATAGAGAGGGCGCACCCCGTGCAGAGTGAAGCGATGGTTACTTGACGGCTATTACTTGATGTAGGTGGCGAGTTTAAGTCCGGCATTCATGAAATATACTGGATCGACCGCCTGGCCGTTCTGGCGCACTTCATAGTGCAGATGGGTGCCGGTCGAGCGGCCGGTACTGCCGGCAAGGCCGATGACATCGTTGCGGCCAACCGTGTCGCCGACCTTGACGAGAACCTGTGACATGTGGCCGTAGCGCGTCGAGATGCCGTTGCCGTGGTCGACCTCGACCATATTGCCGTAGCCCCCGGTCCAGCCGGCGGCGATGACCTTGCCGGGCGCCGTCGGACGGATTCTCTCACCCGGTGAAAAGCGGAAGTCGATGCCGGAATGGAGTGCCAGGCGGCCGAGGAACGGGTCGCGGCGGTTGCCGAAGGGGCTGGTGACGTCCTTGCCGATGGCGGGGTTGCGGAAGGGCAGGGATTCGGCGGTGCTGCGCACGGCCTCCAGCCGGGTCAGCGCGCCGTCGAGGGCGGCCAGCGAATTGTTGAAGTCGTCGTTGCTCTCGGGTTCGAGATAGGGACCGCCGACGGCGCTCTCCTCCTGCCTGGCGGCGGCCGTCTCCTCAGGCACAGGAATCTTGAAGCGGGTCAGCACGGTCGCGATGGCGCTGGCGGCGTGGCCGGCGTCACTCGTCAGCTGCTCGACGCGGTTGCGCTGATCCTGCTCGACATCCTTCAGCGACAGCGTCACCTTGGAGAAGATCCGGTCGGCGCGGTCGCCAACCGTCTCGGCGGACGGCACATAGGCAAGCGTCGAATTGTCGGGCGTCGCGTCGGCAGGCGCGCCGCTCGCCAGTTGTCTCTCAATGGCCTCGATGCCGGTGAGCGAAGCGCGCTTATCCTTGATATCGGGGGCAAGGGACTGGACGGGCGATGACGGTGCGGGCTGCGCGCCGTCCTTTTCCGTCAGGCCGGAACTTTCAGCGCGGTCGAGCAGATTGTCGAGCTTGCCGTGCCGCGAGGTGAGCGCCAACTGCTGCTCCATCAGCTTGTCGACCTTGTCCTCGACCACCTGCTGGTCAAGAAGCTGGCGGGAGGTGATGCGGTCGACCTGGGCACGAAGGGCGGCGATGCGGTCCTCGTAGTCATGCTGCATGCGGGCCTGGCGCGCCATGGTGGCGCCGATCAGGTCGTCGCGCAACACGAGGTAGGAGGTCGCCAGGAGATAGCCGATCGAGAAGACGCCGACGAAGCAGAAGGCAAGCGCCGCCATCCACGGCCGGACCGTCATGTGGCGCACCTTGTCGCCGCTTGCCAGGATGAGGATGTGTTCCTGCGCCCGCTTGCCGAATACCCGGTGCTGATGTCCGCTGTTCACGCAGGCTCTCCCGATTGATGCTCTACGCCTCTTTCGGAAATTAGACACCGTTATGGTTAACGAATACTTTCGCAGTCGTCATTTGCGTCAGAAAATCAATCACCTCAGGCGTGGCTGATCGATGCAAGAGTGCGGTAGAAAGACGGCGTCAGCCCGGCTTCGGCCCGGGCGAGATCGTTGAAGGGCGGCTTCAGCGGCCCGCGGAAATTGGCGCGCACCAGCTCCTGGAAGGCCTTAGCCGGATCGCGCCTTTCGCGGGCGCAGAGGAAACGGAACCATTTGGCGCCGACGGCGACATGGCCTTTTTCGTCGTTATAGATGACGTCGAGGACGGCAGCGCTTTCGAGATCGCCGGTCTCGCGCATCTTGGCCTGCAGCGACGGTGTGACGTCGAGGCCGCGGGCTTCGAGAATTAGCGGCACGACGGCGAGCCTTGCCGTCAGGTCGTTGCGCGTCGAATTGGCCGCCTGCCACAACCCGTCATGGGCGGGAAGATCGCCGTAATCGGCGCCGAGATCGTTGAGGCGGGCGCGCACCATGCGAAAATGTTTCGCCTCCTCGAAAGCGACCTGCATCCAGCCGTCGAAGAAGGAGTTCGGCACCTGTTCGGTCGCGAATCGCGCAACGATATCGAGCGCCAGGTCGACCGCATTGAGCTCGATATGGGCGATGGCATGCAGCAGTGCGATACGGCCTTTCAGCGTGTGCAGCGAGCGCTTCTTCACCAGGGTCGGCGGCGTCAGCACCGGTTTGTCGGGACGGCCGGGCCTTTCCGGCAGGGCAGCGTCGAGCGGCGAGCGCAGCGACACCCGGCGGGCGAACCAGCGGGTGGCGCTTTCCTGCGCAAGGGCGGTCTTGCGGTCGAGATCGGCCGAGCGGATGGCGTCGATGGCGCCGCCGCGCAACGAGCTTATTGTGAAATCACCGGTCACGCGGCCAGATTCCTGACGGCCTCGAGCACGGTTTCGGCATGGCCTTGCACCTTCACCTTCTGCCAGATGGTGGCGATCGTGCCGTCCTGGCGGATGAGGAACGTGGTGCGCTCGACGCCCATGAAGTTTCGGCCGTACATGCTCTTTTCCTTCCAGACGCCATAGGCCTGCAGCGTCGTCTTGTCTTCGTCCGAGGCGAGCGCCACCGAAAGACGGTGTTTCCTGATGAACTTGTCATGGCAGGCAGCCGAATCGGGCGACATGCCGATCACGGCGGCACCGGCTGCTTCGAACTCCGGCGCCAGCGCTGTGAAAGCCAGCGATTCGGCGGTGCAGCCCGTGGTGTCATCTTTGGGATAGAAGAACAGCACTAGCGGCCTGCCGTGAAAATCGGACAGGGAGACACGACCGCCGCCGTCGCGGGGGAGATTGAAATCGGGGGCCAGGGCACCGATGCCGGGAACCGCCATTGGGAAAACCTTTCTTTTGCCGGGTTTGTGGATGACACTCTCTCTCCCCGAATTATATAGTGGATGGAAACCCGTCCAGCATGGCCGGGTTCAATTCTTCGATTTAAGGGAGAGCCCGAGGGCGCATGTCAGCCATCCGCGGCGAAAAGGTCACGTTTCGCAAGAAGGATATCGTTGCGCTGGACCGCTTGCCGTCCGCCCAGGCCGAGGATCCGATCATCGTTCATTGCCCGCCGCCGCGTTCGCCGATGCGGCGAACGGCGAAGCTGACCTTGGGATTTCTGGGACTGATTCTCCTGATCCTCGGTGCCATCGTCTTCACCGTCGAGAGCGGCATGTTCGACAAGCCGCTGTCTGAGCAGGCGCAGGCGGCGCTGAACGGCGTGGCCGGACCGCGCTACCGCGCCGAAGTCGGGTCCACCGTCATCCGTTTCACCTCTGACTTCCGGCTGGCGCTGGAAGCGCGCAACGTCAATATGATCGACCAGCAGAGCGGCCAGCACCTGTCGACGACGGGTTCGGTGCGGCTGGGGCTCGATCCGCTACAGCTCTTCCGCGGCCGCATCGCCGTCGCCGATATCGAAGCGGAGGATATCGCGCTCGACACCGCGCTTTTGCCCTCCGGCAACCCCGTCAAGCTCGACGATCTGCGCATCGACGCCATGCCGGCGGCGATGGAGACGATCTTCTCGCAGCTCGACATGTTCGACAACATCGTGACACGCGGCTCGACCAATTCGGTGCGCATCTCCGGCATCGACGTCAAATTCGCCGACACCGCAAACGGCCCGTTGTCGCTCGTCGTCGATAATCTGATCTTTGCGCATGCCGGGCCATCCTCACTGCAATTGAGAGGTGAGGTTGCGCTTAACGGCGAAGTGGCGGAGCTCGATGTGCTGGCCGAGAAGGAAGGCGGCCAGGTGTCGAAGGTGGTGGCGACGCTCAGGCACGCCGACCTCACGCCCTTTGCGTTGAAACGCAACGATCAGGGCGTGATACGGCAGGGGCTCAGTGCCTTCGTCGACCTGACAGTGTCGGCGACCAGGGAGCGCGACGGCGTGCAGCCGGCGCTTGCCGCAACGATCGATATCGATCCCGGCGTGATTTATGCAGATGGCGATCCGCAGGAGCTGTCGGGCGGGCAGATCAACCTCGCCTATGATTTCGCCAAGCAGACGCTGGAGATCGCCAAGTCGAACGCCCGGTTCGGCGCGACCACGGTTCCGATCAACGGCGCGCTGATTGATCTCGACAAGCTCGACCCGCAGGCCGGCAAGGGCTTCGGCATCGACCTGCTGGTCAGCGGCGGCACCGCCGCGCCTGGCGCCTCCGGCGAACAGCCGCTCTCCTTCGATATCCAGGCGACCGGGCGTTATATGGTCGCCGGCCGGGAATTCCTGTTTCCCAACATGACCGTTTCCAGCGCGCTCGGCGCGCTTTACGGGGCGTTGCACGTCAAGCTCGGCGATAAGTCGCCGGAAATCAGCTTTGCCGGGCAGTCCAGAGAGCTGCAGACGACGGCGATCAAGCAGCTCTGGCCGTTCTGGATGGCGCCCAAGGTGCGCACATGGGTGCATGGCAATCTCTTCGGCGGCACCGTCACCGACGCCGCCATATCCGTTTTCATCCCGTTCGGACGGCTTGACGAAGCAGCCGGCGGCAAGGGATTGAAGCTCGACGCCAACCAGATCCGCATCGGCTTCGACATTGCCGGTGCGCGGATGAACGTTGCCGGCGACATTCCGCCGGTGCGCGATACGGCGGCGCATTTCGATCTGACCGGCCCGGTTGCGACGATTTCGATCAAGAGCGGCACTTCCTATTTCCCCTCCGGCCGGTCCGTCGGTCTCGGGCAGGGAACGTTCGTCATACCTTCCGCATACGACAAACCGCTGATGGCCGATATCGATCTTGCGGTCTCCGGTGCGGCGGACGCCGTAGGCGAGCTCCTGACCTACAAACCGATCCGGGTGCTGCAGCGCGCCGGCTTTACGGCCGACGATTTCAAGGGACACATCGACGCGAATGTGAAGGCGCATTTCGGACTGCTGTCGTCGCAAAACCCGCCGCCGGCCGAGTGGAAGGCCGCCATGAAGCTCACCGACGTCGATCTGGCCAAGCCGTTCTCCGGCCGCACGATCAGCAATGTCAGCGGCATGCTGAATGGCGATCCGAAGCAGATCACGCTCGACGCCAAGGGCGAGATCGACGGCATTCCGGCCGAGATCGATCTGACCGAGCCGGTCGAAGCGTCGTCTGGCGTGGAGCGGCAGCGCGTAATCACGGCGACGCTCTCGGATGATCAGCGCAGCAAGGTGATGCCCGGGGTTTCCGATATCGTCAGGGGTAACCTGAAGATGGTGCTGACGCGGATAGACGACGACCGGCAAGACGTTCAGCTCGACCTCACCAAATCGATGCTCGACCTTCCTTGGATCGGCTGGTCGAAAGGCAGCGGCATTGCCGCATCCGCGGAGTTCGAGATTTCCGGCCCGCCCGAAAATACTGAGATAAAGAATTTCCGGCTGAAGGGTGACGGCTTCGGTGCCAGTGGCTCGCTGAACGTCGGCAAGACGGGCCTAATCTCCGCGGATTTCGACAGCGTCAGGCTCTCCTCGCTCGACGATTTCGCCTTGTCGGTGAAGCGCAGCAAGGGCAATTTTGACGTCTCCGTTTCAGGAACCAGCGCCGATGCGCGGCCGGTCATCGCGCGATTGAAATCGGGCTCGGACAGCGGCGAGGGCGGCGATAGCGACAATACCGGCGTGTCGGTGCGCGCTAGGCTGAAAAACGTCATCGGCTTCAATGACGAGAAGGTCGGCAACTTCCAGGCTCAGCTGTCACTGCGCGGCGACAAGCTACAGACCCTGAATTTTTCCGGCATCACCGACAGCGGTGAGGCCGTGGTCAGCCAGATGAAGGATGGCGGCGTCATCAACATCACCAGCGGCGATGCCGGCGCGGTTTTCCGTTTCGCCGATCTCTACCAGCACATGCAGGGCGGCCTGCTCAATCTGGGGATCCGCTTGGGTGCGGAGGGCGGTTGGGATGGCTCGCTCGACGTGCGCCGCTTCTCGATCGTCAACGAACAGCGCCTGCGTTCGATCGTCTCGACACCCGTCGGAAACGAGCAGCGCAGCCTTAACGAGGCCGTCAAACGCGACATCGATACTTCGTCGCAACGCTTCCAGCGCGGCTTTGCCCGCATCGTTTCGCGGGGCGGCATGATCGGTATCGAGAACGGGGTGCTGCGTGGCGACCAGATCGGCGCGACGTTCCAGGGCGTGGTGCGGGACCGCAAGGGCAATATGGATATGACCGGCACCTTCATGCCCGCCTACGGCCTCAATCGCCTGTTCGCTGAACTGCCGCTGATCGGCGTCATCCTCGGCAATGGCAGCGACCGCGGCCTGATCGGCATCACCTTTAAGCTCACCGGCAAGTTCGACCAGCCGAACCTGCAGATCAATCCGCTGTCGATCATCGCCCCGGGCGTCTTCCGGCAGATTTTCGAATTCCAGTGAAGGAAAGCGAGACTAAATATCCTTCCGCCTGAGGAGATAGTCGAGGCCGCCGACGCGATACCAGCGGTAGCCATAGGCATCGAGCATGACCGTATGGCGGCCTTTTTCGTCGGCTTCGCTACTTGCCCCATCGGCAATATCGATCAGCAATCGCCCGAGTTCACCAACATCAGGATCGAAGGTCACTTCCATCGGGTGCGGACGCAGGTTGTGCAGGATCAGCACCGAATTGCCGCGCCAGTCATAACGCAGCGCCAGTACGCCGTCGTCACCTGTGTCGACCGCTGAGAAATCGCCCCAGCCGATCTCGGGAGCCTCCTTGCGCATCCGGATCATCCGCTCGGTCCAGTTCAAAAGCGAATTAGGGTCGCGCCGTTGGACGGCGACATTGATGTGCTCGAAGCCGTAGGGGCCGTCCTTGATAACAGGTGAAACGGGCTTCGCGCTTTTGGTGAAACCGCCTTCCGGTTCCGTCGACCATTGCATCGGGGTGCGCGCGCAATTGCGCTCCGGCAGGCACAGATCATCGCCCATGCCGATTTCATCGCCGTAGCGGATGACCGGCGTCCCGGGCAGCGAGAACAGCAGGCTGTAGGCCAGCTCGATCCTGCGGCGGTCGCCGCCGAGCATGGGCGCCAGGCGACGGCGAATGCCCCTGTCATAAAGTTGCATGCCCTTCTCGGGTCCAAATGCCGCGAATACCGCGTCGCGCTGCTTATCCGTCAGGCGACCGAGATCCAGTTCATCGTGGTTGCGAAGGAACAGCCCCCATTGCGCAGTTGCCGGGCGCGGCTTCGTGGCATCCATCGCCTTCTTCAGAGGCCGCGTGTCGGCCGTGGCGAGAGCATAAAACAGCGTCTGATTGACCTGGAAATTGAACATCATCTGCATGCGGTCGCCATCGTCGCCGAAATATTCGAAATTGTCCTTCGGCAGGATATTGGCCTCCGCCAGCACGATGGAATCTCCCAGGCGCCATTGCAGGAATTCGCGAAATTTCCTTAGCATGTCGAACTGTTCGACCGGCTTGGTGACCTCGGCGCCCTTGGTGGCGATGATGAAGGGGGCGGCGTCCATGCGGAAGCCCGAGACGCCGAGCTGGACCCAAAAGCCCATGATCTTGAGGATCTCCGCCTGCACCTCGGGATTGGACGTGTTGAGATCGGGTTGGTGATCGTAGAAGCGGTGAAAATAGTAGCTTTTGGCTTTTTCGTCATAGGTCCAGGTGGTTTTCTGGACGCCCGGGAAAACCATGCCTTGATCCGCGTTGGCGGGCTTTTTGTCTGACCAGACGTACCACTCGCGATAGCGTGAATGCGGGTCGCTCCTAGCGTCTTCGAACCAGGGATGATCCTTCGAGGTGTGATTGATCACCAGATCGATCAACACCCGGATACCCCGCTGTTTGGCACCATGGGTGAACTCGACGAAATCGCCGAGCGAGCCATAGCGTGGATCGACATTATAGTAATCGGAGACGTCGTATCCGTCGTCCCGACCGGGCGACGTCTGGAACGGCATGAGCCAGATCGCCGTCACGCCGAGGCCTGAAAGATAGTCGAGACGGCGCATCAGGCCTTGGAAATCGCCCACACCGTCGCCGTTCGCATCCATGAAGCTCTCGACGGACAGGCAGTAGATGACCGCGTTCTTATACCAGAGGTCGTTGATCATGCCGGCACTCCAAATGCATCTGGTCGCAAATCCCGTCGGGCGGAAAAGGTTCCGGGAAGGCGATATCGTGGCGCGGCCAGTTGGATAATTGCGACCTATAGGCTGGTCATTGATGCTTTGCTTATTTTAGATAACTCTGATGTAGTGTGGGTGCCAGCTGCAACAGCGATTGGTGCAATGTCGGAGGATGCCATGCAGTGCGCCCGGACAGTCTCCTTCCTATCGGCCACCATGATGGCCGTGACAGTTGGCGATGCTTCGAATTCTGCAGAAAAGGGCGGACGGCTGAAGCTGGTGAAGAGCATCCCCGTCGAGCATGTCCTCCTGGTTCCGCTCGACGCAAAGATGACGCCGCCGATCTTCTCGATTGGCTGGTGGTCGCGCGTACGACCCGCTTCGGAAGTTAATCCACCCGGACCGCTCCTTCGAGAGATGAAACAAGACGATGCGGAATATCGGTGGCGGGCCGACTGATCCCGTGCCAAAGGAAAAGCCGGCGCGGGGCGCCGGCTTCAAGATCCGTCCATTTGAAGCGACCTATGCCGCGCGGCGGATCAGGATGTGCTTCTTCTTGCCGAGCGAGAGCTTGATGACACCGTCGGCGGTGATTTCGCCGCTGCCGATCAGGCGGCGTTCGTCGCTGACGGCCTCGTCATTGATGCGCACTGCGCCGCCCTGGACGTGGCGACGAGCCTCGCCGTTGGAGCCGGCAAGGCCGGCGCGGACCATCAGCGAGAGCAGGCCGATGCCGCCGTCAAGCTCGGTGGCCGGGATTTCAACAGAAGGAAGGTTTTCGGCGACGCGGCCTTCCTCGAAGGTGGTGCGGGCCGTTTCAGCGGATGCTTCGGCCGCCTCGCGACCGTGGACGATCGCGGTCGCTTCGGTGGCGAGAATCTTCTTCGCCTCGTTGATTTCGGCGCCGCCGAGGGCCTCGAGCCTGGCGATTTCGGCGAGCGGCAGGCGGGTGAAGATCTTCAGGAACCGGCCGACATCGGCATCCTCGGTGTTGCGCCAGTACTGCCAGAAATCATAGGGGCTGAAGACGTCCTCGTTCAGCCAGACGGCGCCGGAGGCGGTCTTGCCCATCTTGGCGCCGGAACTCGTCGTCAAAAGCGGCGTGGTCAGCGCGTAGAGCTGCGGCGTGCCCATGCGGTGCCCCAGATCGACGCCGTTGATAATGTTGCCCCACTGATCCGAACCACCCATTTGCAGGCGGCAGCCGTAGCGGCGGCTGAGCTCGACAAAGTCGTAGCCCTGCATGATCATGTAGTTGAATTCGAGGAAGGAGAGCGACTGCTCACGATCGAGGCGCAGCTTGACGCTGTCGAAGGAGAGCATGCGGTTGACCGAGAAATGCCGGCCGACGTCACGCAGGAATTCGACATAGTTGAGCTTCATCAGCCAGTCGGCATTGTTGACCATGAAGGCATCAGTCGGACCGTCGCCGAAGCGTAGGATACGCGAGAATATCTTCTTGATGCCCTCGATGTTGGTGTTGATCGCCTCCGGCGTCAGAAGCTTGCGCTGCTCATCGCGGAAGGAGGGATCGCCGACCATCGACGTGCCGCCGCCCATCAGCGCGATCGGCCGGTGGCCGGTCTCTTGCAGCCAGTAGAGCATAGTGGCCGAGATCAAATTGCCGATATGCAGGCTGGTCGCGGTTGCGTCGTAACCGACATAGGCCGTCACGACCTCCTTCGCGAACAGATCGTCGAGGCCGCTTTCATCGGAAACCTGATGGATGAAGCCGCGCTCTTTCAGCGTGCGGAGGAAATCGGACTTGAACTCGGACATGGCTTTCGTCTCTTGGTGTCTGCGCTCGGTCCCGTGTGGCCTTGCGCAACTTCGTTGTTGTTGATCTGTCGCGGCGCGTTTAGCACTGTTTTTACAAAAGTGCATCCGGGAATCGCATGGGAGGCAAGCCTCATGGATGTGGTCAGAACCGCGATCGGCCTGATGAGCGGCACGTCGATGGACGGTATCGATGTTGCGCTGATCAGGACCGACGGCCGCGGCTTCATCGAGCGCGGGCCGTTTCTGGGCATGCCGTATGATGCAGAGTTTCGCGGACGGCTCAAACGGGCGCTGGAACTGGCGCGGCCGCTCCGGGACAGGAACCAACGGCCGGGAGAACTTCGCGAGATCGAGCTCGAGCTGACCTTACGGCATGCAACTGCCGTTACGGCATTTCTCGAGCATTTCGGGCTCGCTGCCAATGGCGTCGACATTCTCGGTTTCCATGGCCAGACGGTGCTTCACCGGCCGGACGAGGGACTGACGATCCAGATCGGCGACGGCCGGGAATTGGCGTGCCGGACGGGCTTATCAGTGGTCTACGACATGCGTGCCAACGATATGGTGCATGGCGGGCAGGGTGCGCCGCTGGTGCCGGCCTATCATGCAGCATTGGCGGGAAAATTCCAGCAGGCGGGAGAGGCGGTGTGCTTCGTCAATATCGGCGGCATCTCCAACCTCACCTATATCGGCGCTGACGGCCGGATCGCCGCCTTCGACAGCGGCCCTGGCAACACGCTGATCGATCAATGGGTAGAGATGCAGACCGGCAGAACCTATGATCCCGGCGGCGAGATCGGCGGGCGCGGGAAAGTCGTCCCCGCCCTGGCGGAGCGGTATCTGAACAGCCCGTTCTTCCGCGGCAATGTCCGCCGTTCGCTCGATCGCGGCGATTTCGCGCCGCTTCGGCCTGATGAGGCGAGCCTCGAAGACGGCGCCCGGACGCTTGCGCATGTCGCTGCCGCATCGATCATCAAATCCGCCGGATTCCTGCCCGAACGTCCATCGGCCTATATCGTCTGCGGCGGCGGTCGGCTGAACGGCACCTTGATGGGCGAGCTCTCGGCGATGGCCGAGGGATCAAGAGTGTTGAGCGCCGAGGCCGCGGGCTTCGACGGCGATGCGATGGAGGCCGAGGCCTGGGCCTACCTCGCCGTACGCTCGCTGGACGGGCTGCCGCTGACCTTTCCCGGCACGACGGGAGTTGCGGCTCCCGTCAGCGGCGGCGTGCTGGCAAGACCATGACAAGCCAAAGGCTGATATTGGAAACGCCGAGGCTGCGTTTTGTCATGTGGGACGAAGGCGACGCCGCCCTGCTGCAGCAACTGCACTCAAGCATGGCGACGACGCGATATCTTCCCGGCAATACTCCCTGGAGCCTTGATAAGGCCGAGCAACGGTTGCGCGACTGGTTCGCGGAGCAGGCGCGCGACGGTACAACCAAATACAAGCTTCTCGCCGCGGATGGCAGCTTTATGGGTCGCGCCGGCATTTCGCGATTCGGGAGTGACCAATTCGAACTCGGCTATTCCCTGCGCGAGGAGGCGTGGGGCAAGGGCCTGGCGACTGAGGCGGCGAGCGCGCTCGCCGGCTGGTTCTTCGCGAGGGCGTTCGCGTCGAGCTTAATCGCTTTCACGCATCCTGAAAACGTTGCTTCGCAGCGGGTCCTCAGGAAGATCGGCATGCGCGAACGCGCGCCAATCCTGATCGATGGAGTCCTCGACACGGCTTACGAGCTGACTGCAGGCATGCAGTCGGGAAAGCCCAGCGCGTCGTGATGATGGCGGTGGGCAGACGGGTTATGCGGTCAGCGGATCCGCTTGGCCGCCGGCTCGGGCACCAGCTCGCCATTGAGGCGGCGGTCGAGATAGTCCTCGCATTCGCTCATCAGCGTCTCCACCTGACCGTTGAAGAAGTGGTTGGCATTGGCAACGGTGCGATGGGTAATGAGAATCCCCTTCTGGGTCTTCAGCTTCTCCACAAGGCCGTTGACATCCTTTTCCGGCGCCACCTTGTCGGCCTCGCCGTTGATGATCAGGCCGGAGGAGGGGCAGGGCGCCAGGAAGGAGAAGTCGTAGGTATTTGGCTGCGGCGCGATCGACATGAAGCCCTCGATCTCCGGCCGGCGCATCAGGAGTTGCATGCCGATCCATGAACCGAAGGAATAACCGGCGACCCAACAGGTCTTCGAATCGGGATGCAGGCTCTGCACCCAGTCGAGCGCCGAGGCGGCATCAGACAATTCGCCGGCGCCGTGGTCGAATTCGCCCTGGCTGCGGCCGATGCCCCGGAAATTGAATCGCAAAGTCGTGAACCCGCGCTTCTGGAACATGTAGAAGAGCTGGTAGACAATCTGGTTGTTCATCGTGCCGCCGAACTGCGGATGCGGATGCAGGATCAGGGCGATGGGCGCGCTTTTTTCCTTGGAGGGCTGGTAGCGGCCTTCAAGACGGCCGGCTGGACCGTTGAAAATTACTTCGGGCATTGGTACTCCGGGTTTTATTTCGCGTTCGCGCTGCGTCGGGCGACAACATGACTTGACTATCGTTGTCAGCTTTTCTAAAACGCAGTTTAGAACAATTCGAAACTTGCATGGCGATCCACGCTTCGTGGAACGTGTCATACGGCAAGCCCGGCGGAAATTTCAAGAAAAATGAACCGTGGGTGCTGAAGCAAGCTCGTCAAGCGCAGGACTGAAGATCATGGCGCCGCCACGCCTTTATCTCGACTGGAATGCCACAGCGCCGCTGCACCCCGCAGCGCGTGAGGCGATCATGGGCGCCATTGACGTGTTTGGCAATCCGAACAGCGTGCATGGTGAGGGACGGGCCGCCCGCGCCGCTATCGAATGTGCGCGACGCAAGGTGGCCGCCCTTGCCGGCACAGAAGCCGGCAATGTGATCTTCACCAGCGGCGCAACGGAAGCCGCCAATCTGGTGCTGACGCCGGAATTTCGCATGGGTCGTACGCCGCTTCGGCTTGGCCATCTCTATTTTTCAGCGGTCGAGCACCCGGCGGTTCGCGAAGGCGGGCGCTTCTCCAGGGAAAACATGACGGAGATCCCGGTGACGGAAGCCGGAATCGTCGATCTCGACGCGCTCGGGCTTCTGCTCGGGGCGCATGACAAGGCAGCAGGCCTGCCGATGGTCGCCGTCATGCTTGTCAACAACGAGACGGGTATCGTCCAGCCGGTCGAGGCGGCGGCAAAAATCGTGCATGCCCATGGCGGGCTTTTCGTGGTCGACGCGGTGCAGGCGGCCGGCCGCATCCCGCTCGATATCAATAGGATTGGCGCCGATTTCATGATCGTCTCCTCGCATAAGATCGGCGGGCCGAAAGGCGCCGGCGCGCTGATTGCGCGCGGCGAGGCGCTGATGCCGCGGCCGCTGATCCAGGGTGGCGGGCAGGAGCGTGGTCACCGTTCGGGGACACAGAATTCGCTGGCGCTGATTGGCTTTGGCGCGGCGGCGGAGACGGCAGCGGGCGAGCTGGAGACGCGCAATGCGGCAATCGGCGCGTTGCGCGAGCGGCTCGAGGAAGGCATGCGACGGCACGCCGCCGACGTGATCATCCATGGCGAGAGCGGCGAGCGCGTCGCCAATACGATCTTCTTCACCCTACCGGGGTTGAAGGCCGAGACCGGACAGATCGCCTTCGATCTCGAAGGTGTCGCGCTCTCGGCAGGTTCGGCTTGCTCGTCGGGACGGCTTGGCGAAAGCCATGTGCTGACGGCGATGGGCCGCGACGCCAAGCTCGGCGCACTACGCATCTCGCTCGGCTTCTCGACGACGGAAGAAGACATAGACAGGGCGGTTGCCGCTTTTGCGAAGATCGCCTGCCGGCGCAGGTCGGCGGGTGAGGCGGCCTGACCGCATCATAAACTTGCGGAAACGCAAATTTCCGCTTGCCAATCGGGCTGAAAAGTCCCTTTTGGCCTCTTACATCAGGGCAAGGAATTGCCCGACCATCAGGGCAAGCGATTGCCCGACAGGAAGGGCGAGACGATTGCCCATATGCTACAAGCTGCCGGACCTTGGATCCGGCGAGATTGGAGAATGAAATGGCTGCCGTGCAGGAAACGATCGACCAGGTGCGCCTGATCGATGTGGACCAGTACAAATACGGTTTCGAGACCGTCATCGAAATGGACAAGGCGCCGAAGGGCCTGTCCGAGGATATCATCCGCTTCATTTCGGCCAAGAAGCAGGAGCCGGAATGGATGCTGGAATGGCGTCTGGAGGCCTATCGGCGCTGGCTGACGCTGGAAGAGCCGACCTGGGCACGCGTCAATTATCCGAAGATCGATTTTAACGACATCCATTACTACGCCGCGCCGAAAAGCGCGCCGGGTCCGAAGTCGCTCGACGAGGTCGATCCGGAGCTGTTGAAAGTCTATGAGAAGCTCGGCATCCCGCTGCGTGAGCAGGAGATCCTGGCCGGCGTCGAGAAGCCGAAGATCGCTGTCGACGCGGTTTTCGACAGCGTCTCGGTCGTCACCACCTTCAAGGCGGAGCTGAAGAAGGCCGGCGTGATCTTCATGTCGATCTCGGAAGCCATCCGCGAGCATCCCGATCTCGTCCGCAAATATCTCGGCTCGGTCGTGCCCACCTCCGACAATTATTATGCGACGCTGAATTCGGCGGTCTTCACTGACGGCTCCTTCGTCTTCGTGCCGAAGGGCGTTCGCTGCCCGATGGAGCTTTCCACCTATTTCCGCATCAACGAGAAGGGCACCGGCCAGTTCGAGCGCACGCTGATCATCGCGGAAGAGGGCGCCTACGTCTCCTATCTGGAAGGCTGCACGGCGCCGCAGCGCGATGAAAACCAGCTGCATGCCGCAGTGGTCGAGCTCGTGGCTCTCGACGATGCCGAGATCAAATATTCCACTGTCCAGAACTGGTATCCGGGCGACAAGGAAGGCAAGGGCGGCATCTACAACTTCGTCACCAAGCGCGGGGATTGCCGCGGCGACCGCTCGAAAATTTCCTGGACGCAGGTTGAAACCGGCTCGGCGATTACCTGGAAATATCCGTCGTGCATCCTGCGCGGCGACGACTCCAGAGGCGAATTCTACTCGATCGCCGTCTCCAACGGTCATCAGCAGATCGACAGTGGCACCAAGATGATCCATCTCGGCAAGAATACGTCGAGCCGCATCGTCTCCAAGGGCATCGCCGCCGGCGTTTCCAACAACACCTACCGCGGCCAGGTCTCGGCCCACCGCAAGGCGTCGAATGCGCGCAACTTCACCCAGTGCGATTCGCTGCTGATCGGCGACAAGTGCGGCGCCCATACGGTGCCCTACATCGAGGCGAAGAACTCGACGGCGCAGTTCGAGCATGAAGCGACGACCTCGAAGATCTCCGAGGACCAGCTGTTCTACTGCCTGCAGCGCGGTATCCCGACAGAGGCGGCGATTGCGCTGATCGTCAACGGCTTCGTCAAGGAAGTGCTGCAGGAGCTGCCGATGGAGTTCGCCGTCGAGGCGCAGAAGCTGATCAGCATTTCGCTTGAAGGCTCTGTAGGCTGATATGGACGAGACGGACAAGAAGCGCATTCTTGAACGTCTGGAAAATATTCGCGGGGAAATATTGGCGAAAATTCGCCCCCGCGAGCAAAGGTACGAGACGGAAACGCCGCCGGAGCAGCCTTACGTGTTTCTTCAGCAGCGAGTGGAAAAACCGGCAAAGTTCATTGAAGTTATCGGGAGATTTCTGCAAATCCCTGAATTCATCGAATGGCTTCGGTTCGTCTTCAAGGCAGCAGGTGTGGTTTTTGCTGCCATCTGTTTTTGGCGTTAGCGCCGAATACATGCCCTTAGGAGTTGCAGTTCTCGGGACAAGCCCGAGGATGACGGATCGAGACCAGTGCGAACGGTCAATTGGGCGGATCCTTGAAATCCGCCGGATAACAGGAAAGACAAAGATGCTTGAAATCAGAAACCTTCATGCCCGCATCGCCGAAGACGGCACCGAGATCATCCGTGGTCTGAACCTGACGGTGAAGGCCGGGGAAGTGGCCGCCATCATGGGGCCGAACGGCTCCGGTAAGTCGACGCTTTCTTATGTGCTGTCGGGTCGCGAAGACTATGAAGTCACCGAGGGTGAGATTCTCTACAACGGCGAGAGCATCCTCGAACTCGATCCTGCCGAGCGCGCCGCAAAGGGCATTTTCCTTGCCTTCCAGTATCCGGTCGAAATCCCCGGTGTCGCCACCATGCAGTTCCTCAAGGTGGCGATGAACGAGCAGCGCAAGGCGCGCGGCGAGGACGAGTTGACGACGCCGGATTTCATGCGTCGCGTCAAGGATGCCGCGGCCAAGCTGCAGATCAACACCGAGATGCTGAAGCGGCCGCTCAACGTCGGCTTCTCCGGCGGCGAGAAGAAGCGCGCCGAGATCCTGCAGATGGCGCTGCTGGAGCCGAAGCTCTGCGTGCTCGACGAAACCGATTCCGGCCTCGACATCGACGCGCTGAAGATCGTCGCCGACGGCGTCAATGCGCTGCGTTCGCCCGATCGCGCTGTCGTCGTCATCACCCATTATCAGCGCCTGCTGGACTATATCGTGCCTGATACGGTTCACGTGCTCTACAAGGGCCAAGTGATCAAGTCGGGCGACAAGACGCTGGCGCATGAGCTCGAAGCCAACGGCTATGCCGATATTATCGGCGCGGCGGCCTGAGTTCGGGTGGAAAGGACGACCTCCATGAACATGCAGACGACGAGTCGCCTGACCGCGGCCGAAACGGCGCTGATCGACGCCTTCAACCAGCAGATCGGCGAGTTGCCGGGGAACGGCATGGTGACGGCGCTGCGCGACCGGCTTCTCGATGACTTGAAGAAGGCCGGCCTGCCGACGCGGCGCATCGAAGCCTGGCATTACACCGACTTCAAAAACCTGCTGCGCGGCTTGCCGCCGCAGGCAGGCGACGCCGGCTCCGACCCGCTTGAGCCGCTCGTCGCGGGTTCCAGGGTGCTGGCGGTGATCCAGGGCCATGCCAATCAGAAGGCGGTCGCAGAGGGCCTCGGTGTGTCAGCCTATAGCGAACGTCTGCGTGACGGCTCGGCCGCAGGCGGGCTCGATGCGCTCGGCAGCGACGATGCGGTCGGCCGCATCAATGGCAGCTTCGTGCGCGACGGCTATGTGGTTGACGTGCCCGATGATACCGAGCTTGAAAATCCGCTCGAGATTCAGTTCATCCATGCTGGCGGGCAGACGCATACGCGCCTTCCCGTTTCCTTCGGCGCCGGCGTCAAGGCAACTGTTATCGAGCGTCACCGTGCGGTGACGGGCGATGCTGCCTTCGTGTCCCATGTCAGTGACATCACCGTCGGCAAAGGCACGGAACTGACCTGGATCATCCTGCAGCAGCAGGGTGCTGACGATACGCATCTCGGCCAGATCCGCGTCGATCTCGGCGCCGATGCCAAGCTTCGCCTGTTCGTCATCAATGCCGGCGGCAGGCTGGTGCGCCAGGAACTGCACATCAAGGTGACCGGCGAGGGCGCCGATCTGACGCTGCGCGGGATTAACCTGCTCGGGGCCGAGAGCCATACCGACGTGACGATGGTTCTCGGCCACGACGTGCCGCATACCGGCTCGACCGAGGTGATCCGCAACGTGGTGTTCGACCGCGCCAAGGGTGTCTTCCAGGGCATGATCCGGGTGGCGCCCGATGCGCAGAAGACCGACGCCAAAATGGCGTGCAACACGCTTCTGATGTCGGACGATGCCGAGTTCTCGGTCAAGCCCGAGCTCGAGATCTTCGCCGACGACGTCCAATGCGGCCACGGCGCGACGGTGACCGATATCGACGCCAACCATCTCTATTACATGATGGCGCGCGGCATTCCGGAGAACAAGGCGCGGGCAATGCTCGTCAACGCCTTCGTCGCCGAAATCGTCGAGGAACTGGAAGACGAGGCCCTGGTCGAGGCGCTGGAAGGCGTGATTTCGGCCTGGCTCGAAAAGCACGCCTGATCGGATATAGCAATGGACAAGATCGTGCCGGCCACGCAATACGACGTCGAATCCATCCGCCGGGATTTTCCGATCCTGGCGGAGAAGGTGCACGGCAAGCCGCTGGTCTATCTCGACAACGGCGCCTCCGCCCAGAAGCCGCAGTCGGTGATCGATGCGATCTCGCATGCCTACGCCCATGAATATGCCAATGTGCACCGCGGCCTACATTATCTCTCCAATGCCGCGACCGATGCCTATGAGGCGGCGCGCGAAAAGGTCCGCCGTTTCCTCAACGCCCCTTCGGTCAACGATATCGTCTTCACCAAGAATTCGACCGAAGCGATCAACACCGTCGCCTATGGCTGGGGCATGCCCCAGCTCGGCGAAGGTGACGAGATCGTCCTGACGATCATGGAGCACCACTCCAATATCGTGCCCTGGCATTTCATTCGCGAGCGGCAGGGCGCCAAACTGGTCTGGGTGCCGGTGGACGACGAGGGCGCCTTTCATATTGAGGATTTCGAGAAGAGCCTGACGGAACGCACCAAGCTCGTCGCCATCACCCATATGTCGAATGCGCTCGGCACGATCGTTCCGGTCAAAGAGGTCTGCCGCATCGCGCATGAACGCGGCATTCCGGTCTTGATCGACGGCAGCCAGGGCGCCGTGCATCTCCCGGTCGACGTGCAGGATATCGATTGCGACTGGTACGTCATGACCGGCCACAAGCTCTACGGCCCGTCGGGTATCGGCGTGCTCTACGGCAAGAAGGAGCGGCTTTTCGAGATGCGCCCCTTCCAGGGCGGCGGCGAGATGATTTTCGAGGTTGCCGAGGATGCGGTCACCTACAACGATCCGCCGCATCGCTTCGAAGCCGGCACGCCGCCGATCGTCCAGGCGATCGGGCTCGGTTATGCGCTCGACTATATGGAGAAGGTCGGCCGCGAGGCGATCGCCCGCCATGAGGCCGATCTTGCCGCTTACGCGGTCGAGCGGCTGAAATCGGTCAATTCGCTGCGCGTGTTCGGCACGGCGCCCGACAAGGGCAGTATCTTTTCCTTCGAGCTTGCCGGCATCCACGCCCACGACGTGTCGATGGTGATCGACCGGCAGGGCATTGCGGTGCGCGCCGGCACGCATTGCGCCATGCCGCTCTTGAAACGCTTCGGCGTCACCGCCACATGCCGTGCATCTTTCGGCATGTACAATACCCGCGCCGAGGTCGATGCCCTGGCCGATGCGCTTGAACATGCGCGCAAGTTCTTTGCTTGAGGAGTGTCCGTGATGAGCCTGGACGAAAGCGAACAGAAGATCGATGTGCGCGAAGGCATCGTGCATTCCAGCATCCCGGCCGATGAGTTGGCAAGGCTGAGCGACGACGTCATCGGCGCGCTGAAGACGGTCTACGACCCGGAAATTCCCGCCGACATCTTCGAACTCGGTCTGATCTACAAGATCGACATCGAGGACGACAGGATGGTGAAGATCATGATGACGCTCACCGCTCCCGGCTGCCCGGTCGCAGGCGAGATGCCGGGCTGGGTGGAAAACGCCGTGGGCGCCGTCGAAGGCGTGTCGGGTGTCGAGGTTGAAATGACCTTCGATCCGCCGTGGACGCCGGATCGCATGTCCGAAGAGGCGCAGGTCGCAGTTGGCTGGTACTGATACCGTACCGTGGTATTGATCCGTTTACGTGCGGCGACTACATTTGAATCACGAAGCACCGGATCTTGACCCCGGTTGCGGAAGGAGATGAAGCCGATGGGCTTTGCAGTGATGAGCATGACGGAAGGGGCCGCGGCCCGCGTCAAGGCGATCGTCGAAAATTCCGGCCCGGAAGCCAAAGGCGTTCGCGTCGGCATCAAGAAGGGCGGCTGCGCCGGGATGGAATATACCATCGATCTGGTGACCGAGCCCAATGCTAAGGACGACCTGATCGAGCGCGATGGCGCGAGGGTCTGGGTCGAGCCATCGGCCGTGCTCTATCTTCTCGGCACCGAAATGGGCTTCGAGCAGACGACGCTGCGCTCCGGCTTCACCTTCACCAACCCGAACCAGACATCGGCCTGCGGCTGCGGCGAATCAGTCGAGCTGAAACCCGCCGATCTCGCGGCCCTTGCCGCGCAGCGCCAAAGCGAGCCGGCGCATTCTTGACGCCGTTCGCATGGGGCTGGCTGAAATTACCGCTAAGCGTTGCTGATGAAGCCGGTTTGGCTTCGTCGAGATCACCGGGTCCTGTTTTATGGATGCGCAAAACGAGGCGCTGCACCACAGGCTGCGTCTTGCTCAGCGGTACCTGTCGCGAAAAACGATAGCGATTGGGATCGTGTCTCGATTTGCATAGTAGAGACGACGCGGCAGCCGGAGGGATTTTTTTCGGCTAACCGAACACCAAGGTTAGTGGAAAATATGGGGTCCGGATTCCAGCGCTCGTAGCGCCCAGTGCCGTGGAGTTGATCTCGCTCCGCGAGAAATGCCGTCCTCAAGTGGTTTTCCTCGTCCACCGAGATCGGCTTTGCTCCCTGAGCGAGTTCGAGTTTACACGAACGTCTCGATTTGCCATGATCGGGTGGATATTCGGTTTCCACGACGACGAAACGAGCTCGGGGAACCTCCCAGCGCTGTTCAGCCATTTTGTACCCAGGCAGAAGTGGAAAGGGTACCCCGGAAGCGGTCACCGGGGCCACCGTCCTGACGTCACGCCCAAGGTCGCGTAATCCTGTTGCATCAAAGTCTTTGCCTGTCTCCACGGCAGTTCGACAGCGTGTGAACAGGTCACGCCAAACACCGGAAAGGTCGTCGCTGGCGCCAGCATTGGTTATCAGGACAAAATTCAGAAGAATTGATAAGGTAATACGGCGCAAGCGGAATTCTTTCCTGAGATGATGTATGAGCCCCTACAGGGCAATTCTGCTCACAGAGCGGCTGATTTCGCGACGGTCGAGGCAGTCGGCAGATCGACATAGGTCTGATCCAAGTGGAATTACAACAGCGCGACGACTTCGAGAATCGCACTCAGTCGCGCTTAATGCTCATCAGCATTTCCCACATATCCGCGCCGGTCTCGAAGACCACGGCGTTCGCCTTATAGGCCTGTGCGGCCTCGATGAGATCGGTCAGTTCGGTGGCCGGGTCGACATCCGACGCCGTCGGGCTGACTGTCGCCTGGACGCCGCCTGATGCGACAGTCGTAAGGCTGGTGTTCAGCCTGGCGTAATCTGATGTGCTGCCGTTGGCGACATTGTTGGCGATCGCGCCGATCCGCGTCGTCTGCGCCCGCATGCCCGAAAGAGCAATGTTCGTGATGCCCGATATGCTCATCAGTTGTTCCCCGGAACTGGATGATCCCATTTACCTCCCAACTTTTAGAGAATGCTGAAGGCGTTGCGTTAGCAAAGATCTATCGAACGCACGTCTGCCGTTCCGTTGTTCCGGATTGGCACAAGAACTCATCACTATCGCGATGCCACCCAATCGTGCCAATCGCTTTCGCTGCCGTTGAAGACGTTGAGATCGATCTTGCCGTCGACACCGTCGGAGAGGCCAGAGCCGGAATATTGCCAGAAAACCCACTTGCGGCCCGGATAGACCTTAGAGGGGTGGGCGGCCACTGAGCGCAGCCAGAAGGGATAGTCGAGCATCTGGCCCTTCAAATTGTCGCGGTAGAAATCCGGCGCCGTGTAGATGATCGGGCGCTGGCCGTAATGACGCTCCAGCTTGTCCATGAACACCTGCATCTTTTCCCGGACGCGGGCGGGGGAAATCCGCCTCTTGCAGCTCGATTCTCCGTTCCATTCAACGTCGATCACGGGCGGAAGCGCGTTTGCTTCTCTCGGCACGTTGCGGATGAACCAGTCGGCCTGTTCGCCTGCGGTCCGGCACCAGTAAAAGAAGTGGTAAGCGCCGTGTTTCAAGCCGGCTTCCTTGGCCCGGCGCCAGTTCTTCCTGAACATCGGATCGAGGTGATCGCCGCCGTCGGTCGCCTTGATGTAGACGAAGTTCGCCCCCTGCTGCCGCAGCGTGTCCCAATCGATCTCGCCCTGCCAGCGCGAGACGTCGACCCCATGCACGGCAAGCTTTCGAGGTGAAGTCGAACCGAAGTTGATCGGTTTGGCGTCGCGGAATCGATGGCTATAGATTCGCGAGCGTGTCGGTGGTTTCGGGCTGACATCCGGGTCGATCCCCGGATTGGCAGGCATCAACATTGCAACCGGCCTTTCGGTCGGCATCGGCATGCCGACCGGTCTCTCCGCCGGCACCAACGCCTGAGGTTCCGGAACCTGTCCCGTCCAGCTCAATGCTTCCTGTCGCGGGCTTGCCTGCGGGGCGGCGTCGCCAACGGTGGCGGCCGGTATCGGACCGGTCGGCTTCGCGATGGCGTTGGTGGTTTCTTTCGACGGCACAGGGGTGAGCACGTCTTCGGCGCCAGAGCTTGTGGAGCATCCCGACAGGATTACGGCGGCGAGGAGAATTGCTGATACAGCCGATGAACGCATAAGAACCTGCACGCAAAACCAAGATCGACGGCGACGTTTCCGGCAAGGAAAACCGCCCATTGGAATTGCTAACAGAGACTTGCTAAGAAAGGTTAAATTTGAATCCAATGCCGCGAAAGGTGCATGGGTTCATTGCGCCGGTTGCCACCTGCGCAAGGCGAGGTGTTAGCCCTCCCGAACAGCGCGGGAGGGCCTGTACAATTGCTGTTATTCCGCAGCCTCGGCGTAGCTTTCCACCGGCGGGCAGGTGCAGATGAGGTTGCGGTCACCGTAGACATTGTCGACGCGGTTGACCGGGGACCAGTATTTGTCGACGCGGAAGGCGCCGGGCGGGAAGCAGGCCTGTTCCCGGCTGTAAGGCCGATCCCATTCGCCGACAAGGTCTTCCACCGTGTGCGGGGCGTTCTTCAGCGGGTTGTTGACCTTGTCCATGCGGCCGTCCTCGATGGCGCGGGCTTCCTCACGGATCGCCAGCATCGCCTCGCAGAAACGGTCGAGCTCGGCCTTGGGCTCGCTTTCCGTCGGCTCGATCATCAGCGTGCCAGCCACCGGCCAGCTCATGGTCGGCGCATGGAAGCCGCAGTCGATCAGCCGCTTGGCGACGTCGTCGACGGTGACGCCCGCGCTGTCGACCAGCGGCCGGGTGTCGATGATGCATTCATGCGCCACGCGGCCGGTCTTCGACTTGTAGAGCACGTCATAGGCGCCCTTCAGCCGGGCGGCGATGTAGTTGGCGTTGAGGATCGCCACCTTAGTCGCTTGCGTCAGGCCTTCGCCGCCCATCATCAGGCAGTAGCTCCAGGAGATCGGCAGGATCGAAGCCGAGCCGAAGGCTGCCGCAGACACCGCGCCGGGACGGCCGTCGGTCTCGGGATGGCCGGGCAGGTGGGGCGCCAGATGCGCCTTGACGCCGATCGGGCCCATGCCGGGGCCGCCGCCGCCATGCGGGATGCAGAAGGTCTTGTGCAGGTTCAGGTGGGACACGTCGGAGCCGATGTCACCAGGGCGGGACAGGCCGACCATGGCGTTCATGTTGGCGCCGTCGAGATAGACCTGGCCGCCGTGTTTGTGCACCAGTTCGCAGATCTCCTTGACCGTTTCCTCGAACACGCCGTGCGTCGAGGGGTAGGTGATCATGCAGCAGGAAAGATTTGCCGCATGCTCTTCTGCCTTCGCACGGAAGTCTTCCATGTCGATGTCGCCATTCTCGCGCACCTTGACGACGACCACCTTCATGCCGACCATCTGGGCCGAAGCCGGATTGGTACCGTGCGCCGAGGTTGGGATCAGGCAAACGTCGCGATGAGCCTCGCCATTGGCGATGTGGTAGTTGCGGATGGTCAGCAGGCCGGCATATTCGCCTTGAGCGCCGGAATTCGGCTGCATCGAGAAGGCATCGTAGCCGGTGACGACGCAGAGCTTTTCCGTCAGGTCGTCGAGCATCTCGCGATAGCCGAGCGCCTGGTCTGCCGGCACGAAGGGATGGATGTCGGAAAATTCCGGCCAGGTGATCGGCAGCATTTCCGCGGTCGCATTGAGCTTCATCGTGCAGGAGCCGAGCGGGATCATCGAGCGGTCAAGGGCCAGATCCCGGTCGGAGAGCCGGCGGATGTAACGCGTCATCTCGCTTTCGGCGCGGTTCATGTGGAAGATCGGATGGGTGAGGTAGTCGCTGGTCCTGAGCAGACCCTTCGGCAGCCGGTAGGAGGGCTCGAAATCGGCAATGGTGAAATTCCCGCCGAAGGCGCGCCAGACGGCTTCGAGGGTGGCGGGGCGCGTGCGCTCGTCGAGGCTCATGCCGATCTGTGTTTCACCGACCTTGCGCAGATTGACGCCTTCGGCGACGGCTGCGCGCAGGATGAGGCCCTGCATGTGGCCGACATCGACGGTGATTGTGTCGAAGAAACTTTCCGGCTCGACCTTGTAGCCGAGCTTTTCCAGCCCCTTGGCCATCAGCACGGCCTTCTGGTGCACCTGCTGGGCGATCGCCTTAATACCCTTGGGGCCATGGAAGACGGCATACATCGAGGCCATGACGGCAAGCAGCACCTGGGCTGTGCAGATGTTCGACGTCGCCTTCTCACGACGGATATGCTGTTCGCGGGTCTGCAGCGACAGGCGATAGGCGCGGTTGCCGCGGGCATCCACGGAAACGCCGACAAGGCGGCCGGGCATCGAGCGCTTGATGGCATCCTTGACCGCCATATACGCGGCATGCGGACCGCCGTAGCCGACGGGAACGCCGAAGCGCTGCGAGGAGCCGATCGCGATGTCGGCGCCCATCTCGCCCGGTGATTTCAACAGCGTCAGCGCCAGGATGTCGGCTGCGACCACGGCGATGGCGCCGGCCTGGTGCAGGCGTGCGATCAGGCCGGTGAAATCATGGACGTGGCCGTGCGTGCCGGGATACTGAAAGATCGCGCCGAAGACATCGACGGCATCGAGATCGGTGAAGGGATTGCCGACGATGACGCTCCAGCCGAGCGGTTCGGCGCGCGTGCGGATCAGGGCGATAGTCTGCGGATGGCAGTCGGCATCGACGAAGAAAGCCTTCGCCTTCGACTTGGAGACGCGCTCGGCCATTGCCATGCCTTCGGCAGCGGCGGTCGCCTCGTCGAGCAGCGAGGCGTTGGCGACGTCGAGGCCGGTCAGGTCTGAGATCATCGTCTGGTAGTTCAAGAGCGCTTCCAAACGGCCCTGGCTTATCTCAGGCTGATAGGGCGTGTAAGCCGTGTACCAGGCGGGATTCTCCAGGATGTTGCGCTGGATGACCGGCGGCGTGATCGTGCCGTAGTAGCCCTGGCCGATTAGCGAAACGAGCACCTTGTTCTTGTTTGCGGTCTCGCGCAGCTTGTCGAGCGCCTCGCGCTCGGTCATCGGCGCGCCCCAGACGAGCAGCGCCTTCTGGCGGATGGAGGGCGGCAGCGTCGCGTCGATCAGCCCGTCGAGGCTGTTATAACCGATCACCTTCAGCATGTCGGCCATCTCGGCCGGCGAGGGGCCGATATGGCGGCGATTGGCGAAATCGTAGGGCTGATAATCGGTGAACTGGAATTCGGTTGGCGTCGTCATTACGCGGTGAGCTCCTTATAGGCCACCTCATCGAGCAGGCCATCGGCTTCCGCGGGATTGGCAAGCTTCAGCTTGAAGAACCAGCCGGCGCCTTGAGGATCGGAATTGACCAGTGACGGATCGGCAACGATGGCCGGATTGACCTCGGTGATCTCACCGTCAAGCGGACAATAGACGTCCGAAGCGGCCTTGACCGATTCGACGGTCGCGGCATTGCCGTTCTTCGAGAAGGTCGCGCCGACTTCCGGCAGTTCGACGAAAACTAGGTCGCCGAGCTGATCGACGGCATAATTGGTGATGCCGACCGTCGCGACGTCGCCTTCGATCTTCAGCCATTCGTGTTCTTCAGTAAATTTCAGCATTGGTCGTCCTCTCTGGAAAAGCTTTATCGTTTGTAGGTCGGTGTGATGAAGGGCAGGGCGCTGACGGTGACGGGCAGATACTTGCCCCGCACTTCCGCGTAGATGAGCGTGCCGGCCGCAGCATGAGAGACCGGCACGTAGCCCATGGCGACGGGGCCATCGACGCTGGGGCCGAAGCCGCCCGAGGTGACTTCGCCGATTTCGGTCTGGCCCTCGGCATCGGCATAGAGCCTGGCATGGCCGCGCACCGGCGCCTTGCCTTCCGGCTTCAGGCCGACGCGGCGGCGGACGGCGCCGTTTTCGAGTTCGGAGAGAATGCGGCCGGAGCCGGGAAAACCGCCGGCGCGTGCACCGCCTGCGCGCCGCGCCTTCTGCATCGCCCATTCCAGCGCTGCCTCGACGGGCGAGGTGGTCGTGTCGATATCGTTGCCATAAAGGCAGAGGCCGGCTTCCAGGCGCAGCGAATCGCGGGCGCCGAGACCGATCGCCTGGACGTCGGGATGTTCGAGCAACCGCATGGTGACATCCTCGGCCTTGTCCACCGGGACGGAGATCTCGAAGCCGTCCTCGCCGCTATAGCCGGAGCGCGAGACCAGACAGGAAACGTCATGCAGGCGGCAGTGGCGCACATCCATGAATTTCATCGCCGCGACATCGGCCCAGAGTTCGGCGAGAACCTCGACCGCGCGCGGCCCTTGCAGCGCGATCAAGGCGCGGTTCAGGAGGGTGATGTCGCACTGGTCGCCGATATGGGCCTGCAGATGGGCGAGGTCGGCTTCCTTGCAGGCGGCGTTGACGACGACGAAAAGGTGGTCGTCGAGATGGGCGATCATCAGATCGTCAAGAATGCCGCCGGTGTCGTCGGTGAAGAAGCCGTAGCGCTGGCGGCCTTCCGGGAGCCCGAGGATGTCGACCGGCACTAGGCTCTCGAGCGCCAGCGCCGCATCCTCATAGCTGCCCGACTTGGCCTTCACGATGACTTGGCCCATGTGGGAGACGTCGAAGAGGCCGGCCTCGGTGCGGGTATGAAGATGTTCCTTCATCACGCCCGCGGGATATTGCACCGGCATGGCGTAGCCTGCGAACGGCACCATGCGGGCGCCGAGCGAAAGATGCAGGGCATGCAGCGGGGTTTTCTTCAGGGCAGCAGTATCGTCCAAACGACGCCTCCGGGGTTTGCGCCTTGTTGCGAAGGCGCGGGCTCAAATCTGAAGGCGCGGCTGCGCACTTCTCTCCTGAGCCCCCTCTGTCCTTGACGCCTGAGATTGTTATCCCTTCGGCGAGCGTTTCGAGAACGCTTCTCTCCAGAGTTCCGTCTGCCCCTTGCTGGTCCTTTGGCCTGAGAGTTTCCGGGGCGGTTGCTCCTTCGGCACCGGTGGCGAAAGCACCGGATTCTCCCAACAGGGTAGGCCGCAATTATCCGGTGGGCGCGGCGCTTGGCAAGCGGCAAATGTCGTCGCCGAGCAAATTTTTGTCGCGATAGTCAGGTCCGGCCCTAAACTGCGGCAAATCTGCTTTTGCAATCCAAGGGGAAACCGGCTATCGCGACATGCTGTTGAAGGGGATCTCATGCGGCGGACCGGACTGAAAGCGACGCTCTTTCTGCGCATGATTTGCGCCTTGAGCTTGGCTTTGCTCGGATTTGCCCACCAGGCGCCGCAGGCTGTCGCTTCCGAAGGTTATGACGCCGCCGCCTATGTGCTGCCCGACGGCAGCTTTGCCTCGCTATGCGTCACCGTGAGAGACACCGGCGGCAAGACCGTCGCCTTCCAGCGAAATTGCGAAGCCTGCCGGCTGTCTGCTTCGGTGATCCTGCCGACGCCGGATGCGGGCTCCTGGCTCGAGCGCAAGTTCGCCTCGTTCATCAATTCCCCGATCGAGACCGCCGCCTTTGCCGGCGCCAGCGCCGTCAGCCGGCCGAATTCCCGCGCCCCTCCGGTCCTCATCTGAGCTGCCCCTGCGCCCGATGATGAAGCATGCCGGCCCGCCCAACAGAAGTTTTCGGCCGGCGAGGAGATATCCGATGAAGACCATCAAGACTTTTGCCAAGACATTCCCGCTTGCCGCCCTTGTTTCCGCAACCGCCTTTGCCAGCGCCGAGGCGCATGTGAGCTTCCTCGACAAGGAGGCGAGCCAGGAAAGCACCATTCTCGCCACGCTGCAGCTGCCGCATGGCTGCGACGGCAAGGCGACCACCGAAGTGCGGGTCAAGCTGCCGGAAGGCTTCGTCTTCGCCAAGCCGCAGCCGAAGGCCGGCTGGGAACTCGAAGTGATCAAAGGCGACTATCAGAAGACCTATGACAATCACGGCGACAAGGTGAAGTCGGGCGCGGTCGAGATCCGCTGGAAGAACGGCAATCTCTCCGACGATTTCTACGACACCTTTGTCATCCAGGGGAAGGTGTCGGGAGTTGAAGCCGGCACCTCGCTCGCCTTCCCGGTGATCCAGATGTGCGGCGATGCGGTCGCCGCCTGGGATCAGGTGGCGAAGGACGGCAGCGACCCGCATGGGATGAAAAGCCCGGCGCCGCTCCTGAAGGTCGTCGCGGGGGATAGCCATGGTCACGACCACGACATGGCCGGCATGGATATGACGGGCATGGGCGGCATGGCGGCTGCGGCGCCGGCCGGCGAGACGGTCAAGGCCGGCGACCTCGAGATCTCAGCCGGTTTTGCCAAGGCGATGCTGCCCGGCCAGCCGGTCGGTGGCGGCTTCTTCACGGTGAAGAACAGCGGCCAGACGGACGATCGCCTGCTGTCGGTAACCTCGCCGGTATCAGGTGAAGTTCAGATCCATGCGATGGAAACGAAGGACAATGTCATGAGGATGCGGCAGCTGAAGGATGGCATCGCCGTCGCTGCGGGCGAAACCGTCAAGCTCGAGCCCGGCAAAATGCATCTGATGTTCCAGAAGGTGAAAACGCCGTTCAAGCAGGGCGATACCGTGCCCGTGACGTTGACCTTCGAGAAGGCCGGCAAGGTCGACCTTGTGCTGCAGGTGGTGTCGGCCCAGGGCAAGTGACAGCGCACTCCAAGAGCCCGCGGCCTTGGCTGCGGGCTCTTAACCCAGGTCGGGCTTCGTTCGGAAAGCGGCTGCCTCAGACGTCTTCGTAGGATTGTAGCGCCTGCCTGAGTCCGGTCTGGGGCTGGCGGTTGCCTTTGGTCATCAGGTCGAGCGCCACTTCCGTCGATTGAATGATGCTGGAGGGCTCTTCGGCTTGGTCCGGGTTTTCGGCCTTCAATTGCCGGTCGGCAATGCGTTTTGCATCACGCGCCGCCGTGCTCGTCGCCACACGCTGCGGGATCCTCAGCGATTCGAAGGCAACGGCGGCGGTATTGGCCGATATGGACAGGAGCTGCGTCATGCCGTCACGGTATCGGCATGATCTTGGCGCTATCCTAAGAAAATCATTGGCATTTTACCGACTGGCAGCATTTCGTGCGAATCGATTGGAGTTGATCCCGAATTGCGGTAAATCCGGCTTATGATTCAGGCTTTCCTTGTCGCCCTCGGCGGCGCGATCGGTTCCGTTCTCAGATATTACGTCGGCCAATGGGCGCTGAGGCTCATGGGGCCGGCCTTTCCCTGGGGCACGCTCGCCGTCAATGTGGTCGGCTGCTTCGTCATCGGCGTCTTCGCCGAGCTGATCGCGCGCAAGTTCAACGCCTCGATGGAGTTGCGCCTTTTGCTCATCACCGGCTTTCTCGGCGGCTTCACCACCTTCTCGGCCTTCTCGCTGGATGCGATCTCCTTGTTCGAGCGCGGTGAGGCCGTCGCCGGCGGGATCTACATCGCTGCAAGTGTTGGGCTTTCGATGGCGGCGGTCATATCAGGGCTCGCCGTCATGCGCGCTTTGGCCTGATTTCGATTCCGGTTTCCGTTTTGTGTGAAAATGCTCTAAAGGCTGCGGCAAGAACGCCGGCTCGGCCCGTGCGGCAATTTCCGAAAGATCGACTATGGCTGGCATAGAACATATCAAGGTTGAACCCGACGAAGCCGGCATGCGGCTTGATCGTTGGTTCAAGGTGCATTTTCCCGGGCTCGGCTTCGGTCCGCTACAGAAGCTGCTGCGCTCCGGCCAGGTGCGCGTTGACGGCGGCCGCGTCAAATCGGATGCGCGTGTGCAGCCCGGCCAGACGGTGCGCGTGCCGCCGCTCGATGTCGATGCGAAGCTGAAATCGGGACCGATCGCCGGCAAGGATCTCAAGCATTCGTCAGATTTCGAGCTGCTGTCGCGCATGGTGCTGCATGAGGACGAAAAGGTGATCGTGCTCAACAAGCCGCCCGGCATTGCGGTGCAGGGCGGCTCCGGCGTGGCCCGGCATATCGACCAGATGCTCGAGGCCTGGACCAGCCCGAAGGGCGAAAAGCCGCGGCTTGTTCACCGCCTCGACCGCGACACCTCGGGCGTTCTCGTCATCGCTCGCACCCGCGGCGCCGCACAGAAGCTGACCGCCGCCTTCCGCGAGCGCGACACGAAGAAAACCTATTGGGCGCTAGTCAAGGGCGTGCCGCGCAAGCACGAGGACAAGATCTCGACCTGGCTCGTCAAGGAAGCGACGGCCGATGGCGACCGCATGCGCATCGCCAAACACGGCGAGGACGGCGCCGATCATGCGATTTCCTTCTACCGCGTCGTCGAGACGGCGGCACAGAACCTCGCATGGCTGGAGATGGAACCATATACCGGCCGTACCCATCAGTTGCGCGTCCATGCCCTGCATATCGGCCATCCGATTATCGGCGATCCGAAATATTTCGACGACGATCCGAATTGGGATTTTCCGGGCGGCATCCAGAAGAAGCTGCATCTGCACGCGCGTCACATCGACATCCCGCACCCATCCGGCGGCCGTCTGCGCGTCAGCGCGCCGCTGCCGTCGCATATGGTGCAGACCTGGAACCTTCTCGGTCTCGACCTTGCCGGCGCCGAAAGGGAGAGCGAATGAAACTCGCGCTCTTCGATTGCGATGGCACGCTGGTCGACAGCGCCGGCCTGATCCACGAAACCATGCGCCGCACCTTTGAAAAGTTCGGCAAGCTGGAGCCGCGATTTGAGGATACTAAGGCCATTATCGGCCTGTCGCTCGATATCGCGATCGCCCGCATGCAGGGCAGGCCCCATGTCGAGCAGCAGGACATCGAGATGACGGCGCATTATAAATCGCTGTTTACCGTCGTGCGCCAGGATCTCGACTACAGAGAACCGCTGTTTCCCGGCATTCGCGAGATGATCGACGCGATCAGCGGCCGCGAGGACCTGCTGATCGGAGCGGTGACCGGCAAATCCCGGCGTGGGCTCAACCTCGTGATGGAGACCCACGGCTTCGACCAGCATTTTGTCGTTGCCCGCACCGCTGACGATTGCCCGTCCAAGCCGCATCCGGCCATGGTGACGGAATGCTGTGACGAAACCGGCATGAATGCGCGCGACGCCATTGTCATTGGGGACGCGGTTTACGATATGCAAATGGCAAAGGCTGCCGGCGCCAAGGCGATCGGCGTAGCCTGGGGCTATGCCAGCGTGGATGAACTGATCGCCAACGGCGCCGATGCGATTGCCTATCATCCGAACGAGATATTGCGCCATTTTTCCTGAGGTGAGCCCATGCGCGATCTGCTGAACGATCTTTCCGAAGGCCTGAGCCATCCGGATCCCATCCGCCGGGCGCAGATTCAGATGAAGAAACCGCTGCCGAAGCGCTTCTATGCCGAGGTCGCTGTTGCAGAGCACGAGGGCGGGTTTGCGATCACGCTCGACGGCAAGATGGTCCGCACGCCGGCGCGGCAGGTTCTCGCCGTGCCGACCGAGGCGCTCGCGCAGCTTGTCGCCGCCGAATGGCAGGCCCAAGGCCAGGAGATCGATCCCGTGACGATGCCGGTGACGCGGCTCGTCAACACCGCGCTCGACGGCGTAGCCAACAATGCGCAGGCGATCTTCGAAGACATCCTGCGCTTTTCCTCGAGCGACCTCCTCTGCTACCGCGCCGACGGACCCGAACTGTTGGTCGAGCGCCAGAGGGAGCGCTGGGATCCGGTCATCGACTGGGCGGCCAATGATCTCGGCGCACGCTTCATCCTCATCGAGGGGGTGATGCACCACGAGCAGCCCCGCGAGGCGACCGCAGCCTTCGCCGTCACGCTGGCGCGGCATCAAAGCCCGATGGCGCTCGCCGCTCTCCACACCATCACGACGCTGACCGGTTCGGCGATCCTGGCACTCGCCTTTGCCGAGCGCCGGGTGACGGTGGAAGAGGTGTGGTCGCTTGCCCATCTCGACGAGGACTGGACGATCGAGCATTGGGGGCGCGACGAGGAAGCCGAGGAGCGCCGCGCGAAGCGCTTTGTCGAGTTCAAGGCGGCGGCGGATGTTTTTTTCGCCCTAAGCTCCTGAAACATATTGCCTTCCCAGGCATTATGACGAAACTGCGACTCCAACGGGGTGGGTGCGGGATTTTGTCATGAATTGGCTGAGGTCGTGTTTTTGCCGGGCCGTACTCGTCTGTATCGCGCTCACGGACTGCGCCAGCCTTTTGGGTCCGAAGCCTGCGGCGCCGCTCTACGATGTGCGCAGCGCCGTCGTTCTCTCCGGACCGAATATGCCGGCCGAACTGCTCTCCGGCATCAACGACCGCGTCAATGCCGCGATCAATGCCACAGTGCGTGATACCGCGCTACCGCGAGTTGTGCTGACGATCCGGGTGATATCCATCCAGAAAGGCCTCGGCTTCCAGAAGGACCGCAACGTCGCCAAGATCAGCGTCGACGCGGCTTCGGTCGAGGATGGGTCGGTGATCGCCGTCAGCGCCTTCGACGTGACCAGCATGGCGGCCGATCCCAAGCTTGCCGACGAAATCATCGCCGAGGATGTAGCGGCCAGGATACGCTCGGTTTTCTCGCTCAGCGGACGTAGCCGCTAGCGCAAGCCACGGCAAGGGGAGATTGCATGAAGGAAATTCTCGAAGAACTGGAACGCCGCCGCGGCATCGCCCGCCTTGGCGGCGGCAAGGCGCGTATCGAGGCTCAGCATAAGCGCGGCAAGCTGACAGCGCGCGAGCGCATTGACCTCTTTCTCGACGAAGGCTCCTTCGAGGAGTTCGACATGTTCGTCGAACATCGCTCCACCGATTTCGGCATGGACAAGAGCCGTATCGCCGGCGACGGCGTCGTCACCGGCTGGGGCACGGTCAATGGCCGCACGGTCTTCGTCTTCGCCAAGGACTTCACCGTCTTCGGCGGCTCGCTTTCCGAAGCGCATGCCGAGAAGATCATGAAGGTGCAGGACATGGCGCTGAAGAACCGCGCGCCGATCATCGGCATCTATGATGCCGGCGGCGCCCGCATTCAGGAAGGGGTCGCCGCACTTGGCGGTTATGCCGAAGTCTTTCAGCGCAATGTGCTTGCCTCGGGCGTCATTCCGCAGATTTCCGTGATCATGGGCCCCTGCGCCGGTGGTGACGTCTATTCGCCTGCGATGACCGATTTCATCTTCATGGTGCGCGACACCTCCTACATGTTCGTGACCGGTCCCGACGTGGTGAAGACCGTCACCAACGAGACGGTGACGGCAGAAGAACTCGGCGGCGCCGTGGTGCATACGGTGCGCTCATCGATTGCCGACGGCGCCTATGAGAATGACGTCGATACGCTGTTGCAGGTGCGCCGGCTGATCGATTTCCTGCCGCTATCCAACACGTCGCCGGTGCCCGAGATCGAATGTTACCAGTCGGTGACGGAGACCGACGCCTCACTCGACACGCTGGTGCCGGCGAGCGCCAACAAGCCCTATGACATCAAGGAACTGATCCGGAAGGTGGCGGACGAGGGGGACTTCTTCGAGATCCAGGCGAGCTTCGCCAAAAACATCGTCTGCGGCTTCGGCCGCGTCGAAGGGTCCACGGTCGGTTTTGTCGCCAACCAGCCGATGGTGCTGGCCGGCGTGCTCGATAGCGACGCCTCGCGCAAGGCGGCGCGCTTCGTGCGCTTCTGCGACTGCTTCAACATTCCGATCATCACTTTCGTCGACGTGCCGGGCTTCCTGCCTGGCACCGCACAGGAATATGGCGGGCTCATCAAGCATGGCGCCAAGCTGCTCTTCGCCTATGCCGAGGCGACGGTGCCGAAGCTCACCGTCATCACCCGCAAGGCTTTCGGCGGCGCCTATGATGTGATGGCGTCGAAGCATTTGCGTGGCGACTTGAACTATGCCTGGCCGACGGCGCAGATCGCCGTGATGGGCGCCAAGGGTGCGGTCGAGATCATCTTCCGCAAGGATATCGCCGATCCGGAAAAGATCGCCGCCCATACGAAAATGTACGAGGACCGGTTCCTGTCCCCCTTCGTCGCCGCCGAGCGCGGTTATGTTGACGAGGTGATCATGCCGCATTCGACCCGGAGGCGGCTGGCGCGGGGCCTGAAGATGTTGCGCAACAAGGATCTCGCCAATCCCTGGAAGAAACACGACAACATCCCGCTCTGACATTTGGCCGCGTGTTGCCTGCTGTCGAAAAAGTGAACGGCCGTCAGCGATCCGTGTGTTCAATCGCGGCCGGGGACGGGCTAACGCTCGGCTGCATTTTCTTTGATGGAGAGGTTTAATGTATAGTTTCGAGCGTCTTTCCGCCTATCGCCCCTATGGGCTGGCCGCTCTCAGAATCATCACCGCGCTGCTGTTCATCGAACACGGAACGATGAAGCTTTTCGGCTTTCCGGCGTCACAAATGTCAGGTTCGCTACCGCCGCTGATGTTGTTTGCGGCCCTGCTGGAACTGGTCGGCGGCATTCTCATTCTCGTCGGCCTGCTGACGCGGCCTGTGGCCTTCCTGCTGGCGGGCGAAATGGCGGTCGCCTATTTCATGGCGCATGCCCCGAACAGCTTTTTCCCGGCCGTCAACCAGGGCGACGCTGCAATCCTGTTCTGCTTCGTCTTCCTTTACATCTTCTTCTCCGGTCCCGGCGCTCTTGCCGTCGATAACCGGAAGATGGCTTGAAATAGACATCGATTTGCGGGGCGTTTCGGCGCCCCGCAGCATTTCGGAATCAGGCGGTGAGCTTGAGGCCGGCGATGCCGGCGACGATCAGCGCGATGCAGGCAAGACGGGAAACGCTTGCCTCATCACCGAGCAGCCAAATGCCGAGGAGCACGGTGCCGACCGTGCCGATGCCAGTCCAGACCGCATAGGCGGTACCGATCGGCAGGTACTTCACCGCCAGGCCGAGCAGCACGACGCTCACCACCATTGAAAACATGGTTAGCGCTGTTGGCAACGGCCTCGTGAAACCATCGGTGTATTTAAGGCCGATCGCCCAGCCACATTCGAACAGACCAGCGAGAAAAAGCAGAAACCAGGCCATACGCCTCTCCTTGTTCAAGAGCGAGGCCGTCCCCGCGACGGTTGCATCCTCAGGACGCCGCAGTCGTCTGCGATAGTGCCTATATCAATGAGGGAACGGCTGTCTTCAAGGTAGGAATCGACATGGCTGCCATGCCACCCGTTTCTTGCCGGCTCCCGAAAGAGGTCATGGCCCGCCGTCGGCCTCGCCGGAAAGGCTCTTGGCGCGGCGGCAGAGGCGATCGAAGGTTTCGAGAAAACGTGAGCGGTCCTTCGGGCTGAACGCGGCGTTGTAGCCCTTGCTTTCGCCGGTTTCGCGCAAATGCGCACCGAGATCGCGCATGGCGCTCGCCATGCCGATGTTGGTCTCGTCGAAGACACGTCCGGTCGGACCGCTGACGAAAGCGCCGGTCGCGACGCATCGCACGGCCAGCGGCACGTCGGCAGTAACGACGACGTCGCCCGCGCCGGCGCGCTCGGCGATCCAGTTGTCGGCGGCATCGAAAGCGTTGGAAACGATAACGTTGTGGACCATCGGATCGCGGGACGGGCGCAGGCCCGAATTGGCGACGAAGGTGACTTCGAGGCCGTGGCGTTCGGCAACCTTCAGGACCTCGGGTTTCACCGGACAGGCATCGGCGTCGACATAGATCATGGCGGTGTCCTCATGGCGGCTGAATGGCCGGTTGTCTGATCATATCGATATGGGGAATGCCGTCTTCCAGATATTCCTGCGACGTCCCGACAAAGCCGAAGGATTCGTAGAAGCGGCGCAGATGGGCCTGCGCCGACAAGGCGATCCGATTTGCCGGATAAAGCCGCTCACAGGCGGTGATCGCTTCGCGCATCAATGCATCGCCCAGCCGTTTGCCGCGGTGGGCAGGCGAGACAACGACGCGACCGATCTTTGACGGGTCCTGCGGCTCATGCGGTTTCAGGATCCGCGCCGCCGCCAGGAGGTCACCGCCCTCCAGCAGCCGCAGATGCAGGGCATCGATGTCCTTGCCGTCGAGTTCCGGATAGGGACAGTTCTGCTCGACGACGAAGACATCGACGCGCATTCGAAGGAGGTCGTAGAGCTCCCGCGCGGGGAGCTCATCGAAATGCTTGACATCGACCCGGTAGTTGGCTGCCGCCATCAGTACACGACCACGCCGCGGATGCTTTCACCCTTGTGCATCATCTCGAAGCCGTTGTTGATGTCTTCGAGCGGCATGGTGTGGGTGATCATCGGATCGATCTGGATCTTGCCCTGCATGTACCAGTCGACGATCTTCGGCACGTCGGTGCGGCCGCGTGCGCCGCCGAAGGCGGTGCCCATCCAGTTGCGGCCGGTCACCAGCTGGAACGGCCGGGTGGAGATCTCCTGGCCGGCGCCGGCCACGCCGATGATGATCGATTTGCCCCAGCCGCGGTGGCTGGCTTCCAGCGCCTGGCGCATCACCTTGGTGTTGCCGGTGCAGTCGAAGGTATAGTCGGCGCCGCCGATCAGGTCGCCACCCCGCTTGGTCATGTTGACGAGATAGGGCACGATGTCGTCGCCGACCTCCTTCGGATTGACGAAATGCGTCATGCCGAACTTCTCGCCCCAAGCCTTGCGGTCGGGGTTGATATCGACGCCGATGATCATGTCGGCACCGGCAAGCCGCAAGCCCTGCAGCACGTTGAGGCCGATGCCGCCGAGACCGAAGACGATCGCCGTCGATCCGATCTCGACCTTGGCGGTGTTGATCACCGCGCCGATGCCGGTCGTGACCCCGCAGCCGATGTAGCAGATCTTGTCGAAGGGGGCGTCGGGATTGACCTTGGCAAGGGCGATCTCCGGCAGCACGGTGTAATTGGCGAAGGT